>CALMNL010000018.1 GCA_937868765.1 uncultured Desulfatitalea sp. | reverse complement strand
CCGGCCTTCATACCGCCGGTGACCACGTAGAACCACACGATGAAGGCCAGGAAGATGGCGCCCCAGGTGAAGTCGACGCCGGTGATGACGTTGAACAGAGCACCGGCCGCCATCATCTGCACCGCCGAGTAGAAGATCGAGTAGAGCACCGCGGTGAGCACCACCAGAAAACGCAGCGGCTCGCTGTTGAAGTAATAGGCATACATGTCGCCCGGCGTGACGAACCCGTAGCGCTTGCCCAGCAGCCAGGTGCGCTTGGCGAAGAAGGTACCGGTGATGGGAATGGTGAGTACATAAAACGAAGCGAACGCATAGGCCAATCCATCCCGCCAGATCAAGCCGGGATGGCCGATGAAGGTCCAGCCGCTGAACGATGCGGCCGTGGCGGCCATCAAGAATGCGATGAACGGCACGGACCGGCCGCCGATGGCATAGCCGGCAGCCGTCTTCTCCTTGAAATAGCCTTTCATGCCTTCATAAAATGCATAGACAATGTAGAGCCCCAAACAAATGTACACCCAGGTCACAGCACTCATAAGTTTCCTCCTTTTTCCTCCCGGAGAAGCGGGCCCGCGACCGTAGGCCGCGGGCCGTTAGTGTGATGGATGATCCGGCCCGCAACTCTTCTCTGTTTCTATTTCTGTACCATCTGACGGATATCTTCCACGATGTCGGGGTTGGCCAGAGTGGTCACGTCCCCGACATCCCTCTTGTTGGAGATGGAAGCCAACACCCGCCGCATGATCTTGCCCGAGCGGGTCTTGGGCATATCCTTGACGATCCATACCTTGCGCGGCTTGGCGATCTTGCCGATCTCATCGCAGATGGCATCCGAAATCTTCTTGGCCAGTTCCGGCGAGGACTGGAACCCGGGCTTGAGCGCCACGTACAGGTCGGGTTCGCGCCCCTTGATTTCGTGGGCCACCGGCACCACGGCCGCTTCGGCCACCTCGGGCACCACCAGCGCCGCCGACTCGATCTCCTTGGTCCCGAGACGATGGCCGGAAACGTTGATGACGTCATCGATACGGCCCAGGATGCGATAGTAGCCGTCCTTGGCCTCCACGGCGGCATCGCCGGTCAGGTAGGGCCAATCACGCCAATCCTTGCTCTTGGGGTTCTTGCAGTAGCGGGCATAGTAGTTGGCGACGAAACGGTCCCGATCGCCCCAGATGGTCTGGAAAGCGCCCGGCCAGGGATTCTGGATGCAGATGTTGCCGGCCTTGCCCGATCCGGTGGGCACCTGGTTGCCCTCATCGTCATAGATGATGGGGTGGATGCCCGGCATGCCCGGACCGGCACTGCCCGGCTTCATGGGCTTGATGGCCGGCAGGGTGCTGCACAAAAAGCCGCCCGTCTCGGTCTGCCACCACGTGTCGACGATGATGGCTTCCCCTTTGCCGACCTCCTTGTGGTACCATTTCCACACTTCCGGCTCGATGGGCTCGCCGACAGTGGTCATGTGCTTGAAATGATAATTGTATTTGGCCGGCTCATCGGGCCCGATCTTGCGCAGGGCCCGGATCGCGGTGGGCGCCGTATGGAAAATGTTCACATCCAGGTCCTGGGCGACGCGCCACGGCCGCCCCGCATCGGGATAGGTGGGAACGCCTTCGAAGATGACCGTCGAAGCCCCCAGGGCCAAGGGCCCATACACGATATAGGAGTGCCCGGTGATCCAGCCGATGTCGGCCATGCACCAGTAAACATCCTCGGGATGAATGTCCTGGACGTACTTGGAGGTGGCCGTGACATAGGCCAGATACCCGCCGGTGCTGTGCTGGCAGCCCTTGGGCTTGCCGGTGGTGCCGCTGGTGTACATCAAAAACAGCGGTGCCTCGGCCGGCATCTTCACCGGTTCCACCCGGGCGCCGTAGTACTTTTTCAACACGTCGTTGACGAAAAAGTCGCGCCCATTGACCATGGGGGTGCTGGTGGAGCTCTTTCCCGGATAGCGCTGCCAGACCATCACCTTGTCCACCTTCTGCCCTGCCTTGGCGGCATGCTCGACGGCGATGTCCGCAGCCTGCTTGTGGTTGATCAAGGTGCCCGAACGGTAATAGCCATCCATGGTGATGAGCACATGGCTGCCCGAATCCACGATGCGGTCGGCACAGGCCGTGCCGCTGAACCCGCCGAACACCTGGGAATGGATGATCCCCAAACGGGCGCAGGCCAACATGGTGATCGCCAGCTCCGGCACCATGGGCATGTGCAGGGTGACCCGGTCGCCCGCTTTCAACCCGCAAAAATCCCTTAAGACCGCCGAAAATTCATTCACCCGGACAAACAGCTCCTGGTAGGTGACGTGCTCGTATTTCTCCTCCAGGGGCTCGGGTACGAAGTGAATGGCGGTCTTGTTCTTGTTCTTGGCCAGATGCCGATCGATGCAGTTGTAGCTGGCGTTGATCTTCCCGCCCACGAACCACTTCCAGCAGGGCGCATCGCTGGTGTCCAGAATGGTGTGCCAGTACTCGTACCAATCCAGCAGATCGGCGTACTCCTTGTAGCAATTGGGAAAGTTTTCAAGACTGAAACGTTCGTAAATGGAATTATCCGTCATGTTCGCCTGGGCGATGAAATCGGATGACGGATAGTAGTACCCCTCCTCCTGCCAGTGTACGGCAATTTCAGCTTCAGAAGTCTCAACGATTTCCTTTTCTGCCATGACCTACACCCCCTTTGATTCTTTGTTTTCAACCCAGTTGATGCTGTCTGACCGATGGCGGCTGCCAACCCCGCACCGGCTCGACCGATTCCCATATAAAAATTGGCTCTCTAACGGATGGAGCATCCCTCCTTTCGATTGGCGTTGTGTTTCGGATCTGGCGATTGTGGTGGATCAGTTCCTAACTATCGTCGAAACGTCCATGGTAAAAACGGATCGGACCTCGGAAATAACCTTAGGAGCTGCGGGGGGAGATCTGCACACGTTCCGACGCCATAAAACGGCTCGGCCGCTTCAGGCGTCCAATTCGACGTTCAATGCCTCGTCAATGGCGCTCCTGCTATCGGTCAATATGCCTCGTTCAAAAATTTCGAAGGCATGGTCCAGTGTTCTTTTCAGATGGGCTTTGTTCTCTTCCGCTTCCCCGTCGCTCTTTTCCCAGAGCACAAGACCGTAAAATGTGGCCCATGCGATTCGGGC
>CALMNL010000017.1 GCA_937868765.1 uncultured Desulfatitalea sp. | reverse complement strand
GGCATCGTTCTCGGCGGCCGTAACGCCCGGTTTCAGCGGGTAATCGGTGACGTTGTCGTGTCGTTCCAATATGTCAACGACGAACGGGCGATGTGCCTGTGGCCGCGAATCAACCCGAAGCGCGTTCCTGCATTCATTGTCTGCGACTCGTCGGCCTGGAAGTACGATAACCCGCGTTATCTCGCCCAGCAGGCCAAGCTATGCTGCGACCTGTGGGGGGAGAGCCATGGAACGCAACGCTGGTACGCCATCGCCAAAATCATCCATGAAGGGCTCGGTGATCTCGTCAGACTGCCTCCGGCCCCGCCGTCAGTACAAGCTCAGGGACCGGTGATCGGTGAAATCTCGCTGATGATGGACGGCAAGGTGCTCTCTGCCGGGGATGTCACGGCACCCGACGAAAACGAGTTGGACGCCTACGCCAGGGTGAAGCACTGATGGCCGGATTCTCAAACGTTCGCGCAATCGATCGCCCGCACACGATCGAACTGGAGATGGACGCGCAGAACGCAGAAGCCGAGAAAGAGGCCCGGCCGCGGAAGAAGCATGGCGTTGATCTGGACAGCGAAGAATCCAGGAAAACGCACCGGAAACTGCTCGACTGGTATTTCCAGGAGCGCGAAAAGCAGGCCGTCAACCGCTATCAGCAGGCCGTTGACCATGATTTCTACGACAATTTGCAGTGGTCTCAGGAGGACGCCGAGGAGTTGATGGCGCGCGGGCAAGCTCCGCTCGTGTACAACGAAGTCGCTCCGATGACCGACTGGATGATCGGCACGGAACGCCGGACGCGGGTGGACTGGAACATCCTGCCGCGCACCGAAGACGACGTTGAAGGCGCGGATGTAAAAAAGAACGTCATGAAGTACCTGGCCGACGTGAATCAGGCGCAATTTGTACGGTCTCGGGCGTTCGAGGACACGGTTAAAGCCGGGATCGGCTGGGTTGAAGACGGGGTTTCAACCGACCCAACCGCTGAAATCATCTACAGCCGGTACGAAAGCTGGAGATACATGCTCTGGGATTCGGCTGGCTCGACGGAAATGGACTTTTCCGACGGCCGGTATATGTTCCGCTGGCGCTGGGTTGATCTGGACATTGCCGAAGCAATGTTCCCGGATCGAAAGGGTCACCTAAGACGTGCCGCCGTGGCTGCGCAATCCCACAGCGAGGACGAGGACGATTTCTGGTATCTCGGCCAGCACTTCCAGGCGCGTGACGAGACAGGGGCGGTGGTTGGCCGGCGGACATTTATCAGCGATTCTTTCGTCGTCGGCAATCAGCGGGAACGCGTCAAAATGATCGAGGCCTGGTATCGCATGCCCGAGTCCTGCGATGTCTGTTCCGGGGATGTTTTCGATGAAAAGGCATACGACCCAAGCAACCCGCTGATGAAGCAGGCGGTCGAAAGCGGAGCGGTCAATCTCTACAAGCAGGTACGCATGCGCATGCGCGTCGCGATGTTCACGGAAGACGCGCTGCTGCACTTGGGGCCAACGCCATACCGGCACGACAAATACCCGTTCACGCCGATCGTCTGCTACATGCGCGGCAGAGACAAAATGCCGTATGGGCCAATTCGCAGGGTCAGGGACATTCAAGAGGATCTGAACAAGCGGGCGAGTAAGGCTCTTTTCCACATGTCCACGAACCAGATATTTGGATCGCAGGGCGATGTGGACGACTGGGACGCACTGCGCGAAGAAGTAGACCGGCCGGATGGAAATATCGTCACGAATCCTGGCCGTAAAATCGAGGTCCGTCGTGACATGGAGATGGCCAAAGGGCATCTGGAAATCATGACCATGGATGCCGCCAAGATTCAGCGCGGCGTCGGTATCAACGACGAAAACCTGGGAAACCAGACCAACGCGACTTCTGGCAAGGCAATCGAGGCCCGGCAGTTGCAGGGATCGGTGGCGACAACTCAGCCGTTCGATAATCTGCGGTTTGCCGTGCACGCCCAGGGAAGGAAACGGCTGTCTCTGGCCGAGCAATACCTGACTGCACCAAAGGTCCTGCGGATCGTCGGCAGCATGGGAGCTGTGCAATGGGTCAAGATCAACCAGCCCGAAATGCAGGCTGACGGCAGTGTGCGCTGGCTGAACGACATCACGGCGTCAGAGGCCGATTTTATCGTGGATGAGCAGGATTTCCACGGCAGTCTGCGGCAGGCGATGTTCGAGTCGATGATGGGGTTGGCAGCGAAACTTCCGCCTGAAATGGCGCTGCGTCTATTGCGGATGGCGTTCGACTACTCGGACATGCCGAACAAAGACGAGATCGTTTCGGAGATCCGCAGAATTACAGGCGAGCAGGAACCCACCGAGAAAATGGCACCAGAAGAACGCCAGGCGTTGGCCGATCAGCAGGCACAGCGTCAGGAGGTCCAGGCGATGCAGCAGAAGGCCGCCATTCTCGCGTTGGAAGAACAGCAGGCCAAGGTCGCCAAACTGAACGCCGAAGCGCAGGAGATCGCGGCACGGGCAGCCGTGGCCGGCGGAAACGGTGAGGCAACGGCGAAGTTCGAGGCACAAATCCGTCAGGTGCAGTCCGAGGCCGCGGCACAAATCGACGAGTTGACCGGGAAGCTGGTCGATGCTCAGCGGGAATTCGAGGATAGACTCACGCAGGTCAGACGTGACGCAGACAGCCAACACGAAATCGAGCGTATCCGCGCCGACGGACAAATCAGGGTGGCGGAGGTCAACAAAGAGGCGTCGAAGGAACTCGCGGCTCTGATGTCCAGGATGGATGAGCTATCGAACGGTATTCAGGACATCGGCAAGCAGGTAGCGGATGCCGCCGCCCAGGCCGAGAAGGCCGAGAAAGAGAAGCCGGTCAAGCCTGAGAAACCGGAGACCCCACCTGCATCCCCTCCCGCGCCAAACGTCACGATCACGTTGGAGGCTGGCGCGATTCAGGTTGACGCCAAGACCCCATCTGTCTCCAAGACGATCGAAGGCGTTGACGGCAAGGGCAACAAGATCAAGCTTACGGTCAAGCCGAAGGCGGAAAAAGAATGAACACCCTATTCGATTTGGGGAGGGAAGGCGTTGCGGATGACACCATCAGCCTGTCCGGTGACGTTCGCGCGATGCTAGTCAAGACTGCCTATACGTTCAGCAATGCCCACAAGTTTTTGTCCGACATCACGGCGGGCAACGACAACGGCCGTACGGGTGCACTGGCGGCGAAGACCTTCACGGCCGGGGTTTTCGATGCCGGCGATACCTCTTTGGTAGCTAGTGCCGCGGCGGCTTCGAATGCTGTCGTGCTGTTCCAGCATACCGGTGTTGACGCCACGGCAAGGATCATCGCGTACATCGACGAGCGGTTTCGCGTTGAAATCGCTGTGGACGCAGCCGGGGCTGCCACCACGATCATTCCCGAGGATTTGCCGGACGTCATTGCCAACGCCGGCGTGCTGACCCTGATCTCCGGAACGGGGCCGGCTTCCATCACAACCAGTGCCTCGGCTGCCGCTGGTGCCAGGTCACTGTCAGTTGTTGCGCTGGGCTCGAATATCGTGGCCGGTGCCGTCTATGAGTATCAGGGCACCGGTGGAACCGGATTGCCATTCACACCAAGCGCTGGCCAGACGGTGAATATCACCTGGTCGAACGGCGCAAATCGGATATTCAAGATCTGATGGCTACCGGTTCTGGCATCGTCACGATCAACTTCGGCGCGTTTCCTGGCTCGCAGGAGGCGTCCGTCG
>CALMNL010000016.1 GCA_937868765.1 uncultured Desulfatitalea sp. | reverse complement strand
CGTCGCTCTTTTCCCAGAGCACAAGACCGTAAAATGTGGCCCATGCGATTCGGGCCAACTCGTGAGGATGCCGCTCGATTTGTTCCTCCGCGTCCACGCCGGTCTCGAAGATGGAAGCAATTTTGTCTATGGCCTTGTCGCTCATGTCTTTTATTTCATTCATCAACTCCGGGGTCAGCTGTTGCACCACCTCGTTGGATTGCAGAAAAAACAGGTTCTTCAAAATCAGGGGATCGAACTCATAGACATCGAACAAGGCCTTTTTGAGCGATGCCATTTTTTGTTGGTAAGTCAGCTGCTTTTCAGCCGCCAAATGCTCCATGCGCAGGAAAAAATACTCGAGGACCCTCAGCGACAGCGAAGCGCAAAGATCATCTTTGCGCTTAAAGTAGAGATAAAGCGTTCCAGGGCTCAACTCGGCCTCATTGGCGATATCCTCCATGGTGGCGCGGCCGAACCCCTTGATGGAAAACACCCGCTTGGCTGCGACCATGATCTGCTGCCGCCGGCGTTCCTTCTCACGCTCTTTTCGTTCATAAATACCCATAAAATGAATTCCATTTATTTCCTGTATTTCTATAGATTACATTAATGCAATGTTGTCAAGTAATATTTATTCATTTTATTATTTAATGTAAATTTAATGATATATGCCCGCATTCGGGTTTTGTTTGTCCTGTCATCTTCGGACCCGGTACCTGTCGTATCTATCAGGCAGGTCAATTGGGAAAGTGGATTGGCTCCACCGAGCCCATGAGCGCCGGTCGGTGGTACAAGGGTTTGAATTCGGGGATGTGGATTATGATTGGGGTCAATTGGCAGTATGGGTGCGGAACTGCCTTTGGGCCTGGTACAGGGACGGGACCGCCAAGTCGCCTCTGCCGAGTCCCTCGACGGTCATCCAGCTATTGGTGCGATCCGAGGCGGAAGCACCCACCGCAAGGGGTAAGCCGTTGTCACGTTGAATGCCGATATAAAAGGCCTGGGGAAAATGCTCGAACATGGTGGCGGTCGTTTTGGAGGAGGTGCTGGCCAGGTCGTAACTCCGGGCGAACTCGTCGTTTTCGGATTCGCAATAACAACTCATGCCCAGGGGCGCCCGAATGTGCCAGAACACATTGCGTACCCCGGCATGGGGCAGGACGCTCAGGTCGCCGCCCGGACAGACATAGAATCCTTCCAGCTTCTCGAATAGATTTTCATAGGGAAACAGTCCGTGGAAATCGATGGCGGCATCCGTGGCGTCATAATCATTACGGCCCTCATAATGTGCCCGGCAGTCGGTGAACACATTGCCCGATGCCATGATGGTAACGGTGAGTGGATGGACCATCCGGGCATAAAAATCGGCGCCCCTCACCAGCAGATCGTTGCTGTGGCCGATGGTAACCCCTGCGTGTCCGGAAAGCCCATAGTATTTGGTATCCTGGACCGTTATTTGAGCGGATCGACAAGCGACGATGCCCTGGGTCAAATCCTGGAAGGCCACATCCCGAACCCAGCAATCCACAGCTGAGCTGATCCAGATGCCGTTCCAAAGGTAGTCCTGTTCTTTGGCGCTGCGAACGATCTTTCCCTCGGCATCCAGAAAGGGTTTATGATGTCGATAGTTCCCTGGCCAGCTGCTTTGAAAATGGAGATTTTCAATACCCACCTGGTGCACGCCTTCGAAAGAATATATTCGCGGCCGATACCGGAGCCACTGATCGAAACGCGCCGGTTTGGACAGCCGGATCGTATGCCGATCTATAATCTTATCGACTTGAACGATCCAGGTGTGGGTTTTGGCCATGGCGCCGAATGAATCGGTCTGGCCGGCGACGAATCGGAACGGCGCAGTCAATTGGGCGGCAAGGTCAACCTTGTCCGCAGATGGATGTTCGGAATCGATGAGGGGATCCGTAAATTCGACGATCACGGTGCTGCCGACGGCCAGCAATCCGCTGTCCGACACCCGGATGACCCGAGATCCTCGCCGCACGTCGGCGGTATAGGATGCCAGGGGCGATCTCGTCTCAGCGCCCGTAACGGTCACGATCGCCCCGTGTCGGGCTTCATCTTCGGCCGGAACGCTTCCCAATCTGCGAACCCCTATGGCTGGTGCCGGTGCTCCCAGATGGAGGATGGTGCCGTCTCTCCCGCTTCCTTGTCCGCGCAGGACGATGCGATCGTGAGCGATTCGCAAGAATTTCCCATTCGTCGTGGTGTGGATTTCAAAGCGTCCCCTTGGTATCAGGACGACCCCGCCCCCGGCGCTGCCGGCCGCATCGATGGCCGACTGGATTGATTCGGTGTCATCGCGGCCGTCATTTGGAACGGCACCGAACCGCGGATGAGTGACATCAAAGACAGGCCCTTGGATTTGGGGAATCGGCCTGTCGCCCATGGCATATCCGGCATAAGAGAAATCAGGCAGATGCTTGGCGGTGGGTCCAAAGGTCATAAAGTCAGACCAAACGGTCGGAATCCATCTACGTTGGGGTTCGTCCGATTGGTGGGTCTCTGTTTCCGGCTTCGGCGTGCGCCAGGCGCACGCCATGGGCAAGACCCCGTATGCCAGCATCGCGATTGCCATTGCATATACAATGCTGGCCGGCCTGATGTTCTTTGTTTTCGAAATGAACCCCCTGGTGCTCACAATCCCAACTCCCTGTCGGGTTATGCCTTGGATCGCCCACGGATGCAGACGGGCGAACGCACGAAATCATCATATTCAAGGGCGCTTGTCAAAATTTTTCCATTTGACACCTTTCTCGGAACTATCTATAGCGCCGGTGCCCGGTCGGCGCTGGCACCCAACGTGTGCCGACAATTGTGGCTGGTATTTGTACTCACCGGCACTGAACGGCGTAGCGATGCTTTTCAACTCAGTTCATTTCGCCATTTTCTTTCTCATCGTCTCGGCGCTGCTGGTTGTGGTGCCCCCGCGCCGCCGCTGGCTCCCCCTGCTGGCGTCCAGCTACTATTTTTATATGGCCTGGCGGGCGGAGCATGTTCTGGTGTTGATGGGGGCGACGCTGGTAACCTACCTGGCAGCCCTGGGCATGGTGGCCAATTCCGATCCGAAACGCAAAAAAATCCTGTTGGTGAGTTGCCTGACCATCAATATCGGAACGCTATTCTTCTTCAAGTATTTTAATTTTTTCAGCCGTTCTTTGAATGAAGCCTTGCGTGCCTGGAATGTATTTGCAGGCGCGCCGATCCTCGACCTCGTGCTGCCCATCGGCATCTCTTTCTATCTCTTCCAGTCCACGGGCTATGCCGTGGATGTGTACCGCGGCCGGGTCCAGCCCGAACGTCACCTGGGCCTGTTCGCACTTTTTGTGGCTTTCTGGCCCCAGATTCTGGCGGGCCCCATCGGAAGGGCCGAGCAACTGCTGCCCCAGCTCAAAAAGGCACCGCCTTTCGACTACCCGCGCGTTGTACAAGGATTGCGCCTGATGCTCTGGGGGCTTTTTAAAAAGGTGGTGATCGCCGATCATCTGGCGGTTTACGTCGGCCAGGTGTATGGCCACCTGGACAGCTATCACGGGTTTCCGCTGATATTTGCGGCCGTCTTCTACACGGTGCAAATATACTGCGATTTCTCGGGATATACGGACATGGCCCGGGGGGCCGCCCGAATCATGGGCTACGAGCTCATGGAGAATTTCAATCTCCCCTATTTCGCCAAATCGATGCGTGAATTCTGGCAGCGCTGGCACATATCCCTATCCACCTGGTTCCGGGATTATGTGTACATACCCCTGGGCGGTCGACGCGTGGCGCGGTGGCGTTGGTATGCCAACCTGATGATCACCTTTACGCTCAGCGGTCTGTGGCATGGCGCCAACTGGACTTTTATCATCTGGGGTGCCATTCACGGCGGCTGCCTGGTGCTCGAATACATGACCGATGGTTTCCAGCAACGCCTTGCCGACCGCCTCTTTCGGGACAGAAACAGCACCGGCCACAAAATGGTGCAAGCGGGCATCACCTGGACCCTGGTCTGCCTGGCCTGGGTCTTTTTTCGTTCCAATTCCGCGGTAGACGCGTTCCAATGGATCGGCCACATGTTTCTGATCGATCCGAATCAAATGGGAATCGCCGTGGTCGGCCCGTCCTCTTTTCTGCTTTCGATCCTGCTCATCCTGATCCTGACAGCTTCGGATTTGAAAGAGCGGCGGATAAAGCTGTATGCTTATCTGGAACGCTGGCCCCTACCGCTGCGTTGGTCGGTCTATACGCTTTCCCTCTGGGCCGTGGCCATTGCCACCATTTTCGGAGTTCGGCAGGAGTTTATCTACTTTCAATTCTAACCCTGAAAAACCCGGTATGCAGATAAAAAGATTCGTCCTGAAATTGTTCGTTTTCATTCTGCTCAACGCCCTATTGTTGACCGGTGTGCTTGCTTTTTTCTCGGGACGAAATCGGCAGGTACACATGCCCAACTGGGAAACCGAATCCAATCTCCTGGCCATGGGTGAAAACGAACAGTATGGACTGGTACTGCTGGGAACATCCCGGGGGCGGGTGTTATCGAGAGACGGCAACCACCTGATGCTGGAGAAGATACTGGGATGCAGGGTGATGAACCTTTCCAAGGGGGGCGGTGGCGGATTGATGCCGGCCGAACTGCATCTTTCGTATTTCTACCACCGTGGCAACCGGGCCGACCAGGTCGTTTACCTGGTGGATCCATGGGTTTTCTTCTCTCCAATCAACAACGAAGACAACGATTTTTTCCTGCGCGACGAACCTTTCGAGCTTTTTATTCTGGCCAGGCTGATTGGCGATTTCTATCCGATGGATCGCATCGCGTCCTACCTTCAGATGATCGCAGTCAAAGACTGGGCGGCCATTTCGCGCTATGGTGCACCGGGGTTGACAGACGGCACCCTGCCCATGATCGATATGCAGAAGATCAATCAGGCCCGGGATCACTATCTATCCAAATATGCTGTCCGCGGGTTTGAAAAGTACAGCCCATACGTGGATCGCATCGATGATCTCGTGAAGCGTAACGGAGGCCGAATCACCTATGTCATGCTGCCCATGCTGATTCCCGACTTTCCCGGCATGGATCGAGTGGACCAGAAACTAAAGGAGGTGGCAAGCCGGCAAGCTCACGTCAGCTATTACAACCTCGCCGAGACCATGCACGACAAGCGCTTTTTCTACGATCACATGCACTTCAACAAAACCGGGATCGAGTATTTTACCCGTAACTGCCTATCTCCCCTGCTGCATGGGGAGCCGCCTCGCCTGGAGAAGTGATTTAATCGCGGGCTGTCAAAGCTGGTCCCCGACCTCCGGATTCAGCAGCTTCAAAAGGGTGGGAGAAGCGGCTACCCGGTCGGCCTCCCGGCACAACCGCTGCAGCTCCTTCACGCTTTTGAATACCAGTTGCAAGGTGTATTGCCGGCCTTCGAAGTGCTGGGGTGCCACGAGTTGCATTCCCTCCGCCATGTTCAGGGCTTTCAGCCCTTCCCGGTAACGCTCCTCAAAGGCCGTGATTTCAGGATAGCGGCGTTTTTTAAGGTAGTGGCGAATCAGTTGGGCTTTCTGGCCTCTATCCATTTGCGGGTCAAGCCGCCAGTGCGCCACCGGGTCGGCGGCAATTATCTCTTGCAGCTTTAGCCCTTCCCGTCCCGCGATGCCTTGGATCCACTCCAGCAACTCCCGCTGTCGATTGAGGCTCAATTGAAGTTCCTGGAAAAGGGCCGACAGTTCCCCCGCAGCAATGTCATCCCCCATGGCGTGCAGACGCAATGCGATGGGCAAGGCGAGATGACCGCCGATCAAAGCCTGCTGGAGGGGTGCCGCCATCTGCAAAACCTGCTGGAGCTTGGCGGCCAACTCATTATTTATGGGCATTCCGACGGAATGCGCCAAGGAAATCACTACCCCCGGGTCAGAAGCGACGTGGTTCAACAGCCACCAGGCCCGAGCCGTTTCCACCAGATTGGGAGGGCGCTGGCTGAAGTTGTCGGTAATGGCGATCAAGGCGCAGTGAACCGGATCTGCGTGGGCAGGCAGGCAGCGGGCGGCCAACTTATCCCATCCCAGTGAACGGCAGGCCGCAAGACGCCTGAACCCGGAAACAACGACAAAATCGTTGTTCCGGGAAAGCAGCGTAGGGGCATTGATCAGGCCTATCTTTTGGATCGAATCGCGGATGTCATCGATGGCGGCAAGGGTGTTGATCCTGAAGCGCTGGTCATCTTCGTCGATATGCGACAGAGAGACAGACTCTATATTACAATCCATGGTCGCTACCGGTAATGGCGCGCAATGCCTCCAAGTATTTCGATCTTGTTTTGAGGATCACGTCATCGGGCAGATGCGGTGCCGGTGGCTTTTTGTTCCAATGGATCGATTCCAGGTAATCGCGCAGGAATTGCTTGTCGAAACTGGGCTGGGAGCCGCCTGGACGATAGCTCGCCTGTGGCCAGAAGCGGCTTGAATCGGGTGTCAGCACTTCGTCGATGAGGATGAGGTCATCGCCTATCCGACCGAATTCGAACTTGGTGTCGGCAATGATGATTCCCTTTTCCAGGGCCAGCTTGGCCCCCTTGTTGTAGATGGCCAGGGAGAGATCGCGGACGCGTTCGGCCAGCTTACGGCCGATGCGCCGGCAGGTTTCTTCGAAATCAATATTGATGTCATGCACGCCCACCTCCTCCTTGGTGGAAGGGGTGAAGATGGGTTCGGGCAGTTTGTCCGATTCTTTGAGGCCAGCAGGCAACGTGATGCCGCAGATGCGCTGGTCTTCTTTATAGGATTTCCATCCGGAGCCAGAAATATAACCCCGAACGACACATTCGATGGGCAACGGTTCGGCTTTTCGGACCAGCACGGCACGTCCATCCAGCTGATCGGCATAGGGTTTACAGTCGGCCGGGAAACCAGCCACGTCTCCTGAAATCACATGATTGGCGACAATGGGAGCCATGATCTGGAACCAGAAAAGAGAGATCTGGTTCAATATCTTGCCCTTGTCGGGGATGGGCTCGGGCATGATCACATCAAACGCCGATATGCGATCCGATGCCACCATGAGCAGGGCATCGCCCAGATCGTAAATATCCCTTACCTTCCCGCGTTTAACCAGATTCAGGGTGGGCAGACTTGTTTCTGAAACAGTGCTGTTCATGGAGCCTCTTTCAATGGTTGATGCTATTCGAATGATTGTTCATTAAAAGCTTTGATATAGCGCCGAAGCGTCTCGCGGGCACTATCTTCCATTTGAAAGAACTCGATGCCCGATTCGAACATACCCTTGTCATTCTCTTTTTTATAGATCACTTTCCCCTTGATATCCACCACATCTTCCTTGAATCCGATGGTCAGGGAAACAAAGTGGGAGGTGTCGATGGGATTGTGTGTCTCCAACAGAATCCCTGATTCGGAAACATTCAACGTTCGTCCCATCCCTTGATTTTCTATCTCTTGATTCTCGTCGAAGTAGACGTAGTTGAGCAAGTTCACGGAATCGATGCGGGAATGTTTTCTTTTTTCTTCCTTTATCATGGCGTGTTCACCTGATTGGGTTTGTACAAGCCATCTCAAAATAATCTTTTGGCCCAAACTCTTTGTTGGAGGCAAATGTTAAATCCTATTAATATTATTATATATCTGCGGTTTAACATTTGCCTCCGCCGCGATTTTGAACCAAAATTTTCATTTTGAGATGGCCTGTAGTTCGTTGCAAGGGCTATTTCCCTAAACCGAATTTTTTATAATAATTGCACACCACCTTGGTGCTCACTGAGACGCAGGTGGCCACATTATCGATAAAGTTCTTGAATGTGGTGGACAGCTGATTGTACTCTTTCTGAAATTGTGCCACATCCACCTTGCGCACCTTGAGTTCTTTGGTGGCCATGACCGAGGCAGATTCGGGTTCATGCCCGAAGTCCAGGAAGGGTGTGTGACCGAAGAAATCACCGGCGTAAAGCTGAGCCAGTGGTATCCTGCCAAAGTCTTCCTGGCGTACGACTGACGCACTGCCCTCTCGGATGACGTAGAGCTCCTCTTCAACGTTCCCCTGTTTCATCACAGGTTTTTTGTTATCCAGAAAATCGGAGGTGTCCAATTGCTTCTGGCGCAACTCTATGGCACGCTCGTTGAGCTGTTTGAGACGCTTGTCCAGGCTGACGAGGAATCCTCTGAATTCGGGGGTCAGGCTGGCGAATTCCTGGGCCAGGCGCTGAGAGTCCAAAACACCCAGTTGGACATTGCCCACGGCAATCGCGGTAGCCGTCCGAATGTGCCCTTGGATCAGAAAAGAAGATAAGCTGCCGATGAAAGAACCATCTCCCAAGCGCACGATCGGCAGAGGACCTTCGGGCGTTTCGCGAACGATTTCCACAACGCCCTCGAGAATTACCCAGATCCAGCTTCCGTGCTTGCCTTCTTCGACGATGTATTCGCCGTCAAAGAAATCCTCCTCGTCGGCCACATACATGTAGTCTACCAATGGACCCTTGACGATGGGAATCGCATCGGAATCCGTCGCCGTTGCCGACTTGCGGCTCGGAGCGCCAGGCCCCACACGTTTGACTTGACCGTCATCAACCATTTTTAAGCCCTCTAAAATTATACCCATACGACTTTTGGTGATAACCCTTTGGCTGACGATGTTCTCTTTCGTGAACTCGAACTCGCCATCGGTCCAGCCGAAGAGCGCATAAACTGCCTCAAGGCCGATGGCGGTTCCACAGGAGGCGTTGACCGGATTGCCGTTTTCAAAATAAATAAAACCCGGTTCAGGGGCATATCGACTGATGAGGCGCAATACGCCACTGCTGCTATTGGCGCCGAGCAATTGCATGATATCGCCCAAGGCGAGAAATTTAAGGCTGCCTGCCAGTACGGCATTATCTCGCATTGTTGTGCCTTATTGCGCCCATTTAAATTCTCTCTGGAGCGATTGAAGCGTCAACTTCAGGCACTCCTTCAGGGTAGCCCCCACGCCCTCTCCGCTCACCGCACTGCCTTGAAAAGAAGGCACTTTCAACTGGCGATTGAGATCCTTTTCCATCTGCTCGATCGACATCAAGGGGATGCCCTGCTCCGCCAAATCACGCTTGTTGTATTGCATTACCAGGGGGACCTTGAAGATGCTCTTGCCGTATTCCTTCAAATTGGCCTGCAGGTCCTTCAATGACAGCATATTCTTTTCACGGCGCACTTCCAGGGAATCGGCGACGAAAACGATGCCATCCACTCCGCGCAGTACCAACTTCCGCGTGGAACTGTATTTGACCTGCCCCGGCACCGTATAAAGCTGCACCCGCACATCGCACCCCTTGATCTGGCCGAGACCGATGGGGAGAAAATCAAAGAACAAAGTACGGTCGCCCTCGGTATTGATGGATACCATCTCCCCCTTGACCTGTTTCTTGTACGAACTGAATATATACTCCAGGTTAGTGGTTTTGCCGCAGCGCCCAGGTCCGTAATAGACCACCTTGCACTCGATCTCTCGCTTCTTTAGATTGAAAATCGCCATGGTGTAAGGCTCCTAGAAAAAAGCTCCGATTAGGTGCTCACAATTCGGATGTCCAAACAGAAATCACCTTGTTTGGGTCCAGTTTTGATCTGTGTTTTGGAAACAACGACGCCGGCACCGTTGAAGATGGCAATAGGCGAAAAAAACTGAACTTCCTTCAACTTCGTTCCAGCTTCGAGACCATCGATCAAGTCGTTGTCTTTTTTAGAAATAATCAGGCTCAACGTGTTACCCGATTGAAAATTCACATCAAACTCCACCATTTTGCCTTTACGGGGCCCTTTATCGAACGTGATCCCAATAGAGGTGATGTCCAAGAACTCCTCTTCGGTTTCCGCGGGGGCATCGATATCTATCACCGGCTCGACGGTCTTGGCCGCCTTCGCGGCCATTCCCAGGGGCGACGGCAGGTTTGCCTCCAAACCACGTTTCTGTAAAATATCGACGAGGTAGCCGCGCACCGTTTCCAACTGCTGAGGTTGGAACAGGTCCCCTGAGTGCCATTGGTGATATTGGTTGATGGCCTCATCCGTGGAAGTTGATGCCATATAACATCTCAGGATATTTTTGGCGGCTTCCACGCGGATCGCATCCTTGGCCAATAACCCGTTCAGCTCCTTGAGAGCTCGGTCGAACTGGCCGAATTTGGCGAGCGCCACGGCCCCCTCCAGGGCTGCTGTCTCTTCATCCTTACTATCGGAAAAGGTGAAAAGATTCTTTATCAGGTCCTGTGCTTTTTTGGACAACTCGGGTGTAGTGGGCCCCTTGTCGACCTTCTCCTGGGTGATGTTGAGTGCCTTGATTTTTTCGGTGATCGCTTTCAGCAGGCTATCTTTGTTTTTTAAATTTTCTATGGAATTTATAATTTTAACGGCATTTTGGTACCTTGCGTGGGCTTCGGTTATCAGTCCCTGGGAACGATAAATTTCAGCCTCTTGAAGCGTTGCCTTGATTTGCTGCTTTATATCCATCAAGTCCTCGTCACGGTGGTGCAATCATGCCACAGGCAAGCCCTCTTCAATCGTCCCGACGAACTCCGCGATCGGGATGTGTTTATCGCGGTTTTCCATAGCTTCGGAAGCGGCACAGCCAGGGCCGTCCGCAGATGCACACGGAAATATACATTTACCTCGCTTGTAACCAATAAGTCAATATTTAATAGTTATTTAAATGATCTATAGACATTTGGCCACTATGGAGGAGGCAGCCCGCCCCTGCCAAGACCCACCATGCACCCATATCAGCGGCGCATGATGGGTCACGCTTCCATCCGGAAATGGCGCCTATTTAATAAGATCGGCAATTGCTGCCTTTTCCTCAAGGAGTTCTTTTTCGGTCGCCTTCATCCGTTCGCGGCTAAAAGTGTTGATTTCAAGTCCTGTGATCTCACGCCACTCTCCCTTTTCACATACGATCGGAAGCGCATAAATAATGTCGTTATTGATGCCGTAAGCGTTACCGGCGCTGTATACCCCCATGCTGACCCACTTGCCGCCGCTGCCCAGAGCCCAATCCCGCATGTGATCAATTGCGGCGGAGGCGGCTGATGCGGCGCTGGATGCACCACGCGCCTTGATGATGGCGGCCCCTCGCTGTTGAACGGTGGGGATGAACGTATTGACATACCAATCTTCGGGAACGCATTGTTTGGCCGGCTTTCCGTCGATGGTGGCATAACTGATATCTGGATACTGGGTGGCCGAGTGATTGCCCCATACTACCACCTTCTCAACTTTAGTCGTCTGGCTGCCGGCTTTTTCGGCCAGCTGAAAAAGGGAACGATTGTGATCCAGGCGCATCATGGCCGTGAAATTGCGCGGATTCAAACCAGGTGCGTTCTTCAATGCGATCAAAGTGTTGGTGTTGGCAGGGTTTCCCACCACGAGGACCTTTACATTTCGACTGGCATGCTGATCCAGGGCTTTACCCTGAACGGAGAATATCTGCGCATTCACCTTGAGCAGATCCGAACGCTCCATGCCTGGCCCCCGGGGCCGCGCGCCAACCAGGAGTGCATAGTCGCTGTCCTTGAAGGCCACATTGGGGTCATCGGTGGCGATCACCCCCGCCAGCAGCGGAAAGGCGCAATCGCTCAACTCCATAATCACTCCGTTGAGGGCATTCATGGCCGGTGGAATTTCCAGCAGTTGGAGTATGACCGGCTGGTCTTTGCCGAGCATGTCGCCATGGGCGATGCGGGGGATGAGGGCATAACTGATCTGTCCGGCGGCTCCGGTAATAGTGACGCGTACGGGCTTTTTCATTGTTCGGATCTCCATTGGGGTTATGATGGGTTGATGAAAAAATCAGCGTGCCAGACATCCCGGAGGATGCGGTTTCCATAGGGAAATTATTGCGAAAACACAATTCGAGAGATATGTCAATCACGAACTCCAGGAGCTAATCGGCCCATAAAAGACATAACCACTGAATGTCATTCAGAGACCAATGCCTTTTTAATATTCTGTGCCAATTGAGGCGAGATGCCGGGCAGCGCCTGCAATTCCTCCAGGCTGGCTGCCCTGATCCTCTGTAACCCTCCGAAATGACTTAGCAACTGCGCTCTGCGTTTTGGCCCGATTCCCTCGATCTCGTCCAAGCGGGAGCGCAATACCGTTTTTTTTCGCCGCAGACGCTGGAAGGTGATGGCGAAGCGATGGGCCTCGTCCCGGATGCGTTGCAAAAACCGCAACAGATCCTGTTCCCGCCCGAATTGGACCGGATTAACCCTGCCTGCCAGATAGATCCGGTCCTGATCCTCGCCGGCGGAAAGATCTTTTTTTGCAATACCGGCCACGTCCACCTTGTCCGTCAAGTTGAGAATACCGAGCACCTTGAGGGCCACATTGAGCTGCCCCCTGCCCCCATCGACCAACAACAGGTCCGGGGGATGCCCGGCCATCTCCTCGTTGAGCAAACGCCGTTGAAGCACTTCGGCCATGTGCGCATAGTCGTCCGGCTTTCCGAAGGCCTTCAGCTTGAATTTACGGTAGGCTGACGGCTGCGGTACCCCGTTTTCAAATACCACCATGGCGGCCACCGGTTCGGTACCACTCAGATTGGAGTTGTCGAAACATTCGATGCGCGCGGGCAGGCGTCTGAGGTGCAACCGATTTTGCAGTCGCTGCAGCAAATCCCTTTGATCCTGTCCGAGGCGCCGATGGTCTTCCAGGGCTTGTCTGGCATTTTGCAGCGCCACCTCCACCAGCTTCTGTTTGTCGCCGCGCTGGGGTGCGATGATCGCCGACCTCCCCCCCCGTTTCTCATACAGCAGCTCTTCGAGCAGGTCCTGATCCGGTGGCATGTGACTGACCAGGAGTTCCTTGGGAACCAGGTGGTCCTGGCCATAATACTGTTCGATAAAGGCCCCCAATTGTTCCGAAATCGAGCCCAGGGCATCTTCAAAGACAAAGTGCCGCGTTCCCAAGAGAAATCCACCTCGGACCCTCAGCAACGTCACTACAGACACATTTTCATCCAGAACACCCCCCACCACATCCCGGTCTGAAAAATCGTTGGTCACCGATACCTGCCGTTCCAAGGTGCGTTCCAGGGCAAACATCTTGTCCCGCAGCCGGGCGGCTTGTTCGAAATTTTGATTTTCAGCCGCGGCTGTCATTTGTTTCTTGATCTTGCGGATCAAATCCGGAGTACGACCTCTCAAAAAGGCAACGACCTCCTTGACGACTTCCCGGTACGCTTTGGGGTCGATTTCCTGGAAACAAGGCCCCATGCACAAATCCATTTGATAGTTGAGGCAGGGCCGGGCTCTTTTTTTAAAACTTTCACAACGGCATTTGCACAACTTGAATGTTTTATTAATGAATTTAAGGCTCTGGCGCACGGCCCCGGCCGAAGCATAGGGGCCGAAATAGAGGGCGCCGTCGTGTTGTGGTTTGCGCACGATGGTCAAATTGGGATACCGGTCGTTGACATTCAGGCGCAAGGAAGGATAGCGCTTGTCGTCTTTCAGGACCACGTTGTACCTGGGCCGGTGGCGCTTGATCAAATTGGATTCCAGAATCAGCGCTTCTTTTTCGGAATGGGTCAAAATGGTCTCGTAGGAGGCGACCTTGGTGAGCAGCATTGCGGTCTTGGGATCATGGGGGCGGCCGGCCTGAAAATAGCTCTGCAACCGCTTCTTCAGGTTGCGCGCCTTGCCCACATAGAGGATGGCGCCCTGATCGTCCCGCATCAGATACACGCCAGGCAGGGAGGCCACGTGGGTCAACTGTTCGACGAGGGTTTCCCGGCTGTGTGTAGGGTTGGATGTGGTTTCCATGATTGATAAGTATGCTGCTATGCGGTCAGGATTGGAAGAGCAATTTGCGCTGCAGAGTCTTGATCCGGTCGCGCAATTCTGCGGCCCGCTCGAATTCG
Organism: uncultured Desulfatitalea sp.; assembly: GCA_937868765.1. GTDB lineage: Bacteria > Desulfobacterota > Desulfobacteria > Desulfobacterales > Desulfosarcinaceae > Desulfatitalea. The sequence continues at coordinate 103,668 of CALMNL010000016.1, read as the reverse complement.
AGCTCACGGGCGGCCTGAAGCATCTCTTTTTCCAAACGCTCAATGGTATTTTCTATTTGCTCGCCCGATCCATAGGCCGGTGCCGGCGCGGCCACCGTTTCCACGCGCTCTTCATTTGCCTGGCTCAGATCGAAGACGGAACGGATCTCTTTTTGCACCGAATACGGCACGATTCGGTTGGCCACATTGTACTCGGTTTGAATGAGCCGTCGGCGTTCCGTTTCCTCCATGGCCTGGCGCATGGAGGGCGTCTGGGCGTCGGCATACAGGATCACCGTTCCGTTGAGATTCCGCGCGGCCCGGCCGAATGTCTGGATTAACGACCGGGTGGATCGTAAGAATCCCTCCTTGTCCGCATCCAGAACGGCCACCAGACTCACTTCGGGAATGTCCAACCCTTCTCGCAGCAGATTGATACCAATGAGCACATCGAATTTACCCATGCGCAGTTCCTGGATGATCTCCATGCGCTCCAAGGTATTGATGTCCGAATGCAGGTAACGCACCGCGACGCCCATCTCGGCGTAATATTCCGTCAGATCTTCGGCCATGCGCTTGGTCAGGGTGGTCACCAGGACACGCTCGTTGCGCTGCTTGCGCGCCACAATCTCGGCATACAGGTCGTCCACCTGGTGTCCGGCCGGCCGGACCAGGATCTCCGGGTCCACCAGCCCCGTGGGACGAACGATCTGTTCCACCACCGCTCCCTGGGCCTTTTCCATTTCATATTCCGCGGGGGTGGCTGAAACATAGATCACCTGGTTCACCCGCCGCCTCCATTCGTCGAAGCGCAGCGGCCGGTTGTCCAGGGCCGAAGGCAGGCGGAAACCGTACTCGACCAAGGTTTCCTTGCGCGAGCGATCTCCCTTGTACATGGCACGCAACTGCGGCACGCCGATGTGGCATTCATCGATGAACATCAGGTAGTCGCGAGGGAAATAGTCGAGCAACGTGGGAGGCGGCTCTCCGGCACGCCTGCCGGTCAGATGGCGCGAATAATTTTCGATGCCGTTGCAGTACCCCAACTCCTGAATCATCTCCAGGTCGAAGCGGGTACGCTCTTCCACCCGCTGGGCTTCGATCAGCTTATTCTCGTTTCTGAAATAATCCACCCGCGCCTTGAGTTCGGTCAAAATGCTCTGGATGGCGCGTGTAAGAGTTTGACGGGTGGTCACATAGTGACTGGCTGGAAAAATGGAAACGGCCTTGAGCTCGCGCAAGGCCGCTCCCCGCAAAGGATCGATCTCCTGAATGGCGTCGATGGCATCTCCGAAAAAGTCGATACGCAACGCCTGGCTCTCCTCATAGGCCGGAAAGATTTCCACCCGATCCCCCCTGACCCGAAAGGTGCCGCGGTGAAAATCCATGTCATTGCGCTGGTATTGCATGGCTACCAGGTCGCGCAGCAGCTTTTCCCGGGAAAGCGCCATCTCTTTGTGCAGATCGATGCGCATGGCCAGGTAGTCTTCGGGCGCTCCCAAGCCAAAGATGCACGAGACGCTGGCCACCACCAGCACATCCCGCCGCGAAAGCACCGATCGTGTGGCCGAGTGACGCATTTTGTCGATGAGGTCGTTGATCGAGGAGTCTTTCTGAATATAGGTATCGCTGCTGGGGATGTAGGCTTCCGGCTGATAATAATCGTAATAGCTTACGAAATATTCCACGGCATTATCTGGAAAGAGCTGTTTGAACTCATGGTACAGTTGCGCGGCCAGCGTCTTATTCGGCGCAATGACCAGGGTCGGACGGTTCATGGCCTCGATGACATGGGCCATGGTGAAAGTCTTGCCCGAACCGGTAACGCCTAGAAGCACCTGATCTTTGCGTTGATCTCGCAACCCCTGGCACAATCTGGCCACTGCGTTGGGCTGATCGCCCCGGGGTGTAAAACTGGAGCTAATCTTGAAAGACTGCATACTAGATCCTCTGCCGGCGGAAGCGGCCATGCGAGTCTGAAATCAGGCTCGGGCGTCAAAACGATTTCCAAGATAGGAGTTATTGCGGGCCGATCAAGGCCACGCACATGGCTGCCATGCCCTCGCCGGCGCCTATCTCTCCCAGCCCTTCGGTGGTGGTGGCCTTGATATTGATCTGATCTGCCGGAACCTGCATGGCCTGGGCCATGGTCCGCTGCATGGCTTCGCGGTGGGGCGCCAGCTTGGGGGCCTGGGCGAAAATGGTTGCATCCATATTGATGAGCACGTACCCGTGCGCCATGACGAGCGCATAACTTCGCCGGAGCAACTCAATACTGTATATGTTTTTATAACTCTCGTCGGAATCCGGGAAATGATGTCCAATATCAGCCAGTCCTGCCGCCCCCAGCAGCGCATCGCAAACGGCGTGCACCAGAACGTCGGCATCCGAATGGCCCAACAATCCCTTTTCGAATGGTATGGTAACCCCGCCCAGGACCAATGGCCGTCCTTTGACCAGGCGGTGCACATCGTAACCTGTCCCTATGCGCATAATAACCTCACGTTGATCTATTGATGCCCGGACCGCTATTGATACTTTACCCCCTCTTTTTTATGAAGGGGCATCGGGCGACCGGCAGGCGGATTATGCTGCGGGTGAGAGGTCGCTAACTGGATGCCTGACACTGAATAGGCTTTCAGCGGCTGGCTTTTCCCTTTGGCAAACACGGAATCACGAGGTTGGGTAAGAATTTCATTTTGCACGAGGAATTGAGTGTATTCGGAAATAACGATCTCGCCGGGCCGCGCCGCGGCGCACAACCGCGAAGCGAGATTGACGGTGTCGCCGATCACCGAGTAACTCATGGTTCGACTCGATCCCAGGTACCCCGCGACCACCGGTCCGGTGTTGATGCCGATCCCCACCTGGATGGGCATTTGCCCCCGGGAAGCACGGTCGAAATTGAAGGCCTCCATGGCTCGTTGGATATCCAGAGCGGCCCTGACCGCTCTGGCGCAATCATCCTGGTGATGAACCGGTGCGCCCCATAGCACCATCATGCCATCCCCCATGAATTTGTCGACCGTGCCTTCATGTCTGAATACGATTTCAACCACCACTTCATAGTAATCGTTGAGCATTTGCAGAATCGTAGATGCCTCGGAGTTGCTGCTGAGGGCTGTAAATCCCCGGATGTCGGTAAACATAACCGTCACCACGCGGCTTTCTCCGCCCTGCTGCACCGTCAACTGCCCGTTTACCACCAGTTCTGCCAAATCGGGCGATAGCAGGCGTCGGAATCTTTCACGTGTGGCGGCATCGCGCTCCATCTTTTCAGCCGCCTTTTTGCGTTCATTCATAGTGAACTGGGCATGCGAGCCGAAAATGGCAAATAGGCACAGAACGATGAGGCGGCCCCAAATGTTGCTCAACTCCACACCGAGCATTTTTTCGAGGAAGTTGTCATAAGAGAGGAACAGCGATAGAAATGAATCCAGCAACCAGTAAATAACAGCCAATCCAAAGCCGATCAGAACCATGTGGTCGGTTACCACCGTATGATTCAGTCGGTTTGAGAAAGGCTTGTGTTTATGCCTTGCATCGGCCATCTTGTTCTTGCCCGCGCCCTAAAGAAACCTCTTGCATGCGACCCGGTGCCACCAGGGTAATGATTAGGAAGTAGAAAAATACACCGAAGCCCCTAATTTTTCAAGCAACTATCTATTGGATTTCGATTCGTCGGTGCCAGCGCAAGGGATGCCCCTACGAAATCTGCTTGAGCTATTTTTGCTAAAATAACGGCAGGTAACATCCATCCTGGGGTTAAATAGACTTGACAAATGGCGCCCATTATTCGAAAAAAGACCATTTGACAACACCTTATTAAATTCGACCTTGCATACGACCTAATTCGATGAAGGTAAGGAGAGAAGCCTTGGCCGCGCCGGATGAAATTCGATCCACTGAAAAGCTGCTTGCACTGATTCGCAATCCCAACCCGCAGCCTGACGCCTCTCAGCCCCCAAAAACCGACAGGCCCGCCGAAGCTCCCAAGCATTCGTGGCTGGTTCAGGGTCCGGGCTCCCCCAAAAAATACACCGTGGGAATCGATATCGGGCACACCTATGTCAAACTGGCCAAGACCGAACGCTTATCCGATAAAAGCTATGAATTGCTGGATTATCTGGATATTCCACTAAATTCGCAGGTTTCCCTGAAAGACCCGAAATTCCTGGATCACCTCAAGACCGGTCTGGATCAGATGATCGGGGACGGTCCCAAATGCGATATCTGGAGCGCTATTCCCTCGGGAAAGGTGGAGACACGATCGCTGCGAATTCCCAAACTGACCCGCAAGCAGATTCCCAATGCCATCTACTGGACCTTCACCAAGAAGGTCACCTTCAATGACAAAGAAGAAATTCTCGATTACGAAATCATCGGTGAAACGATCGAGGGGGGCGCGAAAAAGATCGAAGTCATGGCCTTTAAGGCCCCCAAGACTGAAATCGCCGATCTGAAATGGGCTTTCGATCAAATCGGATACCCGCTTAAGGGCATCACCATCGTTCCCTTTGCTGTTCAAAACCTGTTCCGCACCCAGATCCTCTTTCAGGAAGAGCAGGATGTCTGCTGCCTGTTCGTCGGTCGCGACTGGTCACGTATCGCCATTTACAGCAACGGTAATCTGATATTGTCCAGGGGCATCAAGGCCGGAATGCGCAGCATGGTGGAAGCCATCAATAGCGCCATGCTTTCCCAAGAAGAGTTGATAGCGCCCGATGGCACCAATCCCAATAATAGCGGAGCTATATCTGCCCAGCGCATTGTGGCCATCCAGCCTGCCGCACAAAGGATCTTCTTTGATTTTGTCGGTGCCCCCCTGGCCAAGGAGCGGAACAAAATAGAAGAGGCCCATGATCCCGCCCAGGTATTTCAAATGCTACTGCCGGCCATGGAGCGCCTGATCAGACAAGTTGAACGCACTTTCGAGCATTATTCCCAGAATTTTCACCGAGAAGGCGTTCGCCGCATATATCTTTCAGGTCAGATCACAGCCAATCCGACCCTCGTAAACTACATCGGCCGTCAGTTGGATATGCCCATCGAAGTGATGAATCCATTTACGCCGGATAAGCCTTTCACCCGGCCTGTCAATATTCCTGAAACCCAGGCCGAAAAAGAGAGTTTCGTGCCGGCCATCGGCCTGGCGCTATCGACCAACGCCAGGACTCCGAATGTTCTTTTCACCCACCAGGATCGGAACCGGCAGGAAGATATCCGACGCATCAACCTGCAGATCCTAACGGCATGCATGCTCTGCCTTATCGCTTTCATCGGCTTGTTTTCATGGCAGGAACGGCGACTGGATGCCAAGCGTGCTCAGCTGGACAAGCTGAACCAACAACTTCTGACGTACAATCCGCCGGCTGAAAAAGAGATCCTGCTGGCACTCTATTCCCAGAATAAAAGCAAACACCAGGCTTATCGCGACATTGCCCGGCGTTACATGCCGGTGGCGCTGCTCAACGAGTTGGCCCAGCTGACTCCGAACAACATACGCTTGATCAGCATCGAGGCCAATTTCGCCGATAAAAAAGCGTCCAAGGACGCCAGCGCGCGCGCCGTCTTCATCGAAGGCATCATCTTCAGCGAAACGGGTGCTTTCGAGAATATATTGACCGGCTATCTGCTCAATTTGAAGAATTCAGCGATTGTCGGTAAACCGTCCGTTCAGTCCAAACGCACGGAGTATTACAATACACAGGAAGTAATGCGCTTCAGGGCCAGAGTCGAGATTTTATAAGATGGGGTGATATGGCGATTCCCAAGATACACTCAAGCAACCTGATATACCTCGCTGTTTGCGGAGCAGGCGTAATCGCGTTCCTGCTGGTAGCTGTTTTCCCAAATATGTCGGCCATGGGCCAGATGGAAACAGACATTGCGCAACTCAGCCAAAAAGTTCAACACCAGGAACTCTTGCATCCCCTTTACATGGAGCTCATCAAGCGAGTGCAACAAAATGTACCCCAGGACCTGCCCATGCCAACGGGAAGCAAGGTATCCAAAAGAGAAATCGCCGACATCGGCGAGGTCTTCCAGACCCTGGCAAAGGAGAGCGGTGTCATCTTCGTCAACGCCACGCCTGATGTAAGCAGTTATCTGGAGGACTCGGGGCATCTGACCATGAATGTCGCCTATGAGGGCGATTTTTTCAATTTCAGGAAGTTACTGCTGAAGATCTGCCAGTTGCCCTATCTGCGAGCCATCGACCAGATGCAGGTCAAGACGGAAAAGGATATGAAAAGAATCCAGCTGAAATTGTCATTGAATCAAGGTTAGCACTTCGGTGAGAGAACGAGCGTGCGACGGATCGACTGATCATGCAACCGATGAAGGGGACATATGACCAAGCGTGAAAAAATAATCGTGGGAGTAATGTGCCTCACCATTGTCTATGGTGCCTATGAATTGCTCGGCACCCGGGGCATCAAAAAAAGCACACCTTCTGCCGCCCCGCAAACAAATCCCGCGGATGAAACACGCAAGTTCGCCACTGAGATGACCCAGAAACTGGTGGCCGAGCGTGTTGGGTCTGAAGCCCAACACGCAGTGAACCAAGCCTCTTCCCCATGGACGAAGGATCCCTTCCTCCAATCCGCGGCACTTATTGAATCCAAGCCCTCGGAGCAACCGACCGGGCCAAAGCAGGTAGCCGCCGCCAAGGAACCGGCGCCAGCGTTTACGTTTACTGGATTTCTTCAGATAGGCGATACCCGTTTGGCGATCATCAACGGTTTGGAATATGCCGTGGGCGACATGATCGGTACCAGCGGGAACTATCTAGAAAGCATTTCGCCCGATGGCGTCGTAATCAGCAGCCCAAACGGCGAGAAGATTCAATTGACCCTCAGCGAAATCGATTGAGGCGTTACCAGGCCAACCCCAAAACAGTGGATATCCTTATGATGCGTCGCAATTACAAAATTCTGTGGTTAATGGCCGCCGTCCTGGTTTCGGCATCGATAGGGGCGTGCACCACCCCTCAACCGAAGAGCTCGCCCGTACCTCCAGAAGACTGGCAGAAGAAAGCCAACGAGAGCCAGGGCTTCTCTCCCAGTGCACGGGATCGCTCACTTGACCTGAAACCTAAAAAAATTGAAACTTTCGAAGCGGTACAGACCCGCCGCAAAGCCACACGACCGTTGCCCAAGCGCAAAATCACCATGAAGATGCACCTGGCCGATGTGACCGTCTTGCTGCGCGCCCTGGCCAGGGCCGTGGATCTGAACATCATGATCAATGAAAGCGTACAGGGACGCATCAGCATCAACGTCAAAGATACCGCATGGGATCAGGTGTTCATGGGCATTCTGAACTCCCAGGGGCTGGCTTATGAATGGGAAGGCGATATCGTTCGCATCGTCACCATCGAGGACCGCGACCGGAATTTGAAGAATCTTGAGGCCGAAGAGAAGATCCTTGCCAAAGAACAGGAATTGAGGATGCAGGCCCCGCTGGTAACCAAAATCATCCCCGTGGATTTTGCCAGTGCCGAAAAATTGAGGGAAAACGTAGAGAAAGTGCTCACCGCGAAAAAGCCGGGAGAACTGGTCGGCTCGGTGATGGTGGACAGCCATACCAATTCACTTATCATCCAGGCCACGCCCAGCGATATCCAGCGGATCGTCCCCATGATCGCCGAACTGGATCGTCCCACCCCCCAAATCCTCATCGAAGCCTTCATCGTCGAGACCACCAGCCGCACGGCCCGGGAACTGGGAGTTGCCTGGGGTGGCGTGTATGCCAATAATGGCGGCACTAGTTTCGTCGTTGCGCCTAAGCCGTTTACTTCTTCAGATATCAGCACCCCTGGCGACATCAACACCGATCCAGGCTTGGGGATCAATTTTCCGGCGAACCTGTCCAGTGCGGCGCAGACTGGAACGGGAATGGCGCTGGGCTTCATCACCCGGGGCGCGGATGGCATATTGGCCATGGAATTGTCGGCCTTGGAAGAAGAAGGCAAGCTCAATATCCTCTCCAGTCCTTCGATCACCACCCTGGACAACACCAAGGCGCTCATCGAAAGCGGGGACGAGGTACCCATCCCGGTCATCACCGAGAATACCTCCAACGTCATCTACAAAGAAGCCTTGCTGAGACTGGAAGTCACCCCCCATGTAATCCAGGGGGACGTTCTCAAACTGGATATCATCACCACCAAAAACGAAGTCGATTTCACCCGTAAGGTCCTGACTTATCCCACCATCGTCGCCAAAAAGGCCACCACCAACGTGATCTTGTTCGACGGCCAGACGACAGTGATCGGCGGTCTCAAAAAAAACACCGACCAGGATGGCGAAGCCGGAGTGCCGTGGTTGAGAAGTCTGCCGGTCATCGGCTACCTTTTCAAGAACCAGAGCCGGAGCAGCGAAATGCAGGATCTGATGATCTTCATCACGCCGCGCATTCTCAAGGCCCGACCCGGCCCGGTGCCGGATATAAAAACCGCCCCCCCCGGTCCGGCAAACCCTTAACCCGTCCGACTGTGCGATCCATGCTCAGGAATCGTACAACCGGCCAGGGACGAAGTGCCTTAGATCATGGAATACTATAAGCTTCTGCAGCTCAAGCGCGAACCGTTCTCCAACTCGCCGGACCCGGAGTATTTCTTCCTGTCCCGCCGGCATCAGGAGTGCCTGCAGAAGCTGGAATTGGCCCTGCGCCTCAAACGTGGTCTCAATGTAATCATGGGCGAGGTGGGGACCGGCAAAACCACCCTCTGCCGGGAGCTGATCCGCAAGTTTTCGGCAGAGGCCGATATCGAAACCCACTTGATCCTTGACCCTTCCTTCGGTTCATCCGAAGAATTCCTCCGTCTCCTCTACGCTCTGTTCCATGACCAGGATGCCGATCCAGGCGTGTCCGCGCTGGCCCTCAAGGATCATATCCAGCATGCGCTCTTTGCCAAAGGAGTCGACCAGCAACGCACGGTGGTCCTGATCATCGACGAAGGGCAGAAGATCTCTCCGCCTTGCGTAGAGATTCTACGGGAATTGCTCAACTTCGAGACCAACCAGTTCAAGCTGCTCCAGATCGTAATCTTCGCCCAGCTGGAATTCGAGCGCATCCTTGAAAACCATGCCAATTTCGCCGACCGGATCAACCTGCTGCATCATTTGGCGCCCATGGATTTCAAAGACACCCGTCGGATGATCCACCACCGGCTCAAACTATCCAGCGCCACGGCCAAACCCAGGGAACTTTTCACATTGCCGGCCCTCTGGGCCATTTATCGCGCCACCCATGGTTATCCGCGCAAGATCATCCACCTGTGCCACCAGAGCGTCCTGACCCTGCTCATTCAGAACCGCACCCGGGCCGGTTGGAAATTGATCCGCACATGCAAGCAGCGCCTGATTCAAAAGCAAAGGCCCTGGAGGCACCGACTGCTGGCCGGCGCTGTATTCACGGCAGCTCTTCTGTTAATGGTCGCTTTTCTGCCGCAATACCTGGCCCATGAGTCCGAGCGCGCGGCGGTATCATCGATTTTCAAGATCCAAATGCAGCCGGCACCGGAGCAGGTGGCTGAAGGGCAACCCCAGCCTGCCCGAGATGCCCCTTTGCAGATTACGCCGCTGCCGACCATATCACCCCCGCCGGCCGCCACGTATATCGGTGAAAGCCATTCATCGCCGTCCAGTGATGGGTCTGCGGCAACTTCTGCCTTGCCTGCTTCGACCCATACGCCGGAAACCCGCTCCGAACCCATCGCTGCCTCCGAACCGACACCCGCCGAATGGCCGACGATCGAACCTCCGCTGGTGCTGGGCGAATTACCTGTAAGACCGGGTGACACCCTCACGCAACTGGCACGTCTCGTCTATGGCGCAGATGAAAATCGGTGCCTGCGCTCTGTGATGGCCGCCAACCCGAATATCCAAAATCCGGATGCCATCGACATCCAGGATATAGTCACCTTTCCGCTTGTGGTTTTCCAATGGGATGATCGACAATTAAGACAACACCGGATTGTACTGGACGAAGTGGGCACCCTGTCTGCGGCCCGGGACAAATTAATGGATGCATCACTAATGACGAGGGTGCCGGTGCGCTTGTTTTGTTACTGGGCGCCGGGCATAGGTTCCCGCTTTCAATTATCGCTGGCGATGCTATTCGATTCCCAGGGCGACGCTCAGGGAGCGCTGACCGCGTTGCCGACGCCTTTGGCCTCAAAAGCCGAAATCCAATCCGGCTGGCCTGGAGGCGCACTGTTGTTTTCCAATCCCAACATGGATGTGCCCAAAGATTTTCGAAACCACGAATGAGGATCTAAGTGAAAGCCAAAAAGAAACTCGGAGAGATGCTGGTGGAAGCCGGCTTGTTGAACGAAGATCAACTCAAGCAGGCGGTGCTGGACCATAAGCGCAACAACATGAAGCTGGGCCAATTCCTGGTGCGCGAAGGCATCGTGAGCGGCGGCCAGATCGCGGATCTGATTTCGCGACAGTTGAAAATCCCCAAATACTATCCAGACAACTTCCCCATCGACATGGGCATGATCGACATCCTTCCGGTGGAACTGGCCCAAAAGTACCAGGCCGTCCCGGTGGCCAAGACCAACAATCTCATTACGTTGGCCATGACCGACCCCACGGATATCAACGCCCTGGATGCCATCGAAGTCTATACCAATATGGAAGTCGAGTCGGTGATCTGCACCTACCAGGAGTGGAACCACCTGCTTGGCACCCTGTACGGCACCTACTCCACCATGGGCGGCATGCTCGAAAGCATGGAGGATATGGAGATCGAGCGGGCCCAGGATGGCGAGAAAGAGCGCACCACCCAGGACCTCGAAGTCAAGTCGCTGCATGACATGGCCGAGGAGGCGCCCGTTATCCGCCTGGTCAACTCTATCCTTTCCCAGGCCGTACGGGACGGTGCCAGCGACGTGCACATCAGTCCGGAAAAAGATCGCGTCCAAGTTCGGTTTCGGGTGGACGGCAAGCTGCACGAAGTACCCGCCCCTCCCAAATCCATGCACTTGCTGATCGTGTCGCGCCTCAAGATTCTGGCCAATATGGACATCTCGCTGTCGCGTGTGCCCCAGGACGGCCGCTTTACGATTCGCATGGACAACAAGGAGATCAATATCCGCGCCTCCACCATTCCAACGATCTACGGTGAGAACATGGTGCTGCGCCTGCTGGATACCAGCAGCGGCGTCTACTCCCTGGAAGAGTTGGGCATGAGCGCCACCGACATCGCCAAGCTGGAAAGCATGATCTTCAAGCCCTATGGCATGATCCTGAGCACCGGCCCCACCGGCAGCGGCAAGAGCACCACGCTCTACTCGATCCTCAAGCGTATCAACCAGCCCGACATCAATATCCTCACCTTGGAAGATCCGGTGGAGTACCGGGTCAACAAAATCCGGCAGATCCAGTTGAACCGCAAGGCGGGCATGACATTTGCCAGTGGTTTGCGTTCGCTCATGCGCCAGGATCCGGATGTGATCATGGTGGGCGAAACGCGCGACGCCGAAACAGCCGGCATCTCCGTTCAGGCAGCTTTGACCGGTCATCGCGTGTTGAGCACCGTTCACACCAATGACGCTGCCGGCGCCATCACCCGTTTCATCGACATGGGCGTGGAACCCTTCCTGGTCTCCTCGGTGATGTTGGTCTCCATCGCCCAGCGCCTGGTGCGCAAGGTCTGCCCCTACTGCAAGAAACCGCAGCAACCGCCCAAGGCCGCCCTCGAGTTTTGGGGCCTCGACAAAGTCAAAGATGCCCAATTTGTCAAAGGTTCCGGTTGCTATAATTGTATGGACAAAGGATACAAAGGCCGAACCGGTGTATTTGAAATCCTGATCATCGATGACATGGTGCAGGACATGATCCTCAAGCGCTGTTCAGCCCAGGAGATCACCCGTGCCGCTCAAAAGGAAGGGCGCTTGAAAACCTTGAAAGAAGACGCGGCCGAAAAAGTGGCCCAAGGGATCACCACCTTGGACGAAGCGGCCTCGGCCGTGATGGCCTAAGGATTCAAACGATGCAGACATTCTCCTACCGTGCCATCAATGAGCTCGGGACTACCGTCTCGGGCACCATGGAAGCCGAGTCCCTGGATGCCGCCACCACCCTGCTGGTGGAAAACGGACTGATTCCCTCCAAGGTCCATGTGCTATCGGCGACGCGGCCCACCGCCCTGATTGATTTTCTGACCCGCTGGATCCAGCCGGTACGCATGATCGAGTTGATCCTTTTCACCAAACAGTTTCGCACCATGATCCGGGCGGGCATCCCCATGATGCAGCTGCTGCAAAGCCTGGAAACCCAGACCGAAGATCCGGCCCTGAAAAAAATCGTCATCGGCATGCGCCAGGATATTTCCCAGGGCTCCACCCTCCACGATGCGTTTCGCAAATATCCCCGCGTCTTTTCTCCACTCTTCTGCAGCATGATCCGGGCGGGAGAAGCCAGCGGCGCGCTGCCGGAAGTCATGGACCGCCTGATCTACATCATGGAGCATGAGCACAAAATCCGTACCGATATCCGCACGGCCCTGCAGTATCCGATTTTCGTCATGACCTTTTTGGGAGTTGCCTTTTTCGTCTTGCTGACGTTCGTCATCCCCAAGTTCGTCAACATCTTCGAACGATCCGGCCTTACCCTGCCCCTTTTGACCCGCATCTGCATCCGTGCTTATAATTTTCTGGCCACCTATGGCCCAGTACTGGCCGTGGCTGCCATCGTAGGGGGCGTGGCGCTTGGCTACTACCTCAGAACCGACGAGGGCCGCCTGCTCAAAGACAAGTGGTTGCTCAAGCTGCCCCTGCTGGGCACTCTCTTTACCAAGGCGGCCATGGCCCGCTTTGCCAGTATTTTTTCCATCCTCCAATCCAGTGGGGTGGCGGTCCTGGATTCCATGCACATCCTGCAGGAAACCATCAACAACCGAGCCATTGCCCAGGAGTTCGACCGCCTGGCCGAACGCCTGGAGGAGGGCCGCGGCATCGCCGGCCCCTTGCGCCAATCCCAGTATTTCACCCCCATCGTGATCAACATGACCGCCATCGGCGAAGAGTCCGGCAAGCTCGAAGAGATGTTGGTAGATATTGCCGCCCATTATGACTGGGAGCTGGAATATGCGGTCAAACGCTTCAACGACGCGCTGGGACCGATCTTGATCATCGGCATGGCAACCGTCATCGGGTTTTTCGCGCTGGCCATTTATATGCCCATGTGGGATCTATCCCGGGTCGTCAAATGAGAAACCCGCGCTTCCACATCAATCTGTACGTGATCATTCCGGTGATCTTCTCCGGCATCACCATCTTCGCCCTCATCGCGGCCTATCGTTTGACCCGCTCCTTTCTGGACCGCGGGCTGTCCCCGGAATGGCCGCTGGCATTCTGGGGCACGATCCTGACCCTGTTCACTTTCGGGTGCGGACTCTTGGTGGTGCGCTTTCTCATTCACCCCGTGCAGCGCTTTGTGGATAGAACCCAAACCCTGGGCGTTCTGCGGGAGCCCGAAGTCCAGGCGCCGCCACCTGCGGCCGAGGACAACGAAATGTACCGCTACGCCAGGGTATTCGATCAGGTTACCGAAATTCTGAGCAAAGTTGAGGCCAGGGAGCTTTTTCCGGAAATCATCGGTCAAAGTAAGACCATGCGTGCCGTTCTCAATCAGATCGTCAAAGTGGCTCCCACGGATGCCATGGTGCTGATTGTCGGCGAAACCGGTACCGGCAAGGAAATGGCAGCCAGGAGCATCCACCGCCAGAGTCCAAGGCGGGACAAGGCCTTTCTGGCCATGAATTGCGCAGCCATTCCGGAAGGGTTGTTGGAGAGCGAATTGTTCGGACACGAAAAAGGAGCGTTCACGGGGGCCAGTGGGCGCAAGTTGGGGAAAATGGAATTGGCCAATGACGGCACCCTGTTTCTGGACGAAATCGGCGACATGCCCCTGGAAACCCAGGCCAAGGTGCTGCGGGCACTGGAAAACAAATCCATTGAAAGAATCGGCGGTACCCAAACCGTGCGGGTGAACACGCGCTTCATCGCGGCCACCAACAAAAATCTGCCGGAGTTGGTAAAAAAGGGACTTTTCAGGCAGGATCTTTTCTTTCGCCTCAACGTCTTCGTCATCCATCTGCCGCCGCTCAAGGATCGGCGCGAGGACATCCCGCTCCTAGTCGACCATTTTCTTGGAACCGCAGACCGGGAGATCAAGCTTTCCACCGCGAGCCTACAGATGCTCATGGCCCATGAGTGGCCTGGAAACGTGCGTGAACTTCAGAATGCCATCCAATCTGCCGCGGTCATGGCTGGCGAGGCCATCGAACCGGCCCACCTGCCCGCCTCCATCACACGGAGTTGGCCCCGCGTTACAAGCGAAATGCCAATCGCCGATGAGCAGCCGATGGACATGGATGAAAAACTGCAGGGACTGGAAAAAAGCATGCTCATCCAGGCACTGTCCCAATGCCGAGGCGTCCAAAAGCAAGCGGCGAAAATTCTGGGGATCAAAGAGCGCAGCCTCTGGCATCGGCTGAAAAAGTACAATATCGATGCTGCAAGCTATAAAAGATAGCACCGAAGCTTCGAAAGAGACTCTAAAATATGAGGCGACACCTACAAATTTTGTTGAAAAAGCAGCTCCACGGCTGCCTGGTGCCTGGCAAAACTACTGGACCGACCATTTAACAGCATGTTTTAAAGGAAATAATTACGGATTGATCTTTATTAATAGCTGTGGCATGTTTGGTGCACAAATCGAAAGTAACCGTGTGATGTAGTTTTTACCTTCTTTTTGGGATGGAGTAAAAGCCTGATGGAATCAACAGAAGCGTGCGCGAAAAAAACTGAACAGGACAATGCCGGTTTTACCCTCCTCGAAATCATTGCCGTCATCGTCATCATGAGCATCCTTGCCGTGGTGGCCGTTCCCAGATATTTCGACCTGCAAACCCAGGCCCGCGAAAGAGCCATGGCCACAGGCATCGCTGAAGGCATCGGTCGCGTTAACGGTTACTTCGCCCAGCAGATCCTTTCAGGGGTTACCCCCAATCAAATCACCTATGACGATACAACACTGGGAACCGATCTCGGTGATTTTACGATGAACACCACGGGGGGAGCAATTGGGGGCGGCTCTATAATTACCATTCTGATAACCGGAGATACCGGAACTCCACTGGCTGGTATGACCAGATCGGTTACCGTACGGCGGCCGGGAGGACTGTAGCATTTTAATCTATTTTGACATTTCTTTCAGAAGCTGGTTGATGAGTTTCACGTTCGGCACATAGGGCATGATATTCTCGGATTTGGTTTCGAAAGCCACCTGGTTTTTTAGATAGTCGATACCCTTCAACTCGAGCACCCTTCTCAGGTAGTCTTTGGCAACTTGAGATTGCCCTGATAGCACATGCAGTTCGGTCAAAGCCAACAGCGCGGCCGCGTTGTTGGGATCCTTTTTAAGCAGCCGTTGCCATTCCTGTAAAGCCGCATCGCGCTCGTTCTGAAGCCAATGACTCTGGGCGATCACCATCATTGCGATCCGTTCTTCTCCGCGCTTCTTTTCCAGCGCAAGCCTGGCAAGACGGATGGCCCCCGCATAATCCCCTCGTTTCAGGGTATTGATCATCGTCAGCCCGTTTAGAAAGCGATCGTTCGGCCATTCTTCCAAACCCTCAGCTAAAATTTCTCCGGCCCGGTCGAATACTCCACGCTGCATTTGAATGTTGGCCATATGAAACCAGATTTCGGGGAAATTCATATAGTCCGATGCCATTTCGAATCGCGACAGAGCGGTTTCAAGGTCCTTGGGAATGTTGACCGCGTAGATACCAAGATTGTAGTACACCACCCCCTTCTGGAGGAAATTTCCAAAATTATCCAGTTCGGCGGCTCTGGAAATGTACTGGTACGATTTTTCGAAATCGCCGGCGAGCCAATAGGCTTTGCCCAGGTTATTGAAGGCCAGGCTGCAATTGGGATAAACCAGGGTGGCATGGCGCCACAATTCTAATTCGCTAGCAAAAACCCGGTTGTATTCAAAAGTGGTCTGGGCACGGGTGACCAGGATCAGACCAACGCATCCAGCAATCACCATCCGCATGGCCGGTCTGTAATAAAAGATTGCCATGCAGCGCACGACCCCCACGGCCAGGGGCACAAACAGCAGCATGCTCGGTACGTAATTGCGGTGTTCGTAGACCAGGTCGAGGTTGAGAATAGAGGCTTCCAATGCATGGTTAAGGAAAAAGAAAAGGCCGCAGAAAGCGAATAGCCGATGCCGACGGGCAAGCAGACAAAGTCCTGTCACGATGAATATAAGGCCAATGATGGCAGCCCAAGTGGTCCAGGGGACCCATATTGATTTAGAAAAAACCACGTCATGTATGATACTCATACGCGAGACCATGGGTACGGCCAATAAAGCAAGGTAGATGAAAAGCACCCGGGGTTGGGTGAGAACGCGTTCAACCATTGTGAACGGTCGGTTCGTGTAGGGCTCGAACAGCTTGAGCGGATTGGCATATAGAAAGCTCAGGAGCAGAACACCGCCCGTTACGCCAACGGCCCAAAATAGCGCCTTGAACACGGTCCTGCGGTCAAGGGCTCTGAAAAACAGAAGCTCGTAGAGCAGGACTGCATATGGCAGGAGCACTGCATTCTCTTTGCTCAACATGGCGCATACAGCGCTAAGCCCGCCGAGGCCAAAAGCCCAAATCCGCTGCTGCGTCTTCGCGGCCGTGCGTCCCACGAGATATGCATACAACGCCGCTATATAAAACAAACCGGCCATGGCGGTCATGCGCTGGACGATGTAGGTCACGGCCGTCACCTGGAGGGGGTGGCAGGCCCAGAATAATGCAGACAACCACGCAATGAGCGTGGCCTCATCGGTGTAGCGGGATGCGAAGATCGGCAGCCGCAACGTATCGCGCACGAAAAAAAACAGAAACAAGCTTGTCAGGCAATGAATAATGAGATTGATGAGGTGGTATCCGAGGGGATTCTCCCCGCCCCAGAGATAGTTGAGGGCAAAGCTGAGATATGCCAGGGGCCGCCCGACAATCTGAGAGTTGGGGCCGGCCGTCAATGCCTCACCGATCTTGGCCCAGGAAAAGGCAGCCATCCGGATCTTGGGATTGTTGACGATGTTGATGTAGTCGTCGTACTGCCACGCCCCTTGGAAACTATTGCCATAACATGCCAGGAGCAAAATGATCAGGGAGAGCGCAGCCCACGTGCTGCTTTTCGAGAAGAGCGTCTTGAGAGTTCCCATGGTTTTCCAGATCGTACGCAAAACATTAGCCCAAAGCAGATTTATTAACAGGTTCAATAAGAGCGATCAAGAAAGATGGCGCCTCGGCAGGGCACGCTTTTATTTGCTGTTTTCATCTCAAAGGCCATTTGGTATGGATGGGGGCATGCATGGGAGGTTGAATGTGGACAACCGGGGCTTCACCCTCATGGAAGTCATCGCGGTCTTGGTGCTCATGGCGATATTCGCCATGCTGGCCGTGTCACGCCAGCCCACCACCGACATGACCCTCAGGGCCGGCGCCGAGGTACTTAAATCCCACCTGCGATACGCTCAAATGCGGGCGATGAGCTCCGACAGCGGATGGGGAATTCGATATCAAGACGGACAATACTGGCTATTCCCCCAGCTACAGGGAATCACACGCCAGGTCGCCCTGCCTGGAGAGCCCCAGAACAGTGTCGATCTTCTTTCCCGGGGAATATCGGTTGTCGAAGGGAACTTCACGCTTGTTTTCGACCCTTGGGGGGTGCCGGATACCACAGCCTCCACGCTTTCCTTCACCAATCGCCAAACCATACTGAACCTGGCCAAAAACGGTGAAACCAACCAGCCCATTGCCATTCGCCAGAACACGGGGTTCATTCAATGAACACCATTTTATTTATTGCAAAGAATGATCAGCAAGGGTTCACGCTCATTGAGACGCTTGTCACAATCATCATTTCCGCCGTGTTGGCTGTGATTTTAGCCCAGGTAATCGCCAATCAGACCAGCCGCAGCTACAGGCCGATTCAAGTGATCAACGAAAACCTGGCCTTGCGGGCGGTCATGGAAAACATGGCCGCCGATTGCCAACAAGGCATACCCGTTCAGATTATGCAAAACCGGTTAGCCAACGGAGATTACTGGGATCCGTCGTTTGTGGGCAACTACAATTTTCAAACGACAAACGGCTGCGTCGGGTTTGACCTCGGCACAGGTCAGGAAATAACGGATACCAATTGTGGGGTGCTGAAGGTTACCATCGCCATCCAAGGGACCTCCCACCGTCTTACCTCCCTGTTCGCGCCGTGATCCGCCGGAGATTGTATGAGGAAACAACCTTCAATCATCCGTTCCAAAAATCACCCAACAGTCTGCCAGGATGGCTTCACGCTCATCGAATTGATTGCCTCCCTGGCGTTGCTTGGGTTGCTGGCGGCAATTTTTGGCATGGGCCTGGTATCTGCGGTGGAAAGTTATGATTTCAGCCGTGGCAACACCCAGGTGGCCCAGAAAAGCCAGATGGCCATGTCTCGCATGATACGGGAACTCTCGGAATCAACCCGCATTGTAAACCTAAACATCGGTTCCGACCCATTTATCGTTTATGAACGCCTGCAAGAAGTGAACGGCAGGCCCGCCACCACCCGCTGGGGACTGCATTTCAACAGCGCCGATCAGCGGGTGAGGCTTTACGAAAATTCGCCAGACCAGTTGGATGGCGCCACCATCGACCAGGGGGATGTTCTCACAGACGGGGTACAGGGATTCTCCCTGCGCTATTTCCAAGGCAGCGCTGAACTGGTGGCCTGGCCTTTCACGGCAGCACCGTCCACGATCCAGATTACCCTGGACATGGTCAGGCCTGATAGCCCGTCCTCCCAGCCCCAGCATTTCACCACGCTGATCTACTTGCGCAACAACCGAAACGATGGCGGGGCCTTACGCTGAAAAAATGAAAACGCGCATCCATCACTCCTTCAAACATCTCGAATCTAACCAGGCCAGCGCCCTGATTGCCCTGATCGCCGCCATCCTGATCTTCTCGGTGTTGGCGGCCGCTCTGCTGCCCATGGTGAGTTCTTCGGGGGAAGAGGCGGCACTCTCGAACTTATCCGACAGGGCCTATCTGCTGGCCGAGGCGGGCTATCGCTTTGTCAAGAGCCGCTACAGCAATGCCGCTACGGAAGCGGTTAAAAATGCGGCCCTGGAAGCCGTGGATGATGGCAACTTCACCCTCTCTGGCAGCCAGGGAGAGTTTCAGGTCGATGTATACTCCTATTTCTTCCCGATTCCGGACGGCGCTCGCGGGACGGCCATCTTCACATCCAACCCACCCGGCCGCCTGCCGATCGATATCGCTCAGGATGATGACAATGTGACCATTCCCAGCCAGGCGTTGCTGAGCATTGACGGTGTGATTTATACGATCACCTCGGCAAGCTCGCCTGTTTCGGCCAATGACAATGTCACCATCACCGTGGATCGCAACTTGGTATTTTCCAGCGGCAGCAATGCGCTGCCGGCCGCCTTGACGAACCAGACTGCCCTTGTCAGCGGCGGCACCCTCTCCTACGCTGCCGGGCAGGGCGGTATGTTCCCCTTGCGCAACGGACGCATCACCGTCGGCCAGTATCCCAATACCTTGACCTATTCCTACAACGACCGCCAGAATAACCGGTTCATCGATGTGCATGATCCGGCCGATTCCAACATGAACACCGCCTGGTCCGCCGCGTCCACTTACATTGTCCTGAACCAGATGACACGCATTCGCAGCACCGGCATTGTCGGCGGCGGCGACCTGCTGAATCGACGGCAAGTGGACTTCGTGATTGCCGGAGAAACCGAAACGGGTGAACAGGTACCAGCAGGGCTCGGAGAATTCCAGGCCACCGATGACAATGCCACCACGGCGGGAGTGACCAATATTGGCGGCAACCAGGCGTTGGCCATCGCCCAATCCACCACCAATGCCAGTACGCTTCAATTGACCAGCGCAACGGTCGAGACCGCCATGGAACGGGCCCATCGGCGCACAGGGGGGTATTTGAGCTACGATGCCCAAGTGAAAGTCGGATTTCACAACCTGCTTGGCGCCTTACCATCGAGTGCGTTCACCGCGGGCCCTATTCCAGCGGCAGCATCGCCCATCGCCGTCGGCATCGGCTTCCGGTTGAACGACATCGTATCCGCAACCGACTTCAATGGATACGGACTCTCTTTCATGCGGGCGGATGCCACTATTATTCCCGCCAGCATATTCAGCAATATCGTCCCACCGCAAATGAGCGACCAAGCCCTCCTGGTGCTCTGGCAACAGACCGGGGAGGGGGTCACCTGGCTTGCCTACAAAAACCTGCAAACCTACACATATCCAATACCGCCGAGCAACTTCGACGATGTCAGCAGCGCATGGACTTCTTCCAATTCAGCCGTATGGCGCCTCGAACCTTCCGGCGGCCGAAGCGATTCCAGTTATTGGCGTTATGTGGATAACAACTTCATTTCCGCGACGCTTCAATCCCCGCTTATCCGTCTCGACGATCCACAGCCCTCCAGCCCCATGTGCGATGGCGGGCCGGTCATCACCCTGGTGTTCTGGTGCCGCGAGATCATCGAATTGTCGCGCAGCACCTATCGACAAGCCCTGATCAGTTACAATGGCGGTCCGTTCGCCCCCTTCAACCCCACCATGGGGCCGGAAGAAAATGGCTGGTATTTTTATAGTTACAACTTGAGTGGCCATGCTGGCGACACCATTCGCCTTCAGCTGTCCGTCGCACCATCGCCTGGGATCGAGGGTGTGCAATGGGACATCGATGATGTGAAGGTTCTCTATCAACACTGCCCATGGCCGGTTCAGAACAGCACCCTGCTCGTCCGTCTCCGGGAAGCGGCGGTAGTCGAATTCAGCCAGGGAGGTCCCGATGAGATCCAGCAAGGTGACTGGATCTATGGCGAGACCAGCGGCACCCGTGGCAGGGTGCTCCAGCCGCCCCTGCTGACGGATGCGGGATGGAGCACCAACTCGGCCGCTGGTACGCTGCTGTTGAACCGTCTGAGCATCAACGCCAGCGGCTTCCAGGCAGGAGAAAACCTGCTGGTGGTGGGGCGCACCGGCAGCATTCATGCCCGTGTGGATGCTTTCGACAACAGCGCGGATCGCAAGGTCAACATCATAAAAACATATTATGCCAGCGCCGCCGGCAGCGGATCCGCCTCCAGCGATCCAACGGATCCCGATACCCGCCCATATCCCAGGCTCCAGACGGACGATCCCTTCCGTTGGCCACCCTACGAAGATGACAACTGGACGGCGGATGAGGATTATTTTCGGTTGGTTGAATGGGATGCGATCAACACCGTGGCGGGCCTCGCGTACGTCGATGGAAGCGGCCAGAGCGTAATCCGGAGTTACAATGCAGACCTTCAGTCACCGCCGCTCAATAGTGCCGTCAATGTCGAATTGGGATTGCACGCCTTCGGAGGCGGTGCCGACAATGTCTACTTCGACGATTTCGGGCTCAAACTCTATTTTGGCACCAGTTCTCTTTTCGACACGGTCTTACAGCAATAATTCCGGACTTGCCTAGCACTCTTCAAATTCAACCGATATCCGAAGCTGGCCATCATCTTCCCTGCCCCTTCCGGCGGCCGCCTCAACAAGCCCACTGCGCGGTTTATCCTTGATATGAATTGTGGTATGGCATTGCGCTGTTTCGTCGATTCGATTTGCGCATGATAAGGAGTCTCCTGCTTGAACGCGATCCCTGCCCAAACCGGCCAAGCGGTCAATGTTCTGGATGAACATCAGGCCAAACAACTTTTGAAGCAATATGGTATCCCGGTGGTGCAAGAGTCCGTCGCGCCAGGCCCCGATCAAGCGGTTAGGGCCGCAGAGCGCTTCGGATACCCCGTGGTCCTCAAAGGTTTGGGCACGGCCCTGCAGCACAAGACCGAAAAAGGGTTGGTGCATCTGCACCTTTACGATGCCGCGGCCGTGCGCCGGGCGGCTGAGGGCATCACCGAAAATGCGGGGGGCGACCTCGAAGGCTTGTTGGTGCAGCCGCAAATCACCGGCCAGCGGGAACTGATGGCCGGACTGGTGCGCGATCCCCAGTTCGGCCCGGTGGTGCTCTTCGGCCTGGGCGGCACGCTCACCGAGGCCATCGGCGACATGGCCATGCGACTGGCACCGCTCAGCTCCTTCGACATCCGCCGCATGACCGAAGAGATCCATGCCCAAAAATTACTCGGCGCTTTCCGTGGCGAAAGGCCGGTGGATGCGGAGCAGCTGCAAAGGGTGCTGGCCGGCCTTTCGCGCCTGGCCCTGGAGCATCCCGAAGTGGCCGAAATCGATATCAATCCGTTGCGCGTCACGCCCCGGGGAAAACTGGTGGCCGTAGATGCCCTGGTGGTGATCGGACCCCAGACCTCCCGGCCCCAGCTCACACCGCCGGTGCCGCCCAAAGAGATCGGAGCGCTCTTCTACCCGGGTTCCATCGCGTTCGTCGGGGCCTCCCGCCAGCTGGGCAAATGGGGCAATCTGCTGGTGAGCAATACCATCAGCGGCGGTTATAAAGGTAAGCTGTACCTGGTCAATCCCAAAGGTGGGCGCATCGCCGGCCGCGATGCATACCGTTCGCTGCTGGAGATCGACGATCCAGTCGACCTGGCGGTGGTGACCGTGCCGGCGGCCAAGGTGCTCGACCTGATTCCCCAATGCCAGGCCAAAGGCATCCGATATATGGTGCTCATTACCTCGGGTTTTTCCGAGACGGGGAGCGAGGGCAAAGAGCTGGAGGCCGACCTCATCGCCGCCGCCCACCAGGCCGGGATCCTCATCCTGGGTCCTAACACCATGGGCATCGCCAACCCTCACCTCAGCCTCTATGCCACCGGCGCAACGGTGACACCGATGCCGGGCAACTCGGTGGTGGTGGCCCAGTCGGGTAACATGGGCAGCCAGTTGCTGATGTTCGCCGAGCAGCAGGGCATCGGCATCCGCGGCTTTTCCGGCAGCGGCA
This sequence comes from uncultured Desulfatitalea sp., assembly GCA_937868765.1. Classification (GTDB taxonomy): domain Bacteria; phylum Desulfobacterota; class Desulfobacteria; order Desulfobacterales; family Desulfosarcinaceae; genus Desulfatitalea. The sequence continues at coordinate 80,660 of CALMNL010000016.1, read as the reverse complement.
ACGAGGCCATGATCACCATGTCCGACTACATAGAGGGCTTCGAGGTCGACGACCAGACCCGGACGGTGTTGATCTATGTGGAGGGCTTCAAGGATGGCCGGCGATTTTTCGAAAGCGCCCGCCGGGTCAGCCGCCAAAAGCCCATTGTGCTGCTCAAGGGCGGCCAGACCAAGGCCGGCCAAAAGGCCGCGGCCAGCCACAGTGGGGCCATGAGTTCCGATACCCGGGTATTTCAGGCCCTCTGCCGCCAGGCGGGGATTGTGGAAGTGTACCGCCCCATGGACCTGCTGGACCTGGCGGCGGCTTTCGACTCGCTCCCCCTGCCCCGCGGGCCGCGCGTGGCCATCATGACCTTCGGCGGCGGCTGGGGAGTGGTCACGGCCGACCTGTGCCAACGCCAGGGCCTGCTACTGCCTGATCTGGATACCGACATCCGCCGCCGGATCGATACTCTTCTGCCCCCCTTCTGGAGCCATGCCAATCCCGTGGACCTGGTGGGCGACTTCAATCCCGCCATCTCGTTCCAAATTCTGGAGATGCTGGCCCGCTGGCAGGGATGCGACGCGGTCATCCACCTGGGCATCGTGGGCCGCGAACCGCTGATCGAGCGACTCAGCCAGGCCAATTTGGCCGCAGACCCGGACTTTCCCCCCCGAATGGCCAAGCAGGTGCTTGAATTGGTAGCGGCCTTCGAGGAGCAGTTTCTGAAGCGATCCGTAGAATTGATGGTCGAAACCGGCAAGCCGATCATGGGCGTCAGCCTGCGCGCCGATTCCCGTTACAAGACGGTAGCCAACGTACCCGGCGCAACTTACAAAGGGGTCTTTTATCCGACGCCCGAACGGGCCGTGCATGCGTTGGCCAAGATGGTATCATACTGGCGCTTCCTGGAAGAAACCAGGACGCCTGCTCTTTAATAGGGTTCCGGACCAACCAAAAGGCGATGCTTCGATGGATTTACGCAAGCAATACGGTCAGAGAAAATTGGATATCGAAATCGGCCACCTGATCAAGAGCCCCTGCCGGGGCTGCGCCGCCCACCATCGTTTTCCACGGTGCTTTCCCGATTGCAAGACGCTGGACCGCGTCCAGACCTATTTGGCCCAGGGCATTCCGACCTGTCGCGCCCACTCCGCCCTGGAGCCGTTTGTCCTTCAATTGGAAGGTAAGGACTCAAAATAGATTTAATTTTCACGGCCGAAAGGCCGATGATTTCGGCATTGGTTGAATCATCCCAGAAAGGGAACTCGATGATGACCGAAACGGTCCGTGCCGAAACCGAACGCTACCACCTGGCCGCCAGCGAAGATGGCGCCATCGGCATCCAATTGCTCGGACGCATCGATCACCAGGTGGCGGGTCGCCTGCTCGATCAGCTGGTGGCCGATGTGACCGGCCGGCAGCCGCGCCACGTGACCGTGGATCTGAACCGCACCACCTACTTCGACGATTTCGGCGTTCTGGTGCTGAGTGAACTGCGGCGCCATCTGCAAAAAACCGAAGTTCCCCTGCGCATCAGCACGCCGCCGCCCCGAGTCGCCGAAATCCTGGGCTTGACCAACTTCGACAACCCCAATCTGTGCGCCCCCCTCCAGTCCAAGAAGCCGGAAAGCGTTGTCATCCGCTTGGGCTCTGCAACCTTCAAGGTGGCTGACAACGTCCGCTTTTTGATCTCTTTCCTGGGGTCAGTGGCCTTGAGCCTGGTCGATGTGTGCCTGCACCCGCGCCGCCTGCGCAAAGGCGACACGGTGGTGCTGATGCAAAAAACCGGCGTGGACGCCGTACCCATCGTGGGATTGATCAGCTTTCTGCTCGGACTGATCATGGCCTTCGTCTCCAGCCTCCAGCTGGAACAGTTCGGCGCCAGCATCTACGTGGCCCAACTGGTGGCCCTGGCCATGGTCTCGGAACTGGGTCCAATCATGACCGCCATCGTGGTGGCCGGCCGCTCGGGCTCGGCCTTCGCTGCCGAAATCGGCACCATGCGTATCTCCGACGAAGTGGACGCCCTCTTCACCATGGGTTTCAATCCGGCCTTGTTCCTGGCTGTGCCGCGGGTTGTGGCCGCGGTGGCCGTGGTGCCGCTGCTGACCCTTTTCGCCGACCTCTTCGCCATCCTGGGGGGCATGACCATCAGCGTGAGCATGCTCGATGTGACCGTCAGCACCTACATCGACCAAACTCTCAAGGCATTGTCGCTCTTCGAATTCCTCTGGGGCCTGGCCAAAAGCGTGGTTTTCGCCGGTCTCATTGCATGGATCGGTTGCCTGCGCGGGTTCGAGGTGCGGGGCGGTTCGGCCGAAGTGGGCAACGCGGCCACGTCGGCCGTGGTCAGCGGCATTTTTTTGATCATATTGTTCGACTCCATTTTTGCAGTGATCCGCAGTTACTGGTGATATGGAAACGACGCCCAAAACCATCATCCAGGTGCGCGATATGGAAGCCCGTTACGGAGACGATCCCGTATTGAAGGCCGTCAACCTGGAGGTATATAAAGGCGAGATCCTGGCCATCATCGGCGGCAGCGGCTGCGGCAAAACCACCCTTTTGCGACACCTCATCGGTCTGCGCCAGCCGTATGCCGGGCGCATCCTCATCGACGACATCGACATCACCACCGGCGACGAAGCGGCCTTTGCCCAGGCTTTGCGCAAAATCGGCATCCTGTTCCAGGGGGGCGCTCTGTTCGGCTCCATGACCATTGCCGAAAACGTGGCCCTGCCCATCCGCGAGTACACCGACCTGCCATCGGCGGCCATCGCCAGTCTGGTCCGCATGAAACTGTGCAGCGTGGATCTGGGCGGCTACGAAAACCATCTGCCCTCGGAGCTGAGCGGCGGCATGATCAAACGCGCCGGCCTGGCCAGGGCCCTGGCCTTGAATCCGGAAATCGTGTTCCTGGACGAACCCACTGCCGGCCTGGACCCGGTGATCTCGGCGGAGATCGAGGAGTTGATCCTGCGCATCAACCACAGCATCGGCACCACCCTGGTGATCGTCACCCACTCTCTGAACATCATCTTCCGGGTGGCCCACCGCGTGGTGATGCTGGACAAGTCGGCCAAGGGGATCGTGGCCCAGGGAGATCCCAACGAACTCAAAACCAAGAGCCCGAACCCGGTGGTGCGCCAGTTCTTCAACCGGCAGGCCAGTCTTTCCAAGCGAGTGTTATGGCGACCCTAAAGACCAAATTCAGTGTAGGCCTGTTCCTGATCGTCGGCGTGACGGTGATCGTGGTGGGCATCGTGTGGCTGGGTATGTCCAACTACCTGGAAAAAGGCCTTTACTTCGTGGCCTACTTCGATGAATCGGTTCAGGGACTGGACAAGGATTCTCCGGTCAAATACCGCGGCGTGCGCATCGGCCGGGTGCAGGAGATCGGTGTGGCCCCCGACGAGCGGCTCATCGAGGTGATCATGAAGATCGAAGGCGATCTACAGCCCCAGCGGGCGAACGACGTCATCGTGGCCCAACTGAAATCGGTGGGCATCACCGGTCTGATGTTCATCGAATTGGAGCGCAAGCAAAACAGCGAACGCCTGATCTACCCGCCGTCGGACTTTGCGCCGCGCTACCCCGTGCTGCCCACGCGGCCTTCGGAGATCTCCATGCTGTTCAAAGGCCTCGAAGATGTCTTCGCCATCTTCCGCTCCCTGGATACCAAGACCATTTCCAGCGAACTGGTCACGGCCCTCAAGAAGATCAACCGGACCCTCGACGAGGCCAAGATCGACCAGATGGCAGCCGACCTCCAGGTTACCCTCAAGCACGTCCAGCAACTCGTACAGTCGGAAAAGACCGACCGCCTCATGCACACTTTCCAACAAACGGCCGTGAGCCTGAATCAAATGGCGGTCAACGCCGACGGCGGCATCAGCGACATCCGCCAGACCGTGGGCCGTCTGGAAAAGCTCATCGACGCCAGTGGCGGCGACTTGCAGCAAGTGACCGCCGACCTGCGGGATTCGACCCAGCAGCTCAAGCGGGCCATGGAGACAGCCGCTGTGCTGATGGAAAACACCGATCGCAAGGTGGATCGCATGCAGGGCGAGATTCTGGTCACCCTGGATCGTATCGAAAAAGCAGGAGATTCCCTCAACCGGCTCCTCGACCGGGTGGCCGCCGATCCTTCCCAGATCGTTTTCAGCGGGCCACCGGTGGAAAAACCGGCGGCGCCCTAAGGGATGCTGCATGAATCAGGAGATTCCATGATTGCCTGTCGAATCAAGTGCATCTGGTTGATCGTAGCGCTGGTGACGGTGTTCGCATTATCGGCGTGCATGCGCTCGCCGTCCATTTCCAAACCGGTTTACTACTACACCCTGGACTATGCACCTGCCGCCCGGACTTTCTCCAAGACGTTGCCCTGGGTGTTGCGTGTGGAACGTTTCTCAGCCAGCCCCCCGTTCAATTCCCAGCGCATGGTTTACGCGGACAAAGGGCTGCACCGCAATGCATATGCCCACTTTCAATGGGTGGCCCAACCCGGCGAGCTGCTCGCCTACAGCCTGGCCCGGGATTTGCGCCAGGCCAACGCGTTCCAGGCGGTCTGGTCGCCGGATGGCGCCTCGCCGCCCACCCATCTGGTCACAGGCTGGATCGAAGAGTTCCTCGAAGAAGATTCTGTCCAGCCGCCCCAAGCTTCGCTCAGGGTCAGCATCTCCCTGATCGATGCACGTGAACCCGACCCAGTCCGGCGCATTCTTTTCCAAAAGACTTTCAGCGCCAAGAGCCCCTGTCGTGAGGCGGCCCCCGCCGCCCTGTCGGTGGCCATGAGCACGGCCGTTTCCCAAATCTCCGGGGAGATGATCGCAGAGATCTATCGCCATTTGTCGCAATAGCCTTCTCGGATGTTGCATCTTTTCATTGACCCGAGGCACCTGCTGTCGTACTCCTACTCGTACGCGAACCCGGTTCCTTTTGTCTTCCGGTGAAGGTACGCGCGCACCATTCGGCTCTAACCCGAGGAGGATGGCCCATGACTCCCTTTCGCCTTGATCAGACCGATCTACACCCTCTGTTGCGCCAGCAGGCCGCGGCCATGGCGCGACCCGAAGCCCATCTGGGCAAACTCATCGAATCTCCCCGACGCCTGGAACGCTATTCGGTCCGGGGCGGCGGTTTGTTTTTGGATTATTCCCGCCAGCGTCTGGACGATTCCTCCCGGGACCTGCTGTTTCAATTGGAATCACGCCAGGGCCTGCGCGCTCGTTTCGCCCGCATGTGCCAGGGGGAGCGACTCAATGTCACCGAAAAGCGCAGCGTCCTGCACACCGCCTGCCGGGATTTCGGCCATAAGGCGGTCAAGGTCGATGGCCAGGACATAATGCCCGAGATCCGCCGTGTCCGGGAGCAGATCCAACAGTTCTGCGATCAGGTCCATGCCGGCAAGATCACCGGTGCCGGCGGCAAGCGTTTCCGCCACGTGGTGGTCATCGGCATCGGCGGCTCCTATCTGGGCACCGAGTTCGTCTCTACGGCCCTGGCCGCTCTGGCCGACAAGGATATCTCCTTGCACTACCTGGCCAACGTGGACATCCACAATTTCGGCGCCGTGGCCGCGGCCATCGATCCGGCCACCAGCCTCTGGGTGGTCATTTCCAAAAGCTACACCACCGCCGAGACATCAGCCAACACCGTTCAGGCCGAGCAGTTCATGCGAGATAAGGGCCTGGACCCGGCCAAGCACATGGTCACCGTCACGGCCAAAGGCAGTCCCGGCGACGACCCCAGCCGGCCGGTGCTGCAGACCTTTCACATGTTCGACTTCATCGGCGGCCGCTACAGCGTCACCTCGGCCGTGGGCGGCGTACCCCTGAGCCTCTTCCTGGGTTACGACCGCTTCGAAGCCCTGCTCAAAGGGGCCGAGGAGATGGATCGCCACGCCCTGAACGCGCCGGTGGAAGAGAATCTGCCGCTCATCGCCGCGCTGATTTCGGTATGGAACACCACCTACCTGGGCTACCCCCAGCAGGGCATCATCCCCTATGCCCAGCCTTTGGCCAAACTGGCGCCTCATGTTCAGCAACTCAACATGGAGAGCAACGGCAAGGCCGTGGACATCGAGGGCCGGCCACTGTCCGAACCGGCCGGGGTGGTGATCTTCGGCGAACCGGGCACCAACGCCCAGCATTCGTTCTTCCAACTGGCGCACCAGGGCCGACCGTTTCCCATCGACTTCATCGGCGTGCGCACACCGCAATACAGCCGATATGCCGCGCACTCCAAGGGCGTCACCAACCACCAGGAGCTGTGGGCCAACCTGCTGGCTCAGGCCCGGGCCCTGGCCGTAGGACAACCCAACACCGACAAGGCGCGCGAATTCACCGGCAACCGGCCCTCTTCCACCATCATCCTGGAAGATCTTTCGCCGGAGAATGTAGGGCGCCTTCTGGCCTTCTACGAGGCGCGCACCGTGTACGAAGGCTTCATCTGGGGGATCAACTCCTTCGACCAGTTCGGCGTGGAGTTGGGCAAGAAGGTGGCCGACGGCCTTCGGGCGCAGATGGCCGGCAGGAATGCTCGCCCCGATCAGGACTTTTCCGGCACCGATGCGATTTCAAAGGCGTATTTGCATATTCTATTCGATGGACGCTACCCGGGATAGGCCTGGCCTCTTTGGTAGTAATTTGAATTTTTAAGGCAATCGCAGGGCGTGCTTTATCCCCCACCATCGCCACCCTGGAAAATCCCCTCCGACGGACCACCCGGGAACTGGGCATCGCATAAACGGCCCACCCCGGTTCAGCCACTTAAGCATGATTTGAGAAAAGCCGAAAGCGGCAATCAGGGGGCTTCAGGACCTTGCAACGGTGCATGCCGGCGATAGGCGAAACTTTTCGAAAGCCGGCTAACGAACCCGGGCCATCACACGGATCTCCACCCGGGCGCCCGGGATGGCCAGTTCGGTGATTCCGATGGCGGTCCATGCGGGCCAGGGTTCCTTCAACACCTCGTCCCGGACCTTCATAAAGGTTCGGATGTGCTTACTCAAGTCGACGTGAAAGCTGGTGTACTCGATGATATCTTCGAACCCGAGGCCGGCTTCCTTGAGCACCACGCCCACGGCGGCCCAGGCGTTGCGAAACTCTTCTTCGGCCGTTTCGGGGATGGTGTGATCGGGCCTGGTCCCGATCTGTCCCGAGCACACCAACAGCCCGGCGCTTTTGACGGCCTGTGAAAAATGAAAATGCTTGTACGCCGATTTACCGGATGGCGGAACGATGCTTTCGATGGTCATTTTCTTCTCCTTGTTTCGCTGTTGCGGCCCAGTTGGCTGAAGCATTTCGATTCGCACTGTCAAGGCCCGAACATGCCCTGGTAAAAACTTGCGTAGCCCAGCTGTGCTTGCTTGGATTCGCCTTGCCGTTCCTCTATCGACTATAACACGGGTGTAAAAAACGCCTTTTCGCTTTTTAAGCGGCTCTCTATATGTAATCAAACGAAATGGTAACGGTTGATAGCGTTATGTGATCACGAAAATCAAACACTTTTATCCAGCTACCTGACCAGTATCTACGTTGTTTGCGATCCGTGACGAAAGGAAAAACTGGAAAACCAACTTATGGTGTTGAGCGGCGTTCGCTTCATCCTTAATGTATCTGAAATTACATTCAGCCTTTGCTGCGGTGCGCCTGTCACTGTCAGTCGGCTGGGGAAAGGCAGGCCGCTGCGAGCGGGTGAGCCCTTAAGCCATCGAAAAAAGGAGACGAATAGTGAAAGCAACCGTTTTTCATGCACCTGGTGATGTGCGGGTCGAGCAGGTCCCCGATCCGTCGGTCAAGGAGCCGACCGATGCCGTCGTTCGAATCACCCACGCCTGCATCTGCGGTTCGGATCTCTGGTTTTACAGGGGGTTGACGCCTTTCGAGCCGGGATGGCGATTGGGACACGAGTGGATGGGAATCGTCGAGGAGGTGGGTCCCGGGGTGCGCACCGTCAAAAAGGGTGACCGGGTGATCGCACCGTTCGCCTTTTCCGACGGCGAGTGTGAATTCTGCCGCAGAGGCCTGCAGACCTCTTGTGCCCATGGGGGCTTCTGGGGGACTATGAACGACGGGGGACAGGGCGAAGCGGTGCGCGCCCCGTATGCGGATGCCAATCTGGTGGCGCTGCCCCCGAGCATCGAAAACGATGCCGACCTGCTGAAGGCCATATTGCCTCTCACCGACGTCATGGGCACCGGGCACCATGCGGCCGTCTGTGCAGGCGTAAGCAAGGGTGCGACGGTGGCGGTGGTCGGGGACGGTGCAGTAGGCTTGTGCGGGGTCCTGGCGGCCCGCCGGTTGGGCGCCGAACGGATCATCGTGATGGGCCACCGCGCCGGGCGCATGGATCTGGCTAAAAGACTTGGTGCTACCGACCTGGTCATGAGCAGCGGCGAACAAGCCGTCGCCGAAGTGTTGGAAATGACCAAGGGTGGGGCCCAGGCGGTGCTCGAATGCGTGGGGACGAGCGAGGCCCTCAACAGCGCCATCGGCATCTGTCGCCCCGGCCAGAGGGTGGGCTTCGTCGGGGTGCCACATCACAGCGCTGCCATGGATTTCCGGCGGATGTTCTACCATAACATCGGCTTGCAGGGCGGCGTGGCACCGGTGCGCGCCTATATCGCCGAGCTTCTGCCCGATGTCCTGTCAGGGCGTCTCGATCCTTCACCCGTCCTGGACCTCACCGTGGAACTTCCTGGCGTACCCGAAGGCTACCGGGCGATGGACGCACGGGAAGCGATCAAGGCCATGGTCAAGGTGTGACATGCCGGTTTGGGGGCAGGAGCGCCCTTTTCAGCGCTCCCTGCCCTCCCGGTGGGATTTCCGGCGCGCCTGGCCGGACCGTCATGCGTTGGCTTCCTCGATCTCTTTAGGCGTGAAGCCTCTGGGCACACCCTCGTAAGGTGTGCGCTTCTTGTAATGAACCGCCTTGGGATCGCGCATGCCTTTGAGGATGTCGATGCTCTCCATGAGCCCTTTGTTGAGTCGGCACATTTCGATGGACATGCCCACCACCTGGGCGACGGCCTGGACAAAATTGACATCGTTCAACGTAAACTCCCAGGGGACGGCTGTGTACACCCGCAAGCAGCCGAACAGCCCGCGGCCCATGACAATGGGCACGGAGAGAATCGAGGCGATCCCCTCTTTTTGAGCGGCTTCGGGATACTGGATGCGCGGATCGTCACTCACATCGAAAATGGCCACCGGCTGCAGCTCCTTCAACGCCGATGCAATCGACCGCATGGCGTTGATCGGCCCTTTGTTCAGATACTCCTGGCTCAAACCGAAACTGCCGGCGAGCTTGAGTTCTTCGCTTTTCGGGCTGAACAGGAACAAGGCACATCCTTTGACGTTGAGTGCATGGGTAACGCCTTCGACGGTGATCAACACAATCTCTTCCGGGTCCCGGATGGTGGAAATCGCCTTGGTGATCTGAATCAAGGTTTCGTAATTGGCTTTTAATCTTTCCATGGCGCCCTCCTTTTGATTTTTGGGTTGGTAGAAACACGATTTCCGGTGGCCTGGCCAAATCCGCAAAATCGAAATCTTGGCGTGACCTGATAACGGCCTTGGAAAGAGTTCAGACTCAGCCAACCCGAGGCAGGATCAACCGCTTTACCCGCATCCGTCCCGGTGTCGTCAAAACAGCGAGAAAAAAGGATGCCTTGCAGATTCAATCGGAAAGGGGATCTGCGGCAATTCCCAGTTGGAGTAGCGGTGGTGTGTTGAAATATATGTCCCACAGCTCAACGGGGGTTGGCAAGCATAAAAACAGCATAAAAACGGATCGCCGTTCAGCGCAGCGGGGATTGCCCCCTCAGGAAGGTCATCAAGTTGAGCTTCTTGTTCACAATTCCCAGTTTTTTACGGATGTTGCTGCGGTGAAACGATATGGCTTTGGTGGAAATGTTGAGCAGTTCGCTGATCTCCTTGCTGCGCTTTCCCTGGCGGATCAATTGCATGACGTTGATTTCGGATGGGGTGAAGTCGCCGTCGGCCGCAGCGGCGGCATCGTTAAATACGGGGCGCATCTCGTTGAGATTTTCTTCGATGATCCGAATGTAGGTGTGGATCTCGCCGACGCTTTTGCTGCTCTTTATCTTCTCGATGTAGGGAAAAACATTGGCATTGAATGTGGATTTGATGCGAGCGTCGATGTCGCTCTTCTCGCGCCCCCACACCTCTGCCAGGACACGCACCGTGGTGTCGTATTCCTGCAACCGGTGTTCCAGTTCCGCTAAGCGGTCCTCCTTCTCCAGGAGCGGAACCTCTCCTCCTTTTTTGCGGCATTGGCCCGCTTCTGGAACTGTGCGGGTTTTGTAATGCTTGGGGCAAGCGGCGGTGGTTTTCAGCTTTTGGATGAGTTTGTCTTTGCGGGAGGAATCTTTTCGCAGAATTTCTATTTCGCGTTCCAGTGCTTCGACGATGTTTTGTTTCATGTTGATACCCAAGTTGAATTCGAAAGTTCCAGGGCAACTGAGTTTGCATTTGAGATGCGCGAGGGCCATCATAGCCAGCCGAATTTCAACTTCTCGCGTCGTCCCATGTGGCGCGAAAAACGCTTCCCTCCTTTATCGTCATCCGGGCAGGTAAACATTGACCGTGACAGAATCCTTCGTCGGCCGAAACCGGCTGAAAGATCAATGGGCGTTTTCTTTCTCCCGGGCCGTGTCCAGCGCTCTGCGTACTGTGACCGCCAACTGGTCCCCTGTCACTGGCTTGGGCATGAATGCGCTAATACCCAGGTGCCTGGTCGCGCGCCGCATATCCTCTTCACCATAGCCCGAAAACATGATGATCGGTAAACTTGGGCGCATGCTCCGCAACTGGGCTGCGAGCTCGGCGCCACTAATATCGGGCATGGATTGATCCAAAATGACTAGGGATGTCTGGTCTCGGTTCTCATCAAACAGTTGCAGGGCCTCCCGACCGCTGGTCGCGGCCAAGGCCTTGTATCCCAACTGCTTGAGAAAAGCCTCGACGACCGTCACGATGAAAGCATCGTCATCGACCACCAGAACCTGTTCATCCCCTTTTGGCGTTGTCAATTTAATTTTCCTTTCCGGCGCACCGCCTGCCAGCCATGGCGCCTGAAATAACGCGCGGATGCGCTGTTCATGAGCCGAGCAGTTGCTGGGAGGGTCCAAATTCGAAGAGCGAAGGCGTGTACCAATGCGACTGTTTCATCTATCCTTTAATGATCATGGTCAAAACGGGAGGTCGATATCCGGCTTCCGAAATGCTATCATTTTGATTGTATGTGATTGTCGAACAATTGTTAATACCAGAAAAATGATAGCAAAATGCCAGGTCGGCGGGTCGCCTCCGGTGGCGAACGGGCCGGCGGGCCTGGCCCACCGCGCGGATTTCGGGCCGCTACCGCCCGGGCGGCGTCCGAATGACCAGCAGACGGATCTCGGTCATATCTTCGATGGCATAACGCAAGCCTTCGCGCCCCAGCCCCGAATCTTTGACGCCGCCGTAAGGCATATGGTCCACGCGCCAGGAGGGAATGTCGCCGACGATGACCGCGCCCACCTCCAGATGGTCCCAGGCTTGCTGGGCCCGGTACAGATCCCGGGTGAAGAGGCCGGCTTGCAAGCCGTAACGCGAATCGTTGACTTGCGCCAGGGCTTGCCCGAAATCGGTGAACCTGGAGAACACCGCCGCCGGACCGAAGGCCTCTTCCCGGCAGATCTTCTGGTCCGCCGGCACATCTTCCAGCAATGTAGCCGTCAAGATGGCACCGTTGCGTTGATTGCCGCACAGCACCCGGCCGCCGGCCTCTACCGCTTCGGCGATCCAGGCCTGCAATCGCAGCGCCTCCTTTTCGGCAATCAACGGGCCGATAAAAGTGCTGCGTTCCTTGGGATCTCCGGCCGGCAGCCGCTCGACTCTGGAAACCAGCCGATCGCGCAGCGCGTCATACACCGAGGCCTGAATCAGGATGCGTTGAACGCTGATACAGCTCTGGCCCGACTGGTAAAAGGCACCGATCACCAGCCGTTCCGCGGCATCGTCGAGGTCGGCGGTTTCGTCTACGATGCAGGCGGCGTTACCCCCTAGTTCAAGAACGACCTTCTTCTTGCCGGCCTTGGCTTTAAGTTGCCATCCCACGGCATCCGAGCCAGTGAAACTGAGCAGTTTGAGCCGCGCGTCGGTGACCAGTTGGTCGGCGCCATCCCGCGGACAGGGCAGTATGGAGAAGGCCCCCTCGGGCAAACCGGCTTGGGATAGCACTTCGCCGATGATCAGGGCGCCCACGGGGGTGGCGCTGGCCGGTTTGAGCACGAACGGGCAGCCGGCGGCGATGGCCGGGGCGATTTTATGGGCCACCAGGTTCAAAGGGAAGTTGAACGGACTGATGAAAGCGCAGGGTCCCAGCGGAACGCGCTGGGTCATGCCGCGATAACCGGTTGCGCGAGCGCTGATCTCCAGCGGGATGGTTTCACCGCCGATGCGGACGGCCTCTTCCGCAGCCACGCGAAAGGTATCGATCAGTCGGCCCACTTCGCCTTCGGCATCCGCGATGGGCTTGCCAGCTTCGATACACAGGCTCATGGCCAATTCCTCACGCCGCTCGGTAAACTCGGCCACGCAATACTGGAGCACCTGCTGGCGCTGGTACGGCTTCATGGCAGCCATGGCCGGAGCGGCCCGGTGGGCCCATTCGATGGCCTGGTCGATGGTGCGTGCGTCGGCCAGGGCGACGCGCGTGGCCAGCCGCCCGGTGTATTTGTCCATGACATCCAGATCGGCATTGGGGCTTTGTGCCCGGCCGCCGAGGTACAACGGGTAGCGCTCGCTTAGCATGGCCTAGGCCTCCTTTTCGGTTTTCTTTTTCCAGAATGATGGACCGTTCGCATCGGCAGGGTGGTGTTTGCTTGACGCGCCGCTGCGGCTGAGTATCCTCTTCGAAAGGGGAATTTTCCCGAATCGACCCAGCCCCTGCCGCTCGATCGGGATCGCGCATCTCATGGTCAAACCAGATGCGCGGCGGCACTTTATGGGGGGAGGTCCGCATTTTTAACAAGTAGATTCCATCGACCAAGGAGAGTATCCATGCAAAGCGATCGCCAAACAACAAAATTTTACACATTGTGGATATATGGGTTCATAGCAGGCTTTTTGGCCACATTGACGTTCCACCAGGGAGCCTTGCTAATCTTGAGGGCTGCCGGCATAGCGCCTTTCGGCCCCTTCAGCATGGCCGCCACGCACCCTTGGGGTATTCCGGCCGTCATCTCCCTGGCACTCTGGGGCGGCGTCTGGGGAGTGTTATTCGCGTTCCTGCAAAGTCCGTTTGCCGTCGTTTCGAACTACTGGATCAGGGCTTTTCTTTTTGGCGCTGTCTTCCCGACCATGGTGGCGCTCTTGATGGTGCTCCCTTTGAAAGGCAAGCCCGTCGGTGGAGGATGGCATTGGCAGTTGCTGCTGACGGCCTTCCTGACCAACGGCGCCTGGGGCTTTGGGACCGGATTTTTCCTGAAGCCGATGCTGAGATTTTTCAAAGGGCGCCATGCGCCATCACCGGAGTGCGCCCCGGGCATGACTTGTTGATAAGCCGCTTGCGGCTCGCCTGCTGGGAGAAGACCCAGCAAAGGGACAGATATACGCATACGAATCCGAAGCAGGATGAACCGGTTGCTGCAAGGTCTATCATAAGCCCGGCTTCTGGAATCCGACCGGATCTCGATGGTGGGGTTCGCCCGCTGGGGGTCTTACAGACCGGCAATGCCGACACGGTTTTTTACAGCCTGAAAAAAAAATCGTCATGGAATTAATAACTGGCTGCCGTTCGACTCCTGTTCTTAGCTGTAATTGTTGAATTTTATTCTCCAACCGACAACACCTCCCATGGTATGTGAATTGCAATCCCATCAATAGCGCATGTGCGGGCGTTGGCCCATCCAGATTCCGCGTACAGAATGAAAAATGGGCCTATCCGGCAAGGCTTCGGATCCATCGGGCCGATTTTTGTCATTGGCCAAACTGAGAACATAACCAACTAAAAAAGGAGAAATCAGCGTACTTGCGGGGCTTCCCGCCGCGACCGCTCTTTTCCTTTTCGATGTTAGGTTCCACCCCGCAAAAGACTTTTCTCCATCCAGACCATTTCGTCATGCGGCGGTATAAGCAACGACCCGCAGCCCCAAAAGAGACCGCATGTCCGGTGCACAGGACAGGCGAAAAGAGATTCGCACACCCCGGAGAACTGAACGGAGAGGCGCTTGTTCTTATCTCGCTTCATGATCCGCTCTCTTCTTCACATGCAAAAAGGAGCCGGTCTCATGTGGGAAACAATCTTCTTCGTGCTGATCTACGGATTCATCATGGGGGCTATATATCTGCTGATCGCCCTGGGATTTTCCCTGATCTGCGGCGTGCTGCGGATTTTTCACCTGGGGTATGCCTACATTTTCCCGTTGACCATATACGGCACCTGGATGTTCATGCGCGAATGGGGCCTGGGTCTGGTTCCAGCCATCATCGGTATGGTGGTCGTACAGTTCGCAATTGGCATTTTCGTCTACCGGTATTTGATCCGAAGATATATCGGGGATGAGATGACCTTACTGACGGCTCTGCTGCTGATCGCCCTGATCATCGAGCAGGCCACCTCCTGGCGCTACCCGATCCAGGAAGCCGTTTACTTGCAGACCACCCTGGTGGAGGGGGTGGTCGAAATCGGAACGGCCGTCATTCCCGCCCAACTGGTGATCGCTGCCTTCGTCGGCCTGGCGCTGACCGCGCTTTTCGTCCTTTTCTTCCTCAAGACGAAAGAAGGCTTGGCCATCCGGGCCCTTTCCCAGAGCATCGAAAGCTCCCGGTTCATCGGCATCAAAGTAGAGTCCCTCTACATCTTCGTCAGCATGATCGTGCTGATCCCGGTGATCGTGGCCATGCTGCTGGTTTCACCGGTCTGGATGATCGAGCCGGCCATGGGCTGGAACTACATGACCATCGCCATTCTGATCGCCGTGCTGGGCGGGCTCGGCAACATCAAGGGAACGATCATGGCCAGTTTTCTCATCGGCGTCACCCATGCCGCCATGTGTTTTGTGGTGGGCGAACCGCGCTTCATGAACCTTTCGGCCCTGTTGCTGGTGATGGTCATTCTGGTGATCCGGCCCCAGGGTTTGGCCAGGAGCGAAACGCTATGGTAGACATCGAAGTCAAACGAGACCGGGTGGTACTGCGTTACAAGGGCAGAAAGTGGGACTGGACCATCGAACCGCGCTACTGGCGCAACACCATTTTCTGGACCTGCGTGCTCCTTGTCTTTCCCGCGATCTCCTATTTCGTCAGCCCCGGGCTGATGAATACCATGGTCTCCGCCAACATCTATGCAGCCATCGCCATCCCGCTGAGCCTGATGACCGTGGGCACCGGACGCATCAACTTCGGACCCAATTTTTACGTTGGCATCGGTGGCTACACCGCAGCCCTGCTCAGCATCCATCTGGGATGGGGACCGCTTGCCACCTTGCCGTTCGCCGTCATCTTCTCGGTGGTGGCCGCGGTCCTCTTCAGCCCCCTGGTCATCGTCGCCAGGGGGCTCTACTACGTGTTGCTCACCCTGCTCCTGCCGCTGGTCTTCCTGGAAGTGACCTTTATCTACACGGGCATTTTCAAGGGCGACGTAGGCCTGTTCGGGGTCGACCTGCTGGTGCAATTCGACAATGTCAAACTCAACTTCCTCGCGGCCGCTTACATCTCGGCGGGCATCATGCTCATCTACCTGTGGGTGGTCAACAAGGTGCTCAAATCCCGTTACGGCCTGATCATGGCCACGGTCAACGATGACGAAGAGGTCGCCCACGGCATCGGGGTCCACATCAGCAAGGTGAAAATCATCTCCTTCGTGTGTGCCGCCGGCATGATCGGGGTGATGGGTTGGTTTCTGGCCCATTATCTCGGCACCTTCGCCGGCATTACCTACCTGCCGATGACCTATATGCTGAAAATCCTGCTGGTCTTCATGGTGGGCGGCCGCGCCCAGGTATTCGGCTGCGTCACCGGCGGCTATTTCATCGCATTCCTGGAAATGATCCTGATCAGGACCATGGGGTCTTTCCAGCCGGTGGCCTTCCCCATCATCCTGCTGATTCTCCTGTTTCTGCTGCCCAGGGGGGAAGGGCTTTTCGGCCTGTACCGCAAACGGCACTACCGCGAGTACATGCCCACGATTCATGTCCGGAGGTAAGCCACCATGGCGGAATTGCTGGAAGTCAATGGCCTCACCAAGCGCTTCGGCGGCCTGATCGCCGTCAACCAGCTGAGCTTTTCCATTCGCAAAGGCGAGACGGTGGGATTCATCGGGCCCAACGGAGCAGGCAAATCGACGGTGGTCAACCTGCTTACCGGATACCTCAAGGCGGATGACGGCACCATCAAGCTGGAAGACCGCCATATCACCCATGCCAAACCCTGGCAGCGGGCGCACTTCGGTCTGGCGCGCACCTATCAGATCCCCCGTCCCTTTCCCGAATTGACCGCTTTGATGAGTGTCGTCACGGCGGTGTTGTGCGGGAAACAGCGGGTCAACCAGAGCCTGGAGGATGCCGGGGTAGAAGCCACCCAGTACCTGGAATTCGTGGGGCTGTTCAGCAAGCGCAATATCCTGGCCAGGGATCTGACCTTCTATGAACTGCGCATGCTCGAACTGGCGCGGGCCTTGGCGACCACGCCCAAACTGCTCTTCATCGACGAGGTCATGGCCGGGTTGAACCCCGGCGAGGCCAAGCGGGCGGTGGAAATGGTCATGCGGGCCAAGCGCCATTTCGGGCTGACCATTTTCTGGATCGAGCACGTGATGGCCATCATCATGGATGCGGCCGACCGTGTGATCGCCATCAACTATGGCCAGAAGATCGCCGACGGCACCCCGGACGAGGTCATCAGCAACGATGTGGTCATCGAAGCCTACCTGGGCAAAGGCTGGAGGCAATATGCTTGAGGTCAGAAACCTGAATGCATCCTACGGCATGATTCCGGTGCTTCACGATGTAAGCTTCAATGTGCAGGAGGGTGAAATCGTCACCTTGCTGGGTTCCAACGGCGCCGGCAAGAGCACCATCCTGAACGCCATCCAGGGCATCCTCAAACCCGGCTCGGGACAGATCATCTTCCAGGGCCGCCCGATCAACGGGTTGCCGCCCCACAAGATCGTCGAGGCGGGCGTCATCCATATTCCGGAAGGCCACCGGATCTTCCCTTACCTGACGGTCCAGGAAAACCTCATGCTGGGTGCCTACCCCGGCGACAACTGGAAAAACCGCAGGCAGGCGCTCGCCTGGGTCTGTGCCCTGTTTCCCATTCTGGCCGAACGCGCTCAACAACAAAGCCGTCTGCTCAGCGGAGGCGAGCAGCAGATGTTGTGCATCGCCCGGGGGCTGATGACCAAACCCAGTTTCATAATGGTGGACGAACCTTCCATCGGCCTGGCGCCGGTGATCGTGGACGGACTCTTCGAGACTTTGGGCAAGCTGCGGGGCATGGGCATCACCATCCTGATACCGGAACAAAACGCCCTGCGGGCCCTGCAGCTGGCCGACCGCGGATATGTCATCCAGCACGGCCGCGTGGTCATCGAGGGGACTTCGGCCGATCTGATGAAAAGCGACATGATCAAGAAAGCCTATCTGGGGAGATGACCCATGAACGATTACTTCCGGTATGCCCAGGCACAGCTGGACCCCGCCAAGATCAATGAAAAAACCGAGGCGCTCAAAGGCATCCGAGTGCTGGACTTCACCCATGTCATTTTCGGCCCCACAGTGACGCGCATCCTGGCCGACTACGGCGCGGAAGTGATCAAGCTGGAAGTACCCTTTTATGGTGACATGTGGCGCATTTCCACCTATTGGGGCCGATACTGGAAGCATTCCAATCCGACCTTCCATTTCATCACCCGCAACAAGTACTTCGTCTCCGTGGATCTCAAGCGCCCCGAATCGAAGGAATTGATTTATAAAATGGCGGCAGAGGCCGATGTGGTGGCTGAAAATTTCGCACCGGGCACGGCCGAAGCCTGGGGCGTCGGCTACTCACGCATCAGCCAGATCAATCCCAGGGTCGTCTACCTGAGCTGTTCCACCTATGGCCAGTACGGCCCCATGCGCTACTTTCCGGGATGGGACCTGCTGGCCCAGGCCGCCAGCGGCGTGCTGAGCCTGAACGGACATCCGGCCACCGAAAAGTTCTACAAACTGCCGGACTATCTCGGCGATTTCATCCCGGGCAACGTCGGCGCCCTGGCCGTGCTCATGGCGCTTTACTATCGCAACAAGAGTGGCAAAGGGCAGTATATCGATCTTTCCCAGACCGAGTCGCTCATGCGCGCACTGCCTCATTTCACCTACCATGGCCTGACCGGCGAGCCCCTGGAACGCACCGGGCACAGCGATCCGGCCATGATGGCCGCCGCAATCTACAAAACCCGCGACGGCCGCCACCTGGCGCTGGCGTGCGCGACGCTGCCCCACTTTGCCGCATTGTGCCGAGCCATGGCACGCCCGGACCTGCCGGCGGACCCGCGCTTTGCCACCTACCTGGAAGGATTGAAAGAGCCGAATGCCGGCGCCTTGCGCGATATCGTCGCCCGCTGGGTGGCCGCCACGGATGCCGCGGCCGTCCTGGAAGCCGCCTGCCGGGAGGGATTCGCGGCCGCCGAAGTGCTTGACGACAAGCAAGTCTGCCATGACCCCTGGCGGCGCGAACGGGGCAGCGTGCTGCTTTTCAATGACGACATGTATGGCGAGTTCGCCTTGCCCGGTCCCTCGGCCATGCTGAGCCGCACGCCGGGCCGGACCAAGTGGCTGGCGCGGCCGCTTGGCTATCACAACCGCCTGGTTCTCAGAAAGTTCCTCGGCCTCTCGGAAGAAGAACTCAATGCTTTGGAAGAGAAGAAGGTGATCGGCACCTTCGACGACAAACCCGGCTTGAAACCGCCGGTTTACTATCACCTGGACAGCGATCCCATATACAACTATGGGCGAAAGGCAGCGCCATGAAGCTTTTCGGGAAAAAAAGCAAAGAAGTCGTTTATACGCGCTATTCCGGCACAGGCAGCGGGCTGTCCGCCTGGCGGGAGACCATCGAGAAGCTGATGCAGCCGGAAGGCAAACCTGAAACCCTGGACGATATCCTGGTGATCGATGTCAGCCAGGGCAATTTCGCCGGCATCATCGCGGCCAGCCTGTTCGCCGAATTCGGCGCCGAAGTGATCAAGATCGAACCGCCCCAGGGCGATCCGGCGCGCTGGATGACCCCTTTCGGCAAAACGGCTGCGGGCGTGGGCATCCCTTTCATCGTGGAGGGACGTAACAAGCGGTATATGACCCTCGATCTGCCGAACAGCGCCCGGGACCGTCAAATATTCGGGCAACTGGCGCAAAAAGCCGCGGTGGTTATCGAGACCTGCCCCGCCGGGCAGATGGATGGCTGGGGTATCGGCTACCGGCAGATCAGCGTTTCGAATCCCGGATTGGTCTACATCACCATCACCCCATACGGACAATATTCGCACCAGGCGGAAGCCTGTGCGGGTATGCCCGACACGGACATCACCACCCAGGCCGGCTCCGGATTGTCGGCGCAGATGGGCGATATGGCCACGGCACCGGAACCCTTCAACTGGCCGTTGAAAGCCGGCATGTGGATGGGGTGGTACCTCAGCGGATTGAGCGCCGCGCTGGGCGGTACCGTGGCCCTGTACCACCGCCAGCGGACCGGCGAAGGGCAGATGGTGGATGTCGCCGGCATGGATGCCTATGCCGCGATCACCGGCATGCCCGTGGCCGTTGGCTATACCTGGGAAAACGCCCGACCGCGCATCGGCGTTCTCGACTTCATCCTCTATCCCTATGGCCATTGGAAATGCAAGGATGGCTACGTGGCCATCGCCGCCCCGCGCGATCACGATTTCCGGGCCCTGGTCAAGATTCTGGGGCTATGGGGATGGACCGGCAAATTCGAAAACGACTGGCGCTACACATCCGATCGCATCCCCGACCTGCTGGAACAGGCCATGCGCCTGCACCGCCAGATCGAGGCAAAAACCATGCGCTACACGGCCGACGAACTCGTATCAAGGGCCTTGAACTACGCCCGCAAAGCCGCGCGCTCCAAATGGCGCGGCGGCGGCGTACCGATCATCATGAAAGTAATGACCCCGGAAAAGGCGCTGGCGCACAAACAGTGGAAAGAGCGCAACTCCTTCAAAGAAATCGAAGACCCAGCGCTGGGCAAGGTCATCGTCACCGCCGGTTTCGTGAAAATGTCCGAATCACCTCCGCGTATCAAATGGATTTCCTGCGATATCGGCAAAGACGACGAATACGTGCGATCCAAATACGGCCTGCCCCGAGCGCACACGGCGGAGGCTCCTTGAGCCCGCCCTGAGAACTTTACGAAATAACGAATCCAATCCCTCTGAGGTATGCGGATCGAATGGCGATGAGGGGAAACCAGCAACCAGGGAGGTGTGAGCATGTTGAAGTATTTCAAATCAGGATTCTTCGTTGCGGCGGCCATGGCGATGGCGCTTCTGCTGCCATCGGCGGCGGCCGCCCAGGCACCCGCGAACGAACCGATCGTCATCGGTTACGTGGGCGCGGTGCTCTCTCCGGGAACCCGTCCCTGCATGGATGCGCAACAAGTGGCCGTGGACGAGATCAATGCCGCCGGCGGCATTCTGGGCCGACCGATCAAATATGTCACGGCCGACAACAAAGGGGATACCGCCTTGACCGTCGAAGGTGCCCGGCGTCTTCTGGTGGAGGACAAAGCCGCCTTCATCTTCGTTGAGGGCCGCACGGAAATCTGCCTGGCGGCTCAGGAGAACTCGGCGGCCATGTTCAAGCAGTACCCGCACATCATGGTTTTCAATGGGCCGATGGGCTCGGAGCTCACCGCACGCGTGGTTGATGACTATGAGAAGTACAAATTCAGTTTCCGCGACTGGGATGCCGAACCGGCGCACTATGCACAGATGGCCTACTACTGGGGCACCACCTGGCCCAAGATGTTCAAGGCCAAGAGGGTCGCCATGCTGTGGGAAGACCTGGCCTGGACAACCATGTGGCGACAGGGAATCCCCTACATGAAACTGCCCCCCTGGGAAGAGATGATGGCCAAATACGGAATCAAAGTAGTCTACAGCAAAGCGGTCAAGCCGCGCGGGACGATGTACCTGCCGATCCTGCAGCAGATCGCCTCGAGCAAGGCCGATGTAATCCTTTATATCAGCTCCTGGTTCACGGACACCGAATCCTTTGTGAAGCAGTGGGCGGATTCCGCGGCCCGGGACATTCCGGTCAACCTGTACGGCGGCGTTTCGCAGACCGCCGACTTCTGGAACATGACCGGCGGCAAGTGCCTGGGCGTGGTCGGCAGCTTCACGGATGGTGAGATACCGCTGACCAGCGAAACCATCCCCTTCATCAAGAAGATGCACGAAAAGAAGATTCCGACCCAGATTCATGTCCATCTGGCCTACGCCGACATTTTCTTCGTCAAGAAGGTCATCGAAAATGCCGGGGGCACGGCCGATATCGACAAGCTGATTCACGCCATGGAGACCACCGAGACGACTTACTCGATGGGCAAGATGGCCTATGAAACCAAACGCGTCAAACCGTTCTTCCACAGCAAGGTGCGGGTGGACCCGGACGATCCGTACAAAACCTACCCGCATGTGTACATTCAACCCATGGCCCAGTTCCAGAACGGCGGCAAGATCGCCTACCTGGGGGCTTCGTGCAAGGAAAACGAAGATATTTACAAGAATATCGGCTCGATCAAAAACTACGTCCCGCCGGCTAAATTGAGGAAAATGGAGAAGAAATAGCAGTGATGGAATCAAGCGCCGCAAGGTAAGGCGGCACGATCGGTCAGGCCCACAGCATATCCCGCAGCCCCGAGGCCCGTCGAAGGGGTCGGCGCACAGCTCTGGCCAGCAGTTCCGGGTCGGCCCAGATCTCGATGGCACCCCGCGCCCGGGTGATGGCGGTGTAGATCAGTTCCCGGGTGAGCAGCGGCAGGTCGCTGTTCGGCAACACCACCATGATCCGTTCGAACTCCGACCCCTGGCTCTTGTGGATGGTCATGGCATAGACCGTCTCATGTTCGGGCAGCTGGTGGGCAGCCATGCTGCGAAAGCCGCCCCCGGGACCGGGGAAAACCACCTGGGTCTGGCCGGGCCCCTCCATGGCGATCCCCACATCGCCGTTGAACAGCCCGTGGTTGTAGTCGTTGCGGGTGATCATCACCGGCCGCCCGGGGTACCACCCCCCACGCGGCAAATGGGGCGGAATCAAGTTCTGCCGGCGCAACAGCCGCTCCACCCGGGCATTGAGGGCCTCCGCCCCGAAGGGGCCTTTGCGCACGGCCGCGAGGATCTTGAAGCGCGCGAGACAATCAAAGGCCGCGGCGGGCTCCGTATTCCGAAAAAGCGTTTGCCAGGAACGGGCGATCTCCGCTTCCAGGGCCGCATCGATCCGGGCCCAATCGCCGATGGGCCGCAGCACAACGGCCGGCAGCCGCTCATCCGCCAACAAGGAGAGCACCTGGTCGGCATCACCGACATTGATGGCCCGGCTCAGGGCGCCGATGCCGCTATGGGCATCGAAGCGATAGCTGCGGGTCAAAATGGCGATATGCCGGGACAGGGGCTTTATATCTTGACCCACAAGGGCCTGGGTCGGCACGCCGAGTGCTTCCCGGCTCGATGGCCCGTGGCAGATATCGCCCAGCACGGCGCCGGCCTCCACCGAAGCCAGCTGATCCTTGTCGCCCACCAGCACCAGACGGGATTCGGGGGGGACGGCCTGAACCAGCTGATGCATCAGCGCCAGATCGATCATGGAGGCTTCGTCCACGATGACTGCATCGGCGATCAGCGGATGTTCGGCATCGGCTCGGAACCGCCCTTCGCCGGGACTGTATTCCAGCAACCGATGCAGGGTCTGGGCCTCGGGAGGGGCTGCAACATCCGCGCGCGCCGGCTGCGCTTTTTTGAGCAGGGCTGTCAGGGATTCCTGCATGCGGGCGGCGGCCTTGCCGGTGGGCGCGGCCAGCAGGATCTTCAGGGGTCGGCCTTGGGCCAACTGCTGCAGCAGCAGAATGATCTTGGCCACTGTGTAGGTCTTGCCGGTGCCGGGTCCGCCGGAGATCACGCTGAAGCGGCTGACGGCGGCCAGATGCGCCGCCTTTTGCTGTTCTTCGGCGCCCTCGGGGAACAGATCGGCCAGGGCGGATGCCAGGCGGGAAGGATCCAATCCAGAAGGCCCTGAGGCGCAGCGACCCAGAATCTCCCGGGCCAGATGGCATTCGTAGGTGTGGTAGCGGTGCAGGTAGAGCCGCCGGCCGTCCAGAATCATGGGGCGATAATCGCCCGGGGGGCCCACGGCGGGGCAAGCCTTCAGGCGCCGTTGCCATTGTTCGGCGGCCGGCGGGGTGATGCCCAAATCTTCGCCGCCATCCCCTTTGAGGCCCTGGTCCTGCAGGATTTCCAGGTCCAGACACACATGGCCGGCATCGGCGGCGCGGGATACCAGGGCCGCGGCCAGCCCCACCCAGGGATCCCGGCAGGGCCCCAGGCGCTGAACCGCATGGGCAAAGGCCCAATCGGTGGCGGAAATCAGGGCGCGCGCATATAGCGCATCGATATCCGGTGCCTTCACAATGATCCTTCCAAAGGTTTATTCCGTTTTCAGCATCAATTCTCGCAGCGCTTCGATTTTCTTAGGCTCCGGGCGATCATAATAGATGCCGGTCTCCTGGCCGGCCCCCTGGATGCCCCGCAGAAACAGGTAGAACACACCGCCGAAGTGGCGCCGGTAGTCGTAGTCGGGCATTCGCAGGCGCAGCAATTGATCCAGGGCCAGTGCATAGAGATGGTACTGGAGGAAGTAATACTCATCGGCCATTGCTTCGGCCAGGCGTGGCTGCGCGTAGTCGGCCCACGCGCCGCCCAGGTGGTTGGATTTCCAGTCCAACAGATAGAAACGGCCGTTGTATTCGAAGAGCGTATCGACATAGCCCTTCATAAAGCCTTCCATGGGCGCGAAGCTCAGGCGTGCCAAGGCCCGGGAGGCGGTCTGCCCGAAGAAGACGCTCCCTCTTTCTTTAAAGCATAGGCTTAACTTTTCTCCATCGATCAGCTGTAATGGAAAGTAAAATTCCATTTCGTTGATCCGCCGGTCCGCCTGTACCTGGGCCAGACAGAAGCGCGCATCACCCTCGCCCACCGGCAACGGTGCCTGCCCCAGGCGCACCAGCATCGCTGCCACCGCCCCCTGCCAGCGTGCTTCGAAGCCATGGGCTTTTAGCTTGGAGGCCACCAGCGGATGGTTCTTTGCCGGCACGGAGGTCGCAAAATCCCAGTGCTCGAGCAGGTCGTGAAAGAAAAGGCCGGCCCGGGCCCCTTTGGGAAATGCGAACAGGTCGTCGGCCTGGGCCGAACGCGCGTTGTCCGGGTCATCCGGCGCTCCCCCCACCTGGTCCCGATCGGGTCGATCGCTTTCCGCCTCCGACGGCAACGCGGCGGTCATGGCGGAAAAACTGGCGATGCGCCACTGCCGGGAAAGGCGGCGGTCAAATCGACGGCTGCACAGGCTGGACGAGGCAGACCTCTGGGGATGATATCGCAGGGGGGCGCCCTCGGGCATTGGAGACAGCGCAATGGTGCTTTCGGAACGCTCCGCCAGCGCCTGCAGGTCCGTGATCATCCGGGCATCTGTCATTTGGGCCATAACGGCTTGGAGTGCATCGATCCAGTTGCGGGTGCCGCCGGGCACCTGGGGCGCGTGAAACAGATAAGCCGGGGCCGATAGCGCACTGCCCCGGATATGCCCCCATACCAGGTAACACCGCTCCCGGGCTCGGGTGAGCGCGACATACATCAGGCGCAGGTTTTCCGCCAGTGTCTCTTCGAGCGCCAATTGCTGGTGGGCGGGATCGATGGGCGGGCCGATGGCCAGGGTCAATCGATGGTGGTGCCGGGGGTCGTGGAAGGATGCGATCGTTTCGTCGGATCCGACACCGGCCCAGGTGAAGGGGCAGAAAACCACCTTGAACTGCAGGCCCTTGCTCTTGTGGATGGTGATGATGCGCACCGCATGGGCGTCGCTTTCCAATCGCAACTTCTGGGCATCTTCTCCATCCCCGCCCCCGGTGCGCTGTTGCGCCAGCCATTTGAGAAGCCCTTCCGGGCCCAGTTGCTGTTCCATCGAAGCCTGGTGCAGCAATTCGGCCAGATGCAGCACGTTGGTGATGCGCCGCTCCCCTTCGGGCAAGGCCAGCAGCCGCTGTTTGACCCCCTCCCGGGCCGCCAGATGGGTGAACATGGGATAAAATCCGCGCCGCAGCCATAGCTGGTGGTACGCGTCGAATGCAGCCAGACGCGCCTGCCAGGCATCGCCGGGCGATTCCACTGCGGCGCATAGTTCCTGGGCCTCGGCCCCCAGCAGATCGCCGGCCAGTGCGGTGCGCACCCGCCATGGATCGTTGGGCATGGCGGCGGCCTCGAGCACCATGGCCATCTCTTCGGCTTCAGGGGTGTCGAAGACACTTCCCGCACTGTGCATCACGGCCGGCACCATACGCTGGGCCAAAGCGGCTTTGACCCGCTGGGCCTGTCGATGGGTGCGGGTCAGCACGGCGATATCTTCGGGCGAGAACCGCCCTTTTGCATACTGCAGAACACGAACGACTTCATCGGCTACGGCCTCTACGATGCGCTCGGTGGCCGCGGTTTGGGAGACAGGCCGCAGCAGGTCGCCTTCTTCACCGCGGGCCAGGTACCACAGCCGAAAGGGCGGCTCCGGCGGATCGGGCGCCTGGCGGCCGGCAACTGCGCGCTCGTAAGGTATCTGCTCATAGCCAAACGGCTGCGAGCGACTTCCGAACAAGGTGTTGAAGGCCTTGAGCAGGGCCGGCGTGGACCGCCAGTTGCGCGTAAGGGTGTATCGATTCCGGGCTTTTCGCCGGGCATGCAGATAAGAAAAGAGGTCGGCGCCGCGGAAACTGTAGATGGCCTGCTTGGGATCGCCGATCATGAAAAACAATGCGCTGCCGGAAAAAAGAGCGGCAAAAATCTCGTACTGAAGTGCGTCAGTATCCTGAAATTCATCCACCAGCGCGGCTTGGTATTGTTGGCCGATGGCCTGCACCAGCGAAAGGCGCCGTTCGTTGTGCAAGGCCGCATGCACCTGCAGCAGCAGATCGTCGAAAAACAAGGTGTTGTCACGGGCCTTCTTTTGCGCCAGGCGCTGCTGGACCTGGGCCAGCAACCGCACTTTGAGATAGCGCACGTAATCCGTCAACTGGGTTTCGAGCTCCGTCTGGCACGCCAGCGCATGCTCACAGGCGTCGAAAAAGGGGTGCCGGGGGGTCGCATAGCCCTTGCGGGTGGCAGCGACCAGGTAGTTTTGGCAGAACCGCTCGAATTTCGGAAATAGCGGATAAGCGCCGCGCCACCGGTCCATGGCCGCCGCCAGGGCGGCGACGAACCGCCCCCGCGGGGAGTCCGTTGTGGAGGCGTACTTGCCGTATTTGGCGCCATGGAGCCCTTCCTGGGCCAGCAGCCCCAGAACCTCTCCCCGGGCATGAGACCACTCGTGCCGCACCGTTTGTGCCGCGCTGCGCCAGGGGGCGATAGCCGTCAGGGGCGGTTTGGCAGCGGGCGGAATCACCCGCACCATCGGCTGGCGGCTGCGCTGTGCCAGCAGGGCGAGCGCTTCGGGGCTTTTCAGCTGCGCCAGCGCAGCTTCCGCCAATTCTGCCGGTGCCCGGCTGATGTAGCGCCGCCAGAAATCGTCCACGGCCTCCTGAATCAGGGGCTGGGCGTTTTGAGTCAGCTCGGCCTCGAAGAGGTGTCCGGTTTCAAAAGCGAAATGATTCAACACCCGCTGGCAGAAGCCGTGGATGGTGAAGATGGCGGATCGATCGAAGTCGACGAGGGCGTCGCGGATGCGTTGCCGGATGACGTCGCGCTGATCGGCGGGTTCGGTCATCATGCCGGCCAGCAACGGGTCCTCGATGACACCGTCCGGTCCGGCCTTGTCGAGGGTGCGGCCCGCCGCCACCAGGCGCTGGCGGATGCGGTTCTTCAACTCCTCGGTGGCGGCCTTGGTATAAGTCACCACCAGGATCTGGTCGACGGTCACGCCCTTCTCGGCGATCAAGCGCAGGAAAATGCCGGTGATGGTGTAGGTCTTGCCCGTACCGGCGCCGGCCTCGATGAGATGCGTCCCCTCGAGGGGCGCCTCGTTCAGCGCGAACTCTTTCATACCTTGTGATTCATCCGGTAGACGAACACCAGCACCTCGGCCACCGCCTGATAGAGCTCGGCGGGGATCTCGGTGTTCAAGTCGAGGGCCTCGAGCATCTGGACCAGATTGCGGTCCTCCACCATGGGCACATCGTTCCGGCGCGCCATCTCCACGATGCGCTCGGCCATTTTGCCGCGTCCCTTGGCCACAACCTTCGGCGCGCCGCCGAGGGCATGATCGTAACTCAGCGCGGCCGCTTTTTTGCGTTGGTCGTCTCTCATACCTGGACATCGATGCGGCCCACCGGCGGGCCCATCAGATCCTCGCCTTCGAACTGGGCGATCTTCTCCTTGGATACCTGGGTACTGATCTGGATATGATCGAACGCGTCGGCGAGGCCGTCGACCACGGCCTGGCCGTGCTTCTCGAATATCTGCTGCACGCTGGCGTCGCGGACATAGAAGCCGATGCGCAGAGAACGTTCCACCATGCCGAGGTCGACGCGCACCGGCCCCAGGCGGTCGAGCATCAGCAGCAGGGATACGCGATGCTGGGGGTCGGCTTCGGCTGGCCGGCCTTTTTTGGGATAATACACCTTGAGTTGAACCGGCTGCTGCTGATCCTTGACCGGCAGCAGATGCGTAAACACCTGGTAGAGATCAGGCTCTCCGGACCGACGCACGGCCTGTTCCTGTTGCTGCGCCACGTGGTCCGTCAACTGGTTCACGACCTGGCGCAAAAGGGCCACATCCTTGGCATGCGCGTCCAGCGGCGGATCGAGTCGTTCTTCCAAGCCGGTCAGAAAATTCTTGACGATCAACAAGTGCGGTTTGAGATCCCGGGCGATGATCCGCTGGGCCTCTTCCGCGGCCTGGGCATCCGGCGCCGGCAGCACAACGCTGTTTTTGGGTACGGCGGCATCGTTCTCGGCATGCGCGCCGGCCTGAACCTTGATCCCGAGCGCCAGCCGGGGATCGATGCCCGCAGGTGGCTCGCCCTCGGTGGCCACGATGTTGGCTGAAGCGGCGTCCAAGCCCGTTTTCACCTCCATTGCGCCCTTTGCAGCGGGCGTAATGCTTAAATCCATAAGGGTTTCAGTGGGATGGTCCGCTGGCGCAGGCGGCGCGCCGGCATTCGCGGGCAGCGTGGTGGCCGGAGGCGGGGAGGTCTGGGACAGGGCATCGGCCATTTTAAGTTCGAACAGGATCCCGCGATCCTCCACGTTGGCTTGCACCCACTGGGTTCGCTGGGCCGCCGGGGCCTCCAGCGGCATGGGATCGAAAATCGCCTTCAGTTGGACCAAGGCGTGGCGTACCGCTTCGGGCAGATGGCCCCTATCCAGGCCGGCGACCGAAGGCGCGGGCAGTTCCATGGCAGAGGCCGTCGATGGCGCGGATTCGATCATTGCGCGCCCGCCGGCGGCTTGGGCCGATGACGCACCTTGCGACGGAGCAGGCATGGCGTTCAAGAGCCGATCGATGGCGTTGACCATGCGCTGCTGATCCCCGCCGGCCAGCAAAGTGGCCACGGCCATCCGTGGCGGGGGCAGTGCTTGGACAGCAGGCTGGGTCTGCGGTTCCAGACGCAACTGGATGGGGGTCCCCATCTGGGTCACCCTGAGCGTCAACCGCTGCCCCACCTGAACCGGCAGATTGGTATCCGCCAGGGCCTTGAATCGCCCCAGATCGATCAGCAACCGCCCATCCTCCTCCATTTTCAGCACTCGGCCGGTGAGCCGATCGCCGACCTTCAGGCGGGCGAGCTGTTCCGGTGCCCGCTCCTGGTCGGGTGCCAAGATCGCTCTGAAGATGGCGGATACATCCATGGACGATTTATACCATAAGGCAGGGCACATCCCAACCGGGAAACCGGCTTTGGCGCGCCGACTTCAGCCGAAAGGCGCCCCGCAGATACCTCCGGCTTCAATTGCGAACCATCCATCGCTGTGCTAAGGTGCCGCAGATTTATGAAAGAAAAATTGCTTACGCCAGGAGATCAGACACCATGACCCATCACGATAGCGGCCATTTCAGCGCAAAGCATCCCAACGGCACCCGCGTATCGCCGGCGCTGGAACAGGCGGTTCGGGATCGACTTGCGGACAAAGAGATCACCTGCCATGCGGCCCACGCCATTTGCGAAACGTTACTTGTCACACCGCGGGAAGTAGGAATCGCCATCGATCTGCAGGAGGGGCATATCCGCAAATGCCAGCTGGGACTATTCGGCTATGGCGCCAAAGGCAAAGCAGTCAAGGCTGCCGAGAAGATCGCGCCGGAATTGCGCGCGGCCATCGAGGCGCTCCTGGTGGACGACCGGTTGACCTGCGCCGAAGCGTGGCGCATCGCCGATGCCGCCGGCATTGCGCGTCTGGCCGTGGCCAATGCCTGTGAATCCATGAAGGTCAAGATCAAAACCTGCCAGTTGGGCGCATTTTAAATCTGTATTAAAGCCTTCGCCATAAAAGCCGAAAACAAACAGTGTGGCGTTCCAATCGAATGCAACTTCAGGAAAGGTCTATGCAAACCTCGCAAACCAATAGAAGCCAGGCCGTGGGTGTCTACGTCCACATCCCCTTCTGCCAGAGCAAATGCAACTATTGTGATTTTTATTCGGTCGCCCAGTCGGACCGGCTGCCCGATTACCTCAATGCCTTGAAAAAAGAAATGTTTCTATGCCGCACCAGCGACGTGCGCGCCGATACCCTCTATATCGGCGGCGGGACGCCTTCCTTGCTGACGCCCCGCCAGATAGGCGACATCGTGGATTGGGCCGCCGCCTGCTTCAACCTGGAGGCATCGGCCGAGATGACCCTGGAAATCAATCCAGCCACGGCCACCACCCGTGACCTGCAGGATTATGCGGCCTTCGGCTTCAACCGTCTCAACATCGGCGTGCAGTCGTTCAGCGATGCCAACCTGAAATTTCTCGGGCGCCGACATAATGCGGCCCAGGCCCTGGAAGCGGTCAAAGCCGGCAAAGAGGCCGGTTTCAACAACATCGGTCTGGATCTGATCTTCGGGTTGCCCGATCAGACCGCCAGTTCCTGGAAAAGCGATCTGCTGCAGGCCATCCGGCTTTCGCCCAAGCACCTGTCGTGCTACATGCTCACCTACGAGGAGCACACGCCGCTGCATGCCGATTTGCAGGCCCGAAAATTCGAAGCCCTCTCTGAGCTGCGTACCGCCGACCTGTTCCGCATGACCCACGACTTTCTGGGTGCGGCCGGTTACGAGCACTATGAAATATCCAACTACTCCCAGACGCCCCGGTGGCGGTCCAAACACAATCAGAAGTACTGGAACTTCGCGCCTTACATGGGACTTGGACCTTCGGCCCACGGCTGCCAGCTGCCGGTCCGCTGGTGGAACCACCGCTCCATAGACAACTATCTGAACGAACTGGGTCAGGGCCGTTTGCCCAGAGCCGATGAAGAGAATCTTTCCGAAGAGCAGCAGATGATCGAGGCGCTCTATCTCGGCCTGCGCCAGACAGATGGAATTTCATTTAAAGAATTTCAAAAACGTTTCCAAAACGACTTCAAGTTATACTTTAATAAAGCGTTGGATCGTTTTTCTGTGGAAGGCTGGATTGAAATGGATAGCGAGCGGTGCTGGCTCACCGTGGAGGGAATGCTTTTCCTGGATCACATCGTGGATCAACTCGTGGATATGATCAATTGAGCCGAGAACGATCCATCGCCGATTTTCCCCAGGCTACAGCGGGTCGACCCATTGACGTAGATATCGAAACAAAGCCCTTGCCGCCTTGCGCCGTTGTTCACTGGATTTATCGGGCCCGGCGGCCTGGATCAGACGAGTCAGTTCCTGCGCATCCAACTGCGGATAGCTGGTCAGCAGCCATTGCTGCCGTCCCGGATCGCCTGACAACAGATCATCCCGCCACCGTTCCACCTGTTTGAAACGCCGTGCCTCGTCATGGGCTTGCGAGGCGATACGCGCCAGCCGCCCGCGCAGCTCATCGGCATCCACTTGGCGCATCAGGGAACCGATATATTGCAATTGGCGCCGGCGAGCGCCGTGGGACCGCATAGTCCCCGCCACGGCAACCGCTTCGCGCAGTTCTGAAGGCAGCTCAAGGGCCTCCAGCTGGCTCTCGCGGAGGCCTATCAGCTGCTCTCCGATTTTCTGCAACGCCTCGGCGGCCTTTTTCTTCCGTGTGCGGCTGGGCTTTTCGATGTTTGAATCAGGCCCCGGCCCGGTCTCCTCACGTTTCACAGGTCACCTGCCCGGTTTCCGCTCTCAGGTGGTCTCATCGACGATGAAGGGCGTGCAGCGAAGGGCGATGCTGCGCTTTTTCACCCATACGCGCACCATGGGGATCACCTCGTTGTCCAGGGTGACCAGGTTGGGCATCTCCTGGACCAAGGCGATATCGTCGATGCGGAATTCGTAGTAGAAGGTGGCCCGGCTGAACGGGTCGGCCACCAGAATTACCTTGGCGGCATCATACCAGTGCTTACGCGGCGCGCCGCTGAAGGCCACGTGGGTTTCCTTTAACCGCTCGATATTCCTGGGCCGCTTTAAGGTCTCGATCTCCAGGGTAACGGTTTCCTTGATCAACAGGGAAGTCGTCATGCCGCTCCTTTCGGCACCAACCAGTTTTATTTACCCCATGAACAGCCGCAGGCGACCGGTCGTGATTCGGTTTGCAGGCGGCTGTTCCGAGGTGGGTTTCTATTTTACGAACACTTCCACCTTGGCCTGCTTACGCAGATCTTCCGCGTATTTTTCCGCATCGGCCTGGATCTGCCGCCGCTTCAGGCTGGAGATGATCTTGGGCTGGACCTCTTCCAGGGTCAAGGTTTTGGCCTCGCGGTGCTCCAGGACCTTGATCAGATGGTAGCCGAAGTTGGTTTCCACGATATCACTGACCTGGTTGGGTTTGAGCTCGAAGGCCGCTTTCTCGAAGGCAGGGACCATCTTACCCCTGGAAAAAAAACCCAAGTCACCCCCCTGGGGGGCGCTGGGGCACTGGGAGTTGGCTTTGGCGAGTTCGGCGAAATCGCCGCCGGCATCCAACTTCTTTTTGATATCCATCAGCTTTTTGCGAGCTTCAGCGCGGGTCTTCTCGTCGGCATCCTTTTCGACCTTCAACAGAATGTGCTGAGCATGGACCTCTTCGGGACGCTGAAAAAGCTTGGGATTTTTATCATAGAATTCCTTTGCCTGCTGGTCGGTGATCTCGATCTTGGGCACGATCTCCTGGTCGATGAGGGTTCGGATGGCCTGACGCTGGACGATTTGCTCCTTGAGGTTGTCTTCGGTCAATTTCATTTCCGCCAGGGCCGCTTGGAATTGAGACGGATCTGAAAACTGCGCCTTGATGGACGAGAGCTCTTCATTGACGAACTCCGCGGGCACCTTGATGCCTTTTTTCTGGCTCTCCTGGTAAATCAGTTCGCGGCTGATCATGTCGTTGATCACATTGAGGCCGGCTTGCCCCTGGGCTTCCGGGGATATGGGCATGCCCTGGGCCTGGGAACGACGCCTGTAAAGATTGAACTCCGTTTCATAAGCCGCGTAGCTGATGGCTTTGCCGTTTACCATGGCCGCGTTGACCGGCTTCTTTTCCGCTGTCGCTTTTTCCGGCTGAGCCGGACTCTCTTTGGCGGGCTTGGCCTGCTTGACTTGCTGATCGGCGCCGGCGGCCGAAACCGTAAGCACGCAAAAGGCAACAAGGATCATTGCCGTGGCCAGTGGCCGCACGCTGAAACATTTCATGGGGATTTTCTCCTTGTGTTTTGATGGGATCTATCGCTGAACGCGACCTCGTCGAAAGTCTGGTTTGACAGATAAAGCGGCGCCCAGATTAGCCCTCCCGCCCTGCAATGTAAACAGGAAAATTAAAACCCATTGACAGCCCACCAGACTATTGGCTATGTCTGCCCCATGCGCTGTTTTGCCCCGAACAAACAAGAGAGCCACCGTCGGTACCACTTCTATTACTACTATTATTACCGTGGGTCGCCCGGGGTGCGCTGAAACGGACAGGAATCAGCCGAAAGCCGCGGGCGAATCAGCCCGCGGCTTTTTTTTTTCGCATGTTAGACTGGAGATGGGCCGCTTCCAGAATTTCAACGGCGCCGAAAAGAACCATTCCGCAACCGAAAAAGGAGAGTTCCATGAAAACGTACGATGTCCGCATCAAGGATTTCACCCCCCTCATTTCGCCAGATGCCCTTAAAGAAGAGCTGCCCATCAGCTCGGACGCCGCCCGCACCGTGGTTGAGGGACGCAAGGTATTGCAGGATATCATCAAACGCAGCGACCCGCGCCTGATGGTGGTTACCGGTCCGTGCTCGATCCATGACGAACGAGCTGCACTGGAGTATGCCGCCCGCCTGCTCACTCTGCAACAGCGGGTTTCCAAAAACATCCTTCTCGTGATGCGGGTCTATTTCGAGAAGCCCCGCACCACCGTCGGATGGAAGGGCCTGATCAACGACCCCAACCTGGATGGCACCTATGACATCATCACCGGTCTAAAAAAGGCACGCCGCCTGCTGGACCAGATCGCGGCCATAGGGCTGCCCACGGCCACGGAACTGCTCGACCCGTTCATTCCCCAGTACATCGCCGGCCTCATCAGCTGGGCAGCCATCGGCGCCCGCACCACCGAGTCCCAGACCCATCGCGAAATGGCCAGCGGTCTCTCCATGCCGGTGGGCTTTAAAAACGGAACCGATGGGAACCTGGATGTGGCGCTCAACGCCATGATCGCCGCCGGTGCGCCCCAGCATTTCCTCGGGATCGACCACAAGGGCCAGGCCAGTGTGGTGAGCACCACGGGCAACCCTTACACCCACCTGGTGCTGCGCGGCGGCAACCGGCCCAACTACGATTCCTGCAGCATCCGCGAGGTATTGGACAAGCTGCGGGCCAAAGAACTCAACGAGGCCGTGGTGGTGGATTGCTCCCATGCCAATTCCCGCAAACGCTTCAAGGAACAGAGCGTGGCCTGGAAAGATGTCATCCAGCAGCGTGTATCAGGCAACACCGCCATTGTGGGCCTCATGCTCGAAAGCAATCTCCACGAAGGCAGCCAGAAGAACACCGGTGATCTCAAAACCCTGACCTACGGCGTGTCGATCACCGATGCCTGTATCTCCTGGGAGACCACCGAAGAGCTGATCCTTTGGGCCAATGAGCAACTGGGTCAGGGATAACCCTAAAAATCCGATTTCCATGCACTCGTTTTTTTGCTATGGTTTTTTCCCACTTGCGCATTGGGCTCACGAATTTTTAATCCGGGGCTAACAAAGCGCTTACCGTAAACAGGCTAGATGCGACCCCATGATTGGTTTGGCGACCATGTGGCGGTATCGAAACCGTGAAATAGCGATGCCGGTATGCGGCCTGAAAAGGTGCGCCGGCATTTTTTATTTGCCCGGTTACCCGCCGCGAGGGTTTTAGCCGTTTATCAAACATCATTTCAGGAGGAGAACAATGAAGAGAACTTGGATTGTATCGGCAATAATCGCCATGTCGGCCCTGCTCATCGCCGGCGGCCTCACGCCGGCCATGGCCTTGGAGGCCAAGGTGTCCGGACAGATCAACCAGATGGTTTTGTGGGCGGATGATGGAGACCAGGATGACTACTTCATCGCAGACAACGACAGCTCTTCAACGCGTATTCGTTTCACAGGCGAGGAAGCCTTCGGCGCGGTGAAGGTCGGTATCCAGTTCGAAATCGAGGCCCAGCGAAACCCTTCCAACCGCCTGACCATGAATCAGAACAGTGAAGGGTCCTACGACGGTTCATCACAGGGGTTCGAGTGGAATGATCGCTGGCTGAACATTTATTTCGACACCAATTTCGGCAAATTCGAAATCGGCAAAGGGGATGCGGCAGCCAACAACACCGCAGAAGTGGACCTTTCCGGAACGTCGGTGATCACCTATTCGGATATGACCACTACGGCCGGCTCTTTTGCGTGGAAAAACGAGGACGGTTCCGTCTTTGGCACGAACATCTCGGGTACGCACTATAATTTCGACGGCATTTTGAGCCGCAGTGAACGG
This sequence comes from uncultured Desulfatitalea sp., assembly GCA_937868765.1. Taxonomy (GTDB): domain Bacteria; phylum Desulfobacterota; class Desulfobacteria; order Desulfobacterales; family Desulfosarcinaceae; genus Desulfatitalea. The sequence goes on along the minus strand of CALMNL010000016.1, from coordinate 45,347 downwards.
GTGCGCTATAACACCCCGACATTTGCAGGATTTCAGGCGGCCGCCAGCGTTTCGAACGGCGACGGTTGGGACTCTTCGCTCTGGTACGCCGCCGATATCTATGGCAAACTGGCCGCCGCCATCGGTTATACCAAACCACAGAGCCGCGCCGAAGGCACCGACTACCAGTTGGCAGGCTCGGTCTCCTGGCTGATGCCCTTCGGCCTGAACCTCACGGCCTCCTATGGTATGCGCGAATACGAGGCGAGCGACCGGGATAGTGCCGACGGTTGGTACGGCAAGGTCGGCTACAAAACCGGCATCCATGCGGTCTCCGTGGAGTATGGTCTGACCCAGGATTACTATAACGAGGGTTATGACGGTACCGTCTGGGGCGCGGCTTATGTCATCAATCCCTGGAAGCCGGTCGAGCTCTATGCAGCTTATCGTAACTACAGCCTGAGCGTGGATGCGGCTGGGTTCGACGATCCGGATGACATCCAGGTGGCGATGCTCGGTACCCGCGTTAAATTCTAGAAGGCAAAGACAAATATGAAAAAGTCCATCGCTCCGATTTTAATCCTGGTAACGGCGGTGCTCCTGGTTTCTGGGTGCGCTCAACCCAAGCCTTTCAAGTATCATTCGGGCACCGAGATTCCAGAAGGCCCGGGGCTTTTTTCAAAGGAAAAGGGGGAGTTCACCCTTTACGACTCCAACAAGCAGGCTGCCAACCCTGCCGCCCAGCAGGCCCCGCAGCCGTCTGGGATGGCAACGCCAGGTTCGGCTCCGGCTGTAACGGCGCCGCCCACCGACGGCAAAGAGTTCCAGCAGTTCCAGGATTGGAAAAAGGAGCAGCAGGAGTTCGAGGCTTTCCAGGAATGGAAAAACTCCAATCAAGGTTCCCGGGAGTACCAGGAATTCCAGGAATGGAAGCGCTGGAAAGCCTATATGCAATGGATGGAAAGCCAGAAGGCGCCGGCCAAACCATAGGTCGGCCTGTTTGAAGTACCCCCGCTGCCGTCGGCATCCACAAGAGCGGATGCCGACGGCAGCTTCCTTTTCGCCTGCCTGTCAGCATTTTATACACATCTCCATATTGTTTTTGTCCTAAACTTTCCCCCCAGGATACCGATAAAGAGCCTAAAGCTCCTCCCTGCACACAGAAGGAACGGGGAGCTGAAATCCGATGTCAGACATGCCGTTAGGGCATATTTATAAAGTACATGCGCCCCAGGCGCGACAATGTAAGGGAGAATCTCAAATGGTTAACTTTTGGATGAAGCTCAAGCTGCGCAACAAATTCCTGATCCCGACGGTTCTGCTGATTCTTCTGGGCATGGGGGCCTCGGCTACCATCTCCTACGTCTCCTCGAAGCATACCTTGTCGGAAACCCTGGGGAACAATATGGAAAGAACCGCGACCCTGTCCGCCCAGATGCTGGACGGCTGGTTCAAAGACCGCTCCCTGGATGTGCAGAACTGGGCCAAACAGAAAATCTATATCTCGTCGATCCAGGATTCGTTCATGGGCAAGGCGGCCGCCGTTTCGGCCAACGGCCAACTGGCGGAGTTGATGCGCGGTTACGGCTATTACAAAAATATCGTCCTGGCCAACCAGGCCGGCGACGTCACGGCCGCCGGCGACGCCCAGGTGGTGGGCAAACTGTCGCTCAAGGACGAGCCCTACTTCAAATCCGTGCTCGGCGGCCAACCGTTCGTGATGCACCTGCAGAAGAATCCCGCCAGCGGATCTCCGGAATTGATCCTGGCCGCCCTCATGCGCGAAGGGGAGCAGAGCCCCGGCGCGCTGGTGGCCACCATCGAGATCGCCCGCATCGACGAACTGTTCATCGACCGCATCAAAGTGGGCGAAACCGGTTCTGCCTACCTGTATGAGAGCACCGGCCGGATCATTGCCCACCCCAACAAGCAAATGGAACTGGCCTTCGATTTGAGCACGAGTCCCGAGTTCAAGAAATGGGAAGGGATGGATAAAGGCCTTTACGACTATGAATTCAAGGGAGTCCCCAAGTGGGCGGCCTTCCATAAACTGCCCTCTTTCCCCTGGAAAGTGGCGGTTACCATCGAGATGAAAGAGGTGTCGGCACCGGCCGCAAAGCTGGGCCAGGTGAATCTGATGGTCACCCTGATAGCGGTCTGCGCGGCGGGTCTGATCATCTACGTGATTGCCAACTCGGTGGCCCGCCCGATCAACCGCGTGGTGGCGGGGCTCAAGGATGCGGCCGAGGGCGAAGGGGATCTGACCAAGCGCCTGGTGGTGAACAGCAAGGATGAGGTGGGCGACCTGGCCAAGTGGTTCAACACTTTCATCGAGAGAATGCAGGTCATCATCAAAGAGGTGGCCGATAATGCCGCCCAGCTCAAACAATCCAGCGGAGAGCTTTACGAAATCTCGGCGGCCTTGTCGTCCGGCGCCGACCAGACCACCAACCGGGCCCAGTCGGTGGCCTCGGCTTCCGAGGAGATGAGCGGCAACATGGGCAACGTGGCCTCCACCATGGAGCAGGCCTCCACCAACATCAACATGGTGGCCTCGGCCACCGAGGAGATGAGCGTCACCATCAGCGAAATCGCCCAGAGCACGGAAAAGGCACGCAACGTCACCAACAATGCCGTCTCCCATGCCGAAGGGGCTTCCAGTCAGGTGGGCGAGTTGGGCCGCGCGGCCCAGGAGATCGGCAAGGTGGTGGAGACCATCACCGACATCTCCGAACAGGTCAACCTGTTGGCCCTGAACGCCACCATCGAGGCCGCCCGTGCCGGGGATGCCGGCAAGGGATTTGCCGTTGTCGCCAACGAAATCAAGGAGTTGGCACAGCAGACGGCCAAGGCTACCGGCGAGATCAAACGTCAGGTTTCGGCCATTCAATCCTCCACCCAGGTGACCGTTGTCCAGATCAACAACATCACCCAGGTGGTCAATGAAGTGAACGACATCGTCTCCAAGATCGCCGCCGCGGTGGAAGAGCAATCCACCACCACCCGCGAGATCGCAGGCAACGTGGCCCAGGCCTCCCAGGGCATCGGTGACGTCAATATGAATGTGGGGCAGAGCCACACCGTAGCTGCGGACATCGCCAAAGAGATCGCCGAAGTGACCATGGCGGCCGGCAACATGTCCAACAGCAGTTCCCAGGTGAACCTGAATGCCGAGCAACTGGCCAAGCTGGCCACGCAGCTGGACGGCACGGTGGGCAAATTCAAGGTCTAAGCCATCGTCCCTGAGAAAAAAAAACGCCTTCCGATCCATGGGGATCGGAAGGCGTTTTTAGTTTCGATATGAAAAGGATCTGCGGCCTAAAAATGGAATCCGACGAACCCGGCCAGCATGAATCCACCGGCGTCTATATCGTAGCCGGCGATATCGACATCGGCCTGTGAATAGCGCGCATTCAATCCCAGGTTCAGGTGCTGGGCCAGGGTCACCATAAGGCCGCCGTTGATGAAAAACCCGACCCCATCGTCATCTTCGGAAGCTTCATACCCATCTTCTTCGACCGTAATCTCGGCATTGACCAGGGCCACGCCGCCGCCCACATAGCCTCTGAGCATGCTGGGCGGTGTGTACCATCGGATGCCGAGATCGATCTCTCTGGTCCTTCCGGTCGCCTCGTAATATTCGTCATAATAAGCATCGAACACATCTTCGGAGTCTTCGCTCCCAATAAAATCAATCGCAAAGGCAATGGGGGACCCGGCAGGGGTAATGTCGAACATCAGCCCGATGGCCGGCTGCTCGTCCACGGGCGCCCAATCATCTTCATCCAGATACTTCTGACCGAAGAGAAAGTTGATGTTGCCTTCCACGCCGGCGGCATGCACAGTTCCGAAACCAGCCGCCAGGAAGACCAAAACCGTGGCGAATGCCCAGATTAGTTTATTCATCTTACAGTTTGCTCCTTCAATTTTTTAAAACCGGCAAAGCCGATATGATGATTAAAAATGATATCCGATCAAAAAGGATGTCCTCAGTCCGTCGACATCCACATCCTCACCGTACAGTTCCACTTCGGCCGTGGAATATCGCACATCCAACCCCAGATTGACGTGTTTGGCGATGATGAAGGTAAGGCCGCCGTTGAGCCAAATGCCGAAATCATCGTCGTCCTCGTCTTCGATTTCCGCCTCGATGAGCGCCAAACCGCCGCCCGCGTAGAACCGGAGGATATTGCTCACCATGGGGCTGTACCAACGCACGCCGCCGGCGATCTCCTGGGTCTCGCCGTCGATTCCGTGGGCGCTTTCATCGCTTTTGAGCAAATCGAAGGCCAATGCGACAGGCCAACGGGCCGGCTGGATATCGAACATCAGACCGATGGAATCCTGTTCATCCAGATCCAGGTCATCCCAGACGTCATCATCCAGGTAATGCTTGCCCAGCAACAAATTGATGTTGCCGGAAGCGCCCGCGGCGAAAGCCGCTCCGGACACACCCGCCAGCAATACCAAGACCAATGCGGACACACAAACCAACTTTTTCATTTCATCCTGCTCCTTCCTGATTGTTGGCATTGAACCGCACAGGGGGGGGGTGGTGCGGTGCTAAAGTAGGGTGAGGTATAGTTCAGTTTTTTTTAACGGGCAACCCCAAATTGGTCGCCGGCATGCGCCTTGCCAACCCTTCGGCCATTTGGTACAACCCCGGCCATGGTCAATAAAACGCAACAGGGCCGCCTGATTCTGGCATCCAAATCCCCCCGAAGACGCTATCTGCTGGCCCAGGCCGGGTTGAAGTTTGAGGTGGTGCCCAGCAATTTCGATGAAAGCTCGGTCCCCTTCCAGGATCCGGCCGACTATGTGTGCGCCCTCTCCCGGGCCAAGGCCGCCGATATCGCCAAGACCCATCCCGACAGCTGGGTGATCGGTGCCGACACCATCGTGGTCATCGACCGCCAGATGCTGGGCAAACCCAAAGGGCGCGATGCGGCCCGGGCAATGCTCTCCCGGCTCAGCGGCCAGACCCATCAAGTATTCACCGGCTATACGCTCTGCTGCGCGGCGGCCGACAAGTGGTTTACGGATGTGACCCGCACCGATGTCTCCTTCAAAGAGCTGTCCGCAGACGAAATCGAATGGTACATTCACACCGATGAACCCTTCGACAAGGCCGGCGCCTATGCCATCCAGGGACTGGGGACCTTTTTGGTCAAGCGCGTCAACGGCTCCTACACCAATGTGGTCGGCTTACCGGTATGCGAAGTAATCGAGCTGCTGATCCGTGAAGGGGTGCTTCAGATCGCCAGAAGTTGAGGGTCCCGCCCTGACTGTTGCAGCGGGCCGGGACAGGCTTCAAGAAAGGCCGAGGTGCAGAACATCTCTGAAAATCTATCACAGGTGATGGCGCGCATTGCCGCCGCGGCCCAGCGTGGCGGCCGCTTGCCGCACTCCGTGCAGCTGGTGGCGGTGGCCAAAACCCACCCGCCCGATGCGGTTCGCGCCGCGGTCGAAGCCGGCGCGAAGATCATTGGCGAAAATTATATCCAGGAAGCCCGGGCCAAATTCGAAGCCCTGATCCATATCCCGGCCCAGTGGCATTTCATCGGACACCTGCAGAGCAACAAGGCCAAGTATGCGGTGCGTCTGTTCCACCTGATTCACACCGTGGATTCGCTGGCCCTGGGTGCGGAACTGGACCGCCATGCGGGCAAGGCCGGCAAGGTGCAAGAGGTCCTGATCCAGGTCAACGTCAGCGGCGAAGCCACCAAATCCGGCGTTTCCGCTGGGCAGGCCACCACCCTGGCACGCGAACTGGCCGAGTTGCCGCACATCAAGGTCAAGGGGTTGATGACCATGCCGCCCTATTTCGATGACCCGGAGCGCGCCCGCCCCTTTTTCGCCGCGCTGCGCCGCCTGCGCGAAGATATCCGCGCCCAGGCGATTCCCGGGGTCGACATGATGGAACTTTCCATGGGCATGACCGGCGATTTCGAAGCGGCCATCGAGGAGGGGGCGACGCTCGTGCGCGTGGGCACGGCCATTTTTGGAGGCCGAGCGTGAGGCTGCTGCTGCACACCTGTTGCGGCCCCTGCACGATCTATCCATTGCGCGTGCTGCGTGAAGAGGCGGTGGAGGTGATGGGCTACTTTTACCGGAGTAATATCCATCCCTACACCGAATGTCTCCGCCGCCAGCAGACCTTGAACGCCTATGCCGAGCAGGTGGCGATGCCCTTGATCATCGCCCCGGATTACAATCTGGAGGCGTTTCTGCGCAACATCGCTTTCCGGGAATCGGAGCGCTGTCGTTTCTGCTACCACGACCGCCTGCGCAGCGCGGCCATCGTGGCCTCCCGTGGCAAGTTCGACGCCTTTTCCACCACCCTGCTGTACAGCAAATTTCAAAAGCACGACACCATCCGATGGGTCGCCGAATCGGTGGCCAACGAGGTGGGCGTGCCATTTTACTATCGGGATTTCCGTGCGGGCTGGAAGGAAGGCGTGACACGCTCCAAGGAGCTGGGCATGTATCGCCAGCAGTACTGCGGCTGCATTTACAGTGAACGCGAACGGTATTTAGAGAGGCCGAAGAAAGGCTCGTAGATGTTCTCCAATTTCATCTATTTCATCGTGGCGCTGATCACCCTGACGCTATATGAACCCACCTCTTCCCCGGCGATAGGCTGGATGGAGACCCTGCTGGGTTTTTTTTGTATTACAAGCTTGTTCACCCTTTATACGCGCAACCGCTTTCAGCGTCTCTCCCGCATGGCCGAAATGGAGAGCCCATATCAACTGGATCGCCGTTTCGGCCAGCTGGTCACGCGCTGCTCGATCCTGGCGCTGGTCTGTTTCGCACTGGAGATCTGGGGGTTGGAACTGCCTTCTCTTTTCAGCGGCATCCCCCTCTTCTCCGAGCTACCCACTGTGCGGGATTTTTTCTTCCTCATGGTTTTCGTCGGCCACCTCACCATTGTCTGGTTTTTCGCTTATGATGCCCAGCAACCCATCTACCGCAGCGATATCCCCCGGGGGGAATATGTTTACTCCAACCTGGCCTTCAGCCTGCCCGTACTGCTGCCGTGGGCGCTGATGTTCGGAATTCTGGACCTGCTGCGGCTGCTGCCCTGGGAATCGCTGAGACACGCCACCGAGAGCGCTACCGGTCAAAGCGTTACTTTCCTGCTTTTCCTGGTAGTCGCCGCCGTGCTGGCACCCGCCATGATTCAGCGCATGTGGCGCTGCAAGACCTTGGAGCCCGGGCCCTTGCGGCAGCGGATCGAGGCGCTGTGCCGCAAGGCTGGGGTGCGCTATGCAGATATCGTCTACTGGCCGATCTTTGGCGGTCGCATGATTACGGCCGCTGTCATGGGGCTGGTGAGTCGCTTCCGCTATATCCTGGTAACCGACGCCCTGCTGCGCCTCTTGACCCCCGACGAACTGGACCAGGTCATCGCCCATGAGATCGGCCATGTCAAACGCTACCACCTGTTTCTGTATCTGCTCTTTCTCCTGGGCTTCATGCTGATCTCCTACGCGGCCTACCCAATAAGCCTGGTCCTTCTGTTGTTTTTCGAACCGGCGCTGAATTTCATGCTGATGATGAAAATCAATCCCGCCGATGTCACCTATGCGCTCTATGCCGTCTTGCTGGTTCTCGGGGTGCTGCTTTACTTCCGATACATTTTTGGTTTCTTTATTCGCAATTTCGAGCGCCAGGCGGATCTTTTCATCTTCCGGCTCTTTCCAACTGCTCAACCGCTGATTTCCACCTTCGACAAAATCGTGCTGCACAGCGGCCAGCCCGCCGACAAGCCTAATTGGCACCACTTCAGCATCCAGGAGCGTATCGATTACCTGCGACGATGTGAGGCCGCCCCCCAATGGATCAAGCGACACGACCGCAAGGTGCGCAATGCCATTTCCCTTTTTCTGGCAGGCCTGGCGATTCTGACGTTAGGGGTCTATAAACTGAACGATATTGCGGTGGGACACGGTGGAACGCGCCTCAATCTGGCGGTGATCGAAAACTACCTGGAAAGCAGAGCAAACCATGGTCCGGAGGATGCCCTTCTGTACGGGCTCGCCGGCAACCTGCATCTGGAACGGGACGAAGCCGCCGCGGCGATGGCCGCCTATGAAAAGGCCTTGGCGTTGAATCCGAACCAGCCCGACATCCTGAACAACCTGGCATGGCTGCTGGCCACCAGCGCAGATCCAGTCACCCGTGACGCACCGCGGGCGCTGGTGCTGGCCCAACGTGCCATCCGATTGAAAAGCGCACCTTACATCTGGGACACCCTGGCCGAGGCGCTCTACGCCAACGGCCGGATCGAGGAGGCCATCCAGGCCGAAGAAAAAGCCCTGTCGATGAACCCCGAAGACAGGGAGATTTACGAGAAGCAATTGGAGAAGTTCAAGCAGGCTATTTGATGCAAACCTTACGCACCTGCATCAAGTCGGAGTGGCCGGCGAAGACTTTTTCGATGCCGTCCTGCTTCAAGGTGCACATGCCGTCCTTCATGGCCTGATCCCGGATCTCTTCCATCTGCGCCCGGCGCTGGATCAGCTTTTTCATCTCGTCGGTACCGGTAAGCAGCTCATGGATGCCCATACGACCGCGGTAGCCGGTATTGTTGCAGAGCTCACAACCGTGGGGTTTGTAAAGCGTAAGATCCGACGAATAGGGGATTTTCAGCACACGCTCGAAGTCTTCCGGGCCGTACTCACGCACCAGCTCATCGTACTCCGCCCGGGAGGGATTGAACGGCTTCTTACATTCTTTGCAAAGCGTGCGCACCAGGCGCTGGGCCATGATGCACAGGATCGCATCGGCGAAGTTGAAGGGGTCCATGCCCATGTCCAACAGACGAACGATACTTTCCGGTGCGCTGTTGGTGTGCAGAGTGGAGAAAACCAGGTGGCCGGTGAGCGAGGCCTCGATGCCGATGTGGGTGGTCTCCTTGTCGCGCATTTCACCGACCATAATCACGTCCGGGTCGGCGCGCAGGAACGAACGCATGGCCGCGGCGAAGTCGAACCCGATCTTGGGTTTCACCTGTACCTGCCGCAAGCCTTTCTGGGTGATTTCGACGGGATCTTCGGCCGTCCAGATCTTGGTTTCGGTCTTGTTGATGTAGGACAGGGCCGAATGCAGCGTGGTGGTCTTACCGGAACCGGTGGGGCCGCACACCAGGATCAGTCCATAGGGCTTGACCACCGACTGGAGGAAGTTCTCGTAGTTGCGCTCGGAGAAGCCCATTTTTTCCAGGGGGATCGGCTCTCCGGCAGCCAGGATACGCATGACCACGTCTTCCATGCCGCCCTGGGTGGGAATGGTGGCCACGCGCAGTTCGATGTCTTTCCCGCCGTACTTCTTGAACTTGATCTTGCCGTCCTGGGGCAACCGGCGTTCGGCGATATCCAGATCGCACATGATCTTGATGCGCGACACCACCGCATTGCGGTAGGCGAAGGGAATCGTCTGGTAGACGGTACAGGAGCCGTCCACGCGGATGCGCACCACGGTGTTCTGCTTGCCGGGATAGGGTTCGATATGGATATCCGAGGCGTTGCGCGCATAGGCATCCAGGATGATCTTGTTGACCAGCTGAACGACGGCACTGTCTTCGTCGCCGACCCCCGATTCGGCCTCTTCGATCTCATGGGTCTCGTCCTGCAGCTGGGAGAGGATGTCGTCGATTTCGGCCATTTCACGTTCGTCGGCCGTGAACAGCTTGATGAAATCGAGGATATCCTTTTTGAAAGCCACGGCGAACTTGATGCTTTTGCCGGGGAAAAGCGCCTTTATTTCGTCGATGCGCTTGAGATCGTAAGGATCGTCGATGGCGATCACGGGCTGGCCATCTTCGGTCCTGAGGGGCACCCACACGTTGTTGCGCATGAAGGGGACCTTCAATCCGGCCAGCAGGTCCCCTGGAATGGGATAAGTGGCATTGTACGCCACGAAAGGCATCTTGTAATAGCGTGCAAATGATTCGCCCAGCTCGGATTTGGGGATCTTGTATTCACGCAGCAGCAAGGCATCGATGGGCTCTTTGCGCTGGCGGGCATCGGTGAGGGCTTTGGTGAGCTCCTTCTGGGTCAGCAGATGGTTTTCCAGCAGGTAGTCGAACTTGGTGGCCTTGCCCCGCCCGGCGGCCATGCGCTTCTGATTGTACAGGGCGATGCCGATGATTTTGGACAGATCGGCGACGGCCTTTTCGTCCTCTTCGCTGAAACGCCCGGGCGATTTGCGGTTGATCAGCTGCAGGGCGCCCATGAGGTATTTCTGGAAGATGATGGGATATACAAGGACCTGGCGGGTACGATAGCCGGTCTTCTGGTCCCAGCTCTTGTCGAAGCGCAGCTCATCGTCAATGGCGATGATCTCTTTGTCGTCGTACACATTGGCCACGTTGAGCAACTGATGCGTCAGGGCGGAGTAGCCGGCCAGGGAGTCCTTGGTCACAGGAATGCGGATCTCGGCGATCTCTTCACCGGACTTGAAGCGCGAGACCAGTTCCCGCTTGACGCCGTCGATGACATAGACCGTCATGCGTTCGGCGGAAAACAGGCTGGTGATCTCGTCCTTCAGGTCGATGAGGATTTCATCCAGATCCCGGGCCGCATTGATTTTGTTGCCGATATCCTGCAACCGGGTCCGGTATTCGACTTCGGATTTTAAACTGGCGACCCCTGATTCAGGGCCGTTCTTGGGTTGGGACGCATTCAGCATTATTTCCTACCTGCGTATCGGCTATCGGTCCGCATCTCCCGCCCCCTGGGCGGTGCCCGATGGCTTGGATTTGAAATAGCTTATAATCTTTTTGGCACCGCCGCCCACCAGAATTGCCGCCATCAGATACAAGCATACGCGTGCGACCACAATATTGCCGAAAAAATGCGAGCTTTGAGCCAGCTCGGCCGTTCTTTGGGGAATATAGACAAACATTCCCACCCCGGCCAGAACCAGGGCAATTCCCCAAATCAATTGGGTCGAACGCTTGGAGGGCGGTTGCGTAGTGACCATTGAACCAACACCTGTTCCTCTTTTTCGGATCCGCCTGCAACGGACCGTTTCGAACGGCATCGGCCGTCGCCTGTATCCTGTGCGCCGCCGGTGATTGTCGCGGGGGAAACCGAGCTAGACAAGGTATCGGCCGTTGAATCCTAAAAGTTTACACCCGGCCGATACCTTTTTGGTTTTTGTTCAGATTGCGTATAAACGCTGGCCGTCGATGACCGTCACCCCCTGGGCTTGAAGCGTCTGGATGGCGGCGGCGATATTGTCGAACCGGAAGATCATGATGGCATTCTGGGCGGTGTGTTTTACATAGGCATACATGTATTCCACGTTCAGGTCGTTGCTTTTGAGGATCTCCAGGATGCGATGCAGACCTCCGGGTTTGTCCTCGACTTCAACGGCCACCACCTGGGTTTTGCCCACGGTAAAGCCGTTGTCTTTCAGAGCTGCCACCGCCTTCTCCTTTTCGTCCACGATCAGGCGCAGCACCCCGAAATCGGATGTGTCCGCCAGGGCCAGCGCCCGGATATTGACCCCGGTTTCGGCCAGAATGCCCGTCACTTCCGATAGCCGACCGGATTTGTTTTCCAAAAACACGGATATTTGTTCAACGTGCATCGTGACCTCCTTATAGCTTGCGATTGTCCACCACCCGCACGGCCTTGCCTTCGCTGCGGGCGATGCCCTTGGGTTCCACCAGTTTCACCGTGGCCGACACACCCAGCAACTCCTTGATATTTTTTGATATGGTTTTCTCGATGGCCTGCAGTTTCTTGACCTCGTCGGAGAACATTTTTTCGCTGACTTCCACTCGTACGGTGAGCACATCCAGGGGGCCTTCGCGATCCACCACAAGTTGATAATGGGGGGTGACCCCTTCGGTATCCATGAGCACGCTCTCGATCTGAGAGGGGAAGACATTGACGCCGCGGATGATCAGCATGTCGTCGCTGCGTCCGGTAACGCGGCTCATGCGCAAGTGCGTCCGGCCGCAGATGCACGGTTCGGGATTGAGCGAGCAGATGTCCCGGGTTCGGTACCGGATCACCGGGAAGGCCTCTTTGGTGATGGTGGTGAAGACCAGCTCGCCCACCTGGCCGAACGGCAACGGATCCAGGGTGCGCGGGTCGATGATCTCGGGGATGAAGTGATCTTCGAAAATGTGCAGGCCGCGCTTGGCCTCCTTGCACTCGATGGCCACGCCGGGTCCCATCACTTCGCTCAATCCATAGATGTCCACGGCGGTGATGTTCAATTTACGCTCGATTTCGGCGCGCATGGTTTCGGACCACGGCTCGGCGCCGAAAATCCCGTACTTGAACTTGAGGTCCTTGCCGGTGATCCCCATCTCTTCGGCCACCTCCATGAGATGCAGGCTGTACGAGGGTGTGGCGGTGATGATGGTGGGCCCGAAATCCTTCATGATCATCACCTGGCGACGGGTGTTGCCGCCCGACACCGGGATCACCGAGGCACCGAGCAACTCGGCGCCGTAATGCACGCCCAGCCCGCCGGTGAACAGGCCGTAGCCGTAGGCGTTGTGGATGATATCGCCGCGGGTGGCGCCGCCGGCCATCAGGGCTCGGGCCATGAGTTGGGCCCAGGTTTGAATGTCGCGGGCCGTGTAGCCCACCACCGTGGGCTTGCCGGTGGTGCCCGAGGAGGCGTGAATGCGCACCACATGATCCATGGGCGAGGCGAACATGCCGAAGGGGTAATTGTCGCGCAGGTCCTGCTTGGTGGTGAACGGCAGATGCTTTAGGTCGGCCAGGGTACGGATGTCCGCCGGCGACACGCCGGCTTTCTGGAATTGTTCGCGGTAAAACGGTACATTGGCGTACACCCGTTCCACGGTGGTCTGGAGACGGCGGAGTTGGATCGCCTCCAACGCCTCACGGGGCATGGTTTCAAATTCCATATCGTAAATCATTGCAGCAATCCTCCTTTGAATACCGCTTTGCGCTTTTCCAGAAATGCGCTGGTGCCCTCCTTGGCATCCGGGCTGGCCATACAGATGGCGAAGGCGTCGGTCTCGATGCGCAAGCCGGTGGCCAAATCGGCATTCAATCCGATGTTGACGGCCTGCTTGGTGGCCCGCAGGGAGACCCGGCCCTTGTCGGCCATCTCCCTGGCCGTGGCCATCACCTGGTCCATGAGTGCCTCGGGCGCCGTGACCCGGTTGACGATCCCCAGCGCCAGGGCCTCCTGGGCATTGACCATGCGACCGGTGTAAAGCAGTTCCTTGGCCCGGGCCGGACCGATGATCCGCGGCAGACGCTGGGTGCCGCCATATCCGGGAATCAAACCCAGCTTGATCTCCGGCTGGCCGAAAGAGGCGTTTTCGGAAGCATAGATGAAATCGCAGGCCATGGCGATCTCCAGACCGCCGCCCAGCGCGAAGCCGTTGACCGCCGCGATGACGGGAATCGGCAGTTCGGTGAGGCGGTTGATCACCGACAGGCCTCTGTTGATGAATACCTTGGCCTTGAGCGCATCCAATTTGGCCAGTTCGGTGATGTCGGCCCCGGCCACGAACGCTTTGCCGCCGGCACCGGTGAGCACCAGCACCCGCACCGCTTCATCGTTGGCCACCGCTTCCACGGCCTGGGAAAACTCCGCCAGAAGTTCACTGTTCAGCGCGTTCAAGGCCTTGGGCCGGTTGAAGGTGATGGTGGTGATCCCCTGGGCGCTCTCGACGATAATATTGTTGAACGACATTTCCTCCTCCTTGCATGCGCGGCCGGCGGCCGCCTTCGTTATCCTTTGTCCCTGGCATTGGCCGGTTTTTGCCAGGCCATGGGATTGGTATCCTGAATATATCTGCGGATGGCGTCGACGATGCCCTGGCACACCCGCTCCTGGTAGTCGTCGGTGGTCAGCCACTTGCATTCCCGGCTGTTGCTGATGAAGGCCGTTTCCACGAGGATGGACGGCATCTGAGCGCCCAGCAGCACATAAAAAGGCGCTTTCTTGACCCCTTTGTCGCGCAGCGGGGTATATCGCTTGCCCAGATTCTGCATCACCGACTGCTGCACATAGCTGGCCAGCCGTGTGGATTCGTTCACCTTGGCATTCTGCATCAGATCCTGCAAGATTGAATCGAGGTCACTGATATTTTTGGTCGAGGTCGCATTTTCGCGGGCAGCCACCCGGATGGACTCGTCATCGGTGGCCAGGTTCAAAATGAAGGTTTCGATGCCATAGGCCTGGGCGTTGAGCGATGCATTGGTGTGGATGGAGATGAACAGATCGGCATTCTGGGTGTTGGCAATGGCCGTGCGCTCTTCCAGACTGAGATAGGTGTCGCTGTTGCGGGTCATGATTACTTCGCATTGCAGCTCTTTGCGAATCTTGCGCGCCAACCGCTGGCCGATTTCCAGGACCACCTTCTTTTCGTGAACCCCCCTGAGGGCACCTGGGGCTCCGTAATCCTTGCCGCCGTGACCGGGATCGACGACGATGCGACGCACCCCTAAGGCCAGCTGTTTGACGATGGCGCTGGGCGGCAGTTTGTGCGATGCGACGGGCATTTCGCGCTCAGGCGCCTGCTCCTGGGGCGCCGGCTTGGCCACGGTCACGCCGTTCTCCACCCCCCAGACATCCAAAACGATGCGGTAAGGGTTTTTCAGCGAAAAGATTTTGAAGGTTTGGGATGATTTGGTGTCCACCACCACGCGCACCGTGTCGTTGGTGTACTGACCGGCCCGGGCGTCGCTCAGCAGGTTGTCGTTGATGGGCATCACCTTTTGCAGGTCCTGCCCCAATCGGCTGTTGTGCACATCGATGTAGATGCGCTGGGGTTTTCCCAAACGCGGGTCTTCGCGCAGTTCCCGATAGGCGAAAGTGGTGTCGGCATTGGCGTCGATGACCACGCGGGTGTAGCGCGGGTTGGACCAGAAGCGCAATCCCTCGACGATGGCCGGTTGCTGCGCCGATGCGATAGGAGAACTGATTTCTGCCGAAACCGCTTCCATTCGGGCTTCTCTGATCACCTGGGTGATGGCATCGCCGGCTCCGGGGCTCGCCTTGGCCCCCAGCTCCGAACGGGCTTTGTCCGCATAGAGGCTTTCGGGATAAGTGTCGATCACCTCCTGGAGAGCCTTCTCGGATTGCAGCTTGTCCAGGGATGCCCGGGACCACTTGTACATGCCCGCGTAGCAACTGCCCATGCCGTACAGCGCTGCGGGCGTCAGGGGGCCGCCCGGCTCCGCCTGCAGCACCTGCCGGTAAGCCTGTATGGCTTTGAACCATTGGTCGCGCCGCTTCTGAAGCTTGAGATCCTGCGAAAGGCGCCTTTCCTGTTGTTGGGCCTTGTCATACCATCGCTGAGCGGAGAGCGCATCCCCGGTCGGCTTGGCATCGGCCTCCCTGGCTTTTGGAACTTCGGCAACCTTGGAAGGCTGCTCCTCCTCTTTGGGCTTGGCGCCCTCCGCCACCTGGACGGATTCGCCGCCGCCGTTGAGCTTGCCGGCGGCCAACCGGGCCTGCTCCCTGTAGCGGCTCTCCGGGTAATTCTTGACCACGCTGTCCAGTAAATCCAATGCTTCCCGGCGATCCGATTCCCGTCTGTTGAGCCTGTAGAGATCGGCATACATGGCGCCGGCGCGGTAAAGTCCGGCGGCGGCCCAGGGTCCGTGGGGGTCTTCCCGGTAGACCGCCAGATACTTTTGAATGCAGACGATCCAGCGATCCCGGTATTTCTGCTGCTTTGGATCGCTGCGCAGCTTCTGGGAGCAACTTTCGGCGGCGTAGTATTTGGATTCGGCCGTGGCGCTCCACGAAGGAGAAACCCCTGGGCCAAAGGCGGTCAGGAAAAGTACGGCAGCGATAAAAAACAGCATCGGTCGCAGGCTGTGGCGCAGTCCCGAAGCGGCAGGGCAGGCAGAATTTCCGGTTTGCATCATCTTGGGTCGCGGGCACCCCTTGGGCTGTGGCATCAAAATATTCATCTTCGCGGTCAAGAAAACACGGCCTGGAGACATTGTCAATCGCTCTTCATCACACGATCGCGCAAGGCATGCAGCAGATTCAAGGCTTCCAGGGGCGTGATTGAATTCAAATCAAGTGCTTGCAACTGTTGAAAGATCTCGGCCTCCACAGGTTGAAACAGTTCCAGCTGCACGGGTTTGGACCGTTGCGCGACGCCGCTTTCGGCCACATCCCGACCGGCCGGCGCATGGCGCTCCACCCGTGCCAGGACCTTTTTGGCCCGCCGCACCACCTCCTCGGGGATACCGGCCAGGCGTGCCACCTGGATGCCGTAGCTGCGGTTGGTGCCGCCGGGGGTCAACTTGCGCAGGAAGATGATACGGTCGTTCCACTCCTTGACCGCGATGTTGTAGTTTTTGACCCTGGGTTTAATCTGGGCCAATTCGGTGAGCTCGTGGTAATGGGTGGCAAACAGGGTCTTGACGCCCCTGCCCTTCAAATCGTGGAGGTATTCGGCCACG
Source organism: uncultured Desulfatitalea sp. (assembly GCA_937868765.1). Taxonomy (GTDB): domain Bacteria; phylum Desulfobacterota; class Desulfobacteria; order Desulfobacterales; family Desulfosarcinaceae; genus Desulfatitalea. Next base: position 28,935 of record CALMNL010000016.1, on the reverse strand, counting down.
GCCCAGGCGATGCTCAATCCATCGTAGGTGCTGGTACCGCGCCCGATCTCATCCATGATCACCAGGCTGTCGGCGGTGGCGTTGTTGAGAATGTTGGCCGTCTCTTCCATCTCCACCATGAACGTGCTCTGGCCGGCCGACAGGTTATCCAGGGCTCCCACCCGGGTGAAGATCCGGTCGGTGACGGCGATGTCGGCTTCGGCGGCGGGGACGAAGGAGCCGATCTGCGCCAGCACCACCAGCAGGGCCACCTGGCGCAATACGGTGGATTTGCCGGCCATGTTGGGGCCGGTGATCACCAGCACCTGTTCGTTGACGTCGTCCATGGCGATGCTGTTGGGTACGAAGCGCTCGCCCTGGATCAACTTTTCCACCACCGGGTGACGGCCGTCGAGGATGCGCAGCACTCCATGGGTATTGATCCGGGGCCGGCGGTAGTCGTTCTGCTCGGCCACCCCGGCCAGGGCCATCAGCAGGTCCAGGCGGCCCAAGAAACGCGCGCACGCCTGCAGCGCCTCGCCCCGGGCGCGCACCTGTTCGCGGAGCTGCTGGAAGAGCGCCAGCTCGAGCGCACTGCGCGCCTCCTCGGCCCCCAGCACCTTGGTCTCGAATTGCTTGAGCTCCTCGGTGATGTATCGCTCGGCATTGACCAGGGTTTGCTTGCGCATGAAACGCTCGGGCACGGCTTTGGCCTGGGCCTTGGACACCTCGATGTAGTAGCCGAACACCTTGTTGAAACGCACCTTCAAGGTGTTGATGCCTGTGGCCTGGCGCTCGCGGCCCTCCAACTGCGCCAGATATCCCTTGGTATCGCGGGAGATCTGGATCAATTCATCCAGATCGGCGTTGTAGCCGGTCCGGATCATGCCGCCTTCTGCGATCGTGGGCGGCGCGTCGTCACGCACGGCCCGTTCGATGAGTTGAGCAAGCGCTTGAAGATCTCCGATGTCCAATGGTCTGGCGAACAGCTCGCTGCTCAACGGGTCGATCGCCGCCCAGATTTCAGGCAGCATGGCCAGGGAGCGGCCCAGCGCCAGCAGGTCCCGGGCATTGGCATGGCCCATGACGATCTTGCTGTACAATCGCTCCAGATCGTAGACCGAAGAGAGGGCCGTAACGATGCGCCGTCGGATCTCACCCTGGCCCAGCGCCTCTTCCACCGCATCGAGGCGCCGGCCGATGCGTTCGGGGGTCAGCAGCGGATAGCGCAACCATTGTTTGAGCAGGCGCCCGCCCATGGCCGTGACGGTGTGATCCAGAATGCTGATCAAGGTGCCCTGGCGCGTGCCGTTGCGGGCATTTTGTTCCAATTCCAGGTTCCGCCGGCTCATGGCATCGATGATCAGGTGATCGTCCAGACTGTAGGTCTCGATGGCACCAAGATGGGTCACCGCCTGCTTCTGGTTCTCCTGCACATAGTGAAGCAGGGCGCCGGCCGCCCCCACCCCGGCCGTCATCTGCTGGCAGCCGAAGCCTTCCAGCGAGCGCGTCTGGAACTGTTCGATGAGCCGCTGACGGCCGCGGCCAGCATCGAAAAGCCCGTCTTCCAGGCCATTGACCGCGCGCTGTTCCATCACCGGGGCCAGTTGCCGCACCCACTCCTGGTTGCGCAGCGACTGGGGCAGCAGCACTTCCCGGGGAGCGATGCGCGCGAGCTCTTCGGAAATCTTCTGTGCATGGGTGGTTTCCGCGACGCGGAAAAGCCCGGTGGAGATATCCAGATACGCCAGCCCCGTGATTTGCTGCTGGACGCACAGGGCCAGCAGGTAGTTGTTGGTCTTGGCGTCCAGCAGCTCATTTTCCACGATCATGCCGGGGGTCACCACCCGCACCACCTCCCGGCGCACCAGGCCTTTCGCCAAGGAAGGATCTTCCACCTGATCGCAGATGGCCACCTTGTATCCTTGGTCGATCATGCGGGCGATGTATCCCTGGGCTGCACGGTACGGCACGCCGCACATGGGCACCGGCGCGGCGTCGTTCTTGTTGCGCGAGGTCAGGGTGATCTCCAGGGCTTTGGAAGCAATGTGGGCATCTTCGAAGAACATCTCGTAGAAGTCCCCCATGCGGTAAAACAGGATGGCATCCTTGTACTGCTCCTTGATGGAGAGATACTGCTGGAGCATGGGAGTGGTTTTGGAAGGGTTCATGGTCTACGGATTTTGTTCCCGAAGGTCGGCTGTGGGCCTGTGCTGGATGGTGCCGACCAAGAAGGGCAAGGCCTTGTCATCCCAAACCCCGGTGGTCAGGCGCCGGGGTCGGGAAGGGGCCTGGAATTCTTCAGGATTGGGTCTCGTCGGCCGCTTGGCTTTCGGCCGGCACGGCGTTTTCCTTTGCCGTCGGCTTGGATTGCGGTTTGAGCGCTTCGATCTCCTTTTTCACAGCGTCGATGGCGTTTTGCTGGGCGTAGATGGTCTGCTGAAGCTTCTTGATGGTTTTGGCATCCGCGAAGCGGTCACCCAAGCCGAAGAGATAGGCGATAAACCATCCGACGAAAAAGAGGCCGATAAAAATGAGTGCCACCGGCAGTTCCGGGGCGGCATAGATCTTGCCGAAAATGTCGAGGCTCAGTTGCTGTTTGGTCAGAAAGAACTCTCGGTTCTGATAGACGATGAGCCCGAGAGCGGCGATAATCAGCAGCCACAAGATGACCTTGACTTTTTTCATGCGTATTCGCTCCTGTCTTTTGCCGACGGTCATTAACGTGCTTTAATCTCTACAATTCCCAGGCTTAAAACTCAACCCTTTTTTCCTGTGCGGGCGGCTTTGCAGCTACAGGGGCATCACTTCCACGGCTCCCCAGGCGCCCATTTTCTCCTCTACCACGATGAGCAGCCCCAAAACCCCCGGTATGCGCTGGGCCCAATGGATGGCCGTCGGGATATCGGCGGCCGCCCGCACCCGGTTACCCACGGCCGTGGCCGCCGCATCGGCCAGGGCGCAGTCGCTGCCGAGCACACAGGCGGCATCGGCCCTGCCGAAACTCAATGAGTGCCCGACGGTCCCCGAAGAGGTGCAAACGGCGCTCACGCCGCTGTCGGGGTTTATCTGCAGCCCGATTTTCAGACTCAAAGGCGAGGCACCGGCAAAAATTGCCACGGTCACGGGGCGGCGGATGTGAAGAAAGATATCCCCGCCGTTTTCCACGATCACCTCTTCGGAAATCGGCCGCAATGCCTGCCCCACCGCCTCGGCCATCGCGCCGGCCACCGCCGCCATGGGACCGACCTGGGCGCTTTGACCGGCCTGGAGCATTCGCCGCACCATGGGTGGCGCCAATGGGTCCAGGGGCAAGGGTTGCAGTGACTGAAGAAAGCCTGGATGGCTGCGGATGTAAGCTTCCAGCTGAGCGCGCTGGAATATGACGGCCTCTTTGGCCTCGGCGGATACCGGATGACTGGTGTAGAGGCCCAGATCGGTCTGCTGCACCACTAACCGGTCGGTGACAAGATGACTGCGTACCAGCTGCCGGTAGCCCCGCTCCCGGTGCGGGTCCTTATGCCCGCCGCGATCAGACATCGATGGTCGTCGGCCTCAGCTCGGCCGGGCATTGCAGCAGGAAGTAGCGATCGGTCATGCCGGCGATGAAATCACGCACGATCTCGGCGTGGTTGTGGTGCTGGACATAGTTGGGGTCCATGTCCGCCAGAAAGCTGGTGAAGATTTTAGACTCCTGACGCCCGGTGCGCAAGTCTTCCATATATGTTTCGAAGAGCCGATCGAAGAGGGTATGAATCACCCCGGCATGCTTTTTGATCGTCTGATTCAGATAGATGCGTTCCAGGTTGAAATCCTTGAGTCGCTTGAGCGCCCGCGACACCTTGTCGCTCAAGGCGATATACGGCTGCCCGTGACTGCAATGGATGATATCGGTAACCAGGCTGTAGACAATGGTGCCGTTGCTGTCGCCCAACACCGCTACCACATCCCGGGGGATCTCGTGGCGCTCGATCACATTGAGACGGATGGCGTCCTCCAGGTCTCGTCCGATGTAGGCCACCGTGTCGGCCATGCGGACCACGCACCCTTCGAGTGTCATGGGCATCAAAGCCTGGTGCGGGTCTTTCTTTTTCAGCGTCATCTCCTCGGCAAGGATCGCGAAGGTCTTTTCCTGGCGCGGTTGCAGCACCTGGTTGTGGATCTCCCCATCGTGGCACAGAATTCCGTCCAGGGTCTGGAGGCATAGATTCCAGCCGCGCCCCTTGCGCTCCACCCGGTCGAGAAACTGGATGCTCTGCACATTGTGCAGGAAATGGCCGATGCCGGCCGCCTGGCACAGCTTGCTCAGATACCGTTCGCCATCGTGACCGAAAGGGGTGTGCCCGATGTCATGCCCCAGGGAGATGGCCTCGATGAGATCTTCGTTGAGCTTCAGAAAACGGCCGATGGTCCGGGCGATCTTGGACACGAGTTGTACGTGCAGCACCCGGTGGGTGATGTGATCGTTGCGGATCAGGTAGAATACCTGGGTCTTGTCGATATAGCGGGTATAGGCCATAGAGTGCAGAATGCGGTCAGTGTCCAGGGCATAGCTCTGCCGGTAGCCCGACTGCACCTTGTCTTCGGAATGCCGGCGCCGGCCCCGGTCGCTGAAGGCGGCCAGGGGGGAGAAGATCGTGCCCTCCCTCGCATTGAGCGCCTGTTTTAACGTCTCCATGGTGGTCAAGATGTCGCTCGATCCTTCCATTTGATCAGATTTCTCCATGCAGAATGAATTGCGCCATGAGCCGTTCGTAATCGATGCCGGCCCGGCGGAAGCCTTCCAGACCGTATTTCATGTTGGCCTCCAGGACATAGTATCGGCCGTCGTGGCAACAAATATCCAGTCCCACATCGTCCCAGCAACAGCGGCGGGCCGTGTTTTCCGCCAGTTGCAACGCGTCCGCGGGTAAAGGGCTCAGATCGATCTCCCCGCCTGCGGCGACATTGGTGCAATGCGCGCCGGCCCGGGCCACACGCCAGTAAGCATGTACCGCCCGTCCGCCGATCACCACGATGCGCATATCGCGGGTCAGCGGAAAATACTCCTGAATATAGGCCGGCCCGGAACGCTGGCAATAGCGGGCCAAATCATCGACGGTGCGGATCAGGAACACCCCCTTGCCCAGAGCCGAGCCCCGCGGAATTTTGGCGATCAGCGGTAGCTGGAAATAATCGAGAATGGTTTTCTTTTGCCGCTTGCCGAAGAAAATGCGGGTGTGGGGGTGCGGGATCTCGGCCATCTGGAACAGCGCCGTCTGTTTGATCTTGTCCTGGGCAAATTTGTAGGTGTGATAGCTGGGGAAGGTCCTCTTGCCCATGGCGTCCAGCAGGTCGGCATAGAGACTGGAGGGATAATAAACCGTCTCGGCCTCACGGATCAGCCGTTGTTCGGCCGGGTCATAATCCGTGAAATTGGGCCGGACCCCCAGGGTGATGACCTGAGCGCAATGGCGCAAACGCCCCTCCAGCGCCACACGGAGCATATGACGATCAGTAATGGTGCGCATTGCCTTTCGCTGTGCCGGCGGCAATCATGGTGTCCATCAGGATACCCGCCTCGGTCTTACGTCGGCAGCGTCTTCAGGATTTTTTCGATAACCCTGTCCATGGCAGCCACAAAACCGGTCGCTGATTCCTGGAGGCGCTGGGGCTGTCCTGCATCGAACACCTTGACCACGTTGGGATCAAAGGGTAGGCTGCCTAAGAACGGCACCTCCATCTGCTCGGCGGTGGCTTGCCCCCCGCCGCTCTTGAACAGGGAAATACTTTTGCCACAGCAGGGACAGGCGAACGGCCCCATGTTTTCAACCAGGCCGAGCGTAGCCAATTGGATGGTACGGCAAAAATTGATGGATTTGCGTACGTCGGCCAGGGCCACGTCCTGGGGGGTGGTGACGATCACGGCCTGGGCTTCGGGGATGGTCTGGGCCACGCTCAACGGCTCGTCGCCGGTACCCGGTGGGGCGTCGATGACCAGAAAATCGATGCGCCCCCACTGAACGTCCCCCACAAACTGACGGATGACGCCCGATTTGGCAGGCCCGCGCCAGATCACAGCCTGATCGCGATTCTGCATGAGCGATTGCATGGAAACCACTTTCAAATGAGTGTTCACCGGCTTGGGAATCACCCGCTGGTCAGGCGTTAAATCCAGGAGCCCCTGAACGCCCATCATGCCGGCCAGGCTGGGGCCGTGGATGTCCACATCCAGCAGGCCGATGTGGTATCCTTTGGTGGCCAGACCAAGTGCCAGCGCGGCCGAGACGCTCGATTTGCCCACACCGCCTTTGCCGCTCATGACGAGAATCTTGTGGCGGATGCCGGCGAGAACCTGGTTGATTTTTTGATCTCCTTCCTCGGAGCTGGGGCCGTGGGAAGAACCGCACGAAGGTGGGTTGCTTTTGGGAGCCATGGATTATCCTCTCCTGATGCAAAGCCTTGCGGCTTTTGTTCAATATTTTTGAGCGGCTTGGGATCCGCCGGTACATGGGCCGGCCTATAGCAGGATTGCCCATACCTTGCAAGGCGCGGCATCGATGCTAAGGTTAGGCTCGATTATAAGCCCTCTCGGCTCGTTGTGAACCCCATCCGCCAGCCCCGATGCATGTTCAACGCTAAAAGGAAAGGAACCAGCGCCATGAGAACCGTCATCAATGTTTCCAACCGGCTGCCGGTAACCATCGGACCCGAGATAACGCCCTCCTCGGGAGGCTTGGTATCGGCCATGGAGAACCTGGGTGCCAAAGTTCAGCTGAAATGGATCGGCTGGGCAGGCGGCCATATCACTGATCCGGCAGAAAAAGAACATGTCATCGAAGAACTCAAGAAGCGATTCAACTATTTTCCGATTTTCCTGGACGACGACGATGCCAGCGATTACTACGACGGCTTTTCCAATTCCACGATGTGGCCGCTGCTGCACTACATGAACACCTACAGCCGCTACCGGATCCAGTGGTACGAAGCCTACCAGCGGGTCAATCGGATCTTCGCCGAAGAGGTCATGGCCCATGCCGGGCCCGATGACATGGTCTGGGTGCACGACTATCATCTCATGCTGCTGCCGCGGATTCTGCATGAGCAACGGCCCGACTTGAAGATCGGCATTTTCCTGCACACCCCTTTTCCGCCTTCGGACATTTTTCGCTGCCACCCCAACCGTGAAGATCTGCTGCTGGGCCTGCTGGGGGCCGACCTCATCGGCTTTCAAACTTTCGGGTATCTGCGTCATTTCCGGACGACGGTACTGCGGGTGCTGGGCATCGAATCGGAGATGGACCGCATCGCCCATGACCAGTACACCACCGCTCTGGGCGTTTACCCCATCGGCATCAACGTCGAAAAATTCAAACAGGAAATCCAATCCGCCAGCTTCGCCCGCCGCCTGGCGGAATATCGCCAGGTGTACAGCGGCAAGAGGGTGGTGCTCGGGGTGGAACGCCTCGACTACACCAAGGGCATTCCCCACCGCCTGGATGCCATCGAAAGGTTCCTGGGACAACGTCAGGATCGGGATGATATCGTTTTCATCTTCATCAGCGTTCCCTCGCGCGAGGATGTGGCAGCCTATCAAACCTTGCTCGAGCAGGTGCGGGGGCGCATCAGCCAGATCAACGGCAAATACTCCACCATCAAAAACGTCCCCCTGCGGTTCATGCATCGCTCGGTGAGTTTCAGCCAATTGTGCGCGCTTTACGCCCTGGCCGATGTCTGCATGGTAACGCCTCTGGTCGACGGTATGAACCTGGTGGCCAAGGAGTATGCCTATTGCCAGACCGAAAACAAGGGGGTCCTGATTCTGAGCGAATTTGCGGGCACGGCGCAAGAATTGCCTGACGCCATGATCATCAACCCGTATCACGTCGGCCAGATGGCCGAGTGCCTGCAAGAGGCGTTGACCATGTCGGACGAGGAGAAGATACAACGCATGGCGTCCATGCGCGCCAGGGTGATGCGCTTTGACGCGACTCACTGGGCCGATGCCTTTTTGGCCGATCTCGAGGCGTGCAAAGGCAAAGCGGCGCTTCCCACGGATGTGCCCACCATCAGCATGAAGGATGTGACTGAACTGGTCGCCGCATCCCGCGCCGCCCTCTTTTTGGACTATGACGGCACCTTGAGCGAGTTGCGCAAAAAACCGATGGAGGCGTTTCCCAAGGGAGACATCGAGACGCTTTTCGACAACTTGATGTCCGACACAGGGCTCGATGTGTATATCATCAGCGGCCGCTCCCAGAAGGACATGCTCCGCTGGTTCGGCCGCTACGATTTCGCGCTGGTATCGGAACATGGCTTCAGCTACAGGTTGTCGCCCCAGGAGGACTGGGTCTTGTCCGATCCCACGGCCAATTTGAGCTGGATGGACAAAATCATCGAAATTTTCAACCATTATGCCGATATGACACCGGGTAGCGCGGTGGAGGTCAAGCGCGCGTCGGTGGTGTGGCACTATCGCGAATCCGATCCAGAATTCGGTGTCTGGAAAGCCAATCAACTCGTGGCGGATCTTTCTGAAATGGTGAGCAACCTGCCGGTCAAGATCAACCACGGCAAAAAGATCGTCGAGGCCAGCTCAATGCAGATCAACAAGGGGTCGATGATGACTGCGCTCATGGAGCGGCGCAGCTATGACAAGGCGCTGTGTGCAGGTGACGATGATACCGACGAGAACATGTTCCGGGTCGCCGGTGAACGGGTGATCAGCATCAAGGTCGGCGAAGGTTCGACCGCGGCCCGCTTCCGCAGCCCGGACCCCCAGGCATTTCGGAATTTTCTCGAAGCACTGGTCGAGGCGCGGCGGCGACGCGCGCAATAGCCTATTGCTTTGCGGCGAACCAACGCAGGGTTCTTTCCCGCCAACGGTGCGCATGACTTCCAGCCCAGTAGATGCGCCGGCACTTTGCGCAGGTTTTGAATTCGCCCTGGTGTTGCCAGACATGGTCCGGAACTCTGCCGAGTGCTTCCGGCTTGGGCAAGTCGTCCAGCATTCGATTGCACAGGGCACAACGGATCAAGGGCCGCAGATCATCGGGGGTCAGGGCGAGCGCCGTCATCACCTGTCGGAATTGTCCGCCAAGGTCGTTGGCCTGAATGAAAACCAGGGATTCAGAAGAAAGCGCCCTGCGTACCTTACCGCTGCGGGTCAGCAGAATGCGGTTGTTGCCGGCGAGGGCCGCCAGCCGATTCGGTTGGGGCGTTTGGGTATCGAGGAGGGTATCGAAGCCTGCCAGGCGCAGGTGCCTGGCCAGCTTTCCCAAGGTGGCATCGGCCACGAATAGAGGAGGCAAGCAAGGGTCGGACATGGATGCGTCCCATTTGCTTCCGGTTCGGTGATAAGATTTCCCATAACCTTGGGGCGACGTTTTTCAGCTGCCGGTCAGGAATTACCGGCCCCCTCCAGGACGAACGTGGCGGGCGGGATCTGCACATCTGGCCATAGCCGTTCCAATGTCCAGGTGACCTGGTCGCCCCGGCCCGATCGCATGCGCACCGTGCGCGGCAGGTTGTAGCCGGCTATCTCCTGCCACGTGTCCCAGTTCACTTCATACCGAAGAACCTTTTCGATGTCGAAGGCCTGGAAGCGGCGGATGCGTCCGTTGTCGCCGCATTGCACCCTCGCCATGGTGTTGTTCCATCGGTCTTTGAGCACGAGATCGCAGGACTCGCCCGCGTCGACGCCTGTTTGGACCGCCATGTAAGGCGTCAAGGGAGGACGGCCGCTCAAGATCGCCAGGAGGGCATCGATGCCTAAAGGAACATGGATGAACCGTTCCAGTGCGTCACTGGTTTGCGCCCATTGGTAATAACGCCCTTGGCTGATGTCGTGGACTCGAATGGTGGTGCCATCGCCGGCCAGGCTGGTGATGGGTTGTCCCAGCGCGTGGAGCAGTTCCACCCGCAACCGGTCCGGCACGACGCCCGCCACAGCGGCGCGGCCGTTGAGGCTCTGGCCCTCGGCCATGATCTGCACCCGCAACAGTCCTTTGAACTGCTTCAACCCTGCATTTTGTGCCATCAGGCGGTCCAAGGCTTGACGCGCCCCGCTGTCGCTTTGGGGTGCAGGCATCAACCAGGCGCATCCATTCAGGATCAAAAGCGCGGAAAAAACAATTGGAGCGAGGATCGTCGTATGCGCGAAGGCGGAAGCCCAGGGTTTCGGCCGCCGGCCGGATTGCATTCGGCACGACGGGCGTGCATTTGAAGTCGCCGCAAGAATGGAAGCCGCCGGCGTTGCCATGGCCATCTCACTCGGTTTCAGCGTTGAGGGTTGATGCCGCGAATTTTTTCTTTCAGGGGCTGGTTGTCTTTGGTTTTGAACTCCAAGGAGCGGCGGTAGTATTTCAAGGCTTTCTCCTTGTTGCCCAACTGCAGATAGATATCGCCCAGATGCTCCAGAATGGTTGGATCGTCGGGAACGAGTTGGACCGCCTTCAAGAGCCACTTGAGGGCATCCTCATATTGCCCCTGCTTGTAGAAGACCCAGCCCAGGCTGTCGGTGATATAGCCGTCGTTGGGCTTGAGGGTCATCGCCCGTTGGATCAGATTCAGCGCTTCGTCCAGATGAATGCCCATGTCGGCATAGGTATAACCCAGGTAGTTGAGCGCATCGGTGTCGTTGGGCTGGATCTGCAGGACCCGTTTCATGGATTCGATGGCCTCGGTGCGTCGGCCCATCTTGTCCTGGATCACGCCGATGCGGAAATGGATCCGGGCATTGCCGTCATCCACAGTCAGGCCCTGGTTCAGGGCCGCCAGCGCCTCATCGAAGCGCTCGAGCTCTTCGTAGAAAGAGCCCAGATAGAGAAAGTAGTCGCCGTTGTGGGGTTCGTAGACAATGGCCTGGCGGATGGCGGCGATGGCTTCATCCATCTTGCCCATGTCGCGCAGCAGCAGGGCGCGGTGGGCCACGGCGTTTTCGAAATAGCGGGATGGATAGGCCACCTTTTCCAGGTGGCTCAACGCTTTGGACACCTGTTTGACGCCGTCATAGGCCACGCCGGCAAAATAGTGCAGTTCCGAATTCTGCGGTGCGCCCCGCAACATCCCTTCAATGGCCCATATCGCCTTTTCGTACTGCTTGGTTTCCAGATAGCTCTCGAAGAGGTAGTTCAAAATCGCCGTGTCGTCTTCGCTGCGCTTTCCCAAGTCCACCAGCAGCGGCATGCCCAGCTCTGGTCGCTTGAGCTCGCGATAGTATTCGGCCAGCTCCAGGGTCGCTTTGATGTTTTCGGGGTTCGCCGCGAGGATGGCCTTATACTCCTTCACCACTGCCGCGCTCTTCTTCTGGGACTTGTAAATTTCGATCAATTCGAACCGCGGCTCTTCCAGGGACGGCTCTAGATCCAGCGAACGCTTGAAGGCCTCGACGGCCAGTTCGTACTTGCCTTGGGCGGCCAGGACTTTTCCATTGAAATAGTGGGCTGCATAAGAGGAAGGAAAGTGGTTGGCCATGCGCCGGAAGATACGTTCGGCATTGGCCAGGTCATTTTCATTCCAATAGATTCGCCCCAGGTAGAGATAAATGTCCGGATCGTCGGGGGCGCTGGCCAGCGCTTTCTCAAACAGGCCCTTGGCTTCGCTGATCTGATCGCGCTGCTGGTAAATGCGGCCGGCCAGGATCAGCGCCTCACTGTCATCGGGGCGGTCGGCGAGTACCTGTCGGATCAATTCCAAGGCTTTCTTGTCATTGCGTTGTGCCAGATACAAATCGGCCAGCTCCATTTTGAGCGTCGCGGAACGCGGATCGTTCTGTATGGCTTTTTCCAGCAGCCATTGGGCTTCGGCCGCTGCCCCTTCCTTGATCTTGAGCTGGGCGATACTGAAGTAGTAATAGGCTGCCGCGCTGCTGTCGACGGCACCCGCATCGATCAGCTCGGATTGGGTCCGTTGCTCGGCGGACGGCGGCTCCACGGGGGGCACTCCGGCCTGGCACCCCATGGCAACCATACCTGCCACCAGGTAAAACACTTTTTGAATCGCTTTCAGATGCATAGGGTCGATCTTAAAAAAGAGACGGGTCCTGGAATTCGTTGGTGTCCGTCCATTTGGTACGGAACACGCGTTTTAGTCGTCAGCAGCCGCTGCTTATGGTTCTCGGTTGGTATAGGATTCAAAGTCGGGAATTTCGGATTTAAAGAAATCGCGCATCTTCTTGATGACGTTCTTTTCGATCTGACGCACCCGCTCCCTGGAGATGCCATACCGATCCCCTATCTCCTGGAGTGTCACCGGCGCGTCCGAAAAGATGCGCTGGTCGAAAATTTCCAATTCACGGTCGCTCATCTGCTCGCGGAACTCGGACACTTTATTGTGCAACAGAAGCTCGATCTCCTTTTTGGCCACGCGGTCTTCCGCCGAGGCGCTCCCCTCGCTGACGAACTCGATCTTGCCGGTATCCGAACCTTCTTTGACCGGCGAATCGAGGGATACATCCCAGCCATCCAGGCGTTGATCCATATCGACGATTTCACGTTCGGAAACGCCCAGGCGCTGGGAAAGCAGCTTGGGCTTGGGATCGAACCCCTGCTCGATCAGCAGCTGTTTCTCTTTTTTCAGCTTGAAGAATAACTTGCGCTGCCCCTGGGTGGTCCCGATCTTGACCAATCGCCAGTTATCCATGATGAATTTGAGGATATAGGCCTTGATCCAGAAAGACGCATAGTAGGAAAACTTGACGTTCTTGTAGGGATCGAATTTTTTAACGGCCTGCATCAGGCCGATGTTGCCCTCCTGGATCAAGTCCAGTAGGTTTTGCATCCAAACTCTTTGAAATTCCAAAGCGATTTTAACAACCAGACGGAGATTGGAAGTAACCAGTTGATAGGCAGCCTCCATATCGTCCTCTTCCTGCACCCTGCGGCCCAATTCGATTTCTTCTTCACGGGTCAACAGGCGGTACCGGCTGATTTCCGACAAGTAGCGCTGTAATGGATCGAATTTGGTCAGCGCTTTGGCCGAATCGGCCTGGGCGCTGCGATTGTCTATGACCAATTTGGACGCGGCTTTGCCTTTTTCGGCAGTGGCCGTCACACTGGTCGAACTGTTCTTATCTTTATCCATGATCCTTGGCTTTCATTTCTCGCAATGTTGCCGGCGGCGACGCGTCGCGGTGTTCCTATGGGCCCATTTCCCATGGACAATCCCGGGATCCTATGCTATTTGCCCCTTACCTTTCGCGCCTGTAGCTCAGCTGGATAGAGCAACGGACTTCTAATCCGTAGGTCGCAGGTTCGACTCCTGCCAGGCGCGCCATTTTCACCATCGTTTCAATGCGATGGCCGCCTTCCTGGCCACTTGCGCCACCGAAGCAAGTACATCCACTTAAAAAGTGAACACTTACCACATTATATTTCCCTTTTCAAACCAGGATTACCAATTGGATATCGGCTCACCCTTCAGGACACGTATATTCTCACGCAGTTTGTCCTCCGGGGCGATCTGCCGGCGCTGTTCCTTGATTTGGGCATAGGCGAATTCCTGGTCCACCCGCACCACCTCGATGGTTGCCATTACCAGGGGTTCCGGCTTCATTACTTTGCCTTTGAATTCAACCGCCGGCTGGTCTTCGACCACATCGAAGAGTGCGCCGACCACCACCCCCTGTTTGCTGCCCAGGTTCATCAGCACCTCGTAGCCGTTCACCTTGACGACATATCCCTGCAATGGGAAGGCCTCCATAATGGTCAGCAGCATCTCGCGATTCAACCAGTGCAGGTCCTTTCCGAGGGTCGCCGCCGAAGCGATCTGCCGGCTGATCTCCCGGGACGCTTGATTGGTGGCGGTATCGATCAGTTTGTATTTGAGTAGAGTCCCTTCGCTGAGGTGATACAAGGTGCCTTCGGCGATGAGATTGACGCCGCATGCCCGGGCAAGCCTCAGGGTGATTTCCGGATCTTTAAGACTGGCTTGGGTCAACCCCAGCTTCTTGATCACCCGTTCCAGCACGACAGGCTCGATGACCCCCATGCGTCCCGAGGCATTCAACTGATCGGCCAGATGCAGGGTCAACACCCGGGGAAACCCGTCGCGAACGGCCAAACCACCGGTTTCCGCCGGTTCCAGCAACAAGATCTGGATCGTTCCGCTGCTGGTCCAGGGATCTTCACTCTGCGCGGTGGCTGCAGTAACGGCGTTTTTATAGTTCTGCACATAGGCGTCGACCTGGGCCTCTACCTGACGCCGGCGATCCGGATCCTTATCCATCAGGATCATTTTATTGGCATTGGCCGCCAGCGTGGCTGCAAACGGATCGGCGCGGTCGATGGTCTGGGCCTGGCGGTAGGTTGCCAGGGCCTTGTCCCACTCCCCCTGGCGTTCATAGGTCATGCCTTTGTTGGAGGTGGCTTCCACAAAATAGGGATCCAGATTGACGGCCTGATCGTACATACCCAACGACTTGGAATACTCTCCGCGTGTGGCGTAAATCCTTCCCAACTGGTTGTACGCAGTTGCGCGCTGGCTGGGACTGCCGCCTTGTTTTTCGATGGCCTTGCGGTATTCGGCTTCGGCCTCTTTCGGCTTATTCTGGCTGTAGAGCAAGTCCCCCCTGACCACATGGGAGTAAGCCCGGTCGCCGGCCTTGCTTTCCACCTCGCGGGCCATGGTCATGGCTTTGTCCGGTTCTCCTTTTTGAGCGTACACCTGGGAGAGCCCCTCTTTGCCCACGATCTCGGCATCTCCCTTTTTCTTGGAGAGTTTGGAGAAGGTGTTCTCGGCGGCCTTCAAGTCTCCTTCTTTCAATTCAGCATAGCCTTGGACGCTTTTAGCCCGCACATTGCCCGGATCCTTTTGGGTGACTTCGTTGCTGAGCGCTTTGGCGATGTCGGTCTGGCGGCTCTGCAGTTTGCGTTCGGCAAGCGTTACCAGAAGCGATTCCGTGGTTTTTCCACCGCCCTGAAAGTAGTCCATCAGTTTCAAGTCCGGCCCGACGATGCAGGCTGTGGGCAGGATGATCCGGGCGGCATACTGGTCGGAGACGCTGCCATCGTCGATCAACACTGGAAAGCCCAATTGCGTTTGGGAGAGGAACGTGGCCACCTGGCCGGCGTCCGAACGGGTGATACCCCAAACCGCCAGTTGGGCATCCTTGTACTTTTTAGCGAGTTTGTCCAGGCTCAGCAGCCCCTCCTGACTGGGTCGTGAGGCCACATCGAAAAAATAGAGGATCAGCATGGGTTGTTCTTTCATGCCGGCCAGTTCGTAGCTCTTACCCTCACTGTTTTTCAACGCGAACAGAGGCGCCGGCTCACCGGCGGTCATCTGTCCGTAGGAGACCGCAACGTCCCCTGAAGAAATCGATAAGAGCAAAAGGGCCGTATAACACCATTGCGTCAAAGCCTTCATCGTGTGCCTCCAATTGGAAAGACAAAAAATATTCTGGTTCCCGGATTCAGAATTCCTGAATTTGAATTATAAAAGAAATTTTAAACAGATCCTTATTGAAATGCCGCATGGATCTGGGAATGACCTTTATTCTGCTGGCCGCATGGTCACGTGCAGGGGTGTTTCAGCTGAATCCAGGTCCACTTGGGCTTCCCACTCCAGGAATCCGGGCAGGCTCAGTCGCACTTCATGTTTCCCCATGGGCAGGGGCACATCCAGCGGTGTCGGTCCCTTGTCGCCATTGTCTATGGAAATCATGGCTCCCGACGGCTCACTGCTGATCCTCAGCATGGCCTCCTGGGGCTTGGCCGGTTCTGGACTCGACTCAGGAGTCACATCTCGAGTTGCCGCACGGTCTATTTGGGTGACCTGTTCGCCAGGCTTCTCCGATTTCCGGGCAAAGAAATAATACCCACCCGCACCGCCTGCCAGAATGACAACCAGCAGCAATGCCATCACCGTTGCTTTGAGGCCGGATTTGGGGGGCCCCGCCGGAGGCGGCGGTGGCGCTTCACCCGGCTTGCCTTCCGGCGGCAAAACCGTTGCCAGGGCTTCGGCCATCTGTCGGCCGGTTTGAAAACGCTGGCCTGGATCCTTGGCCAGGCTTTTCATGATCAGGTCGGAGAGGCGCTGGGGGACGAAGGGATCGGCCTCCGAAGGCACTTCGGGTACATCGTGGGTAATGGCGCGGAAGATCGCGGCGATGTTGTTGCCACCGAAAGGGCGACGGCCCACCACCATTTCATATAGAATCACCCCTACCGAAAAAAGGTCGGAACGGCCATCCACTTTCTGCCCCATCACCTGCTCGGGAGACATGTAGACCGGGGTGCCCAATATCTCGCCGGCTTGGGTTTGCTGCCCTGCGGCGGTATCCTCGATGCGGGCGATGCCGAAATCGGTCAGTTTGACCTGGTTCTCTTCGGTCAAAATGATATTGGACGGCTTGATGTCGCGGTGCACAATGCCCTGACGGTGTGCGTAATCCAGCGTCTCGGCCACCTGCCGTGCGATGTCCACACACTGGGGTACTGAAAGGCGTCCCGAACGGACCACTTCGTTGAACGGCTCGCCCTTGAGGAATTCCATGGCGATGTATACGGTACCATGATCTTCGCCGACATCGTAAATGGTAACGATATGGGCATGAGACAGACGCCCGATGGCGCGAGCCTCCTTGAGAAAGCGGGCCACGAAGGATTCGCTGGTGACCCGGTCGGGGCGTAGTATTTTCAAGGCCACCATACGGTCGATCTGGGGATCATGGGCCTGGTAGACCACCCCCATGGTGCCCTTGCCGAGTTCCTTTATAATACGGTATCGCCCGTATTCAGAAATCATATCAATAACTATCCAGAAAATTCAGAACGGTTTCAAAGGGAATCAGGAAGCCCACAGCGTTGGTCCCCCGATAGCGCCCCTTGACCACAGCCACCAGACTGCCGTGTTCGTCGAACACTGGACTGCCGCTGCTGCCGGGCTCGATGTGCATGCGGACCTGCCACAGGGGCATTCCATCCACCCGCCGTGGCGGACCATCCAGAACGCCGTTGACGACACTTTCCAGTCCATTTCGGGGGCATCCCACGGTAAACAGGACATCTGCCGGACCGGGGGTGTAGCGTCCATTGCGCAGCGGGATCACACTTTCCAACGTTTGCGGCACCTGGATCAGACAAAGGTCCCGGTGGCCATCCAGTTTCACCACGCGGCCGACGGATTCCCGGCCATCCCGGAACTGCACACTCAGTTCCTGCCCCGGGTTCAGGTCATGGGCCGTGGAAATGATGAATCCTTGGCGATCGACGACAAATCCAGTGAGTTGGGCGGGGGTGCCGCCCCGGTCCGTGAACAGGCAAACCACAGCGTTGATTTGGCGCTGAATCGGATCGGGCGTCGCGCGCGCAGCTCGCAACTCAGAGGTGGAGGGCATTTTCACGTAGCCCTCCAGGTGGTCCCAGAAGGCGCTTAATGGCGGATATGCCTCACCGCCTACCTCCCGAACGGTTACCCGTGTGGCCAGGGGAGAATGGGCCCTGAGCCGGATCAGCCATGTTGCTCCGACCTTTTCCGCCTCCAGTTGCACCTCCTGCTGTTCCCCTTTGGCCCGATAAACCTCGAAACCGTTATTCTCCAGCCAGGGCGTGATCACCGCCTCGGTTTCAGAAACCGGCATGGAGAAGATCCGCTCCGTTTCCGCACCAAGCGCCAGAGCTGGGTGGATTGTTCCCCACAGCGAGACGAAAAACATGCAAAGCCAGCCGATGAACCTCATGACACGCCCGCAAGCACTACGGTGATATTGTCTTTTCCCCCGGCGTGGTTGGCCAGCTCGACCAACTGCTCGGCTTTTCCAGCCAAATCCCCTTGCGCGAGCAGCACTTGAACGATGCGCTCGTCTTCCACCAGGTCGGTGAGGCCATCCGAACAGAGCAAGAAGAGATCGCCGGCAAAGATAGGGCCACGCAAGGTATCCAAGGCTGGCGACGGCCGAACGCCCACCGCTCTCAGAATCACATTGCGCATGCGATGGGAACGGGCCTGCTCGGCGGTGATCATGCCTTGATCAATCTGGTCCTGAACCAGTGAGTGATCTTTGGTAAGCTGTTTGAGGATTCCCTGGCGCAAGCGGTAGGTGCGGCTGTCGCCCATGTGGCCGATGACAAATCCGGTGGCGGTAAAAGCCAGAAGTTCCGCCGTGCAGCCCATGCCCTTGTGATCGGGATTGGCCCCCACATGATCCAGGATGCGGTCATTGGCCTGCAGGAAAGTGTTTTGAACCCGATCCACCAGTTCCTGCTCGTTTGCGGGTGTCCGTCCGGAAAAGAGGTCGGCGGCGGTCTGGGCAAAGATCTGACTGGCCATTTCACCGGCCGCCGCGCCGCCCATGCCGTCGGCCACAAGGCAAAAGCCGGCATCGGTGTTGAGCAGAAAAATATCCTCATTATTGGAGCGGATGCGTCCCATATCGGTCTTGCCGATAAACTCTATTTTATGCATATTTTCATCGCCGCTTGGGAAAAGGTGCCGTGTGTGGGGCGTTGATGCCGGAGCATAGTTCAGATGGCCTTTAGGGTTAGAGTCTCTGGTAATACCACTATCGCCATTTTCTTGGGAAGCTTGATAGTCAAGGCACCCTCTTTGAAGGATTTAGTGTATTTATTTTTAATTTTAATATCCGCTTATTGTCAACATTGATTCCTTTGTTGGGGAGCGCGCCGAATCTAAAAAAATGGTTTTGAAACAGCTATGAAATATGATAGCGCTTGAAGAAATTATATGGAATTGATGCTCCCCCGGCCATTCGCATCTGACACGAAAAGGCTTATTCGTCTATGTCGATGATTCCAGATATTTCGGTACAACTCGTACACATTCAAGGGCCCCGCAAAGGCGACATCCAGGAAATCAACGATGCGGACATCAGTATCGGCCGGCACCCTGATTGCCAAGTCGCTTTTCCAAAAGATATGACCAACATATCCCGCATTCATGCCCGCATCGTGCGTGAAGGCAACCGCTTCAAGCTGATCGACACCAGCACCAATGGCACATATGTCAACGGTCAGCGCATCTCAGAGGCTTTTCTCAAAGACGGCGATGTGGTCATGTTCACCGAAAATGGGCCCAAGGTCAGTTTTTTGACTCAGACCGGCGCCAGCCAGCCAGGTGCGCCACAAGCGTTGCCCTTGACCGCCCCGCGCGCCGTATCGGTCACTTCCGCACCGCTGCAGCCGCCGCCCCCCAGAGAAACGCCGGCACCTCCCCGCGCCGCGGTTCCACCGGCTGCTCCCGCCCCGCCCGGGCGCCCGATGCAGCCGCCACCGGCGGTCGCCGCAGCGCTGGCCGGCATCGAAACCGTCAAGGTCCCCTTTGCCATCCAATATGGCCCTGCGCTCAAATCATTTCACAGCTTACCCATCGTCATCGGCAGCGGGCCGGGATGCGACTTTCCCATCCCCCACGCCGCTGTTCGGGAGCGTCACGCCCAAATCTTTTTTACAGCAAACCAATACTGGATCAAGGATCTGACCGGAGCTGCCGGAATCACCATCAACGGTTTGCCGATCAACACCCAGACCGCCCTGGAGGCCGGCATGCAGATCGCCCTGGGCGCCAACGGTCCCCGCTTTCGATTCATAGGAGGGGGCCGCCTGGCGCAGATCGACGAACCCGCGACCCAAGAGGCCCAACCGCCCAGCGCAGCCCCTCCGCCGCCTCCGGCATCGGAAACAGCCGGCACCGAAACTAAAAAGGGCGGCGGGCTGTTTAAAAAATTCTTCTCCTGATTGGAACCTCCCCATGAAAATCGAGGAGATCGGCGGAGAGTTCGCACTAATCCGGCGGCTGTCAGAAATTGTGCCGACTACGGGTCCGGAGGTAATTCAAGGCATCGGCGATGATGCCGCCGTGATCCGCGTGGCGCCCGAGCCAGCCCCCTTCCTTTTAGTCACCACGGACATCCTCGTGGAAGAACGGCATTTCAAACGCGCCTGGGCTTCCCCTGAACAAATCGGCATCAAGGCGGCCGAGTGCAATGTGAGCGACATTGCGGCCATGGGCGGCAGGGCCCAATGGATGTTCGTCTCGCTGGTTTTGCCCCGCGATACCGATGTAGCCTGGACCGAAGCCCTTTATGGAGGGATCGCCCGATCTTGCCGACACCACAATGTCGCCTTGCTGGGAGGGGACACCACCCGGGGTGCGCAGGTCACCATCAATATCACCCTGCTCGGCTCGGTTTCTCCGGACCATCTTCGGTTGCGCAGTCATGCCCGGCCCGGAGACGCTCTGGTGGTAACGGGCAGTTTGGGGGCGTCGGCCGCGGCGCTGGCGTTATTGGGCGCGGGCCGCTCCCCTTCGGCCTACTTGCTCGAAAAGCATTTGGCGCCGAGTTGCCGCATGGATGTCGCATCCCGCATCGCTCCTCTGGCCCATGCCATGATCGATATCAGCGACGGGTTGGGTTCGGAAGTGGGCCACATTTGTACCGCCAGCCGTGTGGGAGCTGAAATCTGGGCTGCGGCGGTACCGCTGCATGATGAAGTGCGCATGGCCGGCCGGTTGCTGGGGGTCGATCCATTGCAGTGGGCCCTCGGCGGGGGGGAGGATTTCGAATTGCTTTTTTCCATAACGCCCGCAAACATCCCACGCCTGAAGGCTGCAGGCGTCACCTGTCACGAGGTAGGTCGCGTCACCGATCGGACTGGTGAAATGGTGCTGATATCCGGCGACGGCGACGCCACGCCCCTGGGGGGCGGCTACGATCACTTCAAAGAATGAGGCCGGTCTACCCGAAGGAGACCGGCCCTGCAAAGCCTTAACAATATAAGCCGCCCGGCGCCTCGCTATGGGTTGGACACCGAAACCGCCGCGTTTCCCGTTCAAGCAACGGACTTATTTGTATATTCCCGCGCCGACAAGGTATTGCGTCCCCGGCACGCGATAGATGTAAGTGCTTTTTTCTGCGGGCTTTTCCTGGCCCGGTTTGGGCCACATATAATCGACCCATCCACTTCCTTTCTCGTTGGCTAACTTGATGAAGTCGACGAAGATCATCTTGCCGTCGGTGTTTTTGGTCTGGAGCAGATCCTTGCGCTCCGTCAATTGGGGGCTCATGGGATGGGCCAACATCTTGCCGTCCAGATCCATCAGGAAAACATAGGTATCTTTCCACACAAAAGGTCCTTCCTTTGAGCCGATGGCCTTGATACCGGCATCAATGCCTTTTTCCTGGATCATCTTGGCTGCCTCCTGACACTTGGCGACAACCTCCTCCTTGCTTGCGCCACTAGCCCAAACATTGCTCGTTAATCCGGCAATCAGCAATAGGATTCCAATTAACAATGTAGCCTTACGCATTTTTTCCTCCCTTATTGGTTTATAGGTGAACCATCATCAAGGCAACATTCCAGAAACAAGCGCAATGAAATATGCCTCCGCATCACCTCCCTTCCGATGGGAGCATGTTCCCCGGGCGTGATCATCATGGATTGACGACCTGATGCATACCTGGACGACCGCCACCTTCATCCGCAGGCAACCGCCAGCGGTACACGCCGGGAAGGATGCGCACCATCAACAGAAACACGAATTCATCGGGTAAAGAGAAACCGCGTGCGTTGGATATGAAGTTCGTTACCGGCTATTCAGAAAAGTGATCGGGAGTGGCGCTTCAGTTGAACACGCAAGAGCTGCGTGAAGAAATCTGCAATGGGCATACCAGAAGGTGACGGTCAAAACAACGGCCCAGTTCAATCCTCATCGCAAAGATCCGGGAGAACCCGGTTACGGAATTTTCTCACGAGCGACTTTTTTTACCTCAGGGGGCCGAGCGAATCGACAGGGGCTATGCGGGGGGTCTCGAATTGGTCCAGATTAAATCCGGTCGTAGCCATCGCGGTGATTTTGCCGCAGCACTTCGGAGGTGTCATAGAGCTGGCTTTTCTTGTCGATCCACCAGGCATTGGTCACCCGGCTGCCGGCTTCGAACCCCCTCCGAAAGCCATGGTATTCACATAAAAATGCTGTAAAAAGCACAAAAATGATAATTAACAGAATCGTCTTCATGATCACCCCCGGCGCAACGCTGCTTGCTGGATGCACCTGGGGGTGATTTCGGCCTTTTGGGAGGGAACTTTAACTGCCTGTGTCGGCATGGGGGGCAAGCCCTGGAGGGATCACGCCTCCGGCGGCTTGGACGGGGACCGCCGTTCACGACTGGGACGCGGACTGCGCGGCCGTGACGGCCTGGATGCTGATCGGCTACCTCGATTTCTGGGTCGGTTGCCCGGCTCCCGCTGGGAGCCGCCGCTTTCCCGGGAGCGGGAGGTTTTGCGCTTTAAAGGGGGCGCTGGCGGTGGTGGCGCCAACCACTCCTCTTCGGGTTGGATGCACGGCAGTTTGTGTCCGATCAGGGTTTCAATGGCCGGGATGTAAAAGCTGTCCTCTTCATCGGCAAAGCTGATGGAGGTACCGGCGGCGCCGGCACGGCCGGTGCGTCCGATGCGGTGCACATAATCATCGGGATCCCGGGGCAGCGTATAGTTGATGACATGATCCATGCCTTCGATGTGAATGCCGCGGCCGGCCACGTCGGTGGCCACCAGGATCCGAATCTTGCCGGCCTTGAAATCATCCAGGGTACGGATGCGCGCGCGCTGGCGCACATCGCCGGAAAGCACCGCATTGTCGATCTGATAACGGGTGAACAGATCGGCGAGTTTGCGGGTTTCGTCCTTGCGGTTGCAGAACACGATCACCCGCTCCAAGTTCTTCTTGGTGATGATGTTGTAAAGCAAGACGTACTTATCTTCCCGGGTGACGACATAGACCAGCTGCTCCACGGTGTCCACGGCGACCTGCTGGGGTTCGATCTCCACGGTGACCGGCTCGGTGGTCCACTGGGCCGCCAGGCGCATCACCTCGGGCGTCAAGGTGGCGCTGAAGAGCAGGGTCTGGCGTTTGTTCTTATGGGGCGTGGCCACGATGATCTTGCGCACATCGGGAATAAATCCCATGTCAAGCATGCGGTCGGCCTCATCGATGATCAACACCTCCACCTGATCGAGGCGCACGTCCCCCTGGCGCTTGAAGTCGAGCAGGCGCCCCGGGGTGGCCACCACGATATCGCTCTGGGTCTGAGTCAACTGCCGGCGCTGCTTCTCATAGTCCATGCCGCCGAACACGGTAATGATGTTCAGGCCGGTGTACTTGGCGAGTTGCCGCCCTTCTTCACCGATCTGCATCACCAACTCCCGGGTGGGGGCCAATACCAGGACCCTGGGCGCGCCCCTGCGTTCCTTATCGGCCGCCGGCTGGGCGAGCAGGCGGGCGATCACTGTGATCAGGAAAGCGGCGGTCTTGCCGGTACCGGTCTGGGCCCGGCCGGAGGCATCCTTGCCCGCAAGGGTGCTGGGCATGATCTCGGCCTGGATGGGTGTACAGTACTGAAAACCCAAATCGAATACCGCGCGCATCACCGGTTCCGGCAAGTTCAGATCGTGGAAGCGCACCTTGCCTTCGACCGGGGGCACCAGGAAGGAGGACGGATCCCAGGGTGGGGACTGGGGCTTATCCGCCGTTTTTTCAGCGCCTGCCTTGGCAGCTGAAGATCTCCGGCGGCGGCGGGAAGGGGCGGCGCTGTCCCGGTCTTTTGGTTGCGACGAAGTCGCCTCTGCCGTTGCGCCCTGGGAGGGGGCCTCGGTGTGGTTCTGGCGGGAAGTTTCCGTCTCGGGTCGTTCTGCTTTCCGTGGGGACAGACCGATCTTTTGCAGCAATGTTTTGATTATTCGTATCAACGCCTGGTTCTTTCTATGGATGGATTTCGGCCTGCAAGGGTCATCTGTGCAGTCGCTAACGGCCGTTTAGTAGGCCTTCTGTCCGCAATTGTCAAGTAATCCCGCGAATTTGAAACTTAATCCGGTCCGGGCATGGCCGGCAGGCATCCGGATACGCTTTGCATAGAGGGCATTACGCATTTTCGTCGGAACGCAGATAGGGGGTGAACAGTTTCCGGATTTCAGCCAGGGAGTCTTCGTTGGCCGTTGGCATCGACTTGGCGAACATATCGAGCAAAATGATGGCGTTTACCATGGAGTCCTGCCGGCAAGCGGCCCGCAGCCGCCTGGCAAAGGCCTTGTTTACGATCTGGATCTCTCCATAAATGTTGCTGAGCCCATCAAAGGTCAAATCGGCGCGACCGTATTGCCCATGGATGAAATACTGGGCCAGCAGGTAGGTGGAGGTGGCGCGCCATATGGTTTCCTCGGTGGTGGCGAAAGGCAGATGAAAACGGGCCATGGGTTTGAAAAAGGCGGTGCGAGGGCATCGACTGGTGGCCATCAGCAAACCCATCAGAGAACAGATTCCCCGCTGAACGGTGGTGTGGGCGAACACCTTGCGCTCTTCGGTGGTCACGCTCACCAATGTTTTGTCGTAGGATAGCAGTTGATCGAAATGCGCTACGAGGCGAACCATATTGACTGCGGCCGGACAGTGGGAAGCGACCGATGGATCCAGCGGGCAGTTGGGGCATTGATTGACCCGCAACACGGTCCAAGGCGGCAAATCGGCCGGCGGCGCATCCACCGTCGTCAGACTGTCGGCGGCGAGCGTCACCAGGTAACGATTGCTCTGCGCTTCATCCATCTGGAAGCAGTACTCGATTTGGATGGAGTCCATTTCCTTCAGATCCTTGGGCGCTTGGCTAGTCTGCATATCTCCCGGCGAAAATGTACTCCAGGCCACTGAGGCTGTAGTCGATCTCCATGGAAAGAAATTGGGATAAGGAGTGCAGGGTCACGATGGCATTCTTGTCGGCGTCTTCGGAGCCGACGCTGTTAATGCGGGCCAGCAGTCCCTCGTTGACCTGCTGTACCTTCGCGTAGTGTTTTTCCAGGGTCTTGAAGTCGAACTTGATCTCCGGCCGGTCTCTGTATTTGAAGTACTGGGCCAAAAGGTACATGGAGGCCGTGCGCATGGTGGTCTCCTCGATGGTGGCGAAGGGCAGATGAAAACGCGCCATGGGTTTGAGGAACTCCATCACCGGGCAATCGCTGGTGGCCATGATCACCCCGAAAATGGCCGACAACCCTTCCATGACCGAGGTTTTTTTAGAGTAGGTCCTTTCCGCCGTTTCGCAAACCACCGTGCAATCGTGATAGGAGAACACCGCCTTGAAAGCCTCCACCAACTCCATGATGTTCATGGCAATGGGGCAATGGGCATGGCTGTTGGATGCCAGAGGGCAGTCACGGCACTGCTTATAAGTCAAGCCCACCCAATCCGGCGGCTTCTCAACCGATAACGAGGGGATCAGGCTCAGCGTGTCGGGGTCCAGGGAGATCCGATAGTCTTTGACCTGTCCATTGGCGAACTGAAACTTGTAATGAAATTGAAACGGCGTCCGTTTGATCATCCCGGTCTCTCCCCTTTCACGCTTGTTTCTTCCTTTTGATCTCCTGCATCAGGCTGGCCACCTCTTCCTTCAACTTCACGTTTTGTTCTTTCATTGCCATCAACCGGCTGTGAAAATCGGCCTTGGCCTGATCCAGGGCGAGATTCAACGCTTGCTCCTTCTCGGCATATTGGGCCAGGAGCCGCTGTTCCGTCTCTTCCAGGGAGCGCTTTTTGCGCTCTGCGCTGATGCCGGCCTGATTCAGCACCTCCTGGGCGCGCTGGTACTTCTGGGAAGCTTCCACCTCTCGTTTGTAGCCCCAAGCACGAAAGGCCGCAATGATCAAACCAAAAATCGCCACCAGACGCAGATACAACGAAAGATCCATTCCCCCCATCCACTCTTTGGCCGCAGGCCTGTCGGCGATGGCGGAAAACACCACCAGCAGCGCCAATGCCGCTGTACCTACGATTTTGAAAAATTTGGCCATTGCCTTTCCCCAGTCGCCATAGGACGCGGCGACCTGCCTTTACGACCTTCATCAACGATAGCGTACCCCATCCACCGGCTTCAACCTGGCGGCTTGCAGGGCGGGATAGACGGAAGCCGCCACGCAGATCACCAGGGTGCCGAGCGCGATCACCGCCAGATCCAGGGCAGCGATCCGTACTGGCAGCGTCGTCAGAAAATAGACATCTCCCGGAAGCTCGATAAACGGGTATCGATCTAGAATCAGATAAAGAATCAAACCGCCGCAACATCCCAGGCAGATGCCCGCCAGACCGATGGCCAAACCTTTTCTCAGGAAAATGCGCTGAATGCTTTGGCTGTTGGCCCCCATCACTTTCAAGATGGCGATATCCTTGACCTTGTCTTTTACCATCATGATCAGGGCGCTGGCGATATTGAACGAGGCCACCACGATGATCAGGGTCAGGATCACGTACATCATCAGCTTTTGCAAGCCCAGCATGTGGAATAGATTTCGATGCATGTACTTCCAATCGCTCACCCAATAATTCGGCCCCAACTGACCGAGAATACGACGGCCAATCGCTTCGACATGGTCCACGTCGTTTACCCGCACCTCGAAGCCCGCGGCTCGATTGGTGATCCCCATCATGTGCTGCAATCGTTTGAGGGAGACAAACCCCATTACGCCGTCGTATTGGTGCATGCCGGTATCGAAAAGACCGATTACCTTGAGGCGCTGCATGGCCGGCAATTGGCGCGGATCGACCTGTTGAGCCCCCACCACCATGACCAGCAGACCGTCGCCCACCCCCACTTTCAATTTATCGGCCAGCACCTTGCCCAATACCACCCCGGTGGCCCCTTGGCTGGCGTTCTCGGTGTTCTCCTGGGCTAACAATGCGTCCAAATCGCGATCGCCTACCATGTGAACCTGGAGCCGGACGCGCTCCGGATCGACCCCCTTGAGCATCACCGCCGACAGACCGCCGGCGGCCCTTAGCATGCCTTGGGCATACACCAGGGGCTGCACCGAAGTCACACCGGGCACCTGTTCGACTTTGCGCATCTCTGGTTGGTAATTCTCGACCCATTGATTGTAGCGCATCACCGTCAAATGCGCTTCGATCCCGAGGATGCGCCGCTTGAGTTCGGATTGAAAACCGGTCATCACGGCAATTACGACAATGAGCACCATGACCCCCACAGCGACTCCCAGGGTGGCCAATATGGTGATCAGCGGGACCAGTTTGCGCCGGCTTTTGATCTTGAGAAAACGCCGTGCCACGAAGGTTTCAAAAGACATCGATCTTTGCTCTCCACATCTGTGCCGAAGACGGCGTCAATAGCTATAAATTATTAACAATAGATGATTTTCAGAACAAGAACTATTTGGCGCCCCCGGCGCCGTGATCGACCTTTCGCCAGGGATAGCTTGCGGATGCTCTTGCAGTGCCGTTTTAAGCATTGACAAGCGATTAGATCTGGCTGAAGGTGTCCGCTATCGTTACATATAACCCCGTTCCTGTTCGGCAAAAGATTATTCCAGACAAAATTCGATCAGGGAGTTCCGCATGGCCACACTGAAGCAACGACGCAAAACGGATCGGGACCGTCAGCAGCGCTGGCGGGATCGCCAGCGCGAGCAGGGCAAAAAGCAGATTTCGGTCATGCTCTCTCTCAAAGCGCAAATCATCCTCAATCGCGAGAAGCGGCGCACCAACGCCAGCACTTCGGATGTCATCGAACGAGCCATCCTGCGCCTGGCCGAGTTCCCCAAAACCAAGCCGGATGAATAAGCCTGACGCGCACAGCGATCACGCCTTCAGGTCGCGGTTCATTTTTCCCGAAGAATAGCCTTCCAGGTCCAGACAGATATGAGCATATCCCAGCGTATGCAGGGCCGCCACCACTTGTGCCCTCAGGTGCGGTTCTGCCAGCCACAGGATCTGTGCTGCATCGACCTCTATCCGCGCCAGACTGCCGTGATGACGCACCCGGCACTGGCCAACCCCGAGCTGGCGCAGGGCCGCTTCGGCCCGGTCGATGCGGGCCAGTATGTTTTCTTTGATGGGCATGCCGTATGGAATGCGGGAAGCCAGGCAGGCCATGGCAGGACGCTGCCAGTTGGGCAGCCCCATTCGTCGGGCCAATTGGCGGATATCGCTCTTGCGCAAACCGGCTTGGATGAGCGGTGCCGAAACGCCCATTTCCTCGGCTGCTTTGAATCCCGGCCGGAAGTCGGACAGATCATCCACGTTCGCGCCATGGGCCAGAAAGGCGATGCCCACACATTCGGCCTGTTCCCTCATGAGGGTGAACAGACCCGATTTGCAGTGGTAGCAGCGTTCGGGAGGATTGGCGATAAAGCGCGGGTCGGCCAGTTCCCGGGTCTCGAACGAGATGTGACGAACCCCCAGCATCCGGGCCATTTCGATGGCATGCGCCAGTTCGCCTGAGGGCTGCAGCTTCGATATACCTGTAAAAGCGACGACCCGCTGGCCGAGGACTCGCTGCGCCATTGCCAGCAGAAAGGTGCTGTCCACTCCCCCCGAAAAGGCCACGCCCAAGGCGTCGAACCGTTTCAGATAAACCACGAGCCGCTCTTGCTTGCATATCAGTTCCTGTTCTTCGATGGTGCCCATGTCGAGCTCCTTCCTTATGCCCGCCGTCAGCTCTGCAGCCACGCCCCATAAGGGAAAGCGGCTGTCAGGTCGGCGTTATTGCACCGGAAAAAAGGGTTTACAAAGGCTATGCGATACTCTATGTTGGCTACTTATTCAACGGCTCATCCTTTTATAAAAATGCGCATGGTTCAGAGGGGAAATACATGGGAAAGGACAGTCTGATCAAATCCACCACCAAAAAAGCCGGAACCAAGAAAGAGAAAAAGACCTCCAAGAAGAAAAGCGCTGCCAAGGCCGTCGGTGCCAAAACCAAGAAAGAGGCGCCGGCCAAAGCCAAGGCCCCCAAAAAAACCGAGCCTCTCGTAACGCTCCAAGACCTGCTTTTCCGAAAATTTTCACGATCCCTGCCACCGGAGGATGCCCCGCTTCCCAAGCAGGATCTTTCCGGCATGACCGCCCCTCCCCTCATCACGAGCATCAACCCCCAGGAAGTGGAACGGCTGCGCGCCCTGCTTGAGAAGCGCTTCAGCATGGAAGAGATCGCAGCCGCGGCCCAGGCGCCGGTTGAAACCCCGC
>CALMNL010000015.1 GCA_937868765.1 uncultured Desulfatitalea sp. | reverse complement strand
TCAGCATGGAAGAGATCGCAGCCGCGGCCCAGGCGCCGGTTGAAACCCCGCCGCCGGCCGCTCCCAAAGCGCCCGTATCCATTGAAGAGCTGCTGTTCAAACAGTTTGCAGCCCCCCGGCAGTGGGACGATTCCCCGCCACCTGTTCAAGATCTATCTGAAATGACGGCCCCCCCATTCATCACCAGCACCGATCCCCAGGAAACGGAGCGTCTGCAGACACTGCTGGCGCGCCGCTTCAGCATGGAAGAGATCGCAGCCGCGGCCCAGGCGCCGGTTGAAACCCCGCCGCCCGTTGCCGAAGCGGAACCCCTGCCGCCGGCCGAGGAGCCCGAAGCGACGCCGCCGGTGCCCGAAGCGCCGGTCCAGGCCGAGGCGGCGTCCCCAACGGAGCCCGAACCGATGCAGGCCGCGCCGCCGGCACAGCCTTCTGAAGCGCAAGTCACTGAGCCTCCGGCTCCAGAAGCCGCGCCGGACGAAGCTCCTGCCGCCTCTGCTCCCGAAATCCAGGCCGTCGCAACGCCTCCCGTGGAAGCAACTGCGCCCGCACCGGCCCCTGCGCTTGAGCAACCCGAACAAAAGAAGCAGGCGCCTGCCACACCATCGGTTGTGCCGGCGCCGGCAGCCCCCCAACCGGTCATGGCCACGCCTCCGCCCAAAGAGGAGAGCCGGGTCCAGCCGACTCCGGCCAAAGCCCAACCCGCTCCGGCCGATTCCGGCTGGCGTTCTATCAAATTGGGAATCGCCGCGGTGCTGACCATTTTTCTCTTGATCATGTGGGGCAGCTTTAACAACAGCGGCAAATATTTCGTGATACCCAAAAAAGGCGCCATCGAGATCTGGCGCGGGACCTTCTCACCCACCGGCAAAACGTTCGTCGCGGTACTGCATGGTGTCGAGCCGGCGGCCGCCATCAAGTCGTCCTACGGCCGCGCAGAGATATACCCCATTCTATGCGACTATTACATCGGAAAGGCCGATGCGCTGCTGGATGTCTCCGGTCTGCCCGACTACAAGGCCATCGGCGATTACCTCCAGCGCGCCCGGGAATACGCCCTATCAAAAGAGGTGCGTGCGGCGGTGCAAACCCGCATGGACAACATCCACCGCCTCTCCCTGACCTACAAGGCCGAAATCGACATCAGCAAGGGCACCATCCCATCGCTGCAATCGGCATTGCAGGCGCTCAAGGAAGTCCAGGAGCTCACCACCGAGCCGTCCCAGGTGGAAGCGCTCAGCCAGAGGATCACTGCCGTTCGCGCATCATTGTCCGCTTTGGAAGCCAAGACCCCGGAAGGCAATGCCGGCGCCAACCCGGAAAAAGCGGAACAGGGCGCTCCGAAGGAAGCAAAACAAGCCTCCCCGGAGAAGTAGACCGTCGATATTCCATTTCTGGCTCGGGGGAAACGGATGCTGCCATTTCCCCCGGGGTGCCATTCCTGATGTCATCAGATCGTAGCGGTTCACCTCGTGCCAGGGCACACGCCGGTTGAGGCCGTTGTACCCCCCTGACCTTTCAGATACCTTCAAAGAGTGGTTTGTCCGCTATGAACATACGCCGTGTTTTGATTTTTGCGCCTACGCTGATATCGCTGGTGTTGCTCAGTTCCTTTTTCTGGGTGCCCAGCTATGATGCCCAGACCCGCGGCAACCCGGGCCGTCTGCGCCAGTTCATCACCGCTGCCGGAGGCGACGCCAACCTGCTCAACCCCGTGCTTGCCGCGGACAGCAGCAGCGGTCAAATCAACGGACTGATCTTCGAAGGGCTCCTCGATTACGATGAAAATCTGAATTTCCGTGGCCGTGTGGCGGAGAGTTGGCGCATCTACGAGCAGGCCTATTTCCATTTAAACGATAAGGCGGCCACAGCCCGTTGGGGCCGGGTGGATGGGACCACCCTCGTGGCAAAATTGAGCGAAAGCCTGCGTCAGGAGGGGGCGGCCTGGGATCATGTCAAAGATATTGCGCTGCTGCCGCCTGAATCCAGCACCCAGACTGTCACGATAGGGGCGCCTTCCGCCCAGAAGCAAGTAACCCTTCGCATCCAGGCACCGGCACGCATCCGACTCACTTTGGACCGCGTCGATCAGCTGCTCTTCGATCATCTGGCGGTATTGCTCGGACCGGAATATTTCTCCAGCTTCGATCCCGCTCCTTACGTTACCCCTGATGCGCCCCTTTCATCGGACAGCCACCTCGAACTTGCGCGCCAGGTGTTGCCGGCGACAGTCCACAATCCGGTCATCGAATTCCACTTGCGCCCCAATGTCCGCTTTCACGACGGTCATGCCTTGACTGCCGCCGATGTTCTGTTCACCTACAATACCATCATGAACCCCAGGAACATCTCCCCGCGCATTCCCGATTTCGAACCGGTACAATCCGTGGCGGCGATCGATCCGCTGACGGTGCGCATTGTCTACAAGCGCCTCTATTCACCGGCGCTGGGCACCTGGGCCATGGGCATCCTTCCCGCTCACCTTCTCGATGATGCGCACCTGCAAACCGAGGCAACAGCCAAAGGGCTCAAGCCCGGGGAATTCACACTGCGAAAAAGCGATTTCAACCGGCACCCCGTGGGCAGCGGCCCCTTTGTCTTCGAGGAGTGGCAATCGGACCGCTATTTGCGGTTGAGACGATTTGAGGACTACTGGGAAGGTGCACCGAACTATCACCAATACGCCATGCGCATTATTCCCGACCCCCTGACCCAGGAGATGGAGTTCTATGCCGGGACGGTGGACGATTACAATGTACTGCCGCACCAGGTGGCCCGCCTCAGCCGGGACGAGCGTTTCCATCCCTTTTCGGGCACGGCCCTGGGCTACAGCTACATCGGCTACAACCTTCGTCGGCCGCCTTTCGACGACCCGCGTGTGCGCAGGGCTCTGGGCATGGCCATCGATACCAACCAGATCATCAAGTATGTCCTCTACGGGCAGGGTGAGCGCATCACCGGCCCCTTTCCCAAGCAGACCGATTACTACAACCATGATGTCAAGCCCCTGCCCTACGATCCTCAGGGCGCCTTGAAGCTGCTGGCCGAAGCCGGATGGCAACCCGGGCCCGACGGCGTTCTGCAAAAAAATGGACGGCGCCTGGCCTTCACCTTGATCACCAACAACGGCAATCCTGAACGCAAAGCGATACTGGCCGTCGCCCAAGATGCCTGGAAGCAGATCGGCGTCGAAGTCAATACGGACCTGCTCGAGTGGTCGGTCTTCGTGGAGAAGCGGGTCAATCAGTTGGATTTCGATGCCCTGATTCTCGGCTGGTCCATGGGCTTCGACCCGGATCTCTACCAGATCTGGCACTCAAGCCAGAGCGGCCCTTTCCAGCTCAACTTCGTGGGCTTCAAAAACGCGGAGGCCGACGACCTGATCCTCAAAATCCGCCAGGAATACGACCACCGGCAGCAGGTGGCCTATTGCCATCGGCTGCACGAAATCATCGCCGAGGCGCAACCCTATACTTTCTTGTACGTGAAGCGTTGGACGGCCTTGCTGGACAAGCGCATCGTCCGGCAGATCAACCTGCCCGACGGTCGGGTCGAGATCAAACCCATCACTCCCACGAAAACGGGCAATTATACCTATTACTTCAATCAGTGGATCAAGCTGTCCCATTCTCCGGAGGCCACCCCCTGAGGGTAAGGAGCACCGATGATCGCATTTTTCGGCAGAAGCGTCGTTCAAAAATCGATTACGCTTTTCTTCGTTTCGGTCGTCTCCTTCCTGGTGATCCACCTGGCGCCCGGCCAGCCCAGCCAGATCGACCCGCTCAACCCCAAGTTTACCCGTGAAGTCGTGGAACGCATGCGCCAGCAGTTCCATCTGGACAAACCCCTGCACATCCAATACCTGCTCTTCTACCGTGACCTCTTCACCGGAAAGACCGTCTCCTGGAAGGACAGCCGGCCGGTGCTGGGAAAAATCTATGAGCGTTTTCTCAACAGCCTGCCGCTTTTCATCCTGGGCACGCTGCTCACCTGGACCTTCTCCTTTCCCATGGGCATCCGCGCGGCCATCCAACGCAACGGTCCGTTCGACAAGAGCACCACCTTCTTGTCCTACGTACTCATCTCCGTGCCGGGGTTCTTCTTCGCCTATGTCTTGATCATCCTGGTGGTCACACACCTGAATGTGCCGGTGATCGACATGCAGACCTTCGGCGTGACCTCCGATTCGGTCATGGTTCTGTTCATGGACCGGGTCTGGCACCTGGTGCTGCCATCCATCCTGGGGGCCACCGGTGGCATCGCCGTTCTCTCCCGCTATGTGCGCGGTCAGATGCTGGAGATCATCGGCATGGATTATGTGCGCACCGCCCGGGCCAAGGGCTTGTCCTACGACGGTGTTTACTACCGCCACGCCCTGCGCAATGCCCTGTTGCCCTTTGTCACCATGTTCGGCTTGATGTTGCCCGGCCTGATCGGCGGATCGGTGATCATCGAATCGATCTTCGGCTGGCCCGGTATGGGCCGCATGGCCTATGAGGCCATCCTGGCCAGAGACTATCCGGTCATCCTGACCCTCAACTTCATCACGGGTGTATTGGTGCTGGCCGGGACCTTTATTTCCGACCTGCTTTACATGGTCGTGGACCCCAGGATTCGATTATGAAGACGATTACAACGGCCCACACGCCCCAAACGGTTCTGGATCTGGATTTGATGCCGCCTTCGCGGTCACCGTGGTCGGAGACGTGGCGCCTGTTGCGCAAGAACCGGATGGCTTTTTCGGGGTTGGTGATCTTCGCGATATTCTTCATCATTGCCGTTGCCGGGATGCTGCTGACCTCCGGACGCAAGCCGGTGCTCGACCCGGCCCAGGTGCGGCTTCAGGAAAAACTGCGGCCCCCCATGTCGGTGCCCATCCCGGAAACGGTGGTTTCCGGGACCGCCCCGATCCTGGGGAGATATCTTCTCGGCACCGACGATTTGGGGCGGGACGTGTTTGCCCGCATGCTGCAGGGCGCCTGGGTATCCCTGACCGTCGGATTCGTTGCAGTGGGCATCTCTGTGCTCATCGGCATCGTGCTGGGCGGCCTGGCAGGCTATTTCGGCCAGCGTGCGATCCGAGTGGGCCATATCCTCTCCTGGTCCCTGGTGGTCGCCGCACCCATCCTGGCGCTTGCTGCCAAGCCGTTGGCGGCACTGCTGGCCGCCGCCGGCGCCCTGGCAGGGTGGGCTTTCTATGCCTGGCGGCGCCGGAGACGCGGCGAACCCACCCCTGTTTTGCTGCGCTGGCTCAGCTGGACAGCCATCGGGGTGGATGATCTGGTCATGCGGGCCGTCGACATCATGCTCTGCTTCCCGTCCTTCTTCCTGATTCTTACCGTTGTGGCACTGCTGCCCCCGAGCCTTTACACCATCATGATCGTCATCGGCCTGACCAGCTGGATGGGCACCACCCGCCTGGTGCGGGCCGAATTTCTCTCCCTGCGCGAGCAGGATTTCGTAGCCGCGGCGCGTGCCCTGGGGCTCAGCGATCTGCATATTATCTTCCGACACATCATGCCCAATGCCCTGGCACCGGTACTGGTCTCCGCCACCCTGGGCATCGCCTCGGCCATGCTCACCGAGGCGGGATTGAGCTTTCTGGGGTTCGGCGTACCGCCGCCCCATGCCACCTGGGGCAATATTCTTTCGGACGGCAAGGACTTTATTTTCGATGCCCCCTGGCTGACCTTCGCGCCGGGCATCGTGATTCTGATCGTGCTGCTGGCCTTCAACCTTTTCGGCGAAGGCCTACGCGACATTTTGAACCCCAAATTACGCGAAAGAAATTGAGAGGAACACCAGCCTGCATGGCGTCATCCACCGACATCGTCCTGAAAGTTGAAGACCTGAGGGTCCAGTTCCACGGCGACGGGCCTGTCTCCCGGGCTGTGGATGGCGTCGATTTCGAAATCCGAAATGGGGAGACGGTGTGTATCGTTGGAGAGTCCGGCTGTGGCAAGACAGTGACGGCCCTGGCGGTCATGGGGCTTCTGCCCCAGCCGCCGGCCCGCATCGCCGGCGGCCGCATCCTCTTCGGCGGCGAATCACTGCTGGAGATGCCCTCTTCCGGACTGCGCGCA
This sequence comes from uncultured Desulfatitalea sp., assembly GCA_937868765.1. Taxonomy (GTDB): domain Bacteria; phylum Desulfobacterota; class Desulfobacteria; order Desulfobacterales; family Desulfosarcinaceae; genus Desulfatitalea. The sequence goes on along the minus strand of CALMNL010000015.1, from coordinate 118,886 downwards.
CTGCGGGGCAAACGGATGGCCATGGTGTTTCAAGAACCAATGACCTCGCTGAATCCGGTCTTCACCATCGGCGATCAGATCAGTGAAGCCATTCTGGTACACGAGGCGGTCACCACCGCCGATGCCAGACGTCGCACCATCCAACTGCTGGAGGACGTGGGCATCACCGATCCTGGGAAACGGATAGACGACTACCCCCACCAGCTCAGCGGCGGCCAGCGCCAGCGGGCGATGATAGCTATGGCACTGGCCTGCGGCCCCGAGCTGATGATCGCCGACGAGCCCACTACGGCCCTGGATGTAACTGTTCAGGCCCAGATCCTCCAGCTGCTCAAACGTTTGCAGCAGCACTCCCGCATGGCGATCCAGTATATCACCCACGATCTGGGGGTGGTGGCCACCATCGCCGACCGTGTATATGTGATGTACGCCGGCATGATCTTCGAACAGGGCACCACAGGCCATATTTTCAATAACCCACGCCACCCCTACACCATGGCTTTGCTGGATTCGCTCCCGACCCGGGAAAAGCGCGGACAGCGCCTTTACAGCATACCGGGCAGCGTGCCCCATCCTGCCTACAAACCCAGCGGCTGTCCGTTTCATCCGCGCTGCCCCCATCGGCGCCCCTCATGTGTCGATGCATTTCCGGAGATGTGCGATTATGGCGAAGGCCACCTGGCCCGCTGCCCTATTCTTTACGGCATGGAAAGGGATTCGGCATGAGCGTAGAGACACCTCCCATTCTCCAGGTGCAGGAGCTGAAAAAGTCATTTGCAGTGCATCGGGGATTCTTGCAGCGCAAGGGCGGTTCGATCCAAGCGGTGGACGGCGTGGATCTGGAGATCCAACCCCACCAGACCCTGGGGCTGGTGGGTGAAAGCGGTTGCGGCAAATCGACGGTCGCCCGGCTCATCCTGCGGCTGCTCCCGCCGGACAGCGGCCGCATCATCTTCGAGGGCAGCGAGATCACGGACCTGGACGAGCAGGCGTTCAAGCCTCTGCGCAAACGCATTCAGATGATCTTCCAGGATCCTTACAGCTCATTGAATCCACGCATGACGGTGGCTCAATCCATCGGCGAAGGTGTACGCATGGCCGGCATCCGGTCCAAGGCCGACCAGCGTCGTCGCATCGAACAACTGTTGGATATGGTGGGCATGCCCAAGGCCAGTGCCGATCGCTATCCCCATGAGTTCAGCGGCGGCCAGCGTCAACGGGTGGGCATCGCCCGGGCATTAAGTGTATCCCCACGACTGATTCTCTGCGATGAACCCATCTCCGCCCTGGATGTCTCCATCCAAGCCCAGATCATCAACCTGCTGAAGGATCTACAGCAGGAACTGGGACTGAGCTATCTCTTCATTTCCCATGACCTGAATGTGGTGAGCTATATATGCGATCATGTCTGCGTGATGTACCGCGGGCAGATCATGGAAGCGGCACCCGCCGGAGCGCTCTTCGACTCGCCCTGTCATCCGTACACCCTCAAACTGCTCGCCGCCATTCCCGGGAGCAAAACATCCGAGAAAAGCAAATCGTTGGCCACGGACCGTAGCAGCATCGCCGCCACTGCATGCCGATTCGGCGAACAATGCCCGGATGCCACTGCGGCTTGCCAGGGACAAATACTGGGACTGCGCGAAGTGGCACCAGGCCACTTTGTGCGCTGCTGCCTTAAAAATGAAGCGTTAAAGTAGCCACAATACAGATGGGCCAATGAAAAAAGGGAATCGGCGGAAACCACCGATTCCCTGGAAGCCTGACTTTTCCGAGTCCTGGAATATTAGCGCTTGGAGAACTGGAAGCGGGCGCGAGCACCCTTTTGGCCATACTTCTGGCGTTCTTTTTCGCGCGGGTCGCGGCGCACGAAACCGGCTCTTTTCAGAACCGAACGCAGCTCGGCGTCATAGGCGATCAACGCCTTGGTGATGCCGTGCCGGATGGCGCCGGCCTGACCGATCACGCCGCCGCCCAGCACTTTGATCTTGATATCGAATTTCTCGCGATTGTTGGTCAGCATCAGCGGCTGGGTGATGATGGTCTTGGCGGTGTAAACCCGGAAATAATCTTCCAGGGTCCGGCCATTGATGCTGATCTCCCCTTTGCCAGGGGTGATCCAGGTTCTGGCGATGGCATTCTTGCGCTTGCCTGTGGCGTAATAAACGTTTTCCTGTGCCATAGAAATTTCCCGCTGTTATTTTAAAGTTCCGATTAAAGGGTCATGGTTTCGGGCTGCTGGGCGCTGTGGGGATGATCTTTGCCGGTGTACACCTTGAGCTTCCTGCACATCTGGCGGCCCAGGCTGTTCTTGGGCAACATGCCGCGCACGGCGTTGCGGATCACATCTTCAGGGCGCTTTTCCATCAGTTTGCGTGCGGTGATGGATTTGAGACCGCCCATGTAACCGCTATGCCGGTAGTAGGTCTTTTGTTCGAGTTTACGCCCGGTGAGCTTGATTTTCTCGGCGTTGATCACGATCACCGAATCCCCCATATCCATATGGGGGGTGTACATGGGATTGCGTTTCCCCCGCAGACGGGAGGCGATTTCAGAGGCCAGGCGGCCCAGCACCAGGCCGTCGGCGTCGACCACCCACCAGCGACCTGGATTGTCTGAAGGTTTGGCACTGTATGTGTACTTTTTCACGGTTTCACTCCTGCTCGTAGTTCAGAATCCAGCCTTCCTAATTGACTTTGTTCAGTAAGTCAAGTGGAATATGAGCGTTAGGCCATTATAAAATGCTGCCCGAGCCGTCGATTCATGCAGGACCGGATTTTTGCGCCTTGCAAGCCACGGTGGCGTTGAGCAAACCGCCGGCCTCCACCACCAGATCATTGCATGCAATTTGTCCCGAGCATTTTCCGGTGGCGAGCACCACCAACTCCTTGGCCACCTCCACCTTGCCATCGAAAAGTCCGCCTACGGTCATAATGTTGGCCTTGGCATCGGCATATACGGCCCCCTCTTCGGCGATGACCACATTATCGCCGGTCAAGGAACCCTTGACGACCCCCTTGATCACCAGGCGGCCCTTGCCGACTACGGTCCCCTCCACCGTAAAACCTTCGTCAATGATCGAAAATTTTTTTTCGTCGTTTTTCACTCACCGTTCTCCTTGTGACTTGGGTGGCACTCTTTCAGCGTGTGGGCTCCGCTTCCGGACGCTTTTCCGACACAGGTGCCGGACTGGGAACCACCGGATAGGCTACGCCCGGCGCAACGGTGGCCTGTGGCTGCACCTGGTTGGGCGCTTCTGCCTTGTTGTCGGCAGCAGGCAGGCTGTCTGCACCGATACCGCTTTTCAAACCTCCAACACCCGGGGGTGTCGCCGTCGGCGGCGTCGGCAAAGGGGGCGACGGCGTTATCTGAACGGTCGGGGTCGGCATTAGTGTCGATTCCACCGTGGGTGTCGGCGTTGGCATCGGCGTCGGCTTTGGGGTTGGCGGCAGCTCGATCTTGAAGCCAAAATCCTGTGAGGATACCAGCTGACCGTTGCTCAGGAAAATGAAGACGGTGGCCGTATCGTAACCGACAGGCGGGCGTTGCTTGTACAGCTTGAAGTCCATGGTACGATAATTTTGAACCGTAAATGCCTGACCCGACTGGCCGCCAGGCTTGCCTCCGTCCAGCGGCCCGCTGGGCAGTGAAAGCCAGTTCCTGGGCGGTGTTCCGGTTTGTTTCAGCACTAAAACCATACGGCCCGAAAAGCTCTGCCTGGGGGTAGTCTTGTTCACCACGCGAACGGTGAAGCGGATCAGCTCCCGCCGCGCATCGTAGGCGGCGTCAAATCGCTGTAAATCCAGAACCCAGTTGATGCTGGGGGTGCTGGTGGGGGTGGCCGCGGCGGGCACCGGATCCGGCGCAGGGGCGCCAGTGGCCGCCAGAGTCGCTTCGGGCGCCGCAGTGGCTGCTTGCGGGGCCGCCTGGGCGATCTCTTTGGCTTTGGGTTTCGGGACTGCCTCTGGGCTCTTTTGCATCTCGTAGATCACCAGCTTGGCCTGCAGCACATCCTTTTCGTCTTTTAATTGGGCAGTTTCACGGCGCAATCCATCCGCCTCGCGTTGCAGGCGGCCGATGGTTTCGGATTGCTGGACATACAGAAATGCGATGACCGCCAGGGCCGACAGGCTGAGGCATGCCAGGGCAATGATCGAGACGGCGATCAATTTGAAACGCCGAAAGGGAATTACACGGCCGCGCTCGCCCACCAGCATGATACTCGAATAACGCTGGCCCTTGCCCAGCGATCCGGATTCCGCTTTTTTCCGCCGCAATTTTACCATGGCATCGACTACCTCAAAAAGCTGGAGCCATTGCAGGTTATGGCTTCAATGACCCGGTGCGCGGAACCATGCACACGCGAACCTCCAAGCCGTTGAATTCAGGGAATAAGCGCTCGGCGCTGCCACCATTGACGGCGATCTCCAGTTGATTGCGGCTGCCCACCAGCGCCATCAGTCCCCCTTTTTCCTTTTGGGCATAGTGGCTCGACATGCCCTCGATCCGATGTTCACCGATCCGCACCATCAGCTGCCTTCTGGCGTCTCCCGCGCGCAGCCGATCCAAAAGCGGCGCATCGATATTGGTACGCAGGTTGCCAAACCGATCGGCGCTTAACACCTCTCCGACAATTTCGCCGTCCGTCGTCTCCCGCGGCCGACGACGTTCAAAACGTGTCACCTGCGAAAAATCCACTACCGGTCCGATTTCCGTCAACGCCATGCCGAGAGACAAATGGGCAGCCACTGGCGCGAAGATATCCCGACCCTGAAAAGTGGCGCTCACCGGATGAAGGAAGAGGCGACTGTTCTCCACCCGCACCAAGGCTTCCGGCGGATGGTCACCCCAGATGAAGCTGAGCAGGCCGTTGTCCGGGGCCACGAACAAATGTCCCGCGTGCCGCGCGGCCAGAATGGCCCGCCGGCTGCCCACGCCTGGATCCACCACCGCGACATGGACAGTGCCTTTGGGGAACCACCCAAAGGCCGCCTTGAGCATATCACCGGCCTGCGGGATCGCCTGGGGCGGCACATGGTGGCTGATGTCCACCAGTGTGGCGGCCGGGTTGATGCCGAGCATGACTCCCTTAACGACCCCCGCATATTCGTCCTGGGTACCGAAATCGCTGAGAAGCGTGATGATGGCCATAGGCTGCATCCATTAGTTGAGGATTGGAGCGATGAAACGCCGTCCGCGATTTCTAGAACAATCGTTTCTGAACGGCGTATCCCAAATGCCGGTAGGCTTCTTCCGAAGCCTTGCGGCCCGAGGAGGTGCGCGCCACCAGACCCATTTTCAGCAAAAAGGGCTCGACGACATCCACGAGGGTGTCCGCCTCCTCCTGAAGGGTGGCGGCGATGGCTTCGATGCCCGCCGGACCGCCATGGTAGTAGTCGATGATGGTTTTGAGATATCGCCGGTCCAGGCCCGTCAACCCCTTGTCGTCGATGCCTTCCAAGGTCAGCGCGGCCTCCACGATCGTTCGATCGATGCGGCCGTCGCCACGTACCTGGGCATAATCTCGAACCCTTTTGAGCAGCCGGTTGACGATGCGCGGCGTGCCTCTCGATCTCAAGGCCAGGGCATGGGCGCCCTCATCGTCGATGGCGACCTCCAGAATTTGGGCCGAGCGCCGGATGATTTGTATCAAATCATCGGTGCCATAGAAATCGAGGCTGCGGAACAATCCGAAGCGATCGCGCAGCGGTGCGGAGAGCAAACCCACCCGGGTGGTAGCACCCACCAGCGTAAATCGATTGAGACGGTAGCGGTGGCTGCGGGCATGGATGCCTTTATCGAAAACAAAATCCACCGCGAAGTCCTCCATGGCGGGATACAAAAACTCCTCCACGGTTTTAGGCATGCGATGAATTTCATCGATAAACAGGATATCGCCCTCCTCCAGGTGGGTGAGGATACCGATCAGGTCGCCGCCCTTTTCCATTGCGGGTCCGGAGGTCACCGTGAGGCGGCCGCCCATCTCTTGGGAGATGATATGCGCCAAGGTGGTCTTTCCCAATCCCGGCGGGCCATGGAACAGCACGTGTTCCAGAGGTTCACTCCGGTACAAGGCGGCCTCGATGGCGATCTTGAGGGTATCGACCACTTCGCGCTGGCCCACATAATCCGACAGGCGCTCGGGGCGCAAGGAGGGCATCTCCGGCCCTTCATCTTCGGGCTGGCATGTGCCGGCGACCGCGCTCAAATCGCTGGTGCCGCGTGTAAGCAGCTCGTCACTCATTGCGGATTAATATCACCTTCGAATCAGCTCCCGTCGGATATTCGCTCGCCTCGATATACTTCATCGAAAAGCGCCTCGGGGGAAGCAATGCTGCAATTGCGCTTGAGCGCCTGGGCGATCATACGCTTGGCATCTGCGGGCTTGTGACCCAGTTGGCCGACCAGCACCTCCATGACCGGTTCGATGAAATCCTCCGGCGCGGGGGCCTCGGCAGACGTCTCCTCTTTCCGGATCAGGGCGAATTTGCCCACCTTGCCGCGCAAGGTAGCGACGATCTTCTGGGCAGTGCGGGGCCCGATTCCTTTCAAATATTTCAACCGGTCCAAATCGCCCGACTCAATGGCATTGGCGATTTCACGTACGGAAATGGTCATGGCTTTGGCCGCTTTGATGGGGCCAATGGCATCGACCGAGATGAAGTGCTGGAAAAACTCTTTTTCCGCTTCCAGGTGAAAGCCGATCAGGACCGGTTTGGGCTGGTGCTCAGTCTGATGCCAATAAATGTGCAATGCCACTTCCTCGCCGATCTTCTTTGCATTGAGCGCGTCGCGCACGAAGGCCGGAACCATGATTTCATAGCCCACCTGGTTGGCGAGCAGCAGTATTCGGTCGGCATCCTTCTTGAGTAGCCGACCTTCCATATAAGCAATCATCAGGTTTTGTTTCCCTTGGAGCGCACCGTACGATCCAGTCGAAGGCCAGCATAACGAAACAGACCGATGAGAGCAAGCCCCAAAGCGTCGGAAGCATGGTAGGGCCGGATAGGCTGAACGCAGCCAAGAGAACGGCGTACCGCTTGTTCGAGTTGCTCTTTGCTGGCGTTGCCATTGCCGGTGAGCACTTGTTTGGCCTCACGCACGGCCACGGCGTGGACATCGATGCCGGCCTGGTGGGCCGCCAGCAGAATGACACCGCAGACCTTTCCCAGGTTGATTCCCGACTGGGGAAATTCGTCCGAGGAAAAGACATCTTCGATGACCATCAGGTCCGGTTTTTCATCGTTGATCAAGTCGCACAGACGGGAGTAAATGCGCTCCAGACGGGAGCCCTGGCTGCTTTGGGGGGAGGTGCGAATCGCGCCGAACGCGTAACCATTCACCTTGTGAACGCTGCCCGTGACGATACCGATGCCGGTGGCGGCCAGGCCCGGATCAACACCCACTACTTTGATGTTCATGGCTTGCCTGCTTCAAACGCGCATCGATCCGCCTCTGCAAGTCACCCCTGTAGCAAGGCAGCCCGTCAGGATAATTCGGATTACAGCTCTTTCAACTTTTCAGCAGCAATTTTGGCTTCATTGCTTTTGGGGTATCTTTTGCCGACCTCTTTCAATACCAAGCGTGCATTGGCTTTATCATTGAGTTGGATGAAGGCGTAGCCCTGCTTGAGCATGGCCGCCGGCGCCTTATTGCCTTTGGGGTATTTTTCGACGACCACCTGGTATTCCAAAATGGCCTTCTCGTAGAACTTCTCGTTGAAATAGGTTTCGCCGATCCAGAACTGGGCATTGTCGGCATTTTCCGATTTGGGGTAGGTCTTGAGCAGCTGCTGGAAGCCCTGCCGCGCTTTTTCGATCTGGCCGGCATCAAAGGCGGCTTTGGCTTGCGCATATAGCTGATCCGCACTGAGTTCCTTGGTCCCGGTGTTCGGTGCAGCAACGGCCGCAGTTGTCCCCTCGGGCTTGGCGGCCGCCGGTGCCTTGGCCCCGGATGCCTCCAGATTCAGATAACGCTCGATCTGAGCCAGGCGCTCTTCGATAATATCCAGACGCACCTTCAGATCCCCGTCGGAAGCCGTAGCCTTGCGGTCCAGGTTGTGGGTGATCTCATCGATACGACCAGAGAGGACACGGGTGTCCTGCTTGAGGGATTCCATGTCGGCGGCAATGCCGGCAAACTGCCCGCGCAGGGTGGATTCGGTGCTCTGGCTGGACACCAGATCGGTTTTCACTCGTTTTTGCAGCTCCTGATTCTGGCGCTCCAGCACCATCAGACGTTCGTCGAGGATAAGCACATCTTTCTGACTCGCACACGCTACGAGCCAGCAGCAAATGAAGAGGCCTGCAATAGCGAAGAATATTCTTTTCATGGTGTCACGACCAAATTTGTTTTTGCGTTGGTCATCGGCACGACTGTGCGGATGGGGGATGCTGCGTTGAAGGCAGCCAGACGAAAGCTTTGCTTCCGGCTGGCTGCCCTTTTCAATGCAGTCGATCTTGACTGGACAAGATGCGGCTTATGCTCGCGCTGGTAAGGGAACTATTCGATCACGAAATGGGCGCGACGGTTTTTGGCATAAGCTTCTTCGGTGGTGCCCAGGTCCAAGGGTTTTTCTTCGCCGTAGCTGATGGTCGACAGACGACCGGCGGAGACGCCCAGATTGACCAGGAAGGCTTTGGCGGATTCTGCGCGGCGTTCACCCAGAGCCATGTTGTAGGCTTCGGTGCCGCGATCGTCGCAATGGCCTTCGATGGTCACTTTGACTTCAGGATTTTTCATGAGCAGATTGGCTTTCTGCTGCAGAATCCCCTGAGCGTCCGGACGCAGGGCGGAGCTGTCGAAATCAAAGTGGATGTCCTCGGCGGTGAAGGCTTTGAAAGCTTCGTGCATGGCGGCCGCTTCGGCTGCCAGACGATCTTTTTCAGCCTGATCCTGGGCGCTGGTGTCAGTAGGCTGCGTTACGGCCGGAGCAGCTTCCACATTCTTTTTCGCGCAGGATACCGTGAACAGCATTGCCGGCAAAACGACGACCATCAACAACACCAACCAAACGTTTTTCCTCATTTTTCTCCTCCTTCTGTTGTTCGATTCTCTTTCAATGCCAAATAGCGTTAAGGTGAAATGTTCGGAGACCACTCAGGGGCTCTCTGCTCACCGGGTAAAACCAGCAGACGTCGCTGGTCGGTTCCAAAAGCTGTCATTACATAGATGCGTGATCTTCCCTCACGGGTAGAGCTGAAAGCAATAAGACTGCCGTCAGGTGCCCAGGTGGGGGCCTCGTTGTCTCCTTGATTGTAGGTCAAACGGATTGGGTTATTACCCTCGACGTCAATGACGTAGATGTTTTGTTGTCCTGCTTCCAAAGATGTGTATGCGATTTTGTCGCCCTTGGGGGACCAGCTGGGCTGGGTGTTATATTGTCCCTGGAACGTCAGCCGGCGGGCGTGGTCACCGCTCGAATCCTGTATGAAAATTTGAGGCGTACCAGCTCTTTTGGATGTGAACGCCATCATTTTCCCATCGGGTGACCAGGTTTCCTCAACGTCAATCCCCGGACTTTCGGTCAACCTTTTAATCATTTTCCCCCCACCGGTCAATAGATAAATTTCCTCGTCGCCCGCTATGGATAGGGTCGCCGCCAGCTCGAATCGACCCGGCACCCACATGGGAGCGATCTGGACGCCGCTGAAGGTGAAACGGGTTTCGGCGCCGCTCTTTATGTCACGCACGTAGATCTGGGATGGACCGCGGGCAAAGGATGTGTATGCCAGGTACCGTCCGTCCCAGCTCCAAGAGGGCGCGGTGGAAATGCTGCGTTTGTTGGTCACCTGACGTACATTGGCCCCGTCGAAATCACAAATATAGATTTCTTTGTTACCGGTGCCGTTGGATACGAAGGCAAGCTGGCTGTCGAAAATGCCGGGGCGGCCGGTGAGGGCCTGGATCACTTCGGCACAGAATCGACGGATCATGGCGCGCTGGTCTTGAATCGTTCCACGATAGCGCTTCCCCACGACCATGGTGCCCTTGAAGGTGTCGTACAATCTCATTTCCAGCACCAGCGCCCCCCCCTGCTCCACCAGGGTACCGCCGGTGATGAGCATTTCGGCCCCCACGGTGGTCCAGTTGCCGAAGTTGATTGTCTCCGGTGTTATCCCCCCGGTCCGCGGATCAAAGAGAAAGGAACCGCGGTCCAGCATTTTGAAATATCCGGTGAAATCCAACATGGCGGCCAATTGATCGGATATGCCCTCCACCAATTGGGTTTCGGCGGAGGAGGGGGTCATGGCCTTGAAGACGGGAATCGCCATGGGGATCTTCCGCATGAAGGGGTTGGTCAGATCGATATAGCGGATCTGCGCCATGGCCATGGATGGTAACGACAGTATGACCAACAAGATGATGGCAGTTGCTGTTTTCGAAATTCGCATATGCTCCCACACATTTGAGTCCATCGGGTTCAGACCGCTGCAATCGTCGCCTGCCCGATCAGGCAAGCGCATATCTCTCATCCAAGGCACCCCTTATTGAACGCCCTGGGGGGTAAAGCGCAGCCCCACAACGATATAGGGTTGATTGAACCCCGGCGGAAAGGGTTTCACCGGGCTCGACTTTACAATGGCTTTATACGCCGATTCATCCAGATAGGGATTGCCCGACCGATCATTGTAGTTGATGTCTTCGATAGTCCCGTCGGGAAGTACTTTGAAGTAGATCAGCACCTGGAGCTTATCTCCATTGCCGGCCAGTTGGTCGGAAAAAGCCCAGTTCTTGTTGATGGCATAAGCGACTTCCAGTCGATAGATATCGACCGCATCGCCTTCCTGGGTACCTCCGGGGGAATAGGCCCCCTTCTGCCCCGCACCGGTTCCCTCCACAACGTTGTCGCTGGTGGACTGGGCCTTGCCCTCTTTGTCCACCTGCTCCCGCAGCCGCTTGATGGTATCTTCCAGCGCCTTGGGCGGCTCCGTATCCACCTTCTTTTCCAAACGCTCCATGGCGTTTTTCAACACCTCTTGGGTCTTGAACGTCTTGTACTTGAGGGCGACTTTGGCTTTGGGTTGAGGGGGGGCGATGGAGACTTCGGCTTCCTGGACCGGTTTTGCTTTGGCCTCCTCTGCCGGCTTTGCTTCTTCGGGTTTTGGTTTTTCCATCACCGGCGCTTTTTCACCCGCTTTTTCGGCTGTCTTTTCAGCCTCCGGGCCGCTGGCCGGCATCTCCACCATCTGCACGCTGATCACCGGCCCGAAGGAAGGGGGTTCGAAATCCGGTTTGGGGACATAGATCATCCACGCGAAAAAGACCATGTGCCCCACAAAACTGATCACGAAGGGCCAAAACAGGGGATGGCGTTGGTCGCTGTCTGTATATGCCATAGCGATTGAGCTCATTCCCGGATGCTTATTTTTTTTGCTCCCGGCGTGCATCTTCTTCCGCCGGGACGGTGACCATACCCAGCTTTTCTACGCCGGCGGCCTTGATCTCGGCCATCACCTTGGCCACCATGCCGTAAGGGACGTCTTTGTCGGCCTTGAAGTATACTTCACGGTCGCTCCGGTTCTCGAGGATCTTGGCAAGCTTCTCCCTCAAGTAGTCCGGTTCAACGGCAAAGTCGTTGATATGCACCTGTTGATCCTTGTCGACGGTGATCACCAGGTTTTCCTTCTGGCTCTCCAATGGTTTTGCCGTGGCTTCGGGCAGCGCCACATCCACACCCTGCATCATCATGGGGGCCGTTACCATGAAAATAATCAAAAGGACCAGCATCACGTCCACAAAGGGGGTGACGTTGATATCCGACATCAGACGATCCGTATTGGTTTCCATTGCCATAAGGCACCATCCTTGGGTCGACCGGTTAACTATGCGCGCCGGTCAGAATGTCCCGGTCGATGATATTGAGAAAGTCGGCCGAAAAACTGATCAGTTCCGACTCCACCACTCTGATTTTTTGCATAAAATAGTTGAAGGCGATCACCGCAGGAATCGCCACCGCCAGGCCGGCGGCCGTGGCGATCAGCGCCTCGGAAATACCGGGCGCGACGACGGCCAGGCTGGCTGAACCGCGCAATCCGATGCCATGGAACGAACTCATGATGCCCCATACGGTGCCGAACAACCCGATAAAGGGGGTGGTGTTGCCCGTGGTGGCCAAAAAAGGCACCATCTGGGTCATACGCGTAGTTTCGCTGGTAATCGCCCTGCGCAGGGCTCTCTTTACATTGTCGGCACCGGAGATGCGGCCGGTCATGGCGCCGGACACATCTTCGCCGGCGTCTGCACCGCGGGAAGACTGGCTGATCTTTTTGAGTTCGACATATCCAATTCGAAAAATGCGGGCCACGGGGCAACCGTCCAACTGTTTGGCTTTGGCATAAGCGCTGGCCAGATCCCGGCTCTTCCAGAAATATTCGATGAAGCGGTTAGACTCCTGAAAAGCGCGGTGGATGTAACGCCATTTTATAATGATGATGGCCCATGAGGTCACCGAAAAAAACAACAGCAGCAGCAAAATGCCTTTCACCATGAAACCGGCATTGCTGATGATCTGGATAATATCGATCTCGGACTGCATCATATCGCCACTCTCCTGCAATGATTGCCCGCCGTCACGGGCGTGCCATATTTCAAAACTCCATCATTTTTACATTTCTGCTTTTTTCCGGGAGTCTTACTTTAACAATCGGCGAGATCTCTTTAACTGTGGAAGACTTAACTCCTCTACCCGGAATCTGAACATGTTCACCCATTGGGGCCGGCTTGAATGAGGACTCCATTGATTCGAACGCGTAAATTATACAAACGGGAAATATGTGTCAAGATAATTGATTATATTCATGAATGAAGTGACAGCGCGACCTGCCTCTGATAAGGTCCCCGTCGATTAAAACCTTACCGACATGCAGGATGACATATTCCTCCTGTATTCGAGGTACATAGGAGTTCCCATGAAAGGCATTTCCAACTTCATTTTCGAAGCCCTGTTCCTTAAACAAATCCCGCGCAGCGGTTACCAGTTTCTGGGCGCCGGCCGCGAATCGGTGGCCGAACACGTTTACGCAGCGACGCTTATCGCCTTTGTACTAGCCAAACTGGAGCCCCAGGCCGATGCAGAACGACTGCTGACCCTTTGCCTGTTTCATGATCTGCCCGAAGCGCGCCTCGGCGATATGAACTATGTCCAAAAGAGATATGTTCAAACAGACGAAACAGCGGCCTTGGCCGATGCCCTGTCAGGGTTGCCGTTCGGTGCGCAAATCGAATCATTGTTATCGGAGTTCAATGCCGGCGATACGCTGGAAGCCAAGCTGGCCCGCGATGCGGACCAGTTGGCCCTTCTGGTGGATCTGAAATCGCTGCAGGACCTCGGCTATCAATCACCCCAGCAGTGGCTGCCCCATGTGGTACAGCGGCTGAAAACCCAGACCGCCAAAGATCTGGCCCTGGAGTTGCTGCGCACCCCCAGGGATCAATGGTGGCTGAGACTTTTTTCTTGACACACTCGCACTAGTTCCATAGGTTTCTTTTCTTTCCCTCCCTGGCTGGCGAGGGATCCCACCGTCGGTTATGGGCGGACGACGGCACATGGTTACACGCGGTTTTCAGTTAATTGTTCCTTAGCATCAAACGGTTCAAGACCCACCAGCGGCCGGACACAAAAACCAAATAGCGGAGGCACCTATGAACTGGTTGGCGGCAACGTTCGCCTCGTCCATCGGCAAAAAACTGCTGATGGCCATCACGGGATTCTTCTTTTGTTTTTTTCTCGCCGTCCACCTGGCCGGCAACCTGACCCTCTACGGCGGCAGCGATTCCTTCAACAGTTATGCCGCCCACCTGCACTCTCTGGGCAAATTGCTCGTCGTGGCCGAATGGGGCATGGTCCTTTTCGCCCTGATTCATATCATCACCGGCCTCACGCTCTTTTACCAAAACTTTCAGGCCCGCCCCCAAAGATACCAGATCAATAAAAGTGCCGGCGGGCGCACCCTCGGATCGGCCACCATGCCTTACACGGGTGTATTGGTGCTGGCCTTCGTCATCTTCCATCTGCTTAATTTCCACTTCGTGGACAAAAGCCAAACCACCATCTACGACATCGTTTCCGCTGCCTTCGCCAGTCCGCTCTATGTGATACTGTATGTCATCGCCATGGTGGTGGTCGCCGTGCATGTCAGCCATGGATTCTGGAGCGCCTTTCAGACAGTGGGCGCCAACCATCCGAAATACATGCCGACCATCCGGACCTTGAGCATTCTCTTCGCTCTGCTGGTCGGGCTTGGCTTCGGTCTGTTGCCCATTTTTATCTCCATCAGTGCCTAAACAAGAATAGAAAGGAAGTCCCATGTTGCTGGACGGCAAGGTTCCGACAGGACCAATTGCGGAAAAGTGGGATCGCCATCGCTTCGAACTCAAACTGGTCAATCCCGCCAACAAGCGCAAATACGATATCATCGTGGTGGGCACCGGCCTGGCCGGAGGCTCGGCCGCGGCCACCCTGGCCGAGCTGGGCTACAACGTCAAGGCATTCTGCTTCCAGGACAGCCCCCGACGCGCCCACAGCATCGCGGCCCAGGGCGGCATCAACGCCGCCAAGAATTACCCCAACGACGGGGACAGCATCTGGCGCCTGTTTTACGACACGGTCAAGGGGGGCGATTTCCGGGCCCGCGAAGCCAATGTCTACCGCCTGGCCCAAGTCAGCAATCACATCATCGATCACTGCGTGGCCCAGGGCATTCCCTTTGCCCGGGATTACGGCGGGCTCCTGGCCAATCGATCGTTCGGCGGCGCCCAGGTGTCACGGACTTTCTACGCCCGTGGCCAGACAGGTCAGCAACTGCTTCTCGGGTGCTACAGCAGCCTGATGCGCCAGGTCGGCGCCGGCAAGGTCACCCTTCTCCCGCGACGCGAGATGCTGGATCTGGTTATCGTTAAAGGCCACGCCAAAGGCATCCTCGTGCGCAATCTGATAACGGGAGAGTTGGAACGCCATGGGGCCGACGCCGTGGTGCTGGCCACCGGCGGCTACGGCAATGTCTTTTTCCTCTCCACCAACGCCATGGGCTCCAATGTGACCGCCGCTTACAGGGCTTATTTGAAAGGCGCCCTTTTCGCCAACCCGTGCTTTACCCAGATCCATCCCACCTGCATCCCGGTGCATGGCACCTATCAATCCAAGCTGACGCTGATGAGTGAAAGCCTGCGCAACGACGGACGGGTTTGGGTGCCGCAAAAGGCCGGGGACAAGCGCCCGCCCTATCAGATCCCCGAAAACGAGCGGGATTATTTCCTGGAACGCAAATATCCCAGCTTCGGCAATCTGGTGCCGCGCGATGTGGCTTCGCGCAACGCCAAGCAGCAGTGCGATGCGGGCAAGGGCGTGGGCGCCACGGGCCTGGCAGTCTACCTGGACTTCGCCGATGCCATCAAGCGCGACGGACGCGCCGTGATCGAACGCAAGTATGGCAATCTGTTCGAGATGTATGAGAAGATCACGGGTGAAGACCCCTATGTCACCCCCATGATGATCTACCCGGCGGTGCACTATACCATGGGCGGCTTGTGGGTCGATTACAACTTGATGAGCAACATTCCGGGCCTTTTCGTCATCGGCGAGGCGAACTTTTCCGACCACGGCGCCAACCGCCTGGGCGCCAGCGCCCTGATGCAGGGACTGGCAGACGGCTATTTCATCCTGCCCTACACCATCGGCGGATATCTGGCCGGTTCCGCCAAACTCAACCCGGCCACCTCCTCCCCCGAATTCGACGCGTGTGAGCGGGCCGTGCAGGAACGCGTCAACAGGCTGCTTGCCATCAAGGGCAAGCGCACCGTGGACGATTTCCATCGGCAACTGGGCTCGATCATGTGGGACTACTGCGGCATGTCCCGCAATAATGCCGGGCTGGAAAAAGCGCGTGGCTTGATCCAGTCGCTGCGCGCCGAATTCTGGCAGAACGTCACCGTGCCCGGCGATGAAAAGGATTTCAACCAGAGCCTGGAGCGGGCCGGGAGGGTGGCCGATTTCCTGGAGTTTGCCGAACTGATGGTCATCGATGCCCTGGAACGCCAGGAATCGTGCGGCGGCCATTTCAACGAAGCCTATCAGACGCCGGAGAACGAAGCCTTGCGCGACGACGAAAAATTCTGTCATGTCGCGGCCTGGGAATACAAGGGAACTGGCAAGGCACCCGAACTGCACAAAGAGCCCCTGACATTTGAAAATGTGCACCTGACGCAAAGGAGCTACAAGTGAGCAAGCATATCAATCTCACCCTAAAGGTCTGGCGCCAGAAAAACCAGAAAGAAAAGGGCCATTTCGAAACCATCGCTGCGCCGCAGATCTCCACGGAAATGTCTTTTTTGGAGATGCTCGATGTGGTCAACGAAAAAATGACGACAGAGGGCAAGGAACCCATCGCTTTCGACCATGACTGCCGCGAAGGCATCTGCGGTATGTGTGGCGCAGTGGTCAACGGCCGCCCCCACGGAGCCCTCAAGGGAACGACCCTTTGCCAGTTGCATATGCGCCACTTCAACGACGGCGATACCATCGCCATCGAGCCCTTCCGGGCCATGGCCTTCAAAGTGATCAAAGATCTGGCCGTGGACCGCAGCGCATTCGACCAGATCATCCAGGCGGGCGGCTTCATCTCGGTGAATGCCGGCGGCGCTCAGGATGCCAACAATCTGCCGGTTCCCCAGGAGAGGGCCGAACTGGCCATGGATGCGGCCCAATGCATCGGCTGCGGCGCCTGTGTCGCCGCCTGCCCCAATGCCTCGGCCATGCTGTTCGTCAGCGCCAAGGTCTCCCAATTTGCATTGCTGCCCCAGGGTCGTCCCGAAGCTGCCCGCCGTGCCCTGGCCATGGTGCGGGCCATGGATCGCCTGGGATTCGGCAACTGCGGCAACGAAACCGAATGCGAAGCCGAATGCCCGAAAGGTATTTCCATTTCCAACATTGCCCGGCTCAACCGCGAATTCTTTAAAGCCAGCTTCGGCTCTTCCATAAAATAGCTGTTGCAGGATTTTAACCTACTCCCCTTCCTTGCCGAATTCGGCAAGGAAGGTGTCTTTTTTTTCCCCGCTGGCCATTGATCGGGGAATCGTCTTTGTCTATTGATTCGACAAAGAAATATCGCAATCAGGAGGTCCTCCATGTTCGATCCAGCCAAGTATACGCCGGAACATCTCCAACAAAGTGTCCCCCAGCTCTTTGAACTGGCGCAGCAATCAGCGGACGTCGATGCTTTCCGGCTCCAGATCAGCAACTGGACCAACCTGATGCAATATGAAACCTTCAGCGATTATGAGGCCTATTCGGAGGGAACCATCATTCGGGTGCGGGATTGCGCCCAAGCTCTCAAACTGATCTTTACGCGCCGTTCCGATGACAAGGCCGGGTTCTCGGTGGCCCAGGCGCTTTTCGATCTATGCAATGGACATACACGATCGGATCTCACCCCGGCTTTCATCGCCGATATCATGCACCTCTTCCTGGGACTCCAGGGTAAAGGGCATCGGACCCGTTATGCCGATTATCACCTTGCGGCCATCGATTTACAAGGGCGTGAGGCGGCCATCGAGCGCAGCAAGCAGCTCGATAGCCTTTCAGGAGAGATCCAGTTGCGCATGGCCCGCTATGCCAATGGTCTGGACCCGGATGCCATCGAGGCCCGCCGTGCCCGACGGGTGCGTATTCAGCGCGCCCTCGGTGCCTCGTCTGACGAATGGCAAGATTGGCGCTGGCAGTATCGCAATGTGCTCAAGGATCCGGAACAAATCTCGCAGCTGCTCCATCTCAGCCCTCGGGAGTACATCGCCATTCAAAAGGCGCGTCAAGCCAAATTGCCATTCGGCATCACGCCTTACTATCTGTCGCTCATGGATGATGACCCCGCCGCCGGCAAGGACCGGGCCATCCGGGCCCAGGTCATCCCGCCGGAAAGTTATGTACGCGAAATGGCGCGCCACGATCCGAATTTGCGATCCTGCCTGGATTTCATGCGCGAGGCCGACACGTCGCCGGTCCATCTTATCACTCGGAGATATCCATCCATCTGCATCTTTAAACCCTTCAACACCTGCCCCCAAATTTGCGTCTACTGCCAACGCAACTGGGAAATCGACGACGCCATGGGCGACGGGGCTCTGGCCTCCGAAAGGCAAATCAGGACCGCCCTGGAATGGATCGAACGGCACCCGGCCATCCATGAAGTTCTGATCACCGGCGGTGATCCCTTGGGCATGGCGGATGACGACTTCGAGCGCATCATCTCCGGAGTCGCCGCCATCCCGCATGTGGAGCGCATCCGGGTCGGCACCCGAACCCTGGTCACGTCGCCCATGCGCATCACTGAAAGGATGGCGGACATACTGGCCGGGTTCAGGATACCAGGCCGGCGTCAGGTCTGCGTGGTCACCCATATTCAACATCCCTATGAAATTACTCCGGAGACCGTGGCAGCGGTGGAAAGACTCAAGACCAGGGGCATCCCGATCTTCAATCAACTGGTCTACACCTTCTATATATCCAGACGCTTCGAAGCTGCTTTGCTCCGCCGTATCCTCGCCCGCATCGGCATCGAGCCCTACTACAGCTTCAACACCAAAGGCAAAGAGGAAACCTTCGAATACCGCACGCCCATCGCGCGTCTATTGCAGGAGCAAAAGGAAGAAGCCCGCATGCTTCCCGGAATGGAACGCACCGATGAGGCGGTCTACAACGTGCCGGGCATGGGCAAGAACTACCTGCGGGCAAGACAACACCATGACTTGATCTCCATTCTCCCTGACGGAGCCCGGCTGTACGAGTTCCACCCCTGGGAGAAAAACATTTCCAAGACCATGACAACCCATATCGGTCAGGATGTTCCCATCCTCGACTATCTCGACCGGCTGAAGGAAGCCGGTGAAGACACCAGCGATTACGAAACCATCTGGTACTACTTCTGACTTTCAGGGTCGCGTTCGGTTACATTTGAACGACATCGCAACAATTCGGGTCAAACATCTGTGAATCTCTAAAGTACGCCTGGATTATGCCGATATTTGAGCCACATAAGCCGTCGAGGCGCATGTGGTGAATACGGCTCGACAGCATTTCGACTTTGGAGAGTGACATGGCGCATAAGATATTGACGGTGGATGACAGCCGGACGATTCGCATGATCGTCAAGAATGCCTTCAAAGGCTACGAATGCGAGCTGTTCGAGGCCGAAAACGGTCGGGACGGCCTGGCCCTTGCGGCCCAGGTCAGGCCCGATCTGATCATTCTGGACATCACCATGCCGGTCATGACCGGCATCGAGATGCTCACCAAGATGCTGCAGAATGAAGCGCTCAAGGGGATCAAGGTCATCATGTTGACGGCCGAATCGGGCCGCGACAACGTGATGAACATCGTCAAACTGGGCGTCAAAGACTACATCGTGAAACCCTTCAAGGGCGAACAGCTCATCGAACGGGTCAAACTGGTGCTCACCGATTTGAAGGAGCGCATCGAACTGGGCGGCGGTCAATTCGAGGGCGAGAGCGGCGATGCCTTTAACGTGGACGGCGACGTCGTCATTTTCAATTTGCCGACCAAAATTACCGGCAATCGGGCCGCCGAGATCGAACTGATGATCAAACAGAAAATCAATCAGATGGGTGGGGCCGGCGTTCACAAACTGGTCCTGAACCTGTGTAAGGTCGAAAACCTGAACATGACCGCGGCCCAATCCATCCTGGGACTCATCCATCTGTGCGCACGGGCCAAATTGGCCCTCTGCCTGGTGGCCAACGAAGGCCAGATGGCCGCGTTGAAGGGATTCAAAGAGACCAGCACCATTCCCACGAAGTTCTCCATCGAGGAGGCCAAGCTGGCGTTCTGAAACAGAGACCTTTCCATCCAGCCGTCTATCTGGCGCGCGGCCATGCAGGCGTGAACCGTCGATACCCCGCTGCCTCGCCGTGCCTCCTTGCGGACCTTTCGTCCCGAAGTTTCGGCACTATTACAATTGGCAGCAATGAGACCAGGGTGGCTGGGGATGGATCAGCTTTCTCCCTCGGGGCTCCCCTCAAGGTGGTTCGCATTTCTCAATCAATTGAATAAACTATTTATTTGGTGGATTGAACGCATCGTACCGCCACAGGACCCGGTTCTCAAGGGTCGCAATTGAAACCACTTCTAAAGTTTTTCATACGGCTGCGGATAAATAGGGTTAGGAGTGGACGGGCCTCACTGGATCCGATTCCGGTCAAAAGCGCCGCAACCCATAGAACTGATAGAACGGTGATTCAAAGGAGTACCCCCCAATGACCATTCAAAATGATGAAACCTTGCAGATGTATCTGGAAGAATCCCTGGAGCATCTGGCAGGCATTGAAACCGACCTGCTGGCGATAGAGGAAAACGGCGCCAACATCGACGAGGCGCTGGTCAACAAGGTTTATCGCGCAGCCCATTCCATAAAAGGCGGGGCTGGCTTCATGGGCCTTACCAACATCAAGGATCTGACCCATGAAATGGAGAACATCCTGGGGAAAATCCGCAGCCGGGAGATGATACCCACGCCCGACATCATCAACGTACTGCTGAAGGCGGCCGATGCGCTCAAGGCGTTGATGAAAGATATCCTCAACAGCAACGATATCGATATCAGCGAGCACGTCCGTGCGCTCAAGGCGGTTCTGGAAGCGAGCGCGGCACCGAAAGCGAAAGCGGCGGGGAACGAAGAGGCTGCATCCAAAAAGCCCAAAGCAGCCAAACCCAAGAAAGCACCGGCGGCCACTCCGCCTGCCCCAAGTGCCGCTGGAGAGAACTTCTCCCTTGAATTTCCGAATGGCCAGTCGGCCCTGACCGTAAATCTCAAAACGTTGACGCCCATGTTCCAACAGGGCAAATGCGTCTACCTGGTAAAAATGGAGGTAGGGGCTCATATCCAAGACAAGGGCAAGAGCTGCAAAGGGGTGCTCGAGGAAATGGAGCAGACCGGCATCATTCTGGGCGCCAACTTCGATCTGCGTCCATCCGCTGAATTGGATGCCGGCTGGGCCCCGGAGAGCCCCATGGTCTTCCTGTTCGCTACCATTTTAAAACCCGCGGACATCAACGTTCTTTTTGAAATCGGCGAAAAGCTGATTTTTGAGTTGCGCACTGATCTTTCCCTTTATCGTCTCAATGGCGATCCGGCGACCGCCGAGGCCTCGATGCCGTTCGAGGCATCCAGCCCGTCGCCCGCACTTCTGCCTGAGGCGGAGCCCGAGCGGATCGCCCTGGATGCGGATGATCCGGAACCTATTGCGGAAATCGCAGCCCAGGACCAGGAGCTGACCCCGGAGATGGCGTGTGCCGCTCTCATTAGCAGCGAAACAGGGGCCGACCGTAAAGCGACCAAACTGGAAGCCGAAACCAGCCTGCGGGTTCACGTGAGCCTGCTGGATCAACTGATGACCCTGGCCGGCGAACTGGTGCTCAGCCGCAATCAGTTGCTCCAGTCCATGGGCTCCAACGACAAACGCGGCTCGGAAGTCGCCGGCCAGCGCATCGATCTGATCACCTCCGAATTGCAAGAAGCCATCATGCTCACCCGCATGCAGTCCATCGGCAACGTCTTCAACAAGTTCCCCAGGGTGGTGCGGGATCTGGCCCGCACTTTGGGCAAGCAGGTAGAGTTGACCCTTGAAGGCAAGGATGTCGAACTGGACAAGACGATCATCGAAGCCATCGGCGATCCCCTGACCCATCTGGTGCGCAATGCCGTCGACCACGGCATCGAGCCGCCCGATGTGCGCAAGCGCATGGGCAAAAATCCGGTGGGCAAAATCTTCCTTAAGGCCTACCACGAAGCCGGCCAGGTGAACATCGAAATTTCCGATGATGGTAAAGGCCTGGACGGCAATAAGATCGCCGCCAAGGCGGTAGAGAAAGGCCGCATCACCGAAGAGCAGGCCAAGATCATGTCCATACGGGAAAAAACCAACCTGATATTTCTGCCCGGTTTCTCCACGGCCGAAAAAGTCACCGATGTCTCCGGCCGTGGCGTGGGCATGGACGTGGTCAAAACCAATCTCGACCAGCTCGGCGGACTCATCGACATCGACTCCGAACCGGGTCGCGGTACCACCATCCGCATCAAGTTGCCCCTGACCCTGGCCATCATCCCGTGCCAGATCGTGGTCACCGGCGGCGAGCGATATGCCATTCCCCAGGTCAACCTGGAAGAATTGCTGCGCATCCCGGCCGAGCAGGTCAGCAAACGCATCGAACGGGTGGGCAATGCCGATGTGGTGCGTCTGCGCGGCAACCTGCTGCCGCTCATCCGATTGGCTGAGATCATCGGTGTAGAATCTCAATATGCCCATCCTGAATCCGGTGAGACCCGCTCGGATCGCCGCAAAGCCATAGCCGACCGACGCTCCAAGAAAAGCCCGATGATCTCCAGCCAGGCGCCGGAAGCGGACGACGCACAGGAAGAGAAGCTAGACGAGGGAAAGTATCCCCAGCGCAGTGAGGGGCGGCGCTACCATGCGGCCAGTGCCTTGAACGTGGTGGTGGTTTCAACGGGCACGATGAAATACGGCCTGGTGGTGGATGTACTGCACGACTCGGAAGAGATCGTGGTCAAACCCCTGGGCCGCGACTTGAAAAAATGCAAAGGCTACGCCGGCGCCACCATCATGGGCGATGGCCGTGTGGCCCTGATCCTGGATGTGGCCAACCTGGCGCAGATGGGCGGCCTGTCCACCGTGGAGGGCACGGCCCGTGCCGCCGAAGTGGCCGAATCCGAACGCGAGGCCGTGCGCGCCAGCCGCGACAAACAATCGCTGCTGGTCTTCCGCAGTGCCGAGAACGAGCAGTTCGCCGCGCCGCTGAGCCTGGTGGAACGCATCGAAAAGATCAAACGCGACGATATCGAAATCGTCGGCGGCAAGCGGGTCATCAAATACCGCGGCGGCAGTCTGCCGCTGTTCAGCATCGACCAGGTGGCCACGGTACAACCCCTGGCCGACCAGAACAATCTGCTGGTGATCGTATTCGTGGTGGCGGGCAGAGAGATCGGCCTGCTGGCCATCGGCCCGGTGGATGCCCTGGAAGCCAATCTGAACATCGACGGCACCACCTTGCGCCAGACGGGTATCATGGGTTCCACGATCATCAACGAACACACCACCTTGCTGGTGGACATCGTAGAACTGGTGGAAACCCTCAACCCACAGTGGTTCAAAGCTTCGGGAAAGCCTAAAAAAGTCGGCGGCAAAGCGGCCACCATTCTCTTTGCAGAGGACTCCAGCTTCTTCCGCAACCAGGTAAAGGCCTCCATGGAGAAAGAAGGGTTCACGGTCCTTGAGGCCGAGGACGGGATCATCGCCTGGGATTTGCTCCAGGAAAAAGCGGAACAAATCTCCCTGGTGGTGACCGACATCGAAATGCCCAAGATGGACGGCTTTGCCTTGACCCGCAAGATAAAGGAAAGCCCCACTTACGCGCACTTGCCGGTCATCGCGCTGACCACGCTGGCCGGCGAGGAAGACATCCTCAGGGGCAAGGCGGCCGGCATCGACGACTACCAGATCAAGTTGGATCGCGAAAAATTGATCAAGAGCATTCATGGATTTTTGAAGGCCGCCTGATGCCGTTTTACCGGCGAGGCCAAAAGCGCCCCCTGGCGCCTTAGCGTGGAGATAAAAAAATGGCAGAAAAAAAAGGAACGCGAAAGCCCCAAGCCTGGAACCCGCATCAGCAGGCCACTGGCACCGTGGAACTGGCCACCTTCTATGTCGGGAATGCACTGTGCGGCATGGATATCCTCAAAGTCCAGGAGATCAACAAGCTGATGGAGATGACCAAGGTGCCCCAGGCCCCTGATTACGTCATGGGCATTCTGAATCTGCGCGGCCAGATCGTCACCATCATCGACCTGGGCAAAAAGCTCGGCCTGACCTCCGTGGAAGTCAATGACTCTTCCCGGAACATCATCGTCAATTCGGACAACGAATACATCGGCTTGCTCGTGTCGCGCATCGGCGATGTGGTCGAGGCCGAGTGGGAAAAGGTCGAGCGGCCGCCAGCTAATATCGGCGGCGTCCAGGGCGTCTTCTTCAAAGGTGTTTTCAAAATGCAGGATCGTCTGATCGGCATCCTGGATGCGGATCGGGTCCTGGCCGAAGAAAATTAATTTTGTCGAAGCCCGCTGTTGTAACGGGAGTACCAATGGCTCTTATGCCCCAGACAGACTTAAAAATCACCCAGCCCAACGAAAAGCTCAAGGTATTGGTCGTTGACGACACGGTGGTCTATCGCAAGATCGTCAGCGATGTGCTGATGGAACTGCCGGACGTGGAGGTGGTCGGTACCGCCTACAACGGCAAGGCCGCCATGATGCGCATCAAGAGCCTGCAACCCGACCTGCTGACCCTGGACATCGAAATGCCGGAAATGAACGGCCTGGAGGTGTTGCAGCAACTGCAAAAGGAGGCGCCGCGCGTAGGAGCCATCATGCTGAGCACCCTCACCCAGGAAGGCGGTGCCATGACCATGCGCGCCTTGGAACTGGGTGCTTTCGATTTCATCCCCAAGCCCCAATCGGGTACCATGGCCGAAAACAAACTGGCGGTCAAGGAAGCACTGGCACCGATGATCAAAGCCTTTGTGCGCAGCCGCCAGATCAGGGAGCGACTGGGGGTGATCCCCAAGGCGCCCCCCGTGGCTCGGTCCGCCCAGCGCACCGTTTCCATGACATCGCCCGTGAGTCGAAGCATATTGGGCAATTCGGCCATTATCGCCATCGGTGTTTCCACCGGAGGCCCCGGCGCCTTGGCCAAGATGCTGCCACAAATTCCGGGAAATATAGGCGTTCCCATCGTGATCGTGCAGCACATGCCCCCGCTGTTCACCCAGTCTCTGGCCAACAGCTTGAACGCCAAGTGTGCCTTGGAAGTCCATGAAGCCAAACAGGGCGAACCCTTGATGCCCAATGTGGTCTACATCGCTCCCGGAGGCAAGCAAATGAAAATCGTGGCGGGAGCCGACGGCAAGGCGCGGGTCATCAAGATCACCGACGATCCGCCGGTGAACAACTGCAAGCCCTCCGTCGATTATCTGTTCCATTCGGTGGCGGATCATTATGTCGGCCGTGCTACGGCGGTGATCATGACCGGCATGGGATCGGACGGCACCATTGGCCTGAAACAGCTGAAAAACAATGGCGCCACGATCATCGCCCAGGATGAAGCCAGCTGTGTTGTGTTCGGCATGCCCAAGGAGCCCATCGAGAGCGGTTTGGCCGATGTGGTGGCGCCTTTGGATCTTATGGCCGCGGAAATCGTCAAGACCGTTTCTTTCCGCGACCGAAGTGCTGTTAAGCCAAAAGCCGATGCGTAGCGGGCAAAATGGCCGATGCATCAGGAAAATAGATTGAGAGATGAACCCACATGAGCCTCATGACACCCGGTAACTTCTCCAGCGTTACGACGAAAGAGCCGGCCGCTTCCGTTCCCAAAGCTGTTCCCAAACCCTTTCCCGGAATCAGAAACGCCGTCAAGATCACCCCGGCCGAAGTCCAGCTGTTCTCGAAATACATCTATGGGTTGTGTGGAATCAACATAGAGGCATCCAAAGCCTATTTGCTGGAAACGCGCCTGGGCAAACTGCTCGAAAGCGAAAGATGCGATTCATTCACAACCTTTTACTACAAGGCCAAAGGGGACACCACCAAACTGCTCGAAAAGCAGATCATCGATGCCATCACCACCAATGAAACGCTCTTCTTCAGAGACGCGACCCCCTTCGATCTGCTAAGGCACAAGATCGTTCCCGAAATGATCGACCATCGAGCGACCACTGTTCCCAATGGCAGCCCGGTTCCCCTGCGCATTTGGAGTGCTGCCTGCTCCACGGGTCAGGAGATTTACAGTATCGCCATGGTCTTGCGAGAGCTTTTAGGCCCGAACCATAATTACAGCATCAAATTGCTCGGCACCGACATTTCCGATGCGGCCATCAAGCAGGCCAGTTACGGGGCCTACAACAAGTTCGAGATCGAACGGGGACTGCCCCAGGAAAAACTTCACCGCTATTTCAGCCCCCTTGGCGAAATGTGGAAAATAAGCGATGAAATCCGCGCCATGGCCACTTTCCGCAAGTTCAATCTAATGGAATCTTTCTCTTCGTTGGGCAAATTCGACATTATTTTTTGCCGCAACGTGGCAATTTATTTTCTGCTCGAAGATCGAATCAAGGTGTTCAATAAGATAGCCGACAGTCTGGAAATGGATGGTTTTTTGATCATTGGCTCGACCGAGTCACTGACCGGCGTTTGTCCCCGTTTCATACCCAAACGCCATCTAAAATCCATATTCTACCAGTTAAAATAAAAGGAACCGAAAATGTTCGACGGTCTGTGGAGGATAGGACGATGCAATCTCTTAAAATATTAGTGGTCGATGATGACCCGGTAACCCGGTCTCTGTTGACCAAGCGGTTGGCCAAAGACGATTATCAGGTGGAAACCGCCGCTTCCGGTGTGGACGCCGTGCGCATGATCTCCCACTCCTTTTATGATGTGATTTTGACCGATTTGATGATGCCCGGGGGGGTGGACGGCATCGGCGTCCTGGAGACCGCCAAGGAGAATAACCTCAAGACCGAAGTGATTCTGATTACCGCCCATGGCACCATCGATAACGCCATCGTGGCCATGAAAAAAGGCGCCAATGACTACCTGCAAAAGCCGATCAACATGGACGAATTGATCCTGCGTCTGGCAAAGATCCAGAACCTGAAGCACTTGATGAAAAACGCCAGCGATTTGCGCATCGCCATGGAAGCCACCGAGCAAGCTTCATCTGAAACCATCCAAAATCTGGAAATGACGGTTGCCGACCTGCAGCAGCGCATGACTGCGATACGCTCCACTTTGGAACGCGGGGATTTGCCGGCCGATGAACGCATTGCCTTGGCGTTGAAGAATTGATACGGCAGCTGAAAAATTCTCCTCCCGCCCATCTGGCGGCTTCCCGGCGCCCTGACATCCTGCCATAGCCGTTATCTTTCATAGGCAAAAAAAACCTCCCATGCGCAAAATCGTCATGGGAGGTCAAGGCAACTATTTCTGAAGTTAGTATTTCAAATACTGCTGGGGCGTATTATCCACAATGTACTTCACGGCGTTGTAGATGCAGGTACGGATGGCTTTTTCCATGGGGGTCTTGGCATATGCGCCCAAACCGCCGGCCATGCCGCCCGAACCGCCCAAGGCGCCCAGGAAGCCGCCCAGGTTGACGTCCTTGGCCACCCCCTCGACGCGGGTGGCCGCCAGTACCTCAGAGGTCTCGGTGTCAACGATGCGCAGGTCCATGGCCATGGAAGACTTGTTATAGGCGCCCCTGGCGGCCCCGAAAAGCGCTGTGGCTTTCTGCAGGGTGCCGCCGCCGATGCCGCCGCCACCACCGGAAGTGCCCGGTTCCCAACCGGTCACGGCCCCCATGATCAGCAGATCGGCGCCCCGGACCTGTCCTTTTTTCTTTCCGCTCTTATCGGTATAGCCTGATTCGCTCAACGCCATCTCCTGCTTCAGCGAATCCAGGTTCTGGCGTTCCAAGACACGGTAGCGCTTGGTCTGTACCATGGCCGTGGTCAGCATATCCCTCAAACCTGTAGTATATCCACTGTATTCACTGTGCGACACCTCGATGGTCTGACCGCCGAAAGACATGCGGGTACTACTGCCTTCCTGACCTACTTTCCATTCGAAGTCGGCCACTGCGACTTTCGCCCGTGGCCCATTATAAGGCGGAAGTCCCATGGCTTCGCCGGTATCGGTTTTGGCTTCCGGCTGCACCATACTCTCCAGGCAGCCCCACGTTACCAGAAGCATCAACATTGCCAATAGCGCGATCATTTTGCGGTACATCATGGCCTCCTTTATAAGATTAACCTCACGTCCTGATAAGTGCCCGAAGGCTTCATATTTTTTTAGTGCTGCGATGGTGTGCAGGATGACATAGATACCCCTACCTGTCAAGGCGGAACTGCCTTAACTTATAATAAATTTCATATCTTAACAGTCACATGGAGGCAGCCTGCCGGGTGGGTTCGCACCTTCTGTCCCTTAGGCCCGAGGAAGGGTTCGGAGGTTTACAAATCGGCCTGGTGAATCTTCACCGGATGCTGCAGAATCAATCGAGCAGTTCTGCGGAATTGCTCCGCCACATCGGTAACGAATACGGTAAGGCGGCGGGTTCGGCAGATCGGCGTTTCGGTCGGCGGAGGCGCGTTTAGAAAGTCGGCAACTTGTCCGGCGATGGCTTCGGCCGAATCCACCAGGGCCACGCGGGCTCCGATCTTGCGCTGAATCACATGGCGCAGCACTGGGTAGTGAGTGCACCCCAAAATCAAGGTGTCGATTTGGCGTGTTTTCAAAGGATGCAAATAGTTGCGTACGATCATAGTGGTTTCGCGCCTGCTGATCCACCCTTCTTCCACCAGCGGCACCAGCAATGGGCAAGGAGCGGTAAACACCTGTGCCTGGGAATTTTCCTGCTTTATCTTCGCCTCGTAGACGCCGCTGGCGATGGTTGCCCGTGTGCCGATGACGCCGATGCGCAGGCGTTTTGACCGCCGGACAGCCAGGTGCGCCCCCGGCCCGATCACTTCGAAAACGGGCAGCTTGAATTGATCCTGCACAGCCTGAAAAGCATAACTGGAGGCCGTATTGCATGCGATAACGATGAACCGTGCCCCCTGGCGCAGCAGGAATTCGGTGTTCTTCAGAGAGTATTTTATGATGGTGGCCGCGCTTTTGCTGCCATAGGGCGTGCGGGCCGTATCGCCCAGGTAGGTGATGTCATGACCGGGCAGGCGGTCGAGCAGTGCCCGCACCACTGTCAGCCCGCCGATGCCGGAGTCGAATACGCCGATCATTGGTTTCCTTTTTTATCCCCTTGCGGACGGCGTATGATCACCGGTTTTCGAGGTTGAGCGCATGTTGGATATACCGGCGCAGGCACGCTTCGTTCACCTCCGGGCGAATACCCGGGCAGGTGTCGGCCATTGCGCGCCAATTGCCAATATCCGCCAGAACCCCGGGAATAAATGGCCATCTTCGGCACATGCGGGGTTTTACCGGATGAATACTGCAGTTTTCTTCGAAGAAGATGCAATAGCCGTCTGCCCGCTGCGCCAGAAGCGGCCTGCCTCCCGACAAGACACAGCAGCGATCCCGGAAGGTGTCAGGCGACATCCCTAGAAAACCGGCAATGGCGAGGATATCCGCTTCGGAAACATAGGTGCCTCCGAATCCCTTGCAGCATTGACCGCATTGGGTACATTCGAAAAATTCTGAAGCGGAGATGCTACATGACATGGCGTCCATCCAAGGCACATTTGAGGGTCATCTGGTCGATATACTTCAAATCTCCGCCTACCGGGACGCCCGATGCGATGCGCGAAGTTCGGACATTGCGGCCTCCCAGCTGGTTGGCGATATATGTTGCGGTGGCTTCGCCTTCAACGCTGGTGCCGGTGGCCAGAATGACTTCTTGAATGCCCTGAGCCCCGATGCGCTCAAAAAGCTCACGCAGGCGCAAATCCCCGGGCCCTACGCCTTCCATGGGCGCCAGGTTGCCACCGAGGATATGGTACAATCCTTTGAAGGCACCGGATTTTTCAATAGCGATCATATCGGCCGGCTGCTCGACGACACACAATAGGGACGCATCCCGGGAAGCATCCCGGCAGATTTCACACAGCACATCGTCGCTGAGTCCGAAGCACTTGGTGCACAGCCTGATCTTCTGTTTTACCGTGACGATGCTGTTGGCCAGCGCTTCGGCATCGTTCAGAGAATTGCGCAGGATGTGAATCGCCAGGCGTTCGGCCGTCTTCTCCCCGATGCCGGGAAGCTTGGCCAGGCCGCGGATCAACTCCCGAATGGGTTTAGGGTAATGTTGCATAAGGCGCCTGTTACAATATGCCGGGCAGATTGAACCCGCCCGTGATCTTGCCCATTTCAGAGGCCACCATCTCCTGGGCTTTGGCCAGGGCATCGTTTACGCCCGTCAGAATTAAATCCTGCAACATCTCCACATCCTCGGGATCGACTACCTCTTTATTTATGGTGATGGAAATCAGCTGCTGACGGCCATTGGCCACCACCTTGATCATGCCGCCGCCGGCGCTGGTTTCCACGGTCTTGTCCGCCAGTTCTTCCTGTAGTTTCAGCATGCGGGATTGAAGCTTCTGGGCTTGCTTCATCATGTTTCCCATACCCTTCATAATAACTACCTCCTGAGCCGGCATCGCCGGTGGATAAAAGTTGAGCGACCATGAAGAGGCCCATGCACAGCGTCACTACCGCTAATAAGGGCGTCTTTCAAGGGATCTTCACATCGATTATTTTGCCGTTGAACAGCTCAATGGTCTCCATCACCCGAGGGTGGCTCAAGGCTTTTTGCTTGAGCTGCTCGGCTTTCTGCTTCTCTTTTTGTTTTTCTCCGGCATCTTCAAGATGCCCCGTCAAATTGATGGTGATCGCACGGCCCACCAATCGGCCGCAAACCTCTTCCAAGTAGCGGAGGTGCTTCTGGATGCTGTTGAAAGTGAACTCATTACCACGCACTTCGATGGAAAGCTGCTCTCCGCGAATGCCCGGGGATTGGCATTTTTGAAGAAACCCCATCAGTGAAGGTTTCTCTTGCCCTACCCGCTGCAAAAGACGCCCCCATAAACTTTCCGCCTGGAGAGGCGACGCCTCAGGGCCATGGGGCGGCTCGCCGGCTTGGGGTTTTGGAAGCGCCACATCCATTGGGTCTGAACTTGTCCGCACCGAGTCAAGGCCACTTTGGCGTTCCCCGACATCCGGCGGCGCGCAGACCGCTGCCGTGGAGCGTAACTGGTCCAGCCGCTCGATCAGATGATCGATGGGCAGCAGCGGCGGGGTCTGAAACAGCTTGAGGAAAACCATCTCCATGGCCAACTTGGGTTGGCTGGAGAGTTTGATGGCGGCTTCAGCCGCAAAGAGCTGGTCCAACACCTGAATCAGGAAGCTCTCCGGGACATCGCGCACCTGGGCTTGCATCTGATGAATGGCGTGGCCGGGCAGATCCACCAGGCGGCCGGTGCGCTCTCCGAGCCCGACCATCACCAGATGGTGGAAATGGGCCACCAGATCGGCATAAAAACGCTTCATCTCCAACCCCTGGCGCCATATGCCATCGATTTTCTCCAGAACTTTCCCAATATCCCGGCCCAAGAGGGCCGCCGACAGTTCGAAGAGATGCCGCTGCTCCGCCGCCCCCAGCAGCTCGGCCACCAGCGTATCATTGACCGGTCCTTCGGCGCAGGCCAGCACGTGATCCAGCAGGCTCAGGGCATCGCGCATGCTGCCGCCTGCCTCTCTTGCAATCAGGGCCAGGCTCCCCTCATCGATGGAAACCCCCTCTTGGGCGCAAATGTGCCCCATCTGGGCCACGATCGCCGCCAGATCCATCCGACGCAGGTCATGACGCTGGCAGCGGGACAGGATGGTGACCGGGATCTTCTGCGGCTCGGTGGTGGCGAAGATGAAGAGCACATGAGCCGGCGGCTCCTCCAGGGTCTTGAGCAGCGCGTTGAAGGCCGCCAGACTGAGCATGTGGACTTCATCGATGATGTATATTTTGTATCGGCTGTGGGCCGGCATATACTTCAGGTTTTCCCGCAGCTCCCGCACCTGATCCACACTGTTGTTGGAGGCACCGTCGATTTCGAAGACGTCGGCTGCATGGCCGCTGGTGATCTCCATACAGGAACGGCAATTGTTGCAAGGGGTGGGCGCAGGGCCCTGGGCGCAATTCATGGCCTTGGCCAGAATGCGCGCCACGGTCGTTTTCCCGGTTCCCCTGGGACCGGTGAACAAAATGGCATGCGAAACCCTGCCCGCGGAGATGGCATTCATCAGCGTTCTGGTCACGTGGTCTTGTTGCACCACTTGATCGAAGGTCTGGGGTCTGTATTTGCGGGCAAAAACCAGGTAGCTCATGTTGTCGCAACGGGTCCTTGGGGAATTATGCCATCCGTGTGGCCCTTATAGCGCACATGGATGCCGACCGCAATAATGGCCATCGATGATGTGTGGCGTACGCCTTGGGAATAGCAATTATAAAGGTGGGGTGGCGGAGAGAGTGGGATTCGAACCCACGGTGCCGCTTTTGACGGCACACACGATTTCCAGTCGTGCTCCTTCGGCCAGCTCGGACATCTCTCCGCATCATTTCGAACAGGCAGGCGGCATTTGCGAAAGCATCGTTTCCCGGATCATTTCGTCGCTGAGAAAATGGCGGAGAGGGTGGGATTCGAACCCACGATCCCGGGTAAACGGGATACCGCTTTTCGAGAGCGGGGCCTTCAGCCACTCGGCAACCTCTCCAGGATGCTGCAGGAGCCGCATGCAGGGTTGCTTCAATAGCCTTTTTGGTTTTGGGTGTCAATCTCCTTTCTCAGCCGCCACGGCAATTTACGGTCGCATCATGGCCTGTACCGCATCGGTGTAGGTGCCATCTTGCCGATAGATGACCAGCGGGGGCGCCATGCGCAATCCCGGACGCGCCCGATGAATGCCATGCACGATCACGAGTCGGGCCTTCTGCCCTTCGTACGAATGTACGGGTTGAAGATATTTGGGTTCGATGCCTTCCCGGCGCATCTGTACCAACAGGTCTGCCGTACGTTCGGCTGGATAAATCAGCGCCAGATGTCCGCCGGTGCGGAGCATGCGACGGGCACAGGCCAATAACTGGGCCAGATCCATCGCAATCTCATGACGGGCCAGGGCCCGCTGATCGTTGGGATTGATGCGTCCGCTCTCGCTCCGGTGATACGGTGGGTTGCTGGCGATCCAGTCAAAAGGGCCTGGAAGCTTTCCCCCCGGCAGTAAACGCATGTCGGCCTGAACAACCGTCACCCGATCCGTCATACGGTTGTCGGCCACATTGGTGCGCGCCAATTCAATGAGCTCCGGCTGCAGTTCCACGGCGTATATTTGCGCCTCCGGAAAACGGAATGCCAGCATGAGTGAAATGATGCCGCAACCAGCCCCCAAATCCAAAAGGGTATCTCCTGGTTTGACGCGAATTCCGGCCGCCAGCAGCACGGCATCAATGGAAAAGCGATATCCACCGGTGGTTTGCGTGACGAACAATCGTCCTTCAAAAAAGGTATCGCGGGTCAGGTCGGCGGAATTCAAAACTCTCCCACTTTCAACTTGATGGCCTTGACCTTATCCCCCCCCAAAGCGGCGTTCAGCTTGGTGATCATCTCCCTCTCCAAAAATCGCAGATGGTGCAGCCAGGTAGGGGAAGTAACATGGACCAACAGCACATTCCCATTGAAAGCCACCGGACGCGCATTCGGTGCGATGGCGGCGCCCACCGCCTGGTCCCATACTTGCCAGACCTGAAGCAAGGCCTGGTCCTGCTGCGGCCGGCACTGGCGCAGCACCTTTTCGATCACCTCGCCGATGGGGGCAAAATGGTTTCTGTTTTTACGATGCACATTCACACGGGACCCCACCAAAGTGAATTTCGAAAAAATCGTTTTCATCGTCCTTTCGCCCGTCGAAGCCATTGCTCTCTTACCAGAAGCGGATAGCCGCTTGTCAAGAATCTTTAGCCCTGCTCCCGCACTAATGGCGGGGTTATTTTTCCTTGACTTAATAGCAGCATGGCCTTAAATTGGGCTTCAATTTAAAAAGTCTTGATATCATTAGAAAGAGCAGGTGACTTAGGCATGGCTTGGGATTGGGAAAAACTGAACCAGCAACACCATCAAAAAGGCGGGCCTCCACCCCAGATGGAAGATGTTCTGAAGCAGATCAAAAACATAAAGCTTCCCGGCGGCACCGTTTTTCTGGCGCTCCTCGTGCTGCTCGCCGCGATTGCTTATTCCTGCTTCTTTACCATCGATACCGGCTCGGTGGGCGTGATTCAGCGCTTCGGTAAGTTCGTCCGCACGGCCCAGCCAGGCCTGAACTTCAAATGGCCTTTCGGCATCGAAATAGTCAACAAAGTCGCCATCGAAAAGGTTTTCCGGGAAGAGTTCGGTCTTCAGACCGACGCTTCGGATTCTCGAGACCGGTCGGTAAGCGCGTCCGGTGACGCCGGCGAAGCGTTGATGCTGACAGGTGATCTGAATGTGGCCATCGTGCCATGGATCGTCCAGTATAGGGTGAAAGACCCTTACAGCTATCTTTTCAAGGTCAGGGACGTGAAGGGTCTCCTCAGAGACCTCTCAGAGGCCAGCATGCGCGTCGTGGTGGGGGACCGCAGCATCAACGAGGTGATCACCAAACGCCAGGAGATCGCTGACGAGGCCAAGCAGGTGCTTCAAAGGGAGTTGGACGATGCCCAAACCGGTCTGCTGGTGGTCAACGTCGAGCTCAAACGCACCAATGTGCCCGGTCCGGTGCAACAATCCTTCAATGAAGTCAACCAGGCCACCCAGGAAAAGGAGAAAATGATCTATCAGGCCAAGGAAGACTATAACAAAGCAATCCCGGCCGCGCGAGGCGAGGCGGAACGTACCATCAAGGCCAGCGAAGGGTATGCTCTGGATCGCGTCAACCGTGCCAAGGGCGACACGTCCCGTTTCGTTGCGGTCTACTCCGAGTATATCAAAGCCAAGGACGTCACCATGCGCCGGCTCTACCTGGAGGCGATGAAGGACCTGCTGCCCAAGCTGGGTCCGAAATACATTATCGATACGGATCAGAAAAATCTGCTGCCCTTTCTGAACATGGGCAAGGAACAGAAAGGGGGCGAGAAATGAACATGAAGGCCTTAGCGGCCCTTCTGGCCCTGATTGCCGTCGTCGTAGGATTCTCGTCCGCCTATACGGTCGACGAAACCGAACAGGTGGTGATCACGCTCTTCGGCAAGGTCAACCGCGTGGCTCTGGAACCAGGGCTCCATTTCAAGATTCCTTTTGTCGAGAAGGCGATCACCTATCCCAAAAACCTGCAGCCCTGGGATGGTGAACCGGGACAAATTCCCACCAAAGACAAAACCTATATATGGGTCGACCCTTTCGCGCGCTGGAAAATCGTCAATCCGGTGCGTTTTTTTGAAACTATCGGTGTAGACACGCGTTTGGCCACCCACCGGCTCAACGAAATCATCGATCCGGCCGTGCGCAACCTGATTACTTCCAATCCCCTGATCGAGGCCGTGCGCAATACCAATCGCGAGATGGATGTCTTCGAAATCGGCATGGAAGAAATTCAGAAGGACAAGCCCGGTGCAACCGCCATTACGGTAGGGCGAAACCAGATCGACAACAAGATCCTCGAGCAGGCGCGTGACAAACTGGAAGATTTCGGCATTGAACTCGTGGATGTCAAGATCAAGAGAATCGATTATGTGGAAGAGGTCCGCCAATCGGTTTACGGCCGCATGATCGCTGAGCGCAAACAGATCGCCGAGAAATTTCGATCGGAGGGCCAGGGCGAATCCAGCAAGATCCGGGGTGACAAGGAAAGGGATTTAAAACAGATCCAGTCGGAGGCGTACCGCAAGGCCCAGGAGATCAAAGGCAAGGCGGACGCAGAAGCCACCCGTCTTTATGCGGAGGCTTTTGGCGCCGATCCCGAATTCTACTCTTTCATTCGCACCCTTGAAATCTATGGAGAATCTTTGGACAAGGAAAGCAACCTGGTACTATCCACCGATTCGGATATTTTCAAATACTTGAAGGCGTATTCCGGCTCGAAGTAAAGAGGCGCCTTATCTGGAAATAAAAAAGCACCGTTGGTGAGAGTATCCCGTAAACGGTGCTTTTTTTATTGCTTGCCGTTGGCATCCATCGCGACAAAGGCCTATTTACCCTTTCTACGCTGGTGTCGCGTGCGAGCCAACAGCTTGCGATGTTTATGTTTTCGCATCTTTTTTCTGCGCTTTTTGATCACACTGCCCAATGGATCACCCCCTCTCGGCCGATTTTGCCCGCCTTCATAGCACCCTTGCGCGCGTGTTGTCCACAGCTTTTTGTCTTGCCAGGCGGGCGCTTGACAGTGGGCGTCCCATCTAAACGCCCCGCCGGACCGCAGCCTGGAAGGCGCTTGGCGCGACCATTATATCATTTTGCCCAAGATGCTTAGCTGCTTGTTATTGTTATGCATGTATGCTATGGGCGCACCATGAACGCATCAACTCCGCGACGTACCTTCGATGCCGAGCAGATTCAACGCGTCAACCAGTCGGTCACCATGGCCGAAGAGCTGGTGAGCAACTTTTTCAAGATGTCCGCCAATCAGTGGCTGCGGCCTAAATATGATGTCAGCACCTTGGCCGATCTGACCCCGGCAGAAATCGTGGATGGCCCTTTCGCCCAGATCATTCGTTATGAGGGGCAGCGCAAAGGCTCGCCCCTTGGATCGGATGCTTATGACTATTACAAGATCTGCCTTCAGGATCACGCGATTTTGGCGGCCCTGGACAGTTCGGCGGAATTGGCTTTGCTGCCCTTCTGCCTATATGTCGTGGTCCACGAACTCGTGCATATCGTTCGTTTCAGCAAATTTTTACAAAATTTCAACGCTACGGCCAGTGAAAAGCTGGCCGAGGAGCACCGCGTCCATCTGATTACCCATCAAATCTTGTCCAATGTCCGGCTGACTGGTTTGGATGCGGTCATCGAGTATTACCGCTCCTGGCGGACACCGCTCGAGAATTTGAGCAGCCCTTGACATTTTTCATCAGCACACTATATTGGGCCAGATTTTTCGCCCGGCGGCTCGACGATACCCAACACATTGTAATCGTTATAATAACGGGCCAAGCATTGGACGGGATACAAAGGCTTGTCATCAGGATATCGAAGGAGGTTGCCCAGGAAATGCCGATCTATGAGTATCAATGCGATCAATGCGGCAGGGTTGAAGAGGTCTTTCAGAAGATCAGTGAAAAACCGCTGACTAAATGCGGTCGCTGTTCGGGAAAACTGCACAAGCTAATTTCTCAAAGCGCCTTTCACCTCAAAGGCACAGGCTGGTATGTGACCGATTACGCCGGCAAACAGCAAAGCAAGAAACAAGAGAGCGATAGTGGTACTTCCTCAAGCGCCGCTTCCACCGAAACCGGCAAGCCTGATGCCCCTAAAAACAAAAGTGACGATTAATCCATGGTTGGCTGAAGCTGCAGAATAAACGACCGATTGGCAGATCAATCCGCCAGCCCTCATGCAGACACAGGCAAGGAAGGGAAGAACAGCGGGATATCCTTTTCGGAAGGTTAATTGATTCTCTTTACATAGGGAGGGGGGTGACCGCAAAACGATTGACTGATAAACCCGAAATCAAATGGTCATACCGGTATTGGAATATTGCACGAACCCTTAGCCCAATTCAGATCAAATCAAAAGGAGACGAAGAACGATGAAACTCAGACCATTGCAGGACCGCATTCTTGTTCAACGGGTGCAGGAAGAAACCACCACAAAGGGCGGCATCATCATTCCCGACACCGCGAAAGAAAAACCCGCCGAAGGCAAAGTGATCGCTGTCGGTAACGGCAAGCTGGGAGATGACGGCAAACGCATACCGCTGGAAATCAAGGCCGGCGATAGAATCCTGTTCGGCAAATACTCCGGCACCGAAGTAAAAATCGAAGGCGAGGAATTTTTGATCATGCGTGAAGACGACGTCTTGGGCGTGATTGGCTAGGCTAACGAATCGTTATCAATAAACGGAGGAATTGAAATGAGCGCGAAAATCATCAAGTATGACATGAAGGCCCGCGAAGCCATGCTCAAAGGCGTCAAGACACTTGCCGATGCGGTGGTGGTCACCCTGGGCCCCAAAGGCCGCAATGTGGTTATCGACAAATCCTGGGGTTCGCCCACGGTAACCAAAGACGGCGTCACGGTGGCCAAAGAGATCGAACTGGAAGATAAGTTCGAGAATATGGGCGCCCAGATGGTCAAAGAAGTGGCCAGCAAAACCAGCGACATGGCCGGCGACGGCACCACCACCGCCACCGTCCTGGCGCGGGCGATCTATGAAGAAGGCCAGAAACTGGTGGCCGCCGGCAACAACCCCATGTCGATCAAGCGCGGCATCGAAAAAGCGATCGAAGTGGCCGTCAAAGAGCTGCACAAAATGAGTAAACCGACCAAGGATCAGCGTGAAATCGCCCAGGTGGGCACCATTTCCGCCAACAACGACGAGACCATCGGCAATATCATCGCCGAGGCCATGAACAAGGTCGGCAAGGAAGGCGTTATCACCGTGGAAGAAGCCAAATCCATGGAAACGACCCTGGATGTGGTGGAAGGCATGCAGTTCGACCGCGGATATCTCTCTCCTTACTTCGTCACCGATCCCGAGAAGATGGTCGCCTCCCTGGAAGACCCCTATCTGTTGATCAATGAAAAGAAAATAAGCAACATGAAAGACCTGCTGCCCATCTTGGAACAGGTTGCCAAAATGGGCAAACCGCTTCTGATCATCGCCGAAGATGTCGATGGCGAAGCCCTGGCCACCCTGGTGGTCAACAAACTGCGCGGCACGTTACAGGTCGCCGCGGTAAAAGCCCCCGGTTTCGGTGATCGCCGCAAAGCCATGCTTGAAGACATCGCGATCTTGACAGGCGGCCAGGTGGTTTCCGACGACCTGGGCATCAAACTCGAAAACCTGACCCTGTCCGATCTGGGCAAAGCCAAACGGGTCACCATCGATAAAGACAACTCCACCATCGTCGACGGCGCCGGCGCCCGTTCCGCCCTGGAAGGACGCGTCAAACAGATCCGTGCGCAGATCGAGGAGACCACTTCGGATTACGACCGTGAAAAGCTCCAGGAGCGTCTGGCCAAGCTGATCGGCGGCGTGGCCGTCATCAATGTGGGCGCAGCCACTGAGACTGAAATGAAAGAAAAGAAAGCCCGCGTGGAAGACGCGCTCAACGCCACCCGGGCGGCCGTGGAAGAAGGCATCGTGCCCGGCGGCGGCGTGGCGCTGGTGCGCACCTTGGCGGCTCTGGAAAAGATCAAGATCAAATCCGACCAGAAACTGGGCGTCAAGGTGGTCATGCGCGCCATCGAAGAACCCCTGCGCCAGATCGCCAATAATGCCGGCTTCGAGGGCTCCGTGGTCATCGATAAGGTCAAGGCGGCCGAAGGCGCCTTTGGCTACAATGCCGACACCAACACCTACGAAGACCTCATCGAGGCCGGCGTCATCGATCCCACCAAGGTGGTGCGCTTTGCCCTGCAGAACGCGGGCAGCGTGGCGTCACTGATGCTCACCACCGAGGCCATGGTAGCTGAAAAGCCCGAAGAAAAAGCCGACGCAATGCCCGGCGCCCCTGGTATGGGCGGTATGGGTGGCATGGGCGGCATGGGCGGCATGATGTAGCTCCTGCTCGGTCCTGCGCCGCAATATAAGAACCTCCGTGCCCATATGGCACGGAGGTTTTTTGTTGCTGCCGCCGACGATGAAAACTTGACAAACCCCAAAGAACCAGGTTACTGAAATCAATAAAAAAGTTTTATTGCTGGGCACTTAACCGAAAACCAATGGGGATCGAACTTATGAAAAGCAAGATACCATGTCGCACTCTGGGACCGGCGCTGCTGGTGATCGGGTGGTTACTCATCTCGTCTGGCCTGGTCATGGCTGCTGATCAAGAGACCAATGTGAATGCCGACTTCGAGGCCGGTTTCTACTACACGGTCCAAAAGGGAGATACCCTGTGGGACCTTTCCCAACGCTTCAGCGACACCCCCTGGCAGTGGCCGGACTTGTGGCGCGAAAACAAACAGATTCCAAACCCCCACTGGATTTACCCGGGCGACCGCATCCGCCTCTATCGCAAAACCGGGCAGTATCGCCCTGAGGGCACGGTAACATCTGCAGTACCTGCGGCCGCCCCCGACGTGCAAGCTGCGGCTGTCGAAAAGAGACCGAAGCCACAAGTGGATTTCCTGTATTCAAACATCGATCGTGTGGGCTTCATCCGCAATCCCATCGTCAAGCCTCTGGGGGTGATCTTCAAGAGTTTGGATGACAAGAAACTGATCAGCCGGGATGATACCGTGTATATCCGCTACCCGGCGGAAGGTAAGGTCGTCGAATTCAAACCGGGCATGCGCCTGACGGTCTACCGGAATCTGGATCCCCTGAAGGGCGATATCACCCAAGGCACGGAGTCGGGAACCCAGCACTACCTGCTGGGGGTCGTGGAGATCACCAAGAGCGAGGCGGATCATGCCATGGCCAAGGTCGTTCAAAGCTTTCGGGCGATCTTGATCGGCGACAAGGTGATGATGTATGAGCCCATGTCTCCCATCGTACGGGTGGTGGACAGCCCGCCGGGAATAAAGGGGACGCTTATAGCTTCCGAGGATCATACCAAGATGATGGGCGATCTGTATATCGCCTTCATCGACAAAGGCATCGATGATCACATCGCGCCGGGGCAGGTCTACAGCATTTACTACCAGGAGACTGTACCGCTGGGCGTGGGCAAACAGACCACGACCTTGAACCCGGTGGATATCGGTTCATGCTTGGTTCTGCGTGCGGAAAAGAACGCTTCGACCGTGGTCATCACCAGCAGCTCACGCAAAATCTCCGCCGGACAGCCGTTCCGCACTCCCTGATTTCCGAATTTACTTAAAAAGCACCAAGGCCGCCATTGGGGGAGCACCATGGCGGCCTTCTTCTTCTAAGTCCGGTGGAGCGCCCCTTCTAAAAGTGTTCCCAGGTTACCCGCAGTACTTCCTGATAGGTGGTAAAACCCTGTAGAAACTTATCCACCGCGCTCTCCCGCAAAGTTTGCATGCCTTCTTCCCGGGCTTTGTGACGGATGGCGGCCACGTCGGCCGATGCAGTGGTCAAACGCCGGATGGCGTCGCTGAACTGCATCAATTCCACCACACAGGTCCGGCCGAGGTAACCCGTGCCGCGGCACTTCTCGCACCCCTTGCCGCGGAACAGCTTGAGCATCCCGCTCCGGCCCACATCCAGCCCCAAGGACTTGAGTTCGTCGCTGGCCATCTCGAACGGCTCCTTGCAGTAGTTGCAGATCCTGCGCACCAGACGCTGGGCCAGCACCCCCACCAGCGTGGCCTGGATCAGGAAGTGGGGAAGGCCCAGGTCCAACAGCCGCATGATGGCGGAGGGCGCATCGTTGGTGTGCAGGGTGGAAAGCACCAGGTGCCCGGTCAATGCAGCCTGGATGGCGTTCTCGGCGGTCTCCAGATCGCGCATTTCGCCGAGCATGATCACATCGGGATCCTGGCGCAGAATATTGCGCAGCACGCCGCCAAAGGTGATACCGATCTGGCTCTGAACGGCAATCTGGTTGAAGCTTTCATGGACCATCTCGATGGGTTCTTCCACCGTGGTGATGTTGATGCCCGGACTGTTGATCTTGTGCAACGTGGAATAAAGAGTTGTGGATTTGCCGCTGCCCGTAGGACCGCACACCAGGATGATGCCATGGGGCATGCTGATGATGTTCTGGTAACGTTCCAGATCCACGGCTGAAAACCCCAGCTCGGGCAGATCGCGGAAGAGTATATCGGGGTCCATGATGCGCATGACCACCTTCTCGCCGAAAGCCACCGGCACGGTGGACACGCGGATCTCCACCTCCACGTCCCCCTTATCGGTTTTGATGCGACCGTCTTGGGGACGCCGCTCTTCGGCCATATCCATGCGGGCCAGATTCTTGATTCTGCTGACGATGGCGGAATGCACCGCTTTGGGCAGCTTGTAGATCGTATGCAGCACGCCATCGATGCGCATGCGCACCAGGGAGACCTCCC
Source organism: uncultured Desulfatitalea sp. (assembly GCA_937868765.1). Classification (GTDB taxonomy): domain Bacteria; phylum Desulfobacterota; class Desulfobacteria; order Desulfobacterales; family Desulfosarcinaceae; genus Desulfatitalea. The sequence goes on along the minus strand of CALMNL010000015.1, from coordinate 77,137 downwards.
TTTTGGGCTCGATGTGAATGTCGCTGGCCTTTTGATCAAAGGCGTACAAGAAGAGATGATCGACCGCGTTGACGATGTGCTGGTCATTGGAAGGCAGCTCATCGGCCGCGCGCAGGCGCACGTACTGCTCCAGGTTACCGAGGTCCACGCTGGGACCGCCGAATTGATCCTGGGCAGCCACGATGGAGCGCTTGAATCCGAAGAACTCGTTGATCAGCTTGATGACATCCGACTTGGGACTCACCACAGCCTGCACGCGCAGCTTGCTGGCCATGGCGATATCGTCCAGCACCTCCAGTTTGAAGGGGTCCGGCATGGCGACGGTCAGGATGCCGTCCTTCACATCCACCGGGAGCACCAGATGTTTCATGGCGAACGACCGCGGGATGGTCGTCGTGACGACGTTCAAATCGAGCTTCAATGGATCGATTTTGTAAAACGGCAGGCGCCAATGTTGGGCTAAGGTCTGAAATATGGTCTCCTCGTCCAGGGGCAGTCCGGGATTGTCCAGACGGGTAAGATGCAGGGAGGCGATGACGTCGATGATGGTCGATGGGTTGCTGATCAGCTCTGCGGCCGGCGTGTTTTCATACTTCTTTTGCCGGATCTTCTCCAGCTTGTCCAGCAGCGCCTCTTTTTTGCGCAGGATTTCCTTGGCGCTGGCGGGCGCCAGCATCTTGTTGTGCACAAGTATTTGACAAACGCGTTCCGCCTGGAAAGGATCTTGAAGCTTGGTCTTCATGGGAACCTCGTCGCCCGATTGATTTTATGATTGGACTTGAATGGCCCGAATGGCCGGTGCGATCCACTGCAGCATCTGTTTGGCTCTGCGGGCAAAGGTCGGGTCCGTGTCAAGGGACATCAGACGTGAAGCGCCCTGCTCCATGGCCTTGAGCGTATCCAGGTCGCGTGCCTGCCCCAGGCGGGCCATGGCGCGCAGGACGACCCGCAGATGTCCCACGAGGTCGATCAAATAGGAGGCATGGGGATGGCCAAGGAAGATCTCGACCCCGGGGTCGCCATAGTAATCCAGGGCGCCGCGCACCACCAGCCTGGCGGTCTTGCCGCCGGCCAGGGAAACGAAAATCAACCCCTCCCGCTCCAGGAAAAGCAGCGGGCGGAAGATTGGATCGGTGAGCGCGGTCTTACCGGCGCTCTCCCGCATGGTGCGCCCCAGCATGTTGCGGATGGCCTTGAATTTGGAGAGAACGCGGAAGGGATCGATATCCATTCGCCAGGCGGCGTACTGCTGCAGTGCCGCATGAAGACTCTTCTTAATGGCCAGCACATCTTCGGGCGTGCGTTCCAGGTCTACGTGTCGCTCTTTGTGATGGGTACGCAGCATGAAGGTCCCCAGCGCAAAAGCGTTCCGATCGCCGGGCACCATCGGATCTATGCTCTGGAATAGGTCGGACAACAAAAATCCCAATGCCTCGCTGTCATTTTTGAGCCTTTCCCCCATCAGCACCAGGCCGTTCAGCAAGGCGGATCGCGACAGGCCGCCGGCGTTCTGCCGCAACAGGCACCACAAAATCTCGAACACCCGCCCGCTCTCCTGGTCCAGGTCGTCCAACTGGTTGCCGAAGGCGATCGAATCCCACGATCCGCCGTCCGCCAGGGCTTGCACGAGCATTTTTTGGAAATATGCGGCGGCACGCGTGCTCAAACCAAATCGCGATATCCAGAACCGGGGATCTGCGGCACCGGGATCACAGGTAAAACCGCTCACTGCCGAAATCTTATGCGCGACGGTGATGCGTTCCTTGACCAGGTTGATGATGTCGATCAGCCGGGGGTGAACCATGCCTACCAAGAGGGCCTTGCCTTGGATTTCGACCTTGAGTCCCTGCCGTCGCACCGACAGGTGCGCTAACACCTCTGCGGATATCTGCCCCAGGCGGTCATGCAGATAAAAAAGAAAGCGGTCCAGCGGCCCGGGATCCTTGGTCAGCTTTTCCAGCGCCTGAATCAGCCGGGTGATCGCATTGATGGTTTTGGCCGTGGCTTCGGCATCCAGAGCGCCAAAATCACACTCAAATGTGGCATTCAAGATCTCCAGGGCCTTGGAATCCTGGTTTTCCAAGTAGCCGGCCAGATAGGGCAGCAATTCTCCGGCCATATCGTCGCTGGATATGGCCTCGCCCAGGGAGATCCCCCCTGTGGGTGTGACTTCCCCGGTCAGGGAGGTTCGTAACTCCTGGATTTGCATCCACGGCAGGTTGTTGATCTCCACCAACGGCCGGATTAACTGCGAGCGCAGGCTGCGTGCGTTGAAGATTTGATTGTAGCTGTCGGAGGCCCGGCAGGCAGCGGTATCCGGAGAGGTCAAGGTGCAGAAGGCCTCGGCTTGTTTGACCAGTTCGCGCATGTTCACCGCCGACAGACCGTTAAGGCCGGCGACCAGAGTAAGATTGGGGTCTGGCTTGCCGTCGCTGTCCCGCGCCAGAGGGATGGTGCGTGTGCCTTTTAAATATCGAAAGGTGATGGATGCGTTATTTTCCACGGCCTTGCGGAATCGTGCCACGATATTCAGCGATAACCGCAGTTGGTCGATCTTCTCGGGCGATTTGCCGGGCAGCTGAAGAAACAGCGCCGAAATACCCAGGGCGTTGAAACAGGCAAAGGTATTTTCCAAGGCAGCCGCCAGATGATGAAAACCACCAGGAGCAGTCGCCGGCCGGAGGCCGACGACCTCTGCGCCGCGAAACGCCTGATTACCGAAGAGAATAAAATAATCCGGTTTGGCAAGAGCGTCCGCGGTGGGAGAAATGATTCTACGGATGATCAGACAATCGTCGTGCCCCGGCATCTTATCGATCATTTCCAAAAGCCGCACCACTTGGTCGAAGAGCAAGGCGGTGGTTTGAACCCCCTTGGATTGGCTGGCGTGGGTAAAAAACAACCCGAGCTTATTGATCAGTTCGACCAATAGAAAACGCCAGGCTTCGTTGTTATGGGGTTTGTCTGAAGATGATTTCGGGCCGGCCTCGTTGATGGCGTTGGAAGGGTCGTCTTGGGAACTCACATTGGAAGTCACTTGCTGCGTCGCCTTAATTCGTTTTTCGGTTTATTGCCGCAAGCGCAATCGGCCGGCGGCGCAGATCAGCCGGGTGCTCCATCACATACGTAGGCGAAAAACCGGCGGCAGGAATGGGCCGTGAGATTTCGAATGGCTCCACTATAAGAAAAAGGGGTATTGAAGTCAATTGCATTGCCCGGATCAATGTCCATCCTGGCAATTCTCGTCGAAAACGACTCCGAGATCATGGTCCGGCATTCTGGCGCCAATAGACGCGACCCCATAGCTCGCCTTCGAGAGTCTCCTGGATCACACGACCGGTCTGATCGCTGTAAACAAAAAGATCCAGATGGGGTTCCCGCAGGTTTTTCAAGACGAGCATGGCATCGTTCAATCGGCCGTCGAAGCGCCTGGACAATTCTCGGGAGTCCCCGGCTTCGGACGGATCGTAACTGTTACCGCAGCCATTGAGCAGGTAACGCCAGGAGACGCCGCCGCGTTCGCAAGGGGTCTGGCCAGGTGCAAAGGAAAGCACCACGGCCTGACCGTTGCGGATGACCACGTTCCCGCCAACCCGCTCGCCCGGAGTTGCTTGGGGGTCGGGCACCGCGGGGAAATCGAAAAACCATCCGGCCCAATGCACAGGATCGGGCGTTTGCCGGTTGCCATCATTGTTGACGTTGCGGCCGTCGCCATCGCCGGGGTCCGCGACGCTGGCATAGTCGATCCGCACATCGGTGAGTTGACGATAGGATTGGCCGTCCCGGGTCAGGTGGGCAGCCACCTGGCGCGGCGCCAAAAACAATCCGGAAGAGATCTGGCCCGAAGATCGATCGGCGATAAATCCCAGATGTTCACTGTCATCGCTGTCATCGCCGAAGTCCCAGATGCCATAGACGCTCTGGGGCGTATTATCATAGCGATCGTTGATTCCCAGGTAGCGGCCGGTACCGATAATTACCATATAGCCGGCCCCGCCCGGGGCGCAGGCACCGGCCATGGCCATGACATCGGGCCGGCCGGTGATCGATTGCCCCGGTGCGGTGAAAAGAGGCTGGGGACGATCGCCGGCGGCCGCATCGATCGCCCCGTCGCCGTCCTGATCCTCTCCATAGGCCACCCCCCATCGGGCTGGGTCCGGGCTGGTCAAGTCGAATTTCCACAGGTTGCCGCGCAGGTCGCCGGCATAGGCATAATCTACGCAGCGGTCCAGGTTGACATCGATGAGGGCCGGCCCCGAGAGGCCGTTGTCGTCACCGGCGCCGGTTTCGATCTTGCGGATCAGACGACCGCTGCCGGCATCGAGAACGAAGAGTACGGCCCGGCCGCCGGCGCTGTCATAACCGTTGCCGAAGATGACCACCGCACGATACGCCTCCCCAGGTGCGTTGGCATTGACCGCATACACCTGGCCCAGGATATAGCCGACCGCATCGTCCGTTTCCCCCTCTTCATCGATCAGTCTGTCACCGTCGTTGTCCATCCCGTCCTTGGCCGGCTCCGGGCGCGGGTATTCCCATGGAGCGAGGCTGGCCAGGGAAGACGCGTCACTCTCCGGACCGATATCATCCACACTGAAAAGGGTCTGGTAGTCGCCGTAAGCCGCCCCCTGGGGCTTCCGCTGGCGACTTGCCACCATCAGCCCGTAGCATCCGCGCGCCCCCTTCCCCAAACCGCCGACCAGGTAGCTGCGCCTCTGGTAAGTTCCCACCAATACCTCACCCACGTAGGGAGGCCCATCCACATAGAAACGGTGGCGCGCGGCATAGCGCGGCGAGCCCAGGGCCGCCAGGTGGTCGAAGACCAGGTTCGGCACATAGGCGAAGCGCTCGGCACCGGTCTGGGTATCCAAGGCATGCAGCATACCGTCATTGGCCCCCACGAAAAGCGTTTGTCCGGCCACCACAGGTGTGGCGTGCACCACATCGCCGAGCAGGCTCGAACGCCTGCGCAGGTGGGGGAAATCTTGGCCGCGCAGGTAATCGACAAGCTCACGGGCCTCTTGCTCACTGGCCAGGCCAGCGCCCAGGACCTGCTGCTGAGCCGCAGAAAGCGCATCGTATCGAAACGGCACCCCTTGGGGTTCCAGCCAGGGGCCGCCGTAGGTAAGAATACGCCGCTGCTCGGCAAGGGTCTCAGATGGAAGCAGATGGGACGAAGCGCGCCAGAGCGCATTTTCCGACCGGTTGTCCGGCGACCCATCACTGCCCATGGCAAAGGCGAACACCTCACCGCTCCAATCGTCCGATCGGTATAGCGCCTGATAGATCATGGAGGCATCGTCCAGAGTGGTGCCGCTCACAGCCAGCCCTGCAGAGGCGACGGCCGAACCGACGGCATCCAGAATGTGCCCCATGGCCGTTTTCAAATCATCGGCGCCATCGGCGCTGATATAGAGGCCCCGGCCATTGACCGCCGCATGCCACAGGTCGTCCACCGTGGCGATAGACCCTGGCAGGGGCAGCGGCCATCGTGGGTGAGGCGTCTGGGCCAGGGTAAAACAGGGGTCATCCTCATAGCCAGGGTGGTCCGGCTGCCCGTCGGCGTCGATATCCCCCCGATCGATGCTGCCATTGACGCCGAAGGAAAGTACATGCGTGACCAGATGTTGATGGACGGCCGTGTCGCATCCCTGGGCCGGCACCATGTCCTCCAGGTCTGGGGCCAGATCGTGGTTGTAGTAATGCAGGGCCACGTCCGCCAGGGTATCGCTCCAGCGGTCGGCATAAGGGCTGCCCTGGTCACCATCCGCATTGCCCGGACCCGTAAAAAGACCGTTCCACAATCCGTCGCTGAGGATCACGGCATACCCGCGCTGACACGCGCCGCCCCTCTGCGGAGAGAACCAGGGAGACGGCCCCAGCGGCGAACTTTGGGATCGCTCGAAGTAGCGGCCCACCTGGTCCAGGGCCTGGCGCACATTCGATTGCCCCCGGGATTCGATGCGGTAAAGCGCTTCGAGCAATGTTCCGCTTTCGTCCAGCCGAACTGCCGTCGCCTCGTGTTCGCCGGTTCCCGTCGACAGCGTGACCCGGACAGGCCGAACCCCCAGACGCGTCTCGCCGTTAACCGTGTAAAGCCCGATATAGCACTGGCGCGCCGTATCGATGGCGGCCGCGACCGCTGCCTTGGCCGCCGTTTCCCGGCGGCGGTGGTAAGTAAACCAGTTGGCGAAGTTTTGCAGCGCCTCGGCATCGGTCTGCGGGCGCTGCTCCTCGCCGTCCAGAGTTGTGGGCCGCAGCCGGCACTTCTGTGTTTCGTAAGTGATCGGGGTCAGTTCGTTGTCTTCCACCAGTTGATCGCCGTCGTCATCGAAGCGAAAATAGCGGCGCCGGTCATCGTCCGCGCGGCCGGAGCGATCCAGGCGCAGGTCCCCGTCGGCATCCTGCCAGGCCACCAGGTAAACGCGTTCGCCGGCGTCTTGCCTCTGGTTGCCATTGTCGTCGGCAATCGTAAAATAGTGGGCGTTGGGGATCGAAATCGTCTGAGACCCGATCCGGACACTGAAGAACTCGGCACTCAAGCGCAAGCGAGCGTCCGTGGCAGCGGTGTGCAGCGGGTCTGAAAAGGGACGATCGGGATCGGCCTGGCTAAACCTGATGTGTGCTGTATCCGGCCAGGGGGCGTAGTCGCGGGACGGGTTGAAGTAAAGATGATTGTAGCCCTGCCATTGGGAACGCCACATAAAGCGCTGGGCCGCTCCCAGATCGCGGTGCAGACCGTCGTTGTGATCGGGCGCCGGGGTATAGGCTGCATCCGGGAAAAGATAGTAGCGGTGGTTGAACAGCCCGTTGGGTTCGTCGGTCATGAACTCCCGGTCCATGCTGTCGGAATCGTCCCAGACGAACATTAACAGCGGTGGCGGAGCTGCGATTTGCGAATCCAGGGGAATATCGCTGATGTCCACCGCCGCTGCCGGAGACGTCATCAGCCATATCGCCAGAAACAGGAACCGCCGAATGCATTTGCTCGCCACATGTCTGCTGCAACTGCGCGCACGCCTGATTCCTGTTATTTGAAAACCGTGGGTTCGAAACACTGTCGCGTGCCTTTCAATAGCGCAAGTAATATCCTATCTCCACCAGCGTGCCGACGCCGTACTTGTCGCAACGACCGTAGATTCGATTCTGGTAGAGACGCGACTGGGTCTGGACCAGGGAACCACCGGTGGCCACCTTCCATTCCACAGCCGCGATAAGGGTGTCTGAAGACATGGGGCTTACCAGCGCATTGTCTTCTCCCACGCCATCCGCATCCCATCGCGCCGGGTCACGGAAATCGACCCGGTTGGTCTCGGCCGCCTTGCGCGGGTGGTGCCACGGCAAATACTGCTCGACAAGATCCTCGGTCCGCATGGCGCTGAGCCGCTGGACCCCTTCGGCCACGGCCCCCTCGGCCAGGCAGAAGGCCTCCCGGATCTCCCGTTCGTTGCGCACGATCTTCAATTCCACCCCACTCGTAGTGAGGGTGGCCATTCCCAATATCGTCAGAGCGGTCAACACCATCAGGGTGATCACCAGCGCCGAACCGGACTGGCGGCCGATCTTCCCGGCATGAACCAGCATGCGCGCTTCTCCTTTGCGATCTATCGCAGGTTTCTGGCCTTGACGTAATGGTAAACCACGGGAGCGCCCCCCTTGCCGGCGATTGGTGCGCGCACGGTGACGCTGATGCGCTTGGTGCCGGGATAAGGAAAGTCATCGTCCACTTCCCATTCGATGCTGCCGTGTCCACCGGGCAACGACGATGGCCCATGATCAGGGGCTTCTGGATGATAACCATTGTCCACATCCGCCAGCAAAGGGTCTTCATAATCCATGGCCAAGACCGCTTCGATCTGGGCGGCTGCCTGGCGCGATCGTTCGTTGCTTCGGTGCGCTCTGGAAAATGCGACCATGCCCACCTGCTGCATGGCCGCCATGGCCAGGATGCCGATGGCGAAGATCGCCAGCGAGATCATCACTTCCACCAGCGTCAACCCCTTTTGGCCGGAAACCATAACTGTATACCTATCTACCTGATCCAAAGGCCATCCAGCGATGGCACGGGCTGTTCCTGGATGGCCGCTGCCTATAGATTGCGCCCGATGATAGTACTTTGCGCCCTACGGCGGACAAAGCCGTCACCTGCGGGTTTGACGATACGGTCACCCACCACATAGGTGCCTTGATCCACATGACCTTTGAGTGGGCTCGGACTGACGGCCAGCAGCCACACCCGCACGGCCCGGATTTTCGCCGGAGCGATGGGCGGGTCGATGCGGCCGCCGTCCCCGGAAGTAATGCGCAGATCGCCGGTAACATCATCGTCTTCGTCGATAATCCCGTTGTTGTCGGTATCCAGGTGGGTATCGAGCCGATTGTCGTTGTCCGCGTCCACAGCCCAAATGGGATGATCACCACCGTTCCATGTGTCCAACCGGCCGTCGCCGTCCTGATCGACGCCGAAGGCCAGGCCCATGGCCTGGATGTTTTCGGCCACCGGGTTCCGGCCAGCACCGTTATCCCAGGCGAAATAACGGCGCCTCGTGCCTGGGGCTTCGTGTATCCTGAAATTGCAATGCTCCCGGTTCCGATAATTGTTGCGCGGGTCCGGATCGCCGTTCTCATCCAAATCCACGGTGTAAAAAATCGCCGGCTGGCCGCCGGGATCTTCCTGATTGCGCGCAAGATCGTAGCGGCGCACGTCGGTGATGCCGAACAGACCGCTATCTTCGGGGTCGTAGCCCGCCAGGCGGATCTGCTGCTCGAAAATCACCAGCGCACCGCGTAATTCTTGCTGCACCGCCAGCCGGAACTGCTGGTTGCGGTACTCCCGTTGATGCACCGTATACACGGCGTAGACGGCGCCGATGGCCACCAGGCCCACCACCAGCGCGATCATCAGTTCGACCAGGGTGAAACCACAAGGCCCCATGTCATTTTTGCATGCCATATTACGCCTCAATACCAGTCACCCGCCTGCCAGCGAGCCACGGAGATCCCCCCGGGCCCGCGTACCTGGACCCGGTAGATGGCATGCTGCTGCTGGTCGGAGATGAAGACATTCACCGCCACGGCCGAGGTGGACATGCCTTGGCAGTTGAAAGTGATTTGCGTTCTGGCGGCCTGCTTGTCCGGGCCAATGGCCAGAAAACCGACGCCGCCCCTGTAGGCGCTCAGGTCCACCGTCTGCTGATTGAGGGAGTTTCGGTATTGGTCGGGGCGGGGGTCGTTGAAGACAATGGCGCAATCCTTCTTATGATTGATGGCCATGATGCGTGCCAACTGCAGATCGGCGCGCAACTGCTGAGCTGCCAGCCCAGCCCCCTGCTGTCGGAACCACCCGTAGAAATTCGGCGCGCAAATTACCACCGTCGCAAGGATGGCGAGCACCATCAGCGCTTCCATCAAAGAAAAGCCCGATACCGATTTCATGTGCATTGCTCCGACCGGTCCTGTGGCCAGGGCGGACATGAAAAACACCCCGGCCCAAGGGCCGACTTTTGTATTCAAATTTTCTTCCCGAGGCGTTACGCCCGATCAAGGCAGGTATCAGGTAAGATCAAGGAACATGGGCGATTCGCTCAAATCGAAGGCAGCGTGAAGTTGATGCGATGGTGCTGGCGATGGTTGGCAGATGAAGATCGCGTGAACCGAGCCTAACCTGTTGCGCCTTCATAGGCGCAACAGGCGCAATAGTCAACTGGATTTTTTAGGACGGTCTATTTCAGGGAGACATGGAACATCTCCGCTTCCCCTTCTTCGGAAAAGGCGCCGAAGAGCAGGGTCCTCGGCGCCCCTTCCACTTTGACAAAGTAGGATGTCTCCGGCGACAAGGTATTTCGCAGCGCCCAGGCTGTGAAAGGCCGCTGGTTGTACTCCATTTTGATCCCCTGCATGGGGAACGCCAGCGTACTGGTGGTGGGCAGTTGCCCTGCGGGTCCCACCGCCTGGAATTTGATTTCGCCTTCGTCCACGCCGAAGATGATTCCCGGCCACTCCTCCCGGACCGGCCGTACTTCGAACCACTGGCCGAATTGGGGGTTGCCCACCATGTCCAGATGGTAAGATGCCGGCAAATCGGGGGCCTGAACATGGGCCTTGGCCACCAGCTTGGCCGGTGTGCCCGCATCGGCGGCCGCCAGCACGACGGCGCGCTGCAGGGGCGTCGGCAGATCGGCCGCGGATAGGGGCTCGCTGCCGCTTTGCAGCAGGACGATGGGAAAACCAGGACCGCGCTTGGCTTGCACACAGAGTGCCAGCATGGAGAGGCCATAGCGCGTATCGGGCTTTTGCCATGCGCCGCGCCCACCCATGATCGCCCAGAAGGCGCACTGGGGCTTGCAAAGCTCGTCTTTGGGGCCCATCCAGGCCATGGCGCCCAGGTCGTCGTTCCATTGATGGGCGGAAGGGTTTAATCCGTAAGTTTTCAATTTTCCCATCACCGCACGTACCTCTGGTTCAGGCACGGACAAGGCGCTCAACCATATACTTTTCATAGGTATCCTCCAAAGACGGCGTTGAAGCTATGTCGACGAAAAACAATTTCCTTCCCTACGGGTTGCTCAGGATAGCGGCTGACCGGCGAAATACCAGATGCCTTCCTTGAAGCGAGTCCCTTCGGTTGAAACCCATCGAGAGATATCCGCCAGCACCTGCTGCTGGCGCGTTACGAGCATATCGGCCTCAAAGGGGAAGTCCTGGCCGTATCGGATCACCAATTCCTCATAGGCGAGCTGGCGGAGTTTATACGGCGTTTTGTAATACATCAGGTTCTCCAGCAGGCTTTTAGGCCCCAAGGGCTTACCGCTTCGGTAGCGAACGGCGGGATTGAACCGCGCCCGGTTCTGCGACCACCAGACCCGCCATGTCTCTCCATTGCGTGACAGCCGGGTGATATTTGCCCCGAAAGGCTTTCCATCGGACCGGGCGGGAAGTCGGCCCTGACGGAAATTTTCCACCTCCGCGGGGAAAAGTTCGTCTTCCTCTGCTTCATCGGGCACAAAAACCTCCTCGTAAAGCTCGGCGCCTGTGATCAGATTCAGCCCCAAAGCGGCGGATTCGGATAGCTGGGGATCGGCCAAGTGTTTCAAAAACGGCTCAATGGCGGCGATATCCCCCAGCAGCCCCAGGCCAATCAGGCAATTTGGGGATGGCCTATCTTGATACGCCTTGTTCAGCAGAACCGGCACAGCGGAATGCCCAGCGCCAATACCAAGAAGAACATTGGGCCAGTCTTGCGACGCTGCGAATTGTGAGCAATGGCTGATCGCTGTCGGTTCCCCCAAACGCAGCAGCGCAAGGCTGCTTGAAATTGCAGTCGATTCATCCTGATCCTTTAGGTATGCGGCAATCAAAATGGGCCGGGCATCCTGATAGTTCAAGCGCCCCAGGGCCCAGATGATTTCTGCCACATTTCCGGGATCTTTTCTGTTCAGCAGGTTTATTAATTGCGACCCCAGGGGCAGACGCCTGTGCCCGGCCAACCTCACCAGAATGTCGGTTACCGGGGGATGGGCCTCAGACAAGGCCAAAATATCCGTCACCCACTCAGCAGGCATCGAATGATTAAGTGCTTCATTTATGGCAAGCATAAAGTCGGCGCTTTCAGGATCACACCTGTGCAACCAGTCTTGAGTCAAATCCTTGCGACCCAAACGGCAACACAAGCAGATGGTTGTATACAACCCGCCGGGGTCGAAACCGCCTGCCTGCAAATTTTGTCTGCAAAACGCCAGAGCATCCTCACCACCTGTAACGAGCGCATCTATCTGGGCATCTAAACGGTCTTCGAACTCCCCAATACGCAACCACGTGGCCTCTATATCATCGAACAGGGTGAGACGCTGCGCATACAAAAAAGCAGCCTCTTCCAGGTGCTGCTCATAGAGTGATCGCAAAAAATCAGACATCAATTCCTTCTATCCGGAATAATACCCCCAGGTTGAGGAGCGACAAAATATCGTAGTCTTCGGTCTTCGCGGTTCACCAAGACGCGATGCATGGCTATGCCACCTGTTGCAATGGGATGAGAACCAGGTATGGGAAATTATGCTTCATGAGCTCCTTGGCCACCTTTTCGTGAACCAGAACATCCATTTTCGACTCGGCGAGCCTGAACATCAGCAGCCCTCCGGTCTTTGCCGGGTCAATGACGAGATTATTGAAAAAAAGGCCATCCGCAAAAGGCAGGGAATCTGAAGCATCAACTGCGGCACAAGAGACCAGACCGACGACGTTTACGACCACGTAATCCTCGATAATATTTGTTGTACCTTGCCCCTGCTCGGAGATAACGGCAGGAAATAGCTGCAAGTTATCAACCCCCACGCTGGTTATGACCTCTACCAGCTTCTTATGCATGATTTCGTCCGCATAATAGTAGGTCGACATTCGTGGTTCTTGCCGTGTGCCATCCTCATTCCGTCGGACGTTCATCTGAAAACGGAAAGGCAACTCATCTATTCCTTTATCTTCGAGATCCTTTATGAGCTGCCCTCCGCGAATCCGCGCATTTTCGTTGTTCAGCGCCTGCATATATACATTGGGCTCTCCCCCCATATCCCCGGTAATTTTGTAATACATTGCGCTCCTTGATAATTATTTTTTCTTTTGAGATTTATAATAATCGTATGCTCTTTGTGAGACGAATATCTGGTTTGCGTCTATTCTGAGTTTCGTGATCAGGGAAACAACATCTACCTGATCCACAATCTTGTGAAGCGGCTGTATTTTCTTTTTGCCATCTTGTTTACAAAAATTACAGCAGTCAACATGGTCAAAAGCCGATTCATTTATTCGTTTCAACAAGGCCTTGATAGAATTAAGGTATTCTTCCAACTCGATATCATCCTGCTCTTGAAAATTGACAGTATTATGATTCCCCTGATGAAGCTGCTTTCCCGTTTTTCTCATCATTAGCGCTGCGGCCTCATCCTTGTCCGCGTCATTCTTGGCGTTTTTCCATTGATAGGTCGTAGACACAAAGGGCAGACAATAGCCATTGTTTGAATGATCGGTGCTGTACCGGGTATCTTTGGCAAGTTGATATTGCTTATGCTTGGTATATTTCTTGGTGAGCCATAAGCATACCTCTTGGGTGGGTAAAAATTTCTTCGGTATGATGTGATGCGTTTGAAATGGATATCTGCTTTTGCTGCACTGTTCAATATCCCATAATTTGCTCCCTGCTTTCTTTTTAGGCATTATCGGAATCTCAGGGGGCCCATCTGTTTTGTTTCTTTTATGCTTCGCCATGTTCTTGAGCAGATTTTCGGGAGTTGGGGTGCCCGTATAACCATCAATGAGATTAGGACCACTCTGTGGCGGGTCGTGTTTTTTATTCTCGCAGTAATTTTTTGCTTTATCTTCGGTCATAACGTTAAGAACACTTATTGTCTCATTTAATTCCATAAGCCGCCTTTTATGCAGGATTCAGTCGTTTCAGCCAGTTCCGAATATTTACTACCCCATAATATTCTTATTGTTATGAAACAATGGGTCTCCCATCCTGCAAACATTTTTGCCTTCGAATTTGACATCAAACGAATACATCATGTATTCGCATTCTCCCTTGAACTTGCTGCTCATGACCCCGCCGGCGGTGCCGGCTTCGTCGCCGCTGGACATCATGTATTTGGCGCCCTTGGCCTGTGGCATCTCGCCGTCCACCTTCACGGTGGTGGGCCCTCCGGTGGTGTCGGCGGCTTTGCCGATGTTGGGATAGGGAATGGGCACCGGACCTGCGGGCGTGGGGGTCTTGCAGACATCCGGAAAGACCGGGCTCATCCCGCCACTGCCCTTGTGGGCGATGCCTCTCGAATTGCAGTAGGTGCTCTGCGCCATGGTTTTCTCCTCTATGGGGAACCGACTGCCACGGCAGCGCGATTGCCGAGATCGGACGAACAGGTGATCAACGCCGGGCTGCGGCGATAGCCTTTGCCGATACCGAAGGCGGCCAGGATGGTCAGAAGGATGCCGCTGGCCGCGCCGGTGTCCCCCAGGCAGTCGGCCGGATGGTGTATGCCGTGGCTGGGGTCGAATGATCCTTGATTCCTGAGAAAGGCCACGCCCCATTCCTTGGCCCAGTGGTTCTCGCCGTTCATGGCCGAATATACCTCCCGCACCGGCTGCGCAAAGGCTCCGGAGCCGAAGATTTCCGCAAAAACGGTGGCCAGCCCTTCGCCCTGGTAGGGCTTATCGCTGCCGAGATGGCCTTCTTCGAAACCGGTGAAGACCGGAGAAATTCTGGCGAACGATGCGCCACTGGATGAAAGTAGAACAAAACCCGCCCCCTCGCCGGGAATGAACCCGTCCATCACAGCCTGGCCCAAAATGCGATCTTCCATATCGAGCGTTCCGAGCAGGTAGAGATCCAGGTAGGTGTCCACGCCGCCCGCCAGCACCGCCGGGTGTTTTCCAGCCGCAAGACACGCCATGGCGGCCTGCAGGGCCATGAGTCCGGCGGCGCGGCCGCCGAAGATCACCTTGCTGGCGGCGATATCGAAACCGACGCCGGACTGCAGGCCGAGCTGCGCGAGGAAGCCATCGTTCAAGGGCTGCGGGCGATCCTTCAAATGCTCGGGGGCGCCCAGAAAAAGCGGCATGCCGCCCTCATCGGGAAAGCCTTTCAGGGCTTCCTGCAAGGCAGGCGCGGTCAGCCGCAGCAAGCGCACCTGCCGGCTTGTGAGACCGACCGTCTTTTCCAATTCCGGATGCAAGGGCGGCAACACTTCATCGGGGAGCAGGGACATGGTAAAGGGCTCGAAGCGCTTGTCATACAAAGAAGTTTCGGCGAACCGCGTAATGCCCGCCCGCACCGAGGCCGCACTCTGCGGTGCCGTGAGCCCCACCGGCGTCATCATGCCCATGCTCAGGATGGATGCGCCGCGCGTGTTCATATCCTTGCCCCATCCGCGGTGAGATCTTTCAAAACGATATCCACCTGGCTCACCTTGAGCACCATTTTATCGCATTCCACGGCGGCCCGCCAAAGGAGGCCCAGACGGTTCTCCTCCGGTTCGATCAGCACGGTCTCCAGGTTGAGCGGCGGATGTTCCATGCGACCTGCAACCTGAACGGAAATATCGAATTCACAGAGCGGCAGATTGAATGCCAGCGGACCCGCCGGGGAAAGATGGGTCATGGTCACCGGCTCTCCGCCTTTCAAATATGCCTGGCATACCAGGTCCGGATGCGCGGCGTTGAAATAGCGGCTATCGAAATCCTGCGGGAGATATGGCGCGCGCTTCTTGGCCCAGGTCTCGTCATAGGTGCCGGCAAAGGATTTCCGGGGCTCCCAGGCCGCGGCCACATAACCGAAACAGGCGGGAGGCGGTCTGTCATCGGGCCGGGCGATGGGATGGGCCGGATCTTCCAGATTGGGCAGGGGCAGCCCGTGAAGCTCCTCCGGGCGGCGATCGCCCCGAAACCCCGCGCCCACCGGGTTGCGCGGCTCGCAGAGCACCTGCCGCCCCTCCGGGTCTTTCGCATGCAGGCCACCGTAAGCGCGTTCGTAGCGCAGCGGCATGGATTCGAAAGGAATCGGTTCGGTGATGCGCAGCTCGTTGCCGGCCTTGAACCATCGGCGCTCCCCGAAGACGCGAACGGTCTTGCGCTGGCGTGCGGCCTGGAGCTGGACGTCGAGCCTGGTCACGGCCTTGCCGCCGGGCGGCCAGGCCCGTCCGATCATGACGATATCGGTGGATGGTTTCGAGAGATGCAATTCAGAAGCGTATTTCAGACTCGATTGCCCCGGTTCGCCCCAGTATTCGTCGGCCATGCGGACCGGGATTTGTTCGTCGGCGGGTTCGAGCGAACGCCCGAGGGTGAAGGTAGCCTTGACGGCCACATACAGGCTGTCGATGCCCCGCTCGTTGGGAAAGACGGCGATGGCGGCCTTGAATGGGGTGTGGTTTTTGAGCTGCAGCATGGGCTCCCGGCTTTCAATTGATGGCCACGCTGGCGCCCCGGATCCGCTGGCGGCCGGATGACCTGGACAGCAGGTCGGTGCCTTTGACGATGATCTTGCCGTCCTTTCGGATCAGGATGCTGCCCTGCCCGCACTTGAGCAGAATTTCTTCTTCGGCCTCGATGGTGATGCGCTTGCCATCCACCAGCAGGTCTCGCCTGTCCTCAGGCGCCGGTGCCTCGTCAGGAGGAAGTTCGAAGGATACCATACTCTCCAAGGGATCTTCCATGAGCGCGAGGATGATCGGCCGACGGATATCCCCCTTTTCGAAAACCAGCAGCACCTCGCTGGCGCGATTTTCGTCTTTCATCAGCTCACTGCGCTTGACGCCGGCGGTAAGCCGGGCGGCAAAGGGCCCCTGGCCTTCGTACTCCACCAGAATTTCATGCTGTGCGTTCGTGCCGGCGAGGCGGCCGATACAAGGTGTCGACGGGGCCGACTGGCTTTCGGTGATCGCTTTTTCAATGAAACGCTTAGTGCCCATGCTCTCATTCTCTGCGTATTGGCTAGTTGGCGGTAACCTTCGATCCCTTTAACACGAGATTCCCGGATGCACTGATGGTGATCTTGTTGCCTTTGATGGTAATGTCGCCGTTTTTCTTAAGTGTGATGCTAGCGCTTCCGGAACTCAGCACGAGCTGCCGGTCACTGTCGATGGTGATGGCATCGGCGGCCTGGATACCCAATTTCTTGCCGACCGTAATTTGCATATCCTCCGAGATCTGGGTGACGCTGCTTTTGCCCACTGTGGTCGTCATGTCTTTGCCGACGGTGATCGACGCCTCTTTGCCCACGGAGACATCGGATTTTCCGCCGATGTTGAGTGTGTCGTCCTTGCCGACACTGGTGTTCGAGTTTTCGCCGATGGAGACCGACTCGTTCTTGCCAGTGGTTCTGGTGACGTTTTCGCCGATGGTTTCGTTGTGATGCTTCCCGACGCTGATCGTCTTGTTCTGTCCGATGGTCTCGCCTTGGTCCTTCTCGACGCTTTTGGTGCGGTTGTTGCCCACCGCCAGGGTCTCGTCATGGCCGATATTCTGGGCCTTGTCGTTCTTGATGAGGATATTCCAGTCTTTTTGACCCTGGAGGTAGATCTCTTCGTCGCCTTTCTTGTCCTCGAAGCGCAACTCGTTGAAGCCGCCGTGGCCGCTGCTGGAGTCCGACTTTATCGTGCTCTTGGTCTTCTCGGCGGGCAGCGGGTATGGCGGCGTGTTGGTGCCGTGGTAGACCCGGCCCGTGATGATGGGCCGGTCCGGATCGCCTTCGATGAAATCGACGATCACCTCCTGGCCGATGCGTGGGATGAACATGGCGCCCCAACCGGCACCGGCCCACAGCTGGCTCACCCGCATCCAGCAGGAACTGCTCTCGTCTTTGTTGCCCAGTCGGTCCCAGTGGAACTGAACCTTGACCCGGCCGTGCTTATCCGGGTAGATCTCCTCGCCGGAGGGCCCGGTGACGATGGCGGTCTGCACCCCTTCCACCACTGGCTTGGGCGTCGTGCGTTCGGGGCGGAAGGTAACCGCCGAGGGAATGGCCTCGAAAGTGTTTTCATAGCTGGTGGCGGCGCGGGCGGCCATCTTTTCTTCCAGCACCTGGGGCTGGGCCCCCTTGTGGACCACGCTGGTGAGCAGATACTCCTGGTTGCAGCTCTCCACGAGATGGTCACGCAGGGTAAAGGTCGACCCGGGGGTCAGCCGCGGCACGACGCTTTTGCCATCGGCGCGCTCCTTGAACAGGATCGCCTCCTGCAAGCGTATCTGCGCCAATCGCAGGCCCTCGCCGGTGGTGGTGTACTCGCCGGGATAATCGTAGGCCTCCAACTGGGTGTTCTCTTTGTCTTCATTTTCGGCGGTGAGATCCACTGACGGCTTTTCGAAATTGAAATCCCGCAGGGTGTACTTTCCGGTGCGGATCTGCCGTGACAGGTGAAAGCCGATCACCGCCTCCTCTTCGGCCACCAGGCCGTCGCCCGGGTTGAAAACGACCTCGGCTTCGCCGGCGATGGGCAGGTAATTGACCGCTCCATCTCCGAATACCAGGCGGTGTTTATCGTTCGAGTGCTCGAAGAAGTAAAAAATGCCCTCTTCTTCCAGCAAACGGGAGATGAAGTCCAGGTCGCTTTCACGGTACTGCACGCAGTACTCCCGGGGGAGATAGGTGCCTTGCAGCCGGAAGGCAAAAAGGTCGCTGGTCAATCGGCTCCGCTCCAGGGTCTCTTTGACGATGTCGGGAACGCTTTTGTTCTGGTAGATGCGGCAATCCCGGGTCAGGGAGAGCAACCACAGCTGCGGTACCACCCGCGCCTGGTAGAGAAAGAAGCGGCCGTCGACCCCCGTCTGGGTGAAACGCTGGACGATGCCATGCAGATAGCGGTCCTGGTCCGTACTTTCGATGGTCAGCAGAGCCGTCTTGCCGACGCAGTCGGCGAGTTGGGCCTCCTCTTCGGTGACCAGGCCGATCTGCAATTCGAAGGGGGCCGACATCTGTTCCCGCAGGGTGAAATCGGCCACCCGCCATTCGTTGCCGTCCACGACAAAGCTGAACCGGGCGGCGTTGGCGCGAGAGAATGTGGCCATTTCATCCTCCGAACACGACGCTGAAGCCGCCCTCGGCATCCAGATCGAGATGTACCGAAGCAGGCATCTGGCCGGTACTCATGCGGGCCAGGACCTCCTGGGACATGCGTGGCATGATGGTGCCGCTCATGATGTAGTCGATGTTGCGCGCGCCGGTCTCCACCTCGGTGCAGCGGGCCGCGATCTGGTCGATGACCGCCTGGGAGTAGGTCATGGCGATTTTGTGGGTGTTGTCCAGGCGGCGCACCAGTTTCTGCATCTTGAGCGCCACGATCTCCTTGAGCACGTCGGCCGGCAGAATTTTGTAGGGAATGACGTTCATGCGCGCCAGCAGGGCCGGCTTGAAGTAATTGTTCAGGATCGGCCGGACGGCGCCGGCAAGGGTCTCCACGGGAAGGGCCGCGTCGGCGGTGCACATCTCGGTGATCACGTCGGTGGCCAGGTTGCTGGTCAAAAAGAGCACCGTGTTTTTGAAATCGATCTCGCGGCCCTCGCCGTCGGCCAGCATGCCCTTGTCGAACACCTGGTAGAAGAGATTCAACACCTCGGGGTGGCCTTTTTCCACCTCGTCCAACAGCACCACGGAATACGGCCGTTGGCGCACGGCTTCGCTGAGCACGCCGCCTTCGCCGTAGCCCACGTAACCGGGGGGCGAACCGATCAGGCGGCTGACGGTGTGCTTCTCCTGGAACTCGCTCATGTTGATGGTGACGATGAAGTTTTCGCCGCCGAAGAGCAGATCGGCGATGGCCAGACCGGTTTCGGTCTTGCCCACGCCACTGGGCCCGGCCAGCAGGAATACGCCCAACGGCTGGTTGGGATCCTTGATGCCGGCCTTGGCCGCCTTGAGCACCTGGGCGATGGCCCCCATGGCCTGGTCCTGACCCTTGATGCGCTCCTTGAGCCGGTCTTCCAGCTGGAGCATGTTGCGCGCCTGGTCGCGCATCACCTTGCCCAGGGGAATGCCGGTCCAGTCGGAGACCACTTTGGCCACCACATCCGGGTCCACTTCGGTGCGCACCATGGCGCCGTCTCCCTGGACCGCGGCCAGCGCCCGGGTGGCTTCGTCCAGTTCGGCCTGGATGGGGCTTTTATCGGTGTCGGCCTCCAGGGCCTCGGCCAGCCGGCCCCGGATCTCGATCACCTTCTGCGCCAGTTGCTGCTCGTTGCGCCAGCGCTGGCGAATCTCCTCGACCTCCTTGAGCAGACCTTCCCGCTCGTCCAGGAGCCCTTTTTCCCGCTCACCATCCACGGCCACGCCGTGGTTGCGGTCCCGGCCGATGGCGTCCAGCTCCCGCGCCAGGGCCTGGATGCGGCGCTCCATGTCTTCGATGACGTCCGGCTTGGCGCTGAGCAGGATCTTGACCCTCGCCGCGCTGGTGTCCAGCAGATCCACGGCCTTGTCGGGCAGCTGACGCCCGGAGATGTAGCGGCTGGACATCTCGGCGGCGGCCTCGATGGCGTCGTCGCGCACCACCACATGATGGGCGGCTTCATATTTAGCCTTGAGGCCGCGCAGGATCAGCTTGGCCATGTCGGTGGACGGCTCGTCCAGTTTGACCAGCTGGAAGCGGCGCGCCAGGGCCGCGTCCTTCTCGAAATACTTCTTGTATTCCGACCAGGTGGTGGCCGCCACCGTGCGCAACTCGCCGCGCGCCAGGGCCGGCTTGAGCAGGTTGGCGGCATCGCTCATGCCGGCGGCCCCGCCCGCGCCGATGAGCGTGTGGGCTTCGTCGATGAAGAGGATGATCGGTTTGACCGAAGCCTTGATCTCGCTGATCACCGATTTGAGACGGTTTTCGAACTCGCCCTTCATGCCGGCACCGGCCTGGAGCAGGCCCATGTCCAAGCCCAGGATCGAGACATCGCGCAGCAGTTCGGGCACGTCGCCTTCCACCACCCGAAGGGCCAGGCCCTCGACCACGGCGGTCTTGCCCACACCGGCCTCGCCCACCACGATCGGGTTGTTCTTGCGCCGCCGGGCCAGGATGTCCACCATCTGACGGATTTCGCGATCCCGGCCAAAGACCGGATCGATATCGCCGGCCGCTGCCTTGGCGGTGAAATCGGTGCAGAAGCGCTTCAGGGCGGTGGCCTCACCCGGCGGGCCGGCCTCGGCCTCTTCCGAGACCTCTTTGACGGCATGCTCGGCCGAACCTTTCACCAGGTTCCAGAAATCCTTCATCAGGGCATCGCGGCTGATGACGGTCAGCAGCTCCACATAGCGCCCGCCCGCCATCTGCCGGGGGCGATTCAGAAAAGCGGAGAGCAGCGCCCCCGAACGCACCCGGGCTTCGGCCAGGTCCACCGAGGCCACCAGCCATGCCTCTTGAATCCACTCCAGCAGCAGGGGCGAGAAGACCGGCTTGGCGGCATTGCCGGTCTTGAACTCTTCCAGGGTTTGCGCCAGGGACTTTTCCAGGCGTCCCGGGTCGAGCTCGAATTGACGCAGGATCAGGCCCACATCGGCCTGGGGATTCTCCAGGAGCTTGACCAGGAAATGCTCCACCGTGACTTCGTAGTGAGTCCGCGACACGCACAGACCGGCTGCTGCTTCCAGGCAGCCCGTGCAGTACTGGTTCATGCGACGCAGCAGGGATTTGATGTCGACCGAGAGCATGGTGTTCCTCCTGGCAATAATTGTTTTAAGAAACTCGAATATTCAGAAGACAGCGTTCCAATTTCTATCTTCGGCCTTATCGTCCGTTCACCGCGAAGCGCGTGCGCACTTCTCCCAAATGCGCCTCGGAAAAGACCCAGGTGGTGACCCCCAGCACCGAACGCACCGGATCTCCCAGGGCCACGGTCCGGGCCTGGCGCGCCGCCAGAATCAATTCCACCTCGTAGGCCAGGGGATCGGTGACGTATGTGGCGGTAAGGGCTTTGACGATGGCATACCCTTCTTTGCCCGGGGTGAAGCGCAAGAAACCCGCTTGATCCAGGGGACCGATCTCTATCCGGAACTGCCCCATGCGGTCTTCGATCTCTTCGCCCAGGTACCCGTCCACGCCGATGCGGCTGCCCGATAACCCCACGCGCAGGCGCTGGGCTTCGGGGATCTTGGCTTTACGTGGGATGCACGGCACCACCCTGAGGGGAAGACCGCCCAAGGCGTCGGATAACAAGGTGGCCAACCCCGCGGCCGAACGCGGAAATTGGGTCAGCAGGCCGATATAGCGCAGCAGGCGGTAGCCCGGATAGCCACTGTCCTGGTTCCGGCGCAAGGTCTCCGATCCCAAGCCGATCAAGCAATATAGGCGTTCCAGGTGCGGCGCGTCCCTGTTTTCACACACCTGCAGGTATTGGCGATACTTGCGCCAACCTTGGAAAAAGAGAGAGTAGACCCGCTGGTTGAGGGTGTCCAGGAAATCCCGGGAGACTGTTTCGTCCTGGGAGGCCTCGGCCAGCAGATCCTCGGTGTAAAATGTGGGCAGCGGCGATCCCGTGCCGTAGAGCCCTAGAAAATTGGCCGTAATGAGATATTCGCCCTCTTCTTCGGTGGTTTCGATGCGGTCGATGTCCGCCGGAGGAAAGGCCAAGGTGAGTTTGGGGCGCACGCGGATGGGTTCGCGGCCGATGCTTTCGGCGGCCTCCGCCGGCGTCTTGATCAGGCGGCGCAACAGGCGCATGGCCTGGCTGAAGGCAAACGCGCGGCCGTTGGTCAGCAATTCGTTGACCAGCAGGGTTTCGTTGCGATCCGTCAGATCAGGGGATGTTCGCCGATGCGCGCCGCCCATTGCCGCACCTCTCCTTTAAGCGTCTCTTTGACGGTCAGTTGGGTGAAGGTGTTCAGGGAAGCGAACAGCCCCAGGAAGTGATCCAGAATCGACCCGAAGAGAAATAGGTCTCCCGGACCGGCAAAGTGGTCCTGGCGCACCTCCAGGCGGATTTCACGACCGCGCATGATCACCCGTTGCACCAGCTGGTCGGCAGCGCGGCAGGCGATGGCCTGGATGCCGGCAATGCGTTTCTGGTTGGCCATGAAGGCCGGCCGGTCGCGGTTCTCCTCGAAGTTGTAAAGCTCCAGCAGGGCGCGCAGGTTTTCGGCCTCCTCCAGCGAACGGTAGTTGAGGCACAGGTGCGAAAGCAGCTTCCAGTGCAGGTTGCGGCCCGGCGTGGGCAGGATCGAAGAGGTGGGCGGTCGCAGGTTTTGAAAGGAAACGAATTCGGGGGTGCTGCTGGTGGGCCGGCGGATGTCTCCGGTTTGCAGGCCTTCGGGCAGCAGGCCGTTGGTGCACTCCAACTGGATCGACAAGGTCTCGGTGGGCGGCAGGCCGGCCCCGGGCGGATAAGCCACGGAGAGAAAGAAGTCGAACCCCTGACGCACGGGCGACTGGCGGATCTGGGTGTGATAGGTGGGGGCCGCTTCGGGATTGGGAGAGAACATCTCGAAGGGGGCATAGACCCGCTCCTGGGCCGTGCCCTGGACGAAACCGGTGACGCTCGTCAGGCCGTAGACCTGGTAATTGCGGTCGTTGCCGCCGGAAGGCCGCACCAGATATTCGCTCTTCTGGTGATCCAGGCGGATCGGGTCCGCGCTGTGGGGGAAAAGATTGATGGCCGGCGTGACCCCCAGGGCGAAACTGTCGGCCCGCACCCGCGGCGGCGTAAAGGGCGGATTGCTCAATTCGAAGCGAATCTCGAAGCGCCGGCCCTCCCCTCGCCTGGTCCAGCGGGACCAACCGCCCAGGTCCAGAAAAAGGAACTTCTCCGGCAGGATGAAATATTCCTGGATGATGCGGTACCCGGGAAAAGATTGGGATGGGTATGGCAGCAGGCTCTCCTGGCTGCCGAAGCCCACGGGCGTCAGGTGTTCGGGGGTGAGAAAACAAGGCTCGCCCGATTCCAGGGGCGTCAGCACGATTTGGCGCAGGTGGCGCAGCAGCAGCAGGTAGATGTCGGCGGCCTGCACGACATTGCCCGCCAGGTAGAGCCGCAGCGTCTCCGGCTGCCAATCGGAGAGCTTCAGATCGCTCAGGCCGAGGTGCAGGCAAATGGCCGGCGGCCGACCGGGTTTTTCTTCCAAAAAAGCCTGCTCCAGCGTCAGGGGGTGAACATCCACGTCATAGCAGGTGCGGAAGAGGCATGAGGTGCCGTCCACCGGCTCGGATGCGAGTTGCACCCCCTTGGCCACCCGCACCGTCTGCTTGATGTTCTCCTTGGGCGCAAAGGCCACCATGGTGGCCGACGGGATGGGGCGCAGGTAGTGGGGCCAGATGAGCTGGAAAAGCTCCTGGATGATCTCCGGAAAGTCGTCGTCCAGCCGCTGGCGCAGCAGGGCCGTCAGAAACGCCACTCCTTCCAGCAGCCGCTCGGCGTCCGGATCGGTGGACATGCCGCTGAGCATGGGGGCCACGGCCGGGTGCAGCCGGGAGAATTCCGCGCCCAGCTCACGCAGGTTGGCCAACTCTTTTTGGAAGTATTGGTTCAGCATCGATCCACTAATTCTTCACCGTGAAGCGTCCGCCGGAATCGAGCACGCTGTCGAAGGTCACCGCGTCCCGACCGTCCTTGAGCATCAGGCGGGCCGAGATCTGGAAGCTCAGTGTCAGGTTATCCTTTTCGCCGCCCAACAGGGTGACCCGCACCGACTGCAGACGCGGTTCGAAGCGCTCGATGGTATTGCGGATGGCGCGCTCGATGACCCGCTGGGATTCGGGGAACCCGCTCATGAGTTCGGTGAAGTCGGGCACTCCGTAATCTTCCGCAATGAGCACGTTGCCCTGGCGGGTGTTCAGGATGCGCTGCAAATGCTCCTGGACCGAACGGATCATCTGTTGGGGATCCTCGGTGACGCGACGGCTGGGGTTCTTGGCCATCACGCGGATGCGGTCCAGAAGCCGGTACTCGCGCATCTTGCCATCCTAATCTTCGATCTCAAGCCTACCCGTAATCGGCATGGCGTGCGCGCACCCGAAAAACGCTCCGGGTACGAGCACGCTTACCAGATTGATGACGTTCTCGTTGTGCCTTTCGCAACTAAGCCACAGGCGCCCGCCAGTCGTCCGAGCCTTCGGTGCCGCCCACCTCATGAGTCCAGGTGATCTTGCGGTAGGTGAAGGCCACGTCTTCCAGATGGGTGAAGTGGGCCTTGGACGGATCCTGGCAGTTGGGCATATAGGCGTTGATGTCCACGATGATGGCATCTTCCAGAGCGATTGTGAAGTAATGTTCCTGTTTGCCGTCGGAGCTGGTGCGGTAGAATTTGAGTTCACATTTCTTCAGCCGTTCGCCGGTGGTCAGCGCGGTATACAGCAATGGGGAGCATTTGTCGAACACCTTGGTGATCACCAGGGGTTTGTGAACGCGCTGCCCCGTGGGTTGGCCGCTTTGGGGGTCGCGGGGGATGGTAATGGTGTGGCTGAAGGCTTCTACCAGAATCTCGTTTTCATGGCCCTCCTGATAGACATTGCCCACGCTTTCCTGGGTGAACGTGCCTTGGGTGATGTTGCCTTGACGAACGCCTTCTACGGTAAGATACGCTGGGGTCGGCATACTCTCTTCTCCTTCTTCGATCGGTTTTTATTCTTTATCCAACTTACCTACCAGGGAAAGGGTGAAAAAGGCACCCATATACTTGAAGTGGGGGCGGACCTTCATGCCCACCCGGTACCAACCGGGCTCGCCTTCCACGTTTTCCACCGTGATCTGGGCCTGGCGCAACGGCCGCCGGCTGCGTACGGAGGCCGGCGGATTGTCCTGGTCGGCCACGTACTGGCGGATCCACTGGTTCAGCTCGCGCTCCAGGTCGGAGCGTTCTTTCCAGCTGCCGATATTCTCCCGCTGGATCACCTTCAGGTAGTGGGCCAGACGGTTGGCCACGTACATATAGGGCAACTGGGTGCCCAGTTTGTAGTTGAGCTCCGCGGCTTTGCCCTCTTCGCTGATGCCGAAGTTTTTCGGCTTCTGCACCGAGTTGGCCGAGAAGAAGCAGGCGTTGTCGCTGCCCTTGCGCATGGTCAGGGCCATGAAACCCTCTTCGGCCAGTTCGAACTCCCGGCGCTCGGAGATGAGCACTTCCGTCGGAATCTTGGTCTGGGTGGCGCCCATGGCCTCGAACTGGTGCAGGGGCAGATCCTCCACCGTGCCGCCGCCCATGGGGCCGATGATGTTGGAGCACCAGCGGTACTTGGCGAAGCTGTCGGTGAGTCGGCTGGCGAAGGCAAAGGCCGTGTTGCCCCACAAGTAGTGGTCGTGGGAGGCGGAGACATCTTCTTCATAGTTGAACGATTTGATCGGCTGGGTGTCTCGGCCATAGGGCAGGCGCAGCAGAAAGCGCGGCGCAGTCAATCCCACGTAGCGTGCGTCTTCCGACTCGCGGAACGACTGCCACTTGGTGTATTGGGGGCTTTCGAAGATGGAGTGCAGATCCTTGAGGTTGGGCAGTTCGTTGAAGCTTTCGGCGCCGAAGAATTGGGGCCCGGCCGCGGCGATGAAGGGCGCGTGGGACATGGCGGACACGGCGGCCACATATTGCAGCAGCTTGATGTCCTGGGGCCCCGGCCCAAAATCGTAGTTGGCGATGATATTGCCGTAAGGCTTGCCGCCGAACTGGCCGTACTCAGCGGTATAGGCGATCTTGTAGAGCCCCGATTTGGGCACTTCGGGGGAATCCTCGAAATCGGTCAACAGATCCTCTTTGGAAGCGTTCATGATTTCGATCTTGATGTTCTCCCGGAAATCGGTGCGATCCACCAGGAACTTTAGCGAACGCCAGGCCGATTCGAGCTGCTGCACCTTGGGATGGTGCAAAATGGCGTCCAGCTGGGCGCTGAGCTTCACGTCGATTTCGGCGATAAACTCGTCGATCAGCGCGTTGGACACCTTGTCCACGGTGCGCCCGGGCTCGATCAACTGGGCCAGCAGCGCCTCGACGCCGCGTTTGGCGATGGCGTAGCCGTCATCGGCCGGTTTGAGCTTGGTGGCGGTAACGATATCGTCCAACAGGGACACCGCCTCGGCCGCCTGGGCTTCCGGTGCCGCCTTCTGCATTTCCCGTTCTTCAGCCATAGGATCTCCCCCTTTCTATTCTTTATCCAGATTGAGCTCTTTCAGGAGTTTTTCCCGAGCTCCCTGGTCTTTGACGATTTCAAGGATTTTCTTGCGGAACTCCGGACGGTTGCTCATGGGGCCCTTGAGGGCGTTCAAGGCTTCCCGCAGTTCCAGCAGCTTGTTCAGCTCCGGCGTGTTCTGGGCGATGGTCTCGGGGCTGAAATCCTTCATGGACTCGAATTTGAGATTGACCGCGATCTCTTTGTCTTTTTCGCCGGAAAGTTTGTCCGGCACGGTCACATCCAGGTTCAGGTTCTGGGCCTTCATCACTTCGTTGAAGTTGTCCTTGTCGATGTTGGTCGGCTCGCGGTCTTCGATCATGCGATCATCCTGGCGCAAGGTGAAGTCGCCCACAACCAGAAGCTTCAAGGGCAGTTCCACCTCTTCCTTGGCATCGCCGGTGGCCGGTCGATAGACAATGTTGACACGCTCTTTGGGGGCAACGGTTCCTTCTTTGGCCATGGCTTTTCTCCCTTTCTACGATGTCATCGTCTTGTTACGCTATTAAATTTCTCAGCCTTCAACCTTCAGCCTTAAGTCTTCCGCCTCTTCTCTCCGACCACCGGGCTTCAGCTCCAATCCCGATCTCAGCCTCCCAGCTGCAACGCGCCGGCCGGATCGATCACCGCAATGCGCTGCAGCAGTCCGGCCGCTCGGCCTTTACCCTCTCCGCCCGCGGCGCTGAACCCCTGCCAGGCGATGGTGAAGCCTTCCAGCGCCAGGGCCGGGTCCCACTGCTCCAGGCGGAAGGTGTCGATATCGGCCAACACTCGTTCCAGATGCGGTAGGGCCATAGGCGCCTTTTTGGCCTCCAGCAACAGCTCGACGATGGCCAGGCGCCAGCGCAGCTTGGAGCTCTGGCCTGCGCTCTGCTGCATGGGTTGCTGCAGCAACGCCACGGCCGCCGCCAGCTCCTTCTTGCGCGCCAGGGCCCGGGCCTGTTCGAGGGCCGCGGCGATGGGATCGGCCGCGGTTCCGGCCGCCGAACCGGCCGTCGGCCCAGCGGCGGCTTCGCCGCCCTCGGGGCCTGCCGGCCGCAGCCGCTTGAGCCACCCTTTGGTCTGGGGATCGGCGAAGGCGGTGCCATCCGAGAAACGCAAGGTGGCCAAATCCGGATAACGTTCCAGAAATGCGGCAGTTTCCTGGCATACCGCCCGTCGCGCCGCTTCGCAGCCCGATCCCAGGTCGCCGAGGGCTTCGGCCACATATCGGTTCAGATCCAGCCAGAAAATGTACTGGGAAAATTTCTGTTCGGCATTCTGGATCAGTGCTTCCAGCTGGCCCTGGTCCCGCTGAGCACAGAGCGCTTCCGCCACCGGAGGCGGTGGGGGCACGAGCTGGGTAGCACCGTCCTTGTGCGGCGGCAGCGAGGTCACCTTGGCCCACCCGGCGATGCGCCGGTAGCGGTAGGAAAGCGGATTCTTCAGGTCATGCTGCAACAGAAACAGACTGGTCTGGCGCAGGCGTTGGAAGGCGGCATCGGCAGCCCGGCCGGCTTGGGTTTCGTCTCCGATGGGGGCATTCAGGGGGTCATCGGCCGCTTTCTCTGCCGGGGGACTTGTCGGGGCCGGCGCGGCGGGTTGGGTTCCGCCCGGGGGCGCCGCAGCCGCCGGGGCAGCCGAAGCGGTGGTGGGGGCCGGTGCGCTCGCGGGCGCCGGCGCTGGGACCTGAACCTCCGCCTGCACCGGCAAGGCTTCGACCCGACGCTGGAGGGGGCGCAGCATCGGCGCGTCGGGCATCTTCTCGGCCAGCAAGGCATCGATGGCTGCCAGGTTGGCCTTGATCCGCGCGACCTGTTCAGCGGGCAGCGGGGCCGGGCTGAGTTTTTGCAGCTCGGTTTCGGTGCGCTCCAGCCACCACTGAAGGGCGGCCGCCCGTCCGCGCATGCGCTTCAAGTTGGGATACAACCCCTCCCAGTAAGTGGTCAGCAGATCGTGGAGCACGGCCACCCCCTGGTCCAGCCCGTCGATCTGGCGGGTGATCACCAGGGCCACGGCCAGGTACCCGGCGATGGTCAAGTCTTTGGATTTCTTCTCGAGCACCACGGCCGCATTCTCGACGATCCGGTCCCATGCCACCTGCCCGGAGGCGGTGGGCGAACTCAGCTTGTCGATTTCGGTCTGGACCGATTCGTATTCAGGCTCGTAGCGCGCTTCCGCACCGCAGGGAGCCTCCGCTTTGATCGGCGTTTTGCCCAGGGCAGAAATATCCATTATGCAACACTCCATAAGGTCACGAAATCGGCAGCGGTCAATGGTTGCAGGATCACGGTCAGGCATGACCGCCGGGGGTTGCCGCCCATGAAGACCGCCCGGGGAGTTTCCGTGCAACAACGCTCCAATCCGGCATGCCGGTTGGCGGCGTATTGGCTCGGATCCTGGCCCGGGGGCGCGTGCAGGGGCATCGTCGCCCGGCCGCTCTGCCGCAGATCGGCCTGGCACGTTTGCCACACCGGATCGCTGGTCGCCGATGGCGGCGTCTTGGCAGCCGGCTCGCCGTCCTGATCCCGGGGCGCCGTCAACTGCATCAGCTCCTCGCCAAATTCTTTGAGATCCCCGTAGCCATGAACCGCCAGTCGCTCCATGCGGGCCCAGGTCTTTTCCAGCACCAGGGGCAGGCTTGCCCAGCGCTGCTCCCACCCCCTGAGGGTGCCCTCGCCCATCAGCATCAGGGGAAAGGGCCGCCCGATGCGGTCGCTGCTGTCGCGCACCACCCCGCACACCAGATGTTCCTTCTGGCCGCCCCGCAGCCAGAAGCGAAAGGAGCACGGTTCGTGCGCGCCGGGCCGCCCTGCCTGCCACTGGTCATACCCCTTGGTCATCCATTCGCCCAAGGCCTTGGTCAGCGGGGTGCCGCCCATCACCTGGATATAATCGGCGGCCGTGGGGTGCTTGCCCACTGCCTGCCATTGCCATACCGCTGATCGCGTGCTCATTCCCAGCATGGGGTGATCTTCCGCGGCGGCGCACCGGGTGAATTCTGAATGAGCGCCAGCACTTCGTTGTTTCCCTGGAACTGGTACTTAACCTTGATGAAATCGATCCCCATGCGCCGCAGGGCCGGTTCGTCATTGGGGAACTCCTGGCGCCGGAACGTCCGTTGGCCGCTCTTGAAGTCACTGAGAAACTGGGCAAAGGCGTTGCGGCCGGTATAGCTCTTGCTCAGCACCAGGTTGCCCACGGAAATTTGGAAGAGCACATCTCCGCAATTGTCCGGCGACCAGTTGAAATCCTTGGCCACCGGATAGTTCAAGTTTTCCAGCCGCACCTTGCTGTCCGCGCACTGCAGTTCCAAGACCGTCGCGTGGGGCTGGATTTTGGCTTCCCGGTTGGTATCGGTCGGATACGCCTGGATCTTTACCAGATAACTGCTTTTTGCCGGTCGGGCGGCCTGGGCGCCCTTGCTGAGGTAGGTCAGGAAAGCGGGCTCGAAGGGCATCTCCATCTCCATGGCCCGTTTGGCGTAGTATCCTTTGGCCAGGCCCCGGGCCACGAACGGTTCGGCCGGTCCCTTGAGGAACCGGGTGGCAAACCCGTCGCTGCCCATCATCAGTTGGGCCATATCCCGGTCGGCGCTCACGTCCTGGAGTTCCACCAGCACCTGCCGTTCCCATAAGGACTGCAGCTCGCAAGCCGTTTCCCGGATGGTGTATTTCTGAAGGAAACGCAGGTTACCGGCCGCCAGGTCCCAGAAGATCTTTTCATTCTCGTCCCGGCGATCGGACATGATCGTATTGAGTTCTTCCAGGGCCCGCTGTCCGGCATAGAACGGCGCCTCCCCGGTGGCCGGGTCCTGTTGGAAGAGCGCTGTGGCCAGGTCGAAAGCCACTTTGCGGGAATCGGCCGCTTTGGCGGCCGCTTCCAGCGCCTGCTGATAGGCGCTCATGGCCTTGGCCGCATTGATCTGAGCCTGTGCGCCCATGGGGGTACGAATCTTGGCCCCGAAGGCTTTTTCCGCCTTTTTGATATTCGCGGTCACTGCCCGGGTGGCCTTCTGCACCAGCCCCGCCTTTTGGGGATCGATGATTTTGCCTTCCAAGGCCTCTTTGCGCACCGCCTGCCAATCCATGGCCAGGCCCACCCAGGCCGGCACCCCGGCGTCGGGATCGAAGGCGTCGAACTCTTCGGTAATGCGCCGGATCAGCCCTTGATAGGGGCCGCTGTCGCCGGGGATGCGCTTGGCCACGGCCTGCCATTGCTCTTTTTGGGGCAGCAGCTTGAGACCCTGGTCGAACGAAAGACCGAACCCCTGCCAGGCGGTCACGAAATTCTTCTGGTACCAGGCTGCGAATTCGGCTTTGGGCGCCGCCACGATCAGCGGATCGAAGAGCGCCGCCTCGATCTCGGCAATGGCCGCGTCGATACGCGCCTTGCCCGCCTGGGTGAAGGCCGGCGGCACCGTGGCGGCCTCGATCCGCGGATCGCCGCCCCAGAACTCTTGCAACGTGACCGCCGCCAGATCCGGTTCGCTGTTGACCCAATCCACCAGCCAGTTGAGCATCAGGCCCGGCCGGGTCATCAAGTGTTTGAGCCAGGTCTGCAGATGGGTCAATTCGGTGCTCAACCGATCATTGTCTCTTTCCCAGAGCAGGGCGTAAAGGTACTCGCTGCCGATCTTCTCCTGCATCTCCGGGATCACTTCGCCGCGGCCCACGAGCGCCGTGGTGTAGGCTGGCTGGGGCAAGCCGGCCAGTTGCCCCAGATCTTCCCGGGACAAGCGCGCCTTGAGCAGATTGATGCGCCGCACCAGGTGGGCCACGTGGGCGCCGAACACCGGACCGGGAGTAGTCGCGTCGAAGGTGGTCATGCGGTCGGCCATGCCTTTGTCGAAACTCTGAAGGAAACCGTTGCGGAACAGATTCACGTACTTCTGCTTCAAGGCCGTTTCCATGGCGAGGCTCTCGTTCAAGCCCAGCCGCGGGATCCACCAGTTGCGGTTGCCGCGCTCGACCTGCAGCACCGCTTCACGGAAGCGGTCCATGGCCATGACGTCGGCCATCAACTCGCCCTGGAGCAGGGCCGGCTTGTCGAACTCCCGGCGCACGTCGGAGAGGGCGTTGAGGTTCTTCACGAACGAGTAGCTGAGCAAACCACAGACCGCCACCACCACCGCAACCCAGGCCGTGAGCCCCAGGTTGCGGGTCAGGCGCCGCCACTCCTGCATATGGCTGGTGGGCCGGAACAGATTACGGTCCGTGGGCAGGATGCGTGCGAAGAAGTCGTGCAGAAAAAGCCCCTTGCTGGTGCCCTTGAGCACGTCCCGGGCCTGGATCAGCCCCAGGGCGCTGAGAAAATGGGAAAAGGGAGTGCCCTCCTGGCGGCCGCTGCTGAAAAAGATGCCGCGCAAAAGCGGCGTCTCCTGGTAGGGATTCTCCTGGAAGATGGTCTGGGCGAAGGCGGCCAGCCCGTCCTTCAATTTCTCCAGCTCTTCGGGGAAAAGCAGCATGGCGGCGGCCGCCGAGCGGTTCTGGAGCCGGTGCAGCAACAGCAGACGCAGTTCCCGCAACCGATCTCCCACGGTCGCCACGGCTTTGGCGATCACCGCACCGGCATCGGCGCTCAGGTTTTGGTTGACATATCCCATGGCCTGGTTCAGCGAGGGTTCGGGCAGCTGTTCGCAGAAGTGGGTGGCCCCTTGGATCAGGTCGCACTTGGTCACCAGCACATAGATCGGCGAACGGGCCCCCAGCACCCGGGTCAGCTCCTCGATGCGTTTGCGCAGGGTGCGGCCGTCTTCACGCAGGGTTTCGGCCGAAGCCTGGGCCAGGCGGTCGGCGGCAATGGTCACCACCAGGCCGTTGAGCGGCTCTTTTTTGCGGAAACGCGCCAGCAGGGTCAGAAACTTCTGCCACTCGTCCTTGTCGCGCTCTTGATCCACCGGCAGGGCATAACGGCCGGCCGTATCCAGGATAATGGCCTGCTCGAAAAACCACCAGTCGCAGTTGCGCGTGCCGGAGATGCCGGAGGTCCGGCTCACTTCGGCAAAGGGGGAGGTGAGCCGGGCGCTCTGGATGGCGGTGGTCTTGCCCGACCCGCTCTCGCCGATCACCATATACCAGGGCAGTATATAGAGCGGATTGCCCTGCTTGCGCAGGTGGGATTTGCGCAGGGCATCGATGGCCTCTTTCCAGCGCGCTTGCAGCTCCCGGGCCGTGTCCTGCTCCTTGGGCGCCATGCGCTGGCGGTTGGACTCGTCCTGGGCGATGACATCCTGGACGAACATCTGCTCCTTGCGGCGCAGCAGCATCTTGCGGACCAGCACCGCGGCCAGGGCCGCGCCCGCCACGCCGACCAGCAGGAAGAACCCCACCCACCAGGGCCAGCCGATCCACAGGGTCAGGCCGAAGATCAGCAAGATCAGCAAGGCCAGCAGGGTGAAGACCAGTACTCCTTTAAAAAGCGCTCTCAACATCTGTTGCCCCTATTGCACCGTGCCCATGAGAGTGGCACCGATGTTGCCCAGGATGAATTGATAGACGAAGAACAGCACCACGCCGAAGATCGGCGGCAGCACTGCAGCCAGGATGGGCAGCGCCGAGATGCGTCCCCTGCCCCGGATGCGGCCGGCCGGTTCGATGTCGCCCCGGGGATAGGCCTCGGGAAAAAGCTCATCTTTCTCGATGGAGGGGACGCCCATGGAGCTGCCGCTCAACAGCTTGAGGTTGGAGGCCCGCAACTGTTCGAGCATGAAGTCGTCTCCCTCGTGGCAGTACTGGCCGGTGAACCCCAGGGCCAGGCACAGGTAGTAGACTTCGCGCACGTCGCGCTGGTGGGGGCCGATGGTGTTGAGCCGTTCAAAGAAGAGTTCGCCCGCATCGGCGGTCTGATAATACTGACGCTGCAGCTGCTCGCGCTGCCACTGGGTGCGGCCTTCCCATGGAGAAGCCAGGATGGTTTCATCCACCCAGGCGAATACGGCGAAACGAGCCAGTTCGAAATCTTCACGGTTGAAACGCCCCTGCTCGAAGCGCGCCTCGCTCTGGGTGATGAGCCGTCCCAGGTCGGAGCGCACTTGCTGGTATGCCGGCGCCGGGCCACCCTCCCTGCGCACCGCCAGGGCGGTATATGCGATGATCTCCATAAAGCAATCGGACAGGCGCATACGTCAACTCCTTCCCACGGCCATCAGTTCGATCTTGAGGTCCGCCGGGGCCGTGTCCCAGTACAGGGCCAGATTCTTGCCCCGCTGCACCTGGGCCCACTGGTCGCTATGGTGGTCCACCTGGAAGTAGAGCGCACGGGCGCGCCGTGGCAGTTCCTGGGGCGGGGCCGGCAGATGGGCCATTCCCACCCCCGAAAGAGAACGCGCGATGAGGATCGGCAGCGACTCGCGGCTGCCCAGCTTGGCGATGCGCTCCAGGGCCGGCAGCACCTGCTGGGGATCGGACTCGGTCTCCATCACCAGATAGAACCGGTTGCGGCCGTCGAAGATGGCCGGCGGCAATTCGGCACCAAAATAGGTGCCGTCGAACATCAGGGGCAGGATGTACTCCGGACCGGCGGTGATCTGATCGAGCAACTGGGTGACCAGCGCCAGTGCCGAAGCAAAACAACCATAGAGGTCCAGATGAGCGTAGTCGGGCAGCAGCCGCTGGCCCGCCTGATCTTCTCCCGTGTATGAGATCTCCCCTGAAAATGTCGAAAGCTCGGCGATCAGCTGGCCCACCAGGCCGTAGACCGACCACGGATGGCCCTGACGGGACGCCGTCAGGTGACCGAGCAGAGAAGCATAACGGTTGAGCGAACGCAAGGCCAGCAGGTAGACCATGTCCCGCGCTCCGAACTCGGCCGAATGCAGGCCGCGGTCTCGTTTGTACGCCTCCAGCTGACGGGCCCGGGCGCCGATCTGGTCGCGGATTTCGCGGATGATTTTGAACAGGGTGTCGTCGCCGCCCACCGAAAGGCAGGGCGGCACGTAGGCGGGCGAGAGGCGCACCTGATCCTGGTCGCGCGTAAGGCGGGCGATGGGAATCAGCTCGTAGTCGCCCAGCTGATCCTTTTCGCTTTCCCAGAAGATCCGGAGCAGATAGGTCAACCTCTGCACATCGGCGGGCGGACCGTCCATGTGCAGGTCCGGCACCTGGGCGGCCACATTGGCCGTTACCCAGCGGGTGTTGACGTCCACCACGTGGCTCTCGTCGGCCACCACGGTGACGTTGCGGCCGGCGGCGTTGAACTTGCGCAGGCCCAGGTAGACATTGAAATGCTGGCTCCCCTGCTCCCAGTCGCTCTCGAACGAGCGCGGCATGACCACGGCATTGCCGGGCAGTTCCACATAGGTCATGTCCGGGAAGAGAAAGCAGCCATCGGAAAGATGAAAGCTGCGGTTTCCCAGGGCGCCCGCCGGCACACTGTAACGGCCGACGCCCCAGAAGTGCGGCTGCAGATACTGCTTGAGGGGCAGGTTCAGCTCCTCCTGATAACGGCTGCCCAATTGAAGATGCTGGGGCTGCAAGAACAATCCCTGGTGCCAGAAAAGCGCCTTCTCCATTCGACCCCCTATCCTCCCACTTAGGTCTTCTCTTTTCCCATGCGGCCATCCGTCTTCGGCCTGTGATTGCCTCCCCTTCGGCCTCCGGTCTCCCGTCTTCCGCCGGACTACTGTCCGATCTGCGACGGTCCCAACTGCAGATCGACCTTCAACGGGCCGGGCTTGGAGGTGGTGGTCTTCTTGAAAAACCCCTTGGTCTCCACCACGCTGGGGATTTCGTAGAGCCGGATCATGCGTCCTTTCTGCAATTCGTAGTATCCCGCCACGGCTGCCACGTACTTGGCCCCCTCGGCGCGATCCAGGCGCACGTCCATGTCCTGGCCCGGGTGGATGATGAGCCGCTTGGCCGTGGCCACGCTGCCGTCGAAAAGCCCGCATTCCAGCAGCTTGTAAATGCCGGGCATGTCGTCGGCCAGTTGGTTGAAAGTATTTGGGTCCCGGAGCTGGTAAATGCACAGCACCAGGGTGTGGGGCATCCCATCGTCGAAATTGAGTTTTGCGTCGGCCTTGACATGAATGGTCACCGCATCTTTTTCATAGCTCCAAACGGTCTGCGGCGGCGGCTGGGAGGCACAGGCTGCCAGCAGTAAAACCACCCATCCCAACCAAGCTAACGTTCTTCCTTTCATCGCAACGACCTCCTTACTTGCGGCTGAACGCCTGACAATGTTTCTCGAATTCACGCAGAAAATCTTCCATGAAGCGGCCCGAATCGTACCAGCGTTTGATCCGGTCGATCTTCTCTTTCAGGATGTCGAAATCTTCGGCCTTGCGCAGGGGGCCGATCTTCAGTCCGCCGCTTCGTTCGGCCGCGACCTTTTCCGGATCGATAGCCTGCATGATCTGACCGACCTTGGCGGTGACAGCTTTCTTGAACGCCTCCTGGCTGGCGAGAAATGCGTCGTTGATGCGCCCCAGGTAGGCTTCCAGGGACTGGGTCTGGTCCTCGCCCTCCAGATGCTCGCCGATGAACTGGCGAATGGTCTGCTCGCCGTCACCGCCCGAAAGCGTGGCGTTGATGACCCGGACCAACTGGTTCAGCGCATTGAATATCGTATTGAGCGATTGGGCCAGCCGCCGAAGCATTTCCTCCGAAGAGAGATCATCGGGGGTCACCTTGCGGCCCAGCAGCAGCCCCACCACCCGGGTCAGCACCTCGTTGTCGGCGTTCGCTTCGGCCTTGGCCTCCCGGGGAGCGAATTGGGCCAGGAGTTCCTGCACAGCCCGCTTGCCATCCGCGGCCGGGCGATCGGCAAGCCGTGCGCGCAGCATTGCCGTGATGGCCTGGGGCGCAACGGACGGATCGGCCTGATAGAGCCGTCGGATTTCAGCGGCCAGCTGGGGCGTCTGGGGAGCATCGGTCATGGCTTGGGCCTCCTGCCTTTGGCCGGGTCCGGGGAGATGATCACCGTCTCGGCCAAGTCATCGGGTGCCGGCGGCGGTGGGTCGGGCGGGAGGGGCGGCGGCGTCCGGGGCGGCCCGGGTGTCGGTTTCGCCGGCGTCATGAGCACCGTTTGGGCCAGATCATCGTCGGCGGCGGCTTTCGGCGGCGCTTCCGGAGCGCCCATCAACACCGTTTTCTCGAGCTCTTCGTCGGCAGGCGTCCGGGCCTGGCCGGCCTGGAAAGGCGAAATGAGCACCGTGGCCTGCAAATCTTGCGCAGCGCTCTGCTTGGCCGGGCCTGGCGGCGGCTGGATCAGCACCGTCTTTTCGGCGTCCGGCGAAGGGGTCGGCATCGCAGGCGTGGGTGGCGACCCCGGTTTGGGCGCAGCACCCAGGATGATCGTCTCCACGGAATCGCCGTCTTCATCGGGCCGCGGCGCCTGCGGGGGCTTGGCTTCGAAAGGTGGTGGCGCCGCAGAGGCCTCCGTCCGGGCTGCTGCGTCTTTCTCCGGCCACTGGGATAAAATCGTACGCAAGATGGCGGCGATGCGTTCATCCGCATCCCCGGGGGCCTGCGCCGCCTGCTCATGGACAGGCAGCGGTACCTGCGGCGGCGCAGCCGCTGGCGACGGAACCGTATCGACCA
Source organism: uncultured Desulfatitalea sp. (assembly GCA_937868765.1). Classification (GTDB taxonomy): domain Bacteria; phylum Desulfobacterota; class Desulfobacteria; order Desulfobacterales; family Desulfosarcinaceae; genus Desulfatitalea. The sequence goes on along the minus strand of CALMNL010000015.1, from coordinate 40,017 downwards.
GGAGCGTTTCGATTTCCCGCTGCAGGTCGTTGCGCCACAAGGTGAGCAGGTAGGGCGATTCGATGGTGGGTGCGGGCAGCACGAGCATGTGGAAAGGAAAGAAGCAGAGCGGCGCCATGCGTTGGTGCACCAGGGTATCGGGGCCGTAACAGGCAGTCGCTTCGGGGCAGCCGACGCAAGGCAACTCGCCCCCCAGCTCTTCCCGCCCGAGCAGACGGCTGAAGGCTTCCACCAGGTACCGGGCGTCGCGCAGACGATCTGGCGCCGGAGTTGATAACTCCCGCGCGTAAAATATCGGCTCGGCGTGGCAGGCAGCGCACCACAGGTAACGTACGAGGCTTTCGCTGTAGGCCTGGAGGCCCGCGGCCCGCAGCGTTTGATCGTCCCGGCACAAGGTCAGCCCGCCACCGCACTGCGGACACGCCGGATGTGCGTACCGCCGTCGATGACGGCAGTAGAATAAGGGCCGCAGTGCGATCAATCGTCCCTGGTCGTCCGTTTGGCCGGGCAGCAGCAGCGTCCCGCGATTCTCGTTGCGAGTCTCGAGCCGGGCCGCCACTTTTTGCCAGAAGGCTTCCACCGCGGGATTGGTGACAGGCGGCCCTGATACCGCCTGGCCGTATTGGTCGGGCTGGATCAGCAGAAAGAGTTCGGACAGCGCCTTACGACCGTCTAAAGTGACGTGTGCATGCCAGAGGGCGGCGAAAGGCCCGAAAGGCTCCCGGGCGGCGGACGGCGAGACCTCACCAGACACCGCTGCCATCTCGGTCAAGGTCAGGCGCAAGCCGGGCGCCCGACTCTCCAGGTAAGGAAGGAGCGAGAGCCCTCCTTCGGTCGTCGGTTCCGTCATCTGCGGTTTGTCCATTCGGAAAAGAATTACCGGTTTTGGTTGATGCCCTTGTGGGGCTTGCCGTTGGGAGATGAAAGTCCGACCCTCGTTCCCGGATATCTGATGTACCGTGAAATTATAATAAATCCGGGATGTCGTCAAGCATTCATGGGCGCGGGGGGACGATGAGGTCGACGATGTGCTGGTCCCAGTCGAAGCACAAACGGGCCGATGCTCGCAGTTGACGGCGGGCCATGGCGGGCAGCGTGTCCGCAGGCGCCTCCAGAAGGTTCACCAGTGCTCGACGCCATCGATCCGGATCGTCCAGGGGCAGCAACTGGTCGGCTGGCAAGATTTCCCGGTGGGCGGGAATGTCGCTGGCCAGCACCGGCACGCCGGCGGCCACGGCTTCCAGCACGGCATTGGGCATCCCCTCGTGAAGGGAGGGCGAAAGCAGCAGATCCACTGCCGGCCAAATGTTCTCCCTTGGGACCCAGCCCCTGAAAAAGATCCGGCCCCCAAGGCCCGAACAATCGACGATGGCGGCGAGCCGGGCGGCCTCAGGTCCCTGGCCATACAGGTAAAAATGCCATGGGTATGTCTCCAGCCCGGGCAGCAGCGTGAGAATGAAAGCATGGTTTTTCATCGGCTCCAAGATACCGGCAACTGCAAGGCGCAGCGGGCCAGTTGGCGCACTGGGGTGATCGGCCTGCGATATGGGCAGATCATTCGGCAGAACGTGAATCGCCCGTGGTCGGCGGCCTGGGTGGCGCCCCAAGAGGGCGTGCGTCAGGTGCGCGGACACCCCCACGATCATTGCATCCTGGAGGGCCACGCCCTCGATCCACTGGTCGAGCCGCACGATCCAGCCCGCACGACCTTGCAGGCCATGGCTGAGGATGGGATCGCCCCGGAGAAAATAGGTCGGACGGATCCGCATAGCCCAATAAATCGGCCGCATCAGGAAGGCATAAGTCGATCCGAACGCGAAGGTGCAGCCGATTCGGTGGCGCAGGGCGAGGCCCAGCAGCATCGGCGGGGCCAGCAGATGGAAAAGGGCCCAGAAGAGCAGGCTGTCGCTGCGCCCCACCGGCCAGGGGAAACGGTGGAAGCGGCAGCGCGGATGGTCGATGGGGAAAGGCGCCAGGGAGAGATAGTGCACCGTATGTCCCCGGTCCAGCAGCGCCCGGATGGCCCTGAACAGGCGAGTGCACAGCCCGCCCGGTTTGGGTCGGTAATAACAGGTCAGGACGGTCGCCATGGTCGCTCCGACAGCCAGCGCAGGTAGACGTAAAGTTGCCACAGCCGTTGGCCGTGGTCCCGGCGGCCGGCAAGATGGGCGGCCACCATCTGCCGGACGAAACGGGGGTCCAGCGGATGGGTCGTATGCTCGAGCAGGTCCAGCAACCGCTGCTCAAGCCCCTGGCGGAACCACTGGTGCACCGGCACCCCGAAGCCGTGTTTGCGCCGGCGCCACACCCAGCCGGGCAGCAGATCCCTAAAACTGTCGCGCAGCATGCGTTTGCCGATAAACCCCCAGCGGTGCCATCGGCGCGGCACCGCAAAGGCCAATTCCACCACCCGGCGGTCGAGAAAGGGCGATCGCACTTCCAGCGAAAAGGCCATGCCCGCGCGATCCACCTTGGCCAGGATATCCTGGGGCAGATAGACCAGGGCATCGGCGGCCATCATGCGTTGGAGATCATCCGGCCGCGTGCATTCGGGAAGTTGGGGCGGCAAGTGCCCCCTGCGCCACAGGTCGGGCGTAAGATGCCGCAGATCGGCAAGGCTGTAATAGGTGGGGGCCACATAAGGGGTCTCGACGGCCATACGATCGGCCACGTCCAGGAAAAGATGCGCTTTTTTCAGCAGACTGGCGCTGTGGTGGGCCCCCGGCTCGGGGAACGCCTGGATCATCCCTCGCGCGGCATCCCTGAGCATGGCCGGCAGACGGGTGTACCAGCGCAGCAGCGAGCGGGCGAGGTAGCGTTGATAACCGCCGAACAACTCGTCGCCGCCATCGCCGGAAAGTGCTACCTTCACGTGCCGGGCCGCCATGCGGCAAACAAGGGCCGTGGGCAGTATCGAACCGTCGGCAAACGGCTGGCCCACCTTATTCAGAATTTTGTCCAGGCAGGCATCGCCCTCTGCCAGAGACAAACGCTCCTCCAGGTGGATACTTCCGCAATGGGCCGCCAGACGCCGGGCAAAGCGCCGTTCGTCGTAGGTGGGATCGTCGAACCCCATGGTGAACGTCCGGATGGGGCGCGCCAATTGCCGGGTGACGATGGCGACCATCAACGACGAATCCACGCCCCCCGAGAGCAATGCCCCCACCTCGACATCCGATACCAGGCGGCGCTGAACGCTCTGTACCAGCGTCTCCCGAAGCACGTGGCAGGCCTGGCCGCGGGAACCCTGGAAGCCGCCGGGAGAGAGCGACCAGTAGGGACGCTGGACCGGTTCGCGTCCGGGCCCCCAACGCAGCCAATGCCCGGGCAGCACCTCGTGCACATGTTGATAGGCGGTGGTGCCCGGCAGATAATAGCCGAAGCGCAGGTAATCGGCGGTACTGGCAGGGTCTTCCCGCCAGTCGCCCCACGCCAGCGGCCGAAGGCAGGGGATTTCCGAGGCACAGGCCAAAGCGCGGGTACCGACCTGGTAATACAAAGGTCGTTGCCCCATGCGGTCGCGCACCAGCAGAAGTTCCTCTGCGATGCTGTCCCACAACGCCAAGGCCCACATTCCCTCCATGAGCTTCAAGAATTCGACGCCGTAAACGACCAGGCCGGCCAGCGCCACCTCGGTATCGCCCTGGGTGTGGAATATCCATTGATCGCCGAGGTGTTCCCGCAACGCCTGGTAGTTGTAAAGCTCCCCATTGTAGCTCAGGTGGTAGCGGCCGCTTTCATCCGCCATGGGCTGCCGGCTGCCGGGCAGGTCGATGATGGCCAGGCGCCGGTTGCCCATGCGCCAGGGCCCCCGCCCCGTCTGACCGCTGCCGTCCGGGCCGCGATGGCGCAGCGAGGTTAAGGCATGGGTCATGGCTGCGGTCAAAGCGCCCTCTTCCAGATCGGGACGAAAAGCAAAGGCGATTCCGCACATACTCGTTCCTGTCCGCTACTGTCAGCGCCGCCGTCGGAGGATGCCAAGATACAGCTCGGCATAGCGCCGGGCCGCATTCTCCCAGGTCAGCCCCTGATCGTCCACCCACTGCCGGGCATTGGCCGCCAGCCGCCGCGCCAGATCCGGCTCGTCCATCAAGCGTCGCAAGCAAACCGCCAATTGCCGTTCGTCGCCCACCGGGAAAAGCAATCCCCGCTCGCCGTGAACGATCATCTCGCGCACGCCGTCAATGTCGCTGGCCACCACCGGCACCCCGGCCGCCATGGCCTCCAGCACTGCGTTGGGACGCCCCTCGCTGCTGCTGGCCAGGACCAGTGCATTGCAGCGGGCAAGAACCGATGGCACTTCATCCGGCGGAATCGCGCCTGTAAACGAAACCCGCTTGTTTTGCCCAAGTCGTCTTGCCAGTTCTTCCAAAGTGGCGCGTTCCGGTCCCCCGCCTACCACCAGCAAGCGGGCCGCGCGCTCGCCGGCCAGTTCGGCGAAGGCACGCACCACCATCCCGACATTTTTGATCGCAATTAAATGCCCGACCACGCCCACCGTGAAAAATCGGCGCTCGTCCTTTTGGGCCATACCCCGGAAGGTTGCGCCCACGCCGTTGTAAATCACTGCCAATAGCCCGCTTTTCCCAGGCAACCATGCCGCCACGCGCCGGAACATCGCCTGCCCAACGGTTACCACGCGATCACAAAACAAGCCGCATAAAAATATGGCCACACGAAAAAGCAGAGATTTTTCCGCAGCAGCCACATCGGATCCGCGCAGGGTGGTCACCACCGGCTTGCCCATCAACCGGCCCGCCAAACCGGCAACCACCCCGCAAACCGACCAATGGGCATGGATCAGATCGGCCCGTCGGCCGTAGCGCAACGCCTGCACAAACATGGCCCAACAAAAGACCGGCACCAAGGCCCACCGCCAAGGCCGCGAACGCAGCGCCACCGGAATGCCGCCCTCCCCATGGGCCAAAGTCTGCCAGGCGCGCGGCGCATACCGAACCCCTCGCACCTCCATGCGGCCGTCCTCACCCATGAAGACTCCCGGCCGATCCAGATCGGGCGTCAGGACGGTCATTTGGATCGCATCGGGCAGTGCCTCCAGCAAGTGCCGGACGAAAATGCCGCTGCGGGAATAAGCAGTGGATGGGAAGGATGTTGTCAGAACCAGAAGCCGCATGGGGGTTACCATTAAGTGGCTGTACTTCAATTTTGTAGTACCCAAGGCAGAGTGAAAGCTGACTATTCCTGTGTCTTATCCGGGAATATCGATTCTAAATTCAGTTTTCCCGATAGCCCCAGCGTGGCTTCATTTGCTTGAACGTTGGCATCGCTCGGATCCGCGTTAACTGTAACCTCCGGCGGTCGCACCTGCTGCCGCAGCAGGCTGATCTGGCTGACCTGCTCGGAGATCAGCCCCATCATGAAAATGATCACCGCCGTGGTGAACATCAAGGCGCTCATGTTGGTGAAACGGCCGGCCGTGAAATAGGTGTAGGCATAGTTGATCAGCCCCAGCAGAAACATGGTGGCCGACACCGGCAGGAAGATGCGGAAGGGGGAATAGAGGGTACAGATCTTCAGGATGATCATGAAGAATTTGATGCCGTCGCGCACCGGCCGGATGCGGCTGCGGCCATGCTGCCGCGGCCGGGCGTTGATGGGCACGTATTTTACGCTGAAGCCGCTGCGCAGCAGCACCAGAGTCATGGTCGTCGGCCATGAGTAGCCGTTGGGCAGCAACGGCAGCATATCCCGGGCCAATTCGGCCCGCACGGCCCGGAAGCCGGAAGTCAAATCCTTGATGGGAAAGCCGGTCACATAGGACGCAAGCCGGTTGTAAGCGCCGTTCATCGTTCGTCGCGCCCACGAAGCATGTTGTCCCGAATTGCGGGCGCCGACGACCATGTCGTAGGGCCCGATCTCCGCGATCAAACGGGAGATGTCCGCTGGATCGTGCTGGCCGTCGGCGTCCATGAAAATGAGGATATCACCTGCGGCTGAACGTATTCCGGCCTTTACGGCTGCGCCGTTACCTATATTATAAGGGTGTTGGATTACCTTTACCCCTTTGCATTTCGCGCTTTGAGTGCTGGAATCGGTCGATCCATCATCGATAAGGATGGCATCTGAGTTCGGCATGACCCCATCAAGTGCGTCGAGCAATTGAGGGATTGCACTTTCTTCATTATAAACGGGGATAATAATGGTGACCATCGACGATTCCATTGGATTCAGCAATGCTTGCACCTGAAAGCACGTTTCACCGGCTCCTTCTTTCTGGCTCGGCAGGGGCGCGAATTGGGCTCAATATTCTACCGTTCCATCCTTCAGGGTAAAAGGCCGGCCATACGGGTTTGAAGGAATGACCGGGATAATGCCGGTGACGACCAATTCGTCTAGCCCGTCTGGCATTCTACCAAACTGCGCAACAAAGCTATCGACAGCCGATTGTAGCGTTTCTGCTCCCCTGAGCGTCATGATCCTTTGCATGAGCAGATCCCTTGTACCTTCATCATCGGTCTTTTCGTAGATGGAAGAAAGGAAATCGATGGCGGCACTGACTTGTCCGGCCTTCGATGCCAGTCGGGCCGCCCAGGAGCTGAGAGAGATAGAAGATACAGGATCGGATCTTTTTGATGCCTCCATCAACTCTTTCGAGGCTCTAAAATTGTCCTTCAAGAAAAAATAATAATCGAATCCCATAAAGAAACCAGGCAGCCAATCCCAAGTCAGATGCTTTTTGCTTCTCTCTAAAATTGTTAGCGTCTCACTGTATTTTTGGGCGCGCCACGGCAGGTTGGCCTGGGCCAACAAATAGGTACTTCTGAAATAAGGATCAAGGCTACTGCTTTGGTCCAACAAGCGGGCAACCGCGTCCCAATCGCCAGGTGTGCCTTTCTCTTTGCTGCCGATGAAGCTTGCGGCTTCCAAAAGGAGGTAGTCCGCTGCCAACCCCTTGAATTCTCCTGCTATCGCCTTCATCATTTCTGTCGAGACAGGTAGCGCAGCGGCATGCAGCCGGTATGAATAATCGGCACGAATTTCATCCACGCGAAATCGAGCGACGGTATATAACGTGAGCAACATGGCCAGCGGAAGGAGTGAACCAAAAAATTTAGCTGCCTTCATGTGAGCTCCCGACGTTGGAAGAAAAATACGGATAACGATACCGTGATGGCAATATAACTTAGACCATAAACAGCTGTCCAACAGAGTGAAACGGTGTTCATCGGCAAACCGTAGCCCGCCGCGGTCTTCATGTCAAAGGCCTGCAGATTGGGGAACAACCAGGTGATACCTTCGATCATGATTGCATAATATCGATTGACTTCGGCGCTATCTAACAATGTCTTGCGCACGAGTTCGACATTCTGTCCGATGAAGTAGGCACAGGCCGTAACCAATAGAGCGATATAGGAACTGGTGGCCAGACAGGTAAAAAGCTGGGCCAAGGCGGTAATAATCATCAGGCTCAGGAGGCTGAAGCAGACCGCTGCTGCGAAGACAAGCCAAGAGTAATTTTGCGGTATGAAATTCGGCGCCATCAGCATGGAGGTCTTTACACCGGCGGCGGTGAACAGACCCAGGATCGCGACAGCGGTCCCCACCATCAAAGATAGCCCTACATATTTACCGACCACATATTGCCAACGCGCAATCGGCCGAGATAGTACCATATAGATGGTCCGTTTCTCGAAATCCCTGGCCAATAGGTTGATCCCCATGAAAAAGATCACCGCCAGGCCCGCGATGGAGACCGTCGATAGGCCCAAGTCCACTGATACTTTGCTCAAATCGTGGGCAAACATCTGGGAGAATATCACGTTAAAAGCAGAAAAAAGGAGTGCCACAAGGAGCACCCCTAAAAGGATGCGATTGCGAACTCCTTCCTTGTAAGTGATTTTAGCCAGCAGCCAAATCTGCTCCATGCTGTTCCCTCTCATCTTTTTCTATCAGCCCGATAAAGGCCTGTTCCAAGCCGCCCCCTGTAGCGGGCAGCAGATCCTTGAGCCCGCCGCAATAGAGCAGTCGTCCGCGGTTTAAGATGCCCACACGGTCACAGAGTCGTTCTATATCGCTGAGGATATGGGAACTGAAAAAAACAGTCTGGCCGTTTTTACGCATTTCCACAATAAGATCTGCCACCAGACGCCGGCCCATAGGGTCAAGCCCGCTCATGGGTTCGTCCAGGATACAGATTTGTGGCTTGTGAATTAGAGCCAAGGCCAATCCGGTGCGTTGCACCATGCCCTTGGAATAAGTTCGCAGACGCTGTTTTTTCGCATGGGAAAGCTTCAAGCGTTCCAGCAGTTCATCGATGCGTTTGGCAATTTGTGCTTTTCCCATGCCGGCGGCCTTGCCACCGAAGGTTAATAGCTCTTCGGCGGTCAGGTGGTCGTAGAAATATGGGTTTTCAGGGAGATAGCCGACATTCCGGCGGACAGCTGGATTGCTGACCAGAAAGCCATTGATCGTAGCCGCTCCGGCGCTGGGCTGAATGAAATTCAGCAAAATCTTTATAACGGTACTCTTGCCCGCCCCGTTCGGCCCCAAGAACCCAAACGCTTCTCCACTTTCGATCAGTAAAGTAAGGTCATCTACTGCGGGTTTGCTAAACCTTAGGTTTTTACGATACGTTTTTTTCAATTTCTCAATCTTAATGGTCATTACCAGGCCTTGAAATGTTGAGGTCCAAGTTTTCAAAATTCGTTTTACTATGCTCAACTTCTCCTAATATTTCAATAAAAAAAGAAATATGACCCGAATTCGCAACCGAAATTCAAGCTGAAAAAATTTACTTGCTTTTCTTGAAGTGTTTTTACCGAACAGACTTACTAATCGAATTAAGACTCGCAAAAAAAGGGGAAGTGCACAGTGGTTAGGACTAAAAAGAGGAAGGGCGCCGGTCAGAACCCGGCGCCCTGCATGCTGCAATATCAAGAATTTGATTAATAACGGTTAACGGACGGCCCAGTTATTTCCGCTAGGACCGGCGACGCCATTAAAATCATCGGTACCGACAACCGAGGCGGGGCAATCACCAGCAGCCAGCAGCGTACCATTCGAGCCGGCGAAATCGTCGAAATAGATAGCCGTGATATCACTATCGGCAGCATAATAGGCGTTACCACCGATGTGTTTGGAAACCGCAACAAAAGAGGCATTATTGACGCCTTCGGTGGCGTCAACGATCATAACATTATTACCCAAAGGAAGCTGGACTCCGCGGTTCGCACCTTGGGCCGTCACTTGGAGTGTAGGGACGTTGTTAGGAACACCCACAGCGCCACTCGGCCCAGTCAAAAGCACTCCTGCACCACCAGCAAAAGCACCGAAGACTAGCGGGTTAGCCATGGCGACGGTTCCTGTCCCGCCGAACATCTGCCAATCAGAGAACAGGGCGGCCTGGCTGGTGGCGAGGTTGCGAACATCGCTCTGTGCCGAGGAGTTGAAACCGCGGATACGGTAGGCGGCAAACTGCGGAATGGCGATGGCAGCCAGAATACCGATGATGGCGATAACGATCATAAGTTCGATCAGCGTGAAACCTTTTTGATTACGTTTGATCATGGTCGGTCCTCCTTTTGGACGAATAAGTGATTTCTTCCTTGTTAACTGCACATTCGATCTTTTCTAGAAAGCTTGGTTTGATTCTTTTGCGTTCGGCTGACAGGTAGCGCCTGGTTCCCACCTCCTTCGCGATTCAGTTTCCGTTGCGATGGGTATTAGCAATCGCTATGCCATCTCAAAAGAAACTCAAAAAAGTATGTATATACCTGTTATTGTTGCTCAATTAAAATTTGCCAATTCTGTCTGCTTTTCCATTGCCATCTGTATGACATCCCTCGTCAACAATTTGCGGCGGCTTTGACAAAAAACGTCAGCCAGGATGATTATCGGACAAATAGAGTTTCACCTTTATATATGGTTCAAGAAAAAAGTGATTAAATCGATCGGCTGATACCGTTTGCGCAGGGGAAAAGATCACCAATGGAGGGCAGAAATTGGAACTGAAGCAGGGATGACCGTGAAGCGCGACTGCTGATGCACTCACTTTATCCAGATGACGGGTTCTGTCAATTGGTTTTTTCGGTGTGCGCGGCCGCTCATGACCATGGCTGGAGTGCTCCCCGGCACGCAACCATTGAAGCGGCTTGGCCTCGTTTCGCCACGCTACCCCTGCTCTTCGATATTCAGCTTATCCAGCCGATATCGGAACGAACGGAAGGTAATGCCCAGCAGTTCCGCCGCTTTGTTCTTGTTGTTGTGGGTGCACTGCAGGGCTTTGATCAGGTAGGCGCGTTCGATTTCGGCCAGGATATCGTCCAGGGAGACCCCCTGGGCCACTTCGTCGACATCGAAGCGTTTGTTCTGGACCCCCTCGATCCAGCGGCGCTTGTGGATGGACATGGCCAGGCTGTCGGGCAGCAGGATGTTGGTGTTGGAGAGGGCCACGGAGCGCTCGATGAGGTTTTCCAACTCGCGCACGTTGCCGGGGAAATCGTATTTCTTGAGCAAATCGATGGCATAGGAAGAGATCTTGGTGACCGCCTTGCCCATCTCCTTGCTGTATTTTTCCAGGAAATGCTGGGCCAGGATCTTCAGGTCGCCCTTGCGTTCGCGCAGCGGCGGCACCTTGATTTCGATGACGTTGAGCCGGTAGAAAAGGTCTTCACGGAAGCGGCCGCCGATGACTTCGTCTTCCAGGCGCTTGTTGGTGGCCGAGATGATGCGGATGTCGACGCTGATATCCTTGGTGCCGCCCACGGCGCGCACGACCCGCTCCTGCACGGCCCGCAGCAGCTTGACCTGCATGGGGATGCTCAGCTCACCCACTTCGTCCATGAAGATGGTGCCGCCGTGGGCCGCTTCCAGCAGGCCCATCTTGTCCTGGCTGGCGCCGGTAAAAGCCCCCTTCTTGTGGCCGAAGAACTCGCTTTCCACGAGGGTTTCGGGAATGCCGCCGCAGTTCACCGGCACGAAGGGCTTATCGGCCCGGTCGCTGTTCTCGTGGATGGCCTTGGCGATGAGCTCCTTGCCGGTGCCGCTTTCGCCGGTAATCAGGATGTTGGTGCGGGTCCTGGCCACCTGACGCACCATCTGGTAGATGTGCTGCATGCGGGCACTGTTGCCCACGATCTTGCCGAACCGGACGGCCTCGCCCGTTTCTTCTCCGCCGGGCTTGGGCTCGGCCTGCTCGGTCCTGCGCTCCAGGGCGTTGGCGATGGTCTGCTTGAGTTCATCGTTGTCGAAGGGCTTGGGCACATAGTCGAAGGCCCCTTCGTTCATGGCCTCCACGGCGGTTTCGGTGGTGGCGAAGGCCGAGATCATGATCACCACGACGGCCGGGTTTTTCTTCTTGGCGGCCCGCAGCACGTCGAGGCCGGTGAGATCTCCCAGCTTGATGTCGGTGAGCACCAGGTCATACTCATTGGCCTGGAGCAGGTCCAGGGCCCGCCGGCCGTTCTCGGCCAGGGTGATGGCGTACCCTTCCCTGGAGAGCATGTAATCGAGCAGCTCGCGCATGCTGCGTTCGTCGTCGACAACGAGTAGTCGGGCCGGCATAGGAACCTTTCTATTCTCTGAAAACCACCCCTCCCCCCACGATGGTCATCACCGCCCTGCCCTTCAGGGACCAGCCATCGAAGGGGGTGTTGCGGCTTTTCGATTTCGACTGCTCCGCTCGCACCACGAAGGCTTTCTGGGGATCGATGAGGGTCAGATCGGCGGTCAGCCCCGGCCGTACCCCGGCCGTGAGGCCGAGGAAACGCGCCGGTGCCACGGCCATGCAGGTGACGAGCTTTTCCACCGTCAGCACGCCTTCCGCCACAAGCCTGAGGCTCAGCGGCAAGGCGGTTTCAAGGCCGATGATGCCGTTGGCGGCGCGGTCGAACTCCACCTCTTTTTCCAGGATGGAGTGGGGCGCGTGGTCGGTGGCGATGAAATCCAGCGTGCCGTCGGCCAGCCCTTGCCGGATGGCCTCGCGGTCCTCGTCGGAGCGCAGGGGCGGATTCATCTTGGCATGGGTGTTATAGCCTTCCACGGCCGCCTCGGTGAGGGTGAAGTAGTGGGGGGCGGTCTCGGCGGTGACCGGAATACCGTCCTCCTTCGCGCGGCGGATGGCCATCACTGACTCCCGCGCGCTCACGTGGGCGATGTGCACCGGTGCGCCGGTGAGAGCGGCCAGGGCGATGTCGCGCATCACCATGACGCTCTCTGCGGCATTGGGGATGCCGGCCAGACCCATGCGGGTGCCAAGGGCGCCCTCGTTCATGGCGCCGCCTTCGGCCAGATGCAGGTCCTCGCAGTGGGAGATCACCTTCAGACCAAAGCCGGCCGCGTATTCCAGGGCGCGCCGCATCAGAAGGCTGTTCATCACCGGCCGGCCGTCATCGCTGACCCCGATCGCCCCGGCCTGCTTGAGTTCGCCGAACTCGCACAACCGTTCGCCCTTGAGGCCTTTGCTGATGGCCGCCACCGGAAAAACCCGCACCAGCCCTGCCGCGGCCGCTTTTTCCAGAATCAGCGCGGTGATAGCCGGATCGTCGTTGACCGGGTCGGTGTTGGGCATGGTGCAGACGGCGGTGAATCCGCCGGCGGCGGCGGCCTGGCTGCCGGTGAGGATCGTTTCCTTATACTCCTGTCCCGGCTCCCGCAAATGCACGTGCAGGTCGATCAATCCGGGGGTCAGCCACAAACCGTCGGCTTCGACCACCTCTGCGGTGCCGGGCGCGATGGAAATGGTATGGGCGGCCTGAACCGATTCGATCCGGTCGCCGTCGATGAGCACATCGCTGGGGCGGTCCAGATGGCCCGGGTCGATGACCCGCGCCCCCCTAATCAACATCGGCATTGCGACCTCCTCCCAGGACCAGATACAGCAGGGCCATGCGCACGGCCACGCCGTTGGTCACCTGTTCCAGAATGATCGAACCGGGACCATCGGCCACATCCGGGCTCATCTCCACACCGCGGTTGATGGGACCGGGGTGCATGATCAGTACGTCCTTTTTGGCCAGGGCGGCCCGCTGGCGATTCAGGCCGAAGTGGCGGGCATACTCCCGCTCGGTGGCCATGCTGAAGCTTTTCTGGCGCTCTTTCTGGATGCGCAGCATGATGATCACGTCCGCGCCCTCCACGGCGGCCTCCACCGTGGGCGCCACCCGCGCCCCCAAAATTTCGATGCCTTTGGGCATCATCGTAGGCGGCCCGGCCAGCACCACCTCGGCGCCCATCTTGATAAATCCTTCGCAATCGGAGCGCGCCACCCGGCTATGGGTGATGTCACCCACGATGGCGATCTTTAGCCCGGAAAGACGCCCCTTGTGCTGGCGCACCGTGAGCATGTCCAGCAGGGCCTGGCTGGGATGGGCATGGGTGCCGTCGCCGGCATTGATCACCGAAGCCTTGAGCCGCTTGGCCAGAAAATGAGGCGCGCCCGAAAAGGCATGACGCAAAATGACCGCATCGGGTCGCATGGATTCGATGTTTTTGGCCGTATCCAGCAGGGTTTCGCCCTTGACCAGGCTGCTCATGTCCGCCGAAATGGACAGGGTGTCGGCACTGAGCCGTTTGGCCGCCAGATCGAAAGAAAGCCGGGTGCGGGTGCTGGGTTCGTAGAAGAACAGGATGATGGTCTTGCCCCTGAGCACCGGCACTTTTTTGATCGGCCGCTCTGAGATTTCACGCATGCTCTCCGCGGTATCCAGGATCAGCTCAATCTCCTCCACCGAGAGGGAGGTGATGTCCAGAATGTCTTTTCTTTCCAGCGGCATCGTCACCCCTTGGGATCGGAAGTGGAACCATACATTATTATTATTTTAATAAGTTACGAAATATAACCGAAAGCATCAGTTGATCAGGTCGCCCAGGCGTCGCCAGCGCACGTCGAAGTCGTCCTTGTCCCAGGACCAGTAGATCATGAAGGCTTTGCCCCGGACCGCCGAGACGTCCACGAATCCCCAGAAACGGCTGTCGTTGCTTTCATCGCGGTTGTCGCCCATGACGAAGAGTTTGCCCTCCGGCACGGTCACCGGACCAAAATTATCCCGGGGCTGGAACTCTCTTGGATAGATGCGCGGATCCACATGGATGGCGTGGGGGTTTTCCTGGAGTGCGCCGTTGACGTACACATTCTTGTTTTCAACCCTGACCGTGTCGCCGCCAACCCCCACCACCCGTTTGATGAAATCTTTGCTGGGATCCTCGGGATATTTGAAGACGATGATGTCGCCCCTTTTGGGTTGTTTGATCGGGATGATGGTAACGTCGGTAAAGGGCATCTTCACGCCATAGATGAACTTGTTCACCAGGATATAATCGCCGATGAGAAGGGTGTTCTGCATGGAGCCGGAAGGGATCTTGAAAGCCTGCACCACGAAGGTACGGATGAAGAGCGCCAGAATGATGGCAATGACCAGCGCCTCTACGTTTTCTCTGACTTTTCCCTTGGAAGGCTTGATTTGTGCGGCAGCTGCCATTTGCGGGTCGTTTTTCAAAATGGTTTTCAACCTCTCGGAATTCAGACCAATTATTCTTCAGGGACGGTTCAGGAGATACATTCCCAAGCGCAAGATGACATTGGCCATCACACCGGCAACGACATCGTCCATCACGATTCCCCAACCGCCCCGCAGGCGCTTTTCGACGGTTCCCACGGGGGGCAATTTGGAAATATCAAAAATTCTGAACAAAACAAAGCCGGCAATCGCCGTGCCGGCGGAAAATGCAATGCCATATAGCGCCACAACCATTCCTGCGATTTCATCCAGCACAATGGCGCCAGGGTCGTCGGCTTCGAGTATGCGCGCGGCCCGAGCGGTAATCGGAACCGACGCCAATATTAAAAAGATGGTGAGCGAGGCGGCCCAAAGCCATCCCGCCTGGGCCAGACCATAAGCGAGGGGGAGCCCGACCAATGAGCCCAAGGTCCCGGGCGCCTTGGGCGAGCGTCCAATGTACCCCCCTGTTGCCAGGATCATTACGGCGTGGTGCCTTGAAAGCATGCCCGCTTTTAGTATTTAGCCCACCTTTTGTCAAGGCGTTGTTGGACGCCAAGTGGGCGCAACCACAACCATTTTCGGCAAAACAGCCGTATTTGCGGGATCTACGCTCTCTTGTCAATCCAAGGGACGAATCGTTCGGCAAATGGTTTCATAGACCGCTCGCAACGGCAAATTGCGTTCCCGGGCGATCCGGCGGCATACCTCATACTCCGGCATCCAGCGGAATGTTCCATCCGGCTTTGTCGCCCGCTTCGCCTCGACGGTGCCATACTCGCAATCGACCATCACCGTTCGGCGCGGCAGGGCCAGGCGCTGGACCTCGTGAAAGCGCACCCCCAGGGTGGTGGTTTCGGAAAGAATGCGGTCAATCACGGCTTGCCGCCGTTCCGGGGTGCACAGCACCTGGACGAGGGTACCGGGCCGATTCTTCTTCATCTGCACCGGCACCCAGAAAACGTCCAACGCCCCATCATCGAAAAGGGTCTCCATGAGATAACCGAATATCTCGGGATTCATGTCATCGATACAGGTTTCCACCATCAGCAGGCGTTCGGCGGGATCTTCGGCAGACACCCCGGCCGGGTCTCCCAGAACCACGCGCAGCAGGTTGGGCTGACGGCTGATTTCGCGCGCGCCGGCCCCATACCCGACCCGGGCCACGGTCATCGGCGGCATGGCGCCGAATTCCGCGCCAGCGCCCATCAGGATCGCCGCGCCCGTGGGCGTCACCATTTCCATCCCCACCTCGCCGGCATACACCGGGACGTGCTGAAGGATTTCGAGCACTGCCGGGGCAGGCACAGGCAGCACTCCGTGGGCGCAGGTGACGAACCCGCGCCCCAGAGGCAATGCCGAAGCCCACAGCCGATCGATGCCCAAGTACTCCATGGCCAGACAGGTGCCCACCACATCCACGATAGCATCCATGGCGCCCACTTCATGAAAATGAACATGCTCCTTGGGGCAACCGTGGACCTTGGCTTCGGCGGCGGCAATGCGCTCGAAAATAGCCAGACTGCGGGACTTGACCCGAGCAGAAAGCGTGCTCTTTGCGAGCATGGCCTGGATGTCGCCATAATGGCGATGGTGATGGGATTCTTCGACGCGGACCAGCACCCGGACCGCGCCGATACCGTGACGGGTAACGGAACCGACTTCAAGATCGAAACCGTCCAGCGGCAGCGCCCGAAGGGATTCCTTGAGCCAAGCCGCCGGAACGCCCAGATGCACCAGGGCGCCCAAGGTCATGTCGCCGCTGATGCCGGAAAAGCAGTCGAAATATGCGATCGTCACGTCCCGTTTCCTGTTCTTTCGCGTTCGACGATAAACCACGGATTCAGTAGAGACGCTTTGTTATAACTCAGTTCGTCTCCCGTTTGGTGGTTCACGACCCGGGCCCCGGCGCACTGGGCCACCACCTGCCCTGCGGCCGTGTCCCACTCCATGGTCGGCCCCAGGCGTGGGTACAGGTCGGCCTTGCCTTCGGCCACCAGGCAGAATTTCAGCGAACTTCCGGCTGAAACAAAATCAAGGTCCTTGTGGGTGATCCGCAGTCGATCGATATATTTCTCGAGGTCCGCAGTGGCGTGGGAGCGGCTGCCGACCACGGTATAGCCTCTTTCGCCCGCCTTGGCCATGGGCAGCCGGCGGGCAACCGCCACCAAATCTGCGAGCGCCACCGGGTGTCGCCCGCTGGCCAACTGTACATAAACCTGCCGCGCCCGATCCATTTTATAAGACCCGAGATCATTCCCGCCGAAATAGAGGGTGTCCCGCACCGGCACATAAACAACCCCCATGACCGGCCGGTTGTGCTCGATCAGGGCGATGTTGACCGTAAATTCGCCGTTTCGCCGGATAAACTCCTTGGTGCCGTCCAGCGGGTCCACCAGCCAGAAGCGCGGCCACTGCCGCCGCACCTCGAAAGCGATCGCCCGGCCCTCCTCGCTTAAAATCGGCAGCCCCAACGGCATCAAGGCGGCCTTGATGGTTTCGTGCGCGCGCTTGTCGGCCAATGTCAGCGGTGAAGCATCGCTTTTCCGCTCCACATCGAAATCGGTCCGGTAAACCGCGAGAATCTCCCGGCCGGCATCCAGAGCTGCACCGATGGCCGTCTCCAATAATGCATCGGTCATCAGATATACCCCTTCTGACCCAAAAACAGCAGAATCTCCTGGGCCGATTCATCCGGTGTCATGGCGCTGGTATCGATGCGCACCTCGGGCGCACTGGGAATTTCATATGGATCGTCCACCCCGGTGAACCCCTTGATCAAGCCGGCCTTGGCCTTGGCGTACATGCCTTTGCGATCCCTTTGCTCGCACACCGCAAGGGGCGTGGCCACATGGATTTCGATGAAACCGCCGTAGGCTTCGATCTCCTTTCTTAACTCCCGCCGGGTCTGGGCATAGGGGGCGATGGGGGCGCAGATGGCGATCCCCCGGTTCTTGGTGATTTCGCTGGCCACGAAACCGATACGGCGCACGTTGATGTCGCGGTGCTCCTTGGAAAAGCTCAATTCGCTGGAAAGATTGCGGCGTACGATGTCGCCGTCCAGGAGCGTTACCGGCCGGTCGCCGATCTCGAGCATATGGGCGTACAGCACCTTGGCGATGGTGGACTTGCCCGCTCCCGACAGCCCGGTGAGAAAGATCGTGAAGCCCTGGTGGCGCGGATTGGGGTATGCCTTGCTGATCTGGCCGGCCACTTCGGAGAAAGTTGCCCATGGCGGAATATTCCGGCCGGAGCGGATGCGCAGACGGATGTCGTCCCCGGACATGGAGAAAACCTGAACCCCCGCCGGGACTTTGTCCCGGGTCAGGAATTGATCCTCGAACGGCAGATAAACCATCTCGTCGAAGGCGACGATCTCGATGCAGAGTTTTTCGGCATACTGCATCACCACCTGCCGTGTCTCGGCGCTGTCGTAAAACGGCCGGCCGGCGCTGTCGCAACCGGGATTGGCGTGGTTATGCCCGACGATGAAGTGGGTGCATCCGTAGTTGCGCGCGATGATGGCATGCAGCAGGGCGCCGCGCGGCCCGGCCATGCGCGCGGACAGGGGCAGCAGGCTCAAATGGGCCGAAGAAGGCGGATAGTAGCGCATGACTTCCTGGTAGCAGCGCACCCGGGTGTAATAGTCGAAGTCGTCGGGCATGGTCAGCCCGACCAGCGGCAGCACCAGCAATCCGGCTTTGGCCGCCTGCATGGCGGCCAGGGTCATTTCGAACTGCGGTCGATGGATGGGGTGCCGCGTCTGAAAGCCCACCACCCGCTTCCAGCCCAACTTGTGATACAGGTTGCGCACTTCCGCGGGCGACTGGCGCAGGGCCTTGAAGTCGAAGTGCAGCGGCAGGCTCAGCACTTCCAGGCGACCGCCGATGTAAAAGTGATTTTCGTTGGCGAACAGGTCGTTGACCCCCGGATGCTGGCGGTCCCGGGTCCCGAAGACCATGGCGGCCTCTTTGGCCTTGTCGATTTCCCAGATGGATTCCACGTGCATCACCGCCAGCAGGAAGCCTTCCGGATCGCGGATGGCCAGGGACTGCCCGCTCTCCAGGCGTTCGCCCTGCTTCTGGGAGATGCCAAGACAAATGGGCAGCGGCCAGCAGGTGCCGTCCTGCAGTTGCATGCGGTCCAGCACGGACTCGTAGTCCGAGCGGCACATGAACCCGGTCAACGGCGACAGCGCGCCGGTGGCCAGCAGTTCGATATCGCACAGCTGGTGATCGTTCAGGGTGATGCTGGGCAGATGCATGGACAGCTCTTTGAGGGTGGCGGCCCGCTCCTTGTCCACGATCAGGCTCACCAGATCTCCGTTTTCAATGGGAACGCAACTCTCCATGGTTTACCGAACTCCTGATGTTTTGGTGTGATTCAGAATGATTCTGAGCAACAAGCGGGCCGCGCGGACCATGTCGCTCAGGCGCACCGTCTCTTTCACGGTGTGAACGTTCTCCATCCCGGTACCCAGAATACCGGCCACGATCCCATGGGCGGCGAACACATTGGCATCCGATCCGCCGCCCGAACTCACGGTGCTCATGCCGTGCCCCAGGGCGCGGGCACACTCCGACGCCTGCCGCACCACGTAATGATCATCGGGGATGTACAGCCTCTGGAAATCCTGCGCCACCGATACCTCCACCCAGGGCCTCTCCGCGGCCGGCGCCAGGGCACCATCTACAGTCTCCTTGAAAGCCGACACCACCGTTTCGGTAATGGACTGCAGCTTGGTTTCATCGTGGCTGCGAGCCTCCCCGTGCACCACCACCAGGTCCGGCACGATGTTGGTGGCCACGCCTCCCTGGATGACGCCCAAGTTGCAGGTGGTCTCATGATCGATGCGCCCCAACTGAAGCTGCGCGATGGCTTTGGCGGCCAGGGAGATGGCGTTGATGCCCTTTTCGGGCGCGGCGCCGGCATGGGCGGCCTTGCCGTGAACCCGGAAGGTGAAACGGTGGGCCGAAGGTGCGCGGGTTACGATGGCCTCCGGGTTGCGCGTATCCAGCACATATCCCACGCGGGCCGAAAGCCGACTGTAATCCAGATGTTTGGCGCCCAGCAGACCGATCTCTTCGCAGATGGTGAAGACCACCTCCAGGGGGCCGCAGGCGAGGTCGTTTTCATGGATGCAGTGAAGTACTTCCAGGATGACCGCCAGGGCGCTCTTGTCATCGGCGCCCAGGATGGTGTCGCCCGCGCTGGAAAAGATGTCCTCGGCAAAGCGCACCTGGATGCCCCGGCCGGGCTCCACCGTATCCATGTGGGCCGAAAGGAGCAAGGGCGCAACAGAGGCATTGCCGGGCCGGCTGGCGATGAGATTGCCCGTGTCGCCCTGGACTTGCGGCCCGGCCTGATCCACCACCGTCTCAAAGCCCAGCGCCCCCAGGCGCCGTCGCAACTCCCGGCACAGCGCCCCTTCCTCTCTGGAGATGCTGTCGATCCGGACCAGGTCCTGGAAGATTTCGCCCAACCGTTCCGCACGGATATCTGGTTGACAAATTCCTTCGCTTGAATACAATGGGCCTCGTTTCCTGCGGAAGTGGACAGCTCACTGGTGGGGCTCCCGGACTTCAAATCCGGTGTAGGGCGCTAAAACCGTCCTGGGTGGGTTCGATTCCCATGCACTTCCGCCATTTTTATTTTTAAATCAGTCCCATATAAAGCCTGAGCGCTCAGCAGAACTACCACACAACCACACCGAATGTAAATACAATACACGGGGATATCAGCCCGCAGAGCTTGACGTTTCGATTTGGATCTTGACCCGTTGTGCGACCCACAATCCCTCTGCGCCTGGGGGACAAAACAAGAAGGGAGATACCTAATATGAGCCAGACCGAGAAGAATCTCAAAGAGGCATTTGCCGGCGAATCCCAAGCCAACCGCAAATATCTCGCCTTTGCCGAAAAAGCCGATCGTGAAGGCTACAAGCAGATCGCCCGGCTGTTCCGCGCCGCGGCAGCTGCCGAAACGGTGCACGCCCACGCCCATCTGCGGGCCCTCAAGGGGGTGGGCTCCACGGCCGACAACCTCAAGGAGGCCATTGCCGGCGAGACTCACGAATTCAAATCCATGTACCCGCCCATGATCGCGGCCGCCAAAGCGGAAGGCCACACCCAGGCCGAACTCTCCTTCACCTACGCCAACAAGGTGGAGGCGGTGCATGCCGCGCTCTACCAGAAAGCCCTGGACAAGATGGGCGATCTTGCGGCGACCGAAATTCATGTCTGCAGCGTCTGCGGATTTACCAAGGAAGGCGACGCCCCGGACGAATGCCCGGTCTGCAAGGCGAAGAAGAAGGCATTCTTCAAGGTGGATTGACTGCTTTTCAGCCAGGGAAGAACCCTAACCTGAATGCTCGCCCCTCTCTCTCGGCCGCGGGGCTTGCGGGAAGCCCCGCGGCCGAAAGACTGTCTCGGCATGGATATCGACCGCTGCTAATTCCAGCGCCAGGGGGTGGCAGGCTCCAGGATGAGCGAAAGCATGGCACGGTTTTCGGTGTATTCGTCCTCCGGGGTATCGGAAAAAACGGTGCGATAGGTATACTCCAGGCGAAAGCGCATCCAGGGCAACGCCTGGTACCCAAGTCCCGGTCCGGCACTGACATAATGATCTTCGGTCACAGGGTCTTCGTCCAGGTAGCGGACATAGCGGTACTCGGCATGGACGTCCCCTCTAAAGCGGTTGGTGAATCCGTACTCTGCCCGGCCGGTGAGCCCGCCGTAGACATTGAAACCCAGGTTGTCGGTGGAATATGTATCCTGGGTGTAGCCGCTGCTAGCCGTGAGTCCGATCAGGCCCCGTGGATAGATCCAGGCCGTCCGCAAATCAGTGGTGATGATCGGTCCCTCGTCATTGTCCACCGGGATGGGCCCGGCGTCGGTCTGGATGTCCTCCCGATCCCGGTATGCATATCCCACGGCCACGGAAATATCGGTGTCCTCGCCGGCCACGTAATTGAACCCCGCACCGGGATTGTAGACCACATAATCCGATACTTCATACCGGTCGATGGCATCGGGCTCATGGTCATAATTGGTTACCATATGGGAATAGTATAAGAACATGTCGAAGCGGCGCGAAAAGCGCTTGCGCAAGCGGATCTCGCCACGCCAGCTGTCGAAATCGTCGGACAGGTCGAACATCCCCCGGGTATAGTCGCCGTGCAGCTGCAAGCCATATCGATTGTCCAGGAACCACGAAATGAAGTCCAGGTAGGGATTGTGGCTCTGGTTGTCTTCCTCCGTCGCCAGCTTGTTTTCCAGGATGGTGTGATTGTACCCCAGTTCGACGGAGTCTTCCCGGCCGAACTGGTGGATGATCCCGGCGTGGGCCGTATTGCGGGTGTAGCGGTTGCGCCCGCGGTCCTGGATCGCCATCTCGATGTCGTCCGCCGGATCGTCTGAGATCGTGAACCGGTCCGTGACGGCAAGCCGGGTAAAGCGCGTCATCTGCCAATAGCTGTCCATGGTGGCGTAATGGCGCCAGGCATTCAAGTTGTCGAACTCCCGGTAAAAAGCGTATTCCGGATCGTAGGCGAGGGTCAGGGCGGCCGTGGCCCCTCGGAAGCCCAACGAGGCCCCCACGCCGGTGGTGGTGATAAAATCGTCCTCCTCGTTGTCGGGAGACAGAAAAAGGTTGTCGGTATATTCTTCGGTCACGCGGACCCTGGGGCTGAAGGTGATTTCCGCCGACACCATGGAATAAGAGGTAAAGAGTATCAACAGCACAATCAGGATTTTTTTCATGCAATCGCTCCTCATTGAAACGGTTTTCCCACCGGGCTTTGGCATCATGCACCTGGAACGCGAACCAGAAGCGTTTATCAACGGTATTTTTCAGAGTATGGCAGGGGCCGAAGGCCAACCCGCCGATGGATAAGGTGTCCACTGTATGACATCACCAGCATTCAAGTCAACCAGCCAGATCGGGACCTGAGCCCTTGCCAAGCATTACACAGGCCCTTATTGTAGCAGCGTTTCCACCACGGAACACGGCTTCGGCCGATGCTTGTTTTTGAGATCGGTTTGTTATAACACCCGTTTTTACCCCACCGAGGTGGTTTCAAACCAATTTTGATACCTTTAAAAAAGGGAGCGCCCATGAAATCGCAAGAGTTTCGCAAAAGCCTGACGGTCGACGGCCAAAACTACCTTTATTATGACATTCAGGAATTGGACGCCCGCAAGATCGCCCCCATTGGCCGCTTGCCCTTCTCCATCCGCATCCTGGTGGAAAACCTGCTGCGCAAGCTCGATGGCCGCGTGGTGCGCGAAGAAGACCTCAAGGCCATCGCCAACTGGCAGAAGTCCTATCCGGCCCCCGTCGAGATTCCCCATCACCCGGCCCGCGTCCTGATGCAGGACTTCACCGGCGTGCCGGCCGTGGTGGACCTGGCCGCCATGCGCGACGCCGTCAGGGAACTGGGCGGCGACCCGACCAAGGTCAACCCCCTGGTGCCCGTGGAACTGGTGGTGGACCATTCGGTGCAGATCGACTATTTCGGCACCACCCGCTCCCTGGAGAAGAATGTGGCCAAAGAGTACGAACGCAACGCCGAGCGCTACAAACTGCTCAAATGGGCCCAGAAGAGTTTCGACAACTTCAAGGTGGTGCCGCCCAACTCGGGCATCTGCCACCAGGTCAACCTGGAGTATTTGGGCCGGGTGGTCATCGCCGAAAAGACCGCCGACGGGCTGGTGGCCTACCCCGACAGCCTGGTGGGCACCGACTCCCACACCACCATGATCAACGGCATCGGCGTCATGGGCTGGGGCGTGGGCGGCATCGAGGCCGAAGCCGTCATGCTGGGACAGCCCTATTACATGTCCATCCCGGAAGTGATCGGCGTGCGGCTCACCGGCAAACTCAAGCAAGGCATCACCGCCACCGACCTGGTGCTCAACGTCACCGAAGTATTGCGCAAGAAAGGGGTGGTGGAAAAGTTCGTGGAGTTCTTCGGCCCGGGCCTAAAATCCCTGTCGGTCACCGACCGCGCCACCATCGCCAACATGTCCCCCGAATACGGCGCCACCATGGGCTTCTTCCCCGTCGATGAAAAAACCCTGGAGTATTTGCGCATGACCAACCGCGAGGCCCAGGCCCGCCTGACCGAAGCCTACACCAGGGCCGTCGGAATCTTCTACACCGACAAGGAATCGCCCGAATACACCGATGTGGTCGAACTCGATCTCGCTACCGTGGAACCTTCCCTGGCCGGGCCGGCCCGGCCCCAGGACCGCATCGCCCTGTCGGGCATGAAGGGCGCCTTTGCCAAGATCCTGGGGTGCGAATACAACCGCGATGCCGATATCGCCGCCCTCTCCACCTTCCGGGATGAATCGGGCAACCAGACCCGCCGGGCCCTCAAATGCAGTCCCCTGGCCCAGCGCGAATTCGAGATCGCCCTCGGCGAACGCCCCGTCAAGATCGGGGACGGCAGCGTGGTGATCGCGGCCATCACCTCCTGCACCAACACCTCCAACCCCCACGTGCTGATCGGCGCCGGCCTGCTGGCCAAAGCCGCCGTGGAGCGGGGCCTGAAAGTCGCCCCGGTGGTCAAGACCTCCCTGGCGCCCGGCTCCAAGGTGGTCGTGGATTACCTGCAAGGCGCCGGCCTGCTGCCCTACCTCGAAGCCCTGGGCTTTCACCTGGCCGCCTTCGGCTGCACCACCTGCATCGGCAACAGCGGCCCGTTGAACCCCATCATCGAAAAGGCCATCACCGACCACAACCTCAACGTGGCCGCCGTGCTCTCGGGCAACCGCAACTTTGAGGCGCGCATCCACCAGAACGTCAAATCCAACTTCCTGGCCTCGCCCATGCTGGTGGTGGCCTACGCCCTGGCCGGCCGGGTGGACATCGACCTCACCATCGAGCCCATCGGCTTCGACCCCAACGGCGAACCGGTCTACCTGGACGAATTGTGGCCCGCCATCGAAAACATCGATGCCCTGGTGAAAACCCACGTGCAGCAGGCGCTCTACGCCAAGGAGTACGGCCGGATCTTCGACGGCGACCAGTTCTGGCAGGCCCTGAAGGTGGCCGAAAGCACCACCTATGCCTGGGAAACCGACTCCACCTACATCAAGCGGCCGCCCTACTTCGACGGCTTCGCGCTCAAAACCAGCACCGGCGCCGCGGCCATTGCCAAGGCCCGGGCCTTCCTGGTGCTGGGCGATTCGGTCACCACCGACCACATCTCGCCCGCCGGCGCCATCAACCAGAAGTATCCGGCCGGACAGCACCTCATCGGCAAGGGCGTGGCCGTGGAAGATTTCAACTCCTATGGTTCACGCCGCGGCAACCACGAGGTGATGATGCGCGGCACCTTCGGCAACGTGCGCATTAAAAACAAGCTGGTGGCCCCCAAGGAGGGCGCCTACACCGTGAAGTTCCCCGATAAGCAGGAGATGTTCAACTACGATGCCGCCATGCAGTATAAAAAGGAGAAGACACCCCTGGTCGTCCTGGGCGGCAAGGAGTACGGCACCGGCTCGTCCCGCGACTGGGCCGCCAAAGGCACCAACCTGCTGGGCATCAAAGCCGTGCTGGCCGAATCCTTCGAGCGCATCCACCGCAACAACCTGGTGGGCATGGGCGTGCTGCCCCTGATCTTCAAACCCGGCCAGAACGCCGCCTCCCTGGGCCTCGACGGCAGCGAAACCTTCACCCTCGAAGGGCTCGACGCCATGACCCCGCGCAAAACCATCCAGGTCACGGCCCTCAAGGCCGACGGCCAGAAAATCCAGTTCGAAGCCACGGCCCGCCTCGACACCGAAGTGGACGTCACCTACTTCGCCCACGGCGGTATTTTGCCCTTTGTATTGCGCAAGCTCATGGGGGCGTAAAAACAAAAAGCCCCGCAATCCATTCAAGGAGTTAATCCTGTTGGATTGCGGGGCTTCAGGGTCTCGAACCGAAAATACAGAATCCAGAATTCAGAAGAATGAATGTTCCAAGGCCATTCTGAATTCTGGATTCTTAATTCCTGGGGTTGCCTCCAGTTGACGACTCGCCCATAAAGATGTATATACACATATACACTTTACGTCTACACAATCAAGAGGTGCATTATGGAAGCTGTCAACGCATTAAAGGTTCGGAATCATTTAGGCGAGATCTTGGATCGACTCAATGCCACCGGAGAGCCTATTCTGATCAGCAAAGGCAGAAAAATTCGAGGCGTCCTGATCACACCCGAACAATTCGAAAAGCGTTTCGTCGATTGGCAGGCCCACCAGAAAAAATCCGAACTGCTTGAGAAGATCAGGGGCCAGAAGCTGAAAAGGCATGGTAACAGAAGCAGCATAGAAATATTGAGGCAATTAAGGGGATATGATCGATGATCTACGTTATCGACGCTTCCGTTGCGGTCAAATGGCTATTGGAAGAGGAAACACACCCCAATGCGGAGCAGGTGCTCGAAAGACTGATAGAAGATCCGGAATCGTTCGCGGTGCCAGAGCTTTTCTGTTTCGAGGTATTCTCGGTGCTTCAAAGGGCGCATCCGGACGGCCTGAAGGCATTCAGCCAAGGCATCATCCCCATCCTTCAGTCAGGCATGTTACGCCATCCCATGACCGAGGAGCTGGCAAACGGCGCAGAACCCTTCCTGCGTTGCGGCCTGACCGGATACGACGCCTGTTATGCGTCATTGGCCAAGGAATTGGGGGGCCAGTGGCTTACCTTCGATAAAAAAGCCCACAATGCTATCAAACAATTTGATGTTTCTTGTTTTCTCCAGGATATGATCCCTAAGGAATGGAGATAGCATGGCAGATTATCCCTGCCGGCTATGCCAGCGCCAGGCCGTTTCGATAATGGTTTCAATCCTTGATGATCTCTTCCGTTAGGACTTCTTGTTCAACAGCGCCACCGCCTCGATGTGAAAGGTGTGGGGGAACATGTCCACCGGCTGCACCTCCACCACCTCGTAGGCATCTTTGATTAGAACCAGGTCCCGGGCCATGGTGGCCGGGTTGCACGACACGTAGACGATCTTGCGTGACCCCAATGCCATGACTTGTTGCACCACATCGGCATGCATACCGGATCTGGGAGGGTCGATGACCATCACATCCGGGCACAACCCCGCCTGGGGCAGCGTATGGCGCACGTCGCCGGCGATGAAGCGGCAGTTCTCGATACCGTTGCGCCTGCAGTTGCGGCGGGCATCTTCCACTGCCCCTGCCACCACCTCGAGACCGATCACCTCCTTGGCTTCGGCTGCGAGGTAGATGGCGATCGTACCCGTGCCGCAATACAGATCCAGAACCGTTTCGCTCCCCGTAAGACCGGCATAGCGCTTGACCGCATCATATAGATGCTCCGCACCCCGGGTGTTGGTCTGAAAAAACGAGTTGGCCGACAACTCGAACGTAAACGGGCCGATCTTATCCAGGATCACCCCGTCGCCGACGAGAAAAATCTCCCGCTCGCCGGTGGCGACCCCGGAAACCCGCGCCGTGATGTTGTTCACCAACGTGACGATGTTGGGATAACGCGCCGCCAGCGCCTCGGCCAACGGCCGTACCTCGTCCAAGGCCTCCCAGGCAGTCACGATATTGACCATCCATTGGTCCAACGCCACTGAATGGCGCAGCACCAGGAATCGCCAGAATCCTTCGTGGCTGCGCAAGCCGTACACCGGCAGCTGTGAGGCTTGGATGTATCTGCGCACATCGCAAAGAATGCGGTTGCCCAGATCCGGCTGCAACAGGCAGGCCTCGATATCCATCACCTTGTCGAAAGTCCCCGGCACATGCAGCCCCAGAGCCATACCCTGGACCACATCCTCCCGCCTCAGCTCTTCGGGCAACAGCCAGCGCAGGGTGGAGCAGGAAAACTCCATCTTGTTGCGGTAGCTGAAAATTTTCTCGCTGCCGATGGTCGGGTGCACCGGCACCCCCCTGATCAATGCGATGTGTTCCAAGGCATCCCGAACATGCTGCTGTTTGTAGATCAGCTGATACGGATAGTCCAGGAACTGCCACTTGCAGCCGCCGCAATGCCCGCTGTACGGACAGGGTGCCTTGACCCGCTGGGGAGACGGCGCCAGCCTCTCCACCACCCGCGCCTCGGCATAGTTCTTCTTTTTCTTGACCACCTGCGCCAGGACCCGATCGCCCGGAACGGTCGCGTCCACGAAGACCGCCATGCCCTCCACGCGGGTGATCCCTTTGCCGCCGAAGGCGACCTGGTCAATGGTGAGTTCGATCAGTTGTCCCTTTTTGACCGTCATGATATGGACCTGTTTCTACTTTCAACTCTCCAAAAGAGGTCTGAAATGCCGACCCAACAAACCATCCGATTCACCTCCGACGGCTATCAACTGGTCGGCGACCTCCACCTTCCCGACAAAAACCGCTGCCCCGTGGTCATTGGCTGCCACGGCCTGCTGGCCAACCGCCAGTCGCCCAAGCAGATTGCCCTGGCCGAGGCCCTGAACCGCATGAGCATCGCCTATCTGCGCTTCGACCACCGCGGCTGCGGCGAAAGCCAGGGAGCCTGGAACAGCCGCACGCTCCTGACGGATCGCTGCCGGGATCTTTACCACGCCATCCAGGCAATGCAAAGCCATTCCGCCATCGGCGGTCTGGCCGGCCTCTTCGGCAGCAGCTTCGGCGGTACCATCGTCATGGCCGTGGCTGCGGACCACCCGGTGCCGCGCCTGGTCACCTATGCCTCCCCCATCACCAGCCGCACAGTACATCAACAAGCCGCCGCCGACCAGATCCAGGCCCACAACGCCCTGAGCACCAACGAGCTGGAAGCCCTGGCCTTCGACATCCGTCCGCAGCTGCCCCTGCTGAAAAACATCCTCGTCCTGCATTCGGAAAACGACGAAATCGTCCCCTGCGACCACGCCCGCCAGATCTTCGCGGCTGCCCGCGACCCCAAAAAGCTCATAATCTTCAGCGGCGGCGACCACCGCCTGAGCGATCCCGACTGCCAAGCTCAATTCATCGAGGCTTGCACGGCGTGGTTCCGGAGCGGCAACTCGGCAAAAAAGGCAAGTTGACACGCAACCCAGGACCAACTATAAAATAGTCAATATGACCATTTTGACCATTTATCCGGTTTGTCTCCAGGAGGCTCGATATGCCCAAAGTATCCGTTGCAGAAGCCAAAAGCCATTTGTCCGAACTGATCGCCAAAAGCACCCACAGCAAGGAAAAGGTCATCATCACGCGCCGCAATAAACCCGTAGCGGCCCTAGTCAGCATTGAAGACCTACGGATCATTGAGCAAGCTGCTCGCCGCAAAGGCCTCGCCTCGCTGGCCGGCAAATGGAAAGGATTCGATGAGGTGGCCGGACAACTCGATAATCTTGAATCACTTCGTAATAAGGGAGGAAGCGGCAGAGATGTACCTGTTTGATACGGATATCATCACAAATGTTTTAAAGCCCAGACCTTCAATACGCCTGATCGAACGCCTCAAACATATCTCGGAGGACGAACAGTACATCAGTACGATTACCATATCGGAAATCGTCTACGGAGCCATAAAGAGCGGACACCCCCAATATCATTTAAAAAATCTGGAAGAAATCTTGCTGCCAGCCGTAAATATCGTCGATTTTGATGCCAAGGCAGCTTACATCTGCGGCAAACTGCGCGCGGAGCTTGAACAAAGAGGACAACCGCTGTCATTGGCCGACCTCGAAATCGCCGCCATTGCAATTGCAGGAGATTTCATTCTGGTAACGGGGAACACAAAGGCCTTCGATAGAATCGATGACTTGAATTCGGAAAACTGGCTCCTGCAATGAAGGCAACGAAAATAAGAAAGGCAGCCCGAAGGCTGCCTCTCAAGTAACAAAGGTTTGCGCGTCGCTTAGAAAAACCTGCTACATCTCGGCCAAAACCCGCCGCGCCTCATCCGCCCCATCGAAATTCGCATCCAGTTCGAGCGCCTTCTTCAAGTGCTCTTTGGCCGAAGCCGCGGTGCCCTTCTTCGCATACGCCAGACCGATGTGATAGTGCACGCTGGGGTTGTTCGGCAGCTTCTCCAGGCTGTCGCTGAACTCCGCGATGGCCGAATCGTACAACCCGCGTTTGTAGTACACCCAGCCCAGGGTATCCATCACGCTGGGATCCTCGGGCAGCTTGGCCTTGGCCGCCTGGGCCAGGCTGAGCGCCTCGTCCAGCTTGTCGCCCTTCTGGGCCAGCAGGAAGGCCAGGTTGTTGGCCGCCGGCGCGAACTTCGGATCGATGCGCAGCACCTCTCGGTAGTGCTTCTCGGACAAGTTGAACTGCTTTTGGGCATCGTACAACGTGCCCAGCAGCATATTGGGGCCCACCATATCCGGGTTCTTCTGCAGCATGGCCGTATACTGCTCGATCGCCTTGTCCGTCTGCTTGCGCTGCATATACAGCTGCGCCAGACCATAGTAAGGCTGACTGAAGTTGGGCTCGGCCGCGATGGCCGCCTGATAGGCCTTTTCCGCCTCCTGGGCCATCTTCTGAGCCGCATAGAGCCGGCCCTTGATGTTCAGGACAAACGCCTGGTGAAACGGCGAATCCTTCAAAACCGCCAACTGTTGGTCGCACCTATCCAATGCGCCCTTGAAATCCTTCTTGGCCACGACAAGGCCAATCACCTGCGAAAACACATCCACCAGTTTGGGATTCAGCGCCAAAGCCTTTTCGAAACTGGCCAACGCCGCCGCATCCTCCTTTTGCATCCTCTGAATAATTCCCAACTGAAAATATCCCTGGGGATTTTCAGGCTGCAAAGCAATCAGCCGCTCGAAACTGGTTTGCGCATCGGCCAGCTTCCCCTGGCCGGCATAGCTGCGTCCCAGCAGCAACAGCACCTGGTAGTTGTCCGGCAGAACGCCGAGCAGGTCCCTGGCGCTCTCCTCGGCGCCGGCGAAATCGCGCTCCCTCAGCTGGAACTCCGCCAGCAACAACCTGGCGCGGGCATCGTTGGGGTTCAGTTCAACGGCCTTGAGCAGCGCCCCCTTGGCCACCTGGCCTTCCCCCTTGCCCGTATACGCCAATGCCTTGAAATAATAGGCCTGTCCCGACTTGCTGTCCTGGGCGATCACCTGATCGAGCACCGCGATTGCATCGTTCCAGCTGCGTTTCTGCACCAGCATCTCGCCCTTGAACAACAGCGCCGGCAGATACCCTGGGCGGATCTTCAACACCTCTTCCACCAACGCTTCGGCTTCGGCCGTTTCCCGGATCTTAAAGAAGTAGCGCGCGGCAACGACTTTGACCTCGTAGTCGTCCGGCTTCAGCGCCATGGCCTGCTGGTACATCGCCTTGGCCTTCTCCTGGTTGCCGACCGCATCATAAAACCGCGCCGCCGTCAAATAGGCGGTCATATTTTTAGGAGCCACTTCGATGGCCTTCAAGAAGGCCGCTTCGGCCGCAGCATTCTTTTTCTGCTGGGCCAGCAGGTTGCCCTGCATGATACGCAGCTCCACCGCATCGGGGATCGCCGCGACAGCCTGGTCGATGGTCTTTTCGGCTCGTTCATAATCCTTGCGCGAAGTATAGAAAGCGATCAACGCCATCCAGGTCTTGCTGTCCTTCGCATCCAGGGAATTGGCCTTCAGCAGGTAGGTTTCGGCCTCCGAGGACTTTCCCTGCCGCGCCATGAGACTGGCCAAACCGATATAAGCCCGCGCCTGGGACCCGTCCAAGCCGATGATGCGCTGATAAGTTTCGGCCGCCTTGCCCGGATCGCCCTGCATCTCATTCAGCCCGGCCAGCAGATAGAGCGCCTCTATATTGTTCGGCTCTTTTTCCAGAACCGCCTCCGCCTGCTTGCGGGCATCGTCGAACTTCCGGGCCAGCAGGTTGAAAGAGGCTAGTTTGAGCAACGCCTCCTTGTTGTTCGGGTCGATCCTTAGCACTGCCGCGTACTGCTGGTAGGCCTCTGGCACCTTGCCCGCTATCAAAAACGTTTCTGCCAGCTGCAGATTGGCCTCCAGCGATTCTGGGTTGATCTGAATTGCGTTCTTGAACTCGATCTCGGCAGCCGCATATTCCTGCTTGCTGACATAGTTCTTGCCCCGCTGCATATGCGATTGCAGCTTCTCTTCCTTGGACGAGCAACCGCTCGCCACTATCACCAACAACAAGGCCAACCCAAACCAGCCAAGCTTTTTTTTCATCAAAATATCTCCATGGTTTCGGCCGCGGACGCGCGGGATTATCGAAAACTTCGAAATGCTCTAACTTTATCGTGCGCTTGAATCAATCCCTTTTTACGGTCTGCAATCTGAGACCTTTGCACAATCGCCCTCCTTGCCTGTCCTGGCAAGCGAGCAGTTGCAGATAGCTTTACTTCGATAGGCCATAAAATTCTTTTTTAATCACTACCGTAGCATCCATTATCATATTGTTATTTTTGTTATTTTGTGCCATACTGTATTCAATACGACCCCTTCGGGAGGCAGTATGGCTTACAGAAATCCCCAGCGCTACGTTTCCTTTGCCGACCTTGCTGTAGAAATGATCGCCGATAAAAACCACGCCCTGGCCGTGCTCAAACAGCTCAATCAGACCATCGACTGGAACCCTATTACAAGCCATCTAAAAATAAAGATTTTGGTTCAAAATCGCGGAGGAGGCGAATGTTAAACCGGAGACATATATTAATATTTCGTGGATTTAGCATTCGCCTCCAACAAAGAGTTTGGACCAAAAGATTATTTTGAGATGGCTTTTACTGACTCTTGCCCCCCTCCAGCCGCGCCACCGCCTCGATGTGAAAGGTATGCGGGAACATATCCACCGGCTGCACTTCCGCCACCTCGTACGCCTCTTTGAGCAGCACCAGATCCCGGGCCATGGTCGCCGGGTTGCACGACACGTAAACGATCTTGGCCGGCCCCAAGGCCATCACTTGTTTGACCACATCGGCATGCATACCGGATCTGGGGGGATCGATCACCATCACCTCCCCCCCCCCACCTGGGGCAAGGTGTGGCGCACGTCGCCGGCGATGAAGCGGCAGTTCGCGATGCCGTTGCGCTCGCAATTGCGCCGGGCATCCGCCACGGCCCCTTCGACCACCTCCAGGCCGATCACCTCCCGGGCCTGGTCTGCCAGGTAAATGGCGATCGTGCCCGTGCCGCAATACAGATCCAGAACCGTTTCTTGGCCGGTCAAGGCCGCATAGTGCTTGACCGCCGCATACAGGCGCTCCGCGCCCCGGGTGTTGGTCTGAAAAAAGGAATTGGCCGACAGCTCGAAGGTGAACGGCCCGATCCTTTCCAGGATCACGCCCGGGCCATGCAGCGTGATCTCGCGCTCGCCCGTGGCCACGCCCGACACCCGGGAGCTGATGTTGTTCACCACCGTGGCGACATTGGGATAACGCGCCGTCAGCGCGTCGGCCAACGGCCGCACCTCGTCCAGGGCCTCCCAGGCGGTCACCAGGTTGACCATCCACGCGTCGAAGGCCACCGGAATGGCGCAGCACCAGAAAGCGCCAGAACCCCTCGTGGCTGCGCAGATCGTAAGGTGACAGCGATGAGGCCTGGATGTGGCGGCGCACATCGCCCAGGATGCGGTTGCCCAGTTCCGGCTGCAGCAGGCACGCCTCGATGTCCATCACCTTGTGGAAGGTCCCCGGCACATGCAGCCCCAAGGCCATGCCCCGCGCCACGTCCTCCCGGCCCAACTCTTCGGGCAGCAGCCAGCGCCGGTTCGAGCAGGAGAACTCAATCTTGTTGCGGTAGCCGTAAATCTTCTCGCTGCCGATGGTCGCATGCACCGGCACATCCTTGATCAAGGCGATGTGCTCCAGGGCATCGCGCACATGCTGCTGCTTGTAGAGCAGTTGATAAGGATAGTCCAGAAACTGCCACTTGCAGCCGCCGCAACGACCGCTGCAAGCGCACGGCGGCGCCACCCGCTGGGACGACGGCGCCAGCAGCTCCACCACCCGCGCCTCGGCGTAGCTCTTCTTTTTTTTGACCACCTGCGCCAAGACCCGATCACCGGGGACGGTCCCATCCACGAACACCGCCATCCCCGCAACGCGCGTGATCCCCTTGCCGCCGAAGGCGACCTGATCGATCGTCAACTCGATCAGTTGCCCCTTTTTAACCGACACGATATGAGCCCCGAAGCATCAAAATGACCTCATGCTTCAACGTAATCGTTCCACTTGCTACTGCAACCCGAGGCCCTCTATGCCCACCCAGCAAACCATCCGCTTCATCTCCGACGGCCATCGACTGGTCGGCGACCTGCATCTGCCCGATACCGGCCGCGCCCCCGTCGTCATCGGCTGCCACGGCCTGCTGGCCAACCGCCAATCGCCCAAGCAGATCGCACTGGCCGCGGCCCTCAACCGCATCGGCCAGGCCTATCTGCTCTTCGACCACCGCGGCTGCGGCGACAGCCCGGGCGCCTGGGACAGCCGCACTCTGCTGGCCGATCGTTGCCGCGATCTTTACCACGCCATCCAGGCAATGCAAAGCCATTCCGCCATCAGCGCCCTGGCCGGCCTCTTCGGCAGCAGCTTCGGCGGCACCGTCGTGATGGCCACCGCGGTAACCCACAAAGCGCCGCGCATCGTCACCTTCGCCGCCCCCATCAACAGCCGGAGCGTGCATCAAAAAGCCGCCGCCGATCAGATCCAGTCCCACAACGCCCTGACCACCAACGACCTGGCCGCCCTGGCCTTCGACCTCCGCCCCCAGTTGCCGCTGCTCGACAACATCCTCGTCCTGCACGCCTAAGACGATGAAATCGTCCCCTGCGACCACGCCCGCCGCATCTACCAAGCTGCCCGGGAACCCAAAAAGCTCATCCTCTTCAGCGGCGGCGACCACCGCCTCAGCGACCCACACAAACAGCAACAGTTCGTCGAAGCCTGCGCGGCCTGGTACCGCGATAAAGTTTAACCAGAATAAAAAGCAAGAATCAAAAGCCTGGTTGACAGCCTTTTCGCGGATTTTGACAACCCGATCATTTACTGCCAAAAGCCATCCCGACAACCTTCGACCGGTTATCTCGCAAACAGCTCAAAATCGATAGCCCCAAGCCCAACAGCTTAGACCCTGCGCGCAAATGCATCGCACTTCTCCGGTCGTTCCCGACTAACCCAAGATGGTAATCAACAGGTTGCACCCCATGCCGCCCCCAGAGGCTTCCCCGAGCCCCTGCGGCCGGCGGCATGCGGCCGGCCGCCCCACAAGGAGGAGCAAATGACCAAACGCGCACTATGCATCGGCATCAACGACTATCCCGGCACCGACTTCGACCTGTCCGGCTGCGTCAACGACGCCCACGACTGGGCCCAGGCCCTCACCCGCCGCGGATTCAGCGTCCAAAAGATGGTCAACCACAAAGCCGCCGGCACGCAACTCCACCACGCCATCCAAGCGCTCATCACAGGCGCCGAAAAAGGCGACAGCCTCGCGATCCAATACTCCGGCCACGGTTCGTTCATCCCCGACCTCGACGGCGACGAAGCGGATGGCAACGACGAATGCCTCTGCCCCTACGACATCGGCACCAACGGCCCGATCAGCGACGACGAACTTCACGCCCTCTTCTCCCAAGCCCCCAAAGGCGTAAAACTCCTCATGATCTCCGATGCCTGCCACTCCGGCACCCTCACCCGCTTCGCTCCGCTGACAACGCCCATCCCCACCCAGGAAAAAGCCCCCTCCCCGCTCAAAGTGCGCTTACTGCACCCGGCCATCTATCTCCCCAAAAACAAAACAGCCGAGCAGATCCCTGCCCGGCCATCCCGCCGCCCACCCACCAAACGCTCCAAAGCCCTGCTCCTATCCGGCTGCCATGACGACGAATACAGTTACGACGCCAGCTTCCTCGGCCGCCCCAACGGTGCCTTCAACTTCGTGGCTCTGCGCACCCTCGAAAAACTACCGCCGGATGCCACCTACGCCAACTGGTTCGAGGAGATCCGCAAAGTACCGCCCTCTCCCCAGTACCCCCAAACCCCAAACCTTCACGGCACCGCCACCATGAAGAAATGGAAGGTGCTCGATTGATGGTTTCATCATCTCCTGTGTAAAGGATTACATATTATCACGGTTATGTTTTACCGTTATTACCTGCTTCTTTTTTTAAATTTTAGACAAATATTTGTTAAGCTTATGTTTTTTAAACATTTACTATAGTGGCATGCAACCTGCTTTAATACGTTCCCATACCAGTTGAGTTGCTCAGGAAGCTTAGCGATAATTGAAACGGCAAGAAAGGAAATGAAAATACGATGAACAGAAAAGTGAAGGTGGCGATTACAGCGGTTGTCTTGTTATTGTTATCGAGCAGCGCATGGGCACTACCGATTGCCGGCGACAAGGTAACAATGGCCAATGACGGTCAGGTGCCATATACCATGGTTTATGGTAATGAGGTTTTTTCTTCATTCTGTCTTGAAGCAAAAAATTATTTCAGCCCTGGCGGTACTTATTTGGTGACTTCGGTTGGCGATTACGCCACCGGAGGCGGAGTAGGGGCAGGAATCAATGGGGACCCTGTTTCGGCTGAGAGTATGTGGCTATATGCCGCTTACATGGATCATTTATTCTCTGGTGTAAGCGCCCAAACAGTGCAAGACGCCATTTGGTATATGGAAGGTGAAATAACAAATGGAAGTGCTTGGGCTACATTAGCAAATCTCTATGATGCTGCTTATCTCACAAAAAACAACTGGACCGTTGTTGCGGTAAATCTGTCCTCAGCAGCATACCCTGACGCACAGAGCCAGCTTATCGGCTTGAAAACGACGGCGCCGGTACCAGAGCCGGCTACCATGCTGTTGCTGGGGACAGGATTGGTCGGCTTGGCAGGCATTGGCAGAAAGAAGATAAAAAAATCATAGACAGTATTTTCTAAAAGCGTCAATGGCCAAAGACACAGAATGCAGAGTGTCTATGGCTTTCTTTTGGGGGTTCAAACTACCCCTCACCCCACCACATCCCCTCTCTCCATCAACTTAGCCCCAAGCACCCGCCGCGCATCGTCATCCCCTGCACCAGTCGGATCACCCTGGGCTTGCCCTCCATTCCAGCCACCCAATCCAGCAACCCTTGCTGATCGGCATGCGCGGAATACCCGCTGAGCACATGCACGCCGGCTCGAACAGAGCGCGTAACCCCATCCAACACCACCCGCCCCTTCTCTTTTGCTTTTGCTTGGATTTCTCTCCCCGGCGTGCCCTCCGCCATATACCCCACAAATACAATATCATTTCTGGGGTCTTCGATACCCGCCACCAAATGATCGACAATCCTGCCTCCCGTGCACATCCCGCTGCCGGCGATCACAATCGCCGGCCCTTTAAAATCCAGCAACTGCGCATGCTGATCATAACTTTGAACCGCAAAAAGTTTGGCAAAGTCGATGGGATTATCACCACTACGGATCAAGGCGCAGGCCTCCTGGTCCCAAAAAGCGGACATTTTTGAATAGACCTCGGTAATAGATAACCCCAAAGGAGAATCGATGAAAACCGGCGGCCGTTTCGTCGGATTCAAATTGGGATAGGCTTTAAAATACTCAGACATGGAAAAGATGCGATCCAGTTCGTAAAGAATCTCCTGGGTGCGCCCCAAAGCAAAGGCCGGGCTGTACACGATGCCGCCATCGGTTAGACTGCGACTCAAAATCGCCGCCAGTTGCCCCGTCCGCGCCGCATGCTGATCATGACACCGATCCCCGTAAGTGGATTCCAAAACCAGGAAATCAGCGGGATCGGCAAGATCGGGATCAGGCAATAAAGGCCTGTCCGAATGACCCAGAT
Organism: uncultured Desulfatitalea sp.; assembly: GCA_937868765.1. Taxonomy (GTDB): domain Bacteria; phylum Desulfobacterota; class Desulfobacteria; order Desulfobacterales; family Desulfosarcinaceae; genus Desulfatitalea. The sequence continues at coordinate 2,797 of CALMNL010000015.1, read as the reverse complement.
CACCCGAAAATAGAACCGATAAATTATCCCGCCGGCTTTCGAACCGTATAAAACAAGATCCCAAAATATGCCCTGCCCGTCCAAGTTTGAACGTCACCCCCTTGCCCAGCTCAAAAACCTGATTGTATTCAAAGCCCCAGGACAATGATTCGATCGAATCCGCAATACTTTCCGCTGCCTTATCCTGAAATTCGCTAAATCGCATAGCGTCCTTCAACATAGGCGCCAACAAAGCCTTAGTAGGGTGAGAGCAAATGATTTCCCCCCCGGAACCCCGCATCAATCAGAATGGGCAGCCTACCGATATGATCGACGTGGGCATGCGTCAAAAAGATAAAATCCAGATCTGATGCCTTAACTGGCCAGCTCGAAAGCGGCAACGCACGATCATTGCCTTGGGCGATACCGCAATCGACCAGGATATTCATTCCTTGGACCTGAAACAGGTGACACGACCCAGTCACACATTTCTCGCCCCCCAAGTGTATAAAGGGAAGATCCATGCCCCCTCCGAAATGACTTTTGGATGGTTTACTAAAAGAAACACCTTGAAATTGGACTCAAAATGCCTGTAATTAATATTCGAAATTATTTTTGTCGAGCTCTAACCTGTTCTTCAATCTTCCAGTAGACTCCGAGGAAAAAGCCAAAAAGGATGAAGGATATCATTATATGAACATCTGCATTGTCGGCACCGGATATGTCGGATTGGTGGCGGCCGCCTGTTTGGCCGAAATGGGAAACGATGTCTGCTGCATCGATATCAATCCGAAAATCATCGACAACCTCAATAACGGCAAAATCCCCATTTACGAACCCGGCCTGGAACCGCTGGTCAAGCGCAACCATGAAGAGGGGCGCCTCAAATTCAGCACCAATATCGTCGAAGGTATCGAAAATGCATTGTTCGTTTTCAACAGCGTCGGCACCCCCCCCAAACCCGACGGCTCCTGCGATCTCATTTACGTGGACCAAGTTGCCCATCAGGTGGGCGAAGTCATCACCGACTACAAAATCTTCATCAACAAATCCACAGTGCCCGTAGGCACCGCCGATCGGGTACGGGCCATCATCCAATCTGAAATCGACAAACGCGGCCTTTCCATAGAATTCGATGTGGTGTCCAACCCGGAATTCTTAAAAGAAGGCGACGCCGTCAACGACTTCCTCAAACCAGACCGCGTCATCGTCGGCACGGATAACGTCCGTACCGCCAAACTGCTCGAGACCCTTTATGCGCCCTTCGCCCGCAGTCGCGACAAAATGATCGTCATGGGCATCCGTAGCGCAGAGATGACTAAGTACGCCGCCAACTGCATGCTGGCCACCAAAATCTCCTTCATGAACGAAGTGGCCAACATCTGCGAAAAAGTCGGCGCCGATGTCAAAGAGGTCCGCATCGGCATCGGCTCGGACCGCCGCATCGGCTACCATTTTATTTATCCTGGCCTTGGCTACGGCGGCTCCTGCTTCCCGAAAGATGTGAAAGCCCTGATTAACACAGCCAAAGAGAATGGGTATCACGCCGAATTGGTCTCCGCCGTGGATGCCGTCAATAACCGCCAGAAGTCAGTGCTGGCCCGTAAAATCATCGATTATTTTGCTCCCCAAGGTGGCGTTGCCGGCAAAAAATTGGCCATTTGGGGTTTGGCCTTCAAAGCCAATACCGATGACATGCGAGAATCAGCAGCCTTGGATACCATAGCGATTCTGACTAAAGAAGGAATGAAAATAAGTGCATACGATCCAGAGGCAGGCGCCAACGCAAAGACCATGGTTTCAGACAATTCCCTGGTGACGATCTTCGATGACCAGTATTGCCCGCTTGAAGGCGCAGACGCTTTGGCTGTAATCACAGACTGGAACCAGTTCCGCAATCCTGATTTCACAAAAATAAAAAAGAGCCTTACTGCCCCTCTAATCTTCGACGGACGCAACCTCTATTCCGCCTCGTATATCGCAAGCCTCGGCTTTTGCTACTTCAGCATCGGACGGCCAACGCTGAAGCTTTAAAAGTTAACCCAGCACACCGATAAAAGCTGAATGACCTCTCATCGCCATGCGCTACAAAGGGCTTGGCGATGAGAGAGCAAAAACACCTATCCCTTAGCGGGCTGTTGAAAAACTCTTTTTCTTCTTGAGAATTTCTGTAGATAAATTATACTGCTTACATCAACAACCCCATGGATTTAAAAAGGATTGTGATGAGGGGCAGCGAAAACAGACAAGAATCACTGTTCAGTTATGTGTCGCCGGAGCAACGCATTCCGGCTAACCATCCATTGCGCGAGATCAGAAAGATGGTTGATATTGCGTTTGAGCAATTGCATGTGCGGTTTTCCGATCTGTATTCACATACCGGCCGACCGTCGATTCCGCCAGAACATCTTTTAAGAGCCTCTTTGCTTCAGGTGTTTTACACAATTCGCAGTGAACGGCTGCTGATGGAACAACTCGATTACAACATGCTTTATCGATGGTTTGTTGGCCTTTCCATCGATGACCCGGTTTGGGATCATTCCGTGTTTTCCAAAAATCGCGATCGATTGCTCAATACTGATATAGCATCGGTTTTCTTCGGTTCCGTCCGTGACCAGGCCAAAAAAAAAGGCTTGATCAGCGATGAGCACTTTACAGTGGATGGCACGCTACTGGCAGCCTGTTCATCAATGAAAAGCTTCCGGCCAAAAGATGATAACGACAGAAACGATGATGATGGTCCAGGGCGTAATCCGAACATTGATTTTCGGTTCTATAACCAATAAGAAGGCATCGCTGTGACCGGATATGTCACAGC
>CALMNL010000014.1 GCA_937868765.1 uncultured Desulfatitalea sp. | reverse complement strand
TTTAAACTTCCAGCCACTCCTTGCGCACGGAGTGGTCGTTCTTGATGCTTTCGGGGGTGCCTTCGTAGACGATATGGCCGTGGCCCATGATGTAGAGGCGCTGGGAGATCTTCAGGGCGATGCTCAGCTTCTGCTCCACCAGCAAAACGGAGATGCCCCGGCGGCCGATCTCTTCGATGAGCCGGCCCACCTGCTCGACCATCATCGGCGCCAACCCTTCGGTGGGCTCGTCGATCATGATGAAGTCCGGGTCGCCCATCAGGGTGCGGCAGATGGTGAGCATCTGCTTTTCGCCGCCGGAGATCAGGCCGCCGTGGACGTTGGAGCGCTCGCCCAGGCGGGGAAAGAGCGTAAACACATCTTCGATGCGCCAGCGGCCCTTGTGCTTGCTGCGCTTCATGCCCAGCTGCAGGTTCTGCAGGACCGTCAGGCCCGGGAAGATCCAGCGGTCCTCGGGAACAAAGCCGATGCCCTTGCGCGCGATGTCGTGGGCCTTTAAGCCGGCGATCTGCTCGCCCTTGTAGACGATCGAACCGTGGGGCCGCACCAGGCCCATGATGGTCATGCAGGTGGTCGAGCGCCCCACCCCGTTGCGGCCCAGCAGGCTGACGATTTCGCCCTCCTTTACGTTCAGGTTGACGCCCTGCAGTATGTGGCTGCGGTCGTAGTATGCGTGCAGATCCTTGACCTCGAGCATTTAGTCGATCTCCTTCCCTAGATAAGCTTCCTGCACCTGGGCATTCTGGCGGATCTTGTCCGGCGTGTCGGTGGCCACCATCTGGCCGTACACCAGCACCGAGATGCGGTCGGCCAGGCCGAAGACCACACTCATGTCGTGCTCGACCACCAGCAGCGTCTTGCCTTCGGTGACCGTGCGGATCAACTCCACGGCATGGGCGGTTTCGCTCTGGCTCATGCCGGCCGTGGGTTCGTCCAGCAAAATGACCTGGGCGTCGCCGGCGATGGTGATGCCGATCTCCAGGGCCCGCTGCTCGGCATAGGCCAGCAGGCCCGCGGGAATATCCTTGCGATCGGCCAGCCGGATGCGCTCTAAGATCTGTTCGGCCTTGGCATTGACCTTTTTCATCTTGCCCACCATGTGCCAGAACGAGTGGCGATACCCCATGGGCCAGAGCAGCGCGCAGCGGATGTTTTCAAAAACCGTCATCTTGGGAAAGATGTTGGTGACCTGAAAACTGCGGCTCAGCCCCTGGCGGTTGATCAGGTGCGGGGCCAGGTTGGAGATGAGCTGCCCGTTGAGTTCGATGTAGCCCGAACTGACCGGATAAAACCCGCTGATCAGGTTGAACATCGTGGACTTGCCGGCACCGTTGGGGCCGATCACGGCATGGCGCTCGCCTTTTAGCACCTCCAGGTTCAACCCGTTGATGATCTTGCTGCTGCCGAAGCTTTTGTGGACATCTACGATTTTAAGTGTGATGGCGCTCATCCTACCGGTCCCCCTTCATCAGTTGGGTCACTTCATTCCAGCTCTGGTTGACCCAGCGGCCCATCCTGCGGAAGAAGTAAAAGCCGACCGCGATCAGCACGATGGCCAGCGCCCAGGCGATGGGCGACTTGGCATTGAAGGCGATGCCAAACAGCGTCAACGGTTCATCGGGGTTGATGCTCAAAGACAGGTGGTAGTTGATCTCCACCAGGATCATGACCCCGGTAAACATCACCAGGGTGGGGACAAGGATCGCCAGATAGGCGGGCAAAAGCCGCTTTAACAGCCCCGCCTTCCAGACCGGCTCGTGGATCATGATCAGGCCGGCCAGGCCGTTGGGCGCCCAGAGCACCATGATCACAAAGAGCAGCCCGAAATAGAGCAGCCAGGCATGCGTGATGCCGGCCAGGGACTGCTGCATGAAGGTCACCAGCACCGCGCCCAGGATCGGTCCGAAAAAGTGGCCCACCCCGCCGATGTAGGTCATCATCAGCACGCTGCCCGAGGGATTGGCGCCCACCGTTTCGGCGGTGATGATCTCGTAGTTGATGGCGAAAAGGCCGCCGGCCAGGCCGGCGAAAAAGGCCGCCAGGGTGAACTGGATCGTGCGCACCGAACGGGGGTTGTAGCCGATGAAGGCGGCCCGCTCGGGATTGTCGCGCACGGCGTTGGCCACCCGGCCCAGGGGGGTCTTGGTCAAAAGGTACATCAGGGCCACGCTGATCAGCATCCAGCAGGCGATCAGGTAGTACACCTCGATGGATTTGCCGAACTTGAACCCGGTCAGGGTCATCTTGACCATGCGGTTGCCGGCGATGCCCTCTTCGCCGCCGAAAAAGCTCGGCAGCATCAGGGCGCTGGCCGCGATCAGCTCGCCGATGCCCAGCGAGATCAGCGCGAAGGTCGTGCCGGCCCGATCGGTGGACAGCCAGCCGAAAACGGCGCCCGCCAGAACGCCGGCCATGCCGCCCACCAGGGGCAGCAGCTCCAGGGGCAGCGGCAGGGTACCGCCGCCGATCCGGTTGAGGGCGTGCATGGCAAGAAAGCCGCCCAGGCCCAGATAGACGGCGTGGCCGAACGAGAGCATGCCCCCGTGTCCCAGCAGCATGTTGTAGGACAAGGCGAAGATGATGGCGATGCCCATCTGGCTGAGCAGCGAGATGGAGAAACTGGACTTGAAGATGAGCGGCAGCACCCCGCAGAGCACCATGGCCGCCGCCCAGATACCGTAACGTCGAATTAGAATCGGCATATCCGTGTTGCTTCCTTATTCTTCTTGCGCTCGGATCAGGATTCGCGCTTGCCCATCAGGCCCTTGGGCCGGAACATGAGCATCAGCACCATGAACAGATAGGGCAGGATGGGGCCGGTATGCGAGAGCTGGATGCGCTCCAGATCCCCGAGCACGCCGCCTAGATCCCAATGGATGCCCACCATGGCCAGGATGTCGGTAATCGAATACTCCAGGCCCACGGCAAAAGTCTGGATGGCGGCCAGCAGCAAAGAGGCCACGAAGGCGCCGGTGAGCGAGCCCATGCCGCCCACCACGATCACCACAAAGACGATGGGCCCCAGGGTGGCGGCCATGGCCGGCTCGGTGATCAGGAAAATACCGCCGATGACGCCGGCGATCCCGGCCAGGGCCGAGCCGCCGCCGAACACCAGCATGAACACCATGGGCACGTTGTGGCCCAGGGCGCTCACCCCCTGGGGGTGGGTCAGGGCCGCCTGGATGATCAGCCCGATGCGCGTGCGGGTGAGCACCAGGTAAAGCACGACGAAAATGCCCACCGAGATCAGCAGCATGAACATGCGGTAGGCCGAAAACTCGGTGCTGAACAGGGTGAACAGGGGAAAATCCAGGGACTGGGGAACGGGGTAGGTCACCGCGTTGCGCCCCCAGATCAGGTTGACGCACTCTTCGATGATAAAGGCCAGCCCCACCGTAAAGAGCAGCTCGGCCACGTGACCGTACTTGTGCACGGTGCGCAGGCCGTAGCGTTCCACGAAAGCCCCCAGCACCCCGACCAGCAGCGGCGCGATCACCAGCGCCGGCCAGAAGCCGATCACCGTGCTGATCTGGTAGCCGAAATAGGCCCCGAGCATGTAGAAGCTGGCATGGGCGAAGTTGAGCACGCCCATCATGCTGAAGATCAGGGTCAGGCCGCTGGAGAGCATAAACAGCAGCATGCCCAGCACCAGGGTGTTGAGAATCGAGAAGATGAGATATTCGAGCATGATTCCACGGTCTGTCAAGAAGTTAAGGGCAACCAACGTGCGGGGCGGCCTCTGGGGGCCGCCCCGGCTCCTGTCAGATTCGGTACGTCCTATTTTTCGGGCCGCACCATCTTGCAGGTGGTGGGCATGGCCGTATCGGCGGCGGGAATGCGGGCGATGGTCTTGAAGCCCACGCCGGTGTTTTCCGAATCATACTTGACCGTACCTTCGCCGGCCTTGGCGTAAGTGGAAATGTACAGCGGCTGGATCAGCTGATGGTCCTCGGCACGCATGGTCACCTCGCCATAGGGGGTCTGGTATTTCATGCCCTCCAGGGCAAAGGCGATGTCCTTGGACTTGGTGCTGCCGGCTTTCTCGATGGCCGCGGCCAGCATCTGCATTTCGGTGCCGATACGGCCGTAGTAGTAAGGCACGTCGCCGTTGTTGGAGTACTTTTTCTGGTAACCCAGGAAGAACTTTTCGTCTTCGGCGTTCTTTTCTTCCTGGTTGAGGTTCATATGCCATTCGGTCACCGAGTTCAGGATGCCGATGCCGGCCTCGCCGATGGCCTTGGGCGCCCCCAGGCCGCTGCCGTAGAAGGTGAAGAACTGGGCCTTAAGACCGGCGTCCTTGGCGGCCTTGACCAGCAGCGACATGTCCGCGCCCCAGTTGCCGCTGATGACCGTGTCGGCGCCCGAGGCCTGGATCTTGGCCACGTAGGGCGAAAAATCCTTGACCTTGCCCAGCGGCGTGAAGCTGTCGCCCACGATCTCGATGTCCGGGCGCTTTTCCTTGAGCATGGCCTTGGCCGAGTCGCTCACGGCATGGCCGAAAACATAGTCCTGGTTCTGCAGGTAGACCTTCTTGATGTCCTTTTGTCCCTTGATGTAGTTGGTGATGGCGGCGATCTTCATGTCCACGTGGGCGTCGAAGCGGAAGTGCCAGAAGCTGCACTGCTCGTTGGTGAAGGCCGGCGTCACCGCCGCATAGTTCAGGTAAAGGATCTGATTGTCCGGGTTGCGTTCGTTGTGCTTGTTGACGGCCTCGATCAGAGCGCCGGCCACGCTGGAGCCGTTGCCCTGGGTGATGATGGTGATGCCCTGGTCGATGGCGTTCTTCAACTGGATCAGCGAATCCTGGGGGCTGACCTTGTTGTCGAACGGTACGATCTCGAACTTCTTGCCGCCCAGGACCCCGCCCTTGGCGTTGAGCAGGTCCGCGTTGTACTGGAAATGCTTGTATCCGGCATCGCCGACGCCGGCCATGGCGCCGGACAGGGGGTCGATGTAAGCGATCTTGATGGTATCCGCGGCCATCACGGGCGCCGCGATTACCATGATAAGGGCCATTAGGGTCAAAATAACGTGCAATCTTTTGAGCATGTGCGTCCCCTCCT
>CALMNL010000013.1 GCA_937868765.1 uncultured Desulfatitalea sp. | reverse complement strand
CTTACCAGATTGAGGGCTACTCTTTCAAAATGTGCGAAAAATCTTATACGTTATCCGAATACAACTATGTCAGGCCCCATAAAGCATTAAATTTAGAAACACCGGCGTCCGTTCACACGTTTTCGAAAAGGCAGTATTCCGAAAGGATCAAGGAGTGGGTCTACCCGTCGTATTGCCAGGTTCGCAGAGTCTGCCGAAACGGGGCACTTCGATGGAGATCAACCAAGTGGGTTATGATTTCAACGACGCTGATAGAAAAAGATGTTGGTTTAGAGGAACTCGGCGCTGGCATTTGGCGCGTCTATTACAGAAACAAAATGCTTGGATACTTCGATGAAAGGACCCTCAAAGTTCAGGATGAAAAAGGCAGACTAAAAAGAAGTAATGTGTAAACGAAGTAGTGACATAACTGTAAACGATGATATGAATTGAACACGATTGTGCTGTTGCGCTCGTAGCGTTCAGCGATTACCTCGTGAAGGTCTTCATCCTGGCTGCCTTTTAAGGGTTTGAGCCCAAAGTCGTCGATGATCAGAAGATCTACCGCGGCAAGCTTTGCAAAGTGACGATCAAAGCCGTTGGCGGCCCGGGCGGCGTTTAGCTGCGAGAGCATCTTGGCGCAACTGGTAAAAAGCACATCGTATCCGGCGCGGATGGCGCAGTGGCCCAGGGCCTGGGCGATGTGGCTTTTGCCGGTGCCGCAGGGGCCGACGATCAGGGCGCAGACCTTTTCCTGGATGAACCGGCCGGAGGCAAGCTCTGCGATCAATTGCCGGTTGATGTTGGGATTGAAGGTAAAGTCGAACTCCTCTATGGTCTTTTGGTTGACGAAGTTGGCGCGTGGCATGGCCGAGGCAAGCTTTTTCTGGGTGCGTCGCTCGATCTCGTCGGTGATCACGGTGGCCAAAAAGTCCATGTAGGAGAGTTTCTTGTCGATGGCCTGGCGGTTGCGCGACTCGATGGAGTCCAATATGCCGGACAGGCGCAACTGCTTGAGCATGGGCATCAACTCGGGCATGGGGTTCATGGCGGCCTCCTTCAATTGAACTGCAGTTGGGCCGCCGGACGAAGAAAGCGGGCCTGCGTGTAGGTTGAAGGTAAATGGGCCGGCTCTGCCATTAAAGGCAGTTGATCCATGCCTTGTTCGAGGATGCTCTTAACGGTGCGGTACCGGGGATTGTCAAAGAACAGCGCCCGGTGGCAGGCGCTTTCAAGCCGAAGGGGGCCGTACTTCTTGCCAAGGCCGATCAGCCCCTGGGCCGCACGCAGGTTGTCCAGCACCCGGCTGCCAAGCAGCTGCTCGATCAACTGGTGGCAGTGCGGGCCGATGGATTCGGCCTGGTGCAGGCACCATTGTGGATCCTGCTGTTTGTAGGCCAATGCTTCGGGCGGCATATGGTCGTCCAGTGTCGAGCGAGCGCCGGGATTTGACAGACGTGGGCGCACGGCCACAAGCTTCAGATCGTGGTACAGCTTGACGGTGTTGTCGGTCACCTTAAGCCACAGCACCTGGTTCGCCAGGCGAAAGGGGCCGGAGTAAAGGCACTTTTCATAGCGCACGTGACAATCTGCATGCAGCTTGACTTGTGCCCATGTGGCAATGGTCACCGGCACATCGGGCAGTGTTCGCAGCAGGGCCTTTTCGCTCTGGGCAAACAACGTCAGCGGTCTCTGATGGGTGGTGCCGTGGATGCGGTTGCCGGCGGTCGTGAGCACCCAGCGCTGCAGCTGCCCGTTGGCATCGGCAAGTGACCGGAAGAGTCGCAGCGGCACGAAGCTGTTCTTTAAATACTTTACCCCTGACTCCACCCGGCCCTTTTTCTGAGGGTCTCGCACGGGACAGGGAGATATCAAAAAACCGTAGCCTTCAGCCAGCTCCGCGTACGAACGCTGCACCTGCGGATCACGATAACACGCCCTTGTGATGGCACACTTGGCATTGTCGATGATCATCTTTTTGGGCACGCCACCAAAGAACTCAAAGGCCCTGCGGTGGCAGGCCAGCCAGGCCTCAACCTTATGGTCGGTGACGATCTCGGCATACATGTGCCGGCTAAAGCAAAGCGTCATCACGAAGATCCAGGTCTTGATCGTCTGGTGGCTGAAGGCATCGGTGATGGTGGGACCTTTACCAAAATCGACCTGTGCGGCTTGGCCGGGGCCAAACTCCAGGATGCACGTCACCTTCGGATTGGATCGATGATGGTTTTGCACAAAACGACGCACCGAAGAGTAACTTCCGGCAAATCCGAATCGATCCACCAGGGCACGGTAAATGGTCGTGCCCGTGATCCCCTGGCCGATCCACTCTTCGATCTGCGCTTTATGGGGGATACTCAAGGATGCTCGCGTGGGGTTGGGCTCTTTTTCGTTCTCAAATACCCGGGCAAGCTCCTCGTCACCGGGCAAGGGCACATCGCCGAGCCAGCCGTTTTGCTCGGCAATGCTCCTAACCCTGGTGCATTTGATACGGCCCATCAGCTTGCTCTTGGCGATGGCGCGGTCACTTTGGCCCATGCGCATTCGATGAATCACTTGACGGTAGTGGTACATCTCGAACCTCCTGTTGGCCATGCACGCTCCTCCCGGTTAATGGGTTTTTACCGGGAGTGTAATGGATTTGATCAAATGGTCCGAGATGCTTTTTGAACAAAATTTGGAATGTTGCCCTGGCACCATTTCGCCGATCATAAAGTGGCTCTATTTCGGCGATCATGAACTGGCCTCATTTCGGCGATCACGTAATGGCTCTATAGAAGCGATCATTAACATTTCAGATAGAATTTTGCGATGATCCAACGCCAGCTTAACGAGGAAGGCAGTGTGGCATC
>CALMNL010000012.1 GCA_937868765.1 uncultured Desulfatitalea sp. | reverse complement strand
CGCCAGACATCGGGGCTGATCTCCACGGCGCCGATATCGTCGATGTCCCACTCCAGATTCTGCCATGTTCCGGTGTAGGTCGCCCCCCAGCCAATGGCTACGTAGATGTTCTCCACACTGGCTGCGGCTACCTGGATGAAGTTGTTTCTGGTCTCGGTATCGGACCCGAACCGGTTGGTCACCGTCAGCGCTACAGTGTAGTTGCCGGCAGCTGCGTATTGGTGGGTCGGCGACTGCGCGGTGCTCGTGGTGCCGTCGCCGAAAGTCCACAGCCAGCTGTCGATATCGCCAGTGCTCAGATCCTTGAATTGAACCGTAATCGGCATCACGCCGCCGGTGGAATCGGCCGAAAAATTGGCCGCCGGTGCCTGGTATGAAGACATTTGAACGAACTGCACCGCATCGGCGCTGGTGCTCGCCGTTCCGACGGGCGCCGTGATCGTCACCGTATAAGTGGTCCCGGCCAGGAATTGATACTGCCCCAGCGCGTTCCACCGGCCACCGTTGAGTTGCTGATTGACATAAACCCGTTGCGTGCCGCCGGCACTGGTGATATCGACCGGCACGTTGTTGCTGCGGCCCGAATATGCGGTCCACCACATGTTGACGATGTACACCGCCGAGACCGGCGGATTGAACCGCCATGTATAGGTCGCTCCATCCCTGGCATACAGGCTTGAAGTACCGTAAAAGTTCGGCTGAGCCGAAACCGTCCAGGTACCGGTGAAGGATGTGCCCGGTCCGCCGTTGTCCGAAGCCACCGTCTGAAGCGTTTCCCTGACCGTCACCGACTGGGTGGCCGCCTGGGACCAGGTGCCGTCATCATCCCGGACGCTGAAGCTGATCTCGTGAACCCCGAGGGACAGGACCGCATCGAAGGCGGCCTGATCACTCAACTGCCCGTCGATGCTGGAGGTCCACCGGTACTCGACGATCGAACCGTCTGTGTCGGTGCCCTGCCCCGCAAAAGAGATAACCTCTTCAACTTCCGCAGGGTTGGGGGTGATCGAAGTGATCTGGGCGACCGGCGGATTGGTGCCGGAAACATATTCGAAACGCACTGCATCGGCGCAGGTGCTGGCGGTCCCGACCGCCGTGACGGTTACATAGCCGCTGCCGTTGAAAGGATAAGTGCCCAGATAGTTCCACTGCCCGCCTCCGGTTCGCTGATCGATGGTGACCGTCTCCAGCCCGTTGATGTTCACCGGAACGGCGCTGGCCCTGGTGCTGGTGGCCGTGTACCATATATAAACATTATAGAGGCCGGCAGGCTGTGAAGCAAATTGCCAGGTATAAGCGGCCGTCGGCCGGGCATAAAGACTGTTGCTACCGTAAGGGTTTGGGCCGGTGGAGACGCTCCAGGTGCCGGTCGACGATGTGCCTGTACCTCCATTGTCGATGGTTATGACGGGATTCCCAATCACCAGTTGCTGCTGCGCGACTTCGGAAACCTCGCCATTGCTGTCGGTTACCCTAAAAGAGATGGTATGGGTGCCTAAGGTCAATGGGCCCGCGGAGAAACTGGCTTCTGTTCCCAACAAACCGTCGATGCTGGATTCCCATCTGTATTCTGCGATGGTTGCGCTCCCTACTGCAGTGCCATGACCGCTGAAGTCAACGATTGTATCGAATCCGGCCGGATTGGGACTGATTGAATCGATGGTTGCGGTCGGTGAGGGGTTCAGATCAACGGATACAAGCCTGACGGCATCCGCACAGGTGCTTGTGGTGCCGACCGCTGTAATGGTCACGTATCCGCTCGTTCCGAAATTAAAGGTGCCCAAAGAATTCCACTGGCCGCCGCTGGCAAGCTGGTTGACGTTCACCGTCTGCAAACCGTTGATGTTCACTGGGATGGCCGATCCGCGGGTATCGGCGGTGGTCCACCACATAAACACCTCGTAGGTGCCGGGGGTCAATGAATTGAATTGCCAGGTATAGGTGGCGGCAGGACGAGCGAACAAGCTGTTGGCGCCATAGGGGTGCACGCCGCTCGAAGGGGACCAAGTGCCGGTAAACGAGGTACCGGCCCCCCCGTTGTCGATTACGCGTTCGATAATCGGCTCTCCCACTGTCAGGCTCATGGTTGCCGCTGCAGACCAGAGCCCTTCATTGTCCTGGACGCGGAAGGAAATCTCATGGGTTCCGTCGGAGAGCAGATTTGACGAGAAGGACATATTGTCGCTCAAATGCCCGTCGATGTCCGAATCCCATGAGTAAGCGGCAACATTGCCGTCGGAGTCATTTCCATGTCCGCTGAAAACGATCATCTCCCCGGAATTGGCCGGATTGGGATTGATGCTGTCAATGGCAGCAATTGGCGATGCATTGCTAGATACCTGCCGGAACCATACTGCATCGGCACACGTGGCGACATACCTGCCATCAGGCAATCTTTGGGTCGAAGCAGTGATGGTAACACTGGCATTCGACGCCAGGTTGAAGTTCCCCAGGCTGTTCCACTGCCCGCCGTTGGTCTGCTGGTTAATCGTCACGTCAACCGGACCGTCTGCGGTTGCGACCCTTACAGCCACAGAGTTTCCCCGGGTATCCGTCTGCGTCCACCACAGCAAGACCTCGTATGTTCCCGCGGGCTGCGAAGTGTATTGCCAGGTGTAGGTGGCGCTGGGGCGCGCGAACAGGCTGTTGGTGCCATAGTAGCCGGCGCCGACCGATGCGCTCCAGGCTCCTGTATAAGAAGTTCCACTGGCGCCATTGTCTATAATGACGTCGGCGGTCGCCTGGGTTCCGAAGGAAGTCAGGAATAAAACCAGCAAGAGCATGCATGCTTTGCTGAATATCTTCTGGGTATTAGCTGTCCTCATACCTTTCTCCGTTTCTAGCTGTTGCTGCTGCCCGCAAAGTGTCTCTATCGATTTTTAATGAAGACGAAAGGTTCAGTTAACTGTTCGAGTTCAGGCCAATACAAGATGTGTGCCAGAAATGAAGATAAAATTTATCTCATATTTTCTACGCTTTCAAATGGTTATCGGCTTCAAAGCTCAGACAAAGAATTTTAATAGGTAAAATATTACCTATATATGTAAATGTTTTCGTTTTCTAGGAAGTCAAGGTATTAATGCATCCCCGTTTGAGGATAAAACTCGATTCGAACCTAAAAATATATATCTCAGGCATCACCTATCAGGCAAAAAAGGACTTTATGGCTTTGATAACAAGTACTTGTTCATTTTTTGATAATTCGTAGTAAAACGGGAGCCGTAGCAATCTTTCACTCATTGATTCGGTAACGGGCAGTTGCCCTTTTTTGTATCCCATTGACTGACCGATGGGAGAGAGGTGCAGTGGGATGTAGTGAAAAACAGAATGGATTCCATTAGCTTTGAGATGCTGAATCAGAGAATCTCTTATATTTTCGTTTTCGAGAATTATATAAAATAGATGGTTATTACTCTGGCATTCCTCCGAAACATAAGGCAACCTCAACTTCCCATCATTTACCAGCGGAATGAGTTCCCGGCTGTACATTTCGTTCAGCTCTTTTCTGCGATTGTCGATAATCTCGATGTTTTCAAGCTGGGCATAGAGAAAAGCGGCGATAATATCGGAGGGCAAATATGACGATCCGATATCCACCCAAGTATATTTATCAATTTCTCCTCTGAAGAATTTGCTGCGGTTTGTTCCTTTTTCTCTTATTATTTCAGCCCGTTCTAAAAATTTTTCGTTGTTGATGACAATTGCGCCGCCTTCCCCACTGATGAGGTTCTTCGTTTCGTGAAAACTATAGGCTCCAATATCTCCGATAGTTCCCAGATAGCGATCTTTGTATTTCGCATTGACGCCTTGCGCAGCGTCCTCGACGACATATAAATTGTGCTTTCTTGCGGTGCTGAGGATGGTGTCCATTTCACAAGAAACACCGGCATAGTGCACTGGAACGATGACCTTCGAGTTGTCGGAAATTTCGGCTTCGATTAAATTTTCATCGATATTTAAAGTATCGCTTCGGATATCAACGAATTTAATCTTGCAACCCCTTAAGTAGAATGCGTTGGCTGTCGAAACGAAGGTGTATGAGGGCATTATGACTTCGTCGTTGTTGTTTATCCCGCATAGAATCGCTGCCATTTCCAATGCAGCGGTACACGAGTGGGTGAGTAAGACTTTTCTGGCACCGAATTGTTTTTCCATCAATTCATGGCATTTTTTGGTGAAGAGTCCGTCACCGGCGATTTTACCAGATAGTACGGACTGGGAAATATAATAGAGTTCTTTGCCAACGATGAAAGGCTTGTTGAAAGGTATCATGATTTGCTCGATCCCCTTTGTTAATGTGATTGAACCGCGCGCCTTACCTGCCGGCCTGATTCTTGTTTATGGCTTTTAGAGGTGCTTTTTATGGCTGCGTATCTCTAGATTTTCAATATTTTTAGCAAACATCATAATTATAGCCCCAATGAGATTGTTTAAAGCCATCCCGACCAAATTGAAAAAGCTTACGATTAGCGCTATCTCCGCGGGGATACCGAACAGACCGTACAAGACAATATAGACTCCCTCGCGTATCCCAAGACTGCCGAAAGAAATTGGCAGCATAAAAATGAAATACAGCGTCGGCGCTACGAATAAGTTGATAAGAAACGGTAAATCATATCCGATAGCGGTGAAAAAAATCTGGCTTTTCAATGAGGTGATAAATTGAATGGCCATTGTGAATGCTATAACATTGGAGATCTTAAGAATTGATAACGCTGTCGTTACCTCGTTCAGTATTTGGGCCAGTGAAACTTTTTCGTTGTTGAAGGCGTATTTTTGACTGATCTTCTTTAGAATTCTTGCGCCCTGAGCGTCCAATTTCGATATAAAGCGCATTACGGTATGGCTTTTTAGGACAGCTTTTGAAAAAAGCAGCGCAATGAAAAAACAAATCATGACAAAAAAGGCAATATATAATACTGCCATGAGTTGATTATCGATGGATATTGGAACGATCGGGTAAAGCGCAACAAATAGGGAAGCACATGTGATCAATGCTAAAATTTTCTCAATGATAACGGCAATGGCATTGATGGTGTAGCCGCCATAAACCCTTCCCCCGTAAAGGACACGATAGGCATCCAGCCCCAAAGATGCAGGGGTGAAGAAGCCTATCGCCACACCGGACCAATAATGCACGATAGCCGATTGCGTTGCGAGCTTCGGCTTGAAAAATTGCGCCAGAATATACTGCCACCGGATCGCCCCCACAAGAATCAAGAGTGGAGAATGCAGTAATCCCAGAGCTATCAACCAGTAGTTTGACCTTAATAGATACTCCTTGAGTTTTTCGAGATCAATTTGTTTAAAAACGATGAATAGAATGGCAATGCCGATCAGCCAGCGTAAATACCGGAATACCTTCTTTTTCATATGAACTCTTGGCCGATCTTCGACATGATGAAGGGGGTTTTTCCACTTGGCTTTTTCTCAAGTTCAGTGACAATTTTATAATCGATTAAAAGCTCATCCCCCAATCTGGCCCTGATCCCTTTTTCCAAATCGCCAATGGAGTCCTGGCTGAAGGTATTGTCGACGATCAGGTTCAAATACACATGGTCGACAGAATCTTGGACGCATTGGGAAAGGATCACCCCTTTGGACTTATCGATCGCATGTTCAAGAACGTTTCCGATGTAGCGGCCATCGGGCGTGACGATATAATCGTTCTGCCTGCCGATGATCTCTTCTAATGTACGAAACCTACACCCACACGGGCATGGTTCCTGGTTGTCATTCAGGACAACTTTGTCGCCTACCCTGTAACGAATCAACGGCATCGCATAATTATAAAAGCCGGTGCCCACAAGTTCACCGCTCCCTGATGTTTTTGTTTCACCAGTTTGCTCATCGATTATCTCAGTGTAAGAAAAATCATCGAAAAGGTGCTTGGAATGCTTTTTACACTCGGAAATGATGGCGACATCTTCGTGGTGGGAATAGAAATCGTAGACGCTGCATTGATAGGCCTCTTCCAATAGTATCCTTCTCTTTTCGCTCAGCGTTTCTCCTGCGGTTACGATAGATCGAATGGGGTGGATCGGAATTCTCTCATCTTTTGCGAATTTGCTCAACATATAAATCGAGAAGGGATACCCAATCATCATTTCAGGTTTCAAATCATTTATCATTGCCAGTATTTCTAATGAGGCATCTTTCGATAGCAATCGTGAATTGAAACGCCACATATTGACCATCGGGTAATGCTTGTAGATTGCTTTTGGATCGGCGAATTTATAGCTTTGTATACTGAAAGTTCTTTTCCAAGGTATATATCCGGCCCATCGGTAGCTGCGCAAGACCGCACCGAGTTTATGCGCTTTGGTCGAATTGTCGATCGCCAATTTAAGGGGCGTACCCGTCGACCCACTGGTGGTTTCCCAGTTTATACCAAATCTATCGGCATTATCAGCGATGAATTCCTTCTGGCGAGTACGCAAGGTTTGCTTGTCTAAAAGCGGTACCTTGTGCATATCGATTCGGCCCCTGAAATCATTAGCATCGAAACCGATGTTACTGAACAGGTTTCGGTAGTAGGGGACATTCCTAGCCGCATGCTTGACGATATTTATTAATTTTTTATCCTGATGGTTTTCTATCTGTTCCTTATTCCAATTTTGGCTATAGGAATAAATAATGTGACTTTTAAGGACTCTTATTGCATGAAGGATTGTAGATTTACTCATCGTTATCCTCCTCACCACATTATTCCTCTTGTTCCGTTTGATGTTTCAACTTCTATCTTTAGAAGTGTTTTTAACTCTTGAATAATATCCAGCAGCTTATTCCTGTTTTCGGCTGAAACCAAAATGGGCCCAAGCCGGGAGGTTTTATCTTTTAGGCATGGTGTTTTTATACCCAATTGGATATTTGCAAGACAGGCCCTGTGAACTCCTGGCAATTTCTTTACCTCTTCCAAGCCTTCGACTTTCGTGATGGTGCCTTCTGGAAGAAGGAAACATACATAGCCGGAAGAGGCCTCGACATAACCTTTCATATCGAAATCGGGGTTTCCACCCGCAGAAAGTTCGATCAAAAGTTCATTTACATTGATTCCACAAGCGAGCGGTATCAAATCCGAAGAAATAAATACCCCTCCTCCCCTTGCGGCAATTTCAATTAGACATATGTCACCGTTGGTTTCATTTACCAGAAACTCAGAGTGCGTTATACCAAATTTCAAGCCCAGCTTTTCGACGAGGCCCCTGTTGGCTGACAGCACTTTTGCCTTGATTTCAGAGTTCAGAGTGGTTGGAAAAATCCTCTGCTTTGGTATAAACATCTCGATAGATTCGAAATTCTCACTGTCTCCGATGATCAGGTTATGGAACTTATAATCTTTAGAGAATCCCTCAATAACAATTTCGCGGCCTTGAAAGAACTCTTCTATAATGACAGTACCTGTCGAGGAATATTTAATCGCCCTATCGAATTTTTCTTTCAAATCGGAATAGCGATCAACTTTTCCGACGCCGCGACTGCCCTGGTTGTCGACCGGCTTGATGATCAGCGGCAATGAAAGCTCCCGCGCTGCTTTATCTGCCTCTTTATAATTCGAGGCACGCCTGAATCCGATGGTCTTGATCTTAGTCTTTTCGCAGCTTTCTCGCATCTTAAATTTGTTCGTGAAGCTCAAAGCGCATTCATATCCAATACCGGGAAGACCTAATTTTTCAGCGACATAAGCCGCCGTCGGAACGGCAATATCTGTCTGATCGGTCAAAATTCCTGTAATCTTCTCTTTTCTTGCGATATCAAGGATGTACTCCTTTTCACGCACATCCATTATGTATTTTTTATCGCAATGTTTGAAACCCGGGTAGTCTCCATCGATGCTGATTGCAATGGTGTAATAATCTTTCTGCTTTGCCAGATCAATAATTGGGACCTGGTTTTCGCCAGCGCCTAGAATTATCAGTTTTTTTTTCATAGGATTGTTTATGTATTCGTGTACCCCAGAAGGCTGCATTTCTTTCGGATAAGTCTTTATTATTACAACCCGGTATTTCGGCTTTTAATCAATCAATTTTTCGCGCACCACAAATTGTTGTCTATTGGAGACCTCATTGATTATTCTCCCCAGATACTCGCCGATTATCGATATGATAATTAAGAGCAACCCATTGAAAAACGATAATAGCACGACGACAGACGTCCAACCGCTAACCGGTATTCCAACGACGACTTTTTTCGCGATAAAGAACATGCCCATGCAGAAAGAAACCGCGGATACGCTGATCCCAATGAGTGTCAAAACCCTCAGTGGCAAAGAAGAATAGTTTATGACAAGATTGAACGCGAGATTCAATAATTTCCTGAAAGTATAGGTAGACTTTCCGAATTTGCGTTTATCGTGAATGACATCGACATTTACGATATTTCGGGTGATTGACAGCATTTGACCGGAAATATAAGGATAGGGCGTTTTCAAGGTTTTAATCTCATCCGTTACAGCACGGGTCAAAATCCTGAAACTCGATAGCCTGAGCTCTTTGGGTTTATTGAAAATTCTCTCATTCAGATACCGTATGATAAAGCTGCTGAAATTTTTGAATATACTATGCTGCTTGACGATCTGAGCACCGATCACGACATCGTAGCCGTCATTTATTTTCGAAATCATTTTAGGAATTTCTTCAGGGGGGTTCTGCAGGTCGTCATCCATGGTAATAACGTAATTGCCCGTCACATAATGAAAACCGCAAATCAAAGCATTATGTTGTCCAAAGTTACGCATCAATTGTATGATTTTTAGAAAGCGGTAGTTTTTCTTAAGATCTTTCATAACCTGCCAGCTTTTATCGGAGCTGGCATCATTTACCAGAATGATTTCATACAGAAGACCGTTGCTTTCGAATACTGAGGCCAGCCTTCGACATAGCTCATTCAGTGTCGCTTCGCTATTATAAACAGGTATAACCACAGAATATTTAGGAAGAGCTTTTTTTTCGCTATTATCCATATTCTTTATCTGGCTTTCTTTTTCGGCATAATTTAGCTTTTCCGCATGATGCCGCGGACTTCGTAATTCAAGGTATCCATCAGGTATTTCCCGTAGCCGCTTTTAATCTGAGTCATCGCTAATTTTTCAACTTGCGCGGCATCTATATATCCCATCCGGTAAGCGACCTCCTCGATACAAGCGACCTTCAACCCTTGCCTTTTTTCAATGGTGGACACAAAGATTCCAGCATCAAGCAAAGAGTCATGCGTCCCGGTATCTAACCATGCGAATCCACGCCCGAACAGTTTCACCTTCAGTTCACCATTTGTTAAATAGGCCTTGTTTACATCCGTGATCTCTAATTCACCTCTGTTCGATGGTTTCAAGCTGGATGCGATATCGATGACCTTGTTATCATAAAAATATAGACCAGGTACGACATAATTGCTTTTCGGCTTAAGTGGTTTCTCCTCGATGCTGAGCACCTTTAAGGATTTATCGAATTCCACAACTCCATATCTTTCTGGATCATTTACCCAATACCCAAAAATATAGGCACCTGTATCAATTCCGGAGGCCTCGAATAAGATTTTTTGAAAACCTTGTCCGTAAAAAATATTGTCTCCTAATATTAGACACACGTTGCTGCGTCCTAAAAATTCTTTACCGATAATGAATGCTTGCGCAATTCCCTTGGGTTGCGCTTGCTCGGCATAGTCCAGTCTGAGCCCAAGCTGTCTTCCGTCCCCAAAAAGCTGTTTAAATAAGGGCAACTGGAATTGCGATGAAATGATCAATATTTCTCTGATACCTGCAAGCATCAGGACCGATAAAGGATAATAAATCATCGGCTTATCATAAACCGCAAGCAGCTGTTTGCTGACGACATTTGTAACTGGATAGAGCCTGGTACCGGAACCGCCGGCTAAAATTATTCCCTTCATTCTATTGCGCTCCTGAATAATTTGGTCGCAAAGTCTTCTTTAAAACAATGAATGACTTCTCATACCCGGTATCTATTTCAATCATATTTTCAGTGATGATATTTTTCATTTTATCATTGAAAAATTCTCTGTAATTTAAATCTCTTCTGTAGGCTACCAGATAGAGATCCTTTTGGCTTTTTACGACTTCCATCAAAATATTCTCATTACCAAGCAAATCATCCCCATAGTTATAATTTTTGGGAATGCTATTTACTATGGCGTAATCGGGTTTCCGTTTAAAATAGTAAAAGAACTCGATAGGTCTTGTAGTGATGACCTTAGCCGTTCCGATGCTTGCTTTTAATTTATCTTCGAAGCCGAGCCAGTTTGGGAACTTATTAACATTTGGTTCCTTCATGGCCAGCGGAAACCATGGTTGCAGCATAAAAAAAATCAGTGGTAAGAATGCTATATAAATAATTGCTTTTTCTTTAAGAGGAGTAGTCGTCAAAGCATTTTTAAAGGCGCTAATCCCTTTGTCAGCGACCATTCCAAATCCTAACAGGAAATACGGAATCGAATAGAAGATATATCGATCCGATTTCAAGGGATATACCAAGGAATGCAAGATAAAGGGAATGATAAACATCAAACCGAAATAAATTCCTTTTCGTCTATAGTCTTTGACTAAAAAATACAACCCAAGAGGGTATGAATAGAAAAAAACCGGATACTGTTCAGCCAAATACCATCGATAATAATGAATGCTATAATTATGAAATCGCGCCCAATCCGGCAAGGATACGGACCATTTCAGCATCCTAACAAAATGCTCGTAATTTAATATATATTGAATCAGCGCGCCCATCACAATCCCGATCACCACTGCGGTATACTTGAATGCCGATCGATCAAAATCTCGATATACCAGTAAACGGATCGCCATCATTACAATCGAATATCCACCGATAATGAATGCCAAATTATATGTAAGCGGCTGCAAGTTTTTAGCAATATAGCCGAAGAAGATGGCTGCCGAAAGCAGCAGAACGTTTACTTGATACTTCGATTCATACTTTCTGGCGATTTGAGGTACTCTGAAACCCGCTTCATTTTCCTTGTATTCAAAGCCAAGAATGAAAGCTGTAGACGAAAGAAAATAAAAAAGTTGATGCAGCGTGTAAGACCGGCATTCTCTCGACATTTGAATGAATATAGGAGAAAATGACATAGTGAATGCTACTACTATTGCGGCTTTGCGGCTCAGGATTCTTGAAAGAAGGATATAGCTTAACAAAATAAATAGAAGGTTCGCTATCGCAAACGGCATTCTGGCGGTTTTTTCGGATTCACCGAAGAATCGGAACATAAAACTCGTGGTATAGACGACTAGTTTTCGATATGGATGCTCACCCTCATAGGGAACATAAAAGCTGTTTTCGCTGGCATAGGATTTTGCAGCATACACGGCAAATAATTCATCTGTCCAGAAGCTGAATTTCCCGATATTTTCTAATCTGAGAAATGCCCCTCCCGCCAGCAAGGAAATCAGCATCACGAAATATATTTTCTTTTTATAATTCATCATCAAACCTTTACGCAACTTTCGCGAAACCTATGCGTACGTCTTTACCTGCTTTATCCTTTTCGTGGCGTCCACGTTACTTGTTTTATTCCCATTGCGAATTTAGCAAAGGCGTAACCAGCGGCGGCATTCAGCAAAACGAAGTATTGCAAAAAAGTCAACAGAGCGATCCGGTGTCCTTCTCGTTCAAGCATGGCCGCAGACATTGCGCCGATATAAAGAATCGATTGAAGCATGAAAGTTATCAAATAGAATTTGCTATATCCAACTAACAGCATGTTACTGAAGAAGGCTGTCAGCATGAACACGAAACATAAGTAACGTAGTCCTTTATGCGACCACAGCTGCCATGCAAAAAGCGGGTTGCTTCGCGGCCAGAACAAATGCTTCATATCGAATAACGCCCATAGCGCCCGAAGTGATACCCTTACCCGCATTCGGAATTCATCGGCGACCTCTTTGAGTGCCGGTTCTCTCAGGATCGCTTTGGGTTCATAGACCACACGATAGCCTATTTCAGTGACCTTGAGAGACAGCACGAAATCAGGCAATTGATCATTGCCCAGTTTTTGATAGAGTTCCTTGCGCATTGCGTCGACACCGCCATCAACCCCAACCACCGAACCCAGTCGCGTTTCCGCTCTTCTCAAAAAGTTTTCATACTTCATATAAGCACTGCATCCATCACCGATAGTACTTCCATCAGGATTGGTATAGATCATTTTTCCCGTAACGTAGCCGACTCTTGGATCCTCGAAGTTGCTCACGAGATGCTTTATGGCATCCGGCGCATAGATAGAATTAGCATCCGAAAAAACGATAATACTTCCTTTTGCTTCGGGTACTGCCATATTGAGCGCACTTGTCTTTCCGGAACGGGGTACCTGTCTCAGCAACCGTACCCGCGGGTCCTTGAATTCAGCGACGATTTCATCGGTTCCATCCGTCGAGCCATCAGATACAACCAGAACCTCCAAGCGATCGAATGGATATTCTTGTTCGAGTTTGTTACGGATTGTTGCCGCGATAACTTCCTTTTCGTTGAAGGCGGTAATCAACACCGTCACCGCCGGTGTTATCAGTTTTTTATCAATTCTCCGATTTATGACCAGGCTTGACAGCAGGGCGATTATCGGGTATCCGATATAGATATAGATAATTATCGCCATTGAAAAATAAAAGAGCAAAAATGCCATTAGTATGGTTCCTTAGCTTTAAATATATCGGCGCATGTCTTTCGGGTTCACATTCTAATTCTGCTAGTTTTTGCCGTTTTCAGGAAACAAATAATTATTCGATAGTAACCATCAAATGAGAGTTCTTTCTTGAAATTATTTGGGAACACAATCTACTTGAGATTTATTAAAAGAAGTAGCAATTGTTCTGCTACTCTTTTGCGGCCGATTTCATTCAAATGACCGTTATCGTAAGAATACTCGGGAGCCATTGAATAATAGGTAACTCCGTTTTGATCGAAGGCCTGGCGCGAACCATCTGGCTTCGTCGACTCGATTTTAGCAATATCCAAAAGGGGTTCCTTTCCCTGATATGCTTCGATAATCAATTGATTGAACCGGTTTCTGTTGGTGTTGGCTGCATATTCCCAAATTTCGGTTTTGCCGAAGATTTTTTTAATTTTAGTTTTCCATGATTCTCGATTCACCATCAGAGGCATGGTAAAATGAATTATGGTCATTTTCGGATGAAGTTCTTTGAGCTTTGCCATGGCTGTGGAGTAATCGCTGAACAACTTTTTAACATCGGTATCAGCATTCATATCCACATAACAAAACTTCATTCCCGCATAATCCAATCTATCTTCGCCTGCCTGGTTTATGAACGTTGCAAAATCATCGATCTTTGACTTTGGATCACCGTTCCGCCCGATACGCGAATGAGCGAAAATACCTTGCGAAATCTTTTCAAGCTCATTCGTTTCGACAATATTCAATTTTATTCGCAAATTTTCTTTTTGGAGGTCTTCGATACCATCCATAATGTTGAACCCCACAGATTGGTGACCAAAATATATTTTTTTGTTAGACAATTTTTGCCAATCGGCCTCCGTAACATCTCCAAGCCTCTCTCGGTGAGGTATCTGTTCGGTTATGGAACCTCCGTTACAAGCGGCGATAGCAAAAGCTACGCACAAAGCCAGATTGGTTCTATTTAAAATTCCCAATTTGCGGATCATGGTAAATCTCCTTATGTATGTTCACACCCGTGCGGTGCAAACGCTACTTTTGCGCTTTTTGGTGCAGTCATTCACATTCGCTGGTGTCACTTGCATCTTTTCTATTCCAATGATGAAAAGCAGTTGATATTGTAGTCTCATCAAAATTGACATCGGTATGCAAATATCCACGTTGGATCGGTTTCAAGATCTCATTTTGGGTTAGTTATAGGTATTGATGTAAGTTAAGGTATTCATACAAATTTCAATCGTTTGAATTTCTGATTCTGCCATTAAAGCTCCGCATGGTCGATTACTTTATCGCGATCGATCTGCGTGACTGAAGTTTTTTTGCTTCGGCAAGTATATCGCATCGAACAGGTTAACGATGATGAGGCATATTACATCAGAAGTATTACCAATAATACATTCCCCAGATACGAGTATCGCTTTCCTGATCGGGTAATATTGTTTGAACAGTCGTAGCATACTGTGATTTGCTACATTTATTTTTTATCGAAATATGGGCGACCATATCCGTAGTATTTTTTTAATGCCTGATCTGAATAATTAAGCACGATGCCTACTATCTTTTCTTTTCCTATTTGATCTATGGTACTAGACACAGCCTTCCTCGGTGTTTTCCCGGCCCTGATGACGAGAATAACCGCGTCTACAAAGTTCACAATAGCATTGGTTTCCGCGGCCATGCTGGGTGGTGGAGAATCGATGATTATAAAGCGATCATCGTATCGTTTTCCCACTTCCTCAAGGAGCTTTTTCATTTTTTTTGAGGACAATAGCTCAGTTGGATTTTTAGGAGAGTTCCCTGCCGGAAAGATAGTCAGTTTGGGGATTGGGCTCTTAAGTAATATCTTTGAAACCTCCGTCCCAGCTGCCAGGTGTTCGCTCAACCCAGCTACTTTCCCGAATCCAAAATAGGAATGAATAGTAGGCCTGCGGACATCCGCATCAATCAGAAGCACATACTCTTCAACACCTTGAGCGATGCTTATCGCCATGTTCGAACTGATAAAAGACTTGCCATCACCAGGTAAAGCGCTCGTAATCAGTACTTTTTTAGGAGGTTTCCCCGATGGCGGAAACAGCAGATTGGTTCTCAACATTTTGAAAAGCTCGCCCTCTATGGACTGGGGAGAGTGATACGCGACCAAGTTTGGATCAAGCCGATATTCCTGTGCTATTTTATTGGTACTGGATAGGGCCACAACATTATCTGCGCTCCTTGCGCCTTCATTTGCATCTGCTCTGGAGCGCGTCAATGGAGCCGTGTTATCGGTCTGATTGCTCGCCTTTTCAAGGGCATCGAAGATTTTACCCATTGATCTCTCCTATATTTTTGATAATAAAAGTTGGCTTTAAAAAATTATCAACCCGCATTGAACCAAAAATAATCAGGCCCCCAACACTTATCTAAGTGCATCGATGGCTGCATCCGCACCCGTGAAGCTGATAAAAGCAAATATTCCAATTAAACCGAAAAGTACCACTGAGTAAGCAATACTGGCAACTGTGTTCAGTTTTCCAATAAGAAGTTGTTTGGGCGACATCAATTGCGGGATCGACACCAGCACAGGTACATTGAATTGCTTTTCGATTTCATCAGGTCTTCGATACGAAGGAATTGTATTTTCCAGAAAAAGAGCCAAGCCGAAACCCAAAGCTAATCCGGCAGCAATGGAGAGCATAAATAGCTTTTTCAGATTCGGAGCGATCGGTTTCTGAGGAATCCTGGCCGAATCGATGATTCTGAATTGCTCACCCTTTTGTTTGCGTTCCATGTTGACAGCGATATCGGCTTCAAGCTTGCGCGTCAAAAGCGATTCATAGATCGATTGGACATTCTCGTAATCTCTTCTCAAGCCGAGCATCTCCTGCTCTCGCTTGGGAATGTTTTCAACCCGCCTCTGATACTCTGCAATCTGCATCTTCAGGCCTTCGATTTCATCTTCCTCGAACTGGATCTCCCGATTGGCTTCCAATATCCTTTGGCGCAATTCGAATGGTATCCAGCTACCCATCGCTGATTCTGCGTCTGTCGTATTGGCACTGATTTCGAGTTCGGCGATTTGCTTCTTAAGCCTCTGGATATCGGGATGTTTGTCTGTATACCGAGATTGAATGGCCTCAAGCTGGGATCTCAGCCCCTCAAGGGACGCAGTTTCCTCGTTCGCCCGTCTATCCCCACCGATGATAACTACCGAAGGCTCACGATTGGTCGCTCGGCTGTTGAGATTGTCTAATCGAGTTCTCGCATCTCGAAGGCTTTGTTGCCTACCTGTCAGAGCCATTTGCAACCGCTCTATGATTCTCAAATTTGTTTCCAATTGCTCCGGCAACTCGCCCATATAGGTCTTTCTGTAATTTTTCATTTTTTCCTCAAATTGCTCTAGCTTCAAGCGCATCGTCTCCAGCTCCGCTTCCAGGAATGTGCTTGTGCCTATAGCCTGGGTTTCCCGCCCTTTGAGGTTTTCATCTATGAAGTATGAAGCGAGCCCATTGGCAACCCGCATCACCTTTTCCGGGTCCCTGCCCTTGAATCCTATGGTGAATGCTTCGGTCTGCCGCCTGCCGTCCCTTATGACCTCAATCGATATGCGCGACCTCAGATTGGCCACCTGATCTTCGATATGTCCTTGATTTTTTTGAGACCCCTTAAACAGATTAAAATCCTCGATGATTTTTTCAAGATTCGTCCTGCTCAATATTTGCTGGGAAATCGTCGCAATCCTCTGGGAGGTATCTTCGGTTACAATGGATTGGACGTAGTTCTCCGGGACCTTTTGGCCTTCGACCAAGATCATCGTCTTGGCCTCAAATACTCTCGGAAGCATAATGGCCAGAAAGATGCCAGCAAGCAATGCAATACTGCAAGGTACCATGATTACCCAACGCCTTCGACGGAGTATAGCGATCACCAATTCCGGCGTAATTCCGATATGGGGTTCATTCATCTCATTCTGCTCAGTATTCAGTCTTTTCTAATAAATACCTTTGGTTAGATATTCTCATATATCATTATTTTATTCAACATGGATTTATAGCTGATGTACCATATGGATGTCGGTCGTTTTCGGCGATGATTCCTTTATCGTCAGCATTTGATTACAAGCCATCTCAAAATAAAGATTTTGGCCCAAACTCTTTGTTGGAGGCAAATTTTAAATCCTCCAAATATTATTATATGTCTGCGGTTTAACATTTGCCTCCGCCGCGATTTTGAACCAAAATCCTTATTTTGAGATGGCCTGTAGTATTGTCGGTTTTTCAGAAATCACCACTCAAGAGCATCGTAAAATGAATAACCAAATAGTTTAGTGGGGGTTTAGCAATTTATATGCCCAAAATTGGACCACATGCGGTTCTCGACTTTATTTTTTATCTAATCAATATTACGTGTAATACTGGAAAAGTGGTAATATGAGGCATGGGTCGAAAAAGGGTAGGGATTTTATGTGGTAGGAAAAGAACCGCTTTTTAGGTAATGTTTTGCCACTTTTTATGATTTATTTGCCCAATGTGCCGGCCCAGATCAGCATACGGCTATTGCCTGTAGTTTTCGCATACAGGTGCCGCTTGCGCCTCTCGTTCCCATGTTCTGCGTGGCAACACCGCTCACCGCAACGCAACCCACACGCTGTTTACTGTGGTCCCCACGCAGAGCACGGGAACCGGAGAGCAATTCTTAAAAATGAACTCTATGAGACTGAAATTGACATACCGTCGGGTTCACGCACGCTTTTTCGCCGATCATCAGAATTGCGCCGATCTGAGCCGCTTCTTCTCTCTGGGATATGAAACGTATACGAAAACTGCCTCCGGTCCGCTTTTTTGCGGCGCCCGCCTCTGTCGTTGCAGTTTGTGTTCACCGAAAATTCCCCTTCGCACTGATCCTGTATCCGATTGGCCATAGAAAGCGACACATAATTTCCCGCGACTAACAAGTTATTTATCCCCATATGACCTTGTTAAAAGTGACTCGGTGCCTGTTAACGTCTTGCCGGCGTAAGGGAGCACCCTGTCACTTCAGATAGTTTTGAGCTCCCACTTTCGCTGGAGTAGCGGCTCGGGGACTTTTTTCGATCCCACCCCTCCTTATTCAATATGCAAGTTCGGTACCTCCAACCAGATCCCTGCCGGATCACTCTTTTCATGCTGACAACTTACCGTTATTATTCCTCTATGCATAACGACCGGAAAAGCTACGGCGCAAAATGGTTCCTAAGCCTCTGGTCGAATGTGAAAAAAACTAAATAGTAGGGTGGGGATTATTTTTCAGGTCAACACCTGAAGGTAACAGTAATGACCAGAAAGGAGGCGTTCAACTCACGGAGGGCTTATTGAGAAAATCCACCTGTGCCGGAAGGCGGGGTAATATTGAGTTCAGTTATTTTGTTCAGAAGGGTTTTGTAGCTGACCTTCAGGATTCTGGAAGCCTTGCTGCGATTCCAGTCGGTTTTGGTCAGAACGTAGGAGATGATCTCTTTTTCGACGCGGTCGACAGCTCTTTTTTTAGCGGCTTTCAAGGAAAAGTTCTGCCCTCCCATCTCTTCTTTTCCATTTATCTCTAATAGCGAATGGATCATATCGGGCTGGCTGGGACTGTCCGCCTGTGCCTGATCGGGTTGCCGGCTGATGCCTCCGGCAAAGAGTTCGTCGATGATTTGCTCGCACTCGCCCAGCACCAGCATTCGCTTAAGAACATTCTGCAGTTCCCTGACGTTACCCGGCCAGTGATATTGTTTCATTTTATGGATCACGCCTGCGCTGGGGCGTTCGATCTGAATGCCGCCCAGCTGCGATGCGTACTCGTTCATGTAAAAATCGATCAGCGGTTCGATATCTTCCGGTCTTTCGCGGAGCGGCGGCACGTAGATTTTGATGATATTCAATCTATAGTAAAGATCTTCTCTAAATTTTCCGTCACTGATGTCTTGTTTGAGATCATGGTTGGTTGCAGCGATTACCCATGTATCGGTTTTAACGTCTTTTTCAGATCCGAGGGGAGCGAATTCGCCGCTTTGAAGCACATGCAAAAGTTTTGCCTGCAAAACCAATGACATGTCTCCAATCTCATCTAACAGCAGAACGCCTCCATGGGCGAGTTGAAATTTTCCTCTTCGCTTCTGCTCAGCGCCCGTGAAAGCGCCGCGTTCATAACCAAAGAGTTCGCTTTCCAATAGCCCTTCAGGCAAGGCAGCGCAGTTGATTTTGACAAAGGGCTTCCCCATCCGTGGAGATTTCTGGTAAAGATTCTGCGCAATGACCTCCTTGCCCACGCCGCTTTCCCCAAAAATGACCGTATTGAATCCCGTATGAGCCACATGCTCAACGAGTTCCTTGATTTTGCGCATAGATTCGCTGGCGCCGATGATGGGTGGGCCCATTGCAGACATCTCTACTTTGCAAGGAGATCCCTTGCAGCCTTTTCAAGTTCTGGTAATTTAAAAGGTTTTTCCATCACAAGATCCGCCTTGGCCTCTTTGGCCAAAGCTTCCGGATGTTCGCCCCAGCCAGTAATGGCAATTACCGGCAGATTTGGATATTTCTTTTTGACGATGGAGATGACGGCCACCCCACTGATATTCGGCAGAACCAAATCTGTAATGATGATGTCAAGATCCTGCTTTTCGGCCTCGATCATTTTAAGGCCATCCAAACCGTTAGAAGCGGAAATCACATTATAGCCCTTTTGCTTGAAAAATTTGCACAGGGCAAACAATACCTCCTCTGTGTCATCAATTATTAACACTTTAGGTGGCGAGCTCATTTGCCGCTCCTTGAAGGTGGGTTATGCTACGTTCTCCCCAAAAAGAGAGCTAACATGCCTTACATACAACAAGATCTATTACATAGCAAGAAATTAGAAAAGGATATGGCAAAGGTTCCAATCGCTGTGTCTGCCAACTGGTGATAGAAGAATCAACCTCAAAAAAAATGGCCTGACGGGCATAACCCACCAGGCCGCATTGTTTCTTGTTTTTATGACTCTCTTATCGGAGAGTTCTTTTTTTTATTAAGCTTCCAAAGCCAATAAGACCAAAACCCGCCAGCAACATATTTATCGGTTCTGAAAATGCCTGACTTGCACTAGCGGGCGCAGTTGCGATACTTGCGGTCGCGCTTACACAAAACAGAACCACAGACATAAGCCCCGCTATTGAAATAATGTATTTGAGAACCTTTTTCATCTGAGCACCTCCCCACACCACTTGAAGCCATCAAACCTATACGGCTTAAAAGCAACTGCAATGCCAAAACTTCGAAGATCCTTAATCTAAAAAAATTATATTAATTTATAGATAGTTATCGAGTGTTAAGCCGCCATGGGGTCCAGTCCAGCTCTCAAGGAGCCACTTTATAACTATGTATTAGACATCCCATTTTCACACAAACTATGTAATATTTTACATATATTGTTAGCCAATTTCCCTGCGAAATTGAGATCAATGCGTCATCGCCCCCAGATGTACCCATGCTGAAAAGCCACGGTGGCTCTCCATCTCGCTATTGCGACACACTTCATCCATTAATTTTCAGGAAAAAAAATCGGTGGGTGCCCATTGGGATTAATCAATGAGCGGGCGAGCATATAGCAACATCTTTTGATAGTTGCAACAAATTTATTGCATTCTTCAGTTATGATTTAACTTTTTTATCTTTGCCAGGCTGGGGTTCGAATGTGTTTTAAAAAAAATTCGTCAACCATGCCTATGATAGGTCTGGGTTCACCCAAGCCCTAAGTAAGGTGGGATATCGTAAGGACTGAAATAGTTGAGAGATAAACTCAGTCCGTGGAATGTTACGCGCCCCCATTCGCTGCAGATGATCGGTGGCAACCTGGCAATCGATAAAAGCGAAACCGTGGGTTTGCAGATATTGAACTAAATGCGCCAGGCAGACCTTGGACGCATTGGTCGCTTTTGAAAACATGGATTCACCAAAAAAGGCGCTTCCCAATGAAACGCCGTATAGGCCCCCGGCCAATTGGCCATCCCGCCAGGCCTCGACTGAATGGGCATAACCGAGTTCATGCAGGCGGCAGTAGGCATTTTTCATTTCCTCGGTGATCCAGGTGCCAGTGCCATTTTCAAGACGCGTGTTGGCACACGCACTGATTACCTGCTCGAAAGCCGCATCCATGGTGATTTGAAATACACCCTGCCTTAGTGTTTTTTTTAACGATCTTGAAATGTTAAGCTCATCGAGAAATAGCACGAGCCGTGGGTCAGGGGACCACCAGAGGATCGGGTCGCCTTCGGCGTACCAGGGGAAAATGCCGCTTCGATAGGCCAGCAGCAGGCGATCAACGCTCAGATCCCCGCCGACTGCAAGCAGACCATCCTCGGTTGCCATATGAACCGGCGGAAAAATGAGTTGGTCCGACAATAAATAGACTGGCATGGAATGGGTATTTCTCAGACCTGTGCGGCCGGTGATCTGTAATAACGAAAACGGGGCGGGAATTTTCCCGCCCCGTGCCCTTTTAAACTCCTATAAATGGATTGACGCGGCTTTTCAATCGTACTCAAAAGTCAACTTATCGTCTTTCAGGTCAATTGTGACCTTGCCACCCTTTTCGAGTTTGCCAAAAAGAATCTCATTGGCGAGAACATCCTTTACCTCAGTCTGCAGTACTCGGGCCAACGGCCGGGCTCCATAATCGGGGTCATACCCTTTTTGAGCCATCCAGTTGCGGGTGGCATCGGTGTACGCCAGGACTACTTTTTTGGCCGCCAGCTGGACGGCGAATTCGGACATGAATTTATCCACGATCTGCTCCATGATTTCCATTGTCAGACCGTTGAAAGTGATGACACCATCCAGGCGGTTGCGGAATTCAGGGCTGAAATACTTTTCAATGGCGCGCTTTCCTTTACGGGAAGCATCCTTCTTGGGATCCCCAAAGCCGATGGTGGAGGAACTCATTTCGCGGCTGCCGGCATTGGAGGTCATCATGAGGATTACGTTGCGGAAATCGGCCTTTTTCCCCGTGTTGTCGGTCAATGTGGCGTGATCCATGACCTGCAACAAGATATTGAAGAGATCCGGGTGGGCTTTTTCGATTTCGTCCAACAGCAGTACGCTGTAGGGGTGCTTGCGAATGCCGTCGGTGAGTAGCCCGCCCTGATCAAAACCGATATAGCCTGGGGGGGCGCCGATCAGCCGCGCGACGGCGTGCTTTTCCATGTACTCGCTCATGTCGTAGCGGATAAACTCCACGCCCAGGCTCAACGCCACTTGCCGCGCCACTTCGGTTTTGCCCACGCCGGTCGGGCCTGTGAAAAGGAACGAGCCAACCGGCTTTTCCGGATGCCCCAATCCGGCTCGCTGCCGTTTGATGGCGGTGGTAAGGGCCGTGATGGCGTCATCCTGGCCAAATACCACCTGCTTCAGCCGCTCTTCCAATCCTTCCAACTTGGCCCGATCGGGCGTGGAGACACTCACGGTGGGGACCCGGGCCATTTTAGCCACTATTTTCTCGATATCAGAGGGATTGATCTTGCTGCGGTGAACCCCGCCCGAAAGCCGCACAAAGGCACCCGCCTCGTCGATGACGTCGATGGCCTTGTCGGGCAGGAAACGGTCGTTAAGATATTTGGCGGATAACTCGCAAGCCGCCTTGAGTGCGGCATCCGTATAAACGATATCATGGTGTTCTTCGTACCGCGAGCGCAACCCCTTCAGGATCTTAACGCTTTCATCCAGTGATGGTTCTGAAATTTCAATCTTTTCAAACCGCCGGGAGAGAGCCCGATCCTTTTCGAAGTGGTTCTTGTACTCTTCGTAGGTGGTCGAACCGATGCAACGGATCTCGCCATTGGCCAACACCGGTTTGAGAATGTTGGATGCATCCATCGAACCGCTGCTCGTGGCACCGGCACCGACGATGGTGTGAATTTCGTCGATGAAAAGAATCACGTTCTTGCGCTTCTGTAACTCGGAGATCACCCCTTTGAGCCTCTGCTCAAAATCGCCCCTGAACTTGGAGCCGGCCAGCATGCCCCCCAGGTCGAGGCTGTAAACGCGCATGTCCTTGAGCATCTCCGGCACTTCGCCATTGTAGATCTTCTGGGCCAGACCTTCTGCCATGGCGGTCTTGCCCACGCCGGGCTCACCGACGAACACGGGGTTGTTCTTACGCCGTCGGCAGAGTACCTGCATGGTTCGCTGCAGTTCGCTTTCCCGTCCGATGAGGGGATCGAGTTTGCCTTCGGCGGCCTGACGAACCATATCCACCGTATAGGTCTCCAGCGGATTGGTTTTTTTCTTGTCCTTGTCTGTCTCGGTCTCTGTTTTGCTGAACCCCACCGGATCATTGGAGGCCGGCGGCTCCGAGGGCAATTCATGCGAGATGTAGTTGAGCACATCCAGACGTGTGATGCCCTCCTGGTTGAGGAAAAAGGCCGCGTGGGAATCCTTCTCCATGAAAATGGAAGCCAGAATATCGCTAACCGAAACTTCCGATTTTTCCGCCGACCGTACATGATTGACGGCGCGCTGGATCACCCGCTGGAATCCGATGGTCTGTTGCAGCACATACTCATCGCCCTCCGGGATCACTTCCATTTTTTCGTTAAAGAAGTTTTCCAGAGCGCCCTTGAGGTGTTCGACGTCGCCGCCACAGCCACTGATTATTTCAACGCCATTTCCATCGTGAA
Source organism: uncultured Desulfatitalea sp. (assembly GCA_937868765.1). Classification (GTDB taxonomy): domain Bacteria; phylum Desulfobacterota; class Desulfobacteria; order Desulfobacterales; family Desulfosarcinaceae; genus Desulfatitalea. The sequence continues at coordinate 20,470 of CALMNL010000012.1, read as the reverse complement.
GGATCGCAAACAGGATATGCTCGATACCCACATATTCATGACGACGGCGTTTGGCTTCTCTAACCGCAAATCCTAATGTTACGCTGAGTTCTTTGCTGATCATGGCGCTATGCTTTCTCCATGGTGCATTTTAGCGGATGTCCGTTTTCCCGGGCCAACCGCGTGACTGTTTGTACCTTCGTTTCAGCCACCTCGAATGTAAATACGCCGCACATCCCAATTCCACGCTTGTGAACGTTCAACATGATCTGTGTCGCTTGTTCCACCGACTTGTGGAAAACTTGCATGAGCACCTGCACAACGAACTCCATGGTAGTATAATCGTCATTGTGCAACAGGACTTTGTACATGGGCGGCTCTTTGAGGTCGCGGTCAGTCCTGACATCAGCATCCCCTATCGTTTCGGGCAAATATTGGCTCATGGAATCGAACAATCATTGTCATTTACGTTACCTTGGCCGATTTGAAGTCAATTATAAGCATCTGGTTCTCTCTTTGTAAAGGGGATTGAACAGCTTGGCGGTCGGCCCCGTACAGATGTGATATCTTCAATCAATCCCAATTGATGTCCTCGCCCAGGAACCTTGGAAAAGCTGTTGCCGGGCGGGATCGGACCCCGGCGATGGTACCATTTCCTCGATTTGAATATCGAACCGCGAACGATTTTCATGAGTTTAAAGAGAAAATAGTGGAGCAGGATCAGAAAGGCAATTGCAGGATCTCGGCATGTATTTTATGCCCGGATATCCGGATCCGCCCGACGTTCAGGGAGCCGCCGTGGCGGCGCTGGCTGGCCGATCCGGGATTGAAATAGAGCACACCGCTTCGATTTTTGATTTCCGGTTGGTGGGTATGGCCGCTGATGACGGCGTGCACGCCGGCTGCTTGGGGTTCCAGATCCAATTGCTGCAGATCGTGCAGCACATAAAAGCCAAGCTCGCCGAGCGTGACCATTTCCTTGTAGGGCAGTGATAGGGACCAGGCACTGTTGTCTGTGTTGCCCCGCACGGCAGTGACCGGTGCCAGGCGCCCCAAGGCAGCGATTATTTCCGGCGAGCCGATATCGCCCGCATGGATGATATGGGTCGCCTCTCTGAACAGGTCAAACACCTCATCGTGCAAGATGCCGTGGGTGTCCGATATCACGCCGATGATCATCGTTTACCGACCGCAACACTTTTTATATTTTTTGCCGCTGCCGCAGGGGCAGGGATCATTGCGACCCACCTTGTCGTCGTCCCGCCGTACGGGTTTCTTTTTTGCGGGGGTGCCATCACCGCCACCGGAAAATACCAGATCTTTCTCCTGCTCACGCTGCATCTCCTGGAAAGAGGTCGGTTGCGCGATCTGCACCCGGAAAAGGATGTTCAAGGTTTCGGTCTTGATCCGTTCGATCAAATCCTGGAACATCTCGAACCCCTCTTTTTTGTAGACCAAAAGGGGATTCTGCTGGGCGTACCCCCGCAATCCGATACCTTCCTTGAGATGATCCATGCTCAACAGATGATCTTTCCAGAGGTTATCCACGGTCTGCAGCATCACCACCCGTTCCAGATGCCGCATGGTATCGGCGCCGAACAGCTTTTCCCGCTCCTGGTGGACCGCCAGGGTCTGCTCATAAAGCTCCTGGCCCAGGCCTTCAGCGGTCAGCCCATCCAACAGATCGGCATCGAATGGCTTCAGGCGGTAGCTGAACTGCTGAAACACGGCGTCGGAAAGGCCTTTTAGATCCCAATCTTCGGGCAGCGCACGCTCGTCGGCAAATTGGGCGGCGAGCGCATCGGCCCTTTCGCCGATCATGTCGGTGATGGTTTCCCGAATATCTTCCTCGGTCAGCAGCTCGCGCCGTTGACGGTAGATCACCTCACGTTGCTGATTCATCACATCGTCGTATTCCAAGAGGTGTTTGCGGATATCGAAGTTATGAGCTTCCACCTTGGTTTGGGCACTCTCGATGGCCCGGCTGATCAGATTGTGCTCGATGGGCTCTCCATCCTGCAAGCCGAGCCGCTCCATGATCCGACCGATGCGTTCGCCACCGAAGATGCGCAGCAGATCATCTTCCAAGGAGAGATAGAACCGTGAGGAACCCGGATCGCCCTGGCGGCCGGATCGTCCGCGCAACTGGTTGTCGATACGCCGGCTCTCGTGACGTTCGGTGCCCAGGATATGCAGACCACCCAGTTCGGTGACCCCCTCGCCCAGCTTGATATCGGTACCGCGGCCAGCCATGTTGGTGGAGATGGTGACGCTGCCTTTCTGGCCGGCGAGGGCGATGATCTCGGCCTCGGCCTCATGGTTTTTGGCATTGAGCACGGTGTGTTTGATGCCTCGTTTCTTCAGTTTCTCTGAAATTTGCTCGGAGACATCGATGGAAATGGTGCCCACCAGCACCGGCTGGCCTTTTTCATGCAACTCCTTGATTTCGTCCAGCACCGCTTCGTACTTTTCGCGCCTGGTCTTGTAGATCACATCCGCAAAGTCCTTACGGATCATGGCCATATTGGTGGGAATGACATTGACATCCAGATTGTAGATTTTCTTGAATTCGGCCGCCTCGGTATCGGCCGTGCCGGTCATGCCCGCCAGTTTTTCATACATCCGGAAATAATTCTGGAAGGTGATGGTGGCCAGGGTCTGGTTTTCGTTTTCGATCTTTACGCTTTCCTTGGCTTCCAATGCCTGATGCAGGCCGTCGCTGTACCGCCGTCCGGGCATCAGGCGTCCGGTGAATTCATCGACAATGATGACTTGACCCTCTTTGACGATATAATCCACATCCCGCTGGAACAAGGTGTGCGCCTTGAGCGCCTGGTTGACATGATGTAGAACCTCGATATTGCGCGGGTCATATAGGTTTTCCACCTGCAGCATCCGTTCGGCGGCGGCCACCCCCTCTTCCGTCAACGTCACGGCGCGGGCCTTTTCATCCTTAACGTAATGGGTTTCCAGCTTGAGCTGCGGGATGATGGTATTGACCTGGTAATACCAGTGGGTCGATTTCTCTGCCGGTCCGGAAATAATCAACGGGGTGCGCGCCTCGTCCACCAGGATGCTGTCCACCTCATCCACGATGGCGTAGTTCAGTTCCCGTTGGACGATGGTTTCGACATCGAACTTCATGTTGTCCCGCAGATAGTCGAACCCGAACTCGTTGTTTGTCCCATAAGTGATATCGGCACCATAGGCGCTGCGGCGTTCGCCGTCGTTGAGGCCGTGCAGAATGGTGCCGACGCTCAAACCGAGGAATGTGTAAATCTTGCCCATCCACTCGGTATCGCGCCGGGCCAGGTAGTCGTTCACCGTGACGATGTGCACGCCTTTGCCGGTCAAGGCATTCAAATAGGCCGGCAAGGTGGCCACCAGCGTCTTGCCTTCACCCGTTTTCATTTCGGCGATGCGCCCCTTGTGCAGAAACATTCCGCCGATCAATTGAACATCGAAGTGGCGCATTTGAACCGTTCGCAGCGAGGCTTCACGGACCGTGGCGAACGCTTCGGGCAGCAAATCATCCAAGGTGGCCCCCTGCCCCAGCATCTCCTTGAACTTAATGGTCTGGGCCCGCAGTTGGGCATCGCTCATGGCCTTCATCTGCGGTTCCAGCTGGTTGATCGTCTCCACCATCGGCTGGAGCCGCTTTATCTCACGTTCATTTTTGCTTCCAAAAATATTGGTCAGTAGTTTCCAGAACATTGGATATTTAATCCTTCCCAAAAGGTTGACACACTCTGCTCACCGGCAGCTTAGGTGGCACGGCCGCTTATCCCAGTCCCTGTTCTTCCGCCATCGTCATCTGCGAAAGGGTCCTGCGATGTCGGTGCAGAGCAATAGGTAACCTAAAATATTTTAAGGGTACTCTCAAGGTAATTCTATTTTACGATCATCTGGCGGCGGGCTTGGGTTGATTAGGCGGCACTTCAGTTGAGAATATACTTTTCAGGGTTCATCGGGACACCGTTGAGCCGGACCTCGTAATGCACATGGGGACCAGTGCTGCGGCCGGTATTGCCCATGATGCCGATGGCTTCTCCGCGATGGACGGATTCACCGGTCGCCTTGAGGGTTTTTGAAAGGTGGGCGTACCGCGTATGTATCCCGTAGCCATGGTCAATGACGACGACGTTCCCGAAAGCGCCGTCGGTCCCTTCAAAGGAAACCACGCCATCGGCCGTGGCGACAACCGGCGTACCGATTTGGTTGGCGATATCCATTCCTTTGTGAAATTCGCGTTTTCCGGTAAAAGGGGATTGCCTGTAGGCGAAGGCGGATGTCACCCATCCCTGACATGGACGAATGGCAGGGGTATGCGCCAGCATGTTTTTCTGCTCCTCCAGTTTGTGAATCAAACGGGAAAAAGAAGATTGCTGGCTTTGGGAAGCGAACTCCAGCTGCTTAATCTGCTGGTGCATCTTTTTGATCAATTTTTTGTGGCTCTGGGTGAGGTCCGTTTTTGCATCCAGATCTTCGGGAGCCGACCCTCCGATACCGAACAACGGGTTCTTGTCACCCTTGGGGTCAAGGTTGGCCAAAATCCGAACACGATTCTCGAATTTATCCAGGGACACGATGCGATTCTTAAGAGCGTTGATCTCCTCGGCGAATTTTTGAATTTGCTGGCGTTGTTGCACAACCTCCTCGCTCTTGCCTGCCAGCCGCCGTTCGACGATGCTTTTGTCGATCACTCGCCATTGCAGCCCGATATAGTCGACAAAGGCATAGATTAATCCCGAGGCAAAGAGCGCCAGCACAACCGCCCAGCAGATAAAATGCTTGCGGGAAAGATGTATCTGTCTGATTTTAGAGCCGCAATCACCCAGGATGATAAGAGATAGCTTGTGTTCCATAGTCACCCTTGATCAGCTTCAGCAGGAACGTTTGTACGATGCCCAACCGCAAACACAATCGCACATCGGTTCAAACAGTGACTGTCGGTGCCCGGGGAAATGGTTCTATTGAAACGGCACGCGCCAGCCAATGGCCGGTGGCAGTTGGTCGGATGGACCAGAAATACAATCGATTACAGACAGTTCAAATGTACAAAAGCGGATTTGCCCCCTATGCGAGGGGTGTTCGCTTTTCGAGCCTGGCAAGAGCTTTATACTATCTAATTCTGAAATTTACGAAGTACGAACACCGGATTATTCCCATGCCTGCAGATCGGTAATCTCCGGTTTTGCCCCGCCGGGGGAGGGCGCAATTATCTGTTGCTCGACAGATAAAATTTGGAAGTCATATTGAAAGGGATAGCGCCTCATCGAGCCGGAGGCGCTATCTCCTTGATCCCGACTAAGCAATACCCAGTTTGAACTTCAGCGACTTGAGGGTGTTGAGCATCAGCATGGTAATGGTCATGGGGCCGACGCCTCCGGGGACAGGCGTGATGTAGCCCGCGATCTCCTTGGCGGCATCGAAGTCGACGTCGCCCCTGAGGACCGCCACTTTTTTGCCGGTCTTTTCGCTCACGGTTTCCCCCACGCGGTTGACGCCCACATCGATGACACAGGCGCCCGGCTTGATCCATTCCGGTTTCACCAAGCCCGGTACGCCGGCAGCCACGATGAGGATGTCGGCGCGTTTGCAATGGGCGGCCAGGTCCTTGGTCCCGGTGTGGACAATGGTGACCGTGGAGTTGGCGCCCTTGCCTTTCTGTACCATCATGTTGGCAATGGGCTTGCCGACGATATTGGAGCGACCGACCACCACGACTTCCGCGCCCTTGGTCTCGACGCCGGCACGAACGATCATCTCCTGGATACCGGCAGGCGTACAAGGCGGGAATTTGACTTCTTTACCGCCGATCATCAAGCGGCCGACGTTGACCGGGTGAAAACCATCCACATCCTTGTCCGGATCAATGGCGTTGAGCACCTTTTTCTCGTCGACATGCTTGGGCAGCGGCAGCTGAACCAGAATGCCGTTGATGGAATCGTCCTTGTTGTACTTATCGATGAGAGCCAGCAGATCTTCCTCTGAAATGGTAGCGTCCTGGTTGTCCTGGACTTCATGGAAACCGACACGGTGGGCGGTCTGGATCTTCAGGGTGACGTAAGAAATGGAGGCAGGATTGGCCCCGACCAAAATGGTCACCAAGCCCGGCACCACACCATGCTTTGCCTTGATCTGAGCCACTTCGGTGGTGATTTCTTCCAGGATCTGCTCACGAATTTCGGTTCCCTTAATGAGTTTTGCGGTCATCTGCGCTCCTTTCAAGGTTTATCAAAAACGGTTGGGTTCTGGGAAAAGCACCCTGCGCAAAAGCTCAGGGCTGGTCTGCATAGTGTGGTTTCCCGGCAATCATGATCATGATGCGTACGTTCATCCCTGTTGCAGGGCCGAAAAGAAGCCAGATTCTGAATCAGGATGCCTTGGCTGAAAACCGAAATTTCCCTTATTCCAATTGCCGCCGGATGTCAAATGGGAAAGGGACAGCTTCGCAGCCCTGCGCTCTCCTCCAGGCCCAGCATGAGGTTCATGTTCTGTACGGCCTGACCTGCGGCCCCCTTGACCAGGTTGTCGATGGCCGACATGAGAATCAGGCGGTTGTTGCGGGCATCGATTTTATAGCCGATATCACAGCAGTTGGTGCCCTTGACATGCAGCGTATCGGGCGGCGAACCGCCCCTCAGGCGCACGAACGGCCGGCCGGCGTAAAAGGTCTGCAGGCACTCTTCAACCTGGCGCATGGTCACGCCGCTGCGCGGCTGAGTATAAATCGTCGACTCCATACCCCGGGTCATGGGAACCAAATGGGGCACGAAATTCAAATGAACCGCCCGCCCTGCGGCTTCGCTCAGAATCGCTTCCATCTCGGGGGTGTGGCGATGTCCGCCCACCTTGTAAGCTTTGAAGGATTCATTCACATGGCAGTAATGGGTGGCGGCCGCGGCACCCCGGCCGGCGCCGCTGACGCCCGATTTGGCATCGGCGATGAGCATATCCGGATCGATGAGTCCCGCCCGCAGGAGCGGTACCAGAGGCAGCAGAATGCTGGTGGGATAGCATCCCGGGTTGCCGATCAATTCGGCGCTTCTGATCTGATCGGCATAGACTTCGCACAGACCGTAAACGGCCTTGGCCAGCAGATCGACGGCGGTATGCGCTTGATAGTGCGCTTCGTAGGTCTTGGCGTCCTTGAAACGAAAATCGGCCGACAGGTCCACCACCTTGACACCTTTGGACAGGAGTTCCGGCACGATGGCCATGGGCAATTCATGGGGCAACGCCGTAAAGACCAGATCCGTCGCTTGCGCCAGCTTGTCGGCGTCGTAGGATTCGCACACCAGGTCCACCCAACCGCTCATGGCCGGATAGATACGGTCGAACCGTTCGCCGGCATCCTGACGGCAGGTCAACGCCGTCAACTTTGCCTGGGGGTGACCGGCCAGGATCCTCACCAACTCGGCCCCGGCATATCCCGAGGCGCCAATGACACCGACTCTGATCATTGCTTATCCTCCAGCAGACTGAATGAAATCCGTCTTCGCCCCTATACTAAAAAAAAAGGCGGACATAAAGTCCACCCTTGATTTTGTCCCGTGACGGCCAATGCGCGGCAGATTCAACCGCCCAGATAGGCCTTTTTTACTTCGGGGTCGTTGAGCAGCGCTTCCGACGAACCTTCGAGCACGATGCGGCCGTTTTCGATCACATAGCCCCGTTGCGCGAATTTGAGTGCCAGGCGGGCATTCTGCTCCACCAGCAGGATCGTGGTGCCGTCCCGGTTGATCTCTTTGAGCGCTTCGAACATGGAGAGCATCATCAGCGGCGCCAGCCCCATGGACGGCTCGTCCAACAGCATCATGCGATGACCGGTCATATAGGCTCGACCTACGGCCAGCATCTGCTGTTCGCCGCCGCTCAAGGTGGCGGCGTACTGGGTGCGGCGCTCGAGCAGTCGCGGAAAAATGGAAAAGACCCGCTCCATGTCCCGTTTGATCCCCTGCGGGTCCCGGCGGGCGAACGTGGCCAGCTGCAAGTTCTCCAGGACACTCAGGTTGCCGAACAGGCGCCGGCCCTCGGGCACGTGCGAGATTCCCAGGACGCTGACGACCTTGTCCGGCGCAAAGGCCAGCAGGTCATGGCCCTCGAAACGCAACCCGGCCCCCTTGTCCGCCGGCACCAGGCGCGAAATGGCCCTCAAGGTGGTGCTCTTGCCGGCGCCGTTGGCGCCGATAATGCAAACGATCTCCCCGGCGTCGATGCTGAAACTCACCCCGTGCAGGGCCCGGATCTGGTCATAGGAGACATGCAGATTTTCCACGCGCAACTGCATCAGGCGACCTCTTCTTTCCCCAGATAGGCTTCGATCACCTGGGGGTTGTTCTTAATCTCTTCGGGGGTTCCCTCGGCGATCACTTCGCCGAAGACCAATGTCTGAATGCGCTGGCACAGCTCCATGACGAATTTGAGCCGATGTTCGATGAGCAGGATCGCCACCTTGAACTCGCTATGGATCTGGCGGATGATGCCGATCATCTGCACCAGCTCCTCGGGGGTCATACCGGCCGTGGGTTCGTCCAGGAAAAGAATCTTGGGACGGGTCGCCATGGCCCGGGCCATCTCCACCCGCCGTTGTACGCCGTAGGGCAGCTGCGTCACGTTCTGATGGGCGAACCGGGCCACATCGAAGGTTTCCAGCAGCCGATGGGCATTCTCTTCCACCCGTTCTTCTTCGGCCCGGCACAGCCGGGTTCCGAAGAAAGCCCCGGCCAGACCATATTTCAGCTGGGCGTAGTGGGCCAACTTGACATGCTCCAGCACGGTCATGTGACGCCAGAGCAGCATGTTCTGAAATGTGCGCCCCAGGCCGCGGGCCGCAATCTGGTGGGGGCGAAGGCCGATCAGGCTCCGGTTCTCCAAGCGGATGCTGCCTTTGGTGGGCGTATGGATGCCCGTGATCAGGTTGAAAATGGTGGTCTTGCCGGCCCCATTGGGACCGATCAGGCCGCGAATTTCTCCGGCCGCGATGGACAGTCTGTAGCCGGAAACGGCTCGCAGGCCGCCGAAAAAGTGGGTCATATCTTCCACTTGGAGCAAAGACATCGGTTAATCTCCAAATGCTTTCAGCGCCTGGGCCCTACGATGCGCCGGGGGTCGAAATCACGAAAGGCGATCAGGCCCGTGGGTCGGAAAATCATTACCAGAATCAGGATCAAGGGGATGACGATCCATTTATAGAGCAACAAAGGCTTGAGGATCTCGCTCAGAAAGCTGATGCTCACGGCACCCACGATCGATCCCACCACGGAATTGAGACCGCCGAAATAGACCATGGCCAGCACTTCTGCCAGGTTCTGGATGCCGAATCCGCCGGGGGTCACATGCCGCACTTCATGGGCATAGAAACCGCCGGCCACCCCGGCCCAGAAGGCGCCGAACAGAAACGCCACCATCTTGGTACGCCGGGTGTTGACGGTCATGGCCTCGGCCGCGGTCTCATTGTCGCGCACGGCATTGAGGGCCTTGCCTAAGGTAGAACGCACGAAGTTGTTGATGATCCAGATGCACAGCGACATGCCCGCAAAGACCGCCGGCAGCGTGGACCAGTGGGGCTGTCCGCCCAGACCGCGCGGTCCGCCGATGGCATCGATGTTCTCGATGGCGCTCTTGACGATGAACATGAAAGCCAGGGAGATAATGGCCAGATAGTCTCCCCGGGTGCGAAACGAAGGGATGGCCACCACCAGGGCGCCCAATGCGGCCGCCATGCCGCCGGCCGCCAGCGCCAGGGGGAAAAAATACGGTCCCCACGCCTCGGGCAGCACAGGGGCACCGAAAACGCGATCTGCCTTGAAGAGAAGCAGCGAAAAAACCGAGGCCATATATGCACCCAAAGCCATGAAGCCGGGGTGGGAGCAGGAAAACTCGCCCATGTAGCCATTGATCACGTTCAGGCTCAAGGTGAGCATCACGGCAATCATGATCAGTTTTGCCACCTGCAGACGGTAGTCGCTGGTCTCGGTCCAGATGTGCAAGGCGATGTAAAGCAGCAGCAAATGCAAGAGCACCGATACCCAGACAGGCATGCGGCCCAGGGCCGCAGCAGCTCGATTGGCCGGCCCGGCGGTCAATCGACCGATGAGGACGATGGGCACCCCATAGACCAGGCATACGAAAAGCATGGCCCAGGGAAAGAGCAACGGCTGTTTGAGCACCAGGGTGGCGCCGAAAAGCGGCGGCACTTTGGGCAAATAGAGGGCCACCGCCAGGGCGTCCCCCCACTGGTACTCGATGAGCACGGCGCACAAAATACCGGCGAGCCATGCCAAGGCCGGCACGGGAGCGAAGAAATCCCGCAAGCGTTTTATCAGAACTGGCTTGAGCATCGGTTGATTCAAATCGGATCCACCCATGGTCCGCTTTTACTCCATTCCAAACGTACGCAACGGCATTCTACAACCGCAGTTGGGTGCTGTGGGCCTGACCGAAGAAGCCGTAGGGCCGGAAGGTCAGGATCAGCAGTATTATGCTGTAGGCAATCAGATCCCTGAAAGTGGACGGAAAGACCATGGTGGTAAAAATCTCGATGAATCCCAGCAGGAATCCGGCCAGGGCCGCGCCCAAAATGGACCCCCGACCTCCCAGGATGGCGGCCACAAACGATTTCCACCCCAGTAGAATTCCCATGAATGGATCGAGCACCGGATAGGCCATGCCGTAGAGGATGCCACCTGCGGCGGCCAGCGCCGAGCCGATGGCAAAGGTCAGCGGCGCGATAAGGTTCAGCGAGACACCCATCAAGGGCACGATGGGAAAGTCGTAGGACATGGCCCGCATGGCCATTCCCCAGCGACTCTTCTGAATGAACTGGTGCAGGCCCACCATGAGCAGCAGCGCAACCACCACGATGAAGATCTTCTTGTTGGTGAAATACACCGACCCGACGCTGTAGGTAGTGGTCTGGATCAGCTCGGGGAAACTCAGGCGCTGGGTTCCCAGCAGGGCCAGGTTGCCGTACTCCAATATGATGCCGATCATCAAACCGGTGATGGCCGCCGACGCGCGGGGGGCGCTGCGCAACGGGCGATATCCCACCCGCTCCACCAGCACCCCCAGCAGCGACGTTATAAACATGCTGATGATAATGGTCGCCACCAGCAACAGCCACCCCGGCAGACTCCAGCCCAATGCCGCCACCAGGGCAAGCAGTGCCGTGGCCACCCCCAGCCCGATGTAGGCGCCGGTCATGAAGATATCCCCATGGGTGAAGTTGAACAGCATGAGAATGCTGTAAACCATGGAGTACCCCAAGGCAATCAAGGCATAAAAGCTGCCCCATTGCAGGGCGTTGATCACATTTTGCATAAAGAACGCCATGAGCCATCCGCCTTCAGCTGTCTACGTTATTCTTTCCGTCTTCATCTCCGGCGGTGCCGGTTATGGGCATACCTGCTTGTAGAATTCGAATTCGCCCTTGTCGCTGATGCGCACGATCACCGCGCACTTGATGGGGTCTCCTTCTTCTGTGAAGGTCATGTTGCCGGTGATGCCCGCAAAATCTTTGATCTTGGCCATTTGGTCGCGCACTGCCTGGCGGTCCTTCTTAAGATCGCCGGTAAGGCCGCCGGTCTTTTCGATGGCCTGCGCGACCAGCCGGATGGAATCCCAGGTCAGGGCCGCCACGTCATCGGGTACGTAGCCATATTTCTTCTGATAGCGGTCGATGAACTCCTTGGTCGCACCCTGGGCGCCGGCGGCCGCATAGTGGGTGGAGAAGAAGAGGCCGTAGCAATCCGGTCCGCATAGTTTTACGGTTTCGGCCGAGCCCCAACTGTCGCTGCCCACGATCGGTTGGGTGAACCCCAATTCATGGGCTTGCTTCACGATCAAGGCCACTTCGTTGTAATACTGGGGTGTAAACAGAAACTCGGCGCCGCTATCCTTGATCTTGGTCAGTTGAGCGCTGAAATCGGTGTCCTTGGTGGTAAAACTCTCGTAGGCCACCACCGATCCGGGGCCATTGATCTCTTCCCAGGCCTTCTTGAAAAACTCGGCAAGGCCCTTGGGATAATCGCTGGCTACGTCATACAACACTGCCGCTTTGCTGAAACCGAATTCACCTTTGATGAATTTAGCCACCACCGGCCCCTGGAACGGATCGAGGAAGCAGCCGCGGAAGACGTACGGGCGGTTCTTGGTGGTGTCCGGGTTGGTGGACCACGGGCTGATCATGAGCGTCTGATAATCGTTGGCCACCCCGCCCGCCGGTATGGCCTGCTTGGAGGCCTGGGGCCCGATGATCGCCAGCACGCCGTCCTCGGTGATCATCTTGGTATTGGCTTTGACGGCCGATTCGGCCTTGGCTTCATTGTCTTCTATCACCAGCTCCACCGGATATTTCTTGTCGCCGACCTGGAGTCCGCCGGCCGCTTGAATGCCCTCGAGCCACATCTGGGCCGCGTATTTGGTTCCTTCTCCCACTTTGGGAATGTCACCGGTGATGGGCGCATTGATGCCGATTTTGATGGTCGCCTGACGCTTCTCGCCGCATCCGATGAGACCGGCCGCCAATACGACCGCAAGAACGACAACCAGAGCCGTAGTCCATTTACGCATAGCCTCCTCCTTCTCTTTGTTTGGACAGTAAACCCAAGTGAGCGATGATGCGCCGCACGATGGCGGCGCAGGACAGTACCTGAATGGCCGGAGCCTGATGTGTTCATAACGACTTGACCCATAGGATATTGGTGGTCCCGGTGGCCCAGATGGGCCGCCCGGCGGTGATAACCACCTTTTCTCCCTTGCGGGCATGCCCTTTTTCGAGCGCGGCGGCGGCCGCTCTTTCCACCATCTCGTCGGTATCTTCGATGCTCTCCAGGAAAGTGGGCAGGCATCCCCAATAAAGCGCCAGCCGCCGCACGGCCCGGGCATCGGGCGAAAGCGCCACGATGGCCTGCCTGGGACGGTAACGGGCGATCTGCGCGGCCGTGGAGCCGCTGCGGGTGGTGGCCACAATGGCCGCGGCATCGAGGTTTTTGGCCAGCATGCAGGCCGCGTTGGCCACCGATTCGGCGACTTCCTGGTGCGGAATCATCCGCAGATAGTAGGCATGCGGATAGTTCTGCTCGGCGCTCTGGGCGATGAGGGCCATATAGTGCACCGCCTCCACAGGATGTTGCCCGCTGGCGGTTTCTTCGGATAGCATGACTGCGTCGGCGCCGTCGAGTACGGCATTGGCCACATCGGTGGCTTCGGCCCGGGTGGGACGGGGTGCCTCCACCATGGATCGCAGCATCTGGGTGGCAATGATCACCGGTTTGCCCTGAGCATTGGCCTTGCGCACCAGCATCTTCTGAATGGCGGGAACGTTCTCCAGTGGAATCTCTACCCCCAGGTCCCCCCGCGCCACCATGATGCCGTCCGCAGCCGCCAGAATGGCATCCACATTCTCCAGGGCTTCGTGCTTTTCGAATTTGGCGATCACCGGTGTCTGCTTGTTCTGGCGGTGAATGATCTTCTTGATGGCATGAATGTCCGCAGCCGTGCGCACAAAGGAAAGGGCTACGAAGTCGACATCGGCATCCAGACCGAAGCGCAAATCCCTTCGGTCTTTTTCGGTGAGAGCGGGAACCGACAAGGTGCTGGTGGGCAGATTGATGCCCTTGTGGGAAGTGAGCATACCGCCCGTGATCACCTTGCAGACGATCTCGGCAGTGGAGGTGCGCGCCACCACCATTTCCATCAGACCGTCGGCCAGGAGAATACGGTCGCCGGACTTGACCTGGGAAGGCAGATCGCCGAAGGTCACCGGCACACGGTTTTCCCTGGCCGGCCCCGGCTGGTTGGTGAGAATCAGTTCGTGGCCCGGCAGCAGTCGAATGCCGGCGCCGGGAATTTCGCCCACCCGAATTTTAGGGCCGCACAAATCCTGCAGGATCGCCACCGGCCGTCCCGCGGCCTCGGAGGCTTTCCGGATCTCCTGAATCGTCTGGGCATGCTCGCCGTGCGAACCGTGGGAGAAATTGAGCCGCGCCACGCTCATGCCGTTCTCGATCAGGGCCATCAGCGCCTCGGAGGAATTACTGGAGGGTCCGATGGTGCAAACGATCTTGGTCTTGGGCAGGGGCATGGGGATGGGTTCCTTCAATGGATACCGGAGTTGCCTTCAGCCGTGCACGGTAGGCTAGCGAGGCCGCTCGCCTCTGGCAGCTTTGTTTTGAAGCCCGCAAATAGCCATGATCAGATGCTTCATGAGCACGCCGGCATCCTGTCCCGTTGATTTTAACCGCAGGTCCGTTTCGCTGAGCTGAATCATGGCATTTTCCAGCTCGCTGCGCCCGAAGTGATCGGCCTTGAGCAAAATTTGAAAGACAGGATACGCGTTGCCGGGATTGGATGCAAGGGCCAGATCCAAACTTTCACGTCTGGTCCCTTTCCGGCCTTTTTCCGCCTCCCCTTCCGGTGCTTTCCAGGCGCCGGTCTGCTCGGCGATCCAGGCGTCGTAGGATTGGATCGCCGGCAACACCATATTCTGGAATTGAGGGTACGGCATTCTGCTGCGCCATGCTCGGCCGTGTACGCTGAGAAGAAAATCCTTGGCCACCAGCAGCTTGCGCACCTGGTTGGCCAGGGCCGAAAGCATCTGCAAGGGATGCCACTCGGCCTTGAGCAGGGTGTCGAGGTAAAACAGGGCCATCCCCACATCGCGGTCGGCCACGGCATTGGTCAATTCGTAGATCGGATCGCTCTTGGTGCGCCGGAGCACGGCCTCCAGGTCGGCCGCCGTGATCTCTGCGCGCGAACCGCTGTAATCGACCAGCTTGTCGATGTTGTCCCGGAAAGTGGCGGGATCAAAACCCGTCAATTGGCACAATTGCGCAAAGAGCGCAGGGTGCATACGCTTGCCGGCTGCCTGCAGCCGGCTTTCCCAAATCTGCCGGAGCACCGCCTCCTGGGCCTGCTTGTCGGCCTTGCGTTCGCCCATCGGCACGTGGCAGTCGACGATCAGGCCATGGGATTGGAGACTTTTGTAGAACTTGCGATTTTTCGGAACCCTGGCACTGGTGGTGATCAGCAAAAAGTGCTGGTCCGGGAATCCCTTCTCGATGGCCTGGATTAGCGTCTGGAGCGGATCGTCGTCTTGGGCGGCCCGCCAACCTTGCTCCCGACCATGATCGATCATGCGGCTGACGCCATCCTCACCCACGGCGCTTTCGATCGGCTGCAACTCGGCAGGCAGCCGCGTCGCCGACCCGGCGGCAAGGGGATCCAGACCCAAGCGGCCGCACAAGCTGAAAAACAATTTTGCGGCGCGGTCCAGCTGTTCTTCTGTGCAGGCCTCCAGGATCTGATCGATGAGCCGCTCTTGGCCACCGGCGCCTTCGAAGAGTTTGGCCTCCTTGAACCACACCACTTTGGGGCCGGGCACGAGGCTGAAAGTATTTAGGCGGGCCAGGGCGTCGGGAATGTTCTCGGCAAGGCCGTCGATCATCTCGCAGTGCAAATCCCTGGGTTCTCCCTGCAACAGGCGTTCGATCAAAGCGGCCGCGCACTGCTCCACCAGCATCGGTTCACCGTGGATCAGGCCGACCGCACACTTCTTGACGGCGGCGCCATCCGCTAATAAATCGGACAATTGACTGTGAAGGTATTCGGCCATGACACCGATGCCGGCGTACGATCCCGTTTTTAAAAGGGTACTTTCTTGAACAGGATGTGCAGCAGAAAAATGATCACACCCACCGTTACGCCGCTGTCGGCGATGTTGAATGTCGGCCAGTGGGGCAGATGGGTAAACCCCAGATAGACATCCAGAAAGTCCACCACCTCCCCGAACCGCAGACGGTCGATGAGGTTGCCTACGGCCCCGCCGAAAATCATGGCCAGGGCGGCACCGAACCATACCCGCGCGGGCGGTGTCTGATGGTAAAAGTAGAGAATCATCCCCAAAGCGAAAAGCGCCGCACCCAGGAAGATGAAGTGCCGCAACAGCGAAGCGTGTTGGGCCATGAAACCGAAAGCGCCGCCGGGATTGCGTACATGGCTGAGGTTGAAAAAACCAGGAATGATCTCGATGCTATCATGCAGCGGCATATACCGGAGGACCAGGGCTTTGGAGACCTGGTCCAGGAGGATCACCAGCCCGCTGATCAGGATGAAGCGGATGTATTTGGAAGGCATCAGTGCGGACGCTCCTTGAGCAGCAGTCATTCGGCCTGCCCCATTTGCTTCAAGGCCGTATAGCAGCGGTCGCAGACCGATGCGTGTTCGGCCCGTTTTCCCACCGAAGGATCGTGTACCCAACAGCGCTCGCACTTCTGGCTCTCGGCGGGCGTCACCCGAATGGCGATACCGGCGGCCTCGGTGCCCCCGAAAGCACCTTCGAGGCCGCCTTGGGTCAGATGCACTTCGGAAACGATGAAAATGGCACGCAGCTCAGCCGCATAAGGCGCCACCTGGGCGAACAGATCGTCGGCCAGGCCCAGATTCACCACGGCTTCCAGAGAATGGCCGATTCTTTTCTGCACCCGCGCCTCTTCCAAAGCCTTGGTCACCTCGGCGCGCACCTGCCTGATAGCCTGCCACTGCTCGGCCAGGGCCGCATCGCGCAACGCCTCGTCCGTCTCGGGCATGGCACACAGGTGGATGCTGGGCGCTTTTTCGGCGCCGCCCGGCAGGTAACGCCAGATCTCTTCGGCAGTGAACACCATGATGGGTGCCATCAACCGGGCCAGGGCATCGGCGATTTTGTAAAGAGCCGTCTGGGCGCTGCGCCGGGCCGGCGATTCAGGCGGCGATGTATAGAGCCGGTCCTTCAGGATATCCAGGTAGAACGCCGACAAATCCACGGTGCAGTAATTGTGCAGGCTGTGGTAGATTATGTGGAAATCGTAGGTTTCATAGGCCTTGCGGGCCCGGGCGATCAGGTCCTGCAGCCCGTGCAGTGCGTAGCGGTCGAGGGCCGTCATCTGGTCGGACGGCAGCATGTGCCGTCCGGGGTCGAAATCGCTCAGGTTGCCCAACAGGAAGCGGCAGGTATTGCGGATGCGGCGATAGGCATCGGATAATTGCTTGAGGATATTCTCCGAGATGCGCACATCATCCCGGTAATCCGATGCCGATACCCAGAGCCGCAAAATTTCGGCACCGTATTTGTCGATCACCTGTTTGGGGGCAATGACATTGCCCAGGGACTTGGACATTTTCTTGCCCTCGGCATCCACCACGAAACCGTGGGTCAAAACCGACTTGTACGGCGCGTTGCCCCGGGTGCCGACGGCGGTGAGCAGGGAGCTGTGGAACCAGCCGCGATGCTGGTCGGTGCCTTCCAGATAGAGATCGGCCGGCCAGCGCAGTTGATCGCGGGCTTCCAAAACCGCCGCATGGCTGACCCCGGAGTCGAACCACACATCCAGGATGTCGGTCTCCCGGGAGAAGGCCGTGCCGCCGCACTGGGCACAGGCGGTGCCGGCGGGCAGCAGCTTGTCGGCGGCCGCCTCGAACCAGGCGTCGGCGCCATGTTGCGCGAACAGATCGTGGATGGATTCCATCAGCGCCGGTGTCATATGGGGAGCGCCGCACTGATCGCAGGTGAAAACGGTGATCGGCACGCCCCAGGCGCGCTGACGCGATACGCACCAGTCGGGCCGGTTTTCGATCATGCCGTAAATGCGCTCCCGCCCCCAGTGGGGAATCCATTGCACCTGGTCGATGGCGGACAAAGAGCGCTTGCGCAGTTCGTTCTTTTCCATGGAGATGAACCACTGGGGGGTGGCTCGGAAGATCACCGGCTGCTTGCAGCGCCAACAGTGGGGATAGGAGTGGGAGATAGAGGCCCGCGCCAGCAGCAACCCCTTGTCTTCCAGGGCCTGGGTGATGGGGCCGTTGGCTTTGAAGACAAACTGGCCGTTGAAATTTTGCACCTCATCGGTGAAGCAGCCACGGTCGTCCACCGGCGAATACGCATCGAGCCCGTACTGCAACCCCACTTCATAGTCTTCGCGGCCATGGCCCGGTGCGGTGTGCACGCAGCCCGTGCCGGCCTCGAGGGTGACGTGCCGACCCAAGACGATCAGGGATTCACGGCCGTATAAAGGATGCCGGCAGCGTCGGCGCTCCAGTCCCCGGGGATCCACCGGCCCCAGCACCGTGTAATCGGTGATCTTGAAGGCGGCCATGCACTGGGCCACCAGGGCCTGGGCCATGATCAGGACTCCCGCCGGTCCTGCATCCACGGCGACATAATCGAATTCCGGATGCAGGGCTACGGCCAGGTTGGCCGGCAGGGTCCAGGGGGTGGTGGTCCAGATCACGACGTATACTTTTCGCCCTGCCAGGGCCGGCAGCAGATCGCCCACGTCGGCCAGCATTTCGAACTTGACGAACACCGACGGCGAATTCTCTTCCTTGTACTCGATCTCCGCCTCGGCCAGGGCGGTCTGGCAGCTGCAACACCAGTAAATCGGTTTTTTGCTGCGGAACAGCCCGCCATTGAGGGCGAACTTGCAGCACTCCCTGGCGATGATCGCCTCATAAGGATATTTCATGGTGAGATAGGGATCATCCCAATCTCCCTGCACGCCCAGGCGCTTGAACTCGCCGCGCTGGATATCGATGAACTTCTCGGCATAGGACCGGCAGTGTTTACGGATCTCGGCCTGGCTCATCTGGCGCTTGGCGGCCCCCAACTCCTTTTCGACATTGTGCTCGATGGGCAGTCCGTGGCAGTCCCAACCCGGCACATAGACAGCGTCGAAGCCGGCCATCTGGCGGGAGCGCACGATAAAGTCCTTGAGGATCTTGTTCAGGGCGGTGCCGATGTGGATGTTACCATTGGCGTAGGGAGGACCATCATGGAGGATAAACCGTGGCTTACCCGCGGAAATCCGGCGGGTCGTTTCATAGATCCGGCTCTCTGCCCATTGTTTGAGCTGTTCGGGCTCCCGCTGGGACAAGTTGGCCTTCATGGGGAACGCGGTGGCCGGCAGATTGAGCGTGTTTTTGTAATCCATTACATCCTCCCTGGGGCGATAGAATAGGTCGGCATTTTTAATGGTTATCCAGGAACATGTCAAGTTCATTACCCTAGAGCCGCACAGGGTGGCCCCACCCTGGTCGCTTCCGATTGCCTGCCGCGTTCCACCTCAGCCGAAGGGCGATGTAATCAAATCGATTTGGCGATCCTTGCCGAGCGACTTTCGCTGTATCTGAAAAAGTAAACGGCCGGGAGCGATCCCCGGCCGTTCTGCTTATCAAGTGATGCACGCTTTTAGAAAAGGGCGCCTCGCCGTTTATTTCTGGCTAACGCCGCGTCCCGTAATTGACCACTATGGTATCCGTCGCCGTGTTGCCTGCGGCGTCATAGGCCGTGACCGTGATCAAGTTCTGGCCTCTGCTCAGGCGGATATAGGCCGTCCGCCAAGAGGTCGTGCCTGTGGCCACACCGCTGCCGCCGCGGCTGTTGGCCCATGCCACCCGGTCCACCCCGACATTGTCCGAGGCCGTTCCCCTGAGGCTGATCTTTGAGCTCTTGGTGGTAACGGTGGTGGCCGATGGCGTTCCGATGGTGACCACCGGGGGCACCGTATCGGCCGGGACGGCATCCTGGACCAACACCTGGCAGCGATCCACGCTCTGCAACCCGTTCATGTCGGTAACCGTCAACTGGAAGGTCAAGGTCTCCCCGGCCGCCTCGACCAGGGGCGCGCTGAACACCGGCCTAATGGCGCCGGCGTCGGACAAGGTCACCGGGGTGCCATCGAGCTGCTTCCACACGTAGCTGGCGATCCCATCATCCGGGTCCATGGAGGCCGAGCCGTCCAGGGTCACGTCCGTGCCTTCCTGGACCTGCTGATCGGCACCGGCATCGGCAACCGGCTGGGCGTTTTCCCATTCGACGGTGACCATGCAGGTGTCGGTGTCCTGGAGCCCGCCTTGGTCGGTGACGGTCAGTTCGAAGACGATGGAGGCGCCCTGCAGACCCACCACGGGGGCGGTAAAGGTCGGCTGGGCTTCGGCGCCATTGGAAAGGGTGACAGCCGGTCCCTGGGTTTGCACCCAGCGATAGGTGGCGATGCCGTCATCCGGATCCGAGGAGCCGGCGGCGATGAGGTTCACCAGATCGCCGGTGGATACGGTTTGATCCAAGCCGGCATTGGCGGTGGGAATTTCATTGATCCAGGTAACGTTGACGATGCAGGTATCCACCGCTGTGGTGCCGGCAAAATCGGTGACGGTCAACTGGAAGGTCAGGGAGATGCCATTCTCGGCCACATCCGGGGCCGTGAAGGTGGCTTCGGCGGCGGCCGCATTGCTCAGGGCCACGACCGGGCCCTGGATCTGCTGCCACTGGAAGGAAGCGATCCCGTCGTCGTTGTCCATGGAGTTGAGGCCGCTCAGGATCACCTGTTGACCTTCATTGGCGGCCTGGTCGGGACCGGCGTCGGCGGTGGGGGCTTGGTTCTGGGCGCTAAACTGGGCGCTGATGCTGTGGTTGGCGCTCACCGCGCTGAAGGTGTAGCTCGACACCGCG
>CALMNL010000011.1 GCA_937868765.1 uncultured Desulfatitalea sp. | reverse complement strand
CCCGAAAGCATCAAGAACGACCACTCCGTGCGCAAGGAGTGGCTGGAAGTTTAAACCGCAAGAATTGTTCACTTTCGCAGTCCTCGTGCTCAGCAATGGCTTTCGAGGACGAAGACGCCCTTTCTGTCAGGCGCTCGACGGAGGATCTATTGTCGAGGTCCGGCAACTACACAAGCATTTCTGAAAACAAGAACTTTGCTCCAAATCGTTCCTGTCCATGGCTTCAACGGCTTGATTCGATATCATGTACGCAGCGTTATGGAGGCTCTGGATTGTACTTTTTCATCAGGGAGCCAATTACTCATTAACCCACAACCAGGAAAGGAGGTGCCGCCGAGAGAAGGAATGTCAGCTGGCAAAGGTGATAGCGCCTCCCGGAGTTTCAACTATCTTCTATCATTGAAAAATATTTCCAAATGGAGGGTGACAGAATGAAGAGAATAGCAAAGAGCAAAGCTTGGATGCTTTATTCGGTTCTGTTCCTTTTGAGTCTGGGATTAACCTGGGTGCCTTCTGCCCAGGTAACAACAGCCCAGGCAGCCACCGCCTCTGATACCGCATGGGATTCGCTGACGAACCTGGGAAACCTCATCAGCGCGCTTCCGGACTCAGCATTCAGACACGGTAACAAGCGGGAAGTGCTGTTGAACAAAGTCGATTCAATTTTTGACCTGTTCGAAGCCGACGATTACAAGCTTGCCAAAATCAAATTGGCAAAGGACATCGAAGGCAAAATTCACAAATGGATTATTGCATCCGAGCAGGCGCCCATAATCGACGCACTGGAGCTCACCCTTCAGGCCGTTTTCTGCGCGGAACCGGACGGTATGGTGATTCCCGCCAGATTTATCGGCTTGCCGACAACCGGGGGCTTGGTCACCAGCACAACCGTTATCCCAGCCGCCGGAGCCACCGGAGCCTACTGCAAGGTACTGGGCGAAATCAATCCGGTGGACCCCACCGCGCCGAAAATCAAATTCCAGGTCGACCTGCCTGCTGATTGGAACAAAAAAGCGATGGCGTTCGGCGGCGGCGGCTTCGACGGCTCAATCCCCAACGTTGCCGGGAATGTGGGATTCGGTCCAACGGATAAACCGACACCGATCCAACGCGGCTATGCCACCTTCGGCAGCGACTCCGGTCACCAGGCGGGGCCCTTGGGATCCCAGGACCACTTTTTCGGCCTCAACGACGAGGCGGAACGCAATTTCGGCGGCGACCAGATAAAGAAGACCCACGATGCGGCCCTCTTCATCATCAAGGCCCGCTATGGCCAGAAGCCGAAAAAGACCTATTTCCAGGGCGGCTCGACCGGCGGGCGTGAGGCCTTGGCCGCCATCCAACGCTGGCCGGCGGACTGGGACGGTGCCATCGCTCTGTATCCGGCCTGGAACGATATGGGCGCCCTGCTTCAAGGCCAACGCATTATGAGGGCCATGGCGGCTCCGGGCGCCTATCCCAACCAGGCGAAGCGCAAGGTGCTCTATGACGCGGCAATGGCCGCTTGCGATGCTTTGGATGGTGTCGCCGACGGTATCATCAGCAACCAGTCTAAATGCAACGAAATTTTCGACCCGCAGGTGGTGCGCTGCCCCGCAGGCGCGGACACCGGTGACACATGCCTGTCGGATGCGCAAATTGAAGCCCTGAATATTTATAACACGCCCGCGAACTTCAACTTCTATATGGCGAGCGGATTACAGTCCTTCCCCGGCTGCAACGTATGGGGCGCCGATCTGGGCATGACTCCAGCGGATGCGGGAGGGTACGCATTGCAGCCCTACGTAATCTTCCTGACGCTTGGCACGGTGCAGCCGGCGCTTCCCGCGAACCAGAGCATGCCGTATCTCAGTCCGTTTATGGACCAGTTCATGAAATACGCCGTAGTGCGGGACGAAACCGGCACGTTCGACACGCTCTCGATCGACCCCGAAAACCCTGGCCCCTATGCGGATCGCATCAGCGAACTCAGCAGACAGCTCGACACGAGCACGGACATCTCGGCGTTCGTGGCCCGCGGTGGCAAACTGCTGCTTGCCCACGGCCTGCAGGATGTGCTGGTCAGCACCCGCGCCACCGAGTGGTACTGGGAGAAATTGCAGGATCAATTCGGACCGAGGCATGTCGACAAATTCGCCCGGTTTTATGAGGTGCCGGGGGCCGGGCATGCCTTCGGTGCCGCGTTTACCCCTGGCTGGGACTCGCTTACCGCGCTTGAAAATTGGGTAGAAAGAGGCATCGCTCCGGCAAAGCAAATCGTGACCGATACAGCGGTAAATGCGGGCCGCACCCGTCCGCTCTGCCCGTATCCGACCTGGCCAAAATACATCGGCGGTGATCCAAATTTGGCGTCAAGCTTCATTTGTTCCTACCAATGAGCGCTCGACCGATGCCACCGTCCATGAAGGCCATACCCATGCTTACACTCCCGGATCCGGCATGGTAGAGATACATCGGATCGGATGACGTCACGTCAGCAGTGAGCTTGCCCTGATCCAATCGCAAATCCCTTCCGGTAATCCCCCAGGCTCAGCCTGGGGAATTACTGGAATCGGAGAGGAAGATTTAATTTCGACCGTATATCCGCTGACGTTCGAAGCGGAAAAAGCCTTCTTCCTCCTCGAGCTCGATGGTCCCGGCGTCTTCCCCGAAATATTTCTCCCGCAGCGCTTTGAGCCTGTCCTGTAGTTCGTCGCCATCATACCGGGATATCGCCATCTCCCGCTCCTGGGAGTATTTCAGGCCGGTTTCCCATTGCTGATCGCGCGCTTCATCCACAAGCTGCATTTTATCGATCTCTTCTTCGGAAAACCCCATTTCCCTGCGGACCTGGTTCATTTTAGACTGGCGATATTCAGGCGGCATCGCCTTGAGCTCCTCCTGCACGGATTCGAGACTGAAAAAAGCTTTTGCCAACATGAAGCGTTCATTCAAGATATGGGCATCGGGCGTGTTCTCGTAGGTCTGCCGGAGGGCATCCTGATAGGCATCGAGTTTTTCCTCGATGCTCTTGTCGTAGGATGCCCCCAGTTCCGCCATCGTATCCTGCATGACCGCGGTTCTTGCTTCTGCGGCCAGCACCTCGCCGGACCAAATTTCATCCGCATCTTCCCCGAAGAGATCTCTCTGCTTCTCCCACAGAGCGGCTTTTCGATCATAGCTCGCCATCTTCGCCAGGGACCCTTCGTTATCCGCCAGCCAACGCTGGTATCGTTCCAGCTTTTCCAAGGTGGCCATCACCTGATCGGCATACTGCGGGAAAGCCCGCTTGAGGATCTGAAGAAATTTCGCTGCCCCATCTTCGGGGAACATGGCCATGATCTGCCTTTTGACCGTCAGCAGGCTTGCCTGGGTCCCGATCTGGGATATGGTTTTGGCGTACCGCTGCTGCAGTTCGAGCACCATGCGGTCGACCAGCAGTTTCTCGCGCTGCTCGGCCGTCATCGTTTCCTCGGCTGGGTCAAGGCGCCCAGAGGGCGAGCGGTGGGTGTCCGACGAAGCAGTCCGGTGGTGCGGACGAATACTCCCATCCGCTCCCACCCTCGAAAAGAGCCACCATGCAAGGGCGGCCATCAGCAGTCCGGCGCAGGCAATAGCCATGACGAAATGACCACGGCTGATCTTCATATTTACTCCATGGCAAAGCTGGTCAGACAAACGACAGCGTATTTTTGCGGAACTCCGCACTCACCGATGCCACGAAAACAGCCCTCATCCAGAAGCGCCCGGGAGGCGTTTTGGATGAGGGCGGGTTTTCGGCTTATCGGCGCTCGTGGCGGCGCGTGGCACTCAATTCCTGATCTTAATAGGGCAATACTCTGAGCTTGGCCCAGATCAGATCCGCAAGCTTTTTTGACCCCGAATCGGCAGGGTGGACCCCGTCGATGATGATGTCGGAAGATCCAATGTACGGCCTCGGATCGATGAACACCCGGTAATTGTTCGCCGCCGTGGCGTTGGCGACGGCCGCCGCCAGTCGCTTATCGCCGTAATCCACCGCATCATTCAGCGTGGTCGAGCCGATAAGACCGTTCTTGATATGGTAATAACCGAGGAAAAGGATGTTCTGGACCCCATCTCTGCCCATCTGGTTGAGCAGGTTGACCGTATCGACATACACATCGTCGATGAGCGCCTTGCAGCTCGAAGAGAGGCTCGACTCCCACCAGTCCCTTCTGCAGTTGTAAGGATCGAATGCGGCGACCGCCGGGATCAGGATGTCGTTGCCGCCGCCGTCCATGAATATGGTGTCAATCGGGGTATAATCACTTTTCGCCTTCGCGTACTGGTCATAGATATCGAACGAAGTGACGATGTTGGCGCCTTTGATCTCCGCTCCGGAGGTTGCGTAGCGGCGAAAGGTCTTGCCGGCGTAGCTGTGCAGGTAATCGCTGATCTTGCCCGACAGCGCGAAAATGGAGTCGCCGAGATTCACGATCTTGTTGTTCCCCGCACTGATAATATTTGGAACGCTCAAGAGACTGCACGCACCCAGGAACACGAAAATCAAGACCGACAAGGAAACAAGGGTGGTTCTGGATCTGAATCTGGATCTAATCAGGCGCATTCTCATCTTTTTCCTCCAAAGGATTCAGGTTAATAAGCCCCAGCCAGCTATCGCCAGGTTTACTGGTGCGCTATCCAGCCATCCCCGTCTGGTGTTTGCCAGGTATGATCGGGCCAGAGGGGTGGACAGCCGAGCTTTGTATGCGAAACCAAGATTGGAAAAGATGAGCGTCTATTTTCAGATCAACAGGCGCTCGACGGGACTCTCGTCCTATATTCAGTTACAAAATCAATTTTTGTCAAGCGATAACTGAATCGGCCCTGAAAAGCCATTTCTGAGGGATAGAGCGGCAGGAGCCCGGTTCGTTCGCGGAAAATAAGGGACGCCCCTGCCAGGTTGCCCGGGATGGGTCGTACCTCATTTCATTGCATTGAATCTTCAGGACGCTTCTTTCAGCAGGGCCTCGGCCAGCGACCTGTCATAGGCCTTTCGGGGATCGAAGGCCCCCCCCTTGTACATGGCCTGGGCCTGGACGATGGCCCCGTGGGGCACCCAGCCGTGGGACTCCCACATCTTGGGATCATCCTGGTTCCACATGCGGAACTGGATGTCGTCGGGCCCCTGGCGCACATACATACGCACGCGTTTGTTGGTGGGAAACGGATAGTAGTATAAACCGCGATCATCTTTCATGGGGCAATCTCTTCTCCTTCGGCCGGAACCGACGAGCCCTGCCCTGGGGGCGGGGCCACCTGCTCGGCGATCCAGTCCAGAAACGGCGGGTGGCCGCCGAGAATGGGCAGGGTGACGATGCACGGCACTTCGTAGCTGTGCAGGGATCGGACGGCTGCGATCAATTCCGGCAGCCGGGTCTCGGTGGTTTTGAGGATCAGGACCGCTTCCTGATCGTCCTGGAATTCATCTTTCCAGATGTACATGCTGTTCATCTGGTCGAAGATGTTGGCGCAGGCCGCCAGGCGGTTCTGGACCAGGTGCCGGCCGATGCGCCGCGCCTCGGCCTTGTCCTTGGTGGTGACGTAGATCAGATGACAGTTCATGGCATTGCCCTTGTAGCTGCGGGTCACAGCAGCTTTTGTTCGATCAGAAGCGTCATGCATTTTTGACCGATACGGTTGACCTGGCTCAGGGCATGGGTGAAGTGGAAATCGGCCTCGTGGGCCACGCCCGAATCCACCATCACCCGGGCCGAGTTGAGGAACTTGTCCACCTCCAGCCAGATGGGATCGCCCGAAGCCTGGCGGGCCAGGTGGGTCTCGTTGGCGATCATGGCGATCAAGGCCTGCACCAGGCGCAAAGCCCCCTGCTGTTCAGGCACCGGCATGTTCTGCAGAATTTGGACGCACTGGGAGCACCAGATCAATCCGCTCTTGACCTTTTCGCTCTGGGTAAAAGAGATGATCGCCTGTCGGGTTTCCATGGATTTTCCTGATGATGGGGTTGTCGCCATTCGGCTCTCGAATCGGCCAACCTCTGGACCGGCGGCCGGAAACGGGCTCAAAATGTCATAAAAATCGGCCCAAGTAAAGCGTGGCCTGCCCCAAATTTAGCCTTTCTTTTTCAGGGCGTTCGTGGCAAATTGGGGGGCGCTTTTTTCCTATGGAAAGATGGACATACGCAGTTTCGCGCGTCTGCGACGCCGGACGAAGAGATCGGTTTCATGAGCATTGATGCCGCCACGAGTTCCACCAATCCCTGGACCCAATTGCAAACGTTGTTGCGGAACGGTCCCGAGGCCATCGATATCCTGGGCAGCACCTCCCAGAATCTTTTTGCCATTCTCGAAGAAAACGACCGCCTGTTCAATGCCATGGTGGATGCCTTCGACGGCATGATCTACATCTGCTCGGCCGATTACCGCATCGAATATCTCAACGACCGCATGATCGACCACCTGGGCGGCGACGCCACGGGGGAATTCTGCTACCGGGCCTTCGGCCGCACCACTGTCTGCCCCTGGTGCATCAACCACCGCATCATGAAGGGCGAAACGGTGCGTTGGGAGGTGGTCAGCCCCCGGGACGCGCGCTGGTACCTGGTGGTCAACGCGCCCATCCGGCATATCGACGGCAGCGTCTCCAAGTATGCCATGATGATGGACATCCATGACCGCAAGCTCAACGAAGAGGAACTCAAGAAGCACCGCGACCACCTGGAGGACCTCATCGAGGCGCGCACCGCCGAGTTGACCTACGCCAACGCCCAGCTGCGCCTGGAGATCGAAGAGCGCAAGGCCATCGAGAAAAACCTGCGGGAAAGCGAAATGCGCTATCGGACGCTTTTCGACGGTTCCCGGGACGCGATCATCATCAGCGACGCCAACGGCCGCATCATGGATGCCAACGATGCGGCCACCCAACTCACCGGCTACGGCAAATTGGACCTGGTTCACAAGCTGGTCCAGGACCTGTACAGCGTCATCGATCTGAACGCCTACCAGCGATACTTCAACCGCATCCAGCAGGGCGACGCCTTCGACCGCGAAATCGCCATCCGACGCAAGGACGGTCAGACCATCTACGCCGAATTCAGCAGCAAACGCATGACCCTGGCGGGTATTCCCTGCATTCACACCACGGCCCGGGACATTACGGCGCGCCGGCAATCCGAGGAGGCGCTGCGCCGAAGCGAAGCCAAGTACCGCGAGCTGGTCCAGAACGCCAACAGCCTCATCATCCGCTTCGACACCGAGGGCCGCGTGACGTTCTTCAATGAATACGCCCAGCAATTCTTCGGCTACAACGAGGCAGAGATTCTGGGGCGTTCGATGCTGGATACGATCCTGCCCACCACGCGCAACGACGGCCGCAGCATCGTCGCCGAGATCCAGAGCTTTATGCGCGACCCGGATAAGTTCCCGACCAACGAACTGGAGAACATGCGGCGCAACGGCGAACGGGTGTGGGTCACCTGGACCAACCGACCGATATTCAACACAGAAGGCAATGTGGTGGAGTTCCTGTGGGTGGGGGTGGACGCCACCGAACGCAACCAGAGCCGCCGGCAGATCCAACGGCTGACCCACGAACTGATCAAGGCCCAGGAGAACGAACGTTACCGCATCGCCCGGGATCTGCATGACCACATCGCCCAGGACCTCTCTTCGCTGAAAATCCATCTCAAGACCCTGTTCGACACCCAGTCGGGCATGGCTGAGGAATCGCGGGGCCAGATGGATGAGACCGTTGCCATTCTCCAACGCTCGATCTCCGACGTGCGCAACCTGGCCTATGACCTGCGTCCGCCGGGGCTGGATCAACTGGGGCTGGTGCGCACGCTGTTCCTTTACTGCGAAGACTTCGCCCAGAGCAACAACCTGAAGATCGATTTCATCGCCGCCGGCCTCGACGATCTCGTGCTGGACGAAGATATCCAGATCAACCTCTATCGGTTGATCCAGGAGTCCCTGCACAATGTCAAAAAGCACGCCGAGGCACGGGGGGTGACCATCCGCCTGGTGGCCTCCTCGCCCAACCTGATGCTGCGCATCATCGACGACGGCAAAGGGTTCGACGTCAACGGCTGGCGCACCAAATCCTACAAGGAAAAGCGCATGGGGCTGCAGAGCATGGTCGAACGGGTCGGGCTGCTCGGCGGCACCATCGACATCCGCTCGCGTCCCAAAAAAGGAGCCGGCATTTTCATCTCCATTCCCATCAAGGAGCAACTCCGTGAACGAGAAGAAGCGCATTCTGATCATTGATGATCATCCCTTGTTCCGCGAGGGGATCAAAACCATCATCGCCCGTCAGAAGGGCTTCGAAGTCGTGGACGAGGCCGGGACCGGCCGGGAAGGATTGGAAAAGGCGAGCCAGCTCAAACCCGACGTGGTACTGCTGGACATCTCCCTGCCCGATGAAACCGGCATGGAGGTGGCGCGCAAGCTCCGCCACCACCTGCCCCGCACGCGCATCATGATCCTGAGCATGCACTCTAAAATAGACTATATCGTCGAAGCCTTCCAATCGGGGGCCACGGGTTACGTGGTCAAGGAGTCGGCGGCCGAGCGCCTGGCCCAGGCCCTGGAGGCCGTCACTTCCGGCGAGTATTTCCTGGACACATCGATCTCCCACGAAGTGATCGCCAAATTGATGAACTCACCGGTCAAGGAGGCCAAGGTGAGCGATGCCGGCTACGGCAAGCTCACCTCCCGGGAGCAGGAGATCATGCGCATGCTGGCCGAAGGCGCCTCCAAGAGCATGATCGCCGAGCGCCTGTGCATCAGCATTAAAACCGTGGAAAACCATCGCGCCAACATCATGCGCAAACTGGATATCCACAGCGCCATGGAACTGGTGCGCTATGCGGCCCGTCTGGGCCTGATCGACGTGGACCTCTGGAAAGAGTGAACACCCGCTGGGGGCGCCCCATCTGGCCCCCTTCCCGGCACCTGCACCCGGGAACTTCTCCCGGATTTTCCCGACCCACCCCAAAAAAATGAACCCGCGGTCTCATGGACAGGCGCGCCCGCCCTTTTATATAGTAGGTTTCAATAAGCTTGGAGTTTTAATATTTATCATGATTTAAAAGGTTTAACGCCACCAAGCCGAAAGGAGCCGCTCATGATATCTTCTCCGTGTAAAGACTGCCAAAAGAAAAATTTCCCGAAAGACGAATGTTTAAAGACCTGCCAGTTGATTCAGAACATTCAGGGGATGCAGTTGGCACGCCGCGAAAGCAACGTTTACACGGCCGTTGATTTTTCGGAAGAGAGCCGCTTCCAGATTGCATCCCCCTTTGCCAGTGCCCTGAACGTATGCTGAGCTTGACACGTCGGGCGATTTTGTGACATCGAAATAGGGTGGCATAAAATTTTGTCACCCCTCCAAAAAAAGTTCATGGGGGAAACCCCCGAAAAGGTCGGGGCTTTCTCCCGGTATCATCGTTGTTCCAACTCACCCTCTAACCCGGGTTGAGAAAGAGAAACTTTTCCCCCCGGCTGGCATGAAAGATACCATCTCATGCGGGATTGGATGTTGGCAATGGCTGAACGACTAAAGTTCGAACCGGCAATCAACACGAGGAATGGCGATGGCGGGCCCCTCTCCGCCACCTGTGTCTCCGGTGTGGCCGAAAGTGCCGCCCTGAACAGGCGTTACGTCGATATCACGGCGATGATCCGCAGTCTGCAGCGTACCGAAGGTGTTACCGACTGTTTTCGTCGCGGCCTGGTCAATTGCGATCAATCGGTCTGTGCCTGGCGACGTTACTGCCTGGGGCAATCGGACGAACTCCTGATGAACAGCGACGCGTAGAAACTCTTCCCCACGGCGATTAGGCTTCTTATTCTGCTTGCACCACGATCTGAACAAAACGCCCTCGGGGGGCGACACCGGAGCTGTGCCATGACGCGTGTCAGCCCCAGAAAGCCGCTACCTGCCCCCGGAAAGATGCTTCGCTCGCCAGGGCGCGGATGCGCCACGCGCCCGGCAGCAACTTACGATACCGCGCTTGTGCATAACGCCGGTCGATGAGCAACACCACCCCGCGGTCGGTTTCCGAGCGGATTACCCGACCGGCCGCCTGCAGCACCCGGTTGATGCCCGGGTACTGGTAGGCGAACTCGAAACCGCACCCCTGGGCCTGGTCGTAATATTCGCGGAGCAGTTCCCTTTCGGGACCGATGCCGGGCAGTCCCACCCCCACGATCACCGCGCCGGTCAAACGCTCGCCCCCAAGATCGATGCCCTCGCCGAAAACGCCCCCCATGACCGCGAACCCCACCAGGGTCCGGCTCACCTCTTCGGCAAACCGGGACAGAAAGGCGTCCCGCGCCGCCTCGGCCATGTCGGGCGATTGCACCGCGGTTTCGATCTGCGGGCAGTCGGCGATGAAACGGCGATGGATCATGGCCAGATACTCATAGGAAGGGAAGAACAGCAGATAATGTCCCCGACGCTGGGATACCAGATCGATGACGGCGCGGCTCACGGCGGCACACGAATTTTCCCGCTCCCGGAAGAGGGTCGAAATGCCGGTGGCGGCGAAGACCGCCAGGTTATCGGCAGGAAACGGCGAGGCCAGGTCCAGGCGTCCCATGCCCGCGTCGCAGCCCAGGATGGTCTGGAAATAATCGGCCGGGGTCAGGGTGGCGGAAAAGAGCACCGCCGCCCGGCAGCGTCGCCAGCTTTCCCCCAGAAAAGCCGATGGGTCCAAACAGTAAAGCTTGACCTGGACCTCCCTGCCCCGGCTTTCGGTGATGGTGGCGTAGGCCCGACCGTAACGCTCGGCGGTTCGCGCGAACTGCAGGCCGTCGAAATAGAATCGCAGCAGCTCCTGCCGGAAAGCACTCTGCTGGTTGCGCCGCAGCCAGCGTTCGGCCGCCCCCAAAAACGCCTGTAGACGGGCCACCAGCTCGGCGGGTGCGCTCTTGTCAACCCATACCCCCTCCGGCTTCTCCCGACACTGCCGCCCCAGAGCGGTCATGGCGCTGTGGACCCGCCCCAGAGTCCGATAAAGGTACGGCAGCGGTTCTTTCAAGGCGCGGCGTAAGACCAGGATCGGCGTCTTGGCCAGCTGGGCCGAGAACATCTCCCGGGCGCGGTCGGCCAGGTTGTGGGCTTCGTCAATCAGCAGGACATGCCCCCCGCCCTCTTCGCCGAAGAGCCGTTGGAGGGTCGCCGTGGGATCGAAGGCATAGTTGTAGTCGCCGATGACGGCGTCGGCCCAGAGCAACAATTCCAGGGAGAACTCGAAGGGGCATACCTGGTGCGCCCGGGCGATGCGCTCGACGGCCTCGCGATCGAAGCCGTCCTGCTCGAAGAGTGCTTCCAGCGCCTGGTTGAGCCGGTCATAGTGTCCGCGCGCATAGGGGCACAACTCCGGCGAACAGGTGACCTCGCTGTTGAAACAGATCTTCTCTTTGGCCGTCATGGTCACCCACTTCAGGCGCATGCCCCGAAAGCCCAGGGCACGCAGGGCGGCCTCGGCGGCATGGCGGCCGGTGGTGCGCGCCGTGAGGAAGATCACCTTGGGCGCCAGCCCCTGGCCGAGCGCTTTGAGGGCCGGATAAAGGGCGGCCATGGTCTTGCCGATGCCCGTGGCGGCCTGCACCAGCAGCTGCCGGCCGTCCCGGATGGCACGGAACACCGCCACGGCCATCTCCCGCTGACCGGGACGGTATGTGTCGAAGGGAAAGGCCAGCTCGGCCAGACTCTGATCGCGCACGCCGATCCAATGCGAAATCCGACGCAGCCATTGCAGATAGCGGCCGAGCAGGTCGTCGAAAAAATCCGTTAGCTCTGCAAAGCTCTGGCTGCGCTGCAGGGATTGGCTTTTCCCGCTCTCCAGGTCAACGTAGGTCAATTGCACCGTCACCTGGGGCAACTGCTCCTGCCGGGCCAGCAGGTAGGCATAGCACAACGCCTGCCCCCAATGGACGGGGGACGCTTCGGCCGCTACTTCGGAAAGTGGCCGCAGGGTGCTTTTGATCTCCTCGACCAGCACTGCATCGCCGCCGCGCAGCACGCCGTCGATCCGGCCGCCGATGCAAACGGTCATGTCCGGCTGGCTCACCTCCAGGCGCACGGGATATTCGGCTTCGTATCCCTCGGGGCGCTGGCGCTGCAGGCGCTGATGGGCGCGCATTCCCTCCTCAGCCCTGGCAGCGCCTCCGAAATCGGAGCGCAGGTCGCCGCTGCGCAGCACATGTTCCACCAGGGCACGGACAGCGATGGAGAAAGCGGGCTTCATCTGGGTAGCCGCCGGAATGTCATCTTGTGGGGAATTCAAGGTTCTTGGCGATTTGCTTCTTCACTCTCCGGCAGCGTCCCCTTTACATCTGAAGGCCTTGGCTGCGGCCGACTCATTGGTCTGGTGCGACCAGACGATGTGCGTGGCGCCCAATTCGGCTGCTCTCGCTTTGACCCGTTTGACCATCTGCACGCGGGCCAGGTAGGGGAAGATCTGGTCGGCGTCTGCCGTCTCCACGACCAGGCCCAGCATCTCGCAGCCTGCAACCAGTTGCGGCTGGGTCTCGGTCAACCCGAGATGAGATTCCTGGGAAGGCTGCCTAAAATGGCCGCAACCGGCCATCAGCAAGCCGATGGCCAGCAAAATCCAGTACCGATGGGTTTTCATTCGAAGCCTCCGCCGCGCCAGGGTTTCCAGGATGCAATTGATATACAACTGTGTTAAAAAGAGTGTCAAACAGTTAAGGCATCCCTTCGGGGGCGATGTTGCCGCGACCGATTCGAGGTCATACAATAACCGGAACTGCAATAGGAGGCACCGATGTCATTGATTCCAAGACAAGGCATGGAGCATTTGAGGGATTCGATTTTAAGGGAGCAGCGCGCCGGGAATTTTTGCAGCAGCATGGGCTGTGACATCGTATCCATGGGAGCCTGCATGGCGAGCCGCCCCAAAATGTACCTGTACCAGGGAAGCGTCTATTGCGAGCGCCATTATTTAGAAGCGGCACACACCAACCGGCCGGACCCGAGCAACTTGATCTGGGACTTCGAAAGAGGGTATTCGGGGATGTTTCCCCAGGCCAACAATGCGGATGCGGCCTTCCGCCTGGCGCTCAGGTAGAGGAAAATCCAAACCAAGTGACAAAATAAGAGCTTGCGCTTGATTCCGGGCACGGAGGAGCAACATGCAGAAGAAAAAATTGGGCCAAACCGGTATCGAACTATCGGCCGTCATCATGGGCACCTGGCAGGCGGGCAAGGCCATGTGGACCGATATCGACGACAATGAAACCCAACGGGCCATGCGCGCGGCCCTGGATGCCGGCATCACCACCTTCGACACGGCCGAAGTATACGGCAACGGTCACTCGGAGCGCATCATCGCCAAAGGGCTGGCCGGTCTGCGGGACCGGGTGGTGCTGGCCACCAAGGTATTCTCCAATCATCTGAAGTACGACCAGGTGATCGCGGCCTGCGAGCGCTCGCTGAAGAACCTGGGCACCGATTATATCGACCTGTACCAGATCCACTGGCCGCCGGGGACCTTCGGCCACCCGGTGGTGCCGGTGGAAGAGACGATGCGCGCCATGACCGACCTCAAGACCCAGGGGAAGATCCGCGCCATCGGTGTTTCCAACTTCAACCGTCAGCAGATGGAAGAGATCTCCCAGTACGGCCCGGTGGAGAGCCTGCAGCCGCCCTACTCCCTGTTCTGGCGGGCTTTGGAAGCCGATGCCGGTCCTTACTGCCGGGAGCGGCAGGTTTCCATACTGGCCTACTCCCCCATGGCCCAGGGGCTGCTGACCGGCAAATTCGGGCCGGGGCACACCTTTACCAAAGGGGACCACCGCGTGGCCCATCGGCTCTTTCAACCCGAGCATTACGAACGGGTCCAAAAGGCCTTGGCCGAGCTGCGCCCGGTGGCCGAAAAGCACAAAATCACCCTGGGGCAGCTGGCCCTGGCCTGGGTCATCGCCCAACCGGGCTGCTGTGCCATTGCCGGGGCGCGCAACCGCGAGCAGGCCGTGCAGAATGCCGCTGCCGGCGATGTGCGCCTTTCCAGGGAGGACCTGGCGGAACTGGATCGCATCGGCCGCACCGTGACCGACCATCTGGACGACAATCCGGTACAGTGGAACTGGTAGATAGATGAACAAGCCGGCGCGCAACTCCATATTGTGTCCCAACTGCCGCAAGCTGATCAGCGGCGATGAATCGCGCTGCCCGTTCTGCGGCATTCCGACGCCGGGGGCGCGCTGGCGCAACAACCCCCTGACCCGGGGATGGGGGTCCGGCGAAACTCTGGTGCGGGCGATCCTCTACACCAACATCGGCATGTATGTCTTCAGCCTGCTGCTCAATCCCGGTCGCATGGGCATCGGCTTCAATCCGCTGGGGATGTTCTCGCCGGACCAGAACAGCCTGATTGTCCTGGGCGCCACCGGCGTCATCCCCATGCGCTTCTCAGCAGGCTGGTGGACGCTGTTGACCGCCAATTATCTGCACGGGTCGGCGATGCACATTATCTTCAACCTCATCGTCCTGCACCAGCTCTCGCCCCTGGTCACCCAGCTCTACGGCCCCTATCGCTATTTCGTCATCTACACGCTCAGCGGGGTGGCCGGTTTCTGGATCTCCTACATAGTGGGCGTGCCACTGACCATTGGCGCCTCGGCCGCGCTGTGCGGTTTGATCGGGGCGGCCATCTATTACGGCAAAAGCCGGGGCGGCCTTTTCGGCCAGGTGATCTACAAGCAGATCGGCGTCTGGGCGCTTTCCATTCTTCTCTTCGGCTTCCTGGTGCCCGGCATCAACAACTGGGCCCACATCGGCGGCATGGCCGCCGGCGCCTTGTTCGGCCTGCTGCTGGGGTACCAGGAACGGGCGAAAGAGACTTTCACCCATCGCCTGCTGGCCGGCGGCTGCGCCCTGGCCACCGTCCTGGCGCTCCTGTGGGGGGTACTGCGGGGGTTTTTGTATTGGGTTCATTAAACCCTGCATGGCAATTGCGACAGGTGATCCTGACCCATCTGTACACCTGGTTCCAGGAAGTGCCCCTGGCGCCCGTGGAACTCGGCCGGCTGGCAGAGGCCTGCGATGCCGATGCCCAGGCACTGAACTGGAACCTCATCTACATGGAGAAGAAGGGTTGGGTGACCTTGTCCCACGACAGCAGCTGCCCGCCCTTCGTGGCTTGCAGCGTGGAACTGACCGCCGCGGGCATCGATCTCATTGAAGACCCGGCGGCCTTTCGAAGGCAATTTGACCTTCCCCGGATCCGACAGAAGAAAAGGGCGGATCGGAAAGGATGATTCCCATGGAGTCCTTGCTGCGCACGCCGTTGTATGCCCGTCATGTGGAACTGGGCGGCCAGATGGTCGCCTTCGGTGGCTGGGAGATGCCCGTTCAATATCCGTCCGGCATTTTGCAGGAGCATCTGGCCACCCGGCGCCGGGCCGGACTCTTCGATGTCTCCCACATGGGCCGCTTCATCGTGACCGGCCGTGAGGCGCTCCCCTTCCTGCAATATGTGCTCTCCAACAACGCGGCAGCTTTGGAAGTCGGCCAGAGCCAGTACACCATGATACCGGACACGGACGGCGGCGCTCTGGACGATGCCTACCTCTACCGCTTTTTCGAAGACCAATATCTGCTGGTGGTCAATGCCGCCAACCGCGCCAAAGATTGGGAACATTTGCAGCGGGAGCGGTCTGGCTTTCCTTCCGTAGGACTCATCGACCGCACCGCCGAACTGGCCATGCTCAGTCTGCAGGGCCCGCAGTCCAAAGCCATGCTGGCGGCGATCCTTGACGAGGGCCAATTGCCCGAGCCCCAGCGCAACGCCCTGAACATCGCGCATCGAGGCAAGGTCGACATCTGGGTCGGCCGCACCGGTTATACCGGCGAACCTCTTTGCTTCGAGCTTTTCTTTGCAGCGGAACACTCGCCGACCATCTGGAACGCCTTGCTGGATCAGGGGGCGACCCCCGTAGGCCTCGGCGCCCGGGATACGTTGCGCCTGGAAGCCGGACTGCCCCTCTACGGTCACGAAGTGGGGCTCGACCCCGAAGGCCGCCCCATCCCCATCTTCGCCCTGACCCTGGCCCGCACGGCCGTGAGCTTTTCTTCCCTCAAAGGAGAATTCATCGGCAAAGCGCCCCTGCTGCGCCAATTCGAAGCCTTCAAAGGTTTTCAGGAGGGCCGCTTCGAAGCCCTGGCCGAATTGCCGCACCAGGTCCGCTGCCTGGAGGTCCTGGACAAAGGGATCGCCAGGGCCGGTGGGGTCGTCTACCAGGAAGATCGCCCCGTGGGCTGGGTCACCAGCGGCACCATGGTGCCTTTCTGGCATTTCGACGGCCGGGGAATAGAATCTGTTCCCAGCGAGCGCAGCGGCAAACGTGCGATAGCGCTGGGGCTGCTCGACAGCCGCATCCAGGAGGGAGATACGGTCCAGGTAGATGTGCGCGGCAAGCGCCTGCGTGCGGGGGTGATGCCCTTTTTGCTGCGCAGCGAAGCACCGCCCCATGCCCGGCCGGTGGACTGGGCCGCCTACCGCCAGGGGCTGAGCGATCCGGCGGCGGCTGATGCCGGACGCCTCGCCGAGGTGCGCCTTTGGGTCAAACGCGCCATGGAGAATCACCAGTGGCGCCAGACCCGCTGCATCAACCTGATACCCTCGGAGCAGACCCCCTCGCCCCTGGTGCGGCTGCTCTCAGTCAGCGACCCTTCCGGTCGCTACGCCGAACACAAGAGCGTGAAGGCGCTGGCCGGCGCCGAGGTGTTTTACTACCAGGGAACCGCGTTCATCAGCGCCGTGGAAGAGGCATTGGCCGAACAAATGCGCGTTTTCCTGGGGGCCCGCCAGGTGGAGACGCGGCCCGTTTCCGGACAGATGGCCAACCAGGTGGTATTCAGCGCCCTGGTGGATCATATCAACCGCTCAGATCGCAAAAGCGAACAGCGGCGGCTGCGCATGGTGATGAACCACCACATCATCAAGGGGGGGCACCTGAGCGCTCAGCCCATGGGGGCCCTGCGCGATTTCGTGATGCGCGACCCGACCACCGAGCGGCCGGCCATGGTGAATTTCCCCACCCTGCCCCACAACCCTTTTGCCGTGGATGTCGGGGCCTGCCGGGAACTGCTGGCCCGCCACCGGCCGGAGTTGATCATCCTGGGCAAGAGCATGACCCTGCATAAGGAGCCGGTGGCGGCCATGCGCCGACTGATCGACGAATTGGGCCTGGACAGCGTGCTGATGTACGACATGGCCCATGTATTGGGCCTGTGCGGCGCCCATTTCCAGGAGCCATTCCGCGAAGGCGCCGACCTGGTCACCGGCTCGACGCACAAGACGTTTTTCGGCACCCAGCGCGGTGTGGTGGCTGCCGGCCTGGATCTGGCCGAACCCAGGGCGCTCTCCCTGTGGGAAGCCATCCAGCGCCGCGCCTTTCCCGGCGCGGTGAGCAACCACCATCTGGGCACCCTGCTGGGACTGCTGGTGGCCGCCATGGAGATGAACGCCTTCAAAGAGGAATATCAACCCCGGGTGATCGCCAATGCCAAGGCTTTTGCCCGGGCCCTGCATGATAGCGGCTTGACCGTGGCCGGCGACCCGGCCATCGATTTCACCGAAACCCACCAGGTGATCGTGCGCGTGGGATACGCCCAGGGTCCCGCTGTCGCCCAACGCCTGGAAGCCAACGACATCATCTGCAACTACCAGGCGGCCCCCGAAGAAGAAGGCTTCACCGCCGCCGGCGCCCTGCGCCTGGGGGTGGCCGAGATGACCCGCTTCGGCATGCAGGCCGCGGATTTCGGTACGCTGGCCCAGCTTATGGCCGATGTCATCATGCGCAGTCGGAAGGTTCAAGCGGAAGTCAACGCCCTGCGCCAACGCCATTTGAAGATGCGCTTCTGTTTTGAGGATGAAGCACTCGATGGCCTCGTGCAGCAGTTGCATCAGCTGCTTTAAAATGCCGCCGCATAAGGGTCGCAGATTACGCCGCGAGTAAACACGAGTTGTTTATCCAGTAACCCGACAGGAGGTCGCCATGCGTTTGAAAAACAGACGGATCGCTGTCCTATGTGCCGAAGGCGTTGAAGACCTGGAGTTCTTTGTGCCGTTCATGCGGCTTCAAGAAGAGGGCGCCGAAGTGATCGCCGCCGGCCTGACGTCGGCCCCGGTCCGCGGCAAAGGGGGGCTGGAAATCAAGCCCGACGCCGCCATCGCCGACCTGGATCAGCGAAAACTGAGCGGCCTGGTGATTCCGGGCGGGTGGGCGCCCGACAAACTGAGGCGCTATGAAGAGGTCACGGGGCTCGTGGGCGCGCTGCACCGCGACGGCAAAGTCATTGGTATCATCTGTCACGGGGGGCTGGTGGCCATTTCAGCGGGCATCGTCCGCGGTCGGCGGGCCACCGGATCCCTGGGCATAAAAGACGATCTGGTCAATGCCGGCGCCACCTGGGTGGATGCCCCGGCCCTGCGGGATGGCAACCTGGTATGGGGCCGGGTGGTAGCCGATATTCCGGTTTTCTGCCGCGAACTGGTCGCAGCACTGGTGGCGGCTTCCGATGGAAACGTTTGATGGCCCGCAACGAAGGAGAAGCATATGCCGTATTTCCCGAAGGATCCCACGGCACCGCCGGTTGAGAAAGCGCCGGTGAATGTCTGGGACCTGCCCACACGCCTGTTTCACTGGATACTGGTGCTGCTGGTCGTGACCTCGTTCGTCACTGCCAATATCGGTGGCAATGCCATGCAGTACCATGTGTGGAGCGGCGAGACCATCCTGGCCCTGCTGCTCTTCCGCCTGATATGGGGCTTCATCGGCAGCGGCACCGTCCGTTTCACCCTTTTCGTCCGAGGCCCTGCGGCGGCCTGGCGCTACGCCCGCAGCCTGCTGGGGCCGGATGCCGAGCGTCACCTGGGCCACAACCCTTTGGGGGGCTGGTCCATCGTGGCCATGCTGCTGGCGCTGGGGTTCCAGGCTGTCTCCGGCCTCTTCGCCACCGACGACATCGCCACCCAGGGGCCGCTCTATCCACTGGTGAGCGATGCCACCGCCGCGCGGGTCACCGATCTGCATCAATTTAACGCCGGGGTGATCATCACCTTGGTCTGCCTGCACATCGTCGCCATTCTCTTTTATCTGCTGGTAAAAAAAGAGAACCTGGTGAAACCCATGATCACCGGCCACAAGCTCTGGCAGGGCCCTCTGGATCCTAAGATGACGGACGTGCAGCCGAGCTGGCTCGCCCTGATCATGGCAGCTGTGTGCATCGCGGGAATCTTTTATTGGCTTCGATAATAGATCGCCACAGCAATGTCACCGGCATCAAGCGCTGCAGAGAACTTCGGAGTCCAGCACTTGAACCGTGATGGAAGCGCCGCCAGCGAGGTATCCACAGCCTTCGGGCAGCATGATCAGGGCATTCTTGCAGGCCATGGATCGAAGGCGACTCTTCTGCCGCAACGGCGTAACCCGCCACCCGCCGCTATCTTTTTCAAGCTGCGCGTGGATGAATTGGGTCCAGGTGTCATCACCGAAGACATCCGCCGTCAGGGTGGCGGCCATCAGCGGAAAAGGCGGGAAACGCCCGCCCGACATTCTCAAAAGGCCGGGCAGGGCGATTTGCAGAAAGGCCATCTCATTGGACGGCGGTCCGCCGGGCAGGCAGAAAAAGGGCTTGTTTTCGAGAAGACCGAAGGCCACCGCTTTCCCCGGCGCCATCCGCACGCGATGATAGCATCCCTGCCAATTGAGGCCTTCGAGCACGTGAAGCATCAAATCCCTTTCGCTGCCCCAGATGCCGCCGCTGGTAATGAAGGCATCCGCAGCACAAAGGTGCTCCCGGATCAGCGCGGCAATCTCTTTGGGGCGATCCTGGGCGAAGGCGATCTGGAAGCCGACTCCGAAATGTTGAAGCCAGGCGCAGATTTCGATGACATTGCTGGCATAGAGCTTCCCTTCGGGCAGGGGGAGCCCGGGGGCCACGACCTCATCACCGGTGGCGATCACGCAGACCCTGGGGCGTTTGTATACGTGGGCGCCATCGAGACCGGCGGTGGTGATCAGACCGGCAGTCGCCGGGGTGATTTTCTCGCCCTGGCGGGCCACGCACTCCCCTTTGCGGATATCGGTCCCCCGGGCCAGGACGTTTCGGCCGCTTTCAGCCGTGTTTCGACAGATCACATGCTGACCGTCCAAAGAGGCATACTCTTCGGAGAGCACCGCATCCGCCCCTTCCGGAATGGGGGAACCGGTGGTGATCCGAAACGTTTGGCCGGTTTTGAGGGTAATACCCGTCTTTTGGCCGGCGGTGATATGGCCGGCCAATTGCAGGGTGATCGGGTTCCCTGGACCGGCGTCCGCCACGTCCGCCGACCTGACGGCATAGCCGTCTTTCAGTGAAGCGTCGACGGAAGGACTGTTTACTTTGGCATAGAGATCGGAGGTCGGCATCCGCCCCACAAGATCAACCAGTGAAACGAATTCCGGAGCGGTCGAAGGAATGAACCCCAGTGTCGTCTCCAAGGCTTCGGTAATGCTAATGGCACGTCTCATATGGAACTATCGGGAGCGGTATTTCTCGTGGCAATCCTTGCAGGACTTGCCCACCGCCCCGAACTGGGTTTTGATGGCATCCAGTTCCCCGGCGGCGGCCACTTGGGCCAGTTTGGCCGTCTCGGCCATGGTTGCATCGGCCGCGGCCTTGAAACCCTCTTTATCCTTCAAGGCCTCGGCCTTGAGATGGGTCTTGCCTTTTTCAGCGCCGGGAACCATGAACGCCTCCCAGGGCAAGGTGGCGAGGGTGGCGACCAGTTCCGCATCCTTGGCCACGGACGCCTTGTCGAAAGGCACCTTGTCCTGGACCACCGCGCCGATGCGACCAAAATGATGGGCCATGACCAGCATCACGCCCTGGCGGTATTCGATGGCCTGCTCGGGCTTGGCGAACTGGGCGTAGGCCACGCTGAAAATCCCTGCGACGAACAGAGCACACACACTCCACCTGAGCACTTTTTTCATGACGCCTCCTTTTGCCTGGTTGGATTGTTGCCGGGTTTCTACTGTTCCGATTCACCCTGTTGCGAAAGCGGAAGCGCATCCGTAAGGGGGGCTCCGAGGCAGCTGCAGCGCCGGACGCATGGCCTCGATGGGACGACGGCCGGCGCCGGTTCGCGGGCGGAAGTCAGGCGAATCGACTTCGCATCAAAATGTCAGAACTCATGCGCATTGTCAACGACCGGCGCCGGCGCTTTCAGCCGAGCAGCTTTTCCGCCTCCCGCAGGGCGACTTCAAATGCATCCTGGTCATGGGGCGCAGGTGTTCTTTCTTCCAGGCCGGGCATGAGGTAAAAGTAAAAGGTCTGGACCAGGAAAAAGAGCCAGATCGCCAGAGCCCAGGTCAGCGCCGAAGCGGGCCCCAGCAGGGCCACCAGGCCGGCGCCACCGGCCATGGCGACGGTTTCCGCGGTCAGCAGGCGCAGCGGCGGCGCCTTGAAGCAAATGCCGCTGCGAATCCAGCTCAACACCCCCAGCGTCAATAGGAAAAACCCTGAACGGCTCCAGGGCCATAAGGCCGCCGCCAAAAGAATTCCCAGGGGGAAGAACGCCGGCAGCAGGCGGCTTTTGCTCCAGCGTACGAGCAGCGCGCTGTAGATGGCCAGGTCGAGCCACAGGGCCAGCTTGAACCCCAGGGCCCCGCCCCAGCGGCCGGTCAGCAACCCCACCACGGGATAGACGAGCAGGGCGCTGATCAGGCCAAAGACCACCGTCGTGCGAATGGGTCGATTCATGGGGCACCTCCCTGGCCCAAGGCCTCCTTGCGGCGCATCAGCTCCAGTTCCACCTCCGCCTCGGTGGCCGGGGTGGAACCGGCCGATGCGTCCCACGCCGGGGCGGCTTCTTCCGTTGTGCGCGCTTCGGCCTGCTGACAGCAGGCCGCCGCCTTTATCTTGAGCTGTTCGTAGCGGCCCTGCTGTTCTGAGATCGTCTGGGCCAGGCGCTGGGCCTCTTCTTCCAGATGGCGCCGCCGGCCTTCCAATTGCGCGTGGGCCGCCTCCAGCAGCATGCGTTTGCGGATCAGCATGCGGGCGATTTCGTCTTTCTCCTTGCGCACGGCCAGGGCAATGTCGGCCTCCAGCCGCTCCCGCTCCTGAAGGCGCGTCGCCTGATCCCTGCCCAGCTGCTCCCGGAGCCCTTGCAGCTGCGCAAGGCGCGCCTGCTTCTGGTGCAGGCTGCCCTCCATCTCCCGCAGGCACTGCTTGAGCAGCAAGGCCTTGTCCTCGAGCTGATCCATCACCCCGTGCAAATCCGCTTTCCACAGCCGTAACAACCGCGTCATGATCGCCATTGGTGTTTCTCCTTTGCCTGTCCTCTTCAATTTTCGACATACACTCTTCAGTCTATTTCTTGTCCCGCCGCTCCTGATAGCTCTCGTACTGCAGCGCCTTGGAAGTCTGCTTCTGCTTGGCGGCCACGGCGGCCGGCGGGCCGGCGAAGGTTTCGCTCACACTCTGGCGCAGACGCTTCACCTCATTCTCCAGGTGATCGCTCACGGCCGCCGAGCCCACCTGGGCATTCAGGCTGCGGTTGCGGGCTTCATAGCTCTGGATGCGCCGCTGCGCGGCCTGGGCATCGCCCTTGCGCACCTCTTCGGCCACCTCTTCTTTGAGCTGATTGTATTCGTCGCGCACCACCTGCTCGCCCCAGGTATCCTTGTCCACGCTGGCCACGACCGCCTGGGGATTGTCGACGCAGGCCACGGTCAAGGCAGGCAAGCCCGCCAGAATCTGTTCCTGGCCGCCGCGGTCATAGCGCAGCTCGATTTTCCCCAGGGCAAAGGTGCGCGCCTGGTCGGTGGGCACTTGAAAGTTGAGGAAGAGCTTGCGCGCCTCGCCGGAAACCAGATTGCCGATGGGGATCACGGCCAGGTCGCCTTCCAACCGGATGGGGTATCCGCCGGCGGCGGTCAAAGTGACGCCTTTTTCCAGGGGGATGCGCAGCACCACGCCGGAAGCCGCCACCTGGCGGGCCTGCTGGAACTCTTTTTCGAACACCTGGGCGAAGACCATGGGATCTTCCAGAAAGTAGTAGCGGCCCGTGCCCTGGTCGGCGATGGTGGTCATGAGAAGTTCGTTGAAATCGAGCCCGACCCCCACGGTGCTCACCGCAAAATGGTGGTCGGTGGCCGCCGCGGCTATTTGTCCCAGGGCCACGGGATCGGTGATCCCCTGATTGGCCAGGCCGTCGGAGATGAGGA
Organism: uncultured Desulfatitalea sp.; assembly: GCA_937868765.1. Classification (GTDB taxonomy): domain Bacteria; phylum Desulfobacterota; class Desulfobacteria; order Desulfobacterales; family Desulfosarcinaceae; genus Desulfatitalea. Next base: position 244,512 of record CALMNL010000011.1, on the reverse strand, counting down.
TCACCTTGCGCTGACGATCCGCAGCCGGCGCCCCCATGAACAGATCGATGCCCTGGCGCAGCCCGCCGCCCAGGTTGGTGTTGCCGTCGGCAAAGATCTGGTCGACGATCCCCATCAAGCGATGGCGGCTGCCTTCATCCATGGCGGTCAACGGCGCCACCAGCTGCACGCCGTCCGAGTAAGTCACCAGGGCCAGCCGATCCCGGGGTCCGAGCCGTTCCATCAGCCGCAGGACAGCCAGGCGGGCCGCCTCGATTTTGGCTCCCTGCATGGAACCGCTGCGATCCAGGACGATGGCCAGGTCCACCGGCTGGACCGTTTTCTCCCGCAATTCGGGCAGGGTCGCAGCCGTCAGGGCCAGGGCCAGGGCCACCCGGCCATCCGATCCTTTAAGCACTTTGTCCTGGGCCAGGGTGGTGTCCACCATGAGCCGCTGGTCGCCGACCTGTCCACCGGCCCGGTCCGCGCCGCCCATCGACGACCCGGCGCCGATCATCGCCAGGGCCGCACTGGTCACTGCAATCAACGCCACGATAACGATCAAACCCTTTTTGTATGTCCGCATGTTCTGCTCCTTTCCTTCGGAATGTTTTTTATCGCTTGCTGGGGCCGATTCTACAAAAGCCGACCGTAAAGACAATTCAAAGGATTGCAAAAGGTTAGGAGTCACTTTTTACACAACTTTTACTTTGCGGCAGGGGGCGCCATGGTGTAGGCTGGGGCCACTGATAGTGAACCGTGCAAGCTAGGAGCCCGCGTGTGAAGCATCCCAAAGCCCGTATTCTGGTGGTCGAGGACGACCCGGCCATTCTGCAAGGATTGCAGGATCTGCTCGTGTTCAACGGCTATGCCGCCGACGGAGCCGCCGACGGCGGCCAGGGACTGGCGGCGGCGCGATCCGGCGGCTACGATCTGGTGCTGCTGGATGTGATGCTGCCCACCATGGACGGTTTTTCCATCTGCAAGCAGTTGCGGCGCGACAGACCGACCCAGGCGATCATCATGCTCACGGCCAAGGGTGCCGAAGCGGATGTGGTCACCGGTTTCAAGGCCGGCGCCGATGACTATGTCAGCAAACCGTTCTCCCTGCGCGAACTGATGGTACGGGTGGAGGCGGTGCTGCGGCGCAGCGGCAAGCCCCTGGGGGAAGAGTGCATCCAGTACGGGGAGATGCGCTTCGACGGCCGCAACCTGCGGGCCACCTGCGGTACCCAGGTCCAGGAGCTGACCCGGCGGGAGATGGATATCCTGGCCTACCTGCACCGTCACCAGGCGCGCATCGTGCCCAAGAGCGAGCTGCTCACCGAGGTATGGCACTATGTGGACGGCGCCATTGAAACCCGCACCGTGGATATCCACCTGCTCAAGCTGCGCAAGAAGCTCAATTTGTTGAATGAGGCCCATGGCCTGATCGAGACCGTCCGCGGCGAGGGTTATCGCTGGCGGGATGAAAGCGGAAAGCAGAAAACGCAAGACAATCCGATTTGATGGCGGCGACAACCATGACCCGGATCAAACTCTACATTTTGATCTTCTTCGCAGCACTATGCCTGCCGCTCTCGTTCGTGATCTGGCGCACCTATGCGGGCGTGGCCCAGGAAGAGCTGGGCCAGTTGCGCTTTTTTGCCGAGACCCTGCTGGATGAAATGGAGCAGGAGCTGGCCGAGCTGGTGCGGCGGGAGGAGGGCCGTTCGGTGGAAGCCTACGGCCATACGCTGGCCCCGATGGGCCAACCGATCCAGTCGTCGCCTCTGGCCGAGCCACCCCGGGAAACGTTCATCCTCGGCTACCTCCAAAACAACCCCGACGGATCGCTGCAAACGCCGCTGGTGGATGATCTGCGGCAGGTTCCCGCTTCCCGGCGGGCGCTCGTGGCCCAGCTTCAGGAGGCCAACCGCATTTTCAACCAGAAGAAGTATGCGCTGCTGTCCGGCGCCGAGCCGGAAAAGCCGGCGCCGATAGTAAAAAAACAGGAGGCGCCTGCCCAGAAGAGCTTTGCCGACCGCTACCTGACGCCTTCGGAGGGCAAGCCGGCCAAGGGTGCCCTGGGCCAGAAAAGCGTCCGGGTGGAAGAGTTGACTTTAGGCCAGGCGGCCAACGTCGCCAGGGATGAGGCGTGGCGCGCCAAGGAGCGCAGCGCGGCCGACAGCCCGGCACCGGCTTCCGCCACGGCGCAGCGCGAAGAGAGAGAACAGACCCGCCGGCTGCAGAGTGCAGGCAGGGATAGTGAAAGCGCTCCCGCCGGGCCGGCGGTCGAGGCCGGGGCGCATCCGCGATTCCAGGTGGAGATCGCCCCGCTGCAATCGGTGTTCATCGATGACGGACGCGTTTTCATTTTCCGCAGGGTGGCGATCAACGACCGGATCTTCCGCCAGGGGTTCGTGCTGCAGGTCGCGCCGTTTCTGGAACACCTGGCGCGCACGCACTTCGATCCGCACCCCATGGCCGGCTTTTCCCATCTGCGGCTGACGGTCCTGCGCGGCGGCCAGCCGGACGCCCCGGCACCGGAAGTGGAGCCGATCGTGGCGGCGCGTACCTTTCCGGCCCCATTCAATTTCATCCATGCCTCGGTGTCCGGCAACGGCGCGCCGGCCTCGGCGGCCCGGCGGATGCTGCACGCGGCGCTCATCGCCCTGGGGGCCATCGTGGTCCTCGGCTTGCTGGCCATCTACCAGAGCGTGCGGGCCGTGGTGGCGCTCTCCGAGCGGCGCTCCCAGTTCGTTTCGGCCGTCACGCACGAGCTGAAGACACCCCTGACCAACATCCGCATGTACGTGGAGATGCTCGAGCAGGGCATCGCCGCCACCCCCGAGCGGGAGCAGACCTACCTGGGGATCATCGGGTCCGAGAGCGCCCGGCTCTCCCGCCTGATTAACAATGTATTGGAGCTTTCGCGCCTGGAGAAAAAGCAGCGGCCGGTGCACATGCAGCCGGGGCGGCTGGCGGACCTGCTGGCCGAGGTGCGCGCCGTCATGGCGCCCAAACTGGGCCAGGACGGGTTCGAGCTGATATTCCAGGCCGACGGCCTGCCCGATTTTGCTTTCGACCGCGAAGCTTTGCTCCAGATTCTGATCAACCTGGTGGAGAACAGCATCAAGTTCGGCCGCAACGAAGCCCAGCGACATATCACGGTCAGCGCCCGGGTGGTGCAAGCCGAGGTGCAGATCGCCGTGGCCGACACCGGCCCGGGCATCGCCAGGGGCGCCCTCAAGAAAATCTTCGACGACTTTTATCGCGCCGACAACGCCTTGACTCGCACCACCAGCGGTACCGGTATCGGTCTGGCCCTGGTGCGCAAGCTCACCCAGGCCATGGGCGGTCGTGTGACAGCCGCCAACAACGCCGGTCCCGGCTGCACCATCACCGTGAGCCTGCCCCTCAGTGCCACATGATCAAGGTCAGCCCCACGCTCATGGCCAGAAACAAACCCATCACCAGGCAGTCGATGGCCCCGCTGAGCCAGGCACGTCCCATCAGGCCACCTCTACGCTGGCGCAATGCTCGTTGAAGAAGCCTTCGGCTTCTTCCGCCGAATCGAAAAAAAGCCACTCCCGCCGCACCCGCCCCCGGTACCGGCGGATCCGTTCGATGGCGGTATTGCCGTGGTACTCGAAAAATTCCTGGCCGTCTCGATTTTCGTGATAGCGGGTCATGGTCTCCTCCTGAATGTCATGTGGTTGAAAACATCCGATCCTGGGAGGCACCATAACAGGCGGGTGTGACAGATCCGGTCACACCTTTCAAAAAAGAAATATGTCTGTTTTAAAAAAAAGGGGGTAGTATTTTCAGGATGGGTTCATATTTATGGTATCCATTGGAGCACCGCAGGCCGTATGAACCAAGGCAATAAGAACCGTTTCGTCTTCCTGGACCCCGTCGGCAAGCGCTGGCCTAAAATGCGCCAGATGCTGCTCCTGCTGATTATCGTGCTGTTCGTCGGCGCCATTCTATTTGTGCGCGCCCTGCTCGTCATGCCCCGCCTGACACCGCCCGCGTTCCAGGCGCGTCTCAAGGCACTGGAGAGACAGACTATATTAACGCCGTCGGCGACCAAACAGCTCTGGATACGTTTCGCACGTCCCATGCCGCAACCGTCCCGGAGCGCCGGCGCCCGGGATGATGCCCCCATCCGTCTGGCCTTCACGGCGAGCTGGGACCCCAATAGCCTTCGATCCTTCGAACGCCATGCCGACCAGTTCACCCATGTCTGCCCCGAATGGTTCAGCCTGATGGATGGTCAAGGCAGTCTGCAAGCCGATCCGGACCCGGCTATCCAGAAACTCGCCGCCAAGCATGGCGTGACTTTGTTGCCCCTGTTGCGCAACCTGACGGGCGATGTATGGCAGCCCGAGGCCGTGGAATCTCTGGCCAATGGTCCGCCGGAGCGCAGAATGCGCTTTATTCACGCCCTCATCGGACAACTCCAGGAGAGCGAGGCCGGCGGCGTGGCCATCGAATGGGGTGAGGTGGATCCCACCTATGCCGCCAAAGTCACGGCCCTGCTTCAGGACACGGCCCAAGCCCTGCACGCCGAAGGTCTGCAACTGTGGCTGTGTATTCCCATGGGCCTGGAGATCAAGCTGTACGAATTAGAAAAGCTATCCCCCTGGGTGGACCGGTTCATCGCCTTGCTGCACGATGAGAATGGCGAAGATGACGCCCCCGGCCCCCTGGCCTCCCAAACATGGTTCCAGGGCTGGCTGGACACCGTAACCGCTTATGGCCAGCCGTCCCAATGGGTGGTGGCCGTGGGTGCCTATGGCTACGATTGGGCCCAGGGCGAAACACGGGCCGAAGTCATCGGGTTTGCCGATGCCATGAGCCGGGCCGGCCGTTCGGGCCTGCCGGGTTTTGATTATGAATCCGAGGCCCAGAATCCGCACTTCGAGTACGAGGAAGCAGGCCGGGAGCATCAAGTATGGTTCCTGGATGCCGGTACTTTTCTGAACCAGGCGCGCGCCGCGCTGCGCAAAGCGGTGGGCGGCCTGGCCCTATCCCCGTTGGGGAGCGAGGACCCTGGCGTATGGGCCGCCTGGCGCCTGGTACAAAAAAAAGAGCTGGCGGCTTCCGATCTGGGTGCATTGTCGGCGATCCCCAGCGAGGATGTCGCCACCCATATCGGCCGGGGCGAGTTCCTCACCGTCGCGGATGATCGGGCCGAGGGTCGCCGACAGGTGACGAAGCTGGCCAACGGCCTGGTGGCCATGCAGTATGAACGGTTTCCCGCTTACCTCACCGTCTGGCACCAGGGTCAAGGGCCGGAAGATGCGGTGGCGCTCTCGTTCGACGACGGGCCCGATCCCCGCTGGACCCCCCGCATCCTGGATATTTTGAAGGCCGGGGGCGTCAAGGCCGCTTTCTTCATGGTGGGCAGCAAAATGGAAGAGCACCCCGAACTCGTGCGGCGCATTTACGCCGAGGGACACGAATTGGGCGTCCATACCTACACCCACACCGACCTGTCGGAGGCCTCCGACGAACGCGTCCGCCTGGAGTTGAACGCGACCCAGCGGCTCATTGAAAAACTCACCGGCCACGCCACGGTACTGTTTCGGCCGCCCTACCGCGCGGACAATCACATGACCCTTCCGGAGGACATTCTACCCATTAAGATCGCCGAGGATTTGGGCTATTTGACCGTCACCAACACCATCGACACCCAGGACCACAAGCGGCCGGGCGTGAACGCCATCCTCAGGAACGTCCAGACCGGCCGAGCAGAGGGGAACATCATCCTGATGCACGACGCCGGCGGCGATCGGCGCCAGACGGTGCAGGCCTTGCCCTTGATCCTCGATTGGCTCTATGAACGCGGCGACCGGATCGTGCCGTTGCGCGACCTGCTCCACCTGCCATCGGAGCAGCTCATGCCGGTTTCCGGGCCCCAGGGGCAGCAAATGATGCGCGTGGTGACCGACAGCGCGTTCAATCTGCTGCATGTGACGGAGGAGCTGGTATGGGCCTTCATGATCGTGGCCACCCTGATGGTGGTTCTGCGCACGATGGTGGTGGCGGCCCTGGCCGCCGGACACCGACGCCGGCCGCGCGGAATCGACGCGTCGGCCGAAACCGCGTTTCATCCGCCGGTGAGCGTACTGATACCTGCCTACAATGAAGCCAAGGTGATCGGCCGCACCTTGTCCACGGTGCTGGCCACCGACTATGCCGGGCCCATTGAGGTGGTAGTGGTGGATGACGGCTCCCGGGACGACACGGCAGCCCAGGTGGAGGCCCTGGCCGACGGCGATCCGCGTCTGCGGCTCATCCGCCAGCCCAACCAGGGCAAGGCGGCGGCCCTGCAACAGGGCATGACGGCAGTGCGACACAACCTCGTCGTTACGCTGGATGCCGACACCCATTTCGCCCCCGACACCATCGAGCGGCTGGTGGCCCATTTCCAGGACGACCGCGTGGCGGCCGTATCAGGGCATGTCAAGGTCGGCAATCTGCGTACCTTCATCGCCCGCTGCCAGGAGCTGGAGTATATCTGCGGTTTCAACCTGGAGCGCCGGGCCTATCACCAGCTCAACTGCATCACGGTGGTGCCCGGGGCCGTGAGCGCCTGGCGGCGCGATGCCGTCGAGGCGGCCGGCGGCATCAGCGGCGACACGCTGGCCGAGGACACGGACCTGACCCTGAGCTTCCACCGCCTCGGCTGGCGCGTGACCTACGAGCCGCAGGCCCGGGCCTGGACCGAGGCGCCCGAGTCGATCCCCACCCTGCTGCGTCAGCGTTTCCGCTGGGCCTTTGGAACCCTCCAATGCCTGTGGAAACACCGGGATCTGCTGTTCCAGCCGCGCTATGGGGCCCTGGCCCTTTTCAGCCTGCCGGGTGTCTGGTTTTTCCAGATTCTGCTGGTCGCCATCGTGCCGATAGTGGACTTAATGCTGATAGTATCATTGCTATTCGGCATTGGCGGTACCGTATGGACCTTCCTGGTGATCTTTCTGCTGATGGACCTGGGGCTGGCCTTGTTGGCCTGCGGCCTGGAGGGCGAGCCCCTGCGGCGCGCCTGGATCAGCCTGCCCATGCGGCTGCTCTACCGTCCCTTATTGGGCTGGGTGGTCTGGAAATCGATATCCAGGGCCATAAAGGGCGCCATGGTGGGGTGGGGCAAACTGGAGCGCACCGCCTCGGTGCCCATGTCCGGAGGCCATCGGTCATGACACGTCTCCTGAAGACAATTCGGCACGCATGCCTGCTGGGATTATGCCTCCTGGCAGGGTTGACCGCCTGCGGCGAACCGACGGCCGGGAAGCGCCCGATACCGGCGGAAGCGGCCCGGGGGGCCAGGCTGGAACTGCCTTCCAGGGGCATCTATACCGGCGCCTACATCGAGTTCGGCGATAAAGAGGATCACGTCACCCTGGAGGGCATCGATCAGTTCGAAACCATGGTCGGCAAACACCAGGCCATTATCGCCTCCGCCTCTTTCTGGGGAGAAAAGAGCTTCCCGGCGCGCAATGTGGCGCTCATCACGCGCCACAAGGCCCTGCCCCTGATCTTCTGGTCCCCTTGGACAAGCCCCTATATGGAAGAACGGGGCCCGGACGAGGCCCGGCTGGAAAACATCCTGGACGGCCGCTGGGACGATTATATCGACATGTGGGCCGATGGCGCCAAGGCGTTCGACCGGCCGCTGCTGGTTTCCTGGGGCCTGGAAATGAACGGCAACTGGTTTCCCTGGTCCGGCTGCTTTTACAACGCCAAAGTGCAGCCTGGCGACCCACAGCCCCCAGAACCGACGGGGCCGGAACTGTACAAACGCGCCTATCGCTATGTCGTCGATCGCGTGCGGGCGCGCGGCGCCCGGCAGATCCAGTGGGTCTTCCATGCCAACAACTACTCCTTCCCGAATGACCCCTGGAACCAGATGAACCAGTACTATCCGGGCCCGGATTATGTGGACTGGTTGGGATTCAGCGCCTATGGCAAGCTTTTTGGGGCAAACCCCTGGACACGCTTCGCGCAAGTGATGGACGAACCGTATCGGCGACTCTGCCTCCTGGACCCGGCCAAGCCGGTGATCGTGGCCGAGTGGGGGGTGGGCGAATTCCCGAATTCGGGAAACAAGGCGGAATTCATCCGCGACGCCTTCAAAGGCTTCAAGACCAACTATCCACGATTGAAGGCCGTGGTCTTCTGGCATGAACGCTGGGCCAACCCTGATGAAACTTACAGCAACCTGAGGGTCAACTCATCCCCCGAAGCCCTGACCGCCTATCAGGAATCAGTGGCCGACCCATACTTTCTAAGCTACCTGCAGACCGTGGCGCCGCACCCCTGACGGCTGCCCTATTGCGCGCGCATGAACATCTCGTAAAGGGTCAGCAGGATCTCCGCCACGATGAGAATCACGATATACCACTCCACCCGCAGCGAGCGGTTGTTTTGCAGCAGCTTGAGCAGGGTCTCGGCGGTTCGGGAGATCAGATTGAGCTTGCGCTCCAGGGCCAGGTGGCGCTCGCGCAGTTCGAACTCCGATTCCAGGCGCAGGTAGAGTTTTTCCAGATCGGGGAATTCCCAGAGGATTTCCGGCTTTTCGCTCACCTCCACCCGGCCCACCATCATGTGTTCGCTGAGCAGGGCGTTGCCGATGTGCTGCAGCAGTTCCCGGGCCGGACGCCCCGATCGTCCGGCCTGGGCCAGGGACACGGAGAGCGGTTCGACGCGGTCGAAGTTCTGGGAGATCCTGGACTCGTACAACGACAGCATCACGCTCTTGGCCAGGATGTCGGCGATGACCTGCAACCGTTCGGTGGCCGGAGTCTCGATGAAAACCGTATCGCCCTGCAGGGTGTCCCGCAATTCGGCGTCGATGCGCAGCTTGAGGACCTCGGTCTCCGGCTTGGGGAAGGCATTGAGCACGTAAGTTCCCAGGTGGGCGAGAAAGGCCGCCTCTTCCAGGGGGGCCACATCGAAGAGCACCACCACCCCATACCGAAACAGAACCGCCATGCCACCGCCCTGCACGGCCAGGGTCAGAGGATTGGTCGCCAGTCGTTCGGTGGTCTCCAGGGCGCGCAGATCGATGCGCTCGCCCAGCAGCAAGGCTCGGGCGTTGAACTCTGCCTTCGAGAGAAAGCCGACGGTAGCCATCAGGTAACTCCGACGATTGGTGTCCGTTCCCGATACGGGGAATCGCGTTCTTTCCAGAGGCTGAATGCTCCAGTCATATTGCTACTCCACCGGCGGGGATGTCAACTCCCCCGGCAAACCTTGCCGTCAGACGGCGTCTCTTTTTGACAAACCCTCGGGCAGCGGCTATAAATCGCCAGTTCAAGGCGCATGGACATGATCGCTGGCGCCCCAGCAGGGAGAATCATATGAACGCAATCGCCGCCTCGCCGGATATTTGCGGCCGCTATGCCACCGAAACCGTTCCCTTCACCATCCACGGTCGGCGGCTGCAATTCATCAAACCCTTAGAAATCGACCATTTTATCGATGCCGAAGACCCTCTCAAGGCATTTCCGTTGTGGGCCAAGATCTGGGAAGCATCCGCGGTGCTGGCGGACTACATGGCCCGGCTGCCCACCGATCCCCCCTTGCAGATCCTGGAGTTGGGCGCCGGATTGGGGGTGGCCGGTATTACCGCCGCGGCATTCGGCCACCGTGTGACCATCACCGAGCACGATCCCCATGCTCTGGCGTTCCTGGAGGCCAATGCCCTGCTCAACAACTGCCCCGGCGCCGTTATCTGCCCGCTGGATTGGGGCCGCTGCGAACTGGAAGGCCGGTTCGACCTGATCATCGGCTCGGAGATCGTCTACAGCGACCAGATCATCGATATGCTGGCCGGCGTCTTCCATAAATACCTGCGGCCCCAGGGAAAGATCGTGCTGGCCGAAGGGGTGCGGGCCTCAGGGGTGCGCTTCTGGGAACGCATGGCCCCCATCTTCGACGTGCGCGTGCGCAAGACCCGTCTGCGGGCCGAGAATGAAACGCGGACCATCCTGCTCTTCGAGATGCGTCCCAAACAGGCCTCCCAAACATAAAGAGGTTTCAAGGGGTTTCATGGCACGGGGCGATCAACTCAGTCGCCAATGGAAAATCATCCACAGCCTGATGGCCTCCCCACGTGGCAAGTCGGCGGGCGAACTGGCGGCTGAGCTGGAATGCCATTCACGCACCGTCTACCGTGATCTGGAAGCCCTGCAGATGGCCGGCTTCCCACTTTTCACCGAACAGGCGGGCGCCAGGACCTTCTGGAGCGTTCTGGGCACCGGCCGCCGGACCATGCCCCTGCCCCTGAGCCTCACCGAACTGATGGCGCTCTACTTCAGCCGCAACATGCTCAAGGTGCTTCAGGGCACGGCCATCTTCGATTCCCTGTCGTCTCTGTTCGACAAGGTCAGGGCCACCCTGCCCCCCGAATATGCGGCCTACCTGGACAAGCTCTCGCAGAGCCTGGAGGTGGGCGTCAAAGCCCACAAGCCTTACCGGCGCTTCCAGGAAATCCTGGACCTGGTCAACCAGGCCACCCAGGAGCAGCGTCATATCGAAATCGACTATTTCAGCATGCACCGCAGTGCCCTCACCCGCCGAAGGGTGGCGCCGTACAAGGTCTGGTTCTATGATGAAACCTTCTATGTAATCGGTTTTTGCGAGCTGCGCGGCGACATCCGCATCTTCGCGGTGGACCGCATCGAACGACTGGAGATCCTGGATTCGCGCTTCGAACCGCCCGCAGGCTTCGACGCCAACGCCTTCATGCAGGCCAGCTTCGGCGTCTTCCAGGGCGAGACGGTTCAGGTGCGCATCCATTTTGCGCCGGCCGTCGCCGGCTACATCGAAGAGAGGGTGTGGCACCCCACCCAGATTCTGGAGCACCAGAGCGACGGCGGCCTGATTTTCAGCGCACAGGTGGCGGGCCTGGAAGAGATCAAGTACTGGACCTTGAAGTGGGGCGCCGGGGCGACGGTGCTGGCGCCGGAAGCATTGCGGGCAGCGGTGGCGGAAGAGGTGAAAAAGATGGCAGATAATTATGGCACGGAAGGAGGCTTATCCGGCAACGGATGAGCCGGTGGCGTCGCAATCATCTTAAAAGGCGGATTTGCATGTCTCTCGTTTCAAAACTACCCGATGTGGGCATCACGATTTTCACCGTCATGTCCAAGCTGGCCGTGGATCACGGGGCCATCAACCTCTCCCAAGGGTTCCCGGATTTCGAAGCGCCCGCCGAGCTGATCGAGGGCGTGAGCCGCTACATGCGCCAGGGGTTCAACCAGTATGCCCCCATGCAGGGCGTGCCGCTGCTGCGCCAACGCATCGCCGAAAAAGCAGAGAGGCTCTACGGCGCCAAGATCGACCCGGAAAGCGACATCACCGTCACCTCCGGCGCCACCGAGGCGCTCTACGCTGCCGTGAGCGCCGTGGTGCGGCCGGGCGACGAGGTGATCGTGGTGGAGCCGGCCTATGATTCCTACGTACCGGCCATCCAGCTCAATGGCGGCATCCCGGTATTCATTCCCCTGCGCTTTCCCGGATACGCCATGGACTGGGATCGCCTGGGCGACGCCCTGACCCCGCGCACGCGTCTGATCATCCTCAACTCACCCCACAACCCCACCGGCACGGTCCTGGAGGCCGCCGATCTGGCCGCCTTGCGCCAGATCGTATCCGGTCGCGATCTGTTCATCCTCAGCGACGAGGTATACGAACACATTCTCTTCGACGGCCGGGAGCATCAGAGCATGCTGCGCTATCCGGAACTCGCCCGTAAGAGCTTCGTGGTCAGCTCCTTCGGCAAAACCTACCACGCCACCGGCTGGAAGATCGGGTATTGCGTCGCGCCCCCGGATTTGAGTCTGGAGTTCCGCAAGATCCACCAGTTCCTGACCTTTACCTCCAACACCCCCATCCAGATGGCGCTGGCCGATTACATGGCGCACACCGATCACTACCGGGAGCTGGCCGTTTTCTACCAGCGCAAGCGCGATCTGTTTCTGAAATTGATGGAAAGCTCTCGTTTCAAGCCCCTGCCCTGTGCCGGCACTTACTTTCAGATGATGGATTACGGGGAAATCACCGACACTCCGGACGAGGCCTATGCCCGACGCTTGACCACCCAATATGGCGTGGCCGCCATACCGCCGTCGGTCTTCTACCATGACCGCCGGGATCACCGGGTGCTGCGCTTCTGTTTTGCCAAGCAGGACCAGACCCTGATCCAGGCCGCGGAGCGCTTATGCAAGATCTGACCGTCACACTTGTACAAACCGCGCTGGACTGGGAGGATGTCGACGCCAATCTGGACGCACTGACCGCCAAGCTCGCAAAGATCGACCAGTCCACCGACCTGATTGTGCTGCCCGAGATGTTCTCCACGGGGTTCAGCATGAACCCCCATCGTCTGGCCGAACCCATGAGCGGTAAGGCCGTGGCCTGGTTGCGGCGCATGGCGGCGGCCAAGGACGCCGTGGTGACCGGCAGCCTGATGATCGCGGAGAACGGCCGTTACTACAACCGTCTGATCTGGGCCCTGCCGGACGGGGCTCTCGCGCACTATGACAAAAGGCATCTGTTTCGCTATGCCGGCGAAGATAAAGCCTACACCGCCGGCAGCCGCCGCATCACCTGGCATTTCCACGGCTGGCGCATCCGACCCTTTATCTGCTATGATTTGCGCTTTCCGGTCTGGACACGAAACCTGGGGCAGGCCTACGACCTGGCACTCTTCGTGGCCAACTGGCCGGCCCGGCGCGCGCTTCATTGGCAGACGCTGCTGCGGGCGCGCGCCATTGAAAACCAGGCCTATGTAATCGGCGTCAACCGGGTGGGCCTGGACGGCAAGGGGCTGGCCCACGACGGCCATTCGGCGGTGATCGCCCCCACGGGGGAACACCTTTTCGAACCGATCGGAGATGAACGGATTTTCACCGTTACGCTTGACGGAGGCTTGCTGGAAAGATATCGGGAAGCGTTTCCCGTATGGATGGACGCGGACGATAAGATGGTTCTTCAGGATCAACCTGTTCACGAAAAAGGAGAAGCAGGGGTATGACATTTCTGGCGCGAGACATCATGGTGAAGGAATTCGACAAGATTCACTCCAGTGCACCGGCGAGCGAAGCCATCGAGATGATCTTGAACGGCAGAGTCCGGGCCACGGGCCACAAGACAGTCAGCCTCATCGTCGTGGACAGTTCCAGCGAATTGGCCGGCGTCGTCACCATGTTCGACATCCTCTACCACTTACGCCCCTCGTTTCTGAATTTCGGCTTCAGGGTCGAAGAGATTGAATGGCGGGGGCAACTGCTCAATCTGGTCAGCGAACTCAAAAAAAAGAAAGTCAAACAAATCATGAGCACCAACGTCGTCTGGGCTTCACCGGATGAACACCTGATGGTGCTGCTCGACCGCATGGTGCGCAACAAGTACCGCCGCCTGCCGGTGCTCGAGGGCCAGAAGCCGGTCGGAATCGTCTATATCTCGGACATCTATCACCACCTTTTTACCAAGCTCAACGACCCGAAAGCATAGAGAACGTTTCGGAGCTGGATGGCGCGTCTTCGGGCGTGGACAGGACCTTGCCATAGTCCCGCCCCAGTTTGCGCATTTCGCCGCCGCCCCAGGGGATGATCGGATCCGCGGTACCGTTCGTGATCAGCACCGAAAGCGGCCGTGCCGGTCTGCGGTTGGCAAGCCTTGCGGGGATGTTGGCAATCACCGGTGCGATGGCCGCCAGCTTGTCGGACAGCTCGATGCCGAGGCGATGGGTCATCATGCCGCCGTTGGATAAGCCGGTGATGTAGATGCGGCGGCGGTCGGTCTCGCCCCTGGCGATGAATTGATCGATGAGCCCGGGAAAGAAGTCCACGTCAACCAACCGGGAGATATCGTTGCATCTCTGGAAAACCACACCGCGCCCGTCGTCCCAATGCCCCTTGATCCCCTGGGGGGAGACGATGATGACCCCCTCCTGGTCGCCCTCTGCCTACTCGCATCGGGCTTGATTTTATGAACTGAAGCCGAACTTGTCCCACGGCCGGGTCCGGCGACCGGCCTTGCCGCGGCCTTGAGACGAAACAACGCACCTGAAAGATTACACTTTAAAAAATTATTTCAATCCGGTGCAACCGCCCTCAGAAAAGGCCGGGGACCAGGTCCGATGACGGAACCACACTCTTGTGTTGACGCTCTTGGAAGCAATTGAATAGTATGCGCCCTCATCCGCAGGTTATGGGGCCATGTGCCGCCGAGGATATTCCTTTGAGATTTAATGGGGTGTTTCTATGGAACGAACGCTGAATAAAACAACCTACTGGCTGGTACTGTGTGCATGTTGCGTCTGCCTGACCCTTTGCTTCTCGGCCGCACCGCTTGTCACCGCGGCCGTTGCGGCTGAAAAGGCCGCCGAAAAGCCGGAGGATTCGCCCAGGATCGGTCTCTCTGAAGACATGGGCAATGCCGTGGCGCGCCAGGCCGGCGAAGTTCGGAAACAACTGGAAAAACAGGCGCGCTCCCTTTTCCAGCGAGAAGATCTGGGCTTCGATTGGAATACGGTCACGAAGCTGAACATATGGCTGTTGAGACTGCCCTTGCGCTTTCCGGAATGGATGGAAATAGTCGCGGAACAGGGGCGCCTGCTGGGCCTGGTGAGCTCGCTGCTGGTAATGAGTTTCATTGCCCTGCTGGTTTCCGGCCTCATCGGCAAAAAGCGTTTGATGTCGAGCATCCGACACAAAATCCTGCCGATCCAGAACCGAATCCCCAAGGAAATCTATCCTTATATCCTGCCGGCCATCCAGGTGGTGGTCGATGCCTTGCTCCCCCTGATCTTGCTGGCGGTCTTTTCCTTGCTCTATGCCCTGGTGCATTACGATGCGCCCTGGTTCCAACTCACCGGCCGGCTCATCAGGTTGTGGGTCATCGCCGATCTGATCATCGGATCGCTGCGGGAGTTGTTGACCCATGGCCTGATCAAGGGCGCCGCCCAGTACGGCAAATCGATTTTTCGCTTCGCCCGCCTGACAGTGCTCTATATCCTCTTCGGCATCGGTCTGTTCTGGTCGGCCGAGGCGTTCAAACTGGACAAGGATGTACTATCCCTGCTGCGCTTCGCCATCTCCCTGTCCATCGTCCTGGCACTGTTCTTCCTGGCGCTCAAGAAGAAAGCGCTGCTCTCCCTGCTGCCCGACCTGCCCCAGCGCAGCTATCAGAAATTCGTGCGGATCTTCCGGCGCTTCTACTTTCCCTTGATCGTCCTGTCCTTGTTGCTGGCGCTGCTCTGGAGTCTGGGGTACCGGACATTAGGCCAGGTGCTGCTGGCCAAGATCTGGTCTTCGGTGGCCGCATACCTGCTCATCATGGTGGTCTATCACCTGACGATCAACGCCCTGGAACGCCGGCACCAGCGCACCGACCCGGAAGACGAGGCCGCCCACCTGGCCTTCCGCTCGATCAAGAATCTGCTGGTCTATGGGACGATCCTGGGAACCGTCATGATCGTGCTCAACCTGCTGGGGCTTTTGGGCCCGCTGGAACAGATGATGTCCTTTCCGGTGTTCATGCTGGGCCAGAACGGCGTGACCATGTGGGTGTTCATCAAGGCTGCGTTGATCGTGGTCTTCTTCGTATTTCTCTCGCGCTTTTCCCAGGCCTACCTGGATTACCGCATCTACCCCGCCGTGGGCATCGAACCCGGCCTGGGATACGCGCTGAACACCTTTCTCAAGTATCTGCTGCTGGCCATCGGTTTTCTGGTGGCGTTGAACGTGGTGGGACTGGACCTGCGCTTCCTGCTGGTGTTCGCCGGCGCCATCGGCATCGGCATCGGCATGGGCCTGCAGACCTTTGCCGCCAATCTGATCAGCGGTTTCACCCTGATCTTCGGCGGCAAGCTGCGCAAGGGGGACTGGATCGAAGTCTCGGGCACCATGGGCATGGTCACGGACATCTTCCTGCGCGCCACCCAGGTGCGCACCCGCATGGGGATCGAGTACCTGATCCCCAATACCGAACTGGTCAACGGCACCCTGGTCAACTACTCCCTGGGTTCTCCCTTGATCTGCATCACGGTGCCGGTGGGCGTGAGCTACAATGCCAATCCCCGTGAAGTGGAGCGCATTCTGCTGGCCGCCGCCCAGGCCGAACCCACTATCTCAAAAGAAAAACCACCCGTGGTGCGTTTCGACACCTATGGGGACAACGCCATCAATTTCAACCTGATGGTCTGGATCAACGTCAAGACGACCCCCGAGCGCATGGTGCGCAGCTCCCTGTACTTCACCATCTTCGACGAACTGGCCAAGGCCGGCATCGAGATTCCCTTTCCCCAGCGGGATGTGCACCTGCGTACGATTTCTCCGGGTCCGGGCGAAATCCTCAAGGGATCGGCATCCGTGTAAGTATTCGGGCCTTCTCGACATAATGAGAGAGGGGCGGGAACATCCCCGCCCCTCTCTCATTCGCAAAGCGCTGCTTGCTAGAAATGGTATACCAGGCGCAGATTGAGCCGGGTCCCTTCGGGTCGGTTCTCGGCCATGGATTCGAAATAGGTATTGAAGAACAGGTGGGCGTCCTTGCTGATGTGCCACAGCAGGCCCGGGCCGATGCCGAACACCTGCTCCCGGCTGTCATCCACATCTTCGCCGTCCACCTGGAAATCGGTGACCTGTTTGAGATAGTAGCCGTTGATGCCCACCCGCAGTTTCTGCGGGATGACCTCGTATTCGGTGGCGAAATTGAGATGCACCGCCTGGCCGGCCTGGCTGTCGTCGGCTCCGGGGACATTGGGGTCGTCGTTCTCGGCGTTCCACAAATAATGGATGCGGGTGGATGCGGTCCAGTGCGGGGTGATGAACAGGGTGCCGGCCCAGTAAGGATCGAAAGAGAAAAAGTTGCTGCCGGGGTTCAACGCCTTGTCCTCATCGTACTTGCCCGTGGGCAGAATGACCTGAAGCTCCACCCGGTGCATGAAGCGCGGGCCGTTGGGGCCCATGATGGGGTCCCACTGCAGGTAGGGCCCGATCAGGATGTCGCCCAGGCCGGTACCGTTGTCTTCGGGGAAACCACCGGGATTGAAATCGTAATCGAGGTCAAAGCTTACCACGGGCACGATGACATCCAGGCCCCACTTGCCGCCAGCCAGCAAGGTCTGGTCGGACTGGTAGATGAACTGGGTCAGGCTGATCCAGGCACTCAAATCCTCGTTGGCCGCATCCGGCAGCAAGCGATCACCGTTTTCATCGGTGAACTTGTCGGATGTATAATACTGGATGTATTCTGAAAAATAGACCCCCGGCCCGGCCGGCGGCCCGCCGTCCAGAAAACTGGTGAACCCCAGGTTCACCGCCGGCAGGTCATAGGCCTGGGCCGGCACGGCCCCCATGGCCAGCAGCAAAAAGAGACTCAATCCTGCCAATGCACGCGACAATTTCATGATCTCCTCCTTTTCCCTTCAATATCTGCTTGGTGAATCGACATGCCTGTATATGACACCTGTCGGACTGCGCCCGCCGGAGTCGGCATCGATGTGGTCGTCGGATCGGTTTCCTATATATTAAAATCCCCGCCATTGCACCCGCAAAACCGAACCCCGGGCCGGAGACCGTTTCACAGGCTGTCCGCTGCTCCCGCAGAGGCGGAAACCCGGCAGTTCAGGGCTTGCCTTTGGCGGGAGCAGCGGTTTGGGAGTTTCTAGGAGATGACCAAGTCGTAGTGCACTGTATAGCGTGCCAGGTGTTCGGCCACGCGGCTCTTGATCTTTTCGGGGTCTGCACCTTTTCCTGCCTGGATACGGATCACCGCGGTAGTGCCGTGGACCTTGTCCTCGCTCACGGAGATCTCCACCGATTGCGCCAATGGCCCCAGCGCGACCAGCTCCTTGGCGTAAGTCCGCTTGACGGCATCCCAGCGCAGGGCCGGCTTGAAGATCTTGCCCACGGCGGTGAGCGGAATTTGTTTCACGATGTAGATCTCCTTGGGCACGGCAGCGCGCTCGCCGATGTGAGTGCCGGCCCACTGAGCGATATCCGCTTCGGTGACGCTCGACCCCTCGGCCAGTTCCACGTAGGCCACCGGCACTTCGCCGGCGTGAGCGTCCGGCCGGCCCACGGCCGCCGCCATCTTGATGCCCCCCATTTTGTACAGGGGCTCTTCGATGGTGGCCGGATCGATATTGTGCCCGCCGCGGATGATCAACTCCTTCAGGCGGCCGGTGAGCCAGAAGAAACCGTCCTTGTCCATGCGGCCCATGTCGCCGGTGCTGAACCATCCCGGTTTGACCCACAAGCCTTTGTTGTGCTGCTCTTCCACATACCCTTTGAAAGCCGTGGGCCCGCTGATGCACACCACGCCGATCTCGTCCACGGCGGCATCCCGGACATAGCGGTTTTGACCGTCGAGGATCATCACCTTGACCTGCTGGTAGGGCAGGCGCAGGCCGATGCTGCCGATCTTGCGTTCGCCATCCTTGGGATTCACGCACGAAGCGCAGGTGGATTCGGTCAGGCCGTAACCTTCGAGGATCTTCATGCCCGAATGGGCCTCGAATCGGCGGAAGAGTTCGACGCTCAGGGGGGCGGCCCCGCAGATCAGGTAGCGCAGGGAAGAGATATCGGCGCCGGCCACGGGAATGTCCAGCAGCACCGACAGTACCGTGGGCACGCAAGAGAAGAAGACCGGCCTGAAGTGCGCCACGATCTTGTAGAAGTTCTTCATGATGGAGGGGTTGCGATAGCCGGCCGCCGAAAGGATCACCACCTCGCCGCCCAGGGAGAAGGGCAGCAGACCGGTGACGCAGGTGCCGTTGCAGTGGAACAGCGGCAGCCCCACCATGACCGGATCGCCGGGCTGCATGGAAGTGGCCGCCATGAGATCCCAGCTCAAGGCCACCTCGTTGAAGTGGCTGCGCATGGCCAGCTTGGGCCGGCCGGTGGTGCCGCCGGTATGGTAGAGTGAGGCGATGTCTTCGGGATCGATGACCCGGTCGAAGGTGAGACGGTCGCCGGCGTATCGTTCCACGGTCTCCTCGTAGCCGTAAATACCGTCGGCAGTATTCGAGGGCCCCATCACCCGCACCACGGCCTTGAGGCTGGGAATCGACTTGCGAATCGCTTCCACCTTGGGCCAGATGTCGCTGCCGGGCATATCCCCCAGCGCGACGAGCACCTTGGTGCCGGCCGCCTGGCAGATCTCCTTGATGACGCCTGCTTCCAGCATGGGGTTGATGGGGTTGGCGATGCCTGCGGTTTCGGCGCCCCACAGGACGAAATGGGTCTGGGGCAGATTGGGCAGCAGGTACGTGACCACATCCTTGGGCCCCACGCCCAGATCGGCCAGCATGTTGGCCGTCTGGCGGATCTTGGCCATGAACTGGCCGTAGGTCACCCGAAGGGGCGTCTGGTACTTCTCACCGTCGGCGATGAAGCTCATGGCGATGGCTTCGGGATTGATGGCCGCGCCGGCGCCGATCAGTTCATAGGTGCTCCGGGCCTTGATCCTCTGGGAAATGGGTACCTTTTCGATGGCTTCGATGTCGGCCAGGTTCCTGATGGTAAATGTCTCGCCCATGCTGCTCCTCTGCTCCTATTTTGGGCCATCAACCGCTGCGGCGGACCTATCCGCCGGACGGCGACGGCGTCATCACCAATCTGAATCCCAGGCCCGGTCCGAAGAAATCCTGGGGGCAACTGAATCGCCGGGCGCAGCGGGCGCTCCAGGCGTCCAGGTGCCAACTGCCGCCGCGGATGACACGGTCGGGGGTCTTGGCCGTCACCACGGGATTTCTTCCGCCGGGCCGGCTGTAGGCATCTTCGACGAAATGGTCCCGGCACCACTCCCACACGTTACCGCTCATATCGTAGAGCTCTAAACCATTGGGCGCCTTGGTCCCCACCGGCTGGGTCTGCCCCTGGCTGTTGGCTTCGTACCAGGCCAGGGCGTCGATGCGGTCGCCGCCGGCATAGAGTTCCTGTTTGCCGCCGCTGCGGGCCGCATACTCCCACTGGGCCTCGCTGGGCAGGTCGAAACGATAACGGCCCTGATGGGCTTCGGTCAAGTGGCGGGCGAACGCCACCGCCTGCTCCCAATCCACCTGTTCCACCGGACGCTTCGGATCCACGTGTCTGGATGGATTCTCCGGCACCAGACGCAGCCACTGCCCCTGGGTGACCACGAACCGCCCCATGTAGTAATCGTCGAGCGTCACGGCGCGCACCGGCTGTTCGGTGGGCATGCCCTGTCCGAAAGTGTCGCCCATCTGGAAACAGCCGCCGGGGACGCGCACCATCTCGATGCCGCAGATGGCATCGGTGAAATGGGCAGCCGCTTGCACAGGTTCAATCGATTGCTCCTGGGGGCCGCATTGGGGGCAGGTCGTTTGCCCCCTGGCCAGACGGCGCCGGCAGTGGGGGCAGAGCAGCGGCGCCTCGCAATTGGGGCAGCGCTTCCAGTTCTCCTTGACCGGTTCGGCGCAGGCCGGACAGACCAGGGCCTGCAAGCGGGTTTCACACATCGGGCAGATGCGCCAGTGGGACTGGACCGGCTCATGGCAGCCGGGACAAACAGAGGGCGGGGGCGTTTGGCTCATACCTCGATCCGCATGACCATATTGAATCAACTGCTCCTAAATTCTGAATACCTTGGCTGCTGCACTATAGGAGGCCCGACGAAAGTTGACAACCCCGATTTTCAAGGTCCTGAAACCCTTTTCACTCGGCCCGCAAGGCTTCGATGGGGTCCAGGCGGGCGGCGTGGCGGGCCGGCCAGACACCGGCCAGAAGCCCGATGAAAACGGCCAGCAATTCGGCGAATACGACATAGCGCCACGGCGTATGGGTCGGCAGGGCGGGCACGAGCTGGCCCAGCACCCAGGCGCCGCCCGCACCGATCAACAGACCGGCCAGACCGCCCAATCCGGAGAGGACGGTGGCTTCACCGATGAAGAGGGCCAGCACCTGGCCGCGACCGGCGCCCAGGGCCCGCAGCAGGCCGATCTCGGCGGTGCGTTCATGGACGGCGATGGTCATGATCGTGAGAATGCCCACCCCTCCCACCAGCAGCGAAATGCCGCCCAGGGCGCCCACTGCCAGGGTAAGGATATTGAGCACCGAGCCCAGGACATCCAGCATCTGGTCCTGGGTGACCACGGTAAAATCCTCATCCCCATGCAGACTGATGAGCAGCTGCTTGACCCGACGGGCTACATCTTTGGAATTGCTGCCGGCCGCGTAGAGCAGGTCGATCTCCATCAGGCTGTTGCGGTTGAAAAGCGCCATGGCCCTCCCGGCCGGGATGTAGACCGCATCATCCAGGTCGAAACCCAGCATCTGGCCCTTGGATTCCATCACGCCCACGATGCGGTACTGCTCGCTGCCGATGCGCAGTCGCTGCCCCAGGGGGTTCTGCACGCCGAAAAGCTCGTTTTTGACCTTGCTGCCCAGCACTACGAAGGCCCGCGCCGTGCGGGGGTCGTCCGCGGGCAGAAACCGCCCCTGGGCCACTTTGATCTGCCACACCTGCGGTGCAGCGGCGCCTACACCGAAAACGTAGGTCCGGCGGCTGCGCTGCTCGAACTCCACGGCCGCATTGCCCTGGATCACCGGCACGGTGGCAATCACCCGGGGCAGCCGCTCCAGGGCCAGGGCATCGGCCAGGCTCAGCGGCCGCACATTGCTGATCACGCCGCCGGAGAACCCGGTGGTGTTGATCTTGCCTGGGGTGATACCGATCAGATTGGTGCCGAACTGGGTGAATTCGGACAAGACGTAACGATGGATTCCCTCGCCCAGGGAGGTGAGCAGCACCACCGCGGCAATGCCCACGGCGATCCCCAGCGCGGTGAGGAAACTGCGCAGGCGGTGGCTCACCACCGCATTCAGGGAAAGAGATATGCTGTCTCTCAGAAGCATTCTAACTTTCTTCTATTCATCTATTCTTCGGTTCAACCGTTAATCCCTATTACACTCACCTCCGGGACAGGGCCACCACCGGATCCAGACGGCTGGCCCGCCGCGCCGGCAGCACGCCGAAGATCAGACCGGTGGCCAGGGCCACCCCGACGGCGGTAATCGGGGACCAGATCGGTACGCTCAGGGGAAATTCCGGGAAAAGCCGGGCCAGCACCCAATGGCCGGCCAGCGCCAGGAGCAGGCCGACGGCGGCCCCCACCAGAGAGAGCATGGCCGCTTCCGACAGGAACAGCCGCTGGATCTGCTTGCCCGGTGCGCCGATGGCCATGAGCAGGCCGATCTCTCCGGTGCGTTGGGAAACGGCGATGAGCATCACGTTCATGATCAGGATGCCGGCCACGGCCAGGCTGATGGCCGCAATACCGCCTACGGCCAGTGTCAGGGCTTTGAAGATGCGGTCAAAGGTGGCCAGCAGCGCATCCTGGGTAATGACGGTCACGTCCTCCTCACCCTCGTGACGCTCCTGGATGATCTGCAAGATGGCCTTCTTGGCCCGGGGAATGGCTTCCCGGCTTTGGGCCTGGACCAGGATCCGGAAAAGCGACGCCCGGTTGAACAGTGCCGAGGCCGAAGCCACCGGAATGAGGGCCACCTCCCCCAGATCGGTCCCGAGGGATTCGCCCTTCTTGGTCAGCACGCCGATCACCCGGAAGCGGCGCTGGCCGATGCGCACGAAAGCTCCCAGCGGCGAACCGTTGCCGAACAGCTCGTTTCTCAATTTCTGCCCAAGCACGCACACCGCCTCGGCCCGGCCCACTTCC
This sequence comes from uncultured Desulfatitalea sp., assembly GCA_937868765.1. Lineage (GTDB taxonomy): Bacteria > Desulfobacterota > Desulfobacteria > Desulfobacterales > Desulfosarcinaceae > Desulfatitalea. The sequence goes on along the minus strand of CALMNL010000011.1, from coordinate 221,834 downwards.
CCCGGGGGTAGAAAACGGCCCTGGGCCATTTCCAGGTTGCGCACCTCAAACATATCGGCGGTGGTGCCCATGATGATCGCTTCACGACTGCGGCTCTCGAGGGAAACGGGGGCCGAGCCGAGCATGAGCGGTGCCACGCGGCGCACGGCGCTGCTGCGGGTCAGGGCCAGGGCATCGTCCACGGTCAGATCCCGGGGCGTCTGACCGAGCAGCGGTGGGGGCCCGCCGACGGTCTCCGAGCGGCCGGGCAGCACGATCAACAGGTGAGTCCCGAGGGAAGTGAACTTGCCGGCGACATACCGTCGGGCACCTTCGCCCAGGGATGTGAGCAGCACCACGGCGGCCACACCGATGGCCATGGCCAGCAGCATCAAACCCGTTCGCAGGGGATAGCCCGCCAGCGACCGACCGCAAAAGCGGATCACATCCTCAGCCTTCATGTCCGGCTCCGCTGTCGGACACGATGCGACCGTCCAGCATACGGACCTGCCGACGGGCACGCCGGCCCAGTTCCGGGTCGTGGGTCACCATCACCACCGTCATCCCCTCGGCGTTGAGGGATTCAATGGTATGAATCACTTCGGTGCCCGATGCGCGGTCCAGGTTGCCGGTGGGTTCGTCGGCGAGCACCAGGGCCGGCCGCATGATGGTGGCCCGGGCGATGGCCACCCGCTGGCGCTGGCCACCGGAGAGCTGATCGGGCCGGTGTTTGGCGCGCTCGGCCAACCCCAACCGCGCCAGCGCCGCGGCCACGCATTCCTTGCGCGCAACGGGGTCTACCCCGGCCAGGGTCAGCGGCAGTTCGACATTCTCGGCGGCGGTCAGGCGCGGAATCAGGTGGAAGAATTGAAAGATGAAACCGATTTTGTGGCGCCGCATTTCGGCCTGCTGGCGGTCGGTGAGATGGGTGGCATCCCGCCCGTCCAGTTGATAAACGCCTTTGTCGGGCCGATCGAGGAGCCCCAGGATGTTGAGCATGGTGGATTTGCCCGATCCCGAAGGGCCCATGATGGAAAGATACTCGCCGGACCGCACGGCCAGATCCACCTGGCGCAATGCAAAGACCCGTTCGTCGCCCACTTGGAAAATCCGTTCGATGCTCTCCAGCCGAATCACGGCGTCGCCTCCCGACGCACAGCGGATACGCCATCCCTCAGTCCCGGGGCATCCACATTGAGCACCACCAACTCCCCGGGTGCGAGCCCCTCGATGACTTCGGTCCACTGCCAGTTGGATAGACCGGCTTTGACGGTTCTCGCCGTCAGGCGGCCATCTTTGAAGACGTAGGCGGTTTGGCCTTCGGTGAGGGCCTCGGTGGGCACACGCACCACGTCGTTGCGCACCGCGAGAATCACCTCGATATCCGCGCTGTACCCGGCCAGCAGGAACTTGCGGTCCGCATCGTTGCCGAAAGCCACCTCCACTTCCACGGTACGCGCCTGCTTTTCGATGTCGAGTACATAATCGGCGATGCGGCGGATGCGGCCCTGGAAATGGCGATCCTTGAAGGCATCCATGGTAATGCGGGCGGGCATATCCACCCGGATGCCGGCCGCATCGACCTCGTCGATGGGGGCTGCCACGTAGAAACAGGAATTATCGATGATGTCCACAGAAGGCGGGGTAGGAATGCCGATGGGCGAGGGGGTGACGAATTCGAATAACTCTCCGTTGATTTCGGCGATCACACCATCGAAGGGAGCCGTCAACCGGGTACGCGCCAGGCTGGCCTGGGCCACGGCCACCTTGGCCTCCAGCACCCGGACTTCGGTGCGCCGGGCCTGGCACTCTGCGCCCATGGCGGCAGCTTCGGCCACGGCATTCTCGGTGCGGTCCTCTGTAACGACATCTTTCTGGCGCAGCCTGACCAGACGGTCCGCACTGCGCTGGGCCACCTCGGCCTTGAGGCAGGCGGCATCGGAACGGCTGCGGGCCGCGGTCACCTCCCGTTCTGCCAGCAACGCCTGGGCCTTCAGGTCGTCGTTCCACAGCTCGAGCAGCAATTGTCCGGTCTTGACCTGATCCCCCTTGTGAATAGGCAATACAGCGATCTGGCCGCCCACACTGGGGGACAGCTTGGCACGCCGGCAGGCCTTGACCGTGCCGGCCCGTGTGTTGGCCACGGTGCGTTCCACCGTGCCGCGGTGGACCTCCTGGAGGGTTACCCCCACCGGAGCGGGACGGGTGCCGCGCCAAATCAGCAACACCAGGACGACTACTGCCGCCGCAGCAATTGCCCATTTGAAGGCAGGTCGGGACATAGGCATTTTTTTGGTCCTTCGTTCGGCGCCATGAATGAAAAGTCTTTTAATAACAGTAGCGACAGATATCATGTGGGGGAAAGGTCCGCAAAGAAAATCGGGAGAGAACCCCAATGAATCGAAATGAAATAGGCCGGGCTGCGCCGCGACGAAATCGCGGTCAGCGCCGGCCCATTGATATCGGCGAACCGAACAGGGTTACTTCTTGTTGCCGGCGAAGCTGCCCATGCCGTACTGGCCCAGGTCCACGCTGCCCTTCATGGTTGTGCCGTCGGATTTGCCTTTATAGATCATGTCGAGGCCGCCCGAGTTGAATTTTACTTCGAACTTCTCGCCCTTGATCTTGCCCTTCAGGGGTGCCTGGCCGAAAGCGCCGGAGTAGGTTCCGGTCAGTTGGTTGCCTTCTTGTTTGATCTCGAGGACCGGGTTGCCGGTGCCGCTGGGGGTCTCGACCTCCAGATCCCATGTGCCGGAGATATCAACGACCTTATCGGCCGCTTGCGCCAACGATGCACCCATGACCAGCCCCACTGCCAATACGACCATCACCGCCAGATTAATTGCCTTGCTCATGCTTTCCTCCATTAACAATTAATTATGCCGTTAGCTTATGCTATGGCATGCCCATGCGGCAACAAATGTGCGCCGCACTGAAAACCGCTTCCTGAAATCGGCCATGTTTTTGGAACAAACCAGAATTTCACCCAGGGAACGACAGATGTTATGCGCGAAGAGAAGACCGCTCGACAGCGTCAGGGAAAAAGCCTGAAGAATAATCAAGATGAATATCCCTTTAGTGGAGGCTGTGTTGCGGATAAAGAGCCTTTGCATGCGCTGTTCCGGGTTTCCTGTGGTTTCATTATGCTTTTTTAATATTTGGATTACATATAGTCGTGTTGTTTATTATATATACAATGTATCGGCATATGGTATAGTTCACTTTAGTAAATTGTTAATTCCGGACGGCCGACGGTTGCGTTGCGGTGTCACGGACGGGCATCCGACGCTTCGCATTGAATTGCCATGTCTTTTTAGCGTCTCTTCGAATTTACACGATTTTTTATAAAAGCCAGGGGTGTCGATGACGCGTTGCGGAAGCATTGGCCTTGTTTGTTGATCCCCTCCCGTTTTTTAGATTATGAAGTGATCGCTTCATGCCGATACAATCGCCATGGCCGGCGCATAAAAAGCCGCTCGGCACAACATCCGAAAGGAGAACCCTCATGGGAAGCAACAACCTGGTATTTCTGGAAAATTTAGAGTGGTTCGATGAATCGGGCCGCGAACTGGTGCATCGTTTGCCCGAAACCGGGTCCGGTGAAATCAAATGGGGCGCCCAGCTTACCGTCCGCGAAAGCCAGGTGGGTGTTTTCTTTTACAAAGGCAAGGCCGTGGAAGCCTTCGGCCCCGGTCGCCATACGCTGACCACGGCCAACATCCCTATTCTGACCAAAATCGCCAGCATTCCCTGGGGCATGAGCAGTCCGTTGCGCGCCGAGGTGTACTTCGTCAACATGAAGACCTTCGCCAATCTCAAGTGGGGCACCCGGGATCCGGTGGCCTATAAGGACAGCGAACTGGGATTGATCCGGCTGCGCGCATTCGGCGTCTTCAACATCCAAGTGGTGCAGCCCGTGCTCTTCATCAACCGCATGGTGGGCACCCAGGGCATCTTCACCACCGAAGCCATCGAAGAGTACCTGAATCGCGTCATCGTATCGCGTTTCAACGACTTCATGGGTGAAATCATCGACTCGATTCTCATTCTGCCGGCCAAATATGACGAGCTTTCCCAGGGGCTGGCCAAGCGACTGCACGAGGATTTCTCCCATTTCGGTCTCGGGCTCGCCCAGCTGTATATCAACTCGGTAACGCCGCCGCCCGAGGTGCAACAGGCCATCGATGACCGCAGCCGCATGGGCGTATTCAAGGACATGAACAAATTGATGCAGATGAAAGCGGCCATGGCCATGGAGAAAGCCGCCGAGGGCGAAGCCGGCGGCGAAGGCATGGGTGCCGGATTGGGACTCATGATGCCAGCCATGCTGGCCCAGTATTTCGCCCACCCCCTGGCCCAGGGCCAGGCCGGGGCCGGCACCCCTTCTCCGGCCGCCGACACCCGCTGCCACGAATGCCAGCAGCCCATTCCCCTGGAGGCCAAATTCTGCCCCAGCTGCGGGCATCAACAGCTGGTCATCACCCAATGCATCCAATGCGGCAAAAACCTCACCGCCGGCGCCAAATTCTGCTCGCGTTGCGGCCATCCGGTGGCGCAAAAGCCCCAGCCGAAAAAATGCGCTCGCTGCGGCGCGGAAAATCTGGGTGATGCGAAGTTTTGCGCCCAATGCGGGGAACGATATTGACCTCCTTTGTCATCGAACATCAGTGCCCCCGCTGCGGCGGGCCGGCCGAACTGGAAGAGACCGACCGGCTTTTCCGATGCACTTTTTGCCGGGCGGGCTCCTATTTGTGCGTTCCCGACTTCTTCCGCTACCTGCTGCCTCACAAGGCGCCGGCCGGGAAAGAACTGCTTTACTTCCCCTACTGGCGCTTCAAGGGGATGCTGTTTTGCTGCGTTCCCGGCCAGATCGCCAACAAATTCGCAGACGTCAGCCAGCAGGCCATCGTCTCGCACCATTTCCCGTTTTCGCTGGGATTTCGCAGCCAGACCCAAAAACTGCACTTCGCCAGCGGGGCCTGCGAAGGCCTATTTTTAGAACCACACACTGCGAAAGCCGACATGCTGGCGCACCTCAACACCAATTTCAGCGCCAAGCTGCCCAAACCGATTCTGCTCTCGGCCCAAATCGGCGAAACGTACAGCCTGCTCTACGCCCCCTTCTACCTGGAGTCCCGGCTGATGGACGCCATTTTGAATGAACCCACGGCCAGCGGAACAGCCGAACAGATCGAACCGCTGTTGCAACGGGCCCAGGCGCCCGATTGGCCGGTCACATTTCTTCCCACCCTCTGCCCCCAATGCGGCTGGGACCTTGATGGCGAAAAAGATGCTCTGGCCCTCTCATGCCCGAATTGCGCCACGACCTGGATGGCCGAAGGACGCCAGTTCAAGCAGCTCGACGTCCTGCATCAGCCCAACCCCCGCCCCGGGGTCGTGTTTCTGCCTTTTTGGCGTATCGAAGCCGACGTCGACGGCTTGATCCTCAACAGCTACGCCGACCTTGTGCGGGTGGCCAATCTGCCCCGGGTGGTTCAGCCGGAGTGGGAAAACCTGCCTTTTCACTTCTGGACGCCGGCTTTCAAGGCCCAGCCCCAACGCTTCCTCGCCATTGCGACCCAAGTCACCGCTTCCCAGCCGCGGGAGGAAATCGCCACCGGTCAGCCCCCGGGCCCAGCCTACGGCGTCAACATGCCCGCCCAGGAGGCCCTGGAAAGCCTCGGGCTGATACTGGCCTTCAGTGTGAAACCGCGGCCGCGCATGGAAGCAATCGTCCGCAATCTGCGGGTCGTCCTGCGCCGCTCTATATTGGTCTATCTGCCTTTTGTGGAGGGCCCTCATGAACTGATCCACAGCGGCATGAAACTGGCCGTCAGCAAGAGCCTGCTCTCCCATGCCAGGAACCTGTGAGCCATCCACCCACCGAGGCGATGTCATGCAGAAGCACAAACGTTTTTGGCTGATTTTGACTGCCCTGACAGCGCTGGCCCTGGCGGCCGCACTGCAATTTTTCTTCAATCCCCTGGGATTGGGGCCGGAACCGCCCATGGTCCTGCCGCCGGCGTTTTTTGCCAAGCCCGCGCAGGACCTGGGTTCGTTGACGCTTTTAGTAGACGGCCGGGAAGCATTCGCCAAGACACTGGCCGCCATCGATGCCGCCCAACAGGCGATCCATGTTCAGACCTTTATCTGGAAGGATGACGACATCGGGCGCCGGATGGTCTCCGGCCTGAAATCTGCGGCCCAAAGGGGGGTGGCGGTCACGGTGCGCAAGGACATGGTGGGCACGGTCTTCGAATTGGGCGATCTTCTGGCCGGGAAGCCGAGTCCGGTCTTCACCAGTGCGGGCTTGAAGCATTTTCCGGGTATCGACGTTCAGCTGGATCCCTTCGGTGATACCGATCACAGCAAATACTTCATCGTGGATCACCGCATGGTGATAATGGGTGGCATGAACATCGCCGATGAATACCACACCCAGTGGCATGATTACATGGTCTGCCTGGAAAGCGGTCCATGGGCCCAGGCTTTCGAGGAGAAGATTTTCAAAGGCAACGCCTGGCCCGCGGCAGCGCCCTTCGTCATCGCAGTCAATGACCGGCAGGCCACCGAGATCCATCGGGCGCTGATTGAAATGATCGATCATGCGGCCGACACGCTGATCATCGAACATGCCTATTTTTCAGATGACGCCATCATCGCCGCCGTGCAGCGCGCCGCCGGTCGCGGGGTGCGGGTGGATATCGTCCTGCCCGCCGAACCCGATACCCACGGCCCCGCCAACCGGGTGACCGTCAACAAGCTGCTGGCAGTAAACCCCGGGGGAAACGTATCGATCTATTTCTACCCTTCCATGTCCCACGCCAAAGTGGCCTTGGCGGATGGCACCGTCGCCGCCGTCGGCTCGGCCAACCTGACCCCCCGGAGCATGCGGACCAGCCGTGAAATCGTGCTCTTCGTCCACGGCCGGCCGGACGATCCGTTCCTTGGCAAGCTGCGCGAACGACTCGAGGCGGACAAAACCGCCAGCCAGACAGTCACCCAGCCCTTCCCGCTCGGGGTGGGGGATCGAATCAAGGCGCTGGTCGGCAAATATGTGTGGTAGCCATTGCCGAAACCTCCCATTTCTGCGCCGATTTGGTTGACGGCGTGACCAGGCGATCCGCATCCCTCGTAGGACGTACGCCGACATCATCATCCTGAATCCTCCTACATCGAAATCAGATAGGCGCTTATACCGCCGTTCCTACGAAGTCATTACTATCGGCTCAAAGTCAGCGCGAGGCGATAGCATGAAGATGAAAGCGCTATTCACCAGTAGGGGAACCATAAATTTTTAAGTGGTTCATAGGAGGCCAAATGAATTCAACCCATGTCAAATTTATCCGTTCTTTTCTCGTGGCTGTGTTCCTTGTGGGCAGCTTGGGCCTGACTCAGTGCCAGGCAACCCCCGGGCAGGCGGCGAGCGTCCAAAACGAACCGGCCGCGGTCACACCCGCCCCGGGCAATGATGCGTCCGCCCTGAATCTGAGCACGGCCATCGCCAAGGTGGCCAAGGATACCATTCCGGCCGTGGTTCACATCGAGGTCACCCAGAGCCAGGAGGTCAACGATCCCTTGCAGCCTTTTGAAAACGACCCGTTCTTTCACTTCTTCTTCAATCAACCGAAGAACACACCGCATAAATTCAAACGGGAACTCAAAGGGCTGGGGACGGGCATGCTCATGGATGACAAGGGCGACATCCTGACCAACAACCATGTGGTGGCCGGGGCCAATGTCATCCAGGTGCTGCTGACCGACGGCAACCAATATGAAGCATCGGTGGTCGGGACCGATCCCAGAACGGATCTGGCCGTTATCCGTATCAAGGCCAAGGAGAAATTGCCGCATGTGACCTTCGGCGATTCCGATAAGATAGAAGTCGGCGACTGGGTCGTGGCCATCGGCCACCCGCGCGGTTTAGACCAGACGGTCACCCAGGGCATTATCAGCGCCAAGCATCGGCGGGGTATAATGGATCCGACGAGCTACCAGGATTATCTGCAAACCGATGCCGCCATCAACCCGGGCAACAGCGGCGGGCCATTGCTCAACCTCAAAGGCGAGGTGATCGGCGTGAATGCCGCCATCGTGTCCGAATCGGGCGGCTTCGAGGGCATCGGCTTTGCCATTCCGAGCAACATGGCGCTGCATATCGCCGATCAATTGATTGCCAACGGCAAAGTCCAGCGGGGATGGCTGGGGGTCAGCATCAAGGATATGACGCCCCTGCTCGCCAGGAAAATGAAGCTGGAGAACGATAAGGGCGCCCTGGTGGCCGATGTGGTCAAAGGCAGCCCGGCTGACGCGGCCGGTCTGAAAAAGGATGATGTGATTATCGATTACCAGGGGCATGCCATCACCGATGCCGCGAGCCTGCAGAACGAGGTCGCCAATACCGCCATCGGTCAGGAGGCAACGCTGACCGTCATGCGCGATGGCAAATCCAAGACGATGACGGTTAAAATCGGCGATCTCCAGGCAGCGGTCAAGAAGATGGCCAGTTCGGCGGAAAATCGCCTGGGAGCGAGCGTACGGGCGGTCACCGATAAGGAAGTGCAGCAGTATGGCCTGCAGGAGAAAAGCGGTGTCGCCATTGCATCCCTGCAGAAGAAAGGTCCCCTGGCCCAGGCAGGTTTCGAAGTCAACGACATCATCACTGCGATCAACGACATTCCGGTCAATGGGGTCGAGGGCTTTATCGACATCGTCAAGGCCCTGCCAGCGAAGCAAAACGTGACCCTGACGGCCATCGATCATCGGACCGGCCAGGTCGGGTACGCCCAGGTGGTAACCCGTTAAGCGGCATCAAGCAGTATAATACCAGTCAGCACCGACTTCCCGAGGGGGGTTTTGAAGAAAAACCCCCTTTCAGGGGATTCAACCAACAAGCAAGGAGGTAGTAAAATGAAAAAGCTCATCGTAACAGCGACTACGGCATTGTTCTTTATGGCCAGTGCCGGGGCGGCCATGGCGACGGCGGATTTCATTCCACCCTTTGATGGGCAGCATCAAAGCCTGGCCAACGGCGTCGATTATTACTCCGGCGGCGTAGGCATTACCGAGCGCCAGCAAATGCAGAAGATGACCAGCGGCGACAACCTGAAACTGATATTCGACGCCAAGTCGGGTAACTACATCGCGGGGGTCGCCGTCACCATCGAAGATGCCAAAGGCACGGTGGTCATCGACACGATCGCCAACGGACCATGGTTCAGCGCCAAGCTCCCCGCCGGCACCTACCGGGTCGTGACCAGGTTCGATCATCATCAAATGGTCAGGACCGTCTCCGTGTCGCAAAAGCCAACGGATCTTATTCTGAGCTGGAAAGTATAAGTGCAAGATAGCTCTTAACTTAGACCCAACCGTCTCGGTCTGGCGAGCCTGCAATTGCTTCGCCAGACCGTTCTTTTTCGCCGAAGGTCATTGCATTCGTTTCTGTTCGCATTCAATCATGATGACCTCAAGAGCAACTCCCCGGATGGTTTGAAATCACGTGCTGAACGGGTATAGAACGGGTTTGTCGGTCGGCTGGATGCCAAAAACGAGAAACCTTCGCAATGGCGGTTACAAATCGAGAAAACTCATTTTAACCTCCAGGCGGCAACTGCCACATCCTTGGTCGAAACAGATGGCCTCGCCCCCAATTCGGATTGCGCATCAGATTTTACGGAGAATTTTTCCCTAGTCCCGCTTCTCGCACTGCAGGGAAAAAATAAGGAAGAGCATTTCGGCGATCCCGGCGATGGCTTCGACCATCCGGCGCGCCTCTGCGGGCAAATCGGATTTGCCGGTGATGCAAACGGTCTTAAAATAGGGGCTGCGCTGGCGCGATGCGATGATGCAAAGGCCGTCGATCTTTTCCTCGTCCGTTATCGCCCGGTTGCTGATGCGCAGGGTGGATGCCTCTGCGTTGACCTTGCCCCGGCGGCACTCTTTCAAGGTACGCAGCTGGTCGAGTCCGATGATCCGGATGATGGCCCAGTCCGATCTGGTCAACGCCATGGCCTTGTCGCCCAGGATGCAGAGCATATTCTTGAAATCGTTTTTGCTCTGGGGATATCGATCCAAATCGCAAAAGAGATTCTGCAGCTCCGACACCTCTACATTCACCGTTCCGATGTACTGAAACGCTTCGGATAAGCTGCTGGTCAACCGCCGCTGCTCCAAAGCCAGTTGGGCGATCCGCTTCTGGTTTTCCCGCAATTTGCGCTCGTACTGCCTGGAAATGAGATAGGCGATGGCCAACAGCAATGCGGTCAGCATCATTTCCAGCAACTCTTCTTCGATGACGACGCGCCCCCCTAGAGCCAGCCCCCCCCGGATCAAAAGCGGCATGGCGATGATGGCACTCAGGAGAATTACCATGATCAGAACGTATACTTTTTTATAAAAACTGAGGTTGGGGTTTGCCTTGAATCCTGACATCACGCTGTGCCTCCCGTAAAAAAGCCGTGGCAGGGCACTTCTGCTCAGGTTGGAACCCAAGCGCCCCGCAACGGCGTTTAGCAGATCGCTTCCATCGCGTGCAGTGCCTTTCCGGCGGGTCTATCCATGGGCGGCGTGGGGTGTCGCTGCCTGCTGCACGGTACTCAAAAATTTCTGGTGCCGCGGTGTTTGCAGGTCGAAATGGCGGTATACCCGGACCTTGGCCCAGTCGGTCACGAAGGCCCAGACGATGGAATACCCCCAGATCATCCCGATCTCGGGCCAGGTAATCGGGGTAATCAAGCCGAAACCGTATGCCGCCAGCAGTGTCCCCAGCAGCTTGGTGCCCACTGCCGACCAGATCATGACGGGCGCCGGATAGGGTTTTTTCCAGAAATTTCGCCGGCTGCGCGACACAAAGAGCGTCAAGTGCCCGGCCACTGCCATTTTGAGGAAGATATAGGTCTGTACTTGGGGAATCGTCAGGTGCAACCAGTCCAGCGCCAGGTAGAGCATCAAGAAGCTGCCGGCCACACCGGTCAGCCCCATTACCGTGGAAACGGCCAGAATGCGTCCCATCTGCCAGCGAACCGGCTTGGGGTCCAACCAGGTATTGTCGTAGGCAATGGTCATGATCGGCACGTCGTTGAGAAAAGCCAGCAGAATGATCATGATGGCGGTGATGGGGTAGAAGTTGAATGCGATCATGGCCAGCACCACAAAGACCATGATACGGATGGTTTCCGTGATGCGGTAAATGGCGTAGCTGTTCATGCGCTCGAAAATCCGGCGCGCTTCTTCCACCGCTTTGACGATGACCGAAAGTCCCGGGGCGGTAAACACCAGATCGGCGGCGGCCCGCGCCGCATCGGTGGCGCCACTGACGGCGATGCCCATGTCGGCTTGCTTGAGCGCCGGCGCGTCGTTGACCCCGTCTCCGGTCATGCCCACGATATGGCCGCGGGATTGCAGGGCTTTGACGATCCCGAATTTGTGTTCCGGAAACACCTGGGCGAAACCGTCGGCCTGCTCGATGAGCGCGGCCGTACCGGCCGGCACGGGGCCTTCGACGGCCATTTCCTGCAACCATTCGTCGGCAGCGCTGATTCTGCTGCCGAGCCCCAGTTCCCTGGCGGTTTCACGGGCGATGCCGAGGTTGTCCCCGGTCACCATCTTGACATGAATGTTGTGGGCATTGGCGCCGGCGATGGTCTGGGCCGAATCCTCCCTGGGCGGATCATAGAGCGCCAGGATACCGAGAAATTGCCATGGCTCGTTTTTGCGCGCACGCGCCACGCCCAGGGTGCGATAGCCTTTGTCGGCCAGCCGATCAATTTCCTGCTGGGCCCGTGCGCGGGTCTGGGAATCGGCCTGGCAGAGCGACAGGATGACCTGGGGCGCCCCCTTGGAGACTTTAAAGGTTTCCTGGTCCGAACCGGTGATGACCGCTTCGGTGCGCTTGGCCACCGGATCAAAGGGCGCAAAACGCTCCTGCCGATATGGCCCGAGCCCTTCGGGCTGGGCCAACCCGCCGATGATCGCCGCATCGATGGCGTCGTTGTTTTCGGCTTTTGAAGCCAGCGATGCGGCCAGGATAAGGGATTGCGCATCCTCGGCACCAAAGGGGATCGGTTCGCCCAGCGTCAGCTGATTTTGGGTCAGCGTGCCGGTCTTGTCGGTGCACAAGATGTCCATGCCGGCCATCTCTTCTATGGATTCCAGCCGCGATACGATGGCTTGAAGCTTGGACAGGGCCAGGGCGCCGACGGCCATGGTGACGGATAGCACGGCCGGCATGGCCACCGGAATGGAGGCCACGGTAAGAATCAACGCAAACTGGACCAGATCCAGCAGCGACGCCCCCCGGTAGAGTTGGACCAGCACCAGGACGACCACCAGCGCCAGACTGATGTAGATGAGGTAATCGCCGATATTCAGAACCGCCTTCTGGAAATGGGAGACCTTCTTGGCACCGGCGACCAGACCTGTGGTTTTGCCGATATACGTATTGGTGCCGGTTCCGGTCACCAACGCGACCATCTCGCCCTGCTTGGCCACGGACCCCGAATAAACCACTTGGCCGATCTTTTTGTTGACCGGCAGGGATTCACCGGTCAGGGCCGACTGATCGACGCTCAGATAATCGCCATCGATCAATTTGGCATCGGCGGGAATGATGTCCCCCAGCCGGATACGGATAATATCACCCGGCACCAACCGGGTCGCGTCGGTCTGGGCCCAGAGCCCGTCGCGCAGAACCCTGCTGTACAGGGCCAGCTTTTTCTTCAAGGCGGCGACGGCGTTGCCCGCCTGGTAAGCCTGCCAGAACCCCACCACCGCGTTGAAAATCAGGAGAGCGCCAATGATCCCCAGATCCACCCAATGGCGGACCATTGCGGAAAGAACGGCTGCCACCTCGATCATCCATGGGATGGGCCCCCAGAAATACTTCAAGAACTGAAGCAGCGGATGGCTTTTCTTTTCCTGGATCTGGTTGGGCCCGCAGACTTCCAGGCGTTTTTGAACCTCGACCTGGGAAAGGCCTTTCTCGGAAGTGTCCAGCAGTCGCATGAGATCGGGGATCTTCGCCTGTTGGGCTTCTTGTGCGTTGATTAGAAAGCGATTCATAACCACCTCCTGCCGTGGTGCGGTGTTGGGCACCTTGCATTCAATTCAGGGCATGCCGGTTCCCCGCAGGACCGCTGGGGCCAGGGGTGAAACCGGTGGATGCCCCGATGTTTGATGTTATTCTTTTTCCTTGACCAGCATGATCGAGGCCGGCAGCTTGCGGATGATCGTGTCGATGTCATGCCCATACAAGAAGTGCTCCAGGCGCCCTTCCTCGTGGGCCGGAATGACGACCAGGTCGATTCCCGTCTCCTTGACGAACTTCAATACTTCCTCAGCCGGCTTGCCGTCCTTGATGAACTCTTCGACAACCAACCCATCGGCCCTGGCATCCGCGACCATCCGATCCATGTCTTTGCGGGCCGCCGCGGCCATCCGCTCGTATTCATCCCGAAAGCTGGGAATGGGCAGATTCCAGCCGTCCAGTCCGAAGGGGTCGTGGATGATGTGCATCAGATAGAGGGCCCCGAAGTGTTTTTGAGCCATCGAAATACCCATGGCCACCGCTCTGCGGCAATGCTTGGTAGAGCGACTGACCACCAGAATGCGTTTAGGTGTATTCATAGTTTACCTCCTTTGCTTTCACTCTTGACGTTTGGAGCGACCCAAAATACCCGACGACCGGCGCGCGGTGCCCGGCGACTGCCCAGAAACCAGCAGGTGGATCATGCGCTCGAAATCAAGGGTCTTGTTGAAGAAGTCGTCGGCGCCGGCCTCGAAGCTTTGGCGCCGGTATTGCGGGTAATCGTAATTGGTCATGATCATGACCGCTATGTCGGGCCAGTTTCTTTTTATTTCAGCCAGAAGCCACAGACCGCTCTTCCCGGGCAGACGAATATCCAGCAAGACGATATCGGGCTGCAGTTCGCGGATACCGTCGAGGGCCATCTCGGCACCGTCGGCCTGACCCACCACGCTTACCTGCATGGATTCGGCCAGCAGCCCGATCAGCTTTTGGCGGATTGCTTCGGAATCATCGACGATGTAGATACGCTTCATGGCCATTGTCCCATTTCGCTGTTGACCCAAGGTAACCTCCCGTAGAAAGGGAAGAAATAGGAGTCCGTCTGATCTTGGGGTAGGCGTCGGGCGTATTTGCGTGTCGGTGAATGTCCGACATGTGCGGGCAGGCGCGGCTTAAGCGCCGAAACGGCCCGGTTGTCGGGCTCCGGTGGAATCGAAACTGGCTAAAACGATGATGGCAGGCACGAGGCCGCTGGTGTTGAGCTCATTCCACCAGCCGGTTCTGGACCGCATAATGGGTGAGATCGGCATTGGTTTTCATGCCCATCTTTTCGAGAATCCGGGTACGGTAGGTGCTGACGGTCTTGACGCTGAGATGGATGGATTCGGCGATTTCGCTGACTGTCTGGCCGGAGGCGATGGCGCAGAGCACTTGATATTCCCGATCGGAAAGCCTTTCGTGGGGTAGTTTGTCGATATCGCCATCCAGGGCGAAGGCGATCTTCTCGGCCAGTTCCGGGCTGATATATTTCCCGCCGGCGTGGATCTTGCGGATGGCGCTGATCAGCTCCTGCGGTGCGCTCTCTTTGGTGAGATAACCGGAAGCACCGAGGCGCAAAATTCGCATGGCATAATTGGCTTCCGGATAAATGGTCAGAATCATCACCGGCAGCTTGGGCAGTTCGATCTTCAGTTGCTTGAGGATATCCAGCCCGTCCATGCCCGGCATCTTCAGGTCCAGCAGCACCAGGTCGAAAGGCGTCCGGCGCACCTTTTCGAGCAGTTCGTGACCGTTGCCGGCCTCGCCGGCCACCATGATGTCCGTTGCCTCGGCCAGGATCTGCTTCAGTCCGGCCCGCACGATGGGATGATCGTCGGCAATGACCACTTTAATCATGAGAGATCTCCTGATGCAGACAGGGGTACCGAAACGGTGATGCGGGTCCCCTCCCCGGGCCGACCGGCCCATTCCACGCGGCCGTTCCAGGGATAAATTCTTTCGCGGATGCCGATCAGACCGAAGGCCCGTGGATTGTTGATTTCAGCTTCGGTGATCCCGCGACCATCGTCGACGACTTCCAGGGTCAGCAACCCGTCGCGGCCGCACAGATCCACCGACACCCGACGGGCCGCAGCGTGACGCATCACATTGGTCAAAGACTCCTGGAAGATGCGAAACACAGCCGTGGCGATCGCCTTGGGCAGCGCCTCGGCCGGCAAATCCACCTCCACCGAGCATTGGATACCGGTACGGTTCTGAAATTCTTCGGCCTGCCACTCGATGGCCGCAGCCAATCCGAAATCATCCAGAATGACCGGCCGCAATTGTGCAGATACCGTATGCAGGGTGTGCAAGGCGCCATTGATGACCTGCCCCATGGCCGCTATCTTTTCCTGGATCGATTCTTCAGTTTGGGAAATATGGTTGTTGAGCCATGACAGGTCCATCTTGAGGATCGTCAATGCCTGTCCGAAATCATCATGAATCTCGCGGGCGATGCGCGTTCTTTCCTTTTCCCGGGCGTCCTGAAGATAGGAGGCCAGGTCGCGCAGTTGCTCCCGGGAGCGTGCGAGCGCGTCGCGGGCCTCGCGCTCACGCAATTCCCGCAGCTTCAGGGCCGCAGCCATCTCATCGAAAACGTTGGCCAGCTCCGAAAGCTCGTTCCGCCCCCGAATAGGGCCTGCCCGTGCGTCGAGATCACCGGCGGCGATCCTTTGACTGGCCCGCACCATGGCCCGCACCGGCCTGAGGATCAACAGATCGCTGGCCCACCAGGATACAGCCGCCGCCGCTATGGCAAACAATCCCATGACCAGCAGACTGTGCCGGAAGATCCGCGCCGACCTGGCGTAGGCGATTTGGCGGGGGATCTCCAGGACCACACGGTCATTCCGGCCGGACACCGTGCTGGATACGGCTGCAAACGCCACCAGCCAGTCGCTGCCGTCCTTTTTGCGCATGGTGTCGATGCCGCTGGCGCGGTCGCCTATGGCGGCGAGCAAGGCGCTGCCCTTGGCCGATTGCGACGACCACTTCCGGGACGCGGGATCGAAGGAGAGCCGATCGCCATCGGCGTCGACCTGAGCCAGCTTCGACCCCTCGGGCAGTTCCTGCATGAATTTGAATATGGCGCGATTCATCCAGTTCAAGTCCAGGGCCGCAAAGGCCACGGCCGTAACGCGGTTGTCGCCCTGCAGCACCGGCATGGCGAAATAGAGCGCCGGCTGCCCGCCGATCCGCTCGGCCTTGTAAGGTCCAATGGTGAAAGTGCCTGTCCGGACCGCTTGTCGGAACCAGCTCCGAGATCCAAGATCCGCCGAAGGGTCCATAGGGGGTACGCTGGCCAGCAGGCGGCCGTTCAGGCTCCCGATGCCAAGCTGGGTGTACCCCGGGGAGTTTCGCAACAGGCGGTGCAGCAAGAGGTTTTCTTCCTGCGCAAGGTTTCGGCCACCGCTCACCAGCGCCGCCGTGGCCGCCAGCAGGTGACGGGCTGATTCGACCTGCTGACTTTCCTCACTTGCGGCGGACCGGGCGATCATCATGGCCTTGCTCAGAATGGCCTCCTTTTCGCTGCGCTGCTGTTCCGCGGCCGCATAGATCAGCAGCGCGCATCCCGGGATGAAGATGACCAGGATCAGAAGATAGAGCCGGCTCCGCAAACTCGCGGTTTTCAGGGCCTTCATGAGCGCACCTTGCTTTTGCATATCGTAGAAAGGGCTGCGGGATGCAGCCGCAAAAGATATTCCTGTATAGCGCCATGCGGTCGAAAAGTGCAAGCGCGCCATGCGTGGGTCGCTCCAGCGGCATGGTGAGGCCGGCCAGCTTATTTTCGACCCATTTTCGACGATGTCATACACGCGGGCGCGCCGAAACAGTCATAACCGACTGTATACATATTATATTATCGGGTCGGACCCCCGCGGCAATAATTAGCCTCACATATTGAATTCTATCCAGCGATGGTGTAAGGGACTCCCATGCACGTAAAGGACAAAACCTCCCCGATCGATCCAAGTGCACGCCGGCTATCTCCGTCCGCCAAGGTTCGGTTCGAGCCTTAATCACACCAACACCCATCACCAGGGGGCAACATGTCAGTCACGACCAAAAAGATCAAACCCACCGCTTCGGCCTACGCGTACCAACTATTGATCAAACATCTGCTGCGCACCCCGCTGATTTACACCCCCCATCAGCAGATCGTCTACCGTGACAAAATACGCTACACTTACACCGAGCTCAATGCCAGGGTGGCACGACTGGCCAACGGCCTGAGGTCGCTGGGCGTGAAGCCGGGCGACACGGTGGCCGTCATGGACTGGGACAGCCATCGCTACCTGGAGTGTTTTTTCGCCATCCCCATGATGGGCGCGGTGTTGCACACCATCAATATCCGCCTGACCCCGGAGCAGTTGATCTACACCATCAATCATGCCGAAGACGACGTGATCCTGGTCAACCGGGAATTTCTGCCCATGCTCGAAGCGGTCAAGGATCGCTTCGAAACTGTCAAGAAGATCGTGCTGCTGACCGATGAAGGCAGTGGCGCGCAGACCCCGCTGAAACTCGATGGCGAGTACGAAGCCCTGCTGGCCGCCGGTGCCGACAGCTATGATTTTCCCGATTTCGAAGAAGAGAGCATCGCCACCACGTTCTACACCACCGGCACCACCGGGCTGCCCAAGGGGGTCTTCTTCAGCCATCGCCAGATCGTGCTGCATACCTACACCATCATGGCCACCTACAGCGCCTACAAATCCCAGGCCAATCTGGACTCTTCGGATGTCTACATGCCCATCACCCCCATGTTCCATGTGCATGCCTGGGGCGTGCCTTATCTGATGACCCTGCTGGGCGCCAAGCAGGTCTATCCCGGCCGCTATGAACCGGACCTGCTCCTCAAGCTCATTGCGTCCGAGGGGGTCACCTTCTCCCACTGCGTGCCCACCATTCTGCACATGTTGTTGACCAGTCCGCAAGTCAAGCACACCAATTTGAAGGGCTGGAAGCTGATTATCGGTGGCGCCGCCCTGCCCCGGGGCCTGGCCCAGGCGGCCACCGATCTGGGCATTAACATCTTCGCCGGCTATGGCATGTCCGAAACCTGCCCGGTGCTCACGGTGTCCAACCTCAAACCGCACATGCTCTCCTGGAGCATGGAAAAGCAGCTGCCGGTGCGCTGCCGCACCGGCCTTCCGGTGCCCAACGCCTATGTCGAAGTCGTCGACCCCAATGGCAAGCCCCTGCCCCACGACGGCATCAGCACCGGGGAGGTGGTGGTGCGCACGCCGTGGCTCACCCAGGGCTACTTCAAAGATCCAGAGAAGAGTGAAGAACTGTGGGCCGACGGATGGTTGCATACCGGGGATATCGGCCATATGGACGTCGAAGGCTACCTACAGGTGACCGACCGCCTCAAGGACGTGATCAAGACCGGCGGCGAATGGATCTCATCGCTGGCGGTCGAAGACATCATCAGCCGCCATCCGAAGGTGAGCGAAGTGGCCGTCATCGGCGTGCCCGACAAGAAGTGGGGCGAGACCCCCATGGCGCTGGTGGTGCCCAAACCCGAGTTCAAGGACAATATCAACGAAGCGGAACTCAAGGATTTCTGCAAACGCTTCGTGGACGAAGGCCAGATCCCCAAGTACGGCATCCCCAAGCGTATCCTCATCGTGGATGCCATCGCCAAGACCAGCGTGGGTAAACTCAACAAGAAGGAGCTGCGCAAGCAGTACTGCTGATTTCGCCGCAAATGAATATCGACGAGGAGAGAAAATGGCGCAACCCAACGACAACAAGGTCATGAGTGCGAAAGAGGCCGTCGCCCGCTTCGTGCACGACGGCGATGCCCTGATCATCGGCAACTACACGGTGGGCACCTGTGCGGAACTGGTCTTCGAGATCTGCCGCCAGGGTCGCAAGCACTTCACCCTCTACTCCCAATCGGGCATCCTGGACGTGGATGTCCTGGTCAACGCCGGCTGCGTGGACCGGCTGGTCACCACCTACGTGATGCGCTCGGGGGGCAAAAAAGGCGGTGGGGCCGTGGAGCGTGCCCTGCAGGCCGGCAGCCTGGAGCTGGAGGATTACACCAATTTCAACTACAATGCCCGCCTGATGGCCGGCATGCACGGCTTCACCTTCATTCCGGTCCTGGAAGGGGTCATGGCCACCGATCTTTTCCGCAAGCGCGGCTTCATGGGCGAAGACAAATACCGCGTCATCCCCTGCCCGTACACGGGCAAACAGGTCCTGACCGTGCCGGCGGCCAATCCGGATGTGTGCATCGTGCATGTGCAGCGGGCCGACCGCTTCGGCAACGCCCAGTACTGGGGCGCCATGGGCAGCGTGGCCGCGGCCGCGCTGTGCAGCAAACGCATCATCGTTTCGTGCGAAGAGATCGTGGAGCACGATGTGGTCCAGTCCAGCCCGCACCTGACCATCATTCCGGCTTTTCGGGTCGACGCCGTGGTGCAGATTCCCTGGGGGGCCCATCCCACCGAGGTACTGGGGTACTACAACCAGGACAGTTTCTTTTACGGCTTCTTCCGTCAATTCAACACCACGGCCGATGCCGCCAAAGCCTGGATGGACGAGTGGGTCTACGGCTGCCCGGACCGCGAAGCCTACCTCGACCACTATGCCTCCCGCTTCGGGACCGGCATGCTGGACAAGCTGCGCGCCAAGGCCTTCTACTCGGCGCCGGCCAACTATGGGGCGGCGTTTACTTCGGTGTGGGACGAAACCGGCCGGAATCGGCTCCTCGGGCTCACCCTGGCAGAAATCGAACAGAAGATGGCCGAAAGGGGGCTGCTGAATGAGTAAACCTTACACCCTCAACGAGTTGCTGATCATCACCTGCGCCAAGGAGATCGAAGATTACCAGAACGTGATTCTCGGCGTGGGCCTGCCCACCACGGCCGGGGCCCTGGCCAAGGCACTCTATGCGCCGCATGCCACCTTGATGATGGAATCGGGCATCATCGATTTCCAACCCCTGGTACCCTTGCATCACATCGCCGACGCCCACTCCTGCCGGGGCTTCAGCTACGCCACCGACCTGTTCACGGCCTTTACCATGACCTATCGCGGTTTCGTGGATGTCTGCTTCCTGGGCGTGGGCCAGATCGACAAATTCGGCAACCTGAACACCACCTGTATCGGCGACTACTTCAACCCCCAGCTGCGCCTGCCGGGATCGGGCGGCGCCGCCGATTTCATCTCCTATGCCAAGAAGACCGTCTTGACCCTGCGTGGCGGCCAATTCGTGGAGAAGCTCGATTACTTCACCTCACCGGGCTACCTGGATGGCGGTGACGCCCGGGACCGTTCGGGACTCTTCCCCAAGGGCAGCGGCCCCTCCATGCTCCTGACCACCAAGGGGGTGTTCCGTTTCGACGACCTGACCAAGGAGATGTATCTTTCCCAGATCCATCCGGGGGTTCGCTTGGAAGATGTGCGCAAGCAGATCCCCTGGGAGCTGAAGGTCTCGCCCCAACTGACCGTCACTGCCCCCCCCACCGACGCCGAAATCGATTTCGTGCGCCGATTCGCTCCGGCCGAATCTTTGGGCCGGGAGGCGGCCACCGAACTGGCCATCGCCCATGCCATGCAAAGAGCCGATGCGCGGGGAAAAAACGGGATGACAGGGCAACGGAACTAGCAGAAAGCACTATCGAGGAGCGCCATGCAAACGTTTTTCAATCCCCGCTCGGTGGCCGTGGTGGGCGCGAGCGGAAAGAACTTGGGCCATCATGTGGTTTTGAATCTCAAGGCCGGTTTTCAGGGACCGATCTACCCGGTCAACCCCAACTATCCGCAGATCGAAGGGCTGCGCTGTTATCCAGCCATCGATGCCATTGCCGACCCGGTGGACCTGGCCATCGTCATCGTACCGGCGCAGACGATTCCCGCGGTACTGGAGGCGTGCGCCCGCAAAGGCACCCGCCGGGTGATCATCGAAAGCGCCGGCTTTTCCGAAACCGGCGCCGAGGGCCGAGCCCTGCAGGCGCGCTGCGACCAGATCGCCCGGCTGGCCGGCATCCGCCTCTGGGGCCCGAACTGCATGGGCATCGTGGACGTGCGCCGGCAGCATTTTTTCACCTTCATGCATCCGAACATCCGCAGGGAAGGTCTGCTGCCCGGTCGCATTTCACTCGTCGTGCAAAGCGGCATGATGTCGGCCATCTTCCTGGCCGAACTGGCCCGCCGGGGCATCGGGGTGGCCAAGGCCTGCTCCATCGGCAACCGCGCCGATGTGGACGAATGCGACCTCATCGAATACCTGGCGCAGGACCCGGACACCGACGTGATCGCCCTCTACCTGGAGTCGATTTTGCGCGGCCGGCGCTTCCCCGAGCTGGCCCAGCAGGCCGCCAAGCCCATCGTGCTGCTCAAAGGGGGCCAGAGCCAGGCCGGGGCCCAGGCGGCCCTGAGCCACACCAGCAGTCTGGCCGGCAACGCGCGCCTGCTCAGAAGCGTGCTCTGCCAGGCCGGCGTGACCATGGCCGACAGCATCTACCAGATGATGGACATGGCCAATACCCTGGCCATGGTTCCCGATCTCGACCCCGCGGGCCGCGTGGCCATCATGACCCTGAGCGGTGGCGCCGGCATCCTGGCCTGTGATGCCCTGGAGCGCGGCGGCCTGACCATCGCGCCCCTGGCCGAGCAGACCCGGGAGCGGCTGGCCCAGGTGTTTCCGGCCTGGATGCCCCCCGCCAATCCCATCGATCTATTCCCGGCCGTGGCCCAGCGGGGCCGGGCAGTGGCTTTCGAAACCGCGCTGTCGGCGGCGCTGGCCGACCCCAACATCGACGTGGTGGTGATCCATTTCGTGGCCGGGATCGATGCTGCGGTGCCTGATATCCGGCGCATGAAAACCCTGGCCGATCAGCGCGGAAAGACCCTGGTTATCTGGCTGATGGGGCTGGCCGAAGGCAAGCGACAATTCAGCGAAGCCGCCCGGGCGGCCGGCATCGCCGTCTTCGACGATGCCACGCGTCTGTCCGAGTGCGTCGCCGCGACCGTGCGTTTCAACCATCGCAAAAGAGCGCTCAAAGTCGATCCGCCCCCCGCCGACCTGTCGGAAGCTGCGGAGGTCCCGCCCTTGTCGAGCTGCGCACCGATCTGGGATGAATTCGACAGCAAACAACTGCTGCGCCAATGGCGCATCCCGGTGGTCGAGGAGTGTATCGCCGCCGACGCGGCCGAAGCCTGGGCCTTTGCCCTGAAAATGGGACTGCCGGTGGTGCTCAAGGGCCTTTCGCCCGGAAAGGCGCACAAAACCGAACACGGACTGGTCAGGCTGGGCATCACCGACCAGCGCCGGCTGCAAGAGACTTTCGCCACACTGCACCAGCGGATGGACGGCCGGGGGCGCATCCTGGTGCAGAAGCAAATCGCCTTCGAGTTTGAATTGATCGCCGGCTTCGTGCGCGACGATCAATTCGGCGCCTGCGTCATGTTCGGCCTGGGCGGGGTCCTGGCCGAGCTGGAGCCGGATGTGGTCTTCGCCCTGGCCCCCCTGGACCTGGCCGCAGCCCTGCGCCTCATCGGAGCGCTGCGCAATCGTCGTCTGCTCGAAGGTTTCCGCGGCATGCAGCCGCTGCAGCAGGAGGCCATGGCCCAATTGCTGGTGGACCTGGGGCGCCTGGGGGTGTCCTACCCCCGCATCGCGCAGATCGATATCAATCCCGTCGTGGTGAGCGCCGGAAGGCCCTTGGCGGTCGACGCCAACGTGATTCTGACCCCAGAGGAATGATTACAAAATGGCTTTCGAAGAAATCGGCTTATGGGATCAAGCGCCGATGTAAGCCTTGCGCACCTTTTCGTCGGTCTTGAGGTGCTGGCAATCCCCATCGAGCACACAGCGTCCGCTTTCGAGCACATAGCCCCGCTGGGTGATGTTGAGGGCCATATTCGCATTCTGTTCGGAAAGAAATACCGTAGTGTCCATCTCTTGATTGATATTGGAGATCACATCGGCAATCAGCTTGACGATCAACGGGGCCAGCCCTACCGAAGGTTCATCCAGCAGCAGCATTTTGGGTTCGCTCATCAGAGCGCGGCCGATGGCCAGCATCTGCTGCTCGCCGCCACTGAAAGTGCCGGCCTTCTGGTTGATACGTTCGCGCAGAATCGGAAAGAGCGCGTACACCCGGTCGAGGTTTTTCTGGATCCGTTTTTTTTCGCCCCGGATGGGATAGGCGCCGAGCAGGAGGTTCTTTTGGACGGACAATTCAGGAAACAACTGGCGTCCCTGGGGGCACAGCACCAGGCCGCGCTCTACGATTTTATGGACCGGCAAACGGTCGATGGGCACCCCTTCGAAGGTCACCGAGCCGGCATGGGGCTTGAGCACGCCGGCAATGGTTCTGAAAAGCGTGGTCTTACCGGCGCCATTACTGCCCAGCAGGGCCACGAACTCTCCTTTGCCAATCTCCAGGCTGACATTCTGGATGATTTGCAATCCGCCGATGGCCGTGTGCACTTGATTCAGTTTAAGCATGGATCTCGCCTCCCAGGTAGGCCTCGATCACGGCCTGGTTGTTCTTGATTTCATCGGGAGTCCCTTCGGCGATTTTTTCCCCGTAGTTGAGCACGGCGATGCGGTTCGCCAGCCCCATGATCATCTGCATCTTATGCTCGATCAGGCACACCGTAATCCCCTGTTCCCGGATCTTTTCAATCAGCCGGGTGATCCGGTCGGTTTCTTCCTGGATGAGGCCGCCGGTGGGCTCGTCCAGCAGTACGATTTTGGGCTTGCTCACCAGGGCGATGCCGATGGCCAGCCGTTTCTGCTCCTCCTGGGACAGGGTGGGAATCAGCTGTTCGCTCTTTTCGGCCAGCCCCACGAAAGCCAGCGTTTCCATGGCGTTCATAAACGCTTCGGCCTGATACTTCTTCCAGCCGGGCGTATGCAGCAATGTATTCCAGAACCCCAGGCCGGTGCGCCATTTGTAAGCGATCATCATATTGTCGATCACCCGCAGCTGATCGAAAAGGCTTGTGGTCTGGAATATGCGGGCCACCCCCCTCGCGACGATCTGGTAGGGCCGCCGCCCACTGATCTCGTCCTCACCGATAAAGACCTTTCCCCAGGTCGGTTTCAGTGTGCCGGTCATCATGTTGAACAGGGTGGACTTGCCGGCGCCGTTGGGACCGATGACGGCAAAGACCTCGCCCGGCCTGATGTCGAAGCTCACGTCCCGGACCGCTGTCAGGCCGCCAAACTGTTTGGTCAGAGATTTTACACTGAGCATGGTTCTACTCCGATACTTTGTTTTGACGCCAGACGGCGATACGTTGGTTCAGTCTGCGCAATCCGCCCACCAGTCCCTGGGGGAAGAAGATGATGACCACCACGAGCAGCGCACCGAAAAACAGCATCCGGTAGTCTCCCAGGAATTGGAGGAACTCCATGATGATGGGAATGGCGAACGCGCCGATGACCGCTCCGGACAAAGTGGCGATGCCGCCGAGAATCACGAAGATGAGAAAATTGAAAGTCAGCATGTGGCTGGCGGCGCTCGGGCTGACCGCACCGATCATGCTGGCATAAAGCCCTCCGGCCAGGGCGGCGATGAAGTTGGCCGACACGAACGCGATCAGTTTGGTGGTGAAGGTGTTGATGCCCACGGCATCAGCCAGCGGCTCGTTGTTGCGGATGGCCATGAAGGTCAGGCCGAATACGGAGAAGATCAGACGATGCAGTCCGAAAAGGGTCAGCAGAAGGAACCCCAGGGCCAGATAGTATTGCGCCGTCTGACTGAAAAATTCGATCTCGCCCAGCCAGGGCAACCGCACCGGTGTGGGCTGGGGAATTCCAAAAATGCCGTTGTGGCCGCCGGTCAATTCGATCCAGTTGCCGGCCAGGATCCACATGATGACCCCGAAACATAGCGTTACGATCGCGAAGTAATGGCCGCGGGTGCGCAGGGCGGGAATCCCGACCAGCACGCCGACCAGCGCAGCGATCAGCGCCGACACGGGCAGTGCCACCCAGAAGGAGATCCCGGCCTTGGTCAATATGGCGACCCCGTAAGCCCCGATGCCGAAAAAGGCGCCATGGGCCAGGGAAGCTTGGCCCGTGAAACCGATGATCAGGTTCATGGCGCTCGTGGCGATGGCATACAGGACGCTCATGATCACGATCTGAAAGATATAATCGTCGGGCACATACAAAGGTAGCAGCAGGGCGGCGATGAAGAGCGCCAGGTACATCAAACGGGTATGAATGGGCTTGGTGATCACGGATCAGGCCTCCTTCTTGCCGAAGATGCCCGTAGGCTTTACGGTCAGGATTATGATGAGCGCTCCGAATGCGAAAACGTCCTTGTAAGCGGCAGAGATGTAACCACCGCCCAAGGCTTCGATCACACCCAGGATGTAACCGCCCAGGATGGCGCCGGGAATACTTCCCATGCCGCCCAGAATTACGATGATGAAGGCCTTCATGCCCAGGATGGCGCCCATGGAGGGCGAAAGCATGAAAATAGGGGATAGAAAGCTGGCCGCCACCGCGGCTGTGGCCGAGGAGATGGCAAAGGTCACGGCCGAAACGCGGTTCACGTTGATCCCGTTGAGCATGGCCCCCTCCCGGTTCTGGGCGACGGCCTCGATGGTGGTGCCCAGGATCGTATGCTTCATGAAAACATGCAGGCCAAAAATGAGGGTTATGGCGCCGATGATAACCAGAAGCCGTTGCAAACCGATGGTAATCCCCAATAACTCGAAGTTCTGGGGGTAAGGATTCGGGATCCGAAGTCCCTGGGGACCCCAGACCACCAGGGCCAGAGACTCCAGGAAAATCAGCGCGCCGATGGCCGCGATAAAGGCATTGATGTGGGGCTGGTCGGTCAACGGCCGGTACACGATGCGTTCCATCAATACGCCTAAAAGCCCCAGGACGATCAAGGTCAAGACCAGACTGGGCCAGAATCCCAAGCCCAGTGTGCCGATGAAGAAAAACGTGATGTACCCCCCAAGCATGTACAGATGCCCGTGGGCGAAATTGGGGATATTCAAAATCCCCATCACCAGCGTCAGCCCCAGCGCCACGATGGCGTAGGTGCTGCCGAACATGATGCCGTTGAAAACCTGTTGCAGAAAAAGTTCCATGGAGTTCCGTACCCTTTGTATTGCTTCGTACCCTCGATGCCGTGGAGAGAAACGACGCCATGCCGGGGCCGCCAAGTCCATGCGGCACTTGTCGGCCCCGGCGCGACGATTCTTATGGATTATTGCTGCAGATAGCCTTCGACGGGCATCCAGCGGATTTCCACATTGGGACTGGTGACCATTTTCTCTTTGATTTTATTGAAAGCATTCTCGTCCTTGGCCCACCAGATATATTGGTAGTTTTTCTGGTACTTGCCGTCCGCGATGACGCCCACCGAGCCTTCCACCAGCAGCTTCTGGAACAAAATGCCTTGGTAGGGGGTCGGCACCGTGTCCCCGCTCTGGGGCAACACCTTGCTGATGGCGGCCTTGATCGCCTTGGGATCGCTTACCGTACCGGCCGCCTCCATGGCCTTAGCGACAGCGAATAAGCTGGAATAGTTCAGCGCGGCCTCGAAGGTGACATGTACTTTGTAGGTCTCCTCGTAGCGTTTGGTGAAGTCGGCGATCACCTGGGAGGGCAGATTGAGCACACGAACGATACCGATGACATCCTTCATGGTCGACAGGTCGCCTTTGAAAACGACATCGGCGATGTAATCCATCTTGGCCTGGTCGACCAGCATGAAGCCGCCCTTGAAACCCAGGTTGCGGGCCTGTTCGATTACCAGGCCGGTCGGCTCGGAAGGGCCGCCGATCAGCAGGAATTCGGGATTGGCCGCCAGTGCGGCACTGAGCTGGGCGGAAAAGTCGGTGTCGGTGTAATAGTTGGCCGGTTTGTCCGCCACGATTTCACCGCCCTTTTTCGTCCAATAATGCTTGAAAGCTTCGCGCCACTCATCGCCGTAAGCCCCCAGGGTGACGACCATGGCGGCCTTACGCCAGCCCTTTTCCCAGGCGATATCCGAAAACGCCTGAACATAAGCGGTAAATGGGGGGGGAATGGATACGGTGGTATCGTTCTTGATTGCCTCGATTTTGGGCGTGCTGCTGTAAGCCATCAACAGGAAGTCGGACCCGCGCTGCTCGTTGATCTGCATCAGGGGCGCAATGGTGTTGAACACGGGGTTGTAAATGACCCGGGCGCCGGAACGGGATCGCAAGCGCCGGGCATTGTTCACGGCGGCGGTGGGATCGATCATGTCATCGTAGGATTCTATCTTGAGGGTATACTTCTTCCCCTTGACGGTAATGCCGCCGGCCTTGTTGATGTCGTCGGCGGCCATTTTCAACCCGTTCAAATTGTCCCGGCCATACCCAGCCCCGGGACCGCTCAGGGGGCCTGTAAAGCCGATTACGGCCTCGGCGGCCCAGGCGCCGGTGCATACCATAGACAAGGCGGACAGAACCAACAGCAACCTTAACGCGACCTGCTTCATCTTTTTCATGAAAGAATCCTCCTCATGAGTTTAGAATACGCCCCCTTTGCGAGTGTGGCCCGGAATAAGAAGGGGGTCCACCTGCCAAGGAAGCATCCAACGGGCTTCAGCGCCACAGGGCACCAATATCGGTACCCAGGCGCAGGTATCGCTGATTTGGTTTTCATGGAATCGGCCGCGACAAAAGTTCCGCATGGCCCGAGACGCAAATCGTAGATCGATGGATAGAGTAACCGGAGCATGCGAACTTTTAGAGCTCGGAGTGGTAAACTGTCAATAAAAAATGAACGCTCGTTTTTTTTTATTTGAGTTGGCCGGAAACAATGTGGTTTTTATGCCGTGCCAATGAACATAATAGACTGACTTTATTGACTTTGGAGCAAACATCCCTAAAGTTGAGCTGTCACTGGATTTGCAATGAGGCGCCCTTGAGAAAGGAGACGATGGCCATGGAATCAGATGCTCAGGCCATAAATGAAAAACTGACGCAAGTCGGTGAAGGTTTGTTTCCAGGTTTGCTGGGAATCGAAGTTATTTCGGTTGATCCCGGTAGTTCGGTGATGCGCTTGAGGGTAGAGCGCAAACTGCTTGCCCCCAACGGCTATCTGCATGCTGCTTCGGTGGTGGGGCTGGCCGACACGGCGGCCGGCTACGGCACCATCGCCACCCTGCCCGAGGGCGCCAAGGGCTTTACCACCATCGAGCTCAAGAGCAATTTTACCGGCACGGCCCGGGAGGGAACCCTGATTTGCAGGGCTACCGCCACCCACAGCGGTCGCATGACCCAGGTCTGGGACGCGCAGGTCACTCATGAAGAAACCGGCAAGACCATCGCCCATTTCCGTTGCACGCAGATGATTCTATTCGATGGTCTAAACGAATGCCTTAGCTGAAGGATTTATGGGGCTCCTCATCGTTCCCTTTATCCAACGCAGAAAGCAGCGATGGCTTGCCTTCCTATTTCATCAGACTTTCGCGGATAAAGGCGATTACGTCGCCGATCACTTCATCCCTGTTGATTTCATTGAATACTTCATGCTTGGCGCCCGGGTAGATCTTCTCCCGGAACCGGGCACCACGCAAGTGCGTCATCATGGGCCGGGTGGCGGCCAGGGGCACCAGCGGGTCGGCCTCGCCGTGGATCCAGAGGGTGGGCAGGTCTCCCAGGGTTGGGCCGGCCTGGATGGCATCCATGGCGGCCGTCATGGCCTGGAGCATCTTGCGTTTGAAGCCGCCGTGCCACACCAGCGGATCGGCGGCATACGCTGCGCCCACCGCCGGATCCCGGGAGAGGGCGCCGGGGTCCAGGGGGATTTCGGGGATGGGGTCCATTCCCAGGAGCGCCTCCAATCCCGGCCTGGCGCCGAACATGGGACCGGAGAGCACCAGGGCCGAAAGCTCGCGGCCGTAATGCTGGGCATAGCGGGCGGCGATCATGCCGCCCATGGAGTGGCCGACAAGCACCACGGGAAGCCGCGGATGCTTTTCGGCGGCGCGCAGGGCCACCCCGTGCAGGTCGGCAATGACCGCCTCGAAATCCGCGATCAGCCCTTTTTCGCCCGCGGACTGCCCATGGCCTTCATGGTCGGGCCCGAATATCGCGGCACCGGCCCCCTGCAGGGCCTCGGCCACGTGCTGGTAACGGCCGAGATGCTCGCCGTACCCGTGGCACAACAAGGCAATCCAAGCAGCTTTGGGGTTGGGCCATTCCCGAACATAACGCATGCCGCCGGTTGCACTTGAAAAGGTCCAGTCTTGCGAAGTTGTCATCTTCCCCTCCTCCGATGGGTCTCAACCGCCTTGCCGTCCCAGCGGCGTCATTTCCCCAGCAACGGCGCCATATACCCGAAGATATCGGTGCCGCTGGCATGGGGTTTGGCCTGATCCAGCCCCGAGATGGCATTGAATTGCGCGTGGATCTCTTCCGGCGTGATGTCCCGGTGGCCGTCGCCGAGGCAGACGCCGTTGCCCGAAACCACTGCCGTGCGGCCGTACCATCCGGCCCCCATGACAAAGGTCATGCCGCTGACGCTGTTTTCCTCGGAAGCCAGATACAGCACCATGGGTGCGTTGAACTGCGGCTTGAGCTTTTCTTCCATGTTGGCCGGGAAGATGTCGCTGGTCATGCGCGAATAAGCCGTGGGCGCCACGGTATTGACCTTGATGTTGTAGTTGGCTACCTCCAGCTTGAGGCAATTCATGAGGCCCAGCAGGCCCATCTTGGCGGCGCCGTAGTTGCACTGCCCGAAGTTGCCATAGATGCCCGAGGTAGAGCTGGTGAAGATGATGCGGCCGTAGTTGGCGGCCTTCATGAGCTTGACGGCCGGTTGGGTGACACAGAAAGCACCTTTCAGATGCACTGAGATCACCAGGTCCCACTCCTGCTCACTCATCTTGAGGAACGACTTGTCCCGCAGGATCCCGGCGTTGTTGACCAGAATATCCACCTTGCCGAAGGCATCCACCGCGGTTTGCACGATGTTGGCACCGCCCTGCATGGTCGCCACGGAGTCGTAATTGGCCACGGCTTGGCCGCCGGCGGCCTTGATCTCCGCCACCACCTTGTCCGCCGCTGACTGATCCTGCCCGGCGCCGTCCCGGGCCGCCCCCAGATCGTTAACCACCACTTTGGCGCCCCGCGCGGCCAGTTCCAAAGCATACATGCGGCCGATGCCCTGACCGGCGCCGGTTACAATCGCCACTCTGCCGTCATACCTGATGTCCGCCATTGTCAGCTCCTTTGATGGGTGTACTTGGATTGATCCTTATGGCCGAAAGGTCCTTATACGCTTCCTGGCCGAAGAATGAAAGCGTCGGGTCGTGTCACAGGCGCTTGATATGGAAAAGTTGTAAAATTTCCTTCCGGTTGTTAAGAAGGAACCACGCTATGCCCAGAATATTTGATGAAGATCGGAGGAACCATGGACCCCATTGCCTTTCGGCCGGCCACGGAACTGGCCCGCATGATCCGCAGCCGCCGCATCTCCAGCCGAGAACTGCTCGAAATCTACCTCACTCGCATTGAAACCTTCGACAAACAGATCAATGCCGTGGTCACCCTGGACCCCGAGGCGGCCCGCCGCCAGGCGCTGCTCGCCGACGAGAAGCAGGCCCGGGGCGAATCCCTGGGGCCACTGCACGGCGTGCCGATGACCATTAAGGATGGATTCGAAACCGCCGGCCTGCGCACCACTTCCGGCGCCCCCATGTACAAGGATCACGTCCCCCGCGAGAATGCCGTGGCCGTTCAGCGCCTTGCGGATGCCGGCGCGGTCATCATGGGCAAAACGAACGTGCCGCTTTTCTGCGCAGATTCCCAAAGCTACAACGCCATTTTCGGCACCACCAACAATCCGTGGGATCTGAGCCGCACCCCCGGCGGATCGTCGGGCGGTGCCGTCGCGGCCCTGGCTGGCGGGCTGACCGGACTGGAACTGGGCAGCGACATCGCCGGGTCGATCCGTCTGCCGGCGGCCTGGGCGGGCGTCTACGGCCACAAGCCCTCCTACGGCATCGTGCCGTTCCGCGGCCATATCCCGCCGCCGCCGGGCATTCTTTCCGAGGCCGATCTATCGGTGGCCGGCCCCCTCGGGCGCAGCGCCGGGGACTTGAAGCTCGCGCTCAAGATTCTGGCCGGCCCCGATGCAGCCCAGAGCGCGGCTTGGAAGTTGGTGCTGCCCCCGCCACGGGCCAAGCGCCTGAAGGATTACCGTGTGGCCGCCTGGCTGGAGGACGCCGCCATGCCGGTGGACCGTGATGTGGCCGACTGCCTTGCAAAGGCGGTGGACGCGCTGCGCCAGGCCGGGGTCCGGGTGGACGAACATGCCCGGCCGGCGATAGCGGCTCCCGATGCGCTGCGCACCTTTCACCAGTTGCTGACGCCGGTAATCGCCACCGGCTTTCCAAAGGAGGTCATGGAGGCGCTCAGGCAGATGGCCCAAAACCAGGATGACCAGAGCGACCTGGGACGCTTCGCCCGGGATGCCCTGCTGACCCACCGGGAATGGCTGAGCGCCAACGCCCGGCGCCACGCCCATCGCCGCTTGTGGGCCGAATTCTTCCGGGATTACGATATCCTGCTCTGCCCGGCGGGCAGCGTCGCCGCCATTGCCCACGATCAGTCCGGTACCCAGATCGACCGACGTATCACTGTCAATGGCCAGCAGCAGCCTTATGGCTTGCTGATAGCCTGGGCCGGCATCTTCACCTACGTCTATCTGCCGGCCACCTGTGCGCCGGTGGGCCGTACCCCCGGCAACCTGCCGGTGGGCATCCAGATCGTCGGACCTCATCTGGAGGATCGCACCACCATTGATTTTGCAGAACGCTTGTCTCGGGTTACAGGCGGCTTTACGCCACCGCCGGGCTATTGATTGCAGCGAGCGGGAAAGGCAATGAACCATCGACTTTTCAAATTGCTGCTCAACTGCTATCCGCCCTACTGGGCCACCGGCATCGTCGTGCGTTCGGTCTCGCCCGACTACCGGCGGATAACCGTCCAGATGATGATGCGCTGGTATAACCGCAACTATGTGGGTACCCACTTCGGTGGTTCGCTCTATGCCATGACCGATCCTTTCTACATGCTGATGCTGCTCCAGATCCTGAGCAAAGAGTACCTGGTGTGGGACCAGTCGGCCCGCATCGAATTCATCAAGCCGGGCAAGGGCACGGTAACGGCCGAATTCCACGTGGATCAGGCGTTGCTGGATGCCATCGCGCAAAACACCACCGAGGGCCGCAAGTACCTGCCCGAGTTGCCGGTGGAGATCAGGGACGAAAACGGCGAAGTGGTGGCCAGGGTGACCAAGGCCCTTTATATCCGCCGGAAGCGCCGAGCAGAAAGATAGTTTAGCGCCCGAAGATCTGGTCGAAACGCACCAGCAGGGCCAGGTCACCCTCCACCGTGTAGGCCTTTGACAGGAACAGCTGCTGCCCGTCGGCCTTGCCGGTGAGGATATCCATCCAGGTGTCGAAGGCAGAACGCACCGTGACGCTGGGCTGGGCGGCCGCACCGTCAAAGGCCTGGATGGCGCCGTTGGCAATCTTGAAATGGCAGGCGCCGTTCACCTCTCCCGAGAATTCGAACTGAATCAGGGCCTGGGTGTCACCGGCCTTCTCGGCGTTGAATCCCATTAGCATGAGCAGCTTGAAGCTTTCCAGGGAGTCGGGGCGCGGCGGAAGCCCGCGCTCCTCGAACTCCTTGACGGTCACCCCCTCGGCGATGCAGCTTTTCCAGAACATGTTGCCCATGGTGTGCCATACTTTCGGGTCGTCCACAATCGTCTGCCCCCAATTCGCCAGGGTCTCAGGCGAAACCTGCTGGTGCACCACCAGCTCACGTCCTGCCTGGACGGCGGCAGCCCGTATCGCTTCGGCCTTTGACGCATAGTACCTGTTGGTAAGCGCCTCGGCGCCGGGGCGATAGAGCTCGGCCAACAACTTTTTGCCGAAAATGAAACGCGCCCAGGAAGATAGCTGATCGAAAACCGATGGTTCGTGAAACCCGGCCACCGAAAGCATCACCACCGCCGGATGGGGATGGCGGAAGGGATGCACCGTCCGGCCCTGGTACTCCACAAAAAACGGCTGGAGCATGGGCAGGGTGCGCTCGATGAAGGCCTTGAGGGTGGCGTTGACCGTGAAGTGGTAAAGCGGCGTGGCGTAGACCACCATGTCGGCGGCCTGGAACTGCGGGTAGAGCGTAGCGCTCATATCGTCCTTGTGGATGCAGATGCCCGGCGTCTTGGTCCAACAGGTGAAACACCCGATGCAGTTTTTGATCTTCCGGGTGCGCAGGTGCACCACCTCCACCTGCGCACCGGCTGCTTGCATCCCCTGGACCAGATGGGACAACAGAAGCTCGGTCTTGCTCTGTCCTTCACCACGGGGACTCGAATTAAGGGCGAGTACTTTCAAAGGGTTCTCCTTTCGTCGAAGGTGGGGGCGCAGGCCTGCCGACAAAATCAGGCAGACAACGTCGAACATCATAAGAAAGAGTCATGGACCAAGTCAACCCTTGAACGCCCGCCGCTTTTATGTTCTAATTTGGATGCTTGCATCCATCGCGGCGCCATCGGGCAGGTTCCATCGCGGCACTCCAACGCCACCGGGATCCATCCTGTCATCAACCTTTCCGGCACCATCGATCATCGGCTACCAAAGGAGACGATATGGAGGAACTTGAGCAGAAACAACAGCGCTTCCTTCGCCGGGCCTTCGTCAAGAAGGTGTTGCGCCGCATCATCGGCCTGATCATCCTCTTGTGCCTCGCCTATGGCCTGGTGGCCCTGGTGTACGCCACCAAGACCATCTACAAGGTCAAAATGAACTACGCCGTTGTCCTCGAGCGCCTGGGCGGACAGCGCGAAGCGGTCACCCAGGTGGGGTGGCACGTGCGCCTGCCGTTTTTCACGCGCATCGAACAGGAAGTGACCCTGATGAACCAGCAACTGCTGCTGGGCGGCCAGGAAGCACCCATGCGCATCATCTCCAAGGGCAACGTGGCCCTGTGGACCTCGGCCGTGCTGACCTATCGCATCCGCGACCTGAACGTCTGGGCGATCCAGAACCAGAACCCGATGCAGTTGCTGCAGGGCGATTACGACGGCATCGTGAAGGATCTCCTCCAGGCCGAACCGGTGGACCAGCTGATCTCAGACCGCGAGCAGGTCAAAGACAAGATCTACACGGCCCTCAAAGAACGTGCCATCAACCAGGGCGGCCCTACCCTGGAGGGCAAATACGGCATCGAAATCGTCAGCTTCGTGCTCAAGGAGACCCGCTTCGGAGACAAACTGGTGGAGGCCACCGAAGAGAAGAAACGGCGTGAATTGATCGCCGAGGCGGAGAATTATGCGGCCGATCAGGAGGCCAGCCGCATCCGCAAACTGTACGCCGCTTATGTGGACGGTATCCAGTCCCTGCAAAAGAGCATCGGCCGTGCGGACGGCACCACGGACAACGCCATCCTGCAGTTTCTGACCCAACAGAAATGGGCCACGGCCTATGAAAAGAACGAGGAAGGACAAACCACCATTGTCATCCAGAATACCGAATCCTCTCCGGCCCTGGCCCTGCCGCCATCGACCCGACCGGAGATGAAGGAAAAAAAGTGAAAAGCTAAGGCATGTTAGCCTTTAGAAGCGGAGAAACGTCATGGCCCGCCGATCGACCCGCAAAGTGACCTATGTGCGCCTGCCCGAACAGCGCATCAATGAGATTCAGGCGCTGGTGGAGTCATGGCCTTATGAAACCCGGGCTTTCATGCGGGCGCGGCTCAACCAGTACAAACCGCCAGCCGGCTGGCTCAATGCCGCCATCGAGTGGATGCTCTCCTTTTTCATGGAAACGCCGGAGAAAAGCTTCGAAGTACTCAAGGACCCGGCTATCCTCACCGACTGGCAGAAGCGCTTCGCGTTGTCCGGACAGGCCAATCCCCAGGATGCCTGGAACCGTATCCTGGAAAAGGAAGTCACCTCCAGGGATTATCTCTATCTGTTGAGCCTGCTGGACCAGGGGTTGACAGATGTGCATGTGCCGGTGGAGATGCAATCCCTGTTCGAAAAGATTTACCGGGCCCACATCCGCAAGGAGTATATGGCCGACCCCACCATACCCAAGGCGCCCCTGCTGCTATTCGTGGGGCCTTCGGGCAGCGGCAAAACCTCCACCGTCACCCAGGCCATCGAACGTGTGATCTTCCGGGATCAGGTGCTGCCGGAAGTCGATCTGGAGCAGAAGAAGGAGGCCGTGCTGGCCGATGAACCGTTCTGGAAAAGTGTGGAGGAGGTCGACCCTTCGCTGGCCATGGAGATCGCCCGCCTCAAACGGCTGAAATTCTATAAGCGCCTCGCCCGTCTGCCGGTCATCCGCTGGCTTTTCAGCCATCTCATCCGGCGCCATCTTTCGCTGCTGGAAGAACAAGGCCTGCAGGTCGATTATGCCATGGTGACGCCCAACGATTATCAGACCGCGCTGGCGGGTGAACCTGGTAATTACTTCAAGCGCGCCCTGGGCGATCCGCGCAAAACGGCCATCCGTCATGTGGAAGAGGCCCACAGCGCCTTCGGCCGCGTGGAGAGCCACGCCGGCGGCGCCGAACGCCAGCAGCGAACCCTCATCGACACCTCCAATATCGTCATCGACGAAATCATCAGTGGCAAGCGGGACTGCCTGCTCATCGCCACCACGGACCAACCCGAGCGCTTCGATGCCGCCATCTACCGCCGCTTCGTGGAAAAGGGCCAGATCGTCAACATCGCCGACTTCTGGAAAAATCCGGCCAACCTCAAAGAGGTGGTGCGCCTGGAACTGCAGCGCCACGACATCGCGGTGCGGCCGTCCGGTTTCGCCCCCCCTGCCGGCCGGCCGGCCGGCATCACGCCCGAGTCACTGGACCAGACCGTGGAATGGATCTACAAGGTCTTCAACGAGCGCACCCTGAAGGTGATTCCTTCGTATGTGCGCAAACTGATCCACTCGATCGTGGAGATCAAGCAGGATTTCGATATCGCCTATCTGCGGGACCCCCTGCTGGTGCGCCGGGCCTTCGAACTGGTGGCTCAGAACTCCTACGGCGACCTGTACAAGAAGATCGTGGACCGCATGGACCGCCAGGTGCGCTGGGAAGAGTACGTGGGTGGCATCAAAGACATCTTCTCGGAGATGGTCAACAACTGTCTTTACTACAACGTCGAGGAAGAAAAAGGGGTCGTGCTCAACGGCCCGCCCGGCGGCGGCAAGACCTTCCTGGTGCGCACCTGGCTCAGCGAGAACAAGGATGTCCACGATATCGCCACCAGCGCGGCAGCTTTGCAGGACCCGGCGAACCCCATCGACGGTGCGGTGGAGAACATGGAAAAGCTCTTCGACATCGCCAAGATGATCGCTCCTACGGTGATCTTTTTCGACGAGGGCGATGCCCTGGCACCCCGGCGCAGCGCTTCGGGAGGCTCGCCCACCGACAAGCTGACCAACCGCTTCCTCAGCCTCATCGACGGCGAGATCCCCCTGCACCGGGTTTTTACCGTTCTGACCACCAACCGCCTGGATATCATCGACCCGGCCCTGGTGCGCTCCAAGCGTCTGAAGGTATTGGAAGTTACCGGCATGATGAGCAAGGATGACATCCAGCGCATCGTGGCCATCGCTCTGGAAAAGACCCCATTGGCCGCCAATCTGTCGATTCAGGCGATACTGGAGGCCGCCCAGGGACTGTGCAATACCCCGGCCGATTATGCCGCCTTCGTGGAGAAAGCCAAGGCCCTGCGCAGCACGGAATACGAAGTGCTGCTGCGGCTGCGCCAGATGGAGAATGCCGACAAAGAGAGCAAAACCAACTTCATCAAATTCAATCTCAAGACCCTTCTGGGGATCGTGGAGGCCATCGACCTGCCCCAGGTCGAACGCGCGCTGATCAAGGCCAATCCCCTGGCCATCATCGACCACTTCGACCAGATCAGCGCCGGCTGCAGCCGCATCCGGTCTCCCGAGCAGTACCCCTTGACCAGGATCCACCTGCAATCCGCCAAGCTGGAGATCTCCCAGAGCCCGACCCGTAAAGGCAAGGTGCAACTTGATGAATTCCTCGAAGCCGAGTTGAGCCAGGAACCCCAGGTGGGATTCATCATCGGCGTGGGCGCCAACGACCTTACCGGGGTGCTGCTGCCCATCGCCACCAGCCTCACCTACCGGGTCTCGGACCGCAACGTGCTGGTCACCGGCGCGGTCTCGTCATCCTCGGCGGCCGGCGCCGAATTGGAGATGGCCGTACAGATGACCCAGCAATCGGCCCAGGAAGCCCTGACCATGGTCAAGAACTACCTGCAGGGGCTGGACCCCAAGGTGAGCACCGCCCGGCTGCTCGGTGATTTTCTGGAGGACTACACCATCCATCACCAATTGCTTTCGGCCTCCTATAACGTGGGCGGCCCCTCGGCCGGATATGCCCTGGCCATCAACACTTTGTCGGCGCTCATGTTGATCCCGGTGTTCAACGACTTCGGCATCACCGGCGCCCCCTGGACCAAGGGGGTCAAGCACGGCGAGGTGGGCGGCTCGGTGATCATCGGCGGCCACAAGAAGAAAACCGAAAAGGTGCTGACCTACCTGCGACGCATGTATATGCCGCTCAAGAATTATATGGACCTGGAGCAGGATTTCCTCATGGGCTACTGGTCCCAGGACAAGGACATTCTGGGAGTGACCCATTTCGGCGACCTGATCCCGGAAGTGGTCTGGCTCGACAAGGCCTACGAAGACCGCTTGCAGGAGCTGATCCAACTGCGCATCCAGTACAAATTGGCCAAATACAAAAACGAAACACCCCCACCGGGCGCCAAAGAGCGCATTCTGACCATCAAGGAAGCCTTACGCGGAGAGGTGGAAACCCGAATCCGCGAACGCCTCAAGGCGCTGCGCCACTACCTGCGCAGCCCCGTCCGCGACCCCCATCTTTCGCTGGCCGAGATCTACCGATACAAACCCGGCCGCGCCGCCGATTGGGCCGAGCCACTCTTTCGGCTGGTGGATCGGCTCAAACCCCGCAAGCCCCAAGGCCCCGAAGAGTAAACCATCCACTTTCGCCCCGAATTCAGCTGCCGTTTTTTGTCGGTTCTGACGTTATTTTGTCAGTGATACAGCAATTTTTATCTTAACACCTCATCGTAATGTAACCATACTCCTTAAAATACCAACCAAATCATAAAGATAACAGAAATTACAGCGAATTAAGATGGTTGGCATGCTCTTTGATTCTAATCTTTTCAAACCAAATACCGAAAATAGAAGAGCATGCGCTACCGAATAGGTGGCAAGGACGGCTGCCGAAACCGGAGGCATCCATGCGCTGCTTCTTGCAGAGCGCTTGAATTCAGCGAGATGAACGCCAACAGGGTCAATTGGCGGAGGGTTCATGAAAAGCAACAGAGACTCCTTGATGCCTGCCTCGACCGAGGGGCAGAATAAGATTGTGCTGCATCCTATTACCCTTTCATTTCAAGGTGATCTGGAAAAAGATTTTCTGGAAAACTATTTTGTCAATTCGTTGAGGACGGTGCGGCTCTCCCTGCTGGCAGGTATCGTGCTTTACGGGCTTTTCGGCATCCTGGACGCCATCCTGATTCCAGAAATCAAAAATCAGCTCTGGCTCATCCGCTTCGCCGTGGTGTGCCCCTTCATGATGGGGATGATCATTTTTTCCTATTTTCCCCTCTTCAAGCGATATTTCCAGCCGGCCATGGCCTTGACCATGATCGTGTCCGGCGGCGGGATCATTTACATGATCGCCATCCTGCCGGCACCTGTAAACCAGATGTATTATGCCGGTCTGATCCTGGTGTTCATCTGGGGATACACCTTCACCCGTGTGCGTTTCGTGGCCGCATCCACCGCCGGATGGATCCTGGTGGCGCTCTACGAACTGGTTGCCACCCAAGTCATCCAAGGCACCTTTTCCACGCTGGTCAGCAACAACTTCTTCTTCATCAGCGCCAACATTGCGGGCATGTTCTCCTGCTACTTCATCGAACACTATACCCGCAGGGATTTTTTCCTGGCATTCCAGTTGGAAAATGAGCAGGAGAAGGTCAAGATCGTCAACCGCCGCCTGGAAAAAATTGTCGCCAAACGGACCGCCCAGCTGCTGGACAAGAACAAGGAATTGAGCGAAGAGATCGAAGAGCGCAAGCGCGCCGAACAGCGCCGTGCCGAACTGGAGGCCAAGTTCCAGGAAGCTCAGAAGCTGGAGGCCATCGGCCGCCTGGCCGGCGGCATTGCCCATGACTTCAATAACTTGTTAATGGGCATTCAGGGCAATACCTCCTTGATGCTGCTGAAAACCAAGCCGGACCACCCCCATTACGAAAAACTTAAAAATACCGAGCAGTATGTCATCCGAGGCTCCGAATTGACCAAGCAGCTGCTCGGGTTTGCCCGCCGCGGCAAATATCAGGTACACCCCACCAACCTGAATGCCTTGATCACCGAATCGTCGAACCTCTTCGGTCGCACCAACAAAGAGGTGGCGATCCAGTTCGAGCTCGAAAAAGAATTGGCGGTGGTGAGCGTCGATCGCGGCCAGATCGAGCAGGTGCTGCTCAATCTGCTGATGAATGCCTGGCAAGCCATGCCCGGCGGCGGCAAATTGCGGATCAAGACCGAAAACGTCACGGTGGACCAGGCCGGCGTCCAGGGGCGCGAAGCCAAGCCGGGCAATTATGTCAAGACCAGTGTGATCGATACCGGCATCGGCATGGATACCAAGACCATGCAGCGCATCTTCGATCCTTTCTTCACCACCAAAGAAATGGGGCGCGGCACCGGTATGGGCCTGGCTTCGGCCTACGGCATCATTCAGAATCATAGTGGATTCTTCGAGGTCCAGAGCGAGGTGGGTGCTGGCAGCACTGTCGCTTTCTTCCTGCCGGCGACCAACGAAATGGTGTTGCCCGAGGAAACGCCCGAACCCGGCAAGATCCTGCACGGCTACGAAACCATCCTGCTGGTGGACGATGAAATCATGATCACCGACGTGGCCACGGAAATGCTGCAGAGCCTCGGCTACAAAGTGATAGTGGCCATGGACGGGCAGGAGGCGCTGGAGATCTATGCCGTGGAAGGCCCCAAGATCAGCCTGGTGATCCTCGATCTGATCATGCCGGGCATGAGCGGCGGCAAGACCTTCAGCCTGCTCAAAGAGATGAATCCAGACATCAAGGTATTGCTCTCCAGTGGCTACAGCCTGTCCGAAGAGGCCAACATCATTCTGGAGAACGGTTGCAACGGGTTCATTCAAAAGCCTTACAACATCAACGATCTTTCCAAGAAAGTCCGGGAGGTGCTCGAACAGACCCGGAATTATGCCGAGATACAGGGCGGCCAGAGCGACACGAGTACGCTGCTGGCGGTTTGACAGGACCTGCGGCTGATGGTGCGCCGAGGAAATCGGCTGTGGCAGAGGAGTTGAAATGGCGATGCTGGAAAAAGAGTTTGTCGAGGTCTTCAAAGAGCTGGAGGCCGGGCACATCGATCTTCGCAAAAAATTGAACAGCCTTACCGACAAGGGCAGTGCCCTGGAAGAGCGCCTGACCCGCGAGATTGAACAGTTCGAACCCTGGCGCTTCGAGCTCATGGACAAACTGGGCGAGATGACTTCACGGTTTCAAAAGAGCGAGGATGAGGCTCATCGGCGTTACATCCGGGAATCGAAATACTTCGAAATCGTTCAGGAGGCCCCCTTTTACTGGCGGATCATCAACAAGCCCAACGGCTATGCAGGTGACGCCCAGATGATGACCTTCATCTACCGCAACCAGTTCGAGGGCAAAACGCCCTTCGGCATGCTCCTGCACAAGCACGCCGTCTCCACCAAAGCCTGCCAGGCCGTGCGCAACCGCAAGCTTTTCCTGACCCGGCAGATCATCAAGGTCAACGGCGGCCGCATTTTGAGTCTGGCAGCCGGACCGGCCCAGGAAATCACCGAACTGCTCGACACCTACAAAGACGACCACTTCAAGTTTCTGGCCCTGGACCACGACATGGAGACGCTTAAGGCTTATGATGTCTCCGACCGCGAACCGCGCTTCAAATATGCCCTGGCCAACGCCTTCCAGATCATATCGGGCAACTACCTGACGGCCCGCCCCAGGAAACTCATGGCGCGGTTCTGCTCCCCGCGCAAAGACTTCCAGGGGTTCCGCTTTGTCTTCAGCCCCTTGAAATACGAAATGAACTATTTGCAAAAAGAGAGCTACGACCTGGTCTACAGCTCCGGGCTGTACGACTACATCCAGACCTTCCCCCTGGACGACAGCAAGGGCACGGTGGCCCTCACCAAAAACCTCTTCGATCTGCTCAAGCCCGGCGGCACCCTGGTGGTGGGCAACTTCACCCACGGCAACCCGCCGGACCTCAAATTCGTCATGGAGTACGTTTACCACTGGTTTCTCTACTACCGGGATGAACAGGACATGCTGGAATTCGCCCGGTCGATCCCGGAGAACCAAATTCAGGAGATCGCAGTGGTAAAGGAGTCACTGGGCATCAATTATTTTTTAAAAATTACGAAAAAAGCCGCCTGACGATCAAGGTATGGGTAAAATCTCAGGATCTCGCCATCGACCTGCGATGCACATCGCCTCAATCTTTTCCAGATTCGTGACAAGCATTTCGGGCGGCCCGTTCACGGCGAGAAGATCGCCACGACAGCCGGGAACGATGGCTCCGCGATCATTTAAATCCAACAGACGGGCGCCATGGCTGGCGCTGCAGCTTACCGCTTCTTCCACCCGCAATCCGGCCATAACCAGCAATTGAAGCTCCCGGCGTACGGCGGTGCCGTGATCCACTCCCTGGCTGCCGGCATCGGTGCCCAGGACAATTCTCACGCCCAGGCGATGGGCCTGCCGCACTTGCTCCAGTTGATGATCCACTGTTCTGTGGGCCACCTCCCGCTGCGCCGCGGTCAGGCCTTGGGCCTGGGACAGGGCCACCATGGGGATGATCGTGGGCACCCAGACGATGGCCTTGTCGGCCAGGCGCCTGAGGTTTTCCGCGCCCATGAAATAGCCGTGTTCGATGGAATCACAGCCCGCTTCGATGGCCATTCGGACCGCCGTTTCACCATTGGCGTGCACCATGACCGGCCGGCCGGCCGCATGGGCGGCGGCTACCATGGCTTTCAACGCCTCCTGGCTGAATTGGGGCAACCCCTGATGGCCGAAGCGGTCGATGCTGTTGAGGCCGGACTGAATCAGCTTGAGGTGGTCGCAATGGGCCAGATCGGACTGCAACGCTTGGGCCGGCGGCCCCACCGGCAGTGCCTGGCCGATCATGGTGCCGTAGCGTCCATGGGCATGCCAGGCGGCTCCGGCAGCCTTCACCACCACGGCCGAGGTCGTGCCGGCAGCCATCTGCCGGAATTCCAGAGTGATCCCTCTGCGATCGCCCCCATCGCGCACCGCTGCCACCCCATGGTGCCAATGGGCCGCGAGGTTGGTCCGAATAGCGGCGCGGGTCTGATCCGGTGTATAGCCAAGTTGTTCCTTACGCACAGCGGCATTTTCCGTCCCGGAAAAGGCCAGGTGCACATGGGCGTCGATGAGCAAGGGCAATACGGTGGCGCGGGACAGATCGATCGCTGCCCGACGCTCTTCGCCGAAGGGCTCGATTTTAAAGATCCGTCCGCTGCGCAGCCCCAGCCACACGTCCCTGCGGGCCGGAAGGCCCCGGCCATCCAACAGCCAGCCGGCGCGCACCCAGGTCTCTCCCGCAAAATCGGCCTGCGTCCCCGCCGCTTTCGATTTCAGAGGCTTCATGCCGGCTTGAGGACCCCCGTCAGGTAGCGCCGCAGCAAATCCAGCGCCAGCATGGCGAACATCTGTTTGTTCATCAACCGCTGCCCGAAGGAGAGAGCCAAACGCCGGCTGATGGTCTCTTCGGGACCGGCCAAGGCACTGCAGATCGTGCCCACCGGTTTCTCGGCCGAACCACCGCCGGGGCCGGCGATGCCGGTGGTGGCCAGCCCGTAAGTGGCGCCGGCCACCCGGCGCACCCCTTCGGCCATCTGGCGGGCGGTCTCTTCGTCCACGGCCCCCATGCGGGCCAGCGTTTCCTCGGAGACCCCCAAAACCCTGACTTTGCTTTCATTGGCATAAACCACGGCCGAGAAGAGGAAGTAATCCGAAGAGCCGGCCGTGTTGGTCAACCAGTTGGCGATCAGACCGCCGGTGCAGCTTTCGGCGACGGCCAGAGTGGCGCCGCGCTGGCGCAGCAGCTCGCCCACCTCGGCGGCCATGGTGCGTTCGCGGACCGAGAAAACGTTTGGCACCAGACGCTCCTGAGCCCATCGCACCGCGTCGGCCAATCGCGCCTCGCCCTGGGCCGCATCGTTGCAGCTCAAATAGAGTTTGACCTGAATCTCAGGAAACTTGGCCCGCAATCCCAGCTTGATGTCCGGAAACGCGCTGGAGATGGCGGCCACCCTCTCGCCCACGATGCTTTCGGGCAGTCCGAAGGTGGAAACCACCCGTGTCAGACGGAATTGAGGCATCGTGCCTTGCAGGGCATGCAGGGCCGGCAACACCTGTTCGTTGAGCATGGCGCGCATCTCGTGGGGTACACCGGGCAGGAAGAAAAAGGTGCAACGCCCGATGCGCATCTGGAATCCGGGAGCCGTGCCCAGCGCATTGTAAAGGCAGCGCGCCCCCTCTGGAAAGTAAGCCTGTTTGCGATTGGACGCGCTCATGGGCCGACCGCGCTTGTGGAAGAATGCTTCGATTTCTTCCAATGCCCGGGCGTCCGGCACCAGGAGAACACCGGCGGCCTGGGCCGCCGCCTCGGCGCTCAAATCATCCTGGGTGGGTCCCAGACCGCCGGTCACCACGGCCACATCGACCCGCTGGCCGATCTCCTTGAGCACAGCCACCAGGGTGGCCAGATCATCGCCCACGGCCAGGTGACGGGTGACTTCGACACCGTTCTGCTCCAGCAGTTCGGCGATATGGGCCGAATTGCTATCCACCAGGGCACCGGTCCGGATTTCGTCACCGGTGGCCAGAATCTCCGCCTGCATAGATGCTATTCCTTTTGTCTCTCTTCTG
The DNA here is from genome assembly GCA_937868765.1 of uncultured Desulfatitalea sp. Classification (GTDB taxonomy): domain Bacteria; phylum Desulfobacterota; class Desulfobacteria; order Desulfobacterales; family Desulfosarcinaceae; genus Desulfatitalea. The sequence goes on along the minus strand of CALMNL010000011.1, from coordinate 177,726 downwards.
GTCCCATGCTTCTGTTCGGAAGCAATATGCTTTCCGATGAGGCGTACGAGCAACGCTTCTCTGATTGCATCTTTGCTTCCCTCTTCCTTAGCGTCCCAAATAAAAAAGGCCCACGCCTTGCGCGCGGGCCTTTGGCCTCGAGTTGGAGGCGGCATCCGGATTTGAACCGGAGAGTGGAGGTTTTGCAGACCTCTGCCTTACCACTTGGCTATGCCGCCAAAAAAAATGGAGCGGGAAACGGGATTTGAACCCGCGACTTCGACCTTGGCAAGGTCGCACTCTACCACTGAGTTATTCCCGCTCAGCTTGAAGCCGGGTAATTAGCGAGATTTTACCCGGTTGTCAACAAGAAAAACTAGGCCTTTAACAGGGCGCGATAGCGCACAAAGTAATCAATGCCCGACCACAAAGTAAAAATCAAGGCGCACCATAAGAAGAACATTCCGATGGCCTGCATGTCGATGGTCAAATAGGTGTAATGCAGGAGCAGCGGAATGGCCGCGGCGATCTGAAAACCGGTCTTGTACTTGCCCAACCTGGAAGCCGAAACATCTTCCTTGTGCTCGACCATCAGGTTACGCAGGCCGGTGACGGCCAGTTCCCGGCCGACGATGATGCACACCACCCAGGCCGGCACCCACCCCAACGAAGCAATCATGATGAAAGTGGAGGCAACGAGCAGCTTGTCCGCCACCGGATCCATCACCTTGCCGAGATTGGAGACCATCCCTTTCTGGCGCGCCAGGAATCCGTCGAAATAGTCGGTGATCGCCGCCAAGCTGAACAGCATTGCGGCCAGAAAACAGGTGAAACGGTTGGGCATCAGCAGCAGAATGACCACCAACGGCACGGCCAGCACCCGGAACAGGGTCAACGTGTTGGGGTCTCCCAAAAGCTGTTTGATGCGATCCTGTATATCCGCCGGAATCTTGATCTGCACCGTCGATCCTCCTGGCTCAGCCGTTGGCCTTCTTCCAGTCGTCCATGAATGCCTTGATCCCCTTGTCGGTCATGGGATGGGCAGCCAGTTTGCTCAGCACGTTGAACGGGATGGTCGCGATGTCGGCGCCCATCAAAGCGGCATCCAGCACGTGCAACGGATTGCGCACGCTGGCCACGATGATCTCGGTGTCGAAGGCATAATTGCCGTACATCTCCACCAGTTGTTCCACCAGCACCATACCCTCCTGGGCCAGGTCGTCCAGGCGTCCCACGAAGGGGCTCACATAGCTGGCGCCGGCCTTGGCGGCCATCAGGGCCTGCAGCGGCGAAAAGATCAGGGTCACATTGGTCTTGATGCCTTCGGCGGTGAGCCGGCGAACCGCCTTGAGACCGTCGATGGTCATGGGAATTTTGACCACGATGTTTTTATGGATCCTGGCCAGATCCCGGGCCTCGCGGACCATGCCCGCCTCGTCCAGACTGATCACTTCGGCGCTGATGGGGCCGTCGACGATGCTGCAGATCTCGGTGATGATCTCTTTGAAATCCCGCTTTTCCTTGGCGATGAGGCTGGGGTTGGTGGTCACGCCGTCCACCATGCCCATGGCGTTAGCCTCTTTGATTTCCGCTATGTTCGCTGTATCGATGAAGAATTTCATGTTGTTGCTCCTTATGGGAAGAATAGCCGCACCGTTCGGGATCGCGATCCGTCAATCAATTGTGCGTATGCTTCTCGAGAAATTTTTCTTTGCAGGATTCGCTGCAAAAGTAAAGGGTTCGTCCTTCGTGGGTCAGCGAAACGCCGTCGCGCCGGGCAAAATAGATGCCGCACTGGGGGTCCTGGATCATCACGTCATCGGCCTGCAGCGGCTGCGTATCGGTTTTATGGACCTTCTGCTGGTTCCTGGACAGGGCCCACGTTCTGACCATGCGGTAGATCAGGTACCCCAGAATGATGTAAATCAGCAGTCGCATGGCCATGGTCGCAACGCCTGAGCGTCGCCATTGAGTTGTTCCAAGAGGCTTTGCACATTCCGGCCCAACACCGGATGCATGACCATCGGGTCTATATCACACATGGGCTGCAGGACAAAACGCCTTTTATGCATGCGGGGATGGGGGATGGTCAGCACGGGCGAATCCAGGACCAGATCTTCATAAAGGATGATATCCAGATCCAATATCCGCGGACCGAAGCGCACCCCGCCGCCCTTGCGGCCGGCCGCGGCCTGGACCGACTGCAAGCGGATCAGCAGATCCGAGGGCGCCAGTATCGTCCGGATCTTCAGGGCGGCGTTGATGAACCACCCCTGATCCAGGTAGTCTACCGGGGCGCTCTCGTAAAACGGCGACCGTGCCACCAGCTGCACCGCCCCGTCGGCGCACAGCGCCGCGATGCCCTGGCAGCAGTTGCCCAGCCGGTCGCCCATATTGGCGCCGACTGACAAAAATGCCCAGCGGGAATCCACCACTTCGCGTTCAGCCGTCATAGTCCCAAGCCTCGGGGCCTACCTGTCCGGTATAAATCAACCGGGCGTCGCCCTCCAGGTGGACCTCGCTGAATCGCTCGCCCTCCCGTTGAAAAAAGACCTTGAGGCAGGTGCCGCTGAGCGTCTTGAAGGTGATCGGCGAGGGGATGCCGTGGCGCAGGGCCAACACCAGCGCCGCGGCCACGTTGCCGGTGCCGCAGGCCAGGGTTTCATCCTCTACGCCGCGTTCATAGGTGCGGATACCCCACAGATCGTCACCCAGGGGAGCCACGAAGTTGACGTTGGTGCCGGCCGGTGCGAACTGCTCGTGGGTGCGAATTTCCCGGCCCACGGACTTCACGTTGGCCCGCGGCAGGTCCTTCACCTCCATGACCACGTGGGGCACACCGGTGTTGACCCGGCTGATGGGCAAAGGATAACCCGCCACGATCACGGCGTCGTTCAATACCAGATCGTGGGGGGCGGACATCTTGATGCGCACCTGATCGCCGGTCACCCGGGCCTGGATTACCCCGGCGTCGGTTTCGAAGGCCAGCACCTCTGGGGCGATGCCATTCAGGAAAGCGAAACGGGCGGCGCAGCGCGCCCCATTACCGCACATCTCGGCCACGCTGCCGTCGCTGTTGAAGAAACGCCATTTGAAATCGACAGTTTCCGATTTTTCGATCAGGATCAGGCCGTCGGCACCCACGGACATTCGGCGCCGGCACACCTTTGCCACGAACTGGGCCGCCGGCAGGGGCGGCAGCAGCGGCGTGCGATGGTCGATGATGATGAAATCGTTGCCGCTGCCGCTCATTTTATAGAATGGGATGGGTTGCATCTCGTTCGTTCCTTTTTTTTTGATCAAGCGCAGAGCCATGGAGGCACCTGTTCGCCGCGCACGAGGTCATCCAGGGTCTCGCGCCGGCGGATGATGTCGTAGCGTTCTGCGGAAACGACCACCTCGGCCGCCCGGGTTCGGGAGCAGTAATTGGAGGACATGACGAATCCGTAGGCACCGGCGCTCATCACGGCCAGCAGATCTCCCGGCCGGGGGTCGGCCATGGGACGTGCCAGGGCAAGGAAGTCGCCGCTTTCGCAAATGGGGCCGACCACATCGGCGGTGATCGTCGCCCCGGGCCGGCGCACCACCGGCTCGATGGCATGGTAGGCCCGGTAGAGCGTAGGACGGATCAGATCGTTCATACCGGCATCCACGATCACGAATTTCTTGTCGCCCGTCTGTTTGCGGTAGAGGACCCGCGTCACCAGGATGCCGGCGTTGCCCACGATCACCCGACCGGGCTCGAGGATCAAACGCAGGCCGGTGCCTTTGAGGGCCCGCAGGATGGGCCGGGCGTAGGCGTTGGGTTCGGGCGGCGTTTCGTCCTGGTAGGCGATGCCCAGGCCGCCGCCCATGTCCAGGTACTGCACCTGAATGTTTTCTCCGCGCAAGGCTTGCAGCAGCGCCTTCAATCCGGACAGGGCCTGCTCGAACGGTTCGACAGTGGTGATCTGGGACCCCAGATGACAATCCACGCCCACGATATCGATGTGGGCCATGCGCTGGGCCTGACGGTAGCCTTCCAGGGCGGTGTCGATGTCGATGCCGAACTTGTTCTGCTTCAAGCCGGTGGAGATGTAGGGATGCGTTTTGGGGTCCACGTCGGGGTTGACCCGCATGGCCACCCGCGCCCGCCGGTTCAAGGCGCCGGCCCGGGCGTCGATGAGGGCCAGCTCGTCCAGGGATTCGATGTTGAAGGCCAGGATATCACGGCCGATGGCGGCATCGATCTCGTCCACCCGCTTGCCCACCCCCGAATAGACGATGCGCCGGGGGTCGAACCCGACCCTCAGGCCGCGGTGCAGTTCGCCGCCCGAAACGATATCCAGGCCGCTGCCCCACTGACGGAAAAGGGTCAGCAGGGCTTGGCTGCTGTTGGCCTTGGCCGAGTAGCAGATCAGGGGATCGGCACCGGCGAAGGCCTCCTTGAAGACCGTGAAGTGGCGTGCCAGGGTGGCGTGGCTGTAGAGGTAAAAAGGAGTTCCCACCGCTTCGGCGATACGCGCCACCGGCACCTCTTCGCAATAAAGTTGATGGTCGCGGTAATCGAAATGATGCATGGGGAATGACTTTAGGTTTTACGTTTTTGGTTTGGATCGATCGATGGTGACGGTGTTGGAATCGGGCCCTCGCTCGCCGGACGCCCCCACCGGTTGGACCTTGTAGGTGTAAATAAATCCGGCCGCCGTGGATTCGGTGAATTGGGCGGTTTGGGTCAACGGATCCGGAGCCACCGTTCCCACCCGCTGGAAAATCTGCGGGCATCCCGGGCATGGCGGCTTGGCCGGATCGACCTGCGATCGCAGCACCACAAATTCCTTGATCCCTCTGCCCGTATCGCCGGGGCGCCAGTTCAGATGAACCGAATCACCCTCCAGGCGGCCCTTCAAACTGGTTACCTGGGCCAGGGGGGTATGGTCGGGGGGCACCGGCGGTCCTTTTTTGCCGCATCCCGCCGTGGTCGTCGCCAGCATCAGGGCGCAGAGCAGCCAGGCCCAGAAAGAGCCCCGCGTGCCGCCGGACTTCATAAGGCCCGCTCCCCCGAAGGCGAGAGGTCCCCGGTGCCGGCCAATCGTTCCCGGGCCGCGGCGATGGCGGCCCGCACGTTCTCCTGGGAGGTGCCCCCGGCCGACTGGCGACGGGCGATGATCTGCTCCAGGGTCAACCGGTCGAAGAGGTCCGCCTCGATGACTTTGGAGAATTTCTTCAGTTCCTCGAGTGACAGTTCGTTCAGCTCCCTGCCCTGGGAAAGGGCATAGGCCACGGCCTGCCCCACGATGCCGTGGGCCGCCCGGAAGGCGACCCCCTGGCCCACCAGGTAATCGGCCATGTCAGTGGCATTGAGAAAGCCCACCGAGGCCGCCTCGCGCATGGTCTGGACATTGACCTTGATGGTGGGCAGCATCTTGATCATGATATCCAGGCAGCTTGCGAGGGTGTCCACGGCGTCGAACAGGGGCGGCTTGTCTTCCTGCATGTCCCGGTTGTAGGCCAGGGGCAGGCTCTTCATCAGGGTCAGCAGGGCCACCAGGTCGCCGAAGACCCGCCCGGTCTTGCCCCGGATCAGCTCGGGAATGTCCGGATTTTTCTTCTGGGGCATGATGCTGCTGCCGGTGGCGAAAGCATCGGCCAGCTCGATGAAACGGAACTCGGACGAGGACCACAGCACCAGCTCTTCGCACAGCCGACTCAGGTGCACCATGCAGATGCTGGCCGCCGAGAGGAATTCGAGCATGAAGTCGCGGTCGGCGACGGCGTCCATGCTGTTGGCGCAGATGGCCGGAAAATCGAGCAGGTCGGCGGTATATTCCCGGTCGATGGGATAGGTGGTGCCGGCCAGGGCCGCCGCCCCCAGGGGCATCGCGTTGGTTCGCTTGAGGCTGTCGGCGAAACGCTCGGCATCCCGGGTGAACATCTCGTAGTAGGCCAAAAAGTGGTGCGCCAGCAGTACCGGCTGGGCCCGCTGCAAATGGGTGTACCCCGGCAGGACCGTGTCGGTATGCAGCTCGGCCAACCCCACCAGCACCCGGCGCAGGTCACCGAGACGCTCGATGGTCTGACCGGTGACGTCGCGCAGAAACATGCGCGCATCCAGGGCCACCTGATCATTGCGGCTGCGGGCGGTGTGCAGCTTCTGGGCCACCTTGCCCACCTCCTGCAGCAACCGCGCCTCGATGTGCATGTGGATATCTTCCAGGCTGTCGCTGAAGGCGAAATTGCCTTGATCCAGCTCGCGCTTGATGCGCCACAGCCCTTCGGTCAGCTGGCCGGCCTCCTCGTTGGTGATGACGCCCACTTTGGCCAGCATGCGGCAGTGGGCCACGCTGCCCTCGATGTCGTAGGGGTAGAGGCGCTTGTCGGTCTGGATGGAGGAAGTAAAAGCCTCCACGCTGGTGTCCGTGCGCTCGGAGAACCGGCCATCCCAGGGTTTTTCGCTCATTTGCCGGCCCTCAACTTCTGGATCCGCAGGCGCAGGGCGTTGAGGCGGATGAACCCCTCGGCGTCCTTCTGACGATAGACCGCATCATCTTCGAAGGTGGCATGGGCTTCGGAGTAAAGGGAGAATTCCGATTTGCGGCCGGTCACCATGCAGCTGCCTTTATACAGCTTCAGGCGCACCACGCCGGTCACGTTGCGCTGGGTGTCGTCGATCATGTTCTGCAGCAGCCGCCGCTCGGGCGAGAACCAGAAGCCGTTGTAGATCAGCTCGGCGTACTTGGGGATCAGGCCGTCGCGCAGGTGGTGGACTTCCCGGTCCAGGGTGATGGACTCCATGGCCATGTGTGCCTTGCGCATCAGGGTGCCGCCCGGAGTTTCGTATACACCGCGGGATTTCATGCCAACGAAGCGGTTCTCCACCAGGTCCACTCGGCCGATGCCGTGCTTGCCGCCCAGGCGGTTCAGCTCCGCCAGCATCTTGGCCGGCGACAGCGACTGGCCGTTGATGGCCGTGGGATTGCCCTGGGTGAAGGTGATCTCGACGATTTCCGGGGTGTCGGGCGCCTGCTGGGGCGAAACCGTAAGCTGGAAGAGATCGTCGGGCGGCGCGGCCCAGGGATCTTCCAGGATGCCGCCTTCGTAGCTGATGTGCAGCATGTTGCCGTCGGTGCTGTAAGGCTTGGCCGGCGTGGTGGGCACGCGGATGCCGTGCTTTTTGGCGAACTCCATCAGGGCCGTGCGCGAGGTCAGGTCCCATTCGCGCCAGGGCGCGATGATCTTGATCTGGGGGTCCATGGAGAAGTAGCTCAATTCGAAACGCACCTGGTCGTTGCCTTTGCCGGTGGCACCGTGGCTCACGGCATCGGCGTTTTCGATCTTGGCGATCTCCATCTGGCGCTTGGCGATGAGCGGCCGGGCGATGGAGGTGCCCAGCAGATACTCGCCTTCATAGATGGCGTTGGCCCGGAACATGGGCAAGACATAGTCGCGGACGAACTCCTCTTTGAGATCCTCCACATAGGCCTTGACCGCGCCGGTGCGCAGGGCGTTCTGCTCCACGTCGGCCATGGGATCGGGCTGCCCCAGATCCGCGGAAAAGGTCACCACTTCGCATTTATAGGTTTCGATCAGCCACTTGAGGATCACCGATGTATCCAGGCCGCCCGAATATGCCAGCACCACTTTTTTGACTGTATTGCTCACGTTGCTCTCCTTGTCCTATGGGCTTCAATCCTTAAACCGGTTGATTTTACAGTTCAGCTTTGCACTTCCGCCAAAACGGCGTCCAGACACCCGATCACCCCGTCGATCTCCTCCCTGGAGACGATCAGGGGCGGCGCAAAACGCAGGATGTTCTCCTGCACGCAGTTGATCAGGTATCCCTTGGCCATGCAGGCGCTGACGAGGGGCGCCCCGGCGGTGGTGAGCACAGCGCCCACCAGCAGCCCCTTGCCCCGCACCTCCACGATGGTCGGATGCTTGGCTTTCAATTCTTCCAACCGCTGGCGCAGGTAGGCGCCCTTTTCTTCCACCTGGGCCAGGATCCCCTCTTCGGTGAGCAGCCGCAGTACCTTGAGGGCCACGGCGGTTACAAGGGGCGTGCCGCCGAAGGTGCTGGCATGGGCGCCGGGAACGAAAGCCGAGGCCGCTTGCTCGGTGGCCAGCATGGCGCCGATGGGCAGTCCGTTGCCCAGAGCCTTGGCCAGGGTCAGGATGTCGGGGGCCACGCCGAAATGCTCGTAGGCGAAGAGTCTGCCGGTCCGGCCCACGCCGGTCTGCACTTCGTCGAAGATCAGCAGACACCCTTTTTCATCGCACAGCCGGCGCACCTGGGCCAGATACTCCTTATGGGGCACGACGACGCCGCCCTCGCCCTGGATCGGCTCCAGCATCACCGCGCAGGTGGCCGGCCCGATGGCGCAGCTCAGCTCCTCGATGTCGTTGAAGGCCACAAAGTCGAAGCCCTCCAGGATAGGGTCATACCCCTTGCGCACCTTCTCTTGCCCGGTGGCCGACAGGGTCGCCATGGTGCGGCCGTGGAACGATTGCTTCATGCTGACCACCCGGTAGCGCCCGGGCTCGCCGTGGTCCTTGGCATACTTGCGCGCCAGCTTGATGGCCGCCTCGTTGGCTTCGGCGCCGCTGTTGCCGAAGAAGACGCGGTCGGCGAAGCTGTGGCCGGTTAGCCACTCCGCCAGTTCAGCCTGGGGCCGGGTGTAGAACAGATTGGAGACGTGCCACAACACGCGGGCCTGGTCGGCCAGCGTCTCGGCCAGTTGCGGATGGGCGTGGCCCAGGTTGCACACGGCGATGCCGGCGATGAAGTCGGTGTACGCTTTTCCCTGGTCGTCCCACACCGTGCAGCCCCGGCCCTTGACCAGCGCCAGGGGGTAGCGCGCGTAGGTGTTGGCGATGTGCTTGTCGGCGGTTTGTTTGATGTCCATGTGCTTCTCTCTTTTACCGGATCGTCACTTCCGTGCCGATGCCTTCGTCGGTGAAAAGCTCCAGCAGAATCGAGTGGCGTTTCTTGCCGTTGATGATCGGCACCTTCTTCACGCCGCCTCTCAAGGCTTCCAGGGCGCACTCCACCTTGGGAATCATGCCGCCGGTGATCTTCTGCCGGGCGATCATCTCCTGGGCGGTCTCCATGTCGATGGAAGAGATCAGACGCCCCTGGGCGTCCAGTACACCGTCGACATCGGTCATCAGGATCAGGCGGCCGGCATGCAGGGCCATGGCCACGTGGCTGGCCACCAGATCGGCGTTGATATTGTAGGTCTCGCCCGACTCGCCCACCCCGATGGGGGCGATGACCGGGATGAAGCCGTCTTTGGTCAGGGTGTCGATAATCGCCGGATTGACCCGCGTCACCTGGCCCACCATGCCCGGATCGATGATCTCGGGCGGCTTGCTGGCGTCTTCCTGGAGCACGATCTGCATCTTGGAGGCCTGGATGAGGCCGCCGTCCTTGCCGCTGAGCCCCACGGCGCGCACACCCTGCTGGTTGATCTGGGCCACGATGGACTTGTTCACCTTGCCGCCCAGCACCATCTCCACGACATCCATGGTGGGGCCGTCGGTCATGCGCATGCCGCGCACGAACTTGGGACGGATGCCCATCTGGTCGAGCACCGAATTGATCTGCGGGCCGCCGCCGTGCACCACCACGGGATGCATGCCGATGAACTTGAGCAGGGTGATGTCCCGGGCGAAATCTTCCTTCAACTGTTCGTCCACCATGGCATGTCCACCGTACTTGATGACGATGGTCATGCCCGTGAAGCGCCGGATGTACGGCAGCGCCTCGATCAATATCTCGGCGACGCTCTTGGATTTCATGGTTTCCATGGTCGTAGCTTTCTCACTGTTATCTTTTCCGCCAAAAATGGACGTCGAGGACTCGCCCCGGCTTCAGCGCCGCGGGTGGGCCTTGTCGTAAGCCTCCATCAAGCGGTCGATGCTCACATGGGTGTAGCGCTGGGTGGTGGAGAGGCTGCGGTGACCGAGCAGCTCCTGCACCGCCCGCAGATCGGCGCCGGCATCCAGCAAATGGGTGGCGAATGAGTGCCGGAAGGCATGGGGCGATACCGGCACCGCCAGACCGCAGGCCCGGGCGAACCTGTCCACCACCCGGGCAATCGATCGGGTGGTCAAGCGGCCCAGGTTTTTGTTGAGAAACACGGCGCCGCCCGCCGGCGTTCCTGCACCCATTTGCGCCGCCAGGGCCTCGCGATAGGCTGCGATGGCCTCCCGGGCCTTGGCGCCGATGGGAACCACGCGCTCCTTACGCCCCTTGCCGAGCACACGGATCAGGCCATTGCGCAAGTCCAGATGTTCCATATCCAGACCGGCGAGCTCCGAAACCCGCACACCGCCCGAATACAAGGTCTCGAGGATCGCCTTGTCGCGCAAGCCTGAAATGCCTTCGGCGGCGACGTTATCCAGCATGCCGAACATCTCGTCCACCGACAGGTACACCGGCAGCGGCTTGACGTGTTTAGGGGTGCGGACCCCTTCCGCCGGGTTCTCTTCCACCAGATGCAGCTTGCGCAGGTGGCGGAAGAACGAACGGATCGCGGCCAGCTTGCGCGCGATGGAGCTTTTGCGATTGCGTCCGTGCAGATATCCCAGAAAGCCGCGGATTAACAGCGCATCCACTTGTGCCACCCGCACCCCGGCCAACCGATGCACCTCTTGCCGGGCCCACTCAGGATGGCCGGCCGCAAAGGCGGTCAACTCGACCAGATCGTTGCGATAGGCCCGCAAGGTATGCGCCGAGTAGCCTTTTTCGGCTGCCAGGCTTTGCAGGAACGCTTCGATGCGTGGGAGCAGGAAATCGGTCTCCATCAATCGCGGACCTCCCGGGGTCGATGCCGAAGGCGTGGAGGACGGATCCTGGAACCGGCTACGCCGCCTGACGGGTCTTCTTCTTCAAGCGCGCGATCTGCTTGCGATAGCGGGTCGCTTTGACGCTGTCCTTGGCTTCCAGGGCTTCCTTGCGCTGGACCTTGAGGGTCTTGATCTTGGCCTTGATCTCCTTGGTGGAAGCGCCGGCCTTGGCTTTGGGGGTGTCCTGGATGCCGCGCGCCTCCTTGATGGCCGCGAGCAGCTCAGGCTTGTTCATGCCGTGCACGCCCACGATCCCTTCGATCCCTTTGCCTATCTCGCGCAACTCCTTGACGGTCATCTTGTCCAGCGGTTTTTCCTTTTCGGATTTTTCCTTGCCCATGTGACGCAACGTCTCCTTTCTAAAGAAAAGATTGGAACCACTGCCGATTCATCATTTCAAAGCAGCAGCGGAGGCCCCGCGGGCCTCCGCCATGACCTTTCGAAAAGTTGCTTAACTATCTCAAACGGCTTTGTAATGTCAATAAATTGATGGTCGCGCCGGCTTATCCTTTGTCCCCTTTTCCGATGAACGCCCGGAACAGGTCGATGGGCAGGGGGAAGATGGTGGTGGAGTTGTGCTCCGAGGCCATCTCGCGCATGGTCTGCAGGTAGCGCAGTTGCAGTGCCGTGGGATGCTCAGAGATGATCTCGGCGGCTTCGGCCAGCCGCGTGGCGGCCTGGTATTCGCCTTCGGCATTGATCACCTTGGCCCGCCGCTCGCGTTCGGCCTCGGCCTGCTTGGCCATGGCCCGCTGCATCTCCACCGGCAGGTCGATGTGCTTCAACTCAACGGTGGCCACCTTGATGCCCCAGGGGTCGGTGTGGGTGTCGAGAATTTCCTGCAGCTGGTTGTTGATCTTCTCTCGGTCCGAGAGCAGTTCGTCCAGCTCGGCCTGGCCGCACACGCTGCGCAGGGTGGTCTGGGCCAACTGGGACATGGCATAACCGTAATTTTCCACCTCGACGATGGCCTTGACCGGATCGATGACCCGGAAATAGATCACGGCGTTGACTTTCACCGAAACGTTGTCCCGGGTGATCACGTCCTGGGGGTCCACATCCAGGGCCACCAGGCGCATGCTCACCTTGACCATGCGGTCCACCACGGGAATGAGCAGGATCAGGCCCGGCCCCTTGGCATCGATGACCCGGCCCAGGCGGAAGATCACGCCCCGTTCGTATTCGTTGAGAATCTTGATGGCCGAGTACAAGAAAAGAATGACCAGCATGACAATGGCGACCACGGGTGCGAACATCGAGAGCCTCCCTGTATCGTGTTGTTGGGTTACAAACGGTTATTCAAGATCGAAACGTCATGGTGCAAGGGACCTGACCACCACCACCAAACGGTCCACCCGCTCGACCACCACCTTGGCGCCCACGGCGAACGGTTCGCTGAAGCGGGCCTGCCACAACTCGCCGTGGACCAGCACTTTGCCTTCCAGCCCGCGCGCTTGCTTGACCACGCCGATTTCGCCCACCAGTCCTTCCGAGCCGGTGTGAGGGCGGTGCACATGGGCCCGCACCACCAACGTGACCACGGTGACGAAAAAGCCCGAAATCAAAATCACGGTGGGGATCATCACCCGCCAGGCCACCTGGAACTCGGGCCCGGCCCCCTTGAACAGCATCAGGGAGCCCAGCACCAGGCTGAGCACCCCGGCCACGCTGAGCATGCCGAAGCTGGTCACCTTGATTTCCAGGATGAAGAAGATCACCGAGAGCAATATCAACAGGATGCCGGCGATGTTCACCGGCAGGGTCTGGAAGGAGAAAAAGGCCAGGATCAGGGCGATGGCCCCGATGACGCCGGGGAAAACGGCCCCCGGATTGGACAGCTCGAAATAGAGCCCGGCCAGCCCGATCATGAAGAGGATATAAGCGATGTTGGGGTCGCTGATCACCTTGAGGATTTTGGTGCGCAGGTTGGGTTCGATCTTTTCCACGCGGGCGCCGGCCAGCGCCAACTTGCCCTTGCCCTGGACTTTGCGGCCATCGAGCTTGGCAATGAGTTCGTTCAGGTCCTTGGCCACCAGGTCGATGATATTCTCCTTGAGAGCCTCTTCGGCTGTCACCGAAACGCTCTCGCGAACGGCTTTCTCGGCCCACTCGACATTGCGGCCCCGGCGCTGGGCGATGCCCTTGGTGAAGGCCACCATGTCGTTGAGCACCTTTTCGGTCATGGATTTGTCCAGTTCCTGGCCGCCGGCGCCCACCGGATGAGCGGCGCCGATGTTGGTGCCCGGCGCCATGGCGGCAATATCGGCGGCCATGGTGATCATCACCCCGGCCGAGGCGGCCCGGGCCCCGCTGGGCGACACGTAGACCACCACCGGTACTTCGCAGGCATAGATGGCCTGGACGATTTTGCGCATCGATTCCACGGCGCCGCCCGGCGTGTCCAGCAGGATGATCAGGCAGGCCGCCCGCTCCCGGGAGGCCTTTTCCAGAGCATCTTCTAGAAACTCGGCCACACTCGGACCGATGGGATCTTTCACGGTCACGGTCATGATGACCGGGGCCGGTTTCTCCACCTCTTCGGCAAAGGCCGGAGGCGAGCCCACGAGGACCAGCGCCAGCGAGCAGAGGATCCAGCGGTGCATAGCATCTCCCCAGCTACAGGTAGACACGAAAAGCCTGCATTGCATGCTTCGTTCGGTTCAAGGCTATTTTAAAGCGGGATGCGCAATAATGCCATAATCTTTTTCACATCTTCCCACACTTCCCGCTTCTGATCCGGGTTGCGCAGCAGATAGGAAGGATGGAAGGTGGGCATCACCTTGATGCCGCGGTAATCGTGGAATCGTCCCCGAAGCGCGGAGATCGGGGCGTTGGTCTCCAGCAGCGCCCGGGCCGCCACGGCACCGAGTGCACAAATTGCCTTGGGCCGGATGCATGCCAACTGCCGCTCCAGAAAGGGCCGGCAAGCGCCGATCTCTTCGGGTGACGGGTTGCGGTTCTCGGGGGGCCGGCACTTGACCACGTTGCAGATATACACCTGGTCCCGGGAAAGGTGCATGGCCTCGATGATACGGGTCAGCAACTGCCCGGCCGGGCCCACGAAGGGCCGGCCGCTGCGGTCCTCCTCGAACCCCGGCCCCTCGCCCACGAACACCAGCTCGGCCTGGGGGTGGCCTTCGCCGAAGACCAGGTGAGTGCGGCCGGCGGCCAGAATGCATCGCCGGCAATCGCCCAGGTCGTCACGGACCTCCCCTAGACCTTCCCGGCGCTGAACGGAAACGACTTCCGGCGGCCGGTCCCAGGATGCCAGGGTGCGCCGCGTCCGATCCGAACAATCGAAGCCCCGGCAGCCCCAGCGGGCCATCTGGACCAGGGCATGGCGCAGTGCGCACAGGGTGTCATCCAAAGTGTCGGGCAGTTCCATGGAGCGGTATCCTTATTCCAATGCAATCTGGGTTACGGTCTTTGTCCCATAGCATCGGATGCGAGGCCAGGCAAGGGCGGGCCGGTCTGCCCGGTGAATAAAGGACTTGATTAAAACGATCGATCCATGCACCATCGCCCTGGGATTACTTATGTCGGTACCAACCAGAATGATGGGGGTGTTATGAGACGAACAACTTGGGGCTTGGGATTGGCCATGAGTCTACTGGCGGCCTGGATGTGGGTGGCCGGAGCGGCCATGGCGGAAAAACCTTCCTGGGCGGGGAACGGGAAAGGCAACGCGCATGGCGGTAAGAAGGAGTCCTCGATGCCCCAGGGGGAGGCTAAAAAAACCAAAAGCGAAAGCCATGAAGGCTCCGGCGGCGGCGATCGCTACGAAAATTATTTTGTGGGCAAGGACCGCGTCCCTATAGACCAATACTACGCCGAGCAATTCAAAGCCGGGAAGTGCCCTCCCGGCTTGGCCAAAAAGGGCAACGGATGCCAGCCGCCCGGCCAGGCCAGAAAATGGCGGCTCCATCAGCCCCTGCCCGGCGATGTCATCTATCACGACCTGCCTCCGGAGGTTTCCATCCAACTGGGGGTGCCGCCCGCAGGGCATAAGTTTGTCCGCGTGGCCCAGGATATTCTTTTAGTCGCAACGGGTACGGGCATGGTGGTGGATGCCATGCAGGATCTGGGGAGAACGCTCGGGCACTAGGCGCATGGTTGCTGCAACCTGGCCGTCATTGCCGCGATGTCTGCCATGAAGCTTTCATATTCCTGCTCCGGCAGGTCGCCGGTGAGAATCCATTCGAGGGCATAGTAAAAGCCGAGGTAGTCGTAAGTGTAAATGCCGTAGCGGCTGCGCAGGTGGTCGATCCCCTGCCGGCAGAAGAATGCCAGGCAGATGGGGCTTTTATGGGTCGTCAGCAGGCAACCGAGGTGGGGGTCGTGGTACTGGCAGGGAGAGACCGGATCGGGCCACACATGGTCCTCGGGCTTTCCGAAACGCTGCTCCCGCTCCTGTCTCAGGCGCTCGAAGGCCGGGTGCGGCAGATCGCAGATGGAATAGTATTTGTTCTGGCAGCAGGCGGCCACGGGCCTGTCGCCGTTTTTGCGCTTCTCCGGCACGATGCAGTACGACAGGCAGTAGTTCAACTTCCCGAAAAATTCATTGAGCCGCTGTTCGGCCGATAGATATCGCTTCAGGTTGGCTTCAATGGCCTGCATTCGGTTTGTTCCGCTTCTTTCCGAAAACCTTCACCACCATGACGAAGAATAGCGGGATGAAGAAAATAGCGATGAACGTGGCGGTGGCCATGCCTCCCAGCACGCCGGTGCCGATGGCGGTCTGGGCGCCGGCCCCCGCGCCGCCGGCCATGGCCAGGGGCAGCACGCCGAAACCGAAGGCCATGGAGGTCATGACGATGGGCCGCAACCGCAACTTGGCTCCTTCCAGGGTGGCTTCGACCAGGGGCATGCCTTCCGCCATTTTGCCCATGGCGAATTGCACAATCAATATCGCGTTCTTGGTGGTCAGTCCCAATACCGTAAGCAAGCCGATCTGGAAGTAAACGTCGTTGGGAAAGTTCCGCAGCATGGAAGCCGCCACGCCGCCGACCACCCCCAGGGGTAAGGCCAGCAGGATTGAAATGGGCACGGTCCAGCTTTCATACAAGGCGGCCAGGCACAGAAAAATGACAATCACGGAGAAGGCGTAGAGCAATCCGGTCTGGGACTTGGCCTGGCGCTCCTGGAAGGAGATGCCGCTCCAATCGAAACCGGTGCCGGCCGGCAGTTTCGCCGCGATCTCTTCCATGGCCTGCATGGCTTCACCGGAACTGCGCCCCTGGGGCGCTTCGCCGAGGATATTGATGGAAGGGAATGCATTGAAGCGCTCCAGGCGCGGCGAACCATAGGTCCAGTGGCCGGTGGCAAAAGCGGTAAACGGCGTCATGGTGCCGGCTGCGTTGCGCACATAGAGCCGTTCCAGGTCGGTGGGCTGCATGCGATGCTCCGCATCGGCCTGAACGTAAACGCGTTTTACCCGCCCCCCTTGAATGAAGTCGTTGACATAGGCGCCGCCGAAGGCTGCCGAAATCGTGTTGTGTATGGAATTGATGGGCACCCCCAGGGCGCCGGCCCGTTCCCAATCCACGTCGACACGGAATTGGGGCACATCTTCCAGTCCGTTGGGTCGCACTTTGGTCAAGCGCTCATCCTTGGTCACCATGCCGAGCATCTGGTTGCGCGCATCCATTAACGCCGCGTGGCCGATCCCGCCGCGATCCTGTAACTGGAAGTCGAAGCCGGTGGAAGTTCCCAGCTCGCTCACGGACGGCGGCGCAAAGGCAAATACCCGTGCATTGCGGATCTGGGCGAAGCGCGCCATAGCGCGGCCGGCCAGGGCTTTGACTTTCAGATCCGGCCGGTTGCGCAGGTCCCAGTCCTTGAGCCGCACGAAACCAAGTCCCGCGTTCTGCCCGGCGCCGGCAAAGCTGCGGCCGGCCAAGGTCATGATGCCTTCTACGGCCTGCTTTTCCTCTTTCAGGAAGTAATCGCGCACCTCGCCCATCACCTGCTCGGTCTGTTCCAGGGTGGATCCGGCCGGCAGTTGCGCCTGGAGAAACATGATGCCCTGGTCTTCGTCGGGAAGATAGGCGGTGGGCATGCGCTGGAACAGATACACCAGGCCGGCGACAATCAGCACATAGATAAATAGGTACCGCAGTTTGCTCCCCAGCATGTGGCCCACGACGCGCTGGTATTTTTCCCGCAGCACGTTGAAGCCGCGGTTGAACCAGACGAAGAAGCGGTTGGCGCCGTGAATAATCGGTCGCAACAGAGGCAGGTCACGCCGTCGGGCCTCGATCCGTTGCTGAACCGGCCGGAGGAGCGAGGCGCACAGCACCGGGGTCAAGATCAACGCCACCACCACCGAAAGCAGCATAGCCGCGATCACGGTTACGGAAAACTGGCGGTAGATGACGCCCGTGGAACCCCCGAAAAAAGCCATGGGCCCGAACACCGCGGCCAGCACCAGGCCGATACCGACCAAGGCGCTGGTGATCTCGTCCATGGATTTGCGCGTCGCCTCCTTGGGGCCGAGGTGCTCTTCGTGCATGATGCGCTCGACATTCTCCACCACCACGATGGCGTCGTCCACCAGCAGGCCGATGGCCAGCACCATGGCGAACATGGTCAGCATGTTGATGGAAAAACCGAAGAACCCCAACACGGCGAAGGTCCCCAGAATCACCACCGGCACCGCCAGGGTGGGGATCAGCGTCGCCCGCATATTGCCCAGGAAGAGAAACATCACCAGAAAGACCAGCAGGATCGCCTCGAACAGGGTTTTGACCACTTCATCGATGGCCACCTTCACGAAAGGGGTGGTGTCGTAAGGATAGATCACCTTCATGCCGGGCGGGAAGTATTTGGAAAGCTCTTCCATTTTGGCGCGCACGGCGTCGGCGGTCTCCAGCGCGTTGGCGCCGGCGGCCTGCCGGACGGCCAGCGCGGCCGCGGGATTGCCATTGTGCAGGGCATTCATTTCGTAGCGCTCTGTGCCCAGTTCGGTGCGCCCCACGTCCCGTACCCGCACGATGGCCCCGTCGGCGCCGATGCGCAGGGGAATGGCGGCGAACTCCTCGGGCGTCTTGAGCAGGTTCTGGACGATGATCGATGCATTGAGTCGCTGGCCCGGCACGGCCGGCGCGCCACCGAACTGGCCGGCCGAGATCTCCACGTTATAGGCGCGCAGGCCGGCGATGACATCTTCGATGGTCAGCTTGTAATCGGTAAGCTTCACCGGATCGAGCCAGACGCGCATGGCGTACTGGGAGCCGAAACTCTCTACTTCACCCACCCCCGGTACCCGAGCCAGCACCTTCTCGATGTTGGACTGGGCATAATCCCTCAGGTCATCTCCATTCAGGCGGCCGTCTTCGGAGACGAGGCCCACGATGAGCAGCCAGTTGCGGGTGGATTTGCTTACCTTGACTCCCTGGCGCTGGATCACATCGGGCAGGCTGGCCATGGCCAGCTGTAATTTGTTTTGCACCTGGGACCAGGCCAGGTCCGGGTCGGTGCCCGGCGCGAAGGTCAGCTCGATGCGCCCTTGACCGGCGGCATCGCTGCTGGCGGTCATGTAGAGCAGCTTGTCGAAGCCGGTCATCTTCTGCTCGATGATTTGCACCACGCTGTTTTCCACCGTCTCGGCCGATGCACCGGGATAAAAAGCGTCGATGGCGATGGAGGGCGGCGCAATGGGCGGATATTGGGAAATGGGCAGATTATAAATGGCCAGCCCGCCGGCCAACATCATGATGATGGCAATCACCCAGGCGAAGACCGGGCGTTCCAGGAAGAATTTCGACAGCATGGGCGCCTCCGTTATTTCTGCGATGCCGCGTTGCTGCCGGATACTGTACCGGCCTGGCCCGTCGCCGTATCGTTGTGCAGGGGAACCACTTTCACGGAATTTCCCGGCCGAACCTTGAGCGAGCCCTCCATGATCAGCCGCTCGCCTGGGGCCAGACCGGAGGAAACCAGCCATTGATCGCCCACGGCACGGTCGATGGTCAGAATCCGCTGCTGTACGATATCCTTCTCATCCACCACCAGGGCAACGGCCTGTCCCTTGGGATTGCGGCTGACCCCCTGCTGGGGCACCACGATGGCATCTTTGGCGATGCCCTCCTTGACCACCGCCCGCACGAACATGCCGGGCAGCAACAAATGCCGGGGATTGGCCACCACGATCCGCAGGGCATAGGAACCGGTGGTGGGATCGACGGATACATCCGCGAATTCAAGGGTGCCTTCCAATGGGTAAGAGGTCCCATCCTCGAGGAAAATCTTCACTTTACCGCTGTGACCGTCGGCGCTGTGCAGGCGGCCGACTTCCAGGGCCCGCCGCAGGCGCAGCAGCTCAGCCGAAGATTGAACCACATCCACATAAATGGGGTCCAGTTGCTGCAACACCGTGAAGGGGGTGGGCTGGTAGGCGATCACCACGTTGCCGATACGCACCTGGCTACGGCCAATGCGGCCGGCAAAGGGCGCGGTGACCCGTGTGTAGTTCAGATTGATCCGGGCGGCTTCCACCTGGGCCTTCCAGTACTCGATTTCGGCCAGGGTCTGGCCCAGGACCCCGGTCACATCTTCAAAATCCTGTTGGCTGACCGCCTTTTGCGCCAGCAACTCTTTGTAGCGTTCGGCCCGCGCCCGGACCGAAGGCAGGTTGGCCTCTGCTTTGGACAGCGAAGCCTTGGCCGATTGCAAGGCCACCTTGAAGGGTGTGGGGTCGATCTGATAGAGGAGTTGGCCTTCCTGGACGTCCGAACCCTCACGGACCAGCTCTTTCAGCACGATGCCGTTGACCTGGGGCCGGATATCGGCCACCTGGTATGCGGCAATGCGGCCAGGCAGTTCCGTGTCCAGTTCGATGGACCGGGGGGCGACGGTAACGATCGCCACTTCCGGCAGCGGTGCCGCTTTGCTTTCCCCGCCCTTGCCGCTCTGGCAGGCGCCAAGTAAAAGAAGCGCTGTCATCAGCCAAACGACGGCCATTTTACGAGTTTTCACCTCAATAACCATTGACATGCATAACCTCCCGCACATCTCAAACCGACCCCGACACAACGCCCGATGGCTTTAACGGGGTGGTAACAAACCTTCGAAAAAAAGCTTCAGAATTTGATCCGGATCCTCGGGAAAAGGATGCGCCCCGGGGTTCTCGATCCACATCATCAGGACGGCGTTCACGACACTGTCCAACGCCACGGCCAGATAAAAGGGATCGGCCAGAGGCTTGAAGCGATTGCGGTTGATGCCGCTCTCGAAAAGAGCCGCCAGCTTTTTAAGGAATTGTTGGTAACGGATGCGTACCGATGCATCCAGGCCGGCGTCGATGTTGTAGCTGGCCCCCCTGCTTTCCGCCAAAAAAAGCCGGATGAAAGGCATGTGCTCGCGAAACATCTGGGCCTTGACCCTCACATAATCGCGGAGTTTATCCACCTCGTCCCGAGGTACATCGAGGATTCGGTAGAGCGCGCCGTCGAACAGATCGCATTTTTCCAGAACCAGCGTCTTATACAGATCCTCCTTGTTCTGGAAAAACTTGTAGAGCGTACCGATGGCGAATTCCGCCGTGGCGGCAATCTCGTGCATGGAAACGTTGTGATAGCCCTTTTCTGAAAAGAGGGTCAGGGCCGCCGCCAGAATTTCCTGCCGCTGCCGCTGTTTTTCCCGTTCGCGACGCGTAAGCTTTTCGGTCTGTTCGGCCTGCATACTGAACCCTTGCATCCTGATCGGTCTACATTATTGAATGTGACGTCACGTTATATAATTTGACGTCACATTGTCAATGGCTTTCCCGGGCCGGACATCTTCTCATCTCGGAAGATCAATCGTAAAGACGTGGTACCTGGTGGCGCTCCACCCTTACCGTTTCGAGCAATAACTCTTGACGGCCGCAGGTCAAATCGGGATAAGTTGCCCATGATCCACCGCCCGAACAATCTGCGGCGTTTTCTTTCCTATGCCGCACCCTACTGGCGCCGGCTGGTGCTGTCCACCGTGATCGGCGTCACCAAGTACAACCTGCCGGTGGTCTTTCCCTGGATTCTGAAAGAGGCGGTGGACGGTGTGCTTTCCGGAAAACCGGGCCGCCTCGGTTTGAACCTGGACCAGCTGATGATCGCGGCTCTTTTGTTGTTCGCGATCTACGCCCTGACCTGCCACCTGCGCACCTACATCGCCGACCACCTGGCCCAGGATATCATCTTCGACGTGCGCCGCGATCTGTTCCGGCATTTGCAGCGCCTGCCCATCGATTTCTTCCAGCGGTATCAGACTGGCGTGATTTCGGCCCGCCTGATCACCGATGTCGGCACGGCCCAACGCTTCATCGGGCTCACCGGCACCAATGTCTTCATGGATTTGACCACCCTGCTCTCCATCTGCGTGGTGATCGTCGTCATGAACTGGCGCCTGGCCCTCATCGCCTTTTGCACCCTGCCGCTGTATGTCCTGGTCCACAAATGGCTGGGGGCCCGCATGAAACAAAATGCCAGGCAAGCGCGCATGCGCATGGACAGCATCGAAGGCAACCTGCATGAAACGGTGGCCGGAATCACCGAGGTGAAAAGCTTCACCATCGAAGGCGAAGAGGTGGAGCGGTTCCTGGACCGCTGCCGGCTCCACCGGGAAGCAGTGCAGACCAACATCCGCACCTATGCGCTCTCTTTGGGGTTGACGGCCCTGCTGACCCGGGTGCCGCCGGTGCTGGTGATCTGGGCCGGGGGGCAAATGGTGCTGGGCGGCACGCTGAGCGTGGGTGAGCTGATGGCTTTTTTCGCCTACCTGGAGATGATCTATCACCCGCTCAACCGTCTCAGCGAGCTCAATATCCAGTTGGCCGACGCCCGGGCGGCCATCGACCGCCTCTTCGAGTTCTTCGACCGGGAGCCCGAAGGGACGGAACGCTCCAGCGTGCCGCTGGTCATACGAGAAGGAGAGATCCGTTTCGAGCAGGTCGCCTTCGGCTATCCCGAGGCGCACACGATCATCAGCGGGCTGAACCTGACGATTCCCGCCGGAAAGCGCGTGGCGCTGGTAGGGCCCAGCGGCGCGGGCAAATCGAGCCTGATCAAACTGCTGATCCGTTTTCACGACCCGTTGCAGGGCCGCGTGAGGATCGATGGTCAGGACATAAAGGATGTCCGGCTGAACACCCTGCGCTCCCAGATCGCCCTGGTGCAGCAGGATCTGATGCTCTTCAGTGGCACCGTGGAAGACAATATCCGCGTGGGCAGGGCCATGGCCACCCGCGGAGAGATCCTGCGGGCCGCCGAACTGGCCAATGCCCTGCCCTTCATCCACTCCCTGCCCGACGGCTTGCAGACCCTGGTGGGCGAGCGCGGGGTACGCCTCTCCGGCGGCCAGAAGCAAAGAATCGCCATGGCCCGGGCCTTTCTCAAGGATGCCCCGATTCTGGTCCTGGACGAATCCACCTCCAACCTCGACGCACTCTCCGAGCAGCAGGTGTACGAGGCCCTGGAACGATTGATGGCGCAGCGCACCACCATCATCATCGCCCATCGCATCTCCACCATCGTGCGGGCCGACAAGATCGTGGTCATGGACCGCGGCCGTATCGTGCAGGAAGGGGTGCACGCCGAATTGATAGGCAAAGGCGACAGCCTCTATGCGCGCCTGTACAGGGAGTCCGGCCTGATCGGCGCCCCGGCCACAAGACCCTAGCCTTTTATACTACGCAACCTCTGAGCAGCGGATCTTGAGACCCTTTTGGATCTCCTCCGGCCCCACGCTGTAGAGCCGATCGAGAAAAGCGACAAAAAAACTTCCCGGTTTGTCGCTCTCCGCAATGGCCAGATCGGCGCACAACCCGTAGAAGCCGAAGGCGGCCGCCGTGGCCCGGAGAAAGTCTCCATCGGCCACGGCGCAGAAGGCGGCGACCACGGCCGACAGGCCGCAGCCGATACCGGTGACCTTGGTCATCAACGGCTGGCCGTTGCCCACGCGATAGACGCTCCGGCCGTCGCCGATGCAATCTTCTTCCCCGGAGATTGCCACGATGCAATGCTTCTCCCGGGCCATGCGCATGGCCGCGTCGACGCCCGCTTCGGTCAATCCCATGGAAGAATCCACGCCCTTGGTCTTGATGTCGGCCGACCCGAGGGAAAAGATTTCCGAGGCGTTGCCCCGCAGGACGGTGACCGCGCAGGCGCCCATGATCTGCCGGACGGCCTCGCTGCGCAGGGCCGTGGCGCCGGCGCCCACCGGGTCGAGGATCACGGGGATGCCCACGGCGTTGGCCTTCTGGCCGGCAGCGATCATGGACGCGACCCAATCTTCCTGCAGGGTGCCGATGTTTAAAACCAGGGCACCGGCCATGGCGGTCATCTCCGCCACTTCGGCCCGGCAGTGGGCCATGACCGGCGAAGCGCCCACCGCCAGCAGAATGTTGGCCGAACTGTTCATCACCACCAGGTTGGTGATGTTGTGGATCAGAGGCGCTTTTTGACGGATACGCGCCAGCATCATACTCGCGTAGCTCTTCATCTCTTCCATGCGATCTTCCTTTATAAGCCTTTCAGATATTGCCCCGTATGACTTTCCGGTGCGGCCGCCACCACTTCCGGCGGTCCTTCGGCCACGATGCGGCCGCCGCCCTGCCCGCCCTCGGGGCCCAGGTCGATGATCCAGTCGGCGGTCTTGATCACGTCCAGGTTGTGTTCGATGACCACCACGGTGTTGCCGCCGTCCACCAGACGCTGCAGCACCGCGAGCAGCATGCGGATGTCCGCAAAGTGCAGGCCGGTGGTGGGCTCGTCCAGAATATAAAGCGTGCGGCCGGTGTTGTTCTTGGCCAGTTCGCGCGCCAGCTTGATGCGCTGGGCCTCGCCGCCCGACAGGGTGGTGGCCGACTGGCCCAGTTTGATGTAGCCCAGCCCGACCTCCATGAGCGTATCCAGGATCTGGCGGATGGCCGGGTGGTGGGCGAACAGCTCCCGGGCCTGGCGCACGGACAGGTCCAGCACATCGGCGATGGAAAGCCCCTTGTACAGCACCTGCAGGGTGGCGTCGTTGAAGCGCCGGCCGTGACAGGTTTCGCAGGGTACGAAGACATCGGCCAGAAAATGCATCTCCACCTTGATGAAGCCGTCGCCCCCGCACGCCTCGCAGCGGCCGCCCTTGACGTTGAACGAGAAACGGCCCTTGGCGTAGCCCCGGGCCCGGCTCTCGGGCAGCAGGGCGAAGAAGTCCCGGATCAGGTCGAAGACCTTGGTGTAGGTGGCCGGATTGCTGCGCGGGGTGCGGCCGATGGCCTTCTGGTCGATGTTGATCACCTTGTCCAGATGCGCCAGACCATGGATCGCCTGGTGCCGCCCCACGCTCAACTCGGCCCGGTGCAGCCGGTTGGCCAGGGCCGGATAGAGAATGTGGTTGATAAGGCTGGACTTGCCGGCGCCGGAGACACCGGTGACGGCCACCAGGAGCCCCAGGGGGATTTTGGCCGTGATGTCGGTCAGATTGTTGGCCCGGGCCCCCTGGATGGTGAGCCAGTTTCCATTGGGCGTCCGCCGCAGGGCTGGGGTCTCGATGGATTCCGCGCCGCTGAGGAAGCGGCCGGTGACCGAGTCCGGGTTGCGGGCCACGTCGCCGGGCGTGCCCTGGGCCACGATGCGGCCGCCCAGGAGCCCTGCCCCCGGGCCGATGTCCACGATCCAGTCGGCCGCGGCCATGGTCTCGCGGTCGTGTTCGATGACGATCAGCGAGTTGCCGATATCCCGCAAATGGCACAGGGTGGCCAGCAGCTTGAGGTTGTCCCGCTGGTGCAGGCCGATGGAAGGTTCGTCCAGGATGTAGAGCACGCCGGTCAGTTCGGACCCCACCTGGGAGGCCAGGCGGATGCGCTGGGCCTCGCCGCCCGACAGGGTCGGCCCCGAGCGGTCCAGGGAGAGATATGCCAGCCCTACGTTGACCAGGAACCCGAGGCGGGCGCCGATCTCCTTGATCAGCTCTTCGCCGATGAGCCGCTCGTTGCCCTGCAGTTCGAGGCCCGTGAGGAAGCCATGGGCCTCGCCGATGGTCATGGCGGTGACCTCGATGATCGAGCGGCCACCCACGCGCACGTGGCATACCTCGGGCTTGAGGCGCCGCCCCTGGCAGGTGGGGCACGGCTGGGAGGACATGAAACCGGCGTAGTACTTCTTCTGGCTCTCGGACTGGGTCTGGCGGTAGCGCCGCAGCATGGTGGGAATCAGCCCCTCCCAGGTCATCTGGATCTCGCCGTGGATCTTCTCCGTGTCCCACAGCACGGTCATCTCTTTGTCCCCGGCGCCATAGAGCAAAATATCCTGCTGCTTTCTGGGCAGCTTGTGCCAGGGCCGGTCGAAATCGATGGCCAGCTGCTTTTCGATGGCGGCAAGCTGGCGGATGCCCCAGGTGCCGCTCTCGCCGTTGCCTTTATTAAAGTAATTGCGGTAAGGCACCAGGGCGCCCTGGCGGATGGAGAGATGCTTATCCGGCACCAGCTTGTCCACATCCATGGTCAACTGGGTGCCGATGCCGTTGCACGCCGGACACATGCCCTGGGGGGCGTTGAACGAGAAGAGCGCGGGGGTCAGTTCCGGATAGGCCGTGCCGCAGCACGAACGCGCCTCGCTCATGGCCAGGGCCTCGCCGCCCACCACCTGGACGATGAGGCGGCCCTGACCCAGCTTCAGGGCGGTCTCCACCGAGTCGGTGAGCCGCGTGGCGAAGACCGGATCGTTTTTGGCGATCAGCCGGTCCACCACCGCCTCGATGGTGTGCTTCTTGTGCTTGGCCAGACTCTGCACCTCTTCCAGGGCCTGCACCACGCCGTCGACCCGCACCCGGGCAAAACCCTGGCGCTGGAGGTTCTCGAGGTGCTCGCGGTGCTCGCCCTTGCGGTTCTCCACGATGGGCGCAAGGATCAGGATGCGGCTGTCGACCGGCAACCCCAGAATCTGGCGCACCATGGACTGGGCGTCGCCGCGGCCCACCTTTTTGCCGCAGTGGATGCAGTACTGCTGGCCGATGCGGGCGAAGAGCACCCGCAGGTAGTCGTAGATCTCGGTGATTGTGCCCACCGTCGAGCGCGGGTTGCGCGAGGCCGCCTTCTGGTCGATGGCGATGGTGGGCGAAAGTCCGCGGATCATGTCGTAGCGCGGCTTTTCCAACTGGCCGATGAACTGCCGGGCGTAGGCCGAGAGCGACTCCACGTAGCGGCGCTGCCCCTCGGCGAAGATGGTGTCGAAGGCCAGGCTCGACTTGCCCGATCCCGAGACGCCGGTGAAGACGATGAGCTTCTTCTTGGGCAGCTCGATGTCGATGTTCTGCAGGTTGTGCTCGCGCGCGCCTTTGACCAGGATGGTGTCCAGTTCGCGGCTGCGGCCCATGGCGGGCAATGTATGCGAAAGGTTTTCGGCTGGTTTCATTTTTCGTTCTTTGTCTGACATGAACATCCCGTTTTCGAAAGCAACGCGTTAGACTAGTGGGAGCCCCCTCGTTTGTCAAGCACGCCAAATAATGCTAACCCAAGCCATGGTGCAAGATCCCCTATCCCGCTTCGACCCCCTGGTGGCCGAGTGGTTCCGGCGACGTTACGGCGCCCCCACGCCCATCCAGGCCGAGGCCTGGCCGGCCATCGCGGCCGGCGCCCACCTGCTGATCACGGCGCCCACCGGCAGCGGCAAGACCCTGGCTGCCTTCCTGTGGACCCTGAACCAGTGGCTGGCCGGGCGCTGGGAGACCGGTCGCACGCATGTGCTGTATGTATCGCCGCTCAAGGCGTTGAACAACGACATCCAACGCAACGTGCGCACCCCCCTGGCGGAGTTGCGGGAACACTTCGCCCATCACGGTCGGCCCTTTCCCGAGATCCAGGTGCTGACCCGCAGCGGCGACACGCCCTCGGCCGAACGACGCCGCATGCTGCGCCGGCCGCCGGAGATCCTGATCACCACCCCCGAGAGCCTGCACCTGCTGCTCAGCTCCCAGGGCGGTCGCTCGCTGCTGGGGCACCTGCGCACGGTGGTTTTGGACGAGATCCACGCGGTGCTGGCCTCCCGGCGCGGCACCTTGCTGGTCAGCGGAGTGGAGCGCCTGACGCGCCTGAGCGGCGAATTCCAGCGCATCGCCCTGTCCGCCACGGTTCAGCCCCTGGCAACGGCGGCCGGTTTCGTGGGCGGATTTCAGACTGAGGGCGCCCGGTATGTGCCCCGCCAGGTTCGGGTCTTGGCGCCGTCGGGCGCCAAGCCGTATGAAATTGCCGTGCGTGTTCCCGAGGTGCCCCAGGGGCCCCGCGACCCCAACGACTTCTGGGACGCTTTTGCACAGACGATCCGGGAACATTTGCAGGCCAACCGTTCCACCCTGATTTTCGCCAACAGCCGGCGGCTGTGCGAAAAACTGACCTTCCTGATCAATCGCGGCCAGGCAGAACTGCTGGCCTATGCCCATCACGGCTCGCTGGCCAGGGAGATCCGCGCCGAAGTCGAACGCAACCTCAAAGAGGGCAGGCTCAAAGCCATTCTGGCCACCGGATCGCTGGAGCTGGGCATCGACATCGGCGCCCTGGACGAGGTGATCCTGGTGCAGGCCCCCTGGTCCGTAGCCGAGGCGATTCAACGCATCGGCCGTGCCGGCCACGGCGTGGGCCAGGTCAGCCGGGGCACTTTTCTCACCGCCCATGCGGCCGACATGGTGAACTGTGCGGTGGTGGCCCGGGCGGTGGCCCAAGGCGACATCGAACCGCTGCTCCCGCTGGAATGCCCCCTGGACGTGCTGTCCCAGGTGTTGCTCTCGATGCTGGCCTTCGATCGCTGGCACCCCGACGACCTCTATGCTTTCATCCGCACCATGGCCCCTTACCAGCGGCTCTCCCGCCGGCAGTTCGACCTGGTGATCGACATGCTGGCCGGCCGCTACGAAGAGAGCCGCATCCGGGAACTGCAGCCCAGAATCCGCCACGATCGCCTGGATCAGCGTCTGGAAGCCCGCAAGGGCGCCTTGCAGGTGCTGTACGCCTCGGGCGGCGTGATCCCCGACCGGGGCTACTATGCCCTGCGGCACGCCCACACCAGCGCCCGGATCGGCGAGCTGGACGAAGAGTTCGTGTGGGAGGCCCGGGTGGGCCAGATCTTCACCCTGGGGGCCCAGAACTGGCGCATCCGTCAGATCGGTCACAACGAGGTGCGCGTGCTGCCCGCCGCGCCCGGCAAGCCGGCGCCGCCCTTCTGGCGCGCCGAGGTCAACCAGCGTGGCTTTCATTTGTCGGAGAAGATCGGCCTCTTCCTGGAAAGGGCCGAAGCGCATATAGACGAGAAGGATTTCGCGGAAGAATTGATGGCCGACTACGCCCTGGACCGGCCGGCCGCCCAACGCCTGATCGAAGCACTCCGGGACCAGCGCATCCATACCGGTGCGCCCCTGCCCCACCGCCATCACCTGCTCATGGAAGAAACCGCACTGGGCACCGGGCGCAGCGCCGGCCGCCAGGTGATCTGCCACACTTTCTGGGGCGGCCGCGTGAATCGCCCGTTGGCCATCGCCCTGGAGGCGGCCTGGGAAGCGCGTTTCGGTATGGCCCCGCAGATCTTCTGCACCAACGACACCATCAGTTTCCTGCTGCCCCCGGATCTCTCCGGCCGGGAACTGCTCGACCTGGTGCCGCCGGAAGCCCTGGAGGGCCTTGTCCACCGGCGTCTGGCCCAGACCGGCTTTTTCGGCGCCCGCTTCCGCGAATGCGCCGGCCGGGCCCTGCTGCTGCCCCGGCGCCGGGTCGGCCAGCGCATGCCCCTGTGGCTGACCCGCCTGCGGGCCCAGAAGCTGCTGGCCGCGGTCTCGGGCTGCAACGATTTTCCTATTCTGGTGGAGACCTGGCGCACGTGCCTGCGGGACGAATTCGACCTGCCCCGGCTGCACGGCCTGCTGCTGGAGCTGCAAGCCGGCAAGATCGCCCCCAGCTATGTCCGCACGGCCTTTCCCAGCCCGCTGGCGCGCGGCGCGGTCTGGCAGCAGGTCAACCTGCACATGTACCAGGCCGATGCCGCCGCGCCGGAAAAGGGGGGTGGGCTGAGCGCAGATCTGCTCCATCAAGTGAGCCTGTCGCCAAACCTCAGGCCCATGATCGCGGTCGACCTTGCGGCCCGGTTCCAGGAGAAGCGCCAGCGCCTGGCGCCGGGCTATGCCCCGGATTCGGCCGACGAACTGCTCGACTGGCTCAAAGAGCGCCTGGTGCTCACCCTTTCGGAATGGCAGGCACTGTGCCGGGCCGCCAAGCGCGATCACGACCTGGACGAGGACGCCCTGAACGCTTCTCTGGGAACGAAAGTCGTGGTGCTGCGGCCCGAAGGCGGCGGCAATGCCCCGGCGTGGGTGGCGGCGCGCGAGCTTCTGCCGGCCCTGCGGGACGGACTGTACCGACCGTTGTCCCGCCACCTTGAAGTGGCGCTGCTGGACAACACGCCGCTGCCTGCCGGCGAACCGGCGAAACCGCGCCGCGCCGCCGCCGACGCGCCCCTCACCCGGGCCGCCGAACAGTTCGGTCAATGGCTGCGCTGTTTCGGCCCCCAGCCGCTGGGAGCCGTGGCCGAGGTTTTAGGGATGCCCGTCGGCGACCTCACCCCCCTGGTGGAAGCGCTGGCCGAAGCCGATCTGCTCATCGCCGGCCGACTGCTCAAGGGCGGAACGGAAGATCAGATTTGCGACCGGGAGAATTTCGAAGTTCTGCTGCGTCTCGGCCGCAAAGCGGCACTGCCGGACATCGAGGCCCGCCCCCTTGCGCACCTGGCGCTCTTCCTGGCCCGGCATCAGGGACTGACCCGGCCGGCCGACCGGGACGCACTGCCCCAACGCCTGAATCAACTGCTGTGCTGGGCCGCCCCCGCGGCCCTCTGGGAAAGCGATATCCTGCCCGCCCGGTTGAAGGCATACCAGCCGGAGTGGATGGACGCCCTGGTGCAGAACCATGAGGACCTGCGCTGGATCGGCCGGCAGGGCCGGAAGGTGCTCTTCTGCTTCCACGCGGAACTCGATCTGATCGCACCCGAAGAGAAAAAGACACCCTGCTCCCAGGCATTAGAAGACCTCTTTCCCGAGGCCGAAGGTCGCTATCCCTTCTCCGCGCTGGAAAGAGCGTCCCAAAGTTCGGCGGCTGCCTTGAACGACCGGTTGTGGGGATGGGTGTGGCAGGCAAAGGTGAGCAACGATGCGTTCGCTGCACTTCGGCGAGGCGTGGAGACGGGATTCAAGATGCCTGATGCGCATACAGCCGTGACGACCACCCGACATCCAGGCCGGCCGGGCCGCTCCGCGTTCCAGCGCTGGCGCGGCGCCCGCCCGGCGGTCGGCAATTGGTTTCGGCTGATTTTCCCAGAAGATAACGACGATCTACTGGATCGCGAAGAACTCAGAAAAGACCGGGTGCGTTTGCTGCTGGAGCGCTACGGCATCCTCTTCCGGGAGCTGCTGGCCCGGGAGTTGCCCATGCTGCGCTGGGGGCCGCTGTTTCGATCGCTGCGATTGATGGAGCTATCCGGCGAAGTGCTGGCCGGCCATTTCTTCGAGGGCATCGCGGGACTCCAGTTCATCGCGTCTCACACCCTGCCGGACCTTAGCCGGGCGTTTCACCGGGAGGCCATCTTCTGGCTCAATGCCCAGGACCCGGCCAGCCTGTGCGGCCTGGATCTGCCCCAACTCCGCGGCCGGCTTCCCAGACGCCTGCCCGGAGTGCACCTGGTGTACCATGGCGAGCGACCGGTGATTTTCTCCCACGGTCTGGGCGCCCACCTGGAGATCCTGGTGCCGCCCGACCATCCCCACCTGGAAGCCTGCTTCGGCTTTCTCGACCATCTGCTCACCCGCCGGGTGGCCCCCTTGCGGGGCATCGGTGTCCAGCGCATCAATCAGGCGCCGGCTCCCCGCCAGGAAGCTTATGTGGCTGTCCTGGCCAAACGCTTCGACGTTTCGGTGGATCCCAAAGAGATCACCCTCCATCGCCGAAGACCATAAGCGCCTCAGGTCGTGGAACGCTTCGATCGGGCCTGCTCCCAGGCTTCGATGGGCGTATCCTCGGAAACCTCCTCCCAGCCGCTGATCATGGCTCGGATGTGGGCCAGGAGGCTGTGCCCGGTGGTGGTCATGTAAACGTGGATCACCAGGAAGGTCAAAATGGAGAAGGCCCCCAGGGTGTGCAGTACCCCGATGACCCGCAGGGATAATCCGCTCAAGCCCCAGCTTGCCCAACTGTTGTACCCCCAGTAGAGAAATCCCGTGACCATCTGGAAGGGCAGCAGAAAAGCGGCCAATCCCAGGTAGGTCAGACGCTGCAGGGGGTTGTGTTTGGCATCAATGCGCTTGGGCACCGGGTGCGCCTCCCCCCGGAAGATGCCGTAACTGTAATAGCGGATCACGGAAAGCAGTTTTTTGGTGGTGGGAATATACTGCCGCCACTCGCCCGTGGTGAAGATCCAGAAAACGAAGAAGGCAAAGGCGATCAGCCAGGCCAGACCCACGAAATTGTGCATTGTCACCGCCGTCTGGAATCCGAAAAGGGTGTAGACGCCGTGGACTTCGAAGCCGCTGAGCAGCAGCAGAATGATCGAAACCGCTTGGAGCCAGTGCCAGAACCGCTCGTAGCGGGTATAGAGGTAGATATTGATCATTTTCTTCGACATGGCTTACTCCTTCCTGCGGCCGGTGGTGAACACCCGCCCGAGACCGTGGATGCCCACGCCGATCAAGGCGCCCAGGATTGCCACCCACCCCAGGAGATCCAGCGGTTTGCTGCGGTCGCGCCCAGGCATGTAGACGCCGGCGATGTCGGCCAGGCGGCCGCCCTGGCGCACGTGGCACTGCACGCAGGACACCACGTTCTCCTTGGGCGCCACCATGTGGGTGGTGGGGAAATGGTAGGTCGTGGGGACGAAATCGAATTCGCCGGAATACGGCACTTCCATGAAGCCCATGCCCTTGGAAATGGACCGCTTCCAGTCCAGGGTGGTCCAATAGCCATCCGGCCCTGAAAGCAGCGGTGCCACAAAGTTCTTGTTGACCTTGTCGTAGGGCTGTTTGCCCCGGTGGACCTTGAAGGGGAAGATCCTGGAATGGGGGTCATCGGGCGACCCCGTGGGCGCGCTGACCGCCACTGTCTTGGAGGGATCGATGGTGTCCTTGACGGTCATGGTCTGCATGGAGCCGTTGAACCAGGCGTATTCCGGCCGGACATTTTTCTGCCAGGTAAAGGCACCTTTGATCGACATGTAGTCGATGGTTCCTTCCGGCCCTTTCTCCTTGTAAGGCTTGCCGTCCTTGAGCTTGCCCGCCTGGGACCAGTCCCAGGACATTTTGGTCGGCAGCACCCGGGCGAACTCGGGAATGTGGCAACTCTGACAGGCGACCTTGTCGGTATGGTCGTTGGCCTTGTCCCCCTTCTGGTGCGGTGTGTTGCCGTGGCACGATTCACAGGAGATCTTGGCAGTCAGGTCGTCCTGGATGAGGCTTTTGCGCTCGGTGAAGGCCGGTTTGCTGTAAATCCTTCCGGCCACATTGTGATTGACGGTGGTATGGCAGCGGGTGCATTTAAAATCCTGGCCATCCAGGCCCATGTGCACATCCAAAATCCGGTTGGGCTTGGCCAGGGAGCTATCCAGATCCCCGTGCTTGACGCCGTCCCCGCCGCCGCCTTTGAAATGGCACTCGCCGCAGTTCTGCCGTGTGGGCCGACCGATGCTCTGGGCCGCGGAGCGGATCTCCTTTTGGATCTCCTGGGCCAGTTCCTTCTCTTCGG
This sequence comes from uncultured Desulfatitalea sp., assembly GCA_937868765.1. Lineage (GTDB taxonomy): Bacteria > Desulfobacterota > Desulfobacteria > Desulfobacterales > Desulfosarcinaceae > Desulfatitalea. The sequence goes on along the minus strand of CALMNL010000011.1, from coordinate 145,187 downwards.
GGTCGTTCGACTGGGAAAAGGCAGTGTAATCCTCGAACGCCTCGGACCAGTTCACCTTTTTCTGGCTGTGGCAGTTCAGGCAGTTGATCCCCGCTTCCTTTCCCTTCCAGCCGGGATGGCAGTCCGCGCAGCTCTGGTCGTTCATCCGGTTGGTGGAAATACAAAAGTTGTTCAAAGAGTCGCCGGCCTTGCCATACTGCTTGCCGTCGGCCGACGTGTCGCCGATCCAGGTCCAGTGAATCGTCTGCTTGAACTGCTCCCCGGCGTCGGAGTGGCAGGAGAGACAGGCCGCCGTAATGGCGTCGCCGCTGCAGAAATCTTTTTGCAATGCGGCAAGCTGGCTGTGATCCGTAGTGGTCCAGTGCGCCCGCTCCTTGACGGCCTGCTGGGCCATGGCCCGCCCCGGCGCCGGATCTTCGCTGTCCGAAGCATATGCCCCGGCCGCCAGCCCCAAGAAAACGACCACCAGCGTCGTCAAGGTCGCCCACCGCGCTTCCAAACCTCGCTGTTTGTTCATGGCTTTGCTCCCTGCTCGTTGCGCTCTTGATACCGGGTTCTACTCCGCATAGGGAGTCGACCGGCGCCGCGGCCTCACTGTTTACTTGCACTTGGCCGGCGAAGGCGAATCGGCGGCGTGCTCGTAGAGGTACGCATAAATATCGGCCAGATCCGCCTCGGAAAGCGCACTCCATTCCTGCTGGCAGCCGAACTGTTCGAAATCCTTGGACTCAAATACGCGGGTCCACTGGTCCTGGGTTTTGGCATCGGGGTTCAACACCGGCTTTTGGGACTCCACGGCCCCCCGCTCGTGGCACGCCTTGTAGATATTGCGATAGGTATATTTGCCTTTACGCTCGTTGCCTTTCTCGACGGCCAGAGCGGCGCCGAAAAAGCACATGGTCAAAAAGAGGGCCAAAACGGTGATGGCTGTTTTTTTCATGATTTGATTACTCCTTTTCCCTTCATCGGTGGATATCTACCCTCGCCATGGAACCACGGTACCCCGACCCTGTCCAGCGCACCCGGCATCCACATAGCAACCAGATAGCAACCAGCATGCCAGCGCATAGGGTTGGCTGCAATTATTAAATCATAACATTTCAGCGCATTATTCATTGAACCCCGCCCTATAGTTCCCCAAAAGGGCAGCACATGTTTACATGCCTTAACAGCGGCATTAACACTTAACACTTGTTTCCTCATATGAACAATTGGCGGTCGCACATCCGAATGATCCGCGCCATGTCGCCGGCCGGCACGAGTGCTGCTCGCCCCTCAGGCGGCAAAAGACAATTCACCTTAAAATATTCAGCACTTTCACTGCAGATGCTGATCCGGGCCAGATCGGGCAATTGATCGAAAGCCTCCTGCCGCACCAGGTGTACGCCGGGTCCGAGCAGATGGATGCAGACCGCCAGCCCTTCCCGGTTGGCGGCCTGGGCCAGCGGAAAGACATATTCCAGATGGCGATCGGAGATCACGAAGATGCCCAAGGTTTTCATGTTGCCAACAAATTGAACAGGGTTTCCGATGGGTTACCACCAGCAGATGACTCTATCGTGGACCATGATATCCTGCACCACGCGACGCCAGTCCACGGGGGTGGCGGCCACGTCATCCGGATAGAGACTGATGACCGTGGCCCCCTCATCCCCGCTCATGACACCGATCAAATCCGCCACGGTGTCATCCGGAGCGCTGCACAGCAGATGGAGAATTTTCGGTATCATGCCATGCTCAATCGATCATACCGTCCGTTAAAACCGTAAAGTGGCGGACAAGTAGGCGACCCAGACCTTATCGACGACAGGATTGATGGCATCCAGGGACGTAATGTCATCGATCTTGACCGGCGCGCCCAACGGGTTGCCGCTGCCCGTATAGTCATAGTCGTAGTATTGACCGCCCAGCGTAACGAAGAAGTTGTTCTTGAAGACCTGCTGGTGCCAGTAGGCTTCCCAGACCTGCCCGCGCGCCGCCAGTTTGCTGGCGACCAGAGAGTCTTCGGCGCCGGTCATGTTGAACCAGTACTGGGAGCCCCAGTTGTACTCCAGTCCCAGGCGCGAGCGCCAGGGCGTGTTCCAGACAATGCCCGTATAAACGCTGTAGCCGTCCTGGGATTCCAGCTCTCCATTGGAACTGAGCAACCCCATACCCATCATCTGGTAGAAAGGAATGCGTGAAACTTCCGAGGGATTGGTATGGCTCCAGGAACCGGCCAGGAAGAAGTCGAGGTCGGCCAGTTGCTCCGCCAGGTTGGTGCGCAACAGCATGGAGGCCGCGTCCCAGTCGCCGATTTCAGTCATGGGCTCGATGCGGCTGACATATCCGCCGTAATTGGGTTCGAAGAAATATTGGCCGTTCTGGACCGAGACGATGTAGGGCATGACCGTCAGCCCGGTGAATCCGTCGGTGATCCCCGAAGCATGCGCATAGGTCGCCACCACGCTGGTGACGTCGTTGTTGTAGAGATCGGCAATTAAACCGTACATGTGAACGTCATCCACATCGGTCTGGCTGCCCAAGGCTGCGCTGTTGCCCCAGTCCCCTTCGAAACCCACGCCGTAGCACAGTTTGAGGGCCGCCCCCGGTATGCCCGTCACTTCCTCCAGGCCGAAGTTGAGCGAGGCGCCGTCGAACTGCCAGTTGATGATCGTGGCCAGGGGAGATCCGCCTTCCATGCTGTTGTTGCGGTATTCCAGCGGCGGGCCTTCGGTGGACGGCCGACGGCCGATGGACAGATTGATGGGGACCTTCTCGGTGTCGAAGAGGTAGTTGAAGTAGGCGCGCTCCAGCCGGAGGGTATCGCCGTGGGGCAGGCTCGAAGTGTTGCCGTCAAAAGTGACATCGCTCATGCTGCCATGGTTCCACTCCACGCCGGTGCTGTCGCCGAAGACCTTGTAGGCGGCTATCCGCCCGGCGAAACTCAACCGCGAATTGATTTTGGATTTCATCTCCAGGCGCAGCCGGTTGGTGTAAATGATGTCGTTGTCGGCATCCACCTCCTCGACCGGGGGAATCATGCCGGCCGCGGCATAGGCCGCCATGCCGGCTTGAATCTGCGCCAGGGTCGCGCCATTGAAGCCACCGCCGGGAGCACCGGTGTATGGCGCGAAGAAAAGGTTGGTAAAGGCAGCGGGCGCGACGCGGATGTCATCATAGTGAATGGAGTCGGCCCGTGAACGCAGATCGACACCGAAGGAGATTTTATCCGTCGCGGTGTGAAGCTCGGCCTTTGAGAGCCGCTCTTCGATCTGCTGGGACTCCTCGGCCTGCTTAGTGTTCTGGGTCTCGGCCTGATCGAGTTTCTTCTGGATTTCATCCATCTGCTTTTTCATTTGCTCCATCTGCTGCTTCAGCGCCTGGGTGTCATCCGCCGCCCAGGAAGCGAACGGCAGGCAGATGAACGCCACCGCCATCGCCGCGAGCAAGGAATACCATTTGAAAGAACTTTGCGACTTAGCCCCAAACCTCATAACCCCTCCTTCTTCATGTCATTTGATGCATGGTGATTCGTCCACCAGCAGCCTGGTGGCGATATGGTTCATTGCCTGCAAAAGGCTACCTGGTCTTCAGCAGTTCCTGAGCAACAGCTATGCCAGAGGCGTTGAAACGCTTAACCGGCTTGATTCTCATACTTTTTTGGCAATGCGACTTGCAAAAGACGGGCAATGGATATATTAACAGGTGTTAAGAATCCTTCATCAGAGAGTGAGTCGAGGTGCGCCTATGGATCTGTCCCGTTACTGGAAAACCATCGTGGACACCCTGCAGGACGGTGTCATGGTGGTGGACCCCAAGGGGAAAATCGTGGCCGTTAACCCGGCGGCGGAGCGCTTGACCGGCTTTAGCGCCGAAGAAATGGTGGGCCAGACCTGCCGGGTGCTGGATTGCACGGGCTGCAAAATCATCGGAAAGGGCTCGGGGGCCAACTGGTGCGGCCTTTTTTCCGCCGGCGGCATCCGGACCAAGCGCTGCACCATCGTCAACAAAGAGAACCGGAGTGTGACGATCATCAAGAGCGCCGCCATCTTGCGCGATGAAAACGGCCGGATCATGGGCGCCGTGGAAACGCTCAAAGACATGTCGGAAATCATCCGCCAGCAGGAGGAGATCCATTCCCTGCGGCGGACGCTCCTGCTGGATGAAGGCTACCATGGCATCCTGGGCCATTCGCCGGTCATGCAGGCCTTGTTCGAAATGGTGGAGAATGTCGGTCTCAGTCAAGCCCCCGTGCTGATCACCGGGGAGAGCGGCACCGGCAAGGAGCTGGTGGCGCGCGCAATCCATGAAGTCAGCGGCCGACGCGACAAGCCCTTTATCAAGGTCAACTGCGCCGCCTTGAACGAAAACCTTCTGGAAAGCGAACTCTTCGGTCACGCCAAGGGGGCTTATACGGGGGCCGATCGCGCCCGCATCGGCCGTTTCGAGGCCGCCCATGAAGGCACCATCTTCCTGGACGAGGTCGGCGACATCCCCTTGGGAACCCAGGTAAAACTTTTGCGCGTGCTGGAAGAAAAGGAGATCGAGCGCGTGGGAGAGCACACGCCGGTGAAAGTCGACGTGCGCATCGTCTCGGCCACCCACCGGGACCTTGAAGACTTGATTGCAAGGGGCGCCTTCCGGGAGGACCTGTTTTTCCGCATCAACGTTTTTCCCCTGACCTGCCCGCCGCTGCGGGGCCGCTCCGAGGACATTCCCGCCATCGTGCAGAGTTTCATCCGCTACAATGCCGCCAAAACAGGCAAAAAGATACTGGGGCTGACGCCCGAAGCCATGGAGAAGATGGTGCAGTACAAGTGGCCCGGGAATGTGCGCGAGTTGCGCAATGCCATCGAATATGCCTTCGTCCTGTGCTCCAGCGGCGGTATCGGCGTGGCCCATCTGCCGCCCAAAGTGGTGGACGCGGGGCCCCAATGCCCGCCGCCGGCGCCATCAGTTCCCCAAGGCGATGCCGGGGAAAAAGAGGCGCTGATTCAAGCCCTCCGACAGACGGGGGGGAATCAGTCGGCCACCGCCCGATTGTTGGGGGTCAGCCGCATCACGGTCTGGAAACGCATCAAAAAGCACGGCGTCGATGTCAAACGAGAGGTCTATGCCTGATTTTATGGGGCCTGATTTTATGAGGCTTGATTTTTCGGGGCTTGATGGTTTGGTTTGGAAAAATCGGAACGTGATCCGTCGAAGGGCAATGGGGCCTTACCCAGTTCCTTTAGGATCGCAACGCCCAGCTTTTCAATGGTGTAGGGCTTGTGGATGAACCCCCCGACGCCCAGCGTCTCGGCCTGCTTGACGCGCTCGCTCTCGGAAAAGCCGCTGGCGATGATCGCCTTTTGTTTCGGGTGGATGCGCAAAATCCGCTTGTATGTTTCCAGCCCGTCGATACCGGGGGTCATGATCATATCCAACAGGAGGATATCCACCTTGGTATCCTTCAAATAGGTCACGGCCGCCTCACCGCTCGGCACCGATGCAGGCCTGTACCCCAACTTTTCGAGTATGCCGCAGGCGATTTCGCGCTGTTCGGCGATGTCATCGATTACCAACACCGATTCGCCCTTGCCTTTGTAAGCTTCCATGGGAAGGTGAACAGGCACTTTTTCCTCGGCAGATGAGGAAGCCGAAAAATAGAGGGTGAAGGTCGTGCCATGCCCTTCGCGGCTGACGACATCCACATAGCCGCCGTGATCCTTGACCGTCCCCCATACCACGGCCATCCCCAGGCCGGTGCCGCTTGTGCCCATCTTTTTCTTGGTATAAAAAGGTTCGAAGATGCGCTCCAGATCGTCCGCGGCGATGCCCACGCCCACATCGGCCACGGTCAACACCACATAGTCGCCGGGCTCGATTTTTTCATAGCCGGAAATCGGGGCCAGAACCTTCCGGTTCCGGGTCGAAATTCTCAGAACGCCGCCGTTGGGCATGGCTTCGACCCCATTATGGACCAGATTCATCAAGGCCTTGGACATGTGCACCGGCGAGCCGATCAGGTTCTGCAGGTTGGGATCGAGATCGGTCTCGATCTGGGCATCGGGGTGATACGACTGCATCCTGGCCCGTTCCGGGCTCAACAGATATTCCTTGATCACCAGGTTCAGATTGATCACCGACTTGACCACTACTTCTCTTCTGGCCAGGGCCAGCAAATCGGCGACGATGGTGGCCGCCTTCTCTCCCGAGCGCTGAATGGTCGTGAGCGGCCTGCGCAGCGGACTCTCCTTGGGCAGATCCAGCAGCAGCAATTCGGGGTAGCTCACGATACCGGAGAGGATATTGTTCAAATCATGGGCCACACCGCCGGCGATGGTTCCCATGAACTCCAGTTTCTGCACCCGCTGTAACTGGGCGTAAGTCTTCTCCAGCTCCGCGGTACGCTCTGCGATGATCTCCTCCAGTCTTTCCTGGTACTGCCGCAGCTCCTGCTCCTGTCGCTTGCGCCGGGTGATGTCGCGGCCGATGAAGGCAATGCCTTGAAACCGCATGTTTTTATCGCGAATCAGCGAAGCGGCCAGAGAGACGGAAATCTTCCGCCCCGACTTGGATCGAAGGGTGATTTCGGCGTCGCTGACGATTCCGCGCTGGGCCAGTTCGCTCACCACCGGACCGCTGGCCACCTGCCTGAAATCACCCTCGTTGAACAGCAGTTGGACGGGCTGGTCGATCAATTCATCCCGCCCATATCCCAACAGATCCACCACGGCCTGATTGACCACTTTTATTTCCAACCGGGGATTGATCAGGAGCAAAATGTCCGACATGGTTTGGATGATCTCTTTGACCGTGGTGGCCGGGCTGAGCACGAAAAGCTCGTATTTCCAGATCGCAAAAGCCCAGAAACCGCTGCCGATCACCAGGGAAAGCTGGATCAGATTGGGTATCTCCACGCCGACCCGGGAAAAGATGATCTCGAAAACGCCGGCCACCATGGGAACCCCCGTGCCGATCAGGACGAATTTGGCCTGCTGTTTTTCGCGCCTGTCCCCGGCTTTCAGAAAGGCGCGCAGGCAAAGCAGAATCCCCAGAGCGATCAGACCGGCACACCACAAAATGTACACGTCGCCCAGCAGGGTATGCCGCACTGCGCCGTAGGACCAACCCCACGGACTCGGCTTGGGGCCGTCGAGCACCAGGTTGCCGGAGTAATCCAGGTAGGCGAATATCAGGCCGACCAGATACATGGGAAGATAGACAAGGTAGGCCCGGCCCTTGGGTTTGCGGGTAAACACGAACACGAAGTGCATCAGGGCCGAAATCAGCACGTGCCAGAGCGAACCGACCCGAAACCAGAAGAGCGCGGCGGCGAAGCTTTCGGCCACGCGCATCTGAAAGTCGGTGAAGCAGGTGTAGACCGCCAGCAGGCTGTAAATGAAAAAGGTCCGATTCAGGGCGTTTTCCGGTTGCTTGAGATAGACAACCGTGCCGAGATATACATAGATCAGAAAAGAGGACAGCGAGACGAGCGCAAGAGCATTCATGCTTCCATCACCGGTGCTTCCAGGTCATCGGGTAGGTGCGCAGTCATTACAATATCTATTTTAGTCGATCCGCTTCCAGGCTTCAGAAGCTCAGAATGGAATCCGGCTGCCATATATCCGTCCAACCGCCAAGGCAGCAGCCCTTGAATTTTAATATGCCGTTCCTATCATCTGACGCAACCGTAAACTTAAAGGAGAGGTTATGAGTCAATACCAAATCGCCGTCATCGTGGGCAGTCTTCGCAAAGATTCCTTCAACCGCAAATTGGCCGGTGCCCTGGCCAAGCTGGCGCCGCCGGAGTTTGCCTTCAAGCAACTGCGCATCGACAATCTGCCCCTCTACAACCAGGATGAGGAGGCCAATCCGACCGACGCGGTCAAGAAATTCAAGAGCGATATCCAATCGTCCCAGGGTCTGTTGTTCGTTACCCCCGAATACAACCGCTCCATCCCCGGTGTTCTCAAGAATGCCATCGATCAGGCCTCGCGGCCCTATGGCCAGAACGCCTGGGCGGGCAAGCCGGCCGGGGTGCTGGGCATCTCCATCGGCCAGATCGGTACGGCCCTGGCCCAGCAACATTTGCGCAACGTCCTGGCCTATTTGAATGTGCCCACCCTGGGCCAGCCCGAAGTGTTCCTCCAGGTGAACGATGCGTTTTTCGACGAAAACGGCCACGTCGGGCCGGGCAGCCGCAAATTCCTGCAGACCTGGATGGACCAGTACGCGGCCTGGGTGAAAAAACACGCCGCCTGATCCCGTCCGTTGGCAGCCGCGCCATCTGTCCGCCGGAGCACGGGCAGGCTGATGTTTTCAACAGTCGGTTACAGCGGTGCGAACTTGGGCAGCGTGATGGTTTCGGTCACTTCGTCCCAGACCACCTTGACCCGCTGGTCGCATTTCACCTCCTCGGGTCGGCACCCGACGATGTTGGTCAACACGTGCGGCCCTTCGTCCAGGGCCACCACGGCCACCACATAGGGCAGCTCCGACGCGAAGCCGGGATGAAACGCGGTGTGGTATACGGTGTAGGTAAAAACCGTGCCCAGGCCACTGGCGATGCGGCAGGTACTCTCCGTCGCGTGGCACCGCGGGCAGAGGAAGGACGGCGGCCAGCGCACCAGGCCGCAGGCTGTACACTGTTGAAAGCGCAGTTCGTGCGCACGGCACCCCTCCCAGAACTGGCGGTTGTCGCCGTTGAGCTTCGGCAAAGGCTTGCTGTAATCCGTCATTTACGACCTCCCGAGAATGATGCATGAATGGCTTTGCAGGATGCCGCCGTTGTCGCTGCACAGGACGATGCGCGGCTCCCGGGTCCCGGTGGCAGGCCCGAGCTGGCGCCGGCCGCACCGCCCCATGATCTGCATGGCCGCTTCCGCAAGGGGTGTCAGCCCCATGAAGTAGGCCTCCGACAACTGCCCGCCGGAAGTGTTGACCGGCATGCGGCCGCCCGGAGCGATGGTCCCGCCCTGGAACCAATCCTTACCCTCGCCCGGTCCGAAGAAGCCGTAATCCTGAAGCGTGATCTCGACCGTGTAGGTGAAACAGTCGTAGAGCTGGCAGGCATCCACGTCGTTCAGGGTGATGCCGGCCATGGCAAGGGCGGCTTCGCCCGCCTTTTTGGCGCCCGTGGGCCCGTCCATGGTGAGTGCCTGGCCGATCTCGGCCGGCTGGTCGTGCTGCCCCATGCCCAGGATCACCACCGGCGGCTGTTTCAAGTCGCGCGCCCTTTCCAGGGAGGTGACGACGATCGCCCGGCCGCCATCAGTAATCAGGCAGTTGTCGAGCAGACGCAGGGGCTCGACCACCCACCGGGAGTGGTCATAATCCTCGGACGACATGGTCTTGCCATGCATCACGGCCTGAGGGTTGAGATCGGCCCATTGGCGCTGCCCCATGGCGATCTGTTTCCAGGTCTCCGGCCCGGTACCGAAGGTGTGCATGGCCCGGCGGGCGGCCAGGGCGTAGCCGCCGGTGGCGCCGAAATGGCCGAAGACGGCATCGTCGCCGGACAGATCGGTGAGCATCTGCATCATGCTGTCGCTGGAAAGGGCGCTGTGGCCATAAGAAATGAGCACATAATTGCACAAACCCGATTCGAGCACGCCAACTGCGTGCTGTAAATGACTGCGCGATCAGTTGGCATCCTGGCTGATATAGGTGGGCGACAGGCCCAGCGCGTGGGCCACATGATTGGGGGTCAGCGCCGTCTCGCTGCTCGAGGCTGGAAAGTACCGATAGGATATGAACCCATCGATATCCGAAGCCCGCAGACCGGCATCGGCGATGGCGTTGGCCGACGCCTCCAGGTGGAAGCTCAGGGAAGTTCTTCCCGGGATCCGGCCCTGGGGCGTATACCCCACACCGACAATGGCATACTGCTTCTTCACTTTGGCTGTCATGATCGTCTCCCTTCCATAGGCTGATGGGTGCCTGCTATTCGCGGTTCTGCGCTTTATATCGATCCAGTATTTCCCGGAGCGTCCTGGCCAGGTCGGCCCGCACCACCGGTTTCATCAGGAATCCGCCGATCCCCATGGCCGCCGCTTTTTCCGGCGTGATTCTCTCGCTGAAGCCGGTGCAGACGATGGCCGGCAGTCCCGGCCGGATGGCCTGCACGGCTTTGGCCAGTTGATCGCCGGTCATGTTCGGCATGGTCATATCCGTGAGAAGCACGTCGAAGGCCTGCGGATCGGCCTGAAAAACCGCCAGGGCCTGCAGGCTGCTGGTGAAGCCGTTCACCCGGTAGCCGAGACGCTCGAGAATTTTCTTCTCCATGAGCACTACCGCTTCTTCGTCATCCACCAGCAGAATCCGTTCGCTGCCGGTGGGCAGCGGCAGCCGGGTATCGGGGGATGGGGCCTCCGTGAATTTCTCCATCAGCGGCAGGAAGACATGGAAGATCGCCCCCCTTCCCGGCGCGCTGATCACCTTCACATCGCCCTTGTGCTCTCGCACGATGCCATACACCACCGATAACCCCAGGCCGGTGCCCTTGCCTTTTTCTTTGGTAGTGAAATAAGGCTCGAAGATCTTCGACATGTGCGCCGGATCGATGCCGCAGCCCGTGTCGGCAACGGAGAGCACCGCGTAGCGTCCCGGCGCGACGCCGTTGTAGGCCCGATCACCGGCATCCACTTCGGTCTCCTTGAGCGACACCCGGATAGTTCCCCGGTTCTGCTCGACGGCATGGTAGGCATTAGTGATCAGGTTCATGGCGATCTGATGCAGTTGGGTGGGATCGGCCATCACCAGGGGACAATCGGTCTGGATATCCTGGAAGATATCGATGTCCGCCGGGATGGTGGCGCGCGTCAGCTTGATCACCTCGCGGAGCACCTGCTGCACCCGCACGGGGATCAGTTTGTGTTCAGCCTGGCGGCTGAAGGTGAGAATCTGCCGGACGAGTTCGCTGCCCCGCGCAGCGGCGCCGATGATCTCCCGGACGCTTTCGGCCCTGGGATCGTCCGAGCCCAGATCGTCCAGCAGCATTTCGGAAAATCCGAGGATGGGGAACAAGATGTTGTTGAAGTCGTGGGCGATGCCGCCGGCCAGGTTGCCGATGGACTCCATCTTCTGCGCCTGCTGGATGCGCGCCTGAAGCGCCGCCGTTTCGGCCTCGGCGCGCTTGCGTTCGGTGATATCGCGGCAGAAGCAGATCAATCGCACCGCTTCGCCTTCCATGGCGGTTACGGAGACTTCCACATCGATAACGCGCCCCTCTTTGGTCCGATGCCGGGATTCGAACAGATCCGACCCCCGTGCACAAGTGCGGGCGATATGCTGAATCACTTCCTGGGGCGTTTCGTCGGCCTCGACGGCCGCGATGGACGATCCGATCAACTCGTCCCGGGCATATCCGGACATGCGGCAGTAGGCTTCGTTGACATCCAGGATGGTGCCATCGGCATCCGACATCCAAAAACCGTCGGCGGTGGTCTGCAAAATAGTCCGCAGGTATTTTTCACGATCGGCGAGTTCTCGCTCGGCCTGGATGCGGGCCGTGATATCCTCGCTGAAGATCACGATGCCGGCGACCGCCCCCGCCGTGTCGTACCACGGCCGCACCTCCCAGCGCTCCCAATGCACGGTGCCGTCGGCGCGTTCGAAGCGATCCCGTTCGCTGCGCACCACCTCACCTGCCAGCCCACGCCGGTGGACCGCCTTCCAGGCTTCGCCGATTTCCGGAAAGACATCGTAGTGGCAAAGGCCCGTCAGATCGTGTTGTCTCAAGTTGTAGTCGGTGAGCCACCGCCGACTGGTACTCAGATAACGCATCTGGCGGTCGAACATGGCCAGGGCCGCCGGCGCGTGCTCGATGAAGAGCCGCAGCCGCTCGGAGGTTTCACGCAGCACGGTTTCGGCCTGTTTGAGTTCGGTGATATCCCGAGACAGGCCGAACAGGCCGATGATCCGCCCGCCTGAAGAGCACAACGGTCCTTTGGTGGCCATGAAATGGCGCAGGCCGTCGGTGGTATGGATCTGTTCGAGGAAAGTCACCATACGCTTTTCGGCCATCACCTGGCGGTCGTTGGTCATGATGCGCTCGGCCTGTTCGGGTGGAAAAAAAGCGGTATCGTCCTTTCCCAACACCTCGCTCCTCGACCGGCTCACCAGCCGGCAAGCCTCCCGATTGAACAGCAGATAACGGCCCTCGGTGTCCTTGGCGTAGATGGCATCCTTGGAGGCCTCGGAAATGGCATCGAGCAGCTGCAGGGCGCGCAGTTTTTCCGCATTGGCCTCGCTTTCCCGCAAAGCGGCGGCCAGCTCCTGGCGCTGGCGGATGAGCAGTCCCCCGGCGGCGGTGAAGAAGAGCGCCAGGAAGCCGGCCAAGGCAATCCAGCCGGCATCTTTCACGGCGCCGGCGAACACTTCGGATTGATCCAGCCGGGCCGCCAGATACCAGTCGGTGCCGCGGATACGCCGGCCGATGCCGATCACCGGGCTTCCATTGCAATCGACCCCTTTCAAAGGACGGTCCCCGGCCCCACCCTCTTTCAATATTTTCACCACCAGCAGATCCGCCCGGGCCAGCGGCTGGCGCAACCGGCCGGCCGCATCGGGCTGGTGGCGCAGTGCGCTGAGGTAGAGCACCTGGTCGCCGTCCTGCCGGAAGAGCAGCGTTTCACCGCTGGGACTGGGCGCGGGCCAGTCCTGAAAACCGGGGAACAACCGCTCGGACGGATCCACGCTCAGCACCACGACGGCACCGGGTCCGCCGTCCGACAGGGCCAGCGGCGCAAAGAAATCGATATGCAGACTGCCGTCGGCGTCGCGGTAAGGCCCGAAACGGGTCACCCGGTTATCGGCGATCGCCTGCCGCGCCGCAGGGATACGCACCGCCAGATGGGGCGGGTGGAGGCCGCCCTGGGAATCCCACACCAGGGCGCCCCGGCCGTCGAGCAGCAAAATATCCTGGAACGCCTTGTGCTCCCGGAAGGCATCGATGCGCGCCTGTAAAAGCCGCAAATCGGCTGCATCGTTGGTTTCGGACCAGCGGCGATACAAGGCGGCCCATCCGGGGTTGGTCCGTATGTAGTTCGCGTCGCCGTAGCGCTCCGCCAGCCAATCTTCGATCTGCTGGGCTTTCAGACTCGCGATATCCTGGAGTTGCGCGACCGCCCTGCCCCGGCGGTAGGCTACATCGTGGTAGATGCCGGCCGCCGTCATGAGGAAGATCACCACGGCCAGCGGGCCGACGGACCAGAGCAGCTGGCGTCGGCTGTGGGGCAGAGCGAATGTGCGCGTGCCGGCGCCAAACAGGCGACGCATCAACCCATACAGCAGCAAGGAGGTAATCGCCACGAAGGCGAACCCTTTAAGCGTGCTCACCAGCGCGAAATCGGCGGGTTCGGGAAATAACCACTGGACGGCCTTGTCGGAAAACAGAATCCAGAGAGATGCGAAAAAGCCATAGAGAAAAACGATGGCCAGAATCCGGACATGGTCGGCGCCATATTCTTGGGAAGCGTGGTCCTGGGGTGGCAGGGTATCCGGCATGCGCGCGTTGCTTCCGGAGGCCCGGGTGTAACTGGCCTCCAATCAAACCTTCGGATGGAAGGTGTTATGGCCCTCGATCGGTCTGTTGGTTGATTGGGAGGTGGTCCAGCCCAAACATCGACAGACGAAAATTATGTAACAAATCATCACGGGGCTGTATAGCGCAAAGCTTGACCCGGGTTGTCCCACAGGGCATGGGGTGCACGGTCGGTGGGGGCAGAGCGCTTTACCATCGTGCTTCGGGGCCCGTTTCATAGCGCCAGCCGTCGGCGCACATCCAGAGGCGGTCACGGATACCGGATGCGATCAAGTCGCCGCTTTCGTAAGCGGCATCTTGGTCGTATACGATGCAGGCGCCATCCGGCAGATGGAAAAGACGCGGCCGGTAGCAGGGGGGCGGCGCCGCCCCGACCCTGGCGCGAATCCGCCCCAGGGAACCCATTTCGGCCAGCTGCGACAGCAGCACGAAGCCGGGGGGCGAAACGACGATCCGCCCGGCATGATGCGCTTCCAGGGCCGCCCGGGCGGTATACCAGCGGTAGTCGACGATCTCCCGTTGGTCGATGCACACCGGCGTCGACGGGTCGGTGACCGCGATGAAGAACCAGGTATCGAATCGTTTGGGCAGCGCTTCGGGCGTGATCCAGCGGGACATGGGCTGCAGTTCTTCGGGCATCAGCCGCAGGCCGGCCTCTTCGTGCGCTTCGCGCACCGCGCAGGCACGCATGGCGCGCAGCGTTCCGTCCGACGGGCCATCGTCGGGTTCCAGGCGGCCGCCGGGGAACACCCATACGTTCCCCTGCACCGTAAGATCGGGATGACGGTGGAGCAGCAGTATTTCAGGGAGATCCTGGCTCGGGCGCAGGACGATCACGGTGGCGGCCGGTATTGGGGTCATGAGGTGGCGGTGTCTCCAATCAGAAAATGTTTAGGGGGGAAATAAGATCGGCAGCAGCCCCACCGCGACGAGCAAAGCGATGATCGTCAGGGGCACGCCCACCTTGAGATAATCCGTGAAGCGATACCCACCGGGCCCCATCACGAGCAGATTGGCCGGATGGGACAGCGGGCTGGCGAAACTGGCCGAAGCCGCGATGGCCACCGTCATCATCAGCAGGTGGGGCGAGATGTGCAGGATGTGGGCCGTGTTCAAGGCCACCGGCGCCATCAGCACCACCAGGGCCGCAGTGGGCACCACCTGGGTGCTCAACACCGTCACGAGAAAAAGGGCGGCCACCACCCAGCGCGGGCCCCAACTGCCCACCGCGGCTACCAGCGCCTCGGCCCCCATCTGGGCGGTGCCGGTGTTTTGGATGGCGGCGCCCAGGGGCAACATGCCGGCGATGAGAAAGACCACCTTCCATTCGATGGCGCGGTAGGCCTCCTCCATGCTCAGGCAGCGGGTGAGCACCATCAGCGCCGCACCGGTGAGCGCGGCAATGGCGATGGGCACCAGCCCCAAAATGGCGCTGGCCAGCACAGCCAGCATGATGGCGCCGGCCATGTGGGCTTTTTCCAGGCTCGGGGCCCGGACGGCGGCCTGATCGAGCACGATGAAATCCGGATCGCGGGCCACCGCCTCCAGGCTGCGGCGCTGGCCGTACACCAGCAGGGCATCGCCGAACTGCAGGGGCATGTCCTGAAGGCCGGTGCGATGGGCGCGGCCTTTGCGCCAGATGGCCAGGACGTTGAGGCCGTAATGCTCGCGGAACAGCAGGTCGGCAAGGGTGCGGCCGGCCAGGGCCGTGCGCGGCGAAAGCAGCACTTCGGTGATGCCGATCTGTTGCGACTCCAGTTCGGCGGTGAGACTGGCGGGTTGGGTCGAAATCTTCAGATCCTGAAGGCCCTGGAGAACCTCCAGATCGTCCGGCGCCCCCTCCAGCACCAGCAGGTCACCGGCCTGCACGGTCTCCTCGGGTGGCGGCATGGGAAGCACCTCCGAGCCGCGCGCGATGGCGATGACGGTGAGGCCGAAGGCATTTCCCAGACGGCTTTCCACCAGGTTGCGGTCGGCGAGTACCGATCCGGCGGGAACGCGCACAGGGAGCAATTGCATGCGCCGGCCGAAGCTGGGGCCGAGGGTGTGTTCCGACAGGAACTGCAGTTCGGACATCAACCCCATATCGGCCAACGCCTCCAGCCGGGAACATTCGGCCTGCATCAACAGATGGTCACCAGCGGCCAGCGGTCGCCGGCGCAGCTCTTTCACTTCAACGGCGTCGGATCCATGCATGGCCAGCACGTGCACCCGGTGCTGCCGCCGCAATCCGCTCTGGCTCAAGGTGGCGCCGATCAGGGGGGAACCCTCGGGGATCCGCCCTTCGGCCACGCAGAAACGGTCTGAAAGCAGCTCGGAGAGACGTTCGGCCGACTCGACCTGCAGATGCTGGCGCCCGTGAAAGCGCTGGAGGTGGTCGGGCTGCCCGTGAACGATGAGGGTATCACCGGCCGCCAGGCGCTCCTCCGGACCGGGGGCGAGCTTGAGCACGCCCTCTCTTTGCAGCGCCACCACGGTCAGGTAAAGGGCGGACCCCAATCGGCTCTCGGCCAGCGTGCGACCGGTGAGCGGCGAACCGGACCCGATCCGGATCGTGAAGATGTGCGTATCGAGCTGGTAGGTCTTCTCGATCTGCACATGGCTGTTGGCGCTCACGCCGGTCACCCGCTGGGGCAGCAGGCGACGCCCGCCGAGGGCCATGAAGAGAATGCCGGCAATCACGGTGGCCCCGGTGATCGGCGTGAATTCGAAAAGCCCGAACGGTTTCAGGCCGGCGGCACGCAATGCATCCGAAATCAGAATGTTCGGCGGGGTCGAAATGCCGGTGAAAGGCCCGCCCAGAATGCTGCCCAGGGCCAGCGGCAGGAGCAAGCGCGCCGGTGAACGGCCGCTGCTGCGGGCCAGCTCCATGGTCGCCGGCAGCAGGATGGCGGCCACCGTCACCGTGTTGATGAGCGCCGACAGCAGGCTGGCCGCCACCATGATGGCCACCATGAGCGTGACTTCCCCGCCCTTGGCGAACCGCCGCAACGGCTCGCCGAGCCGTTGGGCGATGCCGGTGGCGCTCAGTCCTGCGGAAAGAATGAACATGGCCCACACGGTGACCACCGCCGGGCTGCTGAAACCCGCCAGGGCTTCCTGGGTATTGACCAGACCGGTCAACGCCAGGGCCGAAAGCACCAGCAGCCCGACCAGATCCACGCGCAGCCAGCCGCCGATGAACAGGACCAGGGCGCCCGCGACGATTGCCAGCAGCATTATAACAGTGAACGACACGGCAGATTTCCTCTCGCCTTGGATGCCGGCTCAAGCCACCATCTCGGCGATGATCTCTCTGACCGGACGGATCTGCCGGATCAGCGCGCTGACCTGGCCGGCGCCGGCCGGAAACAGATCGAAGTCGCCGCTGCGCCAGGCCTGGCCGGCATCGGCCAGGTTGTAGGCCTTGCCCAGCGCTTCGCCCCGCGCCATGAGCTCGCCGAGCTTGGCGTTGATGATGGTCCGCATGGCCATGCTGCCCACGGGCAGCAAGGTGGTGCCGGCATCGGCGCAGGCGACGATCGCCTCTTTCCAGGCAAGCGAGGCCGGGCTCTCTTCCGCAGCCAGAAAGGCCGTGCCGATCTGCACCCCCTGGGCACCCAGGGCCAGCGCCGCCCGGTAACCCCGGCGGTCGGCGATGCCACCGGCGGCCACCACCGGCACCTGCACCTGGTCGCACACCAGCGGAATCAGGATCATGTTGGTGGACTCGGGCCCCGTGGTGCGCAGCCCCCCCGATTCCGTACCCGAAACCACCACCCCGTCGGCACCGGCCTCGACCGCCTTGACGGCCAGCGGAGCGGCCAGGGCCACGTGCAGCCCGTTGAGCCCCAGGGCCTTGATCCGGGGGTAGATCTTCTTGGGCGCGCCGGCGGAAGTGGTCACCGTCCGCACGCCGGCCGCGGCCAGAATTTCCAGGATCGCCTCGTTGTTCGGATTCATGGCGATCATCAGATTGGCGCCGAAGGGCTTGTCGGTGAGCGCCCGCACCTCGGCCACCATCCGCTTGATTTTATCGATGTCCGTGATGAAGCCCAGGGCCAACATGCCGAAGCCGCCGGCGTCGGACACCGCGGCCACCATCTTCGGATCGTTCAACTCCCCGATGGGGCCCTGGATGATCGGATACTTGCAGCCTAGCAGATCCAACAGCGATTTCATGGCAAACACCTCCTGCAGGGATAGGGTGGCTTTGGCATCGTTCAGCTTTTTTGCATGGATTGGAGCATCTCGCCCATCATGCGGTGGATGAGGGTGATGGCCTTGAGCGGCCGGACCATCACCTTGAAATCGGTGATCCGGCCGTCGGCCCCCCAGGTGATCATATCCACCCCGTTGATCGTGATGCCGTCGATTTCGGTCATGAACTCCAGCACGGCCTGGTGGCCTGAGACCACCTCGCGCACATAGCGGAAGGTCTCGTTATTGAGCACGTGGAGCGCGGCGGTGAGGTACAGCGTGGTGATCGGCTTGCCCGCCTGGGGGGTGTGCACGATGGGTGAATGGAAGACCACCTCGTCGGCCAGGATGGCATCCAGGCCGGCCGCGTCTCTGGTTGCCACCAGGCGGTGCCATGTCTTCAGGGTGTTCTCGATCATCTCGGGCTCCTTGATGGTTCGCGTCATGACGAAACGGGCAGCGCTCAATCGTCGGTACCCAGATAAAACCTGTTCCAGGTGGGGCTGATGGTGATCTCATTGACGCATACATGGGCCGGCTGCTCGGCCACCCAGAGAATCGTCCGCCCCAGGTCCTCGGGCCGCAGCATCTTCGCCCGTGCCTGGGCCGACGGCGGCTGCGGGCGGGTGTCCATGATGGGCGTATCCACTTCGGCCGGGCAAATGACGCACGCGCGGATGCCGTGGCCGCACTCCTCCATGTTCAGCTCGGCGGTCAATGCCACCACCGCGTGCTTGCTGGCGGTGTAGGCCGGACCGACGATGCCCGAAAGATACTTGCCCGCCCACGAGGAGATATTGATGACGAGACCGCCCTTGTGTTTGCGCATATGTGGCAGCACGGCCTTGGTGCAGTAATAGATCCCGTCGAGATTGACCCGGATGACCTTGTTCCAGTCATCGATGCCGGCATCGCTCCAGAACCGCCGCGTGCTGTTCGTGCCGGCGCTGTTGACCAGGATGTCGATGGTGCCATGACGCCGGACGATGCGCTCGGCCGCATCCAGGACGGCCTGGGCATCGCTCACATCCAACGCTTCGATTTCAACCTTGCCGCCGGCTTCACGGATCTTGCGTGCGGCTGATGTCAAGATCTCCGCACGGCGGCCCGACATCACTGCAGTTGCACCGGCCGCGGCCAGCGCCTGGGCGGCCGCCAGCCCGATGCCGCTGCCCGCGCCTGTAATCCAGGCAATCTTGTCTTTGAGCATGAAAGTCTCTCCTTTCCCGGTGGTGGAGTCATCCCGTCCAGATGTCACCATACCCAGTTCTGAGGAATTTATAAAGCACCTGTCATCGAATGGCCCCGCAAAACACCGGCAACCGCCTGGGACATGTTGCCAACCGTCTTGTGGGCCGGCTTCAAATGGCATATGAAGAGCGCTTTAACGCCAACACCGACCCTGGATTCCGGCGATGCCTTATCTACGCACCTTGCTGCTGCTCTCCCTGTTAGCCGCCTTTCCCCCCATATCCACGGATATGTACCTGCCGGCCCTGCCGAGGCTCCAGAGCGCCTGGGGCGTGGAGCTGGCCACCATCAACCTGACCCTGGTCCTTTTCTTCGTCTGCTTCAGTGTCTCGCTGCTGGTCTACGGCCCGGTGTCGGACAGCCATGGCCGCCGGCCGCTGCTTTTGATCGGCATTGCAGTCTATATCCTGGGCAGCCTCTTGTGCGGCTTTTCCCAGGGGGTCGGGCACCTGATCTCCTTTCGCATCCTCCAGGCCCTGGGCGCCGCTTCGGGTTCGGCCCTTTGCATGGCCATCGCCAAGGACCTTTTTCTCGCCCGGGAGCGGCAGCAGCTGCTGGCCCACCTGGGGGTCGTCGTGGCCCTGGCCCCCATGCTGGCGCCGGTACTGGGCGGATGGGTGCTCCAATGGCTGGGTTGGCGCTGGATCTTCTTCAGCCAGGCCGCCTGGGCGGTGCTGGCCTGGGTCGGCGTCCTGCGGATGCCCGAACCCCTGCAGATCAAAGTCCCGGCCGGCATCGGCCAGATCATGGGCCGGTATTTGGGGTTGATCCGAAATTTGCGGTTCATCACCCTAAACTTCCTGATGGCGCTGGTCATGACCCCCATCTTCGCCTTTATCGCCAGCTCCCCTGCCATCTACATCTCCGATTTTCAGGTGGATGCCCAGCGCTTCGGCTTTTATTTCGGCGGCAATGCGCTGGCCATGATGCTCGGCGCCTTCACCTGCAGCCGATTGACCCGCCACCGGCCGGGCTGGCCCCTGCTGATGGCAGGCTTTGCCGGACTTGCCGGCGGCGGCCTTGGCATCTGGCTCATCGGCCCTAGAGGCCCCCTGTTCTTTGCGGCCTCCATGTTCCTGGTCACTTACTGCCTCGGCCTGACCCGGCCGTTGAGCAACAACCTGGTCCTCGAGCAAGTGACCCACGACGTGGGCACGGCCTCCTCTTTCATGATCTTCCTCTACTTTGTCGCCGGCGCCGGGGCCATGGCGGTCATCTCCCTGGACTGGCACAGTCGCATCCGGGTCATCGGCCTGCTCGCTTCGGGCAGTGGCTTGCTGATGCTCGGCGCGCTTTACTGGATTACCCGTCGCTGGCCGGAGGCCTTGAAGTCCATGCGATGAAACCCTCAGCAATTTTCGGTGAAGCGTCACAGGGTGTTCAGCCAGGAGCCCTGTGAAACCCAAAAAGCGTTTGACAATTGAAATCGTCACGCCTAAAAACGTTACAGCAGTTTACACTTATCGAGTTTGTTTTTCCGTTAGGCTTACATTCCCGGCAAAAAAATAACCCCCGCCGTATTCCGTTGGAATAACGTCGGGAAGCGTCATGGCAAT
Organism: uncultured Desulfatitalea sp.; assembly: GCA_937868765.1. GTDB lineage: Bacteria > Desulfobacterota > Desulfobacteria > Desulfobacterales > Desulfosarcinaceae > Desulfatitalea. The sequence continues at coordinate 124,691 of CALMNL010000011.1, read as the reverse complement.
GCATCCCGCCATGCCGTGATTCCGGAAAACAATGAGGAGGTATGCAATGTTGAAGGCTGTCACCCTGGGTCTCTTGATGGTGTTGGCGACCGTTACTTTCTCCCATGCACTCACGATCAAAGGCGTGGATCTGCCCGATTCGCTCACGGTTGGTGATGAGACCCTGGTGCTCAACGGCGCAGGCGTCCGGGTCAAAAAAATAGCCGGGCTCATCAAAAAGGACCTCTACGTGGCCGGTCTCTACCTGAAGAACAAGAGCGCCGATGCCCAGCAGATCGTCGATGCGGACGAAACCATGATGCTGCGCATCCAGATCGTCTCATCGCTGCTCACCGCGGAACGCTTCAAGGAGGCCACCCTTACCGGCTTCGCCGAATCCACCAAAGGCAATACGGCCCCCATCCAGAAAGAGATCGATCTTTTTCTGAACGCCTTCTCGGACAAGATCAAAGAGGGAGATCTGTTCGAGATCGTCTATACCAAGGAGGTCGGAGTGCAGGTCTTCAAGAACGGCGCCAAGGAGTCGACCGTCACCATCCCGGGCATGCCGCTCAAAAAAGCCTTGTTCGGCATCTGGCTGGGCGAGCGCAGCGAAGACGCCCTCAAAAAACTGGCCCAAGCGCTGCTGGGCGAGCACGCCGCGAAATAACAGGGCCATTGCCCTGATCCACGGCCGCGCTGGAACGCTTTCCAGGCGTTGACACCCCGGGGATGGTTCGATATGGTCGCTCGCGTTGAACAGGCGAGCGTCTCCTTCGCTTCCATTCCTTCGTCTGTGTCCGTCCAGAAATTGGAAAGCGTTCCATGACCAGGCCCAATCCAGAACTCCTGCTGGCCGAAGCGTTCGTCCGGCACACCGACTGCCACATCTTCCTGACCGGCAAGGCCGGTACGGGCAAGACCACCTTTCTGCACGCCATCAAGGCCAAGAGCCCCAAGCGTATGGTGGTGACGGCACCCACCGGCGTGGCGGCCATCAATGCCGGTGGTGTCACCCTGCACTCTTTCTTCCAGCTGCCCTTCGGCCCCTTTCTGCCGGGCAGCGACGTGCACGCCGGCCAGCACCGCATCCGTCGGGAGAAGCAGAACATCATCCGCAGCCTGGACCTGCTGGTGATCGACGAGATCAGCATGGTGCGCGCCGATCTGCTCGACGGGGTGGACAGTGTGCTGCGGCGTTACCGCCGCTCGGACCTGCCCTTCGGCGGCGTGCAGCTGCTGATGATCGGCGACCTGCACCAGCTCTCGCCGGTAGTCAAGCAGGCGGAGTGGCAACTGCTCAAGGAGTACTACGCCTCTCCCTATTTCTTCAGCAGCGCCGCCCTGGGCCGCACCGAGCTGATTCCCATCGAGCTCAAACACATCTACCGCCAGTCGGACCAGCGCTTCATCGAGCTGCTCAACCGGGTCCGCGACAACCGGCTGGACGCAGAAACGCTCCGGCAGCTCAACGCCCGTCACCTTCCCGATTATACTCCCCGGGACGGCGACGGCACCATCACCCTGTGCACCCACAACCGCAGCGCCGACGCCATCAACGAGGCCAAGCTCAAGGCCCTCAGGGGCCGCAGCCGCCTGTTCGACGCCGAGGCCGAGGGGGATTTCCCCGAGCAGGCCTTTCCCGCCGCGGCCACGCTGGAAGTAAAGACCGGTGCCCAGGTGATGTTCATCCGCAACGACATGTCGGTCGACAAGCGTTATTTCAACGGCAAGATCGGCGAAGTCACCGGCATTGGAAGCGGCAGCATCGAAGTGCTCTGCCCGGGCGACCGAGAACCGATCACCGTGGAGAAGAGCACCTGGGAGAATATCGCGTACAGCATCGACCCGGAAACGACCGAGATCTCCCAGAAGGTCATCGGCACCTTTCGCCAGTACCCGCTCAAACTGGCCTGGGCCATCACCATCCATAAAAGCCAGGGCCTCACCTTCGACAAAGCCGTCATCGACGCCCAGGCGGCTTTCGCCCACGGCCAGGTCTACGTGGCCTTGAGCCGTTGCCGCACCCTGGAGGGCCTGGTGCTCAGCGCGCCGTTGACTTCCCTCGGTGTCAGAAGCGACCCCGTGGTGCAGCGCTTTGTGGCCGGAATCGGCGCGCGGACCCCTTCGGCCCGAGACCTGGCGGACGCCAGGAACCGCTACCAGCAACGACTGCTGCTGGAATGCTTCGGTTTCGACCGGTTGAAATGGCTGCTCGGCCGCCTGGCCGGTCTGCTGCGCGGCAATGCCAAGGTCATCCAGGTGTCCAACGCCGGCGATCTCGACGCGGTGCAGCAGGGGACCACGGCACAGATCTGCGAAGTGGGCGAAAAATTCAAGCGGCAGTTGCAGGGCATGTTCAACGCAAGCGTATTGCCCTCGGACGATCCGGCCATTGTGGACCGGTTGCGCAAGGCCGTGGTCTACTTCGAGGGCAAATTCACCACCATCCTCACCCCTTGGATCGAGAACATCGCCGTCGAATCGGACAATAAAGAGATCTGCAAAAACATCATCGAGCTCATCAAACAGCTGCGCGAAGAAAGTGCCCTCAAACGGGCCGGCATCGTCTCATGTCGGAAGGGTTTCTCGCCCGGCGAGTACCTGCAAGCGCTGGCCACGGCCGCCATGTCGGCTGCGCAGCCTAAAACCAAAGCTCCGGCTGTCACCTACTCACAGGCCGATGTGGGCCATCCGGAGCTGTTCGAAGCCTTGCGGCAGTGGCGCGCAGAGAAAGCCGCCGAGCAAGGCGTGGCCCATTACCAGATCCTGCACCAGAAGACCTTGATCCAGATCGCGGTGCACCTGCCCGACACCCTGACGGCCCTCAAGCAGATCAAGGGCATCGGCAAGCGCCTGGCCGCCCGGTTCGGCGATGAACTGACCGGCCTGGTCGCCGACTACCGCCGCCGGCACGGCATCGAAACGGTGGCCCTGCCCGAACCCGTCGCCCCGGCGCCTCCCCAGTTCCCAAAGACTGCAAGCGCCACCACAGAGGGCACCAAACAGGCCAGCCTGGATTTGTTCCAATCCGGTCTGACCCTGTCTCAGATTGCAGCCCGTCGCGGATTGAGCTATCAAACTATTGAAAAACACTTGGCATTCTTCGTAGCCCAAGGGCAGTTGAAAATCGACCGGGTAGTAGATGAAGCCAAGCGGCGGATCATCGAGAAGAAGATCGCCGCTCTGGGCACCCGATCCTTAAAGGCGCTGAAAACGGCTCTGGGCGAGGCGTGCACCTACGCGGACATCCGAATGGTGCTGGCTCACCTCGAATACCGGGCCGGACAATGAGCGCCCGGGCCTTCTGCCGATCGGCATCGGGCCCGGGCGTTGGCCGCTCAACAACTTTTTGAATCGCAAAACATCTTTTCGGCTGCCGCCCGAAGTTCTTCGGGGCTCACATCGCGCACGTGGGTGGCCACTGACCAGCGATGGCCGAAGGGATCTTCCAGGACGCCGTAACGATCGCCCCAGAAAGTGTTCTCCAGCGGCATGACGATCCTGGCGCCGGCCTCTACGGCCCGGGCCGCGAAACGATCCGCATCCGGCACGTACAGGTGAATGGTGACCGAGGTGCCCTTGAGGGTCTTGGGGCCGAAAGATTCCCACGCGGGGAATTCGTCGATCAGCATCACGGCCGAGTCGCCGATGCGGATCTGGGCATGCACCAGCTTGCCTCCCGGCCCCGGAATCCGCGACACCTCCACGGCATTGAACGCCTTTTTGTAGAATTCAAGGGCCTCGATCGCGCCGGCGCATATCAGGTGGGGTGTCACCGTGTGCATGCCGCATGGAATGGGTTGAACTTGCTGGAGGTTGTTTCCAACTCCCAATTGCCGGAAACGCTCGACCCCTGCGCCGGGCTCGAAATCTTCCAATTCGAACATCTGCCGCACTTCGATTTCACCCCGCTGGCCGTCCATGGCCGGATTGGGGAAACGCCGGGCCCACTGGAGGGCCTCTTCCCTGGATTTGACGTCAATGATGGTGTACCCAGCCACGAGCTCTTTGGTCTCAGTGAACGGGCCATCGACGACGGTACGCTCCTGGCCCGCGTACTGGACGCGCCAGCCTTTGGCGCTGGGCTGCAATCCGGAGGCATCGCGCAGGACGCCGGCGGCGGCCAACTCCTCGTGAAACCTGGCCATTTCGGTTATCAGGGCATCGGCCGGCATCAGACCGGCCTCCGAGTCTTTGGTGGCCTTTACGATTATCATGAAACGCATGGCGTGCTCCTTTCTATACGTATCGTCAAATAACGGGTTCTCTCCGACAGCGGTTCGCTGCGGTCTTGTCTATCAGTCGAACCGAAAGCGCCGGATTCGACACCATCCGTCGCAATTATTTCCGAGGATCAAGATTTTTGCGCAACATCGAAATCGGCGAAAGCCGCCGTTCCTGGATGGACACAAGCTATGGAGCGGAACAGAATCCGCAATGGTTGCTAGGGCACAACGTCATTCTTGCCAAAGGTGGAACCTTTGTTATCCTCTCGAATGACACGCATTGCCGGGAAAGATTCATCTGATGTCCTCCCGACCCGGCGATGGAGGCCGTCACCGTGCGAAGGATTGGAATTGGATCCCAGGAGTTGCTGCCATGGAAACCTTTGCCGAGATTCGAACCATAGTCGATACGCTCTATCGGACCGAAGCGCGCCGGGTGTTCGCTACCCTGATCCGCAAGGTCGGTGAGTTCGACCTGGCTGAAGAGGCGTTGCACGAAGCCTTCCGGGCAGCCCTGGAGCAATGGCCTGCGGCGGGAGTCCCCGCCAACCCCAGGGCCTGGCTGGTGACGGTGGGACGTTTCAAGGCCATCGATCGCCTGCGACGACGGGGCCGTATGGATTCCATGGAAGACGGTAACCGGATGTTGACCGCAACCGACCACGGCGCCCCCGCCGATGAGATCGATAGTGTCGGCGATGATCTTCTGCGACTGATCTTCACCTGCTGCCATCCGGCCCTGGCCCCGGAAGCCCAGGTGGCCCTCACCTTGCGCGAAATGGTTGGCCTGACCACCGAAGCGATCGCCCATGCCTTCCTGGTGCCCCTGCCTACCCTTGCCCAGCGCATCGTACGCGCCAAGGCCAAAATCCGCGATGCGCACATCCCCTACCAGGTGCCATCGTCCGACGAGCTGCCCGAGCGCCTCGAGGCCGTCTTGCGCGTAATCTACCTGATATACAACGAAGGCTACTTCGCCTCTTCGGGTCCCTCCCTGACCCGTGCGGACCTTTCGGGCGAAGCCATCCGACTGGGGCGTCTCCTGGCGCAAATGCTGCCCGAACCGGAGGTGATCGGGCTGCTGGCGTTGATGCTCCTCCAGGAATCCCGTCGTACGGCCCGCACCTCGACCACCGGAGATCTCATCCTGCTCGAGGATCAGGACCGCAGGTTGTGGCACCGGGCGCAGATCGATGAAGGCTTGCAGCTTGCGGGACAGGCACTCGCCGGAGGTCGTATCGGCACCTACTGTCTTCAGGCGGCCATCGCGGCGGAACATGCCCGGGCAGCCGAAGCCGCCGCCACCGATTGGAATCAGATTGTGCGGTGGTATGACCTCTTGCTGCAACTGACGCCATCGCCGGTGGTCGCCCTCAACCGAGCCGTGGCCGTGGCCATGCGCGACGGCCCCCAGGCCGGCCTGGCGCTGATCGATGGGTTGCTGGCCGGAGGTGAATTGACCGAATACCACCTGGCGCATGCAGCCCGGGGGGACCTGAGCAGGCGGCTCGGAAGAAATGCACAGGCCCGCGCCGCGTACGCACTCGCCCTGGCCTTGACCCGGCAAGCGCCGGAGCGCAGGTTCCTTCTGCGGCGCATGGAGGAGCTTTCAGAATAAAAATCGCAGTCCCGGCCACCGGTGTCGATTTCGTGCGCCGCCAGGCGACTACCCTGTGAAGACCTGAAAAAAACAAATAGCATCGCGATTCGACTGAATCGCGAGGAGGTGGCCATGAAATACATCTGCTTGGGATATATCGATGAAGCCAAATGGGAAGCGATGTCCGCAAAGGAACGCAATCTTCTGATGGACGAATGCTTCGAATACGATGAGGTGCTGCGCCGAAATGGTCACTTCGCCGGCGGCGAAGCACTGCAGAGCGCTCGTAACGCCGTGACGCTGCGCCGACGCGATGGCAACGTCATCACCACCGACGGCCCCTTTGCCGAGACCAAAGAACAGCTCGGTGGGATCCTCGTGCTCGAAGCCCGGGATCTGAATCACGCCATCCAACTGATTTCCGCCCACCCGGGGGTGAAGGTCGGCCCCTTCGAAATCCGGCCGGCCGACGACCTGTCCGCCATGGTCGCCCAGAGTGAACGGCGTCGAAAGGAGGCCTTATGAGCAAATTGACACCATGTCTGTGGTTCGACCATCAGGCCCAGGAGGCCGCGCGTTTCTACACGGCCATTTTCAGAAACTCGAAAATCAACCGAATCGCACGCTACGGGCCCTCCGCCGCGGAGGCATCGGGGCGCCCCGCGGGATCGGTGATGACCGTATCCTTCGAACTCGACGGCCAGCCCTTCCTGGCCTTGAACGGCGGGCCGCTGTTCACCTTCACCCCGGCCATCTCTTTCATCGCCGATTGCCGGGACCAGAAGGAACTGGATGATTTGTGGGAGAAGCTTTCGGAAGGCGGCGAGCAAGGACCGTGCGGCTGGCTCCGGGACAAGTACGGCATCTCCTGGCAGATCGTTCCCAAGGTGTTGGCGCAGTTGGTCGCCGATGAAGACCCGGCGCGAGCCGAGCGGGTCATGAAGGCGCTGCTGAAAATGCATAAGCTCGATATCGATACTTTGATGGAGGCTTGACACTTCCAGGAGGACCAACCATGCAATATCTACTGTTGTGCTGTTTCGAGGAAGAGCGCTGGGAAGCGCTGCCTGCGTCGCGGCGGTCGGAGATCATGAGTGCTTACCAGGAATGGGAGCAGGAACTCATACAAACCGGCCGTTACCGAGCCGGAGCCAAGTTGATGCAAAGTACTGCTGCCACGAGCGTCCGATTGAAAAACGGCCGATCTTCCGTCATCGACGGCCCTTTCGCGGAGACCAAGGAGCAGATCGGCGGGTTCCATCTGGTCGAGTGCCGCGACCTGGACGAGGCCATCGCCATGGCCCTGCGCATTCCGACGCTGCCGGACGGCGGCACCATCGAGGTGCGTCCGGTAGCCCATGCGATTCAAATCGGTTGACCATTCCATTTGGCGCCCTATTCTATCGCCAAGCGGCCGAGGGTGGTTCGAACGGGCAAATAACCCTATGCGGATAGGATCAAAGGAGATGACATGCAAGACAATCAAACTATTGGATTCATCGGCACCGGCCTGCTGGGCGCCCCCATGGTCGAAAACCTTCTGGCCGACGGCTTTACGCTGCGGATCTACAACCGGGACAAAAAAAAGTGCGCACCGCTGGTCGCAGCCGGCGCCCAGGCGGTGGATCGGCCCTGGGATGTGGCCGAAGCGAGCGGCCTGGTGTTCAGCTGCGTCTCCGACGATGCGGCCCTGGAAGCCGTGGTGGGGCCGGAGGGGGAGTTGCCCCGGCATCTGGGCTCGGGCGGCGTACATGTCTGCCTGAGCACCATTCTTCCGGCTACGGCCGGACGGCTGGCCCGGCAGCACACCGACCTCAACGGGTACTATGTGGCGGCGCCGGTCATGGGCCGGCCGGATGCGGTGCGGGTGCGCAAGCAGACCTACTTCGTCGCCGGCCCGGCCGCAGGCAAGGCCCGCGCAGTGCCGCTGCTCGATCGGCTGGGCCTGCGCGTTTTCGACTTCGGCGATGATCCGGCCCAGGCCAACGTGGCCAAGCTGGGCGCCAACTTTCTCATCGCCGCCGCCATCGAGGGCCTGGCCGAGGCCGCCACCTTCGTAAGTAAAAACGGCGGTGACCCCAAACTCATGCTGGACGCGCTGACCCAGACGATCTTCGCCTGCCCGGTCTATCAGAATTACGGGCGTCAGATCCTGGAGGGGACCTTCAGTCCGCCCCTCTTCAAACTCCCCTTGGGGCTCAAGGACGTGCGCCTGATCAAGGCCACCGCGGCCGAGGCCGCAGCCCCCATGCGGCTGGCCGAAGTGCTCGAAAGCCGCTTCCTGGCAGCCCTGGCCCACGGCCGCGGCGACCAGGACTGGACGGCCATCGCCGCCGAGGTACGGGCCGAGGCGGGGCTGGATTGATCCCTGGACTTATCATGATATAAGAGATCTGGCTTGTCTCTCAGAATTCATATCCCAAAAAGGAGGGCTCGGCGATGGGCAAGATCAAATTGGACAATGGAGCGGCCTTTTTGTACCCCATGCCCATGGTCCTGGTGGGCGCGATGGTGGCAGGACGGGCCAATTTCATGGCTGTGGCCTGGGTGTCGCGGGTCAATGCCAAACCCGCCATGTTCGCGGTGGCCCTGGGCCGGCACCACACCAACCAGGGCATCGAAGAACATCGGCAGTTCAGTATCAACATCCCCGACATCTCCCTGATGGAGAAAACCGATTACTGCGGCCTGGTCACGGGCGCCAAGCGCGACAAATCCAAGATCTTCGACGTCTTCTTCGGCCAGTTGGACAAAGCCCCTCTGATCGCCGAATGCCCGGTCAGCATGGCCTGCGAAGTGGTGCAGTCGGTGACGCTGCCGGCCGACACGCTCTACATCGGGGAACCCAAGGAGATTTTCACCGAAGAGAAATACCTGAGCGACGGCAAACCGGACATCCGCAAGATCAAGCCCTTCACCCTGACCATGCCGGACAACGGCTACTGGTCCGTGGGCGAACGCATCGGCTCGGCCTGGAGCGCGGGCAAAGCGCTGAAATGAGTCGCCTTGGCCGCTAAATCAGCTTGACCAGCTGCTTGCCGAAATTCTTCCCGGCCAACAGGCCGATGAAAGCCGCGGGCGCGTTCTCGATGCCCTGGACGATGCTTTCGCGGTATTTGATGCGGCCTTGCCGAATCCACTGGCCGATATCATTGAAAGCATCGGGCCAGCGGGCCAGGTGATCGGAGACGATAAATCCTTGCAGCTTGACGCGGTTGATCAGTAAACTGCCGAAGTTCTTAACGCCGTACGGTTCGATGGCGTTGTACTGGGAGATCAGGCCGCACAGGGGAATGCGTCCGAACGGGTTCATGCGCGCCAGCACCGTGTCGAGGATGCGTCCGCCCACATTCTCGAAGTAAATGTCGATGCCGTTGGGGACGGCGGCGGCCAGATCTTCGGCCAGGCGCCCGCGCTTGTAATCGATGCAGGCATCGAAACCCAATTCGTCGGTGACATAAGCGCACTTCTCCGGGCCACCGGCAATGCCCACTGACCGGCAGCCTTTGATCTTGGCGATCTGCCCGACCACGCTGCCCACCGCACCCGAAGCAGCCGACACCACCACCGTCTCGCCTTGCTTCGGTTGGCCGATATCCATCAGACCCACGTAAGCGGTGGCCCCGGGCATGCCCATCACCCCCAGGTAGGCGGTCAGGGGTATATCCGGCTCGTCGACCCGCATCAGGGCAGTCCCGTCGCTGACCCCATACAACTGCCATCCCAGATAGCCCACCACGTGGTCGCCCTCGCGGAATCCTGTGTGCCGGGAGGCCACCACCCGACCCACCGTGCCGCCGACCATCACATCGCCGATATTTACGGATTGGGCATAGGATTTAGCGGCGCTCATGCGGCCGCGCATATAGGGGTCCAGCGAAAGATAGTGGTTGCGCACCAGGAGCTGGCCGTCGCCGATCTCGGGCAGGGGCGCTTCTGCGATGTTGAAGTCGCTGGTCCGAACCTCCCCTTCCGGGCGATGGGCCAGACGTACCTGGATGTTTTTTTCGGTCATTGGGATATCCTTCCTTTGCATGGAAGTGAATTCGAAACAGCCCATTGGGATGGTCCCAAGGGAGCGGTTAAAGTGAACTGAACAATGAGACCGGATGGGCAGTGTGTCAATGAACCGGCCATCTGGAAAATTTGCCTTTTTACCTTCGGCACCAGGGAATTGTGGCAAATCGGCATTATCGTTTCGAAGAAACAGGTCGCAACGCGAAGCACCAAACCATTCCGAAAAAAGGAGAAGTCATGAAACCAATCCATGACCAGACGATTCTGATCACGGGGTCGACCGATGGCATCGGCAAACTGGCCGCCCTGCGGTTGGCCAGACAACAGGCGCAGGTGCTGCTCCATGGCAGAGACCCCAAAAAGCTGGCCGGTGTGGTAGAGGAGTTGAAGAACGCTTCCGGCAATCTAAAGATTGAAGGGTTTTGCGCCGATTTTTCTTCTTTGGCCGAGGTGCGTCGACTGGCCCAAGAGATGCTGGCAAAATTCCCCCGCCTGGATGTCCTGATCAACAACGCCGGGGTGGGCTTCTCCGGCGAAAGATATAGCCGGGACGGCCACGAACTTCGATTTGCCGTGAACTATCTCGCCCCCTTCCTGCTCACCCGGCTTTTGCTCCCGGCGCTGAAAAAGGCTGCTCCGGCGCGCATCGTCAATGTCAGTTCGGCCGGCCAGTATCCTGTGGATTTCAATGATGTGATGCTCGAAAAACAGTTCGACGGTACGCGGGCCTACCGTCAGAGCAAGCTCAGCCTGATCATGTTCACCTTCGACCTGGCCGAAGAACTGAAAGCGGCGCAGGTTACCGTCAATACGCTGCACCCCGGCACCTATTTGAATACCAACATGGTGCGCCAGGCCAAAATCACCCCCTGGGGCGAACCGGAGAGCGGCGCGGATGCCGAAGTGTTTCTCGCGGTCTCGCCATCCGTGGAAGGGATTACCGGACGATATTTCAATGTTCAGGCCGAAGCCAGCGCCGAAGCCCAGGCGTACGACCCGCAGGCGCGCAAGCAACTGCGGGAGCTGAGTCTCCGGCTGGCCGGCCTGTAACAGCCACCTCTTACTCGGCGCGCACCTTGACCACCACCTTGCCCTTGACCTGCCGGGCGGTGAGGCGTTTGATGGCGTCCGGAATCTGCGACAGCGAGATGGTCGAATCGATGACCGGATTGATCTTGCCTTCGGCGAACCAGCGGGCCATGGTCTCCATGTTGCGGCGCTGTCCTTCGGGGTCGCGGGCGGCCCAGGCCCCCCAGAAGACGCCGACGATGGATCGCTCGCTGAGCAGGGCGTAGTTGATCGGAATCTTGGGAATGTCCCCGGCGGCAAACCCGACCACCAGCAACCGACCGCCCCAGGCCGTGGCGCGGAACGCATTCATGGTGTAATCGCCGCCCACCGGATCGAAAACCACATCCGCCCCCTTGCCGCCGGTCAGTTCCATGGTGCGCAGGCGCAGGTCCTCCTTGGTGTAATTGATCACCATGTCGGCGCCCATCTTGCGGCAAAGGGCCAGCTTGTCATCGGTGGCCGCCGCCGCGATCACCCGCGCGCCCATGGCCTTGGCCACCTCGATGGCGGCGATGCCCACGCCGCCGGCCGCCCCCAGAACCAGTGCGGTTTCATGGGGTTGCAGCCGGCCGCACTCCCGGAACCCGTGAATGGCCGTGGCATAGGTGATCCCGTAGGCTGCGGCCGCATCGAACGACATGTCCGCAGGCATGGGCACCACCTTGTCCTTGGCTGCCAGGCACATTTCGGCAAAGGCGCCTACTCCTGAAAAGGCGATCACCCGGTCCCCCACCGCCACATGGGTGACCCCTTCGCCCACCTGCCGCACGATACCCGCCAGGTCCATGCCCGGGCTGAACGGCAGGGGCGGTTTGACCTGGTAGCGCCCTTCGATCATCAGGGCATCGGGAAAGTTGAGCGACGCGCTCTTCACTTCTATCAAGACCTGGTCCTTGTCTGGCGGACGAACGTCCACCTCCTGGACATCGCAATTGTCCGCCGGACCGAATTCGGTACACACGAATGCTTTCATGGTATCTCCTTAAGGTTTCAAAACCGCTTTATTTTCAAATGGAGCCGCCCCGGTTGGCAATGACTGAGCGGGGCGAGCAAAAGTAGACCAACGATTATGCAGGAGTGGCGGCGTGTCAATGAAATGTGCCCTCACAGCGCCCGGCTATCCTGTAAGAGATGATAGATCGACGGGCTCCTTGGGGGAACCATGGGCAGGCGGAGGCAGGCAGAAGAGAAAAGGGGCTGCGGGGCCGCCGTCTCATACTGGCGGCCCCGGAGGAGGGTGTCAGACTATTCCCGCACCTTTTCGATTTCCAGGTTCGGATCGGTGTGGATCTGCGCTTCGGTGAAGAGGCAATCGCGCCATTTGCTCATCGAGAAAAGGCGGGTCTGATCGCTGAAGTAGGGCGAGTTCGGATCGGTGGACTGGCTGTAGCTGATCAAGACCTTGGCGCGCAGCTTGCCCGGCTTGAGATATTCCACCAGCTGCATATAGCTGCTGCCGTAATTGATCAGGTAGCCGCCCTGGTCCTGCAGGGAAGCCGACGGCAGGCCGCCCAGAGAGACATCCGGCGGTAACAGCGTGCCGTTGATGGTCGGATTGTAGTAGAGCATGTTGAACGCGCCGTCCTGATCCGGTCCGCCGTGAATGGGAATCACCTCGTCGCCTTTGCGTGTGAACTGGATATCGCCCAGAGGCGCGGCCGGGTCGATGCCCGCATCCTGCAGCTTGGCGACACCCGCCCGCAGCGCCGCCAGAATCGCCTCGCTGTTTCCGGCCGCGTTCAGCGTGTTGGGGGTCGTCACCGGATCATCGGGGTCGAAGGGGACGGCCCAAAGCGAAGTATATGGATTGCCGGCCCTGAAAGCGGCCATGAACTCCCGGAAGACGTGCCCGCCCGTGCTGCCCAGGCGGTAGGTCTGGTCCCAATCGAGCAGGGCGTCGCAGGCGCCGCTGCCGGCCAGCTCCGCATCGGTGGCGCACAGTGCCGCCAGATCGTCCGCCAGAAGCTCACCGCCCAGGACCCGGTCGCCGAACAGCAGCTGCTGGAAAGTCCCCCAATTCACGCGCTTGCCCGGGCCGGCCACCTCCGCCAGCATGGTCAGGCCCATCCGCGGCCGGAGGCCGATGTCGGTGCGCTCGGTTCCCCACAGCTGGTTGGGGATGCTCATGGAGATGGGGGTTTCCGGGTTGACCAGCCAATAGCTGTTGTTGGAGTTGGCGACATAGGTGCGAGTGGTCAACTGGGGCGCGTACTTAAAGGGAACGATGCCCTCCTGGGCGGCGGCCGGGTCGTCGGCCCACTCGCAAACCGAGCGGGACCCGTCCAGATAAAGAGGATTGCCCCCCAGGGCGCAGCCGGCGTCGAGCATCTCCCGGGTCACGTTGGGCACGTTGCCGGTATCCGCATAGAACGCGGTCCCGGCGCTGTCCACGGCAATGGTGTTCAGATAGTTCACCGACTGGTATTTGGCCAGCACCTTCTTAAGCTCGGCAATGCTTCGGGCCTTGGCCATTTCCCAGCGCATCTGGATGCCCTGGTCCTCATCCGTGGCGCTGCGCATGGCCCAGGCGGAAGTGGTGGTCCAATCCAGGCCGGGCATTTCCACCATGGGCCCGAAATGGGATCGATAGAAGGTCATGGTTACCGGGATCAGCGAGCCATTGGGCTGCAGCACCTGGACGGTCACCTGCCGGCGGGCCATGGGGCGCTCCTGACCGTCATAGATGTAGGTGGTCGGATCGCCCGGTTTCAAAGCCAACCGGTAGAAGGTAAAGTGCCGCGACGTGCAGACCGTGTGGGTCCAGGCCACATTTTCGTTGAAAGAGATGCCGGGCGTCGGCATGCCCAGGAGGGTTGCGCCATAAACGTTCACCTCCCCCGGCACGGTCACATGGCTTTCGAAGAAGCGCCGCTCGCCTTCCCATGGGTAGTGAGGATTGCCCAGGAGCATGCCGGTTCGGTTGGCCGTCCGGTCCCGGCCGATGGCCCAGCCGTTGCTGGCGCCGAAAACCGGATCGGTCTGAAGCCTGGCGAATTCCTTCTTGGCAAGATGTCCCAGCCCCTGGAGGGAGGCCGTGACGGCCGGCGGTTGCGCATTGACGATGGCCGCCATCAGCGGCTTGGGCCCGCCGAGCCAGGTAAAATCCACCAGGTAGGCCATGTAATCGTTCATATCGGCGGGTTCCGCGCACAATTCCGCCAACGGCTCTCCCGCGCACGGCAGATTTTCCGCGCCGGTTTCCATTAGGTACTTGTTGTACCCGGCAAGGTATGCGTCCAGAAGCGCCTTGTATTGTTTGGGCAACCGTTGGTATTGAGTCTGCGCTGATCCCTGGACGTCCATGGCCATGTAAAAAAGATCGGAGATCAGGTTCTGTCGGTCCCCCGCCACGTCCTTGTCCGGGCCGTAGTATTTGGACCGTTCGCTGCGCACCATCAGCATTTGATCGGCCAGGACGCAGGCATTCAACTTGGCGAAGGCGTAGCCGCTCCCGAAAGAGGCATCGGGCAGGCTCTTCGCCAGGATGTGAGGGATTCCGTAGCTGGTCCACCGGATTTTGGCGGAAAGGGGATGTTTGCCAGGCTTTCCGTGATTGTTGCAGGGTTGCTGTTTGACGTATGCGCCTGGGTGGTCACACGGTGAGGCGCTTGCGCCATAGCAATTATGGCCTCCGCTGATCATCCAGGACAGAAGAACAATGCCGACTAAAAACGGGATGTTTTTTTTCATGGCAGCTCCAATCTGTTAAAGAAAGATGGCTCGATGTGGTTGTGCTTCTATCCTATCAAACCCAAGAACCTTACCTCTTTTTACCTCCTTTCTTTTTGCAATCCCTCTTGTCAATGACCATGCCGTTGCCGATCGGTCTTCATGCGGCGCTAAACGAACCGGGCGGGTTGGCATAGCGATGGAACGAATGCATTGGCGCGGACGGACCTGAGGCTTCGCGCTTCAGGCCCCTGAATGCGTTAAGCGGATCTGGAACAATCCTGAGGTGGGTCAGGATTTAAAATACCATTTGCTGCCCCAGGGTCAACTGAGAAATTTGCATACCGCTGATGATGACGCCTACCGGCGCGTTGCAGTTCCGCCCAGGCCCCGGACGCGGCCGGGGCCAGGGGCGGCACCATCGGACGAACCTGCGCTATTGAAACTGCGCTCTAAAAGGGTAAGATAGGTTGATGTGGGTTCCAGAACCTGGGTTGAATGGCAGAAAGGAGAATCGGATGAGCCACGAACTGATCCTCGACTCTTTACGGCGGCGGATGCGGGCGATGTTTTCGCTTTACGAGGAGGCCACGGCGACCATGACGGTTGCCCAGGTAAACCATCGCGAGCGGGAAGGCATTCTACCCATTGCCTTCAGCCTGTTTCACTACATCCATTTGCTGGACACGGCGTTGATGACACTCACGGGGGAACCGCCCGTCTGGAACGCGGCCTGGGAAGGACGCATCCAGCCCGTCATCGCCGACCACGGCAAGCACCGCACGGTGGCCGAAATGCAGTTCCAGCAGATCGGGGACTACCCGGCCTTCATCGCCTATATGCAAACGGTGTTTGCCCACACCGAGTCCTGGCTGAAACGGATCGAGGCGGCAGAATTGGAGCGGGTGGTGATCCAGCGGCCGTTCCCGCCCCAAATCGCCAGCACCTTCAGCGCACGGGTGGCCGGGCCCCAGGGGATCACCGTGCTCGACGGCATCGAATGCTGGATCTACCAGCATGGCTTGCGGCACATGGGGGAGATCGAACTGGCCCGCAGTTTCGTGGGACTGCAGGGCATGACCTCGTGACGGCCTCGGGCGCGGCGTCTCAATTTCCAGACATCAGGTGTCGAGGACCACTCTGTTGCGCCCGGCGCTTTTGGCTTGGTAAAGGGCTTTGTCGGCACGTGCGACGAAATCGACCAGGGCCTCGCCGGGCCTATAGCCCGCCACACCGATGGACAGCGTAATCCGACCGAGCGCTTTGGCTTTGTCGGCAGTCTGGAGACGGGCCTGTTCAAAATACAAGCGTATGTTTTCCGCCAGAATTTTCGCTCCGCCCAACGGGGTAAACGGCAACAGGACGACAAACTCTTCGCCGCCATAACGGGCGATGCAGTCCCTGCCGCGAACGTGGTCTTTGATTATTTTGGCGACAAATTTCAGCACCTCGTCGCCGACGAGATGCCCGTGGGCATCATTGAAGGCCTTGAAGCAGTCGATGTCGAGCATTAGAAGGCTCAGGGGTTTATCTTCGCTGACTGCATCGCGGGCCAACTGCGCCAAGGTCTCGTTGAAGGCTTTGCGGTTCGCCACGCCGGTCAAATAATCCATCGAGGCTTCCAGTTTGGTGCGTTCGAATTCTCTTTGCATGTTTTCCAGTTCGGCCGTGGTTTCCTGGAGTTTGCGCTGAATCTCAAGATTGTGACCCTTGATGGCCCTGGTCTCACCGATGATCTCGTCGAGTATGCGCCGGATGGTGTCGGCGGACAGGTCCTCCGATAGCTTTTCAACCGAATCGTTCAAGACCACATTGTATTTTTCCGCCTTCCCTGTCATGAGCGCCAGTTCGCCCAACACGGCCGTTAGCATTTTTTTCAAATCTTCCCGCAACTTCTTCACGGCCCCTTCGTTTGTTTCCAGGCAATACTTCCGATAGAGCATGTCGTTGATCTCTTCGGTGAAAGGTTCGCTGGCTTTCAGAATGGCATCGACCGTTTCTCTCAGCGCGGCGTTGTCTCCCGACACGTATTGATACCAGACGGCATAATTGCGGGGCGTTATCGGCACCCTGTTCTTGGCCATCATCGGCAGTGCTATCCTCAAGAACCCTTGCGTTCTCTCTATGAGTTGGTGGTCCATCATGAATACCTCCGATTTCGGATTTTTCGGTGGTCAGAATGAGTATGGGTTTCAACCGTCCGCGATAGGAATTCGCTGCCTTTGTATGGTTCTGGAAGTATTGCCACTCAAGTTGGCAAAAATAAAAATCAAAACGGCCCCAATGTCAAGCAGAGAGCCCAGGCGACAGGGACTCTGGCTGAACAGCATTCATTCGGGGCCGATGCGCGCACAGTGCGTTCAGGGGATCTCCCACCAATGGAAAGACGCCTACAGGCTCCGGCATATCTCAAGGTCAACCGCTGCTGCAGGCGATTTTTCCGGCTCCAGACGATCACCAGGGCCAGCCTTCGCCATCGGTGGCGCTTGCGCGGCATCCCCTTCCTTGCTATGACTGCCCAGTTTGAAATGGTGCCGGGCATGCTTATTCTTCCGCCGGACTGTGATTGCACCACCATACCGATCCACAAAACCCGCCCAAAACAGGATTGAATCCGTGAAGATCGCTTTAAGTAAGGAAAAACTGATAGGCATCGTTCATAGCAAAACCTTCATCGTCGCAGCCGCGGTGGTTGTGGTCTACACGCTGGCCGGATTCTTCCTGACCCCGGTTCTCGTCCGCCACTATCTACCCAAGGCCATCCGGGAAAATCTGCGCGCAGAAGCCACCCTGGGAAAGGTGCGCTTCAATCCATTCTTGTTCAAGCTGAAACTGCATGCGTTTCAGATGACCGATGGGGAAGGTGAAGCGATCATGGCTTTTGAACGGCTCTTGGTGGATTTCGAGTTGAAGAGCCTGTTCAAGTGGGCCTGGGTCTTCCGCGAGATTCGGATAGAGGCCCCGGCCGTCCAGGTTGTGATTGACAAAGAGGGCGACTTGAACCTTGCCAGGCTTCGATCGACGCCGGCTGGCGGCCAGGGTGACGCTCCGGGCGACAAGCACCTGCCCCGACTGATTTTCGAGGATATCCAGGTAGTAAAGGGCAAATTCATATTCACCGATCGACGTTCGGCCCAACCGGCCACCATCACGCTGGACCCGGTGGACGCTGCTATCGGCCAACTGGCGACCCTGGCGAACAGGGAAGGCACAACGACCCTGACAGCGGTCAGCGCCAATAAAGAGGCCTTGAAATGGTCGGGCCAGGTGAGCCTCAACCCGCTGATCGTCAAAGGCCATCTCAAAGTGCAGGATGTTCGCAGCGCTACGCTGACTTCCTTTGCCAGCCAATGGCTGCGGCTGGCGCCGGCGGCCGGCAGCATGACGGCCGAAAGCGATTGCGACATCCAATTGGGCGGCAACGCCTCCCGAATCGTCTTTCCAAATCTATCGATCCTGTTGAAGGATCTCGCCCTGGCACCGGCGGAGGCACCCGCAGCACCGTTCCTCAAGCTTCCGGATGCCGGCATGCGGGACGCGCAAGTGGATCTGACCGGCCACAAGCTTCATGTCGGTTCCATTTCCATCAAAGGGGGAAGCGTGCGCCTGGCGATGAATGAAAAGGGCGTTTTGAACCTGGAACGCATCGTCGCACCACCCCAGAAGAGCTCCCCGAAGGCCGAGCCGCTGGCTGCCGGGGAAAAGAACAAGCAGGCATGGGGTTTCGATTTGGGCGCGCTGCAAGTGGACGGCTTTGCCGCCGCCTATGAGGATAAAAGCCTTGTCGAGGGTTTCAAAGGCGCCATCGGCGGCATCAAGCTGCGCCTGGCCGCCGCCACCGACAAAGGCGGCGCGTTGCTGGTAAAAGATGTTCTGCTGGATCTCGCCGAAATAAAGGCAGGCTTTGCCAACGTGGAGCCGGAGGTGCACATCGGCTCGGTAGTCCTGGAAAACGGAAACGCGGATCTCGGCCGGAAGCAGTTGAAGGCGGCCAAGATCGCCGTCGAGGGGGGCGCCATCCAAATCGAAAGGCGGCGCGACGGCAGCCTCAACCTGGTGCAGCTGTTCGCCCCCGCCTCGGAGCCTGCCGCGGCAACCCAGCCCGAAACGGCCGACGGCCAGCCGGCAACGGAAACTGCCCCCAACCCCGCGGCGAATCCCCCCCCAAAACCGGACAACACTCCATTGCCGGCAGGAGGCCAAACGACCGCCTTCCAATTCCTGGTGGAAAAAATCGCAGTCGCCGGGGTGCAGGCGACCCTCTGGGACCACACGGTGCGCGACGATCAGCCGATTCTGCATCTGGACAACATTTCAGCCGGGGCAGCACAAGTGGATGGCCGCTCCCCCATGCCCATCGAGCTGGCCCTCAGCGTCCGTGAGGGGGGCCGATTGAAGGCCGAAGGTACGCTGGCGCCTGCCACCGGTGCCCTGACGGCCAAAATCGATGCGGCTTCGCTGGCGCTGACGGCACTCCAGCCTTATGTCGCGCAGGTAGCGACGGTAGAGATCCGATCCGGTGCTTTCTCCACTGCCGGAACCTTGCGCCACGCCGTCCCGGATGCCGGGGCGGGCACAGTCTACCAGGGCGGCTTTAAACTCGAAAACCTTCAGGTTGTCGAAAAAGATGTCAACGAAACGGTCCTTGGTTGGAAAAATGCATCCACAGAACAGCTCAAACTGCTCCTGCAGCCCAACAGCGTCGAGATCGGAGACTTGCGCCTGCAGGACCTGCGCGGCAAAGCCATCATCGAAAAGAACAGCACCTTCAACCTGGCCAATCTGATCAAGCGCGAACCGGTCGGCCGAACCGATGCATCCGGGCCCCCATCCCGGAGCGAGCCGTTTGCCTACCGGGTGCGCCGGGTGCTGGTCAACGACGGCCGGATCAAGTTTGCCGATCTCAGGCTGCGGATTCCTTTCGCCACCAACATTCATGAACTGCGGGGCAGCGTGGCCGGCATCTCTTCGGTAGCGGAGGCCCGCTCCGAACTGCGGCTCAGGGGCAGCGTGGATGAGTTCGGAACCGCCCGGGCCGAGGGGGAACTCAACACCGCCAACCCCAAACGTTTTACCGATATCAAACTGGCTTTCCGCAACCTGGAAATGACCAATCTCACCCCCTATTCGGGCCAGTTTGCCGGCCGCAAAATCGACGGCGGCAAACTGTCCGTGGACCTGGCTTACCAAGTCGATAACGGCCGGCTCCAAGGAGCCAACCAGATCGTGGTGGACCAGCTGAGGCTCGGTGAAAAGGTCGACAGCCCGGAGGCCGTGAACCTGCCCCTCGACCTGGCAGTGGCCTTGCTGAAGGACACCAACGGCGTCATCAACCTGGGCCTTCCGGTCCATGGGGATTTGAACAACCCCCAGTTCAGCTTCGGTGCACTGGTCGGCAAGACCCTCGTCAATGTCTTGGAAAAAATCGTCACCAGCCCCTTCCGGGCATTGGCGGCGCTGATTCCCGGCGGAAGTGAAAATGCCCTCGACCGGGTCTCCTTCTATCCCGGCCGGGCGACCGTGTCGCCGCCGGAAAAAGAAAAACTGCTGAACCTTGCCAAGGCCCTGCACCAGCGGCCGCAACTAAAGCTGGTGGTTCAAGGGCGCTACCATCCGGAAAAGGACCGCCAGGCTCTGGCGCGCCAGAGCCTGCGCAGAGCCGTCACCGTCCGGCTGGGTCAAACGGTGGCCGACGACGGCCCCAACCCCCTGGATTTCAGCAGTTCCGAAACGCGCAAGGTTCTGGAAGAGATGTTCACCGAACGGTTCGGCAAGGACGACCTGAAGGCTCTCGCGGTTGAGCTCAAGGCAGCCCGCAAGGAGGCCGAAGCGACCGACCCGGGCTTCTGGGCCAAAGAGCTCTTCTCACGTTTGCAGGCGGTGGAGACGGTGCCGGACGAACAACTCGTGGCCCTGGCCCGGGCCCGGGCTCAAGCCGTCATCGCCGAGCTGAGCGGCCCCCAGGGCCTGCCCGCAGACCGCCTGGGCCAAGCGGACCCCGTTGCCCTGAAACCATCGGAGGAGATCAGCGTCGCCCTGAGCATTGAAGCGCAGCGCTGACCGGATGAAACGATTACTCGCCTTGCCATTCTCCGGCCACTGATATAGAAGCCCCAAAAGGCCAAGGCCGATGCACAGCGCGGCAACGTCTTCAATGGTACGGCACATGACCACATCCCGACAAACCCATCTCGATGCCCTGCGTGGACTGGCGGCGGTGATTGTCGTATTCGTTCATTACTGTTGTGCATTTTTTCCATATGCGGTTTTCGGGTCGAAGGCCAGTTATCATAGGCATTTGCCTCTGGAAGAAATCTTTTTCTACCCTCCCTTCGGGCTTTTGGTCGCCGGCTACTTTGCGGTATGCTTGTTTTTCATTTTGAGCGGTTACGTCCTCAGCTATCCTTATCTGGGAGAGCCGTCCCAGCGAGTCCGGATCATCGCCGCGATCATCAAAAGGCCGATACGCCTGGGGGGCCTTGTCTGGTTCACGATCCTTTGCCCGGCGATTTTATGGTCTGTAGGATATTTTTCGAATGGCGCGGTGGCAGACCTGACCGGCTCCAGACCCTGGTTCAGAGGTTTCTGGCCAGGTGAATTCAACCCTCATAAATTCTTCATCAATTTCACCACGTCGGCCTTCAGCAAAGGAACTATTTACAATCCGCCGCTCTGGTCCATCAAGATCGAGCTATACGGATCGATTCTGGTCTTTCTCTTCCTGCTGCTTCTGGGAAATTTCAAATACAGGCTGGTTGTGGCTTCAGTGCTCATCCTGCTGTGCAAGGACAGCCTGTATCAGGGGTTTTGGATCGGGTTATTGATCGCAGACGTGATGAAACATCATCGTCATCGGTTACCGATCAAACTCACCGGCGTCGGGTTTTACCTGCTGCTGGTCGCTTTTATCTTTCTCTCGTCCTACCCACACTATGTCGATCACAGCTTCATCGAGAAAACCATTTATGGCTTCCTTCCGGACGACCAAGGCTTCGGTGGTGGCTATCCCATGCTCTCTGCGCTGTTATGTTTTATCCTGGTCGTTTCGAACAGCCGCATTCAGCGGTATTTGCAGGGCCCCATGTTTCAATTCGTGGGCGCCATCTCATACGGATTGTATGTGGTTCACTTCCTTGTGCTGGGCTCGTTATCTTCAGCTATATTCGTAGTCCTGCGCGATCATCTGGGGCATGCTGCCTCTTTCGTGATCGTCTTTTTGTCCGGAATGGCGTTCGTCGGTTTTGCGGCTTATTTGTCAACCCGATATATAGACAGCCCATGCATATCGTTCGCTAACCGGATCAGCCACAAAGTGACCCAGATTGCTGGGTTCAATGGCATCGGCTATCCCCTTCGAAATGGCTGAAGCGCCTTAGCGTTCCCCTACTGTTTTTTTGACGCAACCAAATGCCAGGAGGCGTCAATGTCACCGGCTATTTTAAGCTCGGGCCTTCGCCGTCCCTCCATTTGGCAAATTAACACATTGAATCATAAACATATCCAAACCAAATCGCCCTGCGGCATATAAATTGCTTTTGCTTTGATGCCGACGCCGGCGCGTGTCAGGCGCAAACGCTTAAAGATAGGTGGAAGCATGGACCCCATCCGTATGGTCTGGAGTTTGCCCGATCCGCCCCAAGGGGTGCCCGAAGCCCTGCCCGATCGAATTTACAACGATTATTTCGATTTGAGCGGCACGCCTTTTTCCATCACCCCCGATCCCGAATTTCTCTACTTCTCAGAGACCCACCAGGGCGTCATGGAAAAGATCCGATACGGCATCGAGAGTCGATTGGGCTTTTTGCTGCTCACCGGTGAAGTGGGCACCGGCAAGACCACCTTGTGCCGGGCGATGCTGGACCGGCTGCAAAACAGGGCCCGCACGGTCTATGTGATCAATCCCTCGCTGAATGGCCGCGAGCTGCTGGCCTGTATCCTGGAGGATCTGGGAGTGGTCTGCCATCCGGAAGCCTCCAAAAAAGAGCTGATCGACAGCCTCAATCGCTTCCTGCTCGCCCAGCGGCATGCCGAACCGGTGGTGATCATCATCGATGATGCCCAGACCATGCCCCCGGAAACCTTAGAGGACATGCGCCTGCTCTCCAATCTGGAAACAGACAAGACCAAACTGCTGCAGTTGCTGCTGGTGGGACAGCCGGAGCTGGTCGACCAGCTGAATGGTTCCGGCCTGCGGCAGCTCAAGCAACGGGTGGCGCTTCATTGCCTGCTCGATTTCTTGAGCCCTGACGAGACCGCCGGCTATATTGCCCGCCGGCTTTCGGTGGCCGGCAATAAAGGCCAGGTGCGTTTCGACCCCAAGGCCGTGCGCCGGATTCACAAATATTCGGGCGGCGTGCCGCGCATGATCAACAAGATATGCGACCTGGCGCTCACCGCGGCCTACACCGTCGACAGCCGCACCGTGCAGCCGCGCCATGTAACGGCGGCCTTCGAAGAATTGGTGGAAGCCACCTCCCGGCGCAGCGGCGCGCGCCGGTGGTTTCCGGGATGGCGCTTGACGCGACGGCGCCTGGCCCTGACCATCGCGCTTTTGATCGGCCTGGCGGCCTTGTTGGGGTATGGGGTCTATGCCGATTGGACTCGAAACGGCGGCTCGGTACGGATGGCATCGGCCCCTGGGCAATTACCCCCTGCGCCGGCCAAGAGCAGGCCCTCCCTATGAGTTTGCTCAACGACGCCCTGCGTAAAAGACAGAGCGAACACCGGCCGCCCGAACCACCTGGAGCGGCGGCCGCATATATGGACAGGCGCGGCCGGCGCCTGCACAATCGCCACCGGGCGGCCGGGATCATCCTTGCGCTCCTGGTGGTTTCCGCGGCGATCGCCTGGACCTGGCGGCCTTGGGAAGATGCGGAACAGCCCCCCACCCAGCGGGCGCCATTGGCCGCTATCGTACAAGGGCTCCCGGTGGCGGCCGCGGATGAAAGCCCGGCGACGCCATCGCCGATGCCGGCCCCCACCGCCCCCCCCCTCGACATGGCGACGCCTGCACCGCCTGCCCCTGCAGCGCCCCTCTTCCAGTCGCCGGAATCGACCTCCAGCCCCCTCCTGCCCCGGACCTCAACGCCGCCCCGGTCTTCGCATGAAAAGGTGGCGGCGCCCGTTCGGCGGCCACACAAAGATGACATGTCCGCCGCCCAGCCTTCGCCCTTGCCGGCCCGGCGCATCACCAGCCCCCCTCTTTATGAGAAAGCCCGAATGTTCCAGCGCCAGGGACGCGCGGCCGAAGCCCTGGCCATGTACCGGGAGGTGCTCAAGCTCGACCCTGACCATTTCGATGCGCGGCTGAACATGAGTTCGATCTACCTGCAAACCGATCAATTCACCCAGGCTTATGCCCTGGCAGCCGAACTGCATCGCCGGGCGCCGACCCACCTGCAAGCCATATTGAACCTGGCCATCGCCCAGATCGGCTGTGGCCGCGCCGCCGAGGCTCTGCCGCTGCTCGATCAGGCGGCCGCACTGCCCCAGGCACCCCTCTATACAATCTATTTTCACCAAGGGGTGGCCCTGCGGCAGATGGGCCGCACCGAGGCAGCCATCGACTGGTACCGGAAAGCCGAGTCCCTGAACCCCGGCGATCCCCGCCTGCTGTTCAATCTGGCCCTGGCTTTCGATCAAAACCAGTCCTATGGGCAGGCGGTGGCCTACTATTCGAAATATCTCAATGCGGCCGGCAAGCAGATGGATGCCGCCGGCCGGGCGCAGGTCCAGGCCCGCGTGCGGACATTGCAGGCTGAACTCGCGGCGGTAGCCAATGGAGAGAACACCCAATGAAGAAACGCATCGGCGACATCCTGATGGAGATGGGGTTCATCGACGGCGATCAGCTCAAGATGGCCCTGATGGAGACCAAGAAGACCGGCAGCATGATCGGCGATGTCCTGCAACGCCTGGGCTGGGTGACCGAAGAAGACTTGCAGATGGCCATCGCCGTGCAGAGCGGGGCCAAGATCCTGGACACGGCCAATGCCGAGATCGACCACAGCCTGATGGCCCGCATTCCCATCGAATTCGTCACCGAGCACGGCATGTTCCCCTTTGCCGTGGAGAACGGGGTGCTCAAGGCAGCCACCATCAATCCCTTCGACGTCATCGCCCGGGACAAGCTCACGCGCTTGTGCGGCCAGCGGGTGGAGACCTTCATCGCCCCCAAGAACTGGATCGCCAAGGCCATCGAGGTCTATTACAAAACGGCCCAGAGCCTGGACGACGAAATCAACACCATCACCTACTCCGGCGCCGTCGGCGACGCCACCGAAGACAACCGCATCATCAAGCTGTCCAGCCTGCTCATCGACAAGGGGTACGTGGTGGGGGCCAGCGACATCCACATCGTGCCCGACAACAACCTGGTGCGGGTCTACTACCGCATCGACGGCGTGCTGCACCAGATGTACCTCTTCGCCAAGAAATTCCAACAGCCGCTGCTGACGCGCTACAAGATCATGGCCGAAATGGATATTTCCAACCCCAACATCCCCCATGACGGCCGCATCAAATACCAGAGCAGCGTGGGCGCTTTCGACATCCGCGTCTCCACCTTCCCCACCCAGTTGGGCGAGACCGTGGTCATGCGCCTGCTCATCTACAACAAGGTGGTGGGCGATCTGAAGAATCTGGGATTGGAACCCGAGGATTTGGAACGGTTCGACCGCACCATCAAGCGCCCCTACGGATTGATCCTGACCACCGGCCCCACCGGATCGGGCAAGACCACCACCCTCTACACGGCCCTGATGGCCATCAACAGCCCCAATATCAACTGCATGACCGTGGAAGATCCCATCGAGTATGTGATCCCCACCATTCGCCAGACAGCGGTCAACGTCAAGGCCGGGCTGACCTTCGAGAACGCCCTGCGCTCGGCCATGCGCCAGGATCCGGATGTGATCCTGGTGGGCGAGATCCGGGACAAGATCACCGCCGACCTGGCCATGCGCGCCTCGCTCACCGGCCACCTGGTGCTCTCCACCCTGCACACCAACGACGCGGCTTCGGCCATCAACCGACTGCTCGACCTGGGGATCAACGCCAGCATTCTGGCCTCGGCCCTTTCCATGATCGTGGCCCAGCGCCTGGTGCGCGTGCTCTGCCCCCATTGCCTGGAGCGTCTGGCCCCCAGCGAGAGCGAGCGGGCGATCTTCACCCAGAACGGCCTGGAACCGCCGGCCGAAATCGGCAAACCCAAAGGGTGCGACAGTTGTTTTCAATCCGGCTACCGCGGCCGGGCCGGCGTGTATGAAGTGATCCAGGTCGACCGCAATATCGAACGACTGGTCTTCTCCGGTGCCCTGCACCGCGAAATCGAGGATGTCGCCAAACAGGCCGGCACCGTGTTGATGTTCAAGCAGGCCTTGAAAAAGGTAGCCCGCCTCCAGACCTCCCTGGAAGAGGTGATGCGGGTGATCGTGGATTATGCCTAATTACCGTTACAGCGCCGTGGATGCCGAGGGCAAGGCGGTCAAAGGGACCGCCATCGCCCTGGACGAAAGCGAGGTGGAACGGCAGTTGAGCCGTTCCGGGCTTTCGCTGATCGACTGCCGCCAGGTCAAGGAGAGTTTCTGGGGCCGGCACATGGGCGGCGGCATCAAGCTGCGCACCGTGGTGGAGTTCTACCACCGCCTGGCCCAGACCCTGGAGATCGGCCTGCCGATCCTCTCGGCCCTGGAGGAGAACAGGCTCTACCTGCCTTCCCGCCCCATGCGCCGAATCTCCGGCGAACTCAAGGTGGCGGTGGAAGGCGGGCGCACCCTCTATGAAGCCATGGGCTTCCATGCCCGGATCTTCCAGAAACTGGACCTGGCCATCATCCGCATGGGCGAGCAGACCGGCGTGCTGCCCGCCTGCCTGAAGCAATTGGCCACCTTCCTGCAGTGGAAAGAGGACCTGCGCGCCCACGTGCACAAGGCCACCATCTACCCGTCGTTTGTCATGGCGGCCATCGTGGCCGTGCTGGGTGTGTGGGTGGGCTACGTGCTGCCCCAGATGGTCAAAGTACTGGCGGAGATGCAGGTCAAAATCCCCCAGGCCACGCTCACGGTCCTGGCGGTGAGCGAGTTCGTCAAGGCCAACTGGCTTTTCTTCGGCTTGGGGGCTTTGCTGCTGACAGCATTCGTCTATCTCTACCAGCGCAGCGAAAAAGGCGGCATCCGCTTCGACCGGCTGCTCCTGAAGATGCCGCTTTTCGGGGCCGTGCTCGGCAACATCGCCCTGGCGCGGCTGTGCCACAATTTCGCCACCATGTTCGGTGCCGGCATGGCCATTCAGCAGATATTCTCCACCCTGGCCGATCACGGCCTGGGTAACCGCTTTCTGGAAGAACGCCTCAAGGCGATCTACAAGGAGATCGAAAGCGGCGAGACCATCGCCGCCGCCTTCGAAGCCACCGGCGGTTATCCCAGCCTGCTGTTGGGGGCTATCCGCAACGGCGAGGCCACCGGCACACTGGACCAGTCGTTCAAACGCCTGGGAGATTACTTCGACGGCGAAGTCAAGCGCACGGTGCAGGCGCTTCTGGCCGCCATCGAGCCCATGGCCATCATCAGCCTGGGGGCGGTCTTCGGGCTCATCGTGCTCTCGATCCTGCTGCCGTTGTACGATGTGATGGGGTCGATGGGCAAGGCGTATTAGACCGGATCAATGATTCCGGCCGCCGCCCACCCCGCCGCCGATTCCGCCGCCGTTGCCGCCCCCGTTACCGCCGCCGTTGTTGCCGCCGTTGTTGCCGCCGTTGCCGCCACCGTTATTGCCGCCGCCCCCGCCGCCGCCGGTTTCGATATTGATCGTGGCCCCTGTGCCGGCCAGCACCAGGGGAGTGGCGGGAGAGGAGGTGGAGACAATGGATCCACCGCCGTTGGCTGCGGTACGCACCTCGATGCGGGTGCCGGAGATGATGGGGTAAACAGCGGAATCGCCGGTGGCGATACGCCCCAGGTCCAATGCCTGGCTTACGTCCCGGACATAGACGCTGCTGCCCGAGGCGTTGTTCACCGCGAGATTGAGGTACTCGCACACCTGGCCGAAGAGTTCGTTGCCGCCGATGTAGGCCGTCAGGTCGTCGAAGGTCTGGACCGGGGCGTGCCGCAGGTAGTTGGGGGTGCCGGTGGCGTTGTTGCCCTGGTGCGTGCCGCTGTTGTAAGCATCCAGTACATTGCCGTTCCCATCGGCATCCATGGGGCCGCCGCTGACCAACACCACTGCCACGTGAAAAGCGGTTCCGGCGCCATCGCCGTCCATAACCATGGGCCGCGTCGTCAGGCCGCTTCTGAGGGCCGAGCAGGTGGCGGCGCGATTGCTGGCCAGATTGGTATTGATTTCGTAACGAGGAATCCTTCGATACGCATCGGCCGGCGCCATCTGAAGCGTCATGTAAGGAAAAGCGCCGATGGTGCTGCCGTTGTTCTCCAGACCGTCGCCATCGCTATCGGCCCAGGGCAGCCGCCCCTGGCTGGCCGCGAAACTGGCCAGGGCCGAACGCACCTGCTGGAGATATTCGACAGTCTCGTTGCGGGCCTTGCGCTCGGTGAGGATTTTCATGAGCGAGATGCCGCCGCCGGTCAAAATGCCGATGATCACCATCACGATGGCGATCTCCAGCAGAGTGAATCCGTGGGTATTCGACAGACGCATTGGGCGGCGGATCATGGTGCGGCCTCCAATAGCGAGCGGGGCACGGTCCACCGTGCCCCTGCCATGGCAATGCCCGCCATTGGGCTAGAACTGCATGTAAAGGATCGCCACCGTAGTGCCCGCGGTGTAACCGGCGCTGCCCACGATGCTGCCGGCGGCATAGTTGCCGTCGTCATGTTTGGTATCGATCTCCTGGCACACCTCGGCCGGCAGGTTGTAGAACCGCAGATAGTGGGCCGGCGGCGTGGTGGCGCCGGGTGCATTGACCCAGATCAGGTCCATGTTTCCGCCGAAAGCGTGTTTGGGCAGATCGGAGGTGCCGTTGTAGGTGCCGCCGATCATGCCGGCCAGGCTCAAATCCCGATAAACTTCGTAGATCTCGGTCCCGGTGATCTGCCCGTTGCCATTGCCGGAGCCATCGCCGCCCACCGGCGGCACATTGGCCAGGTTTTCGTCGCCCGGGTAGACGCCGTATTTATCGTAGAAGGTCATCACGGCGGCGCGGATCTCATCGGCCTGCTTGACCACCCGTTTGACCTTGGCGTTTTCGATCATGGCCTGCCCCTTGAGCACGCCGCCGATCAGCAAACCGATGATCACCATCACGATGGCAATCTCCACCAGGGTGAAACCGGCCTGGTCCCTTTTCACTCTTTTCAAGTTCAACATCCCTGCTCCTCCATGTCTCGGCATTGGCATTTCCTGAATGGTTTGAATAAAAACCCCTCTGCCCGCTCTATCGGTTCGATTATTCGCAGACTTTAATCCTTCCCCGCAGCCTTCTTCACCCCTCCCTGATATAGGGCGTTACGAGAATCACCAGTTCGGTGCTCTGCTCGCTCTCTTGCATGTGTTTGAACAGTTGGCCGATCCAGGGCAGTTGGCTGATGTAGGGCAGCCCCTTGTGATCGACAGTGCGGATCTTGCTGATCAGTCCGGCCAGCACGAAAGAGTTGCCTTCGCGCACCCGCACGGTGGTGGCCAGTTCCTGCAGGTCGATGACCGGGTTGGAGATGGTCTGGGTGACATCGCCCAGGGGGATGTCGATGTCCACCTCCCGCTGGATGCGGGTCAAGGTGGGCACGATGTGGAAGGTGATCATGCCGTCGGCGGTGATATCGGTGGTCAACCCCAGTTGCAGGCCGAGGATGGCACGCCGGATGGAGGTGCCGATGGTGATCGTATTGGTATCGGCGTCGCGGTCCACCCCGTCGATGTCGGCGTAGGGGAACTGGTAGCCCACCGTGAGCAGGGCCGACTGGCGGTTCATCACCGTCAAGTGGGGACTGGAGAGCACCTTGACATCGCCCTGGGTCCGCAGGAAGTCGAGCATGGCGACAAACTGGGTCTGGCTGCCCTTGACGATGGCGCCGTTGCTGTTGAAGCCCAGTTCGAAAATGTCGGGCAGGGAACCGTTGCTGTCGGTGAACATCACCCCCAGCTGGGTCCAGTCGATGCCGTACTTGCTCTCGTCATTGAGCGTGACTTCCATGATGCGCGCCTCGACGAACACCTGGCGCTTGAGCGACCCGGACAGCGCGTCCAGCAACTGGACCATGGCGGCCACCCGCCGCGGCGTGTCGGCCATGTAGATGATGCCGCTATTGCGGTTGAGCCGCAGGATGCCCTCTTCGGACCTCAGCCCGCCCAGGGCCTGCTCCACGGCGGCCCACAGATCGGAACTCTGCTGGGGCTTCTGGGCCTTGACCTGGTACTTGCCGGCCACCCCGGAACTCTCCACCCCGGAACCGAGCATGTCGCCGCCCACATCGACGCTGGTTTCACCTACCATATCGAGGCCTTCGAAGTAGTATACCCGTTCGGCGAAACGCCGGATGGCCAAGGTGCCCTTTTCCATGTGCCAGGCATACCCCGCACCGTTGACCACGATCATATCCAGGGCTTCTTCCAGGATCACGTTCTTCAGGTGAACGGTCACCGGCCTGGAGAGATCGACCTCCGCTTCGATCGAAAGATTGAAATCGGCATCCTTGGTCAGGGCTGCGAGCACCTCCCCCAGGGGGGCCTTGTCGAAGACCATGGTGTAGAGGGCCGGCGCGACGGCCGGTTCCGCCAGAGGCGCCATCTTTTCGCTGAAGGGCGGCGGTCCGGGACGTCTGGCCTGCTTGGGTCGATCCAGCATGGCCCGGGGCTGCATGCGGTCCAATGCGTAACCGTCGTTCTGGGGCGGCGCCTGGGGGGCGTGGGCCGCACACCCGCTGCACAAGGCCCAGAACGCCGTCGCAAGCAGCGCCGATCGCATCGCTTTACCAGGTAATTGTTTCATGGGGGCTGATTTCCTCTTCATTCCATTATGATGGCGCGCTCTCACGAATCCTGTGCCTTCACCTGCCCTGGTCGCTGTTGTAGTAAGCCTGCGGGCTGGGCAGGAACCAGCGCATACCGGCCCGCTGCAGCACCACCCCTTCGGCGGAAATGGCGCCCACCGTAAAATGGCCTACCTGGTCTTTTTCCGAGCATACCCGACCGCCCAGAACCGCCAGAAAGAAAGGCAGGCCCTGATTATCCAACTTCTGCAAGACCCCTGCCAAACCCGGCAGCGCAGCGTTCTCCCCGGCTTCTGTAACCGGGCTGCCGATGGCTGGCTTGGCCTCTGGCGCCGGGGAGGAAGACCGGGATGGATGGTAAGCGGCAAAAAACCGCTGCAGCGCACGCATGTCGGTCACATCGTGGGCTTTGGCGGCGGAGATGCTTTCCAGCATCGCCAGTTGCGAGCGCAACAACCGCAGGTTGGCCGGCTCGCCATCCAGGGCGGTGTCTTCCAGGGAAATGAAGGCAAGGCCGTTGATCGATACCAGAAGGATTGCGGCCAGGAGCCAGCCGGCCATGCACAGTTGTTGTTTCAACAAACCCAGCTGTTTCATAGGGGCCGCCCCTCCAGTTCCAGAGGCTGCGACGTCACCTTCGGCAGAGGAACTGCAGGCGTCGCCGGAGCCACGAGCTTGTATTGAACGGAGAAAGAAATTTCCAGGCGCACGGTCTGGGCGTCGGCCACCGCGCCGATCACGATTTGGCGCGGGGCCAGATAGGGGTACTCCTTCAGGGCGGTCAAGAAGCCCACGGTGTTTTCGAATGCCCCTGTCAGCGAGAGCCGGCAAGCCATCTCCCCTTCCACGGCCTGGTTCATTTCGGCTTCGAGGGACAGATCCTCCAAACCAAAGGCGGCTGCCAGGCCCCGCACCCGTTCGCGCAACTCCACCATCCCCAGGTCCAACGATTCCACACCCAGATAAAGCGCCTCCTGATCCGCCACCAACTGCGCCAGCCGCTCGGCATTGTGACGCTGAAAGTGAATCTCCCTGCGCATGCTTTCAGTGGCGTGGCGGGCCGCGGCCACCTCCTCGATCTTGGCAAGGTTCCAACCGGTGACCCCTGTTGCCGTAAGCCAGATGCAGCCGGCGATCGCCCAGCGGATACGCAATTTGGATTTCATGTCAGCTCCAATCGGAAAGCGATCAGGTAGCGCGATGCCGCGTCCCCTTCGGCCTGGGGGTCCGTGCTGATCTCGATGTTGTTGAGGCTGAATTCGGCCGGCAGCTCGAAACGGGTTTTCAAGGCTGCCACCAATTGCGCCAGGGCGGCCTTGAGCTGTTCGGCATCCTGGGCCGGGACGGCTGCCTTGAGGGTCAGCGCCGGCGGCGACGCTAAAGTCAATCCCAGCTCCCGGACCCGCATGCCCGGGGGAATGCAGGCCAGCACCCGCCGCACCATCTCGGCGCTTTCCGGCCCCTGCCGGGTTTGCAGCACCTGATCCAGGGCCGACTGATACTGCGCGAGGCCCATCGCCGCGGAGATCGCCTGCCGCTTGATATTGGCCCGATCCTCGGCATCGGCCCCCAGCAGGGATCCCAACATCAAGTTCAACCCCACCAGAAGCACGAGCAGCGCCCCGCCGAGGGCGATGCCGGCGCGCTGCACCGGCTCCCAGGCCAGCTCACGCCGCACCTGACGCTGGGTGATGCTGAAAAACGGCGGCCGGGAGAACGTGTCGGCTTCCGGCAGCAACCCTTTGAGCAGGGGCATCGCCTCGATTTCGATGGTGGGACGTTCGGCCAGCAAGGGCGCCAGATCGACCACTTCGCGCCCTATCGCCTGACTGAAGGCTTCCGGGCTGTCGGATGCGGCCACTAAAATGAAAACCCGGTTCAATTCACTCTTGGTCTTCTGGGAGAACATATACTGGGACTGGTTGATCTCGAAGGTCAGGGCCTCCATCCGGTCGGGCCCGTCCGACAGGATCACATTGCGCGAAAAGAGGTAGTTCCCTTTGAAATAGAAATAGAGCAGGCACTCCCCCGCGCCCACATGCATCAAGAGGGTGCCTTCCTGGGAGAATTCCGGCGAAACCTGACGCAATCGGTCCACCCACAGGAAGGCGGGGGTGGTGATATAGCGGGGCGCCAGGTGGGCCTGCGCCAGCACCTTGTACAGCGCGTAGGCCTTTTCTTCCTGAAGAAAATATGCCAGCAGTTCGTTGCCGCCGGTGGGTGCCGCCGCGCGCAGGTAGTTGAAAAAATGGCTCACCTCCTTGCATTCGGGGTGGGCTGCAGTGAGTTTGCGCTCCAGGAAGGGGACGATCAGAGAAGATTTGTCGGATTGGAAGGGATAGCGTTCCATGCCGAACCAGTGATCGGGAACGATCCAGAGACTCTGGTGATTTCCTTTGGCTTCCGGCCGGAGCTGGTCGATGGCGTCCGGTTCGGCCAGCAGTTTCTCCAAGGGCAGCTGGGCCACGCCCGGACAGCTCTTTTCAGAACCGCCGCAGGTTACCCAGAATACCTTGTCGTTATGGACCACGACGATGGATTTTAGCTTTTTGGCGAACATAGGGTCGCTTTTCCTCGCATTGCGATTATCGCCAAGATTATCGGCAGTCGTTTGAAATTACTTGAATGCGAGAGTGGACGGGTGGGACTAAGTGAGGATTTCGCGGATTTTGGAGGAGAGGGCTTCGATGCTGAAGGGTTTCTGGATAAAGCCGGCACAGCCGCGCTGGAGGATGGCCGCCACCTGTCCGTCAATGCTGTAGCCGCTGGAGAGCAGGATCTTGACGCCGGGATCGAGGCGTTTGATGCGATCGAAGGTTTCGCCGCCCCCCATGACCGGCATGATCACATCCAGGATGATCAAGTCGATGCGATCGCGGTGCTTCTTGTAGACATCCAGGGCTTGCCGGCCGTTTCGGGCCTTGAAGACGATATAGCCTAATCTTTCCAATATCCTCTGCCCGATCTCCAGGACCATCTCTTCGTCATCCACCAAGAGGATGGTCTCCCTGCCCGCTTCGGCGGCCGGCGTCCGTTCCGTCGAATTGGAAAAGACCCGGTCACTGGCCGGCAGGTAGATGTCGAAGGTCGTACCGCGGCCCAACTGGGACTCCACATCGATATAACCGCCATGCCCCTTGATGATCCCGTAGGCCGAGGCCAGGCCCAGGCCGGTGCCGCGCCCCATCTCCTTGGTGGTGAAAAAGGGCTCGAAAACGTGGTCGATGACCTTTTTGTTGATGCCCACGCCCGTATCGGCGATGGACAGATGGTTGTACCGGCCGGGTTTGGGTTGGTATACCTTGCCGGTCATGTCGAGATGGGAGACGTTGCAGGTCCTGATATGGAGGTCCCCGCCGCCGGGCATGGCCTGTCCGGCGTTGACCAGAATGTTGAGCAGCACCTGTTCGATCTGTCCTTCGTCCGCTTCCACGGCCGACAGGTCGGCGGCCAGCTCATAATGGATGGAAATATCCTTGCGCGTACGGCCATAGGTTTCCGAAACGTCCTTGACGACCCGGTTGAGTTCCAGCAGTTTGACCTCATAACGCCCTTTGCGGGCAAACCCCAACAGTTGGGAGGTCAGCCGCGACCCGCTCTTGACCGCTTTCTGGACATCCTCGAACACCCGCCGGCGGGGGTCGTTCTCGTCCATATCATAGAGCGCCAGGGAGACATTGCCCTGGATGGCCGTCAACAGGTTGTTGAAGTCGTGGGCGATGCCGCCGGCCAGGGTGCCGATGGACTCCAGGCGCTGCATGTTGAGCAACTGCTGCTCCATCTTCTTCTTTTCGCGGATGTCGCGCAGGGTGAAGATGCTGCCCACGGGCTGCCCGCCGGCATCCTTGTAGATGGCGCAGCTGATGCTCACGGGAACCAATACCCCGGATTTGGTGAGTCGCTGGGTTTCGATACCGGAAAAGCTGCGGCCGGCGACGACCTGTTCCGCCATCTGCCGCACTTCCGCGCGGCGATCAGCAGGGATGAACCCATCGATGCGCTTGCCTTTGCACTCCTTGAGATCCCAGCCGAAAACTTCGGAAAAGGCCGGATTCAAATAGACCACGCAGGCTTGCATGTCGTACACCACGATGGGGTCGGGATTGGCTTCCAGCACGGTACGATAACGCGCTTCGCTCTCCTGCAGGGCCTGCTCGGCGATCTTGCGCTCGGTGACGTCCCTGGAAATGCCCCTGAAGCCGATGGGATTGCCTTCCGGGTCACGCATAAGCGCCACCGACATTTCTGAAAAAATGCGGCTGCCGTCCTTGGACAGGTGCTCGAAGTCGCTCAACTGGACGCTGCGCCCGGTAATGAAAACCTTGTTGAACATCTGATAAACACGCTTGGCCACGGTGGGAGTGACATAGTTGCGGTAGTTCATGCCGATCAGTTCATCGCGGGTATAGCCGAGGATCCGGCAGAGGGACGGACTGAAGAAAGTAAAGTCACCCGCCAGATTGACTTCCCAATAGGCCTCCTCGATGGTCTCGAGGATGGTCCGGTACTTCTCTTCACTACGCCGCAACGCTTCTTCGGAGCGCTTGCGATCCAGGGCGTTGGCCAGAATTCCCCCCACAATCCGCAACAGGGCGATGGCGTCCGCAGGCCAGGTTTTCTCGTGGCGCGTGCAATCCAGACCCAGGAATCCGACCACCGTCCCGCCAAACTCCGTCGGCACCATGATCATCGATTGCGTCCCCTGGCGCTGGATTTCTTCGCGCAACAAAGCGGCCTCTTCGGGCAGGTCGGAAACACGGGGAATGTGCACCGCCTGCGCGGCATTGAGCTGGCGGACGAGCCAGGGCGCCAGGTTCAGGGGCACGGCTTTCAATCGCTCGATCTGCGGCCCGACGCCCGGTGCGCACCACTCGTGACTGTTATCCATGGTCCGTCCGTCACGATTGTAGAGAAACAGATAGCTGCGATCCACCTGGCTGAACTCGCCGAGCTGTTTCAAGGCATCGGTGACGGCGGCGTCGATTTTGGAGGGCGGCAGATTGATGAAGGCGCTGGAGATACCGGTGATCAAGCCTTCGAAGGCCAGCCGGTATTGCAGCTCTTTCTCGTAGCGGGCCCGCTCCCGGGATTCGTGCTCGAGCAGCGCGATCCGTTTGCGCAAATCATCGTAGGAAGGTCTTCCGGCCATACCGGGCTACCCCACAACAAGTCCCTGCGTATCGAGTTCTGGAAATTTTCAGTGGCCCAGAATCGATAGAAGCTGTTTCAGGTTTTGAATATGCGCCTTGGCTGTCAGCCGAGGATTGTCAAAAGCAATAAAGGGAACGCCGGCCTGATGGGATGCCGCAGCATCCAGCTCGGAATCGCCCACATAGATCATTTCATGCGGTTCGATGCCGAAATATGCCAACAAAACCAGCAACTGATCCGGATAGGGCTTGGGTTGGCATACATCGGAGGCGGTCACCACTTTGTCGAAAAAAGGTTGCAGGTCGTGCTCTTCCAGCACCCGTGCCATTGTATCGGTGCGATTGGTGGCGATGGCGGTTTTATACGCCGGCCGCAACCGTGTCAGCAGCTCACGCAGATAGGGCTCCACCACCATTTCACGGATAAAGGGCAGATAGCTCATCTGACGCTGGTAGCTTTGCACGGCCGCCAGGTCCTCCGGATTGTCGAACAGATACGCGAGCGCTTCATGCACGGTGTGCATGTGGACATACGCGAACTGCTGGTCCGTCATGGGCGGTCGACCGAGGTGCTGCAAAAGCCGGTTGTAATAGGACCGGTTGGAGAGGGAGGAATCGAAGAGCACCCCATCGCAGTCGAATGCCACCACTTTGATATTATTCGTGATCACTTATTCCCTGGATCGATCTGATGACGTTTTTCCATCGCTTTCCGCCGGCGGCGCCATCAGCCGTCCATGCACGGGAATGCCGATGGTGGGTTTCTCTTTTAAATCGGTCTGGAGCTGAATGTAATCAGAGAACCCCCCCGCGTTCGGTTTGATCACCGTGACCGTCAGCAGATATCCCTCCTTGGCGCCATTCTTGCCGAGCGGCTTGAGATCCAGACGGATATTCCGGTCGGTGGAAGCCTTGGCCTCCTTGATGGCGAAGGGGAACTTGGCATTGGGCGTGACGCGTACCTCCTGTTTCAGGGTTTCGCCCACCTTGCCCATGAGCGAAACCCGGGGCGGATCGACCTCTGCATATCCTTCGACCTTGCCGGTAACCACCAGCTCCAGGTTGGGCTCTTTGGGATCGTTGGTGTAGACGCTGAAGCTCTTGGTAAGCGTTTGTCCGCCCCTGCCCGCGGTATGAACCACCACGCCGATTTTATCCCTGCCGCCGGCAGGAATCTGCCCCGGGTTCGAGGCAACCGAACACCCTCAGCCAGGTTGCACCTTGAGAATCTCCAACGGGGCATTGCCTTTATTTTCAACAAAAAAATCATGCGTGACATCCGTGCCTTCCAGCAGCGGCGCGAATTCGAAGCGCCTCTCGGTCCAATGGGCTTTGGGAGCGCCGGCCTTCACCTGCGCCTTGTCGCCTTCGGCCCGGGCCCTATCCGTGAAACCGAAACCCGTCAGCAAGGTGAGTACGACGATGGCCCCCAGTATGTTACGCCAGATCCTGCTTGGCATGAACTTTCTCCTCGATGGTTGGAATAAAATCATTAAAGACCATACATCTATAATGGTGAGCCATACGGGATGTCAAGCCACCGCTTCCTTCCATGAAGGCCTCTATTATTTCATATTTCCATAAATCGGGCTTTCGCTTTCGCCCTCACATCAAGAACACCGGGTCCACGTCCACGGCAATGCTCACATCGCCCTTGGCGCCGACGGCATCGGGTCCGAAGACCAGCCGACGCACGAAATGGTGCAACGGTCCGACCCGGGGCCCTTTGATCAGGAGCTGCCAACGGAATTGATCGGCGATGCGCTGCAAGGGGGCTTCGATGGGTCCCAGCACCTCCAGTCCGTTGTCTGCGGTGCCGTGTGCCAGGAGCTGGCGGCAACGGGTGCCCAGACGCTGGGCGAATTCGGCCACCCGGACACTGTCCCGGCCGCTGATCCGCAGTTGGATCATGCGGGTGACCGGCGGATATCCCAGCAACTTGCGGAACTCGATCTCTTGCCTGTAAAAGGCGTCGAAATCCTGCTGGCGCGCTGCGGTGATGCTGAAATGAAGCGGGTTGTAGGTCTGCAGAATCACACGTCCCGGCACTTTTCCCCTTCCGGCACGGCCGGCCACCTGGGCGAGCAGTTGGAAGGTGCGCTCGCCCGAACGGAAGTCGGGCATGCTCAAGGAAAGGTCGGCGCAGATGATGCCCACCAGGGTGATGTGGGGATAGTCGTGGCCCTTGGCCACCATCTGGGTCCCCACCAGAATGTCGATCTTGCGGTCGTGCAGATCCTTCAGGATCTTGCGCAACGCTCCCTTGCGGCGGGTGGTGTCTCGATCCATGCGGGCCACCCGGGCAGCGGGGAAGAGTTTGCGCAGATCTTCTTCCAAACGCTCGGTGCCCATGCCCATGCGCCGGAGGCGGTCCGACCCGCAGCGGCCGCAGCGCGCAATTGCCGGCTGGCTGAAGCCGCAGTAGTGGCACTGATAGACATCGGCCTGCTGATGATAGGTCAGGGAAATATCGCAACGCCGGCAACGGACCATCTGCCCGCAAACCCCGCATATCACGGCGCCGGCAAATCCCCGGCGGTTCAGGAAGATCAGCGCCTGTTCGTTATGCGCCAGGGTTTCCCCCAGGGCTTTCAGCAATGCGGGTGTCAGGTGGCGACGGACGCCGCGCTCTTCGCGCACGGCGGTCAGATCCTCGACAAAGATCTCGGGCAAGGCCCGCTGGTCCACTCGGTCGCAAAGGCTGATCTTCAGAAATTTACCGCACTGGGCATTGTAGGCCGACTGCAAAGAGGGCGTAGCCGAGCCGAGGATGGCCACGGCTTCCTGTTGGCGGGCACGCATGACAGCCAGGTCGCGGGCGTGGTAGCGCAGTGCCCCCTCCTGCTTGTAGGAGTCGTCATGCTCTTCATCCACGATGATCAGGCCGACCTTGGCAAAAGGCGCGAAGATGGCCGACCGGGCCCCTACGGCGATGGCCGCCGCGCCACGCCGGATGCGCTGCCACTGGTCCAGTCGCTCGCCATCGGACAGGCCGCTGTGTAAAAGGGCCACCTGATCGCCGAAGCGGGCCCGAAAAGCCCGTTCGGTCTGGGAGATCAGGGAAATTTCGGGCACCAGCACCAGCACCGAGAGCCCCCGGGCAAGTGCCCGGGCCGCCATCTGCAGATAGACTTCGGTCTTGCCCGAGCCGGTGACGCCGGCCAGCAAAAAGGTTTGATACCCCTTTCCCAGACGGTCCCCCATGGTTTCCACGGCCACCTGCTGCTCCGGCGTCAACGGCGGCGGCCGGTCAGGCGCGATGGGGTCCCCCAGGGGATCTCGATAGACCGACCGTCGTTCGAGCTGTACCTGGCCGTCACGCACCATGGCACGTACCAGGGCGGCCGCGGTGGGAAGGACGGCGCGCAGCGCTTCCATGGCAACGGGGCCTTCGGCCTGCAAGATCTGCCAGACAGCCCGGCGCGCCGGCGATAGCCGTTGCACGTCGTTGAAGCCTGGATGGGTTCGGACATATCGAATCGTTTTGGGTTGAGTATGGCCGCCGGCCAGACGCTCCCGGCGATCGAGCCAGCCTTTTTTTTCCCATGCGGTCAAAACAGCGGGTGAAAAAGCGCGGCCGGCCAGGCGGCGCAATGCACCACGGCT
The DNA here is from genome assembly GCA_937868765.1 of uncultured Desulfatitalea sp. Taxonomy (GTDB): domain Bacteria; phylum Desulfobacterota; class Desulfobacteria; order Desulfobacterales; family Desulfosarcinaceae; genus Desulfatitalea. The sequence continues at coordinate 85,429 of CALMNL010000011.1, read as the reverse complement.
GCAGGGCCCCTGTACCAGACGGCAAAATATGCGCTGCTCCCAGGCCGACATGTTTTGGCAGATGCCGGCCATGGCCGCCTGCCCGCTTTCAGTCAGCTCGTAGCAGGCTTGATCGGCCAAATTGATGCCCGACGGCAGCGCGGTCTGCAGCACCTCTCCCAGGGGATGCATGTAGTAGTCGGCGATCCAGCCGAAAAAGGGGGACATCACTTCCGGGAAGAGGGGCTGGTCGTCCAGAATGGCGCAGATGCTTTTCAGCCCGGCTGCCGGGGCCTGATCCACCGAGCCCAGTACATAGCCGGTCACCCGGCGCCGGCCGAAGGGAACCAGGACACGCTTTCCCGGTGTTACTTCCGGCCACAGGTCGGAAGGAACCTCGTACGTAAAGGTCGAAAAGATCGGCAAGCAAACCGCCACCTCGATCAGATGAGAAGATACGCCGCTGGTCGCAGCCGTCTCTGAAGAGATTGCCGAATTCAATTCCAGTAAACCACCTTCTCGACCAGGTTTCGAGTCATCCCATCATTCGGTTAAAGTTGCGGAATGAATTGCCGATAACGTCTTAGCAAAAGATTGCGGCCGGTTAAAAGAACTGCTATGGTTTTACGATAAAGATGGTGCCATGGCGGCAAGCCGAAAATACTTAAGTTACGACGCCCCACGGGCGATCCGTTCAGGAAAGGAGACTATATGCACAGTTTAGGCAAACATTCCATCGTTCTTTTGCTGATCGCGGCGATGCTCCTCACGCCCTGGGCTGCCATGGCCCAAGATGAAACGGTGACCGACAAGCAGATCGCGGCCGGCAGCATGACCGCCGATGGCCTGCTGTGCCGCCCCCTGGGTATCGTCGCCACGATCGGCGGATTCTGCATTTTCGTGGTATCGGTACCCTTCTCGGCCTTGGGAGGCAATGTCGGTGAAGCCTGGGGTACGCTGGTGGAATGGCCGGCCAAATGGACTTTCGTCCGTCCACTGGGCGATTTCGATTAAACCTGCGATACCAAGCATCCAGATGGAAAATATAAAGAGGGGGTCGGGCTGAGCCCGCCCCCCTCTTCTTTTTTGACGACGCCTTCGCAGTCCCAGGCCGTGTCAGGCCGTCTGGCGTTCGGACATGGGCACATAGTGGGTTTCGGTCGGGCCCGTGTAAATCTGGCGGGGCCGGCTGATGCGCCACGCCGGATCGTCCATGCTCTCCTTCCACTGCGCAATCCACCCCGGCAGTCGGCCGATGGCGAACATCACGGTGAACATATTGGTGGGAATGCCGATAGCGCGCAGCACGATGCCACTGTAAAAGTCCACGTTGGGATAAAGGTTGTGGTCGATGAAATAAGCGTCCTTCAGCGCCACCTCCTCCAGCTCCTTGGCAATATCCAGCAGCGGGTCCTTGAGGTTCAAGGTCTTGAGCAAATTGTCGCACATGCGCTTCATGATCTTGGCGCGCGGATCATATGTTTTGTAAACGCGATGACCGAACCCCATCAGCCGGAAGGGATCATTCTTGTCTTTGGCCCGCGTCACCGCCTTGCGGTAGTCGCCGCCGCCGCGATAGATCTCGTTGAGCATTTCGATCACCGCCTGGTTGGCGCCGCCGTGCAGCGGCCCCCAGAGGGCCGAAATGCCGGCGGAAATGGCCGCATAGAGATTGACCCGCCCACTGCCCACCACCCGCACGGCCGTAGTGGAGCAGTTTTGCTCGTGGTCGGCGTGCAGGATCCAGAAGACCTCCAGGGCCCGCACCACCTCCTTGACGAGCACATAAGGCGTAACCGGCGTATTGAACATCATGTTGAGAAAATTCTCGCAATAGGCCAGGTCCGGACGGGGGTAGACAACCGTATGCCCGCGGGATATCTTGTAAGACATCGCCGCCATGGTGCGCACCTTGGCCAGCAGGCGGGTCACGGTGAGGTTGATCTCCTCTTCACTGGTCTGCAATTCCGGGTAGAAGCTGCGCAGCGCATTGACCATTGCCGAGAGAATCCCCATGGGATGGGAAGCTCGTGGGAAATTCTGGAAAAAGGTCTTCATGTCCTCGTGGACGAGAGAGTTATCGTTGAGCATGATGGAAAACTTGCGCAACTCGGTTTCAGTGGGCAATTGACCATTGATCAATAGATAGGCGGTCTCCTTGAAGGAAGATTTCTCGGCCAGCTCCTCCACGGGAATACCGCGGTAGCGCAGAATGCCTTTCTCTCCGTCCATATAGGTAATGCTGCTCTTGCAAGCACCGGTGTTGGCGAAGCCGGGATCATAGGTGATGAAGCCCGTCTCGTTGCGCAGGCGAAGGATATCGACCGCGCGTTCGTTTTCGGTGCCGATGATCACCGGCAGTTGATACGATTTACCTTTGTAGGTAATGGTCACAAGATCGTCCATGGCTTTTTCCTTTGGATAAAAACGGTTTGCCGAAATAGAGGGGATCATATACAGAAATTGTTAACCGGGGTCAAACGTTACCTCGAATAACCTTCAATATTATATTTTTCAGCATGTTATCTATCAATAGAGCGCCTTAAGGCCATGGCCGGCGCAGGAGGCACCGATGGGCTTCAGAGAGAATCTAAGCAAAAAAGTTCAGGTCAACCGTCTGGCCGAGCAGATCCGCAGATCCATGAAACCAGCCGATCCGCCCCCGCGCATCGATCGCGAAGCCCTGCGCACCTTGTTCGCGATGAGCCGCTATGCACCGCGCCAGGAGCGCGATCTGGAACTCTTCTGCCGGGAAGATGCCCCGGGTGGCCCGCCCTTCATCATCGTGCTGGACAACGAACTCAAACGCTATCACACCACGGTGGACGATGTGGTCCTGCGCAAAAGCCCCACGCTCAAAGAGATGATCAGCATCCGCAATGCCATCAAGATTCTCAACGACAAGGATGTGGTGGTGAGCGCCAAAGCGGATACCTTGCAACACCTCCAGGAGGAGATCATCGCCTCGCTAGATCTCTCCTATACGACCGAGGATATCGAAGCCCTGGTCCAGGAGGGTCGTGAAGCGCTGAAAAACAACTATGCGGACGGCATCATCGAGGTGCTCACGTTGATCGCCGAACTGATGGGCTGGGCGCCTGTGCCCAAAATCATGGAAACGCCCCATTGTCGTGCCTGGGGTGCAACGAAGGATGCCGTGGGCGGCGCCATGGAAGTGGGGCCGAGCGTGGTTTTCAACCTCATGCACAGTCGCTTGAAGCTGATCCGCAGCACCGTCAGCACTCTCGACAATGCAGCCCTGCGACAATTCCACCAAACGGCCAAAGGGGAAGAACCGGCCGAATTAGAGGGGGAGACGGTGCTGGCCGAAATGAAAAAGAGGATATTGTCGCGCGGATAACGTGAACCCAAGGCGGGCGGCAAGTCGCCGCCGAAATACCGACTGAGCACTCAGTTAAAATTACAACCATGCAATTAAATTGAAATTTAATTGATTCAGCGGCCGCCAACATGATATTCAATACGGCCTTGTTCGCCGCCAGTCCCGAGGCGCAGATGGTTGCCGGGGTTTCCTGCATGCCAAAGGGCCCATCCCCGGACGGAATTGGTGACGGACAGGCGAAATGAGGGTACTGACGAACCGGGCCATGAAAAATGCCTCGACGATAACGGCAGCTCAGCGGGCAGCGCCTTCCAGCGGCACCAGCCCCCCTGGATTGAAAGCTCCTGCAACCGAACTTGCAGCTCGATCCCCTAGCCTCATTCCCGTGAGGCTCTTTTCCGCCTGCCCTTTCGAAAAACCCATCAGAAGCGTCCTCCTCCGATTCACTATTTATCGCTGTCTGGACGCATCCACAGGAGGCCCATGATGGAATCTTTAAGAGCTCTATTCGTAGATGACGAGACCGAATACCTGCAAACCGCGATCAAGCGCATGAAGAAGCGCGGCATGGATGTCACCGGCGTTTCCAGCGGGTCCGAGGCGCTGGCGATTTTGTCCGAGCAAGCCATGGATGTGGTCGTCATGGACATGCGCATGCCGGGCATGGACGGCATCCAGGCCCTGCGGGAGATCAAACAGCGTTATCCGCTGGTGGAAGTGATCATGCTCACCGGCCATGCCAGCATGGAGGCAGCGATCCAGGGCATGGAACTGGGTGCGTTCGACTACCTGATGAAGCCCATCGACATCGACGAGTTGATCTACAAAATTCAAGACGCCTTTCAAAAGCGTCAGTTGCAGATAAAAAAAATCGAAACCATGGAAAAGATGAGGAGGTGATCGTCACATTTTTTTTGGATTTCTCAAGGAAGAAGTTAAGGGGATTTGCCGTGGCTTCACGGCAAAAAGGCTTTGAACAAAATCGACAAGGAGTGGATACCGCAATGGGTTTCTTCAAACAATGGGGAGCTTTGATGATGCATGGCGCCCGCATGCACGCCCAATGGGAGCTCGATACGGCCAGAACCATCCTGGGCGATCGCAAGCGGTTGATCGTGCTGGGGCTCATGTTGCTGCCGGTTATCTTGGGAGGGATCGTCTTTGCCGGCGATATCAGCCAGGCGCTGCCGGGAGTGCTGGGGGGAAAGAAAGCCTACAGCCCGGCGTTTTATTCCAATTTCATCTTCATCGCCTCGATCCTGATCGGCGTTTGCGCCGGTCTGATCACCGGGGCCATCGGCGCGGGCGGCGGCTTCATCATCGCCCCGGCCCTGATGAGCGCAGGCATCAAGGGCATCCTGGCGGTGGGTACCGACCTGTTCCACATTTTCGCCAAGGCCATCATGGGCAGCGTGATCCATCGCAAGCTCGGGAACGTCTCGGTGCCGCTGGCCGTGGTCTTCTTGATCGGCTCCATGATCGGGGCCACGGGCGGCGGCGTGGTCAACCGGGTGCTGTACGAAAAGAACCCGGTGCTCAGCGACGCCTTCATCACCACCATCTACGTGTTGATGCTGGGCTTCCTGGGCGCCTATGCCCTGCTCGATTATATCCGGTCGCGCAAGGCCATGGCCGGCGATGCCGACGCCCACGGCGGCGGCGCCCATGGCGGAAAATCGGAAGGCGCGGACCTGGGCGGGCTGCCCCGTAAGCTCCAGGCTGTAAAAATACCGCCCATGGTCAAATTCGACCACGATTTCACCCCCGGCGGCCGTGGCATCTCCTGGGTCTTCCTGGTGCTTTCCGGTGCCCTGGTGGGCCTGGCAGCCGGCATCATGGGCGTGGGCGGCGGCTTCCTGACCTTTCCCATCTTCGTCTACATGCTGGGCGTCTCGTCCATGACCACGGTGGGCACCGACATCTTCCAGATCATCTTCACCGCCGGGTATTCGGCCATCACCCAGTATGCCATCTACGGCTTCATCTTCTACACCCTGGCCATGGGCATGCTGCTGGGCAGCCTGATCGGCATCCAGATCGGCGCCATGGTGACCAAGGTGGTGCCCGGCATCACCATCCGCGGCTTCTATGCCCTGGCGGTGCTCTCCGGCTTCGTCAACCGCTTCTTTGCCCTGCCCTCCAAACTGGCGGCCATGAAAGTCATCCCCCTGTCGCCCGCCATGGGCAACCTGCTCAACCAAATCGGCATCTACGCGTTTTTCATCGTCATCGGCGCCTTCGCCGTATGGGTCATCGGCACGTTCATAAAGAACATCGGCGTGCTTAAGGGAGAGGAGGGCCATCCATGATCGCCAATAAGAAACTCTTCGGCACCGGCCTGGTGCTCATGATCACCTTCGGCATCGTATTCGTAGGCATTTTCATGCCCCTGTTCAATGGCCACAACGGATTGCAGTACATGGACAGCCTGTACAATTCCATCTCCAAGGGATCGGCCAATTATATTTCAAAGGCCGTCAAGGCCGCCGAGAAGTTTAACGGGCAGTCCATCGACGTGACGCTGGCCTTTGAATCCGCCGAACAGGCGGACCAGATGGCCAAGCAGCTCAATGCCGGCGGCGCCATGATCAATGTCAGCGGCGGGACCCTGAAAGTATCCGGCGACCTGGGGCGGATGCTGGCCAATTGTCTGGCCGATGCCAAGCTGATGTACGAGAACAACGGCGATGCCATTCAGTCCAAATACGGCATAGAACCGCGCCGGGCGACGTACAACTGGTGGCATGCCCTTACCTTGCTGGAAGAGGAATTGAACAAGCAGGAACAGTTCAAGGCGGCCAATGCGGTGCACACGGCCCTGACCAAGGCGGTGGAGCCGGCTTACAACTACTTCGGCATCGAGGCCCAGAACATCAAGGATCGTTTGTGGGTGGTGATTTTCTCCCTGGTGTTCTACGTGATCTACACGCTGTGGTACGGATTCGGCATCATGTATCTTTTCGAGGGATGGGGTTTGCAGCTGGAGCACTGATCCGCCGCCGTCCTGCTCGTAAACCATTCAAAACAGGCCAAAGGCCATAGGGTTGACCTTGCCTTTGGCCTGTAATTTTTATAGGTAGTCTCCATCCAGGCATGGACACTGGGTAGGGGTGTGCAAAGCCACACACTGGACAGCGCTCCGATCGAGGTGTACGGACTGTCATGATCAAACGCCTGCGCTCCTTTTTCAGCAAATTCCAGGATAGCGGTCAGCAACCCAGCGCTGCCGAAGCCGAGGCGTTGCGCATCGCCTTCAAGGATCGCTATCATCACTTCAAGCTGCTGCTCAACGCCAACAACCGGGCCCTGGAGGTGATGGGCGAAATCGAACAGGCCCTGCGGGGAAGGGCCCCCTTCGGCATGCAATTTGTCCGCTCCCGCTGTACCCGCGTCTCCACCGATGTCTTCCAGATCGTCCAGCACATCAACGCCCTGGCCCCTAAGAAATACGAATCCCTGCTGGCTCGTTTCAAAGAGATCCAGAGCCGGATCAATCCTTTTGTGCATCCCCAGGCGGCCGAGCCCCGAGGACCCCTGGTGATGCCGCTGAGCAATGTGGACCGTGCCAGCGCCGATCTCACCGGGCCCAAAATGGCCAATCTGGCGGAACTGGCCCGGCAATTGGGCCTCACGATTCCCCATGGCTTCGTGGTGACCTCGGCCGGCTTCGAGTGCTTCATGAAAAGCGGCGAACTGCAGGCCGAAATCAACCGCCGCACCCAGGCCGCGGAAATCGAACGGCCCGATCACCTCTATGCCTTGAGCACGGCCATCCAGCAGTTGATCATCCAATCTCCGCTGCCGGATGAACTGGCCCTGGCCATCGCCGAAGCCTGCCAGAAGATGGAAACGGCCGCCGGCAGACAAGTCCCTCTGGCCGTGCGCAGCAGCGCCATCGGTGAGGATTTGTCGGGCGCCTCTTTTGCCGGCCAATACCGCTCGGTGCTCAATGTGGGACGCGAGACCCTTGGGGAGGCTTTCAAGGAGGTGGTGGCCAGCAAGTATGGACAACCGGCCATGACCTATCGTCTGCGCCGGGGCATCCGGGACGAAGATGTGCCCATGTGCGTGGGTTGCCTGCAGATGGTGAATGCCAAGGCCGGCGGCGTGCTTTACACCCGCAATCCGGTGGACATCCGCGACGACGCCTTGATCGTCCACGCTACCTGGGGGCTGCCCAAAACGGTGGTCGACGGCACGGCGCCCACCGACCAGTTCAACATTCGGCGCGGCTCGCCGCCGACTATCGCGGACCGTCGCATCCCCCACAAACCCCAGCGGTATGTATGCTACGCGGAGGAAGGCGTCTGCCGTTTGACCACCACCGGCGATCAGGCCGACCGCCCGTGCCTGACCGATGCCCAGGCATTGGCGCTGGCGGAAATGGGCATGCGCATCGAAAATTACTATGGCCAACCCCAGGATGTGGAGTGGGCCCTGGATGGTGACGACCAATTGGTCCTGCTCCAGTGCCGCCCGCTGCAGCAAAGCACCGCTCGCACCACCGACATGACCCCGGTCGATAGCCGCTGGCCGGTATGCCTGCAGGGCGGGCAGACCGCCAGCAACGGCGTGGCGGCCGGCAAAGTATTCATCGTGACCAAGGAGGCCGACGCACTCCAATTCCCCAAAGGGGCCATCCTGGTCACGGTCCAGGCCCTGCCGCGTTGGGCCATGCTGCTCGACCGCGCCGCGGCCGTGATTACCGAGCAGGGCGGCCTGGCGGGCCATCTGGCCAATGTGGCCCGGGAATTTCAAATACCGGCCATTTTCGGCATGCCCGAGGCGACCACGCGCCTCTCCTCCCTGCAGGCGGTGACGGTGGATGCCGACGGCTGCAGGATTTATGAGGGACGCATCGAGGCGCTGCTGGCCCACCGCGATGCCCCCCGCAACCTGATGGCCGGCAGCCGGATATGGCAAATGCTCGACGGCGCGGCCCAGATGATCGTGCCCCTGAACCTGCTCAACCCGGACAGCCCCGATTTCAAGCCCGACCGCTGCCGCACTTTTCATGACATCACCCGCTTCTGTCATGAAAAAGCGGTGCACGAGATGTTCCGCTTCGGCAAGGCCCACCACTTTCCAGAACGCTCCAGCAAACAATTGCGCGCCAAAGTGCCCATGCAGTGGTGGATTCTGAACCTGGATGACGGCTTCAAGACCGAAGTGGAGGGCCACTTCGTCGAACTGGAGAACATCATCTCCATCCCCATGCGGGCACTGTGGGCCGGCATCACCGCCCAGCCATGGGAGGGGCCGCCGCCCGTGGACGGCAAAGGTTTCATGTCCGTGATGTTCCAGGCCACGACCAATCAGGCCCTGCTGCCCACGGTGCGCACCACCATGGCCAATCGCAACTACTTCATGATCTCCCAAAACTACTGCAGTCTGCAATCCAGGCTCGGCTTTCACTTCTCCATTGTAGAGGCCTTGGTGAGCGAGCGCACCGCTGAGAATTACATCAATTTTCACTTCAAGGGCGGCGGCGCCGATTTTGCGCGGCGTCTCAAACGGGTCCAGTTCATCCGGGATCTTCTGGAGCCCTACGGTTTCCGCATCACCATCAAGGAAGATCATCTCAACGCCCGCATCGAGCAATATATCATGAGCACCATGATCCAGTACCTGAAGATTCTCGGATTCCTGACCATTCACACGCGCCAGCTGGACATGATCATGGCCAATCCAGCCGTCCTGGCCCATTATCGCCAGAAAATTCTGACCGATATCGACACCATGCTGGCCGCCAAGGCGACGACCACGGAAGAGGTATTGCCCGCATGAAGATCATGATCTCCTTACGCACCCGCATCTTTCTCGTCATCACGGCCCTCGTCAGCATCACCGTCATCGGCGGCATCGTGATGATCTGGTACACCCAGCGCATCGAAAATGTTTTGAACGAAATCATCGACAAGCATCTGGCCGCCTATCAATCCGCGCAGTCCCTGGAGGTGGCCCTGATCAAACAAAAAGGGTTCCTGACCTACTACTTCCTGGACGGGGACCTCGATTGGCTGCGGCAACTGAACGAATACCGTCAGCTCTTCACCAGGCGGCTGCAGGAAGCCTCCCAGATGGACGGCAACGGCAATCATGGCAACATATTGGAGGAAATCGAGCGCGAGTATCTGAGCTACATCCAGGGCAAGGACCAGGTCATCGCCTATTACCAGAACGGCGAGCGCGCCAAAGGCGCCGAACTGCACAAACAGGTCCGCAAGCACTTTTTCAGCCTGATCGACTTGTGCGAGAAGTATAAGGAGATCCATACCCGGCAGATCATGGAGGCCAAAACCCACACGCTGATGCAGGCCTCCCGCTTGCGCATGACGGCCCTGGTTGCCATGGTCGGCGGCATGGTGCTGGCCATCGGCCTGCTGGCCATTCTGGTGGGCCAGATCCTCCAACCGGTCAACCGTTTGTTCGAAGCCACCAGCGGCAGCATTCCACCGCTGCCCACCGATAATATCGTGGACGCCCTGAGCCAGCGGGTTCACGGTTTGCTGGAAGACGTGGACCAGACCCACCTGGCCCTCGAACGCAGCCGCGAAAGCTTGCTCCAAGCCGAAAAGATGGCCATGGTGGGCAAGCTGGCCGCCGGCATGGCGCACAGCATCCGCAATCCCTTCACCTCCGTGCAAATGCGGCTTTTTTCGTTGAGCCGGTCCCTGAAGCTGGACAGCGAGCAGAAGGAAGACTTTCAGGTGATCTCCGAAGAGATCCGCCACATCGACACCATCGTGCAAAACTTCCTGGAATTCTCCCGTCCGCCCAAACTGAAGATGCAGCGCCTGAGCCCCTCCGCGGTGGTCGACATGGCGCTGCAATTGCTCCGGCACCGTCTCAAATCCTATGATGTCACCGTCCACCTGGAGCGCGGTCAGCCCCTGCCGGATGTCTCGGTGGACCCGGAACAGCTCAAGGAGGTCCTCGTCAACCTGATCATCAATGCCTGCGAAGCCATGGGCAACGGTGGCCGCATCACCATCCGCGAGACGGTGGCAACGGAAGCCGCCGGCGAAGCGGCCGTGATCCAGGTTTCGGACAATGGACCGGGCATACCGGAACATCTGGCCGTCAAGGTTTTCCAGCCTTTTTTCACCACCAAGGAGGAGGGCACCGGCCTTGGCTTGAGCATCGTAGGGCGCATCATCAACGAGCACGGCGGCCGGATTCGACTGGACCCGAAAGAAGGGATGGGGGCCTCTTTCGTCATTACGCTGCCGGTGATAAAGTAGGATAAACAGCGGGCGGAAAGCATCTAAAGGAGCGAACGGTGACGACCATTCTGATTATCGACGATGACGATCCTTTGCGCAAAAGCTTCAATAAACTGCTCACCGAGGAGGGGTATTCGGTCCAGAGTGCCGCTTCGGGCGAGGCCGGCCTGCGCATCGCGCGCGAGAAAATGCCGGACCTGGTGATCCTGGATGTGCGCCTGCCCGGCATGAGCGGCCTGGAGACCTTCAAAACCATCCACGCCATCGACCCCAGGGTGCCGGCCATCATCATGACCGCCTACGGCACCACCGAGACAGCCATCGAAGCCACCAAAATGGGGGCTTTCGACTACGTCCTCAAACCCTTCGACGTACCGGACATGCTCTCCACCATCAAACAGGCGCTGGAAGCGGGACGTTTCATGCGCTCGACGGTGGCCGTGAACGGCACCCCCGACGAGGCGGCCCAGGACGCCATTATCGGTCGCAGCCCGGCCATGCAGAAAGTCTACAAGGCCATCGGGCGCGTGGCGGCCACCGATGCCACCGTGCTCATCCGGGGTGAATCGGGCACGGGCAAAGAACTGGCGGCCCGGGCCATCTTCCAGCACAGCCTGCGGGCCAACCGGCCCTTCCTGGTGATCAACTGTGTGGCCATCCCCGACACGCTGCTGGAAAGTGAACTGTTCGGCTACGAGAAGGGCGCCTTCACCGGTGCCAACCACCGTCGGGTGGGCAAGATCGAGCAGGCCTCGGGCGGGACCATCTTCCTGGACGAGATCGGCGACATGCCCATGAACCTGCAGGCCAAAATGCTGCGGCTGCTCCAGGAGAAAAGCATCGAACGCCTGGGCGGCCGGGAAACCATCCCGGTGGATGTGCGCATCATCGCCGCCACCAACCGCGACCTGGAGACCCTCATCACCCAGGGGCAGTTCCGCGAAGATCTTTACTACCGGCTGAAGGTGATCACCATCTGGCTGCCGCCCCTGAGCGAACGGACCGAGGACATTCCCCTGCTGGCCGACTATTTTCTCTCACGCTACTCCGCCGAGCTGGGGATGGACAATCCTGGTCTGGCCAAAGGCGTGCTGCAGGATCTGCGGCAGCGCGAATGGCCCGGCAACGTGCGCGAGTTGGCCAACACCCTGCAAAAAGCCCTGATCTTCAACCGGGGCACACCCATCAGTACCTCCGATATCGCCCAGGTCACCGGCCAGGAAAACCGCCAGGGGCCCAGAGCCGGCGCCTCCACCGAAGAGGTCATCCGCCAATGGGTGCGCGGGCAGATTCTGGACCAGACGGACGGCAATGTCTTTGAGGCTTGCATGGACCATTTCGCCAGCCTGCTGATCACCGAAGCGCTCAACGTCACCGACGGCAACCGCTCGCGGGCGGCCAAGATATTGGGCCTTTCCAGACCCACGCTGCACTCCAAGATTGAGAAATACAACCTGAAGATCCAAACCTCGGTGAAAACCACGAGCGATTCTTGAGCCGTCCCCGCCCATGATGCGCTCGGTCCCCGATCTTTCGGATCGTTTTTCTTGCGCCCAGCCCCCTTGTGATCCATCCCAAGGTTTTCGTTGGCACGTCCGAATTATTTCACGTTGTATTGGTAGGTGTACGCCCGGTTCCGGCGCAGCAGCTGGATGGAGATGTTGCGCCCATTTTGAAGATCCCGGTAAATGTTCAGGGCGTCGTCCATGCTCCGAATCGGACGCTCGTTGACGCTGGTGACGACATCGCCATTGCGCAATCCCAATCTTCTGAGAATAGAAGCCGGCTGGAGCGACGCGATCTTCATGCCGTCGGCAACCGGCTCGATTCGGGCCTGGCCCATGAGCTGATCGAAGTTCTGCGTGGCTTTGTCGATCATGCTGCGGCTGATGGTGCGGCGGTAGACGGGGCGGGTCGTGGCGGCCGTCCGCGGCGCGGGGCGGCGCGCTCCCTGGAGGAACTTCTCCATCTGCAGCACCTGGCGCCGCCCCTGGTTGCTGAGAATGATTTTGTCGTCCAGGATCTTCTCCACGGTGGCCGTTTCGACGCGGTCGCCTTCCCGGTACAAGTGTTGCTCCCGGCGCTGACTGGCGCCGGTGGCTTCGATGACCGCATACTTCAAGGCATCGTTGCCCGTCACCGTCCCCCACAGCTTGATGTTCAATTCCGTGTCCTCCAGATCCTTGGCAGGATCGACTCGCGGTTGCGTTTTTTCTTTGCCCCCGACATGGAAAAGATCTCGTGTGATGATCGGTTGGTAAATGGCCAGCGAGCTCCGCTGCGGTGGCTGGGACCGGACGGGCGTTGGCGTTGGCAGCGCCTCCTGCCGGGTAGCCGAAACGGCCTGAACACGGTAATTGAAGATGCTGTAAAAAAGATCCACGGCAAGCCCTGCGAACACGGTAAGGAGAAGGATATTGGCGGCGACCAGCAATTTGTTCATGGCTTTACCTTCACGCTTGTTTTTGCTTCTTCAACGGCGATCTTCCAAAGCAGACCGCAGCCTGTTCAGGTGGTGATTTTGATGACGCCCCGGCTGGGCTGATGGGGGAACCCATCCAATGATGCCAAATCGTCCTTGTCGCGCATGAAAGTCGGCTCGCTTTGCGCATAAAGCCCGATCAATTGACCCACCGCCTCCAGCGAAGCCATGTGGGTACGTTCGTTCCCATGGGACCCGTCCAGTCCGAAGCCGACCAGTGCGGTGCGTGTGTCGTTGCCCGCTTCGATAGCCGAAGCGGAGTCGGAGCGATAATAGCGGAAGAGGTCCGTGCAGTGGGGAATGCGATATGTCTCGCAAAGTGAGGTCAATTTTCGGCTGAGATGGTAGTCGAACGGTCCGGTTTGATCCATCATGCCGATGGTGGCGCCATACTCCGTGGAATTCTGGTCTTGCGCCACCGGGGCGTGATCGATCACCACCATTTCGGCAATATCGCCGAAGAAAATGGAAGATGCCCCGGACCCCACCTCCTCGAAGATGGTGAACAACAAGTAACAATTGGCGGGCAGATTCACTTTTTGGCTGCGAATGGCCCTGGCGGCCGCCAGCAAAACCGCCGCTCCGGCCTTGTCGTCCAGATGTCGCGCGCAGATGTATCCGTTGGAAGTAATTTCGGGGGTTGCGTCGAAGGCGATGAAGTCGCCGACACCATATCCGGCCTCTCTGAGACCGGTGGCGGTCATACATTGTTCATCCACGCGCACTTCGACGTGGTCCCAACTCACCGGCTGGGTATCGATTTCATGACTGTAGACGTGACCCGAGGCTTTCAGCGGCAGGACGGTGCCGCGGGCCACCTCCTTGTTCCTTTTGAAAATAGTAACCCGGCCGCCCTCGGCGAAACGAGCCGACCAGGTACCCACGGGGGCAATCGCCAGCCGACCATTGGGCTTGAGCATGCGCGTCATGGCCCCCAGGGTATCGAGATGCACTGAAATGGCGCGGTCCGGTTTGGGGTCTGCGCCGGTCAGGCACGCCCGGATGGCGCCTCTGCGGGTAACGCTGAATTCGATATCCATTTCTTTGAGCGACCGGCCGACATAATGCACGATTTGATCCGAATAGCCCGACGGGCTTGGTATGTTCAGCAAGTCCAGCAGCGTTTTTTGCAGGTAGCCGGTGTCGAGTTGGATGGGGGTCATGATGTTTCCGATTTGACGGGCCCGGGCAGCGCTGTTTCAGGAAACATCAGATCCAAAAAGCGCTCCGGTACCGGTTGGGGTTCGTGGTTGGCCAGGCCCGGGCGCTCATTGGCTTCGATGATATGGTAGTGGGGGGCGGTCAGATCCGGCACGCACAGATCCAACCCTGTCACCGGGATGTTGAGTGCCACGGCGGCCTTTTCGGATACGTCGGCCAGCGTCGGATGGATCGCATGGGTCACGTCCTGAATCGTTCCGCCGGTGTGCAGGTTGGCAGCCTTGCGCAGCACGACGGCTCGCCCCCGGGGCAACACATGGTCGAATGCCAGGCCGTTTTCGCGGAGGCATCTGCGCGTCTCATCATCCATCGGCACGCGGCTCTCCCCCCCGGTGGCCGCCATGCGACGCCGATTGTACTTCTCGATGAGTTGGGCAACGGTATGCTGCCCGTTGCCGATGATCTGGGGCGGGCGCCGCACGGCGGCGGCCACGAATTTGAACCCGATGACGATGACGCGCAGGTCCTGTCCCTCGACATACTCCTCGATGATCACGTCGTCGCAGATATCTCTGGCGGCGGCGATGGCCCCTGCCATTTCCCGGGGGGCGCGCAGATCCACGCTGACCCCCCGGCCCTGTTCGCCGCGGGCCGGCTTGACCACCACCCGCCCAAGCCGTGTGAGCAAGGCCACATTTTTCGTATCGTCCCCCGCCTCGAACTGTCTGGGGACGTTCAAGCCGGCCCCCAGCAATGCCTTGTGGGTCAACCGCTTGTCGTCGCAGCGCATCTTTGCAATGGCGGATGTCAGGTCGGTCAGCGATTCATGGCAAAATATGGTCCGGCCGCCCAGCGTCAAGGTGAACAACGGCACCTGGCCATCGACCACGTGCACCCCCACCCCCCGGCGTCGGGCCTCGTCGATGATAATCCGGGCGTACGGGTTCAGCGTGACTTCGGGCGGCTTGGCCATGTAAAGGCGCCCATTGATGGCGTTTTTACATTTGACGCAAAAAACGGGGACTCTCTGGAAACCGATTTTCTTGTACAGGCGGATCGCTTCCCGGTTGTCGTGCATCACCGACAGATCCACATAATTGCGGCCGCGCGTGAAATAGTGCTCGACCAGCTGCCGGACCAGCGCTTCTCCGATGCCCGGTGCCCTGGCCGCGGGGTCGACCGCCAGGCTCCACAGGCTGGCGCCCTTCTCGGGGTCATCGAAGGCCTCCACGTGGTCGACGCCGGTGACGGTGCCGATGACCCGTTGGCCCGCCTTGCTTTCGGCGATCAGGTAGGTCCGCAGCTTGGTGGCGCGATAGTCGAGAATGAAATCAGGATCGCTGGTCACCATGTGCCGGGCGCGGTAAATCTGGTTCATGCCATCGGCATCCTGCCGGTCCGAGGCCCTTCGAATGGTGAAGGCGATATTGCGCCGTTTGGCCGGCCGGTAATCATGAGACCACAAACGATAGGTGTGGGAAGGATCAAGGAAGAAGCGGTCCGGCGCCTTCGAGAGCAGCACATGGGGGTCGCGCAGGTAAAAGGTGATATCGCGTTTGCCCTCAGCCTCCTGATGCATGCTTTCAAGCAGGCGATCATTGGTGTCGAAGGTCTGGCCGAAGATGATGCGCCCCCATCCCATCTCCACGCTCATATTGGATCGAATTTGGCTGTACGCCGGCATCCGGGGCTTTTCCCAATTTCTCAACGTCGGCGCCTGCATGCGATCCATGCGCCGAAAGCTGCTTGAATGCTTATCCATGATAGCCTCCAAAACCTTCGCCCGCCCTCAAATGCGGTGGATGCTCAACCAGCGCTCCAGCAAGGCGATCTGCCATAGCCTGGACCCCCTCAAAGGGGTATGATGGGCCAGCGGTGCGCTGAGCAGCAGATCCACATAGGCCGGGTCGAAAAGATTGCGCTTGCGGGCGGCTTCGCTGCAAAGTGTCTCGGCCACGTATTCGAAATATTCGTCCTGAATATATTTGAGCGCCGGCACCGGAAAATAGCCCTTGGGGCGGTCGATGACCGCTGCGGGCACAATGTGCCGGGCCACTTGTTTCAGAATGTGCTTGCCGCCCTGTCCGACCTTGAGGTCCGGGGGGATGCGGGCCGCCAGTTCCACCAGTTCGTGGTCGAGAAACGGCACCCGCGCTTCCAACCCCCAGGCCATGGTCATGTTGTCCACCCGCTTGACCGGATCGTCCACGAGCATGACCGTGGTATCCAGTTTAAGCACATTGTCGATGGCCGGTACCTCGCCATGCCGTTCGAAAAACGCCTGGACTAGCCGGAAACTCCAGTCCCCCTGCCGGTAATCGGGGTGTACCATGGTCTTGTAGCGATCGTAATCGCAGTCGAAAAAGACCCGCTGGTAATCAAGCACGGGTTCGGCGCTGGTCATCATCGGGGGATACCAGTGGTAGCCGCCAAATACCTCATCGGCCCCCTGACCGCTTTGGACGACCTTGACGTGCCGGGCCACTTCCTGGCTGAGCAGATAAAAGCCGATGCAATCGTGGCTCACCATGGGCTCGCTCATGGCCTGGATGCATCGATCCAGGGCCGCCAGAAGGCCGTGGGTCACCACCTTGATCTTGTGATGCCGCGTACCGAAACGCTCGGCGATCAGATCCGAGTAGTGGAATTCATCCCCCGCTTCCCCTCCGGCGGCCTCGAAGCCGATGGAAAAGGTGTTCAATCCCGATTGTCCGGCATCGGCCAGCAGGCCGACCAGCAGGCTCGAATCCAGGCCGCCGGACAAAAGCACCCCCACGGGCACATCGGCCGTCAACCGTCGCCGGACCGAGGCGATGAGGGCGTCGTGCAACCGCCGGTGCCACTCCCTTTCCTCGAGCCTTTGTTCCCAAGCTTCCCTTCGGAAGTTCAATTCCCAATAACGATGGGTCTGCACGTGCCCGTCGGGCTCGACGGTCATCGTGGTGGCCGGCGGCAGTTTGCGAACCCCCTGGAGGATGGTGTGCGGCGGCGGGACGACGGAGTGAAACGACAGGTAGTAGTTGAGGGCGATGGGATCGATGCGGGTGTCAACGCCTTTTAGGGTAAGCAGCGCCGGCAGGGTCGAAGCGAACGCGAAAAACGAAGAGTTGTGAATGTAGTAGAGCGGCTTGATGCCGAGCCGATCCCGTGCCAAAAAAAGCCGCCCATCGTCGCGATGCAGGATACAGAAGGCGAACATGCCGTTGAAGCGCGCGACGCAGTCCGCCCCCCAACGGTGATAGGCTTTCAGGATTACTTCGGTATCGCCGTTTGAAAAGAATCGATAGCCTTTATCTTCCAGCTGGGTTCGCAATTCTTTGTAATTGTATATGGCGCCGTTGTAGACAATCGTCAGCCCGAGGAAGGCATCGACCATCGGCTGCTGCGCCTTTTCACTCAAGTCGATGATCTTGAGCCGCCGATGGCCCAGCAGCGCCCTGCCCTGAAGGTACACCCCGGCCGCATCCGGCCCCCTGGATTCAAGCCTGGAGAGCATGGGCGAGATTGCTTCCACATCGATGGCAGGTTCGTTCAGGTTGACGACCCCGCAAATGCCGCACATTTTGAGTTCCTGCTCCTTTCCTTGGCCGAACGCTGCGCTGTGGCTGCGCCCTGCTCAAATCACGCAATGTTTTCATCTACCTTTATGGGCGCCGCGCGTAAATGGTCGGCATTATGTATTTGCGTAAATCCATGCATGTATTTGCGAATTGCCGCTAATCGGCGTTTTTGCGCGAGGCGGCCGCCCCCTTCCATGAAATTTTGGATGCTACCGCTGGCAACACCTTACCGATAAAGGCTTTTTCAATTACTGCGCCCCTTTCTCGGCATCACCGGCGTATCCGCACTGCGGTTAACTGCGAGGCATCGAGCCTGAGCCGGCTTTACCGGGAAAAGGTTGAATGGTATTTTACTTAGTACTATGTATTGCCGAATACATATTTCTTGGAGATATCGCACCTATGACCGTAAATACTTTCACAGTACATTACGATCCATGGCTGTATTGAACTTCTCCTCGAGCCGGAGCGCACCAGAGTCTTTCAAGCCACATGCATGCGGCAGGGTGGCGACATCATCCATCGAAGTTCCGGAGAGCGATTGGAACCATGCGGAAACAATACACCATCGTCATTGCCGAAGAGCAGACGCTGATGCGTGAAGGACTGCGCTCCCTGTTGACGGCCGATAACCGCTATTGCGTCATCGGTGAGGCCGGCGACGGTCTGCAAGCCGTGCGTTACGCCAACAGATTAAAGCCCGACCTTGTATTGATAAATCTACAGATGCCCAAGATGAACGGCCCCTCGGTCATCCGTGAAATCAAACGCAACAGCGCTAAACCCAAAATCATTGCGCTGACGCTGCGCACTTCCGATGAACATATATTAAGCGCATTCATGGCAGGTGCGGACGGGTATTGTTTGAAAAACGATACGCGGGTTGAGTTGCTCACCGCTGTTCGCCGGGTGCTCGAAGGCAAAAAATATTTCAGTGCGGAAATCGCCGACAAGATCTTGAACGGGTATCTGGGAGAAAGAAAAACCCAAAGCGACCCCATGACCTGGGACAATCTCACATCCCGCGAGGTGCAGGTATTAAAACTGGTCGCCGAAGGGCATACCAGTCCCGAGATCGGCTCGCTGTTGGCTATCAGCCCTAAAACCGTAGACAAACATCGCGCCAATATCATGAGAAAGCTCGATTTGCACACAGCGGCCGCCTTGACGGCTTACGCCATCGGGAAGGGGCTGGTTTCCCCCGGATCCTGACAGGCGATTTTCACATAGGGTTCTTTCCACGCTTGACAGCATGTAAAGAAGTCCGACACGAGCGCCAACGCATCGAACCGCTTGCCGAAGCAGAACCTATAATTATTTCTGGAAATTATTGACTGACAGAAGCGCTGCCGGGATGGTATGCTCCTTGCTATTCAAGGCAGTACGCGCATCAATCCCATAATTGACGCAACGATGAAAGGAGCGCGACATGGCCACCATCCACACCATCATGGTAGCGGTCGATTTTTCCAAATACGCCCTCCCCACGGCCCAGTATGCCGTCCAACTGGCCGACGACCTGGGGGCCGACCTGCTCATGGTCAACGTCATCAATCAACGGGACATCGACGCTGTTCAAAGCATCATGGCGACCTATGCCACGTTCCAATTTGACCAGTTCATCAATGAACGCCTGCGCGAACGGCATGAAGAGCTCAACAAATTGATCCAAAGCTGTCACGCCGATCCGGGCACCACCCGAACCATCGTGCGCATCGGCGTGCCCTATCAGAAACTGCTGGAAGTAATCGATGAAGAGACGCCGGATCTGCTGATCATGGCCACCAAGGGCCGCACCGATCTGGCCGATGTGGTTATGGGGTCCTGCGCCCGGGCCATGTACCGCCGCAGCCCCATCCCGTTGCTGAGCATCCGCGGGGACAAGTTCTTCGATCAATAGGAAGAATTCCTTCCCGCATGCCCGTGAAAAGCGTATCAACCCGAGCCACCCAACCAAGGAGGAGAGGCCATGCTGGTCAAATACTGGATGAGCAGAGACGTGGTTACCATAACCCCCGCCGATTCCATGAAGCGGGCGATGGATCTGATCAAGAAACACCAGATCCACCAACTGCCGGTGATGAAGGGAGACAAGCTCGTGGGCATGCTCACCGACGGCGACTTGAAGCGCGCCTCGGCTTCGGACGCCACCACGCTCGATGTGCATGAGTTGATCTACCTGCTGGACAAGATCAAAGTCTCCGACATCATGAGCCATCCGGCCATCACGGTTCCCCAGGAATACACCATCGAAGAGGCCGCCGAAGTATTACAGAAGAACAAGATCGCGGCGTTGCCGGTGGTCGACGGCAAAGGCGATCTTGCGGGCATCATCACCCAGCACGATCTGTTCAGCGCCCTGGTCTCCCTGACCGGCCTGCAGGACCGCGGATTGCACATCGCCATAATGCTCGAAGACCGGCCTGGTTCGATCATGGAGGTGGCCAACCTGGTGCGGCAGATCGGCGGCAAGATGGCCAGCATCATGACCTCCTACAAGCGCTGCCCGGAGGGGTATCGCCGGGTATACTTCCGCGTCTATAAGATCGACCGCGAAAAAACCGATGGATTGCTGGAACAGATCGGCCGCATGGCCCAGTTGTTGTATATGGTGGATCACCGCGAGAACCGGCGCAAAATATTCAGCGAATAAAACGACGCACTCCAACGCGCCCAGGGCGCCTCAACAGGCACGGTGACGAGCACCATGGAAAAGACCATTTTTTTCAACGACGCCGAAGTCCGCCTGGAAGGCCGCTTGCTGATGGCATCGCCTAAACAGGCCGTGGTCATCACCCACCCCCATCCCCTCTATGGCGGTGACATGGACAACGCAGTGGTCACCGCCATCGCCGAGGCCTACAACCGTGAAGGATGGAGCACCCTGCGTTTCAATTTCCGCGGCACGGGCCGCAGCAGCGGCCACCATGAAGACGGCATCGGCGAGCAGGCCGACGTCCAGGCGGCGATCACCTGCCTCCAGAACCTCGGCTTCCAGCGCATCGACCTGGCCGGGTACTCCTTCGGCGCGTGGGTTCTGACGAACTGGTCCCGCAGCGCCGGTGACCATCCCCACCGGATCTTTCTGGTGGCGCCGCCGGTGGCCTTCGTCGATTTCACCAAGATGGCCATCCCCGGGCTGCACAGCGTCTTCACCGGCAGCCTGGACGATCTGGCCCCGCCCAGCCGGATCAACCTCTGCCTGCCGCACTGGCACGCCGAGGCGCGGCTCAACGTCATCCAGGGGGCGGACCACTCCTTCTGGGGCCACTTTCAAACCCTCCAGCGGGAAATCGCCGCGGTGATCTGAACGACCTCGCCGCGTCGCTATCGGGGCCGTCGCCACCGTAAAGGCCGCCATCTCGTTTCAGAAAACCAAATTTTCCGAGACATTGAATTAAAGTTCTCCGCCGCCCCTGCCGATAGAGATATCGCAGGGAGTGTCCTGCGGTGGGTAAAGGAGTGCGGCCATGATTCAGAATGTATATGGTATCAGCCGGTTATACATAAGCACAGAGGCCGTCGTCGGCGGCGTCCCGAACACCGCCCAGGCGTCAGAACCGGCCATCGCCATGGCCGAACCCCAGGATCGGGTCACCCTTTCCAAAGAGGCCCAGAATGCCAGGAACGACGACGGCGCCGGTGCATCTAAAGACGAAGAGAACCTCAGCAGCGAGCAAAAACAGCAGGTCAGCGACCTGAAACGGCGCGATGCCGAGGTCAAGGCCCACGAACAGGCCCACATGGCCGCCGGCGGCGGCGTGGTCCGGGGCGGCGCCGCCTACGAGTATCAGCGGGGACCGGACGGCAAGACGTACGCGGTGGGCGGCGAGGTCCAGATCGATATGAGCGCCGAGAACACCCCCGAAGCCACCATCGCCAAGATGCAGCAGGTGCAGCGGGCGGCCCTGGCACCGGCCCAGCCCTCGGGCACCGACCGGGCCGTGGCGGCCCGCGCCGCCCAGGCCGAAGCCCGGGCCCGGTCGGAAAAGACCCAGGCCGGTGCGCCCTCGGCCGAAACCGCCGAACCGGCCCCGGCAGCGCCGCCGCAAGAGAGCGGCAAAGCCGAAACGGCGCAAGCATCGACGACGGAACACGGCGAGCGTGCCACTTCTACCAATAAGTCCACCACCCCTCGATTTTCGGGCGGCTATGACCCGCAATGGTCTGATCGGCGCCCATCCTGGAAAAGCACGGGGCGCCAGATCGATCTGCAGGCCTGAAGCAAATCGCCGTTCAGTCGCCTGCCCCCGGAATCTTGAAGGTATAATTCCCCTTGAAGAACTGTTCGCTGTACCATTCCACCTGGCGGTCGTCGGTGAGCACCATGTCCAGCAGCCGCACCGAGCCCAGCAGCCGGCCGAGCATGTTGATCTTCTCGGCGGTGAGCCGTTCGTCGTACTTCTTCATCTGGCCGCGCACCATGTCCACCTTGTGCTCCACTTTGAAGTCGAGCCCCTTGAGGATGCCGGCGATGAGGCCGGCCCGGCGGGTGCGCCGGCCGATATCCGCGGCGCCGCCCTTGAAGGAGAAGGTGATGTAGTTGTCGTTGACCACCGGCCCGCAGTAGGTGTCGATGGTGGCGAAATGATACCCCAGGCGGGAGCTGAAGTTCATGTAGTGCCGGGAGACCAGGGTATAGTTTGGGCCGCCCATGCCGCCCTCGGCCAGGGGGTCGCGGATCATGGACTGGGCCAGCACCGAGGCCAGCCCCGACCACTGAAAGCCCACGTCGTTGGACCAGCTCACCCCCTTGTGGGACATGCCGTCGAGCAGCGCGTTGAGCGGCCGGCTGACCACATCCTCGCGTCCGGCCGCCGGCGCGGCGAAATCGGGCCGCAATCCGCCCCCCAGGTCGACCAGGTAAATGTTCAGCGGCAATTGAATGCGCAGGGGCACGGCGATGGCCCGCTCGCGGTGCACTTGATCGCCGATGCGGAACATCTCCTGCATGGCCATCTCGTGGCAGAAACGGATGATATCGTGCAAGGTCTGACAACCCTGGGCCGAAAAATTTTCCTTCTTGGGATCGAGGAGATTCAGCGGCGCGATGCGTTGCAGGGCGGTGCGCACGGCCCTGTAAATCGGGCTGTCCTTCATGGGATTGATGGGGCAAACGGTCGCCAGGATCTCTTCCACCCGTCCTGCATAGACGATGCCGCGGGTGGCATCCACGGTAATCTCCTGGCCATGGACGATGGTGCGCGTGGCATCGCCGGTGCCCACCAGGGTCGGGATGCGGAACTCCCGCGCCACCGAGGCCATGTGCCCGGTGACGCTGCCCACGTCGGTGATCATGGCCTGGATGCGCCCCATCAGCGGCACGTAGCGCGGCGAGGTCTCGCGCACCACCACAATGGCCCCTTCGGGCACCAGGGGCAGCATGTGATCCGTGGCCATCACGAAGGCCGCTCCGCAGGCCGTGCCCTCGCAGGCCGGCGCGCCGCTTTGCAGCAGGACCGCATGCCCGGCAACCGGCCCGGTACCGCCCGGCGCCGCGGCCCGGGGCGAACCCCACTCCGTCTGGGCGGGCTGCAGGGGCCGGGCCTGCAAAATGAACAGCTTGCCTTTGCCGTCGATGGCCCACTCGATATCCAGGGGGTGGCGGTAGTGGGCTTCCAGGCGCCGGCCGTATTCCCAGAGCTGCCGGATCTGCCCGGGCCGGAGGCAGGCGATGGTGCGGGAGGCTTCGGGAACGGGAATCTCGTGGACCCCGCCATCGGGTTTCACCCGCAGTTGAGCCGCCTGTGCCACCACCTCCTGGTGCACGAGGTCGCCGCCGGCCTTGTCCACCACGAAGAAATCCATGGCGGCCGAACCTTCCACGGCATAGGCGGCCAGCCCCCACAAGCCGCTGATCAGCATCACCGGCCGCTGGGCATCGTTGGGGTCCACAGTGTACATCACGCCGCTGACAGCCGCGTCCACCATGGCGATGCACGCCACGCTCATCACCACATCCTGGTCAGTGTAGCCCTTGCGCCGGCGGTAGAAAACGGCCCGGGGGCTGAAGGTGCTGGCCACCACCTCCTTATAAGCCGCAGCCAGGTTGGCGGTGGTGACGTTGAGCACCGTGGTGTGCTGGCCCGCGAAGCTGGCTTCGCCATCCTCGCTGGTGGCGCTGCTGCGCACGGCCAGGCGCAGGTCGCTCCCGTGCCTGGCGTTCAAATCCCCGGCCGCCTCCGTCAAGGCCGCTTCCAGGTCGGCGGGCAGATCGGCCGCCATGATCCGGTTCTGGATGGCCTGGCAAGCCGCCATCAGCGCTTCGGTCTCGTTGACATCCAGGTCTTTGAGCCGCTCCTGGATAAAGGGCATCAGGCGGCTTTTCTCCAGGAAGTAGAGACTGGCATAGGCGGTCACGGCAAAACCGGGCGGCACCGGCAGGTTGACCCGGTTGGCCACCTCACCCAGATTGGCGGCCTTGCCGCCCACATAGGCCGCATTTTCCTGGCTGAGCTGCGCCAGGGGAAACACCAGACTGGTCTTTTCCACCTTGCTCTTGCGCACCAGATCCGCCAGCACGCGCACGCTGATGCCCTCGGCCGTGTCGAACAACGCTTCATGCCTGGCCTGGGACATGGCATTGAGATCCTCGACGATGGTGAACACCTCGGCGATCAGCTTCTCGGTCTGGCCGACCATGTAATCCAGGGTGAAGGGTTTGTTCTGATAAAAGTGATGCTCCAGGTCGGCAATCAGCTCCAGGGCCCGGTTGTTGGCGGCCAGCAGTTCCTTGAAACCGCGGAACTTGCGCTGGAAAACGGTCTCATCGGCGTCGATCTCATCCTTGATTTTGCTTTTGCTGAAAAGAAAATCCCACAGCTTGAACATGCGAACCTCTTTTGCCGCTCGGCAGGGGCGTGCGCGGATTTCGTTGGGGGCATGGCATCGTACCTTCCTGCACGCAGATATAGAATAAGACGAAACCCGATGCAAGGTGGGCCATTCTCTGCCCTATTGACAAGAATCGGAATGATGCAAATAAGTGATCTTGCATTTAGATTTTTGAAATTAAACTAAATATCGACAAGTTAAATGAAAATATACGTTTCCCGGGCCTTTGTACTATCGATAGTGATGATGGCGTTGAACGCCACCGGTGTGCCGGCCGCAGATACACCGGTCGAGTTGGGGGGGCTTGTGGAAGAAGCTTTGGCCAACAACCCTGAGCTGCATGCCGGCCGGGCGCGGTGGGACATGCTGCGGCAAAGGACCGCCCAGGCCGGAAGCCTCGACGATCCCATGGTGATGTTCCGCATACAAAACGCCCTGGTAACCGACCCGCTGACCTTCGACAAAGACCCCATGACCGGCAAGGTCATCGGCATCAGCCAGCAGATTCCGTTTGCCGGCAAGCGCGCCCTGAAACACCAATCCGCGCAACAGGAGGCCGAGGCCGAACGCTGGCAGTACGAAGAACGACGCCTGGAACTAGCCCGCATGATCAAGGAAAATTACTACCGCCTCTATTACGTCGACCAGGCGTTACCCATCGTGGCGCGCAACCTTCAAGTGCTCGACGACCTGATCCGGTTCACGGAAACCATGTACGGTGTGGGCAAGGCCTTGCAGCAGGATGTCCTCAAAGCCCAGGTGGAACGCTCCAAGATGGAAGACATGCAAATCGCCTTGGGGCAGCAGCGCCGCAGTCTGGCCGCACTTTTGAACAGCCTGCTCTACCGGCCGGTCGAGAATGAACTTGCCGTGATGCAGGATGTGGCGATCGCGCCTCTGTTGGCCTCCGTGGAGACGCTGGCGGACCTGGCCCAAAATAATCGCCCCCTGATCAAACGCCTCGCGGCCCAGGTGGAAAAAGGCAAGACCGGTCAAGCTCTGGCGCAAAAGGAGTACTACCCTGATTTCAATCTCGCCTTCGAATACATGCAGCGCGATCCGGTCGGGGAAGAACCGGGGGACGACATGTACAGCCTCGGCGTCTCGTTCAACCTGCCCATCAACCGCCAGCGGCGGCATGCCATGGTAGCCGAAGCCATGGCCGAGACGAACATGGCCTCGCACGAGCTCGATATGCTGCGCAACACCATCCGCCAGAACATAGCCGACAGCCTGGCGCGCCTGGAACGCAACCGCCGCATGGCCGAATTGTATCGCTCCGCCGTCATCCCCCAGGCCAGGGGCGCTCTGGATGCAGCCATGGCCGCTTACCGGGTGGGCAAAGGCGATTTTATGAATGTCATCGACAGCCAGCTCGCCCTGTTCAACTACGAACGGCAATATTACGAGGCCGTTGCCGAGCACCAGATGGTGCTGGCCCAATTGGAAGGGGTGGTGGGCGCGGCGCTCCCCCAGGTGGAGAATTCATCAAATAAGTAATTGGTATTGCGGTCACTCTTGGGCAGGCGGGATCCCGATGGGATTGGTCCGGACATCCCGCCTTCGCGGCAATGGCGGTCCGTTGTCTTTTCGTGCAACTGGAAACGGGAAATCACATATGGGAAGCGAATCAAAAGCCAAGCTTAACATCGTCATCACCCTCGGCCTGCTGGTCGCGTTGGGCATCGGATATTGGCTGGGCGCCATGGGCCGGGAGCATGGCGCGGCGGGCACCGGCTCTGGACAAGCACCTGCAAGCGGCGCTGAAAGAAAGGTCAAGTTCTGGAAATCCCCCATGGACGCCACATACGTGCGCGACGCCCCAGGCAAGGATTACATGGGCCACGATATGGTACCGGTCTATGAAGGCGAGGGCGAAGAAACCAGCGGCATCAAGGTCGATTCGGTCACTATTCAGAACATGGGCGTTCGCACGGCGCCGGTCGTACGGCGCGACCTGCATCGAACGATCCGCGCCGTCGGTTTGGTAACCTACGAGGAGCAGGGTCGCTTTTCGGTCAACAGCAAGATCGAAGGCTGGATCGAAAAGCTCTATGTCAACCAGAGCGGCCAGTTCGTAAAGAAGGGACAGGCGCTGATGGAGATTTACAGCCCGGAACTGGTGGCCGCCCAGCAGGAGTATCTGCTGGCGCTGGAATCAAACAAGCGGTTGGCCGGCAGCACACTTGCCTCGGCCGCCGATGGCGCCCAACGCCTGCTGGAGGCGGCGCGCACACGGCTGGCTTACTGGGATATCAACGAAAAGCAGATCCGTGAGCTGGAAGAGACAGGCCAGCCCCGCAAGCGCATGACCCTTTACAGCCCCTTTTCCGGTGTGGTCACCTTGAAGCAGGCCAACGAGGGCATGCGGGTCATGGCCGGCCAGGAACTGTTGCAGATCTCCGATATTTCCAAGGTATGGGTCAACGCCGAGCTTTACGAATATGAACTCCCCTGGGTGCATCAGGGTCTGCCGGCTTCCGTGGAGATCCCATTTTCGCCGGGCAAATCCTTGGACGGAAAGATCGCTTACATCTACCCCTATGTGCAGAATGCAACGCGCACGGTCCAGGCGCGTATCGAACTGGCCAATCCGGGCTTTACGCTAAAACCGGACATGTACGCCAACGTGGAGATCCAGGGCCAACCCGCCAAGGCCGCCCTGGCCGTTCCTGCCGAAGCCGTACTCAACTCAGGCAAAGGGCAGACCGTCTTCGTGGCCATGGGCGAAGGGCGTTTCGAGCCCCGTGCGGTGCGCACCGGCTTGAGAGGTGATCAAGGTTATCTGCAGGTGCTTTCCGGGCTGAGCGAGGGCGAAAGAGTGGTAACTTCCGCCCAGTTCATGCTCGATTCGGAGAGCAGGCTGCGCGAAGCGATGATGAAGATGACCCGGGCCCCGGCCGAGCCGCATGAAGCGGCAGGGCATACCCCGGCGCCTCAGGAAAATGAAGATCTTTTCGAGAACAATGAAGACGTGTTCAAATGAAAAAGGAGCTCCATGCTCGCCCGAATCATCACCGGCTCCATTCAAAACAAATTCCTGGTGATCCTGGCCACGATGTTCATCGCGGCGGGCGGCGTTTACGCGCTTTACAATACACCGGTAGATGCCATCCCGGATCTTTCCGATGTGCAGGTCATTATCTTCACCGAGTACCCGGGCCAGGCGCCTCAAGTGGTGGAAGATCAGGTCACCTATCCGCTGACCACCCAGATGCTGGCCGTTCCGGGGGCCAAAGTGGTGCGCGGCTACTCCTTCTTCGGCTACTCGTTTGTCTACCTTATCTTCGAAGACGGCACCGACATGTACTGGGCACGCTCCCGGGTGCTGGAGTACCTCAACTATGTCTCCAACCGCCTGCCCCGGGGAGTGACGCCCGTATTGGGTCCCGATGCCACCGGCGTGGGCTGGGTGTATGAATACGTCCTGGTCAGCGACCGCCATAACCTGCAGGAACTGCGCGCCATCCAGGATTGGTTCCTGCGCTACGAACTGACCGCCCTGGAGGGAGTCTCCGAGGTGGCCAGCCTGGGCGGCTTCGTCAAGCAGTACCAGGTGGCCGTGGCCCCCAACAAGCTCATCGCCTTCAACATTTCCATCTCCGACGTGATGATGGCCATCCAGCGCAGCAACCTGGATGTGGGCGGCGGCGCCATCGAGATGGCCGAAACCGAATTCGTGGTCCGCAGCCACGGCTACATCCGTTCCATAGAAGATCTGCGGAGTGTGGTGGTCATGACCACCGCTCAGGGGACGCCGGTTCTGGTCAAGGACCTGGCCGAAGTGCGTCTGGGCCCCGAAATGCGCCGCGGTGTGGCCGAGCTGGACGGACAGGGGGAGGTGGTGGGCGGCATCATCGTGATGCGCTTCGGCGAAAACGCGTTGGAGACCATCGCCCGGGTCAAGGCCAAGCTGGCGGATCTCAAATCCGGTCTGCCCGAAGGGGTGGAGATCCGGCCGGTCTACGACCGCTCGGCATTGATCGAACGCGCCGTGACCACGCTCAAGGAGAAGCTGCTGGAAGAGAGCATCGTGGTGGCCCTGGTGACCATCCTCTTTCTCTTCCACCTGCCCAGCGCCTTCGTGGCCATCTTCACCCTGCCGGTGGCGATCCTGATGGCCTTCATGGTGATGCACTGGCAGGGCATCAATGCCAACATCATGAGCCTGGGCGGCATCGCCATCGCCATCGGCGCCATGATCGACGCAGCCATCATCATGATCGAAAACGCCCACAAGCACCTGGAGCGTGACCGCGGCCGCAAGCCCCACTGGCGGATCATCGCGGACGCGGCGGCCGAGGTCGGCCCCACCCTCTTCTACTCATTGCTGGTGATCACCATCTCCTTCGTACCGGTCTTCACCCTGCAGGAGCAGTCCGGCCGCCTGTTCAAGCCCCTGGCTTTCACAAAGACCTATGCCATGGCCGCGGCGGCGGTGCTTTCCATCACGCTGGTGCCGGTACTCATGGGCTGGTTCATCCGCGGCAATATCAAACCCGAGCATGCCAATCCCCTCAACCGTTTTCTGACCCGGATCTACTATCCCGCCGTGGATTGGGTGCTCAAATGGCGTCGCACCGCCCTGGCTTTGGCGTTGGCCGCCATGCTCTCCATGATCTGGCCCCTGACCCGGATGGGATCGGAGTTCATGCCGCCGCTCTATGAAGGCGATCTGCTCTACATGCCCACCACCCTGCCCGGCCTGTCGGTGACCAAGGCCAAGGAGATCTTACAGCAGACCGACCGCATCATCCGGCAGTTTCCCGAGGTGCAGAATGTCTTCGGCAAAATCGGCCGGGCCGAGACTGCCACGGATCCGGCCCCCATGATGATGATCGAAACCACCATCATGCTCAAACCCGAGGCCGAGTGGCGCAAAGTGCCGACCCATCGTTTCTACTCCGCCTGGCCGGGCTGGAGCGAGCGGGTTAAGCATTTACTGCGCAGGCTGCTGCCAGAAGAGAAGCCCATCACGGTGGAGCACCTCATCGACGAGCTCAACCGTTCGATCCAGTTCCCGGGCCTGACCAACGCCTGGACAATGCCCATCAAGACACGTATCGATATGCTCTCTACTGGCATCAAGACCCCCGTGGGCATCAAGGTCATGGGACCGGATCTGGCAACCCTGGGCGAACTGGCGGCACGCATCGAAGCCGCGGTGAAGATCGTACCGGGGACGCTTTCGGCCATTGCGGAACGCACTGTGGGTGGCTCCTATCTCGACATTCACATCGACCGTGAGGCGGCGGCGCGCTACGGGATCAATGTGGGCAACATCCAGGAAGTCATTCAGTCGGCCGTGGGCGGCATGAATGTGGGTGAGACGGTCGAGGGGTTGGAACGCTACCCGATAAACGTGCGCTATGACCGGGACTTCCGCAGCGACATGGATGCGCTCAAGCGGGTCCTGATTCCGGCGGCCGGCGGCCGGCACATCCCCCTGGGACAGGTGGCCGCAATCGCCATAGGCAATGACCCGGACAGCATCAAGAGCGAAAACGCCCGCCGCACCGCCTGGGTTTATGTAGACTTGCAGGGGATCGACATCGGCACCTATGTCAAGAATGCCCAGAAGGCTGTGTCCGACCACCTCAAGCTGCCGGCAGGCTACAGCATTGTCTGGAGCGGCCAGTTTGAGTACATGCAGAAAGCCAGGCAGCGCCTGATGGTGATCATACCGTTGACGGTGTTGATCATCTTCGTGATCATCTACATCAATACCAAGAGCATGACCAAGACCGCCATCGTCTTTCTGGCCGTCCCCTTTTCCCTGGTGGGTGCCTTCTGGTACCTGTACCTTCTGGGTTACAATACTTCCATGGCGGTGTGGGTGGGGGTCATCGCCCTGGCCGGCCTCGACGCCGAGACAGGTGTGGTGATGCTGCTCTATCTGGATCTGGCCCACAGGCAGTGGACCCGGGCCGGCCGCATGCGCACCCGGGGGGACCTGGTACAGGCCATCCACCACGGGGCCGTCAAACGCATCCGGCCCAAAGCCATGACCATCGCGGTGATCATCGCCGGTCTGCTGCCCATCATGTGGAGCCACGGCGCCGGCGCCGACGTCATGAAACGGATTGCCGCGCCCATGGTGGGCGGCGTCATCACTTCGGGCCTTATGGAGCTGTTGATTTACCCGGTCATTTACTACGTCTGGCGCGGCCGGCGGCTGGAGCCCAATCCGGCGCCGACCGCCACGACCCGTATCGGAGAGTCTGATTGAACTATCCGTCAGGCAGGATTCGCTTGAAACAAGTGACCCCAAAAAGGAGCAGACCTATGAAGTATACTCTGGTGTTATTGGCGATGCTACTGCTGGCCATGGGCAACGGCGGGGCGGTTTCGGCCGCAGAGAGCGGTCACGGCGGACACGGCGCAGAAGCCATGGGGACCCCGGCCGGACGCGGCGGCGGCCATGAGGCGATGCAAAAAGGCGGCGCCTTGATCATGCTCGACACCGTGACCACCGACGGCATCAAGGCCATGGCCCATCTTCAGGACCTGCGCCAGGGCAATTCCCCCGGCGGAAAAGGCGCCACCCACAATTTAATGGTGGTATTCGAGGAGGAGGGCAAGGGTACCGCGCTCGCCAAAGGCCGCGCCGCGGTCAAGGTCACCGCGCCGGACGGCCGGACAGGCGGAACCATTGCCTTGAACTCCAAAGACGGATTTTTCAGCGGTGATCTTGAATTAAGACAGACAGGCAACTATACTTTTGTGGTGGGCGCCAAGCTGACCGACGACGACAAGGCCCGTCAGTTCAGTTTCACCTATGAACTCAAATGAGCCAATACGCCTTTTTAAGGAGGTATCAGATGATTCCTCATGGATACGGCACCGCGACCGTAAGACCTCTGCGGACCGCCGTCCTTGCAAGCTCTGCGCTGTTACTGTTGGCTTGGGGCTGCGCCTCGACCGGCGCCAGCGGCCGACTGACCTTCGATGATGAAGTCACCCGCATGTTCACCGGCAATTCCGTGCCGCCCGAATATCGTTACTACACCGTCGGCCGGTCCGACATGCCCTATGCGATCGTCGGCATCGCTCCCGACTACCGATTGATCACCCGCGGCTGGGACCTGGTGACGCCCAACACCCGGGAGTTCAGATCGAAGGTGGACTTCATCTGGGAGCCACATGTCTGGTACCAGATCAGCCCCGCCCAGGGGTCCTGGATCTTGAACCCGGCCGGGGAGAAGATCGGCATCTGGTACTCCATGTATGCATCCACGGCCATCCGCGTGAACGCGCAGCGCCAGGTGATGATTTACTCCCCGGATCTGGAAGATTGATCGCTCAGGCGGCCCGTTGCCCATCTATTTCCGGGCTGCGATTCAGCGCCGGGTGGGCCTCCGCCAATTCATCGGCCGAAAAGATGCGGTCCACATCCAGGATGATGATGAACTGTTCGTCGAGCTTGCCGATGCCCTTTATGAAATCGGTCCGACATTGCCGGCCGACGCTGGGGGTGGCTTCGATCCGAGCAGGGTCTATCTCGATGACGCTGTGGACGGCGTCGGCCAGGGCGCCGACGACGGCCATCTGATCTTCCTGGACGATTTCCATCACGACGATGCGGGTGTCCAGAGTCTTCTCGGTTGGGGCTGTGTCGAATTTGACGCTCAGGTCCACCACCGGCACGACGCTGCCGCGCACATTGATCACGCCGCGCATGAAGGCAGGTGAACGCGGCACCTTGGTGATGGTTGTGAAATCCAGTATTTCGCGCACCTGCGCCACATCGAGGGCGAACAGCTCGGCGCCCAGGCGAAAGGCCAGGTATTGATTCAACGCGGCTTTGGCTGTGTGTAGGGACATGCTCGCTCCTTTCCAACGCTTTCCGGTTTGCGCAATCCCTTAGAACCGCTCGAATTCCAGGTCCAGATCTTCTCCGTTGCCTGGCTTGCCCATGCTCAGAGACACGCCTTCCAGACGCGCCGTGCCGCCACCATTCCCATTGCCGCCGACGGCGATCTGGTTTTGCTTTTTTCTGGGTGAATTGTGATGGCGGTGGGCCAGGGCCGGAATCGCCTCGGATTTATGCTCGGTGCCGGTCCTGGCCCTGCGGCCGGCTGCGCGCGCCATCATCTCGTCGAGTTTAAAGAAGCCGATGGCCTCCTGCAGCTGTTCGGCCTGGCTGGAAAGCTCTTCGGCCGTGGACGCCATCTCCTCGGAAGCCGAAGCATTTTGCTGAATGACCTGGTCGAGTTGCTGGATGGCCTTGTTGACCTGGTCGGCGCCGGTGTTTTGTTCGTTGCTGGCGGCGCTGATCTCCTGCACCAGTTCGGCAGTCTTCTGGATATCGGGCACGATGCGCGTCAGCATCTCTCCCGCACGTTCGGCCACCTCCACGCTGCGGCCGGACAAGCGGCTGATTTCTCCCGCAGCCGTCTGGCTGCGCTCGGCCAGCTTGCGCACTTCGGAAGCCACTACGGCAAATCCCTTGCCGTGCTCGCCGGCGCGTGCCGCTTCGATGGCCGCATTGAGCGCCAGAAGATCGGTCTGGCGTGCGATCTCTTCGATAATGGAAATCTTCTGGGCGATCTGCTTCATGGCCGTGACCGTCTCGGACACTGCCTTGCCGCCGGCATCGGCATCATCGGCCGACTTGAGGGCGATCTTTTCGGTCTGGACGGCATTGTCGGCGTTCTGCTTGATGTTGGCTGCCATCTGCTCCATGGAAGAAGAGGCCTCCTCGGCCGCGGCAGCCTGCTCGGTGGCGCCCTGGCTCATCTGCTCGGAGCTGGCGCTGAGTTCTTCGCTGCCCGAGGCCACGTTGTCCGCCGCCGTCTGAACATCGGCGACGATGCTGCGCAGCTTCTCCACCATGCGCTTCATGGCCCCCAGCAGTTGACCGGTCTCGTCCTGGCTGTCGACGGCAATCTCCATGGTGAGATCGCCCTTGCTCAGCTGATCGGCTATGCCCACTGCCTTGATGATGGGGACGGTGATGGTACGAGCGCCCAGCAGCACGACGAATGCGACACCCAGGACCGTAACGACCGCCACGAAGAGAGTGGAATTCCGAATGGAGACGGAAGCCGCGAGGAACTCGCTTTCGTCCTGGGTTGCGCAAACCGACCACCCGGTGATCGGTACCGGCGCGAAACCGGCAATCTTGTCGACCCCTTTGAAGCGGTAGGATTCCACCCCCGCCTGACCGGAAAGCATCCTGTCGGCGATGCCCTTCATTTCGGCAATCGTGGTGATGTCCAGGGTGAGGATATTTTCGGCTTTGGGGTGGGCCAATATGACGCCGTTTCGGTCGACCATGAATCCATAGCCGGATTCACCGATCTTGCGATTCGAAACCAGGTCGGTGAGATAATTGGCCTTGATGACCAGTCCCAGCAGCCCCATGAACTGCCCCTGGTCGTTCTGGATCGGCGCACAGACGGTCAACACCGGCTTGTTGGTCGCCTTGGACAGGATCATGTCGCTGATGACGGTATTGCCGGAGCTCTTGGCGGCAATGAAGAACGGTTGGGAAGAGAGATCGATGTTCTGGTACCGTTCGCCGCTCTCCAGAATGCCGTCGTAAACCAGGCCGTTGGCGTCGGTGATGAAGACCCCTTGATAATTGGAACCCATTTTCGAGAACTGCTTCTTGAGGGCCCGGTAAGCATCCTCCACATGTTCCTGGGAAGCTTGCAGCCCATTTTTCGCCACCGATTCAGCCATATCCCGGATCCGCTTCTGGTTGGCCATGGAGGCGACCTTGCTCATCTCGCTTTCCAGGATGTTGGTCGTCAGCCGCGCCAGATCAGAGGCAATGCCCTGGGCCTGCTCCTTGGACTGTTTCATCAGCGCGCCGCGCGCCTTCTGATACGAAATGTAGCCGATCAGGAATACAGGAATC
Source organism: uncultured Desulfatitalea sp. (assembly GCA_937868765.1). Lineage (GTDB taxonomy): Bacteria > Desulfobacterota > Desulfobacteria > Desulfobacterales > Desulfosarcinaceae > Desulfatitalea. Next base: position 50,979 of record CALMNL010000011.1, on the reverse strand, counting down.
AGAACCAGGATGAGGCCGCCGGCGATGAGCTTGGAAGAGATGGATTTCCAATTGATTTTCATTTCGACAATTTCCCATTCATGAATTGAGGACCTTGCTGGACCCGCTACCGTGTGCGTGGGAACATTATCGTCGGGGATAAGCCATACTTAACGATGAATGACAGGGGGTGGATCGGGGGGCAAAACCACCCATTATGGGTGCGAAAAGACGGTCAGGGTACCTGCGGCACTTATTTGGGGTATGAATTTAGGTAACTGTAAAGATTGGTACTTTTATTAACCAGCCCGAGCTTGGCCCGTATGTTTTTTCGATGCCACTGGATGGAACTGGGCGCCACCCCCATCAGCCGGGCGATTTCTTTGGTGTCGTGCCCTTCCCTGATGAGATCGGCGATGCGGACTTCGGCAGGTGTAAAATCGATATATTTGGAAAAAATGGTATGCGCATATTTCGATAAGAGATCGCCCAGGTTGGTTTCGACGATTTTCAAATAGGCCTTCGCGTCCGCGTCGATCTTGCATTTCCCCAGTTCGCCCAGATAAGGGAAAATGAATTGCTTCATCCTGGCAAGCATGTTTTCTTCCACCGAACGGATTTCGACCTGGCGGTGGTCCAGAGAGGCCTTCAACGCCTGGTTCACCGTTTCGAGATACCTTGTCTTTTCATCCAGCTCCCTTTCGCGATGTCGAAGCGCTTCGATCATCTGCTTTTTTTCGGTGATATCCCGGACGATGGCGATTCCATACCGGATATCCAACACTTCGAACTGGGTGAGGCTCACCTCGGCATCGAACGCGCTTCCGTCCCACTTGCGAAAACGCCACTCGAAGACGACGGGAAGATATTGGGTGACCATGCTGCGGATCTTTTCGATCTCATCGGCAGACCGCTGCCCGTTGGCCTGCAGTTCGGGCGAGAAATCCAAAGGGGTACACCCCATGATGTCGGTGCGTCTGCATTGCAGGAGATCCATGCTTTTGCGGTTGCAGTCCACCGCCTTTCCTTCTTCCAGAAGAAAAATGGCATCGTTGGCCGACTCGAAAAGCAGCCGGTAGCGTGCTTCGCTGCGGCTCAACCTTTGTTCGGCCATGTGCCGTTCCGACACATCCTGGATGGTTTCGACGGCCCCCACCGTATGGCCATGGGCATCTTTGAGCGGGGCCGCGGTAAAGAACAGCCATTTGCCGAGTTTCGGGAAGAAGTCCTCCCCCTCGTATCCATTTTCGATCAGTCGCGAGTTGCGGACGATGCCGCCATATATGGTGCTCAACTCCGTCAGGCTCGCACTGCGGACGATGAGGTCGGCCATGATGGGCCTGCGGTTCTCGTAAAAGACCTCCTGGTGCCTGTCCGTGCCGACCATTTCGGTGGCCTTGAGCCCGGTAAGGATTTCGCACGCCGTATTCCAGTGGGTGATCCGGCTCTGCCTGTCCACGGCGAAGGTGGCCACCGCCGTATCTTTCAGGATCTGGTTCAGCAGCAAAATCTCGGTTTGCAGTTGGGCGAATTCGTTTTTTGTGTTGCCAGACATCTCGCTGGAATCCTTTTTACGTTAACCCCCATGTCGAGACCGCTGAAGATCTTTTCCCGGCACAAGTATTCCTCGGCCCGCTCAATAGGGTGCCTGACCGACGGAGCTATCGGCCTTCCCCAGCCCGGACCAGCAATGGGCGGCCTCGTCCGGCACTTTCAGGTCGTTATATTGCTCGATTTTCAGGATCGGCTCGGCGTTGCGCAGCCGGTAGTTGACCTGGATATATTTGATGCCGAGACCTGCCAGAATCTCCTTCTGCTGCGGGAACATTTCCGGGACAAAGACTTCGCGGCCATCCCGGAAGGCACGCAGGAAATCCCGGAAACCCCACTGGCCGGTATACGCGTAGGTCACGACGGTTTCACGGAAGTAGATGGTCAGGCTCACGTCGTCGCAGATGGCCGGTTCCCAGACAAATTCGAGGCTGTTGGGTGCGTTGAAATTGTCGAGCGATTGCTGCCGGTCCGCGCATTGCAGGGTCAGGCGGGTCTGGTAGGGCTCGCTCTTGGCTTCTTGATTGACGTTGGTGGGCACGGCATTGACGCTGGCGGTGTACTTGGGCTGGAGCTGCTGCCGCCGCATGGCACCCTGATCGAGAAACGAGAGAAATTCGTTACGGAATGGAAATGGGACGCCCACCCAGGCGCCGGGCTTCCAGCCGTCCCGGGTGCGGCGTAAAAACGGCTTGGCAGGATCGGCGACGAAGGCTGCGACCGTGCCTTTTTCTCCAAACAGCGCATTCCACAGCGAGCGCTCCGGGACATGCACCGTTTCCGCCACCACCTGGGATTGCCACAATTCGTTGACGGTGCACGCGGCCTCATAGCTGGTCAGGGTGATCACGAACGCCAGCGGCCCTTCCATCAGGCGCCAGAAGAGTTCTTCCGGGCGCTGCGCCTGTTCAATGCGGGCGCGCATTTTGTGCAGCGCATCCAGGGCCAGCACCACGGGCGATCCCTGGGCGTCGGCGGGTTTGCCGTAATTCTGCACGGCAAATTGGTAGGCCGCGCTCATGGTCGCCGTCACGGGCACCAGGGCATCCAGCTGGCTCATGTATTCCCCGAACTCGTCGGCCGCCGCCAGCGTGTCGTCCAGCCGCTCCAGGCGGGCCTCCAAACGCTTCATCTTCTCGGCGATGCGGGCTTCCAGGGTGGCCTTGCCCTTCTTGGCCGCGTAACTGTGCACGATGAAGACAAACTGACGGTCGAGCCGGTCGAGTTCGCTGTCGGGCAGGACCGGCCGGATCGCGGCGAACTCCTCTTCCATGCGGACGATCAGGTTGAAATAGGGGTTGTCCAAGGTGGCCATGGCGGCACCGGTGCTCAGCCACTCCTGCCTGGCCAGCAGTTTGCCCTGGCCCAGATGGAAATCCCGGGCGAAGCGCTCCCAGGCGGCCACGAAGGACTTGGTATACCAGGACCGGAAATCCTGCGCGCGCTGCTGGAAAGCCGCCTGGTCCGCGGCGTTCAGGCTCAGTCGCTCGATCAGATGCTCGATGGCCGCCTTGCCCTGGACCGTGAAGGCGCCGGATACCCGGGGCGCGTGCGCCACTTGTCCGGGCCCGGACCAGAAGTCGTCCAGGGTGATTTCGGCCAGGCCGATCCGCTTGTCGGCCCAGGCGACCAGCCAGTGCAGGTCCCGGCCTTCCAGGTCGACCACCCGATCGGCCCACACCTGCATCTCCTCGCGCTCGCGCCGGAGCAATCCCAAATCGCCCTCCCACAAGGCATAGGAGCGGTACATGTCCGGAAAAAACGCATTGACGTAAGGGGTACGGCCATCGAAGGCCAGGGCCAGCGCCTGCAACGGGCCGTCCGTGGCCGGGGCCTCGGGCAGGGGTTTCCCGGCTTCACGGGCCTTGAGGGTCTCCACGCGCCAAACCAGGTATTCCAGGTAAGGGGCCATGGCCGCTTCCCGTGCGGGCGCCTCCAGGGAGAGGAACTTGCCACGCATGGCCGCATCCGTGGGGTTGAGCAGAAATGTCCGGAACCATTGATTGTATCGGTGTTTCAGCCCGGCCAGGGCCCGACGGCCCTGGTCGAACCCCATGACCGACAGGATGGGGCGGTTGAGCCGCTGCTCCATTTCCACGATGCGGTCGCGCAGCAAGCCCAGCGTGACCATGTCATCGGCGACACTGCCCCCCAGAGATGGCGTCCGGTTGTAGGAAGCATAAATCGGTGCCATGGCCTGGCGCGCGTTCACGTAGGCAAAGCTGGTCAAGCCGATGACCGTCAGCAGCAGCAACAGCCAGGCGGCCAGGGCCAGGCGCACGGTGGTCTTGCGCCACAGAAGATATTCCCCCAAAGGCCGGTGCCCGGCCCGGTCCTTGGGCAGGATTACGTCGAAGAAATCGTGCAGGAACAGGCCCAGACCGGTGTCGGGCAGGCGCCACTGGCGATCCGTGAAGGTTGCCAGGGAGCCGAGCACGCCGGAGCGGGTCAGGCCGGACTGCCGGCCGCTGGAGATGAAGAAACCGCGGAAGAAAGGGGTCTCCTGATAGGGATTCTCATGGAACGCGCCATTGACGAAGGCCCGGATGGCCGGTGCCAGACGCTCGAACTCGTCGGGAAAGAGCACGGCCCGGCCACCGTGCTTGCCCACCCGTGCGGCCAGCCGCAGGCGCAGTTCCTTGAGCCTGCGCGAGACATGGGCCATGGCCGCATCCAGGAATTCGTCCGGATCGCTCATTTCCGAAGAATTCAGCAGTCCCATGGCCTGTCCGCGCAGCTTCTCGGGCAGGATTTCGGCCAGGGCGGTCATGCCCAGTACCTGATCGATCTTGGTAAGCAGCAGGTAGACCGGGAACTTGGCCCCCAGCACCCGCATGAGCTGGTCGAGGCGCAGCCGGATGGAGCGGCCGTAAGCCGTCAGCGCATCGACATCGTCGCAGAGCAGCCGGTCGGCCGGCAGGGTGACGATCAAGCCGTTGAGCGGCTCCTTGCGCCGATATTTGGCCAGCAGCGCCAGGAAGCGTTCCCATTCGCCCCGGTCCTCGTCGGCCAGCGGCACGGCATAGCGGCCGGCCGTGTCCAGGATAATGGCGTTCTCGAAAAACCACCAGTCGCAGTTCCTGGTGCTGGCGATGCCCTTGGCCGGACCGGCGTCGGTGAGAATGTTTTTCAGCCGGGCATGCGAAACCGCGGTGGACTTGCCCGAACCGCTTTCGCCGAAGATCATGAACCAGGGCAGCCGGTAAAGCGGGTCTCCTCCGTGACGCAGGCGCGAGGCCCTCAACGTGGCCACGGCCGTGCGCCAACGCTCCTGCAGCTCTACCAGGCGCTGGCGCTCGTGGACCGGGGCCGCCGCGATGGCCTGCTGATCCTGGGCCACCACGCGCCGGACGAATTTGGCTTCCCGGCGCCGGTAGTAATAGCGCCGCAGGAACAGGGTCGCAAGCACGACGAAAAAGAGACCGGCGACCACCGCGGCGGCGATCCAGCGGGACCAACCCCGGTAATCGGCCAGCAGCACGGCGCCGACGGCCACGGCGGCGACAAGGACGAGGAGCAGAAATAACTTCAGGGTGCTGATGAGCAATCGGGACATATGCTTCCTATGGGTAACCTATCGTCATGACCAACATTAAAAACAGCGCCCAGCGTTCCGGAACCGGCATGCGCAGTGGCTTTCCATAACTGCCGGCTGCTTGAAGCGCAACCCGCCGATTATCTTCACAGCGCCGCCAGCCAGTCTCGCACGAAGGCCGACAGCAGAGAAGAGTAAGCCACATAGGTCCCGAGGGCCAGCAACAGAGGCACCCCGAAGAAGATCATGGCCTTGGCGACCGGCGTGAACCAGGAGCGCCTGGCCGCCGGCAGCGCATCGGTGTACGCTTCGGGGAAGACTTTCTCGTCCGGCAGGCTGTTGTCGGCCAGCAGTCGCCGCAACTGGTCGCCGGCCAGATGATCGACCTGGGCCTGACCCTGGGGATCGTTGTATTTGCCCCGGAAGCCGAGGGTCAGGCAAGCCACGTAGACTTCTAAAAGTTCGCGCTGATCCGCATCCCGGACGGATTCCTCTTCGGCCGGCGGATTTCCGGCTTCAGTCTCGGGCGGCTCGTCTGCGCGCAGTCGCTCCAAGCGTTCGTAGAATTCCAGGCCGGCGTTGGCGGTGTGGAAGCGGCTCTCCTGCAGTTTGCAGCGCATCCAGGCATCCCGGCCGGGCCAGGCCGAATCCAGGATGGCTTCATCGGCGAAAGCGCAGACGGCGAACAGCGCGCTTTCGGCCAGGTCCGGTTTTTCCGGGCTCACCTTGGCCACGGCCTGATCCAGCAGCCGGTCCATGTCGGCCCGGGCGGTCTCATAAGCGGTGGCCGCCAGGTTTTCTTCGGATGCCAGCATGGCCGCGAAAGCCATGGGTGGCAGAAAATGGTCGATCAATGCCATCGGTCACCTCCCGAGCACGGCCAGTTGGGCGTCCAGGTCCTGGGGGGCGCCGCTCCAGTGCATGCACAGCCTGCCATCTTTTTCCACCTCGCCCCACAAGGGGCAATCCCGGCCGACATGGAAGTAGACGGCCCCCTGCATGCGGGGCATACCCGGCGGCGGGCTCTCCGAGGCGGTCAGGGCAAGGCCCGGCAGCGCCCGCACCAGGAGCGACGCCATTCCTCCGGGCGGCGAGAGTTTGAGCAGCCGCGCGGCCGACTCCTTCAATTTCTCCGGCGCCATCCCGGCGGATTGCAGCACCAGCCATATTTCTCCACCGGCGGTTTTGATCTCGGTCAACACCGGTAGCGGTATCTGGGCCTTCCAGTAAGGTTCTTCGAAGGTGAAGCGGGTTACGAAGCGCGGCCCGGCGGAAATCCCCTCGAGCAGGCGGGCGATTACATCGCAGGCGGCGCGGAAGCAGGCGGCCGGATCGTTGTGGGTGTAATCGGGCACTTGTCGCTTATCCTGCCAATCCTCCCCCAGCACGCCGATGTTCAGGGAGAAGACCGAAAGTTCGGCCACCAGTTCCCGCAGCAGGCCGTAAGCCTCCCAGGGAGAGAGGCAGGGAGCCGCCACCGCGTGGTCCAGCCGTGCGGCGAAACGGGACAGGGTGCGCAGCCCTAAAAGCAGCAGGGTGAAATCGGACGATGCCGCTGCCTTGGCAGAAAGATTTTTGTAGCCTTCCAGCTGGCGGGCCCGTCCCAGGACGCGGTCCCGCACCTCCCGCAGCATGGCGGCCAGAATGGGGGCGGCTGCGATGTTGAGGCAAGGGGGGACGAACCGGGGATCCAGAGCGATCTTGTCACCCTCGCGAACCAGTCGGGCCACCGGCACCAGGTCCATGTCGCCGGTTTTGTCCCGCTCGCTCTCGAAAACCAGGTTCAACACATAAACCATGCGCCGCACCTGGGCGGCAGGTCCCGAGCCGTAAATGTCCGGGACGGCTTCCGGCGCCACCGGTACTGCCAGGCGCGTGGCGGCGGCGGCCATCTGGTCCGCCGTTTCGCCCACGGTGACATTGGGCTGTCCGGGCTTGACCGCCCGCAGGCCGGCATAGGCGTTCAGGGCGCCGTCCACGGGGATGGCTTCCAGGGGGATCTGGCGCCCCGCGCAGACGGCGTTGCCGGGATAGGCAATCAGTTCGGCCGTGCCGGGAAAAACCAGCTGGATCCCGGAAAGCTCCAGGCGCCCGGCGGACAGGGCCGCCGTATTCACCGAACAGGCGGCCACACCCCAGAAATAGGGGACGAGATGCGCCGTCACCGAGGCCAGGGCCTCGCTCGTCTGGCGCTGCAGGATCTGGAAATGCTGGGGCTGCAGAAATAGTCCCGGGTGCCAGTAGATCGGACCATCGCTCATTGTTCGACTCCCGTGCTATGAATGGAATTGGCGTTCAGCAAGATCTGGAGGGTCAGGGTTCCCGGGGCGTACGCCTTGGACCAGGGCCACCACCCGTGACGGTGGGCGGTCACCGGAAAGGGGTGCAGGGCGGTGGCCTTTCCGGGCTGCAAGTCATTGTATCCGGCCACCAGGCCCACATACCGGGCGCCGGCGGCCCGGGCCAGCACCAGGTGCGTGGACTCTCCGGGGCTGACGAAATGGCGCTGGGCCTCGACCATGCCGGGGTCCAGGGAGGCACAGGTCAGCAGCTTTTCGATGCCGCCCTCACTGGCGCTCAAAGCTTCGAAGAGCGTCGGGTCGGACAACTGATAGACGCACAGCAGCAGGTTGTGGGTAAACCCCTCGAAAGGATTCAGGTCCGCCTCGGCCGTAAGATTCAGGGTCAGACCGTTGGGCTGATAGGTCCACTGGACCAGTTCGGGGCTGGGCGCGTTCTGTCGGGATTCGGGCCTGGCCGCGGAGGTTGCGCCGCCGCAAGCCGCAAGGCTCAGGAAAAAGGCCGCCCCCAGCCACAACAATGCAGGGCTTTTGGTTACGGTCATCGGATCGAGCTCCTTGGTTGAGGATTCGAAGTGTCCGGTGCACTCCGGGGAAGGACGGCCCGGGTTTCCGACCGGGAATCCGGCGCCAGCCAGGCATCGCACCCCAGCTGCGACCAGCATGACTCCCCCAGCCGGGCGGGCTGGGCTTCTCCAGGGCCCAGGACGAAGATTAGATCGAATTCCAGGGGTTGCGTACAGTAAAACCGGATCAGGGTCTGCAATTCTTCGAAATCGGGCCGGCCGGGCATGAGTCCCTGGTAGGCCGGGGCATCCAGGGGGCCGCAGACGATGACGATTTTACCCATGGCATCGGTGGTCGTAAAGCCCAGCCAACTGGCTTGTCCCAGCCCATTTTCTTCCCGTCCCAGGCAGCAGCATTGATCCAGGGGGATGGGTGCCTGGCGCGCTTGGCACGGCAGCACCTGCACCGGTACGCCGATACGGTCGGCCAGCAGCCCCCGCAAACCGACGGCCGATCGGGGGAACTGGGTCAACAGCCCCATCATCCTGAGCACAGTGCCCGGGCTTTTGAAGGCATCCCGCAGCAACGCGTCATGGCCCAGGCCGGCCAGGGCGAACAGACGCGCCATGAGGTCCGGATCTTGGTCCTCGCAGATCCGCCGGCTCAATCGGTAGTAGCCGTCGGCCAGGGCGAAGAGCAGGAAGAAGCCGTGATTCACAATATCCACGAAGTCGCGGCTGACGCTTTTGTCTTCGCTTTGCTCGGCCAGCAGCTCCTCGGTGTAGTAGGTGGGCAGCGGTGAGGAGGGGCCGTACAACCCCAGGAAAGTGGCGGTGAGGCGGAAGCGGCGGCCCGCATCGGGCCCATCCGGGTCGGCCCGGGGAAATTCTTCCACCGTCACCAGGTCATTGGGCGGGAAGCCCAGGGAAAGATAAGGGCGGATACGCAACTGATCGCGCAGGAACGCCTGGCCTCCCTGGGAACCGCCGGCGCCATAGGCCTGCTTGAGCAGCCGAATGGCCTGGGAGAAGGAAAATTCCCTCGGATTGTTGCGCAGCGCTTCCAGAATGCCGGCGCCTCTGGCGGCGCCATCCCGACCGGCGGCGCCTACAGCAGGATCCGGTCGCCCAGACGGATGGGCCATGTCAATCGCTCCTTACGTAAGGTATCTTCGACGGTCAGCCGCGTATACGCATTGATGGCGGCGTAATTGCCCAGAAAAACGTCCAGCACCGAACCGAAGAGATACAGATCCCCCTCACCGGCGAAACCGCGCGGGTCCATGCGGATCAGGATCTCCTGGCCGCGCAGCAGGTGTCCGCCCACGAAGCGGTCCGAGGCCTGCACCGAAAGCTCCTGGATGCTCTCCACGCGCTGCAGGTTGGCCATTACCGCGGCCCGGTCGCGCGTTTCGGTAAAGATATAGAGTTTGAGCACGGCGCGCAGGTTTTCGGCATTGGCCATGGAGAGATAATTCAGAAAGAGGTGGGACAGCAGCCGCCAGAGCAGATTCTTGCCCAGCGGCGGTTGCACCGGGGCGGTGGGCGCCCTCAGGTTGGAGAATTCGGCCAGTTCGGGGGAAGACTCGGTGGGCAGCCGCACATCTCCGGGCCGCAGCATTTCCGGCAGCGTGCCGTTGGTGCACATGATCTCCAGAGAGAGGGTCTCCGGGGCCGGATCTTCTTGGCCACCGGGATAGGCTACGGAGATATGCAGCTCGGCTTTGCCGTCCAGGGGCGAAAGCCGATGGTGCAGGGCGTAGACCGGTGCGGTGTCCACCTGGGGATTGAAAAGCTCGAAGGGCTGGTACTCGCGCTCGCGCACCGTGCCCTGGCCAATGCCGGTCACCCTGTTCACCGCATAGATTTGATAATTTCGCGGATTGCCGCCGCCGGCCCGGATGAGATATTCCGCCCGCTTGTGGTCCAGCACGATGGGATCGGCCTGGTGGGGAAAAAGATTCAGGGCCGGGCTGACGAAGAGCTGGAAATGTTCTTCGCGCATGGGCGGCAGATCGGCCGGAAGGTTGGCGAATTCGAATTCGAGCCGAAAACCGGCCCCGGCCCCCCGGTTATGCCACTGGTTCAAGCCCGTAACGTCGAAGAACAAGAACTTTTCCGGCAGAATAAAATACTCCTGCAGGATGCGGTAGCCGGGAAACGAACGATCCGGATAAGGAATCAGGGTATCGGCCGGGTCGAACCCCACCGGCCGCAATGCCCGCCGGCCCAGGGAAATGCTTCGGCCCTCCGGCGTCACCAGGCGCAGATCGCGCAGCCGGGTGAACAGGATCCAATAGCGCCGGGAGGCTCCGGTATAAACCCCGGCCAGATGAAAACGGATGGCATCGGGTTTGAAGGCGGAGAGGCCCATCCCCTCCAACCGCAGCTCCACGCGCAGCACCCCCGCTGCGCCGCCGGCGCTCTCGAATCCCGCCCCGGCGACGGTCATGGGAGAAATGGCCACGTCGGAACAGGTGGTGAACGTGCAGCGGGTCTCTTCCGAGGCCACCGCATCGATGGCGGTGCCTTTTGGGACGACAATGGTCTCGCGCAGACTGCGTTTGGGGACAAAGCGCATCAGGGTCGCCGAAGGGATCGGCCGCAGATAGTGGGGAAATATGAGCTGGATCAAGCCATGCACGATTTCCGGAAAATCGCCGTCCAGCTTCTCGTGAATCAGACCGGACAGAAAAGCTGTGCCCTCCAGCAAACGCTCCACATCCGGGTCGGTGGATTGACCGCTGAGCATGGGGGCAAGGGCCGGATGGGCCTCGGCGAACTCCAGTGCCAGGGTGCGCAGATGGGCTAATTCTCTTTCGTAGTACTTTCCGATCACCTGATATTACTCCATGATGGTAATGTGGCCATCCGAATCCAGCACGGTTTCGAAGACCACCGGCACTTCGCGCGCATCCAGGCGGACCTTGGCGGCCAGCCTGAAAGCGACCATGAACGGCTTGTCCGGCTGGGGCTCGAAATCGACCTGGACAGCGGTCAGACGCGGTTCGTATCTGGTGATCACCTGGGTGAGGGTTTGCTCCATTTCGGGAAGCGAATCGGCATCCAGGGAACCGACCAGGCTCGTGAAATCGGGCATTCCCAGATCGGGGGCAGTGGGCGCACTGCCCTGGCGCGTGTTGAGTATTTTAATCAGGTGATCAATCACCGAGGCGATGGCGGTCCTGGGGTCGGATTCACCCCGCCAGTCCGGGAACTGATCCATGGCGCGCAGTCTTTCCAGCAACCTCTTTTCCCGCATCACCCCTTGTACCGCCTTCCGAAAGTTGGGAGGATATTTCGGTAATGATTGAGGAAATACTAACCGGTTCCCGGCAAAAGCACAATCATCATTTTATCAAAAACCGTAATAGCCGTTCAGTATCCCCGACCGCTCCGACTTGACGGGCCGCAGCCATTCCCATATAGCTATGGCCTCACTCCACAAGGCGGCGAGCCGCCCCTTTTCACCGGCGTTTTCCAAACCCGGAGCGCCCGTGCAGAAAGGTCGATGCATGTTGTATCTGGAGATGCTTCTTCTCTTTGTGCTCATCCTGCTCAACGGCGTGTTGGCCATGTCCGAACTGGCAGTGGTCTCCTCCCGCAACACGCGCATCAAGCAACTCGACACCCTGCGCGCCCGTGATGTGAAGGCCTTGCTGACGCTCAAGGAAGATCCCAGCCGCTTTTTGTATACCGTCCGGAGCGGCATCACCCTGGCCAGCATATTACTCGGTGCCTGCAGCGGCGCCACCGCGGCCGACCGCCTGAGCCGGTGGCTGGGCGGCTTGGGCGTCTCCTGGCTGTCCCCCTATGGCGATGGCCTGGCCATGGTGTTCACCATGGCCGCCGTCACCTATCTGTCGCTGGTCATAGGTGAAATCGTACCCAAGAGAATCGCGCTCTCACAGCCTGAACGGGTCGCCGCGCGGGTGGCCGGGCCCATGCTTTGGCTCGCGCGCATGGCCGCGCCTTTGGTGTGGGTGCTCAGGCTATCTTCCGAAACGCTGCTGCGGTTCCTGCATCTGAAGGAGCTCCGGACGCCACGGGTTTCCGAGGAAGAGGTCCGGGCGTTGATCGCCGAGGGTACGCTGACCGGCATCTTCGCCCCCCAGGAGCGGGAGATGATCGAAGGGGTCCTGCGCCTGGACGACCGCCCGGTGCGCATCATCATGACACCCCGCACCGACCTCACCTGGATCGATGTAGACGCCGGGCGCCAGGAGATCTTCGAACTGTTTTCGGCCAACCGCTGTTCAAAACTGCTGGTGTGCGACGGCGATGTGGACCGGCCCCTGGGCGTGATTCACACCAAGGATATTCTACCCCTGGCCCTGCGGTGCGAAGCCTTCGATCTGAGGTCGCTGACCAAGCCGGTGCTTTTCGTGCCCGAACGGCTGCCGGTGCTAAGGCTGGTGGAAAGGTTCAAAAGCGAAAAGCTGCATGTGGCCGTCGTGGTCGACGAACACGGTACCACCGAAGGGCTGATCACCCTGACCGATATTCTCGAGTCCATCGCCGGCGAGTTGCCGGAGTATGGCGAGGAAGAGGAGCAAACCCTTCTTTTGAGAGAGGACGGTTCCTGGCTGGTGGATGGGGGTTTGCCCATCGACGAATTCGAAGCCCGTACCGGCATCACAGAGTTGAGCAATGAAGAGGGGGTCTACACCATGGCCGGATTCGTCATGCACCACCTCGGCCGGGTGCCGGAAGCCGGACTGCACTTTGAATATCGGGACATCCGCTTCGAAGTGCTGGACATGGACGGCCGGCGCATCGACAAGGTCCTGGTGCAGGCGGTGGTGGGAAAACCCGAGACGGAGTGAATGGGAGCGGCCGGCCGGAAGGCGACCTTCCGGCCGGCATTTTCTCAGGGCAATTGGCTTGCCTCTTCGATTTCACAAGCGGCTTCAGGGCAGAAGAACTTCAACCAGATGCTTCCATTATCATCTTGGTCTTTGGCGGCGGATTCGATCACCTCGAACCGCTCTTCTTCGGCCAGGCAGGCATCTTCCGGACAAAAAGCCCGCAGCCATTTATCTTTCCTTCGATTCACCATGGGCGGACCTCCTTATCGTCGACAAGCACATCGATGATCGCTGGGCATCTCCAGCATTGAGTCATTATACATCAAATTAACTCATTGGGGCGCCATGTCAAAGCGATGAGCCGATCAGGATGAGCCCAGGGCTTCGCGCAGTTTCAGGGCCAGGACGCTTTTCTGGAAGGGTTTTTGCAGAAAGTGTACGCCCGAGTCCAGAATGCCATGGTGGGTGATCACATCGGCCGTGTACCCGGACATAAAAAGGCACTTGAGGGTTGGGCGCAGGGCACTGAGCTGCTGCCAGAGGTCGCGACCGCTCATCTCGGGCATCACCACATCGGTCATCAGCAGATCGATGGGACCCGGGTGGGAATGGGCCAATTCAACCGCCTGGGCAGGCGTTGCGGCGGCCAGAACCGTGTAGCCAAGCTTTTTGAGAAGCAGTTCGGCCAGCTTGAGCAAGGCCTCTTCGTCTTCCACCAGCAGGATCGTTTCGGTGCCGGCGGGCGTCCCCTGGAGCGACTCCGCCTGGGCCTCGACCGCAGGCGCCTCATCGAAGCGCGGCAGGTACACCTTGATGGTCGTGCCCTGGCCCGGCTCGCTGTAAATATTGATAAATCCATGGTTCTGGCGCACGATGCCATACACCGTGGCCAACCCCAGCCCGGTGCCCTGCCCCATGGGTTTGGTGGTGAAGAACGGTTCGAAAACGTGCGCCAGGGTTTCCCGATCCATGCCGCATCCGTCGTCGCTCACGGCCAGCAGCACATAATCCCCGGGCTGGAAACCGGCGTGGATTTCACAATAGGCGGCGTCGAAGGAGGCGGTCCCGGTCTCGATGGTCACTTTGCCGCCGCCGGAGAGGGCGTCCCGGGCATTGACCACCAGGTTGCTCAAAATCTGGTCCAGTTGGGCAGGGTCGATGCGCACCGGCCAGATCTCCCGCCTGGGCGCCCAGATCAGCTTGATGTCCTCGCCGATGAGCCGGGAGAGCATCTTGAGCGTCGCGGTCACCGTTCTGTTGAGGTCCAGGCGCACCGGGGCGATGGTCTGCTTGCGGGCAAAGGCCAGGAGCTGCCGCACCAGGCTTTCCGAACGCCGCCCCGCCGCCAGGATCTCCCCGATTTCCCCCCGATCGGGATCGTCGGGGGCCATCCGGGCGAGCAGCATTTCGGCATAGCCGTTGATGATGCTCAGCATGTTGTTAAAGTCATGGGCCACCCCCCCGGCCAGCCGGCCCACCGACTCCATCTTCTGGGCCTGGAGAAGATTCTCCTGCAACTGCTGCTGGGCGGTGATATCGGTCAACGAAAATACGGCCCCGCAGATCTGGCCGTCCGTATCGCGCAGGGGCGCCCCATTGACGGAGAGCAGGACCCGCTTGCCGTCCGGCCGGTCCAGGGCATACTGGGCATCGAAAATCGGGCCCCGGGCAGCCATCACCTTGCGGAAGGGCAAAGCATCCATGGTAAGCGGTCCGCCGTCGATCGCCAAAAGCCGCCAGGGGATTTCCTCGTGAACTCGATGGATAAACCCCTCCCGACCTTGCCCCGTGATGGTTTCGGCGGTGCCGTTGACAAAGGTGACGCGGCCTTGGCCATCGGCCACCACGATGCCCACCGGGCTGGTATCGGTGATGCGCCACAGCAGGTCGTTTTGCTGGTGCAGGGCGGCCTGGGCCTCCCGACGTTCGGTTATATCCCGCAACACCAGCACCACACCGCCAAACTCGCCCCGGTCGTCCCGGATGGCCGCTCCACTGTAATCGATGGGCCTGCGGCCGCCAAGGCGATCCATCAACCAGGCCTCGTTGGCGTGGCCTCCTTCCGGACCCTGGCCGCTCAGCACGCGTGCCAGCAAGTTCGGTTCCTGTTCGTCACGGTCGCTGCTGATGCGCAATACATCCGCCAACGCTTTTCCGCCGGCCTCGGCTTCCGGCCATCCGGTGAGGGCCACGGCCACCGGATTCATCTGGCGGATGCGCCCCCGGGTATCTGTGGTGACCACGGCATCGCCGATACTATATAAGGTAGCCCTCAATTCCGCGGTGCGTTCATGTACCTGGGCCTCCAGAAGGTCCCGCCGGCGCAGCAGAAAATGGGTGAAGGCGGCAGTCACGGCGGTGAGTGAGGCCCCCACTGCCAGCGCGATCCAGAAAGCGCCGACAGGCAATGCCGCCAATAGGCCGGAACTGGGATGAATGACCAGGGCGTAGGCTTGCCCGAAGGTGAAAACGGGAAAGGTGAGGCCGGGGGGAGCATGGTCCGGATCGGCCGGCGACAAACTCCCGACGGTTTCTGAAGGCGCCGGACCCGCTCCGGATGAGCCGTCGGCGATTAAGACGGGCGGTTGTCCCGGCGGCAACTGGTAAAACGCCGCCACTGTGGTAGGGCTTTCCATAAGGCCGCCGGCGGTCTCCACATGCAAGAGCGATTTTATGTTCACAACCGCCAGGCCGAAGCCTTCCAGTTGCTTGGACATGCCTTCCCCGGAATAGATCGGCTGGAAGACGATCAACCCTTGCCTGTCGACCTTTTGGCCCACGAGCCGCACCAGCGTACTGATGGCGGGCAGGCCGGTGGCGACGGCGGATTCAAGCGCCTGGCGACGCGCGCTTTCAGAGCCCACGTCGAATCCCAGGGCCGCCGCGTTTTCCGGCTGCGGCTCCACAAACCACACGGGGAAGTAAATCGAACGCCCTGAAACCGCTTGACGGCCGCCATCCGGGCCTTGCTGCCAGACCGCAAAATGATCGAGGCCTTCGGCCCGGGCGCGCGCTTGCCATTCAGACAGTTGGGACGCCGGCACCAGCGGTATCCAGGCGATGCCCTCTATCCAGCTGCGACGGGCCATGCCGGTCGTGAACCGCCGGAACTCCCCGCGGCTCACCTCCTGGGAGCTCTCGAAAAAATGGGCCAGGGCCTCCAGTTTGTGGGTCTGAATGTCCCGGAAGGCTTCTATAACCAGATCGAAGTCCACCTGGGCCAGCTGCCGGAATTGCTGTCGCCCCAGATTGCGTTGATTGTCATCGAAAGCCCAGGCGGCCACCAGCGTCAGAACGAGACCGAAAGCCGCCAGGGCATACACTTCCAAGGCGCGCCAGCGCAGTGGGCGGCTCGACGCCGACCGGTGGCGCCAAGCCATCGCACCAGCCCCCAAAGCCAGAATGGCCATTAAACCCAGAATGGTGAGGATCGGAAGGCGGCGTTCCCGGTCCACAGCCGTCTGCCATTGGCCGGCGTCCATTTCAATTCCCATTACCATCAGCAGGTGGCCGGAGCGGGGATCCCGCACCGGAGCCACGGCGGTGACGGCTTGGCGCCGGGAATCCGCTTGGGGCGGCGGGTTGAAAACGCCGCCGGTTTTTAGCAGGTATTTGAAGTTGGGCGGCGGGAACTCCCAGAACGTTCCCGGCGCGAAGGAGGGGGGATCTTCCAGGTAGTAAGTGGAAGGGCCGAAGCGGTAGCGGCCGTCCCGCAGGGAGGCGCTCCAAATCCCGTGTGCGCCGGTGACGGACTTGTAGGCCGTCATTTGAGCGCACAACGTTCGGAATTCGGCCCGGTCGGCATCATCCCCGGTAAATGTCAACGCCTGGACCCGTTCAGGGTTGATGGACCGCGCCAGATCATGCGCATGGTCCGTCCATTGCCTGCGCAGCTGCTCGATGGCCAGGCCGGTGCGCCAGCAAATCGCCCCATAACCGGCGAATGCCAGAAAAAATGCGGCCATGGCAACCGCCATCCACCCGACATGACGTTTGAAGAACAACCCGAAGCCACCGGACATGGAATCTCCTCAGTTTGAAACACTTTACTATAAAAGAAAGCCTCAGGACCAGTTCGAATTTACATAGGCCAGCCTTGACAAGCCCTTGAAACAATGATTTTTACGACTGAGGCAGGCAACACAATCCACAGTCCCCATTGCCGTAAAGGAGCCAGCATGGCGCGATTGATACTGTCGTTCAACAACAACATCCTCAGCACGCACATGATATCTCCCGGGCAGCAGATCGGTATCGGCCGGCATCCCAACAATCCCATCGTTATCGACAACCTGGCCGTGTCCGCCCATCATGCCGCCGTGCGTTTGGATGGCCAGAAACTGGTTCTCACCGACCTGGGCAGCCGCAATGGCACATTGGTCAACAATGAGCGCGTGACCGAATGCCAGTTGGCCCATCAGGATTGGATCACCATCGGCAAGCACATCCTCATCGTCGATCTGCATGAAACCCTATCGCTGGAAGGCAAGGCCGACCAGCTGATGGCCCACTCGCCGGCGCCCATGGACGCCGACCAGACCATGGTGATCGAACGGGAAGAGGCCCAACCCCAATGGCTGGGGTTCGATTACCTCTCATTCATCGCCGGCGGTCGTGAAGATTTTGAATTGAGCGACCGCCCGGTGGCCATCGGCAAGAACAAGGCTGCGGATATCAAGATCACCGGATTCTGGGCCCTGCTGGCCGGCGAGCCGAGCGCGACCATCACCAAGAAACACGAAGGCTATGTTCTCGAATACAAGGGCGGCCGGCTCAAACCCAAAGTCAACGAGGAAACCGTGACGGCCCCCACCAAGCTGAACCATGAGGACACCATCAAGGTAGGCCCCATCGAACTTCAGATCCGATTCGTGCGGCGCCCCACGCGATAAATGCCGTGCGTCGCGGCCACAGCCTGTCTGGCCGCAGGCCCTTACGGCGACAGGAAGGGAAGGACCATGCCGGCCCTGCAGACGTTGGTCATCCGCGCAATTCTGGGTGTCGTCTTCGGCATCCTGCTGATGCGTTTCTTCTACCCCGAAGCACACCCGGCCGTCGTGGCGCTGCTGTGCGTGATTCTGGTGGGCCTCTCCTATGTCACCGAATATCTGCGCCGCCGCAAGAAGTAAAAGGAGCACGCCCCCGTGAAACAGATCATTCTGGGCACCGCCGGTCATATCGATCACGGCAAGACCAGCCTTGTGCGAGCCCTGACCGGCATCAACACCGACCGGCTCAAGGAAGAACAACTGCGCGGCATCACCATCGAGCTGGGCTTTGCCTACCTCACGCTGCCCAACGGTCAGCGCCTGGGCATCGTGGACGTGCCCGGCCATGAAAAATTCGTCAAGCACATGGTGGCCGGCGCCACGGGCATCGACCTGGTCGCCCTGGTGATCGCCGCCGACGAAGGCATCATGCCCCAGACCCGTGAGCATATGGAGATCTGCATCCTGCTGGGGGTGCGCTACGGCCTGGTGGTTTTGACCAAGATCGACCTGGTGGACGCCGAATGGCTGGCCATGGTGCAGGAGGAGGTGGCCCAGTTCACCCAGGGCACCTTCCTGGAGGGGGCCCCGGTGCTGCCGGTCTCCTCCGCCACCGGCCAGGGCGTGGCCGAATTGACCCAGGCATTGGAACGCATCAGCGCCGAAATCCCGCCCCGCACTTCGGCCGGCATCTTCCGGCTGCCGGTGGACCGTGTTTTCACCATGAAGGGTTTCGGCACGGTGATCACCGGAACCTTGATTTCGGGCAAAGTGGCCGTGGGCGAAAAGGTCATGCTCTACCCTTCGGGCCTTACCTCAAAGGTGCGCGGCCTGCAGGTCCACAACCAGAGTGTCGAAGCGGCCGAAGCCGGCATGCGCACCGCCATCAACTTTCAAGGCCTGGAAAAAGCGGAAGTCAACCGCGGGGACGTCATCGCCACCCCCGAGGCCCTGGTGCCCAGCTACATGATCGACGCGGCCCTGCACTACCTGCCCAGCAACCCCAAGGCGCTGAAAAACCGTTCGCGGGTGCGCTTTCACGCCGGAACGAACGAAATCCTGGGCATCGTGGCCCTGCTGGACCGCGAGGAGCTCCAACCCGGCGAGAGCGCCATCGTGCAGATCCGGCTCGAGACGCCGGTCACCCTGGTCAAAGACGACCATTACGTATTGCGGAGTTATTCACCGGTGCGCACCGTGGGCGGCGGCCAGGTGCTCAACCCCATCGCCCCCAAGCACAAAAGCACCCAGACCGAGACCATCCAGCGACTCAACGCCCTCGCCGACGCGCCGCCCGAGCAGGTGCTGGCCCACCATGTGGAGGCGGCCGGGTATGGCGGCTGTTCCTTCGGCGAGTTGATGCTCATGGCCAATTTGCCTGAAAAGCAGCTGGACCGGCTGCTGCAGAGCCTGATGAGCCAGAAGACAGCCGTGCAGATCGACCGGGAGAAACGGCGCTACATCCATGCCGTCACTTTCAGCGCCCTGCAAAAAGAGCTGCGCGACCAACTGGCGGCCTACCACCGGAAAAACCCGTTGAAACAGGGCATGCCCAAGGAGGAGCTCAAGTCCCGGCTGCCGGCCGCGGTGGATATCAAGCTCTTCACCCTGACCCTTCAGCAGATGATCAAGGCAGGCGAGATTGCCGCCGAGGAAGATCTGGTTCGGCTGGCCGCCCACCGGGTGGCGCTGCGGGTGGACCAGAGCGCCTTGCGGGCCAAGATCCTCTCGGCCTATGACGCCGGCGGAATTACCCCGCCCTCTTTCAAGGAGCTGTGCGAAACGCTCGACACCCCCCTGGAACCGGCCCGACAGGTGCTTTCGCTGCTGGTCAACGAAGGCCTGATCGTCAAGATCAGGGAAGAGTACTACTGCCACCAGCGGCACCTTTTGGACTTGAAGCAAAAACTGGTGGCATACCTTACCGCCCATGAAGAGATCTCGACGCCGCAATTCAAGGATATGACTGGAGCTTCACGGAAATTTGTGATACCACTCATCGAATATTTTGACGCCACCCAACTGACCATCCGGGTGGGCGACCTGCGCAAACTGCGCAAGCAACCGACTTCGTGACGAAACCGGCGGGATTCATCCGGCGTAAGACGAATTGACCTGCGAAGGGCATCATGGTCGGCCGGCAGGCATTGCCCGTGCCGATCCGCGATCTGGAGACAAGAGCATGGCCGAGCAATCCAAAGAGACCCCCCCCAGCAAAAAAGGCTTCACCGTCTTCTTTTTTAAACGCGCGATCTTCGCCCTGGTGATCATCGCAGCCCTTTTGTACGCCATCTCCCTGGGAATCGAGCAACTGGGCAGATGGCAGACCTGGAAAGAGCAGGACGCTTCCGAAAAGCCGGCTGCCCTGGCCCTCAAACCCGCCGAAGAGCCGCCGCCGGCCGCTCCGGCGCCGCTGCCCACGCCGCCGCTGCCCCCAAGCGCAATCCAAAACGAGGCCACCACGGCCCAGAACAGCCCCGCGGCCGCCGAGTTCCAGGTGGAGCCGCCGGCCGCCCCTGCCCCCCAGGCGGCGGCGCCCGCCCAGAGCGAACCGCATGCGGCCGCGCCCGTGCCTGTTCAATCCGTTCCAGCGGTCACGCCCCCACAGGTGGTCGCGCCGCCGCCCAGCGCCCACACGACGGTCCCCGCGGCCCATGCGCCCAAACCCGGCCAAACCCAGGACAAACGCCCGGTGGGGGTCGTCTTCGTGGAGGCGGTCATCGCCCCCATGGATTACGAACTCAATCAGCGCTTTTATGGATGGCGCCCCAACGACATCATCAACGTCACCGACAACGTCAATGAGTTCCAGCTGGGCGTTCTGGAAGTCACCCGCCGAACGGTGGTGCAGCTGGCCGAACGCATTTCACGCACCGGCTACAACGACGCCTTCGACCGCAACCTCGAAAACGCCATGAACTTTCTCATGGTCAAAGCCGACAGCTACTGGTTCCCCTCTCCGGAATCCAAGTACAAGGAGAGCCTCGACGAGCTGGAACTTTACAAGAAGAAGCTCATGGCCGAAAAAGCGTCCTTTCACATTCGCACCGACAATATCATTCCGCTCTTCTCGGCCTATGAAGATCTGCTGGGCAGCTGCGACGAGAACCTCGTCAAATTCAAGGAGACGGACGGCTCCAAGGTGGGCTTTTTCAAGGCCGACAACTACTTTTACTACGCCAAGGGCGTGGCCAGCGCCATGGCCACGATACTGGAAGCGGCCCAACGCGATTTTGCGCCCACCCTGGAAAATCGACGCGGCGCCGAGTTGCTGCACCACGCCATCACCTACTGCCGCCTGGCCGCTTCCCTGGAACCCTGGGTGGTGACCAATGCCAGCCTGGACGGTATTCTGGCCAATCACCGCGCCGACATGGCCGCGCCCATCAGCCACGCGCGCTATTACATGGGGCAGTTGATCAAGACCCTCTCCACGTGACCCTGTTTTCTGGAATCGAAAACGGTATCGTGCCCCGGCGGGCCGATACCGTTTTCCATATCCAGGCAACGGCCCCTGCCACACCGTGTCGTCACGCCACCCTGGGTCGGGCGGTCTGGGACAGGGTTAATCCCAGCTCCAGGGCCTGCCGATTGATCGCCACCACCTCGGCGGGCAGCCGGGTTTCCAGCACCGAAAGGATCGATTCGACGCGCACCAGCTGGGTGAGGCCGATCAACGCGCCCAGCATGCAGATATTGAAGACCACCGGCTTGCCGATCTTCTCCATGACGCTGTCGTACATGGGCAGTTCGCGCTGGCGGGCCTCCACCTTGCGTTCAATCTTCACATAGCGCAGGTCGGTGAGCAGCAATCCGCCGGGCCGGATGATCGGGGCGTATTTGCTGTACGCCTCCTGGGTCAGGCACACCAGGATGTTGGGCTGGTTCACCTTGGGATAATTGATGTTGTCGGCGGAGATGATCACATCGGCCCGTGTGGCACCGCCCCGGGCCGCCGCTCCGTAGGATTGGGTCTGGACGGCGAAGAGATTTTCCCGAAGCACCGCGGCCTCGGCCAGCAGGATCGCGGCGGTGACCACCCCCTGCCCTCCGGACCCCGAAAAGACCAAGCGTGTTCTGCTCATTTGGATCTCCTCCGTTCTGGACTCCGCTCACCGCTCATTCTCTTCCCGCCCGCGCCCGCTGCATGATCTTCTCGTACTCGGCGCAGTATTCAGGCTTCTCCTGCTGCGCGAAGATGCCCCTTTCGATCAACGCGGGATTCTTCTGCTTGGCTTCCGATCCCACGGGCACCGTGCCTTCCTTCAAGCCCCGCAGCATCTCGGCGGCATCGCCCAGCTTGTTGGCGCGGCCGAAGTAGGTGGGGCACTGGCTGAGAATCTCCACCACGGAAAAGCCTTCGTGGAGAATCGCCTGGCGCAGGATATCGATCATCTCCTTGACGTGGTAGGTGGTGCAGCGCGCCACGAAGGTCGCGCCGGCGGCAACGGACAAAGCCACCACATCGAAGGCCGGATCGATGGTGCTGTAAGGCGCCGTGGCGGCCATGACATCGCACCCCGAGAGCGGGGAGTACTGCCCGCCGGTCATGCCGTAGATGCGGTTGTTCATCACCAGGGCCGTGATGGCGATGTTGCGGCGGGCGGCGTGGATGAAGTGATTGCCGCCGATGGCCAGTGCATCGCCGTCGCCCATGGGCACGATGACGTTCAGCTCGGGCTTGCTCAGCTTGACGCCGGTGGCGAAGGCCAGCGCCCGTCCGTGCAGGGTGTGCAGCGTATGAACGTCCACATAGCCGGTGATGCGCGACGAGCAGCCGATGCCCGACACCATCACGATCTCGTTGCGGCTCATGCCCATGGTTTCGATGGCCCGCACCAGGGCGTTGAGCACCGTGCCGTGGCCGCATCCGGGACACCACATGTGCGGGAAGAAGCGTTCGCGCAGGTACTTGCGAATGGTCATGGTCAGACCCCCCTGCCGGCGATGAGGCGCAACGCCTGGCGGATGTCGGTGGGCGAGATGAAGACGCCGTCGAGGCGATTGATCAGGAAAACATTGCCGGCGTTGGTCAAGGCCCTTTTGACCTCGGCGCAGATGTGGCCCATGTTCATCTCCACCACCAGCACCTGTTTGGCGCGGCCGCACGCTTCGCCCACGATGTCGTAGGGAAAAGGCCACAGGGTCTGCAGCTCCAGCAGGCCGAACTTCTGCCCCTTGCGCCGCTGGCTCTCCACCACGTGCAGCGCCGAACGGGCCGTGGCGCCGTAGGAAACCATCACGGTGCGCGCGTCTTCCAGATAGTACGCTTTATAGCGGGCAATGCTGTCCACGTTGTTTTCGATCTTGTCCACCAGGTGCCGGATCAGGCCATGCACCACCTTGGGATTGTCCGAAGGGAAGCCCCACATGTCATGATAAAGTCCCGTGACGTTGTAGCGGTGCACGCCGCCGAAGTCGGACATGGGCAGCCGGCCGTCTTCCCGGGGCAGGTAGGGGTGGTAATCGACCCCCTCGGGCACCGAGGTGCGCAGCCGCTCCACCAGCGGTATCTGCCCCGGTTCGGGCAGCACCATGCGCTCGCGCATGTGGCCCACCACCTCATCGAAGAGCAGCACCACCGGGGTGCGGTAGGTCTCGGCCATGTTGAAGGCTTCCACGGTCATGGCGAACACGTCCTGGTGGTTGGAGGCGGTCAGGGCGATGATGGCATGATCGCCGTGGGTCCCCCAGCGGGCCTGGTTGACATCCCCCTGGCTGATCTGGGTGGGCAGGCCGGTGGACGGCCCGCCACGCTGCACGTTGACGATCACGCAGGGGATCTCGGCCATGACGGCATAGCCCAGGGCTTCCTGCATCAGGGAAAAGCCGGGGCCGCTGGTGGCGGTCAGCACCTTGCGGCCGGTGAGCGAAGCCCCGATGATGGCGCACATGGAAGCGATTTCATCTTCCATCTGGATGAATTTTCCGCCCCGCCGGGGCAGGCGACGGGCCAGGTGCTCCATGATTTCCGAAGAGGGCGTGATGGGATACCCGGCGAAAAATTCCACCCCCGCATACAGCGCCCCTTCCACACAGGCCTCGTTGCCCTGGATGAACCGGACATGTTCATTGGATGGCATAAAGCCTCGCACAGGCGACTCCCCCTCGTCACCGCCGGCACGGGAGTCACGGTTTTTCTTCTTTGTCGGTTGTCTCCACGGTGATCGCCAGATCCGGACAGCGCAGCATGCACATGCCGCAGGCGATACATGCTTCCAGGCGCACGGCGGTCGCCTTGCCCTGGGAATCCATCTCCAGCACGCTGGTAGGGCAGAACGCCACGCAGATGCCGCACCCTTTGCACCATTCGCGCTGGAGATGAAACGATTTCAATTTTGGTCGCGTCATAATCCGCCTTCGCTCGGTTGGCGCGGGCAGCGGGTTTGAGTCCATCGGCCCGTTTTTTATCATGATAGGGTCTTTTGCGGGGATAGGCAATAGATTGACAAGAAAGGAACCTATGGCTTATGTTGGATTCGCTTCAAATGCGCCAATCCACAAAGGAAATGTAGTTTAGTGAAAGTTGCGCAGCGTGTTACCCTCATGCTTTTGGTCCTTCTGATCGCCGGTGCCGCCGGGGTGTGGATCGATCTTCAGTACTTCGCCCGCCGGCCGGCAGGCCAGGATGACACCCCCGTGGTCATCGCCGTGGCCTCCGGTCAGAGCTTCGATGAAGTGACCCACGAATTGGTGCGGCGGCACATCGTTTCCAGCGAACAACGCTTTCGATTCTTGGCCCGCCTGCGAGGCGAAGACAAACGGCTTAAGGCCGGAGAGTACGCTCTGACAAGCACCATGACGCCGTTGCAGGTGCTCGACACCCTGGTCCGCAACAAAGTACTGCTGCACCGCCTCACGATACCCGAAGGTTTCAGCAACGCGCAGATCGCGGCCGAAATCACCCGTCTGGGGCTGGCCGATGCCGCCGAGTTCGTCCAGCTGGTCAACGATCCCAACCTGGCCGCCGGCCTGGGGCACCGCGTCGATAGCCTGGAAGGGTATCTGTATCCCGACACCTACTACTTTCCCAAGGGGGTGACCGCACGCAAGATCATCGAAACCATGGTGCGGCGCTTCGACACCCAGTTTCCCGAGGCCTGGCGCCAGCGAGCGGCCGAACTCAAGATGTCGGTGCACCAGGTCGTGACCCTGGCCTCCATCATCGAGAAGGAGACCGGCGCCCCCCAGGAGCGCCCCCTCATCTCTTCGGTGTTCCACAATCGTATGAAGAAAAAGATGCGCCTGGAAAGCGATCCCACCGTCATCTACGGCATCAAGGATTTCGACGGCAATCTGACCCGCAAGCATTTGATAACCCCGGCGCCTCATAACACCTACTTGATCGCCGGGCTTCCCCCCGGCCCCATCGCCAATCCGGGCCATGCGGCCATCGAGGCCGCCTTGTTCCCGGCGCAAAGCGACTTCCTATACTTCGTCTCCAAACAGGACGGCACCCATGCTTTTTCCAAATCCTATCGAGCGCACAGGGCCGCGGTGCACAAGTATCAGTTGAGCCGTCAGGGGAATTGATCTCCGGCACGAGCATGGACGATCGGAAAGAAAGGGAACCAGGCATGCCCGCCACAGCGCAGCACATGTTATCCGAAGGGCAATCGGCCGGCCAGCGGATGATGGTCGGATTCACCGGTACGGCGTTCAACGATGAATTGCGGTATGCCATCGATACGCTTCAGGTCGGCGGCCTTATTCTCTTTTCACGCAATATCGTTTCCCAGGAGCAGGTGCGAAGGCTGTGCGAAGATGCCCAGGCCTATGCGCGACAAAGCGGCCAGCCGCCGCTGTTCATCGCCATCGACCAGGAGGGGGGCGTCGTGGCCCGCCTCAAACCGCCGTTTACCCAATTTCCCGGCAATCCGGCCATGGTCGATGTGCAAGACGCCATCGACTTCGCCCAGATCACGGCGAGGGAACTGCAAAGCATCGGTGTCAATATGAATATGGCGCCCGTTCTGGATGTGGCGCCGGAAGCGGTCCCCAGCGTGATGAGCCGGCGCGTCTTCACAGGCGACGCCCGGCGGGTGGCCCTCATGGGCGTCACGGTCATCGACCACTTGCAGGCCCATGGCATCATCGCCGTGGGCAAACACTTCCCCGGCATCGGGCGCACGGTGCTCGACTCCCATGAAGACCTGCCTGAACTGGATATCGAGCCGGAAACCCTCTTCGCCAGCGACCTGATCCCATTCCAGGCCGCCGCCGACGCCGACGTGGGGGGCATCATGCTCTCCCATATCCGCTATCCGCGCCTGGATTCCGTCTGGCCGGCCAGCCTGTCGCCGGCCATCGCCCATGATCTGCTGCGGGGGCGATTGGGCTTCGAGGGGCTGGTGCTCACCGACGACCTGGACATGGGTGCCATCGTCAAACACCACGACCTTTCGGTCATCGTCAGCCAGTGCCTGGCAGCCGCCGTGGACATTCTGCTGATCTGTCATTCAAGCCCCAAGATCGCCGAAGCCCATCAGGCGATCCTGGAGAAGATGGATGCCACCGAAGCAGTGTGGCAGCACAGCCAGGCCTCGGTGGGCCGCATTACAGCCGCCAAGCACCGTTTTCTTGCGGTGTGAACCTTAGCATACGGTAAATGGGTGCCGTTTCCGCGTGAGCGCGGTTCAAGGGCCCGGCCAATTCATGACCGGTACGGTACTGATGCTGTTCTTCGGACTGCCGGTCATGACGCGTTCGCTGTACGAGACATAAACCAGCACGTTGCGTTCGCGGTCGAAGAAACGCACCACCTGCAGTTTCTTGAAAACGAGGCTGCGGCTTTCATCGAAGACCTGCTCGCCGTCCTTGAATTCAGCCAAAAACCTGATCGGCCCGATCTGGCGGCAGGCGATGCTGGCATCGCTGGTATCTTCCGCCACGCCCAGGGCGCCCTTGACGCCGCCGGTCGCGGCCCGCGAGATATGGCAGGCCACCCCCTGGACCTTGGGATCGTTGAAGCCGTCGACCACGATCTTGTCGTTGGGCCCGAGCCATCTGAAGTTGGTACTCACCGCGCCGGTGGTCCCACGTTCGGGACGGCTGAAAATCCAGACCACGAAGATCACGACCATCAGAAGAACAATGGCGCCGGCGGCGAGGCCCACTTTTTTCATAATGATTCTCCTTGCTGGCGACTCCGGAAAGCGGACCGGACGATCATCGCCCCCGATGTCAGCCGATGACTTCGAGCACGGAGCGCTTGTTGTGCTTGGCCGCCACCGCGCTGAGGATGGTTCGCATGGCATCGGCAGTGCGCCCTTGCTTGCCAATGATCTTGCCGATATCCTCCTTGGCCACCTTGAGCTCGATGATGGACGAGTGCGCGCCGCCGATTTCGTTGACGGAAATGGCCTCCGGCTTGTCGACCAGCGAGCGCGCCATTATTTCTACGAGTTCTTTCATCGAGCAGCCTTCGCCAGGGGTTTGTCCTTCCGTGTGAGAACTTTTCATGTTTTCATCCTTTGCATTTCGTCTTTGGAATTGAAGAGCTCGCCCGCCCCCCACCGTCCGAGGGCGGATAATAGTCCATTATCCCCGATGGCGCGAGTATACATCGGCATCCATAGGACTGACACGGCCGGCCTCGAGGGCATGGTAGCCAAAGGCCGCCACCATGGCGGCATTGTCGCCACAAAGCGTCAAGGGCGGAATGAATACCCGCAGGCCCTTTGCTTCGGCCGCCTGGTTCAGGCCCCGGCGCAGGCCGCCGTTGGCGGCCACGCCGCCCACCAGCGCCACCTGCGGGCACGCCTTCACTTCCGCGGCCCGGAGCAGCTTATGGATCAGTACTTCCGCCACCGCGGCCTGAAAGCCCGCGGCGATGTCTGCCGCACTCTTTTCCACGGCGTGCGGATGTGTCTGGATGTAGCGATAAACGGCCGTCTTGAGGCCGCTGAAGCTAAAATCCAGGGAATCCTTGTCAAGATATGGCCTGGTAAACACGATTCGCTGGGCGTCTCCCTGGGCGGCCAGGCGCTCGATGGCCGCGCCGCCGGGATAACCCAATCCCAGCATTTTGGCGACCTTGTCATAGGCTTCACCGGCCGCATCGTCCCGGGTTTGTCCGAGCAGCTCCTGGTGCTCCGGGGATGTCAGGAAGTAAATCGCCGTATGGCCGCCCGATGCCAGCAACGCCACCAGCGGAAAACCGGGAGGCGCTGCGGTCATTTGGGCCGAGTACAGGTGGGCGGACAGGTGATCCACTCCCACCCAGGGGAGCCCCCGGGCAAAAGCCAGGGCCTTGGCGAAGCAGAAGCCCACCAGCAGGCAGCCCACCAGACCGGGCCCCTGGGTGACGGAAACCCCATGAATATCGGCCAGCGCCAGGCCGGCCTCGGCCAGCGCTTGATCGACCACCGGCGCAACGGCTTCGATGTGGCTGCGCGATGCCAGTTCGGGGACCACGCCGCCATACGGTCGGTGGAGCGTGACCTGGCTGGCCACCACCGAAGCGAGGATGCGCCGCCCGTCGGCCACGACGGCGGCGGCGGTTTCGTCACACGATGATTCGATACCGAGTACATTCATAATGCAGCGATTTCAGCGCGCAGAGGAGGCAGGGCGGAAGCTCCGGCGCTCTTCGAGCGGCACACTACTTGCGTTTTATGGACGGCACCGCCCCGGTGGCCTTGCGGGGCGCTCACGACCGGCAGGGGGGTTGGGCCTGGGCGCCTTTGGCGAGCCAAGCCAGCAGGCGTTGAAGCAATCGGGTAAACATCGGCCGTATCACTTCTCCATCGGCTTACATCCAGGCGAACCGGCTCTCGTCCGTGGCTTCACGGGCGACGATCTGTCCGATGACAAACCCCTTCTCCCGCATGGCGGTCAATCGGGCCAGTACATCCTGGACATGGGAATCCGGGACCACCGCCACCATGCCGATGCCGTTGTTGAAGACACGGAGCATCTCGCTCTCTTCCACATTGCCGGAGCGCTGGAGAAAATCGAAGATGGGCGGCACGTCCCAGCTGCCGCGCTTGAGCATGATGCCGCAGGCCTGGGGAATGATCCGCAGGGTGTTGAGGATGATGCCGCCCCCCGTAATATGGGCCAGACCGCGAATGGGAAGATCGCGGATCAGGTTCTGTACCGTTTCGGAATAGATCTTGGTAGGCGTGAGCAGCTCTTCACCCAGGGTTCGCCCCAGTTCGGGCACGTGTGTATCCACGGTCAGTTTGAGATGGTCGAAGCAAATCTTGCGCACCATGGAAAAGCCGTTGCTGTGCACGCCATTGGCGGCGATGCCGATGATCTGGTGGCCCACCTGGATTTCGGAGCCATCCACGATCTTGCTGTTGTCCACGATGCCCACGGCAAAACCGGCCAGGTCGTATTCCCCGTCGGCGTAAAAACCGGGCATCTCGGCGGTCTCGCCGCCGATCAGGGCGCAGCGCGCCTCCTGGCATCCCTTGCCGATCCCCTGGATGATCTGGGTCACCTTGCGGTCATCGAGTTTGCTGGTAGCCAGGTAATCGAGGAAGAATAGCGGCTTGGCGCCTTGCACGGCGATATCGTTGACGCTCATGGCCACCAGGTCGATGCCCACCGTGTCGTGCTTGTCCATCAGGAATGCGATCTTGAGCTTGGTGCCGACGCCGTCGGTGGAACTTACCAGCACCGGACTTTCCATGTTGGAGACATTCAACGAAAACAAACCGCCGAATCCCCCGATCTCCCCCATCACGCCGGAGACGCGGGTTTGCTGGGCGATGGATTTAATCGATTGCACCAACTGATCGGCCTTGTCGATATCCACGCCGGCATCGGTATAGGTAACGGGTTTGTTCATGCTGGGATCTCCTGTTTAAAACGTCGTAAAATCACTTGAATCGATAAACTGAGCGCCCTAAAAAGTCAAAAGAAAAGTTTGGAAAGCCTTTTCTATTGACTTTGGGCGAGGTGATATACGAAATATCCCGTCATCATTGAAGGCAATGGCAAGGAGCGAGTACATGCAACCGGTTCAACTGGGTTTGTTGGGATGCGGTACGGTGGGTACCGGTGTGGCCCGCCTGCTGATCCACCAGCGGGAAATCATCCAACAGCGCACCGGCATCCCTCTGGTATTGCGCCGTGTGGCCGACCTCGACCGGACCAGGGATCGAGGCGTCGCCTTCGATCCGGGGGTTTTCATCGACGATGCCTGGCAGGTGGTCAACGATCCGCACGTCGACATCGTCATCGAGATGATCGGCGGCACCACCCTGGCCAAGGATCTGGTGCTGGCGGCCATCGAAAAAGGCAAGCACGTGGTCACCGCCAACAAAGCCCTGCTGGCCACCTTCGGCAACGCCATTTTCCAGGCGGCGGCCGCGGCCGGCGTGGACCTGGCCTTCGAAGCCAGCGTGGGCGGCTGCATGCCCATCGTCAAGACCCTGCGCGAGGCGCTGGCGGGCAATGTCATCCAGGGCATGACCGGCATCCTCAACGGCACCTGCAACTACATCCTCTCCAAGATCACCGAAGAGGGCATCGCCTTTGCGACCGCCCTGGCCCAGGCCCAGGCGGGCGGGTATGCCGAAGCCGATCCCACCCTGGACATCGGCGGATTCGATACGGCCCACAAGCTGGCCATCTTGACGGCCCTGGCCTATGGCACCCAGATCGATTACGACGATATCTATATCGAAGGCATATCCGATATTACGCCCCTGGACATCCAGTTCGCCGCCGATTTCGGCTACCGCATCAAGCTGCTGGCCATCAGCAAGAACCGGGGCGATGCGGTGGAGGCGCGGGTCCACCCGGCCATGATTCCGCTGGACAACATCCTGTCCAACGTCAACGGCACGCTCAATGCCATCACGGTCAACGGCCATGCGACCCAGGACCTGTTCCTTTCCGGCCGCGGAGCGGGCATGATGCCTACGGCCAGTGCGGTGCTGAGCGACATCGTGGACCTGGCCCGCAACCTGCGGCACGGTGCGGTGGGGCGGGTGCCCCTGACCGGATACCAGCCCGACCAGATCCGCCGGACGCCGGTCATGCCGGTCACCGAAATCGTGACCCATTACTACTTCCGCTTCACGGTGGAAGACAAACCGGGCGTGCTGGCCGCCATCGCCGGCATTCTGGGCGACAACGGCATCAGCATCCAGTCGGTGCAGCAAAAAGGCCGCAAGACCGACGGCCACGTGCCCATCGTCATGCTGACCCACCGCGCCAAGGAATCGGATGTGCGCCAGGCCTTGGATCAGATCCGGGGCCTGGGAGTCGTGGGCGCCGCGCCCATGCTCATCCGCATTGAAGACAACGATCAGGAGCACTGAGCGCCCGGCCTCGGCCATCAATGGTTCGCCTGCCCGGCACAGATTACCGACAACCCCCAGCCATCGAAGAGAAGCCGAGAAACCCATGCATATCGTCTGTACGGATTTGGAAGGCGTTTTGGTACCGGAGATTTGGATTCATGTCGCCCAGAAGACCGGCATCGAAGAACTGCGGCTGACCACCCGCGATATTTCCGACTATGATGTGCTCATGCGCAAGCGCCTGGCCCTGCTCGACCGGCATGGGCTCAAGCTCAAGGATATCACCGACGTCATCCGGACCATGGACCCGCTGCCCGGTGCCGTGGCCTTTCTCGATTGGCTGCGGGCCAAGACCCAGGTGATCATCGTTTCGGACACCTACGAGGAATTCGCCAAGCCCCTGATGGCCAAGCTGGGCTGGCCCACGCTATTTTGCAACTCCCTGGTCATCGATGCTTCGGGCGCCATCGCCGACTACCGCCTGCGCCAGCCCGACGGCAAGCGCCACGTGGTCGAGGCCCTGCAGGGGTTGAACTTCAAGATCATCGCCATGGGCGATTCCTACAACGACATCAACATGCTCAAGACCGCCGAGCACGGCTTTCTGTTCCGCCCGCCGCAAAACGTGGTGGCCGAATATCCCCAGTTCCCGGTAACCCGGGAATATGCCGAAATCAGAGCGGCGTTCGAAAAGCTGCTGGGATAGAGGATCCATGGCGAAACTCAGCCACCAGACCACCTATCGGGTGATTTACGGCGACACCGACCTCATGGGCGTCGCCTATTACGCCAATTATCTGCGCTGGTTCGAAATCGGCCGCACGGAACTGCTGCGCACCTGGGGGCTGTCCTACCGGGAAGTCGAAGCCCGGGGCGTGCTGCTGCCGGTCTCCGAAGCCTACTGCAAATACATGACGCCGGCGCGCTACGACGATGTGCTCACCATCGAGTCGCGCCTGGACCCCGAGATCAAGGGGGGCATGAAAATCGACTATCGCATCACCAGCGCCGACGGCGCCACCGTACATGCCATCGGCCATACACGCCACGCCTTCGTCAACCGCGAAGGACGGATCATCCGACCGCCGCAGTTCATGCGCGACCTCATCCGCCGCCAGGGTGAGCCCGACGATGCTTGAGACCAAAACCAGTGCCGACGGCCTCACCT
The DNA here is from genome assembly GCA_937868765.1 of uncultured Desulfatitalea sp. Lineage (GTDB taxonomy): Bacteria > Desulfobacterota > Desulfobacteria > Desulfobacterales > Desulfosarcinaceae > Desulfatitalea. The sequence continues at coordinate 18,882 of CALMNL010000011.1, read as the reverse complement.
TCTGGGTCCTGGTCCAGCCCAGGGCTTCCAGGAAAGCGGTGGTGGGCGTCCACCAGGATGCCCTGAAAGTCAAGCTGACCGCCCCGCCCGTGGAGGGCGCGGCCAACGCGCAATGCCTCGAAGTGCTGGCCAAAGCCCTGGATCGCCCCAAGTCCACCCTGGCCATCGTCAACGGCCAGACCAACCGGCGCAAGCAAATCCTCGTGCGCGCCAAGGGCGGCCCCTTGTCTGCCGAAGAAATTACCGCGCTGCAGCGCCGCCTGATGGAACTGTCCCAAAAAACGCCTTGACGTCGGCGACTTAAGCGGATATAAGAGTTTTTCACGTGATGCGGGGTGGAGCAGTCTGGTAGCTCGTCGGGCTCATAACCCGAAGGTCGCTGGTTCGAATCCAGTCCCCGCTACCAAAAAACGAACGAGGGCTGCAGTCCGGACTGCAGCCCTCTCGTATTTTCGGGATCGGCGCCCCACCGGTGTTAAGCGGCCCTGAGGCGATTTTCCATCAGACGCCCGGGCAATGCACGCCCTGCACTGCGTTTTGATTTACCGCCCGCCCTGCACTGCGTTTTGATTTACCGCCCGTCGAAAAGAAGAATTTCTTTAAGGCTGGCGATAAAGCCCGCCGCCTTGTGGTTCTTGAAAAGCAATTGGCCGGTGCCTTTATAGTAAACCAATTCGGCCATGCTTCCCCAGAAATTGAACACCTCGTTGTAAATCAACTTGGCCTGATGCCGGAGACTGCCGGACTGCATGCGGCTGGGGACTTCGACCGGCTGGATGGCGACCTCCTGGCCCATGGTCAGGACGCGCAGCAGAAACCACGAACGGGGGATGTGGTAGTCGGATGTCACCAGCAGCACGGACCGGATCCCGTTGGCCTGGATGGCATCGGCCGCTATCAAGGCGTCTTCGAAGGTACTGCCCGTGGCGGGGGTGGCCGGAAGGTGGAGGGTTGCGGGGACCTTGAATTTCCGGGACCAGGTGGTCAGCGTCGTCTCCGATACGCCCGGTATGTGGATCTGCTTGATGTTTTCTTTTTCAATGAGCTTGTAGAAGAACGCGATCCGGCCTTCGTCCCCCTTGAACAGGACGGCCAGATCGGCGGGTCTGGACGCAAACGAATGCCTGGCGATGGCGTAGAAAACCACTGCCTGGATGGCGAGCGTGACAAGCAAAAACAACAACAATCGCACACCCCAGCGGCCCAGGGCTTTGCGCATCGATGTCTTCCTGGTGGAGAGAAGGCGCGCCATGAAATCCCCCGAAAGCTCAAGCGACTTGCGTCAGGATCCTCCTGCGGGCGCGTCAGGGTGGCGCCCTGCCCCGAAGGATGGGGATACTGTAACGCAGGCGCCCCAAATAGTTAAGTCAAAAATCAGTGGAAACAGGCCCGGACGGCCGCCCGGGCATGGAACTCCTCTGAAAACCCCTGAATCTATCGATCGCACAGAGCTGTTCCACCCGCGGGAACCCCGCCGAAGCCAGGTATTAAACCGACTGTGCGTGCTTCAGGTAATGGCCGTAGAGTCGCGGATGGACCCGGGCGAAGCGATCCAGATCGCTCGAGAGCGCCATGCCCGGCACCAGGGCGCGCACCACCGGCAGATCGAGGTCGGCGCGGGTCAGATCGACGTAAATGGGGTCGAATCCGTTGGCGAGCAGCAATTGTTCGAGCAGGCGCAGGTTCTCCCGGGCATCGCCCCGGTCGTAATCGGGCAGCGCCTCCAGGGGCACGCGCACGGCAGCCGGCGGCAGGGGCCGGGAGATGGGGCCGTGGGGATAGGGATAAGGGGTTTCGGTGAGGGCCGACATCAAGGCACGGCGGGCATCGAGATGGGCGCCGGTACCGGCGGCCACCTGGCCGTCGGGATGCACGACGAAGCTCTTGCAGCAGGGCAGCCCCAGGGGGCCGGTGATGTCCAGGAACCCGACCCGGATGCCCAATTCGGCGTAGCTCTGGAGCAGGCGGGCGATGCGGGCGTCGCGGGTTTCCACGTCGAAGCAAAGGGCCGGCGCGTAGGGCACGGTGGCCGCGCAGTCGCGTTCGATGGCCTCCAGCAGCGCCTTGGCCCGCGCCTGGGCCGGGCTGGCCCCGGCGCCCAGTCCATTGGAACCCCAGGACGAGAAGAGTTTGACCTCGTCCAGGTTGCAGAAGAGAAAGATCGCCTGGGCCGGCACCAGGACGGGACGGGCGCCGGCGGCATCCGCCGTGCGGCCTTCGATCCAGTAAAGCGGCTCGTCCCGGTAGGGCGCCTCCAGCCCCAGCCGGTTGGGGTCCAGGGCCTCGCGGCCTTCGGCCGCCAACTCCGAAAGACGGGCGTGGGTCAGTTGGTGGGGCTGCCGGTAGCCCTGGGCCCGACCGTCCCGGATGGTGGCATAGGACGAGACCCGTTCCACGATCTCCATGACACAGGCCACCCGGGCCTCGGCCAGTTCCAGGCCCCGGCCGTAGCTGATCTGCTCGCCGGCGAAGCGATAGTGGTGCCGGCCGCAATCCACCTCATGGGACAACTGCCAGGAGCGCAGCAGGGCGATGGGACTGAGTGACGCCTCGTGGCGCATCTCCGCGCCCAGGGTCGCGCCGGCGGCAGCCAGCCTTTCCAGGGCCAAATCGGTGAGCGCTTCGAGGTCGGCGACGCGCACTGCCGGGGCCTCGGCTTTGGGGCCGAAGGCGGCGGCCAGGCGCGCAAGGGGCATCGCCACCGTCATGGCCCGGTCGATGGCGGCCTGGGGCACCGGTGCCGGCAGCCCCACCTGCCGCGGGTCGGGCAGCGGCGCATGGCCCTCGAGGTTGGGCCGCAGCTGGCGGACCCAGCGGCGGTGCAATTGGTGATCGGAACGGGCCTGGCTTTTGATGTAGATCAGCGGCGAAGCCGGTGCCAGGCGCGCCCGCTCCTTTTCCGGGAAAAGGCGCCGCAGGGGGGCGAACGGCGCCAGCAGCAGACAGGCCTCGAAGAGCAGGGCTTTGAGGAAAAGATCTTCCGGATCGGTCCGGCGCAAACGGCCTTGAAGTTCTTCGGGTGTCCAATCGGCCATGCGGCGCAGCAGGTGCTTGCGCATGAACTCGTCGTTGGGCCGGCCGCGGCTCCAGGCCAGGGCCGTATCGAAATCCCAGTCCGTTTCCGGTGTGCAGTCGAAATAGCCGGTGGCGGCCTCGGTCTTGATGCGGGTCAAGCGGTAGTTCTGAATCTCGGTCAAACCATCCTCCAATTTCTTCCCCTGCCGATCCTTCTGTCGCATCGGGCAGTCGACATCGGGCGGGTCGGCGTTCGTTCCGGCTTGCCTCTACTTCCCGATGGCCTCCAGCTGCTCCCAGCGCGCATAGGCCGCGGCGACCGCCGTTTCGATCTCTTCCAGGCGCCGCTGGTCGGCCACGATCTCCTGCTTGGCGCGCTTGTAGTACTCCGGGTCGGCCATGCGCGCGTGCAGGGCGCCCTGCTCCTTCTCCAAAGCTTCGATGGCGGCGGGCAATTCCTTGAGTTCCCGGGCCTGGTTGAAGGTGAGTCGCTGCGGCTTGGCCGCCGGCGGCCGCGCGGGCCGGGGCTTCTTCGTTTCGACACTCTCGGCCGGCGCCGGTCTGGGGCGCTGGGAGAGCCAGTCGTCGTACCCGCCGGCGTACTCCACCACCCGGCCCCGGCCTTCGAAGACCAGCGTGCTGGTGACGACATTGTTCAAAAAGGCACGGTCGTGGCTCACCAGCAGGAGCGTGCCGCCGAAATCCAGCAGCAGTTCTTCGAGCAGTTCCAGGGTCTCGACATCCAGGTCGTTGGTGGGTTCGTCCAGCACGAGCACATTGGCCGGCTGGGTGAAGAGCTTGGCCAGCATCAGACGGTTGCGCTCGCCCCCCGAAAGCACCTGCACCGGCGTGCGGCAGCGCTCGGGCGAAAAGAGGAAGTCCTGGAGATGGCTGATCACATGCCGCTTCTGGCCGTTGAAGAGGATGTAGTCGTTGTCCGGCGCGATGTTCTGCGCCACGGTCTTCGCTTCGTCCAGTTGGGCCCGCAGCTGGTCGTAATAGGCCACCTGCACATGGGTGCCGTGGCGCACGCTGCCTTCATCCGGCTGGATTTTCCCGAGCAGCAGATGGATCAGCGTGGTCTTGCCCGCGCCGTTGGGGCCGATGATGCCCACCTTCTCCCCCCGCAGGATGGTCGTGGAAAAATCCTGCACGATGGGCCGGCCGTCGAAGCGGTGGGTTAAATTTTGCGCCTCGATCACCAGCTTGCCGGTGCGCTCGGCCTCCTGCAGTTGCAGGCGCACCTGGCCGACGGCGGCGCGGCGCGCCCGGGCCTCGGCCCGCAGTTTCTGCAGGGCCCGCACGCGGCCCTCGTTGCGCGTGCGCCGGGCCTTGATGCCCTGGCGGATCCAGGCCTCTTCCTGGGAGAGCTTCTTGTCGAAACGCTTCTGGTGTCGGGCCTCGGTCTCCAGGTCGGCCGACCGGCGCGAAAGGTAGGTGTCGTAGTCGCAGGCATACGAGTACAGACCGCCGCGGTCCAGTTCCATGATGCGCGTGGCCAGACGCTTCAGGAAAGCGCGGTCATGGGTCACGAAGAGCATGGTCTTGACCTGGCGCAGGAGGAACTGCTCCATCCACTCGATGGCCTCGATATCCAGGTGGTTGGTGGGTTCGTCCAGCAGCAGCAGATCGGGCGCCATCACCAGCGCCCGGGCAAAGAGGGTGCGCCGCTTCATGCCCGCGGAAAGCTCGGCGAACGGCTGTTGCGGCGCGAGGCCGGTGCGGGCGAGCATGCTCTCCACCGCCTGGGGGTCCCCGGCGCCCCCCAGGGCCTGGGCCACCACCTCGAAGATCGTGCCCCGGCAGCCGGCCGGCACCTCCTGTTCCAGGGAGGCCACCTTGACGCCCTGCTGGCACCACACCTCACCGGCGTCGGGCACGATCTGTCGGGTGAGCAGCCGCAGCAGGCTCGACTTGCCCACCCCGTTGCGGCCGACCAGGCACACCCGTTCGCCCCGTTCGATCTGAAACGAAACGCCGTCCAGCAGCGCCGGACCGCCGAAACCCCAGCGCACCTCGCGCATGCCGATCAACGCCATAGTCCCCTCATCACGTTCCCCCCGACCTTCCCCCTTCGGCCGCTGAGCCCATCCGGAAGATCTTCAATACAACTCAAACTTGGCCAACCGCCCATCCAGCCCCGCATTGCGCATCGGCCGCTTCCAGGCCGGCCGCAGCCCGATCTGTTTCAACATCTCCCGGTTGCCGAAGTAGAGGTAGGCCTCCGACCCTTTGCAGCGGCGCTTGAGAAAATTGCCCAACTCTTTGTAGAACGCGCCCAGGTTGCCATCCGTAAGGCGGATGCCATAGGGCGGGTTGCACAGGATCACCCGGTTTTCCAGCGCCGGCAAGGCGAACAGATCGGACCGGGTCAGATGGATCTGCCGCCCCCCGGGCAGGGTGACGCAGTTGATAGCCGCGGCTTTCACGGCCGCCGGGTCGATGTCGCTGCCGGCAATGGCGCCGGGCGCGATCGGTCGGATCTGCGCATCGGCACTGCTTTTGATCTGCCGCCACAGGCCGCCGTCGAAATCGGGCATGGACTGAAAGCCGAACCGGGACCGCAGGTAGCCGGCCGGAATGGCGGCGAGGTGCATCAAGGCTTCGCACAGCAGCGTACCGCCGCCGCACATGGGATCGTACAGCGGCTTTTCGCCCCGCCAGCCCGAGGCCGCCACCATGGCCGCCGCCAGGGTCTCCTGCATGGGGGCCGCCACCGTCTCGCGCCGATACCCCCGGCGATGCAGCGAGCCGCCCGAGGTGTCCAGGCTGATGGTGGCCTGTTCTTTTTCGATATACAGGTTGAGCCAGATATCCGCATCGTCCCGATCCACGTCCGGCCGCCGGCCGTGGCGCTCCCGGAAGGCGTCGGCCACGGCATCCTTGAGACACAATGCCGCGAACTTGGAGTGGGTCAGCCCGGGGTTGGCGTTCACATTGGCGAAGACGGCAAAGGTCCGGTCCACGGAGAAAAGCGCCGGCCAGTCGATTCGGCGCGCCGCCTGGTAAAGGTCTTCCCGGTGCCGGCAGCGGAATACGGCCAACGGCGCCAGCACCCGCGTGAGCAGACGGGCCTGGTAATTGATGCGGTAAAGGGCGGCTCGATCGGCGGTAAAGTGCAGCCCCCGGAATCCCGGTTCGACGGCCGTGGCCCCGAGCGCCGTCAACTCCTGGGAGGCGGCCGCCTGGAAACCTTCGGCGATCTGGGCGAAATAGCGCTGGGTTTGCAGATATTCCAATGGGCGCATGGGCCGGTCCTCGTTTCAGTACGGCCGCTGCCCGCATGCCATCATGCGCCGGCCGTCCTGGCAAAGGCCGATAGTAGTGGATCGGCCCGTAAAGTCAACCAGCCTCTGGCAGGCGATCAAGAGGAAAGGGCCCCCGCCTCGGGAAGCCCTTGCGTTTTGGCGGGGCGCAGCGGAACCGGCCATGAACGGCAGCTTTTCACTCGCCAAAAAGAATGGTCCTGTCCGTGGTCCAGACCCCCAGGATGCTGAAATACTGGTGGTCGGCCCAGTACAGGGTCTGCATCCCGTGCTGGCGGGCGATGTCGCCGATGGCATTGGAGTCGACCTCCACGTAAAGGCCCAACCCTGAAATCGGCTCCTTGATCTCCAGGGTTCGTCCGCTGGTGGGCTTGTCTTCCGGATTGGGGGCACCATGCAGATCCCGGGTCAGCGGCAACTTCAAATTGGTATAGATAATACCCCGCGGCCGCGGCACGCCGCAGCCGCAGAGCAGGCAGGCCAGCAGCAGCGCTGCCCCCAGGCGCTTTCCGCGATTCGGCCCCATGGCCTCAATCTCCATAGACGATCACGCGCCAGCGGACATACAAGCCGAACAACACCACCAGATCCTCCTGGTCGGCATGCTTGAGCACCTTGATGCCGCCGTTGCGCGCGGCCGCTTCGTAGCTGGCATCGCCCCAGGCCACCAGCCACAAAACGCTGCGGGCCTCGGCCGTCCCCACCTTGGTGCCCAGGTCGGTGGTGTCGAGGTTGGTATCGAAAGGGGTTTTGGTGTGCACGTAGGCGCAACCGTTGAGGATCAGGGCGGCGATCAGGATCGCCACGGCGTGCCACAATTTGAATCGTCTCATGATAATTTCCTGGCGGCTGGCCTTCGGCTGTGTTTCCTGCGCAAGACCGGGATGACGGCCCCGGTCGACTGCCCGCAAGAGCCGGCAGTCCGGCGAGATGTACCCGAAAAAGGGGGCAAGATCAATCGCGATTGCTTTTCCGGGCTGCTTTTAATAATATTGGCTCAATTTCGATAACTTGGCCGTCAAGGCAGACCCGACGGACGCACCTTACGACAACAGAGCCGTGATGACCAGCAGCAACGACTATCTGAAAGCCTTGAAGATCAGCCCGAAGCCGCCATCGCTCAAGGCCGCCAATGCCGCCCTGAAGATTCCGCGCTATCTCTTCGATCGTCGCGACCATGAATTGATCCGCATCATCAATGCCGCCGGCGCCGGCGCCCGGGATCTCGAATACACCCGCAAACGCTACTACCGCCATTTCCACCCCCACGGCATCAAGGAGATGGCCGAATCGCGCAGCCTGCGCATCGCCTATGCCATGGTCCACCTGCTCACCTCCCTGGAAATCGGCGGCATGGACGACCGCCTGGATGCCCTGCGCTCGCTGCGCGCCGAAGTGCTGGACACCGCCGAGGGCCCCATGCCCAAAAACACGGCCCGGGTCTTGATGCAGATCATGAAAGAGGCCGTGCGGGCCGGCGACGACCCGCTGCGCCAATTGCAGCTGGTCCACGATTTCCGCATCACCGCCGCGGGCAAACCCCGCCGGGTGCGCAAGCAGCTGCGCAACTACCACCTGCTGGAAATGCCCGAGGAGTGGAACCAGATCTCCTTCGACGATCATGTCCACGACATCAACACCAAGGGACGCAAATCTTCGACCCACTTGATCATGGACGCCTGGATCAAGGGCATCCGGCGGCTGCGCGTGGTGCATTACAACTATATCGAACCGCGCTTCGCCGCCGAACTGGCCGAAGCGGCCCGCATCATGGAGATCGACATCCGCATCGGCATCGAGTTCTATACCCCCTTCCGCGGCAAGTACATCAACCTGATCTGGGTGCCCCGGGGATTTCCCGACACCCAGGCCTTTCTGTGCTTCCTGGAAGAGCCGGCGGTGGCGGCCCTGATGAGCGAGGGCCGCCGCGCCTCCCAATACCAGCAGGCCCATGTGATGACGCTGCTGGAGGCCTTCAACCGCCGCCACCTGGCCGAGCTCAATGCCAACTACGGCATCGACATGGCGCCCATCGAGGCCCGGGAGTTCATCGCCTTCGTGGGCATCGGCCAGAAATCGGTGCTCCATCTGGAGAAGTTCATCGAAGAGAAAATGCGCGCGGCCCTGACCGTCAGGGCCGAACAACTCCGGCAAGCCCATGCCGCGGCCGACGCCGCCGAGGCCAAACGGATCGAAGCCTGGTTCCAACGCATGGACCCGTTGAACCTGGAAGCGGTGGTGGCCGACTATCTGAAACCGGAAAACAATCGCGATATCCCCGATCATTCGGTGCCCGGCGATGGCCCCGAGGTGCCCGAACTGCTCAAGCTGGCGCCCGCCGACCTGCTCGGCCGCCTGGCCGCCCTGCAGTCGGGCTACCGCGTCACCCTGAACCTGTCCCATCTCAAGGTCGCCGATGTGCTCGAGCTGCTTTACGACTGCAACGGCATGATCAGCCGGCTGGAGCTGTTCAACCTGAAGGATTGGGCCAACAGCCACATGGCGCACATCCCGGCCATCAGCCGGCTGCAGCAGACCATCAACGGCCACAACCCCATCAAGCTCAAACGGTTGATCCTGGAAATCTTCCAGCAGGAGGAAGAACGCAAACCCCCGATCGAGGCCGAGCGCCTGGCCAAACTCAAGGCCATTTTACATGACATCGGCTCGTTGCAGACCATGTACCAGGTCAAGCCGCTCAAGGCCCGCATCGGCAGCGACTCCACCGGCCGCACCCCCCGGGCCCATGGCATGGGCGTGGCGGTCATCGAAACCCTGCCCAACCGGGCGCGCCGGCAAATTGCAGAAGACATGGGCATCGGCCGCGACCGCCTGCCGATCCATATCACCGTCTATCGCCGCCACACCTATATCCCCACAGGGGCCCACAGCTACAAGCCCCAGCGGTGGGGCAGCATTCCGCGCACAGGGTGGCCCTGGTGGCTCGGCACCACCCGGAAAATAGACTGGCATGTGGAGGGTCGGGAAACCCGCATGACCGAAACGGGCAACGTGGTGACCCTGGGGGGGGTGCGTAAAACCACCCATAACGGCCTCACCCTGATACCGCCGGAGAACAGCCGGCGCAGAAAGATCTCCTCTCGCTACATCAACTCCCATCTGCGCAACCTGCTCAAAGTGTTCATCGGATTCGTGCCGGCCTTTCTCACTTTTTACCTGACCAAGCAGTGGTGGCTGCTGGCCTACCTGGGGGCGTTCATCTGGTTCGGCATCACCGGCGTGCGCAACATCCTGCAATCGGTTTTGGGCGGCGGCGGGCTGCGGCGCTCGCCCATGCTGCGCTGGAACGCCTACGTCAGCTGGGACCGCATCGCCGATTCGCTGCTCTTCACGGGCTTCTCGGTGCCCCTGCTCGACTACCTGACCAAGACGGTGTTGCTCGAACGCGGCCTGGGCATCACCACCGCCACCGCGCCGGTGTTGCTCTACACCATCATGGCGGTCGTCAACGGCCTTTATCTCTCATCGCACAATGCCCTGCGCGGCCTGCCCAAGGAAGTGGTCTTCGCCAACTTCTTCCGCAGCGCCCTGTCCATCCCCGTCGCCATCGCGCTCAATCTGGTGGTGGGGCAGCTGCTCTCGGCGGCCGGCGTCCAGGCCGTCACCGATGTGCTTCAGAAATGGGCGGCCATCATCTCCAAAGCCGCCTCGGATTCGATGGCCGGCATCATCGAAGGCACCTCCGACCGTTATAACAACATCCGCACCCGCTTCCGGGATTACCGCCAGAAGCTCTCCGAACTGCTTTCGATCTACGCCCAGCTCGAACTGCTCTTCCCCGAGACCGATTCCTATGACCTGATCCAGAACGCCGAACGCTTCCGCAAAAAGGCCCACCACGAGGCGCGCGACCTGGAGAAGATCATCACCATCCATTCCCTGGACCTGCTCTATTTCTGGATGTATCAACCCCGGGCGCGCAGCGCCCTGGACCAGTTGCTGCGCAACATCAACGAAGAGGAGCGCCACCTGCTGGTGACCTCCCAGCTCACGCTGCTGCGCCAGCGCGACATCAGCCAGATGTTCATCGACGGCATACTGGGGCACGACTTCGCCCGGGGGCTGGCCTTCTACCTGTCGCGCTACGGCGAATATCTCGAAGCCATGAAGAAGTACGTTTAAAAGCCGGGAGTCCGTGACGACGTTACCCTATTTGGCGACGACCACGATCAGCCTGAGCATCAGCTTCAGCACTTTCCACAGGAACCGCAGTATCAGCAAGGCGCCCACGGCCGCAAAGATAATGCCGATGATGGCGGGCGCCTTCCCCGATTGGGTGAACGAGAAATCGGCCTCCTTCGATTGCAGATAGGCGTTGATTTTGTTCGCCGTTTTGCTGCAGGCGCTGTAGCTGCCGTTGTAGACGTCCGAAAGCGGCACCCGCGTCCCATCGACCAGCAGCACCGGCCGGTAGGAGGACTTGCCCTTGGAATCTCGCCATTCCGCCACCTCGGCCTTCTGGATGTCGCTCAGCTGCAGCGTGGTGATGACTTCCTTGTCTTTGAAGGGATTGGTTTCTTCGATGGTGCAGGCATTGCGGTCGCGATGGCAGACCAGCGTGAAATCCGATCCCATCAAATAAATGACCCCGCAACCGGCCACCAGAAAAACGATGGCAAAAATAAACTCCCCGACCGGCCCCATCTTTCGCTTCACTCGCATTGCACGCATCTCCTTGTATCCGCCTCAGGTTCAGTGCCGACTTCCGATTTTACACTGCTATCCGAAGATTTCGAAAAAGCTCCGAATCGGATTGCGCCTGCAACCGGCCAATGCGGCCAGGTAGGTCGCCATCTGATGGTTCTTTATATTATCGTTTTCTTGAACCGTAAATACGACCGGGGTCTCGACATGGGAAAAATAGCCGCCGAAAAAACCCGCGAACCTGGAAGGGAACGGCACTTCGGTGACCATGTCGGAAGAGTTCGCGATGCGAAACGATTTATGGGCAAACGATCGGTTGAAGGCGGTGGCGAAATCGTTGTCCCCGATTCGGGGCGACCCGAAGGTATACAGCGACGCGACCTTCAATCCCAGGGTGCTTTCGAGGTCGCACGCCGCCAGGACCGCCAGGGTCGCCCCGAGGCTGTGTCCGGCAAGATGGATCTCGCTCTTTTTCGGAAATGTTTTGGCCACGTCGAGCAGTTTGTCGCGGACGTTCAGATATAAAGTGAGAAAGCCATCGTGAACGCTGCCGTGGCCGTCGATCAGGAACGACGTGAGCCGGGCGTTCAGGTTGTTGATCCATTCGGTGGAGTTCTGCGTCCCTCTGAATATGAGGTAGACCGCCCGTTTTTGATGGGCGATGAACCCGATGGGAATCTCGCTGATCTTGCGGTCTTTGAACAAGGGCAGCTTCAGGATAAAATTTCCTATGGGGCTGTCTTTGTCGACGATGCTGTTGGCGATGACCGAATATTTGATCTCGTCGATCAAACGATACTCTGCCGGCAGATGCCAGGTCCTGTCGGCCTCGAGCGATTGGAACCCGTTATAGGCCATCTCGACCAGACTGCCCAGCAGTATGGCGCGTTTATGGTCGAACCGAGGTGGAAAATACATGCCGCCGCATCCCTGCCGCAAAGCCCCATTGGCGGACCGTCCATCTGCTCTTGGCCCGCAAACCAATTCCGATGGGCCGCAGAGCCTCCGGCGCCGTGAACCGGCACAATCCGCTGACATTGCATGACTACTCTAATTCGTCCTTTTTGTCGAGTCGGCGCTGCCGGCGCCAAAGGGGGCAAAGGAATGAAAAATCGACGGATTCACCCCGCACCCGAAAAAATCCGGTGCCTTGGTTTTATTGTGGGCAGATATCTTACCAAGGAAGGCGGCGCCTGGGGCTCGTATCGCAAGTCCCCCCTAAAAACAGTTCAGCAGGACCTGCCGGCTGCACTTCAAAAGCACGCAGCTTCGGAGAATCGTCTGGCCCAGCTTCACGTCCAGCGCCCGGATGGTGTCTTTTTCCGCATCGGCAGGCCCCGCCAGCAGAAGGTTTTTGGGGTCCATATGCATATCCACGACTTCGGCCGTCAACAGTTCCCGGGCGCTGCCCAGCACGCCCAGCACTTTTTCCAGGTAGTAACCGGCGTTGATGGTTCTGCTCTTGATGGCGCTCAACTCCTGCTCGATCTCTGCGAGCATTTTCTGGGCCGCGCGGGGCTGCCTGCCGGGGTCGCTCCGCCCCGCCAACGCCTGGTCCGGCCTCTCCATGGCCAGGATTTTCAGTTTGGCCGTCATTTCCGCTCTCAGCCGACCGAGTTCCGCTTCACGCGCTTTTTCGGCAAGGATATCTTCATGGGCCCGATTGGACAAGATCTGCAGAACCCCGAGGCGCAACGCCAGGATGGCGTCATCCATGCTGGAGGCAGGCACTCTGAATTTATGGTCCGAGAAGCCGATGCTTTTCATCGCCACATCTCTGAGCAGCAGGTCGCCTTTGAGCTGGGTGCCCAATATCGTCTTGACCTCACGATGCATGGTGAGCAGCACGAAAAAGGTGTCCGCCGGGTCTTTGGAGAGAAACCGGTTCAAGACCCGATCGTTCCGGAGGGCCTTTTTCAATTGGGCGCTATCGATGAAAAAAGGGTTTATCAGCCGATCGAAGAGGGTTTCGGCCCGGGTGGCGTCCAACGGGCCTGGAATGGTTTCGATCAATCGGGCGATGTGCTGCCAGGCGGATTCCACTGCGGGCGCCAGTTTCCTTTTGTACCCGTGCACCAGCCGGATCTTGGGGTCGGAGCTGGCCAGGACCAGTTCCATGGCCGCCGCGATGCCGGGCGGGGACAAGGCCGAAGTCGCCCCCAGCCTGTTTTTGATGGCCGATAGCCAATCGCCCATCGCTATACTCCTCAGACCGTGCCGGCCGCCGGCCCTATCGGGCCGCCGCGGTGCCGGGCCTGTCCGTGCCCGCGGGCCGCCCGGCCTTTTTGATATGCAGATCCCTCTGGGGAAAGGGGATCTCGATCTTCTCTTCCAGGAAGCGCTTGTAGATGGCCGTGTTCAAAGCGTGCACGGCACTGCCGCGCAGCACCGGCTGATCGACCCAGCACAGCAGTTCGTGATCGAGGCTCGAATCGCCGAAGGCCCTGAAGCGCACCCGCGGTTCGGGGGTCCGGCGCACCATGGGATGGTTGCCTGCCACGTCGGTCAGCACGGCGTGGACCTTGTCGATATCCGAGCCGTAGGCCACCCCCACCTTGATGCGGATGCGGTAGTATTCGGCCGGCCCGCCGGTTTCGTTGATGATTTTGGTGCTGCCCATGATGGCGTTGGGGATGGTGATTTCCACATCGTCGCGGGTGAGGATGCGGGTGCTGCGGATGCCGATATGGGTCACCAGGCCGCGTTCGCCGGAGTCGAGCACGATCATGTCGTTCAACTTGTAGGGGGTGTCGGCCAGGATGAACACGCCGGCGAACAGGTTGGCCAGGGTGTCTTTGGCGGCGAACGAGATGGCCAGGCCGATGATGCCGGCCGAGGCGACCCAGGCGGTCACATCGATATCCCAGGCCAGCAAAATGGAATAAATCGAAAGGCCGAAAACCACCACCAGCATCAGGTTGATGAACAGGGGGCGGGTATGCTCCTGGAATAGTTTGAAGCGCCGGTTGTCCCGGCTTACCACGGCGATGATGAGCGACAGCACGCCGAAAATGGCCTTTGCCCAGATCAGGATGGCGATGGTTTTGAGCACGCCGCTGGTGATGAAATGGATCGCGTCGGGCAAGCCGATCCGATCGGCTGCCAGGCCGAGCCCCAGGAGGTTGATGCTGATCAGAATGGGGCTGTGAAGGATTGCCAGCAGGTCGTCGTCGATGGTGAATCTCGTCTTTTTGATCAGGCGGCTGACGAACTTCGATATGATCAAATCCACGATCTTGGCAACGATCACGAAAAGAATAATGATCAATAGGGCTTGAACAAAGCGATGGGGAGCGATGCGCGCGACGATCTCAAAAAGTTTTGTTTCACTGAATGCCATGGTTTGAACTCCCGATAGAATTTCCGAGCGACGGAGGGCAGAGGTGTTTGGGGTCTCTTGGTGATCGGATATCGATTCCAAAATTGGGTGCCATTATAGCGCCATGACCGGATGGCGTCAAAGGCGATGCGGGCGCGGTCCGAGTTGATGAAGAAATCAGGCGAGCAGGTGCGGATTGCCTTTCCATATGGCCCAGGTGAGCGCGGCGGCGAAAGATACCCAAGCCCAATAAGGGAAAAGCAAGGCAGCGGCGAGGCGGCTATGGTGCCGGAATCTGATCGCTGTACCCAGGATGGCTAGCCACAGCAAGAGGATTTCAGCGAATGCCAAGCCGCCTAGATGCCAGACAAAGAACAGCCACGTCCACAGGGCATTCAGCGACAGCTGGAAAAAAAACAGAATGAGGGCGGGAGCGGCCTTTTGAAAGCCGCTCCTGACCCACACAAGCCAGGCCGAAACAGCCATCAGGGCATAGAGCGTCGTCCACACGGGGCCGAATATCCATCCGGGTGGCGCCCAGACGGGGCGGACGAGCGACTGGTAGAAAGTTCCGGCTTGCGCGCTGGCCAGCCCCCCAAGCGCTGCGGCCGCAAAGCAAACGCATAACCAGCCGATGAGGCCGAGGATGTGTCTACGCACTGGAATCCCTAAAGATTCTTTTTTTCGAAGAAAATGAACATTCCCACGCCAAGAAGAATGAAAACAGGAATAATCAACCAGTGATTCACGTTTAACACGCCCGGTAAGGTAATCTTGCCAAGGTCGCCCCAAATGAGCAGGCTCTTTTTCATCAAAGGATAGGCTTCTGCGTACAGCGCCGCGCCGGCGAGCATTCCTAGGACACCCCACACCCCGTCCCAACGCCCTTCACCGATAGCCCCGATAGATGTGCCTGGACAATAGCCCAACACGCCCCATCCGATTCCGAAAAGCAATCCGCCCACAACCGTGGCACCCAGGATGGTTGGTTTTATCGACAGCTTGGCGGCACCTAAATCATACAAAAGATAAATTCCAATTGCGCCGACGAAGATGGCGGTCAGCATGAACTTTAGGATCGTCATATCCATAAGGCGCAACGCACCGATTTGTTGGTCGTATCGCAACACTTTGCCTCGCTGCAGAAAAAATCCGAAAAGAATGCCGGTGATAAGGCCGTAAAGTAGTTGGCTCATCTTTTTTTACCCCCTGAATACAAAAGATTGGCACTGATCATTCCGCCGATAAAGAAACAGAACAGCGCAATGAAACCGCTTATGGACAGCTGAGCCAGACCGCTCAGACCGTGACCGGAAGGTCAGCCATCGGCAAGACGCGCTCCGAACATGGCCACCGTTCCGCCGAGAAAGGCGACGATGGCTCTTGGGGCGATATTCGAACCGAACTTTGCCTGCCACATGCCGGGAACGGCTTGTACCTTAAATGTTCCTGAAGCTTTGGCAGCGATCAAGGCCCCGAAAAAAACACCCGCCACAAACATCCACTGCCAGTCAATCTTAGGGGTTGTTTCGACAAAATACTCTGTTTGGCCGACCCGCTCGGCATCGAAGGCTTTTTCAATCAACCCTGCAGATCTTACAAATGAAGTAGACGCGCCGAAATATTTACCAGTGATCCATACCGACAACACCAGTACAAGGCCGGCAAAAGCCCCGGCGATATATGGACTCCAATAATCTTTATCCCTTTTTTTTTCCATAAACGCTCCTCCCCTTTTTTTAAGTCATCCGCAATGCCCACCGGCAGGCATGAACCGCGGCTGGAAGCGGCGGCAGCGCATGACCGGACCTTGGGGGCCGTCAGCTCGATGCCTGTCCGCGGCGCGCAGCGGATACAGGTTTCTACCCCTGATTTTATTTCTAGGTGTTTTCCCCAACCTTTATCTTCCGTACCGGCGGGTGTCAAGGTAGTTGTGACCTAAGCCGTTTTTTGACCGCTGGTTTTGAAGTTTTCTCTGGTGCCTTCGATCATCGGTTTTAACAAATCGTACCCCTGGGCCTGACCGAAGCCTTCGGCCTCGAAACCATGCTGCGCGCGTAACCAAGCAAAATGACTTTGAGCAGCATTGCGGGCTTACAGCCTGGTGCGCCGGTTTCATCATTACGATAAAGCGCGTCAAAAACCGACCGATCAGCCTTGTTGTCAATCAGATAAGATAAAGTTCGCTAAAAGGTGCCAGGTTGAATCTGATCCTGGAAGTCTAACGGAATGAATTTGCCCGGGGACTGTCATCTATCTTGTATCTGGCCATCTTGGTAACTTCTTCTTGGGGCGTGCGGTGTTGGGTGGGATCAGAAGCAGTTTTTCTTTCAAAAATGGTCATCTATCAACTCTTTTTCTGTATTTTTTATACTTTTTTACAGACCCAACGTGCTGTGTGACCGGCCGGGAAAACCAACACGGTAGACTCAAATGGCAAGTTTTATGACGGCTCTGTCAATGTAAAAAATAGCAGCGCTTTGACGGCCGGGTGTCCACGCAGCGGTTTTGCAAGGAGCATTCCCCCAACAGAATAGAAACGCAGGATATATCGTCTATGTTCCAAGAAGACATTTTTCTGAGCTATTATGCCCCTCATAATAACGTGCTTCGATTAGATTATCTTCTGGATCTCGAAAATAAATGGAAGTACCGCTACCATGCGCACCCCAACGGGGAACTGGCCCTTCATCGATTTCGATATTATTGTCTCTAAGACGATCTAAAAGTCCCTTCCACGCCTCCTTGCTAAGCGAAATGCAGAAATGATTCAAATGCTTGCGCCCCAGCCCACCATCGCCTATTGTCTGCCACATTTTTTTCGGAAACAGGTCTATGATGGTGTCAGGATTTAATCTCACAGATGGAAATGGAACGTGTCCTTGTAAGTATTCTTCTTTGCGTTCAGTCTCTAGCATTAATACTTTTGAGTAAAATTCGAGCATTTCCTCGTCGTTTTCTACATTCAAAACTATATGATCCATAATACATTGCATCATCCGATCTCCCCGTTTATAGCATAACGGCTCAGCTCTGCGGTGAGGGAACCGAGCCCGCAGAAGCCGAATGATACTGGTTATGGCCTTCCATTAGGTGAACGAGTAAAATGGAATTACCCACTAACTCCAAACCCATTCACCCAAAGGAGGCCAAGCCGTGCAATTTTATCGAGAACAGCACAAATATTATTGTGGCATCGATCTACACGCAAGGAAAATGTATTTGTGCATCCTGGACCAAAAGGGGCGAACCAAGTTGCACCAGAACATCGACACCGATCCAGAGCTATTTTTCGAGCTGATCTTTCCCTTCCTTGAGGATGTGGTGGTCGGCGTCGAGTGCGTTTTTTGCTGGTACTGGCTGGCGGATCTTTGCTCAGAACATAAAATTCCTTTCGTCCTGGGCCATGCCCTGTATATGAAAGCCATCCACGGCGGTAAAACGAAAAACGATAAGATCGACTCTTACAAGATTGCCGCCCTTTTACGAGGCGGCAATCTGCCCATGGCATACCCGTATCCCGCCAGGATGCGAGCAACCCGGGACTTGCTGCGGCGCAGAATGCACCTGGTCAACAAAAGGGCAGAGCTGCTGGCCCATATCCAGAACACCAATACCCAGTACAATATGGAAGTTATAGGCAAGAACCTTAGCAAAAAATGCCATAGGCGCGAGATTGCTCAGCGCTTTGCTGATCCGGCAACCCAATTGGCGGTGCAAACCGACGTCGAACTGATCAATTTTTACGATCAGCTCCTTCCTAAAATCGAAGCCCATATCGAGCGCTGTGCCCTGCAGCATGATCCGAATGCGCTTTACCGGCTGCGCACCATGCCGGGCATCGGTCAAATTCTGGGCTTGTCGATCTTGTATGAAGTCGGTGATATCGGCCGATTCAAAACCGTGCAGGATTTCAGCTCATATGCCCGGTTGATCCGTCCCGAAAAGATATCCGATGGCAAATGGGCGGGAACCTCGAATAAAAAGATCGGCAACCATCACCTCAAGCATGCAATCAACGAGGCGGCCATGCTGTTTCTCAGGCGCAGTGAGCTGGGCAGAGCCTATCGGCAGCGCCTCGAAAAGCATCACAGCGCGGGGAAATCCTACGGCATCTTCACCCATAAGGTGGGAAGGGCGGTGTACTATATGCTTAAAAACAACCAGGCGTTCAGCGCCAAAAAGTTCTTCAGTTCCTGATGGTTGGGCTGGAGGATGTCAGCTCATCGCCTAACTGAGCCATTACGGGCCAAGTCCCTGCAATGCTTGCCGGCAAATAGCCTGTAGCCTGAAAACTACTCATGCGAGCATGGGCATAAAACCTCGAGCTCCTTCGAATTGATTGGCGGCATCCTCCAGGCCCACATAAAATTGGCAGGTTTTGATGCGTTTTGCTTTCGCTCTGCCCCTTGCCCGAGCCGCCAAATAACTGGATGGTACTCTGATGCCAAGCCGCAACCATTGATTGAGCCGGGATCAAGGGAACCGACCATGTTCTAAGGCTACCCTTTAAGGGTTGCACGCTGCTTGTCAAAGAGCTCTTTGGCGTAGCGGAAATCTTCGATAACGTATAAGATTTTTCGCACATTTTGAAAGAGTAGCCCTCAATCTGGTATG
>CALMNL010000010.1 GCA_937868765.1 uncultured Desulfatitalea sp. | reverse complement strand
CGCCGTCCACCAGCACGCTGGCGATCTGGTAACCGCTGCCGGGCGTGATCGTGTAACTCTGGCTGCCGCCGTAGGTCACGCTGCGGCTGCCTGCCGGCGTGATCGTACCGTTGCTGCCCGCCGACGCGCTGATCGTGTAGGTGAGTGCCGAGAAGGTGGCGCTGATGCTGTGGTTGGCGCTCACCGCGCTGAAGGTGTAGCTCGACACCGCGCCCACCGATACGCCGTCCACCAGCACGCTGGCGATCTGGTAACCGCTGCCGGGCGTGATCGTGTAGCTCTGGCTGTTCCCGGAGGCTACACTGGTCCCGCCCAGGGGCGAAATCGTGCCGTTGCTGCCGGCTGTCGCGGTAATGGTGTAAGTGGTCGGCGTTGGAGGATCGTAGCGGAAGGTCGCCTCATTGGAATCGCCGCTGACATCGGTTCCGGTGAAGGCGCGCACCACAAAGTAATAGGTAGTGCTGTCCGCCAGGTTGGTCAGAGAGCAGGTCGTGGCTGTGCCGCTCCAAATCGGGGCGTTGTAGTCGTAGGTGCCGCCTGCGGTTCTCTGATAAAGACGGTATCCATCGGGCGTGGGATCATTGGCGTCCCAGGCCAGGCTCACCTGGGCCGCTTGGGCCGGACCGTGAAAGCAGAGGAAGAGCGCCAAGACCAGGATTGATAAAGCCAGGCATTGGGCGGTGGAAACGCGGTGGGGGAACATGTGCAACCTCCGAGATGCATTTGTTAGGCAGTCGATGCATCCACTTCGGTGCACTGACGCCTTCGGCAACCCTGCTACCCTGTCTTCCGGATTTCAGAAGATTTAGGCCAGTGGCTTTGCGTCCCACCCTTTCGGAGTGGTTTGCCGTTTCGGGCCGTTCCTACTGAACTGACTCCTGCGCCATATATAGCAAAGCAGGTGCCATTCTCTACAAAAAGTTTGCGGTATTAATTTCAATATAAACTTCAGAATATTAAACAGAGCACCGCCATAGCCCGACACGCCGATGGGCCGATGCCGGCTGAGGGCTGTTCAATAAAGAAGACAGTCGTTGTCGATGAAAGTAACAGCCGGGGAACGTCTCAGCTTACCGTCTTGCCAATCACGAGCAGGGTGCGCTGATCCCCCAGGACAGGCAGCCGGTATTCCACCTTTGTCATGAGGGTCAAGGAAGGGGCCAATAGCATCGCGGCATCTGCCTGGCGCGGGCTTTCACTGGGGCCCTGGTAGAGCAAAAGTTTGCCTTGCGGCGCCAGCAAGGGAAGCGCCAATCGCGCCATAACCGCCAGATCGGAAACGGCCCGGCTGACAACTACGTCGAAGCGGCCCCTGTTTTCCGGTCGGTCCGCGAGGTCTTCGGCCCTGGCTTGAAGGGCTTCGATCTTTTCCAGGCAAAGAATTCGAATGGCGTGCTTGACGAAATTGATCTTTTTGCGAGAGCCATCGATGAGGGTCATGGGCTGGTCCGGTCGCAGAATTTTAAGCGGAATGCCGGGAAATCCGCCGCCGGTGCCGATGTCCAGCAACTCCCCTTCCCAGGGAATATGATGGCTGGGAACAATGGCATCCAGGAAGTGTTTGACCGCCACGTCCGCCGGATCGGTAATGGCCGTCAGATTGATGTTGCGATTCCATTCCAGGAGCGCCCGGGCGTGCCGCCCCATGAGTTCGATGTGATTCAGCTGGAGCGGCAGGCCCGCCTCCAGTGCGCCCTTCGCCAGCAGGGCGCACCACTGCTGGGATCCCGGCATCATGTTCAGCCCGCTTGCTCCTGGGCCTTGCCGGAAATAGCCGGGTCGGCCTGCTCCAGGTTGAAATCCATGATGATGGTATTGTCGATGCCACCGCCCATATCCACCTTGGCATTGGGATATCTTTTCTTGAAGACCCGCATCATGGATTTATTCTCCTTGAGCACGGTGGCCACGAACCCATGAAAGCCGTTTTCCCTGGCGATACGCTCCAGCAACGGCAACATGTGCGAGGAGACACCCATCCCCTGAAAGTCTTCGCGCACCACGAAAGCCACCTCCGCCCGGCCGGTCCCCTCGTCCGCATACGATCCGATGGCCACGATCTCCTGGAAGCCGGCTCTCTGGATGAGGCCGATGATGGACATATTCTTGCGGTAGTCGACGCTGGCCCACTGCTGCTGGGCATGTTCGTGGGAGAAGAGCTTCATTTTGTAGAAAAAGCGCAGATAGATGGTCTCTTCTTTCAGGGAATAAAAAAAGTTGCGGTAGGCAAATTCATCTGAAGGCAGCAGCGGCCGGAACTCGATCACCTTGCCGTTGCGCAGGGTGACCCGCGATTTATACCCTTCCAGGAAGATCAAGTCGTCCTGGGCCGGCGGCAGCTGATCGGCAAATATGTAATGGCGTTTCTTGGCCACATCGATCAACTCTTCCCTGAACTTGGGATGGGCGATCTGGGCCAGTTCCATGACCCGCTGGTAGATGCTCTTGCCCTTGAGCTCGGCAATGCCGTATTCGGTGACCACGAAGTTCACGTCCCCGCGGGTGGTGGCCACGCCCGCGCCTTCGCTCAGACTGGGCACGATGCGCGACACCCGGCCGCCCTGGGCCGTGGAAGGCAGGGCGATGATGGTGAAGCCCCCCTTGGACATGGCGCTGCCGCGCAAGAAATCCACCTGGTCGCCGATGCCGCTGTAAAACAGGTAGCCCATGGAGTCGCTGCACACCTGGCCGGTGAGGTCCACCTCCAGAGCCGACGAAATGGAGATCAGGTGATCGTTGCGGGCGATCACGGTCGGATCGCTCACGAAATCCGAGGGACGGAAGTAAAACCGGGGGTTGTCGTGCACGTAATTGTAAAGCTTTTCGGATCCCATGCAGAGCGATGCCACCACCCGTCCGGGGAGCAGCGTCTTCTTGCGGTTGTTGATCACGTTTTTTTGCAGCAGGGGCAGGAAGGAGTCGGTGATCACCTGGGTGTGCACCCCCAAGTCCTTCTTGTCCATGAGATGGGACAGGATGGCATTGGGTAGATGGCCGAAGCCGACCTGAATGGTGGCGCCATCTTCCACCAGCTGGTTGACATAGTAACCGATGCGGGTGATCACCTCGTGGTTTTTGGTCACCGAGACCGATTCCACCAGCGGCTCTTCAAACGGCACGAAGAAGTCGATGTCGTCTACATGTACGAAGCAATCGCCCCAGGTGCGCGGCATGCGCGGGTTCACCTGGGCGATTACCAGGCGGGCGGATTTCAAACCGGCTTTGGTAATATCCACAGAAACCCCCAGACTGCAGTAACCGAAGCGATCCGGTGGGCTCACCTGCACCAGGGCCACGTCCAAGCCGATGCGATGGCTGGCGAACATGTTGGGGATCTGGGAGAGGTAGGCCGGCAGATAGTCGATCTTGCCTTCGAACGCGGCCTTGCGCATGCTGGTGCTTATAAAGAACAGCTTCAGCGCGAAACGCCTGAGAAAATTCGGGTCATCCACATATTTGGACAGAGTGATGGAGAGCATTTGATAAATCACTGCATCCTGCAAGGTGGAACTGCCCACCATGGTGCGAATCAGATGCTGTGGCTCGCCACAGCCGGTGCCGATGAAAATGCGGCTGCCGTTCTTTATCTTTGAAAGCGCCTCATGGGCGGTGATCACTTTGTCAGGGCAATACGCCTTGAGATCCATTCTCATCTCCTTTAGGGGCACCATGATTGACCATAAAGGGTCTTTTTGCCCCAAAATTCCAAAGATAGTCAAGGATACAATTGCACGGGAAAAGGATTGACAGCTTGCGCTGGTTGATGGTTATTTGTAGTTTAAAGGAAATCCTAAAAAAAACCCGGAAAAATGCCATGCAAGCCATCGCCACCATTTTAGTTGTCGATGATCAGGCCATGGTGCTCAGCAGTCTCAAAAAGCTCCTCTCCCAAGCGCCCTACCTGGTTCTCACCGCCCAATCGGCCCACGAGGCCCTGGACCAGCTGGAACGCCAAAAAGTGGAAGTGGTGATATCCGACGAACGCATGCCCGGCATGCCCGGCTCGGAGTTTCTATCCATCGTACGGGAACGTTGGCCGGAGACGGTGCGCATCATTCTCACCGGTTATGCCTCGGTGGAATCGGCCATCAAGGCGATTAACGAAGGTGAAATCTTCCGCTTTTTGACCAAACCGTGCACCAGCCACGAGTTGCACGCCGCCGTGCGGGCTGCGCTGGCCCACCGTACCAGGCTCAAACCCGATGAACGCAATCCCCTGCTTGACTCCCTTGAAAAGCAAGCGCCAGGCATCACCCAGGTCAGGCGCGATTCCGACGGGGTGGTCATCATTGATGACGAAGCCTGAAAACTTCATACCAGAGGCCCATGCATGCTTTCCCACGCCGCACACCCCCGCAACCCCTTGCTCACCGTGGACATCATCATCGAATGTGCCGGCGGCATCGTTCTGATCGAACGTAAAAACCCGCCTTACGGGTGGGCGCTGCCGGGTGGGTTTGTGGACTATGGCGAAACACTGGAGCAAGCTGCCATGCGCGAGGCCAAGGAGGAAACCTCGCTCGACGTGACCCTCGTCGAACAGATGCACACCTACTCCGATCCTAGAAGGGACCCGCGCCATCATACCGTTTCCACCGTCTTCATCGCCACGGCCACAGGCATCCCCAGGGGGGCGGACGATGCCCGCCAGGCAGCGATCTTCCAGGCGAACGCCCTGCCTTCTCCCGTGGTTTTCGACCATCGTGAGATTCTTTCCGACTATTACCAATACCGCTCCGGCCGGGCGCGATCGGACGTGTTCGGCCGCCGCTGTCGGAAGCCCTCAAATTCTTGAAACCACACGAATGCAAAAATTTATTGACAATGATCAATTAAGGAAATAATGAAGTCCTTTTATTACATATACCCCCTCATTTGGCGGTTCCCAGATGAGGGTTTTTGTTTTGTCAGTGCGGTTCGAATCATGAGAAATGCTCATCCTACGCTCATAGTTGTCCTGTAGAAACCAACCTCACATGACGTTTCAACAATAGCGCCGCCGCTCTTTCGACGCCAGGGGAGCGGAAGTCATACCAATAGCTCAACTTTCGGCGGCTTATGGCGATAAAAAGGGAATTCAATACCCGAGACGAACGGGTCCCGTAGAATGCAAAAAGGATAAAGAACGATGAACACCAATACCCAAAGCGTACGCAACATTGGTATCAGCGCCCATATCGATTCCGGCAAGACGACCCTGACCGAGAGGGTGCTCTTTTATACCAAGCGGATTCACGCCATTCATGACGTCAAAGGCAAAGACGGCGTGGGCGCCACCATGGATTCCATGGAACTCGAAAAGGAACGCGGCATCACCATTGCCTCAGCGGCCACCTTCTGTCAGTGGAAGGGACATGAGATCAACATCATCGACACCCCGGGCCACGTGGACTTCACGATCGAAGTCGAACGCTCCCTGCGCGTGCTGGATGGTGCCATCCTGGTTCTATGCTCGGTGGGCGGTGTCCAGTCCCAAAGCATCACCGTGGATCAGCAGATGAAGCGCTACAACGTCCCCTGCATCGCCTTCATCAACAAATGCGACCGCAGCGGCGCCAACCCGATGCGCGTTATCGAACAACTCAAGACCAAGCTGGGACACAACGCGGTCCCCATGCAAATCCCCATCGGCCTGGAAGCCGATCACGAGGGGGTCGTGGACCTGGTGCGTATGAAGGCCTGCTATTTCAAGGGAGACAATGGTGAAATCATCGAAGAGAAGGAGATCCCGGCCGAGCTTCTCGAAGCGGCACAGCAACAGCGCGAAGCATTGATCGACGCCGCCACCCTCTTTTCCGACGAGTTGACCGAAATGGTACTGGAAGAAAAAGAGATTCCGGCCGATCTGCTGATCGGTGCCTTACGGGTGGGAACGTTGCAGCGCAAACTCACCCCGGTATGCATGGGATCGGCCTACAAGAACAAGGGCGTCCAGTTGCTCCTGGACGCCGTCACCGACCTGCTGCCCAGCCCGGGCGATGTGGTCAACCAGGCCCTGGATCTGAGTGCCGCCGAAGCACCGGTGGTCCTGAAAACAGATATCTCCCTGCCGACGGTGTCCCTGGCCTTCAAACTCGAGGACGGCCAGTACGGCCAGTTGACCTATATCCGCGTCTACCAGGGCAAGCTGACCAAGGGCGACACCGTAGTCAACGTACGCACCGGCAAAAAGATCAAAATCGGCCGACTCGTTCGCATGCATGCCGATCAGATGGAAGATATTCCCGAACTTCCGGCGGGCTTCATCGGCGCCATGTTCGGTATCGACTGCGCCTCGGGCGACACCTTCCTATCGCCGGGCGTGAGCCTGACCATGACCTCCATGTTCGTCCCCGAGCCGGTGATTTCCCTGGCCATCTCGCCCAAGGACCATAAGGCGGAAATCAACATGTCCAAGGCCCTCAACCGCTTCACCAAAGAGGACCCCACCTTCAAGACCTTCGTCAACGAAGAGACCAACGAAACCATCATCTCGGGCATGGGAGAATTGCACCTGGAAGTCTACATCGAGCGCATGCGCCGCGAATACAACGCCGAAGTCGTGACCGGCGCCCCCCAGGTGGCCTATCGCGAAACCATCACCCAGAAGGCCGAGTTCGACTACATACACAAGAAGCAAACCGGCGGATCGGGACAATACGGCCGTGTGGCCGGCTGGATCGAACCGTGCCCGGAAGAAGATTTCATCTTCGAAAACCAGGTGACCGGCGGCACCGTGCCCACCCAGTTCATTCCCGCCTGCGAAAAGGGTTTCCGGGCCTGCATGACCAAAGGGCCCAAGCTGGAGTTCCCCTTGACCAACATCCGGGTGGTGCTCAACGATGGCGCCTCACACAGCGTGGACTCGTCGGACATGGCTTTCCAGGCCGCGGCCCGCGGTGGCTTCCTGCAGGCCTTTGCCAAGGCCAGGCCGATCATCCAGGAGCCGATCATGAAGGTGGTGGTGGAGACCCCCACCGAGTTCCAAGGCCCGGTCATGGGCACGCTCAACCAGCGGCGCGGCATGATCGTGGGCGCCCAGGATGAAGGCGTCATGTGCGCCATCGAAGCCCAGGTGCCCCTGGCGGAAATGTTCGGCTACTCCACCGTGCTGCGCTCGTCCACCCAAGGCAAGGCCCAGTTCACCATGGAGTTCGCTGCCTATAAGCAGGTACCGCAATCCATCGCCGAAGAGATCGCCAAGAAGGCGGCCGAAAAGAAGCAGAAGGTGGCTTAATCGGAGTTCGATGGAATGTTCAAGATGGATTCGGAAGCGCTCCCCAAGGAACGCGCCGCCCGGCGCCATGGCGCCTGCCCCCCCACGAGGTTGCAGGCGACCGGTCGCCGGGTCATTCGCCTTAAAGAAAGGAGTCTGGCCATGCTCAAACAAGATCTCATCATGCGCAATCCGCTGCGGTTGCTGGGCTACGACAGCGACGACATCCTCGAGCCGGGCCAGTTCGGTGCCGTTCTGGCAAGAGCCGGTGTGGGCAAAACCGCCCTGGTGATTCAAATTGCCCTCAATACCATGCTGCGCGGGAAAAAGGTGCTGCACATCAGCTTGAACGAGCCGGTGGGCAAGGTCGATCTCTGGTACAAGGAGGTCCTCGGCCGCCTGGCCCAGCAATACCAGGTGCCCCACCTGGACCGTCTGTGGGATACCATCGTGGGCCACCGTTTCATCATGACCTTCCAAGTGGAAGGATTCTCGGCCCCTAAACTCGAAGAGCGTCTCACCGACCTCACCTCCCAGGGTATCTTTGCGCCGCACCTGATCATAATCGACGGCCAGCGCTTCGATCCCGAGAGTCGCGGTGTGCTGGACGAGCTCAAACGTCTGGCACTGAAGTTGAACCTTCCCATCTGGTTCACCATCACCACCCACCGTCACGAGGCTCCGGCCGCCGACGGCCTGCCCATTCAACTCTCACCGGTGCAGAACCTTTTTGACGTGGCGATGGCCCTGCAGCCAGTGGAGAATGCCGTGCATGTCAAAGCCCTGAAAGGGTGTCATCTCAACGAAAATCAGCCGCCGCTCGTGCTCGACCCGGCCACCATGCTGATCCAGGGAAGCGCCTGATCCTTAATTCTGCTTTTGCAGGCCAGCGCGGAACTTCAGGTAGTCTTCCGCGCTGCGGCGGGGTTGCTCGAGCATCGGTAGATGGCCGATTCCCGGCATCATGATTACCTGGCTGTTGGGCAGCATGCCATGAAGGATTTCCGCCGTGGCGGAGCTGATGGTACGGTCTTGCTCGCCCCAGACGATCAAGGCAGGGGTTCTGAGACCGGCGATGTACGGCTCGGCCGAATCGGCGGTCAGCTCCTCGAAAATTCTTTTCTCCAGCTGGTAGTTGCGAATGCGCTCCTGGGCCATCACGTTCAGCATCGGCCTCGGGATAAAGGGCGGATCGCTCATTACGAACGCGAAGGTCCGCGCAAAGCCTTCTTCATTTTCCGCCAGAAGCGGATTTTGATGGGTTTCGGAAATGATCTTGCGCAGTTCGCTGGGCGGCGCGCTCCAGATGCCACCCGGATCGAGCAGCCAGAGACTCTGCACTTCATTTGGATAGAGGGCGGCATAGATCATGGCGATATGGCCGCCCATGGAACTTCCTCCCAAGTGCAATTGCGAGATGCCCAGGGACCGGATCAGGGCGTGCAGTCGTTGCGCCTGGGCGGCCGTTCGATAATCGGCGCCGGCAGGCCGACTGGATTCGCCAAACCCAATATGGTCCGGCACGATGAGGTGATAGTGGGTGGATAAAAAACGGGCGACCCGGACAAAATTATCCTTGTTGGCCCCGAAGCCGTGCAGCAACATGAGTGTCTCGCCCTTACCGCCTTCGAGGTAGACATAGTGTGAGCCATCCGGCAGGCCGATCCGCTTGAGCGCCAAACCGGCGAGA
Source organism: uncultured Desulfatitalea sp. (assembly GCA_937868765.1). Taxonomy (GTDB): domain Bacteria; phylum Desulfobacterota; class Desulfobacteria; order Desulfobacterales; family Desulfosarcinaceae; genus Desulfatitalea. Next base: position 230,733 of record CALMNL010000010.1, on the reverse strand, counting down.
CGCCGCTCCAATCCCAAGGCGGCCGACGTGACTTTTTCCGGAGCCAGATAGAGCATTGCAACGCCTGCGATGATTCCCGCCACAATCAGTGCCACTACTATCTTTACGATACGCAATGCCGCCTCCTGTCCAAGGGTGTTCGAATTATCGAGGCAAATTAGCCCAGCCCATGAACGGTGTCAATCTGCCAAACCCTGCTGGCCGGGGGCTCCCCTTTGGGCGCCAAGACTGGCTTCGATGGCCGCGACCCGTTGTTTCACAGGGGGATGGGAGTAGTGCAGGAAGACATAAAATGGATGGGGGTCGAGATTGCTGAGGGTATCCACCGAAAGCTTCTTCAAAGCCGCAGCCAATGCACCGCCGCGGCGTGCCGTGGTGACGGCGAACCGATCGGCGGCGAATTCATGGCGCCGGGAAATACATTGCATTGCCATACCCAACAGCAGGTCCAAAGGAGTATAGAGCAAGCCAAAAAAGACCAGACCGGCATGAACCGAAGGGGTTTCGATCCCGAAGGCCGCAAAAAGCGGTGGATATGAGATGAACCAGGAGAGCAGGTAGAACATCAAACCGGCCTGGCCGATGCCCATGAGCAGCATCTTGAGGATATGCCGTTGGCGAAAGTGCCCCATTTCATGGGCCAGCACCGCCACCAGTTCATCTACGGTGTGTTTGGCGATCAAGGTATCGAACAGCACGATGCGCCGATGTCGGCCAAATCCGGTGAAAAAGGCGTTGGCCTTGCTGCTGCGCTTGGAGCCGTCCATGACAAAGATATTGTCCAATGCGAAATCAATGCGCCGCGCATAGTCGGTGATGGCCGCGCGCAGTTCGCCCTCGGGTAGCGGCGTGAAGCGATTGAACAGCGGCATGATCCAGGTGGGTGCGATGTAGTGCATCAGCAGCATGAATCCCACGGTAATCATCCAGCAATACCACCAGGCATCGGCGCCGGCCGACTGGAAGAAAAACAGTACGGCGGACAATACAGGCGCCCCCAGCAGCACAGCAAGCCCCACACCTTTGGCGCGATCTAAGAGAAAGGTAGGCCAGGTGGTTCGGTTGAAACCGAAACGGGCCTCGATCACGAAGGTGGCATAGATGCCGAAGGGCTGTGCGATGAAAGCTTTGGCGGCAGCCAGGACCGCGATGAAAATCAGACCGCTGGCAACCGGGCCTAACGCTAACGCCCGCACCCATTGGTCCAACCAGCCGAAGCCGCCGCCGAACCAGAAGATGAGCAGCACGCCCAGGTCTGTCATGGCGACCCCCCAACCGAAACGGGTGTTCACCTGCTGGTACGTTTGGGATTGCCGGTAGCGATCCGGGTCGTACCATCCCGCGAAAGCAGCCGGCAGTTCTGTATGCATGCGCCGCAGATTGAGCAGGTCGGCAACTAAGTCCAAGGCAGCGCCAAGCACCAGGGTTGCCAGGATCACAATGCCGATGGCATTCATGCGCTTTTTACTCCTCGAGATCGGATGGCTCCGGCATCGCCGCTCGGGCCTGGGGCATTCCGGAGAAAATTTGCTGGACAAACTGCCCGATCACCTTGTGAACCCTCTCGGAGCCTTCGCCCAGAATGATGCCGTGGCGTTTGAAGTTGAAAGCGATATATTGTTTATCGACGGTCCCCAGCAATTGGAAGATACGCTCGGCGCCCTTGGGATTGACCACGGGGTCTTCCTTGGACTGCACGATGAGGGCCGGAATGCGGATGGCGGCCAGACGGGGTTCCACCATATCCATCAGCCGCTCCAGTTCGCGTACGCCGGCAATGGGATTGCGCGAGTAGTTGATATGCGGATTCTCGGGATGGTTCTCCACGAATTCCTTCTTGGCCTCATCCCAATTCATGCGACCCATCAGTCGGTTCCAGGAGTCCACCAGCGGTGCCAGACGTGAAGCGGCATATTGCAGGCGCAGCGGTGCCGAGATGGAAAACACGCCGCTCAGCGATTCGATGCGCGTGGCCAGTTCCAAAGCCAGGGCGGCCCCGGTGGAAAAGCCCCCCACCACCACGTGGCGGCAGATATTGCGGATTACCAGGTAGCCTTCCTCCACCGAACGGATCCACTCCGCATAGGGTTGCCGGGCCAGATCTTCGGGAGCCGTCCCATGCCCCTTGAGTCGCGGGGTGTAAACCCAAAACCCGAGCCGGGCCAGGTAGTCGGCCAGGGCGCGCACTTCGGCCGGCGCCGCCATATACCCATGGCATAGCACGATCCCGACCTTCCGGGATTTGCCGCGAATCAGACGGGGTTTCCCGATTTCGGTGGGTTTGCTTTCACCCGCGATAAAGTAGCGCTGGTAGTCCCCTTGAAATTCCTCAAGGGCCTTTTCCAGGAAGAAGCGGGCCACTTTACTGCGCAGCATGCAGCCGGGCACCCAGGAGAGCCGTGAAATCTGGCGCTGTAACCGAGTGAGCGGTTCGACTTCGTTGGCCATCACGGCAACGGGGTTATCGATCCTGGCCCGATGGAAGTCGAATATGCCGCGCAGCTTGCGTATATTCAGCAGCAGATAGGGCGGGATGGACTGGATCACGCCGGTTTCCTGGGCAATGGACAAAAAGTCGGCCACCTTGTTGTAGCGGTCGTCCAGCAGCAGATGGTTCTGGCTCTCCTGCAGACTGGTGTGCAGGTTGAGCCCCTGGCGGGGGTCCGCCGCTTGATGAATGGCCAGAAACGCACGGCGGCGCAGATTGTCCAGACGCATCCGGCGCATGGGACTCTTTTTAAGCAATGAGGCGAAGATGTGATCGTGGTTGACGGTGGTCAGCCCGTAGATCGCCCCCATGTAACGCCGCATGATTTTAAGAGACGCCTTGCGCATGCGCGTCAGGCTTGGCAGGCGGTCATCGAAGTCGAAGGGCGTGGTCGCGTGGAGATCGTTGATGATGCGCCTGTCCCGCAGATAGGGAGCGATGGCGATGGGCCGGCCGAAACGCAGATCGATGTCGACCCCGGTGGTGAGCATGCTGCCTTCGGTCATCAACTCTTCGCTGAACTTCTCGGGCAGGTCTTCTACGAACCGTTTGGCCAGCTTGTTGAGAATGTTCATTCTCGCGCGCAAAGGGTAATAGGTGAGGTTCACAGGCACGATGTAGGTACTTTGATGACTCACATCGCCCGGAGCATTCAGGTTGAAGAGTTCAAATAGCCGTTCGGCCTCCCGGGGGCCGTGACCGGCCAGCCAAACGAAACGCTGCCGGTAAAACTCGGTGCGCAATGCCAGATGGGCGGCCCCGGTGTGCGGCGCGTGTTTGCCGCCGGCGAAGGAGACCATGTAACGTCCCTTTTCGATGATCTTTTTATTCTTGACCATGCGGCCTTCGGGAAAGATGACCCAGGCGGCCTCGTCGGTGAGCAGGGTTTTGACGATGAGGCGGTCGCGGTCCGGGTCCTTGGTGGATACGGCACCCACCGATTCCAGGAAACGCCCCAGGGCGCCGCCGTAGAACTCCGCAGAAGCCAGGGACCATATGGGTTTCTTAAGCAACTTGTGCAGGTAATACGGTATCAGGAACGTTTCCAGGCGCGTGAAATGGTTGACCACGAAGATTTTGGCACCTTCGGGAATCAACTCGGCGCCGTGCAGGTTGACCCGCGCCTTGGACAGGTTGGAAAGGGTTTTTATGGCAAGACTGGTCGTTCTGTAGGCAAAGCGATTCATGGATTTTATGCTGTTGACAGGGTTGGCGAGTTACCATTAAAGTGCGGTTCTATTCCGCGCCACGACGTATTCTGGAGGTATGCGTGTACTCGAAAATTCTCATATTGCGCTTTCCCAAGACCGAAGTTCAAAAGCCGCTGGTCTGCAACCTTACCCGCAACTATGATCTGACCTTCAACATCCTCAACGCCGGGATCCTGCCACGCAAGGAAGGATACATGGTGCTGGAACTTTCGGGCCAGCGCAAAAATTTCAAGGAAGGCGTTCAATACCTCAAATCCCAAGGGGTTGATGTACAAAACGCCTCCCAGGAAGTCAAACGTGAAGATGCCATCTGCACCCAATGCGGCGCCTGCACGGCGGTCTGCCCCACCGGCGCCCTTTCCATTCGACGGCCGGAAATGGTGGTCGTCTTCGACCAGCAAAAATGCAGTGTATGCGAACTGTGCGTACCGGCTTGCCCCCCACGGGCTATGAAGGTAAGACCCATTCGCCAGGCCTTTTTTTAAATGCAACCCCATACCGCCATCGCCATGAGCGGCGGCATCGACTCCCTGGTGGCCGCGGCCATTCTCAAGGAGGAGGGCCGGTCGCTCATTGCGGTCCATTTCCTGAACGGCTACGAGTCGGGAGCCATTTCCGCCAGCCTGCCCGGCGCCATGGCGGCAACGGCGGATCATGCGCGCCGAACCTTGCAGCCTCTTGCCGATCAGCTCGACATCCCTCTATATATTATCGACCTGAGCACCGAATTCCAAAAGCAGGTGGTGGACTATTTCACAGCAACCTATGGCCAGGGCAAGACCCCCAATCCCTGCCTGGTGTGCAATTCCGCTATCAAGTTCCAAGTACTATTGGAAAATTCCAGAACTCTGGGCGTGGATCGGATTGCCACCGGTCATTACGCACGCATCGATACGGCTGGCGACGGGCGTATGCGGCTGTTACGGGGTGTGGATCCACAAAAGGAGCAATCCTACTTCCTCTCCCGCCTGACTCAGCAGCAATTGGCCCATGCCTTGCTGCCCCTTGGGGGCATGACCAAGACCCAGACCCGCCAGTTTGCCCGTCGGCACGGCCTCGTCCCGGCCATGGCCGAAGAGAGTCAGGACGTGTGCTTCATCAAAAACGGCACCTATGGAGATTTTCTTTCGGGTCAATCCCATTTCGTGCCGCGACCGGGCAACATCGAAGATCTCCAAGGACGCGTCATCGGACGCCATAACGGCCTGCACGGGTTTACCATCGGCCAGCGCCGCGGCATCAACTGTCCGGCTGCTGAACCATACTACGTCGTGCGACTGGAGCCGCAGCGAAACTGTCTGGTAGTAGGCGGCAAAAATGATCTGCTCAGCACAAAATGCCGGGTTCACCAGATCAACTGGATAGCGCCCCGCCCCCGTGAGCCGAAAACGGTCATGACCCGGGTGCGCTATCGTCACAAAGCGGTGCCCTCGCTGCTGACCCCCCTGGGCGAAGCGTGTGCCGAAATCCTGTTTGACAATCCGGAGTCGGCCGTCACGCCCGGCCAGGGAGCGGTCTTTTACCTTGGAGAAGAAGTATTGGGCGGAGGCTGGATCGAATGAAGCGCTTCCAGATCGTCACCCTGGGCTGCAAGGTCAACCAGTGCGAATCGGCTGCCATGGCCCATCTGTTGGCGGGAGCCGGCATGCAACCGGTCCGGGATGGCGTTCCGGATGTGGTGGTCATCAACACCTGCACGGTCACCGGCAAGGCCGCCATGCAATCTCGTCAGGTCATCCGTCGGGCCCACCGAGAGCACCCGCAGGCCGAGATCATCGTCACCGGTTGCTATGCCCAAACGGCCCCCTCTGAAATCATGGCCATTGATGGCATCGTGCAGATCGTCGGCCATGCCGACAAAATGCGCATCGCCGAAATCCTGTCCGAACCGCGCGACAGCAGGCAGGCACCCTGTATGCCGGGCCCGGCCGTAGACCCCGCCTGCCCTTTCGCAGCCCTGCCATCGGTGAGCCGGGAAGGGCGCACCCGCGCCTTTCTGAAAATTCAGGACGGTTGCAGCACCCGCTGTACGTATTGCATTGTGCCGGACGCCCGCGGCCGCAGCCGCAGCATGCCCGTCGCCGATGTATGCCGCCATGTGCGGACTTTGGAGGAGGAAGGCGTTTACGAAGTGGTGCTGACCGGCATTCATCTGGGAGCGTATGGCGCCGATCTACAGCCGCCCTTACGCCTGAAGGACCTTCTGGACCTGCTGATCGGGGGGTCAACCGTTGCGACCCGCTTTCGGATCAGTTCCATCGAACCCACCGAGGTGGATGCCGGCCTTATCGACCTCATCAATGACAGCAGGCTCCGTCTTTGCCGCCACCTTCATATTCCGATGCAAAGCGGCGACGATGGGATCCTTCGCCGCATGGGACGGCCCTACACCGGTGAGCACTTCGCCCAAACCCTCACCGCCATTCAGCGAAGTATTCCCGGTGCCGCCATCGGCGTGGATGTTATGGCCGGCTTTCCGGGAGAAAGTGAAGAAGCTTTTGAAAACACCTGCCGTTTGATCGAAGAGCTCCCCATAACCTACCTGCATGTCTTTCCCTTCTCGCCGCGCAAAGGTACACCGGCCGCCGCTTTCAAGCCACGGGTCCCTGAAGGCGTCACCAAAGAACGCTGTCGGAAACTGCGCCTTCTGGGTGATGTCAAGCGGTCCGCCTTCTACCGCAGCCAGGTGGGCCAAACCCTGTCCGTGTTGATCGAAAGCGAAGCCGACGGGAAAAAAGTGGTCGCACAAGGCTGGAGCGACAACTATGTACCTGTGGTTATGGATGCGCCCGTAAAAGCCAACACCCTGGTCCACGCGCGCATGATAGGAATTTCGGCCGACGGAAAGGCGATCGGCGTTGTCGTATAAGCCATACGGTGTAAAAAAGGTCACTGCTCGAACAGGGCGCCCAGACGCTCCAAATCATTAACGACGCGCCATTGGCCACCGCCCTTTTCGGTCTTCTTGCGCCACTCTTCTACTCGAACCAGGTAGTTTTTCGGATCCTGATTGTCATTGCGCAATTTGGTGACATTGAGGGCTACCACTTGAAAACCGGTCAGCGGAAAAGGTACGTCTCGCACGTAGCCCTTTGCCAGCTCTTCCTGAAGATCGGAGAATATCAGGATATACTTTCGGCCGGCGCCGGATTCGTTGAGGGTCTCTATGGCCTGCAGAATTCCGCCCGAAATGTCGGTGAAACCGCTGTCGGTTACCGCGCCGATAAAGGCGTCGATCTTCTTCTGAAAGGCCCGCTTCTGGGTATTGGCCATCGAGGGCCGTTGATCGAACCGGGCCTTGGCGATAATGTCCTTTTCACTGAAACTACCGGTATCGATTCGGCCGACGACCAAAGTATCGCCCGGCTGCAGGGTTCCGAGCAGATAATTGATGATCGCCTGGGCTTTCTTCAACTCGCCAGCATATGTTCCGGAAGTATCGAGCAAAACGTAGATCCCTCGCGCCCGCTCTGCCCCTCCGGAGCAACCCATCAGGCAGAACAGGACGATGGCACACCAAATTGCGCCGCAACGTCTCATTCTGTGGCCTCCTTGGGCAGGGAAACGGTTTCCATCTGGGATGTCCTCGCGGCTTCATCCGGCGCCGTTGCCTCCGTCCGCACTTTCTCTTCTCTGGGGCGGGAAATCTTCTGGCCGATGGCACCTTCGACCCACAGCGCGGGGAAGATAACCAGATCATAAATATTTATAATCAGCCGTCCGAGATAGAACCCGAGGTTGCCGACAAGCCGCAGGACAAAGGCCAACGTCCGCAACATCCAGGCACCGATGATGCCGATCACCGTGCGGGACGAAGAGATGAATGACTCGAAGGGGATTGCCACGAAAGTCAAAATGAAAGGAAGAATGAAGCCCATGATCATCTGACCGATTCTGGGGATGCTGCTCGTGGCCAATTCCGTGTTTTCCACCCCCGCCAGGCTTTGGCGCAACGCCTCCATGTCTGCCGCCATGCGGTCCCGCATCAACGCCAGGGCCGATTCAAAGCCGGCAAAAAGAGTCAATCCGCCAAGCAAGAACCAAAAAGCGATCCGACGTTTCTTGTCTTCCATGCTGCCGATGCTGTCGAAGAGATGGGTGATGCGCAAGGCATCCATCAGGAAAAAGCCCAGGACCACTTCCAGGCAGACGACCATTAGGCCGGCCACATCTGAAATCTTGAAAATTCCCAGATAGTTGCTGCCGCCCACCATTTCAGACATGGGCAACGCTACCAGGTTGAAGTTGATGATAGCCCCCACCGCGGCCACGGCCAGAACCAGCCCGGATATGAAGAATTGAGTCAAGGACGATGAGGAAAGCTGTCTCTCGGCCGAATCGGTTTGGGCACGGATTTTTTCGTAGTCGGCCATATAGCGGTCGATCTTCTTGGAGCGTTGACTCAGGTTGAGAATGGCCTTTTCGATCCCGTCCACGGTCTTTTGCACCCCTCGCCAGAAAGGCACCATGCGGCTCAGAATGCCATGGCGCTCCGCCATATCTCGACGGTGGCGTTCTACAGCGGATTTATGCTGCTCGATCAGGGTGTTGTGAATTTCCTCAAGCATATTGACCACCATCCGGTCTCCGGTCGGCCGGATATTGGCGATAGCGTCGATAACCTTGACCCAGTCGGACAGGGATTGGGGGATCGCGGTGCATTTCTCATAATCCGCTTCCAATTTAAGAAGGTTTTCGGTGAGTTTGCGCTGAACCTGCGGGTACCCCTCAAGGTCCCGCTGTACACTGGCGGCAATGCGGTCAAACTCTCGTTCCACCTTGCGTTCGGCCATTTCCAGGCCGTTGTTCATCAGCACCTCGCGGTTGCGAACGATCAGCCGCTTTTCCGACAGCTTCACGGACGATGCCGCCAGGCGCATGCTGTTGTAGATGACTCTGCCGAAAGCGGTCATGCTCCGATGAAAAGGTTTGCGGGCCAGATACATCGCGAGGAAAAGCAGCAGCAACCAGATACATACCGACAACAACGGATAAGGTGTTATGGATAGAAGGTTTTCCATTTTGGCCTCCACGTTTTAGCGAATCAGCGCCAAAGGTTTTGCAAGCCATGTGCCGCACCGGTCCCTGGCCGGCAAATGGCACCCCGTCTGGAGCGCGCCCGTGCCAGAATGCACGGGATAGATTCTCTGAACGATCGCTGCAGGTTACATTATTGTTTACAGGCTGTGTGCAAAAGGTTCATATCCAATTTCAGGGACTGTTTTCCTCTTGCCAGACGACAGGCTGTTTTGGCACCCAAAAGCAGGCCTGCGGCCCCGTAACGGTTTGAGCAAGAAACTTACATTGATGAGGTGCTGGCAGTTTTTTTTTGGCCCGGCTCATTGATGGCCAGGGTTTGCTCCCCATCCAGCCGCACGTCATAGAAGACATACGCTTTGGCCATCTCCCGCAAATTCTCGATAGAGGCGGTCAGTTGATCCAATTGTTCGACCGTCTGCGCGGGCAGCGTACATTTCTGTCGCAGTTCCCAATCGCCCTGAAGTTTCTCCAGGGTGGTCAAGCATTGCCCTGTCTGTTTCCAAATGCAAAGAAGAAGTTCCTGCAAGTTGGCTGCAAGCTCGTTGATCTTGGCTCCCATTTGACCGAACTCGTCCACACTGTCGAGGGTAACGGTTTCGTTCAAACGGCCCTGTGCCAAACGAATCAAGGCCCGGCGGATGGCGAAGATCGGCCGTTGGATTTGGCGCATGACAAAGCGCAGCCAGAGAAATGACAGCAGCAATACCCCCAACGAACCCGCACTAAAGAGAAGCAAAATACGCAGTTTAACTTCGGCTGGGGGAGTGCTTGCGGTGCCCCCTTCGGCGAGGTGCGCCAAGAGGGAAGCGATCTCACCGTAAACAATAAAAAAAGAAACCAGTGCCGTCAGCACAACAGCCAGCGCGTAAATCCACAACCACTTGCGAATATGAGAAGTACTGGTTTTCTTCATCAGCGGCCATGCTAACGGTGGGTAGACCTATTTCACCGGCATCTTTGCGATGGCGGAGATCTCCTCTTCGAGAAGCATGCAATCCAAATTGGCAATGAAAAGGATTCCCTTGTCCGTCGTCTCGCACACTCCTTGGATATATTTGCTTCGCAAGCCCGCGAGAACGATCTCGGGGGCAGGAAGTACGGCACTGGTCTTCACTCTGATAATGGGCGTTACCGAGTCCACAATATACCCGACATTGCGTTTGCCGGCCGGTGCTACGATGATCCAGGTCTTGTCCCGCTTGACGGCCTGGGTGGATTGCCCGATGAGTCTTCCCAGGTCGATGATCGGCAAGATCACCCCCCTCAGACGTGTAATTCCTTTTACAAACGAAGGCGCCTCCGGTGCGCTTTCAATCACCGGGCTGCGCAGAATCTCGCGCACGGTGAGGATCTTAGCGCCGAAAAAACGGGTGCCGACATGAAAGCCCACCAGCTTGATGACATCTTCTGGGTCGAAAATCAGTGCCACTTTGTTTCCACCATTCTGAGTGTCTTCGTTCATCACCGCGTTGGGGTAAGCCGCCGGTGACGGGAGAACCGGTAAGGGGCGGATGACGCCGGCCACCTTGCCGGCACCCGATCCGCCCTGTTATGGCTTCGCTATGCTACTCCAAGGTTTCCGGAAGTTCTATGCCCTCCATGGCCTCCCCTTTTCGAATCTTGAACTGCGCCACCTGGCGCGTCAGGTTGGCCGAAAGGCGTTGCATCTCAAGGGTGATGCCCACAACCTGGGCGGCACCGGCCGCCGTTTGCTTGGCGCGTTCGGCCGACTCGGTGGTGACCTCACGCAGCCGCTGGGAACGCCCTGCCTGGGTATCGGTCATCTGTTTGATATTGCCGGAACGCTCCACGATCCCACTCATCTCCTCACCCACTTTGTTGGCCTGATTGCTTGCCTTGGCCACCTGCAAAGAGATGTTATTGGCTTTTTCCACCAGGGCCGAAAGGGCGCGCTGGGCGGCTTCACGCCGTTGGCCTTGCTGGCCGGCCATGCCGACGATCTCCTGGGCCAATCGGCTCAAGTCGTCAACCAGCTTGTTAACTTCGGTGGTGCTGTCCGCCAGCATTTCAGATGCGCGGCCGATTTCCTGAATAGCACGCATGTTGATTTCGCCGCCCTGGGCGATCTTATGCAACACATCCTGGGAGCGGTCGGTCAGACGCGTTCCTTCTTCTACTTTGTTGGTCGAATCTTTGATGAGCTGCTTGATCTCCTTGGCGGCTTCCGACGAGCGTTGGGCCAGCTTACCTACTTCGTCGGCGACCACCGCAAATCCGCGGCCGTGGACGCCGGCGCGGGCGGCTTCGATGGCGGCGTTCAGGGCCAGCAGGTTGGTCTGTTCGGCGATATCGGTGATGACGCCGGTGATATCGGTAATTTGTTCCGAAGAGGATTTAATGGCGCGCATACCATTAACGGTGGCGTCCACGGTGGCCCGGCCTTCTTCGGTGGCTTGCAGCACGAGGCGGCCTTGTTCGGCAGCTCTATCGGCGGCCCGGGTCATTTCCTCCACCGACCTGGCGATCGAACGCATGGCTTCGGTCACATGCAACACCTGCTCGCTCTGGCGCTGGGCCGTTCCAGTAACCTTGCCGGCGGTCTCGCCCATGGCGGCCACACGTTCGGTGGCCACACTGGCTTCTTGGATTTGATCGCTGGCCGCTTCGTCCATCTGCTTCATATAATCGAGCAGTTCGGCCATGCGCTGGTACGAGGCATTGGCGCTCTCCGCCTGGCCGACAGAAGCCTGTTGCACCTGTCCGGCGGTTTCACCCATTTGAGCCACGGTGCTCAAAATTCCGGACATCTGTTTTTCTTCCTGCTCGGCACGGTCTCGGTTGGCCGTGGCCCGTTTGGCCACTTCGGCGGATTGACTGTTCACCCCCTTGGCGGCATCCTCTACCATGCCGAACGAATCGCGCAGCGCCTTCATCATGTTGTTGAATTCGCGGCCCATCGTACCGATTTCATCATGGGAGGTGACAGGCACGTCCAGGGAAAGATCGCGCTCTTTGGCGACCTGCCGGATGGTGTTGGCCATGCGCAGAACCGGACGGGTGATGTTACCGATCAAGAACCAGACCACGACGACCAGCAGCACCAGTACGACGCCACCGATAGCCAGCGCCTGATTGGTTATCCTTCTTGCATCCGCATAGATAACCTCTTCCGGAATGTTGGCCGCCAGACTCCACGCTTTATCCGCAAACCCGATGTGAAGGGGCGCGAAAGCATAAAAAGTGGTTTTTCCTGTGGTCTTGGATACCTTTCTTTCCGTGATCTCCAGGCCATTTTTCACCGCCTGAATTGTTTCCGGTTGGAAAGCGAAAAATTCCATCGGCTTACCCACGTTGCTCCAGGAGGTCGGATGGGCCGTGAACACACCGTTATTGGCCATCAGGAACCCATACCCGACCTCATAGAAACGCACGCGCTTGATAATGGCCTCGAATGACTTCAAAGGGATATCGATGCCCACGACGCCAACGATATTGCCCTTGAATTTGATGGGCACCGCAAGCACCGTCTTGAGTTGCACCTCTCCATTGACTTCAAAGGAGCTCGGATCGAAGATGACTTCCTTGCCCGTACGCAGTGGCACCAGGTAGTAATCGCCTTTGCCTTCCACGGTAAATTCACGCAGCGGTTGCACGCCGGGCTCCCCCTCCAAACGGCTCCAGTAGGGAATATAACGCCCAGTGGAATCATGACCAATGGCGTTGGCGAAATCGGCATCGCGATCATCGAAGGCGTTGGGTTCCCAGCACGTCCAGACGCCTACGAAATTGGGAAATTCCTCCAATATATTCAATAACATGCCGTTGACCATCTGACGTTGTGGCACGCCTCGGTTTTTCAAGCCTTCCATGGCCAGCGCCAGCGATCGGGCGGTATCCATGGCCACCTGTATGTCGGACTGGACTACGGAGGCCCAATGCCGCGCCACTTCCTTGGCTGCTTCCTCAGCGATCTTTCGTGCATTTGCGCGCGCTTGAAAACCCATAAAGCCAATAGCCCCGACGAGGGCGATGATGGCCACCGAAAGAATCCAAGCCGTCATTTTAGGTCTCAATCCGAATGACCCGATCTTACCCAGCATACGCATTGCCTCCTGTCCGTAGTTGCTGAAATCTCATCCAGGCAATAACCAATTCCTTGATAAAGCTTTTAAATGGAATGGATTAGGCGATTAAAACGAGAAGCCGCCCCACAGGGCGGGATGGCTTCCTAAGCAGCGTCCATCCGGAAACGGCAGCTTGCGATCCGGCTCTTGACGCGGTCGCGATTGGAATCGTCGACCATACCGCTCAAGAATTTTCGATGCTGCAGGACCACGCCTGCAGATCTGAAAAGGCTTCTGCCTTGATCTGGGCCACCACCTATCGTTTCTGGATGGGCACTAGCCAATCATGCACTCCCCGTTTTAAGTCGCACCCGGAATCCATATGCCTTGTCGCTCGAACAATCCGGGTTCGCAAACAGTTATCGGTCTTTCTTCAGGCTTCTTTAACCCATGATTTATAAATAGGCCGTAGCGGGGCTAGGTGCATCGGCTCTCTTAATGGTGTTAAAATGCGTGCAATGCCGTTTTATAGAATAAAGTCCGAAGGTTTGTCAAACAAAAGATCAATGATGGGATCCACAAATCCCAACAATATTTGTGAGTTGTCGAGACTGGAAAACAGGGGCAACGAAAGGCGGCGGGACCGGATCGGGCGGCCCCACTTCGGCGATTAAAACCGAAAGGCATTGGGGTTGGAAATCACATTGGCGGCAGGATATCATGCGCATCCCGTGGCTGCTGATCACCACTGACCTTGTGCACATTGATCAAGCGGTTTGGGAAACGCTCACGGAAACGGGGGTTTGCCTGTTTTGTCGGCGAATCAGGGAGTTGATCTGAACCTGCTGCGAAAGGGACATGGTGACGAATTCCACTCCGATCCTTTTGATCGTTAATGAGGAGATCGCATTGGCGGTCGGATTATCTACCGCGGAGACCAATCTGCCGGGCAAATCCCGAATGAAGTATCCTTTGCCGGCCGCAAAAAAATCCATGCGCAAATTCTCCCGCCCAACTAAGCGTTGGGATACGCTGTCCAGATCGACAAACGTAAAGGCCATCCCTGTGGAGCTGATCTCGACCATTTGCCCCATCATTTCAGGTTTTGTATTAACGACGACATAGACATTGTCGTCCACCTCGGTTCGCTCTTCCTTACGACGATTGGCAGCAGCAACGGTATCCATAGATTGTGCTTCTCTGGTCTCCTTGGACCACCCGCCTCTGATCGGGTTTTGATGGGTAACCGGACGATTGATTCGCCTGCCGGCTTCGGCGATTATTCTGAACGGACTATTCAAGCAACACCTATGCCATCAGATATGTTACTGTATTAATATGACATTATTCTTTTTTCAGAAGCAGCAGGGGTTAAAAATTGCGCGTCCGAGGCATAATGCACCTTTTTTGCGCACTTGCATGTATCGGTCCATGCATCAGCGGCCGATCGTCGCCATAGAGAGGGAAGCGCCGAATCGACAGAGATCAGACCGGTCTGCAACGCGCTTGATATCGGGTGACGATATGCTATAGTCCGCTGCGTTTATCTAAAAGACGGCGATCTCTTATCCCTCAAAAAGGCACTTTGCGATGGCATCCTTCTGGGCATGGTGGCAGCATTTGCCGGAGCACATGAATCCGGTTATTTTTCAAATTGGCAGCTTCCGTTTGCAGTATTATGGACTGATGTATCTGGTGGCATTCGGCACCACCTATCTACTGGCCAAATATAGACTAAAAACAGAATCCCGGTGGCAGTTTACCACCGAGCACCTCCAGGGATTGATTACGGCCATAATCATCGGCCTGATCATTGGGGCCCGCTTTGGCTACGTTCTGTTCTACAATCTAAAATACTATGCGGCCCACCCACTCGAAATCATCCTGCCCTTTGAGTTCCACAACGGCTTTCGCTTCACCGGCATATCAGGCATGTCCTATCACGGGGGTTTCATAGGGGCCTTCATAGGACTTTGCTGGTACTCTCTGAAAAATAAATTGGGTATCGGCAATTCGGCGGATCTGCTGGCGCCATGCGGGGCCTTGGGGTACACCTTCGGCCGGATCGGCAACTTCATCAATGGCGAATTGTGGGGACGGGTCACCAGTGCCCCCATCGGCATGTACTTCCCCCACGCCCCGGGCGGCGATGTGCTGCGTCACCCTTCTCAACTTTATGAAGCCTTTGGCGAGGGCGTTTTGCTTTTTCTGGTATTGTGGTCCCTGCGGCACCGTGTGCGCGCACCCGGCGCCATATTCTCCCTTTACATCATCGGTTATGGGCTGATCCGTTTTATTATCGAAAACTTCCGGGAGCCAGACGCCCAATTGGGATTTATTTTTCTATCCTTCTCCATGGGGCAGGTTCTGTGTAGTGTCATGATCCTGGCGGGAACGATTTCGTTCATCGTGTGCCAGCAGCGCTTTAAGACTAAATCTTAAGCGGCGAATTCAATAAGCAACGGCATAGTCGACCATGGATACAAGGAGGGGGGTAACATCCCGCTTGGAATTTTTGTGCTTCTATAGATCCAGAAAATAGCGGTGGAAAAAATCGTCGCTATTCAGCTCGGGATGAAAAGTGGTGGCTATGACATTGCCCTCTTGAACAAAGACGGGATCAATTTCACGGCGGGCATGAACCGTCACGCTGGGGTCCAGCGTATCGATCCGGGGCGCTCGAATGAAAATCGCCGGATAGTTTTCAAGTCCCAGTACGGGGACCCGGATGGATATGGCGTCGCTGGCAATCTGCCGTCCATAGGCGTTGCGGGTCAGTTGGGCGGAGAGGACACCCAGGACGCCGGATTTACCGTCGACTTGCTCGGCCAGCAGGATGGCCCCGGCGCATACTCCCCAAACCGGCATGCCGGAATTGATGCGCGCTCGCAATGGCTCCAGCATGCCGAATTCGACCATGAACTTGGTCATCACCGTGCTTTCGCCGCCGGGAATGATCAAACGATCTACCCTGGAAAGCCCCTGGATATCCCGGACAACGACAGGGGTCGCCCCGCATCGATCCAGATGGGGAATGTGATCTAGAAAGGCACCTTGCAACCCTAACAACCCAACCAGCATTTCCGCCTTATTCCCTTTACGATTCCGGTACCTGGAGCGCGGGCGCATTCTCCGCCCGCACTCGCCGCTGATCCGGACCGCATATGCGCCTGTTTAGACCCCGCGCTCGGCCATCTTGATTTCCAGCACCTTGTTCTCCAGACCGATCATGGCCGTTCCCAGGTTTTTGGAGATTTCCACCAGTCGGACCGGGTCCTGGTAATGGATGACGGCTTGGACGATGGCATGGGCCATGCGCGCCGGGTTTTCCGATTTGAAAACGCCGGACCCGACAAATACGCCATCGGACCCCAGGGCCATCATCAGGGCGGCATCGGCCGGCGTCGCGACGCCGCCGGCGGCGAAATTGACTACCGACAAACGGCCCAGTTCACGCGTCTGCTCCACGAGAGTGACGGGGACGCGCATTTCTCCGGCTTTGAGCGTCAGTTGATGGCCATCCAATCCTTTGAGTGCCGCTATTTCCTCATTGATGGCGCGCATGTGACGCACCGCTTCCACGATGTTGCCGGTACCGGCCTCACCCTTGGTGCGAATCATGGCCGCACCTTCGTTGATCCGCCGCAGGGCTTCGCCCAGGTTGCGCGCACCGCAAACGAACGGCACTTTGAATTGCGATTTGTCCACATGCCGGCTCTCATCGGCCGGCGTAAGAACTTCGCTCTCGTCGATGAAATCGACCCCCAACGCCTCGAGGATGCGGGCCTCCATGAAGTGACCGATGCGAACCTTGGCCATTACGGGAATGGTGACGGCCTCCATGATCGCTTGAATCATGGACGGGTCGCTCATGCGTGCAACCTGACCATCCTTGCGGATATCTGCGGGCACCCTCTCCAACGCCATGACCGCGCAAGCGCCGGCCTCCTGGGCAATGCGCGCCTGCTCGGGGGTGGTGACGTCCATAATGACGCCGTTCTTGAACATTTCGGCGAAACCTTTGTTAATTCTCTCGCGTTTCATAAGAGCCCTTCCTTTGCTTTACGAAAAGTGCCCCCAATGAACATGATTCTTTTGGCCTGGGGGTTATTGCATAACGTGCTACATTCATATAAGTAGATTGGTACAATTAATAACTTGTCCTATATGTGTCAAGCATGAATTCAAAGGCGCCCCTATACCAGACAATTGCGGAAGCCATCAAGGCGCGCATCGACGCCGGCGACTACAAACCCGGTGAAAAAATTCCTCCCATCCGCAGCCTCACGAAGCGCTTCGGAGTTACCAAGGCCACCGTACACAAAGCTTTTGAACGGTTGAAGCAACAGGGGATCATCGAAAACAGGGTCGGCAGTGGCTCCTATGTGCGTTTCCCGGACAAGATTCACGCTGCGCCCGGCGCCTTCGATTTCCGCACCGATTACCTGAGCGAGCACTTTTTCCCCTATCTGCAGGCACAGACAATCTTCAATGCGCTGTTCGATGCAGAAAAGGCCCATGCCCTGGCCCCCACGCCCGTGGAAGGCGACCCGGAGCTCCGCCAATTGCTCGGCCGCCATTACCACTTACCGGCCGAGCGCACCTTGATCATCTCAGGCGCCCAGCAGGGGCTGGATCTGGTATCCAAAGTCTTTGCCGCCAATATCTCGGAATCGATTCTTTTCGAGGATCCGACCTATCCCGGTGCCATCAGCCTTTTCAGGGCGCGACATTTCGTCCCCCTGGAAACGGACGGGCCGAACCTGGATCAACTGGACCGGCGTTTGTCGAATCAAATAAGGCTGTTTTACACCATGCCCTCGGTGCACAATCCCACCGGCATCTCGTACAGTGCCGAAAAGAAACAGGCACTGGCCCGGCGTGCCCAGCAACATGGTTTCTACATCATCGAAGACGACTACCTGGGAGAGTTGAAACCAGCCCCGTCGCGACTGGTGGATATCGCGCCGGATCGCACCATTCACATCAAGTCCTTTGCTCAAACGACCCTTGCCGGTATTCGACTGGGCCTGATGGTGGTCCCCGAAGATCTCTTGGCACGGTTTGTTTTTGCCAAGTACTCTTCGGATATCACCTCATCCGGGCTGCTTCAGAAATTTATGCGCGAGTTTTTCAAGCAGGGCCTGTACGGTCGGCATATCGAAAAAGTTCGCAAACATGTGGATCATCGGCGCAACCGTTTGCAGACGGTGATCGGCCTTTGCCAAGAGTGCGCCTTTGATCCAGGCCAGGCTGGATACGCATTGTGGGTCCGGACGACCAATCATCGCCAGCATTTAACGTCCCCCTGGTGCCGCGGCGAAGAATTCTCATTTTCACCCTATTTTAGGGCATATGCGAGACTGGCCTTCATGCATATGGCGGATGAAATCTTTGACCAAAGCCTGATTTATTTGCGCAAATACCTCGGGGAAGCGGTCGGCTGATCCCTTGCCGATCCAACCCGCCATCAGTGCACCGAACCATGATGTGCATGCACGGTTTCCAGAAAGCGCTTGCAGCCGTTGCAGAACCGGTCTCCCCTGCCATCGACCACCGCACGCACATATCCCTGGTACCCGAAGCGATTTCGTTCGCCTTTGCTCATGGGGCACAGTTGGCCGTCGGCGGCAAATGTGTAGCTGCCATGGTCGGTCAAACCCATGTTATGCCCGACCTCATGAAGGCAAACTTTCAACGTGCGATCCACCAGCAACTGATAATCACCGGCCGATTCGATGCGTTCCGGGCTCAGTTTGCGCGTGGATACCACCGCCACGTCATTGCGAGGATTCTTGCCACCGAGGACCGCATGGTAAAATTCATCTTCGTCCCTTGTCTTGAGTTCGGCATCCGTAATTCCCAGAGTATGACCCTTGAATTCGGAATGCAGAATCATGGTGAGCAGAAAAGCATCGATGCTGCCCGCTACCGGGCTTTCATGATGCGTCAGTTGGACATCCCGAATGATGCCTTCAAAACCCTCCCGCAGCCGTTCGCCGATTTCGTGTAATGTGCTGTACGAGATGACATTGCCGATGCGGACGATGGTCAATTTGTCCATGTTTGCCAACATGCGGTCCCTCCCTTGTCAGCTCCGGTCACAGATTGTTTCCAGGAATGGATATCGGCATTTAATTTCCTTAGGATAAGTCGCCGGCGGCTCGAGATGCAGCTGCGGCCAACCCATGTTAACGAAAACATTCTGCATAGATGGAGCCAAGGGTCCGTGAAAAAGCAGCAGCGCGCCGGTGATGGGATGCGCGAGAGCCATGGAGGCGCAGGCCAGCAGCAGGCGGTGGCACCCGAACCGTTCGCGAAAAAGGCGGTTGTGGCGTCCGTCGCCGTAGGCCGTGTCGCCGATCACGGGATGGCTGATATGATGAAAGTGCCGCCTGATTTGGTGCATGCGACCCGTTCGGGGGTAAACCGCCACCAGCGAGTAACGACAGGTTGAAAATGGCGCCAAAGGGATGGGCAGTTCCGCAGTGGCCAGACGCTCGTAATCGGTCACGGCCGGTTTTGGGGTCTGATCCTTTTTGGTTTCATAGGCATTGGGAACAAGGGAGTAGTCGATGGTGCCGGCTGGCGCCACGAAACCACGCACCACAGCCACATACCGTTTGAAAACCAATTGTTGCCTGAAACGGTCGACCAGCAAGCGGGCCATTTCGGACGAAAAAGCAAACAGCAACACGCCCGAGGTGGGCTGGTCCAGGCGATGAACCGGAAACACCTTGCGGCCTGTGAGTCCGCGCGTCTCCTGCAGCATGTAGATTTGCCTACGGCGGTCGCCCGACGCGCGGTGCATTTTGACGCCAGCGGGCTTGTAAACGGCCACCAGGTCATCGTCTTTGTACAATATGGATACTTTCGGGGTTTCCACTCTCGGCCACCGTTTGGACGGCTCCGGGCCCGCCCTTGTGTTAGTGGGTCAAGTAAGATAATAGCACACAAAACGGGAAATCAGGCACCACCACATCGAAGTTCAAGGAATGAGTTATGATAACTTTGCTCGACTATGGCGCTGGCAACGTGCGCAGTGTGGTCAATGCGATCGAAAGCCTGGGGGAACGGGTTCAAACAGCGAGGCGCGCCGAAGATATTCTTTCGGCTGAAAAGCTGGTTTTTCCTGGTGTGGGTGCTTTCGGCAACATGATGCAGATCCTGGCAGCCAGGCAATTCCTCACGCCGCTATCGGAATATCTGAAATCAGGAAGGCCTTTCCTGGGAATCTGTCTGGGCATGCATGCATTGTTCGAGTCCAGCGAAGAGTCCCTCGGCACCAAAGGGCTCGGCCTGTTTAAAGGGCGAGTGAAACGTTTTACTACCGATCTGGCCGTGCCGCACATCGGATGGAACGGCATCCAGATCAAGCAGCCCTCCCGGCTCTTTCAAGGATTGCGGGGAGATGAAAAATTCTATTTTGTCCATTCTTACCATGTGGTCCCTGCAGAAGAGGATGTCATCCTGACCACCACCGACTATGGATATGAGTTCGTCAGTGCCGTTCAACGCGGTGCCATCATCGGCACCCAGTATCATCCGGAAAAAAGCGGCACCACCGGCTTGCGTCTATTGCGCAACTTTCTGGACACTTCTTTGTCACCAATTCAGCTGCGCCAGGGCGCGAAGAAAACCCGCCTGGCCAAACGCATCATTGCCTGTCTGGATGTCCGCACCAATGATCGCAACGACCTGGTGGTTACCAAAGGCGACCAGTACGATGTGCGCCAAGAGGGCGAGGTCCGCAATTTGGGCAAACCGGTGGAACTGGCCCAGCGCTATTATGAAGAGGGCGCAGACGAAATCACTTTTTTGAATATCACCGGTTTCCGGGACTTCCCTCTGGAAGATATGCCCATGCTGGAAGTACTCAGGCAGACATCCCGCAAGGTCTTCGTACCTTTGACCATCGGCGGCGGCATTCGCAATTATACCGATGCCAATGAACGGTGTTACAGCGCCCTGGAGGTGGCCGCAGAATATTTCCGTTCCGGCGCCGACAAGATCTCCATCGGCAGCGATGCCGTGCGCGTGGTAGAAGATTATTTGCAGACCGGAAAAGCCACAGGCACAAGCGCCATCGAAGAGATTTCCCGGGTTTACGGCAGCCAGGCCGTCGTCATTTCCATCGACCCGCGGCGGGTCTATGTGGATGCACCCGATGCCGTGCCCCACGTGGTGATTCCCACCCGCTTTCCGGGGCCCCGAGGTGAAAATTACTGCTGGTACCAGTGCACTATCAACGGTGGACGCGAAGGCCGGCCGGTGGATGCGGTTACCCTGGCCCGCGTGTGTCAGACGTTGGGTGCCGGAGAGATTTTGCTCAACTGCATTGACCGCGATGGGACCAATTCAGGATTTGACCTTGAATTAATCCAGGCGGTCAAATCGGCCGTGACGATCCCGGTGATTGCCTCCAGCGGTGCCGGCGCCGCCGAACATTTTCTCGAAGTCTTTGCACGCACCAACGTGGAGTCGGCTTTGGCCGCCGGAATTTTTCACCGGCGGGAGGTGCCCATCCAATCCGTCAAGGAGCACCTGCGCGACAAAGTGGAAATCAGATCCTGATCCAATTGGAGCGGCCCGCTGTCGCTTACTGTTTTCCATGGAGGGGACGATGGTAGGTTCGCCCTCCCCCCCTACCCTCATCCAGCTGCCGTTGCCATTTCAGAGGGCATGCCGATTATTTGTCCAAATGGAAAACGAAAAGAGCCAAAACAACTAACGGAGGTGACTTATGGCCGAGAAAGTTCAAAACTATATAGAATACGATCAGGAAAGAGAAGAAGGGCACGTCGATACCCGGTCCAAAAATTTCGAATGTGCAAATCCGGATGAACATCTGGGCTGTGACCTTGGCATCGATGTCGCTGGGTAATACCGCAGACAAGGCAGAGCTTTTATTGAAGGCAATCATTTGATCCCTACAAGGGTTAAAAAACGGCAGGGCCTGAAAAGGCTCTGCCGTTTTTACGTTCCGGCCACTGGTTAAGACCGAGGAATGGCAATCCGTTTATACGTCACATCTGATTGTTCTCGAGCAGGCTGTAGTACTTCTCATGGTTGAAAATAATATGATCCAGGAGTCGAATACCCAGAGTATTTCCGGCTTCTTTAAGCTGTCGGGTCACAGCCAGATCGTCTTGGCTGGGGGCCAGGTTGCCAGAAGGATGGTTGTGGGCCACAATGATGGCCGCCGCACGATCGGTGATGGGATCGGCGTACACCTCTCTTGGATGCACCAAGGCTCGATTGACAAGACCCACCGAGACCGTTCGCAGCGCGATAACCTCGTTGGCGCCATTTAGTGATATGCATAAAAAATGCTCCTGATGACGATCGGCGATGTGACGAATCAGCGGGTAGGCATCGGGCGCAAAAGCGATCTTGAACCCATGGGGCCGGATGCGCCGCCTCGCAAACTCCAGGCCGGCCACCACCAGGCAGGCCTTGGCACTGCCCACCCCATGCACAGCCAACAGGTCATCCACGCGCGGCGAAGGACCGATTTGATCCAGCCGGCGCAACAGCTTCTCTGCCAGCGCCATGACATCACATTTCTGGCTGCCACTGCCCAGCAGAACAGCCAACAGTTCCATATCCGAAAGCGCCTGGGCGCCTTTGGTGCGAAGCTTCTCCCGAGGGCGCTCGCGGGTCGGCAGATCTTGAATTCGTTTCATCAGACTCCTTCCGTGGGTCCAATCATGTGTTGTTTTGAATCGGTACGCATGGCCGGACCGGAAAGATGATGGGGCGCAAGGCAGCTATCCGGCTTCGATGCTTCATTTTTCAGCGACTGGTGCTTCAGTGGCGGCCACCAAAGAGAGGTTGACAGGAAGGGCCTTTAACTTTAAATATTTTTTATGTCAATACGGTACAGCCAATGAGAGCAACGCTGGAGGGACAGGCCGAATAATGAGCGACCATGGAAATGGACTGAGACGAAGGCACGAAAGAAAAGATTATGGGACCAATATCGTCTTTGCCCTTAAGGATCGCGCCTACAGCGGTATCCTAAAAAATATAAGTATCGGCGGTGCTTTCATTGCAACAGCCAGCGTCAATCAATTTTCTCCAGGCGATGTCATCACGATAAACATCCCCTTTACCGACGGAAGAAAGCATATCCGACGCAAGGCCCGCATCAAGTGGGGAAACGACGAAGGTTTCGCTGTAGAATTTCTTTAATCTGCCATCTGTTCATCGATTTTTGACGCCTCGCCCCATCGAGATCAAATAAGGATCGAAAATGGACCTGAGTTGGGTCAGCGATTCTTCCAGAGGGGACACCAGGAACTTGGCAAATACATCCAGATGAACCAACGCGTTGACAGCCGAATCCTTGGATGTGGCAGCCCGCAGTCGTTGCACCATGGCATCGTTCATCCGGGCGACATCATGATAGATTTTTACCAACCCCGCCAATTGCATATCCTCCGGCACCAGGCCATCCCGACTGAAATAACGTGCCAGTAAGTATGTGGACGCGGCCCGCCACATGGTCTCATCCTTGCTGGCAAATGGCAGGTGAAATCGAGCCATAGGCTTGAAAAAGTGGGTGTAAGGGCAACTGCTTCCGGCAATCAGCAATCCCATCAAAGAACTCAAACCCTCCTGGGCCGAGGTGGTCTGAATGATATGCCTTTCGGCATTGCTCACCCGTACGTCTATCCGGTCGAAGGACATGAACTGGTCAAAGTGCGCGATGGCGGGGACCAGGTTGCGCGCCACCGGACAATGCGCATGGTTTTCGAGGCTCAGGGGACAATGAGGACATTGTTCATAGTCGAGTTTGGTCCAGAAAGGCGGGGCCTCGCCGGCTGTGGCAACGAGTTCCAGCGAGCCCGCATCGAAAAGCAATTCGAAAAGCTCACTGCCCTTATCAGGCAGGGCAAACTCATAGATGATCTTGAAATGCGCGCTCATCGAGTCGCTCCTCTAAGGCGGCTCAATACAGGGAGAACCTCTCGCCACCCTGCCCGATGCTCGCCGAATCTATGGAAAGCGGCGCCGCTTATCCCTTTAGATCGAGGGCGCCAATGGCCGCCGAAGGCGGCAGATGGAATGCCACCTGATGATTATCGTCTCCGGCGCAGGTGACCTTGAGGATTTTCATCTCCCCTGTATCATTGCAATGGATGCAAGCCAACACCTGAGAAACCAAACTCAGGCGCCAGCCGGCGGTTCGGATCTTTATGAGCATTTGTCGGATTATCTCGTGCGAGATGCAAGCATAATTCTGCCGCGCTAAATGCTGCAACAAAGCTTTCCGGATACTCTCATCGGGAAGCCGTAAAAAAGCCTCCAGAACGAATGGCAGATAGGGCTGGGCCCAAAAAAATGAGAGCAAGGCGTTTGTATCGTCCTGCCGGGCCGACAGATCAAGGTAAGCCAGGAGCGCGGCATACGCTTGGCGCTGGATGGTGGCAAACCGCCCCGCCATCGGATTCTGGTGCGCTATTTCGTCAAGCAATTCGGGATCGTTCAATTGGCACGCCACCTGCCAACGTAAGGACACATCCGCCGCGCCCCGGCATATATCTTTTAACAATTTGTTATCATTCAATGATTTCGCAGTAAACAGACGGACTGCATCCTCGCGGGCGGAGCGGGAAATACGCCGGAGCAATAAGTCAAAGGGGATACGGGCAATGACATTCCTCCCCAGCTCGATATCGCTTGTATTCAGGGCAATGGACGTCAAAAAGGCGGGATGGTCGATGCTGTCGGCGGCTGCACCGCGCACATCGACGGAAATGCCATCAAGGGCGATGCATTTCAAAAGGGAGGCTTGTCCCAATCGGCGTGCCGCCTTTAGGCGCAGGCCATCATCTTTGCAGTTCAAGGCCCTGTGACGCAGGCATCTTCTCCATGTATGACCCGCCGCGGCATGGGCGAGGGCAATCGGTATCCCATGATCGCCGCAGTATCTCTTACACCATCGCCATAGCCTCAAAAGCACCTCACCATAATATTGCACCCCAACCGAATGGGAAGATCTCAGCTGAACCATGGCAGCCTGTCATTGCGACCCAGTCGTTTCCGCTTGACACGCCAGTGCAATTTATCCACAGTAAAAAAGACATTTTGAAAGAGGGTTGCACTTCATGGAAGTTCAGGTTGCAGCGCCTTGACTTACATCATTTGGGGTGCCAGCTCAACCTCAAAAATTGTTCGTTCCGGCCCTATATTGCCCATGGAGAAGTAAAAAGAAATCATGACCAAGCCGGCGTTCCCAAAGGACGGAAACACACCATTCCCAAATGGCCAAGGGGCATTGGTAACCCTTTGCCGGCAGTTGCACTCTTTTTCGAGTCGTGAAGAACTCCTGCGGGCAGTTTCCGCCAAAATCCCTGAATTGGTGGGTTCCCAGGGCGGTGCCGTATTACTGCATGAAAGCGAGAGGCAGCGTCTTTCCATCGCGGCATTTTCGGCAGGCGACGACCAACTCGAGAGCTTTATCCGCAGCTTGCGCTTTGATTGCGATCCTGAAAAATGGCGTCAGGCCGACTTGGGACGTTCGGCATCGATCATCAGCTTTTTCAAAGCCGAGCAGAGCCCATCGGCGCTGAGTCAGAAAATTGGCACACTTTTGAATAATAGCATAATGGCGCCGTTGACTACCGGCCTGAAACGATTCGGTTTGATCTGGGCCATCGATACGCCGGCGAACGCATCCGTGCACGACGAAGAACTGCTGCAGGCCGTAGCCGGCGCCACGGCGGCGACCATGGAAGCCCTGCTCCTTCGCCAACATCTGGATATTTCAAATGAACGGGCCAAAGATTTCGACTCTGCCAAGGATCAGGTCATTCACCATATTTCCCATGCATTGAAGACGCCGCTATCGGTTTTGATAGCCTCTTTGAAGCTATTGTCCAAACATTTGAACCTCCTTCCGGAGAACGGCTGGAAAGCGATTTATCAACGGGCAGAGCGCAACCTGGAACGGCTGCTCGATATAGAATATGAAATGGAAGATATTCTGGGGCAGCATGCCAAACCTTCCGATATCGTCGAAGAAAACCCCAGGGAAAGCAAAGCGGAAGATTTCTTCCATAACGTCAACATCGAATTTCTGGTGCATGAACTCAAAGACCCGGTCGGTATCGTCGAAACCGGCATTCGCATGCTTATGGAAAAAGCCCAAGGCATTTCAGATTTGGCCGGCCAGGAACGCACCTTTCAACGCATCTTGCGCAATGCACGCAGAACCCGTGAAATGCTCAATGAATTACTTGAGGTTGGCCGAGCCCACAATGTCTGTTTTCATTGCCAGCCCTTTCAACTCTTGCCGGCACTCGAGCGGATACTAATGGAGGTGGTGGAGATCAATGACCCCCAACTCTATGAAGAGATGAAAAACATTCCAACCGACCCTGGGCGCATAGCCCTGCTGTCGCGCAAAGGCATTCGGATAGAGGCGACACCTGCAGCCGAAAGTTTGGGCGCGGAACAAGACGAGGTCAAATTTCGACAGATCGCCGGCAATTTGATTAAAAATGGTCTTTTCTACCGCCGACGCCATCTATTGATTCACCTGGCCTGTCAGGGCGAAAATTTTTCAGTATCGGTTCGGGATGACGGGCCGGGCATTGCACCAAACCACCATGAAGCAATTTTTCAACGATATAAACAGGTAACCCCTAGCGCAGGTATGGCCCGCAACGGTCACGGACTGGGTTTGGCCGTCGCCAGGATTCTGGCTCGCGCCATGGGGGGAGACATCAACGTGGATAGCGAGCTAGGGCATGGGGCCTTGTTTCACCTGATATTGCCCGTGACCTACAGGAAACCATGAAAATTATCTTTCCTGAACACCTCCCTTTCGTGCTTAAGCTGCACAAGCCTTTATCCCTAAAATTATCGAAATCGTCCCACAGAAAAGTTGACAATAAATCCAACATTCTCGTATTATTGCTAAAATATATCTAATTAGGGGATTTTCCTTTCGGCCTTACGAGCAATATGCCCCTTATCAATCCCGGGAAAGCCGCATTTAAATAAAAAATGCCGTCACAGGTACTAAATTTTCTCCGCCAACGGGCGATAGAGGCAAAAGGTGGCGTGATTGTATAATTCATTCCGATTGTATGCTATGTAGCCGCCATTTTAGAGCAATACCCAAACTGCATCCAAAAGGGGGTAGCTTTATGCAAAGGGTTCTTCGATTCGGCCTTCTTCCGACATTTCTCTTAATCCTGTTTTGGTGGTGTTCGCCGGTTATGGCCGAGGAAACAATCAAAATCGGCATCATCGGTCCCATGCAGTTCGCGCAGGGTAAAGCCATGTGGAACGGGGCTGTGATGGCGGCCGAAGAGGTCAATGCCAACGGAGGCGTCAAGGTCGGCAACAAAAAGATGAAGATTGAAATCATCAAGGCGGACTCCAACGAATTTATAAGCATCCCTGCAGCCGCCAATGCCATGGAAGGCCTTATTCTAAGGGATAAAGTCAATTTCGTTGCCGGTGGCTTCCGCACCGAGGCAGTTCTCGCGATGCAGGATATCGCCATGGACAATAAGACCATGTTCATTGGAATAGGCGCTGCCCATCCAGAACTGTGCGCGAGAGTAGCAAACGATTATAATCGTTATAAATATTGGTTTCGCGGGGCTCCCCCCAACTCCAACTACCTGATCAAAGCCCTTTTTGCGCAGTTACGCAGCGTCGCCGCCATGATGAAAAAGCAATTGGATATTGATCGGCTGCGCGTGGCTATTGTCGCGGAAAAGGCAATGTGGGTCGATCCCATGATCAAACAGGCCGAAACCTTCATCCCTAAAATGGGTATGGAAGTCGCCGGGACATGGCGCATATCCCCTGGTGCACGGGATGTCAGTGCTGAATTGGCAGCCATTCAGCGGGAAGGTGCCCATATCATTTTCACAGTCATTTCCGGTCCAGCCGGTATTCCGCTTGCCAAACAGGCCGGCGAACTACAAATCCCAGCAGTACAAGTAGGCATCAATGTCGAAGCAGGAAAGGAAAGCTTTTGGGAAGCAACCCAAGGGATGGGCAATTATGTTATGGCTACCGGCAGCTATGCGCGGGGAGTTGCCTATAACGAGCTTACCGAACCCTTTGTAACCAATTATATCCAACGCTATGGCGAACTGCCGATATATACTGCTGATATTTATGCCTTTATAAAAATAACACTACCCATGGCCATCGAAGAGACCGGTTCACTAAATCCAGAAAAGCTCATTCCGCTTATGGAGCAGGGTGTAACCAAAGTACCTGCCGGCACAACAGCTTTTGAAAAAGACGAGCAAGGACGACAACTGCACGAATTGAAATGGGGGCCGGGCTATATCACCTTCCTTGGAACCCAGTGGCAGGACGGTAAAATGGTGGGCGTATGGCCCCACTTTAAGTGGATGAGCCCCTATTGGGAATTCAGCGTCGAGCCCCCCGATAAGCCCAATGAAATGAGCATCAAGGGTCTCAAACCTATGTTGCTGCCTCCTTGGGTGGTGTCTGCCTACAAAAAGAAGTAGTACATTCGATCGCCATGCCGCCCGCGGCCTGCAGCCCTGGCGGCATGACGACGTTACACAGCTCCATCTATGCGAATCCTATCCCAAATCCTGACCGTTTATTCTGAGATCGATCAGCAGGTGGCGGCATTTCAACTGGCCACAGGACTCCGTTGCCCCAACAGCTGTGGCAGTTGTTGCACGGCGGACGACATTCATACATCACCATTGGAGATGTTGCCGATGGCCCACGAAATTCTCCTTCGTGGCGAATCCCAATTATGGCTGGATCGGATTCACGGCTTATCCCATGGGTCACGCTGTGTTTTTTATAATCAAGCGAAGCTTGTCGAAACGCCAGGGCATTGCACCCATTACGCCTGGCGGCCGGCCATTTGCCGTCTTTTCGGTTTCGGGGCGGTTCGCCGCCGGGATGGATCGTTAGAACTAGCCGCATGCAAGCTTTTAAAACAAACCCAACCCGAGGATATAATGCGGGCAAAAACCATTCAAAGCCAGGCCCCCTGCTTCAGCCATTTTGGCCTCCTTTTAAATACCATTGACCTTTCGGCTTCTGAACTCATGCCCATTAATAGAGCCTTCGAACGAGCCATTCTTCGTCTGGGACTTCAGATGCAAATGACCCACAGCGAGGAACTGGGCACCACCTCAGCTGCCTAACCGCTCTCCGGGCCATTGAAAAGAGTACACAACCATTATAAAATAATAAGTTGATCCAGTCGCCGAAAGCTCTCTTGGGATTTCGTCAACGTACCGGGTTCGCTGCACATGGGATGGTTCTAAGAGCCGGCATCTCCTGATGATATTTATGCTTACAGGCTCATTTTTCGGGAGAACGTAATTTTCGATCTGCCCTGATTGATAGCTTGCCGGCTGGAAAACCCGAGTATTGTTTGTTAGTCATATTTAATTTGTTTTAAAATAGTTAATCTGTTTTCCGCGTAATCCATTACCGTATTTTCAGTGCATTTATTTCGTATTGCCTTTTGACGGCGTGTTGGTATAATTTGTTTTACACACCCACCACCCATCCATAGAGGCGCCGTTGCAGTTGAATCCTCAATTAATCGCTAACAGGGTTCGATTCAAACCGTCGGTAAAAAGGAGAGGTGAAAATGAAGGAGTTGATTAGTTTTATTGCGCAGTCACTAGTAGACCATCCCAACGAAGTTTTGGTATCTGAAGTTGAAGGCAATCAGACGACAGTGCTGGAGTTGAAAGTGGCCAAGGAAGAT
The DNA here is from genome assembly GCA_937868765.1 of uncultured Desulfatitalea sp. Classification (GTDB taxonomy): domain Bacteria; phylum Desulfobacterota; class Desulfobacteria; order Desulfobacterales; family Desulfosarcinaceae; genus Desulfatitalea. The sequence goes on along the minus strand of CALMNL010000010.1, from coordinate 201,225 downwards.
TTGGGGAAGGTGATCGGCAAGCAAGGACGGACCGCTCAGGCAATGCGTACTATTCTCAGTGCGGTTTCATCGAAAGTCAAAAAGCGCACCGTGCTAGAAATAATAGAATAGTTAAAATCGAACGTCTATGCGGGAAGGATGCTGGAGAGCGGATACGAGGAGGATGTAGCGGAAAAAGAATTCATTAGCGAGAAGTTGCGAATCCAATCAACCGAGTGCCCTTCGGCTTCAAATTTGACCACTGTTTTGCATTGAGCATTTTCCACAGTGCCCCCCATGAGACCACCAGACAACGGTCTTATGGGGGGGCGTTGGGGTTATGATTTTTTCGGAATATATTGCCGATTCCCTGAATAAATCAGAGCTGCCCTGATGAATTCCCGAAACAACGGCTGTGGTTCCATGGGTTTTGATTTGAATTCCGGATGAAATTGGCATCCCAGGTACCACGGGTGATCCTTCAGCTCGATGATTTCCACCAAATCACCATTAGGGGAGACACCGCTGATAGTCATTCCCGCTGCCTCCAACCGCCCCCTGAATTGATTATTGAATTCATATCGATGCCGATGGCGCTCGGATATTTCCCCCCTGCCGTAGGCTGCAAATGCCAGCGAGCCCTCAGCAAGATTGCACGGATAGGCGCCTAATCGCATGGTGCCGCCTTTGGCTGATTTTTCGTCTCTGCGCTGAACCGTCTTGACCTTTTCGTCATACCATTCGGTCATCAGATAGATTACCGGGAAAGGTGTTTTCTCATCAATCTCGGAACTGTGGGCTCCCTGCATGCCGGCTACATTGCGGGCGAATTCCACCACGGCAATCTGCATTCCCAAGCAAATGCCGAAGTAGGGTATGTTTTTCTCCCGGGCGTAACGGGCCGCCAAGATTTTTCCTTCGATCCCTCTGGAACCAAAGCCACCTGGCACTAAAACGCCATCGACTCCGGACAGTTTATTTGCGCAGTTTTCCTCCGTGATACTCTCTGAGTCGATAAAGGTCAAATTGACATGACATCGGTTGGGCAATCCGCCGTGGATCAGCGCCTCGTTCAAACTTTTGTAAGATTCGGTCAGATCGACATATTTTCCTACGATTGCAATATGAACGACATACTCGGGATTGCATAGCTGCCAGCAAAGGTTTTCCCACTCTTCCAACCGCGGCGTGCGAGTCCAAATATTGAGCAGCTCGACGATTTTGTTATCCAAGCCTTCCTTGTGGAAAACAAGAGGCACTTCGTAGATACAATCGACATCTTTAGCTGTGATAACGGCATCCGTGCTCACATTGCAAAAAAGAGCAATTTTCCCCTTGATCTCTTTGGAGAGGTAGCGGTCAGTGCGACACAGCAGAATATCAGGCTGAATGCCGATGCTGCGCAGTTCTTTGACACTGTGCTGGGTCGGTTTGGTCTTTAGCTCACCGGCTGTGCCGATATACGGTACGAGGGTCAAATGGACATAAAGCACATTTTCTTTTCCGGCGTCGGCCCGAAACTGGCGAATGGCCTCCAGGAATGGGAGGCTTTCGATGTCGCCGATGGTACCGCCAATCTCCACGATGACGATATCCACTCCTTTTGAAATCATGCGGATGCTGCTTTTGATTTCGTCGGTGATATGAGGGATCACTTGTACGGTCCCGCCCAGATAATCGCCTCGCCGCTCCTTAGTAATGACCTGGTGATAAATTTTACCGGTGGTAAAATTATTGTTATGGCCTAGTCGCGCATGGGTAAACCGTTCGTAATGGCCCAAGTCGAGGTCGGTTTCGGCACCGTCGTCAGTGACAAATACTTCTCCATGCTGAAAAGGGTTCATGGTTCCTGGGTCTACATTAATGTAGGGATCAAGTTTTTGCAGCGTTACAGTCAGGCCACGGCTTTCCAGCAAGGCTCCGATTGAGGCCGAAGCCAATCCCTTGCCCAAAGAAGAAAGTACGCCCCCTGTTACAAAAATGAATTTGGCACCTTTTTCGCCCATGCGTTCTGCTCTGCCTCCACGATTGGTTTTTTATCTTGTTACCATAAAGGTTCTGGTTGTGGAAGTGGTTTCGCCCTGGGAAGAAAAGGGGAAAGCGCCCCTATTGGCAGGTTAAGCCAGACTGTTGCCATCAGCTATCAATCACTGAACTTTTTTTGGAAGTTTTCAATGGTTCGTTGCACCTCATGAGATGGGTCCGAATCAAGTCCCGGTGTACTTTGGGCCGATTCTTCCTGAGGGTAGCGCAACACCATTTGAGGAATGTCGAACAACTCGGGCGCAAAATTCACATTTGCCTGTAATTGGTGCACCCGAATCCGGCGAATCAGGGTCTTGTCATGCAGCGTATCCACTTGCATGGGGTACCAGAGATTTGCTTTTTTCTGCCAGTCGCTATAGATGAAAATCAGGTTGTCTTTGGGATTGCGGGCAGAGACATGCAACCAACGCAGTGGCAAGAAACTTTCTTTATCAATCCATACCTGTGAAACAGACTTATCGGGGTATTGTGCGCCGATAATATAAACGATGCGATCCTCATAACGACCGATACTCGTCTTGCCCACATCCACGCCATGCGCCAACAGGGTCTTGATCAGTGCCGGGCGGGATCGGCACAACAATAAATCCTTGTATTGATCAAAACGTCCGGTAGCATCAACGATGCGACGTCCGTCTATAACGGTCAGCGTTTTATCCTGTGAGACGACGTGGATTCTTTCGGTATTCTTAAAATGGGTATCGGAACGGAACCGATCGTTGAATGCGTAGCTCAACGTCTCATTGAGTTCAAGGGGATGGTCGGCGATGGTGGCCTCTTCGACCACCACCGTCTGCTCTACACGCAGCGTTTCGGCACCAGAGAGGGTTTTAGCCACCAAGTCCAGAAGTTGGGGGCCGGCGACAACATCCGCGAAGGCCGTAACTGGCTTAGCCGGCAATAAAAAGATCAGCACGTCAACGACGAGCATCAAGCACATACCGAGCGCGAACAGCGGCTTTGTCCCGCTGTTCCGCCCGTTCCATGATGCGTTACCCAACAGGGCCATAGCTTTTTATATATTCCTTCTTATCCTTTCCGCGTTGTTTGCAATTGGTCGGGTTCCAAACCTAGTCGCCGATAAAGATATCCTGGGCATACCGCGCAGCTGCGCCTAATTCCTCTTCTATGCGGATCAACTGGTTGTATTTGGCGACCCTGTCCGTACGTGACATGGAGCCTGTTTTAATCTGCCCGGCGTTCACCCCAACGGCCAGATCGGCGATAAAACTGTCTTCGGTCTCCCCGGAACGATGGGAGATGACGGTCATATATCCGGCCTGTTTTGCCATTTCGATGGCATCCAGGGTTTCGGTAACGGTGCCGATCTGGTTCAGCTTGATGAGGATGGCGTTGGCCACACCTTCCTCGATGCCTTGGGCCAGTATCTTGGGATTGGTGACGAAGATATCATCCCCCACCAGTTGGATCGCCTCGTCCAGTTGCTCGGTCATCAGTTCCCAGTTTTTCCAATCCTGCTCAGCCAAGCCATCCTCGATGGAGAGAATTGGATACTTTTCCACCAAGGTCGTGTAGTAAGCGATCATCTCTTCCGAACTCAACGAGCGGTTTTCGGACTTAAGCACATACTTGCCCTGTTTGTAAAACTCGCTGGCGGCCGCATCCAACGCGAGGCCGATATCCTTGCCGGGTGCGTAACCGGCTTCCTGGATTGCCTGGATGATAAAGGCCAATGCCTCTTCATTGGACCCGAGATTCGGGGCAAAACCGCCTTCATCCCCCACCGCTGTGCTGAGGCCTTTCTTCTTGAGGATCTTTTTCAAGGCATGGAATGTTTCGGCACCCATCTGAACTGCCTGGGACAACGATTTGGCGCCGAAAGGCACAATCATGAACTCTTGGATGTCCAAATTGTTGGAGGCGTGGGCCCCGCCATTGACGACATTCATCATGGGCACCGGCAAGGTGCGCGCATTGATGCCGCCGATATACCGATAGAGCGGCATGCCGCAGGCCATGGCTGCTGCCCGGGCGGCCGCCATGGAAACACCCAGGATGGCATTGGCCCCCAGTTTGGATTTGTTCTCGGTGCCGTCCAAGGCAATCATGGCCTTGTCCAAGGATACTTGATCGGCGGCATCCATCCCGAGAATTGCGTTGGCGATGGTAGTGTTGACATTTTTCACGGCATTCTGCACACCTTTGCCGCCATAGCGCTTGGTGCGGGTGGCGCGCAGTTCCAAAGCCTCACGCGTTCCGGTAGAGGCGCCTGATGGCACTGCCGCCCTTCCCGTCGCGCCACATGCCAGGGTAATGTCCACTTCCACTGTAGGATTCCCGCGGGAATCCAAAATTTCTCGACCTTTTACCTCTACAATCTCTGTCATGATGTCCCCCTCGGTGGCGGTCCTTTTTCAAGGCCTCTCCATCCTTCCTTTTTTACGGCGCAAAACCTATGTTCTGGGCCACCAGCATTTCGGCTCAATGGAAGGGCTTCGAAAATAACCGCCTTAAAAAAAATTGTGATTTGTGGACGTTCTCCTCTTCTCCAAGAAAACGCGGGTGAAATATCTTCCGTCGGAGCTTCATCATCCACCCGGCGGATTGGTACTCAGGGTAGTCTGAATGAGTGGCAATGCAGCGTCAAAGCATACAAGATTCTTTAATTTTGTCTTGCCGCTTGACATTTTTCGGGGGCATGTTACTCTCCCCGCCACGGGTTGTCAAGCAGATGGCCTGCTTTTTAAGGTAGTTACTTCACAGGGCCCGCAAGCGAGATACTACGCTTGGCTTGCTGAAAATCCTTCGATGGCTGATTCAACCATAAATTGCAGCATACCGATTCACGGATAAAGAAGGGAAACGGTTCCAGCCATGGAAAGCAAGAGTCTCTATCATGAAGGCCATCTGTTCGTGGCCGCCATTCGAATCCTGGAGCGTCGGCATGGAGCTCCGCCGGCTTTGGATCAAATTTCAGAACTGCTTCAAATTTCCGCTGAACAAACCGGCTTGATCAGTCGGCGCCTACGCGATGCGGGCATCGTGGATCAGGTGGAAGGGGCCTTTGATGATCGTTGGGTGGTTGCCGATCATCTGCGTCTGGAGCAGCTGCCGCGTGAAGTCGAGGCATCTGAACTGGACAACGCCCTGAAGAAATTCCAATCCGAACGTAACAAGCTTGCGAGCAAGGTGGAATCGATTAAAGAACAACAGGCCCAGAAGAAAAAAGAGTTGTTTGCCGGACTCGAAAAGAAACTCAAGAAGGATCTCGGTAAGGAGTAGCGATGGTCCGGTCTCAAGCCTTGGCCCGTCGTATGGCCGCGCCCAATTGCTGAAACTTCACTTCCAAAGCTTCGTAACCGCGATCCAGATGATAGACACGGTTGACTTCAGTAGTATTGTCCGCGACCAAACCTGCCAATATAAGACAAGCGCTGGCCCTGAGGTCACTGGCCATCACCGGCGCACCAGACAAACGAGCCACCCCTTTGATCAAAGCCGAATTGCCCGTTACTGCGATATCGGCGCCCATGCGCTGTAGCTCACTAACGTGGATAAATCGGTTTTCGAAAATCGTTTCGGAAATGAGGCAGGAGCCTCGGGCGACCGTCATCAAGACCATAAATTGGGCCTGCATATCGGTGGGGAAGCCTGGGTACGGCAGTGTCTTGACGTCTACACTGTGGATGGGACGTTGCCCCTGAACCCGGATTTGATTCCCGTTCACGTCGACTTGCGTTCCAGCCAACCTCAGCTTATGAATCACGGCTTCCAGATTCTCGGGTTCGGCCCCTTGGACAATTACATCGCCTTGGGTCAATGCCGCGGCTGTCATCAGCGTACCGGCTTCGATACGGTCGGATATGATGGCGGCCGAGATGGGATGCAATTGCTCGACGCCCTGGATAACGATTTCGGGCGTTCCGGCCCCTTGGATGCGGGCCCCCATCTTATTGAGCACATCGGCCAAGGCCGTCACCTCGGGTTCGCAGGCGGCATTCCGCAGAACGGTCCTCCCTTCGGCCAGTACCGCAGCCATCATGATGTTTTCGGTGCCGGTGACCGTCACCATATCGAAGTAGATTTCAGCTCCCCGCAACCGCTCACATGAAGCTTCTACATAGCCATGGGAGAGATCGATCTGTGCGCCCAACAATTCCAGCCCGCGCAGGTGCAGATTGATGGGCCGTGCGCCGATAGCGCAACCGCCGGGCAATGACACGCGGGCCTTTTTCAAACGCGCCACCAGGGGTCCCAGGACCAGAATGGAAGCCCGCATCTTGCGCACCAGATCATAGGGCGCCTCATGTGTATTCAGCCCCCCCGCATCGACCTGAACCGTATGGCCTTGCATATCGCATCTCGCGCCCAGGTGGCTGAGCAGCTGCAGCGTGCTCTGGATATCTCGCAAAATAGGCACGTTGGTAAAGGTGTTGGGGCCGTCGCACAACAGTGCCGACGCCAGGATGGGCAGGGCCGCATTCTTGGCACCACTCACTTGAACGGTGCCTACAAGCCGATGGCCGCCCTGAACGAGAATTTTGTCCATAAATAGTGATTCTCCGGAATAGGAACCGACTCAAATCTGCCGGCCTATTTATCATGAATGTCGGTACGTACAAGCAAAAAGCGCTCTTTCCCCAAAAGGAAAAGAACGCTTTAAGCAAATAGGGAAATGACAGAAAAACTTAGTGGTGATGTCCGCCGCCTTTACCCTTGACCGTATCGACCACCGACTTGATGATGCAGTAAGTCATGCCCAATCCGATCACCGTGAGGGCATACCACAGGCCGCCGTGAAACACATAATGGCCCATGTCCCAAACCCACTCGAAATTAAAAGGAAACATTTGATCTCCTCCTCGTCGCCGACGTTACGCCGCAGCCTCTTCGGCCGTCGCGTTGATCGGATTCAATTCTTTTTCCTGCGGGAAAATGGGCAGGTAGCGGTAAGAAATCATGATCAGGATCACTCCGTAGGCCACGGGCAGAATGGTGGTGGCGACCTCCTGCCAGCTGGGCATGTACAGGGCCCACATGTCGAAGGTCAGCACCGGAACGGCCATGGTCTGGAGCACCATGACCCAGCGGTTGAGAGAGACGCCGATAATGCCCAGCAGGGTGGCCAGCACGCGCAGGAATGCATTCTCCCGGGTGGGTTTGAAAACCAGCAGGAGCGCAGGGAGCCATCCGCAGAGGACGATTTCGGTAAATAAGATCCATTTTCCGTATAGCGCATTGTTACTGTAGAAGAATTCCCAGTTGAGCCCCTGGGCGGGCGCCGTCTTGAACATCCAATAAAGTGTATCGGCACTCTTGGCGGTGATGTAGGTCAGAATCATCCAGCCGGAGATTTTGGCCAGCAAAAAGATCGTGTTGTCTTTGACCAACTTCTTACGCGTGATCTTCTCGGTCAGCCAGGTGATGAACAATGTGAACGAGGGGCCATAGGCGGCCGCCGACCAAGTGAACAGGAAAAAGGTGTAGGGCCAGATGAGGATGTGCTCCCTGTAGGAGAAGGGGCGGCCGAAGAGCACGCCGGAGACGCCGCCCAGAGATCCTTGATGGAAGAAGGATAGAAAAGCGCCGGTGGCCGCGAACACCGCCATGGCGCTATGCATATTGTGCGACAGGTTATGAAAGAACGGCACCTTGTCGACTTGGCGGTTTTCCAGAATCAGGGGGATGTATTCGATGGTCAGAACGGCAAAATAGCAGGAGAGACAGAAGGCCACTTCGGTGAGCATGGAGTGCACGTTGGCATGCCAGAAAATGAACCAACTGCGCAGGGGTTGTCCAACGTCGATGGCCAGAATCAAAAGCGCCGAGCTGTAGCAGATGAAACCGATGAGCACTGCATAGTTTATGATGTTCTTCAGGTCATCCTTGCCAAATACATATTTCAGCAAACCTGAAAAGAAGGCCCCGCCTCCCAAAGCGATTACCGCCAGGTCGGCCCAGATCCAAAGGGCGAACCCATAGTAATCGTTCATGTTGGTCTGGTTCAGTCCCTTGATCCAGCACAGTAGCATAGCATAGACGCCCCACGCCAGCACGAGCCCCACCAGAAACAAGCCCAGCAGGAATTTCCACAGGGCACACCGTTTGACGCCTTCGGGTATCAGTGCAGAATCCATAAGGTTGTGCTCCTTGTCCGCCTTACAATTGATAAACTTGACTTAATGCTGCGGTCCTCAGATCCGAAAGCCAGCACATTGCGCCCCTTCCCGGTCAGCCATGTTGGTTAGGCGCATGCGAGGCGCCGGGTTCTTCGTTGGCCAGATAATTGTCACCGGCCTTGCGCACCCACTCGCGTGAGGAGAGGTAGTACACCTTGGTGTTGGTGCCCAGCCGCTCCAACAGCCTGAACGCATAAGGGTTTTTGGATTTGTAGTGGTTATGGGCATCTGGCTGCACAATCTGATAAACGGCATGTTCGGAATTGTTCAAATCGCCGAAGACGATGGCGCCGGCCGGACAGGCCTGAGTGCAGGCTGTCTGATACTCCGCTTCACTCACCGCTCGTTTACCTTCCAAATAGGCCTTGTCTCTGGCCAACTGATAGCGATGGAAGCAGAAACTGCATTTTTCCACCACGCCGCGCATGCGCGGTGAAACATTGGGACTCAGGTAGCGCTCCATGCCCGCAGGCCAGACCGGGTCCCACCAGTTGAAGTAACGGGCATGGTAGGGACATGCGGCCATACAATAACGGCAGCCGAAGCAACGGGTGTATATCTGGCTGACGATCCCGGTATCTGCACTATAGTCGGTGGCGGTTGCCGGGCAGACCGAAACACACGGCGAATGGCCTTCATGCTGACCGGCACAATGCTGACAGGGCCTCGGCAGATAACACACTTCGGTTTCGGGGAATTTCTTTCCGTTGGTGATCTTATAGACCCGCATCCATGTGATGCTCAGCAGTTTGTCGGTCTCGTCCTGTTTGAAAGGCACATTGTTCTCTGCAAAACAGGCCACCATGCAGGAACCGCATCCTGTGCACTTGTCCAGGTCTATGGCCATACCGTATCGTTTGGGTCGATGTTGATTCTGCGTCTGCGTCTGTTTCATCAGAACCTCATTTCAGCATTTTGAGCCATTTGCGCGGCTCTTAGGCTTTTACCAGCTTTGCACGGATGCCCCAGGCCGCGTCCAGGCCGGAAGCCGGATCTTCCATAGTACCGATGAGTTGGTTGATATTGACACCTTTTGCGGCCAGAAAGCTGTCATAAGCCGAATGCCCCAAACCCCTCGGCATGCTGAGCACACCAGGCATGACGCCATCGTCGTGGTGCACCCGTACGCTGGCTTGTCCCACAGGCGTGATCAGGGTTGCCATATCCCCAGAGGCCAAACCCAGGGATTTTCCTGTTTCCGGGTTGAGGGCGACAAATCCCTCCTGTCCTTTGAGAACCGTATCCTCCACGGTTTTGATCATGAACGGCGGCGTGCCGACATACCCACTTGTCAAGCGAATGGAATCATAAGGAATCAGCTGGAGGGGGTAATCCCCGCCACTGGCGGTTACGGGCGCCTCGGCCATGAAGATTGCTCCGAGGGTTCCATTCATGAGAATCAATTTTCCCGAAGCAGTACTGAACCCCCGTTCCGAGGATGATGCCGCTGCTTCGGAGGCCCAGTATCCTTGATCGCTCATCAGGGGCCATTGGTCCCCTAAGGTTTCCATCAGGCAGCTCTCATAGTTTTTCCACGGAAAGGCTTTGGCTATATTTCCCTGCAATCCCAGGGCGATTTTTATTATGCTATCACCTAGATGCTGGGTATTGAGCAAGGGCGATACCACCGGTTGACAAAGCCCGATGGTCGGCTGCACGGTCCCCGCCATGACCGGCACATCTTCGTAGCGCTCCAGATAGACATGGTTCGGCAGGATCAGATCCGCCTGCCTGGCCGTCTCGTCCATGAAAGAAGAAAAGCTCACGATGAACGGAATCTTTTCGAAAGCCGCTTTGACTTTGTCGCTGTCGGGAAGTGAGTAGCAGGGGTTGCATTCCGCCACCAGCAGCATCTGCAATTCCCCCGCAGATGCATCGATGGCCTCGATAAGCCGATGGGCAAGACTGCCGACATGGGGGTATTTATCGCTGCCGGCACCGTCCAGTCGTCCCTTGGCAATACCGGTCTGGGCCGTGACATCCAGTTCCACGGCGGGCCAGTTGAGGTAGTCATAGGTCGGCATGGTCTGCGCGCCACCTTTGCGGTTGATGCTACCCACCAGGGCATTGAGGGCCTGGATTGCCAGGACCTCTTTCAGGCTGACAGGTGTCTGGCCTTTGCCGCGACCGCAAATGGCCAACGGGTTTTTAGCCCCTGCAAAGGCCAACGCCGTTTGGGCGATGACCTCCGGGGCGATGCCGGTGACTTCAGCCACGGCCGATGGAGCGTACTTCTCCTTGACCATGGCTGCAAAAGAGTCGAAGCCTTCCGTATGGGCATTTACGAAATCCGAGTTGTAGCGCCCTCGGCTGATGATGACTTGGGCCATACCCAGCGCCAGGGCGGCTTCGCTGCCCGGCTTGATGGCCAGCCAGATATCGGCCTTGGCAGCCGTGTTGGAAAGCCGGGATTCGGCCTGCACCAGCGTGCCACGCTGTTTTTTCAAGCGTCCCACGGCTTGCATCATGCGTTGTGGCGATCCGTAGCCGTCCAGCAAGGCGCTGCCGAAGCTCAGGATAAAATCGGTATTTTCCACATCCAGTCCGACAAAACCGTCAATTCCCTGGGTGAGGCGAAGCGCGGAAGCATACGCATCTTCTACCGAGGGCATGCTGACAAAGTTCGCAGAACCATATGCTTTGAGCAGCCGTTTAAAGAGTTGCGGCACGGTTCCCACGTCCCGGCCGGACAAGCAGGCTACCGATTGCGGTTTACCTTGGGAGCGTAGCTCGGCCATCTTGGCCACCACTTCATCAATGGCCTGCTGCCAGGAGATGGGTTGAAATCGTATGGTGCCGTTCTCTTCGATACGTTTTAACGGGCCCTGGACGCGGGTCGGGCCATATAGCAATTGCAGTCCCGAAAGACCCAATAAGCAGGCGCCACCGCCGGTTTTATTGGCGTTCTCTTCCTGTCCCTCGATTTTGACGGCCCTATCGGCTACGGTGCGCACGGTGATGCCGCAATGGGCCGGACAAAGCTCACAGGTCGAATTCACAAAATTAGTGGCCCCATCAGGCGGAACCGGTGTCCACGGCCAATTCTGGGACCAGATGGAAAGATCATCGGTCAGCTTCCAAGGCAGTGGTGTGAGTGCGGTTCCGGCGGCGCCGCCGAGGACAAAGGATAAAAAACATCGTCTGGACAGTTTCATAAAATTACCTCAGCCTATGGTGATCCATTGCTGTTTGGAGAGCTATTGCAAACCTGTCTGATCAAGAGGATTCATGCCGATTCGCCGCTCCTGCACCGGAGATATCTATTTATGGCAGACGAAACAGGCATCGCGTTTGGTCTGTACACTGGAATCATGGAGGACATCGTACTTTGCATGGCACTCGGCGCAATCATCCATTTTCATGCGATCCCAACTGTTGTGCTTCAACCCCGTGAGGCTGGGGCCCCAGATATCCCGGCTGTAGCCGGTAATGCGGTTTTCCTCGTAGGGCTTGAGGCTGTCGGATGTGCCGATATGGCCGTGACACGTGACGCAATCCATTTTTGCGCCAAGAACGTGGGCGGTATGAGAAAAAAAGACACAATCCGGTTGTCGAGCATAAACCAGCCAGGGGACTTCACGGCCTTTGGAAGCATATTCTTTTACAAAAATGGCTTCGTCTTCACTTTGACCCTGCATTTCCTCGTGGCATTCGAGGCATTGGGCCAGGCGGGGAGAACCGGAAAAGGTTCCATCTTCCCGGAAGAAATGGCAGCTTTGGCAGCCTTGGTCCACCTGCTCCAAATGGACTTTGTGGCTGAAGCCGAATGGTTGACTTTTCTGGCTGTAAAGCAGCTTTGGAAAAATTCCCCAGCCGACCACCAGGCTCAATGCCAGGCCGATGATGAAAAACAGGAGGATGTGGGGGAAGCTCCCCGGGGCGTGGTGGGAGGATGGATCAGGCTCGCCGGCCGTTCCGTGGGTGTTAACGTGATCGTTGCTGCTCATGGACACTCCGTTAGCTTGTTGTAAGATCCGGGTCGCTGAAATCCATGTCATTGCTGGCATGCCGCGCCGAGGGCGATTTGGTCGCCATGCCTGCCATAATGATAAACGGGCGCATCGCCCGCCATGCACTTCAAATTGTTCTACCCGCCCATACCGGGAAAGCCGGATGACGGAACGGCATCACGAAGAGCATTCTCCTATATATCTCAACATTTTTTGTCAAGGATAATCATTGGCTGAGGGCGCCATAACTGTGGAGGCCGGAGAGCCAGAAGTTGACCCCGAAGTAGGTGAACAATACGGCCAAAAAACCGATGATGGAGAGAACGGCGATGCGGTTTCCACGCCATCCACGCATCATTCGCAGATGAAGCATGGCGGCATAGATGAACCAAGTGATCAACGACCAGGTTTCTTTCGGGTCCCAGCTCCAGTATCGCGTCCAGGCTTGCTTGGCCCATACGGCACCGGTGATGATGCCGGCAGTCAAAAACAGAAAGCCGAACATCACTAACCGGTGGGTCAATTCATCTAGGATGGATAGCGGTGGGATGTGCAGCTTGGCATTGGATTCCGATTTCTCGTCTTTTGACTTCACCAGATAGAGCAGGCTGACGGCAAAGGCCACTGCAAATGCGGCATATCCGAGAAAACAGGTAATGACATGGGCAATGAGCCAATTGCTTTTAAGTGCTGGAATCAGCGGTTGGATGGACTTGTCCGGTGAAAACGAGGCATACGCCAGCGCAAGGCACGCCAGGGGCGCCGCCATGGCCCCGATGGTTCGATTATTGTAGCGCTTTTCCACTAACAGAAAGAGAACGGCGATGGTCCATGCGAAAAAAACCAATGATTCGTACATATTGGAAAATGGCGCATGACCGGTTTCGCTGCCCAACTGGTAGGATTCGATCCAGCGCAAAACGATACCAGCGGTGTTGCCCACCAGCGCGATAACCGCCACCCACGTTGCCAGTTTGGCCGCGCCCTCTTTGCGAAAAATCCAGGCAAAGAGATAGATGACACCGGCCAGTCCATATATGAACGTTACGATGGATAGGATCAACGAATTGTAAATCATTTGCCTGCGCCCTCAGTCTCGTTTGATTCCATGGCCGCCATGAGACGCTCAGCCATGCGCTGCAACTTCATCTGAAATCCCATTTGGTTCTTATTGGCCTTCCCGGAAACAAGCACATGGCAACCGTTTCCGCGGTTCACCGCCTCTATCACGACCTGCTGGTGGGACATAAAGAAAACAACGATACACCCAACCAGCATGAGGATGAAACCTGTATACACCACCCATACCCCCGGGTCGTAAACTACCTGCAATCCAGTGTAAAAACGCTCTTCGGCCGGGGCCGCTTTGGGGGGAACCACCGAAATGATCACAGCCCCTCTGCGCATGGCGTCAAATTTCGGGAATTTCAGCGGTAGGGTGATCGTTTGGGCGGCTTCCGCTGGTCTTGTCAGGGTGGCGATCAGAGCAGGGCCAAGCGCCATATTCTGAAAAGTTGCTGCGGCCTCATAGCGTTCGATAACCAATTGGCCAAGGCCTTCGGGTAATTGAAGCGGTTCGCCTGGTTTGATCGTGCGATCATAAATAATTCCTGATGCAACGCTCTGTATCGAAAGCTTTATTTCCTGGGGCGCCTGTTGCCCCCAACCGAAGGACGGCGTCTCATTGTCCAGGCGGCCATAGCTGGACTGGTATATTCCTATGCCCTTATAATATAAAGGTGCGTTTACCACGATCTGCTGACGCAGCACCTCCTGTCCGCCCTCAATGATGGCCAAATTGGAACGAAACTCTTTGGGTCGCTGCCCTCCTTCGTAAAAGGTCACCTTGAAGTCATCGCAGCGGATTTCAAATGGCAGTGTGTAAGTTTGATGGGTCCGGTTCAGCTCGATGGTGGCGGACTGTTCCCCCTCGGGAAGCGCCATGAAGCCCTCGAATCCGAATTTGGAGCCTATGTATCCACCAATGATCAAAACCACGATACTCAGATGGACAAAGTAAACCCCCAAACGAGTCCAGCGTCCACGCTCGGCGGTTATCGCAAATCCGCCCTTGATTGGTATGAGCCGTTTGAAACCATACCCTCTGGTAACGATGCGCATGAACACGTCTCTTAAATGGTCCGCCGGCGTTCCGCTCTCCAGACTTATTGCATTCTTGCGCCGACGATATTGTTCCAGGTCGAATTTCGGATCGCGCACGAAGATGACCTGCCACCCGACCCGCAGACGGTCTATGGAGCAGATGATGATGTTGACCACTAACAGCAAGAGCAAGCCCACAAACCACCATGATCGATACATATCCACGATATCCAGCAACAGGAGCAGACGGTAGCCGCTGAGGCCGTACAGGCGTACATAGTCCTGGGGGGATATGTTTTGGGGAATGAGCGTGCCGATGACAGAAAGCCCTGCCAGGCAAAACAGCAGAACTACTGTGAGTTTGAGCGATGATAAAAAGCGCCACAGGCTTTGGGCATATCCGGGTGTGATCTTCGTGGTTTTTTCCATAATCTATACCTGGTGCCCATCCATAAGCAATCGATTGGCCTGAATTCGGCGTTGGGGGAGATCTTCTCCGTGTAAAACGAACAACATACCTGCGGCGATATTTTCCCACACTCCGGTTCTGATCCGATTCCCCTATTGCGGGTTGGGTACCGTTCTGATTCGCCAGCCACGAGGTAAAGCTTTGTGTCCATATCAGATCGAGCCGGGGGTGGCAATCGCTGGGAGACCAAAAATCCCCCTTGAGGTTCTCCTCGATTTTGGAGGCGCCTATCCTACGGGATGAGTCAGTTCCTGGATAGGCCCTAGGGAGCGATCACAATTACCGCCGCCCGACGATTGTCCAGGTATCGCCTGGCCAAGCCATTGAGCTCCTTTATCGTGATGGCGGCATAATCCCGTTCGATGGTTCGCGCCCATTCCAATTGCTCGGGATGACGCGTCGATCCGGTCAAGACACTGTTGATCCAGTAGGCGTTGGATTGACGCATGTCCTTGATCTGAGCCAGCGTGGGATCCAGGGCACGCCGAAATTCATCCGGGCCTATGCCCTGTGTGGAGAGGTCATTGGCGATCGCTTGGGTCTCGGCAACGATGGCTTCAGTCTTTTTCGGATCCACCAACAAAAACGCCTGCAGCAAGCCATAACCGGGATAGGCACGGTAAGCACGGTGATAGGCATAAGGTGAATAAGAGGCACCCAGCTTCTCCCGAATTCTCACCCGGAGTCTTTCGGAAAAAACTTCGGCCAGAACATTCAGCCGGCGCGTGCGCTGAATATCCCAAAAATCGCCGGTGGGATAGCCGACCACAACAAGGGCCTTATCAATTTTTGATTCTGGCGATAAACGCAACATCTTTCCCTCGGGGAAGATAGGCGCCGGTCGCTTTCGATTTTCGCTGTAAGACTCCCTGGGGGGCAGTGAGCCCAAATAGCGCGCGGTCAGATCCACGACCCGCTCGGGATCAAAGTCGCCGACTACGGCAAGCTCCAACGGCATCGTATTCAGCTGCGAACCGAGCCAGGACTTGATCTGAGAGAGTTCCAACCGACTCAGGAGCGGCCACTCAGGCCACCCGAAGCGGCTGTCTCCGTTGGCCAAGAATCGATATCCTTCCAACTGCATCCGTCCCTCCACTGTATGGTTGAGGGCTTGA
This sequence comes from uncultured Desulfatitalea sp., assembly GCA_937868765.1. Lineage (GTDB taxonomy): Bacteria > Desulfobacterota > Desulfobacteria > Desulfobacterales > Desulfosarcinaceae > Desulfatitalea. The sequence continues at coordinate 185,423 of CALMNL010000010.1, read as the reverse complement.
TATTGCTGTTCCAAACGCTTTAAGGCCGTGGCCAAAGCTTCGGACTGGTAGCCGGGGTCTTCGAGGGCAGCCTGTAATAATTGGAAGAGCAGTTCAAGCTCCTGGCTCGAAGACTCTGCATCCAGAAGGAAGCAATCCTCCTTGACATCCAGTGAGACTTTGGCCAATCGTCCGGCCAGTGCATTTTCCAACGTCATCCGGTCCATGGCGCCAAACCCTGCTTCTTTGCCCAGGGCCTCAGTGAGTAAAGCAAGTCCAGGCCGATCGGCAGGTTCCACAGACTGCCCCCCACCAAAACTCAGCCGAGCCAGCACTTGCTTTTCTTTAAATGTGGTTCTCTTCATTACCAACTGAACGCCGTTGGAGAATACAACCTTATCGATCCCCAAATCTTCCATTCTTATGCGGCTGGCAACCCTTCCCTTTTCGGTGGGCTCCGGCAAATAGGGGAATTGGACCGCGGTTTTTTCTTCGGGAGGTGTCACCAACTGCCGATCGCTTTGCTGATAGGCATTTAGAATTTTTTGTTTCGGCTCTGATTTATCCGTCGCGAGGTCCGCGTTACCGGTCACCATCACCAGGCGATGGGGTGCTGACCAGTTTTTTGCGAACGCCTGATGCACCTCTTCTGCGGAAAGCGCATCGATCATTGGCGCCAACAAGGCCATGCGCTGTCGTGGCGTTTGAAAAACCCGCCATTCACCCAATGAGGCAAGTATCTCTTGCGCCAATTGCTTGCTCTCTCTGGTATTCTCTGCATTCACCGCCTGTTGCAACTCGGCCAGGAAGCTGCTCTTGGCTCGAGCCAGTTCTGAAAGCGTGAAGCCAAAAAGAAGCGCCTGACGGAGTGTTCGTTCTATCAATGCCAACGCTTCATTCCATTTTTCCGGCTTGCAGTCTGCTGAAATTTGCGCATAACGGATCTGTCGCAGGTAGTATCCTGAATCGATGCTCGCTGTGGTGACCACGCTGTTCTGTTGCTGGGACAAAAAATCCAACCGTTTTTGAACGATACGATCAGCCAAATCCAAGAGCAGTTCCTTTCGCTGATTCTCGGCCGTGTCTCCAGGCTCCCTTTGGATTTCAGTGGTTTCGATGCTTACCGACGTAGCGCCGTTCTCCGGCTCATGGTGGTAAAATGGCTTTACGCCTTTATGCGTGAAAGGGTCGAAATTCGGCAAGGCCCTTGGAGATGTTCGCGCCTGCAGCGAGGCAAATCGCTCTATCACCCGATTGCGCGCCGTGTCCAAATCGAAATCGCCGACCAATACCAGTATCATACGCTCCGGCCGGTACCACGCATCATAGAACTCTCGCGCCATTTCAGTACTGAAAGCGGATATGCTGTCTGCCTTGCCGATAGGCAATCGTCGCGCCACCAGTGTCCCAGGTACTTGGAAACTCAGGCTGGCCTCGAGGGTCCGGTATTGTGCCGAATCCCGTGAACGCATCTCGGCGAGAACGACTTTTTTCTCCTTTTCAACCTCTTCGGGAAGCAGCAGCGCACCTTGGGCATAGTCGCTCAGGACCACCAAACCTTCAGCGATGCTTTGGGAATCCCCACTGGGCAGCAGGATGTCGAAAACCGTCTGAGCGAAACCGGTATGTGCATTGGCATCCGGTCCGAACTGCATCCCGATGCGCTGAAAGTACTTGACCATTTCGCCAGGCGGGAAATGGGTTGAACCGTCGAACAGCATATGCTCCAGAAAATGAGCGAGCCCTTCTTCGCCGTCTGCCTCGGCCAATGATCCTGATTGAATGAAGAGGTGCATACTGACGCGATCTGTGGGGGTGTGGTTCTTTTTCAAAATGTACCGCATGCCGTTGGGCAAAGACCCAAACTCGGCTTGCGGGTCCGGCGATAGATCGCTGGTTTCGTGCGCCCACCGTTCTCTTGGCGCCAGAGCTTCGACGCTCTTTTCAACAGGTACCCTCCAAAAAGCGCACGCGTTTATAAACAAAAAAATTCCAAGGAGCAGAAACTGGCAAAGATAGCCTTTGGTACGACCAGCCATGTCATTTTCCTTTGTCTTACCTTCTCGTAATAGCAGGTTGCCTTTGTCTTGCGGGTTCTCACCCCACCGTCGCATGCCTGCAACGCGGCTTGGCGATGGTCTTGCGCTGACCGGTTGCGCAAAATAACAATTGAAACCACCTTTACAAGAGTGTGCGCCTCTTGGCTGCACATGCCGCAGGACAATAATGAGAATAAAAAAGCTCTCAGTGCATCCCATTACGGGCGCACTGAGAGCTTTTTGCGCAACCTATCACTTCAATAGTTTGCCAAGGGTGGATGCTGTCCATTGCATGGATGCATCATCCAGCCATATACAGCCCCGATTTCTATGCTTTCACATAAACGCCGCGGCTGATGGTCTTGATCTGGCCCTTTTTGCTCAGCTTGTAGAGCGCGTTGCTCAGTTGACGGGACTCGAGATTGGTCTTGGCTTTGAGGTCAGCGATATTAGCGCCGTTACGGCTCTTTCCGATCACCTCGAGCACGCTCTCCAGAACCGTACCCTTGGCTTCTGTAGCAGCTGCCTTTTTGACGACTGCTTTTTTCTTGGGAGCTGCCGCCTTCTTGGGTGCCTTGGCGGCCGCTTTCTTGGTCGCACCGGCTTTGGCAGCGGCTTGGCCCTTTAGCTTGGCCAGTTTTTTCTGCAATGCGGCAATATTCTTTTCTAGGGATTTGATCTGGGTCTGAACCTTCTGCATATTACTACCTCCTTAATCTTTTAATTTCGTTACAAAAAAAGTCCCTTTAAGCCAGCCCTAATATATGCTCGATAGATTGTCAACAACTTCTTGTAAAAAAAGTAGCATTTTTTTGCTTCACGATTTCAGACATTTTCAAAATTCTTCGCCATCCCGCGACAGATCTACATTTGGAAAGATAAAAGCAAAAAGCACTTTTTCCCCTCTTCGGCACGTTTTTGGTGCCGATCTGGAATTTTTATGAATTTCGGGAGCTAAGGGACCGCTTGAGGAGACTTCCGACTATGCTTTTCCCATCTCTGAAGCGTCAGCTGCCAATAATTTCAGCAACACGGTTATCTTTTAAGCCATCTTCCGATTCAAAAAAAAATCGAACTCCACATAACCATTTGTTTCTTAAAATATTTTTGACATTTACCTTTTAACTTTCTTCTAAAGTTTTTTCTTATCTGACCCATTCTCTTTCACAGCAGGCTGTTCGCGAGCAGGCATGACACGGCTTGACAAACCACCGCAAACACCTTAGGTCTGCCATACACTCTGGAAATGCGATATTTGTGGGATAACATCAATCATGGAGCAATCACCGCATGCCGCTGTCTTCTGAAACAATTTCATTCGTGCCCGAGCGCGCCTCGGATGCGCGGTTGCCTGACGGGCGCATCGATTACAGGAAGGTGCTGAATTCGGCCCAATATGAAGCCGTGACATTCGGCGCAGGACCATTGCTGGTGATCGCAGGCGCTGGAAGCGGCAAAACGCGCACTCTGACATACCGTGTCGCACGACTGGTGGAAGAAGGCATCACGCCCAGCACCATTTTATTGCTCTCTTTTACGCGCAAAGCCTCCCAGGAGATGCTCCGCCGTGCTTCGCTCCTTCTGGATAAGCGCTGCCAGGAAGTGTCCGGCGGCACATTTCACTCATTCGCCAACGGCATTTTGCGGCGCTTTGCAAACAGGATTGGCTTCCCCCAGGGTTTCTCCATCATCGACCGCGCCGACTCCGAAGACCTGATAAGTCTGATCCGTAAAGAAGTTGGTTCTGCCGACGAAGGCCATACATTGCCACGGAAGGCCACTCTGGCTTCCATTTTCAGCCGCACCGTTAACACAGGGATCAACCTTGAAGATATCATTTATGAAGAGTATCCGCATTTCAGCGCCCAGAGGGAACACATTCAGCAAATTTGGCAGCTTTATGGGACTCGCAAACACGAGCACCATTTTCTCGATTATGATGACCTGCTGGTGTACCTGCATCGCTTGCTCCGGGAACATGAAGATGTCCGCGAGCGACTCGCCCTCCATTACGAATACCTGATGGTCGACGAGTACCAGGATACCAACCGGATCCAGGCCGACATCGTTACACTACTTGCCGCCCCACGGAATAATGTCATGGTGGTGGGAGACGATGCCCAGAGCATTTATGCCTTTCGTGGCGCCAACTTCAAAAACATCATCGACTTTCCCAACCGCTTTCCGGGAACCCGGATCATCAAGCTGGAGGAAAACTATCGCAGCCTGCAGCCGATCCTGGATGTAACCAATGCCTTGATCGCACCGGCAGCTGAAAAATACTCCAAACATCTGTTCACCCGAAGGAGTGGCGGAAAGCCACCGACACTGGTTGCTGCGGCCGGAGAGAACGCCCAGTCCCGGTTCATCGTACGGGAAATTGCACGACTCAAAAATCAGGGGCTTTCGCTCCAGCGCATCGCCGTATTATTCCGGGCGAGCTTTCACTCCTTTGACCTTGAATTGGAATTGAGCCGCGGCGGAATTCCATTTGTCAAGGTGGGAGGGTTCAAATTCAGTGAATCGGCCCACATCAAAGATGTTATCGCCCATATGAAGATCCTTGCCTCGCCGCGGGACCGCCTCAGTTGGTACCGTGTACTGCTGCTCGTCAAAAAGATCGGCCCCCAGAGCGCCCAGCGGATATTCGAGGCCGTGCTGGCTGAAGGCAAAGGCGCAACGGGCCTGTTGACAGCCAAGTTGAAACCAAAAAGCAATCCAGCGCTGGATCGGCTCAAGGAGTTGATCACTGCCATGGATGCACAACCGGGCCATGCGGTCGCCCAGCAAGGCTTGCTTGTCTTGAAATATTATCTGCCCATCCTTCAGGAACATTATGATGACCACCCGCGCAGAATTCGCGACATCGAGCAACTGATCTCCATTATGGAGCGCTATGACGAGCGGCTGGATGACTTCCTGGCGGATATGGCGTTGGAACCCCCCAATACAGCCATTTCTGGTGAAATGGCCGCCGACCCCGTGATTGAGGATCGCCTCACTCTATCCACGATTCATTCCGCCAAAGGGCTGGAATGGGACACTGTCTTTATCATCTGGGCCCTGGACGGACGATTCCCGACGTATCAATCCATCGAAAAACCCGAGTCTATGGAAGAGGAACGCCGCCTGATGTATGTCGCCGCCACACGGGCACAACATCAGCTATTTATCACCTACCCCCAAGAGGTTTTTGACCGCGCCACCCAATCGGTCCTTTACGAGCCTTCGCGTTTTCTGGAAGCGGTTCCTGCGGATCTGATGGAGCACCGCTTTTTTGATCCTCGCAACATGTCCTGATGCTTGCGATGAGCGGATCACAACGCATGGCACTTTGGGTTGTCATCGGGCATGGGCCATGCTATCACCAACTCGATTTTTATGCCGGGGCAACGGCACCGCTTGAAAGGCGGAATGAATTCATCAGGAGCGGCACACTATTCAGATGCCCAGTGAATATTTCATTCTAATCGCCGGCTATATTTTCGGCTTTTACATGTCTTGGAATATCGGTGCCAACGACGTGGCCAATGCGATGGCTTCTTCAGTGGGCGCCAAAGCGATTACTGTCCGCCAGGCCGTTTACCTGGCCGCAATTCTCAACGTGCTCGGAGCGACCTTCATCGGCTCGCATGTTACGGACACCATCCGAAAAGGCATCGTATCCACTCAGATCCTCTCCGACCCCAATATGGCGTTGATCGGCGGGCTGGCTGCCCTGCTTTCGTCAGCGCTCTGGATTTCTTTCGCCACATGGAAATCACTGCCCGTTTCCACAACCCATGCCATTGTAGGCGCCATGATCGGTTTCGGTATCATGGCCGGGGGCTGGGATGTCATCCATTGGAGCAAATTGGGAGCTGTGGTTATAAGTTGGATCATCTCCCCTGCTTTCAGCCTGATCATCTCCTTCGTAGTTTTTCGAGTCATCGTGCGCTTCATATTATCTCGTGGCAACGATCTGAGCATCGCCATTCGGTTATCGCCTGTTTTTATCGGGATGACCTGTTTCATCGTCATGTTGTCCTTTGTTTTCAAAACCCCGCTGGGCAAACGTCTCGCGCTGGATCCCAATGTCGCATTGGGCATGGCCATCCTAGTTTCTGTGATAATAGGATTTCTCGGAAGGAAACTGCTGCACAAGGCCGCCATACGCAAGAAAATAGATGGAGCCGAAGGCGTTTTTCGCAACATTCAGGTTGGCACTGCCTGCTATATGGCACTGGCGCAAGGAGCCAACGATGTGGCCAATGCCATCGGCCCCCTGGCAGTCATCTATTTCGTGGTCAAAACCGGCACTGTCGGCACCCAGATACCCGTCCCTTTTTTCTTGCTGCTCTTCGGCGGTGCCGGCATCGCTTGCGGTATCTGGATGGCCGGCCACCGGGTAATGTTCACCATGGGACACAAGATCACGACGTTGACCAACACCCGCGGGTTCGCCGTGGAGTTTGCCGCTGCCACCACCGTACTGCTGGCGTCCAAGCTGGGTTTACCAGTTTCAACGACCCATGCGGCGGTGGGCGGGGTTATGGGAGTAGGCATCGCGCGAGGAGTGGAAGCGGTCAATCTTCGTATAGTGTTACAAATTATGCTTTACTGGATCTTAACGGTTCCCGCGGCGGCCGTTACCAGCATGCTGGTTTATAAAATCCTCTCATGGATCATCAATTAGGAGGGCGCCATGCGTTTGCCGATATTGTCCATGTTTTTGACTTCGCCTTTTGAAGGTCTTCAGGAACACGCCGAGAAGGTCAAGGAATGCGCCTGGGCATTTCAGCAAGCCATTGAGTGCCATATCTCACAGAAATGCCAGACTTTTTCAGAACTGCACGCCGAAGTCGAACGCCTTGAGCACGAGGCCGACGCGATCAAACGACGTATCCGCGGACACCTGCCCATCGGCACCCTCATGCCGGTGAGCAAATTTCAGCTATTTCGCTATTTACGGGAACAAGACGGAGTATTGGATGCCGTAGAAGACGTACTCGATTGGATCTCCTATCGGCCAGATACCGGCATACCAGCGGATCTGGAAAAGGATATCCTGCTTCTGGTGGATGCCGTCATCGATCCCATCGAAGAGTTGAGCAAGATGGTGGCCGAAGCACGCAAGTATTTCCGAACTTATAATGAAAAGCAGCGCATCTACGTCAAGGATATAATCCGCACACTACGCCGCCAGGAGCATGAAGCCGACATCATCGAAGACAGGATTAAGAGAGCGGCTTTTCACTTGCCGATCGATGCGGTAACAGTTTTTCATATGGTGCGGCTTGCGGAAATAATCGGCTCCATTGCAGATCATGCGGAAAATGCGGGAGACATGATGCGGGCCATGCTGGCCAAGTAGGCTTTATTGGAAAAAGGCCCACTTCACATAAAAAGCCAGGAAAAGCCACAAGGCGATACAAATGATGTAGGCTTTCCAGTTGGTCAAGCGCTCGGCCATGCCATGCTCGTTGACCCCTCCGAGACGAACCTTACAGGAAGGGCACCGTTTGGCATCCAAAGGCACGTATTCATAACATTCGGGGCATTTTTTACTGACGTGCCGCTTTTCTTTCTGGGTTGCGGAATCTACAGACATGCGCCCTCCGGACCAGACGAATCATTTTTTGTGTGCATACAACCACCTCTTTCTTACCTTACCCGCCGCGCGCCGTAATTTATAAGGCGCGCGGCGGATATCGCCGTGAAAGAGGCCGTTATTTATTGAATCAGTTTATAATTGATGTCGAGTTTTCCTCTGGCCCTCAGATCGGCCAACCATTGTCCGAAAGCTGATTGTTTTTTCTGCTCTGTCAAGCGTTTGATTATGTTCTCTTTTTCTTTGGAAAAATCATCGGCCGCGGGCGGTTTGCGTTCCTTGAGTTGGATCAGGTACCATCCATCTGTGCCCTCGTAGGCTTTATCGGCCAATGCCTTATCGGACTTGAGCTCGAAGGCCGCTGCACTGATTTGAGGATCGTAGCCGATCTTGGGGATGGCCTCGCCGCGCTTGAAAAAACCGGTCTGCAAAGGCTGGAGATCATATTGAGCTCCGGCTTCGCTTAGCGTCTTACCCTGTTTGATCTGGGCCAGGCATGCTTCGGCATCGGCCTTGGCTCGCTCGGCGCGGCGTTTCTGGGCCAGATCCTCCCGGACCCGTTCTTTCACCGCTTCCAGCGCCGGCACGGCGGCCTCCTGACGGTCGACGACCTGAAGCAGGTAATACCCGTTCCCAAGATCCAGGACTTCGCTGATGGCCATTTTCTCCAGCGAGAAAGCCACTTCTGCAAATTTTTGGGGATTGCCGAGGCTCTGGTCCGTCAGCCCCTTGGCACTGAAAAAGTCGGTGGTTCGCACGGTAAGATCATGGGCTTTGGCCGCTTTGGCGAGATCTTCTCCATCAAAAAGGGTGTCATAAATGGCTTCGGCCTTCTGCCGGGCCAATTCACGCGCCTTTTCTTCAACGAGTTTTTTCCTGATGTTTTCGCTGGCTGCTTCCAAGCTCGTGGTTTGCGCCTCGTTGATCTTTTCCACCTTGATAATATGCCAGCCAAATTCGGTACGGAACGGCTCGCTGATTTCGCCGGGTTTCAGGGAAAAGGCCTTTTCGGCAAAAGGCGCCACCATGGCATCTTTTTTAAAAGCGCCTAAATAGCCCCCTTGCTCCCTCGAGGAATCTTCAGAGTATTGTTTGGCAAGTTCGGCGAAATCTTTGCCCTCCTTGGCCATCTTGTATATCTTGTCGACCTCTTGCTTCTTTTCATCCACCTGCTTCTGGTCGGCGTTAGCATCCAGTTTCAACAGAATGTGGCGCGCTTCGACCGTTTTTTCGGTTACAAATTCGGCCTTATGGCTGTTGTAATAAGCCTCGATCTGTTCCTTGGAGATAGCCACCTGTGATTTGAACGCATTGGGGTCGAAAAAGAGATAGTTCGCTTTGACTTTGGGTTCGGTGAGATAATCTGATTCGTGGGTTTTGAAATATTCCGCGATTTCCTCTTCCTTGAGGGTAATATCCTGGTAGCGTTTGGTCGGGAAGAAAAGGTATTCCAAGTTCACTTCCGCACCATACCAATCATACCATTCGCGCGCTTCCGCTTCCGTGGTATCGATACCGTCCAGCACCAGGGCTCGGAGCTTATTCAGCACCAAGTCGTCCCGGTAGTTTTTCCGAAATTCGGCGGTGGAAATATTGCTCTGGCCCAAAACCATTCTGGCGCGTTCCTGGTCGAAAACACCGTTGTTCTGGAATGCAGGTATTTGAAAGATGGCCTCATCAAGTGCTTTTTCCGAAATCTGCAGGTTTAAGCGCCTTGCCTCCTGCAGCATCAAGACACGATTGACGATCTGGTCCAGCGCCTGCTCATTGAGGCGGAGGCCTTTGAGCGCAGCTTCATCCAGGGCGCCACCATAAGCGCGACGAAACTGGTCTCGCAATCGATTGTATGCGTCGCGATAGGCCTCGTAAGGGATGATCTCGCCATTAACCTTCGCCACCGTGTTTGCTTCCCTGGACTGGAAGCTGCCCACCCCCCAAAAGATGAAGACTACCACGATGGCGAAAAGGATTATTTTGATAATCCAGCTGCCGGCTTGTTTGCGCATTATACTAAGCATGCCGTTTCCTCTCTTCCATACAGATTCGCTTTGCATAGGCCCGGCGCCGATGCGGCGGGCCGATATTAGGTTGTATGCGTTTGCTTGTCAATAATTTCCAGATGCTACACGTAGAAGGTGATTTCAACATGCGCCCTCGGCATCCATAGGGGCCTTGAGCCGATTGCATACTTTGAAAACACCTCGCCGAAGCACGAAATGCGAAAAAATAGCATTGACAGGCAGTATCCGTTTTGTTAGGTAGCCGACTCACGTTCGGGGCTGTAGCTCAGCTGGGAGAGCGCATGACTGGCAGTCATGAGGCCAGGGGTTCGATCCCCCTCAGCTCCACCAACGCCACACGCTAAACGGAGCCTTTCCTGAGAGAGGTTCCGTTTTGTATTTGGGGCATCCTTAATTAATTAAACCAGTGCATCACCGCAAAGTCACCACCGTTGCCCCCCAACCGCCCCATTGTTCGGGTGCGTCCCTGAAATCCGCAATCATAGAATTCTTGGAAAGCAGGGATCGGACCCTGGCCTTCTGGATGCCTGTACCTTTCCCGTGTATGATCCGCACCGTCATGATGCCCATTTCCCGGCATGCAGCCAGGTAGTCCGCCAACAGATCGGGTAAGTCTTTGGGATTGAAGGTGTGAAGGTCCAGAACCCCGTTAATAGGGATTTCGACAGGTTTCATAGCCATATCAGAAAGCAGCCAGCAGCCAGGCGAAGGTCAGCAATCCGGTAAGTCCGAACAGGCTTTCCACCATGAATTCCAACTGCATGCCCGCCAGCATGCCGCGACGTTCGTGAAGACTGATAATCACCCACAGGCAGGTCGGACAAATGGTCAATAAAAAGGCCAATGGAGAAAATATACCGCTCCATCCTGCCGCCACCAGCACAATGAGGATTGCGCCCAGGACAATCTTAAGCAGGATCAGTCCCCGTTCGGCTCCCAGCAGAATCGGAATGGTCTCTTTGCCGACGATGCGATCCCCTTGGATATCGAGCAGATCGAAAAAGGCGGTGCGACAGAAAGCAGTGGCGCTGGCCCAAAAAATAGCCAGGGTACCCACGGCCCACCCGCCACCTTGCACCGAAAGAGCCGGCAGACCGGCAGTTACCACACCCCAGGCCAGTGCGATCAGGATGGTCTTGGAACCGGGTATATCCCGGATCCGCCGAAAGCGGCAATGGGGCCAAACTTTGGCCGGCACCAGCCTGAGGTTGTAAGACAACCCCAACAGGCTCATCACCAACAACGTCCAGAAGGGCAGCGGTCCGGATTGGAAAGCCGCCACCAGCCCGAGCGCACCGGCGGCCAGCGCCATGCCTGTCAATACTGTCCTATGTTGGCTGTAAAACCGCTCACGATCGGGATCGTTGTATCGATCTTCGGCCCGACTGGTGAGGTGATTGAGGATATGCATCGACAGCACATAGAGCATCGCCACCCCCACTGCCGGCCACGATGCGGGCAGCCGTTGCAGGTGCATGGCTGCATAACACAAACATCCGGCGCCCAGCGCCACATAAAGGTTCGTCAGCAGCGCCAGGCGCATCAGGCGGGCCAGCGCGGACCGAAGCCCGCCCCGCCGATGAATCGGCATCTGTTCGAGGGCACGCATCACTTGCTTTATGATCCAGGTGGGCGTGGAAGCGCCGGCCGTAATACCAAGAGTCTGCACCGAGCGTAGCGCCTCCCAATCCAGTTCGGCTTCGGTCTCGATATGAAAAGCAGGTTTGCCCGCTTCCCTGACAATGTCGGCCAGACGACGGGTATTGCCACTGTTTTTGCCACCCACCACCACCACGGCATCCACCTCCCGGGCCAGACGCCGCACCTCGGTCTGACGCCGCTCGGTGGAATCGCAGATGGTGTCGAAGACTTTATAATGATCGTGATGCTCAGCCACCCATGCCCTGACCTGTTGATAGAGCACCTGATTTTGGGTGGTTTGGGCCACGACAATGGCCTGCTCAAAGGCCGGCAGGGCCCGCAGTGCTTCCAGCGACCCCACCACCGTCCCCTTTTCCCCGGCAAAGCCCAGCAGGCTGATCACTTCGGGATGGTCCTGATCGCCGACAATGATTACGGAAAAGTTTTGACGGGCATGGCGTTTGATGATGGACTGCACCTTGACGACCTTGGGGCAGGTGGCATCGATCACCGTGAATCCGGCCTCTTTGAGGCTCTGTTTGGTCTCCGGCGGCACGCCGTGGGCCCGTACCAGCACGGTTCCATTCGCCCGGCAGGGAATCTCTTCCAAAATGGTGACGCCCCGTTCGGCAAACATTTTCAGCACCTGGGGATTGTGAATCAAGGGTCCATAGGTAAAAATCGGCTTTTTTTGCTGGGCAGGCGCATCCAGGGCCAGTTCAACGGCCCGGCGCACCCCCATACAGAAGCCGGCGGTTTTGGCGACGATGATTTTCATGGGGACGGTATTCCAAGCGTTGCTCTGCTGCAGGGCCCCTGTCAGGATTGGAGCAGAATTTTATGATCCACCAGCGAAAGGGCATGGATACGGGCCTTGACGAACTTTTGTTCTCCGAAAATATTCACCAGCCGCAAACCCTCCTCATCAGGCTCCACGCGATCCACCGACTCCATAATCAACCGTTCGGGCTTACCTTCTTCCACCAGATAGGCATTGGCTTCGCACATCTTTGATTACTCCTGTATTCGAAATGTATTTACCCTACGTGGCGGCGTATATGGAGTTCCACCATTTCGTCCACCAAGTGGGGCAGCGGCATGGCCGAGGCCCCGGCTACCGTAACTTGCTCCTGGTTCAGCGGCAGCAGTACTTTGGGCGCAACGCTGGCAGCCACTGCGGCGGCCATGGCCGGAGTGACTTCACCCATCATGCCGTGAGCCAGCACGATGCTTAATGAACCGGCAATCAGATCAGCGGTAGCGATTGTACGCATGATCGCATTCTCTCCGGACGCCCCTCGATTGGCTTTGGCCTTAAGCATTTGGGCAGTCGCAATGGCATTGGTCCCCAAAGCGATAATCTCCACCGACTCGCCGTAAACTTCTTTTAACTTCTTTATAATGACACTGCCGATGCCGCCCCCCTGACCATCGACGACGCAAATCTTTTTGGGCATGTTGATTCAATCCATATCAGTTGAGGCCGTTGAAACATGACCGAAGCAAAGACCGTCAACTACAGCTTGTCGGTTTTGCGTTGCATCAGCCGCTGCCGTTTGGGCAGTCGCTTGGCCGGACCACGTTTTTTGGTCGTGGCTGCCCATCCTTCGGCCGGCTCGCCCTCCGCCATCCCTTTTCCCGCCATCATCTGAGCCAGATGCAGGCGCTCTTCAAACTCGGTCACGCCAATAATACCAGCCCCTTTGGCCCTGGCATAATTGACCACCTCTTGATCCGAACTGACGACCATCAACCCTTGGCGCTCTCTGTTGGCCATCCGTTTGATCACGGCATCGGCCAGTTCGCCGGGTCCGGAGAAGCGCAGTTCGATGCCTTGGCTATGGTCCCGCCGCGGCATCCCCAGCGGAGCATCCTTCCCGTCAAAGACAACAGTAATGGTATTGGGTTTAATCTTCTTATAAGCCGCCAACGCCGCCACCAGGGCCCGTCGACCGGTTTCCAGATCCTGGCGATCCAACGCTCTGAATTGACGGGATTGACGGATCAGATTGTAGCCGTCCACGACGATATGCATGGTTCAATCAAATGGCGTTCAAAAGCTCGAGGAGGCGGTTCAAATCATCGTTGTTGTAAAATTCGATCTCCAGTTTCCCCCGCTTTCCCCGCCGTTTGATTTCTACTTTGGTCCCGAAACGACGGGAAAGGGACTCGGCGACACTTGCCAGGTGGCGATCTTCCGAGCCGTTCTTCTTGCGCTCGACGGCTTCGGCCGCACTGCGCAAACGTTTGACCAGATCTTCGGTCTGACGCACCGACAGCCCTTTGCGCACGATGGCGCGCCAGGCGACGTTTTGTTGAGCGGTGTTTTCGGCGCCCAACAATGCGCGGGCATGCCCCATGCTCAACTGTCCTTCGTTAATGCTTAATTTAATAGGTTCGGGTAACTGACGCAAGCGCAGGAAGTTTGCCACCGCCGACCGGCTTTTGCCGACACGGCCTGCGGCTTGTTCCTGGGTCAAACCGAACTCTTCGATTAATCGGTGGTAGGCCTCAGCCTCCTCCATGGGATTGAGATTCTCTCGCTGGATGTTCTCGACAATGGACATCTCCAACATCTCGGTGTCGGAAACCCGCTTGATGACCACCGGAACGCGCTCCAGTCCGGCCATTTTGGCCGCACGCAACCGTCGTTCGCCTGCCACCAGTTCGTACCCCACCGCCGCACGCCTCACCAGTAACGGCTGTAAAACACCCTGAGCACGAATAGAGTCGCTGAGCTGGGCCAGTTCATCGGGGGAAAAATGCGACCGGGGCTGATAGCGATTGGGCTGAATCAGCTCAATATCGCACTCCAGAAAATTTTCATCCGTCTTTTGGGTTGAAACTGCAGTTGTGGGACTCACGTCGGGAATCAAGGCGTCCAATCCCCGGCCCAAGGCCATTTTTTTGCGCTTTTTAGCCGCCGGGTCTCCGGCGCTCTGCGGTAGTGCCATTTTCGCACCTCAATATCCAAATTTGATACGATTCATCGCCCGCAGACCGTTCAACGTCGGCTTTCGGCCACCCTGAGCCGACCTGCCTCTTCCCCGAATTAAGGAACAGGGCTAATTGGCCATGGGTCGGGCAATAACTTCCTGCGCCAAGGCGAAATAACTCTGAGAGCCAATGGAGGCCGCATCATAGAGCAGAATAGGCTTGCCGAAGCTGGGCGATTCGCTCAGCCGGATGTTCCGCGGAATAATGGTCTTAAAAACAAGTTCTTTAAAATGAGCCTCGGCATCCTCCGCTACCTGATGAGACAGGTTGGTCCGTTTGTCGAACATGGTCAGCAGGATGCCTGCAATTTGCAGATGCGGATTCAAGCTGCGTCGAATGCGCTGGTAAGTCTGAACCAGTTGGCTCAATCCCTCCAAGGCGTAAAACTCGCACTGCAGCGGAATCAGCAGCCCGTCGGCCGCCGTCATGGCGTTAACAGTCAGCAAGCTGAGGGACGGCGGACAATCGATGACGATATACTCAAAGTGGTCAGCAACGGGTTTCAACAACCTCTTCAGGGCGGTTTCCCGATCGGGTTGGGCCATCATTTCGATATCAAAACCGATCAGTTCCACCCGGGATGGCAACACTTTGAGCGAAGCGATCTCAGAATCCACCATCAGATCCGCGATTCCCACTTCACCGATGAGCCCGTGATATAGGGTCTGCGACAAACGGGTCTTATCCACACCGATTCCGGTAGTGGCATTGGCCTGAGGGTCACAATCCACCAACAGCGTTTTTTTCTCGTAAATAGCCAGGGCTGCGGCAAGATTGACCGCCGTGGTGGTCTTACCAACGCCCCCCTTCTGGTTGGCTATACAGATGATTTGTGCCATTCGGCGGAACCTACCACAAAACATGGGGTTTGAAAAGCAGTTAGGAATGTGCCATGATTGCATCAATCGGCCGGAAAAACGGGCCGATAGCGAGCGTGCGCCTTTCACCGGTGCCGATCAACCTTCGGCTCTACCTTATTATATAGGGGCCGACGCAGCATCGAAAGAGGTTTCATGGCCCGACGCCATTTTTACAGAATTATTTCCCTGATCCTGGCAACGATTTTGCTGCTTGTTGGTGCGGTGCCAGCCGGCGCCATCTCGATCAAGGAGGAGCAGGAACTTTCCCAGCAGTTCATGCTCATGATCAGCCGGTATTTCGAGATCATCGAAGACCCTCAAGTCAACGATTATATCGGACAAATAGGCCGCAAAATCCTCTCCACGCTCCCGCCCCAGCCTTTTAATTACCATTTTTATGTCATTAAAGAGGAAGTTTACAACGCTTTCGCCATCCCGGCCGGCTGCATTTTCGTCAACAGCGGTCTGTTGCTGGCCATGGATGGTGAAGATGAGTTGGCTGGCATATTATCGCATGAAATCGCCCACGTGGTCAGCCGGCACCTTTCGCAGCGCATCGATCGATCTAAGAAGATCGATCTCGCCACGGCCGCCGGTATGGTCGCCGGCATCTTTCTGGGGATTGCCGGCGGCAGTGCCGAAGTGGGACAGGCCGTGTTGATGGGATCGGCAGCAGCCGGACAAACGGCGGCACTCGCATACAGCCGTGAAGATGAATCCCAGGCAGACCATTTAGGCTTGGGCTATTTGGAGAAGGCAGGCTACTCGGCCGATGGACTGCTTGAAATTTTAAAAAAAATCAGAGGAAAGCAGTGGTTCGGCAGCAATCAGGTCCCTACCTATATGATGACCCACCCTGCGGTGGAAGAACGCATCGTCTATATCGATACCTGGATGGCCACCCATAAAGATCAATTCCAAGAACACCCCCCAACCAGTCAGTTCCGGCGCATGCAGCTTCGTTTGAAGGCTTTGTATGGGGAACCCGACGCTATGACCCAATATTTTAAAAACGGCATGGCCCATGCCCCCTCAAACACGGAATGGGCCTATGGGTACGGTCTGCTCTTGGCGCGCATAGGGCGACGAAGTGAAGCCCTGCCCTACCTGCAGCAGGTGTTGGCAAAGAATGCCATGGACCCGCTGATCCTGGGAGATGTGGGGAAGATCTATTTCGAGAACGGACAAATCAAAGATGCCCTGCGCGTTCTCCAAGGGGTGGATTCGTTACCAGGCACCAATCCCGAAGCGCTCTTCTATTTAGGCCGCGCATACATGGAACAAAGCGACTACCCGGCGGCAGCCGATATTTTTGAGCGATTGTTGCAGCACCAGGATGAGTATACGCCTGCCTATCGTTTTCTGGGGGAAACCTATGGCAAGCTGGGACGCATGCCCGAGGCCCATTATTTCCTGGGCATCTACCATTTCCGAAAGGGGGAAGCCCGCATCGCGTTCCATCATCTAAAACGGGCTGAGAAGGGGCTTCAAGATCCGGCCAAACTGGAGGTCATTAAACGAACCTTGGAAATCCTAGGGAAACTTCCCAAATCAGAAGAAGAAGAGCAGAGCCGTTGATACAAGGAGGAAAACCGCCCCAATCGTGCGAGAGCCCAAGTATCGGTTCGTATCAAGCTTTGTCGAAGTGGGAAAAGTGCATGCTGAAGGTTCCCCGTCCCTGGGTGGCCGAACGCAAAGCGGTCGAATAGCCGAACATCCGGGCCAGAGGCACGACCGCGCGAATTTCCTGAACCCCCACCTTGGGCTCGATGGCTTCGATCTTGCCGGAACGGGCGTTAAGGTCGCCAATTACTTCGCCCATGAATTCCTCGGGTACAAATACTTCTACCTGCATGATGGGATCCAGTAAGAACCCGTCCCCGGCTGCCAAAGCTTCCTTGCATGCCATAGCGGCGCTGACTTTGTAAGCCAGTTCCGAACCTTGGGACTCCTTGTATCCGCCGCCTACCAGTACCGCCTCGATGTCTACCACAGGGTATCCCATGACGGTACCACTCTCCAAGCTTTCCATGATCCCTTTTTCGACCGCTTTGACGAAAACAGCCGGGATGATGGTGTCGTCCAACTTGCTCACGAAACGGTTACCGGTGCCCCGAGGCAATGGATTGAGCAATACACGCACCTCACCATAGTGCCGCTGGCCGGCCACTTCTTTGTCGAAGACTGCCGATCCCTCGCTGCTATGTTCAATGCTTTCCCGATAGACCACCTGGGGCTTTCCCACATTGACCTGGACATTAAACTCCCGGCGCATGCGGCTGACGATTACCTCCAGATGAAGTTCACCCATGCCTGACAGGATCATCTGCCCTGTCTCCTGATCCTGCTGCATCCGCAGGGTTGGGTCTTCATCTGCGAATTTGGCCAGCACTTCTTCGACCTTATCTTGATCAGCATGGGTTTTCGGCTCTACGGCCACAGAAATGACAGGTTCATAGGTATCGATCTTTTCCAGCAATACAGGCTTGTCGGCCATACACAGGGTCTCACCGGTGGAAGATTCCTTGAGCCCGATGACCCCCACGATCGTTCCGGCGCCGGCTACCTCCACCCGTTCGCGCTTGTTGGCGTGCATCTGGAGAATGCGCGACAACTTCTCCTTCTTCTTACGGAAGGGGTTGAAGACATCTTTGCCCGTCTCGAGTTTTCCGCTGTACACCCTGACAAAGCAAAGCTTGCGCCCCTCCATCATGGCCACTTTGAAAATCAAGGCCGCAAGCGGTTTGTTGTCGGCGGGAGGACAAGAAATCACTTCGCCGGTTTCCGGATGGACGCCTTGAATGGGCGGCAGATCTGCCGGACTGGGCAAATAGGCCACGACCGCGTCCAGGAGTGGTTGGATGCCTTTATTTTTCAATGCGCTGCCGCACAATACCGGCACCAGCTTCAAATCGATGGTCGCCTTGCGGATGGCGGCCGTCAGCATATTGTTGTCGATGGACTCTTCGGCCAGATAGGCTTCCATAATACCGTCGTCGACCTCTGCCACTGTCTCGATGAGGCGGCTTCGGTATTCTTCGGCCTGGTCCATATGCTCCTGGGGAATTACTTCATCGTGGAAGGTGGCCCCTAGCGAATCGTCATCCCACACGATGGCCTTCATGGGAATCAAATCGATGATCCCCTTAAAAGATTCTTCGGCCCCATAAGGCAATTGCAGTACCAGGGGATTGGCTTTCAAACGGGTGCGGATCATATCCACTACATTAAAGAAGTCGGCGCCGATGCGATCCAATTTGTTGACGAAAGCCAGTTTGGGGACTCTGTATTTATCGGCTTGACGCCAAACCGTTTCTGACTGGGGCTCCACGCCCCCCACACCGCAAAAGACACCCACCGCGCCGTCAAGGACACGCAGGGAGCGTTCCACCTCGATGGTGAAATCCACGTGGCCCGGCGTGTCTATGATGTGAATATCGCGCCCCTTCCAAGGGCAAGTGGTCACCGCCGAGGTGATGGTGATACCGCGTTCCTGTTCGTCGGGCATCCAGTCCATGATGGCTTCGCCGTCGTGCACCTCCCCCAATTTGTGGGAACGGCCGGTATAATAGAGAATACGCTCGCTGACGGTCGTCTTGCCGGCATCGATATGCGCAATGATTCCGATATTGCGAATGTCTTGTATCTTAATGCTTTTTGTCATCGCACCCACAACATGTCGACCTCGAAGGGCTCCCGCAAATCCACATGATCGACCAAAGTGGCGGCCTCCTGGCCACCGATTAAGAATTTTACCGTCCGGATCGTATCCACATTCAACGCCAAGGTGTTCACCACAGAGTAGATGGTCAGCATTTCGCCGCCGGCACCACCGGGATGACCCGCCAGCGCATCTTCCTCAAAATCGACAAAGGCCGTTCCAGATTCCGTCAAATGCAAGGCCCGCAAGCGGGCATCTGCGGGCAACGTCCGCCTGGCTTCGGTTTCAGGCCCCTGAATCAGCATCGTAACAAGCAACCTGGCCAGGGCGATATCGTCGGCCGGTGGCGTCACCACCCGTTGCTCAGCCATCAGGTGCCGCCCCTGTGCATCGCCGAAATAAAGATGCACTGTTCTTTTACCTGCCACCCGGCCAACTGCCTCCGGTTTTGAAACCGCCGCCGGCCTCGGGAGCGGTGCCTGGGCCAATTGCTTTGCGATCCACCATCCTGCCAAAACGGCCGCAACCACAGCGAAGAGAACCAGGACCAGCTTGGGCAACGGGCGCAACGTGCCATCCATGGCCTTCCCCCAAAGCAGTGAGTTGACGGCACCCCGATGATCTCGGAAACCTTCGGGCGGTTGCGTCAAGGGTTGGTATTGATTGCAAATCGCGCTGTCAAAACCAGCGCACTATCTAAGTCACTTCCCACCGGATGTCAAGGGAAGAGGACGAGGCCTATCGGCCTGGCGATAAATGGATATCTCATATTTTCAAAACGTTGAATAACTTCAGAGATGACCATCGTGTGAGGACGTCAAGGTGATGGGTTGGAATTGTCCGCTTTGTCTTGGGAGCGCTCTTGAATCTGGTTCTCTTGCCATAAGCTGGCCAAACCTTCGGCTTCACGGCTCCCCGACTTGATGCGCAACCAGGCATGCAAAATCAATAAGAGCAGAAACATTCCCCCGACAAAGACCACGATGGTCAGCACCATCACCAGGATATTTTCCAGTATGTCTCCCAGCCAACCCGGCATTTGCATACAATTCCCTTTGATTCAAATATTAATATATCCTTCCCCGCCATTGCTCAATGGAATTAAATGACTTTGTTGTTGACCCGGTTGTCATTTTGGTGCTTTGTTAAGATATATGGCTCATCTGCGATTGCTGCCGGTGTTGCTGTGGCAATGGGATCGACAGCCAGATACATTATTCTTATCCTCCCGCATGGAAACCGGAATCTGAAGTTAACGTCCAATCTCTGATTGCCAGCGCGACTGGTTCTCCTTTCTTAAAAACAGCCACAAAAGGAGGTGCCTATGTATCGGACCATATTGGTTCCTTTGGATGGTTCCCGGCGCGCCGAGGCCATACTGGGTCACGCGGAGTTGATTGCCAAACAGAACGGTGCCAAAGTCGTCTTTCTTAAAGTCGAAGATGAACCCATTATGCTGGAACGAGATGAGGTAATCGATACCGCCCGCTACCATGCCCTTTTCGAGAAACAAAAAGAACTCTCCCTCAATTACTTGAGGGGCCTGCAAAATGATTTCAGCGAAAAAGACATTCGCACCGAGATGCTCTTGCTCTACGGTTCGGTGGTGAAGTCCATTTTGAAGACTGCCGCAGAAAAAGGCGCTGACTTGATCGCAATGGCGACCCATGGATGGAGCGGGCTGGCGCGGGCATCCTATGGCAGCGTAGCGGCTGGGGTGCTGCAGGCAGCGGAAATTCCGATTCTGCTGATTCGCTCTCAAAAAGAGCCTCTGTAGCAAACCAGGCTATAGGCTTTCGTTGAATGAGGCGTACTTGGTGTTGACGACCCGAGAACAAGCTCATCGTTTTCGGAAGGGAGTGCTTGTCCACTCAAATCAAAGGAGCACCGCATGCCAAAACAATGGGTGTACCGTTTCGATGAATTGGATCGGGCCGAAAAATACAGCGGTGGACAGTGGTCGGATGTCAAAGGTCTGCTGGGTGGCAAAGGAGCCAACCTGGCTGTAATGACGCGCCTCGGCATATCGGTCCCGCCCGGCTTTATCGTCAGCACCGAAGCATGCAATGCCTATCTGGCAGCGGGTGGAGAATTTCCATCAGATATGTGGCCGCAAGTAGTGCAGGCGCTGGCAGACCTTGAAAAACAAACCGGGAAAGGATTCGGTCGGCAGAAGAACCCGCTGCTGGTTTCGTGCCGCTCGGGGGCCAAATTTTCGATGCCGGGCATGATGGACACGGTCTTGAATCTCGGGCTCAACGATGAAACCGCTGCAGGACTCATCGAAATGACCGGAGACGATCGATTCGTTTACGACTGTTACCGTCGGCTGGTTCAAATGTTCGGGGCTGTGGTAATGGGCATCCCTGATGACGTTTATGAAGAGAAGCTGAGCAGGTACCGTCTTGCATCCAGGGCAACGAGCGATACCGACCTTTCGGCCAACGACCTCAAGCAGCTGACTCTGGAATTCAAGCAAATCTATCGGAACCATACGGGCCTGACCTTTCCCAACGATCCTGTGGTGCAGCTGAAAAGTGCCATCGAGGCAGTCTTTAAGAGTTGGAATGGGAAAAGAGCGGTGGATTACCGCAATGCGGCTGGAATCGCGCATGACCTCGGCACTGCGGTCAATATCGTTGCCATGGTTTTCGGCAATTTCGGACCGCAAAGCCTCACAGGTGTGGCTCTGACCCGTGACGGCAGCACCGGTGAGAACCGGATAGAAGGGGATTATCTGTTCCACGCCCAGGGGGAAGATGTGGTGGCCGGAATCCGGCAGACCCAGCCGCTCTCCCAGTTGAAGGAGGAGATGCCAGCCACCTTTTCCGAGTTTGCGCAGATCGCCAAAAAGCTCGAATCTCACTATAAAGATGTGCAGGATATTGAATTCACAGTTGAAAATGGGAAACTCTGGATTCTGCAAACGCGTGACGCCAAGCGCACGGCCCAAGCTGCAGTGCGCATCGCCGTGGAAATGGTCGAGGAGGGCCTGATCAGTTCCCAACAAGCCGTTTTACGAATAACACCGGAACAGGTGGACTTTTTTCTCCATCCCCAATTCGAGCGCCAGGCTGTGGCAACAGCCCAGGCCCGGGGAGCGCTGCTGGCCACGGGCCTGAATGTTTCGCCAGGCGCTGCTGTGGGCATCGTGGCATTCGACGCCGATCTGGCAGAGAGCTGGGCCACTGTAGATAAGAAGCCAGTCATCATGGTTCGGCCCGAAACCAAGCCGGACGATATCCACGGAATGCTTGCCGCCGAAGGAATTCTCACCAGCCGGGGCGGTCGCACCAGTCACGCCGCGCTCGTGGCCCGCCAATTCGGAAAACCGGCGGTAGTGGGCGTCGCTGAGCTACAGATCGACCTCAACAATCGCTGCATGAGCATCCACAATGAGGTGATCAAGGAAGGTGATTGGATCTCCATCGATGGCACCTCTGGGATGATTTTTAAAGGAGCCTTTCCCACCATTGTTCCCGACACCATGGATCCATGGCTTAAAAAACTGCTGGGGTGGGCCGATGGCTTCCGACGCCTTCAAGTCCGGTGCAATGCCGACAACCCCGAGGATGCCGAACGGGCCCGCAGCTACGGAGCCGAAGGGATCGGTCTGTGCCGCACCGAACACATGTTTTTCGAATCGCGGCGCTTGCCTTACCTTCATAAAATGATCATGACCGACCTTCCGATCGAACGGCGCGAAGCCCTGGACGCCCTTCTGCCATTCCAGAGAGAGGATTTTATCGGTCTGTTTCATGCCATGCACGGATTGCCGGTCATTGCGCGCCTGATCGATCCTCCACTGCATGAATTCCTTCCGAACCATGCGGCGCTCAGCCGCGATCTCGCGGATCTGAAAATCCGCCTCAAACATGCCGAAACGCTTGAGAGGATAGATTCCCTCGTGCAGCAGATAAACGAGAAGACCAAAATCTTAAAGAGAGTGGAACGCTTGCAGGAGAGCAATCCCATGCTCGGTTTGCGTGGGGTGCGTCTGGGCATTCATATTCCCGAGCTGACGACAATGCAGGTACGCGCAATTTTTGAAGCGGCCTGCAGTGTTGCCAAGGAGGGGGGCGAAGTCCATCCTGAAATCATGATTCCATTGACCAGCCACGTGAATGAGCTCCATTCCCAGCGGGATATCCTTGAAAAGGAAGCCCGAAAGGTGATGCAGGAGCAGGGAATCACTGTCGATTACAAGTTTGGCACCATGATTGAAGTTCCCCGCGCCGCCCTGACAGCCGAAGAGTTGGCAGAGCATGCCGAATTCTTCTCCTTCGGCACCAATGATTTGACCCAAACGACCTTTGGCATGTCACGCGACGACGCCGAGGCTGGCTTTCTGATAGAATACATGCGCAACGGTATACTGCCTGAAAATCCATTTGCCACCATTGACCGTCGCGGAGTCGGGCAGCTAATGGCTTTGGCCGTCCGTAAAGCCCGGGCGCTCAAACCTGATTTTGAATGCGGCATCTGTGGGGAGCACGCCGGGGATCCCGATTCCATAGCTTTTTGCCATGAGATTGGCTTGACATATGTTTCCTGCTCATCTTATCGAATTCCCATCGCTCGCCTGGCCGCGGCCCAGGCAGCGCTACGCACCGGAACAGCTTCAGCGCGCCCTAAAATAAACCAAAAATCGCTGGAAATTCAGATTGAGCTCGCAGAACGTTAGCGATCAGATCTGAAAGCACTACTGCCCTGCATGCTTGCCAGGCTCGACAGGGCTACGGGCTGTGAAGGTATGCGCTTTTTTTCAAAAGCAATGTCGATGAATTCACATGTATGTCCGCTTTTTTTGAGATATGTGCCCAATGGCATGCTGCCAAGTGGTTCGAGATGCCCGCATTTAATTTTTACTTTTCCGAAACAAACCAGCCTTGGGTGCGCAGGCAGATCTTGACCAGCATAAGCATTACCGGCACTTCAATGAGCACCCCTACCACCGTGGCCAGGGCCGCGCCCGACGAAAGCCCGAAGAGCATGGTTGCCGTGGCGATGGCCACTTCGAAGTGGTTGGAGGCGCCGATCATGGCAGCCGGGGCCGCATCCGGGTAGGAGAGTTTCAGTATGCGTGCCAGGCCATATCCCAGCCAGAAGATCAGCATGGTCTGGATGAAAAGCGGTATGGCGATCCAGAGGATGGTCAGCGGATTGGCCACGATCACCTCTCCTTTGAAAGAGAAGAGCAACACCAGGGTAATGAGCAGAGCGATGATCGTAATGGGTGTCAGGACATGCAGAAACTTATCCTTGAACCAGGCATTGCCCTTGGCGGCGATGATCCAGCGCCGGGAAAGATAACCGGCCACCAGGGGCAGGGCTACATAGATGCCGATGGAAAGCAGCAGCGCCTGCCAGGGCACCGGCAAACGGCCTACGCCCAGCAGGAAGCCGCCCAGAATTCCGTAGAGCAGCAACATGGTCAACGAGTTGATGGCCACCATCACCAGGGTCAATCCGTCGTTGCCCCGGGAGAGATATCCCCACACCAGCACCATGGCCGTGCAGGGGGCGATCCCCAGAAGAATGCAGCCGGCCAGGTAGCTGCGCCACAGCGGCACCTCCAGCATTTTAATGCCTTCGACCAGCACCACGGTACCGGCGCCATGGGCCGCCCCCACAGGTAGATCCAGACCAAAGGGCAGCTTCACATGATCCACGGCATCGGGCCCGATGAGCCCACGAAAGAGTGTACCCAGGAAGAAAAGGGCGATGGCATACATGGTAAAAGGCTTGACGGCCCAATTGATGAAAAGGGTTAGGAAGACCGGTTTGCCGCTCTTGCCGGCCTTGATCACCTCGGCAAAGTCGATCTTGACCATGATGGGGTACATCATGAAGAAAAGGCATATGGCGATGGGGATGGAGACCACCGGTGCATCGTTGACCGTTATGGATAGACTGTCGAGGTATCGCGCAACGCCAGGCGCCACCTTGCCCAGCATGATGCCGGCGATGATGCACAGCAATACCCAGAGTGAAAGAAAGCGCTCGAAGACACTGGTCATCTTGCGATCGTTGGCCTGAATTACTTCTGTGCCCATCCGCGTTCGCTCCTTATCCTTATCAATCTGTAAGATGGAAGCGGCCCATATAGGCCGCCAGCTCCTGGCGTGGGACCTTTTCCAGCGGCGGACAGCCGTCGATGCCTTTGGCGCCTTCGGCCAACCGCGCGGCGAATACCATGCAGGTGGGCTCACCGCATTGCCGGCAGTTGGTTTTCGGCAGCAGTTTGAGGATCTCTATCAATTGTGGCCGGGGGGTACCCTTGAAACTTGGCACAATGCGATCCCGATTCTGCCAGGCATCATTGATCTCCCGTTTGAGCCATGCCACGATTTTTTGCGCTTCGGCTTCGTCTTTTAGGGCGTTCACGGCGATCTTGCGGCCGTGCACCGTGATCAGTTTGCCGTGGGCTTTGAAAGTCACCGACGGCGGTTCCTGGATATATTCGAAGCCGCCCAAGACGGTGTTCAGATATGGCAATGCCGGCCCCACATCCTGATCCAGATGGGCATGGCAGTGCACAGCCATGGCCCCGGGGTTGCAGGCCGAGTTGAAAATCTCCAGGCGATAGCTTTCAAGCAGCATCATTGCTCCCTTTCAATCTTTCAACAGCACACCGTCTCTGGTCCCGGAAGCAACGTCGGTCATTCACCCGGCTCTTCTCTATTTCTTGATCCATTTGACCACGTCGGACTTAGCGGGAACCTTGCCCACCGATTTAACCTCGCCGTCTACCACCACCGCGGGCGTACCGAAAACACCGTAGCCGGCGATCTTCATCATATCGGTGACTTTTTGAACGGTTGCGGTCACGCCGGCCTGCGCCACGGCTTCCTTTACTATCTTTTCCGTTTGCTGGCATTTCGGGCACCCCGGCCCCAGCACTTTGATTTCCATGCCAATACCTCCTTAATCGACTACATCAAATAATTAAAAACGTACCCCACCAACAGGATACCCAGCCCCACGACGCCGATGAAGGTGACGATCAGGCGCGGCTTGAGCACCTTGCGCAGGATAATCATCTCCGGCAGCGACAGGGCGATGACCGACATCATGAAGGCCAGAACGGTCCCCAGCGCCGCTCCCTTTTCCAGCAAGGCCTGGACAATGGGTATGATGCCGGCCGCATTGGAATACATGGGGATTCCGATCAACACGGACAGCGGCACGGACCACCATGCCGATTTGCCCATGAAAGATGCCATGAGGCCTTCGGGAACATAGCCGTGGATGGCTGCGCCCACAGCGATACCGGCCATGACAAAAAGCCATACCCTTCCGACAATCTCGCGCACCGCCTGGAAGCCATATTGAATACGTTCGACCCAATTTTTCGGCCCGTCATCCAAATCGACCTTTCCAGCCTGGATCTGGTAGACCCACTCTTCAAGATGGCGTTCCATCTTCAAACGACCGATGACCCAACCGGCCACAATGGCGATAAAAAGCCCGGTTGCCATGTAGATCGCAGCTACCCGCCATCCGAACAGGCCATAGAGCAAAACCAGCGCGATCTCATTGACCATAGGGGCCGATATGAGGAATGAGAAGGTGACCCCCAGCGGCACCCCCGTGGTCACGAACCCCAAGAAGAGAGGCACGGCGGAGCAGGAGCAGAAAGGTGTGACGGTGCCCAGCAGCGCCGCCAGCACATTACCCGCGGATTCCCGCTTTCCGGCCAGGATGGAACGGGTGCGTTCGGGGGTAAAAAATGAACGTACGATCCCGACGGCGAACACTACCAGGGTCAGCAGCATCAATACCTTGGGTGTATCGAAAATAAAAAACGCGATGGCTCTGCCCAGATGGCTCTCGTAGGAAAAACCCGTGAGATGGGACAACAGATGGGTGAACCATTCGGCAAAGGCGTGGAGATGACTGTAGATGAGCCACCAGACCGCCACCAGCGCGGCCACCACCAGGACATATTTGGCGGTTGCGGGCCGCGCCGGCTGATCGGCACTCTCTATCGCAGTCGATTGATCTGCGGACTCGCAGCAGCAAGGGCGGCCTTCAAATGAGTTCATGGTAAAACCTCCAGAGCATTCCTATCACTGCTTCAGTTGGGCGGCCTGTTCGATCCACGCCTTGATTTGCGGCTTTGGCGGTACCGACCCCACCGCCTTGACCCGCCCATCGATCACCAGAGCCGGTGACCCCAGTACGCCATAGCGGGCAATGTCGGCAGGGTTGCGAACGTGCTCTACATCGGCGACAATGCCGGCCTCGGCGATGACGGTCATCACATCCTGCACCAGCCGGTCACACTGTGGGCAGCCCAGGCCGAGCACTTTGATCTGAAGCTCTGTGGGAGGACTTCCCGCGACCGTTGCCCCCATGCTTCTTTTGTATTCACGCAGGAAGGCTTCTTCGTAAAGCGTGACAGCACCCGCATCGAAATAGTTGTGCTTCGAAAGAATTGCGAACAATCGTCTCCCGATCCGGTCGTCCGAAAATCCCTTGCAATGGTCTGCCACTTCCGACAAAGCCGCGCTCCAGCCAATAATGCCGGTCAGGTGCCTCCCCACGCGAATTTGGACAATGTCTTCCACAGACTGCCTCCAATCCTGCAAAATTAAATATTAACAGGCGAGACCAGGTATCCCGCTCGAATTTCGCCGGCTCGTCAAGTTCCTACATCGCCATTCATCGATTTTGTGAGGCACCGCAGATAACCTCCCGCTTTATTTCCGGAAGCCGCTGCGCAAGGCGCTGCACCTCGGCGTCCTCCTCCAGCCAATGACGCAGGTTGCCTAACAGACTGGCCACATAGGGACTCTTGGCGCCATCGGCCAGTCGGTAGTTGACCCACAGACCTTCCTTGGCGTATTCAATCAATCCGGCATCCTCCAGGATTTTTAGATGCTTGCTGGCGGTGGATTGGGCCAGGCCGAGCGCCACCCGGATTTCGCAGACGCACAGCACTCGTCTCTGGAGCATCTTAATGATCTTGACCCGATTGGGATCGGACAGGGCTTTCATCACTTTTATAAATTCCCGCATGCTGCCTCCATATCGTTATTTGGCGATATATAGAATTTATACGAACAGGTCAAGAGAATTGTATCCCGGCTAATTTTTAATTGACTTGTTGTGGAAAATCGTTGATTCTGCGCGGTCTATGTCATCGGAAAACACCAATATCAATTCGCAGATCGCTCGCCGTCGCACCTTCGGCATCATCAGCCACCCGGATGCCGGCAAAACGACCCTCACGGAAAAGCTGCTCCTTTTCGGCGGCGCCATCCAGATGGCCGGCGCCGTCAAGGCACGCAAGGCCGGCCGGCACGCCACCAGCGATTGGATGGCCATCGAACAGGAGCGCGGCATCTCGGTCACCAGTTCGGTAATGAAGTTCAATTACCGCGATTACGAGATCAATCTGCTGGATACCCCCGGCCATCAGGATTTTTCGGAAGACACCTACCGCGTGCTCACGGCCGTGGACAGCGCGGTGATGGTCATCGACAGCGGCAAAGGGGTCGAGCCCCAGACCCTCAAGCTGATGGAGGTGTGCCGCATGCGCAACACCCCCATTCTGACCTTCATCAACAAACTGGACCGCGAGGGCATAGCACCGCTGGATGTCCTTGCCGATATCGAAGATCGCCTTCAGATCGAATGCGCCCCCCTGACCTGGCCCATCGGCATGGGCAAGCGCTTTCGCGGCACCTACAACCTCTACCGCAAGGAACTTTGCCTTTTCACACCGGGCCAGGATCGACTCAGCGACGATGTGATCACCATTCGCGATCTATCCGATCCGTTGTTGGACCGGTTTCTGGAAAGCCAGGCCGATGAACTGCGCGAAGAGGTGGCCCTGCTGGAGGGTGCCGCCGACCCCTTTGATTTGCAGGCTTATCGCAAGGGGAGTCAAACTCCCGTCTTTTTCGGGAGCGCCATCAACAATTTCGGCGTGCGCGAAATGCTCGATACCTTCGTGGAGATCGCCCCGGGCCCCCTGCCCCGGGCCACCACCACCCGCCTGGTGGTACCCGAAGAAACTGCCTTTTCCGGCTTTGTCTTTAAAATTCAGGCCAACATGGACCCGGCCCACCGCGATCGCCTGGCCTTCCTGCGCATCTGCTCCGGCCGTTTCACCCGGGGTATGCGCGTGCGCCACCATCGCCTGGGCAAAGACCTGGTCATCGCCAACCCCATCATCTTCATGGCCCAGGACCGCACGGCCGTGGATGAGGCGTGGCCGGGAGACATCATCGGCATTCACAACCATGGCACCATCAAGATCGGCGACACCTTTTCGGAGAAAGAGCCGCTGAAATACACCGGCATTCCCAATTTCGCCCCCGAACACTTCCGGCGGGTACGCCTGAAAACCGCATTGAAGGCCAAACAACTCCAAAAGGGGTTGACCCAGTTGGCCGAAGAGGGCGCCGTACAACTCTTCAGACCCTTGTTGGGCAATGACTATATCTTGGGGGCCGTAGGTGTACTGCAATTCGATGTCACCATCGCTCGCCTGCAGGCCGAGTATGGCGTCGAGGCGGTCTATGAGCCGGTGGCATATGCCACGGCCCGCTGGATCGCCTGCGATGACAAGAAGAGACTGGCGGAGTTTCAGAAGGCCAACCAGGCCAGCCTGGCGTTGGACGCAGACGGCAATCTGGCATATCTCGCGCCCAGCATGTGGTGGGTGGCCCACATTGCCGAGCAGTGGCCCCAGGTGACTTTGCTCAAGACTCGCGAGCATCAATGAGGACGGTTCCTCTTTTGCTACCCGTACCCCAGATCGTCCAATTCTTCGTCACTCAAGCCAAGTGCGTGGGCGATCTCATGGGCAACGGTGATTTCGATCTCTTCCACCAACTCTTCCCGGCTCCTGCAAAACTGCTCCAAAGGTTCCTGAAAAAGAAAAATCGTGTCCGGGTAAAGCGGCGGTTCGGTCACCAAACGTTCGGGCAGCGGCACACCCCAGTAAATACCGAACAGCGTCTCATCGGGCCCCATATCCAACTCAGCCAGCATCTCTGCACTGGGACGCCTTTGCACCGAGATCATGATATTCTCCAGATGCCGGCGCATCTCTTCGGGGATCCGCTCGATGGCCTGTTGTACGATGGCATCGAACTCCTTTGTGGTAAGCCTCGTTTTTTTCCCGGCCATTGACATGACTTCCTTTTTGGGGAGGGGTTTCCCTCTTATAACAGGAAATACGGGCTTGCAAAAAGAGCTTGTTTTGGTCCGTTTAATGGAGTATTGGTCGAATAGAAGAATTCACCTGTTCTGCCTTTCGGATATTCGGATCTATACTTATATATCCGATAAGATCATTCTCCAAGCACAGCTTCCTATAAAAAGGACCCATTCATGCGCAAAATAGCGGTGGCCATGGCCAAGGGCGGGGTAGGCAAAACAACTACCGCCGTCAATCTGGCCCATGATCTGGCCCTGCAGGGGCAACGGGTGCTACTGGTGGATTGCGATACCCAGGACCAGGTGGCCAAATTCCTGGGGGTCAAACCCGCATACGGTCTGTATGAATTTATCACCGGCCGCAACGCCAAGGGTGAAACGGTGCTTAAAAAAGAGGCGGTTTGCCCGGCACGGGAGAATCTGTGGATCCTGGCCGGCGGCATCAAACTCGTGGAACTCAAAAATTGGCTGGGCGAGCAGTCCCGGGAGCGGCGCCATGCCCTGCTCAGCCAGTCCATCGTGCCCAAAGGTGATTCGCTGGACTTTCTGATTTTCGATTGTGCGCCGGGCTGGGACCTGCTCAGCGTGAATATCCTGATGGCAGCCCAGGAGGTGCTCTGCCCGGTCTCGCTGCAGGCACCGGCGCTGGAAGGCCTGAAGACATTTTTCCAGTACCTGGTATCGGCCCAGAAGCAGAACAACCAGCTGGCCTTAAAGTATGTACTGCCGACCCTCTTCGACCGCCGCACGCGACAGAGCATCGATTTGTACCACAAGCTCAAACGCCTCTTCACCCGGCAGATCTGCGATCCCATCCGCTATAATGTGCGCTTGTCCGAAGCGCCGGCCGACGGGAAAACCATTTTCGAATTCGATTCACGCGCCACCGGCGCCGAAGATTACCGCAAACTCAGCAGGAGGCTTATCGATGACGGCATCCGAGCACAACAAGCCCCCAGATTTTTTTGAAGATCTCGATTTAGACGCCGTTTCCACGGCCATGCGTGCACCGGTGCCGGGCAAATCCGTTCCGAAAAAGAAGGCCGGTTTTTACTTGTCCGAAACGCTGCTTGAACGTTTCAACCGTCACTTTCACCAGATGAAGTTGGCGGGCATCGCCATCGAAAACAAGTCAGCCCTGCTCGAGGCCGCACTGCTCTTCGCTCTGGAGGATCTGGAGGCCGGTGAGGCCAGCCTCATCCTGAAAGCCTTGAAAAAGCAACGTCATTGATTACACCGGAATAGACCTGAAAACATTGAGGCCCATTTTGAAACCTGTCAGCGGACATCTTGAAATCCTGGATAAAGGCTTCGGCTTCCTGCGAAGCATCGAGAGCAACTACCAGTCGAATCCGGCCGACACCTACGTGCCGGCGCCCCTGATCCAAGCGCATGGATTGCGGGAGGGAGCGTTCATCACCGGAAAGGGCGTTCCGGGAAGCGCCAAAGCCGCCAATTTGAAGCTCAGCGTCATCGACGCCATCGGCAACCGGCCGGCGGCCGAATTTGCACGCGTCGTGCCCCTGCAAGCCCAAGTAAGCATCAACCCCACCCAGCGGTTCGTCTTGTCCCGCAGCCCCCAAGACCTCATGGGCAAAGCCCTGGACCATATCGTACCCATCGGGCGGGGGCAGCGTGGTCTGATCATCGCACCGCCCAAATCGGGCAAGACCACCATTCTCCAGCATATGGCCAATGCGATTACCGCCAATCACCCAGACGCTACGGTGTTCATCCTCTTGGTGGACGAACGTCCCGAGGAGGTCACCGACTTCCGCCGGGGAGTAAAGAAGGCCCGCGTGCTCTACTCCTCGGCCGACCAGAGCATCGCCCAGCACATGCGCATCACACGTTTGGCCATGAATACGGCCATCCGCTGCACCGAGGCAGGCCAGGATGCCGTGGTCTTCATCGACTCGCTCACCCGCATGGCCCGAGCCTTCAATACCGACACACCCAGCCATGGCCGCACCATGACGGGCGGTCTGGCGACCAATGCTCTGGAAATTCCCCGTCAACTCTTCGGTGCCGCGCGCAACCTGGAAAACGGCGGATCGTTGACCATCATCGCCACCATCCTGGTGGATACCGGCAGCCGCATGGACGACATCATCTACCAGGAGTTCAAAGGCACCGGCAACATGGACCTGGTGCTGAGCCAGGCGTGCGCCGAGCAGCGCATATGGCCGGCCATCGACATAAAGCAGTCGGGGACGCGCAAGGAAGAGTTGCTTCTGGAAGCCGACGCTTACAAAAAGATCGTCCAGGTGCGCCGGGGCCTGGCCCACCTGGACGTGATCAGCGCCATGGGCGCTTTTCTCGAATATCTGAAAGAGAATTAGAAGTTCTCTTCGTCGTCTTCGAATTCGTCGTCTTCGAACTCAGCCAGACCGCCGGACATGGCCAGGGCTTCGAAAACCGCCTCTACGATATCCTCGTCCTCAGAATCGATGAGTTCATTGAGAATCGCGGACGAAGCTTCGGGGCGAATGCTGCCCAATGCGCCGATGGCGGCGATCCGCAGCTCTTTCTCGGTCTCCTGCGAACGGACCAGGGACGCTATGTGCGGCCAGGCGGCATCGACATCCCAGTTGCCGGCCGCGCAGACTGCGTGGTAGTGGATGTCAGGATCATCGCTGCCCAGGGCTTCCATGATCTGCGCACTGAAACCATCCAAGTAGCCCATGCAGAAAACAGCCGTCAGGCGCCAGTCATTGTCACTGCCGGCGTAAGCGGCCCGTACCGCCTCATACTGCCATTGCAGAGGCGCACGAACGGCGGCTTCCAGAACGGCGCGCCGGATATCCTTGGGCAGATCCGGATTCATGTACAGCTTTTGCAGCGACGTCTGCAGCATCCGGAAGAGCTCTTCGGAGATGACGATATCATCCTCTTCGTCAAACCCCAACATATCGGCTTGCTCCAGAGCCGGCCCCAGGGCGATAAGCGCGGCGGCACGCACCTCATCGTCCTCTTTATCGTTCTGGGCCACGACGAGCAGTGCCCGGGCCAGATCGTCGTTGACGACGGTAGATTCACCGGCAAGCTGAACGGCAAGCATGCGGTCGGCCGCGTCGATACGGCCTTTGCGCAGGATATCAAGCAACATCTTGTCCGTATCTTTGGGCCACTCCCAAGGGGGGGTATCTTCCAGGGTCTTCAGATCCATCTGCTTTCCTCCGCCGGATTGCCGCGTCCGATGCTCGCTCATGCCGCAGTTGGCGCCGCAAGATCGATCCAACTTGACGGCCTGAATGTACGGCTGTTATAGATAGCCCGAAACATAAATGATTATTGCCACTTAATCAAGCCGATAGATCCATGCCAATCTTGCTGACCATTTTTACCACCTCATTTCTGGTGGCTTTCTCGGGGGCTCTGATGCCCGGGCCGCTGCTGACCGTCACCATCGGTGAAAGCCCCCGCCGCGGCTTTATGGCCGGCCCGCTCCTGATTCTGGGACACGCGCTGCTGGAGGCGGCGCTGGTCGGTGCCATCGTGGTGGGCCTCGCGCCGGTTTTGCAGTCGCGGGCGGTCTTCATCACCACGTCGCTCATTGGAGCGGGCGTGCTGGTCTGGATGTCCTGGGGCATGTTCCGGGCCTTGCCGCAGCTGACCCTGCATGTTCCGACAGACCAGGCTGCGGGAAGGAATCTGGTGGTTGCCGGCGCGCTGCTGAGTCTCGCCAATCCCTACTGGTCCATCTGGTGGGTCACCATCGGCCTGGGCTATATTACCCATAGTCTCGCCCAGGGCGCCTGGGGCCTTGTCTTTTTCTTCACCGGCCACATCCTGGCCGACCTGGGCTGGTATTCGGCGGTCTCGACCATGATCTGGAAAGGTGGCCGCTTCATCGGCGATCGCGTCTATCGCTGGATGATCGGCGCCTGTGCGACTTTCCTGGCGGTCTTTGCCGGCGTTTTTGCATTGGCCGGACTGCGGGCACTGGCGCAATGATTTCACAAAGAAAAAGCTCCCCGCAGCAAGCCGCGGAGAGCTTTGGCTGTTGTGACAGGGACGACTTTTACTCCTTCTTGGCTTTGGGCGCCAGGGCTTCACGATCTCCACCGCTCATCCCGGCGATGTAGCGTACCAGCTTTTTGCGGGATTCGATGTCGTATTGGGAAGTAATGGCAATCTGCTCCATGATGGGCGACCCACCCCCGTGATAGCCGCCCACGCTGTGGATCCCGCCCTTGGCCGAGCATAACACGTCGCCGAGATAACGCCAGAACTGGGCCTGATCTTCAACGGGCATATCCGGGTTGCGCTTGGTATATTTCAAGAGCAGATCGCGCGTCTCTGGATTCAAGAAGTCCCGCTCATGGGGGAAGGTTGCCACGACGCCGCCGGCGATATCGCAGAGGATCTCCGCCTCGCGGTAAACCGCCTCGCCCGACAGGCAGCGGCCCACATTGCAGTAAATCGAGTGGGGGATGAAGGAACCGGGCCCATAAGGCACCAACCCCTTGCCGGGCATATAGACCCTTGGCCCGCCCAGATCCGAAGCGGTATAACCAGCGGCATACCCCAACTCGGTGACCATGATCAATTCGGACAGTTTTTCGCGGACATGGGACGCCTTGTGCACGTTGTTGACTTCGGCGGCCAGGGCGGCCGCACCCATTATGACATCGCCGATGGCCGGTTTGCAGCCCGAGTAGGAGTGGCGATGGAACAGCGCGAAGAGCAGCGCATTGATCCCGCCATGCTGATACTCGCCGGCCAGGAAGACCCGCTCCCAGGGAACGAAGCAGTTTTCGAAGATCATGTAGGAGTCGGTGGAGGCCGGCATCCAGCCGCGTTTGAAATGCTCACGCTGACGGAACCGGTGGATGGTGGTCACCTGCTTGAGTCCATCCCAGTCCCCCGGAACGGCAAAGGCCACGGCATAATTCTTGTCTTCGGGCCGCAGGGCACGGGTGGGCACCACCAGCACCTCGTCGGCCACCGAGGCCTCGGAGATGTGCAATTTGCATCCCTCCACCACAATGCCGTCCTTGAGCCGTTCCTTGATATGCACATAGGCGCCCGGGTTGGGCTGGTCTGCCGGCCGCAGCAGGCGATCGCCCTTGACGTCGGTCTGCGCGCAGCAGCCGATGAGATCTTCGGTCTGAAAGCGAATCAGCCATTTCTTGAAGTTCTCGTGATACTGGGTTTCGCCCTTGTTCCCTTTGTCGGCCTCGTGGGAAACGTTGTAGATGGCATTGACGGCGTCTACCCCCATACAGCGCTGAATGCATCCCCCCACCTTCTGGCAGAGCATGCGGGTCATGTCCTGTTTCTTGTGCAAATCCTCTTTGTTCTGGTGAATGTGGGTAAAGCGGTTGATGCGCTGGCCGGTCAGGTGCGAGATGGCCGTCAGCAGATCCTGGTTTTCCGGCTTCGCCGCTTCGTCATAGGTGGTGCCGATGTTGTTGATACAATCCATCTGCAGCTCGTCCGTGCGGTCGATCCGCTCGCCGTTGAAGTAGACATTGCGCTTCATTTTTTTAAGGCCGTTGATGTAATCTTGCTTGGTCCGCATGCGTATCCCTCCCTCAAATTTAGACATCGAACGCTTTTGGCGCGATTTT
This sequence comes from uncultured Desulfatitalea sp., assembly GCA_937868765.1. Taxonomy (GTDB): domain Bacteria; phylum Desulfobacterota; class Desulfobacteria; order Desulfobacterales; family Desulfosarcinaceae; genus Desulfatitalea. The sequence continues at coordinate 149,884 of CALMNL010000010.1, read as the reverse complement.
GATAAGAGCGAGTATGCCGAGCCATACTAGACATGTCAACAACATGTCCCGTACTCGGTCATTTTTTTTATTCGCTAGGGGCCGTTGCGGATGGGGCCGTCGATGCGGGATGAAGGGCTGCCGATTCGGCGAGGGCAGGCCGAAGGCTTCGAACCAAAAAGGAGAGCAGTTCGCGCGCGCGAGTTTCCTGGGGCTCATGGACACGACTGAGAAGGAACAGACTGACCACCCGCATGATACTGGAAGTGACGAACAGATAGTGCAGCGGCAGAAGCGCCGTCGATCCAGATACGGGGTCAGGCAGCAGGCTTAAAAAACCGCCGGCGACGACGGGCGCAACCGCAGCACCCAGGCCGGCGGCTATGTTGTAGGCCGAAATGAACCAGACCCGGTTCTCCTGGGGCGATATGCGCAAGTTCATATTGTGAGTGCAAAGACTTACCCCCGCCCAAAGCCCACCGCCGATGGTCTGCAGGATCAGCGGCAATATCACATCGTTGGGCCTAACCAAGATCCACAGCGACGGCGACACCACCACCCCCCAACCGGCCACTTGGATCACCGCCCTGTTTTTGACTCGATCCGAGACCGCCCCCCAGAATTTCATTCCAACCAGCTCGACCACGGAGCCAAGGGTGGTCAGCAAGGCGATAAAGCTATAATTGTAGTTCAGTTCACGCAGGAAGTAGAGCGCAAAAAATGGGGCCGCCAGAAAGACGGAAAAGTTCCAGGAAAGCACAAACAACAGAAATCTGCGAAAATTGTCTTCACGGAAGGGTTTGACCAATTCATGCAACATATTCCCCGCGAAAGGGGACGGTGCAGCCGTTTCAGAAATACGGTTCATAAAGTGCACGCTGGCCAAGCCAAAAAGAACTGCGCAATAAAAGGGAATGGCGAAGGCAAGGGCCGATGTCCCGGGATGGCTTTTAAGTGCATCCACCAGATTCCCGAAGATCAAAACCGCAGATATTCCAGCGGCGCCGCAAAGCATATTGCGCGTCCCGAAGAATTTACCCAGGATCTGGTCAGGCACCAGATCGGATGTCCATGCCAACCAGGCCACATGGCTCATGGCGCCAAAGGCCTGGGAAGCCGAATAGAGGCCCAGCACCAGGATGATCTGCCAGTCATTCCCATTGGGCAAAAAAAGAGCGATGGACAGGATGGGAAGCCACAGCAGTCGCCCGATAATCGCAAAGCGGGCTGCAATACTTTTTCGGTCACCACGCCTGGATACGAGATGAGACCCCGGCAGTTGAAACAGGGTGACCATGTACGGAATGGCCACCATGATGCCGATCATCCATTCACGCATACCCAGATGGAGAGCGAAACCTGTCAGGAAAACACCTCCGGTGAGCGTGCTAAAAATATTGGCGCACATGCCGTCAAAGAAAGAGTTGCGATAATCGCTCACTTCGTGTAGTTTCATCTCATTCCAGAGCCGAATCGAGTGTGTTTTCGCCTAGTTCTTGACCGGGGCGCTGGCTCCGTCAACCATACAGAATGCCTTGCCTTAACACTGTTTCGGCCGGATCCCCTCGAAGCTTTAGTACTGGATATGGAAACCATTGCCTTCGTGTTCACAGAACGTAACCGGTTACGAACGTGTCCGCTTGAAAGGGGCAAAATTTGCACAAAATCGATTTCAGGCAGCCTGTCGCAGCCAAGCCCTCGGGATCCGATAGATTAAATTTTCCACAATATTTAAAGCCACCTGCAGGAAATACCCGCCCAAAACAATACCAGAAGACAATTTTTGGCACATATTTTGCTTTCAATTCCGAAACTTCCCTGAAAATTACAAGTTGGACTCAACATTGAAGCTCAGGAAGATTATGCGCACCCATATCAGATTGATGTTCCTTGTCCTCTGGATTGTGATTTCTCACCCCTTGGCCGTATGGGCCGCAGATGTGACCCTGGCCTGGGATCCTAGCTCCGACAGTAAAACTGCCGGTTACCGATTGTATGCCAGAGAGCATGATGAGAGATATGATTACGCGCATCCCGAATGGGAAGGCGATATGACCCAGTGCACCGTGACCGGTTTCGACGAATACGAGTCTTACTATTTCGTGGTTCGGGCGGTGGACTCGAACGGCAATGAGAGCGGCGACTCCAACGAGGTTTATTGGAGCCCGAGCGGGGCAGAAGAGCCTGGCGGGGGAACCCACGACAGCCTCAACGGCGGTGGCGGCGGCTCCGCAGGTGGCGGCGGTTGTTTTATCGAAAGCATATTTGGCGACTGAGACAGCATTGTGTATGATTCGCATCCCCCCGGTCGTGGATGCAGTGAATATTTCTTAACCTTTATATTCCGCCGCACAGCCATGACAGAGGCCTGGCGGCGATCCCGCCTCCAGGTACAAAAAACGTAACCATGCCCCTTCTCGAAGCACGCGACGGTAATCTGACGGTTACATGCCGCGCAATGATAAGCCGCACCCTTAATCTGGATACGTTGTAAAAACAAAAAATTACAACGAGATCGGTACTCGCCCATCCCCCCTCCCCTTCTGGCACCCCCCTTGCATGAAGCACCGCAAGCACCACCCGGTGGCGCAACCCCATCACAACGAGCTCAACCAGTAGTATTCCTGAAAGGAGGCTCACATATTTTGAAAAGTAAATTCACGCCGTACCTTATCCTGCTTTTACTGCTACTTCAGATTTTTCCCGCATTTGTCATGGCCATGGACGTAACCCTGGCCTGGGATCCCAACACGGACTCAACTTTGGCCGGGTACCGCATTTATGCGCGCGAATCCGGCGAGGCATACAACTACGGCTACCCGGAGTGGGAAGGCACCGATACGCAGGTCACCCTGCAGGGATTCGATGAATATGAGTCCTACTATTTCGTCGTAAGAGCATTTGACAGTGAGGGCAACGAAAGCGGAGATTCAAACGAAGTATATCTTCCCTCCGATTACAGCAGCGACAACGGTTTGGACAATGGCGGCACGAGTGGCGGCGGCTCCGGTGGCGGTGGTGGCGGCTGTTTTATCGACACCCTGTTCAGCAACTGATCCGCATCTCAACCCTCCGGTTTTCCACATACTCTCCTTCTATCGGGTTCAAGATCCTATTCCAACAGCGCGGACGACCCCTGTTTCCACCTGATACGAGGCTTAAAGGATTTATCGATCGGGCGATGACTTATAATCTTCGAAGGCCATGGGCACTCCGATGCCGGTTGCAAAGTGCCCATGACCTCTTTGGCGCAGATCTTTATCGCGCCTCCCATAAGCCTGCATGCCCTCCGACGCATCCGGTCCCCAGCGGGGCGACCAGGCCTAGCATGCCTGCAATCCCCTAAAATCAGATGACTATTCAGCCGAATTCACGCGTTGACAGCCCCCCCGCTTTTGCCATAATCTTTTGTAAAATTTCCAGCAAGCTACACTGGAAGAGCCGTTATGGGTCGCAAGCTCATTGCCCCCGGGTAAATCCATACCACGAAGCTTGCGTTCGGGATTGATGGCGCAAACGCAAAGGAACCTGATGACCTCACAGAAGCCCACCCGCAGGAAAGGCGTTGCCAGACGCACGGTACCGCCCAGCCAGAAAGACGAAGGCAAATCCCGGCACAAGTCCCCAGAGCGCTCCCCCGATGAAGAGAAACATCGCTATATCATCGCCAACATGGAAGAGGGGTATTACGAACTCGACTTGGAAGGCAACTTCACGTTTGTCAATCCGGCCATGTGTCTGAGCATGGGATATGACGCAGGCGAACTGCTATGGATGAATTTTCGAAATTGCCTGTCCCCCGAAAGCGCCGCAAAAATAGATGCGGAACTGGAGAAAATACGCAGTACAGGCACCGCCGCCAAAATCATCGAGTACGAATCAGTCCATAAAAATGGTACCCGCCTCAGACATGAAATGTCGGCGTCGCTCTTGCGGCACGCGTCGGGCGAACCGTCGGGATTTTTCGGCATATCCCGGGACCGCACCGAGGCATTGCGCCTTGAAAGCGCACTGCGGGAAAGCGAGGCGAGCTATCGCGGCGTCATGGACCTGTGCCCCGACGCCATTACCATCAATGAGGCAGCAACCGACCGCTATATAGACGTCAACAAGGCCTTCACGCGCCAAACCGGCTTCGCTCTAGCGGAAGTGATCGGCCGGACTCCGGCCGAGTTGAACCTGTTCGCCACCGCGCAAGACCAGCGGCGTCTTGGACTTGCCCTTCGACAGGGCAGCATCGACGGCCTGGATCTTCGCTTTCGGACCAAGGATGGCAAAATCCTGGAGGATTTGGTTTCCGGCCGCCGCATTCAGTTCAAGGGCAAGGATTGTTTTCTTTTCGTCGCCACCAACATCACTCCCCTCAAAGAGGTCCAAAATGCATTGCGCGAAAGCGAGGAAAGCTATCGCCGGGTGATGGCGCTGGCCCCGGACGCCATAACCATTTCACGGCTGGCCGACGGCAAATACTTCGACGTCAACGAAGCCTTTTGCCAGCAGACAGGCTTCCATCGGGACGAGGTGATCGGCCGCACCGTCCTGGAGCTCAACATTTATTCCGATCCCTTGGATCGCGAGCGCCTGGTGGGGGCATTGCGCCGGAACGGCCGGGTGGACAGCATAGAAATCAAGTTTCAAGCCAAAGATGGTAGGCGGCTCACGGACCTGGTATCGGCCCGCATCATCCAGTTTAAAGGCGAGGAGTGCGTGCTGGTCATCGCTACAGTGATCAATGCCCTCAAAGAGACCCAAAAGGCTTTGAAGGCGAGCGAGCAGCGTTACCGGACGATCCTGGAGGCGGCCCCCGACGCCATCTGTCTTACCCGACTCAGCGACGGAAAATATATCGAAGCCAACAGCGAATTTTACCAGCGTACTGGGTTTACGCCACAGGAAACCATCGGTCATACTTCATCGGAATTGGGAATTTATGCCGATCCGGCGGATCGCATTAAACTGCTCGAGGCGATAAAAAAGGATGGTCTGGTGGACCCCTTGGAGGTCCCGGTTCGTTATAAGGACGGTTCCATTTCCCATAACCTATGGTCTTGCCGGGTGATCGAGCACAACGGCGAACCCTGCCTGCTGGTCGTCGCCAAGGAGATCGATGAGCTCAAAGCAATTCAAAGAGCGCTCGCCGAGAAAGAGGAAAGCTACCGCACCATCCTCGATACAGCCCCCTATTCCATCACCATCACCCGTATTTCGGACTCCCGTTACATGCATGTCAACGAAGGCTATTGCCAGCGCACCGGCTACGCCAGAGAGGAGGTGATCGGCCACACCACAGTGGAACTGAACATATTCAAAGATCCGAACGATCGCCATCAGTTTCTGGAGACCTTTCGCAGGACCGGCCGGGTGGATGGTATGGAAATCTCTTTTCAAGGCAAAGGCGGGCGTATCACGCAATCCCTGGTTTCTGCACGCGCCATCTCCTTCGAGGGAGAGCCTTGCCTGCTTACGGTATCAACCGGCATTGAGGATCTGAAGGCAGCCCAAGATGCCATGGTTGAAAGCGAGAAAGACTACCGCTCCATCCTGGACAACGCCCCTTACTCCATCACGATCCAGCGGATATCGGATACCAAGTATGTGCTGGTCAACGAGGCCTTCTGCCGTCTCACCGGCTACGGTCGGGAGGAGGCCATCGGCCGCACCGCCGGAGAGCTCTACTTGTATGAAGACCCCGCCGACAGGAAGCGATTTTTGGATTCCTATCGCCGCCGGGGATCGGTGGACGGTATGGAGATCCGTTTCCGCCGAAAGGACGGAGCCATCACCACCAGCCTGATCTCTTCCCGATCCATCCATTTCAAGGGCGAGCCGTGCATGCTGACGGTCACCACCAACATCGACACTTTGAAAGCCATTCAAAAAGCCCTGGCCGAGAGCGAAGAAGCCTACCGCTCGATCCTCGACACGGCCCCTTATACCATCGTGGTCACGCGCTTATCAGACGCCGCGTACGTGCGCGTCAACCCGGCGTTTTGCCGCCGCACCGGGTACAGTGAAGCGGAGACCATCGGCCGCACCGCCATGGAATTGAACTTGTATGAAAACCCGGCCGACCGCGAACGCATGTTTGAAACCCTCAAAACCCTGGGCCAGGTGGATGGCATGGAGATCTGCTTCCGGGCCAAGGACGGCCGCATCCTGGAGAGCCTGTTGTCGGTCAGACCAATGCGCTACCGAGGCGAAACGTGCCTCCTCTCCATCACCGTGGACATCAACGAACTGAAGCAGGCCCAGCGGGCGCTCAAAGAGAGCGAAGAGAGCTACCGCAAGGTGATTGAAGTCGCCCCCAATTCCATGATGGTGACGCGCCGCTCGGACGACCGCATCGTCGAAGTCAACGATGCCTTCTGCCGCAATTCCGGCTACCGCCGGAATGAAGCCATCGGCCTCACCACCATGGAACTGAACCTGTATGCCGACCCTTTCGATCGCCAAAAGGTCCTTTCGACCAGAGGACCGGATGGTCAGTTGCAGGGGATAGAGCTTCTTTTCCGGGCCAAGGACGGCGCCATACGGGAGTGCCTGCTCTCGGTGACCCCTTTGCAGTACCGGGGCGAGGAGTGTTTTCTCTCCTCCACCGTGGATGTCACCGTTCTCAAAGATTATCAGCGCGCCCTCAGCGAAAGCGAGGCGAACTATCGCCGCATCCTCGAATCGGCCCCCTATTCCATCATAATTACGCGTCTTTCCGACGGCCGCTATATGCAAGTCAACGAGTCGTTCTGCCGGCGCACCGGTTACAGCCGGAAAGAGACCCTCGGCCATACCCCTTACGATCTGAATATATTCGTCGACCCCGCCGCCCGGGAGCGCATGCTGGAAATTTACCGCCGCGATGGAAATGTGGAGAGTTTGGAGCTCCAATTCCGAACCAAAGACGGCCGCATTTTGGAGAGTCTCTTTTCCGTCACTCCGATCAACTTCCATGGCGACGATTGCCTGCTGGCCATGACCGTCGACATCACCGAACGCAAGCGGATCGAGCGGGAGCTCGAGCAGTACCGGCACCACCTGGAGGAGATGGTCCAGGCGCGCACCCAGGCGCTGGAGGCGGCCCAGAGCGAATTGGTCAAGCGCGAAAAGCTGGCGGTGCTGGGCCAGTTGACCGCCACGGTGAGCCACGAACTGCGCAACCCCCTAGGCGTCATTCGTTCATCCAACTTCTTCCTGCAGCGCAAAATTGCGAACCCGGATGAAAAAGTGGCCAAACATTTCAAACGCATCGAGGAGCAGGTGGCGCTTTGCGATGCCATCGTGGCCGATCTGCTGGAGTACACCCGCGGCCGAACGGCCTCCATGGTCAAGGCGGATCTCACCCCCTGGCTGATCCAGGTGATCGAGCAACTCCAGGAGTCCCACGGCCTGGCCATCGCCCAGGAACTGCAGCGCCCCCTTCCCCTCGTGCCCCACGATCCCGAAAAAATGCGCCGGGTAGCCATCAATGTACTGGACAATGCCATTCAGGCCGTGAAGGCCAAAATGTCCGTCGACAGTGGGGGGCCTTCTGATTATCATCCGAATATTTTGGTAAAAAGCTATTTCAGCGAAGGAAAAGCCATCATCGAAATCGCAGACAATGGCACCGGCATGACACCGGATACCCTCCAGCGGGCGTTCGAGCCGCTGTTTACCACCCGGGCCAGGGGCACCGGCATCGGCCTGGCCATTGTAAAAAAGGTTGTCAACGAACATGGTGGCGACGTATTCTTGGAGAGTATATCCGGTGAAGGCACACGCGTCACCATTGTCCTGCCAGCTGCCCACCGGGCGGGGAACGGCAATGGGTGATCAAGCATTCCAAACCGGCACCGCTTGGGACCGTCCACTGGGTTGAAAGGATCTGCATCGGAGCAATCAAAGGGGTGCTACATGGAAGAAAAAATCCTGTTGGTCGACGACAATGTGGCGTTTATCGACAACATCAAGGATGTGCTGGAAGAGGAAGGCTACCAGGTTCAGACCGCCCACAGCGGCGAAGAGGCAATGGCGCTGGTGGCCAATAACGACTTCGCCCTGGTTCTGATGGATATCAAGATGCCCGGCATGAACGGGGTGGAGTGTTTCCTAAAAATGAAGGCCGGCAACCCGCGCTTGCGCGTGATTCTGATGACGGCATACGCCCTCACCGACCTGATCCAAACCGCTTGCGATAAAGGCGTGTGGGCCGTTCTTAAAAAACCCTTGGATATGCAGACCCTGATGGGAACCATCACCGCTGCCCGCAGCGAAGGCCGCAATGGTTACATCCTCGTGGCCGACGACGACGACGCCCTGTGTGACAACTTGAAGGAGGTGCTGACCGCTGCCGGTTATTGCGTGGCTGTGGCCCGCGACGGGCAGGCAGCCATCGATATGGCCCAAAAGCGATCTTACGATCTGCTGCTGCTTGATCTGAAGCTTCCCGAAGTTGCCGGCCTGGAGGTCTATCGCCGCATCAAGACGGTTCAACCCGATCTGACCACCATCCTGATCACCGGATATGCCGATGAAATGCGGGAGGCCATCGGGCAGGCCCTGAACGAAAGCGCTTACACCTTCATGACCAAGCCACTGAAGATGGAACGGCTCCTGGAACTGGTGGATGAAATTGCTCGTATGCGAAAGATGAATGCAACCTGCTGACCGGCCGCCGAGGTATGGTAATGCAAAAAACCATCATGATTGTCGACGATGATGAGGCGTTGAGAGACAACCTGCAAGATATCCTGGACGAGGAGGGATACAAGCTCGTGTCGGCCGCCTCCTGCGCCCAGGCCGTCGATTTTGCCGTGCGTTACGCACCCCAGGTGGCCTTACTGGACCTGAAGCTGCCCGATGATTCGGGGATGAACCTGCTCACCCAACTCAAGCGCATCAGCCCCGATTGCATCTGTGCCCTGATGACCGCCTTTGCCGATGTGGATTCGGCGGTCAAAGCTCTGGAAATGGGTGCTTTCCATTACCTGCAGAAGCCGGTGCGGCCGGTGGAACTGATCAATCTGCTTCAGCGCATTTTCGAAACCATCCAGATCCGTGAAGAAAAACGGTTTGCCGAAGAGCGCCTCAAAGAGAGCGAGGAGCGCTTTCGCACCATCGTGGAAAGCGCCCAGGACGCCATCTTTTTGAAAGACAATCAGCTGCGCTATACGCTCGTGAACCCCATCATGGAGCGCATCTACGGCTTGCGGGCCGAAGAATTCATCGGCCGGAGCGACGAAGAACTTTTCGGTACAAAAGTCGCCGAGCGCACGCTGGAAAGCGAATCTCGCGTGCTGGGAGGCGAAATAGTCGAGCAGGAAGAGATCCGATATGTGGCCAAGAACCCAAAAACCTTTCACAGCATCAAGGTGCCGCTGACCGACAGCGTCGGCCGAATCACCGGATTGTGCGGCTTCACCCGTGACCTGACCTCGACCCGGCAGCTTGAAGCCCAATTGCTCCAGGCCCAGAAGATGGAGGCCATCGGCACTCTGGCCGGCGGCATCTCCCACGACTTCAACAATCTGCTGCAAGCCATTCTGGGCTATTCCCAGATCCTGCTGATGGGGCGCAACAATTCCGATCCGGATGCCGTCAAACTCAGGGAGATCGAAAAGGCCGCCCAGCGGGCCACCGACCTGACCAAGCAACTGCTGGCCTTCGGCCGCAAAGTAGAGATCCAACCGCGCCCGGTGGATGTCAACCAGGTGATCAAACAGGTGGAAAAACTGCTCAAGCGCACCATCCCCAAAATGATCAATATCGAATTGCGTCTGACCGAACCCATCCTGACGGTCAACGCCGATCCCGTCCAACTGGAACAGGTACTGCTCAATATCGGCGTCAATGCCCGGGACGCCATGCCCGAAGGCGGTTGCCTGACCATCGCCACCACCAACGTCACACCCGACGAAGTATTTCGTAAAGTCAACCTGCAGAAGGGCACCATCGACTGCGTAATGCTGACCATCACGGACACCGGTCACGGCATGACCGCAGAGGTGATGGAGCATCTTTTCGAACCTTTTTTCACCACCAAACAGGTGGGCCACGGCACCGGCCTGGGGCTTGCCATGGCCTACGGTATCATCAAGAATCATGGCGGCCACATCTCTTGCCAGAGCGCGCCGGGTACAGGAACGACCTTTCAGATCCACCTGCCGGCCATTGCCGCCGCCGCCCCCCAGGACGCCGAAGTCCAGGAAGATCCCATCCAGAAAGGCGAGGGAGAAACCGTCCTGGTGGTGGATGACGAAGTTTTCCTCAGGGACCTTGCGAAGGATATGCTCTCCGCTAACGGCTACAATATTCTCATTGCCGCCAGCGGCGAGGAGGCCCTGGAAATCTACCGCAAGGAAGGAACCAAGATCGCCATCATTCTCTTGGACCTGATCATGCCCGGCATGGGCGGCAAGAACTGCCTGGCCGAAATGCTTAAACTCAATCCCGGCGTCAAGGTACTGATCGCCAGCGGCTTCAGTCTGGATGAGCCCGGAAAGGATCCCATCTTGATCAAGGCCAAGGGATTCATTCAAAAGCCGTATAACTTTCGGAAAATGCTTGGGCGCATGCGGGAGGTGATCGATCGCAAGAACTGATAATCGGAGATTTTCAACCCGTCCATTTCGATATCGCGCCAAACACCGACACTCCCAGCAATGACGCTGCCAACATCAGGTGGCAGGCAGTCAGCAATCGGCTTGCCGTGACGTTACCGAACGCGGCCCCCAAAAAGGGCTTCTCCACCAATTGTCCATGGTAGTAATTGGGCCCGTTCAGCCTTACGGACAAGGCTCCGGCAAAGGCTGCTTCGGGATAACCGGCATTGGGGCTGGTGTGGTGATGCCCTTCGGCCCATGCCGTCAGCCAGGCCCGGCGCCCGCTGGTCGACCCGCCCAGCAAACGCGCGGCCGCGGCGATCAGCGCCACCGAAAGACGGGCCGGAATGATATTGGCAATATCGTCGATGCGCGCCGCCGCCTTGCCGAAACGAATATAGCGCGCGTTCTTGTAACCCACCATGGCGTCCAGGGTGTTGACCATCTTGTAGGCCATGGCCAGGGGCACACCGCCCAAGGCCGCGAAGAACAGGGGCGACAACACGCCGTCCACCAGGTTTTCGGCCACTGTCTCCACCGTTGCCCGGGCGATATCGTCTTCCTGATAGTGCCCCACATCGCGGCTCACGATGAAAGCCAGCTTCCGCCGCGCGCTTTCGATCCGACCGGAGGCCAGCAGGTTATAGATCTCCAGGCCGGCGTCCAAGAGTGATCGGATGGCCAAACAATAGAAAAGCATCACCGCAGACCCGGCCAGACCGATCACGGGGTGCAGCCAGGTCATGAACTTGAGCAGTGCATAAGAAAACCACCACGCCGCGCCGATCAAGGCTGCGGCAAAAGCCAGGCCCGCCCGGCCCTCATTCCGCCAGAGCCGGCGGCACAGCGGTTCGAACCAGACGATGGCCTTTCCCATCCAGCGCACGGGATGGGGCCAGCCCTGGGGATCGCCCAGCAGCAGATCCAGCGCCACGGCCGCGAGCATGACCATCCATGCATGCTCACCCATCGCATCTCCCCGCGCAGGCCAGAAGCATATCCGCCACCTGCGCGTTGACTTCGGATTGATGAATGGCGATGCGGATGAACCGTTCGTTCAACCCGTAAAAATTCGAGCAGTCGCGCACCAGTACGCGTTTTTGGGCCAATCGATCCCAGACGCGCGCGGCAGACATGGTGAAAGGCAATTCGATCAGGAAGAAATTGGCGTTGCTGGGAAAGGCCTTGAACGCCGGAGCGTCTCGCAGGCGCGAATAAAAGCGCGCCCGTTCTTGTCCGATGAACCCCCTGCTCTTCCGAACGAACGTCGCGACGCTCTCCATATTCTCCGTTAGATACATGATCGCGGCTTGCGCCAGGCTGTTGAGACTCCACGGCAGCAGCCGCTGACGAAACAGTTCGATGATCGATGCAGCGGCAATGACGAATCCTATGCGCAATCCGGGCAGGCGGTAGACCTTGGACAGGGAGTGCAGCACGATTACATTTTCGAGGCCGCTATGGATCAGGCTCCGGTGCTCGGCATCGGCCACGAAGGGCAGGTACGATTCGTCGATGACAAAACGGGTGGCGGGGTGGCGGCGGCAGAGGACCAGGAGTTCTTCTCTGGATATCATCGCACCCGTGGGGTTGTTGGGATTGCAGATCACCACCGTATCAGCACGGCCCGCGGTTTCGTCCAGGCGTGATCCATCGACCCAGAATCGTAGGCGGGCTTCGGCCAGAAAGAATTCCGGCGCAATGCCGTGTCTCCGGCAGGCATCTGCATAGTCGGCGTAGGTCGGTCCCACGATGACCACCCGACGCGACCGCAGTACCGCGAACATGTCATGGATGAACGGGGTGGTGCCGGCGCCGGCCAGGATGCGGTCGGGGTTCACGCCCAGGAGCGTCGCCATCCGGGTGCTGACCTCGCGGCCGTCCACTTCCGGCAGACGGCACAGCACCGCCATTTGCCCGCGCAGATACCTCATCAATCCTGGCGGAGGGCCCAGGGGGTTGATATTGCTGCTCACATCGATAATCTCTTCGGGACGGCAACCCAGTCGATGCGCCAGTGCCAGAATGTTGCCGCCATGGCCGTTGAGCATTCTATTGCATTCCCTTGCACGCAAGCATGCTTGCTGCCGTTTTTCTATCATTCGATCAGCTTGCCCAGCGCCTCGATATCCAGATGCGCGAGGACATGGTCCGCCAGGGCATCGTACGCCCGATCCCTGGCAACCGGGCCATGGGTAGCCGACACCTGGATCCGCGCGAGTCCGATGCCCGCCAGCCAGCGCCGCGTGACGCCGGGGCTGTCGAAAAGGCCGTGCTGATAGGTTCCCAGAATACGCCCATCCTCCGAGAGACAGCCGTCGCTGTCTTCACAGGGGACCTGGTTACGGGTATGGATCCGCAACAACGGCTGCCCTCCCGGGCGTTGGGTGCGCCCCATGTGGATTTCATAGCCCTCGCCTGCCTCCTCGCCCCAGGTGAAGCTCGTGCGGGTGGTGGTCTTGGGCGCTATGAGTTCGGTCTCCACCGGCAGCAGTTCCAGGCCGGTGCTGCTGCCCGGCCGCCCTTCGATGCCGTCCGGGTCATGCACGACCCGGCCCAGCATCTGGTAACCGCCGCAGATACCCAGCAGGTGGCCGCCGGTACGTGCGTAATCCAGCAACGCTTGGCGCCATCCGGTTTCCGCCAGCCACTGCAAATCGCCCCGGGTGTTTTTCGAACCGGGGAGAATCACCGCCTGGAAGCGTCCCAGATCCCGGGCTTTCTCCAGGTAGACCACCCCCAGGCCATTCAAACGCATCAGGGGATCGAAATCGGTGAAGTTGGCGATGTGCGGCAACCGCATGACCGCGATGCACGGTCCCTGACCATCGGCAACCCTGGTGGACGGCTGCTCGATGGTCACGGCATCTTCGGCTTCGATGGCAAAATCGTCGAACCAGGGCAGCACGCCGAATACCGGCAGGCCGGTGCGAGCCTCGATCCAGGTCACGCCTTCCCTGAAAAGGTCCATATCCCCCCGGAACCGGTTGATGATCACGCCGCGGAATTGCTTACGCTGCGCTTCGTCCAGGCAGGCCAGGGTGCCCACCACCTGGGCGAAGACGCCGCCGCGGTGGATATCGGCCACCAGGATGGCCGGCGCCCGGGCGTGGGCCGCCATGGGCAGATTGACGATATCCCTAGCCATGAGATTGACTTCGGCGCACGAACCGGCCCCCTCCATGACGATCAATTCGAAGTTTTCCCGAAGACGGCCCAGGGCCGCGCAGGCCAGCTCCCAGAGCATTTCCCTGCGGTGGTAGTAGGCTTTGGGAGCGGTTTCGGTCAGCACCCGACCGAGAACGACCACCTGGGCGCCCTGGTCGCTGGTGGGTTTGAGCAGGATGGGGTTCATGTCCGCGTGGGGGGCGACCCGGGCCGCCTCGGCCTGGATGATCTGAGCGCGGCCCATTTCCAGGCCCTCGGGGGTGACTCCCGAGTTGTTGGACATGTTCTGGGCCTTGAAGGGCGCCACGCGAATTCCGCGCCGGGCGAAGATGCGGCACAGGGCCGTGGCCACGACACTTTTGCCCACGTCCGAGCCGGTGCCTAAAACCGCAATGCAAGCCGCTTTCGGGTTCATTTCACTTCTCGATGCCGTCCCGGGCCAGAATACCCCGCTGGTAGTAATGTTTGACTTCCACCATTTCGGTCACCAGATCGGCTCTGGCGATCACCGCCGACGGCGCGCCGCGGCCGGTGAGCACCAGCTCCACCGCAGCCGGCCGGGCATCCATGAACCCCAGGAGGTCTTCCTCGGTGATCAGCCCGCACCCGAAGGCCACGTTGGCCTCGTCGGCGATCACCAGGTCGTAGGCGCCCGATGTCAGAGCGTCGAAAAGGGCGCGCAAGCCGTTGCGGGCCGCCTCGATATCGGCATCGCAGGGCGTGCCGCGGATGAAACAGCCCCGGCCGAACTGGACCAGGGTGATCTGATCCTTGAAACGACCCAGGGCCTTGATCTCGCTGTATTCGGCGCTCTTGATGAACTGACCGATGTAGACCTTCAGGCCGGCTCCGGCGGCGCGCAGCGCCAGGCCCAGGGCCGCCGTGGTCTTGCCTTTGCCGTTTCCGGTATAAACGTGGGTGAAACCTTGCCTCATAGAGCCCTCCCATCCATGGCGTACTTCTGCCCGTAGCCTCTGGGGGTAAAGATGAAATCCCCCCAGCGCCGGGTGTTACTGTTGCCGATGAACACCGTGGTCTGCATATCCACCGCCGCCGTGTGCAACTGGTCCAGGGTCATCAAGACAATGCGTTGATCGGATCGCATGGCGCTGGTGACGATGCCCACCGGCGTGGCCCCGGCCCGGTGCCCCAGAACGATCTGCTGGGCCCGGGCCAACTGCCAACCCCGTCTTTTGCTCTTGGGATTGTAGATCACCATCACGAAATCGGCCAGCGCCGCCGCCTCGAGCCGTTTTTCGATGGCCTCCCAGGGCATCAGCAGATCACTCAGGCTGATGACGGCGAAATCATGGGTCAAAGGCCCGCCCAGCAAACTGGCACCGGCGCACAGAGCCGGAATGCCCGGCACCACTTCTATAACAAATCCGCCGGCGTCATTCCAACCCGGCACCGCCGCCACCCCCCGGGCCGCACACATCTCCAGGGCCAGGCCGGCCATGGCGTATATCCCCGGGTCGCCGCTGGATACCAGCGCCACCCGCCGACCGGCGAGGGCTTCGTCCAGGGCGGCCGCCACCCGGCGAACCTCCTGGGTCATACCGGTGGCCACGATTTTCCGGTCGCCGATGAGCGGCTGAATCAAATCGATATAGGTGTGGTAGCCGACGATCACTTCGGCCTCGCTCAACGCCTGCCGGGCCCGGCCGGAAAGGTGCCGGCTGTCTCCCGGACCGAGGCCGACGATAAAGAGGCCCGCCGGGCAATGGCCACGGTGGCATTGGCGCTCTTGCGCTTGGGGACGATCAACATCCCCTGGTCCGCTGCCAGGATGGCGGCTGCTTCGCATACGCTGTTTGCTCCTGTATATTTGGCGGCCATGGCCGAAAGATGGGGCACATGGCGCACCTGGTTCAAGGCGTCGGATGGGAAAAATTTAGCGGGCACACCCAGCTTCCAGGCCAAGGTGAGCAGGCCGGGTTCGTCCCGTTTCAAATCGATGGAGGCGATGCACCCCAGGCTGTGCCCTGAGAGGCGCCCCTGGGCCAGGCTCTGCGCTAACAGCGCCGCGATCTCGGCTTCGGAGGTGTCGCGGTTGCAGCCGATTCCGGCGGTCAAGCTGGGCGGCCGCAGACACAGCACGTGGTCCGGCAGCGCGATGCAGCCATCATCCACGCAGACGCCCGCGTGATCAGGCGTCAACGCTTTCAGGGTCGTGAGATCCACATCGCGGCAAGCGTCCCCCGCCACCGGCGCCACCACTCCCAAGGGATCCCACAACGCCACCTTGCGGCCGGCCAATAGGGCCATGTTCACGCCTTTGACGGCCGACGGGTTTTCGATGCGCAGCCCCAACACGACCGCCAGCATGTCCATGGCCGGGCGGGCATTCGCATCGCTGGCCGTGGTGATCACCGGGATGGCGCCCAGCAGACCGGCGGCGCGACAGGCCAGCCGGTTGGCCCCACCCACGTGGCCGGACACCAGACTGATGGCGAACCGGCCGAGATCGTCGACCACCACCACCGCCGGGTCGCTCATTTTGTGAACCAACAGCGGCGCCACGGTGCGCACCGCGATGCCGGCAGCCGTGATGCAGATGTGGCCGTCGAAACCTTGGAAGTGCTCGGCCATGGCCGGCGCCAGGCCGTCGAAAGGGCGCGCCGCCAGGGCCAGGCCTTCGGGGGCCAAGCGCCGGGAACAGTGCACCACGGCCTCAGGCCACTGCAGACGCAGGCGCGCCGCCAGGGCCAGGCCGTTGGGGGTCAAGGCCCAGATGGCGATCTTACGGAGTTCGCCAGCCATGGGGAAAACGCCTGTCGTATAATTTCGAGCGCAGGGCCGCCAAGGCGGTTCCGTCTTCCAGGGCCGGCCCCACGAGAATCACGGCCAGTCGCTGGATACCATGCTGCCGGACTGTCTGGACCAGATCGGCCACCCGGGTCCGCACGATGCACTCCCCGGGGTGACTAACCCGATGGGCGATGGCACACGGAGCGGCGGGACCGTAGGCCTCGGATAGAATCGACGCTGCTTCGGCCGCCATGGAGATGCTCAGATAGATCACCAGGGAAGCGTTGTGGCGGGCCAGCGCGGCCAGCGATTCCTTGACCGGCACCGGTGTGCGGCCGCCCATGCGGGTGAAGATCAAGGTCTGGGTCTTTCCGGGCAGTGTGTATTCGATGCCCAGGGCCGCGGCCGCCGCAAAAGCAGCCGTGACACCGGGAACGATCCAAAAGGGAATCGCCTGGCCGCGCAACGCGGCCATCTGCTCGTGGATGGCCCCATACAGGCTGGGATCGCCCGTGTGCAGCCGCACCACCCGCTGGCCGGCATGATAGCCCTGGGCCATGAGGGCCACGATCCCTTCCAGGTCCATATCGGCGCTGCTCACCCGCCGGGCAGCGGCCGGCGCCCATGCCAGTACGGCCTCAGGCACCAGCGAACCGGCCCACAGCACCAGATCCGCCAGGGCCAGCGCCTTCTGGCCTTTGACCGTGATCAGCTCGGGGTCACCCGGCCCGGCCCCGCAAAAAACAATGGGATGCTTTTCTTCCATCAACTTGCTACCTTCTGCTCTTTACTGCCACTGATCACCCAGACCGGGTTTTCGGCTGCCATCCGCCGGCTCCAGGGCATGGACCTGCTCCGGTTGATCTGCATCTGAATGACTTCCACTGCAAAGCCGCAATCTTCCAGGGTCCCAAGGACCGGGCCAAGGTTGTCGATCAGGATGGTGTTGATCACTATCATACCTCCTGGCTCCAGGCGCCTGGCGGCATCAAGAACGATCTGCGGCAGGTCGCGCCCCCCGCCGCCGATGAAGATGCGGTCCGGATGGGGAAGCGCTTCCAAGCCTTCCGGGAGTCTGGCCTGTAACGTTTCATGGTTGTATACGCCGAGGCGACGGGCGTTTCCCCGGATCAGGGCCACCCGCTCACGATGCTGCTCCACGGCCACGACCCGGCCCCCGACCAGCAGCAGAGAGGCTTCGATGCCCACCGCGCCGCTGCCGGCGCCCAGGTCCCACAGGGTCAGGCCGGGGGCCAGGGCCAGCTTGGCCAGCACCACGGCGCGCACCTCGGGCTTGGTGATCAGCCCGTTTGCGTGGGCATAGGCCTCGTTCGCCAGGCCGATGCGCAACTCGAGCCGGCTGGCCGCTTGCCCGCATTGGCCGTCGATTACTACCAGATTGGGGTCGCCGAAGGCAGAAACTGCTGCCTGGTCCGGCGAGTACCAGCCGTACGTCTCGGAGGACAAGCCCAGCCGCTCGAACACGGCCATCCGCAGATGACCGCCCCCCTTTTCGAGGAGCCATGCGGCCAACCAGGCTGGCGAGTGCCGGTAATCGGTGAGCACAGCCACCGGGATGCGGGAAGTCATGGCCGCCGCCAAAGGCGCCGTATCGTCACGGCCGTGGAGACTCACCAGGGTTGCCGCCTGCCAGGGGCGGCCGATGCGGGCAAAAGCCGCCGCAATGGAAGAGATGTTGGGAACGATGCGCACACGATCCAGACCCAATTCCCGGACGATGGGGCCGCCGATGCCGAAGAGCAGCGGGTCCCCCGAAGCCAGCACCACCACCCGGCGTTCGGGGGGCTGGCCGCGCAGCAGTGTCAAGATTTCTTCGAGGTCGCCACTGATGGTTCTCTTCTCCATGGGAAGAGCTTCGAAGAAACCCAGATGGCGCCGGCCGCCCAGCAGCAGATCGGCCGAACGGATGGTTTCAAGGTGGGCCGGCGTCAGGTCGTCGGGGGAGAGCCCCAGACCCAGGACAACGATTTTCTCCTTACCCATCGAAACGCACCTCACCATCGAATCCGAAGATCATCCCCCGAACCGCCACCTTCCGGCGTCCGAAGAGCACTGCCGCCCGGATCATCTCGCTGCCCACCGTGCGGAGCACCGCCGGGCAGCGACCCAGGACCAGCTCGAACGCCTGCCGGGCCGTGTTGGAAGCCGCCACCGCCCGAGCCAAGTCACCATCGCCGCCGGCCGCCAAAGTCCAGCGGGACAACTTTTCGAGGCTCAGGGCCGCCGAACGGGCGTGGGTGTGGCCGATCCCCTGGCCCATCTTCAGCGCTTTGCCGAAGAAGACGGCCAGGGTGGCCCGGTCAAAACCCTTTTCCGCAACCAGGGCCATGCTTTCAGCGAAGTAATCGCCGATCTGTAAGAAGGCATCGGCCGGCAGCAGGGGTCGGCAAGCCTGGGCCAGACGCTCGCTGCGCCGGCCGGTGGTGAGCACCACCTCCTTATGGCCTGAGGCCCGGGCCACCGAGAGGGCTGCGGCGATGGTGGCCAGGTACGCCTCGTGGGAGAGCGGCCGCACGATGCCTGTGGTGCCCAGGATCGAAATGCCGCCAAGGATGCCCAGCCGCGCGTTGAGGGTGTGGCGGGCCAGCGCGGTACCGCGGGGCACGAAAATCTCGGTGCGGACCAAACCGAATGTGCCGTGAGCAGCCAGGCACGCTAACGCCGCCTCTGTAATCATGGCCCTCGGACCGGCGGTGATGGCGGGCTGTCCCGGCGGCGTTTCCAGTCCCGGCTTGGTCACCGTACCTACCCCCGGCCCGCCGTGGATCGTCACCTGCCGCTCTCCTGGGCCGGGCTGCCATGTCACCCGGGCGCCGATCTCGGCACCGTTAGTGATATCCGGGTCGTCGCCGGCATCCTTGATCACCGACGCCTCGGCCGTTTTCCCTGTGAGCCGACGGCAGAGGTGTACGGGGATCTCCAGACTGCCACCGCCGGGCAGGGCGACCGCCACCCGTGCCGGGACCCGCCCTTCCAGCAGGCACGCCAATGCGGCACGGGTGGCTGCTGCCGCGGCCGCGCCGGTGGTGAACCCATAGCGCAATTTCTTCACCGCCCGCCTTCCTCTTCTTCGGCAAGCTGAACCAGCGCATTGACGACGCTGGCCGCCACATTGGAGCCGCCTTTGCGCCCCACATTGGTGATATACGGCACGGCGGTCGCCAGCAAGGCCGCCTTGGATTCGGCCGCATTGACAAAACCCACCGGCAGCCCGACCACCAGGGCTGGTCGGATGGGGCCGTCCCGGACCAATTCGATCAACCGCAGCAACGCCGTGGGAGCGTTGCCCACCACGTAGATGGCGCCGGTCAGCTGGTCGGCCACGGCCTCCACTGCGGCCCTGGCACGGGTGATGCCGCCGTCCCTGGCGGCCTGGGCGATCCGGGGCGCGGCGATATGGCATATCACCCGACCGCCGAACCGTTTCAAGGCCCGGGTACGGATGCCCGCACGCGCCATCTCGGTATCGGTGAACAGCATGGCCCCTGTGCGGATGGCCGCCACGCCCGCCGCTACGGCACTGGGAGAGAAGCGCGCGTCGTGCAGGTAGTCGAAGTCGGCGGTCGTATGGATCATGCGTCGGACGACGGACCACTGCCTTGGCGAATATATGTGGGGACCGGCCTCGGCGTCGATGATGGCGAGACTCTCGCTTTCGATCTGCTGGGGCTGCATAGAGGGCCTCTTCTGCCACGTTCAGTTCAGGTTGCTTCCAGGGGCGGTCGACCAGCCCCACTCTTCGGCCCAGGCGATGCCTGCGGCGTTCTTTCGCATCCACTGCAAAAAGGAGCGGTTGAAGCTCGGATCGCGGAAGATCAGAAACTCGCCCAGGCAGTTCAGGTCCTGTTGAATTCGCCAATAAAGATACATCTTTACATCTCCTTTACATGAATTGCACGCGCTCTACGATACGCCTCGCACGATGCCGTCAGCGCCGCGGCGCTTTGGGGCCGGGACCCCCAGTGCAGATGGATATAACTGCCCAAGGTCCGTCCGACGGCGTATCCTTCGAAGCGGGCGGGGTCCCGTTTGGGGTCGCCCACGGCATAGTGCCGTGCCATCTGAGAATCTTCATGGCTGCCGCGGATTTCCGAATAGTGAAACTCATGGCCGCGCAAGAGGTTGCCCTTGGCCCCCAGGAGCGTAGCGGTTTGAAGGCGCACCCGGCGATAGCCCAACGCGCGCAGGCTGGGCCGCATGCGTGTCTGAAATGGGAAGCAATCGCACATGGGGTGGGACCGTCCCTCCAGGTCCACCAGTTCGCGGCACAAGTACATGAAACCGCCGCATTCGGCATAAATGGGCATGCCCGCCCGGCTGCACCCTTGAACGGCCCGGCGCATGGCCACATTGGCCGCCAGCGCCGCGGCGTGCAACTCGGGATAGCCGCCCCCCAGATACATTCCGTCCAGCGCTTCCGGCAAACTCCGGTCGTTCAGGGGCGAAAACGGCACGATCTCGGCTCCCGCGGCAGCCAGCAATTCGAGATTGTCCGGGTAGTAAAAGCAAAAAGCCTGATCCCGGGCCACCCCGATGCGCACGGGCCGCTTCGAACCCACGGTGGCCGCCGCCTGGACCTCCCCAGAGGTATCCACTTCCGGCAACGCGGCCAGCAGCCGATCCAGATCCAGGGCCGCTGCCATACGCTCGGCCAGGTGTTGCAGATAATCGGCGGGCAAGGGGCAATCGTCCACTGTGACCAATCCCAAGTGCCTTTCCGGCATGTGCAGGGCTTCGCTGCACTCCCAACCGCCCAAGACCGGAATATCCGTGTGTCGCGACAGGGCCTCTTTCAGATAGGCCAGGTGGCCGGCACTGCCCAGGTTGTTAAAGAACACGCCGGCGAATCGCAGCGCCGGATCGAAGCGTTCAAAGCCCTGCACCAGGGCGGCGGCACTGCGCGCCAGGCCGGAGACATCCACCACCAGCAGCACCGGCAGCCTCAGCCAGGTGGCCATCTGGGCCGTGGAACCCTCTTCGCTGTCGCCCCCGGCGCCGTCGAACAGCCCCATGACGCCTTCCACCACGGCCACCTCAGCGCCGGCGCCGTGTCGCCTGAAGGAGGCCAGATTGTACTCCCGGCTCAACATCCAGCCGTCCAGGTTGCGGCCGGCACGCCCCGCAGCCAGAGCATGATGGCCCGGATCGATGAAATCGGGACCGACCTTGAACGGCGCCACGCGCAACCCCCGCCGCCGCAGAGCCGCCATCAATCCGAGGGCGACGGTGGTCTTGCCGACACCGCTGTGGGTTCCCGCGATCATGAGGCCTTTGATTGCCCCCATATCTTCTGCCTTCCCTCGTTCAGTAAGTTTCCCGCACCGGTTTCGAAACACTCTCAAAACAAAATCCAGTACATCGCGCCCACGAAAACCAGGCTGACCACACGCGTCCCCTGACTCAAAAGCAGCAGCATCGACCCCATCCTGGGCGCGAAGATGCCCAGCAGGTGCGGCAGCTGGTGGCGCAAAGCGCGGATGGGAAAGGCCAGGATGTTCCCGATCAAAAGGGCCATCACCGCCTGCTGGGTGGAGATCACTCCTTCGTGCATGAGGGCGCCGGCGGTGGTGAAGCCCGAAGCGAACTCGGCTGCAAAGCTGACCACCACCAGCGAAAGCGCCTCCACAGGGATGAATTTTGAAGAGAATCCGCGTGCCAGCCACGCCTGGCTCCATTCGAAGAGACCGGCGGTGTTGAGCAGGAAAACGGCGATGTAGATGGGCACCACGAAGGTGGCCACGGCCAGGAGCCGAGCCGGTAGTTTTGCCTTCACGGTCGCCCACGGCGAATCGGCACGCCGTTCGGTCGGCCGGGCCGCCTCCGCCCAGGACGCTTGGGCCGATTCCGGGTTCGAAAGTCGGCGCGACACAAGCAGTGCCACCATCAGCCGCAGCACTGCGGCCAGGAAGGTGAGGATGAAGTAAAGTCCGCCGGCCCAGCCGGTGAGGGGCAGGACCATGAAAAAGGTGCTGGGCAGATGGAGGAAAAAGGCCGGCAACTGGTTGGCCAGGTAGGTCAGTACCAGCTGCCCCCTATCGATGCGGCCTTCTTTCCAGAACCCGTAAAGCATGCCATTGGAAGCCTCCCCCGAAACGAAGGCGGTGGTGAAGGCCGCGCTGCAGTGCGGCCCAAGGCGGCCGAAGCGGAACAACGGCGCGCCCAGAAGCCCCAGTCGGCGGGTCCAGCCTGTCGCTTCGATGAGCTGCCCCGCGGCCAATCCGATCCCGATGAACACCACCAGACGGAGCAACGGCCAGGCGATGCGACGAGCCATATGGGCTGCCGTGAGACCCTCCAGGGTCCAGGCACCTAAAGTGAGCATCAGGGCGGAAACGAGCAAAGCCACCAGGGCCGGCCGGAAGTTTAATGGTTTAGGTGTGTGGCCCATGAGAGCTCCGCTTGGCGATGATCAAAGTCCAGTAGTTGGGCGCCTGCCGGCCCAGGGCATGAAGATCGGTGTGGATCTGCTCGTCTTCCCGGGAGCAGTTGGTCACGGCTATACTGCCGGCCGCCATACCCGTGCTTTCCAGGGCGGCCGTAATGTTCCCGATGTTCCGATAGGCCTTCATGAAAACCACGTTTTCAGGAAGCCGGTTCGGTTCCAGCAAGCGCTGGCCGCCGTGGACGCCGGAAACGATGAGCAACACCTCCTCCCCTTCGACCAGCGGCCGGTTGGTGGCGGCGGCCGCGGCCTGGTAGGCGGAGATCCCCGGCACGGTGCACACCGCCAGTTGGGGCCAACCGCTGTGCAGATGGCGCAGGATGTAGCCGTAGGTGGAATAGGTCAAAGGGTCGCCCAAGGTCAGGAAGGCGGCCGAGCGGCCCTGTTCCAAAACAGCGGCGATGCGTTGGGCATTGCGGCGCCAGGCGCACTCGAGCACCGAACGCTCCTTGCTCATGGGAAAATCGAGGCGCTCCACGGGGGTTGCCGGCGGAATATGGGGCCGGACGATCTCCACGGCCAGGGAGTAATCATTTTCGGTGGAAGCGGCCGCGAAGATATGAGCCACCAGTCCCAATACCCGGACCGCCTTGATCGGCAGCAGTTCCGGATCGCCGGGTCCTACCCCGATGCCGTATAGAACCCCCGGGCCCGGGGATCGATATTTATCTCCCATCTTCTTTCTCCATACACCCGAATGGTTGCGCCTCTTGTCCGAAGATCTCCGGATAGAGCGTTCTTCCGATGCTGCAGACGCCTTCCAGCAAACGCGGCGTCGGCCGGGAAACCAGTTCCTCTTCGATGAAGTAAATGCGATCGTCGCGTACCGCCCGGATCAAGCCGAACCCAGGCTCATTCCGGATCGTTTTGCGGGAGGGATGGTTCATGGGGCCGGATTGCGCCAGGTAGATGTCGATACCATCGGCCTTGGCCAGGATGCGCTCCTTGCCGTAATCGGCGATATTGGTACCTTGCCGCGGGGCCGCATCGGCAGCCACATTGACGCCGCCGGCGCACTCCAGGGCGAAGATGGCCATGCTGCCTGGAGAGAAGGTGCGCATGCGGTCGTGAATGGCCTCGAAATAGACCCGCTGTTTCTTCGAAATCAAGGCCGTACGGAGACCGATGCGTGTCGTACGCTCGTGGAAGCCGGCCACCATCTGCTCAGCGGCGGCCTTGTGCCCGGTGAGCAGGCCCAGGGCCCGCCAGTAGGCGAACATCTCGGTCACTGTCGCCGGCTGCAGCGACACCACGGTGATGCCCGCCTTTTGCAGGCGGTCGACCAAGGGGGCATAGCCCCGCTCGATCATGGGCCGGACCAGCACCAGGTCGGGACGAGCCGCCAGGAAGATCTCCAGGTCGCCGTGGTACGAGAAAACCGGCTTGGCGCTTGCCTCGGGCGGATAAGATTCATGGGCGCTCACGCCGATCAACTGATCCCGGGCCCCCAGGGCGAAGAGATTCTCGGTATGCGCGCCGTAAAGGGAAATGATCCGCTGAAACGGCTGCGGCACCACCACCCGGCGACCCGCGTCGTCCACGAGCACCTCGCCCGCGGCAGCGTGCGCTCCGGCCGGCAGCAGGCACAGCAGCATAAACACCTCGAAGCTAAGTACTTTCAAGCGCATTTGGCAGCCCCCCTGGCAAACGCCACCCGGCGGGTGGCCGTATCGGGGTCTCGGGTTATTCGAGCTTCGACCCGAAACACCGCCCGCAGCATGGCCGAGGTCAATACCTCGGCCGTCGGGCCCGCGGCATACAACCGCCCTTGGTGCAGACACACCAGCTTATCGCAGTAAAGCGCCGCCAGGTTGAGATCCTGCATCACGGCAATCACCAATCCGCCCTGAGCCGCCCGTCCGGCCACCAAGTTGAGCAGCCCCAACGCATACTGCATATCCTGGTGGGCCGTGGCCTCGTCCAGGAGCAACACATCGGTCTGCTGGGCCAGGGCCCGGGCAAAGACCACCCGCTGGCGCTCGCCGCCGCTCAACCGCTGAATGCACCGATCGGCCATTTCGGCAAGGCCGGTGGCATCCAGAACGGCCGCCACGATGCGGTGGTCTTCCTCTCCGGGTCCGGCAAAGCGTGGGATGTGCGGATACCGTCCCATCATCACCATCTCATAGCAAGTGAAGGGGAAATCCATGCGCAGTTCCTGGGGCACCAGAGCGATCCGCCGGGCCAATGCTTTGCGCGAATGCCCGTCCAACCGGCGACCCGATAGCGTCACCATGCCGCGTCCCGGCCGCAGATGGCCGCAGAGCAGATCGACGAGCGTGCTCTTGCCGCTGCCGTTAGGGCCGATGATGCCATAAAAGCACCCTGGTGCGAAGCTCACCGACAACCCGTTGAAGAGGCCTTTATCCCCGTAGGAAAAATTGATGTCTTCAGTGGTCAACATTCGTCACCCAGACAGAAGATCGATGCCATATACGCCGGAGGCCACTCTTTTATTTCCATGGCTGCATTCGTCTTCGATAAATCACGCAAAAAAAGGGACCGCCGATGAGGGCCGTGATCACCCCGATGGGGATCTCCCGGGGCAGCACGGCCCGGGTCACCGTGTCGGCGCACAGCAGCAGACAAGCACCCGCCAACAGCGATGCCGGGATCAGGCGACGGTTGTCGGGGCCGGTCACAAAACGTACCATGTGGGGCACCAGCAGCCCCATGAAACCGATGATACCGGAGACGGCCACGCATACCGCGGCCACCAGGGAGGCCCCCACCAGCAGCACCAGCGCGGCCTTGCGCGGCGAGACCCCCAGGGATCCTGCGGTGCGGCTGCCCAGAGCCAGCAGATTGAGTTCCCGGCTGAAGAAGCAGAAAAGCGCACCCCCCAGGCCCACCGCCACCGCCACCAGGCCGGCGTCCCCCCATCCTTTGGAAGCGAAACTGCCCATGAGCCAGAAGATGATGATCCCCACCTGCTCGTCGGCCAAATACTTGATGAAGCTCACCCCGGCCGAGAGGATGGCGGCCACGATGATGCCGGAGAGAATCAGGTTGCTGGAGGAAAAATCGCCCTCCGCTCCGGCTCCGGCCAGGCCGATGACCGCCAGCAGCGTGGCCACGGCCCCGGCAAAGGCCAGGGCCGGCACCGACCAGACCCCCAGCAGGGTGAAGTCGGCCAGCAGCGCCAGTGCGGCGCCAAATGCAGCGCCGGCCGAAACGCCCAGGGTGTAGGAATCGGCCAAAGGGTTGCGCAGGATGCCTTGGAATACGGCGCCCGAAGCCGCCAACCCGCCGCCCACCAGGGCCGCGGTGATTATGCGCGGAAGACGTACATCCATGACCACCACCGGCGGCAACTCCCTTGGAAGGGAAATCGAACTCCCGGTCCCGCTCAATTGGGCCAGCAGAATCCGGATCACCTCCTTAAAGGGAATCTCAAGAAACCCGCTGCCCGCGGCCACAATGACTTCCGCCGCCAGCAGCAGGGCCAGTCCCCCGATGATCCATCCGAAGGGCGCCCGGCGCATGTTTAAATACCTTCCATCGCGGACCTGATATGCCCCACCCAGATGCCCACGAAAGCATCATACTCGGCGGTGCCTTTCATCACCGGCACACACTCGATCCCGGCTTTGGAAAAAAGCGATTTCCAGGAATCGGAGTCGTCGCCGGCCATGTCATTCTTCGCATGCTCGCCGGCCACCGACATGAACGGCATCAAGAAGGCTTTTTGGATGTGCCGCGCCTGCATCTGATTCTGAACCAGCGCCATATCTGGAAAGCCTTCAACCGTGCCCAGGAAGATGTTGGCATCTTTCAGCTGCAGTTGGAAAGCCAGGGCGCTGTAATAAGCGCTGGCCGGATGGCAGGTGCCGTGGCCCATGAGCACCACCGCATCGCTCTGCTTGCGTTCTTTGGGTATAATGCCGGTGATGGCGGTCACGACGGCGGCCACATCCGCCCGGGTGACCATGAGGGGATCGCCCAGCACGATTTTCTGGAAAGCCTCCATGGCCTTGAATCCGTTCACGGTGCGCTCAAGGTCCTGGTATTCGGCCCCGGCGATGGTATGCAGCGACTGCACCACCACGCGGGTGAAGCCTTCATCCTGCAGACGGGCCAGGGCCAGGGTCGGCGAATCCAATGCTTTGCCCCGGTCGGCCAGCTTGGCGCGGATGACATGGGAGGTATACGCCCAACGCACGTCGGCCGCTGGAAAGGCGGCCGTCACCTTGCGCTGGATGTTTTCGAAGGAAACCTGGGCCGAGGTTTCGCTGGAGCCGAAGGCCACCAGCAGGATGCCCACCTTAGGCGATTTATGTTCCTCCCCGCCATGGGCTGCGCCTCCCACGGCCATGCCCGGTGCGATGGTACCAATGGCCCAGAACACACACAGCGCAACGACGCCAATTACCCATTTGCTTCTCGTCATTTTTTCTCTCCCCGGCTTAAAAGTGTTCTCCCCAAAATCGGGTAAAGCCGCTCCCGCCCGCGGCGCTGTGCCAATAAAAAAGCCCTTCAAGCGACAATGCTTGAAGGGCTTTACCCAGTTTATAGGCCCAATTCTGTATGTACGCGGCTGCCTGCGTTACCGCGCAGCGCAACCACAACTGTTGCAGGCAGGTCTTCTGGCTCTCCCGCCTTCGCGGCGGCCTTCCCATTCCGCTGAGGCGGAAAAGTGGCACGCAACGGCCGCGAAGGTTGCCTCCTGCTCAGGAGGCCGGGGTTACAGCGGCGGGACCGCTCCCGATTCGCACGGGATTCCCTATTGAGCCCGTATGGGCACCTGAACTGGTGCCCATATAGAGAATTTGAAGCAGGCGGTCAACTGTTTTTATTTTTTGCTTCAGGGCGTATTGAAGAGACTGTGCTTGCTATCCTTCAGCCCGGCGCCGGCCGGCAGCGGTTTGGTCTCCGAAGGTGAAGCGGTCGTCCTCTGTTTGATTGATCCGATCGAAAAAAAGAGAGTTGGAGAACTGTTCCGCGCAATGGAATCAGTCGGAGTGCTCGACCGTGAAGGGAAAAAGGTTGAACCATTCCTACCGGAAGATATCCCGCATCGGCAGCGAAACATCGATATCGCCCAGGACGATATCGCTGAGCCTGCGCTTACGGATGTACTGCTTCATGGTTGTCATGGCACACCTTCCTTTCTCTTTTTTGATAGATGTCGCCGAACGTTTCGCATTTCCTCCAGCCGGATGCTTTAGGGTTCGACGGTTCCGATATAAGTGCCGGCATCTTTCAAAGCCGACGCCATCTGCGGGGGAGCAATCACTTCCGGGTCGTACGTGACGGTATTGACCTCCCGGGAACCGCTAAAACCGCGGGTTACGCGTTTTACACCGTCCAGCCCTTCCAGGGCGGCTTTGCCTACATCGTATCACTGGACGTAAAAGGTAATTTCCGCCAGAGACCCGGCCTGGACCGGAGTTACGCCCCAGACCGCCACGACCGTCGCCCATATGGCCAGGAAACCGCAGACAAACATTTTCATGGCACTGCTCCTTTCCCATTACGATATACGTTTACTGAAACAGTCGTTCGTACTGAGCAAAGCCTTCCTTTTTCAGATCTTCCTTGGGGATGAACCGCAAGGCGGCCGAATTGATGCAGTAGCGCAAGCCGGTGGGTTTGGGGCCATCGGTGAATACATGGCCTAAGTGCGAGTTGGCATGCTTGCTGCGAACTTCGGTGCGTGTCATGAAGAAACTGTGATCGCGCTTCTCGACGATGTTGGCCGGTTCCAGGGGCCGGGTGAAGCTCGGCCAACCCGTACCGGAATCATATTTGTCGGTGGAGCTGAACAGCGGCTCGCCCGAGACGATATCCACATAGATGCCCTCTTTGTGGTTGTTCCAGTAGAGATTGTCGAAGGGCGGTTCGGTGCCCTCCTCCTGGGTCACGGTGTACTGCAACGGCGTCAAGCGTTGACGCAGGCTCGTTGCGTCGGCCCCCTGGTAGGCCCGCGCAGCGGTCTGTTCGGCCGCTTGGGCATGCCAGGTCTTTTCAAGGAACTGATCGCGCCCGGACCCGTACCGGTAATACCGATAGCGCAGCGGATTTTTCTTATAGTAATCCTGATGGTAGGCCTCGGCCGCATAGAAGGGCCCCAGCGGCAGGATCTCGGTAACGATGGGCTTGTCAAAGCGTCCCGAGGCGGCCAACTTCTGCTTGGATGCCTCGGCGAGACGGTGCTCCTCCTCGTTGGCATAGAAAATCACGCTGCGATACTGGGAGCCTCGGTCTACGAACTGTCCGCCGGCGTCGGTGGGGTTCACATGATGCCAGAAGTAATCCAGCAGCGCGGCATAGTCCACTTTCGTGGGATCGTAAATGACCTTCACGGCTTCGACATGCCCGGTACCGCCGGCGGAGACTTGCTCGTAGCTGGGATTGGCCACATTGCCGCCGGTGTATCCGGAGATGGCGTCGATCACGCCCGGTACTTTTTCGAAATCCGATTCCGTGCACCAGAAGCAGCCGCCTGCGAAAACCGCACTTTTGGTTTTCCCGTCCGGCGCCGGTGCCCTCTCCATGTTGCCTGGCAGGTCGTTTCCGGCGAATACCGCAAAATAAGTGAAGGTTATAAGAACCAAAATGATTGCTGATAGGGTCATTAGTTTCATAAGCACCTCCCGTTGATTTCCGGCGCTCGTTAATGGCGCCGTGCACTGTGCTTGGGGTGATAATAATCAGGATTGTTAAAGGGCGGGTAAAAGCCTTGTAAAGATTTGGTAAAGAAAAGCTCAGGCAGCAGGATGGGCGCTGGTGGGAAGGACGATGCGGAGCACAATCCGGCCGTTGGTCAGCTCTGCGCCCACTGCACCGCCATGGGCTTCCACCAGCTCCTTTACCAGGGCCAGACCGATGCCGGCGCCGCCATGCTCGCGTGATCGTGATTTTTCGCCGCGGTAGAAGCGCTCGAAAAGGAACGGCAGATCCTCGGGCAGAAGCTCGCCGGCCGGGTTGCTGTATTGGATGACCACCCGTCCATCTTTCTCAATCAGATCGATGGCCACCAACCCTTCCCGCGGGGTGTATTGAACGGCATTGTCGGTGAGATTGCGCAGAACGCGCGCCATGGCATTGGGATCCGCGGTGAGGGTCAAGTTGCCCGGCGGCGCCGTCACCTGCACAGATATGTCCTTGTGCGCGAACCCTGGCTGAAATATCGCCACGGTGTTTTCCACGGCCGCGCGAATATCCATGTCCGCCAACTGCAGCCGCCCCCTGGCCACGTCGGCCCTGGCCAGCTGCAGCACATCTTCCACCAGCGTGACCAGACGCATGGTTTCGCTTTGCAGCAGAGCGATGGTATCGGGCGATGGGGTCACCACGCCGTCGCCGATGGCTTCCAGGTACCCGCGGATGTTGGTCAAAGGGGTGCGCAGTTCGTGGGCCACGTCGATCATCAACTTGCGGCGCAGGTTTTCGAGCTTGGCCAGGTCGGCGGCCATTTGATTGAAAGCCGCCGCCAGCTGACCGACCTCATCCCGGCGGCCAGCTGGCGCACGCACGCTGAAATCCCCGGCGGCGATATCGCGGCTGAGGCGGGTCATGCGGGTCAGGGGTGCCAACACCCGCCGCATCAATAGATAACTCAGGATCGCGGCCAGCAGGACGGCGCCGACGAAAGCCCACAGCAGGTAGCGATGCACGGCCTCCACGAACATGGCGTGGGCCGGTTTGGGCGAAATGTGATATTTTTCCATGAGGGTGACGAAATAGCCGGCCGCCAGGGTATCGATGGCCAGCCAGACCACCGCCACCACGAAGACGAGCACCACGAGGGTGATGGCCAGGAGCTTGAGGATCAGGTAGCGGCGCATCACGCCTCCCCATCGGCCAGGGGTCCGCTGTCGGCAAAACGATAGCCGACGCCGCGCACCGTGATGATGTAGCGCGGGGCAGCGGGCCGTGACTCGATTTTCTGTCTCAGCTTGCCGATGTGTACATCCACCACGCGGTCGATCACCACCGTTCCGCCATCGGGATAGAGACGCGCCAGCAGCTCATTGCGGGTGAAAGTGCGGCCGGGTCTCGCAGCCAGGGTCTCCAACAGGGCATATTCATGGGGCGTGAGTTCTACCGGCTTTCCGGCGATGTTCAGGCGCCGGTTTTCCAGATCCAACCACAGATCGCCGTGGGTGAGCACCTTGCGCCTGGCTGCCGCCGCCCGCGGTATGCGGCGCAAGACAGCCTGGACCCTGGCCACCAGTTCGCGGGGGCTGAAGGGCTTGACCACATAGTCGTCGGCTCCCAGGGTCAAGCCGGCCACCCGGTCGATCTCTTCCCCCCGGGCGGTGAGCATGATCACCGGCACCTCTCCATGCAGCCGGAGACGGCGGCAGACTTCCCAGCCATCCATGCGGGGCAGCATCAGATCGAGGATCACCAAGTCGGGTCGATGGCGTTCGGCCAATTCCAATCCCTTTTGCCCATCGCCCGCCGTCAGCGGCCGAAACCCTTCACGTTCCAGATAGAGTGCCACCAGGGCCATGGTGTTCGGATCGTCTTCGATGACGAGAACGGTTTTGCTCGGTTCGGCAGTTATAGACATGATGCGGCTTCCAATTTCATCCAATGCCTATATGCAAGTTCGTGCGAGCCTATTGGCCTTCCCATCGGGGCATGCGTTTTTCGAAGAAGGCGGTGACCCCCTCCTTGGCGTCGCTGGTGGTGCACAGCCGCGCGAAGGCTTCATTCATGTACTCGAACTGACTGGCATACGTCATATCTTCAGACCGGTAGTAGGCCTGTTTGGCGATCTGCAGGGCGACCGGGCTCTTGGCAGCGAGGGTCCGCGCCCACGCCAGCGCCTCTTTTTCGAGATCATCCTTGGGGACCACCCGATTGATCAACCCCATGGCAAGGGCCTGGGGTGCCTTGATCAATTCGCCATAGAAAAGCATTTCGAGGGCCCGCTTGCGGCCCAGGGAGCGGGCCACGGGAATCACCGGACCGACGCAATTGAGACCGACGTTGATGGCCGTGAGTCCCAGGCGGGCGTTCTCGGCCGCGATGGCCAGGTCGGCGGCGGCCACCAACCCGGCGCCGTTGGCGGCCGCCACCCCGTGCACCTGGGCGATGACGGGTTTTTTCATGCGCGAGATCATAAGCAGGGGCCGCTCCATGTGTTCGATCCAGGCGCGGTACTCCATGGCCGTCTTACCGAACAGTGCATTCACGTCGATGCCGGCGCAAAATACCTTGCCCGCCCCCTTGAGCAACACCACGCGCACCTTGGGGTCCTCGTCCAGGGCCGACAGCGCATTGTAGAGTTCCTCGGCCAGGGCGCGGTTGAAGGTGTTCAGCTGTTCAGGCCGGTCAAGGGTGATCTGGCCCACGAAATGATCGTCCACCGAAACAATGAGGTTCTCGTACGTCATCATGGCCTCCACGGGATTGTAGGTTAAGCTGTCTGAACTCTGGATGATCGGTATCCGCCAGCTATCTGGCACATACTAAATCTTGGCGCTGAAAATGCCAGAATAAAAAACGACACCGCTGTTTCGGCAGACCGGTCGCCCTGCTTTTGTGGAAGTATCGCTCCTTCAATCGAGAAAAGTGCAACTTCAGCCCCATCAATTTCCTGTCGGTACTTGACAGTGCGTGAATAGTATTAATATATTAACATAATTTTTTCGAAACGGCCCTTCACCCTTTCATTTAGGATTTTTACCTGGCTTTTGCTGATTGCAGCGCGCGATCCTGACCAAGCAGGTTTTCACGCTCGCCCTTACTCATTCGGATAACGTCTATTTCCAGCGTGCTGCAGAACTATACAGGCTGTATCGCGTATCACCAAATGCCCCCCATCAACCCCAACGAGAAGGAGGAATTCATGAAGATGATGCAATTCACCAACCTGAAAATGCTGGCAATGGCCACGATGATTTGCCTGGCCGCCACGTTGGCCGGATGCGCCAGCACGGCCCAGGTGCAGGCAGCCAAGGACCAGGCGGATCTGGCGCTGAAGGAAGCCCAGGACGCCAAAGCGATGGCGTCTGATAAGAATGCCCAAGTCATGGATGCCGCGAAACGGGCTGAAGCGGCGGCCGATCGTGCCGAAGCAGCCGCCCGGAAAGCTGAAGCTGCCGCCCAGAAGGCCGAAAATGTCTTTATGCAGAAAATGAAAAAGTAGGATTTCATGGTGGCGTCAGGCCGCTGCTGCTTATTTTGCGAGCCAAGGCGACCTGAGCCATTATGCTGGTTTGGAAAAACCACCGCCACTGCCAATTAACATAAAAAATCCTGGTCCGGTATCATATGCAGCGAAGAATATTTCAGTTATTTGCAGTAGCGGTGGTTTTCTTTTCCATCCAATGGCTTGCGGACAATCGCAGTCAAGGAGCTACCAAAGAAGCTTATTACTTTTCCAATAGTAAACGGATGATCGGAAGCGTCCAGCAGCATGTGATCCAAAAGAATGAAACCTTGTTGGATGTCGCCCGTATGTACGATCTGGGATTCAATGAAATTCAAGACATGTATCCCAAGTGGGATCCATGGATACCCCCACCGGGCGCCAAGATCAACATTCCCAGTCAATGGATTCTTCCCGGAACGGTGAAGAATGGCATTCTGATCAATTTAGCTGAGCTTCGCCTTTATTTCTTCGATAATGCCAACGGGACGGTCATGACCTTTCCCATCGGTATCGGCGATCCGAAATTCCCGACACCGGAGGGGGAATTCAAGATTTCGTCAAGGATCAGCAACCCCACCTGGACCGTTCCCCCCTCTTTACGGCACAAGTACAAGATCTGGACGGTTCCGCCCGGCCCGGAAAACCCGTTGGGGGAATTTTGGTTGGGGCTGGGGGATTCCAATTTCGGAATTCACGGCACCGACTTTCCCTGGTCCATTGGACGGCTGGCCTCGCAAGGGTGCATCCGTCTATACCCTGAAGATATCCGAGTGCTCTTCGACCGGGTTCAAGTTGGGACCAGCGTGAAAATTATCTACGAACCGGTCAAAATCAGCAAGCAGGCCGATAAGGTCTATATTGAGGTTCATAAAGACGTGTACGGCAAGATCAAGCATCTTCCAAGCTACGCCATGATCCGCCTCTATCAGGAAAAAATCGCGGATCTCGTCGATCTCGAAAAATTCAGTCTGTCTATTCAAAGTTTAGCGGGAATCCCCGTGAATATTGCGCGCCCGACAGTTGCCACCCGGAATTGAAAATCTCAGGACCCAAGGCGGCATGTGAACAGCGGCGGCAGAAAACTATCGACACGATTGCTTCGACATTTGTCATCCGCCCAGACAGTGGCTTGTATTCTTTTTAAGAGAAAAGGAGGCAAGCACCTATGAGCCAGTACATCATCGTAGTCGTCAATCGCGCCCTGGCACGTTTTTTCACCCTCGAACCGGTCGATTTTCCCGAGTTGGAATCCGGCCCGAGAATAATGGAGCTGGATAAACTGGAAAATCAGGAACTGAAGGACAACCAGGAACTCTTCGCGGACTCCAAGACAGGTCGCGGCGCCGCGCCCCGAGGCGGCGGCGTTCATGGCTATGACGACAAACGCGAGCAGCATCTTGACGAGCTGAGGCGCCGCTTCGCCGTAAGGGTTCTCGACCAACTTCAAAAGACCGCCAAGGCGGAACACGTGCGCGATATCGTCCTGGCGGCATCCGTGAGAATGCGCCGGTTCCTGTTTCCCGAAATCGAGCCCCTCGGCCGCAAGGGATACCGGATCCACAAGATTTCCAAAAACATGATCCGTTTTTCCCCGGAAAGCATTCACGCGCATCTCGCTGAAAGCGGCGTGCTGCCTGGGAAATCGAGGCAACCGACTCTCGTCTGAGACGTACTGTGCATCCTTGTTCCAGTTACTGACGCATTGCAATCTGCGGCGCAAAGCATGAATTGCGTTGGCGGTTCTTAGTCCCCATGTTCAGCGCATTTCTTATCGGCCATGAGGTTCTCGATCTGGCGATCCTTTGTCTGCCAAAGCTGATTGACCCATTGCCGCATTCTTTCCCGGAATGCTTGGTCTTCTTCATAGTCCACCCCGACGACCGCGTCGGGGATGGGCAGGACCTGCACCCGCACGATGATGCAAGGGACCCTGGCGGCCAACAGGTCCCAAAAATGTACCGGCGGTTCGTTTTCCGGGTAAACGAGGGTAACATCCACGACCTTGGATAAATAATCCCCCATGCTGGAGAACACCAGGGCCACCCCGCCGGCTTTGGGCAGCAGCAGGTGACGATAAGGAGATTTTTGCTTTTCATGCTTTTCATAGGTGAAGCGTGTGCCCTCCAGAAAATTCATCACGGAAACCGGCTGGGTTTTGAATTTTTCGCAATGTTTGCGCGTCGTTTCCATATCCTTGCCACGCATTTCGGGATGTTTCTCCAGAAATGCCCTGGAGTACCGCTTTAAAAAAGGAAAATCGAGCGCCCACCAGGCCATTCCGAGAATAGGCACCCAGATAAGCTCCTGCTTCAGGAAAAACTTGAGGAATGGGATGCGGTGCTTGAAGATGTGCTGCAGCACGAAAATGTCGGCCCAGGAACGGTGGTTGCTGACCACCAGGTAGGAGTCAGCGGGCCTGAGCTGTTCAAGGCCCTGTACATCCCACTGGATCCGCCGCGTCATACGAACGAAAAAACTATTGCCCTCGATCCATACCATGCCGATCAGGATCAGCAATCGCGATATCCGGTGTTTTATCCCCCTATGGGGGACGATAATCTTTATGAAAGCAAACAGCAGCAGGATCGAACCCCACCATAGGGTGTTGAGTCCGAACAAGAGCAGCGTAGCGCCGCCTACCAGGGCTGATGTCAAAGGCTTCATTTCCATTTTTAAGACTCCTGGCGTCATCCGAGAATTGGGTTTTCCCAGACGGATGTGCAACGCTACCGCTTGATACGCGCGGTCAGTTCCGGGGGTACGAACTCCAGATCGCTGGCCTCGCGTACGGCCAGGTCGATCTGAAAATCCATGATATCCTGGGGAACGGGCAACTGGTAGTTTTGCAGACATGCATGAAGGGCCTGGACCGGGGCCAGTCCCTGGGTTTTGGAAACGCGGTAGACCTTGACGGCCAGCGCTTCGGCGGCGCCCGGCGTCAGCATTTCCGGGATCAGACTTTCCAGTTGAGAGAAGAGATCGTCGCCGAACGACAGCTCCAGGCGCTTGCCGATGGCCTGGATCAAGGCGAACCCCTCCCGCCGGGTGAGCGTCGGGAACAGTGGAATCTTCACATCGATCCGCCCGGGCCGCTTCAGATCCACTTCGATCAGGTCCGGTCGGCTGGAGGCCAGGATCCAGATGATTCTGCCGCGGTTGCGGGTGTTGCTCATCTCTTCGGCGAGCATGGAGTAGACCCGGCCCGAGATGCCCGAATCGCCGGAGGCGGTGTCGCGGCGCCCCAGCGCCTGATCGGCCTCGTCCACGAAGACGATGCAGCGGCCCAAGGCCTGGAGCAGGCGGAAGATCTTCTCCAGGTTGCCCTCGGTGCTGCCCACCCACTTGTCGCGGAAGTTCTTCAGCTTGACCACCGGCACGCCCGCCTCGCCGGCCAGGCACTCCACGAAAAAGGTCTTGCCGGTGCCCACCGGCCCGCACAGCAGATAGCCCATGGGCATGGCCTTGAGGTCGTTCTGGGCCCACAGGGCGATGTCCTGGCGCAGGGTGGCTTTGACTTTCTTCAATCCGTAAAGCGCATCCAGGGTGCGTTGGGATTCGATGAAGGCGACGAGCCCGCCGTACTCCTGTTCGAGCAGGCATTTCTTCAACTGCACGAGGTTTTCCGGCTGGATGGTCTCTTGCTTGTAACGGGCGGCCTTCACCATCTGTTCGATGGCGCTCAGACCGGCGCCCACCAACTGCTGGGCGAGCACCTCCAACCGTCCTTCGTAAACTTCCAGGGCCTGGCCGGAGCGAGGCCGCAGGAAAGCCAGCGCCCGCCCGATGGTGCCGGCGTCCGGCAAAGGAATTTTGATCTTGCCGCTGTGGATGTTGTTGGCCAGCAACGGGTGCAGATCGTTGAGATTTTCGGTGATCAGGAAGGTTGCCACGGCATGGCTGCTGATGAGCGAATCATTGGCCCACTCGCGCATGAGCAGCACGATGGTGTTGGTCTCGTAGCTGAAGCCCATCTCCCGGGACGGAGCGATCAGCTCGGCCGCCGGCAGCAGGCAGGCCACCTGGGGCGCCTTTTCTCCCAGCCGCGCCAGGTTGCCCGTGTAGCGAAAGTAGTGGGTCAGGGTTTCGATGGCCGCCTGGGGGGCCTTGGGCAGTTCGGGGCTCTTGCGCAACTTCAGCCACTGGCCGAAGACCTCGCCGCCCTTTTCCACCCGGATGCCGTTGCCCATATCGTAGCTGAGCACCACATCGAAGGGCGCCAGCAAGGCCCCGCGCAGATAGTCCCGCAGGTTGCCCAGCGCCATCTGGCCACCGGCCGTCACCAGCATACGGTCGTTGACATTGCCGTAGAGGATGAATTGGTTGTTGGCGCCGCTTTCATAAAGGGCCACCAGCTCTTCGGCCCAGGGCAGCAGGCGGTCGCCTTCCGTGTTCATTTCCGACCGGGTCATGTGGCTCATTTTTCCATTTCTATTTTTCCGTTGCCTTCTGGGCCGATCCCATTACCTTTTCGGCGGGCTGGGCCGTGACAGCGCCGTTGCCCTCCAGGGCAATGCCTTCCTGGGCCGCGAAATCGGCCAGGGCCTGCTCGGCCAGGGCCTTCTGCTCGGCCTCCTTGACCTGGATGCCGGCAAAGTCGATGGAATCTCTGGCCACCCGTGCCCGGCCGGCGGCCTTGTCCCGCTCTTCGTTGACCATTTCGGTGAGCCGGTCCAGGGTGTCGCCCGAACCGCCGATGCTCGAAACCATGCCGGCCGACATCTCGTGCAACTCGGCCATTGCCTGCTTCATCTTCATGTCGGTGATGGAGGCTTTCAGATTTTCGATCTTGGCCCGGGCCGCATTGATGGTCACGTCGCGGGCCTTGAGCAGGTTCTGGTAGGTGGCTTCGGCCTGCTCGAGCTGGGTGCGGTTCTCGCCCAGTTCGCGCTGTACGGTCTGCAAGCGCACGGCATACTGACCGGCCGCGTCCCGGTTGCCGGCGCGCAGGTGGGCGGCCGTCTTGGCCCGCAGCTCGCGCTCCTCGACCTCCAATTTCTTCACCTGGGCCATGAGCCGCTCGCACAAACCGGCATGGGAGGCCAGCCCCTGGTTGTATTTAGCCACCTGCTCGCGCAAGTTCTCCTTCTCGAGCTCCAACAACGCTTCGGGATTCTTCTTTTCGATGCCGCTGATGAACAACCCCACGAACCCCTTGAACAAATTTATGATCCTCGAAAACATGGGCGACCCCTCCCCTGATTGAAGATTATTCTTCCCAAAAATCCCCACGGGTATCCAGCGGTATTGCGGCTGCGGGGACAGCATTTCTACCGCAACTTAATTTTTCTATTAAGATTAAGCTCTTAGCACGTCAACGTGAACCAAGTCAACAATCAGTTGACACCCCCAGGCCTTCCCGGCATACTTGCTTGCACCCGAACGGATCGGCCGCAACCCTCGCAACGGATCTGCCGTCACCCCATGAAAGCCAAACAATCGTATATCGTTGCCGCTTTCAACGCCCGTCCGCTGGGCATGCCCGTGCCGCCCAACTGGTTCGGCCTGGCCGCCTTCGCCCTATTGGGGGCCTTGCTGCATCCTGGTTTCTGGCTGATCGGGGCCGGGGTGGAAGGCCTCTACCTGTGGATGCTTGCGCGCAACCGGCGCTTCCGTGCGACAGTGGATGGCGGCAACGCCCAGAACACTCCGGAGTCCCGTTATGCATCGCTGGCGGCCGGCCTGGACAAAGAAGCCCGTCAGCGTCAGGCGGCCATCGAGCAGCAGGCCGGCGAGATCACCGGACTGTTGCAGCGGATCGGGTCCACCGAAGGTCAAATCGATGATGTGCGCCAGATGGCCTGGCTGCACCTCAAATTATTGGCCGCCCGGGCCTCTTTGCAGCAATTGGTCTCCGCCGGCGCACGGGAAACGGCCGGTCTGGCCGACCAGGAGCGAAGAATTGCCCAGCGCCTGGCCCAGGGCGGTGCGGACGAAGAGTTGCGCCGCAGCCTGGAACAACAACAAGCGGTGATCCGCGCCCGGCGCGAGGCCCATGCCGACGGCGCCCGGCGCAGCGAATTGATCGACGCGGAACTGGAACGCCTCCGCCAGCAGGTGGCCCTGGTGCGCGAACAGGCGCTGCTGGCTGCAGACGAACATGGGGCGGCGCAATCGTTGGATGCCTTGAGCGCGTCTTTGAACGAAGCCAACCGCTGGCTCAGGGATCAGCGTGAGCTGTTCGCCGGGCTCGACGGTCTGAGCGACGAACCGCCGGCTGAACTGCTGCGCCCGGCCGCCGCCGGCGGCCGGGGTCGCAAAGTGAACGCCTAAAGCCGATGCCAGGAGAGATACGACCATGAAAAACGCCAATACCAACCATCGTCTTCGCAGCGCCCAGACCCGGAACCGGCGCGGCTCAGCCGTGGGCAACCTCATCGCTATCGTGCTCTGCCTGGGGCTGATCGGCCTGGGCGTCTACCTGTGGATCGGCCGGCAACCCGCCGGCGAAACGCCGGACGCGCCACTGGCCAACGAAACCACGGCCAAGCCCAGCGCGCCCGAGGGAGCGGTGCCCCAACCCATCGAGCCGGTGGATGGCACGCCCCCTTTGGAAGCAGCGGCGGCCTATGTGCCCCAAAATGGGGTGTTGCAGATCGATATCAGCGAATATGCCGGCTATGGCGGACTGATTGTGGCCAATGGCGGCCTTTCGCCCAACCCCGACTCCTTTTTCGCCAAGGAATACGGCTTCAAGGTGAAGCTCACTGTGGGTGAAAGCGAATCCTGGTCGCCGCTGAACAACGGCCGTCTGGCGGCCATCGCCACCACCACCGATGCCCTGGCGGTGCTGGGCCGATCCTTTGAAGCGCTGGTGCCGGTTCAAATCGGATATTCCCGGGGCGCCGACATGGTGGTGGTGGACCGGGGCATCGTTTCGGTCAACCAGCTGGCAGGCAAGGTGCTGGCGGCCTCGCAGTTCAACGAAAGCGAATTCTTCATCCGGTACCTGGCCCAGGAGGCCGGGGTGCCGGTGAAGGTGCTGCGCGACCTGGATGCTCGGCCCCAGGGCGACGAACTGGGCTTGGTCTTCTACGAAGATGCCTTTGCCGCCTGTGATGCCTATGCCCACGAACTGGCCGGCGGCCGACCGCGACTCAACGGCTGCGTGGGCTGGACGCCGCGCACCGATGAGGTGGTGCAAAATTCCCATGGCGCCGCCAAGGTGCTGGTCTCCAACCGCAATCTGCTGGTGATCGCCGACATCCTGGCCGTAAACAAAGGATTGGCCGAGGCCCACCCCGCGATGGTGCGCGGTCTGGTCCACGGCCTGCTGGAAGGCAACCGCCGCCTGCGGGACCAACCGGACGCCCACCTCGGCGTGGTCGCCCAGGCCTTCGGCTGGAGCGAAGCACAGACCCGCGACGAGTTGACCAGGGTCCACCTGGCCAACCTGCCGGAGAATCTGGCTTTCTTTAACGGCAGCATCGATTCGGCCGGATCGTTCGGCGGCATCTTCCAATCCGCGGTCCTGGCTTACGGCAGCATCATCCGCAATCCCACGGATGCGGCCCGCTTCGCCGACACCGCCCATCTGGCTGTTCTGGCCCAAAAAGGGCTCTTCAGCGAGCAGAAGATCGCCATCGCCCCCATCAAGACCGCCACCGTGGCCGCCCTGGAGGGCGACCCCCTGCTGAGCAAGGATATCCGCTTCTTCTTCGAGCCCAATTCAGCGGCCCTGGACCGCAACGCGCCCCAAAACCTGGAGTACCTGGATACGATCAAACGATTTTTGCAGGTGAGCCCCGGCTCCACCGTGCTCCTGCGCGGCCACGTGGACAACGCCCGCATCAACGAATTCCGGGAGAAAGGGGGGGAAGCATTGGTCAAGAGCATGGCCCTCAAAGCCATGGAGCTGTCGCGCCAGCGCGCGTTGGCCGTGAGCGAAGCCCTGCGCGAGCGGCATAAGGAGATCGACCCCGCGCGCATCGAGGCCGTGGGCCGCGGCTGGGAAGAGCCGGCCGGCAGCGACAGCGACTTGAACCGGCGGGTGGAAGTGCAGTGGTTTACCTTGGAGTAAATCTTCAAAAACAGAACCGCAGGCCGGCGGCAATGCTGTTGGAGCCGCCCTGGTCGGCGACGACACCAAAACCCCCCGAGCGGTGGTGCAGACGCAGCAACAATCCCCAGGCGCCTTTAGGGGGCCCGAAGGTGAATTCGCCGAACCAGTAGATCATCCAGCGTTCGCTGTCCCCCGCGTTGGAGGCTTCCACGGTCGGCAGTTCGGTGGCGTAGGAAGGCCCGATGCCGTAGGCGAAAGTGGTTGCCAGGTGCCGTTGCCAGGGAAAGCGATGCCAGCGTACCCCCACCAGCGGCAGGTTGAATTCAAAATGGTCCTGATCGCCGAAGTACCTTGCCACCTGCGCCTCCACTTCCAAGGTCAACGCTTTATCGAAGTAATGTTTCAACGCGCAATCAATGGATAGGGCCGCAAGGTAGGCATCTTCGTATTCGACATGAGCCGCGACAGCGTCTTCCCAGGCTTCGCCGGTCATGCGACCGGCGAAAAGCGAAACGGTCCAATCCCGGGCCTGGGTGTGAACGGTGAACCCCGGGAACAAAAACAGGAGGGCCGTCATCCATAGGATGCTTGCTTTGATCATGGCCGAAACCGCTTTTTCTTCAGGTCTGTTCGCCCGACTGCCGCAGGGCAACGGCCGCTTGCCGAAGCGCCGAGCGCGATTGCTGGAAGGATAAGAGGTCGAGGGCCGCGCGTTCATCCTCCCAGCGCAGCACCCGTTGTTCGGCGGCGGCGACCGCATCCACGGCCTGGACGAGGAAATACTGGGAGGCTGCTTCCTTTCCCATCTTCTCGTAATACTGGATTCCCAGCGGCTGGATCAGCTCGCCCCGGATACCGGCTTCTTCCTGCAATTCGCGCAAGGCGGCTGCATCTGCGGATTCGCCGGGATCGATATGGCCGTTGGGCAGCACCCAGTGCAAACCGTTGGACGAAGAGATCACCAGATAGAGCGTCTGGTCGCCATTCTTTCGAAAGACCACGGTTCCGGCATGGGTTGGCATCAAGCTATCCACCTGTTCATGGGGCGGGGCGATAAATGTCCCCCTCATCGAGTCACGGTTCGGCTTGCATCGGCCCGGCCGGTAAAGTGGCCACGATCCGCTTCTTCGGGGTGGCTGCAACTCGGCATGGATCGATTTCCGTACCCAATGGGCGTAGGCCACTGCGCCGGCGATGGGTCATATATTAATTCGGCTATCATCCTTCGTGCCAAGAATCAACTCCCAAGCCCATAGGCAAAAACGGAAAAAGGATTGCAATTGCCCGCCAGCGGGAATATCTCATAGGTAAATTGAATGCAGCCCTCGGGAGGTTGGTATGCCGCAATTGTTCGGGTCTAAAGAGTTGGTCGATGATGTTCACAAACGCGATCTTTGCATCGGATGCGGCGCATGCGTGGAGCTGTGCCCCTATTTCAAAAATTACCGCGGCAAGACATCCCAGTTGTTTGCCTGTTCCCTGTCCCAGGGCCGCTGTTTTGCCTATTGCCCCAAAGCCGAGGCGGATCTGGACGAATTGAGCCGCCGCATGTGGAACACCTCGTATGACGCCCGGCCCCTGGGCGTTTACCGTGCCATTGTGGCCGCCCGATCGGGGGAGGCCATGCCCAAAGGCCGGTTCCAGGCAGGCGGTACCGTATCCGCCCTGATGGTCTGCGCCATGCAGCGCGGACTGGTGGATGTGGCCGCCTTGACCGGCAGAAACGGTCTGATTCCGGAACCACGACTGGTGACCCGCTGGCAGGATGTGCCCGCGGCGGCCGGCTCCCAGTTCATGGCCTCCCCGACCCTGGCCGGCGTAAATTTGGCGGCACGCCAGGGGTATAAGAAGATCGGGGTGGTGGGAACTCCCTGCCAGATGCTGGCCGTGGCGCAAATGCGGACCAATCCTTTGGCCAAGGAGGAACACCACGTGCCCGTAACCCTGGCCATCGGTCTCTTTTGCAACTGGTCGCTGGATACCCGCCAGCTGAACGCGCTGCTGTCCGGACGCGTGGCGGCCGGTACCATCCGTGGCATGGATATCCCCCCGCCGCCGGCCAATGTGTTGATTCTGGAGACGGACAAAGGTTCTGAGGAAATATCGCTTTCGGAGATCAAGCCGTTGATCCCGCATACCTGCTTCACTTGCCTGGACCTGACCTCGGAATTCGCCGATCTCTCCGTCGGGATGTTCGAAGGGCGGCCGGGCTGGAATACCCTGGTGGTGCGCTCCGAAACAGCCGCCCGTCTGGTGGCCGATGCCCAGGCCGACGGCCTGCTGACCACCGAACCGATGCCGGCGGAAACGGTCGCTCACCTGACGGCGGCGGCCGCCGCCAAGAAGGAGCGCTCGCTGCGCATTCTGCTGCAGCGGGATTTGGTCAATACGGTCAACGGTCAGCGCGCGGCCGTGCGCATTCCCCGGGAAGCGATGGCGCGCATTCTGCCGCCGCGGGATTCAAACCGGTAGGGTCATCTCTGGACCGAAAGCGAAAACAGCCGCTTCGGGCTACCCCCTACGTCTTGCGGCCGTCGAGAACCTGGCGCACTTTGATCGACAGGTCTTGCATGTTGAACGGCTTCTGGATGAAGCCGTTGCAGCCCTGTGACATGATGCTCTGGGCCTGCCCGGTGATGCTGTATCCACTCGAAAGAAGTACTTTGACGTTGGGATTGATGGCTTTGAGCGCAGTGAAGGCATCGCTGCCGCTCATGCCGGGCATGACCATATCGAGTATGACGAGATCGATCTGCGATTGCCGACTGCGATAGATCTCCAAGGCCTCGAGGCCGCTATGGGCCTCGATCACCGTGTAGCCCAGCTTTTCCAGAATCAACCGGGCGATCTCTACGATGCCTTCCTCGTCATCCACGAAAAGCACGGTTTCATCACCGGTACGTAACGTCAACTTGGGTTCAATGGATTCGACCACTGTTTTCTCCGAAGCCGGCAGATAGATATTGAATGTGGCGCCCGCCCCTTTTTCACTATAGACGTTGATGATGCCCCCGTGGTTGGTGATGATGCCATACGCCGAGGCAAGTCCAAGCCCGCTGCCGCCCCCCGGGGCTTTGGTGGTGAAAAAGGGATCGAATATCCGCTTCTGGTCCAGCGGATCGATGCCGTGACCGGTATCGGTCACAGAGAGCTTAACATATTCGCCGGGGGCCACGCCATAAGGCTCGGTGTAATACTGGTCCAGCTGCACGTTGTGCGTTTCGAGGTAGAGGTGCCCCCCCTCGGGCATGGCCTGCCATGCATTGACGAAAAGATTCAAAAGCACCTGTGCGATCTGCCCCTGGTCCGCCTCCACCGTGTGGAGTTTCTCCTCAAAGCGCTTGTGAATGGAAATTTCTTTCTTGGTGCGGCCAAACAGGTCGGCGCTGTTGCCCACCAGTTGATTCAGATCGGTGGGCCGC
Source organism: uncultured Desulfatitalea sp. (assembly GCA_937868765.1). Taxonomy (GTDB): domain Bacteria; phylum Desulfobacterota; class Desulfobacteria; order Desulfobacterales; family Desulfosarcinaceae; genus Desulfatitalea. The sequence continues at coordinate 105,417 of CALMNL010000010.1, read as the reverse complement.
GCCTCATACTTGCCTCCCCTGGCGGCCCCCAGCAGCTGCCGGGTCAAATGGATCCCCGCCTTCACATACGATTCGATGCTCCTGATTCGATCGTAAAGGGGGGCATCCTCCGCCAGATCCACCATCGCCAGGCTGGAATGGCCCTGGATGCCCATCAGCAGGTTGTTGAAGTCGTGGGCGATACCGCCGGCCAAGGTCCCCATGGCCTCCATCTTCTTGGCTTGCAGCAGTTGGGCTTCCATCCTTCTTTTTTCGCTGCGATCCCTTGAGATCCCCTAGAAACCGATGGTCTTTCCGGCCGAATCCTTCAAGGGGTACGCGGACATCTCGACGATGATGCGCGCACCGTCCTTGCGCACGATGGTGGTATCCAGGATTTTGCTGGCAACCCCCGTTCGGTACATCTCCGAAAAGAGGTGTCGAACCTCGTCCCGGTTTTCGGGCGCCACGAATTGGCTGAAATGCATGCCTTTGAGCTCTTCGTCCGAATAACCGTGGAAACGCAAGGACGATGGATTGAAGGCGACGTAGTGGCCCGCCAGGTCGACTTCGTAATACCCCTCTTCCATCACCTCCAGAATATTGCGGTACTTGGCCTCGCTCTGGCGCAACGCCTTTTGTGCCTGGGTCAGGGCCGTCACATTGGTGACGATGACCAGCAGACACGCCTGGCCGTGGAACTGAATCGTCCGGGCGGAGGTCAGCGTATCCAGGATCTGACCCGATTTGACGCGGAATTTGATTTCACGCCCTTCTACGCGCCCATGGGTACGCAGGTCGGCCAGCATCTCTTCCCGATCCTGGATATCGGCATACAGGTTGAGTTCCAACGCGGTTCGGCCAATGGTCTCCTCGAGGCTGTAACCGCTCAGGCGACAGAAGGCATCGTTGGCTTGCAGGTAGCGACCGTCGGAAACTCTTCCCACGGTGATGGCGTCGGGGGCCAGTTCGAGGACGCTGCGATAACTCTCCTCGCTTTGGCGCAACAGCGCTTCGGCCTTCGTTTTGGACGTGCGGTCTCGCAGGATCCCATAAAAGCCCACCGGCCTCCCCTGGCCGTCCCGCAGCAGCCTCGCGGAGGTTTCCACCAGGATCTCGGTGCCGTCCTTGCGTAGCATGGCATATTCCGAAAAATTGATGGGGGTGCCGGTCCGATAAACTTCATTGAAGGTGCTGAACGCTTTGCGGGCTTCGTCTGGACCGGTATAGGCTTTGTAGCTCATGCCCGCCAGCTCTTCGGCCTCGTAGCCCAACAGCTCGGTGGCCGCATGGTTGAAGAAGGTGAGCCGTCCGGCCAGATCGACTTCGTAATAGGTCTCGCTGATGCTTTCCAGAATGGCATGGCACCGCCTCTCCCTCTGCGCCATCTCCTGCTGGGCTTGTCGCTGGATTTCGGGAAAGCTGGCAAATATCAGGAGGTAATGACAGCCCTCCCAGAGAATGCGCTTGGCCGAGATTTTGATGCGCAGCAGGGTGCCGTCTTTGGCGCGCATTCGGCTTTCAAACCCCTCCACCTGGCCCTGGGATTTCAGGTGTTCGTCAAAGCGGTCGCGGTTGTAAACAGCGGCCCATATGGCCGCATCGGAGATATGGTGCCCAAGGATTTCATGCTCGGCATAACCGGAAATCAGACAAAAAGCCTTGTTGACCGCCACGAAACGCTCCTCTTCGAGCGATGCGACCGTGACGGGAAAGGGGGCGAGTTCGAACAGGGCGTCAAAATGAGCCCGAACATCGCCGGGGGTCTGCCCGGGGCGGAGGCATCCCGGCTCGCCGTATGGTGTTTCTGCTTTTTCGGGTTTGTTTGGATTCATATCCAAAGGGCCCTTCAGATTGCGGGGACCACCCCCATGGCGCCCCTGCCGGGCCGTCATGCCCCGCACCGCATGACTTGCTGGATCTTCTCCGCAAGCTGCTCGATGGTATAAGGCTTCTGAATAAAGCCGCCGCAACCCCGCTTGAGAAGTTCCCTGGCCCTGCCATCGATGCTGTACCCGCTGGACAAAATCACCGCCACATCGGGCCGTATCTCCCGCAGACGATCATAGACCAGGCTCCCGCTGATTTCCGGCATGATCATGTCGAGCACGACCAGGTCGATTTGCGCGTGGTGCGCCTGGAAGATTTCGATGGCCTTGTTGCCGCTTTCGGCCGTCAACACCGTGTATCCAAGCATATTGAGCATTTTGGCAACCACCTCGAGCACCAGTTTCTCATCGTCGATGATCAGTATGGTGCCTTTGCCGGTGGCCGCCTGGCTGGTTTCCGGCCGGGCGGCCTCGATGGCCTTGCTCGAAGCGGGCAGATAGATAGTAAAAGTGGCTCCCTGTCCGGGTTGCGAGGCCACATCGATGTATCCGCCATGCCCTTTTACGATGCCATATACCGAGGCCAGCCCGAGTCCGGTGCCGCGGCCCATCTCCTTGGTCGTAAAAAACGGATCGAAAATGCGCTCCCTGGTTTTCTGGTCCATCCCGATGCCGGTGTCGCGCACCGCAAGCATGACATAACGGCCGGGCTTGGGTTCATAGGCGCTCTTGGCCATTTGATCCGACGAGATGTTGCGGGTCGATAGATAAAGATGGCCCCCATCGGGCATGGCATCGGCCGCATTGATAAAAAGGTTCAGCAGCATCTGGTTGAGCTGGTCTGCATCGGCTTCGATGGGAAACAAATCCGGCACCAGGTCCTGTTTTACGGAGATGTCCTTGCGCATGCGGGCGAAGGTCTCGGCGCTTTCCGCGAGAATTTCGTTCAGGCGCAGAGGCTTGACTTCGTACTGGCCCTTGCGCGCATAGCCGAGCAACTGGGCGGTAAGCCGAGAACCACGCTTGACCTGCCTTTCCATCTCCACGAAGTGATTGTATTGCGGATTGGCGGGATCCATGTCGTAGCGCAGCAGCGAGATGCTGCCCTGGATGGTCATAAGCAGATTGTTGAAGTCATGGGCGATGCCGCCGGCCAGGGTGCCGATGGCCTCCATGCGCTCGATGTGCTGGAGCTGGGCTTCAAGCCGCTTTTTCTCCGATATGTCGCGCAGAATGACCAGCATGCCGGCAAGCTTGCCTTCATGGTCTTCATAACGCGAGGCACTGATGCTCACATCGATCACCTGCCCGGTTTTGGTCAACCGCCTGGTGTCGAAGGCCTGACAGACACGGCCCTCGTTGAGCGTTTGCGCGATCATGGCCATGGTTCTCTCACGCTCCTCGTTGGGTACGAAGGGGATGGGTTTGCCGCGGAGCTCTTCCAGGGTCCATCCAAAGGTCCGGGTGAACATGGGACTGAGGTACTGGGGATGCCCATTCAGATCGTAGATGGCGATGGCATCGGCCGAAGAGGCGATCAGCGAGCGGTAAACTTCCTGGGCACGCCGGGACTCCTCGTAGAGCGCCTTGAAATGGGCCTCACTGCGCTCCAAGGCCGTCTGGGTCTCCTTGAGGTCGGTCACATGCCGCTCCAGGTTGCCGAACAACTCCTTGAGCTGCGTGGACATGCGCTCGAAGGCTTGTGCCAGGGTACCGATCTCGTCGGCACGCCGCAGCACTTGCTCATCACAGTTCACCTCCCAGCGGCCTTCGCCGAAGGCTTGGGCACTTTGGGCCAGATGGGTGATGGGCTGCATGTATCTGCGAGCGGCCTTCCGGCCGAAGTAGTAAGTCCCCAGAAAGGTCAGCAGAATCACCGTTGCTGCGATCAAGCTGAACACGAAGGCCTGCTGAACCGCGTAGGTTTGGTAGTGGTGGGCTATTCTGTCGGCCTTGCCTTTCATGGCGATGATGGGCGTGGAAAACTCATCGATATAGGTCGTGGCCGAAACCATAAGGGTAGCCCCGTGGAGCGGCTCTCGCACCGGCGCCACGGCCATGAATTTCTTGCGGCGGGTACCATCCGGCTCCAGCCAGTCATAATATCCGGTCGTCTCGTCGCCCGATGAGGCCGATTGGACAATTTTCCACCAGGATGGCATTTGGGCCGCCAGGGTATGCATATCCTGGTCGATCAACTTGGGGTTAGGGTGGACACGAAACAGATACGTTTTGGTTTCCGTCAGGGCCGTGTAACCGGTTTCCCCCACCTTTTGCAGGGCGATCTCCATGAACAGGGGGTCTTGGCGCATCTGCTGAATCGACCATTCCGGATGCATGCGAAAGTAGATCTCGATTTGCCTGGCCACGTCCCGGGCCTTGGTCAGGATGATTTTTTCGCCGAGTTTCTGAAGGCTCGTCTCGGCATCGAGGTTAAGTTCATCAGTGGCGTGCACGATGAGATTGTCGAGGTATTTACGGGTGATGATCGTTCCGTAGACTACGAGAAGAAAAAGGATCAGGAGGGGGATGATCGAGACAATCAGGTAATCCCGCCTGAACTGGCCGGCCATGGAGCGGGATTCAGAACTATTGCCGAGCATAAGTCACTCCTCCTGGGAACCCGAATGAACCGCGCATGAGCAGGGACCGGGTATGCGGCTCGGTCCCTTGAAACCTTCCGTTTCGATTGAACCTCAGCAGGATCGGATGGAATGGCTTGCTGTGCGGGCCGCCGCAGCGGCTAAAACCCTGAAATTCGGCAGCACCAGACCGGGAGACTCCTCGCCCCTGTGTACCGCGGAAATCCAAGCCCCAAGTTCAATTGGCCGGATACTCGCTTTGACCGCTGCCGAACGGATCAATATCCGCCCGGTTGCTGCCATCGGGCTGAATGCTAAAAATGCGCCAGCGGCTGGGGGTGGCCGCGGGCTCGAACCGATGAAAGAAAATACGGTCTCCGGTGAGGGACCAGGCCGGTTTGCTGTTTATCTGCTCATCCTTGATAACGTATCGCGGATTGGAGCCGCTGCTGTTCATGAGGCGAATGGACCAAGTGCCCAGGCAGCGATCCCCGATGCACCACTGGCTGGGATCGGTGTGTTCCAGCCAGGCAATGGTCTGGCCATCGGGGGAGTAGTAGGGGTCGTAATCGGCCGTCGCATTGCGTGTCAGTTGGGTCGGCTGCCCGCCGGAAAGCGGGATGCTGAAGATCTCCAGGTTGGCTTTGTTCTCTCCGCAATCGCCGGCGCAGCGGTTGAAAACGATTCGGCGGCCGTCAGGGGACCACGATGGATCGCAGTTCCAGGTGCCGTCAAAGGTCAACTGGCGCACTTCAGTCCCCCGGTTGTTGGTGACAAAAAGGTGCACCGCTTCGTTGGCCGTACCGCACATCACCAACTCATCGCCGTCCGGAGACCATTCGGCATGGGCCTGCATCGCCCAGCCGTCGTCGCCCGCCGCGCGCAACAGTGTCTGGTTAGCGCCATCGGCATCCATAACCATCAGATCGGCCAGGACATAGCTGCCGTCTTCGCCGGCCGGGGTGCGGTAGAATAATATTTTGGTGCGATCGGGCGAAATCCGGGGCCACCAATTGTCGTAAGCCGGATCGTTGGTGAGTTGGCGCAGATTGGAACCATCCTGGGCCATGCAATAGATTTCGTAATTGCCGCTGTAGTTCGAACCCAGGACCAGATCCTGGGCCGCCACTCGGGCGGCGGCCGTATCGTACCCTTCGGCCTCCTGTCCCGGGTCACCGCCACCGCCGCTGCAGCCCAGCGCCAGCACACCCAGCAGCCAGATGCCGAAAATAGAGAATACGACCCTTGCACAGAATCGTTTCAGCGTCACCATCATGGATTCACACCTTTCAAGGTGTGGGAAGCCTAACGGAAAACCGAGCCTTATGAATTTTCTTTATACCCACACTCTCGGTTCACGCAAGCTAAATAAGTGCCCTCGCGCTTGCTGGTCTTTTCCACCAGGTAAGCGGCCCCGCAAACCGGGCAGCTCTTGGCCACAGGTTTGTCCCAGGTCGCAAACTTGCATTCAGGGTAACGCTTGCACCCGTAAAAGACCTTGCCGCGTTTGGATTTTTTCTCCAAGATCTCGCCGCCGCAACCCGGCTCCGGGCAGGTTACCCCGAGGCTTTTGCCGTTGGGGCCGCCATTGACCGATTCGGTATGATTGCATTTGGGAAAACCGCTGCAAGCCAGAAACTCCCCGTATTTGCCCCGCTTGATCACCATGGGTTGACCGCATTTAGGGCAGACTTTATCGCTGGCGGCCTCCAGGTTGGGTTCAATGGGCTGTATGTGTCCGTGTTCATCGCGCACATAATCCCTGGAATAGGAACACTCGGGGTACCCGCTGCATGCCAGGAAATGGCCATTTTTGCCCATCTTGATGTGCAACCGGTGTTTGTGGCACTGGGGGCAGGTCAGATCGGTGGCGATCCCCACGCCTTTGACGCTGAGCATGCGATCCTCGGCGGCCGAAAGCCTTTCGCGGAAGGGCCCGTAGAATTCGTTGAGCAGCCGCAAGGCTTCCATTTCGGCGGTTTCCACACGGTCCAGGTTGTCCTCCATTCGGGCGGTGAACTCCACGTCGAAGAGCTCTGGGAAACTGGCCACCAGCAGATCGTTGACGATGAAACCCAGTTCGCTGGGATGGAAATAGCCTTTGACCAGATCCACATACCCCTTGTCGCGGATGGTCGAAAGAATCGTGGCGTAGGTGCTGGGCCGGCCGATGCCGTTTTCTTCCAGTTCCTTGACCAGCGAGGCTTCTGAAAAGCGCGGGGGGGGTTGCGTGAAATGTTGCTTGGGCGTCAGCTGCTGCAGGGTCAGGCGATCGCCTTCGGCCAGGGGCGGCAACGGCTGTTCCTTGCGGCTGCTTTCAGCCTCCTCGTCTACGGTTTGATAGACGCTCATGAAACCGGGAAACTGTACGGACGATCCGGTGACGGTGAAGGCATAGGCCCCGGCATGGATCGATACGCTGTTCTGGTCGATGAGTGCCGGTTGCATCTGGGATGCCACGAAACGGCGCCAGATCAACTGATAGAGTGCCAGCTGCTCCTTGCTGAGATAGGGCGCCACCTTGTCCGGGGCGTTGAAGACCGAAGAGGGTCGGATGGCCTCATGGGCATCCTGGACTTTTTTACGGTTTTCGAAAAACCGCGGCCGGTCGAGGGCAAAATTATCCCCGTGGGCCTGGCGCACCCAGGCAATGGCCTCTTGGGCCGCCTCGGCGGAAATGCGGGTGGAGTCGGTGCGCATATAGGTGATCAGGCCCACCGGGTCACCGGGCCCCAAATCGATGCCTTCATAGAGCTGCTGGGCGATGAGCATGGTCTTTTTGGCTGAAAAGCGCAGCTTGCGGATCGCCTCTTGCTGCAGCTTGCTGGTGGTGAACGGCGGCTGCGGGTTCTTGCGCACCGTCTTTTTGACCACTGCCGCCACCCGGTACTCGGCCCCCTGCAGTTCCTGCACAATGGCCGCAGCGGCCGCTTCGTTGGCAATCGTAACCTTCTCGCCGTCTTTTTTGACCAGCTTGGCCTCGAAAGATGGCGGTGTTCCACCTTCCAACGCCGCCGTGATCGACCAATACTCTTCGGAGACAAACCGCTGAATGGCGCGCTCGCGCTCGCAGATGATGCGCACGGCCACCGATTGCACCCGTCCGGCACTCAAACTGCCTTTGACCTTTTTCCACAGCAACGGTGAAACCTGATAGCCGACCAGCCGGTCGAGAATACGCCGCACCTGCTGGGCCTCATATTTCTCTTTGTTCAGACTTTCCGGTTGGGCGATTGCCTTGAGGATGGCATTCTGGGTCAGTTCATGAAACAGCACCCGGTGAAATCGGCGACCGGGCTTCTTGAGAACCTCGGCTGCATGCCAGGCGATGGCCTCCCCCTCGCGGTCCGGGTCGGGCGCCAGGTAAATATCCTGGGCATCACCGGCCGAGGATTTGATCGACGAAATCACCTTCTGTTTGCCGGGGATGGTGCGGTACAGCGGCTTGAAATTATCGTCGATGTCGATGCCGATCTCTTTGGGCGGCAGATCTTTGATGTGGCCCACGGTGGCCACCACATTGTACCCATTGCCCAGGTATTTTTTAATGGTGCGAACTTTGGTGGGAGACTCGACAACGACAAGTGGCTTCTCGGACACGGTTTACCTCTGATCTAAAAAATTCACGCGGGCAGTGTTGCGCGCGCAGGCAACTCATTCATCGGCCTATTGGGCCAGGCACTTTAAATCGGACCCCATGCTAGGACAGCCAGACCAAAAAGTAAACATCCGGCTGCCGTAAAAGTGCCGTTCCATATTCAACCATTTGAAGACATTAACTTTAAATCCATTTCGCAGGGGTCATTTACACCGTACGAAATATTTTCCCGGATCCTGGCGTACGGCGCCCTTGAGTTCCAATTGGGAAAGAACGGCCGCCAGCGGGCCGATGCCCATCTCCGCCGCCCGCGCCAGTTGGTCGATGTGCATGGGATAGACATCCATGACACCCAGCACCTTGCGCTCGGGCTCGCTCAGGGGCATCGCCACGGCATGCGCCTCGGCGGGGCTTTGCGCCTCGGGGCGCGCCAATTGCGGGGCAATTTCATTCAAAATATCATCGGCCTCCTCCACCAGTTTGGCGCCTTGCTTGATCAGGTCGTGGGTGCCCTTGGCCGTGGCGGCATGAATGCTGCCGGGAACTGCGAACACTTCGCGGTTCTGCTCGGAGGCCAGGCGTGCCGTGATCAGCGAACCGCTGTTGCGGGCGGCTTCCACCACCACGGTGCCCAGGGACATGCCGCTGATGACCCGGTTGCGCATGGGAAAATGGTGCGGCTCGGGTGCGGCGTTCAGGAAAAATTCGGATAGCACGCACCCGTTGTCGGCGATCTGACGGCAAAGTTGCTGGTTTTCGGCAGGGTAGATTTGGTTCAACCCCGATCCCAATACGGCCACGGTGCGCCCCTTGCCGGCCAGGGCACCTTTGTGGGCCGCCGTGTCGATTCCCCGGGCCATGCCGCTCACCACCGTAGCGCCGCGCTCGGCCAGTTGGGTGCACAAGCGGTGCGTGGTAGTCAGACCATAAGCGGTCGCCTTGCGTGACCCCACGACGGCGATGGGGCAAAAAAACGACTCCAGGCGTCCGTACACGAACAGGATGGGCGGTGGATCGGGGATCTGCTTGAGCAAAGCCGGATAGGCGTCGTCATGGAAGGTGACGATGGCATAGCCTTTTTCGGCGGCCGCGTCGAGTTCCTTGAAGATCCATTCGGGGGTCCGGTACCGCTGGATGGCCTGGGCCAGCCGCGGCACGATACCGCCCACCCGGGCCAACGCATCGGCCGACGCAGCCAGCACCGCGTCCGGCGAACCGAAATGGCCCACCAGGCGCGTGAAGAGCAGGTTGCCGACGTCTGGAACGCTCTTAAGGGTCAACCAGGGGACAAGGTGTTCCATTCGTCTTGGGACCGATTCTTCCTATGCCATTGCCGATCGGTTTGCGATTCTATTTGCGCTTTTGCCAGGCCAGCAAAATAGGGCTGGCGACGAATATGGAGGAGTAGGTGCCCACCACGATGCCGACCAGCATTGCAAAGGCGAAATCATGAATGATGCCGCCGCCCAGAAGGAAGAGCGCGAGAACCACAAGCAGCGTGAAACCCGAGGTCAAAATCGTTCGGGAAAGGGTTTCATTGACGCTGCGGTTGATGATCTCAGCCATGGAGCGCTTCTGATATTTGCGCAAATTCTCCCGGATGCGGTCGAATACGATGATCGTATCGTTCAACGAATAGCCGATGATCGTCAGAATCGCCGCAACGATGGGTAGTGAAAATTCCTTGCCGAAAAAGGAGAAGAAACCGACGGTGATCGTCACATCATGGATCAACGCCACGATGGCGCCCATGGCATACTTGAGGTTCAGGAGGTAGAAAAGCACCAGACTGACCATAAGGGCCGCACCGATCAAAATGGACATGCTCAGATGTGCAATATAGAGCGCATACACCAATACCGCCAGCACGGCGGTCATGCCGGCGCTGATGAGCCATTTGAACTCGAAGCGGCCCGAAATATAGATATTGATGAACAGCAATGCGAAAAAGATGGCCAGGAGGGCTTTTTCACGCATGTCACTGCCCACCTGGGGGCCGACCTGTTCGAAGGATTCGATGGTGACTTCGGTCTGGGTGGCTGTCGCCAACCCTTCCTGAATCTTGCGGCTCAGGTTTTCGTTTTCGGATTGAGCGGCATCGATCAAAATGCGGAAGTAATCCGATTGGCCCGTGCCATATTGCTGGGCCGACCCTTTCAAGCCCATGTCCGACAAGGCCGATTTGACCTTCTCGATGGGCACCGCTTTGCTGAATTTGGCCAATACCTCCGCGCCACCGGCGAAATCGATGCCGTATTTGAGGCCGCCGTGGAACACCAGGGATATGATGCTGGCCAGAATGAATGCCAGGGAGAGGCAATAGGCCAGTTTGCGCATGCCGACAAAATCGAAATTTACATCCGGTTTGATGATCTGCATAAGTTGGTTCCTCGGTTTTGGTATTCACCCCTGCCCGCTGCGTCGTGGTATGCAGCAGATGCGGCCGCCGACATGTGTGTGTCCTATACGCTCAGCCTTTTGACCTGACGGGAAGAGAGAAAGTAATCGAATATGGCACGACACAGGACCAACACGGTAAAAACGCTGACGACCACGCCGATGCTCAGGGTCACGGCGAATCCTTTGACCGTTCCGCTGCCGAATTGAAAGAGCACCAGGGCAGCTATCAGGGTGGTCACGTTGGCGTCCAGAATGGTAAGTGTAGCGCGCTCGAAACCGGCGTCCAAGGCAGCGCGTGCCGTTTTACCAGACCGCAGTTCTTCCCGGATGCGCTCGTAGATCAACACATTGCCATCCACGGCCATGCCGAGGGTCAAAATGATGCCGGCGATTCCGGGCAAGGTCAGCGTGGCATTGAAGGCCGCCATAGCGGCGACAAGCAGAATAAGGTCGGCCACCAGCGCGATGTTGGCGATCATGCCGGCCCATTTATAGTAGATGACCATCCCCACCACCACCAGCAGCGTGCCCACCAGCATGGAGAACAATCCCCTGCGGATCGAATCTTCACCCAGGGAGGGCCCCACCTGTTTTTCGTAAAGGATTTTCACCGGCGTGGGGAAAGCCTCGCGCAGCACCAGGGCCAGGGCTTTGGCGCTTTGATCGTTGAAATTGCCTTCGATGATGCCGGCCCCCTCGATCTTGGAACGAATGACCGGCGCCGAGTAGACCTCGCCGTCCAGAACGATGGCCAGCCGCTTGTTGATATTATCGCCCGTGATCTGGGCGAAAATCCGCGACCCCTTGGTATTGAACTTGATTCCCACATAGGGCCGACCAGTGGAACGATCGAATTCCACGCGGGCCTCGCTCAGATAATCTCCGGTGAGCAGCGTCTCTTTTTTCAGGACGATCGGGCGACCCGCCATCTCCGGATCATCCTTGCGGTAATACCGGATCTCATCGCCGGCCGGCAGATTCCCCTTGATCGCCTCGCGGGGGTCGGCCTCGTCGTCCACCAGCTTGAACTCCAGATGCCCGGTGCGGCCGATCTCCTTGCGCGCTCGATCGGCATCGATGATGCCCGGCAACTGAACCACAATCCGATCATCCCCCTGGGGCCGGATGTCCGGCTCGCGGGCGCCGTACTCGTCCACACGGTTGCGCACCTTCATGATCGCCTTTTCGAAAGCCAATCGTTTGATATTCTCGGCCTCGCCCGGCTTCAGTGCGAAATAGACCGCCCGCTCGCCATTCAGATCTTTTTCCGTCAAGGTGAAATCGCGGAACTCCTCCGCCATCAACCCTTTGGACTGGTCGAATTTATCGGCATCGGCCAGACTCACCGCGAAAATGGTGGGGGCGATCCTGCTCAGTTCCTTGGGCCGGATGTGATTCTGCCGCAAGAAAGAGCGAAGATCGTCGAAAGAGCGGTCAACCGTGCCTTCCACCGCCTTGTCCAAATCCACCTGCAACACCAGCTGCATGCCGCCCTGCAAGTCCAGCCCCAGATTGACCTTTTTATATGGCCAGATGGTGGGCTGCACCTTCTTTTCCGAAAGCATCTGGACCGTCGGCAGCACGAGGACGAGTGCGACCAACAGGGTAATCAATACGACAACGGGGCGCCAGGAAAGTGTTTTCAATGCTTCGCTCCTCTGAAATCGTCCGTGACCGGATATCGAAGATGCGGGCGTGGGCCACAGGCGTGCCAAGGGTGTCCTTCAGCCGACTGTGACCCACGCAGGATTCGCTACTTTTTATCGGTTTCCGCTTTTTCCTTGTCCGCAGGCGCGGCGGGTTTGGAGGACTGGGCCAGATCGGAGATATAGCCCCGGCCCACCTTCACCCGCACCTTGTCCGCGATCTCGACGGTCAGGACGTTGTCGGCGACACCGGTGATGCGGCCATAGATGCCGCCGGTGGTGATGATCATGTCCCCTTTTTTGAGATTGCTGAGCATCTCACGGTGTTCTTTTTGTTTTTTCTGCTGGGGCCGGATCATCAAAAACCACATGATGGCCAACATTAAAATAATGGGCAGCAGCGGAGATGCCAAAATCCCCCCTCCGCCTTGGGCGCCTGGAGCGCCGGCCTGACCCATGGCATAGGCGATATCCATTCTGAAAAACCTCCCTTTGCTAAAGGCATTTGAACCGAATCGGGCCGAAGGTAGGCCCTTCTGACGCGAGGGCTAATGAGCCGGCGCTGGTATACTTGAAAAGACCGTGCAGGTCAAACGCTTCTTGCCCGACCACATTTTCCCAGGCCCGACATTTGCCGGAAAAACGCCTGGATGGTCGCGTTGGCCCAATGCCTCCCTAACATTCCGGGTCGCACTCGATTTGGCATTCGGTGGGCGCCATGCCCTCGTTGCCTTCGATGGTCAGGGCGAACCCCCGCTGCATCTCGAGTTCGACGATCTCCTTGCGCTTCTTGTTGAGCACGTAGTCGGCCACCGGTTTGGGGATGCTGCCATGGACCCGCTGCAGCCCGCTCTTGTGGGTGACGGTCTTGAGCTGACGCAAAAAGCGCACCGCGAGGGTTTCGGTGGAGGGAATCAATCCCTTGCCCTTGCAGTGGGGACAGGGCACCAGCCGGCCGAACTCGATAGAGGGCGCGATGCGCTGGCGCACCATCTCCAGCAGGCCGAATTGGGAGATGCGCCCGATGCGCGTCCGGGCCTTGTCGCCCTTGGCATGCTCTCGCAGGGCGCGCTCCACGGCGGCGCGGTTCTTATGCTCGCGCATGTCGATGAAATCCACGACGATCAGACCGCCCAGGTCCCTGAGGCGCACCTGGCGGGCCACCTCCTCGGCGGCGTCCAGGTTGGTGGTCAGGGCCGTCTGCTCGAGGTCCTTTTCGCGGGTGGCCCTGCCCGAGTTGACGTCGATGGCCACCAGGGCCTCGGTCTGCTCGATGACGATGGATCCGCCCGATTTTAGCGACACCCGGTTTTCGAAGATCGTGGCGATCTGATCTTCCAGCTGGTATTTGGAAAATATCGGCTTGTCGGCGACATGGTGCTTGACGATCCGGCTATGCCGCGGGGAGATGATCTCGACGAAACTCTTCACCTCCTGATAGACCCCTTCGTCGTCGATGAGGATTTCGGTCACATCCGGGGTGAAGTAATCCCGGATGGAGCGCACCGCCAGGCTGCGCTCCTTGTACAGGCATGCCGGCGCCTTTTCCGTCATGCCCTTTTCGTTGATGTTGCGCCACAATCGCATCAGATAGTTGAGGTCCTTGAGAATCTGGGTCTTGTTGCACCCCTGGCCGGCGGTGCGCACGATGACCCCGAAACCTTCGGGGACCGTGATGCTGCGCAACACCTCCTTGAGCCGCTTGCGCTCCTCCTCGTCTTCTATTTTGCGCGAAATGCCGATCTGGTGGGTACCGGGCATCAAGACGATGTAACGGCCCGGCAGGGAAATGAAGGTGGTGAGCATGGCCCCTTTCTTCATCATGGGGTCCTTGGTCACCTGAACCATCAACTCCTGCCCCCGGACGATCAGCTTTTCCAGGGATCGGGCGCCGTCCGCCGTCTCCTGGAAAAAATCACTGTGGATTTCATGCTGCTGGAGGAAACCGTTGCGCTCGGTGCCATAGTCGACAAAGACCGCCTGCAGGCTGGGCTCCACCCGGGTCACGATACCTTTGTATATGTTGCCATGGGTGATCTCCCGGCCGGCGGTTTCGATCTGGAACTCTTCCATACGGTTTTCATTGACCTTGGCGATGCGCACTTCTTCCGGATCGATGGCGTTGATTAAAATTTTGCTGCTCATAAGTGTTTCGTTCCTAAACCGGACGGACCGGGGATAGATTGGGACAGGGTAATTTGAAAATGAGTGTAACGTGCTGATTGATATGCAATAGTCGCGCTGAAGTCAATACCTTACCGCCTTCGCGTATTGCACTTTGTCCCAACTTGTGGCATTGGAAATCAAAATTTTTAAAGGCCCTTACAGGGGCCGAGACTCAGCCGGCACGCGCCGGGGCGATAGGTGAAACGTGATGGAAGAGCGATATAATGCCCGCAAGATCGAAAAAAAATGGCAGTCGGCCTGGGACCAGTCCGGCTTGTTCAAAGTGGAGGTCCAGGCGCAAGCCCCCAAATATTACCTGCTGGAGATGTTCCCCTACCCCTCGGGCAAGATCCACATGGGCCATGTGCGCAACTACACCATCGGCGATGTGGTGGCCCGTTACAAGCGCATGAAGGGCTTCAACGTGCTGCACCCCATGGGCTGGGACGCATTCGGCATGCCGGCGGAGAACGCCGCCATCGCCAACAACAGCCACCCGGCGGTATGGACCTACGACAACATCGCCTATATGCGCAACCAGCTCAAACAGCTGGGCTTCTCATACGATTGGGATCGGGAGATCGCCACCTGCCGGCCGGAATACTACCGCTGGGAGCAGTGGCTCTTTCTCAAAATGTATGAAAAGGGCATGGCCTACCGCAAAGAAGCGTTCGTCAACTGGTGCGACCCGTGCCAGACGGTGCTGGCCAACGAACAGGTGGAAGCGGGCATGTGCTGGCGCTGCGGCAAGCCGGTGCGCCAGAAGAAGCTCAACCAGTGGTTCTTCCGCATCACCGACTACGCCGAAGATCTTCTGATGTATTGCGACCGGCTGCCCGGCTGGCCCGACAAGGTCCTCACCATGCAGAAGAACTGGATCGGCCGCAGCGAGGGCGCCGAGATCCGTTTCGCGGTGGAGGACAGCGACCTGGTGATTCCGGTCTTCACCACGCGCCACGATACGGTCTTCGGCGCGACCTTCATGTGCCTGGCCCCCGAACACCCCCTGGTGCCGCAACTGGCCGCGGGCACCGATCAGGCCCAGGCGGTGAGCGACTTCATCGAGCGCATCAGCCTGCAGGATCGCAGCAGCAAGGCCCTGGAAAATTATGAGAAGGAAGGCGTCTTCACCGGTCGCCACTGCCTCAATCCCATGAACGGCCGGCGCATGCCGATCTACACCGCCAACTTCGCCTTGATGGAGTATGGCACCGGCGCCGTCATGTCCGTACCGGCCCATGACCAGCGCGACTTCGATTTCGCCCGCAAGTATCACCTGCCGGTCATCCCGGTGGTCCAGCCCGAGGGGACGCCCCTGGACGGCAATGCCATGACCGAAGCCTATGCCGGCGAGGGCCTGATGATCAACTCGGCGCCTTTCGACGGTTTGCCCAACCGCCAGGCCATGGACAAGATCGCGGACCTGCTCGAGTCCAAAGGCATCGGCAAGCGCGCGGTGAGTTTCCGCCTGCGCGACTGGGGCATCTCCCGGCAGCGCTACTGGGGCGCCCCCATCCCCATGATCCACTGCGAACACTGCGGCATGGTGCCGGTACCCGAGCAGGACCTGCCCATCGTGCTGCCCGAAGATGCCCATCTGCTGCCCGGTGGCCAGTCGCCGCTGCCCACGCTCGCGTACTTCGCCAGGACCACCTGCCCGAAATGCGGCGATCCCAACGCCCGGCGCGAGACCGATACCATGGATACGTTCGTCGAGTCTTCCTGGTATTACGAGCGTTACTGCAGCCCCCGGTGCGAGCATGCCATGTTCGACAAGCAGGCCGTGGATTACTGGATGCCGGTGGACCAATACATCGGCGGCGTGGAGCATGCCATCCTGCATCTGCTCTACTCCCGGTATTACACCCGCGTGCTGCACGACATGGGGCTGATCCAATACAAGGAACCGTTCACCCGGCTGCTTACCCAGGGCATGGTATGCAAGGAGTCCATGTCCTGCCCCCAGCACGGTTACCTCTTTCCCGAACAGGCCCGCGAGGAACAGGGCGAACTGCGCTGCACCCTGTGCAATCAGAAAGTGACCGTGGGCCGTGTGGAGAAGATGTCCAAATCCAAGCGCAACGTAGTGGACCCCAACGAATTGCTCGAGCGCTACGGCGCGGACACCACCCGTCTCTTCTGCCTGTTCGCCGCGCCGCCGGAAAGAGACCTGGAATGGAGCGACCAGGGGGTGGAGGGCAGCGCCCGCTTCCTCAACCGCGTGTGGCGCCTGGCCTACTCCTGGTTGCCGGCAGTGGCCGGCGTCGCGCCTTACACCGGCACCCCCGACCAATTGTCCGATCCGCTCCGCCAGACCTATAAAAAGGCCCATCAGACCATCGAAAAAGTGAGCCGGGACATCGAAGACCGCTTTCACTTCAACACCGCCATCAGCGCCATCATGGAACTGGTCAACCAGATGTATACCGTCGATCTTCAGGCAGCCGATCCGGACGGCGCCCAGGCCCGGGTAATGCGCCACGCCCTGGAGGCCACCGTGCTGTTGCTCTCGCCCATCGTGCCGCACTTCGCCGAAGAGATCTGGCAGGCCCTGGGCCACACCCGCAGCCCGTTGAACGTCGCCTGGCCGACCTATCGCCCCGATGCACTGGTCCAGGAAGAGGTAACGATCGTGGTGCAGGTCAACGGCAAGCTGCGGGGCCGCTTCACCGCCGCGCTGGATACGGACGAGGAGCAGCTCAAACAGACGGCCCTGGCCGACGAGCGGATTCAAAAATTCATCGGCCCCCAGGGACCCAAAAAGGTGATCGTGGTCCGGAACAAATTGGTGAACATCGTCGGGTAGTGTGGTGAAGATGGAAACCTATCGCAAATGTCGATACCGGCCGCTGCTGGGAATGGGGCTGGCACTGGCAATGCTGCTGGCCGGCTGCGGATATCGCATGGCCGGTCCGGGGGAACTGCCGGGCAAGTCCAAGACGGTGGCCGTCACCATGCTGGTCAACCATTCCGGCGAATCGGGGCTGGAAGCCAGAGTCACCAATGCCCTGCTGGACGAGCTGACCCGCAGGCGCCAGGACTGGGTGGTTTCCGCGGAACAGGCCGATGCCGTCCTCTCCGGCACCATCGACAAACTCTCGACCCAGACCGCGGCCCGTACCAGTACCTTGACCGCCGCCGAACGCATGGTGGTGCTCACGGTGTCCCTCACGCTCAAGAGCCGCAACGGCGAGGTATTGTGGCAAGGCAAAGGGTTGACCGCCGAACAGGCCTTCCCGGTGGGTGATGCCAAACCCCAGACCGAGTCCAACCGCCGTGCGGCCCTCAACGAAGTGGCGAAACGAGTGGCCGAGTATGCCTGCGATCGCCTCACCGACAACTTCTGATGCGTCTTCAATCTATGGGATACGAAACATGCAGCAGAGCATCCGGCCGTCGATCTGCCGGTTGCTCTGCTGACGCAGGGAAATGGCTACGGTTTGACGGACTGGGACAGCTTGGCCAGGCGGCCGATCTTGCGCGAGGCGGTGCGTTTGTGCAGAACGCCCTTCTTGGCAGCCTTGGCAAGGGTCGCCTGGGCATTCTTGAACACATTGGTCATATCGTCCGAATTGGCGACGGCGGCCTCACGGACCTCTTTGACCACGTTTTTCACGCGGGTTTTAACCATACGGTTGCGCAAGCGACGCGCCTCATTTTGACCGGCGCGTTTGAGTGCTGATTTATGGTTGGCCACTGGACAGCTCCTTTCACTTTCTTGAATGGCTTTTTTAAAATGACCTCATATATAGGCTTACCAACGCTATGTCAATAGGATTTGCCAACGGATCAGATACCCCCTCCAAGGGGCCGGGCGAGGGTCCTTCCGAACAGCCGACAGCCGGCCGCGCGCATGGCGAAACCGTCCGGGTGGCCCGGGCCGCCGGCATTGTGGGCTCCGCCACATTGCTCAGCCGCA
This sequence comes from uncultured Desulfatitalea sp., assembly GCA_937868765.1. Classification (GTDB taxonomy): domain Bacteria; phylum Desulfobacterota; class Desulfobacteria; order Desulfobacterales; family Desulfosarcinaceae; genus Desulfatitalea. The sequence continues at coordinate 87,298 of CALMNL010000010.1, read as the reverse complement.
TTCTGGGCGCGGTGCGCGATATCGTCATCGCCTCATTCTTCGGTACCGGCCTCGTCTCGGACGCCTTCTTCGCGGCCTTCCGAATCCCCAACCTGCTGCGCCGTCTCTTCGGCGAAGGCTCCCTGAGCATCGCCTTCGTGCCGGTCTACAGCGATATTCTCTACCAGCAGGGCCGCTCGGAAGCCGACCGGCTGGCCAACAGCGCCCTGCGGATGCTGGTTCTGGTGCTGGCCGTCATCGTGCTGTTAGGGGTGGCCACCGCCCCCTGGCTGGTTCACCTGCTGGCCCCGGGGTTCGGCAAGATTCCGGAAAAGTACGACCTCACCGTCTATTTGACCCGCCTGATGATGCCCTATGTCTTCTTCATCGGGCTGGTGGCGCTGTGGATGGCCGTGCTCAACGTTCTGGGGCACTTCGCCGCGCCAGCCCTGGCGCCGGTAATGCTCAACATCGCCATGATCGCAGCCATCGGCGCGGGGGCATACTATACCCGCTCGGAGGCCCTCCTGGTGCGCTGGCTGGCTGTGGGGGTGGTCGCTGGCGGGGTGCTGCAACTGATGCTGCACTTGCCTTTTCTCATTCGCAAGCGGGTCTACTTCTGGCAGCCGGCCGGCCTGTGGCATCCCGCTTTTAACAAGATCGTCCAGATGATGGGCCCGGTGATCTTCGGCACGGCCGTCTATCAAATCAACATCCTGGTGGTCACCCTGCTGGCTTCGCTCCTGCCCGAGGGCAGCATTTCCTATCTTTACTACGCCGATCGAGTGGTCCAATTCCCGTTAGGCATTTTCGGGGTGGCCACGGCCACGGCCGTGCTGCCCACCATGGCACGCCAATCCAGCGTCGGGCAGATCGATGCCCTGCGCACCACCTTCAACCAGGCCATCCGTCTGGTGCTGTTCATCACCTTCCCCGCCATGGCCGGGATCATCGCCCTGCGTGACCCCATCGTGGCCCTGCTCTTTCGGCGCGGCGCCTTCGATGCCGCCAGCGTTCGATTGACGGCCAGCGCCCTGTTATACTATGGTATGGGCCTATGGGCCTTTTCCGCGGTACGCGTGGTGCTGAACGTTTTCTACGCACTCAAGGATACGCGCACGCCGGTGCGCATGGCGATCATCGCCATCGCCGCCAACGGCGCCTTCAGTGTGGCCCTGATGGCCCCCATGGCGCACAGCGGCCTGGCCCTGGCTTTGTCGCTCTCCTCGGCCGTCAACCTGCTGTTGCTGACGGCGGCTTTGCGCAAACGCCTGGGCAGCCTGGGATGGCGCCAGATGGCCGTTTCCGCGGCCAAATCCGCCGGATGCGCACTGGTCATGGGCCTGTGTGTGTGGGCATTGAGCTGTTGGCTGTTGCCGTCGTGGGATATCCGAGGCATGGCCCTGGCGGCGCGTCTGCTCGTCTGCATAACGGCCGGCATGATTGTTTTCTTCGCACTGGCCTGCGGCTTCAGGATTGAAGAGATGCGCACGGTGATGGGAATCCTCGCGCGACGCAAAGCTAAAAGATAGAAGTGGATTCAACGTGAACCCAAGGTTGGCATCGTGACGAGACGTCAAAAGATCATGCTCATCGGGATCGGCATTTTCATGGGCATCCTGCTGCTGGTCCTGGTCTTCGGAGACAACGGCCTGCTGGAATTGAGACACCGGCGTGCCACCTATGCCGATCTGCTTCGGGCCAACGACCGCCTGACCCAGGCCAACGTCCGCCTGAGCCGGACCATCGACCGTCTGCAGCACGATCCCGCGTTCGTGGAGGCCCTGGCCCGTCGGGAACTGGGCATGATCCGCGCCGATGAACTGATCTTCCAGTTCCAACCCCGAAACCCCGAAAGCGCGCCATGACCCTCTCCCCTGCCTTCTATACGGCGACCATGGCGCGGCTTTTCGCCGAACAGGGATACCTGCGCAAGGCGGCCGAAATCTATCGTCATCTGCTGGCGCACGAGCCTGAAAACGAGGAGCTGCGGCAGGTTCTGGCGACGCTGGAACACCGCATGGCCGAGCAACCGTCGCCTTCGCGCAAGGATGCGGAAATGCTGTTGCGCGAATGGGCCCAGATGCTGAAACGGACACATCCCAAACACCGCGACAAGCGGATCCGATCATAGGAGTAAAAACCAATGCCCCTGCCCCAGAAAACAGGTTTATGGCCGGCATGCTTAAGCGCACTGGCAGTGCTGATGCTGGCTTCGGGTTGCGCGGCGCTCCAGGTCAAGAGCGACCAGGGGACCACGGCCGATTACACTCAGACCGCCGCGACCGGCCCCAAAGAAGCTCCTCCGGTTTACTACGATTTTGGAGATGTGCTGTTGCCGGGCGATCTGAAGATGGATAAAAAGGAGTCTTTCATCATGAACTCCGGGGGCATGACTTCCGGCGTCATGGCGCTCAAGGGCAGCCTGGATACCGCTTCGATCGTCGGTTTTTTCGAAAGCAAGATGCCGGTGGACGGCTGGCGCAAGATCGGGCGCATGACTTCGGCTCGTTCGCTGCTGGTCTTCATGAAGCAGACCCGCTGGTGCGTGATCACTGTCACCGAGGGACAATTCGGCACGCGGGTCGAAATCTGGGTGGCCCCCACCGAAAGCTGACAGCCAGTGCCGACGGCCCCCACGGGCGCATGGAAGTCAAACAGCAAGGACCGGAACGTGTTCTTCTTCCGGCCATCGAGGCGTCATGAGCTACTCAATTCAAGGTAAAAATATCGTGTTGGGCGTCACCGGCGGCATCGCCGCTTATAAAAGCGTTGAACTGCTGCGACTGCTGGTCAAAGTAGGCGCCCGGGTGCGGGTCATCATGACGGAAAACGCCTGTCGCTTCGTCGGCCCCATGACCTTCGAGGCCTTGAGCCGTCAGCGGGTGTGCCGCACCCTCTTCGAAACCACCGACGAGGCGTCCGTGCAGCATATCCACTGGGCCCAGGAGGCCTCGGCCGTGGTCATCGCGCCGGCCACCGCCAACATCATCGGCAAATTGGCCGGGGGCATCGCCGATGATGCCCTGAGCACCTTCATGTTGGCGGTCACCTGCCCGGTGCTGGTCTGCCCGGCCATGAACAGCGACATGTACGCCAGCAAAGCGGTACAACGCAATCTGCAGATCCTCAGGGACTACGGCCACGCCCTGCTCGAACCCGACGCCGGTGAACTGGCCTGCGGCACCACCGGACCGGGTCGTCTGCCCGACCCTTCCGTGATCCTGAACGCCGTCCACGGCCTTTTCGTACCCAAGGATTTCATCGGCCGCAGGGTGATGGTGACGGCCGGGCCCACCCGGGAAGCCATCGACCCGGTGCGCTTCATCAGCAACCCCTCCTCGGGCAAGATGGGCTATGCCATCGCCCGGGCCGCGGCCCAGCGGGGTGCCGAGGTGACGTTGATTTCCGGTCCCACGGCCATGACACCGCCACCCGATGTGCGTTTCGTGCCGGTGACCAGTGCGGCGGAGATGGCTGCGGCCGTATTGGCCGAGATGGACCGGCAGCAAGTGATCATCAAAACCGCGGCGGTGGCCGATTTCCGACCGGCCGAGGTGTCGTCCCTGAAAGTCAAGAAAGAAAAAGCCGAACTGACCCTGCCCCTGGAGCGTACCCAGGACATCCTCAAGGCCGTTGGCATGCGCAAGCAGCGCGACCAGATCCTGGTGGGATTCGCGGCCGAAACCCACGATATGGAGCGCTCCGCCACCGGCAAACTCAAGTCCAAGCAGTTGGATCTCATCGTGGGCAACCTTATCGGCTCATCCGATGCCGGCTTCTGCGCCGACACCAACCGGGCCACTTTCTACTACAAGGACGGCACCAGCGAAAAGATCGACCTGATGCCCAAGGCCGAGTTGGCGCATGTGCTGCTGGACAGAGTCGCGAAACTGAAGGTTTAGGAAGAATAAGTTCCTATAAACAGTCAACATTCATTATTCATTACGGGGTGGGAAAGTATGATGCTGCTTTGCCGATCTCTGGGGATTCTTTTTGCCGCGCTGTGGCTCTGCCTGCCGGTCGCGTCCCTGGCCGATGCCACGCCTTTGAAGATTCTGCGGATCACGCCCGAGGGGCGGGATGTCCCCGCCGGCCGGCAAATCGTGGTGGAGTTCGACCGGCCCGTGGTGCCTTTGGGCCGCATGGAGCGCACTGCCGCGGAGCTGCCTATTACGGTGACGCCTGAAGTCAAATGCCAGTGGCGCTGGCTCAATCCCAGTGCCCTGGCCTGCCAGTTGGGGGACGAAGCGCGCCTGGCCCCGGCCACCACCTACCATCTGACCGTGGCGCCGGGCATCCGCACCCAGGAGGCGCAGACCCTGGCCGGCACTGTGCACCACAGCTTTACGACCATCCGTCCCGCCGTCGAGAATGCCTGGTTCCAGACCTGGCGCGCGCCGGGCACACCGGTGATGCTGGTCACCTTCAATCAGCCGGTGGCCCGGGGCACAGTGGCGCAACACCTCTACCTGCAACAGGTCAAAGGCGAGCGCCGGCGCTTCGGCTTGAAGGTGGAGCCCCATCCCGATGACCAGGAAGCGCCCATCCCCATGGGCGCCGATCAGGCCCGCAACCGCTGGCAGGTGTCGCCGATCAATGAACTGCCGCTTGCGACCGCCGTGGGCTTGCGGGTGGAACCCGGCCTGGTGTCGGCCCAGGGTCCGGAGGTCGGGGTGGAAGATCGCGAAGTGGTGCGTTTCGATACCTTCCCGCCGTTCGGGCTGATCGGCCTTTCCTGCACCACCTACGCCGGCAAATCGGTCACTCTGGGCCCCGGCGCCGCCCCCGATGCCCAGCCGCTTTGCAGTCCCACCGAGAGCATTCAATTGCTGTTCAACGCACCGGTGGACCTGGCGCAGATCAAGGCCCACCTGCGGATCAGCCCTGCCTTGTCGGCCGGTCCCGAAGGCGGCGATCCCTGGGAAGCGGCCGAAAGCTATGGCAGCCTGGACGCCCCTCACGAAAAAGGCCAGAGCTACCCGGTTTATCTTCCCCAACTATGGCACCCCCGGCAGACCTACCACCTCCGACTGGAAGGGAAGTATCTCGAAGACGCCTTCGGCCGCCCCATGGGGCAGCCCCAGGAATTTCGCTTCGCCACCGACCGGATGCACCCCGATTACTATCTGATGCACAACCCGTCGGTGCTCGAGTCCCAGGTGGACACCTGGGTGCCCCTGTTCGTCACCAACCTGGAAGAGATCACCCTCAGTTACGATCGCGTGACCGCCGCCGGCCCGGAGCAGGGATTGCGCCACAGCCTGCGCCTGCCCGGCGAGCAGGATGTCACCCTGCCCGTCTCCCTGGAGGTGCGCGAGATGCTCGGCGGGCGATCGGGCGTCGTCTCCGGCACCATCGCCACCCGGCCCAAGATCGAAGAGGACCAATGGAAACGCGCCTTTTTCGCCCAGGTGAGCCCTTACCAGGTGCACGTCAAACTGGGGCATTTCAACACCCTGGTGTGGGTCACCGACCTGGCCAGCGGTGCACCGGTGGCGTCGGCCCGGGTGCGCATCTACACGCAAGCCCCGGAGGCCCTGGCCGAAGCCCCCGGCAGTGACGCCGTCACCGATGCCCAGGGCATCGCGCAGCTGCCCGGCACCCGGCAGTTGGACCCTGACCTGAAAGCGCTGGGATGGTGCGGCGATGAAGGCAAGTGCCAACGCCTCTTCGTGCGGGTCACCAAACAAGACCAGATGGCCCTGGTGCCCCTTGCCGACGATTACCTGGTGGATACCTACCGCGCCTCGGGGGCCTCGATCTCGGACGCCATGCAGCGCGACTACGGCCATATCCTCGCCTGGGGCACCACGGCCCAGGGGGTCTACCGGGCCGGCGAGACCATCCAGTACAAATTCTACGTGCGCAACCAGGACAACACCCGGCTCACCGCGCCGCCCCTTGCCGGCTACACCCTGGAAATCACCGATCCCACCGACAAGACGGTGCACACGGTCAAGGATATCGCCCTCTCCTCGTTCGGAGCCTATGACGGCCAATTCACCGTGCCCAAGAACGGCGCGGTGGGCTGGTACCGCTTCAGTCTCTCCGCCAATTTCACCGAAGCCCGCTGGCAGCCCATGAGCGTGCTGGTGAGCGATTTCACCCCTTCGCCCTTCCGCGCGCGGGTGGAGCTCAACGGTTCGCTCTTCCGACCGGGCGACCGGCTGCAGATCACCGCTTCGGCGGCCCTGCACGCCGGCGGACCCTACCCCGATGCCCCGGTGCGCGTCATCGCCCGGGTGGCGGAAGACTTCTTTGCCTCGGACCACCCGGCCGCCCAGGGATTCAGCTTTTACGATGAAAACCAGCGCGGCGACCGAACGCTCTCCCTGTACGAGAGCGAAGCACGCCTGGACGAACGGGGCCAGCTGGCGGCCGACCTCACGGTGCCCGCGGGCGAGATCCTCTACGGCCGTCTGCAGGTGGAGAGCGCCGTGCAGGACGACCGCGGCAAATACGTGGCCGCCACGGCTTGGGCCGCCTTCGTGGGACGCGATCGCTTCGTGGGGCTGCGGCAGACCCGCTGGGTCTACACCGCTGGCGAACCGGCCCAACTGCGCTTCATCGTCACCGACGAAAAGGGCACCCCCGCGGGCGGCAGCGACGTGCAGCTCACCGTGGAACGCGAGGAGACGGTGGCCTCCCGGGTCAAGGGGGCCGGCAGCGCCTATCTGACCCAATACGCCCAGAGCTGGGTTCCGGTGACCGAAGCGCGCCTGGCCGCCACCGAGGCGCCGGGCCTCTTCACCTTCACTCCCCCCCGGCCGGGCTATTACCGCATCACGGCCGCCATCGACGATACCCAAAAGCGGCCGGTGCGCACCCAGACCTATGCCTACGTGGCCGGCAAAGGCCAGGTGCTCTGGGAGGCGCCCGACGACAACAGCCTGCAGCTCATTCCGGAAAAAGAGAAGCTCCAGGTGGGCGACACCGGCCGTTTCCTGGTGAAAAACCCCTACCCCGGCGCCCAGGCCCTGGTCAGCGTGGAGCGCTACGGCGTGATGCGCCACTGGGTGCAGCGCCTGGAAGGCAGCACCCCCATCATCGAGGTGCCGGTGACGGCCGACGATCTGCCCGGCTTCTACCTGTCGGTGCTGGTGGTCTCCCCCCGGGTGGACAAACCCGATGCCGACGGCCAGGTGGACCTGGGCAAGCCCGGCTTCCGCATGGGCTACCGCCGGGTTTCGGTGGAAGATCCCGCCAAGCAGATCCGCGTGGAGGTGCGCCCCCAACGGCCGAACTACAAGCCCGGCGATAAGGTGCGCGTGGCCCTGCGGGCGCTTCCCTCCCGAACCGGCGGCCGGAGCGAGCCCATGGAACTGGCCGTGGTGGTGCTGGACGAGGCGGTCCTGGACCTCAACCGCCAGGGGCGCGACTACTACGACCCCTACAAGGGCTTCTATCGGTTGGAGCCCCTGGACCTGCGCAATTACAGCCTGCTCACCCGCCTGGTGGGGCGCCAGAAGTTCGAGAAGAAGGGCGCCGTGAGCGCCGGCGACGGCGGTTCGGACATCAGCATGCGGTCGCTCTTCAAGTATGTCGGTTACTGGAATCCGGCGTTGGCCGTGAATGCCGACGGCCGGGCCGAGATCGCCTTCGACGCGCCGGACAATCTCACCGGCTGGCGCATTCTGACCATGGCCGTGACCCCCACCGACCACATGGGGTTGGGCGATGCCACCGTGACGGTCAACCGGGCCACGGAGATTCGACCGGTGATGCCCAACCAGGTGTTGCAGGGCGACCGCTTCCAGGCCGGTTTCAACGTCATGAACCGCACGGAAAAACCACGCACCCTCACGGTGACCATCGAGACCGCCGGCCTCCCGGCCGACGCGGCCCGGCACACCCAGCGCCTGGCGCTGCAACCCTTCAAACGCGAGACGGTGTGGATGCCCGTGGCCACCCAGGGCGCCGGCACCCTGACTTTCAAGGTCACCGCCCGGGATGAAACCGATGCCGACGGCCTGATCCACATCCTCACCGTCCGGCGCCGCCAGGCCCTTGACACCGCGTCCAGTTACGGCAGCTTAACCGACGCCGCCGCCAGCGAAACGATCCAGTACCCTGCCAAGATGCACCCCGACGCGGGCAGCCTGGAGCTGGTGCTGGCGCCTACGGTCATCGGCAACCTCGACGGCGCCTTCGACTACATGCGCACCTACCCCTATGGCTGCTGGGAACAGCGCCTCAGCCGGGCGGTGATGGCCGCCCACTTTCAGCGGCTGCGCGCCTACCTGGCCCCGAAAGTCGCCTGGGAAGGGGCCGAAGCCGTTCCCGCCCAGACCCTCTCCGAGGCGGCCGAGTTCCAGGCCCCCAACGGCGGCATGAGCTACTACCGGCCCGAAAACGACTATGTCTGCCCCTACCTCTCGGCCTACACGGCCCTGGCCTTCACCTGGCTGCGGGCCGACGGCCAGGCCATTCCCGAAGCGGTGGAAAAACCGCTGCTGGCCTACCTTGAGACCCTTTTGAAGAAAGAGGCGCTGCCCGATTTTTACACCAAAGGCATGGCCGCTTCGGTGCGTGCCGTGGCTCTGGCGGCCCTGGCCGATCACGGCCGGATCACGGACGCCGATCTCTCGCGCTACCGCGAACACATGCCGCAGATGAGCCTTTTCGGCCTGGCCCATTTTCTCCAGGCCGCCCTGAAAACCAAAGGTGCCGAGAAGACGGCCGCCGAAGCCTTCAAGCGTCTGATGGCCCACAGCCACCAGAGCGGCGGCCAAGTCCGCTTCAGCGAGCACCTGGACAGCGGCTTTGCCCGCATGCTCGCGAGCAGCGTGCGTACCGAGGCCGCCATCCTCTCGGCCCTGACCGCCTATGGCGCCGCCTCCGCCGACGGCGCCCGGCAGGTAGGCGACCTGCCCCTGCGCCTGACCCGGGCCATCACCCTGGCCAGGGGGGCGCGGGCCTATTGGGCCAACACCCAGGAGAACATCTTCAGCCTCAGGGCCCTGGTGGACTACAGCACGGCGTACGAGAAAGATACGCCCGCCATGACGGTCAAGGCCCTGCTCGACGCGGCGCCCCTGGGTGAAACCGCTTTTCAAGACCGCCGGGCCGAGGCGGTTTCCTTCAGCCGGCCGATCAGCGCCGACGATCCGGGGAAGAAATCGCTGCTCACTATTCAGCGGGAAGGCATCGGTCGTCTGTACTACACCACCCGGCTGCGCTATGCGCCCCTGGAGGCCACCGATCCGGTCAACGCCGGCATCGAGATCCGCCGGGAGTACAGCGTCCGGCGTGACGGCCGCTGGGTGCTGTTGGCCACGCCCATGGAGATCCGCAGGGCCGAGCTGGTGCGGGTCGATCTCTTCCTCTCCCTGCCCGCCGCCCGCCACTTCGTGGTGGTGGACGATGCCGTGCCCGGCGGCCTGGAGCCGGTCAACCGCGACCTGGCCACCGCCTCGGGCATCGATGCCGAACAGGCCGAATACAAAGCCGCCGACGGTTCCTGGTGGTTCCATTTCTCCGACTGGCGCGGCTACGAAAGCTCCCGCTGGAGCTTCTACCACCAGGAGCTGCGCCACGACAGCGTGCGCTTCTACAGCGACTACCTGCCGGCCGGCAATTACCATCTGGCCTACACGGCCCAGGCCATCGCCGCCGGCGAGTTCACCGTCTCCCCTGTATACACCGAAGAAATGTACGACCCGGATCTTTATGGCCGGGGAACCCCCGCCGTGCTGCGGGTAAAAGAGGCAAATCCATGAACCGCCTCCCTCCGGTAAAGATCAAATCGCTGCCATTCGTCTTCCTTGTCTTGATCGGCCTCTGGCCTGGATCGCCGCTGAGGGCAGCCACCCCGGCGCCGGCCGGCAGCCAGGCGTCGGTTCGGGAAGAACTCACCATCACCACCGAAACGGCCCTGCAGCCCTGGACCGGCGATCTGGACCAGATGATCGCGCGCCGAACGATTCGCGTCCTGACGACCTACAGCAAGACCTTTTACTTCCTCGACAAGGGGACGCAGCGTGGGGCGACCTACGATGCCTTCCGCCTGTTCGAGCAGGATCTGAACAAGAAACTGGCCAGGCAGAAGCAACTCAAACAGAAGCATTTGAAGGTGCAGGTGATGTTCATCCCCGTCGGCCGGGACGAACTGCTCCCGGCCCTGGCCGCGGGCAAGGGCGACATCGCGGCCGCCAATCTGACCATCACCGAAGAACGGCGCAAGCTTGTCGATTTCGCCCGTCCGGTATACACCGGTGTCAGCGAGGTGGTGCTGTCCGGCCCGGCCTCCCCTTCCCTCTATCGCGTGGAGGACCTGGCCGGCAAAGAGCTCTTCGTGCGCCGATCGTCCAGCTATTTCCAGAGCCTGACGGCGTTGAACCAGCGTTTCGCCGCCGAAGGAAGGCCGGCCATGATCCTGCGCGAGGCGCCGGAAGCCCTGGAAGACGAGGATCTGATCGAGATGCTGAATGCCGGCCTGATCCAGCTGACGGTCGCGGACAAACACAAAGCCGTCTTCTGGAAGCAGGTCTTCCCCAAAATCAAGCTTCATGAAAACATCGCCCTGCGCACCGGGGGCGAGATCGCCTGGGCCATTCGCCAGCAGAGCCCCCGGCTCAAGGCGGCCCTGGACGATTTTCTGGCCAGAAACGGCGCCACCAGCGCCAAAGGCAGCAGCATCCTGGCCCGCTATCTGAAAAACGCCAATTACGTCAAGAATGCCGCCTCCCGGGCCGAACGCAAAAAATTCCTCGATCTGGTTCAAATTTTCCGGAAGTACGGCGACCGATATGATGTCGACTGGCTGCTCATGGCTGCCCAGGGGTATCAGGAGTCGCGTCTCGATCAAAACGTCCGCAGCCCGGTGGGCGCCATCGGCGTGATGCAGGTGATGCCCTCCACCGGCGAGGATCTGGCCGTGGGCGACATCACCCAGACCGAGCCCAATATCCATGCCGGGGTCAAGTACATGCGCTGGATGATCGACCAGTACTACGGCCGGGAGCCCATGACCCCACTGGACAAGGCCTTGTTCGCCTTCGCGTCCTACAACGCGGGTGCGGGCCGCGTTTCACGGCTGCGCAAGCTGGCCGCCAAAAGGGGCCTCGACCCCAATGTCTGGTTCCACAACGTGGAGTATGTCGCCGCCGAGAAGATCGGGGCGGAAACCGTGACCTATGTGAGCAACATTTACAAATACTACATCGCCTACAAGCTCATCACCGAACAGATGGGCGAGAAGAAGCAGAGCCTCGAGCAGTTCAAGGAGCAGAACCAATGAAAAGGGCGGGCCTTTGGATCGGCCTTGCGGCCTGCGGCCTCGTTTCGCTGGCGGTGGTGCTGGCCTTGGCCACAGCGGCCGGCTTGAGTTCTCTACCGCTGTCGCCAGCCGACCTGCCCCGGGAGGCGCTGAAGCCGCAACTGCTCGATCGCTCCGGAGAACCCCTGACCCATACCTACCAGAACCGCTGGAACCATCACGACACGGTGGCGTTGCACGAGGTGCCGTCGCTGCTGCGAGCTGCTTTCGTCACGGCCGAAGACCGGCGCTTCTTCAATCACTGCGGCCTGGATATCCGGGCGCGCCTGCATGCGCTCTGGCAGAACCTGCGCGCCGGCCGGGTGGTGCGCGGGGCCAGCACCATCACCGAGCAGGTGGTGCGCCTGATTCATCCCCGGCCGAGGACGGTCTGGTCCCGCTGGCTGGAGGGATTCGACGCCGTGCGCCTGGAGCGGCACTGGCCCAAGCCCGCGATCCTGGAGTTCTACCTGAACCAGGTGCCCTTCGGCGCCCAGCGCCGGGGCGTGGTTCAGGCCGCGCGCTACTACTTCGACCGGGACCTTGCGACGCTGAACCCTAAAGAGATGCTGGCCCTGGCCGTGCTGGTGCGCGCCCCTTCTTCCCTGGATCTTTACCGCCATCCCGAAGCCGTGATGCCGGCGCTGGCGCACCTGGCCGATCGCATGCACGCCGATGGCTCGCTGTCCGATGACCAGCGCGCCGCGATCACCGCGGACCGGCTTTGTCTCTTGCGTCCGCGCCTGGCGGCCAGGGCCGCCCATTTCGCGCGCCATGTGTTCGACAGTGCGCCACCGGAATTACTGCAACATGCCCCCGAGCTGCAAACCACCCTGGACGCCGATCTCCAGCGCATGGTGCAGCACACCCTGGATCGCCGGCTCCAGGACCTGGCCTATCGCCGGGTCTTCAATGCCGCGGCCCTGGTGGTGGCCAACGAGGGGCGCGCCATCCTGGCCTGGGCCAATGCCGGCCAAAGCGACTCTGCGGCGCCCAACCGGGAAGTGGACGGGGTCCTGACCCGCCGCCAACCGGGCTCGGCCCTCAAACCGTTCCTCTATGCCCTGGCCCTGGAGCGGGGCTGGACCGCAGCCACCCTCATCGACGATGCTCCCCTGCAAACCGCGGTGGGCGCCGGCCTGCACACTTTTCACAACTACAGCCGCACCTATTACGGACCGGTGACATTGCGCAATGCCCTGGGCAATTCGCTCAACACGCCCGCCGTGCGCACGGTGCGGTTCGTAGGCGTGCGCGAATATCTGGCCCGCCTGCGCGCCCTGGGGCTGCGCAGCCTGGATCAGGCGTCCGATTTCTACGGTGAAGGGTTGGCCCTGGGCAACGGCGAGATCTCGTTGTTCGAATTGACCCAGGCATATGCTGCGCTGGCCTGCCGGGGGCGGTTCGCCCCCCTGCAGAACATAGTGGATGACTCCCGGTCCGATGCCGGCAAACAGCTCTTCTCCGAAGCCGTGGCCTCGCTGATCGCCGATATCCTCTCGGACCCGGCTGCCCGCCAGCTGGAATTCGGGGCCAACAGCGCCTTGAACTTTCCCCAGCAGACGGCGGTCAAAACCGGCACCTCCAGTGACTACCGGGACGCCTGGGCCGTGGGCTTCAACTCCCATTTCACGGTGGGGGTCTGGATGGGCAATCTGGACGCCACCCCCACCAACGGCGTGAGCGGCGCCCTGGGGCCGGTGGTGGCTCTGCGCACCATCTTCGCCCGGCTCAATATCCATGAAAAGACCCGGCCGCTCTTTCACAGCGCCCAGCTGGTGCGCCGGGAGCTGGCCCGTTCGCCCCGCACATCCGGTGCCGGAACGGCTGCGCGCCGCCAGGAGTGGTTTGTGGCGGGCACGCCCACGGGCGCAACCAACCCCCTTCCGGCTGCCCCGGCCGCCCCGATGGTCCTGAGCCGCCCCAGCGAGGGGCTGCAACTGGCCATGGATCCCCGCATTCCAGACGCCGAGGAAGCCTTCGAGTTCCTGCTTTCAGGCGTGGCACCCACCGATGCAGTGGTGTGGGAGATCGACCGGAAGGAGTCGGCACGCACCCCGGGCGGCCGCTACCTCTGGCGCCTCCGCCAGGGACGCCACCAGCTCAAGGCAACGGTGTACCGGGGCTCCGAGAAAGTGCATGAAACCGGAACCGTCTCGTTTCTGGTCAAGTGAAGTCGCCGTCCATCTTACCCGGCAAGCCGCCAGGTGTCCGGAACGCCTGTGCGGCACGCCCCCATCCGGCTCCGCGGCACCTTCAACCTGCGATGGTTTCGAGCAGGATCCCCCCTGAGAGGTAGTCAGGCTTTTTTCACGCCGCGCCCAGGGCTTCCCTCACCTTGGCCCCCAGCTCCGCTATGGTAAAAGGCTTATGGAGATACATGACCTTTTCTTCCAGAACCCCCCGGTGGGCGATGACATTGGCGGTATAGCCGGACATGAAAAGGGTTTTGATTCCGGGATAGAGAGAATTGAGCCGATCGGACAGTTCCTTCCCATTCATGCCGGGCATGACCACATCGGTGATGAGCAGGTGTATTTGGCCCTTGTGCGCGGCCGCGAGAGGAAGGGCCGCTTCGGGCGTGTTGGTGCACAGGACCCTGTACCCCATGCCTTCCAGCATGGTCTTGGTCAATTTCATGATCGCGGGATCGTCCTCGACCAGCAGCACCATTTCACCATGACCGTATTGGATCTTCTCGCGGGCTTCGGCAACCGGCCGGGCCGCTTCTCCCACATGGCGGGGGAGATGGATCTCGAACGTGGTTCCCTTGCCGGGCGCGCTGCTGACTTCGATGAACCCGTTGTTCTGCTTGACGATGCCGTACACCGTGGCCAGCCCGAGCCCGGTTCCGTGCTCCATGTCCTTGGTGGTGAAAAAGGGTTCGAAAATTCGGTCGAGGGTCTCTTTGTCCATGCCGCAGCCGTCATCGCTCACGCGCAGGAGCACGAATTCTCCGGGTGCGGCATCGGCATGATCGGCGCAATTCGCCTCGTCCACGACCACCTTTCGGGTTTGGATGGTCACCTGCCCCACCCCCGAAATGGCGTCCCTGGCGTTCACGCACAGATTGGCGAGAATCTGCTCGACCTGGGACGGATCGATTTTGACCGGCCACAATTTCGACTCCGGCTGCCAGGCGATGTCGATGTCTTCACCGATGAGGCGGTGGAGCATCTTGAACATGCTTTCGACGATTTCGTTCAGGTCGAGCACTTTGGGGGCGATGGTCTGCTTGCGGGCGAAGGCCAGCAGTTGCCGGGTGATGTCGGCAGACTGCTTGGCCGCCTTGAGGATTTCCAGGAGCTCCTTGTAAACCGGTCCGTCTGCGCCGGTCTTGAATAGCGCGAGTTCCGTATATCCAAGGATCACACTGAGCATGTTGTTGTAGTCGTGGGCCACCCCGCCGGCCAATCTGCCCACCGACTCCATTTTCTGGGCCTGGGTCAACTGTTCCTGGAGTCTGGTCCGCTCCTCCTCCGCCTTCCTGATTTCCGTAATGTCTCTGAATTCGGTGGTCCTGACGATCTTGCCGCGATACGGGACGTTCCTGGCCTCGATGCGCAGGGGGTACTCGGTGCCATCCTTGCGCAGGCCTGTGGCCTCGTAGGGCTTTTCGTATCCGCCGACGATGTTGCGCATGACGGCTTCTCTCGAGGTCTCGGCGATCAGCAAGAGGCCATTCATCCCCTTCAATTCATCCACAGTGTAACCGGTCATTTCGGCCAGGCCCTGGTTGCATTCCAGGATCATCCCCTTGTCGTGGATGGCGATGCCGCCGAACGAGGCGTCGTGAAGCGCCTTGAACCGGGCCTCGCTCTCCTTCAGGGTCTGCTCCGCACGCTTCCTTTCCATGATGTCGTGATAATTGCCCAGAATCCCCTGGATGTCGGGATCATGGAGAAGGTTGACCCCGGTAAACTCGATCCATCGGTAGCTGCCGTCCCTGCACTTATAGCGGCATTCGGTGGTCTTCATGATGCCGGGGTTGTCCATCAACGCCATGAAGAACGGGCGCATGGCCGCGAGATCGTCCGGGTGGACGAGATCCCAGGTCTCTTTTCCGACCACCTCCTCGGGTTTCCACCCGAAGTGTGTTTCGATGTTGGGGCTCTTGTACCTGCTGATGCCGTTCCGGTCGATGATCACGATCACATCGCCGATGTTGGCTACCATCTTCCGCTGGACCGCTTCACTTCGCCGGAGGTTCTCTTCCATTTGCTTCCGGTCGGTGATATCGACGATAGAGCCTTCGATGAACCCCTCTTGCGGAAAGAATGCGGCGGAAATGAGCACCCAAACGATGGTGCCGTCTTTGCGGCGGATTCTGGTATCGTAATCGCTGACCGATCCTTTTTCTCTGATGGCCTTGAGGAACTCGGCCCTGGCGTGGGGGGCCACCCACCCATCTGCGGGGCTGAATGCCGCCATGCAATCCGCCACGTCGGCATAGCCGGCCTGCTCAGCGTAACGCTGGTTGATCTCGATCAGCCGGCCGTCGGAATCGACTCGGAACAGGGCCACCTGGGCGTTGTGGTAAAGCGAGTGATACTTTCGTTCGCTTTCCCGCAACGCCTCTTCGACCCGCTTGCGGTCGGTGATGTCGGTGATGATGCCGCAAAGGCCCGTAATGGTGCCGTCATCACCGACCAGGGGAAATTTGATGGAGATGAAATACTTTATACCCTCGGGGGCTTCCAGGGTCTCTTCGACTTCGATGGTGGCGCCCGTTTCGATGACGAGACGGTCGTTCTTGCGGAATGCAGCGGCGACCTTCGGCGGAAACAGCCTGTCGTCGCTTTTCCCCAGCGCCTGTTCCCGGCTAACCCCCGTGACCGCCTCCCATTTGTGGTTGACGAGGCGGTTGACCCCTTCACGGTCCTTGATGACGATCAGGTTCCCGCTGTTTTCGATGAGATCTTCGAGCAGTTGCCGATTTTCCCATGCCGATCCTTCGGCCCGCCCGGGCTGGGACGCAAGTTTTTCAAGTTCACGGATCCGTTGTTCGAGCTCCTCAAAGCTGGGTTTGCGGTCCATACGGCTTACCCTTTTTATTACTTGCCATTCCCCATCGATAAAGCCGGAGTGGGCCCTGGTCCGCACGGGGCGGAACGTCCTGCAAGATCACAATAAACGATCCCATGCAGCGTCGTCACCAAATAATTTGCCAAGAACGTACAATTTGCAGCTGTCGTCGGAATCCCGTCTTACGGCCCGCAAATTCATCCTCGAAGATTTACGACTTCGACTGTCTCGATGGATCGACGCCCCGAAGTTGCGACAGATAAGCGGGGGACCGGTTAAAAGCCGAACAAAGGCCGCAAGAGTGCAGCAATGCTTCTCTTATGGCCGCCATGCAGCGGTGCGCGGTTTTCGAAAATGCCCACATGCGCCGTGCATGCTGCGCTATTCGAAAACCGCGCCTTGCCGGAGAGCCCGATGCCTGTTTTTCAAAAGCCTGATAGACAATTTGTTCAAATGCCATCTTTTTTAAGTTTGCAAAAATCCATGTGCGCGCACACATGGTCGGCAAAGCCAATGCCTGCTTCTTCATATAAATTGTAGACGGCATCGATTCCGGCATCTTTCAGAAGATGCATTTGGTCCTCATAGCGGACAGACGCGGTGATCTGGCCCTTATAGCCTCTTTCCTTCATCTGCTGAATCGAAAAGATACTTGTCCTGGGGTCGGGCAGGGCCAGCATAACCAGGCATACCCTGCTTTTGGAAGGTTCGACGCGCTTCCAGAAATCACTGTCGCTGGCGTCGCCGAGAAACACCCGCCTTCCTTTTTGCTGGTGCTCAGCCACCTTTTCCATGTTGAAATCGAGACCGATCACGATATCACCATATCGCCGCCGCATTTCATCATAGGCGCTTGTCCCGACGCCGCCCATACCGAGAATCGCTATTTCGGCGTCGCCCGGATCGATGGGTTCGTCTTCCGGCAAGCGGGTCGAAGTCTCGATAAATTTGAGACGGCCTGACACACGCGCATATATGCGGTGCGAGGCTGTGTTCAAGGGGGCTGCCATGATGAAGGTGAGTGAAAGTGCAATGGCGATTACCACCAGCCATTGACTGCTGATCCAACCGTTGGCAGCGCCGATCGATCCGACAATCAGTCCAAATTCACTGTAATTCGACAAACTGAGGGAGGCAAGCAATGAGGTGCGGGCGCGCAATTTGAAACGGGTAAGGAGGATAAAAAACAACCCGGTCTTGAGCGGCATGACCAGGGCCAGCAGCAGCGCGATTATGAACCCTGTGGGGGTTGGTGCGCCGGAAAGGCCGATGTTCAAAAAAAAGCCGGTCAGGAATAAATCCTTGAATCCCAGCAGCCGGTCGGCCAGCTCCGGAGCCTTGGGGTGAGCAGCGAAGAGCATTCCCACCACCAGCGCTCCAAGATCGCCCTTCACCCCGACAAGTTCAAATCCGCTGTATCCGGCGACGGTCATCAGGATACCGAAAAGCATCAGCAGTTCGCCGTGACCGCACATCGCCATAAGTCTTCCTAGAATCGGCCTTGCCACCAGAAGCGAGATGAAAAGCGGCACGGCCCACACCGAGGGAATTTTTCCCGTGGAGGTCGCCAAAAAAACAACCGCAATGATATCCTGCATAATCAGGATGCCGATGGCAGCAGCCGCGTGCCGTGAGGACATCTCCTTTTTTTCTTCCAACACTTTCACGGCAAAGACCGTGCTGGAAAAACTCAGGGCGAACGCGATCAGCAGCGATGTCTGTCCGGTAAGCTGGTCAAAGAGGGGTACCCCTGAAATCCCGAGCATCCGGATCAGAAAGCCGAAAAGGATGACCGTAAAAATCATGTGAACGGAAGTACCGGCCCAAACTTCGGGTTTTGCAAGGCTTTTCATCTTCAGCTTCAGGCCGATGGTAAACAGAAGCAGCGTAACACCCGCATCAGCTATGGTTTCCAGTTGTTCGCCGCCGGTAACACCGATACTGTTAAGTGCAAATCCGGCCAGCAAATACCCCACGAGGGGAGGCAAACCGATCCTGCTGATGACAGCACCAAATAGAAAAGCGGCGAAAATCCATAATGGGTTCATGATTTATCCCTTTTTGTAGGTCACCCTGCGCGTTGAAACCCTCGCCGTACGGAAGTTTCATTTCGAAGCTGTGCCGGCACTTCAGGGTGCGCGATCCGACCTGCGGACTGCAAGATTCTCTGTCTGCGTTTAACCCATCTTGTTCACTGCTATGCTACCCGCCGCCCGCCATGGGTCCAAGGCTCAATGCAGGTGGGTGCCTATCCCTTGAAGACAAGCATTACTGCTCGCCTCCCGACAGGGACTTTCACCCTGCAAGATGCGCCGAGGTTTGCTCGACGCGATATCGACCGGCCTCAGCGGGAGCTGCCGCTTTTTGGCCCCGATCCGTTACAGGTCGAGGTTATCAGCCGCTTCATCCGAAAAAGCAGCCAAATGTATCCTTATCCATTTCTTTGATTAACACACCTAAATCTTTGTTTGATTCGTTGGGCTGATACTTTTCCCACTTTCCGCTCGCTCGTTTCCAATACAACTTCCACAGTTTTTGACTTTTTATGAAAGATAGCTTTGCCATAGGCGGATTTTTATATTCAGATGGATTGTTCCATGCTGGACGCACTTCATGCATTATGACATTTTGTTTTTCTATTTCATATTCAAACCGCAATTCATCGCGAAGCTTTTCTGGAGTTCTTTTTCCGCATAATCCGCCACCAAGCTTTTTAATTCTTTGCAAATCTGCTTCTGAAAATGCCATATCGCTTTTCCTGTTTGCTTGGTGTTATTGAATTCATCACATTATTATCAACCGGATAGCCGCTTCTTGCGGCGATGTCGGTCGGGTCCATAAGCGTAATTTGGCGGCTCAAGTGAAACAGCGCACCGAAATCAGATGGAATGGGTGTGAATCTGCCGTGTCGTGGAAACAGCCCTGGATAGATGACAACTCATTTTGTTGATAGGTGATGGACTCGACAGATTCGATTTCAAATTTGCAGCATATATTCGCATATAAATCAAACTGTTTTCAATTGCGCCGCAATTGCTTCGGTCACTGCTGTACCCAGCCCTCGGCCGTTTCAAGTCCTGTCCTCAGTCCGGCTTTTACGGCAATTATCGGTGTGATGCGGACAGCCGCATAATTCGGAGAAATAATTGTGCGTGCATTTGGGAAAAAGCGGCAACGGATTGGAATCCTGCAGTATCGCCTTTAAAAAAGGCATGTCGCCTTTTAAAGCGATTGGCAGGGGCCATTTCGTCGAACGCCAATTGCTGTTCGACCCGCTACCAGGCGCCGACGAACCCGCCCGGCATCATGTTCCCGCTGCCGCCGACCACCGGCCCGCATTTGGGGCCATAGGGCGGCGCATAGGCCGGCACAGGCCCATTGGCCATTACATTGGTGACCTTGACGCTCGTGAGGTACCTGGTGAAGCGAAGGGCGAAATCATCGGCGAATCCTTCGATGGCGGCCATTGCCTGGGGGTCTTGGGCCTGGGGGCCAAGGGCCTGCCGGATGGCGGCTTTGAGCCCGGCTGCCGAGAGCGATTCGGAATTGCCGGCCAGCGCGACCAGCGGCATGGGCACGTTGGGCGTAGGCGGCGCCGCGGGCCCGGCAAAGCAGCTGAACGCCGGATACCAGTTCAGGCCCGGCACCCGCAGGCTCGCCACCCAAATGCGCCATGCATCGGACACCGGCGCCGCAAATCCTTTGGCCACCGCTGCCGGAACGCCGGCCGCCGTCATCATCGACTCCATGAGGGGCTGAAGCGCAGGTCCGCTCACGATGCCGCCGCTCGCCGCGGGCCCGTTGACCACCACCGCTTTCAGCACGGCTTGCTGCTGCCATCCGGCAATGGCCATGGCGCTGCCGGAGGCCGCGGCCTTGCGGCAGGCCGACCAATCGATGGCGGCCGGCGCAACCTGGGCGGGAATGGTTCGGGTGGGGGCAATCGCCCGACGGGGCTCCGCCGCCTCCGCAGCACCGGCCGCATGGAGCAGTGAGAGCGTGAAGAGCGCAATGAGAATTCGGTTCAAGTTCGACCTCCTGCGGATTTATCCCCTACTTCTGCACGATGGGTATGTACACCGCGAAAGTACTGCCCTTGTCCGGTTCGCTGGCGACTTCGATGCGCCCGTGGTGGGCTTCGACGATGCTCTTGACGATGGGCAGACCCAGACCAGTGCCGATGACGAAGCGCGTCTTCTCGTTCTTGACCCGGTAGAAGCGGTCGAAGATGCGCGGCAGGTCTTCGGGGGCGATGCCGAAACCGGTGTCGCTGACCTTGAAGCAGACGTAGTCGGCCTCTCGCCGGGCCGAGACGATCACGCGGCCCTTTTCGGGGGTGTAATGGATGGCATTGGTGATGAGGTTGGAGAGCACCTCTTCCATGTTGGTGCGGTTGGCCAGGACCGGCGGCAGGTTGGGCAACGGCGCCAGTTCCAGGCTGATGCCCTTGGCCTGGGCCTTGGGCAGATGAAAAAGTGCCTGGTCGGCCAGGATGGGGGCCAGATCGAGGTTCTCCTTCTCCATGTTGATCAGGCCCGACTCCATCTTGGAAAGGTCGAGCAGTTCGCTGGAAAGGGTCACCAGGGCCTGGATCTTCTCCGAGGCGCGCTGGAGGATCTCCCGCTGTTTTTCGCTGACCGGCCCGGCCAGTTCGTCGAGGATCACCTTCTGCTGCATGAGCACCGAGTTGAGCGGTCCGCGGATCTCATGAGAGACCAGGGCCACGAAGTCGGACTTCATCTGGTCCATCTTCTTCAGGGCGGTGATGTCGTGCAGCACGGTGATGGTGCCCAGGTTGCGGCCCAGGCGGTCGCGGAACGGCACGCAGCGGGCACCGATGATGCGCTCGGCGCCCGGTTGCCCCTCGGGCTGGACGACGATCTCTTCGGTGGCTTCGGCGAACTGATCCAGCGGCATGGAGAGGGCTTTGTCGATCATGGCCAGCAGCGTTTCGTCGGTCACCAGTTCATCCACCGGCCGGCCGATGGGGCTGGGGCCGCGGTAATCGATGAGATTCAGGAAGGCATGGTTGGCCAGGGCCACCTGCCTGCGGGTGTCGGTGGTCATGACGCCGCCGGACAGGTGGTTGATCATGGTCCGCATGCGGGACTTCTCGTTGGCGATATCCTGCAGGGTGCGGGTGTGCTCAATGGCCTTGGTCACCACCAGGCGCAGGTCCTGGGGCGAAAAGGGCTTGGAGACGAAGTCGAAGGCGCCGTTCTTCATGGCATCCACGGCGTGGTCCAGGGTGGCGTAGCCGGTGATCACGATCACGACGGTGTCCGGATGATCGGCACGGATATGGCCCAGGGCCTCCAGCCCGGACATGCCCGGCATCAGCAGGTCGAGCAGGATGATGTCGTAGTGGCGCTTGGCCACCATGGCCAGGCCCGCTTCGGCATTGGCCGCCTGGGCCACGTCGTAGCCTTCGTTGGTCAGCATCTTGCTGCACACCTGCCGGATACGATCTTCGTCGTCCACGATCAGAACGCTGGGTTTTTTGAAATCTTCCATACTGCCGCCGTTGGTAACGCTTTTTGGATCGGATGGTGCCACGGATCAAATTCCTTATGTCGGTTCGATGTCTTGGATTGTCTGGTAGAGCTCGAACTCCAGAAGAAAAGTGGTGCCCTGGGCGCTGGTCTGCTTCACGCGGATCTCGCCTTTGTTTTCTTTGACCAGGCCGTAGGCCGTGCTCAACCCCAGGCCGGTGCCCTCGCCCGGCTTCTTGGTGGTGTAAAAGGGATCGAAGATCTTGCTCATATTTTCCGGAGGTATGCCGCAGCCGGTGTCGATCACCTCCAGGTAGGCGCGGTTGGCGGCCTTGTCGCGATAGGTGCGCAGGGTCAGCACGCCGGTGCCGTCCATGGCGCTGACCGCGTTCATCACCAGGTTGATGATCACCTGGCTGATCTGGTTCTTGTCCACGTGCACCAGCATCATATCTTCGGAAAACTCCCGCTCCACGCGCACGTTGCGGAACATCTTGGGGTCCCGGATAAGGGTCAGGCTCTGGCTGACGATGGCGTTGAGCTGGATGATGTCCTTCATGGGGCTGGACTGGCGGCTGTAGGCCAGCAGGTTCTGCACGATCTCCTTGCAGCGCTTGACGTCGTCGATGACGGCCTGCACGTCGGCGCGCTCGGGATCTTCGGTGCTCAAATTCTCCAGCTTAAGTGTGGCGTAGAAGAGAATGCCGGTGAGCGGGTTGTTGATCTCGTGGGCCACACCGGCGGCCAACTGCCCCAGGGAGGCCATCTTCTCGGACTGGGCCAGCTGCGCCCGGGTCTCCTTGAGCTTCTTCTCCACGGCGCGCTTTTCACGCAGATCGGTGTAGATGCCCACGGTGGCGACCTCTTCGTCATCTTCGTAGATGATCGAAGCCGTCAGTTCCACCGGAATCCGCTCGCCGATGGAGTTGATGATGGTGCTCTCGATGGCGGGCAGCTTGCCCTTGTTGTCCTTGAGCTGGCGCATGATACTGCTGGCAATGCCCGGCGGGTAGAGTTGATCGGCGGTGATATGGCGCACGGCGAAAGGGTTGGCATAGCCGAAGAGTTCTTCGGCGGCCGGGTTCATCAGCAGGATGTGCCCGTAGCGATCGGCAGCCACGATGGCGATGGGCGAGCCCAGGATCACCTTTTCGACGAAGGCTTCGGTCTCCTTGAGCGCCAGCTCCAGGTTCTTCTGGCGGGTGACGTCCCGCACGCTCTCCATGATGTAGGCCACGTTGCCGTCGTCGTCCAGAATCGGCGAGAAGACCCGGTCCTCATAGAGCCGCTTGCCGGTGCGCGTGGTGTGGCGGCGCATGACCGACGTCCCGGTTTTCTCGCTTAAGACTTTGGTGAAAGGGCACACTTTGTTGGGGCAGGAGTCGCCGCCGTAAAACACCTCGTGGCAGTGCTTGCCGACGATATGCTCCAAGGTCACGCCATGTCTCTGGAGAAAAATCTGGTTGGCCGTGAGGATGATCTTGTCGGGTTTGAGAATCAGGGTGGGAAACGACAGACTGTCGAAAACCCGCAAGCGCCAATCCAACTCTTCGAATAATCTCTCGTTCATTCTCTTACCGACTTTGGGATCTCGAATGCGGCCTTGAGCAGGGACTGGGCTTTGCCGCCCCACCCGGCCGGCATCACCAGATAGATGGAAGCCACCGAACAGACCACGCCCAGCAACGGCACTTCGGCCTCGGCCAGGGCCTGATAGGTAAAATCCATGATGCCGTAGCGGTCACCGAAATGGGGCCCCTGAAAACAGATCACATCGGCCGGGGTGCGGGTCGTCGGCGGTGCCGGGGTCTGGGTGTCTGGGGGGGACGGGCCGGACCAGGCCGCGTCATTGCACACGAGGAAAAAGGTGATCAGCCCCTGGGGTTCGCGCTGGCACCACACCAGCCGGAAGCCGGCTTCATCCTCGGCCGTCGCCTGGAGCATTCCGGCCCAGGACATCAGATCCTCGGCCTGCACGTCGATGCGGTGCAGGCCCACATCTTCAAACAGATTGAATCCGTAGGTGCGAATTTTGGATTCCCAATAGACGGCAATGGTTTCCATTTCCTGAGCTCCCGCGGGCGGGCGCAGGGGGCCGCCTGCCCGTTCCGAGGGACGCCGGAGCGCCTTACCGTGAGATACCCTCCTGTCGCACTTTGAACTCCGGCCGCATCGGCTGGTGTTCCTGGGGCAACAGCATACTATGCTGCAAGATGGTGGCTGCCTTTTCAAGGTCGTCGAAATCGACGATGAACGTCAAAGCGGCGATGGAGGAGGCCAGGCCATGGATCGTCACGCCGCTCTCATTCAGGGCGGCCAACGCCACCCCCAGCAATTTCAAATTGGCTCGGTGCGGAAAGAGGGAGAGCAGGCCCACCGGATCGCCGAAGGTAACGAGCGCGCGCAACTCCGCATCCTGGGCCAGCCGTGCTTCTACTTTGGGGTGATCCTCCGGGTCGATACAGCACACGGCCGGCTGGGGGGAGCCGACGCCCGACGTGGTCATATAGGCCAGATTCACTTGAATTTCGCTCAGTATCCTGCAAATTCGAGAAACCGGCGCGTGGGACCCCCGGGGCAATCGCACCCACATGGGGATCAGGGCCTCGCTCAGCTTCAGGCCATTGATGGCAATCTTATCCTGTATCAGATCCATATCTCGAACCGGGCCATGGAACCCGCCGGCCACAACACGAATAGCGACAACGACGCCCCCCATGGGCCTGAAAAGCTATTGCCAAGGTGCAAGCAGCGTTGAGAGCCAGGCTCTTGTCGCTCTTTTCCCTTGGCAAAAAGCACGCTTGCGCAAGCTTCTCCCGCCGGCGGTTCAGAAGTTCCCCGGGTGGCGCTGATCCTCACCGCGGCGTGTGGCGGGCCGGGTGGTATGGGACCGATGGAACCCGTTGGGCCGGGCCTGCCGGAACGAGGCCTTGCCCCGTCCACCCGGCCGATTCCGCACAAGGCGCCGGCCGGGCAAGGGCGACACGGACACCCGTTAGCCCAGGTTGTCCGACACGATCTCCATCAGCTTATCCAGGTCGATGGGCTTGGGAATGAAATCATCGGCCAGGGTATTTTTCCCGTCCATATGGGTATAGCTGGTATTCTTCACGGCGTCGGCCACGGCGGTCAGCAACACCACCACGATGTCCTTGTAGGTCGGGTCGTTCTTGATCTCGTTGCACAGAACGTAACCGTTTTTCCGAGGCATCATGACATCCAGAATGATCAGCGCCGGCCGTTCCTTTTTGATTTTTTCCCAGGCTTCCACGCCGTCGTAGGCCTTGGCGACCCGATACTGCTTGCTCTCCAGCTTCATGCTGACCGACTCTACCAGATCGGGATCGTCATCGACGACTAGAATCAATTGCTTGCTGCTCATTGTGTTGGACCTCCTGAAGTGTTGGGTAAGTTTCGGCTTAGGGCTGAAGACCTCTGGCAGTTTGCCGGATATCCAAGGCTTCATATTTCAGCTGAACCAAAATATCAAACCCATCCGATACCGGAAAGAAAAAAGTTTGGCAGCCGCCAGGGGCCTTCAACCACTTGCACCTTGCAAACTAAACCTTGGGCCGCGGGTAGAGGCCGGACCGCTGAACGATTTCGGCCACTGCCGATTCCCATTCGATGGCCATGATGTGAATACCCGCCACGCCCTCGATGGACAGGAGCCGCTGGATCATTTCGACACAGATGTTGATGCCTTCCTGGGCCTGCTTCTCCTTGGGCGTCTTGGCCATGCGATCCACGATGTGATCGGGGACATCCATGCCGGGCACCTTGTTTTTCATGTAACGGGCCGCACCCACCGATTTGATCGGGGTGACGCCGGCCATGATGTAGATCTGCTTGTGCAGCTCGCGCTCGCGCACGCCCTTCATCCACTGTTCGAACTTGTCGAGGTTGAAGATGCACTGGGTCTGGATGAAATCGGCGCCGGCCTTGACTTTTTTCGCCAGGCGCGCGACGCGCAGCTCGAAGGGGTCGGCGAAGGGGTTGGCCGCGGCGCCGATGAACATCTTGGGCGGCTCCAGGATGGCGGCGCCGCCCTGGAACTTGCCTTCGTCGCACATCTTGCGCACCATCTGGATCAGTTGGACCGAATCCAGATCGTAGACGCCCTTGGCCATGGGGTGGTCGCCGAACTTGCAGTGGTCGCCCGACAGGCACAGCATGGTGTTGACGCCATGGGCATAGGCCGACAGAATTTCGCTCTGCATGGCCAGGCGGTTGCGGTCGCGGCAGACCATCTGCATCAGCGGCTGCATCTCCATCTGCTTCAGAATGAGGCTGGCGCCGAAGCTGGACATGCGCACCATGGCGGTCTGGTTGTCGGTGATGTTGACCGCATCCACATAGCCGCGCAGCAGTTCGGCCTTCTCTTTGACTTTGGCCACCGAGGTACCGCGGGGCGGCCCGCACTCGCCCGTGACCGCAATTTGACCGGACTTAAAGACTTTTTCCAATACGCTGTCAGTTTTCATTGTGCCAAATCCTCTCTCACGATCTTGCGGGGTCCGCCGCCTCTTTCCGTGCTCCAGTCCTTTGCCATGATGACGTCTTCATACCGATCCTGGATGCCCAACTCCTTGAGCCGGTCCCAGATCAGCTGCCAGACGCAGTCGATTTCGCTGCTCACTTCGCACTTGCCCTTGGACGATCCGCCGCAAGGACCGTTCATCAGGCTCTTGGAGCAGCGCGCGATGGGGCAGATGCCGCCGGTGAGGCCCAGCAGGCAGTTGCCGCAGCCATGGCAACGCTCGGCCCAGACGCCCGGGCGCTCGGAAGCGCCCATGAACTTGGTGTTCACGGCCGGGTAGACCCGTTTGGCCTTGAAACGCCGCACCACTTCCTGCACGCCGCAGCCGCAGGCCATGGAGATCACGGCGTCGACCTGGTCGATGTAGGGAGCCAGTTGTTCCACGTACTCGGGATCGCACTGGCGCTCCAGGGTCATTTCACGAATGTCGATGTGTTTGCCCCGCTTCATGAAATCCATTTGCAGGGCCGAGGCCAGGGTGGCCACCTCTTTGCGACCGCCGGCCGCGCAGACCGTCACGCACTCGTTGCATCCCACCAGCAGGATGCGCTTGTACGCGTCGATGCTGTCGATGATCTCCGCCAACGGTTTCCGTTCAGCTGTAATCATGGTCTCTTATTCTCCTTTATTTGGCCTAGGCGACCTTCTCCGCGGCTTTCCGGGCTTTGAGGCCGGCGCGCACGGGGTTGGGGCCTAATTTGCGAATCTGTTCGGTGAACTCTCCGGCAACCTGGGCGAAACGGGTGCCCATGCCGGCGGACATGGTGAACATGGCCAGCCGTTCCGCCTCGATGCCGATCTCTTCCAGCAATTTCTTCACGAAGACCACCCGGCGGGCGGCCTTGGTGTTGCCGCTTTTGAAGTGGCAGTCGCCCTCCAGGCAGCCGGCGACCATTACGCCGTCGGCGCCCTTTTCCAGGGCTTTCATCATATGAATCGTATCGACCTTGCCGCTGCACGGCACGCGCACGATCTTGACGTTGGCCGGGTAGCTCAGGCGCATGCTACCGGCCATGTCCGCCGCGGTGTAGGCACAATAGTGGCAGCAGAAGGCCACGATGACGGGTTCGAAGTTTTCCATCAGGCTATCCTTTCCAGCAACCCTTCCAGCTTGGCCAGAATCGGTTCGTCTTCAAAATGGCACAATTGAATCGCCTTGGCCGGACACTCAGCCGCGCAGACGCCGCAACCGTGGCACTTGGCCGGATCGATTTCCGATTGGCGATTTTCGTTGATAAACGGAACGTTATAGGGACAGGCACGTACGCAGGCGAGGCAGGTGGCGCACTTTTCGCCTTCCACCCGGGCCACCACCGCACCCAGGTTGATGGTCTTCTGGGCCAGCAGGGACTGTACCCGGCCGGCCACGGCCTGGGCCTGGGTGATGCTCTCGCGGATATTGCGCGGCGAGTGGGCGCTGCCGGCCATGAAGAAGCCGGGCACCGACATGTCCACCGGTTTGAGCTTGACATGCTCTTCCAGGAAGTGGCCGTCTTCGGTGCGCTGCAGATGGAAGATGGCGGCCAGGTCTTCGGTGGTTTCCTCGTCGGCGATCAAGCCGGTGGAAAGGGCCAGACGATCGGCGGTGACTTCCACCGGGCGCCGCAGGATCGGGTCGGTGAAGCTTACCGTCACCTGGTTGCCGGCCTCGGCCACCTGGGGCGGGGTCTCGGGGGCATAGCGCACGAAGATCACGCCGCGGCGGCGGGCTTCGATGTAGGCATCTTCGCTGAAGCCGTAAGTGCGCATGTCGCGGTAGAGCACGAAGAGCCGCATCTCGGGGTTGAGGTCGAGCAGCCGCAGGGCGTTTTTTATGGCCGTCTGGCAGCAGATGCGCGAGCAGTTGGGGTTTTCCGGAGTACGGGACCCGACACACTGGATCATGACGACGGTCTGCCACTCCTTGACCTGGGCCGGCTGATCTTCCAGCACGCCGTCCAGGTCCAGCTGGGTGAGGACCGCCTTGTGGCGATCCAGGAGATACTGTTTGGGACGGTTGGCCAAAGAGCCAGTGGCCAACACGGTAGCGCCGTGTTCGATCTGGCGGTAGTACATGCGCGGACCGATCTGAAAGCCGGTGGTGAACTTGCCGGGCATGCCGCTGTGATCGACCACGATGGCGTTGGTCACCACTTCGATCAGGCTGTGGGACTGCACCTTGGCCACCAGCTGGCGCACGTAGGCCTGCACGTCGTCGCCTTCCAGGTTGCGCCGCACGATAGCGGCCAGACCGCCCAGGCGGCCCGTCCGTTCGGCCAGGACCACCTTGAAGCCTTTGTCGGCCAGTTCCAGGGCCGAATTGAGGCCGGCCACGCCGCCGCCGAGCACCAGCACGTCGGTGTTCATGGGCAGCTGGTGATCCTTGAGCGGTCCGGATTTGGCCACGCCGG
Organism: uncultured Desulfatitalea sp.; assembly: GCA_937868765.1. Classification (GTDB taxonomy): domain Bacteria; phylum Desulfobacterota; class Desulfobacteria; order Desulfobacterales; family Desulfosarcinaceae; genus Desulfatitalea. The sequence goes on along the minus strand of CALMNL010000010.1, from coordinate 58,612 downwards.
CGACCGCCATGCGCACCAGTTGCTTGGCCTTGGCGGTGGCCAGTTCACGGGAGCCGCTGTGCACCCAGGCGCTCTGGTCCCGGATGTTGGCGATCTCCACCAGGTACTTGTTCAAGCCGGCCCTTCGGATGGTCTCCTGAAATAATCCTTCGTGGGTGCGCGGCGAGCAGGCGCCCACCACCACCCGATTGAGGTTGTGCTCCTTGATCGCCTGCTGGATGCGCTCCAGGGCGTCCTTGCCGCAGCCGTGGCCGCTCATCTCGGCCAGCATGACATGCGGATACTTCTTGGCTTCGGCCACCACAGCGTCCACATCCAGGGCGCCGCCGATGTTCTGGCCGCAATCGCACACGAACACGCCGATGCGCGGCGCTTCGCCGTACACATCGCGTTCGGGCGGATACTCGTCTTCGATCTCGACGGCCGCCTCTCCCTTGGCCAGGTGCTTGGCAGCCATGCAGGCCGCGGCGCTGGCCTGCACCATGGTTTCGGGAATGTCTTTGGGGCTTTCCAGTACGCCGCAGACATAGATGCCCGGTTTGGTCGTACCCACCGGTTCGAAGCTGCCGCTCTTGGTGAAGTGATGCACGTTGAGTTCGATGCCCAGGGTCTTGGCCAGCTGCTTGGTGGCCTCGGCCGGCCGGAAACCGGTGGAAAGCACCACCATGTCGAACTCTTCGGTGATCAGGCCGCTCTCCTCATCCTTGGCATAGGAGATCTGCAGATCCTGGGTCTGGGCGGCCGGGATGATGCTGTGGGGCCGGCAGCGCACCAGGCGGATGCCGTAGCGATCCTTGGCCCGCTGGTAGTAGGCTTCGTAGTCTTTGCCGAAGGTTCGCATGTCCATGTAGAAAATGGTGGTCTCGATGTCGTCCTTGAAGCGCTCCTTGGTGACGATGGCTTCCTTGAGGGCGTACATGCAGCAGACGCTGGAGCAGTAGGAAACATCCTCACGGTTGATGCCGCGGGAGCCGGCGCACTGGATCCAGGCCACCCGTTTGGGCTGTTTTTGGTCGGACGGCCGCACCAGTTCGCCCAGGGTCGGCCCCGAGGCGGACATGATACGCTCGTACTCCAGGCCGGTGACCACGTTGGGGTAGCGTCCGTGGCCGAAGTGGTCCAGCTTGCCCGGGGCGAACAGCTCGGCGCCGGCGGCCAGGATGACGGCCGACACGAAACGCGTGTGCTGCTGCTCGGTATCGTTGGGGATGATGGCACCGGCCGGGCACACCTTCACCAGGCCCTCTACGTCCTTGCAGGCCGCCATGTCGATGGAGAAGGCCTGGGGGGTCGCCTGGGGATAGCGCATGCAGGTGGGCGCCCGGTGGTCCAAACCCGGGGTGAAACGCACGCATTCGGGATACTTTTTGTGGCACTCGCCGCAGGCCGTGCATTTCTCCAGGTCGATGTAACGGGGCGCGCTGGTCAAAGTGACCGTGAAATTGCCGGCCTCACCTTCCAGCGCCGTGACCTGGGTCATGGGCATCAGCTCGATGTGCTGCTGCCGGGCGCCGGCGGACAGGCGCGGCGAGATGGTACACAGGTCGCAGTTGTTGGTCGGGAAGGTGCGGTCCAGCTGGGTCATCAGGCCGCCGATGGCCGCGGCCTTGTCGACGAGCAGCACGTTTTTGCGCGCTTCCGACAAGTCCATGGCAGCCTTGATCCCTGCAACGCCGCCGCCGATGACGAGAACTCTCTGTTGGGGGTCTGTGTTGTGGTCTATCATGGTACCTTGCTCACTCTCCTGTTCGGCAAAGCGCGTGGAGCCGCCTGCCTTCAATTTATATATCTACAAACGCTCTTCGGATTTCATTGGAACCCGATCAGATTCCGGCGTAATCGAGAATCGACGCCAGGCGGTGTTCCCAGCCGTGGGTTTCGATCTTGACGCCGGCCACTTTCTTTTTCAGGGCGGCGATGGTTTCGCCGGCGATCTTGAGGCACTCGTTCTCGCGATCGGAGGCCTTGCGGATGCGGCCGATGAGCTCTTCGCCGATGCGGGCGCCCGGCTCGTTGAGGGCCATGTAACGCGCGATGCCCACCGATTTGATCAGGAAGATGGTGGCGATCACCGGGACCCCGAGGCCTTTGGCCGCAGCCAGGAATTCATCGAAGTAGGCCAGGTCGAAAATGGGGGGCGCGATCACGAATTTGGCGCCGGCCTCGACCTTCTTCTTGGCCAGGGCCAGTTCGGCCGCCATCTGGTTGGCGTCGGCGAAGGGCGCGATGGTGCACCCGGCGGTGAAGGCGGGGGCGCCTTCCAGGTCGAAGCCGGCCAGGTCCACGCCTTTTTGCAGCGAGGCGATGGCCTGCACCAGGCCCAGTTCATCCAGGTCGTTCACCGGCTTGGCATCGCGATGATCGCCGTTGGCCATCTGCTCGCTGTTGGCCACCACCAGGTTCTGGATGCCCAGCACGTGGGCGGCCAGGATGTCGCCCTGCAGGGCCATGCGGTTGCGGTCGCGGCAGTAAACATGGATGATGGACTCGATGCCCTGCTGCTGCATCAGAACGCCGCCGGCCAGCGCGCTCATACGCATGACGCCGTTGTCCATGTCGGGAACGACGACGGCATCCACCCGCCCCTTGATTCTGCGGGCATTGGTGATCAGCTGAGAGATATCCACGCCCTTGGGGGTGTTCATCTCCGCCAGAACCAGAAATTCGCCTGATGCTAATCGTTTTTGAAAACTCATGGCTTCCCTATCCTCTCTAATATTTTTCTTGGTTCTCCATCCTGGGCGCTGCGCCCCGATGGGCCTCAATGCCTCAACCGCTTTAACTTTTCCTTATGTATACCCGGAAGGAGCTGTCTTCGCCTGCATCCACGGAGAGCAGTTCGTAGGCGGCCACCGGCATCAGCTTGAACAGATCGTTGCGCGCATCCACATCCAGCCCCAGCACCTCCAGGGTCTGGCTCGATTTCATCTCCCGGAAAACCCGGCTGAACTTGAGCAACGCCAGCGATGTGATGGCGCCCCTGAAGTCGAGGCTGAAATCCGCTCTTTCCGCCAACTCCCCTGCTCCTTTCGGGGTCTATTCAAATATCGTAAAAAAACGATGGGGGAAAGGAAATTGTCGGTCCCCCGGGCATATCGCCCGCGCCATGTGCAGCAATTGGCGTGCCACCGATCGCACAGATGCACACAAAATATCATCCTTATATATCAAGGCATTGAAGACCGGATCGGGCCGGTCGGATTGAACGGTTGCCCAGGGAGTGTTAAAGTGCTAAAAAATGCCGTTTTGGCAGGTGTTAAATTTTAACAGGTCAGCCTTTGCACATGATCGAACATGAACTGGACCGCTACTGGAAGACGGTCGTCAATACCATCCGGGACGGCCTGATGATCGTGGATGAACGGGGCATCATCGTCTCGGTCAACGACGCCCTGGAGCGCATCACCGGATACAGCCGGGCCGAACTGATCGGCAATGACTGTTCCATCCTCAATTGCGACGTTTGCCGCAACATCCGGGCCAACGGGGGCGAAGAGCGGTGCGCGCTCTTTGCGGGCCAAGCGGTCAAGGGGCGCCAGTGCGTCATCGTGCGCAAGGACGGATCGATCATGCACGCCCTCAAGAGCGCCTGCCTGCTCAACGACGACAAAGGCGACCGCATCGGCGCGGTGGAGACCATCACCGACATCACCGAGCTGATCGAAAAGGAGAACCAGATCGCGGCCTATGAACGGCAGCTGCGCTCGGACGATGGGTTTTGCGGCATCATCGGCGCCGGCCCGGCCATGCACCGGGTCTTCGATCTGATCGCCAACGCGGCCCAGTCGGACGCACCGGTGATCATCCTGGGCGAGAGCGGCACAGGCAAGGAGCTGGCCGCCCAGGCCATCCACCAGATCGGCGACCGGAGCGGCAAAGCCTTCGTCAAGGTCAACTGCGCCGCCTTCACCGAGTCGCTGCTGGAAAGCGAGCTGTTCGGCCACGTCCGCGGCGCCTATACCGGCGCCTACCGGGGCCGGGCCGGCCGCTTCGAAGCGGCCGACGGCGGCGACATCTTCCTGGACGAGATCGGCGACCTGCCCCTGGCCACCCAGATCAAGCTGCTGCGGGTGCTGGAAGAGAAAATCATCGAACGCGTGGGCGACGCCACGCCCATCCCCGTGGATGTGCGCATCATTTCGGCCAGCAACCGCAACCTGCCCGAACTGATCCGCAGGGGCCTCTTCCGCGAAGATCTCTTCTTCCGCATCAATGTGATCCCCATCCTGCTGCCGCCCCTGCGTGAGCGAAGGGAAGACATCCCCCTGCTGGCCGAGCACTTCTTTCAAAAAATCGCCTTGAAAAACCGCAAGGCCATCCAAGGCATCGCCGACGACACCATGGCCTGCCTGATGGCCCATGCCTGGCCGGGCAATGTGCGCGAGCTCAAGAGCGCCTTCGAATACGCCTTCGTCACCTGCCAGGAGCGCATGATCCGGCCCCGGCATCTGCCCCCGGGCTTGCAAGGCAGTATTGTCGGCGCCGCCCCCTCGGCCGGACGCAGCGCCTTCAACCGCCAGGAGATCCAGCGTATGGAGCTGATCGAGGCCCTGGAAGCGGCCGAAGGCAACCAGTCCAAAGCCGCCGACCTGCTCGGCGTCACCCGGGTGACCATCTGGAACCGCATGCGGCGCTACGGGGTGCAGTACAAGAAGAAGATGGAGATCGAATCATAGCTTCCCATGCCCAACCCCGCCGGAACCGCCTTCCGGCCGCCATGCGCGCTCATGCCGAGGCGATCTTCCGCGCCGGGCTGCATGCCGCCCAGCCGGCCGAGGCCATCCGCCGGCGCTGCCGCCTGGAACAAGATCGCTTGCATGTGGGCGACGCTTGCTTCGATCTCGCCCGAACCGGCCGGCTCCTCGTGGTCGGCGCCGGCAAAGCCACGGCGGCCATGGCCCGGGCCATGGAAGAACTTTTGGGCGATCGCATCGATGCCGGCCTGATCAGCGTGAAGTACGGCCATACCGCGCCCCTGCGGCGCATCGAAACCATCGAGGCCGGCCACCCCCTGCCCGATGCCAACGGCATGGCGGCCGGCCAGCGTATCCTTTCGATGGTGCAAGCGGCCGGGCCGACGGATCTGATCATCGTCCTGCTTTCGGGCGGCGGATCGGCTCTGCTACCCCTGCCCGCCCCGGGTTTGACCCTGGCCGACAAACAGGCCGCCACCGATCTGCTCCTCGCCCGGGAGGCCACCATCCGGGAAATCAACGCCCTGCGCAAGCACCTCTCGGCGATCAAGGGGGGCCGCCTGGCCCAGGCCGCCGCACCGGCCGCCATGGTGACTCTGGCCCTCTCCGATGTGGTCGGCGATGCGCCCGAGGTGATCGCTTCCGGCCCCACCGTGCCGGACAGCACCACCTTCGCAGAGTGCCTGGAGATCGTCCGGCGCCATGGCATCGCGCCGCTCCTGCCGCCTCCCGTGCCCGCCCATCTCGAGGCCGGGGCCGCCGGTCGGCGGGTGGAGACGCCCAAGGCCGAGACCCACCGCTGGGATCACACCCATCACCTCATCGTGGGCAGCAACCGCCTGGCGCTGGCAGCCGCGGCCCACCAGGCCCGAATCCTCGGATACTCGCCCTGGACGCTCACCGATTGCCTGGAGGGCGACACCCATGCCGCGGCCCGCGACCACGCCGACCTGGCCCGGCGGATATTGAGCGGCCACGGGCCGGTGCGTTCGCCGGCCTGCATCCTGTCCGGGGGCGAAACCACCCTGCGCCTCCGGGGCAGCGGCATGGGCGGCCGCAACCAGGAGTTCGCCCTGACCGCCTGCCCCCTGATCGACGGTCTCGAAGCGGTGGTGCTGCTCAGCGCCGGCACCGATGGCAGCGACGGCCCCACCGATGCCGCCGGCGCCTTTGCCGACCACACCAGTCTGCAAAGAGCCCGACAGGCGGGACTGGACATCCGAGCCCATCTGTCCAATAATGATGCCTATCCATTTTTCCAACGGCTGGGCGACCTGCTGATCACCGGCCCCACCGGTACGAATGTAATGGATATCAATGTGCTCTTGATCTGTGGAAAAGACGACGAGGATTTGCCATGCCCCTGAACTTCGAATCGATTGGAATGGAACGGCAGCACGCATACCGCGATCGGCTGGCCCGCTGCGGCCAGATCGCCTCGGACTACAGCTTCATCAACATCTGGGGCTGGGGCGAAGAGTACGGCCTGCAGTGGGCCTGGGACGATGGGCTGGTGTGGATCCGCCAGAGCCGGCCGGTCCGTGCGTTGTGGGCGCCGGTAGGAGATTGGAATGCCGTGGATTGGGCCTCGGCCCTCGATACGTCTCGCGGCATAGCGGACCGCATCGTGAGGGTGCCGGAACCCCTGGCCGCAACGCTTTCCGCGTTCACCGACCCGGCCCGGCCACCGCTGGAGAGCCGCGATCATTGGGACTATCTCTACAAGCGCCGGGAACTGGTCGAGCTCAAAGGCAACCGCTTCCACAAGAAGAAAAATCTGCTCAACCAGTTCTTGAATTCTTACACCTACACCTATCTTCCCATGGGCGAGGCCATGATCGAACAGGCCCTGGGCATGCAGGAAGACTGGTGCACCTGGCGCGATTGCGAAAGCAATGACACCCTGGCCGCCGAAAACAAGGCCATCGCCCGGGTACTCAACAACTGGCACCGCCTGGAAGGCATCACCGGCGGCGCCATCGTGGCAAACGACGTGCTGGTGGCCTACACCATCGCCGAAACCATGCCCGACAAGAGCCTGGTGATCCACTTCGAAAAGGGGTGCCCGGACTACAAGGGCAGTTACCAGGCCATCAACCAGATGTTCCTGGCCCATGCCCCTGAAACGTACGATCTGGTGAACCGCGAGCAGGACATCGGCGACGAAGGGCTGCGCAAAGCCAAACTCTCCTACAATCCCGTGGGCTTCGTGAAGAAGTACGAAGTGCGGCTGCGGCCCTGACAAGGCGCCCTGCCCTTCGCATTGAAATTGCCTTGACAGACTTTGACTATTTTTATTTTGAATTTATAAAAAACATGCCCAATCTATTGGCTACGGCTTTATCGCAATGCTAATATGTATATTTGTATCCGCCTTTGTAATATCGAGCTTAATTAAACAGGCGCTTTGCTCTTCGGCGTTCTGGCGGAAGAAAACGCACCCGCGCCGCTGCTGGCCACCATCAAGGCCGGCCCTTGCACCTGTCTGGCCGAAGGACGGGTGCTGGTCAGGGGGCTCACCGCCCACGATGACAAGCTCATCATGACGAAACTCGAGGACATGGATCTTATCGACCGGCTTTGCGCCGCTATGGAGCAGGGCGTCAAGCCGGAGACCTGCCTTGTCTTGAATTCCATCGAGATCCAGCACATGGACGCGCCCGAAGCTGTGGCCCAATTCGAAAAGATGTGGGAAGATTCCCAAGGCGGACGTCATGAAGCAGTAGGGAGTCCGGCTGCGGCTTGAAAAAGGCGAGCTCTTCCGCCTGGAAACGGTCTTGTATCTGTTTTCTGCCCGCTGAATCCCGGATTTGCTCCATGGGTTCCCAGGTTTCCGGGTCCCAGCAGTCCGAGCCGCGCGAAATGCTACAGGGGCATCCCAGGTCATTTCCGGGGTTGTTCTTCTTGGAGAAGCTCCAGCATTTGCCGAATTCCCTGGGTCGCTTCGGCCGCCTCCCGGGCGTCCATTCCCTCGTGCAGGAAAAGTTGCTCGCTCTCTTTCAAAAACTTCTCCAGCCGCAGGCTGAACTTGGGTAGGATTCGCTGGCTGAACTGTTCGTCTCTCTTTTTCCGGGCCGCTTGCGTTTGCTCCTCCCGGTCGTATCGGTCGCGATATATCAGCCACTGTTTCTGGAGGGATTCGTCGCTCATCACCGCCGCCTGCAGATCGGTCAGAGCGTTGGTCTTCTCCCCGCAGGCCAGCGCATTGTAGAAACTTCGATAGAAACGCTCGGGGTCCAGGGCATCTGACCATCGGGATTGCCGGGAGAGAATCAGCTCCTGGAAAAATCGCTGGCCTGCCGGGGCATTCAGCACGCCATAGTAAGCATCGAGGATGTCTTTGGTGGTGGCCTCGTCAATGGCGCCATCGCCTGCGAACAGCCAGCGGCGGGCGGCGGCCTGGTCCCGGTGGGCCAAAAGAAGGCCGGCCCATTGCGCCTTGAGCCTCTGATGCCGGTTCTCCTGGAGCTCGCGCCGCAGCAGGTCGAAGACGAGTCCCCCATAGCCTTGGCCAAAGGCATGTGCAATGAGGATTTTATCGGTCTCCAGCGGGCTGTGCAGATATGTCTGGACCAGGCGGGGGTGCAATTCGTCGCAGGGAATATGCGACAACAGACGATAGGTCATGGCTCTGACGATCCAGTCCGAACTGTCGAGAAAAGGTTTCAAAGCGCCAGGGGCGACGGAATCCAGGGCATGAGGGGCATCATGGACGCTTTCCAAGACATGGAGTTGCTCATATTGGATGCGCGGGTCCTTGGTTTTCACGGATAACGCCAGTCGAATGACCTCTTGCTTGTCCGCATAGCCCGCGGCAAACTCGGAAAGGAAAATCAGGGCTGCCGCCTGGCAGCCGCCATCCGGGCTTCCGATTTGTGCTTTGATATGCGCGTAAACAAGTCGGGCGCTCTTCAGGTTCGTTTCGTCCACCGCCGGCTGGGATGTTTCGGGCGCTTCGGTTGCTGGCGACAGTTGTTCGCCGTACCCCCCGGCCAGCGGAATCAAATTGCAGATGGCATTGCAGCGGACGGCTTCGTCGTCGGTTTCCATTTGGACCAAATAGTCTTGGGGTTCATAGCCCGGGACCTTCACTACCTGATAACGGACAGGCCAACCCTCTGAAAAGGGTTTCTTGGCGCAACCCGAACCCAGCAAAGCCACGGCCGTGATCATGACGAATACGATGGTTGGAATCTGCCCATTGTTGCGTTTCATAGACACCTCACATAAATTGCCCCCGGTTGGACACCGGCCAAGGATCGATAGAGCGGCGGCCCGCCTGTTGACAAGGCTACGCCTTTTTCCTTAGTATCCGCAACTTTAATAATATATTCACCCGCCGGTCGGAATGGCGCGCACAACGGCCGGATATCTGGAAAGATCATGTTGAGATTTAATTTGTTCACAAGGGGCGCTGCCAACAGACGGAAGAGGGCCCCAAACAGCCGGGCGGCCCCCGTGGCCAGACGCATCGCCATGGCCTGTGGTGGTCTGGCGGGGTTTACCCTGTTCCTCATTGTCTTGCTGCGCTGGGTGCCGGTGCCTTTCAGCGCCTTCATGGTGGGCCATTTCATTTCGGGCGAAAAGGTGGATTATGATTGGGTGCCGTATTCCCGGATCGCCCGGGCCATGCCCATCGCCGTGGTGGCATCCGAAGATCAGCGTTTTCCCGATCACTGGGGATTCGACTTCGAGGCCATTGCCGATGCCATGGAGCACAACAGCAATCACAAGCGGATTCGCGGCGCCAGCACCATCTCCCAGCAGGTGGCCAAGAACCTATTCCTCTGGCCGGGCCGCAGCTGGGTCCGCAAAGGGCTCGAAGCGGCGCTGACCCTGGCCATCGAAGGGTGCTGGCCCAAGCGGCGCATCCTGGAAGTATATCTGAATATCGCCCAGTTCGGACCGAACACCTTCGGCGTGGGCGCCGCCAGCCGGCGTTACTTCGGCCGCCCACCGGCCAGGCTCAGCAGCTATCAGGCGGCCCTGCTGGCCGCGGTGCTGCCCAATCCCAACCAATATAAAGTCTCTCCGCCGTCCGCCTATGTCTGGCAGCGGGCCGCCGATATCCAGGAGCAGGTGCGGCTGCTGGGCGGCCCCTCCTATCTTGCCCGACTGGACCGCTGAAGCCCAACAGACGGTCAGGCCATAAACTCCGATGCATGCTCGAGGAAAAGCCGGACCCAATCGACCGTGTGGACCGCATCGCTCTTGCGGATCATGCCCACCGGTGCGTGGAGGTAGCGCGTGGGTACCGACAGGGTCCCCACTTTCACGCCCGGGCCGGTCACCTGCCCTGCGGTGGCGTCGGTGGCTCCGGTGTTCTTGACGATCACCTGGTAGGGGATCTGGGCGCGGTCGGCCAGCCCCATGAGAAAATCGGCCAGGGGCCGGTCGGCGATCATGCCGCGGTCGGTGAGCCGGATTTCGGCGCCTTTGCCCTGGGCCGTGGTCATGGTGTTGGGGGGCAGCTTCAGTCCGGGGGTATCCGAGGCCACCGTGCCCTCCAGGGCCAGGGCGATCTGGGGCCCCACCCCGAAAATGGCCGGTCCTGCCCCGCGCAAGCCGTACTCCTCCTGGGTGGATGCGATCAGAAAAAGATCGGCGTCGATCTGTCGGGCCTGGCGCGCGGCCGTAAGCATGACCCAGAGCCCCACGCGGTCATCCAGCGCCTTGGCGAAAAAAGCGTGTTCGTTCTGCCAGCCGGCCGTGGCGAAGGTCACCGGGTCGCCCACCCGCACCTGAGCCGCCACTTCCTCGGCCGGCAGACCCAGGTCGATGAAACTCTCCTCGATGGGGACCGCCTCCTTGTTCTCCCCGCCGCCGGCCTTCTTGAGCAAGTGGGGCGGTACGCTGCCCACCATACCGGGCAAGTCGCGGCGACCGTGCACCATCACCTTCTGGGCCCCGAACACCCGGGGATCGATCCCGCCCACGGGCATCACCCGGATGAATCCCTGGGATTCGATTTTACTTACCAGGAAACCGATCTCGTCCATATGGGCCACCATGGCCACTTTGGGACCTTTGCCCGGCAGGTGGCCGATGAGGCTGCCCATGGCGTCGACAGTGGTTTGCGCGCCAAGGGCGGTCATCTGCTCATGAACCAGGTCGCGCACACGCTCTTCGCGACCGCTGACGCCGGGGGTGTCGACCAGTTGCTGCAGGAGATTGAAATCCATAATTGCTCCGATGAAAAGAGTTGAAAGGGCGCAAGTCCGATGGCAGGTAAGATAGCCCCGCAAAGCGGATTTGTCATGGGGCTTTTTCCAGGCGCGTCAGTTCGCCTTGCCGGTCAGTTCGTAGATCTCCAGGTCGCCCAGGCGGGCATCGAGCCCCAAGAAAGTGAAGTGCTTGCGCGTGGCGCGCAGGGTGTTTTCGGAAAAGAAGATCGAATCGGGGTATGGCGCCACCATATCCTGCAGGCGGAAGACCGCGTTGACCGCGTCGCCGATCACGGTGTAGTCCATTTTCATGTCGAAGCCGATATTGCCGACCACCACTTCGCCGGTATGCACGCTGATGCCGATTTTGAGCGAGACCCCCATCTCCTTGGCCAGGCCGCCGTTGATGGCATCAAGACTGGCCAGCATCTCCAGGGAGGCGTTCAAGGCGTTGTCGGCGTCGGCGATGCTGGATACCGGAGCCCCGAAGATCGCCAGGAAGCCGTCGCCCAGATATTTGTCCACGATGCCGTGGTGTTTGAAGACAATGCCGCCCATGATCGAGAAAAAGGCGTTGAGCAAAGAGACCGTCTTCTGGGGGCCGAGCAATTTCACCAGGCCGGAAAAACCGCGGATATCGACGTTGAGCAGCGTCAGGGTCTTGAGCTCCTCGGTGGTCTCCACACCCTTGTCCGAGCCGCGCAGGATCTTTTCCAGCACCTCTTTGGGCACAAATTTCTGGAACATGCGCCGGATGCCGCGCTCGTTTTCGGCCATGGTGACTGTGGACTTGTAAAGGTGGGCGTTCTCCACGGCGATACTCACCGAGGCGGCGATGGACTGGAGCAGATCCCGGTCTTCGGCATCAAAATCCCCCACCTTTTTGTTGAGTACTTCGATGACGCCGATGACCCGTCCCTGGGAGACCATGGGGACACACAGGGCCGATTTGACGGCAAAGTTCTTGTCGGCATCCATCTGGGGCATGAAATAGGAGGAGGGCTGTTTTTCGTTGACCAGCAGCGATTCGCCCCGGGAAGCCACATAACCGGGGATGCCCTGGCCCAGTTTGAGCCGCACCGCCTTGCGCTGTTCCGGATCGATGTTGAAGGCCACGGCGAACTCCAGTTCGCCCTCCTTGACCAGGTAGAGGGCACCCGCCTCCACACTCATGATCAGGCGGATCATCTCCATGGTGTAGTTGAGCACCTGTTGGATGTCGAAGGTGGAGGAGGCCAGGGCGCCGCCGATCTGACGGATGGAATCCAATTCGCGGTTGCGCCGGGCCACGGCATCCCGCAGCCGGTTGTGTTCGATGGCCAGCGCCAGGCAGCGGGCGGCCCACGCCACGAAGGCCTGGTCGGGGCTGGGGACCTCGGCCGGCATGACCAGGGCCAGCAGGCCCTCCACGCCGCCTTTGGATCTCAACGCCGCCAGGTGAATCGGCCGCGACACCCCATCCTCCATCAATTCGATCTGGTTCTCTTCGTTCAAGGCGCCGGCGTCGGTGGTGACGAGGCTGCTCTGCTGGCGCATCAACTTGTCCAGCAAGCTGCCTTCGGCGACGAAAATACGATCCCCCTTGGCCAGGCGCGCGGGCACCACCGCCAGGGCGTCTTGGACTATCAGTTCTTCAGCGCGCTTGGGATCCCGCAGTAATAAAAAAGCGGCCTCGAAGGGCACCACGGACCGAACCTCCTGGAGACACGCCCGCAGCATTTCGTCGCCGGGCAAGGTGGCATGAAAAACATCCAGAATGGCGCCGATGGCCCCCAGATAGCGCTGTTTGCGTTCCTCCGCCAGCATGAGCTGCAGGTTTTCATAGGTAAACGCAGCGTTGCTGATCAGAGGTTCCAGCACGCGGACGACCTCCGGATGGTACGGCTGGTCGTTGGCTCTGCGTGAAATGGTCAGCACGCCGATGATGGCGCGGCTGGTCTTGATGGGCAGGCAGATGAAGGCCTTGGTGCCGTAATGGGGTCGATTGGCGCGCCCGAAGCGCGTGTCCTTTTCCACATCGTCCACCACCATGGCGGCCTTGTTCAGGACGGCATACTTGGCGATGCTGCTTTCGAAGGGCACATGGCTGTGGGTTTTGACCCACTGTTCCAGACCGATGGCCGCGCGCACCTGGAAACGCGCATGGTTGGGTCCTTCCAGCATCATGATCGAGCCCACATCCGATCCGGTCAGGTCCAGAGCGCGCTCCAGGGCTACATAGAGGATCTCATCCGGATCGGCGGTGACGTAGCAAAGGTCGCTCAGGCCCTTCAGTACGCCGATCTCCTCCCACCGTTGCTGGAGTTGTGCCTGGGCCTGGGTCAGCCGCTGGTCGATGATCCCGATGGCCTGGGTCATCCGGTCCAGTTCGTCGCCCTCCTGGGGCATCCCGCAGGCTTCGGGAAAGGTGGTCTGCACCCGGTGGGCGAGGGTAGCGGAAAAACCACTGATGTCATCGAACACCCTGCGCAGCAGGTTCAGTCCGATAAAGGCAAAGGCCAGCAACGCCAGGAAAAAATGGGGCAGATAACGGTCGTTGAGGATATTGTAGTGCAGTCCGAAATAGATGAGGGCCGACACCGGCACGAAAAAGAAAAAGAAAAAAACGAGATTCAGCTTGCTTTTCAACGTCTTGTTTTTGAGCAGCAGCCGGTTGAGCCAGGCAAATATCTTTTTCATGCAGCCAAATCCTCATGCGAAATGGATCATGCAGGGATATCGGCCGAATCGGAGCGAAACATTAGCGGGATGACGGAACGTGGCTTTTTCTATTAGGTTTTGAATTTAGCAAGCTATTAAAGGGACTTGAATGCGGCCAGGACCTCGGCCAGGCTTTCGATGACTGCGGCGCAAAGAGCCCGCCAGCGGCTGCGGTTTTCGATGCAATCGCGCTGGTTCAATTCCAGTTCGACCCCCAGGTAATGTTTTGGGAACAAGGAACGCAGGTGGGTGGCCAGGCCGTCCGATACCCCTTTGTAAGGGGCGTTGCGACGCACCCGCAGGTGGGGGGCCCGTGCCACCAGACCTTCTTTCCACACGTCGCAGAAACGGCGCTCGGCGGCCCGCCGGGGGTCGTAAAGCAACCCCACGTCCATATCGCGCACGCGGCCGTCGAGCACCGGCGTGAAGCTGTGGCAGGCGATATGCACCACCCATTGCCCTGCGTCGAGTTGCTCTTTTACGGCGGCACGAACCCGCTGCCAATGGGGTGCATGGTATTTTGCCAGGATGTCTTGCCTGGCCGCCGGGTCCAGACCTCGGGTGATCTTCGAAAAGAGCCGGGGATGGCCGGGCGTACGGTTCAGATCGGCCAGCAGCCGCGAGGTGGTGGCCGAATAGAGCGACGCATCGAGCCGGGCCGCCAGCTTGCGGGCGCAGCCCAAGGCGCCCAGATCGTATCCGCGATGACTGGCCAGCAGCGCTTCATGGCCTATAAATAGGGCACGGTAGGGCCGGGGGATGGTATTGCCCCCATGTTCACAGGTGATGATCAGCTTGAACTGACGCCTTGCCCTTTTCATGGCTACACCAACATCTCGCCCTTGGCCAGGCATTCGCACATCCGGCCATACACTTCGGAGAGCTTCTCCCTGCGCTGGTCCCCTTCCAAGGCCGCGGTGATGCGGCGCGCCAGGCACCCCTTTTCCAACAGCGTCTTGCCTGCCCTGCCGATCACCGGGTCCTGCCAGTCCGGATTGAAGCTGCCGGCGGCCGCAGCCAGATGCTGCCACACTTCGCCGGCCCGCCGGGGCTTGGATTTCAAACCCAGGGCTTCCAGATAAGCGCCATCCTCGATGCGTGCAAGGTCACCTGCCTTGATCACCGCGAGGAAGAGATCGGCCAGGCGGCCGGTATCGAAAGCCTGAACCCGCGCCAGATCACACCATTGCTCTGCGCACACGGCCTTAAGCACGGCCGCGATCAACGCCGCGCCGGCCAGGTCGGCCGCCGGGCACTCCTGGACATCCAGCACCCGGATCTCGATGGCCCCCCGGTCGAAACGCGCGATGGCCCCCCGGGCGTTGAGGAACTCCTCCTGCAGCGTTCCATCGGGGTCGTAGGGCGCGATGTCGGCGTACATGCGCTGGAAAATCTCACGTTCGTAGTCGGCCTGGTTGTAGACCGGTTCGGGGATGATGCGGCCGGCCACCGAGGGGATTTTCTCCGAGTTGTGGCGGTACACCTCCATGCGGCTGTCCAGAAAGCCGGTGCGCCGGCCGTCGAGGATCGGCGAACTGGCCGTCAGGGCCGGCATGAGGGGCAGCAGCAGACGGATGGCGGCATGCAGCCGGCCGAACTCCGCGTCGCCGCAGAAGGGCAGATTGATGTGCAGGCTCTGCAGGTTGGACCAGCCGTGGCCCCGGCAGTCGAAGATGCGGTTGTACGCCTCGTAGACCGGGCTGTACTCGTGGGGCCAGAGTACGGTCTCGGAGAGCGGGTTCATCCAGGGGTGGCAGGCGCCGGGCATCAGCCGGCCCGCCATGGCGGCCAGATGGGCATTGATGCGCTCGATATTCTCGCCGAAGCGCTCGGCCAGGCCGGCCAGGCGCGGCACCGGGCCGTTGGTCTTGAGCTCGATGACGTGGAGCACCAGCTCGTTGGACCAGGCGATGGGGCCCAGTTCCACATCGGAAACGATCTTGCCGGCCTCGGCGGCCAGTACCTGGTCGGCCACGGGTTTCACCGCCAGGGACTGGCGGTCCACGATCATGTACTCCAGCTCGATGCCCGTGGCTTCGAACAGGTGCAAGGGGTTGGTGCTCATGCGTTGCGGCTCCCGATGGTGCGGTCTTCGATGCGTTTGAGGAATACTTCCATGATGCGGGTGTAGAGCTCGTCCTGGAGCACGTCGTCCTCGTAACCGGCTTCGATGTTGGGGTTGTCGTTGACCTCGATCACCACGGCCGACTTTTTATCCACCTGTTTGAGGTCCACGCCGTACAAACCGTCGCCGATGAGGTTGGCCGCCTTCAGGGCGGTCTTGACCACCACCGCGGGGGCCTTGCCCACGGGCAGGGTCTCCACGCGGCCGTAGACGTCCCGCCCGCCCTTGTCCTTGCGCACGATCTGCCAGTGGTCGCCGGCCATGTAGTATTTACACGCGAAGAGCGGTTTGCGGTCTAGAATGCCGATGCGCCAGTCGAACTCCGACGGCAGGAATTCCTGGGCGATCACCAGCTCCGATTTCTTGAGCAGTTGCCGGGCCAGTTCCAGCAGCTCCTCCGGCGTTTCGGCCCTTACCACCCCCTGGGAGAAGGAGGAGTCCGGCTGTTTGAGGATGCAGGGGTAACCCAGCTCGGTCAGCCGCGATTCGAGGTTTTTGGCATGCAGGATGCGGGTTTTGGGAATGGGGATGCGCGAGCGGCCGAGCAACTCGGCCAGGTAGACCTTGTTGGAGCAGCGCAGAATCGACTCCGGGTCGTCGATCACCACCAGCCCCTCGGCCACGGCCTTGCGCGCCAGGCGGTAGGTGTGGTGATCCACGTTGGTCGTCTCGCGGATGAACAGGGCGTCGAACTCCGAGAGCCGGTTGGAATCTTCCTTGGTGATCATCTCCACGCCGATCCCCAGCTCTTCGGCCGCCTTGACGAAGCGCTTGAGCGCCTTGCCGTTGGACGGGGGACGCGTCTCCTGGGGGTCCTGCAGGATGGCCATATCGTAACGCGAGACGGCGCGCTTGGGGATGTAGAGCTTCTTGCCGGCGAAGTATTCCGAGGCCACCGACTCGGCAAAGGCGCGCTCCTGCTCGGGGATCTCCTTGACCGTCAGCGGCGAGACGTTGGTCAGCTGCCAGTAGTCTGCGTAAAAACCGAAGTCCGCCCTCAAGAAAGGCGCGGGGAAGAACTTGAAGAGCCGCGAGCCGATCTGTTCGAAGCGCTTGTCCGGGCATTTGCCGAAGTAGATATCCACCGATATCTTCTGGGGATCGTCGGCGGTGAAGAGTTTTTGCAGCGCCTCTTCCAGCTCTTCGGAGACCAGGCGGATGATGCCCACCGATTTCATGTCCTGGATGGTGGTGATGTTGGGCACCGGTTTGTGGTTGCGCGCCTCTGCCAGCAGGCTGACGTAATAGCCGATGCTCTGGTAGCGGTACGAACGGCAGATATTGAAGACTTTGGCGCCCTTGAGCCCCAGGAACGACTGGTCCGAAAGATAGTTGCGGGCCGCCACCGGCTCGACGTCGGTAAAATTCAGCGGGCACTCCTCCGGGTTTTCAATGACCACGAGAACGGTCACGATCTCCTCCTTTTGATCCTCCTCTTGACAGGCGGTTGAAAAACCTCACCTGGGGCCGTCCGGCGGTGCACATTTTGCCCGGTGGCCTGATTTATCATTTTTGCCTGCCTCGCCTGCAAGCTCTTTTTGGGCGTGATGATCAGCAGGTTGGCATCGTAGGTCAGGCTCCCCAACATAATCGCACAGACCAGCCGATTCAAGCGCACCGGGTAAATCGAGGTGGGGCTGATGGGGTTGGGCAGCAGCGGGTCGGCCACCAGGGCCGTGCGCGTCTCCCGGTCGTAGCCGCACAACACCACGAAGTGGCCGGTGGGCTCGCCGTTGATGTCGTCGTAGACCATGCGTCGGCCCACACTGACCTCCCGGGCGGTATGATACAGAAAGGTGGCCGAAAGCCCGGTGAGGATGGGAATGCCATGGGAAAGCAGCCCGCGCACCAGCTGGGCCGAGAGGTCTTCGAAGCGGATGGTGCCTCCCAGACGCAGGAACTCCAGGTAGGCCTTGCTGGCCGCCCGGACCTTGGGATTGCTCTTGACCTCGATCTGGCGCTGCAGCCGGTTCTGGATCTCGGCCCCGTTCAGGTTGAACCAGGTGGGGTCGAACACCTGCAGGTTGTAGGTATACAGCTTGGCCCGGTACCCCCTGCGCAGGGCATGGCACCCCATGAGCACGGCCAGTGTGCCGCCGCCCTTGAGCTGCTTGACCTGTCCGATCACCTTGTCCAGGGCGATCTTGTCGTCATAGTAGTTGTAGACCGCCTGCAGGCAGGTGGGGCCGCAGGTGGTGTCGTCAGGCTGGGCCTTGATATGGAAATGCAGTTTGGTATCCATTCGCCTCGTCCGATGCCGGATGCTTTACTGGATGCTTTATCGGTTGCAGCATCTCAAAACAAAACCCCCAGGCGCTTCCCGAAGGGGCTCGAAAAGCGCATCCCCCTGTAAATCAAGACGAAACTATACGCAAGCGGCTCGTTCCGATCAAGAGCAAAGCCATGGCGTCCCGATGGTCGAATCATTTCTGGCTTTTTCAGCACGCTTGCGCTACCGTGACCACGGCAGCCATGGTCGGACTTCAGGCCGGCAGCTGCCACCCGATGAGGATCCCTTTTACCTTCGCAATATCGATCGAGGGCCCACCATGGAGGATCTCATGTTCACCCTGCGCTTTGACGAGAACAAGTGCCTGGCATGCGAAACCCAGGCCTGCCTGACCCGCTGCCAATACCTGCAGATGGACGCGGCCACGGCCAAGGTCGAGATGCAAAAGCTGATCGAGGGCCGGGAGTCCCGGGTGCTGCGCGACTGCGTCACCTGCTACGCCTGCGAAGAGTACTGTCCGCTGGGCAACCATCCCTTTTACCTCATCGTCCAGCGCCAGGAGGCGTTAAACATCCTGCCGCTGCCCGAGCCGCTGGTCCAGCGGGGGATCCAGATCGGCATCCCCTTCCGGGGCGAACCGGAGATCCGGGCCGTCCACGGGCCGGTCCTGAACCTGGGGGTCTTCTCGTCCCTGGGCAAGATGGCCCAGGGGAAACTGTTCGCGGGGTTGACGCCCATCTCCACCGACCCGCGCAAGATGTTCCACTACTTCTGCCAGTTGATGTACCTGCACTTCGGGCGCATCTCCGTGATCAACGAACGCCTGGCAAAGACCATCCGCACCATCGCGGCCCACGAGCCCACCGAGGTGGTGCACTTCCACGACGAGTGCTACGGCACCTACACGTCCTACGCGCCGGCCTTCGGCATCGACGTGCCTTTCAAGTCAGTACATCTATTCGAATACCTCTACCACCGGCTCGAGGATCTCAAGGCCGAGATCAAGCCCCTGGGGTACAAGGTCGCCTACCAGCGGCCCTGTTCGTCCCGGCTCTCGCCGGACAAGCACACCTTCGTGGAGAAGATCTTCGATCGGATCGGCGTGACCCACGTCGAAAGAGAATATGTGAACGAAAACGCCCTGTGCTGCGGCAGCACCATCATGGGCCAGAAGAAGGAAGACAGCCGCCGCTTCTGCCTGGCGCTGCAGCAGAAGAATATCGACGACATGCGCCGGTCGGGGGCGCAGTTGTGCGTCTTCAACTGCCCGGCCTGCATGCAGACCATCGGCAAGCAGGTGGCCGAAGCCGGCCTGATGCCCATTTTCATGAGCGATCTGTGCCGCCTGGCCCTCGGCGAGCAGCCCGGCAAGTGAGCATGGAAGCGTTTCGCCAAAATATCTCTGGGATGGATGGAGGAATCGACATGGAAAGCGTTTACGCCGCACTGGCGCGGATCGTGGGCGAAGAGTACGTTTCCAACCGGCCCGAAGAGCTGTTCACCTATTCCAAGGATTTGGGAACGTCGCCGCCGGCATATCCCCAGTATGTCGCCGCCCCCAAGACGGCCGAAGAGGTCAGCCGCATCGTGCAACTGGCCAACGAAGCCAGGGTACCGGTGGTGCCCCTGGGCGGCGGCATGTCCCTGGCCGGTCTGGCGCTGCCCCTGCGCGGCGGCATCGTCCTGGACCTCAAACGCCTGGACCGCATCCTGGAACTGAACGCCCAGGCCCGCTACGTGGTGGTCGAAGCCGGCTGCTCCCACGGCAAACTCACGGCCCACCTGCACCACCACGCCCCGCACCTGATGCATTCCGAACCCGGGGCGCCCCCGGCCGCCACCATCGGCGGCAACCTGGCCATCCACGGCCAGGGCGACCTGGCCCATCCATACGGTTTCAATTCGGACATGATCAACGGCCTGGAGGTGGTGCTGCCCACCGGCGAGATCTGCACCTTCGGCGCGTGCGCCATCGGTTCGGGCTGGTACACACTGCACCCCCTGCCCGACCTGGGGCTCTTCCTGGGCTGGAACGGCAGCACCGGCATCATCACCAAGGTGTCGCTGCGCCTCTTCCCGTATAAGAAGATGCGGGAGATGGATCTGTTCGTGGTCTCCGACGAGCAGTTGGTCCCGGAAGTCTTGTACGAGCTGACCCACGTGGGGCTGGCCGAGGACCTGGTGGCCTGGAGCAGCGCCATCCCGCCGTTCGCCGACCGGTTGCACCACATCAGCATCAATGTCTGCGGCGATTCCAAGGAAGAATTGGAGTTCAAGCGCCACCTGATGTTCGATGTCCGCCTGGGCAAGTACATCCGGGACGGCGTGGGCGGCATCGGCGCCGCTTCCATGGAGATCGAACGGCCGGCCATCAGCAAATCGGCCGACTGGAAAAAGGGCGGCGGATTCGAATACGTGGGCGCCATCATGCCGGTGGCGGCCTACCCGGAATGCTACCGCCGCGGAGCTCAAATCTCGGCCGCCCACGATATCCCCTACACGGTCCTGGGCCGGGTGATCGGCAGCGCCCACAGCATGATGTTCTCCTGGTCTTATGCCTTCAACCGGGCCGACGAGCAAACCGTGCGCCACGCCCGCCAAGCGCTGCACGAAACCGACGACCTGGTCCTGGAGCTGGGCGGCACCATCTGGAAACCCGCAGTTTACGGCCAGCAGCGCACCATGGCGCGCATGGCCCCCAATACGCTGGCCCTGATGAAGCGCGTCAAAGCATTGCTCGACCCCAACGGTATCATGAACCCCGGCAACTGGGAGGTGGCCTGATGGTTGCGCTGGCGAACTACAAGTACAAGGATGTCATCCACCGCTGCTTCCGCTGCGGCTACTGCAAGTTCCCCGGCGACTGGAGCGATGTCACCAACTGCCCGGCCTATGGCCGCTACCGTCTGGAGAGCTTTTCCTCCGGCGGCCGCCTCTGGCTGATCCGGGCCTGGGTCAATGGCGAAATCCAGTGGTCGCCCCACCTGGCCAAAATCGTCTACGCCTGTGTGGCCTGCAACAACTGCGTGGAGAAATGCCCGCTGCCGTTTCACGAAGACATCGTCCACATGATCATCGCCGCCCGCAACGAGATGGTCGAACTGGGCCTGCTGCCCAAGGAGGTCAAAACCTACCTGCATAACGTGCAGCAGCACGGCAATCCGTATGGCCTGCCCGCCAAGCGCCGCGCCGAATGGATGGAGGGACTGGACCTGGACCCCTTCCAGGGGCAGGCGTATCTCTACTACGTGGGCTGCGAGGGCAGTTACGACACAAGGGCCCGGCAGGCGGCGCGGGCCGTGGCCACTCAGCTCAAGGCGGCCGGCGTCTCCTTCGGCGTGCTGGGCAATGCCGAAACGGCCGACGGCAATGATGTGGAGATGCTGGGAGAAGAGGGGCTGGCGGAACTGCTGGTTACCCGCAATATCGCCGCTTTCAACGATCGCGGCGTGCGCAAAATCATCGTGCTCTCCCCTCACAGCTACAATGCCATGAAGCAACTGTACCCCCGCTTCGGCGGGCGGTTCGAGATATTTCACTACACCCAGATCCTGCCGCGCCTGCTGGCCGGCCGCAAAATCCAGGGCAGCCTGGAGGGTGCCACCAAGGTGACCTTCCACGATCCGTGCCTGCTGGGCCGCTGGAACCGGGAGTACACCGCGCCGCGCAAGCTGCTGACCGCCATCGACGGCGTCGAACTGGTGGAAATGCCCCGCAACCGAAAGAGCGCCCTGTGCTGCGGCGGCGGCGCCGGCAACTACCTCACCGATTTTCTGGGCGGCAGCGAAGAGAGCCCGGCCCGCATGCGAGTCCGGGAGGCCCACGGCACCGGCGCCGCCGTCCTGGCCGTGGCCTGCCCCAACTGCCTGACCATGCTCGAGGATGCCGTCAAAGTCGAAGGCCTGGAGGGCCAACTGGCGGTGCGGGACATCGCCGAGTTGATGGGGCCATAGCTCCTTTTTCAGCGCCTTTTCACACACCCTTCATTTTCGTTTCACGATCGGCTGCCATAACCGGGATCACATCCTACATGGGCGCCCCGGGCGCCCGCAACCTTAAAGGAGCGATCCCATGCCGTCTATCGTGTCGCGTATCGTTCTCATTTTTACGTTCATTTCCGCGCTGGGCCTTGGCTTGGCCGGGCCGGCACCGGCAGCCATGGCCGAAAAGACCTTGTCGCCCTATTTCTTCATCGAGAACGGCGAAGAGGGGGTCGACCGGCTGCCCCTCAAATCCACCGAAGTCTCGGTCACCATCAACGCCGTCATCGCCCAGGTCAAGGTGATGCAGCGCTACGCCAACGAGGGCACGCGGCCGATCCACGGCCGCTATGTCTTCCCGGCTTCCACCCGGGCCGCCGTCCACGGCATGCGCATGCAGGTGGGCGAACAGACGGTGGTGGCGCGCATCCAGGAGCGCCAGGCCGCCACCCGGACCTTCCAGGCGGCCGAACTGTTGGCTGAAGAGATGCCGGCCGAAAACTGGCAGCGATTTCTGTCGAACACCCGCACCGAAGCCGACCGCATCCAGACCATCGTGGACCGCATGCTCGAACTGGCTGACCTGCAATTCAAGAAGCAGCTGATCCACCGCCGGATCAACCTCGATGCACTGGTGAAAACCGTCCTGGAAAGCAAGCATCCCCTGCTCGCGGCCAAACAGATGGCCGTGCAGAGCCATATCGCACCCCACCTGAAGATCCAGGGCGATCCCTTCCTGCTGCATCAGGCCCTGGCCAACCAGGTCAAGGAGGTGGCCGAACTGCACCAGGGCGCTATCCGGCCGGAAAACATCCCTCCCCAAGGGGTGCGGACCACACTGACCCTGGGGCGTTGACAACTCACCGCTCCTGCCGAATGTTTGCCAAGGCAAAAAGGCCCCATGACAGGCGAACAACGGCATTGGTATTGCTAATCAGCATTGAAGGAACGGCATGAACATCATCGAAGCCCGCAATGTGGTCAAGCGCTATGACGCCTTCACGGCGGTGGACGGCGTGAGCTTTGAGGTGCACAGCGGCGAGTTTCTCGGCCTGCTCGGCCCCAACGGCGCGGGCAAGACCTCGGCGATCCGCATGATGTATGGATTTTCGCCGGTTACCAGCGGCCAGATGCGGCTTTTCGAGATGGACATCGCCACTGACTGGCGGGCCATCCGCTCGCGCCTGGGGGTCTGCCAGCAGGAGAACACCCTGGACCCGGACCTGACCGTGGAACAGAACCTGCTGATCTACGCCCGCTACTTCAACATCAACGGCGAGCGGGCCCGCCGGCGCGCCGAGGACCTGCTCGAGTTCTTCGCCCTCACCGGCAAGCGCGATGCCAAAGTGGTCTCCCTCTCCGGCGGTCTGGCCCGCCGCCTGCAGCTGGCCCGGGCACTGATGGCCGAACCCGATTTGCTGATTCTCGACGAACCCACCACCGGCCTGGATCCCCAATCCCGTCACCAGGTGTGGGGGCGCCTGGCCGAGTTGAAAAAACGCGGCCTGACCATGCTGCTGACCACCCACTACATGGACGAAGCCGAAAGCTTGTGCGACCGGCTGCTGATCATGGACCACGGCCGGATCATCACCCAGGGGCGACCCCGGGAGCTGATCGCCGAGCACGCGGCCGAAAGCGTCATCGAAATCGAGAGTCCGGCCCCGGAACTGCGTGACTTTCTCGCCCGGCACAGTGTCAAGCATGACGACCTGGGTGAACGGTTGATAATATACACCGAGAGCGACGGTCGGCTGGAAAAAGAGGTCCGGGAGCGGTTCTGCATGGCCTCCTGCCTCTTTCGCGCCGGGAACCTCGAAGACGTGTTCCTGCGCCTGACCGGAAGGGAGCTGCGCGAATGAGCCGATTCGAGCCCAGCGCCATATCCTGGCGGTTCCGGCACGTCTGGTTCCGGAACCTGGTCACCTACCGCCGCATCTGGCGCATCAACTTCCTGGTGCCGCTGCTCGAGCCGGGATTCTACATTCTAGCCTTCGGGCTGGGATTTTCCGGCTTGATCGATGGGGTGGACTACGCCGGGCGGCGCCTGGCCTATACCACCTTCATGGCCCCGGCGCTGGTGGCCACAGCTTGCATGTGGAATGCCTTCTTCGAGACCACCTACACCTCGTTCGTGCGCATGTTCTACCAGAAGACTTTCGACGGCATGCTGGCCACGCCCCTGAGCGTCGAAGAGATCATCCTGGCCGAAATCGTCTGGGCCGCCTCCAAGGCCGCGGCGGCGGTGACCGTCATGCTGGCCGTCCTGATCCCCCTAGGCTACGCGGGCTTTCCGGGCGCGCTGTGGTGCATCCCCCTGGCGTTTCTGGGCGGCCTGGCCTTTGCGGTGGTCGGCATGTTCTTTACAGGGGTGATCCCCTCCATCGACATGTTCAACCTGCCGATTTTCCTTTTCCTGACGCCGATGTTTCTCTTTTCCGGCACCTTCTTCCCGGTTTCGGGGGTTTCCAAGTGGGCCGAGCTGCTTTCGCTGATCTTCCCGCTCTACCACCTGGTGGAACTCACGCGCTGGTTCTGCATCGGCCTGACCGAGTCCAATCCCCTCTACAATCTGGCCTACCTCATCGTCTTCACCGCCCTCTTCGGCTGGCTGGCCCTGGGCGCCATGAAACAACGGCTCATCAAGTAGGGTCGACGATCACTGCTCCGGCCCGTCGAGCACCTGGCGCACCTTCCTGAGCAGCTCGCCCATCAGAAATGGTTTCTGGATGAACGCGATCCCCGCTTCGAGCACCCCATGATCCACGATGACATCGTCGGTGTAGCCCGACATGTAGAGCACCCGAATCTGCGGATAATGCTCCCTGACCATAAAATAAAGGTCCTTGCCGTTGGTATCCTCCAGGATCACGTCGGTCAGCAGCAGGTCCAGATGGTGCCCCTGGGCCAACAACTCCCGGCACTCCCGGCCGCCGGAGGCGCAAATGGTGCGATACCCGTGCTGCTGGAGCACGCTCTCGGCCAGCTTGCGCACCGACGGGCTGTCTTCGACGATCAGGATGCTTTCGGAGCCCCTGGGATTGCGTTCCTGCGCGGACGCGGTGCCCGCCGCGGCGCCGGTGTCTGGTGCAGTGGGGAAATAGATCTCAAATACGGTGCCTTGGCCCGGCTCGCTGTCGACCCGGATGGCGCCGTTGTGCTGCCGGACGATGCCGTAGACCGTGGCCAGTCCCAGACCGGTGCCCTTGCCCTGGGCTTTGGTGGTGAAGAAAGGATCGAAAATGCGGCTTTTTGTGTTGGCATCCATCCCGTGGCCGGTGTCGCCGAAAGCCAGCATCACATAAGTACCCGGGGCGGGAAGCTGCAGTTCCTGGACGGTTTCCGCCGTCAGTTCCGCCGTTCCCACCTCGATGAAGATCTTACCGCCATCGGGCATGGCATCCTGGGCGTTGACCGCCAGGTTCATCACCACCTGTTCGATCTTGCCGCTGTCGGCCAGGATGTTGGGCACCCCCCTGGAGAGCTTCAGTTCCAGTTGCACATCTTCCCGCAGGATACGGTCGAGCAGGCTTTCAAACTTGGTGACTATCTGGTTGAGACTCATCGGCTTGATTTCCAGGGTCTGCTTGCGACTGAAAGCCAGCAGTTGCTGCACCATATCCTTGGCCCGCAAGGCCGCCGAAAGTATCTGGTCCATCATCTCGCGGCCGGTATCATCGGCGGCCATCGCCCCCAGGATCACTTCGCTGTAGCCCACGATGGGGGTGAGCATATTGTTCAGATCGTGGGCCACGCCGCCGGCCAGCCGGCCCACGGCTTCCATCTTCTGGGAATGGATATACTGCGCCTCGAGCCGGTCCTTCTCTTCGAGGAGCCGCTCATGTTCCGATATATCCACGATGAGGCCCCGCAATCCCTTGATACCCCCCTCCTCCCTGATCACCGTGGAATAGATGAGCACCGGGAAGGTGGTGCCGTCTTTGCGCAGGGCGGTAAAGCGCCGGCTCTCGACGCTGTCGCTGCCCGTCATCACCGATGCCATGGCCGATGCGGCGCGTTCCCGTTCCGCGGGCACGATCATGTCCAAGGCGTTCAACCCCTGCGCGAACTCTTGCAACGTATAGCCAAACATCTTGTAGGCGTTGTTGTTGACAAATGTCAGTCGGCCGTCCAATCCCATCTCGTACACCGTCTGGGGCAGCAATTCGGCTATCGCCCGAAAGCGCATTTCCGAGCGTCGCAGCTCGCTTTCGAAGCCTTTGCGGGCAGTGATGTCCAGGGCGGTGAAAATGACCCCCTGGGACCAGTCCTCGCTGTTCAGGGGGGTGGAGCTGAGCAGGATGTTCAGCAGCTTCCCGTCCTTGCACCGCCAGCGGGTCTCCACAGTGCCGATGCCCCGTTCCCTGACCTGACGGTACTTTTCCTCGCCCACATAGGCGAACTCCGTATCCGTCGGGTACAGGACCCTCGCGCTCCGGCCAATCAATTCGGCCCGGGAATATCCCGTCATTTCACACAATAGGTCGTTGGCCTGGGTGATGGTACGGTCGACCACCATGCCGATACCCGTCGGCACCGCCTTGAAAATTTTAGCCAGGGTGGCCTGCCGCTGCTGCTTGGGATCGCCGCCGGAGGCTTCGTCCGCAGGATGTTTGGCCTTTTCGAGATCGGCTTTCAGCCGCCTGACTTGTTGCGACAGCTCGGCGTATGTGGGTCTGGGCATGATCGCTCCTTTCGGTATCCATTCCAAACCATAAGACCTCTTTCCAACGGCGGTCAACAAGATCATCGGCCCCTTGACAACCCCCTGCCCGAACGCATATAGCTCGGTCACTTTTCGCCGTGAAGGAGCGTTCAAACCATCGCCGCAGCCATCCTCGAAAGCACCGCCCCTTGATTTCCAACTTCCTGAAGTTATTTCAAAAGGAGAACAATCGATGAATACCCAGCACGTCACCACCATCAGCACCGAATTGGGTATTTTGCCCCGACAGATCGAAGCCGTGGCCGCCCTTCTGGACGAAGGCGCCACCGTGCCGTTCATCTCCCGCTACCGCAAGGAGGCCACCGGCAGCCTGGACGAAGTGCAGATCACGGCCGTGCGCGACCGCCTGGCCCAACTGGCCGAACTGGACGGCCGCAAGGAGACCATCCTGGCCAGCCTGGAAAAAAACGGCCACCTCACCGACGAACTCAAGGCCAAGGTGCTGACCGCCGACACCATGGCCGTGCTCGAAGACATCTACCTGCCCTACCGGCCCAAACGCCGTACCAAGGCCACCGTGGCCCGCGAAAAGGGTTTGGAACCCCTGGCGTTGCTGCTCCTGGCCCAGGAGGAAAACGATGTGATCGCCGCGGCCCAGGCATTTGTGGAGGCCGAAAAAGGGGTGGCCGATGGGCAGGAGGCCCTGGAAGGGGCCCGCCACATTATCGCTGAAATCATCAATGAGGATGAAACCGCCCGTGCCCGGCTGCGCGCCCTCTTCGCCCAGAAGGCGACCATTGCCAGTTCCGTCGTACCGGGCAAGGAGACCGACGGCGCCAAGTTCAAGGATTACTTCGACTGGAAGGAGCCGGCCGCCACGGTACCCTCCCACCGCATGCTGGCCATGCGCCGGGGCGAACGCGAGGAGGTGCTTTCCCTGTGCATCCTGCCCGAGGAGAACGATGCCCTCCAAATCCTGGAGTCGCTTTTCGTCAAGGGTACCGGCCCGGCCTCCGATCAAGTGCGCCAGGCGGCCCATGACAGCTACAAACGCCTGCTCTCCCGTTCGCTGGAGACCGAACTGCGCGTCAGCCTCAAGGAACGCGCCGATGCCGAGGCCATCCGGGTGTTCGCCGACAACCTGCGCGAGCTGCTGCTGGCGCCGCCGCTCGGCGCCAAGCGCGTGATGGGCATCGACCCGGGTTTCCGCACCGGCTGCAAGGTGGTCTGCCTGGACCGCCAGGGCAAGCTGTTGCACCATACCGCCATCTTTCCCCATACCGGCGAAGGCCAGAACCACAAGGCCGCCGAAACCGTGCGCCAGCTGGTCGACCAGTACCGGATCGAGGCCATCGCCATCGGCAACGGCACGGCCGGCCGCGAAACCGAAACCTTCGTGCGCGGCCTGGGCCTGCCCGGAGAGGTGATCCTGCTGATGGTCAACGAAAGCGGCGCCTCGGTCTACTCCGCCTCCGAAGTGGCCCGGGAAGAGTTTCCCGATCACGACGTCACCGTGCGCGGCTCGGTCTCCATCGGCCGGCGCCTCATGGATCCCCTGGCCGAACTGGTCAAGATCGACCCCAAATCCATCGGCGTGGGCCAGTACCAGCACGATGTGGATCAGACCGCCCTCAGGGGCTCCCTGGACGACGTGGTGGTCAGCTGCGTGAACGCCGTGGGGGTGGATTTGAACCGCGCCAGCGCCCAGCTGCTGACCTACGTATCGGGCCTGGGCCCCCAACTGGCCAAAAACATCGTGGCCCACCGCGACGCCAACGGGCCGTTCCCCAACCGCGCCCACCTGCGCGACGTGCCCCGCCTGGGCCCCAAGGCCTTCGAGCAGGCCGCCGGCTTTTTGCGGGTCACCAACAGTCCCAACCCCCTGGATGCCAGTGCGGTGCATCCCGAAAGCTACGCCATCGTGGACCGCATGGCCGCCGACCTGGGCTGTACCGTCCAGGACCTGATGCAGGACGCCGGCCTGCGCGCCCGCATCGATATCGGGAAGTATGTCACCGACAAGGTGGGCCTGCCGACCCTGACCGACATCATGGCCGAATTGGCCAAACCCGGCCGCGATCCACGCAAGAGTTTCGAGGCCTTCTCGTTCGGCCAGGCCACCGAGATGAAGGATCTGCAGCCGGGCATGCAGCTGCCGGGCATCGTCACCAACGTCACCAAGTTCGGCGCCTTCGTGGACATCGGCGTGCACCAGGACGGCCTGGTGCATGTGAGCGAACTGGCCGACCGCTTCATCAAGGACCCGGCCGACGTGGTCAAGGTACAGCAGAAAGTCAATGTGACCGTCCTGGAAGTGGACTTGGCGCGCAAGCGCATCAGCCTCTCCATGCGCAGCGGCACGCGCCCCGCGGCCGCCTCGGAACGCCCGGCCGCGGCCAGGCGCGCCCCGCAGGATAAGAGTGCTTCTCCGGCCGGCCGGCCCCAGAGCAAAAAACCACAGAATCAAGGCAAACAGCCGTTCCACAACCCCCTGGCCGAAGCCTTGGGCCAATGGGGCCGGAAGAACAAGTAAGGAAGTACCCCATGCGTGCCGTGGTTCAGCGGGTGAGTGAGAGTTCGGTGACGGTGGAAGGCCGGGTGGTGGGGGCCATCGGCCCGGGCCTGCTGGTGCTGCTGGGCGTGGCCCTGGGCGATACCGAACAGGACGCCGACTACCTGGCCGACAAAATCGTCCAGCTGCGTATCTTCGAAGACGACGCCGGCAAGCTGAACCTTTCCTTGCTGGAAAGCGGCGGCGCGCTGCTGGTGGTCTCCCAGTTCACCCTCTTGGGAGACTGCCGCAAGGGCCGGCGGCCCTCGTTTGCCGGCGCCGCGCCGCCCGCCACCGCCGAAGCGCTCTATGAACGCTTCGCGGCCCGGGTGCGCGCCAAAGGCGTCAGCGTGGCCACGGGGCAGTTCCGGGCGATGATGAAGGTCGGCCTGGTCAATGATGGGCCGGTGACGTTGATTCTGGAAAGCAGATAAAAATTGGTTTTATAGATTGTACTTCTTCAATTTCCGATACAGGGTGGCTTCGCCGATTCCCAGCATCTGGGCGGCTTTCTTGCGATTGTCGTCGTTCTTGCGCAGCGCGTTGCGGATGGCGGCCAGTTCGTAAGCTTCCAGGGAATCTTCCGATATGCCGGGGAAGAGGGATTCGGCCGGTTGGCCGGGGTTTCCCGATTTGTAGATATTTTCGGGCAGGTCCCCGGGCTGGATGGCTTCGCCCTGGCACATGGCCACGGCCCGGTGCATGACATTCTCCAGCTCGCGTACATTGCCCGGCCAGTCGTAGGTCATCAGACGCGCCAAAGCCTCTTTGGACAGTGAACGGCCCGTGCCAGTCTTGGGATTGCCGCCGTTGATGAAATGGCGGATCAGCAAGGGCACATCTTCCAGGCGCGCGCGCAGCGGCGGCACGGCCATCACCACCACGTTCAAGCGGTAGAACAGATCCTGGCGGAAACGGCCCTGAGCCACCTCTTCCTCCAGATTGCGATTGGTGGCCGCCAGAAATCGCACATCCACGGGGAAGCTGCGGCTGGCGCCCACCGGTCGCACCTCGCGCTCTTGGATGACGCGCAGCAATTTGACCTGCATGGTGGGGGAGAGTTCGCCCACCTCGTCCAGAAAAACCGTGCCCTTGTCCGCCGAGCGGATCAACCCCGTGGTGTTCTCGATGGCGCCCGTAAAAGCGCCCTTCACATGGCCGAACAGTTCGCTGCCCATCACAGTCTCGTTGAGGCCGGCGCAATCCACGGGTACGAAGGGCTGCTCCGCCCGCGCGCTGTGGTGGTGGATGGCCTGGGCCACCAGCTCCTTACCGGTGCCGGTCTCGCCCTGGATGAGAATCGAAGCCTCGGAGTGGGCCACCTGCAGAATCATCTTTTTGAGGCTGAGAATGGCCATGGAGGTGCCGATGAGCTGCTCGAACCCGAAATTGAACTGCACCTGCTCCTTGAGCTGACGGTTCTCTCGTTGCAGCAGCCACATCTGGTAGAATTGGTCCACCCGGCTGCGCAGGCTTTCGTCTTCGAAGGGCTTTTCCAGGAAATCCACCGCGCCGAGCTTGATGGCGGCCACCGCCTCTTTCACGCCGCCGTAGCCGGTGAGCATCAGCACGCGGGCGTGGGGGAACTTGGCCCGCATCTCGGCCAACAGGGTCATGCCATCCATGTGGGGCATCATCAAATCCACAAATGCCACGTCGATGGGGGTCTGCTTCAACACCTCCAGGGCGGCCAGGCCGTGCTCGGCGGTGAAAATATCATACGGCAACCGGTGAAACACCCGCTTCAACGATGCCAGGATATTCGGCTCGTCATCCACGAGCAAAATTGCGAATCGGCGCTCCTGCTGGATCTCCATGCAATCGGTTCCTTTGTGCAAATTCTGCGGCGCTCTGGCGCACGCGCGCCTCCGGTCTGAACCGGGCTGCTCTTAATATCGGTGGCTGGGACACCGATCTTGAAAAATATTCGCGGCCATGGCACAACCCCGAAACGGCCGAAAGCTATTAAAAATAGATTAATATTTCGTAATTAAAGGACAAAGCGACAACCTGGGGGGGGTCGTAACCCGAAAGCATCGAACATGCCCCGACGTTTCCACTATTGTATACCGGCTCTGGTCGCCATCTGCCTTTCGATGGTTGCGGTGCAGCAAACCCTGGCCGCGCCCGCCGTCCCGGCCAATCGCCTGGAACGGCAGCTGAAACCGCTGCTCGGGCCCAAAGATGCGGTGATAGTAACCGCGCCCGACGGCCGCATCCTGGCCGCGGTGCATGCCGACACTCCCCTGGTGCCCGCGTCGATTCTCAAACTGCTCACGAGCCTGGCGGCCATCCGCCACCTGGGGGCGGACTTCCGTTTTCCCACCGAGTTTTACGCCCGAGGCAAGGACAACCTGGTGATCAAAGGCTACGGCGACCCCCTGCTGCTCTCCGAAAACCTGGCCGGCATCGCCCGTCAGCTGGCCGGCAGCCTCACCTCGGTCGGCGCCCTGGTGCTCGACGACAGCTACTTCGCCTACCCCATCGAGATCCCGGGCCGCGGCCGTTCGACCAATCCCTACGATGCCCCCAACGGCGCCCTGTGCGTCAACTTCAACACCGTTTACTTCCAGCAGCAGAACGGCCGCTTCGTCAGCGCCGAGCCGCAGACCCCGCTACTGCCGTACCTCCTGTCCCAAATCAAGGCCTCCGGCCTCAAGGAAGGCCGGATCACCATGGCCGACGACCATGAGGAAGGGCTGCGCTACGCCGGCGAACTGTTCGCCTATTTCTTCCGGCAGGCCGGCCTTCCGGTCCAGGGCCCCATCACCTTCGCCAAAACCTTTCCCACACAGGACCGCCTGGTCTATCGCTACCTTTCCGAACGGCCCTTGACCGAAGCCGTGGCCAACTTGCTGGCCTACTCCAACAACTTCATCGCCAATCAATTGCTGCTGGCCATGGGCGCCAAAGCACATGGCGCGCCGGCCACCGTGGAGAAGGGGTTGCGAGTTCTGCGCGAGTTTTATGAGAATGATTTGGGCTTGAAGACAGGCTACATCGATGAGGGGTCGGGGCTCTCGCGCCGCAACCGGGTCACGGCCCGGGCCATGCTGCACATCCTGACGCAGTTCGCGCCGCATTACGAACTGATGCGCCGCGAAGGCCGCCAGTGGTACAAGACCGGCACCCTGTCGGATGTCCATACCCGGGCCGGCTATCTCGATGCGGCCGACGGCGGCCGCTTCACGTTCGTGGTGATGCGCAACGCTTCCGGAAAGACCACGGATGGCGTCATGCGCCTTCTGGAGCGGGAGTTGAAGTAGCGGGCTCATCCCCCCTTTTTCTGATAGAAAGGCAAGCCTGCGCGATCGGTATGGTTCTTCAGATCCGCGTGCTTCAAGGCGGGATAATTGATCACGTCTACGAAATAAGGCAGGGTGCTGTCCTGAAAATCGGCTTTCATTTTGGCGACGACCTTTTCGGCGCCCCCTTCGTTCATGACCGCCAGGTCGATATCACTGCCGGCATATGCGTTTCCCCTGGCCCTGCAGCCATAGATGAAAACCTTTTGCACGTCCGGATATTTCTCGATAAGCGACCGCAGCGTCTGCAAGTCCCGGTCGGATAGTCCGAAGTCATGGGGACGGAGGGCGGCCATTTCGCAGGGCTATCCTTTTTCCTTCAAAAACAGTGCGTATAGCTTTTTCCAAGGCGACGAAAGTTTTTTCTCTGAGTTGCCGCTCGAACACCTCGGACTTTTCGCCGCTGCAGTCATAGGAAAGCTCGTTTCTCATTGGCAATGACGCCGATCCTAGCCTCGGCCTTGTGCCGGACTTCGTCATGGAGCTTCTGATAGAAATCCACGGCGGTGTACGGTCCGGAGTAGCAGTGGCGGGCCACCATGATGCTGAAGTGATCCTGGGAGGGCATGGGGCTGGTGTAAATCCCCACAAACAGCGAAACCAAATCCGGCGTAATTTTCAAAATATTTTGCTGATAATGTGATCTGAATCACAAACATTTCAGGCCTGCGCAGCGATGCTTAGAAAGAATGCAAAAATGAGAATCTATTTTCTGAGGCTTGAACTGTCTGCGGTTGTCCATTAAGAAGTCCCCATATAGGATAGGACCTATGATTCTCGCGAAAGAAATGGAGCCCCTATCATGAGCGTCATCGTAAAGTACATTGTTGTCCGCAACGGTGTTGAACTCGAGCCCGCCTTCGCCAACAAAAA
The DNA here is from genome assembly GCA_937868765.1 of uncultured Desulfatitalea sp. Lineage (GTDB taxonomy): Bacteria > Desulfobacterota > Desulfobacteria > Desulfobacterales > Desulfosarcinaceae > Desulfatitalea. The sequence continues at coordinate 25,324 of CALMNL010000010.1, read as the reverse complement.
GGACGCCGAAGCCCACGACAAGTTGCTGGATGCGTCGGAAGCCATCGCCGAACTGATCAAGAAAGGCGATCTTCAAGTCAACTCGGATCCCAAAGCCGTGGACGACATCGCCTTGTTCCTGGCCAAAAATGCCCCAGCGGTCACCAAGATCCTCAAAGCGGTCAAACCGATCAAGGCGGCTTCGGACAGTGGCAAAAAAGCCAAAACGAAAGCCGAGCCGGACGATAATAAAGACAAACCCACCGAGCCCCGGGCGAGATCCAAGAGCAAGGCCGTTTAAAGCCTAGAAAGCCCACCATGACGGCCATATCCAAAAGCGAAGCCGATGCCTACGATCGGGTCATCGAGGCTGCTGCCGAACTTGCCGAGTTGATCGAGACGAGCGGGATTGTCATTGACGAATACGATCTTGAAGACCTGACGATTTACTTGGCCCAGCATTCTCTTGAAATCTTGCAGATCATCGGCGATCTAAAGATCGCCTCCGGGGACCGTTAGATCTTATATTGGCATACCGTCGCATTTATCTATAGGATGCCAAAAGGGATTAAAAGCAAGTTGGCCCGTTTGCTTCGGCCACGTACATAAAGCTCAGAAAATTTAAGGAATTTAATCGTTTCCCTCCCGATTTTATGTTCGAGCTTACCAAAGACGAGTTCGACGGTTTAAGGCCGCAAATTGCGACCTTAAAGATGCGGGGTGTCATGAACAAGCTGGAATTGATCGAAAAATTGGCCGAGCAGCACGGGCTCTCAAAACCCGAAGCCAGACGCTACGTAGACATCTTCTTCGATTCGATGTCCGATGCGATGGCCAAGGGAGAGGGCGTGGAGGTCCGCGGGCTCTTCTCGTTCAAAATCAAGAACTACAAGAGCTACGACGGCCGCCATCCCAAGACCGGAGAGATGGTGAACGTCAAGCCGAAGCGACTGCCCTTCTTCAAGGTCGGTGAAGAACTCAAGGCCAGGGTGAACAAATGACCTGGTTTAAAAGCATAGCTTCATTCAATCGCCCGGTGTCCGGTTGGTCGACGATGTGTTTGTTCCTTTTGCTCTTGCCTGTCTCGGCCCAGTCTGACACAACACAGCCCTGCCAAGCCAAGGTGATCGGCGTCGCAGACGGTGATACCATCACTGTCCTGCAGGGAGAGAGCCAAATCAAAATCCGCCTGTATGGCATCGATTGCCCCGAAAGCCACCAGGCATTAAGCCACTCAAAGTCTATTAGCCCAGGCAATATTATGAGGGGTGTCCCCTGAATCTCCAGATGTTGGAAAGCGACATGCGTAAGGTCAGCGCATCGGGAACGCGGGCCACCACCGGGATCTGCACTGGGGCGGACTCGAAGATCGCCCCGGCGGCGATGCGGGCCACCGTCTTGCCGTTGCCCAGGTTGACGACGCTGGCCCCCAGCCCCTGCTGCATGGCCAGGGTGGAGAGCAAGTTGCCGTCGGCGTTGTCAAGGTGAAGACGGCCTCGTCGGAAGGCTTGGTGCCATGGTTGAGGGCTATGACGATCTCGATCTCGGCGGCGCCGGTGTTCGGCACAGCGGTTGTCTAGGAGAGTAGCAGGTTCTTCTTCATATCAGAACGCCGCCAATCGAACAGGTTAAAAATCATGCTATTCGCTCTGTCTTTTTGTCCTGATAGTCAACAACGCCCGCTACGTACCCTGCCGGTAAGTTGGTTGTTGTTGTCGTACAGATACCCGATGGGGATGTTGTCCGGGCCGGTGAGCTGGCCTTCGGGAAGTTCCAACAAATAAGGGGACGGACTGGTCGCGGTTCACCCCGGCGGCGGGCCGCTCATGATGTGGGCGTAGGCGCTGTGGTTGTGGATGGACTCGTAGTTTTCGGCGCTGACCGAGAACCAGGTGATGTTGTCGTCCTGGAAAAGGCGGGCGGCGATGTCGCGCACGATGTCTTCGACGAATTTGGGATTGTTGTATCCCTTTTCGGTCACCTGCTTTTCATCGACTCGTTTGAGTACCGAGTAGACATCGCAGGAGGCGCACGATTCGACCAGGTCGATCATGTCTTCCAGCCAGATGAAGCGGTCGAAGCGGGTTTGCAGCTTTACTTCGCCGCGCTGGTTGTGTGCGCCGGCGTCGCTGATCTCCTTGGAGCAGGGGCAGACCGAGGTGATGGGCACGTTGACTTCGGATATCAGGTCGATTTCGTTGCGGGCGTTGCTGCTGCCGATAATACGGCAAGTGTAGTCCATCAAACCAGGGGCGCCGCTGACCGGTGCTTTTTTTTCGATAAAATAAGGGAAGGCGACTTCGATGTGCGCCGAAGCTGCGTTGAGGTGTTGCTTCATCTCGTCCAGCAGGTTGGAGAATCGCTTGAGCGAAACCTCGGTCTTGAGCAGGTGGAGCATCTCCACGAATCGGCTCATGTGGGTGCCCTTGTATTCATGGGGCAGGTCCACATACATGTTGATGGAGGCGACAGTGGCCTGGCGTCCTTCGCGACGGTCGCGCACGGTGATGGGATAGCGCAGGTTCTTGATCCCTACTTTGTCGATGGGGATGTTGCGGGTGTCGCGCTGGTTTTGGACGTCTTTCATCTCTTATCCTCCAGTGATCAGCCGTGCGTTCGCGGTGCCCGGGCATGCCCTGGAGAAGCAATCCGTTGCGCGCTGGTCTGAAATTATCTTCAGCCCGGGAGTCAGCGGCAGCCCCGGGCTGATGTCGGACCGGCATGGCCGGTCTATGGTAAATACTCTTTCTTCACATGTCGCATGGCCCGGAAGATGTTGCCTTTGATCTTCCTGTTGCGGGCGCAGATCATGTTGAGCATCTCTTTTATCTCCGCCCGTCGCGTGCGTCCGGCGCTGGGGCAGGGGTTTTCCATCACCGGGAAATCCATTTGTACGGCGAAGCGTCTCAAGAGCGCCTCGTCGGCAAAGGCCAGGGGGCGAATCACGGTCAAGTGGCCATTGAAAAGCGTTTGGCTGGGCAGCATGGTGCTCATTTCTCCGGCGTAGAAGATGTTGAGGAACAAGGTCTCGATCAGATCGTCCTTGTTGTGCCCCAACGCCAGCTTGTTGCATTCCAGTTGCCCGGCCACTTCGAACAGCCGCTGGCGTCGCTTCCGGGCGCACAGGAAGCAGGGGTTTTCCCGGTTCTCGGCGCTGTGCGCCAGCACGCCGAAATCGGTGTACTCGATGCGGACCGCCCATCCCAGCTCATGCGCATGCGCTTGAATCACCTCACTCTGCCCGCCGCCGAAGCCAAGATCCACATGAACGGGAAAGATCTTATATTTGACCGGCACCCTGGGTAATCGCTCCGCCAAAAGCCATAAAAGCGCCCAACTGTCTTTGCCTCCGGAAAGACCTACGGCGATGCGATCGCCATCGCGGATCATGTCGTAGGCATGTATGGCCTTTCCAAAAGCCTGGTTGAGCGCTTTATATGTATTGCGGTGCTTGGGCAAGACGTCGCTGCGCCGGGTTACTCTTTATCCACGGCACTGCGTTTAACAGCCACCTTGCCCGCGGCCACCTCGCGCATGGCCACCACGATATCTTCGTTCTTGGGCGAACTTACCAGGTATTCGGACCCTTCCCGAATCTGGCGCACGCGGGCTGCCGTCATATGGACCAGCTTGAATCGGTTGTCCACTCTTTTCAGGCAATCTTCAATAGTAATTCTGGCCACTTTTACCTCCAATATCCGACTGACCGCATCCAACGGATGCGTTATTGAATCTTGTCACCGTGATAATTAAAGAATTTCCACCAGCTCATAAACACGCTTGCCGCCGGGGGCCTGCAGGATAATTTCATCGCCCGGCTTGCGGCCGATGATCGCCTTGCCCAATGGCGAGGCCACGGAGATGCGGCCCTCCTTGATGTCTGATTCATCCGGCCCGACCAATTGGTACTCCACATCCTCGCCTGTCTCGACGTTGGCCAACAGCACCCGGCTGGCGAAAACGGCGCGATCTTTGGGAAGGGATGCCGGGTCGATGATCTGGGCGTTGCCCAGTTTGAAATTGAGCTCGTTCACGCGTGCTTCGATAAAGGCCTGGCGCTCCTTGGCCGCCTCATATTCGGCATTTTCCGAGAGGTCACCATGGGAGCGGGCCTCTTCGATGGCCTTGATCACTTTGGGCCGCTCCACGGCCACCAGATTGGAAAGTTCTTTTTTCAGGACCTCGTAACCTTGGGGGGTGATGGGAATCTTTTCCACCGTGAACTCCTTTTTGCTCCAAAATAGCGGCGGCCCTCATGGGCCGCTGTCGCGCCAAGCCAACTGCACCCCTCCATCACGAATCCCATCGTGAAGGTTATGAGGATGTGGTTGATTTCTATTGAACGAATTTCTTAAGGGGCCGAAATCCTGATTGCGTTCCTCGAATGCCTCCTCGAATTGTGGCCGCATCGCCATGCGGGCATCAAACGCATGGCAGTCCGGCAAACGGATCAGTCGCCCCAATGAAAATTGGCGCATCAGACAATCGCGCCGTGAACCTTCCAGACCTGCGTTTGCTGTATGCAAATATCGATTTTTGTTAATGGTGTCAATAAAAGTTGCGTTTACTGAGTTTTCTTACCGCTCCTGGCCCCGGTTCCTGCGGCAGCGGGCAGTTGGGCATCCGCCCCCCGCAGGTAAGCCGGCACAAAACGATGAACGTCTTCACTGTCGCCTTCGCTTAAACGCCTGTTCCCGAGCAGGGCTGCCATGCCGGGTTGCAGATCATGGAGCGCATCCTCCGTCAAGGGGGCTTTGGCTCCCAGCTGCGCCGCGATTACCCCGGCATACAGGCGCGCACCGTTACCGATGAAGAGGCAAGGGGTCCGATCGGCAATGAGCGATAGGGCCTCGTTGACTGATCCGGCATATTCGGGCAATGCCGGCACGAGATCATCTCCATGACGCTGGTACAGCGACCAATAGACTTGATGCCGTCGGGCGTCGATCATCGGGCATACCCATTTGGCATCGCGTGGTGCCTGATGGGCCAGGACGGCTAGGGTGGAGACCCCCGCCAGCGGCTTGCCGGTGGCCAGCGCCAGTCCCTTGGCGGTGCTGACGCCGATGCGCAGACCGGTGAAGCTGCCCGGCCCCCGGGTAACGACCCAGCCATCCACGTCCGACACCTCCGTACCGGTCTCACGGAGCAGCGTTTGCAGCGCCTGCATGATCACCTTGGTGTGGGTCACGCCAAGGGTAAAGCGTCTTTCCGCCAGCACCCGGTTCTCCTGCCAGAGGGCCAGGCCGCAAACTTCGGTGGCCGTATCAAGGGCGAGAATACGCATGGTCTCAGCGCTTCTTGGCTGTCTTGGCACGTCGTGGCGCCGGGGCCCGGTTGACGAGCTTTCCCACGGGCGGCAAAAGAGCGATATCCAACACCTCGTTCATGTTCTGAACAGGGATGAACTTGAGCCTGCGTTTGATGGCGGCGGGTATCTCCTCCAGGTCTTTTTTGTTCTTTGCTGGAATAATCACGGTCTTGACCCCGGCCCGGATGGCGCCGAGGGCTTTCTCCTTGAGCCCGCCGATGGGCAAGACGCGGCCGCGCAGGGTGATTTCACCGGTCATGGCCACATCCTTGTCCACCGGCCGCTGGGTGAAAACCGAAATGAGGGCGGAGGCCATGGCGATGCCCGCCGAGGGCCCGTCCTTGGGGATGGCGCCGGCCGGCACGTGGATATGGATGTCCAGGTTTTCGAAGGTAGCCGGTTTCACGCCCACGGTATCCAGATAGGTGCGGGAGTAGCTCAAGGCGGCACGGGCCGATTCCTGCATGATTTCGCCGATCTGCCCGGTAACGATCAACTCCCCCTTGCCGCGGATCAGGCTGGCTTCCACGTAGAGCACCTCGCCGCCGACTTGGGTCCAGGCCAAGCCCGTCGAGAGCCCCACCTGGCTTGGCTCCTGGTCAAGCTCGGGGAAGTACTTAGGCACCCCCAGGTACTTCTCCAGATTGGTGCGCGATATGGTAAAGGGCCCTTTTTTGCCTTCGGCGATTTTGCGCGCGGCCTTGCGGCATAAGGTGGCGATTTCGCGTTCCAGGTTCCGCAAACCGGCTTCGGAGGTGTACTCGTTGATGATGACGGTCATGGCATTGGGACTGATCGTCAATTGTTTGGGCTTGAGTCCATTTTCGCGCAGTTGCCGTGGCACCAGATAGTTCTCGGCAATGGTACGCTTTTCGTCGTCGGTGTAGCCGGAAAGGTTGATCACCTCCATACGGTCGAGCAGGGCTGACGGAATCGTATCGGTGGCATTGGCCGTCAGGATGAACATCACCTGGGAGAGATCGAAGGCCAGATTAAGGTAATGATCCGAAAATTCGCTGTTCTGCTCGGGGTCCAAGGCTTCGAGCAGAGCCGAAGAAGGATCGCCCCGGAAGTCGGAGCCGACCTTGTCGATCTCATCCATCATGAAGACCGGGTTGCGCGTGCCGCAGGTCTTCAGGCCCTGCAGGATGCGGCCGGGCATGGCGCCGATATAAGTTCGCCGGTGACCTCTGATTTCGGCCTCGTCGCGGATGCCGCCCAGAGAGATGCGCACAAACTTGCGTCGCATGGCTTTGGCGATGGCCTGCCCCAGAGATGTTTTGCCCACCCCGGGAGGCCCCACGAAGCATAGAATCGACCCTTTCATCTGGGGGTTGAGCTTGCGCACGCTCAGGTACTCCAGAATGCGGTCCTTGATCTTGTCCAGGCCGTGGTGGTCCTTGTCCAGGGTGGCCTTGGCCTGCTGGACATCGATGACATCCTTGGTGGTCTTTTGCCAGGGCAGCTCGGTGAGCCAGTCCAGGTAGGTGCGCACCATGGAGGATTCGGCCGCATCCGGATGCATCTGCTCCAGCCGCCGCAACTGCCGCTCGGCCTCTTCCTGGGCCTCCTTGGGCATGCGCGCACGTTTTATGCGGCGCTTGTATTCGTCGATTTCCTGACCCTTCTCGTCCAGTTCCCCCAGCTCTTTGTGGATGGCCCGCATCTGCTCACGCAGGAAGTAATCGCGCTGACTCTTGGAGATCTCGTCCTTGACGTCCGACTGGATCTTGGCCTGCATGGCCGAAAGCTCCACCTCGCGGGAGAGAAAGTCATGCACCTTGTGCAGCCGCGCCACCGGGTCGACCAACTCGATGATCTGCTGGGCCTCCTCGATCTTGAGCCGCAGGTTGGAAGCCACCAGATCGGCCAGTTTGCCGGGATCTTCGATGCTCTCCAGGATGCTGCTCACATCCCCGGTCATTTCACCGCGCAATGCAAGGATTTTCTCAGAGTTTTCGCGCACATTGCGCATAAGGGCTTCCACCTCGAGGTTGGGCTGCTCGATGGGCGGCTCTTCCAGCAATTCGATGGCCACGCGGAAGAAGGATCTTTTTTGCACATACTGAACGATACGTGCCTTGGCGAATCCCTGCACCAGAGCCTTCACGCGGCCATCGGGCAGTTTGAGAATTCGCAGGATCCGGCTGACGGTGCCGACCGAAAAAATATCACCCGCCTTGGGATTCTCGATGGCGGGATCTTTCTGGGTAGCGACGAAAAGAAAGCGGTCCTTGGAGAGGGCGGCCTCCACGGCGCGCACCGATTTCTCGCGTCCCACGAAAAGGGGCAGCAGCATGTCGGTGAATATCACGACGTCGCGCACTGGCAGCAACGGCAATGTGGTCGGAATGTGGGCATCGCCGGTGTCTTCTTCGATTATACTGATCAGATCGTCCTTATCCGTTTCAGCCATTGGCGGTATCTATCTCCAGTCTTCCTTAATTTCATCGGTCGCATGCGGACTATCGACCGGTTTTATTGGAAATTCCGGCACATGCCGGATTGTGCGATCTATCACAGTTTTCCAAATAGAATCAAGAAGATATTATAAGGCAAATGCTGATTTTGACAACATCCGCTTGATTTTTTGGCCGAAGGCTCTTAGAAAGCTCGCAGATGCACCGCCTGGCGACCGTTGCAGCCATCATCCCGCGCAGGCAACGCCATGCTACATAGGAGGCTGACTCTCTTTGTTGATCAACATCTATATTTTTTTGCTGGGTCTGTGTGTCGGCAGCTTTTTGAATGTGTGCATCTTTCGGATTCCCGCAGGGCGCTCCATCGTGCGGCCGGCCTCGGCGTGCCCGGGCTGCGGTTCATCCATCCGCTGGTATGACAACATCCCCGTTGTGAGCTACCTGATTTTGCGGGGGCGTTGCCGTCACTGCCACAGCGGTATCTCGGCTCGTTATCCCATGGTGGAGCTGATCACCGCGTTTTCGGCCCTGGCGGTATGGCTCAATTTCGGCTGGAGCGCCCAAACGCCGGTTTACTTCCTGTTCATCGCGGCCCTCTTGACCATCACCTTCATCGATATCGACCATCGCATCATTCCAAACGAAATCAGCCTGCCGGGCATACCCATCGGATTCGCCCTCAGTTTTCTGTTGCCCCAGGTACGCTGGTACGATCCCTTGCTCGGCATCCTCATCGGCGGTGGTTCCTTGTTCGCGGTCGCCTGGAGCTACCAAATGCTGACCGGCCGGGAAGGCATGGGCCTGGGGGACGTAAAGCTCCTGGCGATGATCGGTGCCTTCATCGGCTGGCAGGGAGTCCTGTTCACCATCATGGCCTCCTCGTTTATCGGCACAATGGTCGGCATCGTGGTCATGATCCGCACCCGCCAGGGGATGAAACTGTCGGTGCCTTTCGGACCGTTTTTGGCCATCGGGGCCATTATCTACCTGTTTTTCGGCCGCCAGATCATCGACTGGTACCTGTATCGTTTCTTAATGTGACCCGAACGAAGCATATATGAAGATAGCCGTTCTATCCGATATCCATGGAAACTTCGAAGCCTTGGGCCAGGTGCTGACCGACGCCGAAAACCAGCGGGTGGATCATATGCTCTGCCTGGGGGATTGCATCGGCTACGGCCCCGAACCGGAGGCCGTGGTAGCCGAAGTACGCCGGCGGTCGATCCCCAGCATCATCGGCAACCACGAAATGGCGGTGCTGGACCGTATTCATCTCAATTGGTTCAACCCCATGGCGCGCACCTCTTTGGAAAAGACGTTTACCATGCTCAGCGCAGCATCCATGGATTTCATCAGGGGACTGCCCTATTTCCAAGTCCTGTTCGGGTGCCGGTGCGTGCACGGCTTCCCCCCTGATTCAGCGCAGACCTACCTATTTCAAAAGGCAGCCCCGGAACTGCGCAAAGCTTTTTTATCCATGGCCGAGCGGATCTGCTTCATCGGCCATACCCACAACCTGGAAATTATTCAATTCGATGGCCGCCAAGTGGATCGTCGTCCGTTGCCGGAGGGCATCACGGCCTTAGATCCCAACGACCGATACATGATCAACGTGGGCAGCGTGGGCCAACCCCGGGATGGAACCAACCATGCCAAGTATGTCATATGGAATCAGGAAAGCGCGGGAATCGAGGTCCGGTTTGTTCCTTACGACATCGCCGCCACGGTAGCCAAGATCGAAGCCGCCGGCCTGCCGCTTTCCCATGCCAAACGGCTGTGGTGATCACCTCGCAACGCGTCTGAGCGGAATGAAGCACATCGGACACTACATCATCCGGGGTTTGCTGGGCCGCGGCGGCATGGGTAAGGTTTACAAGGTCGAAGTGCCGGTGGTGGGCAAAATCGCCGCGCTCAAGCTCCTCGACCCGGATCCGCTGCTGGGCAAACTGCTGGGCATGCCCAGGTTGCGCGATCTTTTCCTGGCCGAGGCCAAAACCATGGCCCGCCTGAACCATCCCCACATCGTGGAACTGCATGATTTCGACGAGGACCAGGGCCGGCCCTTCTACGTGATGGCCTATCATGCCAACAACCTGGGCACTCTGATCGGAGAATCCTACCGCACGGATCAGCCGTCCCGCACCCTGCCCGCGGACAAGGCCCTGGACTACCTGCGGCAGACGCTTGATGGCCTGGCTTGCCTGCATGACGCCGGCATCGTGCATCGCGACATCAAACCATTCAATCTGCTGATCACGGACCGGGACGGTATCAAAATTTGCGACTTCGGTTTGTCCAAAATGCGCGGAGAGCGCTTTTCTGGTCCATCCCAGCTCAATGTGGGCTCCCCCTTCTACGCGGCGCCGGAGCAGGAGAAGTCGCCGGATAAAGCCGGGCCGCCTGCTGATTTCTACCCACTGGGAATCATGCTCTATCGCATGCTCACCGGCCGGTTGCCCGAACACCCGCCGCACCACCGGGAATACCGCAAAGCCAGCAGCCTCAATCCGGACCTGGATGCAGAGTGGGATACGTTCATTGCCCGGGCGTCCGCCGCTGCGCCCCAGGGGCGCTTCGTCCATGCCGGGGAGATGCTTCAGGCCTTGGCTGCGCTCACCCGGCACTGGGAGCGGGCCAAAGAACGGACCTGTGCCCTGCCTGGGCTTGAAAGCGCCTCGAAGTCCATGTCTCCGGCCAACCTGCGCAGCGAACCATTAAAAGTAGCTCCCCGGCAAGCAGCTCGGCGCTTCAATCTGGACTCCCTGTGGCGCCCAGGCAAGTACGCGCCTCAGGCCCATAGGATGGCAGGAACCGAGCTTGTCCAAGATCCTTATGCCCGGCTGCTGTGGCAGCGCAGCGGCATCGCCTACCCCTGCAACTGGATGCAGGCCCGGGATTACATCCGGCGCCTCAACGCGCAAAGGTTCGCCGGTCGCACCGAGTGGCGCTTGCCCACCATTGATGAATTGATCACCTTGTTGCGACCAACGCCGCAACTTCAGGACCTTTGCATCGCCCCCCTCTTCGACCCGTCCCAGCGATGGCTCTGGAGCGCGGATCGCCGCTCGTTCACAGCCGCTTATTATGTGGATGTGCAACTGGGTTTCGTGGGCTGGCAGGATATGAGCGCCCCCTATTATGTCCGCGCGGTTTGCGGAGAGTGAAGCGATTCAGGCAAGCCCGATAAAATCGAAATTCATCTTGGCCTGGAACTTTTCGATGCGTTTGAAAATCTCTTTGAGCATGGTCTGCTCGATGCGGGTGAGGCGTTTGGGATTGATGAAGTTGTCGGCCGGCACTTTCTGATCCAGCACGGCCGTCACCTGGCGCACGAATCGCAACTGCATCAGGAAACTGTAAGCCTTTTCCATCTCTTCGAGTTCCTGTCGGCTGATGGCCTGTTTTGAAAAGAGCTGATGCAGCCGCTCCAGAGTGTTGGCCGCCTCCACGCCGTTTTTGAGGGCATAGATCCTGGCGAAATCCACGATGGGCATCATAGCACTCTTGATGTCCAGGGCATCGCGGTGTTCGCCTTTGGATTCCACAACGAAGTTACGGAAGAAACCCAGCGGAGGCCTGAAGCTGAGAGCGTTTTCCGTCATATAACGCAGAAAACCGGTCCAGCGGCCAATGGCGGCATACAGATGGCTGCGCAACTCGTTTACCAGGCGCAGGTCACCATAAGCCCCGCGAAAGTCAAAGAAGATGCTGGCCTGTAACAAATCCTCGGGCTGGGCTGCATGGATCCACTGCAGGAAATAGTCCTTCCAGACACTCAGCGGCTGACACCAGCGCGGGTTTTGGGCCATCACATCGCCCCGGCACAGCGCGAAGCCGGCCTGGGCCAGCATGGCGCAAGTCTTCTTCCCCAATTCAAGAAAATAGGGACGCGCCTTTTCCGTTTCCTCCGGATTCACATCATCGAAGATGATGGCGTTGTCTTGGTCTGTCTTGAGGGTTTGCTCACCGCGCCCCTCGCTTCCCATGATCATGAAGGCAAACCCGATGGGGGGCGGTCCCAGCTCTTGCAGCACAAAACCGATCACCTTTTTCAAAATGGCATCGGAGAGAGAGGAGATGAACCGGTTGATATGGCGCGCCTCGGCACCGTTGCTGATCAAAGCCTTGACCAGTCGCGGCAGGCGCTGCTGCTGCTGAACGATCTGCTCCAGGGATTCCGCCCGGGACACGTTGTGCAGCAGGAAGATCGGCGATTGGCCCTGAGAAGAGATCAGCTCCCGGTGAGAAAACATGCCGATCATTTCATGTTTGGCGTCTGCAACGGCCAAGTGTTTGATATTGTGGTCCATCATATTCATGAGCGCTTCGAAGACCATGGCCTGCTCGCTGATGGTACGCAAAGGTGAAGACATGATCTCCACAGCCCGACGGTGGATATCATACCCGCTGGCAATCACCTTGTAGGCCAGATCGCTGTCGGTGATGATGCCGGCGCTGTGGCTCTTAGAGCCGGGAATAATTACGTAGGTGCTCTTTTCCTGCCGCATCTTCAATGCGGCCTGCTGGATCGTCATATCGGCAGTCCCGAAAACTGGAGCGGGATTGTACAACTGCCCCACCGATTGCTGGAACAATTGAACGCCCTCTTCGGGCGGCCGCGCCGAGCGAGCGATGATGGCGGCATAAGATTTATCGAGCATACGCTTGCCGAAGGTGTCCGTGAAGAATTCACTGAATTCGGTGTAGCCCGCGCAAAGCTGCAAAAAGTTTTTCTTCGGCAGAATATAAAAGACGCTGTCCTCGATGACCTCCAGGGTACGGACTGCCAGACCGTCATTCACCAGCATGGAGATCCCGCCGTAAATATCTCCCTCGGAAAGGACATCCGACATGGTTTTGCGACCTTCGCGCTCGTAATACCGCTCCGCGCTTCCTCTCTGGAGAATGTACAGGTATCCCAGACGCGTTTCTCCCTGCCGGAATAGCAGCGCTCCCTTGGGATGTGAGACCATGGATAGATCGGCGACCACCTTATCCAGAACAGGATCGGTTAAAAAGGAAAAGGGGGCCAGTTCGCTCAAAAATGCTTTGGCCTGTCCGGAAAGGATAATCGCCGCCAAGGAAGGGTCGAAGATATGTTTGCTGAAATTTTCGACGAAGTAATCGTAAAACGGCTTATAATGTTTACATAAATCCAGGAAAAGCGCCGGCGGAATCAGATAGACCTCGGTATCTTCGTCCACCCGGACGGTGCGCAGCGATATGCCGCCATTCATGAGCAGGGTGATGCCGCCAAACACCTCATTGCGTTTGATATACCCCCCCAATACCAGACCTTCGGGCTTATGATCGTACAGGGAAATCTGACCGCTCCGGACGATATAGATATGTTCGATTCGCGTTCTCCCCTGTTCCGCCAGCAATGTTCCCGGCGTCAGATTGATCAGTTGCGCCTGGGCGGCGAGCTTGTCCAGCTCATGGGGGGGCAGCATTTTAAAGTGGGGCATGGCGTCGAGAAAGCGGCGTGTCTCCTGGCTCATGATCTCCTCTACAGATGCAAAGGGTAATGAAGCCTTCATTTTAAATAAAGTGAAGGCTTTTAGCAACCATGGGCCATATGGCTCAGAAAGGACCGCAAACGCGTCCGATGAAGCGCTATGGGGCGAGGATCTTATCGGCGATCTGGGCGTAGGCTCTGCTGACCGCCGATTCAGGATGCTTTTGCTGGTATGAGAGGCCGGCGTCGCTGCATTCCACCATCTGGGGGTCAAAGGGGATACGGCCCAAAAAGGACACATTCATCGCCGCTGCCGTGCGCTCGCCGCCGCCACTGCCGAACAGGTCCAGCACCGATTGGCAATGCGGGCAGGTAAAGCCGCTCATGTTTTCGATCAAGCCGAATATTTCCATTTTGACGGTCTTGCAGAAATTGATCGATTTGCGCACATCGGAGAGTGACACCTCCTGGGGCGTGGTAACGATGATCGCCTTGGCCTCCCTTATGGATTGCGCCACCGTCAGGGGTTCGTCACCCGTGCCCGGCGGAGCGTCGATCAAAAGCACGTCCAGATCACCCCATGCCACTTGGCCTATGAATTGCTGGATCATGGAATGCTTGACCGGCCCGCGCCAGATGATGGCATCATCCTTTCCTTCCATGAGCGACTCGACCGAAACGGCACTGAGGTTCTCATTGTACCGGATGGGGATAAGCTTGTTCTCGGCATTCAGGTCGAGTATGCCGTTGTAGCCCAGCATGCGCGGCACATCCGGTCCGTGCAGATCCACATCGATCAATCCAACTTTAGCGCCCTTGGCGGCCAGAGCCATGGCCAGGTTGACGGCCGTGCTGGTTTTGCCCACCCCGCCTTTGCCGCTCATCACAATGAACTTGCGTTTGATGCGATCGAGGGTCTCTTTGACGGCTGTCTCCAAGGCCGCTTTGGGATTTGCTTTCTTTTTTGCAGAATCGACACTGTCATGGATCTGTACCATACTTGTAGCTCCTTTATCGGAAGAACGCCGCCAGCTCGGCGGCGGGGATCTTTAAATCGGCAGGAGGGTATGGATTTCTAGGATGGTTGTCAATGGGAATTGCCGTTTGAGCGGCAACCCGCATGGATGCGACGGCGAGGCAAGTGAATCGTCAGAAACTCATGCCCACTTCGGCAAATGGTCCGCCAATGGCGAAATCGGCGTCCAGATCATCTTCATCCACATCGATGCGATCAAGACGGTATCCGCCGGCGATAAACGCCGGACCCCATACATTGAAACGCAACCGGCCGATGAGGCTGTACATCCTGCTATCACCGATGGCGATTCCGCGCCCCTCCCCTTCAATGGCCAACCAGTCCACCGGCATCAACTGCACGGCGAGATAAAGCTGAGGTACCGCCGCCGTGACATCATAGCTCTCTTCGGCACCTGTGCTCTCTTGCCGAATGCTCGCCTCGAGGTCGGCGATACGTACGTTAATGCCCAGATCGACATTCAATTTACTTAAGGTGGCGGTCTTTATGAAAGGCAGTCCGTAAAAAAGGGTTACATCGTACTGATTGAAAGTGAGTTTGGAATGAAAAGGCACGGAGCCTGCGAAGGTTTCATCGCCGAAGGTAAAATCGACATCTTTCTGACCTGTTGCGGAGAATTCTGCAGGAGCGGCCATGATTGCGATATTGGGCAGAAGCAGCGGCAGATCAATCTTGAGCCGCCCTTGAAAGCGATCCTCGCTATCATAATTCAGATCATCGGCCACACTCAGTACATCATCGGGCCCTACCGCCTTGTAAGCGAGGTCTCCACTGGCATCCTGACGCCAGCCGCCCAGGGCGAATTCCACCCCCAGAGCGTAAGCGCTCGAGCCAGTCAGTAAGAGAATAAGGAACGTGAATGCGAGATACAGACAATTTCTTGGCATCAGGTTCCCCATATTCACCTCTATTCTCGGCCAACAACCAGCTTCTGGCCGAGCTGAAGCGTGCTGGACTGGTCCAGGTGATTCATTTCGAGCAAATCTTCCAATTTAAGATTGTAGCGTTTGCTGATGCTATAAAACGTGTCGCCGGCAGCTACCGTGTGGTATTGCACTTTGGAGGCCGCCTTGGCCGGATCGTCAGTTTTTCTCTGGGTTGTCGGGGATATCGCTTTCTCATTGGCTTTCTTTGTGGGCAGCGTTACCGATGCCTTGCGGAGGTCGCCCATCTGTTTCTGTAAAGCCTCCAGATTGGAGGTAATGTGATCCATGCGCAGGGATGCGGACGCCTCACTGCGCTCAAAGCGCTCCTGGAATTTTTCAAAAGCCTTGGCTTGTTCCCAGATTTTTGTGACTTTTTCGTCGATGGTCTCGTAGTTGTTCAAACGGTCTTCCACTTGCCGTAACCGTTCTTCGAGCAAGGCATATTCTTTATTCCCGGGTCCGCCACCTTTGCTGCTCATCAAAAGGGTGAGCAAGGCGGCCAAAGATGTTACGATGGCCAATCCGAGAAGTATAAGCACCAGAGGAAATTTGTTTGATCGCCCCTTGACGGAATCCTTGCGTGTTGCCCAGGGGGAGTAATGCTCTTCATCGAAAAAATCATCTTTGGCCTTTTCTTCCACAGGTTCGTTAATATCGCCCGAATCTTTCCATTTCATGCAAGCACCTCCAGGCTCCCGGGATCTTTAGGTCCGTTTGAAACCGATATGTTTTTCCTTATAGACCATCGGTCCTGGTCCATCAAGCCCCAACAGGCTTTCATGGTTGCTTTCCGCCGAAGGAGCAGATGGGTGAAGCGCTATAAACTCAGCGTCCGCTTGAATTTGAAATCATATGGGGTGCCGTCAATACCCCCCGGTTGATCGCAGCCTGATTTTAACGTATGAACACTCTTGCCTGTCGGCCGTATGAATTCAGAATAGAGACGCTTGGAAAAATCGAGCGTAAATGGAGGCGAATCAAGAATGCAGCACTCTCACAGCTTTGTGGAGACATATGACGGCCTGGTTGCATTTGGCCTGAATCGCGAGACCGATGAAAATACCATCATTTATTATTTGCAGAAATTTTCAGATGATGCATTGATGGCGACGTTAAGCAAACGCCTGAGCGATCAGGAACTCAACTCTTTGTTTGATTTAATATCCAGCCTGCTGCGCAACCATTTGAATGAAAACGAGTATCATCGGCTTTTCTTGAAAGAGGAGCGCCCGTAGAGGCAGACGGGTCAAGAGAACATTCATGCCGGCATCTGTTCGGCGGGTAGTATTCTCTTCGATGATTGCATAGGTTCTGGCGATCCCCAAAGTGAAATTGGCTTGCGGCAGAAAAAGTGCTTGGTGCGCGGGATACCGTTAAAACATACTAAGGGGAGCGTGCAGTTCGAGCAGCATCTGTTCAAAGAATCAGACATTGCGCCTAAAAACGGGAAAAGGGGCAATAAGCATCCGGTCGATCAACCTACAGATATTCCTGAAAGCGGCACATAGCGCGATAGCGGTGCTTCATATGATGCATGCTTTGGGGACCGCCAAACCTCCCTAACCGGCAGCGGGGGATTTTGCCAGGTCTTTTACCTTTTCTATCAATGATTGCAACATAAAAGGCTTATCCATTACAGCGTCGAAACCACCATTTTGCAGCAACCAGGGTGTCCCGGAAAGACCGATTACAGGCGTGGCCTCCTTTTTCGACCCACGAATGTGGTGAACCACATAACGGCCATCTACGCCCGGCATACGCACATCTGTAATAACCAGATCGTAGGCACCGCTTTCAAATTTAGCGATGCCGCCCAAGGCGCTTTCAGCGGTATCTACTGTAAAATCCAAACGGCTCAAGGCCTGCCTGAGCAAATCGCGAATCATCTGCTCATCATCAATCACCAGAACATTGCACACGATCGTTCCTCCAATGAGAGCTTGAGCTGGATAAAATGAACGACAGCGATTTAACGCATTATATTGTGTGTGCATGAGATGTCAAGCACAACATATAGGATCAAGCGTATATTGGAATTTCAAGTGGACCCCATTGAGCATATCAGTTGAAGCCTTCGCCACTGCCCAATGAGTATACCGGAAGCTACGAGAAGAGATCGTGCCTGTCAAAGGCGATCCTTGCGAATGAGCGGTCGCACGGTCGAAAAAAATCGACAACGAAATAAGCATTTATAATAAATACATTTTATTTCGAAAGGCGCCAGGGGAAGCGTCCCACCTGAATTTCCGGTGAAACCTCAAAGAATTATAATTTCAGCGAGATCTGAAGTTATTGACATTTTATCAACATTTAAAAAACGCTGAATTTCTTGATGAAATGCGATTTATTCGTGAATTCAAGGTACAGTGTCAGGAAACCGGCGCGAGAATCGAATGAAATAAGGAGATCGCGCATCAAACCTTATATTTGCCAAAATCTTCCGGTGAGAGTTTTTCCAGATATTCAGCCCACTTTTTACCCTCTTCGCTCTGATCGAGCACTTCCACGTCCCCGTCTCCACGCTTGGATTTATCGATCACCTTTTGATCCACGAAAATAGGTGCGGAAAAGCGCAAGGCGATGGCAATTGCATCGCTTGGGCGAGCATCCAGGGTGAATGAATGCGTATCGCTGTCGAAATGTATCAGTGCGTAAAATGTATTTTCACGCAAATCACAGACTTCCACCTTGGTCACCCGGATGTTCAGATGGGTACTGAAGTTTTTGAACAAGTCATGCGTCATGGGGCGTTCAAACTGAACATTTTGGAGGACGGAAGCAATGGAAGTGGCCTCCAGCAATCCGATCCAAATCGGTATTGCCTGATCGTCCGATTCAGTTTTAAGAATAATAATCGGCGTATTGGAGGTAGGGTCCATCGTAAGCCCTGCCACGTTGGCTTTATGCAGCATCGCTTCGCTCCTTTCCCCGAAAGTGCATCGGGTTAGGATAGGGGTCGGCCCCAAAGGCTGTGGGACATTGCTTTTTCTATCATGATCTGCATGATGCGACCTGTCAACATTTGATTCCAGTCATCATTCTGCGGCGCTTGCATGAAATGAACAATTTTATTGGTACCGGTCCGCCCTGACCATTGGACCCCCTCAAGGGCGTCGGCCACCAGCCGCTCATCAGCATCATAGGAAAGGTGTTTGCTGAGACCATCGACCAGGATTTGCTGAATACTTCCAGTCAAGGCCTCGTTCTTTTTCTGGGTGAGGATTTCCTGTCGGTTCAGCACACTTTGCAGGCGCTTCTTTTTTTCGGTCTCTCCAATCTTGTTATCGAAACGCACCGCAGGTGCGTTGGGCCGATCCGAGTAGATAAAAGCGAACAAACCGTCAAATCCAACCTGATCGATCAGGTGCAGGGTGGCCGAGAATTCTTCTTCGGTTTCGCCCGGAAATCCGACGATGATGTCGGAAGTAATTGCGATATCCGGTCGGATGCTCCTGAGCATGGCGACTTTGTCCCTGTATTGTCGGCTGGTATAGCGCCGATTCATGCGTCGCAGGACCGCATCGGCACCTGACTGCACCGGCAGATGAATATGCGGGCAGAGCTTTTCCAACCGATCAAAGGCAAGCATCAACTCCTCGGATAGATCTTTGGGGTGTGATGTAGTAAAACGAATACGCGCAAGTCCATTGACTCGGTCAACCCGTTCGAGCAACTGCGCGAAGCTGCAAAACCCCTCCTTTTTGCCATAGCTGTTGACATTTTGCCCCAGCAGCGTCACTTCGCGCACGCCATGCGCAACGAGATGCTCAATTTCGGATATGATCTCATCCGGCGTACGACTGGACTCCCTTCCCCGGACATGGGGCACAACGCAATAGGTACAGTAATTGTCACATCCCCGCATGATGGTCACAAAGGTTGCGACGTCAGAAGATGATGCATGGCCGAGCATAAAATCATCGCTTGCGATGGCCGAGGCCATTTCCACATCGACTATCCGGCAGCGGGTTGCGGCAATTTTTTGAATGAGTTGAGGCAGGCGGCGGATCGCATGCGTGCCGAAAACCAAGTCCACATGAGGCATACGAGACAGGACTTTGTGCCCCTCTTGTTGGGCTACGCAACCGCCCATGGCGATTATCAGTTCCGGCTTCTGCTCCTTATACGGCAAAAGCCGTCCCAGGAAGCTGAAGGCCTTTTGTTCGGCTTTGGCCCGAATGGCGCAAGTATTTACGATGATGACATCTGCTTTGGCCAAATCCTCTGTGGGTTCAAAACCCAATGGTGCCATGCGCTGTTGGATCTGGCCGGTGTCGTATACATTCATCTGGCAGCCCATGGTGTTGACGAATAATTTCTTCTGCCCCATATCTTCACGCATTTCCGTTTTCTAATTTCAATATGTCTCCGGTATGAATGGCGTTGCGCCACACTCTTCCACCAGAATCGTCTTGGCCAAATCGGCCATGACTTCTTTGACCACGGCTTCACAACCTGGTGCCGTAGCCACCCTAATGGTGCCCATCGCCGCATCCAAGGTCGTAACCGCGGCCACGCCTTCATAAGCCTCGAAAATGAATTTGACCATGTTTATTTGTCTTCGATCCACGCGATAATAATGCGCTATTGTTTCCATGGCGTACAAGCTCACTCTCATTATGATTTGAGGATCCGGTGGCCATCTTCAAATACAGGACGGTTTTTTATCCTTGTCCCGCAACTTTTTATAGGATATTGCCCCCCCATGCAAATGCAAATGCAATGGAAAATATTGCAGCCGAATCCAGACCTTGTCAGGGAAATTCAGCATCATCTCCAATGCCATCCTGTTACTGCCAAAGTGCTTGCCAATCGTCAAATCGAGTCGGCGGACCAAGCATCCTCATTCATTACGCAGGGGCTGGAATCTTTGCCGTCGCCCACCCTTCTTCACGGCATGCCCAATGCCGTTGAGCGCATCATTCAAGCCCTGCACGCAAATGAAAGAATTTTAATTTTCGGTGATTATGACGCCGATGGCGTTACCGCCACGGCAGTGCTATTAAATTTTTTGAAAGCTGCCGGCGCCGATGTTTTTTATCACCTGCCCCACCGGGTTGAAGAGGGATATGGTCTGCTCCCTATGCATATCGTCCAACTGGCTGCACCGCAGCGCGTCAAACTGATCATTACAGTGGATTGCGGCTCCAGCAGCCTGGAGGCGATAACCGCCGCACAGCGCTTCGGTATCGATGTAATCGTGACGGATCACCACAACATCGATGGTGACCAGCCTCATTCCTTTGCATTTATCAATCCCAAGTCGCCGAAACAACCAGCCGAATTGAGCGAGCTTGCCGGGGTGGGGGTATCTTTTTATCTTATCATCGCCTTACGCACGGCCCTGCGTGCAATTGGCTGGTGGCACCCTGCCAATGAACCAAATCTCAAAGCGTATTGCGACCTCGTCGCCATTGGCACCATTGCTGACATGGTACCGCTCAAAGGCGTAAATCGGACGCTGGTGCGCGCAGGGTTGGAACAGATCAACCGGAGCCCTCGCCCGGGAATCCAGGCCCTGCTCAACGTCAGCGGCATTCGTCATACGCCGATCAATTCAGAAGATATCGCATATCGTTTGGGGCCCCGGATCAATGCAGCCGGCCGCATGGCGCATGCCAGAACGGCCTTCGATCTGATCAATGCGCCTGATTTGGACACCGCATTTGGTCTTGCCGAAGAGTTGAATACGCTCAATCATAGGCGCCAGGAAGCGGAAACGGAAATTTATGAACACATTATTGCCCACATCGATAGCCGCCCTGATCTGGCGAAACGCAAATCTCTCCTGCTAGCTGGAACCGGATGGCATGAAGGGGTCCTTGGAATTGTGGCGACCAAATTAACTGCGCGCTACCATCGTCCTGTGGCTGTCGTCTCGATCAAAGATGAGCTGGCAAAAGGCTCCGGTCGCAGTGTGGCGCAAGTGGACCTATATGCTGCCCTGACAAAATGCCGTCACCTTCTGGAAAAATATGGCGGGCATAAGCTGGCTGCGGGCTTCAGCTTGCGGACTCAAAATATTGGATTGTTGCAAAAGGCCTTCGAAGAAGCCGTGAATGAAATATTGCAACCTGATGATTTATGCCCTCAAATCGATATCGACAGTGAAATCAATCTTTCGGAAATTTCACCGCAGCTTTTGGATGAATTGGAAAAACTCGCACCTTTTGGTAACGGAAACCCTCCCCCGCTGTTTATGGCACGGGATGTGAGGGTAACTTCGGCTTTTATTGTCGGACGGAATCACCGTCGGATGGCGCTATGCCATCCCAATCAGAATTCGCCACCGATTAATGCCATACAATTCAATCTGACACCGGACAGCCCGCGGGCGACTTCATTTGATCGCCTCGCTTTTCGTTTGCAGTGGAACCGGTACAAGGGTGATCGCGAAATCCAAATGATTGTGGAGGGATCATAATTGCTCTATTTATGATCTGTGTTTGCCTTTAAGGTGATTCCCAGCTAATTTAAGTTTTTCGAAATAAAGAATTTTTCTTGAAACTCATATAACTTGTCATTATGATGCCTCGTTACGAAATTAGCGGCCGCCTTTTTAGGCTGCTTTCGAAAAACTAAAAGGGTGAGGGCGGTGTTCTATGGGAAAAGTATTTCGGCCAAGCAACAGAGAATCGAGCATTCTGTCAAAAATCGAATCGTCTAAAGAACATGCCCGGCGGCGTACGATCATTTCGGCCCGAGATCATGTTGAGGCGCTTGGTAATGCGATCGCCATGAAATTGGTTGAAAACCAATTGGTTGAAACCACCAACAAGAACAGCCTGGAAGAGCAGATCGTCAAATGCCTGGAAAACCTATGCCGTGCCGATGACTTCGACATCGACTACATGGTGGCTCCCTACAGACAGCTCGTGCCGAATCCGAATGTGGTCAGCCTCTACGTGACTGCCTTTCTGCTTGAAAAACTGATCAATCATAAGTCGGTGGTGGACATTTTCGGCGCAGATAATGAGATCTATGGATGCATTAATCAGCAGGTAATTAAAATCCTACCCTGACGCAAGGAGCCATGCGTCCCTCCTTTCATTGCCAGCTGTTCAACGATCCTTTCGCCGACCCGGGAATGCTGGTCCATCTTGCCTTTCAAAAAAGATCACTTCTATTTGATTTGGGCGATCTGAGTGCTGTACCTGCCGCTGACCTCCTGAAAGCCGATCACATTTTCGTCAGCCACACCCATATGGACCATTTTATAGGTTTCGACCAGATACTTCGTATCTTCCTGGGGCGGCCTAAGAACCTGCATCTCTATGGGCCTTCTGGCTTTATCGAAAATGTTAGCGGCAAACTGAGGGGTTATACATGGAATCTAGTACAAAATTACGATGAAGCACTTGTTCTGGTGGTTACCGAAATCGAAGGCACTCGCAAGGTAACCCAGACATTTGATTGCAGAGCAGGCTTTCAACCCGCGGGGCCTCCACAGGTCGCCACGATCACTGAAATACTGCATCAAGAGCCGTCGTTCAGGGTAGGAGGGGTCACTTTGGATCATCAAATTCCCTGCCTTGCATTCAATCTACAGGAAAATTTTCATATCAACGTCCTTAAAAATAGACTTGACGAGTTGGGCATAGCAGTCGGTCCCTGGCTCAGGACTTTTAAAAAATTGATTTATGAAGAGGCAGATCCTTCAACCGAGGTTTATGCTCCATCGGTGAAATCTCATCATAAGCTTATCAAGTTTAGTTTAGAGGAACTTAGAACGAAAATAGTAAGAACCATCAGAGGCCAGAAAATAGCATATGTAACGGATGTTGCATTTACGCCCGCCAACGAAGAGAAAATAGTTTCCCTTTCGCGCAACGCGGATCATTTGTTTATTGAGGCCGCCTTTTTGGAAAATGAACGCCATATCGCACAAACCAAGCACCACCTTACGGCCCGTCAGGCAGGGTATCTCGCAAGAGCCGCAGGCGTCCGCAGGATGACAATCTTTCACTACTCACCAAGGTATACACATGCGGGCGCTTTGCTTGAGGCTGAAGCTCGCCAGGCATTTGAAGGCTTGATTTAGAGTAAAAAAAATCGGTCTTCTTCTGACTCAAAAAATTGATCTCTTTCCAATTGGTGCTTTCAAAATAAAAAACCCCGGGGTCATTGAAACCCCGGGGTTGAAAATTTTTCGGCGGCGACCTACTCTCCCACACAGCTTCCCATGCAGTACCATCGGCGCTGAAGGTCTTAACTTCCGTGTTCGGGATGGGAACGGGTGTTTCCCCTTCGCCAACGCCACCGAAAACTTGTATTCTACTTTAATCTGGGATTGGTGTACTTTTTTTAATTGTCAGGACTTATGCTGATTGTTTTGTGGCCAAGCCTCACGACCTATTAGTACCGGTAAGCTCAACACATTACTGTGCTTATACATCCGGCCTATCAACCTCGTAGTCTTCGAGGGGTCTTTAGGCAACATACGTTGCGGGATATCTTATCTTGGGGCTGGCTTCC
Source organism: uncultured Desulfatitalea sp. (assembly GCA_937868765.1). GTDB lineage: Bacteria > Desulfobacterota > Desulfobacteria > Desulfobacterales > Desulfosarcinaceae > Desulfatitalea. Next base: position 1,719 of record CALMNL010000010.1, on the reverse strand, counting down.
CGCTTAGATGCTTTCAGCGGTTATCCAATCCGAACTTAGCTACCCAGCTATGCCGCTGGCGCGACAACTGGAGCACCATTGGTTCGTCCATCCCGGTCCTCTCGTACTAGGGACAGATCCCCTCAAATATCCTACGCCCGCGAAAGATAGGGACCAAACTGTCTCACGACGTTTTAAACCCAGCTCACGTACCACTTTAATCGGCGAACAGCCGAACCCTTGGGACCTGCTCCAGCCCCAGGATGTGATGAGCCGACATCGAGGTGCCAAACCGCGTCGTCGATGTGAACTCTTGGACGCGATAAGCCTGTTATCCCCGGCGTACCTTTTATCCGTTGAGCGACGGCCCTTCCATACGGGACCGCCGGATCACTAAGACCTACTTTCGTACCTGCTCGAGATGTCTCTCTCGCAGTCAAGCTCCCTTATGCCTTTACACTCTACGGCTGGTTTCCAATCAGCCTGAGGGAACCTTCGCGCGCCTCCGTTACTCTTTGGGAGGCGACCGCCCCAGTCAAACTACCCACCAGACACTGTCCTTCGCCCGGTTAACGGGCCGAAGTTAGAACTCTAAAATAGCAAGGGTGGTATTTCAAGGTTGGCTCCACCGAAACTAGCGTTCCGGTCTCGACGCCTCCCACCTATCCTACACATACTATTTCAAAATTCAACGTCAAGCTATAGTAAAGGTGCCGGGGTCTTTCCGTCTTTTCGCGGGTAGACGGCATCTTCACCGCCACTACAATTTCACTGAGTCCCTGGTTGAGACAGTGCGGAAGTCGTTACGCCATTCGTGCAGGTCGGAACTTACCCGACAAGGAATTTCGCTACCTTAGGACCGTTATAGTTACGGCCGCCGTTTACTGGGGCTTCGGTTCAATGCTTCGCCCGAAGACTAACATCTCCCCTTAACCTTCCAGCACCGGGCAGGCGTCAGACCCTATACATCGTCTTGCGACTTGGCAGAGTCCTGTGTTTTTAGTAAACAGTCGCTACCGCCGTTTCTCTGCGACCTCCTTCGGCTACGCAAGCAAGTCACTTCACCTAATGGAGGCACACCTTCTCCCGAAGTTACGGTGTGATTTTGCCGAGTTCCTTAACCAGAGTTCTCTCAAGCGCCTTGGGATACTCTCCCAGCCCACCTGTGTCGGTTTACGGTACGATCACCTGATCATCTCGCTAGAGGATTTTCTTGGCAGCATGGGATCAACCACTTTATGGAGCTAGGCTCCTCGTCATCACGTCTCAGCCTTAAAAGAAAGAACGGATTTGCCTGTCCTTTCGGCCTACACGCTTAAACCGTCTATTCCAACAGACGGATGGCCTACCCTTCTGCGTCCCCCCATCACTCAAACGATGACCTGGTGGTACAGGAATATTTGCCTGTTTGCCATCACCTACGCCTTTCGGCCTCGGCTTAGGGATCGACTAACCCTGAGCAGATTAGCTTTACTCAGGAAACCTTGGGCTTACGGCGAGCGGGTTTTTCACCCGCTTTCTCGCTACTCATGTCAGCATGGTCTCTTCTGTACAGTCCAGCCGTCCTTACGGTCGACCTTCAACCCGTACACAATGCTCCCCTACCGGACTTTCGACGAATCGAAAGAACCCGCAGCTTCGGTAGTGTGCTTGAGCCCCGTTACATTTTCGGCGCGGACTCACTCGACCAGTGAGCTATTACGCTTTCTTTAAAGGATGGCTGCTTCTAAGCCAACCTCC
>CALMNL010000009.1 GCA_937868765.1 uncultured Desulfatitalea sp. | reverse complement strand
ACTGACCGAAATCGCCTCCGCCGAGGAAATGGCCGCCGCCGGGTATACGCCGCCGGGCGCCCTGATGCCCCCCGCCGGGGAAGAAGCCGAGGAAGAAGTGGTCATCGAACTGACCGAAATCGCCTCCGCCGAGGAAATGGCCGCCGCCGGGTATACGCCGCCGAATATCCGGCCGTTCGCCGCCGAGCCGCAGATGGTGCAAGCGCAGGAGGAGAAGGCGGCAGATGAGGAAATCATCGAATTGGTGGACCGGGTCGAGCCCCCGCCGGCGGACGATGCCGTTGCCGCGGTTGCCGAACCGATAGCGGCGATGCCCGAGCCGCCTGCGGAATTCGGGACCGAAATCCCGGCCGTGGCCGCCGCGGAGGATAGAGACACCGAGGCGATGACCAGGGAGGTGTTCGCCGAACCCCAAGCGCCACCGGAACCCGCCCCCGAACCGCCCCCCCGGGCCGTCAAACCCGAAAGCGATCAGGTCATCCGCCTGGACAGCGTCCTGAGCCATGTCCGCAAGCACCAGGAGAGGATATCGGAAGAGATCACCCTGGGCATCGAAGAGGAACTGGCCAAGGAGCCCATCACGGCCGGCGCCAAGTTCCCCATCGGTATCGCCATGGAGGATGTCAAAGAGGCGCTTGGCCCGGCGACCTCCTACAGCGCGTCGGAAATCGAAACGGTCATCGAAAATGTCATCCGCAACAAATATGGCCAGACCATTGAGCAGATGATCGCCTCGGTGGTCGAAAAGGTGGTTACCCGCGAAATGGAGAGCATCCGGCGCAATCTGATGGAAGACCAGGGGGCGCCGGACGACCTTTGATCCCGGCCCGGCCGCGCGTTCTCGAAAGCATAGCGCCATCGCGCGTAAAGATTTCTAGCTTGATTTTTCAAAGGGATTATTGATTATAGTCCCTTTTTTTCATTTTTAGGCGGTCCGCGACACACCCATTGGCGCTTTGATCGGGTCTGCGGCATGGTTCGCGGGTCGATGATGCCATCATACGGAGTTGGATCTTATGAGCACGAAGATGTTGGACAAAGGGTACGAGCCCCATACGGTGGAAAACAAATGGTATGCGTTTTGGGAAAGGGAGGGACTTTTCGGAGCTGCTGACAGCGACCACCGGCCGGCCTTTTCCATCGTCATTCCGCCGCCCAACGTCACCGGCGTGCTGCACATGGGCCACGCCCTGAACAACACCCTGCAGGATGTCCTCTGCCGCTATCGCCGCCTCAAGGGCGATAATGTCCTGTGGATGCCGGGCACGGACCATGCCGGCATCGCCACCCAGAACGTGGTCGAGCGTCAGCTGGCGGCTCAGGGCAAGGACCGCCACCAGCTGGGCCGCGAACAGTTCATTGAAGAGGTGTGGCGCTGGCGCGAAGCCTCGGGCAGTGCCATCATCAACCAGCTCAAGCGCCTGGGCGCTTCCTGCGACTGGCAGCGGGAACGCTTCACCATGGACGAAGGCCTCTCGCTGGCCGTGCGCACCGTTTTCGTGCGACTCTTTGAAGAGGGCCTGATCTACCGCGGGCTGTATATCACCAACTGGTGCCCCCGCTGCCATACGGCGCTCTCCGACCTGGAGGTCGAACACGAGGAACTGGATGGCCATCTGTACCACATCCGCTACCCCTTCAGCCAGGGCGAGGGCGGCCTGGTGGTGGCCACCACCCGCCCCGAAACCATGCTGGGCGACACGGCCGTGGCCGTCCATCCCGAGGACGAGCGCTATGCGAACCTGCCCAGCGAGTCCGTGGTGCTGCCCCTGATGGACCGCGCGATTCCGGTCATCCGCGACACCTATGTGGACCGCGCCTTCGGCACCGGCGCCCTGAAGGTCACCCCGGCCCACGACCCCAACGACTTCGAACTCGGCCGGCGCCACCAACTGCCCAGCATCAAGGTGATCGGCGACGACGGCCGCATGACGGACGAAGCCGGCCGCTTCCAGGGTCTGGACCGCTTCGAGTGCCGCAAGGCGGTGGTCCAGGCCCTCAAGGACCAGGGACTGCTGGTGCGCGTGGACGCGCACAAGCACGGTGTCGGCCACTGCTATCGCTGTAAGAGCGTCGTGGAGCCCAACCTGTCGCGCCAGTGGTTCGTCAAGACCCAGCCCCTGGCCGAGGCGGCCATCAAGGCCGTGCAGGAGGGCCGCACGCGCATCATCCCCGAAGCCTGGGCCAAGACCTATTACGAATGGATGTTCAACATCAAAGACTGGTGCATCTCGCGCCAGATCTGGTGGGGCCACCAGATCCCGGCCTGGACCTGCCAGGCCTGCGAGGAGCTGGTGGTGGCCATGACCGCCCCCGAACAGTGCCCCAAGTGCGGCGGCCGCGACCTGGTCCAGGAGACCGATGTGCTCGACACCTGGTTCAGCTCGGCCCTGTGGCCCTTTTCCACCATGGGCTGGCCCGAGCGCACCCCGCTGCTGGGCACCTTCTATCCCACCTCGGTGCTGGTGACCGGCTTCGACATTCTTTTTTTCTGGGTGGCCCGCATGATGATGATGGGCATCCACTTCATGGGCCAGGTGCCCTTCCGCGACGTGTATGTCCATGCCCTGGTGCGCGACGAAGAGGGCAAGAAGATGAGCAAGTCCAAGGGCAATGTCATCGACCCCCTGGATGTCATCGACACCTACGGCACCGATGCCTTCCGCTACACCCTGGCGGCCTTCGCGGCCCAGGGACGGGACGTCAAGCTCTCCGAAAAGCGCGTGGAAGGCTACCGCAACTTCATCAACAAACTGTGGAACGCGGCCCGTTTCAGCCTGATGCATCTGGAACAGGGGTACCCGGGCATCGACACCGCCCATCTCTCTCTGCCCGACCGCTGGATTCTGGTGCGCCTGAACCGGATGATCCAGCAGGTATCGGCGGCCCTGGACGAGTACAAGTTCAACGAAGCCGCCGGTGCGGCCTACCAGTTCGTATGGCACGAGTTCTGCGACTGGTACCTGGAGGCCGCCAAACCGGCCCTCTATGCCGAAGATCGTCCCGCTGCGCGGGAAGCAGCCCGGCAGACACTCTGGACCGTCCTGCGCGACACCCTGGTGGCGCTGCACCCCTTCGCGCCCTTTATCACCGAAGAGATCTGGGAGAAGCTGCCCGGCACCGACGGCTCGATCATGCGCGCCGCCTTTCCCCAACCCCAAGGTACCGCCGGCACCGATCCGACCCCCGATGAAACGGGCATGAACCTGATCATGGAGACCATCACGGCCATCCGCAACATCCGCGGCGAGATGAACATACCGCCCGGGGCCAAACTGCAGGTGACGGCTCAGGCCCCCCAGGAGGAGGTGCGCCAGACCCTTACGGCCCATCAGGATCTGGTGGCCAACCTGGCCCGCCTGGAGCGCCTGGGTGTCGAAGCCGCGGGCCAGCGCTCGCCCACGGCCGCCACGGCCATCGTGGGAGAGACGGTGCTGCTGGTCGAACTCAAGGGGGTCATCGATTTCGTCCAGGAGCGCCAGCGCCTGGAAAAGGAGATCGGCAAGCTCAACAAGGATCTGACCGCCATCAACAACAAGCTCAACAACGACAGCTTCCTGGGCAAGGCACCGGCCGAAGTGGTGGCCGAGGTGCGCGAGAAGCAGGCGCTGCTCTCCGAAAAGCAGCAGAAGCTCACCGCCACCCTGGAACGGGTCCGTGCCCTGGCCCAGCAATAGTGGAGACAAAGCCATGCCCCCCCTGGTCTTCACCGCCGCCGTGGAGCGGCTCATCGACCTGGCGCTGGAAGAGGATATCGGCAGCGGCGATATCACCACCAATTATCTCGTGGCCCCGGATGCCCGGGCCCAGGGGGTCATCAGGGCCAAGGAGCCGCTGGTGGTGGCCGGCCTGGCGGTGGCCCAACGGGTCTTCGAACGGCTCGACAACGGGATTGGCTTCACGCCCCATTGCAAAGACGGCGACCGCGTGGCCGCCGGCACCCCCTTGCTGGTCGTGGAAGGCCGCCTGACCGCCTTGCTCACCGGCGAACGCACCGCCCTGAATTTTCTCCAACGACTGTCGGGCATCGCCACCCATGTGCGTGCCTGCATGGAGCTGCTCGACGACCGCCGGGTGCGCCTGGTGGACACCCGCAAGACCACCCCGGGCTGGCGCGTCCTGGAAAAATATGCCGTGCGCGTGGGCGGGGCCGCCAACCACCGCATGGGACTCTTCGATGCCGTGTTGATCAAGGACAACCACATCGCCGCCTGCGGCGGCCTCACGGCCGCGGTCCAGAAGATCCGTGCCCAGGTCTCCCACCTGACCAAGGTCGAGGTGGAGGCCGCCACCCAGGAAGAGGTGCGCGAAGCGCTGGCCGCGGGCGCCGACGTGATCATGCTGGACAACATGGACCCGGCCGCCATCCGGCAGGCCGTCGACGCGATTGCGGGCCGGGCCCTGGTCGAGGTTTCCGGAGGCGTCACCGCCGCCAACCTGCAGACCCTGGCGGCCGCCGGCGCGGATCTGATCTCATCGGGCGCCCTGACCCATTCGGCCCGAGCCGTGGACATCAATATGAAAATTAAAAACTAACCTATGATCCCCATTCGCGACGCCACGCCCTCTAAAAACACCCCCGTGGTCAACACCACGATCATCGCCATCAACGTGCTGGTATTCCTGCTGCAGCTGTCCCAGGGGCAAATGGGCGATCGCTTCATCTTCACCTACGGCCTGGTGCCGGCCCGCTACACGGTCGAGAGTCTGGCCCGCCATTTCACCTTGGGCCAGCAGGCCTTCTCCTGGCTCTCGTTCATGTTTCTGCACGGCGGATTTCTGCACATCATCGGCAACATGTGGTTTCTCTACATCTTCGGAGACAACGTGGAAGACCGCCTGGGCCCCGTGCGCTATCTGCTCTTCTACCTGGCCTGCGGGGTCGCCTCGGGAATATCCCACGTGGCACTCAATGCCGACTCCATGGCGCCCACCATCGGTGCCAGCGGGGCCATCGCCGGGGTCATGGGCGCCTATATCCTGCTCTACCCCACCTCGAAGATCCTGACCTTGATTCCGATCATCTTCATCCCCTGGTTCGTGGAGATTCCCGCTTACTTCTTCCTGGGGGTCTGGTTCCTGCTGCAATTCATAAATGCCGCGGCCGGCGCGAGCGGCGCCGGCGGCATTGCATGGTGGGCGCACATCGGCGGTTTTCTCTTCGGCATGCTGTTCCTGAAACTCTTCGATCGCCTGCCCAGCACCGGTTTGACGGCCATCCTGCGCCCCATGACCGCCAAAAAGCGCAGCCACCGGCTGCAGGTGGCGCGTCCGGCGGTGCCGCCCGTCGACGCCGACATTCACGCCAGTATCCACATCTCGCCCTACGAGGCCCTGGCGGGCGCCCGCAAGCTGGTGAATCTGTCCATCGGCTTGCAACGGCGCATCTATCGGGTTATCATCCCTGCAGGTATTACCGCCGGCCAGGTGCTGCGCCTCACGGGTCAGGGCCTTTCCAAGGCCGACGGCAGCCGCGGCGATGTGCTGCTGACTGTGGAAATCCAATAATCACGAATAGGGACAATGATGATGGTACGCCGATCCGCCTGTTGGTTCCGGCTCCGCAGGGCCATGTCCGTTTTGTTGCCGCTGTGTCTGCCGCCTGTGCTTTTCGGCATCGCCGAACTTTCGGCCGCCCCGCCCCCGGAGGGCCCGCCGCCGGCCGTAATCGTAATCCAGGTCGAGGAGATCGAGGCCAACCCCCCTTCGGAGTATGTGGGGCGCATGGAGGCCATCCAGAGCGTGGACTTGCGCGCGCGGGTGGAAGGGTTTCTGGAAAAGGTGGCTTTCCAGGAGGGGGCCGAAGTCGAGGTGGGCGACCTGCTCTATGTCATCGAGCAGGCGCCGTACAAAGCGCGCCTGGAGGAGGCCCGGGCCAAGGTGGCCCAGACCGAGGCCGGCTTGACCCGCACGCGGCAGTATCTCCAGCGTTTAAAGACAGTTACCACAGGCGGCGTCTCGGCCACCGATCTGGATGCGGCCGTAACCAACGAATTGCAGGCCACCGCCCAGCTCCAGGAGGCCCGGGCCAACCTGGAGCAGGCCCAGCTCAATCTGGATTACACCACCATCCGGGCCCCCATCCGCGGCCGCATCGGTCGGACGGCCTTCACCCGGGGCAACCTGGTAGGCCCCGCTTCGGAGGCCCTGGCGCGCATCGTCCAGATGGACCCCATCCGGGCAGTCTATTCACTGAGCGAAAACGACCTGGCGGCCGAACGGACCGAAACCAATGCCCTTGACCCCCGGCGGATGCAGGCCCGCCTGGTGCCGCGCCTGAAAATGCCCGGCGGGGAGATCCTGCCCCAGGCGGGGCGCATCGATTTCATCGACAACCAGGTGGACCCGGCCACCGGAACCATTGCCGTGTGGGCGCTCTTCCCCAATCCCGGCGGCGCTTTGCTGCCCGGCCAGTACGTCACCGTGCAGGTACGCCTCAAAGAGGCCCGGCGGTTGCCGGCCGTGCCCCAGGCGGCTGTAATGGAGGACCGCATGGGACGTTACGTCTTCGTGGTGGATGCACACAATACGGCCCAGCAGCGCCGCATCGTCACCGGACCGGCCGTCGAGACCCAGTGGACCGTGGAAAGCGGTCTGCGGGCCGGCGAAACCGTCATCGTGCACGGCGTCCAGAAGGTCAAGCCCGGGCAGGTGGTCCAACCCGCCACCAACGATACCCCCACCAAGGAGTAGGGCATGCTGTCGCGTATCTTCATCCAGCGGCCGCGCCTGGCCCTGGTGGTGTCCCTCATCATCACCCTGGCCGGCGGCCTGGCCCTGTTGAACATTCCCATCGCCCAGTACCCTCAGATCACGCCGCCCGAAATCCGCGTGACCGCCACCTACCCCGGCGCCAACGCCGAAGTGGTGGCCAACAGCGTGGCGGCGCCCCTGGAGGCCGAGCTCAACGGCGTGGACGATATGCTCTACATGGCCTCCACCTGCGCCAACAACGGCAGCTACACCCTGAGCATCACCTTTGCCGTCGGCACCGATCCCAACATCGCCCAGGTCAACGTGCAGAACCGTGTCCAGCAGGCCGTTCCCAAGCTGCCCGGCGAAGTCACCGAACAGGGCATATCGGTGCGCAAACGCTCGGCGGACATCCTGGCCCTGCTGAGCTTCTACTCCCCCCAGGGCAGCCGTGACGCGCTCTTTTTGAGCAACTACGTGAGCATCAATGTCAAAGACCCCCTCACGCGCATCAGCGGCGTCAGTGAAGGCTTCATCTTCGGCGCCCAGGACTACAGCATGCGCATCTGGATGAAGCCCGAACGGCTCACCGCCCTGGGCATGACCGCCGACGATGTCACCGCCGCCATCCGCCAGCAGAACATCCAGGCGGCGGCCGGCGGCGTGGGCTCGGCCCCGGCCGAGAGCGGCCAGCAGGTCCAGTTCACCCTGCGGGCCAAGGGGCGCCTGGAAACGCCCGAGGAGTTCGGCGAGATCATCGTGCGCGCCAATCCCCAGGGCGGCGTGGTGCGGGTGCGGGATGTGGCCCGGGTGGAACTGGGGGCCGAATCCTACTCGTCCCGCTCCACCTTGAACGGATCGCCGGCGGTGAACATGGCCATCTACCAGAGCGTGGGGGCCAACTCCCTGGCGACCGTGGAGGCCATCACCGCGGAGATGAAGCGCCTGGCCAAGCGCTTTCCCTCCGATGTGGAGTATCGCATGGTGCTCGACAGCACCAAATATGTCCGGGCCGGCATCCACGAGATCGTGCTGACCCTTTTCATCACGTTCTTCCTGGTGGTGGGCGTGACCTATCTCTTCCTTCAGGATTGGCGCGCCACCCTGATCCCATCCCTGACCATTCCCGTATCGCTCATCGGGACCTTCGCCGTGCTGCTGGTGCTGGGGTTCAGCGCCAACACCCTCACGCTCTTCGCCCTGATCCTGGCCATCGGCCTGGTGGTGGACGACGCCATCGTGGTGGTGGAAAACGTCCAGCGGGTCATGGTGGAAGAGCGGCTGGGGCCCAAGGAGGCGGCCGCCCGGGCCATGGAGCAGGTGACCGGGCCGATCATCGCCACCACCCTGGTGCTGATCGCGGTCTTCGTGCCCGTGGGTTTTCTGCCCGGCATCACCGGCGAGCTGTACAAGCAGTTCGCCGTGACCATCACCGTGGCGGTGATCATCTCCGCCGTCAACGCCCTGACCCTCAGCCCGGCCCTGTGCGCCACGCTGCTGCGGCCCCAGAGCGAGATCCACCACGGTCCGCTGGCCTATTTCCTGCGCCTGATCACGCTGTCGCGCAACCGCTATGTGGCCGCCGCCGGCTGGCTGCTGGGAAGACGACTGCTGGTGGCAGGCATCTTTCTGGCCGTGATCGCGGCCGCCTATGCCCTGTTCGTCACCCGCCCCACCAGTTTTCTACCCAGCGAGGACCAAGGCTACTTTTACCTCAACGCCCAGCTGCCCGAATCGGCGGCCCTGGGCCGCACCCAGCAGGTCATGACCAAGGTGTCGGAGCGCATCTCCCAAACCCCCGGTGTGGCCGATGTCATCGTGGTGAGTGGCTATTCCATCATCAGTGGCGCCGGCGAGAACATGGGGCTGGGGGTGGTGGTGCTCGATCCCTGGGACGCGCGCGGCTCCGCCGACAGGAGTCTGGAAGGGGTCTTGGGGCAGTTGCGCAAGGAGTTCGCAGCCATTCCCGAAGCCACGGTTTTCGCCTTCAATCCACCGGCCATCCGCGGTTTGGGCAGCACCGGCGGATTCGACTTCCGGCTGCAGGCCATGGCCAACCAGACCCCCCAGGAGCTTTCGGCCGTCACGCGGGCCATGATAGTGGCCGCCAACCAGAGCCCGGCCCTGCGTTCGGTCTTCTCCACCTACACCGCCGATGTCCCCCAGCTGTTTCTCAACCTGGACCGCACCAAGGCCGAAGCGCTGAATGTGCCGGTGGCGTCGGTTTTTTCCACCCTGCAGTCCCAGTTCGGCTCGCGCTTCGTCAACGACTTCAATCTCTTCGACCGGGTCTTCAAGGTCAAAGTCCAGGCCGATGCCCCTTACCGCGACACCGTAGCCGACATCTTCAAGATGTATGTGCGCAGCAACGACGGCCACATGGTGCCCATGAGCAGCCTGGCCAGCCTCTCCACCATCCTGGCCCCGCAGTCGGTGACGCGCTACAACCAATTCACCAATGCCAACATCAACGGCGAGGCCGCCCCGGCTTACAGTTCGGGCCAGGCCATGGACGCCATGGCCCGGATCGCGGCCGACACCCTGCCCGAGGGATACGGTTTCGAATGGTCCGCCCTTTCGTACCAGGAGCAGAAAAGCGGCGGCCAGGCCCCCTTGCTGCTGGCCCTGGCCCTGCTCTTCGGCTATCTGTTCCTGGTAGGGCAGTACGAGAGCTGGACCATCCCGCTGCCGGTGATCATCTCCATCTCGGTGGCCTGCCTGGGCGCGCTGCTGGGCATCTGGCTGGCGGGCCTGACGTTGAGCGTCTATGCCCAGATCGGCATGGTGCTGCTGGTGGCCCTGGCCAGCAAGAACGCCATTTTGATCGTGGAATTCTCCAAGGTCCAGCGGGAAGAAGGCATATCTATCGAGGAGGCGGCCCTGGCCGGGGCCCGCATCCGCTACCGGGCCGTGTTGATGACCGCCTTTTCCTTCATTCTGGGCGTGCTGCCCCTGGTGATCGCCACCGGCGCCGGAGCCAACAGCCGGCGGGCCATCGGCACCACCGTCTTCGCCGGCATGCTGGCGGCCACCCTTTTCGGCATTTTTCTGATTCCGGCGCTCTACACCTATTTCCAAAGACTGCGGGAGCGTCTGCACGCGATGCTCGCGAAGTGAAGCACCAAGAGCAGAAATCTTCACGCTTCGCTGTGTAATAAGAAAAGCTGCACAAAGCGCGGGTCCAGATCCCGTGCCGCCACTCCTCCCAGCTCGTTTTCCACCTGGTCGAAAAGCCCGTGCAGCGTCACCCCCAGGCGCTGGCCGATAGCTCCCGGAGTAAGGCCGCTGCGTTCGGCCAGCCAGGCCAGAAAGGCGGCCCGCAGGCTGTCCCTGATCCGGCGGCGCTCCCCTTTGCGCTCCCACAGCGCCTCGAAGAAGAGGCGCAGTTGCCTCACGCTCAAGGGCAGCGGCGTTTGCGGGTCGCTATCCAGGCCCAGTTGGTGATCGGCCCACAAGGTCAGCAGCAGGTTTTGACAGGTGAGAAAAGTACTGCTCTTTTCCACGGGCGGGTGTGCGCCCATCAGCGCCAGCAGGTCGTCCATGGCCATGATCTCGGCCAGCACCCCTTCGGTGCGCTGGATCTCCTCGAGGGTGGCGAACTCGCGGTAGAGCACGCCGCTGGCATAGTTGTCGTAGTACAATGGCCGTTTGACCAGCAAACCGCCCAGCGCGCCGAGCCAGGCTTCACCCCAGAAAGAGAGCGGCAGGCCCGCGCGGGTGAACCAGCTCTCGGACCGCCAGCGTTCGGCCCGCCATTTCAACGCCAGGGCCTGGCCGTAGCCCACCCGGAAGATGTCGGCCAGCAGGCAGTTCTGCAGCAGGTGGACGGCCCGATAGGGGTCTTGCTCCCCTGCCGCCGCCTCGGCATGCGCCAGGCCGATCCCCAGGTAGCCGGCCACCTTGGCCACCACGGGGGTCAAGGCCGCCTTTTCCTTGATTTGGCGCTGGTCGGCGGCGATCACCTGGTTGCAGAGGCCGGCGAACTCGCTCTGCAGCCGCTGCAGGGCCGGTTCATCCTTTATTTGCGCCAGGGTGCGCGCGAAGAGATTGGCCTCTTCGGGCAGTACCGCGGCATCGAAGGGCAACGGATAGCTCTCCACGTTCCGGCCGGCCGGCGCCGCGGGTTTGCGTCTGGACAACAGCTCGTCCAAGGTCAGCGGCTGGTAGATACCCACTGCCTCCTCGAAGGGCAAAAAGCCCCGTTCGGCCAGGCGCACATTGCGCAGCCGCAGCAATTCCTCTTCGGCCTCGGCGGGAATCATCGTGCTGGATTCCAGCAGCAGCCCCTGGTAGAGGGGAAAATCATACACCGCCAGGCGTCGCAGCAGGTCATTGAGAAAGTGATCGCGGGCCTCCTGCTGGGGGTGGACCTGGTCCTCGCCCACCGCCGGATAGGGCCGCAGCCGGATATAGTGGACATCGTCCTCGCTGTAAAAACCTTCCCCCATCTCGGCCGGGTCCTGTTCGTATTCGCGCACCTTCAGCTCGATGTTGCGGAACAGGTAGTATTCGAAAGGGTCGCGCTGCTCGTTGACGATCCAGTGAGTGAAGCGGTCGGGGTCGGCTTTGAGCAGGCGATCGAGCCACTGGGTCATGGCCAGGGGATCGATGCGATCCCGCACCCAGACCTCCATGTCCAGCAGGTACTCCCACTGCTCGTTGGAGGCCAGCCCCAGCACCGGCAGGGCATCGTCGGGCCCGATGGTGTGCACCAGCACGTAGAGATCCTCTTCGGCCATGGACTGCACCAGGGACACCGGCAACGGATGCTCCAGGATGGCGTCCAGGGCCTTTTCCGGCGGCAGGCCCAGAATGCGCCGCCGCTCGGCGGCCAGGGCCTTTTCGCGCTCTTTACGGGTGTCGAGGTGCTTGCTTTCGTTTTCGGACATAGTGTGTCTATATCTTACGCATTTTAAGTAATTTGATGCTGGATATCGGGCCCGATTGGACTGCTGCAGTCTCCCAAAGGATAAGTGCGCATACGATCGGCATTCTGGGAGGTTGTCCATCGAACCCACGGATTAAATATTGCCGAATGCATCTTGAGCTAAATATGCATTTTTATCAATCCCAAGCGATCGAATCAATATAAAGGAAATTGCGCCAAGCCCCATCAAACTTGTGGCATCAAATTCATAAATGGGTATTTCCCCTGAAAGACCATACCAGTGGGCAGGTTGATAAGTCATCCACCCCGGAGAACTTGTCGAGTAAACAAAAAGCGGTTAGTTTAAGAAAAAGCGGTCGAATAGTCGATTTGGGAGTGCATAAGGGGAGGACCAGAGAAATGAATACTGCATGCGCAACTTCCGCAACGCTCATAGAGCCCCAGGCTGCTTCTTTAACCCCCTCCCCACCTTGGGCAGACATTCTAGATATGTTTCACAACGGCGTTCTCATTCTCGATCGCAACGGCATCATCAGAGTCTACAACAAGGCTGCCCGGCGGATTTTCGGGCAAGACGAGGAGGCCTATACCGGGCGACATATCCAGGATGTCCGCCCTGGCGTGTGGCCCGAGTTTCAGCATATTATCGCAACCGGACAACCCCAGATCGGAAAAAAGATCAGCGTCTCCGGCGCAACCGTCATCGCCAACCGCAGTCCGATTATTTTCGACGGGCAGACCCATGGTGTGATCTCAGTCTTTCAGGATATATCCGAGTATGAAACCATCATCAGCGAATTGAAGAGCTTTCAAAGCTTGAACCGTGAGTTGGAGGCGATCTTCGAATCCTCGTACGATGGACTCTATATTACCGACGGCAAGGCCAATACCATCCGCGTCAATCGGGCTTACGAAAGAATTACCGGGTTGCGGCGCGAAGCGTTGATCGGCCGAAACATGCACGACCTGGTCAAGGAGCAGGTTTACGACCACTCGGTGACGCTGGAGGTACTTAAGAAACGCCAACCTGTCACCATCATGCAGGTGGTCACCGGCAACAACCAGGTGATCGTCACCGGCACGCCGATCTTCGACGAAAAGGGAGAAGTCGTACTGGTGGTCACCAATGTGCGCAACATTACCGAGCTTAATGAGTTGAAGGCGGAGCTCGAACAAAGCCGTAGAATCGCTTCCCGCATGGCCCAAACCCTGCTCGAACAGGATTCGGTGGACCATGCCATGCAGCACATGGTGATCAAAAGCCAGAGCATGATGAAGGTCGTGCGCATGGCGATCAAGGTGGCCGGAACCCAGGTGCCGGTTTTGCTTCAAGGCGAATCGGGCGTCGGCAAAAGCATGCTCGCCCGGATCATTCATCGGATCAGCGACCGCAAGGAGCGCGCCTTCGTCAAAATCAACTGTGGAACCATTCCGGCTACGCTGATGGAAAGTGAACTTTTCGGATACGAAAAAGGTGCTTTCACGGGCGCCATGCCCGGTGGAAAGGCCGGCATGATTGAAACCGCGCACCGGGGAACGGTTTTTCTGGATGAAATCGCCGAACTGCGGCCTGATATGCAGATCAAGCTGCTTGAGGTCATCGAAGAAAAAACGTTTACGCGGGTGGGCGGAACACGATCGCAGGAGGTGGATGTTAGAATCATTGCGGCCACCAACCGCGATCTGCTGGAAATGATCCGCGAAGGAAGCTTCCGGGAGGATTTGTATTACCGCCTGAATGTCGTGCCCATTTCGATTCCCCCCCTGCGTCAACGGCGGGAAGATATCATGCCGTTGGTCATGAAAGTGATGGAATCCCTGAATCGTCGGAACAGCACTGCAAAAAAACTCGAATCCCGGGTAATCGACCGACTTAAAGAGTACGATTATCCTGGGAACGTCCGCGAACTTATCAATATCGTCGAGCGGATGATGATCATGAGCGAAGGCGAACGCCTCTGCGCCGAGGATCTCCCCGAAGAGACCCTGGCACCCGCCTGCGCCGTGCATCTGACTTCCGACGGCACTACACTGCGGGAATCGGTTCAGGTTCTGGAGATGCGCATGATCAAACGCGCCCTTGAAAAATGCCCGACCATTGCCGCCGCGGCCGAATCTCTGGCGATTCATCCCACAACTCTCTGGCGCAAAATGGTACGCTATGGCATCCCACCCGTTATTGCAAAATAGAAATATCAATGCATTTTTGCAATATAAATATCTTATCGTAATTTTTTCATAATAATGCAAATTGAGAAAAAATGGCCCACCCCTATTGCAAAAGTGAAATACAATTCTTAAATCCCGTTCAATTGTTGTCTAGTAATTAGAATATAAGAATCAAGCCGTTACAGCTTTGAAGGCAAATGGCACAACGGTTGCTTTGCTCATCGGGTAAGCCTAGCGCTCCTTTTGGGATTACACACTTCAATCCCGAATCAGTGAGCGCACAAAACCGAAAAGGAGGGGAGCATGCAAAAAAATCTCTACAGGTGTCTTGTTGTCGCGTTGGTAGCGCTCGCCGTGTTTCCGCTGGCCGCCCAGGCCGACGAAAAGGTGATCCGCATTGGGGCCTTGTATCCAATGACGGGTCGTGCCGGTCTGTATGGCATCGATTCGGTGGCGGCCGCCGAGATGGCCATCGACGAGATCAATGGCAGAGGCGGGGTCAATGGTTACAAGATCGACGCCACCTTCACCGACAGCAAGGCCAAGCCGGCTTATGCCGTGCGTGTGGCCACCCGTTATATTACGGAAGACCAGGTCCACTTTCTTTTCGGCGTGGTCAGCTCCGGGGTCGGTCTGGCCATCACAGAGGTCTCCAAACAGCACAAAAAGATTTTCATCGGCACCGACCATGCGTCCACCCAGCTTACGTCGGACAAGCTTCAACCCTACTACTTCCGGGTGTCCAACAACACTTTCCAGTCCATGGCCGCCGGCGCGCTCTACCTGCAGGAGCTCAAAAAAACAAAGCCTTGGAACACGATCGCCTACATCGGCCCCGATTATGCCTACGGCCACGACCAGTGGAACGAACTGCGCTACAACATGGACCGATGGAAAATCCCTTACAAAGTCGTGGGCGAATACTGGCCCAAGCTGTTTGAGCCGGACTATAATTCCTTCGTAACCTCCCTGCTCAAGGACAAACCGGATGTCCTGGTGGTGGGCTTATGGGGCGGCGACACGGTGGCCTTCATCAAACAGGCCCAAGCTTACGGACTGGTCCAGAAAATGCTCTATTTCCAGCCCGATGCCGGCGGCAACTACGAGTTGATGAGCGCCATGGGTGCAGAGCTTCCAGCGGGCCTCGTGCTGGGGGCACGGCATTACAACAACTGGCCCGATACCGAACTCAATCGCAAATTCGTCAAGGAATTCCACAAGCGCCAGGGCCGTTATCCGACCTACGCCGCGGAAGGTGCCTATGCAGGCATGTATGCCATCGCCGGGGCCGTGGAGAAGGTCGGCAATCCGGATGATACCGAAGCCCTGGTCAAGGCCCTCGAAGGATTGAAAATAAAACTGCCCGAGGATCCGGACGGATTCACCTCCTACATCGATCCGGCCACCCACCAGATCCAGCAGGTCCAGGCCATCGGCGTGACCATGCCCAACAACGATTTCCCGCCGGCCAAGATGATGCTGGGCGATTGGAAGATCTACCAGCCCGAACAAATCGCGCCACCGGCCGGGTACCCCGAAAAGAAGAAGTAGAAAAGGGGCGTTCTTGCTCGTACTCGAATACGGATATTCCATGTATTCGAGTACGAGTTAGTTTCTGAGTGCAATTTCGAAGTCTTTGAGTGGATCCTGCGGCCGGCCCCAAAATGGTCGACCCTGCAGGACGAGGAAACACGCCATGGATGCATCTTTCATCCTCACGCAGCTCATCAGCGGTATGACCATGGCTACCCTGCTGTTCCTGGTGGCCAGCGGACTGACGCTCATCTTCGGCGTCGGCAATGTTTTCAATTTTGCCCACGGCTCCTTTTACATGCTCGGCGCCTACTTCGGTTATCAATTCGTCAGCGTGTGGAACAGTAATTTCTGGCTGGGCTTGCTGCTGGCGGGGGTCTGCGTGGGGCTTTTCGGCATGCTTGCCGAAGTTGTCTTTCTCCGGCGGATTTATGGTCGCGCCAACGAGGGCGGTTTCCAGATCCTGCTGACCTACGCCTTCATCCTGATCATCGACGATCTGGTCAAATTGACCTGGGGCGCCGAGTACAAATCGTTGCCCCGTCCAGCCGGGTTCGACGGAGCGGTCGTCCTGGGAAACCTGTATGTTCCCGCCTACAATCTGCTGATCATCGGCATCGGCCTGGTCGTGGTCCTGCTGGCGTGGTGGGTGTTGACCCGGACGCGGCCGGGCCAGGTGGCCCGCGCGGCAGCGGTGGATCGCGAAATCGTGGGGGTCCTGGGGGTCAACGTGCCCTTGACGATGACCCTGGTGTTCGGCATCGCCACGGCCCTGGGGGGCATCGCCGGTGCACTGGCCGCGCCGCTGCGCACCGTCACGCCAGGCGCCGGGATCGAGGTGATCATCGACTCTCTGATCGTGGTGGTGCTCGGCGGTATGGGCAATTTCTGGGGGGCCTGGTTCGGAGCGATTCTGATCGGCGAAGTCAATGCCTTCGCAGTGGCCGTCGTACCCCAATGGGCGACGCTGTTCAGTTTCCTGGTGATGGTCATTGTACTGATTTTCAAGCCGGAGGGCCTTTTCGCCACCCGCAAGGTGAGGAAACTATGACAAGCAACACCACTCGCAACCTCAGGGCGGCATCCCTGTGGGGGGTGATCGTGCTGGCATTCGCGCTGGTGCCCGTGCTGTCCACCTCATCGTACCATACCAATCTGGCCTGCCACATCTTGATTTGGAGTTTGTTCGCCGTATCGTTCAACATGCTCTGGGGCGTAACGGGCATGCTCTCCCTGGGACAAGCGCTGTACTACGGCCTGGGGGCTTACAGTGTTGGACTGATGGTCAACTACCTGGGCAGTCAGTGGTATTTGCCGGCCATGGGAGTCGGCCTGCTGGCGGCGGCCCTGCTCGCACTCCTGCTGGGGATGCTGGTAATCCGGGTGGGCGGCGTCTACTTCACCATGCTGACCCTGGCTTTCGGTCAACTCGCCTGGCAGATCACCTTCAAATGGTATGACTTCACCGGTGGCGACGATGGGATCCAGGGAATCATTCCGCCCGGCATCCTGGAAAACGGCACCGCCTACTATTACTTCGTGCTCACTGTCGTCATCCTGTCCATCTGGGTCCTCAAACGCATGGCCTTCAGCCCCTTTGGCCTGGTTCTGCGCTGCGTCCAGCAGAATCCCGACCGGGTGCGTTTTTTAGGACGCCGCGTTCGGCGCAATCAGTTGCGTATTTATGTCATCTCCGCCTTCTTCACCGCCCTGGCCGGGGGCCTGATGGCCGGTGTGGACGGCTCCATACATACTGATATGTTGTTTTGGACCACTTCGGGTGAAGTGATTCTCATGACCGTTCTGGGCGGCATCAACCAGTTTTTCGGACCGTTCGTCGGGGCGGCCGTGATCATTCTCATCGAAGATCTGGTCGGCGCCCGCACCGAATACTGGTCCCTGATCATCGGCATCATCATCATGGTGATCGTGCTGGTATTCCCCAAGGGGTTGGTGGGTGAGGCGGCACGCGTTCGATCGCTGATGGCCAGAGCAGGTCTGGGGAGGAGAGCATGACCCCCATCCTTCAACTCGATTCGGTAGACAAAGCCTTCGGCGGTCTCAAAGTGACCTCGCATGTTTCTTTCTCGGTGATGCCCGGAGAAATCTCGGCCATTATCGGTCCCAACGGCGCGGGGAAAACCACCTTGTTCAATCAGATCACGGGCCATCTGCTTTCCGACGCCGGCGCCATCTACTTCAAAGGAGAAAACATCGTCGGACGGCCGCCCCAGCAGATCGTCGCCAGGGGTGTCGGACGCGCCTTTCAGA
Source organism: uncultured Desulfatitalea sp. (assembly GCA_937868765.1). Taxonomy (GTDB): domain Bacteria; phylum Desulfobacterota; class Desulfobacteria; order Desulfobacterales; family Desulfosarcinaceae; genus Desulfatitalea. The sequence goes on along the minus strand of CALMNL010000009.1, from coordinate 162,591 downwards.
TCGCTTCCATCTTCCCCGACGAAACCGTGCTGGACAATGTCCGCGTGGCCTGCCTTTCCAAACTGGGCCAGACGCGCAAATTCTGGCGCTCCGTGCTCGACTACCGACAAGCCACCGATGACGCCCACGGCATTCTTGCAAGCCTCGGCCTCGATGCGCAGGCCCACCGGAAAGCCTTCGAACTGGCCCATGGGGATCAAAAGCTGCTCGATATCGGCATCGCGCTGGCACTCAAGCCCACGCTGCTGCTTCTGGATGAGCCCACCGCCGGCATGTCCCCCGAGGAACGGCACCAGATGCGGGTGCTGATCAAAAAACTGTGGAAGGAGTTCGAACTAACGCTCGTGTTCATCGAACACGACATGGACATGGTCTTCGGTATCGCCCAGGTCGTGCGCGTCCTGCAACAGGGTGCGCTGCTGGCCGAGGGAACGCCAGAACAGATCCGCGCCAACAAGCAGGTGATCACCGCTTACCTGGGAGAAGATTTTTAATGGAGAGCATCCTCAAGGCCGTCGGCCTGAACACATTCTATGACCGCAGCCATATTCTTTTCGACGTCGACATCGAGGTGGTGCCAGGGGAGACGGTCTGCCTGATGGGGCGCAACGGAGTCGGCAAAACCACCACCTTTCGCTCCTTGATCGGCCTGACGCCGCCGAAAAGCGGCACGATCCACTTCAAGGGCAAAGCGTGCACCGGCCTGGCGTCTTACAGGATGGCCCGCATGGGATTGGGCTTCGTTCCCGAAGACCGCCGTATCCTCGGCCCTTTCACGATTCGCGAGAACCTCGAACTGGGACGCATCCCGGGCCGCCGCGGGCGTTGGAACCTCGATTCCGTCTTTGCCCAGTTTCCCATTCTGGCGGACATGGCCGAACGCATGGGCGGCACCTTATCGGGGGGGGAGCAGCAGATGCTTACCATCGCCCGGTGTCTGATGGGAAATCCGGACGTACTCATGCTCGACGAGCCGTCCGAGGGGCTCTCGCCGGTCATTGTCAGCGACCTTAAACGCCTGGTGCTGGATTTAAAAGCGGCCGAAACCACCATCCTGCTCTCCGAGCAAAACCTGAAGTTCGCCCTGGCCGTGTCGGACCGCGTGGTCGTGCTCGACAAGGGCCACGTGGTTTACACCGGAAGCGTGCAAGCATTCCAAAAGGAAGACCAGGTCCATAAAAAATACCTGGCGGTCTGAAGCCCGGCACTGTGCCATCGCCGCACCCGGCTTCATCTCCAAGAAAGGATACCTATCATGAACGCCATCCATCTGTTTCAAACCACCCCCCGAATTGTCATGGGGCCCGGCTGTCTGTCGCAGATCCAAAGCGAAATCCAACGCCTCGGCTGCAACAAGGTGATGGTCGTCACCGACCCGGGGATCGTCCAGGCCGGCATTGCCGGTCGCCTGGAAGAGATCCTCGCCAAGGCCGGCATCGCCTTCGACCGTTTCGATCAGGTCACGCCTGATCCCAGCCTGGAGGTCGCTTCGAAGGCAATCGACGCGCTGCGCGCGTCCGGCGCGCAAGTGGTTATCGGGCTGGGCGGCGGCTCGGCCATCGATATCGCCAAAACAGCGGCCCTGCTGGCTGACACCGGAGGAAAGCTCAACGATTACTTCGGCATCGACCTGGTCCCCAAGCCGGGCCGCCGGACGGTTATCATACCGACCACCGCGGGCACCGGCAGCGAAGTAACCCCCATCGTGATTCTTTCGGACGAGGCGGAAAAGCTCAAGAAAGGGATCGTGAGCCCCTATCTCATTCCTTCGGTGGCCCTTTTGGACCCGGTGCTGACCATCGGTCTTCCGCCCCAGGTCACGGCCGCCACCGGCATGGATGCCTTGATTCACGGCGTCGAGTCGTTTACGTCCAAAAATGCCTACCCCATGACCGACATGCTGGCCTGCCGGGCGATCGAGCTCATAGCGGCCAATATCCGCACCGCCTATGCCAACGGTCAGGACCTGTCGGCCCGCGGCCGCATGCTGGAAGGCAGTCTGCTGGCCGGCATGGCCTTTGCCAACGCCGGCGTCACCGCCGTCCACGCCTTTGCCTATCCCATCGGCGCGGAATTTCACATTCCCCACGGGGTGGCCAACAGCATCATGCTGGCGCCGGTCATGGAGTTCAACATGCTCGGCAATTTGAAAAAGTTTGCCCGGATGGCGGCGCTGCTCGGGGAGAACACGGCGGGGATGAGCGAACGGCAAATGGCCCTGGCGACGGTGCAGGCGCTGCGCACGTTGTCCGCGGACTTGCAAATCCCGAAGCATTTGAGCCAATTCGGCATTAAGGAGGCCGATATTCCGATGCTGGCCGAAGGCGTGATGAAGGTGACGCGGCTGTTGGCCAACAACCCGCGGGCGATGACCCAGAAGGATGCCGAAAGAATCTACTTGAGCGTTCTTTAAGGGGGTTGTCGAAGGGCGCTCGGCAGTAAACAGATCACCTCGTTTTTCCAAATGGAAGGAGATGCCACCATGTTCGGTTTCTATAATATGGTGCTCAGGATCGATGTCACCCAAAAAGCCTTTGAATTGCAGATGATCTCCGATGAGATCCTGCATCAGACCCTGGGCGGCAAAGGCCTGGCCACCCATTTGCTCCTGCAGCACAACCCGCCAGGGGTCGATCCGCTCAGCGCGGATAACCACCTCATCTTCGCCGCCGGCCCCATCGCCGGCAGCAACATCTGGGGATCGTGCCGCCACGGCGTCTTCACCAAATCGCCCCAGACCGGTTTTTACTCCGAATCTTACTCCGGCGGGCGCGTGGCCGAGAACATCTCCGCCTGCGGCTTCGATGCCATCATGATCCACGGTGCATCCGAAACCCCAATCTGGCTGGAGATCTGCGAAGAGTCCGTTTTCTTCCATTCCGCCGAGAAGCTCTGGGGGCAGGACACCTACCGCACCGAGGACCACATCAAGGCCTGGGCCAGGGAAAACCGGACGGAAGCCGGCGCCTGCGGGGTGGTGTGCATCGGGCCGGCCGGGGAAAACCTGGTCTCCTTTGCGGTGATCGAAAACGACTACTGGCGCAGCGCCGGCAGAACCGGCGTGGGCGCCGTCATGGGATCCAAGAAGATCAAGGCCATCGCGTTTCGCGGCAAACGCAAAAAAGTATTTGCCGACGATGCGTTGATCCGGACGTTTTCCAAACAGTTGGCCAATACGGCCAAGGAGAATCCCGGGGTCATCGCCTACAAAACCAAGGGCACGCCCATGCTGGTGGACATCATGAACGGCGCCGGCGGGTTCCCGACGCGCTACTGGCAGAAAGGGCGCTTCGAAGGCGCCCACCGAATCAATGCCGACGCACTGCACCAGCGCTGTGACGTCAAGCCCCATGCCTGCCTCAAATGCCTGATGGCCTGTGGCCGATTGGCGACTGTCAAAGAGGGCCGCCACAAAGGACTGCAGGTCGAGGGGCCGGAATATGAAACCATCTATGCCTTCGGCGGGTTGTGCGAAATCGACAGCATCGAAGAGATCATATATCTGAATGACATCTGCGATCGGCTGGGGATGGATACCATCAGCGCCGGCAATCTGGCCGGCCTGACCATCGAGGCCTCACGCCAGGGGCGCATCGGCTACCGCATCGATTACGGCGACGTGGACGCCATTGCCCAATTGCTGGCCGACATAGCCGCCCGCAGGGATATCGGGGACCTCCTGGCCCGTGGCATTCGCGTCGCGGCCGAGGCATGGGGCATGGGGGATCAGGCCATTCACGTCAAGGGTCTGGAGCCGGCCGGCTACGACCCGCGCGTGCTCAAAGGCATGGGCCTGGCATATGGTTCGTCCGACCGCGGCGCCTGCCATCTGCGGGCCACTTTCTACAAGCCCGAACTGGCCGGCATCGTGGACCCGGAAAAAATCGAAGGCAAGGCCGCGGTCTTCGCCGAGTGGGAAGACCGCCTGACGCTCTTCGACACGCTGATTCTATGCCGTTTTTACAGAGACCTCTACCAGTGGGACCAGTTGGGGGCGATCATCAAATGCACAACCGGTCTGGATCTCGACACTCGTCGGATGAGACAAATCGCCGCGGCCGTTACCGATAACGCACGGCGTTTCAATCTGCGCGAGGGGCTCAAGCCCCTGGACGACATGCTGCCATCGCGATTTTACCGAGAAGTACTCCCAGAGAGCGGCAAAAACATCACGGAGGAACAGATGAAACGCATGATGGCAGATTACTATGCGGCCCGTGGTTGGGATAAGAATGGAACGCTGCCCGAAGGCTAATTCGCGGCCTCCTTCTGGCATCCGGTATCTTTCTATCTGATACGCAATGGTTCATCGCTCTGACGATCGCCACGGCGCGAACTTGATCAGGAGCAGCATGCCTGGAATGGCCACCAGGGTGCAGGCCAGGAAGAAGCCGGGCCAGCCCAGGAATTTGGCCATGTAACCGGTGCCGGCCGAGGCGATGACCCGGGGGATGCCCATCAGGCTGCTGAGCAGGGCGTACTGGGTGGCGGTGAACTTCTTGTTGGTGATACTGGCCATAAAAGCCAGGTAGGCCGCGGTGCCCATGCCGGCGCTCAGGTTCTCGAAGGCGATGACGGCCGTGAGGGCCGGCAGGTTGTGGCCGATATGGGCCAGCGCCATGAAGCCGGCCGTGGAGAGGGCTTGCAGGCCGCCGAAGATCCAGAGGCTGCGGGAGATGCCCAGTTTGAGCATGAGCCCGCCGCCGACAAGGCCGCCGGCGATGACGGCGCCGGCGCCGAAAGTCTTCACCACCAGGCCGATTTCGGTCATGGAGAAGCCCGTCTCCAGGTAGAAGGGAATGGTCATGGCGCTGGCCATGGTGTCGCCGATTTTATAGAGCAGAATGAAGGCCAGAATCCATAAAGCTTCGCGCCGGGCGAAGTACTCCTTGAACGGTTCGATGACCGCTTCTCGAATGCTGCGGGGGACGCCGAAGGGGGCCTCGGGTTCGGGGGTCAGAAGCGTCGTGATCAGGCCGGGCAGCATGCAGGCGGCCATGACGAGGTAGACAGCAGCAAAGGAGAAGTAACCGGCCAGGATGAAGGCGCCGCCGCCCACCACCCACATGCCCAGGCGGTAGCCGGCCACATACAGGGAAGATCCCATGCCCAGTTCCACGTCGGCCAGATCTTCCCGGCGGTAGGCGTCGATGACGATATCCTGGGAGGCACTGAAGAAGGTGACGGCCAGAGCCGCCAGGGCCACGGCCCAGGTGTGCGGCGCCGCGGGCGTGAGCCCCAGGACGACGATGGCCAGCACCAGCAGCACCTGGCTGATCAGCAGCCACCCCCGGCGGCGGCCGAAGAAAGGAAGGGCGAAGCGGTCCAGGACCGGGGCCCAGACGAACTTCAGGGTATAAGGCAGCCCCACCAGGGCCATCAGGCCGATGACGGCCAGATCGACCCCTTCCTTTTTCATTCGCGCCTGCAGCAAAGAGAGGGTGAGCAGCAACGGCAGGCCGGCCGAAAATCCCATGACCAGGGCCACCAGCATGCGGCGGCTGAGGATTACCTTGAACAGTTTGGGACTCATGGCCGGCCCTTCTGCCCGAGAAGTGGAATAAGAACGGGCGGCGGCCGACGGCCGGCGCCCGTTGTTCAAGCGGCTTGAGTCGAAGCTGCTACTTTCCGGCAGCCTTTTCGAGCTGATCCGGTGTGACGATGGCGCCGTACTTCTCCTTGAGGGTCATCAGGCCTTCGCGCTGGCGCTTGAGCACATCGAAAAGTTTGGCCGGCAGATTCTGCTCCTTGCCGTAGGCCTCCAGCTGCAGGTCGATGCGCCGGACGATGTTTTCGATGTAGAGCGAAAACTGCTTGTCGTAGAGCTCCCGGGGGTACTCCTTGTTGATGCGCTTTTTGAAAAGCACCTTGAGCTCCTCGTACTTGGGCAGGAACCCGATGGGGGTCTCGATGGCGTCCACCTCCCCGTGAGCGCGCTTCTCCAGCCAGGAGAGCCACACCTTGACGTCGCGCTTTTCACCGAGCAGCTTTTTGCCCGTGCCACCCCGGGCCTCGTGGGTCAGGAAGTAATTGAGGCCGGCCATGACCGGCCGTTTGTCCGGCGCGATCTTGTCGCTGCCGAAGAACTTGAACTGGGCGTCCATGTAGTCGCCCAGGGCGCCTGGGATAAAAGGGGCGTTGGCCCAGGGCGCGCGTTTGACCCCGGTGGCGCCCACTTCCGTGGCCGTGGCGGCCGAGACGATGCAGGCGCCGATCACCACGCCTTCATCGGAATTGCGCGCCGCCCACACCGGCGGCATGGTGTCGCTGTCGCGGCCGCTGTAGGTGACCACGCGGGTCTCCACACCGGCCGGATCTTCGGCTGCCGGCGAGAAGTTGTCCAAAGCCTTGGAGGTCAGAGTGCAACGCGCGTTGGGATGGGAGATGGGCACCTCCTTGCCCTTGGCGTCCTTCATGCCTTTTTCCCAGGGCCCCTGGAAGTTGCGTCCCCGGGTGGGCTGCTCTTCGCCGTTGCCGGTCCAGTGGGGCACGCCGTTGTCGTCGATGAGCACGTTGGACCAGATCACTTCGGTGCCCGGCTCGCGCAGCAAACGCATCAGAATGGGGTCGCCCTCGCGGTTCACATCTTCCACAATGCCGAAGATGCCGCATTCGGGGTTGATCGAGCGGATGGTGCCGTCCTTGGCGATCCACATCTGGGCCAGATCATCACCCACGAAGCGGTCGCCGGCCATGGCCGTGGTGGTCTTGCCGCAGCCGCTGGGGGCCGCGCCGGTGATGCCCGTAACCCGGCCCGACTTGCTTTCCATGCAGGTGATGAACATGTGCTCGGCCAGCTCCTGGCCCCGTTTCTCGTAGACCGAACGATCCACGGAAAAGCGATGGTTGCCCTTCTTCATGAGCAGGGTGTTGCCGGCATAGGTGCAGTTGAACGCATAAGTGGTGCGATAGGCACGGTCCATGAGCACCCGGGCATTGGGCAGATCTTCGGGGCGATTGAGCCCCTCGCTATGGATATTGGTGTAGAGATGGCCCAGGTTGCGGACCTCTTTTTCGAATTCTTTGTAGGTGTTGCGGTAGAGGATTTCGGCGCTGTGGCTTACGTAGGCCGAACTGGTGATCTCGATGGCCGGGTTGGAGACCGGAGAGCCGGCCGGGCCACGTGAGTAAAAGCCGATGATCATGGTCTTGCCGCGCATGATGCCGGTCATGAACTTGCGCACCGTGTCCAGGGCATCCTTGCGCCCCATGCGCAGCGCCAGGGAGCTGACCAGTTCCTCGTCGTTGGCGATGTAATAGGTGCGATCGGTGATGCGGCCCTGCTCTTCTTTCAAATCGTAATGGATAGTGTGGCCCTTCATGGGCAGGGGCTCTTCTTCGCCCTTCTTCAGCGCCATTTCCCGGATGACCTGCTTGTCGGCCTCGGAGCCGGTATCGACGAAGATGTCGTCCGGCTGGCACATCACCACGGCATTGGCGATCTTGAGCAGAATATCCGCATTGGTGAAAACGGCGATGCGCTGATACTGCTCGGGCGCCATGCGCTCCTTGAGCAGTTTGAGAGCTGCATCGGCTGTCTTGATGCCGCCGATTTCCTGGACGATGTCGATCCCCTCTTTGAATTTGAGCATACGAAAACTTTGCCTCCCGTCATAATATAGATCAAATTTGGGTCTCTCTTCGAATTTCGGTTACGCCTGCGTCGCCCCTCCCATGCAGCCGATCGGTTCGCCCCTGGGCATATGCTGTCGCAGCCAGATCAAGACCTTATCGAATTCGGCGCGCAGTTCCTGCAGAGCCTTGCCCCGGTGGCTGACGCGCCCTTTTTCTTCCATATTCATTTCGGCGAAGGTTTTGTTCAGCGGAGGATAATAAAAGATCGGGTCATAACCGAATCCATGGGTGCCGGATGGGGCGCGGGCGATGACCCCTTCGCAGCGCCCTTCGTAGGTCAGCGCCGGCCCTGTGGGAACCGCCAGCGACAGGACGCACTCGAAGGCGGCCGTGCGGTTTTCATGACCGTCCAACTCGGATAAAAGTCGCTCACAGCGCTGGGGGTCGGTGGCCTCGGGCCCGGCATAACGCGCCGAAAAAACCCCGGGGGCCCCGTTGAGGGCCTCGACCAGCAGTCCCGAATCGTCCGCCAGGGCCGGCACGCCCAGATAACGGGCGGTCAAACTGGCTTTTTTGTATGCATTTTCGTCGAAGGTGGCGCCATCTTCTTCGATGGGCGGAATGGGGCCGAAATCATCCAGGTTTTTGATGGCCACCGGGAAGCCACTCAGAAGGGCTCTGATTTCTTCTGTCTTCCCCGCATTGCGGGTCGCCAGAACGATGCACATTTGGGGTTGCACGCCTACCTCGAAGCCGTGGGTTGAAGTAGTATTGTTACAATACAAAACGGGCAAGATGTCAATTTTCGAATGCCGATCTATAGACCATAGCCGCTACGGTGTAAAGGCCAATTCAGGCACCCCGGGGCAGCGCCCCCTACCGTTTCAGGCATCGGACCGCGGGCACTTTGGCCCCATGTCAACCATCATCGCGCCCGCCCATGGGCCTCGGAAAACAGCAGGCGCGCAGATGCCGCACGCCATTGCGCCACGCCCTCCAGCAGCCCGGCCGCTTCCAGAAAGGCGTAATCCAGATCATCGACCGGCCGGCCCGGGTCGGCCAGCCCTTTACCTGCGTTGGCAAAAGCGTCGGCGATATGGGTGACGCCCACCAGGTCCAGGGAGGCGCCGGCCGACCGGCCGGGCGCATGGTGCCCGGCCACGGCGTTGACCAGGGGTTCGGGCAATCCCCAAAGCCCCAAAAGGTAAGCGCCCACGGCGGCATGGGTCGTACCGAGCACGGCCATCTCGGCCGCGGCCATGCGGCCGCCCTCCCGGCGCATTCGGGTCGTAATCTGCCTGAATGCGTCGCTCAAATGGGCGGCGATGAGCAGTTTGCCGATGTCATGGAGCAGACCGCAGGTAAAAGCGGTATCGATGGTCTTGGCATCCATGCCCGCCGACCGGGCGATGGTCTTGGCCAAAGCCGCGGTGTCGGCGGCATGGGACCACATGGCGTCGATGGAAATCCCTGTGAGCTTGAGCCGCTTGAATTGCTCGAAGGTACTGGAAGCCAGCACCACGGCGCGCACCAGATCCAAGCCGAGCATGCTCACCGCCTTGGCGGCACCGGTGATCCGCTGGGGCCGACCAAAAAAGGAGGAGTTGACCAACTGAAGCAGTTTGGCCACCAACCCCGGTTCCTTTTCCACGATTTCGGCCACCTGCTGGACGGAACGCTCTTCGGAATTGAGGGCCGCCGCCAGCTCTTCATAGCGCGCCGGCAGGCTTGGCAAGGCGCCGATCCGGGCCAGGGTTTGTTTGAGCGGGACCTGATCCAACAGCTCCTTGAGCAAAAAGGCCCGGCTGATGGTGCTTTTCAAGCTCTCGTCATCGCAGGGCTTGACCAGGTACTGGTGGGCCAGATCGGCCGATTTGAGCAGCACGTTGCGGTCGGCATACCCCGACAGAACGATGCGCGCCATATGAGGATAGGCCTGGCGGACCGTCTCCAGAAAGGCCAGCCCCCCCTGCCCGCTGAAAACCATTTCAGTGACCAGCACCTCCACCGGCGCCGCGGAGAGAATCTCCAACGCTTCCCCCGGGTCGACGGCGAACCGCATCTGCCATTCTCCATGCATATCGCGGAAAGCGCGCTGGAGCGCCTTGCGCGCATAGGCTTCTTCATCGACGAACAAGATGGTCCTGGACATGGCTTCACTCCGGCGCCGCGCACCTGATCCTGTTTCTCCATCTGCACGCGACCTGCCAAGCATACCATAACCGTTGGATGCCGCATAGCCGCTGCCGGGATGGATATGTGGATCGGACCGGCAACCGGCCGCTCTTGCATTCGCTCGGGAATTCCACCAATATGGCCCTATTCGAAACGCCGCATGCCGGCATAGACCCATGAAGATGAGGAGGCAGTCGTGATCGTGGTCGGATTGACCGGCGGGATCGCATCGGGCAAATCCACGGTGGCCGAAATATTGCGCAAGGCCGGCGCGGTCATCATCGATGCCGACCGGATCGCCCGCCAGGTGGTTGCGCCGGGTCTGCCGGCCTGGCAAGAGATCCGTGATTTTTTCGGCGACGGCATCCTGCAACCCGACGGGAGCATCGACCGTGCCGCCCTGGGCACCATCGTATTCAACGATGCCGAGTCGCGGCGCCGCCTGGAAAGCATCGTTCACCCCCGGGTGGGGGCCGAAATCGCCGTACAAATGCAGCAGGCCGTCCGGGAAAGGCCCGACGCCGTGCTCATCATGGACATCCCCCTTCTTTTCGAGACCAACCGGACCCAGGGGCTGGCGGAAATCATCGTGGTTTTCACCCCGAAGCCGGTCCAGCGCCGGCGCCTGATGGCCCGGGACCACCTTTCGAGGGAAGCCGCCGAGGCGCGTATCCGCGCCCAAATGCCCATGGCCGAAAAGGTCCGGCGCGCCACGGTGACCATCGACAACAGCGGTTCGCCGGCCGAGACCGAACGCCAGACCCTGGCGGTGTTCCAACGCTTGGCACAACAGGCCCGCGCGGCCGTCGGTGGAGTTTCGATTTGACATCCGGATCGGATTTGTCTATGTAACGACCTGTTTAAATTCAGCGTCGTCACTGTTGGTAGGCTTCGATCGGCCGACGATCCGCTCGAATGTGATTGCAGTCAGGGAATTTGCTTTGGGCACAGATCCGGAATCGCGAATCGAATTAGACAGATTCGGCATCAATCAGCATCAGACCTTCTACTTGATGGCCGCGGCCCTTGGCCAAAGAGATCCCTACACCCATGCCCATGCCCGGCGCGTGGGCGCCTACAGCCGCCGCCTCGCGGAGCGGGCCGGGATCGATGGCGAGGCGTTGCGCGCCATCACCCTGGGTGGCATGCTCCACGATGTGGGCAAACTGGGCCTGAGCGACCGCATCTTCAGCAACAAACAGGCCGCCTTGTCCAAGGAGATGCTGGGCGAAGTGCAGAGCCATCCCCTCATCGGCGCCCAGCTGTTGAGCAGATTCAATTGCCCCAAAGCAATCATCGAAGTGGTGCTCTCACACCACGAACGCATCGACGGCAGCGGATATCCCTTCGGCCTGTCGGGCAGCGAAATTCCCCTGGGTGCCAAGATCGTCAGCATCGCCGACTGCTTCGACGCCATCACCACCGACCGCCCCTATCAGCGCCGTAAAAGCGTGGCGCACGCTTTCATCATCATGAAAGAGATGGCCGGCACCTGCCAGGACGCCGGGCTGACCGATCTCATGATCGAAGAAATTCGAACCAACGGAACCGAGTCGATCATGCCCATGGAGCCCATGTCGATCCCCATGCTCCGGGCGATCTGACCCTATCCCAATCGCCAAAATAAGAAGCGCCGCCCATCCTCTGCAGATGGGCGGCGCTTTGATTTTTTCGAAGAAAAGACGCGAAACCCGCGGGCATCACACCAGGGTCAATTTATGCTTGGGCGCCTTGGCTTCGGGAATGATCCTGTTTTGATCGTCCACGAAGACCACCGTGGGTTTGAAGGCCTTGGCCTCGGCGGCTTCCAGCCAGCAGTAGGTGATGATGATCACTTTGTCGCCCGGGTGCACCAGCCGGGCCGCAGCGCCGTTGATGCAAACCATGCCGCTGTCGACGGGACCCTCCAGGGTGTAGGTTTCAAAGCGGTTGCCGTTGTTGATGTTGACGACTTGCACTTTTTCGCCGGGTAAAATGCCCGCGGCGTCCATCAAGGTCTTGTCGATGGTGATACTGCCCACATAGTTCAGGTCGGCTTCGGTACAGGTGGCCCGGTGGATCTTGCTCTTGAACATATTGCAGAACATGTGCTTACACCTCAAAACGAATATTGTCGATCAGCCGCGTGCGGCCGATCTTGACCGCTACGGCGATCAACACCTCTCCAGATAGCAATTCCAAATCGGATAGGGTTTTTGAGTCCACTATGGATACATAATCGATGGCGGCGCTGTCAATGGTTACGATGCTTTTTTTTATGTATTCGGACACAACCGCAGCACGGCGCTCCCCTTTTTGGACCATCTCCCGGGCCGCGAAAAGGGTTCGGGAGATGCCCGGCGCCTGGGCGCGCTGCTCGGCGGTGAGATAGACGTTGCGTGAGCTCATGGCCAGGCCGTCGGCTTCGCGCACGGTGGGACAGGCCACGATCTCCACGTCGAAATCCAGATCCCGGACCATCTGCTGGATCACGGCCACCTGCTGGCAGTCCTTCTGGCCGAAGTAGGCCCGGTCCGGCGCCACCAGGTGAAACAACTTGGTGACGATGGTGGCCACGCCCCTGAAATGACCCGGTCGCGAGCGGCCGCAGAGGGTCTGGGTCATGGGGCCATCCACGCTCACATAGGTGGTGTAGCCTTGGGGATAGAGCTCATCCACCGTGGGGAAAAAGGCGAGATCCACACCGTGGGTGCGCATCAGGGCCATGTCCCGGTCGGCGTCCCGGGGATAGGCCGCCAGATCCTCGTTGGGCCCGAACTGGGTGGGGTTGACGAACACGCTCACCACCACCACATCGTTTTCGCGCCGGGCGCGGTCGATGAGGGCCGCATGGCCGTCGTGCAGATAGCCCATGGTAGGCACGAAGCCTACCTGCTTGCCGCCGGCGCGCGCCCGCTTGAGAGCCTCACGCAATTGCGATTTGTTTTGAATGACCTGCATGGAAGCACACCCTGGTTTCGATTCGCTTACAGCTTGGACAACAAGCTGCCGTCCATCTGGAAACTGTGCTCGGCCTTGGGAAAGGCCCCGCTGCGCACCTCGTCGATATAGCTTTTGACCGCCGCCACCATGTTATCGCCCAATTCGGCATAGGCCTTCACAAACTTGGGCCTGAAGCGACGGAACATGCCCAGCATGTCCTGGATCACCAGCACCTGACCGTCGCAATGGACACCGGCGCCGATACCGATGGTGGGAATCTCCAATTTGCTCGTGATCACCCGGGCCAGGGTATCCGGCACTTTTTCCAGCACGATGCCGAACACGCCGGCATCCTGGAGCAGCAGGGCATCGTCCACCAGGCGCCGGGCCGCCTCCAGGTCGCGTCCCTGGACCTTGAACCCGCCGAAGATGTTCAGTGATTGGGGGGTCAGCCCCAAATGCCCGAGCACCGGAATCTGGGCTTTGACGATGGCGCGGATCTTGTCGATCACGTCCGAGCCCCCTTCGAGCTTGACCGCCTCGGCGCGCCCCTCCTGGACGAAGCGGCCGGCATTGCGTACCGCCTCTTCCACGCTCACGTGGTAGGAGAGAAACGGCATGTCGCCGATGAGCAATCCGCGGCGAGTGCCCCGGGCCACGGCCTTGGTGTGGTGGATCATCTCATCCATGGTCACGCGCAAGGTGTTCTCGTACCCCAGCATCACCATCCCCAGGGAGTCGCCCACCAGCACCGAGTCCACTCCCGCCTCCTCCAGCAGGCAGGCGGTGGTGTAATCGTAGGCCGTCAGCATGGTGATCGGTTTTTTCTCAGCTTTGGCGGCTTTGAAGGATTGAACCGTGAATTTGTCTGCCATGGCGCGCTCCTTTTGGGTTAAGGGTGATTCTTCTCCAATACTTTGCGCAGGGCCTCGGCCTTGTCCGGCTCCTTTAACACGGTCTGAAGGGCCAAATCCAGTGTTTTCAGCCCCATAAAGGCGTAAAAGGTCTGCAGTCCGCCCTGCCCGGCAGCCGCCAGTGCCTCCAGGTGATGGATCACCGTGGAACGATCGCCCCGGGCGATGGGGCCGGTGAGTGCCCGGGCGGGGCCCAGCTGGGCGATGTTGGCGATGGTGCCCTCGATCAGCGGCCGCATGGCCTGGAAACCTTCCATGGGCGGGATGCCGCTCTTTTCAAGGGCGTCGATGCCGCAGGCCATCAGGGTGACCAGATAGTTGGAAAGGATGCAGGCCGCCAGATGATAAAGCGGTTTGCCCTGGGGCTGCAGACGCAGACAACGGTTGCCGATCCGGGTCATGAGCGCTTCGATGTCCGACAAGCGGGCATCCTCGCCCTCCAGGCTGAACCAGGTGTGGGGCAGGTCCGCCAGCGCCTTCTCTTCCTGGGCGAAGGCCTGCAGGGGGTGCAGACTGAATATGGCGGCACCGCTGCGGGCGGCAGCCTCAAGGATCAAGGAGGCATGGGCGCCGCTCATATGCCCCACCCGATGGCGAGCCTGGATCGCCTGCTGCCGGCAGAGCGCCTCGCAGGCCCCCTGGATCTGGTCGTCGCGGGTGGTGATCAACACCACATCGCTCAGGGCCGCCACCTCGGCGCCGTCCCGGCAAGACCGGCCGCCGGTGGTGCGGGCGGCATGCTCTCTTTTTTCCGGATGGTGGTCATAATAGCCAGCGATGGTCACCCCATGCCCATGCAGATAACGGCCAAAGGCAGTGGCCACCTTGCCCGCCCCGACGAATCCGATTCGCATCGCGCCCCCTTCTGGTTCATGTCATTGGCGATGACCCTTTCCACTCGATGCCCTTCGGGTCTGATTGTAGAATGGATCGGACAGACCGCGCAAATTCAATAATTAGAGTTGCTAGCTTTCCGAGCAATGGGCTAAGGTATTTTTTTAGCAGAAAGGAGTCCATATGCCCATCGTACCCCCGGAGAAACCGAGGTTGAGCAGCTCCGAGCTGCGGGCCCGCATCGCAGCGTTTGCCGTCGATCGTGACCAATATCCTTTGGTCGTGGTCGGCATCCGCGGCTACTACAAAAATTCAATGGGCGCGCCGGGCGTCAATGATCGCGGCATCTATGATGACGCCATTTTCATCGATACGGTGCAGGCCACCGTGGCCTACAACGGCAACACCGACCCCTCCCGGTTTCGCCTCGGCAAAGGCACCGGCAGCGCCAAGGGCATGGCCAGCCTGAACCCCGGCGCCTGGTTCGTTCACAAATTCGATTTGCACAACGGCAAGTACCTCGCCCTGTGCCAGCGGGCAGGGGTGGTCACCGTCACCCGCGACGGCACGCCGCCCTACCAGGACACCGGCATGTTCGGCATCAACATTCACCGGGGCAGCCTCAATGCCACTTCCAGCCTGGGCTGCCAGACCATCCACCCCTCACAATGGGAGAGTTTCATCGGGCTGGCGGTGGATCAGGCCAAACGCTACTTCGGCAGCGTCTGGAAGAGCCGGGTCGTTCCCTATATCCTGCTCGAAAACTGAAAGAGGTCTCCACGCGTGCCATCGACCAGGCGACGCCATGGCAAACGGACCTAACCTGAAAGAATCGGAATGAAGACAAGCGCCGGCTGGTTCAACTGGAACGACCCCCTGGGTTACCGATGGCTCATGTTCGGTGTACTGAGCGTGCTTTATTTCATGGCCTGCATGCACCGCATCTCGCCCACGGTCATCGCCCGGGATCTCATGGCCGAATTCAATACGGACGCCACCGCCCTGGGGTTCATGTCCTCGGCTTACTTCTACCTCTACGCCGCGGTGCAGCCGCCGGTGGGTTATCTGTCCGACACCTGGGGACCCCGGGCCGTCACCACGCTTTTCGCGACAATCGCCTGTCTGGGCGCCATGCTCTTCGGGCTGGCGCCCAATCTTACCGTGGCCACCGTCGGCCGGGCGCTCATCGGCGTGGGCGTGGGCGGCGTTTTCGTGCCGGCCCTGAAGATCTTCTCCAGATGGCACCAGGCCAAGCAGTTCGCCGCCATGACCGGTGTGTTCCTGGCCATCGGCAACGCCGGCAACCTGGCGGCCTCTCTGCCCTTGACCTACCTGGTGGTATGGGTGGGGTGGCGCGGTTCGTTCCTGGCCATGGGCATCGTTTCCCTGGCGATGGCGCTGGCCTGCTGGCTGCTGCTGCGCAACGCGCCGGAAGAGAAAGGCTGGCCGCCTATCGTGGTCGATCCATTGCCGGCTGCGGATGGCAAAGAAACGATCGACCAGAGTGCGTCGCGACGGTTGCGCATCGTCTTCGGTCAACCCAGCTTCTGGCTGGTGACCGGATCGTACTTCTTCTTCGGCGGGCCCACCCTGGCCTTTCAGGGATTGTGGGCCGTGCCCTATCTCATCGACATCCACGGTTACAGCCGGGTGCACGCCGGCGGAACGCTCATGCTGATACCCATCGGCTTCATCATCGGCGCGCCGCTCTTCGGGCTGCTGTCCGACCGGCTGCCCTTCGGCCGCAAGGCGATCCTGACGACCTCTTTGCTGATCGGCATGCTGTGCTGGACAGTTTTTCTGCCCACGGGCGGCAAACCGCCGGCGTTCCTTATCGGGCCGTTGTTCGTCATCATCGGCATCTGCGGCGGCGGATCGCTTTCGCTCTACATGACCATGACCAAGGAGCTCTTCCCCGCCTGGCTCACCGGTACGGCCATGGGCCTGATGAACCCGGCCGCGTTTCTGAGCACGGCCCTCTTCCAGCCCTTTTCGGGCTTTCTCATGGACAGCGTGGGCCACGCCGGGACCTCCTATCCCCAGGCAGCCTATTACAAGGTGTTTGTGGCGATTTTTATCTTCGGCTGCCTCTCGCTGGCGACCATCCTGCCGGCGCGGCCAGCCAAAGCCGCCAGCCGCTGAACGAAGGGGGAATGATCTTGGCAATCGTGACACCGGACTTGTGCGACGCCCATCCGGAGTGGGTACGCGTGGTCGCGCCGCTCTTCAAAAATTACGGCGGCCGTACCGCCTTCGGCGGTCCCATCGCCACCGTCAAATGTTTCGAAGACAACTCCAAGGTCAAGGAGAGTCTGGGCCTTCCCGGCCAGGGCCGGGTGCTGGTGGTGGATGGCGGAGGCTCCCTGCGCTGCGCCCTGCTGGGCGATCTGCTGGCGGCCCAGGCTGTTGAAAACGGCTGGGCCGGGGTGATCGTTTACGGCTGCATCCGGGATGTGGATGCCATCGCCGGCATGGACCTCGGCGTCCAGGCCCTGGCGGCCATCCCGCTCAAGAGTGTCCGCAGGGGAGTGGGCGAGACCAATGTGGCCGTGGCCTTCGGCAACGTCACCTTCCATCCCGAAGAGTTTGTCTACGCGGACAACAACGGCATCGTCGTCTCGGCCACCCCCCTGCGCTAAAAGGCCGCGGGCGGTTCGGTCAGATATATTTACTTTCCCACCAGTTTGGCGCCGGCGGCCCTGGCCTTTCGCAGCAGTTCGGCGTCGTTGGCGGCCGATTTGCGTTCCAGATGGGCGCCGTACTGGTGCAGGCATTCGAAGTTTTTGGCCCCCAGGGAGAAGGGCACGATGTTGAGCCATTCGTCCAGGTGCTTGTAAAACTGCCCGTACATGGGCGACGGCTCGTCATCCCCGCGGGAGACGATCAGCAGCAGGTTCTTGCCGCCGGGGAACGCCGATTTGATGGTCTGGGCGCCGGTCTGGGGATCCGCACCCAATTCGAAAAAGCTGTAAAGCCGATCCACCACCATCTTGAACTGGGCGCTCACATGGTACCAGTAGACCGGGGTGCCCAGGACGATGGCGTCGAAGGTGGTCATCTCCTGCAGCAACGGCGTCAAGTCGTCGGTCTGCACGCATTTGCCCAGCTGTTTCTTGCACCCTTCGCACCCCGCGCAGCCGTTGATCTTCAACTCCCTCAAATTCACCAGCCGGGTTTCAGCGCCCTTGTCGGCTGCGCCGGCCAGGGCGGCTTCGATAAGGGTCTGGGTGTTGGCCTTCTTCCGGGGGCTGGCGTTGATGCCGATGACTTTCATGAACCCTCCTCTCCGTAGATCCTGGTTGCTGCCGCTTGTCTAGCAGGCGCTATCCAACTTAAAGGTTTTCATCAAGATGCTGGCAGTGATCATGCCGCCGGCGTGCATCATGGCGTCGAGCGCATCGCTGTCGCGCCAGCCCATGGCGTGCAATCGGTCCATATCCTCCTGGGAAATGGATTGGGGCGCCTTGACCGCCTTCATCACAAAGGTGAGCATGGCACGGTCCTTGTCGTCCAGCGGCGCGCTTTCCGGGTCCTGGCTCATCTTCTGGATATCATCTTCGCTGAGACCCTGCTTTTGGAGAAAAGCTTTGTTGAAACCGGTGCAGAACTGGTAATCGTACTGCTTGGCCACCAGGTACCGGATGCTGGAGAGCAGCGGGAATCCCAGCGTGGGGTGCTTCATGAAATAGTTCAACGACTGCAGTTGCATGTTGAAAAGCGCGGGGCTGGCGCTGAACATGGCCATGGGGGCCGGAATCGTGCCGATGGCCTTCTCGAAGAAGTCGAACGCTGCCTTCATCTCGCCCTGGGCATTTTGCGGGTCTACTGTTTGAATCAGGCCCATCATCTGCTCCTTTGCTGCGGGGCTGGTAACCGCCCGGTTGTTGGGGAATGAACTTGACGGCCACCATAGTATGGACTAAGCGATAAGTAAAATGCATTCGCCGAAACCGAGAACCTGACCCGTGCCGCCCAGCACCTGCATATCTCCCAGCCGGCGTTGGGCCGGCAACTGCTGGACATCGAAAAATGCCTGGGGGCCATCGCGGCACCGGACCACCCATTGAGCGTCAAACGCCACATCATGCCCGCGGATGTATCGGGGGTCAAACTGATCGTGGCGAGGGCGTCATCCCTGAGCGATTGCACGCTGGCGGTATGGCCGGGGGCCGTCATCGCGCCCGAAGCCGTCATGGAAATCGAACAGCCCCACGCCATCATCGAGCTGGTCAAGGCAGGCCTAGGGGTCCGCATGGCCCCGCGTTGGGCGGCGGCCTCCTACCTGGCGTCCGGACAATTGGCGGCCATTCCCATCGGTCCCAAGGGCATCCAACCGGTATGGCGGGTGTTTTATTTCAAAGGAAGCGCGTTATCGGCATATCGGCAGAATTTCATCGACTTGTGGCGCCAGGACCGGATGCGCAACGATGAGTGCAGCGTTTTACCGGCGGCGTTTTCAGTTTGACAAAGCAGGGGGCTTCGGTCTTTAACTCCGCAGAGCCGTAGCATCCATGTCCGCACCGGCACAGTCGTCAAGGAACACCCAACAGAGAGAGAATTCATGAAGCGTGCGATCTATCACGGCATCAAGAATGTTCGCGTGGAAGAAGTGTCCGACCCGCCTCCCGGGCCGGGATCGGTCCAGCTCAAAATCAAATACTGCGGCATCTGCGGCTCCGATCTGCACGAATATCTTCACGGCCCCTTTCCGCAACCCGTCTTCGGTCATGAGGCCTGCGGCACCATCACGGCGGTCGGACCTGGGGTCCGCGACTTCACCGTAGGCCAGCGGGTTTGCGCGGTCTTTCCAGGCGCCTTCGCCGAATCCATGATCTGCCCCGTGGATCGATTGATCCCCATTCCCGACGGCATGCCCTGGGAACGCGCCGCGTTGCTCGAACCTTTTTCAGGGGCGGCCTATGCCATCGCCCGGGGCGCGGTGCGGCCCGAACACACCGTCTTTGTGGCCGGCGCCGGCCCTGTGGGCCTGATGATCCTGCTGGGCCTCAAGGCCCTGGGGGTGCGTTCGATTTTCATGACCGACCTGCAGGAGAAACGGCAGCGGCTGGCGGCAGAGTTGGGCGCCACCCAGATTTGGGACCCGACCCACGCGAAGAGTTCCACCAGGGTCAAGGAACTGACCCAGGGTCGCGGCGTGGATGTGGCCATCGAAGCGGTGGGCATCGAAGCCTCCCTCAAAGACTGCCTCACCTCGGTGCGGCAGCAGGGCACCGTGCTGGTCCAGGGCATCTTCACCCAACGGGTGCCGGTGCACATGCTCGGTTTCGTGGTCCGCGAAACCACCATGATCGGCTGCAATGCCATCGACCCTGCATTGGCCTTGCGCTGGCTGTCCCAGGGCGGCATCCAGCCCGAACGCATCGTCACCGCCGTCGTTCCCCTTGAAGAGATCGTCACCCATGGATTCGAAGTGCTGGCCGCCAGAAGAGAAGATGCCGTCAAGATTCTGGTGGCGCCCTGATCCATCGAAACAACCGTTCAAAAACCGAAGAGAGGGACCGGTCGACATGAAGAAAAATCGGTTTTTGCTTCTAGTGGGGATAATTGCCCTGCTGGGCTGCGCCTCCGCTTTCGAGCAGGCGCGCATGGACCATTTCTACAAATTTGCGGATCGCTATCGTTTGGCGCTTTTGCGCGGCGAGTATGGCATGGCCGCCAGCATGATCGACCCGGCCGGCCGAAAACCGCACGATTTCGAAAAGATGAAAGAGATCAAAATCGTCGATTACAAACCCACGGGCATCGTCTCGTCCGAGGATGAAAAAGAGATCCGCCAGGATGTGGAGCTGCAATATTACCTCAAGAGCCAGAATATCCTCAAGTCGACTCAATACCAGCAGGTCTGGCAGTACAAGGACGAGGGCCGCGTCTGGCTGCTCGAGACCGACCTGCCGGAATTCAAATTTTAGCCGCAAGCCAAAGGGGCGCGCGCCTTGCAGAACGCGCCCCATCCAATCGGCCGTTTCTCTTCGCTTGAAACGAATTGCGGGAACCGCCTGCCCGGCCGGTCAGGTCAAATCCCTGGAAGTATAATTGAGCAACTCCCGGGCGATGACCAGGCGCTGTATTTCGCCGGTGCCCTCGTAGATATCGGTGATGCGCGCGTCACGGAACCACTTCTCCACCAGGTAGTCCTGGCTGCTGCCCATGGCGCCCAGGATTTCCAGTGCCAGCTGGGCGCCGCGGCGGCTGATGTCCCCGCCCTTCTGTTTGGAAACCGATGCTTCCAGGTTGTTGGGCTTGCCTTTGTCGGCCAGCCAGGCGGCGCGCAGGGTGCACAGGGTGGCAGCCTCCAGTTCGGCTTCCAGCTCGATCATCTTCTGCTGAACCGCCGTCCGTCTGTGCTGGCCCACCTCGTAATCCACCTGGACGCCCTCCTTGGCCATCTCCTCGGCCACAAACTCCTGACAGGCCATGATGTTGCCGATGCCCATGGCGGCCACGCCCGGCCGGGTCAGGTTAAACGTCTTCATCAGCCCCTTGAATCCACCGCCGCCCTTTTTCACGGTCGGGTCCATGCCCAGCAGGTTCTCCATGGGCACGCGACAGTTCTTGAGCACAAAGGCGGCCGTATCGCTGGAGCGAATGCCCATCTTCTTCTCTTTCTTGACCAGTTCGAAGCCGGGGGTCCCCTTCATGACCACGAAGGCCTTGATGCCGCCGCGGCCGGCCGACTTGTCGATGGTGGCCCATACGACGGAACCTTCGGCGCGGATGCCGGTGGTGACGAAGATCTTCTCGCCGTTGAGCACCCACTCGTCGCCGTCCAGCTCGGCCGTAGTTTCGATGGCCTTGGAATCCGATCCGCACCCTGGCTCGGTATTGGCCATGGAGAGCCGCGTCCTGGCCCACCGCTGCTTCTGTTCGTCGGTGCCGGCGGCGGTCACCGACGCATTGCCCAGGGCCGTAACCGGCACCTTCATGCGCATCATGTCGCCCCAGGTGCGGTGCATCAGCATGCACATGTAGAACGCGGTGGGGCCGGTGGCGTCCGGGCCTCGGTCCGCGGCCATTTTATCGATGTGGGCGAACTCCTTGGCTTCGGGGAACTCGTCGGGCGGCAGCTCTTCTTCATGTTCGTCGTAATAGCGAGCGTATTTGCGCAACACCAGACCTTCGCGGCGGATCTCTTTGATGATCTCTTGTTCTTTGGCGTTAAAAGTGAAATCGACCATGATATGCTCCTCATCTAAAATGATTGCGTTGAGTGGGTCTCTGCCATGCCCTGGCCATCGCGGCCGATCAGGCGGCCACGATTCCTTCCAGCACGGTGAGGGTCCGGGCGTTGCGCATCCACATCTCCAGGGGCAGATCGCGGATGTAGCCGTGGCCGCCGAAGATCTGAATCCCGTTGTCGGCGATCAGCACGCAATTTCTGCTGGCGTAATGGTGGGCCAGGGTGGTGGCCCTGGTGGCATCACCGTCCTGGTCCAGCTGGCTGGCCGCTTTCCACACCAGCCAACGCATCGCCTCGATTTCGCTGTGCATCTCGGACAGCTTGAAGGCGATGGCCTGGCGCTTGGCGATGGGCTCACCGAAGGCCACGCGCTGCTTGGCATAGGGCACGGAGGCATCCAGGACCGCCTTGGCCAGCCCCACGCACAGGGCGCTGTTGGCCACGCGCAGTGTGTTGATCAGGCGCCGGCCGTCGATGCCCCGGGCTTCGCCCAAGCGATCGGCCTCGGGTACAACCACATTCGCCAGGCTCAATTTGGCCTTGGGCACCGGTTTGAGGCCCATGGTCTTTTCCGGTACGCTTTCGACGGTCAGTCCCGTGGCATCCCGCGGCACGATGAAGGCGCCCACATGCGCCAGGCCGGCCTGGCCGCCGCACTTGGCCAGCACCAGGAAGTGCCGGGCGGTCTGCCCGAAGGCCACGAGACGTTTTGCGCCGTTGAGCACCCAGGCGTCGCCTTCCTGGCGGGCGGTGGTGTGCATGTCGGTCACATCGAAGGTAAAGTGGGGTTCATGCAGCGCCGCAGCCGCCGGAACGAATTTGTCCTGGCCATAGGCCGGCAGGTAGCGCTTTTTCTGTTGTTCGGTGCCGAAATCCACCAGCGGCTGGATGAAGGTGGAAGGCGCCATGATGGCCGCTGCCAACGAAGCGCAGCCATAGCCCAGTTCCTCGCAGATCAGGGCCGAAGTGACGGCCGAACGCTGCATGCCGATGCCGCCGTAGGCTTCGGGCACGGCTGCGTTGGCCAGTCCCATCTCCCAGGCTTTGTCCAGGAGTTTTTCAGGGATCTCGTCATGTTCGTCGCAATCCCGGGCGATCTCCTTCAGTTCGCCGGATGCGAACTCCTTGGCCGTTTTCTGGATCAGCATCTGTTCTTTGGTCAATTCAAAGCTAATCATCGCTACTCCCCCCTGTTGGGTTCTATGGATTACCGGCAAGCGAGCACATTGCACACTTGGCGTTATTGCACAAAGTTGGACAACAGCAAAGAGATTAACTAGAAATGAACGCGCGGCGATATTGGCTCAACATCGAAACTGCCGGAGAGAGCGGCTGCAAGGGGGGCAGATACGGCGTCCTTGGTTTTCACGGCCGGAGCATTTGACGGGCCCATGCGGGCAGGGGCTCCGCGGCCCAGACGCAGGCCCCCTGGCGGACGATGGCCACCTGCCGGAAAGGATCGTCGCGCCGAGAGTTGTCCAGCAACCGGGCCTCATCCACCAGGGGCAGCGCTGCGGCAACGTTTTGCACGGTACGCGGGACGCGGCTGTGGATCTTTTCGGCCGGCACACTGTGTCCGCCCTCGCTGACCCGCTGTCGTACCCGGGCCTCGTTGAGCTGGGCCGATTCCAAATGGATATAGACCAGGACCACCTGGTATCCCAAACCCTTGGCCGTGGCGATGAAATCTATTTTGGAGGGGTGTGAAAAGACGGTTTCAAAGCAGAAGCTGGTGCCCTGACGCAGCAGGGCGGTGCGGATCTTTTCGGCGATGCCGGCGGCCTGGTAACTGACCGCTTCGGGTCGCTCGGGGCTGATGATCTTGGCGATGGTATCGGCATTGACCAGCTTGACTCCCTTGGGAGCAAGGGCCACTTGATAAAAAGTGGATTTGCCGGCACCGTTGCCGCCCGCCAGAACCCAGACCTGCTTGGGGTTCATTCCGCCAGCGCCTGGAACTCACCGTTCCGGAACTGTCCGGTGCGGCGTTCGCCGGTGGCGCTATTGACTTGATCCAGCAGGCCGGGACGTTTGCGGCTGGCTTCATAATAGATGACCGCCCGGGTGGCTTTGGAAGCCAACTCACCATCGGCACGGCTTTTTTCCAAGGCAGCGAATACAGCCTCGGGTTCCACCGCTGCCGGCGCCACCGGCTCGATGCTGATCTTCTTCAAGCCTTGCAGGATGGCGAAAATGTCGGAATAGTCGATGACGTTTTCCACGGCCTGGCCCAAGGTCGCCCAAAACTCGATCTGTTTGGGCACCGACCGTTTCTGGACCAGGCTGGCCCGTTCGGCCGCTTCTACCAGCTCGGGGTTGAGTCTCAAAGGATTTGCCATGGCGCAACCTCCTGCATAAAGTTGCTTTTTGCTACAAATGTAGCTCCCGACAAAACCTTTGTCAACCGATGCTGCTTCCGTCCACCCGCTTTTTAAGCTCCTGACCGGGTTTGAAGAAGGGCAACCGTTTGGGTTGAACCGTGACGATCTCACCCGTCTTGGGGTTCCTGCCGGCGTAGCTTTTGTAATTCTTTACGAAAAATGAGCACAGCCCCCGGATCTCCACCCGCCCGCCCTTGGCCAGGGCGTCGGACATGGTGTCGAAGAACAGATCGACGACCCGCCTTGATTCGGTCTTGGAAATCCCCTCTTGCTCGGCCAACAACGCGATGAGTTCAAGCTTGTTCATAGGCTCCGACTTTGTTCGGGGTGACGACGTGGCCCCTTGTTTTGATGATACCGTAAATAAATGGCTCTGTTACGGAGCCATCATAAATGAACCGATCAAAAACAGCAACCCCGCCGAAGCATTGCCGCCTCGAACCCGAACCGCCACCGGTTCATGCCGGCGTTTTTGGGTCACGGTTCGCCCGATGGCATTAGAAAGGGATGTCGTCCTGGGGCATATCGGCCATGGGCGGTTCGGGGTACCCCCGGTCCGTCACCTGGTTGCCCGCCGGACGGCCTCTGCCGGCCGAATCCTCCCGGTTGGCGCTGCCCACGAACTGCACCTCAGAAGCCACGATTTCGGTGGTATAGCGGGTAACGCCGTCCTTTTCCCAGGAGCGGGTCTGCAATTTTCCTTCGATGTAGACCGTACGCCCCTTGGAGAGATACTTGCCGCAAAATTCTCCCAACTGGCGCCAGGCCACGATGCGATGCCACTCGGTGCGCTCTTTCTTCTCGCCGGTCTGCCTGTCTTTCCAGGTTTCCGAAGTGGCCAGGCTGAAATTGGCCACCGCCGTGCCGTCGGACATATAACGGATCTCCGGGTCCTGCCCCAGATTGCCCACCAGAATAACCTTGTTTACGCCGGCCATCATTCCCTCTCTTTCCTTGGTGAAATATATGCCCCTCTGTTTATTCGGTATTCAATTTTTGTCAATAGTTAAAATCAAATAGGCTGCGCCCGGACCTCATGAGCCGATGAGCCGTCGCCGGGCCTTGCCCAGCAGCGGCTCTTTGGCGCAGATCGCCCCGTACGGGCACACTTCCAGGCAGCAGTAGCAGCGGATGCAAAGGTTGTAGTCGAACTGCACACCGCGGGTGCTGTGGTTGATGGCCTTGGCCGGGCAAATCTTCCAACACTCGCCGCACAGCTTACATTTCTTATTGTCCGCCACCGGCTTTTGCAGGACATGTTTGCGCATGAAACGGCTGAAGGATTCGGGGCCGATGCTCAGGGAGTTCAGCTCGGGGAACTTGAAATCGTCCACGATATGGATGTCGCCGTTGACATGCACGCTGCCGTCGAAAATGCCCAATTCCTGGGCCTGGGCGCAGGTCAGCAACTGGCTCGGATCGAGGCCCAGCAGGGTGCAGATGGTCTTGTCCACGGCATGGCCGTTGGCACCGCCCACCAGCAACCCCAGCTCGCGGGGTTTGCCGCTCTTGCCCGGTCCCTGGCCCTCCAGCGCCAGGATGCCGTCCACGATGGTGAAAGCCGGCGCCACGGTGCGGTAGATCTGCACCAGCAGACGGGCGAACATCAAGCGGTCCACGCCGGTGCGCATGTGCCATTCCGGCTTGCGCAGCCCGACGATGCAGCCGAAGATGTTTTTGACGCCCAGGGTGAGAAACATCTGGGCATGGCTTTTGAGTTTGGCCAGGTTGACCACCAAGTCGGCCTCCATGGCCTCCTGGGCGATCGGGATGCGCCCGAAAGGCTCGCCGATGTCCACCTCCGCCGAGGCTTCGAAAGGTTTCAAAACGACATCGAGCCCTTCGAGGGCGTCTTTGTATCCGGTTTCGGCCAATACTTTGCGGAAACTGCCCACCCCCGGGCTGTCCGAGACCTGCACGCGAGCGCCCCGCTCGAGCAGATACTGGACCACGGCCCGGCAGATGACCGGATGGGTGGTGATGGCTCTTTCCGGTGAGGCCGCCATCAGCAAATTGGGCTTTACGAGCACACGGGCACCGGGCTGGATCCACTTCGGCCCCATGCTGTCGAACATCTCACAGACCAGAGTACGCACGGTGTCCGGATTGTAAGTGGCCTTTCGGATAAATACTTTGGTCATCTTCGCCTGATTGGAGGATGCGTTTGGGTGGTTGGCGGATTCGGGTTCGGGGCCGGCCGGAACAAGTGATTTACAAACTTCGGTCCGGCTGGTAGAGCACCGGCGGTTTCGTGCCACATTAGTATCGATCTCCGGGGTTAATCAAGTGCTTTTGTTGGCGGCAACAGAAGGAGCGGCATGTCCTTGACAGGCAACCTGGAAAAACAGATCAGGCGCCACATCATCGGGCAGTCGCTCGATTTTTATGCGGTGACGCCGCCGGGCATGGCGTCGCAATGCGCCCGGGAACTCGCCGCCCTGCCCGAGCCCATCGAGGTGGAGGGTGTGGAAACGGGCGGGGTGAATTTCCATGGCCGCCTGACGGCACTTTACCAGGCCAACCTGCGGGTGCGCACGGCAAGTCGTTTTTTGCTGCGTCTGGCCCGATTCAAGGCCACCAACTTCCGTCAGTTGACCAAGCAGTGCGGGGCCGTGCCATGGGCATGGCATCTGCCCCCCGGGGTCGTGCCGGCCTGCAAGGTTACCGCCCGCCAGTCAAGACTTTACCACAGCCAGGCGATCGCCGAACACGTGGGCAAGGCCATAACCGCTTACTGGCGGGCACAGGAGGCCCTGCCGATGGAAACGCCGGCCCAGACGCTCTACCTGCGACTGGATCACGATCTGGTGACCCTTTCGCTGGACAGCAGCGGCGACCACCTCTACCGACGGGGCCTCAAGACCCATGGGGGCCAGGCGCCGTTGCGGGAAAACCTGGCGGCCGCCATTCTGGGATTGGCCGGCTATGATCCGGCACACCCCCTGCTCGATCCCATGTGCGGGGCAGGCACATTTGCGCTGGAAGCTGCCCTGTGGGCTAAAGGCATCCCCCCGGGATCCTACAGGTCGTTTGCCTTCATGCACTGGCCCTGCTTTCGACCCAAACAATGGCAATATATTAAAATAAAAGCCAATAATGAACTAAAAAGACTGCCGAAACCGTCCATTTACGCCGCGGACCTGGACGAGGAGGCTTGCCATCGCCTGGCGGCCTGCGTTGCCCGTCACCAGCTGGACGATGCGGTGGTGGTGCGCCAAGGCGATTTTTTTGACCTGACGCCGCCGCCCGGGGAGGCAGGGCATCCGCCATCGACCGGCCTGATCGTCCTCAATCCACCGTATGGGCTGCGCCTGGCGCCCGGGGATCGCCTGGAAGCGTTCTACCGGCGTCTGGGGAGAAAGCTGGCCGCCGACTTCATAGGGTGGCAGGTGGCCCTCATCGTGCCGAACCCCCGTCTGATCGGCACCCAGCCCTACCCGACCAGGTCGATCCCCCTGCGACACGGCGGCCTGGCGGTGAGCTTGCTCATCGGCCGGGTAGGACATTGACTTGCCGCCTGGTATTGGTTACACCTTTACAGTCGATTCAACTCCCTTAACGACACGGTGCCGGGCACCCCATGGCCGACATTCCAAAAGCCAATCTTTTTGAAGCCATTCCCAAAAACCTGCCCCATGAATGGTTTGAGACGCTGGTCGAAAGCGGCGAGATCCGGATAGAGCGTATCGTCTCCAGGGGACACGCTTCGGATGAAGAGTTCTGGTACGATCAGGCCTGGGACGAATGGGTGGTGTTGCTCACGGGCGACGCCGGCCTGCGCCTTGCGGGAAGCGAGCAGATCATGCCCCTGGTGCCGGGGGATTGGGTGCACATACCGGCCCATGTCAGACACCAGGTGGCCTGGACCGCGGCCGATGGCGAAACGATCTGGCTGGCCGTGCATTTTAAAACGTCCGGAAATATCAAATATTGGAAGGAGGCAAAACCAATGGATCGTGGGACTTATCAAAAAATATTGAACGATGCGATTCAGGGGGAGATCGAAGCCCAACAGTTTTACCGGACAGTGGCCGATAAAGTAACGGACGGCCATCTGCGGGCGATGTTCCAGGGCTTTGCGGACGAAGAGCTCAAGCACCGCAGGATTCTGGAAGGTTTCAAAGAGAAACCGGACATGGCGATCCACTTTGCCCGTGTGCCGGATTTCCACCTTTCGGAAAGCATGGCGGCGTCGGCCTCTTTGTCCATGGAAATGAAGCCGGCCGACGCCATCGCTTTGGCCATGAAGAAGGAAGAGGCCGCCATGCGCCACTATACGCAGTTGGCCGATGCTTGCGGCGATGCGGCCCAACAGAAGGTTTTTCGGGAATTGGCCGCCATGGAGCGCGGCCATAAGGCCAAAATGGAAAATGCCTTTGTGGACATCGGCTTTCCCGAAGTGTGGTGAAAAGCGGGGTCAACAGCCAGAGGCACCGATCATTTTCAACGAATTGCAGGAACCATGACGATACGAAAACTACGAATTTTTGCTTTGAGCGTGGCAGTTCTCCTCGTTGCCTTACCCCTCGGCAGCGCAGCTGATGAAACGCTTCCCACCGATGCCCCTCCGGAAGCGGTCTCGCTGATTCAGAAAATCAGCCTGCGCATCAAGGAACAGGTCGCGACAGTGGACAAGCAGAAAGGCTTCGATTGCCAGGGCGAACCTATCTGCGGCATCCAGCAGATTCCCGCCTTTTACGCCGACCGCCAGTACATGCCGGCCTGGATCGAGGAGGGAACCTTGCGCGCTATAGGGCAGGACCTCATCCAGGCCATCGAACAAGCCGGGCAGGACGGTCTTCAGCCCCAGGACTACCACCTGGACGCCATCCACGCCATGCAGAAAGAATTGGCGGCCGAAGCTTCACTGCCCACCGGACACAAGGCCGATCAATGGGCCCGCATGGACCTGTTGCTCACCGATGCATTTTTGTTGCTCAGTTCGCACCTGTCCGGCGGACGGGTCAACCCGGAAACCATGCACAAGGACTGGCTGATCTCAGGCAACAGGGTAGACCTGCTGGCTGCTTTGAATGACGCGCTGAAGGCAGGCAACCTCGCGCAGACCTTCGACCGCTTGCGCCCCGTGCACAAGGGGTACGCCGGTTTGCGCCTGGCCCTGAACCGGTTGAACGCCGTGGAACAAAGGGGGGGCTGGTCGTCGGTACCAACTGGTCCCACCATTCGGCCCGGCGAGCGCAGCGACCGGGTGCCGGCCTTGCGCCAACGCCTCGAGATGGGAGGTGACCTGGAGGTGGTCGATCCTGCCCCACTTCCCGAACTGATGGATCCCGTTCTGGTCGAGGCCCTCAAAAAATTCCAGATGCGACACGGCCTCGCCCCGGATGGTGCCGTGGGCCGCCGCACCCTGGAAGAGCTCAATGTCCCGGTACAGGACCGTATTCGCCAGATCGAGCTCAACCTGGAGCGCTGGCGCTGGCTCCCCGCCGAACCGGGGGAGCGGTACATCGCCGTCAACATCGCCGATTTCAGCCTGATCGTCGTGGAACGCCAGGAAGTGGTCCTGACCATGCGGGTGGTGGTCGGCCGCCCGGCAAGGCGCACACCGGTCTTCAGCAGTCCCATGACGTACATGGTGATCAGCCCTTACTGGACCGTCCCGCCCACCATCGCCACTGAAGACATGCTGCCCAAGGTGATCGAGGACCCGGGCTACTTCGACAGTCAGTCCATCAAGGTCTACTACGGGTGGGACGAAGGCAATGCGGCGGTGGATCCCAGGCAAATCAACTGGCGCCTTTACAGCAAAGGCAACTTCCCTTTCCGGCTGGTGCAGGAACCGGGTGCTGAAAATGCCCTGGGGCATTTGAAATTCATGTTTCCCAACCGGTTCTCGGTGTATCTGCACGACACCCCCAACCGCAAACTGTTCGGCAAAGTGCAGCGCGACTTCAGCTCCGGCTGCATCCGGGTCGAGAATGCCTTGGCCCTGGCCCAATACCTGCTCAAGGACAACCCCAACTGGACACCGGAAAAACTGCAGGCCGCCATCAAGAAAAATCAACAGCAGATCGTGGCCATCGACCCGGCCGTACCGGTTCACCTGCTTTATCTGACCGCCTGGCTGGATAGAAATGGGGAAGCACAGTTTCGCAAAGATATTTACGAGCGGGATGCGCAGCTCGATCGGGAGCTTCGCAAGCACCGGACGACCTATGCCTTCGAATGAGGTGCCGGTGCCGAGCGTGGCGCAGGAAAGTGGGAGGAAGCTACCAGGTGCGGACCGGTCCGACATCGATGTGAACGAAGTCGGACCGGGAGTAATAGCCCACCCCGCCGGCATTCATTTTGATGCACAGATTGCGCAGCTGGGCCGTGTTGTAGCCAGGCAGGCGGATATCGATGGCCTTTCCCTTGGTATGAAAGCTTTTTTCCGCCACGCCGCTGCTGTGGCGGCGGAGGAATTCATTGCTTTGAGGGGAACGGTACCCGGAGATGACATGGAAAGGATCTCTCGGGCTGATGCGGCACTTTAGGGTGAACAGCAGGTCGAGCAGGTTGGTATCGATCTCTTTGGTGCTGTCGGTGCGATGATCCCGCAGGATGTGGTTGATCTGATCCAGCGCCTGGGGCCGGTAACCGGTGCCGTCGAAGTAGCAAACCTCCAGCCGTTCATCGGTATGGGTATTATAGAATGAAAGGCTCCGCCGCGTATCGAATCCTTTAAGCGTGCTGGCCACGGCCTCCCACGGCAGCATGGCTCCCACAAATGCACCCAATCCCAGTTTGAGAAACGCTCTGCGGTTTTGGTTCGGCATCGTTTTACGCCCCTTCTCCTCGTGCTTCTGCAAGAGTTCGTTCATGCGGCATTGACACCAATTTCTTCAGCGGTCTCGATACGCATTTTTTCTACGGAATTTAGCAAGATGCATGCCGTTTTCGAAAAACAGCGACCTGCATAGGGTTCCGCGGGCCGACCAAAGCGTCGGAATTACACCTCATTTCTTCTTTGTCAGGTTATGATTCAGGGGTTATGGGCCAAGGCTTTCGGCAAAGCCGGGATGGCGATACGATCGAAAAACCTGTCGACGGATGTGCAATCAACAGGTGCTCAAAAATGCACATCAATTTCCTTTTTCTATAGGGCATTCATTAACTAATTGCAACTTCAAATGCATACCCGAAATGTTTTTTCCATGCGTCAGCCTTATACAGGCTTGTTGGTAAAGCAGGGAGGGAGAGGCGGGCCGATAAACCCTTGGCCCGCCTCTTTCCGGGGGATATGGGGCGAGATTTTTTGTCGGTTGATAAAATCTATCCGGCCGAGACGGTAATGGTGCGCGGCTTGGCCTTCTCGACCTTGGGAAGCGTCAGGCGCAAGACGCCATCTTTGAGCTGGGCGTCAATTTTATTTTGGTTGATCACATCCGATAGCGTAAACTGACGGTAATATTTGCCCACTTCGTACTCAATGAGCAGATCGCGCTCATCGGCCCCCTCGAACGGCTTCACCTCACCGCTGAGGGTCAAAATGTTGTCGCGCAAGTCGATGGTAAGGGTCTCGGAAGCGACCCCCGGCAGATCGGCCAGCAGGGTGATCTGTTTGTCGGTTTCAAATATGTCTACACTGGGTACGAAAACAGCACCCGGACGGGTCTGTTCGGCCGGCGCGGTAACCTCTTGTTTCTCTTTTACCGTCATCTCTTTTTGGGCGTTGGTGGTCATGGCGATTCCTCCTTTCAACCGATGCTCAACTGCCGATAGCGATGCGTCGGGGTTTGGCCGATTCGGATTTTGGCACTTTGAGGGTCAGAACGCCGTTCTGCATCCTGGCTTCGACCCGGTCGGCATCGATCTCTTTGGGCATGGCCACCGCGCGGGAAAAGCGGCCGCCTTCACGCTCACGACGATGATACTTGGCCGCAGCATCCTCGGTATCGAGTTTGCGTTCGCCCACGATGGTGATGTTGCGGCCTGTGGCTTGAATATCGAGATCGTCGGCTTTGATCCCCGGCAGTTCCGCCCGCAGGTAGAAATGGTTGTCATCCTCGGTCAGGTTGATGGCCGGGAATACGCCCGATTGCAGTCCCTGGGCCTTCGCATCCATGAGCGAATCCATGATCCGATCCATCTGTTTGCGCATGCGGTTCAGCTCTTCGAAGGGCCGCATCGAGCCGATGTTTGGCATACCTAAAAATCTCGGGAAAAACATGGCTAACCTCCTTGGTTGGTTTGCGCTGTCGTTTGCCTCTTGGGCATGCACGCGGTGCGCGGCACTGAAGCGATGCCGAAAATTAAAAACGAATCATTTGGTGTCAATAAGGACAATGATATTTTCTTTCATTATTTTCATTTCTGTAGCTCATAAGTAATTAATCGCCCCCGATAATCCGGGACCAAGGCCACGCCGCGCGGAGATAGCGATGGTGGCCCATGGCCCCGTGCATCGTTGTCCACATCACTGCGGGCAATTATCAGGCGGTGGATGAACTCATGATCGCTATCGACGGTGGCATGATTCCCGCTTGCTTGACAAAAGCGTGCGGCCTCTGGATAATGCCGCCCGATTTCAAAGTTATGCCCCAAACCGATGAACCTGCCCCCCTGCTATTAGGATCAGCCATGAAACCTTCGAGGCACTTATCTTTTCTGCTCTGGGTCGTCTGCGCCTTCGCCTTTTGCGCCTGCGGCGGTGGCGGTGGCGGCTCGTCAACCCCCACTTATACCATCAGCGGGACCATCAGCGCCGCGGCCGGCAACCAGGTGGACAGCGATCTGAACGACACCGGGACCACGCCCATCCCCAACAATGACTTCGCGTCGGCTCAAGCTATTGTGGCGCCGGGTGTGATCGGTGGGTACGTGAATGTGGCCGGAACCGGCACCGATGGTAACTCCTATAGCTCCGGCGATCCGGTCGACATCTATCGGGTGTCGTTGGATGCCGGAACGACCGTCCGCCTGACCTTGCCCGACTATGCCGCAGCCGAAGTCACCCTGACCATCCGGCAGGTCGATCAGCCCGCTGGAACCACCTTTCCCGCAGCTTCCAACGTGGTCACGACGGTGGACACTTCAGGCGAATACTACCTGGAAGTGCAGGCCGATTCCGGCGCCACCGCTTACCGTCTGATGGTCGGTGCGTTTTCAGACCAGCTCCAAATTACTTCTATGGAAAAAGGGGTCGATTTCGTTCCGGACGAGGTGCTGGTGCAGTTGAGGGCCGACGGAAGCCAGAACGCATCACGATCCGCCGCCATGACCGACTTCAGCCGGCGGACCGGCCTGAAGAAGATTCATGGCAACGCCAGAGGATGGATGCGCCTGCGGGCCGAAGATCGGCAGACCGTTTTCCAGCGCCTCAACCTTCAGCGCAGCAGCGCCTCCGGCCGATCGCGAAGCGAGCAGGAAGAACGCCGCATCGCCAAAGAGGAGACCCTGCGCCTGGTAGAGGCCCTGCGCCGGCAGCCGGAGGTGGCCCATGCCCAACCCAACTACATCCGTCATCCCTACTTTACTCCCAACGATCATCTTTATCCGTACCAATGGGACCTTGCGATGATGCACTTGCCCGAGGCATGGGACCTTACCACCGGCAATGCCACCGTGATCGTGGCGACCATCGACACGGGCATCCTGTCGAACCACCCCGACCTGGTCGGCAAAATCGTACCGGGTTATGATTTCATCAGCGATCCGGCGAACGCCGGCGACGGCGATGGCCCCGACGACGACCCCGAAGACCCCGGCGACAGCGCCGACGGCGGCAGCAGCTTCCACGGCACCCACGTGGCCGGGACCATCGCGGCCGCCTTCAACAATGGCATCGGCGTCGCCGGCGTGGGCGGCGCCACGCGCATCATGCCGGTGCGGGTCCTGGGTCGCGAAGGCGGCACGGATTACGACATCGCCAATGCCATTTACTGGGCCGCCGGCGATGATGTGACCATCACCAACGGCACCGGGACAGTGACCATTCCAGGCGCCAACCCGCCGGCCGACATCATCAATATGAGCCTGGGGGGAGCGGACGCTTCGGACGTCCTATATGATGCTGTGGCCGATGCCTATGCCGCCGGCGTCATCCTGATCGCCGCGGCCGGCAACGACGGCAGCAGCGCTGCCAATTACCCGGCGGCCTACCCGGAAGTGATTTCGGTCAGCGCCGTGGATGTGAACGCCAGCCCGGCCTACTACTCCAATTACGGCCCCACCGTGGCGGTGGCGGCGCCCGGCGGCGATCTGGGCGTCGATCTGCAGCCGGACGGGTATGCCGACGGCATCCTGAGCACCATGGGCGACGATACCAACCTGCCTGTCTCTTACGGATACGGCTACCTGGACGGCACCTCCATGGCCACGGCCCACATGTCCGGCGTGGCGGCCCTGATGAAGGCGGTGCGGCCCGGCCTGACCCCCGACGATCTGTTCGGCTATCTGGCCGGCGGCCTGATCACCGCGGACCTGGGAACGATAAGCGACGACGATTTATACGGATACGGCTTGATCGACGCCTATCAGGCCGTGGTTGCGGCCGGGGCGTACGATCCGCCCACGGTGCTGTCCGTGACGCCTGCGAGCCTGCTTTTCGAGGCCGGCACCGACAGCGCCACCCTGTTTGCACGCCGGGTGGGGAGCGGCAGTTTGACGCTGAACGCACTCACGGTCGGCTATGATTGGCTGCACGTGGCGCAGACGTCAGGCCAGGACCCGAGCGTCGGCGCTTTCGGCCAGTACACGGTGACGGTCGATCGCAGCGGGTTGCCCGGCGGCGTCTACACCGATTACATCGAAATCGTCACCTCGGAAAATACGGTGCGCGTCCCGGTGACCATGGCGGTGATGCCGGACCCCAACGCTTCGGCCTCGACCCAGTACCTGCAGCTCATCGATGCGGATACCGAGCAAGTGGTCCGCCAGCTGACGCTTACCCCCTCCGATGGCACCTATCCGTTCGTGCTGCAAAGCGTGCCGCCGGGCAATTACTACCTGCTGTCCGGATCGGATCTGAACAACGACTATGCCCTCACCGACGAAGGCGAGGCGGTGGGCGGCTATCCCGGCATCGGGACGGCCTTCACCGTGGACCGGGATATGACCGGCCTGGCGTTCGAAGCCGGCTTCAGCCAGTGGCCCTTCTATCAGCCATCCGGCATATCGGCCAGCGTAGCCCGGCGGAGGCCATGAAGGAATAGTCGATGAAAACGTATCCAATCCGCCTCGGCGTTTTTCTCGTATTCGGATTGCTGCTCTTGGCAGGATGCGGGGCGCTCAATGGCGCGGGCCAGGAAGAAACGGCAACTATTCCCGTGGCCGTTCTTTATCAGGGCAGCCAGTGCCGCGGGACCATAACAGGAGCGACCTGGATCGGCCGCCCCCAGGAGCTGCCGCCGGCCCTGCGCAGATCGGGGGACTACCAGTGGAATCCGGACAGTGAAGGTCTCCTGTGGGTCAATATGGGCCCCCGGCCCACGGGCGGGTATCGCCTGGAACTGGCCGATCCCACGGCGCGCGTGCGCCAGAGCGTCGCCACACTCCAGGTGACGTGGCAGCGGCCGGCGCCCGGCAGTTTCGTGACCCAGGCCCTGACATCGCCATGCCTGCTGCTCAAGATGCCCCACACGGGGATACGCAAAATAGAGGTGGTCGACCAGGATGGACGCCGGCGGGCGGAGGTCGCCCTGCCATAGCCGGCGGGCTGTCACGTACAAAAAAACCGGCGGGGGCTTGGTGAACAAGCCGCCGCCGGCCTTTGGCGCTGACCCGAATTACGCTTCGGCCAGTTTGGCCAACACTTCCTCGTTCCTTTGAATGCGCTTCTGATCGGCCTTGCGGTTATCCTTGTGGGCCTTTCGTTTCTTCTTGCGGATCATTTTGACCTGATAGGTTTTCGATGTCATACCATCCCATCTCCTTTGAGTTGCGATCGTGAGAATCCTCCTGGGTTGGCCGCTCGGCAGACCCGGAAAGTTGCAACGCACTCGCGCAGCCCGATTCTCTGATACGGAAAGATCCTCTATCATGGCCGGGGCCGCCAGTGCAACGGGAATCATGGCGCCGGTTCAGCGGTAATCCAAGGCTTCCCGCACCACCGCGGCCAGTTCCCGCTGGACGATAGGTTTTTCCAGATAGCTGCAGGCACCGAGGCTCAAGGCCTTTTTCCGGTTCATTTTCTCGGTGAAACCGGTGAACAGGATCACCGGCAGCTCCGGACGGAGTTTCTTGATTTCCACCAACAACTGATCGCCGCCGATGTGGGGCATGGCGATGTCGGTGATGACCAGGTCATAGGCTTCGGGCTGCAAAAGGAATTGACGCAGGGCAACGCGCGGGTCATCATGCAACTCGACCTGATAGCCGAGGCGCTCCAGGCTCTCGCCCACGGTGCGCACCAGGGCTTTTTCGTCATCCACCAACAGGATGCGCTCTTCGCCACCTGGCAGCTCGTCGGTTTGGATTTCCACCCTTTTGCCCGGTTCTTCGCAGCACGGCAGGAGGATGGTGACGCTCGTGCCCTTGCCGGGTGCGCTCTCCACTTTGACGGCGCCCTGATGGCTCTTGACGATGCCGTGCACCACCGACAATCCCAGGCCGGTTCCCTCGCCCACCGCCTTGGTGGTGAAGTAGGGCTCGAAAATCCGGTCGAGCAGATGTGCCGGAATGCCGCCCCCCGTATCGCGCACCTCCAGTTGGACGTAACTTCCCGGCATCAGGCCGAGAAAGCGTTCGCTGCCCTTGCGATCCAGCCGGACAGGGGACAAGACCACCTCGATCACCCCTTGCTTCGCCTCCAAAGATTGGGCGGCGTTGACGCAAAGGTTCAGCAGCACCTGGTGAATCTCGGTGGCGTTGCCCAGGATGGTGCATGGCTCTCCGGCGATCCGCGACCGGATCTCGATGCCGGCCGGAATCGACGAGCGGATCAGTGAGACCGCCTCCATGACCACGGGCGCGAGCTCGATCGGCTGGCGAATATGGTTGGACTTACGGCTGAAGCTGAGCAGCTGCCGGACCATCTCCTTGGCCCGCAGGCAGGCGGTTTGTATCTCGTCGAAATGCTTGCGCAGGGGCGTCCCCTCCTGGACAAAATCGGCGGCCAGTTCCGCGTTTCCCAGTACGATACTCAAAATATTGTTGAAATCATGGGCGATACCCCCCGCCAAAGTACCGATGGCCTGCATTTTCTGGGCCTGCAGAAGCTGCTCTTCCAGAATTTTGCGCTCCTGCTGGGCCTTGATCTCCTCGGTGATATCCCGGGCCACCGAATAGACGACACCCCGCTCGGGATCGGGCCGGGAACTCCAGGCGAGCCAGCGATAGCCGCCCTGCTTGGTTCGATAACGGTTGGTGAAGTTGGCCAGGGACTTGCCTTTGGCCAGGCGCGCGGCGGCCGCCAGGGTCTTGGCCCGATCCTGCGGATCGACCCAATCGGTGAAGGACCTGGATATCAGCTCCTTTTGATCAAATCCCAATGCCGCGCAAAATGCCGGATTGACGCGCTGCAGGACTCCTTGCAGATCGGCGATGCACATCAGGTCGGGGGAGAGATCGAAAAAATTCGAAAACTGACGCTCGGCCTTCAGACGCTGTTTGATTTCAGCCCGCAGCTGCGCGTTCACCCCCAGCAGGTCGGCGATGCTGGCCTGGACGGCTATGTCCAGCCGTATGTTTTCATCGGCCAGATGCTGGGCCTGGTGCCGGTTTTCCAGGATCAGGGCCAGCAGACAAGCGGCGTTGTGAATCAGGGCGAGAGATGGTTCGCTCAGGGCAGACCGCCCCCGGGTGATCGCGACACCTCCGAACCGTTGACGGCGGGTGGCCACGGCCACGAGCGATTCGTCCCCCGGGTCGGCGTCCGTCAGGAATTGGAACCGAACGTCGGACCAGAAGGTGTTTAAAGCGTCGATGAATTGGCTTGTGATCCGCTCCGGATCGTCCCATTGGGCCAGGTTCAGCATCAGCAGGAACAGATCATGGGCTGCACGGCTTTCATCCATCTTTCCCTCGTTCGACGCCCGGCGGGAGGAACTCGGGGGCGTTGCGGCGCAGCCAATCGTCCGGATTCTGGAAATAGGGATTCTTGGAGATCACCCCCTGGCTGATCACAAAGGGATGGGTGCGCAGGACATTCATCACCGTGGCGCCCGAAAAACGGCAGACATTGTAGAGGCAAATGCTGATCCAGGGCTTGCCGGGGATGAAGTAGTTCAGGCGCGATTCGTAAGCCATCAGATGCTCCACCCCCGGAATCGCCGACAGGGCCCACACCATCTCGGCCGTGGCACGGATGTTTCGCGGCCCGCCTTGCTGGCTCTGGCGGTAGAATTGGTCCAGCCCCGCATCCATCTTCCAGGGACTGAACACACCGTCGGGAAAGTAGAGCGTCCGCGGCTCCTGAAGGGTGAACCGTGCCGGATCGTCCGGGTGTCCGGCGAACTCGGGATAGGCTTGCGCCCAATCTGATTTGAAATTTTCGGCGCTGCGTTCCGAAGGGCAATAAAGCAGTTGATCCCCTTGCAGGTCCCCCTGAAGCAGGAAACCGAAGATGATCTCATCCCGTTCCTGCTCGGTTTCGTACAGGCCGCACATGTGGGTGCCCCAGTTGCAGGTATACCCGCCGAAGCCCATGGCCAGGCGCTCCTGGTCGGATGTCTGGATGTGCATCGCCCCTCCTTTTTCAGGTCTGTTCGGGCCTGGCCGTCGGCTGCCGGAAAAATGGCTGAAGCATTGCCCACGGGCGGCCAGCAGAAACACAAAACAGAGAATTGCGGCGATGGGAAAAAGGAGAAATGAGCTGTCGCGAATTAAAAATACTTTAATCAACGCACCGACAAATTGCAATTTTTTTGTCGGCGACCCGGACAGTTTGAGCGCAGAGGGTTGCCGGTCCGCCTGGGGCGAACCTGAAAAATCCCCTTGACGTCACAGCATCACAGAATATATGAATGACGCGTCAGTCATTTTTCATCACCCGTGTTCGTCCCATAATTTCAGAGAGCTGTCAGGAACCGCGCAATGATCGAACGACAGGAACGCACCAAAAAACAGCTGCTCAACGCGGCCATCGACCTGTTCGAAGCGGTCGGTTTCCAGAAGACCCGTATTTCCGACATCGTGGCCAGAGCCGGGGTGGCCCAGGGCACCTTCTACCTCTATTACAGATCCAAGGAAGAGATTTTCCTGGATGTGATCAAGGAGTTCACCACCTTGTTCGCCTCGTTTCTGGAAGATGCCAGCGACCTCTTTGCCGGTGATTCCTTTGACGAAGTGCGCCGCAACGTACTCGATTTCAACCATCGTTTGATCGAGTTGTATACCGCCAACGGTAAAACAGCCCGGATCCTCTTCCGCGAGGGGGCCAGCCAGGGAGGCCCTTTCAAATCGGTATTTCATGGCATTTACACCCAGTTCATCGAGATCGTGCGCAACCGTCTCGAACAAAACCGCGCCACCGGGCATGTGACCTTCGAAGATGCCGAAACCGAGGCCTCCTTTTTGATCGGATTGTTCGACCGGAGCCTCTTCTATTTCATGGATGTGAAAAAGCATGTCGATGTCGAGGCCCTCAGCCGCCGCATGACCGACTTCATCATGGGAGGACTGTCCAAGCACATACCCAAGTCGCGATAGGGGCCTGAATGCATCCGGCGAAGGTCATACGTCGCCGGCATTTTTTTGCACTAAAAATGACTGATTCGTCAGTCGGGGGCAACTTGATCTCTTTGGAGGCGCAGTGGACGCAAACGAAATAAAGGGGATGAATACCCGCGGAACCGGAGGCATCGCCGGTTGGCTCATGCCCGTCGTTTCCCGGTTCTGGACCGTGGTGCTGGTGGTGGGCGCGATATCGGTGTTGGCGGCCTGGGCCCTGCCTGGAATCGCCATTCAAAACGACCTATCGTTCATGCTGCCGGATGACAACCGCGCCAAGCTGGATTTCCGGGCCGCCGAGGAGCGCTTCGGCAACTCGGGCGGCATCGCCATCGCCATCTACACCCCGGAAGGTATTTATCAGCCGGATCTGCTCCAACGGGTGCGGCAACTCGCCACGCTCTGCCGGGAGCTCAACATCCGCATTCCGGCCATGGAACTGGCTGCGCAATTGCACCTTTCGGCCGAACAGGGGCTGGCCCTGGCCAGCCTGCTGCAAAGCCTGTCGACCGATCCCGAATTCAATGCCCGCATGCTGGCCGAGACCATGGCCTCCCAAGAGTCGCTGGCCGAGGCGATTTCCGACGCGCTGCCGGCCTTTCTCGAAATCGAAGACGGGGAAGCGTTTTCCCGGGGACTGGCCGACCGATTGACGTCCCTGGCCGCCGCCGACGCCTCGCTGGCCCAGGCGCTCTCTGCCTTTGCCGTGCGAACCACCGATCTGCTCGGCCATGTGCGCAATACCTGGGTCGACCAGGTGATCGCCCTGACCGAAACCGATTCCGTGTGGCCCGAATTCACCGACCATGCGCCCATCGTCGCCGCCATGGCGCCCTTCGGCTTTTCCGACGGCCCGGCCCTGGCGCGCTGGGCGGACATTCTGTTGGAAGCCGGCGCCACCGCCCCTGCCGCAATCCAGACTTTCCCGAATTCCCGGCTGCAACAGGCCGGCCTGCCGGAGTCTTTCCTGACCGCATTATCCTCGCGGCTCAGCGCCGATGCGGCCGACGCCCTGGCCCGGGCCATGGCCGACGCGCCCAAGCAGATTCGCGTGGCCGACCTGACGCCGCGGGAGATCACGGCCGAAGCGATGGACGCCATCCGCGCCCGGTTGCACGCCTGGCCTTTTCTGGAAAAGGGCATCTACTCCCGGGACGAAAAGAGCCTGCTGGTGGTGTTACGCACGGCGCCCAACCTCGATCAGCCCAATCGGGCGCTGCTCCAGGAGGTCGTGAAGGACGCAGTAAACCGTTTGTTCGGCGACGGTCGCTATGCGATCCACATGGCCGGCTATGGGGTGGTGGATGAAGCCGTGGCCCGGCTCATGGTGCAGGATGTGGCGCGCCTGTTTCCCCTGGTCATCGGCGTGGTGCTCCTTTTTCTCTTCTTTTCGTTCCGCAACCTGGCGGGCGTGCTCTATCCCCTGCTCACGGTCCTGATAGCCGTGGCCTGGACCATTGCCGCCATGGCCCTGCTGAATATCCCCCTGTCGGCCGTGGGCACGGCCATGCCGGTGCTGCTGGTGGCGGTAGGCTCGGCTTACGGCATCCACCTGGTGCATTACTTCGCCCTGCACCATGGGGGCACCGCCGATCGGTATAGCGCCGTGAGCGACACCTTGAACGGCACCGGCTGGGGCGTGGTCATGGCCGGCCTGACCACCGTGGCCGGTTTTGCTTCCCTGGCTTTCAACAGCATCGTGCCCCTGCGCAATTTCGGTCTTTTCACGGCCCTGGGCGTCCTGCTGGCGCTGCTGGTATCGCTGCTCCTGATACCGGCCCTGCTGTTGCGCTTCGGGGTCAAGGCACCGGCGCCGGGCCGTCACCCCAGCCGGAGCGCCGCGCTGCTGCACCGGATTTCCCACGGTTTGCTCGGCGCCATCGCCCGTTTTGCGACCGCCCGTCCCAAGACCGTCCTGCTGCTGGCCGCCGTTCTCCTGCTGGGCGCGGCCCTGCGCTTCTCCGACGTTCGCGTGGAGATGAACAATGTGGCCTTTTTCAAGGAGGGTTCGGAGATCCGCCGGGCCGATGCGTTCATCAACCGCAATTTCGCCGGCACGGTGGATATCCGCATGGTCTTTACGGCCGCCGCAGAAAACGGGGTCATCGATCCCGTGGTGCTCGACGCCATGACGGCCATCGGCCGGGCGCTTCAGGCGCGCCATGCAGAGATCGGCAAAACCCTGTCGGTGGTCGATCTGATCCGCAAGATGAACCAGGCTTTTTACTTCAACGATCCCAGCTATTATCGCCTGCCCACGCGGGCGGACCTGGCCGGCGACCAGAGTCCTGAAGCACTCAAGGCCCATCTGGCTTCGTACATCGACAAGTTCCAGCGCTCGGACACCCGCCCCTTCATCGACCCGGCCAAAAAAGAGGCCGTGCTGATCCTTCAACTCAACACAGCCTCCAGCGCGGTATCCAAAAAAATCCTGGGTTCGGTCCGGGAACTGCTCGCCGGCCCCACCGGAGAAGTGCTGCGACAAAAAAGCGTGCGGGTGCACTGCACCGGAATCGGCGCGCTCTACCTGGAAGCCGAGCACATGATCGTCAACGGCCAGATGCTCTCCATCGCCGGATCGATCCTCATCGTGCTCGTGCTGGTGGCCCTGATCATGCGCTCGCTGCCCTACGGACTGCTCTCCATCGTGCCGCTATGCGTGGCCATCGGCATCAACTTCGGCATCATGGGGATGCTGGACATCCCCCTGGATGCGGCCACGGCCATCTCGGCCTGCGTGGCCATCGGCATCGGCATCGATTACGGCCTGCACTACCTCAACCGTTACCGCATCCTGCGGGCCGAGGGCCGGGCCCATGGCGAGGCCGCCGTCCTCACCGCCCAGACCACCGGCGGGGCCATCCTCATTAACGCCCTGGCCGTGGCCGCGGGCTTTGCCGTGCTGCTCTGCTCGGCCTTCGTGCCCCTGACCCACCTGGGCTTCCTGATCGCCCTGACCATGCTCACCTCGGCCACCGGGGCGCTGTTCCTGCTGCCGGCCGTGCTTTCGTTGCTGCATATACCTTCCAAATCCGCTCACGCAGAAAAGGAGTAAATCATGCGAACAAGAACAATGGTGCTTACCCTCCTCACCTTGATCCTGGCCCTGCCCGCCGCGGCCGCCGAGATCGGCCCGTATGCCAAGGAAACCGCCGCCGGTGACGGCCGGCGCATTTTCGACATCGCCGAGGATTTCAACCGGCCCAAACAGGATCTGGTGGTCTTTGCGCGCATGACCCTCAAGGCCGGGGATACCGTCCGCGATACGCGCAAAGTGATCATCAAGCAGAAAAGTTACGAAGACTTGAGCCGGGCCGCTTTCCGCTTCATCGACTCCATGAAGCGGGGGCTGACCTTCCTGACCATCGAAACCCATGGCCCCAATAATGATCAGTACCTGTATGCCCCGGCCATCGGCCGCCCGCGCCAGATCGCTTCCCAGGACCGGCAGAACAACTTCGAGGATACCGACTTCACCAACGAAGACATGGGCGGTTTGAAGCTGGAAGATTATACCTACCTGCGCGGCAATGACGCCACCATCGAAGGCCGCGTCTGTTACAAGGTCACGGTCACGGCCACGACGGCCGATGCGCGCTTTCCCAAGCGCATCAGCTGGATCGATCAGCAGACCTTCATCCCGTTGCAGGTCAAGATCTACAACCAGGACAACAAGCTCGCCCGCGTGCTGGTGGCCGGCGATATCCGACCGGTGGGCACCCTTCATCTGCCCTTCAAGACCGTGGCCAAGGATCTGGCGGCCGACCACACCACCATCCTGGAGGTGGTCAAGGCCGCAGCCGACACCGGCCTGGATGCCCAAGCGTTCGACAAGGATAGCATGGGGGCCGCATGGAAAGAAGACTTCTAACGCTCTGGCTGATCGTATGGCTGGGATTCGGGGCCTGCGCCGTGCCCGCTGCTTTCGCCGCGGCGGCCGATGAAGATCCGGCGGTGGAAGACGAAGAAGATGCCGATCTGGGCAACCTGCTGAACGAGCCGTCCGCGCCGGCCCCGACGACGCCCCCATCCGGCGCAAAGCCGAACCGCCTGCCGCTGCGCTACGAAGGAGAAGTGCGGGGCTACCTCTGGAGCCCCAGCGACTATGACGACCAGTGGCACACCATCGACCGCATGGACCTCAATGGTTGGGGCCGGATCGGAGCGATCGATGTCGCCGGCCGCCTCAAGATCGACTACCAGGACATCGAGGATGAGGACAAGGCCGACGCGGAACTGCGCGAACTCTACGCCCGCTATCCGGTACACTCAGCCGCCGGCCGCCGCCTGGACGTGAGCCTGGGCAAGAAGATGATCTACTGGGGCAAGGGGGACGAAGTACGCCCCATCGACCGGGTGTCGCCCCAGGATCTGAGCGCCTTTCTCTTCTACGACCTCAACGAACGCAAAACCGGCCGCGTTGGCGCCTTCGCCGATCTCCAGATGACCGGCCGACTGCGTTTCGAAGGTTTCTGGTCCCCCTACTTCGAAGCCAGCGACACCCCCGGCCTGGGAGATTTCTTCGAGCCCACGCTGCTGCGCCGCCTGGCCGACAACGGTATCGCCATCGGCGAACCCCGCGAGCCGGACACATGGTCCGCCGATGCCGGCTACGGCGCCCGCTTGATCTTCTCCGTGTTCAAGGCCGATCTGGCGTTGTACGCCTTCCAGGGCTATGATCCCAATCCCACCTATGGCGTCGACCGGCTGGGCACCTTCAACGGCCTGCCCATCATCCCCTTGTCCGTGGCCGCCACCCATCCGCGCATGACCTTGTACGGCGCGGACATCGAGCGCACCGTGGGACCCTTCGTGCTGCGGGCCGAAGCGGCCTACCAGCCCGACGGCGCCCTGTTCAACCTGGACTGGTCCCGGGATCTGTCGCTGCTGCTGACGGAGCCCGACGGACTGGTCGAAAAGCGCCAGCTGCAGTATGTGTTCGGCATGGACAAGAATGACTTTCTCGTGCGCAATCTCTTTGTCAACCTGCAATTGCTGGGCAGCCACATCTACGACCACGACCCGCGGATGACGGCCGAGAAAGATCAGACCGGCATGACCGCCACGGTGCGCTATTCGTTCCTGGATTCCAAGGTAACCGCCTGGTACCGCTACATCATCCTCTTCGAAAACAGCGACCAGCGCCACCACGCCGAAATCGACTACAAACTCGCCGTCTGGGCCCAGGTGGGCCTGGGCGCCGTGGTGTTCGACGGCACCGACGACACGGCCTATTTCGGCCAGTACGACGATCGGGACTGCATCTATGCCAAGCTGAAGCTGCTCTTCTGAGACGCGTGTGCGTCAAGACTGCTGCATACATTAAGATTTCTTCTCATGGGGCGA
This sequence comes from uncultured Desulfatitalea sp., assembly GCA_937868765.1. Taxonomy (GTDB): domain Bacteria; phylum Desulfobacterota; class Desulfobacteria; order Desulfobacterales; family Desulfosarcinaceae; genus Desulfatitalea. Next base: position 117,634 of record CALMNL010000009.1, on the reverse strand, counting down.
ATGCTTCGAGGGGTAAAACTGGTTTTAGGTTTTAAGTTTTAGGTGTCAAATAGGGCACCTCGTCGATTCAAGCCTCGAAGGGTTGCGACGGTCGGGCTTTCTCCCTTCCGATAATTGGGCTTTGACATTTTTCACCTGCCGGCGTAGGAAATCCATATTGATTCCTGATCTACGCCGGTGAATCCGCATCACGCGCCTGGTTCCGAATTGCGGCGGCCTTTCCCATCCCCATCTCAGCTGCAACGCCTGTTTTCCGAAAAAACGATGACCATTCGATCATGCCTGCTTCATGGTCCGGGAGCACTGCTTCCGCAGTGGAGCAGGCGAAGCAAAGGAGGCGGCGACCATGAGATGTATCGTTCATTTCGAATCGGCCCACCTGCGCGAGCAGGTCGTGCTGCACGCCTGGGACCCGGGCGGGGACATCCGCGACATCGCGGGTGTGACCGATGACCATCGCCATTTCCGGTTCGACCTCGAGATGGATACGGTTGACCCACGGAACATCGCCTTCAAATTCTGGTTCCCCAGGCAAACGCCGGTGTGGGAACCGGATGACTACACCCGCCACATGCCGGCCAGAGCCCGGGAGATCTGGACCTTCGACTACAGTGCCCGGTGCATGACCCGAGCGCCCGGACAGGGACGGGCCCCGAAGCGAGTTGCCATCAACGCCCTCACCCGGGCCCGGTTCAGGGGCGGCCGGCTGTACCTGTGGAGGCCGGGCGGCGACGAGCGTCAGAGCATTGCCGAGACCAGCCGGGACGACGCGTCCGAACGCTCCCTCTTCTCGATTCCGGTGGAGCCCTGGATGAAGGTCGGTTTCCATTTCAAGCTCGTGTCGGCCGACGGCTGCTGGGAACCGGACACGAGCTCGCGGGTGTGGCGGCCGGCCGACGGCAAGGCGGTCTGGATCAAAAGCGGACTGGTGGAGCTGTATGCCGAACGTCCCAAGCTCACCAAGGCATTCTTCGAGATTTTCTTTATCCGCGCCCAGGGGCCGCCGCGCCTCTGGATGGCCGATAGCGTCCAGGATTTTCAAGGCCCGCTGACGCTCGAAAAAGAGACGCCGTACGACGCCGATTTCGCTTTCAGCAAATACAGCGCCGCCTTCTACCCGGACGCCGCCTATCGCATCACGGCGTTCGCCCAGGATCTGGAGTGCCTGAACCTGCCCTACACCCTGCGTTCGGGACAGGCGCGAACCCCTTCCCGGGCCGTCGCCGGGGTCTACCAATGGCTGGCCCGCCGGCCCAGGCGCGACGCCACGCTGGCCCTGGAGATCCACCCCAATCCCGACAGCAGGTTCGGCGCTGCCATCCAGGTGGCGTGGCGACCCGGCACCGGCCCGCGGACCGCTCGCGACACCGTTGCCCCCGCTGCACTGACAGCCTTGGCCAGGCGTAAAAGCGGCCGCACCTGGAAGGTCAAGATCCCGGTCTTTTCCCAGATTCCCCACTGGATCGACACGCTGACATCCCCCGACGGCTTGATCGAATGCCGGCCGGACGGCCCCACTCGCTCCAAGCGCACCTTCGAACTCGCGCCCGGCGAAACCCGCAGGTTGCACACGGGCGACGGCATCGGCGGCCTGGGGGACCGGCCGCCCAAGTTCCAGGATCTGGACCCGGCCGAGCGCCGACGCTGGATGCAGCGGGCCTTTACCTCGGACCTGGTCGATGGCGCTTTTTCCCCCCGCGAGTTGCCCCACGGCGCCACCCGGAGCGACGGGGAGTGGGGCTTCGTGCTGTTCGCGCCCCACGCGGTCAGCGTCGATCTGCTGCTCCTGGAAAAGTCTCGCAGAAAATCCCCGCGCCGCACCAGAACGATCCCCATGCGGCTCACCCCTGACCTGCGCTATTGGTGGTGCCGGGTGCCCGTCTCCGCCCTGCCGGTGCCGGAGGAGATCCGCTATCGGTTCCTGTTGAACGGTTCCCAGGAGGTGATCGATCCCGCTTCCCGCCGGGTCTCGCCGGCCCCCTGGCTGTGGGCCGCCGCCGGCGAAGGGGCCGAGGGTCCGTGGTCCCTGGCCGTCGACACAGACGCCTTGCGGGGCGAGACCGCGGATGGCTGGCAGACCCCCGAATTCAACGATTTGATCATCTACGAACTGCACCCCCTGCGCTTCACCCATCGACATCCCGAGGCCACGGCTTTCGAGCGGCTGGCCCGCGAAGCGGGCGCCGACGGCTATCTCGCGGCCCTGGGGGTCAATGTTCTGGAGCTGCTGCCGATCCACGAATTTCCCAAGGATATCTCCTGGGGCTACAACCCGAGCTGCTTTTTCGCCATCGAACAGAGTTACGGCGGACCGCAAGGCCTCGCACGCCTGGTGGCGGCCTGCCACCGCCAGGGCCAGGCGGTGATGCTCGACCTGGTCTACAACCATCTGGTGGAATCACCGCTGCAGGAGGTGGCGGCGGATGTCTTCGTCGACGGCGAAACCCAGTGGGGCGATATGGTCAACTACGATCATCCGATGTGCCGGGAGTTCTTCCGGCAGGCGTTGCTCTACCTGTGGGACACCTTCCGGCTGGATGGTTTTCGTTTCGACGCCACCGAGGCCATCGTCAACGGCCACATCGACAACGGCTATATCATCAACAACCACCGGACCGGCAGCGGCGGCGGGTTCGAGTTCCTGGTGGATCTTAAGCATTCGGTGGCAACGGCCGCCGATGCCTGCGGCCGCCGCTGGCCCTACCTGGCCTGCGAAAACGATCCCTGCAACGACGGCCTGCTCGGACCATGCATGGACGGCCAATGGGACTTTCGGCTCCAATACCCCCTGGGCGAGGCCGCCATCAACCGGGAAGACAAGACCCCCGACCTCATGGGCGTGCTCCAGAGCGACCGGGGCCTCTACCAGGTGGTGCGCTATGCCGAATCCCACGATGCCGTGAGCGCCCAGGAGGGTTGGAAACAACGCATGGTCCAGCGCGAGGCCTGGGGCAATGGCCTGAGCATGGCCAAGGCCGTGGGGGCCACGGCGCTCCTGGCCGAAGGGGTGCCGATGTTGTTCATGGGGGAAGAGGCCGCGGAACACCAGCCGTTCCAATTCAGCATGCCATCCGTGGAGGACCCGCGCGCCTACCTCGATCTCGATCGCTACCTGGACCCGAACAGCGCCAACTTCAAGGTGCTGCAGTGGTTTCGGCATCTCATCGGCCTGCGGCGCAATCCGGCCAACGGATTCGCCTGGGAGGACCAGCCCGTGGTGGGGCGCGGATACAAGACCCTGGCTTTCACCCGCGCCGGCGGCAAGTATTTCGTGATCGCCACCTTCGGCACCCCGGACACCCGGCAGAATCTCGGCTGGCTGGGGCTGCCGGGCGGGGCCGGCTACAAGGAGATCTTCAACTCCACCTGGGACAGTTACCGGGTGGCCAGCGATTCGCCGGGGGACAACGGCGGGTATGCGGCGAAGCTGAGCGCCGACCGGGTGGTGCAACTGCCGCCCATCGGCGCCGTGATTCTGGAAAGAATTTAAAATGCCGTTCGCTTTTCGCGATGAAAGGTGATAGAAGCGCTCTGGATTTTATGCGGCAACAGATAGGCTCTTGGCGTTTGGGACGAGTCGGCTGTTGGCTGACATCGGGCTCGATCCCGCGAGGGACGGCCTGCGGAACCCGAAAAAACGTTTCAGGAGACTATCATGACCCACGCATTCACTGCGCTCGGTCTGCGTTCTGAGTTGGCGCAGACCCTCATCGACAAAGGCTACACCACCCCCACCGCCATTCAAGCGGAGATCATCCCGGCCATGCTGGCCGGCCAGGATGTCATCGGCCAATCCCAGACCGGTTCGGGCAAGACCGCGGCGTTCGCCCTGCCCATCCTGGAGCGCCTGATTCCCGGACAGCGCCATGTGCAAGCCCTGGTGCTGGCCCCCACCCGCGAGTTGGCCCTGCAAGTGACCGCGGCCATCGAACTATATGGGCAGGCCCTCGGGGTGCGGACCCTGGCCGTCTACGGCGGCCAGCCGTACAGCGAACAGATCGGCCGTCTGAAGAAGGGGGTCGATGTGGTGGTGGGAACGCCCGGCCGCCTGCTGGATCTCATCGAAAAGCAGGCCCTGGACCTGCAATTTGTGGATTGTGCGATCCTGGACGAAGCCGACGAGATGCTCAGCATGGGCTTCATCGCGGATATCGAAGCCATCCTGCAGGAAACGCCGGCCGACCGGCAGACCGGCCTCTTTTCGGCCACGCTGCCCACGCCCATCCGCGACCTGGCCCGGCGCTACCTGAATGAACCGCAATCCTTTACGGTGGGCGGTCGCCAGCGCACCGTCGATACGGTGGAACAGCGCTACTACCTGATCAACGAAGCCGACCGCCTGGCGGCCCTGACCCGGCTTTTCGAGGTGGAACCCATCGGCAGTGCTCTGGTCTTCGCCCGCACGCGGGTGGGCACCGGTGAACTGGTCAATGAACTGGTGGGCCGGGGCTTCACCGCCGAACTGCTCAACGGCGACCTGAGCCAGGAGGCCCGGGAGCGGGTGCTGCAGCGCTTCCGCAACAACCAGATCAAGGTGCTGGTGGCCACCGACGTGGCGGCCCGGGGGCTGGATATCGACCATGTGACCCATGTCTTCAACTACGATCTGCCCGGCGACCCCGAAGTGTATGTGCACCGTATCGGCCGCACGGGGCGTGCCGGCAAATCGGGGGTCGCCATATCCCTGCTCTCCCCCAAGGAGCGCTGGTTCCTGCGCAAGATCGAAGCCTACACCAAGCAGAAGATGACCCCGGCCCAACTGCCCACGGAAGCCCAGATTCAGGCGCAACGCGACCGCCGGCTGGTGGAGCAGATCATGGTCTGGCTGCGCCGCGGCCGTTGTCAGCACGAGCGGGAACTGGTGCAGACCCTGGCGGCCGAGGGTCACGAAGCAGCCGATATCGCCGCCGCAGCGCTCAAGCTGGTCCGGGCCGAGGACAAGCAACGGCCCATCATGCCCGTCTCGGAACTGCCTGCGGAGCGCCCGAGGCGCCCGCCCGCCATGGTCCAGGGTCCGGGACGGACCAGGGACAACGGCGATCAGCGCCGCGTCTCCCATGAAAAAGGCATGGTGCGCCTCACCCTGAGCGGCGGCAAGGCCGACGGCCTGGACGTCCGCCACATCTTAGGCAGCCTGGCCCACCACGCCGACATCCCGGGGCACTGCATCGGCAAAATCCGGATCGAAAACGACGCGACCTTCGTCGACGTGCCCGAAGCGGTCGTGGCCCGGGTCCTGGCCAAGAGCGGCACCTGCCAGATCGGCCGGCGACGCGTCACGGTCCAGCGCGCCTGAACAATTGATCTGCCTAGAGTCCATTCGGGGAAGAGATATTCCCGGATGGACACTTTCTATCGGCCGTGAAGCAACCGCACGAATACCGGCGCGAAATCTTCGAATGAGGTTTCGGTGGTGTTCCTGGGCGTGCGATGGCCCTGGATCAACTCCTCGTTGAACGCCCGGCTCATCTCGACGAACAGATCGGCCACATCGTCGCTGAACCCCATGTCCACCAGGGCCTTGCGCGTATCGGCATAGGAGAACTGCACATAATTCAGATCGGGCCGGTCGATCTTGCGACCCACGATGCGCGCCACTTCCGCCATGGTCAGATCCCGCTGGCCGAGCAGTTCGACCACCGTCTGTCCGCTGAAATCATTTTGCGCCAGGCGTCGGGCGGCAACCGCGGCGATGTCGCGGGTGGCGATCATGGGCATGGGCAAATCGGCCCGGATGGCAGACCCCATGATGTTCATGGACTGGATCAACGGAACGCTGGCCAGCAGGTTCTCCATGAAATAAGTGGGCCGCAGATGAACCAGGTGGAGACCTTCCACCTGGTTCAGCCGCTGCTCCTGGGCATGCAACCCCCTGATCGGGCCGGTCTTGTCGGGCAGGTGGGCACCGATGCTGCTCAGGTTGACCACATACCGGACGCCTGCGGCCTGGATGGCCCGCACCAGGCTGGTGCCGACCATCTCCTGGTAAGCCAGAAAATCGGGTGCCTGGTAGTTGGGTGGGATCATGGCAAAGAGTGCCTCGACGCCCGAAAGCGCCTGGGTCAAGGCCTTGGTGTCGGCCAGGGAAAGGGATTGTACCTCGGCCCCCCGATCGGCCAGGGCGGCCAACTTCTCCCGGGATCTGGCGATGCAGCGCACGCGCTGCCCCTCGGAGAGCAGGGTCTCCGCGATTTTGCTGCCGATGTTTCCGGTTGCACCTGTAATGGCAATCATGGTGATTTCCTTTCATTCAATTTACTCAGTGTCCATCCGGGGCTGAGCTGGTTCGTCGCGTGCCAGGATGGACGGCACTTGGGGTTCAGCCCCTCTCCCCCGGTCCCCCGTCGGGTTCTTCCGAATCCAATTGCACTGATTTACGCAATCCTTCCAAAATATCGGTTCCCGGGTGGTCGGCGGCCGGCGGGCATCCCGATTCGGGGGTGCACATGCCGCCGGGGGCAGGCGTTTTTCCGGCCGGCCTGAAAAGCTCAGGCAGCAACCGGTGCATCTGTTCAAGCAGGGGATCGTTCATAGTCCACTCCTTTTGTATTGCGATCACTCGAGTGAGGATAAGCGCTGCCTCGAACGATGCAATCCTGCAACCGAAGTGCACGGTCGGGAGTTCGGGGTTGCAATCCAGGTCATCGTCGCTATTTTTCCGACTGCACTCGGAATTTGTTTAGAAACCGGAGGCGGCCATGAATAGCCCAACGAAAAACCGAAACATCCGTCAGCGTATGAACGCCTGGCTCCTGAACCAGGCCGACCGGATCATGGATCGCGTGTATGGCGCGCGCAAGCGTGCCATTTTCAGCCAATTGCCGCAAACCGTGGTGGAGATCGGCCCCGGTGCCGGCGCCAACCTGCGCTATTATGCTCCCCGCACCAGAGTAATCGCCATCGAACCCAATCGGGCCTTGCATCCGGCGCTCACCGAACGGGCGCGGCGTTATGGCCTCGATCTGGAGATCCATCCCATCCGAGGCGAAAACATCGACCTGCCGGACCAGAGCGCCCCGGCCGTGGTCGGTTCGCTGGTGCTGTGCAGCGTGTCCGATCCGGACCGGGTCCTGTCCGAAGTGCGGCGCATCCTCGCCCCCGGCGGCCGCTACCTGTTTATAGAGCATGTGGCGGCGATGCCGGGCACCCCGCTGCGGGGCATCCAGCAACAGTTGCGGACACTATGGCGCTGGCTTTTCGACGGCTGCCACCTGAACCGCGACACCCACCTGGCGATCCAGCATGCCGGCTTCGCCAGGGTGGATATGGATTGCTTTACCCTGCAATCCTCCTGGCTCCCCTTCGCACCCCACATTTTCGGGTGGGCCCTGAACGGTTGAAGCCTCCCCCACGCACCTGACAGGAAGATGGACGAGGCTTGGAAAATCTCGATAATCCCTGCTTTCAGACCCCTTCGAATTTGGACGCATTATGCCCTTGCATAACGGCCGATGGCGCAATAAAGGTTGAGTTGTCTGTCGAAAAACGGCCCCGGTAAGGGCACCATCGGAATTGGAGGATTGAACGTGAGATTGATATTCATCCATGGATCGGGCGGCTGCAGAGAGGTGTGGACCCATCAAATGGCTCATTTCGAAGAGGCGGAAGCCGTCGACCTTCCCGGCCACCCGCATGGGCAGCTGTGCCCCACGGTGGACGGTTACGTGGAGTGGCTGCGCGGCGTGCTGCGGCCTGTGGCGCCCAAGGAACTGGTGCTGGTAGGCCATTCGCTGGGGGGGGCCATCGCCCTGTGCTATGCCTGGAAACACCCGGAGGAAATGAAGGCGGTGGTCACCGTGGGCAGCGGTGGACGCCTCAGGGTCCACCCGATGATCTTGGAAGAGCTGGAAAAGATCATCCCCGAACCCGGGCGTTTTCCCGACTTCTTCGGTCCCGGGCTAACCGGCGTGGATCCGCAACTGCGGCAAGTCTTATCCAGGAGGATGCAGGAAAACGGTCCCGCGGCGATGCTCAACGATTTTCGGGCCTGCGACGGCTTCGACATCATGGACCGGCTGGGGGAGGTCCCCGTGCCCACGCTCGCCCTGTGCGGCGACCAGGATGTCATGACCCCGCCCAAATACTCGCATTTTCTCGGGAAAAGCATGCCGGCGTGCCGGGTCGAAATAATCCCCGGCGGCACGCACTATGTGGCGCTGGAAAAGCCCGGGGAGGTCAACCGCGCCATTGCGGCATTTCTGGCGTCGCTTTGAAAACTTGAAATCTCAAGAGGATTTCCAAGGCCCGTATTTTGCGGATTGACGGCCACCGGGGATATCGGTTTTACTAAGGTCGCGGCCGGGCAGGGTGCCAATGCTGCCCGGCCGCGACCTTTTTTTGACTGAGCACCATTGATAGTCGGACATTGCAATGAAGGGAAGGAGCGATCGTAATGAGTCTGGGGCAGTTTTACCGTGAAACCATGGCAATCAACGGCATCGTGGACAATGCGCGCAGGCAGGCCGAGGCGGAGGATTTCTTCGGCAGGCTCCGGCGCGCCCGGATACCGGAAAAATTCAACTGGGCGGCGGAGATCTTCGAGGGGATGCACGTAGCCGAACGCGGCGATCAGGCGGCCTTGATCTGGACCGATCTCGCCACCGGGGCCGAAGCACGCTTGACCTATGCCGAGCTGGCGGCCAGATGTAACCAGCTGCTCAACTACCTCCGCCGGCACGGTGTGAACCATCGGGACAACCTCTACATGATGGTTTCGATCGTTCCCGAGACGTGGGTTGCCAGCCTGGCCGCCGTCAAGGGGGGGCTGGTCACCGTGCCCACGGCCACCAACATGACCGTGCGAGAGCTCGAATATCGCTTCAAGGCCTATGCACCAGACGTGATCCTGGCCGACGAAGGCACCGCGGAAGTGCTCGACCAGGCCCTGGCAGCCGCCGGCACCGCACCCAAGGTCAAGCTGGTCCTGGGCGATCGGCAGGGCTGGACCCCGTTTGCGGCTGTCGCCGCCGAAGGCCGACAGGCCGCGCCGGCCGACACCCGCAGCGACGATATGCTGTTCTGCTTTTTCACCTCCGGCACCACGGGCCAGCCCAAGCGGGTCGGCCACACGGCCGTTTCCTATCCGCTGGGCCATCTATCCACCGCGATTCTCATCGGCATGCAGCCGGGCGACATCCACCACAACCTCAGCGCGCCGGGCTGGGCCAAGTGGGCCTGGAGCAGCTTTTTCGCGCCCCTGAACGTGGGGGCCACGGCCACCGGGTTCGCCTTCAAGGCGCTCGACGGCGAAAAATACCTGGACGCCGTCGCGCGTGTGGGCGTGAACACCTTCTGCGCACCGCCCACGGCCTGGCGCATGTTCGTGCGCCTCGACCTCGCCCGCTTCGATTTCAGCCGCTTGAAGATGTCGGTCAGCGCCGGCGAACCACTGAACCCCGAAATCATCGAAATGTGGAAACAACATACGGGCACCGAGATTCGCGATTTTTACGGCCAGACCGAGTCCACGGCCATGATCGGCAATCCGCCCTGGATGAACGGCCGCATGCGCTACGGCTCGTTCGGCCGGCCCTCGGGGATGTACGATGTGGTGCTGATCGACGAGGAGGGTGCCGAAGTCGGCCGTCCGGAGCAGACCGGCCACATCGCCGTACGCCTGGACCGCTGGCGCGCCATCGGGTTGTTCCGCGAATACATCGGCGACCCGCAGAAGATGGCGGCCGTCTTCAACGGCAATTACTACTACACCGGCGACCGGGCCTATTTCGACGCCGACGGCTACTGGTGGTTCGTGGGCCGGGCCGACGACGTGATCAAATCCTCGGATTACCGGGTGGGCCCGTTCGAAGTCGAAAGCGCCCTGATCGAACACCCGGCAGTGCTGGAAACGGCCGTGGTGGGCAGCCCCGATCCCAACCGCTACCAGCTGGTCAAGGCCTTCGTCATTCTCAACAAAGGGTTCAAACCCTCGCGGGAACTGGCTCTCGAGCTGTTCCAGCACAGCACGCGCATCCTGGCCAAGTTCAAGATGCCGCGCATCATCGAATTCGTGGAGGTTCTGCCCAAGACGATCTCCGGCAAGATCCGGCGCATCGAACTGCGCGAGGACGAGATCATCCGCAAGAACAAGCACGAAGCGCCCAAAGCGACCGAATATTTCTACAAGGATTTTCCTGAACTGAGCGCCAGGCGGAGCTGAAGCGGATAGCTGCAAAAAGCAGATCGCATCTTTCTGAAAAGATGCGATCTGCGTTTTTAAGCCGTTGAAAGTGGGGTTCCTGTTTTACAGGCCGCCAAAGCCTTCATCGGGAATCGTGATGGCGGCATCGCAGGTTTCCTTGATGGACTTGAAGCGGCCGGCGGTTTCGTGCAGAACGGTCTTGATGTAGAATTCGGCCGTTTTCACCTGGCCGGCGTAGAAGGCCTTGTCTTTGTTGGAGGCCTTTTCCATCCTGCGGGTAGCCACCGCCGCCCGCCACACCAGCATCCAGGCCATGATCACGTCACCCATGGCGTGCAGGAAAGGCAGCGAATGGGCCAGGGCCGGCTTGATCTTGCCTTCCATGGCCATGGCGCCCAGGTGCATGGCCGCATCGCCCATGAAGCCCACGGTTTTTCCCAGACGTTCGGCCAGCTCCCGGACTTCGTCCATTTCCCTGGCCTTGGCGATGGTGGCCTGGATTTCCCCGATGAAATCCATGAAGACCTGGCCTTTCTTCATGGGCAGTTTGCGGCCCATGAGGTCCAGGGCCTGAATGCCACTGGTGCCTTCGTAGATGGAAGCGATCTTGCAGTCGCGGGTGTACTGCTCCACCGGATAATCCTGGGTGTAGCCGGCGCCGCCGTAGACTTGCATGGCCTGGACACACACGTCGTGGCCTTTGACGGCCAGATACTCCTTGATCAGGGGGGTGAGCAGTTCGAAGAGCCCTGAAAATTTTTCCCGAATTTTTTCATCTTCGGCCGCATGGGCTTTGAGCCCCACGATGGTGGTGTAGTAGAAGAAGCTGCGCATGCCGTCCACCAGGGATTTCATCCACAGCAGGTTACGGCGCACGTCCGGATGCTTGATGATGGGAACCGACGGGGCTCCGGCATTGAAGAAGCTCTCCACATCCTTACCCTGGATGCGTCCCCTCGCGTAATTCAGCGCCAGCAGGTAGGCGGCGGAAGCATAGGAAAGGCCTTGCAACCCGGTGGCCATGCGGGCTTCGTTCATCATGTTGAACATGATCTTCATGCCCTGCTTTTCTTCGCCCAGCAGATAACCGATGCACTTACCCTTCGAGCCCAGGCTCATGCTGCAGGTGGCGCTGCCGTGAATCCCGTGCTTTTCTTCCACACCGGTACAGACGATGTCGTTGCGTTCGCCCAGGCTGCCGTCTTTGTTGACCAGGAACTTGGGGACCACGAATATGGAAATCCCCTTGGTGCCGGGCTCATGGCCTTCGATGCGCGCCAGCACTGGGTGGACGATGTTCTCGCACAGGTCGTGCTCACCGTTGGTGATGAAGATCTTGTTGCCGGTCAAGGAATAGGTGCCGTCCGGGTTCTTGACGGCGCTGGTTTCCAGGGCCCCCACGTCCGACCCCGCCGAAGGTTCGGTGAGCAGCATGGTGCCGCCCCACTTGCCGGATACGATCTTTTTCACGTAGGTCTGTTTCAGTTCCGGAGTGCCGTAATTCTGGATCATGCCGGCGGTGCTGTTGCCCATGGCGGCATAACTGTAGAGCGCCCAGTTGCCACCCATGAAATATTCGATGGCCGCGGTGGCCGCAAAGGGCGGTGCCCCCTGGCCACCCATCTCCGGTTCGGTCAACAGGCAGCCCCACTCGCCATCCAGCAGCAGGCGATGCGGCCGCTTGAAGCAATCCGGCACCTTGACCTGCCCGTTTTCGTACCGGACCCCCTCCCTGTCGCCTTCGGACATGGTGGGCAGGAGCTCCTTGATGGCCAGCGTGCGTGCCTCGTTGATCATCATGTCGCATGTTTTCCTGTTGAATCCGTCGAAAATCGGAAGATCCAGGTAATCCTCCGCCTCGAACTGTTCCCAGATGACGAAATCCAAATCTCTTCTGTCCGCCAACTCTTGCGCCATATTCCCCGCTCCTATTCAATTTCATTAATATTCCATTCCCACGCGAATGCGGGGGAACCCCATGTATACCCTCTCTGCATTTCGATACAAGAATGAATATGCACTCTTAGTTAATGTAACCAATTTTTACAATAAGAAATAATATAAAGGAAGGCATCGCATCGACCCACCGTGTGCATGCCGATCCGATTCAGCGAGCCGTCGTTTCAACAGAAATCGAGAACCGGAAGAGTTCGACCCGTTGCCCCTCGGCCGGGGCGATGCGAAATTCGATGGGGGCCGTCTCCAGCTCCGGCGTGATGGTGAATTCTGCGCGCAGTACCTGCGGCATGGCGTTGTCCGGCGTCAGGATTCCGGAGATCAGGCTGCGCGGCCCGGTTTGGGGTTGCGCGATGATTTCCCAGCGCGAGCCCGGCGCGGCCGTCGAGTATTCGGCCTCGAAAGCATAGCGCCCCGCCGACAGCGTCACATAAGGCCCCCAATTTAAAAAGCCGCGCATGGACTTTCCGGCCGGCGAAGCGATGCTTCCGGTGCGCGGGTCCAACGTCGCATCGGGGCTGTGGCGCAACTCGACCCCTTTCCAGCGCATGCTCTGGGTGATGGCGTCTTGCTGGGAAATGGTGTTGCGATCCATGCGAAGGGAGGCCTTGTGCGGCCCGGGCAGCCGGGGGTGCTCGATGTCGATGCGCTCGACGGTCATGTCGGGCAGTTCGAAGCGCGCGATGAAACGGTCGGCCATCTGGGTGCCGTCCGCCGCCACCAGGGCCACGGCATCCACCTGGGCCGTGACCTTGTGGTATCCCTGCTCCCGGTCGTCGAAGTTCAGCTGACGGTAATCTACCGGCACCACGCGGAGCTCCCGGAGGTCGACCAGAGGCCGCCGGTCGCTGATGCAATAGAGCACATCGCGGGTTCGCCATCCATAAGATTCCCTGCGCAGGTAGACACAGAGCCCCCCGATGCTTCCCAGCGGCGTGAAGCGCCGGCCGTCCACAAGCTCGGGGGCGCAGATCACGTGCGGCACCCCCAGCCGGTTGGCGAAGGCAAAGCCGTAATACTGCGCATAGGTGCTGTTGCGCCACGCGTTGCCCGGCATGTCGGGATGCAAATCGCGCAGGAAAAAACGGCCGGCGACGATATCGTCTTTCAGACCCTCGATATAAGGAATGCGCATCGAGGGCAGCAGAATTCTCCGCACTCCCAGCGCCTTGTACTCGGCCATGAGTTCCTGGCGCCTCCCGGTCTGCTGCCGGACCGCAAGGTATTGTTCAAAGGTCTTCACCATGTCCGCGCCCAACACGCCCGCAAGGGCGCCATACAGCGGCAGCAGCAGGAGCTGGGCACGCAGGGTTTGAATCCGTGGCAGTGTCAGCAGTTGGCCGCCCAGGGCAACCAGAGCCGTGATGAAGCAGATTTCAGCGGGAAAAGCGGTGCGCTGCCCGAAGCTGGCGCCCGACGACCCGGCCATGGCGAGAGCCATCATCAGGCCCAGCATGAGCCAGAAATAAAACCGCTGCAGCGCCGCGCGCCGCCGGGTGAGCAACAGGAAAACCAGAGCCGCGGCCAGGGCATACAGGATCGGCACCTCGACCGTCACATGCTGCCATAGCGTTCGGACGAGGGCGCCGACCCGGTACGCGACGCCCATGCCGTCGTCGGATCGCACGGCCCGCACCCAGTTGCCCGGCGAGGTGACCAGTGCCAGGGTGCCAACCAGTTGACCGCTGAACACATGCCAGTACCAGCGCTTCGGCGTAATCTTCTGAAGGCACGCCGCCAGCAGGGCGTAAAGCATGAAAAGCGTCAAGGAGAGCGAAACGGTCTCGAGACCCGTGGCCCAAACAGCCGCAAATACCGGCAGACCCCACAGCCGCCAGCGCGAATCGGCCGCCGGCGCCTCGTCGGCCAGCAGGTCAATGAAAGGCGTGAGCACATGGACAGCCGCCGTGAGCACCCACAGGTAGCCGATGGCGCCGGTCTTCCACAGAACGGTCTCGCCCATGGCCTGGGTGAAGAACCAGACCGAAAAAAAAGCGAACGACAACAGGATCGGGTCGGTGCGCTCGCGCCCGGGGCAGCGGCCCACGGCCCCCCGAAAGATCCCCGCCAGCAGCAGGCAGAACGCCGCGCTGTTGACCAGATTGAAGAGCACCTGGCTTGCCGGGTATTTCAGCAGGAAAAGAAAGGTGAGCAGCAACACCCAGAGCCGACCGCCCCAGGTCTGGTACTCTTCGCCGATACGACGGAAAATGTCCGTAAAATCGTGGGCCGGAACCGCCCGCCACCAGTCGTCGCCCCACAAGGGGGTGAAGCTGTTGAGGGCGAACAGGAGCAAAAAACAAAGGGAGCACAAGACGATGACCAGGGCACCGGTGGAGGGTGTCCTAATTGTCCGCATGGTCCAGAACCCCGCGCACCAGCTTGGCCAGATCGGCCATGAGGATCGGCTTGTGGGCCACGGCGCGGATGCCTGCGGTCGATAGATCTTTGCCTTTGACCTGGTCGCTGTAGCCGGTGCACAGCACGATGGGCACGCCCGGTCGAATCTTGATGAGCTCCTGGGCCAGCCGGTCCCCCTGCATGTGCGGCATGTTCAGGTCGGTGACCACCAGATCGAATTTTTCCGGCTCCTGGGCGAAGAGCTCCAGTGCCTCCAGGCTGCTGCTGCGGGTAGTGACCCGGTACCCCAGCGTCTTGAGCATGGCCTTGAGAATGCTTACCAGCTCGGGCTGGTCGTCCACGCACAGGATGCGTTCACTGCCCTGGGGCATCTGGGGATTGGCTTCGGCGCTGCGGACCTTGGCCTGGCTCACGAATTTGGGCAGGTAAATGGTGAAGATCGAGCCCTCGCCCGGCCGGCTGTCGGCGACGATGGCCCCCTGGTGAGCCTTGATGATGCCGTAGGTCATGGAGAGCCCGAGGCCGGTACCTTCTCCCTTGGCCTTGGTGGTGAAGTAAGGATCGAAGATGCGCGCCAGGGTCTCCCGGTCCATGCCGATGCCGGTATCGGAGACCATCAGCTTGAGGTAATCGCCGGGTTTAAGGTTGTCCATCCCAGCGGCCGTCGCTTCGTCCAGGCGCACTTCGCACAGGTCCAGGCGCAACCGGCCGCCCTCTTCGCGCATGGCGTGAAAGGCGTTGGTGCACAGATTCATCAAGACTTGATGCAGCTGGTTGGCATCGGCCAGTACCATGGCCTGGGTCATCAGTTCCGAAATCACTTCGATGGAAGCCGGCAGCGTGGCCCGCAGCATCTTGATCACTTCCAGGGCGATGAGGCGTACCTGGACCGGGCCGAACTCGGACCGGGTCTGGCGGCTGAAGGCCAGAATCTGGCCCACCAGATTTTTGGCGCGCTGGGAGGCTTTCAAGACGTCCCCCAGATTCTTGTGCACCTTGCTGTTGAAGTCGGTGGCCATGCGCGCGATTTCGGTATAGCCGATGATAGCCGACAGGATGTTGTTGAAGTCGTGGGCGATGCCGCCGGCCAGGGTCCCGATGGACTCCATTTTCTGGGCCTGGCGCAATTGGGTTTCAAGGCGGGTCTTTTCGGCATCCGCCGTGATGCGGGCGGAGATGTCCCGGATGGCCGCCACATGCACGTTGCGGCCCTTCCAGGAGAAATGGCGTGCCGCGATCTCCACGGGAAAGACTTTGCCACACTTGTTTTTGTGATAGCGCACCGGCACGCTGGTCAGCCCGGCCCTGGTCGCCTGGGAGGTGGCCTCCGGCTCGGCGGACAAATCGGTGTTCTTCATCTCCAGCAGCGCTTCGCGGCTGAAACCGTACATCGACTCGCAGGCAGCGTTGACCTCCAGCAGGCGGCCGGTTTCATTGTCGATCATGAAAATGGCGTCGGATTCCATATCGAAGAGCTGGCGGTATTTCTCTTCGCTCTCGGCCAGGGCCTGCTCGGCTTTTTTGCGATCGGTGATGTCCATGGCCAGCTCGAAACGCACGTCGCGGCCGTCCGGCCACATGATGATCTGGTCGGTGACGATGAAATTCTTCTTGAGAAAGGGATTGTAGTACTCCCATTTGTACGGCAGGTACTTCTGCTTGAGGATGATGGGGTTGGTGCAAAATTCGCAAGGCGCCGACTTGCCCTGGAACTCCCGGTAGCAAAGGCCGCCGACCACATCGCGGCGGGCCATGCGCCGGGCCACGGCGTTGACGAACAGGATTTCGTAAGTGTACGGGTCGGCGACGTAGATGACCTGATCGATGCTCTCGAAAATCGAAATGAGCTGGCGGCGCTCGGACAACAGGGCTTCGCTGGCGCGGGTGCGGCTGATCCAGCCGCTGAGAATCTGGGCCACGGTCTTGAGCAGGCCGATGTCTTCTTCCTGCCACTGCCGGTGGTGGTGGCACTCGTCGAAGCCCATGAATCCGAAAAAGACTTTGTCCACGAAAAGGGGGACTGCCAGGATCGACCGGATGCCCTGGGGCCGCAACAGCGTCCGCTCCGGCTCGGCGGGGATCGCCTCGATATCGCTGAAATCGATGACTTCGTCGCGCCGCATCCGCTCCATCCACCACTGCATCTGCCCGCAAGGAACCCCCTGCAGCGCTTCCTTCTGGGGCGGTACCCCCTCGGCACACCATTCGAAGGTGTTGTCCATGGTATCGGCGGCCGGATGGTATTCGAAAATGTAACTGCGGCTGACATCCATGGCGCGGCCCACGGTCTGAAGGCAATCCGATAGAAATTGGGAAGGATTCTGAGGCGCGATGGCCCGGGTGGATATGTCCGTCAGCATCTTCTCCAGGCGCAGCCTGCGCCGCAACTCTTGCTCCACTGCCTGAACGGCGGTGGCGGGGGGGATTGCTTCGGTCACCTTTAGCGCTCCTCTCGATTTGCTTGCCAGTCTCAGAACAGTACCCACGCAACACCTTAATCCAAGATGGCCCGAAAAAAAAGGGTTGTTAAATATCCTGGGGCGCGGTTATGTCTGACCGTCACCGCGATGCCTTCCGGCATATGCAATCCAAATCTCAACCAGGTGAACCCGATGCCCCTTGAACGATGCCTTAAACGGTACGAAACCGCAGCCGACGTCCAAGTGACGCCCCTGACGGCCTTGACCTTCACCCCGGCAGCCGGACGGACCGTTGGACCATCATGTTTGGGCATGGACCCGCAAACCCTTTCAAGACAGGAGAAACAAGCATGGATCTGAATCAACTGTTGCCGAAGATGTGGGAGGTCATGACGTTTTACGGACTCAAGGTGATTGCCGCCATCGCCATTCTGGTCGTGGGGCGCTGGGTGGCCAGGCTGATCAGCAGCATTACCCGACGTCTCATGGGCAAGGCCGATATCGACCCCACGGTCAGCAGTTTCACCGGGAGCCTGGTCTACATCGCCTTGCTCGTATTCGTGGTGCTGGCCGCCCTGAGCCAGTTGGGGATTCAAACCACTTCCTTCATCGCCGTGCTGGGCGCCGCCGGCCTGGCCATCGGCCTCGCCCTCCAGGGGTCGCTGGCCAATTTCGCCGCAGGATTTCTGATGATCATTTTCAAGCCGTTCCGGGTGAACGACTATATCGAAGGCGCCGGCGTGGGGGGCACGGTGGAAGAGATTCATATCTTCACCACCACTCTCAAAACACCCGACAACAAGACCGTCATCGTCCCCAATGCCAAATTGACCAGCGACAACATCGTCAATTACACCGCCAAGGGAACCCGCCGCGTGGACCTGACCTTCGGCATCGGCTACCAGGATGACATCGACAAAGCCAAGAAAGTCATCGCCGAGGTTCTGGCCAACGACAGCCGCATCCTCAAGGACCCCCCGCCCCAGATCGCCCTGGCGGGGCTGGGTGAAAGCAGTGTCGATTTCGTGGTCCGGCCGTGGACCACCGCGCAAGATTACTGGTCAGTCTATTTCGATATTACCGAGAAGGTCAAGAAGGCCTTCGATGCCAACGCCATCACCATCCCCTACCCCCAGCGGGATGTGCATGTTTACCAGCACGCCAAGGCCGACTAACGGAAGATACGGCCACATCGACCGGGTGCGGCCGTCATCCATACACCGGCCAGAGATGGAACTCGACGCTGGGCTTGAACGCCACGCCCACAATGCCGTCTTGAATGTAGAGGGCCCAGGCATAACGCGGCTCGTATACGCTGGTGGTCGACGACCAGTAGGCGTCGCGGACACGGACGAAGGGATGGTCCGCGGGCAATGCCGGTGAATGGGATCGAAGACAGACCAGGCTTTCCAACTCCCTGATATTGGGCATGCGCCAGTCGGTGTGTCCCTGCCAGCCGGCTTGATTGAGCGCCTGCACCGCGGACAGGGCCTGCTGCCAGGTCGAAGGACCGCCGGCCGGATCGGCATCCCGGCTCCAGGTCAATCCGGTGTGGGAATCGAAGATACCCGCCTTTTGGACGGCAAAACGCGCCGGCCCTTCACCCGTTTCCATGATGCCGGCGGCCTCGGGCATGGCGACCGGCCAAACCAGGTAGGCGCCCTGCTTCATGCCCCGGTGCACCCGCCCACCCCCCAGATGGATATACCACGCCTGGTTTGCTAGCCGATGGCAGCTTTCCCCGGTCCAGTAATAGCCGGGGAAGACCGCTTCGAAAGGGTGACCCTCGCCGAGGGCCGGGTTGACCTGCTGATGGCTGATCAACGCAAAGAGCAGCCGGCGGGAGGGAAGCTGCCAATCGCTGCGGCCGAAGGCGCGGCTTGAGCGCAGATCGGCTGCGAAGCGCCGGGCCTCATGCCAGCTCAGGGGAAACTCGGCCGGGTTGGCATTCTTGGTCCAGATGGCGCCGGTGAATGTGTCTTCGACGACCTGGCCGAAAATCTGAAAACGTTGTCGGGATGGCGGCAAACGCTTCTTGGGCATTGCGGCATCCTGCCCGGTATCGCGGCAGGTAACGAAAATGCCGTCCTGGTCGTAACAGTCGACCTGATCGGTTTGCAGGGGGAAAAGATATGGGCGTGCGGCCGAATTCAACCCAAATCCGCTTTCTGGTTCTTGTTCGATTCCGGCGAAGGACCGGCGACGGCGCGCGCAGTGGAGAAGTCCACCGGCGGCAGTTCCCGTTGGGTCGCCAGGTCCAGCGTGAAATAGTTCTGCTTTTCGAATCCTGCCTTGCGTGCGATCAGCCGGGCCGGGAAGGATTCCACCAGGGTGTTGAACCGGCCCACGAAACTGTTGTAGCGATTCCGGGCCTTCTGGATATCTTCTTCGACCTCGTTCAGACTGTTCTGCAGGGCGATGAAATTGGCGCTGGCCTTCAAGTCCGGATAGGCCTCGGCCAGAGCCAGGAGCCCGGTCAGGGACATGGAGACCTGGCTCTCCGCTTCCATGCGGCTGGCGGGCGTGCCGGCACGCGGCGCGTAAGCCTTTCCGGCGCCGAGCAATCTGGCTTCGTGCTGGCTGTATCCTTCGATGGCGCCGATCAAATTGGGGATCAGATTATGACGGCGCTTCAAGGCCACATCGATGGCGCTCCAGGTTTCCTCGATCTTGTTCCTGTACTTGATGAAGCGGTTGTAGGTGCCCAACAGCCAGCCGATCGCTGCGAAGATCAAAATCACGGTAAAGAAGATCAAGGGTACCATCGTGTCCATGCCTCCCAATCTGGGTTGCCCATCTATCCTTTTACGTCGAAGGCGCCTTGTTTCCCGCGCCGTAATCGAATGTGAAATTTTCATGCCGGAACAGTTCCAGACACGCCGCCACCACGTCGGCGTCGTACCGCGTTCCCTTCTGCTCCTCGATCAGCAGCAAGGCCGCTTCGATGCCGTGGGCCGGCCGATAGGGGCGGTAGGAGCTGTTGGCTTCGGTGGTGTCGGCCACGGCCAGGATCTTGGCCTCCGGCAGTATTTGCGCGGCAGTCAACCCCAGGGGATAACCGGAGCCGTCCAGCCGTTCATGGTGCTGATAGGCCATCTGGGCCACCGGCCAGGGGAAGGGAATGGTTTTCAAAATCTCGTAACTCACCTGGGGATGAATCTTGAGCATTTGAAACTCGGCGTCCAGGAGCTGGCCGGAGCGGCTGAGGATGGAGACGGGGATGCGGATCTTGCCCACGTCGTGCAGCAGCGCGGCGATGCGAATCCCTTTGATGGCGTCCGGCGAAAGCCTCATCTTCCGGGCGATGGCGCAGGCCAGCTGCGCCACCCGCTGCTGGTGACCGGCCGTGTAAGGGTCGCGGATCTCCACCATGAAAGTCATGGCCCGGATGCTGGCTTCGAGAATGCTGCGGATCTCGGCCGTTTTGCGCTCGACTTTCTCTTCGAGAACCACATTATATGCGGCCAACTGCCGGCGCATCTCCGCCAGGGAAAGATGCGTGCGCACGCGGGCCATGACTTCCGCGGCCTGAAACGGCTTGGTGATGTAATCCACCGCGCCCAGCGCAAAGCCGCGGGTCTTGTCGCCGGTCTCGCTCAAGGCGGTGATGAAGATCACGGGAACGGCGGCGGTTTGCGGGTCGGCTTTCAGCCGCCGGCACACTTCGTAGCCGTCCATCTCCGGCATCATGATATCCAGCAGCACCAGGTCCGGTTGTTGCCTGGCCGCGATCTCCAGTGCCTTGGGACCGTTCTTGGCGATGCCCAGGCGGTGCTCGGCCTTGAGGGTGTTGACCAGCAGGTCGATATTGGTGGCATTGTCGTCGACTATCAGAATCAGGGGCCGGGTATCTTTTGAAACATTTTCCGTCATGGGCTTATCTTTCGAAGCAGTTCCAGCGCCGGGTCGTAGTCATAGCGGCCGATCTTCTCTTCCAGGGATGCCAGCGCGGCACGGTCCATCCGCCCGGATGCGATCGCCTGCCGGCGGAAATCCGGCATGACCGCCGCGATCTGTTCCGGGTCGGCGCGGTCCACGGCACCGGTCAGCCGCGCCAGCAGCTCTGCGAAGCAGGGGCCGCCCTGCCCGGCGGCGTCGGCCGCGGGTGCCTCCGGCTCGGGCGTTTCCAGGGATTGCAGGGAGTGCAGCAGCTGTTGAAGGGCATCGGTCACCTTCCGGACCAGATCTTCCATTCGGGCGCGATCCATCTGTGCTGCGGCGCTCTGCCGGCCGGCATCTTCGAGGGCGTCGGCCGCAGCGCGCAGATCGTCGGCGCCGATGTTCCCCGCGCTGCCCTTGAGACTGTGGGCCAACCGGCGCAGGGTGTCAAGGTCTCCGTCGGCCAGGGCGCGCTCGAAGGCGCCGGCCGTATTGCGGTTATCGGCCAGAAAGCCTGAAAGGATTCGGGCAAATGTGGCCGGATCGATACCCGAACTCGCCAGGGTCGCGGCAATATCGATGCCGGGAAGCCGGTCCGGAAGCATGCCGGTGTCGGCATCGGGTGGGGCGTCGTCTTTGTCGGAAACAAGCGAGGCCCCCTCCGTGCGGGGCCGCAACATCCGCCACAGGGTCTGGAACAGGCGATCCTGCTGGATGGGCTTGGCGATGTAGCCGTCCATGCCGGCTTCCAGGCACTTTTCCTCGTCGCCTTTCATGGCGTGGGCCGTCATGGCGGCGATGGGAATCGTGCGGCCCCGGGGCGATTGGCGGATCAGACGCGTGGCTTCGTAGCCGTTCATTTTCGGCATCTGGATATCCATCAGCACGGCGTCGAACGCCGCGTTGCGGACCGCCTCGACGGCCGCCTCGCCATTGTTGACGATGGTCACCTGGAGGCCGGCCCCTTCCAGGATCGCCCGGGCCACCTGCTGGTTGGTGGGGTTGTCTTCGGCCACAAGAATGCGCGCGCCCTTCAACGGTTTGCGGTACATCGAAGCCCGGGTGGTGAATTGCTGCTTGCGCGCGCCGCTCCTGAGGCCCTCCTTGCCGAAGCCATCCATGATGGCGTCGAACAGGGTCGAGGGATAGATCGGCTTGACCAAGAATCCGTTGATGCCTGTCTTTTCGGCCTGCATGCGCTGTTCGTCCCTGCCGAAGGCGGTCATCATGATGATGGGCATGGTCAACTTCAGCTCCTGGCGGATCTTTCGGGCGGTCTCGATCCCGTCCATCCCGGTCATCTTCCAGTCCATCATGATCAGCTCGATGGGATTGTTGCGCAGCATGTTGTCTTCCAGCCGGTCCAGGGCCTGCTCGCCGGATTCCAAGGTCTCCACTCGGAAGCCCATGGACTCGAGCATCTTGCGCATGACGATGCGGCTGTCGGCCAGGTCGTCGACCACCAGGACGTTCAAGCCCTCGATGTCCGGGGGCACCAACTGCCTTTCGACGCGCTTGTCGGGCGCTCGCTTGAGCCGCACCGAGAAGAAGAAAGTACTGCCTCCGCCCGGCTCGCTCTCCACCCCGATCTCGCCGCCCATCAGACTCACCAGCTGCTTGCAGATGCTCAACCCCAGGCCGGTGCCCTCATATCGGCGGGTGGACGACGTATCGGCCTGGCTGAAAGGCTGGAAGAGCCGATCCCGGTATTCGGCAGCGATCCCCACGCCCGTGTCTTTCACGGAAAAGTCAAGCTTGGCCTCGTCCGCCGGGGACTGGGCCGGTTTGACGCTCACCACGATCACGCCCTCGTCGGTGAACTTGACGGCGTTGCTCACCAGGTTGGTCAAGATCTGCTGCAGACGCAGCGGATCGCCCTTGAAAACCTTGGGCGTATCCGGATGGCAATCCACCAGCAGTTCGATCCCCTTTTCGGCCGCCTTGCTGAAAAACAGCTCCATGACCCGGTCGAAAACCTCGTGCAACCCGAATGTCCGCTCGATGAATTCGAACTTGCCGGCTTCGATCTTGGAAAAATCGAGGATGTCGTTGATGATGCCCAGCAGCGAGTAGGCGGAGCTATGGATGATTTTCAGATAGTTCTCGATCTTGGGGGGCAGCGCTTCGGCCAGCGCCAGGTCGCTGGCGGCGATCACGCCGTTCATGGGCGTGCGGATCTCATGGCTCATGTTGGCCAGAAATTCGCTCTTGGCCCGGGTGGCTGCTTCGGCCACTTCTTTGGCCGCTTGCAGCTCCCGGTCCTTCTGTTTGCGCAGATTTATCTCGGTTTTCAGGCGCGCGTTGACGCTTCGGATGCGGCTGTTCAGGCGCAGGATGACACCGGTAAAGGCGGCCAGGGAGCAGAAGGCGGCCACCGCGAAAAAAATCCAATGCCCGTATTTCTGCAGCACGTCCTTGAAAGTGATCTGCGCCAACGCCGCGTAGGGACCGACCATCAGAACCTTCAGGCAGTCGTGGACCGGCTGGTAGTTGAGCGGGATGGTCCAGCCGGCGCACTCCGCCGCTCTGGCGGCCGGCGCATCGGCCGGCATCTGCATGAGGGCCACGGCCACCTCTTTGGCCAGGTCGTCGGGGATGTGTTTCAAGGCGGCCATGGGCCAGCCCGGGTACTCCCGCGTGGTGATGTAATAATGCGAAGCCTCATCCCGGGGATGGAGGCTGGGAAACACATAAAATTCGGCCGGGTCGATCTTGCCTTCGGCGGAGAGTTCTTCCAGGGTGCCGGTGCGCACCGTGCCCGCGTCCACCCGCCGGTCGCGCACCGCAAATACGACCTCATCATGGGTTCCCATGAACTGCAGCGACTTGAAATCACGATAGGGATCCAGGCCGTGTTCCTTGAATTCGCGCCAGGCCATGTACCAGCCGCCCAGTGAGTTTTCGGAAACGGCCATGAACGATTTGCCCTCGAGATCCTTCAAAGAGCGGATATCGGCGCGATCGTTGCGGCAGAAAATGACGCCGCCGTACTGGGTGTAGACCCCGCCGGCCCGCCGTTCTTTGAGCGTCACGATGCGTTTGGCCTGGAACCAGTGTTCCAGCCCGACGTAAAAGGCGGAGTTGGCCAGAATAAAATCGACCTCGCCGTTTTTGGCCGCAGGATAGATCCGCTCGTGGGTCAGGGGCACGATGACCACCGGCCGGCCGCCGAGCTGTTGGGCGAGATATTCCGCCGTGGGCGACCAGCTCTTCAGGCACTGCTCCGGTCCCCGGATGGCCAGAACGCCGATTTTGATGGGCAGGTATTCAGCCCCGGCGGAAGCTGCCGTCCCGAGGAGCGCGGCCAGAAGCACCACCAGGAAACAGAGGCCGTGAACCCCGCGTTTTCCCGCCCTCTCAGTTTCGAACCATCCTCGCATCATGGCTGCCACCTTAAATTTTCATCGAGCGTATATCCAGGATATCACAAATACAAGCCCAAAGCCCGGGGGGCCTTGGAAGCGGTTGACCCCGGCCATCGGTAGGGCTACATTCGATCAAAAACGTCCATCCCCGCCAACCCCCAACCAAGGAGGCAATCATGCCGGGCCCTATGCGACCGTTGAACCAGGAGGAGCGCGAACGCTTCAATTTCCTGAACCAGGAAAACCTAGCGTTTTTGATGAACCGTTACAACCGGGTCAACCGCTGGGTGATCGCCGACATGGTGCGCCGCAGCGCCTACCATTATCCGGACAAGCCGGCGCTGATCTTCGGCGATCGGACCCTGACCTACGCCCAGCTGGAAGCGGCCGCCAACCGCACGGCCAATGCCCTGGCCGGGCTGGGCGTGCAAAAGTACGATCGCGTGGCCATCCTGGCCCACAACACCCTCCACCACGTGCTCACCTGGCTGGGCTGCTGCAAGCTGGGCGCGGTCTACCTGGCCATCAACTACCTGCTGCGCGGCAAGGATATCACCTACTGCATCAACCACTCGGAGAGCAAAGTCTTCATCGTCGAGGATGCCCTCTATCCCCTGGTGGCCGAGGTGCTGGGTGAAATGCCCACGGTCAAGGCTTTGGTGTGGTCCGACCAGGGCGCGGGACAGCCGCCGAAGGACGGCCGCTTCCTGGCCTTCGATACCTGGATGGAGAAAGCCCCGGCCAGCGAACCGGACGTGCTGCTGCACATCGAAGACCCCTGCCAGATGACCTACACCAGCGGCACCGAGTCCCTGCCCAAGGGCGTGATCATCAGCAACCAGGCCCTGCTGGCCCAGTACATGGGCGCCATCATCGACGGCGGGTATGCCGCCGCCGACATCAACGTCAATGCCCTGCCCATCTACCACTGCGCCCAGCGCGACGTCTTCATGAACCCCATTTTTCTTTCCGGCGGCACCAATATCCTCATGACCCCGGACATCGGGCAGATCCTGGCCACCATCGATCGCTACCGGGCCAACATGTTCTTCGCGCCGCCCACGGTGTGGATCGGCATCCTGCGCCATCCCGAGTTCGACCGCCACGACCTCTCCTGCCTGACCAAATGCTACTACGGCGCTTCGATCATGCCCGTGGAGGTACTCAAAGAGCTCATGGCGCGCCTGCCCGGCTGCAAGGTCTACAACTACTACGGACAGACCGAACTGGCCCCCTACCACACCATCCTCAAGGCCGAAGACGCCCTGGCCAAGCTGGGCTCGGCCGGCATGGGCGGCCTGAACATGGAAACCCGCCTGGAGGATGTGGAAAACCGGCCCATCGCCGACCCGGGAATGCCCGGCGAGATCTGCGGCAAAGGGCCCCATGCCATGATCATGTACTTCAAGGACCCGGATAAAACCGAGGCGGCCATGCTCGGCGGCTGGTTCCATTCCGGCGACATCGGCGTCATGGACCCGGACCGTTACATCACCGTGGTGGACCGCAAGAAGGACATGATCAAGACCGGCGGCGAAAACGTGGCCACCCGTGAAGTCGAGGAGGCCATCTATCTCGACAAGCGCGTCCAGGAAGTGGCCGTGGTGGGGGTGCCCCATCCCAAGTGGGTGGAGGCCGTCACCGCCGTGGTGGTGCCGCGGGCCGGTGAGACTATCACCGAGCAGGAGATCCTGGCCCTGTGCCAGAAGGAACTCGCCCCGTTCAAGGTGCCCAAGAAGGTGCTCTTCGTCGAGGCCCTGCCCAAGACCCCCACGGGCAAGATCCTCAAACGCGACATGCGCCAGAGTTACCAGGGGCTGTTCAAAGGGTAGCCGGAGCGGCGGCGCTAAAAGCTTGCCGGACGACATGCTTATGGTATAGAGCGTGGCGTCCGGCGTGCGGCTTATGAGCCGCTGAATTAGTACGGAGGCAGGTGCCTTCGGCAACCGGTGAGCCGATTCCAGAAATGCCGCCACACAGGAGCTCGCAACCATACGCATGAAAAACGGCAACCTGTTCAACCCCAAAAATAAATCCGACTACACCGCCGCCTCGGTGGAGGTGCTCGAAGGCCTGGAGCCGGTCAAGCGCCGGCCGGCCATGTACACCGACACCCAGCGGCCCAACCACATGGCCCAGGAGGTGATCGACAACGCCGCCGACGAAGCCATCGCCGGCTACGCCGACCGCATCGAGGTGGTCCTGCACGCCGACGGATCGCTGCAGGTCACCGACAACGGCCGGGGCATCCCCGTGGACCAGCACCCCACCGAAAAGGTCTCGGGCGTGGAGGTGATCCTGACCAAGCTGCACGCCGGCGCCAAGTTCTCCCACAAGGATTACCGATTTTCGGGCGGCCTGCACGGCGTGGGCGTCTCGGTGGTCAACGCCCTTTCCAAGCGCCTGGAAGTGGAAATCAGGCGCGACGGCCAGCTGTACCACATGGCCTTCGAACACGGCGAAAAGGTCGAACCCCTGACCGTGGTCGGCAAGGTGGCCCAGCGCAGCACCGGCAGCGCCATCCGCTTCTGGCCGGAACCCCGGTATTTCGACAACGTCGGCTATTCGGTCTCCCGGCTCAAGCACGTCCTGCGGGCCAAGGCGGTGCTGTGCCCGGGCCTGTTCGTCAGCTTCGAAGACCGCAACACGGGCGACATGGAGAGCTGGTGCTACGAGAGCGGCCTGAACGAGTACCTGGTGCAGGGGCTCGGCGACGCGCTTTTCGTGCCCAACCCGCCGTTTGCGGGGAATCACGAGGGCTCCCGGGAGCAGGTGGCCTGGGCCACGGTCTGGCTGCCCGAGCCCGGACCGGGTCTGGCCGAAAGCTACTGCAATCTGATCCCCACCACCCAGGGCGGCACCCACGTCAACGGCTTCCGGGCCGGGCTGCTGGCCGCCCTGCGCGAGTTCTGCGACATCCGCAAGCTGCTGCCCCGGGGCATCAAGATCGGCCCCGAGGATGTGTGGGACAACTGCGCCTATGTGCTCTCGGTCAAGCTCCAGGAACCCCATTTCGCCGGCCAGACCAAGGAGCGCCTGGCCTCCCGCCATGCCGACTTCGTCCTGGGGGTGGTCAAGGACAGCTTCAGCCTCTTTCTGAACCAGCACGTGGAGATCGGCGAGCAACTGGCCGAACTGGCCATCGAAAAGGCCCGGCGGCGGCAGGATGCGGCCAAGAAGATCACCCGCAAGCGGGCCGCGGGCGGACCGGTGCTGCCCGGCAAGCTGGCCGACTGCATTTCCGACGACCCGGCCCAGAGCGAGCTCTACCTGGTGGAGGGCGACTCGGCCGGCGGATCGGCCAAACAAGCCCGCAACCGGCAGTTCCAGGCCATCATGCCCCTGCGCGGCAAGATCAAGAACACCTGGGACGACAGCAGCGACACCGTCCTGGGTTCGGTCGAGATCCACGACATCGCCGTGGCCGTGGGCGTCGAGCCCGGCAGCAGCGACACCAGCGGCCTGCGCTACCACAAGATCTGCATCCTGGCCGACGCCGACTCGGACGGCCAGCACATCGCCACCCTGCTCTGCGC
Organism: uncultured Desulfatitalea sp.; assembly: GCA_937868765.1. Classification (GTDB taxonomy): domain Bacteria; phylum Desulfobacterota; class Desulfobacteria; order Desulfobacterales; family Desulfosarcinaceae; genus Desulfatitalea. Next base: position 89,976 of record CALMNL010000009.1, on the reverse strand, counting down.
GCTCTTCCTGAAACACTTCAAGCCCCTGGTGGACGCCGGCCGCATCTACGTGGCCTTCCCGCCCCTGTACCGCATCGATATCGGCAAGCGGATCTTCTACGCCCTGGACGAGTATGAAAAGGACGGCATCATCAAGAAGTACGCCGACGGCCGCACCAAACCGCTCATCCAGCGCTTCAAGGGCCTGGGCGAGATGAACCCGGACCAGCTGCGCGAAACGGCCATGGCGCCCGAGAGCCGGCGCCTGGTACGCCTGGAGAGCACCGGAGAGAATGCCGACGGCATCCTGGCGGTGATGACCATGCTGCTGGGCAAGAAGAGCATCGACCAGCGCAAGGCGTGGCTGGAAGCCAAGGGCAACCTGGCCGAAGAAATCATTTAGAAGCAAAGGCGAGAACCCCCCATGCCCGAAAATAATCACCTGACCGAAACCCTGCCCATCCACGTCTTCAGCGAGCAGGCCTATCTGAACTATGCCATGTACGTCATCATGGACCGCGCCCTGCCGTTCATCGGCGACGGCCTCAAGCCCGTGCACCGGCGCATCCTCTACGCCATGTCCGAGCTCGGACTGAGCGCGCCGGCCAAGTTCAAGAAGGCCGCCCGCACCATCGGCGATGTGCTGGGCAAGTTCCACCCCCACGGCGACACCGCCTGCTACGAGGCCATGGTGCTCATGGCCCAATCCTTTTCCTACCGCTACCCGCTGGTCGAAGGCCAGGGCAACTGGGGCACGGTGGACGATCCCAAATCCTTCGCCGCCATGCGCTACACCGAGGCGCGCCTGTCCCCCTACGCCGAACTGCTGCTCTCCGAGCTGGGCATGGGCACCGTGCCGTGGGGCCCCAATTTCGACGGGACGTTGCAGGAGCCCCTGTTCCTGCCGGCCCGGCTGCCCAATGTGCTGCTCAACGGCGCCAGCGGCATCGCCGTGGGCATGGCCACCAACATCCCGCCCCACAACATCACCGAGGTGGTGGCCGCCTGCGTCCATCTGCTGGACAATCCCCAGGCCACGGTGGAAGAGCTGTGCGAACACATCCAGGGGCCGGATTATCCCAGCGACGCCGAGATCATCACCCCGCGCGGCGAACTGGTTGCGATCTACCGCAGCGGCTTCGGATCGATCCGCATGCGCGGCATCTGGCGGCGCGAAGAGAACGACATCGTCATCACCGCCCTGCCCTACCAGGTGTCGCCCACCAAGGTGATCGAACAGATCGCCCAGCAGATGCAGCAGAAAAAGCTGCCCATGGTGGCCGACGTGCGCGACGAGGGCGACAGCGAATCGCCGGTGCGCATCGTCATCACCCCGCGCTCCAACCGCGTGGACATGGACGAACTGATGTCCCACCTGTGCGCCACCAGCGACCTTGAGAACACCTACAAGGTCAACCTGAACATGATCGGCACCGAGCGCAAGCCCCAGGTCAAAGGCCTGCGCCAGCTGCTCGACGAGTGGCTCGTCTTCCGCAGGCAGACCGTCACCCGGCGCCTGGAACACCGCCTGGAACAGGTGCTGGACCGCTTGCACGTGCTCGAGGGCCTGCTCGTCGCCTACCTGAACCTGGACGAGGTGATCCGCATCATCCGCACCAGCGACGACCCCAGGCCCGCACTGATGAAGGCCTTTGCCATCAGCGAGCGCCAGGCCGAGGCCATCCTGCAGATCCGCCTGCGCCAGCTCGCCAAACTGGAAGAGCAGCGCCTGAAGAAAGAGCAAAAGGATCTGGCGGCCGAAAAGGAGACGATCGAGAAGCTGCTCGCCTCGCCCACGCGGCTGAAGAACCTGATCAAAAAGGAGTTGCAGCAGGATGCGGCCAAGTTCGCCGACGGCCGGCGCACGCGCATCGTGGCCCGCACCGAGGCCCGGGCCATTTCCAAAACCGAGCTGGCACCGGTGGAGCCGGTGACCGTGGTCCTTTCCAAGATGGGCTGGGTGCGCACGGCCAAGGGCCACGACATCCAGCCGGCCGAACTGATCTACAAAGCCGGTGACGAATTCCTGGCCGCGGCCCAGGGCCGCAGCAACCAGCCGGCCGTGTTCATGGATACCCACGGCCGGACCTATGCCGCCGACCCCAACACCTTTCCCACGGCGCGCAGCTACGGGGTGCCCCTCACCGGTTCGTTCTCCATCGACGCCCAGGCGCACGTCGTCTCGGTGACCATGGGCGAGGCCGAACAGCCGTTGCTCATCGCCAGCACAGCCGGCTACGGCTTCATCACCGAGCTTGAGCAACTGCACACCCGCAACACCAAGGGCAAGGCCTTCTTGAGCCTGCCCGAAAACGCCCTGCCGCTGACGCCCATCGCCATCGATCCGGCCGCACAAAATCTCCACCTGGTGGCCGTCACCCAGCAGGGCCGCATGCTGGCCTTCCCCATCGGGGAACTGCCGCACCTGCCCAGGGGCAAGGGCAACAAGATCATCAACGTGCTGGCCAAGGACCTTTGCGCCGGAGAGGACGCCCTGGCCTTCCTGCGGATCGTCACCCCCCAGCACAAGTTGACCGTGCATGCCGGCAAGCGCAGTTTTACCATGACCTTCAACATCGTCCGGGATTTCATCGCCGAACGCGGCAAACGCGGCAAGAAGCTGCCCAGGGGCTTCCAGCGGGTTTCGGCGCTCGTGGTGGAGACCCCGGAGCCGCCCGCAGCCCCAGGCGATGCGGCCTAAAGCCCGCCCGCAGCCATCTGCTGTATGGCAAAAGCCAGGAGGAGTGCCATGAAACCGAGACACCATGCTCTTTTTCGACATTCTTTCACCGCCGTTTTCGCGGCCTGCATCGTTATGCTCGTTGCCTCACCCGCGCTGCCCGGGGAGTATGCGGCCCTCACTGGGGTCAAGGGCGTCAAGGTGGTGTTCGATATGGGCCTGGGGATGCCCGGGAAAGCCAACAGCGTTTTCTGGGCGGTGAAAAACGTATATGAAGATGAAAACGTGCGCTCGCTGCCGCAACCGCCCCAGGTAGTGATCGTGTTTCGCGGACCTGCGGTCAAACTGATTTCCACCGCCCATGCCGGTTTCAAGGGCGCCGACCTCGAAGCGTTGGAACAGTTCGCCGACAAGATCCGACAAATGAAGAAAGACGGCGTGAAGCTGGAAGTCTGCTTGTTCGCCGTGAAGGTGCAGGGCGTCGATCCCGCCACCCTCCTGCCGGAAGTGGATCGAGTGGGCAACGGCTTCATCTCCATCGCCGGGTACCAGGCGCAGGGATATTCGGTAGTGACCTTGAACTGAAGGGAAGGTGCGCCAAGCGGAAGGAAGCGTTTCCCGCCATGCCGGCAGAATAGCATGGCGGGAAACATTGAGGAGGGGCTTTAATTAGACAGGTATCTTAGTCCGATGGCGTAAATGTGGAGGCCGTCATCTTCAATGGGTTTCGCCCATTGGACCTCGGCCAGGGTGAACGAACGGAAACCTTCGGGCAGGGTCGGCAAATCTTCTTCCCGGCCCCTGACCGTGGCCGCGATCATCACGATGCTGCCTTCCTGAATCTTTTGATCCAGTTCGATGCAGGTGCCCTTGCAGGAACAATCCAGCATCTTGCCTTTCAAAACCGGACTGTTGGCGGTCAAATGCCTGCAGACTACGGATATATCGGCGCAATGCCGCCGTGTAAGTGTTTGTTCCATGAGTCGATCCTATCGGCTGTTAAGCGTTATTCTTAAATTCTTTCACAACCCTGGTTCTTCTGGCAGAACAGAGCGGTAGACCGATGGAGGCCAGCATCTCCTCGAGGTGCTCCATGCGGAAGGGTTTGAACAACCATCCATCGATGTGCCGATCGCTCATCAGATGGGCCACATCGGCCTGACAGTTACCGGTCATGATCACTGTCCGCAAGCCGATTGAATGGGACTTGGCCGCTTGCGCCAGTTCCCAGCCATTGATTCCCGGCATTTCGTAGTCGGTCAGGAGCAGATGGCAAGGCCATTGCCGCAGGCGTGCCAGTGCTTCACCGCCTTCGCCGGCCGTGTGGATGCGGTAACCCAACTCCTGGAGCATTTCGGCCGTGCATTTAAGCACGATCGGGTTGTCATCGACCACCAGGGCCGTAAATTCGTTCGGCAATACCGGCGCGCAGACCGGTGCCGACATCGCGGGCTTGGAACCTGTGGCGCCGGTGCTATGGGAGAGAGAAAAGCAGCCGATCATCTTCATGTCCTTTGCATTATGGTTTACAAGCCATCTCAGGCAAAGACGACCTGTCGCATGGCGTGCCGCTTAGCTTCAGCTTCCGATGAAGTTGGATTTGAACCTGCCGGTAAAAATGATTCTGGCATGGGCGCGGGGCAGCGACTTGAGCCGGACGATGATCACATCCAGGCCGAACCCATCGATGCTTCTCAAGCCTTCGGTATCGATTTCCACCTTGGGATAACTGGCGCCGTATTTGTTGAGCACGTTGGCCAGCTCGTGGGCTGAGGTGCCGTCGAAGTCCCCCCTCAATTGGATTCGGATCGAACGATTGCTTTCCTGCCTGGAAAGAATCCTGAAGTTCTTGGCCATCGTTCCCTCCTTGCTTTGGAAAATCGTTTCGCAAGATGAATTCCAAGAGCAAATTCCGGACCCGATTTCCACCTGCGCCTGGAAAAGTTCGAACATGCTGAATTCAGCAAAAATTCAGTACTGCTAAACCCATCGGAAGGTTCGGCGGATGCCGCCACCTGGTGTCAGGTTATTTTACAGATGGGAAAAGGGCAGACCGGGAGGTCGGCCTCATTGCGACCGGTGCCGGAACATCCAGGCCGCCGCGGGCAGGGTCACACAGGCCATGAGCAACAGGGGCCATAGCTGGGGCCAGACCATGGGAACGCCGGCGCCTTCGAGAAAAATCTCCCGCAAAGCCCGGATGATGTAGCGCACCGGATTGATATGGGTACCGATCTGGAGCCACTGGGGCATGTTCTCGATGGGGGTGGTGAACCCCGAGAGAATGATCGCCGGCATCATGAAGACGAACGATCCCAGCAGGGCCTGTTGCATGGTCATCGAGAGGGACGAGACCAGCAGGCCGACCCCCACGATGGTGATGATGAAACAGGTCAGGGAGAGGATCAGGGCCGTGAGGGTGCCCCTGAAGGGAACCTCGAACCACAGGACCGCGCCCACCGAGAAGAGCAGGGCATCGAGGAGCCCGAAGAGCATGCCGGGGACCGATTTGCCGATAAGGATCTCCCCGGGCCGGAACGGCGCCACCAGCAATTGGTCGAAGGTGCCGAACTCCCGTTCCCGCGCGATGGACAGGCCGGTGACGATCATGACGATCACCATGCTGATGACCCCGCCCAGGCCGGACACAATGAACCAGCGGCTCTGCAGGTTGGCGTTGTACCAGGCCCGCTCTTCGAGCAGGATGCCGCCGCCGGTCTGGCCGCGCGCGGCCAGGTCGCGGTTGAATTGCTCCACGATATTGCCGAGATATCCCAGCGCGATGAGGGCCACGTTGGAGTTACGGCCGTCGAGAATCACCTGGATGGTGGTGGGAATCCCATTATGAAGGGCGCGGCTGAAGTCGGGGCCGATGTGCACCACCAGGCGTGCCCGCTGAAGATTGACGACGGTATCGATATCCCGGTCCGAGGAGAGCGTTTGCACCAGTTCGAAATTCTCCGACCCCTGCAGGCGGGCGAGCAGCGCCCGGGACTCGCTGGAACGGTCTTCGTCCAGCACCGCGTAGCGGACATTCTTCACATCGAAGGTGGCGGCATAGCCGAAGATGAAGAACTGGATCAGGGGCGGGCCGACCAGGACCAGGCGGCTCCGGGGGTCCTTGAAGATCGAGGCGAACTCCTTGCGGATCAACGCCAGAATGCGTCGCAGCGTGCCAACCATTTCAACCATCCAGCCGTTTGGTGATTTTGCGGTAGGCCAGGCCGATGAAAAGCGCCGCCATGAAGGCCAGGGCCAGGGCGTTGGGCAGCAGCAACGGCCACACGTTGCCGGTCATGAACAGGGTGTGGCTGATGGTGACGAAATACTTGGCCGGCAGCACGTAGCTGACGATTTGGATGAACCGGGGCGTGCTGTCCAGGTCGAACAGCAGCCCGGAGAGAAAGAGCGCCGGCAGATATCCGGCCACGATGGAGATCTGGGCCGCCACGAACTGGACACGGATCACGGCCGATATCAGCAATCCGAATCCCAGCGAGGCCAGCATGAAGAGCGAACTCAAGATGAACAGGGCGCCGATCGATCCGCGAAACGGGACGCCGAACAGGAAGATGCCGATCACCACGGAAAGCACCATGCCCATCATGCCCAGCACGTAGTACGGCAGCACCTTGCCCAGCAGCAGGTCGACACGGCGCAGCGGTGTCACCAGGATCGCCTCCATGGTGCCGCGCTCCCACTCCCGGGCCACCACCAGGGCGGTGAGCAGGGTGCCCGTCAGCGTCATGATCAGGGTGATCAGGCCCGGCACGAGGAAATTGCGGCTGACCGAGGATTCGTTGAACCAGACCCGCTGGGCCACGGTCACGGGCGGGCGGAGGGCGGGCTCGCCCCGGGCCTGGCGCGCCTCGATCCATTTTTGCAGTATGCCATGGGAGTACCCCTGGATGAGGCGCGCCCGATTGGCATCCACCCCGTTGATGATGACCTGCACCCTGGCCTCGCGACCGTTGAGCAGATCGGCGGCGAAACCTTCCGGAACATGCACGATGCCTTCCACCTGCCGTCGGGTCAGCCACGCTTCGGCCTCGGTGATCGACGTGGCATAGTGGGTGTGAAAGTAGATCGACAGATCGAAGCGGGACGAAAGGTCCCGGGCCTCGGGGCCGGGATCGTCCAGCACCACGGCCAGAGGCACATCCTCGGCATCCAGCGACACCCCATAGCCGAAGATAAACAGCAGTACCATGGGCAGGATGATGGCCAGGGCGATGCTGCTGGGATCGCGGTAGATCTGCAGCATCTCCTTGCGCAGGAATCCGCGCATGCGCATGAAAAAGAGGGCTGCTCGGCTCATGGGGGGCCTGCCTTTCCGGCGTCCGTGGCCCGGCCCCGGGGCGCGACCTCTCCCAGGGCCAGGGCGACGAAGGCATCCTCGATGGTCGGGTCGGGCCGCTCGGGGGTGCGCGCCAGTTCGCGAATCTCGGCCGGGGTGCCCATGGCCAGGCTGGCCCCCTGGGACATGATCAGCATCCGGTCACAATATTCCGACTCTTCCATGAAATGGGTGGTGACCACCACCGTGACCCCCTGTTCGGCAAAACCGTTGATGCGCAGCCAGAATTCCCGCCGGGCCAGCGGGTCCACACCGGAGGTGGGTTCGTCGAGGAAGATGATATCCGGCTCGTGCAGGAGCGCCGCGGCCATGGCCAGGCGTTGCTTGTAGCCGCCTGGCAGTTGCCCGGCCGGGGTGTTCCGCCAGCGCGCCAGGTCGAATTCCGCGTCGGCCCAGGCCAGCCGCTCCTGCAGCCTGGAATTGGCCAGGCCGTAGGCCCGGCCGTAAAAGGTCAGGTTTTCCGCGACGCTGAGCTGGCCGTAGAGGGAAAACTGTTGGGCCATATAGCCCAGGCGTGCCCGGGCCCGGGCCCCGGCGCGGCGCAGATCGTGACCAGCCACCTGGATTTCGCCGCCGCTGGCGCTGAGCAGACCGCACAGCATGCGGAAGGTGGTGCTTTTGCCGGCGCCGTTGGGGCCCAGCAACCCGAAGATTTCGCCACGCCGCACTTCGAACGAGAGATGCTTGACCGCTTCGAAATCGCCGAACCACTTCTGCAGGTCGCGGGTCCGTACCACCACTTCGTCCTGGTCGGCGCCTGGGCCGGCCGTGGAACGCGAAGCGATCTGAAAGTGCCCTTCCCGATGGGGAATCAGGGCCATGAAGGCATCTTCGAACTGGGGCGCGGCCTCCTGGATGGTGGGCTGCCAGGCATCCGGCATGGCCCGGGCCAGGGACTGCACCCCTTCCTGGGCCATGACCACGCGCACCCGGCCGGAGCGGATGGTGGCGTCCACGATGCCCTTGCGGCCGGCCAGCCGGTTCTGGATCTGCCGAGGCTTGATCTGCGCGGGCGGCGTGACCAGCGCCACGCGCCCGCGGATTTGATCCTTGAACTTCCGGGGCGGGCCTTCATCGAGTTTCTTGCCGTCATGCAGCAACACCACGTGATGGCAGCGTTCGGCTTCATCCAGGTAGGCGGTGGAGAGCAGCACGCCGATACCCTCTTTTTCCACCAGCTCGTAGACGATTTTCCACAGTTCGCGACGCGACACCGGATCGACCCCCACCGTGGGTTCGTCCAGCAGCAGCATCCGCGGCGACTTGATCAGGGCGCAGGCCAGTCCCAACTTCTGCTTCATGCCGCCGGAGAGTGCGCCGGCCCTGCGCCGGGTAAAGGCCGTAAGATCGGTCATGCGCAACAGTTTTTGGAAACGCTCCGGCCGCTGGGCCATGGGAACTCCCTGCAGCTCGGCATAGAGCGTCATGTTCTCGGCCACGCTCAAATCCTGGTACAAGCCGAACTTCTGGGGCATGTAGCCCACCTGGCGCTGGATTTCGATGGCATCCCGGAAGGTGTCCAGCCCCAACACCGTCACCGTGCCGCCGGTGGGGGCCAGCAGGCCGGCCGCCGTGCGGATCAGCGTGGTCTTGCCGGCACCGTCCGCACCGACCAGTCCGGTGACCCGGCCGCGGTGGGCCGCAAGGCTCACATCGTCCAGGGCCAGCAGGGCCGGCGCGCCCTTTTTGGTGACAAAGGACTTGCTCAGATGCTGGACCACCAGCACCGGGGCGCCTTCCGTCGCCGTATCTTCCGCCGTCCCGAGGCCCATGCCGATTACTCCTTGACCGACGCGGCGCCTTTGGGCGCGGTCGTCGCGCCGTCGACGGCCACCGGTGCGGCAGCCAGGTCCACGATAACGGTCACGGGCATGCCCAGGCGCAACCGGTCTTGGGGATCGCGGGCAAATACTCTTACTTCGTAGACCAGTTTGGTGCGCAGATCCGTGGTCTCCACGCTCTTGGGAGTGAATTCGGCCACCGGCGAGATGAAACCGATCCAGCCTGCGAAGGTTTGCCCCGGAAACGAGTCGCTGTGGATCTCGGCTTTCATTCCCAGCGCGATCCGGCCCAGATCGGGTTCCGGCACATAGGCCCGGACCCATTTGGGATCGGTGAGGGCCAGGGTGAACACCGGGCGCGTCGGCCCGGCCATCTCGCCGGGCTCCAGGATCCGATTCTGGATCACACCGTTCGCCGGAGCCTTCAAGACCATATCGTTCATGCGGATTTTCAAAAGATCGAGGCCGGCATTGGCCGCCTGCAACTGGTTGCGGGCCTCGGCGATATCTTCCTTGCGGGGGCCTTCCAGGGCCAGGTTGAGATCCTTTTTCCGCACCTCGAGCTGGGCTTTGGCCACGTCGAACTGGGTGCGGGCGTTGTCCAGATCCTGCTCGCTGGTGACGCCGCCGTCGGAGGTCTTCTGCAGGCGCCGGTAAGTCTGTTCGGCGAAGGCGACCCGGGTCTTGGCCGCTTCGACCTCGGCCCTGGCCTGGTCGATCTGCTGGACGCGGGTCCCGGCCTCCAGGCGATTGACCACCTCCTGCAACGCATTCGTCTGGGCGCGGGCCTGGTCCAGCTGGGCCTGCAGGCGTTGGGTCTGCAGGGTGGCCAGGGTCTGGCCGGCCGTTATGGTCTGGCCCTCTTCCACCAGTACCTCGGTGATACGTTCCTGTTCGATGAAGGCCAGCTGGGCGGTGCGCAGGTCCACGTTGCCGTAAAGGTTCAAATGGGTTTGGGCCTCTTTTTCTTCGACGTTCAGAATGTACCGGTAGAGCAGCGCGCCGCCGGCGATCAGCACCAGAATCGGGAGAATGATTCTCAGTTTGCGTTTCATGGGTTTACTGAGCCGCCTTTCATACCCGTTGACGGTTTGTGGATGGGACTGAATATTTCACAGATATCCACGACTTTCAACCGTTCTTCCTGCCTTTGACCCGAACGGGGGCGGGGGCGGCGTGAATCTGGCAGACTGTCAAGGCAAGGATTTTCAGAACGGTGAGATTGCAATCCAGGCGGGCCGAAGCATGGGACGGTCACATCACCTTGTGCAGGGCTGATTCATTGAGGACCTTTCGCACGGTACGCGATATTTCAGCCAAACTGATCGGCTTCATCAATAACGCCTTGACGCCGATCGAAGCGGCCTTGTCCTGGTCTATCCGTTCGCTGAAACCCGTGCAAATAAGGATGGGCAGCAGCGGCTGGATCGCGAGCAGTTCTCGGGCCAACTGCTCGCCGGTCATGTTCGGCATGGTCATGTCGGTGATCACCAGATCGTAAGCGCCCGGTTGGGCCTTGAAGGTCTCCAGCGCATCCACACTGCTGCATCGGGTGGTCACCTGGTAGCCGAGGCGGGTGAACATCTGCGCTTCCATCCTGGCAATCGCCTGCTCGTCGTCCACCAGCAGAATTCGTTCACTGCCGGTCGGGAAGCTTTCAGTGCTTGCGGAAGTAATCGATTGCGCGGCACCGTCGGTCAGCGGCAAGTAAATATGGAACGTCGTCCCTTTCCCCACTTCGCTGGACACCTTGATATCGCCGTGGTGCTCCTTGACGATCCCATACACGACGGCCAGGCCGAGGCCGGTGCCTTTGCCCTGCGCCTTGGTAGTAAAATAGGGTTCGAATATCTTGCCCATGTGGGACGGATCGATGCCGCAGCCCGTATCGGACACCGACAGCCTGGCGTAGCGGCCCGGCGCGAGAGCGGTCCCCCCCGCCCCATCGTGCGGTAACGTTTCCTCTCTCAACTCGATCACGATGCGGCCGCCGCTCTTCTCCATGGCGTGAAAGGCGTTGATGATCAAATTCATGGCGATCTGGTGAAGTTGGATGGGATCGGCCATCACATGGCCGCAGCTGTTTTGAAGGTCGTGGACGATCTCGATGTTCGCCGGAATGGTGGACCGGCTTAACTTGATCACCTCCTTGAGGATCGGCTGCATTCTTACCGGCATCGCTTTTTGGGCCGATTGCCGGCTGAAGGCGAGGATCTGGTTGACGAGATCCTTTGCCCGCAAACCCGACGAAATGATTTCATCGACATACTGTCTCTGGGGGCTTCCCTTGGGCAGGTCCTGACCGAGCAATTCACCATACCCCAGCATGGGATGGAGAATGTTGTTGAAGTCGTGGGCGATGCCGCCGGCCAAAGCGCCGATGGCTTCCATCTTCTGGGACTGGATGAGACGGGCCTCCAGCCGCAGTTTTTCTTCCGCAGCCCGCTTCTGTTCGGTGATGTCACGCAGGATGCCCACGATGAACTGCTCGCCTTTTTTATCCGTGTAGCGGGTCTTCTTGGTCACGATGGTGTGGGCCAAGCCTTGAGGGTCGGTAAAGCATTCTTCGTTGATGTTCTCTTTTCCGGTGTTGAAGACGAGCTCGTCCTTGTCCCAGAAGACATCCGCCTCACTTTTGGTAAAGTAGTCGTAATCGGTTTTCCCCAGCAATTCTTCGCGGGCATGACCGGTGAAAGCGCACAATGCGTTGTTGACCAGCACCCAGCGATGGTGCCGGTCCTTGACGAACATGGGATCGGCAACGGCATTGATGACCTCGGCCAGGTAATTGCGCGACTCGGCCAGGGCCTCCTCGGCCCGTTTGCGGTCGCTGACATCCATGAGGAAGCCCTCGACCCAGACCGGCCGACCGTCGTGCCCATAGACCATGCGGGCGCTGACGGCGCCCCACATCTTCTCGCCGTCTTGGCGGTACATCTGGATTTCGAAACGCAAAACGGTGTGGTTCTTCACGATGCTGTCGATCAGCCGATCCCAGTCCTGCGCGTCGACAAAAAGCTTCGGCGCCACCCTCGGGATACCGGATAAAAGCGCTTCGGCCGATGCATACCCCAAGATGTGCGCCAAGGCCGGGTTGGCGCTGAGGATGCGGCCTGCGAGCGTAATCTGGAATACCCCCTCGATGGCATTTTCGAATATCCCCCGGTACTTTTCCTCGCTGTCGCGCAACTCCTCGATGGATTGCCGCAGCTTGGCGGTCATGAGATTGAAGGTATCGGCCAGGCGGCCGATCTCGTCACCGGAGGTCACCGCCACGAGCTGGTTCAGGTCCCCCTGGATGATCTTTTCCGCCACTTGGGTCATATGACGCACCGGCCGCGTGATCGTCCAAGCGATGATGATGCCGATCACCCCGATGATGAGGATAATGACGATGCCCGCCAGCCCCATGACGCGGGTCATCCGCTCACGCCCCGCCACGAGCAAGTTGTGGTAGGTGGCCAGCTCATCTGCGTGCACGCTGGTGCCGATGACCCAGTTCCAGGGTGCATAATAGGCCAGGCGGGCGATTTTCCAGCGGGGCTCCCCTTCGCCCGGGTTCTGCCAGCGGTAGCGGATGGTGGTCATTTCTCCAGGTCTGAGGACGACGGCCTTGCGGATGATCTCCTGGATGACATTGCGGCCGTCGCTGTCCCGGCTCATCCAGACATCCTCGCCGTCCCGCTCGCCGTTCTGCGAGATCACGTACCGGCCGTGGTCTTGGCCATTGCCGCTGAGGACATAGACATAGCCGGTGCGGCCCACCTTGGTCTGCAGGATGGCCTCTCTTACCCGGGACTCGGCGACCTCCTGCTTGATGCCGACGTAAAGCATGCCCACCAGGCTGCCCGCGCCGTCATAGATCGGTTCATAGGCGGTAAGATACCAGGCATTCACCACATAAGCGCGTCCGTGGTAGGTGTCGCCTTTGAGAACGGATGAAATTACGGGATTATCGGCGCCGTCCGGATTGACGGCCGGGATATAGGTCCCGATGGCCCTCTGGTTTGAGGCCGTGCGGACCGTGGTGGCGACCCGCAGCATGTCGCCGTCGGCATTCATTCGCTGGAAGATGGTGGCGGTTTCGCCCACCAGCCGGGTGACTTCATCCACGATGGGGGTTTCCGTGGCCAGGTTGCTGTTTTTCCCCAGCCAGGTCTTGCCGGCGAAAAGTTTGGGCAGTTTCAGTTCATGGGACTCTTTGGTGAACTGGTTCAAAGCCTGCCATGAGACGGTCTCGGGGGATAGACGGACTTCACCGGCGGCGGCCAGAATATGCCGGGCCACGTTGAGGTTGTAGTCCACCTGCAGCTGGACCGCATCATTCTCGGTCCGGACCAGGTTATAGACCCCCTGGGTGATATGGTCGAGGTCGGCGTCGATCAGAATGTCCGCCTCTCGCTGGGCCAGCTGATTGTATTGGCCGCTTTGCCACACGGCGATCAGGACCAGCGCCGCGGCCGTAATCAGCACGCTGCTCGCCCCCAGGAGGGCCACTTTGACATTCAGTCTCATATGGTTTTAATTACGATAAATTCTTGCCATCCGCCAGCCAAAGTCGTGAGCCTTCGCCTTATCGCCCCGTCTCTCTGATATCGACCGGTGACGGAGACGACATGAACCGAGCCCGGAAAGCGGATGCGGATTCAGACCAGATCAGGAAACGATGTTGGCGCGGCACGGGTCATGGTGATGACCTATCGGCCGTGACTTCCGTGATGGGCAAGGGTCTTCCATAGAGAAATCCCTGGGCGAAATCGAAGCCGAGCCGCATGCATGTCTCGGCCTCTTCAGGTGATTCGATCCCTTCGGCGAGCGCGGCGATACCCAGCTCCTGGGTGGCCTTTACGAAAGTCGAAACCATCTTGTGCAGCTCTTTCGGAGCCAGATGGATTTGACGGATCAGGGAGATGTCGAACTTGAGATAATCCGGGGGGGCCTTGGCCAACTCCGCCAACCGCGCCTGCCCTGCGCCGAAATCATCGAACGCCAGGCCCATATTCAGTTTTTTCAAGGCATTCCGGATTCTTATCAGATCACTGGCAACCGCGGCAGCCTTCTCATTCAGCTCGACCACGATTCGGTTCAAGGGCGCTATCGCATGGAGCTTTTCCAGGGATACGAGGAAATCCTCTGTCTGGTAAATCTCCAACGGCGTGGTGTTGACGAACAGCAGCGGAGACCCGGGCAAATCCTTGCCGGTCTGCACCCCGACCTCACGAAACAGAGAGCTCAGTTCGGGGGCACAGCCCAGCCACTCGGCCATTTCGAAAAGCTTGCCCGTATCCGCCGGCAATTCCCTGTCGCCCGTTCTTCCTAAAATTTCGTAAGCCACCACGGCCATGTCCGAGAATCGCAAGATCGGCTGATAAAGGGTCGTCACATTGCGACTTTGAAGCAACGCCCGCAGCCGGGGGCCAGAGGACGATAGGCAATTGACATCATCTTTGATGTCCATGGCACAGGTCTCTTCCGCCATGCGGATGGTGCTGCGCTGCTTGCGTTTCAAACAGAATTTGAAGGTTCCGATGGAAATGATGTCGCCGGGGTTGAGCAGTTCCGACAGTGCGATTTTCTTGTTGTTGACGAAGGTGCCGTTGGTGCTTCCCAGGTCCCGGATCCAGATATGGTTGCCGCTGATGCGGATCTCGGCGTGCCGCCGCGATATCCACTTGTCGATCAGTTTCAGATGGCAATCGTCTTCGCGGCCGATGATGAAAGGAACACATTCTATGGTCGCCATCCATTCCCGGTTCGCATCGGCCACAGCCTCCAAGTACCATTGGATCTGCTCGCCGATTCTGACATCGCCCGGCACCTTTGCCTTACTTTTCGCTTCGTCGAATCGGCTTGATAGGTGGAGAACCTTATTAGACATATCCAGTTGCGAATCATTGAAGGCTCAACGAGCCGGGTTCGATGCATCGGAAACGGTGCGGTGATCCCCTTCAATCCCGGTTGCGCCCCATTCCTGAGAATATATCGTTCGATGGTCTGAAAACTTTATGGCAAATAAACCAGGCCGAAAGAAATCACCCCTGCTCGACCGGCCGGACCATGCCCCGAACGGGCCGCGCGCCCATGGGCTGCGCAAGGAATAATATGCTTGACTTTGCCCCATTGCCGGCGCGATTTTGACCTTCAGGCAGTCCATCGTTGCCGACCCGGAGACCGGAGATCCGATATGGTTGAAAAAGTGATCATCATGGGGGCCGCCGGACGCGATTTCCACAATTTCAACGTCTACTTCAAAGGCAACCCCCGGTATCGCGTCATCGCCTTCACGGCCGCCCAAATTCCGGATATCGAGGGCCGCACCTACCCGGCGGAACTGGCGGGGAAAGATTACCCGGCCGGAATCCCCATCCATGCGGAGACGGAACTGGCCGATCTGATCCGGAAACACCAGGTGGACCTGGTCGCCTTCGCCTACAGCGATGTTCCCCATGTGCAGGTGATGCACAAGGCCGCCATCGCCATGGCCGAAGGGGCCGACTTCATCCTGATCGGCGCCACCTACACCATGTTGAAATCACGCAGACCGGTCGTCTCGGTCTGTGCCGTTCGCACCGGATGCGGCAAATCCCAGACCACCCGCAAGGTGTGTTCCCTTCTGCAAAAATGGGGCCGACAGGTGGTGGCGGTGCGCCATCCCATGCCGTATGGCGATTTGAGAAAGCAGGAGGTCCAGCGATTTTCTTCCTACGAGGATTTTGAAACCCATGGATGCACGCTGGAAGAAAGGGAAGAGTACGAACCGCTGGTAGACCAGGGAATTACGGTATATGCCGGTGTGGACTACGGCAAAATTCTCGCAGCGGCCGAAAAGGAAGCGGACGTCATCGTCTGGGACGGCGGCAACAACGATACCCCCTTTTACAAACCCGACGTGCATATCGTGCTGCTCGATCCCCATCGGGTCGGCCACGAGCTGCTTTACTACCCGGGCGAAACCAACCTGCTCATGGCGGACATCGCGGTGATCAACAAAGTGGATACGGCCGACCCGCAGAATGTCGCCCGGTCCCGTGAAAACATCCGCAAACACGCGCCCAGAGCCGAAATCGTGCTGGCGGCCTCGCCCGTGCTGGTCAATCGACCGGAAAGAATAAAGGGCAAGCGGGTGCTGGTGGTCGAAGACGGGCCCACGCTGACCCACGGCGAAATGCCCTATGGGGCCGGGGTCATCGCGGCGCGAAAGTTCGAGGCGGGGCAGATCGTCGATCCGCGCCCCTATGCCGTGGGCAGCCTGAAAAAGACCTTCGAAACGTACGCCAACACCGGCCCGGCCCTCCCGGCCATGGGATACAGCCGGGAACAGATCCGGGACCTGGAGCAGACCATCAACCGGGTCGAATGCGACCTGGTGCTTTTTTCCACCCCCATCCAGCTCAAACGCATTCTGAAAATCGAAAAACCCTCCATCCGGGTGCGATACGAATACAAAGATCATGGGCAGCCGTTGCTCAAGGATGTCTTGCTCGACAAACTCAACTTCCACAGGCCATGAGAGCAGACAAGCGCAAAAAGATACTGCTGATCGCTCTGGGCGGGAATGCCTTGATCCGCGGGAACCAGACCGGCACGCTGGCGGAACAGCTGGAGAATCTGAAGGTGCCCATCCGGGAGATTGCCCGGCTCTCCAGGGAGTACCGCATCATCATCACCCACGGCAACGGCCCGCAGGTGGGCAATCTGCAGCTGCAGCAGGAGTCTTGTGCCGCCGTTCCGCGGATGCCCCTGGAGATCCTGGTGGCGCAGACCCAGGGGCAGATCGGGTATATGATCGAATCCACCCTGGACAGCGAGCTGATGGCGCTGGGCATCGTGACCCAGAAGTATATCGTGAGCCTGATCAGCTACGTCGTGGTGGACGAGAACGATCCGGCCTTTCAAAACCCGACCAAACCCATCGGCCCCGTCTATTCCGAGGAGCAGGCCGCCGCCCTGCCCTATCCCACCCGCCGGACCGCCAAAGGCTACCGCCGGGTGGTGGCCTCCCCGCGGCCGCTCACCATCGTGGAGAAACGTGAAATCCGGGAACTCATCAAAAGGGACTTCATCGTCATCTGCTGCGGCGGCGGGGGCATCCCGGTGATCCGCGAAGGACGGTCCTTCTGCGGCGTGGACGCGGTGATCGACAAGGACCTGGCCAGCGCCAGACTGGCCCGGGAAGTGGGCGTCGATATTTTCGTGATCGCCACGGATGTAAAAGGGGTCGCGCTCCATTACGGCCAGCCGGACCAGCAATACCTTCGAACCCTATCCTTCGAAGAGGCCCTGAATTACCGGAACCAGGGCCATTTCCCCGAGGGCTCCATCTGGCCCAAGATCGAAGCCGGTATGCAGTTTCTGGGCGACGGCGGGCAGGCGGCGTCGATCTGCGCCATCGACGAGATCGAGGCGGCCGTTTTCGGCAAGGCCGGAACGCGCATCATCCCTTCCTGATCTTTCTTCTGCGCAGCCCCCGCGCCACGGTCACCACGAAATCCTGCACGTTGGTCAGAATGGCATGCGCCGCGAGCGAGCCGCGATTGGCCAGTTTGCTCACCACGAACTCGGACATGTCCACCGCGTAGAAATAGACTGGCCGGACCCCATGGCTCGCCACCACCCGGTAGGACGGGACCAGGTTGCCGGTGGCAATGGTGTGCAGCAAGGTGGCCATGCCGATGACGGTGGTCGCCCGCCGCACGATGGCCCGCATGCGGTCCTGGGCTTGATAGGCGTCGCCGACCACCCCGGGCAGCGGCCCGTCGTCGCGGATGGAGCCGGCCAGCACGCAGGGGATCTTGCGCTCGACGACGGCTTTCATGACGCCGTTGTCGATGACCCCGGTCTCGATGGCCTTCTGGAGGGAGCCGATGCCCCTGACCCGGTTGATGGCGTCCAGGTGGTTGTAGTGCCCCAGTCTGGCGCTCTTCTTGGAATAGATCTCCTGGCCGAGGGCCGTCGAAAACAGGGCCGC
The DNA here is from genome assembly GCA_937868765.1 of uncultured Desulfatitalea sp. Taxonomy (GTDB): domain Bacteria; phylum Desulfobacterota; class Desulfobacteria; order Desulfobacterales; family Desulfosarcinaceae; genus Desulfatitalea. The sequence goes on along the minus strand of CALMNL010000009.1, from coordinate 72,211 downwards.
CTCCACATCGTGCGCGGCCAGGGCGTTGCCGGCCAGCAGGGCATGGACATAGCCCTCGGCGACCAGGTTGGCGAAAGCCTCGCGGGCATCGCGGTCGAACACCACCGCCGGTCCCAGCACCCACACGACAAAACCGTTTTGGCGCTCGAACTCGAGAAGATCGTAGAGCTGATCGTAGTCGATGGAAAAAGAGGTCTCCCGGCTGATTCGGGTGCGGAACGCAAATTTCTGGGAAGCCTCCGCGGGCGGCTCGAAAGGCTCGGCGTGCACGTAGATGCCGTCCTCGCCGTCCTCCCCCCGGCCGCAGGCCACCCGGTCGCCGCGCGCCAGGTGGCGGAACTCCTTGACGACCAGAGCCCCTGCCTCTGTTTTCACCACCACGCAATCCATGCGGGACTCTTCCAGAAGCGACCATCGGCCCTTCTCCACCTGGAAGTACTCCGGATAGATCGAGGTGCCGTGATAATCGTCCGGGGCCACCCCGGCTTTGCGGACCCGTTTGAATCGGACCAGGGGGGCGCCCGCCAAGGGCGGCCGGGTAAAGTCGGGCATCCGATAGACCGGTAGTTGAAACCCCATGGGGATTCTCCCAAATCGCTGTTCTTGGCCCTATCGGAAACGCGCCCGCAGTTCGGTCTTGAGAATCTTGCCCGAGCCGGTCTTGGGCAGCTCTTTGACGAACACGATGGTTTTGGGGGTCTTGAAGCCGGCCAGCCGTTCGCGGGCGAAGGCCACCAGCTCCGCCTCCGTGGCCGAGGCGCCCGGCTTCAGCGCCACGATGGCCCTGGGAACCTCGCCCCACTTCTCGTCCGGCATGGCGATGACGGCGCACTCCAGCACGGCCGGGTGCATGTAGAGGATGTTCTCCACCTCCACCGAGGAGATATTCTCCCCGCCGCTGATGATGATGTCCTTGGCCCGGTCCACGATGAGCACATACCCTTGGGGATCCACCGTGGCCAGGTCTCCGGTATGAAAGTATCCGCCGCGGATCGCCTGCTCGGTCTCGCCGGGCAGTTTCCAGTAGCCTTTCATCACATTGTCGCCGCGCACGGCGATCTCGCCGACGCTCACGCCGTCCCAGGGCACCTGCGCGCCTTCGGCATCGACCACCTTCAGATCCACCCCCGGCACCTCCAGGCCCGTGCGCGTGAGATATTTGACCTGCTCTTCTTCGGGCAGGTGCCGCAGGGTGTCTTTGATATTGCCCACCGTCAGCAGCGGGCAGGTTTCGGTGAGGCCGTATCCGGAGATGTAGCGGCAGCCCAGTTGCTTCATCATGCGCAGGGCGTTGGCGGGCGACATGGGGGCGCCGCCCACCATGACCCACTGCAGGGCCGAGAGGTCATAGCTCGCCAGGTCCGGCACGTTGAGCAGAAAATTGATCATGGTGGGCACCATCATGGCGGCGGTGACGCCTTCGGCCTGCATGGTCTGCAGCACCTGCTGGGGCACGAACTGGCGCTGCATGACATGCCGCCCGCCCTGGTAGGTCACCGACCAGATGAAAAAGGCGTCGGCCAGATGGAACAGCGGGGCGATATGGTGCCACACGGTCCCATCCTCGAGCTTGAAGGCGATGATGGTGGTCAGGGCGTTGGCGTAGATGTTGCGGTGGGTCAGCATCACCCCCTTGGGCTTGCCGGTGGTCCCGCTGGTGTAATAGAGGTTCAACACGGCGTTTTCGTCTTCGACGGCCGAGGCCGCCGGATCGCTCGCCGCCCGGGCGATGAGGTTCTCGTAGGTGTCCGTGATCCAGGGGGCGTCGGCCGCGCCCTCGGCGACATAGAAGGATCGGACGGTGCGCAGGTCGCCGCGGATCTTTTCGATCACCGGCTTGAAGTCCGCGTGAAAGATGATCGCCTCGGCCTCGGCGTCGTTCAGGATGTAGGTGTATTCGGCCGGCGAAAGGCGGATGTTGAGGGGCAGCATCACCCTTGCCGTGAGGGACATGCCGAAATAGAGCTCCAGGTAGCGGTAGGTGTTGAAATCCAGCACCGCGATGCGCCCGTCGGCGGCGATGCCGGCCTCGTTCACGGCGTGATACACCCGCCGGACGCGCTCGTCGACCTCGGCATAGGTCAAGCGCACCGCTCCGTCGACCACGGCCGTCTTGTCGGCATACAACTTGACCGCGCGCTTCAGGATGCGACTGGGGGTCATGGGTACCTGCATGGGCGTTCCTCCTTCCTGTTTCACCCGACTTATCGTTTGCGGGGCAGCTGCCAGAAACTGCCCCTGGCTTGCAATGCGCCCACCATTTCCGCGGCATATTCGCGCATGCGGGATAGATAATCCGGGTCCAGGCGCCGCCTGAAGAAATTGCCGGAAAAAATTTGGGCCATGTCCGGCACGGGGACGATGCCTTCTTCGGTGCCAGGCTTGAACCCGCTCCACCGGCGCGCATGCTCTTCCGACCGGAAGAGATTCATGGTGCTTCAGGAATAGGGTATGTCTTTGTACCATTCACGGAAAGGGATGCAGGTGTAGGCCACCATATCCGCCGTTGCCGGGCTTTCAAGCACGCCATCCGTCATCTCGATGTGCATCGGCGCGCCGCAATCGAGGCAGGGGGCATCGATCCGCACCTGCCTGCCGGGGAAAAGCCAGCTGACCGCCAGCGCTTCGAACCCTCACTGGGCGAACCATTTTTGCCGGCCGGAAACGGTGATGCGGTATTGGGTGGGCAGGTTGTTGAAGGGAGGAAAAGAAGTAATGTAATCGGTATTGGGAAACAGCCACCCCGGAAACTTCGGCAGCGCAAACAGCGCGTGCACGGAATTGCGGCCTTCCTCCGCAGGCACTCCCAACGCGGCGGCCACCTCGGTGTAGTGCGGTGCCTGCCCGGTCTCTACCAGCCGCTTCATGATGACATGAAAAACCTGATCCATTTTGCCGGGTTCCTTCATATACGACTCCTTTCGCCGTTAAAAAGCTTCCTTTTATCTGTGTATAGTGTTTTGATCGCAGTTGGAACAGCCATTTTTTTTGACCAAACGAACCCGGGCAACCGGATCGAAAGTCAAGGCAATCGGCTTCGGATATGCAAATCCAGTGCGAATGGAGGAATTGCAATGCCCAATGTTTCAGCGAACGGAATTCGGATCGAATATGAGACCTTCGGAGCCCCTTCCTCCCCGCCGCTGCTGCTGATCGCGGGCATCGGCGGCCAAATGATCGGGTGGGACGAGAAGATCTGCAACGCGTGGGCGGGAAAAGGCCTTTATGTCATCCGTTTCGACAACCGCGATGTGGGGCTCTCCTCGAAAATGGAAGCGGCCGGCGTGCCCGACCTGACGGCGGTGATGGCGTCCCTGATGAAGGGTGAAAAAATCGATGCGCCTTATACCCTCGACGACATGGCCGACGACGCGGCCGGGCTGCTGGGCGCGCTCGGCATAGACAAAGCCCACATCTGCGGCATCTCCATGGGCGGGGCGATCGCGCAGACGGTGGCGTACCGGCACCCTTCGCGCGTCCGCAGCCTGACCCAGGTCTATGCCACCACGGGCAATCCCCAACTTCCCAAGCCGAAACCCGAGATCATGTCCCTGCTGCTGACACCCGCGCCCACCGAGCGCGAAGCGTATATCGACTACATGCTGACGTTATATCGTACCATCGCCGGTCCCGGCTTCCCCTTCGATGCGCCGTGGCACAAGCATCTGGCCGAACGCAGCTACGACCGGGCATTCTACGGCCCGGGCAAAACACGGCAGTTCGCGGCGATTCTGGCCCACGGCAACCGGAAACCCAGGCTCGCTTCCATAACGGCGCCGGCGCTGGTGATCCACGGAACGGACGATCCGCTGGTGCTGGTGTCGGGGGGCAGAGACAGCGCGGAGGCCATACCGGGTGCCGAACTGATGCTCATCGAGGGCATGGGCCACGACATGCCCCACGGCGGCGCATGGCCCCGCATCGTCGAAGCAGTGGCCGCCCATGCGCGCAAGGCGGATGGCCTGTGATCCGGCGCGGAGGTACATCCTGCCGCTTTTAGTCACACGCATTCCGAATCGCTTCTTCACATTCGGTTTATGAGATCGTGTCGGCGGGGTGACTATTTCAATTCTATTGTGGCTATTCCTTCCCCTGACCGTTGGATGGCGTTGCTGATCTTGCGGCGATAGTTATGATTTTTCTCAGCATGGTTTACATCATGCGACAACATCACGGGAGGCGAAATCATGATTGACAGAAGACAGTTAGGAATGAACGGCCCTGCTGTGGGGTGTCTGGGCTATGGCGCCATGGTTCTAGAAGGTTACTACGGGGCCGCCGACGACCGGCAATCCATCGCCACCATCCGGCACGCACTCGATCTCGGGCTCAACATGATCGACACCGCCGATGCTTACGGCAACGGCCACAACGAAACGCTGCTCGCTCAAGCCATTGCCGGCAGGCGCCAGGATGCCTTCGTGGCCACCAAATTCGGCATTGTGTTTGATGATGCAGCGAAGGGATCGGACCTTCCCACAGGCTGGGGCTTTTCCCTCAAGATCAACGGCCGGCCGTCTTATGTGCGCAAGGCGCTCGCAGCGAGCCTCAAGCGCCTTGCTGTGGATACCATTGACCTGTGGTATGCCCACTACCCGGACCCTGCAACGCCCATCGAAGAAACGGTCGGGGCGATGGCCGAGGCGGTTCGAGCAGGCCAGGTGCGCTATATCGGCTTGAGCAACGTGACCGCGGCGCAGATCAGGCGCGCCCACGCCGTTCATCCGATTACGGCCGTGCAATTCGAGTATTCGCTTTGGCGGCGGGAAGCAGAAACCGAACTGCTGCCCACGCTTCGCGAGCTGGGCATTGCCCTGGTCGGTTGGGCGCCCCTGGGCAGCGGATTTCTCACCGGCTCGGTCGGCAGCCTGGACAAGAACGACTTTCGTCAGAACAATCCCCGTTACGCAGGTGAGAATCTTGCTGCCAACCGAGAACACTTTTCGCCCCTCATGTCGATGGCGATGGAACTCGGCGTCTCCCCTGCGCAGCTATCCCTTGCCTGGCTGCTGCACCAGGGCCGGGACATCTTCCCCATTCCAGGAACCCGGCGCCCGGAGCGAATCGAAGAGAATGCGAAAGCATCGGAGATCCGCCTGGCACCGGAGGTGCTCGGCCGCATTGACGAAATCGCGCGCCCCGGATTGGCCCGGGGCGCCACGCTGGTTTAGCCCGGCAAGGCCCGCCATCCGGCCTGGCCGCTGAATTGCGACCCGGATGCCTACCTTTGAAATAAATATTGGCTATTGCATCGTTCACTTGCGGCTCAGGCAGACTTTTCCCAGGCGCGATATCTTGTATCGGGTCCGGCCGTGTCCATATTCTGCAAAAATCGGAAATGAGCTGAAATTCGATCCGAAATCAGCCCCGGTTCGCTCTTTTCCAGACCAATGAAGGCCCTTTCTCCGAACCATGGAGGTAAGCGCCGGCATGCAGAAAGGATATTGCCATGGACGTCAAGGAACTTCGTGCCCTTCAAGCACCGTTGAAAGAACGTTACAAACAAGACCCCGAGAGCGCCATGATTACCGCCAGAGCCGAGGGGGTCGTCAAAGGCGAAGATATTGTCTGCGCGATATCAAACAAGGCCGGGACTACCGTTGCCGGGCTGCATCCGGCAGCCGGTGGCGACGGCTCGAAAGCATGCTCGGCAGACATGTTGATGGAAGCGTTGGTGGCCTGTGCCGGCGTTACCTTGAAAGCCGTGGCCACCGCCATGCGCCTTCCTTTAAATAGTGCCCGGGTGATTGCCGAGGGGAAATGGGATGCGCGCGGCACCCTCGGGGTAGACCGCGCCGCGCCGGTGGGTCTCAAGCAGGTCGGGTTGACCTTTGAGATCGACAGCCCGGCCGATTCTGAGAAACTGGAAAAACTGGTTCAGCTCACGGAACACTATTGCGTAATTTATCAAACGCTGGCCAATCCGCCAAAACTCGAGAGCCGATATAAAGCAATGGCAACCTGAGCCGGCAGCCAAAGGTCCATTTTTTGCGGGTAAGTTCAGCGAAAGTTCCGCGCCCGCCGAAGCGCCCGTTCTCCATTCAGAGTATGAGGAGTCAAGCCTTGAAAACATTAATGAAGCCTGAAAACGAAGCTGAGGCGAATGTCATCAAAGCGGTTTTAGAGGAACATGGAATATATGCAGAAATAAGATCATTTCATGACACTGCATATGATGGCCTTTTCCAATCTCAGTATGGTTGGGGCCTGATTCGCGTTGCTGAGTCTGACTTTGCCGAAGCACAAGAAATCGTCAAAGAATGGCGCAATGCATCTCCCGAAGAACTCCCATGGAAAAACAACCCATCTGATTAAAAGCAAGAATTTTTGAAGCCTGACATATGATACCTGCCGGTATGTGGCGCCGCTCTATTGCTTCACCGGGTTTCAAAGTGACCAAAGGAGTCGAAGACAGGACCTCTGCGTTTCCTTGCCCCCTTAAATCACATCAGGGCCCTGTTAGGATCTGTTATCTATTTGATCCAGCTAAGGATAACCGTTCCGAAGATGATCCCGATGATTCCAAATAGCCGCTGCGCCTGGTCGGAAACCTTTCCAAAATACCAATCGAGCATCCGGCTGTAGATTTTATTCGGGTTCGTGAACGCCAACGCCGCTTCACCAATGGCCAGCAGGCCGGCAATGCGCAATACCCATGGATAGGTTGTGGCCGGCGCACAGATTAAAAAAAGCAACCCGAGCGCTGCGGGAATGGCCGACAGGAGTTTGAGTTGAAATTTCTGGAACAATCCCTTCAGCGCATCCACGGATTCCCTGGTATAGAGGATCAGGCAGGAATAGATGGCAATGTGTCCGAAACCAAGAAGATACACGATCACTTTCATGGTCATTGGCTCCTTTGGTTACAGGGTGGTTGTACAGGAGTGCGAATCGGCCGCAGAATGACCCAGTTGTCATCAACTTGCAAGACGGAAGACGCGAGAACCGGAATTTCGGACGCATCCGACCTGATCCCCCGCCCTGCCGGCCAGGCTCGGATCATTCCCCGTTCAACCGATCCCTCAATTTGCCCGAGCACTTGAAGGTCACCACCTTCCGCGCCGCCAACATCAGATCGTCGCCGGTCGCCGGGTTGCGTCCGCGTCGCTCTCCCTTGCTTTTTACACAGAATTTGCCGAAGCCGCTGATCAGGACATCATCACCGTTTGCCAGGGAACCCTTGATGAGTTCGAGCAGCCTTTCGATGATCTGGGCGCTTTTGTTTTTGGAAAATCCATTCTTTTCGGTGATCACTTCGACTATTTGCGCTTTGGTTAGGGTCATCGGGAAACCTGCCTTTTTCGGGTCATCGATGGTTTGGAGGGGAAAATCAGTTCCTTGATTCGGTTTTGGCCGGCCACCTCGGCACCTCCGGCATCGAGCATCTCCCTGGAACAAGGTTTACAAGCGGAAAAATCCATGTTGAGACGAACAACTCGATCCGCCGATAGGAGACAAGAGGAGGCCGTATTCATATTGATCTTTCCTTTGGTTCCATTGGCGTCGTTTACCGTCCCGATACCGAATCCGTTTGTCACTCAGGGCAATCCTCGGCGCATCGATCCCTATTTCTACCGAAGACGGACTGTCGAACCTTTTTGTTGAATCGATGCTGTCGGCTATGGGATTTTCGCGCCAACCGGAATCAAGAAGCTCCCCTTATCATCGGCTACCGCGTATCTGCACGCACGCCGGACCTGTATGTCTAATCCAATGAAAAAGGTGCTCCAAGGCGCCGCCATGTATTGCTATCCTTATATTATTTAAATAATTTTAATATGTTCCATCGGTAGCCGTGTCAAGTCCAAAACAAAAAATTACCTGTTGCTGCACATTTTGCGTTTCCCGCGGGCGGAATTTAAAAATGGGGAGCCCTTGAAAAGGCTGCAAATCCAACAGCAACGCCCCTCGGGATCTGCCGGCCGGAGTCGCTCATCGAGCGAAATGTTCTCCTCGATGGCGCCGCTGTGGTGTATGCTCCAGTTGTCAACCCATCGCACCCGGGAGGCAACGCCGACGTGATCCCCATCCGCCAACTGCTGGACCGCATCCGCTGGGATACAGCGTTCGGCCGGGCCGACTTCGAGATCGGCTATTATGACCGCATGAAGGACAGGATCGTGCAGGTCGCCATCCGGCAGGTCAGCTTCACTGCCGGCAACCATTTTTCCATCGAGGCCATAAACGCTGAGGGCGAACCGTGCATGTTGCCCCTTCATCGGATCAGACAGGTTTTCAGAAACGGGGAGCTAATCTGGGAGCGCCACCGATAAGGACGCTGAGCCCCTTTTGCCGAGAAGCCGCCCGCGCGCTTTTTTTTGGGGAAAGAGCCCCCGAACCATCCGCGCGTTATACAATAAAACGAAGGGAATCAACAAGTTGAGTTGATTCCCTTAAAATATTGGCACGCCCGGCCCGATTCGAACGGGCGACCTACGGATTCGAAGATTCATAATTAAAACAGATGTTTAGAATAATTTCCATGGTTGTTGAGAAAGCCATCTTGGAGAAATTAGCGCAAAACGCAATCGAGAATTTTCTGTAATTATTTTAATTCTAATACACCTATTTAAGAAAGAGCTCAAAGTACATGGTCAGCTGAATCATGTATACTACTATTTGCGCCGAATTTTCGCATTTGCGCTTCAAATTGATCATTGTTAGCAAGGCGACTTTTTATTTTTTCAATATCTTCGTCTTTAATTTTAGGGACAACAGTCTTTACAATTTGAGCTATTATTTCAATAGCTTTTTCTTTCGGCGGTGGTGGTAGTGAAGAACGAATTATTTCTTCCTGCGAGCTCTCTGGCAATGTATTGAAATCGGGCGTCTTTTTCAAAATCTTAGAATAAAGACTTCGGTCTAACCAAATAGGCTCACTTCTTGTGAATGATAGGATCTCTTTTATAATATCCTCTTCAATATTTTGCTTTTCGATTTCTGACTTTTCTTTCCAATCCGTTACTCCAACCCTTGAATACAAATTTCCTACCATCCAACCAAGCTTTGGCTGAAATTCTTTTGACAGCCTTCCAACGCGCGCCTTTAGAAGAGTATTAAAATGATCGGCTGCTTTCACAGAGATCGCAACTCGCAATAACGCAACGGAATGTACCGAAATGCCGGAATCAATATCGCGGTGTAAATAAAACAAGCCTAATGCGTTTTCGTTCTGATTTACGAGGCGTTCAACCAAATTTTCGACAGCCTTTTTGGAATGACTTGCATATATACCTGGGGCTAAATATCCAAAACGACTTGAAAGAGATTGACTTATAATGTCTTGAACAGACCTTATCACAGATAAGCATACATGCGTTGCACTACAGGATTTCTGTCCGGCTCGTTCTCTCCTTAGGAGATCGCAAGTTTGAGTCAAAATGAGGAAACCACGATACTTGGGTTGTGTAAAGTATGGGTGTACCTCATTGAATAAATTCAACAACGCTTCTGACGGCTCTAATATGTCGCCCTGCTGGAGTTCAGAAATTTCTTCAGGCTTCTCGTAGGTCCAATGCATAATTACTTTGCATTATTTTGTTGAAGTTATTCGTTTAGGTTCGGGCATTTCTCGCGAGGCAATACGTATCCTTACTTCACCACTGGTACGGCTTGTTGGGGCCGTCTGGACCTTTATTGAATATTGATATGTCTTATCAGGGATTGTCACCTTTTCAGTTCTTGCAGGAAAGTAGTCAGCTCTTGATTCCCCAGTATATGTTTCATTCTTATTGGTTCCGCATGTACCACTCATAATTATACCTCACTTTCATTACATGCTTTAAGAACTGAACACATTATTGTTTTTGTTATATGTTTTATTTCATCTATCGGAATACCCAACCACTGTAAAAGATTCTCTGTGTCATCCGATTTTCGGTCAAAGTTAAGTAATATGCTATAAGTTTCAGAGTCTATCTTTACTATGTGTAAGTTGATAAAACCGTCTTTCCACGCAATTGATCTTCGAGTCTCTTTCTTTTTAATATCCAACCTCTGATCAGATATTGAAGTATCCAGAGGTAAATTTAGGAGATCTAGGAAGCCCAGCGGCGGTTCCTTGATTTCATATCGAATATTGTACCCCGTTGCTGATAAAGGAGTCTTTGGCAATTCACAGATTGCTTTTTGGCAATAAGATCTTGAACTTTCGAAAGAATCCCAATCGCTTTTTACGCAATCTATTACTAATCGATCAAAGTTCGCAGCGACTAGTAAACCGTCTATACGTACTTTAGGCGGTCCCATAGCGTCTAAAGGGACCATTACTTCAAATGGTGAATCATCCTGCTTTTTAAAGAGAAGTTTCGAAATCCCTTTTGGAGTTAAAATGGCCGGGTTCCATCTGCCAGCCACAACGGTGTTCCAGAGATCTTTTTTTATTTCAGTCATTTAAAACCATCAGTAACTATTGTTAAGTATTATTGGCATTTTTGCAAACCACTTGAACTGAAAGCTTTGTGCTTTCGGCTGAAAAATGCAGCGGGTTGCTTCAATTCCAATGTTGATATGGCCCGAAGAAACACAATTCATTGTTATTTATGAGAAAAAAAAGAACACCCCAATTTTACCCCGGCACTGAAATGCGACACGATTATTTGATATCATAAACCAAATAAAAGCTAAACCAGGATTCAGAAATTGATAGATTTTTGTGCAGGGGTATCCGACTCAAAAGGCACTCCAGTTTCCCCCCATAGGCCCGGCGCCGAAACGACCACATTATCAATTGCCCAGCCAGGTCAAAGCCATTCGGCTTACAGTTCGTTCTCGTAGATGCTCTTGATTTCCTCTGCCTGCACGCACAAATAGTTCAAGGTTTCCCTTTGGGATGAGTGGTTGAACACAACCATCAATTCCGGCAGGGCAACGCCGAAGGTAACCCGCTGGTGATAGCCGAAGGTCTTGCGCAGGGTGTGGGCTCCATAGTTGCCCCGAAGGTTGATTGCACCGGCCCATTGTTTCACCAGGCGGTTGATGCTGGGAACCGTCAGGGCGCCGCGCTGCCCTTTAAATAAGGTGTCCTTGTCCTGGTATTCCCGACTTGCCAAGAGCTGGCCAATGGCTTCGGTGCAGGACCGGTTCAAATTGATACGACGAGTCTTGCCCGTTTTCTTTTCGCGCAATTCGATTTCCTCGCCGGGCTTCAAACCCCTGACCATCCCCGCCGTTATCCTGAGCAGGTCCGATGCCCGAAGGTTGGTGTTGATACCCAGAATGAACAGGCAATAATCACGCGGTTTGTCCTTGAGCATGCGCTTGATGGCTTTGATATCTTTCAGCTCACGAATAGGTTCAACCTTAATCATGTCACCTGTGCTGGGGTGGTTGATGTTCTGTCCCTTTTCCATATCCGGTGTGCCCCTTTCGTTTTTCGGAACTCGTTAAGATTTCCTGAAAACTAGCATGGGACATAACCAGATGTCTAGCGATATTTTTCAATCGAACCTGGAAAGTGTAGCTATAGTTATGTAATTACAGCGAAATGAGTTTTTATGCACTCGTTAACAAATGTGTGAAAGTTAACAAGATGAGCTGGGACAAAACTTGGGGAATAACTTCAAGAATTTAGGTGCTCTATGAAACCCCTTGGTTTGAGACCAAATAAATTTATGCTGAAATGGGGTAAACAAATTCGCGCCAGACACTTTCAAACGATTGAAAATAAAGCTCAAAAATGACTGTAACGAAATGGGGCGATAAGAATGACAGCGCCCAATTTGAAATTATCATGCTGAAGCCTGCCCCGTAGTGAACTATCACCGGACAAAGCCGCTCATCGCTGACAAGTTCGAAACCTAAACAACCGATGAAATATCGCGCGTCACCTGCCTTTCGGGTAATCAGTCGTCCTATTAGAACATGGTGCGCTCTTGGCAGGCTCTGGGGAAACCTCGGGCTTGTCCTGTTTTCAGCACCTACCACACACCCACCTAAAGGAGTACGCACAAATGGAACAGAAACAAATCATGCCCTTTCAGTTTAACGCCAATACAGTCACCACTATTATAGATGAACAAGGCAACCCCTGGTTGGTGGCAAAAGAAGTTTGCGATGTGCTGGGTTTAACGGCCCGAGATTCCGTAAGGTACTTGGATGACGACGAAAAGCGCTATGTGCTTAGAACCGATCTTGGTTTGCCAGCCGGGAAAAACATGCTGCTTATCAACGAACCCGGCCTTTATTCTCTAATTCTGCATTCGCGAAAACCTGAAGCAGAAGCTTTTAAGCGCTGGGTTACCCATGACGTGCTGCCCAGCATACGAAAATATGGCGGCTATCTGCATATTGCACCAACAATGTCGGATAAGGAAATTATGGAACTTGCTATGAGTCTGTCCCAGGAAGAATTGGAAGCTTATGAAAAGCGCCTTCAGCAGAAAATCTCCTAAGTCGTTTACTGTTAACGGCCGTTTAAAGCTATGTGTCTAAAAGCCGCCTTAAATTAGTGTTAAGCACATAGCTCATTAAACCACCGTAACTTCAAATACTTACCCTGAACATAACAATCCCTGCCAGGCGTTAGCGTGGCTTGGCAGGGGGCTGGGGGCCGAAAAGTAAACGGCTTTACCTCCACAGGAGCTTCCCTACGCGGGGGGCATATCTGTCTTTTTTCTTGGTAACCATGGGGCAATCCATAGGGCCTTCCCTGGCAACACCACACTAAACAACCAGCTTCCCATCAGCGGTGTGCACTCACTCGGGGCTTCCCAATGGGTACACCTATTAGAATATAAAGACGGTTATGTTCCATTTTGTCACACAAAGGGAGAAATGACTTATGAGTATCAGTAACAGCGTATCGCAAGAAAATGATGTGGCTTATGTCGGGCAACTTGAACGGAAACGACAGAAGCGCAGAGCTGGCGCAGCAAACCGCTTTTGGGAAAACCGAATGAAGCTTACCGCCAACCAGGTTGCAGTCATCAAAGGCTTGGCAAGGCTTGGAATCCCATCCAGCGTCATAGCCGAGATGTTTAAGGCTGTTAAAGCCCAGCAGATTAGAAACATCGTAAACGGCAAGCAATGGCCAAACGTTGAACCGGCCAACCTGTTTATCACCGACGGCAAAGGGGTAACAATCAGTTGGCGGGCCGAAGACGTTGAGGGGGTCGAGTAATGGCTTTTGAAATGATCCCGACTGATCGACCGGCCAAACCCATTAAAGTCATTGATGCCCCTTGCGGCGCCGGAAAGACTTCCTGGGCTATCCAGATGATGAATGCGGGCGAAGGCCCGTTCATGTTCGTCACGCCGTTTTTGGATGAAGTCACCAGAATAAGAAAGGATTGCCCCCGGTGTAACTTTGTTGAGCCGATGCCGGATAGAAAAGCCGGGAGACATAACAAGCGGGCATCCCTGAAAGAGCACTTGGCGAACGGTCGAAATATAGTCACCACCCATAAGCTGTTTCAGGATGTTGACCAAGACGCCGTTGAACTGGTCCGGTTGGGCGGTTACACGCTGATCCTTGATGAGGTCATGGATGTCATTACCCATTATGACACGGTTAGCCGAAAAGATATTGAAATGCTGCTTGATAAGGGTCTATTGGCGATTTCGGATGATGGGCAGACACTCAGGGCGCCGGAAGGTGTGGACTATACCGGTAGACTCCAAGACGTAATCAGGTTGGCCGCACTGAATAGGCTTATTCTTGTGAATGAGAATGTTCTGCTATGGCTATTCCCGGTTGACGTTCTGGAAGCATTCGATGAGGTCTGGAACCTTACCTATATGTTCCATGGTCAGATTCAGAAATATTACTATGATCTTCATCGGCTCCATTACGAGTACTTTGCGGTCAGCCTGGATAGCACCGGGGGAAGGTATGTTTTGCACAACCCGGAACCCAGCGATGATTTTGCCTTCCGAGCATCTGTTCAGAAACTCGTCAATATCTACTTAGGCAAACTCAACAGGGTTGGAGATGATCCCAGGGGGCTTTCCTATAACTGGTTCAACAAGCAGGGCAAAGCAGTCCTTGAAATGGTCGGGAGAAACATTCGCAATTTCTTTCTTTCAGTTGGCGCGAAAGGAAAGGCCGCCTTGTGGACTTGTTTCAATCCTCACCGGGCGGGGATAACGGGCCATCGGGCACTCAACGGTTTTTCGTCCTGCCACCTGGCGCATAATGCCAGGGCGGTAAATAGCCACCGGCACAAGTCGGCCCTTGCTTACTGTGTGAACAAGTTCCCAGCACCGGAGATTTGCAACTTCTTTCAAGCAACGGGTGTGCAGGTTGATAAGGATGCCTATGCGTTATCGTCGCTGATTCAATGGCTGTTCCGTAGCCGGTTACGCAAGATGCAGCCTGTTGACTTGTTCATACCATCCCGGCGCATGCGGCAGCTCTTGGAAGGCTGGTTGAATCCTGGTGTTGTGCCGGATTAGAGAAACCATAAGGAACCGGTGGGGTCAGCCTTGGGAATTAAGCAGGGGGTGACTCCACTGGGACCCTTTACTGGTAAGCGATTGCAAGCCTAATGCCCCGCAAACCCGCTACCAGGGCCTTATGTGCAGGGGGTGCACAGAAATATTATTTTTTCATAATAATTACGCGAGTTATGGCGCCCATCTGTATAAGAAAGAAAATAATAGGTAGCGCCCAAGTATCGCCCCCGGTTTGCCCATGGAAATATCGGTTTAATGCTGGGAGAGCCCATGGGTAATTCCTGGGTCAACCCCACCCCCTTCTATCGGGCGTTCTAATCTTTCCGCTGCGCTCCAAGAATAGAACACCCTCAGGGGGAAGGCGGGGGATTATATGCCCAGGTTTACCTGTTGGTGAAGCCAACGTCATTACCTGTTCAAGCACCAAGCAATTACCTTTTGGTGGAGCGTAGCCCCAAGGCGAAGCGTAACAAACCATGCACCGGAAGTTGCTTGCTGTAGCCAAGCTGGTGAGCCACTTATGCAGCCCATGAATATCAAGTCCTACGATCTTCTTTTCCAACCTGAGCAACTGCCATGAAGGCGAAGCCGTAATGGCTTTTGCGAAGGCGAAGTGTGCCCCTGCTCCATCTATATATTACCAGCAGCACCCCACACCACCCATTGGTGGAGTTCCCAAAAACGAAACCAATGCAGCTACCAGGACAATACCAAGGGCGCCGTGCTCATACCTATTCTATCTTGGTGCTGGTATGGTGCTGGTCATTGCGTTGGCTTCATTTCGTTTCAGATTGCATTACGCCAACAGGAGATTTCGGAAAATGCTTGGGCTCACTTTAATTTATCGTGCCGGTGTCATCAACCACCAGCACTTCAACCGTGTACCCATGGTCTTCAAAGTCCTTGATGATCGCTTGGAAGTTGGGGTCATCCTGGGAGATGAAATCAAACTTCATGCGTCCAAGTTCTTTTCCGGTGTCCTTGTAGCGTGCAATTATTTCCAGCATAGCAACCCCCTTGAATGCGAATGGCCCCCGGTGCTTGCCTTGGTGCTCACCAGTAGGGGCCATAGGCTGCCCAACCCATACGCCCTATGAATTGCCGGTGCAATCCTTTAGACCGGCTTCGGCCTGCATTTCCGATAGTGCGGCCCGTAGCATTGGCAGCAGATCGGGGCGGGCTGCCTTGTGGCAAATCAATTCAAGGGCAGTGTCCACCCCCAAATAGTTATCGACCAGCAAGCCCCCATCCGGTGTCCACAAGTTTCTTTCTCTGCATGTGGAACCATTGCCAAGCCTTCCGGTGCTTCCATCCCCATTAGGCGCGCATTTAGAAATGCCGCTCCATTCGCAGTTATCACAAGTCTTGACCATACCCTGAAGATATTCCATCGCTGCTTCCGGTGCTACTTTCAGATTCGCTTGCATTGTCTGTGCTCCTTTCGGCGTTCAATTAGTGGCGGGTTATGGCTTGTTCCGCTTGAACATGGTTGCCCGACCATCGAGCATATACCAGCAGTCTTCCAGCAGGGCCGACCGCTGGGTAACTGTTACATCACAAATCCCATCGGCACCCCGAGCGTAGGCCGCGACCTGCATGTCAATGACCACAAGGTCGGGGGTGGGGCTTTTCTGAGTAAATCTTCGGTGGCACCGGGCAGCATCCACTTCGCCCATGATAGTGCAGTTTTCGGGCAGGGCAGCATGTACTTCAACGGCCTGAAGGGCTTTCCGCTGGTCCTCAAGACTCATGTAGCTTTGATCGGTGCCCACCATGTAATTGGATGAAGTGCAGCTCACCAGTGCAACCACAAGGAGAAATACAACCATGCATGTTCTGAATAACGATTTTTCCATTCTTTCCCTTCCCGGCGCTATGGCCTTGTCAATTTCCGGTTTATGTTTGAGTGGGGATGTCATCACCCCGGCCTTCCTTGAACTGGTTAAACAGGCTATCCGCAACATCTACGCCCCGCTTCAACGCATGGTTAAAAAGGTGCGCATAACGCTGGGTCATGGTGATGTCTTGGTGCCCTAAAAGCTTCTGAAGGGTGTAGATGTCCACTTTGCCCGATGAGGCCAGATAAGTTGCGAAGGTGTGGCGTAGATCATGGAAGCGGCATTCGATGCCCAGGCGCACCCGCAGCCGTTTCCATATGTTGTCAAAACCGGTGTAGCGCTTGGCAGTGTCGCCGGGAAACACCAGGCAACAAGTCTTTATCTCCAGGCACCGGTAAAGAATCTTCAGGCACTCCTGGTTCACCGGCAATATTTGGGTCCGGTTGTTCTTGGTGTTGGCGGCAATGAAGGTCACCATGCCCTTTTCAAGGTCAACATTGTTCCAGGTCAGTGAAAGAATTTCCCCCCGGCGTTTTCCAGAATAGAGCGCAAAGCGGATGACAAGCCCGGCGCGTTCATTGCCCCAGGTGTCCAGGTATTTCAGCAGCCGGGAAAGTTGTTCGGGCTTCAATGCCCTGGTCTGCCGATTGTCGAATGGCTTCAGCTTGACCCTGGCGGCAGGGTTCACGCCTTCATAGAGTTCCTGTTCCAGGGACCAATTGAACAGGCGCTTTATCAGCATGAGCACCTGGCGAACTGTGGCGGGTTTGTAGGAGTTGCCCAGCCTGGTGATAGTGCCTTGCAGCCTGGTCATGATGCCTTGGATTTCCCAGGCTTTGATTTCACCCATGGGGCGGTTGCCAAGGTCCGGCTTCAGGTGGCGTTCATAGCGCCGGATGTCATCGCGCCAGGATGATTTGTTGACCTGCGCCCATTGGATGTAATGGCGCCAAGCATCGTTCACGCGGATGCCTTCGCCCGACGGTTGCTGGGGTCTATGGGTTATGCCCGGGGCGGCCTGGTTGTTGGCGGCTACACCCTCCGTTTCTCCCCTGGCACGCAAACCACCGGCCTTAAAACCTTGTTCAATTTGCTTTGCCCCCTTTAAATCCGGCACCAACTGAGAAAGCCACTTGCCAGACCGGTCTTTCCACCGAACCCGATAGGGTGCCCTTTGCAGTGACTCACCACACTGGCCGCACTTTCGGGCCTGTAGCTTAAACCCCCGCTTACACTTCCGGCACCATTTACTGATCGCCATGCAGCACCCCGCGCACACCAGCGGAAAAGGGATCGCCGGATTGATTATCCGTGGGTCCATCGCGCAAGCAATTTCGCTTTGTCGAAAACACAGGAAATAGAAAGGAAGCATCTCTAAAATGAACAGCTTTATCCGCAAGGTTATTGATTATGAAAGCCGCTATCTCGTTACCCGGGATGGGCGCATTATCAGCATCAAGGGAAAAAGAATAAAAAGACTGACACCCATTAAAAATTCTAAGGGATATCTGACGGTTAATCTTTCCGCTAGCGGTGTGCGGAACCAAAAGCGCATTCATAGGCTTGTCGCAGAGGCGTTCATTCCAAACCCTGAAAACAAGCCGGAAGTGAACCACATCAACGGCGATAAAGCCGACAACCGGGTTGAAAACCTGGAATGGTGCACGATGAAAGAGAACATAAACCACGCCGTCAAACTGGGGTTGTACAAGCGCAAGTTGACGGATGAAAACGTGCGGAAGATTCGAAGCCTGCACTTGGCAGGTGAACAGCAGCTTATCATTGCAAGGATGTTCGGCGTGTGTCAGTCGATGATAAACAACATCGTGCACGGTCGATACTATCCACACGTGCCGGACAGCGAGGGTCAAGCGGAGCCTATGGCTTTGCAGGCATAGGGGGCATCGGAGAAGCGATGGGCATTGGCGGGATAAAAACAAAAAGGGGCGCCCATGCAGGGGGCCAGTTGACACCGGCGAGTTGACACCCCCCGGAAACAGTTGACACCCTGCAAGACACCCAATATTTAAACGGGTGTAACCCCTTGATTTTATGAGTACGCCCGGCCCGATTCGAACGGGCGACCTACGGATTCGAAGTCCGGTGCTCTATCCAGCTGAGCTACGGGCGCACAAACGATAAGACCATTGCGGCGTTGATCCGACAATGGTCCTTGTTATCGATGGGGTGAGTGATGGGGCTTGAACCCACGACACCCAGGGCCACAACCTGGTGCTCTGCCAACTGAGCTACACCCACCATAGAAAGTGCCCTACCTATCAAAAAGCCTGAGGGGGTGCAAGCCTTAATATTACCACGGGTGGGCGTCACGGGCCTTGCAGCCCTTCGAGGCTTGAATAGACAGAATACCACACCTAAAAGCTAAAACTTGAAACCTAAATCCGACCTCAAGCGCTCCGACGCGTTCCCCCCAAGGAATAGCAATCTTAACCCATGCAACCGCCGTGACGCCCCGCTTCCGGCTCGGCGCTTGACACTTTCACCGCTTTGCTCCTATGGATAATCAGCAGGCGGCTCCCTCCCTACGAATTCAAACCATCCTTTTTCAAGAGGCTTTTATGGAATGCGACAAAGCACTCAGTCTGGTCGAGATCCTCAATGCCATGGAGGACGGCATCTATATCACCCGCAGCGACCACACCGTGGAGTTCATGAACAACGCCATGCTGCACCAGTTCGGGCCGGGCGTCGGCAAAAAGTGCTACGAGGTGGTCAACGACAGCGAGGTGATGTGCCCCTGGTGCCAGGCCAAGGAGGTGTTCGAGCACGGCCAAAGCGTCCAGTCCGAGATCTATATCCCGCGCCAGGACAAGACCTACCGGATCATCGAAGTGCCCATCAAGAACCTGGACGGCAGCGTCTCCAAGCTCAACATCTACCGCGACATCACCCAGCGCAAGGACCAGGAACTCAAACTGCGCGCCAGCGAACAGGACTACCGCCGCCTCTTCGAGAACGTGGCCGCCGGCGTTTACACCAGCACCAAGGAGGGCCGCTTTCTCAACGCCAACCAGACCATGATCCGTATGCTCGGATATGCCAGCAAGGAGGAGACCCTGAAGATCTCGCTGCAGAAGGACCTCTACGTGCGGCCCGAAGACCGCATCGCCTTCCAGCAGATGATCGAAGACCACGGCCAGGTGGTCAACTATGCCGTGAACTTCAAACGCAAGGACGGCAGCACCCTGCCGGTGCTGCTCACCTCCTACACCCTGCGGGACCACGCCGGCCAGGTGGTCGGCTATGAAGGCATCTGCGTCGACCAGACCAAGATCACCCAGATGGAGCTGAAACTGCGCGCGGCCCACGATTTCCTGAACAACGTCATCCAAAGCTCGCCCAATGCCATCATCGGCGCCGACATGGAAGGCAAGGTCATCATGTGCAACAAGGGCGTGGAAGATACCATGGGGTACCGCGCCGAAGAGCTCATGGGGCAGGATGTGCGCCGCATCTACGACGGCACCATGGCCTACGAGGTCATGCGCATGATGCGCAGCCCCGAATACGGCGGCGCCGGCAAGCTGCGCGCCTATCCCATCACCTTCATGCACAAGGGCGGCCAACCGGTGGAAGGCACCCTGTCGGCCAGCATCATCTATGACGAGAACGGAAAAGAGAAGGCCTCGGTGGGTTTTTTCGTCGATCTGGGCGAACGGCTGGAGATGGAGCGCAAGCTGCGCCGCACCCAGGAGCAGCTGCTGCAATCCGAAAAACTGGCCGCCATGGGACGGCTCACGTCGCAACTGGCCCACGAGCTAAACAATCCGCTCTACGGCATCATGAACACCCTGGAGCTGATGAAAACCGAGATCAAGCCCGACAACAAGCGCCGCCGGCTGCTGGAGATGTCCCTGTCCGAGACCATGCGCCTGGCCGACATGCTGCGCAAGATGCTCTCCTTCTCCAAGCCGGATCAGGAGGAGCGCAGGCCGGTGGACATCAACACCATCGTGGACGAAATCATGCTGCTGCACGAAAAGCAGCTGCGCGAGGTGGACATCAAGATCCAGCTGGATTTCGCTCCCGGCCTGAAACCCGTGCTGGCCAGCAAGAACCAGCTGCGCCAGGTGTTTCTCAACATGGTCTCCAATGCCAAGGACGCCATGCCCAACGGCGGCTTGCTGAAAGTCTCCACTTCCGGCAACGGCGGCCATGTGCGCGTGGAGATCACCGATACCGGCACGGGCATCAAGCCGGAGCATCTGGATCACATCTTCGACACCTTCTTCACCACCAAGACCGACAGCGGCCGAGGCGTCGGCCTAGGCTTGTCGGTGTGCTACGGCTTCATCAAGGACCACGGCGGCGACATCCAGGTGGAAAGCAACTGGGGCGAGGGCACCACCTTCAAGATCATCCTGCCGGTGATCACCGAGCCGCGGCCGGAATGACCCTCCCCAGAAAGGCCT
The DNA here is from genome assembly GCA_937868765.1 of uncultured Desulfatitalea sp. Lineage (GTDB taxonomy): Bacteria > Desulfobacterota > Desulfobacteria > Desulfobacterales > Desulfosarcinaceae > Desulfatitalea. Next base: position 51,546 of record CALMNL010000009.1, on the reverse strand, counting down.
TTCGACAGGGGCGGCCACCGGTCGCCCCTGTCGCCCCCAGACGCCCCGCACCCATCGTCCGACCATTTGCCCCCTGCCACCCTCTTTGAACTCGATTGACCCCCGATCTCTCATTTAAACGGTGGCGGAAAAACAAACGTCCAGCGGAATAACTATAAAATCCGAAAATTATATATTAAGCGAACTTTTTATGCCGTTTAAGCTTCAGTTATTATCAATTTTATGTTTTTTTCTGTTGACAATGGTGAAGTTCCTGACTACAGATTAGCCAGACAAGCAAAAAAGGGGGTGCTCAGATGGAAGACACTTTGACGGTCTACAAAGCCAGCCAATTGTGCAAGGTCTCCTCCAAATCGATCATCAACTGGATCGAGGCCGGTCATATCAAGGCCTACAAAACCGTGGGCGGCCACCGGCGCATCAAACGCGAAGATCTCGAATTCTTCATGAAGCGCCAGGGAATCCCCATCCCCAACGAAGAGCCGGAGCGGGCCCACAAGCGCATTCTGGTGGTGGACGACGATCCCATCATCGTGGAAACCATCGTGCAGGCTTTGGAGGAAGACGAGTACGACTACGAAGTGATCTCCGCCGCCGATGGTTTCGAAGCCGGGCTGCAGGTGAACCACTTCAAACCCGACCTGCTGATCCTGGACATCATGATGCCCGACATCAAAGGCAACGAAGTGTGCCGCAAGATCAAGTCCAACCCCGACACCAAGAACACCAAGATCATCGTACTGTCGGCCTACCTGGACGACGACAAGTTCAAGGAGATGAAATCCCATGGCGCGGATATGTGCTTTTCCAAGCCGCTGCCCTTACCCCAACTCAAAGAGGAGGTCGCCCGGCTTCTGGGAATCAGTTGAAGCCGCGGAGCAACGAAAGGAGGCACGCCATGAAACTCAAAGACGCTCTGGGCAAAAGAAAATTCGTGGTCACCTCCGAGGTGCAGACACCTCTGGGGGATGATTCGCCGGAGCAACTGGTCGACCGTCTGAAACGCATCCGGGGGCGTGTGGACGGGGTAACGGTGAGCGACGTGGATCTGGAAGGGGTCGTGGGCGACAGCATCCATACCTGCGAACTGCTGCAGCGCAGCCGCTTCAACGCCATCTACCAGACCACCACCCGCGACAAGAACCGCATCCAGCTGCAAAAAGACCTGACCCTGGCGCATCAATCGGGCATCGAAAACCTGCTGGTCTTCACCGAAGACTATCGCATCACCGGCGACAGCGTGCAGGAGCAGATGTTCTTCCATGTGGACGCGGGCAAGCTCGCCTCGGTGCTGGAGCATATCCGCGACGGCCGGGCCATCGACGGCGAAAAGCTGCCGGAACCCATCGACTTCATCCTCGGCTCGGGCATCGAGTCTCCCTGGGGCAAGAAGGTTCCCAAGCAGGGCATGGAAGGCATGGAGACCCTCAAACTCATGGGCGCCGGCTACTTCCTGACCACCCCCATCTTCGACCTGGAGCAGTTCGACAAGTTCATGCGCCAGATCAAGACGCTGGATGTGCCGGTGATCGCCGAAGTGCTGCTGCTGCGCAACGCGGCCATGGCACGCTTCATCAACCGCCACTTCAAGCCCGGCCTGGTGCCCGAATGGGTGATCCAGAAGCTGGACAACGCGCCGGACAAGCATAAGGCCAGCATCGAGCTGTTCGGCGACCTCGCCCGGGGTCTGAAAGAGATTTGCAGCGGCCTGCACATCATCACCCTGGGTGGAGAAGACAAGCTGCAGCCGTACCTGGACGCCGCCAATTTGCGCTGAGGCTCCTGCTGACACCGTTTTACCCCGGCGCGCGGGGCGACGCCCTGACCGTCGCCCCCCGCCGGAGCGCCATTTCCGCCGGCTGTCATACTGTAGATATCAGCCGCTCCCGCAGGTTCCAACCGCTCCTCCGCCAGACAGCCGAAATATTCTTTTCAGCCAAAGGAGGATTCGCCATGTCCCTGCCCATCGAACTCAACGAGATGACGCCCGATTTCAAGGAGAGCGTCAAGGAAAAGGTTCCCACCGCCAACTTCGATCTTTGCCTGACCTGCGGCACCTGCACGGCCGGCTGCCCGGCTTCGGAACTTTTCGACATGGACCCGCGCAAACTGGTGCGCATGCTGGTGCTGGGCATGGATGAAGAAGTGCTCAAGACGCCCTGGGCCTGGGTCTGCACCATGTGCACCCGCTGCGTCAACGCCTGCCCCATGAAGGTGGACATCCCCAAGCTGGTCTACAACATGCGCAACAGCTGGCCCCGCGACAAACGCCCCAAAGGCATCCGCGGCTCGTGCGACCAGCACATCCGGGCCGGCAACGCCATGGGTGTGCCCACCGACGATTTCATCTGGACCGTGGAAGACGTGGCCGAAGAAATCCGCGAGAGCCAGCCCCAGTTCGAGGATCTGCTGGTCACGGTGGACCGCAAGGGCGCCTACATGGCCGTCAACCAGAACTCCCGTGAGCCGGTCACCGAGCCCGAAGAGCTGGGCCCGCTGTGGAAGATACTGCATACGGTGAAAGCCGACTGGACCTATCCGTCGGTCATGTGGGCCGGGGAGAACTACTGCCTCTTTCTGGCCGACGACGAAGGCTGGCGCTACATTCTGGAGGAGTTCGTCAGCCACATCGACAACACGCTCAAATGTCCGCTGGTGGTCAATACGGAGTGAGGGCACTCCTTCTTTGCAATCCTGGAAGGATTGAAAAAGTTCAAGATCCCCCACAAGTTTCAATTCACCAATCTGATCACCCTCTATGCCCAGTGGATCCGGGAGGGCCGGCTCAAGGTCAACAGCGACTGGAACAAGGATTTGAAGATCAAATTCACGGTGCAGGACCCGTGCAACCTGGTGCGCAAAACCTGGCGCCAGGAGATGGCCGACGACCTGCGCTTCGTGGTCAAGACCATCGTGGGCGAAGAGAATTTCATCGACATGGTGCCCAGCGGCATCAACAACTACTGCTGCGGCGGCGGCGGCGGCGCCCTGCAGGCCGGCTACACCGAACAGCGCCGGGCCTACGGCAAGGTCAAGTTCGACCAGATCATGGAGACCGGCGCCCAATATGTGCTGGCCCCCTGCCACAACTGCCACAGCCAGATCGAAGATATCGGCCACCACTACGGCGGCAAGTATCACGTGGCCCATATCTGGACCTTTATGTGTCTGGCACTGGGCGTGCTGGGAGAGAACGAAAGAAAGTATCTGGGAGATGATCTGAAAGATTTCGGTCTCTAGACCTAAGGAGGAAGTACGATGAAACACAATACGACCGGCGCGGTTTTGGTGGTCGGCGGCGGCATCGCCGGCATTCAAGCCTCCCTGGACCTGGCCGAATCGGGCTTCAAAGTCTACATGGTGGAAAGCGGGTCGGCCATCGGCGGCAAGATGGCCCAACTGGACAAGACCTTTCCCACCAACGACTGCTCCATGTGCATCATTTCGCCCAAGCTGGTGGAGGCCGGACGCCACCTGAACATCGAGCTGCTGCCCATGACCGAAGTGGAGGAGATCAGCGGCGACCCCGGCGATTTCACGGTGCGCCTGCTGGAAAAGCCCCGTTTCATTCACATGGACAAGTGCACGGCCTGCGGCGAGTGCGCCAAGGTGTGCCCCATCGAAACCCCCAACCGTTTCGACGAGGGGCTGCGCGCCCGCAAGGCGGCCTACAAACTCTATCCCCAGGCCATGCCCGGGGCCTATGCCATCGAAAAGCGCGGCACGGCGCCCTGCAAGGCAACCTGCCCGGCCCACGTGAGCGTGCAGGGCTGGATCGCCCTGATGAACCAGGGCAAGTACGAAGAGGCTTTGGCCCTGTTCAAGTCAGAGCACCCCTTCCCCGGCGTCTGCGGCCGGGTGTGCCACCATCCCTGCGAGACCGCCTGCACCCGCCAGAAGGTCGATGCGCCTCTGGGGATTCAATACCTGCATCGCCAGCTGGCCGATTGGGATCTGCAGAACACCAAGCGGTATGTTCCCGAGAAGAAGCCCGCCAACGGCCAGAAAGTGGCGATCATCGGCTCCGGTCCGGCCGGCCTGACCTGCGCCTATTTCCTGGCCATCGAAGGCTACGCGGTCACCGTCTTCGAACAGCATGACGTGCTGGGTGGCATGCTGGTGCTGGGCATTCCCGAGTACCGCCTGCCGCGCGAGATCGTGGCGGCCGAAATCCAGACCATCCGCGACCTGGGGGTGGAATTCAAGACCGGCGTGACCATCGGCAAGAGCGGCATCACCATCGGCCAGTTGCGCAAAGAGGGCTACAAGGCCTTCTTCATGGGCATCGGCGCCCAGGAGTGCAAATCCCTGGGCATCGAAGGCGAGGAGTACACAGGCGTCTTCCCCGGCATGGATTACCTGCGCCGGGCCAACCTGGGCGAGAAGATCCCCCTGGGCGACCGGGTGGCGGTCATCGGCGGCGGCAACGTGGCCATGGATGCCGTGCGCACGGCCCTGCGCCACGGCGCGGCCAAACCCTTCATCATCTACCGCCGGGGCGAAGCCGAAATGCCGGCCAGCAAAGATGAGATCGCCGAGTGCCGGGACGAAGGCATCGAAATCATGACCCTGACCAACCCGGTACGGGTCATTGCCGAAAACGGACGGGTCACGGCCATCCAGTGCGTGCGCATGCAGCTGGGCGAACCGGACAAAAGCGGCCGGCGCCGGCCCGAACCGGTGGCCGGCTCGCAGTTCGAAATCCCGGTGGATGCAGTCATACCGGCCATCGGCCAGGAGAGCGACTGGGCCTGTCTCACCGACGAGTGCGCCTGCACCCTGAGCGATTGGGGCACCATGAATGTAGACCCGGTCAGCCTGCAGACCAGCGACCCGGATATCTTCGCCGGCGGCGACGCGGTCAGCGGCCCGGCCACGGTGGTGGAAGCCATCGCGGCGGGCAAGGAGGCGGCCATCTCCATCCGGCGCCTGATCCAGGGCGTCGACATCTACGAGGATCGCGCCCAGCACTGGGATGCCGTCGGCGACGTGCCCATCGAGGGCGAGCCCCTGAAACCGCGCACCGCCATGCCCCACCGGCCGGCGGCCGAACGGGTGAAAGATTTCGCCGAAGTGCAGACCGGCTATTCGGCCGAAGATGCCGAGGCCGAGGCCGGACGCTGCCTGGCCTGCGGCGTCTGCTCCGAGTGCTACCAGTGCGTCAAGGCCTGCCTGGCCGGCGCGGTGGACCATGCCCAGTGCGCCCACAGCCGGGAAGTAAAGGTCGGCGCCGTGATCCTGGCGCCCGGTTTCAAGCCTTTCGACCCCACTCTTTATGAGACCTACAACTACGCCAAGCATCCCAATGTGGTCACCAGCCTGGAGTTCGAGCGCATGCTCTCGGCCTCGGGCCCCTATGCCGGCCACCTGGTGCGGCCGTCGGACCACCAGGAGCCCAAGCGCATCGCCTGGCTGCAGTGCGTCGGTTCCCGGGACATCAACCACTGCGACAACGGCTACTGCTCGTCGGTGTGCTGCATGTACGCCAACAAGCAGGCGGTCATCGCCAAGGAGCACAGCGCCGAGCCCCTGGACGCCACCATCTTCTACATGGACATGCGCACCTTCGGCAAAGACTTCGACAAGTACAACCTGCGCGCCGAAGACGACCACGGCGTGCGTTTCGTGCGCTCGCGCATCCACTCGGTCTATCCGGCCAAGGAGGATCGCCTGCGCATCGTCTTCGCCACCGAGACCGGCCGCACGGCCGAAGAGATCTTCGACCTGGTCGTGCTCTCGGTGGGCCTCGCCGCCGATCCCCAGGCCGTGGCCCTGGCGACCCGCCTGGGTGTTACCCTCAACGGCTACGGCTTTGCCGAAACCCACGGCACGGCCCCGGTGCAAACCTCCCGGGAGGGCATTTACGTCTGCGGCGCCTTCCAGGAACCCAAGGACATCCCCCATTCGGTCATGGAGGCTTCGGCCGCCGCGGCCTGCGCCGGCGAGCGCCTGGCCGCCGCGCGCTGGACCCTGACCCAGACCAAGGAGCTGCCGCCCGAAACCGATGTCTCCGGGCAACCGCCGCGGGTGGGGGTCTTCGTCTGCAACTGCGGCATCAACATCGGCGGCGTGGCCGACGTGCCGGCCGTGCGCGAGTATGCCCGCACCCTGCCCCACGTGGTGCATGTGGAAGACAATCTGTTCACCTGCTCCCAGGACAGCCAGGTGCACATCAAGGAGGTGATCAAAGAGAAACAGATCAACCGCGTGGTGGTGGCCTCCTGCTCGCCGCGCACCCACGAGCCGCTCTTCCAGGAGACCATCCGCGAGGCGGGCCTGAACAAGTACCTCTTCGAAATGGCCAACATCCGCGACCAGAACACCTGGGTGCACATGAACAACCCCGACAAAGCCACGGCCAAGGCCAAGGACCTGGTGCGCATGGCCGTGGCCAAGGCGGCCTTCATCGAACCGCTCTATCATGTCCAGGTGCCGATCACCAAGGCGGCCCTGGTGGTGGGCGGCGGCGTGGCCGGCATGGAGGCGGCCCTGGGCGTAGCCGAACAAGGCTGCGAGGTCCACCTGGTGGAACGCGACAGCCGCCTGGGCGGCAATGCCCGTCACCTGCGCAGCACCTGGCAGGGGGATGATCTTCAGGCCTATCTCAAAAATCTGGTGGAACGGGTGCAGGGCCATCCGCGCATCCGGCTGCACCTCAACAGCGAAGTGACCGCCACCCACGGTTCGCTGGGCAACGTGACCAGCGTCATCTCCGACGGCAACGGCCGCGACCAGACCATCGCCCACGGCGTCACCATCCTGGCCGTGGGGGCCAAGGAGCACAAGCCCACCGAATTCCTCTACGGCAAACACCCCAACGTCATGACCCACCTGGAAATGGACGATGCCTTCGTGCGCAAGGACGAGCGCATCACCAAGGCCGACTGCGCCGTCTTCATCCAGTGCGTGGGCTCGCGCAACAACGACCGGCCCTACTGCAGCAAGACCTGCTGCACCCACAGCCTCAAGGGGGCCCTGGCACTCAAGGCCCAAAAACCGGAGATGAAGGTCTTCATCATCTACCGCGATATCCGCTCCTACGGCTTCCGCGAGCAGCTCTACCAGGAGGCCCGTTCCAAAGGGGTGATCTTCATCCGTTACGAACTGGACAACCCGCCCAGCGCGGCCATCGGCGACAAAGACCAACTGCTGCTCACCGTCACCGACCACGTGCTGCGGCGGCCCATCCGCATCAAGCCCGACCTGCTGGTCCTGGCCGCCGGCATCGTGGCCACCGACAACCACCGTCTCTTCGAGCTGTTCAAGGTGCCGGTCAACGACGACGGCTTCCTGGTCGAGGCCCACGCCAAGCTGCGGCCGGTGGACTTCGCTTCCGAAGGCATCTTCCTGGCCGGTCTGGCCCACTATCCCAAACCCATGGAGGAGAGCATCGCCCAGGCCAAGGCCGCCGCGGCCCGGGCCATGACCCTGCTCTCCAAGGAGGCCCTGCTGGTGGGCGGCGTCGTGGCCGTGGTGGACAGCGCCCGCTGTGCCGCCTGCCTTACCTGCGTGCGCGCCTGCCCCTACGGCATCCCCGAAGTGCGCGAGCATTCCCACGCCGTCATCGACCCGGCCCAGTGCCACGGCTGCGGCACCTGCGTCTCCGAATGCCCCGGCAAGGCCATCAGCCTCAAACACTTCACCGACGAACAGCTCATCGCCAAAACCGCGGCGCTCTTTGCGCGGGCCTGAAAATGAACAGGGGGCGGGTGTTCACCCGCCCCCTGTTGTCTACTTCATCAACGAAATCTTTCGGGCCAGATCTGCATAAAAATCGAGAACGCAAGAAAATGAAGCAATACTATTATAATGGCAATGGCATGCCTCTTTATCTGTGCTATTTCTCTTGACGAAAAATGGTTCGTAATCATTTCAGGGTGATCAATATCTTCGAACGCCTTCTTGCGACCAAACATCCGCCAACCCCACAGACACATAAGCAAATGCCCGGTATATATGGCTGATGAAAGAAATCCTGGCAGATAGTGAGTGAAAGTCGCATGGTTCTTGAAAAAACTGGTATTAAGCAGATGCGTTTCCTGCTCATAGCGTTTGACGATGAACGATTTGACCAGCAGGATGTTTATAAGGCCAAAAACCATCCAGAAGCATGCGCTGACTGCGAACAAGTTAATGAGTAGTGTTAAATAACCATTCATCAAAACGCACCGATTAGTTCATCTACGGAGTGAAAAATCTGATTCTGAAATGAATCGCCGATGTCATAAGCTTTTCCGCCAAAAACGTTACCACCCTCGCCAAGACCAATTCCGAGTGCACTTGCGCAAACAAAAACAGCCCCAAACAGCCCCAAGGGGCCCAGACAAAAAACTGTAGCAATGCCTATACCGGCAAATGTGCCAGCATACGTCCCCAAGGCCCCACCGACCACCCCGAACCCCTCCTCAAAAAACGTGCGCATGCGCAGCTCTGGGGCGGCATTGGCCAGGTTATAGAGTCCTATGGCCGCTGGGACGTACCAGGTTGCGGCCCGGCCGACCGTTCTTGCCAGGCTGACCCGACCATTGAGCTGGGAGGCGATGGTGTTCATGTAGCGGCTCGAGGGCCAGTCGCTGAGGGCCAGCCAGAACTGCCGCCGAAACTGGCGGGCGATCTGAGGCGTTATGCTTACACCCGTGGCGGCGATCCTGCGGGCCGGTCCAGTTACAAGGTGTGCGGGAAGATCCCGTATGTCGGCCATCAAGATTGGAAACTTGGGATGGGACTTCAGAAAACCGATCATCTGGCGAACATGGTTTGGGCCATGGCTCTTCCCTCCTCGCCGCGCCCGACAAGCGACAGTATAAACCGGCCGCCGGCGCGACTGCCTTTGGAACGCGTTTTACACGTTCATGTGGTTTCGTGAAGCCTTAGAATGCGATGGGCCGCGGCATGCCGGAGGGGTCGGACCGCTTTCAGAAGAAAACCGTTGTGAAATGGCCGTTGGCCCGGTCATCGACGGAGGCCAGTAACAAGGCCCCGGCGTCAAGTCAAGGGCCAAATGAGAGTGCTGCGGAATTCAGCAATGCAATTGCGACGTTTCGAACACGCCAGCGCGCGCCGCTCAAAACAACCGGAAAGCAAACCGCACCGACACCGGCAACCCGTCGACCCACTGGATTTCCGGCAGGGGGGCGATGAGGTCCAACTCCACCAGCAGCATGATATCCCGGGAACCGATGGGCGAACTGAGGTCCGCCGGGAGGCGCTTGGTGAGGGTGGCGTCCTGGCGCACCACGCCTGGCAGGCGGGTGCCGTCGGCCAGGCGCACCGTCGCGCGTTGGCCCTTGCGGCCGTAGCGAGCATACTGGGTGGGCAGATAGGCCACCACGTAGGGCTTGTCGGCGGCGCCCAGGAGCAGCAAGGGGGTCCCGGGCGAGACAAAGGCGCCTTCGACCACGAAGACGTCCAGCACCCGCCCGGAGATGGGGGCCGTCTGGGCCAGGCGAGACTGTTCACCGTCGAGGGCCTTGATCTGGGCCTGGATGCGCAGGAGGGCCGCCCCGTTGTCGGTATCTGCGGCGGGCCGGGATCCGGGGGCGCGCAGGCGATCCAGTTCGTAGCGGGCCTGGTCATACTCCACCTGGGCGCGGTTGTACCGTTCCCGGGCCAGGTTCAGGTCGGCCACGGTGGCGGCCCCCTGGCCTTGGAGAAAACCGACGTCTTTGAAAAATGCCTTGCCGATAGTAAGATTCTCTTCCGCCAGGCGCACTCTTTGGCGCGCCAGGCGCAATTGCGGATCATCGGCCGCCGCGCCGGTCCCGGTCTGCAGGGCCGTGTATTCGGCCTTGCGCAGGGCCATCTGGCTTTCCAGTTCGGCGTTGTAGAGTTGCGCCAGGGTCTGGCCGGCCGTCACCTGTTGGCCGGTGTGCACCTGCAGTTTTTCGATGACCCCGTTGGCATTGCTGTTGACGTCGATGCGCGCCAGGGAGATAAAGCCTTGGGCCGAAACGATCCACCAGGCCAGCAGCAATTTGATCAGAAAGTAGATCAGGGGGCTGGAGACGCACAGCAGCACGATGTACCAGCGCCACTGGGCGGCCACCCGCTTGGCCGGCGCGTAGGCCACCTTCATGCCCTGGACCACGGTGGGGTCGCGGTCCTTTTTTTGAAAGTCGATCTTCATGGACACAACCCCTCATACGCTTTCCAGGATTGGAGCACGATCCCTTTAAAATTGGCCTCGGGCAACAGGCTGCGCAACGCTGTCAGGCGCGCCGCCAACTGGTCGCATTCCAGGCCGGCGTGGCTCTCGGCCGCACTGAGCACCGGCTCCAGGCTCTGGGCGACGGAAAACTGCAACCCGGGAAGAGCCCTTAAAATCGGACCGGCGATGCCGGCCGCCCGCCGGGGATCGGCCACGTAAATCATCAGTACGACCTCCTTGACGCCCATGGCCGCCAGGCGCGGCCCCCAGCCGCCATCCGGCCGCCGGGGGTCGAGATAGCGCGGGTGAACGCTCAGGCCCAGCGGCAGCGGGCTTTCGGATTTTACGGCGCGCACGGTCGCAAGGAGCGCCGGGCCCAGATCTTCCCTGCCCTCGGCATGAACCGGAAGCTGGTCCGGCTCCAGATCCAGGTGGATGGCAGCAAAGGGCAGGTCCGAGAGATCACGGATGAGGGCCAGCAAACGCGGCCGATGGGCGTCCAGAATCCAGAGGGGTTCTCCCAGCAGCAGTTCGACCTGCATGCCCTGCTGCTTCAAATATGCCAGGAAGCCTGCCCACCTGTGCCGGTATTCCGGTCCGGCCAGGGCTTCGATCTGCCCGGCATCGAAGGAAAGCAGCAGCCGCTTGACCCGCCGGCGCCGCAAATCGGCCAGCAGGGTCGTGGGCTGGGCAAAGCGCGCCAGCAGCTCGGCGCTGTGCCAGACATACACGGTGCAACCGGGTGGTGCGGCCGTGGTCTGAGCCGCAGCCCAGGCCTCGGCCGGCGCCAGGTGCAGGAGCCGCGCCTGGGCCTGCAGACGCTGCACCCAGGCCTCCACCAGGTCGACGGCCGCCTGGTATTCGTTCAGGCGCGACTGCTGGGCCTGTTCCAGTCCGTCCCCCGGCAGGTAGGCCGACCGCAGCAGCTTTTCGCGCAACTGTTCCCGGGCGGCTGCCAGGCGCTGGACGGCGAAAGCGTAATTCTTCTCGGCCGTGCGGTAATCGTCGAGGCTCTGGCGGGCATCCATCGAGAGCTGGGCCTGGGCGATTTCCAACTGCCGGCGGCTCTGTTCCAGGGCTGCCTGGGCGGCCTGGCGCCGGGCCGAACCGGCCTGGCGGGAGCGCAGCGGGAAGTCGAACGAGAAATCCACGCCCACACCGTAGCCCGGCTCTGGCGCGTCGGTTTCCGAGGATAGGTTGGAGTAGAGTGCCAGCTGACCGTTGACCTGGCTCTTCTGGGCCAGCTCGGCCAGTTGGCGCTGTTCCGCCACCGCCTGCTGCCGCTGCAGCAGGAGGGGATGGCTGGCCTGCACGGTCTTGATCAGAGCGTCGCGATCCAGGCAGGGCCGCGCCATTTCCGGAAAGAGGGCCTGGAAGGGCGGCACCGGTTCGCCGGTCATGAGGGTCAGGACCCCCAGGGCCCGCTGCTGGAGCGCCTGGGACTGGGCCAGATGGCGGCGCACCAGGGCGTAGACCGAGAGATATTCGCGCCGGTCGCCCTCCAGCAGATGGCCGGCGGTCGTGCGCTGGCTCAATACCTGGTCCATGGGCGCTTCGTCTCGCAGGAAGAGTTCGGCCAGATGCCGCTTCTCCTGGGCGGCCCAGTAATTGATGTAGTGCAGCCGCAGCGAGAGCAGGCTGTCGCGGCCGACCAGGGATTGTTCGTAGGCCTTCTCTTCGCTGAGCGCCTGCATTTTGAGGATCGATTCTGCTGCGCGGTGTCTGCTTCCGAAAAGCGGATACTTCAGGCCCGCCCTCAGGTCGACGCGCTCGTACGTGCGCATGGTTTCGATGTCGGACTGCTCCCGGAATTGGCCGGCACCGGCGCCGCCGAAGACCCGCCACCCGCCTTCGGCCTGGGCCAGGTCCAGCCGGCCGAGGCTTTCATCCAACGCCGCCAGGGCCGCCAGCACTTCGGGCGAGTTGTGCACGCGGGTTTCGAATTCGGACAGGGACCGCAGCGGCGGCTCCGCCCGGGCGGCCGGGACCGGCGGGCCCCAGCACAGCACGGCGAGCGCCAGCACCCCCATCCCCACCCGCTTGAATTTGTCGATAACGCCTTGCATATCCGGTTTCCGACGGCCCATGACCGTTTTATTAAAATTTGGTGCGCCGCAGCACCCACCAGGGCGCCATGGACGAGTCCAGGTGGGCTTTGAGCACCATCTCCTTCAACGTGGCCAGACCGTTCCAGACCCGCATGCCGAAGGTTTGCAGCGGCACGATCGGCAACAGCCACGCCAGGCGAAGGTCTTCCTTCACCCGCTCGGAGAGCATGGTGATGTAGAGCAGGTAGAAAAGCGCCGAGATCACCAGATAGACCAGGTAGACCAGCAACCAGACCGCGATGACGAACCCCGGCGAATAGAAAGCGAAGACCGTCATGCTGTAGACGATGATGATGAACGGCATCACCAGCTGGAAGAAAATCCCGGTCCACAGCTGCATCATGAAGTTCTTCCAGCCCAGCATGCGCGGGGCGAAACTCAGGGCATGCTTGCGGATATAGAGGTAATACAGGTCGCCGTCCCAGCGCAGCCGCTGGTTGTAAAGTCCGCGCCAGGTCTCGGGGCCGTCGGTATGGCCCATGGCCCCCGGTTCGAAGACGATCTTGAGCTCGGGGTGGCGGCCGAAGTAATTTTTAATGCGCAGGGTGATGTCCAGGTCTTCGGCCGTGCCGGCGTCCCAGCCGCCGATCTTTGTAAGGAAGCTCTTGCGGAAGATGCCGAAGGCGCCGGAGATGTTGTTGACCACGTTGAATTCGCTCAGGCCGGTCTTGCTGGCATGAATGGAGAGCAGGTATTCCAGGGCCTGGAAGCGGGTCACCAGATTCTTGAAAGCGTTGCGCACGCGCAGGCTGCCGGCCACCCCGACCACGTTGGGGTCCCGGAACCGGGCCACGGCGGCCTGGACCATGGTGTTGTCGAAGGAAGTGTCGCCGTCCAGGGACATGACGATCTCGCCGGTGGCCAGGCTCAGCCCGGCATTGAGCGAGGAGACCCGGCCGCCGCGCTGCCACTTGGGAACGACCCGCAGGATACGGTTGGGCCGCCGGGCGACGGTTTCGGCCTGCCTGAGGGCGGCCTCATAGGTGAGGGCGTTCTTCACCGCGCCGTCCACGATGGGCATAATTTCGATCACGCCCGGATAGAGCTGTTCGGCCAGGGTGCGGATGGTGACGGACACGTCCTCGCCTTCCGAATAGCAGGTGATCAGGCACGACACCTTGGGGAAGTAAGGCGCCTGGCCGGGCAGCGCCTCGTTCTTGCGCAGGTAGTAGCGCACGATGCCCAGCATGATGAAGATGTACACCGGCAATTCGAAGAAGAGCACGAAGGGGATGAACTTCAGGGCGAAGTTCATCATGCCGTTGTTGAAAGGACTGAGCAGCAGCAGCGTCAGGGTGTGGAAGATTTCGGCCAGAAGATCGCTCATTCGCCGATCTCTCCTTCCAGCCGGGCCAGCAGCAGACGGGCCTTTTCGCCGGCGATCATCTGGGACGGCGCGTGAAAACCGGCCGTGACCAGGCGCAGCCCGGCCTGGTCGTCCGCGCGCAACCCCAGGATGCGCTCGCGCACCGTCTGCTGACCGGCCGCGTGGGTCTTGGGCAGCAGCAGCCAGAGGGTATGCTGACTGGTGCGGGTGGTCAGGTCGGTGGTGCGGATCAGCTCGCGCACCCGGCGCACGAATTCATCCATCAGGGCGCGCACCTGGTAGCGCCCGATGCGGTCGGTGAGCTCGACGATATTGGCGATACGCACCGCCACCAGGCTGAACTGCTCGTCCTTGTGGCGCCGGCAAAGGGAGAGCAGCCAGTCCAGGATCGATTCGAAGTAGGCCCGCGACACGTTGTTGAGGCTGTCCAGCAGGGAAAAGACATCTTCCACATCGCCGGCGCGGGCGCTCTGGCGGCCGTGGTCGGTGAGCCGGTAGGCGTGCACCGGACGGGCGATGAGGGTGTCGGGCGCGCTCGTCTGGCCGCAGTGCAGGCAGCGGGCCGTCACCTGGGGGTCGACGAACACATGGCCGCAGCCGTTGCACTGGAAATTTTCCAGCGGCCGGTCGTAGTCGGCGCCGATGTGGCGCAATGCTGTGGCGCACTGGGGGCAGACCAGTTTCTCCTGGGAAAAGAAACGCGCCTCGGGCCCCACGTGGCCGCAGGTGAAGCAGTGCAGAAAGGGTTTCTGGGCGATATCGATGCCCGCGCAGTTGGGACAGATATCGATGAAGTTCAGATGGGCACCGTCGCATTTGGGGCAGTGGCGCAGCCGGTCCACCAGTTGGGCCGGCGCCAGCAACTTGCGCTGGGCCAGGGTGGCGATGGTGTCGTCGGCCTTTTCCAGCAACGCTTCGGCCGCAGGGTAGGCATAGATCTTTTCCGATTGCCAGGAGCCGCTGGGGGCCAGCACGAAATCCGGCCGGGCATAGAGAAAGCCCAGCAGGCGGTAAGCGTCGTTGCCGCCGGCCGAAAGGCCGGCCGGGTCCAGTTCGGACAGCAAGCGGGCCGCAGGCCGGGCCTGGTCCCAGGCCGCGTGCACGGTGGCCAGGACACCGTCACAAAGCTGTTCCACCAGGGCGCCAAGGGGTGCCGCCAGGTAAATGGGCTTCAGTCCCTCGGCCGTTGCGGCGCGCAACCGTCGGACCAGCTCCAGGGCCTTGGCCACGTCGTGGGTGGCGACGAGAAAGCAAATCGCCGTCGCCGGGTCCGGCACGCCGCCGTCCGGATAGCTCTCCAGGGTCTGCACCGGAACGGTGGCCCCGGCCGCCAGCTCTCTGAACTCCGGGTCCAGCGCGAAACAGACCACCCGGCCCTGGGTTCCGCCGGCGCTATGTTGAGGTGCCGATAACATGGTCCCCGCCGATCCATTCCTTTCCGCGGCGCCTTGCCTTTACTCGTCGCGCGCCAGCCGCCGCGTCTATCATATCGGTCATATGGGCGAATACTTGAGGGATCGCAGGGATTTGGGATTCAGGGGATCGGTACGGACGGAAACCGGTCGGGATCGGTATGCGGGATGAATTTGGCGGCGGAAAAACGGTTCATGAACTCCTGGTTGACGTTGAGTTCCAGGTAGGTGACGGCGTCACGGATCTGGTCGATTTCGGCGGGCGCGCTGCGGCAGACCAGCGCCAGGGTGGCGCCGCCCAGGGAGGTGTTGCCCAGGGTGGCAAAGCGCGAAAGGGGCAGGTCGGGGAGCATGCCGATGGTGATGGCCGAGACCGGATCGATGAACTGTCCGAAGGTGCCGGCCACCCAGAAAGCAGGCAGGCTGTCCAGGGCCAGGCCCACCGTGGCGGTGATGGTTTCCAGAATGGTGTACATGGCCGCCTTGGAGCGGATCAGGCTGTCCAGGTCGGCCTGGCTGATGCAAAGGGGCTGGCCGCCGGCAGATGCCTCGCCCGGCACGATGATGAGATGGGCCAGTCCGTCGCGCAGAAAAAGGCGCGGGCCGCAAATGTCCGGCCGCAGCTTGCCCCGGATGTCGATCATGCCGGCCAGGAAGAGCTGGGCGGCGAGATCGATGACGCCCGAGCCGCAGATGCCCCGGGGGGGCAGATCCTCGATGGTATGGATGTCTATATGACGGGTGCGCGGATCGATGCGCACCCGGTCGATGACGCCGGGGCCGGCCGTGGTGCCCATGCGGCTCATGCCGCCCTCCAGGGCCGGCCCGGCGGCGCCGGCGCAGGCCATGAGCCACTCGCGGTTGCCCACCACCACCTCGGCATTGGTGCCCACATCCACCAGGATGGCGGTCTCCTCCCGGCGGTGCAGGCCGGAGTGCAGAATGCCGGCGATCAGGTCGCCGCCGAAGTAACTGCCCACATTGGGAAAAATCAACACCTGGGCCAGGGGCGCCAGCGCCAACCCCAGTTCGGCGGCCGGCATCAGCCCGAAGCGGTTGGCGGCCGGGATGTACGGCTCGCGGATGATCCATCCGGACGGCAGGCCGGCCAGCAGGTGGCTCATGGCCGTATTGCCCGCCACGGTGACCAGGTGGATATCCTGCGCATCGACACCGCAGGCACGGGCCAGGGCCGCGGCGTTGCGGTTGAGCCCGTCCACGATGAGCCGTTGCAGCCGCGCCAATCCGCCGGGCTGATCGGTGTGGTGAATGCGGGCCAGCACGTCCGGGCCGATTTCCACCTGGGGATTGTCGAAGCCGTCTTCGGCCAGCACCGTCCGGTTTTCCAGATCCACCAGGCGCAACACCACCCGGGTGGTGCCCAGGTCCACGGCCAACCCGTACAGCCCTTCATGGGCGTCGGCCGCCGCGGCGTGCACCAGCACGGCACAGCTTTTTTCCTGGAAGATCACACACCGCACGGCATAGGCGGCGTCCCGCAGCAAGGCGGGCAGTCGCCGGCGAAGGGCCAGCGAAACATGAATCTGTTCGACGCCCAGATCGCGGCGCAGGGCGCTGCAGAGCCGGTCGCCATCTGCGGAGTTGTCCTGGAGCGAAGGGGGCGTCAAGGTCGGGCGGTGGACCAATCCGGGGCCGGGCGGAACCGAAAAATCACTCATGGCGGGGTACGGCTTTCATCTGAGCTTGCCCACCCGGGCCACCAGTTCATCCATCACCTGGCCGGCCGGCCCCAGCAGACTGATGTCGCTGATGTGATGGGTCAATTCGGTGGGCTCGGGATTGATTTCGATGATGCAGGCACCATTGCGCTTGGCGATCACCGGCAGGTAGGCGGCCGGCTGTACGGTGGCCGAGGTGCCCACCACCAGCATCAGGTCGCACTGGGCGGCCAGCATCTGGGAACGCTGCAGCAGTCCCATGTCGATGGGTTCGCCGAACATGATCACGTCGGGCCGCAGGTAAGCGCCGCAAGTGCAGACCGGAGGGATTTTCTCCAGGGGAACCGCCTGCCAGTCGTAGCGCTGCGGGCAGCGCATGCAGCGCAGGACGGCATGGCTGCCGTGAAACTCGATCACGTCGCTGCTGCCGGCTTTCTGGTGCAGGCCATCCACATTCTGGGTGATGACGGTTTGCAGCAACCCCATCTCTTCCAGGCGGCGCAGCCCAATATGTCCGGCGTTGGGCACCGCATGGGTCAGAACCTCACCGATGCCCGCGAAGAGCACCCGCCACACCTCTTCCGGATCGGCCTCCAGGGCGTCGATGTGCGCGTACTTCATGGGATCGATCTTCTCCCAGAGGCCGCCCTTGCCGCGAAACGGGGGGATGCCGCTTTCCACGGAGATGCCGGCGCCGGTCAAAGCCACTCCTCTTTTGGCCTGGACGCAGGCGTTCGCGGCGCGATCGATCAGGGCAGATAAGTTCGTCATGGAGCAGTGCTCCTGGCCTTTCTAAATCTATACTTCGAACGTCATATCCGAACTCACCGCGAAGCATTCCATCCCGATCTTGCGATCGGCGATGATCCGGTGGCAGGCGTCGACCATCTCGTCCACCTCCTTGTCGGTGCGCTCCTGGTTCAGGTGGAACAGCCCCAGTCGCTTGACACCGGCCCGGGAGGCCATCTCCAGCACGTCCATGTAAGAGCTGTGGCCCCATTCGATGAGCAGCTTGTACTCCTGGGGCGTA
Organism: uncultured Desulfatitalea sp.; assembly: GCA_937868765.1. GTDB lineage: Bacteria > Desulfobacterota > Desulfobacteria > Desulfobacterales > Desulfosarcinaceae > Desulfatitalea. The sequence continues at coordinate 33,843 of CALMNL010000009.1, read as the reverse complement.
TACTCGGCATCGTGCAGCAGCAGATCGGCCCCCTGGCAGAATTCAAGGTATTCCCTGGCGGCCAGGCCGCCGGGGTGCACGAAGCCGAGCTCGTTGTCGGTCAGAAAGACGAAACTCTTGCCGTCTTCGATGAATTTATAGCCGTTGCCCGTGTTGGGGTGGCTGATCTGGATGGGCACCACGGTCACCGAGCCGATTTCGAAGCGGCCGCGGTTGCCCTCCTGATAAGCGATCTTGGCTTTCAGGTCGGAATAGCGCACGGGAAAGTTGGGCGGCGCCATCACCTTGGAGAACATGGCTTCCATATGCTTCTTGTGGAACGGCCCTCGGAGCATGCGGATTTCGGGGTGTTCCAGAAACAAAGGCTTGAAGAAGGGAAAGCCCATGAGATGATCCCAGTGGGCGTGGGTCAGCAGGAAGTTGTATTTGTAGCGGCCTTCCTTGATCAGCTTGTTGCCCAGGCGGCGGATGCCGGTGCCGGCGTCGACGATGATGATGTCGTCGCTGCGGGTTCGGATCTCCAGGCACGTGGTGTCGCCGCCATACTTGATGTACTCACTGCCCGACACCGGTATGGAGCCCCGCGACCCCCAGCAGCGTATTATCATGCGTCCCCTCGTGGATCGGTGCCGCGCGAACGCGTGCTCCGCCCGTAATAAGTGAACCACGTCTGTTCATGTTCCCAGCGGCGCACGATCGCCACCGGTTGCCGCCGCAGCTGGTATTCGATATCCCGCGCCTGGGAACGCAGCAGCCCCGACAGGACGAACCGGTGCTGATGGCTGAATCCTTCGGCCGATACCAGGTGCCGCATCACGTCATAATGGATATTCGATACCACAAGATCATTGGGTAAGTCTATGAAATTTATAGCGTTGCCCTGCGCCACGAGGACCTGGTGCTGCATTTGGTTGATGCGCACGTTGCGTTGGGCGGTCTGGACCGCCAGGCGGTTCAGGTCCACAGCCAGCACGCGCCGGGCCCCCAGGCGGGCGGCCGCCAGGGCCAGCAGCCCGGTGCCGGTGCCCAGATCCAGCACCTTGGCCACCGGCGCTTCACCGAAGGCCTGTTGAATGGCGGTCAGACAGTCATAGGTGGTGGGATGGGTGCCGGTGCCGAAGACCACCCCGGGGTCGAGCAGGATATCGTTTCCGCCGGGGGTCGCAGCCTCGGGATGCCAGGGCGGCACCACGCGCAGCCGTCCGGCCAGAATCGGTGCCATGACCCCGCCCTGCCACTGCTCGTAACTCATCTGGTAGCGATCCTGCAGCCGCAGGTGGGGCTGTTGGGCGAGCAGCGTCTGGATGCGGGCGTCGGCCGGCTGGGCGAAGAAGAGAAAGGAGTCTTCCTCTTCTTCCCAGTTGCCGATGAATTCTTCTACGCCCCGCAGGGGATCGCCGTCGACGCGCCCCTTGAAGTAGTAGATCCAGAGCGCTTCGTAAGGCGGGCGGTATGCAATGCGGGCGGACATGGGCAAAAGGGCGTCACTCGCTCTTGGGCAGCTGATCCAGGTACCACTGCATGGGATCGAGCAGGGTAAAGCCCATATCCTGGAGCTTCTTCTTGATGCGGATCACGTTGTTGGTCAGCAGATAGGGGAAGACGGCGCGCTTGTCCTTCTCCCAGTAGCGGGCCACCAGCACGCTGCCGAAGGAGATCCGCTCCTCGGTGATGGCGTCCACGATGCGTTTGAGCTGGCCGACCTTGTTCTCCACCAGGATGCACAGCAGCGTGCCGGGTTCGCCGATGCCCAGCACGTTGATGAAGGCCCGCAGCAGGTCGCGCACCGAAATGATGCCTTTGAGCTTGCCGTCCGCATCGATCACCGGAAAGGCGCCCACGCGCTTTTCCTGGATCAGCAGCAGGGCATCCTGCAGTGTGTCGAATACGGTGACGGTGGCCGGGGCGGTGGTCATGAACTCGGCCACCGTCAAGTGGGCGTACTTCCGGCGTTCCTCCTCGGGCGCGCGCCCTCTGGCCATATCGTAGGGCAGCGCGCTGCGGATGTCGCGGTCGGTGATGATGCCCTCCAGGCGGTTGTCGGCGGCCACCACGGGCAGGTGCCGGATGTTCGAATTGGCCATCAGGGCCTGGGCCTCCAGCAGGGGCGTTTCCTTGGAGACGGTGATGACTTTGCGCGTCATGGATTGGCTGACAAACATCTTCTCTTCTCCTTTTTCCCTCCGCTTTGCGCGGGGGCTCGCCTACTTAGAATCCAACAAAATTCGAACATGTCCGGCCGCCAGTTCGGGCAGCCGGTCCAGGGCGTACCCGCCTTCCAGGACGGAGAGCACCCGGCCGTCAGCGTACTGCTCGCCCATCATCATGATGGTGCGCATGATCCAGGCAAAACCCTCAGTGGTCACGCGCATGTCGGCCATATCGTCGTCCTTGTGAGCATCGAATCCCGCCGACACGATGATCACCTGGGGCACGAAGGCTTTGAAGGCCGGCAGCAGATCTTTTTCGATCAGCCGCTGGTACTCGTCGTCGCTGCTGCCCGGAAGCACGGGCGAGTTCTTGGTGAAGCCATACCCCTGCCCTGACCCCATTTCGAACTCGCGTCCGGTGCCCGGATAGGCGAACGAGGGGTGCTGATGAATGGAGTAGTAAAAAACCGTGGGGTCCTGTTCGAAAATATGCTGGGTCCCGTTGCCGTGGTGCACGTCGAAATCGATGATGCCCACCCGCTCGATCTGGTAGGCCGTCTGCAGGTAGCGTGCGGCGATGGCCACATTGTTGAAATAGCAGAATCCCATGGCTTCACCGCGCTCGGCATGGTGGCCCGGCGGACGCACGGCGCAAAAGGCGTTGTCGATCTCGCCGCTCATGATCATGCGCGCCGCTTCCAGAACCCCGCCGGCGGCCAGCTGGGCGATTTCATAGGTGTCGCGGCACATCTGGTTGTCTTCGCAATCCAGGGTGCGGCGGCCGCCCAGGCACAGCTCTTCGAATCGGCGGATATACTCCGGGGCATGGATGGTTTCGACCCATTTCATGTCCACCATGCGCGAAGGGATCCGGGTCAGCTGTCCCAGCAGGCCGGCCTCCTGGAGGCCCTTATGGATGGCTTCCAGGCGCTCGGCCCGTTCGGGATGATAGGGCCCGGTATCGTGCAACAGGTACCTTGGATCGTAAAGAAAGCCGGTTCTTTTCATTGCGTGCTCCCTTTAGGGTGGAGCTGCTGTTTCGGCGGCGGCCGCTTCAGGCCAGAATTTTGTCGAAGATGGCGAAGGCCGCCTTCACCGCTGGGTTTTCCGCATCAATCTCGATGGTGGGCCGGCCGTTGAGATCGAAACGATAGACCGTTTCGTCGTCGGGGATGATGCCGGCCAGCTGAAGACCGTCCTGGTTGATAAGCTTCAATACTTCGGCATCCGGATCGGCTTTGGCCCGATTGATGACCAGATAGCTCTTCTTCACGCCGATGTTCAACTCCTGGGCCAACTTGTGGATCCGCAGGCCGGCCTGCAAACCGCGGCGGGAGGTGTCGGTGACGATGAGCAGAACATCCACATTATTTGTAGTCAGGCGGCTGATGTGCTCCATGCCGGCCTCGTTGTCCATGACGACGTAATTGTAGTTGCCGACCAAACGATCCAGAAGGTTGGTGAGCAGGCTGTTGGCGGCGCAGTAGCAGCCGGAGCCCTCGGGCTGGCCCATGACGATCAGGTCGAAGCCCTCTTCCTCGGCCACGGCCTCCTCCAGGCGCATGGACATGAACACGTCCTTGGTCATGCCCGACGGTACCTGCCCCTTTTTCATATCCTCCCGGGCCTGGCCGAGGGTATCTTTCACTTCCAGGCCCAGTACTTCGTTGAGATTGGCGTTGGCGTCCGCATCCACCGCCAGAATGGGGGTTTTGCCTTTGGCCACCAGATATTTGATCAGCAAGCCGGCCGTGGTGGTCTTGCCGGTGCCGCCTTTTCCCGCCAGTGCAATCGTAAATGTCATGTCGATTCGATCCTTTTCCGATTCCATGAGATATGTCCGACCACGGGAGGCCCCCGTCGAGGGCAACGCCCCTTCGCTGGTGTCTGGTTCTCGTTCCCCCGTTGGCCGATTAGAGCCAAGGTAGGTAACTTGCAGCCTACAGTCAAGCGCCTTTTTCAGCTGCGGACCGGCGCCGCTTCGGTGTCGGTACGAATCCGGCGGCGAACATCTCCGCCAGTCCGAGCCGGCTGGGGCGGATCGCCGGAGGCGCTTCGCATCTTTGCCCTTTCCACTTGCCGCTTTTAATGCTACCTAAGAGGTAACTTATCAACAACATACCATTTTTCCAAAGAGGGGGGCTTATGCTGGATTTGGTCAAAAAAAGCGTGCTGACCGGGATCGGCCTGGTGCTCAAGACCAAGGACGAAGTGGAAGACCTGGTTAAAGAGCTCCAGAAAAAAGGAGAGATGTCCGAAACCGAGGGCCGTAAATTCCTCGACGATGTGCAAAAACGCTACGACGAAACCCAGGAGAAACTGGAAAAGCGGGTGGAGGACGCAGTCAAAGATTTCTTGAAAAAGACCAAGATCGTCACCACCGATGAGCTCAAGGAGCTCAAGAAGGAGATCCGCGAGCTGAAAAGCATCGTCAACACGCTCACCCCCAAGAGCGAATAGGGCTGAAACAGGAAGCTTTGCCGGCCGGAGCGTCATGATCAGCATTCGCAAAATCGGCGTCTTCGGACGCACCTACCGCCACCTGAACCGCTACCGCCAGATCCTGGCGGTGCTATTCAAATACGGCTTCGGCGACCTGATCGAAACCCTCAAGATCGAACAATACATCGAGATCGGCCTGCAGATGATCTCGCGCAAGCGGCGCGACCGCCTGGAGCGGCTCACCCGGGCCGAGCGCGTGCGCATGGCCCTGGAGGAACTGGGGCCGACCTACATCAAACTGGGCCAGGTGCTCTCCACCCGCCCGGACCTGGTGCCGGTGGAGTTCGTCAACGAATTCGCCAAGCTCCAGGACGATGTGCCGCCCTTCGATTTCCAAGAGTTCCGCAAGACCATCGAAAATGAACTGCGCCGCCCCCCCGAACTGGCCTTCGCCTCGATCGATCCCGACCCGTTGGCCTCGGCCTCCATCGGACAGGTGCACCGGGCCCGGCTGCACAGCGGTGACGAGGTGGTGATCAAGGTCCAGCGGCCGGGCATCGAAAAGATCGTGGAGGTGGACCTGGAGATCATGCTGCACCTGGCCACCCTGGCCGAACGGCACATCGAGGAGCTCTCCTTCCACCGGCCGGTGAAAATCGTGGAGGAGTTCGCCCGCACCATCGAAAAAGAGATGGACTACACCATCGAGGCGGCCAGCATGGAGCGCGTCGCCTCACAGTTTCTGGACGACGCGGGCGTTTACGTGCCCAAGGTGTACCGCGAGCAGGCCACCCGGCGCATCCTGACCATCGAGTACGTGGACGGCATAAAAGTCTCGGATGTCGAACGACTCACGGCGGCCGGGTACGACCTGGAACGCATCACCGAACGGGGCGCCGATATCCTTTTCAAGCAGATCTTCACCTTCGGCTTTTTCCACGCCGATCCCCATCCGGGCAACATCTTCGTGCTGCCCGGAGATGTCATCTGCCTCATCGATTTCGGCATGATGGGCGCGGTGGACCGCACGACGCGGGAAGTGTTCGTATCGCTTCTGGAAAGCGTGATCCGGCGCGACGAGCCGCGCACGGCCGAAGTGCTGCTCAAGCTGACCGAATGGGACGAGGAACCGAACCGCATCGCACTGGAAAAGGATGTGGCCGACTTTGTGGGCCGCCATCTGTACCGGCCCCTGAAGGAGATCGAACTGGCCCGCCTGATGCAGCATCTGCTGGAGATCGCCACCAAGAACCGCATGCGCATTCCGCCGGACATCTTCCTGATGCTCAAGGCGCTCTCCCAGGTCGAAGGCATCGCCCGGCATCTCCATCCGGAATTCGATATGATTCAGGCGGCCACGCCCTTCGTACGCGCCGTGAAAGCCGCCCGGCTGGCCCCTACCCGCCTGCTGGAGGACATGTCCCGCGTGGTCGAGCAATCCTACGATTTTTTCACCAATTTTCCCAAGGATATGCTGGAGATCAGCGCCGCGTTGCGCCAGAAGAAGATGTCGTTCACGCTAGTGATGAAGGACCTGGACAAGATGCTGGTCACCCATGATCAGATCAGCAACCGCATCTCCTTTTCCATCGTGATCGGGGCCCTGCTCATCGGCTCGGCCATCATCGTCATCTCCAAGATACCGCCCATCGTCTTCGGCATCTCGCTCATCGGCCTGAGCGGATTCCTGGCCGCCGGGTTCATGGGTGTCTGGCTGCTGGTGGCGATCATCAGGAAGGGACGGTTATAATCCGGCTTACTTGCGCACCTGGACGATGCTGTTGGCGCTGCCGAAAGTGTTTAGAATCCGGCGCTCGTTTTGCGGGTCTTCGAGCCAGTTGCCGTCCACCACGAATTTGTACTCGTGGGTGCCGGGAGCGAGCATCACCGTCTTTTTCCAACGACCCTGGGCATCCTTTTTCATGGGGTGCTTGGTGAGCGACCAGTCGTTGAAGGTTCCCACCAGCAAAACCGTTTGGGCGTTGGGTGCATCCAGCGTAAACTCGATCCGTTTGACTTTCTTCTCCTTGGCTGGTGCCTTGGCCATGGCTTTTCCTCCTTCGATTTCTTCAGAGCCTTGTCTCTCCACGGCGATTGCACCCTGAAAACAAGCAAGAGCAATGCCACTGTCCCGGCCATCGCCAGACGGGCCTGGGGTCTGTGTTTCTAGTTCCGGGCGGACCAGAGCGCTCTGCAGCGCAGCCATAAAATCGTCACCCTTTTTTACAGGCTGATAACATGCCTTGACACACTCTGTCGCACCTCTCGGTGGGTGGCGACGGGTTTAGACCAGGGTGTAGCCCGGCCCTTCACCGCCCTCGGGACAGGTCCAGGTGATGTTGCCGAACGGGTCCTTGATGTCGCAGGTCTTGCAGTGAAAACAGTTGGACGGGTTCAGCTTGATGTGGGCCTTGCCGCTGGTTTTGTCCAGTTCCAGCTCATACACATTGCCCGGGCAGAAACGCGTGCAGGGGGAACGGAATTTGGGATAGCACCGGTCGCTGCAGATGTTGGGGTCGGGGATAATCAGGTGTGACGGCTGATCCTCCCGGTGCATGGTCTTGGACAGGTATACGCCGGTGAGCTTGTCCACGTAAAGTTCACCGTCGTACTGAGTTTTGGCTTCGGCCAGGTCCGCCCCCGGCGCCAGCGGCCTGAGCGTATCGGCGTCCGCCTCCATGGGCATGGGATCTGTCACGCCGCGACCTCCGCTGACATACTGGGCGCCCAGGTGGATGAACTTGAGGATCCCCTTCTTGGCCAGGGCCTGGGCGGTGTTGCGCCCTTCCCACAATTCGGCCTGGATCCAACTCTCCTTGAGCATTTGGGGATAGGCCGCCAGGCCGGCCGCCGAACTGTCCTCGCGGGCCAGGGCCGCGGCGATGGCCTCGGCCGCCAGCATGCCCGACTTCATGCCCAGGTGGATGCCCTTGAGGGCCGGGGTGTTGTGGATCTGGGCGTCACCGCCCACGATGACCGCGCCGTCCAGGGCCAGCCGGGGTATGCTGTACAAGCCGCCCACGGCCACCGTGCGGGCGCCCTGCTCGATCACCTTGCCGCCCTTGATGATATCGGCCACGAAGGGATGACGCTTGAAGCGCATGAACAGGTCGTAGGGATCGACCGCGGGGTCGTCGTAGCACAGGGCCGTCAGGTAACCGATGGCGATGCGGTTCTCGGCCATTTCATAAATGAACCCGCCGCCCGGCGTGCCCATGCCAAGGGGATAGCCCATCAGATGGATGTCGTTGTAGGGCCGCAGGGCGAAGTAATTGCCCCCCTCGGGCAGCTGGATGACCTCCTTGATGCCGGTTTCATATACCGCCGGCAGGCGGCCCGCGTATAACCCCAGCCGATCGGCCATGGCTTTGACCAGGCTGCCCCGGGCGCCTTCGGCCAGCACCGTCACCTTGGCCAGCAGGTCGATGCCCGGTTCGAAATTGGATTTGGGCTGCCCCTGCTTGTCCAGGCCTTTGTCGCCGGTGCGCACGCCGATCACCGTGCGGCCGTCCTCGGCGTACAGAAGCTCCTGCCCGGCAAAACCGGGGAAGAGATTGATGCCCATCTCCTCGGCGATCTGTCCCATCCATTTACTGAAGCGCGACAGGCTGATGATGTAGCAGCCTGCATTGTGCATATATTTGGGCGCCAAGGGCATGGCCAGGGCCTTGCCGGCGGTCAGGTAGTAAAACGCATCCCCCCGCACCGAGGCTTCCACCGGGCATCCCTTGGCCATGTGGTCGGGAATCAGCTCGGTCAAGGCACCGGGTTTGAGCACCGCGCCGCTCACCGCATGGGCGCCGATTTCGGCGCCCTTTTCAATGAGCGCCACCTCCAGCTCCTGACCCTTTTCCCGGGCCAATTGCTTCAGGCGAATGGCGCAGGCCAGGCCCGCCGGCCCGCCGCCGACGATAAGGACATCAAATTCTATGGATTCGCGTTCGGTCGTCATAAGCGATCATCCCTGTCATGGCTGATTTGGATACAAGCGGCTCTGGTCAGAGCGGCCCAGCGATAACATGATTCCGGGCGGATGTAAACATGGCGACCCAACGACCGCTTGACAGGCGGACCGGCCATTCTTTACTATGCGTTTTTTTCATGCGCCTGATAATTGCAAGGGGAACGCAATGATCACCTCGAATGCCACAACCAGAACCGTCCGCGCCCTGGGCCTCTGCTCCGGCGGCCTGGACAGCATGCTCTCGGCGCTGGTGCTGCGCCGCCAGGAGATCCACGTGGAGTGGATCAGTTTCGAAACCCCCTTCTTCTCGGCCGAAAAGGCGCGCCAGGCCGCCGCCCAGACCGGCATTCCCCTGCACGTCCAGGATATCACCGCCGACTACCTCCTCATGCTCAAAGCGCCGCCGGCCGGTTTCGGCAAAAACATGAATCCCTGCATGGATTGTCACAGCCTGATGTTCCACAAGGCTGGCCTTTTCATGCAGGCCCACGGCTTCGATTTTCTCTTCAGCGGTGAAGTCCTCGGCCAGCGTCCCATGTCCCAGACCGCCCCTTCCCTGCGGTATGTGGAGAAGCATTCCGGTTTCGATGGCAGGATCCTGCGCCCCTTGAGCGCCCGGCGCCTGCCCGAAACGCCCATGGAACGAGAGGGGCTGGTGGACCGCGGCCGCCTGCTCGACCTCAGCGGCCGTTCGCGCAAACCCCAGATGGCCCTGGCCGCCGAGTTCGGCATCACATCCTATCCCAGCCCGGCCGGCGGCTGCCTGCTCACCGATCCGGGCTTTTCCCGACGCCTGAAAGAATTGATGGATCATGGGGATGCCATGACCCCCAATGCGCTGCACCTGCTGCAATACGGCCGCCACATGCGGCTTGCCGACGGCACCAAGATCATCATCGGCCGCAACGAACAGGAGAACGATAGTATCGTCCGCTTTTACGATCGGGCCCGGGACGCACTCTTCAAGCTGCGCAACCACCCGGGCCCCCTGGTGCTCATGCCCGGCAGCGGTTCGGACGCCCTGCTCTTTCTGGCGGCCTCCATCTGCGCCGGATACAGCAAAGCCCCCAGGGAAGAACCCACCGCAGTGCAGGTAGAGACCGGCGGCGGCGCCAAGGCCCTCACCGTGCTGCCCATCACGCCCCAGGAGTCCAAGCGCTTTTTGATCGTGTAGCCTTCTCTCGCGTTGACACCTGCTGGTACGCCCGCTAAAGGAAAGGATAGGAAGTACCACGCCCTCACTGCCATCCATCCAATGCCATCGCTCCGGAACGAAGCGTCCGGTGCGGCACCTTGCGAAACCTTAACCAGAGGAGGTTCGAAATGATGCCCTGGATCGATGCCGCAACTGTCCCAGGCAGACCTGGCGCAGCGCACCGCAGTGCCCTGCTCGCGAGTTGGCTGGCGCTGTGGTTGCTGCTCGCCGCATGCGCCGGCGTGCCGGTCTCTTATTACGATGCCACGACCTATGCGAACCTGGTCGATTTGAAGGTAGACACCACCCTGCTGGTGGGAACCTTCGACACCACCAGGCTGAAGGAAAACCAGACGCAGATCGCCGCCGTCAGCCGCAATCTGAAAAGGGCCTACGAATATGAACGCGGCAAGGGCGATCCCAACAGCGACACCGTCAAACAACTCGATATCATCATGAACCTTTTCAATGAAGATGTTCAGACCTATCGCGACAACGGGCCGGGAACCCTCGGCAAGCGTTATTTCCAGGAGGCGGCCGGGGTGCTCGGGCAGGCCTTCGACATTGCCATCGCCACGGAAAACGAGAAGAACAAAGATAAGCGATAGGAGGCGACGATGAGCAAATTCACCCAATTCATCGATGACATCGTGGATGCCGGCGGCCGGCTGGCCAAGGAAGAGCTCAAAGAGCTCATTGCGACCGCCAAAAAAGACCAGTCGGATTTCGTGCGCCTGCAGGCCGAAAATCTGGAGCGCTGGACAGTGATGCTGGCCGGCGGGGATCTGACCGTGAAAGGCTACAAGCTGCTGGTGAAAAAAATGGAAGTACTTACCCAGCTTGAAAACATCCGGTTGAAGGTCAAAGCCAAGGCCAGCGCCCAGCGCCTGGCCCAGGGCATCGAAGAGATCGTCGTCAAGAACCTGTTTGCCTTGCTGTGAACAAAGCTTGCGGTCAGGGGCGCACCCCCAGCGACCGGATAAAAGCGACAACCTGCCAGCGTTCGTCCACGGCAATGGTGCTGGCCAGCGCCGGCTGGCGGCCGTTGGGGATGCCGTAGCTGATCTCGTGGAATATTCTTCCCACCCGCAGATTCTGGACCCGCGTCGATCGCAGGTCGCCGGGCGGGGGCGCAAAACTCTGGCCCACGGTGCCGTACCCGTCGAAGTTCACACCATGGCATTGGATGCAGTAGTAGCGATAGGCCTGCCGCCCCTGGGCGACGACCTGGGCCTCGGCCAGGTCGAAAGGCGCCGTCAGCGTATCGGGATCGGCGGTTCTATAGAACAGTTCGCCGTCGGAAAAGGGCACCAGGGTGGTGGCCATGACCGGCAGGGGCGCTTCGTAGGGCCGTATCGCCGGTGTCTCCCACATGCGGCCGACCTGGAGCGTCTCGTCGTAGAGCGTGACAGCGGAGAATACGACCAGCCCGATGAAAGATGCGATGAGGACCACGCAAATAATCCGGATCATATTACTCTCCCTTGGCGCCCCGGATATGTTGTGAATATGGCAGATGCGGATAGACTGCATACGGCGACGAAGCCGGGACATCCTGGACCGGTCGAAAACTCCAGGTAGGCTGCCCTAGGTCGGACACTGCCAAAAAGGCAAAAATACCCTTGAACAGAATAATGCCGAGCGCGATGGCGATCCACAACCATGTCCGCGCCACCGAATCGTTGTGCGCAATGGATTCCATATTAAATTTTCACCCCCAGCAGACCGTGCATCAAAATATAGAAAAAGCCCCAGGTCACCGCACCGGCGATGATCAGAATCATCACCAGGGGATATGGTGCGTTCCGCTCCTCTATGCCGTCAGCGTACCGGCCCGTGATCGTGTTCATGCGCTGATCGGCGTCTTTGCTCCGAAAGTGCCCGTAGGCCAGCCCCAACCCGAACACGACCATGAAGATCCAACCTCCAAAGAGGTAGCCCATGACATGCTGGAAATTGAGCAGTTCATAAAATCTCATCTGCGGCCTCCCTTCCACCTTCGGCCTTCACTATTCGGTCTGCTACCCCCTGAGATACGCCGCGTACAGCAAAGATGCGGCGCTGGCGGCCAGACCGATGCTCACCAAGGCAAATAATGCCAGCATCTGCAACCGTCCCCAGCGCGACACCCGGGCCGGCTGCACGCCGCCGTCGTCGCGCAGGGGCAGAAAGCGCGCCCGCTGCTGATCCTGGAACTGACCGTTTTTCAGGGCCCAGAAAAATAGCGCCAGGGAGATAGCCAGACCTATGGCGATATAGGCGATAAAGTATGGGAAGTACATGGACACCTCTACTTTCTACGGCTCGTACGCCGCATCGATGCCGCGCGGCTCGGAGTTCGCATCGCTCTCGTTGATGAAGTAAACCGCCACATAATCGCCCACGTCCCAGATCTTCTCCGACTCCAGATCCCTTTTGAAATAGGGCATGGCCGTGCCCGTGATGCCGTTCATGATCTGGTAGTAGAGAATGCCGCCGCTGATTTCCCGGTTCTTCAAGATGGTGAAGTTGAGCGGCGGCGGGTAGATCCATGGTTGGGCGGGCCCCATGCCGTCACCCACCGGACCGTGGCAGCCCAGGCAGAAATCCTGGTAGATCTTGTGGCCCCGGGCCAGGCCGGCCTCACTGGTGGGATAGGGATTGGGTATGGCGCGCCACCCCTGGGGAATATGGGCATTGAGCCAGGCCACGTTGGCATCCGGCCCGGCCTCGTAAGCCTTCACCGCCTCGGCCTTCCAGAAGTGCTGGCGCGCCATGCGCTTGTCGGCATCCTTGAGCCCCAGGCTCTGAACATAACGGATCAGGGGCGCCAGCCTCTCCTGCCCCAGAAATTCGAAAGGCGGCATAAGCGAAAGCGGCCGGGTGTAACGAGGATTGATGAAATGGGCCAGGTGCCAGTCGTCGGGATGCTCGCCGCCGTCCTGGGAAAGATCCGGGCCGGTACGCTGGGAACCGAGCAAGATGGGGTGGTCGGCCACGTAGTCGCCTGCCTGGGCGATGCGCTCGGCGCCCAGGCCCCAGTCGATGGTGCGCACCGATTGGCTGTGGCAGTAAACACAGCCGTTGGCGATATAGGTTGCACGGCCGGCGGCTTCCTCTGACGTGCGTTGACGGAAGATGCCCGACGGCACGGTCTTGCTCGTATCGGCGTAGGGCAGGATCACTACGACGAACACGATGGTCGCCAGTATCAGCACGCTGCCGACGATCACGGCAAGGGGGGTCATCTTCATGGCATCGCTCCGCGCTTGGCCAGCAAGGATCTTGTCACATTGTAAAAACCCAGCAGGGCCGAAGTGAAGATCAACAGTCCCAGGCCGGCCCGGGTCACATAATAAACATGGATTTCCGGCAACACACGGTAGACGGTTTCACCGTTGAGCCAGGCGTTGCCCTGAATCAGGCCGGCGATGGTCAGCACGATGGTGAAACCCACCATGCCGATGAGCACCATCCAGTACTGGAAGTCGGCCAGAAAGCGGCTGAAGAGCGGCCGGCCGGTCAGCTTGGGGATGGTGTAGTAGATCCCGCCCAGGGCGATCATGCCCGCGAAGCCCAGCACGCCGATGTGGGCGTGGGCCACCACCCAGTTGTTGAAGTGGGTGACGCGCTGAACGTCGGGCAACGCCATGAACGATCCCTGGATGCTGACGAAAAAGTACATGATGGTACCGGTGAAGACGAACTTGGCGCCCACGTCGGCATGGATTTCGCCCAGCTTGCCCTTGGCCGTGTACCAGATGTTGATGAGGAAGGCCATCACCGGGATCACCATGGCCACGCTGTCGACAATGGCTACCACCTTGAGCCAGGTGGGCACCGGCACCTGCAGCAGGTGGTGCGTGCCGACGTGGGTGTAGACCACGATCAGGGACCAGAACCCGAGCAGGGACAGGGTGTGGCTGTAAAGCGGCGCCCGCGTGGCACGGGGAATGACGTAGTAAGCCACGCCGGCCGATAGCGGGGTAAGCAGCAGGCCGAATATGTTGTGGCCGTAAAACCACAGCAGGATGGCATCGGGGATGCCCACCAGCGCTCCGGTGTTGGGCCGCCAGATCACGTTGCCCAGAGCATAGGTGCAGGCCGTGAGGATACAGGCGGCCAGCACATACCAGACTGAGACATACAGAATCTTCTCCCTGCGCCGCGCCACAGTCATGGTGAAGTTGAAAAAGGCCAGGGCAAAGACGGCCACCACGGCGAGGTCGATCGGCCAGATCAGCTCGGCATACTCCCTGCCCTGGGTCATGCCCATGGCCAGGGTCGCCACCAGGGCCACCAGAGCCGCGTTCCAGGCCAGGGCGGTAGCCACGCCCAGCCGTTCGCTGTATAAAGGCGTACCCAGCAGCCGCGGGATAAAGTAAAAGGCCGAGCCCAGCAAACCCGGCGTCACGAAGCCGAATAGCACCAGGTTGATGTGGGTGGGCCGCACCCGGCCGAACACGATCCCGCCGATGTTGGCTGTCAGGTCCGGAGCGATGAGCTCGGTGGCGCCAAGCAGACCGTAAAAGGTTGCCACCATCATCCAGAATGCCGAGGTCAGGCAAAAGGCCTTGGCGGTGGCGTAATTTTCGAATATTTCTTTCGTATCGGCTATCAAGCGGATATTCTCCTGCAAGTACAAAAATGGGTTTTAAGTTTCAGGTGTTAGGTTTTACGTTAAAGCACGCCGTCATTTGTATCCCTTTAAACCAATCTAAAATCGCCCCCATCCTTCACCTAAAACTTAAAACGTGAAACCTAACACCCGTTTAATTATGACACGCCAGCCAGCAATCCAGATTCACCTGTTTCTTCCGATGGCATTCGAGACAAAAACCCATCTTGAAGCGCTTGCCTTTGAGCCGATCCATCCGTCTGACATCGCCATGGCAGGATTCACAAGCGATCTCCTTGCGGATGTGACGCTGGTGATTGAACATCACATGCTCGGGAACGTAGAACACCTTGATCCAGGGGGTCGGCGTGTTGGTGTCGAAGTATTTGTGTTCTTTGCGAATTTCCGGATGATTGGCGATGATGTAGTTGTGGCAGTAAAGGCATTTTTCCACCGGCGGCAGCCCCGGCTCGATGGAACGGGCCACATAGGGGTGGCAGAAGCGGCAATCGATGGCCTTGACGCCAGCGTGCAACTGGTGGCTGAAAGGTATCGGCTGGGCCGCGCCCACCCGGGTGGCCGGCGACGCGTAAAAGAAGAAGAGAAAGCCGAGTACGAGCACCACGCAGGTCGCCAACCAGAAGATGGGACCGCGGTTGTCCCACATATGGCGCAGACTCTCGGCCGCCTGGCTGAAGAGCCGGCCGGGACGGCCCCGGGTGCCGATCAACACGATGGCGGTTACCAGGGTCAGCAGGGAAAAGGTGGTGATGAGGATTTCCATCAGTGGCGCTCCTCCACGCGGGTGCGCAGCACCTCGGGAAACTGTTTCAGGTAGATCGTCAGGGTCGTCATCAGCAATCCCAGGAAGCCCAGGGCGATGAGTCCGTCGATCCAGCTCAGTGGCAGGCTCTTGGGCGTCTGGTAGTAAACCGGCGCCAGCAGCAAATAGTGCTCCAGCCACATGCCTGTGATCACGGCACCGCAGACGACCACCATGGCGGCCGGTACGGTCTTGATCTTCTTGTTGAGCAGGATCAGGAAGGGCGCGGCGAAGCAAACGATGAAGACCGTCCAGGCCAGTCGGTTCCAGGGCGCGGTCATGGTGCGTTCGATGACATAGGCAGTTTCTTCGGGGATGTTGCCGTACCAGATCACCACGAACTGGGCGTAGAAGAAGTCGGCCCATACCAGGCCGAAGGCGAAGAACAGCTTGCCGATGTCATGAAACTGGGATTCGGCGATGGCATACCCCTGGCTTCCGCGCAACTGGAGTATGGCCGCCAAAATGATGAGACCGCCGAACCCTACATAAATCGCCTTGACGAAAGAGTAGGCCCCGAAGAGCGTCGAATACCAGTGGGGGTCCATGCCCATCACCAGGTCGTAGCCCAGCAGCGACAACACCAGGGCGAAGGCCAGCATGTACAGCAAGCTGAAGACTGTCCGGCGACGACCGTAACGCTCCGCATCCGGTGGCCGGCGCTGCCAGCGCCGCAGGAGCCAGCGGCCCAGGGGGCCTTCGGGTCCCCGGGTGCTGAGTTTGAACCACAGGGCGTGGTAGAGATAGGCAAGCCCCAGCCCGTAGAGCAGCAGCAGCCCGATGGCATCCCGGGTGAAAAGGAACGGCAGGTTGAGCCAGGCCTCCTTGCCATGCAGGTCGTGCCCGATCCATGGGAAGAGATGGGTCCTGCCCAGGAACAGTCCCAGGAAGAGAAGCAGCGATACCGGGAAAAAGGCGCTGAAGGCCTCGGCCAGATCAGTCAGGGGTCCGCTCCAGCGCGCCCGTACGGCATGCATGAGGGTGGAGAAAAGCAGGGCGCCGTGGGCCATGGCCGAAAAGAGCAGAAAGCTGATCAGGTAGGCCTGCCAGGCCCGGTCGGCATCGCCGACGACCACCTGGACGACAAATGTCGCCGCCCCGGCGGTAATCAAGAGCGCACCTGCCAACATGGCGGTGGAGACTCTGGCCGGCGCGGTCCGGTTGCGGGGCTTGCTCATGACTGTCCCCCTTCGTCCGCTATGATTTGCGCGCCCTTGCCTTCAAAAAAGTGATGCAGGTCTTTCTGGCGCGCGGCATTGCAGCTGGCCAGCACGCCGAACTTGTGACCTGTGAGACGCGGGTCGTAGGGCGCGATCGGCCCGAAGCGCGGCAGACGCGCCTGGGAGATCAGCCCCAGCACATTACCGAACACGGCGAAGAGGATGGTAAATTCGAAACCCACGATCACGAATGGCACCAGGGCCACCACCGGCTTGCCGCTGACGATCAGGTGCCAGCGGGTGGCCGTGAAGATCGCCAGCAAGAAACCGGCGAGGAAGCCGGTGATGCCGCCGGCCAGGGTGAACCACCCCACCCGGCTCTTGGGCAGCGCCAGGGCATCGGCGATGAGATGGCTGGGAATGGGGCCATGGACCCGTTCCAGGGTGAAGCCATCGTCGCGCAGGCTGCGAATGGCCGAAACGGCCTGTTCTTCCTTGTCGAAAAGCCCCATGAGGCGAGTCGGTTCAGTCGCCATGGCCACCTCCCGCCGGCAAGGCTTCCTTGATTTCGGTCATGGAGACCGACGGCAAATGCTTGACGAAGAGCACGAAGAGGAAGAAAAAGAGGCAGAAACTGCCGAGCATGATGCCGAACTCCACGATGGTGGGCCGGTACAACCCCCAGGCATAGGGGATGAAATCGTGGGCCACGGAACCGATGATGATCACGAAACGCTCGTACCACATGCCGATGTTGACGAAGATGGAGATCACGAAAAGCCACTTCAGACTGGTGCGCACGGGCTTGAACAGGAAAAGCAGCGGGATGACGGTGTTGCAAGTCACCATGATCCAGTACTCCAGAGCATAGTCGCCCAGGGCGCGCCAGCGGAAAGTCTCCATCTCCACGATATTGTGGCTGTACCAGGCGATGAATACTTCGGTCCCGTAAGCGAAACCCACGATCAGGCCGGTGAAGACGATGGTCTTGGCCACCATCTCGAGCACCCCGATCGTGATAATCTTCTCGTAATGGAAGATCTTTCGCAGGGGGATCATCAGCGTGATCACCATGGCCAGCCCCGAGTGGATGGCACCGGCCACGAAATAAGGCGCAAAGATCGTGGTGTGCCAGCCGGGCACCACGCCCAGGGCGAAGTCCCACGAAACCACGCTGTGCACCGAGATCACCAACGGAGTGGCCAGGGCCGCGAAGAAGAGGTAGCCCCGGGCGTAGTGGCGCCACTGCTCGTACTCGCCGGTCCAGCCCAGGGAGAGCACGGCGAAGATCTTGCGTCGCAACCCCTGGGCCCGGTCGCGGATGATGGCCAGGTCGGGCAGCATGCCGGTGAACCAGAAGAGCGAACTGACCGTCAGGTAGGTGCTGATAGCCACCACGTCGAACATCAGCGGTGAGGTGAAGTTGGGCCACAGCGTGCGCTGGTTGGGCAGCGGCAGCATGTAAAAGACCATCCACACCCGCCCCAGGTGGATGAAGGGATAGAGTCCGGCGGTGCAGACGGCGAAGACGGTCATGGTCTCGGCGGCTCGGGCGATGGGGTTGCGCCAGCCGGCCCGGAACAAGTGCAGAATGGCCGAGATCAAGGTCCCGGAGTGGGCGATACCGACCCAGAACACGAAGTTGATCAGGTAGGTGCCCCAGTGCACGGGGTTGTTCTGACCGCCCACGCCGATACCGGTGAGGATCTGGTAGAGCCAGCAGCCGGCGCCCAACAGGATGCCGACAAAGAGCAGCGCCACCGTGACCCAGTAAGTTTTTTCCGGCGGACGCAGCGTGTCGAGAACCGTATCGTCCACCATTTGATAGGTCAGCGCTGTTTCGCTCATACGTTTTGCTTCCCTTGATTCTTGACTGTTAGGCGCGACGACTGTCACGTCGGTCGCAATCCACACGTCCCATCTTCTTTTCCGGTTCTCAGCCTAAGCTTGCTGCACCACCTTCTTCAAATAGATCACCGCCGGCTTGGTATTCAGATACCCCAGCACCTGGTAGGCCCGCGGATCGTCGATCTTCTTACGAACGACACTCTCCGGATCCATCAGGTTGCCGAAGATCAGCGCGTCGGTGGGACAGGTCTGAACGCAGGCCGGGGTCACCTCGCCGTCCCGGATGGTGCGCTGCTCGTTCTTGGCCCGGTTGTGGGCCGCCTTGATGCGCTGGACGCAGAAGGAACATTTTTCCATCACACCCTTGCTACGCACGGTGACATCGGGATTGAGCTGCATGTTCAGCGGCGCAGGCCACTGCCAGTCGAACCAGTTGAACCGCCGGACTTTGTAAGGGCAGTTCTGGGCGCAGAAGCGCGTCCCGATGCAGCGGTTGTAGACCTGGTTGTTGAGTCCCTCCTTGGAGTGGTGTGGCGCATACACCGGGCAGACCGATTCGCAAGGCGCGTTGTCGCAGTGCTGGCAGAGCATCGGCAGGAAGATCAACCGCGCCGGGTCTTCCGGGTGCTGGTAGCGCTCGATGCGGATCCAGGCCATCTCCCGGCCCTTCACGATCTGCTTTTCACCCACCACGCCCACGTTGTTTTCGGCATAACAGCCGGCCACGCAGGCCTCGCAGCCGATGCAGCGGTCCAAGTCTACGGCCATGCCCCAGCGGTACTGGACATGGTCGTGGGGCGGATAAATGTCGCGTTGGGGCGCGTACCCTTCGGGCAGCGGCAGGGTGAGGGGAAAGTCGTTGATGGTCAGCCCTTCCTGCTTTGCAGCGACCGGCGTGCCCAGGGTCGTCTCCAGGGCGATGCGGCGATGGTGCTGGCTGCGGCTGCCCGATACGCTGGCCAGGGCCACGGGGTTGCCGGCGGAGGCCAGGCCGGTGATCTCTGCCGTATAGTCCGGCTGCCCGGTGCGGGCGTCGACGGCGGCCTCCAATAGAACAATCGGATTGATGCCCTGCTGCCGGGCATAACGCCCCATGCAGGTGTGGCCCTGGCCCATGGGGATCACCAGCAGTTCGGGATGCAGGCCCGGATAGCCATACGCCGGCACCGCCACCTGACCGCGGGCCGTGGCCACCGACATCGGCTGCCCGTCATGCCATCCGTTGGCCGCCATCGTATCCGGATGGACCATGGCCACTGTCTGCCAGGCCACCTGGGTAATCGCATCGGGCAGCTCGGCCAGCCACGGATGATCAGCATTGCGGCCATCGTAAAAACGCAGGGAAGCGCTCACCTGCAGAACCGCCTTGCGTTGCGTTGCACTCCGGGATTGCGCCAGCAGGTCGGCCAGGGCCTTGACCGGCGCGCCGTCGAGGCGCAGCGGGGGCGCGACGCTCGATTCCCCGGACTCGAAGCGGCCGCCGTCCTGGATCGTCCGCAGCCAGTCGTATTCGGAGCCGAGACCATACCGGGCGGCCAGGCGCCGTTGGAGATAGGCCCGGTAATCGCCCGCCGGTTGCCCGGACGGGACTTCGCCCAGGGCGCCGAAAAAATCGCCGATGCCCGGCGCCGCGTCGATCTGGCCCAGCACCGGCTGCAAAGTGGCCGGCAGGCCTGATTTGCTTTCGTAAACGTCCCAACTTTCCAGGGGGTGCGCTACCGGAACGATCAAGTCGGCCGCCGCCGCGGTCTCGTCCAGACTGCGCGTGAAGGCCACTTTGAACAGATCCTTGCGAGCCATGGCCTCGGCCATGGCGCCGTCGGCAGGCAGACTGTAAAGCGGGTTGACGTGATTGAGCAGCAGCACTTCCAACGGGCCCTTGGCCAGCTGCTGCCAGAAGGCCTGTACTTCGGACCGGGAGTGGGCGATCTCCACCCGGTGGCGCTTTGAGAAATCCAGCCGCGCGAGGGTGGGGTCGAGCAACACGTTGAGCAGCACCGTGGCCAGGTCGGCCGTCGCCGAAGCATTGCCCTGCCCGGCCGCGGCCGTGGGCAGCACCAGTGGTCTCTTGGCTGCCTGCAGGCGATGGAGCAGTCCCTGAAAATCCTCCTCTGACACGTCAGCCTGACGGGCTACTTCAGCCGGCCGGTAGCGAGCCGACACATCGTTGAGGGCTGCCCGAAAGGGCACCGGCAGCGCCTGGCCCGCGCCGCGGTTCAGCAACCCCTGGATCAAGCCCAGGGCCACCACCGCTTCGCCGCCGGGCCGGCACATCCGCCACAGGTCGGCATTGGCCGCTGTCAGGGATTGATAGGGGCCCACATGGACAAAACACCCTTTGCGGCCATCCGCCAGGGCGTGCATGGCCTTGAACCGGCGGCCATACTCCACCGGCGAGAGCCACGTCTCCAGGAAATCGGCGCCGAAGCCGAGAATGAAATCCGCCTGCTCCAGGCGATAACCGGGCAGCACGGGCTGGCCGACAGTCTGGGCCCAGGCGGATTTCAGCCCTTCGTAGGCCAGCGGTTCGAAGATCACGGGCGGCAGCGCGCGCCAGGGGCGCAGCGTGTCACTGAACCGGGCCAATAGACTTTCTCCCACCACCTCGCTGACCAGGGCTACGCGCCCCTCCCCCCTGCTGCCGGCCAGGGCCGCCCGCCGGTGAATCAGGTCGGCGGCCTGGTCGAAAGGAATCTCTTTCCAGCGGCCTTCGACTTTGAGGCGGGGCACCAGCAGCCGGTCCGGATGATACACCCCCTGCAAGGCGGCCTGGCCGCGGGCGCACAGCTTGCCCCGATTCACGGGATGCAGCGGATTGCCCTCGAGTTTGATCACCCGGCCTTCGCGGTTTTTGGCTATCACTCCGCATCCGGCCGGGCATTCGCGGCAGGTGGTGGCATACCAGGTGGGTTCGCCGGTGACCATATCCTCCGGCGCCCGCACCAGGGTGTAGAGATGTCTTTCAGGGTGGGCGTTGCAGCCGGCGGCAAAAGCAACGCTGCCCATGCCGGCTGCCTTTAGGAAAGTTCTGCGATCCATGCACCGAGCCCGTCGATCTGCTCCGCCACGTGCAGAGCAGTCTGAAAATGCGCGCTATGCTCGATCCATTATCAGCAGGAAGAGCGAAGGAATCCGGAAATAATACGGCGCGCTGGATTGAATGCTCAGTAAATTGAGATTAGTTATAGCAACTTGTACTTAGCTAACAGACGGGTTGTCGGGTTGTCAATCGTGAATCATTAAACTATTGAATCGAATTCATTCCGACAGCAATCCCTCCTTGGAAGGGTGTCTACCGGGCCAGGCCCCGGTCAGACGGGCAACCCGGCCTCGCGCATCAACGGCGCCAGATGCGCCAGGCTCTGCGCTCCGGCCGCTTCCGGCCGATCCACATAGGGGTAGAGCTCCAGGCTGATGTCGCGCTGGTACCCCAGGCGGCGCATGGCGGTGAAGACGGGAACATAGTCGATGGCGCCCAGGCCGGCGATGAGGTGGTTGTGGCTGCGGTCGGCGGCGATATCTTCGATGTGCACGTGGCCGATCCAGGGAAACAGTTCTTCCATGGCCGCGGCCGGATCCTCGCCGGCACAGAAGAAGTGGCCGATGTCGAAGTTGACCCCCACGGCGTCGCAGCGGATTTCGCGCACGAAGGGTTTGATCTCGGCGGTGCGTTCCATGAGCAGATGGGGCTCGGGCTCGATGAGCAGCTGCACGCCCAGCTCTGCGGCCCTGGGGATCACCTGGTCCAGCCCCCTGTGAAAGAAAGCCAGGGCCTCCTTGCGGGTCATGCCCTTTTCCAGTGGTCCCCCCGGAGGCACGGAGATGTTGGCGCACCCCAGGCTGGCCGCGATCTCCAGGCAGGCCAGGGTGTGCTCCACCCGGATGCGGCGGCGATCGGCTTCCGGCTCGATCCACGACGGCAGATAGGTGTCGCCCACGGCGAAAAGCGTGAAGCTGTTGAGATTGGTGGGCTTGAGCTGGTTGGCGGAAAGACGCGCCTTGACTTCGGCCAGGCGCTCGGCGCCGTATTCGGGCGGGTAGAGATGCGGCTGGTCGCACATGATCTCCACTCCCTTGAACCCCAGAGCCGCGATTTTATCAAAAGTGTCGAGCAAGGCAAATTTGGTGAACGCATTGGTGCTGTAACCGAAAACCATATCACTTCCTTTCAGCGGAGATCCTTCGCGCCAGATGTTCGAGGGCGGCCAACTGTTCCTGAAAGGTCAGGGGCGGACCATCGCCCACGGCCTTCTTGAAGTAAAACCCCAGTTCGGGGATCGGTCCGCCGATGCCGGCCAGTTTCAGGGCCGCCACCCAGCGGGCCAGATCGATGGCCATGGGCGCGGCCAGGATGCTGTCCCGGCCCTGCAGGTTGAGGCGCAGACTCATGGGCAATCCGAAAATGCCCTTAAAGTCTATGACATCCCAGGCTTCCTTGGCATCTCCCCGGGGCGGATAGTAATCGATGTGCACCTTGTGGCTGCTCTCGCCATAAGCGGCGCCCACCTTGTATCCCAGGATCTCGTCCAGCAGTTGGGTCTTGTTGTGCAGCTTGCCGCTGGCCCGGTCCGGGTCCATCAGGTTGCGACCATCGGCGTTGCCCAGGATGTTCAGGCTGTACCAGCCGTCGACATACAGAGAGCGGGCCTTGAGGGCCGAGGCCAGCACCACCTTGAAGTAGGTCTGGCCGGTCTTGCCGTCCCGTCCGGCCAGGGGCACGCCGCGGCGTCGGGCTTCCCGGCACACCACCGGAAACTCCACGGTGTTGGGGGTGAAATTCACCACGGGGATATCGCACAACACCGCCGCCAGGACATAGGCCAGATCGGGAAGGAAGGCCGTTGTCTGCAGCATGGCATCCAGCGTCTCCAGGCGATGCAGTTGGGCGATATCCCAGGCCGCCGGCAGAAGATTGACCAGAACCGGTCGCGCCGAGGGATAGCGGGCCATAAACTGGCGCATGTCGCCCTGAAGGGCCTCCACCTGCGCGGCCAGGGGCGCTTTCTCCGGCGGCGCCGGCCGGATCTCGATGCGGGAGAGGTGCGACGCATGGTCCCGCCATTGCGCTTCGGGCACCACCCCGTGCCGGCGAACGGCCTCCTCGACGGGAATCGGCAGCGTGTCCCATCCGGCCACGGCGATCTGCGAGGAATCGCCGAGTTCGGGGAAGCGCTGGGCGGTGGTCAGACCGGAGAGTATGGGCTCGGGATCTTTGGTCATTTGGGCCGCGGCCAGGGCCACGGTGGTGCCGATGGCGCCCTTGGCGCCGGCAATCAACATCAGCACAGAGGGCGAGACAGTGGGTTCCGAAGGCATGGTGGCTTGCTTTTCATCATTATATATAGGGGTTATGCCGATCGCGGCCCACGCTGGAATTCAGCGGCACGTCGCTACGGCCAGAGAATGGGCTACCATAAAATTCGCCCCTGTTTTTGTCAAGGAAGGGATGCCCCAAGGCGCCGCCGCACGGGCAGCGGCGCCCATGAAGGCTGCGAGCCGCTGGCGGGTTATGCGCCGGCCGGGCCGGAGACGAAGCCCTTGGAAGCCGGGCCGGTGGTCGCGGGGGTGCCGGCGATCTGGGCCAGGTAGACGGCGCCCAGCTCCTTGATGTGGCTGCCGATGTTGT
The DNA here is from genome assembly GCA_937868765.1 of uncultured Desulfatitalea sp. Taxonomy (GTDB): domain Bacteria; phylum Desulfobacterota; class Desulfobacteria; order Desulfobacterales; family Desulfosarcinaceae; genus Desulfatitalea. Next base: position 10,038 of record CALMNL010000009.1, on the reverse strand, counting down.
CGAAGTAGTTGAAATGGATCTGCTCTTCGTCGATGATCGTCTCGAAGAGCTTCATGCTGGTGCTGTCGCCGTTGTCGCGGCACACCAGTAGAAATCCGTTGTAGACCTCCATGGTGTTGTCTTCCAGATCGGCGTCGAAGGGAAAGATGGCATCCACCTTCTGCCCTTTCTTGGTCTTGGCCGCCGGTTCGCTGGTCGGTTCACCGCCCAGCTCCTTGATGCGCTCGGCGAAGGCCTCGGCGTGGCGCATCTCGTCGATGGCGATCAGTTTGACTTTGGCGGCCAGCTCGCCGTAATCCATGTCATCCAGGTTGTAATGCTGGTTCATGTACTGGCTGATGGCGTGCAGCTCCATGGCCCGGGCCTGGTTCAACACCTCGATCACTTTGTTCCGTTTCTCGTTTTTGGCTTTCTTGTCCATCGCGTTCTCCTTCTTTCAAGGGGTTCGTATCACCAAAGGGAACCATCGATCTTCGTTTCCAAAGGCAAAAACACCTTGGCATTCCAATTTCTTGCGTCAATCCGCACGATTATTTTTCATCGCCGTCGGGATTATAGGCCAACGCGTTGAAATCGATATTCTTGGCCGCCGCCTCGATCTCTTCCAGGGGGATTTCGGGCAGGCTCTTGCGGTCGGGCCGCAAGGACTTGGCCTCGCGCAGATAGACATGCACAATCTCCTTCATGCCGCGGGTCGTGTTCCAGTGGATCAAGACGCGGATGCAGCGCGGCATGCCGTCGGGCACCTGCATTTCGTGGCCGCACATCAGGGCCGCGTCGTACCAGCCCAGCTGCCGCGCTGCCAGGGCCGGATAGGTGGCGTTCAAATCCACGGTGGTGGTGAAAAAGACGCTGGCCACCTCCTCCGGGGCCATCTGGTTGGCCCGCATGATGACGAACAACAGCTCGCGGGTGGCCTCCAGAATGGCCTCGCGGCTGTTTTCCAGAACGGTGGTGGCGCCGCGTACGCCGCGGCAGTGCAACAGCGCCGAGCGCTCCGCCGTTGGGATGGCTTCTTTCATGCTTCCGTCTCCGCAATGATTTGCGCGGCCATGCGAGCGGCCTCCTGGCTCAAGTGCCTGCACCGCGCGATGGTGTTGTTGGCTTTGAAGGCGTTCCGGCCTTCCGGCGTGCTCAAGTCGCAGCCGGTCAGATCGCGGCAGTTGACGGTGCCGAATTGGGCCTCGAACAGTGCCAACAGTTCACGGACCTTGGCATAGCTTTTCTCGGGCAACATTCCGGGATCGTTCCGGCCGTAAAAAATATTGAGGGCCATCACGGCACCGCTGACCGCGCCGCAGATATTGCTGGTACGGGCAATCCCGCCGCAAAAGCCGGTGGCGATGCGCGGGATGAGATCGGATCGAATATTTTTGCTTTCGCTCACGGCCAGCAGCACGCTTTCCGCTCACCGAAAACCGGAATCGAACAGTTCACCGCTTCGCGTCAGAATTTTTTCCACAGGTGTTCCGGGCTCCTCTTCACAGGTGCAGGGGGCAGCGCTGACCACCGATCGTAAGGGTGGTTTTGCTGAAGGTCAATTTGTTGATGATCTTGCCGTCCTTCAAGTGGATCACATCCACCCCGTGGCGCCGCTCCTGCTGGCCGGCATGGGCTTTGTCGGGGCAAGGCCACTCCAGATGCCAGCGGAAGAGCACCTTCTGATCCACCTCGTCCACGAACATCTCTTCTTCGATGAAGCGGAAATCGCGCTGGGCGAACCAGGGCTGCCACGCTTTGCGCAAGGCCTCCAGCCCCACGGCCTTGCCGCCGGTCCAGTTCTCGAAAACCACGTCGGGGGCCATGAGGGCCAGGACACCCTCCAGGTCGTAGCGTCCCCAGGCCTCGTTCCACCGCTTTAATGCTGTCAGGATCTCTTCTCTGGAAAGCTTCATGCCCGGCTCCTTTCAAGGGGGTGCGGCGAACTTCGGCCGCTTCAGGGATTGGATATGACGCACAAAGATCTCGGCCCCTTCCGGGCCGCTGATCGCGAAGATCGGTTGCGCCTGGCAAGGCGCCAGATCGGCGCAGGCGGTCAGGCAGCCGTGCACCGCCAGGATCAGTTCGGCGGCCGGATCGTCGGCTCGCACCCAGACCGCCTGCCCATCCAGGCGGCGCTGGAGATCTTCCACCAGCGCCACCCGGTCGTAATTGGGTTTGCACCCGCCGCAGTACTTCAACCCGACGGTCACCGCAGCGGGCTTTCTACTCATCGATGCCCGAAAGCTTCTTGGCGGCCTTCTTCTTCTCCGCCATGTTGGCCAGCCGGGCGATCATGATGCGCTGGGCCTGGGGGGAACCGGCCCCGTGCATCGATTCGGTCAGGTAGCCCACGGCCGCCGTGCCCAGGGTCAGGTTCTCGATGAGCCGCAGGATGCGCATACGGTTCAATGTGGGTACGTCGCAGTTGCCGGCGTAGTATTTGTCCAGCCACTTTCCCGTGGCGGGCGACTTGAAATCCTCTTCGGCCGGCATGGTCACCATCAGGCCGCCGGCGATGTCCTGGGCCAGGCGCGCGATCTCGTAGGGGAAGCGCGTCACGTTCTGCTTGTGCACGTTGGCCAGCAGCTTGTCCACCACATACGTTCCGCTGGGCTCCTGGTGGCCCTCGCTGGCGCAGGAGATGCACCCGCAGTAGAGGGTTTCGTTGAGATGGTTCATTTCGATGATCTTATCTTTCACGTGGGAGGCCCGCTCGGCGCCGTTGTACTCGGCGGCCGTCTGGGCCGCGCCGATGAGCACATCGCCCACGCCCACCTTGCACGCGTAGCTCTGGCGGTGGTAGGAGGCGAAGTTCTCCACCAGACTGCCGGCGAACTCGTACTCCTTGTACATGAAGATCCGCTGCCAGGGGACGAAGACATTGTCGAAGACCACCAGGGCCTCGTGGCCGCCGAAGAAGGGATTGCCGCGGTCCAGCTGGCCGGCCTCCAGCTTGCGCGTGTCGCACGACTGGCGGCCCATGACGTAGACGATCCCCTTGGCGTCGCTGGGCAGGGCGAAGCTCACGGCGTAGTCCTGGTCTTCGGCGCGCATGGCGATGGTGGGCATCACGATGATCTCGTGGGAGTTCACCGCGCCGGTCTGGTGGGCCTTGGCGCCTCTGACCACGATGCCGTCCTTGCGTTCTTCCACCACGTGCAGGAAGAGATCGGGGTCGGCCTGCTGGTGGGGCGGAAGGCTGCGATTGCCCTTGGGATCGGTCATGGCGCCGTCGCACACCAGGTCGTGCTCCTGGACGAAGGCCAGGTATTTGAGGAAACGCTGGTTGTAATCGGTGCCCTTGGTTTTGTCGATGTCGTAGGTGACGATGGACAGGGCGTTGAGGGCGTCCATGCCCACGCAGCGCTGGAAGCAGCAGCCCGTGGCGCGGCCCATGAGGCGGCCCATCTTGCTCTTCTTGACCAGGTCGTCCACGTTCTGATGGATGTGGGTGAAGCGGTTGATGCGCTTGCCCGTGATGTGGGAGGTGGCGGTCATGATATCTTCGTATTCGGGCCGCAGGGCCATCTCGTAGGTCTTGGCCACGGCGTTCATGGACGGTCGGATGATGGGATCGTCCACCACATTTTCCACTCGCTTGCCGAACATGTACACTTCCAGGTTCAGCTTGCGCAGGCTCTCTTCGTATTGCTGGGGCGTCATCATGGCGTTCAATACCTTTCTATATGGAATTCGATGAGTTATCGCGGGCGATGAGGTCAGGGCCTCACTATAGGGGGAAATCAAGCAGCCTGTCAAGCCACGCAGGAACCCCTGGCATTGGCCGTCCCGATTTGGTAGCATGCCTCTCGAAATCTTATCAGTACAAGCCATCTCAAAATAAAGATTTTGGCTCAGAATCGCGGCGGAGGCGGATGTTAAACCGGAGACATATAAAAATATTTCGAGGATTTGACATCCGCCTCCAACAAAGAGTTTGGGCCAAAAGATTATTTTGAGATGGCTTGTACAAAAAGGAAGGAAGGTATCATGACTTACACCACCATCGCCGTGGAAAAGCGCAACCACATCGGCCTGCTCTTCCTGAACCGGCCCCAGGTGCTCAACGCCTTGAGCGAGGAGATGAGCCAGGAACTGCTGCACTGCCTGGCCGCGGCGGCCACGGACGACGATCTCCGGGTATTGATCCTCAGCGGCAAGGGCCGCGCCTTCAGCGCCGGCGCCGACCTTTCCATGTTCAAACGCCGCTTCGAAGCCTACCGCGAAAGCGGCCAGAGCGCCAACGCCGCCAGGGTGGAACTGCCCCGGGCCTTCATCGGCTTCCCCAAGCCGATCATCGCCGCCATCAACGGCCCGGCCGTGGGCTTCGGCGCCACCGTGCCGCTCAACTGCGACATCCGCATCGCCTCCAGCCAGGCCAGGATCAGCTTCGCCTTCGCCCGGGTGGGCGTCACCCCCGAGTTCGGCAGCTCCTATTTCCTGCCGCGCCTCATCGGCCACGCCAAGGCCGCCGAACTGGTCTTCACCGCCCGGATGATCGATGCGCAGGAGGCGTTGGAGATCGGCCTGGTCAATAAAGTCGTGGCCCCCGAAGCCCTGCTGGCCGAAGCCGAAGCCCTGGCTGCCCAGATCGCTCAAATGCCCGCCGGCGCCGTCCGCGAAGCCAAGAAGCTGCTGCGCCACGGCGGCCACTCCACTATCGAGCAGGTACTCGAATACGAAGCCCTGGTCTTTCAGAGCGCCACCCAGACCCAGGCGCACTACGATGCCGTGCTGCGGACGATGGAAGAACTCAGCAAGAAGAAGAAATAGACGCTATCTATTGGCCTCCACCCACTTCCGGTAACGGCACATGCCGGCCAGGGCCTTGACGGCCCGCTCGGGGGAGGGGAAGAAGACCCCTTTGTAGCGGCAGCCGTCGATCCGGTAGAGGGTCTTGGAGGCTTCGTCGGTCAGCAGGCTGACGCCCAGCACGGGTTTTTTGTACTTCTCGGTGAGCTGGACCACGTGCTTTATGTACTGCATTTCGATCTGCACGGCTGCGGCCTTGAGCTGGTCGAGGTCTTCGTGCTGGTAGGACGGGTCGGTGTTGGCGATGGATTTGAGCATCTTGGCGGCCAGGATGCGGCGGCCGTGAATCCCCAGGTGAAGCACGGCGTCGCAGCCGTCCCACTGCATGAGGGCCTCCATGGCGGTGCGGGGGATGTTGGGGTCGTGCTCGCCCACGATGTCGGCGGGGTTGCCGCGGCTCCAGTAGTCGGGCAGCATCCGGTCGAGCCGTTGGATGATATCTTGCGAAAGCGGGGGCAGCACCAGGCCGTTTTCCACGCACAGGTCGGTGGTCACCACGCCCCAGCCGCCGCCCAGGGTCATGATGGCTACGCGGTTGCCCTTGGGCAGGGGCAGCGAAGAGAAGACGGCGGAGAGGTCGAGCATTTCGATGGGCTGCTTGACCTGGATGATGCCGGCCTGGCGGCAGGCGGCTTCGAAGATGCGGAAATCCGAGGCCAGGGCGCCGGTGTGGCTGGAGGCGGCCTGGCCGCCTTCGGAGGTCCGCCCGCCCTTGAGCACCACCACCGGCTTTTGCTTCGATACGCGGCGGGCGCTCTCGAAGAAGCGGGCGCCGTCCTTGACGCTTTCGATGTAGAGCACCACGGTGCGGGTCAACTCGTCGGCTTCGAAGGCTTCCATGTAGTCTTCCAGGGTCACCATGGCTTCGTTGCCCGAGCCGGAGAAGGCGCGGATGCCGATGTCCTGCTGTTCGGCGAAGGCCAGCAACTGGGTGCCCATGTTGCCCGACTGGGAGACCAGCGAGGTCGAACCGGGCCGCGGGTAGACATGCACGCCGCAGCAGAAGAAATCGATGTGCGGGTTGCAGATGCCCATGGTGTTGGGCCCGAAGATCAGGATGCCGGCCTCACGGGCCGCGGCCACCACTTCATCTTCCAATTGGCGGCCTTCTGGGCCGGTCTCCCGGAAACCGGAGGAGATCAGCAGCATGGCCTTGACCTTCTTCTGCCGCAGCAGGGGGATCTGGGCCATGACCTTGGCCGCCGGGATCATCACCACGGCCAGGTCGATGGCCTCGTCGGGAATTTCGGTGACCGAGCGATAGGCGTGGCGGCCGATGACCTGCCCGCCCTTGGGATTGACCAGGTAGACCTTTCCCTTGAAGTTGCGGTTGAGCAGGTTGGTGGGGATCATGTGGCCCCACTTGGAGATGGTGCCCGAGGCACCGATGAAAACCAGCGATTCGGGATAGTAGCAGGAGCGCAGGGTGGCGCGGTTGACTTCGTCGCGTTTGACCGGCGCGGCTGCGGGCTGGCCCGTGACGATCAGGGCGTCCACGGCCACCGGCCGGCCGTCGGGCTGCACGATGACGGGGTTGATGTCGATCTCCTTGATCTGGGGGAACTGCATGGCCAGGTCCGAGAGGCCCTTTAGAATCCGCTGCAACGCCTCTCTATCCACGGCGGCTTCGCCCCGGAAAGCGCCCAGCAGCTTCTGGGAGCGGATCTCGGCGAACATGGCGTCGATGTCGGCGCTCATCAGGGGCGCCACCTTGAACACCGCGTCACCGAGCGCCTCGGTAAAGATGCCGCCCAGGCCGAACATCACCACCGGTCCGAAGAGGGGGTCCCGGAACAGGCCGGCCACAAACTCCCGCTGCCCCAGGATTTTGGGCTGCACCAGGAAGGCGTCGATGGGATAGGGGCTGCTTGCCTGCATGCGCTCGGCCGTGGCGATGACCTCGGCTTCGCTTTTCAACCCCACGGCCACCAGTCCGGCCTCGGTCTTGTGCAGGATCTGGCTGCCGACGGCCTTGAGCACCACCGGAAAGCCGATCTGGCCGGCCGCCCGTGCGGCGGCCTGGGCATCGGGGGTGCGCACCTCGTGGACGGTGGGAACGCCGCAGCCTCCCAGGATGGCTTTGGCGTCGTCTTCACAAATGACGTTGGCGCCGCCGGCGAGGCTGGCGTCGATGAGGCTCTGGACATTGATTTGGTTGTTCATGCTTTGGCACCGTTGAATAAGATGGTTGAAATGTGTCTGGTGACGGCCAGGGCATCGAGTTCCCGGGTGAAGATGATCTCCCCCAGGCAGGCGTGTTCCATGGTCCCCAGAATGATTTTCCTGAATATCAAAGGGTCGATGTCCGGCCTGAGCTCCCCTTTGTGGATGCCATTCTGGATGATCTCCAGGATCTTGGCGGCATAGGCCCGGACGCGGGTATAGGCTTCGGAACTGAAATAATCGGGCGAGTTGCGCACCTCCAGCAGCAGAATGCGGGCGAAGACCCGGTTGGCGGCATAATATTCGAGGCTGGAATGGATGACGATCTCCAGCTTTTCGATGGCCGATGCCTTGTGGGCGACGCGTTCGAAAACCGTCTGGTTGAAGCGGGTGAAAAGCTCGTTGAGCACCTGGTGCAGCAGCTCTTTTTTGCTTTTGAAATATTTGTAGATCAGCCCCTCGGTGACCCCGGCCAGCTCTGCGATTTCGGCGGTGGTGACCGCGTGGAACTCTTTTGTCCACATCAGGCGCGTGAGGGCCTCGATGATCTTCTGGCGGCCCGGGGGATTGGTGTTGCCCTTGTGTTTCATCGGTGGCGGGAGGCTCCAAAGTTTTGGTGAGTAATACTTACTCACACATTCTTTGTCAAACAATATTTACGGCCCGCCCGCCATCAGTGCGCCCCCTTCGGCATGAATTCCATTCAGATAATTTTCTGAAATCACTACATGAAATAAATCTAAATATTTTTTGCGCATCAACCGATAAATGCTTTAGCGGGGTCCCGGCCCTGAAATTTATTATTTAAATGAATTCCAAGGGAAAACCATGAGCATCTTATCCAAACGTCAATTGGGAACCAAGATCACCGCCAATACCCTGATCATGCTGGTGATGGTCAGCATCATTTCGACGGTGGCGGTGTCCATGATCATCCAGCGCCAGAACCGGTCTCTGATTCAGGAGGCCATGAGCAACTCCACGGCCACGTTGCGGCACACCCTGATGGAAAAACAAGCCGCGGTCCTGAGTGCCGGGCGTCAGATGATCGTCAACAATCGGGTGGGGGAAAATCTGAACTATCTCATCGAGAATGCCACCGTCTCCTATTCGTCGGGCGTGACCCAGGATGCTTTCAACGAACTGATCGACGGCGCCTTCCGCACCGCGGCCGGCCAGAAGTTGACCCGCATCACGCTGCACGACGGCGAGGGCAAGCTGCTGGCCTTTGCGGTCGTGGAGGGCCAGGAGGGGTATCGGGTGGGCTTTCTCGAAAACGGGAATCTGCACCACAGCCTCGTCCCCCGCGGGCAGAACACCACGGAGAGTCAGTTCCAGGTGGTCCCGGCTTCGGAGAACCGTTGGACGGACAACGCCGGGGCGGGTGCTTCCGTTTCGAAGGAGTCGGTGGGCTTTGAGACCATCGGCCAGCAGCTCGCTTTGAAGGTCGCGATCCCCGTGACCACTGAAACCTTCAACAGCGCCACCAAAAAAGTGGAACCGAAGCAGGTCGGTTCGGTATTGCTCCAATCCGACCTGGATGGCTCGTTCAGCGCCTGGATCCATCGGATCACCGGCATGAGCGTAGTGGTTTTCTCAAAAGAGACCCAGTCGGCCGGCGAGATAGCGACCTACCAAACCCTGGATACCGCAGAGTTGAAAGGCCTCACCACAGAGCAAGCCTCCCTGGAAAATGTTCGGGGCGTGTTCGGCACCGTGGATGTCGCGGGTCAGGGATATTTTCAGTGTGTGCTGCCGCTTTACAATGCGGCCGGGTACAGCGGCGCTGTGGCGCTGCTGCAGCCGGATGCCGTGGCCAAGGCCAACAATCGCCAGATGATCATGGTGCTCTGTGTCGTCGGCCTGGGCTGCATGCTGCTGGCCGCGCCCCTGACCTGGCTGCAGTCCCGGGCCATCGTGCGACCGGTGACCGATATGGTCGTACGCCTCAAAGATATCGCCGAGGGCGAGGCCGACCTGACCCAGCGGCTGAAGGTCCACTCGGAGGATGAGCTCGGACAGCTCGGCCGGTGGTTCAACCTGTTCCTCGACCGACTGGAGGCCACCGTCGCCGAGGTCAAAGGCAACTCCATCAAACTCAAAGAGGCTTCCCTTCACCTGGCCGGCATTGCCGACGCCCTGGCCGACGGTGCCGAAAAGGCGGCCCAGGAGACGTTGAGCGTCTCGGAATCGTCCACCCAGCTCAGCGAAAACATGACCTCCATCGCCGCCACCATGGAGCAGGCTTCGGTGAACGTCAACATGGTGGCTTCGGCGGCCGAAGAGATGTCGAGCACCATCAACGAAATCACCCAGAGTGCCTCCAAGGCGCGGGTGATCACCGGCGATGCGGTCAACCAGGCCGAGACGGCCTCATCCCAGGTGGATGAGCTGGGCGGATCGGCCCAGGAGATCGGCAAGGTCATCGAAACCATCACCGAAATCTCCGAACAGGTCAATCTGCTGGCCTTGAACGCCACCATCGAAGCGGCCCGGGCCGGTGATGCCGGCAAGGGCTTTGCCGTAGTGGCCAACGAGATCAAGGAGCTGGCACGCCAGACCGCCGAAGCGACCCAGGAGATCAAACAGCGGGTGGATGGGATTCAGCGGTCGACCAGCGGCACGGTGGCCCAGATCGCCAAGATCACCGGGGTGGTCAAGGATATCAACGAACACGTAGTGGTCATCGCTTCCGCCGTGGAGGAGCAGTCGGCCACGACCCAGAACATCGCGGACAACGTCTCCCAGGCCGCCCAGGGAATCAGCGGGGTCAATGCCCATGTGGCCAGAAGCTCCCAGGTCTCGGGGGACATCGCCAAACAGATCGACATGGTGAACCACTCGACCAACGACCTTTCCCAGAGCAGTTCCCAGGTGAATATGAATTCGAAGGAGTTGTCGGCCCTGGCCGAAGAACTCGACCGCCTGGTAGGCATGTTCAAGGTGCGCGCGGCGGCGTGACCCCCCGCGCGGTTGCGGACGTCATGGAAGCCGTTTCGAATCCTGACCCGGGATTCGAAACGGCTTTTAAACTTCCAGCCACTCCTTGCGCACGGAGTGGTCGTTCTTGATGCTTTCGGG
>CALMNL010000008.1 GCA_937868765.1 uncultured Desulfatitalea sp. | reverse complement strand
AGGGCCATTAGGGTCAAAATAACGTGCAATCTTTTGAGCATGTGCGTCCCCTCCTGTCTTGTGGGTTGTTTTATGGGAGCACCCGAGTGGGCTGCCCATCGGGTATTCTCATGGGTTTCCGGAATTTCGGAAAACGACGGGTTTGAAGAAAAATGAACGGGGGTACGGGATGTGAACCGGCGTGCGAACGGGTGATGAATTCTGGACACGTGTACCCTGCCATGTTCACCACCCCCTCAGCTGATGAATCCTGATCCAATCCAACGGCAAGTAACAAGAAAGCACACAAGCCGATTGTTTTCAAGTTCAAATTCTGACGCCGATTCACCTGTTGCCGTAGACTCCATTCCAGATGCAAATGTTTACCTTGCACTGCGAATGACCCCTTTGAGCGTGCCCTGTTTCAGCTCCACCAGCCCTTCTTCGCATATGCGGCAGTAGGGAATGGCGGCGCTGGTCAAGGTGGCCAGGGTCAGGATGGGATCGGCAAGCCGGGTCCCGAGCTCCCGGGCGGCCCTATCGATGCGCTGGAGCTGCCCGGCCACCGCTTCCATGGGCAGATCGGCCATCAGCCCCAGCACCGGCAGCGACAGTTCGGCCAGGATGGCGCCGGCCCGGGCCACCACCAGACCGCCCTGCATTTCCCGGATGCGGTTGATGCACAGGGCCATATCCTCGTCGGCGGCCCCCACCACGATGAGATTGGCCGTATCCCAGGCCGCGCTGCTGGCCATGGCGCCCGCGCGTAAACCAAAACCCCGGATCAGCCCGGTGAAACACCGACCGGGGGTCAGGCGTCGATCCACGGCCGACACCTTGAGCAGATCCTGTTCCGGCATGGCTTCGATGCACCCGTTGCGCACCGGCAGGGCCACCACTTCTTCGCGGGTGACCAGATCGGTGACCATCTGGATCACCGCCGCCGGCGCCGTCTCGCCGCTGCCCGGCGCGCGGATGACGAAATCTTCGGCGCCCACCGGTTCGGTCAAGCCGATGGATCGGCGGCTTTGGGCCTTGAAGGCATGCGAACGGGCCGGTACGGTCAGGTTGCCGTCGCGGGCGATGACCCGCCCGTTGCTCACCACCAGCTCGGGCTGGATGCGTTCGATCTCCGGGATGACCACCAGATCTGCAAAGCGCCCCGGCGCAATGCCACCCACCAGGTGATCGATGCCAAAATGCTCGGCCACATTGAGCGTGGCCATCTGGATGGCCGTCACCGGCCCAAAGCCATAGTCGATGGCCTTCTGCACCACACGGTCCATGTAGCCGTCGGTCACCAGGGTGCGGGGATCCACCCCGTCGGAGACCACCGTGAGACGCCGCAGGTCCACGCCGGCCCCCCGGATGGCGGCGATGGCCGCCAGATCGCGGCGCACATTGCCCTCCCGGACCATGACATGCATGCCCAACCGCAGGCGGGCCAGCGCCTCGTCGGCGGTGATGGGCTCGTGGCACGACGTGACCCCCAGGGCGGTATAAGCGGCCAGCTTGCCGTCGCGGGCGCCGGCGGAATGGCCTTCGATGGTCTTGCCCGCGGCCAAGGTCGCGCGCATGGCCGGCAGTATTCGCCAGGGCGTCTGCAGCACCCCCTGCCAATAGGATTCGCCCAGGCCCAGGACCTCTTCGCGGGCCAGCAGGTGCGCCAGGTCCTCGCCGTCGACCCCCAGCAGCCGCGGGCTGATGGAAATCATGGCCGGCGCCGTGGCCGCCATCTTGATGGGCTGGTCGGCCAGGGCCTCCAGAAAATCCACCACCCCGTCATACCCGGCCACGGCATAGGGCTCCAGGGACTCGGTCACCACCAGGGTGGTGCCGCTGACCGCGGCAAAGCGCACGAACTCGGCGATACCGCCAAAACTGGCCAGGTGGTTGTGGCCGTCGATCAGCCCGGGGATGACCACTTTGCCGGCGACATCGATGATTTCGGTGGCCGGGCCGAGCATTTCCGGCCGCAGCGTGCCGGTGTAGGCAACCCAATGGCCGTGGGTGATGATGCTCTGGTCTTCGAGCAGTTCTCCGGTATAGACGTTGAGCAGCCGTGCATGCGTGACAGCCAGCGTCCCGGGCCGGTGGCCCAGGGCGATCTGGCTCATGGCATGGAAATCCCGGGCGTTCAAAGCTGAGATCTGGAACGGCTGGATCATCGATGCACTCCGGCTGCCCGTCCTGGACGCAAATGATTTGCTTTCGATCTGATGGCGAGCACACCCTATCAGCTTCCCCAGGTCGCTGTAAACAAAAAATTGCAACACCGTTCGATTATGCCGAATGAAATTCCGGTTTGCGCGTTGACACGCCCCAGACCTTCTGCCATACTCTTGATTCCATTCGGCAGCGGACACGCCTGCCTGACCTTCACATATTGAAGGAGCAGGTTTCAAGCCGCAAGCGTCGAGATCATTCAAGAGAGTGCAAACCCATCAAGAGAGTGCAAACCCATGCCCGAAGCCGCACTTGACGCCCTCGATTCCCAATGCAGCAAAATTGGCCCGGAAAAGCTAAAAATACAGAACCCATTGACACGGAGTGATGGATGGAACCGTCGATTCGCAAGCTGATCGAAGAGAAGATGGCCCTGCCGGTGACCGAGGGCGAAGACAAGCGCTGCTCACTCAAGGAGGCCATCGCGCGCCATGTAAAACCCGGCATGGCCCTGCATTTCACAGCCGGCGTGGGTGCCCTGGTGTACGAACTGGTGCGTGCCTTCTGGCAACGGCAGCCGGAGTTCACCATCATCGCCCCCTCGCTGAACCTGCACCTGGTCGCCTTGATCAAGAACCGCATCGCCACCCGGGTGCTCACCAGTTTTGCCGGCATCAACTACCCGAGTCCGCGACCATGTCCCGTGGTTCAAAACGCCGTCGCCACGGGCGACATCCATCTGGAAAGCTGGACCATGCGCACCATCCCCCAGCGGCTCATGGCCGCGGCGTTCGGCTGGGACTTCATCCCCACCCATTCGCTGATCGGCAGCAGCATGGCCGAGGAGAACAAAGCGGCCTTCAAGGTCATCGACAATCCCTTCGGCGGCCAGGGCCAGATCGGCCTGCTCAAAGCCTTCCAGCCGGACGTCACCATGGTGCATGGTGCCGTGGCCGATACCAGCGGCAACACCATATTGACCTATCCTTTGGCCGGCGATGCCTTCGGCGCCTGGGCCGCGGCCAAAGGGGTCATCGTCAGCGTGGACAAGATCGTGCCCACTGAATTCATCCGCCAGCACGCCCACCTGGTGCGCATCCCGGCCTATTCGGTGCTGGCCGTGGTCGAGGCGCCCTTCGGCGCCCACCCCCTGGGCGTGATGCAGCACGGCCTGCCCGAGTTCGGACCCCATGCCTATTTCCCGGACTACGACTTCATGACCATGGTCAACGAAGCCACCAAAGACGAGTCCGCCTTCGAACGCTTCGTCCAGGAATGGATTCTATCGGTTCGGGATCACGAAGACTACCTGGAACGCCTCGGCAACGAGCGGCTGCTCTACCTCAAGGGCAAGGCCGCGGTGGATGCCTGGCTGCCGGAGACCATCGCCGAGTCGGCGCGGTTGGATTTCAGCAAGGCGCCCAACGCCATCGAGCGCCTGGTATTGGCTGCCGGCCGCATCATCGCCGAACGCTGCCAGCAAAAGGGGTATAAAAACATGCTGGCCGGCATCGGCCTCTCCAACCTGGCCGCCTGGCTGGCGGCCTACTCGCTCAAAGGAACATCCCATGAAGTGGACCTGATCGCCGAGATCGGCATGTACGGGTATCTGCCCCGCACTTCCGACCCGGCGGTGTTCAGCTTCCATAACATGCATGCCTGTAAAATGCTCGCCAATATCGAAACCGCCCTGGGCTACAACGTGGGCGGCGCCACCAACCGCTGCCTGGGGGTGCTGGGGGCCGGCATGATCGACCCATACGGCAATGCCAATTCCACCAAAATCTCGGACAAGATCTACCTGGTGGGCTCGGGCGGCGCCAACGACATCGCCTCCACCAACCAGGAGTCGCTGGTGGTGATGAATGCCGGCCGCCACCGTCTGGTGGAAAAGGTGCCCTACATCACCTATCCCGGTCGCCGGGTGCGCACCCTGGTCACCGATGTGGGCCTTTTCGAGAAGCTGGAAGGGCGCGACACCTTCACCCTGACCGCCTACCTGCCCGCCGATCCGGACGAGACCGAGGCCCAGTGCATGGATAGGATCAAAGAGAATGTCGGCTGGCAGCTGGAGACGGCGCCTGCCTTGAAGCGACTGTCCATCGGTCGCAAGGAAGACTTGACGCTGCTGCGGCTCTTCGATCCGCGGGGGTATTATATCGGCAAGTAATATGTTCGAAGTACTATATCGAACCAGAAGTCAGGCAGCCATCTGAGTGGTCAAGGAGAAATAAATGACGCCCCTTCAGGAACACATCCAATCTTCCCGCCGCAGCGGTGCGCTGGAGTTCTTCATCGAAACGCGCGGCCCTGAACGAGTGGTCAGCCGCATGCCGATCCAGCCTGGCCTGCTGAACCCTTTCGGCGTTGTGCAGGCGGGCGCTTTTGTCTGGCTGGCCGATGTCACGGCCTCGGTGCTGGTATTGGAATCCCTCCCGGCCGACGCACGCGGCAAGAACTTTCCCCTGGCCATCGATCTGCACACCTCTCTGTTCGGCAACCAGAAGGAAGGCGACATCACGGCCGATGCCGCCTTCGTGCGCCAGGGCCGCCGGGTCAGCGTGATCCGCACCCGCATCCTCGGTAATCAGGGCAAGCTGCTGGCGGAGATCACCAGCACCCATATGCCGGCGAGCTAATACCCTTCTTCTTTATTTCTTGCGCTTCTTGCCGGGGATGCCGGCCAGCGCCTTGGCCAGCTTGATCTTCTCGTCCAGCCGGCCTTCACGCAAGATCATGATGCGCTGGGCCTGGGGCGAACCGGCGCCGTGCATGGACTCCACCATGGCCGTGCCGCCGGTCATGGCCTCGATGAGCCGGCCGATTTTGATGCGCTCCTTGACGGGAATATCGGCGACGCCCGAAAAGTACTTCTGCACCAGATGGCCTACCTCTTCACTCTCAAGGTCGTACTCACTGGGCAACGTGGCGATGAAGCCGCCGGCGATGTCGACGGCCAGACGGGCCACTTCGAAGTGAAAGCGCGTCACGTTGTGCTTGCACACGTTGGCCAGCATGGTGTCCACCAGGTAGGCGCCCGAGGGGGTCGGTTTGCCTTCGGCCGAACAGGCGATGGAAGAGCTGTACAGCGTCTCGCTCAGGTGGATCATCTCGGTGACCTTGTCTTTGACGTGGGAGCCCTGGGACGCACCCTGGATCTGGGAGAGATAGCTCACCGCACCGGTGAGCACGTCCATCAGGCCGGTCTTGCAGGCGCCGTAGTTGGCGCGATGATGGGCCGCGAAGCGGTAGACCAGCAGGCCTGCAAACTCGGTCTCGCCATCCATGAAGATCTTCTCGTTGGGCACGAAGACATCCTCGAAGGCGATCACGGCCTCGCCGCCCACGGCGCCGAAGCGCGGCTTGCCCACATCGATGCGCTCCAACTGGTCGCGGCGGTCGTCGCCGGCCTGGCGCCCGAAAATCAGGGTGATGCCGGGGGCATCGATGGGGATGGCGCAGACGATGGCATAGGCCTTGGACTGGGCGTCCAGGGCCGTGGTGGGCATCACCAGGATCTCGTGGGAATTGACTGAGCCGGTCATGTGCAGCTTGGCGCCCCGGATCACGACACCGTCCGGCCGCCGCTCGACCACGTGCACAAACTGGTCGGGATCGCTCTGCTGGGCCGGCGTCTTGGAACGATCGCCCTTGGGATCGGTCATGGCACCCACCACCATCTTGTTTTCGTCCTGAATGCCGATCAACCAGCGTTTAAAGCGCTCATGATAATCAGTCTTGTACTTCTGATCGATCTCGTAGGTCACCGAATAGGCGGCGTTGATGCCGTCGAATCCCACGCAGCGCTGGAAACAGGTGCCGGTCTTCTGGCCCAGCACCCGCAGCAGCTTGATCTTCTTGATCAGATCTTCGATATTCTGGTGTATGTGGGTAAAGCGGCTGATGGTGTGGCCGGTGAGATGGGAAGTAGCCGTGGCCAGGTCCTTGTATTTCGCCTGATTGGCCAGCGCGTAAGTCATGGCCGCCGCGCGCACATGGGGTGCCGTGGCCGGATGGCGGGTCACATCCTCGATGCGCTTGCCCTTGTAGTAGATCCGCGGATGAACCTTGCGTAAGCTTTCGATGTACTCGGCACCATTTTTTAGTTTCATGAGGAGGCCTCCTGTCAGTGAACTTCAGATTTCAGGTTGATTTCTTCGGCGATGCGCCGTTTCTTGTAGATCTGGATCGCGACCCCAACTCCCAAAACAGCCATCCCGACCAGATCGGTGTAGGTCCCCGGATCGATCAGCAGTATGCCGCCACCGAAGAAGATGAACCGTTCCAGCCAGCTCATGGGGCCTAAAAGATAACCGATCATGCTGGCGCCTACGCCGGTCATGCCGCAACAGGAGGTGATCAGCGTCTGGATCAAACCGGCGGTGGTGGTGTTGACCCACAACATGGCCGGGTTGAATACGAAAATGTAAGGCACGAGAAAAGCGCCGATGGAAAGCTTGGTGGAGTTGATGGCGGTGGCCAATGGATCGGATCGGGCGATACCCGACCCGGCATAGGCGGCCAGGGCCACCGGCGGTGTGATGTCGGCCACGATGCCGAAGTAGAAAACGAACATGTGCGCCGCCAGAGGATGCACCTTGAGCTGAATCAGGGCCGGCGCGGCGATGGTGGCCGTGATGATGTAGTTGGCCGTGGTGGGGGCCCCCATGCCCAGGACCAGCGACGTGATCATGGTCAGAATCAGCGTCAGCAAGAGATTGCCGCCGGCCATGGCTACCAGGCCGTTGCCCATTTTGAGCCCCAGGCCGGTCAGGGTCACCACGCCGATGATGATGCCGGCGCAGGCGCAGGCCAGGGTGACCCCCACGGCATTGCGTGCCCCCAGTTCAAAGGCATCCAGGATCTCACGCAGGGTCATGCGGGTAGCCTTGCGCACGGCCCCGACCCCCACGCAAGTGACCAGGCCCATGAGCGCGGCATAGAGCGGCGTGAATCCGGAGCCCAGGAACCCGATGATGGCGAACAGCGGGATGATCAGGTGGCCGCGCTCGCGCATCACGCGACCGAAGGGCGGCAGTTCGTCCCGACGCAGGCCGCGCAGATTGCAGCGCTTGGCCTCCAGGTGCACCTCGATGAAGACACCGAAGAAAAATAGACAAGCCGGAATGGCCGCGGCCTTGGCGATATCCAGATAAGGCATGTTGAGGAACTCGGCCATGATGAAGGCCGCCGCGCCCATGATGGGTGGCATGATCTGACCGCCGGTGGAGGAAGAGGCCTCCACCGCGGCCGCGAATTCGGGGCGGTAGCCCAGACGCTTCATCATGGGAATGGTCAGGCTGCCCGACTCCACGGTGTTGGCCACCGAACTGCCCGATACCGTTCCTTCCAGGGCGCTGGTGACCACGGCCATCTTGGCCGGCCCGCCCGAGGCCCAACCGGCCACGGCGTTGCCGATGTCCATGAAAAGCTGCCCAAGGCCGGTCTTTTCCCGGAACGAGCCGAAGAGTACGAAGAGGTAGATGAACGAGGCCATGACCCCCATGGGGATGCCCAGAATCCCCTCGGTGGTCAGGTACATGTGGGAGGCGATGCGCTGGAGCGAGAAACCCCGGTGGCTGAAGAACCCGGGCAGGTAACTTCCCAGATGGGCATAAAGCAGGAAGGCCACGGCCAGGACGGTGATGGGCAGCCCGACGGTTCGCCGCGCGGCCTCGAGGACCACGATGATGCCGCAGCCGGCCATGATGTAATCCATATTGGTGTAATCGCCGCCGGCCTCCATGATGCGCATGTAGTTGAACGCCAGGTAGAGTCCCACATACACCGCGCCGGCAGCCACGAGCCAGTGGTGCCAGCGCAGCCGTTGGTCTCCGGAGACACGCGCAGGGTAGAGCAAAAAAACCAGCGCCAGGGCGAACGAGAGGGCGATGGAGCGCTGCAGCTGGGCCGGCAGCAGCCCGAAGGCCGCGGTCCACACCTGGAAGACGGACCAGCCCACGCCGATGACATACACAATCCAGCGCGGCCAACCTGTAAGTTTGCGCGCGGTGGCCTCTTTGTCCACCTTGCGCATGATCTCTTCCAGGGCTTCCTTGGAGATGGGTTCGTCGGCGGCGTCTACTGCCACGCGGCACACTTGTCCTTTACGAGATTCATGATCGAAATTCGTTTCGCCGACACCCTCAGAGGGCTGCCGGGAGACGCCAATTGCGCCAGGGCCAGGTCTGTTCCCTTGATGTGCAGGGTGTGCTCGGCCACCCGCCCCACCCGCACCACCACCTCGGGCACCGGCCGCTCCACTTGGTACACCAGCCATCCATCCGACGCAATGAAAAGCCTCCCGTCGGAGCCGTCCGGCATACCGGCGCCGAAACTGTCAAAGCGCGAGCCGACGATCACCAGGTGATCCCCCGCCGCCCGCAAGGTGTCGTAGACCGGTCTGCGGTTGACCGAATGAACATAGGACAGCACGAACTCTTCGCCCGATTTCACCCGGATGCAGTACAACACCTGGCCGTTCTGGTCGTGCGTGATTTGCAGCACTTCAAAAAGAGGCCACCGGCAGGTTGCGACGATAAGTGCCGCCACAACGCCGGCCAGCAGCCAGGGCAGGAGTCGTCGGCTCTGCCCTGCTGCCTTCCGAGTGCTTGAATCGGTCAAAGCGCCCCGCTTCGCCTACATCGCTTTCTTCTCTTTGTAGTACTTCACCGCGCCGGGATGGAAGGGAATGGATACACCCTTGACCGCCGTCTGCAGCGTAAGCTCGGCCCCCTTGGCATGAGCTTCGGCCAGCTCTTTCTGATTCTCGAAGAGAGCTTTGGTCAGCTGGTAGACCACATTCGCGTTCAGCTGGCTGGAAGCAATCAGCACGGCATTGACCGCCACGGTTTTGACATCCGCATTCAAGCCCTTGTAAGTGCTGGCCGGAACGGTGGCCGCGGAGAGAAATGGATAGCGGGCCGACAGCTTTTCCACCATATCGGGGGCGATATTGAGCAGCCGGATGTTGTTCTGGGTGCTGATGTCCAGAATCGCCGCATTGGGCAGGCCGGCCGTGACGATAAAGGCGTCGATGTGCTTATCCTTGAACTGTTCGGCACTTTCGGAGAAAGAGAGGTAGTTGGCCTTGAGGTCTTCCTTGCTCATCCCATAGACATCCAGCAACTGTCGGAAATTGGCTTCGGTGCCGCTGCCCGGGGCGCCTACGCCTACCTTCAAACCCTTCAGGTCGGCGAAGGATTTCACCGGGCTGTCGGCAGCCACCACCACCTGGATGATCTCTGGGTAGAGCACGGCCACAGCCTGCATGCCGGTCAGCTTCTCCTTGAAAGCTTCCTTGGCGTTGTAGGCGAAATCCAGGGTATCGCTCTGGACCAAAGCCAGTTCAACCTCCTTCTTATTGATCAGACGTACGTTTTCGGCCGAAGCGCCGGTGGTCTGGGCGGTCACGTTCATGCCCGGAATTTTGGTGTTCCAGATACGGGCCATGGCGCCGCCGAACGGATAGTAGGTACCGGCCGTGCCGCCGGTAGCCAGGATCAATTGGGTTTCGGCTGCCTGCACCGGCCCGGCCAGTGCCAACAGCAACATCCCGATCAGAGCAAAGCGCAGAGATCTTTTCATGGGCATCCTCCTGTTATTGTCATGTGCTGGATGCTAATCAATTGGGTCCTATCCGTCAAGCCAGGGTTTTGAATCCAAGACCGTGCCGGTCAGGCCGGGAGAAACGCAGCACGCAAGTCTCCCAAGAGGGCCGCCATATCCGCAGGAAGGGGTGCTTCGAAAGAGAGCGGCTGCCCATTGTCCGGGTGGATGAAAGAGAGCTGCGCAGCGTGCAGCATCTGACGCCGGGCCCGAATCAGATGGAAAACCGGGTCGGCGGCGTTTTTAGCTAGTTTGGGCCGACTGCTCCGACCGTAGACCGGATCGCCCACCAGGGGGTGGCCGATGGATTGGAAATGGACGCGGATTTGATGGGTACGGCCGGTTTTGAGCTCCACGGAGAGCAGGGTGGCGCCGGGCAGCCGTTCCGCAACCCGCCAGAAGGTGAGGGCCTCCCTTCCGCCGAAAGCCACCACGGCCATGCGCTTGCGCTCCACGGCATGGCGCCCTACCGGCCGGTCGATGCGGCCGCTCTCTTCGCTCGGCGTGCCCCATACCAGCGCCAGATAGATTTTATGAACCTGGCGGGCCTTGAACTGTCGGGAGAGGTGCTGGTGCACCCGATCGTTTTTAGCCACCACGAGCAGGCCGGAGGTATCCTTGTCCAGGCGATGGACAATGCCCGGTCGTCGCTCGCCCCCGATTCCCTCCAGGTCCCGGCAGTGGTGCAGCAAGCCATTGACCAGGGTACCGGAGGCATGTCCGGCCGCCGGGTGTACCACCAGACCGGCAGGCTTGTCCACCACGATGAGACTGGCGTCTTCGTATACAATGGTAAAAGGAATCGGCTCCGGCATCACCTGCACCGGCGACGGCGGCGGCACGGTTACCTGGATGCGTTCCCCGGCTTTGAGCCGATAGCCGACTTTGCGCACCATCCCATCCACGTGCACGCGATCCTGTTCGATGAGTTGCGCGGCATGCGAACGGGAACAATCCGGCAGGCGGCGCGACAGAAAAACATCCAGGCGGATACCCGCATCGTCGGGGGCAACGGTCAGGTTGAAGACATCCAATTGGGCGGCGCTCACTGGAAGGTGTGAAGCGGCTATTTTTCGGTGCCGACGGCAAAAAGGGCTTCGATTTCGGAAATTACCTTTTTCTCATCGATCTTCTTGGCGGTGGAGAGCTCTTTGATCAGCAGGGTGTGGGCCGTGTCATAGAGTTTGCGCTCACCGAAGGAAAGATCCTTGTTCATCTTGAGCAGCGACAGGTCGCGGAACACTTCGGCGACTTCGAAAAGCGATCCGGTTTTGATCTTGTCCATGTATTCCCGGTAGCGCCGGTTCCAGGTCTGGTTGTCGATGGCCAGATCACGCTTGGCCTTGATCACATCCATGATCTTGGGGATCTCTTTTTCGCCGATCACATCCCGCAGCCCCACCGACTCGACGTTCCAGGTGGGGATCATGATGACCATGTTGTTTTCCAGGATCTTCATGATGTAGAAGTCATGCTTTTCCCCATTGACCACGCGGGTTTCGATGGCTTCGATGCGCCCGACGCCATGGGCCGGATAAACGGCCAGGTCACCCACTTTGAAGCGGGCGGACTTGCTTTTGGGAGGCGTGGGCTTTTCTTCGGAGGATTTGGCCATAAGGGTTCCAAGTAAGCTGTTGACGGCACCTGAAGCGCCGGAATAGGTGCTAAACATACCATTCCCGCTGGTTGCTTGCAACAAAAAAGGATCGGCCCCCATGGGGAGCCGATCCTTGAGGATCGTGCGCCTGAAATGCAGGCGTTTGCTGCGGTTACATCAGGAACGGAACCATGAGCAAGGCCACCACGTTGAGGATCTTGATCATGGGGTTGACCGCCGGGCCGGCAGTGTCTTTGTACGGGTCGCCGACGGTGTCGCCGGTAACAGCCGCTTTGTGGGCATCGCTGCCCTTGCCGCCCAGGTGGCCGTCTTCGATGTATTTCTTGGCATTGTCCCAGGCCGCGCCGCCGGTGGTCATGGAGATGGCCACGAACACGCCGGTGACGATGGAGCCGATCAGCAGACCGCCCAGGGCCACTTTGCCCAGGATGAAGCCCACGAGCAGCGGAGCCACAACGGGCAGCAGCGCCGGAACCACCATCTCTTTGAGGGCGAACTTGGTGACGATGTCGACGCAGGCGCCGTAATCGGGCTTGCTGGTGCCTTCCATGATGCCCGGGATTTCGCGGAACTGACGACGTACTTCGTCCACCACCGCGCCACCGGCATTGCCGACGGCCTTCATGGCGATGGAGGCGAACAGGTAGGGCAGCAGACCGCCGATGAACAGACCGATGATGACGTTCACGTCGGACAGGTCGAATTTGATGGCCTCAGCGGCCTTCTCGCCGCCCCGCAGGGCGAACTCTTCCACGTAGGCGCCGAAGAGCACCAGGGCGGCCAGACCGGCGGAGCCGATGGCGTAACCCTTGGTGACGGCCTTGGTGGTGTTGCCCACCGCATCCAGCGGATCGGTGACGGCACGCACGCTCTCATCCATCTCAGCCATCTCGGCGATACCACCGGCATTGTCGGTGATGGGGCCGTAGGCGTCGATGGCGATGACCATACCGGTCATGGAGAGCATGGACATGGCGGCCATGGCGATGCCGTAGAGCCCGCCGAAGTCGTAGGCCAGGAAGATGGCCAGGCAGATGACGAGGACCGGCGCAGCGGTCGACTGCATGGAAACGGCCAGACCGGCGATGATGTTGGTGCCATGGCCGGTGGTGGAGGCTTCGGCAATGCCCTTCACGGGGCTGTATTTGCCGGTGTAGAACTCGGTGATGATGACGATGACGACGGTCAGGATCAGGCCGATCAGGGTGCAGTAGTAGATGTTCATGGCGGAAATTTCACCCAGGCCGGTCATGTACTTGCTGCAGGCATAGTAGAAGGCGACGGCCGCGATCACGGCCGCGCCGAACATGCCTTTGTACAGAGCGCCCATGATGTACTCGCTCTTGCCGAGGCGGACGAAGAAGATCGCGATGATCGAGGCGATGATGGAGATGGCGCCCAGGATCAGGGGGAACTCGGTGGCCATGGGAATTTTGGGGAACATCAGGTGGCCGATCAGCATGGCGGCCACGGCGGTCACGGCGTAGGTCTCGAACAGGTCGGCGGCCATGCCGGCGCAGTCACCCACGTTGTCGCCGACGTTGTCGGCGATGGTGGCCGGGTTGCGGGGGTCGTCTTCGGGAATACCGGCTTCGACCTTGCCCACCAGGTCGGCGCCGACGTCGGCACCCTTGGTGAAGATACCGCCGCCCAACCGGGCGAAGATGGAGATCAAGCTGCCGCCGAAGCCCAGGGCGACCAGGGCGGTGACGTCATGGGTAGCGGTGTAGTAACCACCCACAGCGGTCAGGGCCAGGCCGGCCACGATCATACCGGTCACCGAGCCGCCCTTGAAAGCCATGGCCAAACCGGCGGCCAGGCCCTTCTTCGCGGCTTCGGCGGTACGCACGTTGGCGATGACCGAAACGCGCATGCCGATATAACCGGCGCAGAAAGAAGCCACGGCGCCGACGAGGAAGCCGATGGCGGTCTTGGCGCCCATGGTGGCGAAGATCACGATGAAGATGATCAGGCCGGCGATGCCCATGCTTTTCATCTGGCGATTGAGGTAGGCGATGGCGCCTTCCCGGATGGCATTGGCGATCTTCTGCATCTTTTCATTTCCAGCAGGCGCACCTTTGACGACGGTGGCCAGGATGATCGAAAAGAGCACGCCGGCGACGCCGACTAACGTACAAATGAGCGGAATATTCTTCATTGCAACGTCCATTCTCTCCTCCCTACTTTAAAAGTTTGCTTGGATCTTGGTTGAATCGGTTCATGGCTTCTGTGATACCCGTGCACAAAATCATCGTGATCGCATCGCAGGCGCGTTGGAGAAGTTCTTCAAGGCCGGTTTGTTCGTCGCGTCCGAAGGTGCTGAGCACATGATCCACGACCGGCACACCCTTTACGGAGCGTCCGACTCCCAGTCGGACCCGGGCGAAGTGCCCTCCTCCAAAGGCATCGATGATCGATCTTATTCCCTTGTGTCCGCCATCGCCCCCTTTCTCTTTGATTTTTAATCTTTGAAAAGCCAAGTCGATGTCATCGTGGACAACGACCATTGCTTCGGATTGAATTCTAAAAAACTCGGCCAACTGGCGCAGCGGCGGTCCGCTGCGGTTCATGTAAGCCTGGGGCTTGGCCAGCACGACCTCCACCCCTTTAATGCGCCCGCGGCCGAACAGAACCTCGAATTTACGCCGCTGAACGTCGATCCCATGGTCCGCAGCCAACCGATCCAAGACCATAAAGCCGGCATTGTGGCGCGTTTGTGCATACTCCGCTCCCGGATTGCCAAGTCCGGCCACCAGGTGCACACTTCGTTCCGGCATCGGCTGCCATCAATTCTCCGGCGAGGGGCGCAAACCCGCTACGCTTGGGTGGTTTCTTCTTTCTTGGCTTCGCCTTCAGCCGTCGCAGCCTCACCTTCCGCAGCCTCGGCACCGGCCTCCATTTCACGGCGCGTGGCCGAAACCGTCAGAACGGTGAAGTTGGTTTCATGGGGTATTTCCACATTGCCGGGCAGAGAGATATCTTCCACATGCACTGCATTGCCGATATCCAGGCTGGTCACGTCGATGGTGACATTGTCCGGGATCTCGTTGGGCAGGCAGTAGACTTCCAGCTCGCGCCGGATGATCTGCAGCACGCCGCCGTTCTCCACGCCCACGGCTTTTCCGGTGACAATGACCGGCACCCGCACCCGGATCTTGCGATCCATGGAAACCTCGTAGAGGTCCACGTGCAGCACCGCTTTGTTCAATGGATGGCGTTGCATCTCTTTGATCATCACCGGTCGGGAAGTGGTGCCTTCGTCGACGACCAGGCTAAAGACGGTACGTCCCAGACCGCCCTTTTTCATGACGAGCTCCAGATCGTAGGCCTTCAGGGTGAGCATGCTCGGCTCGGTTCTGGGGCCGTACAGGATCGCCGGCACCATTCCCTCCCGGCGCAGGGCGCGGGCCGGGCTGTTCCCCTTGGTCTTGCGAGTTTCAGCTTTTAACGCGATGGTTTCCAAAGAAACATCCTCCTTCAAAACAAAAAATGGCGTTAGACGAACAAAGAGGTCACCGAATCTCCCCGATTGCTACGAATGATGGCTTCGCCCACCAGTTCGGCAATGGAGAGCATCTTGATCTTGTCGCAGGCGGCGGCTTCCGCGGTGAGCGGAATGGTATCGGTGACCATAAGGCTTTTCAGTTGCGATTGCTGGATGCGGCCGATGGCCGGTCCGGAAAGTACGGGATGGGCGCAGCAGGCGTGCACTTCCGAGGCGCCGTTTTTGAGCAGCACCCCCGCGGCTTCGGTCAGGGTGCCGGCCGTATCCACCATGTCATCCAGAATGATGGCGGTCTTGTCCTTCACATTGCCGATGACGGCCATGGCCTTGGCTTCGTTGGGCGCCGAACGGCGTTTGTCCACGATGGCCAGGTTGGCATCCAGACGCTTGGCGAATGCCCGGGCCCGCTCCACACCGCCGGCATCGGGCGACACCACTACGATATCGTTGGTGAAATTCTTGCGGATGTACCGCAGGATCACCGGCGCGGCAAAAAGATTGTCCACCGGAATGTTGAAGAAGCCCTGAATCTGGCCGGCGTGCAGGTCCATGGTGATGATCCGGTTGGCGCCGGCGGTGGTGATCAGGTCGGCCACCAGCTTGGCGCTGATGGGAACCCGGGGCGCGACCTTCTTATCCTGTCGGGCGTAGCCGTAGTAAGGGATAACGGCCGTGATGCGGCTGGCCGATGCGCGCTTCATGGCATCGATCATCAGCAGCAGTTCCATCAGATGGTGGCTAACGGGGTTGCAGGTGGATTGAATGATGAAGACGTCTTTGGTGCGGACGTTGTCTTCGATTTCGATCTGGATCTCGCCGTCGCTGAAGGTGGTCACTTTGGCCCCGCCCAGGGGCATTTTCAGATACTCACAAATCTTCTTTGACAGTGAAGTGTTGGAGTTCCCGGAGAAGATCCAGAAATCGTTGAGTGTTCTGCTTGCCACGGCGTGTCATGCCCCCTTGCCGGCGCTGGTATCCATTCGATGGCGCGCGGCCATAAAGTGGCTGGGGCGGGAGGATTCGAACCTCCGGATGCAGGAACCAAAATCCTGTGTCTTAGCCGCTTGACGACGCCCCAGCAAAAATATCCATGAACTCCAGTACGATAATCAACCTTCGAGACTCAAACCAGCAGCCTGGCCACGAAGTTCCGCTGCCCAGGCATCAACCCCAGGTCCATCACGGCTTTGGCCCTGGTCGCGCCGAGTTCATCGGCAAAAAGTCCGTATATGACGGAGCCACTGCCGGTCATGATGGAACCGATGGCGCCTTGTTCCAGAAGCGCCCGCTTGACTTTTTCGATGACCGGAAAGTGGTCGCCCACCCCTGCTTCCAGATCGTTGTGCAAGTGGTGGGTCGCACTGAAATTTCCATTTTTAAAGGGCAAGTACCTAAGTTTTTTTTTCGATTTTGTCAATCCCAAATTGAGTCCCTTGAAGACTTGCGCCGTGGAAAGCCCGAAGCCCGGATAGACCAGAACCGCCCACAGCGGGGGAAGTCCCTCGAAGGGAGTCAATTGTTCACCGATGCCCCGGGCGATGGCCGGGCGGGCATCAATGAAAAATGGCACGTCGGCGCCCAGGCGCAGCGCCAGGGAACACAGCCGCTCGCGGTCAAAGGGGTGGCCGTGATGGGCATTCAACCCTTTGAGCACGGCGGCGGCATCGCTGCTGCCGCCGCCCAGTCCGGCGCCTGCGGGAATGATTTTTTCCAGGTGAATGTGGACGCCTTCGACGCAACGGTGGCCCTCAGCCGACAAGGCGGCCTTGAAAAGCCTGGCGGCCTTGAGGGCCAGGTTGGTGTCATCGGCGGGAACCAGGGATGCATCGCAGGCGATCCGGTCGACGTCACCGCCCGGTGTCAACCGCAACCGATCGTAAAGCGCCACCGGACACATCAGGGAATAGAGCTCGTGATATCCGTCCGGCCGTCGGCCGAGCACATGCAGGCACAGGTTGATCTTGGCCGGCGCCAGCAGCTCGATGAAGGGACTGGCCAACCCTAGCCCTTCTCCTTGACGTACAGCATGCGCAGCTCATAGAGCAGGTTCTTGAGGATATTTTCTTCGTCGCTCGTCAGGTTGCCACGGGTCTTCTCTTCGAGCATGGCCAGCAGATCGATGGTCTGCTTGGCCAGGTCCAGATTTTTGGTCTTTTGCCCCGAGGCCGGGTCTTCAATGAGCCCGAGCTGCACCAGGGCCGAAGAGTTGATCGATAAGATAAACGTGGAGAAATCGATCTTGGGTAAGGGATAGCTCTTGTGGCGATCGGCCTTGGCGCCCGTATCGGCTTTTTTCTCTTCGCTCATGCGCCTCTCCTCTGCTTAGGCAATCATTCGTGCCGATGGGCCGCCACCGCCGGGGGGGGTGGGGCGGCCCGCCTGGACTTAGAACTCCAACGGGATCACCGATTTGACAGTGCGCAGGGCGCGCAGCTCCTCCAGCACCGGCTCGGGAATGGGGGTGTCGGTGCAGAGGAAGATAATGTTGTGCTCGCCGCCTTCTTCCTGTCCCACCTGCATGCGGGCGATATTGATTTTATGACTGCCCAGGGTGGTGCCGATCTCGCCGATGGAACCCGGGATGTCCAGGTTGTGGATCAGCGCCATGTGCCCCAGGGGGATCATCTCCAGGCGGAAGGTGTTGATGCGCACGACGCGGGTATCCTGCTTGCCGAAGATCGTTCCCGACGCGACCGTTTCGCCCTCGGTGGTCACCACCTTGGCCGTAATCAGATAGGTATACTCCGGATGGCTGCCGATGGTGGTCTCGGTCACCTTGATGCCACGCTGGGTGGCCATCACATGGGCGTTGACGAAGTTGACCACCTCCTTGACCATGGGTGTGAGCAGGCCCTTGAGCAGGGCCGTGGTGACCGGCGACAGGTCGATGCCCTTGAAATCGCCGTAATACTCCACCACCACCTCTTTGGGCGCGCCCTTGCACAACTGGGCCTGCAGCAACCCCAGCTGCTCGGCCAGCTTGATGTAGGGGCCGACTTTCTCCAACGCTTCGCCGGTGACGGACGGCACGTTGACGGCGTTGACGATGGTGCCGCTGGTCAGGTAGTCGATGATCTGCTGCGCCGCCATGATGGCCACGTTGCTCTGGGCCTCCTTGGTGGAGGCGCCCAGGTGGGGGGTGGCGATCACCTGGGGCAGCTCCAGGAGCGGAATTTTTCCCGGCGGTTCGGTCTCGAATACATCCAGGGCCGCACCGGCCACCTTCCCGGCCTTGATGGCTTCGTAGAGGTCGGCCTCGTTGACGATGCCGCCCCGGGCACAGTTGATCACCATCACGCCGTTTTTCATCATTTCGAAGGCATCTTTGTTGATCAGGTTGGCCGTGTTCTTCATCTTGGGCACGTGCACGGTGATGTAATCGGCTTGTTTAAACAGCTCCTGCAGGCTCAGGGCCTCATAGCCGTCGTTCCGGATCTTTTCGGGCGGTACGAACGGATCGTAGATCACCACCCGCATGCGCAATCCCCGGCCCCGATCGGCCACGATGGAGCCGATCTTGCCGTAGCCGACCACGCCCAGGGTTTTTTGATAGAGTTCGCGGCCTTCCAGCTTCTTTTTCTCCCAGCGGCCATCCTTGAGCGAAGCGGTGCCTTCGGGGATCTTGCGGGTCAGGGCCAGCATCATGGCAATGGCGTGCTCGGCGGTGGTGATCACATTGCCGGTGGGGGTGTTCATCACCACCACGCCGCGCTTGGTGGCGGCCGGAATATCCACGTTGTCAAGACCGATGCCGGCCCGGGCAACCACCTTGAGCTTGGTGGCGGCGGAGAGGATCTCCTCGGTCACCTTGGTATTGCTGCGAATGGCCAAAGCGTCGTAATCGCCGATGATCGCCTTGAGCTCCTCCGGTTTGAGGCCGGTCTTGACATCCACCTCGATACCCGGCGCATCCTTGAACATCTGAATGCCCACTTCTCCCAGATTGTCGCTCACGAGTACTTTCATTTTTCCATTCCCCTCATCCATGGATTATAACCCGCGACGTTCGTTGGATTCGGCCACCCCGATATGAGAAACCGCCAGCGGCGGAAGCAGGTCGTCCGGGTCGCGGGAGCGCTTTCGGTGAAAACAGGTTCTATATTCTTTAAGAAAACCACATTCAAGCGAAAATTACACCCGGGCCTTCGGCGGCCCGCCACGGTCGCCTTGCCAAACAACGGGGACTCTGTTATGGCCTGCCATCTGCTCCGGACCGTCGATGACATTGATGATGAGGTGGGCCCCATGCTGATTACCGAAATTCTGGCGCGCAACGCGCGCATGTACGCCGATGAGATCGCCCTGATCGAACGCGACCCGGCCCGCAACCACCGTGCCACCATCACCTGGCAGGGATTCGACCGCCAGGCCAACCAGCTGGCCCACGCCCTTCTGGCCAGCGGCCTGCGCCCCAAGGAACGTGTCATCCACCTGATGACCAATTGCATCGAGTGGCTGCCGATCTACTTCGGCATCCTGCGCGGCGGCCTCATGGCGGTCCCTTTGAATTTCCGCTTCACCGCCGACACCATCCAGAGCTGCACCCGGCTGGCAGAAGCGCGGGTGATCATATTCGGGCCCGAATTCATCGAGCGCATCGCCGCCGTCAAGCCGGTCCTGGACCGCACCGTGGGGCTCTACCTCTTCGTGGGGCCTGAAACGCTGCGACCGGGTTATGCCCGGGCCTATTCCGAATTCATCAAAGATCGGCCGGACTTCGCGCCGGAAGTGGATATCAATCTAAGCGACGATGCGGCGCTCTACTTCACCTCGGGCACCACCGGCACGCCCAAGGGGGCCCTGCTCACCCACCGCAACCTGGAAGCGGCCTGCATCATCGAGAATCATCACCATCGCCAGACCCACCGGGACAATTTTCTGTGCATCCCGCCACTTTATCACACCGGCGCCAAGATGCACTGGTTCGGCAACTTCATCGTGGGCGCCAAGGCGGTGATCCTCAAAGGCATCGAGCCACGCTGGATCCTGGAAGCGGTCTCCGAGGAGCAGGTCACCGTGGTCTGGCTGCTGGTGCCGTGGGCCATGGATATCCTGTTTGCCATCGAAAGCGGCGACGTGAAGCTGAAGAATTTCAAGCTGGATCAATGGCGCCTGATGCACATCGGCGCCCAGCCGGTGCCGTCCAGCCTGATCCGGGAATGGCGCAAGATCTTTCCCCACCACCAGTACGACACCAACTACGGCCTGACCGAATCCACCGGCCCGGGGTGCGTCCACCTGGGGCTGGAAAACATGCACAAGGTGGGGGCCATCGGAGTGCCCGGCTTCGACTGGGAGTTTCGCATCGTGGACGACCAGCTCCGCAATGTCCCGGCCGGCACCCCGGGAGAGTTGATCATAAAGGGCCCGGGCGTCATGAAGGAATACTACCGCAACCCCGCAGCCACGGCCCAGGCGCTCAGAGACGGCTGGCTGCTTACCGGCGACATCGCCCGCCAGGACGACGAAGGCTTCATCTGGTTGGTCGATCGTAAAAAAGACGTGATCATCACGGGCGGCGAGAATGTCTACCCCGTGGAGATCGAAGAGTTCATGCAAAACCATCCCAAGATCCAGGACGTGGCAGTCATCGGCCTGCCCAGCCCGCGCCTGGGCGAGATCGCCTCGGCCATCATCAAGGTCAAGCCCGGCCAGACGCTGACCAAAGAAGAGATCCAGGTCTTTTGCGAGGCGTTGCCCCGCTACAAGCGCCCGCGCAAAATCTTCTTCGACGATGTCCCCCGCAACCCCACCGGCAAGATCGAGAAGCCCAAGCTGCGGGAGAAATTCGGCGGCGCCAAAGAGAGCTTTCAGATTTGACAGTGCGCCCTCGTCGACCCGGTCCCATTGCATCCGGGTGCACGCGCAAATGCCGTTATCGTTGTTCGGCCATACCGAACCAAAAGTCCCATCGCCATTTGTTCTTGTTCAAGCGCCCCTCCTATGCCAATAAATAGTTTATTCGATTTCCACGATCCACATCAGCGACTTGACAGATCCGCATAGGGCACCGTTGTCCCTTTCCAATCGGGATGGGCGATCCTGTCTCCATCCGGGACCGAATTTCAAGGGGAGGGCCAGAGGGACGTCCCAACAGGCGTCAGCCCATTTTCCGGCCGAGGCCGACGGATGCCCGGTAGAAAGGAGGTGCCGGCGCAATTCATTCACCATGTTCAATTCTTCTGGACTTTATCTTTAATCCAAGATGGGGGGGACAAAATGAAGACTATGGGAAAAATACGATTTAGACCGCTACGCCTGCGCCTGTTCAAGGTTGTGTGCCTCTTGGCTGTTGTCGCATTCGCCATAACCACGGTCGGCATCGATGACGGATCCGCTTTTCAAGGTCACAAGCGCTTTCCCAAATTGGTGCAGATCCAGAATGGCAAGATCAACGGGTATTATACGACGGAAGGGACCGTTGCCTGGACCGGTATTCCGTTTGCCAAACCGCCGGTTGGCGACCTGCGTTGGAAGGCCCCCCAAGCCCCCGAGAACTGGAGGGGCATTCTGGATGCCACTCACGAGTGCGTCCCCTGCACCCAGTTGTACACAACCGAAAAATGGCAGCGGCAATCCTATGCCGTCGGCAGTGAAGATTGTCTCTATTTGAACGTTTATCGGCCGCTCAATTTGAAGAAAAATCTGCCGGTCTATGTCTTCATCCACGGCGGATCGAACAACTTCGGTACCGCCAACGACTATGAGGGCTCCCGCATCGCGGCCAAATCCGATATGGTCGTGGTGATCGTCCAATATCGTCTGGGGCCTCTGGGCTGGTTTACCCACCCGGCCCTGCGCCATGGCGATTCGGCGTTGGACGATTCAGGCAATTTTGGCACCCTGGACAATATCCAGGCACTCAAGTGGATACGCCGCAACATCAAGGCATTTGGCGGCAATCCGCGGAATGTCACCATCACCGGGGAATCGGCCGGCGCCCACAATGTCATGAGCCTGGTGATCTCGCCCCTGGCCAAGGGGCTGTTCCATCGCGCCATGTCTGAAAGCGGCGGCATGAGCACCATTCCGGTGGCAACGGGCGAGGCGTTGGCGGAAAGCACCATCGATAAGCTGCTGGCCAAAGATGGGTTGACCCGCGCCGAATGGAATGCCTGGCCTCCCGACGAACAGGAAGCGTACCTGCGAGGTCAAAGCAATAGCGACCTGCTGGAAGTGCTGTATGGCACCATCGGCACCTACAACGCCTATGAAGATGGGTTTGTGATTCCCGGCAGCGTCGTGGCCACCATACGCTCGGGCAAATACAACAAAGTACCCATCATCCTGGGAGCCAATCAGTATGAGACCAAGGCGTTCATGCCATTGTACGGTGGGGCCTTCGGTCTGCCATGGTTCAATTTGATCGCGGTGCTGGACGGCACCATCCCCAGTATCGATGACGTTCTGCCGACCCAATTGGACAAGGACCTTTATGAGGTAACCGGATATTACGGCAGCCGCAACTGGCGGGGCAAATATGTCGATGAACGGGCGCGGGCCCTGAAAGAGCAGCAACCCAAGGTCTGGGCCTACCAGTTCAACTGGGGCGGTCCCGGTTCAGGCCCCTCCCCGTTCGACTTTATTTATGGCGCGGGACATGCGATGGAAATCCCCTTTTTCTTCGGAGCGGACGAGAGCCTGTGGGGCTACGGCTACAATCCGGAAAACGATACCCCGGGACGGTTGGCGCTGTCGGATGCCATGATGAAGTACCTGGCCAATTTCGCCCATACGGGCAATCCCAACGGCTGGGGGCTGCCGGTGTGGCAGAGTTGGTCGAACCAGGAGAGAAAGCCAAAGGCCATTATCTTCGACGCCGACTATTCCGATGCCATTCTGGAGATGAGCAACGAAGAAGTCGACATGGTTGCGGAAAGAGCCAAACTGGAAGAAGCGATCGCGCAATGGCCGGCATTTTATCAATATGTCGCCAGATATTTCCAGTGGAGCCAGCCGGAATGATCCCCGGATGATCCTAAGGCAACAAAAAAATCCCGCCGCTGGATTCAACAGCGGCGGGATTCTCGTTTTACACGGTCGGTGTCTCGACCTTTTACTTTTTATCGCCTTTGACTTCCTCGAAATCGGCATCCACCACATCGTCGTCGCTGGCTGATTTGCCCGCGGCGCCGGGGCCGGGGCCGGCTTCGGCACCGGCTGCCTGCTCTTTCTGCGCCGTCTGCTGGTATATGGCTTCGGCCAGCTTGTGGGACGTCTGGGTCAAGGCCTCGCTCAGGCGCTTGATTTCGGCCACATCTTCGCCTTCGATGGCCTTGCGCAACGCGGTCGAAGCCTCTTCCACCTTGGTGCGGGTGGCGGCATCGACTTTGTCGCCCAGGTCCTTCATGGATTTCTCGGTGGAGTAGATCAGGCTGTCGGCGTGGTTGCGCGCCTCGATCAGTTCCTTCTTCTTGTGGTCTTCTTCGGCATGCAGCTCGGCGTCCTTGATCGCTTGCTCGATATCCGCCTTGCTCATACCGCTGGAAGCCGTGATACGGATGGATTGCTCCTTGCTGGTGGCCAGATCCTTGGCCGATACATTGACGATGCCGTTGGCGTCGATGTCGAAGGTCACCTCGATCTGAGGCACACCGCGGGGAGCCGGTGGAATGCCCACCAGCTCGAAACGGCCCAGGGTCTTGTTGTTGGCCGCCATCTCGCGCTCGCCCTGGAGCACGTGGATGGAAACGGCCGGCTGGTTGTCGGCCGCGGTGGAAAAGGTCTGGCTCTTGCGCGTGGGAATGGTGGTGTTCTTCTCGATGAGCCGGGTCATGACGCCGCCCAGGGTTTCGATGCCCAGGGAGAGCGGGGTGACGTCGAGGAGCAGCACGTCCTTCACGTCGCCTTTGAGCACGCCGCCCTGGATGGCCGCACCCAGGGCCACCACCTCGTCGGGGTTGACGCTGCGATTGGGTTCCTTGCCGAACAGCTTGCGCACACGGTCCTGCACGGCCGGCATGCGGGTCATGCCGCCCACGAGGATGACCTCGTTGATGTCGGAGGTCTTCAGCCCGGCATCCTTCAGGGCCGTGCGGCAGGGCCCTTCCAGCTTGTCGAGCAGGTCGGCCACCAGCGCTTCGAGCTTGGCGCGGGTGATCTTCATGTTCAAATGCTTGGGGCCGCTGGCGTCGGCGGTGATAAAAGGCAGGTTGACGTCGGTCTCCATGGAGGTGGAAAGCTCCATCTTGGCCTTCTCCGCCGCTTCCTTGAGCCGCTGCAGGGCCATCTTATCGTTGCGCAGGTCGATGCCCTGCTCCTTCTTGAATTCAGCCGCCAGATACTCGATCACCCGCAGATCGAAATCCTCGCCGCCCAGGTGGGTGTCGCCGTTGGTGGCCTTGACTTCGAAGACCCCTTCGCCGATTTCCAGCACCGAGATGTCGAACGTTCCACCGCCCAGGTCGAAGACCGCGATCTTCTCTTCCCGGCGCTTATCGAGGCCGTAAGCCAGCGAGGCGGCGGTGGGCTCGTTGATAATGCGCAGTACATTCAGGCCCGCGATCTTGCCGGCGTCCTTGGTGGCCTGGCGCTGGCTGTCGTTGAAGTAGGCCGGAACGGTGATGACCGCGTCGCTGACTTTTTCTCCCAGGTAATCTTCGGCGTATTTCTTGATGTAAGCCAGAATGAAAGAGGAGATCTCGGCCGGGCTGTACATTTTGCCCCGCAGATCGATGCGCACGTCCCCGTTCTCGGCCCGCTTGATCTTATACGGCAAAATCTTGATGTCGTTCTGCACTTCGGCGGACTCGAATTTTCGCCCGATCAGGCGTTTGACGCCGAACACCGTATTTTCCGGATTGGTGATGGCTTGACGCTTGGCAATCTGGCCTACCAGCCGCTCGCCGCTGTCGGAAATGGCCACGATGGAAGGGGTGGTGCGCCCGCCGTCGGGGTTGGTGATCACCTTGCTTTCATTCCCCTCCATGATGGCGACGCACGAGTTGGTCGTGCCCAAGTCAATTCCAATGATCTTACCCATTTGCTCTCCTCCTTAAGTATTCATCCATCGACTCTCAAATCCTGCATGGGGACTCGGTCGTTATTCTTCATTCTGTTTTTCCGCAGCGGCGGCTTTGGACACCGCGACCAGCGCGGGCCGCAGCAGACGCTCATGGATTCGATAGCCTTTCTGCAGTTCCTGAACCACCATGTTGGGCGGCTGGTCTGCCGACGGCAGCTGCATCATGGCCTGGTGGAAGTTGGGGTCGAAAGGCTGGCCCACCGCCTCAATGGGCGTCACGTGATGTCGTTCCAGAATCTTGAGAGTCTCGCTGAGGGTCAACTCGACCCCCTGTATCAAGGCACGGTCGACCTCTGTGGTCTGATTGGCCGATGCGATGGCCCGCTCCAGGTTGTCCACGACCCCCAGCAACTCTTTGGCCATCCGCTCGTTGGCGTATTTGACCACGTCCTGCATTTCACGGCTGGCCCGCTTCTTGTAATTCTCGAATTCGGCCGACACGCGCAGGAGGCGGTCATAATTATCCTGGGCCTGCTTTTGGGCTTCCGCCAATTGTTTGCCCAGTTCGTCCTGAACTGACGCCGTCTGGTCATCCAGCGGTGATGCGGTCGGCGCCTCTGCCGCCGGTTCGCTTTGCATATCGCTCTCGTTCGTGGCCAGATCGGTTTCCTCCTGAATCTCGTCGTGCTTGCTCATGCCCCCAAAGTTCCTCTTTCTTTAAAATCTTTTGTCCGGAGACGCCTGCACAGCCTTTTCGGCGCCGCCCGCGATCTGCTCCCGTTTGTGGCCTAAAAAATCCCTATTCCATTGAAAATGCACACAATTAATGTGTCTCCGAAAAGTGAGCAAAAAATAAGTCGGCTTGCAGGGATGTCAAGGAACCCAAGAGGGTGGAATGGTCAGGGAAAGCTGTGGAAAGAAGTTGGTTGTGCACCCTTCTTCGAATCTTCCTATCCCATGTTCGCCTGCATATGACCGGGATCGATCCGCGACACAAACCGCATCACTTATCGCTGCTTCCTTCCGGACCTGACGAGGTTCGTGACCGTTTGTTGCGCGGCGACCGGTCGACAGACAGACATGTCTTCGGTATAACCCTCGGAAGGGAATTCGGCCCCGCTATAGCGGATTTCGGGTACAGGGCACCGCTAACTCCCCACCTAGCACAACCAGGGGGTGCACTAT
Source organism: uncultured Desulfatitalea sp. (assembly GCA_937868765.1). Lineage (GTDB taxonomy): Bacteria > Desulfobacterota > Desulfobacteria > Desulfobacterales > Desulfosarcinaceae > Desulfatitalea. The sequence continues at coordinate 149,137 of CALMNL010000008.1, read as the reverse complement.
AGAGAGAGCGGCGCGCTTTTTCAAGACCTAATACCGCCTTGGTCAATAACGCAAAGAATCAAGACAGGACAACGCTTCGCCCCGCGCTTGCGATTTGGCCGCCGGGTTTATTGACATTCCCGCCTGCCTCCCTTAGAAACCCGGGCATGAGGACACAGAAGAAAACCGTCTTTCGCGATCCCCTGGCCGCCAAGGTGTCACGTACCATCCAGCGCCACGCCATGCTGGATCGGGACGACGCGGTACTGGTGGGCGTTTCCGGCGGACCGGATTCCATGGCACTGGCGCATCTGCTCTACCTGCTGGCACCGCGTTGGAATCTGCGCCTGGGGCTGGCGCATCTGGATCACGGCCTGCGCCCGGAAGCCGCCCAAAGGGAGGCGGCGCTGGTACACTCCTTTGGCCAATACCTGGGCATTGCCGTCCATTCGGCCCGGATCGAGGCGCTTCCGTCCGGAGGCTCGCTGGAAGAGCAGCTGCGACTGCGACGCTATGCCTTCTTCCACAAGACCGCGGTAGATCACGGATACACCAAGATCGCCCTGGGCCACCAGGCCGACGACAATGCCGAAGCGGTACTCATGCACCTGCTGCGCGGCAGCGCCATCCGGGGACTGGCCGGCATTCCGCCCGTGCGCGCGCCGGGCATCATCCGCCCGCTGATCGCGGTGCGGCGCGACCGAATCCTGGCTTACCTGGCGCGCCATGCCATCGCCTACGCCCAGGATCCGTCCAATGCCGACGTGCATTTCCAACGCAACCGGATCCGCCACGAGTTGCTGCCCCTGTTGCGGGCCTCGTTCAACCCCAGCCTGACCCGCGTCTTGAACCATACGGCCATGATCTGTTGGGAAGAAGAGTGCTGGCTGGAGGCACACCTGCAACCGGCCCTGACCGAAGCCATCGGTGTATCGGATGCCCAACGCCTCGTCCTGCAAGTGCCGGTGCTCGCCGCATGGCCCCGCCCTATGCAGCGGCGCATCCTGCGGATGGCCCTGCGCCAGTGGCAGGGCCACCTGCTGCGGCTGGGCGCAGCGCACATCGAGGCGCTGATCGGGCTGCTCGGCCCCGGGAAAACGGGCCGGCGCCTGCACCTGCCGGTGAAGCTGACGGCCACGCGTATCCAGGAGACGCTGTGTTTTCAGGCCGATCCCCAGCCGCGAAGACCCGGTGCCGCAGCGTTGCCCCAACTCTACCATTATGATCTGCGCTGGCCCGGTAATCTGCCGCTGACGCTGGAGATTCCCGAAGCCGGTTGCCGCCTGCATTTCGACATGGTCCCTGCGCCCCGTCCCGAGGCCTTGAAAAACCAGGACCAGCGGCAAATTCTCCTGGATCCGGCCCGGCTGCAGGGCCCCTTGTCAGTACGCAGTTTTCGTCCGGGGGACCGCCTGCGGCCATTCGGCCTTGCAGGCAGCCAGAAGCTTAAAACGCTCTTCATCAACCACAAGGTTCCCCGGGAGCGGCGATGCCGGATTCCGCTGCTGCTCTGCGGCAACGATATCATTTGGGTGGCGGGGTTGCGCCGCAGCGGTGCCGCACCGGTAACGCCGGATCTGCGCCAGGTCCTGCGGGTGTGGGTTGAACCCTGGGAGGTCCATTGATCACCTGGAGGCCTGAAGGGTTCGCTCGGCCGAGGCATACCTTATTATATTACCAGGCAGGCTGGGGCCTAAGATCCAGCAGATCCAGCGCCCCGGCTCCACGGCGGCAGCCCCATCGGCATCCTCGCCAAGTGGCCGATTTCACATGCAGCACCCACAACCATAGGCCATGGCAACCAAGGATAATTCTTGCGAAAAGCCCCAAACGGCATTATTGTGGGGCTCACCGTTGCGGCACGACCCAGCGTGATATTTCTCAGGAGGTACATTTTTGAATCCTTTCTATAAAAACCTGGCGTTATGGTGCGTCATAGTCCTTATGATGATCATGCTCTACAAGATGTTCGACGCGCAGAACATCGCCGAATCGCCGTTGGGATATTCCGAGTTCCTGGCCATGGTGGACGAAAACCGCATCGACGAGGTAACGATCCAGGGTAAAGAGCTGACCGCCACGGACAGCGGAAACCGCAAATACAGGGTCTATATTCCGGACGATCCCGACTTGATCAAAATCCTGCGCGACAAGGATGTTCGCATCAAGGCCAAGCCCCCCAGCGAATCGCCCTGGTACACAATTCTGCTCAATTGGTTTCCCATGCTGGTGCTCATCGGCGTCTGGATTTTCTTCATGCGCCAGATGCAGTCGGGCGGCGGCAAGGCGCTTTCTTTCGGAAAAAGCCGGGCGAGGCTGATGTCCGACAGCCAGGAGAAGGTGACCTTCGAAGACGTGGCCGGTATCGACGAGGCCAAAGAAGAGCTCAGCGAAGTGGTGGAGTTCCTGCGCGACCCGAAGAAATTCACCCGCCTGGGCGGCCGCATTCCCAAGGGAGTATTGCTCATGGGCCCGCCTGGAACCGGCAAGACCTTGCTCGCCAGGGCCATTGCCGGGGAGGCCGGAGTGCCCTTCTTCAGCATCAGCGGTTCGGACTTCGTGGAGATGTTTGTGGGCGTGGGCGCCTCGCGCGTGCGCGACCTCTTCCTGCAAGGCAAGAAAAACGCCCCCTGTATCATTTTCATCGATGAAATCGATGCCGTCGGCCGCCACCGCGGCGCCGGCCTGGGTGGCGGCCACGACGAACGCGAACAGACCCTGAACCAGTTGCTGGTGGAGATGGACGGGTTCGAATCCAATGAGGGCGTCATCCTGATCTCGGCCACCAACCGGCCCGACGTTCTCGACCCCGCTCTCCTGCGGCCGGGCCGCTTCGACCGCCAGGTGGTGGTCAACCTGCCCGATATCCGCGGCCGGGAGAAGATACTGACCGTGCACATGAAGAAGACGCCCGTGGCCAGCGATGTGAGCGTCATCAACCTGGCCAAAGGCACCCCTGGTTTTTCAGGTGCCGACCTGGAAAACCTGGTCAACGAAGCGGCCCTGCTGGCCGCCAAGCGCGCCAAAGAAAAACTGGAGATGGTGGACTTCGAAGACGCCAAAGACAAAGTCTACATGGGGCTGGAGCGCAAATCCAAGGTGATCAGGGAAGAAGATCGCAAAACCACGGCCTACCATGAGGGCGGACACGCCCTGGTGGCCCGCTTCCTGCCCCACACCGACGCGGTCAACAAGATCACCATCATCCCCCGGGGCCGGGCTGCCGGCGTCACCTGGTTCCTGCCCGAAGAACGCGACTTCAAATACAAGGACCAGCTGGAAAGCGAGCTGTCGGTGGCGTTCGGCGGCCGGGTGGCCGAGGAGCTGGTCTTCAACCGCATCAGCACCGGTGCCTCCAACGACATCAAGCAGGCCACGGAACTGGCGCAGCAGATGATCCGCAAATGGGGCATGAGCGAAGAACTGGGCCCGCTTTCATATGCCCAGGGCGAAGAGCATGTCTTTTTGGGAAGGGAGATCGCCCAGCACCGCGACTACTCCGAAGCCACGGCCCAGAAGATCGATGCCGAAGTGGCCCGTCTGATCAAGGCCGCCTACGACGTCGCCAAAAAGGTCCTGGAGGAGCACATGCAGACCCTGCATGCCCTCTCCAACCTGCTGCTGGAAAAAGAGACAGTCCTAGGCAAAGAGCTCGACGAGCTGATTCTCAAGGTGGAGCCGGGCATCGTGCTGCCTAAACGGTCGGAGGAGACCGACAAAGTCGAACCCGTCATGGTGCAGGCCTCCATTGAAAAGAATGCAGGCATCGCATAGGCAGCCGGCATGCGTACCCATACGTTACGCTGGAAGAACTTCGAATTGAACCTGGGCCGGCGCACGGCGATCATGGGCGTCGTCAATGTGACCCCGGACTCGTTCTCCGACGGCGGCCGTTTCTATGGGACGGATCTAGCCGTGGCCCAGGCCGAACGGCTGGTGGCCGAAGGCGCCGACATCCTCGACATCGGCGGAGAATCCACCCGGCCCTTTGCCCGGGAGGTATCGGCCCAGGACGAAATGGCCCGTGTGCTGCCGGTCATCCAGCGCCTGGCCGGCCGCATTTCCATACCCATCTCCATCGATACCGCCAAGGCCGCCGTGGCCGATGCAGCCCTGAATGCCGGCGCCGCCATGGTCAACGACATCGGCGCCCTGGCCCTGGACCCGCATATGGGAGCGGTGACGGCCCGACATGGGGTGCCGGTAATCGTCATGCACATGAAGGGATCGCCCCGCACCATGCAGATCGACCCGGTATACGACGATCTCGTCGGGGAAGTGCATCAATTCCTGCAAGCGGCCATGGACCGGGCCGTAGCGGCCGGCATCGCCCGCGAGCATATCATCATCGATCCGGGCATCGGCTTCGGCAAGACCTTGCACCACAACCTGCAGCTCATCCAGCAGCTGGACAAGTTCGCCGACCTGGCAGCCCCCATCCTCATCGGACCATCGCGCAAAGCCTTCATCCGCAAACTCCTGTCGGAAGAACTGGGGAGTGAGATCAAGGCGGACAGGCCCGAAGTGGAAACCGGCACCCAGGCGGCCGTGGCCATGTCCATCGTCAATGGCGCGCATATCGTCCGCGTTCACGATGTGGCCAACACGAGGGCGATGGTGAGGGTATTGGATGCGATTAGAAATGGGTTTTAAGTTTTAGGCCCAGGTTTCAGGTTATGGAATAAAGGATATCGCTTATGCTGCTTGTCATCGACGTCGGCAACACCAACATCGTCATGGGGGTTTATGACGGCGACCGGCTGACCGCCCACTGGCGCATTCGCACCGAACGCAACACCACCGAAGACGAATTCAACGTGTTGGCAGCCGGCCTCTTCGCCCGCGGCGGACTGGTTTTCAACCAGATCACGAAGACCGCTATCTCCTCCGTGGTGCCGCCCATGGTGAACATCCTGGACGCCTTCGTACGCAAGTATCTGGGCCACGCCCCCCACTGGATCGATGCCAGGTCCTACCCGGGCATGCCGATCCTTTACAGCAACCCCAATGAGGTGGGGGCCGACCGTATCGTCAACGCCGTGGCGGCCTACCATCGCTACAAGACCGAACTGATCGTCATCGATTTCGGCACCGCCACCACCTTCGACGTGATCTCCCAGAAAGGCGAGTATTTAGGCGGCGCCATCACGCCAGGCATCGGCATCTCCGCCGAGGCCCTCTTCGCCCGCGCCTCCAAACTGCCCCGGGTGGAGATCTTCAAACCGCCAACCAGCGTCATCGGCAAGGACACCATCGGCAGCATGCAGTCGGGCATCATCTTCGGCTATGCCGGCCTGGTGGACGGCATGGTCCAGCGCATTCGCGCCGAGCGCAAGGCCCAATCCAAGGTGATCGCCACCGGCGGCCTGGCGCCCCTGATCCAGAACGTCTCTTCCACCATCGAGTCGGTGGAGCCGGACCTGACGCTGGAAGGATTGAAGCTTATCGCCGACAGCTTTCGCTGAGATAGCCCCAGTACCCTCTGATACTGTTGCCTAAAAAGAAGCGTTCGCGCTCCTGCGCCGAAGGGGAAAGCCGGCCGAATCCCGACAGCAGCGGATCGTTGGCCAGCAGGTATTCCAGGCAGGCGTGCATGCCGTTCCTGGCATTTTGCGGATCGTCTTCGAACCAGGGCTGGATCATCCGCCGCCACGCCAGCAACTGGTCGCGGTGGGTCTGCAGCCGCTCGGCCGCCTCCGGCTGCAGGCCGATGTGGCCGTAGCAAATCCGTCGGGGTTTGCAGGCGAGCAGGCGGTCGATGCTCGCAAGGTAGGTTTCCAGATGCAGTTTGGGAGGTGTGGCGGGTCGCATATAATAGCGATCGGGGCCCAGGGAGATGCAGACCCCGCCCGCTTCGCCGGCGAACAGCAGATCGCCGAGAAGATAGCTGTATTGATGGGGCGCATGGCCCGGAGTGGCAATGGCGACGATGCCGGGGGCTGCCAGCCGGTCCGCTGCCAGCACTTGCGCCGGGGGCACCGGCGTCATCGGACCGTAGCGCCGGGCCACGTCGCCCAGGGTCTTGAGGCTGCCTTCCCACAGCCGCTGGGGATCGATGATGTGCTCCATGGCTTTGGGATGGCAGACGACGGGCGTTGCCGGGAAAGCGGCAGCCAGCTCGCCGATGGCGCCGGCGTGGTCCAGATGGATGTGGGTCAGCAGGATCAGATCGAGGCGTGCGATGCCCATGTCGGCCAGGACGCTCGATAGATGGGCGGCGCCCGAGGAGGGCCCCACATCCACCAGCACCACCGGTCCACCGGTGTAGAGCCAGGCGGTGACAAAGCCGTCGAAGCCCTCGATGGGCACCGGCACGGGAATCAAGTAAAGGTCTGCGGCGATCTTATGGGCATGAGGTTCGGATGACATGCCGCAATCATATCGGAGCTTGCACCGGATATCAACCGCCGGGGATTTATCCTCTCAAGGCGGTGAGCGACTCTTTGAACACCTTGAAAAAGAGACCGTAATCGGCCAGGCCGCGCTGCAGGATCTTGTCGAAGTCGTCGATGTTGCGCAGGTTGAAGATCATGTTGACGCTTTTTTGAAACGCCGTCATGTGATCCATGGTGCGGAAGCGGGTGGTCAGCAGGGTGACGAACATGTTGCGGCGGATCTCCATGCCCAGGCGCTCCAGGTAGATCATGACTGCATTGGCATCGGGATCGCGCGTGTCGAAGTATTCGTTGATCAGCACCAGATCATAGATATGATACCGCATTTTCTTGAGCGCATCGCGGCTGTTGGGCACTTCGGTCACGTGGTACTCCAGGATATCCAGGGTGGGCCTGAGCTTCTCCCGAACCGTGGCGTCCGACTCGCAGAGCAGCGCACTCTTGCCCTCCTCCTCGATGAAGTCAAACGGCTTTTCGGCCGCATCGTACCCGTCCCCCCCCTCTTCCTCGCTGGGTGCAAACAGGTCGTCGAAAGAGGCTTCGGTGAGTTCCGCCTTGGGAGCGGGTCGCGAAACGGTGATGCGCTCCTGACAGTGGGGGCACTTGACCGTGGCCGACTTGCCTTCGGGCAGTTTGTCATCGGGTATCTTGATCTTTCCTTGACATTTTTGGCAGATGACTTCCATGACCGGTGCGATGCTCCTTGCATGTAATGGTTGCCGGACGGGCTACATTTTCTTGCCGTACAAGCGGTCCAGTTCCAAATCCCGGATATCGGTGGTCGCCTCACCGCGGGCGCTCTTGACCTTGTCGATGCCGCGGCTGGCCACGGCCTTGTGCGAGGCGTAGGCCAGGGCCGTGTCCTGGGTGATCAATCCTTTTTCGTACAATTCGATGATATTTTCATCGAAGGTGGTCATGCCGAAGGGTTTGCCGGACTGCATCATCTCGTAGTAGGTCTTGCCTTCGGATTCACCCTGCAGGATGGCCTCCTTGACCCGCAGATTGGTGCGCAACACCTCGAAGGCCGCTACCCGGCCGCCGCCCACCTTGGGCAGGAGGCGCTGGCTGACGACCCAGCGGATGGTGTCGGCCAGGCGGATGCGCACCTGCTTCTCCTCTTCGTTGGTGAACATGCCCAGGATGCGGTTGATGGTCTGCCCGGCGTCCACGGTGTGCAGGGTGCTGAGCACCAGGTGGCCGGTCTCGGCGGCCGTCAGGCCGATCTCGACGGTTTCACGGTCACGCATTTCGCCCACCAGAATCACCTTGGGCGCCTGGCGCAGGGCGGCCCGCAAGCCGTTGGCAAAGGAATCGAAGTCACGCCCCATTTCGCGCTGGTTGAAGGTCGCCTTTTTATGGGGGTGCTGGTATTCGATGGGGTCTTCCAGGGTGACCACATGCACGGCCCGACGCTCGTTGATCTCTTCCAGAATAGCCGCCAGACTGGTGGTCTTACCGGTACCGGTGGCGCCGGTGAAGATGATGATGCCGTTGAGCTCCCGTCCCATTTCCGAGAACGACTCGGGCAGCTTCATTTCCCGGATGGTGGGCACCTTGGATTCCAACCGCCGCAACACGATGGAATGGTGGCCCTGTTGGGCGAAGATGTTCACGCGGAAGCGCGCCTTGCCTGGCAGGCTGTAGGAAAGGTCGCACGAACCGGTGCGCAGCAGCGTTTCGGTGAGGCGCCGGTCGTTGTCGATGAGGTTCAGCGCCACGATCTCGGTCTGGAAAGGGGTCAGGTTCTTGATCGCGGGTTTCATCTCCACGGGCAACAATTCGCCGGAGCTTTCCACTTGCAACGGCTTTCCCACGGTCAAGTTGAGATCCGAGACGTTGCTGTGGGAATCGAGCATGCGGGTCAATATATGTTCTATCTCTTGTTGCTTCATTGCACTCCCCTTGCAGATGGCTGACCGACCGCGATTTATGCCTCGGTGAAATCGGTGGGCGGCGACTTGAGCAGCGGCCGGAAGCGGCCTTTGTCGTTGGCCTTGCTGTAAGCGTCGTCGGCGCTGATCCGGCCCTTGTTGAACAGCTCCATGATGGCATCGTCCAGCAGCTGCATGCCGTACTTTTTCCCGGTCTGGATGGACGAGGGAATCTGATGGGACTTGGCTTCCCGGATCAGATTACGTACGGCCGGCGTGGCGATCAGAATCTCCTGCGCCGGTATCCGGCCCTTTTTGTCCACCCGTTTGAACAGGGTTTGGGAGATGATGGCCCGGACACCGTCGGCCAGGGTGGAGCGGACTTGTCCCTGCTCCTCGGCCGGGAAGACCTCCACGATGCGGTCCACGGTTTTGGCGGCACTGGTGGTGTGCAGGGTGGAAAAAACCAGGTGGCCGGTGGAGGCCGCTTCGATGGCCAGGCTCATGGTGGTCAGGTCGCGCATTTCGCCCACCAGGATGATGTCCGGGTCCTCGCGCAGGGCGCCGCGCAGGGCCGCCGTAAAAGATTTGGTGTGGATACCCACCTCGCGCTGGTTGACCAGGCATCCCTGGCTCTTGTGCACGAATTCGATGGGGTCCTCGATGGTGATGATGTGGTCGGCGCGCGTCCGGTTGGCTTCGTCGATGATGGCCGCCAGGGTGGTGGATTTGCCCGAGCCGGTGGGCCCGGTGACGATCACCAGGCCGCGCGGCAGGCCCGCCAGTTTGGAAATGACCTGGGGCAGGCCCAACTGCTCGCAGGTGAGGATGGTGCTGGGGATCTCCCGGAAAACGGCCCCCACGCCATTTTTCTGCATGAAAAAGTTGGCCCGGTAACGCGCCAGGCCCGGGATTTCATAGCCGAAGTCCACATCGCCGGTCTCTTCGAAGGTCTTGATTTTGTCCTCGGTGGCGATTTCGTAGAGCATGGCCCGCAATTCGTCGTTGTCGAGCACCTTGTACTTGACGCGCTCGATATCGCCATGCACGCGCAACGCAGGCGGCTGGCCGGCCATTAAATGCAGATCCGATGCACTCTGTTCGTGCATGAGTTTAAAGAAGGCATCTATCTTCGCCATTCAAGACTCCTGAACGTTTCGAAAGGTCATGGGGCATCGGGACAATGCGCACGACCACCGTGGCACGGACCGATGAACCCCGACGGTTGATCGCTTCTGCCTTTTTAGTATCGGCGCGTGGAGCGGATGGGTTTAACTAAAAGTGCTAGGCGGCTGTTTGAGCACCATCACTTTGTCGTCCGACTCGTCCAGCGCATCCATGCTCTCTTTGCCGATTTCCAGGAGTTTGGTGTGGGATTCGATGACGGCACGGATCTGCACTTCGATCTGCATCCGCTGACGTTTGAGCTCGGCGATGTCCTCGTGCAGCTGGGAGAGGCGGTTGTGGGCGCGGTTCAGGATCTTTTCGGCTTTGACTTCGGCATCGGCGATGATGATTTCGGCGGATTTGCGCGCGTTCTCCTTCATCTGCTCCAGCACCTTCTGGGAGTTGAGCATGGCGCGTTTGAAGGTCTCTTCGCGTTCCTTGTACCCCTGGTTTTCCAGCTTGAGCCGGCGCAACTCTTCTTTGAAATTCTTGTTTTCGGCATGCATGGCGGCCAGACCCTCGGAAACCTGCTCGAGAAATCGATCCACCTCGCGCACATCGAATCCGCGAAACCGAATTCGGAATTGTTGTTGTTGTATGTCCAGGGGGGTAAGGCTCATCGGGGTATCCTCGCTGCAAACAAAACTACGGCCTCAATAGAGAGGCCCCCAGATAATCCAGGCTGGGCACCAGCCAGCTGGTAAGAAAAATGATAGCCAGGATCAGCACCATGGGTGTAAAATCGATCCCACCGAAATAGAGCGGCAGACGGGAGCGTATCCTGGCAAGCACGGGCTCGGTGATGTTATGGATGAAACGCACGATGGGGTTGTAAGGGTCGGGATTGACCCAGGATAAAACCGCCCGCGCCACGATCACCCACAAATAAATGGTCAAGACCATGTTGAGGATCTGTGCGATGGCCCTGATGAAATATCCAATAAAAACCATAAGATCATCCTGTTTTGAAAACATATCAAGGGGCAGGCGCGCTGACCTGGCCCCCTGTTCATCGTATCCGGATCCGGCCGGCATTTCTGCAACCACCGAACGACATTTCGTGCGGTCGCGCGCGGACCAAGCGCCCGGCCTTTACCCGAACGCGACATTCCGGTGGATCCGCATTTTGAGCCCAAGATAAAGCCAATAAGCTGAATAAGTCAATGTTTTTCGAGGGGTTCGGCGATATTCGGCACAAATCAGGCCCGGCGAATGCGGATGCGGGCCCAGATGGAAAAACACCCATGGATTCATCCTCCGGTCGTTTCGATCGTTATCTCGGTCTGAAATCCTTATCCGATCAGGCGTTTCCAAAACGCTGCCCCCGCTGCGGCCGGCACTTCGAAAGCGCTGCGGCGTTTATCCGCAGCACCCAGGCGGTGAGAACCGGGAGCAGCGGCCTCAAAAGTGCGCGGGACGAATCCGATCGGCCCATGGTGGAGCTGTTTCGCAACTGTCCCTGCGGCTCTACCCTCATGGATCGCTTCGATGACCGCCGGGACCTGAGCGACCCTGGCCTGCGGCGCCGCAGACTGTTCGGTCAATTGATGCAACTACTTGAAAATAGAGGATTAGAAACCGAAGTGGCCCGGGCGGAGCTGCTTAAATTGCTGCGCGGGGAGCATAGCGCCGTCCTCGCCTCGCTGGGCATCACCGCCGGGAATCTCCAATAGGCCGATGGTTCACGACAACGGCGGCCGTTTGGTCCCGACTTGCTGCAGTGCCACCCAGAAGGTGGGGCTCAGCGGGGTCTGTTTGCCCAGGCAGTACTTGACATACTCGCGCATGAGGCTGGAAACCAGTTGCGACCGATTCAACAGCGATACATAGGTATCGGCATCCAGGGAACGGATGAGTTTCTTTTTCCCGAGGGAGTCGTCCTCCCGGGCTTTTTGCAGCAAGGAGCGGATGACATCCAGGGCCTTTTGGCGCAGCAGGATTTCGTCACTGCCCTCCAATGCCGCAAAGACCCGCTCCAGATCCGCCGGCTGGGGCATGCGGCCTGATTCCATCATCCCCTTGAACTGATCGGCATAGCGCTGCAGGCCCCGGCGGATGTGATGCGTATCCACGACATTGAGGCCGGCCCATCCGGCCCCGAGCCATTGAAAGGCGGCGATCCGCACGATGCCCGGCCGGGTGACATCCTCGACGTAACAGCAGACCGAGAAGAAGTTTTGAATTCTCGATCTGACCCAGCCCAAGCCGGCCTTGTTCAATCCGACCTCCTGGGTGTAGATGTAATTCCAATCCTGATCGTCGCCCACGATGAAGCCCTTGCAGCCCACCTCCGAAGGCGCGGTCTGCTTGGATATGGAGAACACGATGCGATTGTTTCCCCGCCGCTGGATCACGAATGCCCGCCGCAGGTCGTACTGGTAGTAGGCGCCCGTATTCAGGTCCGGGGAGATGGACTCGCGCACCACACCGCGGATCACCTGCGGCGCAGCGGCATTCTCCAGGCTTTTCCACATATCGGGCAGCGCCTGGCTGTTGCCGTCCACCTCTTTCCAGAAGGAGTAGTTGACCGAAGAGGGATTGATGGCGCCCTCCGGGATGCGTCGATTGTAGATATAACGGATGATATCGCTCAAGGACCGTTTGAGTTCGTAAACAATGGCCGCCCCCTTGATATCGTCCCGCTCCTGGACCGCGAAGAAGCCTTTCGGGGCGGTTTTATGGACGAAGCTGGCCAGGGCATCGATCTGACCGGGATCGAGCTGTTGGGCGCTTGCGTCGCTGCCGCAGAAAGCGATCAGACTATCGAGGGCCTTTTCAACCTCGTCGGAAACCGGTGGTGCCTGGGTGGCGGCCTGCAACGGCACCGCCAGCAGCAACAGCACCGAAAGCAATAGAATCGATCGCTTGCACCAGAGAAAGACCCGTGCGTTATGGCCAGATGGAAAAAATTTTTTGTTGGGCATATTCGATTTGCTGTAGGGCAGCGGGGAAAAGCCGCCATTTGAATTGAATTTTCCTGAAGTCCACCTCACATAGCCCTAAAAAGGGCTCGGGGTCAACAGGAATCGCGGCTGTGGCCTCCGCCGACCATTTAACTTGACAATCCGGGCCGACTCTCTAAAGTAGCGCCTGAATCAACGGACCGTTTGAAGGCTGTTCACGTCGCAGCAAAAGCACCAAAGGCTGCAGGAACAAGGGAGTAATAAGATGGCCCTGGAAAACAAGACCATCGGATTCATCGGCGCGGGCAACATGGGTGAAGCACTCATCAGCGGCCTGTTGGGCGCCGGGCTTTGTCAGCCGGAACGGGTGGTTTGCGCGGACGTGCGCGCCGAGCGGCGCCAGGAATTGGAGAAGCGATTCGGCATCCAATCCCGCCAGAGCAACCTGGAGGTGGTCCGCCAGGCCGACATCGTGATCTATGCCGTCAAGCCTCAAACCATGACCGCCGCCCTCGAGCAGACCGCCCCCGGGCTGGACGGCACCAAGGTGATCATCTCCTTTGTGGCCGGCGTGCCCCTGGCCACTCTGGCCGGCTATTGCGCCCAGCCGCTCCGGCTGATCCGCGCCATGCCCAATGTGTGCGTGTCAGTCAAGGCCGGGGCCACCGCCATCGTGGGCGGACCGCATGCCAAGCCGGCCGATCTCGATCTGGCGGCGGCCATCTTCAACTCCGTGGGGCGCTGCATCGTGGTGAACGCCGAACACCTGCTGGATGGCGTCACCGGCCTGAGCGGCAGCGGGCCGGCTTATATTTTCATGGTCATCGAAGCCCTGGCCGACGGCGGCGTCAAGGCAGGCTTGTCCCGGTCCGAGGCGCAGCTGCTCGCCGCCCAAACGGTTCTGGGCGCGGCCCGCATGCAGTTGGAGACCGGCGCCCATCCAGGGGTGCTCAAGGATATGGTCACCTCCCCAGCCGGAACCACCATTGCGGCCCTGCATGCCCTGGAAAAGGGGCGTCTGCGGGCGACCCTCATCGATGCGGTGGAAGCGGCCACCGAACGGGCCCGGCAACTGGGCCGGATGGCCGGCGGCGTGGGAAAACAGAAAAGTTCATGAAATCGGTTAGGCCAGCCCAATGGTTTGAGCGCGGCGCCCGGTGGTTGCTGGGGGCCGTCTTCATTTATGCCGCATCCGGCAAGATTGCAGATCCGGCCGGCTTCGCGCTCTCCATCGCCAACTACCAGCTGTTGCCAGCGGCGTGGGTGAACCCCCTGGCCCTGTTCCTGCCGTGGTTGGAACTGATTTGCGGCCTGGGCCTGGTGACAGGGGTGGGCCGGCACGGCAGTAGCCTGATGGTGGTCCTCATGCTGGCTGTGTTCGCCGTGGCCTTGGGCTACAGCGCCTACCGCGGCCTGGACATCCATTGCGGCTGTTTTTCCACCGATGGGGGTGGAACGCCCCGTCTTTGGCTGGATCTCGCCAGGGACCTGGTTTTATTGGCCCTGGCGCTCGCGGTGCTTTACCGGTCCCGCCGGTCGGGCCAAGTGGTGCGATCCCAGTGTTGAACCGAACATATCCGAAAGTTTCCAACCCGTTTCGCGAGGCGTCATGTTTGAAGAGGTCGAATACAGCGCCGCCTTGATCGCCGGCCTGCTCTCTTTTTTTTCACCTTGCATTCTGCCCCTGGTGCCCTCCTATTTCTGCTTCATCACCGGCATTTCCATCGAAGATCTGCGCCAGCCGGCCGACGGGGCCATGCGGCTTAAGGTTATCTGGAGCACCCTGGCCTTCGTGCTCGGCTTTTCCCTGGTCTTCATCCTTTTAGGGGCCTCCGCAGCCTATTTCAGCACCCTGCTCCAGGGCGCCAAGGCGTATATCCGTGTGGTCGGCGGTATCTTCGTACTGGTGTTGGGGTTGCACCTGCTCGGTGTATTTCGCATCCGGGCCCTGGAAGTGGAAAAACGGATTCATCTGAACCGCAAGCCGGTGCATTTTCTGGGCGCTTTCGTCATCGGCATGGCCTTCGGCGCCGGCTGGAGCCCGTGCATCGGCCCTTTGCTGGGATCGATCTTGATTTTGGCCAGCAACCAGGATACCGTTTTAGACGGCATTTGGCTGCTGTCGCTCTACTCGGCGGGTGTGGCGCTGCCCTTCATCGTCCTCTCCGTGGCTGTTCATTTTCTGATCGGATTCGTGCGCCGCGTCGGCAAGGTCATGGGCCTGATCAACATGGGCGCCGGCATATTGTTGATCCTCACCGGCCTTTTGCTCATTACGGACAAGATGCGTCTATTGGCCATTCTCCCCATGTAAGGAATGTTTTCATGAAACATATCATCTCGATTTTGATCCTCCTGAGCAACCTGATCCCGGCAGTGCCCCTGATCCCGCCATGTTCGGCCGATCCGACTTCGATCGTAGCCTGGCAAGATTATGATGCGGCCCAGAAGATGGCCCAGGGGCAGTCGCGTAAATTCCTGCTTTATTTTTACACCGACTGGTGCGGCTACTGCCGCAAGCTCGAAAAAGAGACTTTCAGCGACAAGGCCGTGGCCGATTACCTCAATGCCAATTTCATTCCGGTGCGCATCAACTCGGAAAAGATGCCCAAGGTGGCCAGCCGATATGGCGTGAGCGGTGTGCCCGACCTGCGCTTCGTCTCGGCCAAGGGCGAGGATATCGCCCGCTGGCCCGGCTACATCGAAGCGCCCAAGTTGCTGCCGATGCTCAAGTATATCCATACCGACAGCTACCAGACCATGAGTTTTGGAGAGTTCTTGAAAGAAAAATGAAGAGGGCCCATCCGCGAGCGCCGCAAGTCTCTGGCGTCTCTTTCCAGCAGGCTGGCGTTGCCCGGTTTTATAAGACGCTGTCTCCCAGGCGTTTCAATACCGTCTCCATAAAGTGGACATTGCGCTACCGCAGAAAGACCATTCCTGCCCGCATAAATTTAACCATACGAAAATTTTCAACAAAAATAAAATACCGGCCTATAGAATTAGGCACGCAAATTGCTTGTTACAAGGCAACATTCGCAAATTAACCTTTAAATGGAGACATAGCGATGATTGACCTTGGGGCACTCGGACAGATTCACTTTAACTGGCAGTTCTTTACCGCCTTGATGAGTATCGTTTTGATCGATCTGGTCCTCGCCGGTGACAATGCCGTCGTAATCGCCATGGCGGTGAAAAACCTGCAGGGCCGCACGCGCACATGGGGTATCGCCCTGGGGGCCGGAGGCGCGGTCATCGTGCGGGTAATCTGCACCTTTTTCGTGGCCAAACTACTCACTGTTTCATTCATCAAACTCATCGGCGGCGCCGTAATTCTGTGGATTGCGGTGAAGCTGCTGGTGGAAGGTTCGGAAGAACATGACCACAAGAGCGCCGGAAGCATTTGGCAGGCGTTGTGGATCATCGTCGTGGCCGATATGAGCATGGGCATCGACAACATGCTGGCCGTCGGCGGTGCCTCCCACGGTAACCTTTTCCTGCTGCTATTTGGTCTCGGCCTGAGCATTCCTTTTGTGGTGTTTATGAGTTCGCTGCTGGCCAAGCTGATGGACCGCTTCCCCATCATTCTTTACATCGGCGCGGCGGTACTGGGCAAGGTCGGCGGTGAAATGATGATCACCGATCCGGTAGTGCACAACTTCATTCAACCCACCAGGATGGTGGAATACGGGGTCATGCTGTTCTTCACCATCGGCGTTGTAGTCTTGGGCAGATTCCTTTTGAACGCCAAGAGCAAACGTCAACTGCTCGAGGAATCCGCAACGATGCCCCTCGGTGCGCAGGCGGGGGTGGAATAGCCCGATAATTTGAAAGAATCAGCAGAACGGTATGGGTATCGGGCGTCCGGTACCCATATTTCTTTAGGCAAGTGCGATTTGGTTGGGGGAACGCCCTGAAACCGCGGCTAAGGTTCGTGGCCTTGCAGATGCCGATCGTAATAGCGCCTGTAGAGGCGATAGCCCGCCGAGCCACCCACGAAAAGACTCAACACCAGCATGAGCACCGGCACCCAGGTGTGCTGGTTGTATTCCGGAACATACCGCGCCACGGCAATCCCGGCCCAACTGAAAAGCGCCACCGCCAGCATGACCGCCAGCATGATCCAGCAGGCGGCGTTGCTGTCGTACCAGGGGGTGATGACCCGACGGAACATGGGATTGGGGTCCAGGCGCATCTACTTTTTCTCCGTCTCGCCGCTCATTTCGGCTGGATCGACCAATACCATCCAGTAATGGTTCAACTCTTTGTCCAGCGCCCTGGGGTCGGCAATGATCCGGCCTAATTCCTGCCAGAACAGAGGGCCATGGTTCTTGACCCGGGTATGCACCAGTTCGTGCAAAATCGTATAGTCTCTGAGGGCCGCGGGCAGTCGCACCAGGTTGATGTTCAGGTTGATATTGTTCTGGCGGGAGCAACTGCCCCAACGGGTTCGCTGACGGCGCACGAAAACATTGTTGTAGCCAAAGCCATGCGCTTCAGCCAGTTGGGCCACCCGCGATACCAAAAACGCGCGGGCCCGGACCGGATCGATGGTCTCCGGTCCCTTTTTCAGCGCCATGATCTGTTGTTCGACGAGCACCATGCGGCCCACATGGGCTTTGAGCCAGCGGCTCTTGGCATGGGCCACGGCCAGGGCCTCCTGGAAGGAAACCCCGCGGGGCACGGCGATCCTCACCCCTTTGAAGGGTTTGACCGACAGGTTGATATGACGGGCGCGCCGGCTGCGCTCCAGCACCACTTCCCCCACCCCCTGCAGATTGACCTTTTTCGATTCCATTTCACCTCGCCGGCCCTGGTAGACTTTTTCTGCAATAAAAAGTATCCTATCACACGAAATCGGTTCCCGCAGCCCCCAATTTGAGGCAAGGCGGGCCAACCCGAAACCAGCCACCGCCCCTTGCCGCAGGGAGATGAATATCGTCATGAAAATCAAGACAATCTATAATGGCTGGGGCAGCAATGCAGGCGGTCTCTTTTTCATAGCACTTCTCACCAGCCTGCTGATGGGAGGGCCGGCCCTTGCCGACCGTTCCGTGCGCTGTGAAGGACGCATAGTTTCCGTCGGCGCCTTCAAAGAACAAGTTCGGGAAAAATGCGGCGCCCCAGATTACCTGGAGGAATGGGAAGAAGGCCAGAACGCCGTGATCTCCCAGTACTACGACTACGAAAAAGAGCGCTATATCGCCCCGCACTTCATCTCCGGCCCCATCCGCATGGAGCGCTGGACCTACAATTTCGGTTCCACCCGGCTGATCCACTACCTGTACTTCAAGAACGGCAAGCTGTATCGCATCGAAACCGGAGAAAAGGGCAGCGACTGACATTCTTCGCTGCCGATAGATGTTTTATCCCGTCAGGATGCCGGGAACGATGCTCAAATCCGGCCGGAGAAGGGCTCCATGTCGGCTTACGCCCTGTAGATTTCATCCGTCCACTGCCTGAACCAGATCGGCTTCTGGAACAGGACATAGATCAACACCAGCGCTGTGATCGGGATAGGAATGATGGTGTCGATAAAGGCGATCACGACGAGGTATATCAGAATTTGGGTTCTCAGGGACATCGCAGGCCTCCCGTCATATCTTGATGCGGCGTATTAAGGCGTTCTTTGCAGACCTTCCGACGCATTCACCGAATTGCGTCGTTTAAGTTTCAACTCTCCAGCGTCCTTTTGATCACAGCGGCAACTTGTTCGACGGTTTTGCCGATGGGCACCGCAAGCTCGTCCGGCAGTAGATCGGTGATCCAAACCAGACGGGTACGATCTTCACCTTCGGCAAACACCTGAAACGATGCATTATGATGGGTAGCCCGTCCGGCCACGGAAGCATATACCAGGCGGCGCGCGTCGTCATCTAGGGTGACAATCAACTCGCGCACGACCAGCCCGTTGGCGAACCTTACTTCTCTCGCATTCCCAACCATTCGGGTGTCCACCAGAATACCGGGCACCAGGCGTTGATGCACTTGTCCCACATCACGCACGGCATCCCATACTTTGCCAGGATCAGCTTCGAGCCGTATTTCTTTGTAAATCGTCGCCATTTAAGCTCCTCCAGAGTCGCAGCATACCGTGTGCCTGCATTCCCTTCCCGATTAAAAGCGCCCCGCGATGGGATGAATTTCCCTTGAAATGATCGACATTCCGTGATGCGGCGCAAAAGCG
Source organism: uncultured Desulfatitalea sp. (assembly GCA_937868765.1). GTDB lineage: Bacteria > Desulfobacterota > Desulfobacteria > Desulfobacterales > Desulfosarcinaceae > Desulfatitalea. Next base: position 130,635 of record CALMNL010000008.1, on the reverse strand, counting down.
CTCGGCCGTTTGACTTCCTTTCGTCGGGACGCGTTCGGTCGCCAGCAAATATGCGCCGTGGAAATACCGCTCGATTGAAGAATGGATTCAGACATTGGGTCAACATAAGCAAGGTGGTGTAGAATGGTCAAGGTCTAAGCTGAAAAGAGAAGTGGGCAAGACCCATTGGGGAGTGGATCTTGCCCGATCAAAGGAGGAGTACAGAGGATGAAGAACGCGGGGCTGATTACATGCGGTTTTAAAGTCCTTATAGCACTGGAAGATGACCATAAAGTTACCCCGAGATTATCAGATGGTAATCTCGGGAACCTTTTCCAAATTGGCTGACGCCAGCCTTCCGGCTGTCACCCCAAGGCTAAAGCGCCACTTCCCCTCTGCGGATCATCTGCACAAAAGGGATGTCTGCGGGCGCGAATTCATAATCACCGATCGCTTCGGCCTCGACCCATGCCACCTCGGAATGGTCGTTAAGTTTGATATCACCCTCCGCCATCTTTGCCATGAAGGCCATCAGTTCAATGATACCGAAGTCATACTCGTACACGCTGGTACCGACATACGGGCCGATTTCCACTTCGATCTCAAACTCCTCCCGAAGTTCTCTCTTGAGGCACGCTTCCGGGGTCTCGCCCTTCTCAATCTTGCCGCCCGGGAATTCCCACAGGCCCGGCATCCTTGCCGAGGGTTTCCGCTTGGCCACGAAAACCTTGCCCGATGCAGTTATCAGCGCCGCGGTGACCGGAACGACTTTTTTAATATGCATGGCCGGTCATCACACCTTCAACCCATTCTGCACGCCTGGGCACGCCCTATGACTGGAACGATCGATGCCCGACGCTTTCCACGCAATATACGTTGACCTGAATCTCATCAATTTTTCACCATCGCCAACACGGCCCTCAACAACGACGCGCTCTGGGCAACCTGCCGGTAGGCCTCGTCCCTGGTCATGCGCCTGTTCTCATCCTCGAGGGTATGGCCGAGTTGTTTTGAAAGGTTGGCGATTCGGGCCACCTCATCGGCCAGCTCGGCTTCCGATTTTATGGTGATCTTATATACGATGATCTTGTCCGTATTCTCGAGGACCTCATCGTCGATGAGGCCGTCGTTGGCAGCATGGTTCTTTCGGTTGAACGTGTTGTACAGGGTGTGGTGCAGGGGCATCGAGAGATCACCGATATAGTGGACCAGATAGGCCAGATAATTCTCGGCATATCTGCCGCTTTTCTTTGCTTCCACATAGGCCCGGAATGCGCCGATGATGGCACCATAGAGGTGGCCGTCGGCCTCGATCTCGTCGTACAGGCATGCCTGTGCCAGAACCATCTCGGGCGTGATGACCGTGCCCTTGGCACTGTTGTGGTAATGATTGAGACTCTCGCGCTTTCCGAGCTTGACCTTGGCGACATCGGCAGCCGCGGCGTTGTACCATTTCCGGTACCCAGCCGCCTTGGCGATGGCGACATGGGTCTCATCGAACCAGGCGTGCGCCGGCATGGCCGAAGCCAGTAGAATGATCAACACTATGGTGCTGCGGGTTTTCATGGGGTCAATCCTTCGGATTCTTGGTCGCTTGGCCTCTGTTTACACTTACTGCGCCGCTGCAAATATTGGAAGGGATTCATGCCAGGTTCAAGCATCAGCCCCCTGCAACTTTTCACTCTCGGTCGGTGCAACCATCGGTGCATTGAGGTTTCCATGGCTCGCGAAAAAAGAAAACCCACCGGAAATCCAGTGGGGTACAATCGGATGAGGGCCATTTAATTATAGTATCTTGTTATTGTTATAAATTTTTTTTTGAAAAGCAAAGAACTCTCTTACCCCTAAAACTACCCCAATTATTAGGCCGCCGGATATCTCGCCACAACCCCAATTGCATCAGGCCCAATTGATTTACAAGGCTGCAGATGGCTAAACGATCTTGGCCTCACCACTACGCCCTCTTTTTCTGTAAGCGAAGCGGCAAGCAAGGCCAGAGCCCGATAACATCAAGGTTGCTGGCTGCCGGTACGGGATTGGCGATTCGACTTGAGATCAAGGCCGCAATTTTCTGTAACCCAGATCGTCGTAACACTTCTAGGGGCGGCGACCTGGAAATTTCTCTAATAATACAGCATTGCTACCGGGTGATTTGTTATCCTCTTTCGATATTTCATTGATTGTCTTGCCAACCACAACCCAAATTGATTCCGGCTTGGGAGGCAACTCATCCACTATTCGGAATGACTCCGGCGCAGGAGGCGCTATAAAGTGAGCGGGCTCTTTCAATATTTCTATATCAGATTCGTTTCCAAATCGATCAACAGATGTAATCCCGAACATGTAAAGCCCACGTTGGGGGATGAAACCTTCCAAGGCATTCGGAATCACCAACTCCGTTACATTCTGAATGTAAACCGATTCTGAATTATAGTCGACCTTATTGCCTTTGGCATAATATATCTTGTATCCGACCACATTATCGGATTCGACCGCTTTCCAACTCAACGTCTGAGCCCTAAACCTTGCCATTTTGATTCTCCCAAACTCGCCCTGTTAGATGTGGATGTGATTGTAACTGTCAGAAATCCATGTCAATTGGGTTCATTATGAACTGGAGCGTGTACGCGCAAGACCTGTTGGTAAAACAGATTGTGGAGATTAAAAGACAATTCGGCAAAAGTCACCATAAATAGATCATACCGGTTCTCTGCAAAGCTCAAAGTTGCGCCAAATTCAAAGATCGGGTTCATATCGAAAAGGATCTTTACGTGTGATCTTTGACGAGGTCACTGCTCCTCTTTTTTCGGTTACGTTCAGCAAGTCTTTCCCGTCGAACCCAGTGCAGTAGTCTAAGTGCAACTCACCACCATCGGAATTGGGCAAAAGCGGGACTGCCCTACTCTATTTGAGACTCTGATCTAATTCGCCGGGGGATATTTTTACGATAGCTAAAAACATGCGGTGGGGCAAGGCTTTTTATCAGCGATTCGGATGGCCCCTGTTGGACGAACAGAAATAAAAAAGGCCCGATTTCTCAGGCCCTTTTTACTATATTGGATTGTGCTGGATTGTTGTTTGGTGGAGATGAGGGGGATCGAACCCCTGACCTCGGCGTTGCGAACGCCGCGCTCTCCCAACTGAGCTACATCCCCGTGATGTGGCGCCCTTCATAGCAAAACGAAGCGGCCGAAACAACACAAATTTAATGGCAATTGAAAGGGGATGGGCTCAATTTCAGTGCGCTTTTTCCGCTGCCCGCAGACTGTCCCGGACGATCTCCACAGGATGGCGGATGGGCCGTCGGGACAGATGCTCCATCTGCATCTGGCAGGTGGGACAGTCGGTGACCCCCAGGTCGGCGCCCGAGGCATCCAGTTTGCGGGTCATGTCGGCACCGATGGTGGTGCTCAGGGGATAATTGCCGGCGAGCATGCCCCAGCTGCCGGCCATGCCGCAGCAATGGCTTTGCAGGTCGATCAACCGGGTGCCGGGGATCGTCTCCAGCAGGCGCAGGGAGCTGGCTGCCTGGGCTTGCAGGCGCAGATGGCAGGGCTGGTGATAGGCCATGGTCTGCGGCACGGTCCCCAGGGCCAAGTCCTGGCCATGGGTCTGAATCAGGTGGGAGATGTGGATGGTCTTTTCGGCCACCAGCGCGGCCGGACGCGCCTCCAGCAGGTAGGACCAGTCCCGCATCAAGGCATAGCCGCAGGAGGAGCAGGTCACGGCGACAAAGTCCGCCTCGGCGATTAGGCCACCCCAGCTGTCCAGGTTGCGGCGCACAGCCCGGCGGGCCGCGGCGGTCATGCCCTTGGAGAGTTGGGGCAGTCCGCAGCAGAACTGCCGCGGCACATGGACTTCGCACCCCATCCGGCCGAGGACGGAGACCGCGGCCTCGCCCAGGGCCGGCCGGATATAGGCTGCATAGCAACCCGCATAATAAATCACCCGGAGACCGTTGCCCGTGATCTTGCGGGGTACGCGCGACGCCAGGGGACGGCGGTCGAAGCGGGTTATCCCCCGTTGGGGGGCCAGCCCCATGCAGCGCGCCGCCAGGCCGGCCGCCGGCGGATGCGTCGCAACGACGGATGCCAGCGGGTCCAACGCCCGACTCAGCCGGGCCGCCGGCTCCACCTGAGCCGTGAGCCACTCGGACCAGGCAGGACCATACAGGCGCACGTACTGGGCCTTGGCTTCCATGGCCAGCTTGGGGATGTTCACGTTGGAGGGGCACTCCAGGTGGCAACTGCCGCAGTTGATGCACTGGGCCATCACCCGGCGCAATGATTTCCGGTAAAGGCCTTTGGGTGCCACCGCGCCGCTGATCAAAGCGCGCAGCACGTTGGCCTTGGCTTTCGGGGCGGCATCCTCGTCCCGGGTGAACTTGTAGACCGGGCACATGCGCGTGGCCGTGGTGATGGTGGTGCACTTGGAACAGCCGTGGCAGCGCTCCACCTCTTCGATGAAGGCGCCCGACCAGTTCAGCCGCAGCGGTCCGGCGGCCCGGCTGCGGTATTCTCTACCATAACGCAAGTGCCGGGTCATCTGCGCCGGGTCGTCCCGCAGCTTAATCTCGGGGTTGAACACCCCCTGGGGGTCCAGCAATTGCTTGGTGCGCACGAAGAGATCGTAGATCGCGGGATATTTGCGCTTCACGTAGGCGCTGCGCAGCCGGCCGTCGCCATGTTCGCCGGACACCGTGCCACCCAGAGAGTCCACCAGATCGTAGACCCCGTCGGCGATGGGCTTGAGCAGGTCCAGGTCACGCGGGTCCTTCAGGTCCAGCAGCGGCCGGGTGTGCATCAGCCCCTTGGCAATGTGGCCGTAAATCACGAAAGGGACCGCCAGGCGCTCGAAGAGCGCGTAGATCCCCTCGAAATACGGCACCAGACTGGCCACCGGCACCGCCGCATCTTCCACCAGGGCCAAAATCTTGCGCTCTCCTTTGAGCCGGTACAAGGTGGGCACCGCTGCCTTGCGCACGGCCCAGAAGCGCTCCTTCTCGTCGGCAGATACCGCCACATGGGCTTCGCGGCACAACTTCTCCTCGGCCAACTGACGGCGCAGATCTTCGGCCGGCCGGGCGCAGGCTTCGGCCGACGGGCCGTCGAACTCGATGAGCAGCACGTTGTCGATGCCTGCGGGAATGGCCCGGCGCAGGGCGGCGTCCGTTTCGCAGGCCAGCCGCAGCAGCGACTTGTCCATCACCTCGATACCTGCCGGATCCAACGGCATGGCCCGCTGCACGGCCCGGGCGGCCTGAACGATATCGTCACAGTAGGCCACCACCAGGGTGTCGGCCGCCGGCCTGGGAATCAGGCGCAACCGCAGCCGGGTGGTGATCCCCAGAGTGCCTTCGGCGCCGCACAGCAGACGGTGCAGCCGCAGGCCGTCTGCGGCCAGCAACCCCCGCAGATTATAGCCGGCCACGTTGCATGCGATGGGCGGATAGGCCGCTTCGATGGCCGCGGCATGTTGCCGGTAAAGCCGTGCCAGCTGGGCAAAGGGCCGCGTCAGGGCATCGGGGGCGGCCGCCTGCAGGGTCGACAGGCTTTCCGTGGTGCCGTCCGCAAAGACCACCTGGGCGTCCAGCAGGTAATCGGCCACATTGCCGTACTTCACCGAATGGGCGCCGCTGGCGTTGGTGGCGCACATGCCGCCGAAGGTGGCGTACTCGCCGCTGGAAGGATCGGGCGGAAACCAGTAGCCACTGCCCTTGAGGGCCACCTCCAATTCGCCCAAACGGTACCCCGGTTCGCACTCGAACCAGCCCAGGGCCGGTTCCAGGCGCAGCAACCGGTTCATGTACTTGGAGAAATCGACCACCACCCCGTCGCCCACGGCCGAACCGCACAAGCCGCTGCCCGCACCGCGGGGATGCACGCTCAATCCCTGGCGCACGGCAAAGCGCACCGCCTCCTGGACATCTGCGCTGCAGCGGGGATAGACCACGGCCGCCGGCATTTTGCGAAATATACTGGCATCGGTGGAGAGCTGATAGCGCCGCAGCACATCGGTCCGGACTTCGCCCTGGATCGTGGCGGCCAGTTCCGTGAAGGGGGGGGCGATGGATGGCTTATGCTTCATGGGACCCGAATGCTCTTCTTATTGTCTTCGCACCAGCCTCAGGGTATTGCCGATCACCGTCAGACTGCTGAGCAGCATGGCGGCCGCCGCCACCAGGGGTGTGAGCAGACCGGCCATGGCAATGGGGATACTTATCACGTTGTAGGCCAGGGCGCACCAAAGATTCTGACGCACCATAGCCTCCACCCGGGCGGCACAGGGGAAAAACGCCTGCAGCTGGGCCGGATCGCCGGCCATGAGGGTCAGGGCCGCGGCATGCTGCGCCAGGGCCGTCCCGCTGTAGACCGCCACCCCCAGGTCGGCCTGGGCCAGGGCCGGTGCGTCATTGATGCCGTCCCCTACCACGGCTACCCGATGCCCCCGGGATTGGAGCTGCCGCACCAGTTCGGCCTTATCCCGAGACAACAACCCTCCCCTGGCCTCACGGATACCCAGGGCCGCCGCCACACGCCGGGTGGCGACCTCCGTGTCTCCGGAGATCAGTTGGACCGAACGCCCCGCAGATTCCAGATCCGTCACCAGGCTCCTCATACCGACACGCAGACCGTCGCCGAAGTAAAAACTGGCGCGGTGCTCGCCATCCACCCCCAGCACGACTTCGGACAGACTGTCGTCATCGCTTCCGGCTGCCCCTTCCACCGCAAAGTGCCGGCTCCCGATGCGCACCTGCCGGCCCTCATACAGCCCGGCGAGGCCTTCCGGCAACGTTTGCCGCTCATCGACGACTGCGGGCGTGACGCCCAGCGAACGGCCATAGTCTTCAATGGCCCGGGCGACGGTGTGGTCGATGCCCGCCTCCAGCCCCATGGCCAGCGCCAGAACCTCTTTTTCCGAATACCCCGATGCCGGCACCGCGCGCACCAGATGCCAGCGGCCGTGGGTCACGGTGCCAGTCTTGTCCATCAACACCGTATCGATGCGCCCGGCCTGTTCGAAGGCCTGGAAATCACGAACCAGCAGGCCCTGCCGGCCGGCACCGGCAATGCCGGCGATCCGGGCCAGGGGGATGGTGATGCCCAGGGCGCAGGGACAGGCGATCACCAGCACGGTGACGGCCCTGACCACGGCCTGGTCCGCCGAAAGTCCGAAGGCCATTCCCAGCAGCCCGGTTCCCAGAGCCAGCAGGGCGATAAAGGGTACGAACCAGCGCAAGATCCGGTCGCTGCGATCCTCCCATCGGCCTTTGCGGGAGAGGCAATCGGTCACCACCGAAATCATCTGACCCAGGAGCGCCTCGGCACCCACCCGCTCGCCCCGCACCACGATGCGGCCGTCCATCAGGCGGCTGCCGCTGACCACCGTCTCGCCGGTCCGCACGGCCACCGGCCGTGGTTCGCCGGTGATGGCCGATACGTCCAGGCGGCCGCTGCCCTGCACCACCCGCCCGTCGGCGGGCACCCCTTCATCCGGGGTCACTAGGAATAAGTCGCCGGCTTGCAGTTGTTCCGCAGCCACATAGCGTCCCTGACGGGTCGACTCGTTCCAGATGCACACCTTGGCGGGCCGCAGGGCCAGAAACCCTTCCAGGTCGCGGCGTACCCGGTCTTTAGCCCGGGCTTCCAGCCACTTGCCCAACAGTACCAGACTGACCAGCATGCTGGCCGTGTCCAGGTAAAGGTAAATGCTGCCCCGCCACCAATTGAAAAGACTGTAGAGATAGGCGCTGCCGGCGCCCAGGGTGATGAGCGCCTCCATGCCTGGCGCGCCATGGCGCAGGCCGGACCAGGCCTTGCGCAGCAGGGGGCCGCCGCCATATACCATCACCACGGTGGCCATGACCAGCATGGGCCAGGAGATGTAGCCGATCCCGGCGGCGTCGATGAAAGTAAAAAAGCCGGAGTAAAGCGCCCAAGAGAGCATCATCACATTGGCCGACAACAGGGCCGACACCGCCAGACGCAGGAACTCGCGGCGCTGCGATCCGCGCAAGGCGCCATCGGTTTCGGTCACAACACCATATCCCAGCCGCATCACGGCCCGGCGTATCTCTTCAGGGGTGGCCAGAACCGGGTCGTAGCGCCCCCGCAGGCGGTCGGTAGAAAAATCGCAGCCGGCCACCGAAACCCCCGGCAGGCGCGCCACGGCGGCGCCGATCACCCAGGCGCAGGCCGGGCACCACATGCCCGAAATCTTCTCCTCGAAGGGTAGCAGGTCATCGGCACCCACCCGCGACGGTTGACGGGTCTCGGCCGCACGGTCCGGCGCCTGGCGAGCCGGCTCCCCCTCCAGGGCAGGCACCACACCAGCGGCCACGCAGCGGCGGTAGAGATCGGTCTCTTTGAAACGGGCCGGATCGGGAGCGCCGGAGGCCTCCATAAGCATGGCAAAAACCATGCGGCAACCGGCGCAACAGTAATAATAGGTTCGGTCGCCGTACACAGCGGTCAGACCCGGGTTGCGCGCAGGCAATCCGCACAGGTCGCAGGCAATGGCGGCATGGGGTTCGATCGCGCGGACTCCTTAAAAATTGAGGGTCATCAACAGCGACGAACGCGCCGGGTCGAGGGGCCTGATCGGTTCACGATCATCCCTTCCGGCCAGGTCGCCGCCGCATTGGGTTTCGACCATGGCCATGCCGCGTTCCATATGCGTGATGAACTTGGCGGCCGGCATCATCTCGCCATAGGTCCGGCTGAACGAATAGATGCAGATGTTGCGGGCCAGCATGGTCCGGGCGATATCGGCGGAACCCCGCAGCAACTGCAGCACGCGTTTGGCCAGCGCCACCGTGCGCACCGGAAAAAAATCCCACCAGGCCACGGCCGTGCAGAAGTAGGTGGTGGGCCGGTAGGCCTGCAAGGTGATCGAGTCGTCATGGGTGACCGTGCTGATCTTGTACATCTTCTCCATCAAATCATACGGCCGTTCCTTTGGGAGTTCTTCGCGCAGATAGCCAAGCTGGTATTGATAGTCGCTGACCGGCCGGCGAATGGCCTCGGGCCGGGCATCCAGCGGCAATGCCGGGTCGCTGAATAGGCGCGGATCGCCGTTGAGCACCGCCGACAGCACCTGGACACTGTTGAGCAGATAGTTGGCCCGGATGCCGGTGGGCGATACGATCATGCCCATGCCGAAAAGCGCGGCAGCCTGTTCCAGCCCGGCCATGACCTTCTGACGCAGCGCCCGGAGATTCCCCGCCCCTTCGATCACGCCCCGTCCCCCGCGCAGCCGGCGCAAGGTGAACATGGCCTCGGCGAGGTGGAGCACCGCAAACTCGCAATAAAAGTCTTCGGATTGAAACGCGCAGTTATGCTGGATGAACTGCGCTTCCAGGTGGGCCTGCCGGAACAGCCCCTCGGCCGCCCCATAGGTGACGGCATCCAGGGCCAGGTTGCGAAAAAGCACCATGCGAAGCGTCCGGGCGTTCAAATGGGTCGGGTCGAGGCTCAGCACGATGCGCAAAATCTCCAGCGCCTCCCAGAAGCGTCGCCGGTAGTACAGCGTTTTGGCGATCTCCAGACCCAGCAGCGAGTTGTGCGGATAGCGCAAGAAGGTGGCGACGGCATTGGCCGCGGTGCCGGCCTCGGCGGCGGCATGGCCGTCCTCCGATGACCAGAGCATGCCGGCCAGGGCGTCCATGGAATTCTCGTCGCCCTGCAGGCTCTCGTCCGTGAGCAGATCGGGCACGAAGTCGAAATAGAGCGTGCTCCACAGCCCCGCCACCCACCAGATGGGCAGCGTCTCTCCGTTGAACAATGTGATTTCGGCGGGTTTGGGACACAGCAGGGCCCGGATGTCGTTGATGAGGACGCACTGACGGGCATAATCGGTGAGGCGGATCACCGGGTCTCCGGGCAGCCGGGCGTTGAGCACCGGCAGCAGGTAATTGTCCAGCACGGTGAATTCGCCGGCGGCGATGCCGATGGAAAGAAAACGGTTGGGGGTGAAGTATTTGCACAAGGCCCAGCGGATGCACAACTGGTGGGCCAGCGACACCGCGGCGATCAGACACTTGCGGTAGAAGGCGGGGTTGCTGACCGGCTCCTCTTTGGGAAAATCCACATAGAGCGTGGTGATATCGTGGGCGCGCACCTTTCCCCAGCGGCCGTAGACATACCGACCGATGGACTCGTCGATATAATTTTTCAATTCCTTTTTGAGCCAGCCCACGATTTCGTGATCGATCACATCGCCCCGGCTGTAAAGGGCGAACCCGATGCGCACCCCCTCCCTGTGCTCGACCTGGGGCTTGGCTCCCCGGCACAGCCCCACCAGCATCTCGTAATTGAGATGCGGCCCCATGTGAGCCCGGTCGTGCCCCAACCAGAAAGCCAGGCAGCGCAGCACATTCTGCTTGTGGGCGGTGTCGGCCGCCTCCTTTTTCAAACGGGTCAGCATGGAGTTGCTCACCTTGGGCAGGGCGATGCCGTGCTCCGCGATCAAGGCGTTGATGCGGTCGGTGAGGGCACGTGCCGACAGGTTCAGCTCGATGAGCACCTCCTTTTGTTCCAGGAACTCTTCGAACCCGAGGTGGCCGGTCGGCCGGCACGCCTCGGCCTCCCGGGCGTGGGCCGCGACGTAGGCCCGGAGCACCGCCCCGTCCGGTACCGCGATGACCTTATGGCGCGCGGCAAAGGCCACCAACGACCGCAAGGCCTGCTGGTTCTCGGTGTTGCCCGCAAACCGGTCGAAGCACTCGGGGGTCGGGAAAACCGCCAACAGGGCCGCTGCGGCCCGCTCCTGCTTGTGCATGACGCCATCCTTAATAAATGGAATGCCATAGGGCTTCCGGCACAGGGGGCCGGGCGGAAAATTTGAATCTTATTTATATTTTGTGCCGGAAAACAATGCAATGTTTTACTTTAAAACGGTAGTTTTCATGAAACATGCCCGCCAATTGACTTTTGTTTCAGATTGACCCTAAAGTTTCCCTATTCACACCGACGCCCGGAAAGTCCGACAGGGGCGGCTCCTCATCAATCCAAAACCAACCACAGAGGGAGATGCACATGGATCATTACAAACTTTTCATCGACGGGGAATTCGTGGAAGCCGCCGACGGCGCGACGTTCGAGTCCATCGACCCGGGCTCGGGCATGCCCATCGCCACGGTGGCCAAGGCAGGCAAGGCCGATGCCGAAGCGGCCATCGCCGCAGCCCGGCGGGCCTTCGACAGCGGCGTGTGGAGCAACCTGTCGCCCCGGGAGCGCATGGCCAAACTCAACCTCTTCGCCGACCAGGTCACCCAGCAGACCCTGCGCATGGCCATCACCGAGGCCATGGACTCGGGCCAGATCATCGGCCTGAGCAAGTACTGGGGCATGCTGGGCGCCCAGCTGCTGCGCAACTACGGCCACTATGCCGCCACCCAGTTTCCCTGGGAGGAGGAGATCCCCTATGCCGGCAACGTCTTCGCGCCCGGCCGCGACTACATCCGCCGGGAGCCCATCGGCGTGTGCGTGGGCATCATCCCCTGGAACTTTCCCATGAGCATGGCCTTCTGGAAGATCGGCCAGGCCATCGCCATGGGCAACACCATCGTGCTCAAACCGGCCACGGCCACCCCCCTGGGGGCCCTGATCATCGCCGAAGCGGCCAAAGCCGCCGGCATTCCCAAGGGCGTGATCAACGTCATCGCCGGGCCGGGCGGCGAGCTGGGCAACACCTTGTGCACCCATCCGGCCGTGGACAAGATCGCCTTCACCGGCAGCACGGAAGTGGGCCGCCAGATCATGAAGCTGGCCGCCGACACGGTCAAGAAAGTCACCCTGGAGCTGGGCGGCAAGTCGGCCAACATCATCTGCGAGGATGCCGACCTCGACCTGGCCGTGGAAGGCGCCCTGTTCGGCACCTTCTTCCATCAGGGGCAGGTGTGCGAGTCCGGCACCCGGGTGCTGGTGGCGTCCAAGATCTACAACCAGTTCCTCGATAAGATGAAACAGCGCGCCGAAGCCCTGCGGGTGGGCTACCAGCTCGACCCCGCCTCCCAGCAGGGACCGCTGGTGAGTGCGGCCCAGCTGGCCACGGTGGAGCGCTACGTCCGCCTGGGCAAAGAAGAGGGCGCGGAAGTGATCACCGGCGGCCAACGGGCCCAGGTGGCCGGCCTGGACGGCGGTTTCTACTACAAGCCCACCATCTTCGCCGGCGCCAAAAACAGCATGCGCATCGCCCAGGAGGAGATCTTCGGGCCGGTGGTGTGCGTGCTCAAGTACGACAGCGAAGAAGAGGCCGTGGCCATCGCCAACGACTCGATCTATGGCCTGGCCGGCGGCGTCTTCTCCCGCAGCAACGCCCGCGCCGAGCGCATCGCCCGGAAGATCAAGACCGGCACCATGTGGATCAACAACTACCACGCCTTCGGCGACTTCTGCCCCTTCGGCGGCTACAAGCAATCGGGCGTGGGCCGCGAGCTCGGGCATGCCGGCCTGGCTGAATACACCCAGATCAAGCGTGTGCATGTGACCGCCGGTGCCGATCACAAAAGCAATTTTACGATGAAATTGTTCTCCGACGATCCCAAGATCCCCTTCGTGCAGTACATCACCCCCACCCTGGTGCTGGCCGGCCACGGCGCGCTGGCCGCGGTCTACCGGGAAGTGGTCCGGCTGCAGGCCCGCCGCGCCATGATCGTCACCGATGCCGGTGTGCGCAAGGCAGGCCTGACCGACATCGTGCAGGAGGCCCTGGGTAATTTCTGCGTAGGCGTCTTCGACGATGTGGCCCAGGACACCGACCTTACCACGGTGGACGCCGCCACCCGGATGGCCCGGGATCTGGGCGTCGACTGTATCGTGAGCGTGGGCGGCGGCAGCGTCATCGACACAGCCAAAGCGGTCTGCGTGACCTTGAAGAACGGCGGCCAGGCCGACGACCACCTGGCCATCATGCGCCTGACCGAGCCGCAGACCCCGCACATCTGCATCCCCACCACCTCGGGCACCGGCAGCGAAGTGACCAGCGTCTCGGTAATCAAAAGCCAGACCGCCGGGCGCAAAGCCTACATCGTGGATCACTTCATCGTGCCCAACACGGCCATCCTGGATCCGCGCATGACCATGTCCCTGCCCAAAGGCCTGACCGCTACCACGGCCATGGATGCCATGACCCATGCCATGGAGGCCTTGACCAGCACCATGTCCAACGCCATCTGCGAGGGCCATGCCCTGCAGGCCATCCGCCTGATCGCCGAGAACTTGCCCAAGGCCATCGCCGACGGCCAGGATGAACAGGCCCGCCTGAACCTGCAGATGGCGGCCACGGCCGCCGGCTGGGCCTTCAACATCGCCCAGGTGGGCCTGGCCCACTCCATGGCCCACACCCTGGGCATGCTGGCCAACGTGCCCCACGGCGCGGCCTGCGGCCTGGTGCTGCCTTCGGTGATGCGCTTCAACGTCGATTACGCCGCCGAAAAGCTGGCCCTGGCGGCCCAGGCCCTGGGGGTCAACACGGCCGGCATGAGCAGGAAGGATGCGGCCCTGGCGGCGGCCGACGCGGTGGAAAAGCTGATGAAAGCCGTGGGCCACCCCCTGCGCCTGCGCGAGGTGGGGGTCACCGAAGAGCACCTGGCCATGGCCGCCTTCCATGCCATCGCCGACACGGCCACCTTGTTCAATGCCCGGCCGGTGGCCGATCCCATGCTCGTGGATGCCCTGTACCGGCAGATTCTGTAAGCCGCATCATCCCGCTTCAGTCCGCCTTAGAAAAAGGCCGGTACTCGATCCGCTGAAAAACAGGGGAGGCCGCAAGGCCTCCCTATTGTTTAGGCACGAAGCGAAGGCACCGGAAATTTGGACCCTCGCGGCAGGGTGAGCCTGGCCTTGGTTCCTTCGCCCAGCCGGCTTTCCAATGCGATGGCACCGCCATGCTCCTCCACGATCTTTTTGACGATCGCCAACCCCATGCCTGTTCCCCGGGCACGGGTGGTGAAAAGCGGTTCAAAGGCGTGCCCAAGGGTCGTTTGATCCATGCCGGGGCCGTTATCCTGTATAACGACGACCAGGCCATCATCTTCTAGAAATACTTCGACATCGACGCCCGGGCGATAGGCGCAGCCGCGCCTTTGGCTCTCTTCCGCCCTGGCCCGGACCGCCTGGGCCGCGTTATTGAGCAGGCTGACGATCACCCGCTCCATCTTTTCCCGATCATAGGATATCTTGGGCAGATCCGGGGCGATCCGCAAATTGACATCGAGCTCTTTTTGGCTTCCCTGGGTTTGGACCACCTGCGCCAGCCATCCGGCAAAGTCCTGATGAAATTTGACGACATGCCGTCCTTCCGTATACTCCAGAAGATCTGCGACAATGGCATCGCAGAGGGAGACCTGGTCATCGATCCGCGTAAAATGCTTCTCAGTCTTATCATCGCAGCATTTGACCCTGCGCTGGAGGAAAAAATTGGAGGATCGAATGACGCTCAAAGGGTTGCGCAGCTCATGACTGACCGTGGCGGTGATCTGGCCCAGCACCGCCATCTTTTCCTTTTTGACCAGTTCCCTCTGGGCGGCGTTGAGTTCCTTGGTCCGCTCGGCCACCATCTGCTCCAGACGCCAGCGATAGCGGGTAAGCTCTTCCTCGATCTGCTTGCGCTCGGTGACGTCCCGAACAATGCTCAACAGCACCCTGCGGTCCCGGTGCATCATCTGTTGGCTGCTGACCTCCACGATGGCTTTGGAGCCGTCTTTACGGATATGCTGGGATTCGAAAAAAAGGCCTTTGTCTTCCCCGGGCGCTTCAGAAAACCGGGGCATGACCGCCATGGTTCCAGGCGGCATGATTGCTTTGAGAGACATTCCGAGGAATTCAGATTTGCTGTAGCCCAGATGGCGGCAAGCGGCCTGATTGACGTCCAGGAAACGCCCGGTTACCATGTCGTTGAGGAAGATGGGCTCGGCAGCGATTTCGAAAATGGTGCGAAACCGGGCCTCGCTCTCTTCCAGGGCTCTTTGCGTGGCCTTCAGTTCGCTGACATCCGCCGTCATGGTGATGACGCAGTCTACACCGTGAAGCTGGATCGACCTCATAGAGATCAGGCTTTCTACGATACGACCGCTCTTGATTCGAAAGGGAACCTCCCTGCTGTCGACCCGCCCATCTTTTTCAAGCGCCTCCACCAACCTGTATCGATCGGATGGGTCCACATAAATATTGAGATCAAACACGCTGCGGCCCAGCACCTCATCGGAGGAGTATCCGGTGCGAAGCGTGAAGGCTTTGTTGACTTGCATATAAACGGCGTCGGAACGCCTGGTGATGGCAATATTGTATGGCGCCAAATCCAGGATGGTGCGATAATTTTCCTCCCGTTCCGCAAGCGCTCTTTGGGTGGCCTTGAGGTTATCGATTCTGGTAGAGATATATAACAGGCACTCTTGCCCCCTGAAACGCAAACGCCGGGCGGAAACAAGGCTATCGAGCTTCTTGCCATATCTATCTTGGAAGCATAGCTCCATTTCGTCCACATATCCCTGCTCAGAAAAGAGCTTCAGGAAACGTTTTCGATCTTCCAAATTTGTGTAGAATTTCAAATCCGTTGATGTGCGGCCCAGAATCTCCTCGCGCTTGTATCGGACGCGGCGGCAAAATGAATCGTTGACTTCTTGATAGACGCTGTCGGACAGACGCGTGATACCGATGGATACGGGCGCGCCTTCGATGATGGTGCGATAGTTCTCCACGTTTTGTCGCAAAGCTTCCCGGTCGGTGTTCACCTCCTCGACATCCTGGGAGACATACAGCATGCACAGCTTTCCGGATAAATAAATCGGCCTGACCGATAGGACCGCATGCGCCAGTCTGAGATCTTTACGACGGAAGGTGACCTCGAAGCCATCCAGCTTTCCCTGCTCTTGAACAATTGCGCACATCCGCTCCCAGTCGGCCGGATCATGAAACAGGTCCAATTCCTGGGGGGTCCTGCCCCCGAGTTCTTGCGAACCGTAGCCGGAATAGCGACTAAAGGCCTTGTTGAAATACAGATAACGGTGGTCCGACATGCGATGGACGGCAATGGCATAGGGCGCCGCATCGAAGATGGCGCGATAGTCATCCAGTACCCGTCCGCGATGCTCTTCCGCGTCGGCCGACGGGATTCTCTGCTCAGGCGCCACCTCGCCTTGAAGCAGCGAAGGTTCAACCGGCTGGCCAACCTTCAGGAGGCAGAACCCCTGTGCCGTGTCGGCCGGCAATTTGGAAATGGCGCTTACTTCCTGAAAACAGGCGCCATCTTTTTTCCGGTGGCGAATCACATTGCGCCAGACAGGCCGATGTTCAAGGTGCTGGAGAATCACGACGAGCGATTCGCAAGGGCCTTCCCAAAAATCGATCAAGGGGTTGCCGACCATTTCATCGAGCCTGAATCCCGTGGCCTCGATGCACTGCTGATTCGCGAATTGGATGACACCGCTGGCATCGGCCAATACCACCGTGCCGGGAATCGATTCCGGATCAATGCGTTGCAGGGCTCGGTTCATAGGGGCGTCCGCTTTTTTGGATGAATGGTCAGGCCATGAATCCATTTTCAACGCCAGCGCCTTCCGGTCTCGCAAAAAAGCCGCGGAAGGCGTTCCGATACAAATAGTGTACGTCCATTTTCAATATCATTTCAACACCTAAAGATGGCCGGGCCGTGGCGCTGTGATTGGACAGAAAGCAGGACTGCCGTCTCACCGTCCGGCAAAAACAGGCCGGAAGCGTATCGAATCGCCATCCATGCCGAACGCCAGGTAAAGCCGGCCGTTTTTGACGGATTTTGTCACAATGGTGACATTGCACGGCTTTTTCGACCAGCAGCGACGGTGCGCCGAAATGGCGATTTGTGCACAATTCTGCTGAGATAGCAGCCGCAAAGAGCGGCCTTTCAATCAATAAGGCACTGATTTTGCTATAATGAAACCGTTCGCCAATTTGCGGGACGTTTCGCCTGGCCTGGCTGCGGGTTCTGCGTCGGCTGGCAACGATCCGCGAAGGAGAAAAGAGGGAATAGGAGCTATCTATTTGGGAAGCTTGTTGGCGGCATGACCTACAAGACAAAAGTCAGAATCATATTCTTTTTCCGAGCGTTCGGCATTGCCGGGCGCAACTTCATCTGGGACGACTGCCCGACCGTGGCGGCCTCCATCTCATTCGTCTTTCAGCTGGCCATCATTCCTTTTTCCGCACTCTTTCTGTTCCTGCTGAATGCATTCAGAGATCTGTTTTTGCCCGGTCTGTTCCCGGAAAACATGGCAGCCATTCTGGTGGAGGATATCCGCCGCTTCATTCCCTTTGTCAGTGCGGAATGGCTCCAGACCCACCTGATCGATTCCGTCGGATTGGGCTCGTTTACCACCATCAATCTATTGATGCTGCCCATCATCAGCGGCCTGCTGTTTAAATCCCTGGAAGAGTCGTTTCGCAGGATCTTTCATCTGCAACGGCGCAACTTGATCAAGGGGCACGCCCTGTATGCTTTCCTGAGCGTGTTCACCATCCTGCTCTTCTTCATGGCCAACTTCCTGTGGACGGTGGCCGCCGATGCGATCAAGCCGTTTGAATCGTACCTCGACCAGAGTCCCTATGTCCACGACCTGTACGCCGTGGCCATCGACTACTTCACCTTCAACCAGATCAATGTCATTTCGGCGGTGATCCTGGCGACCTTCTTCCTCATCACCGTCGAGCTCTTTCTTTCCATTCAGATCAAACTGCACCACCGGCTGATCGCCAGCCTGATGTTTGTGCTGCTATGGCTCTTCGCCCGCCAACTCTTCGGTTACTATATTCAGCACGTTTCTCGCATTAACGTGCTGTTTGGCTCGTTGAGTTCGGTATGCATCATCCTGCTTTGGATTTACTACTCTTCCCTGGCGTTGTTCTATTCGCTGTCGTTCATGCATGTCCTGCATTGCGGACCCTACAAAGAGTGGGAAAAACCGCCACGGCTCAATGGGGCCAGATAGCCCTCGATCGGTCGCCTGCTTCCTATTGACTCGGGGTGGCCCGGTCGCCCAGACTCGAGCCACTGTATCCACCGCTCATGTTGATATAGATCGATACATTGGCCGGCGTACCCCTCGAACGGGTCAAGGTGACCACATACTCGGCAAAACCTTTTATGTTTCGCATGGTTACGGAGACCGAGCGCAGCCCTGTGGCCCAGTCAGCGTCCAGTTTGCCTTGAACAATCATGTCGTCGGCAACTTTCAAACCATTTCTGACTGCGGCCAGAGGGGCAATCACCTCTTCGGCGAAACCGTTGCGAATCGGGATAAATCCCACAGAAAACATGAAAACGCTGACAAGGACGGCGAAAAAACCCCTGCGTACAATCGTTTTCATACCCCACCTCCTTTTGCTTGAAATTGATCGGTCATGCGAAAAAGTAAGAAAGTTTTTACCGGCGTCGAGGTCTCGGGCAAACGCTGCCGCCTGGTGTGCTGAAAGGTAATCAAACAGAAAAAAATTTCTTTTAGACCCTCTTGGTAAAAACCGGTTCCGATATTTAGCAAAAACAGGGAGCCAGATTTAGAGCGCTCCTGATTGTCATTGACCGGGTGCTCAAGCAAATAGGGGTTAGGCGTTGCAAACCAATTGGAGCGGCGGGATCGATGGAAAGCTCGACGGAAACGGTACGCTCCGCCGTAGCGGTGGCAGTGCAATCCAGCGCCGTTATCCCACCCTCTCCACCTCCAGAACATTCTTGATCTTCTTGAGGGAAGCCAGAAGCTGGCTCAGCTGGTCGGTGTTGGCCACTTCCAGGGTGAACTGGCAGGTGACCATCTTGCTCTCGTCGGTATTGGTGTTGACGCTGAGAATATTTGCGCTGCCCTTGCTCATGCAGGCCGCCAGGTCGGCGAGCAGCCCCAGGCGGTCCATGGCGCCGACCTTGATTTTCACGGGAAACGATTCGCGGGTGGCGGCGTCCCACTCCACCTCGATGAGCCGCTCGGGATTGGTCTTGACGGCATTGACACAGCCGGCACGGTGCACAGTGACGCCGAACCCCCGGGTGATGTACCCCACGATGGCATCTCCGGGCACCGGCTGGCAGCATTTGCCGAAGCGCACCAGAATGTCGTCGGCCCCCTTGACCACCACCCCGCTGCCGCTCTTCTTCTTACGAACCCGGCCCATGAGCCGGTTGAGCAGTGATTGCTGTTCTTCGTCGACCTCGGTCTTGGGCATCATCTTGCGCACGAGCTGCAGGGGGGTGATCTTGCCGTAGCCGATGGCGATGATCAGGTCGTCCACGGTTTTCAGACCGAAGCTCTCCACCACCTTGTCCATCTCGGGCGTTTTGACCAGGGTGCTGAAGCTCAGGCGCACCTTGCGGAAGGCCTTTTCGCACATCTCCCGGCCCAGGGCCAGGCTGCGCTCCTTCTCCTGGGTCTTGATCCACTGACGGATCTTGGAGCGGGCCTTGACCGTCTTGGCGAAACTGAGCCAATCCTTGCTGGGCTGGTGGCCTTTCTGGGTGATGATGGCCACGCTCTCGCCGGTCTGCAGCTGGTACTTGAGCGGTACCATACGGCCGTTGACCTTGGCCCCCACGCACTGGTCGCCCACCTCGGAATGGATCGCATAGGCGAAATCCACGGGGGTGGCCCCCTTGGGCAGGGATTTGATCTGACCCTTGGGGGTGAAGACGTAGATGTCGTCGGGGAACAGATCGATGCGCACGTTTTCGAGAAACTCGTTGGGATCCTTGATGGAGGCCTGGTTCTCCACGATGTTCTGCACCCAGGCGAAGGTTTCGGCGGTCTTGGGGTCGGCGGTCTTGCCCTCCTTGTAGCTCCAGTGGGCGGCGATGCCCGACTTGGCCACCTGGTCCATCTCCCGGGTGCGGATCTGGATCTCCATGCGCTCGCCGAAGGGCCCGATCACCGTGGTGTGCAGCGACTGGTACATGTTGGGCTTGGGCATGCCGATGTAATCCTTGAACTTCTTGGCGATGGGGCGCCAGAGGGCGTGCACCAGGCCCAGGGCCTCGTAGCACTGGGGAATGGTGTCCAGGATGATGCGGAAGGCGATGACGTCGTAGATCTCCTCGAAGGCCAGGTTCTGCGACGTCATCTTCTGGTGGATGCTGTAGTAATTCTTGTAGCGCCCCAGCACCTCGCACGGCAGGTTGTTTTCGGCCATTTTGTGCTCGATGAGGGCCTTGACGGTCTGGATGTACTTTTCGCGCTCCTCCTTGCCTTTGGCCACCTGGCTTTCGATATCGGCGTATTCGGCGGGCAGGGTATATTTGAAGGAGATGTTCTCCAGTTCGTTCTTGATCCAGTAGATACCCAGCCGGGCGGCGATGGGGGCGTAGATATCCAGTGTCTCCTGGGCGATCTTGCGCTGTTTGGCCGCGCTGGTGTGGTATTGCAGGGTGCGCATGTTGTGCATGCGGTCGGCCAGCTTGATCAACACCACCCGGATATCGTCGGCCATGGCCAGCAGCATCTTGCGAATGCTTTCGGCTTCGCGCGCCTCGGCGCTGGAAAAAGGCAGGGTGCTCAACTTGGTGACGCCCGAGACGATGTGGCGCACTTCGGGACCGAACATGTCGCCGATCTCTTCGGCCGTGGCGTGGGTGTCTTCGATGACATCGTGCAGCAGACCGGCGGCCACGCTGACCATGTCCAGCTTCATGTCGGCCAGGATGCTGGCCACCTCCAGGGGATGGGAGAGGTACGGCTCACCCGAGAGCCGCACCTGGCCGTCGTGCACTTTGGCGGAAAAGATGTAGGCCCGGTCGATGAGATCCAGATCGGCATCCGGATTGTACTCGGTGATCTTGTCGATGATGTCGTTGATTCGAATCATAGGTCGCCAATTGTCGATTCGTTGAATCGCCGACCTTTGGATGCTTGGATGCGTTCGATCGGTTTCCGCATTCAACTAATGCCATTATAGCGCGTATCCGGCCTTATTGGCAGGTATTTGTTTAATACGCTTTGGCAAACACCACTCGCCGCCGGCTCTCCTGGCCGCAGCAGATGCAGCGGCCGGCCTCCTCGGGCGCGTCGAAGGGAATGCAACGGATGGTAACCGTAAGATCCTCCTTGATCTTGCCTTCGCATTCCCCCGCGCCGCACCAGTGGGCCATGGCGAAGCCGCCGTGGATCTCGGGCTTTTCGGCGTTCCGGGGGGTAAAATATTCATAAAATGCGGAACGGTCGTCGATGGCCCGGGTATTGGCCTCGCGGAAGGCCCGGGCACGGGCCAGCAGATTGGCCTGGATTTCGTCGAGCAGGCCGCCCGCCTGGGCCACGAACTGGGCGCGTCCCATGGCGCTTTTCTCCTTGTGGGCCTTGTCCCGGCGGCCGACGAAGACCGCATCGTTGGCGATGTCGCGCGGCCCGATCTCCAGGCGCAGGGGTACGCCCTTCTTGATCCACTCCCAGCCCCGGGCGCCGCCGATCTCCCGGCGGTCGATCTCCACCCGCAGGGGCCGGCCGTGGTAAAGGGTCTGGCCCAGCTCGGCCGCCAGCCGGTCGGTGTATTCCATGACCCTGGAGCGATCTTCTTCCTTGTGGGCGATGGGCAGCAGCACGATCTGGGCGGGCGCCACCCGGGGCGGCAGCACCAGGCCGTCGTCGTCGCCATGGGTCATGATCAGCCCACCGATCAGGCGCGTGGAAGCGCCCCAGGAAGTGGTCCAGGCCAACTCTTCTTTTTCTTCCGCGTTCTGGAAGCGGATGCCGGAGGCCTTTGCGAAATTCTGCCCGAGGAAATGGGAAGTGCCGGCCTGCAAGGCTTTGCGGTCCTGCATCATGGCCTCGATGCACTGGGTGTCCACGGCGCCGGGAAAGCGCTCGGCCGGCGATTTACTGCCCCTGAGAACGGGCACGGCCAGAAACTCTTCGGCCAGGCGGGCGTAGACGTCCAGCATCAGGCTGGTGCGCGCCTGGGCCTCTTGGGCCGTGGCGTGCGCCGTGTGCCCTTCCTGCCAGAGAAACTCGCTGGTGCGCAGGAAGATGCGCGTGCGCATCTCCCAGCGCACCACGTTGGCCCATTGGTTGATGAGCAGGGGCAGGTCGCGGTAGCTCGTCACCCATTTGGCGAAGGCGTCGCCGATGATCGTCTCGGAGGTCGGCCGCACCACCAGCGGTTCGGTCAGCGGTCCACCGGGCACCAGACCGCCGTCGGGACCTTTTTCCAGGCGGTGGTGGGTCACCACGGCACACTCCTTGGCGAAGCCCTCGACGTGCTCGGCCTCTTTCTCCAGGAAGCGCAGGGGAATGAACAGGGGAAAGTAAGCATTCTTCACGCCCGTGGCCTTGAACATATCGTCCAACTCGTGCTGGATATTCTCCCACAGGGCATAGCCCCAGGGTTTGATCACCATGCACCCGCGCACCGGCGAATTCTCGGCCATGTCCGCGGCCTTGACCACCTGCTGATACCATTCGGGGTAATCTTCTTCGCGGGTCGGTGAAATTGCTGTCTTGACCTTTTGGCTCATATGCATTCCTTTTGAAAATCTCGCTGGTTTTCGGTTTTAAGACTTCTTATGATCTTTCTCCCACTTATCCACTTCCGCCAGCAGCGTTGCGACCAATTGATCCTGGGGCACCTTTTTCACCACTTTGCCCTTCTTGAACAGAATGCCATGGCCCTGGCCACCGGCCACGCCGATGTCGGCCTCGCGGGCTTCGCCCGGGCCGTTGACCACGCAGCCCATGATGGCCAGTTTCACCGGCACGCTGCGGGTGAGCAGGGCCTTCTCCACGTCCTCAACCACCGACATCAGATCGATGCTGCAGCGTCCGCAGGTGGGGCAGGAGATGATCTCGGGCCCGCGGCGGCGGATGTTCAGGGCCTTGAGGATCTCGAAGCCCACACGCACCTCTTCCACCGGGTCGCGGGTGAGCGACACGCGCAGGGTGTCGCCGATGCCCCCGGCCAGCAGCATGCCGATGCCCAGGGCCGACTTGACCGTGCCGGCATAGAGCGAGCCGGCCTCGGTGACACCCACGTGCAGCGGGTAATCCACCCGTTCGGCCAGCAGCCGGTAGGCCTCCACAGTGCGCAGCACATCCGAGGCCTTCAGCGAGATCTTGATGGCGTGGAAACCCGCCTTTTCCAGCAGGGCCACATGGCCCAGGGCGCTTTCCACCATGGCCGCGGCCGTGGCGCCGCCGTAGCGGTGCAGCAGTTCCTTTTCCAGCGATCCGCTGTTGACGCCGATGCGGATGGGCAGCCCCAGGTCCCGGGCGCAATCCACCACCGCCTGCACCTTTTTGCGGCCGCCGATGTTGCCCGGATTGATGCGCAGGCCGTCGGCGCCCCCCTTGGCC
Source organism: uncultured Desulfatitalea sp. (assembly GCA_937868765.1). Lineage (GTDB taxonomy): Bacteria > Desulfobacterota > Desulfobacteria > Desulfobacterales > Desulfosarcinaceae > Desulfatitalea. The sequence goes on along the minus strand of CALMNL010000008.1, from coordinate 107,363 downwards.
GCCGCCAGGGCCAGGCGGTAATCGAAGTGGATGTCGGCGATCAGGGGAATCTGAATGCCCGCCTTGATGGCCGCCACGGCTTCGGCCGCCGCCTCGTCGGGCACGGCGACGCGCACGATCTCGCACCCGGCGGCCGTGAGGCGCCCGATCTGGGCCACGGTGGCAGCCACATCCTGGGTCGGCGTATTGGTCATGGACTGCACCGTGATGGGCGAACCGCCCCCCACGGCCACCGGCCCCACATGGATCAGGCGTGTCTGTCGGCGTTTGATTTCAATAGCCATAAACGGTGCATATACTGGATTCCGGCCGTAAACACAACGGGGCGACGATGGACCGTGGCAGGATCCCGGAGGCCGAAAAAAAGGGGGCGATCCATAGGATCGCCCCTGAGCCGTTTCGGCAAATCCAGTATCTGCCTGAAGGATATTACATCCGGCAGAACGGGTTGTACTTCTTTTCCCGGCCGATGGTGGTGGGTTCCATGTGGCCGGTGTAGACGGCGGTGTCGTCGGGCAGGGTGAAGAGTTTGGTCTGGATGCTGCGGATCAGGGTATCGAAATCGCCGCCGGGAAAATCGGTGCGGCCGATGGAGCCGGCAAAGAGGGTGTCGCCCACGAAGACCGATTTGTCGGCGTGCAGGGAGATGCCGCCAGGAGTATGGCCCGGGGTATGCAGCACCTTGAACTGGATCTGGCCCACGGTCACGGTGTCGCCGTCCTGGAGCAGGCGGTCCGGCGCCGGCGAGTCGTCCGAGCGCATGCCCCACATGGCCGCGCCCCGGGCCAGTTGGGCCAGCATGGGCTCATCCAGGGGATGGATCATCAGATCGGCCCCGGAAGCGTTCTTGAGGGCCTTGTTGCCGCTGACGTGGTCGAAATGGCCGTGGGTGTTGATGATGGCTTTGAGGGTCAGTTGGTCTCTGGCCAGGGCCAGCAGGATCTTATCGGCATCGCCGCCCGGATCGATGACGGCGGCCTGGCGGGTGGCGTCGCACCCCACGATGAAACAGTTGGCCTGCAAGGGGCCCACAGGCATGGCGCGTATGATCATGATCGGATTTCCTTTGGGTTAGTCCCCATTGACCGCCTCCTGGGTTTCATCCATGAAGGGCATGGGCGTGGGGGTGGTTTGCAGCTGGCCCTGCTCGATGGCAATCCGGATGCTGTCCAGGATGCCATTGATGAAGGCGCCGGATTCGGGCGAACCGAAGCGTTTGCCGATATCGATGGCTTCGTTGATGGAAACCTTGGCCGGAATATCGGCGCAGTAGAGCAGCTCGAAGACCGCGATGCGCAGGATGTTGCGGTCCACACAGGCCATGCGCCGGATCTTCCAGTTGCTGGAATGGCGCTCGATGACATCATCGATATGCCCCTTGTTGTCGAGCACGCCGTTGACCAGGTATTCGAAGAACGGGTAAAAACGTTTGCCGGGCGGAAATGAGCGGCAGTATTCGGTCAGATTGCGCTCGGAAAAAGAGCAGCTCATGTCCATGCTGAAAAGGGCCTGCATGGCCAGTTCTCTTGCTTGTCGACGGGTTCCCATAATCAGATTTTTTCCACCGCTCCCATCAGGTTGGCCATCTCCACGGCCGCCAGGGCCGCGTCCCAACCCTTGTTGCCCGCCTTGCTGCCGGCGCGTTCGATGGCTTGTTCCAGGTTATCGGTGGTCAGCACGCCGAAGATGATGGGCATGCCGGTTTCCATGCTGGCCGCGGCCACCCCCTTGGAGACTTCGGCGCTCACATAGTCGAAATGGGGGGTGGCGCCGCGAATCACGGCCCCCAGGCAGATGACGGCGTCGTGGCGCTTCTTGGCCGCCAGCTTGCGGGCCACCAGCGGGATCTCGAAGGCGCCCGGCACCTTGACGATGTCGATGTCTTCGCTCTTGGTGCCACTGCGGGTCAGCGCATCCACGGCGCCGCCCACCAGTTTGTCGGTGATGAAATCGTTAAAACGGCTCACTACGATGGCGAACTTCTTTCCTTCGGCGACTAAATTGGCTTCGACGATGTTGGGCATCGAATATCCTCCGGTTTGGCGAATCGGCCTCGATTGCGGTTAAATTAGTGTCATTGGCGCCGCGAGCCCCTCGGCTCAATGGGCGTCGGCTTCCAGCTGCAACAGGTGGCCCATCTTGAGCTTCTTGCACTCCAGGTAGCAGCGGTTGTACTCGTTGGGCGCCACTTCGATGGGAATCTGCTCGACGATGCTCAGGCCATATCCGTCCAGCCCCACCATTTTCTTGGGGTTGTTGGTCAACAGCCGCATCTTGCGCACACCGATATGCCGCAGCATCTGGGCGCCGATGCCGTAGTCGCGCATGTCGTCCTTGAAGCCCAGCTTGCGGTTGGCTTCCACGGTGTCCAATCCCTGCTTCTGCTGCAGCTCATAGGCCTTGAGCTTGTTGACCAGGCCGATGCCGCGGCCCTCCTGGCGCAGGTAGATGATGACGCCCGTGCCTTCCTTTTCCATCATGGCCATGGCCCGGTGCAGCTGATCGCCGCAATCGCAGCGCAGGGAGCCGAAGATGTCGCCGGTCATGCATTCGGAGTGCACCCGCACCAGCACCGGCTTTTCCGGATCGATGGTGCCTTTGACCAGGGCGATGTGCAGCAGGTCGTCCACATCGTTTTCGAAAGCGAGGATTCTGAATTCGCCGCCGTGCTCGGTGGGGATGGTGGTTTCGGCGGCCCGATGGACGAACAACTCGTTGCGCATGCGGTATTCCACCAGGTCGGCGATGGTCACGATTCCGAGGCCGTGCTTTTCGGCGAACGCGGTCAGGGTGGGCATGCGCGCCATGGTGCCGTCCTCGTCCATGACTTCGCAGATCACGCCGGCCGGTTTGAGGCCGGCCAGACGGGCCAGATCCACCGACCCTTCGGTCTGGCCCACGCGCACCATGACGCCGCCCTTTCTGGCGCGCAACGGGAAGACATGACCGGGCCGCACCAGGTCGCTGGGTTTGGCATCGTCGGCCACGGCGGTGAGGATGGTGGTGGCGCGGTCGGCAGCCGAAATGCCCGTGGTGACGCCTCGCTTGGCTTCGATGGAGACGGTGAAGCCGGTTTGAAAGGGCGACGTGTTGTTGCGCACCATCGAGGGCAGTTCGAGCTGATCGCACTTTTCACCGGTGAGCGACAGGCAGATCAGGCCGCGCCCGTATTTGGCCATGAAGTTGATGGCTTCGGGGGTGACCTTTTCCGCGGCCATGGTGAGGTCGCCTTCGTTTTCACGGTCTTCGTCATCCACCAGGATGACCATTTTGCCGGCGGCAATCTCTTTGATGGCTTGTTCGACAGTAATGCGTGGCATGTTCAATATTCTCCAATTCCAAGGGGGCGGACCGCCAAGAACCCTATCGGTCCAGGAACCCCGATTTTGCAAGCAGCGCCATATCGATGCCGCGGCCGGCTGGGGGTGACGCCGCCTCGCCGCGGGTGAGGAACCGTTCCACATATTTTCCGATCAGATCGGTTTCGATGTTGAAGCGATCCCCCACCCCCTTCAGCCCGATGGTGGTGATCTGGGCCGTGTGGGGGATGATGCTCACCGAGAACCCCTGGTCGTCGCATTGATTGATCGTCAGGCTCACGCCGTCCACGGCCACCGAGCCCTTGACGATCATGTAACGGGTCAGCTCGGGCGGCGCGTTGAAACGCAGGACGATCGCCGTGGCCGCGCGCTCCCGACTTTCCAGGCGGGCCAGCCCGTCGATGTGGCCCGACACCAGATGGCCGTCCAGGCGGTCGGAAAGGCGCAGGGCCCGCTCCAGGTTCACCTTCTGGCCGATTTTGGCCTCGCCGAAGGTGGTCTTGGAAAGGGTCTCGGGTGACACATCGGCGGTGAAGCGATTGCCTGCCAGCGTGGTGGCGGTCAGGCAGGCGCCGTTGACCGCGATGCTGTCGCCGACGCGGGTGCCGCCCAGGTCGAAATCGGCATCCACGGTGACGACTCTGGCCTCACCCGCCGCACGCATGCCGGTCAGCGTTCCCAGCCCTTCGATGATGCCCGTAAACATATGAACTCAGCGGCCCCCTGTCATGCCGCCATCGCATAATCGGCAGCATTCCTTCACCTAAAACCTAATTCTTAAAACCCATCTTTATGCGCATACCCAACTACCATGATATCCTCCCCCACCCGCTCCACGGAGACGTCGTGCAAGGCCATGGCGTCCTTCATCCAGGCCGCGCCCTGGCCGCGGAACATGGGGGTTCCGTCGTCGCCGCCCAGCAGCTTGGGGGCATAGAAGAGCACCGCCTTGTCCACGATGCCGGCGGCCAGCGCGCTGCCGGCCACCTGGGCGCCGCCCTCGATGAGCAGGCTGGTGATCCCCATCTTGCCCAACTGCCCCATGAGGGCGGCCAGATCGATCCGCCCCTTCTTCACCGAGGCGTCCATGATCCGCGCGCCGCTGGCCGTGAGGCGGCGCCGGTCCACGTCCGAGGCCTCGGGGCCGCACACCACATAGGTGGGGGCCTCGGACACCTGGGTCAGCACCTTGGCACGTTTGGACATGCCCAGCCGGGTGTCGAGCACCAGGCGGATGGGGTCCTTGCCGCGGCCATCGCTCAGGCGCGCCGTCAGTTCGGGGTCGTCGGCTTTGACCGTGCCGATACCGACCATGATGGCGTCCATGGCGTGACGCAGCCGATGCACCTGCGCCCGGGCCGCTTCGCCGGTGACCCAGCGGGCATCACCGGTGCTGGCAGCGATGCGCCCGTCGAGGGTGGCCGCCATCTTCAACACCACGAAGGGCCGCTTGGTGGCCGCGAACTTGATGAAGCTTGCGTTGAGCCGCCGGGCCTGGGCTTCGCGAACGCCGCACACCACCTCGATGCCCTTGGACCGCAACAGGTCGTTGCCGCCGCCCCGGACATCGGGATTGGGGTCGGCCATGGCCACCACCACCCGCCGGATGCCGGCGGCCATCACTTTTTCGGTGCACGGCGGGGTGCGGCCGAAATGGTTGCAAGGCTCCAGGGTCACATACAAGGTGGCGCCGGCGGCGCGCTCCCCGGCGTCATCGATGGCGTTTACTTCGGCGTGCGGGCCGCCCACCGCCTGGTGAAAACCTTGCCCCACCACCTGACCTTCCCGCACCACCACGGCCCCCACCATAGGGTTGGGAGCGACATATCCGGCTCCTCGGGCCGCAAGCGATAAAGCCAAGTCCATGTAGTCATCATCGTTCATTTCCGTCCGCTCAAAAGGGATTTGAGTTCTTCAACGAAATCGTTCACATCCTTGAACTCGCGGTATACCGAAGCAAAGCGCACGTAAGCGATGTCACTCAGGGTGTGCAACTGGGCCATGATCTTTTCGCCCACCACCCGGGAGGGGATCTCCTTTTCGCCGGTTTCGCGCAGGTCCCGCTCCAGATCGTCGATGAAATCCTCGATGGCGTTCATGCTGATGTCCAGCTTCTGACAGGCCTTCTGCATGCCCGAGCGCACCTTGTCGCGGTTGAACACCTCCCGGCGCCCATCCTTTTTGACGATCATGATGGGTATCTCTTCGATGTGCTCGTAGGTGGTGAACCGCCGGGTGCAGTCGATGCATTCGCGTCGCCGCCGGATCACGGCGCCGTCCTTGCTCACCCGGGAGTCGATCACCTTGTTGTCCATCTCGCCGCAAAAAGGACACTTCATGCATGCACCTCCCCTTGGTTGCCTGCCAGTTTCACCAGTTCCACGCCGGCTTCGGCCAGCATCTCGCCGGCCAATGCATCGGCATAGCCGTCCTGGTACACGATCCGGACGATCCCCGCGTTGATGATCATCTTCGCGCAGATCGAACAAGGTTGATTGGTGCAGTAAAGGGTGGCCCCTTTGATCGAGACGCCATGGTAGGCGGCCTGGATGATGGCGTTCTGCTCGGCATGGATGCCCCGGCACAACTCGTGCCGCTCGCCGGACGGCACGCTGAGCTGCTGGCGCAGGCAGCCGGTCTGGGCGCAGTGACGCACGTTGCTGGGCGCACCGTTGTACCCGGTGGAAAGCAGGCGGCGGTCCTTGATCACCACCGCCCCCACGGCCCGGCGCAGGCAGGTGGCCCGTTTGGCCACCAGGCAGGTGATGTCCATGAAATATTCGTCCCAGGAGGGACGCTCATGATCCATTCACATCCTCCATGCCCCATCGGATCGCCGGAACACCTTCACTGCCATCGAACCGCCGACACCTGAAACCGGCGCGCCGCGGTCCTATGGATAGAGCGGAAAGGCGTGGCACAGCTCGGCCACTTCCAGCCGCGTGCGCTCCAGCACCCGGGCATCTTCCATGTTTTTGAGCACGGCCACGATCAATCCGCCGATCTGGCGCATCTCCTCGGTGCCCATACCGCGGCTGGTGACATAGGGCGTACCGATACGCACGCCGCTGGTCACCACCGGCCCGCGTTTGTCAAAGGGCACGGCGTTCTTGTTGACCGTGATGCCGGCCTGGCCCAGGGCGGTCTCGGCGGCCTTGCCGGTGATGTCCCACGAAGTGAGGTCCACCAGCATCAGGTGGTTGTCGGTGCCGCCGGAGACCAGCCGCAGGCCGGCTGACTGCAATCCAGCGGCCAGGGCCTGGGCATTGGCCAGCACACGCTGCTGGTATTGCTTGAACGAGGGCTGCAATGCTTCCTTGAAGGCCACGGCCTTGGCGGCGATCACATGCATCAGGGGGCCGCCCTGGATGCCGGGGAAGACCTCGCTGCGCAGTTTGTCGGCACAGGCCGACTTGGCCAGGATCAGGCCGCCGCGGGGGCCGCGCAGGGTCTTGTGGGTGGTGGAGGTGACCACATCGGCCCGTGGCACCGGCGACGGATGCAGTCCGACGGCCACCAGACCGGCGATGTGGGCCATGTCCACCATGAAAAAGGCTCCCACCTCTTTGGCGATATCGGCGAAGGCGTCGAAATCCAGAATGCGCGGGTAGGCGCTGGCCCCGGCCACGATCAGCTTGGGGCGGTGCTCCTTGGCCAGACGCCGCACGTTGTCATAATCGATGGTGCCGGTCTGCTGGCCGACCCCGTAGTGGACGAAACGATAGAACTGACCGGAAAAGCTCACCTTGGCCCCATGGGTCAGATGACCGCCGTGGGCCAGGTCCATGCCCAGCACGGTGTCGCCCGGCTGGAGCAGGGCGAAGTAGGCCGCCATGTTCGCCTGGGATCCGGAATGGGGCTGTACGTTGGCGTACTCGCAGCCGAAGAGCTGCATGGCGCGTTCGATGGCCAGGCGTTCGGCCACATCCACATATTCGCATCCGCCGTAGTAGCGCTTGCTGGGATAGCCCTCGGCGTACTTGTTGGTCAAAAGGCTGCCCTGGGCCGCCATCACCGCCTTGCTGGCGATGTTTTCCGATGCAATCAATTCCAGATGACTGGTCTGCCGCTCCAACTCCTGATCCAGCACTTTGGCGATCTCAGGATCCACTGCGGTGATAATCTCGTTGTTCAACTTCTAGTCCCCTTGTCCGGATATTCGCTTAATACGATAATTCAGCATCAATATTCTATTTTGTTTGGCCGGTCGTGCCCGGATCGTCGAACTGATCCAGACGGCGCTGGTGGCGCCCCCCCTCAAAGGGGGTTTCCAGCCAGGTGCGCACGATTTCCAGGGCCAGCACGTCGCCGATGACCCGGCCGCCCATGACCAGGATATTGGCATCATTGTGCTTGCGGCTCATAGCGGCGGAAAAGAGGTCGTTGCACAGGGCGGCGCGTACGTGGGCAAAGCGGTTGGCCACCATGGACATGCCCAGTCCGGTGCCGCACAACAGAATTCCGCGCTCATGGACCCCCCTGGAAACCTGGGACGCCACCTGGGCGCCGATCTGGGGATAATCCACGGAGGCTTCGCTGAAGGCCCCCATGTCTTCCACGGCAATGCCCTTCTCAATCAAATGGCGCTTGATGGTCTCCTTGAGCCCGAAGGCCGCATGGTCGCAGCCGATGACGATCTTCATCGCTCACCTCTTCTTCCTTTCCCATACCGGGAACCGGATTGCAGACATCCCCGCTGCACCGCCCTCTGTCAACCACCGGTCGAGGGAAACCGTGGGGGTCACCCCCTATATAGTGTGGTGCAACTGCATCTCATAGCTTTATCTCGGGTGGATCGCAAGAGAAAATCCAGGTTGCGCGCGGGTTCAAGCGGGCGGATCTTGACATATGACCCCAACGCCTGCATATATTTCCGTATATCTCGGCAACTGGTTATTATTACCGGAAAATCAATGAGCCCCGCCACCCCCGACAACCGTTTGAACGAATACCTGATTCGCTTAAATCGGTCCATCGATTTCGTCCAGCACCATTATGCCGAGAATCTGAATCTGGCCAAACTGGCTGAGATCGCCTGTTTTTCCAAGTATCATTTTCACCGCATCTTCAGCGCCCTGATCGGCGAGACCGTCAATGATTTCGTTCAGCGCGTCCGCCTTGAAAAATCGGCCCAGGAGCTCATTCTGAATAAGGATCGATCGATTACGGAAATCGGCCTGGCCTGCGGTTTCTCGAGCTCCCAGAATTTCGCCCGCCGCTTCAAGGCCCACTTCGGCGTGCCCCCTTCCTTCGTACGCAAGGAGTTCAACTGGCAGGCCTGGCTCGTTAAAATGAAGCAATTGCAGGTCAAGGCGGGGCGGAACCTGAATGCCGACGAACTCGGCTGGATCGACCACTATCTGCGCCAACGGGGGCTATCCATCCAGAAGATCCTCGCCTGCCCCCCTCGGATGGAAGTGAGGGTAAAGCACCTGCCGTCCCTGCGGGTGGCCTATGTACGCAGCCTCGGCCCCTACCTGGAGGAGAATATCCGGCCGGCTTTCTCCAGATTGTTGCGCTGGGCCAGGCCTAAAGATTTGGCGGGGGCCGAGGCCACCGTCCTGGGGGTTGTTTGGAGCAATTCGGATTTTACGCCCAGGGAGCAGATGGTCTATGACGCCTGCCTGGTCGTGCCCGAAGCCATTCGAGCCGACACCACGGTCAATATCCAGGTTCTGCCGGAAGGGCGTTTCGCCATTTATCGATGCGCCCTGACCAGCGGCCAGCATCAGGAGGCCTGGATGCACCTGCTGCTCAATTGGCTGGCCGCCAGCGACTATCAGCCCGACAACCGCCCGGCTTATGAAATTTTCCGCAGCGCCCCCACCCATGCCGCAGATCCTGTCGAGCTGGAATTGTGCCTGCCCATCAAGCCGCTCAATGTGTAAAATAGAAATATAGCAAGATTTGAAACACGAAAAGCAATCCTGAACAAGCGATGCCTTCCAGCGGGTTGTATGCTCCTCTTTAGAATGAACCCATAAACCGGTTAGGGCGGCATCCAGGCAACCGCCGCCCCCTGGCCGGCCGCATCCAAGGAGGAAACCCATGGGCTTCGTCAAAACCTTTCCTGAAATTCTGGCCAACCGTCGCACCACGGCGGATTTCTACGACGCCGAGATGCTCACCGTCTTCTGGGAGACCAAGCCGGAGATCGTGGCCCGGCTGCTGCCACCGCCCCTGAAGCCGGCGCCCTATCCACTGGTCATGGCCTTCCTGGCCAACTACCCCAAGACCAACTTCGATGTCACCTACCTGGAAAGCGCCTTGTTCCTGAGCGCGGTGTGCGATGGGGTGGAAGGCAGCTACTGCCTGGCCATGCCGGTGACCAACGACATGGCCATGGCGGGCGGCCGGGAGTTCTATGGCTATCCAAAAAAAATGGCCGATATCCGCATGCAAAAGCAAGGCGATGTGGTCCATGGCTGGGTGGAACGTCGTGGATACCGATATTTCGAGCTGCGCGCCCGGCTCACCGGCCGGCCCAACGTGCCCGAGGCCGAGATGCCGCTGCCGCGCCAGGCCGACGCCCAGGGCAACCTGCATGTCTTCGCCTACACCTATCGATTCTTTCCCACCCCCCAGGCCGGTCCTACGGAGTACAACCCCTGGCTGATGCGCCAGGAGACGCTCCTGCGCCCCAAAACCATCCAACTGGGCGAGGCCGAAGTGTTCCTCGAAGCATCGCCCTATGACCCTTGGGCCGAGGTGGAGATCGTGAAGACCCTGGGGGCCCTCTACATGGTGGGCGATAACTCCATGCTCGGGGGGCAGGCCGTGGCCCCGGTGGACCCGGTCCAGTTCGCTCCCCATGCGTTCATTCGGATGGATATGAAGTAAAGCTGTCGGTCGGATCTCCTCCCGGCGGTTGCGGCGGCAGGTTTGCGCCGCAACCGCCGGCGACAGGGGTGATTCAGGCAGAGGAGTAACCAATGGGTCACCAGAATATCGATATCGACATCAGCGGAAAAGCCGCCGGCGTGGCGGAGAACGGCGTCAACGCCCCCTGATGATCAAGGCCGCCGAGTTGTTCTGATTGTAGTACACCATTGTATGCGGCAGGAAGCTGATCCGTGAGGTCGACCGCAGAGCGGTTTCAACAAAAAAGCCGCGCGCCCGGGTCCGGGCGTGCGGCTTCTGTCCTTTCGAAAGCCTCGTTATGCGGTATACTTCTTCAGAATCAACGAAGCATTGGTGCCGCCGAAGCCGAACGAGTTGGTCATGGCATAGGTCACGGCGGCCCTGCGCGCCACTTTGGGCACATAATCCAGATCGCACTCCTCGTCGGGGGCGTCCAGGTTGATGGTGGGCGGCAGGATGTCGTGTTTCAGGACCAGTGCGGTGAAGACGGTTTCGATGCCGCCGGCACCGCCCAGCAGATGGCCGGTCATGGACTTGGTGGAACTGATCGGCACCTTGGGCGCAAATTCGCCGAAGACCGTCTTGATGGCCCGGGTTTCATAAAGGTCGTTCAACGGTGTCGAGGTGCCGTGGGCATTGATGTAGCCGATCTGGGAGGGCTGGATGCCGGCATCATCGATGGCGGCCTGCATGCAGCGCGCCGCCCCTTCGCCGTCGGGCGGCGGAGAGGTCATGTGGTAGCCGTCACCGCTCATGCCATAACCGGCCATTTCGGCGTAGATCTTGGCGCCCCGGGCCTGGGCATGCTCCAGGGATTCGAGAATCAGCATGCCGCACCCTTCGCCCACCACGAAACCGTCGCGATCCTTGTCAAAGGGCCGGGAGGCCCGCTGGGGATCGCCGTTGCGGGTGGAGAGCGCCTTCATGGCACCGAAGCCGGCGATACAGGTGCGGGTGATCACCGACTCCACCCCGCCCGTGATCATGGCATCGGCCTTGCCGTACTTGATGATTTCAAAGGCATCGCCCACGGCATGGGCACCGGCGGCGCACGCCGTGGCCACCGAGGAGTTGGGGCCTTTGGCGCCGAACTGAATGGAGATCATGCCGGGCGCCATGTTGCCGATCAAAAGGGGAATGAAAAAAGGACTGACCCGTTTAGGGCCGGAATTATCCACCGTGCGGGCCGTAACCTCCAGCATGTTCAATCCGCCCAATCCGCACCCGGTGATGACGCCCACGCGATGGCCATTGTGCGCGTCGATCTTCAGTCCGGAATCTTCCAGGGCCATGCGCGCGGCCGCCACGGCGTAAGCAATGAATGTCTCGGTGCGCTTGGCATCTTTCTTGGGCATGAAGTCTTCGGCATTGAAACCCTTGACCTCGGCCGCGATCTTCGTGCCGTACTCCGCGGTGTCGAACCGTGTGATCTCACCCACGCCGGATTTGCCGGCGATCAGGTTGGACCAGGTTTCGTCCACGCCGATACCCAAAGGGGTGACCAGCCCGACTCCGGTGACCACTACCCGTCTTTCCAAAAGAACCTCCTTCTAAGGCGCTGGTACGCATCAAGAACAAACCGGGGGCCCCCATCGGTTCGGACGGAAGGGCCCCTTGCGGCAGAGCGGGCGGCGCGCCGACGGGATCAACGGGCGATCCGGTGATCCCCCCTCCGGTGCGGTGGCGCACGATGAAATGCGAGTTCACCCGCGGCAAACACCCTGTTTGACACAAGGCATCAATGGGAGTTGATGTAATCGATGGCGTCCTTAACAGTGACGAGCTTCTCGGCATCTTCATCGGAAATATCGATATCGAACTCTTCTTCCATGGACATAATCAGTTCCACCAGGTCCAGGGAGTCGGCCCCCAGATCATCCACAAAAGAGGCTTCGGGAACGACTTCTTCCAGATCCACACTCAACTTCTCGCTAATGATCTTTCTGATTTTATCTTCAACCGACATCTGCTTTCTCCTTTCAAGGGTATGAGCGCTACCTGCCGATTCATATAGACAGGTTTTGTGGTATCACATGAACATGCCACCGTTGACGTGCAGCACTTGTCCGGTCATGTAGGCCGCCGCATCCGAGGCCAGGAAGGCCACGACGGCGGCCACTTCTTCGGGCTGGCCCATACGGGCCATGGGGATCGAAGCCAACATGAGCGTCTTGACCTTTTCCGGCAGGCTGGCGGTCATGTCGGTGTCGATGAATCCGGGGGCCACGGCGTTGACCGTGACGTTCCGGGAGGCGTACTCCTTGGCGGTGGTCTTGGTCAGGCCGATGAGGCCGGCCTTGGCCGCCACGTAGTTGGCCTGGCCGATGTTGCCGATGGCGCCCACGATGGAAGATATGTTGATGATCCGGCCGCCATGCTGCTTGGCCATGATGCGGGCCGCCACCTGGGTGCACAGGAACGGTCCTTTGAGATTGACGTTGAGCACGGCATCCCAGTCCGCCTCTTTCATCCGGGCGAGCAGGCCGTCCCGGGTGATGCCGGCATTGTTCACCAGCACGTCCACCCGACCGGCGGCATCCATCACCTGATCGAAAAAGCCGGCGACTTCCGCCTGCACGGCCACGTTGGCCCAGATGCCCACGGCTTCGCACCCCAGTTGGCCCACTTGGGCGATGGTCTCGGCCGCAGCCGCCTTTTCGCCCTCGGGGTCGGCGGGGGAATAATAGTTGAAAAAGATGCGGGTGTTCGGTGCGGCCATGGCCTTGCAGATGCACCGGCCGATACCGCGGGAGCCGCCCGTCACCACCACGATGCGTTGGGAATTTTCGGTCATTGTTACCTCTCGAAAACGATATCCGCGATGCGGTCCATGTCCTTGGCCCAGTTGGCCCGGCCGGCCAGCATCTCCGTGTAGGCGATATCCGCCAGGTGCTGCTGGGCCGCGGCAGGGGAAAGATCGCCGCTCATGGCGATCTTCAGGGCATTTTCGCCTACCAACTGAGTCACCTCACCGGCAAAGACGCGGGCCATGGCCCGGTATTTTTCGGCATCGGCCTCGTTGGCCTGGGTCAGCTTGACCGCTTTGCGGGCCAGGGCCCCCCCCACTTCCACCCAGGCCATCATGTCGGCCAGGGCGAACATGACCGCCTGCTGGCGGGTGAGCCGGTTGTTGTGGGCCAGGTCGACGGTGCGGTTCAGCGCCCGGGCCGCCAGGGCGTAGAAGCGGCAACCGGCATCGGACACTTCGGCGCCCAGCCGATCCATCTCTTCGGCCATGCGGCCGTAGAACTCGCCCTTGCTCTTGCGGCTGCTCTTCCAGCGGAAGGTGCTGATGATGCTCTGCTGGATCTCGCTGGTACCTTCGTAGATACAGGTGATCTTCACGTCACGCTTGATCTTCTCGACGCCGAACTCCCGGATATAGCCATATCCGCCCAGGGCCTGGATGCAGTCGTTGGCTGCGCGGTCGGCTGCCTCGGTGGCGAAGAGCTTGCCGATGGAGCCTTCCACCTGCAGATCCTCTTCCTTGCTGTCCAGCAATTCGGCGACTTCGTCGATGTACGCATCGGCCGCCGCCAGGCGCACCACGTTGGGCACGATGAGTTTGTGGGTGTAGCCCTGCTTTTCGGAAAGGGGCGAACCGAACTGGATGCGCTCCTTGGCGTAGGGGATGGCGATCTCAAGGGCCGCCTCGCCGGCACCCAGGGCCATGGAGGCCACCATCAGCCGGGTGTAGCCGAAGACCACGTTGGACTGCTTGAGCCCCTTGCCCGGCTCGCCGCCGATGAGGTTCTCGACAGGCACGAAGACGTCGTCGAAGGTCAGCGGCGAGGTGTTGGAGGCGCGGATGCCGTGCTTTTCCTCGCCCTTGTGCTGCTTGAAGCCCGGGGTCCCTTTTTCGACGATGAAAAAGGTATGGCCCTCGGGCGCTTCCGCCAGCACGGTCACGAAGTCGGCATAACCGCCGGTGGAGATGAACTGCTTGTTGCCGGTGATCTTGTATCCCGTGATGCGGCCGTCGGCATCGGTCACCGGCACGGCTTTGGTCTTAAGCGAAGCGAGATTGCTGCCGGCCCCCGGCTCGGTCACGGCATAGGCCACCAGGGAGTTGCCCTCGGCGATGCGGCCCAGCCACTTCTCTTTCTGCTCATCGGTGGCGCCCACCAGGATGGGGTCGGCGCCCAATTGGATGGCAAAGAAACCGGTGGCCACCCCCAGACAGATTTTGGCCATCTCCTGGACCACCTTGCAGCAGTCCCGGGCCCCGCCGCCCATGCCCCCGAATTCTTCGGGGATGAACAACAGCTGCAGGCCGATATCCGGCCCGAGCATTTCGCGGATCTGGGCTTCGGGGAAAATTTCCTCTTTGTCCCACGCCAGAATATTTTCCTTGGTCAACAGCTTCTTGCGCAACTGCCGGACTGTTTCCACGACCATCTGGCGGGACTCGAGATCTAAACCGCGGTAGGCGTTCTCATTCATCGATACGCTTCCTTAGATAAGACAGCTTGTGGTGCCGAAATTATTCTTTTTCGGTTTCGACCGCCGTGCGGCCTTTGTATGCGCCGCAACTGGGGCATGCATGATGTGGTTGAATCGCTTCGCCGCATTCCGGACAGGTGGCCAGGTTGGGAACGTCCTTTTTCTGATGGGTGCGCCGTTTGTCGCGTCTTGACTTGGAAATCTTATGCTTTGGTAGGCCCATGAGTCATCTCCAAAATGTATCTATTTGTTATTCAATTAAAATCTTTTCTTCACCACCGTAGGCGAAAGCATCTAGTAGTTAACTTGAGCCGGCTTGTCAAGGAGTTTTATCCCAGGTCCGCTTGTGAGCCCAACGGCGATGTGTTATGAAGCATGTTTTTCCGGTGGCCGCCGCAAGCAGGCATAGGCTCTTCAGACCATTAACAAAGGCCGGCCGGAAGGTGTGGATTCGATCCACGCAGGCGGGATGGCGAGGCGGGGCCGGCGCAGGTGGAGGCCATGAGATCCGATGCGCCCCGGGCCCTGAAATCTGCCGGTTTGACTAGTTCACCTCGTCCCTCCTGGAGCAAAAAGCAAATCGCCTGAAAAGGAAATTAAAACAATGGCTTTTATAAGAACCCGCTTTGCCCCGAGCCCCACCGGCTACCTGCATGTGGGCGGCGCGCGCACGGCACTCTTCAACTGGTTGTATGCCCGACACACGGGCGGCACCTTCATTTTGCGCATCGAGGATACCGACCAGGTGCGCTCCACCGAGCCCTCGGTCCAGGCCATCTTCGATGCCTTGCGCTGGCTGGAGATCGACTGGGACGAAGGACCCTTCTTCCAGAGCCAGCGACTGGATGTGTACAATGCCCACATCGACCGACTGGTGGCCGAAGGACATGCCTACCATTGCACCTGCACCCCCGAGCAGATCGAAGCCATGCGCGAAAAGGCCCGGGCCACCGGCGACAAGCCCCGCTACGACGGCACCTGCCGGGAAAAGGGATTGGCCGCCTGCCCCGGGTCGGTGGTGCGCTTCAAGGCACCGTCCACGGGCGCCACGCTGGTACCGGATGCGGTCAAAGGGGATATCGTCTTTGCCAACGACGAATTGGACGACTTCGTGCTGCGCCGCAGTGACGGCATGCCCACCTATAATTTCGCCGCCGTGGTGGACGACGTCACCATGCAGATCAACACCATCATCCGCGGCGACGACCACGTGATGAACACCCCCAAGCAGATCCTGATCTACAACGCCCTGAATCAGCCGCTGCCGGTCTTCGCCCACGTGCCCATGGTGCTGGGCCCCGATCGCACGCGCCTGTCCAAGCGCCATGGGGCCACCTCGGTGACGGCTTACCGCGACATGGGCCTGCTGCCCGATGCCTTCATCAACTTTCTGGCCCGCCTGGGATGGTCCTACGGCGACCAGGAGTTCTTCACCCGGGCCGAACTCATCGAAAAGTTCACCCTGGACCGCGTGGGCAAATCGGCCGGCATTTTCGATGCGGTCAAACTCAGCGCCTTGAACGCCGATCACATCAAGGCGACAGCGCCCCAGGCCCTGGCGCGCCATCTGCTGCCCTTCATGCAGGCCCAGGGCTTGAACGCCACGGACGATGCCTACCTGCACGGGGCCATCGCCACCTTGCAGGCGCGCAGCAAAACGCTGGAAGAGATGGCCCGGCAGGCCCATTTCTACTACACCGAACCGGTGGCGCTCGACGACCAGACGGCCGGGAAGTTTCTCAAACCCGAGGTTCTGGAGTGGCTCCGCGCCTTGGCCGATCGGCTTTCGGCACTGACCTCCTTCGGCGAAAAGGATCTGGAAACGGTCTTTCTGCAGGTGATGGAAACCTTCCAGATCAAGCTGGGCAAGATCGCCCAGCCCCTGCGCGTGGCGTTGACCGGCACCACCGTCAGCCCCGGCATCTTCGAGATCATGGTGGTCCTGGGCAAGGAACGGGTGCTGGCGCGATTGGCGCGGGCAATCGAATATATCGAGAAAAGGGGATAAGGAAACCCCTTGACTCACGCCCCTGTTTTCATTATGTACGGGGCACTTCGCTGGGGGATCGTCTAGCGGTAGGACTACGGACTCTGACTCCGTCTGCCGAGGTTCGAATCCTCGTCCCCCAGCCAAAACAGCATGAAAGGGGTTGCATACATCGTTCTGCAACCCCTTCTTTTTTTCCCAGACGACGACCGACCGCCGGCTCCCGCCAGGTTCAGGGCTTTTTTCTTCTGCTATAAACATCCCCGCCTCGAAGAAGGCGCGCGGTGTGCGGCAAAAAATTCAAGAAATCGCGATAACGGACGATACTGATAGATTATATAAATCACGAGCGTTTTCAGCGCGTGCATCAAAAGCTGGTTTTTGCGGGGGTCTCATGAAAGCCATATTCGTCGGGTCTGTGGGGAAAAGAATTGCCGGTCTGATCATCATCGCCCTGGTGGCGGTCGCTGTCATCGTCGGTGCGAGCTTCGCATTTTTCAAGCAAATCGCCGGAA
Source organism: uncultured Desulfatitalea sp. (assembly GCA_937868765.1). Taxonomy (GTDB): domain Bacteria; phylum Desulfobacterota; class Desulfobacteria; order Desulfobacterales; family Desulfosarcinaceae; genus Desulfatitalea. The sequence continues at coordinate 90,237 of CALMNL010000008.1, read as the reverse complement.
TCGCGGACATCGCGAAGGCTGGCTACACCTATGAAATCATTGTCTATCAGGCCATTGCCGAAACCAATCGATATGCCACATCCGGCAGCTCGGCAGCGCTTCAGCAACTGGCTGAAAAAGTAAACAGATTAGTCCTTCTGGACGGCTCCATAGGTGCTTTGCACAGGTATCTCAATCAGGGCCAATCGGTAAACGAGGCGGCTGCCTCCTTTACCAAAAATTATGGAGACCTAGAAGCCAGCGGAAAATCCGCTCAGCTCTTAAAAACACTCAAAGGCAATCCGCTGCGGGAAAAGCTGGTCAAAGTCACCGACAGTGCCAATGCCATTACAAGCAAATGGCGGGATCTGGTCAAAGCGCAGACGCAAAATCCAGAGGAGCGGCGCAAGCAGGAGCTGCTGGCCCTGAGTTCGTCTCCCGAACTATTGAACCTTTTAAGTTCCTTTCATGGTGCCCTGGATGATATTTCCAGGCATTTTTCAGCGGTTATCAGGAATCTTTTCCTGTTTTTGTCTTTCGCGGTAATCCTCCTGCTGGCAGCCATCGGCTGGTTTACGACCCGGACGATTACCGTGCCGCTCAAGCACACCGTCGAGTTCGCAAAAACCATGTCCAAAGGAAACTTTTGCAATGAACTCAAGATCAAAAATAAAGATGAACTTGGGCAGATGGCCGACGCCCTGAACAGCATGACCCGTTCCCTGCGACAGATGATTAGTGCCGTGGTCGACGGCATCCGCAGGATCAACGCCTCCTCTACGGAACTTTCCGAAATTTCCGCACACCTCTCCCGCAGCTCGGCGCAAGCCTCCAACAAATCCAGCGACGTACAAAGTGCCGCCGAAAAGATGAGCAGCAATATGAACAGCGTGGCTTCGGCCATGGAGCAATCTTCCACGAACACGAACATGGTGGCGGCATCCGCCGAAGAGATGTCAGCGACGATCAGCGAGATCGCCCAGAATGCAGAGAAAGCGCGCGGCATTTCCGATCAGGCCGCCAGTCAGACGTCCGTTGCCTCCAGTCGCATGAACGAGCTGGGCCAAGCCGCCCAATCCATCGGCAAAGTCGTCGAGGCCATTACGGATATTTCCGAGCAGGTCAACCTGCTGGCCCTCAATGCCACCATCGAGGCTGCCCGCGCCGGAGAAGCCGGAAAGGGATTCGCCGTCGTGGCCAATGAAATCAAAGAACTGGCCAAACAGACGGCCGCGGCCACCCAGGATATCCGGGCACAAATCGAAAATATACAAGGGACAACCTCCGCGACGGTAGCCCAGATGGGCACGATTACCAAGGTCATCAACCAGGTCAACGATCTGGTGGCCAATATCGCCTCGGCGGTCGAGGAGCAGTCTTCGGCCACCAAGGAGATCGCGGCCAACATCGGGCAGGCCTCCAGCGGCATTCATGAAGTGAATGAGAACGTGAGCCGCAGCTCGAATCTGGCCGGCAACATTACCCGGGAGATGGCCGGTGTGAAGCAAATGGCCGGCGAAATCGCCAACAGCAGCGCTCAACTCAATCTGAGCGCGGAGGACCTTGCCAGGCTTTCAGAACAACTCAAGGGTCTGGCAGAGCAGTTTTCCATCAATTGAAAGATGAGGGCGACCGTTGAAACCCCTGATCCAGAAGTTCGCAACGGACCTTAATCGCTCTTCCAATACTCAATAATCGCAATCGAAACTCGAATGAAAAAAGAAAAGGGGTGTGCTTCCCGCACATCCCTTTTTTTCTTCGGAACCGGCAGAGCGGCGCCCCCCCACCGCTCTGCCGGTATGGGTGCATAAGCCGGTTCTATTGGACGCCTTCCAGAATATGAATGCACATGGCCGCCTCTTCCACGCCGATGTTGCCGCCGCCGTTTTCCGCCAGGCCCAGGCGGGCGCCGTCCACCTGGCGGCGGCCGGCCGCGCCGCGCAGTTGAAGCCCGATTTCATAAATCTGGGCCAACCCGGAAGCCCCAATGGGATGACCGCGGCACTCCAGGCCGCCGCTGGTGTTCACCGGCTGTTTGCCGCCCAGGCGGGTGGCGCCGCTTTCGGCCCAGGGCCCCCCTTCACCGGCCGGACAGAATCCCATGGCCTCGGTCTGATGCAGTTCACCGTAGGCGGTGGCGTCATGCAGTTCGGCCAGACTGATGTCGGCCGGGTCCACGCCGGCCAGGGCATAGGCCTGATGGGCCAGCCGTTCGCCGATGTCCTGGCCGTCCAGGTCGCGATCGGTGCCGGTGCCGAGCACCGAGGCACGAATCTTGATCGGACGTGCGTTTTTGAGCCTTTTCAGATAGGCCGCCGAGCAGACGATCGCTGCGGCCGCCCCGTCGCCCACGGGGGCGCACATGGCCCGGGTGAGCGGGTAGGCCACGGGCTTGTCCGCCAGCACCTGCGCGACGGTCATGTCGGTCTGGTACTGGGACATGGGGTTGAGCGATCCATGGAAGTGGTTCTTGGCGCAGATGACGGCCAGTTGCCGCTGGGTCGATCCGAAACGGTTCATGTGCCACCGGGCGCCCATGGCATAGGCGTCCATGAAAATGCTGCGCCCGTCACCGGGCGGTGTCTGGTCCGGCGGGATCTCGATGGCGAAGGTGCGGCCCACGCGTTCGATCATCTGGATGTGGGTTTCGAAATTACCCACGTCCATGCACGAGGCATAGGCCCCCAGCGAGAGCGCCTTGTTGGGATGGGTGATCTTCTCCGACCCCACGGCCAGGGCCACATCGTACATTCCCGCGCGGATGCCGGTATAAGCCATGTGCAGCGCGGTCGAAGCCCCGGCACACGCATTTTCCACGTTGGTGACCGGAATGGCCTGGATGCCCATGGAGCGCAGGATCACCTGGCCGCGGATGGAGTGCTGGTTGGCGAACATGCCCCAGAAAGTATTGGCGAAAAAAGCTGCCTGAATGTCTGCCTTGGCCAGCCCGGCGTCGTCCAGCGCCAGGCGGATGGCCTCGTGGGCCATGTCGCGCACGTCCCGGTCGGGGTATTTGCCGAAGCGCAGCATACCCAGGCCGATAATGTAAATGTCGTTCATCGGAATCTCCTCTGCAGGCGATGGCACAATTCCATTCCGCCTGTCTCTTCTGGGCTACAGGTGATGCGCCGCTGTGATCATGAGCGAATCGTTGGCTCCGTCCTCGATCATGCTCGCCCGGGCGTCCCGGAAAAACTTCTCCGGCGCGTACTCGCGGCTCACACCATTGCCACCGTAGATCTGCACCGCCTCGCTGGCCACCTCGAAGGCCGTGTTGGTGGCCAAAACCTTGGCGGCGATGGAGTACTGAATCAGGGGCGGGGTGTTGTTGTAGTTGTAGATCATGGCGGCCCGCGACAGGGCGCGCGCCGCCTCGATCTTCATGAACATTGCAAAGAGTTTGTGCTTGATCATCTGGTGCGCGAACAACGGCTTGCCGCCTTGGACGCGCTGCTTGGCGTAGGCCAGGGCCTCCTCGAAGGCGGCCCGCGCCAGGCCGACGAAGATGGCGCTCATGCCCGCGTTGGCCGTGGAAAGGGTGATGTCCAGCATCGACTCGTAGCTGTCGGGCTCGACCAGCATGTACTCCCGGGGGATGCGTACCCCGTCGAAGAAGATCTCCCCCTGATTCAAGGCGCGCTGGCCCAGCTTGTCCAGCGGCCGGCCGCGTTTGACCCCCGGCAGATCCAGGGGCACCACGCAGATGCCGCCGCCGGCCATACCCATGGAGGCGTCGATGTGGGGAAACAGCAGACAGTGCGTGGCGATGGTGCCGTTGGAGACCCAGGCCGCCTTCTGGCCGTCGATGATGTAGTGGTCACCCTCCAGGCGGGCCCGGGTCTGTCCGGAGATCTTCGGATCGTGAAAGCTGTCGGTAAAGGGGCACAGGATATCGGTACCGTGGTCCGGTTCGGTGATGCCCCAACAGCCGATGATCGAAGCATCCCTGCAATGGCAGAACGGTTCGATGATCTCTTCGATCAGCGTCTCGGTGGGCACCATGGAAGCAAAAAAGGCCGGAAAGCAGGAGACGCCGAGGGCCACGGCGAAGTCCGCACTGCCCCAGCCGAGTTCTTCCAGAATGATATTGGTTTCGATGGGGTCGGCGGCCAACCCGCCATAGGTATCCGGCAGGAAGATGGTGTGGTAGCCGAGTTCATAGCCCTGCGTCATGGTGCGCCAGAACAGGGGATTCTTGATGACCTCCGCAGGGTCATGGATTTTGTCCAGTTCGATGCTGGCCGGCCGCAGCACCTCCTTGGCGAACCGGCGGGTCTCCTCTTTCATGGCGATCTGGGCTTTGGTCAGATCCATGTTCAGCTCTGTGTATCCGTTCATAAACTGTCTCCTTTTGTAGAAAAGTGCCACACTCCGGTGAAACGAAGTCATCTGGAGAACGCGAACACATTGGGCGCCGACGGAGAGAACTGCCGCCGCAGCACCCGGTCGAGGGCTTTTTCCGATATTGTCTTCGGGATTTCCGCCACGACCTGCAGGTAGCTGGGGATGAAGTTCGGCTCCAGCTCCCTGCGGCACTTCTCGAACAGGGAAGCCGGATCGATGCGGGTGCCGCCAAAGGCCACCACGGCCGCCACCAGGTCGCTTTCACCCGGTGCGCCGGAAGCCGCTGGTATGCCATAGACGCACACCTCGCTGACATCCGGATGCCCGCCGACGACCCGCTCGATGTGGTCGGGCTGGATGAAATCGCCGGCGCGGCGCAATTCACTGCCTTTGCGGTGGCGGAAGAAATACCACCCCTTCTCATCCCTGGTGACGATATCCCCTGTGCGCAGCCAACCGCCGCGGGTCTTCTCTTCCGAGGCCTGCTTGTTGTCCAGGTAATCGACCTTGGTGTCTCCCTTGGTCATGCGGCAGATGAGCTCGCCCGGGGCGCCCGCCGGGACTTCCCGCTCCTGCTCGTCGACCACCTTGAACTCCATCATGCCGGGTATCGGTTTGCCGAAGGATCCCACGGGACCCACGCCGGCAGGCTTATAGGCGAATCCGCCCTCCACGGCCCCGTACCACTCCAAGATCTTTACGGTGAAGCGCTTCTCGAACTCTTCCCAGATGGCGGCCGGCGTGCCCGCGCTGATCACGGTCTGCACCGGGTTGTCGCCATCATCGGGCCGCGGCGGCTCGTTGAAGATACCCGCCATCATGCCGCCCAGCAGGGAGAAGCTGGTACAACCGTAGGCGCGGCAGATATCCCAGATGCGGCCCTTGGTGAACCGCGGGGAGATGACGGCCTTGATGCCCGAACCGATGGCGGGAAACAGGGTGACCGCCTGCGCATTGCCATGGGTCAACGACAGGCCCGTATACAGCACCTCGGAAGGCTTGTACTTCCACACCAGCTTGGTCACGATATTGAACATGCCGAAGCGGTTGTTGCGGATGGTGACCCCCTTGGGGTCGCCGGTGGTGCCGGAGGTGTAAATAATCTCCATGGGGTGACGCACGTCCATGATCTGCTGCTTGACGCGCTCCCACGATGGCTTCTCGAGGGTTTCGTTGAGGGCCGGGTAGCGGTCGGTAACCGCCAGTCCCTGCTCCTGGCGCCAGGCCACAAACACCTTCTCGACGCAGGGTACCTGGGGCAGGACCTCTTCGAGCGGGGGCAGCAGTTCGCCGCTGACAAAGACCGCCTTGATATTGGCGTGGGCGAGCAGAAACCGCAGGCGCTCTCCCCGGCTGCGCGGATCGATGGGCACCATGATGGCGCCGATCACCGGCCCGGCCAGCAGGGCATAGGCGAATTCGGCGTGATTGCGCATGAACACGGCATAGGTGTCGCCTTTGGACAAACCGCTGTCCAGCAGCAGCCGCGCGACCCGGTTGGCGCCTTCATGCAGGTGACGGTAAGTCAGGAGATCCGGGGCGTTGTCGCCGTTTTCGAAGACGAGGATCTCCTGGTCCGGCTTTTCTTCGGCCTTCATCTCGACCAGATGGGAGACGATGGCCTGGTTCAAGTAGGCATTGGAAGACATAAAAGACCTCGCGGGTTAACCATTTTTTATTCTTCCACGGCGCCGATGAAGCCGCGGTGATAGGTGGGAAATTCCTTGGCGAAAATTTCGTCCCAGTGTTCCTTGGTCCAGAACTCATGGCGGTCGAAATAGGGATTCTTTTTGGCCGCGCTTACCGACACGCTGACGCACAGGTCCACCTCCGTAATGATCTGCAGCGCCAGCGCGGAAAAGGCCAGGGTGGAGAAGACCCGGCAGTGCAGCCCCAGGCGGTGAGCCATGGTGGCGGCTGCGTTGGCGGCGATGCCCAGGTTGATATTCTTGAACAGGCAGGAGGGGCCGTTGGCCGTGAGGGAGTTCACCTCTTCGGCTGTATTCAATTCCTTGCAGGTGCGATACCCGCAGGCGCCGCAGTTGTAGTTGAAATCCGAACGACGCTTGTCGCCGATGACCATCAGCGCGCAGGGCTCTTTGATCAGCTGCACCAGATGGCGCCCGTCGCGGGCCGCCAGGGGCGACATGTCGCCCAACGAGAAACAGTACTCGGCGATCTGTTCCATTTCCTCCTTGCCGACGGAGATGATCCTGACCGTATTGCGGTCGTTGAAGCGAAAACTGTTATGGGCGGCCAGGGCCATCAGTTCCACGGCCCGCGCCAGTCCCGCCTTGACCATTTCGTCCATCTCGATGATTGCCATTATCTCCTCCCCTTAACTGTAGATCGACCTGAATTGAGGCCACAGGCGGTTGATCATGCGATCGTTCATCGAACGCTGGTTGATTTCGGCGTACTTGGGCGGGATGTCCCGGAACGGACTCTTTTCGGTCACCGAGATGGCCAGGGCCAGGGCGAACCCCGTGGCGCGCGGCAGTATTCCCATGCGCATGGCGGCCGCTCCCACCGACCAGTACACACCGTAATCGATGCCCAGGGTACGGGCGGCCGAGATCATCCCATCCACGGCATAGGCGATGTTGGCGGCCCGGAAGGTGCACAGGGGGCCCGTGAAGGCCACCTCGGGATCGGCCGGCAGCTTCTCTTCGGCCTTGAGGTATTCGCATACCAGCTTGCCGCACATGTTGCAGTTGATGTCGGCCGGGTCGGTCAGACTGCGGAGCGACGTTGTGATCAACAGGGCATCGGCGTCGCGCACCATGGCTGCATCGCGCCTGAAGAATTCCCAGCTTTTCTTGACCCCCGCCATCTGTTCCATCTGCTGGCATACATCCTCGATGTCGCAATCATCATCCAGAATATGGATGGTGCACTCGCCCACCCCGCCCACCCGCGGCGTGGTGGTGCCCGATGCCAACACCAGGCGGGCCGCCATGCGGGCCGCCTCCTTGCGGTCGGTTTCGTACTGCTTTAGACTGCGTTCCATACATCGTCCTCCTTGATTATCCGTCCACGGACAGGCCATTGGCGCGGGCCCAGTCCGGATAGGCTTGATAGGCGGGGGTCAGCATGGGCAGCAGCTTGAGGATCTTGGGCATCGGCCCTTTGGCCTTGATCAGTCCTTTGGCCAGGGCGATGGGCATCGAGATCTGCTTGAGCCAGAACTTGTGGCAGGTGTCGCCGCTCAGGGTCATTTCAACGGTGGCTTTTTCTCCGGTCAGGTCCCAGAACACTTTGCCGTGCGTGCCATCTCCGGGCGTCACCCACAAAACCGCAGTGGGGTCGGTAATATTGAACCGGATAGTAATGCCGGCCTGCGCGAACTTCGGCCCGAACTCGGGGTGGGACAGCAGTTTTTCGAAAAGCCCCCCCAGCACCAGCTGCATTTTTTCCTTGTTTTCGAATACAGGCATGCTTCCTCCTTTTTCATTTTGATGGTGCGCGAATCAGATGGATGGCCATGGGCAGACAGATAGACCGGCCAGTCGTTATACCGACCGATTGGTCGGTTTTTTTGTATATTACTCTGCAAATAATTGTTGTCAACTACAATATGAACATCATTCAATCTCTCTGAAAATGGGGCAGCTGGTTCGTACGCTCTTTAAGGGCAGGGGAAAAATCCGGTGGATTATATGAAGGAATTATTCTGAAGCGAGGTGGGACGAAAGAAGGCCGCGAATGGCCTTTTGAAAGGCGCTTACCGCCCATTGCGTGGAATGGGACTCGGAATCCAGATACCATCGGGCGGCGACCCCCTGGTAGATGGCGGAAATCGCACGGGCGGTTGCTTCCGGGTCCGCCAGGTCCTTGAAGGTGCCCTGGTCAAGCCCCTGCTCCAGCGCCTCCTTGAGCAACCCCACCCAGCCGCCGATCCAATCGTGGAATATCTCTCTGTGTTCCGCATCGCGGACACTGAGGGACATGACGTCGAACAACAGGGGATAGCCGACATTGACGGTGGGATCGTCCCGGTTGTACAGCCAGTCGAACGACAGCACCTTGTCCAGCGGATGGTCGAATTGGGCCATGGTCGCTTCGCTGCGCTGGAAAATGCGCTCGAAAAAGTACTGAAAAACCGCTTTGAACAGCTCCTTCTTCGAGCGGTAATAGTGCGCCAGCCCGCCCTTGGACAGATTTGCGGCCTGGCAGATATCGTCCATGGTGACATTGGCGCTGCCGCGCTGGGAGATGGCGGTCAGGCCCGCTTCCAATATCTGTTTTTTACGAATGGCTTCTAGCTCGGCTATCGGCGGCATCGGTCCAATCCTCTGGCCCATCCTTTGGGGCGGCTTCGGGCGTTCATCATACCTTCGATCGCATTTTTGTCAACCCAATGCCCGGCCGATAAAGCGGCCCGCCGCTGCAGCCATGTGGTGCTGGAGGCGCGAAGAGGGTTGCCCCCTCGGCGCAACCCTCTTCGCGAAAAATAGAAGACGCTTCGCCTTGAACCTTACCCGCACTTGGTAAACCCGCAGAAGTGGCAGGTCTGGCACCCCTCTTCGAAACTGATGGTCTGGCCGCACTCGGGACAGGTGGCGCCCATCAGACTCTTGCCCGGAGCGCTCTTCGGACCGTTGCCGTTCTGGAGCAGGTAGCGTCTCTCCAAAACCCGGGCGATGGCGTCGGGGATGGAGAGCACCAGTCCGCCCTCCTGGAAGATGGGATGTTCGCCGCCGATGCCCTTGAGCTGGTCCACGATCAGCTTGACCTCCACACCGGAGCGCAGGGCCAGGGAGACCAGCCGACCGATGGCCTCGGTCTTGGCCGTGGTCGAGCGGCCCGATTTGCCGATGGTGGCAAAGACCTCGAAGGGCCGGCCGTTGAATTCGGTGACGGTGACATACAGGTGGCCGTAGCCGGTGCGGATCTTGGTGGTGAAGCCTTCCAGGGTCTCGGGCCGCTCGCGCACGGCTGTCTCGTGGGCCTCGGCCGCCTTTTCACCGGCCGCAGTTTGAGTGGCACCGGTGGAGAGCACCTGGTTCTCCTTGCTGCCGTCGCGGTAGATGGTCACGCCCTTGCATCCGAGCTGGTAAGCCAGGTCGTAGATCTTGCGCACGTCTTCGGCCGTGGCATCCCGGGGCAGGTTGACGGTCTTGGACACGGCGTTGTCGGTATGCTTCTGAAAGGTCGCCTGCATGCGCAGGTGCCATTCGGGCGAGATGTCGTGGGCCGTGACGAAGACCCGCTGGACATCCTCGGGGATGCCGTCGACATGCTGGAGGGAGCCTTGCTGGGCGATGGTCTCCATCAGCTCCCGCGAATAAAATCCCCGCGCTTTGGCGACCGCTTCGAAGATGGGGTTGACCTCCAGCAGCCGGTCGTTGTCCATCACGTTGCGCACGAAGCTCAAGGCAAAAAGCGGCTCGATGCCGCTGGAGCAGTTGGCGATGATGCTCAGGGTCCCGGTGGGCGCGATGGTGGTCAGGGTCGCATTGCGCAGGGGCGGCTCCCCTTTCTCTTTGTAGATGCTCCGGTCGAAGTTGAGGAAGGCCCCGCGCTTCTCGGCCAGGGCCCGGGAGGCGGCATGGGCCTCGCTCTGGATGAAGTGCATCACCTCGTCGGCCACGGACAGCGCCTCTTCGGAGTTGTAGGGGATCTTCAAGAGGTAGAGCAGGTCGGCAAAGCCCATCACCCCTAACCCTACCTTGCGGTTGCCTTTGACCATGGCCTCGATCTCTTTGAGGGGATACCTGGACATATCGATGGTGTTGTCCAGGAAATGAACCGCGGCGTGCACCACCCGACCGAGTTCGGTAAAATCGATGCGCGCGGTGTCGCCTTCCACGGCCACGCACCGCGCCAGGTTGATCGATCCCAGGTTGCAGGCCTCCATGGGCAGCAGGGGCTGCTCGCCGCAGGGATTGGTGCTTTCGATGGCGCCCAGGGCCGGGGTGGGGTTGTCCTGGTTCATGCGGTCGAGGAAGATGATGCCCGGATCGCCGTTCTTCCAGGCCTGCTGCACCAGGGCGGAATAAACCGCGGCGGCTTCCAAAGTACCGGTGACCTTGCCGGTGGAGGGATCGATGAGATCATAGCCGGCCCCGGCGGCCGCGGCCTGCATGAAGGCGTCGGTGACGCCCACGGAGATATTGAAGTTGTTCAGCTCGTCGTTGCGCTGCTTGCAGAAGATGAACTCCATGATATCCGGGTGATCCACCTGCAGGATGGCCATGTTGGCGCCGCGGCGGGTACCGCCCTGTTTGACCTGTTCGGTGGCCGTATTGAAGATTTTCATGAACGAAACCGGGCCCGAGGCCACGCCGCCGGTGGTACCCACCATGGCGTTCTTGGGCCGCAGCCGGGAAAAGGAGAAACCGGTGCCGCCGCCCGACTTGTGGATCACGGCGGCGTTTTTGAGGGTATCGAAAATGGCCTCCATGCTGTCTTCCACCGGCAGCACGAAACAGGCCGCCAACTGGCCCAGGCGGCGGCCGGCATTCATCAGGGTCGGCGAGTTGGGCAGGAATTTAAGGTCGGTCATCAGCTCGTAGAATTGCTCTTCCACGACCTGGACGTCGGCATCGGGATCGTTCTTGAGCTCGGCCTGGGCAATGTGTCGTGCCACCCGCCGGAACATCTGGCCGGGTTTTTCCAGGGGCTTGCCGTCCAGGTTCTTGCGCAGGTAACGCCGTTCGAGCACGATGCGGGCGTTGTCCGACAGATGCAGGCCGTTGCGCACGAACAGCGATTTGCTCACCGGCACCTCCACCGGCCTGGTGACCCCGTGCTCTTCCAGCGTGGCCTTGACCACGGCTTCCACCACGGGCGACGAAACCCGGTGGATCTTCAACTCCTCGATGGCTTCGCGCACGAAACGGCTGATGGCCGTGGCCTGCTGGTCGTCCATGGGATGCTGCGCCTTGAGGACCCGGGAAAAACGTTCGTCATCCCAACTGTAGGCCGCCATGTCGATGACCCCTTCCTTGGTTTCGATGAGTTTGGCTTTACGCCCCATGGTATGTGCTCCTGTCAGGTTGGGTTAGCGGTAAATCGATGGGACATGGATTGCCGGCGGAAGCAGGCACCCCTCCGCGGCAATCCCACCGAAAAGGTGCCCCTAAAATGCCGACCGCCCAGCCCCGCAGGGCATGGCCGTCGTTTCCGAATAGCGGATGATGGAGGTTTTGTATGCTCACAAGATGTTGTATGTCAACAGGAAAAACGAACTACATTTTGTAGAAATTTCCCATTGACAGGCAGCGGAAGATTGGGATAACAAACTCATCATTCTGCAAGTTTCGCTGCTTTTAACCCGTTTAACCGTACCAAAAGCGCCTCGTTCAACGATGAACTCGTACCCCTGATGTAAAACCCCGACAGCCCGTGGTGCCTCCCGCGGAGGCCTGAGTTCAACCCGATTCCAGTTGTCACCCTTTCCACCCATTGAACCCTCGTAAAGGAGCCAGCGGTGTTTGAACAAATCAAGAAGCGAGATGGACGCATCGTCGAGTTCGATTCCACCAAGATCACAGCCGCCATCGCCAAGGCCGGCCAGGCCACCGGGGAGTTCGCCGAGCGCGACGCCCGCAAGCTCACCTTGCGTGTCCTGACCCTGGCCCACGAAATGCGCCTGGGACCGATGCCCGAGGTGGAAGAGATCCAGGACATCGTCGAACACGTTCTGCTCGAATCGCCTTACCACAGCACGGCCAAGGCCTACATCCTCTACCGAGAACAGCACGCCCAGATCCGCAGCATCACCACCAAGGCCAATGTGGACCTGGTGGATCACTATATTCAGCGCCTGGATTGGAAGATCAAAGAGAACAGCAACATGTGCTACTCGCTGCAGGGGCTCAACAACTACATCTCTTCGGATGTCACCTCCGAATACTGGCTCAACAAGATCTACCCGCCCCAAATCCGCCAAGCCCATAAGGATGGCGATCTGCATATCCACGATTTGAGCCTGCTTTCGGTCTACTGCGTGGGCTGGGACCTGAAGGATCTGCTGAAGAATGGTTTCAAAGGCGTGGAGGGCAAGGTGGAGAGCGCGCCGCCCAAACACCTGCGCTCGGCCCTGGGCCAGATCGTCAACTTTTTCTATACCCTGCAGGGAGAAGCGGCCGGCGCCCAGGCCCTCTCCAACTTCGACACGTTACTGGCGCCCTTCGTACGCTACGACGGGCTGACCTATGAAAAGGTGAAACAGGCGCTGCAGGAGTTCATCTTCAACATCAACATCCCCACCCGGGTGGGCTTTCAGACCCCCTTCACCAACATCACCATGGACCTGTGCGTGCCCTCGATCCTCAAGGATCACCCGGTGATCGTGGGCGGCCGGGAACTGGAAGAGACCTATGCCGCCTTCCAGCCCGAGATGGACTTGATCAACCGTGCCTTTGCCGACGTGATGATGGCCGGCGACGCCAAGGGGCGGGTCTTCACCTTCCCCATCCCCACCTATAATATCACCCCCGATTTCGACTGGGACAATCCCAACCTGGACCTGGTATGGCAGATGACGGCCAAGTACGGCATCCCCTACTTCTCCAACTTCGTCAACTCCGACATGTCCCCGGAAGACGCGCGCTCCATGTGCTGCCGGTTGCGCCTGGACAACCGTGAACTGCTCAAGCGCGGCGGCGGCCTCTTCGGGGCCAACCCGCTCACCGGCTCCATCGGCGTGGTGACCATCAACCTGCCGCGCATCGGTTACGAGGCCGACGGCGAGAAGGATTTCTTCAAGGAACTGGAGAGCAAGGTGCGCCTGGCGGTGGAGAGTCTGATCATCAAGCGCAAGGTGCTCGAGAAGTTCACCGAAAAGAACCTGTACCCCTACTCGCGCTTCTACCTGCGCGAAGTCAAGCAGGGCAGCGGCACTTACTGGAAGAATCATTTTTCCACCATCGGCATCATCGGCATGAACGAAGCCTGCCTCAACTTCCTGGGCAAGGACATCGGCACCATGGAGGGCCAGGCTTTCGCTCTGCGGGTAATGGACTCTCTGCGCGAACTGCTGGCCAAGGTGCAGGACGAAACCGGCGATATCTTCAACCTGGAGGCCACCCCGGCCGAAGGCACCTCCTACCGCCTGGCCATGCTGGACAAGAAGCGCTATGGCGACATCGTCTGCTCCAACGAGAACGAATCCCGCAAAGGCGCGGCCCCCTACTACACCAACTCCACCCAGCTGCCGGTGAACTATACCGACGACCTCTACCAGACCTTCCAGCTCCAGGACCAGCTCCAGACCAAGTATACCGGCGGCACGGTGCTGCATATCTTTCTGGGCGAGCAGTTGAGCGGCATCCAGGCGGTCAAGTCCCTGGTGCGCAAAATCGCCTCCAACTACCATTTGCCCTATTTCACCCTGACCCCCACTTTCAGCATCTGCCCCACCCACGGCTATCTGCAAGGCGAGCAGGTGCGATGCGCCCATTGCAACCAGGAGACCGAAATCTACTCCCGGGTGGTGGGCTACCTGCGGCCGGTGAAGCAGTGGAACGATGGCAAGCAGGCCGAATATGCCCTGCGCAAGACCTACCGCGTTGAATCGGTGGACCCCGAGCTGAATGTCACCGTGGTGAGTAGACCCGCCCCGGCAACGGCCCAGCGGGGCCAAACAGCGCCCCTCGAAGCGGAGGCGCCGGTTTGTGAACGGGCCGAAGCAGCTTCACGCTGATGCGCCGCAAATGATCCTGGCCGGTCTACAGAAGCAATCGCTCATCGACTTTCCCGACAGGATCAGCTGTGTGGTCTTTGTTTCCGGCTGCAACTTCGCCTGCCCCTACTGCCACAATCCGGAGCTGGCCCGGGGCCGCTTCCCCGAGCGGATCACCCTGGACCAGCTCACCGCTTTTCTGGCGCCGCGGCGGTCCCTGCTCGACGGCGTGGTGATCAGCGGCGGAGAACCCACCCTCTCTCCCGGGCTCGAGCACCTGTGCCGCGCCATTCGTGAACAGGGACTGGCCGTGAAGCTGGACACCAACGGCAGCCGCCCGGAAGTGTTGGGCCGAATGATCCGGGAAGGCCTGGTGGACTACCTGGCCATGGACCTCAAAACGGCCATGGCGCGCTACGGGCCGCCGCTGATACCCCCCGACGCGGCGGCGGCGCTTCGCCGCAGCCTGGGCCGGAGCATCCGCCTGATCATGACCTGCGGCCTGGACTATGAATTCCGTACCACCTGCCTGCGGCCCTTTGTCGATGAGGCGCTGATCACGGAAATGGCCCGTAGCATCGAGGGGGCGCGCCGTTATATCCTGCAACCGTTCCGGGACGTGTCGCTGCTGAACCCTGCCTTTTTCGCCAACCGTTTCCCAGGCTTTACCCCTCCCGAGATGGAACGGCTGCGGGCCGCCGCCAGCCCCTTCGTAGCGCATTGCCGGATCCGATCGTGAGCCCCTTTGCAGCGCATTGCTGGATCCGATCGTGAGCCCCTTCCGCCATGCACCGTTCCCACAGCATCTTGGCGATCGTTTCATGAATCTCCAATATGTATGACAATTTCCTTCACTTATTTTACAATTTATTCAGTGGCTGTATTTCATTCATTTTTTACCTTGACATCAGAATACCCCTTTTCTAATGTCACATCTGTAAACCCAACCCACCGAGACCGAGGAGGCCACAATGACGGATGCGTACCGACAGGCATATGAGCGTTCCATCAACGATCCTGAAGGATTTTGGGGAGATGCGGCGGAAGATATCGTTTGGACCCAGCGTTGGGACAAAGTTCTGGACGGCAGCAACCAGCCGTTCTACCGCTGGTTCGTGGGCGGTCAGCTCAATACCTGCTACAATGCCCTCGATCATCACATCGCCATGGGACGAGGCGATCAGGCGGCCCTGATTTACGACAGCCCGGTCACCAATACGTTGAAAAGCTTCACCTATCGGCAACTTCGCGATGAGGTGGCCCGGTTCGCGGGGGCCCTGAAAGGCCAGGGGGTCACCAAGGGCGATCGGGTCATCATCTATATGCCGATGATACCCGAAGCGGCCATCGCCATGCTGGCCTGCGCCCGCATCGGCGCCGTGCATTCGGTGGTGTTCGGCGGATTCGCCGCCAACGAGTTGGCCACGCGCATCAACGACGCCAAACCCAAGGTGATCGTCTCGGCCTCCTGCGGAATCGAGGTGCAGCGCATCATCGCCTACAAACCCCTGTTGGATGCCGCCATTCAGATGGCCCAGAGCAAACCCCAGAAATGCATCATCCTGCAGCGGCCCATGCAGCCTTGCGATCTGATCGCCGGCCGCGATCTGGATTGGAAAGAAGCCATGGCCGGGGCCCAACCGGCCGATTGCGTGCCGGTGGCAGCCACCGATCCGCTTTACATCCTTTATACGTCAGGCACCACCGGACAACCCAAGGGTGTGGTGCGCGACAACGGCGGCCATGCCGTGGCCCTCAAATGGAGCATGAAAGCCATCTACAACGTGGATGCCGGCGAAGTGTACTGGGCCGCCTCGGACGTGGGCTGGGTGGTGGGCCACTCGTATATCGTCTACGGCCCGCTGCTCAAAGGCTGTACCACCATCCTCTACGAAGGCAAGCCCGTGGGCACGCCCGATGCCGGCGCCTTCTGGCGGGTGATCTCCCAGCACAAGGTGAGCACCATGTTCACGGCGCCCACCGCCTTCCGGGCGATCAAACGCGAAGATCCCGAGGGCCGGCTCATCAAACAGTACGATCTGTCCAAGTTCCGGGCCCTTTTCCTGGCCGGCGAACGATTGGACCCCGATACCCTCAAATGGGCGCGCAACCAGTTGAAAGTGCCGGTCATCGATCACTGGTGGCAGACGGAAACCGGATGGGCCATCTGTGCCAACTGCATGGGCCTGCACGCCTATCCGGTCAAAGAGGGCTCGCCCACCAAACCGGCGCCGGGCTGGAACCTGCAAGTGCTCGACCCGGAAACCAGAGCACAGGTCAAAGCGGGGGATATCGGCGCCCTGGTGGTCAAACTGCCGCTGCCCCCGGGGACCCTGCCCACCTTGTGGAACAACGACCAGCGCTATATCGAATCCTATCTGGCCGAGTTCCCCGGCTACTATAAAACCGCCGATGCCGGATTCATCGATGCCGACGGCTATGCCTATGTCATGACCCGCACCGATGACATCATCAATGTGGCCGGGCATCGACTTTCCACGGGTGCCATGGAGGAGGTGCTCTCTGATCATCCCGACGTGGCCGAATGCGCGGTGCTGGGGGTGGACGACACCCTCAAGGGCCAGGTGCCGGTGGGATTCCTGGTGCTCAAGGCCGGCGTCAAACGGCCTGAAACGGAGATCATCGCCGAGGTGATCAAGATGGTGCGCGAGCGGATCGGACCGGTGGCCGACTTCAAGAAAGCCACGGTGGTCAAACGGCTGCCCAAGACCCGGTCCGGCAAAATTTTGCGCGGCACCATCCAGAAGATCGCCGACAACAAGGAGTACAAGGTACCGGCCACTATCGATGACCCCACCATTTTAGGCGAAATCGAGAGTGCCCTGGGCACCATCGGACTGGCCAAGGCCCGACCCAAATAAGGTATCCCCCTTCGCCCGGAGGCCCCCCGGGGCCTCCGGCAAGCATCTTTCCATCAGGGGACCCCAGGCGGACAAAATGCGAATTTGTCCACCAACGTATGGTTGTGCCCACCTCCGATGCCCGTCCTTTTCGAACGCGATTTCGCATCCTCGAATCCGGTAACTGGCCGTTATCGGTACAAATAGCTTTGTTTTTAATTTGTAATCGACTCTGCCCGCCGCTGATCCTTCCGTGACAAGCTGTTGACAACTTTGCCAACCATGGCATACAAAAATTTAAACAATGAATTGAGTTCAGTTTCTTATTGAATGTGGATATCCCGATCCCGATGTGGGCTCCTGAGCTGGTTTGAACCTCTTAACGCAAGGCTTTCACCAGTGGCGAAATACCCATCCAAAGCAAAGGGCACGGATCGAGCGCCCCCATAATCTTAATCCTGTCCACCTTCCATGTGACAGATTTCAGGCCGTCAGGCCAACAAACGGCAAACCCGTGTGCATCACGAGGGAAAGGAGAAACTATGAAAGGCAAGAGACGTTTAGGGATCGTGATCATGATGGCGGCAATCGCCCTTACCTTCGCAGCCTCGGCATGGGCGGCCGATACGATCAAAATCGGCGTCATCGGCCCGATGCAATTCGTTCAAGGCAAGGGACACTGGAACGGCGCCACCATGGCGGCCGAAGAGATCAATGCCAAAGGCGGCGTCAAGGTCGGCAACAAGACGATGAAGATCGAGCTGGTCCAGGCCGACTCCAACGAGTTCCTCAACGTCACCGACGCCACCAACGCCATGGAACTGCTCATGACCAAGAACAAAGTAGACTTCGTGGTAGGCGGCTTCCGCAGCGAGGCGGTGCTGGCCATGCAGGACATCGCCATGGAGTACAAGAAGATCTTCATCGGCTGCGGCGCGGCCCATCCGGAACTGTGCGAGCGCGTGGCCCAGAACTACGATACGTATAAATACTTCTTCCGCGGTACGCCCTTCAACTCCAAATTCCTGGTCAAGACCAGCTTCCTGCACCTCAAGTACGTGGGCGACATCCTCAAAGCCAAACTCAACCTTCCGGGGGTCAAAGTGGCCATCGTGGCGGAAAAGGCCATGTGGGCCGACCCCATGGTCAGCGCCGCGGAAGGGTTTCTGCCCAAGGTCGGCATGGAAGTGGCGGGCATCTGGCGGCCCTCGCCGGTGGCCACCGATGTGACCGCCGAGCTCTCGGCCATCCAGCGTTCCGGCGCTCAGATGATCTTCACTATCTTTTCTTCCTCGGTGGGCATCCCCTTCGCCCGCCAGGCCGGCGAGTTGAAGATCCCGGCGGTGCAGGTGGGCATCAACGTGGAAGCTCAGAAAGACGGTTTCTGGGAAGCCACCCAGGGCATGGGTGAGTATGTCTTCACAATGGACACATACGTCCGCGGAGTGGAATACAACGAGCTGACCGCGCCTTTTGTAGATACGTACATCAAAAAATTCGGAGAAAAGCCGGCCTATACCGCGGACACCTACAGTGCCATCAAGTACGCGCTGGTTCCAACCATCGAAAAAGTGGGCAGCCTCGATGCGGATAAGATCGTCAAAGTCCTCGAAGACAGTGAATACAAGACCTCTGGTGGCCTCGTCAAATACATGAAAGATGATCAAGGCCGCCCCCTGCATGACTTGACCTGGGGTCCGGGATACCTGACCAGCCTGGGCGTTCAGTGGATCAAAGGAAAGTCGGTGGGCGTATGGCCCAATAAATGGAAGGCTTCGGAAGGTGCCCCCGAAATCACCTACAAGGGAATCGTCGACTACACGATTCCTCCATGGGTCGAAGCCGCTTATAAAAAATAGCAAATCCCTTTCAGCTCAAGAAACGACGCCACCCCCTGGCCGCCCGATGCGGCCGGGGGGTCGGCTCCCTATGCACAACGAGGCGTTATGGTATTCGACATCCTGATCACCACCCTGATCAACGGCAGCACTTACGCGCTGCTGGCCATCGGCTTTTCCCTGATCTTCGGCGTGGCCCGCATCGTCAATATCGCCCATACGGCCTTCTATATGGTGGCGGCTTACTGTATTTACTTCTGCACCTACCGCCTGGGTTTCAACCCGGTGGGCGCCATGCTCGCTGCGGTGGTCTTCGTAACCTTCCTGGGCTACATCGCCTACACGCTTTTCATCAAACCCATCCGCGAACATGAACAGGCGGTGCTGATCGGCACCATCGCCCTGGCCATCGCCTTTCAAGAGGTGATGTTGCTGATCTTCACCGGCGACTACCTGAGCGTGCCCGCCCTGATCAAGGGATACACCACCCTGTTCGGCGTCAAGGTCTTCTATCAGCAACTGCTGACCTTTGTCTCGGTGCTGGTGGTGCTGGGCCTGATGCGCCTGTTTCTGCTGCACACCAAACTGGGGCTAGCCATTCGGGCCACGGCCCAGGACCGTGAAGTCGCCAACCTCATGGGCATGAACGAAAGCCGCGTGGCCATGATGGCCGTGTTGATTTCGGTAGGTCTGGCCGGGATCACCGGGGCGGTGATCGTACCCCTGACCACGGTGGAACCGTTCATGTGGAGCCACCCGCTGATCATGATGATGGCGGTGGTGGTGCTGGGCGGCATGGGCAGCATCAAGGGCAGCTTCTACGCGGCGTTCATCCTCGGCTTCGCCGAGGCGATGGTGGTCTTCCTGCTTCCATCGGGCGCCTTCCTCAAGGGCGCCGTGGCCCTGTCCATCATGATCCTGGTGCTTCTGTTCCGGCCCGCCGGGCTGTTCGGCGTTCAATTCGAAGAAGAGAGATAATCATGAACCTGCTGCGTTACTACCTTCGCAAGATTTTCACGCTGTTGAAAAACGAAATTCTCGTGCTTCCCAGCCGCGTCGCGGTGCTCCTGTTTTTTCTGGGCCTGCTGCTCATGCCGGTGCTGGTGGAGGATCCCTATTTGCAGCGCGTGCTGATTCTTTCGAGCATCTTCGCCATCTTCGCCGCCAGTTGGGACCTGTTATCGGGCTTCACCGGCCAGGTGAACTTCGGCCACGCACTCTTTTTCGGCGTGGGGGCTTACGGCGCTGCCATCCTCAGCCGCGAAACCGGCATGCCGCCCTGGGCCAGCATCCCTCTGGGCGCGGTGGCCGCCGTGGCCGCGGGGCTGGTTGTCGGCATTCCCTGCCTGCGCCTGCGCGGCACATATCTGGCGCTCACCACGTTGGCGTTTCCCATCATCCTGATGGGGCTGGTCTTTGCTTTTCCTGGCCTGACCGGCGGCGAACTGGGCATCTCCGGGTTGAGTCGCCTAGCCCTGTCGCGCACCGCCAATTACTACATCGTGGTCATCGTCATGCTAGTCCTGGTCAGCATCATGTGGAAAATCACCGATTCCAAAATGGGCATCATTTTCCACGCCATCCGCGAAGACGAACTGGCCGTCAAAGCGGCCGGTATCAATACCACCATGTACAAGCTGATCGCCTTCTCTCTCAGCGGCTTTTTCGCCGGCATCGCCGGCGGGCTTTACGCCCACTTCATGCGCATCGCCGGCCCATCGGTCTTGGAAGTGGGCATGTCCTTCCAGGTGGTCATCTGGTGTGTCTTCGGCGGCATGGTCACCATCTGGGGACCGGTGGGCGCCGTTTTCATCCTATATCCGATGATGGAACTTTTCCGCATGCTGCCTGAAATTCGACAACTGATGTTCGCTGTCGTGGTTCTGGTCATCCTGCTCTACATGCCGGGAGGGCTGCTTCCCTGGCTGCGGGACAAGGTGGAAACCGAGTGCCCGCGCTGCAAAATCCGCAATGTCGCAACGCGCAAGGTCTGCCGTGTCTGCGCCGCGCAAATCCATTGAACCCCCACGCCACCCCTTGGCGCTCAAGCATAGAACCGGGAGGAACAAACCCTAATGGAACCAAAAGAGCTCTACCTCAGCAAACCCTGGCTCAAGTTTTACCCTGAAGACGTGAAGGCCGAAGTGGAGATCCCCGAGGCATCGGTACCCGAGCTGTTGACGCGCACGGCCGAAAAATACAAGAAAAAGACCGCCCTGGTCTTCTACGGCCGGAAGATTTCGTATGGCGAACTGATCGAGATGGTCGACCGCTGTGCCGCAGCCCTGGCCGAACTGGGTGTCAAGAAGGGCGATACCGTGGCGATTTATCTGCTCAATTCGCCCCAGTTCGTCATCAGCTATTTCGGGGCCTTGAAGGCCGGCGCCAAGGTGACCCCGGTCAGCCCGGTCTACACCAGCAAGGAGGTCCGGCACCAGCTCGAAGACAGCGAGGCACGCGCCATCATCTGCGAAGACATGCTCTACGCCAATGTCGAACGCGCCGGCACAAAACTAGACCATATCATCATTTCCAACCTGGGGGATTTTCTGCCACTACTCAAACGCGCCTTTGCCAAAAAAATGCTCAGCAAGGCCTATCAGGGCCTCAAGCCGCCCACCGCCGAAGAAATCAAGCGCCTGGGGCTCCATGTGTTCAAGGAACTCATCTCCGGCAACAAGGGCAGACCGCCCGCAATCCAGTTCGATCCCAAAAAAGACATTGCCGCCCTGCCTTACACCGGTGGCACCACCGGCCTTCCCAAGGCTGCCATGCTGACCCACCATAACATGGCGGCCATTTATGCCATGGGCAAAGCCTGGTGGCCCTTTGTCCAGGAGGGCAACGAAACGGTGATCGCCTTTCTGCCGCTGTTTCACATCTACGGCCAGGCGGTGCTGATGCTCTCCGGCCTCACCCAGGGTCACACCCTGGTGCTGTTCACCACCCCGGACATCGAAGAGATTCTGGATGCCGTGGACCGCTACCAGGCTTCGGCCTTCTACGGCGTACCCACGCTGTATGAATATCTGAAGGAGCACGAGAAGACCTCACGGGTCAACTGGAAGAAGTTGAAAATCGTGGTATCGGGCGCCGACACCCTGCACGACTCAACCGCCGACGGCTGGGAACGGCGCACCGGCATCCCCATCCTGGAAGGCTTCGGCATGACCGAATGCACCTCCATCAGCCACGGCAACCCTTACAATCGGCCCAAGAAGGGGTCGTTCGGCGTGCCCATCAGCGGGATGGATGCCGCGGTGATCGACATGGACGACCTGAGCTTCAAACCGGTGAACCAGGAGGGCGAGCTGATCCTGAGCGGTCCTAATGTCATGCTCGGCTACTGGAAGCGCCCGGATGCCAACAAGGAGACTTTTATCGAGATCGACGGCAAGCGCTGGATGCGCACCGGCGACCTGGTGCGCATGGACGAGGAGGGTTACTTCCACTTCTTCGACCGCAAGCGCGACCTGATCAAACACAAAGGCTACTCGGTCTTCGCGCGCCATGTGGAGGAGGTGCTCTACATGCATCCCCAGGTCAAGGCCGCAGGCGTGGTGGGCGTGCCCGACCCCAAGGTGGGCCAGATCATCAAGGCCTACGTGGTGCTGCAGAGCGAAGCCCGGGGCAAGGTTTCCGAAGAGGAGATCATCGAGTTCTGCAAGCAGAACATGGCCCACTACAAGGTGCCCGGCATCGTGGAGTTCCGGGGCGAACTGCCCAAGACCGATGTGGGCAAGGTCTCGCGGCGGGAATTGCGCGAAGAGGCGGAGGAGATCTGATATGGCCGCACCTTTTCTGGAAGTCTCCCACCTTAACAAAGCGTTCGGCGGCTTGAAGGCCACCAACGACGTCAGCTTCAATATCGCCCGCGACGAGATCGTGGGGCTGATCGGCCCCAACGGCGCCGGCAAGACGACCCTGCTGCGCCTGATCACCGGCATCCTGAAACCGGACAGCGGCGCGGTCCGCTTCAAGGGCCAGGACATCACCCGCATGAAGGTGTGGGACATCGTCAACCTGGGCATCGCCGGCACTTTCCAGAACATGCGCCCGTTCCGGCGGCTGCCGATCATCGCCAATGTCATGGTCTCGTGCCTCTCGCCCCGTTCCATGAAGACCGGCGAATGGGTCAAGCGCATCGAAGCCAAGGCCATGGATGCCCTGGAGTTCGCCGGCATCTCGGACATGGCCCTGGAGAAAGCCTCGACCCTCTCCCAGGGCGACCTCAAGCGGCTGGAAGTGGCCCGGGCCATCGCCACCGAACCCGAACTGCTGCTGCTGGACGAACCCTTCGGCGGCCTGAGCCCGGCCGAAACCGATCTCATGGCCAAGTCGGTCAAGCGCTTGCACAAGGGCGGACGCTTCGGCCGCCTGCACAGCGAGGGGCCGGCCATGATCATCATCGAACACAAGCTGCAGGCCCTGATGAAAATCGTAGACCGTGTCATCGTCCTCAACTACGGCACGGTCGTGGCCCAATGTTCGCCCGAAGAGGTGGTCCAACATCCTGCCGTGATCGAATGCTACCTGGGCAAAGGAGAGATCTAAGGTGCTGGAAATCAACAATCTGACGGTCAATTACGATAAGGCGATGATCATCAACGACATCAGCCTGCACGTGGATGAGGGCGAACTGGTGAGCCTGGTGGGCCCCAACGGCGCCGGCAAATCCACCACCCTGCGCGCCATCACCGGCCTGGTGACGTGGGAGCGCAGCATCCACCGCGGCAGCGACGAAGGGGTCTCCATGCAAGGCACGGTGGAGTTCATGGGCAAGCGCATCGAGCGCACGCCGGCCCACCGCATTGCCGAAATGGGCCTGATCCACTGCCCCGAGCGCCGCCGGCCCTTCAAGGAGATGAGCGTTCTGGAAAATCTGCAGGCTGGCGCCTACATGATCAAGGACAAAAAGGAGATCGAAGAAAACCTGCGCCACGTCTACCAGCTCTTTCCCCGCCTGAAAGAGCGCTCCCACCAGATTTCCGGAACCCTTTCCGGCGGCGAGCAGCAGATGCTGGCCATCGGCCGGGCGCTCATGTCCAACCCCAAGCTGCTGTGCATCGACGAGCCGTCCACGGGCCTGGCGCCCATCATGCGCGCCGAGGTGTTCCGCAAGATCGAAGAGATCAAGGAGATGGGCATCACGGTGCTCCTGGTCGAACAGGAGGTGAGCACGGTCTTCAAAATGACCGACCGCAACTACGTGCTCTCATCGGGAAAAATCATCGCCGAGGGCAAAGGCGAGGATTTGTTGAAAGACGAGGTGTTGCGCAAGACCTACCTGGGCATGTAGGTGGGCTTCGCTATCGATTCGGGTTTTGGGTTTCGTATCGATACATGAGGTGTTTCTACTGTAATGGGAGCGAGCGCGTGAAAGGGATTTTCACCGGGGGCGGAATCTGATAAGCAACGCCCCATCGTTCAGCACCATTTCGCCTGTGGAAGTTCCAGCCATGCTTTCTTTCAGCCAGATCGGGCTCTTTACCATCGCCTCCATCGCGTTGATCTTCACCCCCGGCCCGGACATCATATACGTCATGACCCGCGGCATGGCCCAGGGCCGCAAAGCCGCGCTGGCAGCCGCGGCCGGCTTCAGCCTGGGCAACTTCGTCCACACCCTGTTTGCCGTGCTGGGCCTGTCGGCCCTGTTGATGGCCTCGGCCACTGCGTTTCGGATGGTGAAATGGGCCGGCGCCCTCTACCTGATCTATCTGGGCGTTCAGATGATTCGACACGCTTCGGCCACCGTGACAGCAGGGGAAGCGGTCCCCCTGAGCGGCTGGGCCGTTTTCCGTCAAAGCATCCTGGCCAATATTCTCAACCCCAAGGTGGCCATCTTTTTTCTGGCCTTTTTTCCCCAATTCATCCATCCCGCCCAGGGCCACCCGCAATTGCAGATGGCCCTGCTCGGGACCCTGTTCGTGGGCCTGGTTCTGATCTGTTTCGCAACGGTGGGCTTGTGTTCCGGATGGATCGGCGGTTGGCTGCGTCGAAGCGCCCGGGCCGAGGTGCGCATGGGCAGAATCGCCGGCGGTGTGCTGATCCTGTTGGGCCTGAGCCTGGCATGGTCCGGCAAGAACTAACAGCAGATGTTTTCTTCCATCCCCGCCATGACGATCCGGTTGCGTCCCTGGGCCTTGGCCTTGTAGAGTGCCTGGTCGGCGCTTTCCACCATGGCTATGGGACTTCTCTCGCCCCGGGGAACCCGCGCGGCCACGCCCATACTCAAGGTGACATGGCCGTCCACCGGGGAGGCGCGGTGCTTGACCTGCAGGGCCTCTATGGCCTTGTGGATCTCTTGGGCCACCTGGGCCGCGCCTGGCAGATCGGTATTCGGCAGCAGGATGGCGAATTCCTCGCCGCCGTAACGGGCCACCATGTCCATGGGCCGTTTCAGGGTGGCGCTGATGGACTGGGCCACGGCATACAGAATTTCGTCGCCGCGTACATGACCATAGGTATCGTTGTAGGCCTTGAAATAATCGATGTCGGCGATGATGATTCCCAGGGGCAGACCGTCGCGCCGGGCCCGACACCACTCGTCGTTCAAGCGTTCATCGAACCGCCGGCGGTTGGCGATCTGGGTCAGATCGTCCAGGGCCGCCAGGCGCTGCAGCTCCTCGTTGGCCTTTTGGAGCGCCGTCTCCACATGCTTGTAAGGGCTGAAATCGATCAACGTCCCCACCAGCCGCAGGGCCTCTCCCCGGACGTTGCGTTCCACTGCGCGCCCCCGCACTTGAATCCAGCGCCACTGGCCTTCCTGGGACAGCATCCGGATTTCAATCTTGAAAGCCTCTTCGTCGCCGCGAGTCGCCGTATGGATGGTGTTCTTCAGCAGCGCCACATCGTCCGGATGGGTCAACGCGACCCAGGTTTCAAAACTATAGGGGAATTCACCTGCCTGGAAGCCCAGCAGGGTGAACCAGCGGGGACTGAAAAAGATCTCTTCGTCTTGAACCATATAGTCCCACAATCCCTCCTCGGCGGAATCCAGCGCCAGATTCAGCCGCCGCTCGCTGATCTGTTTGGCTTGTTCGGCGCGCTTGCGCTGCAGCGCCTCCACGAATGAGAGCGCCAGGGTTTCCACATCGGCTTGATCGATGAACGCATAGCCCCGGGGGTTATTGGCCAGGGCAATGAACCCCGATACGCCCGCCTTGCCGGGCAAGGACACGGCCAGCAGGGTCCGAATCTCGGGATAACCGTCGGGCAACGGCTGCCAGAGCGGGTGAGCCCCCGGAGCGGCAAATGCCCGGGTCTCCCCGGTCTGCGTCACCTCCCGCCAGAAATTGTTCATGGGAAAAACGGAAGACCCGTCGGTTTTGGCGCCGGCCGATTCACTGATATCGGATGCGACGGCCAGGAGACGCCAGATGCCTTCCTGGTTTTCAACGATGAAACCAGAGGGGCTACCGGTCAATTCACACGCAGCCCCCAGACAGGTGGTTGCCAGATAGTGCTCCCCGCGGTCGGCCACCATCTGGTTGAGCACCTGGTTGATGGCTTCCAGCAATTTGGATTTGCGCGACACCTGTTCTTCCACCAGATCACGCTCGAGCACCTCCAATTGCAACCGCTTATTATCCCTGATCAAATCTGAAATCCGGTCGTTTCGGGCCGCTTCCAGCCGCAACTGGTGGCCCTCCATCTCCTTTTCCAGGTCGTTGAGCCGAATCAGATCCCCGGCCGACAGCACTCGGGGAAGATCCATCGAGCGAAGCCCCTGGATCAACTGAACAACCCAAGTCAACAACCGCTCCCGTCCTTCGATGGTGTTCACTTCGGCCAAAGCCGAACGGCATTGCTGCGGATCGGCCAGGGGAATCAAGTCTGTCATCGATAACAAGGACAACGGCGCTTTCAACGATAACCCGTTTTCCTTACAAGCCCTGTTCATCGCCATCCTCTTCCGTTGGAACCCTTGCCGGGGTCGCCCCCCGCCCTTGGCCTTGCCTGCCAAAGGCGGGGGACCCCCATTCGAACAACCCCTCTGCCCCTTGCCCCTCGCGGCGGACTTCACCCCAAGCCGGCCGCCGGCTGCCATAAAAAAACCGGATTGCCCGCCAGGCAACCCGGTTTTTATGGTCTCATCATCCAGGCAACCCGGCTATCCACATCTGTGGACCCGAAGCTTTCCGTCCTTCGGTTACCCGAAGTTTGGCGTTTTCTGGCATAGTGCCGACTCCAGTTATAGCAATGGCGGTGCCAAATCGGGGCCTGGCGCATCGGTTCGGGGGTAACGACCCAATATAAAGGAATTTTTCACCAATTTTGCCTCGCGCCAGATCGCCAGGCAGGAGAGTCGTTGTGTAGTGTGGCCCCCTAAGTTGTGAAATCTATTGCCACACATTGGGAATACCCTTGGTGCTTGACACCCCCCGGCCGCTTCTCTATATTGCGCCAGTGCTCGTGAGGCTAAAGTTTTGTGGATGATATCCGATAGTTTGATATGTTATACGATCCACGCTAAAACGGAAGCGGTGCTCAGATCCTTTCCTTGGGAAAAGCCGTTGTACCTGGATCGTGAAAGGAGAGCTTGTATGACCCACAAACGCTGGATAACCGCTCTGTTTGCGGTTTTTTTCGCGATCGGACAGGCTGCTGCCAGCGCCGGCGCCCCCACGCCCATGCAGACGGTCAAGGAGCGCATCGATCAGATTATTGCGGTATTGAACGACCCCCAATACCATGCCCCGGCCAAAAAGGAAGTCCAACGGGATAAGATCTGGGAAATCTCCAAATCCATGTTCGATTTCACGGAAATCAGCCGCCGAACGGTCGGCCCTAAGTGGAACAGCTTCACGGACGCTGAAAAAAGCCGCTTCACGGATGTTTTCGCGCAATTTCTGGGCAACACCTATATCGATAAAATGCAGGGCGAATACCACAACGAGCAGGTGGAATACCTTCAGGAAATCGTCAAGGAACCCCAGGCACTGGTGCGCACCCAGTTAAAGCGTGAGAACACCGCGCTCCCCCTCGATTACCGCATGCGGCAGACCCAGGACGGCTGGAAAATATACGACATCCTGGTGGAAAACGGCGTGAGCATCGTCCAGAACTATCGGGTCCAGTTCCAATCCATCCTGCAGAAGGAAACACCGGCGCAGTTGATCGCACGCCTGGAAGTAAAACTGAAAGAACAGGGATCTCAACTGGGACAGTGAACGACGACGCCCCGGAAAAAATCTACGGTCCTGAACATGAGCCACAGAATACTACCGCCACTGGCAGCCATGCTTATCATCCTGAACGGAATCATTGGCTGCGCCGGTTCCCGGCCCAAGGCAGGCGCCGAAATTCCTCCCGACCCCGCCGCCTTGTCCGCCCCATCATCGACGGATAGCTCTCCCCCGACACCCGCCGCCGCTCCGGTGCCCGTTGATCGGGCAGCGCCGGCAGCGGACAAAAACGCCGAAGCGCAACCGTCGGCCGCTCTCTCCAGAGAAGAAGAGATGCTTTTGGAAGACAATACGGATTGGACGTCACAATCCAACGAAGATATTTATACCGTCGCCGATCCATTGGAGAAATTCAATCGGGGCGTATTTTACTTCAACGACAAGCTATACTTCTGGGTGATGAAACCTGTGGCCCAGGGATACAAATTCATCCTGCAGCCACCGGCGCGGACCGGCATCAAAAACTTCTTCTACAACGTGACGGCGCCGATCCGCATCGTCAACAACATCCTCCAGGGCAAGGGACTGTCCGCCGAAGCCGAATGGGCCCGGTTTCTCTACAACACCACCATCGGCGTGCTCGGATTCGGCAACCCGGCCGGAAAGATTGCCGAACTCAATCCGCCCGAGGAGGATATGGGGCAGACCCTGGCGGGCTACGGATTGGGGGATGGCTTCTACCTGGTATGGCCGGTACTGGGGCCCTCGACCCTGCGTGACAGCGTCGGCATGGTGGGCGATCGCTTCCTGAACCCCGTGGGTTTTGTGGAACGCTGGCAAGATTCGCTGGCATTGAGCGCCACCAATGAGATCAACAACCTGTCGTTCCGCATCGGCGACTACGAGTCCCTTAAAAATGCGGCCCTGGATCCCTATGAGTCTTTCCGCAACGCCTATATCCAGCTGCGGCAATCCAAAATCCGGCAATAAGGAGCACCCATCGATGACCCCTCTGATTCCTCTCTCCGAAGCCAAGGCCCGCGCCTTGGAATATATGCACAAAGGTTTTCATTGCGGCCCGGCCGTCATGCAAGTCATGTGGCAGGCGTACGGCATGCAGAACGAAGATTTCCTGTGGGCCGGTATTCCCTTCCTGTCCGGCATCAGTGGGCAGCAGCAGGCGCCCTGCGGTGCGGTTTCGGCGGCGGCGGTGGCCCTGGGACTTCGCCATCGCTGCTCCCTGGATGACAAACGCGCCGCCAAACAGGCGCGCGAGTCGATACGCCGCTCGGCCAGTCACATGGTTCAGGCGTTTCAACGAAAATTCGGCGAAATCACCTGCCGCGGCCTGCTGAACATCGATTTTTCCAAGGAGGGCGAATACAAGCGCTTCCGGGAATCCGGTGTCTGGAAGGAGAAGTGCGAGCATTACGTGCAGTTCGTCATCGAACAACTCTACGACCTGGAGGCGCAGGCCGTCTCCAGGCCGCAATCAGGCGCTCAATAGCTCCTCGATGGTCCTGGAGAGCACCTCCACACGGAAGGGCTTCTGCAGAAAGGCGCCCCCCTGCTTCCGACTGAATGCTTGACTGCCTCCGCTTTCGAGATAGCCGCTCATCATGATCACTTTGACGTGGGGCTCGATGGCCCGCATCATCTCCACGGCCTGGTCACCGCCGATGCCGGGCATGACCATGTCCATGATCACCAGATCGATGCGGCCGGGATTGGCACTGAAGATCTCCACCGCCTCCCTGCCGCTCAAGGCGACCAGGGCCTCATAACCCAGGCCCGAAACAATCTTGCTGGTCACATCCACGATCACCCGCTCGTCGTCCACGATGAGGATGGTCTTGGGCGCGTCCTCGGGCTTCGGAGCCAGCGGCGCTGCTTTGGCCGCCTGCTGCGGGATGGAAGCCGGCAGATAGATGGAAAAGGTGGCCCCTTTTCCTTTTTCGCTCTGGACGGTAATGATGCCCTCGTGGCTCTTGACCACACCGTACACCGAGGCCAGCCCCAGACCGGCCCCGCGGCTGAAATTCCGGGTGGTGAAAAAGGGCTCGAATATGCGCTCCAGGGTCGCCGCTTCCATGCCGATCCCCGTATCGGCCACGGTGATTTTGACATATTTGCCCGGACGGCGATCGAAGGCCTGGACAAACGCTTCGTCCAGTTGGATGTTTTCGGTTTCGATATAGAGCGATCCGCCCTCTTTCATGGCCTGACCGGCATTGACGAACAGGTTCATGAACACATGCTCCATCTGCTGCCGGTCCACAGACACCGGCCAGAGCGATTCGTCATACTTCTGAAAAATGCGCACCTCCGGCCGGGTTCGTCCGAATAGCGCGGCGGTGGTGCCGACAATCTGGTTGATCTGAGCCGTCTGGACCAAACGGCGGCCGCCGCTGGCATATCCCAGCAGCTGAATAGTGAGATCCGCGCCCCTCTTGATATGTGTCTCGATGGTCTTGAGCCGCTCGTAGTGGGGATGGTCGGCTTCGATGCCCATCAGGATCAGGGAGACGCATCCCTGGATGCTCATCAACAGGTTGTTGAAGTTGTGCGCCACTCCGGCAGCCAGGGTACCAATGGCTTCCAGGCGCTGGGCCTGGTTCAGCAGGGCGTTGAGCCGCTCGGTTTCGGCTTCGGCGGCCTTGCGATCCGTGATATCCCGGCATATGCCGCGAAATCCCGACGGCGAGCCGTTATCATCCCGGATTAGCGAGGCAATCATCTCCAGATAACGCACCCGTCCGTTCTCCTGAAAGATCTCGTAGTCGGTGAACTTGGCGGGCTGACCGGTGCGGTAGATTTGATTGAAAACAGCATAGACTTTCTTGGCTGTCTCGGGAGTGGCGTATTCCCGGTTGTTCATACCGATAAATTTTTCAGGCGGATAACCGAACGTCCGAAACGCCGCGGCATTGCAGAACGTCATGTCCCCCTTCAAATTGACTTCGAAACAGGCATCCTCCACATTTTCCATGAAATCCCGGTAGCGTTCCAATTCCGCGACGCTGCGCCTTTCGTTCTCGCAGGCACCGGTCGGTTCAGCTTTTTTCTCCCCGGACGCACCCGGCGCGAGCGCGGTGGTCAACGCCTGCACCTGGCGCCGCAACTCCTTGACCTGTTCCATCAATTGGGCCTTGGTCGGTTTGCTCAAATCCATTCAGTGACCTCACAACGATCGTCACGCGGCATGGGCGCCTTATGAGGCAATTGCGGGGGAGATTTCGGTGGGCGGTCTGTAAAATCGTCCAGCGAACAGCAGCTATCGATCGGCGCGCTCCCGCAAACGCATTTTTTGTTTATTTTTGAAGCATACAATAGGCTTGGCCGGCCTGGCAACGATTGCCTTGTAAGGCGAGGAGAATCAGATGCCGGTCTGGACAATCAGTTCCTTGCGGTAGTGGTCCAGCAGGGTGGCCTTGGAAAGCAGGCCCACGAACTTGCCGTTTTCCACCACCGGCAGAACGCTCAATCCATCCCGGGCCATGAGGTCGAGAACGCCGGACAGATCGTCGTCGGGCTTCACCGTGGGCACATCGTGCTCCATTATCTGCTCCACCAGCAGCACGGCGTGCATCTGGGGATTGAACAGGTAGGGCCGGATGCGGTCCACGAAAACCATGCCGACGTAATTTCCGGAAACCGGATCGGCCACGGGGAACAGATAGTCGCGGGAGTGTTCCAAAACCTTGATGAATTCGCTCATGCGCATGCCGCCGGAGATGGTCGGGTGGTCGGTCTCCACCAGTTCGGCCACCGACATGTCGGAGAGCACCCGGGCATCGGTGCCGGGCCGCTGATAGATGCCTTTTTCGATCAGGTCACGCAGGTAAAACGATGCAGGCTCGATGTAGGAGCAGAGCGTTGAAGTCAGGGCCGAAACGATGATCAGCGGCAGGATCGCATTATAACCGCCGGTGATCTCCACCACCAGAAAGATAGCGGTCAGCGGTGCCTGCTGCATGCCGGACAACAGGCCAGCCATCCCCAGCAGGGCGAAACAGCCTTCACCGCTGAAGGCGATGCCTGGCAGAACCAGAACCAGAAGCCGGTAGTAGCCGATGCCCACCAGGCTGCCGATCATCAGGCTGGGCGCGAAGATGCCCCCGGATCCGCCCCAGCCCAGGGTCAGGGCCGTCGCCGCGGTCTTAGCCACCGCCGCCAGCACGGCCAGCATCAATCCCCGGGTAAAGGTGCCATCGATCATCTGCTGTATCGAAAGATATCCCTCGCCGAGCACCACCGGAAGATAGATGCCGATGATGCCGACCAAGGCGCCGCCGATGGCCGGGCGCAGCCAGCCCGGCAGCGGCGTACGGCCCGCCAGCCGGTGCATGCTCTTGAGCCCCCGCCCCAGGGCGGTGGAAAACACCGTGGCGAACAGCACCACGCCGAAGCTGGCGACGATATCCGAACCGTGGATATTGAGGCTCTGGCTCTGGAAGACGATCTGGTTGCCTTGCAGCAGCCGGCTCACTTCGGTGCCGGCCACCGCACCGATGGCGATGGGGATGATGTTGAAGGACCGCCACTCGGCCAGGATCACCTCCAGGGTGAAAACCATGCCGGTGATGGGCGCGTTGAAGATCGAGGCGATGGCGCCGGCTGCGCCGCAGCCCACCAGGATCACCCGCTGGCGCTCGTCCAGACGGAAGAGCCGGGCGATGTTGGAACCCAGGGCCGCGCCGCTCATGATGACCGGCGCCTCGGGACCGGCCGAACCGCCGCTGCCGATGGTCAGGCTGCTGGAAATCAGCCGTGAGAAACTGGAGGTCAGTTGCAGGCGTCCGCCCTGGCGCGACACGGCCTGCACCACTTCGGGCACGCCGTGTCCGGCGCGCTCCCTCACGATATAGTTGAGAAAAAGCGCCGAGAGCACGGCGCCCACGGCGGGCAGGATGAATCCCCACCAATCGAGATGAATGCTTTGGAAAATTTCTGCCATGAAATGCAGGGAGCGGTTCAGGGCAACGCCGGCCAGGCCGCTGCAGGCGCCCACGAAGCCGGCCAGGGCGATGAGGGTGAGGCGCTTGTCGGCCCGCAGTACGGTCCAACGTTGGCGCACGGCGGATAACAGTTCAGTGTGGCTCATCCTTTCAGGACCCTTGTCAACTCTTGTTCTCATCGGTTGCTGGCTCGAGCTGCGCCACCTTCCCGAGCAATGTCTCGGCCGGTGGTGCCGTCAGCAGCAACTCGCGGAAGGCGCGATTGCGCAAATGAAAGGAGAGTTTGGAGAGGAGGCTGAGATGCAAGCGGGTGGAGCCGCTGAGCATCACCATGAGCACCGACACCGGCTGGCCGTCGACGGCGTCGAAGTCCACCGGGTGGGCCAGAAAGCAGGTGGAGATCTGGGGCCGCGGCAGGCTCATATGCAGGTCGGAACGAGGGTGGGGCACGGCGATGCCGTGGCCGATGCCCGTGGAGGCCAATCCCTCGCGCTCCATGAGTTTGAGCAGCACCTCCTGGCGCTCGGCGGGTTGGACATTGGGGATCCGGTCTACGGCGGCACGCAGCGCCTGTTCCTTGGTGTCGGCCAACAAGCCATGGAAAATGCCGCCGCGCGCCATGGCTGGAAGAATGTTTTCCGATTCGGACGCCTCTGCGTGGGCGATCAGGACCGGTGTGCCCTCCTCCAGATGCAATTGATGGTCGGCGGCCCAGCGTTGCAGCATCTCCAGGCGGATAAAATAGTTGCCGCGGATGTGCTGCATGGGGATCTTGCCTTGACGCACCCAGCGCTGCAAAGTCTCCACCGGCATCCCCAGACGGTTGGCCACCTGTTCGATCGTTAACTGCATTTGCTTCCGAATAATTCCTTTCTGGGTCCCGAGACATATCCGCCCTTGCATTGGGCCGTGGACTCAATGTAAATCACCCGTGTAAATAGGTACAGCTTAAAATGAGAACACCCCCAAATTTTCAAAGGAGATCCCATGACCCGCTACGAATGCCCCTGCGGCTATGTGTACGATCCGGCTGAAGGCGATGCCGAACACAACATTCCCATCGGCACCGCCTTTGAAGACCTCCCCGACGACTGGGTCTGCCCCAAGTGCGGCGCTGAAAAGGAGTACTTCGAACCTATATCGTAATCCATCCGCCGCTGCGCAGCCGCCAGAGCAGAACAGGCGCGCCGGCCAGGATCACGAAAAGCAACGCGGACAGGCCCAGGCGGGCACCGGCCTGTGCCAATCGGGCCAGGGCCGGCGTGGTCAATTGCGGGCGGCGTTGGGCGATGACGGCGGCGGTCAAGCCGGCGGCACTCTCGGCCGCGACCAGCGCCAGCAAGCCGAAAAGCGCGAACCCGACGCCGCCATGCGCCCAGAGCAAAAGGCACCAGGGACATGGATGGGAGAGCACTTCCAGTAGATAGGGCGCCGTGAAGAACATTACCTCCATGACCGCAACACCGATCCAGAGCAAGGCCGCACTGCCGGCCGCCCCGACAGCCCAGGAAGCAAACCGCCGGGGCCGCCGCCACTGAAAAAGGCCCCAAAGGCCGATCATTAAAGCGCCGGCGAAGCACCCTGCGGCCCAGGTCCGGGGGGTAATCCCGGACATCATCCCTTCTCCACCAGCAGATGCCACCCGGGCATAAAGCGCAACGCAACAACTCACCGGCCCCTGGCTGACCATCGTCGCGACGGCCCGGCCGAAACGCCAGGTGGCCAACAGCAAAAGGGGCGCTGCCAGCAGCAGCAACCGGCCGTGGATGAGTGCCAGCGGCATGTCGGGCCGCTGATCATCGATACGCACCACCACCTGCCAGCAATAGAGCAGCAGCAGTGTCAGCAACCGCAGCAGCAAGGACTGACGCCCGGCCGCGCTCAAGGCCTGAAGCACCCCTGTGCCGCACATGGCGCCGGGCACGTGGTCCACCCAACTGTTGCTGATACCCAACAGCAGTGCAACCAATGCGACGACCTGCAGACCGAAAATCCAGCGTCCCTGGTAGACGACGAGGGTCAAGGAACGTTCCCTGGCCAGTTGTGCGCCGTCGCTCACCGTCGGCTGCCAGGCGGGCAGGATCGCCAGCAATCGCCAGCCGGCAAATAGAAACAGAGCGCCGGAGATTCCATCCAACAGCCAGATGGCCAGTACCAGTGGATGGCCGGTCATGGGCATACCTCAAGCCGCCCCTGGGTCAGGCGGTAGCGGATTTGGAAGAGTTCGGCTGCGGCCAGGCGGGGATCGTGGGAGCAGACCACCACGCAGGCGTGCCGGGCGACGGCTTCGGCCAGCAGGCGCAGCAAGCCGTCGATCTGGTCGTCATCCTGGAAGGCACTCGGTTCGTCCAGCAGCAAAAAACGCGGCCGGCCGATCAAGGCCCTGGCCAGGGCCGCCCGCTGCCGTTCGCCGCCCGATACCCGCGACGGTGGCGCATCCTTTAAATGACCCAGCCCGAGACGCTCCAGGAGTCGCCGACCATCCGCCAGCGCATCCGGCCAGCAATCGGGTCGGGGTATGCACGGCACGAGCACGTTTTCCAGGAGGCTCACGTCATTGAGCAGATGCAGGTGCTGAAACACGATCCCCACCCGCCGCCGCCAGCGCTCGCGATGGGGCGCCGAGAAGCGTGACACCGGCTCGCCGTCGGCCCATATTTCGCCGCTGGTGGGACCGAGCAAGCCGGCCAAAAGGTGCAGCAGGGTGCTTTTCCCCGCGCCGGTGAGGCCGGTGACCAGAGATGCCCCCCCGCAGGCAAAGCAGGCTGTAACACCGCGCAGAATTGTCCCGGCGTCGGATCGTTTGAACGTTAGGGCGCGGCAATCGAGGCCGGTGGAGTTCATCACGCTCCTTCCGCCAGGCATTCGGCTGGATCCTGAACCACTGCCTGCCATCCGCTCCAGAAAAGGGCCGCCATGTAAGGCATCCCCACCATCAGCGCTCCCAGCAACAGCCCTCCGGCGGAGCCCTGGCCGGAAAGCTGCAACGGAAGGGACCGCCCCGTCATTCCGAAAATAAAGCCGGCCGCCCAGTCGGCGCCCGGCGCGAAAAGCAGCAGGTAGGCCGCCGCGCTGCCCAGGACCACGGCCGGGGCGCCGATCAGGAGTCCGCGGTAAAGGTGCAACCGGAGCAGATCGCCGCCGCTCCAGCCCAGCGCCTTGAGCAATCCCATCTCCCAGCGGCGCCTTCGGCCAGCACTCCCCACCGTCGCCACCACCAGGGCCATGGCCGCCAGGGCAGGGGCAAAGCTCACCAACAGCCAGCCGGTCCGCCGGCTGATATCGTCCAGTTGGCGGCGCAACTGCTCCCCGGCGGTGGTGATACTCACCGGCCAGGGCAGCGCCCGGGCCAGATCGGGCCGCAAGGCCTCGGCCTCGTCGTCGTGAAATACATCCAGAGCCAGGTCGGTGGCCTGGTCCGCTTCCAACCCCAGAACCCTTCTCGCGTCCCGAACGTGGAGCACCACACCGTCGTGCAAGACCGGTGCGGCCGATAAGGGCAAGCGCCCCACCACGTTGAGGGTCAGAGACGCTCGTCCTTCCAGGCGGATGGATCTGCCGGGTTCGAAAGCTTGACCGGCCGTTCCCACCAGCGCTTCTCCAGTGCGGGGCAGGGGCACGTCCGCAGGCCAATCGGAGACCGTGGCAGGGTCCAGGCCTACCACGGTCCATGGCCCGACGGGACTTTGCACCACCCCCCACACCCTCGGCCGCGGCCGCAACGCGCCGACCACCGGCCGCACCCGCGCCAGGGTCTCGGCCACCGGCAACGGCGCCCAGCCGCCGACCGTCACCCGGCGCACCACAAGATCCGGCGCCTGTTCGGCCCAGAGGAGGCAGGCATGGCTCAGGCTCTGGTCGAACCACAAAACCAACATCACCAGGGTTACCAGGAGCGATAGCGATATGAAGAGCAGGAGAGCGGTTGAGGCGTGGCGGCCCAGGTCCCGGGCGGCCCAGACCACCAGCGGACGGTTCCAGCACAGCGGGCGGGTCATGGCGCGCTCTCCGGGGGGTAGTGCATGGCGTCGCCGGCCGGCCACAACGCGGGCGTCGAAATTCCCAGCCGCGCGGCCCAGCGGGCCGCGGCCCGTTCAGGCCGCCCACTGCGCAGCCAGCCTCCCAGGCCGATCGACATCAGAATCGACCCGGTCAACACCAGCGCGCCGACCACGGTGAAGCGGGCATGCCGCCAGCTGCCGGGCCACAACTCCCTTTCGGTCGGAAGGGATGCCACGGTCACTTCTTGGGCGGAAAGAGTTTCTGCCATAATGCATCATCCATCTGGGAGAGCTGAAAAACGATTTTACCGCCGTGGCGCGCTTTGAACTGTTCCACATCGGCCTGGGAGGCAAGCGCCACGATGGCCGGCCCCATGGGGCCGACGACGTCCGATCCGGCCACCCACCAGGCCTTTTGGGCCTCCAAGGGTTCTCCGGTGAAAAAGTTTCGGGTCACCATACGCTGGATGCGCCCAGGGGGTACGTTAAGATGGGTGACCGGGTCGTGCCAGGCCCGCAGCAGACAGCCGTTGCCGCAGAAGTAAAACGTGCGCTGGTCGGCCAGTGCCATGGCGGCGGCGGTTTTCCGGCGCTTGGCCGGAAACATGCCGCACAGCGGGCAGCGATCCGGGTCGCTGATCTGCATCGTCCCATCCGCAGCCAACGGCAACAATGCCGGCACCGGCCGGGAGGGTCCGGCGGCCGGCTCGGCGGACGCGGGTTCGGCTGAAGGCGCACCGGCTGACAACCCCAGGAGAAACAGCACCATTGCCACAATCATCAAAAAATATGGGTGCCTTGACATAACCCTCCTTTTCGTTGGAGAAGAGATGTTGTTCAACGAGAGATACTTCAACATGCGGTTGAACAACACAGCGATTAATTTTTTAGGCAAGACAGATAGCCGAGGGGCTGCTTCGGACAATTGAGAGGCAACTTATCGTTTTTCCATTTCCTGTCAAGCCGTAATCACGATCCTCCAGCCTTCGGGAGGCGTCCATCGACCCCCTTGCCATGTTTTTGCTGGGACTCTTCGGCAGTGCTCATTGCCTGGGCATGTGCGGGCCGCTGGTGGTAGCCTTGCCGGGCGCCGACGGCCGGTGGCGCGCCCACCTCGCTTATCATTCGGGTCGGCTATTTACTTACACGCTGCTGGGCACCTTGATGGGGGCAGTTGGAAGGGGCGTGTTGGGTCTGCAGGCGTTGCCTTCCGCGCAAGCCGCAGCCTTGGGTGCCCGCCTCCAGATCATACTTTCATTGCCGGTGGGGATTTTCCTGCTGCTCCTGGGGTTGCACCGACTCGGCATCGTGGCCGAACCGGCTTGGATAGCAAAAGCCGAACCGCTCCGATTGCCGGGCTTCGGCCGGTTGATCCGCCGTGTCCTGGACCAGCACGGCACCGGATGGCTGCTGGCCATGGGCACCCTGCTGGGCCTGCTGCCCTGTGGCTTGTCATACGGCGCCTTCGCCCGCGCCCTCACGGCCGGCAGCGCGAGTCGCGGAGCGCTGTGGACGCTGCTCTTCGGATTAGGCACCTTGCCCGGCCTGCTGCTTCTTGGGGGTGGCTCGGCGGCACTCTGGAAACGTTTCCGGCCCCAGGCCGAGCTGCTGGCCGGCCTCATCATGGTCGGCATGGCGGTAGCCGTGCTGACCGATGCCTGGGCCGCCTTCTTCTGACGATTCCCGGGGGGCCTTCGCGAGGCGTCCGGCTTACCGAATGAAGGCTGTTCAGCCAGAATCCCTGGGCTGGACACCTACAAGATTGACAAAAGAGCGGGAAATTGGCACATCGAAAATTCGGATCTCACTCCGAACGAATCCCCGACCACCGAATTTATGTATGTGGAACCCTCTGACAGGCTGTCGAAAAACAAACTTTCAGGCAAAGCGTTTCGACCGTCTGCTGAAACAGGAGCCTGATTTGACTTCCATGCCCGCCGGCTTGCCTGCGACGCTGCTGCGTCGCCTCCAGTTGTTCTTCGCCTTGTCCCGCACCCCCCATGGTTTGATCGACATGGCCGCGCCGGCCATGGCGGCCCTCCTGTGCCTGGGCCGATTCCCCTCCCTGGGGGTCACCGTGGTGGGCCTGATCACCGTTTTTGCCGGATACACGGCGGTCTATGCCCTCAACGATCTCGTGGATTTCAACGTGGACCGCCGCAAGGCGGAAGCGGGCGGGCTGCGCAAGGAGGCCGGCGACCTGGACGGCATGATCATCCGTCACCCCCTGGCCCAGGGCATTTTAAGCTTCCGGGCCGGCCTGGCCTGGGCCTCGGGCTGGGCCCTGGTGGCCCTGGCAGGCGCCTATTGGCTCAATCCGGTGTGCGTCTATCTGTTCCTGTCCGGAGCAGTGCTCGAAGGCATTTATTGCAAGCTGTGGCAGGTAACCCCCATGCGTGCCCTGGTCAACGGCGCCGTCAAGACTCTGGGGCCGCTGGCCGCGGTCTTTGCCGTCGATCCTGCGCCTCCCCCCCTCTTCCTGGCGGTCCTCTTTCTCTGGCTCTTTGCCTGGGAAATCGGCGGGCAAAACATTCCCAACGACTGGACCGATCTGGAAGAAGATCGCCGCTTCAATGCCCAGACCATTCCCATTCGGTTCGGCCTGCCCCGGGCGGCACTGCTCATCGTGGGCTGCCTGGTGTGCGCCTTGTTCTTCAATATCGCCATTTTGTGGGTATCGCCCCTGAGCTTCGGCACGGTCCCCATGATCGCCGCCGTGGGCATCAATATTTTTCTACTGCTGCGGCCGGCGTTCCGCTTGGGCGAAGGGGGCGAGGCCCGTCATGCCATGGCGCTCTTCAACAGGGCCAGCTACTACCCCCTGGCCAACCTGCTGCTGGTGCTGTTGCGCATGGCGTACGAGGTCTGACTCCGGGGGTCGCCCCCATATTCTTGCCCTTTCGGGCGACGTGTCAACGAAGATCAATTGATAAGGTCGTTGACAATCCATACCCCCTTATTTATAAATGACGGTCACAGACGCTAGGGGTGCGGTTCCCGCTGAGAGGATCTTCTCCAACCCTTAGAACCTGATCCGGATAATACCGGCGAAGGGAAGCGGCGCTGAACGAAAGCATTGGTCATCCTTCGAAAATCAGCCGCTTTCCCCTTCGGGAAGCGGCTTTTTGATTTTGAACGGCAGGGAGCATGCCATGCGGGTTACGATCAACGGCAAAAGCGAGCAGGTGCCGGCCGGCACCATCGAGCAGCTGGTCCGCCAGCGGGGGTTGAAGCCGGAGGCCCTGGTGGTGGAGCACAACCAGCGCATTGTCCGGCAGGCGCAATGGGCCCAGGTACGGCTCCAGGAAGGGGACATCCTGGAACTGCTGCGATTCGTGGGCGGAGGATGAGATATGAATGACGAGGTATTGATCATCGGCGGCAGGACTTTCAGCAACCGGCTCTTCACCGGTACGGGCAAGTTCGCCGACAACCGCCTCATCGCCGGCATGCTGGCGAGCAGCGGCTCGCAGATGATCACCGTGGCCCTGCGGCGGGTGGATCTCTCCGCGGGTGGAGACAACATCCTGGATCATATCCCCAAGACCGTGACCCTGCTGCCCAACACCTCCGGGGCGCGCACGGCCGGCGAGGCGGTGCGCATCGCCCGCATCGCGCGGGAGGCAGGGTGCGGCGACTTCATCAAGATCGAGGTGATCACCGACACCAAGTACCTGATGCCCGACAACTACGAAACGCTGCAGGCCACGGAGATCCTGGCCAAGGAAGGCTTCGTGGTGTTGCCCTATGTGCTGCCCGACCTGCCCCTGGCCAAACGCCTGGAGAATGCCGGCGCCGCGGCGGTGATGCCCCTGGGCGCACCCATCGGCTCCAACCGCGGCCTGGAGACGGCCAGCCTCATCGCCCTGCTGGTGGAGAACTGCCATGTGCCCGTGGTGGTGGATGCCGGCATCGGACGCCCCTCCCATGCGGCGGCGGCCATGGAGATGGGGGCCGATGCGGTGCTGGTCAACACGGCCATCGCTACGGCCCAGGACCCGGTGGCCATGGGCCGGGCCTTCAGCCTGGCGGTTGCGGCGGGGCGGATGGCGTTTCTGGCCCACATGGCGGAGACGAGTGCCTTGGCCCGGGCGTCGTCGCCCTTGACCGGTTTTTTAAATGCAGTGGAAAACGAATGTCATTCTACCAGACCATAGCAGCCTATGAAGTGTTTGACTTCGATGCTTTCTTCGCCCGGACCGAGGGCGCCGACGTGGTGCGGGCGTTGAACCGGGAGAAGCTGGAAGCCATCGACTTTCTGACCCTGCTCAGCCCGGCGGCCATGGCCTTTCTGGAGCCCATGGCCCAGAAGTCCCGGCAGCTCACCGTGCAGCATTTCGGCCGCACGATTCAGCTCTTCATTCCGCTGTACATCGCCAACCAGTGCGCCAACCAGTGCGCCTACTGCGGCTTCAACCGGGCCAATGCCATCCAGCGGCGCCGCCTGACCCTCGACGAAATCGAAGCCGAAGCCCGGGCCATCGCCGCCACCGGCATGCGCCACCTGCTGGTGCTCACCGGCGAAGCGCGCGAAACCACCCCCATGGAGTACCTCCAGGCGACCGTCCGGCTGCTCAAGAAGCACTTCGCCTCGGTGGCCATCGAGATGTTTCCCATGCAGGAGGCCGAATACCGGCGGCTGAAAGAGGCCGGTGCCGACGGCCTGACCCTCTACCAGGAGGTATACGACCGCGAGATCTACCGAAAGGTGCACCTGGCCGGCCCCAAGACCGACTACCGCTTCCGCCTGGACGCGCCCGAGCGGGGCGCCCGGGCCGGTTTCCGGGCCGTGAACCTCGGCGCGTTGATCGGCCTGGGCGAAAAGCGCCGGGAGGTCTTCTTCACAGGGCTGCACGCCCGCTACCTGGACGATCGCTACCTTGCGACCGAAATCGGCGTCTCGCTGCCGCGCTTCAACCCGGCCGAAGGCGATTTCCAGCCGCGCTTTCCGGCCGACGACCGGGAGTTCGTCCAGTTCCTGGTGGCCCTGCGTCTCTTCCTGCCGCGGGCGGCCATCACCGTTTCCACCCGGGAACGGGCGGCCTTCCGCGACCGCCTGATCCATCTGGGCGCCACGCGGTTTTCGGCCGGTTCGTGCACCGGCGTGGGCGGCTACGCCCAACCGGAACGTCGGGAAACGCCCCAATTCGAAATCTCGGACACACGCGGCGTGGACCAGGTGGTGCGGGCCATCGCGGCCCAGGGATATCAACCGGTGTATAAAGATTGGGATCGGATCGCATGAAAGTGGGCATCGCGGGCGCGGGCGGCATCGGATCCAATGTGGCGGCCTTTCTGGCGCGCGGCGGGGTGCGCCGCTTCACGCTGGTGGACGGCGACCGGGTGGAAGAGAGCAATCTCAACCGCCAGTTTTACTTCCGCGATCAGATCGGCCGCCTCAAGGTCGAAGCCCTGGCCGAAAACCTGCGGCGCATCGCGCCCGATGCCGAGATCGAGCCGGTGGCGCTGCGCCTGGACGCTGCCGCCATGGCCACCTGTTTCGACGGGTGCGACGTGGTGGTGGAAGGGTTCGACGGGCGGATCGAGAAGAAAATGCTGCTCGAAGCCCTGGCCCCGCGCAGGGTCGCCGTGGTTTCGGCCTCGGGGGTGGCCGGCAGCGCCCTGGACAGCATTACAGTCCGCCGCCTGGGGACGTGCACGGTCATTGGCGACTTTTGCACCGATGCGGGCCGGGCGCGCTGTTACGCGCCCAAGGTCGCCCTGGTGGCGGCCATGATGGCCCATGTGGTTCTGGAAAAAGGAGGATATTATGACAACCCCATCGACCCGTAAGCCCGCGCTCCCGTCGGGCGTCTACGGCATCACCGCCGAGAAATTCTCACTGGGCCGGAGCAATGTGGCCGTCGTCGAAGCCATGATCGCCGGCGGCGTGAAGATCGTTCAATATCGCGAGAAACGCCCTTACAAGAGCCACCGCCAGATGCTGGCCGAGTGCCGTCGGATCCGGGCCCTGACCCGGGCGGCCGGCGTGCTTTTCATCGTCAACGATTATGCCGACATCGCCCTGCTGACCGAGGCCGACGGGGTGCACGTGGGCCAGGACGACCTGCCGGTGCCCGAGTTGCGCCGCCTGCTGGGGCCGGACAAGATCATCGGGCTCTCCACCCACACGCCCGAGCAGGCCCGGGAAGCCCCGGCGCTGGGCGCCGACTACATCGGCGTGGGGCCGATCTTCGCCACCCAGACCAAGGAGGATGTGGTCGCCCCGGTGGGGTTCGACTACCTGGAGCATGTGGCCCGGCACTGTCCCCTGCCCTTCACGGCCATCGGCGGCATCAAG
Organism: uncultured Desulfatitalea sp.; assembly: GCA_937868765.1. Taxonomy (GTDB): domain Bacteria; phylum Desulfobacterota; class Desulfobacteria; order Desulfobacterales; family Desulfosarcinaceae; genus Desulfatitalea. The sequence goes on along the minus strand of CALMNL010000008.1, from coordinate 47,196 downwards.
CAGCACAACATCGGCGAGGTGGTCCGCCACGGCGCGCGCAGCGTCTGCCTGCTCACCGACATCGTCGGCGCCGGGGACATCGCCGCCAAAGTCCGGGCGCTGAATGCCATCATCAATGGAACACCCTAGCCTGAACGCTTAACATCGTGCCCCAGCGCTGCCGCCGGAGCGTATGTCAAAAGGAGAAGTGCCATGTCTTACAAAACCCAAATGCAAGCCGCCCGCCAGGGCATCGTGACCCTCCAGATGGAACAGGTCCTGGCCGACGAGAAGATCTCCCGGGAAGATCTGCTCTCCCGCACGGCGGCCGGACGCATCACGATCCCGGCCAACCGCCGGCATGCCAACCTGCGCGCCCGGGGCATCGGCCAGGGGCTGAGCACCAAGATCAACGTCAACCTGGGGGTCTCCGAAGATTGCTGCAATGTCGCCCTGGAACTGGACAAGGTGCGCCGGGCCATCGAACTGAAGGCCGACGCCATCATGGACCTCTCCACCTTCGGCGCCACCCGCGAATTCCGCCGCCGGACCATCGAGCTCAGCCCGGTGATGATCGGCACGGTGCCGGTGTACGACGCAGTGGCGCGCTACGGCAAGGATGTGCCCGCCATCTCGGTGGACGAGTTCTTCGACACCGTGGCCGCCCACGCCGAAGACGGGGTGGATTTCATCACCATCCATGCCGGCCTCACCCGGGCGGCCGTGGCGCGGCTGCGCCAGAGCCCGCGCCTGACCCACGTGGTGAGCCGCGGCGGTTCGGTGTTGCTGCACTGGATGACGGCCAACGCGCAGGAGAACCCCTTTTACGAGCACTTCGATCGGCTGCTGGAGATCTGCCGGCAGTTCGACGTGACCATCAGCCTGGGCGACGGGCTGCGGCCCGGGTCGCTGCATGACGCCACCGACGCGGCCCAGATCCAGGAGCTGATCGTGCTGGGCGAGTTGACCCTGCGTGCCTGGAAAGCCGATGTACAGGTGATGATCGAAGGGCCGGGGCACGTGCCGCTGAACGAGATCGCGGCCAACATGCTGCTGGAGAAAAAGCTGTGTCACGGCGCGCCCTTTTACGTACTGGGGCCCCTCGTCACCGACGTGGCGCCGGGCTACGACCACATCACCTCGGCCATCGGCGGAGCCATCGCCGGGGCGCACGGCGCCGATTTCCTGTGCTACGTGACCCCTGCCGAGCACCTGCGGTTGCCCGACCTTGCCGACATGAAGGAGGGCATTGTGGCCGCCCGCATCGCGGCCCACGCCGCCGATATCGCCAAGGGGTTGCCCGGCGCCATCGAATGGGACCACGCCATGAGCCACGCCCGCAAGGAACTGGACTGGCCGCGCATGATGGAGCTGGCCCTGGACCCGGAGAAGGCCCGGGCTTACCGGGCCTCCTCCCAGCCCCTGGACCAGCAGGTGTGCACCATGTGCGGCGACCTGTGCGCGGTCAAACGCAGCCGGAAAATTTTAGAAGGCCATTAAGAAACTGGCTGTTGAAAAATGGTGCATCGGCCTCTCAGGCAACGCCGCTGCCGTTTTGCAACCGAAGGCGTAGTCGGATTCCACGTCGAGGATTGCAAAACGGCGAGAACGCCGCATGGAAGGCCGCGGTGCCGTTTGTCGGCAGCCTGTCAAGTCGTTAAAGCGCCGCCATCCACATAGATCGTGTGCCCGGTCATGTAGCTGGCGCCCTCGGAACAGAGGAAGAGCACGGCCGGCACGATCTCTTCGGGCTCGGCGATGCGCCCCATGGGCAGCAGGCTGGTGACGTGCTTGGCGATATCGGGGTTGGACCAGATGGGCTGGCTGAAGGCGGTGCGGGTCAGCCCCGGGCCCACGGCATTGACCTGGATGCCGAACGGCGCCCACTCCCGGGCCATGCAGCGGGTGAGCATCTTGAGGGCCGCCTTGCTGCAGCCGTAGGCCGCCATGCCCAGTTCGGCCTTCTCGGCACCCACGGTGGTGATGTTGACGATGCGGCCGCTCTTCTGGGCCATCATGGTGCGGGCCACGGCCCGGCTCAGAAGCCACACCGCCTTGACGTTGGTGTCGAACACCTTGTCCCAGCCGTCTTCGCGCAGGTCGAGCAGGCTGCGCAGAAAGCTGCGCGCCGCGTTGTTCACCAGGATGTCGATGCGGCCGAAGGCCTCCACGGTTTTGGCCGCCAGGGCCTCGATCTGACCGCTGTCGGTGAGATCGGTGACCATCGGCAGCGCCTTGGCCCCGGCGGCGCGGATCTCGCCGGCCACGGCTTCGAGTTGATCGGCGGTGCGCCCGGCGACCACCACATTGGCCCCCGCCGCGGCCAGACCCAGGGCGACGGCCCGGCCGATGCCCCGGCCGCCGCCGGTGACGATGGCACTTTTTCCCGAAAGATCGAAATTGGCGTTCATCGATTGTTCCCTCCTATTAATAAGCGCCGCACGCGCGCTCGGCCCGGCAGACGGCACACGAGCGCGCATTCGCGCGTGAAGCTGCCTACTCCTCCACCAATTTATATCCCGCCGGCACCTTGAACAGATCCTTGTCGAGCTTCTTCTGTTCGATCTTCTTCACCAGGGTGACGACCGAGCCGCCCATGACCTGGGAGGAGGTCTTGATGGGAAAGCCGTCCAGCTCCTTCATGAGGGCCATCACGTTCATCTGCTTCATCGTGGGGTTGTTCTCGAAAAGCTTGGCGGCCTTTTCGCCGACCGCTTTCATTTCGTCATACCCCTTGAAATCCTTGGTGGCCCAGTAGTCGGAATTGACCATCATCATGCTGACGATATACTTCTTGCACTTGTAGCCGTTGATGGTCTGGGTCTCGCTGGTGGGGGTCACCTTGATGCTGCTGGCCATGGATTGCATCATCTGCTGCATCATCTTGGCCTGCTCGGCGCTCATGCCATCCTGCCCCTCGGCCGGCAGTCCGATCTTTTCCGCCGGCGCCTGGGTGTAGACTTTGGCCTTGGGATCCAGGTCGTACATCATCTTCTCTTTGAAATCGATGATGGTGACGCGGTCCGCCATCTCCGTCATGGTGGCATCCTGGGAGATGTATTGTTTGATGATGGTGGTGCCGGCCGCCTGCCCCGGCAGCCCCTGGGTGGTCTGCTCGGACTCGAAGTACAGGTCGGCCGATGCGGCGGTCAATGCCGAAATCCATACCAAACCGGTGAGGGCCGCCACGGCAACAATGCTTTTGATCTTCATGTGCTTTCCTTTCGCTTTGAATTGGGTTGGAACATCTCTTTCCATTGCGATCGCCATGCGGGGCATGACGTTTCTGCGCATCGTCCGGCATGCCTCTATCCGCGAAATACGAACAGGCAGGCCAGGATGGCGCACACCACGCCGGCCGCATCGGCGGTCAGGGCCGCAGCCATGGTGTGCCGCACGCGGCGTACCTGCACGGCGCCGAAATAGACGGCCAGCACGTAGAACGTGGTTTCGGTGGAGCCTTGCAGCGTGCTGACCAGGTAGCCGGTGTAGCTGTCCGGGCCGACGGCCGGGTCCTTGATGATCGCGGTCATGATGCCATAGGCCCCCGATCCGGACAAGGGCCGCATCAAGGCCATGGGCAACGCTTCGGCCGGCAGCCCGATTCTGCCGGTCACCGGCCCGAGCATGTTCACCAGGGCGCCCATGACCCCGCTGCTCTGGAGCATGGCCACGGCCACCAGGATGGCCACCAGGTAGGGGATGATCCGCAGCGCCACCTGGAACCCTTCTTTGGCGCCTTCCACCAGCACTTCGTACACCCGCACCCCCCGTCCGGCGCCGAAGGCCACGAAAAAGGCCAGCAGCCCGGGAATGATCCAGGGCGACACCTGTTTGCCGTAGAGCACGGCCAGCGGCACCATGGCCGCCAGGGCCAGCAGGGCCAGCACGCTGATCCAAAGGGGATACCCCTGGGCCTGGCCGTCGGCCAGATCCGATCCGCCCCCGCCGGTACTTTCGGAGGAGGCGCCGTTCTCCTCCGATGCGGCCTGGGGGGACGCCCAGCGCTGGTAGAGCTTGGCGGCCAGAATGGCCACCGCCGTGGAACCGAATGTGGCGAAAAGGGTGGTCGGCAGGATGCCGGCCGCATTGGTCGATCCGGCCGCATCGCGCAGGGCGATGACGCCGGTGGGCAGCAGGGTCACCGACGAGGTGTTGATGGCCAGGAAAAGCGCCATGGCATTGGTGGCGGTGCCTTTTTGGGGGTTGAGCTTGTCCAGTTCCTGCATGGCCCGGATGCCGAAGGGGGTGGCGGCGTTGCCCAGGCCCAGGACATTGGCCGACATGTTCAGAATCATGGCCCCCATGGCCGGGTGGTCGGCCGGCACGTCGGGGAACAGCCGCACCATCAGCGGGCGGATCAGCCGGGCCAGGATCTGGAGCATGCCGCCGGCCTCGGCCACCTTCATCAACCCCAGGAAGAGGGTCATCACCCCCACCAGGCCGATGGCCAGGTCCACAGCGCTGGCGGCCGCCTGGAGGATGGCCCCGGTCAAGGCCTCCATGGGCGCGCTCTGCCCGACTGCCGGCACCCAGAGCAGTTGCCGAACCGCCGCCGTCAGAAATGCCGCCCCCACCATGACCAGGAAGATGATGTTCATACGTATTTTTGTATACTCCATGTCGCGCCATCCAGCAATTTACAAATCGTAAAAAATCCAGACACCTCCCACCGCCGAGGATCTGGGCCGGCGCGCCTGGCCGGTCCCAGTGGCCATGTGATTCCAGCGGCTTGCGCCCATTTCAGGCAGGTCCGGACCAATGGCATGTGGCTTGCTCATGTGAAGCGGTGTGAGGGTTGCAAAGGAGGCAGAGCCGCATGTTCACTTCCATCCGATCCAAGTTGATTGCCAGTCTGCTCGGCGTGACGCTGCTGGTGGGCGCGGTCTCTCTGTGGACCGGGGTGCACCTGCTCAAGAAGCATGTCATCGGCGAAGCCGCCAACCGGGTGGCGCTGGATCTGAATGCCGGCTCCGAAATGATCCAGGAGCGCATCCGCCTGATCCGCACGGCCCTGAACATCACCTCGCTGGGCAGCGGCTTCGTCGGCTCCGTGGAAGCGGCCGATCCCAACGACCTGGCCTACCGCCTCAGCCGCCTGGCCCACCACGCCAAGCTGGATTTCGCCGGTATCCTCGGCACGGATGGCAATATCCTCTCCCGCCTGGGCCCCAATGCCAAAATCCAGCGCATCCCCGCCGAAAACCCCATCGGCCGGATGGCGCTGGAACGGCAGTCTTCGGTGGAGGGCATCGTGGTGCTCACCCGGGAGATGCTGCTCCATGAAGATCCGGAGCTGGCCGAGCGGGCGCGCATCGCCATCCCTGACCTGGGTGCCGAGGCGGCTGCCGCCGCCGAAGCAACCAGCGGCCTGGCCCTGGCCGCGGCCGTGCCCATCTTCGAAGGCAGCCGGGTGGTCGGCGTCCTCTATGGTGGCCAGCTGCTCAACCGCGATGAAACCCTGGTGGACATGGTGCGCAACCGGTTGTCCCAGGGGGAGAGCTACAAGGGCCGGCCCATCGCCACGGCGACCGTGTTCCTCAACGACCTGCGCATCGCCACCAACGTGACCCTGCCCGACGGCCGCCGCGCCGTGGGCACCCGGGTTTCGGCGGAAGTCAAGGCGGCCGTTCTGGACCAGGGCCGGCGCTGGTCCGGCCGCGCCTGGGTGCTCAGCGACTGGTACATCACGGCCTATGAACCGCTGGAAGATATCTTCGGCCGCCGGGTAGGCATGTTCTATGTGGGCACCCTGGAAGCGAAGTACACCGACATTCTCACCCGGGCCCTCACGGTCTTCATCCTCATCACGGGCGCGGGCATGATCGTGGCCCTGGGGTTCGGCGTCCTGCTGGCCAATCGCATCATGGGGCCGGTGCACCGCCTGATCAAGGCGAGCCGCCAGGTCTCCGAAGGCAGCCTCACGCCAGATGTGGGACCGATCAAGGAAGGTGAATTCGGCCGGCTGCAGAAGACTTTTCTGGAGATGGTGGCCGCTGTGGGCCGCCGCCGGGCGGCCAGCGAAGACAGGATCATCCAGTCCGAAAAGCAGGCCAGCGTGGGTCGCCTGGCGGCCGGCGTGGCCCATGAGATCAACAACCCGCTCACCGGCGTGCTCACCTATACGCACATGCTGCTGCGCCGCAAGGATCTGAATACCGAGATGCGCGCGGACCTGGAGACCATCGCCGCAGCCACCGAGCGCGTGCGCAAGATCGTCAAGGGGCTGCTGGACTTCTCCCGCCAGACCAAGCTGGACCCCGAGCCGACCGACATCAACCGCCTGGTGGGCGCCACGGTGGGGCTGCTCGAGAACCAGGCCTTGGTCAAAGGAGTCGCGGTCAAGTTCATGGCAGGGGAGAACCTGCCCATGGTGACCCTGGACCGCAGCCAGATGCAGAGCGTGCTGATGAACCTGATCATCAACGCCCTGGATGCCACGCCGCCCGGCGGCCAGATCAAAATCTTCACGGCCCCGGCACTTTCGGGCGACGGCGCGGTTCACAAGGGGGTGGAGATCACCGTGGCCGACACCGGCAGCGGCATCCCCGCCGAGCACATGGACAAGCTGTTCGATCCGTTTTTTACTACCAAGGCCGTCGGACAGGGAACCGGGCTGGGACTTTCCGTCTCACAGGGCATCGTCCAGCGTCATCAGGGCCACATCCGCGTGCAGAGCGAGATGGGCAAAGGCACCCGCTTCTTTGTCTGGCTGCCCATTGAAGGCACAGGGGGTAAGTCATGAAAATCCTCGTGGTCGATGACGAAGGCATCGTCCTGCTCAGTTGCCGCCGAATTCTCGAAGCCGAAGGGTTCGAAGTGCAGGCCGCCCCATCGGTGGACGAGGCCCTGGCCCTGCTCGATGCGCCCGGCGCGCCCTTGCCGTCCCTGCTGCTGGTGGACGTCAAGATGCCCGTGCACGACGGCATGTACCTGATGCGCCAGGTCAAAGCCAAGCATCCGCAACTGCCCATCGTCGTGATGAGCGGTTATCCCACCGACGAAACCGTGGAAAACGCGGCGATATTCGGCGCGGCGACGTTCATCGCCAAGCCGTTCACACCCGGAGAACTGCTGGACACAGTCCTCTCCGTGGCAAGAAAGGGGAACAAACCATGACGCCGAAAAAAGTACTGGCCATCGATGACGAGCAGATCGTATTGGACAGCGTGCGCCGCATTCTCTCGGATGAGAATTGCACGGTGGACACCACCCTGCACGCCAAGGAGGGCATCCAGTGGGCCGCCCAGCGGGCCTATGACCTGGTGTTGACCGATGTGCGCATGCCCGACCTGAGCGGCAAGATCGTCTTGCGCGAAATCAAGCGGGTCAAGCCGTCCCTGCCGGTGGTGATCGTCTCCGGCTACGCCACGGTCTCTTCGGCCATCCAGTGCATGCGCATGGGGGCGGCCCATGTCCTGGAGAAACCGTTTACGCCCGAAGAACTGGCGCAGGTAGTGCGGTCGGTTCTCGAGCAGTCATCCCAGGCCGTGCCCGAAGAGCAGGGCATCATCCATGACGAAGAGATTCGCAAGGTCCTCAACCGCGCCGCCCGCAACCCGGACTTCGCGCGGGATCTGCAGACCCGCGAGGCCGAGGCCCTGGAAGGGTACGACCTGACGGCCGCGGAGAGATTGGCGCTGGTCACCGGCGACGTGGAGTGGCTCGAGCAGTACATGGGTGCCCTTGAGCCCAAACACAAAAAACTGTTCGAAGCCCGTTAAAAGGAGGCAGACCCCATGGAAAAAATGAAAGCGTTGGTCATCGATGACGAGCGGATCGTGCTGGACAGCGTCAGCCGCATCCTCAAGGAAGAGAATTTCAAGGTAGAAACCGCCCCCAGCGGCCTCGAAGGCCTCTCCATGGCGCTGGGCCGCCCCTATGACATCGTGCTCACCGACCTGCGCATGCCCGACATCGGTGGCATGCGGGTGCTGCGCGACATCAAACGGGCCAAGCCGGCCCTGCCGGTGGTGATGATCACCGGCTACGGCAGCGTCAAAACTGCCGTGCAGGCCATGAAGCTGGGCGCCGCGGAGTACTTGCAGAAGCCCTTCTCTCCCGAAGAGTTGACCGCCGCCGTCAAGTCGGCCCTGCACCTGGCCGCCACCCGGACGCCGGAAGAACAAGGCATGCTCCACAAAGGCGAGGTGCTGCGGGTGCTGGAACAGGCCGGCAAGGACCCGGCCCTGGTCTCCAACATGCTCAGTTTCGGCGCCGATGCCCTGGACGAGTTCAACCTGAGCGGTCCGGAAAAGCTGGCCATCCTCACCGGCGACATCCATTGGATCGAGCAGCACGCAGGAAAATTGAGCCCCGTGCAGCGCAAATGGCTGGAACAGCGGCTGAGCGCGGAGATCTGGTAAGCCGGACCCTTAAACAAGGAGGCTTCCTATGGCGGAACGCATGCTGGTGATCGACGACGATCCGGTGGTGCTGGAATCGTGCCGCCGGGTGTTCAGCTCCGAACAGTACGATGTGGTGACCACCGCCAGCCCCCGGGAAGGATTGGAGCTGGCCGCCCGGAAGAACTTCGATGTCATCCTCTGCGACTGGCAGATGCCCGAGTTCGACGGCATGGACGTGGTCGAACGGCTCGACGCCATCTGCCCGCAATCGGCCGTGGTGATGATCAGCGGCTATCCCACGGTGGGCCGCGCCACCGACGCCATGAAGCGCGGCGCCATGGATTTCGTCTCCAAGCCCTTCACGCCCGAAGAGATCCTGGAAGCGGTCCAGAAGGCCACCCGCAACAAGGTGCTCCAGGAGAAGAAGAGCATCGGCCGCCTGGAAAGCGTCATGAAATCCTTCCAGTTCCCCGTGCCGACGCTGGAAGACAAAGCCCCCAAAACCATCGCCGAGACCGTGGCCTCGACCATCGGCGTGGGCAAGGCCACCTCGCCCTGGTTCAGCGTGTGCGTCCTGGGCATCCTGGCCGGGGCCTACATCGGCTTCGGCGGCCTGCTCTCCACCAGCGTGACCTTCGACCTGGCGGCCAAGGCCGGCGTGGGCGTCACCAAGATCGTCGCGGGCTCGGCCTTCAGCCTCGGCCTGATGCTGGTGGTCATCGCCGGCGCCGAACTGTTCACCGGCAACAACCTGATGGTCTCCAGCGTCATGTCCCGGGAGATCACCCTCAAAACCATGGGCCAGCGCTGGCTGCTTGTCTTTGCCGCCAACTTCGCCGGATCGCTGCTGCTGGTGGCCCTGTTTTACTACTCAGGCCTGTGGAAGATCGCCAACGGCGCCTTGGGCGCCGGCGCCGTGGCCATCGGCTACGCCAAGGTGAACCTGAGCTTCACCGAAGCCCTGGCCCGCGGCATCGGCTGCAACTGGCTGGTGTGCCTGGCCGTCTGGATGGCCCTGGCCGCCCGCCAGACCATCGGCAAGATCTTCGCCATCTTCTTCCCCATCATGGGCTTCGTCGCCATCGGCTTCGAGCACTGCGTGGCCAACATGTACTTCATCCCGGCGGCCCTGGTGCTGCACCAGTGGGCCGGCATCGCCGGCCCGGCCGCCTACGATGCCGACAGCCTGACCTGGTTCGCCTGCCTGTGGAACAACCTGCTGCCGGTCACCATCGGCAACATCATCGGCGGGGCCGTGTTCGTGGGCATGAGCTACTGGGGGGCGTACCTGCGGCCGACGCCGGAAAGTAAAAAAACGGCATAGAACCGTTCAATCTTGCGCTTTTCCGAAATCAAATAATTTCTCGAGCAGCTCCCGGGTGCGCGGGTAGACCCCCAGGGCCGGGAGTTCTTCGGGCGCCACCCAGCGCGCGTCGCCGGCGTCATCGCCCGCCCGCAATTTGCCGCCCCGATACTCGGCCGCCAGATCGATGATCACGTAGTGATAGCGCACCCGGCCGGCGTCGTCGCGATCGATCACTTCGAAGGTGTAGACCGGCTCGCCGGCGGCGATGGTCAGGCCGGTCTCTTCCAGGATTTCGCGCTCGGCGGCCTGGGCCAGGTTCTCGCCCAGGTCCACCTTGCCGCCGGGAATAGCCCATTGCCCTTCTCCCGGCGGCCGCAGTCGGCGCACCAGCAACACGCGGCCCTGGTGGATCACCACGGCGCCGACGGCCAGCAGGGGGTGGTCGGGATAGGCGGATTTGGGAAGGGTCATGATTACATCGGCCAGAAGCGGTTGTCTTCCCAGATGCCGGCCTTGATCTCCTTGTCCAGCTTGGCCAGGAAGACCAGGTGGCCGTGTTCCCAGTCGGCCAGCCAGCGGTAGAGGGCGCGCTCCCGGGGATCTTCTCCGCGGCGGGCGCGCTCGCCATAGAGCGCGATGGCCTGCTCTTCCATGAACATGGCCGCGGAAATGGCGGCCGCTTCGAAGCCGGCGGCGGCGATCTTGGCCTTGAGGTCGTCGGAGATCACCAGGTTGGCGATGGAGGGCTCCTGGATGGATTGCGCATCGAACTCGTCGAAGCGGGCGTTCCTCTGGTAGCCTTTGAATTGATCTTCCAGGATCTTGATGTGCCGCAATTCTTCATCGGCCATGATCTGGAAGAACTCGCGCACCGTGTTGTTGCGGGCATGATCGGCGATCTTCTGGTAGAACGCGTGCCCCCGCCGTTCCAGCAATATGGCCTCTTTCAGAATATCCAGGGTGTTTTCGGTCAACATACGGGCCTCCTCAATGCAAATACCACGCGCTAAAGCGATTACTTCAAATCAAAATACCGGATTCAGTTTCCGCGCTCGTTCCCGGTACAGCGCGGCCGTGCCACGCACGGCCGCCACGAATCGTTCGACTTTTTTCAAATCCTTGCGCCCCGGTGCCGCCTCCAGCCCCGAGCTGGCATCCACGGCCTGGGGCATGGCGGCGGCAATGGCCTGGGCCACGTTGTCCGCATCCAGACCGCCGGCCAGCACGGTGGGGTGGCGGCGGGCGAAATCGGCGGCCGCGCCCCAATCCCATTGCAGGGCATTGCCGCCCGGCAACGGCCCCTGGCCGCATTCCACCAGGAAGGCCGGCACCGGGTAATCAACCGCGGCGGTCAGAGCGGGCTTTTTGGTCATGAAGAGCGCCTTGAGCACCGTCACCGCATAGCGATCCTGAATCCAGGCCGCCAGTTCGGGCGGCTCCTGGCCGTGCAACTGCACCACGCGCAGCCGGCCTGCCCGGATGGCTTCGGCCAAAAACCCCCGATCGGGATCCACGAAGACCCCGGCGGCGCGCACGCGCTCCGGCAGGAGCGCCGTGATGCGGGCCGCCTGCGCCAGCGTCACGTGACGCGGGCTGGGCGGGAAGAAAACCAGCCCCACGGCATCGGCGCCCAGGGCGGCACAAGCCGCGGCCTCTTCGGGAACCGTCAACCCGCACACCTTGATTTGGGGAGCGGTGGGCTTTGTGTCATCCATGGCCGCTGTCTTCCTTCAGGAGAATGGGTTAAATCCTGAATGGGCCCATTCGTCAAGTCGCTTTTTGGGGATGGCCATGGATCAGGGTCCTGAGAAACGCCACCCGGTCCGTGGCGCGCACCAGGCTTTCGCCGATGAGAAAATTGAAGACGCCGCCCTGCAGGGTGCGCTCGATATCCCCGCGATTGTTGATGCCGCTGGCCGCCACCGCCGTTTCGCCCGGCGCCATCAGGGCCGCCAGCCCCGTGGCCGTGGCGAGGTTGGTGTCGAAGGTGGCCAGGTTGCGGTTGTTGATGCCGATCAGCCGGCTGCCGACCACATGGGCCGCGGCATAGTCCTCGGGGCTGTGGATCTCCACCAGGGCGTCCATGCCCAGGTGCCGGGAAAGGTCGAGCAGCTCCGCAAGCTGGGGAGCAGACAGGATGCGCACGATGAGCAGCACGGCGTCGGCGCCCGCGGCCCGCGCTTCGTACAACTGGTAAGGACTGATGATGAACTCCTTGCGCAACACCGGCAGGGAGACCGCCTCTCGCACCTGTTGCAGATCCGCCAGGCTGCCCTTGAAATAGGGGCCGTCGGTGAGCACGGAAACGGCCGCGGCACCGCCGGCTTCGTACTGCCGGGCGCATGCGGCGGCGTCCAGACCCGGGCAAATATCGCCCTTGGAAGGCGAGGCGCGCTTGACCTCGGCAATGATGTTCACGCCCCCCGGCCCTGGGCGGGAGAGCCGCTTTTCGAACCCGCGCGCCGTCCAGGGCATGTCGGCGACGCGCGCCCGCAACTCGGCGGCGGGGGTCATCGCCTCGGCCCGGGCCACCTCTGCTCTTTTATCCGCAACGATGCGATCCAGAATGGTCATGATGGCTCCGCTGTTGTCATCCGTTTTCCTGGGTGTAGGCCGCCAGCTTCTCCAGCTTTTCCAGGGCCTTGCCGCTGTCGATGGCCGCCGCTGCCTTTTCGATGCCGCTCTTCAGATTGTCGGCCTTGCCGGCGGCCACCAGGGCAGCCCCGGCATTGATCAGCACCACCTCCCGGCGGGCCCCTTTTTCACCGGAGAGCACCGCTCGGGTGATGGCCGCGTTCTGCTGCACGTCGCCGCCGGCCAGCTCGGCGGGCTCGGCCAGCCGGCCGAAGTACTGCCGGGGATCGATGTCGTAGGTGCGGATGGCGCCGGCCTTGAGTTCACTCACCCGGGTGGGGGCGCACACACTGATCTCGTCCAGGCCGTCATGGCCGTGAACCACCATGGCCGACTGGGCGCCGAGCAGCTTGAGGGCCTGGGCGAACATCTCGGTGAGCGGCGGGGCGAAGACCCCCAGCAGCTGGCAGTTGGCCGAGGCCGGATTGGTGAGCGGCCCCAGCATGTTGAAGATCGAGCGCACCCCCAGCTCCTGACGCGGCTTGGCGGCGTACTTCATGGCGCTGTGGTAAAGCGGCGCGAAGAGAAAGCCGATGCCCACGGCCGCCACGGCCTCTTCCACGATCTCGGGCGGGGTGGTGAGCTTGACGCCCAGGGCCTCGAGCACGTCGGCGCTGCCGCACTTGCTCGACACGGCCCGGTTGCCGTGCTTGGCCACGGTGACGCCGCAGCCGGCCACCACGAAGGCCGTGGTGGTCGAGATGTTGAAGGTCTGGGCCCCGTCGCCGCCCGTGCCGCAGGTGTCCATCACCGGCGACCCCAGGGCCTGGATGCGCCGGGCGTTGCGGCGCATGGCCTGGGCCGCGCCGGCCAGCTCTTCGAAGGTCTCGCCCTTGGTGGCCAGGGCCGCCATCATGGCGCCGATCTGGGCCTCGGTGGCCTGGCCGGTGAACACGGTGTTCATCATGTCGGTCATCTGATCGGCGGTCAAATTCCGGCGCTGGATGATCTGTTTCAAATAGGTCTTAAACATCGGAAGCCTCCTGATCCTTATCCAATCATCTTCACGAAATTGCGAAGCAGTCTTTTGCCGATCGTCGTCATGATCGACTCGGGATGGAACTGAATTCCTTCGGTCCGGAGTTCCACATGGCGGATGCCCATGATCTCTTGGTCTTCGGCTTCGGCGGTGATCTTCAGGCAGGCCGGCAGGCTCTCCCGCGCCACGGCCAGCGAATGGTAACGCATGGCCTGGAAGGGCTTGGAGACGCCCTCGAAGATTCCCTGGCCGTCGCAGGTGATGGTCGACACCTTGCCGTGCATCAGCCGCCGGGCGCCCACGATGGTGCCGCCGAAGGCTTCGGCGATGCACTGATGGCCCAGACAGACCCCCAGGATGGGCAGCCGCCCGGAAAAGTGCCGGATGGCGGAAAGGCAGATGCCGGCGTCCCTGGGACCGCCCGGACCGGGGGAGATGACGATGGCGGTCGGATGCAGGGCCTCGATGCCGGCCAGGTCCAGGGCATCGTTGCGCACCACCTTCACGGGGGTGCCGATCTCTTCGATATACTGCACCAGGTTATAGGTAAAGGAATCGTAGTTATCGATCATCAGGATCATTGTCGGCCCTCCTTATCCAGACTGAATTGAGACAGGGCCAGGGCCTTTTGCACGGACTTGGCCTTGTTGACCGTCTCCTGGCGTTCCCGCTCGGGGTCGGAATCGGCCACGATGCCGGCGCCGGCCCGCACGGTCATGGTGTCGCCCCGCACGCAGGCCGTGCGGATGGTGATGGCCATGTCCATGTTGCCGCTGAAGGAAATGTAGCCCACGGCGCCGCCATACGGCCCGCGGGAGGCCTGCTCCATTTCGGCGATGATCTCCATGGCCCGCACCTTGGGCGCGCCGCTGAGGGTGCCGGCCGGAAACGAGGCGCGCAGCAGGTCCCACACGTCGCACTCGGATTTCATCTCGCTGATGATGTTGGAGACCAGGTGCATCACGTGGGAGTAGCGTTCGACCACCATCAGGTCGGTCACCTGCACGGTGCCGGTGCGCGCCACGCGGCCCAGGTCGTTGCGGCCCAGGTCCACCAGCATCAGGTGCTCGGCGCGCTCTTTCTCGTCCTGGAGCAGTTCGTCGGCCAGGGCGCGATCCTCCTGCTCGCTGGCCCCGCGGGGCCGGGTGCCGGCGATGGGGCGCAGGGTGGCCACCCGGTTCTCCAGGCGCACCATGGTTTCCGGCGACGACCCCACCAACACCATATCGCCCAGGTGCATGAAAAAGAGATAGGGCGACGGATTGATGTAGCGCTGGGCGCGGTAGAGATCGAGCACGTCGAAGGGCGCCGGGCAGGTGAAGGGCTGGGAGATGACCGCCTGGATGATGTCGCCCTTGCGGATGTACTCCTTGACCGTGGTCACCTGCTGCCGGAAGGTCTCTTCGGCCAGGGTCGGCTGCAGGGCCAGTTTGAAGGCCGACAGACCGGCCGGCGCCGCCGTCAGACAGGTCGAAATGGTACGCAGCAGTTGATTGAGCCGGTTGGCGGCGCCGGCATAAACATGACCGGCGGCCTCGGGCCGGTCGATGAAGCCCAGCGACAGGCAGAGCAGGGTGTTGCGGATGTTGTCGAAGATCAGCAGCTGCTCGGGCAGCATGAAGTGGGCGATGGGCTGGTCGTCGGGCAGCCGGTTGGGGATGCGCGGCTCGAAAAAGGAGACCATTTCGTAGGTCAGATAGCCCACCAGACCGCCCCAGAAGCGCGGCAGCTGCTCCATCTGGGCCGGCCGGTAACGTTCCATCAACCGCTTCAACACGGCCAGGGGATCGTCATAATGGGGAAATCGCTCTTCGCCGGCGGCGGTGCGCACCTGCACCGTCTCCCGGTAGACGCGCACGTCCGCATGGGCCGACATGCCGATGAAGCTGTAGCGGCCCCACTTCTCGCCGCCCTCGACGCTCTCGAACAGAAAGAGCGCCTCCTGCTTGCGGTAGAGCTTGGCCAGCAGCGACACGGGGGTCTCCATGTCCGCCAGGATCTCCACCCCCACGGGGATCACGTTGTAGGTGCGCGCCAGCTCTTCGAACTGGGCCTGGTCCGGGAATTTTCTCAGCAGCATAGCCTCTCCTTTTTATAAAAAAGGGTCGTTGCCGGCATTCGGCCCACGACCCTCGGGAGCAAAAAAAAGAAAGGACCGTGAGCGTTGCGCAGCCCACGGTCCTTTTGGTTGCCATTGAAGCGTTTCAGCCGGTCGGCAAGGCCCCGTGGACGCGCTTGCGCCACAGCCACCACCAGCCTTTAATCATTTCATTCGTGTGTCGGACGGATATCATACCTGGATCTTTCCATGGATGTTCAGGCTACATAAGGAGGAATGGCATCGGGTGTCAAGGATTTTTTGCTGCAATTATATCTTGAAACCCCCACGCGCTTGTGTTCTATCCATCCGGCACGCTTGGCCCAAACCGCGATGCGCCTGAGGCCCTCGTACGGATGGACCGGTTCTGGACACCGTTCCATCGAGTTATTACTATGCACTTCCGAATTTCGAAAAAAAAGAACGCCGCAAAGGATTTACCCATGGCGCAAATATCTGCTTCCGATTGGCAAAAGCGTCTGGTGACCCCCGATGTCGCCCTGGCGCGCATCGAGCCGGGCATGAACATCTTCCTGGGCACGGGTACGGCCGAACCGCGCACCCTGGTTAAACACCTGATGGCCTCCAAGGCCTACAACCTCCAGGATCTGACCCTGGTGCAGCTGGTCAGCCTGGGCGACGCCATCTCCCTGCAGGCCCTGCAGTCCCACAAATACCGGCTCAAGACCTTCTTTGCCGGCTGGGTGGCCTCCGAGGCCATCACCGCCGGGTACGTGGACCTGATCCCGTCCCGTTTCTCCACCATCCCCCAGATGATGAACTCCGGGCACATCCCCATCGATGTGGCCATGATCCAGATCACGCCGCCCAACGAGGCCGGCTATTGCAGCCTGGGGGTGGGGGTGGACGTAGCCCGCCAGGCCATGGAGCAGGCCGACCTGGTGGTGGGCGAGATCAACGACGAGGTGCCGTTCACCTTCGGCGACACCTTCGTGCCGGTGGAGGAGTTCGACCTGCTGGTGCGCTCCCAGGACCGGCCCATCTATTTCACCCGCTGGCCCTACGACGAGGTCATCGACCGGGTGGCGGCCAATGTGGCCTCGGTGATCGAAAACGGCAGCTGCCTGGCCTACAGCATCGGCGCGCTCTTCGAGGCCCTGCCCAAGCACCTGGCCGGCAAGCGCGACCTGGGCATCCACACCCCCTCGTTCACCGATGCCCTCATGGACCTGGTGAAGAGCGGCGCGGTGAGCAACCGCCGCAAGGGCCTGTTCCGCGGCCGCTCGCTGGCAGCCTTCGCCCTGGGCAGCCCCGAGCTGTTCCGCTGGCTGGACCGCAACCCCCTGGTGGAGTTCCAGAGCGTGGACCGGGTCTTCAGTCCCACAGACATCGGCCGCAACCCCCGCTTCGTGCTGGTCATGCCGGGCCGGCGGGTGGACCTCTCCGGCCGGGTGGCCATGCCCATCGGCAAAGGCAATGTCACCAGCGGGCCGGGCCAGCTGGCCGATCTGTTCAACGGCGCCGAGATTTCCCATGGCGGCTACACCATCGTGGCCCTGCCCAGCCGCAACCTCAAGGGCCAGCCCAACGTGCGCCTCTCGGTGGAAGATATGCCCAACCTGCTCAACCAGCCCGAATCCATGGACATCATCGCCACCGAGTACGGCACGGCCCACCTGCGGGGCCGGACCTTGCGCGAGCGGGCCCAGGCCCTCATCGAGATCGCCCATCCCGAAGACCGGCCGGAACTGGTCAAGGCCGCCAAGGAGGCGCGCATTCTCTACCAGGACCAGGTCTTTTTGGCCGACAGCGCCCATTTCTACCCCCAGGAGCTGGCCACGCGCCATACTTTCAAGAACGGCGTCACCGTGAACTTCCGGGCCATGAAGCCGTCGGACGAGGAGCAGATGCGCCGGCTCTTCTACCGTTTTTCGGACGAAGCCATTTATTACCGCTACTTCGCCCCGATCAAGACCATGCCCCATGCCGAGATGCAGGCCTACGTCAACATCGACTACCGCACGGCGCTCTCCATCGTCGGTCTGGTGGGCGATCCGGGCCAGGAGAAGATCATCGCCGAGGGGCGCTATGTCCGGCTGGACCGCCGGCCGTTCGCCGAAGTGGCCTTCGTCGTCGACGAAGCCTACCAGGGTCTAGGCATCGCCACCTTCCTCTACCGCATGCTGGTCCAGCACGCCCTGCAGCACGGCCTGAGCGGCCTGACCGCCGACGTGCTGGCCACCAACAAGTCGATGTTCAAGGTGTTCGAGAAGGGAGAATTCCCCATGCAGGCCAAGCTGCGCGACGGCGTCTACTCCCTGACCATCAATTTCACCAAACCCAACCCGGACAACGGCATGGAGCCGCTCAAGACGTCGCTGAAGCCGGGGCGAAGATCATAAGCGAATACAAAGAGGCGCCGAAAGGACGATATCGATGGATCTCGGATTGAAAGGACGGACGGCCCTGATCACCGGCGGTTCCAAGGGGATCGGCAGGGCCTGTGCGGAAGTGCTGGCCGCCGAAGGGTGCCATCTGCACCTGGCGGCCCGGGGCGAAGCGGAATTGCTGCGGGCCCGGGAAGCCATCGTCGCCCGCCACCCGGTAACGGTGACGGTGCACCCCACAGACCTGAACCGCGGCGACAACGCCCGCGCCCTGGCCGAACGCTGCGCCGAGATCGACATCCTGGTCAACAACGCCGGCGCCATTCCCCGGGGGGACCTGGCCGCCGTGGACGAGGCCCGCTGGCGCGAGGCCTGGGACCTGAAAGTCTTCGGCTACATCAACTTGTGCCGGGCCGTCTACGCCCGCATGCGCGGCCGGGGCAAAGGGGTGATCGTCAACGTCATCGGCGCGGCCGGCGCCCGGCCCCAGGCCGACTACATCGCCGGCGGCGCAGGCAACGCCGCTCTCATGGCCTTCACGCGGGCCCTGGGCGGCCGCAGCCTGCGCGACGGCATCCGCGTGGTGGCCGTCAATCCGGGCCTGATCAAAACCGAACGGTTGGAAAACCTGCTGCGCAGCCTGGCCCAGAACAAGTTCAACGACCCCGGACGCTGGACCGAGTTCATCCCCAAGGACCCGCCCCCCGGCGAGCCCGAGGACATCGCCCACTTCGTGGCCTTCCTGGCCTCGGACCGCGCCAGGTTCGCCACCGGCGCCACCTTCAACGTGGATGGCGGCTACAGCGCCATTTAGGCTGAACCCGAGCCCCCTGGCCGCCCCCCAATTCATCCTCCAGGCCCGACCCCAGGCGGCCCTCGCGGCCATCGAGAATTTCGTGAGCCGGATCACATTGACAGCCAGCCGTACTATGGACTAACTTTCCTCCAGTTCCCTTTGAATAGAGACGTGCCTCGGACAACACGACAACGAGTTCGAAGTTGAGAAAATCAAATCGCATTTCTAATTCTAAAAGTACTTTGCATACTTTGTCGCCGTGCGGTGGCTGGCCAGGGGCAGCTCTTGCTCAAAGGTTTTTCAGGCAGAAATCTAAAAAGCCTCTTTCAGAGTTGTCTATTGGGCAACGGCTATAGCGAGAGGAGAGCGCCATGAGCAACGAAAGAACGGTACCTGAGACGAAAGGCGTTACGGTGAAGTTGCTTGCAACGGTTGACCTTGGCCCTGAGATCGAGGGCATGGCAGGACGCCAGCTTCGAATGCGTATGGTGACCATCGAGCCCGGCGGCGTCTTCGGCCCGGTTCACGACCATATAGACAGACCAGGCATCGTATACATACTGCAAGGAATGATCACTGACCATAGAGACGGAGTCGCTACGGACTATGGCCCGGGAGTGGGCTGGCCCGAGGATAGGCACACGGTCCACTGGCTCGAAAACAGAGGCACGATTCCGGCGGTGGAGATCTCGGTCGATATCGTCAGGCAAAGGTAAGTTCAAGCCCGATAAAGGACTCGGTCGGGCCCAACAGGCGCTTTCACCTCCGACCGGGAGAAGCGGCGACCGTTTACTATCGCCTTCCCCAAAAAAGTATTTTGGTTCGGAATCGCGGCGGAGGTAAGTTTTAAAGCGAAGACATACTCGCGTTTTTCCAGGAGTTGAATTTTGCCTCCAACCAAGATATTGGGCCAAAAGGCTTTTGGGGGATGGCCTGCCATATGCATCAGGAGGAAATCACCATGGAAGTTAAAGGGGTAAGACTCATTTATTTTTCCCCTACTGGAACCACTCGAAGAATATTGGAAAGTATTGCCGAAGGCATGGGCGTTGAAGATATCAAGCATATCAATTTGACGCTTCCGGAAGGGTCCCGGCAAACCCTTGCACCCTTTTCCGATGAACTCGCCATCATAGGTGCACCTGTTTACGGCGGCCGTCTGCCGGTCGATGCCGTCGATCGTTTCAGACAACTGAAAGCTGGCAATAATTTGGCAGTTCTCATCGTTGTATATGGGAACCGTGAGTTTGAAGATGCGCTCCTGGAATTGAAAAATCTCGCAATCGAGTTGGGTTTTAGCCCGGTAGCCGGCGGTGCCTTCATAGGGGAACACTCCTTTGCAACAGAGAAGGTACCCATCGCGAATGGACGTCCGGACAACCTGGATATACAAAAAGCAATCAATTTCGGAGTAAAAGTCAGAGATAAAGTTGCCGCGCCGCAATTCCCTGATGCGACCATGGATTTGAAAATTCCCGGGAGATTTCCATATGAAGCAAAGGGTGCGCGGACCATGGCGGTTGCCCCTGTGACCATCAAGGAGTCATGCACCGTTTGTGGCACGTGTGCCGGTGTGTGCCCAACCGCCGCCATTTCAATCAATGAGAATGTGGAAACGAAAATAGAGCTTTGTATCCGCTGTTGTGCTTGTATTAAGAGCTGTCCCGAAAAGGCAAGGGTCATGGAAGATGAAATGTGGAAAAATATTGCGGGCTGGTTAAATAAAAATTGTACGGCTCGCAAAGAACCTCAAATCTTTGGTGTCGATATGTAACGCCAAGATTCTATGAAGCTTTGTGTGCTATCGGCATTTCGATCTTATCAAAAAATGGAGCGCCCAATGAACAAAGTAACCATACGCTATTGTAAAATCTGACTGCACAATCGCCTGTTTGCTTCCCGTGTGGCAGCATTCGTAAAAAAGGAATCCGGCATCGCGGTCGAGCT
This sequence comes from uncultured Desulfatitalea sp., assembly GCA_937868765.1. Taxonomy (GTDB): domain Bacteria; phylum Desulfobacterota; class Desulfobacteria; order Desulfobacterales; family Desulfosarcinaceae; genus Desulfatitalea. The sequence continues at coordinate 26,761 of CALMNL010000008.1, read as the reverse complement.
CGATTCGGGCGGAAAAATAGGAGAATTTACCGTTTGGGTCGACGGGAAAATGATTGAAAGAAAGGATATGTTCCGATTCCCGGACAAGCATAGGATCTTGAATGCGATCCAGCGAGAACTGCAGGAATGAGCTTCTAGGAGAAGCGGCATGACAAAAAAACTGCTTCAAACCACCATCGCCGGCAGCCTACCCAAACCCGGCTGGCTGGCCGAACCCAGGCAGCTGTGGTCTCCCTGGAAGCTCGCAGGCGATGCCCTGGTCGAAGCCAAGCGGGACGCGGTCCGGCTGGCGCTCCGCGACCAGGAGCAGGCCGGCATCGACATCGTCAGCGACGGCGAACAGACCCGCCAGCACTTCGTGACCACCTTCATCGAAGGTCTCGAGGGCGTCGACTTTCAGCGCCGGGAGACGATGCGCATTCGCGACCGCTACGATGCCAGCGTCCCGGTGGTGGCGGGACCGGTCCGCCGTCTTCGTCCGGTTTTTGTGGAGGACGCCCGCTTCCTGCGGTCCGAAACCACCCGCCCGATCAAATTCACCCTGCCCGGCCCGATGACCATGGTCGATACGCTCTATGACGACTACTACCACAGCCGGGAGAAGCTGGCCTGGGAGTTCGCCCGCATCCTCAACGACGAGGCGCGCGAGCTCGAAGCCGCCGGCGCCGACGTCATCCAGTTCGACGAACCGGCCTTCAACGTCTTTTTCGACGAAGTCCGCAACTGGGGCATCAAGGCTCTGGAACGGGCCGCCCAGGGCCTGGGCTGTAAAACCGCAGTTCACATCTGCTATGGCTACGGCATCCAGGCAAATACCGATTGGAAGAAGACCCTCGGCGCGGAATGGCGGCAGTACGAGCAGACTTTTCCGCTGCTGCGGGCCGCGATCATCGATCAGGTATCCCTGGAATGCCACAATTCCAGGGTGCCCATGGCGTTGATCGGCCTGCTCGAGGGCAAAGAGGTGTTGGCCGGAGCCATCGACGTGGCCACCGATCGGGTTGAAACCCCCGAAGAAGTGGCGGCCACCCTCCGGGAAGCGCTAAAATACGTAACCCCGGAACGCCTCTATCCCTGCACCAATTGCGGCATGGTGCCACTTGCGCGCCACGTTGCGCTGGGCAAACTCAAGGCCCTGGCGGCGGGCGCAGCGATCGTCAGGGCCGAGTTGCGCGGTGGCTGAGCATTGCGAACACCCACCCCGGTCGCCGGCCGGTCACCTTGACCCGGCGGGATTATTTCTTTTTGAAGACCTCTGTAAAAAATAGCTGCATGTCCTTCCAGGATTGCGTGTCGGCCTGCTTGTCATAGGCCAGCGGCAAATTGAATTTCTTGCCGACGCTCGTAGCATCCGGGTTGCTGAAACTGTGCATCGCCCCCGGATAGACCGTGACCTTGAAATCGGCCCCTGCGGCGGTCATCTCCTTCTTGAAAGCCTCGACGGCTTCGGGTGGGACGAATTTATCGTTTCCGCCGGTATAGACCCGGATCTTGGCCTTGACCATCCCCGGCGCGGCAGGTTTCACGGCGGTCAGATTGCCGTGAAAGCTCGCCACGGCCGCCAGGTCCGCGCCCTGGCGGGCCATGTTCAGGACGACGCCACCGCCGAAGCAGTATCCGATGGCCCCGATCCGGGTCGGATCGACACTGGGTTGTTGTTTCAAGAACGCTTCAGCGGCCAGAAAGCGGGATTTGCCCACATCGAAATCCTTCATGATCGCCGAGGAAAATTTGCCGGCGTCGTCGGGATGCGTGGCCACTTTGCCATCACCGTACATGTCCAGGGCCAGGGCCGTATAGCCCAGTTCGGCCAGCATCCGCGCCCGCTTTTTGGCATACGCGTTCAGGCCCCACCATTCATGGACGACAATAATGCCCGGACGCTGGGTGCGAATGGCGTCGTCATAAGCAAGATAGCCCTTGAGGGTCGTGCCCTGGGAGGAATATTCAACGGTCTTGCCGATGATCGCGGCATTTGCCGCGTCGACGTGGACCGCGCCAAGACCGGACAGGATGGCTGCCAGGGTGACAGGTAGAAGCAATTTTTTCATGGAACCCTCCTTGGAAGGTGATCGTTTTAAGATTGCATGGACGACCGGGTGGCGGGTCGCCCGATTGCGTAAATGTACGCGTACGCTAGGCACGAAGGGATCTTTGCGCAATGGCTGTTCTGTTTTTATGGGGCGCGCAGTTTCCCTGCGGCTCAGGGGCATCCGGGTCGAAACGATGGCCGCCCCTGCGCTGGATGCCTTTGCGTGGATCCCGCCGGCAGGGCTGAAAGCAGAAAAAAGATGATTTGAACCGTCCGATAAAATGCGATAATGATTTAACATCCGGTACCGCGCGGCTTTGAATACCTGCCGCGAAACCGTAAACATCCATGTGACGGTGGCCATATGGAACCTCAGCTTCTTTCGACGCACCCCGGACGAGATCAAAAGCCACGGGTGTGACCGTTTTTTCAACTGCATTGGGACGGGAGCGAATGCCGCCAAAAATAGATGGATCATGGGATCTTGAGCTGAGCATCATCATTCCCGTGAAAGATGAAGAAGAAAACATCGATCGCCTGGCCGGGGAAATCTGCGCTGCCATGGCACCCGTCGCCTACGCATGGGAATGTATCTGGGTCGATGATGGATCGACGGATGCAACGCTGTCCGAACTCGCGAAGCTGAACAACCAAGATCCCCGCCATCAATTCATTGCCTTGACCCGAAACTTTGGGCAGTCGGCCGCACTCCATGTGGGATTTGATTGCGCGCGCGGGCGGCTGCTGGGGACCCTGGATGGGGACGGGCAAAATGATCCCAGGGATTTGCCCGCCGCAGTGGCGCACCTGATCGAAACCGGCGCGGATATGGTCACCGGGGTGCGCCAAGAGCGGCAAGACACGCTTGTCCGAAAGATATCTTCGAGAATCGGCAATGGCTTTCGAAATTGGCTGACAGGTGAGAATATCGCCGATGTTGGATGTTCCCTGCGCGTTTTCAAGCATGCCTGCACCAGAAATATTCTCTCATTCAAAGGAATGCATCGATTTCTGCCGACCCTGATAAGGATCGGCGGCTTTTCGCATGTCGTCGAAATGCCGGTAAATCACCGGCCCAGAAAGTTTGGAAAAACAAAGTATGGCATCAACAACCGGATGTGGGTCGGCATCATGGATACGCTGGCGGTTCGATGGATGCAGTCCCGTGTACTTTCGGCTGATATTGAATATGCCTCTTTCCTCCAACCTGAATATAAGGAAGATGATAGCAAATGAATATTTTCTGGTTGGTGCTGGGTTTTGCCGCGCAAGGGTTGTTTGCCGCGCGTTTTTGGGTTCAATGGATCGCCAGCGAGCGGGCCGGCAAGAGCATCGTCCCGCTTTTGTTCTGGTATCTTAGCATCTTGGGTTCATTGCTGCTTCTCGTCTATTCAATTCATCGCAAAGATCCCGTATTTGTCCTAGGGCAGGCCACAGGCATCTTTATTTATGCCAGGAACCTGTACCTTATCAAAAGAGAAAAGAAAGCGGTCGTGGAAACATAGCGACTTCCAACGGCCATAAGGCGTCGAAGATGGGTTCGAACGGGCAAGCGCCATCGATGGAAGCTTCCGAGGGAGATTCCGACCAAAACCCAAATACCCCGGCATTGCCGGCTGTTTGCCCCGGGGATCGGCTCTACCGCATATTCTTCTGGATGCTGGTCGCCGGATCGCTCCTCATTTTTTTCTGGGGTATCTGGTCGATCCCCCTGCTGACTCACAACGAGGCTCGGCGACTGGTCGTACTTCGGGAAATGATGACCAATTCCTCCTGGCTCATCCCGACATTGAACGGTGTGGTCTATCTGGAAAAGCCGCCCCTCTTCTATTGGTCCGGCGCCATCTTCGGACTTCTTTCCGGAGGCACTTCCGAATGGGTGCTCCGACTGCCGTCGGGACTTTGCGCGATGGGCCTGGTCTGGATGCTTTTTTTCGGTCTGAAAGCGCATATCGGGCGATGGGCCGCTCTCTTCGGCGTTCTGGTCCTGGTCACATCGTCCTATTTCACCGCGAAAGCCCGGTTGGCGGAGCTGGAACTGCCGTTGACGTTCTTCGTATTTTCTTCCCTGCTCCTTTATTTCCAGAACATCAAGCGCGCAAGCCCCTACCGTCTCTATGGGGCATATGCCACGCTGGGTCTGGCCTTCCTGACCAAAGGACCGGTGGCCTTGTTGTTCTTTGTGCCGCCCATTTTGTGCTATGGGCTGATGGGGCGCGACCGGAACGCCCTGAAAGGTCTGATCGACTGGCGCGGCTGGCTGTTGTTTTCCGTTATCGCCTTTCCATGGTTCTTCTATGTCGATGCCAAGCTGCGGGGGGCGCCGCTGCTCCATGTCATCAAAAAGGAAATGTCATCAAAGATCGCAGGCAATCAAGCCGATCCATTTTACTTTTATCTACCCTTGTTGATAAAGAATTTTGCGCCGTGGATTCTTGTGTTGCTCTGGCAACCACGAGCGCAATTCAGGAAGCTGTTCGCCACCGAGCAGGGACGGTTCTTCGGGCTGGCCGCGCTGATCCCCCTGGTTGTATTTTCCATTTTCACTTTCAAGCGCGACAAGTATATTTTGCCGATGTATCCGGCCCTGGCCGTGTGGCTTGGCATGGTCCTGGCGGATGGCATGGCGCAAGCCAAACGGCGCTGGCGGCACACCCCGGCGGCCCTGACCGCCTTCAGTGCGGCACTTATTGCCGTCGTCTTCGGCTATTACGCGCTGATGCAGGCCCGGGTGATGAGCTGTCGATACGCTGCTTTCCCTCCCCTTGCCGCCCGGCTGGACGGCCTGCGGGGAGATGCGCCGGTATATTTCTACCGGCAACCATCGATTCAGCTCGTCTACTACTACGGCCGGCCGATTCCGGTTTTAAGAGAGAAGCAGTTGACAAAAATGTTGGCCAGCGGCAGCTCCTTCCTGCTCCTGGCCAAAGACAGATACATACCCGAGAGGGCATCGCCGGGCCTCTGTCTCCTGGAACAGATCGAATCCTTCGGGGAAACAGATAAAAAACTGCAAATCCTCGCCGCCGGAACGCTCTGCCGCCCTGATGCGCCCATTGCGGCTGCAGGCCCGGGTCAAAAACCGGTATTCACGGGTCGGACTTTGAAATAAATCCATGCGCGAAAAGGATTCCGGGAAAAAGCAAGGTTCCCGGAGCAATGCTGCAGACAGCGAGGCGGCCGATCAAGCCGAGCGCCGGAGCCTGCCTTCATCCGCCAGCGCCTCCTTGACGGCCTGCCCCAGTTCCATCAGGGTATAAGGCTTTTTCAGGTATCGGGCGGCGCCCAGGGAAAGGGCGCCGGTCACCCGGTCCGTTTCCGAATAACCGCTGGCGATGACCGCCTTCTGGTGCGGCCGCAGCGCCAGGACCCGCCGATAGGTCTCCAGGCCGTCGATGCCGGGGTCCATGACCATGTCCAGCAGCAGCAGATCGGTGCCGCTCTCCTGCATCCAGGCCACGGCCGCCTCCCCGCTGGATACCGTGTCCACCTTGTAGCCCAGCGCCGCCAGCATTCCCGACGCCACGTCCCGCTGCTCGGGCAGGTCGTCGACCACCAGCACATGCTTGCCGTCGCCCTGGAAATCTTCATAGGACGGGGGCAGCGCGGCCGGCCGCGCGGGCGCCGCCACGGCGGGGAAAAAAAGATCGAACCGGGTGCCCCGACCGGCTTGACTGGTCACATCGACAAACCCGCCGCTGTCCTTGACCGTGCCCCAGACCACGGCCAGGCCCAGCCCGGTGCCGCTGCGGCCCATCACCTTTTTGGTGAAAAAGGGCTCGAAGATCCGTTCCAGGTTCTCCCTGGAGATGCCGTGACCGCTGTCCGAGACGGAGAGCACAGCATAGCGGCCGGGGTCGATGGTTTCATACCCCGCCACGCTCTCTTGCAGGCAGCGGACGGCGGTTTCGATGCGCAGGGCACCGCCCCCGGACATGGCCTCGCAGGCATTGGTGATCAAGTTCATCAGGGTCTTGCACAGGTGCACCGGCGAACCTGAAACATAGGGCGGATCGGCGCACAGAGCGGTTTCCAGGATCACCAGGGGATGGTTGAGCATCAGGTTGTCATGCTCCGGGCTTGCCAGGTAATCGGTGACCGCCGCATTCAGGTCGATGGGCTGCTGCACGCAGACCCCCCTGCGGGTCAGGGTCAACAGGTCCTGAACGATGGCCGCCGCCTTTTCGCCGCATTGCCGGATGAGCGTGATGGGTTTGCGCATGGGGTCGCCGGGGGCGATCTTCATCAGCAGCACGTCGGGGTAGCTCAAAATACCCGAAAGGATGTTGTTCAGATCGTGGGCCACGCCGCCGGCCATGGTGCCCACGGCCTCCATCTTTTCGGCCCGCTGGATCTTTTTCAACAGGGCCGCCTTCTCGCGCTCGGCCGCTTTTTGGGCCGTCGTGTCCATGACGACCACGATGGAACCGGCCTCTTTGTCTTTGGGGGTGATGGGACGGATTTTGAGATGGCAGGGGAACAGGGTGCCGTCGTTTCTGGCCAGCCGGCTGTCCGGCAGATCGATGAACGGCTGGCCGACCACATGGGCCAGGTGTTCGAGACCCTCCATCCGGTCCATTTGCGGATAGATCCGCGCCACATCGAGGCCGCTCATCTGCCCGCTCGCAAAGCCCATCATCTGTTCCAGGGTGTCGTTGGCCCAGAAGATCGTGCGCGATTTCACCAGGGTGATCCCCACGGGCGAGGCCGCCAGGATAGTTTTCATGGTCTTTTCGCTCTCTTCCAGGGTCTTCTGGGCTTTCTCCGCAGCCACGGCATAGTAATAGGCCAGGTAGCTCAGGATAATGAAATTCACCACGATATTGGCGATGCGGGTGGAAGCGGCCGACTGCGGGGGAAGCGGATAAACGGTCACCCACCCCCCCTCGTGAAAGTTGAGCCAGAGATAGGCGGCCATGATGGCGCAGCTGTAAACGATGTTGAGGCTTTTGCGCCAGGGCGCCATGAAAATGAAAACCGTCAGGCTCAGGATGTAGTAGTGGAAGCCGGAAGCCCAGCCGTACGTCAGGGAACTCGACATGGTGTGCAAGATCACCAAGGTCACCCACAGGCCGAAGGCCGACCGGTAACGGCGCCACCGGTTCAGGAACAGGCAGAAAATATCGATGGGCACGAAAAGCAGATTCACCCAGAACGGAAGCGGCGCGCCCAGGTTCCAATACAGCGGCACAAAAAGGCTGTGGCCCACCATGGCGAAAACGAAGATCAGATTGCTGACGACGACGTAACGGTAATAGCGTAACGGCAGATCCCCGGGAATGCCGCCGAACACGAGCTTTTCCAACTGTTTCCAAAGGCCTGAGATCATTCTGGTCAACGGGTGGTGCTCCTTGGTGATTGGGTGCCCGGCCATGCGGCCTATCGACATTATCGGCATTTTTTCGCCCAGTATAAGCCTGCCGGCGTGAGTTAATTGAAACCGTATACCCTAAAAATGGCAACCCCCGATTTTCTGGATGAATCCAAAAAATGAGATTAACCTCACTGACGCATGCACCCTTTTGGTGTATGCTGAGGCGTCATGCGCAATCGGGCGATGAAACCGCAGGCGCAGCGGTTGACGCCGGAAAAGAAATGATGGTGTACCGGCGCGCGATGAACCATCGGTGGGGTTTGCGGAGGAGTGCCATGAAAAACAGAGCCTTGGTGTTTGGACTGTCCTGGATGGTGCCGCTCCTTATCATGAATGCTGCGTCCCCCTCCCGGGCGGGCGACGCCGACACGCCATCCACGGTATCCGTCGATGCGATCGTGCAATCGGTCACGGGAAACGAGCTCGTCCTGGAAGCCCGTATTCCGAAACCCCGGAAAACAGACGCCTATATGACCGAACTGGCGAACCAGGCGGCCGTCAAATCTTTTTTCATCGAGGGATCCGACGTCGAGGTGTCCGATGTTCCTGCAGTGGTAAAGGTTTTCAAGGGAAGCACCCTGCGGGTCCTGACGGGAAATGCGTTTCCCTTTGCCCCCGGCGCGCCGGTCCGGGTCCATATCCCGAAGAAGAATATCGTCGTGACCGACTTCGCGGTGATCCGCGGCACCGACGCGACCTCCGGCCGGGTGACCATGGAAGAGCTGACCACGGCGCTGATCGATTCGGGCTATTTCAATGTGCTCGAGCGGGCGAAGCTCAAAGCGGTCATCAACGAACTCGAATTGAGCGAGACGCTTGGCGCGACCGGATTGGCAGCGGAACTGCCGGAAAAGCTCAAAGGCCGATTGTTGCTGACGGATCTGCTGATGGGCGGCACGCTGGCCGACATGGGCAGCGATTGGGAAGTCAACCTGCGGCTGATAAATGTCAAAAGCGGGCAGACGGTGGCCGCCATCGCCATGCGGATGCCGCTGACGGCCGAACAATTGCGCGATTCGGGGCCGATGAATGAAACCTTCAAGGAAGATGCGCTCGACGCCTCCTGGGTTTTGGGGCCTCGTGACGAGAAGAACCGAGAGGCCGTCTGTTCGGTTACTCTGGATGCCACCCAGGGCCCCGCAGCGGAAGGGACGTCGCTGCGGTTGGATTACGATTTCACCGGCACGAAGAAACAGACCCGATGCACGGCTTATACCCGCAAAAAACGGGACCTGTCGCTCTATTCCGGGGTTGAATTTTATGTGAAAGGCAGCGGCGCTGGGTTTATCAATATACAGACTTCGGTGCCCGGGGAACCGCTGAAGGTGGATGCCTGGGTTGGCACGTTCCGCGCCACCAAAGAGTGGCGGAAGATACGAATGCCATTTACCGATTTTGTCGTCGGTCGAAAGTGGATTAAAAAAGGTGCCGCTTCCAGCGGTTTTATGCCCGGGGATCAAGTTTTCCGTGCCGGCCTTGTCGAACAGGTCGCCATCATTATCAATAGCGGTGTGAACCCGGCCGACGCCCATGGGACGATGCATGTCGGGAAGATCGGCTTCTATCGATAGCGGCGCAAACCCGTTGAAACTGACCGGAGGCAGCTTCGAAACCTCCTTTCAAGCCCGGTTCCGGCTTTGTAAGAATTGAATTCATGGACCTTGTGCGAAAACATTTCAGCAAAAAGCGCTTCGGTGACGTGCTCGGCTACAACTCCGGCATCGGCCTGGCCGGCCCGCCGCTGATGACCGCCTGGTGCTACCTCCTCGACGGGGTCCTGATCGACTCGGGCATCGCCCATCTGCGGCAGGCCGTGGTGGCGAGCGTCCAGGCGGATAAGCCGGAGTGCCTGCTGCTCACCCACCACCACGAAGACCACAGCGGCAACGTGGGCGCCATCCGCAGGACCCTGGGCATTCCGGCCTATGCCCACCCGCTGACGGTCCGGAAAATGAGCGCCCCCTTCAAGATCCGCCCCTATCAACATGTCATGTGGGGCCGGAGCGAACCGGTGGCGCTCGAGGTCCACCCGCCGGTGCACGCGGTCGGCCGGAGCCGGTTCCGGCCCATCCATATGCCCGGGCACAGCAAGGATCACACGGTGTACCTGGAGGAGAACCGAGGGTATCTCTTCTCGGGCGACCTGTTCCTGGGCGAACGGATCAAATTCTTTCGCGCGGACGAAGATTTGGGGGACCAGCTGGCTTCCCTCAAGAAGGCCGTCACCCTGGATTTCGACGTGCTGTTCTGCGCCCATCGACCATTGATGGCCGGCGGCCGGCAGGCCCTGCGCAATAAGCTGGATTTCTTAGAAAACTTTTATGGTTCGGTCCAGCATCTGAAGGCCGGAGGCATGAGCCTCGAGGCCGTCACCCGTCACCTCGACCGCCGCGAGGACCGTCTGGTCAAATGGATGACCATGAGAAACGCCTGCTTCGCCAACATGGTGCGGTCGGCCTACCACCTGTCTGGTTGAGATGAGCTTCTCAGGGGTCCGCGTCCCCCTGCCGCCGCCGGTGCCTGCCAAAACCCTTTGACATCCCTCCGGTACCGGTTCAAGATAAGTTTTACAGTGCGCCCTCGTTTCGCCCAGATGTCCTGAAATCACTTCTAAATTCATTATGTTCCAGCAACCGCGGCATGCAATGGATGTACGATAGTGCCGTACGCAAGAACCCACCGAAGGAGGAATCCATGAATCTAGCGGAGTTGCCGGCCAGAGAGATCGAACGGTTCGGCGAGCATGTCTCGATGATCTTCGGCGATCGACAGTACACCAACAAGCAGATGCATGCCGACACCCTGCGCCTGGCCAACGCCCTCAAGCACCTGGGCATCCGCAAAGGCGACCGGGTGATCGTCCAGATGCCCAACTGCCCGGAAGTGTTCCAGAGTTTTCTGGCAGTCTATACCCTGGGGGCCGTGATCGTCCCCATCAATTTCATGGTGGGCGATGCCGAGACCGCCTTCATCTACCAAAACTCGGGGGCCAAAGCGATCATCAGCAGCAACCTCTTCCTGCCCAAAATAGAAGCCTGCCGCAGGAACGCGCCCAACATCGAACACATCATCCTCATCGATGCGCAGGTGCCGCCGCCCACCCTCGCCTACCACCAACTGCTGGCCCGGCATTCCGACGACTGCCCCATCGAGCCGGTGGCCGACGACGACCTGGCGGCCCTGATCTATACCGCCGGCACCACCGGCACGCCCAAGGGGGTGATGCACACCCACAAGAGCCTGCTGACCAACACCCGGATGCAGGTGGACACCGTGGACCTGCCGTCGGGCCTGACCGCCGTAGTGGTGCTGCCCATGTGCCACTCCTACGGCATCGCCAGCATGAACTTCGGCATGCTCAAGGGCGGGGGCAAGGCCGTGGTGCTCGACTCGTTCGACATCGACAAGCTCTTTGCGGCCATCGAAAAGCACAAGGCCAACAGCCTGGCCGCGGTACCCACCATGTATGTCTTCATGCTGCTCCACCCGGACCCCAGGAAATACGACCTGAGTTCCATGAAGTACTGGATCTGCGGCTCGGCGCCCTTGACCCAGGAGACCTGGAACCGATTCAAGGAGGTCTACGGCGGCGAGATCACCGAGGGGTGGGGCCTCACCGAGGCCGGGGCCAACAATTCGGCCAACCCCCTCCAGGGCGCCAAGAAGGTCGGCTCCATCGGCCGGCCCATGAACGGCACCCGGATGAAGGTGGTGGACGACCTGGGCAACGAACTGCCCCCGGGGCAGCAGGGCGAGATCATCATCAGCGGCCCCATGCTGATGAAAGGTTACTGGCAGAATCCCCAGGAGACCGCCAAGGTGCTGCGCGACGGCTGGCTCTACACCGGCGACGTGGGCTACCGCGACGAGGAGGGCTACTTCTTCATCACCGAGCGCAAGAAGGACCTGATCATCAAAGGGGGCGAAAACATCGCCCCACGGGAGGTCGAAGAGGTGCTCTTTACGCATCCCAAGGTGGCCGAGGCGGCCGTGGTGGGCGTTCCCGACGAAGTGTACGGCGAGAACATCAAGGCCTGGGTGGTGCTCCGGCCCGGCCAGGAAGCCACATCCGAAGAGATCATCGAATTCTGCCAGACCAGGCTCAAACGCTTCAAGTCGCCCAGGGAGGTGGCTTTCCTGCCGGCCCTGCCCAAAAACCTGGTAGGCAAGATCCTGCGCAAGGAGCTGCGCAAGATGTAGCCGCCTGGCGCGTTTCAGCGCCCCACCCCCATGGAAAGACCGCCCCTCATGCTTTTGCCGGATCGGCCGATAATGGTGGCATCGAGCCGCCGTTCGGCCGGAATCCGGGGCGCCTCGATGCGGTCAAAAATGAATTCCAGGGGGGATTTTGCATGCGTATTTTCCAGATTTTTCTCGTAATCGGAATGCTCGCGGCGACCGGCACGGCCTATGCCGAGGATAAAGCCACGCCGGAGGATGTCTATCGCCTGGTCGTCAACGCCTACGATGTGGTCAAGGCCCTGAAGGAGGAGGCCCTGCCGGCCTTCAACAACCCCAAGGGGGAGTTCGTGTACAAGGACACCTACGTGTTTGTCATGAAATGCCCCGAATACATGGCTGCCCATCCCTTCGCCCTCGACAAGCTCAAGGATCGGGATCTGCGAAAGGATTACCCCTTCCAGACCACGCTGTGCGAAGGCGGTGAAAGCCCGTTCGGCAACTGGGTCGAGTACTACTGGCCCAAGCCCGGCAGCAGTGAACCTTCGCGCAAGATATCGTTTACCATCCGTGTGACCGGCACGCCCTACACGGTGGTGGCGGGCATCTACAACGATGATCTCAGCCTCGACGGCTTGAACAACTCGCTCAGAAAGAAATAGCGCGACACCCGCAATGATCGATTCCGGCCGCTGCGGGGCCCCGGACGGCACAGGTGCCGGACGGGCCCGCGCGCCTTTTCGAGGCCTTTTTCCCTCTGGCATTCCAGCGGCAGGCGTGATAGAGCAGCCGTTCATGAAAATCGCGCTGATTGCATCCCCCTACCCGCTGGAAGAAGCCCCCTCGCCGCCCCTGGGCCTGTGTTATGCCGCCGCGGCCTGCGAAGCCGCCGGGGCCGAGGTCATCATCATCGACTACATCGTCAGCCGCTACACGCCCGAAAAGCTGGCCGCCGAACTGGACCGATTCCAGCCCGACGTGGTGGGCACCAACTCGGTGACCATGAACTTTCCCCAGGCCATCCGCATCATCCAGGATGCCAAGCGCCACCGCCCCGAGGTGATCACCATGATGGGCGGCCCCCACGTTTCGTTCGATGTGCAGAACACCCTCACCCGCTATCCCGAGCTGGACCTGATCGTCATCGGCGAAGGCGAAGAGACCATCAAGGAGCTGATTCCGGCACTGCCCCATCGCGGCCGATGGCAATCCATCGCCGGCATCGCCTTCCAGCAGAACGGAACCGTGGTGACCACCGCCCATCGTCCGCTGATCGCAGACCTGGACACGTTGCCGCTGCCGGCGCGCCACCTGCTGCCCCTGTCGCGCTACCTGGCCCTGGGCTTTCCGGTGAGCATCATCACCAGCCGCGGCTGCCCCAACAAGTGCATCTTCTGCCTGGGCCGGCGCATGGTGGGTCACAAGCCGCGCTTTCGCAGCCCCGACAAGGTGGTGGACGAAATCGAGCAGATCCTGACCTACGGCTTCACCTGGATCAACATCGCCGACGACCTCTTCACGGCCAGCAAGAAGCGCGTGCAGGCCCTGTGCGACGAGATCAACCGCCGGAGGGTCAAGTTCGTCTGGAGCGCCTTTGCCCGGGTCAACACGGTGGATCCCGAAATGTTGGCCACCATGAAGGCCGCCGGCTGCGACAGCATCGGCTTCGGCGTGGAGTCGGGCAACCAGGAGATCCTGAAGACCGCCAACAAGGGCATCACCCTGGCCCAGATCCGCCAGGCCGTGGCCTGGAGCAAGGCCGCAGGGCTGCGGGTGCACGCCTCGTTCATCGTGGGCCTGCCCGGCGAGACCCACGACACCCTGGCCGAAACCCAGCGCTTCGCCGAATCCCTTGACGTGGAGTACGGCTATCACCTGCTGGCGCCCTTTCCCGGCACCACCCTGCGCGAAAATATCGACCAATACGATTTGCAGATCCTCACCGACGACTGGAGCCGCTACGACGCCAACCAGGCCATCATGCGCAGTTCCAAACTCGCGCCCGAGGAGATGGACGCCTTCGTGAAAGCCCTCTACCAGAAGCACGAAATCAAGAACACAGAGGCCGAAAAGCGCTATTTCGCGGGCCAGTCGCCCCCCGAGGAGTTCATGATGTTCGAAGGGTGCCACCGCATGAAGCTGGTCTTCGAACTCTTCGCCCGGGACATCATCGAGACCCACGGCACCCAACCGGTCAACGGCACCGACCCGTTGACGCCCCTTTCCCAGGCGGTCACCCGCGTCACCGGCATGGACGCCGGCCTGGTGCAGCGATCGCTGCAAAGTTTCGTCCAGGCCGGATACCTCAAATCCCGGCCGGTCGCCGACGGCCGGCAGTGGTTCTGGACCTACAACAAGCAGATGGATCAGGCGCCCGTCCGACTCTGTTAATCCCCGCCCTTTTCCCCTCGGACCAGATCAGATCGGTGAACCAGCACGGTGCATTCGGGCCATGGTCCAGGGCACCGTGCGCGCAGAGGCTGCAAATCAATGCTTTTCAGCAGGAATAAACGGCTCCGGGGGTTCCATTCGCCCTGTTTTCGAGGTAGGGAAACGGGGAAAAGGGAGTACGGTGTCTGAAGCGAAAAAAGGAGGATAGGACGTGCCGCAGTTTCAAAATCTCATGGAGGTCCTGAAGATCCTGCCCAAGACCAACTGCCGCCAATGTTTGGAAAAAACCTGCATGGCCTTTGCCGCCGCGGTCTTCAAGGGGCAAAAAGAGCTGATCCTGTGCCCCTACGTGCCGCCGGAGATCCTGGAAGGCCATGGGGCCGTGAAGCGGCAGGATCGAAACATCGATGAAGACCTGGACAATGCCGTCGAGCGGCTCAAAGAAAAGATCCGGCAAACCGATCTGGCCGCCGCGGCCGAGCGCACCGGCGGCCGCTGGGACGGCCGGCGGCTCACCTTGAAGGTCATGGGCAAGGATTTCAGCGTGGATGCCCAGGGCAATCTGCAGACCGCCATCCACGCCAACCCCTGGGTGACCGCCCCGATCCTCAACTACATCCTGTGCTGCAAAGGCCTGCCCGTCAACGGCCGCTGGACCTCCATGCGGGAACTGCCCGGCGGCAAGGACTGGTATCATTTCTTCCAGCACCAATGCGAGAAGCCGCTCAAGAAGCTGGCCGATGCCTACCCGGATCTTTTCGAGGACCTGGTCCACATCTTCGACGGCCGGCAGGTGAACGGTCACTACCAGGCGGACATATCGGTGGTCCTGCGTCCGTTGCCGCTGGTGCCGCTGCTCGTCTGTTACTGGCGCCCCGAAGAGGGCATGGACTCCAACTTCAATCTGTTCTTCGACACCACCGCCGAGGAAAACCTCGGCATCCAGGGCCTCTATTCCCTGGGGGCCGGCATCACCCGCATGTTCCAGAGGCTGGCCCAGCGCCACGGGGTTCAGGTGTCGCCCTGATCGACCTTTTTCCGAACTTGATCCAGGAGACATAAAAGTGTATGGCCAGCCTCGGTGTCGCTTGGACAAAATGTAACCCCCGGCCACGGAGGCCGCTTTTCTGTAAACCGCCAACTTCAAGGAGAAGCAAATGGAGATCAAGCGTGTATGTGTGATCGGCGCGGGCTTGATGGGCAACGGCATCGCCCAGGTGTGCGCCAACGCCGGCTACCAGGTGGCCATGCATGACATCGAGCAGCGCTTTGTCGACAACGGCATGAACACCATCAAGAAAAATCTGGCGCGGGAAGTGGAAAAAGGCAAACGCGCCCAGGCCGATATGGACGCCCTGCTGGCTCGGATCAAGCCTACCACGGACCTCAAAGCGGCGGCCGCCGATGCCGACGTGGTCATCGAGGTGATCATCGAGGTGCTCGAAGTCAAGAAGAAACTCTTCCAGGAGCTGGAAACCATCGTCAAACCCGCGTGCCTGTTTTTCACCAACACCTCGGGCATCAGCATCACCGCCATCGCGGCCATGACCAAACGGCCGGACAAGTTCATCGGCGCCCACTTCTTCAACCCGGTGCCGGTGATGAAGCTGCTGGAGATCATCAAGGGGTACGAGACCTCGGACGAAACCCTGGACATCGCGCTGCAGTGGGGCAAAACCCTGGGCAAGGAGACCATCGTGGTCAACGAGGCGCCGGCCTTCGCCGTCAACCGGATCCTGTGCCCCATGATCAACGAAGCCTTTTTCGTGCTCGGCGAAGGCGTGGCCAGCGCCGAGGATATCGACAAGGGTATGATGCTGGGATGCAACCACCCCATCGGCCCGCTGGCGCTGGCGGACCTGATCGGCCTGGACACGCTGCTGCATGTCATCGAGAACCTGCACCGCGAACTGGGCGACAAGTACCGGCCGGCCCCCATGCTGGTCAAGCTGGTGCGAGCCGGCCGCTTCGGGCGCAAGAGCGGCAAGGGCGTTTACGATTACACCAAGAAGTAAAACGGCCGGTCCGGGCCCGTCCGCGCGGGTCCGGGCCGCTGTCAGGCAGAAGAACCGGGCGCGCCGGCTGAATTTTCATCGAGCACCCGGCGCACCTTGGCGGCCATGGCCTTGACCGCGAAGGGCTTCTGCAGGTAGTGCACCCCTTCTTCGAGCACCCCGTGGCGGGCGATCACGTCCGCGGTATAACCCGACATGTAGAGGGTCTTGATGCCCGGCCGCAGGGCGGCGACGGCCCGGCTCAGGCCATTGCCGTTGAGACCCGGCATCACCACATCGGTGATCAACAGATCGATGGGCCCGGCATGGTTCCGGGCCTTTTCCAGGGCCTCCCGGGAGCTCCGGGCCGCCAATACCGTATAGCCATACTGCGTCAATATCGCCTGGCCGAGCGCCAGGATGCCCGCCTCGTCTTCGACCAGCAGCACCGTTTCCCTGCCTTCCAGCGACGGCCCCGGTGCCGCTTCCTGGGTATCGGCCGTTTCCACGGCATGGACCCGGGGCAGGTAGATCCGGAACTCCGCACCTTGCCCGGGCCGGCTGGAAACGTCGATGAAGCCGTTATTCTGGCTGACGATGCCATACACCGTGGCCAGTCCGAGCCCCGTGCCTTTACCCACCTCCTTGGTCGTAAAAAAGGGCTCGAAGAGATGGGCCGCGGTCTCCTGGTCCATGCCGCAGCCCGTATCGCTCACCGCGAGCAGGACATACTCCCCAGGCGTCATTTCGGTCAGGATCACGCCCTGGGTTCCGCCGACGGTGACATTGCGCGTCTCGATGGTCAAGCGGCCCTGCCCGGCGATGGCATCTCGGGCATTGACCGCCAGATTGGCCAGGATCTGGTCCACCTGGGCCGGATCGACCAGCACCGGCCACAGGCCGGCGCCGGGTTTCCATACCAGGGCGATCTCTTCGCCGATGATCCGCTGGAGCATCTTGAGCATGCCGGCCATGGTCTCGTTGAGATCGAGCACCCGGGGCTGGATGGTCTGCTTGCGGGCAAAGGCCAGCAGCTGACGGGTCAGGTCGGCCGAGCGCCGGCCGGCGGCCAGGATCTCCGACAGTTCGCCATGCAGCGGATTGTCGGCAGAGACCCGCGCCAGGGCCATCTCGGCATAGCCGATGATCAGCGCCAGCATGTTGTTGAAGTCATGGGCCACGCCGCCGGCCAGCCGGCCGATGGATTCCATCTTCTGGGCCTGGAGCAACTGTTCCTGGAGCTTGCGGTTGCGCGCCTCCGACAATTTGCGGTCGGTGATGTCGTGCACGATGGCATGCAGGAATACGCCCCCCTGGATGGTGATGCGGCTGCTGAACACCTCCACGTCCCGCTCCGATCCGTCGGCCCGCCGGTGTTGGAACTCGAAGCAGGTCTGTTGAAGCGCCTGGACCTTGCCTATCTCGCGCATGATCTCCGGCAACGGCAGGGTGTTGATCTGCGCGATGTTCATGCGCCGCAGCGCATCCCGGGGCCAGCCGTAGTAATCGGCGGCGGCCTGGTTGGCATCCACGATGGCCCCGGTCTCCGGCGAGATGATCAATTTCACGGCGGTATGCTCTTCGAACAGCCGCCGCCAATCCTCCTCGCTCCGGCGCAGGGCCTCCACCGAACGCGCGGCGGCCACCTGATCGGAGAGAATCTTGCCGACCAGGATGGTGGCCAGGGGATAGAGGATGATCACGGGCGGTCCGAGGCGCTGGATCACCGACCAGGCGATCCCGGCGGGCAGCACGAACATCAGGGCCACCATGACCAGGTGCACCACCAGACCGAAGCGGTAAAGGTAGCCGGCCGTGGGCGGTTCTTCGATGCGCTTGCGGCGGAAATGGGCCAGCAGGCCGATGCCCAGGGAGGCGAGGATCACCGACACGCCCATGACCGCGCCCACGCCGCCCATGGCGATGCGGCACGCCAGCGCCATGGTGCCGGCCACCGCCGCGGCCCAGGGGCCGAAGAAAAGTGCCGCCAGACTGAGCAGCACCGACCGGCCGTCGAAGATCAGGCCACCGCCCATGTCCAAGGGACGCAACATGCCGATGACCGCCGCGGCGCCGAACAGCAGGCCCTGGAGCACGACCCCCGGACGGGTTTGTTTGGGCCAGCGCTGCACGATGAACCCGGAGATCACGCTCAGCGCCACCAGCAAAGCGAGATTGAGAATTAGATCGAGATAGAACATAGCCGCCTTTCTTAGGCCCTGGCGTCCAACGCTTTGCGCACCGCCTCGGCCACGGCCCGGTTGGCCACCGGCTTCATGAGCACAGCCGTGATCCCCATGGCAGCGCACCTGGCTTCGTCGAGCTGTTCACTGAAACCGGTGCAGATGATGACCGGCAGTTCCGGGCGGAGGGACCTGACCGCCGTCGCCAGTTGGATGCCGGTAAGGTTGGGCATGGTCATATCCGTGAGCAGCAGGTCGTAGCCGTCGGGATTGGCCCGGAAGGCCTCCAGGGCTTCGACGCTGGCGGTGCGCACGGTCACCTGGTAGCCCAGGCGGGCCAGCATCTGGTGCTCCATGCGCACGATGGCCTCCTCGTCATCGACCAGCAGAATTCTCTCCGTCCCGCCGCGGACGGCTTCGGCCGGCCGGGCCGCTTCCCTGGCCGCCCTTTTCTCGATGACGGGCAGGTAGACATGGACCTCGGTACCCACGCCCGGTTCGCTGTGTATCCGGACATCCCCGCGGTAACTGGCCACGATGCCGTGCACCACGGAGAGCCCCAGTCCGGTGCCCTTGCCGTCGCGTTTGGTGGTGAAATAGGGATCGAAGACCCTGGCGAGAATCTCCCGGGTCATGCCCGTGCCCGTGTCGGCCACGCACAGGTGGGCGTAGTCGCCGGCATCCAGGCCGGCCGGATCGTAACCCAGGCGCACGGCCTCGAGGCTGACCTTCATCACCCCGCCCTTTTCTTCCATGGCGTGAAAGGCGTTGGTGGCCAGGTTCATGACGATTTGATGGATATGGGTGGGATCGGCGATTGCCATGGGGCATTCGCCGTCGATCCGCTGTTGGATCTCGATGGTGGTGGGGATGCTGGCCCGCAGCAGCTTGACGGCTTCTTTGACGATGGATTGCAACCGGATGGGCTTGTCGTTGCGTTCGGCCTTGCGGCTGAAGGCCAGAATCTGCTGCACCAGCTCACGGGAGCGAAAGGCGGCGTTCAAAATCTCCTGGACATACGCCTGCTGGGGGCTGTCGGCCGCCAGATCCTCCTGGAGCATTTCAGCGAAACCCACCAGGGGAAAGAGCATGTTGTTGAAGTCGTGGGCGATGCCGCCGGCCAGGGTACCGAGGGCTTCCATCTTCTGGGCCTGCTGCAGCCGCTCTTCCAATCTGGCCAGGTCGCTTTGGGCCCGGCGCTGGGCCGTGATATCCTCGAATATGCAATGGGCGTGAAGGAAACGGCCTTCGGCATTACGGCCGATCTTGCCGGTGAAAGAGGCAAGAAGGGTATCGCCGTCCTTTTTCACCATTTCGAACTCTACGCCCCTGAGTTCCCCCAAAATCTTGAACCTGGGGAACCGCTCCTTGAACTGCCGCCGCCCCTCCGGAAGAAGAAAATCACCGAAATTCTTGCCGATCACCTCCTGGCGACCATAGCCCAGGGTGTTCAACCAGGCCGGATTGACTTCCAGAAAGCCGCCCTCTTCGTCCAGCGACTGATAGGGCATGGGCACGTTGCTGAAGAGCGTCCGAAACCGCTCCTCGCTCTCGCGCAGCGCCTCCTCGGCCTGCTTGCGCCGGGTGATGTCCATGATGCTCACCAGCACCAGCGGTTCCTGCCGTACGACGAGCCGCGCGGTCGAAAGCAGAAAGGTGAGGCGGACTTCATGGCCTTCCAGAAGAAACGGCAGGCTGGCCTCCACCTGGAAATGGGCGCACCCGGTCTCGAGCGTATCCATCACGGACAGGCGCACCGCGCACCGGGTGCAATCGGGACCAAAGCCGCAGCCCTGGGGACTCTCCAGAGAATTCATGCAGCGCAGGGCCTCGCCGCTGCGCAGGCCGATCATCTCTGCGGCCGCCCGCCCGGTGAATGCGCCGGCCGCACCGTTCACTTTGCGCACCCGGCGCTCAGAGTCCACCAGCATCAACAGCACGGGGGCATTGTTATAAATGGCGGTGAGCTCCTCCTGGCTCTCCAGAAGGTGCTGCTCGGCGTGGCGCTTTGCGGTGATGTCGCGGAAAATCAGCACCGCCCCCACCAGACGACCGCGCTCGTCGCGGATGGGAGCGGCATTGTCTTCGATGAAATACTCACGTCCATCCCGGCTGATCAGAATGGTGTTGGGTGCCCGGTCGACCGGGGTTTCTTCGCGCAGCACCAAGGCCACTGGATTTTCCAGAGGCAGGCGGGTGCGTTCATGGGCGATCCTGAACACCTCGTCCAGGGGACGGCCGTTGGCAGCGGAAATGGACCAGCCGGTGAGTTGCTCGGCAATGGTGTTCATCATGGTGATGCAACCCTGGCCATCGGTGGAGACGACCGCGTCGCCGATGGCATTGAGCGTGATGGACAGATGCTGTTCGTTCCTGCGCAACGCCTCTTCTTTGCGCTTTTGGTCGCTGATGTCGGTGAAGATAGTAGCGAATTGACCCTTGGTCAGCGAAAAAGCGCTGATCATGAAATGCTTGCCCAAGGGGGGCCAGTAGATCGTCAAACTGCGGGGCTCGCCGGTCTCCGCAACATCGGCATACTCGTCCAGAAAAGGAGCGGTACCGGTCTGGTATACTTCGGAGGCCAGGGCGCCCACCACCGCCTCTCGCTTGAACCCCGTGATCCGCTCGTAGGCCGGATTGATGTCCAGGATCCTGTAATCGACCGGCGTCCCGTCCGAATCGTACACCAGCTCGTGCAGGCAGCCCCCTTCATACAGACGGGTAAACAGCTTATGGAATTTTTCCTCGCCGGAGGCCGTTTGGTTAGCGAATGCTTGACTTTCCGATTGCATGCCAGCTCCTGAGGTTCTCAGGACTCGGTTCGATCCTGGGATGTTTCTGTAGGCCCTCTACCGAGTCGGCGATCAGGGGAGCGCACGGCGGATACCAGGAGGGTTATCGGTCGGGCCGGAAAAAGAATTAACACAGGGCCGGAGCGGACGGCAAGCCACAAGAAAAAATTAAAGAATCGGTAGATTCGGCCGATAGGATCGGAAAACGGCGGCGCGGCGCTTGCCACCACTACCCCCCCTTTAAAGGAAGGAAGGAAGGATCCGGCGCATGTCCAAGGTGCTGATCATCGATGACGACGGCGGGGTGTGCCGAACCCTCACGGTCATGGTCGGTCAACAGGGCCACGAAGCGTTCACGGCGTCTACGCTGGCCCAAGGCATGGAACGGATCGCCCGGGAGCCCATCGACCTGGTGCTTCTGGATGTCCATCTGCCGGACGGCAACGGCCTGGAAAAAATCCCCGCCATTTCCCAGAGCCCCTCGCGGCCGGAGATCATCATCCTCACCGGCCGGGGCGACCCGGACGGCGCCGATCTGGCCATCCGCAACGGGGCTTGGGATTACATGGAAAAATCGGCCTCGCCCAAGGCCATGGCCCTGCGCTTTTTGCGCGTGCTCGAATACCGGGCCCAGAAGAACCTGCTGCGACGCACCCTGCCCGTGGACCGGGAGGGGATCATCGGCACCAGCGAACCATTGATGCAGGCCCTGGCGCAGCTGGCCCAGACCGTGGGCAGCGACGCCGGGGTGCTGATCACCGGGGAAACCGGCACGGGCAAAGAATTGTTCGCCCAGGCCGTGCACCGCAACAGCAGCCGCAAAGACAAGAACTTCGTGGTGGTCGATTGCGCCTCCCTGCCCAAGACCCTGGTGGAGAGCATGCTCTTCGGCCATGTCAAGGGCGCCTTCACCGGCGCCGACAGCGCCCGGGAGGGCCTGGTCATGCAGGCCGACGGCGGCAGCCTGTTCCTGGACGAAATCGGCGAAATGCCGCTCTCCCTGCAGAAAAGTTTTTTGCGCGTCCTGGAAACCCACCGTTTCCGCCCCATCGGCGGCAAACAGGAGGTGCACAGCAATTTGCGCGTCATCGCCTCCACCAACCGCGACCTGGACGAAATGGTGGCCCGGGGCCACTTCCGCAAGGATCTGCTCTACCGCCTGCGCGCCTTTCACCTGAAGCTGCCCGCCTTGCACCAGCGCCGGGAGGACATTCCCGAACTGGCCCTGCATCATCTGCGGCGCCTGGGCGCCCTGTATGGCGAACCGGCCAAGGGAGTCTCCCCCGACCTCATGGAGATCCTGAGCGCTTACGACTGGCCGGGCAACGTACGCGAACTGGTCAACACCATGGAGTTCGCCCTGGCCGCGGCACGCTATGATACCGGGCTCTTCGCCTGCCATTTGCCCACCGCCCTGCGCACCCACGCGGCCCGCCAGCGGCTGGGTGCTGCCCCGCTCGCGCCGGTTCAAAGTGCGCCTGCCGGCGGCCCCCTGCCCCTGCTGCAGGCGGTACGCGACGCGGCCATCGAAAAGGCCGAGGCCGACTACCTCAGCACCCTGATGTCCACGGCCGAAGGCAGCATGAGCAAAGCGTGCTCGCTTTCGGGCGTCTCCCGTTCCCGTCTTTACGAGCTGCTCAAAAAACACGCCATCGCCTGATTCCGGCCCGACCAGACAACAATCCGATGGAAGCGGACGGCGAGGCCTGTTCCGCCGCTGCCCCGAGCGGCTCCCGATTTGTAATAATTAGATATTATTATATTTTAAAGATATGTCAGCAACTGGCACGGCTGTTGCTTACGGACGGCTCAAACACATGGCGCCGCTGTCCAAAAAAAGGAGCCTCCATGGCCAAACGATCCGCCTCGCTGATTTTCGCCCCTTCCGAAGCCACCATTGCTTCCCGGATCGCCGATCTCATTTGCCAGGACGTGGGGCTGCCCATCAGCCGCTGTCCGGTATGCACCAGCGTGGAGATGCTCCGCGGCGCCTTGAAAATAATGCCACGGGACCGTTGCCTGGCGGTGTTGCTGGCGGCCCGCCCGGATGAACTGGATCAGATGGTGGCCATGTCGGGATGGCTTCACGATCTGCCCATCATCCTGAAGGTGCCTGACGGCCGCAACGAGACCATCGCCAAGGCCCACCTGCTGCGGCCCCGCTATCTCATGGGACCTGCGGTGGATTACCGCGAATTGCGCGCCGTGATTCAGCAGATCTTCCGCCCAAGCCGAAAGTCTCCTTCGCCGCCCAGCCGCACTTCGCAGACCTTGCTGGTATCGCTCCGGGGCAAAGCAGAACGCTTTTTCAGAATCCAGAATGCCGGAAAGGAAAACGACCATGTTCAAAAACCTTAAGCTCAGAGCCAAGTTGATCCTGGCTTTCGGCGCGGTAGCCCTGATCACCCTGTTGCTGGGCCTGGTGGGATACTACGGCACCGTCCAGAGCGACAGCGCCATCAACGACATCGGCCAGGTGCGCCTGCCCAGCGTGGACTCCCTGCTGATCCTCAAGGAGAACGCCGAAAACATCCGCGGCACCATGCGGACCCTGGTGATTCCCGGTCTGGAAAAGGAAGTCCGCGAACGGCAATACAAAAACCTGCAGAGCGCCCGGGAGGAGTACCAGAAGGCCTGGGCCGTCTATGAAGCGCTGCCCCAAACCGCGGCAGAGGCCGCCACCTGGCAGCAGTTCGTGCCGGCCTGGAACGCCTGGCGCGAAGAGAACAGCAAATTCATCGAATTGTCCCATCGCTTCGACCGCAACGGCATCGCCTATCCCGCCGATGTGGCCCGTCACCTGGAGCAATTCACCAAAGACCACTATATCCTGGTCAATCGCGTCCGGGATTATCTGGCCAACGCCGGCGCCCGCTTCGACGGCGGCGACGACCACACTGCCTGTAATGCGGGCCGCTATTTCCCCACCTTCCAGACCGAAAATCAGGCCCTGGCGGCTGCCATCCGCGAATTCGCCGAACCCCACCGCCGGTTTCACGAAGCCACGGGTCGTATCAAACGTCTGGCTGGCGACGGCAAGACGGCCGAAGCCCAGACCCTTTTCCAAAGTGCCATGCTGCCGGCCATGCAGGAAGTCTTCAAGCATTTCGAGAGCATGCTCGCCATGACCAAGGAGTCCATGGAGATCCGCCAGCAGGCCGAAGCCCAGGCCCTGGGTCCCGTGCTGCAGACACAGCGCGCCGCCATCGAACTGCTCGACAAGCTGGCGCAGCTCAACCGTGATGCGGCCCAGCAGCAGATCAAGCATTCCCAGTCCGAAGCGACATTCCTGAAAGGCTTCTCCCTGGTGGCCATGCTGATCGGCGTGGCGGCGGCCATGGGATTGGGATTCATGATGGCCCGGATCATCACCCGGCCCATCATCCAGGCCGCCGAAGTCTCCAACCGGCTGAGCAACGGCGATCTGACCGTGCAGATCGAGGTCCAAAGCAAAGATGAGACCGGGCAGTTGCTGGGGGCCATGCAGCGCATGGTGGAAAAACTGCGCAGCATCGTGGCCGACGTACAGATTGCGGCCGACAACGTGGCCTCGGGCAGCCAGCAGCTGAGCTCGAACAGCGAGGAGATGAGCCAGGGCGCCACCGAGCAGGCCGCCTCGGCCGAAGAGGCCTCTTCGTCCATGGAGCAGATGGCGGCTAACATCAAACAGAACGCCGACAACGCGGTCCAGACCGAGAAGATCGCCCTCAAATCGTCCGAGGATGCGCGCCAGGGCGGCGATGCGGTCCATCGCACCGTGGCCGCCATGAAGGAGATCGCCCAGAAGATCGCCATCATCGAAGAGATCGCGCGCCAGACCGATCTGCTGGCCCTCAATGCCGCCATCGAGGCGGCCCGGGCCGGCGAACACGGGAAAGGCTTTGCGGTGGTGGCGTCGGAAGTGCGCAAGCTGGCCGAACGCAGCCAGAAGGCGGCCGCCGAGATCAGCAGCCTTTCGGGTTCCAGCGTAGAGGTGGCCGAGCAGGCCGGCGAGATGTTGAACCGCATGGTGCCCGACATCCAGAAGACGGCCGAACTGGTCCAGGAGATCAGCGCCGCCAGCAACGAGCAGAACACCGGTGCCGAGCAGGTCAACAAGGCCATCCAGCAACTGGACCAAGTGATCCAGCAGAATGCCTCGGCGTCCGAAGAGATGGCTTCCACGGCCGAAGAACTCTCCAGCCAGGCCGAGCAACTGCAGGAAGCCATCGCCTTCTTCAAGCTGGATACCCACCGTAGCAGAGAAGTAAAACGGGCCAAGCCATCGCCCGCGGCCGGGAAGATGAAGACCGCCCGGCAGACCCGCCCGCACAAGACCCAAGACGGCGGCAATGGCCACGGAATGGCCGCCGACAAGGAGTCTGCCGGCGGGGGCATCCTCCTGAACATGGACCGAACCGGCAAGGGCCACGACATAGATGCCGAGTTCGAAAGATTTTGACATGTATCAGGCTTTGCCGATGTCGATTGAGCGGGCGGCGGCCTAAAACCCGCGGCCCTTCGAATGATTTAGACCTATAAACAAACCCAAAAAAGGGGAGAATGAAACCATGCGTTGGCAAGATGTCAAATTAGGAAAAAAATTCGCCATCGGCTTCGGGGCCGTGCTGCTGCTGCTATGTGTGGTCGCCGGCTGGTCGTTGCTGGGCATCAACGCCATCGTGGGCAATGCCCGCCAGGTGATTGCCGGCAACCAGCTCGACGGCCTGCTGGCCCAGAAGGAGGTGGATCACCTCAACTGGGCCAACAAGGTGAACGCCCTGCTCACCGACGACAAAGTCACCACCTTGAGCGTGGAAACCGACGACCACAGGTGCGCCTTCGGTCAGTGGCTCTACGGCCCGGGACGCGAGCAGGCCGAAGCGCTCGTGCCTTCCCTGGCACCATTGCTCAAAAGCATCGAAACGCCCCACCGCGCGCTGCATGAATCGGCCATCGACATCGGCAAACACTTCAAACAGGCCGACCGCCGTCTGCCGGCCCTATTGCTGGCCCGGGAGGTCGACCACCTCAACTGGGCCGCTCAGATCCGCGACACCTTCTTAAAAGGCGAGCGCCAATTGGCCGTTCAAACCGACCCGCGCCAGTGCAACCTGGGCAAATGGCTGCAAAGCGAAGAAGCCGGCAAGGCCTACCAGCAGGGCAGCCGGGAGTTCCGCGACCGGTGGGATCAAATGGTGTCCGCCCACGAACGGTTGCACCGCTCGGCCGTCAGCATCCAGGAAACCCTGAACCGGTCGGCCCAGGAGGCCTACAAGCAGTTCGAAGCCCAGACCCTTCCCCTGCTGCACGAAACCGTGAAGCATTTGAACGGCCTGCGCGAAGAAGCCGAGCAGGCGCTCGACGGCATGCAACAGGCCCAGTCGGTCTACGCGAACCACACGGCGCCGGCCCTGGTCGAAGTCCAGCGCATGCTGGCCGACATCCGCCAGGAAGCCAAGGGACACATCATGACCGACGCGCAGATGCTGCACGCAGCCGTCAAGACCCGCACCGTCGTGATCATCTTCAGCCTCGTGGCCATCGCGTTGGGAACCTTTCTGGCCGTGGTCATCGCCCGCGGCATCCTGGGGCCCCTGCGCAAGGGTGTGGATTTTGCCAAGGCCGTGGCCATCGGCGATCTTTCCGCCGACATCGCAGTGACCCAGGCAGACGAGGTGGGCATCCTGGCCCAGGCCATGATGCAGATGGTGACCAACCTCAGGCAGACCGTCTCCATGGCCGAACAGATCGCCCGGGGCGACTTGGGGGTCACCGTCCCGGTGCTCTCCGACAAGGACACTTTGGGCAAATCGCTCACCGCCATGGTCGCCAGC
>CALMNL010000007.1 GCA_937868765.1 uncultured Desulfatitalea sp. | reverse complement strand
CACCAGATGGAAAAGGTTGCTCCAAATAAAAGTGCGAAAAATTCTGGACACTACCAAATCTTCGATAGATGTTTGGTGCAGATCGAGAATTGCTTTTTGCTTCTTATTAGAGCCGATCTGACGCCCACCGTTGAAAAGCGAAAGTCAGTGCGAGCGCGACGTTATCAAAGACCTGTGTTCGGTTATCGGAATCTTGGGAATGAAAATTATTCGATTCCATAGGTGACGTACGCTCTTGACAACGGAAGGCCAAATAGATGTTATGCTTTTTTCCTCCCGCCAACCACAAATGGAACGTATGTAAATAGGCACAATGAGATGGGATAGCAAATTGTAATAGCACCGCACGTATATAGAACCGTAAAAAGAATACTATCCTGAAAGGAATGGGGTAGCTTGAATAGAATCATCCCGATACCTGTGAAGATACTGAAAATGATGGGATGTAATGGAAATATCACAATTGTGTTTTTTGATAAAAACAATGTAAATTTACTATCTGGTAGCAAAATGCTGACTATCAATAGTGCAGATATCCCCATAAAAGAATTAATAAAAAACAATAATGGGTTTTTGAACATCAAAAAAGCCATGTCGATTCTTCCATTCTGATAACCGAAGTAGCATAGTGACAATATGATTGGTGCCAGCACAGCAAAGACTGAGGATTTAGTCGCATTTGCAAGAGATTGGATAGAAATCTCAGATAGGTATTTTCCTGATGCATAAAACACCAAAGCAACCACTGACAGATCCAAATTCCATGGTGGTCTGGTTTTGTGTGCTGGTAAATAAACAGTAAAAAATAAGACACATAAGAGTAGTGAGAAGTAAACGATATTCCTGGTTATTAGGAACCTTGATAGTATGAAGAAGACCATCGATGTAACATAAAGACATGTGAAAAACCACAAGACTATATTGATTTTCAATCCTTCGCTGTTACCATAAAGCAGTCCAACCAACATGTCAGGAATGTTGATGTTTCCGAATTTGATAACATTATTCAATGTCGCGTACAGTAAAGATATAAGTCCGAAAACAATATAGGGAATAACCAAACCCTTCAGTTGGTTTATCGCATAGTTTCCAAATTCCGTTTTAAGTTTATTGTCACTAACGAGGTAACCTGACAGAAAAAAGAATGCGGGAATATGGAAACTGTATATGAAGATTTCAAGGAACTTTGGAATCCCGTCTGTGTGGCCGATGAGTACCAGAAGGATGGCAAAGGCCTTTGCGTTATCTATAAAAGATTGTCTTTTCACAATTGACCCCATATTGCATCAAAGCATAACGGGCTACTCTGCGGCGAGGGAACCGAGTCCGCAGCAGTAGAAGGTTAACTCTGATTCACTTCATTTAGAATTTGCGATAGCTGTAAGCATAAAAACAGATACAACGCACGAAATCATTATCATGATCATAACCTTGTGATAAAGAAGGTACCTTTGCAATAGTTTGCTTTGTCTTTCATCCGCTATTTCTAAAATACGTTGCCAGAATAAGCCTTCGACAAATCCAAAGATCAAACCTGAAGCAGGTGGTTTTTCCCCAAGTCCTTTTGCAATATCGTATGCATGACCCATAAGTACCAAATCAGTGACTTTAGCGATAACGGCTAAAAATGCTGCAAGGAAAATAAATCCACCCATTCAATTGCCTGTATTTAGAGTTAACGTATGTTTCACCGGGCGCGACGATCTATCAGCGTTCCGGTGCAAACTATGGTTCGGTGCTCTTGGGTTTAAGAGATATCTTTAATTCTTCTAGTTCTGTTAACAATTGGTCTATGTTCGTCTTTTCGATAACCAAATTATTTGAGCTTATAGTAGCTTTTGCGAGATACGTAACAAAATACAGCATAATACTAAGACATATTACCCTAAACAATATTGACCCGCTTGCAATTAAGGCAGCGCCATAAAGCGATACAAGCAATATCGGAACAAAAGGGATGAATTTCAATTCTCTTTTAATATATTTTATATAGGACACCGATTGGTGCTTGTGATTAGAAAGCTCGTACTTCAAAGTTACTAATTCTTGGTTACGGGAATCAGTTATTGCAATGATATCATCCAATACCTTCTCAATATTTAGCCATTTTGACAAATAATCTATTGTTTCCTTAAAGAAATACTGTTTCGTCATGAGACCTGAAAACGCAAGTATTGCTCCAAAAAATGAGGTAATATTTGTATCAATGGGTTTTGACCCACCAAACAAAAAGTATATTAATACAAATATTGCAACAATACATGTAGTAATCAAAAGAGCCGCAAACAAATCTTTTAAAGTTGAAGGCTGCTTAATTGTATTTTTCACTTTATTCTTCGATCTGCCCTTTATTAAACCGATGTTCGATATAAATACTAATTCTTTGAGAAACTAACGAGCTATCACCTAATTGGTCTTCATTTAATGGCATAATGGCCGTTTCAGGTACGGGTTTTGTTTTGCTGCTCCAACTTGTTCCAACCCCGGCACGAACTCCTTGAGCTCTCATTTTTAACCGCCTTTCAGCGGCCGCCTCATCTAACTCTTCAACCTCTCTATCTTGTATAATTGGAGCATTGGCTATCATTTCGACATCTTTTGAATGCAGCGCATTTCTATATCTATTTGCCGTGTCCCTTATAGTTGTGACCAAATCGCTGGCACCAGCAGGGAGATTAGGCCCTGTGTGTTTAATAATGATCTTCTTTAATACGTCGATACTGTTAACCCATTCGATAAATGAACCAACTTGCGCTATAGGGTCGACTTCAACACCATAATGTTCCTCCATGTCTAATTCCTTAATCGCTCCTTGTAACAACGATGTAAATATTGTAGCGAATGTTTTTGCGGACTTCGCATATCTGGAAACATACGAAGACCGGTTAACCACAATTATTTGTAAGGGAATATGAATAACACCGATGGTGAAGAATCGTGGATCTTTTGTTTCCTCCAAATAGCCTGGTTCAGGTTCTTCAGCGATTTTTGCATTTGGAGGACGGACAGTGAGTTTAAAGACAAATAGATTCTCCGAAGGTGCGTTAAGGTCTGCTAATCCCCAAATACAATCGCCCTTCCTGGTACGAATTGTACGCGGAATAATAGTAAATGCCTTCCTTATTAGTTCAGGGCGGGGAATTGGATCGGTGAATAATTGAAGTTGACCTCCATTTTTTTGTGGTAATTGGAGTTGAAGCATCCACCATAATGTTTTTTCATCATCCATAGTAGAGCTCCCTATAATCCCTCATTGATTTTTCGGTTAGAAGGCAGCGATAATACACCGAACATGGTTTAGTCCTCCCATTAGACGCCTTATAAGGCGTCTGATTGAGGGACGAATGGGATCTAGACCACGAATCGTCCGCCTAGATACATGAATTTACCTTGCTAGACCACGAATTCGCATTCTAGATGGTTGACATTTAGTAAATGAGAGGCTACATAGCGAACAAATGTTCTTACCTCTCTGATCTGCGCCTGTTTGGCATTCTTCGATACGGGATCTGACCGTAAGCTATCCGAAACACTTTTAAT
Organism: uncultured Desulfatitalea sp.; assembly: GCA_937868765.1. Taxonomy (GTDB): domain Bacteria; phylum Desulfobacterota; class Desulfobacteria; order Desulfobacterales; family Desulfosarcinaceae; genus Desulfatitalea. Next base: position 447,577 of record CALMNL010000007.1, on the reverse strand, counting down.
TTGTCAATCCAATAAAATTCGTCAGCAGATTGCTGTAAACCTTTGGATTATTATCGGGGGGTAAAGCCATGAACTCGTATGCCGGAGCTATGCCTGGTGGTGACGTACCATTTTCGGGCACTGATGAGTCCCGTCGCGGTGGAAAGCCCAAGCTTTTGGACCAGGTCCGTGATGTCATTCGGCTCAAGCATTACAGCATTCGGACGGAACAGGCCTATGTGGACTGGATCAAGCGGTATATCTATTTTCACGAAAAAAAACACCCGGCGGAAATGGGCGAAAAGCACATTGCCTCCTTTCTTACCTGGCTGGCCGTTCAGAAAAAGGTCTCGAGTTCGACTCAGAATCAAGCCTTGTGTGCGCTGGTATTTCTTTACAGGGAGGTCATCAAAAAAGAACTCGACCGGTTCGAAGACCTGGTCTTCGCCAAGCGCCCGGTTAAACTGCCGGTGGTCTTTACACCCGATGAAGTCAAAAACCTTCTGCTGCAGCTGGAAGGGGCCGCCTGGATTATGGGCCAACTGTTGTACGGCGCCGGCCTGAGGCTGATGGAGTGCCTCCGTCTGAGGGTAAAGGATATCGATTTCGGATACAAGCAGATCGTGGTGCGCGATGGCAAAGGACACAAAGACCGTATGACCATGCTGCCGGAGGTTGTCATCGAGCCGCTCGGCAGGCATTTGATGAAGGTCAAACAGATTCATGAAAGGGATTTGAAAGAAGGATTCGGCAGCGCTTACCTGCCCTATGCGCTGGCGCGCAAGTATCCGCGCGCCGATCGCGAATGGGGCTGGCAATATGTCTTTCCCGCGGCCAGACGGTCGATCGATCCTCGTTCGGGTGTGGAGCGGCGCCACCATGTGACTGAAAACGTCTTGCAGCGGGCCATCAAGAACGCCATCCGCCAGGCCGGTATCGCCAAACCGGGCAGCACCCATTCGTTGCGGCACAGCTTTGCCACCCACCTGATCGAAGCGGGGTATGACATCCGCACGGTGCAGGAGCTGCTGGGCCATAACGATGTTTCCACGACGATGATCTACACCCATGTGCTCAACAAGGGGGGCAAAGGGGTGGTCAGCCCGAGCGACAAATTGTTCCAGCAGTGAAAGGAGTAATATGGACACCAGCGATTTGACGCCCCGGCAGCAGGGTGTGCTGGCCTATATCATCGAATACCAGCAGATGCATGCCATCGCGCCCACGGTGCGCGAGATTGCGAAGCATTTGAAGCTGCATTCGCCCAGCGGGGTGCACCGGGTGCTGAACCTCCTCAAGGAGAAGGGCTACCTCCATGATACGGCTTCCCGGAAGCGTTCGTGGCGCGCCACGGGGACGCTGGCGGTGGGCGCGATTCCGCTGGTGGGGGCCATTGCGGCCGGCGATCCCATCGCGGCCATCGAGGATGTGCAAGAACAGTTGGCCATCTCGCCGTCGCTTTTCGGCTGCGAGGCCTGCTTTGCCTTGCGGGTGAAGGGCGATTCCATGGTCGGGGTCCACATCCGGGACGGAGACCTGGCCATCATCCGCCGCCAGCCGAAGGTGGAGAACGGCGAGATCGCGGCGGTAATGGTGGAAAACATTTTGACGGAAGCCACCCTAAAAATCGTTCGCCCCACGCAAAGCTCGTTGACCCTCGCACCGGCCAATCCAAAATACAAACCATTGGTGTTCAGAGGACCGGCGCGCAGGCGGGTCACCATCGTGGGCAAATTGGTGGGGGTCGTGCGCCGAACTTGATACGGATGGACGGTGCATGGTGCACGCCGGGATGCGACCTATCCGGCGACCAGTCGCTTTCCGATCTCCCGGGCTTGCGCCAGCAGGGCTTCGTTCCTGGCTGCCGGGGCCTGGTGGCTGTCGGCGTGGATGATGCGGCCGACCTCTGTGAGGCCCAGGCCGGTGCCGCCCATGCCGGCCAGCCAGCGTACCGAGCGCTGGTACTGCTCAGGGTCGGGCGCGCCCTGGGAGATGGCCAGGGCGAAGCGTTTGCCCGGCGGTACGGCGGTGCCGTAGCCGCCGCCCTCCCTGGGCGTGTAGAGCGAGTAGGCGCGGTCGATGAAGAGTTTCATCTGGCCGCAGATGCGGTACATGTAGATGGGGCAGCCCAGGATCAGGCCGTCGCAGCTTTTGATGGCTTCGAGGAACGGGGAGAGTTCGTCCTTCTGGGCGCAGACCCCGTGGATTTTGCGGCAGGAGAGGCAGCCCATGCAGCCTTTCATGTTCAGCGTGTGCAGGTGGGCCTCGCTGGTGGCGGCGCCGGCGGCCCGGGCGCCCTCGAGCATGGCGTGGATCAGCGTGCTGGTGTTTCCGTTCTTGCGGGGACTTCCATTGATGGCGATCACGTGCATGGCTTGCTCCTTTGCGCGCTTCTGGGGAAGATGCGATCTTCCTGCGGTGTCGGACGGCCGATCAGGACCGGAAAAAGAGAAAACGGGCGCGCCTGTCGAAGGCCGCCCGTTGGTTCAGGCAACGAAAAATCCGATTACTCGTTCTGGGCCAGGGCCACCATGCCCACCTGGTAGCACCGCAGGCAGCGCGCGGCCTCTTCCATGGCCTGGGGCAGCGAGTAGCCGATCTCCACTTCGCCGAAGGTGCTCACGCGCGCTTCCACGGGGATGGTGGGCATGGGCACCCGCTCGCAGCTGGTGATGATCTTCTTGGGGTCGCTGCTGTTCACGCCCAGCTGTTTGAACACCTTGTCCATCTTTTCTTGCGTAGAAATGCCCACGGGCTGGTTGGACAGGTACTGGTCGATGCTCTCGGCCGCCCGCCGGGCGTTGCCGCAGGCATCCACGATGGTGAGCGGGCCGTTGAAGACATCGCCGCCGGTAAAGAGCCAGGGGATGCTGGTCTGCATGGTGTCCCGGTCGGCCTCGATGGTGCCCCAGCGGGTGACGTTCACCCCGTCGACGCCGTTGAGCACCGAAAGGTCGGCATCCTGGCCGATGGCCTGCAGGATGATGTCGGCCGGCACGATGAACTCCGACCCCTTCACCGCCACGGGACGGCGGCGGCCGCTGGCATCCGGCGCGCCCAGCTCCATGCGCAGGCACTCCAGGCCGGTGACCTTGCCGTTTTCGGCCACGATGCGCTTGGGAGCCGCCAGGAAGATGTACTTCACGCCCTCGATCTCGGAGTCGTGCACTTCGTGGGGATCGGCGGGCAGCTCTTTCTTGGTGCGGCGGTAGACGACCGTGACCTCTTTGGCACCCAGGCGGATGGGGGTCCGGCAGCAGTCCATGGCCACGTTGCCGCCGCCCACCACGATGACGCGCTTGTCTTTGACGTCGTACTGCCGGGTGGTGACGCAGTCGCGCAGGTAGTCGATGCCCCGGATAAAACCTTCATAGCCCTCGGCTTCCCCCTCGGCCCCCATGGTCTTGGAGAGGTGGGCGCCGGTGGTGACCAGAAAGGCCTTGTACCCCTGCGCCTGCAGCTGCGGAATGGTCAGCTCCTTGCCGATGGGGGTGCCGTACTTGATCTCCACGCCCATGCGCTGCACGAACTCGGCTTCGCGCTGGAGCACGTCCTTGGGCACGCGGTAGGCCGGGATGCCCACGCCCACCATGCCGCCGGGGACCGGCAGGGCCTCGAAGATGGTCACCGGGTAGCCCTTGAGGGCCAGGTAGTAGGCGGCCGACAGCCCGGCCGGCCCGGCGCCGACCACCGCCACCTTCTCGGACTTTGCATTCTTGTTCGGGTTCACGGGCTTGATCAGGTCGTGCTGGTCCTCGAAGTCCCAGGCGAACCGCTTGAGCTTGCAGATGGCCAAAGGGCTCTCGACCTGGTTGCGGCGGCAGTTCTTCTCGCAGGGGTGGAAGCAGGCCCGGCCCAGGGAGGCGGCCATGGGGCTGGCCGTGCGGATGGCCTGCAGGGCTTCCAGGTGGCGGCCCTCCCGGATCATTTCGATGTAGGTGGGGATGTTCATGCCGGCGGGGCAGGCCGAGTAGCACGGGGCCGTCCATTTGGCTTCGTAGCGCGTGCCGTTGGTCACCGCCTTTTGCCGGGCGATGGCGTCCCGGAAGTTCTGGCCGAAGTATTTCAAGGCGTGCAGGATCGGCAGCGGCCCGGTCTTGCCCACGTAGCATTTGGCGGTGTCGATGACGGTGTTTGCCAGGGTTTCCAGTTCGGCCAGGTCTTTGGCTTCGCCCCGGCCGGCCGCGATCTTCTCGAGCAGTGCGGCCATGGCCGAGGTGCCGAGGCGGCAGGGGATGCACTTGCCGCAGGACTCTTTCTGCACCGCGTCCATGTAGTGGGCGCACATGTCGACGATCTGGACATCCTGCAGCAGGATGATGCCGGCCCATCCCATGAACGCCGAAATCTTGTTCTGCCGGTCGAAGTCGGCCGGCAGCTTGACCGCGGGGGCATCCCGCCAATCATCGGTTTTCAGCGTGCGATTGTCGATGACCTCGTCGTTCCATGATGAAAACAATACTTTCATGCGAAGCTCCACGTGTTCGGGGGTAAGCCGTTGGTTGCCATCTATTGCTTTGAAGTTGCAAGCAAACCTCTATGGCAAGAGCCCCGGGATCTGTCAATAGGTATTTGCCGAAGGGGCAAGGGGCGCCATGGGCGGCATCAGCCGGCGCCGGGGGCGGGTTTGGCCAGCAGAAAGGCGGCCACCATTTCGGCGGCGGTTTCGACCTGGTCCGGTGCCAGCCAGTGGATGTCGGCCAGCGCCTTGAACCAGGTGAACTGGCGTTTGGCGTAGCGGCGGTGGTCGCGCTTGAGGGTGCGCAGGGCCTCCTCCCAGGTCAGGCGCCCCTGCAGAAATTCGGTGAGATGGCGATATCCCAGCGACTGCATGGCTTTGAGCCCCGGGTCGCAGCCCTGGGCCAGCAGCCCGCGGACCTCTTCCAGCAGCCCCGCCGCCAGCATGGCCTCCACCCGCTGATCGATGCGGGCGTAGAGCGCTTCCCGCGGCAATTCCAGGCCGATCGTCAAGGTCTGGTAGCGGGCCCGGGCGAATCCGTGGGTGCCGTGATGGTCGCTGATCGGCCGGCCCGTGGCGGTGATCACCTCCAGGGCGCGCAGGATGCGGTAGGCGTCGTTGGGGTGGATGCGGGCCGCGGCCTGGGGGTCGAGACGGCCCAGCCGGGCGTGCAGCGCGGCCGCGCCCTGTTCGGCCAATTCGGCCTTCAGGCCCCGGCGCACCGCCGGGTCCGCCGACCGCCCCTGGAACAGCCCGTAGACCAGGGCCTTGATGTAGAGTCCGGTGCCCCCCACCACGAAGGGCACCACGCCGGCATCGACCAGCTCCTGGATGACCGTGCCGGCCCGGCGCCCGTAGTCCGCCGCGTCGAAATCGTCGCCCGGATCGACGATGTCCACCAGGTGATGGCGCACGGCCGCCTGTTCCGCGGCCGTGGGCTTGGCCGTGCCGATGTCCATGCGCCGGTAGATCTGCATGGAATCGGCCCCCACGATCTGCCCGCCGAAGCGCTGTGCCAGCCGGATGGCGAACCCGGTCTTGCCCACCCCCGTGGGTCCGCAGATGATGATGATTTTAGGCAATTCAAGCTGGTTCACAATCGAAGCTGAAAAAGAGTGCAAAAAAGCAGTTGGGGCCCAAGCGCGTGGAAGCTGCTTTTTAAAGCGGGATTAGAGCCTTCAATCAAGTCCAAGATCAAGGCGAAACGAGGGGTTAGACCGCAGGCGTGGTAAACCACGTCGAGGATCAAACCCTCGTTCCAACGCAGATATTGGGCTTGAGGGAAGGGTGTAATCCCGCTTTAATCGCCCATTTGGGCCATATAATCGTCGTAAATCGTCTCCAGCGACAACTTGTGCTTGGCCTCTTCCTGGCAGAGCATCTTGAACACCTTCTTCTGCTCGTCGGTGTCGGCCTTGGCCAGCATCTCGTTGTACAGCTTGAGCGCCTTTTCTTCGCGCTTCATGGCCAGCATGAGCAGCTCGTTGTAGGGCATGCCCGGCCGGTAGGTGATCTCCACGGCATAGTCGCTGCGCTTGATATCCTTGATCCACTTGAATTTGTAGCCTTCCAGTGCCTTGCCGGCCTTACCGGCCTTGAGCGATTCGAGCAGCCTCTGGTGGTTGCGTTCCTGGGCGCTGAACTCGAGGAGCATCTCTTTCTTGCCGCTGAACTGCTCCTGGCTGCTGATGGAGAGGTAAAATTCGGCCGCCTCTTTCTCCTTTTCGATGGCAAAATCGATGATCTCGGCAAGGTTGTTGAATTGCATGGGTTTTCCTTTCTGGTGGGTCGCGTTGCATGGCGAGGGCCGGCCATGCTGCCAGGGGTTGGCGTTGATATAGGGGGTTCGGCTCCGGGTCGCTTTTTGCCCCTGATAATAGCGTTAAATTACAATAGGTCAATAAGATTCAGGATGAAAAATTGGACTGACTCAAGAGGCCGCCGCCGTCGGCGAATCCGCCCCGCCGTCGGATAGCCATCTGAAATCGCGTATGATTTCACATCGATTCGCAGGGACCGAACGGCGCCTCTTATAATGAAATTCTATTGACAATAGGTACTTCAGAAGATAGGAAAAACCGCTTGAGATTTTTCCATCGCCCAAAAACGGAAAAATTGAGCCGTGGCCTTGCAGGGCCACACATCCGGTCGAGGTCGAGCCCATCAACGCGCCCGACAGGATCTATCGTGAAAAACCCGGGCAGCCCTTTACAGCCGGAAGCCGTTGCGGGTCATGCGAGGGCGGGTGGGCCGGTTGCCTGGAGAACATACCGATTAAGGAGAGAAATCGTATGCCCAAAGAGATCATCGGATCAGCCATGGTGGTCGGTGGCGGTATCGCCGGCATGCAGGCGGCCATAGACCTGGCCGATGCCGGATACTACGTCTACCTCGTAGAAAAATCGGCATCCATTGGCGGGGTCATGTCCCAGCTGGACAAGACCTTCCCCACCAATGACTGCGCGATGTGAATCATCTCCCCGAAACTGGTCGAGGTCGGCCGGCATCTGAACATCGAACTGAGAACGCTCAGCGAAGTCAAGGACATCAAGGGAGAGGCGGGAAACTTTAAGGTCGAACTGACCCGGCACCCGCGCTATATCGACGAAACCAAATGTATCGCCTGCGGCGCCTGTGCCGAAAAGTGCCCCAAAAAGGTCGAAGATCGGTACAACATGGGTCTGGCCAAACGCAAGGCGGCCTATGTGGAATACGCCCAGGCCGTTCCGCTGAAATACGCCATCGACGCGGATAGCTGCATCTTTCTGCAGAAGGGCAAGTGCGGCGCCTGCCAGAAGATCTGCCCCACCGGCGCGGTGGACTTCAAGCAGAAACCGAGCACCGAGACCCTCAACGTGGGTGCGGTGATCCTGGCGCCGGGCTTCACCCCCTTCGATCCGGGCCGCTTCGACAACTATCAGTATGCCAATCTGCCCAACGTGGTCACCTCCATGGAGTTCGAGCGGCTTCTCTCCGCTTCGGGCCCCACGGCCGGACACGTCACCCGGCAGTCCAAGGACCACGGCGAGCCCAAGAAGATCGCCTGGTTCCAGTGCGTGGGTTCCCGCGACCAGAACAAGTGCGATAACTCATACTGCTCCTCGGTCTGCTGCATGTACGCCATCAAGGAGGCGGTGATCGCCAAGGAACATGCCGGCGACGGCCTGGAGTGCACTATCTTTTACATGGACATGCGCACCCACGGCAAGGATTTCGAACGCTTCTACAACAGCGCCAAGGAAAAGGGGGTGCGCTTCGTGCGCAGCCGCGTGCACACCATCGACCCCACCCCGGATGAAAGCCTGAATGTCCGCTACGTGGGCGACGACGGCCAGGCCATCACCGAAACCTTCGACCTGATCGTGCTCTCCGTGGGCCTGCAGACCAACCCGGCGGTGGTCGACCTGGCCAAACAGCTCGACGTGGACCTGACGGCCAGCCGCTTCTGCGCCACCGACACCTTCGCGCCGGTGGCCACCTCGCGTCCCGGCATCTTCGTGTGCGGTGCCTTCCAGGGCCCCAAGGACATTCCCCAATCGGTGGTGGATGCCAGTGCCGCCGCCGAAGCCGCCGGCGAGATCCTCACCCCGGCGCGCAACACCCTGACCAAAGTTCCCGAAAAGGTGGCCGAGCTCAACGTGAACGGCGAGCGGCCGCGCATCGGCGTCTTCGTCTGCCGCTGCGGCATCAACATCGCCGGTGTGGTGGATGTGCCCTCGGTGGCCGAGTTCGCGGCCACCCTGCCCTACGTGGAGTATGCCACGGACAACCTCTACGCCTGCTCCCAGGATACCCAGGACGCCCTGGCCCAGACCATCAAGGAGAAGAAGCTCAACCGCGTGGTGGTGGCGGCCTGCACGCCCAAGACCCACGAGCCGCTTTTCCAGGAGACGCTGATCGCCGCCGGTTTGAACAAGTACCTGTTCGAGATGGCCAACATCCGCAACCACGACTCCTGGGTCCACAAGAACAACCCCGAGCTGGCCACCAAAAAGGCCAAGGACCTGGTGCACTCGGCGGTCAAGAAGGTCGCCCTGGCCAATCCGCTCACCGAAGCCGAGCTGAACATCGCCCAGAGCGCCCTGGTGGTGGGCGGCGGCATCTCCGGCATGGCGGCGGCCCTGAGCCTGTCGCGCCAGGGATATCCGACGCACATCGTGGAGCAGGAGGCGCAGCTGGGCGGCCAGGCGCGCAACATCTACCAGACCGCCAAGGGCGAAGCAGTGGCCGAAAAGCTCCAGGAGCTGGTGCGCTCGGTGGAGCAGGACGGCAACATCACCGTGCACCTGAAAACCAAGCTGGACCAGGTCGAAGGCTTCGTGGGCAGCTTCAAGAGCACCCTGGCCGGCAATAAGGGACAAACCGTCATCGAACACGGCGTGGCGGTGCTGGCCACCGGCGGCAAGGCCCTGACGCCCACCGAATACGGGTACGGCAAAGACCCGCGCATCATGACCAGCCTGGAACTGGACCGCAAGTTCATGGCCAACGATCCGGTGCTGGACACGGCCGAGTGCGCCGTCTTCATCCAGTGCGTGGGCTCGCGCCAGCCGGACCGGCCCTACTGCTCGCGGGTGTGCTGCACCCACTCGGTGGATTCGGCCCTGCAGCTCAAGAAGCGCCGTCCTGAAATGAATGTCTACATCCTCTACCGGGACATCCGCACCTACGGTGAAAGGGAGCTGCTCTACAAGAAGGCGCGCGAAGCGGGCGTGATCTTCATCCGCTACGCCCTGGACCACAAGCCGACGGTGAGCATCACCGGCAGCAAGGTCACCGTCCAGGTCACCGATCACGTGCTGGGCCTGCCGGTGGCCATCGACGCCGATCTGCTGACCCTGGCCACGGCGGTGCTGCCCAACCGCGACGAGCGCCTGGCCAACTTCTTCAAAGTGCCCATGAACGAAGACGGTTTCTTCGTGGAACGGCATGCCAAGCTGGGGCCGTCCGAATTCGCCACCGACGGCGTCTTCCTGTGCGGCCTGGCCCACTACCCCAAACCCATCGACGAATCCATCGCCCAGGGCAAGGCGGCCGCCTCCCGGGCCATCACCCTGCTGGCCCGCAAGAAGATCTTCACCAGCGGCCAGGTGGCCTCGGTGGACCCGATGGTGTGCAGCAGCTGCGGCGTGTGCGTGTCGGTCTGCCCGTATTCGGCGCCCTCTTTCATCGACGCCTCGGCCCGCATGCATGCCGGCAAGGCCCAGATCAATGCCGTGCTGTGCAAGGGCTGCGGCCTGTGCGTGGCCTCCTGCCGCTCGGGCGCCATTCACCTGAAGGGCTTCGACAACGATCAGATCTTCGCCCAGGTGGCGGCGATCAACTGGGATTAATGGTAATCGGAACCGTAAAGATAAACTCACAACCGTCATGGAGTTGACAATATGAGCGAATGGGAACCCAAAATCGTAAGCTTCCTGTGCAACTGGTGCAGCTATGGCGCGGCGGACCTGGCCGGCGTCAGCCGCATGGAGTACCCGCCCAACGTGCGGGTGGTGCGCATTCCCTGCACCGGCCGCATGAGCCCCAAGTTCGCCCTGGCCGCCCTGCGCGAAGGCGCGGATGCGGTCTGGGTGTCTGGGTGACATCCCGGCGAATGCCATTACCTGGAAGGTAATTACTACGCCCGTCGGAAATTCGTGTTGATGAAGAACCTGCTCGAACTCATGGGGATCGAAGCCGATCGCATCCACTTTTCGTGGATCTCTTCGGCCGAGTCCACCAAATTCGTCAAGGTTGTCAATGAAATCACGGCCAAGGTCAAAGCCCTGGGCCCCAATCAGCGCTTTGTTAAACAAGCGGCCAAGGTAGCCTAAGATGTCAACATACACTGAGAAGATCAGAGAAATCTCCCAGCGGCTCCTCAAAGAGTGCAAGGTCGAAATGGTCATCGGCTTTCGGCAGGGCACCCTGCCCATGATGAACGAGCCTTGTATCGTGCGCAAACCCGAAGAGGTCGAGCGCCTGGTGTGGGACAGCAATTGCGGCATCAACCTGGCGAACTATCTGACCAATCGCAAAGAGAAGATCGGCGTCGTCGCCAAGGGCTGCGATTCGCGCAACATCGTGACCCATATCCTGGAAAACAAGATCAAGCGCGAGCAGTTGGTGATCATCGGCGTGCCCTGCCAGGGCATGATCGACAAGCGCAAGATCGCCGCCGGCGTGCAGGGCGAGATCCTCTCGGTCGCCGAAGCCGACGGCGAGGTAACGGTCCAGACGGCCGCCGGCGCCCAGACCTTTAAAAAGGCCGAGGTCCTGCAGCAGAACTGCAGCGTCTGCACCCATCGCAATCCGGTGATTCACGACGAGATGGTGGCCGAACCCGTGGCCGAGCAGACCGGTGTGGATCCCTATGCCGACGTGGCCGCCATCGAGGCCATGTCCGCCGAAGAGCGCTGGAAGTTCTTCGAAGAGCTGCTGGCGCCCTGTATCCGCTGCTACGCCTGTCGCAACGCCTGTCCGCTGTGCTACTGCCCCACCTGCTTCGTGGACGAGTCCAAACCCCAATGGGTGGGCAAGGGCCAGGATCCCATCGATGTCCGGACGTTCCATTTCCTGCGCGCCTATCACTGCGCGGGCCGCTGCACCGATTGCGGCGCCTGCGAGCGGGCCTGCCCGGTGGGCATCAACATGCGGCTGCTGACCAAGAAGCTCAACAAGGACTGCCTTGCGCTCTATGGCTGGGAAGCCGGCCTGGCCGAGGACAAGCGGCCGGCCCTGGATACGTACAAGGCCAACGACCCTGAAAACTTCATCCATTAAAGCAGATAAAAAGGCATATTATGAAGGTCATCAAAATCGATAAAAACCAATGGTCCCAAGGCCTCGAGCAATTGCGGAACGCCTTTCGGCTCTTCGGACCGGTGGGCAACGGCAAGGCCTCCTCGATTCAGGAGCTGGCCCCCGGACAGGCACCGGATCTGACCTTTGCCAACACCCGGTTGTCGCCCAAGAACCTGGTTTTTCCCCAGTCCGAAGTGATGCTCAACTACTCGCTGGACCCCGATGATCCCGAGCGCAACATCCTGAAAGAGGCGCCCAAGGATTACGCCCCCCGGGCGGTCATCGGCATGCGGCCCTGCGATGCCAAGGCGCTGTCCCTGGTGAAGATGAATTTCGACACCGACCAGTACCAGGATCCCTACTGGCTCAACCTGTACAATGCCACCACCTTCGTGGGCCTGGCCTGCGACGCTCCGGCCAGCACCTGCTTCTGCACCACGGCCGGCTGCGGCCCGTACCACGAAGAGGGTCTCGACGTGCTCCTGGTGTCCCAGAAGGACGGCTACCTGGCCAAGCCCCTGACCGACAAGGGCGATCAGCTGCTCAAGGCGGCCGGTTGGTCCCAGGCCGCGGATGCCGACAAGGTCATCGCCGACGCCAAGGCGGCGGCCGAAGCCAGGATCGTCTCCAAGGTCGAAAGCGACAGCCTGCGCGCGGCCGACACCATGGCGCTGTACGGCGCGCCTTTCTGGGAGGACATCTCCTTCGCCTGTCTCAACTGCGGCACCTGCACCTTCTCCTGCCCCACCTGCTGGTGCTTCGACATCCAGGACGAGGCCTACCGCAAGAAGGGCGTGCGCATCCGCAACTGGGACAGCTGCATGTTCCCCATTTTCACCGTGCACACCACCGGCCATAACCCGCGCGACACCAAACTGCAGCGCGTGCGCCAGCGCTTCATGCACAAGCTGAAGTACTTCGTGGACAAGTACGACCAGGGCATCATGTGCGTCGGCTGCGGCCGCTGCGTGCGCCAGTGCCCGGTCAACATCGATATCCGCAGGGTCAGCGCCATGATGAACAGCATGGCCTCCGCGGCCCAATGCGCAGTGGGGGGCAAATAACATGGCCGCCCAGACCGCAACCGCCGCAACAAGGGAGGAACGCGTGGAAAATCCGTATCTGCCATATCCGGTCCGCATCGACGATATCGTCGTGGAGAGCGAGGACCGCAACCTCAAGACGTTCAAGTTCGTTTTCCTCAACCCCGAGGACGAGCAAAAATTCGCCTACCGCGCCGGCCAGTTCGCCGAGCTCTCCATCGCCGGCGTGGGCGAGATCCCCATCGGCATCGCCTCGTCGCCGGTGGAAAAAGGGTTCATCAAATTCACGGTCAACAAGGCCGGCGTGGTCACCTCCCACCTGCACAACATGCAGGTGGGCGATGTCATGGGCGTCCGCGGCCCCCTGGGCAACTGGTACCCCTGGGACATGCTCGAAGGCAAGAACGTGCTCATCGTGGGCGGCGGCTTCGCTTTCACCACCCTGCGCTCGTCGATCATCTACATGCTCGACCCGGCCAACCGCAAGAAATTCAAGAATATCAATGTGGTTTACGGCGCCCGCACCCCCGGCATGCTCCTTTACAAGGACGAGCTGATCGAATGGGAAAAGCGCGACGACATCCACATGCACATCACCGTGGACGGCACCAAGGACCCCAACTGGAAATACAACGTGGGCTTCGTGCCGCCCATCACCGAGCAGAAGGCGCCCCAGGGCGATGCCGACAGCTATGCCATCGTCTGCGGCCCGCCGATCATGATCAAGTTCACCCAGCCGGTGCTGGAAAAGCTGGGCTACGACCATGACCACATCATCCTGTCCCTGGAAAACAGGATGAAGTGCGGCATCGGCATGTGCGGGCGGTGCGGCATCGGCCGCGAACTGGTGTGCAAGGACGGCCCGGTCTTCACCCTGGCCCAGATCAACCGCACCCCGCGCGAATACTAAGCCGGTGGGCCCGAGGCCGCGCACAAAGTCAGGCGGCGGCCCTTTTCGTGTTGACAAGGAGAGGGTGATTCGTTATTAGGGTAAGCTTCATAGCTTCGGAACAGCAACGGCTGGAAAGCCAAGAACCATAAAATTTTGGCAAAGGAGGAGTCTCAATGCCGACAGTTGAATTTGGTGGTAAGTCTTTTAGCGTGGACGAAGACGGTTTCATCGATGACTACAAAAACTGGAGCCAGGAATGGGTTCAGTACGTGAAAGCCCAAGAGGGCATCGATGAACTCAACGACGAGCATAAGAAGGTGATCGAAGTGCTCCGCGAGTACTATGAGAAAAACGGCATCGCCCCGATGGTCCGCGTACTCTCCAAGGTGACCGGATTCAAACTGAAGCACATCTACGAGCTGTTCCCCTCCGGCCCGGGCAAGGGAGCCTGTAAGATGGCGGGTCTGCCCAAACCCACCGGCTGCGTCTAGTCCGTCAGCCCGTCCCAGAATTCAAGAGGCCCTGCCCAACCGGCAGGGCCTCTTTCGTTTGGCGAAAAGGAGAGCGGCCATGCAGCTCACCATAAAGACCCATGCCCAGACCGAGATGATCGACGTCACCGACCAGGTTCAGCGGCTCCTTGCCGACCAGGGCGTCCGATCGGGGCTATGCATGCTCTACGTACCCCACACCACCGCGGCCGTGACCATCAACGAAAGCGCCGACCCCAGCGTACGCGAGGACATCCTGATGGTGCTCAACCAGATGGTGCCCTGGAAGGCCCCCTACCGCCACCTCGAAGGCAACTCGCCGGCCCATGTCAAGGCCTCGCTGATCGGCGCCTCCCAACTGGTCCGCATCGACAACGGCCGCCTGGCCCTGGGCACCTGGCAAGGCATCTTCTTCTGCGAATTCGACGGCCCGCGCACGCGCAAAATGGAGATAACGCTGATCACGGGATGAAGTGAGGGGAACTGCTCGCCGAGCTTTAAAGCTGAGTGCCTTCACGCTGTGGGCATATGCGTGCGCCATCGATCAGCTCCAGTAACGCCCCCTTCCCTTCAGTCCGCCGGTGCCACGGGTCTCGGGGCGGGGGCCGGCCCCGCCCCGATCATTGGATCCAGCTCATTGGATCCGGCTCTTGACATGCACTCGGTTTCAGATAAGGTGGGCGCCATGGACGCCACCGACAAAGCCATCCTCAACCGCATTCAATCCGACTTCCCCATCGCCTCGAGGCCCTTCGAGGTCATCGCCCGGGAACTGGGCCTGAGCGAAGCCCAGGTGATCGACCGGGTGCGGGCGCTGAAGGAGACTGGCATCATCCGCCGCATCGGCGCCAATTTCGTGCCCGGCAAGGTGGGCTTCGTGAGCACCTTGTGCGCGGCCCAGGTGCCCGAAGAGCGCCTCGACCACTTCGCCCAGGTGGTCAACCGCTATCCCGGCGTGACCCACAACTACCAGCGGGACCACGCCTTCAACGTCTGGTTCACCTTCATCGCCCGCTCCCGGGAAGAGATCGAAGCGAGCCTGAACCAGATCGCCAGGGAGACCGGCGTGGATACCATCTTGAATTTGCCGGCCACCAGGGTGTTCAAGATCAGGGCGCAGTTCGACCTATGAAAGACATGCGCATCGCCGCCGTGGTCTGCCGCGCGCCGGTGGGCGACATCGACCACAACCTGGCCCAGACCCGCCACTGGACCCGGCTGGCGAAAAGCGCCGGCGCAGAGCTGGTCTGCTTCCCCGAGCTGAACCTCACCGGCTACTGCAACCAGGCCGAAATGGCCGCCATCGCCCTGCCCTATCCTGGCCCCGAGACCACATCCTTGTCCGACTTGGCGCGAGAGACCCAAATTATTATCCTTGCCGGTCTGGCCGAGCGCAACCCTCACGGCTTGCCTTTTGCCAGCCAATTTGTCTTCTGGCCGACCGGAGAGATAGAGGTCTACCGCAAGCTGCACCTGGCGCCCAACGAACGCCCGGTCTTCGCCGCCGGCGACACGGTGCCCGTCTTCCACGCGCCCCAGGCCGTTTTCGGCATCCAGCTGTGCTACGACGGCCACTTCCCCGAACTCGCCACGGCCATGACCGCCAAGGGGGCCCAGATCCTCTTTCTGCCCCACGCCTCGCCACGGGGCGACGCCCAGACCAAGCACCAGTCCTGGCTGCGCCACCTGCCGGCCCGGGCCTACGACAACGGCGTCTTCGTGGTGGCCTGCAACCAGTGGGGCGCCAACGGCAAAGGCCTCACCTTCCCCGGCAACGCCGTGGTCTTCGACCCGGCCGGCAACCCCATCGCCAGCCGCCTCAGCGACGACGAAGGCCTGCTGGTCGTCGATCTCAAGGCCAGCGCCTATGAAGCCGTGCGCAGCCACCCCATGCGCCACTTCTTTCCCAACCGCCGGCCGGAACTCTATACCTGATCTCAAGCCTTGTTCCGATCGCTTGAAAATGACTTTCAGCTCGCGGCCTGCCCCTGCTTTTTACTCTTTGATGCGACTCAAGGCAGCTTTGAGACTTGTTTTGCTCTTATGAATGCCGATCTTTCGGCGGATGCTATCCCGGTGGAAGGTTACCCCCCGGACAGTAATTCCGAGCAGTTGTGCGATTTCCTTGCTCGATCGACCTTGCCGAATCAGCTCGGCCACCCGTGTCTCCATCGAAGTGAGGTTCAATCGGCTAAAAGGGTTATGGCCAGATGAGCGGGATATGCTTTCGAGGTTGTGCTTGACGACTCTCATCAGGTCGCCCACTTCTTTGGCGGAGGATTTCATCGTGATGGTATCCAGGTGAGGAATTACCAGTGTTTTCAAATTCTCGGCATGTGCCTGGATGATATCCATTTTTTCCTTTTCATGAAACTCCAGAAGTTCTTTCAGAGCAGCATTGGTCTCCGCCAGCTGGACGGTCCGCTGCTTGACCAGCCGCTCTAGCTGGCAGTATGTACCTCTCAACTTCTTCTCGGTGCCAGCCTTGTGCAATGCAATCTCGATAGTCGCCTTAATTTCGCTGGCGCGGTAAGGCTTGATGATATAGCCGAGCGGTTCTGTTGCTTTTGCCTTTGCTAAAATCGTATCATCGCAATAGGCTGTAATATAAACGATGGGGATGCCATATTGAAGCTTGAGACTTTCCGAGGTTTGAATTCCATCCGTTTCGCCTTTGAGCTTGATGTCCATCAGGACCAAGTCGACAGGGTGCTTTGCAACGTGCTCCAGCGCCTCTTCACTGCAGCAGGCGATGCCGCTCACGCAGTACTTCATCTCGAGCAAGATTTCCTTGAGATCCTCGGCAAGGATGCGTTCGTCTTCCACGATCAGGATACTCTTGTCCGCCATACGCATGCTTCTCCTGGCGAATGATCAGCCCGGGGGCAAAGTTGACCTTCGTTTTGCACCCCTCTATCGCAAAAGTCCATTGTGGTCATATATTTTCAGATCCGGGAAAAACTTCTCAGCGCATTTCGGACAAATACTGTGGGAAATTCTTGCGGGAGCGTGTGTTTCGATGAATCTTTCCGGATTCTCCCACCCCCCTTTTTCATTGCGAATGTTTTTGCAATAAGAACAAATTGCAAGGAAACCCCGAAGCCCCCCGGCTTTTTCCAGTGCCTGTTCCAGCGCCTGGTTTTTGGCGTGCAAGGACTCCATCAACGCGTGGTTTGCCAGGGCCATCTCGATGGCGGCCAGCAGCTCCCCGGGATGGAAAGGCTTGAGTAGATATCCATGCGGCGCCGTTTTCTTGGCGCGATGCAGAAGCTCTTTGCCTGAATGTGCCGTCAAATAAACCAGCGGGGCGCTGAATCGTGCCTTGATTTTTTCTGCAGCCTCAATGCCGTCCATGGCGCCTTCCAGCTTGATATCCGTCAAAACAAGCCCCCCCTCGGGTGACGTGCCTCACGGCGGCATCACCGGAGCTGAGGCGGCCGCACACGCGATAACCGAACCCCTTCAGCGTGGCTTCAAGATCCCCGGCCAGAAGCCGTTCGTTCTCCACCATTAAAATGCCTGGATGGATCATACCATTATGCCGTTCGCGAAGATTTGATGTCCCACTGAATAGTCACTTCCACGCCCCCTGTGTTTTCGATCCGCCAGGTCCCGGACAATTGTTCGACCATCAATGAAACCAACCTCAACCCCAATGTTCCTGAGCGCTCCCACTCCATTCCCGGAGGCAGCCCGATGCCGTTATCGCGAATTTGGAGTTCAGCCTTACCGTCCGACCAGATTCTGGCTGAGATCTTTACCTCTCCCTCTCGCTTGTCGGGGAACGCATGCTTCAACACATTGGTCATCAATTCATTGATTACCAACCCACAAGAGACCGCCTGGCCAACCTCTAACTCAATCCCCTGAATATCGTAAATCACTTCGATCCGACTGTCGGCACCCTCGTAGAGTGATTGCAGATCACGAACCAATTTGCGCACATATTCTTCGAAATGGATTAAGGACAGGTCCTTATTCTGATAAAACGACTCATGAATCAATGCCATGGCTCTTACCCGGGCCTGACTCTCCATCAAAGATTTGCGGACATTATCGTCTCCGGTGCGTTTGCTTTGCAGGTTCAGCAAGCTGAGGACCACCGCCAGATTGTTCTTCACCCGGTGGTGGATCTCCTGCAGCAACACTTCCTTTTCTTTGAGGGTTTTACGGAGACGAGTTTCCCCCTGCTTACGCTCCTCGATATCTTCGTGAATACCTACCACGCGCACAGGACTTCCCTTTTCATCACGCACAAATACTTTGCCTACATCAGCGATCCAGCGCCACTTCCCGGATTTGGTGCGCAACCGGTGCTCGGCCCGGTAGATGGGGGTGCGCCCTTCGAGGTGATCGTTTAAAGCCATTGTTACGGAAGAGAGGTCATCGGGATGGATGGCTGCTTCCCACGTACTCACATGGGGATGTATTTCCGACAGCGTGTAGCCAAGCATTTGTGCCCAGCGTTCGTTGAAGACCACTTCTCCGGTGGGCAAGTTCCAGTCCCACAAGCCCAGGTCGGCCCCTTTCAAAACAAGTTCCAGGCGTTCTTCGCTCTCACGAAGCGCTTTCTCAGTTTGCTTGCGATCGGTGATTTCAGCCATCAGGCTTTCCATGTTGTTGCCCAATTGTCTTGCCATCTGGTTGAATGATTGGGTCAATTCCCCGATTTCCTTTATCCGGGCTTGTTCCGGAACAGGTTGCACTCGGTGGCCTTGGGCCAGAGCCTGGGCGAAACATTTGAGGTGTCTGATCGGCTGGCTGATCCTCCGAGCGGCCAGGGCGCCTAAAAAGATGGCAACTACCAGCGTCGCAAGGATGAGCAGGGATGTGGTGCGGTTGTTGGCGTGAATAGGTGCCATGAAGTCCGACTCGGGGATAACCACCACAATAAGCCAATCCGGGCCGGAATCGATTCGTGCCGGCGATGCTTGAATGAAATAGCGCTGGTCTCCGATGGTGACAGTCATTTGCTTCGGCCCCGTCATGTTTTTGAAACCACCCAAATGCTGTCCCAACTGCCGGGCTGCGTTTCGAATCAACGGATGTAGACTTTCATATGCAAAAAACCGACGACGGGCATTGCCGCCTATCGCTTCGGAAAATGGTTTCTCAGGGGTTGAAGAGGCGATCAACAAACCGGAGCGCTCCACAATAAAACCGATACCGGTTTTCCCGAATTGCATGCTCTGCAGAAAGGCGCCAAGGTGCGCCAAGGAAAGATCCACCGAGACCACGCCCAGCAATTTTTCGTTATCATCTCGGACCGGGAGGCTGGCCGAAATGGCCATATCATGACCTGTGAACAACACATAGACATCGCTCCAGGTCAGCGTTCCCTTGTCGACGGCGCCCTGGTACCAGGGGCGTTGGCGGGCATCGAAATCAGAAATGATCGCAAGCAGCGATGTGCGGTTTCCCATCCCATCCGTTGCATATTTCCTGAACGGACCGCTTTTGAATTTGTCTGTGCTGATTACGTACAGATCGCCACCGTGGTATTCTCTTCCTGCATCAGCCAGGCCTCCCGCCGTGTTGCCGAAATAGATGCTGGTGGCTGAATCGAAGACCTTTGCCTGTTTCCAGAAATGGCGCTCCAAAACCGTGGGGGCCTCGATAGGCAGCCATCCAGACCGCAGCGCATCTGCGTTGATGCGATTGATCTGCACGGGAGCGGTCAGGAAAGATTTCAAATGTCCCTCAATGTGAGCAGCGATTTCCAGACACAATCGATTCGAGACATCCGCAATCGCCCGCTGGCCATTTCGATAGGAAAGATAACTGGTCAGCACAACGGCCGTCATGATCAGCGGCACGAACAGGGCCACCAACAAGACACGCATTGGGACCCCTGGGTCTATTTTTTTCCGAAAAGACAGGGCCATGGTATAGAGCTGCCCTCACCTGGTGGATTGAAATCCCGACAAATGAGGTTTACTTGATTAATCAATAATTAAGTGATTATCAACAATTGATCCCAGGCTCGCCCCTAAGCCGATGCCGGAGTATAGCACCGCCCCAAAGGCCACTCCAGGCGAACTGGCCGCTACCGTACTCAAATCACTAATAATACAAACCAGACAAGCGCAGGATGCATCGTCACAACCGATTAAGCCGGGGAGTGACCGGTGTTACCTGTCATTTTTTGGTAAGTCCGGGGGGCGCTTACTACTTAAGATACTTTTTCAACATCCCGAAATAGAAGCCAGCAATAGACCTTATTCCACTAAATTTTGAAACAAAGGGACTTCCTATGAAACTCAAATTTTTTGGCAGTATCAGGGCTAAGCTGATGTGGATTGTCGGTTCGATGACCGTGTTGACTATCAGTTCCATATTATGGTTCGATTACCATGATAAAAAGGAGAGTACCCATGCAGCCGTCGAGAGGAGCTTGGCGCAATGCTATAGCCAGGTGACGGATCTCCTCGGTCAAGCCGCTTACCGTTCCTATGCGTTGGCTGAACTTGTGGCCAATCTGCCGGAGGTTCAGCAAGCACTGGCCGACGCCGACCGCGATCGCCTCCAACGCCTCACACTGCCGATCTATGAACGGATCAAAGGAGCGGTCAACGTGGATCAGTTCCAATTTCACCTGCCGCCGGCCACTTCGTTTCTCAGGCTTCACCAGCCTGATAAATTCGGTGACGACCTGAGCGCCATTCGGCCCACGGTCCTTCAAGTGAACCAAACCCTTCGACCGGCGAAAGGGCTTGAAAAAGGGCGTTTCGGCCTCGGGGTCAGGGGGCTATCGCCGGTTTGCAGCAATGGCCGGCACATCGGGTCGGTGGAGTTCGGCGGGGCGCTGAACGATCAATTTTTTGCGGATTTCGAGGAGCATTATGGGTTCGAAGCGGCGGTGGTCCTCCCCCAGGGCGACGCGTTTGAAACCCAGGCCAAGTCCAAACAGTTTTATCTCGACCCGATCATTTTCCCTTCCATTCGAAGAGCGATCGAGTCGGAACGGCCTCAAGTGGTACGATCCACTAATCGCGCTGGCGGACACTATCTTACCTTCATCGGACCGTTGAAAGACTTTACCGGGCATATCGTGGGGGTGATCGTTATCCCGAAGGACATCAGCACCATCATCGCTCAAATTAAACGTTTGACCATGACCTTCCTGCTGGCCGGCGGGCTTGTCATGGTCGTTTCGATCATAATCTGCTATTGGTTCATCAATCATTTTGTGGTGCAACGCATCAAAACGATCATCCATGTTTTCGGTAAAGCGGCCAATGGCGATTTGACCCGGCGTATCAGGCTTCAGACCAGCGATGAAATGGGGGGCTTGGCCGAAGACATCAATATATTCCTGGAGCGCATGCAAAAGGTTCTCACCGATGCATCCACGAATGCGGGTACTGTCAAAATCTCTTCCGAATCCCTGAGCACGATCTCACAGAAGATGCTGGCAAAATCCAATATGGTGGCGGGACGTGCGGTCAATGTGGACGAGGCCGCGCAGCACATGAGCAATGGAATGCATGGTGCGGCCGCCGCCGTCGAACAGGCCTCCGCCAACATCGAAGCCATGACCCATGCAGCTAATGAACTGGCGGTTACGATCAAGCAGATTTCCGGCAGTGCCGATCGAACCCGTCAGATCAGTGAAACGGCGGTAGACCAATCGCAGCAGGTTTCGCAGATGGTCCAAGCTTTGGACAAGTCTGCCGGTGATATCGACAGCGTCACCGCAACCATTTCCGAAATATCCGAGCAGACGAACTTATTGGCCTTGAATGCCACGATTGAATCGGCCCGAGCCGGTGAGGCGGGCAAAGGATTTGCGGTTGTCGCCAACGAAATCAAAGAGCTGGCCCGCCAAACCACCACCGCTACCCAGAGCATCCAAGGGAAGATCGAAGGCATCCGCGAATCAACACAACAGGCGGTCGCAGAACTCGGCCGTATCATCAGCACCATCCATGCAGTCAATCAAGGCATCACGGACATTGCGTCGGCCGTCTCACAACAATCTACCACTACGACCGAAATTTCCGACAATGTCTACCAGGCATCGTTGGGCATCCGAGAACTCAGCGATAACATTCAGCAAAATTCTTCGACATCGATGAACATTTCCAAGGATATCAGCGAGCTTAGAAATATCATGGTCGAAATGGAGACCGAAAGCAAATGTGTGGCCGGCAATGCCGAAGACCTTGCCCACCTGTCCAATCAAGCCAAGGCTGTGGTCGACGGTTTTACTATCTAGTCTCATCGATGCAGGTGGTTAACCGACGAGCAATGCATGAAACCCATAGCTTCTACTGAACGTTAAAGACCACGCTCTCCAGGGCCGTGCCGCTTTCGGTCAAGATCTCCACCATCCACTCGCCGGCCTGGTCGGGGGAAATGGCCTTGTAGCTCCAGGTGCGCCAGTTGGCGGCGCGCACGGGCAGTTTGATGGAGGCCTTCAGGGCGCCCTGGTAGTACCAGTTGTGGACGATGGCACCCTCGCCCTGCATGCCCGTGACCCGGCAGAAGCAGTAGACCCGGGGCAGGTCCTTGGGGAAGACTTCCGCGGCACCCACGGGGGCACGGTCGACCACCTCGCGACAGACCACGGCATCTTTGATCGCCACCTCGGCGGTATCCGCTTGGACCGAGACCGCTGCCATCAGCGCCCAACACACCACCAGCATGCCCAATAAACCGTTTCTCATAATTTCCTCCTGAGTTGTAAGATAGGGATTGGTGCCGTTTGCCGCGACCGCAAGTTAATGCGCCGTTTTTTCTTCTACCCACAAAGGGTGATCGAGCCAATATGCTTGGGCGACACCCTTGCGATATGCCGCCAATGCTTCTTCAGTGGCATTGACCCTCAGATTGCTCCAACTGCCGTCATGATTCTGCCAGAGCTCATGCCAATAGATCGCGGCATGTATCCGCGGGCACTCGGCGGGAATGCGCCGGAAGAATTCCGCGATCCACCGGCTCATGCTGCCGGATCGGGGGAAATGGCCGACCCCCCATTCGGCCAGAAGGACCGGTTTGTCCGGATCGACCGCCGCAATTTCGCGGTAGGAGCTGATGAATACCTCGTCCACCGACCAGAACTTCTGATAGGGATATTGCTGCCCGTAGGCGCTCAACCCGAGCCAATCCACATAATCGGACCCCGGGTAGTAACTCTTATAGACGTTCCAGGCTTCATCCGGGACGGTTCCGGAATTCAGATGCAGGACCCATTGAATGTTCTGCGCACCGCGGCCGCGCACTTTGTCGACCACATAGCGATAGGCGCGCTGGTAAAGCTCCGGCCCGGCAAAAGGGCCGGCCGCGCCTGGCGGCGCCGGGGCGCCCCCCCCGTAAAACAGGCCGGACCAGGGGAACCAATTGCCGTTCATCTCGATCCCCCAGGCCACGAGCAGCGGCCGACCGAAGTCGCGGGCCTGTTCTCCCCAATCCGAAAGATAGGCATCGTACTTTCCTGCCAGGATATCGTACAGGGGGTACCGGTCGATGCGCTTGGCATCCCAATCCTGACGGCTCTCCCAAGGCAGCCAGTAGACCAGCGGCACGGCGCCGTGATCGGCGATGAGATCCAGATTGTGCCGGGGAAAACGATTTTTGCCCCAGTTGTTGGAAAAGGCCACGATGGCCTGGCGCTTTCCCACCAGCCTCTCGAAATCTTCGATGGCTGCCAGGGTCACGTCGTCTTCGGTAGGACCGAAATCGATGTAGGCTCCGGTATAGGCCTGATCGGCGGGAACGGCCAGCACACGCCCCTTTTGCACAGGCCCTCCGGGCAGGGCGGCCGGCATTCCCAGGCGGCAGGCGCCCAGGGCGAGGATTGCGATCAAGATAGCCGGGCAAGATCCGTATTTAATGAAGCCGCCTTTCAAGGAACCTCCTCAACGATGCGATCTTGAAGCGGGGACCTGCGGTGGGTCGTTCCCGTTCACCCTATGCCGGCTGGCGGTTTTCTGCAACCTCTCTGATATTACAGGCCATCCGGCGCGCAGAAAGCGGGGGTTGTCAAAGCGCGGGCACGATGGTCACCTGCTCTGCTTTTTTGGCCAGCTTGACCCGGAACATGCGGATGGTGAGGCTCAGCGGCCGGCCGAAGAGAAATTCGAGCAGGCCGGGGTCCAGGCCGCGGGAGACGGCCACTTGGCGCAGGCTGTGGTCGTAGCGGATGGCGTCGAGCAGCGACTGGGTCGCTTCGTCGGCGTCCCGGCCCTGCCGGATGTGATCGGCCCACAGGGCCACCCGCCCGTAGTCGCAGCGCTGCTGGTGTTCGGCCACCAGGTCGTTGAGCCCGGGCAGCCGGGCGAGCAGATCGGCACGGGTGAGGCGCTCCTGGTCGTACATGGCCATGATGGCACGGGTGTCCCAGCAGGTGAGCACGCGGCACTCCACCGGCCGGGCGTCGTAAATGTCGCAGCCCACCCGCTCCTGGTCCAGGAAGATGCAGGTGGCGTCATTGTCCGCGGCCCCCTTGACCTTGATGATGTCGCCGGCGGCCGGGGCATAGGCCCGGCGGATGTTGTCGTAGGACGGTTCGCCCTGGCGGATGGTGAAAAGATGGTTGAGCGGGATCTTGCCGCTGTCGACCACCTCCCGGTCGGCCCGATGCAGGGCCGGACCGCCCTTGGCGCAGCAGGTGCCGCAGCGGCGGCATTGGGGCGCTTGGGAGGTGGTTGGCTCGGGCATTCTGAGACCGCTTTCTGAAAACAAGGCCGCTCCATCGGGCGATGAAGCGGCCTTCTGCCTTACTTCGCGTTAAAGACTCAATTTACTTGCCGGCCCGACCGTCGTCGCAGGCCTCGTCGCCGCCGTGTTCGGCGGTGGAAGACAAGGTGCAGACGTCCGGTTTGGACGGATCTTCGCCGGCGGCCGGTGCAACGGCACCCTCCACCTTGGGCTCGGCCGGCTTGTAGTCGGCCATGCGCTGGAGCCGCTCGTAGCGCAGGGCCGTCTCCTTGGCCAGCTGGGCATGCAGCCGTTCGGCTTCGGCCGGGAAGAG
Source organism: uncultured Desulfatitalea sp. (assembly GCA_937868765.1). GTDB lineage: Bacteria > Desulfobacterota > Desulfobacteria > Desulfobacterales > Desulfosarcinaceae > Desulfatitalea. Next base: position 422,952 of record CALMNL010000007.1, on the reverse strand, counting down.
TTTCTGCAGCGAGGCATAGCGCACCTCGCCGGCGAGAAACTCCTTGAGGCTGCCGTCGGGCGCCTTGGAATCCAGCACAAAGGGATTCTTGCCCTCCAGGGCCAGCAGCGGGTTGTAGCGGTAGAGCGGCCAGTAGCCGCTGGCCACGGCCAGGCGGGTCTCTTCCTGGGTCTTGCCCATGCCCTTCTTGATGCCGTGGTTGATGCAGGGCGCATAGGCCAGCACCAGCGACGGGCCGTCATAGGCTTCGGCCTCCAGCAGGGTCTTGAGGGTGTGCTGCTTGTTGGCGCCCATGCCGATGCTGCCCACATAGACATAGCCGTAGGTCATGGCCATGGCGCCCAGGTCCTTCTTGGCGGTCTTCTTGCCCGAGGCCGCGAACTTGGCGATCGATCCGGTGGGCGTGGCCTTGGAGCTCTGGCCGCCGGTGTTGGAGTACACCTCGGTGTCGTAGACCATGATGTTGATGTCTTCGCCCGAGGCCAGCACATGGTCGATGCCGCCGTAGGCGATGTCATAGGCCGCGCCGTCACCGCAGAAGACCCAGTAGGATTTCTTGGTGAACAGATTGGCCATGGCGTGAATCTGGGCCAGCAGGGGATTGCTTTTGGCCTTGGGCAGCAGGGCTTTCAACTGGTCCCCGTAGCGTTTGGATTCTTCGGGATCTTTCATGTTGGCCAGCCAGCCGGACAAGGCGGCCTTGAGTTCGGCGTCGATGTCGCCGGCCAGGGCCTCTTCGGCCATCTTGGCCAGCAGCCGGCGCTGCTGCAACTGGCCCAGCAGCATGCCGTAGGTGAACTCGGCCGGATCTTCGAACAGGGAGTTGCCCCAGGCCGGGCCGTGACCATCCTTGTTGACGCAGTAAGGAATGGAAGGCGCCGAGCCGCCCCAGATGGAGGTGCAGCCGGTGGCGTTGCCGATGATCATGCGCTCGCCGAAGAGCTGGGTGATCAACTTGGCGTAGGGCGTTTCGCCGCAGCCGGCGCAGGCGCCGGAGAACTCCAGCAGCGGCTGGTAGAATTGACTGCCCTTGACGCTGTCGCGCTTGGCCAGCGTCTCGCGCAGCGGCAGGGTGGCAGCATATTGCTGATTGGGCACCTGGGTCGCCAGTTGGGTCTCCAGGGGCTTCATCACCAGGGCCTTGACCTTGGCCGGGCAGATGTCGGCACAGTTGCCGCAGCCCATGCAGTCTTCCGTATAGACCTGCATGCGGAACTTGTACCCTGCCAGTTCCTTGCCGATGGCCTTCTTGGCTTCGAAGCCGGCCGGCGCCTTGGCCAGCTCTTCTTCGGTCACCAGGAAGGGCCGGATGGCGGCGTGCGGGCAGACCATGGCGCACTGGTTGCACTGGATGCAATTGTCCATGATCCATTCGGGCACGTTGATGGCCACGCCGCGTTTTTCGTACCGGGTGGTGGCCGCCGGGAAAAGACCGTCGGGGGTAAAGGCGCTCACCGGCAGGCGGTCGCCCTGCTGGGCCAGCATGGGCTGCATCACTTCGGTCACCCACTGGGGCACCTGGGTCTCCTGGGTCTCGCCTTCTTTGGCGTTGGCCCAGGCCGCCGGGTATTTGACTTCCGACAAATGCCCCAGGGTGTGGTCCACGGCGTCCTGGTTCATCTTCACCAGGCTCTCGCCCTTCTTGCCGAACATCTTCTTGATCTCTTTCTTGAGCAGATCCAGGGCCTGGTCCACCGGCAGCACGCCGGAGACCTTGAAGAAGGCCGCCTGCATGATCATGTTGATGCGGCCGCCCAACCCCACGTCGCCGGCGATTTTCACGGCGTCGATGTTGTAGAATTTGAGCTTCTTCTTGGCGATGGTGCGGCGCATGGCGGCCGGCAGTCTGACTTCCATCTCCTCGGCGCTCCAGGGGCTGTTGAGCATGAAGGTGCCGCCGGGCTTGATGCCTTCGAGCACGTCGTAGATGTTCACGTAGGCCGGGTTGTGGCAGGCGATGTAATCGGCCGCGTCGATGAGATAGGTCGACTGGATCGGGCTCTTGCCGAAGCGCAGGTGGCTGATGGTGACGCCGCCCGATTTCTTCGAGTCGTAGGCGAAGTACGCCTGGGCGTACATGTCGGTGTTGTCGCCGATGATCTTGATGGCGCTCTTGTTGGCGCCCACGGTGCCGTCGGCCCCCAGGCCCCAGAACTTGCACTGCACGGTGCCTTTAAGGGAGACGTCGAAGCCTTCCTTGACTTCCAGGGAGGTGTGGGTCACGTCATCGACGATGCCCACGGTAAAATGATTTTTGGGCCTGGCGGCGGCCATGTTGTCGTATACGGCCTTGACCATGGAGGGCGTGAACTCCTTGGAGCCCAGGCCGTAGCGGCCGTTGAGCACCGTGAGCCGGCGGCCGTGCTCCATGAGACCGGCGCACACATCCAGGTAGAGCGGGTCGCCCAGGGCGCCGGGCTCTTTGGTGCGGTCCAGCACGGTGAGGATGCGGGCGCTTTCGGGAATCGCCGCCAGCAGATGCTGGGCGGAGAAAGGCCGGAACAGGCGCACCTTGATCAAGCCCAGCTTCTGGCCCTGGGCGTTGAGGTGGTTGACCACTTCCTGAATGGTCTCGCAGGAAGAGCCCATGGAGATGATGATCTGCTCGGCCTTGGGATCGCCCACGTAGTCGAAGAGCTGGTAGCGCCGGCCGGTGAGGTCGCCGACTTTGCCCATATACTGTTCGACGATGCCCGGCACCTTCAGATAATAGGGATTGGCCGCCTCGCGACCCTGGAAGTAAATGTCCGGGTTCTGGGCCGTGCCGCGCAGCCTGGGGTTCTCGGGATTGCTGGCCCGGGCGCGGAAAGCGGCCACAGCCTTCATGTTCACCAGTTTGGCCATGTCGGCGTAGTCGATCATCTCGATCTTCTGGATCTCGTGGCTGGTGCGGAAGCCGTCGAAGAAGTGCACGAAGGGCACGCTGGATTCGATGGCGGCCAGGTGGGATACCAGGGCCAGGTCCATGGCCTCCTGCACCGAGTTGGAGGCCAGCATGGCGAAGCCGGTCTGGCGCACGGCCATCACGTCCTGATGATCGCCGAAAATGCTCAGGGCGTGGGCGGCCACGGCCCGGGCGGTGACGTGCAGCACGCCCGGCAGCAGTTCGCCGCTCATCTTGTACATGTTGGGAATCATCAGCAGCAATCCCTGCGAGGCGGTGAAGCTGCTGGTCAGGGCGCCCGCGGCCAAGGACCCGTGCACCGCCGCCGCGGCGCCGGCCTCGCTTTGCATCTGCCGGATCAGGACTTCCTGACCGAAGATGTTCTTGCGCCCATTGGCCGCCCATTCATCGCAAATTTCGCCGATGGGCGACGAAGGAGTGATGGGGTAGATGGCGGCCGCATCGCTCATGGCGTAGGCCACATGGGCCGCTGCGGTGTTGCCGTCTACCGTTTGCATGGTTTTTGACATCGATTTGCTCCTTTTCTGTGTCCCTCGCCCCATGCGGATCATTTATAGCCAGGCTGTCGCAGGGACCGGATCCAAGCGAAACGCCTGAGGGGGACGAGGCTGGCAAGAGGGTAGTTAAAAAGGTTTTTACAAAAACATATTCGCAAACCGTTGGCAAGATCAAATTGTGTTGTCACCACAGACATTTCCGCCGAACAAAATTCAGGCCTCCGCCGAAAGGACCGGGGCCGTGATCGCTGCGTGGAAATGGCGGGCGAAGGTTGCGCGCAGCGCCTCCGGCGTAACCGCCGGCAGGGGTTCGATCTGGGCCACCACCGGTACTTTTCCGAAATGTTCGATGGCCCGGCGGTTGCCCGGGTCCGGCGGTCCGTTCAGGACGACCCCGACCACGGAGAGCGGGCGACTGCGCAGGGCCTGCAGGGTCAACAGGGTGTGGTTGATGGTCCCCAGACGGCTCGAGGCCACCACCAGCACCGGCAGGGCCAGCTGCACGATCAAATCCAGCATGAAATCCTGTTCGTTGAGCGGCACCAGCACGCCGCCGGCCCCCTCGACGATCAGATGACCCGGCGCCGGAGGCTCGGGCAGCCGGAAGGCGGCCAGTTGGATGCGCACCCCGTCCAGGGCTGCGGCGGCGTGGGGCGACAAAGGGGTGCGCAGCCGGTAGGTTTCCGGCAGAAAATGGGCCGGCGGCAGGCCGGTGACGCGCTGGACCCACTCGCTGTCACTGGCCGGGTCCAGACCGCTCTGCACCGGCTTCCAGTAGTATCCCCGGGTGCCGGCCAGGAGCATGGCCGCCGTGACGCTCTTGCCGACGTCGGTGCCGGTACCGGTGATAAAAAGCTTATGGGGTAACCGCATCATCTTTTCCAACTCTCGAAAGCTGCGATCACACCTTGAATATCTTCCTCCGTGTGCAACGCCGTGACCGCCAGACGAATTCTTGATTTATCCTGCGCCACCGTCGGCGGCCGAATGGCCGAGGCGTAGATGCCATGTCCGCTGAGCCATTGGGAGAGCGCCAGCGTTTCGCCTTCCGAACCCACGATCACCGGAACGATCTGGGTGGCCGACGGGCCGCAGTCCCAGCCCATGCGCACCAGCGACGACCGGAGCAACTCGGCGTTGGCATGCAGGCGCCGGCGCTCGCCTTCCATATTGGGAATCAGCTCGAGGGCGGCTTCCACGGCCCCCAGCACCGCCGGCGGCAGGGCCGTGGAGTAGATGATGCCGGCGCAGCAGTTGACCAGATAATCGCACAGCCGGCGCGAGCCGGCCACATAGGCGCCGAAACCGCCGCAGGCCTTGCTGAAGGTGCCGATGGTCACATCCACTCCGTGGCCGCAGGTGAGCCCCATGCCCCGGGGCCCGATGACGCCGGTGGCATGGGCTTCGTCCACCACCAGAATGGCATTGAATTCGTTGGCAAGGGCTTCCATCGCGTCGAGCGGGCAAAGGTCCCCGTCCATGCTGAAGACCGATTCGGTGACGATGAGAATCCGCCCGAACGCATCATGATGGCGCTCGAGCAGCTCCCGGAGGTGGACCATGTCGTTGTGGGCAAAGATCTCCACACGGCAGCGCGCCAAGCGGGCGCCTTGAATCAGGCTGTTGTGGTTGAGCTGGTCCGAAAGAATCAACGTCTCGCGGTCGGCCAGGGCCGGCAGGATGGTGGCGTTGGCCTGGAAACCGGAGTTGAGCACCAGGGCGGCCTCGGTCCCCTTCAAGGCCGCCAGGCGCGCCTCCACGCCGCAGAAGTAGTCGTGATTGCCGCAGATCAGACGCGAGGAGCCGCTGCCGGTGCCGAATCGCGAAAGATAATCGGCGGCGCGGGCCTTGAGCAGCGGATGGCGGGCGAGACCGAGGTAGTCGTTGGAGCAGAAGTTGAGCATCCGGCGGCCGCCGACCTCGATGGCCGCACCGTCCCGGCTCTCCACCGGCACCAGTTGCCGCAGCTGCATCCGTTCCTGGCGCGCGGCGAGCGCCGACGCGACGAAAGCCCACTTGGCATTCATGCGGCCCCCCCCTGCTCTTCGGCGATGGTCTCGACCATGGCCGTGGTCAAGCGGGTCAGATCGTCGGCCGTGATGATATAGGGCGGCATGATGTAGACCAGCCGGCCGAAGGGCCGCAGCCAGACCCCCCGCTCCACGAAACGGCGCGTGATGCGGCGCATTGCAACCGGCCGGTGCAGTTCGACCACGCCTACGGCGCCGATGGTGCGCACGTCGGCCACCTGGGGCAGATCCCGGCAGGGGGCCAGCTCCCGGGCCATCTGGGCCTCCATGGCGCGGACACGCGTCTGCCAGTCCGAGCCCAGCAGCAGCTTCACGCTGGCCAGGGCCGCGGCGCAGGCCAGGGGGTTGGCCATGAAGGTGGGGCCGTGCATGAAGACGCCCGCCCCGCCGGCGCTGATCGTATCGCTCACCCGACGGGTGGCCAGGGTGGCGGCCAGGCTCATGCAACCGCCGGTGAGGGCCTTGCCCAGGCAGAGGATGTCGGGCCGGAGGTCGGCGTGCTCGGCGGCGAACAGCCGGCCGGTGCGGCCGAAGCCGGTGGCGATCTCGTCCAGGATCAGCAGCACATCGTACTGCTCACACAAGCGCGCCACGCCGCGCAGATATTCGGGGTGGTAAGGCCACATGCCGCCGGCACCCTGGAGGATCGGCTCCAGGATCACGCCCGCCAGTTGATCGTGGTGCACCGTGATCAATTGCCGGAAGCTTTCCAGATCCCTTTCATCCCAGGGGCCGTCGAAGCGACACGTGGGCCGGTCGGCGAAAAAATGGGGGGTGAGGTGGGCACGGAACATGCCGTGCATGCCGGTCACCGGGTCGCACACCGCCATGGCGCCGAAGGTGTCGCCGTGGTAGCCGCCCCGGATGGTGAGCAGCCGGTTCTTCTCCGGCCTGTCCAGGGCGATCCAGTACTGGAGGGCCATCTTGATGGCCACTTCCACCGCGACCGATCCGGAGTCGCAGAAGAAGACCGAGGCGAGCCCGGCCGGGGCGATCCCCGTCAGCTGCTCGGCCAGCGCCACCGCCGGCCCATGGGTCAGACCGCCGAACATGACGTGGGCCATGCGGTCGATCTGTTCGTGCATGGCGGCGTTCAAGGCCGGGTGATTGTAGCCATGGATGGCGGCCCACCAGGAGGACATGCCGTCGATGAGTTCGCGGCCGTCCGCGAGGCGCAGCCGCACGCCATGGGCGGCGGCCACGGGAAAGACCGGTGGGGGATCGACCATGGCGGCGTAGGGGTGCCAGACGTGGCGGCGATCCAGTTCGAGGATGTTTTCGATGGCAAACGGGGGCATTGCGGTTCGTGCCTTTTTACTCAGTCCAGATCCGTGGTCGCGTGGTGCCGTGCATCCGCAGGTTCAGTAAACCGAATCGAACGCAGTTGTTAACGACAAGCGCGGGCCGGGTCAAGAAAAAAATACCCCCTGGTCCGCCGCAACGGACAAGGGGGCGTGATTCGCCGGATCGGAGGGGCTTGTTTCGCAGGGATGAACCCGGCGCCTTTTCGAACGGGTCACTCCTTGAGTTCGTCGAACTTGCAGCTCAGGGTGACGGCCTCGCCGTCGAAGGTGGTGTGGGTCTTATATGGCAGGGTCTTGAAGAGACGGATCATGGCCTGGTTGTGGGCCGCGGTGTAGGCCACCAGACCGGAGATGCCCTGTTCCCGGGCCGCTGCGGCCATCTTGCGCAGGAAGATCTTGCCCAGGCCCTTGCCCTGGAACTCCTTGCTTACCGTGAAGGCCACTTCGGCCATGTTGCTTTCCAGCAGCAGCAGGTATTCGGAGACCCCCACCACCCGTCCGAAGCCGGACTCGCCGATGATGCCGATGAGGGTCAGGTCCTTCTTGTAGTCGATCTGGGATTTGCCTTCCACTTCCCAGCGCTCGAAGCTGGTCTTCTCGTGGAAGAAGCGCAGGAACACATCGTCCTTGTTCAGCGTGTAGTAATGCTCCTGGATGCGGCGCTCGTCCACGGGCTTGGCCGGCCGGATGGTGATCGTTTGGCCGTCGATCTCCACCGTGTCTTCCAGGTTGACCGGGTAGACCGCCTTGGCCGCCTCGCCCAGGGTGCGCTCGGGGCCCACCAGGCGCATCTCCTTGGCCGCTTCGAACAGCTCGTCCCGGAACTTGGGGTGCGCGATGCTGATCATGGCGATCACCCGCTCCTGCAGGCTCTTGCCGAAGAGATTGACCACCCCGTACTCGGTGGCCACGTAATGCACGTCACCCCGGGAAACCACCACGGCATCGTCGCTCATCCTGGGGATGATCCGGCTCTTCTTGCCGTCGACGGAGGTCGAACGCAGCATGAGGATCGACTTGCCGCCCGGGCTGCGCCGGGCGCCGCGCACGAAGTCGGGGATGCCGCTCACGCCGGCGAACAGGGTCTGGGCCACGGCTTCGGCCGACACCTGGCCGGTCAGATCCACCACCTTGGCCACATTGAGCGACACCATGCGGTTGTGGCGGGAGATGACGAAGGGATCGTTGACGTAATCGGTGGGATGAAATTCGATGGCCGGGTTGTCGTGGAGGAATTCGTAAAGCTCCTTGGTTCCCACGGCCGCCGAGGCCACCAGCTTACCGTCGTTCAACCCCTTCTTGCGGTTGGTGATCACGCCCATGGCGTACAGTTTCATGATGTCGTTGGTGATATACTGGGAGTGAAATCCCAGGTCGTTCTTGTCGGAGAGGGCCTGGGCCGTGGCCTGGGAGTTGGCGTCCAGGCCCAATTGCAGGGTGGAGCCGTCTTCGATGAGCCGCGAGATGTGCCGGCCGATCCAGGTGGCCAGTTCCGAACGGGGGGGCGGCGCGATGGTGAGCAGATCTTCCTCGTGCTCCACGATCAGGTCCACATCGTTGACGTGTATGAAGCTGTGTCCCATGATCCGCGGCATGCACGGGTTGACCTGGGCGATCACCTTGCCGGCCGAAGAGGCGGCCGCCATGGTGACATCCACCGAAACCCCCAGGCTCATCCAGCCGAAGTCGTCCGGCGGCGCCACCTGGATCAGGGCCACGTCGATGGGCAGCTTGCGGCTCTTGAACAGACTGGGCACCTCGGACATGTTCATGGGCGTCACGAAGCGCAGATTGTTCTTGAAGCTCTCCGAACGGGCCGACCCCAGGTAGATGTGCCGGATGCTCAGGTTGGCTTCGTAGGTCTTGTTGGCGATTTCGGTGAGCGGCGCGCTCTCGTGGCTCATCATGCGCACGATCTCCACGCCGTTGAGCATATGGGCGTTGTCGGCGAGAGCCTGCACCAGAATCTGAGGCTCGCCGCAAGCCGAACCGATGAAGACCCGCTGACCGGGCCGGATGATCCGGATGGCTTCATCGGCCGCGCGCAGCTTTTCGATGTAATTGTCCGCCCAGTAGATCGACTTGGTCATCGCCCCGCTCCTTTCCTCTCCGCACACTCTGCATGATGGCGGCCGGAGGCGCGTGTCACCGCGCTTCCGGAAAGCGTTCCGACGGGTAAACCAAATTTAGACGCGAACCATGGCGTAATCCCGCCCGGCGCACCCCACGCCGGGCGGCGATTTCAAGAGGCTGTCGAACGTCCGAAGCGGCCCCGGCAGCCGTGGATCAAGGCAACGCTTCCAGGATGAACCGGCAATCGGCCACCGTGGCCCCTTGTCCTTCAGGATGCACTAACAGGGGGTTGATGTCCAGCTCTTTGATCTCCGGATGGTCGGTCACCAGATTGGAGAGGCACACCAGCAGCTTTTCGATGGCGGCCCCGTCCGCTTTGGGCATGCCCCGGAAACCGTTGAGCAGTGTGTAGCCCTTGATGCCGCGCACCATGAAGCGAGCGCTGCTGCGGCTGATGGGCGCCAGGCGGAAGGTGACGTCCTTGAACACTTCCACCATCACCCCGCCCGACCCGAACATCAGCAGGTGCCCGAACTTGGGGTAGCGGTTGGCCCCCAGGATCACTTCCTGGCCCTTGGGCGCCATCTTCTGCACCAGCACGCCGTCGATCTGGCAATCGGCCTTGTAGGCTCTGGCATTGGCCACGATGGCATCGAAGGCGCCGCGCACCGCGGCGGCGTCGGCCAGGTTGACCTTCACCCCGCCGGCATCCGATTTGTGGATGATCTGGGGCGAGACGATCTTCATGACCACCGGGTAACCGATCTTCTCGGCTTCGGCCACGGCCTGGTCGGGCGTCTTGGCCAGCACCGTGGGCAGCACGTTGAACCCGTAGGACTTGAGCAGGTTGAGGCCGGAGAGTTCGTTGAGGTAGGTGTTGCCCGCCTTCAAATTGCTTTCGACGATCTCCCGGGCCGCGGGTTTGTCGAACTTGAAGCTGAAGGGCGCCAGATCCTGGCGGTTGAGCCATTTCGAGTAGCGGTAGATGGCGCCGAAGGCCTTGGCCGCCTGTTCGGGGAAGGGGTAGACCGGCACCCCGTTCTCCTGGAGGTATTTGACGCCGGCCGACACGTCGACGACCCCCATGAAACAGCACAGGATCGGCTTGGGCGAGCGCTTGGCGATGCGCACCACCGCCTCGGCCGTGCCGATGGCGTTGGTCATGGACTGGGGCGTCAGGATCACCAGGGCGCCGTCCACCGCCTCGTCCTTGATCACAGCGTTCAGGGCGGCCTCGTAGCGGTCCTGGGCCGCGTCGCCGATGATGTCCACCGGATTGTGCACGTTGGCCGTGGCCGGCAGGTGGCTCTGGAGCGACTCGACCGTCTCGTCGCTGAACCTGGCCAGCTCCAGACCGGAGACCACGGTCATGTCGGTGGCCACGATGCCCGGGCCACCGGCATTGGTCACGATGGCGACCCGGTTGCCGGTGGGCACCTTGCGGCGCATCTTGCCCAGGGCGTTTTCGTTTTTGTAGGCAAAGGCGATGGCGAAATCGAACAGTTCGTCGATGGTCTGCACCCGGATGATGCCCGACTGGAGGAAAATAGCGTCGTAGACCGCCTCGGACCCGGCCAGGGACCCGGTGTGGGAAGCGGCCGCCTGGGCCCCGGCGCTCGTTCGCCCGGACTTGATCACCAGGATCGGTTTGGGCCGGTCGCCGCCGGTGATCTCCTTGGCCACCCGCACGAACTCCTGGCCGCGCTGCAGCTCTTCCACGTAGATCATGATCACTTCGGTGTCGGGATCTTTATGGAAGTAACGGAGCAGATCGACCTCGTCCACATCGGCCTTGTTGCCGATGGAGATGAACTTGGAGAAGCCGAAATCCCGGGCGGCGGCGAAATCGAGCACGGCGGTGCACAGGGCGCCGCTCTGGGAGATGAACGACACGTTGCCGGGTTTGGGCATGCGCGCCGAAAAGCTGGCGTTGAGGCGCACTTCGTTCAGCGGGTTGATCACCCCCAGGCAGTTGGGACCCACCAGACGCACCTTGCTCTCCCGGCACATGGCCACGATCTTGCGTTCGATCGCAAGGCCTTCGCCGCCGATCTCCTTGAAACCGGCCGAGACGATCACCACGCCCTTGACGCCTTTGTCGATGGCCTCTTGCACCGATTGGACGGCGACCTTGGGCGGCACGATGATCATGGCCAGGTCCAGGGGATAGGGAATATCCGCGATGGAGGGATAGGCCCGCACGCTGGACACGGCCTCGGCACTGGGATTGACCGGGTAGAGCACCCCCTTGTACCCGCCTTTCAGGATGTTGACGAAAATGTCGTGGCCGACCTTGCCGGGGGTAGTTGACGCCCCCACCACGGCCACCGATTGGGGGGAAAAAATCGCATCCAGATCTCTCATAGAACCTCGCTTTCCAATATGGTTGCAACCCGTGAAAAAGGATCAAATCATCTTACAAACAGTCAAGCCGGCTGTATCGGCCGACGCTGGCGACTTCAAAACCCGGTCTTTTTGATCGCCCGATGGGGGTTCACAGCAGCCCCTTGAAGAAATCGTTGCCCTTGTCGTCCACCAGGATGAAGGCCGGGAAATCCTTGACCCGGATCTTGTAAATGGCCTCCATGCCCAACTCCGGAAACTCCAGCAGCTCCATGTGGGTGATGCAATCCCTTCCCAGGCGGGCCGCCGGTCCGCCGATGGAGCCCAGGTAGAAACCGCCGAATTGCTTGCAGGCGTCGGTGACCACCGCCGAACGGTTGCCCTTGGCCAGCATCACCATCGAGGCCCCCTGGGCCTGGAAGAGCGGCACATAGGCGTCCATGCGGCCGGCGGTGGTGGGGCCGAACGACCCGGAGGCGCGTCCGGCCGGTGTCTTGGCCGGGCCGGCATAATAGACGATATGGTCCTTGAGGTACTGGGGCAGACCCTGGCCGCTGTCCAGGCGCTCCTTGAGCTTGGCGTGGGCGATGTCCCGGGCCACGATCAGGGTGCCGCTGAGCAGCAGGCGCGTGGCCACGGGGTAGCGGCTGAGGGTGGCAAGGATCCGGGCCATGGGCTGGTCCAGGTCGATGGCCACCGCCTGGCCGGCACTCTCCTCCGGTTGGGGCAGGAAGCGGGCCGGATCGCGGTCCAGCTGTTCCAGGAAAAGCCCGTCCGCCGTGATCTTGGCCTTGATGTTGCGGTCGGCGCTGCAGCTGACGCCGATGCCGATGGGACAGGAGGCGCCGTGGCGCGGCAGCCGGATGACGCGCACGTCATGGCAGAAGTATTTGCCGCCGAACTGGGCGCCGAGCCCCAGTTCGCGGGAGCGGGCCAGCAGTTCGGCCTCGGTCGCAAGATCGCGGAAGGCGTGACCGCCTTCACTGCCCTGGGTGGGCAGATGATCGAGGTATTTGGCCGAGGCCAGCTTGACGGTCTTGAGGGTCATCTCGGCCGAGGTGCCGCCCACCACCACCGCCAGGTGATAGGGCGGGCAGGCGGCCGTGCCCAGGCTCTTCATCTTGGCGACCAGGAAGGGCACCAGGGTCCGGGGGGTCAGCACGGCCTTGGTCTCCTGGTAGAGATAGGTCTTGTTGGCCGAACCGCCGCCCTTGGCCAGCATCAGGAAGGAGTAAGCCGCGCCGTCCACGGCGTAGAGCTCGATCTGGGCCGGCAGGTTGCAGCCGGTATTCTTTTCGGCGTACATGCCCAACGGCGCGTTCTGGGAATAGCGCAGGTTGTTTTCGGTGTAGGCCTGGTAGACACCGCGCGAAAGGGCCGCCTCGTCCTCGCCGCCGGTCCACACTTGCTGCCCTTTCTTGCCGATGACGATGGCCGTGCCGGTGTCCTGGCACATGGGAAACTCTCCGTCGGCCGAAATCACCGCGTTCTTGAGCATCTCCAGGGCCACGAAGCGGTCGTTGGCCGAACTTTGGGGATCTTTGAGAATCAGCGCCAACTGCTCCAGATGGCTGGTGCGGTAGTAAAAGGAGACATCGTGGAAGGCGTCCCGGGCCAGCCGGGTCAACCCTTCGGCACTGACCTTGACCATCGGTTGGCCTTCGAAGGGGACCGTAACGACGTGCTCGGCGGTCAAATGACGGTAGACGGTATCATCCGGTCCCACGGGAAACATGGAGTGATAACGAAACTGGCTCATGCGGCTGCTCCTTGGCCTGCTTGGGGTAAGCGAAGGTGTTTCAATGACGGTCCACTCTCCTCTTTCAGCTTTCGTCCTCCAGGTCCGGCCCGGCCGGTTCGAAAGGCCCCCGGCAGACCTCGGCAACCGAAAGAGCCCATACTGTAGCGAGAAGAGAACCGGCAAGTCAAGCACGGCCATGGCGCCAAGGGAGCCGAATGCAATTTATTCTCTATCGCACCCGTCAAAAGATTCGGGTCAGGCAGTGATTCCAGCGGGCATCACCCGAGGTTGAGCAGTCGCGGGAAGTTCTCCGCAGGCAGGAGATAGACCGCCGCGAAGCTATCTTTGCGCAGAATTGCGCCGTCCGGTCACGGACAGGCGCCGCGGCAGGCGCAGCTCTGCCAGGTCGTGCCGTCGGTGACCATCCGCACGGCGCCGCACCGGTCGGTGCGCCAGATGCGGGCGCCCACGGCATCCAGCCGCGCGAGCACCTCCGGATGGGGAAAATGGAAGCGGTTGTCGATGCCGGCCGGTATGACCGCCTCCCGGGGTTGCACCGAGTCCAGGAACAGGGCACTGGCGGACCCTCGGCTGCCGTGGTGGGGTACCAGCAGCAGGGTGCTCTGCAGGTTGGCCTGGCCCAGTTCCGCCACCAATTCCCGCTCGGCGCGGCGGATGATGTCGCCGGTGAAAAGAATGGAGACGCTGCCCCAGCTCACCCGGGTGACCAGGGAGTCGGCATTCTCGTCCCGCCACTTTTCCAGGAGGCGCCGCGCCTGAAAATCCTCGGGGGGCCCCAAGATCTCGAAGCGCACGCCCACGGTTTCCGTCTGCCGGGGCAGGTGTTCGAAGGCGGGGTGCCGGATCCCCCGGGCCGTGATCGTCTCCTCCCAGAGCCGGTAGCCAGCCGTCCGGGCCGCCTCATGATTGCTCCACACCTCGCCCACATGGAAATGGTTCAGAATGAAAATCAGGCCGTTGAGATGGTCGCTGTTGGGATGGGTGAGCACGACCCGGTCGATGGTCTTGATTTTATTGCGCCATAGAAAAGGCGCCACCACCGCGCGGCCCACATCGAAGGTGGCGTTGTCGCCAAACCCGCCGCCGTCGATGAGCACGGTGAACCCACCGGGCAACTGAAGCAGGTTGGCGCTGCCCTGGCCGACATCCAGGACGGTCAGCGTCATCCGGTGCGGATCGAAACGGCGATGGGACCAATAAGCCGCATCCAGGGCACCCGCTGTCAGGCAGACGGCCAGGCCGATCCCCAGGGTGCTGCGTTTCCTGGCCAGGAGGAACAGGCCGACGAGCAGAAAAAACAATCCTGCTTCCAGCAGGCTGGGGGTGATGGTGGTGCTGGCGGCAAAGGGCCAGCGGGCCACCGTTGCCACCAGGGCCGCCAGCAGGTCCAGGCCATAGGCTGCCGCCTGCCAGCAGAGCCAGGCCAGGGAGCCGCTGACCGGCAGGAGAACAATTCCCGCCAGGCCGGCCGGAATCACCACCCCTGCCAGCGGGACCGCCACGAGATTGGTGACCGGGCCCATCCAGCACACCTGGTTGAAGTAGCGCATCACCAGGGGGGTGGTGCCCAGGATGGCCCAGATCGAGACCAGGGCCATGGCGGCCAACCCCCGGAGCCAGCGCAGCGGCAAAGGCCGGGTGCCGTCCCGGGCGGGCAATGCGATGCGCTGCATGCCCAAAATGATCGCCAGCACCGCAACGAAGGAGAGCTGGAACGAGATGCGCCAGACTTCAGGCGGCGCCGCGACCAGGATCAACAGGGCCGCCATGGCCAGCGAGTTGAGCAGGTCGTGAGGCCGGCCGATCCAGAAGGTCATCAGAAAGGCCAGGCACATGATCATGGCGCGCTGCACCGAGGGGGACATGCCGGCGAGCAGGCAATACCCCACCACGGCCGGAAAAGTGGCCAGGGCGGCTGCCCGGCGCACCCACCCCCGGTCGGTGAACCATCGGCTCCACACCAGGACCCGGGACCACACCGCAAAGGCCGCCAGGGCCACCAAGCCGATATGCAGACCGGAAATGGCCATCAGATGACTGACTCCTGCGCGGCTGAAATCCTCGCCGAGCGCGTCGGGAACCGCGTCACGCATCCCCAGGGTCAAAGCGGCCAGGAGCTGGGCCGTGGCAGGCGGATGATTGGCCAGGGCTGCGGCCATGCGGCGCCCCAGGGTCTCTCGCACAGCTGCCAGGCGCCCCTGCCAGGCCCTTTCCGGCCCCGCTTCCAGCCGGAGATCCTCGGCCTGGGCGAACAGCCGGACGCGCACGGCCTGCAGGGCCATGAACCGCTCGTAATCGAAGCCGCCGAAGTTGCAGAAACCATGGATGGACCGCAGGTGCCCGGCGAGGGTCACCCGGTCGCCCGGGTGCAAAGGAGAGATACCGCCCCGCACGGTGACGCGGATCCGGCCGCGGACGGCCAGACGCCGGCCCGCCTGGACCAGCTCTTCGGCGTCGAGCAGGAAAACCTGCTGAAAATCGTCGCCCCGCAGATTTTCGTGCACCACGCCGCCCACCTGCCACTTGCCCTGATCGACCTGGTGGACCACGTGGTCCGGTGGCAATTGCGGCAACAGCCAGGGCTGCATGGAGAGATAGCCGCTGACGAAGCAAAAAAGCAGCGGTGCCGCCAGCGCCCCGCGCCGCTGCCGGACATGCCGTACCAGGGCCAGGGCCAGCAATCCGGCCAAGAGCAACGCGGTCTTGAAAAAGCCCGGCCAGACGCCACCGGCCAGGATGCCTGCGGTGAGCGCCGCCGCAATGGGAACCAGCGGGCGCAGGCAGGCGTCGCCATGGGAAGGGGCGATCGGCGGACTCTCCAGAGCCATGGAGGGGCACTCCAAAATAGAAAAAGGGTTGCGTGAAAGGCGGCCCGGAGCGCTGGAGATGAGCGGCGGTCTTTGGGACCGTGGAACGATTGCATTGCAGGAGCGGGCGCGAAGCCGGATTTGAATCCGGCGCATGGTAGAGAATCGGTGCCGGCGTGTCAACTTCGGAATCGGGTCGGAATCGGGTCGGAATCCGGGGCCGGGGCCGTACTTTACGACGCCGAAATTGAAAAGTTCCCTGTGGATGGCGACTCGCAAGGCCTGCCCTGCGGCTTGACCGTCCGGGGGGAATCTGGCAGGATGCGCCGATGGCCGACCTACCATTGCCCGGTCCGCGGAGGCGCGCTCATGAAACTGGAACAAATTCTTCTCAGCCGGATGGACACCTTCTGCTATTTCATCGGGGATGAGCTCAGCGGCCATGCGGCGCTCATCGATCCGGCCTTCGACGTGCCCAAAATCCTTGAAAAGGTGCGCAAGGCCGGCTACTCGGTCACCCATGTGATCAACACCCATCACCACGCCGACCACTCCGCCGGCAATGCCGACGTCATCCGCGCCACCGGCGCCAGACTCTATATCCACGCGGCCGATGCCGCGGCCCTGGGCAAAATGACCGGCCGGACCTTTGCCCGCATGCTGGGCGGCAAGGGTTCACCGGCGGCCGACAAGCGGCTGGCCGACGGCGATCGGATCAAAATCGGCGCCACCGAATTGAAGGTGCTGCACACGCCCGGCCATACGCCTGGATCGATCTGCCTCTATACCCCCGGCCATTGCTTCACCGGCGACACCCTTTTCGTGGGCGCCGTGGGCCGTACCGACCTGGCCGGCGGCAGCGCCCGGCAGCTGCTCGCCTCGATTCAAAACAAGATCTACACGCTGCCCGGCGAAACCATTGTCTGGCCGGGGCATCATTACGGCGACACCCCCTCTTCCACCGTGGCCGACGAAAAGAGGTACAACCCGTTTACCCGTTGAGACGCCGACGCGCTGCTGTCATGGAAGCGCCCGCCGCCTGATTACCACACCGGGGATGCTTCCCATTGAAGGCCCTCCAGAAATCTGAAACGCAGGATCCTTTTTCCTGAAAATGCAAATGTTTCCACGAACCATGCGGGTCTGCCCAAAAAAAAGTTGAACATACCGGTTCTCCGGGATATTGTGGGCTTCCTTTGGCGATGCGATCTGTCCGGGCTTCAAACAAAGGTGCGCCCAAAACAACGCTCGTTTGCGCGGCAAAGACAACCCACTCAATCATAAGGCCTTAGCATGTCTGCATCTCCCCACTCGTTTCATATCCCTGTCATGGGCACCGGCTTCACCCTCGACACCCCCCTGCGCGTGGCCCGCTTCGGCATCTCCTCGGTGATCTCCCTGGTGGACGATGTGATCATCGAACAGGCACGAAAATTCCACAGCCTGAAAAGCGGTGAGCCGTACGAGGCGATCAGCGCTTCGGAGCCCGATGCCCGGGCCCGGCGCATCACCGCCTATCTGAATCTGGTCGACCGGCTCGTTCAGCGGCAGATGCAGGATCTCCGGTCACAACCCTTCGAAAAAGGCCGCGACATCAGCCGCTACTTCGAATTGCTGCCGGATTCGCCGCTCAAGCAGGCCTACGCGCACATGCTTACGGTCACCGGGCCCCAAGAGCGAGAACGTCTCCAGGCGCAATTGCGCCGGCAGGTGACGGCCGGCGGCATCGACGTCAACATCATGACCAAACTGGATGTGGACCAGTACCAGAACGGCACGAAGCTGCCGCCTGAATTTGCCGACGGCATGGCCGCCCTGCGCGGTTTCGCCCAGAGCACACTGGTGGGGTCGGCCATGGTCTTTTCGGCCGGCATCAACCAGCGGCTGTACACCTATGCGGCCCAATTCGACGACTTTTTCCCGAACCCCCAGGGCGAGCCCCGCAAACAGATCATCCTCAAGGTCAGCGACTACCGCTCGGCGCTGGTCCAGGGCAAATTCCTGGCCAAAAGAGGATTATGGGTCTCGGAGTTCCGCATCGAGTCGGGCCTCAATTGCGGCGGCCACGCCTTCGCCGCCGAGTGCAACCTGGTGGGGCCGGTGCTCGAACAATTCAAACAGAGCCGGGGCGAACTCCTGGAAAGCCTTTTCAGCGTCTACCGCAAGACCCTGGCGAACCTGGGCCGGCCCGTTCCCGACCGGATCCCCAAAGCCCGCATCACGGTGCAAGGCGGCATCGGCACGGCCGAAGAGGACGGTTTCCTGCGTCACTACTACCAGGTGGACGGCACCGGCTGGGGAACACCCTTCATGGTGGTACCCGAAGTGACCAACGTGGACCCGGTCCACCTGGAGCGCCTGACCCAGGCGGCGTGGGACGACATCTTCTTGAGCGACGCCTCCCCCCTGGGGGTCCCCTTCTGGAACCTGCGCACCTCGGCCAGCGAAGAGAAGCGGCGGGAACGCATCGCCGCCGGCAAGCCCGGCAGCCCCTGCCCCAAGAAATTTTGTTCGCTCAACACCGAATTCAGCGAAAAACCCATCTGCACCGCCTCGCGGGAGTACATCAGCCAGAAGCTGGCGCATCTGCCCCAGGAAGGGCTGACCGAAGAACAGATGGTCTTCGTGCGCGAAGAGGTACTGGCCAAGTCGTGCATCTGCCATGACCTGGGCGGTGCCATCACCTTGATGCAAAACGGCAACGGTAATGGCAAGGCCATGCCCGCCCTGTGCTGCGGTCCGAACATCCGCTACTTCAACCGCACCTTCTCCCTGGAAGAGATGATCCATCACATTTACGGCCGACTGAGCCTCCTTACCAACAGCGAGCGGCCCCACATGTTCGTGGAGGAGATGCGTCTCAACCTGGAATACCTCAAGCACGAGATCAGGCGCTTCACCCATCGCATCTCCAACCGGCCGAGCAGCTTCTTCGAAAACTTCAAGCAGGCGCTGCAGGATGGCGTCCTGTACTACCAGGAGTTGACCAAACAGTTCATCGAGGATCAGCGCGAAAAATTTCTGGAAGATCTCAAACGACTGGCCAGCGAGATCGACTGCCTTGGCCTGCCGCAGATCTGCTGTACAGCGGCTCCCGCAAAACGCTAAAGATAAAAAAATGGAGGGCAGTTGACTGGTATCCACCAACCGCCTTCCTTCATTGGGGTTCGGCCAACCCCTGTCGGGCCAGACCGTCAGGCACCCGGGACCTCCCCCAACCCCAGCATTCCCATCAAATTTGAGTCTCCCTGGTAAAAATCCGGGGGGTCTCCAAAACTTTTTCAAACACAATCAACGAAAACCTTGATGTCTGCTCCCGGATCGTATATGCAACGACACCAGGCGTTGTCGAGCGATGAGACACAACAGCAGTTGGACCTGTTCCATGCGGTCGGCGGAGGGAGCGGATGATGGAGTACTGGCGCACACCGTTTGATGCCCAAACCATTCAGGTTTCCCAGGGCATTGTTCACATCATCGAGGATCGGTGCAAAGGGTGCGGTTACTGTATCGAGTTCTGCCCCAAGCACATCCTGGCCTTTTCCCCCCGCTTCAACAAGAAGGGATACCACCCCCCCGAGGTGCTGCAACCCGACGGCTGCGTCAACTGCCACTATTGCGAGATCATCTGCCCGGAGTTCGCGATCTACTCGGTGGAAGTGCCCACCGCGCCCGGCGGATAATGGTTCCCCGCGCTTTTTTTGTTGATCGGCCCGGCCGGCCATCGGCCATGAATCCATATATATAAATGATGAGTGCAACATGAAATCAGCGGTTTTGACGGGAGTTCACTACATGACCGGCGACGAGGCGTGCGCCGAGGGGGCCCTGGCGGCCGGCTGCCGCTTTTTCGGCGGCTACCCCATCACCCCGGCCACCGAGATCGCCGAGCACATGTCGGAGCGTCTGCCCGGCGTGGGCGGCACCTTCATTCAGATGGAGGACGAGATCGCGGCCATGGCCTCGGTGCTGGGGGCGGCCTGGGCGGGACAGAAGAGCATGACCGCCACCTCGGGGCCGGGCTTCAGCCTGATGATGGAAAACATCGGTCTGGCGGCCTGCACCGAGACCCCCTGTGTGGTGGTCAACGTCCAGCGCGCCGGACCCTCCACCGGTCTGCCCACCATGGGCGCCCAGGCCGACATGATGCAGGTGCGCTGGGGCTCCCACGGCGACTACGAGATCATCGCCCTGGCCCCCTGCTCGGCCCAGGAGATCTTCTACCAGACCATCACGGCCTTCAACCTGAGCGAGCGTTACCGCACGCCGGTCTTCATCATGACCGACGAGATCATCGGCCACATGAGCGAGAAGGTGGTGATCCCGCCGGCCGACCAGATCCGCGCCGAGGATCGCCCCAAGCCCCAGGGCCGCAAGGACCGCTTCCTGCTCTACAAGCCCGGCCCCAACGGCGTTGCGCCCATGCCGGCGGCCGGCGACGGCTACAACGTGCATGTCACCGGGCTGACCCATGACGAGAAGGGCTATCCGGTGATGTCCATCGAAGCCCAGGAGCAGATGATGACGCGCATCAAGAACAAGATCCTCAACAACCTGGACGACATCATCATTACCGAAGACCATCACCTGGAAGATGCCGAGATCGTGATCGTCTCCTACGGCATCTCGGCCCGCACCAGCATGGCGGCCATGCAACAGGCCCGGGCCATGGGATGGAAGGTGGGCTTTTTGCGCCTGGTCACCGTCTGGCCCTTTGCCGAGCGGCAGATCCGGGCCCTGGCCGAACGGGTCAAAGCCTTCGTCACCGTGGAGATCAACCTGGGGCAGATCCATCTGGAGGTGACCCGCGCCGCGGCCGGCAAGGCCGCCTGTCATCTGGTGGGCCACCACGGCGGGGCCATCATTTCGCCGGACAAGGTCCTGGCCGCCATCGAGGAGGTCCTATGAGCCAAGCCATCGCCCGAAAAGAGGCACCCCTGCAGCAAGTGCCCGATCATCCCCTGGAGGACCTGATCCGCTCGGATCGCATTCCGCACATCTGGTGCCCGGGGTGCGGCATCGGCACGGCGTTTGCCGCCACGCTCGCGGCCATGAAAGCCAGCGGCCAGGACCTGAGCAGCACCTGCATGGTCTCGGGCATCGGCTGCTCGGGCCGTGCCGCCGGCTATGTCAAACTGGACTCGTTCCACACCACCCACGGCCGGGCCATCCCCTTTGCCACCGGGTTGAAACTGGGCAATCCCAGGCTCAACGTGGTGGTCTTCAGCGGCGACGGCGACCTGTTCGCCATCGGCGGCAACCACTTCATCCATGCGGCCCGACGCAACATCCCGCTCACGGTGATCTGCCTGAACAACCTGAACTACGGCATGACCGGCGGCCAGGTGGCGGCCACCACGCCCTATCTGGCCCGCACCACCACCACCCCGGCGGGCAACACCGAAGCCCCCTTCAACCTGCCGCTGCTCGCCTGGGCCGCAGGCGCCAGCTTCGTGGCCCGCTGGACCATTCTGCACATCCGCGAGCTGACCGACTGCATCCAGAAGGCGATGCTGAAAAACGGCTTTGCGTTCATCGAAGTGCTGGGCCCCTGCCCGATCAACTACGGCCGGCGGAACAAGGAAAAGCCGTTGCAGACCCTCAAGCTCTACCAGGAGCAGACCATCATCCGCAACCAGGCCGACCCCAGCGATCTGGAAATCGATTTCAGCAAAAAAGTGGTGTTGGGGGAGTTTGTCGACAAGGAAAGAAGTACTTGCATCGAGAATTACGACAAGACGTGCAGGCTGCTATAAAAGGCGGAACGACATGTATAAACAAATCACCATCACCGGCTTCGGCGGCCAGGGAGTAGTACTCGCCGGCCGCATCGTCGGCCAGGCGGCAGCCATCGGCGACAGCCTGGAGAGCACTTTGGTGCAGTCTTACGGTCCCGAATCGCGCGGCGGGGCGTGCAGCGCCCAGGTGACCATCGCCGACGGGCCGATTTACTTCCCCTACATCCAGAACCCCGACATCCTGGTGTGCATGTCCCAGTCGGGCTACGACAAGCAATATCCCTCGCTCAAAAAAGAGGGCGTGCTAATCGTCGAGCAGGATCTGGTCAAACCCACGGACGGCCGGGACCACTTCGCCATCCCCTGCACGCGTTTTGCCGAAGAACTGGGCAACAAGATGATGGCCAACATCATCATGGTGGGCTTCCTGGCGGCCATCACCGAGGCGGTCAGCCTGGATGCGGCCCGCGCCACGGTGGCCGAATCGGTGCCCAAGGGCACGGTGGAAAAGAACCTCAAGGCCTTCGACCGCGGCTGGGAATTTGCCCAGGCCACCTTGAAGGGTCGCCGCCACAAGGCGGCCGGTCAGATCGGAGTGGTCGCATGAAACAGCCCAAGAACCGACTGCACAGTGTCCTGATCGCCGGCGCCACGCCGGCCGGCATCGCCGCGGCCAACAAGCTGGGCGAGTTGGGCATTCCCATCACCCTGGTGGACAAGGCGGCCGACCTGGATGGCAAGCTCAACAGCGATGCCTTTCGCCTGGAGTCGGGCGTGCCTTTCAATTATGCCCATCGCCCGGGCCTGATCCGCATCCTGCGCAACGCCAACATCCGCTGCGTGCTGCCGGCCGTCATCCAATCGGCCAAACACAGCTCCCAGGGGTTCCGGGTGCAGATCGAGCGCCGGGCCACCTACGTGGACCCCGCGCGCTGCACCTTGTGCGGCCGATGCGAGACCGCCTGTCCGGTGTGTGCCGGGGGCAATGGGCGGCCCATCCAGGCTGTCGGCCGCATGGCCCTGCCGGGCCGGGTCACCATCGACAAACGGCGCCAGCCCTTGTGCCAGGCCAACTGCCCCCTGGGAGTCAACGTCCAGGGGTACATGGCCTTGACCGCCGCCGGCCGCTACGAGGAAGCCCTGGAACTGATCCGCCAGGAGAACGTGCTGCCCGCCGTGTGCGGCCGCATCTGCACCCATCCGTGCGAAGCGGCCTGCCGCCGGGGAGAAAAGGATGGCCCCCTGGCCATCCGCGACATCAAGCGCTTCGTAGCCGATTGCGCTTCCCAGCGTCTGGCGCAACCTAAAGTGGCAATACCCGCCGAAAGGCCCTCCGTGGCCGTCGTGGGTTCGGGCCCGGCGGGTTTGGCGGCGGCCACCGATCTGGTCCGCCGGGGGATCCAGGTCACGGTCTACGAAAAAGAGCCCGAAGCCGGCGGCCTGTTGCGCTACGGCATCGGGCCGCACCGCCTGCCGCGCAAGACCCTGGATGCCGAGCTGGCCGCCATCCAAGCCGAAGGCGTGCGCATCGTCACCCATCATCCCATCGTCCTGCCCCAGGGCCTGGAAGCGTTGCGCCGGAACCATCGCGCCGTGATCCTGTCCACCGGCGCCTGGGCTGATCGCAAGCTGGGTGTAAATGGTGAAGATCTGGGCGGCGTCCAGGGCTGCATCGACTTTTTGAGCCGTTTCTATCGCGGCGAAATAAAGACGCTCTCCGGCCGCGCCGCCGTGATCGGCGACGGCAATGCGGCCTACGACCTGGCCCGGGTGCTGCGCCGCCTGGGGGTGGATGTGACCCTGGTCTCCTGGTTCGCGGCTCATGAGATCCCGGCCGACCGGGATGAAGTCGAAGCGGCCGCGGCCGAAGGCATCGCCCTCATCGACCGGCGCCAGGTGGTGGGCTTCGCCGGCGAAAGCAATCGCTTGCGGTCCTTGCGCGTGCAAGCCACCCAGCCCGGCCCGCCCGACGCCAACGGCATCTGCTGGCCGGTGGTGGCTCCGGGCGCCGCGGTGGAGGAATTGGCCTTCGACCACGCCTTCGTGGCCATCGGCCAGGGCGGACCGTACCGCGATCTTGCTGGCCAGGGCGAACTGGCCATCGATCCCCGGGGCCTGCTGGCCGTGGATGCCCAGGGCCGCACGGCCCTGGAAGGGGTGTATGCGGCCGGCGACGCGGCCACCGGCGCCACCTCGGTGGTCAAGGCCATGGCCGACGGCCGACGGCTCGCGGCCCAGGTGGCCGGCTATCTGAACCATGCCCAGACCGCCGCAGAGGTTTCCCCGATGGCTTCCCGGCCCGAAACCATCGATTTCGATCCCATTGCCGACGACTTGCCGGTGCGGCCCCGGGCGCCCATGCCCGAAATCGCCCTGGCCCAGCGCCGGGAGGGATTTGCCGAAGTGGCCCGGGGCTTGGACGAAGCCCAGGCCCGGGCGGAAGCGGGCCGCTGCCTGCAGTGCGGCGGCTGCGCCCAGTGCCTGGCCTGCCTGCCGGCCTGCGGCGGCAACCAGGCCATTCGCCACGAAGAGGTCTCCGAAACGCTTTTTGAAAACGCCGGGGTGCTGATCATCGCCGACCCCGAGATGGGCCTGGGGATCAAGGGCGACGACGTGATCCGGGCGTATGGTCCGCCCAGCGCCAAAACCGATGTGCCGGCCATGCTGCTGCGCGGTTTCGCCGCGGCGGCCCGGGCCATGGTGCTGCTCCAGCGCAACGGCCTGCGCCTCAAGGGCCAGGGGGTGGCCTTCGTGCCGCCCGAGGCCGGCCTCGACCGGCGCGTGCGCATCGGCGTGTTCGCCTGCCGCTGCAACGACTCGTTCGGCTGGTCGCCTGAATTGGATGCCTTCATGCAGGGCCTGAGCGCGCAGGAAGACATCGTGCATGCCGAAACACTCTCCTCGGCCTGCGTGCCCGAGGGCATCCAGCGCATGGTGGACACGGTGCGCGACAAAGGACTCACGCGCCTGGTGGTGGCCTCGTGCGTCTGCTGCCCGCTCAACTTCGTGTGCAGCGCCTGCACCGACCAGCGCAGCCGGCTCAAGCGGGGTCTCTTCGACGGCACCGGCATCAGCCGCTCCATGGTGCTGACCATCAACCTGCGCGGAGAAGTACTGCGCCTGATGGTCAAGAACGAAGATCTGGCGGTCCGGATGTTCAAAGGGATGGTAACCCGCAGCATCGGCCGGGCGCGCAAGCTGCTGCCCTTCCCGGCCCCGGCCCGGCGCTACAACTTCACCACGGCGGTCATCGGCCAGACCGAGGCGGCCGCCAGCGCGGCGCTGACCCTGGCCCAGGCCGGCTTCGAGGTGCTGATGTTCGGCTCGGCCAAGAACCCGCTGGAATCGGCCCCGGCCCATCCCTCGATCATCGCTTTCCACGGCGCCACAGTGGACGGCGTCAGCGGCACCATCGGCAACTTCCAGATTCACGCCCAGGTGGATGGCGCCAGCCGCACCTTCACCGTGGGCGGCGTCATTTTAGGCGAAAAGTCGCGCAACATCGCCATCTACCGACAGCACGACGATCTGCCCAGCCTCAAGGTGCAATCCCGCATGCAGAAGATGGATGTTCCGGGCATCCCCTTCATGTATCCCGGCGGCACCTCCATATCCGGCCTTTTCCTGGCCGATCCGCCCGGCATCCAGATTTCCAAGCGCACCAAGGGCGAAGCGGCGGCCGTGCTCAGCGCGGCGGCCATGCCCCGGGGGCCGCGCCAGAGCCGGGGATTTTCGGTGACCATCGATGCGGCTTTGTGCCGCGGTTGCGGCCGCTGCCTGCAAACCTGCCCGTACCAGGCGGTGGGCCTCAGGCAGAACGGCAACGGCGGCTACGCGGCGGTGGTGGACGAAGCCCTGTGCAAGGGGTGCGGCAACTGTATTTCGGTCTGTCCGTCCAATGCGGCCGACAGCCCTTTCCGGGATCAGGCCTACCTGGAACACACCCTGGAAGAGCTGCTCGCGGCCGGCAGCGGGAGTTGAGCTATGCCAACAGATTTCAAGATCGTTTTGTTTTTGTGCAATTGGGGCCCCCACGTGGCCTATCAGACGCTGCAAGATCAGCGCGCCGATATTCCCGTGGAGATCAAGATGGTGCGCATCCCGTGCAGCGGGCGCATCACCAAGGCCCTGCTGTTCAAAGCCTTCGAAATGGGCGCCGACGGCGTGCTGCTGATCGGCTGTCAATCCGGCACCTGCCGCTACGGCACCGGCACGGCCGCGGCCCTGGAGAACACCGAGGACACCCGCCGCATCATGGAGCTGATGGGCTTGGGCCAGGAGCGCCTCCAATTGGGCAACTTCCTGCCCGACCAGCCCGAAGCGTTGCTGGCGTTTCTCCAACGCTTCACCGAGCAGATACGGCGCATGGGCAAGAGCCCCATCGTGCCCGCCGCGAACACCACGGCCCCCGCCGCGGGCGGCCCGTCGCCCGAAGCCATCGCCGCCGGCCTGGATGTCTTCGCCTGCCAGGATTGCGGCAAATGCACCTCGGCCTGCCCCCTGGCGCTGGCCGGCAAATCTTTCTCGCCGCGTTTCGTGGCCGCGGAAGTCATCGCCGGCCGGGCCCAGCGGCCCGAAGTGCGCGCGGCCGTCAACGCCTGCCTCACTTGCGGCACTTGCTATGAGCGCTGCCCGTCGGCGGTCAATTTCCCCGAATTCATCAAGGCCATGCGCCACTACTACCAGGGGCATGAACTGACCCCCGCACCGGCTCACGGCGGCTTTTTCCAGAGCATGATGCGTGCCATGACCGCCGAAGCCCTGGTGCCCCGGCGCTGGCAGGAGCTGCCGGACAACATCCGGGTGCGCGCCCAGGGCCCGATCCTCTTCTACGGTGGGTGCGCCTCATACTTCGACATCTTCTTCCGCAAATTTTTGAACCCGCAAACCGGCCACATTCTGGAAGACAGCCTGCGGCTGCTCAACTTCTTCGACGTGGAGCCGGTATTGCTGACCGACGAACGCTGCTGCGGCCACGACCTGCTCTGGTCCGGCGATCGCGAGAATTTTCAGCGCCTGGCGGCGCTCAACGCCAGGGCCATCGCGGCCAGCGGCGCCGAGGAGCTGATCACCGCCTGCCCGGAATGCTGGCACGCCCTGAGCCAGGAGTATCCGCGCCACGGCGTGACCCTGCCGGTCAAGATCACCCACATGCACGAATTCCTCGAACGCGAGATCGCCAAGGGGGCCGTGGCCTTCAAGTCCGTCGAGGGCCGGATCGCTTTCCAGGACGCCTGCCGCCAGAGCCGCTTCAACGGCCAGGCCGAGCTGCCGCGCAAACTGCTCGGCCGGCTGACCAACGGCACCCCCCTGGTAGAGAGCGGAGCGCCCAGCGTCTGCTGCGGCAACAGCGCCTGGACCGGTTGCGACGCCTTCAGCAAGCGCATGCAGGTGCAGCACATCGAACGGGCCAAAGCGGCCGGCGGCGAGATGATCGTCACCGCCTGTCCCAAGTGCCAGATCCACCTGGGCTGCGCCATGGAGGATGTGATGCGGGGCGAAGAATTGAAAATGGAGATGATGGACCTGACCAGCGTTATCGCCCGGTCGATTTACTGGGAATGATTTGGAAAAGGTTTTAGGAAAAATTATGAGCACATCAATGACTCCTACGTCACAGGCAAACCTATCGGCCAACACCGACGTGCGCATCGGTGTCTATGTCTGCCGCTGCGGCCTGAACATCGCCCAGACCGTGGATTGCGACGCCGTGGCCGCGGCCATGGCCAAACTGCCCGACGTGGCCGTGGCCAAGAGCATCGGCTATGCGTGCAGCGAGCCGGGCCAACGCGCCATCCGCGAAGAGATCGAAACGCTGGGCCTCAACCGCATCGTCATCGGCTCGTGCTCGCCCCGGCTGCACGAACCCACCTTCCGCCAGATGCTCACGGCCGCCGGCCTCAATCCCTACCTGCTCGAAATGGCCAATCTGCGCGAACAGTGCAGCTGGGTCCACATGCAGAACCGGGAAGGCGCCACGGCCAAGGCCCGGGACCTGGTGAAGATGGCGGTGGCCCGTTCGCGGCGGCTGCAGCCCCTGGACGAGGCCAAACTGCCCATGACCCAGCGCGCCCTGGTGATCGGCGGCGGCGTGGCCGGCATCCAGGCGGCCCTGGACATGGCCGACAACGGCTATGAAGTGGTGCTGGTGGAAAAGCAGCCTTCCATCGGCGGGGTCATGGCCCAGTTGGACAAGACCTTTCCCACCATGGACTGCTCCATCTGAATCCTCGGTCCGAAGATGACGGATGCCGGTCGGCATCCCCGGATCACGATTCACACCCTGAGCGAAGTGGTGGACATTAAGGGCAACGTGGGCAACTTCGACGTCCAGATCGTCAAGAAGGCCCGCTATGTGGATGAAAAAGAGTGCACCGCCTGCGGCGATTGCGCCAAGGTGTGCCCGGTGGTGCGCCCGGACGAGTTCAACCTGGGGCTCTCGTCGCGCCGGGCGATCTACTCACCTTTCCCCCAGGCCGTGCCGTCGGCCTACGTGCTCAACCCCCACGAATGCCTGGGCAACAATCCCGTGGTGTGCAACAAGTGCCTGGAGGCGTGCGAGAAGAAGTGCATCGATTTTCACATGTCCGACCAGACCCTTACCGAGCATGTGGGCACCATCGTGGTGGCCACCGGTCTTGCGCCCCATGACCCGCGCGTGCTCGACGAGTACGGGTACACCCGGTACGAAAACGTGCTCACCAGCCTGGAGTTCGAGCGTTTGGTCAACGCCGGCGGCCCGACCCAGGGCCACCTGCTGCGGCCCACCGATCGCCGGCAGCCCAAATCCGTAGGGTTCATCCAGTGCGTGGGCTCGCGATCGGCCCGCCGGGGCAAGTCCTACTGCTCCAACATCTGCTGCATGAACACCATCAAGAGCACCCTGGTGCTCAAGGAGCACTACCCGGATATGGCGGTGAAGGTCTTCTACATCGACATCCGGGCCTTCGGCAAAGGCTTCGAGGATCTCTACACCCGCAGCCGGCGCCAGGGGGTGCACTACGTGCGCGGCCTGCCGGGACAAGTGGAAGAGTTGCCCGACGGCCGTTTGCGGGTGGCCGTGGAGAATGCGGCCGGCGGCACCCTGGACTACTACGAACTGGACATGCTGGTGCTGGCCATCGGCATCGAACCGGCCGCCGGCACCCATAAGCTGCAAGAGATGCTCGGCTTGCAATTGACCAGCGACGGCTTCTTCCTCGAAGCCCATCCCAAGCTGCAGCCGGTGGATGCCGCCACCCGGGGGGTCTTCTACGCCGGCTGCGCCGAAGGCCCCAAGGACATCAAGGAGAGCGTGACCCAGGCTTCGGCCGCCGCGGTGCGCGCCATCCGGCTCATGCAGTCCGACCAGATCACCGCCGAGGCCATCACTTCCGAGATCGACCCGGATCTGTGCAAGGCGTGCGGCAAGTGCGCCCAGGTGTGCCCCTACCACGCCATCGTCGTGGACCCCAAGAAGAAGACGCCGGCCCAGGTCATCACCGCGGCGTGCAGCGGCTGCGGCACCTGCGCGGCCGAGTGTGCCTTCGGCGCCATCACCATGAACCACTTCACCGACCCCCAGATCATCGACCAGATCGATGCCATGCTCGAAGACCGCCCCTCGGAGAAGATCCTCACCTTCGCCTGCAACTGGTGCTCGTATGCCGGCGCCGACTATGCCGGTGTCTCCCGGCTGCAGTATCCGCCCAACGCGCGCCTGATCCGGACCATGTGCTCGGGCCGGGTGGACGAGCAGTTCATCTGGCACGGCTTCAGGAAAGGCGCGCCGGTAATTCTGGTGAGCGGCTGCCACATCGGCGACTGCCATTATATCAACGCCAACCACTGGACCGTCAAACGGGTGGAAAAGGTCCGCCAGAAGATGGAAAAACGCGGCCTGCGCCCCGAGCGGCTGCAGTTGGAATGGATCAGCGCCGCCGAAGGCACGCGCTTTGCCGAGGTGATGAAACGCATGGAGCAACTGCGCCGGACGGTGACCGAGCAGGAGATCGCGGAAACCATCGATTTGTTGGAAAAGTAAGCGGCGCTCTGCCCGGTGTCGGAAGCAGCGGTCAAAAGGCCCGAGACGTTTATCCTCGCGGCAATGCCAGGCGGTACACATTGGTGGGCTGCGGCTCGAAGCCCATCTGCCGGTAAAGCCCGTTGGCCGCGATCCGGGCGGGGTTGGAAGTCAATTCCACGGCCCGGGCCCCCCACCTCTCGGCCGCCTGGAGCGCGCAATGCACCAAACGGCGCCCCACCCCCTTGCCGCGGGCCCCGGCATCGACGACCAGGTCCTCGATGCGCGCCCGCCGGCCGGTGGGCGCGGCGAAGCAGATCAGGGTCAGCATGCCGTAGTACTTCCCCTCTTCCACAGCCATGAACAGCCGCGACGCCTCGGCTTGCATAAGGGCCGCCAGTTCGGCGGCATTCAGTGGCCGGGCGGCGGTCGAAAGCTGGGGCAGCAGACCATTGACGGCGGCCAGCAGCCCGGCCGTCATATCCCGGGATTCAACGATCTCCATAATACTTCCTTCCATCCATGAAATCTCGATAAAGAAACTTGACCCGGGACCCGCCCGTCGTTATTGTGACACTTAAGAATAGGCGATCCGTGCACCCAACTTTCCCCATTGGCACGAAGCCTGAAGGCCGGTTCCACCACTCTTACGCGTGCACCCTGCGGCGCGGAGCGATTCACTTCAGCGTGTGACCCATCGCATCATCCGCACGTGAACTCCGTCACGAAACGCGGATCGCTTCTGATTTTAACATAGTATTGCCACAGATGGCCACGATATGTCTTCGGCGCGGAGCGAGGAGGTGATCATGATTTTCATTAAAAAACACAAAGACCGACGTCGCCCCGTCTTCCCCCAAGTCTCGGCCCAGGAGGACATCGCCAGGCTGCTCGATCATGACTGGTCCGACCCCCTGCTCGACCGGCACTTCGCCCTAGTGGTAGAGCGGCTGAACCATAAAGCCCAGTCGGACCAGCAGGCCGATCAAGGGGAAGAATCGGAGTCCCCGCCGCTATCCACCGGCCGGGGGGCGCGCTGAGCGCACCCGATCGAACATCGGCATCCCGCAAGGGGTTGCCGGCGATTCATATGGCATGCAGCGGAACCAATCGATTTGGCAAATGCGGGGCACATTCGGCGAAGCAGGGTGGAATTGCCTGCACGGCTGGAGACCTCCGTGTGGTCGAACAATCCGACTGAACTACTTCAAGCCGATTTCCCAATTCCAGTCCGCGGGCCGCCTCTTGATGGTCACATGTCTGGGAATGGGTTCTTCCAGGTGCACCAGCAGCCGGTAACCGGCTTTGACCAGGGCATCCTGGGCCGCCCTCAGGTTGAGCGGCCAGTTGGGATAGATCCAGTAAAGCCCGCCGTGACGCTGAACCCACCCCTGCTCGCCCTTGGGGCTGACGAAAGGCTGGCCCGGCTTGATCTCCGGAGCGACCACCCGGGAGACGCAAAAGGGCCATTGGCCCGAGACCACTACGCCCAGGGGCAGCACGCTCTTGGCCGCCAGGGCCTCCATATCCCGCTGACCCAGCTCCGGACTTACGATCACCCCCTGCCCGCCCAGCAGCTTGAAGCTCCGCACGGCCATAGGGTTGGCGATGTTGCAGAATGGTCCAGCCCACAGGCTCAGCTTCTCGGGGTGCGGGAAGAGCGCCACCTGCCAGGGGGCATTGAGCACGAAGCGCTCGGCGCCTTTGGCCATGAGCTGCCGGGTCCACTGCTGCCACTGGGGCTCTTCGTCCGGCCAGATCACGGGGGGCAACCACCACCACACATGGGGCAGCTGGCTTTCGGGGAGCTCGCTCAGGTTTTCGCCCGTAAGCCACATGCCCAGGCTGGTCTCGCGCTGGCGATGCCCGGGACGGCGCAGCACCTGCATCAGACGCGGACGGGGCTGACGGGGACTGGCCGGCGGCAGACGCAGGTTGAAGCGCCCCTGGTCTGCGGGCGGTATTTGTACGGGTTGAACCCGGCGCTCGAATTTCTGGATCTGTTCGGCCAGATACGGTTCGCGCCGGTCGATCAGGAAGACCGGGGTGGTCTTGCCGCCACCGAGGCCTTTGCCGGCCTTGAAGAAGAACTTGCCGCCCTTGGGTACGCCCTTGGTCAGATCGATGGTCTGGTGCCACTCATCGTCCTCGTAACCCAGGCGCAGCTTGTCCCCTTCGAGCAGATCCATGCGTGGTTCCAGGTAAGGTTTCTCCCGGCCGCCGCGCACCGTGCCCACCATCAGGCCCGAGCCGGAATCGCTCGACGTGTCGATGGGGTTCTGGGGCCGCTGGGGCAGAAAATGATAGTGAGTGCCAGGCCGGCCCAGGGCCATTTCGAGCAACCCCAGCGCCGAGCGTTTCGCCTGGGGGTCCTGACCTTCGTCGCGCAGCATCTTGTAGGCCGCCACGGTGTAGTAAACATAGTGCGGCCCCTTCTTGCGGCCCTCGATCTTCCAGGCGCGCACCTGGGGGATATCGGCCAGCACCTTGGCCAGCACATCCAGGCTCAGGTCCTGGCAGGAAAAGAAACGTTTGTCCATCTGCTCATGGCTGTAGCGCCGGCGGCAGGGCTGGACGCAGCGGCCCCGCAACCCGCTCTTGCCGCCCAGCAGACTGCTCCAGTAGCAGCGGCCCGAAACGCCGTAACACAAGGCGCCGTGCACGAACAGCTCCAGTCCCAGCTCGGGCGGACAGGCCGCAGCCATCTGCTTCATTTCATCGACATTCAACTCCCGGGGCAGCACCACCCGGTTGACGCCCAGGGTCTTCACCAGCCGCGGCAACACCGACGGCATGGTGACGTTGGCCAGGGTGCTGAGGTGAATTTCGCCGCCGAACCCGACCTGCCGGGCCAGGGCGACGGCCGCCAGATCCTGGATGATCAACGCGTCGGGCCGGGCGTGCCGGTTGATCCAATCCAGCTGCCGCCCCACCTCCTGGAGCTCATCCGGCTTGATCAGGGTGTTGAGCGTCAAATAGACCCGCACCCCCTCTTCCCGGGCCAGGGCCGTTAGCGAAGCCAGTTCCTCGGGCAGAAAATTTTTGGCGGCCATGCGCGCCGAAAAGGATTTAAGGCCGCAATAGATCGCATCGGCCCCGGCGGCCAAGGCCGCCAGGAAGCTCTCCCGCTGCCCGGCCGGCGCCAGGATCTCGGGTTTGGGGCCTTTGAAATCGCCGGCCTTTCGTCTGACAATCTGACTCATTGTATCCTGCAATGACCACCCGCTTCGTCCGCACGGTTTTGCAGCGCGCGCCGAACCCGACGGTTTCTTATTTATATGGAACCATAAAAATAAGCGGCGCCGCCCGATTTTCACCAGAGCCGATCAAAAACGCCGCTGCAAGGGGTCCCTTCTACCCTTGGTCCGCGGGAGCGTCAAGGGTTTTAGCGAGAAAGGCCGCCGGAGCAATGCTCGGATAAGGCCGATGGCGGGTCCAAGTTGTTCCCAATGGAAGGTTACAAGCTGAAGGCCCTTGGGAGGACGCGAACGTCGTGCCCATGGGTCGAAATATTTTAAAGGTTACCCTCAGAATGCCGATAGCCGGTTTATGATCCAATTTCGATCAATGGTAATTATGGCTACAAAATAATATTCGTAATGGAATGTGCCAGGGGAGTACTTCCACAAATTGTGCGGCGAGTTATGGCATGGTTCCAAATCGGCACGGTTGTATGGATTGTGCAATAGGACAAGGGAAATGATGCAAAAAAGCGCTCCTGCAAATACAGACCACAGCCTCGACATCCATATTTATACCGATCTGTATCAACGTTCCAAAAAGTCTGTCATGGCGTATTTCGTACTATTCTGGGGACTTGTCTTTCTGACCCCCTTCTTCAAAGAACAAAAAACGATCGCCCTGACCATGGGGCTGCTCGTCTCGATGGTCGTGGGCGGCCGGCTTTACCTGGCCCTTTCGTTCACCCCCGAGCGTTTCCTGGAAAAACCCGGCATGTGGAAGCGGGCGTTTTTGGTTCTGGTGCTCCTGTCCGCCCTGTTGTGGGGCTTTTTCAACATATTGGTATCGTCGTTTTTCGGCGTATTGTCCTGGGCCGGGTTGTATTGCCTGGTCATGACCTGCGGTATTCTGGCCGGCGGCACCAACTCCCTGGCGCCCAGCAAGCGGGCGATGTCCGGGTTTATCGTGTTGATGCTGGCGCCCTTTGGCGTCTGGGCGTTTGCCCAGGGCGAGTACATCCTCGCGTTATTTATGGGCGTCTTCGTGATCCTCTTTCTGACGGTAGCCAAGGAGTCCAATGCCTTTTACACGCTGAACCTGGATACCCGCAACAAAGTCATGCAGCAGAGACAGGATTTGAGACATACCGTTCACATCGTCAGCAGCGATTCCGAAAAACTTCAGAGCTCTTCCGAAGATCTGAGCGAAATTTCAAAGGACCTCAAGACCAGTTCGGAAAACATATCTACCCGGATCAGCGAAATTGAAAATCTCTCCTTTTCCATGAATGAGAATTCGGAAACCATCTCTGGCTCGGTGGAGAAGACCTCCGCCAGCGTCTCTTCCGTGACCATGGCCATCAAAGGCATCACCTCGTCCATAGACCGGGCCTTCAAAAACACGGAGCAGGTGCAGCTGGTCACGTCCGAAGCCGTGGAGCAGGCCTTGAAATCCAGCGAAAAAATAGAGGTGCTGAATCAAATCGCCCTGGAGATCGGGAAAATAACCGAAATGATCAGCGACATTTCCGATCAGACCAACCTGCTGGCCTTGAACGCCACCATCGAAGCGGCGCGCGCCGGCGAATCCGGAAAGGGATTCGCCGTGGTCGCCAATGAGATCAAGGAACTGGCCAAACAGACCGCCGACGCCACGGCCAAAATAAAAAGTGAAGTGGAAAGAATTCAGGCTTCGACCCACGAGAGTACGACGGAAGTAAAAGACATCTCCCGGGCGATCGCATCGGTCAAGGACCGGGTGGGCATTCTGGCCAATGCGGTCGAGGAGCAGGGGGTTTTGTCCGGAAAGATCAATGCGGACATTCAGGACATGTCCGCCAACATGGCAACGATTTCCGATCAAATTCTCAGCAATGCCTCCCTGGTCGATAAAATGGGCGATATTATCGGCAAAGCCCGGCAGATCACGGACCAGGTCATGACCCTGGGGGTCAAATCCAACGAAAAAGCGGAGGCGCTTCTGGATATGGCTTCCAACCTGAGCAAGCTCACCACCCACACCATCCGCGACGATGAAGGTTGAGCTGTCTGGTCTACTTCGGCCTCGGCCTTCCTGCGCGCCAGAAAAGCCGCCGGGGTCACGATCGGATCCGAGCGACAACGGGTCATCGGGCCGTTTCCGAGGTGCCAATTAAGCGCGGCTTTTTCTCCAAGGGACCGAAAACCCGCTGGTAAAGCAGATCATAGACCCCCTGCCAGCCGAGGGCGTGGAGAAAGAGTGATAGATCGACCACCAACGCGCCCTGACTGATGCTGCGCCAGAAACGGGCGCTCAGCAGACGTCGCGAAATAAGGGCCAGCCTGTGCCAGTTTCTCATGAGGCCGCGAAGAGAGGGTCGACCTCCAAAAGACAAGGGGTTGGTCTCTCTCATTTCAACTCCGGGCATATGTGCCGATCCACTCGGTTTCTTGGACGATTTTCACCCGTATCTCCGCTTCGACCTGTTTTGGGAGGCTGTCCTGGGTATCGTCGCCGATACAGGCCCGCTTGTATGCGCAACGCCGTATCCTGGCACGAAGATGGCCTTGGACGCGTAAAGAAGAAATGGGGTCCATCCCTTATCTGGGGCGTGGGAAAAATGTAGGCCGCCCTGGGAGATCGCGGTTGCAACCGGTTCGGATGGTGTCGGCGCCCACTTGAATTAACAGGCAGCGATGCTATTGTAAAAAAAATCGAGCCCGGCCGTATGCGCCAATGCCCGTTGTTCAAAAAGGAGAAAAGATGCAGACTTGCAGTGCGGAAGGCTATCAGGAGATCCTGCAAAAAACCGCCCACGCATTGAGCGGCGTTTTGCAGGAATCGGAGATCGTCGAGCTGCTGCTCAAGCAGGTCACCTCGGCCTTGTCCTTGCCAAAAGCTTTGGTGCTGCTGCTCAGCCGCGAAGGTGACCGGTTGATGATTGCAGGGTCCATGGGGTTGAGCGATGTGTATTTGGAACGGATGCCTTTGACCCTGGCCGACAGCCCGGCCCACCAAAGGGCCATGGCCGGTGAGATGGTGATAGGCCCTATCGCGGCGGATGGCGGCCTGGCGCTTCCCGCCGCCGCCCTGGAGGGGGTGAAGCGACTGGTGGCCGTGCCCATGTCGGTCCGCGAACACGTCATCGGGATTCTGCATCTCTACCTGGACGACAAGACGACGTTCGCGTCTGCGGATCGTGTCCTGGTCAGCGCCATGACCGACCTGGGCGGCCTGGCGCTGGAAAAGGTCCGGCTGCAGCAGAGTCTTTTCCGCATCGCCGAATCGATCAGCTCGTCGCTGGAGCTCGACACCATGCTGCAAAAGGTGCTGGAGGCCACGGTGGCGGAGATGTGGCTCAAGGCGGGCGTGATCCGCCTGTCGGATCCCAAGGCCAGGCAACTGCGGCTGGTCGCTGCCTACGGCTTGAGTCAAGCCTATCTCGACAAGGGCGACATTCACCTGCGCAAAAGCGAAATCGACCGCCGTGTGATGGCCGGTGAAGTCGTGGTGTTGCCGGATGTGCGGGACGCTCCCGAGTTCGAATACCATGAAGCGGCAGCCCGGGAAGGCATTGTCTCCATCCTGGCCGCACCTCTGGTGGTAAGGGCGCAAGCCGTAGGCATCATGCGGGTTTATTCGGCCCAGCCGCGTCGTTTCGGCCCTGTCGCCGTCAATTTTTTGAAGTCGGCGGCCGACCTGGTGGGGTTGGCCATTGAAAACGCCCGATTATATGCGGCGCTCAAAGGCCGTTACAAGGATCTCAAGTTGGATTTGGCGGATTGGCGCCGTTTTCTGGTACTGGGTTAGAGAACTGCCGTGGAAGGAGTGCCCACGTGATAACGGCCTTATCGCTTTTCGGCATCGGTGCCGCCGCAGGCATTCTGGGAGCGCTCATGGGCCTGGGCGGAGGGATTTTCCTCGTACCTCTTCTGACGCTGGTTTTTGATTTGCCCATTCGCATCGCCGTGGGAACCAGTCTGGTGGGCGTGATCGCCACCTCGGCCGGAGTGGCCGCGTTCGCGCCGCGTGGCAGGGGCGGCGACGTGGGCCTGGCGTTGCGACTGGAACTGGTGACCACCGGCGGCGCCATTCTCGGAAGCCTGTTGACGGGCATGCTCAGCGCGAGCCTGCTGAACATCCTGTTCGCCGTCGTCGTCTTCTTCACCGCGGGCTACACCCTCTACAAGGCCGGACATCGATCCGATCAAGGGCAGCCGGAGGATCTGTTCCGGCAGGACTATCATCCCACCCACTGGACGGCCGGGCTCTCGGGCGCGGGCATGGCCGGCATGATATCGGGTTTGCTCGGGGTCGGCGGCGGCTTCATCAAGGTGCCGATCATGTACGCCTTGATGGAGGTGCCCCTGGGCGTGGCCACGGCCACCAGCAATTTCATGGTGGGTATCACGGCGGCCGCCAGCGTATTCGTCTACTACGGTCGCGGCGATATCTATCCCATGGTGGTGGTCCCCACGGCGGTCGGCGTTTTCCTGGGCGCCATGGGGGCCGTATATCTCCTGCCGCGGATGCGGGCGGCCCTGCTGCGGAATGTTCTGGTGGGGTTGCTGGTGTTGCTGGGCGGGTACATGCTATTCAAGGGGGTACGGGGCTGATGGCAGAATCGTCGGCGTTGGAACCAGTCAAACCGGTGGAAGCGCTTGAACAGCAAATGCAGAAAGTCTCTCTGGTCTTATCTTTGCTGGGGCTCGTGCTGATGGCCATCGGTCTGGCGGACAACCTGGTCCACGGCGAGAATTACTTTCTTCCCGGATCGGCGGCCCTGACTTTCGGCAACCTGATCCATCTGCGCAGCGAATCCCTTGGAACGTTCACGATCAGCCTCGGGGTCATCATCCTGGGATTGATTCCGGGCATACGGGTGACCCTGGCGCTGCGGCTCTATCTGCGACTGCGGGATTTGTTCAGTATCTGCATCACCCTGGCCGTGTTTATGGAACTGCTGGCCAGCATCTATCTGGGCGCCGGATAGCCCCCGCACCACGGCGACAAATCTCTTCCGGCCGGGTCGCGGCCCTGCCGGAGCCAGAGGTCCGCGCAGGCAGGCATAATGGGAATGGACATCGACCGCGGCCATGTCCGACAGCTCGAACGACCTTTGACGAAGAACAGGTGAAACCGATGGGCATGTTGAAGCTTCTTGTTGAAAATCCGGTGGCATTCATACTGATCGCCGTGCCGCTTTTATATGCCATTATCTTCCATGAGCTGGCCCACGGCTGGGTGGCCTACCGTTTGGGCGACCCCACCGCCAAGATGCTGGGCCGATTGAGCCTGAATCCGATCAAGCACATCGATCCCATTGGCACCCTCATGCTGTTTCTGTTCGGCTTCGGCTGGGCCAAGCCGGTCCCTGTGAATTTCAGCCGGCTCAAGGGCGGCGCCACCGGCATGATCATGGTCTCCGCAGCCGGCATTATCGCCAATATGCTGCTGGCGTTCATCGCTTTCCTCTTGCAGCGCCTGGGGTCGTTCGCGCCCGCCAGCCTTCCGGGGGAGATGCTTTACTACATGGCACAGATCAACATCATCTTAGCCGCCTTCAACCTCATTCCGTTGCCGCCCCTGGACGGCTCCAAAATCGTCATGGGGTTTGCCCCGCCAGATGTGCGCAACTTTCTGCTGCGCATCGAACCTTACGGTCTTTTCATCATCATCGGCTTGCTCTACCTGGGCTGGCTGAACCCGGTGATTGAATTCTTCCGCTCGGCGATCCTTGCCTTGATCAATCTTTTGCTTCCATGAAAGCGGTGAGGAGCGCGGCGCTTGTTTCACTTCAGAGGATCGTACAGATCGTCTCGAATCCGAACCCTATCCCTCAGATCTGCGCTTTCCGGCGCGCCTGGGCCGTTGCCTTCCGGCGCGCGCCAAAACCCGCCAGGGAGACGATCAGATCCGACGGATAGCGGGTCAAAAAGCCGTTGCTGAGGCGATGGTTGAAGTAAAGGAATTTGGCCGCCAGACCGGGAATCACCAGGAACTTCTTCTTGCGCAGCGCCTTGACGATGGCCCGGGCCACCGCATCCGGGTCCAGCAACCCGGCCAGGCTTTTGACGGCCCTGGCCTCGGGGGGCAGGGTCTTGGCTTCGGCCTCGATCAGGGGGGTACGGACCTCCGGCGGACAGACCAGCGTCACGCCGATGTTGCAGCGTTTCAGTTCACTGCGCAGGCATTCGCTGAAGCCCACCAGGGCGTATTTGGTGGTGCCGTAAAGGGTGTAGCCGAACATGCCGATCAGGCCGGCCACCGAAGCGATGTTCACCACCCGGCCCGCGCCTTTGGCCTTCATGGACGGCAGCACGGCGCCGATGGTGTTGCGCGTGCCGTACACATTGATCTTCATGGCCTGGTCGAACTGTTCGTAGCCGATGTTCTCGAAGTAGTCGCCGGAGCCCACCCCGGCGCTGTTGATCAGGATATCCGGCGCGCCGCAATGGGCAATGGCCTGCCCGATGGTCGTCTGGACATCGCCGTTATCCGCGACATTCATGGGAAAGCCGCAGATGCGCTGGTTCGGCAGGACAGCCTGGGCTTGCAGGGCGGCGCAGGCCTCGTCCAGCCGGGCCCGGCCGCGGGCGAAGATCGCCAGATCGCACCCCTGTCGGGCCAGCAGTTTGGCCGTGGCCAGACCGATCCCGCTGGACCCGCCGGTGATGAAGGCCATCTTCCCGCCGAAAGCGGGCGTGGCGCCGGGGGCCCCGTCGCTTCCGCCCCGGGCGATCGCGGCCTTGATCTGCCGGAGGCCTTCGGCATAGGAGACCCGGGGTTCGTAGCCCAGTTCCCTTTGCGCGCGTTCGATGGGAATTCGATTGTCCGAACCCACGAGGTTCAAGGCTTCGCGGGTGATGGGCGGCCGTTTTTGAATATGGAACAGTTTCCAGAGCGTCTCGCAAGCCGCGGCCGCCGTGGCGGCCACGAACCGCGGTATGGATCGGGGCGGTTTGGCGCCGATCAGCGCGGCGATCTCTTCGAAGTAGGCTTTCCAGGTGACCGGCAGGCCGTCGCCGGCGTTGTACGCCCTGCCCAATGCGGCTTCCCTGGAGGCGGCCAGCAGGATGAGATCGGCCACGTTGTCCACGTAGGCCAGCCCCGCGTTCATCTCACCACCGGCCACCAGGCCCGGCGAACCGCTCTTCAGAACGGCCACCACATCACGCAGCCAGGGGCCTGATCCCGGTCCGTAGACGTTGGCCGGCCGGACCACTGCGAGCCGCATGCCCCGCTGGTGATACTCCCAGGCCATCTTCTCCTGGGCCTGCTTGGTTCGGCTGTACGGCCCGAAGCTCTTGCCGTAACCGGCGTCTTCGAAGCATTGCTGGCGGCGAAGCTTGTCGCCGTACACCACGATGCTCGAGACCAGCACCACCCGCGCCCCGGTCTGCAAAGCCTGGTCGAACACATGGCGGCTGCCCTCCACCGTGACCGCCCGGTAAAGGCGTTCGTCGCCCCAGTCGCCCACCACGGCGGCCAGATGAATGATGACCGCCGCCCCCTGGGCCGCATGGGCCACGGCCGCCGCGTCCGTTATGCTGCCGCGCACGATCTCCACCTTGTCTTCCCAGGTCGCAGGCGTCATCTCGCCGGGCAGCACCAGGGCTTTGACGGCGATGTCGGCCGCAAGGAGTTTTGCCACCACCGAGCGTCCGATGAAGCCGGTGGCCCCGGTCACCAGCACCGGCTGCGCCATGGTCGTGATTGCCTCGTTCATCTCCGGTTTCCTCTCTTGGTATTTTTGCAGCGTCGATTACCCGGTCGGATCAATGCCCATTTCCCGGTAGATGGCCCGGCCGCGTTCCAGCCGCGCGCCGTCGCCGAACGCGCTCATGGCGGGATCTCCCTTTAAGGGATCGTCAATACCCAGCTTGCGGCTCTTCTCGTGCCAGAGCGGGTTGTAGGCCAACAATGCCGCTTGATTTACCCCCAAGCCGCTCAAGAATGCGGCCACGGCCCGCAGGTTTGCCTCGCCGTCGGTGATGCCCGGCACCAGGGGCGTGCGCGGCAGCAGCAGCTTTCCATCCCTGCGCGCTGCGGTCAAAAGCGCTTTGAAGTTGTCGATGATGCGCTCGTTGGGAAGGCCGCAGAAGGCTTTGTGGGCCGCGCTCTCCATGATTTTGAGGTCGTAGTAGATCGCGTCCAGGTGCGGGTAGAGCAGATCCATGAAACGCGGCAGATCGAAGCAGCCGCAGGTTTCCAGCAGCGCGTGCAGACCGTGGCGTCTGGCCATGCGCAGCAGTTCGGAAGCAAAATCCATGTAGAGCGTGGGCTCGCCGCCGGACAAGGTGATGCCGCCCCCGGAAACATCGAAGAACGGTTGGTCCGGCAGCACTTCGGCCAGAACCTCCGCCGCGGTCATCGTCCTCCCCACCCGTTCCAGGGCGCCGGAGGGGCAGACGTCGGTGCACAGGAAGCAGAGACGGCATTTGCTGCGGGCCACGTATTCGGGATGATTTCGGGAAAGCGCCCGATCCGGGCAGATCTTCCGGCACTCGCCGCAGTCCACGCACTTTGGGGGGTCAAAGGCGAGTTCCGCCGCCGGATTCCGGCTTTCGGGGTTGTGGCACCAGACGCAAGCCAGGGGGCAACCCTTGAAGAAGACCACCGACCGGATGCCCGGCCCGTCGTCCAGGCTGTTGCCTTTGATCTCCAGGATCAGCGGCCGCTTGGCCGCAAGGTTCGCCATCATCCCACTCCGAACTGGGCGCGCTCGATCAGTTCGATCTGCATGTTCCGGTTCAGGGTCACGAAATAGGCGTTGTAGCCGGAGATGCGCACCATCAGGTTCTGGTAGTTTTCGGGGTGCGCCATGGCATCGCGCAGGGTATCGGAGGAGACCACGTTGAGCTGCATCTGCATGCCGCCCAGGTCGCAGTAGGCCCGGGCATAGGCGGCGATGGTCTCCACCGTCTGCTGATGGCGTTCGCCCGCGGCCGGCACCACCTTGACGTTGAAGGCGATGTTGTTGTTCAGGTGGGCCGGATCGAGGGCCGCCACGTCGCGCAGGTTGGACAGGATGCTCTTCGACGCGTGCGCTTCGGGGGTCAGACCGGGCGTGAAAGCCTTGCCGGCCAGGCGGCCCGACGGCAGCGCGCCGGTCAGGGTGCCGAAGGCCACGTGGTTGGACATGGACCAGAACCCGGCGGTGTAGCGGCCGCCCCGGTAGTTGGTGTGCTGCCAGAAGATGTCGTGGGCCAGCTTGGTCACCCGGTTGGCGATGGCCAGGGCCTGCCGATCGCCGGAGCCGAACAGGGGCACCTTGGTCTTGATCATGGCCAGCAGGGCCGCATGGTCGGCGAAATTGGCGTTCACCGCCTCCAAAAGCGCGGCGAAGGAGATCTTCTTCTCATCGAACACCAGGGTCTTGATGGCCATCAGCGCGTCGGTGATGTCGGCCAGGCCGATGCAGGCCGTGCCGGACGAGTTGTACAGCGCCCCGCCCCGGGTGACGTCCCTGCCTTTGTCCAGGGGGCCCTGGATCAAGGCCGAAATGAACGGCGTGGGCCGGATGGCCTGGTGGGCCTCGCCCAGGTAGTTGTTGTACTGGCAGGTCAGATCGGCCAGCAGCTGCAACTGGTGGCCGAACGCATCGAAAAAGGAATCGAACTCTTTGAAAGCGCCGGCCGCCACATCGCCGGTGGCCGGTCCCAGCTGCCAGCGCATCAGGGGGTGGCGGCCGTTGTTGAGGGCCATTTCCAGGGCCGCCACCATGTTGAACATCATGCAGTTGGTGTGGCCGATGTGCCGGCCGGAAAGCGTCGGCTCCACGCAGCCGGTGGCCGACCAGTCGCGCAGGTGCTCGGCCGGGTAGTCGAACTCGGCCAGGGAGGCCATCACCCGCTCGTCGTTGTGGATCGAAGGGGTGGACAGGGTGTTCACGTTGACTTCGCACAGCCGTTGCAGATAGGTGCGGCTGTTCTTCTCCTTGTGGTAGCGGGCGTTGACGTTGGGGTCGCGGATGCCGAGCATTTCGGTCACCTTGAGGAAGATATAGGTCATGTCGTTGACCGCGTCTTCGCCCTGGGGCGTCACGCCCCCCAGGGTGATGGCCTGGTCCGACGAACTGCCGCCGAACAGATGGTTGCCGATATCCGGGATCAGGGGCAGATGATCGGTGCAGCGCAGGTACAGGCAGCCGATCAGCTCCACGGCATGGCGGATGTATACCTCGCGCTCGCTTTCGTTCGCCAGTCGTTCCATGTCGGCCTTGAAATAGGGCTGCAGCCACTGGTCCAGGCGGCCCAGAGAGAAGCCGGCGTTGGTGTTCTCCATGTGCACGCCGATCCAGACGATCCACAGGGCGTTGACCGCCTCGTCCAGGGTGGCGCAGGGACTGGCCGGCACCCGGCGGCAGATCTGCGCCAGCTGCATAAGTTCGGTCCGGCGGGCCGCGTCGGATTCGACACCCGCCAGCCGATCGGCTTCCGTCGCCAGGTTCCAGGCATAGGCCTCGATCCCCTCCAGGCAGATGGTCATGGCCTGCAGCGTCTCCCGTTTTTCCTGCATGTTTGGAGGCGTCTGCGCCAGTTCACGCGCGATGTCGGCCCGGATGCCGCCCGTGCCCCGGGCCAGGAGACGGGGATAATCGAGAATGGTGTGCGACAGGGCCACGGTTTTCCAGAGAAAGCAGGCCGCGAAGCGTTCGTCCAGTTCCTGGCAAGTGGGGTACCCCTTGTTCTGGCGCACCCACTCCCGGAAGTTGCGCTTGAGCCAGAAGGGAAAGATCTGGTGGTGCAGCGCAGCCACTGTTTGCGGGGAAACGTCGTACGGGTTCAGGGGACGGAACGGTGCGGTCAGCAGTTCCCCCCAGATCATGGTGCCGTGGGCGTCGGGATAGAGCACCACCCCGATCTCCTGGGTGGTGGTGGTGCCGGCGATCAGGTCTTTGGCGCGGATCAGGGGCTTCTTGTGCGTCATGAGGTAGTTGAACGCCCGGGCCTGACGCAGCACGGGCACATGGGGCCGGCCGTCCGGATCGGTTTCGAAGCCGTTCTCCTTGAACCACTGCGTCAAGAGCGCCGGCCGTTCGTGGCAGATCGCAGGTTTGGTTTTCAGATGAACACCGAGAAATTCCTTCAGCCGGGGGAAATCGTCCAGGCCCAAGTCGGAAAGGTAAGGATCCCTGAGGAAATGCACGCCGGGATCGATGGCGGCGGGCTTGAGCTGCCGCAGCCGGCGGCCGCCGATGGCGGTCTGCGCGGCCTTTTCCGGATCGTAGGCGCGCCTTTCGCCCCGTGCTTCCTTTTGCA
This sequence comes from uncultured Desulfatitalea sp., assembly GCA_937868765.1. GTDB lineage: Bacteria > Desulfobacterota > Desulfobacteria > Desulfobacterales > Desulfosarcinaceae > Desulfatitalea. The sequence continues at coordinate 379,068 of CALMNL010000007.1, read as the reverse complement.
GCTTGGCGATCTGCATGGGCTTGAGCAGCAGGGAGAGATAGAAGTTGATCAACTGGAGGTAGCCGATATTGCCCCGGGTGACCATCTTGTTCTGCATCAGGGCGATCATCAGCTGGTTGGGCGGCTCGATGGCCGCCGCCTTCAAGGCCTGCTCATCCTTGAAGATCAGCATGGCATCCGGCGGGTCGGGAACTGTTGCCCGGACCCGCACCCGTCCCGATTCGAAAACCAGGGTCTGTTCCACGCTGCCGGTTTCGGTGCGCAGCCCGAAGGTGAAATCCAGCCAGCCGTCCTCGGATTTCAGATATTGATTGAGCTTTTTGCGGAGGTTGAAATTTGCGGCGAAGAACCGCAGGAACAGATGGGTCAAGGTGTTGCTGATCGTCCAACGGCGCATGCTCACCATCCCTTCTTATTTCATCGGTATCAAAACAAGGGCGCACCCCGGTCGCCAAGCTGTTTGATCTCCATGATCTGGCCGATCAGGTCGCTCAGCCGTTTTTCCACGAACCCCTCCACATCCGGCAGGACCTCATGAAACAGCCGACTGTTGCACAGCGTCACCAGCCCGTGGAGATCGGACCAGAACCGCACGACCTGGTACCGCACGAACTGGTCTTTGTCCGGGCCGCCTGCGGGCAGGTAGGCGGAGATGGGTTCTACGAACATGGCGAGGCATTTGAGGGCGTTCTGCTTTTCATGCAACGCCAGGGGTTCGATGTCGCTGCCCACGTAGTCCAGGTACTTGGGCGTGTGCAGGTTGAACATGATGTCGTAATAGCTGGGAAACGCGCGCCCGAACTCCACATAGGCCCGGGTCATCGCCTGGATGCGCGCGCCCAGATCGGTGCAGTCGGCGGAGCGCCGGGTCAGCAGGTCGTGCAGCTTTTCGAACCCCCGCACCCGGATCATGAGGTTGAGTTCGTCCCGGCCCGCGTAATAGTTGTAGATTGTGGTGGCGGTGATCCCCAGCCGCGCGGCGATCTTGCGCACGCTCAGATTGGCGAAGCCCTCGTCGATGATGATGGCCAGCGCCGTATCGAGAATCTTCTGGCGGGTCTGCTCGACCTCCTCCGCCGTCATGGGAGACTTGGGCATCGCGCCTCTCATTAATGGTATAACAGCGTTATATTAACGTCGTTATTTTCAAGTCAAGATCTTTTATCATTGAAGCCTGGGCCTGAATGAAAAGCCCGGCATTTAGCGCCTTGCTGAAAAGTAATTGTTTGTTATATTGAGGCTTCACTTGCGACGAACGCTGTGGAAACGAAAGGATCGACGATGAAAATAGCGGTAAGCGGCAAAGGCGGGGTGGGCAAGACCACCTTCGCCTCTTTGTTGATACGGACCTTGAGCGACATGGGCAAGAAGGTGCTGGCCATCGACGCCGACCCGGATGCCAACCTGGCATCGGCGCTGGGAATTCCCGATGCCGACAAGATCACGCCCATCGCCGAGATGAAGGACATGATCTTCGAGCGCACCGGCGCCCAACCGGGCACGGTGGGCGGCTTTTTCCGGCTCAACCCCAAGGTGGACGACCTGCCCGACACCCTGTCGGTGAAAAAGGACAACATCAAGCTGATGCGCCTGGGCAGCGTCAAGAAGGGCGGCGGCGGCTGCCTCTGCCCGGAGAGCACCCTGCTCAAGAGCCTGGTGATGCACATCGTGCTGGCCCGGGACGAAGTGGTGGTGATGGACATGGAGGCCGGCATCGAGCACCTGGGCCGGGCCACGGCCAGCGCGGTGGACAAGCTCATCGTGGTGGTCGAACCGGGCCGTCGCAGCATCGACACGGCCGAACACATCCGCAAGCTGGCCAGGGAGATCCGCCTGGAACGCATCGCCGTGGTGGGCAATAAAATCCGTTCGCCCAAGGACGAAGCGTTCATCCGCGAACATCTTTCAGGTTTCGATCTGCTCGGCTTTCTGCCCTACGGCAACGAGCTGATCGAGGCGGATCTCGCCGGCCAATCGCCCTACGAGGTGGCGTCGGAGGCCAAACGGATCGTCCAAGAGATGATCGCCAAGCTCTGATCATGACCAACCACCGCCGATACTCGGCCCGTACACCCCACGGGCATCGCCGGCCTCCCCGGTCCCGGGCGCGGGAGGTGAGCCTGCGCCCGGGGGCCGATGCCAAGCTCAAGAAGCTATTCACCCGCATCGGCACGCCCGAACCCACCCCCTTCGTGCCCGACCCGTTTCAACTCCAGGCCCTGGCGGCGGTCCAGCACAGCGACTGCCTGGTGACCGCCCCCACGGGCGCGGGCAAGACCTGGATCGCCGTGCAGGCCATCGCCCGGATCTTCGAAAACGGCGGCCGGGCCTGGTACGCCTCGCCCCTCAAGGCGCTTTCCAACGCCAAGCTGATCGAGTTCGCCGACCACTTCGGCGCCCAGCACGTGGGCATCCTCACCGGCGACCGCAAGGAGAACGCCGATGCGCCCATCATCGTGGGCACCACCGAAATCCTGCGCAACCAGCTCTACGATGCCATGCACCGCGGCGAGGCCCTGGCCACCGACTTCGTGGTGCTGGACGAGGCTCACTACCTGGGCGACGAAGACCGGGGGGTGGTGTGGGAAGAGACCATGATCTATTTGCCCCAGCGCATTCCCCTGCTGCTGCTCTCGGCCACGGTGGGCAACGCCGGCCAGATCGCCCAGTGGATGAGCGCCATCCGCGGTCGCCCCTGCCGCGTGGTGCAGGAGACGCGCCGGCCCGTGCCCCTCTACCCCATCCTGATGCATCCGGACGGCACGCTGCTGCCGCTGCTGGTGGCCGGCGAAGGGGGCAAATCCCGGCTGTACAAAAAGGTGGCCGATTATCTGGGCGCGAAGCACGCCCCCTCCCTGGCCGCTCCCGGACAGCTGCCGCCCTTCGGTGTCATGCTGGCCTTGCTGCGCAAGTACCATCTGCTGCCGGCCATCTTCTTCCTCAAATCCCGGGCCGACTGCGACCATGCGCTCCAGCTCTGCCTGGAAAACCGCATCGAAGACCCGGACCGGGCCATGCGCCTCAACCAGCGCATGGCCGAACTGACCGAACGCTTCCCCCACGTCAAGCGCCACCGCCAGCGCTGGCTCATCGAACATCTGGCCGTGGGCTCGCACCACAGCGGGCAGCTGCCGGCCTGGAAGCAGGTGCTGGAGGCCTTGATGAGCGAGGGACTGCTGGACGCCATCTTCGCCACCTCCACGGTGGCCGCCGGCGTGGATTTCCCGGCGCGCACGGTGGCCTTTCTCAACTCCGACCGTTTCAACGGCCGGGAGTTCGTGTCCCTGGACGCCACCGAACTGCAGCAGATGACGGGGCGCGCCGGCCGACGCGGCAAGGACCGCATCGGCTTCGCCCTGGTGGTCCCCGGCCGCTACATGGACGTACGCCAGGTGGCCCGCCTGCTGCGGGCGCCGGCGGCCGACGTGCACAGCCAGATCCGCATCAACTTTTCCATGGCCCTCAACCTGCTGCTCTCCCATAGCCCTGCGGAGGTGGACGATCTGCTGCACCGCTCGCTGGCCGCCTTTCAGCGCCATGGGGCGGCCTACGGCGGCGAAGACGCAGCCCACGCCCATCTGTGGGAGGATTTCCAGCGTCACCTGGCGTTCCTCCAGGAAACCGGTTTCGTGGACGACGAGGGCCGGCTCAGCGAAGACGGCCTGTGGGCGTCGCAGCTGCGCATCGACCAGCCGCTGCTGGTGGCCGAAGGCTTGCGCCGCAACATCTTTCCCCAGGCCGACCCCGCCCTGCTGGCCGCGGTGATGGCCGGGCTGGTGAACGACAAGGAGACCGACGAACACCTGGACAAGAAGAGCCTGCCTGAGGTCCTGACCAAGGCCGTCAACCGCGTGGTGCGCGGCCTGTACGGCTTCGTCAAGCAGATGCAAGTGCGCGGCTTCGAGGTGCGCCCGATCTTCCTGCGCCCCACGCTGGCCATCTGGCACTGGGCTTCGGAAACCCCCTGGGACAAGGCGGTGCAGGCCGGCCAAATGGCCGAAGGCGACCTGGCGGGCCTGGCGCTGCGCACGGCCGACAACCTGCGCCATGTGGTGGGCCTGCGCGAGATCTTCCCGCGTATGGCCGAAGCCGCCAAACAGGCCATCGATTTGATTCTGCGCGATCCGGTCATGCCGGCCTACGATACACCGGCCCCTGAGGGGCCGACAGTGGCCCCCGGCCCGAAACCTCCGCTGGGAGAAAAGAATGATCCCTATGCAAAAGAGAACCCGTAGCGGTCTGCAACGGTTGATCGATGCCACGCGCTTCTCATGGCTGGGTCTTTCGGCCGCCTGGCGCAACGAACAGGCCTTCCGCCAGGAGGTGTACGTCGTCGTCCCGCTGTTGCCCGCCGCCTTCTGGCTGGGCGTGAACGCCACCCAACGCGCTTTGCTGATCTTCTCTTTGCTGCTCATTCCCATCGTAGAACTGCTCAACTCGGGCATCGAGGCAGTGGTGGACCGCTTCGGCCCGGAGCTTCATCCCCTCTGCGGACAGGCCAAGGACATGGGGTCGGCGGCGGTTTTGATCACGTTGATCGCCTCCGGGGCCACCTGGGCACTGATCGCCTGGGAGAGATTCGTATAGATAGACAAGAATTTAAAAGATAGGAGTACACGCATGCTGAACTTCACCTCCGTTGCATTGGGGCGTTCCGAAGTGGATTTTCTCGCCGTTCCGGTTTGCGAGGACGCCGAGATTCACGCCGACAAAGAACTGGCGGCCCTCGTCGCCGAGGCCAGGGGATTGGAAGAGTTCAAGGCGGAGGCCAAGCAGCAGCTGATGCTCTACAACCTGCTCGACGGCCGGGTGCTGCGTTGTCTCTTCCTGGGTTTGGGCCCCCGGAAGAAAATCAATGCCGAAACCCTGCGCGCCTTCGCCGGCCGGGCGGTCAAGGTGGCCATGACCGCCAAACGCGAGGCGATGACCATCGCCGCTCCCCTGGCCCAGGCTCTGGATCTGCCCCCCGAGCGTCTGCTGCAGGCTGTGGCCGAGGGGGCGTGCCTGGGCAACCACACCTTTACGCGCTACAAGGAAAAACCCAAACACGCGCCGCTCCAATCGATTTCCATGCTCGTCCCGGCGACAATGGCCAAACAATTCGCCGTCCTGCCGGGCCGGGTGGAGGCAATCTGCCGGGCGGTTTGCCAGGCCCGGGAGTGGGTCAGCACGCCGGGTAACGACAAACTGCCCGAACAGTTGGGCCGGGCTTTCTCCACGGCCGCCTCCCGGGCCGGCCTGCAGGTCCGCACCCTGGACCAGACCCAGTTGAAGCGCCACAAATTCGGCGCCATGCTGGCCGTGGCGGCCGGCAGCGCCCACCCCCCCTGCCTGGTGGAAATCTCCTATACTCCGGCCAAAGCCGCCGATGCCCAGACCATCGTCCTGGTGGGCAAGGGGGTCACCTTCGACACCGGCGGCATCGATATCAAGCCGGCAACGGGCATGGAGGCCATGAAAGGCGACATGGCCGGTGCCGCGGCCGTGGTCGGCGCCATGCTGGCGGTGGCCAAACTCAAGCCCAAACAGCGGGTCATCGGCATCACCCCCATCGTGGAGAACATGCCGTCGGGCACGGCCACCCGGCCGGGCGACATCGTCACCAGCTACGCGGGCAAGACCGTGGAAATCGGCAACACCGACGCCGAGGGCCGCCTGATCCTCATCGATGCCATGGCCTATGCCATCAAGAAGCACAAGCCCGATGTGCTGGTGGACCTGGCCACGTTGACCGGCGCCTGCGTGGTGGGCCTGGGGGAGAAGATCGCCGGCGTTTTCTCCCGGGACGACGCCTTGCGCCAGGCCATCGCCGCCGCCGGCGAAGCCGTCCACGAACGCTGCTGGCCCATGCCCCTGCCCGACGACTACAAAGAACTGCTCAAAAGCGATATCGCCGACATCAGCAACATGTCCAGTTCGCGCTACGGCGGCGCCATCACGGCCGCCCTTTTCCTGTCGGAATTCACCAACGAGACGCGCTGGGCGCACATCGACATCGCGGGCCCGGCCCACGCCAAGAAAGCTTCCGACTACTGCGGCCCGGGCGGGACCGGCTTCGGGGTGCGGCTGTTGTGCGAGCTGCTCACCCGCCGGCAGCCTTAGCCATGGACAAAAAAGAAAACGGCCGGTCCTCCTGAGAAGACCGGCCGTGCTGTCTGTTGGAAGGGTGGATCACATGCAGACCTGGCAGTTCTCCAGGCATTTTTCGTAGGCCTCCTCCCTGCTTTCGGACGGGGTGAGGCTGTTCTCGCTCCAGTGCTTGAAGATGCATTCGCTGATGCAGGCCTGATCGAGCCGGGTAATGGTTTCCTGAGCCATGGCGACCTCCTTTGGACAGCTGCGGTCGATCACCGCGCCATCCCACTTTCCTGATCCGCGGCCATATTGGTTGCCGCTGCATCTCTCACCTTAAGCACCGATCACCCCGGGGGCAAGCATCGCGGACGTTCAAATGTTCCCCCGCGCCTGTAACGATCCGGCCACATTATCCATGAACCGATCCAGGCGGCCGTTGCCGGCCGGGGCGTTGGGCATTCAGATCACCATTTTCAGGTTCGCCCCACAAATGGCCCACGACATGTAAAAAGGGGTTTATTCTACTAAAGCGTACTTGGAATCATGGGGTCCGAAAGGTCTCGATTTGAAAAACTCTTTATCCTGGAAGCCATATACTGCTCTTTCGCCGACGATCCGGCGGTATCTGGGGGGGAGGGCCGGCGGCAGGGCGGGCTTTTCGCCCGCCCTGTGGATGGCTCGTCGATGATTACTTGGAATACTTTTCCCACAGCCGGTCGATGGTGCCGTCGGCATGCATTTTGGCCAGCTCGTCGTTCACCTTGGCCATGAAGCCTTCTTTGTCGGCTATATTCTTGCTTTTCTTGCTGATGGCAAAAAAGGTGCCCTTCTTTTCGGCAAAGGGCTGGGGCAGCGGCACGATCTGATCCTGCAGACCCAACTGTTTCACCGCCCACATGGCCGAATGCAGATTGCTCACGTAGCAGTCGATGCGGCCCGCGGCCAGCTTCTTGAGGTTCAACTCGGAGGAGGCCTGCTCATCCACGGTGATCTTTCCAGCCTTGACCGCCTCTTCGAACTCCTTGGTCACGAAAAATCCGGCATTCTTGCCAACGGTCTTGCCGTAAAGATCTTCCAGGTTCCCACTCTTGTACTTGGGCAAGTCAGCCTTGCGCACGAGGATGTAATGGGCCGACCAGTGCATGGGGGTCTTGGAATAGATGATCTCATTTTCGCGATCGGCGTTGTAGTAAATCTGCAGCGTACCGTCCAGTTCACCTGTCTGGAGATAGCTCCACAGCCGCTTGAAGGGCAGCAGTTGGATATCGGCCTGGACGCCCAGCCGTTTGGACAGTTCCATCCAGATGTCGTAGTCGAGACCTTTCATCTGGCCATTTTCGATATAGATCAGTGGGGAAACATTTTCAACACCGGCCAGCTTCAGCGTTTCGCCGAAAGCTGCGGGGGCACAAATGAGTGCCAGGAAAGTGATCAGAACTAATGCTTTTTTCATTATTTGCCTCCTATGGCGTGTTTTTTATCGCTATTATTCAACCGCACACCGCTATGCTTTCAAGGATGCGGGAACCGGATAGCTCAATACTTTCAAACCTTGAATCGTCCCACCATTTCCTTGAGTTTGCCGGCCAGCTTGGCCAGATCCTCGGCGCTCAAGCTCAGCTGGGAGGTGCCGTTGGAGATTTCCGCCGTCGATTGGTTGACCATGGCGATCTCCGCAGCAATATCCTTGGAAACCGTATTGCTGCTGCTTACATTCTCATTCACATTTTGAATTCCATGGGAAGCCTGAGATACGTTGTTGGCGATCTCTTCGGTGGTCACTGACTGCTCTTCCACCGCAGCGGCGATGGTGGAGACAATTTCGTTGACGTCATTGATGATCTTCTGAATCTGGCCGATCTCCGTCACCGTGGCGGAAGTCGTAGACTGAATGGCGCCTATCTTCGCCTTTATCTCCTGCGTCGCCGCCGCGGTCTGCCTGGCCAGCTCCTTGATTTCATTGGCGACCACGGCGAATCCCTTGCCGGCTTCGCCGGCCCGGGCCGCTTCGATGGTGGCATTGAGGGCCAGCAGGTTGGTCTGTTCGGAAATCTCCGTGATGGCTTCGGTAACTTTGCCGATCTCCTGCGCCGCGACGCCGAGTTCATCGACTTTGACCGATGTGTTGCGCGCCTGTTGAACGGCTTGTTCCGTGATCGTGCGCGCCTTTTCGGAGTTCTTGGAAATCTCGCCGATGGTGGCCGTCATCTCCTGGGCCGAGCTGGCAATGACGCCGATGTTGGTGGACGCCTGTTCCATGGTGGCAGCCACGGAATCGATGTTGGAACTCATCTCTTCGCTGGCGGCGGCTACCGAGTTGGCTTTGGCGGACATTTCGTCCGCGCCCTGGGACATCTTGTGCGACAGCTCCGACAAATCCCCGGAAGAATTGCTGAGCACGTCGGAATTTTTCAAAATGTCGGCGATCATCTTCTGCAGGCTGCCCAGAAACTGGTTGATCAACCTGGCCAGTTCGCCGAGCTCATCCTTGGCACTCGCCTCGAGGCGCATGGTCAAATCGCCCTCGCCGTTGGCGATATCGCCAACGCGCTGCACGATGGCCGTGATCGGCCGATCGAGCAACCGTTTCACCGCCAGGGACATGCCGATGAACAGAATCACATCCAATAAAAACACACGCAGGAAAAGATAGGCGAGGGACTCCCGGAGCTCCTGGCGCATGAATTTTTTGGTTACGTAGACCTCGACCGTGCCGAGTTCCTTATCCCCTTTTTGAACCTTCTGGCTATTGGACAGGCCATCCTTTTCGAGCTCCTCCATTTTCAGCGGGACCGGCTCGCCGCTCTTTTCATCCCTTCTGGCCGCTAAAAAGGGCTCTTTGGCATTGAGGTCCTTGACCACGACCGCATGGACACGCGGGTCCTTCATTTCCGAAGCGACCACCATCCGTCCGAGATCCGCATCCAGCTCCCACAATGCGGCGACGATGTTGATGGACAACCGGTGCCCCACCGACTCGGTCAAGCCGGACAATTCGGAGGTCATCCGGGATTTGAGCGAACTGTAATCGTAAACGCCGAAAGCGAACAAAATGACCGACGTGAGCAAAATAATAGCCATGTTCAGCTTTGCCTGGAGGGTGTGCCACTTGATTTTCATATTTCCCACCGCCAATTTTTCTGCAGTCTTGTAATTTGACAATGTCGAACACATGCCGTGTCCTGACGAACTGCAACCATATTGGCCTTTGCGCGGGAAACTTTAGCCAGGAATTTGTTTTAGAAGGCGTAGCCGATGGACAGGTGAAACTGGCCGGCCGATTCGCCGTCGCGGCGGTCGAGCTTGTGGCCGTAAAAGATACCGATGGGGCCGATGGGCGTGAGGTATTGCAACCCGAGGCCGGTGGACCAGCGGAAACTATCGTCTCCGGCGGCCACTTGGGTTTCGCGCACGCTGCCGGTATCCACGAAGGCGGTCAATTCGAAATCGTAGCCGAGGTCCAGGCGGGCCTCCAGGCTCGCGAGAAGGGACAGACGGCCGCCCACCGGGTTGCCTTCGGCATCGAAGCGCAGCAGGTTTTCTCCAAAACCACGAACGCTGTTGGTGCCGCCAAGGAAGAAAAGCTGGTCCTGGGGGGAGGCGTCACCGTTGTATTGCACGAGATAGCCGACCCCCGTGCGCGCGGCCAGGGTCACACTTTGCATCAGCTCTTGGTAAGCCCGCAGGTCGACGCGATAGCGCAGGAAATCGTCCAGGGTCTCGTCCAAGCCTTTGGAGATGTCCACGGCGAAGCCGGCCAACTGGCCACGCCTGGGCCGGATGAACGAGTCCCGGCCGTCATACTGCACCGAGGGGGTAACGACCATTACCGTCCGGGTTCCGAAGGCATCCGGGTCTTCGGATTCCGTGGCGCTCTCTTCGAGGGCATACTGCCGACGCTGTTCCAGACTCGACGCCAGGCCGATGGTATTGTTGGTCTTCCATTCGTGGAAGAAGTTCAGCTTGACGCCCCGGGTATCGGTGCCGAAAGTCTGGTTGAAAGGTTCACTGCGCTCGCCATAGACCCCGGCCTTGGCCTGGATGGGCAGCCCCAGGAAACGCGGTTCGCCCATCCCGACATCCCAGCGATACCCCACCTCGCTGATCCGCCCCCCCGCGGAGACATCCTTGCCGGTGCCCAGAAAGTTCAGATCCCCGATCTTGCTGCGGCCGAAGAGCCCGGTGTCGGTCTGGTAACCGCCGCCCAGTTCGAAGTAGTATGGCTTCTTTTCCACGGTATCGACCATCAGGTCCACCGTGGACTCCTTTTCCTTGAGCCCGATGGGGATCACCTTCACCGATTCGAAGATGTTCAGGTCGCGCAGATTGCGCTGGGACTCCAACACCTTCTGGAGCACGAACGGATCGCCGGGAGAAAGATCCACTTCCCGTCGCATGATCCGTTCCCGGGTCCTGAAGTTGCCCAAGAAGAAAACATCGCCCACCTGCACCTCGGGCCCGGGCTTGACGTCGTAAACAATATCCACCCGGGATTGGTCGGATGATATCTCCGGCACCGCCTTGACTTCCGTGTAGGGATATCCCATCTGGGCCAGATAAGCGCTGATGCGGTTCTCGTCGCTCTGCAGCTTGAAAAGCGTAAACGGCACTCCCGGACGCAGTTCCAAGGGGGCTTTCAGCGGTTCCTGGGGCAGTCCGTCGCCCCCCCGACGGGTGACATCTTCCACCAGCGTGCACACACCTTCGTCGATGGCGACCGTCACCGCAACCCTGCCGTCTCGCGACTGCTTTACTTCGTGCCGGACGGCGACATTCAGAAAACCCTGGCCCCGGTAGAGTGCGGCCACGGCGGTCATATCTTCTCGAAGGGTCTCGGCCGCGAAGGCGCCGCTGCGCAACACGCCCTCGGGACGGGTCAACATCTGTTTGCGCAGGGTATCGGTGGCGATATGGCGGTTGCCCTCGATATCCACGGCGGTCACGATGTATCGCTGGCCTTCCTGGATCTCGATGCAGATCTCTTTTTCGGCCAGGCCGCCTTCGTTATGAGTGCTTTCCCTCAAGAGCACTTTGACATCGGCAAAACCGGCTTTCAAATAGCGGCGCCGAATGTTTTGTATCGTGCGCCGCAGGCCGATGTTGCCGAGATTGCCGACCTTGTAAACCACCATATCCCCATGCAGACGAAAGCGTGAATAGAAATCATTGCCCACCAACCGGATCGCGTAGTGCGGGCCTTCTTCGATGATGAAATCACAAACCACGCTGTGGGTGGCGGGGGCCCGATGCGCCTGGGAGGTGACCACCACCTCGGCATAGCCTTCCTTACGGTAGAAGTCGGTCAGATTGCGAAGATCTTCCCTGAAGTCTTCGTTCTCGAAGCGGTCGTCGAATCCCCGGAGCAAAGAAGCACGCCACGTCTTCAACCGCGGCAGGATGCGGGTATCGGAGATGGCCCGGTTGCCGCGGAGCCGCACCGCTGCCACGTGATAATAAGCCCCCTTGTCGATCACCACGCGCAAGTGGTAATGGCCGTCATCGGAATCCTGGGTCCAGGTGACCTGCACGTGGGGATCGAGGTATCCTTCGGCGCGATAGCGTTGGGCCACAGACTGCTCCTGCTCGGCCATTTTCCCCTCGAAAAACAGATCGCCGGCGGCGACGGTCATGGCATTGAGCACATCTTTTTCGAAAAGCGGATAGGCGCCGTACACGGCAATGGTCTTGATGCGTTTATACGGACGGACAGTAAACGAGAGGGCCGTGCCCTGGGATTGCGGCCGATTTTCCACCCGGACGCTGGCGATCTGGGACAAGGCCTTGAGCGCCGCGTCCATCCGCTCGGCGGTCAGCTGGTCGCCGACCTTAAAGCCGATCAAGGAGCGCGTCAGGCCTTCCCAGTCCACGCCGTTGGGGTGCGGGTCCTCTACCTTTATAGAGATGCCGGTCAACGGCGCCGGCACACCGGCCCACATGGCGTCCTCGGCCGAGGCGACGCCCATGGGAAAGGCCCATGCCCAGATTGCGAGCAGCACCGCGCAACCCGTTCGGATGCCGGGGATATGACTGAAGCCCTTGTTCAAGAGTTCTCCATCATCGAAACTCTATGCGGAAAATCAACTCGCCGCCGTAATTGCCGGCCGTGTCCTGGAATCCGCTGGCCACGATATGCTCCAGCAGGCGATATTCGGAGACCGCGCGCTGGACGTGCTCGACGTTGTCGGACTCCAGCTCATACTTGATCGTCAGCCGTGGGGTCAAGTTCTTGCCCACCGTCAGCTGGACCCGCTCTTCGCTGTCGTTCTCCTCCTCCGGACCGGTTTCCATTTCGAAGATGTCGACGCCGGTTTTCTTCTTGATGTCGTCTCCCAGGGTCGCAGCCAGCAGCGAGGCCATCATCTGCTGGGAGCTTGCGGTACCCTGCCCCTTGTTGACGGCCGTTTCGTTGCTGGTTCTGCCCAGCAGAATCAGGGAAAGAATGTTGGCGTCCGATTCAGGGGGATCGGAACTCAATTTCAGCAGCAGATTGTCCGGGGTGCCGGTGATCGAAATATTGATTTTCCAACTCCGGATCTGGCCCTGGGCCTGGATATCCAGGGTGGGTTCGATGCGCCGGGGGTTGAGGAAATCCACCACCCCGCGCTGGACTTCAAAGGATCTGCCCTGGAACAGAATTTCACCCGAGCGCACATGTGCCCGGCCTTGGAGCAAGGGATTGGCGGCCGTGCCCGTCACCTCGAGATCGGGCACGATCTCCAGCCGGGAGAGGTTGTTGTCCACCAGGAAAGGATAGCGGTGGGTCACGGTGATATTGAGGCGGATGGTCTTCATCCACTCCGGGGCCGAATCTGCTTGGGGCTCGGTCGGGGCACGCCGGGGTTGGGTGAAGTGTTCCAGGGTGAGCAGATCATAGCGCAGGTCCCTATAGTAGGAGCCTTCCAGCAGCACCACTGCGCCATCCAGCAGCGCTTGGCCGGCCGGTCCGTGGAGGCTCAGATCGGCGCCCACGGTGAGGTCCATGGTATCGGGCTGGTGCAGCGGCAGGGCCTGCCCCTTGAAGGTCATGTCGTATCGCGCGGGCCGCCACTGGGCCAATTCGACCTTCCCGTTGAGGGCAAAGCGCCCCTCGTCCAGCAGGCCCGAGAGGGCTTCGATGCTGAGCATCTGGGGGGTCAGGCGGATTCGGCCATTGAGGTGGCGCAGGGTCTGGTCCAGGTCGGTAAAGATGCAGCTCATCTCCACCGGCTGCAGGTCGGCTTCCCACTGAATGGCGTCCCAGGGCCCTTTGGCGTGCAGATCGATCTTCAATTCACCGCCGGCCCGTTCCAGGCGGTCGGTAAAAGGCGCAAGGGCGGCCAACGGCAGACGGCCCTCCAGCGAGGCTTCCAGTTCCGCTTGCAGGCGGCCCGCCGCCGCAGCCGTCACATACCCCTCCTGGAGCAACTTCAGCCGCGTCCGGGGCAGGCGCAGCGTGCCGTCGGCCATGTGCATTTCGAGCCGGTCCGCGCCGATCAGATCGGTGTTTTGATAAGTCAATTGGGTGTCCTTCAAGACCAGATCGGCTTTGAGTGCCTTGGGATCGTGCCAGTCGCCGGCGGCGTTCAGGCTTCCCGAGAGGCGACCGCCCCACTTCTCGTCGAGCGCGAACGCCAGGTAGGGCGCCAGATCGGTTTGCTCGAAATCGGCGGAAATCTCGAATAGGCCGGTATCGGTGCGGGCTTGGCCCTTGAGCTGAAAGGTGAGATCGGCGGCCAGGGTCAGCAGCCGGTCGTGCAGTTGCAGTTCGATCCCGAAATCGTCCCAGGCTTTCCCATTGATAAGGGGCTTGCGGATCGCGACCCGGGCCTGGGCCTGGGGATGGTCCAGGCTGCCCTGGGCATCGGCCTCGAGGGTGAGGCGGCCGTCGATGGGGTAGGCTCGCTGGAGCATCGCCAGATGGCGCAGCTCCAGGCCGTCGATGCGCAGGGAGAGGGCAAAGCGCTCATCGAAGGCGTACCAGCCGCTGCCGGTCAATTGCTGACGGGGGGCCAGTCCGATGGCCAGGCGCTCCAATTGCAGTGTCTGATCTTCCAGCCGGCCGGCCAGGAGGACCGATGTCAGGTCCTGGCCTCGCAGGCGCCAATCGGCGCCTTCCAGGCGAAAAGCCCCTTTCAGGCGGGAAGCCGGACCGTTGGCCCGGGCCGTCAGGCTCAGTGCGCCCCGGGCCTTGGGAAACACATCTTCCAGGTAGAAGGCCTTGGTGTGGAACTCGCCGTTGATGAGCGGATCGTCGCGCCAGGGGCCGCCGGTCTTCTCCTGCCAGGCGGCCGTGCCTTTGATTTCGGCCAGCGAACGGCCTCTGGCGAGTTGCAGGCCGGAGATAGCGAGCCGGCCGTCGGCCCAGGCAGCGGTGCCCTTGGCGCGCAGATCCATCTGCTGCCAGCGCATGGGGCTGTCGGTCAGCGTCAGGGTGGCGGCAGGTCGGTCGAAGGAGCCGTTGGCCTGAAGCGCGGCAGTGAGGGCCGTTTTCAGGGGCAAACCGTCATGGAAATCCTTCAGGTCCAGACGCTGGCCAGCCAGGGCCAGCGTGAAAATCGGGTCGGAGAGTGGCATGCCGTCCGCGTTGAACAACCGCAAAGAGCCGCTGCCGTTGATGCGGCCGTCATGGTTGCGCAGCACCAGTTGCGGCACCTGGATGACCCCGTCCGGCCCCAGATCGGCCGTGGCGGTCAATGTCCCGAAGCGCCAGGCGCCCATGGCCAGTTCACTGCCCTGCAGGTCGAGATGGGCCCTGGGGTGTTGCCAAGGCCCCTGGCCTTGGATATGGGCGGATGCGCGACCATCGGGCAGATAAATATCGAAAAAACGGCCCAGGCCGCCGAGCTGGGGGGTGTCCAGCGCGGCATTGATGGTGAAGGTGCGCTGATTGGTATCCAACTCGCCCGACGCCTGCAACCTGGACCCTCCCAGTTCGGCCGCGAGGTGCGGCACCAGCAGGCGTCCGGTTTGCAGGCGCGCCGTACCCGCCAGGCTGCCGTCCAGGGTGGCACCGTTTTCAAACGCATGCAGCCCCTTCACCTTCAGGTCGGTTTCGACCTCGGCGTCTATTTTGCCGGGAGCAACCCCTTTACCGGTGAGGGTCACCCGTCCCTGCCAGGCGCCGCCGAGGGGGAATTGAAGCTTCGGTACCGTTCGGGGAAGCATTTCACGGCCATCGAGGATCAAGCGGTAGGTGATGTCATCGCTTTTGCCAGCCGGGTCCGTCAGGTTCCGGGGAAAGAGCGGTCTCAGATCCAGTTCGCCGGAGAGTTCCATGTCGCCGTAGGCGCCTTGTGCCCGGAGCGAGGCAAGGGTCACCCGGCGCGCCGCCAGAGTGGCCGCAAGCCCCAATCGCCCGACGGGGGCACCGTCCACGGCCCCCTGCTCCAGCGAGAGGTTCATTGTGACGTCCGGGTCGGCCAGTGCTCCCTGGACATCGATTTGGCCGCTGAGCCGTCCCGCCAGCGGCGGCGTGCCGGGCAGCCAGGGCCGAAGCTCGGCCAAGGCCACATCCAACTGTCCAGCGGCGGTGATGGCATAACCATCCTGCTGCCGGGCGAAATCTCCCCGGAGCGATACCCGGGAGCGGCCGGCGGCCAGCGCAATATCGACCGGCATATTGCTTCTCGGGTCGTAGGCGGCGTTCAACGCCGGTTCTTCGAAAATCCCTTCCCGATCGGGCATCTGAACCCGCAGTCGGGACGCCTTCATCTCAAGGCGGCCCGAGGGATCCCAAGTGTTGCCGCCGCCGTTCAGTTCGATCCGTTGTGCTTCCACGCTCAGGCCCTGGACGGCACGCCGGTAAAGAAGCTTCTCCACGCGCCACTGGATTTCATCCAGAATGAGCCGCCATTGCAAAGGCGTCCCGCTTTCCGGCGTGCCGGAAACCGCAGGTTGGCCCGATTCGAAAATACGCAGAAGGTTCAACCGGTCTTGGTCATCATGGCGCAGGTCCAGGAGGCGCTGTGCCACCGATAGCGAGGCCACATGCAGGCTGCGCCGCGCCAGGGCCGGCCAGAAAATGCGCCCTTCAAGCGACGCGATGACGATGACGGGCTGCCCCTGGGCGTCGGTCAGAGCCACATCCGTCAGGCGTACTTGTCCGGAAAGCAGAGAAATATGATGGGAACCGATGGACAGCCGCCCCTGGAGGTGCGCATTGGCGGCAGAGACCAGGCGTTCGCGCATGGCCGCCGTGTTCAAATAGGCGGCGCCGGCCATCAGCAGCGCGATGAGCAGCGGCACCGTCACAGCCAGAGCTATCAATAACTTTTTGAGCCATGAGCGCATGGACGCTCATATTACGGTAAGGCGGGGTCGAATCGCAAGCAGCAAAAAAACCGGCAGGCTGCCGTCGCAATCGCAGCCTGCCGGTAGAAAAAGCAGGAATCAATGCCCCCGGAAAGACTACCCGAGCTTCTCGGTCATGGCCGGCATGAACTCGAGGATGTTCTCCACGATACCGACGTCGGCCACCTGGAAGATGGGGGCTTTGGGGTTCTTGTTCACGGCCACGATGAAGGGCGAACCCTTGATGCCGCCCAGATGCTGGAACGAACCGCTGATGCCCATGGCCATGTAGACTTTGGGCTTGACGGTCTTGCCGGAGGTGCCGACCTGGCGGGCTTTTTCCAACCACTTGGCATCCACGATGGGCCGCGAGCAACTGACCACGGCGCCCATGGCGTCGGCCAACTCTTGGGCAATGCTGATGTTTTCAGCGTCCTCGATGCCGCGGCCCACGGAGACCAGCACGTCGGCCTTGGTGATATCCACATCGCCGGTTTCGGCTTCCACCACCTGGAGAAAACGTCGTTTGGCACTCAGATCGCCGGCGTCGCCCGATTTGTCGGTAACGCTGCCGGAGGCACCCGCGCCGTCAGGCTGGAAAGAGCCCGGACGCAGCGTCAGAACGGCGCCCTTGGCGGTGTCGATGGCCACATGGGTGTGGGCCATGCCGGCGAACTCCTGACGCACGGCCTTGAGGGTGGCGCCGTCCAGGCCGTCGAGGCCCACGATGTCGGCCGCGTAGGCGGCATCCAGTTTGATGGAGAGGCCGGGGGCCATGTCCATGCCGAAGGTGTCATGGGGAACCAGCAGGATGCTGCCGGCCGGAACGATCTTGGCCAAGGCTTTGCGCACCACTTCGCCGTTGGGGTAGGCCAGGGCGGCGTTGTCCACTTTCCACACCTGGGCGTAGAGCTTGGCCGCGCCCTGGCAAGCCGAATCCAAAGTACTGCCGGAGCCGGTCACAATGGCCGTCACTTGGGCGGCGGCATCGATCTTCTTGGCAGCCACGGCCAATTCAGCAGCCGAGTCTTCCACCACCCCGTTCTTGTGAGCGATATAGGCGAATATCTGAGCCATTATTTCAGCCCTCCTTTGGCTTTCAAGAGTTCAATCAGTTTGTCGATCTTTTCTTCCATGCTGCCCTCGAGGATTTCAGCGCCCTTGCCCAGTTCCGGTGTGAAGTAATCGGCCCGTTTGACCTTGGCCGCAGCCGCACCCACGCTGCCCGCGGCGATACCCAGATCGCCGGCGCCGTGGCTGGGAATCTCCACCGAGGCCACCTTGCGGATGCCGCGGATACCCACGTAGCGGGGTTCGTTGATACCGGTCTGGATCGAAAGCACGCAGGGCAGTTCGATCTCGTTCATCTCCTGGTTGCCGCCTTCGATCTCGCGGCCGATCTTGAGCTTGCCGCCCTCGACGTCAACCTTGTTGACCAGCGAGGCGTAAGGCCAATCCAGCATGGCGGCCAGCATGCCGCCCACCTGAGCGGCACCGTCGTCGGCCTGGGCGCCGGTGAGCACCAGGTCGTATTTGCCCTTCTGGATTTCAGCCTTGAGAATGGAGGCGATCCCGCGTCCGTCGGAGCCCTCGAAGGCATCGTCGGCCAGCAGAATGCCCTTGTCGGCCCCCATGGCCATCTGGCGCCGCAGAATCTCCTCGGATTCGCTGTCGCCCACCGTCACCACGGTCACCGACCCGCCGACTTTGTCGCGGATCTGGATCGCCTCTTCCGTGGCGTAGTTATCCCATTCGTTGACCGAATAGACCAGGTCGTCTCTTTCGATGTCGGTTCCGTCGCCTTTGATCGAAATTTCGTTCTCGGCGGTGTCCGGAACCCTCTTCACGCATACCAGAATCTCCATGTTTAATCCTCCCTGATCGCTGTATGGTTCCCTTTGATGGATAAATACCTTTACCTAAAACCTAAACTTAAAACCTGAAACCCCCGCATAACGGGCTTAATCCAAATGGTTCGCCGCCAGTTCGGCCAGATCGATGGCCTCCATTTTGCCTTCCATGCCCGCCACCTTGATGGCGTCTTCCATGTTCACCAGGCAGAAGGGGCAAGCCGTAACGATCACGTTGGCACCGGCCTCGGCCGCCATCTTCACGCGCAGCACACCCATGCGCTGCTCCTCTTCGGGTTCGTAGAAGAGCATCAGGCCGCCGCCGCCGCAGCAGAACGAACGGTCTTTGCAGCGCAGCATGTCCACCCGTTTCAGGCCGGGAATGGCGTCCAGAACGGCGCGCGGATCGTCGTACACGGCATTGTGGCGTCCCAGGTAGCATGGATCGTGATAGGTGTAAACCTTCTGGCCGTCGCCGTTGGCCTTGAACTGCAAGGAGCCCTTGCGCACCTCCCGGGCCAGGAACTGGCTGATGTGCTCCACCGGTGGCAGATCCTCGTAGTCGTTCTTGAGGGCATTGAGGGCGTGCGGATCGGCGGTGACGATCTTGGTGGCGCCGGTTTCCTTGATCATTTCGGTGTTGTGCTCGCGCAGGCTCTGGAAGAGCATCTCCTCGCCGAAGCGCCGCACTTCGTGGCCGCTGTCCTTTTCATCCTTGCCCAGGATGCCGAAATCCACACCGGACCGGTGCAGCAGCGTGGCCGTGGCCTGGCCGATCTTCTGCATGCGGTCGTCGAAGGAGGTGATGCTGTCCACGAAGAAGAGCACGTCGGCCTTGTCGCCTTCGAGCACTTTTACAGGCACATCGCCTTCGATGGCCTTGGTCCATTCGGAGCGTTTCTTCTCCATCTTGCCCCAGGGGTTGCCGCGCTTGCCGATGGCGCTGAGGGGCTTTTGCAGGCTCTGGGGCACCATGCCTTCATCCACCATGCCGCGGCGCATGTCGACGATCTTATCGATGTATTCGATGCCCACGGGGCACTCCTGTTCGCAGGCGCCGCAGGTGGTGCAGGACCAGATCTCGTCCTCCTCGTAGGTGCTGCCGATCAACGGCTGCTTTTCGACCTTGCGCTCGCCGTACAGGGGATGGGTGTTGAACACCAGGTTGCGCCCCTTGATGGAAATGAAGCGCGGCGACAAGGGACGGCCGACGGCGTTGGCCGGACAGTTGTCCGAGCAGCGGCCGCAGTCCACGCAGGAATAGAAATGCAGGATGTGACGCCAGGTGAAATCCTCCAGATTCTTCACGCCGAAGGATTTGAGGTTGTCCAACTCCTCGCTGGTGATACCGTATTTGACCGGCTTGATGTTGCCCCGGCGTACGCGCATGAAGAAGACGTTGAACAGCGACGTGATGACGTGGAAGTGCTTGCCCATGGGCAGGAAGCACAGGAAGGTGAAAAAGGTCACATCATGTACGAAATAAGAGGCGGAGTGGAAAAACTGGAGGGTCTCCTTGTTGGCCACCATCAAAATGTGCTGGAAAATCCAGGCGATGGTGAAGGGCGCCAGGAAGTGGGCTTCCATGCCCTGCTGTTTCTGGGCGGCCACCAGGCTGCCTTCGAACAACCCCTCCATGAGCATCAGGGTACAGATCATGCCGAGCACGAAAACGGCCTCGGCGGTATGGGGCTTGCCGTACTTGGCCGGCACGGCGTAACGGGCCGGTTTGGTCACCAGCCGGCGGTAAATGGCCATCAAGCAGACCACCAGTACCCAGGTGGCGGCGTAGGAGCGGACGAAACCGTAGATCTCGCCCAGGATACCGTCCATGCCCGGGAATTTGAATCCGGCCTTGATGCCGACGAACATCAGTTCCGTGGAACGCAGGCCCAGAATCAAGAAGCCGGCGAAGAGCAGGATGTGGATCACGCCCGCCATCATGTAGCGCGGGTGCCGCCACTGGAGCAGCCAGACCTTGAGCACCTGGACGAGACGGGCCGGGATGGCTGCCAGAATATCCTTCATGGGCATGTCCGGCTGGGCCAGAACCATCGGTTTCAGGCGCATCGTGATGATGTAAATGAATAGGGTGATTCCGACGACCGGTATCAACGTGTAGATGATCCATGCGGGTATGAACAGGAACGTACCGCTGGCCGGGGGGATGAGCGCGAAGTCCATTTTACTCTTCTTCTCCTTAGATATGCCTGGAATATGACCTGTTGGTCCTACCTAATGAATGAGGACTCATTCAACTACTAATCCGAGCCGTTCCTGTCAAGCAAAAAAGTGCGCTTTTGAGGGCCCGGGGCCCAAAAATGTGACACTCCATTCTAGTCGCCATTGCCAATAATCCAAACCATATCCGGCAACAATCTTTACGGGGGTGTCGCCTGAATCCGGTGGAACAAAGCATTCATTTTTACCATTTTGGAACCTGGGGGGCTTTATGGCAGGCTTCCCCATTCGGCGCAATAAATATTGACAAGGATTGAGGTTACCCATTAGGGATCTGTAAATACACTCATTACCCCCACTCAAAAACCCGCACAAGGAGGTGGCCGTGCCAGCAAAACCGACCTACCAGGACAAACCGTGGCTGAAACACTACCAGCCGGGCGTTCCCGAGATCCCCAAGTATGTGGACATGTGTCTGCCCGATTTCCTGGATCGCACCACTGATCGCTTCCCCCACAAGACCGCGTTCCAATTCGAGGGTTTCAAGCTCTCCTATGCCCAGCTCAAAGACATGGCGGACCGGTTCGCCACCTGCCTGCACCGTTTCGGCGTGCGCAAAGGGGATTCGGTGGCGATCCTGCTGCCCAACACCCTTCACTGCGTGGCGGCATACTACGCCATCCACCGCCTGGGCGCCATCGCCGTGATGAACAACCCGCTCTACTCGGACCGGGAGTTGCACCATCAGCTCAACGATTCGAATTCCAAGGTGCTCATCACGGTGGATCTGCTGGCCAACCGCATGATCGATCTGCGGCCGCGGACCAAGATCAAACAGATCGTGATCTGCTGCATCGGCGACTACCTGCCCTTTCCCAAGAGCCTGCTCTTTCCGCTGGTGGGCAAGAAGAAGGGCTTGATGGCCGACGTCAAGCCGGCCGAAGAGGTCTATCGCTGGAAGGCCCTCATCGCCCAGTCGCCGCCCGATGCCTCGGTCCGTGTCAAGGTGGGTTTCGACGATGTGGCCATGTATCAATACACCGGCGGCACCACCGGTGTCAGCAAAGGCGCCATCCTGACCCATGGCAATCTGAGCAAGCAGGTGCAGCAGATCGCCGCCTGGTTTCCCCATATCGACGAGAACAACGTGGCGCTTGGCGCCCTGCCTTTTTTCCACGTCTTCGGCCTGACCAATGTCATGAACGCGACCATCTACTATGGCTGGACCGCCATTCTGATTCCCAAGCCGCAACCGCCCCAGCTGATCGAGGCCATCAAGAAGACCAAGCCCACCTTCGCGGCCCTGGTGCCCACCATGTATATCGGCATTTTGCAGCATCCGGAGGTCGGCACCATCGACATGAGCTCCATCAACAACATGTTCTCCGGCAGCGCGCCGCTGCCCGTGGAGGTGATCAAAGAGTTCGAAACGCGCACCAAGGGCATCATCGTGGAGGGCTACGGTCTGACCGAAAGCTCGCCCACCACCCACATCAATCCCTGCGGCGAGGGCAGCCTGCGCAAGGTGGGCAGCATCGGCCTGCCCATCAGCGATACCCTGTGCCGCATCGTGGATGTCAACGACGGCCAGACCGACGTGCCGGTGGGCGAAACCGGCGAACTGCTCATTCGGGGCCCCCAGGTGATGCGCGGCTACCTCAACCGCCCCGAGGCCACGGCCGAAACCCTGGCCGACGGCTGGCTGCATACCGGCGACATCGCCAGGATGGACGACGACGGCTATTTCTACATCATCGATCGCAAGAAAGACATGGTCATCTCGGGTGGTTACAATATCTACCCGCGGGACATCGAAGAGATCTACTTCGAGCATCCCAAGGTGGTGGAGGCCACGGCCATCGGCATCCCCCATCCCACCCGCGGTGAAGCCGTCAAGGTGTTCATCGTTCTAAAGGAGGGCCAGACCGCCACCGAGGAAGAGATGATCAACTACTGTGCGGACAAACTGGCCAAGTACAAATGGCCCACCGAAATAGAATTCCGCAAGGAATTGCCCAAGACCAATGTGGGCAAGGTGCTGCGCAAAGACCTGAAAGATGAGGAGCTCAAGCGCAGGGGAAGCAAATAGGCCTAATCAAAAAAGCCGGAAATCCTCGCGGATTTCCGGCTTCGTATCATCGTTCGACTAAATCGGCGCTTATTTGCCGCCGAAGCTGTCGTCGTCCATCTCCACCGCGGCAACGCTGCCGTTCATAATGGTTTCGATCTTGCCGTTGGCGATGGGCAGGAAGTTCTTGATGAAGTAGTGGGCCTGTTTGACCTGGCCGTCGAGATACTTCTCGTCTTTCTTGCGGGTGCCCTTGGCCAGCAGCTCGGCGGCGATACAGGCGCGCCACAGCAGCATCCAGCCCATGATCACGTCGCCGACCACTTCCATAAAGGAGTAAGAGAAGGCCAGGGCATTGAAGATCTTGCCTTCCATCATGGATTTGCCCAGGCTCATGGCGGCATCGCCCAGTTTCTTGACCGCGGCTTCGAGCTTCTCGCCCAGTTCTTTCAGCCCTTCGATCTCCTTGGCACGGTTGACGATCTTCTGGATCTCGGCCGCCATGGCCATCATGGATTTGCCGCCGTCCATGACCGTCTTGCGGCCCAGCAGGTCCAGGGCCTGGATGCCGTTGGTGCCTTCGTAGATCATGGTGATGCGGGTGTCGCGCACCAACTGCTCCTGGGGGTACTCTTTGATGAAGCCGTAGCCGCCATACACCTGCATGCCCAGGTTGCAGACATCGTAGGCGCGGTCGGTGCAGTAGCCCTTGGCGATGGGGGTCAGGAAGCCGAGCAGCCCCTCGAGAAGGGCCTTTTCCTTCTCATCTTTGGCGATGTGGATTTTGTCGATGAGCAGGCCGACATAATAGAGCAGACTGCGCATGCCTTCCACATAGGTCTTGGAGGTCAGCAGCATACGGCGCACGTCGGGATGCTGAATGATGGGCACGGCCGGCGCGTCTTTCTCAAAGGCATCGGCCCGGCGGAACTGAACGCGCTCGCGGGCGTAGTTGATGGCATTGAGATAGGAGGTGCTGGCGCAGGCCACGGCCTGCTGACCGGTGTGCAGACGGGCGCCGTTCATCATCAGGAACATGGCCCGCATGCCTTTGTTTTCTTCGCCCAGCAGGTAGCCGCGGCATTTGCCTTTGCTGCCCAGAGCGAGCGCGGCGGTGGCGTTGCCGTGGATGCCCATTTTTTCCTCGAGCGCGGTGCACACCACGTCGTTGGGCTCGCCCAGGCTGCCGTCGTCATTGACCCAGATCTTGGGCACCGCGAACAGAGAGATGCCGCCGGTGCCGGCCGGTGCGCCTTCGATGCGGGCCAGGGTGGCATGGATGATGTTGTCGGCCAGGTCGTGATCGCCGGAAGAGATGAAAATCTTGTTGCCGGTGATGGAGTAGGTGCCGTCGGCGTTCTTGACGGCCGTGGTGGTCAGGGCCCCTACATCGGAGCCGGCTTCGGGCTCGGTGAGCAGCATGGTGCCGGTCCACACGCCGGTGTTCATGTTTTTCAAGAAGAGCTTCTTCAGTTTTTCGGTGCCGAAGCTCTCGATGAGCGAAGCGGCGCCGTTGGTCAAGCCGATGTACATCATGAAGGCGAAGTTGGCGCCGGAGAAATAGTCGCCGGCCGCGGTGGCGACCACATGGGGCATGCCCTGGCCGCCCCATTCGGCGGACATGTGGGTGCCGATCCATTCACCTTCTTTGAACAGCTCCCAGACCCGCTTGAAACTCTCGGGAGTGGTCACCTTGCCGTTTTCCAGCTTGCAGCCGGCCTCATCGCCCTCTTTCTGGGTGGGCAGCAGCTCTTTGACCGCCAGGTTGCGCGCCTCGTTGATGATCATATCGATGGTCTTGCGGTTATACTCGGCAAACTCGTCGTGCTTGGTCACGATGTCTGCCACGTTGAGCTGGTCATGAAGTACAAAGTCGATGTCCTTGCGTTCCGCTATAACCTGTGCCATTTAAATCTCTCCTTCCTGATAAGTCATATCACCGCATTGATTTCATTTATTGTTTGCAGTGTTTGGGTAGCTACGCTTTCCTGGCCCTTGGTGGTACCGATGCCGCGGATGAACAATTCCACCAGCGGTTCGGCCATGGCGGCCAGATCGTGATCCCGACCGGTGTGTATCCAGGTATTGATCACCTCTTCCACGGCACCGTTGATCAGGCGTTTGACCAAACCCACGTAAAGATCGCTCCGGATGCTGCCTTCCTGCTGCCCCAATTCGACCACCTTGGCGATGACGTCACGGTACATCTTGGACATCTGCCGGGTGGGCTCCTGAACCAGCCGCCACTGCAGGTGGGTCTCTCCCTGGTAGACGATGGCGCCGTTGGGTTCGTTCTGGAACAGTTCCAGGTGGGCATGAATCAGGTTGTGCAGTTTTTCCATTGCGGTCTTACCCTGTTCCACCGCCGTCCAGAAGCGTTCGGAGACATGCTCGGTCATGCGCTCGTAAAACTGCACCAGAATGTCGTCTTTGTTTTTGAAATACAAATAGATGGTACCGTCGGCGACACCCGCTTCCTGGGCGATCTGGGAGATGGTGGATTGGGAAAAACCTCGTTCAGCAAACACCTTGATAGCTGCCGTGAGGATCTGTTGATACTTTTCCGTATTGCGTTTCATAACTGATACCAGCCTGCCGACCCATAATGAATGAATGTTCACTCATTTATCAAAGGGGCTTTCCTCATGTCAAGAAATAAAAAAACAGCCATTTAAAAGTAGGAATTGACACAATCCAGCGAATCCGTTTAGATAAGCACCTTTGAAGACCGGCTGAAGCGGCTCCTCCCGCGCGTGGCACAGTTCCAACAGCACACCGCATTAGAGTAATATCGTTTAGAACCGATCAGTTACGGCAATGACCATGGAGTTATAAAGGACGGTAATAACATCTGGAGGTTTTGTTAATGGCTGAACAAGCAATCAAACTTGGCGGCAAAAAACAGAGCACCTTCATCGACAAGGTCAAGGGGTTGCTTCCCGAAGGCGGGAACCTGAACCTCTGTCTGACCTGCGGTGCGTGCTCGTCGGGTTGCCCTGCCACCGGCTTGGAAGGCATGGACCCGCGCAAATTCCTGCGCATGGCGGCACTGGGGATGGACGATGAGATCACCACCACCCCGTGGGTTTGGATGTGCAGCATGTGCACCCGTTGCGTCTATGTCTGCCCCATGAAAATCAACATCCCCCAACTGGTATTCTACGCACGCCAGCAATGGCCGAGGGACAAGCGCCCCAAAGGCATCCTGGGTTCCTGTGACATGGCCCTGCGCAGCGACACCTGCAGCGCCATGGGCGCCACCGAAGAGGATTTCCAGTTCGTGGTCGAGGACGTGCTGGGCGAGTACCAGGAGGCCCAACCCGAATTCGCCGAGATGACGGCGGATGTGAACCGCGAAGGCGCCTACTATTTCCTCAACCAGAACTCCCGCGAGCCGGTGACCGAGCCCGACGAAATGGTGCCCCTGTGGAAGATCCTGCACCTGGCCGGCGCCGACTGGACCTACGGCACCAAGGGCTGGGCGGCTGAAAACTACTGCCTGTTCCTGGCCGACGACGAAAACTGGGAAAAGATCGTCCGCACCAAGGTCAAAGCGGTGGAGGATTTGGGCTGCAAAGTGTGGCTCAACACGGAGTGAGGGCACGAACTGTTCGCGGTCCGGTTCGGACTGCAAAAGTTCAAGATTCCCTACAACTTCGAGATCAAAAGCATCATCCAGCTCTACGCCCAGTGGATCCGCGAAGGCAAACTGAAGCCCAGCTCGGAATGGAACCGCGAGCGCAAGATCAAGTTCACGGTCCAGGACCCCTGCCAACTGGTGCGCAAGAGCTTCGGCGACCCGGTGGCCGAAGACCTGCGCTTCGTGGTCAAGGCGGTGGTGGGCGAAGAGAACTTCATCGACATGTACCCCAACCGCTCCAACAACTTCTGCTGCGGCGGCGGCGGCGGGTACCTGCAGTCGGGCTATGCCGAACAACGCCGCAAATACGGCGAAATGAAGGCCAATCAGATCCTGGCCACCGGCGCCCAGTACTGCATCACCCCCTGCCACAACTGCCACGCCCAGGTCCACGACCTGAGCGAAGTGCGCCACCATCCGTGGCAGACCGTGCACCTGTGGACCCTGCTGTGCCTCTCCCTGGGCATCCTGGGCCCCAACGAGCGCACCTACCTGGGCGACGACTTGAAGGATGTGGATGTGTTCCACCCCGAGAGCGAAGCCTAGCGCGGATACCTTTTATATTTGCAGTGCTTTTTGGGAACCGGCGGCCGTACCAGGGCCGCCGGTTTTTTGTCTGCGGGGCCTCTGCGCCTTTACGCGCTGCGGACCTGATTGACAGGCCCGCGGCTTCGAAATAGAGCTTCCTGAATTGGAAGGAGAATCGGAAATCGTGGATTTGAATTTATCGCAGTACCTGCAGGCCACGGCGGTGATCGATTATCACCACCCTAAAGTTGCAGCTTTTGTTCAAAAGCGGTCCGAAGGCGCGCAAACGCCCAGGCAGCAGGCGGTGAAACTCTATTATGCCGTCAGGGATGAAATACGATATGATCCCTACAGCATCGACCTTTCCGTCGAAGGCTTGCGGGCGAGCACCACCTTGCAGGCCAGACGGGGCTGGTGTGTGCCCAAGGCGGCGCTGTTGGCGGCATGTTGCCGGAGCCTGGGGATTCCGGCGAAACTGGGCTACGCCGACGTGAGAAACCATCTCTCCACCGCCCGCATGCGCGAGAGCATGAAGACCGACGTTTTTTTGTGGCATGGCTACACCACCATCCTCCTCGATGGCAAGTGGGTCAAGGCGACGCCCGCTTTCAACATCGAGCTTTGCCAGCGGTTTCAACTCAAACCCCTCGAATTTGACGGCACCTGCGATTCGATCTACCATCCGTTCGATCTGCTCGGAAATCGGCACATGGAGTATTTGCGGGACCGCGGTGAATTTGCCGATATCCCCATCGAACGGATCAGCGCCGATTTCTTGCACGCCTATGGTTCGCCGCAACAGCTGGGTGCCTTTGATTTCCAGAAGGATGTCGAGCAGGAAAAACCTTCGGCCGGATGATTTATGTATCTTCCGCGCCGATCCGTTTCAAAAATTGCGCTTTCCCGGTCCACTCGACGATTGAAGGCAAGCTTGCCGCGGCCGCCGCGCGCTTGAGCGGCGCCCATATCCGCTGATTTGCAATTCACGGCACTCTTTTTGCTGTTGTTTTTTGGCACCATTTCTTTCATTCCAAACTTTCGTTTGAAAACAGAAAGGGGCCTTTGCGATGCGTTGGAACAGATTTCTGGCGACGGCGATCATGGCGTTGCTGCTGGTGTCCTGCGGTGGTTCCTCCGACAGCGGTTCCGTTTCAGATAACAGCAACGACTCGGTCGATGACAACAGCTCGGATGATGGGGCAGCATCCGGCCACAGGACCATCCTGTTGGCCGGGGTCGATGTTTCGGCACCGACCGAAACCGTCAAAATCTGTTTCATCCACCACAGCACCGGGTCGGCCTGGATTCAGGACGGCGACGGCAACCTGGGCGCGGCGCTCAATGCCGACAATTACTACGTGACCGAGATCGATTACGGCTGGGATGCGGCGGCCCGAACCAATATGGGAGATTATACGGACACCACCGACTGGCCCGACTGGTTCAACGATGACATCATGCCCGATGTCTATGCCAACAGCGCACACTACGATTATACCAACGTCATCGACGACCCGGGCGGCGAAAACCAGATCATCATGTTCAAGTCCTGCTATCCCAACAGCGAAGTGGGCGACTCGATCGATGACGAAAAGGCGCTGTACCGCGGGCTGCTCGACTATTTTGCCCAGCACCAGGACAAGTTGTTCATCCTGGTGGTGCCGCCGCCCGAGATCGTCATCGACAGCGCGACGTCGACCCGCGAGCTGGCCAACTGGCTGGTGGATCTGGAAAACGGATGGCTGGCGCAATATCCTTATGCCAACGTATTCCCCTTCGATTACTACAACGTGCTGACCGATCCCGAAAACCATCACAGAGTCGAAAGCGGTGATGTCGTGCACACCGTTTCGTCCGATCCGGCAGACCCGGATCATCCCAACGAACTCTATTACTACTCCGGAACGAACGACCACCCCACCGCCGAGGGCCATCGCAAAGCCACCGCAGAGTATCTGCCGGTGTTGAATGCCTATTATCATCTGTGGCAGGCGTCGCGATAGCAGTATCCGGCCTATATGTGCTCCGGAAATGAACGGACGGCATTTCCAAGACGGGCTTGCCAATCGATGCTTCAATGAGGCCGGAGCAGATGTGCTCCGGAAATGTTTCGGCCGAGCAACTGGCCGCCGGCGGGGATGATGCGCTTCAATGAGGCCGGAGCAGATGTGCTCCGGAAATGGGTCGCCAGCTTGTTGGATAGCGATTGCAAGGGAGAGCTTCAATGAGGCCGGAGCAGATGTGCTCCGGAAATGGCATCCGCTGGTGATGTGATTGTGATCGGTGATGCCTCGCTTCAATGAGGCCGGAGCAGATGTGCTCCGGAAATGCTTTCGCGCTTGCCGTATAAATAAACGTTTGGGGTTAGCTTCAATGAGGCCGGAGCAGATGTGCTCCGGAAATGTTTCTGGTTGCATCAAATCCTGATTGTGGATAGGCCAAGCTTCAATGAGGCCGGAGCAGATGTGCTCCGGAAATGCCCTATCAGCCCTTTCTTTGCCGTAATACTTGACTGCGCTTCAATGAGGACGGAGCAGATGTGCTCCGGAAATGCGCAACGGGCGGCCCGCTGGCTGGCGTTCGTGACCTCGCTTCAATGAGGCCGGAGCAGATGTGCTCCGGAAATGCGCCTGGGACTGCGCCGTGCTTCTGTTGATGGCGCAGCTTCAATGAGGCCGGAGCAGATGTGCTCCGGAAATGCACCTCGGGCCGGCCGACGATGGAGCGGATTACCGGCTTCAATGAGGCCGGAGCAGATGTGCTCCGGAAATGGCTGCCTTAAGTTTTCGGCTCGCCATGCTCATAGACGCGCTTCAATGAGGCCGGAGCAGATGTGCTCCGGAAATGCCCAATCGGCCCGCAGGTTCGTCACATCCGCGCCGCGGCTTCAATGAGGCCGGAGCAGATGTGCTCCGGAAATGGTTAACTCCGGCGAGCTGGGCGAGGTTAACGCCAAGCTTCAATGAGGCCGGAGCAGATGTGCTCCGGAAATGCTGGACTTGAGTGGCACGCAGATCACGAGTCTTCCCGAGCTTCAATGAGGCCGGAGCAGATGTGCTCCGGAAATGCTCAGGGCGTGATAAAGATGTACTCCAACATCGCGGAGCTTCAATGAGGCCGGAGCAGATATGCTCCGGAAATGAAAGCGAGGGAAAAACTTCTGAAGGCAGAACTAATCAGCTTCAATGAGGCCGGAGCAGATGTGCTCCGGAAATGAAGGATGTGTCCTTAAATTTAATCATTGATAGATAGGGCTTCAATGAGGCCGGAGCAGATGTGCTCCGGAAATGGAATGGGAGGAGTGTTTAGTTATTGTTCAACAAGTTGCGCTTCAATGAGGCCGGAGCAGATGTGCTCCGGAAATGTGAGTAACCACAGCAAGGATAGATCCTGTAAAAAGGAGCTTCAATGAGGCCGGAGCAGATGTGCTCCGGAAATGACTTTTCTTCTTAATGGTAGTCACGACATTACAGTGCTTCAATGAGGCCGGAGCAGATGTGCTCCGGAAATGCCGCCCAGCTCGGCGTGAGGAGGACGGGCGTGGACGTGCTTCAATGAGGCCGGAGCAGATGTGCTCCGGAAATGGCTGTAGACACAGGCAAGCCAGCAGACTTTATGATATGCTTCAATGAGGCCGGAGCAGATGTGCTCCGGAAATGTCTGATCCTGTTCAATGACAAGCCTCATATTGTCTACGCTTCAATGAGGCCGGAGCAGATGTGCTCCGGAAATGCATATTTAGGAAATTTTGATTCTAAAAATATATTATGCTTCAATGAGGCCGGAGCAGATGTGCTCCGGAAATGCTCGACTGTGTACGCATCGCTTTTCATCATCCTAGAGCTTCAATGAGGCCGGAGCAGATGTGCTCCGGAAATGCGCTCCGCTTGTCGCCATAGGCCTGCCCGGATTTTCCGCTTCAATGAGGCCGGAGCAGATGTGCTCCGGAAATGCTGGAGCCAGACGCGCTACATCGCAGGGCATCCAGCCGCTTCAATGAGGCCGGAGCAGATGTGCTCCGGAAATGCTGATCATTTTGCGCCATATGGTCTCGGCGAAATGGAGCTTCAATGAGGCCGGAGCAGATGTGCTCCGGAAATGAGCTTCCTTTATCGGCGGCATCAACGCAGCCAAAAGAGCTTCAATGAGGCCGGAGCAGATGTGCTCCGGAAATGTTACGGTGGAGAATGGCGCCTACTACGCTGTCACCGCGCTTCAATGAGGCCGGAGCAGATGTGCTCCGGAAATGTGACAGCGCCACGACCTTCAGCGGCACGGCATCTGAGCTTCAATGAGGCCGGAGCAGATGTGCTCCGGAAATGAGAATACAGTTTGTTGATGCCACAAACGTATACTTGCGCTTCAATGAGGCCGGAGCAGATGTGCTCCGGAAATGTCAATCGGTCACGCCCCGTTAAACGTCCCAAAATATGCTTCAATGAGGCCGGAGCAGATGTGCTCCGGAAATGCGCCATAGCCTCTCTGTAATTAAGGCCAACAGAAAACGCTTCAATGAGGCCGGAGCAGATGTGCTCCGGAAATGGCCGTGGCGGTTATCACTATTCAGTATAATCAGCACTAGCTTCAATGAGGCCGGAGCAGATGTGCTCCGGAAATGGGCGCTGATGTTGTCTACCATCTCGGTAAAAATCTGGCTTCAATGAGGCCGGAGCAGATGTGCTCCGGAAATGTCTCCGCTGGGTTTGTTGGGATTCGAGCGGCGAGAAGGCTTCAATGAGGCCGGAGCAGATGTGCTCCGGAAATGTAAATCGCCCCTAATTTTTTCGACCATTTCAGCTACAGGCTTCAATGAGGCCGGAGCAGATGTGCTCCGGAAATGCTCATGGACGGCGCCAGACGATAGAACATACACCCGCGCTTCAATGAGGCCGGAGCAGATGTGCTCCGGAAATGTAGGCGCAAGGAAGCCCAATAGGGCCTGTGCGAAACGCTTCAATGAGGCCGGAGCAGATGTGCTCCGGAAATGAACTTCAGATTTTCTTCAGTAGCTGGGCCTAAGAGGCTTCAATGAGGCCGGAGCAGATGTGCTCCGGAAATGTTCCACGGGATCGCGCCAAAGATCGGCGCTCCACGTGCTTCAATGAGGCCGGAGCAGATGTGCTCCGGAAATGTTTGACTTTCGACGACTGCCGAATAAAATTTGTCAGGCTTCAATGAGGCCGGAGCAGATGTGCTCCGGAAATGCAGCAGCCAGCACCACAACCCGCACCTGCGCCCGAAGCTTCAATGAGGCCGGAGCAGATGTGCTCCGGAAATGGCGGTATTGGTAGCTGGACAGGTCTTCACCCGCCAAGCTTCAATGAGGCCGGAGCAGATGTGCTCCGGAAATGGAGTGCGGGCGCATAAAAGACATCGCTGGTGATGTGGCTTCAATGAGGCCGGAGCAGATGTGCTCCGGAAATGAAATCGCCGGCGGCAGCATTGGCGAAAGCCGTAGTCGCTTCAATGAGGCCGGAGCAGATGTGCTCCGGAAATGGATGGCCCACCGGATGGTGCGGGCGGCGATCAAGGCGCTTCAATGAGGCCGGAGCAGATGTGCTCCGGAAATGTACGATATTGATTACGGTCTGGTAGGCACGATAAAGCTTCAATGAGGCCGGAGCAGATGTGCTCCGGAAATGGTCATAGTTCTTTCCTTTCTTTTGTGTTAAGACCAGCTTCAATGAGGCCGGAGCAGATGTGCTCCGGAAATGGCCTGAAAAATACCACGAAAACAACCCATATCTTGGAGCTTCAATGAGGCCGGAGCAGATGTGCTCCGGAAATGGAAGCGAGGCCGGGGAATTCAATCGGGCAATGGGACTGCTTCAATGAGGCCGGAGCAGATGTGCTCCGGAAATGCCCGCCTTTGCAAACTTGCTGTGGTGGCGGATTCTATAGCGCAAATGCGAGCGCTTGGCAAATTGGCTCACATTGCCGGCGCGTTTTTGGATAGGAGTCACCCGTTTCATCTTCATTTCCAATTTTTCAAAGAACTTACCCTTTTCGAGCGGTCACCGCCGTTCATGCGTCATTAGAGCGCTCGAACCGCAGCGGCAAAAAAATCAGACGATCAGGGGCTTGCGTTCGATGGGCGAAAAAGGCTTCCCGATGTATTCGACCCTGAGCTTGACGCTCTCCGCCGGCCCCAAATCAATGATCAGCACATGGTCCTCTTCATCATCGACGATACCTGCCAGTTGATCGCCCAAGAGCAACACCTTCTCGCGGCTGAGCCGGCACTGGAACACGGAAAGCTGCAACCAATCCCCATACCCCTTCATGGTTTTAAACACCTTGCGCCAGCGCCGCGGTTCGCGAATATCATAGCAGACCAGGTAAGCATGCTCCATGGCCGTCACCGTGTCAAAAAATTCGGGTAGCGGGGGATCTCGCCCGCCAGGTAACGGACGAGCAGTCGGGCTTGGACCTCGAACAAGCGGCGGTAATCGATCCGATATTTGAAGATGGGATGCGTCACATCCTG
Organism: uncultured Desulfatitalea sp.; assembly: GCA_937868765.1. Lineage (GTDB taxonomy): Bacteria > Desulfobacterota > Desulfobacteria > Desulfobacterales > Desulfosarcinaceae > Desulfatitalea. The sequence continues at coordinate 345,970 of CALMNL010000007.1, read as the reverse complement.
GGCCAGTCGCCGCTCGAAAGCCGCGATGAACCGCTTGCGCCCCGCCGGCTTCAGGCTGCAACCGACCGTGCTGTGAATGAAATCCTCGGCCTTGATCTCGCCGTTGTTGATTGCCATGAGCACCGTGGAATCGGCCACCAGTGGCCGGAACGGCTCCATCATGTCCAGGGCCAATGCCGGCCGGCCATGCCGGATTTGATGGTAGAACCCGCGATATGGGTCGAGCCCCACGGCCGACAAGGTCACGGTCCACTCCCTGGTGAGCATGGCATAGGCAAAGGAAAGCAACGCGTTGAGGGGGTCCTTGGGCGGGCGACGATTGCGGGCGGCGAAATCGAACCCTTCGGTGCCTTGCCGGCAACCGGGTGAGACCATGCCGATCAGGTTCTCGAAGTAGTGCCGGGCCGCGTTGCCTTCGATGCCCAGCAGTACGGCAGTGGATTCCGCCCGGACGGCCTGGGCCATGTCGTTTTTCAAGGCTTGGAGCACCTGGGCCGGCGCCCTGCCCTCTTCTTCTTCCTCGCCGGCCTTCCAGTTGCGCCGCAGCAGTGTGCGGCCGTTGTGGATCTTTCCAATCACCAGCCGGCGTGCCAGCCGCAGGCAGGCCTGGGGGTCGAAGCTCGCCCGGTATTGCAGGGTGCGGGTCATGACGTTGCTGTGACCGGTGCCCACCGTATGGCCGATGAACCAGCCGCCGTAGCTCATGAAGGTTACCGGAATCTCCCGCCGGAAGCATTCGTGCAAGGCAGGGGTACTGATCCCGGCATGCCCGAACAGTACCACTTGGGACGTATCGTTGTAGCGCGCCTCGGCCACACGCTCTTTCTTCTCTTCGACGATGATCTGTTCGCCGTCCTTCTTCAGATAGCTGCCGGCGGATTGGACATAGAGCGGCATCCCCTTCTGGCTTTGGGCGAAAATCGGACGCACCTGGTCCGTGGCATGATTGATGAAACCGATTTCGTCGGGCAGACAGATCCCGGCCAGCGAACAGCGCCCGCACTTGGGGCTGTCGGCCAGCGGCGCCGGCGCCTTGTCCAGGCTGGCCAATCGGCGCAATCCGTCGATGGAGGCCAGCGTAAGGGCGACCAGATCCGCATCGAACGCCACCGGCACCCGCTCCCGAGACCCGGCGAAGTACAGATAGCCGCCCTCGCTCTTGTAGGCGTGCTCCCGCAGCAGCAATCCCTGGGCGCAGACCTGCACCCGCTCCGGGTCGTAGGCCCCGGCCGCGACGTGGGGCCGCTTGCCTTTCTTGTAATCCACGGGCCGCACGCCTTCGCCGTCGCCCTCCACCAGGTCGATTTTGGCCGTCAGTCCCAACCGCTCGGAGGTCAGGTGCACCGAGCGGGCGTGGATCTTCTCCACCTCCTCGGACGCCTCGGGCATTTTTCCCGAAGCCTGATCCACCCGCTTGTGGCGAAGGTTGCCCTCCACCGTATCGGCGTTGTGGGCGAACTCCCCCTGCACCCACATCAGATAGGCCAAACGCGGGCAATAGACATACTCGTTGAGCATGCGGGCCGGGATGACGGCATCCGGCGCCTGGGCATCGATATTTGCTTCCGGCCCCATGGCCCCTCATCTTCTCCGCGCCGTGCTCGAACTATCCTGAGCCCTTGCGCCGGTGAAACCGATCCGCTTTTTGGGCTTTGCTTCGACCTCCAGAAGTTGCTTAATCGCTTCGAACACGATCTGGAAATTCTGGTCGTATCTCTGCTCCATGTCCTCAATCTTGCGCTTAAGTTCCTTATAGCCGCCGAGCATGCGGCGCAATTGGCTGAAAGCCCGCATGATCTGGATGTTCACCTGAATGGCGCGCGCACTGCGCAACACGCTAGAGAGCATGGCCACCCCTTGCTCGGTGAAGGCCATGGGCATAAACCGCGTGCCGCCCCAACTTGAGGTCACAATTTGTGACCTCAAATCTTCAAATTCATCTGCAGTCAGTTCGAACATGAAATCATCCGGGAAACGGTCCATATTCCGTTTGACCGCCTGCTTGAGGGCTTTGGTTTCCACCTGATAGAGCCCGGCCAAATCCATATCCAATATCACCCGCATCCCACGAATTTGGTATATCTTGCCGGATATGTGATCCATTGGAACCAGAACATCCGGTTTCGCACCCTTTTTCACGCACTACCCTCCAGTTGTCATTTAGTAGCCTATTCTCTCGCAGAGTAGCCAATTATGGCCCCTCTCAAGGGGGCGGCCCCACTTGATCGCCCTTCAATGTGGTCCAGGCCCGCCGATATTTCTTCAACCGCTCCAAATCCCTTTCGGTGGGCTGCGCAATGCGCTTGATATTCAGATTGTCTTCCAGATCGGCCAGCTTGACCTTGGAAGCGATGTCGTTTTGCTTCACCCGCTCGATGAAATCGTCGTAACCCTCCCCTTCCACGCGGGTCAGGTGCGCGACTGCCGCCAACGCCGCCTCCGGAATACCCTCCCGGCGAAGATCCTCGACAGTTAAACCGGAATCCTCCACCACGTCATGCAGCACTGCCGCGACCATCTCCAGCTCCGTTTCCATGCTCAGCATTACCCGCAAGGGGTGCAGGATGTAGGGGGCGCCGGCTTTGTCCTTTTGGCCTTGGTGGGCGGTCAGGGCGATTTCGAGGGATTTTTCAAGCAATGTCATGTTCTGCCTCGAAGAGCCCTAAGCCAAAATGACTTCCATAGCCTAAACATAGTGGTCCTTTGATTGGCTTCGTGAAGAGCAATTTGAGCGAAAGACCGCAGTCTACGGGTGGTTCAGGACCGTTGCGGCGAGTGCGGTTGAAATGACGCTGATGTAAAGCGCCCTCGTCATTTTTTGGATCGATAATCTCTATCTGCAAAGGCGTATCTATGCCACGTGATGACAGTTCAGCCACTATTTGTCCTTCGATAGTATTGCGGCCGCTTTTTTTCATATAGCGAGGCGGGACAAAAGGCGTGATGCTACGCCAGTGGGTTGCCCCATCCAAAGGCATGACGATCCGCCGCAACCGGTCACCATAAATGCCTTCAACGCCGCATAAGTCTTCGAGCGAGCCGATCCCCGCCATGGCAAGCCCCAATGGGCCTACGCCTCCATTTGTGTAAGTTCTCCGCACGGCGCGTATGGCTTGTTGGGCCTGTGCGTCCAGGCCCATCGGTGCCCATATCAGGATATGATCCAAATGGTTGTCACCGTCCAGATCCAATGGCAGGATGTGGGCATGCTCATGGGGGCCGCACAGGGGTTGGCCGAAGGCATCGCACCCGGTGAGCACCGGGCAGTTTAAACTGTTTTTGGTGGCAAAATTGACCAAGGCACGATGCAGCAATTCGGCTTGCGGCAAGGTTCGCGGCGTTGAGGGCAGGGCATGGGTGCTGCGCGCGGTGGTGGAAATGGAAAGCAGTATCGATTCAATTTTGGAAATTGTGGGACAGGGTTTGATTGGTCTGGGCGCAACTGGCTCTAAAGCATCCGTTGGACGCCGGTAGAAAACCTTGCGGCTGCCCGGCGGTTGACTCCACCCATGCTGATGCAGCCAGGAGGTTTGAACATGCAGGCAGGCAATCACATCCGGCGGGTATTGGGCTTCAATTTTTTCTTTCTGAGCCAGGGCTTTCTTTTCCTCTTTGGTAAATCTCCTTTTGGATTGATCCACCTCCGGTATCCCCGAAAGCGCCCGGGCCAAAGACTCTTGACGCCACTTCGCATAGGTCTCCGTGTCTTGGGCGGCGAAGAACGGGACCTGTTCCCAGCCGAGAGGAGGAGGCGTCTCCGATGGGTAGCATTCATAGCCATCAGGCAGAAGTTCGGTGGGTTTTGCCAGTCTGGCCGTGACCCAACTCTCGGACCTGCCCATGTAGTTCAGGCGGTCCGCCATTGAGGAGAGTAGTTGGCGTTCTTCCGAGGACAGTTCAACATTCCATTGAATCGATAGGGTGCCGCCATTTACCTGCGCCCAGGTATCGAAGACCATGGTCTTATCTTCCTGGCCGCCCTTGAGTTTGGCGGTCGGCATGTAATGCCGGCTGTGGGCGCCGACAGCGGTTGGCAGGCGATAGGTGGGCAGCACGGCGGCCAGCTTCTGAATCAAGGATTGGCCCGTTTGTCCGGGCCCTTCCCCGTTCCAGAACCCCGATGAGTATCCCACTGCCAGCAAGGACCTTAAAATACGCCAGGGCGAGGGCGGCCACTCGATCAACCCCTCGTTGACGTGGTGTCCCCAGGGTGTGGCATGATAGCGGCGTCCAGGGAATTCTAAAAGCAAGGTCTGCATGGCTATGCCTCTTCTTGTGTGGTTGCTTCGTCCGATGATTCCTCATCCCCGCCTTTGGCCTTTTTCAATTCATCATTGAAAGTAACCTCGGTGACTGTCATCATCTCTCTACAAACTGTGATGGCCGGTTCAATAGCAGCAGTTAATGAGTCTAACGCGGGCAACGCGAATCCCGCAGGGTTAGAAGCTGTGATGGAATTGCCGGCAACGCGTAGGTCACAAGCAGTGCGTAAGCGGAGATTGCCCTCTACCAGTGAGCGGAGCTTGAAAAGTGAAATAAGGATAAGAAGGTTTTCTGCCTGAGCACCAAGTCCGTAACCACGGATTTGGGCAAGGTCGAGACTAACATATAGCGTGATCTTTTCAGCCGTAAATTCGTCGCGAGCAAATGGGATGTTTCCAAAGCGGCCTTCTTTATCTCCTTGAACCTTACTTGGGTGTATCTGATCGTTTTTCACTCCGCCAGAAGCAGCAACTTTTACATCATCCGCCTCAATGAATGCAGATAAGGCACGGGGCACACGAAGCCTTCCGCCACCTAATTCTGATTGTGAGACAAAGACACCATGCAGCAGCGAATTTATATCGTATTGCAGCAGAAATCTGGCTAAAAATCTGCGGTCTATCATTCCCATTTCATCATTTCCAAAGTACCCCTTTATGAGATTGAAAAAGGTCTGATCCAATTTGCTTTTAAGCAGATATGGACTGTTAATGCGGTGCGACTCTAAAATTGTATCTGTAAGGAAAGCGCCTTTTCGAAAAACTCTCACGTGGGAGAGTCCCTGTAATTCAGCTTTTAAATCCTGCCGGGTTTCATCCCAGCATGTTAATTCCAGCCGGTTGGCCATGCTCTGGGCGCTTTCCACCAGCAGGCAGGCGCCATTGGATGTCTGGAAGGTTGCGGCCCCCAGCCCCGGAAATCCGGTGGGCTGGAAGCGCTGGCCTTGCACGGGGATAAGTGGAATCTCGAACAATAAGCGTTGCGCACCGTTAAGTTTGGAAAGATCGATAGTCATGATGTTTTCTCCTTTAGATTATTAGCGTCAATGCGGTTAAGAAATTCAACTGCGGTGTTTGGGTTAATCGGAAACGCAAGGGCCGCGCACCACAGGCGCGCAGTGTTCGGGCCAGCCGCGGCAAAGCGGGCGTTTGGCTTGATTCCTGCGGCCAGCAACCGTTGTGAGGCCACTTTATAAGCGCCGGAAAGATCACCGGCAGCCAGACGCCGGATGATTACAGGGTTTGAACGGATGGCGCGACCGTCCGGCAGTGGCCACGGCAGCATGGCCAGACGAATCGTCAGCCAAGCATCATCGGGATAGGAACTGCTAACGGCCGATCCGGCCGGCGGGCAGGGATCAGATGCCCAACGCCAAGTATCCATGGCCATCAGTGCCCTGGCCAACTGCATGGCGCGGTCAAGGTCCACATTTCCGGCCAACAACAAGGCAAGGTCGGATGGCCTTGCAGCTGCTTTCCGCGCCGCCACCAGCGCCGGCCTTCGCGTTCCATCCTGGGCCGCCTCCATCAGCCGCCTTTGAACCAAACAGATGGCATCTTCGAGGCCTGATCGGCCCTGCAGCACGACTCCCGGGTTACTCTGGATGCGCATTTGGCCTCCGTTGCCGGTGGTGGCGAATCCGTTTCGGCGAAGGGGCAACCAATGGCGGCGAACGGAATCGAAGGATGTGCCATCTCTTCGAGAACCGGATGACTGCAAGCCGCAAGCAAGTGCAAGCCGAAATTCTGGCGATCTGTCATCGGCCGCTTGAACCCATTGCGGCCTTAGCCGTGGAATAGGCCCGGCCTTGCAGCCCGGTCCGGTCCGAAGAACAGATTCAACATTGCTCATGGCAAGCAGAACGGATTGCCAGCGCAGGTTCTCATCGGGGTGCTGGGTCACCTCAAAAAGCGCGTCGGTAAGACGCCGTTCCACCATTTTCAAGCGATCCGGCGCGTTTTTTGAACGAGCCTCACGGCGCAGGCGGTCGAGCCAGGCTTCCAGATCGTCTATGCAGGATAATACCGGTGAAGTACGATCCGGGACGTGGAAACGACCAAGGGGGACGGCGAGATTGCTCTGGCCGTTGCGTTCAATATACCCGTACCTTTGGAAGGCGGAAATGCCACGCGCTGTTCCTAATCGCGCTACGGCTCTTGCCAAGTCAAGCGGATCTCTTGCAGGGCGCGCCCCTATTTGAACTCTGCCTTCAGACAGCAATCGTTTCAATTCGGAGAACGTCAAAGGTAGGGACCATAATGGCATCCACTGTTCACCACGGCCGCTTTCATCCGATGCGGCAGCACTGGCATAGCCCGCTCCTTGACCACTGACCGAGAAAGGTGAAGATACTCGCGATTTATTGATGGCTCCGAAGCGACAGGTAGCGTGCGAGGCGAATAACACAGCCCCTTCTATCATAAGGATATAGTCCCATGGGTTGAGAAGCGTATCATCCTGCGATCCAACCCCTGTGGTTGAATTGGCGCCCCCGGCTCCACCAGGCAAGAATTGTCCAACCTTTCCTTTTTTCCCTGTTAGTAGGTCTTTGGCTGGAGAGGCGGATAGTGATGAAATCAGCCAGCTTGTTGTGATTTCCTTATCGGTATCTACGAGAGCACAAATCAAATTCTCAAAATAACGGGCTGTAAAATCAATGGCGCCATCATTACCGCCAGAGCCCCAAAGACTTGGATAAGAAGGGGTATCTTCACCCATATCGACGATGGCACTTCGGTAGAATATATTATTCGCAAAAGACCTCATCATGCTTCGCTGAATATTGGCCTTATCGTCATCTTTGTCGGCGACAAGAAAATGAGATCCCTCTCCTTTTGGTAAAATTAAAAGGTTCCCTCTCTCCTTTTTCGAAAGTTTGCTGACATCAACTTCCTTTAGGACGTTCCTAACGGCATTCATTGCAATTTCATAGGATTGACGAAATTCTACCCATCGGTGCTCCTTGAGTGAAAGCAATTTTTCTAGGGCATCCACATTTTTGCTTTTCCTCAGTTTTTTTGTTTTTTCATCCCATGTCTTGAAAAAGCCGGAAGCTCCATTCCAAGGGGCAAGCAAAGGAGTTGGGCGATACTCAATTGAAAAGAAATCAATTATCTCGTCGAAGGGAGTGACAGTAGCCATCCGAAAGCGCTCTCCCTCCCACCACCCCCGCGCCTTGGGGTCAGCTTGCTCGGCAATCAGCCGCAGGATACCGAGTGCTTTGAGGTAATGGGCCAAGGGCGCAGGGGCACAGCCCCCTAAAGTATGAACGATCATGAGTTCACCTCCTGTACGAGCAGTTCATCCGGCACAATCATGCGCGACGCTCGCTGATCCGCGGCCCGCATCAAGGCTTCAAGCCAGGCCAAAACAAATGGGCCGTGAGTTTTGATCAGTGTTAAAACCCGTTCGGTCCAACTGGGCCCTGTGCGCGGGCTCAGTCCTGCTGAGGCCGGTGAGAGATCAAGGGTGACCTGGGGAAGCAAATGGAAACTGTTGTCGGGCCCGGACAGGGTCAGCGGCGGCAAGAGGTCACCGTCCCGCAGGCCTCGGATGCGTGGTCGATGGTCTCCGGCGGCTTGATCCGCCGGGCAGGCATGCCAAGCCAGGCGCACCTTGCCATGGTGCGTACCGATCAGATAGGCGACCAAGTTGAATTGTTCGGCGTTCAGCGCAAGCAATTCCATTTCCAGGGCATTGGGCGGCCTTTCGGGGGTAGTGGCGGCTTGTTCGGCCATACCGGCATTTTGGAGCAACTCTCGCCAGGGACCGAGCAGCGCTGCGTGATCGGGGTTGTGCCGTTTCAATACTTCCATCAAGCAGAGTACGCTGGCGAGTTCATGTCGGAACCCAGCACGGCGGCCTTCACCGTCCATAGGGTAGAGTTGATGGACAGGCAGCCAGGCCGATTTGGGCGCTTTGGCCAAATCGTTTCGGTTGGGGCGATTTTCGCCTGCGATGGAGTTGTTGAAGGCTGGGTGCACTTTGCCTGCATCATGCCACCGGCCTGCAATTTCAAACAGCATTGCATGCTCTAACAGCAGCGACTCAGCAATGGTTTTTGCCACCATACCGGTTTGCCGGCCATGAACGGCGATAGTTTGCCAGTACAAGGCACTCATGGATTCATCATCTTGATTGGCATCGGCCAGCTCCCCCGGCAAAGGCTTGGCGGCGTCCACCGGCTTAACGGTTTTCTTGTTTTCCGGGTCCCAGCCCGTCAGGGGGTCGTAGCCGCCGCAATCATTTGCCACCAGTACGGTCTGGCCTGGGAAGAGATCCCGCATCTCGGCGTCGCGCCATTGCCCTCCCAACCAATCCCATACCCATGCCCGCATACCGTTGCTTTTCGAATAGCGCTTTTTTCCACATAACCACTCTCTTGCCTTGAGAAACGGCACCGCGCAAAGCGCATCACGGACAGGTCGCAATTCCGAGTTGGGGCCGTCGATGGAGACCTCGCTCCAGAAGATATGCAAATCCCGCTCTTCCCCAGACCGGATAAACCGACTGATGTCTATGTCAGCGCCGGAAAGATCGGGGCTGGTGTCGAAGAGGTCATCCAGTTCGTGGCGGAGCAATAGAAGTTTGGGTTCGAAAGGATAGAGGCTCTGTAGAAGGTCCTGGTTTTTCTCTTCAAAATCTTCCAGGTGAATCGGCGCCACATCCGAAATAAGTTCAATGGCCGCTCTTGCGGCTCTGGTTTCCGCAAGACCATAAGGCATAGCCGCTTTGGCTTCCGCTGAAGCAACCAGTTCATCTTCATCCAGGGGCTTCGGCTTCTTTCCGGCTGATTGAGCCTTGGCGTGTTTTGCCTTCGCATTTTCGAGCGCCGTTTTGGCTATACCGGCCATGAGGTCTGCTACCACGATCTTTGCGGCGCCGCCCCACCGCGCGCAACGGCCAAAACGCTGGACAAGACTCGCCCAGGGCGCCAATTCAGAAATCAAAACAGCCGCTGAAATATCGACACCGGCCTCCACGACCTGTGTCGCAATGATGATGCGATTGGTTGCAGGGGCGCAGGTACCGCGATGGAGAAAATCTTTTCGCCAGGCTGATCGTTCCGCCGGTCGAAAACGACTATGGACAAGTTTGATTTCTGTATTTTGGTCTTTCAGTACTTTTTCTTTTTGGAGCGCATGGTACACTTTTACCGCACGGTCAACGGTGTTAAGCACCACCAGTGTGATGCCGGCAGCACCAAATCCGGATAATTCGTGCTCGCGGGCGATCAGCGTCTCCAATTCCTTTTCGTCCTTGACTGATTCCAGGCGGCAAGACTTGCTGACATCTTCCCAAAGGTGGCCTTTACGGCCTAAAGCAGGAATATTGAGTTGTGAAAGCGATTCCGCCATCGCGGTTGTATCCGGGCTCTTTGCCAGCCATTGGCGTTGGAGAGTGGCACTCATCCACCATGTGAAGCATGGCCGCAAGCTCCGTCCGGCGACTTCATCATCGGACCGGAACGCCTGCAATTGGGCCGAAGTGGCAAGCCCCACATCCATGAGTTGCACTTCGTCCATGACCCACAGGCAATCCTGGTTTAGTAACCCGAACTCCATCGGCCATCTTGCACGCGGTGATGCATACCCTCGATTCATGGCCCTGGAGAGCAGCATGTCCTGAGTACCGATCAGCACTGCGCAGTGTTCGGGGTAAAGGTGCCATTCACCCGAATCCACTCCGCCCATCAAAAGGTGGACACCCACTTTGCCGGCATGCTCTGTTCCCTCTTCCCATAAGAGGCCCAATGTCCCCAAGGCATCCCGAACCACCTTCTCGGTCTGTTCCACCAGCACCCTCATGGGCAGGCACCAGACCAATCGCCTTGGCCATTGCTCCTTTTTGAGATGTAGGCGGTGAAAAAGCCAGGTGGAGAAAACGCCTAAGGTCTTTCCGAATCCTGTAGGGACGCGCACTAAACAGTTTGCGCATACATCGGCGGCAGAAAGGTCGACCTGCCACTTGTAGGGTCTTGCTTGATTTGCCATTTGGCCGAAAAAAGCATCATAATTCATTGATTCATCTCTCCGTTTTAAAGCTTAGAAATTCATCCTTCGGCCCCAGCCCCTTGCGCAGTTTAAATTTTCGGAACCAATCCAAAGGGGCGCGGCGCAGGTTCAATTCATATGCCATTTCTCCGAATAAATAGCGGCCTTGGCTGAAAGGGGGGTGCTTGCAGTAAGCGCCGGGATCACCGTCCAGGGTTGGGAATGAGCCCTTAGGGGGTTCATAGTGCTCGTACAGATGGCAGAAGGCGCGTACTCTGAGCATCGGGCCGGCTGCCGTTCTATTGCGCCACCACCCCATTAGGGCCGAAGGTTTGTGAAACAAGGCGCTGAATATGAGTCGAAAAACGGATTTCAGACCAGCCACACCCCCACCCCCACTCGCTGCCACCCGCCCTGCCCCGGTTCCACTTCCACCACCCGGCAAGCCACCCGTGCCCCTTGCGCCAGCAACCGGCTGATGTGCTTGTTGTCCGCGCGGGGGATGTAGCCGAGATTGGCGCGGCCCCGGTGGATCTTGACCGCGAAGGGATCGTGGGGGTTGCGGGGCTCGCGGGTCAGTCGGAGTTGCGCGCCGGGTCGCAGCCGGCGGATCAAAGCCGGGCCGTCGTAGTATGGGAAGCCGGCGATGGAGAAGCGGTTGAGCAGCAGGGGCGATGGGGCTACGGGTGCCTTGGGCCATTGGGCCGCGGTTGTCGGGCGGGCTAAAAGCGCCGTCAGGGGCAGCGCGGCGATGATTTTGAAAAAAGCGCGGCGCGTGGTGGTCATGGGAACCTCCTCATGGGTTGATCCAGTTTGTAGCGGCATGGATTCAGGATCTTTCATATCAAAGGTGGTGGGACATCCGGGTTCCCAGGTTCCAAATTTTTTTAGCCACCTTTATAGATAGCGGCCATCCTGGCGATCTCGGCCCACAATTCGTCGCGCAGTGCCTGGGGTGCGACCACCTCGCAATCGGCGCCGAATTGCAGGATTTTCATTTTGATTTCACGAAAATCGGCCGCAGGCAGGGTCAATTCCACGCCACCGCCGGGCAACTCCTTGAGGGATTGGCCGGGGTGCCACTGCTGCTCGCGGACCCAGCGGGCGCGAAAGGGGGTGAACCGCAGAGTAACGGGGATGGTTTCGTCGCCGTGGAAGAGGCCGAAGGCGTTTTGCAGCAAAGGGCGCCAGGCGCTTTCGGGCCTTGGTTCGAAGGATTCGTCCAGGGTGGCCAGGCCCCGCATGCGGGCCAGATAGAAGTTGCGCCAGCCCCGGCGCTGGCGGCACCAGGCCAACAGCACCCAGGAGGCGTTGTAATGTCTCAGGTGGTGGGGTTCGACCTCGCGGTGGGTGACAGCGTCGGTTTGGGGCGAGCGATAATCGAAACGAATCGTCCGGCGGCGCAGCAACGCCCAGGCGGTGCGGCGGAAGGTCTCTTCCTGGGCCGGCGCGTAACCGCTCCAGACGGCCGAGAAGGCCTGCTCGGCGCATTCACAGGCAAGACCGAGGGGGCCGGCGGCGGCAAAAATCTTTTCCTTCAAATGCGCCAGTTCCCGGCTGATGTAACCGCCGGCCGCGTGCGCCAGCAGCCGGCTCGCCGTGAGCAGGCAAAGCACCTCCTGCTGGCTGGCGGGCAGACACGGCAGCTCGAAGAGGTCGTCGGTGTAGGCGTACCCCTTGCGGCCGGGATCGAATTCCAGGGGGGCGTTGAAGCGGTCCCGCAGACAGTCGATGTCCCGTTGGGCGGTCTTGGTGCTCACCTCAAAATGCTCGGCCAGACGAGACGCATTGGGGTAGCGGCCGCGTTTGGCTTGATCGTGGAGCCAAAGCAGACGCTCTAACTTGGGAATGGTGGGCACGGGCTTCACCTTTTGGTTATGGGGTGGCGGCCGAATGCGGATCGAGCGGAAAGCGTGCGATGGATTTTCTATAACACAAAATCCCGGGAAGATGTGCGCTATGTCACGAAGCTCGCAGGAAAATTAAAAAAGAAAGGCCGCCCCCTCGACGGGAACGGCCTTCGTAGTTCTAAATTAGCGCCTGTTTACGCCGCCTTGCCGATCTTCACCGCGCATACCTTGAACTCGGGGATGCCCGAGACGGGATCGAGGGCGCCGTTGGTCAGCTGGTTGGCCGCGCCCTGGGCGAAGTGGAAGGGGATGAAGACGGTGCCTTCCACGGCCTTGTCCTGGATCCTCACCCGCACGCGGATCTCTCCCCGGCGCGAAGCGATGGTGACCTGGTCGCCGTCTTGCAGATTGTACTTCGCGGCATCCTTGCCGGAGATCTCCACGAAGGATTCCGGGGCGCGCTCGTTGAGATCCTCGCTCTTCATGGTCATGGTGCCGGTGTGGTACTGGTAGAGCAGGCGGCCCGTGGTCAGGTAAAGCGGATACTCTTCGTCCACCTGTTCGGCGGGCGGAATCCACTCGATGGCGTGGAACAGGCCCTTGCCCCGGGTGAATTGCTGGGTATGCAGGATGGGGGTGCCCGGATGCTCTTCGGTGGGGCACGGCCAATGCAGCCCTTCGTCTTCGATGCGGCGGTAGGAGATGCCGGCATAAGAGGGCGTCACCCGGGCGATCTCTTCGAAGATGGCGCGGCTGTCGGCGTACTGCATGGGGTAGCCCATGCGGCTGGCGATCTGGGCGGTGATCCACCAGTCTTCCTTGGCCTGGCCCGGCGCGGTCACGGCCTGGCGCACGCGCTGCACCCGGCGCTCGGTGTTGGAAAAGGTGCCGTCCTTTTCGGCGAAGCAGGCCGAGGGCAGGACCACATCGGCCATTTGCGCCGTTTCGGTGAGGAAGATATCCTGCACGACCAGGAAATCGAGGTGCTTCAAACTCTTCTCCACGTGGTTCAGGTCGGCGTCGGAGAGCATGGGATTCTCGCCGATGATGTAGAGCGCCTTGAGTTCACCGGCATGCGCCTTGGGCAGCATTTTGGTGACGGTCAGGCCGGGCTGAGTGGAGAGGCCGGTGACGCCCCAGGCTTCTTCCATCTTGCGGGCCATGGCCAGATCGGCCACCGGCTGATAGGCGGTGTAGACATTGGGCAGGCCGCCCATGTCGCAGGCGCCCTGGACGTTGTTCTGGCCGCGCAGCGGATTGACGCCGGTGCCGGGTGCGCCCAGGTGGCCGGTGATCATGGCCAGGTTGGCCAGGGACTTGACATTGTCGGTGCCGCTGATGTGCTGGGTGATGCCCATGCAGTAGAGAATACTGCCCGCCTTGGCCCCGGCGAACATCTTGGCCGCGGCCTCCAGGTTCTCGGCGGGAATGCCGGTGATGCCCTCCACGAAGTCGGGGGTGTACTTCTCGAGCATCTTGCTCAGCGCATCGAAGCCTTCGGTGCGGTTGGCGATGAAGTCGGCCTTGTTGAGCTTCTCTTTGAGGATCACGTGCATCAGGCCGTTGATCCAGGCCACGTCGGTGCCCAGGTTGGGGCGCAGCCAGAGGTGGGCGAACTCGGTCAGCTTGATGCGGCGCGGGTCCACCACGATCAGCTTGGCGCCCCTGAACTTCACGGCGCGCTTGATGACGGTGGAGAGCACCGGATGGTTTTCGGTGGTGTTGGAACCGGTGACGAGGATCACGTCGGCTTGTTCGATGTCGGCGATGGTGTTGGTCATCGCGCCCGAACCGAATGCTGCGGCCAGACCGGCCACGGTGGAGCTATGTCAGAGCCGGGCGCAATGGTCGATGTTGTTGGTCTTGAGCACGGCCCTCGTGAACTTCTGGGCCACGTAGTTCTCTTCGTTGGTCATGCGCGCCGAGACCAGCACGCCCATGCTGTCGCCGCCGTGGGTGTCGCGGATCTGCTTGAATTTGCCGGCCACCAGGTCCAGCGCCTCGTCCCAGGAGGCCTTGCGGAACGTGCCGTTTTCCTTGATCAGGGGATCGGTGAGCCGTTCGGGGGAGTTGATGAAGTGATAGCCGAAGCGGCCCTTGACGCACAGGCTGCCGTGGTTGGGCGCGACTTCCGCGCCGGTGACCTTGACGACCTTATTGTCCCGGACGTGCAGGTAGAGCTGGCACCCCACCCCGCAGTAGCTGCAGGTGGTGCGGGTCTTCTGGGTTTCCCAGGGCCGCACGGCGTAGCGCACATCCTTTTCCACCAGGGCGCCCACGGGGCAGGCCTGGACGCACTCGCCGCAGAAGACGCAGTCCGAATCCTTCAGGGGCCGGTCTCCGGGGGTGATGATCTTGGCCTCCGGCCCTTTGTAGCCGAATTGGATGGCGTTGTTGACCTGCACCTCGTTGCAGGCCTGCACGCAGCGGCCGCACTGGATGCAACGCGAAAAATCGCGCACGATGAACGGATTGACGGTCTCCATGGCGTAACGGGCGGGGCCGGCGTCGAAACGCTCGGCGCTGACCTGGTAGCGGTAGGCCAGGTCCTGCAACCGGCAGTCGCCCCACACCGGGCACAATTGGCTGCTGCCATCCTCGCCCTGGACCTTCACCTGGAAGCTGGTCCACTCCTGGTGGTCGCTGCCGCGCACAGCGCAGTTGTGATTGCCCGAACCGAGCATCAGCTGGATGATCTGTTTGCGCGCCGCCACCACCGCCGCCGATTCGGTCTGCACTACCAATCCCGCCGCCGCCGGCGTGTTGCAGGCCGTGATCAGGTTTTGGGCCCCGCTCACCTCCACCACGCAAATACGGCAGGCGCCCGTGGGGGTGGCGCCTTTCAGATGGCACAGGGTGGGGATGTCGATATGATGGCGCCGGGCCACCGCCAGAATCGTCTCGCCGGGTTCGAAGCTCAAGTCACGGCCGTTGATCGTCAGGGTTTGGGTGCTCATGCCTCAGTCGCTCCTTGTGGGGTGTTCCCGCCCGCGGATCGAGCGGGCGGACAGGTCAACTACCTTTAAAAAAGAAAGGTTCTTTTGTCAATCATGGGAGTCGGAATTCGTAAGATTCGGTGGGTTTCTCAATTCACCGGGAAAGAGTGCCGGCCTGCCCGCAGCGAACGGGCTTTCCGGATGAGCAGGTAGGCCCCACAGCCGAGCACCCCCCCGGTCAGGTCCGCCAGCCAATCGGCCACGTCGGCGGTTCGGGCCGGCACGAACGACTGATGCCACTCATCGCTGAGGCCGTACAGGGCGGTCAATATTGTGGCCGCCATCACCAGTTTCAGGGGGCGCCCTTGCCAACGCGCGTGCGCCGCCAGGCCCCGGCAGAGCAACACGGCCAGCAAGCCATAGATCCCCAGGTGGGCGAGTTTATCCAGGCAGGGCCAATCGGGACCGATATCGGGCGCGGCAAAGGCGGATTGGACAAAAATCAGGACGCACCAGGCGCCTACCGGGAGCCAAGGGATGATCAGCTTGTGCTTGATGCGCATGAATAAAGATTGCTTCGCTTATAACCTGGCACCTGAAACCTAACACCCTGTTAATTCTATATTTCCAGAGTCAATTGCCGCTGCCGGATGTTTTCCAGCACCCGGGCTTCAAACGCCTCCATGGGAACCCCCTGTTTCACCTGGCCGTCCAGGGTGCGCACCGAGACGGTGCCCGCCTCTTTTTCCTTGGCGCCGCAGGTGAGAATCAGGGGAATTTTGTTGAGCTGGGCGTCGCGGACCTTTTTGTTGAGGCTCTCGGAGCGGGAATCCACTTCGGTGCGCACGCCGAGCTTTTCCAGACGGGCGGCCACGCTCCGGGCGAAGGGCAGCAGATCGTCGTTGATCGGCAGGATGCCGGCCTGCACCGGCGCCAGCCAAAGGGGGAAATTGCCGGCGAAATGTTCCACCAGGATGCCGAAGAACCGTTCGATGGAGCCGTAGATCACCCGGTGGATCATGATCGGCCGGTGGCGTTCGTTGTCGGCGCCCACATAGGTCAGGTCGAAGCGCTCGGGCAGGTTCATGTCCAGCTGGATGGTGCCGCACTGCCAGGTGCGCCCCAGGGCATCCTTGATGTGGATGTCGATCTTGGGGCCGTAGAAGGCACCGTCGCCTTCGTTGAGCTTGTAGGCGGCGCCGTACGCCGAAAGGGCGGCCTTTAAACCTTCGGTGGCCAGCTCCCACTGCTGATCGGTGCCGATGGATTTGGCCGGCCGGGTGGAAAGCTCCAGGTGGAACCCCAGACCGAAGGTGCTGTAGATGCGATCCACCAGCTGCAGGACCCCCAGAATCTCGTCCTGGATCTGCTCGGGCGTCATGAAGATGTGGGCGTCGTCCTGGTGGA
This sequence comes from uncultured Desulfatitalea sp., assembly GCA_937868765.1. Taxonomy (GTDB): domain Bacteria; phylum Desulfobacterota; class Desulfobacteria; order Desulfobacterales; family Desulfosarcinaceae; genus Desulfatitalea. The sequence continues at coordinate 329,521 of CALMNL010000007.1, read as the reverse complement.
AAGCGCGCACCCGGAACAGGCCATTGAGCACGCCGCTGAGCTCATGGCGGTGCACCAACCCCACCTCGGCGGCCCGGATGGGCAGGTCGCGGTAGGAGGTGTGCTTGCGGCCGTAGAGCAGCATGCCGCCCGGGCAGTTCATGGGCTTGATGGCGTAGTCGGTCTCGTCGATGACCGCCGTGTACATGTTTTCGCGGTAGTTTTCCCAGTGGCCGCTGCGCTCCCACAGCTTGCGCTGGAGCAGGATGGGCGTCTTGGTCTCGACATAGCCGGCGGCGCGGTGTTCCTCGCGCCAGTAATCCATCAGCGCGTTCCACATGGCCATGCCCTTGGGGTGGAAGAACGCCATGCCCGGCGCCTCGTCATGGAAGCTGAACAGATCCAGGGCCGTGCCGATGCGCCGGTGGTTGCGCTTGCGGGCCTCTTCCAGCAGGGTGAGATAGGCGGCCAGCTCCTTCTTGTCGAAATAGGCCGTGCCGTAAATCCGCTGCAGCTGGGCCTTGGTCTGGTCGGCGCGCCAATAGGCGCCCGAGGTCTTCATTAGCTTGAAGGCCTTGACGAAACCGGTGTTGGGCACATGCGGTCCGCGGCACAGATCGGTGAACTCGCCCTGGGTATAGAGGGAGATGGTGCCGTCCTGCAGGTCCTGGATCATCTCCAGCTTGTACGGTTCGTCGGCGTACATCTGCAGGGCCTCGCTCTTGGGCACCTCCCGGCGCCGGATGGGCATCTTTTCCTGGACGATCTTCTTCATTTCGGCCTCGATGCGCTCGAAGGCCTCCTCGGAGATGGGCGCCATGTCGATGTCGTAATAAAAGCCATCCTCCACCACCGGGCCGATGGTCAACTTGGCCTGGGGATAGAGCCGCAAAACCGCCTGGGCCATCACGTGGGCCGCGCTGTGGCGCATGATCGAAAGGGCCTCGGGCATCTTGGTGGTGATGAAATTTACGGCGGCATCCCGGTCGATGGTGGTGTAGAGATCTTTTTTCAGCCCCCCCATTTCCATGGCCACACAGTTGCGCGCGAAGCCTTCCGAAATGCTCTGGGCCACCTCGAATCCGGTGGGGGAGTGGTCAAATTGCTTTAAGCTCCCATCAGGAAGTGTTATAGTCACCATCTTTAAAAATGCCCTTTTGAGTGTTATGGGATATCCGTTAAATTGTCCGGCAAATTGAATGAAGTAGGAGAAATACCCCAGTGGGTCAAGAAAAAAATAGGGAATCTTGCGCCGCGCCCCCCTGCCAGTTGATCGAAAAGGCCGACGAACTGGCGGCCTTCGCCCGCCAAGCCCGGGCTGCCCAGATGCTGGCCGTGGACCTGGAAGCCGATTCCATGTTTCACTACCGTGAAAAGGTATGCCTCCTGCAAATGGCCGCCAACGGCACCACGGTGGTGGTCGATCCGCTCAAGGTCACCGACTTCGCACCGCTCCATCCGCTGTTTGCCGATGAAGGCATCCTCAAGGTGTTCCATGGCGCCGACTACGACGTGCGCTCGCTCTACCGTGATTTCGGCATCAGCGTCAACCACCTGTTTGACACCCAGCTGGCCAGCATGTACCTGGGCGAGACCGAAACCAGCCTGGAAGCCGTGGTCAACCGGCGCTTCGGCGTGGCGCTGGATAAAAAGTATCAGAAGAAGGACTGGTCCCGGCGCCCCCTGCCGCCGGAAATGGTGGCCTATGCCGCCGCCGATGTGCAGTACCTGATCCGCCTGGCCCGGGACCTCATGGGCGAACTGGAAGCCAAAGGCCGCCTGACGTGGGTACAAGAGGGGTGCCGCCTGCTCAGCCAGGTGCGGCCCCAGGAGAACAACCTGCCCATGTTCCTCAAGTTCAGGGGCGCCGGACGGTTGACGCCCCGTCAACTGGCCGCCCTGGAGGAACTGCTCCTGCTGCGCGACGCCATCGCCCGCCAGAAGGATCGCCCCTTGTTCAAGATCATGAACAATGCCGACCTGCTCAAGATGGCCATGTCCTTACCCACGGACCTGGCGCGATTGAAGGAGTGCCAGGCCCTGAGCGCCAAGCAGCTGGACATGTACGGCCAGAGCGTCGTGGCCGCGGTGAACCGCGCGCTCCAATTGTCCAACGACCAGCTGCCGCGCTACCCGCGCCAACGCTCGCCGCGCCTGTCTCCGCGCATTCCCCGGCGCGTCAAACAGCTGCGCGCCTGGCGGGACGAAACGGCCGCCGGCCTCGCCCTGGACCCGGCTTTGCTGCTGAACAAATCTCTGATCCGGGAAATCGCCGTGCACAAGCCCAAGAGCCTGGAAGAACTGGCCCGCATCCCCCAGATGCACCGGTGGCAGGTGGAGGCCTTCGGCCCCCAGATCGTCACCCTGATCGGCACCATGCCCTGAAAGACCCGCACGCCGCGCCGTCCGGCTTCGTCACCGGATTCCATGAGGCACGCTTATTGCTATTTTCCGAAGTGGGTGCACCGGCACGCATTCGCGGTAAAATTTAGGGGTTGCGTCCCCATGGCCAGGCACTATAATTGAGTCTGGCCGTCACGCATGCACGCGGGCTATGACCTCACGAAGCGACCGGCACCGGATCCCGATAATCGACCGCTTCTCCCCCGGAGGTGGTCCAGCCCACTCTGATTCTCCGGCGGGGCAACCTAAATCAAAAAATCGACGTTCAGAGCTTCAAGGAACTACCTTTTCAACCAACCATGGGAGGCATCATGGCCAAGAAAGCGACCCAGGTCAAACCGACCGTCCAGAACCAGACCCAACTGCACTTGCGATACCACTGCCAGGCCGTGCAAGAAGGCAGCCGCCGTTACGAAAATGCGTTCGAAGGCGTGGCCCGGATGATTCTGGAAAGCAACATCGAGAAAGTGGTGGTCAACGCCCGGACCACCTACGACTTCAACATCTTCCGGAATGGGAAAAAGCATGTCATCGGCATGTATGACGAGATCAACAGCTTTGTTTCCTATGTGAAGGACGCCGCCGAAAACGGCTCTTCCAAGGAGATGGCCTTCGTGCTGGTGGGCGAACCGGGCAACGGCAAGACCTTTTTCGTGGAGTTCATGTGCGCCCAGTACCGCGCTTTCCTGGCCAAACCCCAGAACCGGAAATACACCTTCCGCTTCAAGGGCATGGACGCATTGGGCCATTACGGCCGCATCAACGTCATCGAATCCCAGACCTACGAAGATCCCATGATTTTGGCCATGAACCTGTTCGACGACCCGGAGGAGAACAAAGCCTTCCTCGCCCGGGAGTTCGGCTTCGATGACCGCGCCATCGATCGCCTCTACGACAACTACCGCCCCATGGGCGCCTGCAGCGGCTACATCTGGAACGACATCCGCCAGTACTGCGACGGCGACCTGGACAAGATGCTCTCGTTCGTGGAGATCATGCCGGTGCCGCTCACCGAGAGCCTGGGCACCCTGACCGGCAAGTACCCGGCCAAGGACAAGATCACCTCGTCGGCCGTGGACCTGCTGGGCGAAGAGTCGATCCAGCGCCTGCTGCACATCACCGACACCAACAACCCGTACCGCTTCGACCTGCGCCGGGGCGCCCTGGCCCGCGTGGCCGGCGGCGGCATCCATTTCGCCGACGAAATCTACAAGAACAAGAAGGACCTGGTGCAGGTCTACCTGGGGGTGATCCAGAACCGCAATATCGAAATCGACGGGTACAAGTGGCCCATCGACACCCTGATCATCGCCACCAGCAACAACTCGGAGTTCAACCGCTTCCTGGCCGAAAAAGAGGAAGCGCCCATCGTGGACCGCTGCCGCATCTGCTATGTCTCGCACAACACCAACTACAAGATGCAGAAGGATCTGACCGCCTACGCCATCGGCAACGAGGCGCGCACCACCCTGACCCGCGAGGCGCTGCACCAGGACCCCAATCTGAACCATGCGGCCTCGGTGGCCGTGGTGCTCACCCGGTTGCCGCGCTCGGAAAAGCTGACCGCCATCGAAACCATGAAACTGGCCGCCGGCGAGGTGGCCGGCGAAAAGAGCATCAAGGCCCTGGCCGAGGTGATCGACACCCTCAACCAGGACCCGGACATCACCAAGCGCTTCGGCCAGAAGGGGCTGGGCCAGCGCAACCTGGGCCGGGCCATCCAGCTGCTCACCGAAAGCTCGGAAACCAACGAGGGCCAGTGCATGTTCGCCTATGACGTCTTCCTGGCCCTGGACCGCATCATCCTCGACTACGTCACCGACGCCAACGACCGTGCCAAGTATCTAGAAGACCTCAAGATCGCCAAGGGGCTGTACCGCGAACGCATCATGACCGAAATGTTCAACGCCTACATGGACGAGCCGCTGGCCATCCGCAAGGATGTGATGAACTACGTCAACATGATCATCGGCATCGATGCCGAGAACCTCGGCCCGGACAAGATGTGGAAGTACAAGGATCCCCAGACCGGAGAGCTGCGCGCCTTGAAGATCGACGAACGCTTTATCAAGAGCGTGGAGGAGCGCCTGGGGTTGAAAACCGAAGAACAGCGTGACACCTTCCGCACCTCCATCCGCAAGATCTACGGCCAGAAGATCTCGGTGGACCCCAACTACGACTTCATGGACAACCTGGAGCTGGTCAAGGCGGTCACCGATGTGCGCCTCAAGTCGGACATCGCCGGTGCCGGCAGCCTCATCGGCGCCCTGGCCAACCGCACCAACGAAGAGAACCAGAAGCTCTACGACCGCATGGTGAGCACCATGCTCAACAAGTTGGGGTATTGCCGCACGTGCGCGCAGAAAACCATCGAATATTTCTGTACGCAGGAGGACGAGAATTAAGAGCACGGGTCTCAGGTTTAAGTTTCAGGTTTTAGGTGAAGGATCGGGGCGATGAAGAACGAAATGAGGGAAATATATCTTCGTCTGAAGGCACGAGGGCTTTCCCCTGAGCTGGAAAAGAAGATTTTGTCCGAAATCAATGCGGTCGAGGCCCCGCCCCTTGCGGACGAGACCGCCCTGAAGCCGCCGGTGCTGCCCGGGGTTTACGCTTTTGCCGATCTGCAGGCGCTGCAGTCCCTTACCGCGGCGGTCCAGAACCACACCAGCCAGGTGCGCACCATCGACGACCTGCTGGCCAAGGACCGTCAGCGCGAAAAGGACGGTTTTCCGCGCAAGGTGCGCGTGGGCCGCATGATCAAACCGGGCCGCGGCGGCAAGGACAAGGTGGTGGTGGTGCCCACCGCCACCGAAGAGAAGCTGATGCACGATCCATCTTTCCGGGATCAGGAAGAGGAGACGGCCGGCGGCGGCTCGGGCGAGGGCGAGCAAGGCGAAGTGATCGGCGAAGAGCCGGTGCGCCAGTCGGAAAAAGGCAGCGGCGCCGGTCCCGGCCAGGGCGAAGGCGAACAGCACGAACTGGAGTCCTCGGCCTACGACCTGGGCCGCATCCTCACCGAACAGTTCGAGCTGCCCAACCTCAAAGACAAGGGCAAGAAGCGCTCCCTGACGCGCTACACCTACGATCTCACCGACCGTCACCGGGGCTTCGGCCAGGTGCTTGACAAGAAAGCCACTTTGCGCAAGATCGTCGAAACCAATATCCACCTGGGCAACCTGCCCGACGTTGACAACATCGATACGCTGGATTTCCTGATCTCGCCCAAGGACATGATCTACCGCATCCTGAGCCGGGAAAAGGATTTCGAGTCCCAGGCCATGGTCTTCTTCGTGCGCGACTACTCGGGTTCCATGGTGGGCAAGACCACCGAGCTGGTGGTGGCCCAGCACGTGTTGATCTACAGCTGGCTGCTCTACCAGTACGCCAACCAGGTGCAGACCCGCTTCATTCTCCACGACACCACGGCCAAGGAAGTGCCGGATTTTTACACCTACTACAACTCCAAGGTGGCCGGCGGCACCCAGGTCTCGTCGGCCTACAAGCTGGTCAACGAAATCGTGGAGAAAGAGAACCTGGCCCAGGATTACAACATCTACGTGTTCCACGGCACCGACGGCGACGATTGGGATGCCGAGGGCCGGGAATCGATCCCCCAGCTCAAGATCATGATGCGCTACGCCAACCGCGTGGGCATCACCATCGCCCAGCACAGCGCCGGCAGTTCCACCGAAGTGGAGAAGTATATCAAAAAGTCGGGGCTGCTCGAGCAGGCCCCCGAGCTGATCCGCATGGACGTGCTCACCGATGACGCGGACGAATCACGGCTGATCGAGGGCATCCGCAAACTGATCTCCCAGGACAAGAGATAATGGAACTGATCAACCAGCACACCAAGAAGATCATGGAAGGCTGCAAGGAGCGTGCGCGGGCCGCGGGGTTGCGTTTCGAAAACGAATCCCTGGAATACGTGGTCACCAACCGCGACCTGCTGGAGCTGTCGCCCAAAATCATGATCCCCACCCTTTACGACTACTGGGTGCATGACGTGGAGGTGCTCAAGGGCAAGGGCAAGTACGAGCTCTATCCCCACAACCCCTACGAAACGGTGATCAACACCCGGCCGGCCATCTCCTACTATAACGACAACAATCCCGACTGGCTCAACGTGATGATCTTCTATCACGTGATCGGGCACATCGACTTTTTCCAGAACAATTTGTACTTCCGCCATACGTGGGACTACGATTTCACCGGCGAGGCGCTTTCCGACAAGCGGGTCATCGCCAAGCTGCGTTCGGAACACGGGCACTGGGTGGACTACGTCATCGAGTTCGCCCGGGGGATCGACAACCTGGTGGGCTATTTCCCGGAATTGCACCGCCTCTTTCCGGTCGCGACGACCCAGCTGCCGGCGCGCCTGGACTACTATTTCGATGTCTTCTTGCAGAACATCAAAAAGGTCAAAACCAGCGAGTACATCAAGGAGATCGAACGGTACAACCAGTGCAAGGCCGAGTACGCCGACCTGTGCGACGACATGTTCTTCGCCGAAGTGGACCGGCGCCATCCCGAGTTCAAGGCGCTCTTCACCAAGTACAAAGAGCACAAGAGCACGCCGCCCCTGGATCTGATCCAATACATTCTCGAAAATTCCGCCTTCGTGAACAAGGAAGAGAACAAGTGGATGAAGATCATCATCGAGGTGATCCGCAAGACCTCCCTGTTCTTCCAGCCGCAGATCCGCACCAAGATCATGAACGAGGGCTGGGCCAGCTACTGGCACGAAATCCTTTTCCTGCAGGACGATCGCATCGAGGGGCACGAAGTGGATTTCGCCCGGGTCAACGCCGGCGTGACCGCCATGCCACGGGTGGGTCTCAATCCTTACGCCCTGGGCATGCGCCTGTTCTACGCCATCGAAGAGTGGGCCGACAAGGGTCGGCTGACGTGGGATTTCCAGCGGCTCACCGATGCCTATCAACGGGAAAAATTCGACAGCACACTGGGCCGGGGCCGGGAATTCATCTTCCACGTGCGGGAGAATCTCTGCGATTTCACCTTCATCAACCAGTTCATCAACCAGGATTTCGTGACCAGGCACGACCTTTTCGTGGCCGGCCGGCGCCTCAACGAATCGAAGATGGTGTGGGAGTATTACGTCAAGAGCCGCAACAGCGGCGATTACCGTCAGATGCTGCTCGATTCGTTGTACCACCCGCCGCGTATCAGCATCGACCATGAAAAGGGCAAACGCGACAACACCCTTTATCTGGTGCACCTGTTCGAACACAAGCCGCTGATCAAAGAGTTCATCACCAACACCCTGATGGGCATCGAGTATCTCTGGGGCGGACCGGTGGAGCTGGAAACCCACGAGCCGCTGCCCAAAGCGGCGCGCTCGGACCGTCCCAAGAGCGCGGACAGGGCGGGCGAACCACCGATCCAGTGGCAGCGGGTGGTCTATACGATGAAAGAACGCAAACTGAGCCGCCGCGTCGCGGCCTAAGGATTGAATCAGCAAAGGCCGATCCATGATCAAAGAGACCACCAATATCGATAAAGCCATGCAGCAGATCCGGCGGACCACCAATACGCTGGATCAGCAGGCCCCCATCCCCTTCAACGAATTTCTGACCCATGTCGCCCACCGACCGGCGGCCCTGATCCGCAACGTGTTTCAATTCTTCCACGACATGATCAAAGCCTATGTCGGCACCGGGGTCGATGAATACCCGGACGATCCGGAGACGATCAACTATGTGGATTACGACTGCAACCGGCTGTTCGTCGAAGGATCGGATCATCCCTTCTTCGCCGACCGCCTGTTCGCCAATCGTTTCATCAAGCAGGTCGAAAGCATGCGCCAGGGGGCCCAGCAGAACAAGATCTACATCTTCGACGGTCCCCATGGCTGCGGTAAGAGCACATTTCTGAACAACCTGCTCACCAAATTCGAAGAGTATACCCATACCGAGGAGGGCTGCCGCTACGAAACGGTGTGGCGCATCAACATGAGCGCCCTGGGTGGCGCCCCCATGAGCGACGAGACCTTTTCCATCCTGGAAAGGCTGTTCCAGCTCCAGAAAGAGTCCCAGCAGAGCCAGTATGAGCGTATCAAATCGCGGGTGTTGCAGCAAAGCGGCGAACAGTACCTGGAGATCCCCTGCCCGAGTCACGACAACCCCCTGCTGATGATCCCCAAACCCCGCCGACGGGCTTTCCTGGACGACCTTTTCAAGAACGACGCGTTCAAGTACACCCTGTTCACCGACAAGGAGTACGAGTGGGTCTTCAGCGATCTGCCCTGCACCATCTGCAGTTCCATGTATGAGGCTTTGATACGGCGATTGAAGGACCCGCTCAAGGTGTTCGACATGGTCTGGGCCAAGCCCTACGGCGCCAACCGCCGGATCGGCGCGGGCGTCAGCGTTTTCAATCCCGGCGACCCGCCGCTGAAAGAATCGGTGCTCACCAACGAGATGCTGCAAAGCCGCATCAACCGGCTTTTCGGCGACAGCAACCAGGTGCACTACATCTTCTCGCGTTTCGCCAAGACCCACAACGGCCTCTACGCCCTGATGGACATCAAGTCGCACAACATCGAGCGCCTCATCGAGCTGCACAACATCGTCTCCGAAGGGGTCCACAAGGTCAGAGACGTCGAAGAAAACGTCAGCTCTTTGTTCCTGGCCCTGATGAACCCCGAGGACAAGAAGAACATCCAGAACATCCAGTCGTTTTCCGACCGCATCGCCTACATCAATATCTCCTATGTCCTGGACCACAACACCGAGGTGGACATCTACCGGGACATCTTCGGGCGCCACATCGACGACGCGTTTTTGCCGCGCGTGCTGCACAACTTCGCGCGGGTGATCATCTCGTCTCGCCTGAGCCTGCGCTCCGAGGCCCTGCTGGAATGGATCGGCGATCCGGAAAAATACAGCCGCTACTGCGACAAGAACCTGCAACTGCTCAAGATGGAGATCTACACCGGCTATATCCCCAACTGGTTGAGCGAAGAGGACCGCAAGGGCTTGACGGCCAAACGCCGGCGCCGCATCATCGCCGAATCGGAAAACGAGGGCAAGCACGGCATATCCGGCCGGGATGCCATCAAAATCTTCGGCGAGTTTCACACGGCCTTCGCCAAGGCCGGCCACCTGATCGACATGTCGACCTTATGCAAGTTTTTCCGCTCCAAGAAGGACCTGCGGGCCTCGATCCCCGACGGCTTCCTGGATTCTCTGCTGCACATGTACGATTACTCGGTGCTCCAGGAGGTCAAGGAGTCGTTGTACTACTTCAACGAAGATCAGATCGCCGTGGAAATTCAGAACTACATGTTCGCCGTCAACTTCGAACTGGGTTCCACCGAGACCTGCCCGTATACCGGTGACAAGCTCGAGATCACCGAGGAGTACCTCAGGAATTTCGAGCTGCGCATCCTGGGTGCCGCGGCCCAGGCCGCGGAAAGAAGATCGCTGCGCAAGGATGTTCAGAAGGAATACGCGACCAAGACCCTCACCCAGGAAGTGCCCCGGGGCGGCAAGAGCCTGCTCAAAACCAGCCTGTTCGCCAAGCTCAACGAACGCTATATCTACAATATCAAAGAGAAGGTGCTCGACCCCTTTCTGGAGAACGAGAACTTCCGGCGGGCCATCAAGGACTACGACGAAGAGGATTTCAAGACCTATGACCGCAGGATCCGCCATGATGTCACCTACCTGATGAACAACCTGACCTCCAAGTATCGCTACACCCCCCACGGTGCCAAGGCGGTGTGCATCTATGTCATCGACAACGACCTGGCCCGGGTTTTCAAGACGCCCTGACGGGCGCCTCTGCGGATTCAGGCCTTGCGCTCACTGCCCCACAAGCGGCGCCGGCCCTTCCGAAACCTGCACCCATCCCTGGGGCCGCACCCACTTGGCGAAAGCGGCCTGGACCTGTTCGGGGGTCAGGGCCGCGTAGCGTTCGGCGGCCCGGGTGGGCTCGTCCAGGGGCAGATCCAGGACGGTCCGCTGAATATATCCCTGGGCGATGCTTCCCAGGCTCGACAGCCGCAGGGGCATTTCCCGCAGCAGCATGGCCCTGGCCAGGCCCAGCTCTTCGGCACTCACCGGTTGCGACCGCATGGATTGAAGGTCGCGCAGCACGATGGCGCGGACCTTTGCGACATTGGCCGGGTCGCAGGCATAGTCCACCGCATACACGGCGCGGCGCTTGCCCACCGTCATATCGACGTCCACGCTGTAGACCAGCCCCGCCTCCTCGCGCAAGTCATGATACAGGCGGGTGGCGTAAAACCCGCCTCCCAGCACATGATTGCCCAGTTCCAGGGCGTAGTAGTCCGGATCGGATCGCATCAGGCCCATGGTTTCGGCCAGCAGGACCCGATCCTGGATGCGGCTCTTGTTCGGAATGTGGACGACGGACGCGGGGTTGTCCGGCACCACCGGCAGAAGCAGATCGGGGGTGGGGCCGGCGGCCTTCCAGGCGCCGAAGTATTTGGTGACCACCGCCTCGGCCTCCTCGGCCGTGATGTCGCCGATGACCACCATGATGGTCTGATCGGGACGCATGACCCGGTCGTAGTAGGCCCGCACTTCTTTCAGGGTCAGAGCCGACGCGCTGCGCGGGGTCGTCCAGCGCAGCAACGGATCGTTCTTGGGATAGAGGGCGCCGGCCAGGGCACGGTGGCTGAGTTCTTCCGGATTATGTTCATCGCCGGCCGCGACGTCGGCGACCTGCCGGCGCACGATGTCCAGGGCCGACGCCGGCAGCGCCGGATGCAGCAGGCCGTCCGCCAGCAACCGGACCCCCTGGTCGTAATGCGCCTTGAGCACTTGAAGGGAGAAATCGGTCCCCACCTGGGCATCGGCGGCGATGTCGTCCAGGGCCTGCTGGAACGCCTGCCGGTCGAGTGTCCTGGTCCCGTATTGGAAGAGATCGGCCAGCACATCCGCCACGCCCTCCTGCCCCCTGGGCGCCTGCAGGCCGGGATTGTTCTTGACATGACCGTAGATGCTCACGGTGCGGCTGATGGAAGTCGGCTGGACGATGAGGGTGATCCCGTTGGGCAGGCGTTTCCGGACCATGCCGGTGGGCGGGCGGGGGATGGTCAGATGCGCCAGCGCATCACTGGCCCAGACCGGCAGCGCGACGTCGCGACTCGGGGGCAACGTGATCGATTCCGTGCCGCCGTACCCTTTGGCGGTGACGGTCTTGCCGGCCGCCTGGGGTGAAAAAACAGCGGTGACGCAGTGCTCCATTTTCAAATAGTGCCGGGCCACCCGGTTGACATCGTCCACGGTCACCCGGGCAATGGCGTCCATCGCTTCCTGGGGGGATGGTCGGCCTTCCACGGCCAGCGCCTGGGACCAGGCCATGGCCAGACCGGGCACGGAATTCTTCTGGAATTCGGCCTGGGCCGCTTCCCGCCGCTTGGCCGCCTCGACCAGGTCGGCGGAAAATCCCTTGGTGATCCGACGTTTCAACACGGCCCGCAACGTGTCGAGGACCGGCTGGGCCGGCTTGCCCTGGCCAAAGGAGGCCGTGGCGAAACCCAAGCCCGCCTCGGGCAGCGTGTCGAGCTGAAAACCGGCTTCCAGAAACTTGCCTTCGGCCGCCAGGTCGGAGAGTTCGCCCCGGCGGCTGTCGAGCACGTCGGCCAACACCTGCGAGGCGGCATAGTCCGGGCTGTGGTAGCCGGGCATGCGAAAGGCCAGGATCGCCATGCTGTAGGGAAGATCGCTCTCCATCCGGATGGTTTGCGGCTTGACGGGCTGAAGCTCGACGTGCGGCCGGGGCGGCAGCGCCTTGGCGGGAATCGGGCCGAAGTACTTTTCCACCTGCCCCCGCACCGCCTGGGTATCGATGTCCCCGGCGATGACGAGGGTGGCGTTGTTGGGCGCATACCAGGTGTCGTAGAACTTCTTGAGCATGGCGCCGGTGGTCGCATCGAACGAGGCTTTGGTGCCCAGGGCGTCATGGTCGTAGGGCGTGCCGGTGAACATGGCCGCCAGCAGACGGGTGTAGAACAGATACTCGGGGCTGGAGAGATCGCCGGCCACCTCCTGTTCGATGGCGCCCCGCTCCTGGTCCCACAGCGATTCCGTATCCAGCACGCCGGACATGCGAATGGCCTCGATATGCAGTGCCACCTCCAGATATTCGGCCGGCACGGTGAAGAAGTATTGGGTGACCGTCTGCTGGGTATCGGCGTTGAACATGCCGCCCAGGGCGGCATCGATGCCGGCCAGCTGCCCGGCCGTCAGATCCGGACTGCCGCGGAACATCATGTGCTCCTGGGCGTGGGCCATGCCTGGAAATCCAGCCGGCGCCTCGTTGGATCCCACCTGGTAGTTGACCACGGTGGTGACCACCGGGGCGATGGGATTGCGGACCAGGACCACCCGCAAGCCATTGGGCAGGGTCTCGCGGACTACCGCGGCGTCCGCCGGGCCATGGTTGGAGGGTTCCGTCGATGCCGCGCCGGTACCCGGCCATCCGCCCGTCAGGATGCCCAGCAAGCCGGCAAGGATCATCCATGTCCGCCATTTTTTAAACCTCGCTCGATTGCGATTCGGCCAGGCCGACCTCGGGTTGTCCGCCCCTTCCTGGAACGCCCTGCCGATACCCACGACCATCAACCATTTTCGGAATTTTTTCATTGCACCATTTCTTTCTTCGTTGCCCGGGGAAGATGCCGGCGCCAGTATCGGAAACCGCGCGCAGGGTTTCCTGGAGGCGCGTCGTATTCGCTTGGCCTCGAAAATAGGCATATCGCGAGAGTTTGGCTATCGGACCCGTTCTGATATTGATGTAGGACTCGCTCTGATAGGCGCTGAGCACTGTGGTCAAATCGCCGGGTGGCTGCCAGCAGCTGTCATTCGCAGCTGTTCTGGTCATTCAGCGGTGATATGGTCGGCATCCCAGCCGCCGCCCAATGCTTTGACGAGGAGAATGCTGGCGCCGATCCGGCTGCCGGCGATGGCCGCGGCGGCGCGCTCGCTGTTGAGCGCAGCCACCTGAGTAGTGATCACATCCAGGGCGCTGGCCGTGCCGACTTTGTACTGGTTCGTGGTCAGCGCCAGGGATTGGCGCGCGGCGTTCACGGCCTAGTCCTGGACGCGGGCCTCTTGTTCCAGGATGCGCAAGGCGGCCAGATTGTCTTCCACCTCCTGGAAGGCGGCCAGCACGGTCTGGCGGTAAGCCGCCACGGCGGCATCGTAGGCGGCGCGCGCCTCTTCGGTCTGGGCGCGGCGCAGGCCGCCGGCGAACAGGGTCTCCGAAACGGCCGGCCCCACCGACCAGAATCGGCTGGGCCAGGTCAGCCATTTGCTCACGGAGGTGCTTTCCCATCCCGCCGCTGCGCCGAGGGATAGGGTCGGGTAGTAGGCGGCCTCGGCGATCCCGATACGGGCATTGGCCGCAGCGGCCTGCCGTTCGGCCGAGGCGATGTCCGGTCTTCTTTCCAGCAGTTCCGACGGCACGCCCACCGGAATCATCGGCGGAACAGGGATGGCCCCATTTTCCGGGATGGAAAGATCGGAGGGTGCCGTTCCGATCAGGGTCGCGATGGCATGCTCCAGTTGCGCGCGCTGGATGCCGAGGTCGATGGCCTGGGCCTGGGTGGTTTTCAACTGGGTTTCCGCCTGGAGGAGCTCGGCCCTGGAGGCGACGCCGTTGGCGTAGCGGCCGCGGGTCAGATCGAGGAATTTGGTCAGGGCCGCCACGCTTTGATCATAAAGTGTCTTTTGAGAATCCAGAACCCGCAACTGGAAATAGTTCTGGGCCAGCGCGGCCTGGGCGCTGAGGCGGGCAGCGGCCAGGTCGGCCGCATTCGCCTGGGCCTGGGCCTGGCCGGATTCCACGCTGCGGCGGATCTTGCCCCACAGATCGAGCTCCCACGACAGGTCCACAGGCAGCTGGTAATGGTTGGTGATGCTGCCTCCCGAGAGGGCGCCGATGTTCTCCGAGGCGCGCGCGCGGCTGACCGAAGCCCCGGCGGTCACGGTGGGAAAATAACCGGCGCGGTATTGACGGACCAGCGCCTGGGCTTGCCGGTACTGGGCCTCGGCCGCCGCCAGGTTCTGGTTGGAGACGATCACCTGTTCCTCGAGCCGATTCAGCTCGGGCTGGTTGAAGGTTTCCCACCAGGGCCCCTTGCGCAGGTCATCCCTGGGTTGCGCGATCTTCCATTGGCCGGCTTCTTTGTAGGTCGCGGGGGTTTCGACCGCCGGGCGGACATAGTCCGGGCCGACCGAACAGGCCGCCGGCAGCAGCCACAGCGCCAGCGACACCGAAACCCACGCCAGGCGGCGCCCCCGAACCCATTCGCCATACTTTGACTTTTGGCAGCGCATAGCCCCCACGCCCTTTCTGCATATTTTTTGAGCAGGCCGTCGAAACCGGCCGCAACCAATCGCCAGGCGCTCCATCACCTGGTCCCGGAAGAGCCGTCATCGGCGGCCGTGAAAGCCGTTATCACTGCTTGTCGGCCACGTTTGCCCGCGATCCACCACCGCAGCCGATCCATGTAGAGATATATCACCGGCGTCGTATACAGGGTCAGCATCTGGCTGAAAATCAGGCCGCCGACGATGGCGATGCCCAGCGGCCGGCGCAGTTCGGACCCGATGCCGTGTCCCACCGCCAGAGGCAGCGCGCCCAGCAGCGCGGCCATGGTGGTCATCATGATCGGTCGGAAACGGAGCAGGCAGGCCTCGCGAATCGCCTCCTCGGGCCCCTTGCCTTCCTTGCGCTCCGCCTCCAGGGCGAAGTCCACCATCATGATCCCATTTTTCTTAACGATGCCGATCAGCAACACCATTCCGATCAGGGCGATGATGCCCAAATCGGTACGCAGCAGCAGCAACGCCAGGAGGGCGCCGACGCCGGCCGACGGCAGCGTCGATAAGATCGTGATGGGATGGATGTAGCTCTCGTACAGGACGCCCAGCACGATATATACGCACACCAGCGCGGCCAGAATCAACAGGGGTTCGTTGGCCAGAGAGGCTCGGAACGCCTGCGCCGTACCGGCGAAGCTGCCGCGGATGGTTCCCGGCAGCCCCATCTGGCGGGTGGCGCTTTCGATGGCGGTCACGGCGTCGCCCAGCGCCGTGCCGGGCGCCAGGTTGAACGACAGGGTGACGGATGGAAATTGCGACTGGTGATTGACGGCCAGGGCGGTGGCTTTGGGCTCAAAACGGCTGAAGGCGCTCAGCGGGACCAATTCGCCGTTGGCCGATGGCACGAAGATCTGCTTGAGCGTGTCCGGTCGTTGCCAGTAGGGGGGCGCCACTTCCATGACCACATGATACTGGTTCAAGAGGGTATAGGTAACGGACACCTGGCGCTGGCCGAAGGCATCGTACAAGGTGTCGTCAATGGCTTTCTGGGAGACACCCAGCCGGGCGGCACCGGCGCGGTCGATGGTCAGCGCGGCCTCCAGCCCCCGGTTCTGCAGGTCGCTGTTCACATCCACCAGTTCGGGAAGGGCGCGCAACTTCTTCTCCACGCGCAGGGCCCAGCCATTCAGCTCCTTCAGATCTTCCCCCTGCAGTGTATACTGGTAGAGGGCGCTGCTGGTCCTGCCGCCGATGCGCAGATCCTGCACCGGCTGGAGAAAGGCGGGCGCGCCGGGCACCCGGCCGAGTTTCTTGCGCAGCCGGGCGATGACCTCGGCTACGTTGTCCTTGCGCGCTTCGAAGGGTTTCAGGGTAATGAACATGCGGCCGGTATTGGTCGTGGACCCGCCCCCGCCGCCCCCGCCGGTAAACCCGATCACATGGTCGACCTCCGGGTCCTCTTTGATGATATTGACGATCTGCAGCAGCTTCTCGCGCATGGCCTGGAAGCTGATATCCTGGGCCGCCTGGATGCTGCCGGCAATGCGCCCCGTGTCCTGCTCGGGGAAGAATCCCTTGGGAACGGCGCGGAACAGAAACAGGTTTACGACCAGGGTGGCCAGGGTCAGCGCCAGCATAATCCTGGCGTGTCTCAGGGCCCAGTGCAGCGTCTTGGCATAGAGGCGATGGGCCCCATCGAAGAGCCGGCCGCTCGCCCTATAGAGCCACCCCCGGGCGTCGGAGGGTTCCCGCCGAAGCAGCGTGGCACACATCATGGGGGTGGTGGTCAGCGACACCACGAGCGACACCATGATCGCCGCGGACAAGGTCACGGCGAATTCGCGGAACAGCCGGCCCACGATGCCGCCCATCAGCAGGATGGGGATGAAGACGGCCACCAGCGAGAGGCTCATGGACAGGACGGTGAAGGCGATCTCCCGGGTTCCGGCCAGGGCCGCCTGAAACGCCGTCAGGCCCTTCTCGCGGTACCGTGTGATATTTTCCAGCACCACGATGGCGTCGTCGACCACAAAGCCGGTGGCGATGGTCAAGGCCATCAACGAGATGTTGTTCAGGCTGAAGCCGAACAGATACATCACCCCGAAGGTCCCGACGATGGATACGGCCACGGCCATGGCGGGAATCACGGTCGAACGGATGTGCCGCAGGAAGGCGAACACCACCAGGATCACCAGCAGGGCGGAGAGCAGCAGCGTGCGCTGCACATCGCGCAGAGAGCCGCGGATCGGGGGCGTGCGGTCCAGAACCACCGCAGCGTGGATCCCCCCGGGCATCGCCCCTTCCAATTGAGGCAGAAGCATGCGCACGTTGTCCACGGTAGCGATGATGTTGGCGCCGGGCTGGCGGAAGACGATCACCATGACCGCCGGCTTGCCGTTGTGAAATCCGGCCGTGCGCAAATCCTCCAGCGAATCCTGCACGGTGGCCACATCGACCAGCCGGACCGCGGCCCCGCTGCGGTAGCGGATCACCACCGGCGCATACTGGGCGGCGCCGCTCAACTGGTCGTTGGTGACGATGGCCCAGTTTTTTTCCCGGCCTGAGAGGTTCCCCGTGGGCCGCTTGATGTTGGTAGCACTCAGGACGCCGCGCACCGCTTCGAGGCTGACGCCATAGGCGCTGAGCGCCAGGGGATTCAACTCCACCCGTACGGCCGGCAGGGAACTGCCTCCCACGAAGACCTGCCCGATGCCTTCCACCTGGGAGAGTTTTTGGGCCAGGATGGACGAGGCCGCGTCGTACATCTTCTCGACGCTGACGGTATCCGAGGTCAGCGCCAGAATGAGGATCGGCGCATCGGCGGGATTGACCTTGCGGTAGCGCGGATTGGTGGGCAGGTTGGCCGGCAGAAAGCCGCGGGCCGCGTTGATGGCCGCCTGGACATCCCGGGCCGCCCCGTCGATATCGCGGTTCAGGTCGAACTGCAGGGTGATGCTCGTGGTGCCGCGGTAGCTGGCGGAAGTCATTTCGGTCACGCCGGCGATGTGGCCGAATTGCCGCTCCAGGGGGGCGGCCACCGAGGTGGACATGGTCTCGGGGTCCGCGCCGGGAAGCGCGGCCGTGACCGAGATGCTGGGAAAGTCCACCTGGGGAAGTGCGGAGACCGGAAGCAAGTAAAAAGCCAGGGCGCCGGCGATCACCAGACCCAGGGTCAAGAGCGTGGTGGCCACCGGCCTGCGGATGAAAGGCGCCGAAATATTCATCACACGCGCGCCCCCCTCACGCGTCGCGCCAAGCGGTCGAAGGCCAGGTAGATCACCGGCGTCGTATAAAGGGTCAGCGCCTGGCTGATGATCAGGCCGCCGACAATGGAGATACCCAGCGGATGGCGCAGTTCCGAGCCCACCCCGGTTCCCAGTGCCAGCGGCAAGGCCCCCAGCAGCGCCGCCAGGGTGGTCATCATGATGGGCCGGAACCGCAGCAGGCAGGCCAGGTGAATGGCCTCCTCGGGGCGCTTGCCTTCGTTGCGCTCGGCGTCCAGGGCGAAATCGATCATCATGATGCCGTTCTTCTTGACGATGCCGATCAGCAGGATGATGCCGATGATGGCGATGACATTCAGGTCGGTGCGGAAAAGCATCAGGGCCAGCAGGGCGCCCACGCCGGCCGACGGCAAGGTCGAAAGAATGGTCACCGGGTGGATATAGCTCTCATAAAGCACGCCGAGCACGATGTAGACGGTCACCAGGGCGGCCAGGATCAGCAGCGGTTCGTTGGCCAGCGACGCCTTGAAAGCCTGGGCCGTCCCCTGAAAGCTGCCATGGATGCTCGGCGGCAGGCCGGTCTGACGGACGGCGGCCTCGATGGCCGGCACCGCCTCTCCGAGAGCGGTTCCGGGGGAGAGATTGAACGAGAGCGTGACGGCCGGAAACTGGCCCAACCGGTTGACGACCAGCGGTCCAGTGGTTTCGCGGGCCTGGGTGACTGCGCGCAACGGCACCGTTCCACCGCTCGATCCGCGCAGGTAGATCGACTGCAGCACCTCCGGATGGTGCTGGAACTCGGGTTTGACCGTGAGGATGACGCGGTACTGGTTCAGTTCCGTGAACATGGTGGTTATCTGGCGCTGCCCGAAGGCATTATACAGGGTGTCGTCGATATCCTGCGGGCTGATGCCCAGCCGCGAAGCGGTCGGCCGGTCGATATCCAGCGACACCCGCAGCCCCTGGTCGAACTGGTCGCTGCCCACATCGCTCAGCTCGGGGCGGCCGCGCAAGGTTTCGAACAACCGCGGCGCCCATCGGTTCAACTCGTCGAAGTCCGGGTCTTCCAGGGTGTATTGGTATTGGGTGCGGCTGACCCTGGCGTCCACGGTCAGGTCCTGCACCGGCTGCAGGAACAAGGTGATCCCCTGCACCTCGGCCAGCGTCGGCTGCAGTCTGCGGATCACTTTCTCGGCGCCCGCCGATCGGTCTTCCAGGGGCTTCAGGTTGATCAGGATCCGGCCGCTGTTCAGGGTGGTGTTGGTGCCGTCCACCCCGATGAAGCTGGAAAGGCTTTCCACCGCCGGGTCGCGCAGGATCACGCGGGCCAGGGCCTGCTGCCGCTCGGCCATGGCCGTGAACGAGATGGACTGGGGGGCCTGGGAGATGCCCTGCAGCACACCGGTATCCTCCACCGGGAAGAACCCTTTGGGCGCGCCGATGTACAGCAGCACGGTCAGCGCCAGCGTGCCCCCGGCCACGAACAGAGTGGCGCCCTGGTGGCGCAGAACCCACCTTAACGAGCGATCATACCCGCCGATGACCCGGTCGAGCAGCCGCTGTGAGGCGCGGGAGAACCGCCCCTGCGCTGCTTCGGGGGAATGTTTGAGAATGCGGGCGCACATCATGGGCGTCAGGGTCAGGGAAACCACGGCGGAAATCAGGATCGTGACGCCCAGGGTGACCGCGAATTCCCGGAACAGGCGACCGACCACGTCGCCCATGAACAGCAGGGGGATGAGCACGGCGATCAGCGAAATCGTCAGTGACAGAATGGTGAAGCCGATCTGGCGGGATCCCTTGAGGGCCGCCTGGAGGGGCGTCTCGCCCTGCTCCACATAGCGGGCCACGTTTTCGATCATGACGATGGCGTCATCGACCACGAAACCCGTGGAAATAGTCAGGGCCATGAGGCTCAGGTTGTTCAGGCTGTAGTCCAGCAGGTACATCACGCCGAAAGTGCCCACCAGGGAGAGCGGCACCGCGACGCTGGGAATGGCGGTTGCCGGCAGGTTTCTCAGGAAGAGAAAAATGACCAGCACGACCAGAACGACGGCCAGAAGCATTTCGATCTGCACGTCCCGGACCGATGCCCGGATCGTCGTGGTCCGGTCGGTGAGGATGGAGACTGTGACCGAGGGCGGCAGGGTGCCCTGCAACCTTGGCAGCAGCTCTTTGATGCGGTCGACCACCTCGATGACGTTGGCCCCTGGCTGACGCTGGATATTGACGATCACCGCCGGGGTGTCGTTCATCCAGGCGGCCTGGTTCACATTCTCCGTGTCGTCGATCACGTCGGCCACCTCCGCCAGATGAACCGGGGCGCCGTCGCGGTAGGCGATCACCAGGGGCCGGTATTCGGCGCTGGAAAGCAGCTGATCGTTGGCACCGATGTTGAAAGAACGCCGCGGGCCGTCGAAGCCGCCCTTGGCCTGGTTGACATTGGCTGCGACGATGGCCGAGCGCAGATCTTCGAGGGTCAAGCCATAGGCCGAAAGGGCCACGGGATTGGCCTGGATGCGCACGGCCGGCCGCTGGCCGCCGCTGATGCTCACCAGCCCTACCCCCGGCAGTTGGGAGATTTTCTGGGAAAAGCGGGTGTCGGCCAGATCTTCCACCTGGGGCAGCGGCAAGGCGTCGGAACTCAGAGCCAGGGTCAGGATGGGCGCATCGGCGGGATTGACCTTGCTGTAGACGGGCGGCGTGGGCAGGTCGCGGGGCAGCAAGGTAAAAGAGGCGTTGATGGCCGCCTGGACCTCCTGCTCGGCCACGTCCAGGCTCAGATCCAGGCCGAACTGCAGGGTGATGATCGAACTGCCGCCCGAACTGGCCGACGTCATCTGCTTCAGACCGGCCATCTGGCCGAGCTGCCGCTCCAGGGGCGCCGTGACCGAGGAGGCCATCACTTCGGCGTCGGCCCCGGGATAAAAGGTCCGCACCTGGATCGTCGGGTAATCCACCTGGGGCAAGGCCGAAACCGGCAGCTGCCGGTAAGCGGCCGCGCCGGCCAGCATGATGGCGATCATCAGCAGCGTGGTGGCCACCGGCCGCTGGATGAAGATACGGGAGATGTTCATTGCCGCGGCCTCTTGTCGCCGTTCCCGTTACGCGGATTCAACTCGACGCGGCTTCCCTGGCGCAGCTTTTCGGCCCCTTCGACGACCACCAGTTCGCCCGGCGCCAGGCCGGAGGCGACTGCGGTCCGATCCCCCTCGCTCACACCGGGCGAAACCGGACGCATCTCCACCGTCTGGTCCGATTTCACGACAAAGACGAAGGCGCCGGACGGCCCCCTCTGGATGGCGGCCGACGGCACGAGCAGCGCGCCCTCTTTAAGTTCCAGGCGCAGGCGGGCGTTGACGAACTGGTTGGGAAACAACTCGTTGCGGCGATTGGGGAAAAGGGCCTTGAATTTGACCGTGCCGGTATTGGGATCGATCAGGTTGTCCACGGTCCGCAGTTGACCGGTGGCCAGGACGGTCTTCATCCCCCGATCGAAAGCCTCCACCGGCATGGGGACCTGCTGCTCAAGCTTGGGGAGCACCTGGGGCAGACTATCTTCAGGCAGCGGAAATACAACCGCGATGGGCTGCAGCTGGGTAATCACCACCAGACCGCCGGCGTCGGACGCATGGACGATGTTGCCGGGGTCCACGAGGCGCAGCCCCACCCGCCCGGTGATGGGTGCGATGATGCGCGCATAGGTCAGTTGCAGCCGGGCCGTTTCGATCTGGGCCTGGTCGCTCTGGATGGCCCCCTCCAGCTGCAGGACCAGGGCCTTTTGGGCATCGTACTGTTGCTTGGAAATGGAATCCAGCGCGCTCAGGGCTTCGTAGCGCTGCAGGTCGCGCCGGGCGTTGGCCAGCTGCGCCCGGTCGCGCGCGGCCTGCCCTTCGGCCTGGGCCAATTGGGCCTGGAACGGCCGTGGATCGATCTCGGCCAACAGCTTGCCCTTGGGAACGATCTCGCCCTCCTCGAAATGCAGGCTCATCAACTGGCCGTCGACGCGGCTCCGGACGGTGACGGTGTTCAGGGGGGTAACCGTCCCCAAGCCGTTGAGATAAATTCCGATCTCTCCGCGGCTGGCCTCGACCGCCGAAACGGCTGCGATGAAGCTCCTGGATTTTTCCCCGGGTGCCGTGGTCCCGCCGGTGGACCGGGAGCGGCCGGCCCAACCGGAATAAAGACCGATGATGGCGAGCAGCGTCACTGCCAGCCAGATCCACCGGCGCAGCGGATGCGCCCGTTTTCCCGTTTGTTCCGCGAGCCCGCCGCTCTTTGGGCCTTCTGGGGGTGTTTCCGTCATAATGCCGCCTTACTTTTCAAACGTTGAAGTCCGCGCCGGCAGGTGCCCATGAGAATCGGGCATCGAAGGGAATGGGCCGTGCCTCCAGGTAGGTGTGCTTTCCACGAAGCAAAAGTCTTCGGCGCCAAGCCTACTGATTATCGAATCGCGTGTCAAATGCAGGCTTGCCGGATTCGATGCCGCGCCGGCACTGGGTGCATTCACAGGGGTACCGTCCATGATCCTATCTTTGGACGTTAAGATAAAATGAAATTGTGGTGCAATTATGGAGATGGGGCAGAAGAATGATGGCGTTCTAATTGTAAATATGGCCCGCCGGCGCTCACGATCGTGCCCTCCGCCCACTGGGCCGGCGGGGAACCGGGTATTGTTGATGGGATGGTGACATCGACGGCCATCATGGCACACAGAATGGTGATGTTCACGATGGAGAAGATAAAGAGCCGCTTGGCCCAGCGGTTATGATCGGTGTTCCGGTATCCCCACCAGGCGATGCCCAGCCAGACCAGGCCGGAGGCCATGGCAGCCGCCAGGTAGCGGTAGCCGGCATAGCCGCCGAGGTTCAATGCCAGCGCGGCCGCCGTGAAGGCCAGGATATAGACGGCGATCTGCTTCCTGGCGGCGGGGATCCCCCGTTGGACCGGCAGCATCGGGATGGCTGCGGCCGTGTAGTCATCGAGCCGCGAGACTGCAATGGCAAGGGCGTGGGGCATCTGCCACAGGCTGAAGATGGCCAGCAGGATCACCGCCCCCAGATCGAAGCGGCCGGCCGCCGCGCAATAGCCCGCCAGCGGCGGTGCAGCACCCGCCAGGCTGCCGATCAGGGCGCCGTGGACCGATCGGCGCTTGAACAGGAAGCTGTAGGCGACCACATAGATCGCCAGCCCGGCGGCAACGATGACGACGCAGAGGCCATTTACGGTGGTCCAGAGCAACGCCAGGCCGGCGAGGCCGAGCGCCACCGCGAAGACGACGGCGGCGCGCGGAGACATGCGCCCTTTGGCCAGCACGCGCTCCCGGGTCCGAATCATCTTACGGTCGATATCTCGATCGATCCAATTGTTGAAGACGCAGCCGGAAGCGATAACCAGGCCGGTGCCCGCCATGGCACACAGCAAAAGCCGGACGTCCACACGGCCTTTGGCTGCCAGGAAAAAACCGCCGGCCACCGAAAGCAGGTTGCCCAGAACCACCCACGGCTTGGTCACGGAAGCATATCTTCGGATCGTTTCAACCATCTTCACATCATTCGCACATTCAAGTCATACATGATCCACAATGTCCCGCCGACGAAGAGAATCATGATCAACACCGTGAAAATGAGCGCCAGCACGTTCCAGCGCGCCTCCGAGGAACTGTCCAGGTGCAGGAAGTAGTGCAGGTGCACCAGGATCTGAACCACGGCTGCAAAGCCGATACCCGTCCAAACGAACCAGCGCGGCAGTGCGGCGCCTTTGATCACCACTGCGAAGGCGAACACGGTCAGCATCACCGAAAGCAGGAAGCCGATGGTGTAGGATTTGAGGCTGCCGGTGCCGGCACCGCCGCTGTTCATGGCTGCATGCTCCATTACATCACCCCCATCAGGTAGACGATGGTGAAGACGCCCACCCACACGATATCCAGAAAGTGCCAGAAAATGCTCAACTGCATCAGGCGGCATTGCACCGGCGGGGTCAACCCCTTGGTGACGAGTTGGCCCATCATCACCGCAATCCAGATCAGGCCGGCGCTTACATGGGCGCCATGGGTGCCCACCAGGGTAAAGAACGCCGAGAGAAAAGCGCTGCGCCCCGGGCCATGGCCGTCGAGAATCAAGTGACGGAATTCGCTGATTTCCATGAAGACGAAAGCGGCACCGAGCAGCAGCGTGACGAAGAGCCAGGCCAGCACCCGATCGCGCCGCTGGCGGTGCATGGCCAGCACTGCCAGGCCGTAGGTGGCGCTGCTGACCAGCAGCAGCATGGTCTCTCCCAGGACATAGGGCAGGTCGAAGAGTTCCTTGCCGGTCGGTCCGCCGGCATAGTTGCGCCCCAGCACGACATAGGTGGCGAAGAGCGTCGCGAACAGCACCAGGTCGCTGAGGATATAAAGCCAGAAGCCGAAGATCGAAAGTGCAGTGCTGTCGCCGTGCTCGCCATCTGCGCCGGTTGAAGCGTCGATTGAAGCATTTAGGGTCATAGTCTCGGTCGTCATCGTTCACACCTGTGGCAAGAGTTAGGCCGCCCCTCGGGCAGCGGCCAGTTGCTGGTATCGCTGGGTTTCGATGCGGGCCACTTCGGCGGCCGTCACCGTGTAGTGCCGGTGGTCATCGCCCGCGCGCACGATCATGATGACGATCATGCCCAGGGCGGAGAGAATCGCCAGCCACCAGATGTACCAGACCATGGCGAACCCGAAGGCAAAGGCCAGCACGCCGTTGATAAAGCCCGCGCCGGTGTTCTTCGGCATGTGAATGTCGGTGTATCGCTCGGGCCGCTGGTAGGCCGTGCCTTTTTCTTTCATGTCCGCAAATGCGTCGATCTCGTGGACGCTGGGCAGTTGGGCGAAATTGTACACCGGCGGCGGAGAGGCGATGGCCCACTCCAGGGTGCGGCCGCCCCAGGGGTCGCCGGTCAAGTCGCGGGCGGCGCGGCGCTCCTTGATGCTCACGAGCAATTGGATGAGCTGGCTGGCAACCCCGAGGGTGATCACGGCGGCGCCGACCGCGGCCACGATCAGGAATGGATGCCAGGCCAGGTTGTCATAATGGGCCATGCGCCGGGGCATCCCCATGATCCCCAGGATATACAGGGGGATGAAGGAAAGGTAGAAGCCGACCAGCCAGCCGAAGAAGGCCCGCCGGCCCCATTTTTCATTCAGCTTGAAGCCCATGGCCTTGGGGAACCAGTAGGTGAAACCGGCCAGGTAGCTGAACAGGGCGCCGGGAATCAACATGTTATGAAAATGGGCGATCAAAAACAGGCTGTTATGCAGCACGTAGTCGGAGGCCGGGGCGGCGAGTAGAATGCCGGCCATGCCGCCTACGGCAAAGGTGGCGATGAAGGCCGCGGTCCAGTACATGGGCGTGGCGAACCGGATGCGACCGCGGTACATCGTGAAGAGCCAGTTGAAAATCTTGACGCCGGTGGGCACCGCGATGATCATGGTGGAGATGCCGAAGAAGATATTGACGTTGGCACTGGCGCCCATGGTGAAGAAATGGTGCACCCACACGGAAAAAGAGAGCACCATGATGGCCGCAGTGGCATACACCATGGAAGTATAACCGAACAACGGTTTGCCGGAAAAGGTGGCCACGACCTCCGAATAGATGCCGAAGGCCGGCAATATCACGATGTAGACCTCAGGGTGGCCCCAGATCCAGAAAAGATTGGCGTAGAGCATCATGTTGCCGCCCAGGGTGTTGCTGAAAAAATGCATGCCCAGATAGCGGTCCATCGTCAGCATCCCCAGGGCGGCCGTGAGCACGGGAAACGAAAGCACCATGAGCACCGCGGTGCACAGCGCCGACCAGACGAAGATCGGCATGCGCATGAGGGTCATGCCCGGCGCGCGCATCTTGATGATCGTGACCAGGAAGTTGATGCTGGTCAAAAGCGAGCCGGCGCCGGAGATCTGGAAGGCCCACATCCAGTAATCCACGCCGGTGCCGGGGCTGAACTGCTTTTCGGTCAAAGGCGCGTACCCGGACCAGCCGGCCGTGGAGAACTCGCCCACGCCCAGCGACACCATGACCAGCGCGGCACCCGCGGCGGTCAGCCAGAAACTGACGGCGTTCAGATAGGGAAACGCCACGTCCCGCGCGCCGATCTGCAGCGGGATCACGATATTCATCAGGCCCACGATGAACGGCATGGCCACGAAGATGATCATGATCGTCCCGTGGGCGCTGAAGATCTGATTGAAGTGATCGGGCGGCAGGTAACCGTGGGACATGCCGGCGGCCATCGCCTGCTGGGCCCGCATCATGATGGCATCGGAGATGCCGCGCAGCATCATGACCAGCGCCAGGACGATATACATGATGCCGATCTTCTTGTGATCGACGCTGGTCAGCCACTCGGTCCACAGCGGCTTCCACAGCCGGAAATAGGTGACCAGACCGAGGATCACAACGCCCAGCAGGATCGACCCGGCTACGGCGCCCATGACGATAAGGTCATGATAGGGGACGGCAGAAAGGCTCAGTTTCCCGAACATATCAATTCTTCTCCGAAGGGTTGGGGTGCATGTGCATCCTCTGGGGTTCCGATTTCAAATCTGTTGAATTCATC
The DNA here is from genome assembly GCA_937868765.1 of uncultured Desulfatitalea sp. Taxonomy (GTDB): domain Bacteria; phylum Desulfobacterota; class Desulfobacteria; order Desulfobacterales; family Desulfosarcinaceae; genus Desulfatitalea. Next base: position 303,009 of record CALMNL010000007.1, on the reverse strand, counting down.
TTCATCGGCATTCCATGTTTGACCAGGATGGTGTCGAACAGGCCGGGATCGACCGAGGAGAAGAGCGTCACCGGGTCTTTTTCGCTCGGCGTTTCGAGCCGCTCGTAACGGGTCAGGTCAAGGACTTCCGGGGATTGCCGGACCTTCTGGACCCAGGCGTCGAACTCTTCCCGGGAGGTGGCGATGGCTTTGAAATTCATGCCGGAATAGCCGAGGCCGCTGTACTGCTGGTTCTGCCCGGCATAGGTGCCCGGCTCATCGGCCAGCAGGTTCAATTGGGTCTGCATACCGCCCATGGCGTAGATCTGGCTGCCCAGCTGGGGGATAAAAAAGGAGGTCATCACCGAGGCCGAGGTCAGTCGGAAGCTCAATGGCACTTTGGCGGGGAAGACGAGCTGGTTGACGACGGCGATATTCAGCTCCGGATAGATGAAGAGCCATTTCCAGTCCAAGGAGACCGCTTCGATGCGGACAGGCGGAACACCGGTCTCGATGGGCTTGTAGGGGTCCAGCCGATGGGTGGTCTCCCATACCAGTATCCCGAGAATGGTGACGATGATGGCCGGCACCAGCCAGACCACCACCTCGATTTTCAGCGAATTGTTCCATTTGGGGGCATAGGCGTCCCCCGACCTGGCGGCCCGGTACCGCCAGGGGAACCACACGTTCATGATGGCCACGGGAATGACCACCAGCAGCATCAACGCGATGGCGGCAAAGATCACGAACCGTTCGGCTTCACCGATGGGGCCTTTGGGGTTGAACAGCAATAACTGGCCGCAACCGCTGAGCAGGAGTGCGGCACCGATCAACGACAATCCGGCAAGGATGAGCTTTCTGATTCTCTTCATTTATCGATACCAAGAATCTAGGGGTTTGCCCGAACCTGCGACCCGTTGGTCCGGAAACGTCCTGCCCGCCTTGAATCCCGCAGCGGACAGGAGGGACGGTGCAGTCTTAAGCCGATATTCTAAAATTGAATAACAGAGTGCGGCTTCGCAGACAAGGGGGCGCTCGTCGGCACCGCCACCTGCACCGGCTCGGACCCCAGGAGGCTTCGGACCAAAAAGCAGACTTACGCACGCATCGGCGCAACGCCCGCCGATGCCGCCGCCTGCCGCCGCGGGGAATACTCACGGGCCAGCAGCATATACATAGCCGGCACCACGAACAAGGTGAACAGGGTCCCGATGGCGATGCCGGTCATGATCACCAGGCCCATGTTGAAGCGTCCCACGGCGCCGGCGCCCGTGGCCAGCACCAGGGGCACGACCCCCAGCACCATGGCGGCCGTCGTCATGAGGATGGGACGCAGGCGGATGGCCGCAGCCGATGCCACGGCCTCGCGCTTCGGCTGCCCGGCCTGCCGCAGATCGTTGGCAAATCGCACGATGAGGATGCCGTGCTTGCTGATCAGGCCGATCAGGGTCACCAGGCCCACTTCGGTGTAGATATTCAGGCTGGCACCCCCCACCCCCAGGCTGATGAAAATCAGGGCGCCGCAAATGGACATGGGTACGCTGATCAGGATGATCAGCGGGTCCACGAAGCTTTCGAACAGGGCCGCCAGGGATAGGTAGATGATGATCAGGGCGAAGACGAAGGTGACCACCAGCTGGCTCGATTCGTTCTCATACTGGCGGGACTGGCCGCTGTAGTCGATGCTATAGCCCTTGGGCAGGGTCTGGGCGGCCAGTTCCTTGAGCTTGCCCAGCGCCTCACCGAGGGTCACGCCCGGCCGCGGCACGCCCGAAATGGTGGCGGCGTTGAGCTGTTGAAAATGGTTGAGGGATTCGGGCACCACCGTGCGCTTCAGGGACACGATGGTGGCAATCGGGACCGCTGCCCCCGTGGCCGTGCGGATGTAGTAATTCTTCAGCTGGTCGGCATTGAGCCGATAGCGCTGCATCACCTGGGGGATCACCTTGTAGGAGCGGCCCGAAAGGCTGAAGTAATTGACGTAACCGCCACCCAGCATCGAACCCAGCGCACTGCCCACATCATCCATGGTCAGGCCCAGTTGCGCGGCCATATTGCGGTCGATTTTCACCGCGATCTGGGGTTTGTCGATTTTCAGATCGCTGTCCAGGTAGACGAACAGGCCGCTGGAGCGGGCTTTGTCCATCAAGGTCTGGGTCACCTTGTTCAGTTGATCGAAGGGGTCGGTGGTGCCGATGACGAACTGCACCGGCAATCCCCGGCCGCCGCCCGGCAGGGGCGGCCGCTGGAAGGCCACGGCCTGGACACCGGCGATGCCGCTGAGCTGCTGCTGCACCTCGGGCTGCAGTTGCATGGCCGTGCGCTTGCGTTCGTCCCACGGTTTGAGCACCATGCCGGCAATGCCTGAATTGAGCCCGCCGACGCCATCCAGCTGGAACACATGGTCGGTTTGCGCGTGCCCGGCGAAGATCTTGTACACCTGGCGCGTGGACTGTTGCGTCTGGGCCAGGGTCGCATCGGGCGCGCCCGAGGCCATGGCGATGATCACGCCCTGGTCTTCCTGCGGGGCCAGTTCGCTTTTGGAGGAAGTATAGAGAAAGTAAATGCTGGCCAGGATGATCAGGGAGAAAACCACCACCACCGGCTGGTAGTCGAGCGAGCCGCGCAGCAGGCGTTCATAGATGCGGCGCACCCGCTCGAACTGGCGGTCCACGAAGTTCATGAAACGATGGCGATGGGCCTTGTCGTCGGGTTTGAGAAAACGCGAGCACATCATGGGCGACAGGGTCAGGGCGATGACCGCCGACACGGTCACTGCACCGACCAGGGAGAAGGCGAATTCGGTGAACAGCGCACCGGTGAGCCCTCCCATGAACCCGATGGGCACATACACGGCCACCAGCACCACGGTCATGGCCACGATGGGCCCGGCCAGCTCGCGCGCCCCTAAAACGGCGGCCTGCAGGGCCGGCGTGCCTTCTTCCATATGGCGGTGCACGTTCTCCACCACGATGATGGCGTCGTCGACCACCAGGCCGATGGCCAGCACCAGGGCCAGCAGGGTCAGCAGGTTGATGGTGTACCCCAGAATCAGCATGATGAAGAAGGTTCCGATCAAGGACAGGGGCATGGCGATGACCGGGATGATCACGGTGCGCACCGACGCCAGGAAGAGGAAAATCACGAAGGTTACGATCAGCAGGGCCTCCAGGAGGGTGGCGATGACTTCATGGATCGAGCTGTCCACGTACTTGGTGGCATCGTAGACGATGCGGCCGTCGAGCCCCGCGGGCAATTGCGCGGCGATGGCGGGAAAAGCCTTGTGCACCGCTCCCACCACGTTGAGCAGATTGGCGCTGGGCGTCACCTGGATGCCGATGTAGACCGCGCTGCGGCCGTCAAAGGCCACCGCGGAGTCGTAGTTTTCCGATCCCAGGGTCACATGGGCGATATCTCCCAGGCGGATGATGGCGCCGTTTTGCGATTTGACCACCAGGTTGCGGAATTCGTCCACCGAGTGCAATCCCGTGTCGGCGGTGAGATTGATGGTCACCATCTGGCCCTTGGTGCGGCCCAGGGCGGAGATAAAATCGTTGGCCGCCAGAACATTGCTCACATCGCTGGCGGTGAGACCATAGGCCGCCATCTTCTGCGGGTCGAGCCAGGCGCGCAGGGCGAACTGGCGCCCGCCCAGCAGTTCGGCGGTCTGCACACCGGGCACGGTCTGCAGCTTGGGCTGGACCACCCGGATGAGGTAGTCGGTGATCTTGTTGGTCGGCAGGCTGGTGCTGTAAAACCCGATGTACATGGCATCGATGGTTTCGCCAATGGAGACGCCGAGCACCGGCTGCTGGGATTCGCGTGGCAGTTGGTTGAGCACCGCATTGACCTTGGTGTTGATTTCGGTCAAGGCTTTGTTCGAATCGTAGTTCAGCCGCAGGTTGGCCTGGATGGTGCTCAACCCCTGGGTGCTGGAGGAGTTGAGGTAGTCGATGCCGTCGGCCTGGGCGATGGCGTTCTCCAGCGGTGTGGTGATGAAGCCGGACACCAGCGCCGGATCGGCGCCCGTGTATACGGTCGAGACGGTCACCACGGCATTCTGGGTTTCGGGGAATTCGCGCACCCGCAGCAATCCCAGGGCGCGCAGCCCGAGGACCAGGATCAGCAGACTGACCACCGTGGCCAGCACCGGTCGTTGAATGAAAACATCGGTCAATCGATTGCGGTCGTTGGGCATATTATTCGTCCGTCGGCAGGGGTGCCGCCTCGTTGCTGGGTTGAATGTCGTTGTTCACCGCCACCCGGCTGCCGCTCTTGAGCTTGAGCTGGCCGCTGGTCACGATGGTATCGCCTTCCTTGAGCCCGCTGGTGATGGCCACCTGGTCGCCGCGCGTGGGTCCGGGGGTGACGAAGGTCTGCCTGGCGATCAGTTCCGGCGGCCCCTGGTTTCCCGCCGGTTTTTTCTCCACCACGAACACGGTCTCACCGTAGGGATTGTAAGTCACCGCCGTCTGGGGCAGCGTGATGAAGTGCTGTGCCTGGCCGGCGCGGACCTGCACCGCGGCGAACATCCCGGGGAGCAGCTCATGTTTGGGGTTGGCCAGCGTCGCTTCGACCTGGATGTTGCGGGTCTGGGGGTCCACCTTGGGGTCGATGGCCGTGATGATGCCTTCGAACGAGCGCTCCGGATAGGTATTGATGGCAACGCTCAGCGCCTGTCCCAGAGCGATCTGGGCCGCATCCTGCTGGGGCAGCATGAAGTCCACATAGACCGAGTCGTAGGATTGCAGCGTGACGATCCGTTCGCCCGGATTGAGGTACTGCCCCGGATCGACGACGGAGATGCCGATGCGGCCGCTGAAAGGGGCGCGGATGGTTTTCTTTTCGACATCCGCCGCCTGCTGGTCCACCTGGGCCAGCTTGCTCTTCAGATCGGCCTGGGCGACATCCAGGGTGGCCTGGCTGATGGCCTTGACCGCGAACTGCTGCCGGTCGCGTTCGTAGGTGGTGCGTGCCAGCTCGGCTTCGGCCTGTAGGGAGTGCAGCAGCGCCTTGTCCGCGTCGGCATTGAGCTGAACCAGCACCTGGCCCGCCTGCACATCATCCCCCGAATGAAAGTAGACCTCGCGGACCAGGCCGGCAATCTCGGTGGTGACCTCCACGCCCTGGGCGGCACGCACGGTTCCCACGGACTTGAGCTCGGGCTGCCAGGCCGTCAGGCGCGCCATGGTAGTCGATACGGTTACGGGCGGCGGCGGCTGGGCGCTCATGGCCACGGCGATTACGTGCCCCACATAGGCCTTGTAGGTGAAAATGCCGCCGAACAGCAGCCCCACGCACACCAGCATGATGAGCATTCGTTTGATCATGATCTTCTCCATCTATTGCTGCATCGAGGGTCTCTCGACCGATTTGGATTCGTCCATAGCCGGATGCCCCTTGACCAGGAGCGCGGCATTACCGGCTGTCGGGGCGGGTTGCCACCAGCCCCCGCCCAGGGCCTGGATCAGCGCGGCCGTGTCTGCAAAGCGGGTCGCCTGGGCCTGAATCAAGCCGATACGCGCCTGCTGGAACTGACGCTGGGCATCGAGCAGCGAAAGATAGCTCACGGCACCCAGCTGGAACTGGTTTTTGGTCATCTCCAGCGCATCCTGCGCCGCCTTCTCCACATCGGCCCGGGCCTTCAGGGTGCGGGCATCCGATTCCAGGGCCCGCAGCGTGTTGGCCACATCGAGGAACGCCTGCAGCACGGTCTGGTGGTAAAGCGCCAGGGACTGGTCGTAGGCGGCCACGGCCGCCCGACGTTTGGCGCTCAATTCGCCGAAATGGAACAGCGGTTGCAGCAAGCCGGCCCCGGCATTCCAGATCAGCGCATCGCCGCTGAAAAGATCGCCGAGCTTGTTGCTTTGCGAACCATAGCCGGCGGTCAGGGTGATGCGCGGGTACATATTGGCGGTGGCCACCCCCACCTGGGCGCTGGCGGCATGCAGCAAGGCTTCGGCGGCCTGAATGTCCGGCCGCTGTCTCACCAGGGTCGATGGCAGGCTCACCGGCAGGGTCGCGGGCAAGGTCAACCCCTGCAGATCGAATTCCGGCAGGGCCCCCGCCTGCGACGGAAACTTGCCCACGAGCACCGCCAGCAGGTGGCGTGTCTGGGAAAGGGCTTTTTCCAGCGGCGGCAGGGCGGCCTGGGTCTGGGCCAGTTGCGTCTGCTGGGCGAGCACATCGGCGCGCGAGATGCCGCCCAACTGGAACTGGCGTTCCACCAGTACCAAAGCCTGTTGCTGATCGGCCAGAATGTCATGCGTCGCCTGGCGCTGGGCGCGCAGGGAGGCTTCGAGCATCGCGCTGGTCACGACATTGGACGCCAACGTCAGGTAGGTTCCCCGCAGCTGGTAGTCCTGGTAGTCGACCTGGGCCTGCAGTGCTTCCAGTTCGCGACGCGCGCCGCCGAAGAGGTCGAGCGTGTAGGAGACACTCACGGAGGCATTAAACAGGTCGAAGGTCGTGCCCCCGCCCCCCGACTGTCCGAAGGCCGCGCCGCCCGCATGCTCCCGGCCCGCCGACAGGTTGGCGTCGACCGCCGGGAACAAACTGGCCCCGTATTGGGCGCGGTAGTTTTCCCGCGCCTGCCGCAGGGCGGCCTGGGCCGCGGCCGTCGTGGGATTGCCCGCCAGCGCCATGCGGATCAGGCGATCCAGCTTGTCGGAGCGAAAGAGCGTCCACCATTGTTCCGGGATCTGCTCTCCCATCGCGAAGCGCTGGGCATTGCCGCCGATCCCGGGCGCTTCGGCGCTGTGGGCCGGGAGCGCCTTCGCCGTGTAGTCCTGCACGGCAGGCGCCGCCGGCGAACGGAAGTCGGGACCCACCGCACAGCCGAGAAGTCCCGCACAACAGACGGTCACCGCTAAAGATTTCCAGTACACGCCAGAATCCTTTCTATTCTTCCTCACGCGCCTTGGGCCCCCCTTGTTGGCCGCACCGCCGAGCGCATCACCTTCGCACCATGATTCATGGGCTGATAGATAGCCATTGGGCAGCGGCCCTCTCAATGGGGTAAAGCAAGTAGTTTTCACTGCATGGCCCCCCATTGCAGATCCCGGTGGAGGCGCCCCCCTGCCCTCGCCCGTTTGATCCACGGCAGCCAATTGCCGTTTTACGGCTTGATCATCGGAGAACTGGCAAAGGATTTTCGGTGCCGGTCGCGAATAAGAGGGGGGTTGGCGAGAGGCGATTCGCTATCAGGGGGAGGGCGCCAGTCGGGCGGCGGCCGGCGCGTCCACCAGCCAGATCAGCCGGCCGGAATGCGGATGGATGGCCTGGGCCGGCAGCCGCCGCGGCATGAAAGGGCCCTCCAGAACGGATTTGAGGACATGGGCCTTTTCATTGCCGGAAACCAGGAATAGCACTGTGCGTGCAGCGTTGAGGAGCGGCGGCGTCAGGGTGACGCGGTGCATCGCCTGCTCGGCGACATAGACGTCGGCCGCCCATCGCCCCTTCTCATCGATCGCCGGGCTGCCCGGAAAAAGCGACGCGGTATGACCGTTGCGGCCCAGGCCCAGGATCACCAGGTCCAGATGCGGCGCAGGCGAGGAAAGGTGCGTGCGAAGCAATTCATCATATTGCGCCGCGCCGGCCTCGGGGTCTGCAGCACAGCGAATCGGGTGCACATGGGCCGGGTCCACGGGCACGTGGCGCAACAAGGTCCGATACGCCATGCCGGCGTTGCTGCGTTGGTCATCGATCTCCACGCAGCGCTCGTCGCCCCAGAATACATGCACATGCGGCCACGGCGTTCGATCGCACCAGGGTGCCTGGGCCAGAAGCTGATAGGTGCGCACGGGGGTACCCCCGCCCGAGAGCGCCACGTTGAACCGTCCGCGTTCCTGAACGGCCGTCTGCGCCGCTTGCGCGAACATATCCGCGGCGGCACGGCTCAAGGACTCCGGATCGCTGAACCTTAAAATCATGTCGTCCCATCCACGGCGATGCGGCACACGGCCAAATCCTCCCTGCAATGCAGGGCCGTGGGTGTGATCCAGGTGCGCCCGTCCTGGGCAATCAGGATTTCAGCCGCTTCGGGCCCCCATGCGCCGGCCGGGTAATTGGGAAAATCGGTGGGCCTTACCGTTTCCCAGACATCCAGCACCGGCGAGATGACCGACCAGGCGGCTTCAGCCTGGTCTCCGCGCAAAAAGAGCGTGGCATCCCCCTCCATGATATCCAGAAGCAGCGTTTCGTAAGCCTCCGGAGGCGTCGCCTTGAACGCTTCGCGGTAGTAGAACTGCATCATGACCGGCGACAGATGCAACGTGGGCCCCGGCTGCTTGACCTCGAACCGCAGGAAGATGCCCTCCTCAGGCTGGATGGCCAGGAGCAGCCGGTTGGGTTGCCAGTCCAGTTGGGCGGACATGGGAAAGGTCTGATGCGGCACCGGGCGGAATTGGATGGAGACTTCGGAGATTCTGGCGGGCAGGCGCTTGCCGGTCCGCAGGTAGAACGGTACCCCCTGCCAGCGCCAGTTGTCCACGAAGAGTTTGATGGCGGCAAAGGTTTCGGTTCGGGAGTCGTTGCCCACATCGGCCTCGGCGCGATAACTGGCTACCCGCTGTCCTTCGATCCAGCCGGAGGCATACTGTCCGCGCACGGCGCAGCGCGCGACCTCATCCGGCGTAATGGGGCGGATGGCATGCAGCACATCCACCTTCTTATTGCGGATTTCATCGTCCTTGAAGGAGACTGGTGCTTCCATCGCCACCAGGCAGAGAATCTGAAGCAAATGGTTTTGAATCATATCCCGCAGGGCGCCGGCATGCTCGTAGTATTGGCCGCGATGCCCCACGCCCACCTGTTCGGCCACCGTGATTTGGACGTGGTCGATGTACTGTCTGTTCCAGAGCGGCTCGAAAAGGGTATTGCCGAAGCGGAACGCCAGGATGTTCTGCACCGTTTCCTTGCCCAGGTAGTGATCGATGCGGAAAATCTGACGCTCTTCGAAAAGCTCGCATAGAATGCGATTGAGCTTGCGTGCGGATGCCAGGTCGCTGCCGAAGGGCTTTTCAACCACCACCCGGGCCCGCGCGCGGTCCTGATTGAGCTTGGCGGCGGCCAGATGTCCGGCGACCGTTTCGATCATGGCCGGCGGCAGGGCCAGGTAGAAGATCCGATTGGCCTTGAAATCCCATGATTTGTCCAGGGCATCCAGCTGATGGGCCAGCTCCTTGTACACCTTGGGATTGGTCAGATCGGTGGGGTTGAAATGCAGATTGCCGGCAAATTCCTTCCAGGGATCGCTTTCAGTCTTGCCGCGCCGCGAGAACTGGTCCACACCCTGGCGCAGATGATCGCGAAAACGGGCATCGTTCATTTCGCCGAGACCCATTCCCAGTACCACGAATTTTTCGGGGAGCCAGCGGTCCAGGCTGAGATTGTAAAGCGCCGGCACGAGCTTGCGCCACGTGAGGTCGCCGCTGGCGCCGAAGATGACGAATACGGATGGTACGGGTGGATGGTTGTTTCGTTCCATGGTGCCTCCTTCACCCACTGCGGTCCCAGCGGGTGTGAAATTTTCCTTTGGCATCGACCCGCTCATAGGTGTGCGATCCGAAATAGTCCCGTTGGGCCATAATGAGATTGGCCGGCAGCCGACTGCTGCGGTAAGCGTCCCAGTAGGCCAAAGCCATCATCAATCCCGGCACCGGTATGCCCAGGTCGACGGCCACACGCAGCACTGCGCGCAAATCGGCCTGGAGGCTCGTCAAGACCTGGTTCAATGGCGGGGCCACCAGCAGGTTCTCCAACTGGGGATCGGCCTTGTAGGCCGCCTGGATATCCGCCAGCAGCGCCGAACGGATGATGCACCCGCCGGTCCAGACGCGGGCCACCGTCTCCAGATTCAAATGATACCCGTAGACCGCGGAGGCCTGCTTGAGCAATGCCATGCCCTGGGCATAGGTGATGATGACGGCGGCATGCAGCGCATTTTCGAGCCGATCGATAAACGCCGGCTTGTCCCCCGCATAGAGCGGGTCCGGGCCCTTGATCAACAGGGCGGCTGCTTGTCGCTGCGCCTTGAAGCCCGACAGATGACGCATCATGACCGCCGCGTCGATGTTGAGCGTGGGGACCTGCACTTGCAGGGCATCGGCCACGGTCCATTCGCCCGTGCCTTTCTGCCTGGCTTCGTCCAGGATCAGATCGATGAGCGGCTGACCGGTGCGTTCGTCCTTCCGCAGAAAGATTTCGGCGGTAATCTCCATCAGGTAACCGTTCAACGCCCGCCGGTTCCAGCGTTCATAGACGATGTGCAACTGATCGGTGTGCAGGTCCAGAGCGCGCTTCATCAGGTCATAGCTTTCGGCAATCAACTGCATCATCCCGTACTCGATGCCGTTATGCACCATTTTGACATAATGGCCGGCCGAGCCCGGTCCCAGATGGGCCACGCAGGGCATTGCTCCCACGTGGGCCGCCACCGCTTCCAGGATGGGCCTGACGCGCGCATAGGCCTGTTCGGGGCCGCCGGGCATAAGGCTGGGGCCGTGTCGGGCCCCGCTTTCCCCGCCGGACATGCCCATGCCCATGAAGCGCAACCCCTTGACATCGAGTGCCGCCCCGCGGCGGTCGGTGTCCGTGAAGTGGGAATTGCCGCTGTCGATGATCAGGTCGCCGCGCTCCAGATGGGGAACAAGATTTTCGATCACGGCGTCCACCGCCGGGCCTGCGGGCACGAGCAGGACGATTGCCCTCGGGGTGCGCAGCATCTGCGCCAATTGCCGCAGATCACGGGTGGTTTCGATCTTGTGGTGTTCGCTCTTGATTTCGGCCAGGCGTCGTATCTTCTCTTCTTCGCGGTTGTAGCCGGCGACGGAAAAACCGTGATCGGCCATATTCAGGGCGAAACTGCTTCCCATGACGCCCAAGCCGATCAACCCGATGTCGCATTGCTTCTGCTGGTCATGACCCGCCATGTTCACACCTCCCACGTTATCCTTGTGGTCCCTGAAACTTTTTTTGAATTTGATCGAAAGTGCGCTGGAGCTCATGGTAGCTGTTCAAAAACCCCTTTTTGACATCTTCCCAGGCCTTGTCCGAGCTGTGCTGCATGCCGCCGTACCACTCGGCGACCTGGTTGCGCTGCTTCCGGAGGGCCGTCAGAGAGGCCTCCATGTTCCGGCGGGCGGTCTGATCCATCTGATCCCATTTCGCGCCGGCCTCCGATTCCATGCGGGCGATGCGGGCATCCAGGTCGTCGAGGGCGGTCTTGGCATTTTTGACCGCCTCATCGCGTTGGACCAGGGAATATCTTTCGATGGCGTCGACGGCCTGGGCCACCTTGGTTTTGACCTCTTCGGCCGTCGGCTTGTTCGCCGTCGGTTCCGCGAAGGCAGCCGAAGCCAGCGCCAAAAGCGCAATCGCGCTCATCAAGAGATTCAGCTTTGGTCGTATTGCGGTTTTCATGGGTCATTTCCTCCTTCAATATCTTTTTTCATGCTTTCATAGGCTTCTTTGTCGATTTCTCCTTTGGCATAGCGCCGCTGGAGAATATCCAGGGGGCTTTCATGGCAGGTCGGCCCCGTCGTCTTCCGGCTCCTGACGGAAAAATAAACGAGCAATCCAATGACGATCAGCAGGGCGATCCACATGAAGGTCACCCCATATCCATAACCGTAATTCATCATCGGCATCCATCCACTGGATCCTTGCGGCCCGAAGCGCCCGCTGTCGGCGCAGGACACAAGCCCGGCGACAATGAAAACCAACGCAAATCCGATATATTTTTTCACGGCAGCATCTCCTTTCTTCGTAACCCTCTGACCTTGGCCCGCCGGCCCGTGCGCGCGGGGTCAACCGGTGTCGCCCCACTTCCAATTCCGAATTTCCGGCATATCCTGTCCGTGCTGGTTGATATACTGCCTGTGCTCGACCAGCCGGCCCCTGAGATATTGTTTCAGGTAGAGGCCTTTGGCACCGGTTTGCGGGAGCCGCTCGATGGCGTCCATGGCCAGATGAAAGCGGTCCAGGTCGTTGAGAACCGTCATGTCGAAGGGTGTGGTGATGGTGCCCTCTTCCTTGTAACCGCGCACATGGATGTTTGCCTGGTTGGTACGCCGGTAGGTCAAGCGGTGAATCAGCCAGGGGTACCCATGGAATGCGAAAATAACCGGTTTGTCCCTGGTAAAGAGCGCGTCGAATTCAGTCTCGGAGAGCCCGTGGGGGTGCTCGCTTTGCGGCTGCAGCTTCATCAGGTCGACGACGTTGACCACCCGGATTCTCAGGCCGGGCAGATGCTCGCGCAGAATCGAGACGGCCGCGAGCGTTTCCAGCGTCGGCACGTCGCCGCAGCAGGCCATCACCACATCGGGCTCGGTATCCTGGTCGTTGCTGGCCCACGGCCAGATCCCGATGCCCGCGGCGCAGTGTTTGACGGCGGCGTCCATGTTCAGCCACTGTGGCGCCGGGTGCTTGCCTGCGATCACCACATTGACGTAATGGCGACTGCGCAGGCAGTGATCCATCACCGACAGGAGACAGTTGGCGTCCGGCGGAAGGTAGACCCGCACGACCTCGGCTTTCTTGTTGACGACATGGTCGATGAAGCCAGGGTCCTGGTGGGTGAAGCCGTTATGGTCCTGGCGCCACACGTGTGACGCCAGGAGGTAGTTCAACGAAGCGAGTTTGCGCCGCCACGGCAGGCGCGCGGTGACCTTCAGCCATTTGGCATGCTGGTTGAACATCGAATCGACGATGTGGATGAACGCTTCGTAGCAGTTGAAGATGCCATGCCGTCCGGTGAGCAGGTACCCCTCCAGCCACCCCTCGCACTGGTGCTCGCTGAGCACCTCCATGACCCGCCCGGCGGGCGCCAGAAACTGGTCGTCGGGCATCGTAATGCCCTCCCATTGGCGCGGGGTCACGTCAAAGAGAGCTTCCAAACCGTTGGAAATCGTCTCGTCCGGACCAAACACCCTGAAATTGCGCTGTTCGCCGTTGAGTTTGACCACATCGCGCAGGAAAGGGCCCAGCACATGGGTGTCGCCGATGCCGATCACCCCCGGCGCGCCCACCTCGACCGCGTAGTCGCGGAAGTCGGGCATGCGCAGGTCGCGCAGCAACAGCCCGCCGTTGGCATGGGGGTTGGCGCCCATGCGCCGCTCGCCTCTGGGCGCCAGATCGGCCAGTTCCGCTTTCAGCCGGCCGCGGTCATCGAAGAGTTCTTCCGGCCGGTAACTGTGCAGCCACGCTTCCAGCAGCTCGAGGTGTTCCGGATGTACGACCGGATCGGAGAGCGGTACCTGATGTGCACGGAAGGTGCCCTCCACCGGCAGGCCGTCGATGACCTTCGGACCGGTCCAGCCCTTGGGTGAATTGAGAACGATCATGGGCCAGCGCGGACGCTCGCGGTGGCCGTGGCGCCGGGCATCCCGCTGGAGGGATTGGATCTGCTCGATGACGGCATCGAGGGTCGCGGCCATGGCCTGGTGCATTTTTTCGGGCTCGTGCCCTTCCACGAAATGGGGTGTCCAGCCGCAACCGCGCAGCAATTGCTCCAACTCCTCGCGGGTGATGCGGGCCAGCAGGGTCGGGTTGGCGATCTTGTAGCCATTGAGATGCAGGATCGGCAGGACGGCACCGTCGGTGACCGGATTGAGGAACTTGTTGGAATGCCAGGCTGTGGCTGTCGGACCGGTCTCGGCCTCACCATCGCCCACAACGCAGGCGACAATGAGACCGGGATTGTCGAAAGCCGCCCCGAACGAATGGCTGAGCGAATATCCCAATTCCCCGCCCTCGTGCATTGATCCGGGTGTTTCCGGGGAAGCGTGGCTGGGAATGCCGCCGGGGAAGGAGAACTGGGTAAAGAGCCGGCGCAGTCCGGATTCGTCCTGACCGATGTCGGGATATACCTCGCTGTAGCTTCCTTCGAGGTAGGTGTTGGCCACCACGGCCGGGCCGCCGTGCCCGGGGCCGCAGACATAGATCATGTTCAGGTCGAATTTGTTGATGACCCGGTTCAGGTGCACGTATATGAAATTCTGCCCGGGGGTCGTGCCCCAATGCCCCAAGAGCATTGTTTTTACGTCGGCCAGGGCCAGGGGCCGCTTGAGGAGCGGATTGTCGCGCAAATATATCTGGCCCACCGACAGATAGTTGGCCGCCCGCCAGTAGGCATCCATTCTGTGCAGCAGATCTTGCGTAAGAGGGCTTGTCTGCATGGCCTCACTCTCCTTTGGTTCGTCGCGGCGGCTGATGCCGCCAGCCGGTTCGGCGGTCATCTGCCCTCGAAGGGGCGATCGATCCTTCGAACTATTTTTGCCACAGGATGAGCGCCTCTTCTAAGGGGATCGCAACGCCTTCATGGTGTGGCACGATGCGGGCGGTGTAATCGCTTGAAGGGCGGACATCGGAAACCGTAGTGCGATACAGGTAGCTGCCCGGCACGCCGCCCGTCCGGCCGCGGACGCGCTTCATCTCCAGCCGCACCGGCCCGCCGCCGTTCATCCCTTCGGCGTAAAGCTCCACCCGCACCGCCTGGGGGTCGAGATCCCCGAGAAAAACGTCCACCTCATGCAGTCGGCCTTCCTGCTGGGCCTTGATCGTTGCTTCACCGAAGCGTAACGCGGTCCATTTTTGGGCCAGCGTCCGGCGCCACGCGACCAGCCGCCGGCCCGCCTCACCGTTGTCGGCGGCCCGTTTCCGGTAGGCGGCGGCAGCCGGCAGATAGTGCTTTTCGGTGTATTCGCGCACCACCCGGTTGGCCGAGAAGCGCGGGGTCAAGTGCGCCATGCTCTCGCGCATCCGCGCCACCCAGGCCGCGGGGATGCCTTGGGCATTCCTGTTGTAGAACTCCGGGATCACCTCGCGCTCGAGCAAATCGTAGAGCGCCTCGGCCTCAACCGCGTCCCAGGTCGGATCGTCACCATGCTCCCGACCATCCCCCAGGGCCCAGCCGACTTCGGGCGAATAAGCTTCCGCCCACCAGCCGTCCAATACTGAAAGATTGAGCCCGCCGTTGACGAGCACCTTCATGCCGCTGGTCCCGCACGCTTCCCAGGGCCGCCGCGGCGTGTTGATCCAGACGTCCACCCCCTGCACCATCCGCTCCGTCAACAGCATGTCGTAATCGCTGAGGAAAACGACGTGAGGGCGAACCTCCGGCTGGCGGATGAAATTGACCCATTCATGGATCAGGGTCCGGCCGGCCTGGTCATCCGGATGGGCCTTGCCGGCGATGATGAGCTGCACCGGTCGCTCGGGATCGGCCAGCAAGCGCAACAGGCGCTGCGGGTCGTGCAGCAGCAGGTTCGGCCGTTTGTAGGTCGCGAACCGGCGCGCAAAACCCAATGTCAGCGCATGGGGGTCGAAAAGCCGTTTCGCCGCATCCACCGCTTCGGGTGGTGCGCCCCGGGCCGCCAGTTGCCGGGACAACCGCTCGCGCGTGTATTCCACCAGGGACTTGCTGGCGCTGAGGCGGAATTGCCAGAGATCGGCGTCGGAGACGCGGCGGATGCTCCGTCCCAGCGGTTCCGTCAACCCGCGCCAGCGTTCTTTGCCGCAAGCCCGGGTCCACAAGTCATCGGCCATGACCGAATCCCAGGTCGGCATGTGCACGCCGTTGGTAATGTGCCCGACAGGCACCTCCTGCACCGGCCAGCGCTCGAAGAGCGGCTCGAAGAGCTGCCGGCTCACCTTGCCGTGCAGACGGCTGACGCCATTGACCGCCCCGCTGCCATGGATGGCCAGATACGCCATGTTGAAGCTCTCCGAAGGATCATCGGGGTTCCGGCGCCCCAGGGCCAGCAGATCGTGCGGGGTGATACCAAGCTTCTGCTCGGCATACCGGCCGAGGTATCGCTCGATGAGCTCCGGCACGAAACGGTCGAATCCGGCGGCCACGGCCGTATGCGTGGTGAAGAGATTGCCCGCCCGGGTGACGGCCAGGGCGACCTCGAAGGGCTGGGTGTTCGCTTCCATGAAGGCCCGCGCACGTTCCAACACGACAAAAGCCGCATGCCCCTCGTTCAGGTGGCACACTTCCGGCCGGATGCCCAGCGCCTCCAGCAATCGCCAGCCACCGATGCCCAGAAGCAGTTCCTGCTTGAGGCGCGTTTCCGGCCCGCCGCCGTACAGCTCGCTGGTGATTCCGCGATGAGCTGGAAAGTTGACCGCATCATTGCTGTCCAGCAGGTAAAGCCTGGCCCGGCCGACCTGGACCTGCCAGGCACGCAGCCAGACCGAGTATCCCGGCAGATCGATCTTCAGCCGCAGCCATTCGCCGTCGGCCTGGCGCAGCGGCGTGATCGGCAGCTGCCCGGGATCGTTGTAAGGGTAGAGGGCTTGCTGTTCGCCAAGCCGATCGATCACTTGTCGGAAATAGCCCTGCTGGTATAGCAGCCCCACGCCGATGACCGGTACCCCCATATCGCTGGCGGCTTTGAGCTGATCGCCGGCCACGTTTCCAAGCCCGCCCGAGTAGATGGGGAGCGCTTCGCTGAGCATGAATTCCAGGCTGAAATAAGCGACGCAGCTCAGGGGCCCCCGGGAATGATGCCGCTGAAACCACCCGGGCGCCGCCACCGCCTGCCGCCGCTCCCGCACCAAGTCCTCCACGTTCTGGCGAAAGAGGGGATCCGCCCACATACGCTCGATGCGGTCGCGAGAAGCCGTCTGCAGGACGACCCAGGGGTTGTGCGTGATTTCCCACAACTCCGGTTCGAGCTGTCGCCACAAATCGTCGGCGTAATGGTTCCACGACGAATGGATATCCAGGGCCAATTCGGCCAGGGCGCCGAATCCCTCGACTTCCATGGGAAGCAGGCTGTAAATGGGGTGGCCGGCACGTTTGGGCTCGTTCATGTCTTCTCCTTCATCCCCGAAGCGCCGCCGTGTGAGCTTTTTCCAAGGTATCCAGCAGGCTGTCATACGCCCGGACGAACTTGTCGATTCCCTGGTCTTCCAAGGACTGGGCAACCCGGTCAATGGGGATGTCCAGTCCGGCCAGCCCTGCCAGCACCTCCTGGGCCCGGTCCATCTCCTGGGTAAGGCGTTGGGCCGGCCGGCCATGGTCGCGATAGGCATCGAGCGTTTCGGTGGGCAGCGTGTTGACGGTGTTCGGTCCGATAAGCGCTTCCACATATTTGATGTCGCTGAACTCGGGTTCCTTGGTGCTGGTGCTGGCCCACAGCAACCGCTGGGGACGTGCCCCTTTTTGGGCCAGGGCGCGGAATCGTTCGCCTTCGAATGTCTCCTGGTAGATTGCATAGGCACGCTTGGCGCTGGCAATGGCCACCTGCCCATAGCACCGCCTGGCCTTATCCCTGCCCGATCGCCCGTTGTCGATTATTTGTTTCAACAATGGGTCGACCCCCAGGTCGATGCGGCTGAGGAAGAAACTGGCCACCGATGCGATGCGGCTCGGCGAGAGGCCTGCGGCGGCCCTGGCTTCCAATCCCTCGATGTACGCCTCGGCCACCTGGCGATATCGGGCCAGACCGAAAAGCAGGGTGACATTGATGTTGAGTCCCTCGCGGATCAGTTGCCGGATGCATGTCAACCCCTGCTCGGTGGCGGGCACCTTGATCATCACGTTGGGACGTTCCAGGGCGTGCCACAACCGTCGGGCCTCGGCGATGGTCGCGTCCGCATCGCGCGCCAGATGGGGGTTGACTTCCAGGCTGACCAAACCGTGTTGGCCATCGGACAGATCGTAGAGCGGACGAAAAAGGTCGGCCGCCAACTGCACGTCCTTCACGGTAAGGGCCTGGTAGATCTGCGCCGCCGGCAGGCCCTGCCGGGCGAATCGGCGGATATCGTCATCATAATCCCGGCTTGCGCCGATGGCCTTTTCGAATATGGAGGGATTGGAGGTCACCCCGCGAATACCATCCACGGTGATCAGTCGCTTCAGTTCACCGAAAAGGATTCGATTCCTCTGGATATCGTCTTGCCAAAGGCTCTGGCCGAATTCCTGGATGCCACGCAGTGGATTGATTCCCATATGAATACCTCCTGAAACGGGGGGACCGGCGGCGGCAGCGGCATGTCGACCGGCAGTGAACGCGTCCGATTGTCCAGTGGGCGCCTTGCCCCCGCTTTTGACCAAAAACATAAGACTAGAGAAGGGGGCACGACATAGGGTGGCGACACCATTCCGGCTTCGAATTGAATGTATATGTCCCGGTTTGGTTGCTTCATGCGTCCGTTCGGGCCCCGCATGCAACCGGTTGCACCGCATTTTCGGAACTGCCAGACCGTCCTGCACCGGTCAAACGGACGGCGGGCCCCCTCGCCGCCTGAAGCGCCATTTGCTTCGTCTCTTCATTTGAGTAATAAGGTGGATCAAGGTCCGGCTTGGGTGCTACCCCCCATTCCATCGCCGCATATCGCTGCGTATGATGGTACAGATGGTATGCAAGCATTCGGTGGAGGCAGACATATGGGAATTCTGATAGTGATCGTTGCTGCCGTGGTTGTCTATATTATCGTGCAGCAAACCAGAAAGACCGGTGCGTCCGGACTCTTCTCCAACGAAACTCCGATGGAGATTTTGAAGAAACGCTACGCGAGAGGCGAAATTTCCAAGGAAGAGTTTGACCGCCTCAAACGAGACATCGCGGGTTGACCCATGCCAACCCGGAAAAACCCGTACAAGCCGTCTCAAAATAAAGATTTTGGTTCAAAATCGCGGCATGGGCCGGCGCGTCCTCACCGAGACTTTACACGGAACCCCCTTCTGGCGTATTCGTAAAAAAGCGTGGTGCCCGAACTCCCTTCGCATCGGCATCTGCGGGTTGGCCGGGATGGTTCCCTGCCGGATTCGGCTACAGGCACCCGCACCATGGATTCTATTCTATAGGATACATTTCATCCGCAATGGAGTCGACGCATGATGGCCAAAAAGAAGATCGTAATCGCCGAAGACCATCAATTGTTCCGGGAAGGACTCAAGGCGCTGCTGACCGCCAGGGATGACCTGGAGGTGGTCGCTGAGGCCAAGGACGGCCTGGAAGCCATCCACTGCATCCGCAAGCACTCGCCGCACTTGCTCCTGTTGGATTTGTCCATGCCCAGGCTCAACGGCATCAGCGTGATCAATGATGTGCGCAGCCAATATCCGGACATGAAGATCCTGGTTTTGACCATTCATGAGTCCGACCAATATGTGCTGGAGACTTTCAAGGCCGGCGCGAACGGTTATTGCATCAAGGACGCCAGCCGGGAAGAGCTTTTCATGGCCATCGACAGTGTCCTCGGCGGCAAAACCTTCATCAGCCCGGGGATTGCCGACGAGGTGATGGCGGGCTACCTCAGCGGCCGTCAAGTCCTTAAGGAAAAGAGCAGCTGGGAGACCATCACCCAGCGGGAACGCGAAGTGCTCAAGCTTCTGGCCGAAGGATATATGAATAAAGAAATCGGCGACCTGCTGAATATCAGCGCCAAGACGGTCGAAAAACATCGCGCCAACATCATGAGCAAGCTCAACCTGCACAACGCCGCAGCGCTGACGGCCTACGCCATCGAACAAGGGCTGGTGTCGCCGAAAGCATAGAGACGGGTTCAATTCTCTTCCGAATCAGGTGAATGCGCCTCACGCTGCGCGGGCAGCCACGCCCGAATGCGCGTGCCCGAGCCGGCTCTCGAATCTACTTTGAAAACGCCGCCGCAAATTTCGGTCCGTTCACGCATGTGCTGCAATCCACCGCAAAGGCGTGAGCCGTCGGATGCCGGCGGTCGGGGTGCTTCACGGCCATCGCCGTCGGCTTCCACCGTCACGCGGATCATTTCGTCTTCCATTTCGATGGTGCTGCGGATGAACGTCGGTCGGAAGTGCTCGGCGGCGTGGGTCATGGCTTCTTGAACGATGCGATAGATGAGGATTTTGTATTCCTCCGGAATCTGCTCTTCGGCCACATCGACGCGAATTTCGATGCGAATGTTCTGCTCAAGTGCGGCAAACCTTCTGCAAAACCAGGACAATGTGGCTTTCAACCCCAGATCGTCCAGCGTGGAAGGCCGCAGACAGGCCGATACACGCTTGGTCTCCTTGATCAGTCGGCTCAGGTGATGGATGACCGGTCGCAGGGACCATTGGGTTTCGGATTGGCCGCTTTCGATACGGGCCTGTTTCTCTTCCAGGAGAAACTTGATGGCCGAAAGGCTGGCGCCGATGCTGTCATGCAACTCTTTGGCCAATCGCTTGCGATCGGCTTCCAAGGTGGTCAGCGTGCGCCGGGACAGGCGCTGCAACATTCTCTGGGATAGTGCCTGAGCCGTTTCGATGCGTCTGCACTCGGCGATCTGCGTTTTCAATGCACGAACCGTTGATGGCCAATCGGCCGCGCCCGCATTCGCCTGTAGGCGTCCATCTATCCCATCTGCCCCGTCTGCGCCGTGCCGTGTACCATCACCGACCGGATCGGTCCCATTTCGCATCGCATCCCGTGGCGGAGCGCCCCCTTCTTCATGCGGCCGGAGCCCCAGGGCGGCTGCGCACATGGCGACCAACCGGGATCGCTCGGCGACCTTTTGCCGGCAGGCCGAAAGCGCTCTTTTCAATTCCTCGTTTTCCTGCTCGAGCGATTCGATATGCGAAGACGCATGCTGGTTGAGATTCATGGACCAACCCTCGATGCTTCCATAACGGTAGACGCACCATAAAGAGAAGACGCGCCGACGTAAATGGGGCCGATCAGGTAGTTGCCGGGTTTAGGCCCCGTAGACTTGGGGATGCGGCCGCCGGGGTGAACCCGCCGGCCCGGGGCCCTGGGCCAGGTTTGCAGTCCTGAAAGCGCCTTCAGTGTTTTCTGAATGCCCGAAAGCCGCACCCGGATACTGTCTTGTGCACGACGCGATGGGGGATCCTGCGTATGGATTTTTCTTGGAGAATGGCCGATGCTGGCGCCATCACGCTAGGCAGCCCGGGAATACAGGGTTTCACCCGGAAGGAGGAAATTATGTCTGATTCCATTACAGTGGTTGTCGATCAAGAGCCTATCAAATTTACGCCCGATGGAAAGGTGGATGTTCTGGATGCCTTGACGGCGCTCTGTGCGGGCCAAGACAGTGCCGCGCTATGGGACCGCCTTTTGACCCAGCATCCTGAATTCAGCCGATTGTGCGAATCCTACCCCTTCGCACGACAGCGGCCGGCGATCGTAACCGACGCCAAGGGCTGGGAAGTAATCCAGGCAGCTCTTTTCGATTACTTCCTGGAAACCTACTAGAGCATAGAGGCCGCACCGATCCGTCGGGCGTCCGCCCGCGGCCAGGCGGATGTGCCGGGTCGCGTCGCCTGACAGCCCGCAGGGCTTGGCGAGGGTCATTATGAGTTCTCTATGATCGCAAGGATCCGTTGGCTGTCGGGCCCGCTCTTCGAAATGAAGAAATCGGCGCCTTCCCTCAACGCGGCCTGGCGATATTCTTCATCGTCCATGTCGGTCAACACGGCGATGCGCGCTTCAGGCAGTCGCTTCGCGATCTGCTGAATCAACTCAAGACAAATGCCGCCTACCAGGCGCAGATCGGTGATGATCAGTTGCGGGCGTTCACCGATCGTCTTTCGCAGTCCTTCTTCCGCGTCGCGGGCTTCGACTACATTCACTGCGGGGAATCTCTCCTGGATGATATCCCGGAGGGTCTGGCGGAAAATATAATTGCTGTCGATGATCAGGAGCGTGCGCATTTCCGGCTCAAAACCCCGCCTGTCTTAATTGTTTGTCCCTGTCTTCTATAGTAATATGCCGCCTGAACAAAAGGCCATACCACCAGGCATGTATTTGGCTTTGATTGTGTATTTAGCCGGCGGTTGGGAAGCAATGGGAACCAGCTCGAGCGGTGTGCACATTTTTTACCGGCTTGGGTCGATTGGGAATTCCACCAGGATGCGGGTGCCTTCGTTGGGTGCCGAAATCACTGCCAGGTTGCCCCCCATGAGCTGGGCCCGATCGCGCATTCCCTGGAGCCCGTAACCGCTCAAATCGCTTTCGGAAGGGTCTTGCCGGCCGGTGTCGAAACCGATCCCATCGTCCGCCAGCTCGAATTCGATCCTGTCGTGATGGGTTCTGAGGCAGATACTCACCCGGCTGGCCTGACTGTGCTTGCCGACATTGTTCAGCACCTCCTGCAAAACCCGATAAATGACGATCTTCAGATGGTCCGGGACATCCTCCTCCCGCACTTCGATTCGCAGATCGAGCCGGATGTCTTTGTAAAGGTCTGAAAAGCGGCGCGTTACGGCCTGAATGGTGGCCAACAGGCCGAGCCCCTCCAATGTCGGAGGCCGCAATCGGGCCGCGATGTGCTTGGCTTCCTTGATGGTATCGAGCAGGTATGAGACGACCTTCTCTATCTGCCGGGCTTGAACGGCGACCCCCTTGTCCAGTTTGAAAAGGACCTCTTCCAGCAAATACTTGATCGCAGCAAGGCTGCCGCCGATGCCGTCGTGCAACTCCGCGGCTACCAGTTTCCGATCGTTTTCCAATGCTTCGATGGTTTTGCGCGACAGCTCCCGCAACATGCTTTCGGCCTTCAGCCGTTTATTGACTTCCGCGGACAGCGCATTGACCGTCGCCTGCAAATCGGCGGTGCGCTCGCGGACCTTATCCTCCAACCGCCGGCGGATGCGCAGCAGTGACTGTTCGCTGCGCTTGAGCTGAAGAAAAAGCACGGAATAAGGCCGGTTGAGACCGGTTTGAATGATCGCCCGGTAAATGAAGTAATACGAGAGAATTTTGAGGTAGTGCCCGATCAGGTTGGCAACGCCATACGCCTGGTAATACTCTGTAAAAGCGATTTCGGAGGCAATGGTCAACGCGATGGAAACCAATATCCAACGCAGCACGACCCGATCCTGGTCCCGGCGATGCCTATACAGCAGCACCGCCGCGGCCAGCAGAATCATCGAAATGATGTACTCGCTGATTTTCTTGAAGGGCGTCAGACCGCTGCCGTCCAGGAAACAGTCGGGGAATATTTTCCAGTAAAAGACCGACAGGATCACCAGGAGCGTGGCGGCAGCGTAGCCTGCGATCAGGCCGCCGCTGTGCAATCGGCGGTTCAGCATGAAGGGACTGATCAACAACGACAGGCTCTCCATGTACCGGGCGGCAATCCAGAACTGGGTCGCGGTATTGGTATCACCCTCTCCGAAAATGCGCATGCCTTTGAACGACAGGGTATGCACCAGATCCAATCCGCCCACAAACAGGTAGGCGATTCCCATGAACAGGAGATAATGGTTGTCCATGAACCGGCGGGAGTTCCAGGCGACCATGAACATTCCGCAGGCGATCACGATGGAAAAAAATTCCGCGAGGGTGTGAAAAAGCAAATAACTGTATACGCTGCTGATATAGAGCCCGGCCAGTCCGAGGAGCGCGAAACCGATTGCAGAGATTTGTTTTGCTGGCTGTGCCATCGACCGTTCTTTTCCGGTGGGTTGCGGGTTGGCCGCTCATGCGCGGCCGCAAGTGCCGATTATCAGCTATGGGCATCGATTTCAACGCCGGAGCAGCCGACCAGGGCCGGACGCCCGCCGGACGCGGGGTCGATCGGACCGCACGCCGGTCTGCAGGCAGCGGGCAATTGTCGGGACGCCCCGATGCGGGATGCGATCAGCCGCCCTGGCCTGCTGCCAGCCTGGCCCCCCGGCGAACCGCCCCTTCGATGATCCTCCGGGCCAGCTTTCGATAATCGCCATCGAAATGGTGCCCGCCGGGGGTCTTGATGATCTCCGCTCTGGCCAGGGATGGATCGGTGCATCCGCTTTCATCTTCTTCTTCGACGCCGAGAAAGCACTGGACCCGGGCGGGGTCCAGTCCGCGCAGTTCGGGTGCCAGGGGCATGGCGTCAGCGGAGGCCGAGCGGCTGAGCCACCCGCTCACGTGAATTTCGAAATCGGCGTCATGGGAGAGGGCCAGCAGGGAAATGAGCCGGATATGTTCACGGGTGGCGGGCTCGAGCCGGTTGACCATGAAAGGGATCACATCGGCACCGAAGGAATAGCCGACGAGCAATACATCCGGCGTGCGCCAGACCTGGACGAAATGATCGATGATGCGCCCGAGACCGTCGGCGGCCGCATCGGGGGTTTGCCGGTGCCAGAACCCTCTCAGGGTATCCACGCCGACGACGGGTATCCCCGCCCGCTGGAGTTCTCCGCCGATCTGCTTGTCCAGATCCCGCCATCCCCCGTCACCGGAATATATGACCGCCATGGTCTTGCCCGGGTGATCGCAGGGCAGCGGCACCAGCGGCAGATCCGCGATCCCTCCGGAACCATCCGCGGAGGGATTCTGCCTGTCCGCCAGGACGCTGATCACCGCCGACGTCAGGTCGTCGTAATCCCTGAGCGGAAAAATGATTTCCGGGTGGTTGCGCGCATAGGGGCGCAGGGCCGCGTCGTCGGGCGACGGCGTCGCGATCCGCCAGAAACCGTTGAGCGGTTCCACCGGCAGATATCGGTATCCCCCCGGTGTTTTTTCATACGGTGCGCCGGGGCACAGGGGGCGCTGCCCGGGCAGGTCCGGATTAAACTGGAAACTCACCGCTCCGGAGAACTCTCCGGCCCGGGACTGGGCCAACACGCCGTAAGCCAGGGCGCCGGCCGGCCCCGCCCCGGCCAGCACTACAGAGGCGTGCGGCGCCAATGGCAGGCGCTGCATCAGTTGGGTCTTCAAGGCCGCCAGATCTTCGGAGGCCCTCACGCACCGGCTTGCCGACCGGTTCAAAGCGGCCAGGTAGCCCTCGGTGGCGACCACCGCCACGGCCTGGCCTGCTTCGGCCAGGGCTTTCAGCGACTCGGGCGAGGGCGGGGCCTTCGATCCGATATCCGCAAAAATGACGACCAACCCCACCGGTGGGCCGGTCGGGCGAACGATCGTCACGGTCCCCAGGCGGGGAAGCTGCGTGGTTTCGGCGCCGGCGAAGGAAGCCACGAACACCACGATCAAAACGGCCGTGATTGCGCGAATCATCTCACCTCACAAGCATTTCAGGGGGATAGCCGGTGGCATCCACCTGATCCCGTTCCCAACCGGGCATGGTCCGAAACATTCCGGCCGATCAACCCGGCCGATCCGCCGCCGATTCCGGGCGGGGAGCATACGGCCCCCGCAACAACGAAGGAATGATCGCAGCGGTATTGATACAGGCAAAGGTGAAGGCCGCGATCCTGAACCCGTTGATGAACTCCTGATCCGGCAATTGTCCCAGGGCCGCCGGGTTCGGGCTGCTCAACAGGCTGGACAAAACCGAATGGGGGATGGCCGTGGTGATCAACAGGATGGCCAGTCCGGCGCTGGATGTGCCGCCCACATTGAACATGGTGGTGCGAAAGCCGGAGGCCACCCCGCGACGATTTGCTGGAACCGAGCGCATGATGGCGCTGATGTTGGGCGAAACGAACATTCCGTTGCCGATGCCCAGCAGCACCAGCGGAACGGTGATCTGGGAATAGGTGGTCGCAAGGGTCACGCGGGAAAACCAGAAAAAGGCGGTGCTGGAGATGGCCAGCCCCAGGGTGGCGAACAGACGCGAACCATATTTGTCCGAAAGCAACCCGCTCAAGGGGCCGAAGAGCACGAAAGCGCCTTCCAGGGGCAGCAGCGCCACGCCCGTTTTCATGGGCGTGAATTCCAGGACGACCTGCATGTAAAACGAGACGATCAGGATGACACCGAGCCAGGCCAGGGCGTTGAGCAGTTGGGCGATATTGCCGGCGGCGAACTCCCGGATCCTGAAAAGGGTCAGATCCAGCAGCGGCGCGCTGCTGCGCACCTCCACCCAGACGAAACAGCCCAACAGGAGGAGGCCCGCCGCCATCGTCCAGACGCCGGTGGCCGTCTCCGCCTTCCCATAGCTCAGGAGCGTGATCGCCAGCAACACCAGCGTCAGGCCGCCGGTGAAGGTGACGAACCCGAACCAGTCCATCTTCCTTTGGGTATCCTTGGTCGCGATCTCCTTCAAACGCAGGTGGGCCCACAGGGTCCCGAACACCCCGATGGGGAGGTTGAGGTAGAACAGCGCGCGCCAGCCGTAAGCGCCCATGATCACGCCCGAAAGGGTCAGGCCGGCCACCGATCCCACCCGGAAGGCGATCTGGTTGATGCCCAGTATGGTGCCCAATTGTTTGGCCGGTGTGGCGTCGGTGAGGATGGCGGCGCTGTTGGTCACCAGCATGGCTGCCCCCGTCCCCTGGACGATCCGAGATAAAATGAGCTGATCGGCGCTAGTGCAAATGGAAGCCAGGGCCGATCCGATGGTGAAGACGAGAAAACCCAGGTTGTAGATCTTCACCCGGCCCACCACATCGGTGATACGGCCGATTAAAAGCAGACCGACCGTGCTGGCCAGAAGATAGGATTGACTGACCCAGACGATGGACGCCACGTCGGCCCCCAGGGCCCTGGCAACGCTCGGCAGGCCGACAATGATGATGCGGGTATCGATGCCCGCCATGAGGGTCCCCACCGTCGTCACACTCAAGGCGATCCATTTGTAGTTCATGTCGCGCAAAAACCTCTGATCCGTCGATAGCGACATACTGCCCCATGGCTTCCCGGCACGGCGTTGCGCACCACCGCTGAATCTGCGCTTTCTGCCACCATTCTGGCAAAGGCGCAATAGCCATTCCCTGAATCGGCGCCCGTCATAACAGCGGCCCGGCCATCCGGCATGTATTCTCCATAAACCGGCGCCAAGCCGGGCGGCGTCGCCACGTGTCCAGATCGAGCCGGTCCGCATCTCGCAAATAGGAGTTCTGGAGGGCGCGCAGGCGGCCGGCAAAATCGCGGTCGTATACGAGCAGAGAGATCTCGAAGTTGAGCCAGAGGCTGCGCATGTCGAGGTTGACCGATCCGAACACGCTCATCGTGCCGTCGATGGTCATGCTCTTGGTGTGCAGCAGTCCGCCGTTGAACAGGTGGATACGGACGCCGGCGGACATCAGGTCGTCAAATGGTGCCACGCTCGCATAGCGCACGAGCGCCGAGTCGTTGCGGGCGGGGACGATCAACGCGACCTTTACGCCACGCAACGCCGCCGATAGGAGCGCGGTCAAAATGGACTCATCGGGAACGAAATACGGGGTCGTCATGACGAGTTCCTGGCGAGCGGCGTAGATCGCGGTCAGCAGCAGCTGGTGGATCGCTTCCGGATGCAGGTCCGGACCGGACGGCACGATCTGAATCATCGCTCCGGCCGGTGCCGATAATCCTGCCGCGGGAGCGGTCGGCGGTCTGAACACGGAGCCGGTTTCAACCGACCAGTCGAGCCGGAACACACCATCGAGGGAGGCGGCGGCAGGCCCCGTGATGCGCACCATGGCATCCACCCATAGCCCGACGCCCGCGGTCTGCTTGAAAAACCGGGGGTCGACCAGGTTCTGGCTTCCGGCGTAGGCCACACGGTCGTCGATGACGGCGATCTTGCGGTGATTGCGCAGATCCGTCCTGGCCACAAGCGCCCGCAGCAAGCCAGTGGACAGCGCCGCGGTAAAGAATACGCCGGCATCACGCAATTGGTTAACCAGGTCGCTTGCAAAAAAATCTTTGCTTCCCATGGCGTCCGCCAGAACCCGGCACTGCACGCCGCGCCGCGCCGCGCGGACGAGCGCATCCACGATCTCGATAACGCGACCGCCCGCGTGCCAGATGTAGAAGCACAGGTGGACCGTATGCTGCGCAGCGTCGATATCGGCCCTCAGGCGGTCGAAGATCGACTGGAAGTCGCTGAGCAGTTCGATCTCGTTGCCCGGCAAGGCCGGGAAGTCAAGGACGCGTTCGGCATGGTGGAAAAGCGGCTGCTCCAGCGTGCCGATCCGCGGGGCCAGCGGGTCGTACTGCTCCCTCAGGGTTTTCTGCCAGCCGGCGACCTCCCCCAGGCTCGCATTGATCCGTGCAGCCCGCCGCTTGCCAAGACGCTTTTCCCCGAAAAGCAGATAAACGACCGCACCGACGAGCGGCACGCTGAATATCACCGATAGCCATGCCACCGACACGCCTACGGGCGGCCGGCGCATGATCACCCGAATGGACAGGCCGATGACGATAAGCCAGTGCGCCATCAAAATGATAGTGGAAAGAAGGTGGGGATTCATTGTTTGGCTGCCATGGGTAATGTCACCGTTTTGGAAACGTTTTCCTTAAAAGCCTTGCGGGCCGCCCATGATATGCAACCCATGACGATGAGCGTCATAGCGGGTCCACCGATAAGAACCAAGTCGTGGCGGTGGACTGCCGGGGTGCCCCGACCGACCATTCGAGCGATGTCCATGCCGGAACCCACCGTGCTTGGTCATGCCTGTCGGGATCCCGTGCTTTCGGCATTGGCGGCTCCACGATAACGACCCCGGCTATTGCCCATACTTCAACCGCAACGGTATCATAAAGCCAACGGGTGGGTCGGTCCAACTTTACAGCCGAAAACTATTAATACTACTGTCTCGATCTTTATGCACACAAAATATATGGAATAAGCCGGAAATCTGCGGGAAAAATGAAATTGCGTTTTTCGCTTGCGCCTTGCCGGCGGACATGGCACAAGCGAGAAGATACTGGACGCCACCGGCGCGGTTTCAGTCAACATCCCAGACGCAAAGGAAAACGCCATGAAGGAAAAAACCCGGGAAAACGTATCGCGCGCTTTCATCGGTGAAGCCAAAGCCTATTTCCGCCTGCTGGCCTATGCCGACAAAGCTGTGGAAGAAGACGCGCCTCAAATCGCACAGTTGTTCCGCGCCATCGCCGAAGCCGAACGCGTGCATGCGACGCGCCACATGAATCTGATGAAGGATATAGTGGTCAAAGACACCGACACCAACCTGGAGCGCTCTTTCCAACGCGAAAAAACGATCAGCGAAAACGACTACCCGGAATTGATCCAGGCGGCCGAAGCCGAGGGGGAGACCGCGGCGGCGCTGGTTTTCAGCCAGGCGCGGGATGCGGAAGCGGTTCATGCCAAGCTCTACGAACGCGCCATCTATCACATGATCAAGGACAACACGACCACCTATTACGTTTGTCAGGTGTGCGGTTATGTCGCCGACGGCAAGGCGCCGGACAACTGCCCGGTTTGCGGGGCGCCGAAAGAAAAGTTCAAGACAATGGCGCCGTAGGCGGGTCGTAAAAGCAGGCGTTGGCCTTTCCGGAACGATCCCGCTGCCGGAACGCTCCCTTGGCGAGCAGTTCGTATTTGGCCGAAATCAACTCAAAGTACTGCTTGGCCGACAGTTCCTTGAGGTAAAGGTCAGACAGGTACCAGCGCCGGTCGTAGCGTCCGACCCCCCTGAAGATCTCGCAATGCCGGGCCACCATCAGATCGAAGGCCTTCTTCTTCATCCCCAGGGTGTGCGATGCCTGATCGAACTGGGTGAAGCCGTGGATCGGCTTTTTGTACTCCTCGCGGGTGCGAACCGGCATCAAAATCTGTCGTTCGAAGGCCAACCCTTCGGCCTGGGAAAGCATCTCGGCGGTGCGCGCCACCAGTACAGCCATCAGGGGCAGTACTTGTCGCTTGCGATGGGCCCTGGGAAGAGCACTCAGCGGCAGTTCGGGATGTTGGCGCACGCAGGCATCGCACTCCGCATGAATGCGCTGCGCCCGCCAGGCGGCCACATGCTTGATCTTGCCTTTCTTGTAAGGATCTTCGCTTCGCCCCAGATACCGTTTGGCCCCTTTTTTGGCGAACGCTTTCAGAAAACGAAGGCACTCGACCAGTTCGGCATAGCGTACATAGCCGCGCTTGCGACCGTAGACCTGTTCCCGCAGCTTTTGCACATCCAGGGACTCGCCGTCCTCCAAGGCTTTTTGGGCTTGCCGACGCAGGGCCAGGGTGCGTTCGTACACGGCGCGCGAGACGGTTTTCAACTGCCCGCGCTCGTAGCGGCCCAGCACCTGCCCCAAAAGGGAAGCGGGGTGAATACCGATTGCCTTCTGAATGAACATCAAATGCGGGCGTATCTTTTCATAGGGCAGGCGCTCGATTCGCAACTCGCCTTCCATTTCTTCGATCCAGCTCTGCACCATCGGCCGATCCAATCCCATGGCTTCGAATTTGGCGAGCATCCGGCACTCGGCTTCGGGGGAAACGGTCTGAATGCCTCCGCTGAAGACGCGGTAATCGATTTTGCCCTCGGGCGTATCATCGAACAACTCCTTGTAGAGCTTGTTCTTTCCATGGCTCCCCTGGAGGTAGCTCCACAAGGCCACCATTCTTCGGAAAAAGGTGCCATCCACTTTGCTCACGCCCTCTTTGGAGGGAATCTCCTGGAACAGGATGCGGTAATGCCTGGCAGAAATGGTTTTGACCCTGCGGTGCACGATGTTGTAAACCAACAGATAAGGCAAACCGGTACGCTTGGCCAACTGCGGGGCGGGCTGATTGAACACCTTGTCGGCGAACCGCGCCACGAGCGCATCGGTCAGAGGAATCCGGTAGGGGCGTTCTTTTCTATGTGGCTTCGACGTGTCCATCATTCAATTCCATTGGCATCCTGCCCAGCGCGCCGGGCCTTATCGGTGGCGCCGGCGCATGCCGAACTTCACCCACCCGTGTTCCCGGCAGCCGGCCGGACACTGTGCCGACCGGACCGCCGGGAACCGGAGGATTACGACAGGCAGGCCCGGGAGCGTTCGCCGATCTCCCTGGCGGCTGCCTGATAGCATTCTGACATCTCCTCATAACTGGCCGAGCACCAGTCACATCTGCGCAGTTCGGCCACCAGGTTCTCTTTTTCCACGGCGCAACACTGGCGCGCCTTTTTGGATGCTCTCTTATCCATGGTTTTTACCTCCTGATCCGCTTGGAAGCGATGTCGTCAGCAACAACAGCCGCAATCATCTTCCTCGATTACGGAAGTTTTGACACAAAGGTCTTCGTAGCCACCTTCTTCATCGATGGCCTTGCAGCAGCAAAGATCGGGATGTCCCGCTTTGTCCGCCGGCCGCATGACACAGGAAAATTCTATTTCTTTGGAATCGCTCATGTTCGATCTCCTTTCCAGTGATATATCCGCTATCCTTCTTCACCCGGGTCGCCCGTCGTCGACGACACGGTGACTGTTTCCGCCCGATTCAAGGGGTCAGGATCTGGACCGGAATCCGGGCCGATTCGATTATTTGCCGGGCAATATGCCCGAAGCCGCTGTCGCGTCCTTCGCCGCGCCGGGAGATTACGATCAGATCGGCCGATTCACGGTCGGCCGTCTTGAGAATTTCTTCGGCCGGCTCACCGGTCACCAGGCGCAAACGCAGGTAGGGACAAGCCTTGAGCTCCTCCTCACAAAGCTGCTCCAAGCGCTTGCGCGCCTTGCCGATCTCCCAATCCCTGAAGTTATTCAACAGTTCCACGCTCGGGTAGTTGCCGTAAGCCGGAAACATCCGGCACAGATCCACCGCCACGTAAAGCAGGACGACGGCGGCATCGTGCTTCAAGGCCAGTTGGGTCACGTACGGCCCCGCCTTGAGCGAGTTAGCCGAAAGATCCGTCGGCCATAAGATGGTCTTGATCTCCATAGGCACCTCTCATTTCTCCTGACCGGCGCGAAACGTGCTATCTTTTGCCGCTTTTCCGCCGGCGGACGTCATTGATCAGTCCGCCGGCCAGCAGCACGCGGCGCTGGCGCGGGCTCAGCGCACAAGTCGCCGCATAGCGCTCGTGCCTGGTCAGGTTTTCGATGCGCAGCGGCCTGGCCGCCTCGATGGCTGCAGGGAGTTCCACCATGCGCAGGACATCGCCGGGTTGGATCTTCTGCCAATCTTCCAGGTCTTCCAGGGTCAATGGCAGAATGCCGAAGTTGACCAGATTCTGGGAATGGATGCGCGCGAAACTCCTGGCGATCACCGCGCGCAAGCCGAGATAGCGCGGTGCAAGGGCCGCATGCTCGCGGCTGGAGCCCTGGCCGTAATTATCACCGGCCAGCACGAAGGCTCCGGTTGGTTGAAACGGCATGGCCCGCTGGTGGAACGCCGGATCGATGCGGCTGAAAGCGAAGCGGCTGATCTCGGGTATATTGCTCCGGTAGGGAAGTACTTCGGCGCCGGCCGGCATGATCTCGTCGGTGGAAACGTTGTCGCCCATCTTGAGCAGCACCGGCCCCTCGAGCAGATCCGGCAGCGGTTCGAACTCGGGCAGAGGTTTGATATTGGGCCCTTTCTCCAGTTCGGTATCGGCCTCTTCCATGGCGGGCGGTACCAGCAACGCGGTATGAATCTGCTGCACCTCCGGTTCCTGGAAATGGGGAAAGGGGATGCCCATGCTGCGCGGATCGGTGATCACCCCGCTGAGCGCCGAGGCCGTGGCCGTTTCCGGGCTGCAGAGGTAGACCTGATCTTCCACGGTCCCCGAACGGCCCGGAAAGTTGCGCGGCACGGTGCGCAGGCTGATTTTGCCCGTGGCCGGCGCCTGGCCCATGCCGATGCAGCCGTTGCATCCGGCCTGGTGGAAACGCGCCCCGGCCTGGATCAGGTGCTCCATCAAGCCCAGGGCGATCATGTTTTCGATGAGCTGCCGCGATGTGGGGTTGACATCGAAGGAGATGTGGTCCGGAATCTGCCGGCCGGCCACCATGAGTGCCGGCACGGCGAAGTCGCGCAGGCCTGGATTGGCCGAAGAGCCGATATAGGCCTGGTAGATGGGCCGGCCCACCACCTGACGCACCGGCACCACATTGCCCGGACTGCTGGGCAGGGCGATGAGCGGCTCCAACCGGCCAAGGTCGATCTCGTCGTGCTCGTCATAGGCGGCCTCGGCATCGGCGGTGATCTCCCGCCATGCCTCGGCGCGCCCCTGGGCCCTGAGAAACCGCAACGTTTCCGCGTCCGAAGGAAAAACCGTGCTCGTGGCACCCAGTTCGGTTCCCATGTTGGCGATCACATGGCGGTCCATGGCCGACAGGCCGGCCAATCCCGGCCCGTAGTATTCGATCACCTTGCCGCGGCCGCCGTCCACTCCGTGGCGTCGCAGCATCTCCAGGATCACATCCTTGGCGCTGACCCACTCCGGCAGGGCGCCGCTGAGCCGCACCCCCAGCACTTTGGGCATGCGCAGGTGAAGCGGCTCGCCGGCCATGGCCAGGGCCACTTCCAGGCCGCCGGCTCCCACGGCCAGCATGCCCAGGCCGCCGGCTGCCGGGGTATGGCTGTCCGAACCGACCAGGGTCTTGCCCGGAACACCGAAACGCTGCATGTGCACCGGGTGGCTCACGCCGTTGCCCGGCCGGCTGTACCACACGCCGAAACGGCGGCAGGCGCTCCGCAGAAAGAGGTGGTCGTCGGCATTGCGGTAATCGGTTTGCAGAAGATTGTGGTCCACGTATTGGGCCGAGAGTTCCGTGCGCACTCGGCCGACCCCCATGGCTTCAAATTCCAGCATGACCATGGTGCCGGTGGCATCCTGGGTGAGGGTCTGGTCCATGCGCAGCCCGATCTCTTCGCCGGCCTGCAGACGCCCCTCCACCAGGTGGCTTTCGATCAATTTCCGGGTGACGTTGCGTTTCATGAGGGTCTCCTTATGTGTTCAAGGGCCTTGGAGATGCCGCGCGGCGGTCGCAGACCGGCCGGCGGCGACGCGTTCGGCCATTGTTGTCGGCATCTGGCCGCCATCGCGCGCCAGGATCCACATCTGCTCGAAGGTCTCGGGAACCGCCGATTGCCGGTAGAAAACCGCCTGCGCCGGGTTCAACCCCAGGGCCAGCCAGGTGGCGGACACCTCATCGATGCGCCGGGCCAACAGTTCCGGATGGCGCACCGTGATCAGGGCATGGCCGTCGGCCACCAAATAAAAGGCCGGATGCCGGCGGGCCAGATCGATGCTGCCCGGATGGGGCTGCCCGGCAGGCTTGATGCCTGTCAGGACGATGGGGGTGTGTTGTAAGGCTGCCATACCTGCTTCTCCGGCCTTTCTCGACATAACGTGGGCGGATGGAGAACCAGAGGTCTGGCGGGTGGATGGAACTTGGCGGGCGGCATTTTAAAAGAGCTCGAACGCTGACCGAGGACTCATCCAACACAGCGAATGTCGAATTCAATTCAACCTATGTATAAAACCTGTGAAAATGCTCATCACCGGGTGACGATCTGTCAAGCACCCGGCTGCGATTTAAGGCCGGCCGGAAAACGGTGTTTACGAGGTGTGCCGCCCTGGGTTATGGTGGTCTGGAACGCGAACGTGATGATCCGGCAACCCCATCATAAAAATACCAACTCAAGAGCATATGGATTTCTCATCGTTATGGCCACTTCTACTGTTTTTCGCGGCCGCCATCGGTTTGGTGGCGGTCATGATCGGCCTGTCGGCGCTCCTGGGCGAACGCCACAGGGAGCGCACCACGGATACGCCTTATGAATCGGGCATCATTCCCACCGGATCGGCCCGCATCCGGTTCGACGTGAAGTTCTACCTGATGGCCATGTTCTTCGTTGTCTTCGACCTGGAGGCGATCTTCGTCTTCGCCTGGGCGGTTTGCGTGCGTCAACTGGGATGGCCCGGGTATGTGGAGATAGTCGTCTTCGTCGCGTTTCTGGTGATCGCCCTCGTTTACCTGTGGCGCGTCGGCGCCCTCGAGTGGAGCACCACCCGGCACCGCACCGAGTGCCGGCCAGGCCTCGACGCGTTGATGACCACCAGCGGCGCCAAGCCGCCGCAGGGATAGAGGAGGTTCCGGCATGCGCACCGTACGCGACATTCTGCAGGAAAAAGGTTCCGACGTTTATACCATCGCGCCGGAGAGCAGCGTCTTTCAGGCGCTGCAACTCATGGCGGAAAAGAATGTGGGCGCCTTGATGGTCATGAGCGGCGACACGGCCGCGGGATTGATTTCAGAGCGTGACTATGCCCGCAAGATCGTTCTGAAGGGCCGCCTCTCCAGGGATGTGACGGTGCGGGAGATCATGAGCCCCGAGATCGTGGCCGTCGGTCCCGAAGAAGATGTGGAACATTGCATGGAGCTGATGACCCACAAGCGGGTGCGCCATTTGCCGGTGTTCGATGACCGTCGGCTCATCGGCCTGATCTCCATCGGCGACATCGTCAAGGCGATCATCGAACACAAGGAAGAGACGATCCGGGACCTGGAACAGTACATCAAGGGCGGTCGGTAATCTCGAAACGGCCGCTTCACGGAGGAGTCCGCCGATCATGCAATGGTCCTTGAGCCGCGGCAAGGGGCGCAACACCCCGGCCGATCCCATCGACGAAGCAGTGGGACGCAACCTGTTCTTCTCAAAGCTGCAATCCCTGGTGG
The DNA here is from genome assembly GCA_937868765.1 of uncultured Desulfatitalea sp. Lineage (GTDB taxonomy): Bacteria > Desulfobacterota > Desulfobacteria > Desulfobacterales > Desulfosarcinaceae > Desulfatitalea. The sequence continues at coordinate 267,830 of CALMNL010000007.1, read as the reverse complement.
CCTGGGGCCGCAAGAACTCCATCTGGCCGTTCAACTTCGGCCTCTCGTGCTGCTACGTGGAGATGGCCACCAGCATCACCAGCCGTTACGACATTGCCCGCTTCGGCGCCGAGGTGATCCGCGGCACCCCCCGGGAAGCGGATCTGATGATTATCGCCGGCACCCCCTTCGTGAAGATGGCCCCCATCATCGTGCGGCTGTACGAGCAGATGATGGAGCCGCGCTGGGTGATCTCCATGGGCTCGTGCGCCAACTCCGGCGGGATGTACGATATCTACAGCGTGGTGCAGGGGGTGGACAAGATCCTGCCCGTGGATGTCTACGTGCCGGGCTGCCCGCCCAGCCCCATGGCTTTCATGCACGGTTTGACCCTGTTGCAGAAGGCGGTGGGCCGCGAAAAGCGGCCCCTGAGCTGGGTGGTGGGCCCCCAGGGAGTGGAACGCTGCGTGCCGCCATCCACCCGCGACACCCGGCGCGAGGAGCGGCGCCAGGTGACGACCCTGCGACCGCCGGATAGGATCTGAGCGACCATGACCCGACAGACCGAGCCCATGTCCGAGCCCGTCATCGAAAATTTGCGCCAGCGGTTCGCCGACGCCGTTCTCGCCACGCAGGCGACCCGGGACGCCGTTCCCACCGTCTGGTGCCGCCCCGGGCGCATCCGCGAGCTGCTGCGCTTCCTCAAGACCGAGGTGGCGCAGCCTTTCTCCATGCTCTACGACTTGACCGCCATCGACGAACGTTGGCGCACCCATCGTGACGGTCAGCCGGCGGCCGAATTCACGGTGGTCTACCACCTGCGCTCCTATGAGCGCAACGCGGACGTCCGGATCAAGGTGCCGCTGAGCGGCGAATACCCCTCGATGCCATCGATCACCGGCGTGTGGCCCTCGGCCAACTGGTACGAGCGGGAGGTGTGGGACTTGTTCGGCATCACCTTCGAGGGGCATCCCCACCTGCGGCGCATCCTGCTGCCCCACACCTGGCAGGGCCACCCGCTGCGCAAGGAGCATCCGGCCCGGGCCACCGAAATGGGGCCCTTCCAGCTACCCGAAGAGAAGCAGATCCGCGAGGAAGAAGCCCTGCGCTTCGACCCGGCCGCCTGGGGGCTGAGCGCCGAGGGCCACGACACCGACCTGATGTTCCTCAACCTGGGCCCCCAGCATCCGGGCACCCACGGGGTCTTTCGCATCGCGCTGCTGCTGGACGGCGAAGAGATCGTGCAATGCGTGCCCGAGATCGGCTTTCATCACCGGGGCGCCGAGAAGATGGCCGAACGCCAGACCTGGCACACCTACATCCCCTACACCGACCGCATCGACTACCTCGGCGGTGTGATGAACAACCTGCCCTACGTGCTGGCCGTGGAGAAGCTGGCCGGCATTCAGGTGCCCGACCGGGCCAAGGTGATCCGCATCATGCTGGTGGAGCTGTTCCGCATCGCCAGCCACCTGGTGTGGTACGGCACCTTCGTCCAGGATGTGGGCGCCATGTCGCCGGTCTTCTACATGTTCAACGACCGCGAACGGATCTTCGACATCATCACGGCCATCACCGGCGGCCGCATGCATCCCAGCTGGTTCCGCATCGGCGGCGTGGCCCAGGACCTGCCCCAGGGCTGGGAGCAGCTGGTGGCCGATTTCCTGCGCCCCATGCCCGATCGACTCCGCAGCTACGACAAAGCCATGATGGAGAACAGCATTCTCAAGGCGCGCACCAAAGGCATCGGGCGCATGAGCCTTTCGCAAGCCATCGACTGGGGCGTGACCGGCCCCAACCTGCGCGCCTGCGGCCTCGCCTGGGATTGGCGCAAAAAGCGGCCCTACAGCGGGTACGAGCAGTTCGACTTCGAGATCCCCACGGCCCAGTGCGGCGACTGCTACGACCGCTCGCTGGTGCGCATCGAAGAGATCCGCCAGAGCCTGCGCATCGTCGCACAGTGCCTCAAGAACATGCCGGCCGGGCCGTACAAGGCCGATCACCCCCTGGCCACGCCGCCGCGCAAGGAGCGCACCCTGAAGGACATCGAGACCTTGATCAACCACTTCCTGGGAGTGACCTGGGGACCGGTGCTGCCCCCCGGCGAAGCCAGCGTGGGCATCGAGGCCACCAAGGGCAACACCAGCTACTACCTGATCAGCGACGGCGGCATCCACTCCTACCGGACCCGGATCCGCACCCCCTCTTTCGCCCATTTACAGCAGTTGCCCGAGCTGTGCCGGGGGTTGATGGTGCCCGACCTGCTGGCCATCATCGGCAATCTGGACTATGTCATGGCCGACGTGGATCGGTAGAATTGAGGGAAGGTTGAAAGGCAATGCTGAGCGCTGAAGAAAAACAGGAGATCGCCGCCATTGCGGCCCACTACGAGTTGAAGCGAGCCGCCGGCATCGACGCCCTGCGCATGGTGCAGCGCCACCGCGGCTGGGTGTCGGACGAGACCCTGCGCGACGTGGCCGAGGTCCTGGAGATGTCGCCCACCGACCTCGACTCGGTGGCCACCTTTTACAACCTGATCTTCCGGCGGCCCGTGGGCCGGCACGTGATCCTGATCTGCGACAGCGTCAGCTGCTGGGTCATGGGCTACGACAACCTGCTGGACCACCTGCAGCGGCGCCTGGGTATCGGGCTGGGGCAGACCACGTCCGACGGCCGCTTCACGCTCCTGCCGCATGTGTGCCTGGGCGCCTGCGACCAGGCGCCGGCCATGATGATCGACGACCAGCTCTACGGCTGCCTGGACGCCGAGAAGATCGACGCGCTCCTGAAAAACTTCGAGACGTAAATTATGCAACTGCAACGCCCGCTCACCCAGAACATCCACCCCGGCCGGCCGCCGCTCTCCCTGTCGGCCTATGAAGCGGCCGGCGGTTACCAGGCCCTGCGCAAAGTGCTCGGCACCATGACGCCCCAGCAGGTGACGGCGGCAGTGCTCGAGGCCAACCTGCGGGGCCGGGGCGGCGCCGGTTTTCCCACCGGCCGCAAATGGAGCTTCGTGCCCATGGGGCCCGACGCGCCCCGGACCAAGTATCTGGTGATCAACGCCGACGAAATGGAGCCGGCCACCTTCAAGGACCGGCTGCTGCTGGAGGGCGATCCCCATCAGCTCATCGAAGGCATCATCATCGGCGCCTACGCCATCCAGGCGCCCATGGCCTACATCTTCCTGCGCACCACCTACACCGAAGCCTTCCGCCGCATCGCCGCGGCCATTGCCGAAGCCCGGGTAAACGGCTATCTGGGGTCCAATATCCTGGGCTCGGGGTTCAGTCTCGAACTCACCCTGCATGCCAGCGCCGGCCGCTACATCTGCGGCGAGGAGACCGCCCTGCTCAACGCCCTGGAGGGCAAGCGGGCCAATCCCCGGGCCAAACCGCCCTTTCCGCCGGTGATCGGCCTGTGGGGCAAACCCACGGTGGCCAACAACGTGGAAACCATCTGCAACGTGCCCCATATCCTCAACCACGGTGCGGCCTGGTTCCGCGGGTTGAGCCGGGTGACCGACGGCGGCACCAAGATCTACGGGGTGAGCGGCAAGGTGAAGCGGCCGGGCGCCTGGGAACTGCCCCTGGGGGTAACCATCCGCGAACTGTTGGAAGAACAGGCCGGCGGCCTGAGAGACGGCCTGCGCCTGCGGGCCATCCTGCCCGGCGGCGCCTCCACCGACTTGCTCACACCGGACCACCTGGACGTGGTCATGGATTTCAACGGCGTGGCGGCCGCCGGCAGCCGCCTGGGCACCGGCACCATGGTGGTGGTCGACGACCGGACCTGCATCGTGGGCCTTACGGCCAATCTGATGCGCTTTTTCGCCCAGGAGTCGTGCGGCTGGTGCACGCCCTGCCGGGAAGGGCTGCCCTGGCTGGCCAAGATTCTCACCGCCATCGAACAGGGCCGGGGCGAGCCCGAAGACATCGCCGTGCTCAAGGAGCACACCCGGCTGCTCGGCCCGGGCCGCACCTTCTGCGCCCTGGCGCCCGGGGCCATGGAACCGCTGCAGAGCGCCTTGAAGTACTTCGAGGAGGATTTCATGCGCCACATCCGCGAACGGCGCTGCCCCTGGAGATAACCGATGCCCACGATCTACATCGACAACCGCCCCTGCACCGTCGCCGCCGGCCTGAACCTTTTGCAGGCCTGCCTTTCGTCGGGGTTCGACCTGCCCTACTTCTGCTGGCATCCGGCCCTGGGCTCGGTGGGCGCCTGCCGCCAGTGCGCGGTCAAACGCTTCAAGGACGAAAAGGACACCCGCGGCGAGCTGGTCATGGCCTGCCTGACGCCGGCCGACGAGGGCACGCGCATCGCCATCAACGATCCGGAAGCGGTGCAGTTCCGGGCCGGCGTCATCGAGTGGCTGATGCTCAACCACCCCCACGATTGCCCGGTATGCGACGAGGGCGGCGAGTGCCACCTGCAGGACATGACCGTAATGAGCGGCCACACCTACCGGCGCAGCCGCTTCCCCAAGCGCACCCACCGCAACCAGGACCTGGGGCCGTTCATCAACCACGAGATGAACCGCTGCATCCAGTGCTACCGCTGCGTGCGCTTCTACCACGACTATGCCGGCGGCACGGACCTCAATGTCTTCGCCTGCCACGACCACCTTTTCTTCGGCCGTTTCGAAGACGGCCCCCTGGAGAGCGAGTTCAGCGGCAACCTGGTGGAGATCTGCCCCACCGGCGTCTTCACCGACCGGACCTTCAAAGCGCACAGCAGCCGCAAGTGGGACCTGCAGACCGCCCCCTCCATCTGCCCCCATTGCGGCCTGGGCTGCAACACCCTGCCCGGCGAGCGCTATGGCGAACTGCGCCGGGTGCGCAACCGCTACCATCACCAGATCAATGGCTACTTCCTGTGCGACCGCGGCCGCTACGGCTACGAGTATGCCAACAGCGACCGCCGCATCCGCCAGCCGCTGCAGGTCCGGCGCGGCCAGGCGCCGGCGACGCCGCTGACGGCCGAGGCGGCCCTGGCGCAGTGGGCCGCCATGGCCAAGGGCGCGGGCCTGATCGGCATCGGCTCGCCGCGCGCCTCCCTGGAGGCCAACTTCGCCCTGCGCCGCCTGGTGGGCGCCGAAAACTTCTATGCCGGCCTTTCGGAGCCCGATGCGTGCGGCCTGGAGACGGTGCGCGCCATCCTGACAGACGGTCCGGTGCCCTCGGCCACCCTGCAGGGGGCAGGGCTGAGCGACGCGGCCCTGGTCCTGGGCGAGGATGTGACCCAGACCGCGCCCCTGCTGGCCCTCAACCTGCGTCGGCTGCGCTACCGCAAGGCGGCCGTGATGGCCGCGGGCTTTCAGTTGCCGGTCTGGAACGACGCCGGCGTGCGCGAACTGGCCCAGCTGAACCTGCCCAACCTCTTCATCGCCGCCCCCCATGCCACCCGCCTGGACGACGAGGCCGCAGGCACTCTGCACGTGCCGGTCCCCGAGCTGCTGCGCTTTGCCCAATCCGTGGCCGCGGTCCTGGACGCACCGGAGGCCCCCGCAGCCGATCCCGGCGATCCGGTGACCGCCCTGGCCTGGCAGAGCGCCCAGGCCCTGCTCAAGGCCCAACGCCCCCTGGTGGTGGCCGGCATGGCGCTGGGTGAACCGGCCTTGCTGCAGGCGGCCGCCGCCATCGCGGCGCGCCTCAAGGCCATGGGCCGGGGGGCCGAGCTCTGCCTGTGCGTACCCGAAGCCGGCAGCATGGGGCTGGCCCTCATGCAGGCGCGGGCCCTGACGGCGGCCATGGCCCGGGGCGCCGCCGATACCCTGGTCATATTGGAAAACGATCTCTGGCGCCGGTCCGCGCCGGAAAAGGTTAAAGCCTGGCTGGCCCAGGCGCGTCATGTGGTGGTGCTTGACCACCTGGCCACCGCGACCACGGCCGCGGCCGACCTGGCGCTGCCGGCGGCCGCACCGGCCGAAACTGCCGGCACCTGGGTCAACAACGAAGGCCGGGCCCAGCGTGCCTATGCCGTGATGCCGCCCGCGGACCCTGCGCGATCCTCCTGGCGCTGGCTGCAGGCCATGGCCCGGTCCGCGGGCCGGGTCGATCTCAATGGCTGGCAAACCATCGACGATGTGGCCGCCGAGCTGGCCAGGACCCTGCCGCCTTTCCAGACGATCACCGAGCTGACGCCGGCCGTGACGGTGCCGACGGCGGCGGGCAAGCTGCCGCGCCAGTCCCACCGCTATTCCGGCCGTACGGCCATGAACGCCCAGCGGGATGTGCATGAGCCCAAGCCGCCGGCGGATCCCGACGCGCCGCTGGCCTTCAGCATGGAAGGTTTCGACGGCCCCCAGCCGCCCGGATTGACCACTCGGGATTGGACGCCGGGATGGAACTCCGAGCAGGCCCTGCACAAGTTCCAGGGCGAGACCGCCGGCCTGCTCGCGCACCACGATCCAGGCCGACGCTTGATCGCTCCGGCGGGTAAAAGGCAATCTCTCCAAATGCCGCCGCCGGCTGCGTCCCCGAAGCTGGCGGCTGGCGAGTTCCAATTGGTGCCGCTGCATTTTATCTTCGGCAGCGAAGAGTTGAGCATGGCGGCGCCGGCCGTGGCCCTGCGGGCGCCCAAACCACACGTGGGCCTGGGACCGGACAACGGCTTCGCCGTAGACGGCCAGGCCGTCTGGCTGCGCATCGGCGACCTGCTCACCGAACAGATCGTGCGCATCGTCCCGGGCCTGGCGCCGGGCCTGATGGGCTGGCCCGTGGGTCTGGCGGGGATGCCGCCCATCGTGCTGCCGGCGGTGGCCAGAGTGGAGCAGTGAACATGAACCCCATCGTGAAACAATTGCTGATCATCGTCGTCGTCTTTGCCGGGGCCATGAGCGCCAGCGCCGGACTGATCTGGCTGGAGCGGCGGCTGCTCAGCCTCTGGCAGGACCGCTACGGCCCCAACCGCGTCGGCCCCTTCGGCCTGATGCAGGTGGTGGCCGACATGATCAAGATCTTCTTCAAGGAGGACTGGATCCCGCCCTTTGCCGACCGGGTGGTGTTCGTGGTGGCGCCGGCCCTGCTGGTGGTCAGCGTGCTGATGTCCTTTGCGGTGCTGCCCGTGGCGCCGGGCATCGTGGTCTCCGATCTCAACGTGGGCCTGCTCTTCTTCCTGGGCATGTCTTCCCTGGGGGTCTACGGCATCGCCCTGGGCGGCTGGGCCTCGAACAACAAATACGCCCTGCTGGGCGCCATCCGCGCCACGGCCCAGATGTTGAGCTACGAAGTGTTCATGGGCCTGGCCCTCATGGGCGTGGTGATGCTCTCGGGCTCGTTCAACCTGGGCCGGATCGTGGCGGCCCAGGAGAAGATGTGGTTCTGCGTCACCCAGTTCCCGGCCATGGTGGTCTTTCTCATCGCCGGCTTCGCCGAGACCCACCGCATGCCCTTCGACCTGCCCGAAGCCGAAAGCGAGTTGATCGCCGGTTTCCACACCGAGTATTCGGGCATCAAGTTCGGGCTCTTCTTCGTGGGCGAATACCTGGGCGTGACGCTGATTTCGGCCATGATCGTCACCCTGTTCTTCGGCGGCTGGCACGGCCCGCTGCTGCCGCCGGTGGTGTGGTTCCTGGGCAAGACCTTCGTGTTCATCTGCGGCTTCATCCTGCTGCGGGCCTCGCTGCCCCGGCCGCGCTACGATCAGCTGATGGCCTTCGGCTGGAAAGTGCTGCTGCCCGTGGCCTTGCTGAATCTGCTGGTCACCGGCGCCGTAGTATTGGCCAGAGGATGATTCCGAGGAAGGAGATAACGAATTGCTGAGCATCTTGCGCACCGTAGGGGAAGTTTTGCGGCACACCTTCGCCCCGCGGGAAACCATCCAATACCCGGAGCAGAAGCCCTATCTGGCGCCCCGCTTCCGGGGCCGCATCATCCTGTCGCGCGACCCCGACGGCAAAGAACGCTGCGTGGCCTGCTACCTGTGCTCGGCCGCCTGCCCGGTGGATTGTATCGCCCTGCAGGCGGTCCACGGCGAGGACGGCCGTCGCTATCCGGCCTTTTTCCGAATCAATTTTTCACGCTGCATCCTGTGCGGGTTCTGCGAGGAGGCCTGTCCGACCCTGGCCATCCAGCTCACGCCCGATTACGAGATGTGCGAATACGACCGCAGCAAACTGGTATACGAAAAGGAAGATCTGCTGATCAGCGGGCCGGGCAAGTATCCCGGCTACAACTTCTACAAAGAGGCCGGGCTGGCCATCGAAGGCAAAGACAAAGGCCAGGCCGAGAACGAGTCGCCGCCGGTGGACGTGCGCTCTCTGTTGCCTTGATTCGGGTATCCATCGCGGATCAATCGGAGATCTGATCGGAGATCTGAGGGAATGTCAGTATGATCGCTCTATTCTACATCGCCGCCGCCGTGGCCGTGCTCGCCACGCTGATGGTGATCACCCGCGCCCACGCCGTTCACGCGCTGCTCTACCTCATCGTGTCGCTGCTGGCCGTGGCCCTGGTCTTCTTCCTGCTGGGGGCGCCTTTCGCCGCAGCCCTGGAGGTGATCGTCTATGCCGGGGCCATCATGGTGCTCTTCGTGTTCGTGGTCATGATGCTCAACCTGGGCGCCCATTCGGTCAAAGCCCAACGCCAATGGCTGCGACCGGCCATATGGATCGGGCCCTGTCTGCTGGCCGCCGTGCTGCTGGCCGAATTGATCTACGTGCTGGCGGCCCTGCCGGCACCGGCTGCGGCGCCCGTGGTCGTCGGCCCTCAGGCCGTGGGGCTGGCCCTCTTCGGCCCCTATCTGCTGGCCGTGGAACTGGCCTCGATCATGCTGCTGGCCGGCCTGGTGGGCGCTTATCACCTGGCCCGGCCGGAAATCTGCGGCCCGACCGAAGGAGGGACGTAATGGTGACCATCCCCACAGCCCACGGCCTGCTGCTGGCGGGCATCCTTTTTCTCCTGGGCGTGATCGGCGTGATGGCCCGGCGCAACATCCTCTTCATGCTGCTCAGCCTGGAGATCATGCTCAACGCCGCCGGGCTGGCCTTCGTGGTGGCCGGGGCGCGCTGGGGACAACCCGACGGACAGATCATGTTCCTCATCGTGCTGGCCATGGCCGCGGCCGAAGTGTCCGTGGGTCTGGCCCTGGTGCTGGAGTGGTATCACCGCACCCACTCCCTGGACGCCGACGAGGCCCGTCATTTGAGAGGTTGATATGCTGGAACTGCTTTGGCTGATACCGGCCCTGCCCCTGGCCGGCTTCGCGATCCTGGCCCTGGGCGGCGCCCGTCTGCCGCGCTGGGCCGCCACCTGGACGGGGGTGGGCAGCGTGGGGGCCTCGGCCGTGCTGACCGGGGCGGCCGCCGTGGCTTTTCTGGGCGGCCTGCCCGGAACACCGGCCTATACCCGCACGGTGTGGACCTGGTTCGATGTGGCCGGCCTTTCCATCGGCGTCTCCTTCTACCTGGACGCCCTGGCCCTGACCATGATGGGGGTGATCACCGGGGTGGGCTTTCTGATCCACCTCTACTCGGTGGAATACATGGCCCACGACGACGGCTACAGCCGTTTCTTCGCCTACATGAACCTCTTCGTAGGCGCCATGCTCGTCCTGGTGATGGCCGACAACCTGATCCTGCTCTACCTGGGGTGGGAAGGGGTGGGCGCTTGCAGCTACCTGCTCATCGGCTTCTGGTACCGCGACCCGGCCAACGGCTATGCGGCGCGCAAGGCCTTCGTGGTCACCCGCGTCGGAGACACGGCCATGGCCGTGGCCCTGTTCCTGCTCTTCGACCATCTGGGCAGTCTGCAGATCCAGGATATCATGCGCCAGGCCGCTTCGGCCTGGACGGTGGGCGCCGCTCTGCCCACCCTGGTGGCGCTGCTGCTCGTGGGCGGGGCCGTGGGCAAATCGGCCCAGCTGCCCCTGCAGACCTGGCTGCCCGACGCCATGGCCGGTCCCACGCCGGTGAGCGCGCTGATCCATGCCGCCACCATGGTGACCGCCGGCGTCTATCTCATCGCCCGCACCCACGGACTGTTCGATCTGGCGCCGGCGGCCCTGACCGTGGTGGCCGTGATCGGCGCGGTCACCCTGCTGCTGGCCGGCTTCAGCGGCCTGTGCCAGAAGGACATCAAGCGCGTGCTGGCCTACTCGACGGTCAGCCAGATCGGTTACATGTTCCTGGCCCTGGGCGTGGGCGCCTGGGCCGCGGCCATGTTCCACTTCATGATCCACGCCTTTTTCAAGGCACTGCTCTTCCTGGCGGCAGGCGCCGTGATCCACGCTCTGGGCGGCGAGCAGGATCTGTCCAAAATGGGCGGCCTGCGCCGGGAACTACCCCTGGTCTATGTGGTGTTTCTGGCCGGAGCGGCCTCGTTGTCGGCCGTGCCGCTGGTGACGGCCGGATTCTACAGCAAGGATCTGATCATCTGGGAGGTCTTCGCCTCGGATCGCGGCGGCGCGCTGCTGTGGGGGGCGGCCCTGGCCGGCGCGCTGCTCACCTCGGTCTACACCTTCCGCATGTTCTTCCTGTGCTTCGAAGGCCCGCAGGTCACGCCGGTCAGCCACCGCCCCGGCTGGCACATGACGCTGCCCCTGGCGGTGCTGGCGCTGCTGTCCCTGGCCGGCGGTTTCCTGGAGATCCCGCGCACCCTGGCCGGCGGGGCCCATCTCTTTTCGGATTTCATCCAGAGCGCGCTGCCACCCACCCGATTGCTGCACGCCCGGGAGGGGTATGAAGCGCTCTGCCAGCTGGCCTCGGGCGCGGCGGCCCTGCTGGGGATCGGGCTGATCTGGGCCCTCATGCTGCGAAGCCCCCGGACCGGCCAGGCCCTGGCACGCAGCTCCGCGGCCACGGTTCTGGGCCGCTTCTGGCTCAACGGCTGGGGCTTCGATCGGCTCTACGACCTGCTCTTCGAGCGGCCCTATATTTTCCTGGCACGGATCGACCGCAACGACATCATCGACGGCTTCTTCAACCTGGCGGCCCGTTCGGTGCTGGCCCTGTACGCCTGGGCCGGCGCCACCCAGACCGGCCGCATTCGAACCTACGCCGCCGGCCTCACCGTGGGGGCGGCCGCGCTGATCGCTTGGGTGGTGTGGCTATGACCTTGATAGGCTTGATCGTCGTACTATTGGCCGGAGGCCTGCTGGCCGCCATGCTGGGCCGGCACCATCCCGCCGCGGCCCGCTGGACCGCTCTGGCCGCGCTGGCGCTCGATCTCCTCCTGGCCCTGGCCTGGGTGCTGCCCGCCGTGGCCAGGCCGATGCAATCCGCCGGCCCGTGGCCGTTGGAAATCATGATCCCCTGGATTCCCTCGCTGGGCATCGGCTTTCACCTGGCCGCCGACGGGTTGAGCGTCGTGCTGATCCTGCTCACGCTCTTTCTGGGGCTGGCGTCCGTGGCCTGCTCGTGGCGCGAGATCAGCGAACGCGGCGGATTTTTCTTCTTCAACCTGCTGTGGGTGCTGGCCGGCATCCTGGGGGTGTTCACGGCCCTGGATCTCTTCCTCTTCTATTTCTTCTGGGAACTGATGATGGTGCCCATGTTCTTCCTGATTGTGTTGTGGGGCCACGAGAACCGCATCTACGCCGCCATCAAATTCTTCCTCTTCACCCAACTGGCCGGCCTGCTCATGCTGGCGGCCATCATCGGCCTGTACTTCGTCCACGGCCGGGCCACCGGCGTCTATACCTTCGACTACCCGGCCCTGCTGGGCACGCACATGACGGCCGCCACGGGCATGGCCCTGATGCTGGGCTTCTTCGTCGCCTTCGCCGTCAAATTGCCGGCCTTTCCCGTGCACGTCTGGCTGCCCGACGCCCACACCGAAGCGCCCACGGCCGGCAGCGTGGTCCTGGCCGGCCTGCTGCTCAAAACCGGGGCCTACGGCCTGCTGCGTTTCGTGGTGCCGCTCTTTCCCGATGCCGCCCGCACTTTCGCCCCCGCGGCCATGGTGCTGGCCGTGGCCGGCATTCTCTACGGCGCCCTGCTGGCCTTCTCCCAGACCGACCTGAAACGCCTGGTGGCCTACACCAGCGTCAGCCATATGGGTTTCGTCATGCTGGCGGTCTTCGCCTGGAACGAAATGGCCCTGCAGGGGGCCCTGATCCAGATCATCTGCCACGGCCTGAGCACCGGCGCCCTCTTCGTGATCGTCGGCATGCTGCAGGAGCGCATGCACACCCGCGACCTCTCCCGCATGGGGGGGCTCTGGGACCAGGCGCCGCGCCTGGGCGGCTTTGCCATGCTCTTCGCCCTGGCCTCCCTGGGCCTGCCCGGCCTGGGCAATTTCGTGGGCGAGTTCCTGATCCTCATCGGCGTCTTCCCCCAGGCGCCGATCCTGACCACCCTGGCTGCGGCCGGCCTGGTGGCGGCCTCGATCTATTCCTTGTGGATCGTGCAGCAGGCCTTCCACGGCGAGGCACGGGAGAAATGGCGCATTCAGGATCTGACCGGCCGTGAGGCCGCCACCCTGGGATTGCTGGCCGCCGCTCTCCTTTGGTTGGGGGTATACCCCCAACCGGTTTTCGAAACGGCCCGTCCCGCCCTGGCGTCCCTGCGAGAAACGCCGGGCAGCATGCCTGCCCCCGAGCCGGTCACCGCGTCCGGTGGGGCAATTTCCAATTCCGGCCGCCAAGGAGAGATCGATGCAATACGCTGATTACATGGCCCTGCTGCCGCTGATGGTCCTTTCGGCCGCCTGCGCCGCGGTCATGCTGCTCATCGCCGCCCGGCGGCACCACGGCCTCACCGTGCTGCTCACCCTGACAGGCCTGGCCGCCAGCCTGGCGGTCTTTCCTGTGGCCCTGCGCCATACGCCTATCCAGGTAACGGCCCTGCTCACCGTCGATGCCTACAGCCTGTTTTTCTTCGTCTTGATCCTGCTGGCCACCGCTGCCACGGCCCTGCTGGGACATGCCTATTTCCATGCCTGGGGCGGCCATCGCGAGGAGTTCTACCTGCTGCTGCTGATCGCGTCCCTGGGCGCCTGCGTCCTGGCCATGAGCCGCCACTTCGCCGCTTTTTTCATCGGCCTGGAAATCTTGAGCATCGCCCTCTACGCCCTGATCGCCTATCCGCGCCGTCGGTCCGCCAGCGTGGAGGCCGGTCTCAAATACCTGGTGCTGGCCGCCGGATCGGCCGGCTTTCTGCTGTTCGGCATGGCCTTGATCTATGCCGAACAAGGCACCCTGGACTTCTCCGCCCTGACCGGCGGCCTCTCCCATTCCGGTCCGCCCTCCCTGGTGCTGATCGCCGGACTGGCCCTAGTCATGGTGGGGGTGGGCTTCAAGCTGGCCCTGGTGCCATTTCACATGTGGACCGCCGATGTATACCAAGGCGCACCCGCACCGGTGACGGCCTTCATCGCCACCGTCTCCAAGAGCGCCATGGTGGCCCTGCTGGCACGCTTGCTGGCCCCCTTGGATCTCCACGCCGCGCCGGGACTGTTCAATGCCCTGGCTGCCCTGGCGGCCGCCTCCATGGTGGGCGGCAACCTCCTCGCTTTGCGCCAGCAGAGCGTCAAACGGCTCCTGGCGTTCTCTTCCATCGCCCACCTGGGGTACGTGCTGGTGGCGATGCTGGCCGCAGGCCCGGCCTTCGTTCCGGCCGTGATGTTCTACATGACGGCCTACACTATCTCCCAACTGGGCGCCTTCGGGGTCATTGCGGTCCGTTCGACCCAGGCGGCCGAGGCCGATTCCCTCGATACGTATCACGGGCTCTTCTATGAACACCCCTGGCTGGCCGCGGTTTTGACCGCCATGCTGCTCTCCCTGGCAGGCATTCCCCTGACAGCCGGCTTCATCGGCAAATTCTACGTCATCACGGCCGGCGCCCAGGGCCGGCTGTGGTGGCTCGTCATCACCCTGGTGGTCACCAGCGGGATCGGCCTCTTCTACTACCTGCGCGTCGTGGTGGCCCTCTTCAGTCCGGCCCCGGCCGGGCAGACCTTACCCACCAATGCGAGCCCAGCGGCTTTTTCAGGCGCAGTGGTGCTGTCGGTGACCACCTGTCTGCTGGTCTGGCTGGGCTGCACTCCCGAATTCCTGGTGCGATTGCTTCAGCGGGCGGCCCCTTGAGGACCAGCCAACGCCCACCTGAAACTTATCCGCAGGCACCGGGCGCTGAGCCCAAGACCTTAATACCTGCTTGCCTTGTCCGGGATCATTATGGCAGAGTTTTTGACAGCAGCCCGGAACTGGATCCTATTGAGGAATAAAAAGCATTCGACAAAGGAGAGCGTATCGTTAATTTGCATAACGGATAGCGGCTTGAAGCCGAATCCCGCTCTTTGACGAAAACCAGGGAGGCCATGCCATGTGCCAACAAAACGCTATGATTTCATTGGGCTTCACCAACGAAATGACCCCCGCCGGTACCCATATCTGCCAAATTTTCAGCAATGACAACGAGCGCTCCGATGCCCTGCTCAAGTTTCTGGTGAGCGGTCTTGGGGCCGGCGAACGGGCCGCCTGTTTTTCGGAAAAGATCGGCACGCCAGCCATCCGCGGCTTCTTTGGCGATCACGGCCTGTCTTACGATAACCTCAACCGCAGCGGCGCCTTCCGCCTTTCAGGCACCCGCGATGTCTATTTCCAGGAGAACCGCTTCGATCCGGACCGCATGCTCGCGGTCCTCACCCAGTATTACGACGAATCCATTGCCATGGGGTTTAACGGTGCGCGGGTCATCGGTGAGATGACGCCGGAAGTGCAGCAGGTGCCCGGCGGCGAGCGGCTGCTCGAGTATGAATCCAGGGTCAGCCTGCTGCTGAAAACCCACCCGGTCACATCGGTCTGCCAGTACGATGCCAGGGCCTTCGACGGGGCGACCATCATGGATATTCTCAAGGTGCATCCCCTGATGGTGGTCCGGGGCAGTGTGGTCCACAATCCCTTTTATATTCCACCGGAGCAATTTCTGGCATGACCGCAGAACCGTCACGGATACCCGCCACCGAATCCCTCTCGGCCGGGACCTTGGGACAGATCGCCCTGATACAGAGCATGGTGTTTCACCTCCCGGATGCCACCTCCATTTTTCGTTTCGTCTGCCGGGGGTTGGCGGCCGTTCCGGGGGTAGCCCGGATCGGCTATCGCTCGATTCCCGAAGATACCGCCGAGCCGCCACCCAAGGATACCCCCCAACTCGTGCGACACTTCCCACTGAGGGTAAAGGAGGCCGACTACGGTGAACTGTGGGTGGCGGTGGGCGATCCGCCGCGATTTGAACCCTATGTGCCCTATCTTGAAAATTTGGGTTTCATGCTGGCGGTCATATTCGAAGAACGGCGACAGCGGCGCCTGATCCAGGACCATGGCCTGGAGTTGGAGCAGCGCGTCCGCGAACGCACCCGTCAGCTGGAAAAGGAGATCGAAACCCGCGCACGGGCCGAAGCCGCCTTGAAGCTGAGCGAGGAACGCTTGCGCCTGGCCCTGGAGGCCACCCAGGACGGGTTGTGGGACTGGAACGTCATCAACGGTGAGGTGTACTGGAACCCGCGTTGCTATACGATGCTGGGATATGCGCCGGACGAATTTCCCATGAGCCTCGACAAATGGTTTACCCTGGTTCATCCGGCAGACAGGGATTTGGTCTGGCCGAAAGTGCGACGAAAACTCGAAGGCGAAGGCGGCTCTTTTGAAATCGAGTTCCGTTATGCCACCAAAGACGGTGGCTGGCGCTGGGTCATCGGCCGCGGCCGGCCGTCGGAATGGGACGCCCAGGGCCGGGTGTTGCGGGTGGTGGGCACACACGTGGATATCAACGACCGCAAGATGGCCGAACAGGCCATCGCCGAGAGCGAAGAATGGCTGCGGGCCATTTTCCAGACCAATCCCGACCCGGTGGTGGTCTATGACGGCCAGGGCCATCCAAAGTACCTCAACCCGGCCTTCACCCGGGTCTTCGGGTGGACTCACGACGAACTCAAAGGGAGCAGGATCCCCTTCGTACCGGAGGACCAGGTCGAAGTCTCTCAGCAAAAGATCAGGGAAGTCTATGAGATCGGCGGGTCGGTGCGCTTCGAAACGCGGCGGCTGACCAAGGACGGCCGGGTACTGGATGTGATCGTCAGCGCGGCCGCCAGGAAAGATAAAGATGGCAACTGGTCGGAGATGGTGGTCAATCTCACCGATATCACCGAGCGCAAAAGAATCGCCCAACAGCTGCAACAATCCCAGAAGATGGAAGCCATCGGCACCCTGACCGGCGGTATCGCCCACGATTTCAACAACATTCTGAGTATCATCATCGGCAACACGGAAATTGCCATGGACGATCTGCAATCCTGGCATCCGGTTTACAACCACCTGAATGAAATCAAGCTGGCCAGCATGCGGGCCAAGGATGTGGTACGCCAGCTGTTGAGCTTCAGCCGCAAGAGCGAACAGCGCAAAAAGCCGCTCCACCTCCGGGAACTGCTGGAAGAGTCCCTGCAATTGATGCGAGCCACCATTCCCGCTTCCATCGAGATCCGCTCCTCTTCCGACCCAAATTTGAAGAGCATCGCGGCCGATCCCACCCAGATCCACCAGATCATCATCAACCTGTGCACCAACGCCGCCCATGCCATGGAGCGAGACGGCGGCCTCCTGGACGTAACGCTTTCCAACCAGAAGGTGGATGCGGCCGCAGCGGCACAGCATCACTCCCTGGCCCCCGGGGGATACGTGCAATTGCGGGTCCGCGACACCGGCTGCGGCATCGATCCCAGGATCAAGGACCGCATCTTCGACCCTTATTTCACCACCAAGGAGAGCGGCAAGGGCAGCGGGATCGGCTTGTCCGTGGTTCATGGCATCGTTCGCGACCACAACGGCGTCATCAGCGTCGACAGCGCCTTGGGCGCCGGTACCACCGTCACGGTGTGGTTTCCCGCCATTTCGGCCAGACCGGAGCAAGCCCCGGTTGAAAAAGACAGACGGATCGGCGGCAGCGAACGGATTCTCTTCGTCGACGATGAACTTGCCATGACGGCCATGGTCAAGACCGCGCTCGCCCGCCTGGGGTACCAGGTGGAGACGGCCACCGATCCCGAAAAAGCCCTCGCCCAGCTCCGGAGCACCCCCCGGCCCATCGATCTTCTGATCACGGACATGACCATGCCCAGGATGACCGGTGCCCAACTCATCACCCAGGCGCTCGCACTACACCCGGATCTGCCCACGATCCTGTGCACGGGGTACAGCGAGAAGATCAATGCCCAACAGGCCGGAGCGCTGGGAATCGGACTGTATCTGGAAAAACCGTTCCGCCAGAGCGACCTGGCCGAGGCAGTGCGCAAGGTACTGGATGCCGCCGCCAGCCAAGGCACACGAGGGCCGGCGAGCGCATCCCCCGCCCGACGATGACCGCCGTCACCCCCCTCCAAATACGCCTCGACACGGCCTGATAGCCGCTCAAGATTCACGCCAAGCTGCCGATTATGGAAGTCATGCGGACAGGCACGCCAACGGCGGAAAAAGATAGCGCATCAGGGATAGGGTCTGCCAGCGGCACGACCCTGCGCGTTCATCCCGTCACTTTGGCGTTTCGTGGTGCGGACGCCGGCCTGGAAGCGCCTTTCCGGCGATATTACTACGAGAGCGGGCTGCGCCAGGTGCGCATCGCCCTGGTGTTGGCGACGTTTCTGCTGGCCGCCTATGCCCTGGTGGACGCGCTCTTCGTGCCGGAACGCAAATATCTGTTCTGGGCCCTGCGCTGGGCGGTCTCCTGCCCCGTCGCCCTGGCCACCCTCGCCTTCACCTATTCCCGCTGGGCCGCACGGTGGATGCAGCCGGCCCTTTCGGCGGCCACCCTGGTGGCAGGCATCACCTTCATCGCCATGTACCTGCTGGCGCCCGCGGCCAGAGCCCACATTTATCTACAGGGGCTGGTGCAGGTGTTGTTTGCCATTTATACGCTGATGCGTTTCCGCTTCATATGGGCGGCCGTCACCTTCACGACCCTCCTCGTGAGTTTTGTGGTTCTGGGTGCCTTCGCCTTCCAACTGCCGCCGGAGCGCTGGGCGTCGGCCGCCATTTTCCTCTTCGGCATCAATCTGCTGGGAATGTTGGCCGGCTATACCATCGAACGTTTCACGCGCAGAAATTACTACCTGTCCCGTCACCTGGAATCCAAGAAACGGCGCCTGGGCGTGGCCCTGCGCTTCCTTGGGAAACGGGTGGAAAAACGCACCGCCGAGCTGACCCGGGCCAACCAGCGGCTGGAATCCGAAATCGCGAACCGCAAGACCATCGAAAAGGCCTTGCGGGAGAGCAAGCGGCGCTATCGACGCATGGTCAACAATGTCACCGATTACCTGGTGGTGCACGACCTGGACGGCACGATCATCGAAGCCAACTACCGCATGATCACCGGATTGGACTACTCCCACAAAGAGATCATCGGCATGAACCTGAAAGACCTGATCTCTCCCAAAGGCAGACCTTTATTCGGCGGTTACCTCGACCGGCTGCGCACCACCAGGAAGGATGCCGGCAAGATCGGCCTTTTGGCCAAGGGCGGCGAGTTGCGCGTCATGGAATACAGCAGCGTGGTGGGACCGGCCAGCCGCGGGGGCAGCCAGGTGGTCTACACCCTCTCCCGGGATATCACCGAGCGCCATCGCACCGAAAAGGCCCTGGCCGAAAGCCAGGCCAGGTTCAAAGATATTTTTGAAACCGCGGCCGCCGGTATGCTGATCGTCAAAGCAGATACGCAAGAAGTGATCGAAGTCAACCCGGCCGCGGCTCAGATGCTCGACGAACCCATCGAACGCATCAAGGGGAGGCCGCTCGATGGGTTGATTCAGGTGACCGGCCCCGATCCGCACAAGACCGGTCAACGCGCCTATGTCGATCCGGTGGAGTGCGACCTGCTGCGCGACGGCCATGCGACGATCCCCGTTATCAAGACCATGCACCCCATGGAGTTCAACGGCAAGCCCCACTGGCTGATCAGTTTCGTCAGCATCCAGAAAATCAAGGAAGCCGAGGCCGCCAAACGGGAAGCGGAAAACCAGCTCACTCGCGCCCAGCACCTGCAGGCCATCGGGACCTTGGCCGGCGGCATCGCCCACGATTTCAACAACATCCTCTACGGCCTGATCGGATATACCCAATTGGCGCTGGACGACGCCACCCAGGGCTCACTGCTGCATGACAATCTGACGGAGGCGTTGCAGGGCAGCTACCGCGCCAGGGAACTGATCGCCCAGATCCTGGCCTTCAGCCGTCAGGAAGAGAGCGAACGCAAACCGATCCAGCCCGCCCCTCTGATAAAGGAGGCGCTCAAGCTGCTGCGGGCCACCCTTCCGTCGAGCGTGGAGATCCAGGCCCGTATCGCCCCCAAAACCGACACGATTCTGGCCAACCCCACCCAGATCCACCAGGTGATCATGAACCTGTGCACCAATGCGGCTCACGCCCTGCGAAACCGCGGCGGGCTGCTGCGCGTGGACCTGCAAAACGTCACATTGACGGCGGGTCACATATTCTTCAACGGCCCGCTGGCACCGGGCCGCTACGTCCGGCTGGCCGTGGCCGACAACGGCACCGGCATGGCGCCGCAGATCATCGATCGCATCTTCGAGCCGTTCTTCACCACCAAGACCCAGGGGGAAGGTTCCGGCATGGGACTTTCGGTAGTGTTAGGCGTGGTGCAGACCCACCAGGGCGGCATCCGCGTCCAGAGCGAACCCGGACAAGGCACCGTATTTGAAATACTGCTGCCGGTGGCGTCCCGCGACCAGGAAGATAAAGAAGATGATGAAGAGCCGACACCCGGCGGCCGGGAGCGTATCCTCCTGGTAGACGATGAACGCACCATCATCCAGATGGGTCGGCAGATGCTCTCCAAGCTGGGCTATACGGTTACCGCCTGCCAGGACCCCGTGGAAGCCTTGGAGCAGTTCCGCCGCACCCCGGAGCGTTTCGATCTGGTCATCACGGACCTCACCATGCCCAAGCTCAGAGGCACCCAACTGGCCGAGGAACTGTTGCGCATCCAACCACGGTTACCGGTGATCCTGTGCACCGGGTACGGCGACCAGATCACCAGTGAGCAGATCGCCCGGATCGGCATCCGCGAACTGCTGCTCAAGCCCATTCTACGCTACAGCCTGGCGGTCACGATTCGAAAAGCGTTGGACGTGAAATAGTCTCTTTGCGGCTAACCCAGGCCCAGCAGCCGCCCCCCCTGGTAGACAAGGAAGGCCATGAGCCAGGCCACGGAGGTGGTATAGGTGATGGAAAAGAACATCCAGCCGCTGGAGCCGGTTTCGCGACGGATGGCCGCCACGGTGGCCAGGCAGGGCAGATAGAGCAGCACGAAGACCATCATGGAGAGCGCCGACAAGGGTGTCATGCCGGCCGCGCGCAGGGCGCTTTCCAGCGCATTGGCCTGCGGGTCGTCGGTGACGGCATAGAGCACACCCAGGGTGCTGACCACGATCTCCTTGGCCACGAAACCGCTGAGCAGGGCGATGCCGCCGCGCCAATCCACGCCGATGGGCTTGAACACCGGCGCCAGCGCTTGCCCGATGCGGCCCAGCAGCGATTGGGCCGCCTGCTGGGACTTGACCCGTTGGGAGAGTTCCGCCAAAGCTTGCTCACGACGAGCCTCAATCTCCGGTTGGCTGTGAGCAGGGGCCGCCTTCAACTCCGATTGAAATTGGGCTTCCAGGCGTGCCGTTTCCTGAACTTGGGCATCGTGTAGTTCCGTTGCCCGGGGAAAGTTGGCCAGGCCCCAGATGATGACCGAACCCACCAGAATCACACCGCCCATGCGTTTGAGAAACATCTTGCTGCGGTCCCACATGTGGATCATCAGGCTCTTGAGCATGGGCACGCGGTAGGGCGGCAGTTCCATGACGAAGGGGGCGTCCGCCCCCCGAAAGAGCACGGTGCGAAAAAGCCGGCCGGTGAGAATGGAGAGCACGATGCCGGTGAGATAGATGCAAAAGATCACGGTGCCGGCCCGCACGCCGAAAAACCCGCCGGCCAGGACGATGTAGACCGGCAGTTTGGCCGAACAGGACATGAACGGCGTGATCAGGATGGTGAGGATGCGGTCGGTTTTGCTTTCCAGGGTGCGCGTGGCCATGATGGCCGGCACATTGCAGCCGAACCCCATGAGCATGGGAATGAACGATTTGCCGTGCAGGCCCACCAGGTGCATGATCTTGTCCATCAGGAACGCCGCCCGGGCCATGTAGCCGGTGTCTTCGAAAAGCGCGATGCAGAAGAAGAGGATCAGGATGTTGGGGAGGAATACGCCGACGGTGCCCACGCCGCTGATGATGCCGTCTATGATGAGGTCCTTCACCCAGCCTGCCGGCAGCAGATGGTCGACGCCGACTGCCAGCAGTTCGAAGAGATGTTCGATCCAATCCTGGGGATAGGCGCCCACCGTGAAGGTAAGCTGGAACATGGCCCAGATGAAGAAGAAGAAAATCGGCATGCCCAGGAAACGGTTGGTGAGCACCAGATCGATGTTGCGGGAAAAATCCACGCGCTGCCTGGGCGAAGTGGTGAGCACCTCTTTGATGATACCGGTGATGAACCCGTAACGCTCGTCGGTGGTGATGATCTCGGGATCGTCGTTGAAGCGGTCCACGAGAAAGGCCCGCTGCTTTTTGGCCGTTGCCAGCAGGACCCCGATGCCTTCGCCGGCAATGGCCGCCAGGCGCTCCTTGATGATGGCGTCGTCCTCGATGAGCTTGATGGCGATCCAGCGGGGGTGGTACGGCAAGGCCGCTCCCAGATGGGTGGTCAGATAGTGCTGCAGGGAGTCGATGGCCTTTTCCACCTCCTGGTTGTAGCGCACCTTGCGTTTCTGGGGGGGCGGCGTGCCCGAGAGTGCCAGTTCCACCGCTTTGGCCAGCAGGTCGTCGATCCCCTTTTCTTTGTTGCCCACGGTGAGCACCACCGGCACATCCAGCAGTTCGGAAAGCTTGCGCGCGTCGATCTTGATGCCCCGTGAGTCGGCCATGTCCATCATGTTGAGGGCGAACACCACCTTGCAGTCCAGTTCCCTGAGCTGGGTGGCCAGATAGAGGCTGCGCTCCAGGTTGGAGGCGTCGATGATGTCGATGACCACATCCGGAGATTCATCCAGGATGAAGTTGCGGGCCACGATCTCTTCGATGGAAAAAGGGGTGAGGCTGTAAGTGCCGGGCAGGTCCACGACCTTCAGGTCGTAGCCGTGACGGTGCACCACGCCTTCCTTTTTTTCCACGGTCACGCCCGGCCAGTTGCCCACCTTCTGGCGGGTGCCGGTGATGGCATTGAAGATGGTGGTCTTGCCCGAGTTGGGATTGCCGGCCAGTGCGATGGTGAGGGTGGGGTCGGTCATGGCGCCGTTTTCCTTATTGAACATCCAGCACGCTGATCTGTGCCGCCTCTTCCACCCGCAGTGAGATGTGGGCCCCTTTGACGATCAGTTCCATGGGATCCTTGAGGGGAGCGTACTTTTCCACGTAAATCCGGGTTCCCTTGAGCAGTCCCATTTCCAGGATGCGCCGCCGCAAGGCGCCACTGCCGCCGACGCGCTCGATCACCGCCCAAGATCCCTCTCGCAACTGACTTAACTGCATCCGCCCCACCCTTCCCCAGAACCGTTCGGCGCTCGTTTCCCCGGATTTTCTAACGACCTGAAAAGCATGGCGAAACTAATGCCCTGCGCCCGGATTGTCAACACGCAAGCGAGCGCCGTGGACAAATGGCGGCCTGCGGCCCGCATCGAGGGGTATGCGGACAGATTATCAAGGGGTCCTGGGGGAAAGGCTGAACCGATAGCCCACACCGTAGATGGTGTGGATGACTTCGCGGTCCGGCAGCAGGGCCGCTATCTTCTTGCGCAGATTCTTGACGTGGCTGTCGATGGTGCGGTCGTAACCTTCGAAGGTGTAGCCCTGGACCCTGTCCAGCAATTCGCTGCGGGGAAAGACCCGCTCGGGGAAAGCCATGAGCACGTTGAGCAGGCTGAATTCGCTGGGGGTCAGGAGCAGGGGTTGGCCGTCCACGGTCACCTGGCGGGTCTCTTCGTCCAGCACCAGGGGCCCGGCGATCAGCCGCCGGTGGCTCCGGCCGGGACGGGTGCGCCGCAGCACCGCCTTGACCCGGGCCACCACCTCCCGGGGACTGAAGGGTTTACAGATATAATCGTCGGCCCCGATCGCAAGCCCCAGCAGGCGGTCCACCTCCTCCACCTTGGCGGTGACCATGATGATGGGGATATCGGCATATTTGCGCACCTCCCGGCAGACCGCGATGCCGTCCACGCCGGGCAGCATGAGATCCAGCAGGATCAGGGCCGGGTCGAGACTCTTGAATTTCTCCAGCGCCTCATCGCCCCGTGCCAGACAAGAGACCTTGAAGCCGGCCGCCGTAAGATAGTCCTTGAGCAATTGGGCAATCTTGACCTCGTCCTCCACCACCAGGATATGTTCTTCGGCCATGGATCCGCCTCAGGCATTGAATTTCGGCGTCAAGGGCAGCCGGATGGCGATGCACAGACCGCCCAGCGCGCTGGCTTCGGCCCAGATCCGGCCACCGTGGCTTTCCACGATATGCTTGCAGATGGAGAGCCCCAACCCGCTGCCGCCCGAGACGCGGTTGCGGGAGTTTTCCACGCGGTAGAGCCGGTCGAAGAGCCGCGGCAACGCCTCGGCGGGGACACCGGGGCCGGAATCTTCGAAGCGCAGCGTCAGGCCGTCGGTACCGGCGCGTCCCGTGATCCGCAGGATGCCGGGGGGCTGGATGTATTTGCCCGCGTTCTCCATCAGGTTGGCGAATACCTGCTCCAGTCGATCCGCGTCGGCTTTGATCCGCAGTGCCAGAACCTCCTCCAGGCCCAGTTCGAGCTTGATCCGGCCTTGGGCCAGATGGGGTCGGTGGTTTTCCGCCGCACCCTGCAACACGGAGGCCGGTGAAATGGGCCGGGGGTTCAAATGCAGCATGTCGGACTCGGCCAGGGAGAGCAGGTGCAGGTCATCGACCAGTTTGCCGATGCGCAGGATTTCGGCGTGCAGGGAAGCCAGATTGTCGGGGGTGGGCGGCCGCACGCCGTCCTGGAGCGCCTCGATCTCTCCGCGCAAAATGGCGAGGGGCGTGCGCAGTTCATGGGAGATGTCGGTGAGCCACTGGCGCCGCATGCTCTCGTACTGGTCGAGGGTCTGGGCCATGGTGTTGAAATTTTCGGCCAGCTGCCCCAATTCGTCGGCGGTGGTGGGCGCGATGCGCACACTGAAGTCGCGGTTGGCCAGATCCCGGGTTCCCCGGGCCAGGCGCTGCACCGGCCCGAGCAAATGGCGCGAGAGGAAAAAAGCGATCAATGCCGTCAGCAGGATAACGGTACCGGCCAGCAGATAGAGCTGCCGGGCCTGGCTTTCCAGCCAGTCGGGGGGAGCGCCCGATTTGAAGGGGGTATGCTTTTCCAGCCCCAGCCAGCCGACGATTTGACCGTCCACTTCGATAGCCACTAGCTGCTGACGATCTTCGTCGCCCGGAATACCGATGATCGGCCGCCGCCGGTCATCCATCAGCAACACCCCCGGCGGCCCCCCCCGGGGCAACACTTTCAAGGGAGACGCCTGCTGGGGGGCGGCCTCCTCGTTGACCGGGGCCGGCTCCGGGTCGACCTGTCCGGGAGTAGCCTTCATGAGGTCCGACAGCACCCCGATCACCCGCTGCCAGTGGGCAAGATCGCTGCGCAGCCCCTCCCATCCGTGATTGGCCCGGTATTCCGTCTGCAGGGCCGGCACCAGGCTGCGCAGCTTTTCGATCTCCACCTGCCGGATGTAGTTGTGAAAATTGAGGAAGAAGAGGTGGCGCGCAAAGAGCACGGCCCCGACCACGATGGCCAGGATCAGGAAAAAGGCGCCGAACAACTTGTAGGCCAGCTTGATGCGCATGGGTTCTTTTAAAAACATTTTGCGGGGAAATTCAATTGCCTTCCGGCGTCTGGCGCAAAAGCCCATCATTTCTCCACAATTTCTCCACAATCGGGCGCTAAAAAGCGCTATAGGAGAAAGCAGACGCATATGACCAATGCTCCCCTTTCCATACCGGCCGGCCGGAGCCCTTTGACGCGGACCAAGGCCATGATTCTGGCCGCAGCGCTGACCCTGACGGGTTGTGCCGTGGGACCGGATTACCAGCCGCCGGCCCCCCGACTGCCGGCTCAGTGGCATACCGCGGATCCGTCCGCAACCCGGCAGGATGCCCAGCGCCTGGCCCAGTGGTGGCAGGTGCTCAAAGATCCCTTGCTCACCGAGCTGGTGCATCAGGCGGCCGTGCAAAACCTGGATGTTCACCAGGCGCTGTCGCGGGTGCGCGAGGCGCGGCATCGCCGGGTGATCAGCAGCGCCCCCCTCTTTCCGAATCTGGAGGCCAGCGGCTCGGCCAAAAAAAGCGACCAGGGCGACAGTACGGGCTCCAATCGGATGTCCCAGTTCTTCGGCCGCGATGCCGGCGGCACCTCCGAAATGTACACCCTGGGTTTCGATGCCGGCTGGGAAATCGATCTCTTCGGCGGTGTCCGGCGGTCGGTGGAAGCCTCCCAGGCCGACCTGGAGGCCAGCGTCGAGGATCTGCGCTCGGTCGTGGTCAGCCTGCTGGCGGAAGTGGCGGTCAATTATATCGATCTGCGCACCTACCAGGTGCGCCTGGCCGTGGCCCGGGACAACGTGGCGGCCCAGGAGCAGACCTGGCACCTGCTCTCGGCCCTGAGCCAGGCCGGCGGGGGCGACGAGCTGGCCGTGGCCCAGGCGCGCTACAACCTGGAAAGCTCCCGGGCCAAGCTCACCGATCTGGAGGTGGGCCTGGAGGCCGCCATGAACCGCCTGGCCTTGCTCACCGGGCGTCCGGCAGGGTCGCTGCATGCCCGGCTCTCTCCGGTGCGCCCCATTCCCGAGGCCGACCTGGCCCTGGCCGTGGGCGTGCCGGCCGACGCGATCCGCCAGCGGCCGGACATCCGCAAGGCCGAACGGGAACTGGCGGCCCAGACGGCTCGTATCGGCGAAGCCTCGGCCGATCTTTATCCCAAGTTCACCCTCAGCGGATCGATCGGGCTGGAGTCGCGATCCACGGGCGATCTCTTCTCTTCAGGCAGCCAGGTCTGGTCGTTCGGCCCATCTTTCAGCTGGCCGTTGTTCAAGGCCGGCGCCATCCGCGCCAACATCCATGTGCAGGAAGAGCTCCAGGAACAAGCCCTCATCCGTTACGAGGCCGCCATTCTGTCCACCCTGGAGGAGGTGGAAAACGCCTTGACGGCCTATGCCAAGGAGCAG
Source organism: uncultured Desulfatitalea sp. (assembly GCA_937868765.1). Taxonomy (GTDB): domain Bacteria; phylum Desulfobacterota; class Desulfobacteria; order Desulfobacterales; family Desulfosarcinaceae; genus Desulfatitalea. The sequence continues at coordinate 241,626 of CALMNL010000007.1, read as the reverse complement.
CGCAAGGCGGAAAACCTGCGGGCTGCCGCCGATGCCGCGCGCCTGGCGGAAAAACTGGCCAAGCAGCAATACATCACCGGCCTGACCGGTTTCAGCGAGGTGCTCGACGCCCAGCGTTCGCTGCTCTCCTTCGAAGATCAACTGGCCGTCAGCCGCGGCGCGGTGCTCTCCGACCTGGTCCGGATCTACAAAGCCCTGGGCGGCGGCTGGCAGCCGTTCAGCCTGGAAAAAGAACCGCCCCCCTCCGGGGAGAAAAAAAGTTGAGGCCTATGTTGGAGAAATCAGAAATTTCGGTGAGTGAAACCATGACCCGGGTGGCTGCCGCCGGCCGGCGCAGGCGTCTGATCCGCTGGGCCGCCGGGGCAGGCGTGGCGTCGATCATAACCGCCGTGCTTTTCGCCTGGAGCCTCGGCGGCCGCAACGGCACCGTCGACTACCACACCCAGCCGGTGCGCCGGGGGGACTTGATGCTCACGGTGGTGGCCACCGGCAACCTGCAGGCCACCAATCAGGTGCAGGTGGGCAGCGAGCTGTCGGGCATCATCGTTTCCCTGAGGGCCGACTACAACGATACCATCCAGAAAGGCCAGCCCCTGGCCTACCTGGACGACTCCAAGTACCGGGCCGCGGTGGCCCGCTCCAAGGCTGAACTGGCCTCGGCCAAGGCCAGTTACAAGGAAGCCCTGGCCACCCGCCAGGCCCAGGAAAAGAAGCTGGCCCGCCAGCGCAAGACCCGGGCGCTGACCGAGAACAAACTGCCCTCCCAGGAAGACCTGGAGCAGACCGAGGCCGATCTGGAGCGGGCCATCGCGGCCGTGGACGCCGCCGTGGCGGCCATCGAGAAAGCCCAGGCGACCCTGCAATCCGACGAAGCCGACCTCGGGAAGACCGTGATCTACTCGCCCATCAACGGCATCGTCTTGAGCCGGGATGTGGAGGTCGGTCAGACCGTGGCGGCTTCACTGCAGGCGCCGGTGCTCTTCACCCTGGCCGAAGACCTGCGCCATATGGAGCTGCAGGTGGATGTGGACGAAGCCGACGTGGGCCAGATCCAGCCGGGGCAATCGGCCTCCTTTACCGTAGACGCCTATCCGGACCGCAACTTTGCGGCGCAGATCACCCAGGTGCGGTACGGGGCCCAGACCACCGAGGGGGTCGTGACCTACAAGAGCGTGCTGCAAGTGGAGAACCCCGATCTGCTGTTGCGTCCGGGCATGACCGCCACGGCGACCATCAATGTGCTGACCATCGAAAAGGCGCTGCTCGTGCCCAATACGGCCCTGCGTTTCACGCCGGTTCAGCGCACCGAAAAGCCCAAGCGCGAAGGGGGGCTGGTCAGCGCCCTGATGCCGCGCCCGCGCTTTTCGCGGCCCAGCCGGTCTGCCGACGATGAGAGTCCGGACAAGACCAAGCAGGCCAGGATTTGGATCCTCAAGGAGAACCGTCCGGAAGCGGTGACCGTGACGGTGGAAGCCACGGATGGCGCCATCACCGCCGTGACCTCCCCGGATTTGAAAGTGGGTATGCCGGTGATCCTCTATACCGTCACCCCCAAGGAATGATCCCATGATCGCAACCGCCGCCAGAGGCGAAGATCTGATCGAGCTGCGGGGCGTCACCAAGATTTACGGCGAAGGCCAGGCCACGGTACGCGCCCTGGACGGCATCGACCTGACCATCCGCCAGGGCGAATTCGTGGCCATGATGGGCCCCAGCGGATCGGGAAAATCCACCTGCTTGAACATCCTGGGCTGCCTGGATTCCCCCAGCCAGGGCAGTTATCGTTTCGCCGATGTCCAGGTGGAGCATCTCTCGCTGGACCAGCGTGCGGTGCTGCGCCGCAACTTCCTGGGTTTCATCTTCCAGGGCTTCAACCTGCTCAACCGCACCTCGGCCCTGGAAAACGTCGAGCTGCCCTTGATATACCGCCGCATGACGGCCAGAAAGCGGCGAGAACTGGCCATGCGGGCCCTGGCCGATGTCGGCCTGGCCGACTGGGCCGATCACACGCCCAGCGAGCTGTCCGGCGGCCAGCAGCAGCGGGTGGCCATCGCCCGGGCCCTGGTGGGCCGGCCCAAAGTCCTTCTGGCCGACGAACCCACCGGCAACCTGGACTCGGCGCGCAGCAAAGAGGTGATGGAGATGCTGGTGGAGTTCAATCAGCGGCAGGGCATCACCATCGTCATGGTGACCCATGAGCCCGACATGGCGGCCTACGCCCACCGTCAGATCCAGTTCCGGGATGGCATTATCGAGGCGATACAATGATTTTGTGGGAAATCTACCTGCTGGCCCAGCGCACCATCCTGCGCAATGCGCTGCGCTCGTCGCTCACCATGCTGGGAATCGTCATCGGCGTGGGGGCCGTAATCATCATGGTCACCCTGGGCAGCGGCGCCACGGTCAAGGTGACCCAGGACATCTCCAAGCTGGGCAGCGACATCCTGTATGTACGGCCGGGATTGGGCCCCCACGGGCCGGGCGGCGTGCGGGCCGCATCGAAGCCCTTCGAACTGGCCGACGCCAGGGCCATCGAAAACAGCGTGGCCGGATTGCGGGCTGTGGCGCCCACGGCCGACACCGCCGGCCAGGCCATCCTGGGCAGCGCCAACCGTTCCACCACCATCAGCGGCGTGACCAACGCCTACTTCACGGTGCAAGGCTGGCAACTGGCCGACGGGCGCTTCTTCAACGACGCCGAACTCAAAGCCGGCAAGAGCGTCTGCGTCCTGGGGCAGACCGTGCAGAAAGAGCTTTTCGGAACGGTCTCTCCCATCGGCAAGGCGATGCGGGTGGGCAAGATTTCCTTCAAGGTGGTCGGCACCCTTCAATCCAAAGGGGCCTCCACCTTCGGTCAGGATCAGGACGACGTGATCGTGATCCCCTTGCGCACCTTTCAGCGCCGCATCGCCGGCAACACCGACGTGCGCAATATCATCGTCTCGGTGGAACCGGGAGTCTCCACCCAGGCCGTCAAAACCGACATCGAAGGTCTCATGCGCGAACGCCGCATGATCAAGGCCGGCCAGGATGACGATTTCCATGTCCGCGACATGAAAGAGATCATCGATACCTTCACCAGCACCACCACCATCATGACCGCCCTGCTCAGCGCCGTGGCCGGTGTCAGCCTGCTGGTGGGCGGCATCGGCATCATGAACACCATGATGGTCTCGGTCACCGAGCGCACCCGGGAGATCGGCACCCGCCTGGCCATCGGTGCCATGCGCGAAGAGGTCCTGCTGCAATTCCTGGTGGAGGCCGTGGTGCTGGCCGCCTTCGGCGGAATCCTCGGAATTCTTCTGGGCCTGGGCGCCTCGGTGCTCGGCGCCCGCCTCATCGGCGTGCCCTTCATCTTCAAACCGGGTATCGTGGCCCTGGCTTTCTTCTTCTCGGGCGCGGTGGGTATCGCCTTTGGCTACCTGCCGGCCCAGAAGGCGGCGCAGCTCGATCCCATCGAGGCCCTGCGATACGAGTAGCGGCGGGTTCCAAATTTTACTTCACGCGGTTTCGGGGGGGTCACCGGGTGCCGGCGGCTGGGGGCTGCAAGCGCCGGAAAGCTTGTCGTTTTTCAAAAAGTCATAGAGCCGCCCCGTATAGCGGCATTGAATCATGTCGCGGATCATGCGCATCAGGTATTCGCGGGTGGCGCCTTCGCCATCGATGCGCAGGCGAAACGCCAGCAGTCGCTGCAACGCCACATCGTTCTGGTCCCGCTCGGGGACCATGCGCAGCACATTGCGCAGCATGCTGTAAAGCGGCCCGCCCAGAGACTCGATGGAGATGACTTTATCTTTTTCCATTTGCTTCCACCCATGCTCATGAACGGCGACGTCATGGTTCTCCAGAATCGCCAACGCCGATCATAATCGAAGCGCAGGCCTTGCACAATGGGTTTTGGAAGAAGCGCCGGAAATAGTCTGAAACGGTTCGCGCGGGGATTTCACCGAAAGCTGTCCACCCGCTTCTTGCGGCTGACTACCTCGACGATGCGGATCCCGTACTTCTCTCGATCGACCACCACCTCGCCTTTGGCGATAAGGGTCTCGTTGACCAGCACATCCACCGGCTCCCCCTCCAGCTGGCTCAGTTCCACCACCGATCCCTGCCCCAGCTTGAGCACCTCGTTGATGCGACGGCTGGTACGGCCCAGTTCCACCGTCAATTCGATGGGAATCTGCATGATCAGGCTCAGGTTGCGCAACTCCGCATCGGCCTCCTCCTCGGCTTCATTCCTTTTGCTGGTGGAAGTCTTGGCAGCCAGCCTGGATTCGTCGAAATCGTCCCGCTTGATCCCGGCATCCACGATGATGGTGTTGCCGCCGCAGGAGAACAGAAACCGCTGGGTCTTGATGATGTTCAGCGATTCGACTCGGAAATCGCGGCCGTTGGTGATGGCCGGAGTGGAAAGTACGCAGGAGAGGCCCACATCCACGAAGGCGGATTTGAGATTGCCGCCGATGATGTTGCTCAACTCGCGCAGCACATCGAAGACCTCTTCTTCGCTGCCGATCTCGTCCACCGAGATGCCCAGCATGGCGGCCGTCATGGTGCGGGCGAAGTCATCGTTCACCTGGATGTTGAATAAGCCCTGCACATCGCCGGCAAAGCTGACCGTACCGACAGTGCGCTTATCTTCCCGGAATCCCTCGGGTACTTCGGGGATGTTCTCGGTTTCCATGGAAAGCATGGTATAGAATACATCGATGACGCTATTGATCACGGTGGTGGGGATATCCACCGAATTGATCTTGGCTTGGATCTCGACGCTGTCCAGTTGGGCGATGCCGGCGATTTCAGCTTTGGCTCCCAGATCCTCCTTGAGTGTGATCTCGACAATCAGCTCATGTTTCTTGTGCCTGAAAATCCACTTGTGCAGATCGCCCATTTTGCTGGGCTCGATCTTGAAATCCGAACCGCGGGTGATCGAGGGGGTGGAGATGACACAGGCCAGGTCGCCGTCCTGAAACTCGCTGCGTAAATTGCCGCTGATGATGTTGGCCAGTTCGCCGAGAACGTCCTTGATCTCCTCCTCGTTGTCGATCTGGCCCTCTTCGATACCCAGCATGCCGATGGTGATCAGGGTGGCGAACTCCTGGCTCACATGCAGGCTCATGGTGCCGACCACCTCGCCGGCGAAATGCACGGCACTCACCAACCGCCGCTCATTGAGTCCCGGGTCGGTGACCATCCCCACCTTGGCCATGGGCATGGAAAGCATGGTATCGAAGGTCTCGATGACGCAGTTGTTGATGTTTTTTTCGACTGCGGTGATGCGGATTTTTTCCATGGTGCCGTTCCTGCCGGTCTCTGCCTGCGCTGTGCGCAATTCTCTGCCATCGTCAGTAAATTGACGGGTTTCGCCCCCCTTTCCGGTTTTCCTCCGGCTGCGCCGGCGATCGCTCGTTCAGAACCGGCGCGCCCGCAGGAGATCCTGAAAAGGACGGGTTCAAACCACAGGCGGATGATGCAAATTGTCGGCCAAAGATTCGAGGGGCGGTTGACTTGGCCTGGAGACATGAAGGGCGGTGTGGGAATTCTCCCCTTCACCGCCCTTTGAAGGACGCGATTTTCTTAAACGCCGGAACTGGGTCAGGCTGCCCGAACCGATACGTTGGATGGAGCGACCCCGGCTGGGGCGGCCATGGCCGGCGCCGGCTGGAACTGGGGTGCCTTGGCCGGTGCGCCCCGGGTCAGCCAGCCCGATTGGGAGGCCGTGAGGACACCCCACAGGGGAATCCACCACAGGCTGGCGAGCCAGTAAAAGGAGAACGGCAGAGACCATTTCAATCCGAACAGGCTGCGATGCTGCAGAAAATAGACGACGGCAGGCAGGATGGCGGAGAGCACGGCTCCCGTGGCGAGCACGACCAGCGTCCCCAAAGGCTCTAAAAAGAGTTGGACCAGGACCGCGCACTTGAACGCTTCGGTAAAGGTCATGCGCATCATCTGGGTCAGACTGAACAACCGTACCCAGTTGCTGCCACTGTCGTTGGGGCGGAAGTGGCCGAAAATAAATCCGAACATCACGAGGTTCTCGCGCACGTTGCTGCGCGCCCAGCGGGTCAGCATCCGCCGCAAACCGGTAAAATTCACCGGGACCTTGGTCAGTACCACCGCTTCCCGCTGGTAGACCACCCGCATGCCCGAAGCGATCACCAGGTTGGTCAGGGCACGGTCTTCACCGATATTGGCCGGGTTGCCCATGAAGGTCTGGACCGACCAGCCCGCCAGCAACGGCTTTATGGTTGCGGCCCGGTAGGCGGAGAGTGCGCCGGGGGTACAGAATACGCCGCCATAGACGCTCTGGCCTACACGGATGAAATCGAAGGCACTGGTAAAAGAGACGTCCATCATCTTGGGGATGGCGCCCTCTTTCATGTTCAACACCCGAACGTTGCCGGCCACCGACCCGACACGCGGATCGACCACAAAGGGACTGACCAGGTGCCGCAGGGTATCGGGCAACACCTCGGAATCGGAATCGATGGTCACGAATACCTGGCCGGTGGCTTGGGCGAAACCGGCCATCAACGCATGGCGCTTGCCGCTGTTGACCGGCTGACGGATGAGATGCACGTTTTTGGGAAACTGCTTGTTCGCCTTGACCATCCAGCGCCACGTGTCGTCCGCCGATCCGTCATCCACGCAGATGACCTGGAGCTTTTTACCGGGATAGCGACTGGCCATGACGCTGCGCACCGTGTCCAGGATCTGGGCGCCTTCGTTGAAGGCCGGTATAATGACCGAAACATCGGGCAAAAAAGCCGTTTGCACGGGGGGATACGCCTTGTACCGCATGGCGAATGTGATGCGCCACACCAGGGTCAGCATGGCGACGAAGCTCAGGCTCATGCCCAGATAGCTGTGCATCAACTGCAGCCATGGCAGTGCATGTGAGGAAGAGTGGGTCATGGAAAGAGATTGCCAAACGACCATCCCGACAACTGATGCAATGAACACCAGCAATAGCCAAGGATACAACCTGTCCGCTTTAATGGAGTATCGTACCATTTTTTGATCTTTTTTTATTTGATATTATTTGGTTTTTTCGAAGCCTTTGCTATTCTTCAAGCAATTTTCGCGTGAATATGCTCTTCTTCCGATAAGGAGTCAAGTAGAATTTGAAGAAATTGTTTCAGAAGAATTACGGACACCGCACAATTTGAATTTCACATATAATTCAACACAATTGGAGAAGCGTCAACGCCGCTTGAAGAATTAATTCACGCAAAGTTCTGAATCGGTTTCTTAGGCAACGCTCATGCCACTTTACAACTATCTGTATTTTTAACTTTTTCCGGAATTCGAGGGGATCGCAGGGTATGAAAATTTCCCGTTCAATATGATTTGCACCATAATTTGCGCACTGAACTTTGGATGGCGGCTTGGGCGAGGCCCACCAGCAGGAAAAACAGGTACTATGGTCCAGCTGCCCGGTCCTGCCGGCAGCACCCACCCCGGGCCGTGGATGAGGATGGACACGGACTACATCAATTTGGAAATGATCTCTTTCATTATTTCGGTGGTGCCGCCGCCGATGGAAAGAATCCGGTTGTCCCGGAAGAGCCGTTCCACCAGACAGCCGCGCATGTAGCCATATCCGCCGAACAGCTGCACCGCGTCGTAGGTGACCCGGTCGCCGACACTGCAGGCGAAGTTCTTGGCCATGGAGACCTCCTTGACCTGGTCGATGCCGGCGTTGATCCTCGCGGCCACGCGGTAGGTGAACTCCCGGCTGACCTCCACCAGGGTGGCCATGTCCGCCAGCTTGTGGCGGGTCACCTGAAACCCCGCGAGCGGCTTGCCGAAGGCCTGCCGCTCCCGGGTATAGCGCTGCGCCTCCTCCAGGGCGAGTTGAGCGGTCATGTTGGCCATGACGCTCAACTGCAACCGCTCCGCCTGGAAATTCTCCATGATGGTATAGAAACCCTGGTTCTCTGCACCGATGAGGTTAACGGCCGGCACCCGGCAGTTGTCGAAAAAGATCTCGGCCGTGTCCGAGGCCCACCACCCGGTCTTTTTCAGGCTCTTGCCCACCGCGTAACCGGGCGTGTCGCGCTCGATGACCAGAAAGCTGATGCCATGGGCGCCGGGCCCTCCGGTGCGCACCGCGCAGGTCAATTGGTCGGCGCGCACGCCGCTGGTGATGAAGGTCTTGCTGCCGTTGACGATATATCCGTCGCCGTCCCGCACGGCGGTGGTCTGCAGATTGGCCACATCCGACCCGCCGCCCGGTTCGGTAATGCCCAGGGCCGCGATGCGTTTTCCCGCCAGAACCGGCTTGACGAACCGCTCAATCTGCTCGCCGGTCCCTTTGCGGACGATGGGCGGCAGGGCGATGTTCAACGAGCCGATGCCGGCGGCGAAACCGCCGGAGCCGGCCCGCATGACTTCTTCGGCCATGGCGATCTGGTCGAAAAGATCACCGCCGCTGCCGCCCACCTCTTCCGGGTAGCCGACCCCCAAAAAGCCCAGTTCTCCGAACTGGTCATACAAAGAGCGCGGAAAACCGCCGGCCTCTTCCCATTCATCGATATGGGGGATCACTTCCTTCTTGATCAGCTCCCTTACCGCCAGGCGCAGACGCGCCTGCTCCTGGCTGAAATATTCCTGAACGCCGGTGTTGCTGGTTCGTGTCGACATGGCCTCTCTTTTCCGCCTAACTGAATTTTTCCCGCAGCACCCGTTTGAGAATCTTGCCGGTGGGCGTGCGCGGGATCTGGTCGATGAAGACCACCTGCTTGGGCGTCTTGAAACGCGCCAGCTTGTCCCGGCACCACTCGATGAGGGCCTCTTGGGTGAGACTCTCGCCCTTTTTGAGCACCACGATGGCCTTGACGGCTTCGCCCCAGGTATCGTCCGGAATGCCGATCACCCCGACGTCGGCGATGGCCGGGTGGGCGTGCAGGCACTCTTCCACTTCGGCCGGATAGATGTTCTCGCCGCCGGAGATGATCATGTCCTTCTTGCGGTCCAGGATATACAGGAAGCCGTCGGCATCCATCTTGGCGATGTCGCCCGTGTGCAGCCAGCCGTCGATGATGGTCTGGGCCGTGGCCGTGGGATTGTTGTAGTAGCCCTTCATGAGGTGGGTGGTGCGCATCAGCACCTCGCCGGGCACGTCCGGGGCGCAATCCTTGCCCTCGAGGTCCACCACGCGGATATCGGTGTGATAGAAGGGCGGGCCGCAGGAGCCGGCTTTCTGGATCGCCCACTCGGCGTCGATGACCGAGGCCGGACCGGTGCACTCGGTCAGACCGTAGAGCTGGCGCACCCCCATGCCCTTTTCGGCAAAGGCCTTGATCAGGGGCACCGGCACGGGTGCCGCATAGACCAGGGCCAGCTTGATGGTGGACCAGTCGAAGGTCTCGAACTGCGGCACCGAGCGCAGGAACATCAGCACCTGGGGCACGGAGCCGAACCAGGAGATGTGCTCGGTCTGGATCAGCTTGAGAAATTCGGCCGGCTCGAACGTCCGCTGGAAGATCATGGTCGAGCCGAAGTGGGCGCACATGGGCACCGGCGCCAGGGCGCCGATGTGAAACAGGGGCAGCGGCATCAGCATGCGCGTGCCGACATCGGTGAGGGTGGCCTTGAGGTCCACCGAGGTGTGGTAGTAGCCGTTATGGGTCAGTTCGGCCCCTTTGGGCCGGCCGGTCGTTCCCGAGGTATAGAGGATGGTCAGGGTGTCGTCGTCCCCGCCGATATACTCGGGCTCGTCGCTCGGGGCGTCACCGAAAACCGCTGGGTAGGGCCGGGCCCAGGCCGGGGGATTGTCCATGATGCCAATGAAGCGCTTGGCCGGGATCTGATCGCGGATGGCCTCGACCACCGGGACGAACTCCTTGCCGAAGATGAAGGTCTGGGTCCCGCAATCGTTGGCGATGTAGGCCACCTCGGGCGGCGCCAGGCGGTGGTTGAGCGGCACCATCACCACGCCGATCTTGGCCAGGCCGAAGAAGAGTTCCAGGTACTCGGGATCGTTGAGGGCCAGCACCGCCACCCGATCCCCCCGCTGGACTCCCATCCTGCGCATGGCGTTGGCGACCCGGTTGGCGCCTGCGTTCAATTCCGGATAAGAACGCCGCACCTCTCCGACCACGAGGGCCTCCAGTTTGGGACTCAGCATGGCCCGCTTGTAGAGCAGATAACCGATGTTGATCTTCATGACCCCAGCTCCTTTTTGAATGGTTGATGGTTACACTGGACCCTCCGTACGTTATGGAACTTCGACTATGGAACTCCCGACGGGTTCCGCTGTCAGAACCCTTCGAGTTTGGCGATGATATCGCTCATCACTTCGCTGGCGCCCGCGCCGATGGAGATCAGCCGGGCGTCCCGGAAGAACCGGGAGACGTGCATCTCGTTCATGAACCCCAGGCCGCCGTACATCTGCAGGCAGCCGTCGGCCACTTGGTTGAGCAGGCGCCCGCCGATCAGTTTGCCCATGGAGATCTCCTTGGTGGCATCCTGGCCGGCCATCTTGAGGCGCACGATGTGATAGGTGAGCTGGCGCAGGCACTCGATCTCGCTGAGCCAGTCCACCAGCCGGTGGCGCAGCACCTGCTTTTTGATCAACGGCTTGCCGAAAACGATGCGCTTCTTGATGTAGGCCACGGTCTCGCGGATCATCTCTTCGGCACCGATGTAGCAGATGGGCAGCGCCGAGAAGCGTTCGTGCTGGAACTGTTGCATCTGGTAGATGAAGCCTTCGCCCTCCTGGCCGATGCGGTTTTCGGCCGGAATGCGCAGGTCGTCGAAGTACAACTCGGCCGTGTCGCTGCTGCGCATGCCCAGCTTGTCGAGTTTCCTGCTGATCTTGAATCCGGGCAGGGCGGTGGGCACCACGAAGAGGCTGAACGAATGATAGCCCGGCGCCTCGCTGGTGCGGGCCAGCAGCGTCAGAAAATCGGCCTGGGTGCCGTTGGTGATATACGTCTTCGAGCCGTTGAGCACGTAGACGTCGCCCTCTTTGCGGGCGAAGGTCCGCAGGGCCGCCACGTCCGAGCCGGCGTCCGGTTCGGTGACGGCGATGGCCCCCACCATCTCGCCGCGGATGGCCGCGCGCAGATACTTGTCCTTGAGATAGTCGCTGCCGAACTCGGCGATGGCCGGGGTGGCCATGTTGGTCTGGACGGCGATGGCCATGGGCACCCCGCCGCAGCGCGCCCGGGCGATCTCTTCGAGCATCACGGTCTCATACCAGTAGTCCAGGCCCAGGCCGCCGTAGCGCTCGTCGTAGCGGATGCCCAGGAACCCCAGTTCGCCCATCTCTTTGAACAGGTCGTGCAGGGGCGCGGCGCCCTTTTCCTCCCATTCGTCCACGAAGGGATTGATCCGCTTGGTCACGAAGTCCCGCAGGGCCTTGCGCACCTGCTCGTGCTCTTTGGTGAAGTACAAATTTGCGCTCATGCGGCTTCTCCCTGTTTCTGATGCTGGTCGAGGTTGAGGGCGGCCAGGAAACCGCCGTGGATGGCATCCTGGATCTTGCGCGGCCCGGTGCAGTCGCCCACCGCCGTAAAGGGGATGCCCAGGGCCGCGAGGCGCGCGGCCAGGGCGTTGACCGGACGCGCGCCCGAGGCCACGATGACCTGGTCGAACGGCCGGCTTTGGACGCTGCCGTCCTGTTCCCAGCTCACCGCGCGGGCGGTCAGCTCGGTCACCTTGGCACTGGTTTCGATGGTCACCCCGTACTGCTTGAGGCGCTCGAAGAGCACCCAGCGGGTGGAGCGCCCCACATCGCCGCCGGCCCGGGGCAGCATCTCGAACACCGTGACTTTGGAACTGCCGTTGAACAGCAATTCCCGCAGCCGCTCTTCCGAGGCGGCCCTATAGGTGAAGAGAAAGGCGAGCGTTTCGGCGTTGATGGTGCCCTTGGCCGCCACGAACAGGGCGGTTTCCAGACCCACGGCGCCGCCGCCGATGATGGCCACCGAACGGCCCAGGGGCGGATTGGCGCGCAACACCTCCCAGGCGGTGAGCACGCCCTCGGCGTCCACGCCGGGAATCGGCGGCCGCAGCGCCTCGGCCCCGGTGGCGGCGATGACATGCTCCGGTTTGCGGGATTGGATCAGGGCCGCGTCCACCGGCGTGTTCAGGTGCACCGGGATCTCCAGCCGGTCGAGCATGGCCCGGTAGTAGCGGATGTACTCCAGATACTCCTGCTTATGCGGCGGCGCGCCGGCCAGCCACAGTTGCCCGCCGATGTCGCCCGACTGCTCGCAGATCTCCACGCGGTGGCCCATTTGGGCCGCGGTGACGGCGGCCTCCAGGCCGGCCGGGCCGGCGCCGGCCACCAGGATGCGTTTGGGCGCATCGGTTTTTACAACGGTACGCTCGGCCTCGAAGCCGGCGCGGGGGTTGCCGGCACAGAAAACGGCCGCGCCGCGGAACACCTGGTCGGCGCACCCCTGGCCGCAGGCCGTGCAGGGCCGGATCTCGGCGGCGCGGCCGGCGAAGGCCTTTTGCGGCCAGAAGGGATCGGCGATGAGCACCCGTCCCAGGTTGACCATGTCGGCGTAGCCGTCGCGCAGCAGTTTGTCGGCGGCGTCGGGGCTGGCGATGCGGTTGGAAGCCATCACCGGCACGGACACGGCCTTTTTGATGTTCAAGGCCAGATAGCCATAGGCCGCCCGGGGCAGTTCCATGGGCAACTGGGGCACCCGGGTCTCGTGCCAGCCACCGGTGACGTTGATCACGTCCACCCCGGCGGCTTCATAGACCCGGGCGATGGCCGGGGTCTGCGCGTCGCTGTTGCTGCCCGGCACGAAATCGTTGCCGGCCATGCGGATGCCGATGGGAAATTCTTCCCCCACAGCGGCGCGCACCTTTTGGATCGTCTCCCGGGCAAAGCGCCCGCGGTTTTCGAAACTGCCGCCGTAATCGTCCGTGCGCTGGTTCTTGAGCGGCGACCAGAACTGGGTGAGCAGGTAGCCGCCGCTGGCGATGATCTCCACGCCGTCGAAGCCGGCCTGCCGGGCCCGCTGCGCCGCGGCCGCGAAGGCCTCCTGGACCTTGGCGATATCGTCGAGGGTCATCTCCCGGGGCGTGGTGCGGGAGTAGTTGGAGAAGACCGCCGAGGGCGCCATGGGGGTCTGGTTGTCGATGAGGATGGGATGGGAATAGCCGCCGGCGTGGAAGAGCTGAATCCAGGGGCTGGCGCCTTCGCGCCGGATGGCATCGGCCAGGCGCCTGAAATCGGCGATGGCGCCGTCGTTGTCCAGGGTCAGCACCAGAAAGCCGGCGCCGAGCACATCGACCCCCACGGGGCCCACGGTCACGATGCCGGCGCCGCCCCGGGCGATTTCGCGGAAGTAGTGGAAGTAGCGGTCGTTGAGCCGACGGTCATGGGAATAGGCCAGCCCCAGGGCCGGATAGGCGATGCGGTTTTTGATTTCCAGCCGGTTGATGCGGATGGGACTGAACAGATAGGGATACATCCAAACCTCCAGACCTTGTTTAGGCGCGCTGCTTGAGAATGCCCCGGGTTCCGGCGGCCGGCCCCAGGGTGGGCGGCCCGGCAAAGCACTGGGCCAGCTCCATCCACTTTCGGGCCACCTCGCCGATCACCACCAGGGCGGTGTCGTCCACGTGCCGGCGCTGGGTGGCCACCAGGCAGAAATCCACGGCCGGCCCGCTGATGCGCTGGGCCGCGGTCTCGTCGCCCCAGCTCCAGATCTCGCCCGCGGGCGCGGTCAGTTCCACGTGCACGGCCGCCTCGGGAACCGGCAGGCCCCGGTTGGCGAAACTCCAGCCGAAGGTGGTCACCCCCAGGTGGGCGATGTGGCGCAGCCCCGGGCTGGCGGGCCGCGCGACGCCGAGCACGTCGTAGATATCCTGGCCGTGGGCCCAGGTCTCCATCAGCCGGGCGCTGGCGAACGAACGCGCGCTCATGGGCGGCCCGTACCACGGCAGGCGGTCCTTGGGGGCAAGGCGCTCCAGGGCCTCGACCAGTTGCCGCCGCTCTTGCCGCCACCAGGCCAGCAGCTCGCCGGTGGCCATGGCCCGTCCCTTGGCCAGGGTGATGGCGGTGGCCTCGTCCATGTCCTTGATCCGGCCCAGATCCTCGACCAGGTGGCGCTGGAACGCCGCGGGATCGGTGGCCGCGAGGCGCGCCGTGTAGTCGAAGTAGGCCAGATGGCAGATCTCGTCCTTGACCGTCCAGTTGCCGCACGGGGCCAGGGTTTCCCACGCTCCGGGGGCGATGCCGCTCACCAGGGCGTCCAGGCGATCCTGCTCCCAGGCCAGATCGGCGCACAATGCTTTCATCGAATCTCCTTTCCATCCGGATCGGTCACCAGGATCGCGGCCGGCATCTCCACGACTTTGGCCCGCAGGTATTCCCCCAGGGTCTTGGCCTGGGGGTCGCTGCGCACCGAGGCGGCCACACCGTCGCCCAAAAGGCCGCGGATGTAGAAGTTGACGGCCAGCAGATTGGGCAGTTCATAGCGCTCGATGGCGAACGGCGCGCAGTCGGGCAGCAGCGCCTTGAGGCGTTCGGTGGTCAGAAAGCTGCGCAGGAAGGCATAGGCTTCCGGTGTTTGGCCCCAGATGCCCAGGTTGGCATTGCCGCCCTTGTCGCCCGAGCGGGTGGCGAAGGCCCGGCCCAGCGGCGCCCGCACGGCCGGCCCCCCCGGAACCGCGGGGATCTCCGGCATGGCGGGCGACAGGGTGAAGGGTTCGCTCTCCCAGGCGGCCTCGACCACCACCGCCGGCCGGTCGTCGAGGCAGACCGTCTGATGGATGTGGCGGTTTGCCACCAGCGCGGGCCAGTGCACCACCGCCGGCCCACCGTCGCCGGGCGGTGAGGTGAGCGTGAAGCCGGGAATGTTGGCCAGGGCCATCTCCACCACCGCGGCCGAAAAGCGCCGGCCCACCTTGTTGGCGTCCGGGTCCAGCACCGTGACGCGCAGATAGGCGAAGGCCTCGTCGTTGGTGCCGGGATCCGTCTTTTCCGAGCGTACGAGCTGCACGTCCACGGTTTGGAACCGCTCCCGGCCGCCCAGGCTGTCGAAGAGGGTTGCGGTGACGATCTCGGCCTTGCGTTCGATGTCCAGGCCGGTGAGGATCACGGTCATGGCGTTCTTGTATCCGCCCAGGGTGTTGATGCACACCTTGGTGGTCTCGGGCGGCGGTTCGCCCCGGGTGCCCGTGCCGCGCACCCGGTCGGGCCCCTCCTGGGTCAGGGCCAGGGTGTCGAAGCGCACCGTCACGTCGGGGGTCAGATAGGCCGGCGCGGCGATTTCATAGAGCAGTTGGGCCGTGACCGTGCCCACCGACACCAGCCCGCCGGTGCCGGGATGCTTGGTGATGACGAAGCTGCCGTCGGGGTGCATCTCGGCGATGGGGAACCCCACGTTGCGGTAGGAGGGCACCTCGTGGATGAACGAATAGTTGCCGCCCGTGGCCTGGGCGCCGCACTCGATGATGTGCCCGGCGGCGTAGGCCCCGGCCAACGGGTCCCAGTCGCTGCGTTGCCAGCCGAAACGCCAGGCGCAGGGGCCGGCCACCAGGGCGGCGTCGGCCACCCGGCCGCACACCACGATGTCGGCCCCCTGTTCCAGGGCCGCGGCAATGCCCCAGGCCCCCAGGTAAGCATTGGCCGTAAGGGGCACGGCCCCGCTGTCGGCCAGGCGGAGGCCCTTGTCCAGATGGGTGAAGCTCTCGCCGGCCTGCTGCAGATCGGCCAGGCGCGGCATCAGATCGTCGCCTTCGATATAGGCGATCCGGGGCGACAGGCCCAGGGTCTGGGCCGCGGCCTTGAGGGCCCGGGCCATGGCCGCGGGGTTCAGGCCGCCGGCGTTGGCCACCACCCGGATGCCCTTCTGCAGGCATTCGCCCATGACCGCTTCCATCTGCTTGAGGAAGGTGGGCACAAAGCCGCCCTCGGGCGACTTGAGCTTCTTCTGGAACAGGAGCGCCATGGTCAGTTCGGCCAGGTAATCGCCGGTGAGCACGTCGATGGGACCGCCCAGCACCATCTCCTTGGCCGCCGAGAGCCGGTCGCCGAAAAAGCCGCTGCAATTGGCGATGATCAGTTTTTCAGGGTCGTGCATGTGCTTGCCTCCCATGGGTTGCGGCGCCGACCCGGGGCAATGGGCCGATGGAACCGTCCGACGGGCCGGCGGCCCTGCATTGGTCGATGGTCAGCGGTTCCAGGTCGGATGCCAGGTAGCGTCTGGCCAGATCCACGTAAAGCTGCTTGCCGAAAGACCAGATCTCCTCGTCTTTGGCGCTCACCGCGCGTTTCACTTCGGCGGGATTGCCCACGGCCACCATGCGGGCCGGGATCTTCTGACCCCATTTCACCAGCGCGCCTTCGGCCACGATGGCGCCCTCGCCGATGTCGCTGAGGATGCTCACCACGGCCCCCATGCCGATGACCGCGCCGTCACCGACGCTGCTGCCGTGCAGGATCGCCCCGTGGCCCAGGGTGACGCGCCGGCCGATGCGGTTGAGGTGGTCGGGCGGGGCATGGATGATGACGCCCTCCTCCACGGCAGTGCCGTCGCCGATTTCGATGCGGCCGTAATCGCCGCGCAGAATGGCGCCGTGGCCGATGTAGCAGTTATCGCCGATGACCACCTCGCCGATCACCTGGGCCAGTTCGCTGACGTAGGTCTCTTTGCCGATGGACGGGGTGCGGCCGTGGAAGCGGTAGAGCATGCGGTCTATTCTCCTTTGAAGTGCGGGGCGCGTTTTTCCAGGAAGGCGGTGATGCCTTCGCGGGCATCCCGGGTATCAGCCACCTCGAGCAGTTGGCCGGCCAGATAGCGCACGGCCTCGGCCAGGCGCATCTGCTCGACGGCGGCAAAGGCCTGCTTGCCCAGCCGGAGGCCGATGGGGCTCTTGGCCGCGAGCTCGGTGAGCACCGCCGCGACCTCGGCATCGAAATCGGCATCGGCCGCCACCCGGGTCACCAGGCCCATCTCCAGGGCCTGGGCGGCGGTGAGCCGCTGGCCCAGCAGAATCATCTCCATGGCCTTCTTGCGGGGAACGTTGCGGAAGATCAGGGCGCCGATCATCATGGGAAACAACCCGACGTTGACCTCGGGTGTGCCGAATAGGGCCGAGGCCTTGGCGATCACGATGTCGCAGGCGAGCATGAAGCCGGTGCCGCCGGCCAGGCAGTGCCCGTTGACCCGCGCCACGGTCGGCTTGGGAAACTCCGTAAGGCGGCTGATGAGCCGGGCATAGCTGTCGAAGTGGCTGCGACGGCCGGCATCGGCCTGCATGCCGCCGCCCAGGTCCGCGCCTGAACAGAAGGCTTTGTCGCCAGCGCCGGTGACGCAGACCACCCGCACCTGGGGATCGACCTGGGCCTCGTCCAGGGCCTGGTGGAACAGCGCCACTGCCTCCGTCGTGATGGCGTTGCGTGCGGCCGCCCGGTTGATGGTCACGGTGGCCACATGCCCGTCTACCTTATAGATCAAATCCTTTTCCGCCATGAAGCTCCCTCCCTGATCGTTAGGATGCCCGTCCGGCGGCCGGCTCCGCCGCCGCGGGTTCGATATCCACCAGCACCTGCTTGGGGGCCACCTTTTCTCCTTCGGCCACGTTGACCCGCGTGACTACGCCGGCAAAAGGCGCGGTAAGAAGGGTGTCCATCTTCATGGCCGACACCACCAGCAGCCCCTGTCCCTTTTCCACCGCCTGGCCCTGGGCTACCAGGATCTGGGTCACCACCGCCGGCATGGGGGGCGTGACCGTCTTGGGGCCGTTGGCGGCGCCTGACCGGGGACGGGCTCCCGATGCACGCTCGTCCGCCAGCAAAAAGGTGCGCCCGTCGACCATCACCGCTTTGCCGTCGGGGGTTTCGGCTACGAAGGCCAACACCTGACGCCCGTCCACGGTCAGGCGCATCTGATGCTCGGAAATGCGCGCGAACGACACCGCCACGCGCCTGTCTCCGATAGCGGCGGCAAAACCGCCCTCCCCCGACGCTTCCACCGCCAGGGCAATGGTTTCTTCCTTGTGTTTCAATCTGAAGTCCATACAGCCGATGCTCCTCTTGCCGGTGATGATCGCTCTCGGGCTACAGCCGCCAATGGTTCAACGTGCGCCAGGGGCCGGGATGGGCCGCTGCCTCGGAGGCGCGCCCGGCCGGCCGCCCCTTGGGCGCCATGGCGTCCGCCACGCAGGCGATGGCGGCCAGTTCCAGCACCTTGCGATCCGGGGACCAGTCGGCGAAATGGGTGGCGATGAAATCGGTATAGGTCTCGCCGGCCTGGAACGGCGCCGAGGCGAGGACATCCAGCAGAAAGTCGATGGGGGTCTGCACCCCCAGGACCGCATACGATGCCAGGGCCCGGATCATGCGCCGGGTGGCCAGCTCCCGCGTTTCGGCATGGACCACCAGCTTGGAGAGAATGGGATCGTACTCCACCGGGACCTCGAACCCGGCATAGACCCCGCAGTCGTTGCGGACCCCCGGCCCGGTGGGTTCCCGGAGAAAGGCAATGCGACCGGGCGAGGGCATGAAGTTCTGGGCAGGGTCTTCGGCGTAGATCCGGCATTCGATGGCATGCCCCCGGCCGTGCACCTCCTCCTGGGTCAGGGTCAGCGGCCGGCCGGCGGCGATCTCGATCTGGTGGCGCACCAGGTCCAGCCCGGTGATCATCTCCGTGATGGGGTGTTCCACCTGCAGGCGGGTGTTGACTTCCAGGAAGTAGAAGCGGCCCTCCGGGTCCAGGATGAACTCCACCGTGCCCGCATTCACATAGCCGGCCGCCCGGGCGGCCGCCACCGCCGCCCGGCCCATGGCGGCGCGCAGGGCCGGGGTCAGGGCCGGGCTGGGGGTCTCTTCGATGATCTTCTGATGCCGGCGCTGAATGGAGCACTCCCGTTCGAAAAGGTGGATGGTGTGGCCCTGGCCGTCGGCCAGGATCTGGATCTCCACGTGCCGGGACTTGGGCAGGAATTTCTCCAAGTAGACGGTGCCGTCGCCGAAAGCGGCGGCGGCCTCCCGGGCGGCCGCCTGACAGGCCTCGGCCAGCTCTCCGGGATGGTGGACGATGCGCATCCCTTTCCCGCCGCCGCCGGCCGCGGCCTTGATCAGCAGCGGAAAGCCGATCTGCTCGGCATGGACGAGCCAGGCGGCAGGATTTTGCGCCGTCTCGAGCATGCCCGGTATGATGGGCACCCCGCCCTTCTGCATGATCTGGCGCGCGATGATTTTGTCGCCCAGGTTGCGGATCACCCGGGCTGGCGGACCGATGAAGACAATGCCCTCCCGCTCGCAGCGCGCCGCGAAGTCGGCGTTTTCGGCCAGAAACCCGTAACCGGGATGAACGGCCTCGGCGCCGGTCTGTTTGACTGCCGCAACGATGCGTTCGATGTCCAGGTAGCTTTGGGACGGCTCGGAGGGTCCGATGGCCACCGCCTCGTCGGCCTCGAGGGCATGCAGGGCCTGTTGGTCGGCATCGGAGTAGACCGCTACGGTGGCAATGCCCATCTCTTTGCAGGTGCGCATGATCCGCACCGCGATTTCGCCGCGGTTGGCAATCAGAATCTTCTTAAACATGCGGTTCCCCATGGATTGGTGTTACATGCGGAAAATGCCGTAGCCGTGCACGTCATTCCGAATGGGCGCGTTGAGCGCCGCGGAAATGCCCAGCCCCAGGACGTCCCGGGTCTTGGCCGGATCGATGATGCCGTCATCCCAGAGGTTGGCGGTGCTGTAATAGGCATTGCCCTCTTTGAGGGCGGCGGCGATCACCGGCTCCCGGATAAAGCCCACTTCCGCTTCGGTCAACGGCGGTTGCCCCGCGCGCGCCCGCTGGTCGTTCTGCAGGGTGACGAGCACGTCGGCCGCCTGGGCACCGCCCATGACCCCGATCTGGTGGTTGGGCCAGGTCCATAAAAAGCGGGGGCTGTAGGCCCTGCCGCACATGGCGTAGTTGCCGGCCCCGAAAGAGGCCCCCACCATGACCGTGAACTTCGGGACGGTGGCCGTGGCCACCGCATTGACCATCTTGTGGCCGTTCTTGGTGATGCCGCCGCGCTCGTAGTCCCGGCCGATGATGAAGCCGGTGATGTTCTGCAGGAAGACCAGGGGAATCTGGCGCTTGTCGCACAGCTGGATGAACTGGGTGCCTTTCAGGGCACTTTCGGAAAACAAGATGCCGTTGTTGCCCAGGATGCCCACCGGGTAGCCGTGGATGCAGGCGAAGCCGCAGATCAGGGTCGAGCCGTACATCTCCTTGAATTCGATGAACTCGCTGCCGTCGACGATCCGGGCGATGACCTCGCGGATGTCGTAGGGCTCGGAGATATCCCCGGGCACGATGCCGTAGATCTCCCGGGGGTCGTAGAGCGGCGGCCGGGCCTCCCGGGTGCTCAGGCGCGCCTTGGCGTTTTCCGGCAGGTTGGCCACCAGCATGCGCACCATCTCGATGGCATGGGCGTCGTCTTCGGCATAGTAGTCCGACACGCCCGACTCGGCGCAGTGCACCTCGGCGCCGCCCAATTCGTCGGCCGTGACCTCCTCGCCGGTGGCGGCCTTGACCAGCGGCGGGCCGCCCAGGAAGATCGCGCCGTGGCCCTTCACGTGGACCACCTCGTCGCTCATGGCCGGGACGTAGGCGCCGCCGGCGGTGCACAGCCCCATGACGGCCGTGATCTGGGGAATGCCCATCTTGCTGATCAGCGCCTGGTTGTAGAAGACCCGTCCGCCGTCATCCACATCCGGGAAGATCTCCGACTGCAGCGGCAGATAGGCCCCCGCCGAATCCAGCAGGTTGACCATGGGCAGCCGGTTTTCCATGGCGATGGTCTGGCTGCGCAGGGTTTTCTTCACGGTCATGGGATAGGAGGAACCGCCCTTGATGCTGGGGTCGTTGATCGATATCAGCACCTCCCGGCCGGACACCATGCCGATCCCGATGATGGTGCCGGCCTTGTGGATCTTGCCGTCGTACATGCCCTTGGCGGCCAGCGGCGCAATTTCGAGAAAGGGCGTGTTGGGGTCCAGCAGCAGTTCCAGCTTCTTTGGGGTCGGCAATTTGCCCGCCGCGACCAACCGGTTCAGGTCCTTCTCCGGGCGCTCGTTCATCGACCGGTTCAGTTCCGTGGTAAGATCGGCCACGCGGGCCGCCATGGTGTCATAGTTCTTCCGATATGCATCCGATTGAGTGTCGATCCGCGACGCGATCACATGCATGGTGGGACATACCTCCTTTGGGCGGGTGCGTTGATTGCCGGGAGATGCGTGAAAAGCATAACGGGTGCCGGTGGAGAAGCAATTGAAAAACGATACCCCATCCCGTCCGTGATATGCAATTCAAAGTTGATGCCAAAGGTCTCGATCAATTTTCAGGTTTTGGAATAATAGCCAATTTCGCTTCGAAACGATGATTTGACATGGGGGAATGTTTCAATTTAAGGTTAACACGAATGAAACATGTGAAATGTCAGAGAAACATATTTGAAACATTCATAGGGCTCGGCCGCATGCCCCGCCCGGAGCTACGCCACCATGGATCCGAAAGCCATCACCGCCCACAGCAACGCCGACCTCAAACGTATCCTGGACGTTTTGAAGATCAGTTACTGGCTGACCGACATCGATTTCATCCTTCTGGATGTCAATGATACCTTTCTCGAATATGCCGGCGCCAGCCGCACCAACCTCATCGGCCGGGACGTGCGCACGCTGATCAGCACGGAAGAAATTCAAATGGTCGAGCAGCATATCGAACTCCTGAAGAAAGGAAGAAAGTCGGTCCAGTTCGAACTCTACGTCTACGGGGCGCGCAATCGGGAAAAGATCCCGGTGCTGTTTCACCTGTCGCTTAACACGGACGAAAAGGGGAGTCCCACGTCGGTCAATATCCTTTTGATGGATATCAGCGAACAGAAGCGCATGCGCGATGAATTGGAGAAGGAAAAAAGGATGCTCCAGAGCATCCTGTTCGGCATCCGGGACTGCGTGTCGATCTTCGATATCGACGGGCGCTACATGTTCGGCAGCACCGAAAGTTCGACCCTGCACGGCGGCCGGACCAGGCCGCTGCTGCCGCTTGCGGCCAAGGGACCGGTGGAACTGGAGCTCAGCGTGGAGGGACACCACCGCCAATTCATCGGGGAGATCCGCCCGATCTACGACCACCAGGGTCGGCTCTTCGCCCATGCCGAAACCCTCACCGACATCACGGACAACGTGCGCCTGGCCGAAAAGGAGCGCGAGCTGTTTCACTTCAAACGGCAAAAACGGCGCAACGAACTACAGACCGAAATGATCGGCAGCGGCCGACAGATGCAGGGGGTGTTCGACACCATCGTGCGCTGCGCGGAGGTCGATTCCAGCGTTTTGATCACCGGCGAAACCGGGGTGGGCAAGGAGGTGGCGGCCCGGGCCATTCACAGCCAGAGCCATCGCAAGGACAAGCCGTTCGTGGCCGTGAACTGCGGCGCCCTGCCGGAAACGCTGCTGGAATCGGAACTGTTCGGCCATGTGAAAGGCGCCTTCACCGGGGCGATCTCCGACCGGGCCGGCCTCTTCCGGGAAGCCCACGAAGGCACCCTCTTTCTGGACGAAATCGGAGAACTGGACATGAGCATGCAGGTCAAGCTGCTCCGGGTCCTGCAGGAACGAACGGTGCGCCCCGTGGGATCGGACCGTTTCTATCCGGTGGACGTGCGCATCATCTGCGCCACCAACCGGAATCTTGCGGCCGGCGTCCAACAGAGGGAATTCCGGATGGATCTCTACTACCGGGTGGCGGTGATCCCCCTGGTCATTCCGCCGCTGCGGGAAAGATCCCAGGACATCCTCCGGCTGGCGGGCCACTTCATCGACAAGCATCAGAAGAAAGACCGCCGGAACCTGAAAACGCTCAGCCTGCCCGCCCAGCAACTGCTGCTGCAATACCACTGGCCGGGTAACATTCGCGAGCTCGAGAACGCCATCGAGCATGCGCTCGCCATGAGCCGGGAGATCGAAATCACGCCGGTGCGTCTGCCCCTGCAGATTCAATATCCGGAACCACCGGCACCGGCCGCTGCCCATGAGGCCGACGCTGCGGGCATCCTGGACGGCAGATCGAAACGGCACGAGCGCGAGCACCGCGCCATCATGGACGCCCTCGCCCGGCATGACGGCCACCTGGGAGCCGCGGCCGAGGAACTGGGGATCTCCAGGGTGACCTTGTGGCGGAAGAGAAAGAAATTCGGATAGGATTATTCGTTTTTTCTTTGACGATAGTCCCACGCTCGCTCAGTAAAGGTGCTCTCCTGCAAGAGCGAGTAAGCACTGAATTTGGCACGCTTTTCACGCTGACTGCGGTAGCGTGACTCACGATACCAACAGTTCCTGCATTGATTCCATTCGTTAGGGGTATTTATGTCACGGCGCAATTTCTGCATTAGATCGCCATTCCACAATGACCAGAAACTATTATGCCTATCGAAGATGCCCACCGTTACGGCATGATAGATGCCACAGGTGGTCACGTTGCCCTGAGCTTTTATACTGGCGGTCCTATGAATATAGTGACAGATGCTATCTCTATCCGTTGCCGTGGGATGCCCCTTACCCGTATCGGAGGCTGCTGACAGCGGACGTCGTGAAGGCACTGCGGCAGTGGAAAATAGCGGCGGACAGTCCGTCTCAGCCCCCTGCTTTTCGATCAGCCGATACGCTTCTGCAAGGTAACGATTGGCTATCTCAGGTACCTCGAGAAGACTATCCGGCGCATCTTTATCGTGGCACACAAGTAGGTGACGCATGTAATAGCGGTCTGGCTCGTATTTTGCCATGGACCGAACGAAGTCCGGCAGCTCTGCAATATTGTTCTTCTTGAGCGTCCAGGACAGGCACAATTTAGGTCTCCGCGGCAAGCAGGCGGCCTTTCGCATCTCGTGGAAGTACTGAACGCCTTTCAATACTTTGTTTAAACTTGCGCCCCCCCGGTTCGCGGCGAATACTTCCGGCGAGAGCCCGTCGATCGATACGGTGAGCGTATCGATCAACGGCAATACATCTTCGGTAATTCTTCGCTCAATAAAATAGCCGTTAGTCACCACCGTCAGCAGCAATTGATGACGTTTCGCCGCTTTGACAAGAAAGTCCCACAATGAATCGCTCACCATCAGCGGCTCGCCTCGGCCGACGAGATGGAGCAGCGTAAGGTGGGGAAAGACCTCTTCCGACAGCGCGCGCAGGATTGGCAGCTCGATTTCCCCCAGCCGATTATTGCTTGCGTGGGCTTTCGGCGTGCCGTGGGTGGCACAATGGCCGCATCGAAAATTGCAGCCCGGTTGCAGTTCCAGACTCATGGATTCCGGATAATGGGGCAATGCGGAAAGCTGTGCCTCCTCACTGCGCACAACGGCAGCTCTGGTCGCTTGCTTCAACGCATGGATATGAGCCGTCTCGCATGACTGGACATCTGAGTCGTTCGCCGGCACAAGCACACAGCCATAAACGCAGGCTTGCCCCTTGGAATAGGGCAATGGATCAAAACGAAATCGGATCTTACCCGGCTTCACTGCGCTATCGGGCAGCTTTAGGCGAATTCGCTGACGACAGCGATTCTGTTTCATTCGGAAGCAGATCACCTGACTCTCGGAAAAATAGTCTTCGGGATATCGAGCGAAATAGAGTTTGCTGTATCTATAAGTGGCCGAGTCCTCCCAGGAAATATCGATCTCAACATCCAGATCAACGAACGGAGTGGCAGGCGAAACCCTGACAGCTCCCGACAGATGGTGGGGTGAGCGTTCATTTAACAGTTCAAAGTCTTTACCCGATATCCGACGGCGAAGCTTTTTCTTCAAGCGCCACTTCAATTCACCTATAATCGCTCGGCAGGACATAAAATGAGAAGATGACATTTAACGCTCCCATTCAAAAACGAGCACGCAATACCGATACTGGTAGAAGCATCACATGGGCAGATCTTAGGATGTTCGCAATATGGCGATAAGATACCTAGTTTTGGCGCATTAGGGAAGAGCGGGTCTCGCGGCGCCATAACTCAAAAAAACGCCCCGGCCGAAGCCGGGGCGTTTGATGTTATTGCGATGGCAGGACTTTTTAGAACAGACCACTCACCTTGCCGGTCTTGGGATCGACGTCGATGCGGCGGAAGGCCGGGTTGGAGGCGGTTCCGGGCATCAGGCTGATGGTGCCGGCGCAGGGACACAGGAACTTGGCGCCCGAGTAGATGAGGACGTCGCGGATGGGCAGACGCCAGCCCTTGGGCACGCCCTTCTTCACCGGGTCGTGGGTCAGGGAGAGGTGGGTCTTGACCATCATGGTGGAGAAGTCGGCATACTTGGGATCCTTTTCCAGCATTTCGGCCTTGGCATTGGCTTCCGGAGACCAATCCACGCCGTCGGCGCCGTACACTTCCTTGGCGATGAGGGCCACGCGGTCGCGCAGTTTCATCTCCAGCGGGTAGAGGAATTTGAAGTCGTTGCCGGCGTTGCAGGCATCGATGACCGCGTCGGCGAACTCCAGGGCGCCCTGGCCGCCCTTGAGCCAATGCTCGGAAACCGCGCAACGCGCGCCGGCCGCCTCGGCCGCTTTCTTCACGATGGCCACTTCGGCGTTGGTATCGGTGTAGAAGCGGTTGATGCACACCACCGGGTTGATGCCGGCTTTGCGGATGATGCCGATCATGTGCACCATGTTGGCGCAGCCCGCTTCGACCAGCTTGAGGTTTTCTTTGGTGTAGGCTTCGTCCAGGGCCTTGCCGGCCACGACCTTGGGGCCGCCGCCGTGCATTTTCAAGGCGCGGATGGTGGCGGTGAGCACCGAGACGTGGGGCTTCAGGCCCGAGTACCGGCACTTGACGTTCCAGAACTTCTCGAAGCCGATGTCAGCGGCAAAGCCGGACTCGGTCACATGGTAATCCCACAATTTCAGGCCCACGCGGTCGGCGATGATCGAGCTCTGACCCACGGCGATGTTGGCGAAGGGGCCGGCATGCACGAGGCAGGGCTGGTACTCGGCGGTGCTCATGAGGGTGGGGTTGATGGTGTTGCGCATGAAGGCCGCCATGGCGTTGCCCACTTCCAGGTCGCGGCAGGTGACCGGTTTGCCGGATTTGTCGAAGGCCACGGTGATGTTGTTGATGCGTTCTTTGAGGTCGGCCAGGTCGGTGGCCACGGCCAGGATGGCCATCAGTTCGGAACCCACGGCGATGCCGAACTTGCTCTGCATCATGTAACCGTCGGTGCGGCCGCCGATACCGATGATGATGTTGCGCAGGGCCTGGGCGCAGAAGTCGATGATCCAGCCCATCTCCACGCGGGTGGGATCGATGTCGAGGCGGCGCATGCCGGTCAGGCGGGCCAGTTGCTCATCGTTGTAGTTGCGCTCGTGCTGCATGCGGCTGGTCATGGCCACCATGCCCAGGTTGTGGGCGTTCATGATGTCGTTGATGTCGCCGGTGAGACCCAGGGAGAACTCGGTCATGGGGATCAGCAGAGAGTTGCCGCCGCCGGCCGCCGTGCCTTTCACGTTCATGGTGGGGCCGCCAGAGGGTTGCCGCAGGGCGCCGCCCACGGTTTTGCCGCGGGCGCCGAGGCCTTCGATCAGGCCCAGCGAGGTGGTGCTTTTGCCTTCGCCCAACGGGGTGGGGGTGATGGCGGTGACTTCAATGTACTTGCCGTCCGGTTTGCCTTTCAAGCGCTCGATGATCTTCAGGAAATCCAGCTTGGAGAGACGGCCCATGGGCAGCATCTCGTCCTTTTCCAGGCCCAGTTTCTCACGCCACTCTTCGGGCATGGGCATGTTCTTTTCCGCTTCCTCGGAAATTTGCCAGTCGGCCATCTTTGTCGCATCGTAAGCCATCGATTCAACCTCCTTGATAATTGTGATTCTGGTAGTTTGGATGCAAAGCGCCCTCTCACCACCGGCGCCGGTTATGTTAAGTGCTTACGTGGGGCTTGATCAGGATGGCGCACATCGGTCGCGCCATTGTCGAATCTGAATAGTACCGGGACGGCGCTTCAATCCAGTCCGACAAATTCGCGCCTCCTTAACATGGGACCTGATGGTTTAGCAAGCCCAAAGGGCCTGTGATTGAGCACGATCGACAGGCCGTGGGGCGCGCTTGATTTCCGGAAATTCGGGGTTCTCAATCGGCGAGGGCTTTGCGGTAGCCGAAGCGCGAAAAGATCGGCTTGCCGTCCATGGCGTGGGCCATGACCGTCAAGTATTGCTCCCGCAGATCGGCCTCGTTTTTTTGATTTTCATTTTTCAAAGCCAGGGTATGCCGGACCTTGTCCTGGGTCAGGTAGCCCAGGATGATCCGGGGGATGTCGTAATGGTGGATGGTCTCAAATCGGACCGGGCGACCATTTTCGATGATGTAGACGCGATTGAGATGAATGGCATCCGGGCTGTTGTCGAGGTAATGGAGCTCCTGATAGGTATTGGGGCCATAGGTCAGCGAAGGGAGGTGATCGCTCACCAGGATGATGATGCTGTGCGGATCGATGCGCACGAGCCCTTTGACATATGCCGCGAGCACCTCGGTGCGATAGTAGAATTGATTGACGGCGCGTTCCAGTTGATCGTCCGGAAGCTTGCCCATCCCCGAAATATCGACCACTTTGGGGCGCTTTTGGAGGTTGATCAGGTGGGGGGTATGGCCGTAGACGGTCATGATGTAGTTCAACAGCGGCTTGCCGGGGTTCTGACGGATCCAGTCGCTGACGAAAGCCAGGTTCTGGGAAAAGAGATCGCCATCAAACATGAAGAATTCATCCGTCACGTCGCCGGTGCGGAAATAGGAGCCCCCCACGGGGGCATATTCGCTGGGGTAGTAGATATTCTCGAATCCCAACCCCTCGTAGGCCTTGGTGGCATTGAAAAAATCCGGGTAAAAGGCGTTGGTGGCCATGGTATGGTAGCCGGCCTGATCGAGGACATTGGACAGGCACAAGGTCTTGGCACCGGTGAAGACGTCGAATTCGATGCCGGCAAGCTCCCGCATGGCCGGCACGCCGCAGAGCACTTCGAATTCGGCCTGGGCCGTGGAGCCGCCGAATACCGGCGATATCGACAGTCCCGCCTTCCCCTTGAAGAAGGCTTCGAATTCGGGATGCGCGGGATTCCGGGAATAATGGGCATTGCGCAGTAAATTGGGGTCGAGGAAGCTTTCCAGCACGATCAGGTGGACATTGTGTTTGAGCTTCACATCCTTGACGACCTCCACCGCATCGTCGAAGGCGCTCAGGTACCGGATGTCGCCCCGATAGGCGATGGTTTTTTCGAGGCTGTTGATTCGGCGCGCCTCGTTGTACAGGGCCATACCAAGCCGGCCGTTAAGTTGGGCCTGTTCGCTCTCCGACATCCAGTGGATCGGCTTCAAAAGCCTTTCAAAGCCTGCAATGAAAAAGGAGGGGAGCCCTTCGACCGCCACCAGGAGGGCCAGCAGCGGCACGGCGCCCCACAAGATCGGTCGGAACCGCCGCCATTGCACCGCGCGCATAAAGATCCCCATCGGCACGCCTACGGCGAACACCAGCAGGATCTTGTTCAGGAGAGGCATCACCATGAACATCTCCGGCAGCTCGGTCACCTCGATAACCCGCAGCAACCGGCCGAAGAGCACGTGGTAGGCATCGAAAACCACATAGGCCAAAAAGATGGGCAGGGCCGCGATCACCGATCGCCAGCGCGACGGCCGCGTGATCCATCTGAAATAAAAAAACAGGTAAAGCAGCAACGGGATTTCCAACCGCCAGGCCGGCAGGAATACGGGCAATCCACCGACATACCCGGCTATCAACGTATAGGCGCTGAAAAAAAGCAGAAAGCCGGCACAGGGCAGCAGCACGGGTTTGGTAGCCCCCCAGAAGGCTCGCAGGCGGGTGGTTGCAGCGCAGGTCATGGCGCTCTCCTATAGCACCGATCATTTGGATCTTCAATAAGTTATAGGAATGCTCGGCGCCTGGTCAAGCCGTTGATCCTGAAAATAATTCCGGCGGTGCGCGCCTTGGCGGCCGACTTGAACGTCACGCTGTTTGTTGCCGGTGCAGCCGCCAGTAGAGGCCGCCGCTTTCCAGGAGTTCGTCGTGGGTGCCGGTTTCGGCGATACGTCCATCGCGCAGCACGACGATGCGGTCAGCCATGCGGGCGGTGGAGAGACGATGGGCCACCAGGATGCAGGTGCGGCCGGCGATCAGCCGGCGCAGGGCCTCGTAAATGGCCGCTTCGGTCTGGGAATCGATATAGGAGGTGGCCTCGTCGAGCAGGATCAACCGGGCGTCGCGGGCCAGGGCCCGGGCGATGGTGATCAGCTGCCGCTCGCCGCTGGAAAGGCTTGCGCCGCCTTTTTCCAGCACGGTGTCCAGGCCTTCGGGCAGTCGGGCCACCAGCTCTTTGCAATTGGCCGCGGCGATGATGCGATCGACCTCCAGTTCGTCCACCGCCGATGGATCGGGGAATATATTGCGGCGCACCGTGGTGGAGAAGAGCACCGGTTCCTGGGTCACCAGGGCGGTGAGCCGCCTCAGCCGGTGCGGATCCCACTGACGCAGGTCGAGGCCGTCGAGCCGCACCGCTCCTTCGGAGGGGTCGTACAACCGCTGGATCAGGTTGAGCAGGCTGGTCTTGCCCGCGCCGGTGGGCCCCACCAGGGCCACGCTTTCGCCCATGGCCACGGTGAGGGAGACATCGCGCAGCACGTATTCACCGGGCGTATAGGCCAGGGAGACGCTGTCCAGCGCGAGCCAACGGGACCTGTCCCGAATGACCGGCGGCCGAATGTCGGTTGCCGGCATGGGCAGGCGCTGGTCGATGTCCAGCAGCCCGAAGATGCGTTCGGCCGAACTCATGGCATTCTGCAGGACATTGTAGTTCTCCGCCAGGTCGCGCATGGGGCGGAAGAACATGCGCACATAGCTCAAGGCCACCACCAGCACGCCCAGGCTGATACGGCCGTCGATCGCCCGCTGGCCGCCGTAGTAAATCAGGACGGCCATGGCCACCAGCCCCAATACTTCGATGAGCGGCATGAAGAGGGCGAATACGTGGATCTCGCGCATGCCCAGCCGGTAGTTCTCCGCGTTGAGCTCGGCGAAATGTGCGTAGTTGTAAGCCTCCTGGCCGAAGGTCTGGATGGTGCGCATGCCGTCGATGGATTCGGCCATGCGCCCGTTGATCTCGGCGACCTTGACGCGCAAGGCCCGGTAGATATCCCGGGCCTTGACCGAAAACATCACCGCTGCCCAGGCCACCACCGGCATGACGGCAAAGACGGCCAGGGCCATGCGCCAGTCCAGGGTGAGCATGACGATGGCGATGCCCGCCAGCAGGAAGATATCCTTGAACACCATGGAGATGAAGGTGGTGAAGAGTTCATGCATGTTCTGCACGTCGTTGGTGACCCGCGTCACCAGGCGGGCCACGGTCTGTCGGGTGAAGAAGGACATGCTCTGCTGTTGGATGTGATCGTAGAGCCGCAGCCGCAGGTCGTGCATCACCCGGTGGCCGGCGCGCTCCATGATGACCCGCTGGCAAAAGGTCAAACCGAAATCGGCCGCCACCAGCAGCAGGAAGACGAGCACCACGCCGCCCAGGGCGCGCCAATCATCCCGCCGCAGCAGCCGCAGATCTCCTTTGGGCAGCCGGGAGAGGTCGGCATAAGCGATGCGCGCCCGCCCGTCTTCGAGGCGAAACAGGTCGGGGTGGCGCACCATCACCGCCCGGGTCGCCGGATCGGCCGGATCGACCTCGATGAAACGCTGGGTCTGGCTGCCGGCGGCGGCCCGGGAAGATTCCCGGCCGGGCAGGATATAGCGGTCGATGGCGATCTTGCTGAAATAAGGCAGGGCCAGTTCGATGACGGTCAGCACCACCACCAGGGCCACCGACCCGATCAGCATGCGGCCATGGGGCCGCACGAAGGAGAGCAGCCGCCGCAGCAACCGCCAATCCTGGGTCTTGCCCTGGTAGCCCTCTTCGCTGTAGCCGTAATCAGGTCGCATGGTCCAGCTCCTGCAAACGGTACACCCGGGCATAGTAGCCCTGGGCGGATGCCAGGCGGTCGTGGGAACCACACTCGGTCACCCGCCCCGCTTCCACGGTCACGATGAGGTCGGCGAAGCGCACGGCCGACAGGCGGTGGGAGACCACGATAATCGTCCTGCGGCCGGCCATGCGACGTATGGCGGCCACGATGACGGCCGCCGTGGCGGTGTCCACCTGGCTGATGGGGTCGTCCAGCAGCACGATGGGCGCGTCGACCAGCAGTGCCCGGGCCAGGGCGATGCGCTGCTTCTGCCCTCCGGAAAGCAGAACGCCTTTTTCACCTACCCGGGTCTCCAGGCCCGCCGGCAGGGCGGCTACGGTTTCGGTCAGGGCCGCCTCGGCCAGAGCCTGGTCCAGCCGGTTCGAACAAGATTGGGGGCAGCCGAACAGGATGTTGTCGCGCACCGTACCGGAGAAGAGAAACGGCTCCTGGGGCACGTAAGCCACCTGCCGGCGCAGTTCGGCCGGGTCCAGAGCGCGCAGGTCGATGCCGTCCAGGGTCACCCGACCGGCGCATGGATCGTAGAGCCGGGGCACCAGGCTGAGCAGCGTGCTCTTGCCGCTGCCCGGCGGCCCCACTACCCCCAGCATCCGGCCCGGCTCGATTTCCACCGAAATATCCCTGAGCACCGGACGCCCCTGGGGTCCGTCATAACTGAACGTCACCCCGTCGAAGGCGATCCTGCCCTGGATCGCCGGCAGCGATGCGGGCGTGTCCGGCGCCTGGATTTCGGGCTGCTGGTCGAGGATCCGTTTGAGCCGCTCCAGCGACGCCCCACCCCGCTGGATCAGGTTGGTGACCCAGCCCAATGCCATCATGGGCCAGGAGAGCAGGTTCAAGTAGCTGATGAAGGCCACGAAGTCGCCGGTGGTGATCTCGGCCAGGATGGTCTTGCGTCCGCCGAAGAACAGCACGACGGCCAGGCTCAGGTTGGTGAGCATCATCATCAGCGGGAAGAAAAGGCTGGTCACCCCCACCAGGCGCATGTTCTCATCCACGTAGGCCTGGGAGACGCCGGTCACGGCGGCCAGGGCCGCCGCCTCTTCGTTGTGGGCCTTGATCAGGCGCATGCCGGCGCACCGTTCGCGCACGATTTCGGTCAGGTCGGCGAAGGCGGCCTGCACGCTCTGGTAGCGGGCATGCATGCGACGGCCCAACAACCGGGCGCTGACAACCACCAGGGGCATGGGGATCAGCACATAAAGGGTGAGTTCCACATGGATGTAGAGCATGAAACCGATGGCTGCCGCCCCCATCAGGATGGCGTCGTTGAGGGCCACCAACCCCAGACCGGCGGCCATGCGGATCTGCTGGATGTCGTTGGTGGCATGGGCCATCAGATCGCCGGTTTTGGCGCGATCGAAAAATCCGGCCGACAGGGTCTGCAGGTGCCCCAGCAGCCGGTTGCGCAGGTCGGCCTCCAGAAAACGCGCCGTTCCCAGCAGGCAGCGGCGCCAGACGTAGCGGCAGACCCCGATGAGCAGGGCCATGACGGCGATGGTGACCGCATGGCGCAGCAACGTGCGGCCGTCGGCGGCCAACAGGGTCAGCTCGTCCACGGCCCATTTGACCACCCGGGGAATCATCAGTTGCAGCAGGTCCACCAGCATCAGGCAAACCATGCCGATGGCGATGGACCGGCCGTGAGCTTTGAAGTAAGGGGTGATCAGGTCCCGGGCGCGCATCATGTTCCTAAGGGGGTTGGTTTACATCTCCAGGCCGCCGGGCGGCAACGCCGGTTACCATAAGGCCGCCGGCCCGGCAGGTCAACCACTGATCTTCTCCCCCGGGGGAATGTATCTGCTTTATTTGACATTACATTCCATTGTCGATAAGGATGGGGGCGGATCGCCGGCGAGCGGCACAAACCCAAAGGGCGGCCGATGGAGGGCCGATAGAACAGGAACTGCATGGAATCGGGTCAGGTGGTTGAATTCATCGACAGCCAGAAAATCTTCTGCGCCGTGGTGATGGAAATAAAGAGTCTGCGCCTGCGGCTGTTGACCGAAAACAATCGCGAAGTCAAAATGTCGGCCGAACGGCTGAGCCACCGCTCCAGGGCGCGCCTGGAGCCCTCCGCGCCCCGGGACAAGCTGGCGGCGAGCCTCAAGGAGATCGCCCAGCGGCGCAAGGAACTGAGCCGCGCGGTGGATATCCCGGGGCTCTGGTCGGTGCTCCAGGAAGAGCAGCAGTGGATCGACCTGGCCACCATGACCGCGCTCTGTTTTCCGGACCATCCCGACGGCGACCACGAGTCGGCCGTCATCAGGGCCTTCTTCAACGACCGGCTCTACTTCAAATTCGCGCCGGACCGGTTCTTCCCCCACGCCGCCGACAAGGTCGAACAGATCGCCCGCCAGCGGGAAAAAGAGGTCCGGCACGCCCGCCTCGTCGAACAGGGCAGCCAGTGGCTCCACAGAGTGTTCAAAGGGCAGGAAACCCAGGCCCCCGGCGAACGCGACGAGATCGTAAGCATCCTGGTGTCGTATGCCCTGCACGAGAAGGAGAGCCCCCACTGGGAACTGGCGCGGACCATGCTCACCAAGGCCGGCGCCGGATCGCCCTCGGCCCTCTTCGGTTTCCTGGTGAAGATCGGCGAATGGCAGCCCGATGAAAACCTCGACCTGCTGCGCCACGATATCCGCGCCGAGTTGCCGGCGCCGGTGACATCCCACGCCGCGTCCCTGGTGCAAAACCCGCCGCCGTTCGCCGCCGGCCGCCGCGACCTGCGCGATCTGCCCCTGATGACCATCGACGGCCCGGCCACCCTGGATTTCGACGATGCCTTGAGCCTCGTGCCCCATGGGGAAAATTTCGTGCTGGGCATCCACATCGCCGACGTGGGCCACTTTGTGGCCAAGGGCGACCCGGTGGACCAGGAGGCCATGGGCCGCGCCAGCTCCATCTACATGCCCGACCAGCGCATCTCCATGCTGCCCGCGGCCCTCGCCCTGGGCGCCTGCAGCCTAAAAGCCGGCGAAGATCGGCCGGCCGTCAGCACCCTGGTGAGGGTCACCCCCCACGGCCGGATTCTGGATTTCGAGATCGTGCCCAGCCTGATCCGGGTGAGCCGGCAGCTGACCTACCAGGATGTGGATGAAATGGCGACCCACGATGCCACGGTCCAGGCCCTCATCACCATCGCCCGGGGCTACCGCAACAGCCGGCTGGACAACGGGGCGCTGCACATCGAACTGCCCGAAATCAATGTCTGGCTGGACAACAAGGGCCAGCCGGTCTTCCAGCGCATCGATCGGGAGGGCCCCTCCCACCTGCTGGTCTCGGAAATGATGATCCTGGCCAACGGCCTGGCGGCCCGCCACCTGTCGGAGCGAGGCCTGCCGGCCATCTTCCGCTCCCAGGCCGAACCGCGCGAACGGCTCTACAGCCGCGATCAGGGCACGCTCTTCCAGAACTGCATGCAGCGCAAACAGATCAACCGCTTCCTCCTGAGCGGCACGCCGGAGCCGCACTCCGGCCTGGGCCTGCCGGCCTATGTCACCAGCACCTCGCCCATCCGCAAGTATACCGACCTGGTGACCCAGCGACAGATCCGCTCCACCCTGGGCCTGGAGACGCCTTATTCCCAGGAGGAAATGGCCTTCATCATCGCCGCCCTGGAAGAACCGATCGCGCTGGTGGGACGCATCCAGTACAGCCGCCAGCGCTACTGGCTGCTCAAATACCTGGAAGGCCGCATCGGGAAAAAGGAAGAGGCCGTGGTGCTCTTCCGACGCCGCGAGGGGTACGCCATCCTGATCCCGGAATACATGCTCGAATGCAACCTCTCCGGCGCCGACCACGTCACCCTCAAAGCCGAGGACCTGGTGCAGGTCACGATTCAGCATGTGCATGCGCGCAACGATGTAATCAATGTCTATTTGGGATGAGCCATGCTGCCGATTACCGATACCGTCGCCATACCCCTGCATGAGATCGAACTCAGCGCCGTACGCGCCCAGGGGGCCGGCGGCCAGAATGTGAACAAAGTCGCCACGGCCGTGCACCTGCGTTTCGACATCCGGGCCTCGTCCCTGCCCGGCACATTCAAAGAACGCTTGCTCCGGCTGCATGAACAGCGGATCACCAAGGAAGGGGTCGTGGTCATCAAGGCCCAGCAGCACCGCACCCAGGAGCAGAACCGCACCGAGGCCCTTTCGCGGTTGCAGGCCCTGGTCCGGCGCGCTATCTTCGTGCCGGTCCAGCGGCGCCCTTCGCGCCCCACCCTGGCTGCCCGCCGGCGGCGCCTGGAATCCAAAGTCCGGCGCGGACGCGCCAAAGCCATGCGGGCCAGAGTGACACCGGAAGATTAATCTTTACAAAGGAGAAGCCATGAGCCGCCTCTTTTCACCGCTGTCCCTGCGTTCCACGACCTTTAGAAACCGGATCTTCGTGGCCCCCATGTGCCAATACAGCTGCCGCGACGGCCTGCCCACCGACTGGCACCTGGTGCATCTGGGCAGCCGGGCCGTGGGCGGCGCCGCCCTGGTGATCGTGGAAGCCACGGCCGTCAGCCCCGAGGGGCGCATTTCGCCCTACGACTGCGGCCTGTGGTCCGACGCGCATGCCGCCGCCTTCCAGCGTATTGCGGCCTTCGTCAAAACCCAGGGATGCGTTCCGGGCATCCAACTGGCCCATGCCGGCCGCAAAGCCGCCACCGACGCCCCCTGGCAAGGCGGCGCGCCGCTTGCCGACGCGGATGGTGGCTGGCTGCCCCTGGCCCCCAGCCCCCTGCCCTTCGATGAAAAATCGCGCACGCCCCGGGAGATGACCGCGGCCGACATCGATCAGTTGATCGCAGATTTCGAGGCGGCGACCGATCGCGCCCTTGCGGCCGGCTTCGAGGTCCTGGAACTGCACATGGCCCACGGCTATCTGCTGCACGAGTTTCTCTCGCCATTATCCAATCAGCGCAGCGACGCCTTCGGCGGGGACCTGGACCAGCGCATCCGCTTGCCCCTCACCATCGCCGAGCGTGTGCGCGCCCGCTGGCCGGACCGGCTGCCGCTCTTCGTGCGCATCTCGTGCACCGACTGGGCCGAAGGAGGCTGGGACCTGGCGCAGTCCATTTACTTCTGTCAACGACTCAAGCCCCTGGGGGTGGATCTCATCGACTGCTCCAGCGCGGCCCTGGTGCCCCATGCCAGGATACCGGCTGGACCCGGCTTCCAGGTGCCCTTCGCGGAAGCCATCCGCCGCGAGGCCGGCATCGCCACCGGCGCCGTGGGGCTGATCACCCAGCCCGCCCAGGCCGAACAGATCGTGGCCAACGGCCAGGCCGACGCCGTGCTGCTGGCCCGTGAATTTCTGCGATCCCCCTACTGGCCGCTGCACGCCGCCCGTTCCCTGGGCGTGGACGTCGCATGGCCGGTGCAGTATCTGCGCGCCAAAAATTGAGCTGCGGCATCCGGACCGGATGACCGCCGGGGAGTATAATCCGCTCTATGTTCGACACCCATATTCTTTTGACCGGACTGGCCATCTTCCTGGCCCGCATCTGCGACGTGTCCATCGGCACGGTGCGGACCATCATCACCGTCCAGGGACGCACCACCATCGCCTTCTTCCTGGCGACCTTCGAAATCATCATCTGGGTGCTGGTGGCCAGCACCGTCATCAACCAGGTGCGGGTCCAACCCATCCTGGTCGCTTTCTACGCTCTGGGGTATGCCACCGGCAATGTGGTCGGCATCCTCGTCGAACGCAAGCTGGCCTTCGGCCTGATCATCCTGCGCGTCATCACCCGGGACGCCGGCAAAGAGCTTTCCGACCGGCTGCGGCAGCAAGGCCAGCCGGTCACCATCTTCCGGGGCGAAGGCATGACCGGCCCGGTGGACGAACTCTACGTCGCCTGCCGCCGCCGCGATCTGGGCTGGATTCTCTCCGAAGTGCGGGAAATCGACCCCAATGCCTTCTACGTCATCGAGCAGGCCCGCGACATCAGCAAAGTACTTCGACCGACCTATGCGCCCCTGGGCGGCTGGCGGGCGAGCACCAAGCGCAAGTAGTCATCGCGCCCGAAGCATCTCCGGCGATGCCCACGCTTGGATTCGATACCAAGTCAGCGACTGGACATAAATCCCGAATCGAAAGCATGATGGTTCTGGATTTGCTTTCCATAGGGCCTTTGCAGCGCTTTTTGGCAAGCGGGTTTCAGCCCTGGGGGCCAGTCAAAAATTCCACCACCGCATCGCCGACTTGCGTCAATGCACTTTCCAGTGCCTTGAGTTCGGCCCTCCGAATGGTTTCGTAGAAGTTCATGTCCGAGCCCTGTTCCTCGGCGGTGAACGTCCGGTTGACCAGAATGGTGAAAGGCACGATGCCGGTGCGCGTGTCCAGCAGGATGGCTTCCAGATTGCAGTAAGCTTTGGTCTTGTCGGGACTGAAGGCCTTGTATTTTTCGTAACTCATGCAGGATGCCTTGTAGACGAGCAGCAGATCGGCCTGGTAGCGGGCCGCAGCCTCCCTCAAGTAACCGATGCTCTTTTTATCGGGCACCAGGAGCGTGGGCAGGTAGGAGGCGTCATATACCGATTTGGATTGTTTGAGTCTTCCAATCAGAGCCATTTGCACCGCAGTACCGGCCTTGTCCAACTCATCCGACCAGCCGAACCATCGGACTTGCCCCATAGGCATTACGGCGATTCGGTTGAGGGGTTGGGGATTGAAATGAAAGCCCAGGATCCTTTTCACATCCTCGTCGGAGAGCAGTTCGCTGTCACTTGAAAAAAGGGAATCATGGCCGGCTGTGCCGCTGTAGAGGTCTGTCTGTTCGTAATAGGACGGTGGGCGCGATGCGGTCATAACGGCCGGGGTTCCGCAGCCTGTGGCGCTCAAAAGCAAAAGCGATGCGATCACTAGTAAAATCGTTTTCATATGCATCTCCCTTAAGACATGTGGCCATGGAGGTAATAGAGGACCGGTCCGCCGTCGCATCGAGCGCCGGCCATTTTCCGATAAGATTAAAATCTTCTGCTGTCATAGGCCCAATTGAGCAGGGCCTGGCGCTGCTTTTTCCGACAGCTCGTATCCCCGGGCCGGCAGTGTTTCCGGATCTGGGCGACATGCCGTTTCATGGCCTTCCATCGTTTGATCTGGCGCTCGTCATCGAGGCATCGTCGCCCCATGTAGTACCGGCAGTACCACTGAAACCAGCCCCGGGGGTCTTCATGATAGATCCAGCCTTTTTCCCGCCACACGGAAAGCGGTTGCGAGGCGTTGACGCCGAAAAAATTCATGCCTGGATCGTGCCGCCGGGGGCATAGTCTGGCATTTTCGAACCAATCCCCGGGAAATTCGGCGATGCAGTCCGTCATGTATTTGCCGCCGAAGACGCCCAGCGCCAGCATCTCTTTGGGGGTCAAATCGGGGGAGAAGTCGCGATGAAAGTCCCGGCCGACAGGCGCTGACAGATAATAGACATAATTGCGCTGCATCCGGTCGTCGACGACGATCTTCTTGGTTTTCACGGCTCCCATCGGCATCAATATGCTTTTATTAAAGGTTGTGGCGGTTCGCCTTTCAGTCCTTTATCAGTTTTTTGACCGTTTTGATGTACCGCCCGAAGGCTTTTTCCTTCCTTCGTTTTTCGAGATAGGACATCCCATGGCGTTCCGATTCCTTCTTAAGCTTAAAGCAGCCTGAGCAGCGGCCCCTTGACAATTCGCCCTTCTTGATCGCGGCTCGCACGGCACAACCCGGCGCGTGTTCATGGCTGCAATTCGCATATCGGCAATCGGCGGCAAGCAGGCCGAATTCCTCGAAGCCCGGATCTATCAATTTCATATCTTCACGCCACCCAACCTCAGGGCGTTACCGCAAGGGATAGACATCGGCAACAGCCACGATTGAGAGCTTTTTCTTATCGTGAATTAGAAGGAAACAACTTTGTCGCTCGCTTTTATCAGCCGATAAAGGTCCTTCTGGGTTCCTCTTTTATGGTATCCTTCCTTCACCCCGTAAAGGTCCATCAATTTGCCTCAGGCGAACAATCGACGTTCTGGAAGATAGGACCATTTATAACCTCCATCTTCTTGATTAATCAAACAATTTTTGTATATCAGTACTTATCTGGAGGTTGGCGCGGAAAGAAGGTTCGTCCGGGTTTTCAGGCAGTTATCGCTCTCATGCGGACATCCGCATACTTTCCGAAAAAAATTCTTCGCTGGGTGAAAACCCCTCCCAGTCCCCTGCCATTTTTAGACTGCCTGACTGCGGCTTCGGGTCCTTGCGACAGGGTATTGCCGTCCTAGTATGAAATGCGTGCCCTCAAATGCCGAAAGGAGGATATCTATGGACACCCGGCTCAAAGAGTTGTTGGATCATATCGGCAAGAGCTATCGAGATCGTATATTACCGCAGGGACGGCACTACATCGAAGTGAATGTCGGCCGGGAGGCCGGCAAGCTCGGCCTGGGGGATCTCGGGACGCGTTTTGCCACTGCGGAGCTGATTGTGCCGCTGAAAGCTCCGGTTTCGGGCATGAAGGTGCGCATCGACGGCCGCACTTTCGTCAACTACCGACGGCACCCGTCGGGCATGGCTGTTCCCGGTTATGTGGCCGAGGCTGCCGGCCTGGCGACCGAGGCCTACCAGGCCGAGGACAGCATGATTCTGAACTTCGCCTGACCCGGTCTACAACCCCACCCCGTATTTGCCCGGCGCCATGATGTTGTTGGGGTCCAGGGCGGTCTTGATCTGGGAGGCCAGGGCGCGGAACTCCGGGGCCGGCTTGAGGATGCGATCCATGTAAGCGGTGCTGGTGCGGTACTGCTGGTAGCCGGCGGCCTGGGTGACCCGGCCCATTTCGAAGTAGAGCCGCTCGGCCCGGTCGGTCTCTTCGGGGTCCTGCTTGTCGAAGAAGATGGACATGAGGGCAATGACGCTGCGCGGGTTGGCGATCATGAGCGCCGTGGAGAACTCGAACTGGTACTTTTCATAGAGCGGCCGCACCATGTCGAGCACCTCGGTGACCTGGCGGCCATTGAGGGGGATGATCGGCCCGAGCCAGATCAGGCCGCAATGGTCGCGGGCCGGATCGATGTCCTTGTCGGCGGGTTTGGGCCGGCGGTTCTTGTAGTAGGCGTGCTTGACGAAGTAATCGCTGGGCACCCCCTTTTCGATGGCATGCACGTGGGGCAAAAACGCCATGATCGAAAGCGGCTTTTTGAAAAGATGCCACCCGATCTTTTTAGCCGGCGCCGCCCCCAGTGAGGTTTTGCCCAAATTCTGCAGCCAGGCGGTCATCTGCTGGATTGTCTTGATTTTCTTATCGCTGATGAACTGGACGCGGCCCAGGGGCGCCAGCTCCTGCTTGGCCAGCCGTATGCCGGCACGAACCTGGTCGGCGCTGCCGTATATGCCGGCGGCAAAGGTCCAGGAGGAGATGTTGTACTCCTTGCGCAGGCGCAGCCGGGTCTCCCGGGAGAGACATTTGGCCCCCTGGAGCAGATGATGCGGGTATTTGTCCACCACCGCGAACATGATGAAATCGTTGATCAGGTGCACTTTGCTGCGAATGGCACCGTTGAACTGCAATCGGCGCAGGGCATCGATGAGCTTGGGAAAATCCGCTTCATCCCCGAGCTCGAAGAGGCAGGAGATGAACTTCTCCGGTTTGGGCATCAGCCAGACCCCCATCTTGGTGACGATGCCATAGTTGGATTGGCTGAAAAGCCCTTCCAGGTAGGGGCCCACGCCCCATTTGTGGCAGTTCCAGGACTGGTAGTTCTCCATGGGGCCGCCGCCGGTGCGCACCAGCCGTCCGTTGGGCAGCACGACTTCCAGGCCGCAGATATTTTCGAAGTGATCCCCGTAGGGCGTCTCACCGATGCCGCGTTCCAGGGCGTTGCCCGTGACACTGGCATCGGCCGGACCGTCGGTGCAGTCCAGCCAGAGGTCGATCTTCTGGTCGAGGAGGTGCTGGTGCAGCTGCCGGTAGGTGACGCCCGGCTCCACCACGGCATAGGCCATTTCGGTGTTGATCTCCAGGATGCGGTCGAGCCGCTCCAGGGCCATCACCAGCGCACCGTCCTGGCAGGGCGTGGCCGAGCCGTAACCCCAGTTCTTGCCACGGCTGACCGGCCACAGGGGCAGCTTGAGTTCGTTGGCGATATGTACGATTTCCTGAATCTGTTCGACGGTACGGGGATACAGAAAAGCGGACGGCTTGCGTGCCGAAGGGATGATGACCCGCGACCGCTGGGCGAGTTCCTGGTCATCGATAATGACGTGTTCGGCGCCGATCGTCTCCCTGATGCGCTGGATGCCCTGCTGCCAAAGGGTGACGTCCAATTGGGTCACTTCCGCTGACTCAACCGTTTCGCAAGCCATTGCTTTTCTCCTTTTGTTTAAGGTGGTTACCCGGGGCCTTTCAAAAAGAGAGCATGCAAAAAAACGGCCAGCCAGCGGATACGATTTTATCTGCTCGAAATAATTACATACTTAATGTAACCCGGGGCCTCGGCCTCCCCAGGTGCGTCAATTTGACGGCGCCCATGTGCGCCATCGTGCCCCACGGCAGCCCTTGTCCGTCCAGAAATGGTAGTCGGTGGTCAAATGGACCGCAGGATGCCGTTTCTGGACGGATACCGTACCGACTACGATCTAGATTCAGGAAAGATCAGCCCGTACCCGCTCTCCCCATGCAGCGACTGATCCAAACCCTGCTGCTCGCCCTCCTTGTCGATGCGGAAACCGATGGATCTGTCGACCACCAGGCAGATCAGAAAGGTACCGATGGCCGCCAGGGCAATGGTGGCGCCGATGCCCTTGAGCTGCACACCGAACTGCTGCCACGCGCCCCAGCCGGCCACGTTGGCGGCGGCAGCCTGCATCCAACTGTCGCGGATGAAGAAGCTGAGCAACAACACTCCCAGGCCGCTGCCCACGCCGTGGACGCCGAAGCAATCCAGGCTGTCGTCATAGCCCAGCTTCATCTTGACTTGCAGCGCATAGTAACAGGCCAGCGAAGAGATCGCCCCCAGCGCCAGGGCGCCCAGGGGTTGCACCACCCCGGCGGCCGGGGTGATCACTACCAGGCCGGCCAGGATGCCGGAGACGAAGCCCAGGGAGGTGACCTTGCGGAAGGCCAGGGATTCGATGACCATCCAGGTGAAGGCGCCGCTGGCCGCCGAGATCTGGGTCATGGTCAGGGCCCGGGCAGTGTCCAGGCCGCTGTGGACGGTGGAACCGGCATTGAAACCGAACCAGCCGGCCCAAAGGATGCCGGCGCCCATCATGGTCATCACCAGGTTGTTGGGCGCCATGGTGGTGCGCGGAAAACCCACGCGCGGCTTGAGAAAAAGAGCCACCACCAGGGCGCTGATGCCGGCCGAGACATGGATCACCAGGCCGCCGGCCAGGTCGATGACACCGGCCGCGCCGCTGTTGAAGAGCCACCCGTCGGAGGCCCAGACCCAGTGGCACAGGGGGCAGTAGATCAGCAGAAACCACAGGACGATAAAGAGGCTGTACCCTTTGAAGTAGACGCGCTCGGCCAGGGCGCCGCTGATCAGGGCCGGGGTGATGATGGCGAACTTGCCCTGGAACATGGCCAGCACGTATTCGGGCACGCCGTTGACGATGCTCTCGTCGATGCCGCGCAGCATAAAATAATCGCTGCTCCAGCCGACCCAGCCCCCCAGGATGCTCTTGCCGAAGGCCAGCGAGTACCCACACACGGCCCACAGGACGCCGATGATGGAAATGGCCACGAAGCTGTGCATCATGGTGCCCAAGACATTTTTGGTGCGCACCAGGCCGCCGTAGAACATGGCCAGCCCAGGCACCATCAGCAGCACCAGGGCCGTGGAGGTCAGCATCCATGCCGTCGTGCCGGTATCCACCGGCGGTTGATCCGCTGCAAGTGCCAGACCAACGGCACTCATCCAGACAATGAACGAAAATACGCCTGTGGCCAACGCCTTCGATCGCATCAAAACCTCCTTGGATGCCCCCTCGGGGAAATTGAAAGATTAAACCCGGCGATGCAATGCATTGGCCGTGCCGAGCCAAAGATTTTATAATATATCGATATTATTATATTTTTTAATTGAAGCCATAAGAAAACCAGAAGTCCGCAGGACAAATTTGTTGTATCCATCATTTTTATTGGACATTTTTGTAGGAATCGAATTGCCCCGCCCCGACAGTCGGGGTGACGGTGCAACTCGGCACCGGCGAAGCCGCGCCGTCCCGGTGTCGAAATTTGGGCGAGGGGATCTGATGATGGATGGCCGGAAACCGGCTCAGCTCCGGGTGGCGGCGTCCAGCATCCGTTCGATGGTCTGCAGCAGCAGGTGGGGCTGGATGGGTTTGGAGACGTACTCGTTCATGCCGGCGGCCAGGCACTTGTCCCGGTCGCCCACCATAGCGTGGGCCGTCATGGCCACGATGGGCACGTCGTGATCGAGCACCGGCGAGCCAGGGTCGCGGATGGTGCGGGCCGCGGTCAGTCCGTCCATCTCGGGCATCTGCACGTCCATGAGCACCAGGTCGTAGGCCGTGCGGCAAAGGGCCTCCAGGGCCTCCCGGCCGGTGGTCACCGCATCGGCGCGGAACCCGAACCGCGAAAGAAGGTGCATGGCCAGCTTCTGGTTGATGGCGTTGTCTTCGGCCAGAAGGATGCGCAGGCTGCGCCGTTTCTCCTCGGAGAGCGAGTAACTGGTCACCAGCTGGGCCTTTTTCAGATCCTCCTGCCGGACGGGCACCCGGCTGAGCACCGTGACGACGCAGTCGAACAGCTGGGAGCGACGCACCGGCTTGGTCAGATAGGCCGCAAAGCCGATCTGGCGCATGGCGGCGGCATCGCCGCGCAGCCCCTGACTGGTGAGCATGATCAGCGAGGCCGCCTTCAGGGCCGGGTCGGCCTTGATGCGTTTTCCCAGTTCGGCGCCATCCATCTCGGGCATGAGCATGTCGGTGATCACCAGATCGTAGGGGGCGCCGGCCTTGGCCACGGCATGCATCAGGGAAAGGGCCATCTCGCCCGAGGTGGCCCTGTCGCAGCCGCAGCCCCAGTGCTGCAGATACCCGGCCAGGATCGTCAGGTTGGTCCTGTTGTCGTCCACGATCAGGATGCGCTTGCTGCGCACGGTCTCGGGCAGGTTGAACAGACGCACCAGCACGTCGGGCTGTTTTTCCAGCGGCAGGACGAACCAGAAGGTCGAGCCTTCGCCCAATTTGCTCTGCACGCCGATGGTACCGCCCATCAGCTCGGTGAGCTGCTTGGCGATGGCCAGG
Source organism: uncultured Desulfatitalea sp. (assembly GCA_937868765.1). Lineage (GTDB taxonomy): Bacteria > Desulfobacterota > Desulfobacteria > Desulfobacterales > Desulfosarcinaceae > Desulfatitalea. Next base: position 197,392 of record CALMNL010000007.1, on the reverse strand, counting down.
CCCAGGCCGCTGCCGCCGAACATGCGGGTGGTCGAAGCATCCACCTGCTGGAAGGACTTGAACAGGTGCTCCCGGCTGGCCTTGGGGATGCCGATGCCGGTGTCCTTGACGCTGAAGCGCACGAGGACCTGTTTATCATCCTCTCTTTCCACCGAGACCCGGAACACCACCTCGCCCTTTTTGGTGAACTTGATGGCGTTCATGGCCAGGTTCATGAACACCTGGCGCAGTCGGCTGGGGTCGCCCTTGACCAGGGCGGGCACTTCGGGATCGAGCTGACAGGCGAACTCCAGCCCCTTCAAATGGGCCTGCAGGGCCGGCAGCGAGACCATCTCCTCCACGGTCTTTCTCAGGTCGAAATCGATGGCTTCGATCTCCAGCTTGCCGGCCTCGATCTTGGAAAAGTCCAGGATGTCGTTGATCAGCGAGAGCAGACTGTCGGCGCTGCGCTTGCCGGTCTCGACAAAATCGGCCTGCTCGGGGCTCAGCTCGGTGGTCGTCAGCAGGTTGTACATGCCGATGATGCCGTTCATGGGCGTGCGGATCTCGTGGCTCATGTTGGCCAGAAACTCGCTCTTGGCCCGGGTGGCCTCCTCGGCCCGGGCCTTGGCCGCCGAAAGCTCCTGCTCGGCCCGCTTGCGCTCGGTGATGTCCCGGGCCACGCCCCGAAATCCGGCAGGCTGACCATGGACATCGGTGATGAGTGACACAGAGCACTCCATGAATCGCCGGCTGCCGTCTGCCCGGATGATCTCGTACTGCACAAAAGGGTTCGGCTTGCCCGTGCGGTACACTTCGTTATAGGCGGCATAGACTTTTTTGGAGACCTCCGGCGACATGTAGGCACGATTGTCCACCCGCAACAGCCACTCGTTATCGTAGCCCAGGACTTTGGCCATGGCGTCGTTGAAAAATGTGAGCCGCCCCTTGAGATCGAGCTCGTAGTAACCGTCTTCGATGCTGGCCAGGATCAGGCGATACCGTTCTTCACTGGCCCGCAGCGCACTTTCGGCCCTTTTCTTTTCGGTCACGTCCCGGGAGATGCCGCGGAAGCCGCTGGGCCGGCCCTGGTCGTCGCGCATCAGGGTCACCGACATTTCGGTATGGGCGACGGTTCCGTCGGGCTGAAGAATCTCGTTGTCCACGATCTTGCCGGGAATTCCGGTCCGGTAGACTTCGTTGAAGGCCTTGAGGAGCTTCTTGCTGTGGGTTTGGGTGGTCAGTTTTTTGTAGCTGGTGCCGACGATTTCGTGCCGGGGCCGTTTGAAGTGAAGGGTGGCGGTATGGTTGACGTAGGTGTAGATGCCCTTTAGATCCACCTCGAAATAGGCATCCTCCAGCTCTTTGATGATGGCATGAAACTTGGCATGCCCCAGGCGCAAGCGCTGTTCGGCGCGGCCCTTTTCCACGGCGATGCGCATGGCGCCGGCGATGGTGGCTGCATCGGACCCTTCCCAGGGCAAATACCCCTGGATACCCCGCTGCACCAGCTCCTCGATATGGGGATGGCTCTGGCTGTCGGCCAGGATCACGATGGGGGCGCGGGTGACGGCCTGGAGCTGTTCCAGGGCGGCGATACCCTGACTGTTCGACAAAGAGAGCGTCAACAGGACCCCGTCGAAGGCAATGTCGGCCGCGAAACTGAGCGCCTGGTCCAGGGTGGGAGCGACACACATCTCGAAGGAGGCACCGGCGACTTGGTCGAACATCTGGGCAAGGCGTTTTGCCTCAATGCTATTTCCCGCCGCCAAAAGGATTTTCAACCGCTGATCGCGTTCGTTCAGTGGCATATCGCGCCGCCTCAAAAGGAAATGGATGGATCTTTATGAATCTATCGACCTGGCGGCCGAAAACTTGATATTCACCAGGCTGTTGAGAAAAATAATAATGTCGTCGGGTTATCGAGACGCCAGGCCGGAAAGCGCCCGCTCGATGGCCGGCAGCAGCATTTGGGGCTGGGTGGGCATGGCTGCGTAATCATCCATGCCGGCGGCCAGGGCCGACAGGCCGTGGGCCAATCGATCGGATTGGGTCATGTCGCAGGAGGCATGGCGGCGGACGAGGGATTGCCGGACGAGTGCCCCATGGGGAGCGTCGGCTGTCAGCAACAGGGTAGGAAAACTCTGGATGCTGTCTGTGGAATGCGAAGATTGCACTTTTGTCCGATCGAACCCGCGTTGCGCAAAACCGAAGGCCGTGGGTCGTCCCTGTTCGGATGGTCGACGGCCCCGGCCGATTCTTTTTTCATCCCATACGGCACTAATCGTCATAAATCAAAGATACTTGAAGGACGGGGCCAGCCTGATGCGCTTGTGGGTCGGCGGCTTCAATTAAATTTCAAGATCCGCTGCCTTCGGGCCGATAACCAGAGGGAATGTTTCAGCGCAAGCGTTATGCCCAAAGGGAGTCATCGTGTTTAACGAAATCACCCGCAGCGAACATCAGAATGTCATGGAGCAAACCGCCCCGCTGCCGGCCCTCCTTGAAAGCCCCGGCCTGCAACTGGATCGCTATGCCGTCGATCATTGCAGCGATGCGGTCTTCTGGATGGAGCCCGACGGTCGTGTGTTTCGGGCCAACGACCCGGCAGGCCGGCTTCTGGGATATGAAAACCGGGAACTGCTGGGTAAGTTTGCCCATGAGATCTTTCCGGGTTTTTCCGCCAATGCCTGGGCCGAACATTGGCACAGCCTGCTAAAAGCCCCCTGCATAACCCTGGAATCGATGCTGGTGGCCAAAAACGGCCAGCAGATACCGGTGGCCATCACCACGCGCCGAATCTGCTTCGGCGACCGGGCGTATCACTGCGCCTTCGTCAAGGATCTCACCGAAAAAAAACAGGACGAGCGCAAAACCAGATCTTACGAAATCCGTCTGGGCCTCTCCCAGCGCATGGAAGCCCTGGGGACCCTGGCGGGGGGCATCGCCCACGACTTCAACAACATCCTATCGGCCATCCTGGGCTATGCGGAGCTCAGCCTGGAGGGACTTCCCACGGAGGCCCCCCAGCGCGACTACCTGCAGGAGGTCATCACAGCCGGTACCCGCGCCCGGGAGCTGGTGCACCAGATCCTCTCTTTCAGCCGCAAGGCGGACCGCACGGTTCAGCCGCTGCAATTCAAGACGATCGCCAAGGAGGCGCTCAAGCTATTGCGCGCCTCGATTCCCAGCACTATCGACATCCACACCACCATGACCAGCGACGGCCTGGTGATGGCCGATGCGGGCCATTTGCATCAGATCGTCATGAATCTGTGCGCCAACGCCGCCCAGGCCTTGCCCGCCGAGGGGGGGGTCATGCAGGTCTGCCTGGAAAGCGTGACCTTGGAGGCCGCATATACGGCTCACCACCCGGGGCTCGAGCCGGGGCGCTTCTTGCGATGGAAGGTGACCGGCATGGGCAAAGCCGCAGCGCCGGGTGGCCCCGAACCGGGGGCCACCTCCCGGACCTCCGGCACAGGCGCCGGGCTGTCTGTGGTACGCGGCATCGTCAGCGAGTATAACGGCCATATGTCCGAAGAGCATATGAACGGATGCGGCACCAGCGTCAGCGTCTTCTTGCCGCTGCTGGAGCGGCCCAAGCCGCCGGTGGCGGAAAAGGCGGAAAATTTACCAGTGGGAACCGGCAACGAGCGCATTCTGGTGGTGGATGACGAAGCCGCCGTGGCCAAGATGCTCACCATGATGCTCCAGCGCCTGAACTATCAGGTGACGAGCCGCACAAGCAGCATCGAAGCTCTGGCCCTGTTCAAGGAGCAGTCCGACCATTTCGATCTGGTGATCACCGACCTGACCATGCCCAATCTGCCGGGGCAGAAGCTGGCGGCCGAGCTGGCCAGGATCCGGTCCGGCATACCCGTCATTCTCTGCACGGGGTACAGCAGCGATATCTCCGAAGCCAGAGCCGCCAGGGCCGGAATCCAGGCCACCATCACCAAACCCATCGACAAGGCCACCCTGGCCAGAACCCTGCGTGCATTGCTGGACAAGGCCGCTATTTAATCACCACCAGCGCATCCACGGCCACGGGCCTGGCCCCTGAGAGAATCACGGGGTTCAGGTCGATCTCGGCCACCGACGGCAATTCCAGACCGATGGCGCCCACCTGCATCAGGATGCGGGCCAGGGCCTCGGTGTCGGCGGCGGGCATGCCGCGCACGGCTTTCAGGATCTTGCGGCCCCTGATCTCCTGCATCATCTCCAGGGCATCGCGCATTTCGAGGGGGGCCTTGCGGAAGGAGATGTCCTTGAGGATTTCGGTGAAGATGCCCCCCAGGCCGAACATGACGCAGGCGCCGAACTGCGGGTCGCGGGTCAAGCCCACCACCAGTTCGCGCCGGCCTGAAATCATCTCCTGCACCAGCACCGCGGCGTCGGCTTCGCCGGCCATGGCGGCCATGAGTTCGTCGAAGATCTTCAGCGCCTCGTCCTCGGTGCGCACATCCACACGCACCAGATTCTTCTCGGTCTTGTGGGCGATATGGGCCGCGCAGCCTTTGAGCACCACGGGGCAGCCGATGCGCCGCACGGCGTCGGCCAACTCGCCCCGTTGCCGGACGAGGGTCTCCCGCGTAACCGGGATATCATAAGCGGCAAGCAGTTGTTTGGCCTCATATTCGGAGAGCGTCGTGCGTCCTTCCCGCCGGGCAGTGTCAATCAGTTGTTGGGCCGTCGCTGTGCTCATGATCTTTTCCTCTCATAATAGGCGTTGAGGTGCCCGAGGGCCCGCAGGCCGTCGGACAGGGTGTTGAAAACGGGAATGCCGCGCTGGACAAAGGCGCGGCGGGCATCGGCGAACATCTCCACCACATCCAGGTGGTCCATGCCGCTCTTGGGATTGAACAGGATGACGACGATGGGCTTGCCGGTTTCGGCCACCACGGCCTGGATGTCGTCGGCCAGTTCGAGATAGGGCGTCACCTCCTTGAGCGGCCGGCCGGTGATTCTGGCCATGTTCTTGTAATGGTGAATCAGCGAATTGAAGATCTGCAGGTCGATGCGCGGGTCCGAGGCCGAAAGGCGCATGATCTCTTTGATGGTCTTGGGCGGCACGAAGGGGTTGGCCACATCCACGGGATTGCCCGGGCTGGAGCCGGGCTTGGGCAGCAGGGCATCGATGCGCCCGGCCAAATCGTCGTGGAAGGCCGGAATGTGCAGTCCGTAGGTCTCGGCCGCGTCCGCGGCCGCCACCCCCAGGGCGCCGCCGCCACCCAGCACGGAGATGCCGCGGTAAACCCGGCCGGGCAGCAGGGTGAAGGCCTGGCAGGCGTCGGCCATTTCGGTCATGCTCTGGACCTGAACGGCATTGGCCTGGCGCAGGATCGAGGACCAGATACGGCCGCTGCCGCCCATGGAGGCGGTGTGGCTCTGCACGGCCCGCGCCCCGGCATCCGACAGCCCCCCCTTGTTGACGATCACCGGCTTGACTGCCGCGGTGGTTTTGAGGGCGTGGAAAAAGGCGTCGCCGTCCTGGACACCTTCGATGTACATGCCCACGGCGCCGGTTTCGGGGTCTTGACGGAAGTAGCGCAGCAGCTCGGTCTCGCGCAGGTCGGCGCCGTTGCCGAAGCTGACCATCTTGCTGAATTTGAGGCCCAGGGATTTGCCCAGGTTGGCGAAATCCACGGCCATGCCGCCGCTCTGGGAAGAGAAAGCGATGGGGCCGCTCTGCCGGGAAAGGTCCGGGCCGGGCAGCATGGTCAGTCCGCTGCGCGGGCAGTAAATGCCGAAGCAGTTGGGGCCGATCACCCGGATGCCTTTTTTGGCGATGGCCACGATCTCCTGCTCCAGGGCCAGCCCCTCGGCCGTGCCCAATTCCTTGAAGCCCGACGAGACAATGGAGGCGCCGGCCGCGCCTTTCAATCGGCACGCCTCCAGGGCCGCCGGCACGGCCGGGGCCGCCACGGCGATGATCGCCAGGTCGAACGGACCGGGGATATCTTCCACGCTGGGATAAAGGGTCTGGCCGTTCCAGGTGCCGCCCTTGGGATTGACCAGGTAAATCTCGCCGCTGTACCCGATGGCGCGCAAGCTGTTGCAGATGCCGGCGCCGAAACCGATGCCTTCTTTGGATACGCCGATGATGGCCAGGTTGCGGGGATGAAAGATGCGTTCGAAATCAGTCGATCCAGCTGCTGCGCCCATGCTGCGGCCCCTTTCCGGTTCTGGTTGAAACGCGCGCCGGCGCGGATGCGCCGGCCTTCATGATACCTGTTAGCAGACCTGGGGGCTGACGGCAATGACGAACAGGGGTTGGCAGGGTCGGACTGAAACGCATCCGGCGAATTGGTTTTGGCTACATAAAATAGAACCCCAGCGTGATGTCGTAGCTGTCGGCCCCTTCGAAGCGGCATCCCACGCCCTGGCGGGTGACGGCGATCACCCGGACTGGCTTGTGGATCAGGGCCTGATTGGCGTTGTCCAGGTTGAAGCGCACCATCAGCAGGTCTCCCGGGCGGAGCCTATCGGCCTTGGCCGTGGTGAAGCGAATTCCGGCCCGGGAAAGGTCCTTGACCACCATGGTGCCCCAGACGGTGCCGTCGGCGCCGATGGGGCCCAGATCGCCGCCCACCGAAAAGTAGCCGTCCAGGCGCACCGCCTTGCGGAAGAAGCGCCTTTTTTCCAGCACCACCGGGAATTGCCGCCCGCACGCACACTTCACGCCCAGGGTTTTGCCCAGCTTATCGAACTGGTCGATGGAGACCGGTTCCTGGATGCCGCAATCGGCGCAGGTGATCAGCACCAGGCCGTCATCCCGCGGAAAAACCGTCACCGGCGCCATCGCCGGTCCCCCGGTCAGTTTTTCGAGCAGCAAGGGCCGGGCAGCGGTCGATGTCGTCTGCTTGGGCCCTTTGGAAGGATGGACGGCGGACGCCCGCCCGGGTCTCCCGGCCGAAGGGACGGGTTTGGGGCCGCCCGCCGACCGACCGGCCCTATCCGCCGGCACGGCGGGCAACCGGTCGGCAATCAGGTCACCGAAAAACTTGATCAGGGAAACGCTCTCCGCTGTCCAGGGGCCGTCGGCCGACCGCCGGGCCACCGCGATGACCCCCACGGGCATGGCGCCGGCATATACCAGTTGGCAAATGGCCGCTCCGCCGGCCTCCGGGTGCCAGACGCGCCACTCCTCGCGTTCCGACGGCAAAAGTTGCGCCATATCTTCGACGACGACCGTCTTCTCCTGGCGCAGCCGGACCAGGGTCTGCTTGAATTTGGCCAGGGGCACGTTTTGGGAAGCATCGCCCCCCGGGAGCGGCACCACGGCGGGGTGGCACCACTCGTAAAGGGGTTCCAGGCAATTGGACGAACGGCTGATGCTGTGGATACGGCCGATATCCGCCCGGATGAACAGGCATATCTTTTTGAGCGCAGCTTTTACGGCTTGAGCCATATGCCCCGTATCGGCGGTGCGGACATGGTTCGCCAAGGCCATCGTCAGGCCGAGCAGTTCTTGCTGGGCCTGCATCTGGGCCGCAACCAGGCGGCGGTCGGTAATCTCTTCGAGGCACAGGTGGATGGCTTCGATGGGTTTGGGGGGAGCTGCCTGGACACGGCACGCCAACCGGACATGGACCCCCTTTTGGGTCTTGTGGTTCAGGGCGATTTCGAACGTTTGCGGTTGCGCCTGGCTGAGCAGCGCGTTCCAGTGGGTAAAGAAAACGACCAACTCCTGCCGCTTGACGAACAGCGAAAAGGGCTTGCCCTGCATCTCGCCCTGGGGATAGCCCAGCAGATCCAGGGTCTTCTGGTTGACCTGGGTGATCAAGCCGGAACGGACCAGGGTGATGTCGGCCTCCTCCACCAGGCTTGCGCCGCACGCGCCGCAGAAGTTGTGATGGGCAGGGTTGTTGGCCCGGCAGCGCGGGCAGGGCTTTTCCAATGAATGGCCGCAGGCAGGGCAGAATTTATGGCCGATGGGATTGGCGGTCTGGCATGAGGGACATTGCATGGCGCCCATCTTATAGCCAAGTGTTCTCTTTGGGCAAGTGTAGAGGCGATGGCGCGCTATTTCAACTCGTTATAGCGAAAACAAGACACCAGGTGATCGTTGACGATGCCGCCGGCCTGCAGAAAAGCGTAGCAGATGGTGCTGCCCACGAACGAGAAACCAGCCTGCTTGAGCGTCTTGCTGACCTTGTCCGAGAGCGGGGTCGCGGCCGGTATCTCCTCGGGCCGCTTCCAGCGGTTGCGCACCACCCTGCCGTCCGTGAACGACCAGATGAACCGGTCGAACGAACCGTGCTTTTCGGCCAGGGCGACGAAAAGGGCGGCGTTCTTCACGGCAGCCTTGATTTTCAGGTGGTTGCGAATGATACCCGGGTTCTGCCGGGCGGCCTCGATCTCGCTTTCGGTCATGCGTGCCACTCTCAGCGGATCGAAATCATGAAAAGCCGCCCGGAAGGCCTGCCGCTTGTGCAGCACGGTGCGCCAGGAAAGCCCGGCCTGGAAGGCGTCCAGAATGATATATTCCATCCAGCGTCGATCATCCCGCACCGGCACGCCCCACTCTTCGTCGTGATATCGTTGCATCAGCGCATCCTCACCAGGCCAGGGGCAGCGGACCACCATACTATTCCTCCTTTGTCGGGCCCTTTCGTCTCAAGCCCCGGGCACCAGTTAGCAGACCTGAGGTTTTTGGGCAATGCACAGGGAAATATGCAAGCACCCGGAATTTCCATCGACCTCGGTCAAAAGAATAGCGTGACGGCAGACCCGCCAGCTCATCCGGCAATTGCTGGCTGCCGGCCTTGAGATTGGCCCGGTGGGCCGAAAAAAGCGCCTCTAAATTTGTTTCTTCGATCCTGTGAAAGATTTGCCTGGATCATCGCGCTATCTTCTTCAGATGCCACGGCACATCGGGCGCACTGCCCGATCCGTGGGGTATTATCACCAAATAGTCGTGGGGCCGGCTGCTGTCGATGATGCGACTTACCGGGCAATGGGCGTCGTGAGAGGTTTCGACGGTTGTCTTCACTTGAGGTTGGCCCGAACCGCCAAATGTGGTCATGCGAGTGGTTTTACGGGTCAAGCGATCGACTTTCAGCCCTTTGGTGACAGCTTCGCCGTTCGGCATATAGCGTGTTTCATACGTATAGGTCACACTGTACCCCTTGCCCTTGACGGTGCTGATGATGGTGCGATTCACCGTACCAAGCAATTCCCGGGGAATCCCTTTGGCATCGACTTTAAGGGTCAGCGCGTCGGCATCGTAGCATTCGTAATAGCTGCTTTCCGATTTTTTTCGTAAAACCGACGCCCGCTTGTTGGGATCCAGAAAACCTTGCAGAATATCCGCCTGCGGCGTTTCAACCGGAGGGGGCGGGGGCAGGGGTCGAGAACCTCCGTCGGATGGCATGGCGACCGAGGAATTGGCCGGGGGGGTTCGAAATGAACCCCTTGCCACCGCATATTGCAGATCGGGAATGGGATATGCCGCCACGGTTTCCAGTGAAACGTCATAAACTGAATCGGGCTGCGTTTGCAGGGTGAACGAGAATTGGCTTTCACGACCGGGCGCCAGGCTGCCTTCGTAGCGGCCTGGATAGATGCGCGCCTGCGATCCGTTGCGAACGGTGACTCTGACCGCGGGGTTGATGGCATCGACGGAGGCGCTGTTTTTGATGCGGCAATCCAATCGGCAGCGGTTATTCTGCTGGGGGTCGGCCAAGACCCTGAAGGCCGGACGAAGACCCGAAAAAGAAGCCCGCCACAAGGTGGCCACGTTACGGATGGCCTCCATGAGACCCAGGCCCGGGTCACGGTAAACCGCCTCAATGGAACGACTGGTGAACAGTGCCGCTTCGACGGCAAAGTGGCTGGCCTGCGCGGCTTGAGAAGTCGCGGTTTGGGATTCGACGAAGAGATAATTAGGAGCGGCATTACGCCATACCGGGTTGTAACCGCCCAGCGAAGATGCTCCGCGATAGCTGTCGTCCGCACGCCCTTCCCACAAGACATGACTGGAAGTGGCGATTTTCTGAGACCCATAAATACCGGTGCCGTTGGCATACCAGGGATCGAACCAATCGGCCTCGTTTGCGGCGAGCCCGTTCACATACAGCCCCAGAGCCGCCGAGAAGTCGGACATTCCGCCCCAGCCTTCAGGCGCAATGGCCCCCTGCATGGCGTTGTCGTAGAGCAGTAGTGGGCCGGTCACAGGCACTTCAATAACGCCGCGGCTGTCGCGGGCGCGATTGAACGCATCGTCGCGCGGCATGCCGACGATATGATAGGGAACGCTCATGTCGGCCAGAAAATGGGCGGCCCAGGCAGCGCCTTTGCCACGATCTCGGCTTTGGGGATTGAGCAAATCGAAATAGAACTGCGAAACAGCGCCCGGCGCGCGTCCTCTGTCGGTGAGGGGATTGTAATAGTGCCAGGAATAGGGGGACGCCCCATTGCTGTCCGGTCCTGGACCTGATCCGCCAAAGTCCAATGTGGCGCTGACTTGGGCATAGACCCCTTCCTGCGAGAGAATGACATCAAGGGGCATGAAACCGGATTCGGGAAACGCCGGATCCTGCTGCAACCGCAGATATGCCTGCCGGTCGATGAGCTGATGGGTCGGGCACGCCACCTCGACGGCGCCCCAGGCAAAAACCCTTTCTACGGTGATAAACATCCACCCCAGCAACCAAGCGAACCTGAACACCCGCATCCCAGCTCCTTCCACCATGGGGTTTTCCGACCTATAGCGCAGTAACTGACGGATTGGCCATTTTTTTTGTTGCAACCTATGGAATCTCGTCAGTATTTTTTCACCGAATGGCGCACGTGGTGGCGCTTGGCGCAGATGATAGCGGCCGGGCAGAGGTGATTCCATGCGACAACCTGGACGCCGTTCGAAGTGGCATGCCTCCCTTGCCCAAGTTCACGGCAGCGCCGCCAGCACGTCGCGGATGAAGTCGTTGGTGCTCCAGGCCTCCCGGGGGGCGGAGGCGCCCAGGCGCACCAGCACGGCCTTGCGGGAGGGGATGACAATCACCATCTGCTCCTGGAAGCCCAGGGCCGCGAAGGCATCGGTGGGGGCGTCGGGCCAGCGGCGATCGGCGGGGTTGTCGAGGGAACCGGCATTGAGCCAGAAAAGGGCGCCGTACTGCCGCTTGGGGACGCCGCCGGTGGGAGTGGTGCTGTATTGCACCCAGCCTTCGGGCAGGATGCGCTGGCCCTGCCAGACGCCGTCCTGGAGGTAGAGCTGGCCGAAGCGGGCCCAGTCGCGGGTCGTGGCGAAGAAATAGGAAGAGCCCACGAAAGTGCCGGAGGGGTCGGGCTCGAAGACGGCTTTGCGCAGGCCGAGGGGGTCGAACAACTCGGCGTACAAAAATCGATAGTATTCCGGTCCGCTCCGCTCCGCCGCGCGGCGCACGATGCGGGCCAGGATGTTGGCCGTGCCGCTGGAGTAATTCCAGCGGCTGTCGGGCGGCCCTTCCAGGGGTTTGGCCGCGGCAAAGGCTGCAAAATCGGCGCTGCCGTAAAGCATGTTGGGGGCATCGTGCAGCGGCGCGTAGATCTCCTTGAAAGCCAACCCGCTGCTCATGCGCAGCAACGGGTCGATGGTGATGGCGTGGCGCGGATCGTCGGCCCGCTGCCATTCGGGCACCGGCGCCGGTCGCGAAAGGTCCAGACGGCCCTGTCGCACCAGAATGCCCACCAGGGCATTGGTCACGCTTTTGGCCATGGACCAGCCCAGCAACGGCATATCCTTGGTAAAACCTTCGGCATACCGTTCGGCCACCAGCCGGCCGTCGAACGCCACCACCACCGCATGGGTGTTGCGCCGCAGTTTGGGGTCGGGTTCGCTGAAAGCCGCGTCCAGCGCCTGGTTCAGCTTGGCTCCATCGATGCCCAGACCGGCCGGATCCACCGGCCCCTGATCGCCCTCGGGCCAGGCGAGCGTTTCGTCCGGCATGGCCTTGGTCTGAAGCCGCTCAGGCGGAATCAGCTGCTGGGCGCGTAGTTCGTCGGCACCAATACCGATTACCAGGGTGCAGCCGTACCCCTCGCGATAGATGGCCGTGCGGGCGAAAAGGCCGCCGTAGGCATCGGCCGTGACCGCCTGCTGGTCACGATCGATGCGGTAATCGATGAAGCGGGCCAAAGGATTGATCGGCACGATCTCTTCCCGGAAGACCGGCTCGGGATCGCGCCCGGAGACGAACACGTTGGAACACAAGTACTTTGCAGTGTAGCCGGAGCCCACGGGCGTGGCCTTGACGCCGTACCAGCCCACGGCCGCGATGAACAAGGCGAGGAAAACCGAACACCCGAAGATGGCGAACTTGAGGTTGCGCTGCATGACCGCCTCCGCTCAAAAACGCCCGTGCCCGTCCGCCGGAACGGGCACGGACACCGATATTACTTCTGCTGCGGTTTCTCGTGGAACAGGGCCGTGCGTCCGCCGTCCACCACCAGGTCGTGGCAGTTGACGAAGCTGCCTTCGTCGCTGGCCAAAAAGAGCGCCGCGTAGGCGATGTCCTTGTCGTAGCCGGGACGGGGCAGCGGCGTGGCATTGGATAGGCTGCGCAGCAGCTTTTCCATCTTGCGCTGGTTGGCCGCGTCATCCAGGGTATTGGCCTTTTCCGAGCCGCCCCAGAAGATAGGCGTGGCGATGGCGCCCGGGGCGATGGAGTTGACTCGGATGCCGAAGGGACCGAGCTGCACGCCGGCGATCTTGGTGATGTGCTGCACCCCGGCCTTGGCCGCGCTGTAGAGATAACCGCCCTGGTTGGAGCGGATGGCGGCGATGCTGGCGTTGTTGATGATGCAGCCCGAGCCCTGGGGCTTCATCACGGCCGCAGCGTGCTTGATGCCGAAGACCACGCTGCCCAGCAGCAGGTTCATGCTGTAATTGAAATCGTCGGGGGTGACGGTATCCAGGGTGCCGCGGTCCGGGCCGCCGGCGTTGTTGAACATGCAGTCCAGCTTGCCGAACTTGCCCATGGCCAGGTCCACCAGGGCCTTGATGTCCGCTTCCCGAGTGACGTCGGCGCGCTGGTAGAGCACGTTGGGTCCCAGGCGCTGGGCCAGTTTGGCGCCTTTTTCCTCGGAACGCCCGGCGATGATCACCTTGGCGCCCTCGTTGTTGAAAACTTCCGCCGTAGCCGCGCCGATGCCGCTGGTGCCGCCCGTGATGATGGCTACTTTACCTTCCAACCGACCGCTCATGATAACTCCTCCGTTCGAATGAAATGAACCTCAAAATGTTCCCGTGCCGGACCGTGGGAACGCACACAACACAACACGTTTATAAACTCAAATGCTATTGCTTCGCTGCACTTTTCCATAATGAACCAGCGCATACATGGCCCGCGCGCACTGCTCCGGCGAACTGTAGACCGGAATGCCCCCCTCGCCCAGGATCTCTTCCATGATGTCGTTCTCCAGGTTGGTGAAGCGCAGGCAGACCACCGGCTTGCCGTATTGCTTGGGCAGCGCCGCATACCGTTGCCCGCCGGCCACGGCCACCCGCACCCGTTCGGGCATCTCCTTGGCGTGGCGGTCGATCTTCAGGTTGGGCTCGAAGAGCTGGGGGCTGACCGGCACGTTACTGATTACGCCGTCGATGTAGTCCAGCCTGAGAAACTGCTCGATGATCTCCGCCTCCTGCAGGGCCGTACGTGTGGCGCCGGCAAAATCCACGGGGTTGCGTGCCGGCGGGGCATGGGGCGGCAGCAGGGCGTTGATGGCGGCGCTGGTTTCGGCATCCAGCGGCGGCAGCTCGATGCCCAGGGCCACGCAGGCGTCGGTGCCCACCACGCCCTGGCCGCCGCTGCCCAGGATGGCCACCCGGTTGCCTTTGGGTACCGGCAGCCCGGCCAGGGCCTGGGCCATTTCGAAGAGATGGAAGGACTCGTGCACCTGGAGCAGGCCGATCTGGCGGCAGATGCTGTCGAAGACCACCGCCGAGCCGGCCACCGAAGCGGTGTGGGACATGGCGGCACGCTCGGCGGCTTCGGACCGGCCGGCCTTGTAGACCACGATGGGCTTTTTCTTCACCACCCGGCGGGCCACGTCGAAGAAGCGTTGGCCGTCCTTGAAGCCTTCCACGTAAAGCGCGATGACGTTGGTCTCGGGATCGTCGGCCAGGTATTCGACATAGTCGGCCACCCCCAGGTCGGCCTGGTTGCCGATGCTGACGAATTTGCTCAGGCCGTACCCCTGATCGGCAGCTACCTGGGCAATGGAGACACCGAAGGTTCCACTCTGGGAGATGAAGGCGATGCTGCCGCTCTTGGGGGCCTGGGGAAAACAGAGGCTCAAGCGCCCGCCGGCGCTGAAGATGCCCATGCAGTTGGGCCCCACCAGGCGGATGCCGCCGGCCTTGGCCACGGCCGCCGCCTCTTCCTGCAATTGGCGGCCCCGCTCACCGGTTTCGGCGAATCCGGCGCTGATCACCACCGCGCCCGGGATGCCCTTGGCGATGCACTCTTTGAGCACGCCGGGCACGGTCTCGGTGGGCGTGGTGACAACGGCCAGGTCGATGTCGCCGGGCACGGCCCCCACGCGGGGATAGGCCTTGAGCCCCAGGATCTCTTGCTTGTTGGGGTTTATGGGATAGATGGGCCCCGGGAATCCGGTCTTCACGGGCCGGTCGATCATGCGGTGGCCCCACTTGCCAGGCACATCCGAGGCGCCGATGACGGCGATGGCGCGGGGGTTGAAAATAGCATGCAGCGCCCGCGCAGAACTCTTCTCCAAAATACGCTCCTCCAGTCCGTTCAGCTTCAATTTGCGCTCAAATTAGAATCGCCGGCCGACTGCCACCGGCTATGATCCCCACCGGCTATGATCCCCACCGGCTATGATCCCCACCGGCTATGATCCATAGATCGCGCACTTGCGCACCGCCATGGCCGCCTCCTGCAACGCTTCGGCGAAGGTGGGATGGCCGTGCACCGTGCGGGCGATATCTTCCGAGCTGGCACCGAACTCCATGGCCAGCACGCACTCGGCGATCATGTCGGCGGCCCGCGGCCCGATGATGTGCACACCCAGAATGCGGTCGGTCTTGGCATGGGCGATGAGCTTGACGAAGCCGTCGGTCTCGCCCATGCAGCGCGCCCGGCCCGCGCCGGTGAAGGGATAGGTGCCCACGCAGTGGGGAATCTCCCGTTCGCGCACCTGCTGCTCGGTGAGCCCCACGCTGGCCACTTCGGGCCAGGTGTAGATCACCGAAGGGATGGCGTCGTAATTGACTTCGCCGTGGCGGCCGGCCATGGTCTCCACGGCGGCGATGCCTTCGGCCGAGGCTTTGTGGGCCAGCATGGGCCCGGCGACGAGGTCGCCGATGGCGAAGATGCCCGGCACGTTGGTCTGGTACGACTCGTCCACCAGCACCTGGCCGTTTCTGGGGTCGAGTTTTACTCCCAGCTCTTCCAGACCCAGGCCGGCGGTCAGGGGCCGACGGCCCACCGAGACCAGCAGCTTGTCGAACACCAGGGTTTCGCGCTGTTCTTCTTTCTGCACGGTGACTTTCACGTTACGGCCGCTGTTCACGGCTTCGACCACGCGGGTGTCGAGGCGCAGGACCAGCCCCTGCTTCTTGAGGATGCGGTCCAGGGTGCGCGCCACCTGGCTGTCCAGGCCGGTGCCGATCTTGGGCAGCATTTCGATGACCGTCACCTTGGCCCCCAGGCGCAGCCACACCGAACCCAGTTCCAGGCCGATGTAGCCGCCGCCCACGATGCCCAGGTGTTTGGGCACCTCTTCGAAGCACAAGGCTTCGGTGGAGGTGACGATGCGATCGCCGTCGAAAGCCATGCCCGGCAGGGCGATGGGCGTGCTGCCGGTGGCGAGGAGGATGTTGCGCGTGGCGATCTCCTGCGCCTCTTTGCCCTCGCCGGCCACCATCACCCGGCCCGGGCCGGCCACCCGCGCCCGGCCCTGGATGATCGTAACTTTATGACCTTCCAGCAGCTTGCGCACGTTGGTGGTCAGGTCGGCCACCACCTGCTCCTTGCGGGCCATCATGGTCTTAAGATCGAGGCCCACCTTGCCGATCTTGACCCCGTGGGCCGCCAGGTCGTGGGCCGCCAGGTGGTAGTATTCGCTGGAGTCGAGCAGGGCCTTGCTGGGAATGCACCCCTTGTTCAGGCAAACGCCGCCCAGGCGTGGTTCTATTTCCACGCAGGCAGTCTTGAGTCCCAATTGGGCGGCGCGCACGGCGGCCACGTAGCCGCCCGGTCCGGCACCGATGACGACCAGGTCAAACGCTTGATTCTCTGCCATGGCTACACCTCCAGCAACAGTCGTTCGGGGTTTTCCACCATTTCCTTGACCCGCTTGAGAAAGGTCACCGCGCCGCGGCCGTCCACGATGCGGTGGTCGTAGCTCAGGGCCACATACATCATGGGACGGATCTCGATCCGGTCATCCACCACCACCGGCCGCTTTTCGATGCGGTGCATGCCCAGGATGCCGCTCTGGGGGGTGTTGAGGATGGGGGTGCTGAGCAGCGAGCCGTAGACCCCGCCATTGCTGATGGTGAAGGTGCCGCCCTCCAGGTCGGCCAATTCCAGGCGGTTTTCCTTGATCTTGGCCACGTAATCGATGATGGCCTGCTCGATCCGGGCGAAGGACATCTTCTCGGCATGGCGGATGACCGGCACCACCAGCCCCCTGGGCGACCCCACGGCCACGCCGATGTGCTGGTAGTTGTGGTAGACGATGTCGCTGCCGTCGACGAAGCCGTTGACTTCCGGAATCTCCTGCAGCGCCGCCACGCAGGCCTTGACGAAGAACGACATGAAGCCCAGGGAGACGTCGTGCTTCTCCTTGAAGAGATCCTTGTACTGGGAACGGATGGCCATGGCCCGGCTCATGTCGATGTCGTTGAAGGTGGTGAGCATGGCCGTGTTCTGCTTGGCTTCGAGCAGGCGGGCGGCGATGCGCTTGCGGATGGGCGACATGGCCTTGCGCACTTCGGCCGGCGCTTCGGCGGCAGCCAATTCCGGCGGTGCCACGCACGGCTCGGGCACGCCGGCCGGCGCCTGCTCCAGGGCCAAAAGCACATCGCCCTTGGTGATGCGGCCGCCCGGGCCGGTGCCCTGGACTCGGCGCAGATCGAGCTGCTTTTCGGCCGCCAGGCGGCGCACGGCCGGGGACAACGGGCCCGGCGCGGCAGAGGGAGCGGCCGGCGGCGCGGGCACCGGCGCTTTTGCTTCCGGTGGCGCAGCCTTCTTCGGCGCAGCGGCCGCAGGCGCCTGGGGGGCGGCGGCTTTGGACGGTTCCGCTGCGGGTGCAGGCTTGGCCGCTGCTGCGGCCGCTTTTTCAGCCCCCACCTCGATGCGGCCCACCACGGCGCCCACGGCCACGGTCTCACCGGCCGCAACCAGGATCGTCAGGATGCCGGCCGCCTCGGCGGTCACCTCCAGGGTCACCTTGTCGGTCTCGATGACGAAGAGCGCTTCGTCCTTTTCCACCACGTCGCCGTTCTGCTTGAACCACTCGGCCAGAACAGCCTCCTGCACCGATTCCCCCACGCTGGGGATCTTGACTTCGATGGTCGCCATCGGTTCTCCTGTGTATGGGACGTTTATACTTCTTTTTCGAATTGCGAGGCGCGCTGGAAGCAACCAGACGCAACACGACTACTGCCTTTTGGTACTACTGATAGCAGGGGACGGCGCACGCTAAGCCACCACCCCGCTGCCCGCATCGTAAGGTCCCACCGCCTGGTCGCTGATGGCGGCCTGCTCCTTTTTGTAGATGGCGGGGAAACCGGTGGCCGGCGAGGGAGATGCCTTGCGCCCCACGTAAATCAGGGACTTTCCGAGCAGGGCTTCCAGGCGCGGGCGCACGAAACGCCAGCCGCCCATGTTCTCGGGCGCCTCCTGGACCCAGGCCCACTCTTGAGCCTGGGGGTAATGGCCCAGGACCTCGGCCAGCTGTTGCTCGGGGAAGGGGTAATATTGCTCCAGGCGCACGATGGCCGCCTTGGCCGTGGCCAGCTCTTCCCGGCGTTGCAGCAGCTGGTAGTACACCTTGCCACTGCAGCACAGGACTTTGACGGCCTTTTCGGGCCGCACCGGATCGTCCAATACCGGCGCGAATTCGCCCGCGGTCAGCTCCTCCATGGAGCTGACCGCCCGGGGGTGGCGCAGCAGGCTCTTGGGCGTCATCACCACCAGGGGTTTGCGGTAGGCGGCTTTGGCCTGGCGACGCAGCAGGTGGAAGTACTGGGCCGGGGTGGTGACATCGCACACCTGCAGGTTGTCGTCGGCACACAGCTGCAGGAATCGCTCCAGACGGGCGCTGGAGTGCTCCGGCCCCAGCCCTTCCCAGCCGTGGGGCAGCAGTAGCACCAACCCGCACCGGCGCTCCCATTTGGCCTCGCCGCTGGCGATGAACAGGTCGATGATCCCCTGGGCATTGTTGGCGAAGTCTCCGAACTGGGCTTCCCACAGCGTCAATCCTTCGGGCCGGGCCAGGGCATGGCCGTACTCGAAGCCCATCACGCCCGCTTCCGACAAGGGGCTGTCGAAGACATCGAAGCGCGCCGCGCCGTCGCCCAAATGGTTCAACGGCTGATGGCTTTCGTCGCGCTTGCGGTCATGCAGAACCACGTGCCGCTGGCTGAAGGTCCCCCGGCCGCTGTCCTGGCCGCTCAGGCGGATGGCCACCCCATCCTCGAGCAGGCTGGCAAAGGCCAGGATTTCGGCATTGCCCCAGTCGATACCGATTCCCTTTTCCACGGCCTCCTGGCGGCGGTTCAAAAGCAGCTTGATCTTGGAGTGGGGGGTAAACCCCTGGGGTAAGGTGTTCAGGTGCCGGGACAACGCCAACAGCCGCTTCTTCGGCACCGCCGTGGCGATGGGCGCGTGGCTGTAACGACCGGAGTAGGCTTCGGTTCCTTGGAAAAAGCGCACTTCGGGCAAGGGGCAGGCGCTGTTGTGCACTTCGTCGTAGGCTGCCTCCATGCGTTCGTTCATGGCCTTTTCCAGAGCCGCCACCTGGGCCGGGGTGGCCGCGCCCGCTTCGATCAGCTGTTCGGCGTAGAGTTTATGGGGCGACGGCCGGTTCTGGATGCGGTCGTACATCAACGGCTGGGTAAAGTAGGGTTCGTCGCCCTCGTTGTGGCCGAAGCGGCGGTAGCACACCACATCCACGACCACATCCTTGGCAAAGGCGTTACGGTATTCGGCGGCCAGGCGGATGACGTGCACCAGGGCCTCGGGGTTCTCGCCGTGCACGTGGAAGATGGGCACCATCAGCATCTTGGCCACATCCGTGGCATAGCGGGTGGAGCGGGCGTCGTCGGGCAGTGTGGTGTAGCCGATCTGATTATTGATCACCACGTGGATCGTGCCGCCGGTCTTGTAGCCCCTGAGCTGGCTCATGTTGAGTGTTTCGGCCACCACCCCCTGACCCGCAAAGGCCGCGTCGCCGTGCAGCAGGATCGGAACGACCCGGCGCGCGCCGGCCTCGCCGCGCCGCTCCTGGCGCGCCCGGGCGATGCCGCAGACCACGGGGCTCACCGCCTCCAGGTGGCTGGGGTTGTTGACCAGCAGGGCCTGGAGCCGGCCGTCGGCGCCCAAATCGACCTCGCCCAGGTAGCCCTTGTGGTACTTGACGTCGCCGGCGCCCACCAGCTGGCTGCTGTCGTAGCAGTTTTCGAATTCGGCGATGATCTCTTCCACCGGCCGGTTGAGGATATTGGCCTGAACGTTGAGCCGGCCGCGGTGCGCCATCCCCAGGATGATCTCTTCGGCTCCCAGTCGGGCCAACCTGCGCAGCAGCGCGTCGAGCATGGGGATCACCCCGTCGCCGCCCTCCAGGGAAAAGCGTGTCACGGCCACGTAGCGCTTGTTGAGGAACTGTTCGAACATGGCGGACTGGGTCAGCTTCTCCAAGGCCAGGCGCTGTTCCTCAGCGGAAAGGGGCGGCTGATTGCGTACCGGCTCCATGCGCGCCTGCAGCCAGGCGCGTTCGTTGGGGTCCTGGAGGTGCATATACTCCACGCCCACCGAACGGCAGTAGGTCTGCCTGAGAATGGCGATGATCTCCTGGAGCGTGGCCTGGGAGGTAAAATCGAACTGGGGCGTGGGGTACATCCGCTGGAGATGCGCGGGCCCCAGGCCGAAGCTCTCCAGGTCGAGCAGGGGATGGGAGGTGGGGCAGGCACTCAGGGGGTCCATGCAGGCCAGCAGGTGGCCCAGTTGCCGGTAGCGCAGGATCAGTTCGGCCACCTGGCCCTGGGACGGATCACACTCCGGCTGGGGCGCACGGATTTCGGTGACGGCGCCCTGTTGCTGCCCGATGTCGAACCCGTAAAAGAAAACGCGCCACTCGCGGCTAACCGATTCGGGATCGGCCTTGTAGCGCTGATACTGCTCATCGAGATAGTTCAAGTTGAGGGCTTCAGGGATTTGCATGGTTCCGTTCTTCTGAAGGGGTTAAGACTGGAAGATGTGACCACCAATTAAATTAGATAAGAAAAAGGCCGGAGCATGTCAAAAAGAAAGATCGCATTCGGAGCCGAAAGTTGAAACTTCACCTTGTCCCTTGTACCTGAGGTCAGCTATAAATGGAGGTGCGAATGATGATCCGGGCCGAACCACGGGGATCGGCTCGCAAGGTTTGCGGGGAGGTCCTTTTGCGTATTCCTGAATCCGAAGAGTGCTTGAACATGCTGGCGGTGATGCAGATGCCGGCCCATATCCAAGCCCATTCCGAATTGGTCTGCCGGGTGGCGCTGCTCCTGACCGACGGCCTGATCCGTGCCGGCGTGTCCCTCAATCGCTCGCTGGTGAACGCTTCGGCCCTGCTCCATGATATCACCAAGCCGCGCAGCTTCACCACCGGCGAAAACCACTCCAAGACCGGCGGGGAATACGTCAGCGGCCTGGGGTATCCAGAGGTGGGTGAGGTCATCCGCCAGCATGTGATCCTCGACGCCTATTTTGCCCAGGCAGCCCCCAGCGAAGCCGAAGTGGTCAACTATGCCGACAAGCGGGTGCTTCACGACCGGATCGTGCCGCTGCATGACCGTATGGAATATATCATGCAACGCTACGCCAAGACCGAGGAGCACCGGCTGTGGATGCGGATCATCTGGGATCATACGCTGGAATTGGAAAAAAGGCTTTTTGCCTACCTCTCCTATGCACCGCTGGAATTGACCGAACATTTGGACGATTGACCCATCAGGCAATGGCGCCGCGCACCGGCCCTTCCGCCAGGCCGTCCCGAAACTGCCGCGCCAACTTGGCATCCACTGCATGGCGGTAGACCCACCCCTCATCGTCCACGCCGCAGACCGCTCCATCATGTAAAAATCCCGCCAGCAGAAGGCGACCGATCTCGGCGCGCTTCCGATCAAGAAGCAGCCGCTTTGGGACGGTGGCAGGTTCTGGCAGACCGGTCCCCTCGTCGATAACGGCCTTCATGAAATTGAGGATGCGCCCCAGGCGCAGCAGGGTCACAGTCTGCAATCGGTCGGTGACATGCACCAAGGGCAGGGCCGTGGCCCGCAGCAGACCGGCGGTATCGGGCAGCAGCCCTTGCCGCCGGCACCAGCGATAATCGGCGCTGCCGGGAGCGGGGTAGAACACCGAAACGCCGGCCAGCACCCGCCGTCTAGCCAGGAAAAGCAGGTCCTGCAGGCTCTGCCCGGGGTCCTGTCCAGGGCCGGCCACGATGAGGTAGGCCACGCTGGCCAGTTCGTGTTTCGCCGAAAGGGCCAGCACCCGGTCCAGATCGACGGTCAGATCGGGGCGTCCGAACCGTTTGAGCTGGGCCGCGACGGTGGTGATCAGCGCCAGGTTGAGGGTCTTGAAGCCGCCGGCGCGCATGACCGCGATGAGCTCTTCGTCCAGGGAGGCGGCCAGCAGCCCGTTCATGGCCCGCAATTCGGGCCGCCGCTCTTTGAAATGGGTGCGCAGGGCGGTCATCAGCGCCAGGAACCACTGCCGGTCGGCGGTGAGGTGCTCGTCCTCGAAGTCGATAAAACCCAGGGGGGCCAGGCGGTCGGCCGCCTCGATGTCGGCCAGGACGCCGGCCACGCGCCGGCAGCGATACCCGTGATAGGTGGCCGCGTTGACCGCGCAATAGGTGCAGCGCAGGGGGCAGCCCCGGCCGGCGGACAGGGCCAGGGCGCCTCGGCCGGCACGGCGATAGAAATGCCAATCGATCAGATCGAAAGCCGGCGGCGGCAGCCGGTCCAGGTCGTCGGCCCGCGCCGGGGGAGCGATCTCAAGAACATGGCCGGCAGCGTGATACGCCAGACCGGGCACATCGGCCAGGGGGGCATTCTCACGCAACGCCCGGGCCAGGGCCGGCATTCCCATCTCGCCATCCCCGCGCAGGACGAAATCCACGGCCGGATGGGCCAGCACCGCCTCGGCCAGGGCCGTGGGGTGGTGGCCGCCCAGGACGATGCGCGCCCGGGGGCAGGCCTTGCGAATCGCTTCGGCCGTGGCCAGGGCCGAATCCTCATAGGCGCTGAAGAGCGAGCTGATGCCCACCAGCCAGGCGCCGGACGCCTTGGCCTGCCGGGCCAGATGCTCGAAGCTGGCGCCGAAGTGGCGGAAATGGTGAAAGAGGCCGAAGGGCGAGCGGTCGACGCGGCCGTAGAATGGGTTCAGGTACCCCATCTCCGCCGGCCAGGGGATGATCCGCGCTTTGGCGCTGGCCAGGCCGTCCAGGATGGCCACGCTGAATCCCGCCTGGCGACAGG
This sequence comes from uncultured Desulfatitalea sp., assembly GCA_937868765.1. Taxonomy (GTDB): domain Bacteria; phylum Desulfobacterota; class Desulfobacteria; order Desulfobacterales; family Desulfosarcinaceae; genus Desulfatitalea. The sequence continues at coordinate 174,717 of CALMNL010000007.1, read as the reverse complement.
CGCCCGCCACGCAGGCCAGGCCGTAGGGCATGGTGCGCTTGGCGGTCAAGTAAAAGTCGCGGATGGGCGGCTGGACGAGCAGGATGTCGACCCGGGCTACCCCATCTTGGAGATCGTGCTGAAGGTCTGGATCTCGGCCGGCAGGTCGGCGGGCTGAATGGCATCCACCCCCAGGGCCAGGGCCCGCTCGATGACGTTCTGCAACTGGATCAGGTTGCCGGGCCAATGGTAGCGCATGAGGATGTCCAGGGCGTCGGGCGAGACGCTGATGGCCCGGCGGTTGTGCTTGGCGCAGGCCTGGTGGGTGAAGTGGTTGATGAGCAGGCAGATGTCCTCCAACCGCTCGCGCAGGGGCGGCATGCGGATCACCACGGCGTTGAGCAGGTCGAAAAGGTCCTTCTTCAAGGCGCCGCTGGCGATCACGTCGGAGAGCTCCTTGCTGGTGGCGGCGATCACATGGGGCGCCGTGGCGCTTTTCTGCCGCTCGTCCTTGAGCGCCTGGAGGATCGTGAGGCGCAGGGCCGGCGCCAGTTCGGCGATTTCATCCAGGTATAACGTGCCCCCCTGGACTTTCTGCATCAACCCGGTCACGTTGGCCACAAGCTGGTCCTCGGGGATTCCCTCGGAGATCCCGCCGCAGTTGACCGGCACGAAGGCATTGTCCCGGCGGGAGCCGCATTGATGGATGGTGCGCGCCACCAGCTCCTTGCCGGTGCCGCTTTCACCCTGGATGAGCACCATGGGCTCCTGCCGGCTCACCGTTTCGATCAATTCGTAGATCTGTTGCATGCGGGGGCTGATGCCCACCAGCCCCTCGAATTTGTGCCGCTCCCGGCCGCGTTTGCGAATCAGCTCGGCCTTGTCCTTGACCTTTTTCTCCTCGGTGATGCGGTCGATGATCAGTTTGAGATGGTCGAGTTTGAAGGGCTTCTGCAGGTAGTCGTAGCTGCCGAATTTCATGGCCTGGATGGCCGATTCCATGGAGCCGTAACCGGTGACCACGATCACTTCGATTTCGGGCTTGTACTGCTTGACCGCCGCCAGCAGCTCCAAGCCGTTGAATTCCGGCATCTTGTAGTCGGTAAAGATGATATCGATATCCTGGTCCTTGACCAGGTCCAGGGCTTTGAGGCCGCTGTTCACCGTGGTGATGTCATATCCCTGCATCTGCAGGTATTGCTCTACCATCATGAGTATATCTTTATCGTCGTCCACGAAAAGAATGCGGCACATGGTCATGGCGTTAACTCCGGCCTGGGGTGGTCATGAAGGGCTTTGATGGAAGTGAAGGCCCCGTGGTGCATCAAGGATTGCATGCATACCCGGCCGCCCGCGTGGGAAGATTCTTGGCGTCGGGCGAGCGAACCAAGTGGAATCGTTTATAATGGAGCAGGCGTAAAAGATCAAGGGTGGATCGGTAAGGATACAGGCGCATTGACAGGTGCGGTCGGCATGCATTACATGTGTCCCAGAATTGAGGCAACCCTTTGATAAAAAAGAAAAGCTTATTTGGGAAGGTCATCCGGGCGCCATTCGAGGTGCTGATGGTGTGCACCGGCAACATCTGCCGCAGCCCCATGGCGGCCGGCCTGCTGCGCCATCGCCTGCCCCCGCCGCTCCAGGGCCGCGTGCTGGTCGGTTCCGCCGGCACCCATGCCCTGCACGGCCACCAGGCCGAGCCCCTGGCGGTGCAGACCATGGCCCGGATCGGCATCGACATCCGCGATCACCGGGCGAGGCATATCACCCGGGAGATGGTGCGCCGGGCCGACCTGATCCTGACCATGGAAAACGCCCAGTTGCATACAGTGCACCAATTGCTGGGCTGGCGTAAGGATAACGCGCAACTGCTGATGAATTTCAATCCCCTGGCGCTGGGACCGGAGGTCGACGACCCATATGGCGGACCGCTATCGGTCTACCAGGCCTGCCTGGAAACCCTCGAGCCGTGCATCGAGGGGGTCGTCGCGCATCTCACGGCGCGCCTGCTCACGGCCGACGAGGAGGATCATTCCCGATAATGCCCACCCTCCGGCAACAGATCATCGCCCTGCTCGCGGAACGTCCCATGGACCTCCTCGCCCTGTCCCAGGCCCTGGGACTGCGGGAAAAGGAGACCCTGGCCCACCTGCCCCACATCGCCAAGTCCTTGGCCGGCCGGGGCGGCCGCCTGCGCCTTCGGCCCGCCCGTTGCGAAGGCTGCGGTTTCGAATTCAAGGAGCGCCGGCGGCTCTCACCGCCCAGCCGCTGCCCGCGCTGCAAGACGGCCCGCATCCAGGGACCGTGGTATTCTATTGCCGGGCTGAGGCCGCCCGCGGCCGGAGAATGAAAATCGTCAAAATCCCCAAAGGTTTCAACCGAGTTGACAGCCACTTTCATTTGATCTATTAAAGCCAGCTTCAGGAGAGCCAACCAGCAGGCTCGCAGCAGGCTATCAAAGCGGCAGGCACCCGGGAATCACTTCCCGCATGCAACCTCCCAGCGCCGCTGAAAACGACAAGGCGACACATCATCTTACTATTCCAAGGCTTCGAGAAACCACAGCCCCGGAACGAACCAAGGAGACCGTCTTATGATCCATGTTGAGGGATTGACCAAGTACTACGACGAATTTTGCGCCGTGGACCACATCGACCTGGACATCAAGGGAGGGGAGATCGTCGGGTTGTTGGGCCCCAACGGCGCCGGAAAGACCACCACCCTGCGCATGCTGACCGGCTACTTTCAACCGTCGGCCGGCGACATTCGGGTCAAGGAGCATTCGATTCACCAAGATTCTCTGGCCATCAAACGCCTCATCGGCTACCTGCCCGAATCGGCCCCCCTTTACAAAGGCATGCTCGTTTATGACTACCTCGAGCACGTGGCCCGCATCCGGGGCCTCGACGGTGCGGCCATGGCCCAGCGCCTCTTCGAACTGGCCGATATGTGCGGCCTGCGGGGCATCATGCACAAAACCATCGACACCCTCTCCAAAGGGTTGAAGCAGCGCGTGGGCCTGGCCCATGCCATGATGAGCGACCCGGAAATCCTGGTGCTGGACGAGCCCACCTCGGGTCTCGATCCCAACCAGATCGTGGAGATCCGGGAGATCATCCGCAAAATCGGCGAGCAAAAGACCGTCATTCTGTCGACCCACATCCTCAGCGAGGCCGAAGCCACCTGCGATCGCATCGTGATCATCAACAAAGGCCGCATCGTGGCCGACGGCAGCACCCAGGAGCTGACCTCGGGCAAGGACCGCCAGGGCCGCGTCCAGTTGGGCTTCATGGGCGCATCGACCGAAGCGGTGGTGGACCGCCTGAAAGGAGTGCCCGGGGTGAGCGCGGTGACGCCCCAGACTGAGGAAGCGCCGGGCCTGACCCGCGTGCAGGTCCTCTGCCAGCCGGGGGTGGACGCCCGTCCCGAGATCTACCAGGCCGTCAAGGCCACCGACTGGGTCCTGGTGGAGATGAACCAGGAGGCCCAGACCCTCGAAACCATTTTCCGCGAATTGACCAGGGAGAGTTGAAATGCGCCAAGCACTGCTGATCTTCAACAAAGAGTTCAAGGATTACTTCACATCCCCCATCGCCTATATCGTCATCGCCATTTTTCTGGCCGTGACGGGCTGGCTTTTCTTCTCCGCCTTCTTCCTTAACAACCAGGCGGAGCTGCGGCGGTTCTTCACCCTGCTGCCCCTGTTGTTCGCCCTGGTGATGCCGCTGGTCACCATGCGCCTCTTCGCCGAGGAGATCAATGTGGGTTCCTACGAGTTGCTGCTGACCCTGCCGGTCACCTTCCGGGACATCATCGTGGGCAAATTTATGGCCGCGGTGGCCTTTGCGGCCGCCCTGCTGGTGCCCACGCTCTCTTACCCGATCTTCATCAGCATGATCGGCGACCTGGACTGGGGAGTGAGTATCGCCGGCTATCTCGGCGCCCTGCTGATGGCCGCGGCCTATGCCGGCGTCGGCCTCTTCGCCTCTTCCCTGACGCGCAACCAGATCATCGCCGGCATCGTGGCCATGGTAATCTGCGTGTTTCTGGCCATCGTCGATCAGATGCTCTTCTTCTTTCCCCAGTCGATCTTGGATCTGGTCACCTATCTGAGCGCCAACGCCCATTTCACCAATATCGCCAAAGGCATTCTCGATTCCCGCGATCTGCTCTACTTTCTGAGTGTCGCTTTCTTAGGTCTGTATGCCACCCATCTGGTGATGGAAGAAAAATAGCAAAGGGAAGATGACATGAACGCCAAAGCTCAACCACACGCCAAATATATCAAGTTCGCCGTCTACGCCTTGATCGTGGTGCTCGTCAACCTGGCCGGACTCACCTTGTTCTTCCGGATCGACCTGACCGGGAACAAGGTCTACTCGCTCTCGCCGGTGAGCAAAAAGGTGGCCGCCACCCTGACCGAGCCGCTGACCATCAAGGTGTTCTTCACCAAAGACCTGCCCGCACCGCACAACACCACCGAAATGTACCTGCGCGACCTGCTCAACGAATATGCCCTGCAGAACAAGAGCAAGTTCAAGGTGCGTTTCTACAACGTCAGCGCCGAAACCGAAGGGCTCAACGACGCGGCCCGTGAAAACCAGCAGATGGCCCGGGAGTATGGCATCCAGCCGGTGCAGATCCAGATCGTGGAGCAGGACGAGCTCAAGTTCAAGCAGGCCTACATGGGCCTGGTGATGATTCATGGGGATATCATCGAACGCATCCCCACCATCACTTCCACCGATGGTTTGGAGTACAAGCTGACCACGGCCATCCAGAAGCTTAACCACAAGGTGAGTGCCCTGCTGGCCCTTGATCAGAAGGTCCGGGTCACCGTACTGCTCTCCTCTTCCTTCTACAAGGTGGCCCCCATGCTGGGCCTCAAAGAGCTGGACAAATACCCCGATCGCATCAAGGCCGTGGTGGACGGCATGCAGGCGAAAACCTACGACCGCCTGGAGTACCAGTACATCGACCCCACCACCACCCCCGACAAGCTCCAGACCCTGGGCGACCTGGAAGCGATGAAATACAGCTGGCCCGATATCCCCAAGGCCAACATCTCCGCCGGCGAAGGGGTCATCGGCATGCTGATGCGGTATAAGAACCAGGTCCGCCAGATCCCGCTGCTGCGGGTGGTGCGCATCCCCATCTTCGGGGACCAGTACCAGTTGACGCCGGTGGAGCAGATCGAAGAACTGGTGAACACCAACCTGGACCGCCTGATCAATATCAACGAGGAGATCGGCTATCTTTCAGGGTTCGGCACGCTGCCCATGGGCGACAGCGGCAATCCCCTGGGCCCCCAGGAGGAAGCCCTGAACCGTTTCGGCGACCTGCTCAATCAGAACTACTCGGTCAAGGCCATCAACCTGAACGATACGCCGGTGCCCGACGGGCTCAAATGCCTGATCATCGCCCGGCCCACCGAGCCTTTCTCCGATTACGCCCTGTACCAGATCGACCAGGCATTGATGCGCGGCACCAACCTGGCGCTCTTCATCGATGCACTGCAGGAACAGCAGCAGAACCAGGGCCTGATGATGGGCAGCCAGCAGATGCGTTTCCACGTGCCCCTGAAGACCGGGCTGGAAAAACTGCTGGCCCATTACGGCGTGCGTATCAAAGAATCGTATGTTATGGACGAGAATTGCTATCGGGAACAGAAATCGCCCCAGCAGGGCGGCGGCGACCAGCCGATCTACTTCATCCCGCGCATTGAAAACGCCAACATCAACAAGCAGCTGGACTATCTGCAGAACCTCAAAGGCATGTATGCCTTCCTGGTATCGCCCCTGGAACTCGACGACAAGCGCATCGAGGAGCAGAACGTCAAGGCCTATAAGCTCTTCTCCTCTTCCGATCGCTCCTGGGAGATGCGCGACCGGATCATCCTGAACCCCATTTTCATCCAGCCGCCGGCCAACAAGTCCGAAATGGGCTCGCGGCCTTTGTCCTACCTGCTCGAAGGGCAATTCACCAGCTACTTCAAAGGCAAACCCATGCCCGAGAAGCCAGCGGAAAAGAAACCCGAGGAGCCGAAGCCGGAAGGTGAGGGGACCGATGCGGCGACACCGACGCCATCGCCCACCCCCGCGCCCACGCCGCCGCCTTTGAAAGGCCAGAGCCCCACCGTCGAACAGAGCGTGCCGGCCAAAATTTTCGTCATCGCATCGGCACGCATGATCGGGGACCAGTTGATGGACGAACAGGGTCAGGGCCCCAACACCGTCTTCGTGCTCAACATGATCGACGCCCTGAACGGACGCGAAGATGTCGCCGTCATGCGCGGAAAGTCCCAGCGCCTGAACCCCTTGCAGCCCATTGGCGGCGGCACCAAAGCCTTGATCAAGGCGGTCAACATCGCCGGCCTGCCCGTCCTCGTCATTTTGTTCGGGTTGCTGGTCTGGTGGCGCCGGCACGTGCGCACCAAGAAGATCCAGACCCTGTTCCAGTAGATCGATGACTTGACCAGACACAAGAGGTAACGATGAAGCTGAAAAAAGAGTACATTGTGCTGACGTTGGTGGTCGTGGCGCTGGTGGTGTACCTGACGACGCGCTCGGCCAATCATGATCAGGAAGATCTTCCCCAGCCGGCCAAGCTCGAAGCTGCCAAGATCAACCGCCTGGTAATTACCGACAAGGAAAACCCGCCGGTGGAGCTGGTCAAAAAGGACGAGAAGTGGTTCATCGAGCCCCAGGGCTACAGGGCCGACAGCGTCAAGGCCAAGAACATGGTCAACGCCGTGGCCGAGCTGGACCTGACGGCCCTGGTTTCCGAATCGAAAAACTACGAGCGCTACGAGTTGACGCCCAAGACCCGGATCAATGTCCAGGCCTTCGGCGAGGGCGGCGCCCGCTTGCGCGCCTTCGACATCGGCAAACCCGCGCCTACCTTCCAGCACACCTTTGTCACCCTGGCGGGCGATCCCAGGATCTACCACGCCCGCGGCCAGTTGCGGGGCACCTTCGAACAGGATGTGGAGGCCCTGCGCGACAAATCGATCTTCGAGGCGGACAAGGAGAGCATCGCCTCCCTGACCATTCAAAAGGATGGCAAGACCTTGACCGCCACCAGGGTGACGCCGCCCGCACCCGAAGTCCAGGCGACCGCGACGCCATCGCCGGAAGCTTCGCCGGCTGCCTCGCCTTCGCCTGCGCCCAGCGCCACGCCGACACCGCCGCCCGAACCGCAATGGCAGTCGGCGGATGGCCAGACTTTGGCCAAAGCCGATATCGAACGCATCATCGGCGCCGTGGCCCACCTGCAGTGCGACAGCTATTTGGATGATGCCGCCAAAGCCAAGCTGACCCAAGGCCAGCCGCTGGCCGTGATTACTTTCAAGAACGACCAGGGGGAGTATACCCTGTCGGTGTTTCCCAAGGCTGAGGAAAAGGCCGATAAGGTGCCGGCCCTGGCATCCACCAGCGCCTACGGCTTTTTGCTCAACGAATACCGGCTCAAGGAGATCGAAAGAGCCATCGACAAACTGCTGGGCATCAAAGAACCGACATCCAAGAAGTAGAAACCTTACCCTTTGATATTCAACCCCGGGTTGCCCATGGCGCCCGGGGTTTCCTTTCGGACCTCTCCTGCGGACCCTTCATCCTCCTTGCATTCTCGTTCAAATCGCGTCACAATGAGGGCAATCGATTGAATTCGCCGGGATACGATCTGTTTTGAGACGCAACGCACCCGCGACGATGCTTCAGCCTGATTTCGGCCCCAAGGCCATCGGCACCAACGGCCATCCCTTTTATCCAGCCCAAGGAGGAAAGCATGAAAGAGATCAGCGAACTCAACTTCCCCGAAAATGTCCGGTACAGCAAAGACCATGAGTGGGCCCGACCCGAGAAGGATCTTTTCGTCGTGGGCATCAGCGACTACGCCCAGGACCAGCTGGGCGACATCGTCTATGTGGATCTGCCCGCCGCCGGCAGCAAGATCAAAAAGGGGGCCGATTTCGGTTCGGTGGAATCGGTCAAGGCGGTGTCCGAGCTCTATATGCCGCTGGGTGGCGCAGTGGTGGCGGTCAATACCCAACTGGGGGACAATCCGGAGCTGGTCAACAGCGCGCCTTACGGCAACGGCTGGATGATCAAGGTAAAACCCGACGATCCAGGCGAATATCAACAACTGATGGACCAGAAGCGCTATCTGGCCACATTGAAAGGATAGCCCATGCGCTACCTGCCCCATACCGAGGCCGATATCCAGGCCATGCTGGCTGCCGTGGGCGCGGGGCGAATCGAAGAGCTGTTCGCCCGGATTCCCGACGCGTGCCGGCGCAAGGGACCGTTGAACCTGCCGCCGCCCCTGAGCGAGTGGGACCTGGACCGCCACATGGAAAACCTGGCCGGCGCCAACGCCGTCGCACCGGCCTACAAGATCTTCCTGGGCGCGGGCAGTTACGATCACCACATTCCGGAGACCATCAAGCAACTGCTGCGCCGGGGGGAGTTCTTCACGGCGTATACCCCCTACCAGCCCGAAGTGAGCCAGGGCACCCTGCAGGCCATTTACGAATATCAGACCCTGGTGGGCCGGCTGACGGGCATGGCGGTGGCCAATGCCTCTATGTATGACGGCGCCTCGGCCCTGGCCGAAGCGCTGCTCATGGCCATCCGCATCACCAAACGCCGAAGGGTGGCCCTCTCCCGGGCCGTGCACCCCCACTACCGCCAGGTGGCCGAGACCTATCTAAGGCCCGCGGGTTTCGAAATTGTTCTGCTGCCCTGGGGTGCCGATGGCCGCACCGATCTGTCGCGCCTGGCCGATACCGCCGATCTGGCAGCCGTGGCCGTGCAGTCCCCCAACTTTTTCGGCTGCATGGAAGATCTCAAGGCCGCGGCGGCCGCCGCCCACCGCCAGCCCGATACCCTGATGATCACGGCCTTCAGCGAGCCGCTGGCCTATGGTCTGTTCGAGGCCCCGGGACGCCTGGGCGCCGACATCGTCTGCGGCGAGGGCCAGAGCCTGGGCATTCCGCGATCGTTCGGCGGTCCGGGGGTGGGACTCTTCGCCTGTCGCCAGGAGCATCTGCGCAGCATGCCCGGCCGCCTGGTGGGCCGGACCGTGGACCTGGAGGGCCGGCGCGGGTTCGTACTGACCCTCTCCACCCGCGAGCAGCACATCCGCCGCGAGCGGGCCACTTCCAACATCTGCACCAACCAGGGGCTATGCGCCCTGGCCGCCGCCATGTATATGGCCTCCCTGGGCGGCACCGGCTTCCGCAAGCTGGCGCGGCTCAATTACGACACGGCCGGCTACCTGAAAACCGAGCTGCAGGCCGCGGGCGTCGCCCTGCCCTTTGCCGCCCCGACCTTCAACGAGTTCGTGGTGCGGCTGCCGTCCGGCTCCCGAAGCCGCTACCTGGAGCTGCTGGCCCGGCGCATCGTCTTCGGCCTGCCATTGGAAAAGTACTTCCCCGAACTCTCCGATCACTACCTGCTGTGCGCCACCGAAACCAGCCGCAAGCAGGATTTGGACCTGCTGGTCCAGGAGGTGACGCAATGATCGGCACTACCGGACTCGTCTTCAACGAACCGCTGCTCTGGGAGCTGGGCGCGCCGGGCCGCGAAGCTTATTCCCTGCCGTCCCGGGAGGTACCCGAACATCCCGTGGACCCGGCCCTCACCGGCCCCGGGCCCGATTTCCCCGACCTGAGCGAACCGGAGCTCGTGCGCCACTACACCCGCCTGAGCCAGTGGAACTTGAGCGTAGACAGCAGCATGTATCCCCTGGGCTCATGCACCATGAAGTACAATCCCAAGACCAACGAGCGCCAGGCCTCGCTGCCGGGCATCGCCAACGCCCATCCCCTGCTGCCCGATGACCTGGCCCAGGGGCTGCTGCGCCTGATCTTCGATCTGGAGCGGTGGCTGGCCGAGATCACCGGCCTTCCCGCCGTGAGCCTGCAGCCGGCGGCCGGGGCCCAGGGCGAGCTGACCGGCATGTTGATCTTCTACGCCCATCATGCGGCCCTTGGCCGGCCACGCACCAAGATCCTGATCCCGGACACGGCCCATGGCACCAACCCGGCCAGCGCCGCCCTGTGCGGTTTCACGGCCGTGCCGGTGCCTTCCGGCCCCCAGGGGATTCTGACGCTGCAAACCGTAGCCGACCGGATGGACGACGACACGGCCGGCATCATGGTGACCAATCCCAACACCCTGGGTCTCTTCGAAGAGAACATCCGCCAGGTCGCCGATGCCGTGCACGCCAAGGGCGGCCTGGTCTATGCCGACGGCGCCAACATGAATGCCGTGCTGGGAGTGGTGGACATGGGCGCCATGGGGGTGGATGTGCTGCATCTGAACCTGCACAAGACCTTCTCCACGCCCCACGGCGGCGGCGGTCCGGGGGCCGGACCGGTATGCGTCACCCGGGCCCTCGAACCCTATCTGCCGGTGCCGCGTGTGGCCCGCGAGGGCAGCCGATTCACCTGGCGCGACGATTACCCCTCGTCCGTGGGGCGTCTGCACGCCTTTTACGGCAACTTCGGCATCCTGACCCGGGCCTACAGCTACATCCTGAGCCTGGGTGCGGAGCTGGCCCGGGTGAGCCGCCTGGCCGTGCTCAACGCCAACTATATCCAGGCCGGGCTCAAGGCCGATTACCACCTGCCCCACGACCGGCCCTGCATGCACGAATGCGTCTTCACCGACAAGCGCCAGCAGGCCCACAAAGTGTCGGCTCTGGACATCGCCAAGCGCCTCATCGACTACGGTTTTCATCCGCCCACCATTTACTTCCCTCTGGTGGTCAACGGCGCCCTGATGATCGAGCCCACCGAAAGCGAGACCAAGGAGACCCTGGACCAATTCATCGCCGCCCTGCGGGCCATCGCCCGGGAGGCCGAACAAAAGCCGGAGTTGCTGCACCAGGCCCCGCACCACGCCAAGCTGCGGCGCCTGGATGAAGTCACGGCCGCGCGCAAACCGTGCCTGATGGGATAGCGGTCATGCGACCGGGATACCTGCTCGACCTGCCCCTCACCGATTACCGCCGGGCCCTGGCGCTGCAGCACAGGGCGGCGGCCGGCCGGCGCACGGGGGAACTGGAGCGCGACCTGGTGGTCATGCTCGAACACCCGCCGGTTTTTACCCTGGGCCGCCGGGGCGGCCTGCAGAACCTGCTGGTCCCGCAAGAGGAGTTGGTAGAAAAAGGCATCTCGATTGTGCCCATCGAGCGGGGCGGCGATATCACCTACCACGGTCCGGGCCAGCTGGTGGTATATCCCATTATCGATCTGAACGCCGCCGGACTGGCGGTGGTGGCCTTCGTGGGCGCCCTGGAAGAGGCCATGGTGCGCACCGCGGCCCACTGGGATCTCCAAGCCCGGGGCGACGCCGTTCACCGCGGGGCCTGGATCGGGCCGCGCAAGTTGGGCAGCGTGGGCATCACCGTACGCCGGGGGGTCAGTTTCCACGGCCTGGCGCTCAACGTCGCCACCGACCTGGCACCCTTTGCCTGGATCAACCCCTGCGGCATCCAGGCCTGCGCCATGACCACGCTGTCCCGGGAAACCGGCGCAGCGATCCCGATGCCGGCCGTGCGCCGGGAGATGGCGCGCCATTTAAGCGATCTGCTCGACCTTGAATTGGAAGAGATCAGTCCGGAGCGCCTGGCGACGCTCCTTAAATAGGTAGCCAAATGTCCGACAAGTTGCCCAAACCCCCCTGGCTGCGGGTGCGCATGCCCAGCGGCCCCGAATACGAAGAGACCCGGCGCCTGTTGCGCGACGGCCGCCTGCACACCGTCTGCCAGGAGGCCCATTGCCCCAACATTTTCGAATGCTTCGGCCGCCGCACCGCCACCTTTCTGATTCTGGGCGACCACTGCACCCGGGACTGCCGCTTCTGCGCGGTGAAACAGGGACCGCTGCTCCCGCCGGATCCCGACGAACCCCGCCGCGTGGCCCGGGCCGCCGCCGAAATGAAGCTGCGCTACGTGGTGATCACCTCGGTGACCCGCGACGATCTGCCCGACGGCGGCGCCGCCCAGTTCGCCGCCACCATCGCCGCCCTGCGCCGGGAGATCCCAGGCGTACGCGTGGAGGTGCTGATTCCAGACTTTCAGGGAGACGTCTCGGCCCTGAAAACGGTACTCACCGCAGGCCCCGACGTTCTCAACCATAACGTGGAGACGGTCCCGCGCCTCTACCCCACGGTACGGCCCCAGGCGCAGTACCTACGTTCATTGGCGTTGCTCGAAAACGCGGCCCGCCAGACGCCCCGCATCCCCACAAAATCGGGCCTCATGCTCGGCCTGGGCGAAAGCGAAGCAGAGGTCCGCCAGACCCTGGCCGACCTGCGCGGCGTAAATTGCCACCTGCTCACCCTGGGGCAATACCTGCAGCCGACTCCCCGCAACCTCCCCGTGATCCGTTATGTGCCGCCCGAAGGGTTTCAAACATGGCGAAAAACAGCTCTCGCCATGGGCTTTGCGCATGTGGCCGCCGCGCCCTTCGTGCGCAGCTCGTATCAGGCCGGAGAAATTTTCATTAAGATCGTAGAAGAAAATTAAATTGTGCCGTTTCACAAATAGCAAGCGGGCTGCTGCATGCAGCCCGCCGGCAGGTTTACTTCCGGAGTGGAGGTCGCAAATCAGTTGGGCAGAATCACCTGGTCGATCACATGGATCACGCCGTTGCTGGTGACGATATCGGCCTTGACGACTCTGGCGGCATCCACCAGCACGGCTCCGCCTTCGTTGCGGATCTTGAAGCTCTGGCCGTTGACGGTCTTGGCCTCGGTCAATTTGGCCGCATCGGCGGCGATCACTTTACCGGGCACCACATGATAGGTCAGGATGGCCCGCAGACGCTCTTTGTTCTCCGGCTTGAGCAGATCGTCCAGCGTCCCGGCGGGCAGCTTGGCGAACGCCTCGTCGGTGGGGGCAAAAACCGTGAACGGTCCGGTTCCTTTCAAGGTGTCCACCAGGTCAGCGGCCTTGACCGCAGCCACCAGGGTATTGAACGAACCGGCGGATACGGCCGTATCGACGATGTCCATCTTTGCGTCGGTGCCGTGCTTGCCGGCCATAAGCATCCCGGGAACGAGAATAAGCGCCAATACGACAACTGCCTTATGTAGAGTATTCATGATCATATCCTCCTTCAGCGGTTTGTAGCGAATTTGATGTCGGTCGAAATAGTAGCGATGGTCAGCTTTGAACTTGAACCGAAGATAGCATTTTATCCGTGGGAGACAACAAGTGCGCATCAGCAGTCTTATGGCAGGTAAAACCAACCATGACGCGCTGGCGTCGCGGCGGCGGAAGGGGGGCGTCTGGCGTGCGCATTAGTACATTTTTGTATCTATAAGCATCGTTTCTTTCCTTTTTGTTACTCTTTTTAAAACCGGAGATAACCGCCGCAAAGCTTCATTTATATATTTTTTTCAAAATGTTCTGCATAATCTGGAATCCTTGCAAAAGCAGTGGCACGCGCCTTGCTGCTTTTCTCAACATGAACCTGATCCTACGCAAGAACGAAGAACTCAGCGCCATCCTCCAGGTCAGCCAGGTGCTGACCAGTTCGCTGGACCTGGAGAAGAACCTCTACGCCGCCATGGAGATCCTGGCCGGCCGGTTGGGATTGCAGCGGGGGTGTGTCTTTCTGCTAGACCCCATGACCCGGGAGTTGAAGATCGTGGCCGCCTATGGTCTGAGCCGGGAAGAGATCCAGCGGGGCAAGTACCGCATCGGCGAAGGGATCGTGGGCCGGGTGATCGAGACCGGCCAACCCATGTTCGTGCCCAACATCGGTGCCGAGCCCAAATTCCTCAACAAGACCGAATCGCGGCCCCAGAAAAGCGGCATCTCCTTCCTGTGCATGCCCATCTCCCTGGAAGGCCGGAATCTGGGGGTCATCAGCGTCGACGGCATTTACACCGCCCAAGAGGGCAACATGGACGACGATCTGCGCGTGCTCTCCATCGTGGCCTCGTTCATTGCCCAGTTCGTGATGCTCTGGGAGCACCTGCGACAGGCCCAGAGCGAGTGCGGCCAACTGCGCATGCAACTCAAGGAGCGCTTCAGCCTGCCCAACATCGTGGGCGAGTCGGCGCCGTTCCAGCAGGTGCTCAAACTGGTGCGCAAGGTGGCGGCCACCGATACCACGGTTTTACTGTTGGGTGAAAGCGGCACGGGCAAGGAACTCATCGCCCAGACGCTGCATTACCAGAGCCGGCGCGCCAAGCAGCCCTTCGTGGCGGTCAACCTGGCCGCGCTGCCGGAAAATCTCATCGAGGCCGAACTCTTCGGGGTGGAAAAAGGGGCCTTCACCGGCGCCGCCGTGCGACGGGCCGGGCGCTTCGAAACGGCCGATCAGGGAACGATCTTCCTGGATGAGATCGGCGAACTGCCATTGAACCTGCAGGTGAAGCTGCTGCGGGTGCTTCAGGAGCGCGCCTTCGAGCGCATCGGCTCTTCGGACCCCATGACTGCGGATGTCCGCGTGGTGACGGCCACCAACCGCAACCTGATGGAGGCCGTGGCCAGAGGCACTTTCCGCGAAGATTTGTACTGGCGCCTGAATGTGGTGCCCATTGTGCTGCCGCCGTTGCGTGAGCGTGCCGAAGATGTGCCGGCCCTGCTCGATTTCTACATAGAAAAGTTCAACCGCCTTCACAACCGCCAGGTGCGGATCAACCCATCGGCCGTCGCCCGCCTAAAGTCCTACGCCTGGCCGGGCAATGTCCGGGAACTGGCCAACACCACCGAACGGCTGATTATCATGACCGATAAAGACACCATCACCGAAAGCGATCTTCCCCCCGGCATTCTGTGTTTCAACCCACCATCGCCCCAGAACGGGGATATGTGCGCTTTTTCTACCGAAGATCTCGGAGGGGAAGTCCAGCAATTGGAACGCCGCAGGATCCTGCAGGCGCTCAAAGACACCCGCGGGGTGCAGCAGCAGGCATCGCGCATCCTGGGCATCACGCCGCGCCAACTCGGCTACCGCATCCGCAAGTACGGCATCGATCCACGCATGGTCGGCCTATAGCGATAAGTATTCAGCAAACCCATTCCAGTAAAGCCGATCGCCTCCCCGCTTTCGCTGCGGCGAGGGGCATGCTCTGCTGCGTGGACGCCTTCTACGATTTCTTCCACACTTTTGTAGTCATCTACATTTTTGAAGGCACAAAAAGGTAGGATTGCGTCACCAGCTCATCTTGGCCGGGCGGCCGGGCCACATACTTTCCTTTAAGGACAAGGCATTATCGGAAAAGAATAGGCTTTGGCGGAAGTTGGCACGCTATTTGGTTTATCGGATGCCAAACCGCAGCGCCTTGACAGGGGGAGGACCGGACGATCCGAACCGGGCGCCACAACAAGGAGAAAAGAGATGCGAAAAGTCGCCATTTACGGAAAAGGAGGCATCGGCAAATCTACCACGACACAGAATACGGTGGCGGGTCTGGCCGAGATGGGCAAAAAGGTGATGGTCGTGGGATGCGACCCCAAGGCCGATTCCACGCGTTTGCTTCTGGGAGGACTGGCCCAGCGCACGGTGCTGGATACCCTGCGCGAAGAAGGCGAAGATGTGGAACTGGATGACGTGCGCAAACTCGGGTTCGGCGGAACCTTGTGTACCGAGTCGGGCGGCCCCGAACCCGGCGTCGGATGTGCCGGCCGCGGCATCATAACTTCCATCAACCTGCTTGAACAACTGGGCGCATATGCCGGCAGCCAGGAGCTGGACTATGTCTTTTATGACGTGCTCGGCGACGTGGTGTGCGGCGGATTTGCCATGCCCATCCGCGAAGGCAAGGCCCAGGAGATCTACATCGTGGTCTCGGGCGAAATGATGGCCATGTATGCGGCCAACAACATCTGCAAGGGCATCGTCAAGTTCGCCGAAGCCGGCGGCGTGCGCCTGGGCGGCCTTATCTGCAACAGCCGCAAGGTGGACAACGAGATGGAAATGATCGGCGCTTTCGCCAAAAAGCTCGGCACCCAGATGATCCACTTCGTGCCCCGGGACAACATGGTCCAGCGGGCGGAAATCAACCGCAAGACGGTCATCGACTTCGATCCCAGCCACTCCCAGGCGGATGAATACCGCGCCCTGGCGCGTAAAATCGACGGCAACGAGATGAAGGTGATCCCAACCCCGTTGACCATCGACGACCTGGAGAAGTTGCTCATCGAGTATGGCATTGCGGCCTAGGAAGAGATTCAAATCTATCAACCTACCGATAAAGGAAATCATATCATGATCATGATTCGTTCGATCGTACGACCGGAAAAAGTCGATGATGTACTGGCGGCCCTGATGGAAGCCGGATTCCCCGGGGTGACCAAGATGTCGGTGGTGGGCCGCGGCAAGCAGCGCGGCATCAAAATCGGCGAAATCACCTACGACGAAATCCCCAAGGAGATGATCCTCACCGTGGTCAAGGAGAGCGACAAGGATTTCGTCATCCGCACCATCATGAAAGCGGCGCGCACCGGAGAAAAAGGGGCCTTCGGCGACGGCAAGATCTTCATCGTGCCGGTGCTCGAATCCTATACCATCAGCTCTGGTGTCAAACAAAAAGCCGACGGTACCATCGAAGAGGTGAAACCATGAAAGAAATTCTGGCGATTGTGCGGCTCAACCGCATGAATCAGACCAAAAGGGCCCTGGCCGAAGTGGGACTGCCGTCGATCACGGCCCGCGACTGCTTGGGAAGGGGCAAAGGTCTGGTGGATCTGCAGCTGCTCAAAGGGGCCGAGCGGGGATACGAGGAAGCCATCTCCCAGTTGGGACAGAGCCAGCGGCTGATCCCCAAGCGATTCCTGGTCATGGTGGTACAGGACGATCTGGTGGAGAAGGCCGTTCAGACATTGATCCGCGTCAACCAGACCGGCAAGCCCGGCGACGGCATGATCTTCGTGATGCCCTGTATGGACGGCTTCCGGGTACGGACCGGACAACATGGGGATGCGGTACTCGATGATGGTTGATTGAACCTGTTTGTTTGCGTGTTGTCATCTACCGATTTCAAACAAGGAGAACTGCCATGGCGATGCCTGCCGATAAAAAACAAAAGAGCTTGACTCTGGAGGGCAAGGACCTGGCCCGGGTGCGCAAGCAACTGCTGGCCAAGTATCCGCCCAAGGTAGCCCGCAAGCGGGACAAGCAGATCGTGGTCAATCGTGTCGCGCCCGACGGCACGGTGCCCGAAATCCAATCCAACGTGCGCACCGTTCCGGGTCTGATCAGTCAACGCGGCTGCTGCTATGCCGGATGCAAGGGCGTGGTGCTGGGCCCCACCCGGGACATCATCAACATCACCCACGGGCCGGTGGGCTGCGGTTTCTACAGCTGGCTCACCCGACGCAACCAGACCGATCCGGACAGCACGCCCGACGGTCACAACTTCATGACCTACTGCTTCACCACCGACATGCAGGACGAACAGATCATTTTCGGTGGCGAAAAGAAACTCAAACAGGCCATCCAGGAAGCCTACGACAACTTCAAACCCAAGGCGATCGCGGTCTTTTCCACGTGTCCGGTGGGCCTGATCGGCGACGACGTGCACTCGGTGTGCCGGGAGATGAAAGAGAAACTGGGGATCAACGTCTTCGGCTTCTCCTGTGAAGGCTACAAAGGTGTCAGCCAGTCGGCCGGACACCACATCGCCAACAACGGCATCTTCACTCATGTGGTGGGGACCGACGACACGGTGAGACCGGGCGCGTTCAAGATCAACATGCTGGGCGAATACAACATCGGCGGCGATGCCTTCGAGATCGAACGGCTTTTCGAGGCATGCGGCCTGACCCTGATTTCCACCTTCAGCGGCAACTCGAGCATCGACAAGTTCGCCAACTCGCATACCGCCGACCTGAATCTGATCATGTGCCACCGCTCGATCAACTACGTGGCCGAGATGATGGAAAAGAAGTTCGGTCTGCCCTGGATCAAGGTCAACTTCATCGGGGCCGAGGCCACAGCCAAATCGCTGCGCAAGATCGCCCAGTACTTCGGCGACGAAGCGCTGATGGCCCGCACCGAGGCGGTCATCGCCGCCGAACTGCCGGAAGTGCAAAAGGCAGCTGCTGAAATCCGACCGCGCACCGAAGGCAAGCGGGCCATGCTCTTCGTGGGGGGGTCCCGGGCCCACCATTATCAAGAGCTGTTCAATGAACTGGGGATGGTGACCCTGTCCGCCGGATACGAGTTCGCCCACCGGGACGATTATGAAGGCCGCCGGGTGCTGCCCGCCATCAAGGTGGATGCCGACAGCCGCAATATCGAGGAACTGGAAGTGCACCCCGACGATACCCGGTACCGACCGCGCATTTCGGCAGATCGGATCTCTGAATTGCAATCCCAGGGAATACCCTTCGCCGACTATGAGGGCATGATGCCGGAGATGGCCCAGGGGTCCCTGGTCATCGACGACATAAGCCAGCACGAGACCGAGAAAATGATCGCCATGTTCAAACCCGACATCTTCTGCGCCGGCATCAAGGAGAAGTACGTGATCCAGAAGCACGGAATTCCCATGAAACAGCTGCACAGCTATGACTACGGCGGCCCCTATGCCGGCTTCAAAGGGGCCGTCAACTTCTACCAGGAGATCGACCGCATGGTGGGCAGCCGGGTGTGGAGCTACCTGAAAGCGCCCTGGCACAAGAATCCCGAGCTGGCCGCGAAGTACGGTTTCGAAGGCTGACACCGAGCAAGCTCAAAATTAAGCAATCCAGTCAAACAGAAATTTGAGGAGTAACGTACCATGCTGCTCAGACATACCACATCGGAAATCAAGGAACGCGCGGCACTGACGGTCAATCCGGCCAAGACATGCCAACCCATCGGCGCCATGTACGCGGCCCTGGGCGTCCACGGCTGCCTGCCTCACAGTCATGGCTCCCAGGGGTGTTATGCCTATCACCGCAGTACTCTGACACGCCACTATAAAGAACCGGTGATGGCCGCCACCAGTGCCTTTACCGAAGGGGCTTCGGTCTTCGGCGGCCAGGCCAACCTGCTCCAGGCCATCGACAACATCTTCACCGTCTACGAACCGGACGTCATCGCCGTGCACACCACCTGCCTGTCGGAAACCATCGGTGACGACATTCCCCAGATCGTCAACAAGGCCAGGTCCGAAGGCCGCATCCCGGAAGGCAAGTATGTCTTCCATGCCAACACCCCGAGCTATGTGGGCTCCCACGTCACCGGCTTCGCCAGCATGACCAAGGCCATGGTGGATTACTTCGCCGAATCTGCAGCGCCCAAAAGCAAGCTGGTCAACCTGATCCCGGGCTTCGTGGAGCCGGCCGACATGTCCGAAGTACGCCGCATCGCCTCTGAAATGGGCATCGCTTCGATCATGTTCCCCGACACGGCCCGGGTGCTCAACGGGCCCTTGACCGGCAAGTACAAGATGTTTCCGGAGGGCGGGGTGACCATCGACCAGCTCAGGCAGAGCGGCAGCAGCATGGGCACCATCGCGCTGGGAACCCTCGCCTCGGCACCGGCCGGGCTGGCCATGGACGCCAAATGCAAGGTGCCCTGTGAGCTGCTCAACCTGCCCATCGGCCTGCACGACACGGATCTGTTCGTGGACACCCTGCGCCGCATGGCCGGCGTCAACGTGCCCGAAAGCATCGACCTGGAGCGCGGCCAGCTGGTGGACGCCATCTCCGACTGGCACGCCTATCTCTACGGCAAACGGGTGGGCCTGGTGGGCGACCCGGATCAGCTGCTGGCCCTGGCGCGTTTCCTGAGGGCCCTGGACATGAAACCGGTGTACGTAGTGACCGGCACACCGGCCGGCAAGAGGTTCGAAGAAGCCCTGCGCGAAACTCTTTCCGGCGTGACCGACGAGGCCCACATCGCCGTTCCCGGCGACATGTTCCTCTTTCACCAATGGATCAAGAACCATCCGGTGGACCTGCTCATCGGCAACACCTATGTGAAGTACATCGCCCGGGACGAGGACATCCCCTATGTGCGCTTCGGATTCCCCATCCTGGACCGCATGGGGCACAGCTACTTCCCATCGGTGGGTTACCGCGGGGCATTGCGGTTGCTCGAAAAGATACTGGATGCGATGCTCGACCGCAAAGAACGTGACAGCACCAACAGCAACTTTGACCTGGTATTATAAAAGAGGTTTTAGGTTTTAAGTTTTAGGGATTAAGTGTCGGTAGGCTTCCATCTGAAATAGCTGAACCAAACACCTGCACTCCAATAGACCCCAAACCTCAACTTAAAACCTAAAGGCGAGGTATTTGACCATGTCTTCCATCCCGATTCTAAAACAACGCGAAAAGCAGATCCATGAGACTGGCGCCGCTCCGTATGAGATGACCTGCGACAAGCAGAGCCTGGCCGGCAGCGTCAGCCAGAGGGCCTGCGTCTTCTGCGGTTCCCGGGTGGTGCTCTACCCCATCGCCGACGCCCTGCACCTGGTGCACGGCCCCATCGGCTGCGCGGCCTATACCTGGGATATCCGCGGGGCGCTCTCCTCGGACGCCCAGCTGCACCGCATGAGTTTTTCCACGGACCTGCAGGAAAAGGAGGTGATCTTCGGCGGCGAAAAGAAACTCTACCAGGCGTTGTGCGAATTGATCGACGCCTACAACCCCAAAGCCGCCTTTGTATACAGCACCTGCATCGTGGGCATTATCGGCGACGACGTGGCAGCGGTCTGCCGCCGCGTCTCCCGAGAGCGGGGTATCCCGGTCCTGCCCGTGCACTCCGAAGGTTTCAAGGGCACCAAGAAAGACGGCTACAAAGCCGCCTGCGACGCCCTCTTCCAGCTGGTGGGCACCGGCGACACCCGCGACATCGCCCCGGTCAGCATCAACATCCTGGGCGAATTCAACATCGGCGGTGAAGCGTGGTTGATCCGCGATTACTACCAACGCATGGGCGTACAGGTGGTATCGGTGCTCACCGGCGACGGCCGGGTGGATGATATCCGCCGGGCCCATGGCGCTTGCCTGAACGTGGTGCAATGTTCGGGCGCCATGACCTTTCTGGCCGAAATGATGAAGGCCAAATACGGCATTCCCTATATTCGCGCCTCCTACTTCGGAATCGAAGATATGGCCAAGGCACTCTACGATGTCGCGGTCCATTTTTCTTCGGAGGCGGCCATACAGCAAAGAACCGAAACCCTGGTGCGCGACCAGGTCAACGCCATCGTGCCCGAACTGAAATGCATCCGGGCCGACCTGGAAGGCAAACGCGCCGCCGTTTACGTAGGCGGTGCCTTCAAGGTCTTCTCCCTGATCAAGGCCTTGCGCCACCTGGGCATGCGCGTCGTGGTGGCCGGCTCCCAGACCGGCAACGCCGACGACTACGCCACCCTGCGGGACCTGTGCGATCCAGGCACGGTGATCCTGGACGACGCCAATCCCCTGGAACTCTCGCGCTTCGTCATCGAGAAGCAGGCCGACCTCTTCATCGGCGGCGTCAAGGAGCGCCCCATCGCTTACAAGCTGGGGGTCGGCTTCTGCGACCACAACCACGAGCGCAAAACCCCGCTGGCCGGCTTTGAAGGCATGCTGCACTTCGCCCGGGAGATCCATACCACGGTGACCAGCCCGGTATGGCAGTTCGTGCCGTTTCGCAACCAGGGAGATACAGGAAGGACAGTGCCATGACTGCCTCGGAAAACAACGTGGAATATACGCTGAAGCAAATAGAGATCACGCCGACCGTGTCGGCCGCCCAGAATGCCTGCAAGCTGTGCGCGCCCCTGGGTGCCGCCCTGGTGTACAAGGGCATCCGTGGCGCCGTGCCGCTGCTGCACGGGTCCCAGGGATGCAGCACCTACATCCGTCGCTACCTGATCAGCCACTACAAGGAACCGGTGGACATCGCCTGCTCCAATTTCGGCGAACAGACCGCCGTCTTCGGCGGCGCCGTCAACCTGAAGCTGGCCCTGGAAAACATCTGCCGGCAGTATGAACCGTCCCTGATCGGCGTAGCCACCACCTGCCTGTCGGAGACCATCGGCGACGATGTGCCCATGTTCATCAAGCAATACCTGGCCGGCCAGACCGCAGCTTCCGTGCCGCCCATCGTGCACACCAGCACGCCCAGCTACCAGGGCAGCCATATGGAGGGCTTTCATCGCGCCGTATTGGCCACGGTGGCGACATTGGCCGCCCGGCAAAAGGAAACCGAAGCGGCCGGGGTCAATCTCTTCCCGGGCATGTTGTCGCCGGCCGATATCCGCCACCTGAAAGAAATGACGGCGGCCTTCGGCCTTGCGGCCATGGTGCTGCCAGACTACAGCCAGACGCTGGACGGCGGCCTGTGGGAGAGCTACCACCGCATCCCGGCCGGCGGCACCCCGGTGGATGCCATCGCCCATGCCGGCGATGCCGCGGCCAGCATCGAGTTGGGCCATGCCCTGGCCCATGTCGCGGAAACCGCCGCAGCGCTCCTGGACGAACGCTTCGGCGTGCGGGCCGTGCGCCTGGGATTTCCCATGGGCATCCGCCACACCGATGCCTTCCTTCAGGCGTTGAGCGCGGTCAGCGGCCGGCCCGTGCCCACCGTATACAGGGAACAGCGCGGCCGCCTGCTCGACACCCTGGTGGACGGCCACAAGCACGTCAACAACATCCGGGCCGCCGTCTATGGCGAAGAAGATCTGGTGGCCGGGATCGTCGCCTTTCTGACCGAGATCGGCATCCACCCGGTGGTGTGCGGTTCGGGCGGCCATAGCCGTCATCTGACCGGCGTGCTGGAAGACCTGGTGCCTGCATCCTGGCGCGCCGAAATGACCGTTCTGGAGGGTGCCGATTTCACCGCCATCGAAACCGCGGTCGCAAAGGCCCAACCTGACCTGATCATCGGCCAAAGCAAAGGCTACGCCATGTCCCGCCGGCTTTCGATCCCCCTGGTACGGGTTGGTTTTCCCATCCATGACCGCATGGGCGGCTCGCGTCTGCTGCACGTCGGCTATGAAGGTGCCATGGCCCTCTTCGACCGCATCGCCAATGCGTTGATCGAACAGCGGCAGGACGGCTCCGAGGTGGGTTACACGTATATGTGACCATTTCAGGTTTTAAGTTTTAGGTATTAGGTGGTGGAAGGGCGTCTTTGGATTGAGAAAAAGCTTGCGGGGACGAAAGCGAGCAAAGACTGGAAGACTGAAGATTTTAATGAGCAGAAAAAAGGCGGTGGTAAAATGAACCTGGAACAACACCCCTGCTTCAACCGCAAGAGCCATCATAAATATGGCCGCATCCACCTGCCGGTGGCGCCGCGCTGCAACATCCAGTGCAAGTTCTGCAACCGGCTCTTCGACTGCGCCAACGAGAGCCGGCCGGGGGTCACCAGCGCGGTGTTGTCTCCGGCCCAGGCCATGGTCTACCTGGCCGAAGTGCTCAAAGAAAAACCGCATATCAAGGTGGTGGGCATCGCCGGCCCCGGGGACCCCTTCGCCAATGCCGCACAGACCCTGGAGACTTTCGAGCGGGTACGCCGCTCTTATCCCGATATGATGCTCTGTGTGGCCAGCAACGGCCTGGCCATCGGGCCTTACATCGACGTCCTGCAGCGCCTGCGAGTCAGCCACGTCACCATCACGGTCAATGCCGTGGCCCCCAGAATCGGCGCTAAAATCTACAGCTGGATGCGCATCGGCAAACGGGTGGTCTCCCCCGCAGAGGGGGCGGGGATCCTGCTCGAACGCCAGATGGACGCGATCGCCGCCCTCAAACGCAGAGGCATCCTGGTCAAAATCAATGCCATCGTACTGCCGGGCATCAATGACGATCACGTCGTCGAGATCGCCAGGGCCATGGCCGTTATGGGAGCGGATCTCTTCAATTGCATGCCCTATTATCCGAACAAGGGCAGCGCCTTCGAGCACCTGACCGAGCCGGACAGCGCCACCGTGACGGCCATCCGCAAACAGGCGGGTCAGCACCTCCCGCAGATGAGCCACTGCACCCGCTGCCGGGCCGACGCCGTGGGACTGCTGGGAGAGGCGCCATCGACCAAGCTCATGCAGCTCCTGAACAGCTGCCAGCACCTGGCCGAGCCGCCCGCAACGGGAGAAGCCGTCCCCATCAGGCCCTACGTGGCGGTGGCCTCCATGGAGGGAGCGCTGGTCAACCAGCATCTTGGAGAGGCCCGGAAGTTTCTGATTTACGAACAGCGCCAGGGACTGGTCCGGATAGTCGAAGCCCGACCCGCGCCTGAAGCCGGCGGCGGCCTCGAACGTTGGCAGCAATTGGCCCAGCGGCTGAGCGACTGCCGCATGCTGCTGACCTCGGGTGCCGGCGAAAATCCCCGCAAGGTGCTGGCCGACAGCGGCGTGGTAGTGGGCCTCTGCGAGGGGCTCATCGAAGAAGCCGTGCGCCGGGTATATGCCGGCGAAAGCCTGAGCGCCATGGCCGTGCGCAAACCCAGGGCCTGCGGCCTATCCTGTGGCGGCGACATGCTGGGATGCGGGGCGTAAGAATAATCGGTTTTAGGTTTTAGGTTACAACATTAAATCAAAGGAGAAGAACATGGAGAAACCCAAGTACCACATCTTCGTCTGCGCCAGTTTCCGGGCCGACGGCGACCCCAAAGGGGCCTGCCACAAAAAGGGTTCCGTGGCCCTGCTGCCTTATATCGAAAACGAAATCCTCGACCGCGGCCTGGATGCCCAGATCACCAGCACCGGTTGCCTCAAGGCGTGCGATCACGGTCCGGTGATGGTGGTCCAGCCCCAGGGGCATTGGTATGGCAAGGTGGCGAGCGAAGGGGTCGTGGATGAAATCCTGGACGCCATCGAAGACAACGGCTCCGCGGAGAGTTATTTGATTCAATAGCATTGCTCCGGCGCGGCCGGAGGAGAAAAATATGCCGGCAACCATCCGAAATGCGAGGCACGAAGACATTCCGGCACTGGCGGCGCTGCTCGCCCAGCTGTTTGCCATCGAAACCGATTTCACCATCGATGTTGAGCGCCACCGCCGCGGTCTGGCCCTGATGATCGACGGTTGCGGCAAGCACCGCTGCGTAAAAGCGGCCGAGGCCGAAGGCGGAGTCGTCGGCATGGGCACGGCCCAGCTGCTGATCTCCACCGCCGAGGGCGGGCCGGTGGCCCTGGTGGAAGATATCATCGTCGATCCCCCATGGCGGGGCCAGGGCATCGGCCGCCAGCTGGTGGATGCCCTCGAAGCGTGGGCCTGGACGCACGGCGCCACCCGTCTGCAACTGCTGGCCGATCGCACCAATTTTTCGGCATTGGATTTCTACGACCACATCGGCTGGCGACCGACGCGCTTGATCTGTCTGCGCAGGAAGCAGACTGCAGGCAGCCGATCACGCTGCACAAAAGGCTGAAGCACTTGGACCCGCCCCATCCCAAACGAGCTGTGCGGCTCAACGACACCACCCTGCGGGACGGCGCCCAGGCGCCGGGGGTCGTCTTCAAGACCGCCGACAAGCTGGCCATTGCCCGCGAGCTGGATGCCCTGGGCATCGACGAACTGGAGGTGGGCACACCAGCCATGGGAGCGGTCGAGGAAGAAGACATGGCCCGCATCGCCGGCCTGGGGCTCAAGTGCCGGCTCAGCGCCTGGTGCCGGGCACGCCCCGAAGACTTGGCGGCCGCATCGCGCTGCGGGGTGTTCGGTGTGCACATCAGCCTGCCGGTATCGCAGATCCAGCTGCGCGCCTTGAACAAGGGCCGCGCCTGGGTGTTGGAGCAGCTGCGCAACCTGGTGCCCGAGGCCCGGGTGCGCTTCGCCCAGGTCAGCGTCGGCGCCCTGGACGCCACCCGCGCCGAGGCACCATGGCTCTTGCAGTTCGTCCGAGCGGCAGCCCAGGCCGGGGTTCAGCGGCTGCGCCTGGCCGACACCGTGGGTATCGGCCGACCGGACACGATTTCGCGACTGGTGACCCTCTGCCGCCAGGTCGCCCCTGATCTGCCTTTGGAGTTCCACGGCCACAACGACCTGGGACTGGCCACGGCCAATGCCCTGGCCGCCGCCGAAGCCGGCGCCGCCGCCCTCAGCGTGACCGTCAACGGCCTGGGCGAAAGGGCCGGCAATGCCTCCCTGGAGCAGCTCGCCATGCTTCTCGGCCGACACCCGCGCCTGGCCTGCGGCCTCGATCCCGGCGGGCTGCTCGCCCTCTGCCGGCGCACCGCCCTGGTCAGCGGCCGCCCCATCGCGCCGGACCGCCCCATCGTGGGCGACATGTGCTTCACCCACGAATCGGGGAC
The DNA here is from genome assembly GCA_937868765.1 of uncultured Desulfatitalea sp. Classification (GTDB taxonomy): domain Bacteria; phylum Desulfobacterota; class Desulfobacteria; order Desulfobacterales; family Desulfosarcinaceae; genus Desulfatitalea. The sequence goes on along the minus strand of CALMNL010000007.1, from coordinate 148,534 downwards.
TCATTGCCACGCCCTGCTCCGCGAACCCCAGGCCTACGAACCCTTCGCCCCCGAAAGCATCGGCCGCAGCCGCCGCCTGGCCCTGGGCAGCCATTCGGGCAGCACCGGCATTCGCCACCTGCTCCATCAAGCCGGCATCGAGGCGTCCGCCCCCCAGATCGAATCGCTGCGATCCCTGTTGCGCAATGGCCTCTCGGAAGGGTGAATCGGGCCGGTTATCCGGCCGGCCAGAAATTCCAAACAGTTTCACACGCGCAGCCGACCCACCGATGGATTAAAACGGCACCGATCATCTCGTTCCGGAATCAGGTCGCTCGTAGCGTTTTTCGAAATCGGCGATGGTCTGGTCGTTCATGATCTTCATACGGCGCATCATTTTGGCACTCAGCAGGGCGAAGCGGCCTGTGGCGCGGACACACTCCTGATCGCGCTCATCGTAGAGGGAAGCGCTGATCAAGGCTTCGGTATTCTTGATCTGACGGTCGATGCGGCCTTCGGTGCGCACGGTGGTATTGGGCGCCACCGGCAGCAGAAAGGCCACCTGCATGGTGCGGGTCAGGATCAGTTTCTTTAGGAGGTGAATCGCAGCCCAGCTCATGGTCTCGTCCAGCAGAGTGGTAAGGATGCCGCCATGAACCAGATTGCCCCACCCGCACATATGGCCGGGCACGACGGTCCGGGCCATGACGATGTGGCCGTCCGAATACAGCTGCATGTGCAGCCCGAAGGGATTTTCAGACCCGCAGGCGAAACAGGAGTTGTCGCTGCTGAAGCTCTCCAGGCGGACGAATTCGGCCGATTCGCTCATCTCTCATTCCTTTCAGGCACATGTTTTGGTCCGGCGGCAACGGGGGCGCTCTTCTTTCCAACCCGACAGCCCTGCGCGCCGGCATCTCCCAGGCGCTTTCCGGCAAGCGGTTTAATAAGCGATTTTACCTTTTGTTTCAATTATTTCATTTAAAATGGAACAAAATGCTTGAAAGCAAAAAACCCTTATGTTAGTCCGGTGCCTTGGTTTTTTCAGCGTCATGTGGGACTCCATACCATCATAATAAGGAACTAGTGCAGATGATTTCAAAGAAGCACCGACTGATCGTGTACGCCGTATCGGTCCAGCTCCTGGTGGTGGCGATTGTCTGCTACGCCGCCTTCCCGGTTCCAACCCCCGAGGAGCCGATCCGCCTGATGTACCAGACCAATGCCGGCAAGGTCCTCTTTGACCACCAGATGCATGCCACCGTCAAGGGCTACGCCTTGGCCTGCACCGACTGCCATCATCTGCACGGCGGCGAGGAGATCGAACCGGTCTCCTGCGGCGTGTGCCACCCACCGCGGCCCCAAGGCGCCCAGATTCCTGAATCGTGTCTGGATTGTCACGCGGATGCCGCCGAAATCGAAAAGCCTGACATCATGAAACGCTCGGACGCTTTTCATAAGCAGTGCATCGGATGCCACGAAGAGTTCGGCAAAGGGCCTCAATCCGGATCGAACAATTGCTCCAAGTGTCATGTACTTTAGCGCTTACGGGATATCGGAGAAGTGGATGGTTCCAACTCATATTCACACCACACTTACAGCCTAATCCCAATAAAGGTTAAACCATGCTATCCAAACCTGTTTTTGGCTATGCCAAGCCCAAGTTCAGCTACGAACTGTTGAGCACCGCATTTCCACGGCCGGTGACCGTTCCCCGACCGGCCCAGGCGACCCTGCTGCTGCCCAGGGAGATAGGGCCCGCCCCCTCGACCAAGCTGAAAGTGGGGACGCGTGTGCTGACCGGCCAGCGCCTCACCTGGGACGACGGCCCGGGACCTTCCGTCATCTCCTCCTTTACCGGCAAAATCAGCGCGGTGGCCCCCCAGTTGGGCGACTATGGGCGCAAGTACACCGCCATCACCATCGCTACCGAGAACCGCGACGAATGGGACGGTGCCTTCGCACAAGCCTGCGGGCAGATCAATCTGGCGACCCTGGCGGATTATCTCTCCGGCGCGCCCGGAGCACCTCCGCTGGCCAAGCTGGTGAGCCCCCAAAAGCCCATCGATACCATAGTCATATACGGCGGCGATACCGACCTTTTGGTGGACAGCAATCTTTACGTGCTCAAAACCCGTACCGACGCAGTGGAAAAAGGCATCCACGTATTGAAAGAGGCCACCGGCATCGAGAAGATCATCCTGGCGGTTCCCGGTGAAAGCTTCCAGAACTTCGACGGCCACTTCGCCGCCGACGTGAGGTCGGTTCCCAACAGCTACCCCTCGGCCCAGCCGCTGATGCTGTTCTATCAGATCTTCGGTCGAATCCTGAACCAAGGGCAATCCTTCGAAAACCAGGGCGTGCTTTTCATGCGCGCCGAAGCGGTGGCCGCCATCGGCGCGGCCGTCGCCAGCCGCCAGGTAGCCGTCGAAAAGGTGCTCACCGTCCTGGACAAGCAGGGCAACAAACACATGGTTTCGGCGCGCATCGGCACCCCCATCGGCAGCATTCTGCAGACCCTGGGCATCACCTTGGAAGACCGAGACCGCCTGATCTTCGGCGGCCCCATGACCGGCACGGCGGTTTATTCGGAGGAACAGCCCGTGCAGGCCGACACCGACGCGATCATGGTGCAGGCGGCCGCGGAGATCATCCTCAGCAGCGATTACCCTTGCATCAACTGCGGCGAATGCGTCCGCATCTGTCCGTCCCATATCGCCGTCAACATGCTGGTGCGCTTCCTGGAAGCCGGCCAGTATCAGGAAGGCGCCGATCTTTACGATCTCTACTCGTGTGTTGAATGCGGATTGTGCAGCATGGTCTGCGTCTCCCGCATGCCGATCCTCCAGTACATAAAGCTGGCTAAGTATGAACTTGCGCGCACCGTCCCGGCGGAGGAAGCAAATGAATAACGCGAAAAAGCTACTGGTCTCCCATGCGCCTTTCTGGCACATCGGCAGCGCGGTGCCCGAACGGCACTACAACACCATCATCGCAGCCCTTCCCGCCGTGCTCATGGGCATCTCGGTATTTGGTGTGCCGGCCCTGGCGGTGATCTGTCTGTCGGTTTCCAGCGCCGTGGGGTGGGAACTCCTGATCACCCGGCTTTCCAAGCGGCCCAACACGGTGGGCGACGGCAACGCGGCCCTCATCGGCCTGCTGTTCGGCATGCTGCTGCCCGCCACGGCCACCTGGTGGCTGGTGATCACCGGCACCTTCGTGGCCATTCTGATCGGAAAGCAGATTTTCGGCGGCATCGGCGGCAATCCGTTCAATCCGGCGGTGCTCGCCTATGCCATCGTGCGGATTTCATGGAAAAACTACTTCGACATCGATGCCCAGTTGCTCAATATCGACTTCGCCTTTCCGGCGTTTAATCCGCTGGTGGCCCTGAAGGCCTTCGGACCCGACGCCATCTCCCAATTGAACCTGGGGGATCTGTTGATCGGGCATCAGATCGGCGGCATCGGCGCCGTATCCGGATTGGCCATCATCGTCGGCGGCGTCTACCTGATCGCCCGGGGATTTGTCCGTTGGGAAATACCGCTGGCCTTCATTGCCGGGCTGTTCATCACCGCCGGCATCTTCCACATTGTCGACCCCAGCCGGTATGCCGGTCCGATCTTCCATCTGGTGGCCGGTTATACCTTGTTGGGTGCATTCTTCCTGGCTCCCGAAGACAGCAGTTCACCGGTGAACGCGATTCCCATGCTGCTCTACGGCGCCATGGGCGGCCTCATGACCATGCTGATCCGCAATATCGGTGCTTACCCCGACGGCGTAATCTACGCCATTCTGGTAATCAACCTGATCAATCCCCTGCTGGACAAAATCAGACCCAAGGCATTAGGAAAGGCAGCGTAAGATGAAAGAGATGATCAAGATGGTCGTGGTTTTGACGATTCTGAGCGTCCTCTCGGGTGGGGGGTTGGCGGCGCTGCGGCAGAATTGGCAGGAAGATATCGAAAAGCAGCAGCTCAAATTCGTTAAAGGCCCTGCCATCATGGCAGTTCTCCCCGATGTCAGCAACGACCCCACCGAAAAAAGGTTCAAACTCAATCCCGGCACCAAGGAAGAACGCAACTTTTTCGTCGGCCTGGAGAACGGCAAAAAAGTAGTGGCCTTCGAAAGCACCGGTAAAGGCTTCGGCGGCGACATCGGCATCATGATCGGTGTCGACCCGGAAACCGATAAGATCTTAGGGGTTGGCGTCACCACCCACTCCGAAACGCCCGGCCTGGGGTCCCGGGCCAAGTCCGATGCGGCGTTTACGGATCAGTTCAAGGGCAAGAGTCTGCTGGAACCCATGAAGGTGAAGAATGACGGCGGGCAAATCGATGCCCTCAGCGGCGCCACGGTCACTTCCCGCGGCGTGGCCCAGGGGGTGACCGAAGGCGGCAATATCTACAAGGCCCTGAAGCCGCAGATCCTCGAAAAACTCAAAAGCATTCAATAGATAGGGAGCAGCGCATGGCTAAGTCGCTTGTCCAGGAATTCACCAAAGGCTTATGGAAGGAAATTCCGCCGTTCAGACTGGTCTTGGGTCTATGCCCGACCCTGGCTCTGACCAAAACAGTGGAAAACGGCATCGGCATGGGCGCAGCCCTCACCTTCGTGCTGGTCTGCTCCAACATTCTGGTTTCCGTATGTCGCAAATTGATCCCCGGTAAAGTGCGCATCGCGGCCTTCATCATCATCATCGCCACCTTCGTGACCATCGTGGAACTGGCGATGCAGAAGTTCGCCTACCCGCTCTTCCTGAAGCTGGGCATCTTCATCCCCCTGATCGTGGTGAACTGCATCCTGCTCGGCCGCGCCGAGGCTTTTGCCTACAAGAACGGTGTGATTCCGTCCATCTTCGACGGCCTCGGCATGGGCATCGGCTTCACCCTCTCGTTATCGGCCCTGGGAGCGATCCGGGAGATCTTCGGCACCGGATTCATAACCATCTGGGAAAAACCGATTCACGTCATGAGCGATGCCTTCGTTCCGTTTGCCTTCATGGTGGAAGCGCCGGGCGCCTTCGTCTGTCTCGGCCTGATGCTTTGCGTCATGAACTTGTTGGGAAAGAAATAAGGAGATACCATGGGCGACTACTTCGTTCTGATCATCAGTTGCATTCTGATCAACAATATTTTGCTGGCCCAATATCTCGGCAACTGCCCCTTCCTGGGCACCTCCAAAAAAATGGAGACCGCCATCGGCATGGGCATGGCCGTTATCTTCGTTCTGGTCATGGCCGGTGCGCTCACCTGGATCGCCAACAAATTCATTCTCATCAAATACGACCTGGTTTTCTTGCAGACCATCGTTTTCATTCTGCTTATCGCGGCGCTGGTACAATTCGTGGAAATGTTCCTCAAGAAAAGCATTCCTGCACTCTATGCCGGCCTGGGAATTTTTCTGCCCCTGATCACCACCAACTGCGCCGTGATGGGCGTCTGCCTGATCAACATCAAGGAAGAGTATACCTTCGTAGAATCACTGGTTTCCTCTTTCGCCTATGCGGCCGGTTTCTCACTCGCATTGATCCTGTTCGCCGGTGTGCGGGAGCGCATCCTGCTGGCACGAGTGCCCAAGCCGTTGCTGGATACCTCCATCGGATTGATCACCGCAGGCTTGCTGTCGTTGACTTTTTTCGCCTTCAAGGGCATGGTCTGACACTTAATTATCACCCCTTACGGGGATTGCAGAATGCATGGCGCACGAACCGTTTGGGGATTGAAAAAATCCCCGGCGGTTCGTGTCTTTTGGTGACAACCTTTTTCATTTTCGATCGTGGTTCAGATCGTTTTATCAGGGAGTGTATACGTGATTGAAGCCGTATTGGTGATGATGTTCATCGGTGCCGCCTGCGGTATATTGCTGAGTGTGGCATCCAAGGTGTTCTATGTCTGGGAAGATCCGCGCATCTCCGAAGTGGAGTACTATACCGCCGGTGCCAACTGCGGCGGGTGCGGCTATGCCGGTTGCTCGGCCGCGGCGGCGGCCGTGGTGGCCGGCAAAGCGGCGCCCAGCGTCTGCATCGTGGGCGGCCCCGAGTCGGCCCAGAAGATTGCGGCGGTCATGGGTGTATCGGCCGGTTCCGCCGAAGCCCTGCGCTCAATGAACAGTTGCTCCGGCGGGTTTCGGGCGGCGGATAAATATTTCTACGACGGCGCTCAAACCTGCGCGGCGCTGGCCAACCTGCACGGCGGCCGTCGGGTCTGTTCGGTGGGCTGCCTGGGTATGGGCGACTGCATCCGTTCGTGCAAGTTCGACGCGATCCACATGGGCTCCGAGGGCTACCCGGTGGTGGACGAGGCCAAATGCGTGGGTTGCGGGGCCTGCGAACGGGCCTGCCCCAAGAACATCCTCACCGTGCGCACCATGAGCCAGCGCCTGCTGCATTTCAACGAACTGGACGACGCACTGGCCCCCTGCCAGCAGACCTGTCCGGCGGAAATCAATATTCCCCAGTATATCGACCAGATCCGCAAGGGAGATTACGCCGGTGCGGTGAACACCATCCGCGAGCGCAATCCCCTGCTGCTCACCTGCGGCCGGGTCTGCCCCCACCCCTGTGAAAACTACTGCCGCCGGGGTATCGAAGACGAACCGGTCTCCATCAACCAGCTCAAGCGCTTCGTGGCCGACTGGGAGATGAACTCGGGCCGGCGCCTGCCCACTCCCTGCGCACCGGACACCGGCAGGAAAGTGGCCGTGGTCGGCGGCGGCCCGGCCGGCGTGAGCTGCGCCTACTTCCTGCGCCGTCTGGGTCACAATGTGACCATCTTCGAAGCCATGCCCAAGTTGGGCGGCATTACGCGCTATGGCATTCCCGAATACCGCCTGCCAGACGAAGTACTCGACTGGGAGATTCAGGGCATTTTGGACCTGGGCATCGAAGCGCGCCTCAACCAGCGCCTCGGCCGTGACTTCACCCTCAAATCCCTGCGGGATGAGGGGTACGAGGCCATCTTCCTGGGCATCGGGGCCTGGAAGGACCTGGCCATCGGCGTGCCCGGCGAAGATCAAAAGGGCTGTTGGAAAGGCATCGAATTCCTCTCCCAGGTGGCCGGCTCTCCGGACAAAAAAATACCCATCGGCAAACGTTGCGCCGTGGTCGGCGGCGGCAACTCGGCCATCGACTGCGTGCGCACCCTCAAACGCCTGGGGGCCGAAGAGGTCTGGATCGTCTACCGCCGCACGCGCAAAGAGATGCCGGCCAATGAAGTGGAAATCGTGGCTGCCGAGCACGAGGGCATCCAATTCCAATTCCTGGCAGCCCCCAAACGGGTGGTGGCCGATGCCCAGGGCCGCGTGGTGGGCCTGGAATATCTCAAGATGGAGTTGGGCGAGCCCGACGCCAGCGGCAGACGCCGTCCGGTTCCCGTGGAGGGTTCCGAAACCATTCTGGCCGTAGACATGGTCATCTCGGCCATCGGCCAGCAGCCCGACCAGGCCTGCCTGAACCAGGAAACCAAAGAAGACAGACCGGCCATCACGCGCTGGAATACCTACGACAACGACCCGGAACTGCTTCAGACCAGCCTGCCTTATCTGTTTACGGCAGGCGACGCGGCCACCGGACCTTCGCTGGTGGTGGACGCCATCGGCGGCGGCCGCCGGGCCGCCCGTTCGATCCATCAGTTTTTGACCGGTCAGCCGGTGCAGACATCTCAGATGTCCCTGCGCAAAAAACACATTGCCGAGTCCCTTTTCAAGACCGTTCCCGGCGTCGTAAAGAAAGCCCGCACTCCCATGCCCGAGTTGCATGTGGCCGAACGCATCACCAGTATGATCGAAGTGGACCAGGTGATCAGTGAGAAAGATGCGGCCTACGAATCGAACCGCTGCCTGAACTGCTGCCGGATCTGCTACAACCCCGACAAGCGGGTGAATGTGGCGTGACTCCCCTGGTCGCCTGGCGACCCGCCTTCTCGTCCCTCTGCCCCCTTGCCGACGCGCCCTGGCAAGGGGGCTTTTGCAGATCCCTGCCATCTGCCCAGAGCAAATTGCGTTCGCCATTGTCATACATTATTTTTCCTTTAATATTAGCAAGTAGCTGTCCTTAAAGAGAAATCGTCATAAGCGGCCGCATTGTACGTTGACACCCGTGCGGCGCTCTGCCATAGTGATGGCACTTACCGGTGCGCCATTTTCGTTCGCTTCCGTCGTGATCAAGGGGAGCCGTCTCGCTCACCTCTTGGAGCGAGACGGTGTTTCCATGCAAACTCATTCAACAGCGATAGGAGGATTGGATATGAAGGGTAAAACTTGGTTTTCGCGCGGGCTGTTCCTTCTCACGATCTTTTCGGCAATTGTCGTCTGGTCCGTCCCTGGCAGCGTTCTGGCGGCCGACACGGTCATCAAATGGAAAATGCAGACCCATTGGCCGGCCTCCAGCTCATCATATGCCGACAGCGCCCAGGTACTGGTCAAAAAGCTCAAAGAACGCACCAACGGTCGTCTGGAGATAGAACTCTTCCCGGCCGACGCCCTGGTCCCCTCCAAGGAGCTCTTCAATGCCGCCAAACGGGGCATGATCCAGATCGTGGGCACCTCTTCGGCCTATCCCCGGGATCAGGTGCCGCTGATGGATGTGGCCTCCGGGCTGCCCATGAATTTCCAGGAGACCTGGGAATGCGTCTACTTCAACAAGTGGCTCGGCTTCGATGCCATGGTTCAGAAGGCTTTTGCCGAACACGGTCTCTACTACTCGGCCGACAAGGTCTATCCCACCGAGCTGTCGCTGAAGAAGCCGATCCGGAAATTCGAAGATTTCAAAGGCATGAAGCTACGCTCCTCGGGCATCCTGCAGGTCTATCTCACCTCCCTGGGCGCCGCTGCCAGCCAGCTGCCCGGCAGTGAAATCTATGCCGCCCTGAGTTCGGGCGTGGTGGAAGGCGCACACTGGGGCGCGGTGCAGGGCAGCGACAGCATGGGTTTTTATGAAGTCAACAAATACCACCTGCGTCCGGCCCTCAACGTGGCCCAGACCGACATCTGGCTGATCAACCAAAAGGCCATGGATGCCCTGCCCGCCGATGTCCGCGACATATTGAAAGCCACCCTGGACGAACATTTCTGGCTGCGCACCAACCAGTACCAGTACCTGGAGGAGGTCACCCTGGCCAAGGTGCGAAAAGAAAAGGGCGTGGAACTGATCCAGCTGCCCGCCGCAGATGTCCAGAAGATGAAGGCCGCCGCCCTGGTCACCTGGGACGAGGTGGCCAAGCGCAGCCCCGATTGCGCCAAAGCGGTTCAGATGCTCAAGGATTTCCAGGCCTCGTTGGGCCGTTAGTGCTGGAAGCCGGCCCAGGGTCCGGCCTTCGTCGGCTTGCCCCGGCCAATCATCCCTCAACCCTCGACCGGAAGTCGTGAGGAACCTTCTTTTCCTCACGGCCTCCGGCGTTTGGCAGGAACCATAAAACCTGGGGGGCATGAAGCCTGACCCCCATCTTGCGGGAGGCGACGTTTGAAATTTCTGCATGTTCTGCTTCACGCCATCGATCAAGTGAACGAATGGACCGGCCGCATCCTGGCCCTTTCGATCTTCGCCATGTTCCTGCTGGTCTTGTCGGAAGTGATCCGCCGTTACTTCTTCAACGCCCCCACGGTATGGGGAACCGAGGCGACCCAGCTGATCTTCGGGGCCTACGTGATCCTCTCGGGCGGACACATCCTCAAGTCCAACGGCCACGTCAACGTGGACATCCTCTACTCGCGGCTCTCCACCCGTTCCAAAGCGGTTCTGGACATCATCACCTACGTCGTCTTTCTCCTGTTCTGCGGCATGCTCTTCATCTACGGCGGGCAACTGGCCTGGGAGTCGCTGGTCACCTGGGAGCGTTCCCAGTCGGCCTGGAACCCACCGGTCTATCCTTTCAAATTGATGATCCCCCTGGGCGCGCTCCTGCTGATCCTGCAGGGAACGGCCAAACTGATCCGGGACATCCTGGTGCTGGTGACGGGGGAATCGAGCGATCGTCATGCTTCAAAAGAAAGGGAGACACTGTGAGCATCGAAATCCTGACCCTGCTTTTCTTCTTATCGCTGTTCCTTTTCCTGCTTCTCGGCCTGCCGCTGTCGTTCACCCTGGGCGGCGTGTCGATCATCTTCCTCTATGCCACCTGGGGCCCGGAGGCCTTTTACATGGTGGCGGCCCAGACCTGGGGGGCCATGGAGAAATTTACTCTGGTGGCCATTCCCTTGTTCATTTTCATGGCCATGATTCTGGAGAAGTCGGGCACGGCCAACGATCTGTACGAGATGATGTACCTGTGGTTCGGACCGGTGCGCGGCGGCCTGGTGGTGGGCACGCTGGTGATCTGCGCCATCTTTTCCGCCATGTGCGGCATCAGCGGCGCCGCCGTGGTCAGCATGGGCGCCATCGCCCTGCCCTCCATGCTCGAACGCAAATACGACAAGCTCATGGCCGTGGGCTGCATCAATTCCGGCGGCGGGTGGGGCATTCTCATCCCGCCCAGCGTCATCATGATTCTCTACTGCCTCATCACCGGCGAGTCGGTGGGCCGCATGTTCGCCGGCGGCGTGTTGCCCGGACTGCTGCTGCTCACCATCGTTTCCAGCTATGTGCTCATCCGCTGCTTTTTCCAGCCGCACCTGGCCCCCGCGCTGCCTGCTGAAGAGCGCGGCGACTGGCCGCGCAAACTCAAGGCCCTCAAGGCCGTGATCCTGCCGGTGTGCATCGTCTTCGCCGTGCTCGGTTCCATCGTCTTCGGCATCACCACGCCGACCGAGGCCGCGGCCGTGGGCCTGTTGGGGTCGCTGGTCTCGGCGGCCGTTTACCGTCGGTTGACGTGGCCACTTTTATGGGAGGCCAGCCTGCGAACCTTCCGCCTGACCGGCATGATCATGTGGATTCTCTTCGGGGCCTATTGTTTCACCGCCGCCTATCACAGCATGGGCGGCACCCAGCTCATCGAAACCCTCATGCAGTATGTACCCGGCGGCAAATGGGGGACCATCATCTTCATTCAACTCCTGCTGCTGGTGCTGGGCATGGTGCTCGATCCGGCCGGCATCATGATGATCACCATCCCGGTCTTTCTGCCCGTGATCAAGGCCCACGGTTTCGACCCCCTCTGGTTCGGCATTCTCTTCATCATGAACATGAACATCGGCTACATGACGCCGCCCTTCGGCTTCAACCTTTTCTACCTCAAGGCCATCGTGCCGCCGTCGATCACCATGGGCGATATTTACCGCTCGGTGATTCCTTTCACCATCATGGAAACCACGGGCATGCTGCTGGTCATGTTCTTTCCGCAGATCGCCACCTGGCTCCCGACCACGTTTTTCGGATAGAACTGCTCTTCAAAAATGGCGGACCACCGCCCTCGTTTCACCGCGCGATGCGGGAACGAGGGCGGTAGTTTTTCTTTCCAGATGGAGATTTGGAAGCGATGCGGCTTTCGGCTGGGTCTATTCCGGGAACATCTTGCCGGGATTGAGGATACCGTGGGGGTCGAAGAGCTGCTTGATTTTCTTCATCCATTCCAGGGAGGCACCATGTTCGGCCGGCATGAATTTCCTTTTGCCGATGCCCACGCCGTGTTCGCCCGTCGCCGTGCCGCCCAGCGCCAGGGCCTTGGCCACCACCCGCTGGTTCAGGTTGTCGATGGCCTGCCACCCCTGATCATTCTTTTTGTCGGTGCCCACCACCAGGTGAATGTTGCCGTCGCCGGCATGCCCGAAGGTGTAGGCCGTGATCTCCTTCTCCTTCAGTGCCGCTTCCCGGGCATATTGAATCATCTCGGTGTAGGCCGAGATGGGCACGGCCACATCGATGACGATGCGCGACTGCTCGGGGTGGGCTTGCTGGATCATTTCGGCCATGGCGTATCGCGCCTCCAACAGCCTGTCCTTCTCGGCGCGGTCCAGCCCGGGCCGGAATTCCAGGCCGCCCTCCTGCTGGCAGATATCGCGCACGATCTCCAGGCTCTCGGCGAGCTGCCGCCGGGTGGGCCCGTGCAATTCGACGAACAGGGTCGGCGAAATGGTCAGCCCCATCTGCTTGAAGCGATTCATCAACTCGACGCATTCGGGGGCCATCAGCTCCACGGCCGCCGGATCGATGCCCGAGCGGATGATGTACTGCACCGCCTGGCTGGCGGCCTGCACCGTGGGGAACGTGGCCACGGCCCAGGCGATCTCTTCCTGGATGGCGGCCAGACGCAGGGTGGCCTGGGTGACCAGCCCCAGCATGCCTTCGGAGCCCACGAAGAGATGGAGCAGATCGAAGCCCGACGAGCTTTTGGAGGCCCGGTTGCCGATTTCGATGACTTCACCGCCGGCCAGGGCCACGGTCAACCGTTGGACATAATTCTTGGTCGAACCGTATCGCACGGTGCGCGTGCCGCTGGCGTTGTTGGCGATCATGCCGCCGATGGTGGCGCCGGCCCCGGGATCGGGCGGGAAGAACAAGCCGGTGTGACGCAGCTGATGGTTCATCTCCTTGTAGATGACGCCCGGCTGGACATCCACCTGGAAATCCGCTTCGCGCATCGCCAGGATGCGATTCATGCGCGCGAAGCTGACCACGATACCGCCTCTCACCGGGATGGGGTTGCCTTCCAGGCTGCTGCCGGCGCCCCAGCCGGTCACCGGCAGCCGCCGCTGATGGGCATACCGCAGGAGGGCGGCCACCTCTTCGGTGGTTTCCGGCCAGATCACCACCTCCGGTTTGCCGGCCGGATGACGGGATTGATCCCGGGCATGCAGGCGAAGGTTGGATTCTCCGCGGGAACAACGATCGGGCGCGACCAGAGCGGCCAATTGGCGGTGGTCTTCTTCATTGAGGTGATTCAGCATGGTTCCCCCGATCGAAACGGACATCTTCAATTGGGCCGCGGACCGGGCACGGAGTCGGCAAAGGCTGGAAAATGGCCCATGTAGCGTGAGATTTCGGCGGCCGTGCGCATGAGTTCGTCGGTATATTCGGCCATCTTTTCGCCCAGCACCCGGGCGGTGGACCCTGAAATGCTGATGGCGCCGGCCACCTGGCCGTCGCGCTGGAATACCGGCGCGCCAATACAGCCGATCCCCTGCACCGCTTCTTCGCGGTCTATGGCGTAGCCGCGCCGGCGCGTCTCGGCCAATTCTTCCAGCAGCTTTTCTTTTTCGGTGATGGTGGTCGCGGTGAACGCCACCATAGGAGTACGGTCGAGGTAGCTGTGCAACTGGGCATCGTCGAGGAAAGCGAGAATGGCTTTTCCCATGGCCGAACAGTAGGCATGCACCCGGGGGCCGAAGCGAAATGGCAGCACGGCACGGATGCGCGGGTGGACATCGAAGGTGATGATCACCGAGTCGCCGTCCCAGATGGCCACGCGACCGACCAGTTGGGCGCTCTTGGCCATTTGGGTCACGGGTCCGGCGGCTTTCTGGTTGATCTCCAGCGTACCCGCCAGGATGATGCCCAGCTCGTAAATTTTAAGCCCCAACCGGTATTTGCGCGAGGGGACATCCTGCTGCAGAAATCCCTGGCGCAGCAGCGTGCGAATCAATCCATGCACGGTGCCCTTGGAGAGCCCCACGGCCTGGCTGATTTCGGTGACGCCCAGGGTCGGGCAGCGATGGGAGAAGAGTGTCAAGATTTGCAGGGCGCGATCTACGGACTGAATAGACATGGGCCACCTGTTCGACGATGCTGAATGGAATATGATATGGAAAGATTAAAGGACCCGCCTTGGAATGTCAAGAACGATGACGGCGCCCACAACCTCCTTTTGTGCCATGTCGCTTCAGAACCGCGAGCCGGATCGATTCGCGACCAACCGCTGTCTGCTGATCAAGATTTGGCGGCAGGAATCAGGCGTAATGACTGTCGGCGAAATCGACCCAGCCGCCGGACTCGACCAGCTTGCGATCGAAGTCGGAAATCACGAAGGGCACCACCGCTTCTTCTGCTCCGGCACGAAACGTCAAACGACTGTTTGGAAAATCCATCTCGACCTCGGCGGGCCGACCGGCAAAGCGGCTGAAGAGCTGTTCGATGGCCGCTTCAGGCAGTTCGATGGCCAGCATGCCGCAGTTGAACATGTTCTGGCGGAAGATGCGGGCGAAACTGCGGGCGATCACCACGGTGATGCCGTTGACCTCCAAGGCCCAGGGTGCGTGTTCGCGGGAGGAACCGCAGCCGAAATTGCTGCGGGTGACGATGACGCGTTTGCCGGCGATGTCGGCCCGGGGGTCGAACTCTTCCAGCACGAGATCTTCCAACAGATGAGGACGGAGGGCCTCTTTCGAAATTTCGGTAAGATAACGCGCCGGAATGATCTCATCGGTGTTGATGTCGGAACGATCCAGAAACAGCACCGGCCCATTGAACTCTTTCATCGTTCTACTTCCTTTGTCCTTCGCTCTACGACCTTCTTCCTTCAGCCTTCTGCCTAAACTTTATACAATTCCGAATTGGCAATGCTTCCCGCCAAGGCGCTGGCCGCTGCCGTGGCCGGGCTCATCAGGTGCACCATGCCCCCTTTGCCCATGCGGCCGTTGAAGTTGCGGTTGGTGGTGGCCGCACAGACTTCCCCTTCGGCCAACACCCCATTGCTCATACCCAGGCAGGCGCCGCAGGTGGGGTTGGTGACGCAGAAACCGGCCTCCAGGAAGGTGGCGATGATGCCCTCCTCCAGCGCCTGGGCGTAGATCTGCGGGGTGGCCGGCGAGACGATGCCGCGCACATGGGGGTGAATGCGGCGGCCGCGCAGCACTTCGGCCGCCACGCGCAGGTCCGCAAGGCGCCCGTTGGTGCACGAACCGATATAGACCTGATCCACCGGCGTGCCGGCCATTTCGGCCACGGGTCTGACCTGGTCGGGCTTGAAGCCGAAGGTCACCTGGGGGGCCAGATCGGAGATGTCATGGGCGATGATCCGTTCATAGGGCGCATCGGCATCGGGCAGAAAACGGGCGCAGGCCTCCAGGGCCGCCTGGGGCGAAGGGAATTCTTCCTCGATGAAAGGCCACAGGTAGCTCACCGTGGTGGCATCGGGCGGACAGATGCCGCAGGTGGCGCCGGCCTCCACGGCCATGTTGCAAAGGGTCATGCGTTCGTCCATGGTCATGTCCGCCACGGCCGGGCCATGGAATTCGATCACCTTGTCGGTGGCCCCGTTGACGCCGATGCGCCCGATGATCGAGAGAATCACGTCCTTGGCGAAGACGCCGGCCGGCAGCGTTCCGTTGACGCTGATCTTGATGGTGGCCGGCGAGCGGAAGGCACACACCCCTTTGAGGATGCCCACTTCCAGATCGGTGGTGCCCACGCCGGCGGCAAAGGCGCCGAAGGCGCCGTGGGTGCAGGTGTGGGAGTCGCCCATGATGATGGTGTAGCCGGGCCGCACGAATCCCTTTTCGGGAAAGAGGGCGTGGCACACGCCGTTGCGGCCGATGTCGAAGAAATCCAGGATCCCGTGACGCCGGGCCCAGTCTCGCAGGATCTTGCCCTGGGTGGCGGTCTTGCCGTCCTTGGCCGGGGTGACGTGGTCGATCACCGCCTTGATGCGGGCCGGATCGAAGACCCGGTCCTTGCCCCGGGCGATCAGATCGTTGATGGCGATGGGGGTGGTGATTTCATGGCAGAAGACCGCGTCCAGGCGCAACACCCAGGTGTCGGGGGTGGGCCGGTCCACCAGATGGCTTTCGAATATCTTCTCCGCAATGGTCTTACCCATGTTTCCTCCAAGTCGAAAGGGCACCGTCGGCTCAGTCGCTGTCGGTCTTGAGCACCGCCAGGAAAGCGCTCTGGGGCAGCTCCACCTGGCCTACCATCTTCATGCGCCGCTTGCCCTTCTTCTGCTTCTCCAACAACTTGCGCTTGCGGGTGATGTCGCCGCCGTAGCACTTGGCCGTGACATCCTTGCGGAAGGCATTGACCGTGGAGCGCGAGATGATCTTGCCGCCGATGGCGCCCTGGATGGCGATTTTGAACTGCTGGCGGGGGATCTCCTCCTGGAGCTTGTCGCAGGCCACGCGCGCCCGGGAATAGGCCCGGTCCTCGTGCACCAACTGCGAGAGGGCGTCCACCCGTTCGCCGTTGATCAGGATATCCAGCTTGACCAGCTTGCCGGGACGGTAGTCGATCACCTCGTAGTCGAACGAGCCGTACCCCTGGGTGACGCTCTTGAGGCGGTCGTAGAAATCGTAGATCACCTCGGACAGGGGAATTTCGAAAATCATCTCCAACCGGTTGTTGGTCAGGTACTGGTAGTTTTTGTTGATGCCGCGCCGGTCGAGGCACAGCTTCATGATGGCCCCCATGTAACGGTCGGGCACGATGATGCTGGCGCGGATGTACGGCTCCAGGGCCTGGTCGATGGTGGTCGGGTCGGGGTAGTGGGCCGGGTTGTCGATGACCATTTCGGTGCCGTCGTTGAGAATCAACTTGTAGCGCACCGAGGGCACGGTGAGAATCACCGACTGGTCGTACTCCCGCTCCAGACGTTCCTGTACCACCTCCAGATGCAGCAGCCCCAGGAAGCCGCAGCGGAAGCCGAAGCCCAGGGCCGCCGAGGTGTCCTTCTCGTAGATCAGC
Source organism: uncultured Desulfatitalea sp. (assembly GCA_937868765.1). Classification (GTDB taxonomy): domain Bacteria; phylum Desulfobacterota; class Desulfobacteria; order Desulfobacterales; family Desulfosarcinaceae; genus Desulfatitalea. The sequence goes on along the minus strand of CALMNL010000007.1, from coordinate 132,012 downwards.
GAGGCGTCGTTGAGCTTGAGCTTCTCCAGGGATACGGCCAGATCCTCGTAGTCGTCGGCCGAAACCGGATAGATGGAGGCGAAGACCACCGGCTTGGCATCCCGGAAGCCGGGCAGCGGCGCATCGCAGGGGCGCTCCTGCAAGGTGATGGTGTCGCCGCAGCGGGTGTCGCTCACGGTCTTGATGCCGGCGATCATGTAGCCCACTTCGCCGGCGGTGAGCTCCTTCTGGGGCTTGCGCACGATCTGGAACAGCCCCACCTCTTCCACCTTGTAGATCGCGTCGTTGGACATGAAACGGATACGGTCGCCGGCCTTGAGGGTGCCGTCGAAGATCCGGAGGTGAACGATGGTGCCCCGGAAGGCATCGTAGTGGGAATCGAAAATCAACGCCCGCAGCGGTGCATCGGGATCGCCCTTGGGCGGCGGCAGCTGGGTCACCAGGGCTTCCATCAGCGGGGGAATGCCGATCCCCTCCTTGGCCGAGACCAGCATGGCGTTGTTGGAATCGAGTCCCAGATCCTCCTCGATCTGCATTTTGCAGCGCTCGATATCCGCCGAGGGCAGGTCGATCTTGTTGATCACCGGCACGATCGTAAGGTCGTGTTCCATGGCCAGCATCAGGTTGGCCAGGGTCTGGGCCTCCACCCCCTGGCTGGCGTCGATGAGCAGCAGGGCGCCCTCGCACGAAGCCAGGGCCCGGGAGACTTCGTAAGAGAAATCCACATGGCCGGGGGTGTCGATGAGGTTGAGGATGTACGCCTTGCCGTCGGCGGCTGTATAAGGCAGGCAGACCGTGTTGCTCTTGATGGTGATGCCCCGCTCGCGCTCGATGTCCATGCTGTCCAGGATCTGGTCTTTGAAATCACGATCCGCCACGATTTTGGTGGCTTGGATCAGACGATCCGAAAGCGTCGACTTGCCGTGGTCGATATGGGCGATAATGCTGAAATTTCGAATCTGTTTCATCTGTGCACCCACCCGGCCGTAGCGATGGTTGGTCCGGCTCTATCTTGCCGATCTGAAAGAGACTTTTCTTCCCGTCGCTCAAAACCCGGTTGACTTCCCCACTTTGAGCCGGTATATTCCGTTAAGTGAAGAAATTTGTTTTAGTATCAGATTGTTTTCAACGGTGTCAACCGATAAAGCGAACGCAATGGCCGAAGAACCGAGAACCTTGTTGGATGCCCATATCCTCATCGTGGATGACGATGCCGCCATTCGCGATTCCATGCAGGAATTCGTTGAGATGTGCGGGTTCAGCTCCTCCTCGGCGGCTTGCGCCGAAGATGCCCTGGAAATGCTTCAAACCCAGGCGGTGGATGTGGTCATCACCGACATCATGTTGCCGGGGATGGACGGTCTTGAACTCACCGATCGCATCCGCAAGAATTTCGAAGTCGATGTCATTGTCATGACCGGCTACAGCGGTGACTACAGCTACGAGGAGGCCATCAGCAAGGGGGCCAGCGATTTCGTCTTCAAGCCGGTACGCTTCGAGGAGTTGCTGCTGCGGCTGCGCCGGGTGCTCAAAGAGCGTCGGTTGACCCAGGAGCGCATCCAGATGCTGGAGAAGCTCAAACGGCTCTCGATCACCGACGGCCTGACCAAACTGTACAACTCCCGTTACTTCTACAACCAGCTCAAGATCGAGATCGACCGCACCACGCGCTACCAGCGACCGCTCAGCCTGCTGCTCATGGACATCGACAATTTCAAAGAGTACAACGATACCTACGGCCACCTGGAAGGGGACAAGATCCTCGTCCGCCTGGGGCAGGTGATCAAAAGCTGTCTGCGCAAAATGGACTCGGCCTACCGCTACGGGGGCGAGGAGTTCACTGTGATCCTGCCCGAGACCGAGGGGGAAGAGGCCGCCACCGTGGCCGAGCGCATCCGGGCCGCCGTGGAGGCCGAGCGTTTCTATCCCCAGAAGCAAGACGAACCGGTGGCCATCACCATGAGCATCGGGGTAACCGAGTTCAACTGGCAGGAAGAGATCTCCCTTTTCGTCCAGCGCGCCGACAAGGCCATGTATCAGTCCAAGCAGGCCGGCCGCAATCGGGTGTCCTGTCTGTTCACGAGCAAATCATAGGGTTAGCGGTGTTTATCCGGAAAACGGCATCTTGCGACCCATATCGGCGTTAGAAGCCTTTTTGAAATCCTCGGAGTAGTCCAGTTACGCCTGCGGTTTCAAAAAGGCTTCCGCCTTGATCTGGGCCGCAAGCTACCATTTCCGGATGAACAGCAGACACCGTGGAAGGCTAAAGCAAGGATGGGGGAGGGGTTGAAGAACGCGCCACCCAGAAGAGCCTTATCACACAATAAGGCGCCATCGATCACAGAGCGGTGGGTCGGCCGGGCGATTCTGGTCACCCTGGCGATCATTGCCGGGGGCGTCTTCGTGGCCCAGTCCCGTTTCGACCCGGGAAAATGGCGGGCTCAAACCCATGAAGCGGGGCCGTCCACCACCCCGCACGCCGCCGAGGCACCGGCGACCGCGGCGGGCCTGCGCGCCATGGGACCGCCGGAAGTTTACAACGCCGAGACCTTGTCCGACAAGATCGACGGAAAAGCCGAACTCTACCTGGCCGCGGGGTTCGAGCGCCTGGAAACCCAACGCTTCGCCCTGGCCGATGACCCTGGCCGCTGGCTCGAACGATTCGTCTATACCATGAAGACACCCCCTGGCGCCTTCGCCGTCTACAGCCAACAACGCCGGCCCCAGGCCCGACCGCTGGACCTGGCCGCCGATGCGTACCAATCCGCCAACGGTCTTTTTCTGGCCCAGGGCGCTTACTACCTGGAGATCGTCGGTTCGGACCCATCCGACACGCTCCAGACCCGGATGGCCGACCTTGCCCGGGCTTTTGTGGCAGACCATCCTGTTTCCCGGGCGGCCAAAGACGAACGCACCCTTTTCCCCGAAGAAGGCCTGGTAGCCGACACCATTGCCCTGACCCCGACCAATGCCTTCGGCCTGGTGGGCCTGGACCGGGTCTTCACGGCCGACTATGTCGGCGACGGTCACCGCGCCATGGCCTTTATCTCGCGCCGCGCCACGGATAGCGAAGCATCCGGCCTCGCCGGCGCCTATACCGATTACCTATTGACCTATGGCGGCCAGAAGGTGTCGGCACCGGAAGGCGCACCGCCAGTGACCATCATCGCCATTCTGGACCAGTACGAAATCGTCTTTCACCACGGCGACCTGCTGGCCGGGGTGCATGAGGCCGACGACCTCTCCTACGGCCTGGCCTTGGCCGTCAGACTGTATAAGAACCTGGGGGTGCCCGGTGAATGACCTCGATCCCCAACCTGACCGACCCGAGCGCCGCTGGTTTCTAAGGCGCCTGCTGCGCGCCGGCTTGGGCGGCTTGGGCATCGGCGCCCTGGGCTGGGCTTTCTGGGACCGCCGGGGGCCGCAGTCCGGGGAAGAGAGCCCGTCCAATGATCCGCTGCCCGATTATTCCATCCCCGGTCAGGCCAGGCGGTTGGCCATGGTTCACGGTGCCGATCGCGGCGCCAGCGTGACCGCAGCCCTGGCTGCTTTGGGCGGCATGGAGCGATTCATCCAGACCGGCGACCGGGTGCTGCTCAAGGTCAACGCCGCCTTTGCCGCTCCGCCCATGATAGGCGCCACCACCCACCCGGAGGTGGTGACCCGGGTGGCCCGGCTCTGCTTCGAGGCAGGGGCGCACCAGGTGCTGGTCACCGACAATCCGATCAACGACCCGGCCAGCTGTTTTGCCCTCACGGGAATCGCTGCGGCGGCCCAGGCGGCCGGCGCCCAGCTGCTCCTGCCCACCGACCAGCGGTTCGAAAACTACAGCCTGCCCAACGGCCGCCTGATCCGGCGCTGGCCCCTGCTGCGCGCGCCGTTGCGCCAGGTGAACAAGGTGATCGGCCTGGCGCCGGTCAAGGACCACCACCGCAGCGGCGCGTCGATGACGCTCAAGAACTGGTACGGGCTGCTGGGCGGCCGGCGCAACATCTTTCACCAGGAGATCCACACCATCATCGCCGAACTGGCCATGCTGATCCGGCCCACCCTGGTGATCCTGGACGGCACGGCGAGCATGATGCGCAACGGCCCCACCGGCGGATCCCTGGACGACCTCAAGCCGACCCAGACCCTGATCGCCGGCACCGACCCGGTGGCCGTCGATGCCGCCGGCGCCGCGCTCCTGGACAAAACCGTGGACGATCTGCCCTACCTGCGCATGGCCGAGCGCCTGGGTGTCGGCACGGTGGATTATCGATCCATCTTGGTAAAGTAGTGCCCATTCCTGGATGGGCACCAGGCAGGAAGAAGAGCATGCGTATCACCAACACCCGCCGTATCAGCCAGATCTTCTTCTTCACGCTTTTTCTCTGGTTCGGCATCGTGTCCACTTTAGGCGAGCGTTTCTTTCAGCTGCGGGGCTGGCCCATCAACTGGTTCCTGCAGCTCGACCCGCTCAGTGGTTTGGCCCTGCTGCTGGCCACCCACACCGTCTATGCCGGTTTGCTCTGGGGGGTGGCCACCCTGGCGCTCACCCTCTTTCTGGGGCGCTTCTTCTGCGGCTGGCTCTGCCCCTACGGCGCCTGGCAGCAATTCATGGGCTGGCTGGGCAAACGCGGCCTGTCGGCACCCGCCGCCGTCGAGCGCAACCGCCCCCACCCCGCCCAGCGGGTCAAGTACTGGCTGCTGGCCGCACTGCTGGCGGCCGCCGCTGCCGACCTGGTTCACTGGCTGCTCGCCGGCGTGGTTCGCCAACCGCTGCTTTTATGGCCGCTATCGGCTTTGGCCGTGGTTGTCGTCATCGCCTTGCTGCTCTTTAAGACCAGCTCCGCTTTCCGCTTCTGGGGCGTGCTCTTGGGCGCCCTGCTGGCGGCGGGTCTGCTCATGGAGCTGCTCGTGCCCCAAAACCGATGGCTGGCCGCAGCGCTACAGACCGGCTTACTGGACCCCATCGCCCTGATGCACCGAACCTTCAACCTGGTGATCCTGCCCCTGGCCGACGGACCGCTCAACCTGCTTTCGGCCACGGCCCGGACCTACCCTGGCGCGATGCCGATCGGCCTCCTCTTCCTGCTCTTTACCTTCCTCTGCCTGCGGATTCCGCGCTTTTACTGCCGTTTCGTCTGCCCCCTGGGCGCCCTGCTGGGAGTGCTCAGCCGCTGGAGCGTGTGGCGCATCGGCAAGAAGGAGAACCGCTGCGCCGACTGCCGCTTGTGCGAGCGGGATTGCGAGGGGGCCTGCGCGCCGGCCGGGGCCATCCGCATCAGCGAGTGCGTGCTCTGCATGAACTGCCTGGACCCGTGCCGCCATGATCTGATAGGGTATCGCACGCAGCCGTCGGCGGCCGGTCAGCACGATACGCCGGATTGGAGCCGGCGCCAGGTGGTGACCAGCTTGGCCGCCGGCCTGGTGGCTGCGCCGCTGCTGCGTCTGGAGGGCGCTGCGACTGTCGGATGGCATCCGGAGGTGGTCAGGCCGCCAGGCGCTCTGGCCGAAGTCGATTTTCTCGCCCGCTGCCTCAAATGCGGCCAGTGCATGCGGGTGTGCCCCACCCAGGTGATCCGGCCGGCGGGCCTGCAAGGCGGCTTCGAAGGGTTGTGGACGCCCATGCTCGATTTCCGCGTGGGCAGCAGCGGATGCCAGCTCAACTGCGTGGCCTGCAGCCATGTCTGCCCGACAGCGGCCCTGCGCCCTCTGAGCGTGGACGAACGTTTGGGCCGCGGTGGGTTTGCCCAGGCCGGACCGTTGCGTCTGGGCATGGCCTTCGTGGACCGCGGCCGCTGCCTGCCCTGGGCCATGGATACGCCTTGCATCGTCTGCCAGGAGAACTGCCCGGTGAGCCCCAAGGCGATCTTCACCCGGGAGATGTGGCAGGCGGTGCGCAACGGCCGCCACACGGTGCGGTCGGTGACAGACGCCAGGGTGGTGCTGTCAGCGCCGCTCGTGGCCGGGCAATACGGCACCGGCGACTACTTCTGCCGGAAAGGGGGGGGAGTGCCCGTCCCCATTGCGGCTAACGACGCTGAAGCGCTCACGCTTGCGCTGCCACCCGGAGAGGCCGAGAAGGCCATCCCGGCCGTGGGGGACAGTGTGGAGATTCTGATCCGGCTGCAACAGCCCCAGGTGGACCCGGCCCGCTGCATCGGATGCGGGGTGTGCGAACACGAGTGCCCCGTCCAGGGCCGCCGCGCCATCCGGGTGACGGCCGAGAACGAGTCGCGGCAGCGGGGACATCGATTGATTCTTTAATGAAAAAAGCTGAAGACCCGAGGATTGAGAGATTCAAGAAATAAAGGGAGGCGCTCATGAGCGAAAACCGAAAAGGATTGTCCCGACGTCAATTTATTAAAAGCGCCGGTGCGGCCGGCGCAGGTTCGCTGCTGGCCGGGTATGCGGTGGCCGCAACATCCCAGGCCCAACCCGCCGCGCCTGCCCCGGCGGCGCCCAAGGCCGGAGCGTTCAAGGTGCCGACCCGCCCCTTCGGCAAAAGCGGCCGCCATGTCTCGATCCTCGGGCTGGGCGGCATGTTCGACATTGAAGCCAACCAGCTGATGCTCAAGCAGGCCATCAACTGGGGCATCACCTACTGGGATACGGCCGACTGCTACCATGCCGGCAGCGAAGCGGGCATCGGCAAGTTCTTCGGCAAGTACCCCCAGGAAAGGGAGAAAATCTTCCTGGTGACCAAATCCTGTGCCCGCAGCCCGGAGGGCATCACCAAACTGCTGAATCGCTCGCTGGAGCGCATGCAGACCGACTACATCGATCTTTACTTCCTCCACGGCGTGAGAAGCGCCAACGAGCTCGGCGAAGATGTGCGCCAGTGGGCTGAAAAAGCCAAGGCCGAGAAGAAGATCCGGCTCTTCGGCTTCAGCACCCACGCCAACATGGCCGAACTGCTGATGGCGGCGTCCAAGCTGGACTGGATCGACGGCATCATGCTCACCTACAATTTCCGCGTCATGCATTCGCCGGAAATGACCGCGGCCGTGGCGGCCTGTACCAAGGCCGGCATCGGCCTCACCGCCATGAAGACCCAGGCCAAAGGTTCGTGGTACGATTGGAGCAAGGACGACCCGGCCAAAGAGGCCCTGGCGAACCAGTTCCGGCAAAAGGGCTGGCGCGAGGAGCAGGCCAAGCTCAAGGCGGTTTGGCAGAACCCCCAGATCGCCTCTATCTGCTCCCAGATGGACAGCATGCACCTGCTCAAGGCCAATGCCGACGCGGCGGTGGACCCCACCCCGCTTTCATCCGGGGAAATGCGGCTGCTCCAGGAGTATGCCTGCGCCACCGCCGCCAATTACTGCACCGGCTGCGGCCGGCTCTGCGAGGCGACCCTGTCGGCCCGTCTGCCCATCGGCGACATCATGCGCTACCACATGTACAGCCGCGGGTACGGCCGCAGCGAGTGGGCTCGGGAGCACTTCGGCACCCTGCCCGCATCGGTGCACCACGAACTGGCCCGCGCGGATTTCAGCGCCGCTGAAGCGTGCTGCCCCCAACGCATGCCCATCGGTCGGCTGATGCGCGAAGCCTTGGAGGATTTCGCCTAGCAGCCTGCTGAATAGCTGTCAAGGGGAGAGCCAGCGCCGGGCCTCTTCGAGGGTTCGGAACACCCGGTTTTCCACCAGGGAGGCATCGGAGAACATCTCATACATGCGGGAAAGCCCGAATTCGATATCTCGGGGTGCCAGGAACGCGACCCTGTAGGGAACCCCTGACTTCCTGAGCCGTGCCTTGTTCTGGCCGGCGATCCGGCGGATGTCATCGAAGGTCAGGCTGGAAGCATTGCCTTCGCGCAGATCCCAAAGGACACTCATGCCGGGTTTGAAATCCGGATGATTGGTCCTCACGGCAAATGCTTCCCAAATATCTTCAACCATCAAATCGCCCACGACGGTATGGGTGATTATTCCGGTGGTGGTGTCGATGGTCGTCTGGACGGACACGATCCTGTCTCCTATCTGGAATTGCCATATTTTTAACAAGTACCATCCTTTTTTTCAATGGCCAGTTTACAAGCCGGGCCCGTTGATACTATGATGGCGCTGTTCGCACAGTGCCGCGGTATGTGCCGCGGCATAACGTTAAGGGGGGCTTGCGGTGCCCGGGAGTTCGTTACAATCGCTCCGCAGCTGAAAAATATGCCGGTCATTATCCCAATCGGTGGTGGCAAAGGCGGGGTCGGTAAAAGCTTCATATCCGCGAACCTCGGCGCGCTCATGGCCAAGCGCGGCCACCGCGTGATTTTAATCGACCTGGATCTGGGCGGCTCGAATCTGCACACCCTGCTTGGCATCAAGAGCCCGCCCGGCGGCCTGGACCGGTTCCTGGACAAAACCGAAAACCGGCTGGAACAGGTGGCGGTGCCCACGCACATTTCCAACCTGAGCTTCATCAGCTCATTGCACTGCTCCATGGAGATCGCCAATCTCTACCATGCCCAGAAGGTAAAATTGATCCATGCCATCCTCAGGCTCCCGTGCGACTGCATCCTTCTGGATCTGGGCGCCGGCACCCATTTCAACACGCTGGACTTCTTCCTCACCTCCGAAGCCGGTGTTTTCGTCTGCACCCCGGAGCCCACGGCCATCGAGAATGCCTTTCGCTTCATCAAGGCCGCCTACTTGCGCAAACTCAAGCAGATCATCAGCCGCAACGCCTTCCACAAAATCGTCAAGGATGCTGTCCAGGACGGCGGCAACCAGGCGTTGCGCTACACCGACCTCGTCGATCTGGTGCTCAAATACGATCCCGGCATGGAGATGTTCCTGCGCGACAGCATCCGCCGCCTCCAATTCAGATTCATTCTCAACCAGTTCCGTAAAAGCACCGACAGCACCCTGGGAGAAAAGATCAAGACCGTCTGCAATCGTCACTTCTACTCGCCCTTCGAATTTTTGGGGCAAATCGACTTCGACGAGCGGGTCACCGATTCGATTTTAAGCAAAAATCTCTTCACCTTGCAGTACCCGGAGAGCAAGACGGCCATCGATTTCAGGGCCATCGTGGATCAGCTGGCCCCCAAGCGCGTCGCCTCCCACACCATGGTCCAGGTGCGATGAAAACCTTCGAAAATCAAAATTATTACGAAATCCTGAAGTTGCCCTTCGACGCGGACGCCGTTGCCGTTCAGCGCGCCTACCGCGAAGCGCTCGAGATATACGGCGAGAATTCGCTGGTGACCTATGAACTTTTTTCGGATGAACAGCGCGGGGATCTGCTGCAAGCCATCGACGAGGCCTATCATACGCTGATGGATGAAGACAAACGCGCCACCTACAACCAGATGCTGATTCATTCGGGTTTGGCCGACCCGTCGCTCTTCGCGCGCAAGACGGAAAAGCCGGCCGCCGCCCCGGCCAGGCCGGCGCCGGTCAAACACCGCGATCTTCAGGCCTGGGTGAAGCAAAAATCCAAGGAAGAACCGATCAAACAGTTGATCTCCGAGACGATGGGCAAAGACCTGGTGGCCGGCGACGACCTGAAACGGCTGCGCGAAGCTCTGGGGATCGAGATCAGCGAAATATACGAGGTCACCCGCATTTCGGCCTCCACCCTCAGGAACATCGAAGCCAACCAGGTGAACAACCTGCCGGCCGAGGTATTCCTCAAATCCTTTCTCAAGTCCCTCGCCCAGATCCTGCAGGTCGATCCCCAGCGCACGGTGGACGGATATCTCAAGTATATCGCCCTGGCCCGCAGGCCGCCCAGAAAATAGGCGGCGATCGTCCGGTTACGCCTTTTCGTCCTCCTTGCTCTGCACCCTGGCGCTTTTGCGGTCGGACAACTCATGACCGTGGGCGAACTCCCAACGCTTGTCCAGGAAGTAGAGAATGGGCACGGTCATGCGCGAAAAGAGCAGGGAGGCCACCTCGCCGGCCATCAGAGAGATGGCCAGCCCCTGGAAGATGGGGTCGAAGAGAATCACCGAGGCGCCCACCACCACGGCCGCGGCGGTGAGCATCATGGGCCGGAAGCGCACGGCGCCGGCATCCACCACGGCCTGGTCCAGGGGCATGCCCTGGCGGATGCGCAGTTCGATGAAATCGACCAGGATGATGGAGTTGCGCACCACGATGCCGGCACCGGCGATGAAGCCGATCATGGAGGTGGCGGTAAAGAAGGCCCCTAGAGCCCAGTGGGCCGGCAGGATGCCAATGAGCGAGAAGGGTATGGCCACCATGATCACCAGCGGGGTGGTAAAGGACTGGAACCAGCCCACCACCAGCACGAAGATCAGGATCAGCACCACTGCAAAGGCGATCCCCAGGTCGCGGAAGACTTCGTAGGTGATGTGCCACTCGCCGTCCCACTTCATGGCGAACCGCCGGTCGCTGTCCGGTATATGCGAGGTGAGTTGGGCGATCTTGTATCCCTCGGGCAGTTTGATCGCGGCGATCTTCTTGCGCATCTCCAGAATGGCGTAGACCGGGCTCTCCTTGGCGCCGGCCACGTCCGCCAGCACGTAGACCACGGGCATCAGGTTCTTGTGGTAGATGCTTTGATCGACGGCAGTCTGGCGCACCTGGGCCAGGGAGGTCAGGGGCACCAACTGACCGTCGGCCGTGCGCATCTTGAGGGCCAGCAGGCGCTGGATGCCGGCCCGGTCGGCCAGGGGCAGCTTGAGGATCACCGGCACGTCCTCGCGCTCCAGGTTCTGATGCAGCAGGCCCACCTGCCGGCCGTCGAGGGCCAGTTGCAGTGCTTCGGCGATCTGCATGACGCTGATGCCGTGCAAGGCCGCACGCTCCCGGTCGATCTCCAGGCGGTAGTAGGGGTAATCTTCTTCCATGAACCAATCCACATCCACCACCCCATCGGTCTTCTCGAAGATATCCATGACCTGCCGCGCCAACTGGCGCTGGCGCTCGTAGTCGGGCCCGTAGATTTCGGCCACCAGCGTAGACAGGACGGGCGGTCCGGGCGGCACCTCGGCCACCTGGATACGGGCGCCGTGGCGCCGGGCGATCTCTGCCAGGGCCGGCCGTACCCGCTTGGCGATGTCATGGCTTTGCTGCTTGCGGCGGCTCTTGCCCACCAGATTGACCTGGATATCGGCCTGCCAGGGCGCCCGGCGCAAAAAGTAGTGACGCACCAGGCCGTTGAAATTGAACGGGCCGCTGGTGCCCACGTGTATCTCGTAGTCGGTGACTTCATTTACCGTGGCAAGGTAGTCACCCATCTCCCGGGTTGCGGCGGCCGTATTTTCCAGGGTCGCCGACTCGGGCATATCGATGATCACCTGGAATTCGCTCTTGTTGTCGAAAGGCAGCATTTTCACCTGGACCCACCCCACGGCCACCATGAGACAGGAGAGCAGCAGCAGGCCCACCACGCCGGCCAGAAAGAGATTGCGCTGCCGGGGGTGGTGCAGCAGGGGGTCCATGATCCGGCGGTAGAGCCGCGTGCTCCAATCCTCGGCGCCGTGGTCATGGTGGCCGCCGGCACTGTCGGCGCGCAGCAGCCGCACCGAGGCCCAGGGGGTGACGATGAAGGCCACCAGCAGAGAGAAGACCATGGCCGCCGAGGACCCCACCGGAATGGGACGCATATAGGGTCCCATCAGCCCGCCCACGAAAGCCATGGGCAAGATGGCGCCGATAACCGTCAGGGTGGCCAGAATGGTGGGGTTGCCCACTTCGTCCACGGCTTCGATGGTCACCTGGAAGCGGTTGCGCCCCTCGTTTTCCGGCAGGCGCAGATGGCGCACAACGTTTTCCACCACCACGATGGCGTCGTCCACCAGGATGCCGATGGAGAAGATCAGCGCGAACAGGGTGATACGGTTGAGGGTGTAGCCGTAGAAGTAGAAGATGGCCATGGTCAGGGCCAGGGTGACCGGAATGGCCAGCGCCACCACCCCCGATTCCCGCCGGCCCAGGGCCAGCCAGATGAGCAGCGTGACCGAGACCACGGCGATGGCCATGTGGTAAAGCAGCTCGTTGGATTTTTCGTCGGCGGTTTCCCCATAATTACGGGTGACGGTCATCTGGATGTTGCCGGGCAGTTTGTTGCCGCGCAGGCGGTCGATGCAGCGCAGCACGCGATCGGCCACATCGATGGCGTTGGTGCCCTTGCGCTTGGCCAGGGAGAGGGTAACCGCGGGAAACAGCCCGCGACTCTGGATGTGCTTGTCGGCAGCGGCCGGGCCAGTGCCGAAGAAGTGGTAGTTGTTCGGCTCGGCCGGGCCGTCCAGGATCGTGGCCACGTCTTCGAGATAGACCGGCCGGCCCTGGAAGTTGCCCAGCACCACCCGGGCCACATCCTCCCGGGTCTTCAGAAATCCGCCCACGTGCACGGTGACCTCTCCCTGGTCCGAGGGATAGGTGCCGGCGTGGGCCGCCTGGTTGGCCGCCTGGATCATGGCGGCGGCCTGATTCAGGTCGATGCCCGCGGCGGCCAGGCGCACCGCATCGAAGAGCACGCGCACCTGGCGCGGGTTGCCGCCGATGAGCGTGGTGATCGAGACATCCGCTTCGCGCTTGACATCGGTCTCGATCTCGGCCGCCACCCGGCGCAGCAGATAATGATCCACCCCCGGATCGTCGCTCCAGAAGGTCAGCGCCAGGATAGGGACATCATCGATGTAGCGCGGCTTGATCAGCGGCGGCGAGGCGGCCCAGGGAATGCGATCGAAGTTGGCCATGAGCTTGGATTGCAGACGCACGATGGCTTTTTCCTCGTCTTCGCCCACGTAAAAGCGCACCACGGCCATGCACATGCCCGGGCTGGAAGTAGTATAAACATATTCCACACCGGGGATCTCCCACAGCAGCCGCTCCATGGGCCCGGTGATACGCTGTTCCACCTCCTTGGCATCGGCGCCCGGCATCTGGACGAAAATATCGATCATGGGCACGATGATCTGTGGCTCTTCCTCCCGGGGCAGGGCCACCACGGCCGCCATGCCCAGCAGGATCGAGGCCGCGATCACCAGCGGCGTCAATTTGGAATCGATGAAAAAGCGGGCGATCCTTCCGGCAGTACCGATTTCTGGCTTCATCAGATCGCCTCCACCGTCATGCCGTCTGTTAGGCCCACGGGGATCACCGGTATGTAACGCTGACCCGCCTGCAACCCGGATAGGATCTCCACCCGGTCGCCGTAACTTTTGCCGGTGCGCACCAACCGGAAATGGGCGATCTGCTTAGCGTCGACGATGTAAATGCCGGTGAGCTGGCCCTCATGGATCACGGCCGTCGCGGGGACCAGCAATCCGCCGCTGCCCCCCACCGGGATGAATACCCTGGCGAACATGCCCGATTTGAGATCGAGCCCTTCGGGCATGGCCACCTTCATCTCGAAGCTGCGGCTCCTGGCGTCGGCCGCCGGAACGATGCGGCCTACCTGGCCGTCGGCTTCCAGGTCGCCCAGCGCCGGGACGCGCACTTTCACGGCCAGCCCCACCTGCACATTCTGAATGTAGCGTTCGGGCAGGAGCATGTCGGCACAGAACAGGCCCTCTTGCTCGATGGTGAGCAAGGGGGTGCCCGGCGACGCCAGATCGCCCTCGTCCACCAGACGTGCCACCACCCGGCCGTCGTAGGGCGCGATCACGGCGGCATCCCGTTCGGCCACCGTGGCCTGACTGACGGTGGCCTGGGCCTGCTGGACCCGTGATCGGGCCGCCTCGACCATGGCGTCGGCCTGGGCCAGAGCCGCCTTGGCCTGCCGGCTCTTGGATTCCACCTCATCGAACTCCTGCTGGGAGACCGACTTTTCCTGAAGCAGTGGTTGATAACGCGCCAGGGTGTCGCCGGCCAGCTTGGCCGCCGCCGCCGCCGCATTCCGGGCCGAAACGGCCGAGGCCTCGGCCCGGCGCGCCTCACGCTGGGCCGCCTCGGCCTGCTCCCGCTGGGCTTGGACCGTACGCGGATCAATGGAAATCAGCAGATCGCCTTGTTTCACCTGATCCCCTTCGTGGACATGCACCGCCTGGACATTGCCCATGAGCTTGGACGAGATGGTGCTGGCCGTACGGGCATTGATGGTGGCCACGGCTTCGTAATAGGCCGACTCCTGGCTGATGACCGCCTCGACCACCTGGGCCTTGATCTTTTTTCCTTCTCCCGGGGCGCTTGTTCCGGGAGCGATTTCATTGCCGCAGGCGGCCAAAACCACAAGCAGCACCGTCAGGGGCAAAGCCATGGAAACGGGTTTAAGCTTCATGCCTCTCTCCATTTTTAGTTTTGGCCCGTATGAACCAAGGCGCCTGCGGGAGGCCGCGCCGACGGGCAAAGGGATCAGTGGAAGTCCTTGTCGATCTGGCCGCTGGCCAGGGCCAGGGCTACGCGAGCGACCATATAGTCGTGGAGTGCTTTGGAATGCTGCATCTGGGCCTGTTGGTTCGCCACCTGAGCGTCCAGCAGGCTGACCAGAGCCAGCAGCCCATTCTGGTACCGGTCGGCCACGATGCGCAGCCCCTCTTCGGATTGGGCCATGGCCCGCCGGGCCACCTCGATGCTCTGCCAGGCGCTCTGGGCCTGGTGGAAGGCCTGCTGGGCATCTACCCGCACCCCCAGGGCGAGGGCTTCGCGCATGGCACGGATTCTGGAGAGCAAGGCCCTGGCTTCGGCCGATTGGCCGGAAATACGCTGGCCGCTGAATAGATTCAGCTGTACCACCGCGCCCACCGTGTAGCTGTCCTGGGAGTCGTCAAATTGTTCGGTGTTGATTTCGTAGTTGCCCTGCAGGGCAAGGGAGGGATAGTGGCCGGCGCGGGCGCGATCCACTTCCGCTTTGGCGATCTCCTCCTGGATATTGAGCTGCTTGAGGTCGGGGCGATGGGCCAGCGCTCTATTTACCCATGCGTCCACATCCCCCTGGAGAGGCTCATTCGCGCGCAGGGGGGTTTCCAGGCCTTCGGCGGCCGGGACTGCTTCGGGCCGTCCCATGGCCGCCCCCAGCATGGCCAATGCCACCTGCATCTGGCTTTCGGCCTGCAGCTGCTGCTGCTCCAGGTCGGCGATGCGAACCTGGGCCCGCAGTTCATCGCTCTTGACGGCCAGGCCGCTGCGCATGCGATCCTCCACCACCTTGAGATGGGCCCGGGCGGTTTCCAGGGCCTGGGTGATCACGTTGCGGTTCTCCACGGACAACAGGCACGCCGCATAGGTGGCCGCCGTCTGGGCGATCACCGTCTGTTCGTTGCGCACCAAAGCCAGCCGTCCGGCCTCCTGGTTGCGCTCGGACTGGCGCCAGCCGGTCCAGGTCTTGCCGCCGTCGAACAGCGACCAGGTCAAAGTGAGGGCCGTCTTGAAGTTATCGATGGCATCGGGATCGTTGAGGCGATTCGGGGAAAAGTCTTCGGCGGTGATGGCACCCTGGTTGAGTTTGGTGCCGAAGGCCCACAGCGGGCTGTTGGTTCGGCTGTAGGTTTCGGAGACATCGACCTGGGGCATCAGCCCGGAACGGGCCTGGGTGGTTTGAGCCACCGCGGCGTCCACTTGATGGCGCGCGGCGTGGATGTTGGGGTTGAAACGCAAGGCCAGATCGATGGCCTCGGGCAGGCTCAGCGGCGGCCGCCCCTCGGCCCGCAGCAGCGGCGGAGAGCTCAGGATGCAACCCAGGATTATGGCCCAAAGAAAGAGAGCAGGGTTCACTCTGAGGGTCTTCATGAGAGAGGCTCCTTGCAACGGGTGTCGATTCTAAAAAATGAAACTTACCATACGCCAAAAGATGCCGACTTTCAATTCCTTCCGGAACTTAGGGGCCGGCCGGCCGAATTTTCAGGTTTGTCACAGACAGGTTCAGCGGTTGAATTTTAGCGTTAACCGTCGTATCTTCCGGTTAAACGCGAGAAAGACGTCGTCCCCCTTTGACTTTGCGGAGGAATCATCTGTCATGGCAACCGACGACCGAGCCGCCATTCTGAGCGCCGCCATCGATACCATCCCCACGCTGTCCGTGGTCGTGAACCGGGTCATGGAGATCACCGCCAACCCGGACAGCAGCACCCAGGAGCTCATGGAGGCGATCTCGGTCGATCCGGTGCTCACTGCCAAAGTCCTGAAAATCGCCAATTCCGCCTTTTACAGCCGTGCCGGTCAAATCGCAACCCTGAAACAAGCCCTGGTAACCATCGGCTTCAAGGAGGTCCGCAACCTGGTCCTCTCCTCGTCGGTGTTCAACAATTTTTCCCGGATCAGTCGCGTACCTGGATTTGACGCCCGTCTCTTCTGGCGTCATTCCTTCGTCACGGGCCTGGCCTGCAGAATGATCGCCCGCGACATGGGCCTTGCCGGTGGCGAGATGTTCGTGGCCGGCCTGATCCATGATATCGGCAAACTGGTCATAGTCATGGCGTTGCCCGCTGAGTTCATCAAAATGATGAAAATGACCGGCAATTTCGGCCAGGAGCATATCGTTGCCGAAAAGCATCTGCTGGGCCTGACCCATGAAGAGGTCGGCCTGCGGCTGCTCAAGCGCTGGTCCTTCCCCCAGCCCCTTCAATACGCGGTGGGATTCCACCACCACCCGGCATCGGCGGCCATCCAGCCGGCCCAGGCGCTGGCCGTCCACTTGGCGGATCTGCTGGCGCACATCAGCGACCACCCCCCGGCCATCGACGGGGCGAATTCACTTCCGGAAGGGTGCTTCAGTGCCGAAACCGCCTCGCTTGCACGCGCCTATAACATTGAATGGAACCCCGAGGCCGTGAAGCGGCATGTAGAGAAACTCGAAGATCTCAAAACGACCCAATCTTCTGTACTGGACGAATTTCTCACCTGATCGCGCACCGTGTCACCATATCCCAATTTGCTTCAAAAATTAGGCGTTTCAGGGTCTATATTTAGGCGATTCCCCATTGCCCCTCCTGCCCCATTCCGATATTTCGCCGGTGAGGAAAAGAAGGGCTTCAGACATGCTGCCTGACTTTCACATCGGCAGTGAAAGGCGGGGTGAACATGGTGTTTATCGAGCCCAAAGACAACCCTAACCTCGATAAGAGCAAAGTTTCCAACTACACGATTTACGACGGCATTCATCCCACCGACGCAACCTCTGCCGAACTGGCCGATATGCTGTTAACTTCGGGTTCAAGCGCCACCGTCGCCGCGGTGGCGTTCTTTTCGGTAGGGTCATAGTAGTTTTGGCATATGAAAGCGCCGGATGCCCATGCACTTCTCATTTTCCGGAGAGATGTCGACTTGATGAAGAAACCTCTTTTCAGATGCTTTTTTGCGCCCTTCTTGACGACGTGGGTCGCCTGCGGCAATAGGCTCGACGATTATGCGGGACAGGGACAAATCCAGGAAGATCTGCATCGACTCTACAAAGCAAAAGAGAGTGGCGACGAGGGCACCATCATGAAGGAGAGCGAGCGTCTGCTGGCTTCAAAACAAACTGTTGGCGCCATTCGCATCACACCGCCCATTTACAGGGCGGAAGTGTTTGCACGACGCGGAAACATTCAAGAAGTCAACGCGCTCTTCGACCGCCAGTTCCCCTTCGTAGCGAAGCGCACCGGTGGCTGCGGCCAGGCTGTTTGGACATCCATTAAAGGAGAAGTCTGGCAAGCGACCGGCGGTATGGAGTTGGCAGTTGCGGACTAAAATTTCGCCATTGAAAAGTGTCCAAGATTGGACAACACTTACGCCAAGCTCTCAATCATCCATTCGACCGCGGCGGATCCTGAATACATTGATGCACACAAGGCATTAACGCTCGCCCGAAGGGCGATTGAAATCAATACGTGCTCGAAATCTCTCGAAGCCATCGCCGCCGCCTATGCAATAATGGGAAAGTACGATCTCGCAGCGGCAAGCATGGAGCAGGCGGTCGAAGCCGGAGAAAATGAACGCCAACATCCCGACACAATTGAATCGTTGCGCAAAATGCTTTCGGCTTACAAATCCAAGGCAGCCAAGTGACTTGTCCGTTCTTATTTCCTTCGGCGTTCGGTTAGCCTGCGTGAATTACGTGATTTCAAAACCTTATGGCGCGAAGAACCGAGGGGGCGTTTTGACAATTTTGCAAAAGCAAAAAATTGTGATACCTTTCCGCTACATCGAACCGCCGTAACAGAATGACGCTGCATAATTGCCAGTTACCTTAGTGACCACCATTCGGGGAGCCCCATGGCTGCTCTAAAGAAAACGGAACCGCCCATGACCTATGCCGAGTTCAGCCGCGTTGTCACCATCTCCAAAAAAGACATCTACCAGGAAACCATTGCCGAAAACCGCGAAACCATGCGGGTGAAAAAAGAGAAAACCGTCTTCAAGAACCTTGAAAGGATTTTCGGCGCAGTCCTGAAGATCAGCAACCGCAAGGGCTTCAAAGCCATGAGCATGCGCGACCTGAGCCGGGAAAGCGGCTTGAGCATGGGGGCCCTCTACACCTACTTTTCCAGCAAAGACGAATTGTTGGAGATGCTCCAGAACCAGCAGCGCTCTATTTCCCAGCGTATTTTGCGTCAGCGCGTGAGCGAGGAGCAAACAGTGGCGGCCAAGCTCAAAGCCGCCATCTTCACCCACCTTTATCTCAGCGAAGCCATGCAGCCGTGGTACTATTTCTCGTTCATGGAGGCCAAAAACCTCAATAAAATCGAACGCGACAAGGCCGTAGCCAGCGATTTGCACCTCGAAAAGGTTTTCGAGGACATCATCGAGCAAGGCAACCTCGAGGGGGGCTTCAGTACCCCGAACAGCCAACTGACCGCCAGCATCATCCAGGCCATGCTTCAGGACTGGTATCTCAAACGGTACAAGTATGCCAAGCGCGGCATCTCTGTTGACCAATACGCCGAATTTGTTATGGATTTAATTAAAAAGTATCTCTCTCCGGCCTGATTGCCAACCCAGGGCTCGGCGGCGGGATTGCGGGGGTTTCTTTGTGGTCCAAAAATAGAGCGAACGTTCGGTTTTATTTGTTGACACCACCATGGCTGCCTGTTAAGAACATACCAAGCTGGCAGTTCCCTAATAGCAACACTTTCAAGCAAGGACAGGTGCCGGTTTGCAACCTCCTGATGAAGGCGGTTCAATTTATTTCAAATCTTTGGTTTCCGGCGCAACCGGACGAGGAGGAACAATGAGGACAAAACAAGATTACATTCAGGGTCTTTCCAAGATGAAGCGCAACGTCTATTTCAACGGCGAACTGATCGACCGCGCCGGGGAACTGCAGATGCCGTGCATCAACACCATCGGCACCACCTACGACGAAGCCCAAAAACCGGAAAACCAGGAGCTGTGCACCGCCATCTCGCACCTTACCGGAAAGCGCATCAACCGCTTCAACCATATTCACCAGAACACCGACGATCTGCACAAGAAGCAGGATATGACCCGCATGCTCTGCCAGAAGGTGGGCGGCTGCATCCAGCGCTGCATGGGCATCGATGCCACCAACGCCGTCTACAACGTCTCCTACGAAGCCGACAAGTTGAACAAAGGCGACACCCAGTACCACGAGAATTTCAAAAAGTGGCTGAGCCGCTTTCAGACCGAAGACCTGGTAGCCGCCGGCGCCCAGACCGACGTCAAGGGCGACCGCCTGCTGCGTCCGGCCGATCAACCCAACCCCAGCGCCTATGTGCGCATCAAAGAGCGCCTGAAGGACGGCATCGTGGTAGAAGGCTGCAAGCTCCACATCTCCGAGGCCTCGGTGGCCGACGAAGTACTGGTCTTCCCCACCCGCGCCCTGCGAAAAGAGGACAAGGACTATGCGGTGGCCTTTGCCGTGCCGGCCGACTGGGACGGCCTCAAGCAGGTGGTCACCATCCACAACCTGCGCAACCGTGAAATCTACAAGCGCGGTTTTGTCCCGGGTTCCACCGACTCCTACATGATCTTCGATAACTGCTTCGTGCCCTGGGACCGTGTCTTTCTGGCCGGTGAGCATCAGCACGGCGGCGTGCTGGCCCTGCTCTTCGCCCTGTTCCACCGCCACTCCTACTCGGGCTGCAAGCCGGCCATCGGCGACATCATCCTGGGCACCGCGGCGCTGGCCGCCGAGGTCAATAACGTGCACAAGACCGAACATGTACGCGCCAAACTGGCCGAGATCATCATGACCACCGAGCTGGGCTATGCCGCCGGCTACACCGCCTCGGACCTGGGCAAGCCCGAGGTTTACATCCCCGGCGTCGGCTTCATGCCTTACGGCCCCGGCTCCTACATTCCCAACTCCATTTACTGCAACGTGGGGCGCTGCCTGTCGGGCGAAGCGGTGTACCATGAAGCCGAAATGCTGTGCGACATCGCCGGCGGCGTGGTGGCCACCTTCCCCCATGAGAAGGATTTCGCCAATCCCGATACCGGCGAACTGCTGCTCAAGTACACCAAGCGCAATCCTAATATGGCCGCCGAGGATCAGGCCCAGTTCTGGCGCTATCTGGGCGACATCCTCTGTTCGGCCACCGGCGGCATCACCAACGTGGGCAACTACCACGGCGGCGGATCGCCCATCATGGAGCAGATCGCCATCACCACCCAGTACGACATCGAGTCCCGCAAGAAGGTGGTGAAGTATATCGCCGGTATGAGCGGCGGTGATCGCGATGCCCTGACGAAGAAGAAAAAATAGTCAGCAACGGTGTGAGCCTGCGTCTACGGTGCCCCTTTCCGCTTACGGGAAGGGGTGCCGTTGTTGATTTTTTGAAGGAGAAGATGGCATGAACGAAACAAAAGCCGGCCGTCTGAAAGAAAAAGTGGCTATCATCACCGGTGCGGCCAGCGGCATCGGCCGGGCCACAGCGGTTCTCTTCGCCCGTGAGGGCGCCACCGTCGTGCTGGCCGACATGCAGGAACCAGCCCTGGAAGAGACGCTCGCCATGGTCAAGGAAGCGGGCGGGACTGGCGTCGCCCGAAAAACCAACGTGGCCGTGGAGACTGAAGTCCAGGCCCTGGTGGACCTGGCCGTCGGCACCTACGGCCGCCTGGACATCGTCTGCAACAATGCCGGCATCACCGGCCAGTACTGTGGCCCCGAAGAGTGGGATGGCGAAGACTGGCAGCGGGTTTATGCGGTCAACGTGCTCGGCGCGGTCTACATGACCAAGCACGCGACCAAGCATCTCATCGCCAGCGAACGCGGCGCCATCGTCAATACCGCCTCGGTGGCCGGCATCCGTTCGGGCGCCGGCGGCAATGCCTACAGTGCCAGCAAGGCAGCGTTAATCAACTTCACCATGACGTCCGCCTGCGACCTGGGCGGCTTCAACGTGCGCGTCAATGCCGTTTGCCCCGGCCTTGTTGAAACCGGCATGACCAAGCCGGTCTTCGACTACGCCCGGGCCAAAGGCAAGGAAGACAAGTTGGGCAGTCGCTGCGAATTGCGGCGCTACGGCCGGCCGGAGGAAGTGGCCAGCGTGATCCTTTTCCTGGCCAGCGATGAGGCCAGCTACATCACCGGCCAGGCGCTGCCGGTGGACGGCGGCAACACCGCTTCGCTGAACCTGCCGGGAATGAAAGTATAATCACAGGGAGGGCATCATGACGGCGACCATCTATGAAAAGCTTCGCGAGCAGCTCGATCAGTACTCGGTCGGTTTTCCGGCCACGGCTTCCGGTGTGGAGCTCAAAATACTTCGAAAACTCTTCACCGAAGAGGAGGCGGGTCTCTTCCTGCAAATGAGCATGATGCTCGAAGCCCCAGAATCGGTGGCGGCGCGCACCGGACGCGATCCGGGCGCCACGGCCCAGTTGCTTGAAACCATGGCGCAGAAGGGTTTGCTTTTCCGCCAGCGCAAAGGGGAACGTGTCAAGTATGCTGCGGTGGCCTTCGTGATCGGTTCGTATGAATTTCAGCTCAAGCGTATGGACCGCGAACTGGCCGAATTGGTGGAAGCCTACTCCAAAGAAGGCTTCATGGATTTTTCACCGGAAAAAAACATCACCCCCCTGCGCACCATACCGGTCCACCGCTCGGTCCAGGTGACCCACCCGGTAGCGCCCTACGCCCAGGCCCGGGAGATCATCAAGTCCAAGGACAAAATCGCCCTGGCCGACTGCATCTGCCGGGTACAGCAGGGCCTGCTCGACCAAGGCTGCGACAAACCCAGGGAGGTTTGCCTCTCCTTCGGTTCCCATGCCGACTATTACGTGGAGAACAAGCTGGGGCGGTATATCACCCAGGAGGAGGCTCTGGCCGTGTTGGATCAGAGCGAAAAAGCCGGCCTGGTCAACCAGCCGGCCAACATGGTCAACCCCGGCGGCATGTGCAATTGCTGTGGTGATTGCTGCGGCCTGCTGCGGGCTTTAAACAAACTACCCAAACCGGCCGAGGCGGTCTTCAATGACTACTTCGCGCGAGTGGATGAAGGCTTGTGCACCGCCTGCGAGATGTGCCTGGAACGTTGCCAGATGGCGGCCATCCGCATCGAAGAGACCGCGGTGGTGAATCCCGATCGCTGCATCGGCTGCGGGCTGTGCGTGACCACTTGCCCCACCGAAGCCATTGCCCTGCAACTCAAGCCCGCGGCCCAACGCAACGCGCCACCGAGCAGCGGGCGAGACTTGATGACCCAAACGGCCCAGGTTCGGGGCACCTCGGTGATTCCCCTGTCGATGTCGGGGAAGTAACCGTCATAATTCTAAATGTTCCGGCCGATGGCAGACGTCGGTTGATCAGCTTAAAAGCGATTGGTTGGACTATGGGTTGCTTTCGGGACCGTTTTGACGTATCCGAAGGAAGCATTGGCCCGCAATACGAATCATACTCTTCCGTTTGTGCTTTACAGAGAGACAACTTGTAAAGTTGTGGAAGCCTGTTTTCTATAGGATCGCATCACCTGCACAAGAGGAGAAAGCAATGGAAGAAAAGTTCTGGCACCAGCAGTATGACTTCAATATCCCACCATCGATCCGCTACCCGAAGATCCCCGTACACGATCTCGTCAACATAGCGGCCAACACCTTTCCGGACAAACCGGCATTGGACCTCTACGGCAGCCAGATGACCTTCTGGCAGGTCCGCCAGCAAATCGTGCGCATGGCGAACGCCCTGCTCGGCATGGGAATCCAGAAGGGCGACCGGGTGGCCGTGCACCTGCCCAACAGCCCCCAGTACGTCATTGCGTATTATGCGGCCATGTCCGTGGGAGCCATCGTGGTCAACCTCAACCCCATGTACACGGCGGAAGAACTCATCGCCATCTGCCAGAACACCGGCGTCAGCACGCTGTTCACCTTCGACATGGTGCTTCCCAACATCCGGGCGCTTTGCGCCAAAGTAGAAATCCAGCGGGTGGTGGTGACCCGCGTCACCGATTACATCGAAGGCTTCGGCGTAAGCACGCCGGAGCAGTTGGAGTTGGAGCAAGGCTGGCATCACTTCTCCCGGGTGCTGGACAGCAGCGCCGACACCAAGGCCCCGCGGGTACCCATCGGTCCCGGCGATCCCGCCCTGATCCAGTTCACCGGCGGCACCACCGGCATTCCCAAGGGCGCGGTGCTGACCCACGCCAACATCATCGCCGCCACCGTGCAGGCCAGCATGTGGGGTTCGTTTCTCAACAACCAGACCCCTCCTGAAAAACGCAACGTGCTGGCGATGCTGCCCTTTTTCCACGTGTATGGCGACATCATCGTCCTCAACTGGGCCATGTTCAACTGCGCCACCATGATTCTGGTACCGCGCTTCGACATCAACGAAGTAATGGGCATGCTGGCCAAGATCGATCGCATCCAGTTCTTTCCGGCCGTACCCACCATGATCGGCGCCATTCTCAACCATCCCCAGGCGGAATCCATGGATCTTGGCAAGAAATTCGGCCTGCTCAACAGCGGCGGCGCGCCCTGCCCGGTGGGCTATATCGAACGCGCCAGGGATTTGGGTATTGCCATCAGTGAAGGCTGGGGCATGAGCGAGACCACGTCGGTGGGCTGCGCCAACCCCAACATGGGGCTCAAAAAGCCCGGCAGCATCGGCATTCCTTTCCCCGACACCGACATCCGCCTGGTGGATCCCAACGACGGCGTGACCCAGGTAAAACCCGGAGAGCGCGGCGAACTGATCATCAAAGGACCGCAGGTGATGCAGGGCTACTGGAACAACCCGGCGGAAACGGCCAATCAGCTCAAGGACGGCTGGTTGTACACGGGGGATGTGGCCATCCAGGATGAAGACGGATACATTTTTATCGTGGACCGCACCAAGGACATGATCATCGCCGGCGGCTACAACATCTACCCCCGGGAGATCGACGAAGTGCTCTACCGCCATCCCAAGGTAGCCGAGGCCGTGGCTATCGGCATCAACGACGAGTACCGCGGAGAGACGATCAAAGTCTTCGTCTCCTTGAAGCCCGGCCAGACGGCCACCGAGCAGGAGATCATCGATTTCTGCAAGGACAAACTGGCACCCTACAAGCGCCCCAAGATGGTGGAATTCCGCAACGATATCCCCAAGTCCGCGGTGGGCAAGGTCCTGCGCAAAGTTTTGCGGTCCGAGGAAGAATCCAAAATGGCCAAGAATTAAGCGTTTGTAAAAGCTTTATCCAAGGTAATCCCCGGCTCAACCTGGGATTGAGTTCGAAAAACACTTTATCGTTAAAGGAGAGAAGAAAATGTCTGCAAGAGAAGTTGTATTCGTGGATGGCGTGCGCACGGCCTTCGGCCGCATGGGCGGCTCCTTGAGGACCTTTTCGGCCAGCCGGCTGGCCAGTATCGCCATCAAGGGCCTGGTCGAAAAAACCAAAATCCTGGAGAAGGGCAAAGTCGATACGGTCATCATGGGTATCGCCGCCCATTGCTCGGAAGCCATCAACCCTGCCCGCTGGGCGATGCTGCACGCAGGTCTGCCCTACGAGACCTCGGCCTCCTACGTGGAGATGCAGTGCGGTTCGGCCATCGACTCCATCAACCATGCGGCCTGGAAGATCCTGGCCGGTCAGGCGGATGTGATCATCGCCGGTGGCAGCGAAGCCTACAGCCAGATTCCGGTGAAGTTCTCCATGTCCATCGAGCCTTACAAGATGATTCCCCCCATGCCCCTGCCCACCAGCCTCTCCCCGGTCAAGGACGAGCAGATCGGCATGGGCATCACCGCGGAAAACCTTCAGAAGATGTACAACATTCCCCGGGAAGCCTCGGACGAATTCGCCTACAACAGCCAGATGCGTGCCAAAATGGCCATGGAAAATGGCTATTTCAACGACGAGATCGTGCCGGTGGTCTTCCCGGCCACCAAGAAGACCCCGGAAATGGTCTTCAAGGTCGACGAACATCCCCGGCCCGACACCACCCTGGCCGGCTTGGCCAAACTGCCCCCGGCCTTCGTCAAAGACGGCACGGTCACCGCCGGCAACGCATCGGGCCGCAACGACGGCGGCGCCATGGTCTTGATGATGTCCGCTGAAAAAGCCAAGGAACTGGGTTACAAGCCCATGGCCAAGTGGCTGGCCGGCGGCGACTACGGCGTGGACCCCAAGATCATGGGCATCGGCCCGGCCTACGCCGTACCCCTGGCCCTCAAGCGCGCCGGGCTCAAGCTCTCCCAGATGGATGTCATGGAGTGCAACGAGGCCTTCGCCGTGCAGAACCTGGCCGTGATCAAAGAGCTGGAAAAGCAGACCGGCGACAAGGTCGACATGAGCAAGTGGAACCCCCTGGGCGGCGCCATCGCCTACGGCCATCCCAACGGCGCCTCGGGCGCCCGCGTGTGCATGTTCACCATGCGCGAGCTGATCCGCCGCGGCGGCCGCTACGGCTTCTTCAGCTCCTGCTGCGGCGGCGGCCTGGGCGTGGCCACCGTGATCGAGAATCTGCAGCGCTAGTTTTCTGCGTGCAGACATAGCGAAGCCCAACCAAGGCTCGCGCAGGTCTTGATATCCCACTCAAAGGCAAGGGAAAATTTCCCTTGCCTTTCCTTTTTCAGAGCTCCAATAACAGTGGCCTTCTGGCCGGCTCACGCCGCCGTCAGGCGCGCCACGGCCTTTTCCAGGCCATCGATGCTCAGTTCGAACATGGGGAAGATCTGGCCGATCATGGTGATGGTGCGGGTGTAGGCCCAGCGCTGTTTGCGCACGGGGTTGAGCCAGACCGAATGGCGGAAGGTCTTGGCCAGGAACTCCAGGCAGGCGATGCTGGGCCGGCCGCTGCGGTCGGTGATGTAGATCGATCCGTCCTGAGCCATGAGTTCGTAGGGCGCCATGCTGGCGTCGCCCACGAAGATCAGGCGGGTTTCGGGGTCCCGGCGGGCCAATTCGTCGAGCCGGATCGGTTTCTTGTAGCGCGCCGGATCGGCCCAGAGGGTTTCGTACACGGTGTTGTGGAAGAAGAGGGTCTTGAGCTCCTTGAACTGGGCCCGGGCGTAGTCGAAAAGCGTCTGCACCACAGGGATGTAAGGGTCCATGGACCAGCCGCCGTTGTCGATGGCCAGGATCACCTTGAGCCGGTCCTTGAGGCTGCTGTCGAAGACGATCTCGATCTCGCCGGCGTTCTTCATGGTCTGGTAGATGGTCTTGTCGACGTTGACCTGGTCCTTGGGGCCGGCCGGCCGCAGGTGGCGCAGCCGCTTGAGGGCCTCGCCCATCATGGAGCTGGTCAGGGGGCCTTCCAGGGAGTAGTCCTTGTAGCGCCGCTCCATGGCTACCTTGACCGCCGAGCGGTTGCGCGACTCACCGCCCACCCGCATGCCGCCGGGATGGTGGCCCGAGTGGCCCACGGGCGAGGTGCCGCCGGTGCCGATCCAGCGATTGCCGCCGTCGTGGCGCTCGGTCTGCTCCTTGAGCCGCTCTTTGAAGTATTCGATCAACTGCTCGGGGGTGAGCTTCTGCAGTTCGGCTTCGTCCATGCCCATGGCCGCGGCCAGTTCCTTAGGGTTTTGCAGCCACTGCTCGAGCATGGCCCGGGCCATCTCATCGATGGCCAGCCCTTCGGCGGCGGGCAGCTCCACCCCTTCGAAGTGGTGGGCGAAGACCTGGTCGTAGAGGTCGAAGTAGCGTTCGCTTTTCACCAGCACGGCGCGGGAGACGGTGTAGAAGTCGTCCAGGCTCTGGATCAGCTTCTGGTCCAGGGCCTTGTGCAGGGTCAGAAAAGCCGTGGGCGACACCGGCACTCCGTGATCCCTGAGCTTATAGAAGAAGTCGATGAACATGTCGGTTAATACCGCGCCCTTCGCTGTACCAGGCGGCTGGCCTGCTCGAAATCCTGGCTTTTTTTGAACAGCACGCCCAGGAAGGGCAGATCCTCCTTGAGCCGCTTGGGGTTGAAATCGGGGTCGCTCTGCAGGGCCCGGAGCCAGTTGATCAGCTCCCGGGTGGCCGGCCGCTTTTCGATGCCTTCCAGCTGGCGCAGCTTGTAGAAGGCCTCGATGGCGCCGTCGATCAAAGCCCCATTCAATCCCGGAAAGTGCACATCGAGGATCTTGCGCATCATCTTGGGATCGGGAAAGGCGATGTGGTGGAAATTGCAGCGCCCCAGGAACGGATCGGAGAGATCCTTCTTGGCGTTGGAAGTGATGATGATCACCGGCCGGTGCTTGGCGCGGATGGTCTTGTCGATCTCGATGATGTCGAACTCCATCTGGTCCAGCACGTCGAGCATGTCGTCCTGGAAATCGGTGTCGGCCTTGTCGATCTCGTCGATGAGCAGCACCGTGCGTCGCTCGGCGGTGAAGGATTGGCCGATCTTGCCCATCTTGATGTAGGCCTCGATGTCGCTCACGTCGCGTTTGGAGTCGCCGAAGCGACTGTCGTTGAGCCGGGTCAGGGTGTCGTACTGGTAGAGGGCTTCCACCAGCTTCATGCTCGATTTGACGTTGAGCACCAGCAAGGGCATGCCCAGGCTTTCGGCGATGGCGTGGGCCAGCATGGTCTTGCCGGTGCCCGGTTCGCCCTTGAGCAACAGGGGCATCTCCAGGGCCATGGAGACGTTGACGATCTGGGCCAGCTCGGCGTCCAGCACGTAGCGCGAGGCGCCGCTGAAAGTAGCTCCGCTCATTTTCTGATTCCTTTAATTATGAATTTCGAACCCGGGCGGAGAGCGCCTGGGTCATTTCCAGTACCTTCTGACTCAACTTGGGTGGCAGCGAACCGGTGCCGCAGCTGGGGGTGATGAACGACTGCCGCCGCAAGGCAGGCGGGTCGATGCCCAGGGCGGCCATGGCCTGCACCCCCTCCTGCCAGCGCCCCCACACCTGCTCCAGGGTGGTGGCGGCCACCACATCGGCCGGCGAGGTGGGCACCAGCCCCCACGCCAGACAGCCGCCGGCGTGCAGGAACCCCTTGAGCGGGTCGGCATAGAGCACGAACTTGTCGAAGTAACCGAAGGCATCGAAGTTGACGATGTCCAACTCGGAGGAGAGCAGCAGCGACCAGTCGGTGTTGGCGCACACGTGAACCCCGGCCAGGGCCCCCAGACTGTGCACCATGTCGATCACCTCCTGAAGGCAGGCGATGATGTCTTCCCGGGATATGCTGATGAACTCCGATGAACCGTACCCGGCCAGGGCGGGTTCATCGATGAACAGGATCACCGGCGACCCGATGGTTTTCAACTGCCGCACCTGCCAGCCGGCCTTGAGCGCCAGCATCTTAACCGCCGCGTCGCGCAGGGCTTCGTTGTAAAAGACGGCCCGCCGCCGCTCGTCGGTCAAGCTGGTGCAGAAGGTGATCGGCCCGGTGATCTGGCCTTTGACGGCAAACGGCTTTGACGGCATGGCCGCCACGGCCGAAAGCAGTTCGAAAAAACCCCGGGCATGCCGGGCATCGAGGGCGAAACGGCTCGTTTCCCAAGGGCTGCGCTCCTCGACCACGGCCAGGAACTCTTCGAAAAAGGACAACATTTGATCATCGAAACCAGCGGCGCCCGAATCTACATAGGTGCGGCCCTCCCCCTGGGTCAGGCCGGGCAGCCCCGTGGCGAACTGGGACACCATCCCCTCCTGGGCGAAGACCGGCAGCTGAACCCAGTTGGGGATCTCGGGCACATGGGCCAGCACCAGCCGGGTCGCCTGGGCATGGTCTTCGAGCGGCTGACTGCCGATGAGCATCGGCCGGCCGTCGGGTTGCAGAACAGGTGTCATCAAAAATTTCCTCGCATGGCACTATCGCGCACCGCGCTTGCTGCCCGGCGCGCATTCAGATTCGGACCTTAACACAGGCTGCCGGATGGCACAAACATTTCTCTAGCCTTTACGTCCCGGGAATAGTATAAATAATTACGGCAACGCAACCCGCTATGAAAGGAGTTTTAGCCATGCGCTATGGCGTGATGAATGCCCCCATGCGGCCGCTGCTCGCGGAGATCGAAAGCCTGGGGCCGCTGGGATTCGATTACCTGGAAATCACCATGGATGCGCCCCATGCCCACCACCTGGTGCTCTTGGAACAGAAAGCGGCCATAGCCAAAGCGCTGGGACGCTTCAATCTGACGCTGGTCTGCCACCTGCCCACCTTTGTCTCCACAGCCGATCTGACCGAGCGCCTGCGCGACGCTTCCCTGGATGAAACGGTTTTGTCCCTGCAGGC
Source organism: uncultured Desulfatitalea sp. (assembly GCA_937868765.1). Classification (GTDB taxonomy): domain Bacteria; phylum Desulfobacterota; class Desulfobacteria; order Desulfobacterales; family Desulfosarcinaceae; genus Desulfatitalea. The sequence goes on along the minus strand of CALMNL010000007.1, from coordinate 102,587 downwards.
GGCAGCCGAACTCGGCCCCTCGAAGGTGGTGCTGCATCCGAGCATCATCCACGGTCTGGGGGCCATGATGCCGGATATCGCCCAGCGCCATGCCCGGGCGGCCATGGACCGTTTGTTGCACGAGGCCGAGCGCCTGAAGCTCACCGTGTGCGTGGAAAACATGTTTCCCCGCTCCCGCTCGCTGGTGCGGCCCGAGGATTTCGAAGCACTCTTTACCGGTCATCCTGCCGCGAGGCTGACCCTGGACACGGGGCATGCCCATATCGGCGGCGGGACCCAGCGCATCGTGGACTTCATCGAACGATGGGGCGAACGCATCGGCCACATCCATGCCAGCGACAATTTCGGGCACGACGATGACCATCTGCCCATCGGCGCCGGCGCCATCGATTTCCCGAAGGTGGTGCAGGCCCTCAAGCGCGCCGGCTATGACGACACCATCACCCTGGAGGTGTTCTCCAGGGATCGGGATTATCTTTGCATCAGCCGCGAGAAGCTGTCCGCCATGTTCGCGGCCAAATAAACAGTTGCCCAGATTGACACTATGGGTGGGGGGTGTTATACCCGGCTACACGATGAAAGTTGGGCGCCGACGAGAAAACGCATGAGCAAAATCATTCCACTGACCGAAAAGCTGAAAATCACCTCGGCCCAGAAAGCCGCCGCCCAGCGGCGACAGAAAATCCGTTCGGTGCTCAAGGTTTTTCACTGCGCCAACTGCGCTTCCAAATGCGAGCGTTGCGGCGCATCGTTGCTCGGCACTCAGGCAGATCAAACGGCAAACCCCAGGATCCCCTACCATTTCTGCCCCGGATGTGCCGAAGAGTATGTGGACTATATCCACCGTCTGCAAGGCGAAGGCGATCCGCAGGCCTACTGGCACAACCATCACTGGATCAGGGCCTGGCATGCCTGGATCGAATACCAGAGCGCCGTGGATCAGTACCTGCGATCCAAGGAGTTTCGTCGGCTGCTCGATGAAATGGGGTCCGACGATCCCCCCTGTGATTGATCGCATTCAAAGAAAGTTGGAGGCATCCCATGTTTGGCATCGGCATCCCCGAACTCATCATTATCCTGGTGATCATCCTGATTATCTTCGGCGCGGGCAAACTCCCCGAGATCGGCGGCGGCCTGGGCAAGGCCATCAGCAATTTCCGCCGGGCGACCAAAGAGCCGGAGACCAAAGAGCCGGACAAGCTGAACGACAACCCGAAGGCATAACCACTCACCCCTTATCCCAGCTTTTTACCCGCCAGACTTAATCCCGGGCTCAAGTTTTGGGCCGATGGTTCGATATTGCCATCGGAAGCGACGTTCTTCGCCCCCGTGGACGCCATCCCCTGCGCTCCCATCCTGAAGGCAGCACAGGAGTGGTAATCTGCCTCATTCCCTTGGACGGCGCTTGCCAGATTCGTTGAAAGTTTTTTCCGGCAGTCCGGAAAAGGAGAATCGACATGAAAAGATATCTATCGCTCGCGTTGAGCACCCTCTTGCTGTTCGCGACGGCGGCGCTGGTTTGGGCCGAGGAGGCCCCCCAGAAGGTCAAGGATCTGGCTCAGAGCCAGCTGGCCGCCTACGGCAAAGACCCGGTCATCGTGGCCGCGGTGAAGGCCGAAAACGCCAAGGGCAAAACCCCGGAACAGATCAAGGCCCTGGATGCCAAATGGATGGCCACCCCCGGCATCAACGAAGACATGAAAGCCCTGATGACGTCGGAGTGCGGCAATTTCCTGCACGGCATACAGAACTCGGCGCCCTACTTCGCCGAAATCTTCGTCATGGACAACCAGGGGGCCAACGTGGCCATGACCGACAAAACCTCGGACTACTGGCAGGGGGATGAAGCCAAGTTCCAGAAATCGTTCAACGGCGGCAGCGGCGCCGTGTTCGTGGATGCCGTTAAATTCGACGAGAGCGCCCAGGCCTACCTGGTGCAGGTCTCGGTGCCGGTGATGGACGGCGACAAGGCCATCGGCGCCATCACCATCGGCATCGATGTGGACAAGGTGCCGTAATCAAGACGCAATCCCAGGGAGCATCACGACCGGGAAGTAAATTGAAACAGAAAGGAAAAAATAAATGCAATGGTTTAACCGTTTGACCATCGGCCGCAAGCTGACCCTTGGATTCGCGGTGATGCTCCTGTTCATGGGGATTATCGGCTGGACCGGCTATTCCGGTATCCACAGGACCGATGCCTATCTGGACGAGATCTTCGCCGTGCGCCTGCCGAGCATCGACTATTTGATCGAGACCGACCGTGATCTGCAGCAGTTGCTTGTGGCCGAACGCTCCATGGTGTTCGCCGATGTCAATTCGGATACGTTCAAACAACTGCTCCAGGAGTACGAAACCAATCTGAAGCAATCCCTGGAGCGCTGGGACAAATACAAGGCTTTTCCCGCCACCGATCAGAAACGGGCCCTCATGACCCAGTACGATGCGGCCCGGACCCAATGGCAGACCATCTCACGACAGGTCGTCGACAGCCGCAGGCAGGATACCCGGGAAGGCCGGCGCCTGGCCCTGGACCTGACCCTCGGAAAAGCCAAAGAACACTTCGAACACATGCGCGATTTTCTGGATCAACTGACCGAGATGGAGCTGAATGCCGCCCATGCGGCCAACACAGACGCCGAAGTCATCTACAGCCGGACCGTGATGTGGTTTGTCCTCATGGTGGTGGCCGCCCTGGCGGTGGGCCTGGGCCTGGCCACGGGCATCGGTGCCGCCATCACCCGGCCGCTGAATGCCGCCGTGGCCGGCCTCAAGGACATCGCCGAGGGCGAAGGGGACCTTACCAAGCGCCTGGCGGTGAAAAGCCAGGACGAGGTGGGCGAACTCTGCAGGTGGCTCAACACCTTCCTGGAAAAACTGCAGGACATGGTGCGTCGAATCACCGCCGGCGCCCAGACCCTGGGCCGCTCGGCCGAGACCCTGACCACCATCTCCGAGGACATGACCCAGGGCGCCGACGCCATGGCCGGCAAATCCAACGCCGTGGCCACCGCCGCCGAAGAGATGAGCACCAACATCAATTCCGTGGCCGCGGCCATGGAGCAGGCCTCCACCAACATGTCGTCGGTCTCCTCGGCCACCGAACAGATGGGCAGCACCATCGCCGAGATCGCCGTGCACACCGAAAAAGCCCGCACCATCACCGGCGATGCGGTCCACCAGACCAAGCAGACCTCTTCCAAGATGGATCAGCTGGGCGAGGCGGCCAAGTCGATCAGCAAGGTGACGGAGGTCATTACCGAGATTTCCGAACAGACCAACCTGCTGGCGCTCAACGCCACCATCGAGGCCGCCCGGGCCGGCGAGGCCGGCAAGGGATTCGCCGTGGTGGCCAACGAGATCAAGGAGCTGGCCCGCCAGACGGCGGCCGCCACCCAGGAGATCAAGGCCCAGATCGCCGGCGTCCAGGGCTCGACCCAGGAGACCATCGGCCAGATCGGCCACATCTCGAAGGTGATCAACGATATCAATGAAATCGTCTCGACCATCTCTTCGGCCACCGAAGAACAATCCACGGCCACCAAGGATATCGCCGCCAACGTGGCCCAGGCTTCGTCCGGTCTCAATGAAGTCAACCAGAACGTGGCCCAGAGCTCGTCGGTCTCCACGGACATCGCCGAAGAGATCGCCGGCATCAACCAGGGGGTGGGCGACATGTCCAACCGTTGCTCCCAGGTCAATGCCAGTGCCCTGGATCTGAAGCAGCTGGCCGATCAGCTGAATGAGATGATGGGCCGTTTCAAGGTTTAGGGAGAAACCGAAGACAAAAGAGCGAAGTGGTAGAAGTTCAGGCGGAGGGGTACAGGCCGCGCCCGGAAGCATTTGGGCGCGGCCTTTTTTTAGCTCAGAACAGGGTGATGCGGCTTGCATCAGCGTGTGGCGTTTTGCATCATATGGTTATCATATTAAAATCATGTATATTTCAGCAACAGCCCGCTCCAATTGGGTCGGTTTGCATCATTGCACAGCTCTGCGGCAAGATGCCTCAGACCCTCTCGAATAAGATTAATTCCATATAATTTCATTATGTTGAAATCTGATGGCGAAGACCGCGGCGAGTTGGCCCGGTTCCTGCTCTCTTAGATGGCAACCAACCCCAAGAACCCGTAACCGAAAGGAGTCGTCATGGCTGAGCGAGAAATCAAAAAGATGGTAAATCCCAATGTCTTCGGCTTGGCCAACGATCAATGCGTGTGGAGCCGGGCCGGCGTCGTCAAACCCGTGAAGTGCATGAATGCCTTCGACTGCCTGGGCTGTGCCTTCGACCAGAAAGTCCAGGCCGACTTCGAAACCCGTGAGCGTGAGCATCAGGCGCATGGTACCGGCATCGATCCCCGCCCGGTGCGGCTGCGCATGCTGATGAACCAACTCAAGTGCCGCCACATGCTCAGCGGTCGGGTCACTTACAAACTCTGCGGCCACGGCTACAACTGTGTACAGTGCCCGTACGACCAGATGATCGAAGATACGGCCTTCACGCCGCGGCTGAGCGCCCCGGCTTGCGACCATGCCGCCGGCTTCGACGTGGCGCGGGATTACTACTACCATCATCATCATGCCTGGGCGCGGGTGGAATACGGCGGCCGCGTGCGCATCGGCCTGGATGATTTTGCCGCGCGCATGCTGGGTCCTCTGGATGGCATCGAACTGCCCAAGCTGGGTGAAGTGGTGGCGCAAAGCCTGCCGCAAGCCACACTGCGCCGGGGCAATCATCGCGCCGAAGCCTTGAGCCCCATCGACGGCAAGGTGCTGGCGGTCAATCCCAGGATCGGCGCTGTGCCCGAAGCCGCCAACCGGGATCCCTACGGCGATGGCTGGTTGATGGTGATTCAGCCCACCAATCTGCGCAAGAATCTGAAGAACCTGCTTTACGGGGATGAAAGCCTGGCCTGGATGGACGATGAGGCCACCCGTCTGACCACCCTGCTCAGCGAAGAGACGGGCTACCGCCTGGCGGCCACCGGCGGCGAGATCGTGCGCGACATCTTCGGCACGGTACCCCATGCGGACTGGAACCGGCTGGTGAGGTCGTTCCTGGCTGAGCTTCGCTTGAAACGGACTGTTAGCTGATGGCCTTCAAACGCCGCACGATCTCATAGCGGCACGCATCGCAGAAGTCGAGGGCAAGCCGGTCCAACTGCTCCAGCTGCTTGCTGAAGCGCATCAGGCAACCGGCTTGCCAGCAATGCTCCAACCCCAGCAGGTGCCCCACCTCGTGGACACCGATCTTTGCGGCGCGCTGATACACCAACTGGCGGTCGATGTCGAAGAGCCGGTGCAGGGAGACGACGGCCGCCTTGCCGCCCAACTGGGACTCGCCGTACACATAGGTCAAAATGGGAATGCTCAGATCGCTCTGCAGCACCCCCAATTTGAACGGTGCCCCGTCGGTTTCGGTCGCGAGCGCCTTGATGATCTTGGAAGCGTCGAACTGATTGCGCATGGCCATGAAGGCATATTCGGGATTGCTTCGTACCGGGTGGATTTGGGTACGCAGCCCCAGCACGGCCTGCAGATGCGCGCCCATGATGGAAACCGCCAGCGGATCCAGGTTGCCCAGGGGGATCAGATCCAGATGCGGCCGGGAGTTTGGGTTGACTTCCACGTTCTTCTTTCAGCGCTCCGCTTTCGACGTCACTCTTTTTCGATGTGGTAACGCTTCATTTTCCTGGCCAGCGTCACCCGGTCGATCCCCAGCTGACGGGCGGCCTTGGTGATGTTTCCGCCATGGGTGTCCAGCGCCGCCTTGATGTAACGAATTTCCGCTTCCCGCAGGGTCAGGATGCCCAGATCGCACACCTCACCACCGCCCTGGAGGAAACACAACTCTTCGGCCCCGATCATGCGCCCGCGGGAGAGCACCACGGCCCGCTCCATCACGTTGCGCAACTCGCGCACGTTGCCCGGCCAGGGATAACTCATCAGCAAGCCGATCCCTTTCTGGGTGATGCCTTCGATGGGCTTGCCGGTCTCCCGGGCGTACTTCTCCAGAAAGAAATCGGCCAGCACGGGGATATCCTCCCGCCGTTCACGCAACGCCGGCACGTGAATGGCAAAGACATTGATGCGGTAATAGAAGTCTTCCCGAAACTGATTTTCGCGCATCAACTGACGCAGGTCGCGGTGGGTGGCGCTGATCAGGCGGAAATGGGCTTCGATGGGCTGGCTGCCGCCGATGCGCGTGATGCGCTTCTCTTCCAGGGCGCGCAGCAGGCTCACCTGCATGCGCGGGCTGATCTCCCCCACCTCATCCAGGAATAGGGTCCCCTTGTTGGCCATCTCCAGGCACCCGCGCTGGGCCTTTACCGCCCCGGTGAAGGCGCCGCGCTCATGGCCGAACAACTCGCTCTCCAGCAGCGTTTCGGTCTGGGCGCCGCAATTGATGGCCACGAAAGGTCCGTAGGCGTGTTCGCTGCGCATATGGATGGCCCGGGCCACCAAGTCCTTGCCCACGCCGGTTTCGCCGGAGATCAGCACCGGAACGTTGCTGGGCGCCACCTCTTCGATCTGGGCCAGGATGGTGTGCATGGCCTCCGACTGGGCCACGAAGTCGTCGAGAAGGGCCTCCTGCCGCTCCATCAGCTGGCCGCGCAAGGCCACGTTTTCATCGCGCAGTGCCTTGGTGGCCGCCACGCGCTCCATCAGCATCGAGAGCGTTTCCGGATCGAAAGGCTTGCACAGGTAGTCGGCCGCGCCGCGCTTCATGGCCTCCACGGCGGTCTGGATCGAGCCGTGGGCGGTGATCATGATGATGGTGGCGTCGGCCTGAAGCTCCCGGATGCGGGCCAGGAGGTCCAGACCGTCCATCCCCGGCATCTTGATATCCACCAGGTAAAGATCGAAGATCTTCTGCGACAGCAGCGCCAGGGCGTCCATACCCGAACAGGCGGTCTCCACATGATAGCCCTCCTTGGACAGCCAGGCGTCCAGGGCCACGCAGATTGTCTCCTCGTCGTCCACTACCAGGACTTTCATCATACGCACCATGCCCACCCCCCTCCGGCCAGGCCGGAGATCGAAGAAGAAAGGGAATAAAAAAGCACGCCGATTACCTCGGCCCGGTGGGCAGCACCAGCTTGAAGGCACTGCCTTTGCCCGGCTCGCTTTGCACCTCGATGGTGCCGTTGTGCTCACGGATGATACCGTACACCATCGAAAGCCCAAGCCCCACGCCCTTGCTCAGGCCTTTGGTGGAATAAAAGGGTTCGAAGATGCGCGGCAGATCCTCTGCTTTAATGCCGTTGCCGGTATCGGCGATGGAGAGCCATACCCGCTTCTCCTTCTCGATCTTGCCGCCCGCGATGGTCAGGGTGCCGCCGTGGGGCATGGCTTCGATGGCGTTGAAGAAAAGATTCATCAGGCATTGCTGCATGAGCGAACAGTCCCCCCAGGCCATGAAAGCGCCTTCGGGCAGCAGGATCGATACGGTGACGCCGGCCATCTGGAGTTGATAGCCGGTGAGCAGGATGATGGTCTTGATCATTTCATGCAGGTCGAAGTGGTCGGCCTCGATTTTCTTCTGGCGGGCAAAGGTCAGCAATGTCTTGACGATCTCGCCGCACCGCAGGGCCTCCTTGACCGAAAGGTCGAGATATTTCTCGAAGGCGGCCATGCCCTGGGGGGGCATCGTACCGTCGCGGATATGGGAGAGGATCAATTTATTGAAGGTGACGATGCTGGCGATGGGGTTGTTGATCTCGTGGCACACCGAGGCCACCAGCCGGCCGATGGAGGTCAACCGGTCTTCCTGGGCCACCCGCGCCAGGTCGTCCTTGATGGCCTGGGCGCGGTGTTCGTCGTGGGCGCTGAAATCCGAGGTCATGTCCCGGATGATCTCCACAAACTGGACAATCTCGCCCAGCATGTTGAACAGGGGAAAGACGATAATCTGCAGGACGCGCGGCTCGCCGTTGGTGGTGGTGACTTCGTGCATGGTCCGGGCCGGCCGCCGGGTGCGCAGGGTTTCCTGGGTGGGGCAGAAGCGGTCGTGGCTGCTGCATGGGTGGAGCAGGCCGTGCATCACCTCGAAGCAGTACTTGCCCAGGATCGCTTCCCGGGGTTTGCCGCCGGTGATCAGCGGCGAGTTGTTGCAGTTGATGATCCGGTAATTGCGGTCCATGACCATGACGCCGTCCGGAGAGGCCTCCAGCAACGCCGAGGCGAAGGAGGTGGCCAAACCGATCTCGGCCTCCCGCTCGGCCACCATTTCATATTGGCGGGCCAGGTCGAAGAACAGCATCGAGGCTTGCCGGTCCAGGACCACTGTGGCTTGGGCTTTGTGGTGCTGCAGGTGGGCCAGGATATCCGGCCGGCCGGTCATCTCCAGGATCAGGTCCAGGGTTTCCAGGGTGCACATATCGCGGTAGTCGTCGTAGATGGGAACCCCCACTTCGCCGGCGAATTTCAGGCAGGAGATCGACTTGCTCACCGGCGCCAGGGCCATGAGTTTCAGGCGCAATCCGCTGGGTTTGAAATCATCCAGCATGCGCATGATGCCCAAGCAGCGACTGCCTTTGGCCACGACCCCCACCCTGAGCAGCAGGCAGTGATCGTAGGCTTTTGTGGAGGCCATGGGTTCCTCCATGAAAGGGATTCATGCGTTTGGGAACAGAAGGCCGCGGGGCGCCGGCGGGCAACCCGGTTCAAAACGACGATCACCAGCGCGCGGAAGAGCTCCCTGGGAAAACTATACGTTCGGGGGAGGAAAGCTGTCAACCACCGTCCTTCAGGCGGTAAACATGGTCATCAGATCGGACTGCTGGGCCTTTTTAGCGGCCAGCTGGCCGCGCAGCGTGTCCAGCGTGCCTGGACCCCAGGATTTCAAGGCATTCACCAGGGCGGGCGCCAGCAGCCGCCGCCCCAGGGCCGCGGCCTCCGTCTCGGCCCCGTGATCCAGGGCATCGGCCCAGCGTACCAAAAGGTCGGCGGCGTGCACGACCCAGACGGCGGCGGGGTGATCCGCAGCCGTTTCCGGGCGATGGTGGCAGGCCACCGCCTCCAGAATCGACTCCGGGAACATCCATTGCCGCAACACCCGTTGGGCGGTCTCTTCGTGGGTTATGCCGAAAAAGCGCTGTTCCATGGCGAACATGGCAGGGTCGTAGGGGCCGACCTCCTTGACCATCTCGGCGTAAGCTTCGGGCAAAGCCATATAGATCACCAGTTTGCCGATATCGTGGACCAGGCCGGCCACATAAAAATCTTGGTCACCGGCGGCGGGGCCGCGACCAATCAGCTCGGCGGCCAGCGCGGCGTCCAGCGCATGTTGCCAGAAAGGCCGGATGTCCATGGGGCCTTGGCCGCCCAAGACCTTGAAGCTCTTGAAAACCGCCTGCATGATCACCAGGTTGCGCACCTCCACGTACCCCAGGATCGACAGGGCGTGCTGGAGTGACTCGACCCGCTTGGGCAGCCCGTAAAAGACCGAGTTGGCCATCTTGAGGACGTTCACCGTCAGGGCCTGGTCCGCCTGGATGACGCGGTAGAGGTCCTTGGTGGAGCTGTCGGGATCGGCGGTGATCGCCATCACGCGGCTCACCACTGCCGGCAGGGTGGGAAAACCATCCACCAGGTCATTGATCAGGATCTGCAGATGAGTTTGCATCGAGGTACCTCAATCGGCCTTCGGCGGTTCTTTGGGCTCGGCCCCTTCTTTTTTCCTGGTTGCGATATAATCGTTCGGCAATTGCAGCGCCGGATTGTCCTCCAGGGCTTCGATGAAGATCGCCACCAGATGGGGATCGAATTGCCTGCCGGCGTTGCGTTCGAGCTCCTCCACCACCTGCTCGCTGGTCAAGGCCGGTCGGTAGGGCCTTTCGGAGAGCATGGCGGTCACGGCGTCGGCGATGGCATACAGCCGCGCGCCCAGGGGAATCTGATCGCCCTTCAAACCCGACGGATATCCCAGGCCGTCGTACCGTTCTTGATGGTACAACAGGATTTCCCGCTCGTTCTGGAAGAACTCGAAGAGCCGGGTCACCTCGGCCAGCATCGTGGAGTGGTTTTCGATATAGGCCCGGTCGAAACTGTCCAGCGGTTCCTTCTTGTCCATCACCTTGGCCGGCATCAGGATTTTCAAATGGTCGTGCAGCGCCGCGGCCCGCTTGATGGTGTCCAGGACCTTGGTGGGCAGGCGCATCTTCTGGCCCAACACATCGATCTGCACCAGGGCCTTGCGATGGTGCTCCTTGAAGCGCACGGCGCCCAACTGATCGAGCAGCAGCGCCAGGGAATTCAACGAGGCGTTGCGTGTCTTGTCCAGGATCGAGGCGAGCCGCTCGCGGAAGTAGACCATGTCCAGCGCCGCTTCGCCGTCTTTGCCCGGTTCCCCGCCCGCTTCCAGATACATCTTGAGGCGGTTGCGGCCTTCGGACTTGGCGCGGTACAAAGCCTTGTCGGCGTAGGCCAGCATGGCCCGCATGTCGGGCGGTTCGTGCCGTTTGAGCGAAACGCTGCCGACGCTGATGGTCAGATGGGTGGTAATCGGACCATCCTCGAACAACCGGGCTTCCACCATGGCCCTCAATTTTTCACCGGTGTTGTTGGCCCCTTCGATGTCGGTATTGGGCAGCAGTACCATAAACTCCTCGCCGCCGTAGCGAAAGCAGAAATCGCTTTCACGCACGTTGTCGCGCAGCATGCCCGCGAAAGTCCGCAGGACGTGATCTCCGAAAATATGGCCGTAGGAGTCGTTGATCTGCTTGAAGAAATCCATATCGATGAGCAGGCAGGCCAGGTCGGTGTCATAACGTTTGGCCCGGGAGTATTCCCGGTCGAGCACTTCGTTCATGTACCGCCGGTTGTACAGCCCGGTCAATTCATCGCGTACCGACATATCGGCCATCTTGCGCATGGCCATGTTGACTTCGGTCTTGAGACGGTGCCGGTCCAGGACATGGGCGATGGCGCGCGGCAGGCTGTCGCGGTCTATCTTGGCCTTGGGCAGATAGTCATAGGCGCCGGCCTGGATGGCCTTGGCGGCGATCATCTCGTCGCCGTGACCGGTGCTGAAGATCACCGGCACGCGGCACTCTTTCTCTTCCAGTTTATTCAGGAAATCCAGTCCGTTGCCAGACGGCAGCAGGTAGTCCAGGATGATCAGGTCGATCCTTCGGTCCGCCAGCTTCTCCAGGGCGTCGGGGATGTCCCGGACTCGGTGGATATCTATGTGAGGCTGTTCTTGCAGGGCATTTTGCAGGCGCCTGAAATCCGAATCGGAATCGTCGATGACCAGCAGATGGATATCCTGTTCGATGGTGATGACGGCGTCAGGCAGCGGCGTATGATTCTGTTCCGGCCGGAGGCTCTGGATCGTCTTGACGATCTCGGCGATGCGATGGCCGGCGGCCTTGATTTTCGACAGATGATGGCTGACCTTTTCCGGATCGTCCTTGTCGAAATCGAACAGGTCGATGTAGCCCAGCAGGCTGACCAGGGGCTGATTGAGCTCATGGGCCGTGGCGCCGGCCATCTGCAGCAATACCTTCAACCGCTCCTCTTCGATGACCGCCTTTTGCTGCTCCAGGATGCGGCTGTTGGCGGCCGCCAGCTTTTCCACGTTCTCCTGCAGCTGGGTGGTGGTCTGCCGCAGGGCGGCCTCCATCTGCTTGCGCTCGGTGATGTCCATCACCGAACCGACCAGCCCCTTGATCTTGCCTTTGTGGTCGGTGAAGGTGGCCTTGGAGACGATCGCTTCGCGCCGAATGCCGCCATGGGTGGTGATGGTCGCTTCCGTACTGAGCTTCCCGGCCTGTTGCAGCAACTCGACTTCGGCCTCGAAATACCGCTCGGGGTTGTCGATGCCGAGGATCTCCTGGGTGGCGCGGCCGATGATCTCGCCGCGCGCCTGGCCCACGAACTGTTCGAAAGCCTTGTTGCAGCCGGTGTAGCGTCCCTGGGCGTCGCGGTAGAAAACCGGATGGGGAATGGTCTCCAGCAGGGCATTCAAGAAAGCGTTCTGCTCCATCACCGTCTGGCGGGCTTCCCGGGTTTCCAGGGCATGACGAATGGCACGCACCAAAAGATCGCCGGTCAGGGCCCCTTTGACCAGATAGTCGGCGGCACCGTTTTTCATGGCCTGGACCGCCACGGTCTCATTGCCCTGACCGGTGAGAAAGATGACCGGTATGCCCTTGATTTCCGGGTCCCGGGTCACCTCGGCCATAAATGCCAGCCCATCCATATCCGGCAGGTTGTAATCCAGCGCCACGCAGTCCACGGCCACCGATCGCAGCAGCGATAGCCCGCCGGCCGCATCCTCGGCTTCCAGGACGCTGTATGCTTCGACGCCTCCGGCCTCGATCATGCGCCGGTAGCTGTAGCGATCCTCCGGGCTGTCGTCTACGACCAGTATCACGCGTCGCTTCGTTTTCATGCCGCCGAATCTCCTTTGGGCAGATGGACGATTTCGAACCAGTAACGCGACATGACCCGAATCGAATCTTCCAATTGCTTGAGCTGGATCTGCTTGCGGATATAGCCTGCCGCCCCCAGGGCGTAACAGCGGTTGACATCTGTCTCGGCCTGGGAGTTGCTCAGGATCACCACCGGTATGGATCTCAGGTCGACATCGGCCTTGACGGCCGCCAGCACCTCCACCCCCCCGGTCCCCGGCAGGTTCAGATCCAGCAGGATCAGGGCGGGACGCCGCCATCCGTACCCTTCGGCGAAGGCGCCGCGGCGCAGAAGATAATCCAGGGCCTCGTCGCCGTCCTGGCAACGGACGATGCCGTTGGCGATGTGGGCCTTCTTGAAGGCCCTGAGAACGATGGCATAATCTTCGGGGCTGTCTTCCACGATCAAAATGGGTGCCGGCTTGCTCTTCATGACTGCGCACTTTCCGACAAGGTGAAGTAGAAGGTGGTGCCCTGGCCGTATTGGGATACCAACCAGATTTTTCCGTTGTGCCGTTCGATGATCTTTTTGACGATGGTCAACCCTGCGCCGATGCCGCCACCGAACTTGTCCCTGGCATGCAGCCGCTGGAAAATGGAGAAGACCCGCTCGTAATGCCGTTCCTGAATGCCGAGGCCATTGTCGCGCACGTACAGGACCGGCCCCGGAGGACGGCCGCCGGCGAAGATCGACGCCCATGGCCCATCTGCCCTGTTATCGGCCATCTGGTAGCCGATCTCAACCCATTTATGCGGTTTGTCGTTATACTTCACCGCATTGGTGATCAGGTTGAAATAGACTTCACTGATACGCATCCGGTCGCAGCGCACGGTGGGCAAGGCTTCCGGAATGCGCACCTCCACAGCGGCATCGGCGAGCAGATGCCCGATGCGGTCCAGCACCTGACCGAGCACCATGTTCAGGTCCACCTGCTCGAGCACCAGTTCCGTGCGCCCCACCCGGGAGTACTCCAGCAAGGCGTCGATCAGGCTGTCTTCGCGCCGGCAGAGACGCACCAGCGTTTCCAGCTTTTCGCGCCCCTCGTCATCCAGGCGGTCGGCGTAATCCTCCATCAGAAAACCGGCGTAGTTGGCGATGCCCCGCAGCGGCTCACGCAAGTCATGGGAAGCGATATAGGCGAAATCGTCCAGCTCCTTGTTGCTCTCTTCCAGGGCTCGGTTGCGGGCCTCCAGTTCGGCCTGCATGCGCTTGCGCTGGGCGATGTCGTCGGCCACCACCAGCAGGTGGGGGTGCCCCGAACGAATGAAGCGGCTCAGCACGCACTGCAGCCACACCGGCTTGTCGAAGCTGCTGGTGGTGAAGAATTCATGCTGTCGCTCACCCCCGTCGGCCAGTACTTTGCGGGCCTGCTCGAGCATGCCGGTGGTTTGCCACGAGGCGATGTGGTTGAAATTCTGCGCCATCAGCTTCTCCCGGCTGGCGCCCAGCATGCGGGCAACGGCCTCGTTGGCCAGCACGCAATGGCCGTCGGCATCGTAGGCCGCGATACCCACCGTGGAAGCGGAGACAATCACTTCGTTGAGCGCCAGGGTCTCGGCGATCTGCCGTTCCATCTCCTTGCGCGCCGAAACGTCCCGGTAGACTACGCCTACGGCGAAAACGCGGCCATGCAGATCACGGATGGGGGATAACACCGACTCGCTGTAGACGATCTGCGGGTCCGTAACGGTGACATCCTCCACGGACAGAGGCGCCTCGGACGCGAAGACGCTGCGCACGCGCTCCATCCAGGTCTGCAGCATATCGGGCCGGTGGGCCAGACCTTCCTGCATGCTGCGCCCCACCACCTGGTCGCGGGTGCCGCCCACGGTGCGGATGGCGGCCTCGTTGGCATAGAGGCATTGCAGGTTGGCTCCCCACACCATGATGCTGTCCTTGGTGGATTCGAAGATCGCCCGGAAGCGCTCCTCGCTGTCCTGCTTCAATTCCAGGGCCACGTTGAGAGCCAGTTCGTTGGACCGCAATTCGGCATTCACTTTCTGGCGGTCGCGGATCTCCTTCTGCAGAGCATTGTTGACCTGGCGCAGGTCATTGGTGCGCGCTTCGATCTGGGCCTCGAGCTCTTTCTGCCAATGCTCCTTGTCATTGCGGTACCCCTGAATGGCGCCGGCCATCTGTTCCATGTCCCGGGCCAGGGCCCCCAGTTCGTCCCGGGAATGCACCGGAATCTGGGTCACCGGCTGCATGGCGGCGATGGCCGCGGCCGCCGCTTTCAATCGCACCACCGGCCCCACCACCGAGCGGCGCAGAATCCAGAAGAGCATTGCGAAACACGCCAGACCGCAGATGCCCGCGGCCATCAGGGTGGCGTTGCGGATGCGCGCCCCCGGCGCCTCCAGTTCCTGGGCGGACACTGCATAGATCAGCGTCCACTGCCAGGGAGGAAAATAACGCCCCACATAAATCTGGGACCCCGAAGCGGCCGACCAGCGCCCTTTGACGTAAGCGCCGTCCAGCTGGCGGATCTTTTCCAAAGCCTGCCGCCACGCTTCGGGCCGATCTGCGAGCCGTGCCCGGCCGTAGAGAATCTTCCGCCCATCGCTATCCACGATGGTCAGGTTGCCGGTTTTGAAATGGGTCAGCTTGTCGGCCGCCTGGATCGCCTCCTGCTGGTAGCGTTGTACGTAAGAGGGTATTTTGGCCAGGTTGTGGGTGGCCAAAAGTTCATGATGTTTGACGATCTGGGTATCGATATAATCGCTCAATTCTTTGACCACAGAGCGATACATGGCATCTTCGATGCTGTGAGTGGCGATCAGGATCGCCCAGGCACCCAGGCCGAGGATGGCGGCCGCCACCAGCGGCAGAATTGCAAGACTGATCTTATGTTGCAGCTTCACGCAGTTTTCCTAACGGTATACGTTCGCGCCGGCCAGGGTGAGCAGATCCGGTGGCACCACCACCCCGGCCTTGAGGGCTGCCGCCAGATTGATGCCCAGATCGAATTTTTCGGGCGGGTTCGCCGGGATCTGGCCCGGGTCGGCCCCCTTGAGAATGGCCAGCACCAGCATGGCCGCGTCCTTGCCTGTGGACTCGTCGTTGGGCGAAAGATGCATCAGCGCGCCCATGGCCACGCTCTGGGCCTTGAGGCCCATGGCGATGGGATGGCGCGATTGGTCCAGGAGCAGGCGGGTATATTCGTTGCTTTCCCCCAGCGGGCCGGACGGTTCCCACCAGAAATCCACCTGGGATTCCAACTGCTGAACCCCCTGACGCACCTCTGCCAGCATGAAGGGAAGGCCGCTGGCGACGGGTCGATAGGTCACCTGGAATGGGACGAATTCGATGTCGTTCCGGCCCCGGGTGGCCGTCCGCAGTTCCCGCAGATCCCCCACGTCCGAGGGATAAGTGGAGTGGACGAATCCGATACGCACCGGGTGGTCTCTCCCCCCCTCCCCCACCAGGCGCATCAGCAACTGGATACGGGTGTCGCGGTGGATGGTGTGCACGATTCCCGTGACATTCCGACCACCGGCCACGCCGATGGCATCGATCAACCCGGCCCCCACCGGATCGGATACGGTCATGAACACGAGCGGAATACCGGTATCCTTGAGCAAACGATCGGCGGTCTTGGCTGCCAGGGTGGCTCCGGCCACCACCACCGCCGGCCGCCCCGCGGCCAAAACCGCCTGCAACAGCTGCTCGGCGCGGTCCCAGTCGCCCTGGGCGTCGAGTGTCTCCAGACAGTAGTTCAACCGCTCCTTGACCGCCATTTCACCCAGATACTTCTGGAACCATCGGCTGTGGGCGAGCACCGCCGGCACGCGCATGCTTTCCAGCACCACCACCTGCCGCTCTTGCGCCGCTGCAGCGATTGCCCCGCAGATCCCGAGAAGGACGGACAACAGGCCTGCCCACATGGCCACGGTCCCTGTTTGCCGCACCCGGCGCCATCCGCAGATGCCCCCCATAGAATGCCACCTATCCCCGAATCAGCCGTTGCATCATCCGATCGATGCGTCACGCTTCGATCATACAACCGTCCATCAGCCGGCGGCAACCCTCTCCCAAGGCGACCGCCGCCAGGCATGCTCAAGGGAATTTATCGGCAAATTGGAGATTTATCTTTAGATGGGCGCCCCCTATTTTCGGCGCAGATTTTCCACGGCCCGGACCACCACCGCCACGGCCCGATCGATCTCCTGGGCGCTGGTGAAACGGCCGGTGGAAAACCGCAGGGTGCCCTTGGCCCACGCCACCGGCACCGCCATGGCTTCCAGCACATGGGACAAACTGACCGTATCGGCATGGCAGGCGGCACCGGCCGAGGCGGCGATCTCAAGGCCGATCTCTTCGAGCAGGCGGTTGGCCGTAAGATCCCTGAAGGCCAGGCTGAGGGTGTTGGGCAGCCGCCGGTCGGGATGGCCGTTGAGGCGCACATCGGCCACCTGCGCCACGATGCCCTGGTGCAGGCGATCGCGCATGGCCCGCAGATGGGCGGCGCCGGCCGCCGGATCCCGTCCGGCGATCTCGCAGGCCTTGCCCAACCCCACGATCTCCAGCACATTTTCGGTGCCGGCGCGCCACCCCCGCTCCTGGCCGGCGCCATGGCAAAACCTTTCCGGCTGGAACCCGTGGCGCACATAGAGTGCGCCGATCCCCTTGGGCGCGTAGAGCTTGTGACCTGCCACCGACAGCAGATCCACCCCCAAGGCGTTCACATCGGCCGGAATCTTGCCCAGCGATTGGGCCGCGTCGGTGTGCATCACAATCCCCCTGGCCTTGGCCAGGGCGGCGATTTCTCCGATCGGCTGGACCGTGCCCACCTCGTTGTTGGCGTGCATGATGGAAATCAGGATCGTATCGGGCCGGATGGCCGCTTCCACCGCCCTTGGGTCCACCATCCCCAGGCCGTCCACGGCCACCCGGGTGGTTTCGAAGCCCTCGCCCTCCAGCGCCCGGCACACTTCCAGCACGGCCGGGTGCTCGAAGGCGCTGGTGACGATGTGCCGGCCCTTGACCTTCAAAGCCCTGGCCATGCCCTTGATGGCGTGGTTGTTGGATTCCGTGCCGCCGGAGGTGAAGACCACCTCCTGGGGTGCGCAGCCCAGCAGCCCCGCCACCTGGCGCCGGGCCGCCTCCACGGCCTGCTTGGGCTTGATGCCGTACCAGTGGGAACTGGAGGGGTTGCCGAATTCGGTCTCCAGAAAAGGCCGCATGGCCTCGATCACTTCGGGGTCGTGGGGGGTGGTGCCGTTGTAGTCGAGGTAAACAGGTTGGATCATGGCCGGATCTCCCATGGATTCGTAAGGGTCAATCTTCAATCGACACCAGAATCGATAGCATACCTTTATCAAAATCGTAATAGATACTCGGAGCAAGACGGGTACAACGGCAAGTGCGACCGCAGAACGGTCTGCGGCACCATTGGCGGTAGAATCTTAGGGGGTGCCCATCCCCGAAGGGACACTATGGAGGGTTGAGTTCAGCGGATAAAGAGCTCCCCCGACTGTCAGCGCGCAGGGAGGCGCCGCAGCGCCGGGAGCCGATATTGAGCCGCACCCGGCGCCGTTGCCTCCTGAGAATAGCTTTTCTTCAAGCTGTTTTACATTTTGCGCAAGACCGTCAGCGCGTCGGCCGAGGTGAACTTCTTGCGGTTGTAATACGCCGCGCCGTCCGCAGGCGAGAGATCGGCCACCGCCTGCAGTTGATCCGCCTTGACGCCGGCATCCTTCAAGCTGACCGGCAGTCCGCTCAGGTCGTGCAGCTTCTGGCGCAGGTCGCGCACTGCCTGGATGAAGCGCGCCGCGCGCTGCTCCGGCGGCGTCTGCAGGTAGACTTCGGCGCCGGCCATGGGCAGCAGCAGTTCGGCCAGCGCGTCGCCCACCGTATCGATATTGAACTCCAGGGCGTCGGGAAGGCAGATGGCCATGGCGTCGCCGTGGGGCACATGGCAGACCGCGCCCAGGGAGTGGCCCAGGGCATGTACCATGGTGACCATGGAGTTGGAAAAGGCGATGCCGGCCAGGGTGGCCGCATTGGCCATGCCCAGGCGCGCCTTCAGGTTGAGGCCGTGTTCCACCGCCTCGACGAGGTTCTGGGAGATGAGGGCGATGGCCTTGCCGGCCAGCGCGTCGCTGATGGGGTTCTTCTGGGTGCCCAGGCAGGCCTCGATGGCATGGGTCAGGGCATCCATGCCGGTGCTGGCCGTCAGCCGCGGCGGCAGGGTCGCGGTCATGCGCGGGTCGATGATGGCCGTGTTGGGCGGCATGGCCGGCGTGATCAACGACAGCTTGATGCCCTTTTCCGGATCGGAAATCACCGCCGCCGAGGTCACTTCCGAACCGGTGCCGGCGGTGGTGGGGATCACGATGAGCGGGCAGGTGGGCTTGACCATGCGCAGCACCGCCTTGAAATTCATCAGGTCGATAGCGGGATCGGCCAGCTTGATCTTGACCCCCTTGGCCGTGTCGATGGCCGAACCGCCGCCGATGGCCAGCAGGGCGTCGCAGTGGTTCTGCTGGTATTGGGCCACGATTTCAAGCACCGCGGAGAGCGGAGAATCCGGGGGCACACGATCGTAAACCCCGCAGACGCCCAACTCCGAAGCATCGAAGGTCTCTTGAACCAAATCGAGCAAACCGGCCTTGACCACGCCGGCATCGGTGACGACCATGATCCGTTTGGCGCCCAATTGTTTGAATTCGCTGGGCAGTTTATCCAAGGCGTGCTCGCCCGAGACAATCTTGACGGGACATAGGAATCTGAAGTTCGACATATCGGCTCCCCTTTTTCCGCGCTGGGTGAATTAACGACGAGACCAAATGCTCATCGGTGCAACATTTTATTATTTGTAACTATTGCACGAAGAAGTGGATCTGGCGCTCAATGGAAAATTTTGTGTCCTTATCAGAAATCCAGGGGGACTACAAGGACCACCTTCCGCCAAGGGCAGTGGCGTTATAGGACAACCAGGGCCGGCGTTTTGCATGAAAACATCCGGCCCGGTTGAGCATCCGCCAAGGTGAAACATGCGGCATGGAGGCTTATCTCTTGGAGAAGGTAGTCAAAAAAGCTTTGGTGACTCTCCAGGCGCCACCCAGGCGGGATGTGAGGTTTTGGGCATAGAGCAGATCGATGATCCCCTGCATGCCGTGAAGCTGCCGGGCATGAAACGGCGGCCACCAGAAGTTGCGCCGCGCAAACGACAACACCTGATCGGTCACCAGCTGGGGCCAGGTCATTTCGTTGAAGCCGATCTCCCCGTGGGTCCGGCCGATGCCGCTCTCCTTGACGCCGCCCCAGGGGGTTTCCGCGAGGCCGTGGCTCATGAGGTGGTCGTTGATCAGGACTGCGCCGGCCTTGATCCGACGGGCGATCTGCTTGGCAGCGGCATGGTCGGCGGACCAGACCGAGGCGGTCAGGCCGAGGTTGGAATCGTTGGCCAGGGCGACGGCCTCGTCGAGGGTATCATAAGGCATGACCCCCACCACCGGTCCGAAGGTCTCCTCTTTCATCACCAGCATGTCGTGATTCACCTCGGTCAGCACCATGCAGGGATGAAAACAGCCCTTGCCGCCGGCCGGGGCCTGGGACTGGGCATACACCACGGCGCCTTTATCCAACGCTTCGGCCACGTGGCGTCGGACCGTCTCCAGCTGCCGGGCCGTGGTCATGGCGCCGATATCCACGTTCATGGCCTGGCCGTTGCCCACCCGCAAGGCTTCGACCTTTTCTTTCAGCAGCGCCAGGAACTGCGGGTAGACCTGGCGCTGGACATAGATCCGCTCGACGCCGCCGCACGACTGCCCGGCATTCTGCATCCCGGCCCACACCGCGCCCCCCGCGGCCCGGTGCAGGTCGGCGTCTTCACACACGATCATGGGGTCGTTGCCGCCCAGCTCCAATACCACCGGCGTCAAACGCTCGCCGGCCTTTTGCATCAGATACTTGCCCACGGCCACCGAGCCGGTGAAGAAGAGCTTGTCCACGCCGGCCTCCAGGAAGGCATCCCCGGCGATCCGGCCCGGCAGATTGAGATGGACGAACAGGTCATCCGGCAGCTGGGCCGATTCGATGCACGCCTTGAGCATGTGACCCACCAGCTGGGTTTCGGAGGCGGTCTTGAGAATCACGGCGTTGCCGGCCAGCAGGGCCATGACCACTTCGGAAAAGGGAATCGAGAAGGGATAGTTCCAGGGGGAGATGATGCCGACCACCCCGTAGGGCTGCCGCACGATCTTGCTCATATAGTTCGCGGTGAGCAGACTGCCCGGCATGATGCGGCGATCCTTGAGAAAGCGGGGGGCCTTGCGGCAGTAGTACCCCACGGCCATGGCCGCCGGCTCGCATTCCGCGGCCATGGCGTCGGCCACGGTCTTGCCGTTGTCCAGGGAAATGGTCCGGGCGATCTGCATGGCGTGCTGCTGGATGTAGTCGGCCATTCTGCGCACATGGCGCGCGCGCTCCTTGACCGGCCGGGCGGCCCAGGCCGGCTGGGCCTGGCGGGCCTGGGCGACGGCCGAGAAAACATCTTCGCGGGTGTTCACTGGAAAAACACCCACGGTCTCGCCGGTGGCCGGATCGATGCTGGTGGTGGTGTTTTTGCTCTCGCGGATCGCGGCGGACGGGGCTGATGAAGTCAATACCTCTTGCATGGCAATACCTCCTCGTTCCTGCAGGCCGCGCCAGGGGCGCAGGAATATGACAGTGATACCGCTTGGCCGCCGACCCGAGCATCATGGGTGTATCATCAGCCAGGAAATGGAGGATGCAAGTTCCGGCTGCCGAACAAAGTCCGGCAGCCGGATCGGTTTGTCAATGACGTGCTCAGGCAGGACCGATTTTGTCGATACGCACCGCGCACGCCTTGTATTCGGCGGTCATGGTGATGTTGTCGAAAGCCGCGTTGGTCAGCCAGTTGGCGTTGGCCTCGCGGAAGTGGAAAGCCATCCAGACCATGCCTTTGGGCACCTGGCCGGTGACGTTGGCTTTTATTTTTATCGCGCCGCGCCGGGAGCTGACCCGCACGATCTCGCCGTGGTCGATCCCCAGGGTCTGGGCATCCAGGGGCGAGATGTCGGCCGTCTCCTCGCCGAGGATGTCGTTGAGCCCTTCGCAGCGCCCGGTCTGGGTGCGCGTGTGGTAGTGGGCCAGGCGCCGGCCGGTGCTGAGCACCAGAGGATACTTCTCGTCGGGCACTTCGGCCGGCGGCGTCCACTCGGCCGGTTTGAAGATCCCCAGGCCGCAGGTGAACTTGCCGTCCTTGTGCAGGAAGCAGGTGCCGGGATGCTCCTCGTCCGGACAGGGCCACTGCAGGCCGTTGCCGTCGATGCGGCGGTATTTGATGCCGCACAGCTGGGGCGCCAGCACCGAAACTTCGTTGTCCCAGATCTCCTGGGCACTCTCCGAGGCCCACTCCTGACCGAAGCGCCTGGCGATCTGCTTGAAGATCCACCAGTTGGGCTTGGCTTCGCCCGGCGGCAGGCTGGCGGTGCGCACCCGGCTGACCCGCCGCTCGCTGTTGGTGAACGTTCCGTCGTTTTCGCTCCAGGCCGCCGCAGGCAGCACCACATGGGCGAAGCGCGTGGTCTCGTTGGGGAAGATATCCTGCACCACCAGGAACTCGGCCGACGCGAGCTCGTGCTCCACCTTGCGGATATCCGGCTCGGTGTTGGCCAGGTTCTCGCCGAAGATGTAGAACCCCCGGATCTTGTGGCTCACCAGCCCATGCATCATCTCGGGGATCATGATTCCGTTCGCATAGGGCAGGTTATCCACCCCCCAGGCCCGCTCGAACTTCTCCCGGATGGCCTCGTCGGTGACCCGCTGGTAGCCGGGGAAGACATTGGGCAGGGCCCCCATGTCGCAGGCCCCCTGGACGTTGTTCTGGCCACGCAGCGGATTGACCCCGCCGCACGCCACGCCCATGTTGCCCAGCATCATCTGCAGATTGGCGACGCTCATGACATTGTGCGTGCCGCAGGTGTGCTCGGTGATCCCCAGGGTGTAGCACAGCATCATGGGTTTGATCGACGAGATGCGCCGGGCCACGTCCCGGATCATTTCGGATGGAATCCCGCAGATGTCGGCCGCATACTCGGGGGTGTAGCGCGTCACCGCGGCGGCCAGCTTGTCGAAATCCACCGTGCAGGAGTTGACGAACTTATCGTCGTACCATTTCTCGGCGATGAGCACGTGCATCAGGGCGTTGAGGAAGGCGATGTCGCTGCCCACCTTGATGGGTACGTGCAGGTCGGCCATCTCGGCCAGTCTGTGCCGTCGCGGATCCACCACGATCAGCCTGGCCCCCTTGATGACGGCGTTCTTCAGGAAAGTGGCCGCCACCGGATGGGCCTCGGTCATGTTGGAACCGATCACCATGAACATCTTGGCCCGGGCGAACTCGTTGAACGAGTTGGTCATGGCGCCGGAACCGAACGTGGTCGCCAGCCCGGCGACCGTCGGCGCATGTCAAGTACGGGCACAATGGTCGATGTTGTTGGTCTTGAAAGCCGCCCGGAAGAGCTTCTGCATGTTGTAGGAATCTTCGTTGATGCTCCGGGCGCAGCTCACACCGGCCACGGCGTCGGGGCCGCTCTCGGCGATAATCTGCTTGAACCTGGCGGCCACGAGGTCCAGGGCCTCGTCCCAGGAGGCCTCGCGGAAACCGTCCTTCTCCCGGATCAAGGGGGTCTTCAGGCGCTCTTCGGAGTAGATGAAGTCGTAGCCGAAGCGGCCCTTGACGCACAGCCGCCCCTGGTTGGGCTCGGCCCCCGCAACGCCGGTCACCTTGACGATGCGGCCGTCCTGCACATGCAGCAATTGCTGGCAGCCCACCCCGCAGTAGGGGCAGGTGGTGCGCACGGTGGTCGCCTTCCAGGGCCGCCATTCGTAGCGCGCCTTCTTCTCCACCAGGGCGCCCACCGGGCAGGCCTGGATGCACTCGCCGCAGAAGACGCAGTCGGACTCTTTCAGCGGCCGGTCGCCGGGGGTCACGATCTTCTTCTGATCCCCGTGGTTGCCGAACTGGATGGCCCGGTTGACCTGCACCTCGTTGCAGGCCTGCACGCAGCGGCCGCAGAGGATACAGCGGGAGAAGTCCCGGACGATGAGCGGGTTGACCAGCTCGGTGGGGTAGGCTCCTTGCCTGGGCACGAACCGGTTGCTCTTCACCTGGTAGCGGAAGGCCAGGTCCTGGAGGCGGCAGTCGCCCCACACCGGGCAGAGGGCATCGGTGCCGTCGTTCTGCTGCACGCCCATCTGGTAGTCGGTCCAGTCCCCGGCATGCGCGTTGTGCACGGCGCAGTTGTGGTTGCCCGACGAAAGCAGCAGCTCCAGCACCAGGCGCCGGGCCTCGACCACCCGCGGCGATTCGGTCAGCACCTGCATGCCGTCCGCGGCCGGCGTGTTGCAGGCGGTGAGCAGCGAAGCGCTGCCCGCCACCTCCACCAGGCAGATGCGGCAGGTGCCGGTGGGGCTGGTCCCCTTCAGATGACACAGGGTGGGAATCGAGATGTTCACGGCGCCGGCCGCCTCCAGAATGGTCTGTCCCGGGGTGAAGCCGACCTCGTTCCCGTTGATCACCAACTTGTTTTCCGACATATAATGCTTCTCCTTAACCCGTGCCCATCCGGATTCGGCCTTTATGGTCGGTGTCCGGACGGACCCTGTCTAGTGTCCGTCCAGGAATGAGATATTTTCGTCGAGTTCAAGGCGGGCGGAAATTTTAACCGCAGGAATATATGGACATATTTCGAGGATTAAAATTTCCGCCCAACACCGAAATAGGCGAAAATAGCCATTCCTGGATGGACACTATCTAATTTTCCGCTTTGCGTACGGCGACGAATTGCTCCTGGCAGGCAATGGCACCGCCCGCCGGGTCCCACAGATCCAGGCCGCCTTTCATGAACTTGTTGTCGGCCAGTCCTTTGCCCCTGGCCCGACTCTCCACCGGCAGGGTGTGGCCGAAGCCGTGCACCACGAAGACCGCCTCGGGATGCATGCCGTCGGTGACATACGCCTTTATGGTCTCCTTGTAGCCATTCTGGGAAACCTCCACCCGGTCGCCGTCGCCGATGCCCAGCGCCTGGGCCGCCCGGGCGTTGATCCACAGCGCGTTTTCAGCCATCTGCTCGGCGAGCAGGGCATTGTTGACCGTGTGGCCCTGGGTGTGCAGGGCGCAGCGGCCGAAAGTCAGGCGGAACATGCCCTGGGGCGGCGGCCGCGGCGGTTCGTAGGGCTTCAGGGAGACGATGCCGTTTTTCTCCAGCAGTTCCGACACGATTTCGATCTTGCCGCTGGGGGTTTTGAACTTCAGTTTCTCCGGGTCCCGATAGATAGGCGCCTCGGCCAGGGGCACCATGCCCGTGGCCGCGAAATCTTCGGGCGCCACCCCGGTACCCTCCAGTTGGAACCGCCAGATATCATCAATGGTATCGAAATCGAGCTGGGGCAGGCCCAGGCGCCGGGCCAGGCCGCCCACAATCTGCCAATCGGCCCGGGTATCGTAACAGGGTTGCACTGCCCGTTGGCGTACGAAGAAAAAGGGCTTGAGCGCATTCTTACAAGCGATGATGCTCTCGCGTTCCAGGTAGGTCGAAAGGGGCAGCACCACATCGGCGTACCAGGCGGTATCCGACCAGCTGAAGGTCACGGCCACCAGCAGGTCCAGGCGGTCGAAGATCCGTCTGAGCCGGTCGGGTTCGGGGAATCCCATGAGCGGATCGTGGCGGTAGGCGATGTAGGCCTTCACCGGATAGGGGTCGTCGGTCTCCATGGCTCTGTAGAGCAGGTGGGCCAGGCCCGGGCCTTTATCGAAGTGGTTGTAGCGCCAGCCCACGCCGTCGGCGCGCGGCTCCTTGGGCGCCGGGAAGAGATCCACGAAGGCCTTGAGCCCCTTGCGGCCCACGTCGGCCGGCTTGTTGACCAGCGGCAGGCCGCCCTTGGCGCCGTAGGCCCCCAGCAGCGCGTTGATGATGTAAATCGAGCGGCACACGTAGAAGGAGTGCAGGTAGCGGGCGGCCATCCAGCCCGGATGCCAGATCACGGCCGGCGCGGCCTCGGCCAGGCGCCGTACGAAGCGGCGCAGCCGGTCAGCCTCGACGCCGGTTTCGCCGGCGGGCCACTCGGGGGTATTGGGTTCGATGAACGCGGCCAGGGCCGGAAGGTCCTGGATGTGCTTGGCGGCGTAGGCGCCTTTGTAAAGCCGCTCTTTGATCAGCACGTGGATCACGGCCAGATTGAAGGCGTAGTCGCTGCCCGGCCGCACCATGAAAAAGTCGTGGGCCTTGGTGGCCGAAACGCTGGTGCGGATGTCGATGACGCTGAGCCGGCAACCGTTTTCCAGGGCCGACATCAGGTTGTGGACCTCCTGGACATCCACCGCCTCGAAGACGTTGCGCAGCTGCAGGACCACATGGCGCGCGTGGGGGTAGTCGTAGGCGACATCCTTGCGCCCCAGCCCGGTGAGCGAGAGGTTGGCGTGCTGGACGTTGCGGGCGCAGCCGGCGTCATGGTTGACGTAATTGGGCGACCCGAGGCCGCGCAGCAGGGCCCGGTGCATGTCCCGGAACGGGCCGCCGCGGTCGGAGAGCGCCACGCTCCGGGGGCCGTGGGCGGCCATCACGGCCTTGAGCCGATCGGCCACGTGGTCCAGGGCTTCGTCCCAGCTCACACTGCGCCAGCGCCCTTCGCCCCGGGCGCCTTCCCGGATCAGGGGGGTCTGGGGCCGCTCGCCGTCGGCCAGCAGGGCCGTGCCGGCCGCGCCCCGGGGGCACAAACCGCCGGCCATGGCCGGCACGTGGGCATTGCCCTGGAGCGCCACGATGCGGCCGCCCTCCACCCAGGCCTCGGCCGGACAACGCACCGTACACATGCCGCACACCGTATAGACTTTTTCCAAATCCGCTCCTTTGCGTCAGGCAGTCATGTAGGGCGATGGCCCCTGGCAGGCGCGGCAGGCGTCGCCGTGCTTGAGGGGATACGATTCGCCGCAGTGGGGGCAGATGGCCCGTTGCCCGACGGAGACTTCCACCATTATGTGGGGATCGATGCGCACGGCCTGCTGGTGCAGAATGGCCGCGCCGGCCTGCCGGATCTCCTGCAGCAGGGCCTCGCCGTCCTGCTCGGCCTTGGGCGCGCGCTTGAAGAACCAGCGGTCGATCTGCTTCCAGGCCGAGACCTTTTGGGGGTGCATGAATACCCGCACCCCCTCCCCACGGTGTTTGTCGTAGAGGCTCAGGGCGAAGCGCCCCAAATCCATGACCTTGAGCCAGCCGTTGCCCACGGTGCAGGGGGTGAGCATCTGGATGGCGTCGGGCAGGCAGTTGCCGGTCTCGGCGATGGCGTCGAAGAGGCAGCCGGCCGGCAGGGCCGCCAGGGCCAGGTCCACCATCTTGCCGCCGATGAAGAGCCCGGGGGCCGGATAGCCGTGGAAGGCGGCGATGCGCTCACGAAATTGTTCGAAGGTGTAGGCCACGCCGCGCACATCGCGGCACCAGGGGTGGGCGGAAACCGCGAAGGGGACGGCACGGGTGGAATTCTGGGTCATTTCTGGGTTTTTCCAGCGCTATATATTCATTTTATGGATCTGGACGAACGAAAGGCTCCCATAACATGCCAATCGAGTTATGTCAAATTTGATCTAAGCCGGGGCGAGCCCGGGGCGGCCGGGGAAAAGGTCGTTTTTCGATGGGATCTTCAGTTCAGGCCGAGCGCTTTTTTGTAGCCTTCTGCGGAATAACCGTACATTTTGTTGCCGTTGATGATGGCGAACGGCACGCCGCCGGTGCCACCCAGCGAGCGCATCCTTTGGGCGGCCTGGGGATCTTTTTCGATGTCGTATTGCTGGTAATCGATGCGGTTGGCCTGCAAAAAGGCAATTGCCTGCTTGCAGTAGCGACACCAGCTCGTGGTGAAGATTTCTACCTTATCGTTGCGGACGGGTTCGCTGGCGGCTTTCTTTTCGGGGGTGGGCGACGGGGCCGCTTCGGATTCGGAGGCGATTGGCTTCGGCGGCGGCTCCTTGTAGGTCGAAGTCTCGTAGGTCTCCACCTTCTTTTCGGATTTGGGCGGGGTGTCGCTGAAATGCACGACGCCGTCCTTGTCCACCCATTTGTACATGTCGGCGAGGGCGGGGGCTGCGGCGGAAAGGATGATAAGCAGCAGTAAAGTCGTGGTTGCGATTCTTTTCATGAGTTCTCCAGCTTACGTCCAATCAGATCTGGCGCTATCCTTGTTTCTGATAGTGGGGCCTTGCTGCAAACTATCCGAAATGCTTTGATTATGTCAATTCCTATGTCTCTGCGGCAAGGGAGCCTGCCGGCTTGAGGTATGGAGGCTGGAATAGCAAGTCGCCGAGAACCATTTCAATTCTGACCCAATCGGGGCTTACCAAGCTTCAGCTCAAGATTTGTTTCCGTGGGACGATATCCTAAGGAGGAATTCCGGACCGTAGAGTATCCAGGAGAGGTCTGGAAACCGATCGATGCATCATCGAGGAGTCGGAATGCCCAAAACAACCGCAAAGGCCCCTTACCGCATCCTGCTGGCGGGCCTGAACCGCAAGTCGGTCCGCCAGTTCAACCAGCTGTATGCTCAGTCCAAGCCGACGTCGTGCGACCTGCGCATCGTCAGCGGCGCATTACCGGATGCGCCAGCGTTCACCGAGCATCCCATCGATGTGGTGCTTCTGGAACTCCCGTTTTCCAAGGCAGCGGCGCGCAGCCGTCTGGACAGCGCGGTGGCGCGCTTCCCCCGGAGCGCCTTCATCCTTCTGGGCCATCATCAAGACCAAGCATTTATCGGTGAATTGGCCGGCCGCCGGGGCACCCACGCCTATCTGCCCAAAGGGCGCGTGGATGCCGAAACCCTGAAATGCGCCGTCTCCTTCGCAGCAGCCCGACGGCAGAATGAAGAGCGCTACCAGACGATTCTGGAGGGCATCCAGGAGGGCTATTTCGAGCTCGACCTCGCCGGGGTATTCACCTTCTGCAATGAGGCCCTGGGCCGGATCATGGGCGTTCCGGCCGATGCGCTGCTCGGCGGAAAAATCTCGCAGTGGATCGACAAGGCCACCGTCGATGTGCTGCGGGCGATCCTTCGCGAAATCTATGAAACCGGCCAGCCCAGGAAAGACTTTCAGTACGCCCATGTGGACAAAGAGGGCCGGCTGCGGCATATCGAAAGCTCGGTGTTTCTCATCAAGGATAAAGCCGGGCGACCCACCGGCTTTCGCGGCATCTGCCGGGACATCACCGAGCGCAAACAGGCCGAGGAGGCGCTGCGTCAGAGCGAAGAGCGCTACCGGACCATTCTCGACAGCATCGAAGAGGGCTATTTCGAGAACGACCTGGACGGCAACCTGACCTATTTCAACGACACCTTGTGCAAGATCGTGAACTACAGCCGCGAAGAGATGACCGGCCTGAACTACCGCGCGTATACGGATCCGGTCACGGCCGAGCGGGTCTACGAATTGTATCACCGGATCTATTGCACCGGCCAACCGCTCAAGATCTTCGAATACCAGATAAAAAGCAAGGACGGCAGCGCCCGCTACGTCGAATGCTGCACCTCGCTCATGAAAGATGCCCGGGGGCGGCGCATCGGCTTTCGCGGCACGGTGCGCGACGTCACCCAGCGCAAGCACGACGAAGAGAAGCTGCGGCAGAGCGAGGAGCGTTACCGGACGATCCTGGAGAGCCTCGAAGACGGCTACTATGAAGTAGATCTCCGCGGCACACTGCGCTACAGCAATGAAGGCTTGTGCAGACAGCTCGGCTACAGCCGCGAGGAGATCCCCGGCCTGAGTTACCGAGACTACACCAATGAGCCTTATGTCCAGAAGGTGTTTGAAGCCTTCAACCAATGCTACACCACCGGCAAGCCCGACCGGGGCATCCAGTACGAGATCACCCGCAAGGACGGCACCAAGGCGTTCAACGAGGCCTCCGTGTCCCTGATCCGGGATGCTTCTGGAAAGGCGGTGGGATTCAGAGGGATCTTTCGCGACATCACCGAACGCAACAAGGCCATGGAGGCCTTGCGCCAGAGCGAAGAGCGCTACCGCAGTATTCTGGACGGCATCGAAGACACCTACTACGAACTGGATCTCACAGGCCGCTTCACCTTTCTCAACGCCGCCGTCAACAAGATCCAGGGGTTCACCAAGGAAGAATTGATGCAGCTCTCCTTCCGCGATTGGACCGACGAGGAGAATGCCAACAAGCTGTTCGCGGCCTATCACCAGGTGTATGTCACCGGCCAGCCGATCACCCACCTTCAATACGAAGGCAGGGAAAAGAACGGCAGCATCCGTCACCTGGAGTCCTCGGTCAGCCTGATCAAGGATGCCGACGGCAACCCGGTGGGTTTCCGGGGCATCACCCGGGACATCACCGAGCGCAAACAGGTCGAGTTCGAACTCAAACGCGCCAAGGAGGATGCGGAAAAGGCGACCCGCCTGAAAAGCGATTTTCTGGCCAACATGAGCCATGAGATCCGCACGCCCTTGAATGGTGTCATCGGCATGTACAATCTCTTGTTGAACACCAACCTGGACGGCGAGCAGTCGGACTTCGTCATGACCGGCAAACGCAGTGCCGACAGCCTGCTGACGGTGATCAACGACATCCTGGATTTTTCCAAGGTCGAAGCCGGCAAGCTGGATCTGGAAATACTGAATTTCGACCTGCGTGAGGTCATCGAAGAGATGGTCGAACTGCCGGCGGTACAGGCCCACCAGAAGGGCCTGGAGTTCATCTACCAGATCAATCCGGAGATCCCCTCGCTGCTCAAGGGCGATCCGGGCCGTCTGCGCCAGATCATCACCAATCTCTGCGGCAACGCCATCAAATTCACCAAGGAAGGGGAAGTCATCGTCCGGATCACCCCGGTCGAGGAAGATGAAACCCGCATCAAGCTGCGCTTTGCGGTCCAGGACACGGGCCTTGGCATCCGCGCCGCGGACCAGGCGCGCCTCTTCGAAAGCTTCCAGCAGGTGGATACCTCCACCACCCGCCTCCACGGGGGCACGGGACTGGGGCTGGCTATTTCCAAGCGGCTGGCCGGACTCATGCAGGGCGAAATCGGCGTGGAAAGCGAGATCGGCAAAGGCGCCACCTTCTGGTTCACCGCCGTTTTCGAGAAGCAGACCAACGCCAGTGAAAAAGTGTTCACGATGCCGGAATCCGTTCGCAACAAGCGCATCCTGGTGGTGGACGACAACAAGACCAATCTGGACGTCCTGAAGGGGTACCTGGGCGCATGGGGGTGCATCTGCGACTTCGCCCGGGACGGGGAGATGGCGCTCTTTATGATGCATGCCGTGGCCAGGGTGGGCGCCCCCTTCGACCTGGTGATCTCCGATATGCGCATGCCGGTGATGGACGGCGCCGAGCTGGGCCGGCGGATCAAGGCCGACCCGGCCCTGAAAGATGTCGAGCTGATCATGCTCACCTCCCAGGGCTTGCGGGGGGATGCGGCCGAAATGAAAGCCATCGGCTTTTCGGCCTACCTGACCAAGCCGATCCGCAGATCCCAGCTCTTCGACTGCCTGGTCATGGTACTGCAGAAACGCCACCCGGATGCCAAAAAGAAGAGACCGGAGCTGATCACCCGCCACTCCATCGACGATGCCAAGCGCAAAAAGATCCGCATCCTGCTGGCCGAGGACAACACCGTCAACCGCAAGCTGGCCCTGCACCTGCTTGAAAAATTCGGTTTCCAGGCCGATGCGGTGGCCAATGGCCAGGAGGCGGTTCAAGCTTTGAGCATGGCGCCCTACGACCTGGTGTTGATGGATGTGCAGATGCCGGAGATGGACGGGCTCGAAGCCACCCGGGTGATCCGCGATCCGGCCTCGACGGTGCGCGACCACGCCGTGCCCATCATTGCCATGACGGCCCATGCCATGATCGGAGACCGGGAAAACTGCCTGAAAGCCGGCATGGACGACTATGTCCCCAAACCGATCCAGCCCGAGCAGCTGTTCGCCGCTATTCATCGCCAAACCGCGCCCAGGAACAATCCAGAAAGGAATTTGGCCTGAGAGTGAGAAGCAATTCCGGGATTCATTTGAAAAACCCGACAATGTACTGAATTGAGACGAATAAGACGCATCCGCACAGGATTCCCTTTATGATCCTTGCGGGCACATGCTTCTGGGCCCGCGCCCCGGCATACATCCCAAAAAATCCTCCGGCCCCAAACAAGGCCCCCAAAATCCAATCCGGCGCGATGGCAGTGTGCGTATAAATCAAAGAAAATAACTGATAAACAGCTACGCCGGCCACAGAGGTGATGAAGGTTCCCATCAGAGCGGCACCAGCCACGGCATATATCGGAAGACCGACGATGGTCACAAAAAAGGGGGCAACGATCGCGCCGCCGCCGATACCGTATATCCCGCCGACAATCCCCACCAGGAAGCATATCAGACACACGATTAGCGGTGAGAATTGATAATCCTCATGATCGTAGGCGAAGGTCACTTTCCGAAAGGTGGATGCAACCTGCGTGACCGAATGGCGCCTTGGGTCGCGGTCGCTGGTGGATGCTTTTTTCCCTTCCTTGTTCTTGATCACATCCAGAAGCAGTCGGATGCCGATGTATAAGAGCACCGTTCCTGCGAACATTTTGAATTTTTTGGGTTCCGGCAGATATTGAATGCGAACCCAGGCGCCGATGATCACGCCCGGCAACGTGCCGACAATCACCGCCCAGGTCAAAGGCCACAACATCCGTCCTTCGCGGAAGAAGCGATAGACGCCGCTGGGAATCGCCACGATATTGAAGACCTGATTCGTCCCGCTGACCGAAGGTGAGGTATACCCGAGGACGCTTACCTGAAAAGGAAGCAGCAAAAATGCTCCGGAGACGCCGCCCATCGATGTAAAGAAGGAAACCACGAACGCCACCACAAATGGGATGAGGGGGTTCACCTCGATCCCTGATACGGGGAAGAACATAGGGTCGCTCCTGCATACGAAAAGGCCGTTCCCACCGCCACATCTGTCATCTGGCGTTATTCTTAGCACTTATTCGTTAAAACCGAAAACGACATCTGGTTTCTTGGGGGCAACTTTTTTCTGCAGCCATCGCCACCCGGCGGCGCACCAGCCGTCCGGTTCGAGGCGGTGCGCCGCCGGGTGGATTGAATCAACAGGCTGTTAAAGAGATCTATTTTTGAATGACATTGAGATGGATCATCTGGTCTTTCTCATCCCTAGTCTCGAAGGTGTGGCGCTCTTTGGACTCGGAATAGGTGCGCCGGGTGTGGCCGTCGCCCCCTTCCACCCGCTGGGGGGCCTTCAACGCCGAGAGAATCTGGTTTTTTATGGTCGCCGCATCGGGCGCGGCGCCGGGCTTGCCCTGGCCGACCGCCACTACAGCTTCAGAGGTGGCGGCATCGATGAGCTTGGGGTAGAGCTTGTGAAAAAGATCCGGGCTGCCGTAAAGATCGACCGCGGCCAATTGCCCTTCGATGGCGTAGGCAAAGCCCACGGCGTCTTCGGCAGCCTGCCCCACCGGCAGCAGGGTTTGGATATACCGGGCCGCCTGTGCTTCCACGGCTTTGTCTTCCAGGGTGAGCTGCAGGCTGGTGGCCGACGCGTCGCTGCGCACCGACTTGCCCACCTTCCGACTGAGCTTCTCCTGGGTCTCGGCCACCGCCTTCCACACCGCTCCCTGGGAGCGGGCCTGCTTGGCCGCCAGTTTCAGCTCTTTGCTGCTGAGCTGCTTGGTCGATCCGGAAAAGGTGCCCGCCTGCTCATGGCCCCGCTGGCTCCAGCGGCCCTGCTCCACGCAGAACGAGTCCAGGGGGATCTTGCCGGAGTTGGGCGGCAGCAGCATATCCTGACCGAGGGTGCGGTCCTGGCGGCCGCCTTTCACGATATCGCCGGACTGGATGTAGATGTAGTGGTCTCTGGAGTGGTTCTGGGCGCTCAAGCGATTCACGTCGCCGGTTTCATGCACGGTGACCAGGCCCTTTTCCAGAGCCTCGGCCAGGGGCATGATCTTCTTGCCGGAAATCTTCTCCCGGCCGTGAATCAGGAACACCGAAAGGTTCTCGCATTGGTATGGCCCGGATAGCTCCAACTCCTGGTTAAGCGCGATCCGGGCGGGTGCCGGGTCCGCCGCGGCGACGGTGCCGAACGCCGCAGCGGCCAGGGTGATGAGTAGGGTAAGAACGGACTGCATTTTTCGCATGGTAGCCTCCCTCATTGAAGTGTTGATCGTATTGAGCAGAGGCTACCACGGGCGGAATCGTTTCAAAATTCAAGGAATTGCAAAACCATCGGCAACGTTTTTTACAATCCTTTTGCATTCCTCGCTTTTTAGATCGCCGATATCTGATGCACTTCAAATTCTAAAATCCGATTGACGGCCCGCACGCGGAGGCCGGACGGCAGGATTTCCACCACGTTGAGCCCGGCATGATCCTGACCCAGGCGGAAGAGATGGGCCAGGGGCATCCCCAGCAGGTGGCAGAGGATGACGCGGTTGACGCCGGCGTGCCCCACCACCAGGACCCGGCCCGTGGCCTGGGCCATGATCCGTTCGAAGGCCGGCACCGCCCGCCGCCTCAATTCGTCGAAAGATTCGCCGCCCGTCGGCCGATAGTGAACCGGATCCCGGCCGCGTCGGGCAAAGCCTTCGGGGTCCCGGCACCGCACTTCATCGAAGGTCATCCCCTCCCAGGCGCCCAGATTCAGCTCCCGCAGTTCGGGCAGGAGCAGCACTTCCGCATGCCGCCCTTCGGCGATGATGCGGGCCGTGTGGGCCGCGCGCTGCAGATCACTGCTGAAGAAGAATTCTATGGCTTTGTTCCCGAAGTACTCCCGCCAGCGCTGGGCCTGGCCGATGCCGAAGGGGCTCAGGGGCGGGTCGGTCTGGCCGATGTAACGCCGGCCGCCGGGTTCGACCAGGGGTTCCGCATGCCGGAGCAGATAAATGCAGCGCTCCGATATGCTATTGGCGGCGGCAGGCATCTGGCGTTCACTCCTGCGCGCGATGGCTGCGGGGCAGCAGGGCTTCTAGGGAGCGACCGGTGATCCGCTCCACCTTGCTCGCGATCCAGCCAGCGGTTTCGAACCGGCGGGCGATGGCGGCCCGGGCCCGGGGATCGCCGCCGTACTTGGCCATTTTCCGCGCCAGGCGTTCGTCCAGGCCGGCCAGGCGATCCCCCTGGATCAGTTTGTCGGCCAGGAAAACCAGCTGGGCTTCGTCCAGGGGTTGTTCGGGGTCGGTCTCGATATCCATGTGCACGCCCACGGCGTACGCCACCCGGGGATAGTCCAGCGCCGCCAGCAGTTCGGCGCCGGCCGCGGCATGCTCGGCCCGGCGCTTGGCGATGTCGTGCACCAGACCGGCGGCCCGCACCAGGTCCAAGTCCAAACCGGCGCCACCCCGGTTGGCACCCGCCGCCAAGGCCAGGGCCACTTCGGCCACGGCCCGGCAGTGTCGCCAGACGGGTTCGGGCACCGCCGCCACCCGGGTCATGAGCACCCGGCACTCTTCTTCGGTGGGAAGGTCTTCTGTGGCCAGCCGCTCGGTCATCCGCAGCAAGTCGGCTTCGGTGTCCAGATCATGAAGGATGGCAGCGTCGGCCACGGGGACCTCTCTGACTGCCAGCAGGTGGTTTTCCCAAAAGGCCCTTAAACCGCCCTCCCCGCGCCATCCCAGGATCAGCGGCGCCAGTTCGGCGGCCACCAGGGGCGGATGGCCGCGCCGGCTGTCGAAGCACGGATGGCACACCTGGGGCGCCTCCGCTTTGAAAGCGGCCATCAGGGCGACCACGGTGCTGGCCCTGACCAGCGGCACGTCCACCGGGTGCAGGAAAAAGCCCCGCACCCCGGCCGGCAATGCCGCGACCCCAGTGGTCAGCGAGGAGAACATGCCCCGGGGGTAGTCCGGGTTGGTCACGCAGCGCACCCCCATCGGCTCGATCACTGGGCGCAGCGCGTCGGCCCCATGCCCCGTCACGACGCAAATATCGGCGATGCCCACGGTCCGATAAAGCGACACCACCCGCTCCACCACCGTCGTCTCGCCCAGCGGCAGCAGCGGCTTGAAACGGCCCATGCGCCGGGAAAACCCGGCGGCCAGGATGACGGCGCTCAAATGCTGCTCGCTTGCCATAACCCTTCTTCCAAATCGGCCCAAACCTTCACCTAAGACCTGACACCTAAAACCCAATACCACTCTTGATCTGTATCATCTCCGCCACGATGCTCACCGCGATCTCTTCCGGCGTCTCGGCGCCGATGTTCAGGCCGATGGGCGAGTGCACCCGCTGGAGATCGGCGTCGCCGAACCCTTCGGTCCGCAGGCGGTGGAAGATCTGGTCGCGCTTGCGCCGGCTGCCGATCATGCCGATGTAGGCCGCTTCGGTCTTCAAGGCCTGGGCCAGGGCGACTTTGTCGTGCAGGTGGCCGCGGGTGACGATGACGATAAAGCCATCCCGGTCCACGGTCAAGCCTTCGAAGGGGCGCTCGAAGTCAGGCAGCACGCGCACCGCGTGGGCATCGGGAAAGCGCGCCGGGTTGGCAAAGGCCGCCCGGTCGTCGAGCACCACCACCCGGAATCCCACCAGGGCCGCCATATGGGCCGTGGGCTGGGCCACGTGTCCGGCGCCGAGCAGAAAAGCGGTCTTGGGTTTGCGGATCGGTTCCACGATCAGGTCATACGCTTCCAAGTGGCTGGTCCGCATGACGGCGGCCGCCTGGGCGCCTTGCACCACCGCTGCCAGGGCGGCCTCAGAAAGCGGCAGATGGCCGAGGCGGCGGCCGTCGTTTTCCGCCAGGGCGAGGTGCCATTGGCGGATGGCTTCTCCCTCCTTTTGAAGGGCGATGATCAGCTGCCCCTTGCCGCCGTCCGCCTCCAGACGGCACCAGCGATCGAAGATCGCCGTGTTTTCGGCATTGGCCGCGACGGGCAGCACCACCACCTCCAGGCCGCCGCCGCAGATCATGTCCGAACCGGCCACCTCGGTGTAGTTCAGATCGAAACGCAGCCACCGCCCGACGCCGCCGTCGAGCAGCGACTCGCACTGGGCCATCACCTTGGCCTCCAACAGGCCGCCGCCGATGGTGCCGGCAATCCGGCCGCCGCGGGCCACCACCATCTGGGTGCCGGCGGCGCGCGGGGTGGAACCTTGCCGGCTGACGATTTTGGCCAGGACCAGGTTATCGCCTTGGCGCAACCATTGGCACGCAGTTTCCGCTAAGCTCTTCATGCAACGATGTCCTTTGGGCTATTCAATTCACCGCATACTTTCTATTTCTCTGGTCGTCGATCATCCGCTTGGTCGCCGGCTGGACGCTGTGGAGCCGCACTTCCACGATCGGCGGATCCACCCGCAAACTGCCGTTGGCCGCCGCGGCCCGGATGGCCGGCACCTTTGAAAGCGCGGCGGCCGCCAGGGAGGCCAGGGGCTCATGGGCCCTGGCGCAAACCAGGGTCAGCCGCAGATGGTCGCCATCGTCCGCCTGCCACAAAGCCGCCTGATAATCAATCACTTCGGGCAGGGCAAACAGCGCTTCATCCAGGGCGCGCATCTCGAGCAGGATGCCGTCGGCCAATCGGCGCGCTTCCTGCCGCCTGCCCCGCACCCAGGCCATGCGGCGCAGCAAGGTGCCGCAGGGGCAGGGCGCGTCGATCCAGGCCGCCAGGTCGCCGGTGCGGCAGCGGATCAATGGCATGGCCCGCCGGGTCAGGGTGGTCACCACCACTTCGCCGGTGCGGCCGTTGCCCGCCGGCTGGCCGCTGACCGGGTCGACGATCTCGAAGAAGAGGTCGGCCTCGCGCAGATGATAGCCCGAAAGGGCGGCACAGGCCACCCCGCCGCCGAACCCCATCTCGGTCATGCCATAGTGTTGGAACACCTGGCAGCCCCAACTCTCCCGGAGGGCGGTCGCTACGGCATCAGGCACGTAGTCGGTGCTGAGCAGCACGCTGCGCAGGGTCTCGCAGCCGATGCGCGCGCCGTCGGGGTGGCGCGCCAGGGCCAGCACCTGCACGGGAATGCCCACCAGGCAGCGGATGCGCTGATCCGCGATGGCCCGGAGCGTCAGGGCCGGATCGCACACCGGGCCGTGGACGATGCCCTGTGCGCCCAGGCGGGCCAGGCCCTTTTGCAGCAGATCGCCCACGCTGTCGGGCAACTCGCCGGGCAACAGGATCAGCACCCGATCTCCGGGGCCGACCAGGGTGGACATGCCGTGGTGGAAGAAATCGATGGTCGCCTCGAGATCTTCTGCAGTGAAGAAGATCCGCTTGGGATCTCCGGTGGTGCCCGACGTGCGCAGGGTGACCACCCGGGCCACCGCGCTCTGGGAGACGCACAGCAACTGCAGGGGGTCCCGGCGCAGGGCTTCGGCCGAAGTGAACGGCAGGCCGGTGACGGCATCCAGACGCGCCAGCCGCGGCGCGGCCCGGCCGCCCCATTGATCCCGGTAGAATGCGCTGTTGGCGTGGGCATGGGCCAGGGTCTCGTTGAGGCGCGCCAGCTGCCAGGCGGCCAGGCGCGCCGGTGTCAGCCCCTGCCCCGCTTTCAATCCGATGCGGGCGGCGATCCAGTTCTCCAGCGGTGTGCGCGCTACCTTGGTCATGGCCGGTAAAGGGGACGGCCGTCGGCCGCCGTCAGGTTGTAGAGACAAAAGGGAATCAAACGGCCGTCGGCCGCCAGGACATGGATGCAACACCCCTGCACCCGCTCCAGATCGAGGTTCCAGACATCCTGGAAGGCCATGGCCGACACCGAAAAGGTACGGGAACGGGCCGCCGCCAGGAATTCGTCCAGGGTCATGGCCTGGGCGTTCCCGGCGGAAACGGTGGCCGCGCCGCAGCAGCTGCCTCCCCGGCAGGACGACGGGCCGGCCCACTGGCGCGCCACCGCGCCGATGGCCCGGGCCGCCCCCTCTTCGGCGCGAATGGGCTGTTTTTCCGCTGGCGCCATGGGCAGGGGGTGCAGGGGTCGCGGCCGCCCCTCTTCGGAAAGCAGGTACTGGGCATGGAATGAACAGAGGGCATGCTCGCACTCCGGCGGCCGGAAATGATCGGCCTTAAAGCGCCCCCCGCTCTGGGTTTCGACGGCGCGCATCAACTCGGGCAGGGTCAGGCGATCCTTGTCGGTCGGCGGTCCCGGATGGCGGCCGAAATAGCTCACCGGCTGGAAATGGACGCCCCGCACCGTGGGATACCAGGCCACGGCCTGGTCTAAAATGCGGCCCACCTGATCGATATTGACCCCCGGCACCAGGGTGGGCACCAGCACCACCCCCAGGCCGGCCCGGGCGCAGGCAGCGACGGCGGCCTGTTTGACAGCCCACAGGGCCCGACCGCGCAGCTTCCGATAGACCGTGTCGGTGACGCCGTCGAACTGCAAAAAGATCGAGGCGGCCCCGGCCGACCGCAGGGCCGCGGCATAGTCGGGTTCGGCGGCCAGGCGCAGGCCGTTGGTGTTGATCTGGATGAACCCGAAGCCGGCCTGGCGGCCCAGGGCCACCAGCGCGGGCAAATCGTCGCGCAGGGTCGGTTCGCCGCCGGAGAGCTGGATGTTGGCCCCCCGGCCGGCGCGGCGCAGCCCTTCGAACCAGCCGGCGATCTCTTCCACGGCGGGGTCACGGCCCCTGGGGCCGGAACCGGCATAGCACACCGGGCAGCAAAGGTCGCACCGCCGGGTCACCTCCAGGATCACCGTGCACGACCGCTGCCGGTGCTCCGGACACAGTCCGCAGTCGAAAGGGCACCCCTTTTCCACCGCATGTCCGGCCAGGACCGGCCGGGTGGGAATCTTGGGCCGCTGCCACGCCCCTATCGCCGGCGCCCCTCGCCAGATGGGCGTCTGGAACCACCCGTGGGCGCGGCAATGCTTCTTCAGGAAGAGATCCTCCCCGCGGACGACCCGATGGGCCGGAATGCGCGCCAGGCAGACGGGACAGAGGCTTTGGGTGGCAAATTTCGTCATGGGGCCACGCCGCTGGCCGTTAGAATCTCCATGGCCTTGCCATAGGTTTCGGCCACGATGGCGCCGCAGATATGGCGGGATGCGGCCGGACCGCTCTCGCCCACGATCACTTCGCAGGTAATGTCGCCGTGGGCCTGCCCCGCGCGTGCCTCGAACCAGTCGGAGAGTTCCTGGAGCATGCTGGGCAAACACTCCACGGGACGGTCGGCGGCGTCCACTTCCACCGCCAGATAGGCCAGCAGGCAGCAGCCGCCGGTCAGCGCGCCGCAAGCGGCCCGCCCGGCCCCGCAGCCATACGCCAGCCCGGCCATGGCGCGCACCAGCCCCGGATTGGATTCCCCCCGCGCCTCCAAAGCCAGCAGCAGGAGTATTTGGGCACAGCTGTAGCCTTGTTGTCCCCAGCGCAGCATGCGCAGCATGAGATCGTCCATGGTCTGCTTCCTCTTCCGGAGCCTGACCTGTCGATATGGGAAGTCAGCACTCCTCAGCCTGTTTTCCGGGCCACCATCAAGTAATATCCCGGCCGCCCGCCGCCCGGGATTCCGCCACCGCATCCCGCGCCGGCCGCCTGCCAGAAGGCGGCCAGGGAGCCGTGCGCCCACACCAGGCGGGCGGCCAACTGCTTGAGCAGGGGGGTATGATCTTCCCAGAGCAGCACATCGAATCCGGCTGCCTGCATGCGCGCCAGAAGCAGGTCCCGCGGCACGGCCCCGGCCAGGCACCCGGGCGCGGAAGCACAAGCTTGCTGGGCCCATCGACCGGCGCGGGCGTAAAGATCCGACACCACCAGAAAACCGTCGGCGGCCAGGACGCGATGCCAGTCGGCCAGGGCGGCAGCCGGATCGGCCACCAGCGACAGCAGGCATTCGCTGAAAATCGCGGTCAGCCGGGCATCCCGCAACGGCAGCCGTTCGGCCCGTGCCTGGAGGAGGGGCAGCGCAGCGTCCAGCCGCCGTCCTTCGGCCAACAGCGTCGGAGATAGGTCCAGGCCGATGGCCCGCAATCCGTGGCAGTGACGCAGGTGGGCCACGGTGGCGCCGCTGCCGCAGCCCACATCCAGTACCAGGGCATCCATGGGCAGGCGGCAGAGGGCCAGCGCCCGCTCGGTCAGGGCCAACCCGCCCGGACGGATGGCGGGACCGGTGACGGCCCTCAAGGCCGGCGATTCATAAAGATGGCTGGACCTCCCCATCCCGATCGACTCCTATCCTTCCCCTGAAACCTAAGACCATTTTTGTTATCATTTGTCTTCCAATATCTGCTCGACTTCCGCCATCTTGCCCAGGGCCAAGGGTTCGGGCACCAGCACCAGGCCGCAGGCCGGGCAAGCGGGCATCTCGGTGGTGAAGCTGTTGTTCATGTAGGCGGCACTGACCGGGCCGATGGAAAGCGGCTGACGGCACATGGTGCAATGCCAGGCCAAATCTTCGGCCCATTGGTTTCGATCGACCGCCCGCACGCTATCGGCCCCCTGGGCGGCTGGGCCGCTCGTGACGGCCATGCGATGGCAATAGGCATTGAAGACCTCGAAGCCACCCGGGGTGCTCCCGTATTCCACCCAGAAGGTCACGTGCCGGGGGCGCGCAGCCGCCCGGAAGCGCCCGGTGACCGGGTGGTAGAATTTCCGGCCCGATGCCTCGGCCTGGGCGATGGCCTGCTGGAGATCTTCGGTGAGGATGCGTCTTGCTTCCAAAAGTTCACCGACACCGGCGGCCATCTGCAGCCGAATGGAACCATAGGCCGCTTTGTGCGGGGCGCTTTCGCCCCACAGCCGTTCCAGCAGATCGGACTTGAGCCGGGCGCGGTTCTCCCGGCGCAACGACCATCCCGGCCGGGGTCTTGCGGCTGCATCGGGCTCGCCGGCCAGGGGGAAGATCAAATCCAGCAAATGCAGGGTGCGCTTGCCGGCCGCAGCCAGGCGGTCGCGGCACATGGCGCAGTAAGTCAGGTAGTCGTGGTCGCTGAGGGTCGAACGGCGGCGGGTCACCTCCCGGGCGAGCTCGGGGTTGGCGTTCTCCATCAGCCCGCCGAAGCCGCAGCATTCGGTGGTCTCGCGCCCCAGAGCCAACTCCATGGGCACTACCCCCCGCTCGGTCAGCAGGCCTCGCGCGGCGGCCTGGATGGAGGGTGCCGTCCGCGTGGTGCAGGGATCGTGAACGGCCAGGGCCGCAGCCGTCACGGCGCCCCCGGACGGCGGCAACCCCACCTCGGCGAGGGTCTCCCACACCGACTGAATGGGCACCCGGGGGCGTCGCTCGCGGAACATTTGATGGCAGGTGGAACAGCCCAGGAGCAGCCGGGGACGGCCCAAGACTTCCCATTGGGCCTGCCAGTGGCCCAGGATCTCCTCGCTTTGGGCCTGGCGCCCGGACCAGAAAGCCGGCGCGCCGCAGCAGCCCAGCATCAGGCCCACGGTGCCGAGTCGGGTTCGCAGGTAATCGTAGAGCGCCGCGACCTGGTCCGGAGCTGAGGCGCACAACTGGCAGCCGGGGAAGAAAAGATGGCTGCTCCGGTCCAGTCCCGGTGCATGGCGCGCCAGCAGAAA
This sequence comes from uncultured Desulfatitalea sp., assembly GCA_937868765.1. Taxonomy (GTDB): domain Bacteria; phylum Desulfobacterota; class Desulfobacteria; order Desulfobacterales; family Desulfosarcinaceae; genus Desulfatitalea. The sequence goes on along the minus strand of CALMNL010000007.1, from coordinate 60,690 downwards.
TGCGTCGCTCTGGCTGAAGGCCATGTCTTCCAGGGCGAACTCATGGGCCGAGGGCGGCATCTTTTCCTTGTCCACCATGCTGCGGCGGGTCGCAAGGCAGATCTCCTGCATGGCGAAATCTTCGGGGCAGACCGTCTCGCACAGGCCGCACAGGCTGCACGAATTTATCAGGCGGTTGGCCGTGCGGGTGCCCATGACGATGGATTCGTTGTTGTAGATCTCCCGGACGTACTTGCGGGGATAGGCGCCGAACGCCGCCAGGTAAGGGCAGACCTTGACGCACTCCAGGCACTCGCACTGCAGGCAGCGGCCGGCTTCGGTCCGGGCTTCGTCGGCCGTGTAGCCGCTCATCGGGTCGGCCATGGCCACGGTCGGCTGGGATGCGACCCCGTCGAGGCGGGTGAAGAGCCGGGTGGCATAAGGCCCCTCTTTGTCCCGGCCGGCGGTCAGGGAGACTTTCTGCAGGACCCGATCGATGGTGGTGGCGGCCCAGCGGCCCTGGGCGGCCTGGAGAATCACCGACCGGCTCGCGCCGCCGGCAAATACCTGGGGGTGGCTGGTGGCGAAGGTGGCATGGTCTGCGCGCACCCACCCATCGTCCGTGCGGGCCAGTTCCCATTCGGGCGAGGCCACCGCGTCCAGACCGATGTAAACGGCCTGGAAATTCTCGATGGTTTGAGAAAGGAATGTCCGGCTGTGGAGCGGATGATCGGTTTCGAAGCGGACGCCCCATTTTTCCAGCCAGGCCAGTTCCGCGCGCAGGATATCAAAGGTCAGGATACTCGAATGAACGGCCCACAAGCCGGCGCCGGGCTGCGGTCCGGCTTCGAAAAGCGTAACCGGGTAGCCCTTGCGCGAAAGGTCCCAGGCGGCCGTGAGGCTGCTCAACCCGCTGCCCAGGACCGCGATCTTTTTGCTCTTGGCCGGCAGCGGCATGAGGCGATAGCCGCCGTCGGCCAGGTTCACGCAGGCGCGCTCCAGGGCGCCGATGGCAATGGCGCCGCCGGCTTGCGCACGTTTGCAGCGCCTCTGGCAGGGGGCGTCGCAGATACGCCCCAGGATGCCGGCCAGGGGCATCACCCGGGTCAAGGTCTGCCAGCCGAGGTTCCAGCGACCTTCGCGCAGGTGGCCGATGAGGGTACGCACGTCCACATGAATCGGACAGGCGGCCGTGCATTCCGGCGGCTCCTCCTGGATGCAGCGCTGCTCCCACTGTCTGAGTTCGGTTTGATCCATGGTCGCTGCTCTCAAAAAGTCGATGGGGGCGGGGATCCTCTCCCGCCCCCTCTGATACCTGACACCTAAAACTTAAAAGCTAAAACCATTTTCTATTTCTTCATGGCCGCCAGCACCTTCTCCGGCAGGGCCGGCAGATGGCGCACGCGGGCACCGCAGGCGTTGTGGATCGCATTGATCACGGCCACATGGGAGCTGGTCAGGGGCAGCTCGCCCACGCCAGCCGCGCCGAAGGGACCGTCCGGACGCGGGGATTGGATATAGATCAGTTCGATGTCGTCGGGGATCATCTTGGCATAGGGCAGACCGCAGGCCCGCAACGAGGTGTGCTTCTGCAGGTCCTCGAAGTCTTCGCTCAGCGCCAGGCCGATGCCCTGGGCGATGCCCCCGTACATCTGACCGTCCACCAGCAGTCTGTTGTTGATGGTGCCCACGTCGGCGATGGCGGTGTACTTCTCCACGGTGGTCTTGCCGGTTTTGGTCTCCACCGCCACCTCGGCCATGAACATGCCGTACATGTAGACCGAGAAGGGCTTGCCCTGGGAGGTCGCAAGGTCGCAGTTGGTGGCGCTGGCGGCGGTCCACTTGCCGTCGTAACTGGTGGGGATGTTTTCGGCCGTCATTTCGGCATGGGTGCGGAAGGTGCCGTCCTTCTTGCGCATGGCGCCCAGCAGCAGATCGCAGCCGGCCTTGATGGCATTGCCGGTGACCACCTGCTGGCGGCTGCCGCCCGAAGGCCCGCTGACCGGCGTGATGGCCGTGTCGTTCATGACCAGGCGGATCTTCTCCGGGGCGATGCCCAGGGGCTGCAAGGCCTTGTGGGCCGTTCCGAGGCAACCCATATCGGCGCCCTGGCCGTGATCTTCCCAGCTGCTGTAAACAGTGATGGTGTCGTCGGGGTTGAGTTCCACACGGATCGTGGAGCCGTCGGCGCCGTCCAGGCCGCAGCCATAGATGCCCACGGAGATGCCCACGCCGCGTTTGACCTCGGCCGTGGCGTTCTTCTTGGCCTTTTCCAGGGCGGCCTTGTAGAGCGGCCGCAGTTTCTCGACCATCTCCGGGAAGGGAAGCACTTCGGGGGTCTGGCCCGTGGGACTGGTGTCGCCGGGGCGGTAGACGTTACGGGCGCGCAGCTCCAGGGGGTCCATCCCCATCTTTGCGGCCAGTTCGTCCATGAGACTTTCGCTGGCGAAGAAGCTCTGGGGCGAACCGTAGGCCCGGAAAGCCGAGCCCCAGGCGTGGTTGGTGCATACGGTGCGCCCCATGCCGCGGATGTTGGGAATGCCGTAACCGGCACCGATGAACTGGGCCCCGCGCAGGGTGAGCAGGTCGCCGAACTCGGAGTACGGCCCGTGATCCACGCTCCAGTCGCTCTCCATGGCCAACAGTTTTCCATCCTTGTCGGCGCCCAACTTCACCTTCATCCAGAAGGGCGAGCGCTTGCCGGTATAGGTGATGTGCTGGTGGTAGTCGTAGCGCAGGTAGACCGGGCGGCCGGTGGCCATGCAGGCCACGCCCACCAGGGCCTCCATGGTGGGGCTGAACTTGTAGCCGAAGGTGCCGCCGGTGGGGTTCTGCACCAGGCGCAGCTTGTCGGGGGCGATCCCGATACCCGGGGCGATCATGGCCAGGTGCAGATGGATGGCGATGCTCTTGGAGTGGATGGTCAGACGCTCTTCGTCGTCGAAGTAGGCGAAGCCGACGTCGGTCTCCATGGTGAGATGGGGCTGGCGCTGCAAGTAGTATTCACCCTCGATCACGTGGGAGGCCGACTTCATGATGGGCGCAGTTTCGCCGCCCTTGACGATGGGCAGTTCGAAGTAGACGTTGGGTGTGCCCGGGTGGATCTCGATGGCATCTTCGGCCATGGCCGCGGGGGCGCTCATGTAGGCCGGCAGCTCTTCCAGCTCCACTTTGACTTTTTCGGCCGCGTGCTTGGCCTGGTACTCGTTCTCGGCGCAGACGATGGCGATGGCATCGCCGTACTGGAAGACTTTCTGGTCGCACAGGATCGGCCGGTCCCAGCCGTCGCCCTTGTTGGTGGGAAAGGTGATCAGGCCGGTGATGCGGTTCTTGCCTTTGACGTCCTTGGCGGTCACCACCTTGACCACGCCGGGCATCTTCTCGGCTTCGGAGATGTCGATTTTTTTAATGTTGGCATGGGGCACCTCGGCCTGCACTAGGGCCAGGTGCAACATGTCGGCCGGCAGCTTCAACCCCAGGTCGGCGCCGTAATCCAGCGTGCCGGTGACCTTGGCCACGGCCGTCGGCCGGGGGTACTTGCTGCCCCAGATCTGCCCATCCCTGGGCATCTGGAAGAGCAGCTGTTCGGCTTTCATTTCGCCGCGCATCACCTTGGCCGCGTCCATGACCGCGTCCACCAGGGGTTTGTAGCCGGTGCAGCGGCAGGCGTTGCGATGGTTCTGGAACCACTCGCGCACATCTTCCCGGGTGGGCTTGGGATTCTCGTCCAGCAGCGCCTTGACCGACACGATGAAGCCCGGGGTGCAGAAGCCGCACTGGGCGCCGCCGTGGACGATCCAGGCCAGCTGGATGGGATGCAGGTTGCCGGGGTTGCCGATGCCTTCCACGGTGACCACCGTGGCGCCGTCGGGCACCTTGGCCATCTTGGTAACGCACGAGCGCACCAGCTTGTTGTCCAGGATCACGTTGCAGCAACCGCACTGGGCCTGGCCGCAGCCGATCTTGGTGCCGGTCAGGCCCAGCTGCTCGCGCAGCACGTTGGCCAGCGACGCTTCGGCCGGAGCGATCACCATACGGGGAACCCCATTGACTTGTAGCGTGCGTTTAATCATGTGCTTTCTCCTTAATCGTTTTAAGGTTTAAGTACAATTTCTATTGGCGGTTTCGAAACTTTCCATCGGGCTCAAGATCAAGGCGGGGTGAGGCGGCCGACCGCAGACATACAGGTCGTATTTCGAGGATTGGCCGCCTCGCCCCAACGCCGATATTGAGCGCGATGGGAAGTTTTGACCTATCCACAGCCGAAGCCGCAGGCCGGATACCGGCAAACCTCGCAGCCCCGGCAGAAACCGCCGTGGCCCAATACCGTGATATCTTCCCGCCGCAACCGCTCGCCGGCGGCCAGGCGAGGCACCACCAGGTCGAAAATGCTGGTGCGGTAGTACATTACGCAGCCGGGCAGCCCGAGCACCGGGATGTCGCCGATATAGCCCAGCATGAACATGGCGCCGGGAAAGACGGGCGCGCCATAGGTCACCACCTCGGCGCCGGCAGCCCGAATTGCAGCGGGCGTACGGTCGTCGGGGTCCACCGACATGCCGCCGGTGACCACCACCATCCGGGCCCCCTCGGCGATGAGCTCGCGAATGGCCTGTACGGTCATGCCGACATCGTCGGACACCAGTATCTGGCGCGTGACGGTGCTGCCCAACGTTTCGAACTTCTTCCGGACCACCGGGCCGAATTTGTCTTCGATGCGGCCCTGGTAGACTTCGCTGCCGGTGGTCACCATGCCCACCCGCAAGGCCTGGAACGGCTTGACCTGAATCAGGGGAAATACTTCCGTGCAAATCTTCTCGGCCACCGTGAGCTTCGTTTCGGGCACGGCCAGGGGAATGACCCGCACGCCGGCCACCGGCCGGCCGGTGGTCACGGCGTGATCGGTTTGAACGGTGGCCAGGACGATATCCTCGACGGCATTGAGCCGATGCAGGGCCGCCACATCGATCTTGAGCAGGCCGCGCCGGGCGGCAACCAGGTTGATGCGTCCTTCCACCGGCGCCGTGAGGCTGAGACCGGGGCCGGCCACGGCGGCGGCCAGGCGGCGGGCCGCCTCGTCTTCATGGAGCATTCCCGGCGGCAGGTCGATGACATAGACGTGCCGCTTGCCGATGTCGAGGAAAGCCGGCACATCGGCCAACTGGATCACATGGCCTTTGCGGAAGGCCGGTCCTTTTTCTCCGCCGGGGATGATGCGGGTGACGTCATGGCCCAGCATCATGCCCACGGCTTGTTCAACGGGAAGTGCTTTCATGAGACCCTTTCACCTGCGATGCCACCACGTCAGTTGCGCGACGCATGGGCCGCCAGCGCATCGCGATCCGCCAGGGGCGACAGGAGACCCTTTCCGGATGCGCGGCCGTTGAGCGACCGGGATTGCCGGATACGGTGCCCCAACAGCCAGAACCAGGTGGGGTCGAAGCGGCAAAGATGGCCTTCGACAAACTCCCGCAGGGCGGCATCCCCCTCCTGCAACCGCTGGTACAGCTGTTCGTTGGCCGCCACCGGCCAGGCTGCCAGGAAAGCGATGGTGGCGGACACGGCGGTCAACCGTGTTTCGACATGCGCCAGATATTCCCCGGTGAAATATCCCGAAGTCGAAAGACGGCGGTACAGGTCGGGCAGCAGGGCCGGTGCGACGATCTCGCACGATGCCTCGCGCTTGTCGACAGGGCCGCCGTCGCAGCCGGCGAACCGCTGGGCCAGTTGATCGGTAAGGCGTCCGTGGCGCGCCTTGGTAAAGGAGGGTCCACGGCCCGGCACATGCACCCGGATTTTGCGCGGATTGACCAGCAGATCGCCCGCCGCCCTGAATTCGCAATTGTCGGCGTAATGGCCGGCGCACAAGATGGCTGCTTCGGTCAGGCGCGCCAGGCTCAGCCAATAGACAGCGTCCCGGGGTGAGCCGGCGGTTTGAATCCCGCCGAGCATTTCCTCCAGCAAATGTTCGCTCAGTTCATGGGGGATGGCGGTTTGATCCAGGCAGCGGTTGATGCCGGCCAGCGCATCGCCATTGCGGGCCCGGACGGTCGCCGAGAGTTCTGGATTAACGGAAAGCGATGTATTCATGCCACGCAGACCTGATTTGAAATCCGAAATGCCACAATGTGCCAGAAACGGTGCCAGCCGGTTCATCGACAGAAAAACGCACGGGTTTCTCTATAAAGAAAAGGCCTCCTATGTCAACCTTGATATAGGTCTTATGACGGATATTTAGCCGCTATGATCGGATGTTTGTCTTATTAATAACCATTAATAACCAAGAATAACTTTTTACAGCGCCCGCGACGATCGGCGGGTTCCAAAACCCGCAAAACACTGCTATGGCTTTCCATGGCACCCGTAAAATCAGGAGAACCGGCCATGACCCAGGAACAAAAACTTTTTGCCGTGCGCTCGAAAGTCTGGATCGAGGATGGCGATGGAAACGTCGTTTTTGGAATGGGGCGCTATCGCATGCTGGCCACCATCCGCGAAACCGGTTCGCTGAATGCTGCTGCCAAGGCGCTCAAGATGAGCTACCGGGCGGTGTGGATGCGTATCCGCATGTCTGAAGAGCGCCTGGGAAAACCCCTTGTGGAAACCCAGGGCAACGGATCGCGGCTCACCCCTTTCGCCGAGCGGTTGATGCACCAATTTGAAAAGCTCCAGACCCAGGTAAATCATCAATCCGACGATTTTTTCACAAACCTCATGTCCGACAGCCTGACCCAGGGCTGACCAGGGGCGCCTGCCCCTTGACCAAGAGGAGGAAGGGATGCGTTCAGCCGGAATCGCAGGAATCGCTCTGTCGATACTTCTTTTTTTTGTAATCGGGGCCCCATCGCACGTTCTCGCGAATCCACCCAGGCTGGCGCAGGTGTGGCAAACACCCCAGGCGCTGGAGGTGCCGGAATCGGTGATGTACGACGCGCAGCGGCAAATTCTGTACGTGTCCAACATCGCCGGCAATCCCACGGAAAAGAACGGCCAGGGGTTCATCTCGCGGGTGAACCTGGACGGCGCCATCGAAAACCTGCGCTGGGTCACGGGCCTCAACGCGCCCAAGGGGATGGGCCTCTTGCGCGGCACACTGTACGTGACCGACATCGACCGCGTCCACGCCATCAATATCGCCGCCGGCCGTATCCAAAAGACCTGGGAAGCGCCGCAAGCCAGGTTTCTCAACGACATCGCCATCGCCCCCACGGGTGCGGTCTACATCAGCGACATGGAGACCAACAGACTCTATACGATTCGGAACGACCAGCTGGCGGTCTTTATTTCCTTGCAGCAGCATAACCCCAATGGCATGCTCATGGAAAACGGCCGGCTGCTGGTGGGTACCGACGAAGGATTGTGCGAGGTGGACACCGCCGCCAAATCGGTCACCCTGCTTATCGACAATGCGGGCGGCATCGACGGCCTCCAGTTGTTATCGCCGGGAAGGTACATCGTCAGCGATTGGGTGGGGCGAACCCAGATCATCGAGCAAGGCAAACCGGCGGTGCCGCTGCTGGACACCACCGACCAGAAGATAAACTCGGCCGACCTGGCGTTCATCGCCGACAAGCGTCTTCTTCTGATTCCCACCTTTTTCGACAATCGGGTGGTCGCCTATCGACTGGAGTAATCGACACACGGGAGAATGCCATGAAGCTTATGGGAGAAATGCTTCTGCGACAGGAAGCTTTTGCCGAGATCGTCATGGGGAACACGGCCCTGGTGCGCGCCATGGTGGAGGCAGGCACCCAGGTGATCACCGCCTATCCGGGCTCGCCCACGCCCGAGATCGCCGCGGCCATCGTTTCCATTCCCGCCGAACAGCGCCCCTTTTACTTCGAGTTCTCCACCAACGAGAAGGTGGCCACCGAGGTGGCCTACGGCGCGTCGGTGAACGGCCACCTGGCCACCGTCTTCTTCAAGAGCGTGGGTCTGAATGTGGCCGCCGACACCTTCGTGCAGCTGAGTCTGATGCACCTGGCGGGCGGCCTGGTGGTGGTGCTGGGAGACGACCCGGGGGCGAACTCCTCCCAGAACGAGCAGGACAACCGCCACTATGCCCGGCTGGCCTACACGCCGGTTTTCGAGCCGGCCGACCCGGCCGAAGTGCACTCCTTCTATCTGGAGGCGGCGCGCCTGAGCCGCCGACTGCACATGCCGGTCATCCTGCGCCTGACCACCCACGTCTGCCACGCCAAACAGAAGGTCTCTTTCCCGGCATGGCAGCCCGCGGCGGTGGATCGCGCCCCCCGGTTCGATGTCGCCAATGGACCGTACATTCCCCTGCCCTTTTCAGTGGCCGAGCTCAAACGGCGGGCCCTGGACCGCCTGGCGGCGGTTCGGGCACAAGCGGTCCGATGCGGTCTGCACCGGCTGCTCGATCATGGAAACCGTCGACGCGGGGTCATCACCTGGGGCCTGCCGTTCTTATCGCTCATGGATGCGCTCGAAAACGTGCAACCCAGACCGGATGTGCTGAAGCTCGGCGTGGTCTATCCCCTGGATTACGGTCAGATCGCCGCTTTTCTCGGCGAACACCAGGAAGTGCTGGTGCTGGAAGAGTTGGACGACCTGCTGGAAATGGAGATCAAGGCCAAGGCTTACGATCTGGGGTTGCGGACGAAGATATGGGGCAAACAGGACCAGGAGGACTGGATCGGGGAGTATACGCCGGACAAGGTCGGCGGCATTCTGCACAAGGTCTGGCCCGATTTGCTGCCAGCGCCGCCGGAGGCTGTCGACACGGTCCAGGTGCCGGAGCGGCCGCCCCAGATGTGCCCCGGCTGCGGCCATCGCAGCGCCTTTCACGCCATCAAGCAGGCCCTGTCCGCAGCAGACATCACCGTGGCCGACATTGGCTGCCACACCCTGGGATATCTGCCGCCCTATGAGGTGGGCCAGTTGCTGATGTGCATGGGCGCCTCCCCGGGCATCGGCGCGGGCCTTTCCCTGTTCAACCGGAGTCGCCGGGTACTGGTCTTCATGGGCGATTCCACGTTCTACCACGCCGCCATGCCGGGGGTGATCAATGCGTTGCACAACCGGCACAACATCACCATGATCGTCATGGAGAACGGCACCACGGCCATGACCGGGCACCAGGATCATGCCGGCTCCGGACGCAACGTCCTGGGGACAACGCCCAGGATCCCCATCCGCAGGATTCTGGAAGGCTTCGGGGTGGAATCCATCTTCGAAACCGACACCTACCAGCAGGAGCAGCTCACCGATTTGGTGGGCAAGGCCATGGCAGTGGAGGGTTTCAGCGTGGTGATCGCCCGCCATCCCTGCATGCTCAAATTCACCCGGGAGCAGCGCCGCAAGCCGGGTTTCGAACCCCGCCGGGTGGATATCGATCAGAAGGCGTGCGAACGAATGCATGTCTGTGTAGCGGCCTTCGGCTGCCCCACCTTCACCCGCGGTCCGGACGGCCGGATCGAGGTCAATCCGGATCTGTGCATCGGCGACGGCTCCTGCGTCCAGACCTGCCCGACCCGGGCCATCACGCCGCCCGCCAGACCATCAGGAGCGAACGCATGAGCACTTACAACGTCTACATGAGCGGGGTGGGCGGCCAGGGCATCGGACTGCTCAGCGAAGCGCTGCTGCGGGCCGCCGACCATGCCGGGCTGGCGGTCAAATCGGTGGACACCCACGGCCTGGCCCAGCGCGGCGGCATCGTGGTCTCCCAGCTGCGCATCGGTTCGCAAGTCCATTCACCGCTGATTTCCGCCCACCAGGCCGACCTGGTGGTCGCCCTGGAGCGCCACGAGGCCCTTCGCGCCGCCCGGAAAGCCCTCAAACCCGGCGGCATCCTGATCTACTACGACGCGCTGTGGCAGCCCCTGCCCGTGCGGCTCGGCCAGGCCGCCGAGGTCGAGGCCGCCGCCGTCGACGAGGCGTGCGCCAGGCTCGGCGCCCGCCTGATCCGCGTGCATCGTCCGGACCTGAGCGATGCGCGCATGCAAAATATCGTCATTCTGGCCCACATCCAGCGCCTGGGATTGATCCCAGGGCTCGACGCCGCCCATTATCAGCAGGCCCTGGAAGATCTGCTCACGGGCAAGGTGCTGGCCGCCAACCTGGCCATGTTCCAGGCAGAGCGGCATACGGCCATGACGGCTTGATTTCACGCCTGCGCGGGGAAGCGCCCGATGAAATCCGCCACCACCCCGGCCAGCGCTTCGCCCTGGTCTTCCTGCAGGAAATGGCCGCCGCCCTCGATGGTGGCGTGCGGGCATCCCCGGGCGCCGGGGACCATTTTCTGGAACACCTTGTCCCCGCCGCGGGTAATCGGGTCTCCGTCGCTGAAAGCGGTCAAAAAGGGCTTATTGAATTTCGAAAGCACCTGCCACGCCTGGCGATTGGCCGCGGCGGCCGGATCATCGGGGCGGATGGGCACCAGGGAAGGAAAGACCCGGGCGCCGGCCTTGTAGGTGTCATCGGGAAAGGGCGCATCGTAGGCCGCGACGACCGCGTCCGGCAGCGGCTGCACGCAACCGCCCTTGATGATGCCGCCCACATGGAATTGCGGCGTGCTCTGGGAATAATCGCGCCAAGCCAGAAAGGCGTCCGACATGGGATGATCGCCCGTGGGCAGACCGGTGTTGGCCACCACCGCCCGGGCGAAGCGATCCGGTTGGCCGGCCAGCAGGCGCAACCCGATCAACCCGCCCCAGTCCTGGCAAACCAGGGTCATGTCGGTCAGTTGCAGCTGGTCGAGAACGCCCTGCATCCAATCCACATGCCGCTGGTAGGTATAATCGTGCTGCCGGGCAGGCTTATCCGAGCGCCCGAATCCGATCAGATCCGGCGCCACGGCACGGTACCCTGCGCGGACCAGGACCGGTATCATTTTGCGGTACAGGTAGCACCAGCTGGGCTCGCCGTGCAGCAGCAGAACCGTCGGCGCCGCCCGGGGACCTTCATCGAGGTAGTGCGCCCGCAACGAACCGCCCTCGCCGTCCGGGATCTGCAGATAATTGGGTTTGAAATCGAAACCGGGAAGATTTTCGAAATTTCGATCCGGCGTTCGCAACACCTCCATTTAGAGCCTCCTTTGGTCGAGCACGCTTTTCGCTTTTAACCCGGGGCCGAAGGACCTTACCTTCGGATGTCAAATTGTGCTTGACGTCATAGCATTGGTGGATTTAATTTGTCTACAAATTATTCGTATACAAATCCCAAGGAGCGGCGATGCCTCTAAAGGTGGATGATTGCATCTTCTTCATGCTTGCCAGGGCCAGTCAGGCCGGCGCGCGCTTCTGGACCAGCTGCCTGGCCGACCTGGGGATCACGGCGGTCCAGGCCATGGTTCTCAACTTTCTGGGGGACCAGGATTCCGTCACCTCCAAAGAGCTGAGCGAGCGTACCGGACTGGATGGCGCCACCCTCACCGGCGTTCTGGACCGGCTGGCGCATTCCGGATTGATCGAGCGGCAGCGCCATCCCAGGGACCGGCGCGCCATTCACATCTGTCTGACCCCCGATGGGCGGAGGCTGGTGCCCCGCATTCAGCAACGGCTGGACAAGGCCAACGCCGAATTTCTATCGGTGCTCGATGGGACCGAACAGAAGGCCTTGCGACAGATGCTGCGCGCGATCCGAGGCGTTTCCCACCTACCATGAACTTAGAACAGGAAAGGAAGCACAAGGCATGCAGAACGATTTGAAGGCAACCATCACCCACTATCTGGAAGATCGCGTATCGGCGGTGGGCTTTGCACCGGTGGCGCGTTTCGGCGACGCCCCCGAAGCCCATCATCCCGCCGCGGTCTGCAAGAACGCGCAAACGGTAATCGTCCTGGGGATCGAAGTCCCGCGCGGGGTCCTCACATCGCCGGGCTACAACCTGCACACCCTTCACCGTGCCTACCACACGGTCTACCGTCAGCTGGATGAAATCAGCCTGGGGTTGTGCAACTTCATCGAGTCCCAGGGGCGCCACCACGCCGTGATGATCCCCAGTTATGCGCCCATGGCCTTCCACGGCGCCGAGCCGTGGGGGCTCATTTCGCTCAAGCATGCCGCGGTGCGGGCCGGCCTGGGCGCCTTCGGCCGCAGCGGTCAGATGTATCATCCCACATTCGGGTCGCGGCTGCGCCTGGCGGCCGTGGTGACCGAAGCGGCGATCCCCGGCGACCCGCTGATCGAAAGCGATCCGTGCCCGCCCAAATGCCGGGCTTGCCAGCAAAGCTGCCCGGCCGGCGCTTTTGCACCCGAAGGCCGCTTCGAGAAAATGAAGTGCCTGGGCCATACCATCAAGCACGCCATCTATCCCCTGGCGCTCAAGGATGCCAACGGACTGAAGCACATCGAACGGGTGATCAACACGGCCGGCTACGACTACTGGCTGGCGTGCGATGAATGCCTGAAGATGTGCCCGAACAATCGATAGCCCCTTTGCGGCGGGCACCGAGGATCGACACCGGAAGACGGCCGCGCCGCGGTCGCCCCCGGCGCGGCTGCATGGAAATCTCACGCATATATCCATTCGGTGATCACCATATGGACATAAAATGCATATATCTCCCCGTCGTTCGCAACGGCCACTCCCCCTCCCACATCGAATAAGACAATAAATTATCAATACGTTGAATAAAAGCGGGCCCTGCGGCCCGCTTTTTGCGCTTTTGTACGGGCAGACCGGTTCCCCGTGCAGACAACATGTTCAGAAAGGAGATCCCATGTTAAAGCGCATCAAAACCATCCTGCTCTCCATCGGCACGCTGCTGCTTTGCGCGGCCGGGGGCGTCCAGGCGGATTATGTCACCATCGATGGCCGACCCGTCACCCAGGGCCAGATGCTCATCGCCGAGGCCAGCCTGGACAAGCTCCAGCCCGCTGCCGCCCGGCCCGCAGCCACGGACCAGCTCATCCTGCGCAAAACCGAAGCCGCGGTGGAAATCAGCGGCGTCGTCGCCCGGGTGCGGCTGCGCCAGGTGTTCGAAAACCCCTACGACGATCGGCTGGAAACCATCTATGTCTTTCCCATGCCCGAAAACGCGGCCGTGGACGGCTACGCGTTTCGCATCGGGGAGAAAGTGATCAAAGGGGTGGTCAAGAAGAAGGCAGCGGCCCGCAAGGAGTACGAGCAGGCCAGGCAGGAGGGTCGCAAGGCCGGACTGCTCGAACAGGAGCGGCCCGACATCTTCACCCAGTCGCTGGTCAACATCCCGCCCCGGGCCACGGTGGTGGCCAACATCGCGTATGTGCACCCCCTGAAGATCGACGGGGCCCATTATCTCTTCAGCTTCCCCATGGTGGTGGCGCCGCGCTACATCCCCGGCCAGGCCATGGGCCGCGGCAACGTGGGCCGCGGCTGGGCCGACGACACCGACCAGGTGCCGGACGCCTCGAAGATCACCCCCCAATATATTCCCCCAGGCATGCGGCCGGGACATGATATCGACGTGACGGTCAAAATCGACGCCGGCCTGCCCCTTCAAGACATCACCGGTGTGACCCACGAATTGGCCGTGGAAAATACTTCGGAAACCCAGGCCACGGTCCGCCTGAAAAACGGCCCGGTGATTCCCAACAAAGACTTCGTGCTGGAGTATAAAGTCGGCGGCCAGAACACAATGCTGGCGACCATGACCCACAAGGGGGACCAGGGCGACGGTTTCTTCGGCATCGTCATCCAGCCCAAGCACACGGTGGAACGCGCCGAGGTCTCGGCCCGGGACATGGTTCTGCTGCTGGACATCAGCGGCTCCATGGGTGGCCCGCCCATCGGCCAGCTCCGGCAGTTTGCCGAGTACATCCTCGGCACCCTGAACCCCCAGGACCGCTTCCACGTCGTGGCTTTCAACAACGAAACCCACGAATTCTCCCCGCACTACCTGGCGGCGACCCCGGAGAACATCGCCAGCGGCCGGCAGTTTATCCGCGGCCTGGCTTCCTCGGGCGGCACCGAGATGCTGCCCGCCATCCGGCAGGTGCTCAAACCGGCCTCGGAAAACGAGAACCGCCACGCCTATGTGATTATCGTCACCGACGCCCTGGTGGGCAATGACGCGCCTATCTTGAACTATCTGAGCAAGCCGCAGTACGCGCACCTACGGATCTACCCGGTGGCCATGGGTGCCGCACCCAACGATTTCCTGATCCAGCGCGCCGCCGAGATCGGCAGGGGATTCTCCATGCGTATCACCAACACGGACAACGCCGCGGAGATCGCCAAGCGCTTTGCCGCCAAGATCTCCTATCCCATCATGACCGACCTGGCCCTGGATTGGGGGCAACTGAAGGTGAAGGATATCATGCCGGAGCCGCTGCCCGACCTGTATGCCGACCGGCCCCTGGTGCTCATCGGCCGCTATGAAAACGCCGGACAGGCCAGAGTCAAACTGACCGGAAACATTGCGGGCCAGAAGGTGGTCTCCCAGTTCGATCTCGACCTGCCGGCCACCGATCCGGCCCACGACAGTCTGCCGGTGCTATGGGCCCGCGCCCGCATCCGGCAGCTGACCAACAAGGAGATCGGCAACATCTCCAGCAGCACCAAGGCGAAGATAACGGAACTGGGCCTGACCCATCAGATCGTCACCGATTACACCTCGTTCATCGCGGTGGAGCGGGATATCCCCGGCGATCTTTCCCGCAACCTGAGAACCGAACCAGTGCTGCTGGCCATTCCCGATGGCATGGATCATCTCTTCGCCGACACCCAGGCCGGCGGCCGAAGCATCTACGTGCAGAATCTCCCGGCGGGCCCTGTGCTGGCCCAGGCGCAACCGCCGACGCAAACCGCGATGCCGCCTGCGACCGCCAGCAGCCCCGGCCGGCCGGACCATGGCAGATCCGGCGGCTTCGGCGGCGGTTCGGTGGGAGGCGTGTCGATCCTCCTGGCCTCGCTGCTGTTGGCCGTGCGCTCCGCGGGTCTTTTCCTGAATCGAAAGAAAAAAAGCTGACCTGCGACCACACCGAAACTTTCGCGGCGACGGGCCAGGTCGCCGCGAAAGCACCCTAACGACCCGGCAAGAAGAGAAACGCCCATGACTTTCGATGCACTCAAAAACCGCTTGGGTCAGTTCAAGATCACCCTCTGGTTAGGCCTCGTGTTGTGCTTCATCAATGCCGGATTCCTCCTGGGAGATGCCCTGGCCCCGTGGTTTCAATCCCTGTGCGCCTGGATACAGTTCGATCGGACGGCAATCCTGCGGGGAGAAATCTGGCGCCTCTTCACCGGTCACCTGGTGCATTGGAGCGCCGCGCACTTCTATCTCGACACCTCGGTCTTCATCGCCCAGGGAATCGTCTTCGAACAGAAGCTCGGCCGCCGGTACACGCAGGCGTTGACCGTAGCGGCGGTCGCCATCAGCCTGGGGTTGCTGCTATTTCAAAGGGATCTGGTTGCCTACCGGGGAATATCGGGATTGATCAACACCCAGTTGGTTCTGGGCGCAGGCCTGTATGTCTTGGATCCGAGCCTGAAGAAAAGCCTCAAAGTCATCTATTGCGCCGTTTTCGGCGTCCATCTCTTCAAGATCGCCTATGAAACGGCCCTCAAGGTTCCTTTCTTCGCCACCGACACGTTGGGCGACATGGGGGGGTTTACTCCCCTGGCCCATCTCATCGGCCTTCTTGTGGGGCTGGTTTATCTGGTGGCACAGATCGGAATTTGCTTCTCAAGCGCGCGGCATAAGAAATCCGGGCCAACCGATACCCGCAAAGCATTGGCGAACCGCTGCGCCTGCGGGCCAATCAATCGCAGAGCATGACAGCGCAGGCCAGCACCGTGGTCCACAGGCCGTCCTTATGCCCGTGCGCCGCCTTGGCAATGCTGCGGCTGACGAACTGCCGGTTCCTGCCGGCCACGTAATGCTTCTTGCGCTCGTCCCAGGCCTTATCGGGATCGAGTTCGATACCCAGGGTCGAAGCCAGCATGGTGGCGGCCAGGTCCTCGGCGAAATCTCCCGACTGTCGCGCGTTCTGGCCGAAGCCGTGATGCTCGGAAATATATCCGTATTGCTTCTTGATTTTGGGCTGGGCCAGGCCGATGGCGGCCGTCAACAATCGGCTGGGTTCGTTGCTGTCTTCCCTGGCGAGGACCACAAATGTGATCTGGCCTGGCTTCAGGCGCTTCAAGCCTTCTTCTTTGGAAATAATTTTGCAATCCGGCGGGAAAATGCTCGATATGGTCACCAGATTGCACATTTCGATGCCCGCGTCGCGCAGGGCCAGTTCGAAACTCTGCAACCGGTTGCGGTGGTAGCCCACCCCTTTGGTAAAGAACATGGCCTGAGGCACAACGATTTGCATTGTCCCGCCCCCCTTTCTCCAATTTTACCGGATTTGCGTCTAAAGCGAGCCCGCACAAGATCAAATGTGTTCGGTGCTGCCCAACCGGCCGCTGAGTGTCCTTAACACTTATCGCGCTCGATTTCCACCCGCTCTGAATCCAACAGGGTATCTGTGCGCCTTTAAGCCGGCGGGGAGGGCCGGTCCGGCGGCGGACATTTTGAGACAATGGGGATGCGACATTTTCAGCGAGGCGACTGGACACGCCCTATGATCCGAATGGGCAAGCCAATTCATCGGCAGGATAAACATGGTTCTGACCGCAGAAGGGGCACGCTTCGGTCAGCGCCACCTTGGCGTCCAGAATCTTCTGGCCATCGGCGCCGGCCCGCACGCCCCGGTTCTCCACGATCTGGTACTTCTCGCTGCGAAATGCCGCCCGGGCTTGCGGGCACACAAAAACGAGCTCCATGGGCCGATCTCCGCCGTCACCCGTTCAGATGCTTTCGAAAAGCGCCTCGATGCGGGTCCTGAGTTGCCCGGTGTCGCCGTCGGCGTAATCGGTCTCCACTTTGAGGAAAGGCAGCCCATGGGTCTCTTGGACATGCCGGCCGATCTTGTAGGACTCCACGCTGTAGCCGTGACACGCCTGCAATACAAAATCGACCACGGCATCCGGCTTGAAGCGATCGATCATGGCCGTCAGATCGGTCAGGCGGCGATTATTGGGCGTCATGCAGGCACAGGGAATGTCGAGGTATCGGTCGGCGATGGCGGCGATGGGATCGCCGCTGTCCTCTTCAAAGACACCTGCAAACGCCTTCATGCCGGTGCAGGCATCAGGGGCCACCACCACACCGCCAGCCTCCTCGATCACCTTGAAAATCTTGGTGGCATCCCCGCCCACCGGGCATCCGCTCACCAGGACCCGTGGCGCTCCCGGTTTACCGAAATGGGTTCCCTCCCGCACACGCTGCTCCAACTTCTCCAACAGGACTTCCAAGATTGGCGCCATCTCTTCGCCCGTGGCAGGCAGGGCCAGGAAACCCACGTCGTACATCTCTTTCCAATGCAGCACCGGCGGGATCAGGGCCGCATAGTCGAAGAGCTTGCGCATCAGGGCGTTTTTACGATTGGACGATTTCAGGGCTGCTTCGATTCTTTTCTCATCGGCCTCGCGATCGAAGGTGCGTTCCAGAAAGCCTTGCAGCTTGAGGATCATCCGCTTCCAGTTGCGCCGGGCCTCCCGATCGTCCGGCACCTGGGGCAGATCCATCACGTGGGTAGGTTTGATGTCGGCGATGAGCTCGAACATCTTCTTCTTCCCGTCGCAGGTGGTCTCGGCGATAACCGCCTGGGACATGGCGTAAAAAGGACAGGTGCCTTCGATGATGAAACCATAGCTGGATTTGATCAGGGGGCACAAATTGGCCGGCAGCACGGTCTCGGCCGCTGGGATAGGTACCTTGGAAAACGCGCACAGCACGGCCGGCACCAACCCCATGGCCTGGATCAGCTCGATGGGTGCATAGCCGCAGTAGATCCCCACAATGGGGTCGCCCTTCTGCTTGCGGCCTTGCATGTAGTTCAGGACCCGTTTGGCCGGCTCGCCGGCATAGCCGTCATCCATCAGCGGAGAGATGTTCATCGGCCTTTTCCTTCCATGGCAATTAGCGCCGCCCCCAATGCCCCCGCGAATTGGGCCTGGGGCGAATGGCGCACTTTGCGTCCCAGTTTTTGCGCCAGGAGCGAGCGCAGACAGCCATTGTTGGCCACACCGCCTGTAAAGACGACATCCCCCTCGGGGGCCGCGCGCTGGAGCATGGCCGCCACCCGGCGCATGACGCTGGCGTGCACCCCCAGGGCGATCTCCCGGCGGTCCTGGCCCTTGGCGATGAGGGAAGTGACCTCCGATTCGGCGAAAACCGTGCACATACTGGAGATGGCAGTCTCTTTTTCAGCCCGCAACGCTTCGTCACCGAAGGCTTCGATATCGAAGCCCAGGGTGCGCGCCATGATCTCCAGGAACTTGCCGGTCCCCGCGGCGCAGCGGTCGTTCATCTCGAACTTCTTCACTTTACCGTTGGCAAAGAGGGCGATGGCCTTGCTGTCCTGGCCACCGATATCCAAAACGCTCGTAGCTTGCGCAAAAAAGGCCCGTGCCCCCCGGGCATGGGCCTTGATCTCGGTCACGGTGGGCGCTTCGAAGGCGATCTCGAACAGGTTGCGGCCATAGCCGGTGGCCATGATGCCGTCGTAGCCCACACCGTCCATCAGCCGCCTGGCTTCGGCCATGGGATCGAAGCCGGTGTCGGCTTTGAGGGATTTTACGACCCTGCCTTTTCCATCGACCACCACCAGCTCGATGGTGCGCGAGCCGATGTCGATACCCGCGAAGCGCCTCTCCATCGATTACCCCTTGAGCTGCTCCACGAAGGCTTCGATGCGGGTTTTCAATTGGCCCGCGTCTTCCATGCTGTAATCGGTCTCGATGCGCAGGCAGGGGATGTTCTTCTTCTCCAGGGCCTTTTCCACCGGAATGGCCTCCATGAGATAGGGCTGGCAGAACTGCAGGCCGTAATGGATCACCCCGTCGGCCCTGTAGGCGGCCGCCATCTCTTCGATGTGGGCCAGCCGCTCGGCGTTGGGGGTGAAGATGGCGCAATCGACCTGGAAATATCGATCCACGATGGCCGCCATCATTTCATCCACTGTCTGGCCGGATTCGGAAGTTAAATTGCGGGTGCCGCGCTCGCCTACGCACGACTCTTCGCCCACAATGACCGCGCCGGAACCCTCCACGATGAAGGGCAGCTTCCAATTGGGCACGGCCTGGGGGCAGCCGGAGATGAGAATGCGTGGGGTCTTGGCGGGGAAGACTCCTTGCCTGGCCTCGATGCGCTTTTCCAGTTCGTCGCAGATTTTGTTCACCGAGGCGGTGAAGCGCGCCGGGTTATCATAGAAAAACACCTGGTTGGCCAAAAGCGCATCCAAGCCGGAAATAGGCGCCGGGTCGGCCTCGCGCAGGGCGGACAGGCGATGGATCGCCTTGCGTTTGGCGTTAACCGTCTGGATGGCGGCTTTCAGGGATTCGGTGGTGATCACGCTGCCGGTGAGCTTTTCCACGGCCGCCTTGAAGCGGAAATACTCGGCCCGAAGCAGCGCGCGGCCGTTTTCCGACTTCACTTGCGGCAGGTCCATCACGTAAAGGTTGTCAACCAGATGCCCCAGGCTCTCGTAAGCTTTCTTCTTGCCGTCGCAGGTGTTCTCGCCCACGATCATATCGGCGCTTTCCAGGTAGGGGCACACCTTGCCCAGCTTGAACCCGAAGGCCGACTTGATCAGGGCGCAGGTGTTGCGCGGCAGAAGCTTTTCCACTTCTTCGGTGGCGAAATCGGCGCCCGAGCACAACCCCACCAGGGTGGCGTTGGCGGCCAGTGCGATCTCCTCGGGCACAAATACGCAGTAGGAGCCGACGATCTTGCGGCCGGCGGCCTTTTCGTCCAGCAGTTCCTTGATGCGCAGACCGTGCACCTCGCTCATGACGAAGTCGAAATAACCCATGCCCTCGGGGCGCTCTTTTTGGGATAGATAAATCTCTTGGTAGGCGTTGCCCAGAACCCCCAGCAGCATGTCGTGAGCTTCCAGATCAAGTCCTAACTCTTTCCACATGGAACGGTATGCGTCGCTCATTTGTCACCTCCGGAAAAATTGGAATTGTCCGCAGTCTCTCAGCCTCGTCCATGGTGCATGTTTTTTTACGGTCGCGCGGCCTGCTTTGACCCGGCTTCTATTTCATGGATAGCGGAAATAGATCAAATCGATAATCTAGATCTGCGGATCATTCGCCATAGCGAAATCCAATGATTTGCTGGAGAAACGGTGCGCCGGATCCCCCCGCGCAGGGGGAATGCAGGCAAAGGGTACGCTTGATTACGAACAGCAGCTCTCCGACGATCCACACCCGCCACAGCCGCCCCCCGGTTGCAGGGACGAGGAGACTTTGAAGCCGTGGCCGGCGAAATCGATCTCGATGGGCTGGGCCTGGGCCAGGAAGGATTTTTCCACGAGGTATTGGATGCCGGCAAATTCGAAGATCACATCCTCGGGCCGGGCCGCATCCAGGGCCAGGGCGATCTGGCGGCCGCCGCAGCCGTTGGTCAGAAAGACCCGGATGGGTTTGATTTCGTTCTCTTTGAAATAATCCGCAATTTGCGCTTGCGCTTTTTCAGTGACATTCAGCATGCGTTCCGCTCCTTGACGTTGAGTTCAATTGAAGGGCCTGAAATGGCGACTATTTGTTCAGCTTTCCACTCCCCGCGCAGCGGGGACTCCCACCAAACCGCAAAACACCCGGCGCAGATCCCGATCGGAGATCTCGGCCAAGGGGTCGAATTCTTCCTCTCCGCCATGGCCGTCATCTTCATGGGTCGGGCAGGCCGCTTCCGACAATTGGGTCGGCAGCACCACGCAGCGCTCCAGGATCTGATCCACGGTCAACTCGCGGTTGTTCTCGATCCAGCGGTGACAATCGTCGTGACTTCCGGCATAGAGTAGAAAAAAGCGGGGGCCCTGCTTGTAGGTGATCAGGCGGTAGCCGCTGCCCAGGTCGTACTTCATGACCCCCTTGATGCGCAGCTCGCCATGCTTGGTCACGGTGCCCACACGGTCGGGAATCACGCCGCCGTTGCGCAGGCGCTCGATGATCTCTGCGGCCTTGGCCGCGGCCAGGGCTGCCTTTTTTCCTGAGCGCCGCAGCGTTTCCAGGCACTTCTCGACGCGCGGGTCCAGATGAATGCACTGCAACATGATTGCTCCTGCTGTTTCAGCCTTCGGCCTGCTTCTACGCCGCCTCGATCATGGCCAGGATCTGCCCGTCATCGAATCCCTGCAACTGCAATGCGCCCGAACGGCAGGAGGCCACGCACAGGCCGCACCCCTTGCACAGGGCCGGATTGATTTCGGCTCTGCCGGCCATCGGTCCCTGGGTCCTCAAAGAGGGAGCATTGTAAGGGCACAGGCTCACGCACACCCCGCATCCCGAACAGATGCGCGGTTCCGCCCGGGCCGTGGTGCCGCTGGTGCGAATGGTCTGCTGGGCCAGCAGCACGGTGGCGGCCGAAGCCGCCGCCTGGGCCTGGGCGATGGATTCGTCGATGGGCTTGGGATAATGTGCCAGGCCGCAGAGGAAAACGCCATCGGTGGCAAACGCGCAGGGGTTGAGCTTCACATGGGCTTCCACAAAGAAGCCGTCGGCGTTCATGGGCACTTTGAAGAACTGCGCCAGTTGTTCATCGCGATATGGCACGATGGCCGCAGCCAGGGTGAGCAGGTCCGCCGGGATCACCAGCGGCTGGCGCAGCACGTGATCCATGACCGTTATCTCCAAGGCCTCGGGGGTGGCCTGGACCTGGGGTTTGTGGTCGCGGTCGTAGCGGATGAAGATGACGCCCTTTTCGCGTGCCTGTCGATAGAGCGCCTCCCGCTCGCCGTAACTGCGAATGTCGCGGTAGAGGACGAACACCGCCATCTCCGGATTGAGCTCCTTTAGATGCAATGCGGCCAGGATCGAATGGGTGCAGCAGATGCGCGAGCAGTAAGGCCGTTCGGGTTCGCGCGAGCCCACGCACTGAATGAACACCGCGGTCCGGGCCTGGGCCAGTCGTCTGTCGCCGGCCTTCATGCGCCGATCCAGTTCCAGGCCGGTGATGACCCGCTCGTCCTGCCCGAAGAGATATTCGCTGGGGCGTGACTCCCGGGCGCCGCTGGCGATCACCGTGACTCCGTGGTCGATGACGGTTTCATTGCCATTCGCGGCCACCGTGGATTTGAAATTGCCGACGAAACCCTCCACCTTGGTCAGCGTGGCGTTGAGCTGTACGTTGATGCCCGGATCGGCCTCGACCTGGGTGATGAGGTCTGCTAGGCGCGCCTCGATGGGGTCCCCCTTGGCGGTCTTGTGCAGATAACGCGCCTGGCCCCCCAAAGCGCCCTCGCGCTCGACGATCACGGCCGGATACCCCTGGCGCGAAAGGGCCAGGGCCGCGGCCATGCCGGAAACGCCGCCACCTACCACCATGGCGCGCGGGGAGATGGTCAGCATCTCCTCTTTCAGCGGGGAAAGGCGTAAAACCTTGGCCACGGCCATGCGCACCAGGTCCTTGGCCTTGGCCGTGGCGCGCGCGGGTTGTTCCATGTGCACCCAGGAGTCCTGGTTGCGGATGTTGACGAACTCCAGCAGGTACTTGTTGAGCCCGGCCGCCGTAAGGGTTTCCTGGAACAACGGCTCGTGGGTCTTGGGCGAGCAGGCCGCCACCACGATACGGTTCAATCGCTCTGCTTCGATCTTGCCGCTGATGATGTTCTGGGTGTCCTGGGAGCAGGAGTACATGTTGTCGGCCACAAAAACCACGTTGGGCAAGGTGCGGGCGAAATCGCGCACGGCGGGTACGTCCACCACGCCGCCGATGTTGATGCCGCAATGGCAGATAAAGACCCCCACCCGGGGCGATTCCCCGCGCACGTCGCGCTCGGCGGGCGCCGCGGCACGCACGGTCAGGCTGTGGCGGCCGGCGGAAAGATCGGCGCCGGCGCACAGGGCCGCGCTGCCGGCCTCGATGACCGACTGAGGAATGTCCTTGGGCCCGGCGAAGGCGCCGCAGACATAGATGCCATCCCGGGAAGTGGCCGTGGGTCTGAAATCGTCGACGCGGGCGAAGCCGCCGGGACTCAGCTCGATATCCAGGTTCTGTGCCAGCCGGCGCAGCGCAGGTGGGCTTTCCAGCCCCACGGAGAGGATGACCAGATCGAACTGCTCCACCAGCACACTGCCGGCTTCGCCGAGATACCGCAGGGACAGCCGGCCGCTCTCCCTGTCGGGCAGGACCGTGTGGACACGGGTGCGCTGGAAACGCACACCGTGCTTGTCGCGGGCTTCGTTGAAGCAATCCTCGAACCCTTTGCCGTGGGTACGCATGTCCATGTAGAAAATGGTGCAGTCCAGGGGATGCTCGGAATGCTCCTTGGCGATGATGGCCTGCTTGATGGCATACATGCAGCACACCGCCGAGCAGTAAAAATGGCCGCAGCGGTTCTGGTCCCGGGAGCCGACGCATTGCAGCCAGGCGATGCGCCTGGGCTCGCGCCGGTCCGAGGGGCACATCAGGTGGCCGCCATAGGGCCCGGAGGCCGAGAGGATGCGCTCGAACTCCAGAGAGGTCATTACATCCGGAGAGGTGCCATAGGCGAGGTTGTCCAACCCCGAAGGATTGTAGGCCTGATAGCCGGGCGCCAGAATCACTGCCCCTACCCTGAGCGTCTGCCGGGTTTCCTTTTCATCCAGCCGGATGGCGCCGGCCGGGCACACCTTGGCGCAGGCCCCGCACTTGCCCTTTTGCAGGTAGATGCAATGCGCTTCGTCGATGGCGTACTTGAGCGGCACGGCCTGGGGATAGAGCACATAGGCGGCCTTGCGCTTGATCAACCCCTGGTTGAAGGCATCTTCCACTTTTTTGGGGCATTTCTCGGCACAGACCCCGCAGGCGATACACTTGTCCAGATCCACATAACGCGGCCTGCGACGCACGGTCACGCTGAAATCGCCTTTGACCCCGTCGATGGACGCGATATCGGTCATGGTGAGGATTTCGATATTGGCGTGGCGGCCCACCTCCACCAGCTTGGGACTCATGATGCACATGGCGCAGTCGTTGGTGGGAAAGGTCTTGTCCAACATGGCCATGACGCCGCCGATGGCCGCCTTGCGTTCCACCAGGATGACTTTATAGCCCGAATTGGCCAGATCCAAAGCCGCCTGAATGCCGGCGATACCGCCGCCGGCGACCAGAACGGCACCAATGGGTTGGGTCATGATCAAATTCTCCTTCCGCTTAGACCGCCTCGGCCTTTTCCTCCACGGCGACGGGGGTCCGGATGAACTGCCGTGCCGGTCCCAGGGCCAGGATGGCTTCGGTCACCTTCTGGGCCGTGGCGGCGAACTTGGTGGATTCGGCCGAAGAGATCCAGGAAAAGTGAATCCGACCCGGTTCCAGCCCCATGTAGGCCAACAGGTTGTCGAGCAGGGCGAACCTGCGGCGGGCGTAAAAATTGCCCTCGATATAGTGGCAATCCCCCGGGTGGCAACCCGATACCCAGATGCCGTCGGCGCCGTTGCGCAGGGCCGAAAGCAGGAACTTGGGGCTGATGCGGCCGCTGCACGGCACGCGGACCACGCGGATGTTGGGTGGATATTGCAGGCGGCTCACGCCGGCCAGGTCGGCGGCGCCGTAGGTACACCAGTTGCAGAAAAAGGCGATGATTTTGGGCTCCCATTCCATGGAAGTGCTTCTCCTCGGTGCCGTATAAAGTTCAGGTCTGTTCCCGGACTTGTGCCGCTGCGCGCAGATCGATACGCGGGATGGGCGTCGGTCCGAGAGCGCGGACGGCCGCGGTCATCTCGGTGGCGATCTCGGCAAAGCGCGGTCCCATGGCGGAACTGAGATTGAACATCCGCACCCGTTCGGGCGCCATTCCGGCCTCGGCAAGCAGTTTGCGCACCGCCGCCACCTTGCGTTTGGTCTTCAAATTGCCTTCGAGGAAGTGACATTCGCCTTCCAGGCAACCGGCCACGTATACGCCGTCAGCCCCCTCCTCGATGGCCTTGAGCAGGTGCAGCATGTCCACCCGGCCGGTACAGGGCACCTGGATGATCTTGACGTTGGCCGGATAGTTCAACCGCATGCTGCCGGCCAGGTCCCCGGCCGCGTAAGCGCAATACTTGCAGCAAAAAGCCAGTATCTGGGGCTCGAAGTCTTTATCCGCGGTCGCCGTCATCGATATGCTCCTTTGGTCATCTTCTGAAATCAGCCTATCCCCTGAACGGATCGGGTGTTCCGGGTTCTCCGGGCAACCACACCTCTTTCAGATCATCGCCCAGATACTCCCGTTCATTTTCGGCCAGCGCCCCCAGGGAGAGGGCGATGATGGTCCACAGGTGGGTCACGTGGTACTTGCCGCCGAAATGGTGGGCCAGTTCATGGATCTGGGCGTGGCAGTTGTGGCAGGGGGTCAGACAGTAATCGGCGCCGGTGGCCATGATCTGGTCGAACTTGATCCTGCCGTACTTGAAGCGCGCCTCGGTATAGCCCGATTGCAGATAGCCGCCGCCCCCGCCGCAGCAATAGTTGTTGGACTTGTTGGGGACCATGTCGATGAAATTCTCTTCGCCCACACATGCCTTGACCACGTAGCGCATCTTGTCGGCCTGGGCGTCGCCGTAACTCTTGCGGATCTGGTTGCAGGGGTCCTGCACCGTGAACTTGAGCTTCAAGTCCCGGTTCCATTCGGAGCTGACCTTGAGTTTGCCCGCCTTGATCCATTCGTAGTAGTAAGCCACCATGGGCGCGATCTCGAGGGAAGTGTTGAGGCCGAACTTTCGGTTGCCCTGCCAGACCGAAAAAGTGGAGTGGCCGCACTCGGTGTTCAAATAAACCTTGCACCCCAACGCCTCGGCCCGCTGGAGTGTGTTGTCGGCGATTTTCTTCCAATTCTCGTCATCGGCCAGGAACATGCAGTAGTTTTCACCGCCCCAGGCCTGATTGCTGTAGGTCCAGTCCGCGCCGGCCAGGTGCAGGATCTTCCACAATGGCACCATTTCGTCCGGTTCGGTGACCGGTTCGCGGGAGTTCTGACTGAGAAAGAAGTGAGCGCCCTGTTTTTCCAACGGGGCGTCGAGGTTCTCCCAGCCGGGCTGGGATTCGCGCACTTCGGCCACCACGTCCTGCACCACGAAGGTGAAATCCTCGGGCGGTGTGCCCATGGCGCTGCCGCTCTCGTTGCGCAGGGCCATGTCGCATGACCCCAGAATCCCCTTGGGCCGCTCCTCCCGGGGCCACAGCTTGCGGGCCTCGTACACCAGCCCGGCGATGTTGATCTCCATGGGGCAGACGTAGGTGCAGCGGGTGCACATGGAGCACATCCACACCCAGGGGTGCTTGGTGATCTCCTGGTCCAGGCCCAGGGCCACCATGCGCATGAATTTGCGCGGGTCCATGTTTTCCAGGCCGGTGGCCGGGCAGCCCGAGGCGCAGGCGCCGCAGGTGAGGCACAGGCTCAGGTTGCCGCCGTTGGGCAGCAGATGTTTGACCTTATCGATGAAACGTTCGCGGTGCTCTTTTTTCAAAATGATGGGCTGGGACATCCGGAAAACTCCTTTCGCGCATATGCCTGAGATTATGGCAAACGGCCTGCGCCGAGTTGAAACCGGACCAGGAAGAGGGGAACTGGAATCTGACCTTCAGCGATCTGACCCCAGATGCGGTGCGGACTTGCTGGAAAAGAAGACTCAGAAGAGGGGCACCGATCCTCGGACAAAACCTGTGCATGCCGGCCCGGGCTGCGAACAGCCGCTTGCTCAGGTAAAGCCTGTGAAACGGTGTGTACGGTACATACTCATCTTTATAGGGTCATCAACAATTCGGAACCAAGGTATCAGCGGCAACTTTTAGGAAGGCTGCGATGAAATGTCAAAGCGATTAATCCAATACGCCATGCGACTTGCCATTAAAATTTTGAATATCGGCTCGCCAGGTCCCTGCTTCGCTGCCGGTGACCGCCATGCATGTGGACTGCGCGCTGCCGAATCTCGCCGCCAGGGTCGATCTCCGTCTCGGCGACCGAAACCGATCCGATAGCGATGGTTGCCAGGGTCTGCATGTCGGATGCCTCACTATTCAATTTCCCGGGTGGTCGAACACATACCCCACCGAACGCAGACTCTTGAAATAGATGGGCCGCCTGGGGTCTGGTTCGAAATATTTGCGAAAACGGACGATGAAGTTATCCACCGTGCGGGTACGGGTGCGCCGGTCATAGCCCCAGCCGATCTCGAGCAGTTGGCCGCGTGTAATGGGCCGGCCGCGATGGGTGACGAAGAGCTTGAGCAATTTGACTTCCAGGTCGGTGAGATCGATCCTGCCCCTTCGGCCCTGGGCCGTTGCCGCACCGAAGTCGATGCGGTTGGCCCCGAAGGTGTACACCTGCAACGTGGCCGATCGCTCACCCGCTCCGTACAGGCCCGGCCCTGGTTGCGGCGCCCTGAACAGCAGCCGCTCGACCCGCAGTAAAAACTCTTCCAGATGAAAAGGTTTGGCCAGGTAATCGTCGACGCCGAAAGAAAAACCTTTGACCTTGTCTTCCAATTCGCTCCTGGCCGACAGGATCAGAACCGGCAGGCGCTCATCATCCAGACGGATGTGGCGCAGCACGGAGAAGCCGTCCATGCCGGGCAGCATGATGTCCAGCACGATCAAGTCCGGCCGCCACGCTTTCCAAGCCTGAAGACCTTCCATGCCGCTGGCGGCCGTGCGCGCGGCATAGCCTTTCAAGGTCAGGTTCAAGGCCAGGCCTTCGGCGATGTGCGCCTCATCTTCGATGATCAGAATACGCTTTTTGCCGGAGGGGTCCATCTGTTATTCCTGCCCAGTGTCCTTCTCAACGGCCGGTCTGGGGAAGCATGACCGTGAAGACCGCCCCCATGCCGCGGCCCTTGCTCTGTGCGTGGATGCGGCCCTTATGAAGACGCACGATGCTGTCCGCCAGGTACAGGCCCAGACCGCTGCCCCGGGCAGTCATGCTTTCCGACCGGCCCACCTGGTAAAATTTCCGAAAGATCTTCTTCAGTTCGTTTCGCGGCAGCCCGATCCCGTTGTCTTCGAAACGGATCGCAAGGTGCCGTTTGTGGCGGACAAAGGTGACCTCCACCCGCGGCTTCGGTGAATCGTTGTATTTGACGGCGTTGACAACCAGGTTCATCAGCAGCATTTCAAACAGGAAAAGATCGACCGGAAAGACAAAAGGCGGGCCGGAGGGGGGGCGAATGTGGATCGTGTTTTCGCCGAACACATGGCTGCTCTTGCGACGAAACTGCTCTAGAAGCGCCACCAGATCCTGGGAAACGAACTCGGCCCGATACGTTTTGCTCTCGATGCGGGCCAGGCTTAAGATGCGGTTGATATGATCGGCCAGGCGGTCGGCGTCCTGGATCATGAAGTCGATGTATTTGAGCTGATCCGGTCGGCTCAGATCATGCTTTTCCAGCGTCTGCAGATACAACTTCAGGGAGGTAACTGGTGTCTTCAATTCGTGGGTGAAGTTGTTGATGAAATTGCGTTGCAGGCGCAGGAGCTGGAATGTCTTCTGGTTGTAAACGAAGATGGTGAAGATACCCACCAGAATGATGCCCACCAGAATCGAGAGCACCAGAATAACCACCCAGGTCTGGGCGGCCAGCACCTGGTTGGGGTCGAGATTGGCCCTCTGGATGACGGCCTTGAGTCCTGCACTGACTTCCACATACCAGTAGATGTACAAGGCCAGAGAAGCGGCCACGGCCACGATGGAGAAGATGAAGATCGCAATGGGATGCAGAAACCATTTGGCTCGAAACATTGTACCGGCCTTGTTGGCGGGGGCGAAGCGGCACCGATTTGTAAAACTTTTGTCACAACCCCCATCGTGCTTTCATTCTTTTTTGAAGTTTATTAGCTTAGGACCGTTAATACAACCGATAAACGCGAACGTGCCGCACAGGCACGTTTGTTTTAGGGTTCAATGCCAAAGGAGACTTTCTGCATGCATGCAATACCCGTCCACCCCCTCGGCACCCGTGCCAGAATCTTGCTCAGCAGCGTCTTCGGGCCTTATGCCCGGGACGATGCCTTCGGCAGCCGACGCATCAATCCCATGGAACTGTACCAGAACCAGGTCACGCGCACCCAGGGGAGCCTGTCCCTGCGCATGTTTCATCGCTCGTTCGGGTTGATGCTGCTGCAGGCCAATATCGATGCGCCTTGCAGCCTGCTGGATTTTCCCTCCCGGGAGCGATTTATCCAGGAGCTTCAGGAAAAACCCTACGATATCGTAGGCATCGGCGCCATCCTGCCCAATGTGGCCAAGGTGGTGGAGATGTGCACGCTGGTGCGCCGCTGGCAGCCCCGGGCCACCATCGTCATCGGCGGCCACATCGCCAACAAGTGTGACCTGGCCCAGATCGTCGACGCCGACCACATCGTCAGAGGAGACGGGGTGCAATGGTTCCGCAGGTTCCTGGGGCAGGACGAAAAGGCACCGGTTCGGCATCCGGCGGTCCTGTCGGGTTTCGGCACGCGCATCATGGGCGTGACCCTGCCCGAGTCCCCCGGCGGCACGGCGGCCATCCTGATCCCCTCGGTGGGCTGCCCCATGGGCTGCGACTTCTGTTCGACCTCGGCCATGTTCGGCGGCAAAGGCAAGTTCGTCAGCTTTTTTGAAACCGGAGACGCGCTGTTCGCGGTCATGCAGCGCATCGCCGCCGAACTCAGGGTGCGCGCATTTTTCGTGCTCGACGAGAACTTTCTGCTGCAGCGCAAACGGGCCCTGCGCCTGCTCGAACTGATGGAGCGGCATCAGAAAAGCTGGTCTTTGTATGTCTTCAGCTCCGCCCGGGTGCTGCAATCCTACAGTATCGAACAGTTGCTCGGCCTGGGCATCTCCTGGGTCTGGATGGGGCTGGAGGGCAAGCAGAGCCGCTATGCCAAACTCAACGGCGTGGACACCCGCGCACTGGTCAAGCGGCTGCAGTCCCACGGCATCCGGGTGCTGGGGTCATCGATCATCGGCCTTGGGCATCACACCCCGGAAAACATCCATGCCATCATCGACGACGCCATCGCCCATGACAGCGATTTTCATCAATTCATGCTCTATACGCCCATCCCCGGAACCCCCCTTTACGCCCAGCACCAGGCCCAGGGCACATTGATTCCGGAGAGCGAACTGCCACCGGCGGATGTGCACGGCCAGTTCCGTTTCAACCACCGCCATCCGCATATCCGCGACGGCCGGGAGGAACAATTCCTGCTCGATGCCTTCGATCGAGACCTGGCAGTGAACGGCCCCAGCCTGGCCCGTCTGATCCGCACCACCCTGAACGGCTGGCTGCGCCACCAGAAGCATCCGGACCGGCGCATCCGGGCTCGTTTTGCCCAGGAAGCCAAGGGGTTGCGCACCACCTATGCCGGCGCGGTGTGGGCCATGCGCAAACACTTTCGGGGCGACAGGCACATCCGTGGCCAAATGGACACGTTACTGGCCAGGTTTTATGCGGAGTTCGGCTGGTCCACGCGCATCATCGCCGCCACCATCGGCCGATTCCTCTACCGCAAGATCAAAAAGGAAGAGCAGCGCCTGACCCAGGGCTGGTCGTACGAGCCGGCCTGCTTCTACGAGCACAACGCCGCGGCCCTGGCCCGGCCGCGGATTCTTCCCACGCCCGTCCAGACACCCCTTCCGGTGTTAGGCGGCGTGCACCAAAATTCCATTTAGAGCCCATCCAGCAATGACCGATTTGGCCGAAATCGGCCATTGCGCGAAAAATTTGATCCCTGAAATATCAGCCAATAGCCCGCGGTCAATTTTCCGCGCGTCTTGAGCCCGGCCAAATTTTCCTGTTTCTGGATCGACACGATTTAGTATAGAGGTGAAAACAGCCTGATGGCTGCCGAACCATGACAAGGGCGAAAATACGCCTATCATGTAAATAATGACAAGATAAGGTCGGCCTCCATGCAGTTTCTCATTGTCCTCATAATGGCCTGCGCCATATTCGCCGTCTGCTTCGCCGTGTTTCTGCTCAAGGCACGCCGCGAGGGCGGGCCGCCGCGGTTGCACCGATGCGGCGAGGGGCGCGATTGCCACTGCTATGGCCAGGCAACCCCCCAAGAGCCATTCAATCTTGTCGACCTATTGGAAAAAGCATCCCAGGCCCAAGACGGCACCTGTCCCAAACACAGAACGGGAATACATTGATCGGCTTTTTATGGCAGGAGAATGCCGACGGCATCAGGCAAACAGATCGATCGCCAGGCCGGTCACCTGCGTCTTGCCCACAGTGCCCTCCGGACCGTAGACCAGGCCTTGATCGACCGGGCGAGGCGGGACTCGGTAGATCCGCGGCCGCACCTGCTGGCGGGCTGGAGCGGATGCGCGCTGCTCCAGCAGGGTTCGAAGGCCCACCTCGATACGCGCAGGAGTGAGGATGGGCAGATAGATGGGGTCCGCTTGCGCGGTCATCACACGTATCTTCCTTTTAGCCGTGTCACGTTCTGGTACTTCCCGGTTCGCTTTCCGGGCCGCGGAACCAGCATGCGATGCATGGGGCGGGGGACCTTTTCATCGCCATGCCTTGAAACATTCCCGTCGGGTGTGGCACTCGGGCGGGTTTCAACGCCGCATTTGGCGCACAGACTAACACATGTCGGACCCTTTGTCGATCCCCGTTCCATTTTGTACCGATCGATCCTTCTGAAATCGAGTATTTGACAATCAATTAAAATCCCTTTTAAGCTAAGGCCTTAACCCACAGGAACCAGACCTATGCACGCCATTGCGGACCTATGTCGAGGCATACTGCTCAGCTTAATGGTGGTGCAGTTGATCCTGCCGATCAGCCCCAGCAAGGCCGAAATCTACCGCTGGCAAGACAAAGATGGGCATCGGCACTTCTCTGACAGCCCCCCACCCAATGCGCCCATCGAACACAGGTCGATCCCGGAACGCGAACCACACGCGGCGCCGCCCGAGACACACAGCGACCAGACGCCGGCACCGGGAGCGGAACGACCCTCCGATCAAGCCGCGCTCCAAGGCGGATTATTGTGGCGCATCTCCCAAGGCAGCGCCGCCCCCAGTTATCTGCTGGGCACCATTCACAGCGCCGATCCCAGGGTGGTCCGTCTGCGGCCGGCCGTTGCCCAGGCGCTGGATCAGTCTGAACGCTTTATCATGGAAATGGTGCCCGATCCGGCGGCCATGGCCGAACTGGCCATGCGGATGCTGATCACCGACGGCCGGGACCTCGAAGCCCTGTTGGGCACGACCTTGTACGATCAGGTGAAAAAGGCCATGGGCGATTACGGCATGCCCGAAGCGGCGGTTCGCAATATGAAGCCCTGGGCGGTGATGGCGATGCTCAGCACGCCCAAACCGAGCGCCGATCCCATTCTGGACCTGGTGCTGTACCAGAGGGCCGCCACCGCCGGCAAACCCGCCGCCGGACTGGAAACGGCCGGAGAGCAGTTGGCGGTGTTCGATGGGCTTCCCCTGCCGGATCAGATCGAGCTGTTGAAGCTGACCATGGCCCAACTGACGGATCTGCCCCGTTTCTTCGATCGCCTCATCGACGCCTATGCATCCGACGACCTGCGTGGCATCGCCGACTTGAACGAGGCCAACCGGCGCCAGAATGACAGCGAGACCGTCCGACGGTTTTCCCGTCGCCTCATTGACGATCGTAATCACCTCATGCTGGCGCGCATGACGCCCTATCTGCGCCAGGGCAAAAGCTTTGTCGCGGTGGGCGCGCTGCACCTTTCCGGCCCCAACGGCCTGCTGCAACTTCTCCAGGAAAACGGGTACACGGTGAAGTCGATCCGATAGCGGTCGTCAGAAAAAGGAATCTCCGGCATGCCAACGTTTAAATCCATCTCGTTCTCGCCCACTCCGGACAACGCTACCCTGCCCATGGAGGTACACCCGCTGACGCTGACCTTCACCGGGCAGTGCGCTTTCCTCGAAACGCCTTTCATGAAAGATTTCGTGGAGAAGTCGATCTCCCAGATCCGGGTGGCGCTGCTGCTGAGCTTTTTCTTCTACGCCATGTTCGGGATCCTGGATGCCATTGTGGCTCCGGAGATCAAGGAACGCCTCTGGGCCGTGCGTTTCGGTGTCGTCTGCCCGAGTTTCGCGTTGATCTATCTGTGCTCCTACTCCCGCTACGCCACGCGGTTTCTGCAGGAGTTGATGATGGTCATGGGCTTGGTCGGCGGCCTGGCCATCGTCTACATGACCATGATCGGCAACGCCCTGGTCGTCGGCACCTATTACGCCGGTTTGATGCTGGTGCTCATGTTCATCTACAGTTTCGTCTGGATGCGGTTCGTGCGCTCCACTTTCTGCGGCTGGGTCATCATCATCGTCTATGCGTACACTGCGGCCTACAACGAAAATCTGCCCAGGGAAATCCTGGCCAACAACCTTTTCTTCTGCATTTCGGCCAACCTGATCGGCATGGCCATGTGCTATGCCTTCGAGTACTACAACCGCCGCGATTTTTATCTTCGCCGGCTGTTGAGCCTGCAACACACGGAGCTGGAGGCAGCCAAAAACGCCCTGGAAGAGCGGGTGAGCGAACGTACCCGCATGCTGGCCACAGCCAACGAAGAGCTGCGTCGCGAAATCGAGGCCCATCAGCGCCTGGCCTGGGAAAAGCAGATTCTGGAAGGCCAGCTGCGCCATGCCCAGAAGATGGAGGCCATCGGTACCCTGGCCGGCGGCATCGCCCATGACTTCAACAACATTTTGGCCGCCATCATGGGGCACAGCGAACTGGCGATGATGCAGATGGCCGATCGCAGGGAGGCGGAAAACAGTCTGAGGGAAGTGATCAACGCCAGCCACCGGGCCAAGGATCTGGTCGGTCAGATTCTCTCATTCAGCCGCCAGAGCGAAAGCGAACTCAAGCCGCTGCAGATCAGCCTCATCGTCAAAGAGGCCATGCGCCTGCTCAAGGCCAGCCTGCCCGCCACCCTGGCGATCCGACAGAACATCCAGGCCACCCAGAGCATCGTCGTGGCCGATGCCACCCAGATGCACCAGATCATTCTCAACCTGTGCACCAACGCGGCCCACGCCATGCCCGAAGGCGGCACCCTCACCGTGGCGCTGGAAGAGATCGATATCCAGCCCCAGCCGTCCGAAGAGCGCGTTCATCCCAGCCAGCTAGAACCAGGCAAGTACGTCTGTCTGAGTGTCGTCGATACCGGCCACGGCATCCCCGAGCACCTGATGGAGCGCATCTTCGACCCCTACTTCACCACCAAGGCCAAGGGCGTGGGCACCGGCCTGGGACTGGCGGTGGTGCGCGGCATCGTCCAGAACCACGGCGGCATCATCGATCTGAAGAGCTGGCCGGGCGAGGGGACCGAGTTCAAGGTCTTCCTGCCGCGGGTCGAAGGCCGGGAGATTCCCAACGGGCATCAGATCCAACTCTTGAGCCTGGGCAACGAACGGATCATGCTGGTCGATGACGAGGTGGGACTGGCCGAACTGGGGGCGAAGCTGCTCACCGCGCTGGGATACCGGGTCTCCGCGTATACATCGCCGGAGAATGCCCTGGCGGAGCTGAACGAGCACATCGACGATTACGACCTGGTCATCACCGACATGATCATGCCGGGCATGAGCGGCGAAGCGCTGGCCCGGGAGATCCTGGCCCTGCGGCCGGACCTGCCCATCATCGTCTACACCGGCTTCAGCAACATGATCTCGGCCGAACGGATCCGTCAACTGGGGGTCAAGGCCGTGCTGCGCAAACCGGTGACCATCTACAGCCTCTCCCAGGCCATCCGCAAGGTGCTTATGGAGCGGGCCGCCGCGCCACCGCAAAAAGATTGACGCCCTGGGTCTCGGCGATGATTTCGATATCCCGACCGAAAGGCGTCTGATCGAAAAGCGCGCGCAACTGCTCCGGATCGCGGTGGATCAGGCGCCAGTAGAGCAGGTGGTCCATGATGGGCCGGTCCGGGTTGACCGGCGAAAAATTTCCGAGGATCAATACCCCGCCCGGCTTGAGATGCTCGTGGCAGCGCCTGATCAGCGCTTTCATCAGACGCGCATCCAGATAATCGCACAGTCCCGAAGAGTAGATGATATCCTGCAGGCCCAAATCCTGCTTGACCCGCCCCAGGGCCCACTTGATCACGTTCTCGTTCATGAAGCGCACGCTGGCGCGGTGATCGAAGATGTTCACCTTCTGGTCGGCGAACTGAAGCGCCTCCGGGTCGATGTCCACGCACAGGGCGTTGATGGAGTGGTCATAACCGCCCTGGGCGATCAGATCGAACAGCTCCCGGCACGGCCCGCAGGCCAGGTTGAGAATGCGGATCGCCCCTTGTGCACCGAGGCGCGCCCGACAGAGCCGGTCCAGGGTCTGGTGCAGCAGCAGGCGGCGCCCGCGCACGGCCTTGGCCGCGATCTGCTGCAAGAACAGGCCATCCAACAGCCGCCCCAGTTTGCCGTCGCCCTCGGGCTGGTTGCGGTAGATCATTTCGATCATGTAAAAATCGCCGGCGTACCCTTTGGGCTTGTAGTAGGCGCGCTCGAAGAAGCGGCTGCGCATCAGGTAGGGGAAAGCCTCTTTGAAAACGTAGCCCCAGATCAGGTCGGCGCTTTCGCGGGCATTGATGATGCCATCCATTTCCCGGACCTTTTGAAAAAAGTCGTTTATGCTCGCTTCGCCCTCGGCCCGATGCGCAGGCGAGATATCCGGGTCCGGATCGGCCTGGAGTTTGTAGCCCAGGTCGAACATGCGGGCTTTGAACCCCTCGAGTTCCGCGTTCACCTGCTGCCAGACGGGCGAGGCCAGCAGATCCATGGGCAGCGGCTGGAGGCCTGCAAAACGCTCGCGCCCCGTGGAAAGACTGGCCGCATAGGCCATCAGGGGCCCGCGGTCGGAGAGGATTTGGCGGAAGCGGCCGCAAACCATGCGCAGCACGCTCTCCAGGAACCGGGCGTACAGCAGCGGATCATCGTCCCGCAGGCGATTCATGGCGATCCGGTCGAAGAGCCGCAGACGCGTCACTTCGGTGGCCTGGATGTTGCGGGTGCGCGTCTGCTGGTCGAAAAAGCCGATCTCCCCGAAAAACGCACCCGGTCCGATCAGCGCCACCACGATGGAGGTGCGATGGGCGGCATAGGAGACCTCCAGGGAGCCTTTCTCCACATAGTAGAAGCACTCGGAAGGTTCGCCCATCAGGATCAGATCGGCACCCTGTTCGACGACATGGGGTTGGCCATAAGGCAGGACGGCCTCAAGGAGGAATTCTTCCAAAGTGAAAGCCGAGGGACTGTCGATGCTGTCCGATTTGGTCATGGTTCATCCTTTCTTCGGCAGCGGTGGCGGTGGCGGCGGAGAGATGATATTATGTTTGTATTCAAAAAGCGGGCGGTTGACAACCGGCAATACTACCGGCCTGCAATTTCATTTGCCAGGCGAAGATGGTTCAGGTAGATTATCGGCAGATCGGCACCCTGCTTTAAAGCGCCAAAGAAACCAAACCAAAGAGCACCGGGAGCGGACGATGAAAAACCTTCTCATTCTGATGACGGCGGCCGGCGGTCTCTTTTTGCTTTCCGCCCAGCCCGGCCGGAGCGATACCTCTTTGCGCTGCGGCAACGCCTTCGTCAGCATAGGCGACACCATGTACAAAGTCCGGCAGTTGTACGGCGAACCCACCTCCCAACAAACCGTCGGCGAACGCACCACCTATGAGATCCTCAAGGATGAGCAGTTGAAGGTCAAAGACACGAACTAGGTGGTCGAGTGGATTTACGAGAAGGACGGCGGCCTCTACATTCTGACCTTCGAGGGCAGCCGCCTGGTAAAAAAGGAGTATTCGAAGTAGTCGGTTGACCGGTAATTATCCCTCTGGGTGCCGTTCCACCCGGCGCGCGTTTCGAAAAGCACGCCCCCTGCCCTCGGCCCGTGGCTCGGCCTTCAACAGCCCATTCAACCCATCGAACGATGCAGCCAAAGGGGCCATGCATTGCCGCAACGGCCTGCCATCGATTCGCAGCGGCGGCACTGCCTCTTTTTTTCGCCACGCAGATCGGTTATAGTGCGCCTCCACGATAAGGCCACCCATCCTGTGACGCGCCAGATCGGAAGCGACCTGTCCTGGCCGCTTTTCTTCATATTTAACAGGATTCATTACAAAAATTCCGGGAGAAAGGATCATGCAGACGAAAAAGTGGGTTTACCTGTTCAATGAACTGGATCAAGCCATGGAGTATGTCAAAGGGGATTGGGATGCGGTTCGAGGCCTGTTCGGCGGCAAGGGCGCCAACCTGGCCGACATGCACCGCATCGGCGTGCCGGTGCCGCCGGGGTTTACCGTGACCACCGAGGCGTGCAACGCCTACCTGGCCGGCGGCGGGGTTTTCCCGGACGGAATGTGGGATCAGGAACTGCACGCCCTGCTGGCCATCGAAACCGCCACCGGCAAGATATTCGGAGATCCGGATTACCCGCTGCTGGTCTCGTGCCGCTCGGGCGCCAAATTCTCCATGCCCGGCATGATGGATACGGTTTTGAACATCGGCCTGAACGACGAAACCGCCCAGGGGCTGATCGCCCAGACCAGCGACCCCCGTTTCGTTTATGACGCCTATCGACGACTGATCCAGATGTTCGGCTCGGTGGTCATGGGCATCGAGGACGAAGCTTTCGAAAGAGCCATCGACCATGCCAAGCGTCAGGCAGGCGTCTCCAGCGACACCGACCTGACCGCCGCCGACTGGGAGGCCCTCACCGCCCAGTTCAAAACCATTTTTCGCAGCCACACCCAGGTGGATTTCCCCCAGGACCCGGTGGAGCAGCTCAAGATGGCCACCGAGGCGGTCTTCAAGAGCTGGAACGGCAGGCGCGCAGTGGACTACCGCAATGCCGCCGGCATCGCCCACGACCTGGGAACGGCGGTGAACATCGTCACCATGGTCTTCGGCAACATGGGCGAAGACAGCGCCACGGGCGTGGCCATGACCCGCAACGGCGCCACCGGCGAGCCCAAAATGGAAGGCGACTACCTGATCAACGCCCAGGGCGAGGATGTGGTGGCCGGCATCCGCATGACCAAGAACATCGACCAGATGGCCGCGGAGATGCCCGATGATTATGCCGAGCTGCTGAAGATCGCCAAGAACCTGGAACGACACTACCGCGACATGCAGGACATGGAGTTCACCATCGAGAAGGGTAAACTCTGGATGCTCCAGACCCGCGACGGCAAGCGCACGGCCCAGGCCGCCGTGCGCATCGCCGTGGACATGCAGCAGGAGGGTTTGATCACCAAGGCAGAGGCCGTGGCCCGGGTCAGCCCCGGACAGATCGATTTCTTCCTCCATCCCCAGTTCGACAACCAGGCCGTGGCCCAGGCCCGCGCCGGGAACAAGGTACTGGCGCGGGGCCTCAACGTCTCTCCCGGCGCCGCTTACGGCGTGGTGGCCTTCGACGCCGACATCGCCGAATTGTGGGCCAAGGAGCAGGGCAAGCAGGTGATCATGGTGCGGCCCGAGACCAAGCCCGACGACGTGCATGGCATGCTGGCCGCCAAAGGCATTCTCACCAGCCGGGGCGGCCGCACCAGCCATGCGGCCCTGGTGGCCCGGCAGTTCGGCAAACCCGCGGTGGTCGGCGTCGGCGCCCTGCAGATCGACCTGCACAAACGACGCATGAGCGTGGGAGAAACGGTGATCCTGGAAGGTGACTGGATCAGCATCGACGGCAACACCGGCGAAGTGTTCATCGGTCAACTCCAGACCAAGGTACCGGATATCAAGGACCCCTGGCTGATCAAACTGCTCGCCTGGGCCGATGAGATCCGTACGCTGGGCGTATGGGCCAATGCCGATTACCCCGTCGACGCCCGGCGCGCCCGGGAGTACGGCGCCCAGGGCATCGGCCTGTGCCGTTCGGAGCACATGTTTTTCGAAAGCGAGCGCTTGCCTCACGTGCAGAAAATGATCATGGCCACCCTGCCCATCGAGCGCCGGGAGGCTCTCAAAAGCCTGCTGCCCTTCCAGCGGGAGGATTTCGCCGGACTGTTCCGGGTCATGGACGGCCTGCCGGTCATCATCCGGCTCATCGACCCGCCCCTGCACGAATTCCTGCCCGACCTGGTGGAACTGATCAACGAGCTGGCCGACCTGAAGCTGCGGGTGGGCCATGCCGCCAACCTGGCCGAGATCGACCAACTGCTCCAGCAGATCCGGCTCAAGGAACGCATCCGGAGTCAGGCCGAACAACTGCGCGAACAAAATCCCATGATCGGGCTGCGCGGGGTCCGCCTGGGCATCATGATCCCGGAATTGACCCTCATGCAGGTGCGCGCCATCTTCGAGGCAGCCTGCGAAGTCACCCGGGAAGGCATCAAGGTACTGCCCAAGGTGATGATCCCGCTCACCAGCCATGTCAACGAACTAAGGGTGCAGCAGCAGGCCCTGGAAGGCGAAGCCAAGAACGTCATGCAGGAGCAGGGCATCCAGATCGAATATAAATTCGGCACCATGATCGAGCTGCCGCGGGCCGCCATGACCGCCGATCAGATCAGCGAATACGCTCAATTTTTCTCATTCGGCACCAATGACCTGACCCAGACCACCTTCGGCATTTCCAGAGATGACGCCGAGGCCGGATTCCTCATGGCCTATTTGAATAAAGGCATCCTGCCGGACAATCCCTTTGCCACCCTGGACCGCGATGGTGTGGGCGAACTCATGCGCATCGCCGTTACCAAAGGCCGCCGCGTGCGGCCCGAACTGGAGTGCGGTATCTGCGGGGAGCACGGCGGCGATCCGGCCTCCATTGCCTTGTGCCATGAGCTGGGGCTCAATTATGTCTCCTGTTCTCCCTTCCGGGTGCCCATCGCGCGCCTGGCCGCAGCCCATGCGGCGTTGAAGTCCAAGAAATCTTAACGGGAACCAAAACCGGCAGCCCGCGAGGACGGTCTTTCACCGGCCTCGCGGGCGATAAAAAGCCCCCCAGCCGATTGACTTCAATCTCTCTCCTGCATTATAGTTTCAGCAGCCTCACATTACAGCTCCGGAATCGACCCTCCATAGCTCCCACGGTTTTGCCACGCGATTTGTTCTGAGCGGTATTTTTCACGACTGCATCCATGTTTTTGGGACCAGGAAGTGGCCCGAGGATAGCGCATCCTGGCCGCAGCGATCCGATGTCCGCCTGAAATGTTGAGAGACGATATGGCAGGTATGTTCCCCTGTGCGTCACCATAAATGGGAGGGACAGAACATGGCTATGAATCGCAATACCATCACCGTCTACCCGCCCCGATCAAGCGCCGGCCCCCATTCCCACCAAGATGCCGGCACCTGCGACCTCGACTTCACGCAACGCGGACAAACCCCGGTGCCGCCGGACGGCGCGCCGATCCACCAACGTCGGCGCCGCTCGGACACGGAGCTGGCCTTCCTCTACCGCCTGGGGCAACATATCAATCAGAGCCTGGAACTGGACGAAGTGGCCGCCATCAGCCTCGAGATCGTCATGGAGGCGGTGCAACCCGATGTGGCCTTGCTCTTTATCCAGAAAGGCGAACGGCTGATACTCAAAAAACAGATCCACGGCCATGGCTGCGGACGGGCGGTCAACGTTTCCCTGCACCGGGTCGGCCAATGCCTTTGCGGCCTGGCCATGGAAAAACGCCGGCCGGTTTACTCCCTGGACATCCGTGACGACGCGCGCCGCACCAAAGAGGAATGTCTGCGGGCCGGGGTCATTTCGTTGGTGGCCCTTCCCCTTTGCTGTGAAAATAGAACGTTAGGCGTTCTGGTCCTGGCATCCCAGACCCAGGTCCGCGACTTCAGCGCCCAGGCGAGATTTCTGGAAACCATGTCTGCCCAGATCGCCACGGCTCTGCGCAACGCCCAGTTGTATGGAGAAGTACGCCAACGCAGCCTGGCCCTGGCGCAGACCGTGACCCGTCTGGAGCGGGAAATCGCGGACCGCAACTCGGCCGAAGAGGCGTTGCGACGGGGCACGGCCCGGCTGGAAAGTTTACTGCGAGCGGTCCCCATCGGCATCGGCCTGGTGGTCAACCGCACCCTGCTGGAAGTCAATGACCACATCTGCGAGATGACCGGACAAAGCCGGCAGCAGTTGATCGGCCAGAACGCGGCCATTCTCTACCCCAGCCAGGTGGATTACGATTTCGTGGGCCGTGAGAAATACCGCCAGATCAGGGAAAAAGGGATCGGCACCGTGGAGACCCGCTGGCGTCGGGCGGACGGCACCATCCTCGATGTGCTGCTAAGCTCGGTTCCCCTGGACCCCCGGCACCACGAAGCCGGCATCACCTTCAGCGCCGTGGACATCACCGCACGCAAGGCGGCCATGGATCAAATCCAGCGCCTGAATGCCGAACTGGAGCAGCGGGTGGCCGAACGCAGCGCCGAACTGACCATCAAGAACCACGAGTTGGCAACCTTCACTTTTTCCGTCTCCCACGATTTGAAAGTCCCCTTACAGGTCATGGAGGGTTACAGCCGGTTGCTGCTGGAAGCATACGGCCAGAGCCTCGACGAAGATGGCCGGCTTTATTTGCGCTCCATTCGGCACAGCATCGACCAGATGAACCGACTCATCGACGGGCTGCTGGCCTATGTGCGCGTCGAGCACCGGCCCGCCACCCAGCGAGTCATGCACCTGCCCGATCTGGTGGCCGAGATCGTCGCCAGGTATCGAAGCGAAATCGAGGCCCGCGGCATTGTCATCAGCCTGGAATTAGATGCCTGCTCGGTGAAAGCCGATGGCGAGGGGCTCTCGGTGGCCCTGCGCAACCTGATCGACAACGCCGTCAAATTCTCCAAAGAAAGCGCCCGGCCGACCATCTCCATCGGCAGCCGGCGCAGCGAGACCGGCCTGGTGATGTGGATCCGGGACAACGGCAAGGGATTTGACATGCGCTTCCATGACCGCATTTTCGACATCTTCCAGCGCCTGGAATCGGCCGAGGCCTTCCCAGGGACGGGAATCGGGCTGTCCATGGTGCGCAAAGCGGCCCAGCGCATGGGAGGCCGTTGCTGGGCGGAAAGCAAACCGAAACGGGGGGCGACCTTCTATCTGGAGATCCCCCAGTGATGGCATCAGAATTCAGGAGGATTGGTCTGCCGGATAGCTCCCCAGGCATTTGACGGCGATCCCCATTTCGTCCAGCTGCTTGAAAACCTTCGTCACGTGGGCATCGCCCATGTCGCCCTCGAAGTCGAGGAAAAAGCTGTAGTTGCCCGGATCGGACCGCAAGGGCATCGAGGCGATGCGCGTCAGGTTGATGTCGGCTTCGGCGAAAAGGCGCAGCACGTTGAAGAGCCGCCCGGCCTGGTGGGCAGTGGCGAAGATGATGGAGGTCTTGTCGCCGCGACCCTGGTAAGGCTGACGCGAGAGCAGCAGAAAGCGCGTCGAGTTGGCGGCACCGTCGGCGATGCCCTGGGCCACGATTTCCATATCATACAGCTCGGCACACAATGGACTGGCGATGGCAGCCGCGGCACGGGGGTTCTCCCGGGCCAGCATCTTGGCCGCGCCGGCCGTATCGTAATAGGGGCGGGCTTCCAGCTTGTTCTGAATCAGAAAACGCTGGCACTGGGCCAGCGCCTGGGGATGGGAGTACACCACCCGCAGGTCGCGCACATCCACCGCTTCGGTGGCCAACAGACAGTGGTTGACCGCCACGCGGACCTCGCCGATCACTTTCAGGTCGGTGGTGGTCAAGAGGTCGTTCACCTGGGTCACCGCGCCTTCCAGGGAATTTTCCACCGGCACCACGCCCAGATCGAGGTAGCCCTCCTGCACCCCTTCGAACACATGGACAAATTCCATGCAGGGGATAAACGCATGGCCAGGCACCAGACGCCGGCAGGCCACTTCGCTGTACGCCCCCGGTTCGCCCTGGAAAGCCACGAGCCTGAGATCTTCCTGCTGCAACCGTCGGCTCTCGGCGATGATGGTGCCCAACAACTGCCGCGCGAAAGAGCTCTGCACCAGCGCCAGGTTCATGCGTTCAGCCCGGGAGAGAACCACCTCCTCGCGGCCCGGATCGACCACCGCGCTCTTAAACTTCTTGGAGCGGATGGCCAGGCTCATGCGCTCTTGCAGCAGCACCAGCAGCTCCCGATCGATCTTGTCTATTCTCTGGCGGATTTCATCCAGTTTCATAGTGGTTTTCCTTCAATCATCTCATATGCGGGATTTGGCGAGATGGCCTCATGCAGCCCTATACAAGAACCGAACCCCGGACGCAATGGAGGATATCCGGGCACTCCCCTTTCGAGAGGCTTGCCGCCGGCCCCTGACACCTTGCCAGCCCGACCTGTTTTGCAGTAAAGAAAAACAAACACAACCGAGGTGGTTTAAAAGGCAACCATGCCGCTTTCGCGCTCCCACAAAACAATTTTGGTTATCGCCGGGCTCGTGCTGTGCGTGGGAAGTCTTCTTGCCTTCTTTTATCTTCTGCCCTTCTACCTGGAAACCCGACTGCTGCCGCGCTGGGCAGAGG
Organism: uncultured Desulfatitalea sp.; assembly: GCA_937868765.1. Lineage (GTDB taxonomy): Bacteria > Desulfobacterota > Desulfobacteria > Desulfobacterales > Desulfosarcinaceae > Desulfatitalea. The sequence goes on along the minus strand of CALMNL010000007.1, from coordinate 17,299 downwards.
ATGCCGGTCTGGATCCCCAGACAATCCGGATGCGGCGAATCGGCTTGAGCGGCAGCGACACCGGCCCCATCCGCCTGAACATGGGCGATCAATCCTTCGCAGCAGCGGATGCCGTTCAGATCGATTATTCGCCGGCGTCGCTTCTGGCGGGACGGATCAACGCCATCGTCCTCTGCGGCCTGAACCTCTCCCTGTTCCTCGATGAGGACGGGACCGCCGTCACCGGTTGGCGCCCTCGTGTTTCCGGAGGCGCTGCCGGCGATCGGTCGGTTCCGGTGGCCGAGCTGCCCCAGAAAGTGCCCATCGGACTCGGACGCCTGGCGCTGCACAACGCCCTGGTCACGGTACATTGGCGCGGCCGGATGCTGGCGGTCCCGCTGGATGCGGATGTGGACACCAGCCGCCTGGGCCAGGGGCATCTTGAGGCCGAGGTCCACCTGTCGCCCCGGGGAGCCCCCATCCATCTCGGCGCCGAGATGGAAACCGACACCAATACCCTGTCCATAACCATCAGCGCCCAGGAGGTGGAGACAGCCCGGTTCTCCGATCTTGTAACCCTCTTCGCCGATGCGAAATGGGGCGCCCGCATCGATCTTGCGGCCAAGGCCCGCTGCCGGCTGCAACCCTTGGCCCTGACGGCCATGACAGGCGAGATCCGCCTGTCGGGGATCACGGCGCCGTCCTCCTTCCTCCGCATCGCCCCCCCCGGCGGCCCGGAATCCAAGGACAAACCCATCGCGATCCGCTGGGAAACCGCCGATGGCCGCAACTTCCCATGGACCGTGGCCCCATTCAGCCTGCAGGGAGCCGCCACACTCCAGGTGGATGGCCTGCAGGGCCGCCTATCCGTGCAAACCCAAGGATGGAACGCCGAAGCCACATCCCATCTTGTTCTGCCGCCGCAATCCCTCTCTGCCTGCGGCCTGCCCCCCCTCTCGTTGCGCGATTCCCTGGCCCTCGACCTGAACCTGTCCGCCCGGCAGGAGAAGGGCAAAGCGCTGCAATGGCAAGTACACACCGCCGACGGCGTTGCTTCCCCCACGGAAAACAAATTTTGCGTGCAGCTCGCACAATGGGGGATGGAAAGCCAGGCGCCTCGAATCGATGCCGCGGGCGAGGTCATCGACGGGACGCTGACCGGCCATTACGACGCAACGCTCAACGATCTGGCCGCCCGGCACCCATCCGCCCGGCTCGATCTGCCGGCCATCCGCAGCGACGGCGAATTCCGGACAGCCCCCGCCCCTTGCATCCAATCCACGGCAAACCTCAGCGGTCTGCAAATCAGGGCGGCGGAGGCCGCGATGACGTTGCCCCGAATTGACACCCGGCTCACTATCGAAAAAGAAGAAAAGAATTGGGTCGCGACCGGCGAGATGGCGCTCTCCGGCGGCCAGGCCCAGTATGAGCCCCAGGCGGTGCAATTGCGCGACATCGCGGTACGGCTGCCCGTGCGGTATCCTCCGGGCCCCCGACCGCCGACAGGAGAGGTGCGCATCGATCAAATCCTGTGGCGATCCCGCAACCTGGGCAGCGCGCGGGGCAAGGTGGGGCTCGGCTCGTCCGGGCTGTGGGCCGAATTGCGCCATGCCAGTAAACTTTTCCCGGGAATAAACGTCCAGATGCGTTCGGAACTGGACAGCGAAGGGGCGCACCTGAACCTTGCCATCCCAGCGACGCCGCCGGCCGCGGCCATGGATCTGGGACGCATCCTGCCGGCTGCCGAAGGGTTCCGCTTCCTGGGCCGTTTCGAGGCGCACGCCCAAGTGCGCGCCAAGGGCAATACGATCCAAAGCAAAGGACGGATTCGGATCGACCGAGGCGCCCTGCGTCACGAAGCCCGGCAGTTGAGCCTGGAGGGGATCGCCTGCGATTTTCGCCTGGAAAATCTGATCCCCCTGCGCAGCGAACCCCGGCAACAGTTGCATGTGGCCGATCTGGCCCTCGGCAAGCTGGCGGCCCGCGAGCTGAACGTCGATTTTCAGCTGGAGCCCCAGGGGACGCTATTCATCGAAAAAGCCGGAATGCAGTGGTGCCAGGGAACCATGCAGACCCAGGCGTTCCGGCTCGTTCCTGGAAGGGACGAAGTGGAAGCGACCATATACTGCGATCGGCTCAATCTGGCCATGCTGCTCGAACAGCTCGGCGCGGCCCAGGGCAGCGGGGAAGGCGCCGTGAACGGCCGCATCCCACTGCTCTGGAAGGACGGCATGCTGCGCTTCGACAACGGCTTTCTTTACTCCACTCCGGGGCAGACCGGCACCATTCGACTCAGCGGCACCGAGACGCTGCTCAAAGGCCTGGCACCCGGCAGCCCCCAGCACACCCAGTTGGATATTGCCAGTGAGGCTTTGAAAGACTATAGCTACAATTGGGCCAAGGTGGATCTGCGCAGCGAAGAAGATCTCCTGCTGGTGAGCCTCAAGCTGGACGGCAAGCCCAACCGCCTGCTGCCGTTTGCTTACGACCCGCAATCGGGTGCATTCAAGCGTTTCAGCGGACAGGGCCAAGCGGAATTTCAAGGAATCAACATCGACTTGAATTTCAAGACCCCCTTGCGGGAGATCCTGCATTACCGGCAGTTGATGGCACCGAAGAACTGATCGTGCTCATCCATTATCAATCGCAAACACTTCAAAAAGGAGCCGCGCATGAAGAAAAGCATTCCGTGGATCATGCTGATGGCAGCACTCTCGGTTACTTGCTGGGGCTGCCAGACGCAACACAAGGTGGAGAGCGTGCATCGCGTGGAAGTGGCGCCCATGCACATCACCATCGATGTCAACGTCAAGGTGGATCGTGCGCTGGATGATTTCTTCGACGACCTGGACCGGGCCGAAGAAAAAATTCAGCCCAAAAGCAATTGACCGCGATGCCCCCAGAGGCAGAATTCAAAGGCCAATCGAATGTTCCGAAATCAGCCCAATCAAAAGGAGTGAACCCCATGCATGCAAGCATAAAACGACTTATTATTGCAACCCTGGTCCTTGTTGCCTTTCTGACCATGTTTGGCACCGGACATGCCGAAGATGTGAAGGCGCGCATGCGTGACCGCCTGCCGACGATTGTCGATCTCAAGTCCCGGGGCATCGTGGGTGAAAACAATCAGGGCTTCCTGGAGATGCTCAAAGGCCAGACCGAAAAGCAAAATGTGGTGACCGCCGAAAACCAGGACCGCAAAAGCATCTATGCCCAGATCGCCCGGCAGACCGGTACCGACATAAAGGTGGTCGGGCAGCGCAGGGCCCTGCAGATCGCCGAAAAGGCCACACCGGGCGAATGGCTCCAGGACCCTTCGGGGAAATGGTATCAAAAATAACGCCCCCGGCCGGCAACCATCGGCGGGGATAGATAGAAAAAGAGGCAACGGCTCCTTCAGGAGAGACGTTGCCTCTTTCTACTTTTACCTATCCTCTCTTGTCTTGGGCAACCGCTGCCGGCTTGCGGCCAAATCAGCCAATTGTTTTCCCTTCAACCCAGGGGCGTGTCGGGAATGCGGGGCGCATCCGCGGCATCATCAGCCATGATTCGAACAGATAAAAACAGCCATCGTGTTCGCTTTCAACAGGCTGTTCATGCGGTCAAATTTAGGGTCGCAGATTAATTGACGGCGTCTTTAAGCGCTTTGCCAGCGATGAATTTGGGCACTTTGCGGGCCGGGATGTTGATGGAAGCACCGCTTTGGGGATTGCGTCCGGTGCGGGCCTTGCGTTCGCTCACCTTGAAACTGCCGAAACCGGCGATTTGAACCGTGTCGTTGTCGGCCATGGCTTTGGTGATGGTCTCCAGCACACAATCAACCGCTTCTTTGGCCAACTTTTGAGTGCCCACCACAGTGGCGACTTTAGCAATCAGATCGGTCTTGTTCATCGATGTTCCTCCTTCTTTGGCATGTACATTTGGGTATTCTTGGGGGCAATGGTCGAAATCAGCAAATCGGCCATGCCGTTTTGAGCGCACTCCCTGGCTTACGAGGGGTGCAAACCGTTTCAGTGGCTAGGTATGGCGCCCTCTGATGGAGCCAGGGCGATAGGCAAAACGAGATAAACCATACCCGGGCCGTTGAAAATATACAAGCCCAAAACTTCTGCTCAAACCTTTAAAAATGGCACCAATTCGCCCGTCCCAGGGTGGTGGCGTGGCCCGGCCGTCCGGAATTTGCTTTGCGTGATGGGCATTTACGCTGGAAATGCCTGCAACGCGTGAGACGAGTACGCGCACAAATCGTTCGTTTCAGACGCATTTCCCTTTTGACAGCGCTCGAAATTCCAACTATAGCCCCATATCGTCGTTTTTCAAGGCGTTATCACCGCATCCTTACATAGCGGCGCCTGGCATCGGCCCCTTACGGCCGCGGCTCACATTTTCTTCATGGGAGGGCGATGTCGGCGCTCAGCAAACAATTGGCCCAATTGAGCCGTGAATGGATGGAGAGAGGGCTTCCCTCACGGGAGCAGACCATCGGTTGCGCCCGGGAGTTGATTCGCTGGAAAAAGGAAAACGGTATCTTAGGCCTTTGGGCCGCAATGCCAAGCATCATTACCGCTACGCTGGATGACGGCATCGGCCAAGGCATGGAGATCATCCACCTGTTCGCCGAAGTACTCGGAATGCGGGTCATCCCGCTGGGGCTGGTGCGGCCTGCCGACGAGATCGTGGCCGCTTGCCAGCGGCACCGCCCGGAATATGTCGGGCTGACGGTGCTGCAACTCGATTCCGAAGAAGAACTGGCTCGGGTGGGGCATCACCTGCCGGCCGGCACCTGCCTGGTGGCCGGCGGCCCGGCCTTTCGTTACGATATAGAGATGGCCCGGCGGTGCGGCGTCCACCATGTCGCGCCCAACGTGGCCTATTTTATAGATTTTTTATTGAAAAGGGCTGTTCCACAGGGGGATCAGAAAATATCCGTTACCTGAATTGAACGTTTTCTGCTTTCCGGTATTTTCCGCCGCCGTCAGTCCGAACCACCTCGATTCACTGTTCCAAACAAAGCACGCACACGTATTCGTTTGAACCGCCCGTACGGTCTCAAAGCATCGGGAGCCGGTTTATCCGGTATGGGACGTGGGTTATTTATTATGGTCAGGGAATCTCGCCGCAAAGAACCGTCAGACTGCATGACCGCGAGCCGTGGGCAACGGCTCGAGCAGGAACGCATTCAGCTGCTTCACAAGCAGTCCTGGATCAGCATCATCGCAGTGATCGTCAATGCCTTTTTCCTGGTCTACCTGCTGCGGAACCAGGTCGAAACGACGCTGCTGGCCGGTTGGCTGGCGGCGGTATTTCTACTGTCGAGCGCCCGGGCGGTGCTGGTTTACTACTTCCCCCGCCACCGTTTTTCCTTTGACGGCGCTCGGCGCTGGGCGCGCTGGAACATCGCTTCCCTGACGATTTCCGGCGTTTTGTGGGGAGTCGGTGGCTGGCTTCTTTATCCCATTCACTCGGCGCTGCACCAGGTGTTTCTCATCGTGGTCGTCTGCGGCCTGGTGGCCGGCGCCGCCATGGCTTTCGCCGCCATGCTGCGCGCCTTCTTCGCCTTCTCGATCCCCATTACCCTGGCCTTGTGCCTGCGCCTGCTCACCCTGCCGGGGGCGGGAGAGGTCTATTACTGCATGAGCCTGGCAACCCTGCTGTTCTGGGGCCTGAGTTTTCTCATCGCGCGCAATTATCGCCAGACCCGCATGAAACTGCTGCAGATGAAAGACCATCTGGCCGACCGGGTGGCCCAGAGAACCGCAGAGCTGGAAAAGGCCAATGCACGCCTGAAGGCCGAAAATCGCCATCGCATCCGCATGGAGGAGCAATTGCGCCAGGAACGGGATCGCCTCGAGACCATCACCGGCAACATCGGCGCGGGGCTCGCCGTTATTTCAGTGGATTACAGAGTATTGTGGGCCAACCGGGTTCTGAAAGCCATTTTCGGAGAAGTGGAGGGACGCTCATGTTTCGACACGATTTACAAGGACATCGCTCCGGAGAGTTGCAACGCCCGCCATGTGCTCACCCAGGGATGCGAGAAGGCTGTCCAGGAACGCGCGGGGTCTGATGCCCAGGGCAACCCCATCTGGTCCCAAACCATCACAACGCCCATTCGAGACGGCGGAGGCCAGGTCACGGCAGCCTTGGAACTGGTCCTGCCCATCACCGATCTGAAAAAGGCCCAGGAAGAAAAGCAGTTGGCCGCCCTGCAACTGGAAGAAGCCCGCAAGTTCGAGGCCGTGGCCACCCTGGCCGGCGGCATGGCCCACCAGTTCAACAATGCCCTGGCCGTCGTCATGGGCAACGCCGAATTACTGCTATATCAAGTAGATCGGTCGGAAGACCCCCAACGGTTCATCCATCCCATCATCCAGGCCGCCACCCAGATGTCCAAAATGACCGGCCAGTTGCTGGCCTACGCCAAGGGAGGCAAGTACAAAGCGAAACCGACCGACGTGAATGCGTTCGTCGCGCAGACCATGGCGCTGCTGGAACACACCATCCCGGCCAACGTCAGCGTCGCATCGAAGCTGACCTGCGGTGAACCTCTTGTCACCATGGATGTGACCCAGATGCAAATGGTGGTATCGGCCATCATGGCCAATGCCGTGGAAGCGCTGACCCACGGGGGCCGAATTCTGGTGGCCTGCCGCCCGCACACCATCTCGGCCTCCCAGAGCGCCTTTTACGGGCGTGTGGTGCCGGGAGCTTATGTCGCCATTTCCATCAGCGACGAGGGGGTGGGGATGGATGCCCAGACCCTGCAGCGTATCTTCGAACCCTTTTTCAGCACCAAGTTCGCCGGGCGCGGATTGGGCATGGCGGCGGTCTATGGTATCGTGCGCAATCATGGCGGCCATGTGGCCATCACCTCCGCGCCCGGACAAGGCACTGAAGTGACGCTCTACCTGCCGGAAACGGATGCCCCCCCGGCAGCCCCCCCGCCCAAGCCCGAAGCACCGCCCAAGATCAGCGCCACGGTTCTGCTGGTGGAAGATGAACCCATGGTATTGGAGGTGAATCGCAACATTCTAAAACGATTGGGTTATCGGGTGGTGAGCGCCTGCACCGGCCGGGAAGCGCTGGCCTATTTGGGCGACAGCCGGACCCCCATCGATGCCGTGCTGCTGGACATCAAGTTGCCGGACATGGACGGTGCCACGCTCTACCCCGTGAGCCGGGAGCGACGGCCGGATGCCAAGGTGATCGTTTGCAGCGGGTATGCCCTGGATGGCCCGACCCAGGCCTTGATGGATGCCGGCGCCGACGGGTTTATCCAGAAGCCGTTTTCCCTGGATGACCTGGCCCAAAAACTCAATGCCGTGCTGCCGCAGCAGTAACCGCGGGTCGCCAAAAACAACTCTTCTCGCCGACACGGCGCACTGTGTTCAGGGAACCTGCCTGAAAAACATCCGCACCTTGGGCGACGCGGCCTGACGCTCGGCATATTCGGGCCGATGGCATGGCTTGAAATCCAGGGTCAGGTACAGATGCTCCAGATTGGGGTTGTTGGTCAGGGAGATGAAATGGGTGAATCCCTGCTTGCGCAGTGTCTCCATGAAGGCCTGTACGGTGAACATCCCCACCCGCTGGTTGCGGAATTTGGTGGAAATCGCCAGGGCGGCGATCTCCACCGTGCGGGCGTCAATTACCTTTTTCTCCACGCACCCCACCACGATGTCATCGATCAGGGTGACGAAGAACTGGTTGCGTTTCTCCATGAGATAGGCCTGGGTCCTGGGCCTGAGAAAGCCTTCGGCCTTGTACAGGCTGAGAATCCCCTCGATGATCCGCACATCCCCCTCGCTGGAGACTTGCTGGAAGCTCTCCACGAAGTTGTTGGCGATCAAGGTGCCGAACCCTTCGATGGTGAACAGCTCGTATTTGATGGCGTCTTTACCGGCTTGCAGGATGTGCACGCGGTCGTAATGGCCGCTGTCGATGCGCGCGCAAATGCGCTCCATCACCCCCTTGAAGTTGGTGTTGGCGATCAGATCGCCCCAAGCGCCGATGCTCTGGCGCACATACTGGGTGGTGACGGCGTTGATCTTGCTCCCGGTCTGATCGATGAGGGCCTTGCGCTCCAGGAAGATCAGCTTGTGGACCTTTTCCTCATGATCGAGCACATAAGCGTAAAAGTCGACATCCGGCGGCACCCGCACGATGCGGGTTTCGGGCAGGCGCTCGGTGAGCACGCGGAAATATTTTTGATTGGCGAAGCGGTTGGCGATGTTGTGGTAGAGTGCGGTTTTGATCTTGAGCCGGTTGAGCTGTTTGATATCGTCGATCACGGCCTTGAAGTTGTCGCGCAGGATCCCCTCGCGGCAAGCGATGCAGACCGTTTTGCCCGCAAGCGCGCGGGTATACTCTTCGATATAAAGCCGTGGCATGGATAGACCCGCATAACCCCTTTCGACCCAAAAAGCGAAACGCCGGCAGCCCGGCCGCCGGCAGATCTTATAAAAAGTATCACAAAAGGCCGCGGCATCGCAAGGCGTTCCATCGATCCATCGCAAATTTCGCCAAGCTTGTCCACTACCTGCAGCAAGGTTGGCATTGCAGGCGGTTAAATGGCGCTACCGGTAGACGCGCAGCAATTCCTCCAGATCCAACTGGATCGCCAGTATCTCCTGCAAGATCGGGTGCGGGCGCAGCAAGCCGGACCCTGCCTCACCGCCGGAGGGATCGGCGACCTGTCCCCCTTTTTCAATTGCCTGCTTGCCATGGCGGTCGGGCCTATTTATCTTTGCGCACAAATGGAATCCATCAACGAACGGAGCCATATGACGACTGTAAACCAAGGTGGCTTGATCCGCAATCGCTTAATGACGTTCGCCGCCCAGCTGCGTTTCCCCAAACTGGTGCTGTTGGCGGCCATCCTGTTCGGCATCGATCTGCTCGTGCCGGACGTCATTCCTTTCGCCGATGAAATCCTGCTCGGCTTGGCGGCCTTGATCCTGGGTTCGATCAAGAAGAAAAGAGCCGAGGGTTCTTAGCATCGGCCTGACCGGCCCGGCCGAAACAGGCCCCCAAGGCCGGCTTTACAGGCTCCCCATGATGGGCTATAGCCTCACTAAGGTAAACCAGGGCGGGAGGGCGGATGCCGCACCGCCGCCATCAGGCGTCACACATCAGCCTAACCGCTGCATCCCGGAAAGGTTCATCCATGGCAGACCGAAAACGCATCCTCATCGTCGGTGGCGTGGCCGGCGGCGCATCGTGCGCAGCCCGCGCCCGCCGCCTATCCGAATCAGCCGATATCATCATTTTCGACAGGGGACCGTATGTCTCCTTTGCCAACTGCGGCCTGCCCTATTACGTGGGCAATGTGATCAAGAAGGAAGAAGATCTCCTGGTGGCCACCCCCGAGCTGTTCCGCCAGCGTTTCAACATCGACGTACGGTTGCGCAGCAACGTGAAAGCCATCGATCGCGCCAACCGCCGCATCCAGGTCAACGACCTGGAGCGCGGCACCACCTATACCGAAGATTACGACGCCCTGGTGCTCTCGCCCGGCGCGCGGCCCATCCGGCCCGAGATTCCCGGCATCGATCTGCCCGGCATCTTCTCCCTGCGCACCATTCCCGACAGCCGCGAAATCGTCCAGTGGATCGAACAGTCCCAGGCCCGCCAGGCAGTGGTGGTGGGCGGCGGCTACATCGGCATGGAGATGACCGAGAACCTGCACACCCGGGGGCTGCAGGTGACCGTGGTGGAGCGCCTGCCCCAGGTCATGCCCCTGCTCGATCCGGAGATGGTGGCGCCCATCCACGACACCCTGGTCAAACACGGCATCAACCTTTATCTGAACAATGGCGTGGCCCGCTTTGAAAAAGGAGAAGGCCACCGATTGCGATTGATCCTGAACGACGGCCAGCAACTGGAGACCGACCTGGTGATCCTGTGCATCGGGGTCAAGCCCCACATCAGCCTGGCCCAGAACGCCGGACTGACCATCGGCCCTGGCGGCGGCATCGAAGTGGATACCCGCATGCGCACCAGCGACCCTTACATCTGGGCGGTGGGCGATGCCGTGGAGGTCGAGGATGTGATCACCGGCCAACGGGGGGTGGTGCCCCTGGCCGGCCCGGCCAATCGCCAGGGGCGCATCGCCGCCGATTCCATCATGGGACGCGACAGCGCCTTCCGCGGCGTCCAGGGAACATCGGTCGTAGGCGTGCTGGACTATGTGGTGGCCTTTACCGGCGCCAGCGAAAAGACCCTCAAACGCCTGGGCATGTGGGAGCAGATGGAGAAAGTCTACCTGCACCCCGGGCACCACGCCGGCTATTATCCCGGCGCTTCGCCCATCAGCTTCAAGCTGATCTTCGCCAAGGCCGACGGCCGCATCGTGGGCGCCCAGGCCGCGGGCCAGCAGGGCGTGGAAAAGCGCATCGACGTCATCGCCATGGCCATCCAGAAACAGGCCACGGTCTTCGATCTGGAAGAGACCGAACTGTGCTATGCGCCCCAGTTCGGCTCGGCCAAGGACCCCATCAACATGGCCGGCATGATCGCCGCCAACGTGCTGCGCGGCGACGTCAAGCTGGCCCATTGGGAAGATGCGGAACACAGCGAAGCCTTCCTGCTGGATGTGCGCGATCCTATGGAATACAACCAGGACCACCTGGAGAACGCCGTCAACATCCCCCTGAACGAACTGCGGCGCCGCATGAACGAACTGCCCAACGACCGCGAGATCTGGACCTACTGCTACGTCGGCCAGCGGGCCTACTACGCGGCCCGGGCCCTATCCCAGTATGGGTTCGACGTCAAGAACATCAGCGGCGGTTTCAAGAGCTTCCTGCTGCACGAGGCCAACAAATACTTGTAGGAGGAGCGTCCCATGCCCAGAGTGATGATCCACCCTGCCGGCTATGACGATGTGCGTCCCGCGATAGCGCGCGCTTTCGAGCTCTTTCCCCTGGATCTCAAGGGCAGGAAAGTGCTGATCAAACCCAACGTGCTCCGGGGGTCCAGGGCCGAAGAGGCGGTCGTGACCCACCCGGCGGTGCTGCGCGCCGTAGTGGAGAAGGTCGAAAGCCTGGGACCGGCCGACATCGTGGTGGGCGACAACCCGGGCCTTTTCGGCTACGGCGCCAACGAGCAGTGTTTCCAGCAGACCGGCCTGATGGAAGCGGCCAAGGGCTACTACCGCAACATCGGCAACGATTCCCGCAGCCTGCCTTTCAATCCGGATTTCACCCCCCAGGTGAGCATCTCCCAGGCGGTGCTGGAGGCCGACGTGGTCATCAGCCTGCCCAAATTCAAGACCCACGGCCTGACCGTGCTCACCGGCGCCATCAAAAACAGCTACGGCATGCTGCCCGGTGCCCAGAAAGCCGTGATCCACAAAGCCGCCGGCAATCCCCGGCGCTTTCAGGATGCCGTCGTAGAAGTCTTCCGGCTGCGCGTGCCCGATCTGTTCATCATGGATGCGGTGGTGGGCATGGAGGGCAACGGCCCGGCATCGCCCGACCTGCGCGAGATCGGCGTGATCATGGCCGCCGACAATGCCGTGGCCATGGATGCGGTCATGGCCCACATGGCGGGCTGCCCGCCGGAACGCCTGCCGTTCCTGCACAAGGCCAAGGCGCTGGGTTTAGGCGATTTCGACCTGGCCGGAATTCAAATCGACGGCGAGTTGCGGACCATCCCCGACTTCAAACTGCCCTCCCTGGGCGGTGAAGCCATCGCCGGCAACGCCGCCATCCAGGCATTTCTCCACAGCAAGACCGTGCTGCGGCCCAAGGCCGACCCGGAGCTGTGCACGGCCTGCGGCACCTGCGTATCCCAGTGCCCGGCCGAGGCCCTCTCCATCCCCGAGGATCTGCCCCAGGTGGATGTGGGCAAGTGCATCGTCTGCTTTTGCTGCCAGGAGATCTGCCCGGAGAAGGCGATTACGCTTCAGTAGCAATGACGACTCACGCCTGGCGCAGGAAAGGCAATCGCCCCGCGGCTTTGCGCCAGAGCACCCGGGCCTCTTCGATCCTGAAAAGCCAGGTGGCCAAGGCCATCAGCAGTAAAAAGAAAAGCGATTGAGCAGCGATCATCAAGAGACTGCGCCACAGCGATCCGCTGCCGAGCCATGCGGAGAAGAGCCGTTTGCTGACCAGCAGCAGCCCGGCCACCGGCAGTGATATCAGCAAACTCTTGAAGTAGAACCGATAGACGGCGCGGCTGCCGGCATTGCGGCTGCGCCGGTTCCACACCGTATATAGCAATCCCACCTGGGCCAGGGCCGAGGCGGAGATGGCCAGGCCGATCCCCAGCACCCCCAGGGTCTTGAGGCCGATCCAGTAGAGCGGCAGGCTCAGAAGCACGGCCAGCGATCCGTAGACGGTCGGCAGCAGGGTGTTCTGCATGGCGTAGAACCCACGGTTGACCACGGTCTGGGCCGTAAAAGCCACGGCCCCCACCACCATGCCTGCCAGGGCCAGGGCCGTGGCGTTGGTATCCGCCGCCTTGAAATCCCCGCGCTGAAAGAGCACGGCCACGATCTCGTGGCGCACCAGGAAGACCAGCAGCGACACCGGAATTACCATGGCCAGGTAGCGCAAAGTATTGTTGAACAGCTGGTTCATCTCGGGAAGGCGCTTTTCCGCGGCCAGGCGGGCCAGGAAGGGGTAGGCCGCAACGCCCACCGCCTGACCGAAGAACCCCACCAGCATCAGGATGATGCGCCAGGCGAAATCGATGTGGGTGATGGCTCCGGCCGGCAGATAGCTGCCGAAGAATTTGGAAAAGATCTCGGTGGAAAAGGTCATGGTGAGGCCGAACATCAGCGGCAGGGTCAGCAGCAGGTAGTGACGCACATCGGGGTGACGCCAGTCGAAGACAAATTCAAAACGCATCCCCTGGCGGCCGGCGCCCAGGATCTGCAGGAGGAAGTGGCCCACCAGGGCGCCGCCCAAAGCCCCCCAGGCGAAACCCTCGACTCCCATGGGCCTGGCCAGGGCCATACCGCCCAAGATGATTCCCAGGTTGTAGATCAGCGGCGCCAGCGCCGGCTTAAAAAACTGCTCCCGGGCGTACTGGGTGGCCATCAGAATGCCGCCCACGAAGAAGAAGAACTGGGCCGGCAGCAGGATGCGCGTCATGCGCGTGGCCATGGCCTGGAAGATCGGGTCCGGACGGCCATGGGTCAGCAAAGCCATCAGCTGGGGCGCCAGCGCCATGGCCCCTGCGATCAGCACACAGAGGGCCAGGCCGAAGATGCTCAGGATGACGGAGAAGATGCGCCAGGCCCCGGCTTCGTCCTTATCCGCCAGGTAGCGCGAAAAGATCGGAATGAAAGTGGTGGCGAAAAAGCCGCTGGCCGTGATGTGGTTGAGGATCTCGGGCAGCACGAAGGCGGCCTTGTAAGCATCCACGGCGGTGCCGGCGCCGCACAGGGCCGCCAGGACCGATTCGCGCAGCACCCCCAGCACCCGGCTCAGGAAGATGGAGGCCATCATGATGATCGCCGCCACACCGACTTTTCGATAGACACTGCCGCTCATGCCAACCACCATCGCCGAGATTATCGACCGCTGCCGGGAAAGTCGCCATCCGACGCCGCGACGCAGGATTCAGCCGGGCGCTATGTAGCCTGAATCCAGGCACTTGGGCAAGGAGAATAAAAATTGCGTGCGTTGCGGCCCGATCTTGGTTAAAAGAGCGGAATGCAAACCCGATTCGACATCCAGGGCGAATACATCGAACTGAGCAAACTGCTCAAGGCCACCGGCCTGTGCGCCACGGGCGGCACGGCCAAGATCCTGATCACCGAAGGCCGCGTGACCGTGGACGGCAAGGTGGAGCACCGCCGGCAATGCAAAATCCGCAAAGGCCAGGTGGTATGCCTGGAAGGTCATACAATTCAAGTGGCGTAGCACAGGCAGATGAAAGAAAGGACGATGACCGAACCCGCCGAACTGGAAGAACTCTCCCCCAATTTCAAAAAGGCGCTGATCGCCAAATCCCACACCGTCCATCCCTTCTGGGCCCTGCTGGGCATGCGCCTGGCGGACATCAAAAAAGGATGGGCGGTGGTGGAACTGCCCTTCGATCCCAAGCTGACCCAGGCCGACGGCATCGCCCATGGCGGTTCGACTTTTTCGGCCGCCGATGCCGCCGTGGCCATGGCCCTCATCGGCCTGATCGGCCGCCAGGAAACCCTGGTCACCCTGGAGATGAAACTCAACTACCTCAAGCCGTTCACCGGCGGCACCCTGCGGGCCGAAGCGCGTGTCGTCCAGAAAGGCGGCCGCACGGCCCTGGGCGAGGTGCGCGTCACCACCGAGAGCAACGGGCTGATCGCCATGGGGCTGGCCACCTACATGATCATCCGGAGGAAGCCGTTGCCCCAAGGATAATGCCCTGAGCATGAAGACCATGCCGCCCACGCCAAAGTCGAATAGAACCGGGTCAACCATCCGGTGGCCAAGGCCAGGGGCAATGCGCTCAAGTATAAAGAGTACTGAGAGAGCCTGAAATCATTTTCAATACACCCATCCCAGAAACCCCATACAGATGATGTTCGCCACGGCAGCGATGGCATAGAGGCTGGACACCGCCGTGATTTTGGCGCGCAGGGTCTTGAGCTTCAACACCAGGATGATGGCCACGTAGAAATGGAAGTAGCCGAAAAGAAAGATCAGCCAGACACCGCCGAAGGAGCGCGTCCACCAGGGGTACTCCCAGACGAGCAGGCCGCCCATGTTAAGCAGGATCTCCACGAAGACGCAGAAGACGGAATAGCCGATGGCCCAGAACCAGCGGTCCGGCAGCCCAAGGATTCTGGCGCCGGGCGCTTCGGAGAGGGTGTTGTAAAAGATGATGCCGGCGATGGCGAACATGAACATGATTTCGATGTTCCAGCCGACCATGGTGCGCAGGGCCGTGGGACCGGGCGCCGTCCAGAATGCCGAACGCTGGGTCCAGTGAAATACCCATCCGTTCCAGGTCTCGTTGATGAAATCCATGCCGAACAGGGTCAAACCGGCGATGATGGCGTCCCAATTGCCGGTGGCGCGCGCCTTTCTGGCTTCGGCGGTATATATGTAGAAGACCACCGAAAGCATCGGAATCACATACCATTGCAGCGTGGATAGATCCCGCAGTCCGTCCAGTGCCTGTTGGGAAGCGGCTGTCAGCATATTTCTCTCCTTTGGATTGAGGGTCGGCTCGATGGGGGGCAGTTTAGCAGCCCACAGGCGGGGCGGCAACCAAAGGATCGTATGGGCGGCCGTTCATGGAGGTCAGTTGCCGGTTGACAGCCCGCATCAAAGATGATCTATTTTAAAATACGCTCACCGGCCGCCTGCGCCGAATCTCCCTTGCACAGACCCGAAGCCATGCCACACCTGATGGGTTGCCGTTGCCGTTGAACCGCCTGAGGATGCGCTTTCACCCGTGGGAATTTTGGAACGCCGGTTGTGCCCTTCCATCTGCACAACCTTACCGAGCAACCGTCCCTGCAAACCAAAGGAGGAGCCTATGTCCGACAGTGTCTACAAAGTGATCGAAGTCATCGGATCCAGCCCCAAATCCTGGGAAGAAGCCGCCCGCAACGCCGTAGCCGCCGCCAGCAAGAGCCTTAGAGACTTGCGCATTGCCGAAGTGGGCCTCTTGGACATGAAGGTGGAGGAAGGCAAGGTGGTCGCTTATCGTGCACGGGTCAAGCTCTCGTTCAAGTATGCCAACGATTGAAAACGGTCACCCGCCCCTCCCAGACGAGGGACTTTGCGGGAAAATCGGGGCGGTTCCGGGCCGGGACCGCCCTTTTTCTTCCTGCGGCCGCGGCTTGACATCCACCTGAAGCCCATGAAATAGTGCCCTCCGTTTTTCACTTTGTCATCGCGGCGTTTACCCATCAAAGATCAGCAAGGAGGTTCGGCATGCAGTACAAGAACATCATCGTGGCCACCCAAGATTACGTCACCACCATCACCCTCAACCGCCCGCCCACAAACTCCGTCAACCTCGGCATTCGCGAAGAACTGGATCATGTCATCACCGAAATCGAAAACAGCCGCGAGACCCGCGCCGTCATCATCACCGGCGCCGGCGAAAAAGGCTTCTGCGCGGGCATGGATGTCTCGGATATCGCCAACATCGCCAAAGGCCCCAACGGCAACGACGTGTTCAACCGCATCGAGCGCCTCTCCAAACCGGTCATCGCGGCCATCAACGGTTATGCCCTGGGTGGCGGTTGCGAACTGGCCCTGGTGTGCCATTTCCGCCTGATCGCCGACACCCCCCGCACCATCATGGGGCTGCCTGAAGTGAACCTGGGCATCACCCCCGGTTGGGGCGGCATTCAGCGCCTGCCCCGGGTGATCGGCAAATCCAAGGCCCTGGACATGATCCTTTTCAGCAAGCGGCTCCAGCCTCAGGAGGCGCTGGCCGTCGGATTGGTGGATCGGGTGGTGCCCGCGGCCGATCTGATGAAGGAAGCCATGGCCATGGCCGTGGCCCTGAGCAAACGGCCGCCGCTGGCGGTACGCGCCGTGCTCGAAGGCATGGCCACCGGCCTGGAAAAGGGTCTGATGGAAGGGTTGAAGGTCGACCGGGAGTGGTCGACCAAACTGGGCGCCAGCAAGGATGCCATGGAAGGCATGACGGCCTTCCTGCAGAAACGCGAGCCGGTTTTCAAAGGCGAATAAGAGACCTTCTCCAGACAGGGGTTGCGCCCGGGGCGGATTGTAAACATTTTACAGTCCGCCTTCGTCCAATGCAGGCAAGAGTGCGGGAGGGGATGTTTTGTAAATGACCTGCTCCGCCGGGCTGCCAACGAATGCATGCGGTTCCCCTCGGCATTGCTGGAGAAAAATCCATGAAAACAAGGTCTTTAATAACGATCTGCATGGTGGCGCTTTTGTACGGCTGCGCCATCATGCCCACCGGCCCCAGCGTCATGACCTGGCCCGGGCCGGGCAAGTCGTTCGAGGCGTTCCAGGAGGATGATGCCGCTTGCCGGCAGTGGGCCGAAAACCGAATCGGCACATCCGCCACCGACGCGGCCAACGAGACATTGGGCAACGGCATGGCCGTCGGTGCGGTGGCCGGCGCGGCCGTGGGTGCCATGATCGGCGCCGCTTCCGGCAATGTGGGCGCCGGCGCGGCCATCGGGGCCGGTACCGGCCTGGTGGGCGGTGCGGCCGTGGCCAGCGGACCGGCCAACGCGGCGGGCTATGAAACCCAGCGGCGCTATGACATGGCCTATGAACAGTGCATGTATGCCAAGGGCAACGATACCCAGAACATACGCCGCGCAGCGGCACCCGCGCCCCGGGTGTATACGCGCAGGCCTCCGCCCCCGCCCCCCGCTTCCGCG
>CALMNL010000006.1 GCA_937868765.1 uncultured Desulfatitalea sp. | reverse complement strand
TCTCACGACACGAGCTGACGACAGCCATGCAGCACCTGTCTTGGGGCTCCCCGAAGGGCACTCTCTACTTTCATAGAGATTCCCCAGATGTCAAACCCAGGTAAGGTTCTTCGCGTTGCGTCGAATTAAACCACATACTCCACCGCTTGTGCGGGCCCCCGTCAATTCCTTTGAGTTTTAACCTTGCGGCCGTACTTCCCAGGCGGTTCACTTAATGCGTTAGCTTCGGCACAGCAGGGGTCAATACCCGCTACACCTAGTGAACAACGTTTACTGCGTGGACTACCAGGGTATCTAATCCTGTTTGCTCCCCACGCCTTCGCGCCTCAGCGTCAGTATTGGTCCAGGAAGTCGCCTTCGCCACCGGTGTTCCTCCTGATATCTACGAATTTCACCTCTACACCAGGAATTCCACTTCCCTCTCCCCTACTCAAGCCTGACAGTTTCAAATGCACTTCCTGGGTTAAGCCCAGGGCTTTCACATCTGACACATCAGGCCGCCTACACGCTCTTTACGCCCAATAATTCCGAACAACGCTTGCACCCCCCGTATTACCGCGGCTGCTGGCACGGAGTTAGCCGGTGCTTCCTTTGAGGGTACCGTCAAGTAATGTGGATATTAGCCACTCTACATTTCTTTCCCTCTGTCAGAGCTTTACGACCCAAGGGCCTTCATCACTCACGCGGCGTTGCTGCGTCAGGGTTTCCCCCATTGCGCAAAATTCCTCACTGCTGCCTCCCGTAGGAGTCTGGACCGTGTGTCAGTTCCAGTGTGGCTGATCATCCTCTCAGACCAGCTACCCATCGAAGCCTTGGTAGGCCGTTACCCTACCAACAAGCTAATGGGACGCGGGCTCATCTCCAAACGATAGCTTTCATGAAGAGGCCACCTTTGATCCAAGGACCCGAAGACCCTAGGATATTATTCGGTATTAGCATCGCTTTCGCAATGTTATCCCCAATTCGGAGGTAGATTACCCACGTGTTACTCACCCGTGCGCCACTTTACTTGCCTCTGCAAGCAGAAGCGTTCTCGTGCGACTTGCATGTGTTAAGCACGCCGCCAGCGTTCACTCTGAGCCAGGATCAAACTCTCCAATTAAACTATTAATGTCGCAAGTGCGACATGATGTTTAACGAGGTCCCAACTCTTGGCATCGTCACTATTTAGTTTTCAAAGATCAAGCTATTTTCAGGCAGATTTTTTTGCTCGAAACGAAAACCTTAATTATATTATTTGGCCTTCGCTTGTCAAGCACTTTTTTTTATCGTGCCCTATTTTCTCTCTTGAGCCGTTCGAGAAAGCATCATCATATACTCTTGATCGCTGTACGAGTCAATATTAATTCGCATCGATCTCAAAAAAACCGATCTGTCTACGCCCAAGTTTCGTATGACGTTGGAAACGGAGATGGAACCGGAAGGTATATTGTACCGCTTTCATGGCTTGCTTGAAAGAGCAACTGCGAATCTGGTAAACATCGCAGCCAGAACGGGACGCTTTATACGCTCCGGCCCTATGCTTGTCAATTACTTTTTTCAGCATCAATACGAATTTTATGGAATCGTTTTTTGCCCGCCCTCAACAGCAGTGTCATGTCATTAATATCTTTCGAAGAAATTAACTGATCAAAGCTCTGCAAGCGTACCCCGTTAACGTACCCACCGCCCTGATCAATCAATCTGCGGGCTTCGCCGCCAGATTGAACCAAACCTACTTGCTGAAAAAGCTTGTATGCGGGTATTCCATCCTTGAAAACTGACATCTGCATATCTGTGGCAGGGACATTGCTATCCAAACCAGAGCCCCCCCCTCTGGGAATACCGCTCGAGGGCAATATCTCCTTCGCAATGGGGCGGGTACCAAACATCTGACATGCAGCCTTATAGGCCTTATCGGCTTCGCCATCGCCATGAGCCAATCGAGTCGCCTCGTAGGCCAGAACAGCCTTGGCGCCATTTAAATCTACCCCCTCAAGGCTTCTGATGCTTTGGATTTCCTCCATGGGCAGAAAGGTAAAGAGCGACAAGAATCGCACGACATCTCTATCGTCAGTATTAACCCAGAATTGATAATATTCGTAGGGTGAGGTACGTTCATGATCCAACCATACTGCTCCGGCGGCGGTTTTCCCCATTTTAGCCCCTGAACTGGTTGTAATTAGTGGGAAAGTAACTCCGAAAGCTTGTTCGCCCGTCATTCTCCGGATCAAATCAATTCCAGCAACGATATTGCCCCACTGATCGCTCCCGCCCATTTGCAGCCGGCATCCTTGCCCGCGAGATAATTCCAGGAAATCGTATGCCTGCAATACCATATAGTTAAATTCGATAAAACTGAGCCCATCTTCGGATTCCAACCGCGCTCGGCAGCTTTCAGCTTTGATCATCCGGTTAACGGAAAAGTGCCTTCCAATGTCTCGCAAAAACGGAATATACGCTAATGATGTGAGCCAGTCCGCATTATTGAGCAGCAAAGCATTGCCTTTTTCAAAATCGATGAACCGTGCCAGCTGACTCTTGATGGCGGCAACATTTTCATTCACCTTTTCAATTGTGAGCATTTTACGCATTTCGGTTTTTCCGCTTGGATCACCGACTAGGCCTGTCCCGCCGCCGACCAGGGCGATGGGACGATGTCCCTGACGTTGCATATGGGCCAGCGCCATTATCGGTACGAGACTGCCTACATGTAAACTCGAGGCAGTGGGGTCAAATCCAACGTAGCAGGTCACCTGACCTGATTCGATATAGTCCCTCAGTTCCTGATCATGCGTTGTCTGCTCGATAAACCCTCGTTGCCTCATAATATCAATAACGTTTGGCATCCGCTTCAACTCCCATTCGGCTGCGGTTGTTTAAAAAAGGAAAGATTGAGTTTGGTTTTCCCACCAGCAGGGTTACTTATTAGCGTATTCGACTGCGCGGGTCTCCCTTATCACGGTTACCTTTATCTGGCCTGGGAAAGTCAAGACTTCCTCAATTTTTTTAACAATGTCCCTGCTCATCAGAATCGCATCTTCGTCACCGATTTTGTTGCTTTCCACGATGACTCTGAGCTCGCGACCAGCTTGGATTGCATATGCGCTTTCAACACCTTTGAATGAGCTGGCAATTCCTTCGAGATCCTCAAGTCTTTTGACGTAGTTTTCCAGCAGCTCTTTCCTGGAACCTGGCCGTGCCCCAGAAAGGCCGTCGGCTGCCTGGACCAAGACATCATAGACCGTCGTCGGGGGAATATCCTCATGATGGGCGCCGATAGCATTCACGACCTGTGGTGATTCCCCATATTTTTTTGCAAGCCTGGAACCAATCAATGCATGGGGCCCCTCTACCTCATGATCGACACCTTTACCGATATCATGCAATAACCCCATTCGTCGGGCCAGCTTTTCCTTCAATCCAAGTTCTGCTGCCATGATGCCACATAAGAAACCGACTTCAATGGAGTGCTGCAAAACATTTTGTGTATAGCTCGTTCTGTATTTCAACTGGCCGATCAGCTTGATCAAATCATTGTGGATACCATGCACCCCCAAATCAAAAGCAGCTTGTTCGCCGGCCTCTTTGATCGCGGTATCAACTTCCTGTGCAACTTTTTTGACCACATCTTCAATCCGCGCCGGATGGATCCGCCCATCGGCAATCAGCTTCATGAGCGACTGGCGGGCGACTTCCCTGCGAACCGGATTGAATCCAGATAAAATCACTGCCTCGGGAGTGTCATCGATGATCAGATCGATTCCTGTTGCTGCTTCCAAGGCCCTTATATTTCTGCCTTCACGTCCAATTATGCGGCCCTTCATCTCATCGTTGGGCAGTTGCACTACCGTTACCGTCCGCTCAGCGACAAAGTCGGCCGCATACCGCTGAATTGCGGTGGCTAAAATTTTCTTGGCCTTCTTATCGGCCTCCTCTTTGGCTTCGCTTTCGATTCTTTTGATGAGTTTCGCGCCTTCATAACGGGCTTCATTTTCCATGGCCCGCAAGAGCAGCTCTTTCGCCTGTTCCGCGGTTAGTGCGGATATTCTTTCCAGTTGTTTCTTTTGCTCAACCAGAAGGGCGTTGGCTTCCTGCTCTTGTTGAGTGACTTGTTCCAGGCGCTTTTCCAGGTCCTTTTCGATGCGATTGAGATCTTTTTCCTTGCGTTCGACTGTCTCGATTTTGCGATCGATGTTTTCCTCTTTCTGAATCAACCGCCTTTCTTGTTTCTTCAGCTCGGCCCGTGTATCCTTGGTCTCGTTATCGAACTCGCTTTTCATCTTGATAAGGCGATCTTTGGCCTCGAGACTAGCCTCCTTCAATAAGGCATCTGCTTTGTGCTTGCTCTCTTGAATAATCCGCTCTGCCTCAGTGCTTGCAGCATCTGCTTTCTGGCGATCCGATGCGAATTTAATCCAATAAGCAACCCCAAAGCCAGTTGCGAACCCGGCTATCGTCAGAGCGATCAAATATCCATTCATCATGCCTCCAGTACCATAATTGGCAATTATTATTCAAAGGCAGGCAGCCTATTGCGGATCTGCAATCTGGCTCCTGCTCATAATTCCTAAAGCGATAAGAAGTAGAGAGATGGGGGACTTTTGAGGCGTGATCACGGACGCAGCGAACGGGCGGCGGTGGCCGCCATAACATTTCGGAAATAGTGGGAGGTACCCCCGCCTAAGTGCCGTGTTGGTAGGCCTTTGATCCAAAAAGGCAAGTGGGCGCCTTGCGACTTCTTTAGGCTTTTCTGTACTTGCAGAACTTGCTCACCGAAGTCAGACTCGGCCCCCATTAAAAGAAGTGTTGGTTCAAAGCACATCTTCCAATCACGCGCATGGCAGGGGTGCCACCCGTACCGATTTTTAAACGCTATCGTTCGCTTCTGGTCTACGTAGAAGAGTTGGACCTTATGGTATTCCGATATCAGTTACCTTTTAAGCAAGGCGTCGCAGTCAGTCGACTGCATCATTCAAGCAAGTTGCGATTCTAGTGTGTTCAACAAATTTGTTGAGCGCTGGCTTATATCCTGCAATAATTTCTGGTGCTTTTCCTTTAAATCGAAATACTCGTTCGCTATATTTAAAGCCGTTAGGATCAAAATAGCCCCCTTATCCGGTGATAAGGTTTTTTGCGCACACTGTTTTCTCGCTTGATCGACCGATTTTACCACGAAATCCGCCACCGCCCTAGCATTTGATTCGCTTGAATCTGTTTTAAAGCTAAACGGTTGTCCGAGGACTTCGATGGTTAACACCTGTTCCAAATGATATTGATTCCTCTTTTAAAAGGGACGCCGATATAGCCTTACTCTTCTACGAACTCGGAAAGTCTGCCCATCAGACTATCAATTTTTTCCCTGACCAAGGACTTGAGCTCATCGTTCTGCTTTTCGGCAGCCAATTTCTCATTCAGTTGCGAGGTTAGCAAATCGTTGGCTTGCTTAAGTTCATTAATTTGAACTTGACGATGCCTACAGGTCTCGATCAGTTGTTCTGTTTTTTTCTCTAAGAACTCAAACTGTTCCAGAATTGTTTGTTGATCCAAATTTCACCTCGCCTTGTTGGATACTATATTCGTTGGCAATATGCCGAGTCAAGATTTTTCGCCGCCGCCAAGTTTCATCAACGATTCGGCAACCTGCAGTTCATCCCGACTATTAATGCCAATTATTTCTTTGCTGTCCTTCCCGAGCAAGGCCCCTATTTTCAGCTTTTGCCGGTATCCGATGCCGATGATATCGGTCAGATAGATTTCGTTTTGGGCGTTATCGCTCCGTAGTTGGGGCAGTGCTTGTTCCAGAAAAGACTTCCTCACAACATATATGCCTGTATTAATAGTCTTAATCAATTTTTGGGCCGGGGTTGCGTCTTTTTCCTCGACAATTGCGGTCAGGTCGCCGAGATCATTAAAAATGATGCGCCCGTAGCCCTTAGGTTTATCCATAGAAACTGCCAAAAGGGACACATCGCGGCCATGATCATCATGATCAGCTACCAGTTCTTTAATGGTTTTCGCCCTTATCAGAGGCACATCCCCGCAAAGGATGATAACCTGGTCCACTACAGCAGGGATAAACGGCAATGCACACAACACCGCATGCCCCGTTCCTAACTGCTTTTCCTGCAGAGCGAAATAGGCGTTCCCGACTCTGGTAACGGCCGATTTGACATTTTCGGCCTGATGACCGATTACGACCACCACGTTCTGGCCAGCCACTTCCATCGCAGTTCGCATTACATAGTCGATCATCGGGCGTCCGCAAATTTCATGCAGCACCTTTGCCTTATTGGACTTCATGCGCGTACCTAAGCCAGCGGCCATTATAACAACACCGAGGGTTGAACCCATGATGACGTGCTTTCTGCCGTAACACGGCGCAATTATTAAGCCTCTTCTGATGATGACGGCTTCATGGTGGATCGGTGCAATTAATTATTAAAATCCATTAAAGTTTTCAAGTTAGAGATAGCAAAAAGGGTAACCTTTGAAGGTTACCCTTTCTATAGAAGACAGTTTTTAGCTTTTTTAAAGCCGCGCAGTTTCAGCCAACCGAATACGGAGCAGCGCCCTGGCCAAGGCTGCCCGTGCACGGGTGAAATCAATTTTATCGTCACCTTCTTTGGCCAATCGCTCTTCGGCTCGAACAAGGGCTGCTTTGGCTCGTTCGATATCGATGTCTTTCCGACGCTCGGCGGATTCTGCCAGGATGGTCACCCTTTTGGGCAGGGCTTCGGCAAATCCTCCGCTGACGAATACAAAGCGCTCTTTGTTGGCCTTATCGACGTAGCGCACCACTCCAAGCTTGAGGCTGGTCATGAAGGGCGTATGGCCTGACAATACACCGAATTCTCCCAAGCTACCAGGAGCCATCACAATCTGTGCTTCTTCGCTGACGACGGCTTTTTCTGGAGTCACGATTTCTAATGTTATATTTTCAGCCATGCTATCCCCTTAATTGCTTAGGCAGCCTCTGCTTGACGTTTTTTGGCGTCCTCAACCACCTCATCAATGCTACCCTTCATCATGAAGGCCTGTTCCGGCAAATCATCATGCTTCCCTTCGCAGATTTCCTTAAAACCGCGGATGGTTTCTTCAATTTTGACGTATTTGCCCGCCATACCGGTGAAAACCTCGGCCACGTGGAAGGGTTGCGACAGGAAACGCTCGATTTTACGCGCTCTTGCCACAGTGATTTTATCCTCTTCGGAGAGTTCGTCAATACCGAGAATAGCAATGATATCCTGGAGCTCTTTGTACTTTTGAAGGATCTGCTGGACCTGACGTGCAGTCCGATAATGCTCTTCGCCGATGAAGTTGGCATCCAAGATCCGGGAAGATGAATCCAAGGGATCCACCGCGGGGTAGATGCCTTTTTCTGAAATGGCACGTGAAAGAACCACGGTTCCATCCAAGTGGGCGAACGTAGTGGCCGGCGCCGGGTCGGTCAAGTCGTCGGCGGGCACGTAAACGCACTGAACGGCGGTGATCGAACCTTTATCGGTGGAGGTGATGCGTTCCTGCAATTCGCCCAGGTCGACGGCGAGGGTCGGCTGGTAGCCCACTGCGGAGGGCATGCGGCCCAGCAGAGCGGAAACCTCGGAACCAGCCTGGGTGAAACGGAAGATGTTGTCGATGAAAATGAGCACGTCCTGGCCTTCTACGTCGCGAAAATACTCGGCACACGTCAAGGCGGACAGGGCCACGCGTGCACGGGCCCCAGGAGGCTCTGTCATCTGACCGTAGACGAGCGCGGCCTTCGGCAAGACGCCAGATTCTTTCATTTCATGGTACAGGTCGTTGCCCTCGCGGGTTCTTTCACCCACGCCTGCGAAAACCGAAATACCGCCATGCTGCATGGCGATGTTATGGACCATTTCCATCATGATAACGGTCTTGCCGACTCCGGCACCACCGAACATCCCCATTTTGCCGCCGCGGGGGAACGGGACCAGCAAGTCAATAACCTTTACGCCGGTCTCCAGAACGTTTACGTTCACGTCCTGTTCGGTGAATTTAGGGGCAGAACGGTGGATCGGCAGCATCTTTTCCTGGCTGACCGGCCCCAGACCGTCCACCGGGCGACCCACCACATTGAGCACCCGGCCCAAACTGGCCTGCCCAACCGGCATCATGATCGGATTGCCAGTATCTTTAACCGGCATGCCGCGGACAAGACCGTCGGTAACGTCCATGGCGATGGTACGAACCACATTGTCGCCTAGATGCTGCGCGACTTCCACGACCAGGTTGTCTGACTGGTCATTGATTGCAGGGTTGGTAATGGTCAGCGCCGTGTAAATCGTCGGCAACTTGCCCTGCTCGAATTCAATGTCAACGACAGGCCCCATCACCTGAGTGATCTTGCCAATATTCTGTGCCATCTAATGACCTCCTATAAAACTGATTCAGTTATTCGTCTTAACCTTTAAGGGCCTCGGCGCCGCCCACGATATCCATCAATTCAGCGGTAATGGCAGACTGACGGGCTTTATTGTAAGCCAGGGTCAAATTGCCAATCATGTCGTTGCAGGCCTTGGTGGCATTGTCCATGGCCATCATGCGGGCGGCATGTTCGCTGGTGGATGTTTCCAGCAGTGCACGGTAGATCTGCACATCGACACTCTTCGGTAGCAGCTCTCCCAAGAGGCCTTCCGGGGATGGTTCGGTGATGTGCTCGGCCTGATAGGGAGCATCCGCATCCTCTTCTTTCTTTTCCAAGGGAGGGATGGGGAGCAATTGCTTGGTCAGCGGCATTTGCTTGGCCATGCTCAAAAATTCGGCGTACACGATGAAGACCTGATCAAAATCACTCGCCAGAAAGCTGCTGACCATCTTGCGGCCAGCCTTAGAGGCGACGCTGAATCCGAAACTGCCCCCAACTACGCCCAGATGTTGATCGACGATATTTAATTTTTCACGCCGCATCCAGTCGCGTCCCTTCTTACCGAAGGCTGTGAAGGAGACCTCAATGCCTTTGGCGGTCAACTCTGCGGCAAGATCATCTGCTTTTTCGATCAGATTTGCATTGAAGCCGCCACACAGACCGCGATCGGAGGTGCACAGAATGATATGCGCTTTTTTGACCTCATCACGGGCAAGCAGCAACGGACTGCTCTCCTCCCCCGCACTTTTTGCAAGGCTGCCAAGGACCTCCTCGAACTTGCCGGCATAGGGGCGAAAGCCTTCCATACGGGTCTGAGCCCCGCGCAACCTGGACGCAGCCACCATGTTCATGGCCTTGGTGATCTGCTTGGTCTTTTTAACCGCGGTTATCTTAAGTTTGACTTCTTTTAACGTTGCCATAAAGCTAAGCCTTTGTCGTTTATAGGTCTGAAGTCACTTACCGGTGAAGAAAGCTACTTGATGGTATCCTTGAACTCTTCATCATAAGCTTTCAAGGCCTCATTCATCAGTTTCTCGAGATCGGCATCAATGGCTTTCTTGGCCTTCAGGTCTTGGAATACCTTCGGGAAGCGCTCTTCAATGAACGGATAAAGGCCCAGTTCATATTTGGTCACGACATCCACCGGATATTTATCGAGGAAGCCTCGGGTTCCGGCGAACAGGATCGTAACCTGCTTTTCCATGGGCAGTGGCTGATATTGGGGCTGTTTCAAAATTTGCACCAAACGCGCTCCTCGGGTCAACTGGCGCTGGGTGGCGGCGTCGAGGTCGCTGCCGAAAGCGGCAAACGCTTCCAATTCGCGATATTGGGCCATGCTCAGACGCAAAGTACCCGCCACCTGCTTCATGGCTTTGACCTGGGCGGCACCGCCGACGCGGGATACTGAAAGCCCGACGTTGATGGCTGGCCGGACGCCGGCAAAGAACAGGCTCGGTTCAAGGTAAATCTGGCCGTCGGTGATCGAAATAACGTTGGTCGGGATGTAGGCCGAAACGTCACCGGCCTGGGTCTCGATGATGGGCAACGAGGTCAACGACCCGGCGCCCAGTTCATCGTTCAGTTTGGCCGAACGTTCGAGCAACCGGGAGTGGTTATAGAAAATGTCGCCGGGATAGGCTTCGCGTCCCGGCGGACGACGCAGCAGGAGGGAAACCTGTCGATAAGCGGCCGCCTGCTTGGATAAGTCATCGTAAATGATGAGGGCATGCTGTCCTTTGTCCCGGAAATACTCGCCCATGGCGGTACCGGAGTAGGGCGCGATGAACTGCAAGGTGGCTGGGTCGCTGGCGCAGGCCGATACGATAGTGGTGTACTCCATGGCTCCATGTTTTTCCAGAATGGCATGGACCTGGGCTACCGTTGATTTCTTCTGTCCGCAAGCCACGTAGATGCAGTAGATATCGGTATCCTTCTGGGCCAGGATGGCATCGATGGCGCAGGCGGTCTTGCCAATCTGGCGGTCACCGATGATCAGTTCGCGCTGTCCGCGACCCACGGGAGTCATGGCATCGACGGCCTTCAAGCCGGTATAACAGGGTTCGTGAACGCTTTTGCGCTGAATAACGCCGGGGGCGACCATTTCAACGCGCCGGAACTCTTTGGCATCGATGGGGCCTTTGCCGTCGATGGGTGCGCCCATGGCGTCCACCACGCGGCCAAGGACGGCTTCGCCAACCGGCACCTGGGCAATCTTGCCGGTACGCTTGACGATGTCGCCCTCCTTGATGTGGATATCCTCGCCCATGACCGCCACACCCACGTTGTCCTCTTCGAGGTTGAGCACCAGGCCTAAGATGCTGCCGGGAAATTCAACCAGCTCCAGAGCCATGACTTTTTCGAGGCCGTAGACACGGGCAATGCCGTCGCCGACGGACAGGACGACGCCGGTTTCGCTCAGTTCTACTTTCTTGTCGTAATCAGTGATCTGCTCTTTGATAATTTGACTAATTTCTTCGGCTCTTAGTTCCATTATGCACGCTCACCCCTTCTCAAAGATTCCCTCATATTGAGTAATTGTGTTTTGATGCTTCCATCCAAGATAAGATCCCCAATACGGGTAACGATGCCGCCAATGAGAGCGGGATCGTGTTCGACCTGCAAAAGAACTTCCTTGCCTGTCTTTTTAGACAACGCCGAACGGATTTTCTCGATGGCTTCAGCTGTCAACTTGCTTGCCGAAACCAGGCTGGCCCGCGCCACGCCTTTCAGTTCGTCCGCCAGCATCTGATAAAAATCATTGATGCTGCTAATGAAGCCGATGCGCCCCTTTTCGAACAATAATAGCAGAAAGGAAGACATCGGTTTGGAAAGATTAAGCTTTTCGATAATCTTCTGGAGAACCTGTTTGCGGTCGCCCGATTTGTAGAGAGGATTGGCGATCGTGTCGGCAAGTTGCTTGTCTTCGGCCATCAACCGAGCGACCCCATCTAACTCCCGGCGATATTGCTCGGTTTGGCCATCCTCTTTCCCGATTATCAACAGGGCCTTGGCATAACGCCGTGCTATAGCCAAATTTTTCATTATGCCACCACCTTATCTAGGTATTCATCCACCAGGCGGGTCTGATCCTCGGCGGAAATCTTCTCTTTGATGAACTGCTCTGCCCTGGTCAGCGCTTTTTCAATCACCTGCTGCTGCAATTTGATCCGTGCCTGGTTAAATTCATATTCAATGTTCTTATGTGCCTGTTCTTTGAGCTTTTCAGCGGATGCCTCCGCCTCTTTGAGGATGCGCGCCTTGGCCTCTTTCCCCTGTCGGATATATTCGGTCATGATCTGCTCGGCCTCTTTATCCAGCTTGGCCAGCCGATCATTGTATTCCGCCAGCTGTTTTTCAGCCGAGCGTTTACTGGCCTCCAACTCCTCCAATTGCTGAGTGATGCCCTGAATACGACTTTTCAGGGCCTGGGAGGCAGGCTTTTTAAGCAAAAGAAAAAGTGCAATGGCCAGCACTGCAAAATTCATCACCCGGTAGGTATCGGTTGCCTGCCATCCGCCACCGTGCCCCCCACCGTGCCCGCCTTCGGCGCTGCTGGCCCAAACCGGTGCCGCCACTGTCAGGGCAGCGAGGACCACGACAGCAATCACGGCCATTTTCAGTTTCAAATGTCGCATGCCGATCAAATACCGCGCGATTTTCATTAAGCCGTCCTCCCTAATATTTTCTGCGTAATCGCACCGGCGAAGGCGTCGATCTCCTTCTCCAGTGTATTTCGAACCGCTTCTGCATCCTTGGCGATTTTTTCCTTAACGGCCGCTAAATCCTGCTGCGCCTTGGCGTTGATCTTGGCAACCATGGCTTGCTCTTCATCCGTGGCCGCCTTCATAAGCAGTTCTTTTTCCTTTTGTCCTTTCAGGCGAGCCTCTTTGAGCCCATCCGAGTAGGCCTGATTGCGCTCTTCAGCCTGTTGGGCGGCAATCAGAATACCGCTCTCCAGACCTTGCAACTTTTCTTTGCGCTGGCGCAAAATGCTTCGGATTGGTTTGTACAAGACAATGTTGAGGACGAAAATAAGGACGAGAAAATTGGCGATTTGAATTAGGATAGTCCCGTTGATTTCAACCATAAAGACGCCTCCGGTGCCACTCCATTTTATGGTCTATTACTTTGAAATAACTGTAAATTACAAACTTATGACAGGAACGAACAAGGGGTCCTTGTAGCACCTGGCGCTTGGAAATGTCAAAGGTTTTTTGCAGTTTTTGGATTGACAGCTTCAGTGGGGGATGGATCTTTAAGTACCTTGTCGAAACCTTTGGCTGGTTTGGGAGGTGGCGCCAGCATTTTGCAGTTACCATTAAATGAGACCCCGGAATCAATGGAAATGGTCGGAGCACTGATGTCACCGTCGACCTGGGCCGGGGCGTAGATTTCGATCCGCTTGGAAGCTTCGACGCGGCCGTTGATTTTACCGCGGATCACAGCGGTTCCCACTTGGATATCCGCCTCCAAAACGGCGTGTTCGCCTACGATCACGGTCCCTTCGGGGCTGATCAGTTTGCCACTGATACGGCCATCCACACGGATGGTTTCCTTGAATGTCAGCGTCCCTTCAATGGCTGTATCCCTGCCCAGAAGCGTGGAAATGGTAGCCGAATCGCCTCCGCTGCCCTTTTTATCCTTTCCCAGCATAGTCCCTCCTCAAAGTGATCTTTGGTTGCGGCATCATCGATGACAGGGCGATAAGTCGCCGCTATTTCTCAAACATGAATCGGCGCATGCTTATGTTCAAAAGCAAGCCGATGCCGGCCAACATTGTGATTACCGAAGATCCGCCATAACTGATGAGTGGCAGGGTGACACCGACCACCGGCAATAACCCCATTACCATTCCAGTGTTAATCACAACCTGCCAGGCAATCATGGCAGTAACCCCCACAGCCAGAATCGTTCCGAACGGGTCCCTGCATCGCTGGGCAATCAACAAGCCCCAGATAATGATCAATAGAAAAACCAACAGCATTATTATGGCACCCAGGAATCCCCACTCCTCCGCCAGAACCGAAAATATGAAATCCGTATGGTGTTCCGGCAGAAAATCCAGCGTATTTTGGCTCCCTTTCAGGAAACCTTTGCCCGTCAACATTCCCGAGCCGATGGCAATTTTGGATTGGATGATGTGATAGCCGGCGCCCAGAGGATCTCGTTCCGGGTCCAGAAAGGTCAAGATCCTTTGTTTCTGGTAGCCCTTCAGGACGGACCATACCAGGGGAACAGCCAGTATGCCAGTGACAATCAACCCAATGAAAGTTCGGCGTTCGATCTTGACGTACATGGTAATCGATGCGGCTACCAACGCGACCAGCATGGAGGTCCCCAGGTCGGGCTGACGGACGATCAGGACGAATGGTATGGCAGTGATGATGACGGGCACGATGAGTTCCTGTAAACGGATCCCCTCAGCCTTTACGATGCGGGCATAGTACTTGGATAACAGGATAATCACGGCCAGTTTGACCATTTCGGAAGGCTGAATGGAAACCGGCCCCAATGCCAGCCATCGTTTGGAGCCGCCCACGTATTTCCCAAAAAGGAGCACCGCTACCAGCATTCCGATGCAGACCAGATAAATCAGGAGGGCCCACCGCTCATACGCCTTGTAGCTGATCAAAAAGGCAATGACCATAGCGAACAAACCCGCCCCGTACCAAACCAACTGTCTCACAAAGAGACCTGAAAGAGGATTGTCCGCACCGGCATGGACCGCGCTGTAAAGCGCGACCAACCCGATGCCACAAGCCATAAGGGTCAAAAAGAGCATCCACCAATCGAAGTATTCGACGAGACGTCGGTCGATCATCATGACTTGCCGCTACTCCTCCTCATCCCCGACCGTCTCAGGAGCAGCACTCTCAATAGACGCGAGACGTTCTTGCTTCTCCTTTTCGATTTTCTCTGTAACGGCATCCGGGGGTAAATTCAAATAAACCCGCACCATCTCGCGAGCAACCGGCGCCGCGGCCGAGGATCCATGCTCTCCATGTTCGATAATGACCGCAACGGCAATTTTAGGATTTTCCGACGGCGCGTAACACACGAACCAGGCATGATCCTTCGGTGCTGCCCCTTCCTGTTTGCCATCACCCTCGCTGGGCCGTCCAACCACCTGGGCAGTGCCGGTTTTTCCGGAAAATGCCAGATCCTTGAACCGGGAGAGATAGGCTGTTCCCCTGGGATCATTGACCACCTCCCACAATGCTTCATGCACAAGAGGGATCGTGCCTGGTTTAAGATTCATGCGAGTCATGACCTCGGGGTTGGCCACAAAACTGATTTGATCATCAATCGACCTGATTTCCTGCACCATATATGGCTTGTAGCGAATCCCGCCATTCCCAATCGTAGCGGCGAAGACCGCCATCTGCAACGGCGTCACCAGATCGAATCCCTGGCCGATGGCGATGGACAACGTCTCGCCCTTTTGCCATGGCACCCCGAAACGCCGCAACTTCCACTCCGCAGTCGGAATCAATCCTTTGGATTCACGATCCAGATTGATTCCCGTGGCAGTTCCCAGACCAAGTTGATGGGCATACTTGGCAAGGCGATCAACCCCCAGGGCTTCTCCCACTTGATAGAAATACACATCACATGATTGTGCCAGCGCTTTGGCGAACTGCACATCGCCATGCCCGCTTTTCTTCCAGCAACGGTAGGAGCGGTTTCCGAACCGGTAGAAACCCGGGCAGTAATAGGAGGTGTGGGCATTGATCACCCCCTCTTCCAGTCCAGCCAGCGCCGTAACGATTTTGTAGGTAGAGGCAGGGGGATACTCAGCTTGAATGGCCTTGTTTTCCAGAGGCCGGTATGGGTTGGAGACCAGACCGCTCCATTGATCGTGAGTCAGCCCGACGACGAACATGTTCGGATCGAACGTGGGACTGCTGGCCATGGCGAGAATGCGACCGCTATTGGGGTCGATGGCCACGGCCGCCCCCACCCGCCCCTGGAGCAGTTCTTCGGCCCTGCTTTGCACCGCATGATCGATGGTCAACACGATATTCTGTCCCGGCAGAGCATCTACTGTATTGAGGATCCGCACAACTTGTCCGTTGGCATTGACCTCCACCTGACGGCCGCCACGCTTGCCGCGCAAGAACCCCTCGTATGCTTTCTCCATGCCGAATTTGCCGATGGAATCTCCGCTCTTGCAGTCCGCGTAGGGCGAGCTGAGCAATTCATCCTGACTGATTTCACCCATATAGCCCAATAAATGGGCCGCATGCGCCTCAAAGATATAGTGGCGCCGAGGCACCACATGTACCTCGACACCGGGCAGTTCGAACTTGTGGACCTCGATCCCTGCGAGCGTGTCGCGCCCGATATCGGCTTTTATGAGCAGGGGCGCATAAGCGCCTTGCTTTTTGGCGCCTTTGAGGCGTGCCTGTAGTTGGTCTACCGGCTCGTCCAACAGGGCAGCCACTTTTGCCAAGGTTTTTTCTACGGGCTTGGCGTCCTTCAGGACGATGTAAAGGTCGAAAGATGGCCTGTTGTCTACCAGGATATTGTTGGCACTGTCCAAGATCAGTCCCCGGGGCGCATCAATGTCCTGCAGACGGATGCTGTTGATTTCAGACAGCCGCCTAAACTCTTTGCCTTCGAGGACCTGCAGATAGAGCAGCCGCGTCACCAGCACCGCAAATGCAATCAACACGAGCACAAACACGCCGACCATGCGGCGATTGAACCATTCACTGTCGATGCTCTCTAAATAATTGCGCATGCTGTCCGGTTCGTCGGGCTATCCCACATGTGCCCCACTGAGGTCTGAATCCCTAAAGATCGGCAAAAATCTTGGTACGCCACAGGTCCAGCTGTTTTTGCGCCCATTCTATGATGGCCATGATGAGCGGTCCGGTCACCAGCGCCCACATGATTTGGAGCACCACGGTTTTCACCGCGTCCTGGGGAATACTGGCGCTCGGCGCGAGAAAGGCCATGTATCCTAAAAGGACGGTGATTTCGAACACAACCCCTATGGCCACGGCCACCGTCAACAGCACGAAACTGCCGGTGTGTAAAATGCGGGAGGTCCAGCGCATGCCCGCGTATAGCCATATGTATGTAATTAAATACAGCCCCATGGGCCCACCGCACAGACTGTCCATGATCAGCCCGAAGAAGACCACGATGGGGATCCCCTCCAATTTACTCCTGAAGAAGCTGAGATAAATGATGATCGGGATCAGCAGGTCGTAAAACTTTTCGAAAAGCGGCCACGAGGGGATCAAGGTGGTCTTGATGAGCACCAGGCAAAATGAAACCATGATGTAGAAGAGTATGGTCATTTCGGTTTGGGCGGGTCTGTGGGCGGTATGATCAAGACCTCTTCCAGACGCTCAAAATCCACGAAGGGCATGACGCTCACTTCCTGAAAAATGCCCGACTCCTTATTGTCGATCTCCAACACCTGCCCGATGGGCAATCCTTTGGGAAATACTCCGTCCATGCCCGATGAGATCACGGAATCTCCGATTTCAACGGTATTTTTTCTCAACACATAATGCAATACGCAATAGCCTGAAGTGCCACCTTTAATGATGGCGCGGGCCCGACTTTTCTGCAAGACGGCATCCACGGCGCTGTTGGGATCAGTGATGAGCATTACCTTGGCAGAATGGCCGCCGACCTCCACCACCAACCCTACGATTCCTGCCGGATTAAGAACAGGATAGCCGATATCCACACCGTCCTCGCGCCCCTTATCCACTAGAACCGTCTGAAACCATGGTGATGGGTCTTTCCCTACAACTCGAGCCGCAACAGCCGGTCGCTCAATCTTGCGTTGCAAGGAAAGCAGCTTGCCCAAACGCTCATTGGCTTGCAGCAACTCTTCATTCTGATGCTGCAAGGCCATGGTTTGCTGCGCCTTTTCGCGCAAACGTACATTTTCTTCGGCCACTGAAACCAGAAAGAAGTAGTGCCCCCAAATATCTCTAAAAAAATGGGATGTATGGCTGATCGCTTTTTGAAAGGGAGCGACTAGAGCGATGGCAAACCGCCCTGGTCCATGAGTTGGAGAAGAGCGGTGACTGCTAATGGAAAGCATCATGATACTGAGAGTAATCAGCACAATGATGCCCACAATCATCGCCATTTGTTTGGAGAACATCGGGTCAGTAAATCACCACTTGCTTGAGGATATTGATATTATCCAACGCCTTGCCGGAGCCCAGGGCTACGGTGGAAAGGGGGTCTTCGGTCACCGTGATCGGCAGGCCGCTTTCTTCCCGCAACAGCTTGTCCAGATTCTTGAGCAGGGCCCCGCCTCCGGTGAGCACGATGCCGCGATCGACGATATCGGCGGCCAGTTCGGGCGGCGTTTGTTCCAATGCGATCTTGACGGTTTCGACGATGGCATCGATCTGTTCGGAGATGGCCATGCGCACCTCTTCGGAATCGATGGCCAGGATCTTGGGAATTCCGGAAACAAGATCACGGCCCTTGACCTCAATGGTTTCGACCTTGTCCGGGTCAGGATAGGCATTCCCGATGGTTGTTTTGATGATTTCGGCGGTGCGTTCGCCGATGAGCAGGTTGTACTTTCGCTTGATATATTGAATGATCGCCTCGTCCATCTTGTCTCCGGCGACCCGCAGAGAGCGGCTGTAGACGATACCCGCCAGGGAAATGACCGCCACCTCGGTGGTTCCTCCGCCGATGTCTACTACCATATTACAGGTAGGTTCGGTGATGGGCAAATTGGCGCCGATGGCGGCGGCCATAGGCTCTTCGATCAGGAAGACTTCACGGGCACCCGCCGACTCTGCGGATTCCCGTACCGCTCGTTTTTCCACCTGGGTGATACCAGACGGCACGGCAATGATCACGCGCGGACGAACCAAAGATCTGCGGTTATGCACTTTCTGGATGAAATGGCGCAGCATCGCTTCGGTGACTTCAAAATCGGCAATCACGCCATCGCGCATGGGGCGGATCGCCACTATGTTTCCGGGTGTCCGCCCGAGCATTTTCTTGGCCTCCAAGCCCACCGCCATCACCCGGTTGCGTGCGCGATTATCGGTTCGCACTGCCACCACCGATGGCTCACTCAATACGATGCCCTTGCCTTTGACATAAACCAGCGTATTGGCGGTGCCCAGGTCAATGGCTAGATCGCTGGAGAAAAAACCCAAAACGGTATCCATGAAAAAGTTCATCTTTCAAACTTCCTATTGTTTAGGGGTAATAATGATGTTTAGTGATTCTCCATGCCACTCGCTCGTGTACTCCGCCCATATCTTGGGATGCCAAAGCCGGATTACTTTCATCTGGCTACCAGAAACACGGATGCTTTTCAAGAATAAATTATCGAAATTGCGAAACAAATTCACGAGACAGCCCCCCTTCATTCAATTTCGCTTGGCCTTAAAACGAGAGAGCGGGATGAATGCACGGTAGCATTTCGCTCGGACTCGCGTTTCTGATCTTTAGTGCCCGCCAAGCGCATTCATCACGGCATCGTGCAGCCCGGGCCTGAATTGCTTTATCGCCAAGTTGTAGCGGGATGGATGTACCCGATTGGTCAATAAAATAATGATGACCCGCCGCTTGAGGTCCATCCAAAAGGAAGTCCCGGTAAAACCCAGGTGCCCCACACTCCCTGCGGTAAAATGGCTGCCGGCACTCGATCCCTGCGCCGCCGGGGTATCGAAGCCCAAGGCCCATGTTGTCTCAAACTGCCGTCGGAAGAAAGCGGCCAGCACTTCCCGCTCAAAAATCCCATGGTGATGATATTCCCGCTCAGTCCGCATGAATTCCTGCAACAAACACCAGACCGCGCGGGCCGTGCCGAACAGGCCGGCATGCCCCGCTGTGCCGCCCAGCACATAGGCGTTGTCATCATGCACCTCTCCGATCAGGAGCCGGCCACGCAATGGACATAGTTCAGTGGCCGCAAAGTGTTCCGGCGTCAGCCGGTCATCGCCTTCAAGGAAGAAGAGCGAATCAATGCCAAGTGGAAGGGCGACGGAGGAGGCCCAAAAGCGCCCCAGCCGATCGCCGACAATCTTCTCCACAAGCCATTGCAGCATCATAAAGCCAAGGTCGCTGTATTCTGCCCGCGCACCGGGTGCGGCCTGGAGCGGTTCCGAAAATACCCAATCGCGCAGCTTATCCGCGCGGTGGTCCCAGGGCACCTGAGCCAATCGCAAGTAATATGGGCGCCAGGCAGGCAGGCCGGCGGTGTGGCTGAGCAGGTGCCTAGGGGTGATTTTCTCCTTGCCATCGCATTTGAAATCCGGAAAATGTTCTCGAACCGGTCGATCGAGGTCCAAAAGGCCTTGCTGGACCAGCAGCATCACCGCCGCGGCGGTAACCAGCGGTTTGGTCAGAGAGGCCAGATCGTAAACCGTCTCCTGCTGCACACGGCGGCCGCTGAACAAATCCGCCATCCCGTAAGCTTCATGCCAAAGCACCTCATCGCCGCAGGCGATCAGAAGTACCGCGCCGGGGAAGATCCTCTGAGCCACTCCCTGGCCCATCAATTGATCTACTTTATGAAAATCGGGCCTCATCAACGTTCTATAGCGGCACTTTCCAAGAAGATCAGTTCTGCCTTGTCCGCATCCAGCCGCGCATTGGCGCCAAGGGGCAGCGTCCAATTGCTATCGGCGTGTCCGGCCGGCAATCCGGCCACGATGGGTACACGGCATCCTTCGAAAATTTGGGTCACCAGAATGTAAATATCGGCTTCGGCCCCGCAATCCTTAAATGATCCCAGAATTATCCCACCCAAGCCTTCAAAACAGCCGGCCAGTTTCATTTGCGTCAGCATGCGATCGATACGGTACAGGGACTCTCCGCAGTCTTCGATGAATAAGATGCATCCGCTGAAGCAAGGTGCGAAAGCGGTCCCCAATAAATGGCAAAGGACCGTCAAGTTGCCGCCGGCCAGGCGCCCTTCGGCCGCTCCGGGCAGTAGCGGGCGCATTGCCGGAGCAACCACTGCACGGGGCAACTGTCCGCACAGCGCTTGCCGCAGCATGATTCGGCTCGAGTCTTCAACTTGGCCGAGGGAACAAACCACGGGGCCATGGAAAGTTACCATTCCCGTTTTCATGAATATAGCATGATGCAGTGCGGAGATATCGCTGAAACCAACGAATGGTTTTGGATGGGCACGAATCATTTCGTAATCCAGGAGCGGCAAAATCCGCATAGAGCCGTAACCGCCCCGGGCGCACATTACGGCGTCCACATCCGGATCGCTGAACATAGCGAGAAGCCTGTCAGCGCGCTGATGATCTTCGCCCGCCAAATATCCTCTGGCATCAAAAAGGCCTTCCGACAGGCGGACATGGAAACCCATGTGCTGCAATATTCCCATCCCCTGTTCCAGCTCATCTTTCTTGAAGGGACTGGCTGGCGCCACAATACCGATAGTAGCGCCAGGTGCAAGTGCCCACGGTTTCAGAATAGGAAGGGGTGTCAAATGCATGGCGGCAATCTTCCCTCTTCTTTAAAAGTCATGCACGGCCGTATGGAAAGCGTTTTGATATAATGCGCTTTTCATCCAATGAGGATGCAAGCGGCACGGGTAAAAGCCATTTTCGGGCGCCTGTTCGCAGGTAGGAAGCATTTCTGATGCCAAGTCGGCATCGATATGAAAGGATAGAGCCCGCTCGAAGCCGGCACCGGGAATCCCAATAACTATATCCCGCTGCCGACCTCGACGGACCACTCAGCCTATACATCCGGCGGCGCCGAGACTAGAATGCGGTTTCAGGCAACTCGACGATCTCCCTTCCAGTTCGCATGCAAGTTTCCAAGGATGCCAACGTGTGGGGCAGGGTGACATCCACAAAGAAAGTTGCTTGATATACCTTTCCCAAATAAAAGTCAGATTTCTTTTTTTTCAGCGCCTCAGCAGCGATGACCGCCATATCCAACAGGCGCCAGCACATGATGATCTCACCGATTTCATTGAGCGGATCCCCACCGCCCCCTTGGCAAACTCGATGGCCTCCTTCACCAGCATGTCCAAAACGCGTTCATTTTGTTCCCTATAACGGTCCAGAGAGCACAACCGCCCGTAATTGAGTTGCTCTTTCAAGATGAACATCAGATCCTTAGCGTTTACTTTAGAGTGTCCCATGTCTTTTCCGGTTGAAGTCCTAAACACGATAAATGAATAATTCCCGACCGCTCCATGCAACATCTTTCTTTACATTGTCGGCTCGCCCTCCTCAAGTCCACAATTTGTATTGTACCTGTTATAAAAAGCGCAAAGGCATCTGGATGATCCCAGATGCCTTTAAATCAAATGTGCACCGTCAGCCAGGGGCATGCAATCGCGGCGCATCTACTCGATCACGGAGACCGATGTCACCTTGATCACCGGTTTGCCGGAGCCCTCATCGATGGTTCCGGTCACCTTTACGTTTTTGCCCACCAGCGAATCCAGTTCCTGCCCGGCAATCATGAAGTTACCGGCGTCGCTGAACAGGGCAATCCCTTCTTCCGTTTTCACGATGGTACCGCTGATTTCTTCGGACTTAGCGGCCGCCTGCTCCCCCTGCTGGGCCCCGGCTTGAGATTGCTCGGGAACCGACTGCTGTGCCGGAGCCTGAACGGCCTGCTGGGCTTGGTGCTGTGAGGCAGGTTCCTTGGCTGGTGCTTGCGCAGCGGGGGCCTGCTGGCCTTTGTCGGGAGCTGACGCCTGCTGATCAGGGCTTTTTTGCGAGCAAGCCGCCATCAGGGTCAGAGTTAGCGCCACAACCATCGCCATCCTGATAAATTTCTTCATATCACCCTCCTCTTGATTAAATTAAAATACGGATAACAACCCGTCGTCTGCCTTGCCTCCCGACCGCCGTGATGCATCGGTGGGCCTGATCCAGAACAATCTTCTATCCGCAAAGTAGACCTGCCCGGAAAAAGCGTTCGCGAAAAGACGCAACGACACAAGCACTGCAGCCAGCACACCCTGTAACGGAAAGCAATAAGGGTGCCACTCAACAAATCATTAAAAAACAAATAATTTAATAAGTTATCTTCAAACGGCCATGGACACGGTTTCGATTTTTGCACTCAAGCGCTGAGAAGGCCGTTGCTGTCGGTTCCACGACGAATGGGGCGATCCAAATTATTAAAAAATGTGATGCCTGTCACATACTGCCGTATCGTAAACGCATATGGTCGAACTGTCCATTACCTCTGATATGCGGCCGCGAGTGAAGAGAGTCCCAAAGCGATGCGCTTTCGTTTCGGCTCAAAGAGCCCCCTGTATTTCACCATTGATCA
This sequence comes from uncultured Desulfatitalea sp., assembly GCA_937868765.1. GTDB lineage: Bacteria > Desulfobacterota > Desulfobacteria > Desulfobacterales > Desulfosarcinaceae > Desulfatitalea. The sequence goes on along the minus strand of CALMNL010000006.1, from coordinate 624,392 downwards.
AGGATGGGACTATGCCCAAAGAGCTCATACAACTGAATACGGAAGAATTGGCACTGTTATCAGCCTCCATCGAAAGCAACGCCCCCAAGATGTCGGCCCTGCTTTTCCCCAAGTGCCCCCACTTTCCGACATCCGTTTTGCAGCAAATCCAGGAATGGGCCGTCAATCGCAAGGTGGTTCTGGACAGCAGGGCCGAAGGCAACTCCCATATCGCCCTTGTATTCGACAAGGTCTGCCATCGCCTTTGGCAGCAGTTGCCGGGCTTCGTAAGAGATTCAAAAATAGAGATCAATCCTGACGCCTGGCAGGCTCGCCCCGAAGCCGATGGCGGGTACGAAATCAGATCAGTTTAGCCAGGTGCGCTGCGCAGGCAAATTTCCCCATCAGGAAGGCTTTTGTGGCAGATGGCGCGCATCGGACGGTGAACGTGAGAATTTCTAATATGAATTGCATCGTGACTTGACACCTATCTACCACGATGATAGGTACGCGGTTCGTGTCGGGGCGTGGCGCAGTCTGGTAGCGCACTTGAATGGGGTTCAAGGGGTCGGAAGTTCAAATCTTCTCGCCCCGACCAAATGAAAACAAAGGCTTACGGGACATCCCGTAAGCCTTTTTTTGTTGGTTTTTCGGTCGGGGTACAAAATGGGGTACAAGATCGGCAAGACTTTTCATCATTATATATTGCGACGAGGGCGCGTTATCCCATAAAAAAAGCCCCGACTCGGGTGGCCAGGGCTTTTTTCGGTTTTCGTCGATGTTTTATTTAACCTTCTTGCCATCGAGGCCAAGGACCTTATTAGGTTGCAACCCAGGCACCAGGCCGGCTTTGCATAGTTCGCCAAGCTTATTGGAAACCTCGTCAAGGCGATCCTGCAATAGCACAAGCAGGCTCTTAAAATCTTCTTCTCCCCTGACCTCGTAAGGGGCATACTCAACCATGATATTGATTGCTTCGGTCAGGGCCTTGCATGGCTTTATTCCGAAAGTGTCAAGTAGCTCTAATCCACTCCCATTGTCCCATTTGATCTCCGTGAAATTGCTCATCGCGTCTCCTTAAAAAAAAATCGCGCATGGCGGGCCTACGGGGCTATCAGACCCCGTTCCGGCCCTTGCGGGTACCGGCCACCATGCGCGAAGGTTTGTAAAAACAAAAATAGCCATTTTCGGGGGCTCTCCCGCTGATAGATTATTTTTTAGGCAAAAGAAGCATGCCATAGCCAACTATCAGGCGTCAAGCATTTACATCAGCGGTTATAAATCCAGGCCATCGAACGTGCATGCATCGTCAAACGACTCGCGGCCTTTATAATCCGGATCCATTTTGCGCAGCAGCTCTTCCAGGGCGGCCAGCACGCCTTCAAACGCCGCCTTTTTGGGGCCACCCACAAAAACAAGCTGATCACTCACCAGGGCCACCAGCATTGCGACCGCTTGCGCAAGGTCCAGACCGTCGACCCAAACCGATTTCTGAAACCTTTCGAGTGCCGCGCCGACCTTGAGCATAGCTTTTTGATCCAGCGGCCCAATGGCGCCAGCGGCGGCCCGACATGCGTACAGCAGCCGCTCGTCACCGGCCAGGGCGCCAACCAGGGCGGCGGCTGAAACGATTGCTGCTTGCCTTCGAGCGTGTTTACTTGCCATCTCTATCTTGCTTTCGGCGCTCCCGGTTGCGCCTCTCTGCCGTTTGTATGGCCTGGTAAAATTCAGGCTTCAGGACCGCCCACACGAGCAGCGTGCAGCCTTCCAGCTCTGCCGGATCGATGGGGCCGACTTCTCGGACGTGAACACATCCGGCGCATTCGAAGCCTTCCAAGCCCAGGGATAGGGCCGCATCGAGACAATCCGAATAATAAGGGCACATCAAGTTTCTCACTTCAACCGCCTATAACGAAGACAGGGCCGCCCCCCAGCAAGAGGTGAGGGCGGCCCTGAATTTGGGGCGTAGCCGGCCCATAGTGGACAGCTATTGACCGAACCACGCCCCCCCCCGAAGAAAGGAGAGAACCCCCGGGAGTTTTTGCCGCGCGAACGCGTCATGGGACCCCCGGCGCCCAAAGCTTTAAGTATGCGATTCGGCCAAGGCTTCCTGATTGTATCGCCGGATCAGATCCGGATTTTGTGCGACTACTCGGCGGATCGCCGTCTTGATGTCAAGCCCTTGGACGGCGGCCAGCTCTCTTGCTTTTTTTGAGATCTCTTTATCTGCCTGCATAAGATGCTCCTCTCTTTCCGGCGGCGACATTGCCGCCTGCTTATTATTGAATTCTTCAGGGTACAGTTTTTCAACTTCCCCCATCGCTTCAAACCATTCCAACCCCTCAGACATGAGACGGCGAACTTGCACAAGCCAAGGGGCTTCATTGCAGCGTTTTTCAATCGGCCCGCTAACTGGTGGCGACTCTACAGAAAAAGCGATGCCGGCCGTATCAGGATCGGCGCCCAGGGCCACGAACGACACCTCGCGCACATGTGAGCGCTTGAAAATGATCGCCGGCCCTTTAACCTCAAAACCGTTTACAGTTTCAATTTTACCCGGCCCAAGGGTCTTGTACTCGTCGGGGTAAATCCCAACAGAGGCCTGCCAGGGATAGCCCTCATCGGCCAGCCGCAACACTTCGGCGGCGTCCTTGGTCGCCTTGGAAAACTCGCCCTCGATGTAAAGGTTGTTGCCATCCTTATAGGCTTGCCCATGGCCCACAATCCGCAAGGGCTCGTGTTGGCGTAGCACCGGCATTTTCGGGTCCGTGCGGATCCCGGCCATATCGATGGCTAAGGTGTAATATTCACGCTGCACCGGATTGCCGGTCTTGGCCGTAATCAAAAAGCCTCGCTGGCCCCCGCCGCCGGCGGCCAGCTCCTCGCCTTGGGCTTTCGTAATGGCGACCGGAACGGATAGGGCCATTTTGCGCTTTCTGGCGCCATCCCAAACGGCATTACAGGCTGCAAACCCTTCGCGCCTGGAGTTGCCGCCAGCAACTTCAACGTCCGTACAGCGCTTTAAAAAATCTGTCTTCGCTTCATTTTTTCCGGGGGAAGTAGTCATGGCTTATTCCCTTCAATCGCCCGCTGGGCTCTATTTTTGATGGCGCCCAGGCGGCTTTTTATCTTGTAGGATTTTATCAATCCATCTTTAGCCATCAGCTCCGCTTCCCGCATGCGCTGCGCCTCGACAAAAAAGATTCTCTGCGGGGTGCTATTAAAGGTGTTTCTTGCAGCCGAAACACCTTCCCTGAACGCTTGCGGGGCGTCGCTGTATTCACCCAGGGCCGATCTTAACTTGTTGTAGGTCGCCACCATAACGGCCCCATGGCTTTTTAAAATTTCAAGGCATGTACCCAGCATCTCGCCGGCCTTGATGAGCGACGCCTTCATATCGGCTTCCAACTGCCGCCGCGAAGCCGGAAGGTTACTGATTTCGTTCTCAATCTCGGCAACAACCAGCGCCTTAAGGTCTTCATCGGCTTGCAAGATTCGCGAATCGAGCACTTCGATTTCACCGTTGACCAGGCCCAGCTCCTCTTTCGCTTTTTTTGCATCGGCCCCCTGGTCCTCAAGTTCGATTACACGGGCCAGCGCCTTTGACTTCTCCTTCATTTTTTCGGCGCATTGTAATCGAAGTTGATGAATGGCAAGCGCAATGTCTTCGGGGCTGGACACAGGGTCTATTTTCTTCCAGATTGACATTTTAAATTACTCCTTTGAAATATGGTTTAAATAAAAAGATTATCTTTATTATCGACCTGGCAGGCAAATACATGGCGGACGCTACGGACGCTACGGACAGTTATTTTTCAGTTAGCCCATTTTCAAGCATGAATAAAGAAACCTGCCTTGTAATATACGCCTGCACCGAGCTTTCGAGCACGCGCGTTGCTTTGGAACCAACCCGCATTGCAACAAAATGCCCCTCCGCTACTAAGCTGTATGCATGGCTTCTGGATATGTTTAGAGCCTTCATTAAATCAGGCACAGTGAGCCACTTATCTTTCATTTTCCCCTAATTCTGTTTTCCCCTCATGGCCGCCAGCGCCGCAACCGGATCTCCGCCCTTTTGCAAGACATCCGTTCCCGCCAACCCTGCTTGAAGCACCCTGGTCATAGCTGCGACGAAAGCCAAGGAAGCGGGAAGATCACCATGGGCAACCGCATCAGCCAGGGCCAACGATGTACATCTGATGGCCATCGCCTGCAATTCAACAGGTTTATATGTTTCGGATGCGCCCAAGGACAACAATTCAGACATAGTATAAATACGCTTGCCCATGTGCGGCTTGGTATCATCCAATTTGGCGCCGCATAGCGCCTTGCCCGCTCGCCTCATCGCCCTTGGATCCCTGTTTTTTCCTTTTTTAACGGTGCTCATATGAACTACCTCGCTCTCATCGCATCGCGCAGGCCAAAGCGATTTGAGTTGTACCCTTCCAGCCAAAGCTCACACACGGTCTTAACGCCGTCCACCGACGTCTGCTGCCGCTTGACCGCCATCGCCTCGCCGATTTCGTTGTAAATCTTGATGTCCACCTGCGGCTGCACCACCACCGCGCCGGGCGCCGACCCCCGCGGCAACACCGTCTCGCCGCGCTGCAAAATGGCCGGAAACTCGTCCGGCATCAAACCGCCGTGCAGCCGCGGCGCCGCGGCCCACACCGCCGCCGGCAACGATCTGCTTGGCACCGCCGTGGTCCCCACCACACCACCCGAATGAAACAGGCTGCCCAGTGCAGAAAATCCGGTCTCCACCACCTTCTGGGCCATCACGGCGGACATTGCCCGCGCAATGGCCTGCAAGGCCGCCGTGGCGTAGTCTTCCAAACCCTTGAGCTTTCCGGTCATGGCGTCGAAGAAGAAATCCGAAAAGGCGTCCTGCATCCCCTCGGCCGTGTGCTGCGACAATTCCGACATGCGCTTGCTGGTCTCCCTGAGCTTTTCTTCGGCGCTGTCCAGGTCGGAAAACCATGTGTCCAGTTCGAAGGTCACGGCGTTATCCTTGACCGTCTGCTGCATCTGCTTGAACGCTGCTTCTGTTTCGGCGTAGCCGTCTATGATCGATTTGTCGTAGGCATCGAGGCCCTTTACGGCCACGTCGTTCCATTCATCCCAAAAATTTTCTTGCTCTTTTATCGCCGCGCTATTGATGGCAGCCATCTCGGCAACATTTCGGTTCGCTGTCACTGCCAATGCAGATGATCCGGCAGACGCGCTGTGGGCGCCCATCAGCATATCTACCTTGCCGTGGGAGCTCATCATGGTGGCGCTGGGGATCTTTCTTGTTGACCGCTCCAATTCTGCCATAGCGTCCGATGCAATTTTTCCCAACTCTCGCCAACTCTTTCCAATGCTACCGAAATTCGCGTTGAAATGCGCCATGGTCTCATTTATATACGCCAGCGCCGCCACCATTTTGGCCGGACCCCAACCGCCAAAAACAACCCGGCCAATCAATCCATATCCGGCGGCCGATGTGATTTCGGAAGGAACTTGGTTGTAGACATCCAACATCCGCTTCATGGCGCTGGTGGTACCATCTATGACCACATCCACTTTTTGTGTGATCAAGGCGCTATTGGCCGCTACCCATGTATTCGTTTGCGATATTAATTTTGTATAGGCTGGCAGAAGAGTCGACCCGACATTGGCAGAAAAATCCTTCATCTGAGCATCAAGAATGCGGCGCTGGTTGGCAAGCTCCGCGCTTGTGCGCTCGAAATCCCCCGTGGCCGCACCGGCATCCCTGGTGATGATGGCATAGGCCGCCATGGCCTTTTCGAGGGCCGACAGCTCTTTGGCCGTCTTCTTCCCGGTTGCGCCCAGCGCCTCCTGCTCGACCGCCGCCGCGTTTATCGTGGGGATGTATCGTTGGAGCGCATCGTACTCGCCGCGGAAGGCCGCCTGCATGGCGCCCAGCACTTCATTGGCCCCACCGGCCACGTTGTGGAAGGAAGCGATATCGGCCGACAGGTCCACCATGCCGGTCGACAGATCCGCCGCCTTCTGGGTGTTGGCCCCGAGCTGCAAAAACATGTTGCCCATGGTGCCCACGGCGTCCAGGGCCTCCTGCTTGGCAAGCCCCATGGACTTGGCCGCGCCGGCGGCCCACTCCTGGAGCACGGCCCCCTGCGATCCGCCGAACAGCGTGTTGACCTTGCTGACGGTCTCCTGCATGTCGCTGGCGGCGTCGGCCACCTTGTTGATGCCGGATACCACAGCCCCCAGGGATACACCCGCCAGCATGCCCGCAAAGGCCCCCTTGAGCAGATTGGCGGCGCCGCCCAACTTCTGCATGTTGGCATTGACCTTTGCAAAGGCTGCATCGGTCTGTTCTTTTGCATCGAGAAGTATTTGTAATTTGACGTCGTTCATGGTTTTTTCTCCAATGTTTTTAAAGCGTTTTCTGCCGTGCTTTTAAAAGACTTGCCCTTGTACCAATCGATATTCACCACTTTTGGAACGAATCTTTCACAGCGGGCGCCCGCACTCTGAGGGCTGTTTTTGCACAAACAAACCCCGCCGCCCCCGAAGGCATGCCGCCACCATTTACACTTTTCACAGCGTTTCTCTGCTTTATCTAAGTTTTGCCACCAACTCCCGTTCATTTCTCGACGCCCCCCCTTTCCTTTGCAGGCCAAAAAATGGGTCTGATCGGGCTTGATTTGGTCGTCTACCCATAGGACCCATCGGACCCTTTTTCCTATATAATTCTTTACTTTTATGATTTTAAAACTTCCCATGCGATTAATAGGCTACAAGGGTACTATGGGTCCTATGGGTATGAATCAGTCAGAAAGCCGCAACCCATAGTAAACCCTCGGTTTTTTATCGGAACGGGTAAACCTTCGCACCATCCAGGCCCCAAAAGTCTTCTGGCTGGGGTGTTTTTTACCCACGTTTTCTTCGAACCATGAGCAGAAGCGATTAAAAAGCGCCGTGGCCCCACCCTCGAACTTTTCCCCCAGCTCGCAGCAATCATCGATGAACTGGCCCAGCAGGTCTTCCTCATCCTGATACTTTGAGGTCGCCTCGATCACGGCCGCCGGCGGATTGAGCCCTTCGCGCTGCCATTCCAGACAACCCTCGACCATCCAAGCCAATATGCCCGGCCCCTCTTCTCGCAACTCCTTGGCCAGATCCTTATTAATTGGGAACTCGTTTTTTTCCTTTGGATGCGCCACGAATTGGGCGCCGAACTCTATCAGATGCACCCGGCGCCAGAGGGCAAGGTCATTGCCGGGCGCCCCTGGCCGGTTATTGGTGAGCAAAAACAGGGTGTGTGAGGGAACAAAGCTTTGCATGTACTTGTCATGTGGTGATCGATAGGTGATCCGATCGCCGCCCGTGAGCTGCTTTACGCGTCCGTCAGCCCATCGTGTGCCCTCGTCGGTTTCATGGCCGATGATTACCCGGCGACCCCTGAGACTGGCCATGTCGGGGGACGGCCCGGCGCTATTTCGCACCCGGCCTTGATTGAGAAGCATTTCGGTGGGTATCGTTCCAGCCAGGTCGCCCAACACATGGGAGATCGTCTCCATAATGAGGCTTTTCCCATTGGCCCCGGCCCCCCAAAGGATGATGATGGCATGTTCAATAACTTCACCAATAAGGGCAAGGCCCAGGACTCTTTTAAAAAAACGAATAACATCCTGCTTGCCTAAAAAAATCTGTTCAAGGGCGGCTTCCCATTTCGGCCTCGGCGCATCGAGCCCCAGCCATTCGGACCGACAGGCCCGCACCAAATAGTCATCACGGCGACCCGGAGCGCCTCGACCCGTTTTTAGGTTAACCACGGCATTGGGACATGGCAGCTTAAATGGTTTACAATCCATTTCCTCGCCAGAAATGGCCATCGGATCTTCTTTGGAGGCCGCAAACTCAAGACAATGCGCAACCCCGGTTGTGCTTCGAAGTCTTTTTATTCGCTCGGTAAGTTTTGCGCGCAGTTTTATTTGTGCATGGGTTGGTTTTTCTCCAGCTTCAGCCGCCGCGTTGATGGCCGTGCAGACACTGTTCAATAGCTGTCCATAGGCGCAGCAAACATTTTCCACCAGGGCCTTTGATCGATCCATGATATCCAGCTGATAATGGTGTCCCTGCCAAACATACCAGCGCGCCTCTGACTTATTGTGGAGCACCTCATCGCGATTTCGCCGATGGTACAGCTCGCCATCGCCCAGTTCGTTTGCATTCAAAAAGCGCTCGATCTCTGCATTCGTGAGTTCAGGCGGCGAAGGCGGCGCCCCTCCACCAAGGCGGTTCTCTTCTTCTTCCTTGCGGGGATTCACTTTCCGTCGGATTTCATCAAGGTCCGTTATTTTTTCGCCCATATCTGCCCAATATTCGTCGTTCGATTTAATATCATAATATTATCAGGTACTTTAACGCTCATTAAAAAAGCCATCATGTTATATGATTCCATTTTCCATTCCATTTTCATTTCCAACCCGGACGCACCGACCGCGCCCATTGAAACCGTATCCAGAGGGTTGGGGGAAGGACCCGCGAACAGCAGCGCCCCCAGCCGAACCTCCGCGCCATCATAAGACCTTTGCTTGGCTCGCCTGTCATGGGGGGTCGGGGGTTTACTTCCTTCCCGTTAAGCATTGATCGTGGGCCGCTCATTGGCCCGCTCTTGCAGCCAGGCTTTGATTTCAGATTCAAACCAGCCCACGGCATTGCCACCCAGGCGGATGCGATGCGGAAACTTGCCACCGCGTTCGAGTCTCCAGATAGTTGGATCGGATAGACCAATCATGTATTGGACCTCGGGCTTTCGAAGAATACGATCAGGCATTGTTGTTACCTCCCCTAAAAAAATAAAGTGTCCATCAAGCCGCTACCTGATGGACACTTTATTGAATTGAAAAGCTGTAGTATTCCCAAAAGTTTTTCGGGAATTATGGGAGTTTATAACGAGTTGAAAAAACGGTCTTTTATTAGATTAATCCATTTTGGATCTTCTGAAGAAATATATTTGGATCTCACTTTTTTTACATAAAGATAATCTTTTTCAACAAGGGATCCGCTTAAAATACATATCTTCCCGCCCACTCTTAAATCTTTGCCAGCCTCATCAAACAAGCCTCTGTCTTCTGGTATGCCCGCCGCTTTGAGTTCCTCAACACGATTAAAAACAGCTATCCGACGTTCGTATAATTCCCGTTTAGTATTGTGATGGGTTCCCTGGGGGTGTGGACGGCCAAAGACGTCATCCCAGCTTTTAAACTCAAATCTCATATGCTTTTGCATCACATCATAAAGGGCGTCTTTACACCAAGATGGCACCTCAATGGTTGGTTCTGTCGATAAACAAAAGTTGATACAGTGAAGAACAGCCAATTTGTCGCCGTTGAAATGGTCTTTCTCAAAAGAATCCAAAAAAAATTTAAGGACCTCACGCACACCTTTCCCTTTAAAAACAAGCTTGGCATTTTTCAAAGTCGTATCATCCACGGCGCCCTCCAAACTGAATCACATTGCTTCCCGCCGGTTGTGATTCGCCGATAATCCCATTTAAAAGAGACTCCCAGCGCATGAGCGCTTGGCGCTTTTCGGTGTCATACCCGTAGCGGTTATAAACCGCCAAAATCCCTTGCAGCCGATGGCCCAGGATCTTTTCCGCCACGATGTCATCAACCTTGAGTTCGGCAAGGCGCGTGCGCAGCGTGCGGCGCAAATCGTGCGGCGTGAACCCTTGGCCGATGCCCATCTCTTGCCAATGCCGATCAACGGCCCGGGTTAAGGCATGGCGGGTCATGGGCATTTCGGGCTTATACGATGATCTAAATACATGCCGCACGCCATCGGAGAAGGCCCGCGCCGCCTCGATCACCGCCCGGGCCATGGGACATAGCGGCACCCGGTTTTCATCGGCCGTCTTGCGCCTCTCCTTGGGGATGATCCAGGTTTCCCCCTGGATCTCATTCCAGAGCATGCCGCAAACCTCGCCCGGCCGCTGGCCGGTAAGCAAGATCAGCTTTAAGGCCAATTTGGTGGGCGCATAGATGTCAATTTTTTTGTTGGCAAGGTCCAGCGCCGCCCACAGGGCCTTGAGTTCTTCGTTTGATAAAACCCGTTCGCGGGCCTTTTCGGGAAGCTTTTTAATCCGCGTGCATGGGCTGTCCTCAATCACGCCGCGTTCGGCCGCAAAATTAAAAAGCCGGGTCAAGCTCCCGTGGACCCGGTTGCGCGTGATCGGCGCCCGCTCGGCGATCTTATCGAGCAAGACCACGATATGCCGGCGCTTGATGTCGGCAACCTTCCACTTGCCCCAGACCGGCAGCACGTCTTTTTCAAGTAGCTTGCGCGTCTGGGTGCCTGACTTTTTCTTGACCAGCTCAACCGCCCAGTGCTCTTCGAGCAGCTCGGCAAAGGTCGGCGCCGCTTTAAAGGCCGCTTTTTGATCCTGAGCCTTGCGGCCCGGGTCGATGCCGGTTTGAATGTCCTTCATGGCCGCTGCATGGCGCGCGCGGGCTTCGGCCAGGGAGATCCCTGGATAGCCCCCCAGGGTCATGCGCCGGGCCACCCCATTGAACTGATAGCGAAAGATCCAGGAGCGGGCGCCCGAAGGCATGATGCGGATGGCAAGCCCATTGCCGGCGTTGACCTCATAACGCGCCTTTTTAGGGGCCAATTTTTGCACCTGCAAATCGGTTAGGCCCATGTTTTTCTTCTCCTTTGGCCAATTTTCGAGGAAGTATTCGGGGTACAAAATGGGGTACAAAAAAGATGCCCATAAGGGCGTTTTTCAGTGAAACGCATTGAAAAGAAAGATAGGCTATTTTCGTAGGAATGTCAAAAGGTTTTGATATGTTTTGAAAGGTCTTGAAATGGTATGAAATCCGACCCCTCTTCGATGGGGTTCAAGGGGTCGGAAGTTCAAATCTTCTCGCCCCGACCAAATGAAAACAAAGGCTTACGGCATTCGCCGTAAGCCTTTTTGCTTATATGGGATTATCTGGTCACAATCTGCAACATAAAAAGAGCGTTGGATTACCGGGCAATCAGCGCGGTGGCCGCATCCTCGGCCGCAGACAGGCACAGGTTGAGATCCGCAGCGGCTGCCGTAGCGCTCGAGGTCTTAAGGATCCTGCCACTGGCCACATCCACACGTCGCAGATCCAAGCGTAAATTCGGGCCGATGACCTGGAAAGCGCCAAATACCATCTGGCGCGCGCCGATTATGCGTCCCAAGCGCAAGCGTGTTTCGGGGTCGGCCAGGTCAGAACTGGCCAAGTGAAGTTCTTCGATGGCCTTAAGCAACTGCTGACGTTCAACCATTTGGAAGGCTGGATTTTGAGCCAAACCAGCCATTACCTGCCCCGACAAGATCTCGCCCATGCCCACCAGGCCATGTTCCATGGGGCTCAAGTCTTCCAGATCCCACACCGCCAGGGCCACCGGCCCCTCGATTTGAGGCTGCGTGGCTGCGGTGCAAGCATTCAGCCATATCAGGCCAATTACGATCCATATCCACCATTCGAATCCAGAACGGCTGTTTGCTCTATTTTTTTTCATGGCCCCCTTCCCGGATCGCCTCCTGGGGAATCACCTCCTTGACCTTGTCATCCCGTGACAACTCCCGCTGCCGCTCGACAATGCGCGCATAGCAAAGGTCCGGCTCCACACGCACCACCTCCAGTCGCGCCACACCCTTCGCGGCGCCGCGCAGCGTGCGCCCTTTATAGGTAATGGGCTCTGCTTCCTCGATGACCTCGAACCTTGTACCCGTAGCGACACCTTGCCGGCTACCCAAATTGATCATCGCCTCTCTGGCATCAACTTGAACCACGAATCCCTGCAGGGGATACCTATCCATGACGTTACGCAGGATGGACCGGTTCAAGTTGAACAATTCCCGCTCCAAATCCGCATTGCCGGTAATGCGCAGCGTGATGGTCTGGGCGATGGCCGTGGTCTCGGTATCGATCATTCGCAAGTTCAAAAGGGTGCTCTCCGGGAGGTAGAGCAAACTGCCTGTACCGATGAGTTTGGCTGCCAGAACTTTTCCCAGGCGCAAAGCGGTTTCCGGATCCGCCAATTCGGAAGACCCTATATTAAGCTCCGAAAGCAGGTTCTCCAGCAGCGCGCGATCGACCACCTGCACACGCCCGGTGCTGTTGAGCAATTCTCCCAGTCGGGTTGCCAAAACAATGGCCAGACCGTCCCTTTCCGCAAGCCCCCCTTTTTCCTGGATATCTACAAAGGTCAGGACCATGGGCCGGGAAGTCCAGTCATCAGCGGGCTGTTGGTTGGAGCGCCCTTTCTGGTTGTTATACCGTTGTGCCAATTCGCGGACCAACTGGTCCATCCGCTGCTTCCCGGCGGTGTCTTTTTGAAGGGCCAGCATCTGCTCGGCTTTGCGCGAAAGGACGACGGCCACGGTGTCGGTCTGATCCAAGGCCAGGGCCTGGCGATATTCGGCCAGGGCCTTGTCCCACATCCCCTGTTTCTCGTATGTCACGCCTTTATTGGAAGTCGGAATCACATAGTAGGGGTCGATCCGAACCGCTTGATCAAAAAGGTCTCGGGCTTTATCGTAACTGCCCTCCTCGGTATAGAACCGCCCCAGTTGGTTACGGGCTTCGGCCTGCTGAAAGGCAGGCGCCTCAACCGGGTTGGCGGCGGCCTCGTAGGCTCTGGCAGCAGCCTGGCGGTCCCCCTTGCTCATGAACATATCCCCCTTGATCTTTTGGGCCATTACCCTTTGGGGGGCCTTTCGAGTGACCTCTTCGGCCAGGGCCAGAGCTTTTTCGGTCTGACCCTGACGGGCGAGTACGGCTGCCTGCCCCTCCTGGCCAATGGTGGCCTCGGCTCCGCCTGAGGCTACGATCTGGTCAAAGACGTGAGCCGCCTCATCGTTTTTTCCTTGGGCCAGGGCGGCATATCCTTCCACGGCCTTGGCCTGAACATTGGCCGGATTTTTCCGGGATACGCTCGAAGCAATGGCTCCGGCCAATTGCGGCTTCTCGCGGTGAATCTGGCGTTCGGCCAGACGCAGCAGCATTGTTTCCGCCATCTGACCGCCGCCTTGAAAATAGTCCAGAACTTTGGAACCTGGACCGAGAACGCAAACCACCGGCATGATGGTCTTTGCGCCGTAGCGGCTGCAAACATCGCCGTTATCCAGCAGCACCGGGAACGGCAGTTGGGCCTCTTGTTTGAATTGTATGACCTTATCTTGGGACGAACGGGTGATGCCCCAGACAGTCAACTGCTGATCTGGGTATTGCCTGAGCAACCGGCCCAGTACCAAAAGCCCTTCCTGGCTGGCGGGCGACCCGGCATCAAAGAAGTAAAGCACTGCCATTTGGGGGCCGCCGATCTGGCCCAATGCATGCGCCTGCCCACCGGTATCCTTCAAGGAAAAAGTCGGTGCTTCCTGGCCGACGGTCAAGGCGGCGGCCGCGCCGTCGGCCGCCACCAGCCAGACAATTACCATAAATACCAAGCCACTGAAGAGAAAACACCCTCTTTTTACCATTCCAGACCTCCATCCTATTGTTGTCAATAGATATAGTCCGTGAATAAAGATATTGTAAAGATGCAATTACAGTGATCTTCAACTTGATACCCGCCTGACACTCTGATATCTATTCCGCATCAGTTCTGCATTGAACCGCGCTGCTCGCCTTGCCATCCCAGCCCCCGATCGCCAAGTAGTACTCCTTCTCCCGTGACCGAGATAGAGATTTTAACCTTGCAGATGTTAATACAACAGGGGGGTGATATGTCCGAAAAAACCTACCACGAAACCTCAGACCAATCAGCCGATCCCCTCGAGGCAGATCTGGTTAATCGGCTGGGCTTGCTTGAAATTTCAGATATCGGGCTTTTTAAAGAGTGCATAACAGATGGCCGTTTCCAATGGGTGAACGAGAATTTTTCCGCGATGCTGGGCTATTCTTCCCCAGCCCAGTTAATCGCCCAAAACCTCGGTCTTTCTCGCTTCGCCAACCCGAAACACTTCGACACTTTTTGGCAGGAACTGAACGACAGGGGGCGAATCACCAGCTTCGAAATGGATATAGAGCCTTTTAACGGCGATACACGGCGTCTGCAAGTATGTGCAGCGATGCTCCCGGAAGGGGACAGGCTGGCAGGCATGGCCATCGATATCAGCCGCCACCATCAGGTTGCCCGGAGTTTGAAAGAGAGCGAAGCCCGGCTTCGCCTTTTTATCGAACACACCCCGGCGCCTATCGCGATGTTCGATGCTCAGATGCGTTACATCGCTTTTAGCCGCCGGTGGGTGGTCGACTATCGCCTGGGCCACGAAACGCTGATCGGAAAATGCCATTACGATGTTTTCGGATCCATTCCTCAAAAGTGGAAGGAAGAACATCAGCGCTGTCTATCCGGTGAAGTAATAGACAATGAAGAAGAACCATTTCAACGAACGGATGGCACGATGGACTGGGTGCGACGAAAGATTTATCCGTGGCGGGATACAAACGGCAACATCGGAGGGTTGATCCTTTTTACCGAAGTGATCACCGACCAGGTGCAGATCAAAGAGAAGCTAAGAGAATCCGAAGCCAAGTACCGCAAGCTCGTAGAAAACGCCACCGACGCCATCTTTATCGCCCAAGACGAGAGTATCAAATTCCCCAACCGAAAAGCCCTGCAGATCCTCGGATATGAAGGCGAGGCACCCGAGAAAATCAGCTTCGCCGAGTATATTCATCCCGAAGATCGCAATATGGTGCTCGACATCCATCGCAAACGGCTCAGCGGCGTGAGGGACCTGCCTACCACCTATTCCTTTAGAATAACCAACCGCAAAGGCGTATTATATGTTCTTCAGCTGAGCGCTGTGGTCATCGAATGGGAGGGACGCCTGGCCACCCTAAATTTCGTGCGTGACATCACCGAGCAAAAGCGACTGGAAAAAAGCTTGCAGCAAGCCCACAAAATGGATGCAATCGGGACGCTCGCCGGCGGCATAGCACATGATTTCAACAACATACTAATGGGTATCCAGGGGCATGCCTCCTTGATGCTCTTGGATGTATTTCCCTCAAGTCCCTTTTATGCCCATCTGAAAGGCATTGAAAACTATGTCCGCAGCGCCGCGGAATTGACCTCTCAGCTGCTCGGCTTTGCCCGTGGGGGGAAATATCAAGTCATCCCTTTGGATTTGAACCAGTTGGTCGATGAAAGCGCCCAACTTTTTGGACGGACCAAAAAGGAAATTTCGATCCACAAAAATTTGGATGCAGGGTTGTGGGCGGTGGAGGTCGACCAAAATCAAATCGAACAGGTGCTGTTCAACATATATGTCAATGCCTGGCAGGCCATGCCGTCTGGCGGGTCGCTCTATCTCCAAACGGGCAATGCGGTTCTGGATGATTGTTACGTCAAGCCTTTTCAAGTCACTCCCGGCCGCTATGCGAAAATCACAATTACCGACACTGGTGTCGGTATGGATAAAACCACCCAAGAGAAGATATTCGAGCCATTTTTCACAACCAGAGCCATGGGGCACGGAACGGGGCTTGGCATGGCGTCAGCATACGGCATTATCAAAAACCACAATGGGATCATCAATGTTTACAGCGAAAAAGGCAAGGGCACGACCTTTTCCATCTATCTTCCCGCCTCTGCCAGATTGGTCTCTTCAGGAAAAGAAAAAGAACCCGGGCCGCTGACCGGGGAGGAAACGATTCTATTGGTAGATGATGAATCCCTGATTCTGGACGTGGGCATGCAGATGTTAAAAAAGCTCGGTTATACCGTGCATGTGGCCGAGAGCGGCATGAGGGCATTGGAGTTGTACGAAAGGTATGGTCAACAGATCGGGTTGGTCATTCTGGACATGATCATGCCAGGTATGAACGGCGGTGACACCTACGATCATTTAAAGCGCCTCAATCCCAATATAAAGGTTCTATTATCCAGCGGCTACAGTATCAATGGCGATGCATCCACAATTTTGGACCGCGGCTGCAGCGGCTTCATTCAAAAGCCTTTCAATCTAATGGAGTTGTCACAGAAAATCAGGGAAATTTTGGACACACAAACTTGATTCGATGTTGAGGGGTATTCGGACGTCACCAATAGAAAAAGCCCTCGACGTGCCGAGGGCTCGTTTTTCGAGTGGTGGCGATGCAGGGACTTGAACCCCGGACACTGCGGATATGAGCCGCATGCTCTAACCAGCTGAGCTACATCGCCATTTTTTGGTCGTCTCGGTTACCGCGAGACGAACGGCGTATCTAACAGCTCACCAGCCAATAGTCAACTGGAAAAGATCATTGGCGCACCACGATGGAACCTCGCCTCGTTCAAAGTGTTTCAACCTTATTGGCCCGGCAGAGAACTGACCAATTCAACGGCAAATTCATCCAATTGTTCGGCCGGCGGCAGATCCGAGAAAACCACCATAAAAGGCAGCGTCTGGCCTGGCTTGACGCTGCCCGAAGCTTCCATCGGTGCTGGGGCGGTATTCAATGCCTGCTTAATTTCAGCAATGGAGAGGGTCGCCAACTCTTGATCACTCATCTGGATGCCGGCATAGCTGTTTTCGGTCTTAACGAGCACCTTGCCCTTGGTGAATAACTTGCCTTGCAGCCGGATGGTGTTCCGGCGGACACCATATCCGTTTCGTACCTTTCCGGTAATCACGAAAAGCCTCCCGGATTGGCTGTTTTCAATGAATTTGCTATTAATGTCCATGGTGGTCAAATTGACAATACCGGCCGGATCTTTGGGTGCCGGTTTGAGGTACTGGCTCACATAGGGAATTTCGATGCCCATGTACATCACAGCATAGTAGATGCCACCCGCTATGGCCGCCAACAAAATCAGCAAAAGCAGAACGACGCCAACTTTGCTCGATTTCTTCTTGGGAGCGGCGGGTTTCGGCCGTGTGGCAATGGGGGCTTCGAACGGCCTGGTTTCAATGGTCTGCTCGACCGCAGTTTCCGCTACACGGCCGGTGGTTTTTCCCACGGTTGTCTTTGGGGAAATGGCGGGCCCTTCCTCTTCTTCAATTTGAAAGTCCAGCTCTATGTCGCCAGAGTGGACTGTTTCGGCTTTGCTTGCAACTGGTTTTTCTTCCCCGAGCTCACTTATAGCCAGATCGGAGAGGTCCAGTTCTCCTTCCTGCTGTTCCCCAGCTGCGGTAGCTGCCTTTTCGGCAGCGGCCTCCCCTTCCAGCTCCAAATCAAGATCCAGATCTAAATCCAGCGGCTCGGAGGTCGCCTGATCCTTTTTTGGGGGTTCATCCATTGGCGCTTCCGCTACGCCGGCCGGAGCTTCTGTATCATTCAAGTCAAGCTCCAACTCAGGCTCTTCCATTTCAAGATCGCTCTCGACTGCCTCGTCGGCTTTGTCAATTGCCGACTCGATTTCTTGCAGATCGATCTCGTCGTCAATACTCAGGGGCTTGGCTTTTTCAGTCTCGACCGCCGGCTTCGGTTTTTCGGCCGCTGCGGCATCCCCGCCGAGCATCTGTTCGATATCGGACAAGTCGAGGTCACCTTCTTCCTCGGAAGACTCCTGCGCTGCGACTTCGGCCTTCTGCCCAGAGGTTGGCTTTTCGCCGAGCTCGTCATCCATCTCGAAGCTGAGTTCCTCCAGGTCCCCTGTGGCCACCTTATCTTCAGGCATGGGAGCCTTTCCCTCATCGGGTGCCATTTCAAAGTCGGATTCCAGGTCGAGCGACAGTTCGTCTTCTTCGGACGCTGGCTTTTTTGCGGAAGGTTCTTTTTCCAGCGGCTCGCCTAAATCCAGATCTAAATCAAAATCCAATTCCTCTTCGTCTGACCGGGTTGGCTTCTTTTGATCTTTGGCGACCGGTTCCTTGGGTGGTTCTTCAAGCTCCAGGCCACCCAGGTCCAAATCCAACCCCAGATCATCATCCTTTGGTGCTGCTTTTTGATCTTTGGCGACCGGCTCCTTAGATGGTTCTTCAAGCTCCAACTCGCCCAAGTCCAGGTCCAGATCTTCCTGGATCGCTGCCTCTTTTTTGTCGGTGCCGCCTGCGGTTTCTTCAGCGGCCGGTGCGGCTTCCAACTCCAACTCCATATCTTCATCGGCCAGGCTCAGCTCTACCTCTTCATGCTCCTTGGCTTCGGGGGGGGCCTCTCCTTCCAGATCAAGATCGAGGTCCATCAGATCGAGATTATCGCCTTTCTGATCTTTGCTCTTGGCCGGCTCTGGTTTTTGAACGGCTTTTTCCTCCTCGCCTAAATCCAGATCCTTGAAGGCCATATCCAGATCATCTTCAAGGGTAGATTCGGATAAGGAGGCTGTTTTGGCCGGCGCCTTTTCCGGCTTTTCCGGTTCTTCTTCCAAGGTGAGCGATGCCAATTCCAGCCCCTCGATCTCTTCTTTTTTAATGATCAAGGTGTCGTCGTGAATCTCGAAATCCATATCCAGGCTAAGTTCGTCCGATGGTGCCTCACTCACCGCATTACTCGCCCGAGCAGGCGTTTCCTTGTCCTCGGCTTCCAACGCCGCATCGAAATCGAAATCCAGATCGATTTCGTCCAGTTCTGCCTCCTCCTCGTCCGAAGGCAGGTCAACCTCTGGCTCAGACAGTGACTCTTTTCGATCTTCGGAAGCAACGGCAGTCGTTTCATTCTCCAGAATTGAATCCAACTCTGCCAAATCAATGCCTTCCAAGCCCTGATCTTCGGGTTCCGCCACAACCGCTGGCCCTGGCAATTCCTCGGCCACCGCCTCGAAAACGGGCGCTTTGGCTGCAGCCATGGTCATCTGCTGGGCGATGGGTGGCGCTGCAACGAATGTCGAGCGGCATTGCGAGCAACGCACCTTGGAACCGGTGGGTTTCAGCAGGCGTTCGTCCAATCGGAACGTGGTGTTGCACTCCTGGCAGGTAATAAACATGGCACACCCTCATTGATTAGAAAGTCAAATGATATATCCCCGACAAATGCCGATATGCTTCGGCATAATCCAGGCCATAACCGACCAGAAAGCCTTCTTTCACCTTATGGCCCACATATTGTGCTTGCACATCGACTTTGCGGCGTTCAAATTTATCGATCATGACACATATCTTGACGGATCGCGGTTGAAATCGCTTCAGATGATTTTTCAAATATTCCAAGGTCAGACCGGTATCAAGAATATCTTCCACGATCAGCACATCCTTGTCACGGATATCCACTTGCACGTCTTGGACCACGCGGATTTTTCCGGACGAATCGGCCCGGTCGCCGTAACTTTCCAGGCGCACGAAATCGACGGTCACCTGTTTGAGGTCCAAACAGCGAACCAGATCTGCCATGAATACGAATGCACCTTTGAGGACGCCGAGCATGACCAGATTGGCATCTTTATAGTCAGAAGATATTTGTCGGGCGATTTGGTCGACCTTTTGCGCGATGGTCTCTTTATCTAGGACGGGTATCAAGTCCGGCATTGCGTCTTTTCGTTAAAGGATATCGTGGATGTCGTCGCCACGGCTCAAGCCGGGGCAGAAAGGGTGCCCCGGCATCCCTTTCACACCTCCAGGTACTTAGATATCGCCATCTGTGCGCGAATCCTTAAATACTACTCTTTGCCGCTATAGGAATAGCTACATGAACAAGGTACTCTTGTCAATAAATTTAATTCCTTACAGGCCGGCCTGGGCCAATTGGGTGATCAACCGCTCTTGTTCAGGCGTCAGATGATGGGGGGTGGGAACAAGCACCATGACGTACAGGTCGCCGCGGCTTTCGCCTTTCATGTGGGGCAAGCCCATGCCTGCGAGGCGCATCTTGGTCTTATGGCGTGTGCCGGGGGGAATTTTAAGGGACATCTGTTTGCCGTCCAGCGTAGGCACGGATATCTGCGTTCCCAGAATCGCCTGGGTAAGTTTGATCTCGTGATTTATAATAAGATCGTGATCTTCAACCGAGAAGAGGGGATCATCCACCATCAGTGATTTGATGTACAGATCACCGGCCGGCCCGCCGTAGGGACTGGGTTCCCCTTTGCCGGCCAGTCGCAGTTTTTTGCCGGTGATCATTCCCTTTGGAATTTTGACATTGATGTTCTCCGAACGGCCCTGATGCTGGAAAGAGACGGTTTTATTGGCTCCGTTAAGGACCTCCTGCAAGGTCAAAGGCATTTCATAAACCAGATCCGATCCCTTGGGTGCAGCCTGCTGCGCGCGTCGGCCGCCAAAAGGGGATCCGCCCCCGAAGGGGGATCCGCCGCCAAAGGTAAAGCGAAAACCGCCGTCGCCGGTTGACGCACCGCGGCCACCGAAACCGAACTCACGGAAAATATCCCCGAAGTCGAAGTTGCGGAAAATATCCTCCTGGCTGAAGCGCTGCTGGAAATCGGCTGAACCATACGTGTCGTATTGTTTACGCTTTTCCGCGTCGCTCAGCACGGCGTAGGCTTCGCTGATTTTCTTGAATTTTTCCTCGGCAGCCTTGTCACCCTTGGCATGGTCAGGGTGATATTTCATCGCCAGTTTGCGGTAGGCTTTTTTAATTTCGGCGCTGCTGGCGCTTTTTTCAACCCCTAATAATTTATAGTAATCGTCCGCCATCAAAATTACTCCGTCCTTTACCCTCTCGGCTTCTCGGAAGTGCGTAAGCCTTGGAAAGCAAATTAAATTTGCCAGAAAAATAAGATTGGACGCTTGAACCGTCAAGTTGGGTCCAGCGCCGGCCTGGTGCCCCCCTCCTAAACAATGAAAACGCGGACATTCGATCACCCAGCGGCGGTCGCCACTGGGCTTAATGACTTTTGAGTCTGTCTAGACGTAAACGCTGGCGCTCATCAAAGAGCCGCCGCGCCCCCAGCCAGACAGCGGCAACCGTGCCCAAGCCGGTACCCCCTGCAATCAAGAACATAATCAATATTTGATACTTAACCGCTTCCATAGGAGGATTCCCGCCCAGGATCTGGCCGGTCATCATGCCGGGCAGACTCACCAGTCCGGCTGCCGCCATGGAGTTGAGGATGGGGATCAACCCGCCCCGTATGCTTTCACGCCGCAGGGTTTCGATGGCCTGGGACCAGGCCGCGCCCATCATCAGGCGTCCTTCGATGATCGTGCGCTGTTCCCAGGCCGAAGAGGTCAACCGATCCAAGCCGATGGCGATGCCGTTCATGGTGTTCCCCAGCAGCATCCCCAGCAGGGGAACAGCATACTGGGGTTCGTACCAGGGATCCGGCCCGATAAGCACCGTCAGGGTCAAGATCGTAATAGAAAACGATGAGATAAACATGGAAAAAGCGCCTAGACCGAAGCCCCATATGCCGGCAAAGCGCCGTTTTTGACGCCCCATGACCTCACGACCGGCTGCCAGCAGCATGATGCAGGCCACCAGAACGATCCAGCCCAGATGTACGTAGCTGAACAACGCCTTGAGCACCAGCCCCACCAACAGCAACTGGACAGTCGTGCGGGCAGCGGCAATCATGATCTGGCGCTCCAGATGCAAGCGCATAAAGTATGAAAGCAGGGCCACGAGCACTACCAGGCTGGCCGCCAGCGCAAGATCCACGGGAGTGAGGATCACAACATTCATGCGTTCACCTGGCCAATGGGATCGAGGAGCTCCTGGTATCTGGCGTCCCAAGGCAAAAATCGTCGCTCCCGCAATACGTAAATTGGGTCGCAACAGCGTTTCAACTGGGCCATGTCATGACCGACCCAAACTATTCCAGGCTGGTACTTGGTTTTGAAACGTTGCAACAGTTGCTCCACGCGATCGGTATTTCTAGGGTCCAGATTGGCCGTGGGTTCATCCAATAGCAAGATTCGGGGTGAACGGGCCAAAAGGCGCAGCAGCGACAAACGCTGGCGTTCTCCGCTGGAGAGGCGACTCACCGGCCAGCCCAGCACGTCGGCGCTGAAGCCAAGGTATTGCAATGCATCGAGGGGCCAGGAATCACAATGCGGCCCTACGATATCGAACCACCAGGCACTTTCAGCAGGCAACAGCCCCACTTGCCGCCGCCATTGATGGGCCGGCACGGTTTCGGCGGCCACACCATCGAGCGTCATGCGGCCTTCATGAGGATCCAAGTCCGCCAAGGCTCTCAAGAAAAGGCTCTTGCCAGATCCCGACGGTCCGGTCAACCCGACGACTTGCCCGGGTGCCACGAGCAAATTTACTTCTTGAACCGAGCGGCAACCGAAGGCCTCGAGTTTAAGTCCGTGGCTCAATATCCCCTCCCTTTTCCGCCGCTCGCAGGGCCACCATCAGTACCGATATGGCAGCAGGGGTCATTCCCGAGATACGCGATGCCTGTCCTAGGGAGGCGGGTCGCACCCGGGAGAGTTTTTCTTTGAGCTCGTTGGATAAACCATGCACCTTACTGTAGTCGAAATCCTCGGCCAAACGGATCTGCTCCAAGTGCTTGAAGCGGCCGATTTCGGCCACCTGGCGTTGGATATAGCCTTCATACTTGACTTCAATTTCCACTTGACGGGCCACGGCCGGCGCAACGGCCGGCGCAGCCGGCGCCAGCCGGTCCACCACCTCGTAATCCAATTGCGCCCGCTTCAGCAATTGATCCAGGTGGATGCCGCTGTTGATGGGCTGGGTTTGCTTGGCGGCAAGATATGCATTGACCTCTGGCAGGGGTTTGATCACGACACGCCGGACCCTTTGAATCTCGGCTGCAATCTGCGCTTTGCGTTCAGCCGCGTCCCTGGCCGCATCGGGCGAAATCAACCCCAGCTCACGACCGATGGCCATCAGGCGCAGATCGGCGTTGTCCTCACGCAGCATCAGGCGGTATTCGGCTCGAGAGGTGAACATGCGGTACGGCTCCTGGGTGCCGCGGGTGACCAAATCGTCGATCATGACCCCCATGTAGGCCTGGGAACGATCCAGTATAAAGGGATGGCGCCCCTGAATGCGGCATGCCGCATTGATGCCCGCCCACATCCCCTGGGCGGCCGCCTCTTCGTAGCCGGAAGTGCCGTTGATCTGTCCAGCCAGGTAGAGCCCGGCCACCTTTTTGGTCTCAAGGGTGTTTTTGAGTTGGATAGGATCAACATAATCGTATTCGATGGCGTAGGCCGGCCGCATGATTTCGGCCGACTCCAATCCAGGCACGGTGCGCACCACCTGGATCTGAATCTCCACAGGAAGGCTGTTGCCCAGACCGCTGGCATATACCTCCTGGGTGTCGAGTCCTTCAGGCTCCAAAATCACCTGATGGCTCTCTTTGTCGCTGAAACGCACGACCTTATCTTCGAAGGAGGGGCAGTAACGTGCAGAGACGCCTTTGATCACCCCGCCGTACAGGGCCGAAAGATGCAGGTGGTCACGCACCACCTGATGCACGCGAGCATTGGTGCGCCCCATGTAACTGGGCACCTGTGGTAGAGGAATTTCTCGGCTGAAAAAAGAGAAGGGGCGCGGCTGGGGGTCGACCTCTTGGGCGGTAAATCGGGAAAAATCGATGCTGGCGCGATGCAACCGCGGTGGGGTGCCTGTTTTCATGCGGCCGAGGGCCAGGCCTAAATGCGCCAGACTTGCGGCCAGACCATATGCGGCAAATTCTCCGGCGCGGCCGGCCTGGATCGATTTGAAGCCGATGTGCACCAGGCCGCTGAGAAAGGTGCCTGTAGCCAGAACCACCGCCCGGGCCTCGAAGCCGAAGCCGGTATGATCCTCGACACCCACCACGCGGCCGTCTTCTACCACCAGCCGCTCGACCAAGGCCTGTTTGAGATCTAAACCGGGCTGCCGCTCCAGTACCGATTTCATGGCTATGTGGTAGCGTTTCTTGTCGTTCTGGGTTCGTGACGACTGGACCGCGGGCCCTTTCTTGGTGTTCAGAGTCTTATACTGAATAGCCGACTGATCGGTTATCTTGGCCATCTCGCCGCCCAAGGCGTCAATCTCGCGCACCAGCTGTCCCTTTGCCATGCCGCCGATGGACGGACTGCACGGCATGGCCGCCACCTTGTCCAGGTCGATAGCCAGCAATAGCACGCTGCATCCCATGCGGGCCGCAGCCAAGGCCGCTTCGCAACCGGCGTGGCCTGCGCCCACAACAATGAGGTCATACTGCCTGGCGTAAGTTGCCATCTTCGATGCCTGTGTCCCTTTGCACTTAAACCGCATCCTTATATATCTTTATCGCCAAAAAGTCGAGGCATGCACCATAGAAGTCGTCAGGGCTCCCGCCCATGGCCGCCTTCCATTAAATATAGTTGATCGGCAGGATGAAATTGGCTTATCTTGTTTTCGATCAGCACCTGACCTGGAAGTCATCCCGATTGCAGCCTGCTTTCCCCCCAACTCATTTCAGATGGAGGAATGCCCCATGAGTGCCCGCAAGACAACGCGCACGAAAATCATTCCACCCAATGCCCCGGGCATTGAGCCCGTGGGCTCTCTAAAGAACAGCATCCTGCACCATATCTGTTTCACCCTGGGCAACGATCCGGAAATACCCAGCAAATACAGTGCGTTCATGGGCCTGGCACACAGCGTGCGGGACCGGCTCATTGCCAAGTGGATCAAAACCCAACGAGCCCTTTACAACACATTGTCCAAAAGGGTCTACTTTCTTTCCCTGGAATTTCTGCCCGGCCGCTTTTTAAAAAACTACCTGATCAGTCTGGGCATGGAAGACGAAGCCCGCCAGACCATGGCCGAAATGGGGTTCGACCTGGATGAATTGGAGGAAGAAGAATGGGATGCCGGGCTGGGCAACGGAGGCTTGGGTCGTTTGGCTTCCTGCTACATGGACTCTTTGGCCTGCAAGGATCTTCCCGGCTATGGATATGGGATTCGCTACGACTACGGCATCTTCCACCAGGTTTTGGACAACGGCTACCAACGCGAACAGGCCGATAACTGGCTGCGCCGCGGCAGCCCCTGGGAGATGCACCGTCGGGACCATCTCATGCCGGTGTATTTCTACGGCCGCGTAGAGGGCTACCGAGATGAAGAAGGCCGTACCCGCCAGCGATGGGTGGATTGCGAGGTGGTCATGGCGATGGCCTGCGATATCCTCGTACCAGGGTTCGGCGACGACTATGTGACCAATATGCGCCTGTGGGCCGCTCAATCCAGCCGCGAGTTCAACCTGGAAACTTTCAATCAGGGAGATTATATCGGCGCGGTGCAGTCAAAAGTGCTGAGCGAAAATATTTCCAAAGTGCTCTACCCCAGCGATGAAGCCCAATCGGGCAAGGAACTGCGGCTCAAACAGCAGTACTTTTTCGTGGCCGCCACCTTGAGCGATATTCTGCGGCGCTACCGGAAGATCAACCGCTCATTCACCGATCTACCCAATTTCGTAGCCATCCAGCTCAACGACACCCATCCCTCCATCGCTATTCCGGAATTAATGCGCATCCTCATGGATGAAGAAGGGCTGGGATGGGATGAAGCCTGGACCATTTGCGAGCAAACCTTTGCGTACACCAATCACACAGTGCTTCCCGAAGCGCTGGAGAAATGGCCGGTGGAGCTGATTGGCCACCTGCTCCCGCGGCACTTGCAGATCATTTATGAGATCAACCAACGTTTTCTGGATGGGGTGCGCGCTCGATATCCAGGCGACGAAGAGTTGTTGTCGCGCGTTTCGCTGATTGCCGAAGGCGATGTCAAACAGGTACGCATGGCGCACCTGGCCGTCGTCGGCAGCCACTCGGTCAACGGTGTGGCGGCGCTGCACAGTCGCATCCTGCAGGATCAGTTGTTCTGCGACTTTCACAAACTATTCCCGAAGCGCATCCGCAACGTCACCAACGGCATCACCCCCCGTCGCTGGTTGCAGCAATCCAACCCCTCCCTGGCCAAATTGATCTCCTCGGTCATCGGACCGAATTGGATCAGCGATCTGGACCAACTGGAGAGACTGGCGCCGCATGCCGAGGACTCCGAATTCCGCAAGCAGTGGATGTCCACCAAGCGGGAGTGCAAGACGCGCCTGGCGCGCTACATCTTACGCAAGATCGGACTGGGCGTCGATCCGGAGACCATGTTCGACGTCCAGGTCAAGCGCATGCACGAATACAAGCGCCAGCTGCTCAACGTGCTGCATGTCATCACGCTGTACAACCGCATCCAAGACAGCCCCAAATTAGATGCGGCGCCGCGCACCGTCATCTTTGCGGGCAAAGCCGCGCCGGCCTATCATCAGGCAAAATTAATCATTAAGTTAATCAACTCGGTGGCCAACGTGGTCAACAGCGACCCCCATGTGCGTGGGCGATTGCGGGTGCTCTTTCTGCCCAACTACTGCGTCTCCCAGGCCGAAAAGATCATTCCCGCCGCCGATCTTTCCGAGCAGATCTCCACGGCAGGCATGGAGGCTTCCGGTACCGGCAATATGAAAATGGCCCTCAACGGAGCCCTAACTATCGGCACCCTGGACGGCGCAAACATCGAAATCATGGAGGCCGTGGGACGCGAAAACATCTTCATCTTCGGTTTGACCGCAGAAGAGGTCCAGGCCAAACGCCTGGAGGGCTATGACCCGAATCAATATTACCATAAGGATGAAGAGCTCAGACGTGCACTGGACATGATCGCCCAAGGCTCCTTTTCACCCTATGATCCGGGCCTATTCGCGCCGATCATCCGAAGCCTGCGCGAACAAGGCGATTTTTATATGCTGCTGGCCGACTACCGGGCATACATATCGACCCAGGAATCGGTCAGCCGGATGTTCGCCGATCCGGAACGATGGGCGCGCAGTTCCATTCTGAATACGGCGCGCATGGGAAGATTTTCCAGCGACCGGGCCATCATGGAATATGCTGAGCAGATCTGGCATGTTCAACCTTTGACTTGATCCCTGACGCGTCGCAACCCACTGACGGAAGCGAAGGGAAATCGCCATGGCAAACAAAGTGAAGGCCGGTGCAGCACCGCCCACCGTATCCCTTGCGCGACAGCCTATTTTTGACGATAAACGCCGTCTTTGGGGTTACTTCTTATGCTGTGTGGGGGGCCACACGGAATGTTCGGTGGAAGACTGCGGAGGTGCACAGGTGGCCTCCACATTGGCCGGAAGCGCTCACCTGGAATTTCAACAAATCATCGAACGCGACAAAAGAGTGCTGATCCCATTCAGCGAACACAATATTTTAGACCAGTTGCACCATGCCATGCCGCCCTCATCGACCGTCGTCCAAGTGAGTGAGGAGACTTTTCTACGACCGTCCGTGCCGCCCATCCTGACGCAACTCAAAGCCGACGGCTACCTGCTGGCGACCTCGGATTTCACCGCCTCTCCTGCATGTGCGTCGTTCTATAGCCTGGCCGATCTCATCGGCATGGATGTGGCGGGGAAAACCGCCGCTGACCTGAAAAGCAAGCTGTCGGCAGCCCACCCGCCCAAGGCGCTTAAACTGGCCCTGCGGGTCCAAGACCCTGGACGTTTCGATCAATGTCGAGAACTTGGCTTCAATCTGTTTCAAGGCGCCTTCTTCAAAACGCCCGAAGTTATCACCGCACGCAAGTTTACTTCAAATGAAGCGATGCGCCTCAATTTAATGCAGGCCATCGAGCAACCGGAAGTGGACTTCGAAAAACTGGCCGAAATCATCCAGGCCGACGCTTCGCTGAGCTATCGGTTGTTATCGTATCTGAATTCGGCCGCTTTCGGGATGCGGCAAAAGATCAAATCCATTCATCAGGCCATCGCCATGCTGGGGTGGCGCAAAATGAAGAACTGGCTGCGGGTGGTTCTGCTCAACGATATCAACCAGGGACGCGACGCACCCGAATTGATGCGACTGGCTGCCCAGCGCGGCAAGTTCCTGGAACAAATCGCCCAGATCTACAACTATTGGGGATTTGACCCTGAAAGCCTGCACCTGCTGGGCATCTTTTCCTTATTGGATGCCATGTTGGGCATGTCCATGCGCGACATCGTCAAGTATTTACCATTGGATGAAAAGCTCAAAGCAGCATTGTGCCGTGAACCGAACAACGAATATCTCCCCTTGCTCCAGCTGGCACAGCAGTGTGAAGAGGCCAACTGGCATGAGGTCGAGCAAATGCTTCAAAGGCTCAACATGGACGGCAATAAAGTCCAAGGCGCGTTTCAATCGGCCGTGGATTGGGGCGTCGAATTGACCGCCCTGAATGATAGTGCCGTCGACTAAGCACGGTCAAAAAAGTTCGAAGCCTTCCCCTGAACGGGCAAATGGCGAAAATCGAAAACCTGTCGTCATGGCACCGTCAGAAAAAGCTGCTGGCATCCCAGCAATGGGTGCACAGCCGCTCTTTGGGCAAACCGATGGAAGCCACCAGATCTTCCAGGCGCTGATACCTGAGGCTGGTCAAGTGCAGATTGCGGCGGATTCGCTCGACCATAGCCATGTTTTTCTCCGAACCGTCCCGCGCATACTCCTCGAGATGTTTGTCTTCGGCACCTTCCAGGGCCTGGATGGTCTTGCGGCCTGCCAGGTCCAGCAAGGAACGCGAGGTGGAAAAATTGAGAAACTCGCAGGGATGAATCAAAGTGGGGCAAGCCGGCCGCATGTGTACCTGCCGGGCACCGTAATCGAAGAGGATCTGGATGTTATCCTTGAGCTGTGTCCCCCTAACAATGGAGTCCTCGCAAAACAGCAGACGCTGGCCTTCGATTAACCGACGCACCGGTATCAATTTCATCTTGGCCACCAGGTCGCGCATCTGCTGGTTCTGGGGCATGAAGCTGCGCGGCCAGGTCGGTGTATATTTGACGAACGGCCGCCGGTAGGGAAGCTTCTTCTGGTTGGCGTAGCCGATGGCGTGGCCGATGCCCGAATCAGGGATGCCGGCCACCAGATCCACCTCCACCGCATCGTTGCGCGCCAGGGCTGCGCCACAGTTGTAACGCACATGCTCCACATTGATACCTTCATATTCGGAAGCAGGATAACCGTAATAGACCCACAAAAAAGAGCAGATCTGCAGGCGCTCGCCAGGCAACAGCAGGCGTTCCCAGCCTTCGGCTTCAATACGCACGACTTCGGCGGGGCCTAAGAAATGGTCTATTTCGAAACCAAGGTTGGGAAAGGCGCAGGTTTCGGAACTGACCGCCAAAGCCCCGGCTCTGCGACCGATGACCAGGGGCGTTCGGCCCAGGCGGTCGCGGGCGGCATAAATTCCTCTATCAGTGAGCAACAGGAGGGAACAAGAGCCCTGGATGGCCTCCTGAGCCGCGCGAATTCCTGCTTCGAAGCTTTCAGCCTGACAGATGAGCATGGCCATGACTTCTGTGGGATTGGGGCCGCCGCCGTTTGTGTCCGAAAAGTGACTCTTGCGGGCATGCGCCTTCTGGACCAGTTCGAGAAGATTGTTGATCCGACCCACGGTGACGATGCCGAAGGTGCCAAGGTGGGAGCCAATGATCAGCGGTTGAGGATCGGTGTCAGAGATCACGCCGATACCCAGAGTGCCCTGGAACCGGCTGAGCTCGGGCTCGAACTTGGTGCGGAAGTAACTGTTTTCAATGTTGTGGATGGCGCGGTGAATGCCGCGGGAGTTGCGCACGGCCATGCCGCCGCGCCTTGTGCCCAGATGGGAATGGTAATCCGTGCCGTAGTAAAGATCCGCCACACAGTCCGAATTAGAGACAATGCCGAACATCCCGCCCATTTTCTATTACCTCTTCAGAGCTTTCTTAGTGTCCGATTTCGTTGTGATAAATTTGCAGCGACCTCACCTTTGCCTCGCCTTCCCGGCGGACCGCGATGCCCTTGGCGGCGGCAATGGCGGCCGATATAGTGGTGATATAGGGGATCTTGTACTTGATGGCGGCTTTGCGGATGTCCGAACTGTCGGCTGAACCTTTCTTGCCGCTTGGTGTATTGACCAACAGGTGGATCTGCCCGTTTTTGATGGCATCCATCAAGTTGGGCCGTGTCAGCCCCAGCTTGGAGACCAGCTGGGTTTCGATCCCCTTTGCCTTCAGGAATGCATGGGTGCCTTCGGTGGCCATGATGTTAAAGCCCAGCTCCCTAAAGCGGCGCACCGGCTCCAGGGCCGCAGATTTGTCCCGGTCGGCGATGGTAAAAAGCACCGTGCCTTCCAAGGGCAGCAGCGATTGGGCGGCCTCCTGGGCTTTGTAGAATGCCCCTCCGAAGGAGTGGGCCATACCTAGCACTTCGCCGGTGGAACGCATCTCCGGGCCCAGCACCGGATCGACCTCCGGGAACATATTGAAGGGGAATACCGCCTCCTTGACACCGTAATAGGGGAATTGGGCGCTGCGCAGATCCATCTCGTCCATGCGCTTGCCTAAAATCACTTGGGCCGCCAGGCGCGCCATGGACAGACCGCACACCTTGGAGACGATGGGAACCGTACGCGAAGCGCGCGGGTTGGCCTCCAGGACATAAACCGTATCCTGGAAAATGGCATATTGCATGTTCATCAGTCCCACCACTTTGAGTTCGATGGCGATGCGCCGGGTGTATTCGCGGATGGTGTCGATATGCTTGGGCGCCAGGCTTATGGGCGGAATCACGCAGGCCGAGTCGCCGGAATGAATGCCGGCCAGCTCGATGTGCTCCATCACGGCCGGCACGAAGGCATCCACGCCATCGGCGATGGCATCGGCCTCCGCCTCGATAGCGTTGTCCAGGAACTTGTCGATCAGCACCGGCTGTTCCGGGGTCACCTCCTCCACGGCCACATTGAGGTAGTGTTTGAGCATGGCATCGTCATGAACGACCTGCATGCCGCGACCGCCGAGCACATAGGAGGGGCGCACCATCAGCGGGTAGCCGATGCGGCCCGCGATTTCCAAAGCTTCGGCGTAACTCGCGGCCATGCCTGATTCGGGCTGGGGAATGCCCAGGCGTCGCATGATCTGCCTGAAGCGGTCGCGGTCTTCGGCCAGATCAATGGTTTCCGGGGAGGTGCCCAGAATCCGGACACCGGCTTCGGCCAGCTCCCGGGCGATGTTCAGGGGTGTCTGGCCGCCGAACTGCACAATGACCCCCTCGGGCCTTTCTTTATGGTAGATGCTGAGCACATCTTCCACTGTAAGCGGTTCGAAGTAGAGTTTGTCGGAAGTATCGTAATCCGTGGAAACCGTTTCGGGGTTGCAGTTGACCATGATCGATTCCAGGCCCGCCTCGCGGATGGCCATGGCCGCGTGGACACAGCAATAATCGAACTCGATGCCCTGGCCGATTCGGTTGGGGCCGCCGCCAAGCACCATGATCTTGCGGCGGTCACTCACAGGCACCTGGTCGCCTGCATTGTAGGTAGAGAAGTAATAGGCCGCCTCCTGCACGCCGCTGACCGGTACCGGCTCCCATGCCTCAGCGAGGCCCAAGCCGATCCGCTGTTCGCGAATCGTCCGTTCGGGCACTCTGAGCAGTTTGGCCAGGTAGCGGTCGGCAAAGCCGTCCCGTTTGGCGCGCATCAAAAGGTCGTCCGGCAGCGCGCCGCCCTGGTGGTTCAGAATCTCTTCTTCCAGTTGCACCAACTCTTGCATCTGGCGGATGAACCAGGTCTTGATATGTGTCAGCTCGTGGAGGCGCTCGATGTCGGCACCTTTGCGCAAGGCTTCGTACATCAGGAACTGTCGTTCACTGGTGGGCACCGTTAGACGCTCCATCAACTGCTCGAGGGACAGCAAGTGGAAGTTTTTGGCAAATCCCAAGCCATAGCGATTGATCTCCAGGCTGCGAATGGCCTTTTGCAGCGCCTCTTTGTAGCTCTTACCAATGCTCATCACCTCGCCCACCGCCCGCATCTGGGTGCCCAGCCGGTCTTGGATACCATGAAATTTTTCAAAGGCCCATCGGGCAAACTTGACCACTACATAGTCCCCGGAGGGCGTGTACTTTTCGAGGGTTCCATCACGCCAGTACGGGATCTCGTCCAGGGTGAGCCCTCCGGCCAACAGCGCCGAGACCCGCGCAATGGGAAAGCCCGTGGCTTTTGAAGCCAGGGCAGACGACCGCGAGGTCCGCGGGTTGATCTCAATGACCACCACCCGCCCCGTGCGTGGATCGTGGGCGAACTGGATATTCGTGCCGCCGATCACCTCGATGGCCTCAACGATGGCGTACGAATAATCCTGCAGCTTTTTCTGCAGGGCGGGCGCGATGGTGAGCATCGGCGCGGTGCAGTAACTGTCGCCGGTGTGCACCCCCATGGCATCGACATTTTCGATGAAGCAAACAGTGATCATCTGGTTCTTGGCATCGCGCACCACTTCCAGCTCAAGTTCTTCCCAACCCAGCACCGACTCTTCCACCAGCACCTGGTGAATCAAGCTCGCCGTCAAACCACGGGCCACCACGGTACGCAACTCTTCCAAATTGTACACGAGCCCACCGCCGGTGCCTCCCATGGTGTAAGCCGGCCGGATCACCACCGGATAGCCAAGGGTCTCGGCTACTTGCTCGGCCGCTTCGATGGTGTTGACCGCCTCGCTGCGCGGCATGTCGATCCCCAGGCGCTCCATGGTCTGTTTAAAAGCCGTCCGGTCCTCCCCGCGCTCGATGGCATCGATGTTCACGCCGATGACCCGTACGTTGTACTTCTCAAGGATCCCTTTGCGGTAGAGCTCGCTGGATAAATTCAATCCGGATTGACCGCCCAGATTCGGCAAAAGGGCATCCGGACGCTCAACGGCTATGATTTTCTCTAAGGTGGAGACATTCAGTGGTTCGATGTAGGTGGCTTCGGCCATGCCTGGATCGGTCATGATAGTGGCTGGATTGGAATTGACCAAAACGATTTCATACCCCAAGGAGCGCAACGCTTTGCAGGCCTGGGTGCCGGAGTAGTCGAACTCGCAGGCTTGTCCAATAACGATGGGACCGGAACCGATGATCATGATCTTGTGAATATCGTCACGTCTGGGCATGGTAGCTCCTTTGAGGTGCTTGCGAATTTGAAAATTATCGTCTAAAGAATTTTTTAAACGATTGAGTGCCCCATCTGGTAAATTAAGCTGAACTTAAAATCAAGGCAGAAAGAAAAGCCGCACACAAATTGTGTGGACCCTCCACTCCCCTTCATGAGGGGCCTTGTTGAGGGCGGGGTAGGCTACGGCCGGTATTTTTTCAGGCTTCCGGCTTGGTATTGATATGGATCGCAGGCAGAGGCAAGGGGGGTTACGTCCTTTGCACGGGCGGTTACGAATTCTTCCCATCCTGAGACAATTCACCCGCGCTTGCCATATCTCCGACATTCATGCGGCAGTTGCCGACGAGCCGATCCCCTTGCCCCTTGCCGGTGTAGCTGTTCATGAACGCTCATAAATTCGACGTTTCTCGATACGCCGAATGGTGGCATAGAAGTTAGGCAAATTGCTGGCAGGTATCTTGCTTGCCGGAAACACGGAATCAATCCATGGCGCCCGGCCTCAAAGCCTAGGCAGGGACCATCCCCGTCAAAAACGCCAAACCCGACACGCGGTTTGGGGGACAAACGATACTCTTGCAAAGCGGGCGCGAGGTGCGCCCCGGCGCTGGTGCTTGAAACGGACGAGAGGATCAACCGTACCTTCAATCCTGCCTTTCCCCTTCGATGAATTAAGGAGTGAGCATGCTCGGTCGCCCCAACGCGTTGGAGAAGAAATCCTCTTCACGTTCGAGACCCTTTTGCGACAGATTTTCAACTCGGCATAAACATTTGATGGGCGGCTATTGGTGGGCAATTATCGCCAGCCTGTTGATAACCACCTCCAGCGCATGGGCGGCCCAAGTCACTTTGGCCTGGGATGCCAATACGCCTGCCCCCGATGGCTATCGCCTCTACCGCAGACCTCAAAATCAGGCCTATAACTACAGTCAGCCGGTCTGGTCGGGAGGTGCGACCACCTGCACGCTCACCGATCTCGGCAATGCCACCCAATACTATTTTGTCGTGCGTGCCTACTCCGGCACCATTGAGAGCGGTGATTCCAACGAGATCGGCTATCGCACCCCTGCGGCAGGTACGACGCCGACGCCCACGGCCACGCCGAGACCCACGGCCACGCCGACGCCAGCTCCCAACCAGGCCCCCATAGCTGAAGCAGGCGACAACCAAACCGCCTCATCAGGCCAGAAAGTCACATTGAATGGAACCAAATCATATGATCCCGAGGCGCAATCCATCGCTTACAGGTGGGTACAAACGGGCGGAACGAGCGTATCTCTTTCCGCAGCCACAATCGCCAAACCGACTTTCACTGCACCTTCGGTAGCAACTGGTCAAAGCAGCACTCTGATTTTTGAATTGACGGTAATCGACACCCAATCTCTCTCCGCCGCCGATACCTGCCTGGTACAGGTTTTAGGGGCCCCATCAGCGGATAGAGACGGCGACGGGGTTCCCGATGACCAGGATGCCTATCCCGATGACGCTGCCCAATGGGAGCAAAACCAACCGCCCTCCCAGCCGACCATCACCTATCCTGCAAATGGCGCCACCTCGGTGGATCTGACGCCCGTGCTGTATAGCTCCGCATTCCTGGACGCCAACGCTGGAGACACCCATAAAAAGAGCCAATGGCGCATCGTTTCTACCAAAACCAAGAAAACGGTGCTCGACGTGACACGCAGCGATTATTTTCTGACCTATTTCCGGGTGCCGCTCCTTGTATTGCGAAAAAATACCGAATACGCATGCCAGGTACGTTTTTTCGACAGCCATGGATTGG
Source organism: uncultured Desulfatitalea sp. (assembly GCA_937868765.1). Taxonomy (GTDB): domain Bacteria; phylum Desulfobacterota; class Desulfobacteria; order Desulfobacterales; family Desulfosarcinaceae; genus Desulfatitalea. The sequence goes on along the minus strand of CALMNL010000006.1, from coordinate 589,841 downwards.
CCTCGGAATGGTCTCCGACCTCGGTGTTTACCACCCGCAGTTCGCTCTATTCGCGCAGTGGCACCCTTAGCGAGGGCCAATCCGATCTGTCAGCCACCGACCTCAACGCCAATGGCCTAAGCGACGAGCAGGAGACCGAAACCATGTTGAGAAGCCTGGCGTACGATGAACAGAACATCCTGGCTCTAAGCATCGAGCAAACAGGGGAGCAAATTGTATCCATGGACGCACTGGTCTCCATGGATCCGAATACCGAAGTGCCGCGTCCGCCGGTCAAGGATATCGGCCCCTATGGTCTTATCAGCTATTGCATACAAGTACCGCAAGCCGGGCAGGAGGCTTCGGTCAGGCTCTTTTTCAGCGCCCCCATCGATCCCCTGGCGGCCTGGATTCAGCAAGGCAGTGACGGCAAATGGCGGAATGGCGGTGAGCAGATCGTGCCTCAACCCGACGGCACTTCCGCCATCCGCCGTCTTAAGGATGGTGGCGAAAACGACATCGACGGCGTGGCCAACGGCATCATTATAGAAAAAGTCGCACTGCGTGAGACGGCCAGCAGTGCAACACAGGAGGATACCACTTCGAACGCCGCGGTGGACACAGACAACAGCAGTGGTTCTGATTCATCCTCCGCCGGCAGTTGTTTCATTACCTCTCTGCTTCAATAGACCGATGCGCCGCCCCGGCAGTACCCCAAAAGATCGGGGCCGCTTTTCAAATCCGCCTTGACAACGGCAACCGTCATAGGCATTAATTCGGAACGATATTCCGTTAAAGGGTAGGGACACAAATTACATGGGACGTCACATTTGCCTCGTCATACTGCTGATCGGATTGATGTTGGCTGGTGCCAGAGCGCAAGCTTTGGAGAACGACGTCTGCACCCTCCACCCATGTTGCTGTCAACCGGGAAATGCCCGCGATCTGCCGGGCGCACCTTCAGGTTGCTGTCATCCAGGGGCATCCTGCTGTAGAGACAATTCCTTTCCGAACGCTGCGGACACATCAGTCCCAATTCCCTCAACCGCTTCGAACCACTGGAGCCCGGTGCTGCAAAGTTCGCTTTGCGCCGGAACGGAAGCACCTCCTGTTTTTGGCCAGATATTCAGAACGCCTCGGCAGTCGTTCCTGCCGCATGCGGACATACCTATCTATTTGCGGACTCTCGTCATTCTGTGTTGACCGCCACACACCCGCTTCTTCCTAAAACGTAAAACGATCGTTCAACTTATTCTGGTTCCCGGGGCCAATTTCAGCCCAGCGGTCCTATTTGTTATTACTAAAAAAGCCTTGTAAGGAGACAACACATATGACCTCTACCAATTCTTCCTCCGATACCCGTTCAAAAAAGAGAGCCCTCGTCTTAAAACGGCAGCGGTCACGCAAGCCGATATTCTTGGTGATCCTTGCCCTGGTGACAATCAGTGCGGCAGGCGGCCTCTATTTTCTCTTGACCCCCACCGGGGCCCATACGCCTGCCGATTCTTCCTTGACCGGCGTTCGCAGCGATGCGACCCAGATCGCTTATCCCCTATCGCTCTTTACCGACCGCCAGGCGCACCACTTCGAACACAAAACCGCCGATGGTATTGCCGTCCGCTACTTTATTCTGCAAAGCGCAGACGGCATTTTGCGCGCGGCGTTCGATGCCTGCGATGTGTGTTGGCCGGAAAACAAAGGCTACCGGCAGGAAGGGGATTTCATGGTGTGCAACAACTGCGGACGCCGTTTCGAATCTATCCGGATCAACGAGGTTCAAGGCGGCTGCAACCCAGCACCGTTGAATCGTACCATCCAAAACGATCAACTGGTGCTCCTGGTGAAGGACATCGAGCAAGGTCAAACCTATTTCAATTTGAGCGCCGCCAAGAACAACCAAGGAAGGGGATAGTCATGAACCTGAGCGATATCGCCTTCAGAAACCTCCTGCGGCGCAAGTCCAAAGCCGCATTCATATTGGCCGGCCTGGTAGTGGGTGTGGCCACGGTGGTTGCCGTGATCAGTTTTACGCGAACCATGACCCACGACATCAACACCAAGCTCGAAAAATTCGGGGCCAACATCCTGATTGTTCCGCGAACCGACAATTTGACCTTGTCGTATGGTGGTATTTCCCTGGGCGGCATCTCTTTTGATGTGCAACCGCTGCGCCAGTCTGAACTGCAAAAAATATCAACCATTAAAAACGCCGCCAATGTGGCCGCTATAGGTCCCATGGTGCTGGGCATGGTCACCATCGAGGCGAAACCCGCCGCGATGGCCGGCATCGACTTCAGCGTCAGCCATATTCTCAAGCCGTGGTGGCGGATCGAAGGCCAGGTACCAGGCGCCGACGGCCTTCTGGCAGGCAGCGAAGCGGCCCGTATCCTGGGCTTGACGCTCGGCCAAGAGGTAACCGTCAACGGCCGGCCCATGCAGGTCGCTGGCCTGCTCGCCCCGAGCGGGTCCCAAGACGACCAGTTGATCTTTGCTTCTCTGACGACCGCGCAAGAGGTGTTGAACAAATCGGGGCAGATCTCCATTGTGGAGGTGGCGGCCCTTTGCCACAACTGCCCAGTGGATGACATGGTGGTGCAAATTGCCGAAAAACTGCCATCGGCGAAGGTGATGGCCATTCAACAGGTGGTCAAGGGTCGCATGGAGACGCTGGCCCATTTTCAGCGTTTCTCCATTGGACTCTCCATTGTCGTGGTGCTCATCGGCGGGATTGTCGTTTTGGTAACCTTGATGGGCAGCGTCAAGGAGCGTACGGAAGAGATCGGCGTCTTTCGGGCAGTCGGTTTTCGGCGCAGTCATGTGATGCGCATCATCTTCCTGGAAGCCGGCGCCATCAGCTTGCTGGCCGGTCTTTTGGGATATGCGCTTGGCGCAGGTGGTATCTGGGCGGGTTTGCACCTGTTCGACGCCGAAGCGACCCCTTCCTTGCACCCTGATCCTCTGCTGTTCATAGGCGCCATTGTCCTGGCCATGGTCGTGGGACTGGTGGCCAGCGCATATCCGGCCGCGATGGCGGCCCGCCTGGATCCGAATCAGGCACTGAAAACACTTTGATGGGCCGTTGCAGCGCGGCTATCGAACATATGAGGAACACATGAGATTCATTGAATGCGAAAACATCACCAGAATATACGGTTCAGGCGAATCAGCCGTCCAAGCAGTGGAAGGCATGAGCTTTGGCATCGACCCTGGAGAGTTCGTGGCGGTCATGGGCGAATCAGGGTCGGGAAAATCAACGTTGCTCTCGATCCTGGGGGCCATGAACACACCGACCCAAGGCCGGTACCGGGTGGATGACATCGACGTGTATGCGTTGGGCCCCGAACAGAGAGCCGATTTCCGAAGTGAGTATCTCGGTTTCGTTTTCCAGAGCTTTCATTTGATCCCCTATCTTTCGGTCCTGGAAAACGTAATGCTGCCGCTGGCCGCGAAAGCGCTGCCGCGGAGTGGTAAAAAAGCCCTGGCCATGGAAGCCTTGAGCCGAATGGGAATGGAGAAAAAAGCCAAACGCCTGCCCCATGAGATTTCGGGAGGGGAAATGGAGCGTACGGCCATTGCCCGCGCCATTGTGAATCAACCCCCGATTCTGCTGGCCGACGAACCCACGGGCAATCTGGATTCTCGCAATGCCAAGGTGGTGATGGAACTGTTCGGACAATTGCACCAAGGTGGCACGACCATCATCATGGTCACCCACAGCGCCGGCTGCGCCCAATGCGCACAGAGGGTGCTGCGGGTCAGCGACGGGCGTCTGGCCAATGGGGAACACCTCCGGCTGGCGGCACATGGGTAGCATGAATCGGGGCTCACTCTTTTGAGGAGAGATAGGTTTTCAAATTGACCTTTTTGCTTTTCAGCCCCAATTTCTTGCGAATATTGTTGCGGTAGGATTCCACGGTGCGGGGCGAGATGTTCAGCAAGCGCGCCATCTCTTTAGTGGTTCGGCCCTTGCGGATCAGATTGGCCACCTGCAACTCTCCTGGAGAGAAAATGTAGTATTTTGCGGAAAGCTCGGGCATGGGCGGGCCAACGACTTCATTCAGGTTCATACGGATAACGTTGAGCAGCTGCTGTTGCGCCTCGTTGAGCCCGCTTTGCCAGATCCGATCAAGGTATGGTTCGATCAATTGAACCAGATTGACACGGATGTTTTCCTCCGAGCGCAGTCGATCTTCGTTGCGCTTATCCAGCAACACGCGCATGGCCGTGTTCAGCTCTTTGAGCCGCTCGCTCTTCATGTGTAGTTCTTTGGCGGTTTCATTGCGGCGCGCAATCTCTTCATGGAGCTTCTGATTAGCCAATGAGAGCTCACGGGTGCGCTCTTCGACCAACGTCTCCAGGCGTCGTCGATAACCGTCCAGCTCTTCCCGGGCTTGCTTCTTTTCAGTGATGAGGTTGGCCACCACATTGGCCCCCCAGATCTTGCCGTTCTCATACAAGTGCCGGATATGCAGATGGCCCCACTCTGTCTTGCCACTCTTGGTCGTGAATTCAAACTCGAGGTCTTCGGGCACGGCTTTACCAGTCGCAATGTCAGCCAGTTGGCGGTAAAAGACTTCCCGACTGGCTGGCGTCAGCAGTTGGTCGGCCGGCATGGCCAACAGTTCTTGTTCGGTATAACCGGTAGATCGACAAGATTCGGCATTCACATTGAGCAGGCGAAGGTTGCGCAGATCAATGCGATAGATGGCGGCAGGTGACAGTTGATAGAGTTGCTCGTTCAACGCCTGGCTCTCGGCCAATTGGTGCGCTGTAGTACAAGCCTCTTTCCATTGGGCGATGATACCCATGAGGGTCATCAAGGTGCTCGTCTCTTCTTGGGCCCAGTCACGTCGTTCATTTCGCATGGCCATGGTGAACAGACCATACACCGTTTCTTGTTTGCAGATAGGCATCAAGGCAAAGGACCGGATATTCAGCCCCTGGGAATAGCTCCGGATGCCCTCATCATCGGAAAGACCGCTATCCTGGCAAAAAAAAGGTTGTTGGTGCTCAAGCACACTCCGCATCGGTTGCAATTCCAGCAGTCGCGAGGGATTTTGATCTGTTTTTTCCAAGACACCTTGGGGCGTCCAGCAGAATGACAAAACATCCAACCGCCGGTTTGCCGGCTCGCACCATTGCAGACAGGCAAAATCGAGCGCCAGACCTTGACCGATGGTTCGCAGGCAGAACTCGATAAAAGCATTGTCCGGAGTGGAAATAGCCATGGCCGAAATAGCCGAAATCATCCGCGCTCTCGCTGCCTTTTGCGCCAGTTGCGTTTCCAAATCACGCCGGACGAAACGGCCGGCGGTCCAATGGGCAACGAGCGACAATACCATGCGGCCAAGATCTTCAAATCTGCGCGGCTCTTGGCCGTATACGGCCAGAGCGCCGACGGTGCGTCCGTTCATCCGAATCGCGGCTCCGCAAAAGGCCCGCAGGCCATAACGGCGCACATCAGGGTCGCTGGCGAGATAACCAGTTGACGCCAGATCGCTAATGAAGGCGATGGACTTATCTGCTGCCGCCAATTCTTCATAACAGACGCGGCCGGCCAGGGGACCTGTTTGCGGATAGGACTCTGGAAGCCGGAATCCTTGTTCGATCACCACCTCTCCCCGGGGAAGGTCGAAACGATGAAATACAGCGAAGCATCCTCCAAAAAAATCCGTTGTAAACGCCAACACCCTTGCACGCACCTGATCGTCGTCTCCTTGTTCCATGGAGACGACCAAAGCGGCCAAATCGGCAAGCAACCGCTGAGAGGCAACCGGATTATCGGAGACCATAGGGGGCTGCATGACATCCTCTCTTGCTTTTCTGATCGGCACCATATGGGGGGACCGTATAAAAGTCAAACAGGTCGCAATCCATCAGGATACTGTCCGGCAGGATACTGTCCGGCGCCTTGACAAGGGCCTATATTTCGTGGTTACTCGAGCGGAACCGAGGAACCGGCAAAAAAGGATGACGTCCCAGGGTGGCTGTTTATCTAAAATACGGCGGACTGATTATCATCGCGGCTCTTTTCATGATGCTGGGTATCCATGTACTGATGGGAGCGTATCGGCTCGAAGATCCTTTCTCCTTTATGCTCACTTTTTTCGCTTCCAATTTCATTATCCTGATCAGCGTCTCGTTGTTGATCGGTTTTGCCATCCGCTTTTGGCGGCTGCACACTACGAAAATGGATGGGAAGTGCGAAAAGGGGTCCAGATCCCGGGGATAGCGCCTGCTTCCGCTCATCGTGCCGCATTCTGCGGGTTCGCAGCGCCCGGCGCCAATTGGTATTGACCAAATCTTATTTTTTGAATATCCAATCCAATCCGGCATCAAGAGAAGGCTATAAATACGGCCCTGTGTATCGTTATCGACAATGACTCGCCATCCTGAGAGCCGCGGCGGCAATCAGGGAATCGAGGAACCGATGATCCGAATCAACGAAAACTATTTAAAACTCCAGTCCAGCTATCTGTTCGCCGATATCGCCAAACGCGTGGCGGCGTACCAGCGGCAGCATCCCGATCAAACCATCATCCGATTAGGCATCGGCGACGTGACCCGTGCCTTGCCGGCCGCTTGTGTCGAGGCCCTGCACAAAGCCAGCGAAGAAATGGCCCAGGAAAGCAGCTTCCGGGGCTATGGCCCGGAGCAGGGTTATCATTTCTTGCGCGAAAAAATCGCCCGCTTTGATTTTCAGGCACGGGGCGCCCAGGTGGATCCCGATGAGATTTTCGTGAGCGACGGCGCCAAATGCGACACCGGCAATATTCAAGAGATCTTTGCCGGCGATGTCCGGGTGGCGGTGCCGGACCCCGTATATCCAGTTTACGTGGACACCAATGTCATGGCAGGCCGCACCGGCGCCCTCAACAATGGCCGCTACGATGGGCTGGTTTATCTGGAGTGCACCCGTGAAAACAACTATGTGCCGGCGCTGCCTTCGGAACCGGTGGACCTGATCTACCTGTGTTTTCCTAACAATCCCACCGGTGCCACCATCACCAAGGAACAGCTGGCCGCCTGGGTCGACTATGCTCGCAAGCACAAAGCCCTGATTCTATATGACGCCGCATATGAGGCTTTTATCCGGGACGATCGCCTGCCGCGATCCATCTACGAGATCGAAGGAGCCCGGGAAGTCGCCATCGAATGCCGCAGTTTTTCCAAGACCGCCGGGTTTACCGGCACGCGCTGCGCCTTCACCGTCGTCCCCCAAAATTGTATGGCGTATGCGGCCGACGGTCGCCCCATCGCCCTCCACGGCCTGTGGAATCGTCGCCACACCACCAAATTCAATGGGGTCGCCTATCCCATCCAACGAGCCGCCGAAGCGGTTTACAGTCCGGCCGGCCAGGCCCAGACGCGGGAATTGACCGATTACTACTTGAAAAACGCGGCCTTTATCCGCCAGGCCTTCTCCGCTCTGGGTTACACCTGCGTGGGAGGTGACCATTCACCATATATATGGATCGATACACGACAGGATGCGTGGACATTTTTTGACTTGCTGCTGCAGAAGGCCGGCGTGGTATGCACCCCCGGGGCAGGTTTCGGCAAATGTGGCCAACAATACATACGCTTGAGCGCATTCAACAGCTTTGACAACGTCAAAAAGGCCATGGAGCGCATTCGCACCGCATTGACCTGAGGAGCCAGACGCCATGCCCATGAGCTCATCCTACCGCGAGCGGCTCTTTCCTGTGCTGAAAGAGATCGAAGCCAATTTCGGCACACCGTTTCATATCTACGATGAAAAAGGAATCCGGCAGACCGGTATGCGGCTAAACCAGGTTTTTGCCGAACTGCCGGGGTTCCGTGAGTATTTTGCGGTCAAGGCCCTGCCCAATCCGCGTATCATGCAAATCATGCAAGCTTTGGGCTTCGGCTTCGATTGCAGCTCCTCGGCCGAGTTGACGCTGGCCCGCCAGATCGGAGCCGGCGGTGACGACCTGATGTTCACCTCCAACAACACAAGTTCGGCGGATTTCGAGGCCGCGCAGCGCAACGGCGGCTGCCTTTTGAACCTGGACGACCTTAGCCTTGTGCCCAAAGTGCCGGTGATGCCCGAAACCATCTGCTTCCGATACAATCCCGGTCCCAGGCGCAGCGGCAACAGCATTATCGGCAATCCGGTGGAAGCCAAATACGGTGTGGCCCATCATCAACTGGTCGAAGCCTATCGATCCGCCATGAAACGAGGCGCACGGCGCTTCGGTTTGCACACCATGCTGGCCAGCAATGAGCTCAATTATACCTACATGGTCCAAACCGTCCAGATGCTGCTGGATGTAGCCGCCTGGATAGGCGGTGAGTTAGGCATCCGCTTCGATTTCATCAACATGGGCGGCGGTCTGGGGATACCTTACCGACCCGAGGACCACCCCTTTGATCTGGAAGCCATGGCCAAAGAAATCATCCGCCTCTTCAGCGATTTTAACAGCCGTTACGGGTATGCGCCCAGGTTGTACATGGAGAGCGGCCGCTATATGACCGGCCCGCACGGCGTGCTGGTGGTCCAAGCCATCAACCGCAAAGAGATATACCGTCAATATATCGGCGTCGATGCCTGCATGTCGGCCTTGATGAGACCGGCCATGTACGGCGCGTATCACCACATCGAGGTATTGAACAAACCGGCCGGCGCAACCACTCAGGTCGTGGATGTGGTGGGTTCTTTGTGCGAAAACAATGACAAGTTCGCCATCCAAAGGGAATTGCCTCGAATCGAGGAGGGAGACCTGCTCATCATCCAGGATACAGGAGCCCATGGTCACGCCATGGGATTCAACTATAACGGGAAGCTGCGCCCTCAGGAACTACTCCTGCGCGAAAATGGCACGGTAGAACTTATCCGCCGCGCAGAAAGCGAGGCGGACTATTTGGCCACCCTGCGCTTTGAGCCGCGACAGATAACCCCCAAGCGCACTTGATGGCTCCACCGCCCCGCTTGCTCGACATCGCTGCTCACCTGAGCTGAAGGTTGACACAGGGCACATGGGAAAATCATAGAAGGCAGTTGACCTTTTCCTGAAAAAGGATTAGGTTGTTTCATCTCTTCGCCAAAAAATCAAATGGACACAGGGTAACTATCTGAAGCAGCTCAGGGTTACGGCGGGGATAATATCAACTAAAGTATTCCTATAAAGCGACCGATACATAGCATACACCGAACCGCATCGATGCAGAGCCCCCTTCCTTGTTCCTGATAAGATTCGCGTCGTGCCATATTCCAACAATTGGTTCGCAGGATAAAAGCGTCCTCAAACAGGAATGTGATGCGGACATCAAAAGCTGAGGTATCGGCAATCGAAGAAGATTGACCCGAGGAGAAAATTGAATGGACGATTTTTTACACAATCTTAGAAGCGGCAAGCTGAAACAGGGTGATCGCGCCAACCGGCCCTACGGCGACCAGCAGTTCAAGGGCGGTCAGCGGCGTAACATGATGGACCGTCGCAAGCCCCATTTCGAAAACAAAGACTCCGAGCGTCTGAGTGCCATCAAGGAGGTCCTTGAAAATCTGGCGGATACCCAGAAGCGCATGACCGATGCCTATCTGGCCCGCACCAGAGCCGAGGAGCGCAAGGCCAAGGCCATGGAAGTGCTGGCTAAAAATCTCTACCGCATGGTCAATCCCAAGGCCACCGCCAGCGAAGTAGAGGCGCTTTTTACCACGGAAGCGTTTTCCGAATCGATCGCCGATGAAGTGGCGACAACGGTCGAGAGCATGCGCCCCACCGAGATCGTCGATACGACACCGGACATCATGGCGGATGAACGGGAAGAGGAAGATATTTTCGCCGCCGATGCGAGCGAATCCGATGAGATTGAAAATGAAAGTGATATTCCCGGAGATGAGGACGAATTTTCCGAAGCGCCAGGCCGCTTGACGGAAACGGATCGCCATATGCTCCATGCGCTCATCAGCCAGATGCGCAGCGAGGGCCATGGGTGGGAAAAGATTGCCCGACACATCAGTTCCCAGGGGTATCCCACCATCTCGGGCAAAGGAAACTGGCGGGGCGTGACGGTAAAAACGCTCTACGAAAAGATGGTAGCCCCCTGATCCATCCTTAAGCGGTGTCGATTACGCGCCTTGGCGGTACCATGCAAATGTCTGCCGCAACCCCTCCTCGAAGGTGATAGCGGGTTGAAAACCCAGTAATTCTTTGGCGCGTTGGATGCTGGCCAGAGAATGAAGGATGTCGCCGGGGCGCGGCGCCTCATGCTTGGCCGGCAAACGGCATCCTGCCAGCCGGGCGATCAATTCCCACAATCCATTGATGGAAACTGAATTACTGGTGCCGACATTGAACACCCGACCCGATGCAGCCTCATGAGTTGCAGCCAGCAGGTTGGCCTGAACCACATCTTTTACAAATACGAAATCGCGGGTCTGCCCTCCATCGCCGTATATCAAAGGTGCCTGGTCATTGATCGCCCGCAACATGAAGATGGAAATCACGCCCGAATAGGGAGAAGAAGGGTCCTGGTGCGGGCCGTAGACATTGAAATAGCGCAGACAGACAGTTTCAAGGCCATATAACCGGTGATAGAGTTCAGCATAGTACTCGTTGGTCAACTTCTGCACCGCGTAAGGACTCATCGGTGCAGGAGTCATGGATTCCGATTTGGGCAATTGGGGCGCATCGCCATACACAGCACTGGAACTGGAGAGCACCACGCGCCGGATGCCGTGCTTGCGAGCCGCATCGAGCACGCGAAGGGTGCCCATTTCGTTGACCAGAGCCGATAACACCGGATCTTTGACCGTCTGGGTGACCGAAACCACCGCCGCAAGGTGAAAAACCACCTCGCAACCTTTGGCCACCCGGCTCAGGGTGCGATCATCCTTGATATCACCTTTTACGAAAGTGATCTTGTCCTGAACCCTTGCAAGGTTGGCTAGATTTCCGCTGGCCAGATTGTCCAGCACAGTGACGTCACACCCATGCCCAACCAGCGCCTCGACCAGGTGTGAACCGATGAATCCGGCTCCTCCGGTGACTAGGGCCTTGCGAAACTTAAGCGCCATTAGGTCACTCCTTCATCGTGATGTGGTGCGCGAAAAGCCGCTCTTGTCTTCCCCTGGCTTCGATAGTATGGGAAAGCTAAAGCGTCAATCATTTTTATAAAAAAATTGCCTGGATGGAAGCAATGCCATGCCTCCGCGCATCGACTGTCATCAATGCCGGTATTATTATGTAACCTGGCAAAGAGCACATCCCCACGGGTGCAAAGCGATGGGCTTCAAGAGTGCCCAGATCCCCAGCCAGGCGGTCTATCAAAGCTCGGGCAGGGAGTGCCTTTTCTTCGACCCAAAAAGGAGAAGCAAAAATGCCCAGCCCACCAACAACCATTGACCTGCGACTATTTGCCACACTGGCCGACCGTTCTCCGGAGAACGCCGACCGTTACCCCATCGCCCCCGGCACACCTATAGAGGCGTTGCTATCTCAACTGCGGATCCCCTTGGCAGAAGCAAAATTGATTTTCATCAACGGTATCAAAGCGGACCTGCATACACGATTGATCGGTGGCGAACGTGTAGGCATCTTTCCCCCGGTGGGAGGAGGATAACGGCATGGCTCGGATCATTGATCATATCGCGCCGCGGGTGGCCCAAATCATCAAACCGAACGGCACCACACAGCACACCCTGAGCATCGCAAACACCCAGCAGATCGCCGCCGAGCTGGATCTTCCCATCCGGTGCATCGAAATTGAAGCTTTGGGCAACGGCATCGTCCCCTTGCGCTATCTGCGCAATCAGCGCACCTTCAACGCCAACGACCAGATGCATTGGCTCAATGCCCGGGCGGCGGTCGTGGGGCTGGGTGGATTGGGGGGGAGCGTGGTGGAGATACTATCCCGGGCCGGTGTGGGCGATCTCGTGCTTATTGATGGAGACCGTTTCGAAGAACACAATCTCAATCGCCAATGGTTGAGCACCGAAAGCAGCCTAGGGCAGTTGAAAGCCGAAGCGGCGGCCGGGCGGGTTGCCAATCTAAACAGCGCCGTCCGGGTGACAAGCCGCCCGGTCTTTCTCTGCGACGCCAACGCCGAAGAGCTGATCCAAGGCTGCACAATCGTCATTGACTGCCTGGACGACATTCCTTCCCGTTTTACCCTTGAAGCAGCAGCCAAACAATTGTCGATCCCCATGGTTTCCGGTGCGGTGGCCGGCATGACAGGTCACGTGACGACCATACTTCCCCAGGATGAAGGCTTGACCCTGATTTATGGCCCACGGCAATCCATCGAGAGCCCCAAAGGGGTTGAGATCGCCTTGGGATGCCCACCCCAAACAGTGGCCACCGTGGCTGCCATGGAGAGTTCCGAGGCGCTCAAGGTGTTGACGGGCCGCCCCCAACAATTGCTGCGCAACAAGCTGTGGGTGGTGGATCTGTCCGACAGCAGCGTGGAAATTCTGGCGTTGGCCTGAAATCCGCAGCGGCGAATCAGGGCACTCAATCAATTAAATTGAAAGGAGCGCGCGTGGCGCATAAGGGGGGGTATTCAGGGGAGGCCATGCAGTGGGTCGTCACGGCTGGCATGCTGCTTGGGCTGCCACTCCTCGGCATACGCCTCAGCGGCCGGCAGATCGCTGACTACCTCGAATTTCCGCCCCTGACCGTCCATGTCCACCATGCCCCATTCTCCTGGTGGGTATTTATCGTTTTTTTATTCATCAATATTTTCTTGATCGCCGGCATCGGCTTCCTGCTCATGGCGAATCTCGGACACGGTCATGCCGTCATCCGCACGCGTGGCCAGTGGCCCTGGTGGGGCTGGGCAGGGCTGCTCACGCTCGGCGGGGGCTGGCTGTTGGCCTGGACGCGCTGGGAATGGTTCGCCGCTTGGCAGGCTCACACCTTCTGCCTGCCATGGATCGGTTACATCCTGTTGGCCAACGCCTGGTGCCAATTCCGCGGCTGGCGCAGCCTGCTCAAAGATGCGCCGGGTCGATTCTTGCTGCTGATTCCTGCAAGCGCGCTCTTCTGGTGGTTCTTCGAATACCTCAACCGCTTTGTCCAAAATTGGTACTATGAGGGTGTGACCGATTTCAGCCCGTTATCCTACATCGCCTTTGCCTCCCTGGCCTTCGCCACCGTGCTGCCGGCCGTGCTGAGCACCTACCGGTTACTGCTAAGCTTTCCGGTTTTTGCGGGCCTGGCAGACTTGTATCCGCTGCGCATCTCCCATCCCCGGATGGTGGCCAAGGTGAGCCTGACGGCGGCGGGGATAGGCCTGGCTTGTTTGGGAGTGTTTCCCGATGCCCTTTTCGCCCTCCTGTGGGGCTCCCCCCTGCTGATTATAACCTCCGTACAAGCGCTGCGTGGCCAGCCGACGATCTTTTCCACTTTGCGCGATGGGGACTGGCGCCCTCCGGTGGCCGCGGCCCTGGCGTCGCTGATCTGTGGATTTTTCTGGGAATTGTGGAATATCGGCAGCCTGGCGCGCTGGTCGTATGCGGTGCCTTATGTGAACCGTTTCCATATCTTTGCTATGCCCGTGCTGGGATATGGCGGCTACCTGCCATTTGGACTTGAATGCCTGGTGGTCGGCGCCATGGTCATGGGGCATCGGCCCCTGGCTCTTTCCTCACCGCTTTCAACAGGCGATGATGCCCCCACGACGCATACGGCGTTTAAATCTCCCGGCCGAGTTCTTCCCCTTCGGCGACGGCATACATCAGGTGACGCGGCGCTTTGGCGTCGCCGATGAAGTGGCTCTGGATACCACGGGACTTGAGCAGATTGGCCGCTTCCCGCAGGGGGGCAAAACCATCGGCCAGCACCACCGTTTCGAAAGCGGTCAGATGCACTTCACCCGTTTCACCGTTAAACCGCACGCCATCTTCCAGGAAGCTTTCCACCGCCACTTGTTTATAAAGCTTCACACCTCCCTTTTTCAGCCGCTCGCGAAGGTAAAAGCGATCGTTGCTGGACATCTCTTCACCGAAATGGCGGCCAGGGTGCACCACCACCACCTCCCGGCCATGCACGGCCAGAAAGTCGGCGAGCACCAGGGCCGCCTGGTTGCCCCCCCAGACGATGACACGCCGGCCGGTGTCGCTCTGGCCGGCAAGCACCTCGGTGACAGTGCACAGCTGCATTTGGGTGCGATAGAGCCCTTTGATCAGAGGCATCTCCGGCAGGCTGCCGGTGGCTAAGACCACCAGTTGGGGCATAAATTCGTCCAACAGCACTGGGTCCAAGGCGGTATTCAAGCGCAGCGGCACGCCCAGCCGATCCAACTGATCCGCAAAATAGGCGATCAGTTCGGCCAGATCGGAGCGGCCGGGGGGCAACGCGGCCAGACGCAAGGCCCCACCGGGGACAGCGTCCTGGTCGCACACCATGACCCGGTGCCCACGCAGGGCCAGCATACGGGCCGCCGCCAGGCCGGCCGGGCCGGCGCCCACCACCAGCACCCGCCGGGGGACTGTGGCGGGAGTCAGTTCCTTGAGCAGATATTCCCGGCCCACGTCGGGATTGACCACGCAACCACCAGGTTCGAGGCGCAGCACGGTATGGATACAACCCAGGCAGCAACCGATGCAGGGCCGGATGCGACGCAAGGCGCCGGCATCGGCTTTGGCCGGCCACCAGGGGTCGGCCAGCAACGAGCGTCCCAGGGCCACCAGATCGGCCTTCTCTTCGGCGATGATCTGCTCGGCCAGCCGGGGCGACTTGATGCGGCCCACGGCCACCACCGGCACCGACACCTTGGCCTTGACCGCTGCGGCCAGGTCGACGAAACATCCCTGGGGCACGTACATGGAGGGAATGGTCAACTGCCGGCTGCCGTATACGCCGGCCGAGACGTGCAGGTAGGCGGCGCCCTGTTCCACCAATATGGGAGCCAAGCGTAAGGCCTCGGCCAGGTTCCAGCCGCCGTCGATGTAATCTTCGGCATTGATGCGCACCCCCACGGGAAAATCCTGACCGCAATATTTTCGGATCGAAGCCATGACCTCCAGCAGGAAACGGATGCGGTTCTCGAAGCTGCCCCCGTATATGTCAGTGCGCTGGTTGCTATTGGGGGCCAGAAACTGGTTGATCAGGTAACCATGGGCCCCGTGGATCTCGACGAAATCGAACCCCGCCGCCCGGCAGCGGCCCGCCGCCGCGCCGAAGGCTTCGGCCAGCATGTGAATCTCTTCCTGCTCCAATGCCCTGGGCACTCCCCGCACCACCGCCGGGGCGGGAATGGCCGACGGTGCCACCTTCTGATCGTGGTAGGATTGGCGCCCCCCATGCATTACCTGCATGCCCAGGCGGCAGTCGAAGGGCCGTATGATATCGGCCAGACGCTTGAGTCCCGGGATGCAGCCGTCGTCCCACAGGGCCGGCAGATGGGGCAGTTCCACGCCGCTGGGGTGAATACCGCCGCCGCCCACCAGCATCATGCCCACCCCGCCCCGGGCCCGGGCGGCAAGGTAATGGATGAGTTGGTCGGCCACGTATCCCTTTTCGTCCACGCCGAAATTGATGCTCATGGCCGACATGAGCAGCCGGTTCTTGACGATCATGGTGCCGATGCGAAGGGGTTGAAAAAGATGGGTGAAAGCAGTCATGTCACTCCTAATGCAATTTGATTGTGGCGGCTCAAAGTCCAAGATTAGAACTCTCCACATATCGCTTTTCAGCGGTCAACGCCATCCCCAAACTGACGAGTTTGATCGCGCCCCCCCAGCAGACAGGACCAGGTCCCGGCCCCCTATAACCAAACGATCTGCCACCTCGCCAAGGAGCACTTCGGCCCCGGGTTTCAGCCCAGGCGCTGCGAAGAGGCCGCGGATGGAATCGTTTCCGGATCGAGCAGTTCCATGGCATTGGCATAAAAAATCCGTTCATAGAACGCCTCGGAAAGATTCAGACGCAACAAGTGGTCGATCTCCCCTTCCCGCGGCAGGATGACGTTGGGAAAATCCGACCCGTAGAGAATCCGATGGCGATACTTTTCCAGCACATCCGGGCCCAGATTGAAAGTGAACGGCAAGCCGGGCCAGAAGCTGTAGGCGGTATCGAGATAAATATTGGGATGATCGTCCAGCAGCTCGATGAAAGCCTGGAATTCCAGGCCGCCCATATGGGCCACATTGGCCGGCAGTTCCGGAAACCGGCGCAGCAGCTTCTTGAAATGGGCGATTCCCACGAATTCGTTGCCCATGGGGCCGGTGCCCACATGCATCAGCAGCCTTTTGCGTCGGGCGATGACCATTTCATAAAGGGGCATGAGACGTTCGTCGTGAGGGTGGATGCGCTGTACCAGGCAGTGAAGTTTGATGCCGATCACACGCGGATGGGAGAGCGCACGGGCCGCATCCTGGAGTGCGTTGTCGTCGTCCGGATGAAAGGCGGCGAAGCAGTACAGGTGGGGATGCCGGTCGAGCAAGGCGAGGTTCCATTGGTTCATCGGTTCGGCAATGCCTTTTTTGTGGGCATAATTGGAGAAGACAATATGCCCGACCCCGTGCCGGCCCAGATAATCGATGCATTGGGGGCTGTAGAATTTATACACCACGTCCGCGCCGTAGGACTTGAAGACCTTCCAAATGGCATCGAATCCCTTGTCCGGGAAGAGGTGAACATGGAAGTCGACGATGGCTGGCGGCATTCTTCTCATTTTGGGGCTATCATCCTTGATTGAAAACGATGATCCGCAAACAAGCATAACCGAAACAGACAAAACATCAACCGGACATTTCAGTACCGTTGATCCGCTGTGACAGGGATCGCCGCGCATCGGATCGCTTCCGGGCTCTGGACAAATCCGCCAAAGCGTGCCATGGTGCCCACCACGCGCCCCTCGCCGTTATCGGCGAGCGGCCGTTTTTGTGATGGGACCCGACAAAGCCGACAGGCCGGAGGAATGACGATGCACAAACTGCTAACGGATGAACCCGGAGCGACGCTCTTGTTGCTGGGCAACGAAGCCATTGCACGCGGCGCCTTGGAGGCCGGGGTGGCCTTTGCCACCACCTATCCCGGCACCCCCTCTTCCGAGATCTCGTTGAACCTGTTTCAGATCTCCCGCCAGAGCGAGCTCTATTTCGAATACAGCACCAATGAGAAGGTGGCCCTGGAGGTGGCGGCCGGCGCAGCCAATGCCGGCCTGCGTACCTTCTGCATGATGAAACATGTGGGGCTCAACGTGGCCGCCGACCCGCTCATGACCCTGGCCTACGTGGGCGTCCGGGGCGGCCTGGTGATCCTCTCGGCCGATGATCCGGCCATGTTCTCCAGCCAGAACGAGCAGGATAACCGTTATTATGCCAAGATGGCCGGGCTACCCATGCTGGAGCCCTCCTCGGTGCAGGAGGCCATGGAGATGGTGCGCGCGGCCTTCGACCTTTCCGAGCAGTTGCAGGAGCCGGTCATCGTGCGCACCACGACGCGCATCAACCACTCCAGCGGCTTCGTGCGCCTGGGGGAACTGAAAAAGCCGGTGACCAGAGGCTATTTTAAAAAAGACCCCATGAATTATGTGACCGTACCGGCAGTCTCCCGCAAGCTGCACGTCAAACTGCTGGCCAACCTGGAAAAAGCCGCCGCCGTATCGGAACAGAGCGCCTTCAATCAGAGCATCGGCCAGGGTGCATGGGGCGTGGTGTGCAATGGCGTGAGCCTCAATTACGTCCAGGACGCGGTCCAGGAACTGGGGGTCACCGATCGCATCCGGATTCTGCGCATGGGCATGTCCAACCCCATGCCGGCCGAACGGGTGAAAACATTTCTCCGGGAATGCGAAAAAGTGCTGGTGGTGGAAGAGGGTGAGCCGTTCATGGAAGAGGCGGTCAAGGCCCTGGCCCAGGAGGCGGGTCTTACCCTGCCCATCAACGGCAAGCGCGCCGATCTTTTTTCGCGTCTCTACGAGTTCGACCCGGCCCTGGTGCGGCGGGTGATGGCCAAATATTTCGGGTTGCCCTACCAGGAGAAGGCCAAACTGGACCTCTCCAATGTACCCGAGGTGCCGGCTCGGCCGCCCAACCTGTGCGCCGGCTGTTCCCACCGGGCCACCTTCTACGCGATCAAGAAGGCGGCCGAGGGGTTGGACACCGTCTATCCCAATGACATCGGCTGCTACACCCTGGGGTTTCTGCCGCCCTTGAGCATGGGGGATTTCCTGATCTGCATGGGCTCCTCGGTCAGCTCGGCCTGCGGTCTTTCCCGGGCCACGGACCAGAAGGTCATCGGCTTCATCGGCGATTCCACCTTCTTCCACTCGGGTATCACAGGGCTGGTGAACGCGGTCTACAACAACCACAACTTCACCCTGGTGATCCTGGATAACGGCACCACGGCCATGACCGGCCATCAGCCCCATCCAGGCGTGGACATGGCCGCCCTGAAGATGGATGGCTACAACCGCATCTCCATCGAAGCCGTGGTGCGCGCGGTGGGTGTATCGCATGTCACGGTGATCGAACCGTTCAAGGTCAAAAAGAGCATCGCGGCCATCAAAGAGGCTCTCGCCCACAAGGGGGTTTCGGTGATCATCTCCCAGGAGATCTGCACCCTCTACGCCCGCTCCCTTAAGCACCCCAAACAGCGGCCGTTCAGGATTTCCGATCGCTGTAAGAACCATCGAGAGTGCATCAGCGCCCTGGGCTGCCCGGCCTTCTCCCTGGAAGGCGACAAGGTACGCATCGATGCCAACGCCTGCGTAGGATGCGCCGTTTGCGCCCAGATCTGTCCCGAGAATGCGATTGTACGAGTCAAGGCGGAGGGGTGAAAAGAGACATGAATACCATTCGATTGATCATTGTGGCGGTGGGCGGCCAGGGCAACCTGCTGGCCGCCAAGGTGCTGGGTGAAGCGGCGCTGGCCGCTGGGGTGCCCGTGCGCATGAGCGAAATCCACGGCATGGCCCAGCGTGGCGGAGTGGTGGAATCAGCCGTGGTGATTGGCCAGGCCGGCAGCAGTCTGATATCCGATGGCGAAGCCGATATCCTGCTCGGCTTCGAACCTTCGGAAACCCTTCGTGCCCTGGGCAAATGTCACCGCGACACGGTAGTTATCACCAACCTGGCGCCGCTGCCGCCTTTTACCGTGGCCATCGGCAAGGGGGTCTACCCGGACCTGGACCGGGTCCAGGCCCTGATCCGTGAGAAAACCAAGCGCCTCATCGCCTTTGACGCCGTGGCCCTGGCCAAGGCAGCCGGCAATGTCATGGCCTTGAACATGGTGCTGCTGGGGGCGCTGATCGAGACTGGCCTGCTGCCCATCACGGCCGAAGAGGTGCAAACGGCCATCCGCACCAAGACCAAGGCCGATCTGGCCAAGGTCAACCTCCAAGCGTTCGCGCTGGGCATGGAAGCGGCCCAAAAGGCGGCTTGAGGCCGGCGCGCCTCATGATCTGGTGGTAACCTGCCGATATTAAGCTGACGAACCGAGCAGAGGCAGGTCATGCAGATCGATCATCGATGGCGTTCCACCAACAAGCGGCATTGCGTTGATTGTTGTGATATGATCCGGCGCAGTGCGCGGCCGGCCCTCGCACTCGCACTCATGCTGCTGGTCGGCATGGGGCCCCTCTTCCTGCCGCTCCCCACTGCAGCCAAGATCTACAAATACCAGCGCAACGGAGTGTGGTACTACACTGATTCGCCGTCCGATAACCTGCCCAACGAGAGCCAGGAGATGGAGGAGAGCGCCCCTGGCCCCCAGATGGCTTCGGGGGCCGCCGAGGGCCCGCCGCTTCTGGCGCATTATCCTGCCCGCAATGCCATCGAGCAGGCTGCGGCCGCCACCGTGGCAGTAAAGAGCAGCATGGGATATGGCAGCGGCTTTTTTATCTCCACCCAGGGCCATATCGTCACCAACAAGCATGTGGTGCGCAGCACGGCCCAGCACAACGCGGAGACCGAAGGCCGCTTCCAAGAGGCCGAAGCCCGCATCGCCGCCTTCGACCGTCAGTTCCGCGAAGAACGCGAACGGCTGGAGAACTTCAAGGCCCAACTGGACCGCCTGAAATCCCAGGCAGAGGCCGAAACCCAATCGGATCGCCGCCAGGCCTCTCTGGCGGATTACCAAGCCAATCGCCAACGATACGACCGATGGGCCGGCGATTTCGATCGGCGTTTGAAGAAATACGAGGAGGAGAAGAAACGTTATCAGGATGGCCGCCAAAGCTACGACTACAGCAAAAGCGTAGCGGATCTGGCGCAGAGTTTCACCATCGTCCTGGCCGACAGGACCGAACTGTACGCCCGCTTGCTGAAGGTGAGCGCCGATCACGATCTGGCGCTGCTCAAATTGGACGGCTATCAGACGCCGGCGCTCGTGCCCGGCGCACCGGGCGCCATGGCCCAGAGCGAACCGGTCTATGCCATCGGCAATCCCGCCATGCTGCACAATTCGGTCACCTCGGGGATTTTCTCCGGCTTTCAGCAGGGCTATTTACAGACCAATGCCCAGATCTATCCCGGAAACAGCGGAGGGCCTCTGGTCTCCGCCGAGGGGCGGGTCCTGGGGGTCAACACCTTCAAGCAGCTGACCCACAAGTTCGAAGGGCTGGGATTCGCCATTTCCATCGATACCGTGTTAACCGAATTCCGGGCTTATCTGCCGGGTCAATGAGCATAAGGGATTTTCCCGCGGCCGGTCCTGCTCTCACAAATGCCATCCCCAGTAGGCCAGGAACCGCGCAAAGTCCCACATGTCCGAATCGTCCCGACGCCAGGGTTTCAAACTGGTATAGAAGCGGTTGCCCCACACAGTCGGGTCGGCATAGATCTTGTCCGATCCCACGAAGAGATCCAGGCTGATCCAGCTCATGAAGACCATCTCGAAGGGTTTGACCGAGCCCTTGACAAAGCCCCGGCGCCAGCCCGCGTCGTAAAAGAAACCCGTAGTGCCACTGTCTGCCGGAAGATGCAGCAGATCCTCCATGGGGGCCACGGCCATGGTGGTTGGTACAAAGCGCGGTCCTTGCAGACTTTCGGCGGAGACCACTTGCAGGTCCATGACCCGATGCAGGGCAGGCCGCAGGTGGACCAGCAGCTTGGGATGGTCCACAAGGCCGAAGGAGAGTCGGGGTGGGAGCTTTTCTCCGTACATTTCCAGCGGCCGGTCCAGGCGCCATCCTTCGGGAAAGGCCTGGGCGGGCAGGTAATCGGTGGGCGTGAATGCTTTGTAACAGCCGCAGGTATGAACACTGGTCACCAGGACGGGCCGTTTTTGGTCGTCGAGGGTAACGACGATCATCAACCCCACATTCCGACCGGCCGTAAGATTGAACGGTACGAGGCTGTAGGGCACTTCGGGGAAGTGGATCCGGTATATCAGGTTGGTATAGGCGGCCCTGGAAGTAGTGAAATGCCGTTCCATCACATAGACGACGGGCTTGTCCGGGTCCACCGATATTTTCTGATTGCCGCCTTCGACGGCCACACTGGGGCGACCGACACGGTTGTAAGTATCCGCGTGGCCGTAGGTCAGGAAAACCGGGGCCCAACGGGCCACGAGCGGGTCGGCGGCCGAGCTGACGCCATAAATGGTCAATTGGGGCTCTTCGGGCAATGGCCTGAACCGGGCGCACCCCTGCCAGATGAACCCCAATGACAAGATCAGCAGCGCGATGACAAGGCGGTAGGGTCTGTTTCGATTCGGGACCATGCGTGCCTCATGCCTGGACGTTGATTATCCGATTGCCGTATCCAGCATAATAGATGTTTTTGCCGACCGATCAAGGCGGACGATGTTTATCCCGCGTGACACCGGTAGGGCGCTATGTTATGCAGCCATTTTTCTATCGCTTGTCCGGAGCTAAAAGACAAAGATGGACGGAAGCACCTTGGCGGCACCGCAAATTTCGGATTTAGAGACCATGGACGCACAGGTGCCGGGCGGGGTCTATCTTTGCCAGGTCAGCGATAAAGTATCCTGCGGCGCCTGCTGCGGATTATACAATGTGGCCGACACCTCCCGCGAACAGATGGAAAAAATGCTCCTTGATCGTACCCGACGTTTTGCCCAGGTCCCCCGCACCACCGCCGGCATCGATGCCTTCGCAGAGGAAAACCAGCGGCTCGAGTGCCAGCAGCGGCCCTTTCCCCAGTTTCATCACTGCCCTTTCATCGGCTTGATCGGCAAGGGCGGCGAGCGGGTGGGTTGCCTGTTGCACCCAATGGCCGAAGGCAATCAGGGCGTGGACTTCCGGGGGTTGAGTTTTTATGGCGGGCTGGCCTGCCGAACCTATTTCTGTCCATCCACTCACAGCCTGCCGCCACGCTATAAAAGGGTCCTGCGAATGGCACTGGCGGATTGGCACCTGTATGGCCTGGTGGTAACCGAGACCGACCTGATCAGCGCCCTCTTTCATCAGATCGAAGTACGACTGACACAACATATGGAACCCACGTTGTTTATAAACCGACCGGAGGCTGTCCAGGCCCTGAACCGGCTACTGGAGCTGAAACTTTCCTGGCCCCACCGACCGCTCGAGGCCGACACCCCCTGCCACCACTTCTTCTTCGATGTTAACTATGCCAAACCGCTGATCGACTACCGCCGGCTGGGCGTGGCCCCATCCCACTACAACCCGGTCCTGCGGGAACTGATTTCGGCCTTCGATTCGGTGGATGCGTTGCGCCGGGCCGAACAAGGGATTGACCAGGCAATCGCAGGGGTAGTGACCGCCCTTCTTTAGATCCTGGTTTGACATTGGGCATCCCGAGTCCAAAATTGGGTTTGCCCCGTATAAATGAAAAACCTCTGTTTCTCTTCGAGGAGCCGCCCGAATGCATATTCACACCATGGATCGCTGGAGACACCCCCACGAATTTGCGCTGCACGATCGCTCGGCCGAAAAAAAAGTGCTATGGGTCGTGGTTATGACGGTCGCCACCATGGTGCTGGAGATCGTTACCGGCATGCTTTTCGGCTCCATGGCCCTGCTGGCCGACGGCTGGCACATGGGGACGCATGCCGCAGCCCTGGGTATTACCGCCGTGGCCTATTATTATGCCAGGACCTATGCCAGGGACCGGCGTTTCACTTTCGGTACCGGCAAAGTCGGCGTATTGGGCGGATTCACAAGTGCCGTGGTACTCGCCGTGGTGGCCCTCTTGATGGCGCTGGAATCGGTCCAGCGGCTTTTGGCCCCAGAGCCCATCCGTTTCAACGAGGCCCTCATGGTGGCCGCCATCGGCCTGGGGATCAACCTTGCCAGCGCGCTATTGCTCCAGTCCCATCATCACGACGGTCATGAGGAGGACGCGGACAACGATCATGGCCACCATCGCCACCATCATGACCACAACATGCGCAGTGCTTACCTGCATGTACTGGCCGATGCCGTCACCTCGCTGCTTGCCATCGTGGCGCTGACGGCGGGCAAATTCTGGAACTGGGTCTGGCTGGATGCCATGATGGGCATCGTGGGCGCGGTGATCATCTCCAAATGGGCCTGGGGTCTGCTGCAGGACACGGCCAAAATTTTGCTGGACCGCGATTTCGATTCGCAAGTCGTCGAGCGCATTCACCAACTCATTGAATCGGATGCCGACAACCGCATCGCCGACCTGCATCTGTGGAAAATCGGTGCCCACCAACTGGCTGCCATTATTTCCCTGGTAACCCATTTCCCCAATCCCCCCGAGCATTACAAACAACTGCTGGCCCCGATCCACGACCTAGTCCACATCACCGTCGAGGTGATCCATTGCGATACCGAGCCATGCATCCCCCTGAAGCGTCGTTCCTGAAGCAGCAGAGGGCGGAATTAAAAGTTGTCCTGGTTGTCAAAGCCCTGTAGAAGCAAAAAGGGTGATCGAACGAAGCAATGCAACCACGTTATTTCGACCTGAACAGCTATTTTCGGCAGCGATTCGGCGTGCGTGTCCACAAGCTGACAGTGGATGCCGGCCTGACCTGCCCCAACCGCGATGGACGTGTGGGCACCGGCGGGTGCATTTACTGCAACGCCAGGGGTTCCGGAACCGGTGCCCATGACCGCGGCCTGTCCATCACCGAGCAGCTCGAAGCCGGCAAAGCTGCTGTGGCCAGGCGTTTCAAGGCCAAACGGTTCATCGCCTATTTTCAATCCTATTCCAATACCTATGCACCGCTGGAACAGCTCCGGGCGATGTACGACGAAGCGCTGCAGGTACAAGGGATTGTGGGGCTGGCCGTGGGCACCCGGCCGGATTGTGTGGGCGCATCCGTTCTCGATCTGCTGGAAAGCTACGCCCGCCGCACGCTGGTGTGGATCGAATATGGCCTGCAGTCGGCTCACGACGCCACCTTGTCCCGCATCAATCGCGGCCATGATGTGGCAGCTTTCCAGAGCGCCGTGCTGGCCACCGCGGGCCGTGGCATCCAGATCTGTGCCCATATCATCCTGGGGCTGCCCGGGGAAAGCGCCGAGCAGATGCGAGCCACGGCCGATTATATCGCCCGGTTGCCTATTGATGGCGTGAAGCTGCACCTGCTCTATGTCGTTCGTGGCACTCCCATGGAGGCTATGTATCGGTCGGGCGCCTACCGGTGCCTCACGCAGGCAGAGTATGTCGCTCTGGTGTGTGACCTGCTGGAAAGACTTCCGCCCCACATGGTGATCCAGCGCCTGACCGGCGATCCCCACCGGGACGAATTGGTGGCCCCCGAGTGGGCTCTCTCAAAAGCCCAGACCCTCGATCTGATCCAACGGCAGCTCGCGCTCAGAGATACGCGCCAGGGCCGGCTTTTCCATTGGTCCGAATAGTCTCCGACCATTCAGTAGGGTTTCTTGAAGGGGACGCGCCAAAGTCCGGCGGGCACTCTGAAGAATCGCAGATCGTCGCGTCGATCAACTTGTTCTATAGGGCGAACCGAGCCTTTCTGGCGAAAATCGGTCAGGTGGTGTAAGCGGAGAAACCAGGTTCGACGAATCCCGGGGCAAAATTGTGTTCGGGCCATGCTGCCGATGTTCTTCTGCCGACCCGCTCGGGATGCAAAGGGTGTAAAAGGGAAAACACAAAGGGCATGCCCTCTGTAAAAGGCATGCCCTTATGAATCAAACGAGAATGGAAACTAGCGCACGGTCACGTTGACAGCCGACGGGCCTTTGGGGCCCTGCTGGATGTCGAAGGCCACTTTTTCGCCTTCATTCAACGACTTGAAACCGGCTGCATTGATTCCGGTATGGTGAACGAAAACATCCGGACCGCCGTTTTCCTGCTCGATGAAGCCGTAGCCCTTGCTGCTGTTAAACCACTTAACTGTACCGTTTGGCATGGGGAAACATCCTCCTTTCTTAATAATTCTCAAAGCTTCAAACTTGAGGATGCCAGACTGGTTTTGCGGGACTTTCCTTAAGCACGAAACTGACCACCAACCAAGGTGGTGCCTTATTGATTGGACGCACTCTACCATTTTTTGCGCCGAAAGCAAGAAGAATTTATATATCGACAGGAGTCGCCACAGTATCGGCACTATTTTGGTTTTCCAAGGGGCTGTCATTGCAAGCTGGCAGTAATTGAGAACAGTGCCGGAACCGGGAAAAAACAGGGCATCATTGAGGAGAGGGGCTTACCGGGTTGTGCGGGCCACCGTTGCGTCTGCAGGCCGAACGGCGCCGGGGCGGTTATCGGCAAAGGCCCAGGTATATACTTGGGAGCGATCGAAGTAATAAACCCGCGGCCGGCCTTGTCGGTCGCGGCAATGCCAGGCTTCCAGAGGCTTGGATATGGCTTTGTATTTGGAGATGGGGACCGCGCCGAATAACCGCAGATATTCATGAATCTGGCCGTCGCTGGACACACTGAGGGGATCTTGTTCGGTAAGCCCCATGTGTGCATTCACGGTTCCATCAAGGACCTTCTCCCTGGCCACGATGCGACCGAGGTAATCCCGCGCCTCCTGATTGAACGCGTCCAGTTCCAGGGCCCGGCTGAGATACTGCTTGACAAGTTGAACCTCCATACCGGCATAAAAGCCGGCAATGCCGTATACCGCCTGCCAATTGCTGTCATATTCCCCCCCCTGTCCGCGTACCCGATCCAATTCCTGCACCGCTTCGTTCAACGCTCTTCGCCGGATCAGGGAACGCGCAGTCTGCACGATGCCGGCCACGGCCGGAGAAACCAGGGGGCGCTCCTTGATAATTTTTCCAGCGGCATCCACGGCTTGGGCCCAATAAATTTCCACGCGCCTGTTGCGGGCGCGTCCATTGGCCCGGCGGTTGTCGCCTATCGGGCCCTGGGCACCCCGACCGAACGCCAGCACATGCTGGGGGGCAGCTCCGGAAACACGAAGGATCTCCGCGCGCACGGCTTCTGCCCGCTGCTGGGATATTTCCAGATTTTTCTTTGGATTTCCACGTCCGTCGCTATAACCAAGGACCAAAATCATCTTTTCGGAACTGGGCTTACGCGCGGCTATCAAACGCTGGATCATTGTCCGATCGGCTGCGGTGAGGTTTTTTTGGTTTTTTTCGAAAAGGATCACCAGGGGTTCGTTTTCGGCGATGTCCGGCAGGCCGGCGGCCGCGCCTTGGGCAGCCGCACTATAAAACAGACTGCACGCTACCAGCACCGTTGCCAGAAATCCAGATATACCACGCTCCATATTGCCACCTATCCTGCGACGCTCGACATCTGTGAGAAAATATCGGCAATAACCGGTGGCACTTGAGTGCGGGTCCGGCGGGAGGCGGTGTTTACAGCGGGTTTAAGCGCTTGGCCAGGGGATAGCGGCGCCCTTCCCCGAAGGCTTTGGCCGTTACTTTCAAACCCGGCGCGGCCTGGTGCCGCTTGTATTCGTTGCGGTCCACCCGGGCGATCACATCGGCCACAAGGCGGGCATCGTGCCCAACGGAGACCAGTTCATCGGCGGAGCGGGCTTCTTCCACGTACCCTTTGAGAATGGCATCCAGGCGCTCATAGGGGGGCAGATCGTCCTGGTCGGTCTGATTGGGTTTGAGTTCGGCCGAAGGGGCCTTTTCAAGAATGCGCCGGGGGATGATCTCGGCGGACTGGTTGATGTGGCGGCAAATCTCGTACACCAGGGTCTTGTGCACATCCGATATCACCGCCAGCCCGCCGTTCATGTCGCCATAAAGGGTGCAGTAGCCCACGGCCAATTCACTCTTGTTACCGGTGGAAAGGACCATGCAGCCGTCACGGTTGGAAATGCCCATGAGCAGGGTGCCGCGGATGCGCGCCTGGATGTTCTGCTCGGTCAGTGTTAGATCGTCGGGGTCGGCCTTGGGCCGCAGCAATTTCACGAAATCGTGATAAATCTCATCAATGGGGATAATGCTGTAAGCGATTCCCAGGTTGTGGGCCAATTGCCGGGTGTCCTCATAATTGTCCGGGCTGGTGAAATGGGATGGCATGAAGACCGTGGCCACATGCTCCGCCCCCAGGGCTTGAACGGCGATACAGCTCACCAGGGCCGAATCCACGCCACCCGAAAGCCCCACCACCACTTTCTTGAACCCGCATTTGGTAACGTAGTCTTTGGTGCCCATCACCAGCGCCCTCAGGACCGCTTCGACATCTGTTTCGGATTGGGCATGTGTCTCGCCCTGGCCGGAGCCTGTATCGAAGCAGACGTAATCCTCCTCGAAATCCCTGCACCTGGCCACCCGACGCCCCTCGCAATCGAAGGCAGCGCTGGCGCCGTCGAAAAGGATGTGATCGTTACCGCCTACCTGATTGGCGAAAACCAGGGGCACTTTGTGCTTGGCCGCCAGGTTTGACAGCAGGCGGTCACGGAATGTGCGCTTGCCCATATGAAAAGGCGAGGCGGCAATGTTGATGAGCAGGTCGGCCCCCTCGCCTGCCAGCTGGCTCACCGGATCGAGGGCATATAACCGCCGACGGAAAACATCCTTGTCGTTCCAGGCATCTTCACAAATTGTGAGCCCGATCCGATGGCCTTTATAAACGAAAGGGCGGCTGGGCTGGCCCGGTTCGAAATGACGGCGCTCGTCGAAAACATCATAGGTGGGCAGGAGTTGTTTGTGAACCTGGTGCAGCAGGCGTCCCCCTTCGAAAAGCACGGCCGTGTTGAACAAGGGTTTGCCGCCATCGGCCGGATTGGCCGTCACCAGGCCACAGATCACCCCGATGCCGTGCACCTCGGCCATGAGTCGCTCCAGACAGGCACTATTGGCCTCCACGAAACCATGTTGCTCCAAAAGATCCCGGGGCGGATAGCCGCACAGGACCATTTCGGGAAAAACAGCCAGGTCGCAGCCATCCTTCTTGGCCTGGTCGCAGGCAGCCGAGATACGTGCGAACTGGCGCTTGAAATCGCCTATGAGCGGATTGATTTGGACGATGGCTATTTTCATGCTTCCTGCCTTCCCAGCGTCGAGGGACTGGCCCTCGATCCTGTTTGTCTTTCGGCGGTTCATACAATATTTTCAGGCCAATTCCCATGAAAAAACCCGTGCTTATCTTTAGGCTTGATTTCCGGGGGCACCCCCGGGCACTATCGAAAAGCAAAGGACCGCAACAACACCCATCGGGGGCCACAAGGAGGACCGCCATGCGTCACGGGATCATCGCCATGCTTCTTGTTTTGCTGCTGAGCATGCCTGCCTTCGGCGACACGATCTATATTTGGACCGACAAAGACGGCGTCAAGCGCTTCAGCGACCAGCCACCCACGGATGTGCAAAAATTCGAGACCGTGCAAGGCGAAAAATCCGGCACAGAAGAAGAGAACCGTCAAGGACTCCAGGAGATGTACGATCAAGTGGAACGGGAGAACCGCGAAGCGGACCAGCGCCGGGCGCAAAGAGAGGCCGCGCACAAGGCAGAGGCTGAACGCAAAGCCGAAGCCGCAAAGCAAGCCAGCATCAAAGCCGAACGGGATCGCCTTCAGCAACAGATCGATGCCTTGAATCAACGCGGCCTGAGCCCTACTTTTACCCAAGGCATGCGCGACAATCAGATCAAGGCGCTGCAGAAACAGATCGATGAATTGAAGTAGGGTAACATGGAAGACAACAAGTCATATCATCTCCGCAGCCTGGTGCTGGCTGCGGCAGCAGGCGTGGTGCTGTCCATCTGGCTGGCGCTGCTCATGCGGCACCCCATGCCGTTTGAACCGCGCAGGCCCGCCCAGTCTTTTGGCTGGAGTTGGGACTTTGACTATGAAACGGCCACACAGAATTCCCGATTGGCGGCGAGTGTGGACACCGTCCCAGCCCCAACCGGGGACGCTGAACAGCTGATCCTGCCGCTCGACACGAAGGTAGCGGTCGCCGGCATAGAGATAATCTACCGTGGCGGTGCGAGTTCCGGCACGTTCAAGGTAGATGTGATCATTCCGGCATTGGATCCGAGCTTCGCTTATTCTTATGAATTGAAAGAAAAAGAAGCGCGGCAGGAATTCCGTCTGATCGACGATCGCTTCAAAGTCACTGCCATCGGCCCCCGCCGCCTGGTATTGCAGCACCTTTCACCTTGAGGCCCCCGCCAACGGATAGGTAGTGGATAAAAAAAGGGGGCAACCCGAGATGGTTGCCCCTTGATCGCTTTGGTGCCGGAGGTCGGAATCGAACCGACAAGGGCTTGCGCCCGGCGGATTTTGAGTCCGCTGCGTTTACCTATTTCACCACTCCGGCGAATTCGCGCCCTTATACGTAACTTGACTTTGCTTGTCAATATGTCGCGCCGGCAAATTGCTCCACCGCCGCCATGATCTGGCCGCGGGGCAGAACACCTTCCCTGAGGATCGAGACACGCTTCTCATTTACTTCCACCACAGTGGAACCCGGTGCTCCGGCCAAGGCACCGGCATCCAACACCAGATCCGTGGCCTCCCGGACCTCAGGGGCCAGGCCGTCCACCGTAGCGGCGCCGCCGGCACCGGAGAAATTGGCGCTGGTACCGGTCATCGGCCCTCCCAGGGCGCGCACCAGAGCCGCGGCCACCGGATGGGCCACCTGGCGCACGCCAATGGTGCCATCGGGGCCGGTCAACCCCGGGGGCAAACCAGCCAGCGCGGGAACCACCAAGGTCAATTTGCCGGGCCAGAAGCACTTCATGAGGTGCCGCGCCAATTCATTGGGAGGGAGGGCCACCCTTGCCACCATTTCGGGTGAATCCACCAGCACCAGCAGCGGCTTGGCCGGATCGCGGCCTTTGAGATCGAAGATCCGAGCCACGGACCGTGGATTTAAAGCATCCGTTCCCAGGCCGTAGAGGCCGCTGGTGGGAAAAACGACCACCGCGCCACGACGCATGATCTCCGCAGCCCGGGCGATGGCTCGGCGATCCATCCGCTGGGCGTCGATTCGGGCGATTCTAGTGATAGTCTTCAAGGGCCTTGGCCTTTCTTTCTACCTGCTTCGCCATCTCTTGTTTATATTCATCCAGCCGCGCGGCAATATCGGCATCGGCAATCGCCAGCATCTGGGCAGCCAGAATACCGGCATTGGTAGCGCCCGGCTTGCCCACCGCCACAGTGGCCACGGGAATGCCCGGCGGCATCTGCACGGTGGAAAGCAGCGCATCCAGTCCTTGCAGGCTGGAAGAATCGATGGGGACGCCGATGATAGGCAGGATGGTCTGGGCCGCCAGGGCGCCTGCCAGGTGGGCTGCGTGCCCGGCCCCGGCGATGAGCACCTTGATGCCCCGCTGGCGTGCTTCGGCGGCAAAGCGAGCAGCGCGTTCGGGCGTGCGGTGGGCTGAGGCCACGGTCATTTCAAAGGGGATGCCGAACTTCTTGAGCATGGCCACGGCGCCTTCCATCACCGGCAGGTCCGAATCGCTCCCCATGACGATGCCCACCTGGGGTTTGGTTTGAAAGCGCCGCAAGGCCTTCAGGCCGATATCTTTGCGGTAATGCACATCGTTCCATCGAATTTTTCCGACGGCCTGGTAAGCCTTGTCGATGGCCTGGGCCACGGTTTCGCCCAGTGCCGTCACCCCGAGCACGCGGCCGCCGTTGCTGACGATCTCGTTATCCCGCAAGGCCGTGCCGGCATGAAACACCATTACCTCCTTCATGCGCGCCGCCTTGTCCAGGCCGCTGATGGCATCCCCCTTTTTGTATTTCCCAGGATAACCGCCCGAGGCCATCACCACGCATACGGCGGCGCGGGGGTCGATCTCCAGGCGGCACTGGTCCAGACGGCCGTCGATGACCGCCTCCATAATGGGGACTATATCGCTCTTCAAGCGCATGAGCAGCGGCTGGGCCTCCGGGTCGCCGAAGCGGCCATTGAACTCCAGCACCTTGAGTCGGTCGCGTTGAATCATCAGGCCTGCATACAGCACGCCCTTGTAAGGGTGGCCTTCGGCGGCCATGCCGCGTACCGTGGGCAGCATGATTTCTTTCATGATGCGGTCGTGGATGAACTTGTCCACTACGGGCGCCGGCGAATAGGCGCCCATGCCACCT
This sequence comes from uncultured Desulfatitalea sp., assembly GCA_937868765.1. Taxonomy (GTDB): domain Bacteria; phylum Desulfobacterota; class Desulfobacteria; order Desulfobacterales; family Desulfosarcinaceae; genus Desulfatitalea. The sequence goes on along the minus strand of CALMNL010000006.1, from coordinate 558,501 downwards.
GTATTGGGCCCCTGATCGTTATCGAAAACCGCCTTGTGATCTTGACTGGTGGGCAGGGGCACGATCGTCTTGCCGTCGGTGAAGGCCAGGAAGGAGGCCTCCTCGCCCTGCAGGCACTCTTCCACCACCACCTGGCGACCGGCTTCGCCGAACTCCTTCTTGACCAGGATCTGGCTGAGTGCCGCCAGCGCCTGGGCCACAGTGCTGCACACGATCACCCCCTTGCCGGCTGCCAGACCGTCGGCCTTGACCACGATGGGCGCCCCCATTTTCTTTACGTATGCTTCGGCCTGCTTGTAATTGTTAAAGGTGGCCCCCTGGGCGGTGGGTACGCCGTATTTGTTCATGATATACTTGGCGAAGGATTTGCTGGACTCGATGGCGGCCGCTTTCTGGCTGGCGCCGAAGATGCGTAAGCCCTCTTTTTCGAAACGATCCACGATTCCCATGGAGAGCGGCCCTTCGGGCCCGACCACCGTCAGGTCGATCTTCTGGCGGCGGGCAAAGGCGAGCAGTTGCTCGACCTCCTCGGCACCAATGGGCACGCACTCGGCCAGGGCCGCGATACCGGCATTGCCGGGTGCGCAGTAGATCTTCTTCACCAACGGGCTTTGGTGGATCTTCCACACCAGGGCATGCTCACGGCCGCCGCCACCGATCACCAGGACATTCATCCGCCACCTCCCTATTTTGAAAATGCCAGTTCTAATTGATCAGGTAAATGATAGAATATGTCAAGATTGGCCCTTCATCTTCCACTTTCTTCTTCGGCCATCATCATCAACCGTGCGTGCTTCATCTGATCCAATTCTTCCTTGGCGATCCTGGCGCCATGCAAACCACCGTTCAGGCTGATTTCGGAAAGATAGACCGCTTCATCCTCGGTGATGATCAGGTCGATATGGGCATACGGCATCTGCCCCCGAGCCATGACCCGGCGGCACAAGGCGAGTTGTGCCTCCTGCAACTCACAGGGTTGGCTGCTGCCGCCGGCAGCCAGGTTCATGCGAAAACCATGGGGATTGCAGCGGGCATAGGCCTCAAAATAATCGCCCACCACAATCGCCCGCAGGTCGGCGGCAACGCTCACAAACGGCTGGAGCACGAACGGGTAATGGCCGTCGTCCAGGCTCAGGCAGTTGTACAGCATCTCCAAGTCGTTCCAACGGCGCACCCCATGACCGCAATGCTGATCTTCGGCTTTGGTCACCGCGGCTTTGATGCCCAGACGCCCATAGTCATTCAAACCATCCAGCAGCTGCTTGCGCCGGTTGATCACCCGGGTGTGGGGCAGCATCCACGGCCCCAGCACAAAGGCCTGCATGGCTTTGGATGCCGAAAGCATTTGAGCAGTCGCCGAAGGAAACAGCCGCACCCCGCGAGCCGTCAGATCGGTCAGCACCCCTGCCCGCAATGGCGATGGCGGGACCAGGCCCACATAGGCATCGCCCGATGCCAACTGATGGTAGATCTGTGCCAGATGGCTGTAGCGTGTGACGATCATAACAGGTTGTCGAAGTCTTCTATCGGTTGCGATGGGCTTGGATGCCGAGTTCGATCAGACGATCCAACAATTGGCTGAACGAAATACCGGCCACCTGGGCCGCCTGGGGCAGCAAGCTGGTTCGCGTCATACCAGGTATGGTATTGGTTTCCAACACAAAAATTTCTTCGCCGCAGAGTATCATATCGGTGCGGCTGTATCCCCGGCAGAAGAGGGCCTGGTGGGCCATGCGGGCATACGACTGGGCCTTTTCGGTGAGCGCCGGGCTGATGCGGGCCGGACAGATTTCCTGGGTGGCGCCGGCCGTGTACTTGGCGACGTAATCGAAGAATTCATGCTTGGCGTCGGGAACGATTTCGATGAGGGGCAATGCTTCCAGGCTGTCGTTTCCCAGAACGCCGGCCGTTATCTCGATTCCTTTGATGTAGCCTTCCACCAGCACCGTGCCGTCCTGATCGAAGGCTTTGACCAGGGCCTGGGGGATCTGGTCGGCCGACCGCACGATGCTCATGCCGATGCTGGAGCCGCCCACTACCGGCTTGAACACCAGCGGCAGTCCCAGGCGCTTCACCAGTTGTTCGGCGCTCACCGGATCGTTGCGGCGGGCGATCACATAAGGCGGCACGGGGATTCCCGCCCGTTCGTAGAGTTGTTTGGCGGCCAGCTTGTTCATGGCCAGGGCGCTGCCGAGTACGCCCGCCCCCTGATAGGGGATGTCCAGCAACTCCAGCAATCCCTGCACGGTTCCGTCTTCACCGTACGGACCGTGCAGAATGATCAGCGCCGCATCGATCTGTTTAGCATCGGCCACCAGTCGGGGCAGATCGGTTTGGGTATCGTAGCGTCGCACCTCGTACTTGTTCTTGTCCAAGGCCTGCAGCACTTGTTCGCCACTTTTCAGGGAGACTTCCCGCTCCGAGGAGATACCGCCGCACAAGAGCGCAATGTTTTTTTTCATGGGATCCACATTCCTTTGCAGTGGCCGGCGAAAGTATCAGCCCTCCAGCAGCTTGCGTTTGGCGGCGGCAAACTCCTCCGGCGTAATCAGGTTTTTCTCCAGAAGCTGGGCCAGCGCAGCAATGTCACGGATGCGCACGCTTTCAGGGTCTTCCAATTTCAGGGGTTCGGGCGGATCTGCGCCTTCCAGGGCTTTGGAGGCGGGGGCCGTTGGCGGTCCCAGACGGAAGCTGGCCATGCCGCCCATGAAGCTGATCTCCACGGCACGGCCCTGGAACATGGGTGAACGCAGGGCTTCGCCCAGGGATCGCCCCTCACGGCGCATGCGCCGGTAGAAAAGGTACGCTGAAATGCCGATCAGCAGCATGCCACCCAGCATGATCCAGACCAGGTTTTGCACCAGGCCGCCGAAAAAAAGCACTATCACGCCCAAACCGGCAATGAGCAGCACGTGCAAAATCAGAATCGTATAGGCCAGTGCAATACTTTTAAAAAGACCCTCGCGGGCATTTGTTTTCGTTGAATTCATGGCAACATTCGGAAGGGGTGCCCCAAGGGCATCACCTTGTGGTTTTGGTTTGGCCTGACGAAAGCCGTTCGGTTACGCCGGCCAGGTAGTGCTGGGGGATGTCGAAGCGGGCACTGCCTTGCCTTGTAGCATTGAACTTCATGATCAGGAAATTGAGCTTTTTCAGGGTGGCATACCGTTCCGCCGTGTCGGGCATCTGGGCCAGCAGTTCTTCGGTGCGAAGGATCTCCTTTTTCAGAGCGATCTCCGGCGGCAGGCAATCGGCATTTTTCAGAATCTTGTATGGCAGGCGCAAATCTTCGGGAATCTGCGCATCCTGAGAAAAATCCAGGGGCTGACCGGCGCCCGGCAGATTGTTGAAGAGGCCCTCTTCCTGGGCCTTGCGGATGCGCTCTTCCACAATTTTTTCAAATCCGTTGATCATTGCCGGCTGGTATCCTCCGAGCGTCTCTTGAACGGGACCTTCCCGCCCCAGAGAGTCCCTACTATAATACATCGAATTTCGCCTGATCAAGGGCTTAATCCCATCGGCTCAGGCCGCCGGCACCCCCTTGAGGAAGGCTTCGATCAAACGCGCTGTTTCCAGGGGTTTTTCCATGGGGACCAGGTGGCCGACGCCGGAGACCATGGCGTAGTGTCCCTGGGGTATCAGTTCACTGACCTTGGACAGATTGATCCAGGGCCGGTTCTCGCTATTCTCACCTTCCACCACCAGCGCCGGGCAGGCCACTGCCGGCAGCGTCGGCCAGGGGTCGAAATGGGATCCGCCGATGAATAGAGCCGCTTCCTGCATCGGTGGGCAGGTCAATCGCAATGTGCCGCCGTCATCCTCTGTCAGGCCGTGTGCCACATAGAGCGCCAGGACCTCTTGGTCCCAACTCTGGAAAAACGGCTTGGCCTTGAAATCGTTCATGGCCTCCTCGCGGTCGCGCCACTGGTTGCGGCGTTTGACAGCTTTGGCCGCCAGGGGGTGCTGATCTACGGTGAGGGTCACGCCATACAGGCCTGGGGGCAGAAATATCGGTTCGACCAAAACCAGTCGGGTTGCGGGCAACCCTAATACAGCATGGGCCAGAGTGGCTACGGCCGCTCCCATGCTATGTCCCACGAGAATACTTTTCTCTAGGCCCAGGGCCTCGCAGAACCGCATCAGATCTTCGGCCAGCTGCATCCAGGGCAACCCGCCCTGATGCGGGTCGGACGGCCGATGGGTATAAAATGCGGGGGCGACCACGCGGTATTTGCCTGCCAGTTGCCGGGCGATGGGATGCCACAGCCAGGGCAGAAAACCGGTGGCATGCAGCATCAACAAGGGGGGGCCGCCGCCGCCATAATCCAGGTAAGGCAACTCGGCATCCCCGATGGAATGCGATTTCAGTTCCGGTGCAGGGGCATCCATATCCTCTCCAGATGATAGGATTGCTGATACAAAAAAAGAACGCACCCATCTCTCGGCATCGTTTCCGGCACTCGGTGAGTTGCTCAAGAGCGGTGCGTCGGTTCAGCGTTCATATTCCAGGGCTTCCCGGGAGATGAGCGTCTGGCGAAGATCTTCGGCTTCCGGATTTTGCGGATCGCCTTTGTCGACGGCATCCAATTGTTCCCGGGCGTCGTCCCAGCGGCTCTGATCCAGATAGAGACGGACGAGGGCCAAGCGTGACTCCCAATGGTCTGGATTCTTCGCCAACGCCTGCTTCCAGGCGCGCTCGGCCTGGTCGGACCGACCCAGGGCCTGCTCCATCCACCCCAGACCGAAATAATTGTCGGCATTGTCCGGCTGAATGGATGCGGCCCGCTCAAAGGCCGAAACCGCCCCTTCCATATTTCCGCGATCGGCGTAGGCCATGCCCAGGTTGAAAAAGAGGCGATCGTCACTCGTGTAGCCGCATTCGACCGCCTGCTCGTAATACCGTATCTCCTCGGAACGATTGTCGAGCTGTCCCCATATATAACCCAGATGGTACATGGCGCGACAATCCTTGGGGTTTTGCAGCAATATCCGCTCATAATGAAGCCGTGCCGTTTCCCAGTCGCCGCTCTCGATGGCCTGTTCGAGCGGATCTGGCGGCCTCTGGGCAGCCGGCTCGGGCACAGGCGCAGGCGTGGCGCAGGCGATGACCAGCAGCCCTACGAGGATCGACCCGCAGACGATGCCATGGAACCTTGGAATCATTTGATACTTACCTCCAGGTGGCAGTACCCAGCGCCTGGTAAGGGCCCATCGGGGCATACCCCTTTGCATGGGCCGGGCAATGCCTCGAAAATAGGTCATGGCCGTAAAATGGGTCAAGGAGAAAATCAGCCCTATCACCCCATATCGGGTGGGAATGTGCCAGGATGGCGCTTCGGACCGTCATTGCGCGAGTGTGCCCTTAAAGCCACACGCCTTGTGGCCGATTCCACCCTGAATTGCGCCCATCTGTTTTTCAGGATTCGAAGGTGCGCCGGGGCCGTTTATTCACAACCCCATTCATTTTCAAATGGTTACATCCGTATTGGCTGCATTGAGGGGGTTGAGGCATGCATATTGCTTTTCTGCGCCATTGAACATAAAAGCTTCGCAGCCGGCTTTAAAATATTCGAGAGAAACACCATGACTTCGAAACACTTCTGTTGGTTATCCCTTGCGATACTGATGCTAAGCATGTCCCCGTCAGCCGCCGCCCCCGGAAAGGATACCGTCGAACCGATACCTTTCGCACCCGGGGAAATTCTGGAATATGAATTGCGATGGGGCAGCATACCGGCCGGTACGGCCCGGTTGGAAGTGCAGCCGGTTAAGACGATCAACGGTGAGCCGGCCTTTCACTTTGTCCTTATTGCCGAGTCCAACTCTTTCGTGGATGTCTTCTACAAAGTGCGGGACCGCATCGACGCCTTTGCCGACATCGGCATGACCCGTTCGGTGCGCTATGAGAAGAAACAGCATGAAGGCAGTCATAAACGAGAGGAACTCATTGAATTCGACTGGGTAAAAGGGCAGGCCTGCTACTCCAACTTCGGAAAGAAAAAAAAGCCGATCCGGCTTATGACAGGCAGCTTCGATCCGCTGTCGGCCTTTTACTACACCCGCACGGCGTCACTGGATCCCGACCAGGGCCCGCTGCAACGCCCGATTACGGATGGCCGCAAGAATGTGATCGGCTACTTGACCGTCGCGGCCAGGGAAACCATCACCCTGGCAAATGGAAAGACCTACGAAACCCTTCGGGTCGAACCGGATTTAAAGCATGTGGGCGGCGTTTTCAAAGCAACCAAAGACGCCAAGATTCAAGTGTGGATCACGGACGACCCCCAGCGCATCCCCGTGCGCATCCAAAGCAAGGTGAAGATCGGCCACTTCACCGGCGAACTGATCACGGCCCAGGGAACTCGTCCTTGAATTTGTGATAACGGATCAAGCCCTCCTGGGCCACCGTGGCCACCAGGACACCCTGCCGGGTGAAGATGCGGCCGATACTCAGCCCTCTGGCCTTGCACGCATTGGGGCTTTCCATGGCATACAAAAGCCAATCGTCCATTCTGAAGTCGCGGTGAAACCACATGGCGTGGTCCAGGCTGGCCACCTGCATCTCAGGCTCCCAGAAACTGTGGCCATGGCGGCGCAATGAGGTGGCCATCAGGTTGAAATCCGAGGCATAGGCCAGCATATAGCGGTGTGCAGCGCCATCGTCCGGCATGGTGCTGATGGCCCGGAACCAGACATAGCGGTGGTGGGATTGCTGCTTGGGCGCAAACGGATCGCTACCGGTTACATGCCGAATTTCGATGGGTTTGTCGCACAAGACCTGGTCCCTTATTCTTGCGGGTATCTGATCGGCCCATTTGCGCGCCTGCTCGACCTCCGAAGGGAAGCCCTCCGGTCCAGGCACCTCGGGCATGGGGTCCTGGTGCTCGAAACCCGGCTCGACCACCTGAAAGGATGCCGACATGGAAAAGACAGCCTGGCCTTTTTGCAGGGCCACTACCCGCCGCGTGGTGAAGCTTTTGCCGTCGCGGATGCGGTCGACGTGGTAGACGATGGGCAGGTTGGCATCCCCCGGGCGCATGAAGTAGGCGTGCAGGCTGTGCGCCGGACGATCCGCGGCAACGGTGTAGGAGGCCGCCGACAAGGCCTGGCCCAGCACCTGACCGCCGAAGACATTGCCGAACCCCAAATTCTGGCTCTGGCCTCGAAAGATGTTCTCTTCGATCTTCTCCAGTTTCAGCAATGTCAGCAACTCCTCCAAGACATTGCCCGTACTGCAGGTGCTCATGGCCCCGATACCCCTCCCTGCCCGATGGTTGATAAAAGGCCGGGCGGGATTCACCCGCCCGGCGCTGACTTCATTTCATCGCAAAACAGCAATATCCACTGGCACCTATTTGACCGCCGCCGTGTAGATCTCGTTCACCTTCTCCCAATTGATCACGTTGAAAAAGGCGGCGATGTATTCCGGCCGGCGGTTCTGATATTTGAGATAGTAGGCGTGCTCCCACACATCCAGGCCGAGAATCGGGGTTTTGCCCTGGCTGAGCGGGTTGTCCTGATTCGGGGTGGTGACGATCTCCAATTTCTTCTCGCCATCGGCCACCAGCCAGGCCCAGCCGCTGCCGAAAAGCAAGGCCGCGGCATTGGAGAATTGCTCTTTGAAGGCGTCAAATGCGCCGAAGCGCCGGACGATGGCATCCACCGCCGGTCCGCTCGCCTTCACATCCTTTTTCAAGGTCGGCCAGAAGAAGCTGTGGTTGACATGGCCGCCGCCATGGTTGCGCACGGCCGTTCGAATCTTCTCCGGGACTTCGTTCAAGTTGCGGACCAACTGGCTCACGCCCAGTCGCTGCAGATCCGCATGGCCGTCGAGGGCGGCGTTGAGTTTATCGATATAGGCCTGATGATGCTTCGTATGATGGATCTCCATGGTTCGTGCATCAATGTAGGGTTCCAAGGCATCGTATGCATAGCCGAGTTCGGGCAATGTATGTTTCATGACTCACCTCCGTTATGAAGCCGGGCAGGGAGGAATGGACGCGAACCGCATTCCCTCATTGTCCGGGAATCGTCGTTCAAAACTTGCAGTAAAGCTTTGAATGATCGGCAGGCTTGTCAAGTCATGCCGGGCTTAGTGGCTTAGGCCGGGCAACACCAGGCGGCGCTGGCCGCCCCTGCCCATTCGCAGATCCTCGGCCATGTCATGGATCGTTGCAAAGCGATGCTTCAGTTCGTAAAACCCATGCCACCAGGCGTAGTCAGGAGCCATCATGGCTGTCCCCATGCGTGCCCGGCGCCCTTCGTGGTGCCAGAACTCGTAGAACTGCCACTCGATCTCTTCGTCGAAGAATTTCTCCGCCGAGATCACCTTGTCGCCGTAAAGCCCGTCCATCAAGGTTTTGATGGGGTCATAGTACTCCTCATCGTAATTGCGAATCACCTCGTCCAGGTTGTCGAAATGATCCCGGGTCCAGGTGCTGCCATGGCATTGCAGGCAGACGGCTTCCATCTTGCGGCGTTCGGTCTGCCAATCGTTTGCGGCCGGAAAGGGCTTGAAATCCTTGGGCCTCAAGGTCCGCGGCGCCTGGGTCTCCCAGGACAAACGTTCGGTCACATCGTGGGAGGACGGATATTGCCCGACAATGGCGGACATATGGCAGGTGGCGCAGGTAGGCGACCGGTAATCGATGGCAGCCCGCCACTTTCGATCGTCGGGGTCCCACTGCCATCCATGGCCTTCGGCATGGTAGATCGTACCATGCTTGGACTCATTATAGATTTCGATCTGGGGGTGATCCGGTCCCAGATGGCACTGGTCGCAGGCTTCGGGCTTACGCGCCTCGGCAATGGAGAAGCGATGCCGGGTGTGGCAACTGGTGCAACTGCCTTTGGTGCCGTCCGGGTTGACCCGGCCGACGCCCACATTGGGCCACGTGCCGGCCAGGGGCTTGCCGTTTTCCACCTGCACCGTGGTGCCATGGCATGCATAGCAGCCGCTGGTCTTCTCGATGGCATTGTTGGCGCCCTGGTTGAGCCACAGATCGACCTTCCACATGATCTCCCAGGTATTGGCATGCTTGCTGCGACTGTACTGATCGGTCTGCTGGGGGTGGCAGCCCTGGCAGTTCCTGGGGGAGACGACCACGGCGATCGGCTTGGGATAATAGGCCAGGTGGGAAACCAGCACCGATTTTTCGTCCGTGGCCCGATGGCACTTGTCGCAATGCACATCGACCCGGGCATGTACACCCATTTGCCAATCTTGCACCACGCCAGGCGTTTTGGCGCGATGGCATTCAATACAGGTTTGCCCCACAATGGCATCCTCACGGTGCTCAGCCAGCAAACGCAATGGGAAATCCCAACGCCAGACGGAGATGCAAGCCAGGATGAGGAAGATCAGCGCCAGGTTGATATAGGCCAGGACGACGAAAGTTTTGCGAGCGGGCGTGAGCTTTTCCGGCCCGCTTGCGCCGGTTGCCATTGGGCCAAGGTGTCGAATCCTTTCCAGCACCTCCACCCCGTGGGGCGCACCTTTCAATGCTTCGGTCAGATCCGCGCCGGCGGTGTGCTTGCCGAAATGACGTCCGGCTTTCCACTTGGGGCTCTGGCTGGCGTCGTAAAGCTGACCCGCATGGACGAAATAGGCGGGCCGCCCCTCGGCTCCGTCAAATCTTGAAAGATTTTCGCGCGTAATGGTTTCGGGGCTTGATGGCGGCTGAATTTCCGCCTTCATTTTGCGATGCACGAAGATGATGGCCACCATGGCGATGGCGATCATGAGAATGAACAACGCGATTTTGATGGCGAGCATGAGTCCGAAGGTGTTATCCCAGAACTGTTCCCAGCGGTCCATGCGTGCCCATGTCAGGTAGATGCCGGTGAGCGTGAGCAACCCCATGCAAGAGAGCCCCAGCATCCGCTCGGCTTTAGGAATTCCGCCGGATAGACGCGTGGGACGAACGAAGATATGAATGTAGAAGATGGCCCCGAAGAAGATCACCGCCGCCAGCAGGTGAAGATAACCGATGATGAAGCGCAGGGTTTTGTGCCAGGGTTGCTGCAGCCGCTCGGCTTTTTCCAGGACCGACGAAGAAATGGGAAAGCGGTAACCGTTTCGGATGTAAGCGAATCCGGCGGTTTTCAGAGGCCCGCCGGTGCTCTCCTGATGGCAGAAGATGCAGCCCTGGCCGGTGCGACGGGCATACTCCTCTTTGGCCCATGCGGCCGTCGGGATGAAGGTGAAGACGACCAAAGAAAAAAAGCCCAGCAGCAACCAGATGCAAACACGGCGACCCATGATTCTGCCCACCCTCTCAATGAAATGAAATGGTCGTTCGGCATCTAACCGTCTGTTAATGCAACCGTATAACCGTGCTTACACCATCGTCGGCAGGGTTGGCAATATTCAAAAAAGGACGGGGCCGGGGCGCTGGCACCACTGGAACCCTATTGTGACAGGTGCCGACACGCTGTCTCTTCAAAGATACACCCCCCCAGACAAAAAAAGATACACTTGTTTCCAAGGATCCGGGACGGTCAAAGACTGTTGGTTCTTATCTGACGTTCCAGGCGCCTATGGCCAAAACCCTTTTTCATTTATCGTTCTTGGCACACCACTTGCTGGCCTGGAGGCAATAATCCCAAGGACGGCGCATTTTCCCGCGTCCAAAAATCGGCAATGGAGATTTCGATATGGCACAGGCAATCGGCGCGAGCGGCAGCACAACCCAAAGCTTGAATATTTTTGGCCAGCCGCTCACCATCTTCGGGGTTCCCGTGGACCGGGACAAGATCTTCACAAACCACAAAGGAATCTATCAAAAGCGGGTGGAAAAACGCCAAAGGAAACTGATCGTCAAGAGCACGTTCATCAAGTTCTTCCTGCACCATGGCGAGCGGATCCAATGCCTGACGACCGGTTACTCGCCTGTCAGCGGTTTCGAGCGCTTCGTGACAGGCCCGGCTTTTCTTTTCTTCAAACGCGCGCTGTTCATTTTCACCGACAAGCGCATTCTGCATGTGCCGACCCGCTTCGACCGATCGCCCCGCAGCGCAGTGTCCCAGATCATGTACGAAGATTGCGCCAGCCTGAACATCAAGGGACGCTCGCTGCACGTGAGGTACAAAAACGGCCAGCAGGATATCTTCCCATTTCTCGGGCGCAAAGAGAAAAAAAAGATCCATTCGTTGATCCAGGCCTTGCCCGCGGTGCCTAAAGAAGCCGGCCGCCTGAAGGGCAGGGTCTTTCTATGTCCGAGCTGCACGAATGTGCTGCCTTCCAGAGGCCATCGTTGCGCGACCTGCAACCTGGCGTTCAAATCCGGTTTCCAGGCCAAATTGCGTTCGATCTTGATTCCCGGGGGCGGCTACTTCTACAACCGTTATCCGGTCTTGGCCGTCGGTATCGGTCTGGCTGAAATGGGCTTGATGCTTTTTTTGACCTACCAAACCATGCACATTTACCAGGGGATGCCGGCCAGCCCGAACTGGCTTATCACTGCGGCGTTGACCTTGATTCTGGAAAAATTGATTGTCACCTTCCATGCTCAGGAACAGGTCAAAGATTTCGTGCCGGCAGAGAAAGAATTTGTCGTCCGAAAAATATAGCGCGCACCACCAAGGCGGTTGCCAAACCATCTTCGATTTCTTATAGATCGACAGCTACCGTTCATGTGGAGCGGTGAGCCGCTGGGTTTCATTCAGAGGAAATCGATCATGAAGAAGAAAATCGCTATCGCCGTGGATGGCTCCGTTCATTGCACCTACGCCATCCGTTACACCGCCGCCCTGGCAAAGACTCTGCCGGGCCTGCACTTCGTTCTGCTCAACATACAACCATCAATCTCTCAGTATCTATATCAGGAGGCCGAAAGCCAACCCCAGACCCGGGCGGCACTGGATTGCCTGCAGGCTGCCAACCAGAAAAACTCCTTGCAGGTGTTGGAAAAGGCCCGCGGCCAATTGATTCAGTACGGCGTTGCCCCGGAGTGCGTTGAAATTCAAACGCGGGTGAGGATCCATGGCGTAGCGCAGGATATCCTCGATATCTGTCAAGCCGCGTCGTACGATGCCATTGTCGTGGCCCGCCGAGGCATGGGCCGCATACAAGAGTGGATTACCGGCAGTGTTACCGCCAACTTGCTGGCCCAATCCCAGTGGACACCGGTTTGGATGGTGGATGGCGAAGTCGCCAACAACAAAATCCTGATGGCCTCGGACGGATCGCCCAACGCCATTCGGGCCCTTGATCATCTGGCTTTCATGCTCAGCGGCAATCCCGGGGCTGAACTGCACGTGGTGCAGGTCAAGCCCCGACTGCAGGACATTCTAACGATCGAGTTGGACAAAGAGACCCTGGACGCCACCGAAGAAGCCCTTACGGCCAGCACCCTGCGCACCATTGACCTTTTCAAAGAGCGGGCCCGGGAGGTTGTTTTGAAAAACGGCTTGAATGAAAATCAGCTCCGGGTGCGCACCATCGAAAGCCGTTTTGCCGTGGCCGGTGCCATTCTCGACGCGGCCCGCGAAGGAGATTTCGGGACGATTGTCGTGGGTCGCAGCAGCGCTCCCAAAAGCATGTTTACCGGCAGCGTCGCCCGCAAAATCATTCAAAAAGCCACCGGCTCGGCTGTATGGTGGGTACCCTGAATAAACTCGAAAAAATGAGTGGCGATGCCTAAAGTTCAGTCACCAGGTGCCGATACCACATATGTAGACGTACATATTAACGAGGTGCTGATATGGACATTCTGACCTCAGTTTCGGCAGACACGCTTTTCGAGACCCTCGGCGACCAATCGGCCCAAATGGAGTCGTTGGCCAATCAGTCGCTGAGCAACGGTATCGATAAATATATCAATAAAGATTACAAAGGTGCGGCCGTTGCCTTCAAGGCCGCATTCGGGCTCTCCAGCGCATCCCAATCCACCTACGGGGTGGATGCCGCCAAATACCTGGCCATGAGCTATATCCAACTTGGCGAAACCAACAACGCTGTCCAGGCTTACAAGCAAGCCATCCAATTGTATTCGAACGATGACACGCTTTATGCGGCCCTGGGCAATCTATATTTCGGTGAAGGGCGCACCGGTGAGGCCATCGAGGCCTATGAGAATGCGGTACGAAATTTTGAAGACGGCAACAACCGTTTTTCCTTGGGCCAGGCCTATCTCAAGGCCGGGCGCAATGAAGATGCAGCCAACCAGTTCAGGAAAGTGATTGAGATGAATCAAGGCAGCGCCAACGGCTATTATGGTTTGGGCCAGGCGCTGGCAGCCCAGAAAAAATATCCCGAGGCGATCGCGCAGTTCGAACGGGCGGTACAGAAAAACAAAGCGTTCTACGATGCCTATGCCGAAATGGGGTACACCTATGCCGACGCCGGCGACTTGGACAGAGCCAATGAAATAAAAGATTTCCTGGGATACAAGGATAAATCCCTGGCCACCACGCTGGGCGAATACATCAACAAAATGACCCAGCCGAAGATTCTGTTCGCCTGGGCCGACAGCTCCTTCCCATTTTACATGCCCCCCAAAACCACGGTGGCGGAGCTCGGCAATTACATGGCCAATGCCAATGCCAGTCAAACCTTCGCCATGGTGTTTCAGTTCAACAAAAGCATGGATCGGGAGTCGGTGGAAAACCCCCTCAACTGGTCCATTTCCAGGGCATCGGGAAACGGACCGGCCGGGGACTACAACTATGGCCTGGGAATTCCGGATACCGAAGCACGCATCAGCCCCACCCCCATCGACGTCTATTACGATGAAAAATACTACAACGCCATCGTGCGTTTCACTGTCGATCAGAATGCCACAGGGACCGCCACCATCGATCCGTCCCACCTGCAATTCACTTTCACGGGACTCGACGGCGACGGCAATACCATGCATCCCAAGTATGACCAGTATACGGGTTTCTCCGGGAGTTTCTGAGTCCGGGCACCGTCGACTCAGCGTGCCGGTGCCGCACTACTTAGAAAAATTCGAGACATAAAAATCATCGATCACCCCCTTGGACTTCAGGAGTTGTCCATAACTGCGGGCATCTTCGCGTGTGGCAAAGTGGGAGACTTTGACCTGATACCAGGTGCGGTTGGCGCTGGTGGCCTTGTTCCAGAAGGCGTCGATCTGCTGTTGTTTGAGTTGCTCCACAAAGCGCTGGGCATCTTCCGGTTTGAGGTAGGCTGCCACTTGGATGGTGAAAGGATCAGTCACCGGTGTCGGCGTGGCTTCGATGGCGGTCGTGATCGGCGCTTCGGCTGGCACGGATTCCCGACTGAATGAGCGCCACCCGATAACGATCAAGGCGAGTGCGATGGCCCCCAAGGCCGCATAGGCCGCGCCTCTCCTCAGTGCAGCGGAGTGATGCCACTTTTTCATTCCTTCCTGTGCAAGGGGCTTCAAAGCTACGCAGGACCACACGGCGCCGCGCCAGATTGCACGGATTGAAAGAGAACCGTAGCACCGGAGATGAACGCCCAGGGCCTTGCAGCTGCGCCAGAAAACGGCCACAAGCATGCGGACCCGTTCCTTCCTGGGTTCCAGCGGGGCTGGGGGCTCTTCCTCCAGCTCTTCTTCGGTCCACCGGCCCAGTTCGAATTTTTCGTTGTCCGCGGGCTCCGGGTCAGCGAAAGCCGGCTTGGCGGTCGGCACCGGTTTCGTTGTCCTGGAAGGCAGTTCCCGTGCGGGGGCTTTGGTTTCGAAAGGACGGATCAGCTTGCGCCGTTGCACCTCATCCAGTACGGAGAGAATTTCCTGCGCTGCGGCCAGGTCGTGCCGGTTATCGGTGTTGGGCGACAACAGCCGCTCGCCGGCGGCGATGCCCTCCAGGCAATGGGGATCTCCCAGCGCATAGCCCCGCAGGTAAACCGCCAGGGCCCAGTCGTTGATGATCGATTCGCTCAACAAAACGCCGGACAAAGACCGAATGATCGAATCCGGCAGACGTCCGTGCTGTTGCCAGACGCGGCGGTAGGTCTGCAACGCCTCGAAATCCACGCGCCGGTCGCTCAGATAGAGCTGCATCAACAAACGCTGGACCTGGTCGTTGGCTTCCAGGGCATCGCCCATGCGTGCCGCGATCTCCTGCTCCTGGGGGGAATGGCGCTCCCTTCCGATCGCGGCTTCGAGCCAGGCCACCGCCACGGCCTCGTCTTCGGGATGGGCCCCCAAATAGGAGAGAACCATGGCATGGTCTTTTCTGCCCAAGGTCGCCTGGGCCAGATAAAATCGGGCCAGCCGTTTGGAAAGCCATTCGGCGCTGCGGGACCTTTGCAGGGGAGAGAGCCAGAATCCGTCATACACCGCTTTGGCCCGTTCGAAGGCGTTTTCCGCCTCGAGGCTCATGCCGGCACGCTCCCAGACGGCGGCTTCCGAGACCTGGCGCTGCACCATCGCCAAGCCGATACGGTTCATCATCCATCCCAGGCAGAGGAAGCAAAGCGCAAAAACCGCCACCACCGGTAGATATATGGACGCAAGTCCCAGAGTGTTCTGCCAGGACGGCAGCAAGGCCAGGCATAACAGGCCGCCGATGAGAAGGGTGACCCACAAGCGCACGGCCAAATGGCGGAAGACGGCATTCATCTTACCTGTATATACGCTCCTTCGACTGGCATACGTCTTTTTTCATTCCCCCTCTTTCAATACGACGCTTTCGCTCTCCTGGAACAGATCGAACAACACCGGCTCGCCCGTCCGCGGATTGACCTTCTCGAAACGAACCCCGGCGGGCTGGAGAAAAGGTCTGGGTGGCTCCCCCTCGGTGGCCTGGCTCATAAAACGCGCCCAGATGGGCGCCGCCCCGCGACCGCCGGTGATGCCGCCGCCATGGATGTCTTTGAGCCCCTGATCCCGGTCGTAACCAACCCACACCGATGTGCACAAGGCCGGCGTAAAGCCGGTGAACCAGGCATCCTTATAGCCGTTGGTGGTGCCGGTCTTACCGGCCGCCGGCTTGTTGAAGCCCAGGCGTCGAACCACCTCCCCGGTACCCTCATCCACCACCGATTGCATCATGTCCACCATCTGGAAGGCGATTTTGTTGTTCAGTGCCTTGGTGCCGCTGACGACGTGTTCTTCGAGCACCTGGCCGTACGCGTCTTCCACCCGCCAGACGCCGAAGGCGGGAAAGTGAACGCCGCCGGCGGCAAAGGTGCTGAAAGCCGACGCCATCTCCAGAGGGCTGACCCCTGAAGTGCCCAGGGCCACCGAATAGACCGGTGCCATCGGGCTTTCGATCCCACACCGATTGGCAGTGGCGATCACTGCCTCGGGGCCTGTCTGCACGACCAACTGGGCCGCGATGGTGTTGATCGATTGGTAAAAGGCTCTCTTGAGGATCATGGGGCCCTGGTATTCGCGCCGAAAATTGGACGGGCGCCAATCCGGTCCGCCGGGCACCGCCACGCGCACCGGCTTGTCCTCCATAACCGTCGCCGGCGTGAGGTTCAGCTTTTCCAGCGCTGTATAGTAGAGAAATGGCTTGAAACCGGAACCCGGCTGCCGGTTGCTCTCCACCGCGCGGTTAAATTCGCTTTGGGCATAATCGCGTCCGCCGACCATGGCTTTCACGGCCCCTGAATTGACCTGGATGGATACCAGCGCGCCCTGAACCTGATCCACAGAACCATTGCCAGCCCCGCTTCCGCTATGGGCTGCGCCGGGCATGATTTTTTCGAGGTCTTCCAACCCGCCGACCACGGCTTCATAGGCTTGCCGTTGCAGCAGCGGATCCAGGGTGGTGGTGACCTTGAGCCCGCCATGGTAAACCACCTGGGCGCCGTACCGTTCCTCCAGGCCTTTGAGCACCCAGTCTATGAAGTAATCCCCCATGGGGCCGCTGTCGCCCTGTTTGCGGAACACCAGCGACTGGGCATCGGCTCGCGCCGCTTCTTCGGCCGAAATGTAGCCGGCGGTGACCATGCGGCTCAACACGACCTTCTGGCGCGCCTTGGCGCGCTCGATATGACGGAAAGGGTTGTAGCGTGTGGGGGATTTGGGCAGACCGGCCAGCAGGGCGGCTTCGGCCAGATCCAACTGGGCGGCCGGCTTGTCAAAAAAAAGGTGTGCGGCCTGGGCCACGCCCTGGGCCCGCGGACCGAAATAGATTTGATTGAGGTAGGCTTCGAGGATCTCCTCTTTGCTGAACTGGGCTTCGATCTGCAAGGCGACCAGCAACTCTTTGAGCTTGCGGCTGATGGTCTGTTCAAAGCTGAAAAAAAGATTCTTGGCCAGTTGCTGGGTAATCGTGGATGCCCCCTGGCGCCGATCGCCGCCGATGGTGATCCATAAAGCCTTCAGCATTCTGAGCTTGTTGATGCCGTGGTGATCCCAGAATTGATGGTCTTCAGTAGCCAGGATGGCTTGCACGAATACCGGAGCGATCTGATCCAGGGGCACATAATCCCGACCGCCGATCTGCAGCAGACGCTCTCCGTTGGCTGCATAAATTTCGGTGGGCGGCGTTTCGATAATACGCTGGAGGGGCTCGGGGATATTCGGCAGGCCGCGTACCATGCTGAACAGCAGAAGCGTCCCGATAAGGGCCGCCAGACCGGCCAGAGCCAACAGGGCGGCCATCAACCCGCCGATGCCGCGTATGAGACGAACCGGCAGCGTCATGGCCGCTCCTCCCCGCCGAGGGCCCCTGCCTTGCGGACGCCCCCCTCCATGGCACGTTGCAGTTGGCGCACCTCATCCCGTGATCCTTGCATGAGAATCACCTTGGGCCCCTCCATGTCCTGCACCTCGAAGCCCAGATCCACATAATCGCCCATGGCCCCCGTCGATATGCCGATGCGCTGGATCTGCCCGGAAACGCGCAGCAGATCCTCGGGATGGGAGACCACCCGTCTGCGCGTCGCTTCAGGCAAGGCATTGAGTTCCTCGAAAAAGAGTTCGGCGGGATAGATATTGTCTGAAAAATCGGACAACTGTTCCAGACCGGTACGGATGGCCACCTCGCCACGCTCGATATGGCCGAGCAACACAGGGCCGATGGACAGGCGGTGGATCACCTGATTCCGGGTATCCAGCAGGGAGATGGTCAGGTTTTCGTCCTCTCGCTGGAAAAACACCCGATCCCAGCGGCCGGCGCTGGAGAGGGCCAGCAACACATAGGGGGAGACGATTTCCTGAGCCAGCACCGGTGGCAGCTTCAAATAGAGATTGAGGAAATGTTCGGCCGACAGCATCGTGCCTTTGGGGTCCACACTGGCCACCACCAACCCCAATGAACCGGCCTGCTGGGCTTCGCGTTGGACGCTCTGCTGCTGTTGGGCATATTCCGCCAGGGCCTGGCGGGCCTGATCGCTTTGGCGGCCCTGCTCCCAAACGGTGCCCGATTTGGGACGATAGCGATTGGTGCTAACCAGGTAGCGGCCTGCCACCTGCTCCATCCAATCGAAGCGCCATTCCGTTATGAAAAGCGTGACCAGACACACGCCCAGAATCACGGTTCGGACCGACAGCAAGCGTCGAAGCCACTGCTCAATACTGGTGGGGGCATACCAGGGGATCATCGTCTGTAATAACCAACCTGTCCGGCGGTCCTTGTCCCGGCGCCAATATGGCAACATGCGCCGGCACCATGAGATGCACCGTGGGCCCGGGCACATGGCGCCCAACGGATTCAAACCAGGCTGATATAATCCAAATCGGTGTTCAGGTCAAAACGATACCTGGAAGGAGGGTGTCGCCATGGATGAGGAATTTTCGGGCAGCCGCGTTAACCGTTGACCGCGTTGCTGGCTTCGTGGGGATCTTCGGCCAGCACCCTGATCAGCTCTCCGGTTTGGTAAAGCTGACGGAAGACATCGATGATGTCGGGATCGAACTGGGTTCCGGCGCCGCCGTACATGATCTCGAGGATTTTGGACTCGGGCATCCGTTCGCGATAGGCACGGTCCGAGGCAATGGCGTCGTATACATCGGCCACACTGAGAATGCGGGCCAGCAGCGGAATCTGCTGCCCGGCCAGGCGATCCGGGTAGCCCTTGCCGTCAAAGCGTTCATGATGGTGCCGAACGATCTGCTTTTCCCGGGTCCAAAGCCCCAGTTGCCCCATGATTTCACAACCGATTACCGGATGCTGCTGAATGATACGGTACTCTTCGGCGTCCAGGCGGCCGGGTTTGAGCAAAATCGCATCCCGGATGCCGATCTTGCCGATGTCATGCAACAAACCAGAAACATTCAGAATCTCACGCTCCTCATCTGAACAGCCGAGTGCTTTGGCCAGGGTGCTGGCAATCAGCGTGACCCGACTCGAGTGCTGTTTGGTGTAGGGATCGCGGGCCTCGATGGCTTTTACAAAAGCATAGAGGGTCGACAGCAGGTTGTTGTAAATATTTTCGTACAAGGCCAGGTTTTCGATGCCCGTAGAGGCCTTTTTGCTCATGAAATCGAGATAGTACAAATCTTTTTCGTTAAAGCGCCGTTCACCCCGGTAAATACCGGCCATCAGGACGCCCAGAATGCGGGTCCGGATCTTCAACGGCACCAGCATGCAGGAAAGAACGCTCTGGGGCACGCGTTGGCAGCCGTTGTTGGCGGCAATGATCAAGGGCTGATCATCCTCGACCACTTCTCTGATCAGGTCGCGGATTTTGTCCGGAACTGTGGGGACCGCTTCGCCGGCGGTTCTGGACTTGCCTGACACCGGGAACGCGGCCCATTGTTCGCCGGCCATGGCAATGGGCAGCGGATGGTTGGAAGCATCGCTCAAGAGGTAGAAACAGGAAGCGTCCGCATCCACGATCTCAACCGCAAGATCCACCAACTGCTTGAAAATGTCACTGCTTTCGCGCAAAGCGGAAAAGTCGGTCATGATCCGGTTCAAAATGTTCAGCTCTTCTACCTTATAAATCAGCTCGGCGTTGAGCTTTTCCAGCTGGGCTTTGCCCTCCACCTCTTTGCTCAGAATGATATTCTTGATGAACAGCCGCCGTTCACGCAGCACCCGCTGGATGCACAATTCCATTTGCTGCAGGTTGACCGGTTTGACCAGAAAATCCACCACTCCGTTTTTCAACGTCTGGATCGTGTTGTCCAGGGAGGGATACCCGGTCATGACGATCACGGGTATGGTGTTGTCATAATTGCGGATGTGCTCGGCCAGTTCCAGACCGTCCATCTCCGGCATGTTGATGTCGGTAAAACAGCAATCCACATGGCGCGACGTGAGAAGCTCGACTGCTTCCTTCCCATTGTTCGCGGTGAGCACGCGATAGCCACGCCCCGTAAAATAGGTATAGGCGATGTCGATAATGCTTTCTTCGTCATCGACGAACAGGATTGTCTCTTTATCTTCGACACTCATTCGGGTACCTGGAAACCTAATCAAAAAAACGGTTTTAAGCCCAATGCGCCGCAGATGCCCCTATGCATCATCTTGGGGAGGATGCGACGGTGACGACTCAATTTGTTGTATCGGCTGCTTTGTCCGGAACTTGATGGGAAAAAGCGATTTTCAAACGTCTTCGGTCGGCGCCGACCCCATGGCGGCAGGCCCAAGACGGTACAGCTTACCGGGCAGCGGCCGGCCGAATAATTTGGATAGATGTCGGCTCAATACGGCCATCCGGCCCATTTCGAGGCCGGTCTCGATTCCCATCCTTTGGCACAGATAGATGAGATCCTCGGTGGCGATATTGCCGGCCGCGTCCTGAATGAACGGACATCCGCCAAGGCCGCCGAGGGATGCATCAAAATGAGAGATGCCCATTTCCAGCGCGGTCACGACATTGGCCAATCCCAGGCCGCGGGTATCGTGCAGGTGAAGCCCCACCGGGACAACACCGGCCACAGGCAGGATTGCATCCAGCAGGTGCCGCACCGTCGGCGGGGCCGCCAGGCCGGTGGTGTCGGCGAGCACCAGCTGATGTGCCCCCTGCCCTGCCAGTCGCGCGGACAGTTCGACCACCAGCGCGGTATCGACATCTCCGGGTTCCGCATAACCGAAGGCACACTGAATGCTCGCTCTCACTTTGCGCCCGGCCGCCAGGGCCTTGGCGCTCATCGGGCCGCTCTGGCTGAGGGCCTCTCCGGTGGATAGGCCGGTATTGCGACGACTGTGGGTTTCATGGGCCGAAAGCGAAATCTCGATCCAGGGGATAGCGGTTCGGCAGGCGCGGACCACGCCTTGCAGGTTCAACGTCAAGGCGCTGTACTCTATTTGATCGATTCGGGGCAACGCCGCAACCAGTGCCTCGGCATCGGCCATGGCCGGCACTTTTTCAGGATGAACGAAAGCCGCCACCTGGATAGCCTTCAGGCCGGCCGAAACCAGCCCGGCGATCAAGTCGAGTTTTTCGGCGGTGGGTAAGACGCGAGATTCCATCTGCAGGCCATCACGTGGCCCGACTTCGGTAATTTGGACAGCATGCGGGAGAGACATGGACCGCTCCAATAAAATGGCCTGGGTCCCATACTCGCATGCTTTGCAATCGAGATGCAAGCGTTGGGCTCTGGTTATGCAGGATTCTTCGGACCAACAAAATACTTGACCCAGAATTGTCTTCCGGGATATCTGATTCGGCTCGAAAAGCGCTTGTACGATCAAATTTCAGCAGAAACCTTGGTGATGCCGTGCCCGCCATTTCCCCCTCTTCAAAGTCATGCGCATTAACGGACCGCCCCTTGCGCATCGGCTTGCTCAGTTACCGCAGCAACCCTCACTGCGGCGGCCAGGGGGTTTATGTGCGCCATCTGAGCCACGCGCTCTGCAAGCTGGGCCACTCGGTGGACGTGATCTCCGGACCGCCCTACCCCATATTGAACAATGGCGCCCGCCTGCATGCACTGCCGAGCCTCGACCTATACAATCCGGAAGATCTTTTTCGCACCCCCAGCGTGCGGGAGTTGTCCGATCCTATCAACCTGATTGAATGGATCGGCGTTTCCACCATGGGATTCAGCGAACCGCTCACTTTCGGGTTACGGGCCTTTCGCCTGCTCAAGGAGCACAACGCTTACGACATCCTGCACGACAACCAGTGCCTGTCTTACGGCATCTGGGGCCTTTCGCGGCGCATGCCCCTGGTGGCGACCATTCACCACCCGATCACCGTGGACCGGGACCTGGCCGTTCAGGCCGAGACCAAACTTTGGAAAAAGGCCAAGCATCTGCGCTGGTACAGTTTCATCGGGATGCAAAAGCGCGTTGCCCCTAAATTGAAGCGCATCATCACGGTCTCGGCGTGCGCCCGGGATGACATTCGCCGCGAGTTCCGAATTCCAGCCGAACGATTCAGCGTGGTCCCCAACGGCATCGATACCGAAAATTTCCATCCCTTGCCGGGTGTTGCGCGTGAGCCTTACCGCCTGATGGTCACCAACAGCTCGGATATCGCCCTGAAGGGACTGCACATATTGCTGCGAGCCGTGGCGCACCTGCTGCCGACACACCCCAACCTCCAGCTGGTGGTGGTGGGTATGCCCAAGGAGAAGAGCCCCATTTTCGAATTGATCCGACAGCTGGGGATTGGCGCCCGCATCCACTTCACGGGCCGGATTCCCCAGGAGGAGTATCTGTATCAATATGCCCGCGCCTGGGTCGCGGTGGTGCCCTCGCTATATGAAGGTTTCGGGCTTCCCGCCGGTGAAGCCATGGCATGCGGTGTACCGGTGATCAGCACCACGGGCGGCGCCTTGCCCGAGGTGGTCGGAGATGCAGGGCTGCTGGTCCCTCCCGGCGACCACCTCGCCTTGGCAGCCGCGATCGCCCGGGTTTGCGATGATCCCCAGCTGGCCGCAGCCATGAGCCGAATCGGCTATGAACGCGTCATGACTCATTTCACCTGGGAAGCCGCGGCACGACAGACCGTGGCCGCCTACATTCAGACCATCCATGATTACCGTCGATTTTAAGTGTCTTCAACTGCCCGCGGGCAGTCGCATCCTGGATATCGGCTGTGGTTCCGGACGCCATGTAGCCGCAGCCTATGCCCTGGAAAAAGCCGTCGTGGTCGGTGCCGACGCCAATTTCGACGATCTGACCAAAGCCCGATCACGCCTCCAATACCACGACCAACTGGGGGCTCATGGCAATGGATGCTGGAGCCTCACCGCTTCGGATATCAATCATCTTCCTTTCGGGGACGCATCCTTCGACCTGGTGATCTGCTCGGAAGTATTGGAACATGTCGACGATCATCAATCGGCAATGGGAGAAATCGTACGTGTGCTCAAGCCTGGAAGTCCATTGGTGGTGAGCGTGCCGCGGGAATGGCCCGAGGCGCTCTGCTGGCGACTTTCAGCTGAATATCGCCGCCTGCCGGGCGGCCACATCCGTATCTACAAAGCCGATCAACTGCTGCGCCAGGTGGAATCCCATGGGGTCTGCCATTGGCACACCCATTTCGCCCATGCTCTGCACACCCCCTTCTGGTGGCTAAAATGCCTGTTGGGCGTGCAGAGGGAGGATCTCTGGCCGGTAAGGCTTTACCATCGCTTCCTGGTGTGGGACATGATGCGAAAGCCCCGCTTGACCCGCGCCATGGAACGCTGGCTCAATCCATTCATGGGCAAAAGCGTCGTGTTGTACTTTCGGAAACCCGTCGTTGCCGAATAGCAGGCGGCAGGCTCGCAATGAGATGCTTCGTCGCTTCAGTACGTCCTCCGGTTCGTTCAGGACCGGCGCCGCAACACCCCCAAGGTTCGGGTCATGGGCAATTCTTCGAAAAGGCCTGAAGCCAGTGCCATCTGGTAAATCTGATAGGGCGCCTGGCCGCCTTGGGCGGGATCTTTGAAGATGTCATGGACCAATAAATATCCACCCTTTTTTAAATGCACAGCCCATCCTTCGTAGTCCTGGCGCACTGTCTCATAGGCATGCCCGCCGTCGATGAAGACCATGCTAAGGGGGGTGTTCCATGCCTGTGCCACCACGGCAGATGCGGCCACGATGGGCACTACGTTTTTTTCCAGATCGGCGCGCAGCAGCGTGTGCCGAAAGTGGTGGAAGGTATCGATGGCATAGGCTCGGGCATCGAAAAGGGAGGGATCAAAATACTCCTCACCCGGCTGCTGTTCTTCCGAACCTCGGTGGTGGTCGATGGAAAAAAGAATACCCCCTCTTCTTTTGCAGGCCAGCCCCAGGTAGAAGGTGGATTTGCCGCAGTAACTGCCGACTTCGAGGCAGGGCCCTGTCTGGGCCGCATCCAGGGCTGTATCGTACAACCGGGTCCCCTCCTCCGGGTCTAAAAAGCCTTTGATTTGCTCTGCAAACGAAAAATCTTCGCACATTATAGAAATCCCCCTTCGATGATTTACCGCCAGGCAAGATTTACATGAAGGCTGAGGGCACTTCAAGGGCGTCCCCAGACGGTGTTTTGGTCGAAGGATATTTTTTGAAGCAGTCGGGGGAGTACCTT
Source organism: uncultured Desulfatitalea sp. (assembly GCA_937868765.1). Classification (GTDB taxonomy): domain Bacteria; phylum Desulfobacterota; class Desulfobacteria; order Desulfobacterales; family Desulfosarcinaceae; genus Desulfatitalea. The sequence continues at coordinate 534,158 of CALMNL010000006.1, read as the reverse complement.
CTGCGGTGTCAAGGCATATCATCCAGGTTGCGCACCAGCACTTCCCTGGGCTTGACGCCATCCGATGGGCCGACCACGCCCTCCTGCTCCATCATCTCCACGATACGAGCGGCACGATTATACCCGATGCGCAGATGGCGCTGGATCATTGAAATGGAAGCTTGCCCGGTGCGGGCCACGAGGGCGACGGCATCGTCATAGCGCTCGTCATACTCGCGCTCTTCATCTTCACCCTTCTCGTCCTTGGGCGCCTCTACGACCGCATGGTCGTATTCGGGTGGCTTCTGCTGCTTCAGGAACTCGATGATCCGGCCCAGTTCAGCCTCGGAGATATAGGCACCGTGAATACGCTGAAGCTTTCCGGTGCCTGGCGGTAAAAAAAGCATGTCGCCCATGCCCAGCAGGTTTTCGGCGCCGTTTGCATCGATAATGGTGCGCGAATCGGTCTTGGAAGATACCTGGAAGGTCAAGCGGGTGGGAAAGTTGGCTTTGATAATCCCGGTGAGCACATCCACCGAGGGCCGCTGGGTGGCCAGGATCAGGTGGATGCCGGCAGCCCGGGCCATTTGCGCCAGACGGGTCAAGGCCACTTCCACATCCCGGGAAGCCACCATCATCAGGTCGGCCAGTTCGTCGATGATGATGACGATATAGGGCAGCGGTTTCTGGGGTTCGGGCGGCGCCCCTTCACCTTCGGATTTGCCGGCCTCCGGCTCGCGCTCCAGCTTCTGGTTGTACTGGCTGATGTGGCGCGCCTTCTTCTGGGAAAGCAATTCGTAGCGCCGCTCCATCTCCTTCACCGCCCAGAAGAGGGCATTGGTGGCTTTTTTGGCGTCGGTGACCACCGGTGTAATCAAATGCGGGATGCCGTCATAGGCCGACAGCTCGATGCGCTTGGGGTCGACCATGATCAGCTTGACCTCATCGGGCGTGGCCTTATAGAGAAAACTGCAGATCATGGTGTTCAGGGCCACGCTTTTACCCGCTCCGGTGGCCCCGGCGATGAGCAGATGCGGCATCTTGTCCATGGCCGCGACCACCGGATGGCCCACGATATCCTTGCCCAGGCAGAGGGTGAGCTTGGATTTGGATTTTTCGAAAGCTCCGGAGGCCACGATCTCCTTGAAACGGACAGTCTCGCGGTCGGCGTTGGGCACTTCGATGCCGATGGCGGCCTTTCCCGGAATGGGGGCCACGATACGCACGCTGATGGCCCGCAGCGCCAGGGCCAGATCGTCGGACAGGTTGACGATTTTGTTGATCTTGACGCCCGGTGCCGGTGCGTATTCGAAAGTGGTGATCACCGGGCCGGGGGTGACCGCCACCACCTCGCCGTGCACGCCGAAATCTTCCAGCTTCTTCTCCAATTGTTTGGAGAGCGCCAACAGATTGTCTTCGTTGACTGAAACCGGCCGTTCTTCGGGGTCATCCAAAAAAGAGATGGAGGGCAGCTGAAAACCGCTCTCGTCGCGCATGAAGTCAAACAACTTCTGCTGGGGTGGTGCGGGTTTCTTGGCCGGCGTCCGGATGGCCGGCGCATTGATCTCGATCTCCTTGGGAGGCGCCTGGGCTTTGGCTTTGATTGTCCGGACCCGCTTCTGAGCCTTGGTTCGTCGTTCGCGCCATTTGACGAAGACGGTTGTGAACCGATCCGCAACCCGTGCCCAGGCCAACTGGCAGCGCTGATAAAAGGCGACCAGCGAGAACCCTGTGGCCATGATGAAGCCGATCAGCCAACAAATGCCGATGATGATCAGTCCCCCCGTGAAATTGGCATATTCTACCAGAAAATCTTTGAGCGGCAGCCCGATCATGCCGCCGGCCGAGAAACGGCTGCCCAAAAGATCGTAGCTGTTCTGCTTGAAGGCCAGCAAGGCCCCGGTGGTCAAGAGCAACAGCAGACCGCCGGCGGCGATGTTGGCCAGGCTGTGGCGCGACTGGGCACTGAAAACCTGGATGCTGGCCAGAAGCAGCAGCACCGGTAGCCAGAATGCGCCCAATCCGAAGAGCCCCACCAGCACGCCCGCCACCTGGGCGCCCAGGGTCCCAAAAAGGTTATGCACCGCCCCTGCCGTGCCCACGCTGTGGATAGATGGGTCGGCCGAGTGATACGAAAGCAGGCTGATCAGGGTAAAGATGACCAGAAAGAAAAGGAGTATGCCGGTAATTTCCTTACGCATTGCCACTCTTCCGTGAGATCCGGCCGTCGCCGCCGCCTAAGGTCTGACACTTGAACCTGAGACGGCCTTCTGCAATTATACTTCCAAAATAAATGGCATGATCACGGGCCGCCGCCCGATGGTGAAAAAAAAGTACTGCCGCAAAGCGGTCTGCACGCGGGCGCGGATGATTTCCGCACGATTAGGCACCTCGAACGGAACGTCCTCGACGATTTCCAGGATGACGCACTGGGCATCGTCCAGCAGGTGGCCGGTCTCGGTTTCGAAGACAAATCCCTTGGAAACCACGTCCGGTCCATAGATGATCACGCCGGTGTCTTCGTCGAAGGCCATATTGACCACCACCATGCCCTCTTCGGAGAGCATGCGCCGCTCCTTGAGCACGCTGCGGCCGACATCGCCAATGCCTTTGCCGTCGATGAGCAGCCGGCCGGTATCCACCTCTTCGCCCAGACTCGCGCCGTGGGGGCCGAAGGTGATCACCTGCCCGTTCTGTGCCAGCAAGATGTTCTCCTTGGCGATGCCTTCCTTTTCGGCCAGCCGGGCGTGCTGCACCAGGTGCCGATATTCGCCGTGGATGGGGATGAAATACTTGGGCCGGGTCAGGCGCATCATCATCTTGAGCTCTTCCTGGAAGGCATGACCCGACACATGAATCCGGGCGATTTTTTCGTAAATGACATCGGCGCCGCACAGGAACAGGGCATTGATGATGTTGGTGATGGCTTTCTCGTTGCCGGGGATGAACTTGGACGACAAAATCACGGTGTCGTCGTTCTTGATCTTGATCTGACGATGGTTGCCCGCGGCCATGCGGGCCAGGGCCGACATGGGCTCTCCCTGGCTGCCGGTGGTGATGATGATGGTTTCTTCGTCGGGATAGCTGTTGAGGTGATCGATGTCGATCTCCATGCCGGCGGGAATACGCAAGTAGCCCAGCTGACGGGCGATGTGCACCGAGACTTCGATGCTGCGGCCGTTGAAGAGAATCTTGCGCCCGGTGGCGCTGGCGATATCCACGATCTGCTGAATGCGGCCGATGTTGGAGGCGAACAATGCTATGATGATACGCCCCTGACAGCGTTGGCAGATCACGGACAGCGATTCACCGATCTCGCAATCGGAAACCGTATAGCCGGGGCTCTCCACGTTGGTGGAGTCGGAAAGCAGTGCCAGAACCCCTTCTTCTCCATAGCGGGCAAAGCGGCTCACGTCAGTGGCCATACCCTCGATGCAGGTATGGCTGAATTTGAAATCGCCGGTGTGGATAATCGTCCCGTAGGGGGTGCGAATGGCGACGCCCACCCCATCCACCACGCTGTGGTTGACCCGGATGAATTCCAGCGCGAAGGGACCGATCTTCAGCGTTTCCCGGGGGTGGATGGCATGCAGGGCCGTATTCCCCATCAGGTCGAACTCTTCCAGCTTATGCTGCACCAGCCCCAGGGTAAAAGGTGTGCCAAATACGGGAGCCCGTACATCCTTGAGCAAGTAAGGCAAGGCGCCGATGTGATCCTCATGGGCATGGGTCAAGATGATACCGGCAACTTTTTTGACGTTCTGTTTCAGATAACTCATGTCCGGGATGACGAAATCGACCCCCAGCATGTAATCTTCGGGGAACATCAGGCCCACGTCGATCACGAACATGGTATCTCGATATTCTACGGCCATCATGTTCAAACCGATCTCACCCAATCCTCCCAATGGGATCAGTTTAAGCACGGCCACCCCCTCCGGGTTGGATCGTCATGGCTTCCTCGATGGCATCTTGGACACGCGCCATAAGCTCATTTTTGGTCTTGCGGGTGAAGGCGCGGCTATCGATGGGCGGTCGCACCACCAGGTGCACGGCTTGGCGCCGGATGATTTTACGCCCTTTGGGCATGACCTCATAAGTGCCGCGCACTGCCATGGGGACGATGGGCACACCGGCATCCACGGCCAACAAGAACCCACCGGCCTTGAAGGGCAGCAAGGCACCGTCGTGACTCCGGGTTCCTTCGGGAAAGATTAAGACCGAGGTGCCTTCCCGGATGCTCTGCGCCGCCCGTCCCAGGCTCCTGATGGCCGATTTGGCATCGGAGCGGTCGATGCTGATATATCCTGCGCGGCGCATGCTTTGTCCGAAGAAGGGTATCTTGAACAGTTCGGCCTTGGCCAGCCAGCGGAACTGGACCGGCAGGACGCTGAAGAAAACGGGGATATCGAAATTGCTCTGGTGGTTGGACATATAGATGGCCGAGCGGGAAGCATCGATGTTCTCCAGCCCCTCGACCTGAACCCGCAGGCCGCTGATCCATAGAATGGAGCGGCCCCAGAGGCGTGCGACGTGATGCACGCTGTTACCGGTTTTGGAAAAGAAGGAACACAGGATCACCGTGAGGCCGATCACGAGAGTTGCGATAACTACCCAAACATAGATGACGATGGTGTGCACAAAGGCCAGAAGATTGCTCGTAGGGGAGTCCTTTTCCATGTCCGGCAAGGTTTCCATTCGTAAGGGGCATGGCCCACAAGAATATTATAGATATTCCGGGTACAAGATGGAATCAAACGCTGATTTTAAGCTCTTCGAGCGCCGCATCCACTAGTTCGATCAACCAGTTGCGCTGGTTCGGCGTAGCGTACTGGATACACTGGCAGCGAATCTGCTGTTTGGTGCGCACCAGCAGTTCGCAGGCCAATCGGCTGGGTGTCAATTCCAGCGCGAAGTAAAACGGCCGGCAATCCTCATGGCTTTTTTGCACCCCATCCAGCAACTCCTCTGCAACGGGAACCCAATACAGCCCCTCGAACCCGGGCACGGCGTAACGCTCATCCAGGTACGCTTTTATCCGGTCATAATCCTCGGGTCGGAGCTCATCCACAACGTATTGTTTCATAACGCCTTCTAACTAGCACAACTGCCTGTAATCCGCAAGATATATGTGTGCCTGGGAATGGAGACAACTACAGGTTGGGGTCAGTGCCCGCCGGCTGCCGGTAGGCATCGCCCCTCGAAAAAATCGAGGTACCATTGCAGAAATGAAATTGCCCCGGCTTCCGCAAGGGTTGCCGGGGCAATCGTATGACTGGATCGATTAAGTCTCTTCGACGGTGATGGCGCCGGCTTCACAAACTTCAACGCAGCTTTCGCAGCCGAGGCATTCGTCCGCATTGACCGGTTTGGACTTGCCATCTTCCATCTCGAAGACTTCGACAGGGCAAACATCCACGCACTCTTCGCAGCCCACGCACTTGTCTTCGTCCACGATGGGATTAAAAGCCATTGTAATACGCCTCCTTTCATGTGGAATAGATGCTAAGTTGAGATGCTCAACTTTTGATCAGTGACATCGAAGCAACCGCTTATACCAATTGCATGGGTCAGTCAAGCTTTCCGCCAGGTTTTTTTTCTTCCGGCCTTCTTATTGGAAATAATATAAATATTGAACAAGTAAGTGCTCCGATCCGCCTAACGCGAAAACTCTTAAGTGCCTAAGAATGCATATATCCGAGCAGTGTGTGACGGAAGTCTTCGACCGGCGTCTGCGCCGGACCGAGGCCATCGCCTTCGCCCATGATACGGGCGAACAGCGCCGCCGGCGACGTCTTCTTCACCACCGCCAAATCCAATGCGGCACCACCTTCCAACCGGCAGCCGGATTCGCAGTATTCATCAACCAAAGCCTGGGGATTTCCGGCTCTTGCCAGACGGTCTATCAGGGCTGACAGTTCGGCGGGAGAGAGCATGCCAGCTTCCTTGTGCTCCGGCCGATGCTTCGTGACCAACCGGGATTCCGGGAAAAGCATCACGAGATGTTCCCACACGGCAGCGCTGGTGGTGATAAAGACGCCATCTGCATCGGCCTGGGTGGCGGCCATTCTCGCCCAGGCCTGCAGACGCCGTTCGGTCATGAATAGTCCGGGATCGAACGCGGCACCGTTTCCAGCGGTGGCGAGGACCGGTCCGATGCAGGCATCCGGATGGTCCGCTTCCCCCAGGACCCGTCCGAACTGCGCCTCCAAGCGGCGCACAGCAACCAGTTCATGGGCCAGCGCATCTTGTTGCTGGTCATAGGTGTGGGCCAGGCACAAGAAAAGCGCGGCCTGAAAAAGGGCGGCACCTCCCGGGGCCGCCCCGGCATCGCCCCAATGCCGAATCTGGGCATGGATCTGATGGGCACTGCTCTCCTCACCGCCTCCGCCCTGGGCCGCCATGAAAAAGGTGTTCAGATCGCCTGCCTTGCCCTGATGAACCTCGGCCCATTGGTTGAAGGATTGTGCCGCTCGCCCCAGTTGAACCGGGTCGATTCCGCTGGGCCTGCGCCAGTGGATCCGGCCTTCATCGGCCAGGGTACGCATATGCGCTGGGATGAGGCTTTCCAACGGCTGCCACACCGCCAGGGGGCCCATCGCAAGCGTCATACGATGGGCCAACGATTCGGGGATATAGGTAAAAGGCATGTATTGGATCATGTGGTCAACTTCTCATCGCGCACAGGGACCCCCAGCTTTTCCAGTTCGCGGCGCAAGGCATCGGCCTCGGCCCAATTCTTGGCCTGGCGGGCCGCCTGGCGTTGGGCCAGCAGTCGTTGCACTTCGGGATTGGGGTGAACCGGCTCAAATTGGAATATGCCCAACACGGTGTCTATGCCTTTGAAGGCCGACAGAATCGCAGGAACCTGGTCTGGCGCGATCTGGTGCCCGGAAACCAATCGATTGATCTCTTTGACCACCTTGAAGATCACGGCCAGGGCGGCTGAAATGTTCAGATCGTCCTCCAGGGCCGCATTGAATCCGTTCTTAAGGTCATAGAGCAACTGGTCGAGCTCTTTGAAGGCGGTACCGGTTTGAATCTGGCCCAGTGCGGAGATGCAGCCGTCCAATCGCTGTAAAGTACGACGGGCCTCGCCCAGCCTCGCGGCAGAATAGATGACCGGCTTGTGATAGTGGGTGGAGAGCAGCCAGAATCGCAGTTCCCGGCCGCTCCATCCCGATGAGAGCAGTCCGCGCAGGGTGGGTCCGCCGCCTTTATCATCCACCTTCTTGCCATCCGCCAGCACCCGGTCACAGTGCAGCCAGAACCGGGCCAGTGGTTTTTTGTTCAAAGCCCCGGCGATGGCAATCTCGTTTTCATGCAGGGGAAAAAGCAGTTCCCGGCCCGCGATGTGAATATCGCAGGTTTCGCCCAGGTATTTCATAGCCAGGGTAGCGCACTGCAGTGGCCAGGAGGGATGCACATTGCCCCAGGCCGTCTTCGTGTAAAGCCCTTTCTTCAGCTCGGAAAGCTTGACCCGCTTGAGCAGGGTGAAGTCCCGGGGATTGTCCTTCTCATAATCGTCCAGATCCACCGTGGCGCCCAGCTTGATCTTGTCCAGGTCGACGCCGGAGAGTTGACCGTAATCGTCGAAGCGGGAGATGTCGAAATAGAGCGAACGCAGCTTTTCATAAGCATATCCCTTGGCAACCAGTTGCTGCACCACCTGCACCATGTCATCCGCGTGGCCGCTGGAGCGAGGGTAGTGTTCCACGGTACGCAACCCCAAAGCCACCCGGTCCTCCTCGAACGCCGAGATGTTGCGATCCGCGAAATCGGCCGGGGTCATGCCGGCGGCGTCGGCCCCGTGGTAGATCTTCTCATCCAGATCGGTGATATTCATCACATGCTGGATCTTGAAACCGCGGTAGGCCAGGTAGCGATCCACCAGGTCGGCAAAAACCAGTCGGCGGGCATCGCCCACGTGAATGGGAGCATGCGCTGTGGGGCCATTGGTATAAATAGTGACGCGGTCGCCTCGCTGGGGGTCGAAATTCTCCTTGGTGCGCGTGCGGGTGTTGAACAGAAGCAGACCGACCTTCTCCCGTTCCTCGAAAAGGGAAGTGGAAAGATAGCGTTCGCCGCTGTCGGGCAGGATCACGACAATCATGCCCTGGGTCATGGCCGCTGCCTGGCGCAGGGCCACCGCCATGGCCGCGCCGCTGCTCATGCCCACGAAGAGCCCCTCCTCCCGCGCCAGCCGCCGGGTGGTTTCAAAGGCTTCCTCATCGTCGATGTTGACCTTTTCGTCCAGACGCTCTTTCTCAAAGATTTCTGGGATATAAGACTCCTTGAGGTTTTTAAGCCCCTGGATCTTATGCCCGCGATAAGGTTCGACGCCCACCACGCGCACATGGGGGGCGATCTCCTTGAGGCGCCGGGAAAGCCCCATGAGCGTCCCCGAGGTCCCCAGGCTGGCCACAATGGTCGTCACCTGCCCTTCGGTCTGCTCCCAGATCTCATTGGCAGTGCCATGGTAATGGGCCTGCCAGTTGGCCTCGTTGTTATACTGGTCGGTGATGTAATAGCGGTCGGGATACTCCCGGGCCAGTCGATACGCCTCTTCGATGGCGCCATCGGTACCCATATGCCCTGGGGTCAAGCGGATCTCGGCGCCCCGGGCCTTTAGAATCTTCTGACGCTCCATGCTGGCGGTTTCGGACATGGTGAGCAGCAGCTTGTAGCCTTTGATGGCGCACACCATGGCCAGACCGATACCGGTATTGCCGCTGGTAGCCTCCACCACTGTCTTGTCCGGTGTCAGGCGGCCGGAACGCTCGGCCGCCTCGATCATGTAAAGGGCGGCCCTGTCCTTGATCGACCCGCCGGGGTTCATGTACTCCAGTTTGGCCAGCACGGATACCTGGGGATTGGCATTCATCCGCCGGATGGCCACCAGCGGGGTATTTCCGATCAGATCGAGCAGAGATGAAGGATTCATGGTTTTCAAAAGGACCTGTGCGTCAAACGTCTCCGGATGTTATGGCCCGCTCAGCCCCTATGGGGCAGGAGCACGGCCAATGCCTCTTCGACGGCCCTTGCCACTTGCCGCGCATCACCATTGGCATCGATAAGATGATATCGCTGGGGCGCCCGGCGGGCCAAGTCGAGATAGCCATCGCGCACCTTTCGATGAAAAGCAAGGGTTTCATTCTCGAAACGGGTCTCCTGCTGGGTGCGACCGCCGCTGTCGATTTCGCGCCAGGCCCGGGCCAGCCCCACGGCCGGTTCCAGGTCGAACAACAGGGTGGCATCCGGCTGCAGATCGTTGCATACCAACTGGTGCAGGGAGCGAATCAGATCCTTGTCAAGGCCCCGGGCATATCCCTGGTAGACCAGCGTGGCATCAAAAAAACGGTCACATACCACTACCCGTCCGGCGGCCAGGTGAGGCTGGATGACGGTCCGGATATGCTGCACCCGGTCCGCCACGTAGAGGAGCAACTCGGTCCGCGCATCCATCTCGCGATTGGCGGGATCGAGCAACACTTTGCGGATCTGGGCGCCGATGACGGTGCCGCCGGGTTCCCGGGTGGTGGCGCACTCATAGCCCCTGGCCCTGAGGAATGCAACGATGTTTTGCATCTGGGTGGTTTTGCCCGCCCCTTCAATGCCTTCCAAGGTGATGAACATAGAAGATCCAGTGGTTCCGCGACGTCGGAAGGGCCATCAAGCCTTCGGCGCCCGCATCTTGATTTGAGCTATTCCTGGTTTGAATTCGTTGATCCTTTGAAAAACTGCCGTTCCATAAGCCTGTGAAAACTGGTCCAGGTGGCCTCGGGGTCCTCGGTGGCCATGAACTCCCGAATGGCGTTGACCCGCGCGTCGATTTCGTCGATGTGATTGAGCAGCACCGCTTCGATGGTTTTGGGCGGCTCGGGGGAGCCGAACTCGCGTACGCCGTGGTGACTGACGATCATGTGCTTGACCATGGCGATCAAGCCCGGAGGAAAGCCCTCGATGGTGCGCGCCTTGGCATCGACCATTTCCACGCCGATGACAATGTGGCTCAGCAGACGGCCTTCATCGGTGTAATCGATCACGTGGTCGTAAGTGAATTCGCGCAGCTTGCCCACATCGTGCAGCACGGCCCCCACCAGCAGCAGATCCCGGTCCACCCCACTGTAATGGCTGGCGATCTTGTCCACCAGCAGGGCCATGGAGAGGGTGTGCTCCAGCAGACCGCCGAGATAGGCATGATGCATCTTCTTGGCGGCCGGAGCGCGTTTGAACAGGCGTACGAACTCAACGTCGCCCCAGAACGCGTTCATCAATGCTTTGAGAAATGGAGAGGCGATCGAATCGGTGAGCGATCGCAGCCGGGTGAACATCTGCTCCACATCCCGGCTGGTCACCGGTAGAAAATCGGCTGGATTGACCTCCAGCACGGGAACGGTCGTCAGCGATTTGACCACCAGTTGCAAGGTGCCGCGGTACTCATTGGCAGCGGCCTGAACCTGCACGAAATCACCGACCTTGGCGGCGGCCTTTTCCAGGTGATCCCAGACCACGCCGCGGATCTGACCGGTCCGGTCTGCCAGGGTAATGGTCAAAAAGGAATTGCCATCCCGCTTCTGGGCCAGGTTCTTTTCGGCCAGCAGAAAAAGATCCTGGATGGCTTCTCCGGCGGTGATCTGGGACACGAATTTGTTCTTTGGCATGGGCATGGAATGGCTCTTGTGTATGGATTCCCAGGTTATTTCCCCGGGGCAGGATCGCGCCTATTCTTCGGAAGGATCGGAGACGGACTGGTTGATATCGATGATCTCCTTGCCTCCCACATATTTTCGGGTGCGAAAGTGGGTGATCTCTGCCAGTTTTCTAGTTATTTCACCCATATGTTCGATACGCGCGCGGATATTGTCCAGATTGGCGTAAATCGGGCTCTCCGGCGAAACATCCAGCATCAGCAACTGCACGGCACCCAGAACATATTGCAAGGGCTGATTCAGCTCATGGCAGACACCGCCGGCGGTTTCCAGAACCCCCTTGAGTTTCTCCTCCTCGGCGAATTTGCGGGTCATCCGGCGTTGGGCCAGCGAGGTACGCACTCTGGCCAGCAGCTCAACGCGCCCGGCAGGCTTGAGCACGTAGTCGCTGCCGCCGGCGTCGAAGGCCGCCTGCAACGTTTGGTCATCGTTATTGCCGGTGACGAAGATTACCGGTATGTGTCTGCAGGCCTCGTCCGCCTTGAGCCGCTTGCACGTCTCGATGCCGTCGAGGGCGGGCATTGAGACATCCATGAGAATCAAGTCCGGCAGGCATTCCCGTATCGTCTCGAGGCATTGCCGGCCATCTTGGGCCTGGCAGGTCTCGTAGCCGTCCTCTACGAGCATGTTGCGCACGAATTCCCGGCTGATCTGGTCATCCTCCACGATCATGATCTTGGACGGCCGCTCCGGCGGTGGCGCCGGGGGAGGGGTAAGCTTCACTTTCTTTTTGGCCATGGGGTCTCCACGAGTCGCGCTATAACGCAGTCGTTCTTTAATGCTTGTCGTGCCGAATACCTACTCCTTGCTAAGACGCCACGCGTGCAAATGCTCCATCATGCCATAATCGGTCATGTCACACCGAACCGGCGTGATGGTGATATATTTTTCAGCCAATACCGCACCATCCGCATTGTCCTGGGTATAGGCGGGTTGCGATTCATAGCCTTGCCAATAGTACACCCGATTGCGCGGGTCGCGGCGTTTCTCAAAATACTCGTCGTACAGATCGCAACCCTGGCGGGTGATTTTGACGCCCGCCACCTCCCCCATGGGCAGGTTGGGAATATTGATATTGAGAAACACGCCGGACGGCAAGCCCTTATCGCGCACCTGGGGCACCAGGCGGGCCACGAATGCGGCGGCTTCGTCGTAATGGGGGTTCTCGCTGCTCTGGACGGAAACCGCCAGGGCGGGGACCCCATAAAGAGCGGCCTCTTTGGCCGCCGCCACCGTGCCGGAATAATTGAGATTGACACCGACATTGGCCCCCGGGTTGATGCCGGAAATCACCAGGTCGGGACGGTGGTCCAGCAACTCCACCATGGACAATTTGACACAGTCCGCCGGCGTGCCGGTGACGGCCCAACCCTCGTCGCCGGCATTGACGGTCACCTTGAAGGCCCGCAAGGGCTTGTGCAGAGTGATGCCGTGGCCCACGGCGCTACGCTCTCGCTCGGGTGCCACCACGATCAACTGGTGTGTGGATTTGAGGGCTCGGTACAATGCCCACAGTCCCGGTGCATGAATTCCATCGTCATTGGTCAGCAGAATCTTCATCGATGCTTGGGATAAGGCCATACTGTATCCGGATCTTATGGCACGGGACGATCCCATCGAGAATGGCGCCATGCCAAATGGTCATTGATTTTTCAATATTTCTAGCTCTATAGTGAAAAATTTCATCGGAGGCAAGCGGATTAACCGGCCTTTCGGCCAATGGCGTTCTCGAAAGCCTGCGGGCTCCGGCCGCCGCCCCGCCGCCAGGCAGTGCCATCCGACATCACCCTGAAGCCACAACCGCCATCTGCCTGGGCATGGCACGCGCATGCCCGGCACCAAGGATCTTCAAGGAGCTTAACGTTCGGCATGCACGCGCGCAAGTTCTCCCAGCATGGCCTAATAGCCTTTTCCTCCCCGCTTGCTGTCTGGATCTTGTTTTCGATTGCGATGATGGCCACCGGCCCCTCCTCGACGATGGCCGAGGAGCCGGCGGCGCCGCTTCCACCGGAAGCATGGCAAATCAATGCCGACCGGGTCAGCTACGATCCGACGACCGATGCGTACGAGGCCGAAGGCAACGTGTCGATAACCCGCGAAGGCCGTACCCTGACCGCAGATATGGTGCGGCTCAATCAAACCAGCCGCGAGGCCTGGGCCGAGGGGAATGTGCGCCTGATTTCGGGCGAGGATACGCTCACGGGCCGTACACTGCAGATGGATCTGGACAAGGAAACCGGCCGACTCACCGATGGCAAGGTATTTCTTTCCCAAAACCATTTCTATATCACGGGACGGGAGATCGAAAAGACCGGTCCCCAAAGCTACCATGTTCAGAATGCCACGCTCACCAGTTGCGATGGCCCCGACCCGGACTGGCATATTACCAGCAAGGACCTGAAGGTGACCATCGAGGGATATGGTTTCGCCACCCATGCAGCTCTGTGGGCCGAAAAATTACCCCTGGTCTACACCCCCTTTCTGGCTTTCCCCGTAAAACTGCAGCGGCAGTCCGGTCTTCTGACTCCGGAGTTCGGCCTCTCGGACCGCCATGGCGCCGAGTACCTCCAGCCCGCATTCTGGGCCATCAACGACAGCATGGACGCCACCTTCTTCACCCACTACATGTCCAAACGCGGCACTCGCCTGGGTGGGGAGTATCGCTACGCTGTCAGCGACTTTTCCAAAGGGACTGTAATGGTCGACGGCTTCCAGGACCGCCAGGTGGATGACGGACAGGGACAAAACAGCCAGCAGTGGGGATATACCGGCGATTCCTATTTGCGCCCCAACCAGGACCGTTATTGGGTGCGCGGCAAGGTCGACCAGGAACTTCCGGCGGGGATGACTGCCAGGCTCGACCTGGATGTGGTCAGCGACCAGGACTATCTCAAAGAATTTCAGAGCGGTGTAAACGGCTTCGATATGACGCGGAGCTATTTCCTGGACACCTTCGGCCGCGATATCGATGATTACAACGACCATGTGCGCAAAAACCAGTTGAACATCAACCGCCTCTGGGACCGCTACGCTTTCAACGCCGACGCCCGCTGGTACGATGATGTCATCAAACGCCGCAGCGGTGTGCCGGACAATACCCTGCAAAACCTGCCGGAGCTCACCCTGGATGGTGCCAAGCAAAAAATTTTCGGATCTCCCTTCTATTTCGACCTGGCCACCCGATACACCAACTTTTACAGGGAGGAAGGCACCCGCGGACAGCGCGCGGATCTGTATCCACGGGCTTATTATCCCATGCGGTTTTTTGAAGGGGTATTTGTCGAGCCCTCGGCCGGCGTCCGCCAGACCGCTTGGCATATCGATGAGTGGGGCAGCGATCCGGACGATGACCGCCGAAACTACTATCGCTCGATCTATGACCTCATGCTCGACACGAGCACCGATTTCTATCGGGTTTTCGAACTGGACACGGCCGGCTATGACCGCCTCAAGCACGGTATCAAACCGGAGGTCATCTATGAATATATCCCCGAGCAGGACCAGGAAGAAACCGCTCGGTTCAATTTCGATGAATTGGATGAAATCGAACCCCAGAACCTTGTCACCTTTGCCCTGACCAATACGCTGACGGCACGCAAACCCCTGCCGCCCGAGGCCAAGGGGCCCGATTACTTCTATAACCCTTTGATGCGCTTCAAATTATCCGAAAGCTTCGACATCAACAAATATAAGGATGATGATCCCAGGCCTTTTTCCGATCTGTTGGCCGAACTGGACCTGACCCCCGGGCGCTACATCTGGCTGGACAGCGATGCCCTTTGGCGACCCTATGACGGCCGCTTTTATGGCTATAGCGCCGCCCTGCGGCTTTGGGATCTGCGCGGGGATCTGTTCAGAGTCCAGTATCGCTACCGCCAGGAAGAGCTCGAAGAGGAGGTGAAGGGCTTGAAAAGCGTCCAACTCGCCGCGGTGCTCCAGTTGACCCAGACAGTGGGGGTGCGCGGGCACTACGAACGCAACATCGAGACCGATACACTCATCGAAGCCGGCGGCGGCGTCTTCTATCGTGGGCAATGTTGGGGTTTCAACGTGGATTACAAAGAGGAGGAAGAGCACAATCGGAGCATCTCCTTTATGATCCAACTCTCCGGGCTGGGCACCCTAGGACAGTAAAACCCAAACGAGGTCATTGGAAAAAAGTTGACTTGCGCCGCGATTTCGGGTCTATGAAAGCCTTTTAAGCGCCAGCGGCCCAAACTGGCCTTACCCGAAAAACCGCCCGAAATTAGTCCGGCTGCGGCTGGTTAAAGCAGGCCATAGATAGCTCAACGGATAAAAACGAGATGACCGGCGATAAGATGATACCGGCCTGGTACGTGCTACATACCAAAAGCCGGGCCGAGAGCGTGGTCCACGAACAGCTCCTGAAGAAGCGCATCGAAGTCTTTCTTCCCAGGATAATTGTTCCCAGCCGACGCAAAGATCGCAAAAAAATGATCCGGATGCCCCTTTTCCCCGGATACTTATTCGTACACAGCGATCTTCACCCCCATCATCACCTGGAAATCGTCAAGACCGTGGGTGCGGTCAAACTGATCGGCGACAAGCATGGGCCCGTCAACGTTCCCGACGAGACCATCGCCTCCCTGCAAATCATGGTGGCCAGCGAGCAGCCCATCACCACCGGCACTTTTTTCACCAAAGGCGATCGGGTGATGGTGGTCAACGGCCCCTTTTCCGGTGTCATCGGCAGCTTCGAGCGTTATCAGGGTCAGGACCGGATCATCGTTTTCATCGAGGCGCTGGGACAATTCGCCGCCGTGGAGATCAATGCCGAAGATGTGGAACGTGCCCCCGCCATCCCGGCCTGATCAAGCCTCCCGGCTTTCCAGAATGCCCCCGAAACAGGATAACTACTTGACTTTTTATACAGTTCCATTTTATAGCAGAGGCTCTGAAGTCGAACGTGACGCCCATGTGGGGAGGGAGGGCCTATGAACAAACTCGAACTTATTTCCGCATTGAAGGACAAGGCGGACATCTCAAAAACCGAAGCCGCCAGAGTCGTCCAGATCTTCTTCGACAGCATGACCGACGCCATGGCCCGGGGCGAACGGGTGGAAATCCGGGGGTTGTGCAGCTTTTATGTAAAAAACTACAAAAGCTATGTGGGGCGGAACCCCAAAACCGGTGACAAGGTAACCATCAGCCCTAAAAAGCTCCCCTTTTTCAAATCCGGCAAAGAGCTCAAAGATCGTGTCGATGCATAAATGGCTGCAGAATGCCGCCCCAAAGCCGGCAGTTGAGTTGGCTGCGCACCGCTGCTGGCCGTCGAAGCCCCCGGGCAGGACGTCCCATGCCGAATAACACCGCCGGTCATCAGGGATTTGATGGCATCTTGGGACAGCGCCTGCCCCTGCGCATGCTGCAACGCTTTCTTTCTTCCGGTTCCATTCCCCATGCCCTGCTCTTTACAGGCATCGAAGGCATAGGCAAGCGCACAACGGCACGGCGCTTCGCGATGGCGCTGCACTGCAACGCCCAGGGGGCGACAATGACAGATGCAGCGCACAGCGCCTCTCGGCCATGTGGCCGATGCCGCAACTGCCGGCAAATCGCCGAGGGCCACCATCCGGATGCCATCGAAGTCACCCCGCGCAAGGGGATTCTGCGCGTCGACCAGATACGCGATCTCTTGAACGTGTTGGCCATGAAGCCCTTCGGCATGGGTCGCCGGGTGGTCATGATCGCCGAGGCACACACGATGAACGCCGAAGCCGGCAACGCGCTCTTGAAAGTGTTGGAAGAGCCGCCGGACAGCACTATTTTAATTCTGACAGCGACGCAGCGGACCGATCTTTTGCCGACCATCGCCTCACGCTGCCGCCACATCCGCTTCAGCCCCATCGGCCTCGACGAGCTCGCTGGCCTGCTGGAAACAGAACACGGCCTGAATGCCGGGCAGGCGCGCACCCTGGCTCGGATGGCCGACGGCAGCGTCACCAGGGCGTTGCGCCTGGCCCAGGCCGATTGGCGTCAACGGCGCGACTGGGTGCTCCAGGCGTCGGGACTGGATCGTCCCTATCTTGCCAAGGCCCGCTGCGCGACCGTCTGCTTGACATTTGCCGCGCACCTGGCCCAGCGCAAGGATACGGTTGAAAGCGACTTGGAGCTGCTCAAGGGATGGATCCGGGATTTGAGCGTCTGGCCCTATAGACCGGACCAGGTGATCCACGCAGACCGCTCGGAGTTGTTGAAAAGTGCCCGGGACCATTTGAGTGAAGGACAGTTATCAGGCCTATGGGAGGCGTTGGCGCAAGCCCAAAAATCTATTGCGAGCAACGGTAACTTAAGATTAACTTTGGACGTCATGGCCTTGCGGATGAAGGCGGCTTTGGCCGCATGACAACGCCCCTTGGAAGAGAACGGATACACCGCAGGCCACGCGATTGGTAGCATTTATGGGAAAGACAGTAGGCATACGATTCAAATCAGGTGGTAAGATTTATGATTTCGACTGCGGGGCTTTCGTCCTGCAGATGGGCGACGCTGTAATTGTAGAGACCGAGCAGGGATTGGGATTCGGAACGGTGGCCGCACTGCCCCCGGCCGCTGAAGAAGCGACGCCGGAGGAATCCGTCGTTCCCGAGGAACCACCCAAGGTGCCGGTTCAAACCGTTCCAGCGACCGCAGAAGACGATTTGCCGCAAGCGGCAGCATCGGGTTCGGAGCCGTCGGCACCGGCTGAACCCCCGGCACAGTCGGCCGAGCCAGCGGAGGAGATTGCCTTAGCACAACCCATTGTCAAACAGGGCAGGCAGCTTAAAAAGGTTTTCCGCAAGGCGACCCAGGAAGATTTCGAACAGCGCCGAAAGAACGAGGAACTGGAAAAGGAGGCTCACGCCTTTTGCGTGGCGCGCATCAAAGAGCTCGGCCTGCAAATGAATCTGTTCGCCGTTGAAGCCACCTTCGACGCCAGCCGGCTGACCTTCTTTTTTACCGCCGACGGCCGGGTGGATTTCCGGCAACTGGTGAAATTACTGGTAAAAAATTTCCACGTACGGATTGAAATGCGACAGGTGGGCATCCGTAACCAGGCCAAGATGTGCGGCGGTCTGGGGCGCTGCGGCCGTGAATTCTGCTGCTCGAGCTTCATGGAAAAATTCGATCCCGTCTCTATCCGCATGGCCAAAGATCAAGGGCTCTCGCTCAATCCGACCAAGATCTCCGGTCAATGCGGTCGGCTCATGTGCTGCCTGACATTCGAGAATCAAGTATACCACGAACTGCGCGCCCAGTTTCCGGCCATGGGAAAGGTCGTCAAGACCAAAGAGCATACCGGCAAAGTGGTCCGCCTGAACTTTCTGCGCCAGCGCGTGGCCCTGCGCCTGGACGAAGACCGCGAGGTAGAGGTGGGGCTGGATGAAATCATCAAGTAACCCATCCGTTTGATTTCAATTTCTCCAAACACCAGGAGTCATCATGCCACAACCATTCTATATAACGACCCCCATCTACTACGTTAATGCCAAACCCCATCTGGGCCATGCCTACACCACCATTTGCGCCGACGTGATCAGCCGATACCATCGGATGTGCACCGACGATACCTTTTTCCTGACCGGTACCGACGAACACGGCGACAAGATCATGCGGGCAGCCAAAAAAGAAAACACCACCCCCCGGGCCTATGTGGACAAAATCAGCGCCATCTTCCGAGAGTTGTGGCCCCAGATGAATATCTCCAACGACTATTTCATCCGCACCACCGATCCGGCCCATGGCAATGTCGTGCAGATGATCCTGCAGCGCATCTACGATCAGGGTGATATTTACTTCAGCGAATATGAAGGTAAGTACTGCTTCGGCTGCGAACGCTTCTACACGGATCGGGAACTGGTGGACGGCAAGTGCCCGGACCATCAAACCGAGCCCGAGGTCATCAAGGAATCCAATTACTTTTTCAAAATGGGGCAGTACCAGCAGTGGCTGATCGACCATATCCACCAGCACCCTGACATGATCCGGCCCGAACGCTACCGCAATGAGGTCCTGGCGTTTTTGCGGGAACCGCTGGACGACCTGTGCATTTCACGGCCCAAGTCGCGCATCAAATGGGGCATCACCCTGCCCTTCGACAAGGATTACGTCACCTACGTGTGGTTCGACGCTTTGCTCAATTACGTCTCGGCGCTGGGCTATCCCGATGATCCGCGTTTTGACAAGTTCTGGCCAGTGGCCCAGCACATCGTGGCCAAGGATATCCTAAAGCCCCACGGCATCTATTGGCCCATCATGCTCAAGGCCGCTGGGCTGCCGGTATATCAGCATCTGAACGTACACGGCTACTGGAATGTGGCCCAGAGCAAGATGTCCAAGAGCCTGGGCAATGTGATCGAGCCGCTGCAGCTGAAAAACGTCTATGGCCTGGATGCCTTTCGCTTCTTTCTGATGCGCGAGATGGTCTTCGGCCTCGACGCCAACTTCAATGAAGAGGCACTGGTCCAGCGCATCAATTCAGACCTGGCCAATGACCTGGGCAACCTCTTTTCCCGAGTTGTCACCATGGCGCACAAATACTTCAAGGGAGTGGTGCCCGAAAGCGACCCATCCATCGAAGCGGAGCTTTCCCTGGGGATGCCGGAAAAAGTCGCCAAAGCCATCGACATCTACACCCGGGAAATGTCCGGATTTGCCTTTCACAAGGCGCTCTCCGCAGTTTGGGAACTGATCAACCAGATGAACAAGGTCATCGACGTCACCGCCCCCTGGGAACTGGCCAAGGCGAAATCCAGCCAGCCGCAACTTCAGGCAGTCCTCTACAACCTGCTGGAAGGCTTGCGTGTCATCTCCGGCTTGATCTATCCCGTCATGCCCGACACCGCCGCCACCATGCAAAAACACCTGGGGTGTGCACCCGACCAACCCTTCTTCAAAATGGAAACGGTCAAGCGCTGGAAGTGCCTGGCACCCGGAACACAGCTGCCCAAGTCCACCACCCTTTTCCCCAGAGTGGAGATGCCCATGTCTGCTGCACCGGCAGAAACGGCGGTGGGGCCCTCAGGGCCCAGAATCGAATTGAAGCCCGAAATCACCATAGAGGATTTCGCGCGGGTCGACCTGCGCGTGGCCACCGTACGGGGGGTGACGCCTGTTCCCAAAGCCAAACGGCTGCTGAAGCTGGAAATCGACCTGGGGGAATCTGAACCGCGCACCCTGGTTGCCGGAATCGCCGAAAGCTACGCCCCGGATGAACTGATCGGCAAACAGGTGATTGTCGTGGCCAATTTGAAACCGGCCAAATTGATGGGCGTACTATCCAAAGGCATGCTTCTTGCTGCAAGCTCGGGTAGTTCGGATAGTTCAGATGGTTCCGCGAAGCAAACAGTGGTGTTGACGGTGGACCGGCCGATGCCGCCGGGTTCTCCGATCAAGTAAATGAGGTCAAGGTCCATTTCTCAGGTTGAGGCGCAGATGAGCGCGATATCGAACATTCCGCAGGCTGTGGATTGATATAGATGTGCACAGTGCCATGAATCTATTCCGAACCGATCGCCCGAAAACCCAACGGCGCCTGACCTGGCGCGACTATCAGGCCCAATTGCAGCGCCGCCGTCCGGCCAGGCATAAAATTCGTCGCCGGGCACTTTTCTGTTTATCGGGCGGCGCCCTGTTGCTGCTTGGCATCTACATGAGCATGCCCTCCACCGGCGCCACCAATACGGTTCATCCCCCGGAACCGATTCACGCCGCCGCAGCGCCGTTCGCCACCCAGCCTAAACCGATCACAAAGCCGACGGTATTGGCGGCGGTCCGGGAGAAAGAGACGCTCCCCCCGACGCCCGCCGTGGTGCCGCCAACACCGCCCCAGGTGGCGGCACCCATGCCCGCTGTGCCCCCTCCCGTTCGCAGGGGGGATCGCGTCATGAACAAGAAAGACGCGCAACTCCTGCTGGCAGGACTGGATCTAGGCCATCTGATGGATAAAAACGTCATATTGCCGACACAGGGCCAACCGCTCAAGGTACAGACCAACCTGGATCCGGGCCTGCACACCCTCTTGAGCGATGCCATGGACCGCAAGAATTCCCGTTATATCGGCATCGTGGTGATGGAAGCCGATACCGGCAAAGTCCTGGCGCTGGCCGGTTTCGACAAAATGAATCCCCATGGGAACCCATGCCTGCAAAGCATCTTTCCCGCCGCAAGCCTCTTCAAAATCGTAACCGCCGCCGCGGCGGTGGACCATTGCGGGTATACCGACCATACCTCCATCAGCTTCAACGGATACAAGCACACCCTGTACAAAAGCCAGCTCAAGGAAACCAACAACAAATACACCCACACCCTGTCTTTTGCCGATTCGTTCGCCCAGTCGATCAATCCGGTCTTCGGCAAACTGGGCAGCCTGCAGTTGGGCAAGGACCTTCTGGAAGCCTACGGCCAGGGATTCGGTTTCAACCAGCCCCTGGATTTCGAATTGCAGGTGCCGCCCAGCCATCTGGTCGTCTCCGACACGCCTTATGGGCTGGCTGAAATCGCCAGCGGCTTCAATAACGAGACCACCATTTCGCCGCTGCATGGTGCGGTGATGGTCTCAGCCGTACTGAACCAGGGTCGCATGGTCTCCCCCAGCATTGTCAATCGCATCGTGGATGCGGATGGTAAGGTGCTGTATCAATCCCAGCCCACCTGGCAGCAACGCGCCATGACGTCCCGGGCGTCGACGATACTGGCTGAAATGATGGAGGAAACCGTTCATTCGGGAACAGCCCGCAAGGCATTCCGGGGTCAACAGCGCGATCCCGTGCTGTCGCAGCTGCGCATCGGCGGCAAGACCGGCTCCATTTCCAATACCACCAATGATGCGCGCTACGATTGGTTCGTGGGTTTCGCCGAGGAGAAAAAAGGGCAGGGCCAGCTGGCCGTGGCAGTCATGGTGGCCCACCAGGAGTACATTGGAGTGCGCGCCGGCACTTACGCCCGCATGGCCATGGCCTACTATTTTAAAAAGCGGATGCCACCCCAGGCCGATAAGGACGCTAAGCCCAAAGGTTGATGCATATCCATAAAATCATAAGGGTGCCAGTATATTGGCACAGGGGTCGCCCTGTTTGCATGCAAGTGCTCGCCCATCGCCCGCCGGCCGCAGCCCAAAGCCGATCCCCGGGAGGGACGCCGATAATGCCCCATGACAAATCATCCATCTGGCGCTATAAGATGAAACCAATGGCGAGTCGCCATCGGGCGACCAAGGCCTCATCCTTTGCTAATGAAGGAATTGCAGCAGCAATTTGAAATCCAAACCGGTTCGTTGCATGCCGCGTAAGGAAGCGTCGGACGAACGCATCAGGAGAACCCGATATGCCCGGTTTTGAAATTTTCGGCGAAGAAGAGCGCAGGCAAGTTCAAGATGTACTGGATACAGGGGTGTTGTTTCGGTATGGTTTCGATGCGGCCCGCCGGGGTCACTGGAAAGCCCTCGATTTTGAAAAGGAACTGGCCCAACGCCTGGGCGTGGCCCATTGCCACCTGTGTGCCAGCGGTACGGCGGCATTGAACATAGCCCTGGCCACCTGCGGCATCGGCGCCGGAGATGAGGTCATCGTACCGCCCTTTACCTTTGTCGCCACTTTTGAAGCGGTTCTCGCAGCCGGCGCCGTGCCGGTCTTCGCCGAGATAGACGAAACTCTCGGACTGGACCCCGAATTGTTGGCGTCCGCCCTGACCCCCCGTACCAAGGCGGTCATGGTCGTGCACATGTGCGGTGCCATGGCGCGCATCGATGAGATCGCCACTTTCTGCAAAAACAAAGGGTTGATGCTCATCGAAGATACCTGCCAGTCGGTGGGAGCCACTTTTCGCGGCAAAGCCCTGGGCACCTTCGGTCACATCGGCTGTTTCTCGTTTGATCCGGTCAAGACCATCACCTGCGGAGAGGGCGGCGCGGTGGTTACAGATGACGACCGACGTTACGAACTGGCGCATGCCTATGCGGATCACGGACACGACCACATCGGCAACGACCGGGGCGCTGAAACCCATCCCATCATTGGCTACAACTATCGCATCAGCGAATTGAACGCCGCGGTAGGCCTGGCCCAGCTTCGCAAGCTGGATGCCATCCTGGCTGCCCAGCGCTCCAACAAGGCCGCCTTGAAAGCAGCCATGGCCAAATTCCCCCAAATCAGTTTCCGCCGCCTGCCCGATCCGGAAGGCGATTCGGCCACCTTCCTGACGTTCATGCTGCCGGACGAAAAAAGCGCTCGGCAAACCGCCCGCGACCTGAATGCCGGTGGTGCCGATGGATGCTTTTATTACTACGACAACAACTGGCACTACCTGCGCAACTGGCACCATCTCAAGGAGATGAAGACGGTCGCGCCCCTGCCGGCACATCTGAACCCCCATTGCCCGGACTACGGCCGTATTGCGCTGCCGCGCTCGGACGCCCTCATCGCACGCACCATCGCCATGCAAATCAAGCTGGGTTGGCGTCAAACCGATTTGGACAAGCGCATCACCACGATTCAAAACGTATTGTCCCGCTAACGCCTCGATTCGCCGGTAATTTTTGATCCTGCGGGTCGATTCATTCGAAAGCATCGTAAAAACCAAGAGGTGAATGGATGTTTCGCAATTTTAAAACAGTAGATCGTATCGTGTTCGGCCGCGGATGCTTCAATCAACTGGACGATATCCTGGCCACCCGGCGCACTTCGGCCGAGTCGAGCATCGTCTTCGTAGTGGATGATGTCTTCAGGGGCAAACCGCTGGAGAAAAGAGTCCCCTTGCATAAACAGGACCTGCTGCTGTGGGTCAATGTGGACCATGAACCCAAGACGGCTTATGTGGACAAGCTCACCGATCAGGTGCGCGCGGCCATGCGCGAGCGCGGCCAGTCACTGCCCGTGGGCGTCATCGGCATCGGCGGCGGAAGCACCATGGATCTTTCCAAAGCCATCTCCCTGATGCTGACCAACCCAGGTTCATCCACCGAATATCAGGGCTGGGACCTGATTAAAGTCCCGGCCGTATACCATGCTGCCGTTCCCACCTTGTCCGGCACCGGCGCGGAGGTGTCACGCACCACCGTGCTCACCGGCCCCCAGAAGAAGCTGGGAATCAATTCGGACTTCACCGTCTTCGATCAGGCAGTGCTGGACCCCGAACTGATCGCCGGCGCGCCCCGCGAGCAAAGATTCTATACCGGCATGGATTGCTACATCCACTGCATCGAATCGCTCACCGGCACCTACCTCAACGCTTTTTCCCAGGCCTATGGCGAGAAGGCGTTAAGCCTGTGCCAGGAGGTATTTCTGCAGGACGGCGCCGACAGTGACGACAAACTGATGATGGCCTCGTTCTTCGGAGGCATGAGCATCGCGTACTCCCAGGTGGGGGTCTGCCACGCCCTTTCTTACGGTTTGAGTTTCGTGCTGGGCACCCATCACGGCATCGGCAACAGCATCGTTTTCGATTATCTGGAAGAATTCTATCCCGAGGGAGTAGCCGAATTCCGCCAAATGCTGATCAAGCAGAAGATCGACCTGCCCCGTGGCCTGACCGCCCGTCTTGACGATACCCAAGTTGAGAAGATGGTGGATGTGGCCCTGGTGCTCGAACCGCTGTGGGAGAATGCCCTCGGCAAAGAGTGGCGTACGAAAATGACCCGGGAGCGGATTCGAGCGCTTTACCGGCGGATGTGATTCCCGACATTCCCCTGCCAAGCATTTTTTCAGCAAGTCCCACGGCAAAGGAGACCGGTGATGATGAAAGCAGTACCGCCTGAAATGGCGCCGATATTCAGATCGAAGGGAAGATATGTGTATCGGGGTGCGGCATCGGTACGCGACTGCATCCAGCGTAGCCTGAAGGCCTTCAGAGCCTGTTTGCGGGCGCCGGTTTACTGGGGCCGCCCGCCGTCCGCCGATGCCGCCGATGGGTGGATCCTGCTGCCAGTATCGGCCAATATGCTCTGCTGCGGCCTGGCCGGGCTGATCTCATTTCACCGCAATAGCACGCCGCCCTCCCTGGAAGTCCTGGCGGCCATGGAGTCCCAGGCCGCCGAGATTCTGAAACACCCACTGGCACGCTATGTCCAAGGCTGGTCTTCGGCCGCCGAACATCATATGGGCGGCGACGCCGCTCCCGATCGGCTCTATCAAATGGCCTGCGACCTGAAGCAGGATGGGCCTTTCCTGGCTCTCTTCGCCGATGTCCAGACGCAGGCCCGTATCGGAGCCCTGACCGGGCGGCTGGAAAGCTTCATCGCCGAAGAGAGCAATACCTTGCACAAGCAGATGGGCTATCTGGCCGCCGTCGACGCCGAGAGAGCCGATCAGCACATCGAACGCATCAAGGACACCGCGTGGTGCCTCAAGGTCGAGTTGCTGGAAAACCTCCACAAGGTCAAAGCCCTCATGGGCAGCGACGAACCCAATCCGGATCTTCGACTGGTGAGCATCTACCGCAATCTGAACACCGTGCTCAACAGCATCGATCGGCTGGAAGTGCGCGGCCGCGATTCGGCCGGCCTATCCATGCTCTTTTTGCTGACGCCCGAGGTCTACGCCGAACTGTCTGCCGAGTGGGTTGAAGCCGGGTACGGCGACCAGGTGAAGCAGCGCTCGGAACGAACGGTGCTGGCCAACAAGTCCATCAGTATCCATCGTCACGCCGGTGACGGCCAGGTGGGTGTCACCATGACTTACAAGGTGGCGGCCGAAATCGGCAGCCTCGGTGACAATGTCCAACGATTGCGCCGGGAGATCGCCGAGGACCCCATTCTGCGACTGATTGCCCGCCGCGAGCACCGCTTTCACACCGTGTCGGCCCATACCCGCTGGGCTTCAGTGGGAGCCATTAACATCGCCAACTGCCACCCGGTGGACAACGCCACCGTGCGCAACGATTGCGCCAACAAGGGCATGATCCACGCCTGCCTCAACGGCGACATCGACAACTACCTGGCGCTCAAAAGCAAACTGGAACAAAACGGTGAGATCATTCCCGAAGAGATCACCACCGACACCAAGATCATTCCCCTGCAAATCGAACACCATCTGCGCCAGGGGCACACCGTCTCCGAAGCATTCCGCCGTGCCGTGAGCGACTTCGAAGGCTCCCACGCCATCGCCATGCACACCGACCTGGCGCCAGGCAAGTTCTTCCTGGCCCAGAGAGGCAGCGGCCAGGCGGTTTTCGTGGGTCTTGCCGAAGATTTCTACCTGCCCACTTCGGAAGTCTACGGCTTCGTTGAGCAAACCTCCAGATTCATCAAACTCAATGGCGAAAAGGTGGTCCAAGGCCAGCATGGCCCCACCCAGGGGCAAATCTTCATTCTGGATCAGACCGGCGCCGGGGGCCCGGAAGGCATGCGCGCCATGTACTACGACGGCACGCCCATACCACTCGGCCCGGACAACGTGCAGCGCACCCAGATCACTTCCCGGGACATCGATCGCCAGGAGTTCCCCCACTACTTCCTCAAAGAGATATCCGAAGCGCCGCTGTCCGTGGCCCGCACCCTGCAAAATCGCTGGAAAATGTCCACCGACGAACCCAGCCGGCCGACCATCGCCTTGCCGGAAAGCTCTTTTCCGGAGCGCATTGCCCGAGCCCTGGCCAATGATCGCATCCGGCGCGTCTATTTCATCGGGCAGGGCACCGCCGGCATTGCCGCCCAGGCGATCAGCAATATCCTGGATTACTACCTCAAGGAACCGTCCCTCAAAATCAGTGCCCTGAAAGCTTCCGAATTGAGCGGTTTTCAAATGGATGATCGCGGTGATCCGGCCGCCATGGCCGACGCCCTCGTGGTGGCCATCAGCCAATCGGGCACCACCACGGATACCAACCGCGCGGTGGACATGGTGCGTGCCAGGGGTGCCCTGACCATGTGCATCGTCAATCGCCGCGATTCGGATCTGACCTTCAAGGTGGACGGCGTGGTCTACACCAGCAGCGGCCGTGACATCGAAATGTCGGTGGCTTCGACCAAGGCCTTCTACTCCCAGATTGTGGCCGGCGCGCTCATCAGCCTGAAAATTGCCGAAGTCAAGCGCCGACGGTCGCCCGCTTTCGTGGCCGACGAACTCAAAACACTGCTCTCACTGCCCGACCACATGCGCACTGTGCTGGCCATGCGCGAAAGGATCCAGAAATCGGCCGAGCGTCTGGCCCCCAAGCGGACCTACTGGGCCGCGGTGGGCAGCGGCCCCAACAAATCGGCCGCCGACGAAATCCGGATCAAGCTAAGCGAACTGTGCTACAAAACCATATCTTCGGATTACGTGGAAGACAAGAAACACATCGATCTCTCCTCGGAGCCGTTGATCGTCATCTGCGCGGCCGGCAGCGGCAGTACCGTCATCGGCGACATCGTCAAGGACACGGCTATCTTCAGAGCCCACAAAGCCGCACCGGTGGTCATCGCCGACGAAGGGGAAACCCGCTTCGATGCCTATGCCGAGGATGTCTTCCATGTGCCCGGCGTACCACCGCACCTGGCACCGATCCTCAATACCCTGGTGGGGCATTTGTGGGGTTATCACGCCGCCCTGGCCATCAACAGCGGATCGCATTTTCTCCACCAGTTCCGTGAAGATCTCAAACAAACCGTGGACCAGTGTGCCCGCGACGGACTCGATATCTACGAAGTGGTTCTGGAAAAAACATTCCGCGAACAGGTGTCCCAGTTTTATGTGGAATTCCGCCGCCGCCTGACCGCCGGAGTCCTGCCCAGCACCATCCGCCATGCCGCCGATCTGCTCTTGCTGCTCAAATATCTGGCCGGACGCCTGCCGGTCTCGGATTTCGAGCCCGATTTCGGTAAGAAGGGCACGGCCTTGAACATGCTCAACTGCCTGTTCGAATTTTTGGGCGAGTCGATCAACGGCATGTCCCGTCCGGTGGACGCCATCAAGCACCAGGCCAAAACCGTCACGGTGGGCACCAGCCGCATCAGCGAAAAACTCGAAGGCATTCTTTTCGACGCCCTGGCCGACTATGGAATCAATACTTCACAATTGATCAACCGCAACATTCTGGTGCTCAAGAACCTGCAACCGATCATTGCCGAAATCAAAGGGGCCATCCTTTACAAGATTGACGGCCTCGACAGTCTGGGAGAACCCAACGATCAGACCACCATCGAGATTCTGCGAAAAGAAGGGGTGCTCAAGCCGATTCCATCGCGGGTGCAGACCGATAAAGCCCTGAAGGGCACCAAACGCATCGTGATACGCCAGGGAAATGTCTACATCGGCAAAGGTCGCAAGGACGATCGCAGCATCGTTCTGATTCCGGCGCTCTCCACCGATCCGGATGCCTCCAACCGCATCGGCCTTTTGTTGCTGCTCAATATCGAATTCCAGGAAGTGGTCGCTCTGCCGCTGAAGATCAAGGCCCTCGGCGGAAAATTCGAGCACATCAAGAATATCGTTCAGGAGAACAGCATTGCCTGGAAAGACGAAATGCTTGAAACCTTACCCATGGAAGAACTCTTCGGCCGATCGGCGGAAAAGGTCGGTGAACTGATTGTGGCGAAGGGATCGATCCATACTTAGACATCCGGGATTCGACGGTGCCGGGCAGAATTGCTTATGGGTGCTGAAACCAAAACACCAGTCACCGAAGAGAGCCTCGGTCGGTCTACCGAGGCGCGGCAGCGCCTTCGGCTGAAACGGTTCAGCATGGCGGTAGGCACCTACCTGGTCTTTGTGCTTACGATTTTGCTGACGACCCGCATGGGTTTCGCCGACCTGAGCTACCTGCAATGGCTCATGATCATCGGCACGGCCGTCTTGGTCAATGTCATCTTCTTCCTTCTTTTTATTACGAATACGAACCTGCGCTTTAAAGACCCTTCGCTGACGTGGGCTCAAATCCTTTTCGCCGCTTTGTGGGGTGCGCTGCCGGCCCATGCGCTTTCGCAAGCGCGGCCGATCCTGTTGATGTTTTACATACCGGCATTCAGTTTCGGCATGCTGCGCTTGAACCGCAAACAATACATGGCGCTGGTGGCCTGCGTGATGAGCATCTTTGCGGCGATACTGATTCTGGAATACCATCAGGACACGGCGGGATTTCAAACGAATTATGAATTGCTGGTCTTTGCCGTCTTCGGGATCGTGCTGACCTGGTTCGCCTTCTTCGGCGGCTTTATTTCCAATCTCAAAGTACGCCTGAAAGAACAGCACGATGCTTTGCAGACCATCAACTCGGAAATGCACCGCGAAATGCAGGAGCGCATCCAGGCGCAAGTCGACAAAGACCGGTTGATCGTCGAACTTAAAAATGCCTTGTCCAAAGTCAAAACTCTCAGCGGCCTGTTGCCGATCTGTGCTTCATGCAAGAAAATCCGGGACGACAAAGGCTACTGGAATCAGATCGAGCATTATATCCGCAGCCACTCGGAAGCGGAATTCAGTCACAGCATTTGTCCGGAATGCGCCCGAAAAACCCTCGATGAGCTCTCCAGGTACGACCCCCCAAAATAAGGCCGTTGGCAAACTGGATTTGAACAGATGCCTGCCTTCGCCGCCTGTAGAGAAGTAGAGAACAAGATGGCCGGCGAGCCTGAAGGCTCGCCGGCCGATCCAGATTGTACCGATGCTCTTTGTCGGGCAAGATCGATTAAGCCAGACTCCCCCCGTCGCACACAATATAGGTGCCGGTGGTGAAGGAGGCGGCATCGGAGACCAGGTAGAGCACGGCCCCGGCCATCTCTTCGGGCTGGGCATGGCGGTTGAGGGGAATTCCTTGTAACGCATACTTGTAGATGGCATCGTTGGTAAATAGCGCACCGGCGAATTTGGTTTCGGTCAATCCCGGCAGCAAGGCGTTGACCCGAATCTTGTGCCGGGCCAGTTCCTTGGCATAGGCCTTGGTCATGGAGATGACGGCTGCTTTGGTGATGGAGTAGACCCCTTGCATGGGCGCGGGTCGCACACCGTTGATGCTGGCCACGTTCACGATGGCGCCGCCACCGCCGGCGGCCATTAGGCCCGCCGCTTTCTGGATCAGAAAGTACGGCCCCTTGACATTGACTTCGAAGGTTTTCTCCCAGGCCCCCTCATCGATGGATGTCATCTCGCCGAAATGCGGATTGGTAGCGGCATTGTTGACCACGATGTCCAGTCGCCCGTGGCGGTTTTTGATCTCGTTGATCAGGGCATCGATTTTGTCCAATTGCCCCATGTGGCAGGCGATGGATTCGGCTTTTCCCCCGTTTTGCCTGATTTTCTCCTCCACCTCCCGCAGGGAGTCTATTTTGCGGCTCACCAGGATGCAGTGGGCGCCGTAGGCCGCCAATGTTTCGGCGATGGCCTGGCCGATCCCCCGGCTGGCGCCGGTGACCACCGCGATCTTCCCGTCCAATCTGAAATCCACCATGCTCGCTTCTCCTCATTTATACGGTACGATGCAATCGCGACCCGGGAATTTAACGGGCCGCTTCCATTTTCAGGATGTAGTGTTTTGTGCCAGCGGCTTGGCACTAACCCATGGCTGACCGCTTTGTCAAGGGCTGAAGGAAAAGGCTGTATCCGCCTTCATCGCTGGGCTGCACCCTGCTCGCCGGAGACGGCTTTAGGGGCCGGTTCACTTGAGAAAAGACCGAGGAATTGTCCGTACCCTTCGGCTTCCAGTCGATCCTTGGGCACGAAACGCAATGCCGCTGAGTTCATGCAATATCGCAGGCCGGTGGGCGGGGGACCGTCGTTGAAGACATGCCCCAGATGGGAATCGGCCTTTCTGCTGCGCACTTCGGTGCGTACCATGAAAAGGCTGCGGTCGCTCTTCTCGACCAGATTTTCCGGCACCAGCGGCCGGGTGAAGCTGGGCCAGCCGGTGCCCGAGTCGTATTTGTCGGTGGAACTGAAAAGAGCCTCGCCCGAGACGATATCCACGTAAATGCCCTCTTCCTTGAGGTTCCAGTAAGCATTGTCAAAGGGCGGCTCGGTCCCCTCCTGCTGGGTCACCTTGTACTGCAGGGGAGAGAGCCGCTGGCGCAACTGCAGGTCATCGGGCTTTACAAAATCGACTGTTCTTTGTTCCTTCGGCGAAACGCCGGCCTGGTCTTGGGGCCATGCCCTTTGCAGAAACTGATCCCGTCCGGAATTGTAGCGGTAAAACTTGTACCGCAGCGGATTTTTTTTGTAGTAGCCCTGGTGGTACGTTTCGGCCGGATAAAAGCTTGCAGCGGGGCGTATCTCCGTGACGATCGGTCTGTCGAAACGCTTCGTTTGCGTTAATGCCTGCTTGGAAGCCTCCGCCAATTGCTTCTGGCGGCCATCGTGGTAAAATATCGCCGACCGGTATTGCGCCCCCCGATCCACGAATTGTCCGCCTGGATCGGTGGGATCCACGTGCTTCCAAAAGATATCCAGCAATCGTTCATAGCTGATAACCGATTCGTCGAAACGGATCTGAACGGCTTCCAAATGGCCGGTACTGCCGGCCGATACCTCCTCATAGGTGGGATTCTCCTTGTGACCGCCGGTGTACCCGGAGATCACATCGACGATGCCCTCATATTTTTCGAAATCAGATTCGGTGCACCAAAAACAGCCCCCTGCGAAGGTGGCTGTCGCTAATACGCGAGAGTCATTTTTCATGGTTTCACCTGCCGCTTGCGCATCGGCCATGACCTGGAAGCCGGTGATTCCGGCCCACAGTAACAGCCCCGCGCCTATCGTTATATGAAAGATATACAGGGGTTTCATGGCGTTTCCGCTTCCGCACGAGATCCTCAGCCCATTCAAATATTTATCAATAGGTACGGATGTGTAAGCACGCTCGCATGCAAAGTCAAAACCCCTTTCTCCCGGGATCATCGGGACGCCCGCTTTCACGGGCGTCCCGGGCCGGTTCTGCTAGCACGTGGAACAATATCAGGAAACCGATCTGGGCAGCGCTTACGGCGTCAGAGGCGGAATGGGAATCCGGTAGCGCTTGATGATGAGTTGGTGAATCAGAGGAAGCTCTTTGGGATCCAGGTAAATTACCTTGGGGTGCTGTTGCAGCTCTATTTTGTGGAAACCGCTCACCGGCGATGCCAGGGCGCGGCGCACATCGGACAATTTGCCGATGTTTCGGCCGTTGACCCGGGTCACCACCAGATTGGAAAGGTTTTCATACCCGATGGAGTAAGAAGTGGGAATGGTATCCGAGATGATGACGATCTTTTCCCGCTGTTCGCCGCCGTTTGGATAATCCTGGTTCTGCTGGTAGTAGAGCAGATCGACGGGCGCGGTGGAGGCCCAGTCATTGCCGTATTCCCGCAGATAGGGGACGGAGAGCTCCTGCAGGATCAGCCCGCCCACGATCAGATACGCCGGCGGCTGATCGAACATGTAAGGGGGCACCAGGTATTGATCCGGGCGGCGGTGATCCAGAACCACCTGAATAGGAAAGGTTTTTCCCTGGCGATAGACTTGCAGCTTCAAAGCGTCGCCAACATGGTAAAGGGTCCTGATCAAGTGCACCACGGAGGTGCGCCCGTAGAGGGGGTCTTGAAACTGCCCCTCGTTGGAAATGGGGTAATCGCCCATTTGCAGGATGACATCGCCGGCGCGCAACCCGGATTTGTCCGCCGGTCCCCCTTTGATCACCTTTTCCACATAGATGCCGGAGGTGCCATCAGGCAAGCCGATGTAGCGTCGCAATTGGGGGTCGGTGGTGGCCCCATAGTGAAAACCGGCCGTGGGGAATCCAGCATATTGGCCATCCCGGGCGTCGGCCAGAAAGTGACGGATCACGGGGGTGGAGACCACCTCGATGGTCTGACCGGTTGCGCTCTGGCGCAGCACCAGGCCGGCCAGGGCCCCTTCGCGCACCACCGGCAGCGTCACATTGTTGAATCGATATTGCAGGGAACTGCTCAACCGATAGGTCAAAAAGAATTGATCCAGTGAAAAAATACCCAGCTCCACCGACGTCAGCTGACCGTCTGCGGAAAGCACATCGCCGTTGGGTTTGACTTGCCAGATGGTGAGGCGGTCGCCCAGAGCGGCGTCACCGGCCAGTTCAAAGGCGGTGCGCCCAGCTAGGAAGGCCGGATCCATGGGCTCGAGCAGGGCCAGGTTGGCTTCGTAGTCCACCACGGCCACCCGCGCCGCCTGCCTTTGCTGGGTGTCGAGGGTTTCCAGCTCGATGTACCGCTGATCGGCCACCAGGGTGCTGGTCACCAGAATGCGGCCTCCGGGCACGATGGCGCCGATGGCGGTCTGGGTCACCGTGCGACGTTGCTGCCAGGGCCGATGGAAGATGTACCCCTGGCTGGTGACCGTCACCCGCATCAGCGAACGCTGGGCCGAAGGCGGCAGGGGGCTTTCCGGCAGCGCGGGCCGAAAGCTGCTGCAAGCGGCGATCAGGCCAAACAGAGCCGCCGCCAGGAACAGACGCATATTTTTGAAATTAGCCATGGTCTCTCGCGATGGTTTGGCGCGGGCGCAGGCCCGCGAGGTTATTTTTCGGGCTGGGCTTTCATCCACTCCGGCGGCACGAAGCTATCTTCCAGATAGGCCTCCTGGGTAATGCCATACTGTCGGGAGATGCGCTCCCGGGCTTCCCTGGCCGCCTTGCCCTCGAGCACCAGCGGTTGGGGGTCGTCCACCAGATGGATCACGTAAAATTCCGCCGGACGTTCGAAGGCCGTGGCCAGGTCGTTCAGGGTCCGGATCTTGGTGTCGTTCACCTGATCCACGATCCCATAGACGAATCCTTCCAGATAACTGGTGCTGGCATCGGGGAACACCTTGCTGATCACCACCACTTCGGGGTGCTTGAGATAGAGCTCATCCTCGAGGAACTGGGTGTAATAGTAGCGCAGCAACAACGGCTTGCTCTGGAGCGCGGCATAAAAGCCGCTGCTGAGCGGCTGAAAAAGCAAGCCGCCGAAGATGTAGAAACGCGGTCGTACATCGTACTGGTTCGCGTGCATCAGGTAGGGCCAGGGCGTGTTGAGCGGCATACGGATCGTCTTCTTCTGCCCTTGGCGCATCAGCTCGAGGAGCACGGTGTCTCCCTTGAACTTGCGCTCCACCACTTCGTTGAGCATCAGGCGGTCATTGTCCAGGGCCACGCGGCCGTCGGCGAATATGGGCAGATTGTCGATGGCCAGCAGGACATCTCCGGTCTGCAGATACCCATAGGCCGCGCCGGCCCGGAAAATCTCCCCGACCATCACGCCATAATCTCCCGGCCCCAGTCCCAGGGCGCGTCGTTCAGTGGCATTGATCAGGGGGAAGTATTGAAATCCTACGTCGACATAGGAATCATAGTGGCCGTCGGCCACATCCTGCAGGAAACGCGTCACCACGGGCGTGGGAATCATATAGCCCACATTCTGCGCCACCATGCCGCTGAAGCCCTGAAAAGCAACGCCCACCAGTTGTCCGTCTTGGATCACCGGTCCGCCGCTGTTACCCGGATTGATGGCGGCATCGATCTGCACCACCAGGTGGCTGTCCACTCCGGAATGGGCATATCCCCGGTAATCGATGCGCGATACGATACCGCGGGTCACGGAAAGACGGTCTCCACCGATGGGATAGCCCAAAACGGTCACCACCGAATCCAGAGCCGGCACGCCCCCCAGTTTCAGAGCAGAGGTCCCCTGGAAAAAGGCCGCATCGACCACTTCCAGCATGGCCAGATCGCAATCATGGGCAATGAACTTTACCCGGGCTTCATAGCGCCGCGCGTCATTCTCTTTCTCCAGCGATATGAATCGCGCATTGCTGACCACATGCGCATTGGTCAATATGCGGCGACCGTCGATGATGAAACCCGACCCCCACCCTTCCTGGGAACTGCCCGGGTCCCAGGGCACCGAATAATCAGGCGTCTGGGAAACGGTGTAAATGCGCACCACGCTGCGCCGCAGGCTCTCTATGGGGCTGCCGGCCAAACCGATATCGGGAAGCGCCCAGACGATGATCAGCGCAAAAATCCAGATGGTAAACAACGAACCTCTTTTTAATATGGGCATTGACCGCCTTCCTTTGTTCGTTATAATGGTGGGGTCTACTGTAAGGCAATTCTATCCCGAAGGCAATATCGGAAGCGGGGCGACGACTGCGCGCGCTCAATGGAATTGGTTGTTGCTTCGCTCCTCGTGGGCACGCCCCCGGGCGGGTCGGCATGCCCTGGCTTCATCGCCTTAACCCATTCATCAACTGGAAGAGATCATGGACACTTTACTCTTATCGCGTATCCAATTCGGCTTGACCACCGCCTTTCACATCATCTTTCCCACGCTGACCATCGGGCTGGCGGTATATCTGGTGGTTGTGGAAGCGCTTTGGCTCAAGACGAAGAATGCGCTTTACTACCGCATGTACCGTTTCTGGGTGAAGATCTTTGCCATCCACTTTGCCGTCGGTGTCGTCACGGGCATCACCCTGGAGTTCGAGTTCGGCACCAATTTCGCGGTCTTCTCCCAACGAGTGGCCAATGTTATGGCCCCCATGCTGGCCTACGAGGGCATGACCGCCTTCTTTCTGGAGGCCGGGTTTCTGGGAATCATGCTGTTCGGATGGAAGCGCGTGCCGCCGACCCTGCACTTTCTCTCCACCTGCCTGGTGGCCCTGGGCGCCACTTTTTCGGCGTTCTGGATCATGGCGGCCAACGCCTGGATGCAGAGCCCGGCCGGCTACAAGCTGGTGGACGGCACCTTCATGATCACCAGTTTCAAGGAGGCCATCTTCAACCCCTCCTTTCCCACCCACATCGCCCATATGCTCCTGGCCAGCTATTCAACCGCCGCCTTCGTGGTAGCCGGCATCAGCGCCTATTACCTGCTCAAAGGATTCCATGTCGACTTTTACAAACGCTCTCTGGCCTTGGCCCTGATCATGGCAGCGGTGATGGCGCCCCTGCAGGTGGTGGTGGGCGACGCCAAAGGCCTGGCCGTCTTCGAGCACCAACCGGCCAAGCTGGCTGCCATGGAGGCCCACTGGGAGACCAACGTCGGCAGGGGCGCGGATTTCATCGCTTTTGCCCTGCCCGATGCGCAAAATGAGCGCAATCGGTTCGAAATCACCGTACCCAACATGCTCAGCCTGTTGCTGACCCACTCCCTGGACGGCCAGGTCAGGGGGTTGAAAGAGTTCCCCAAAGAGGACCGCCCCAACATCCTGGTCACCTTCTGGACCTTCCGCATCATGGTGGCCATCGGCTTCCTCTTTTTCTTCGTCATGCTTTGGGCGGCCTGGCTGTGGTTCCGCCGTCGCATCTTCGACACGCCGATCTTCCTGAAGGTCCTGGTTGCCATCCAGCCCCTGGGATTCGTGGCGACCATTCTGGGTTGGGTCACCGCCGAGATGGGCCGTCAACCCTGGCTGGTCTACGGTCTGTTGCGCACCAGCGAAGGCGCCAGCCCCATTGCCCCCGGCAACGTGATATGGTCCCTGATGATGTTCGGTCTCTTCTTCGGCGTCATCGGCGCTTCTTACTTCTATTACACCTTGCAGACGCTGCATAAAGGCCCCGACATGGAAACCCCCATCCCATCGGTGCAACGCATGGGACGTGCCGCTGACGCCGGCCGATAAACCTCAAAGGAGATGAAACGATGGATCTGGTCAATCTGTGGGTCTGCCTGGTAGGCGTGGTGGTCATCCTCTACGTGATCCTCGATGGATTCACCCTGGGGGTGGGAAT
The DNA here is from genome assembly GCA_937868765.1 of uncultured Desulfatitalea sp. GTDB lineage: Bacteria > Desulfobacterota > Desulfobacteria > Desulfobacterales > Desulfosarcinaceae > Desulfatitalea. Next base: position 497,835 of record CALMNL010000006.1, on the reverse strand, counting down.
TCTGTTTCCCTTTGCCAAGGACGAACGCGAACGGGATGTGATGATGGCCGCCATCGGCCCGGTGTGGGACGCCAACCAGACCTGGATCGTCTTCGGCGGCGGCGCCTTGTTCGCCACCTTCCCCAGGATCTATACCGTGCTGTTCAGTGCCCTTTATATTCCACTGCTCACCTTCCTCTTCGGCCTCATCTTCCGGGGGGTGGCTTTCGAATTCAGGGCCAAGTCAACACATACGGTGGCCTGGAATCGCGCCTTTTTCGGCGGCAGCATCGTAGCCGCCTTCGCCCAGGGACTGACCTTGGGGGCCTACATTTCCGGGATCAAAATGCAGAACGCCGTCTTCGCCGGCGGCGCGTTCGATTGGCTCAGCCCCTTCAACATAATGGTGGGCCTGGCGCTCATTGCCGGATACGCCCTGCTTGGCGCCTGTTACCTCATAATTAAAACCAGGGGTGAATTGCAGGCGCGGGCCTTCCGCCAGGCCCGGGCGGCTGTTCTGGCCGTCGCCGGGTTCATGCTGATCGTGAGCATCTGGACCCCCTTCCGCGCCCCGGAGATCATGGCCCGCTGGTGGACCGTGCCCCGGGCCTACGTTGTCTGGATTTTCCCCGTTATGGGCTTGATCGGCTTCGTTCTGATGCTCAAAAGCCTCCAGGCGCGGCGAGAAAAAATGCCCTTCGTCGCGGCGCTGATCATGTTCTTTTCCGCTTATCTCGGCTTGCAATCGGGGATCTACCCCTTTGCGGTATTGCCCGATCTCACCATTCATCAGGCCGCGGCCCAGCCCGAAACCCAGGTCATCACCCTCATCGGCGCCCTTACCATCCTGCCCTTCGTACTGGGCTATACCTTTTACAGTTACTGGGTTTTTCGCGGCAAGGTGGCCGAGGAAGATGCCGGCTACCACTAGACGGCCAATGCATCGAGCAACTTGGGTACCGTCTCGGCCGGGCTGATTTTGTACCAGGCCTGCTCGATGCGCCCTTCGGCATCGACCAGAAAGGCCGAACGGATGATGCCTTCCGAAGTCTTGCCGTACATCTGCTTCTGGCCCCAAACGCCGTAGGCCTGCGCCACCTGGTGCTCCGGATCGGACAAAAGGGGAAATCCCAAATTGTACTTTTCGTCGAATTTCTTCTGCTGGGGCGGCCCGTCGGGGCTGATCCCCAGGGCCGCCACCTTCAACCGCCGCAATTCGGGCAGTGCGTCCCGCACCGCCTCGGACTGGGCCGTTCAGCCCGACGTGTTCGCTTTGGGATAAAAATAGAGGAACAGCCTGTTTCCCTTGAAATCGCCGAGCCTGACCTCCCGGCCGTTTTGATCCAACAAAGCAAAGTCCGGTGCGCTGTCCCCTGGATTCAGATGTGCCATGCTTGCCTCCTTGTGTCATATTGGCCATCAGCTACTTTGATGCCGGCCAAGCTAAGACCCTTTGCGCCGCTTTCAAGCCGGACCAAAAACCACAAATGGATTCGGCCCGGGAACCCGCAGCCGCACAGGTATTGACATCCGGTCCATACCCCGTAATAGTGGTCTCCATCCACAAAGATCGCCGGAAACTCTCACCATCGAGCGAGGTTATCATGGCAAGAAAAATCATCGATCTATCAATTGCCATCGAAGCCGGACTGCCCAGCGACCCGGCAATGATGATTCCCCAGATCGACTACGCCGATCATCTCATGGGGGCGGAACAGATGACCCAATTTTTCCCGGGCCTCAAAAAAGAGCAGCTGCCCGGCGGGCTCGGCTGGGCCGTGGAATTCGTGCACCTGACCACCCACTCGGGCACCCACCTGGACGCCCCCTTCCACTACCACCCCACCATGGAAGGCGGCGCTCCGGCCATGACCATCGACCAGGTACCTCTGGAGTGGTGTTTTCAGGACGGCGTGCTGCTCGATTTCAGCCACAAGCAGGATGGCGAAGCCATTACCAGCGCGGATGTCCAAGCGCAATTGGCTCAAATCGCCTACACCCTCAAACCCCTGGACATCGTCCTGGTGCGCACCGGCGCCGATGCCGCCTGGGGCAAACCCGAGTATCTGATCAAAGGCCCCGGGATGACCCGCGAATCCACCCTGTACCTTCTCGAGCGCGGCATCAAAGTCGTCGGCATCGATGCCTGGTCCTGGGACCGGCCCCTACCCTTCCTGGCCCAGGAATTCCAGCGCACCGGCAATCCCGCCGTAATCTGGGAAGCCCACTTCGCCGGCATCCAGCGCGGCTATTGCCACATGGAAAAAATGGCCGGCCTCGATAAAATCCCCAGGCCCCACGGCTTCAAGGTCGCCTGCTTTCCAGTCAAAATCAAGAATGCTTCTGCGGGCTGGACTCGTCCGGTGGCGATAGTAGAGGATTAAACAGAAGATAAGGGATCTTTCTAAATTTCATTTCTCGCATCTCTTCGGAGGTTCAGTCTTAAATTTGGTTATTGAAATCCTTTAAACTCTATCTTATTTACTGGGTATTGAAATGAATATGATTTAGAAATCATTAAGAATTGCGATAGAGGCTTATACCGGGCTAAATGATAAGGCTGGTAAAACTGGTAACGGCTAATTCACCCACAAAATAGGCTTGCTATCAGGTAACGCACTCTATAATTGCTGGCAGCCATACTTATGGATTGACAAATATACATTTTTTGTTAACTATATCGTAGCTCTTTAGCGAATAAGTTGTATTATGACTTTGTCTGGCGTTTCGCCAGACTTGCACCTATTGAGGGGTATTTATCGTCGCGGTAGGCTTTTGTGGCTCACCGCGTCGGTGCCGCCCCAACGCGGTGAGCCACAAAAGCCTACCGCTCCTCGCTCAAAGTAAAGAGCAATGACTTCTGAGAACACATGTTACGACCAATGGGTCACCTCTATAGATTTATCCAAAACAAAAGTAGCCAAATTCCCCTCCTTGATTCTACTATGTGGTGGCGCAGTCTCTAATAATGGCGCGACTTTCAAGTCATGCAGAGACATTTTTCATCATTATATCACTGAAAACAATCTGAGCTTTAGAAATAACGTAGTCTTAGTTGAAGATGTCTTTAAGTATTTTGAACATTCCTCATACAATAATTTACTGGATTTCGAACAAGATTTAGCTGAACTCTCTGCTCTTACTGTTTTATTCTCTGAGAGCCCCGGAGCAATTGCTGAACTTGGTTCATTTTCAGTCTTGAAAAATATTCGTGACCGCTTGCTTGTAGTAATACATAACGATGATTCTGATAAGGAATCCTTTATTTGGAGGGGGCCAATAAAATATTTAAAGTGTATTGCAGATCAGAATAATTCAATTGATCCAATCTTTGTTTACCAATGGCGCAAAACCGCTGGCCCCGATGACCTACTGACGAAGGAAGATTTTGCTGACGCTGAAGACTTAAGTGAAAATATTATAGAAATTTTGCATAAATTTCCAAAGACAGCTATTTGGAAAAAGGACAATAATGCTCATGTAATGCTATTTATCCTCGACCTAATAAAAATACTTCAAATCGCAAGCTTTGATGATATTTTTAAAATTATTGACGACCTATCTATTGATAATGATCGTAAAAAACTCAAGAGGTATCTAAGCTTACTTCTGTCATTAAAATTCATCATTAAAAAACGCTATGGTCACAATGTCTACTATTTCCCCACACAGCCAGATCTTTGGCTAAAATTTGCTTTCCAGGCCGGCTCCAAAAACATAGATTTTGATAGATGGAGTAGCATCTTTACAGAATATTATAAAACTAATGAAATACGCAAAATTAGAGCTTTACGGTCCCATTATAAAGGGGATAAGAGTACTGGTGTAAAGCAATGAAAGAGCCCCTCATCGATCAAATTTCTAAAGATTTATTAATACCTGAAGATCGCTTAGAATATCTTATACTAAGCGCACCATACAGGTATAAGGTTTACTCTATTCCTAAAAAGTCAAAAAAAGGTACAAGAATAATAGCACAACCAGCAAAAGAAGTTAAACGGCTACAATATTGGGTGATTGAAAATATTTTTCCGAAATTTACCGTCCATGAATCAGCTTCAGCGTACATAAAAGGAAAAAATATCCTCCAAAATGCAAGTGTTCACAAGACGAAACCGTACTTGCTGAAACTAGATTTCAAAGAATTTTTTCCGTCTATCAAGGCCAAGGATTTTTACAGCTATACCCAAACAGTTGAAAATCTTGATATCGATGAAAATGATATTCAACGATTAGTTAAGATTCTCTTTTGGCTTCCAAAACCGAGGGATAAAAACGAATTACAACTTTCTATTGGGGCTCCATCGTCACCACGACTTTCAAATATACTATTAAATGCTTTTGATACTTTAGTAACGGAATTTTGTGTTTCTAATAGCATTACATACACCCGGTATGCAGATGATTTGACTTTTTCAATGGAACAAAAAGATCAACGAAGCATAGTCCATGATAAGGTTAATGAGATATTGGCTAACTTGCCTTCATTAAGGTTGGAATTGAATCAAAAAAAGACCGTATATGGATCGAAAGCTCACAGGCGCATTGTAACTGGATTGATAATCAGCAATAATGGTGCGCCTTCCTTGGGGCGAAACAAGAAGCGTTTAATTCGATCTAAAATTGATTACTTTTTTAAACAAAAACTTTCCCATAAAGAAATACAAGCTCTTTGTGGATTGATGGCATTTGCAAAAAGTGTTGATCCTGAATTTTTTGAACGAATGGAACGTCGATATGGAAGTAATCTCTTGAAAGTTTTGAATAAGCATGAATCGCATAAGAACCAATAAATTGCTTATTGTTAAAACTATTCAAATCAGGATTGTGCGCTGTCACCATTTCGCCGATCACAAAGTGGCACCATAGCAGCGACCATTAACACCATACATTGTTTCGCGGGTAAGTTCCGTAGACGCTATCCTGTACTCTGCCGATTTTATGGTTCATCTGTTGGCGACATCATGTTTCTAATGCTATTTCAGTATGATATGTTTCACCCTATCTTTTTCATACCTTAATTTTGCAGCAGCAAATCGGAATTTCTTGACAAAAGAAGATCCATCCTTTAACTGAACAATTTAATATATTATTCAGTGGGTCAACTTTATGCGAGCACGAATAGATGTAAATGAAATATACCGGGCGGCCCTGCAGGCCTTTGCCGAATTTGGTTTTCGCAAGACCACGGTGGAGGATGTCGCCGAAAAACTGAATCGCACCAAGGGCAACCTATATTTCTATGTCAAGGATAAGCGGGAACTTTATATAAAAACCGTCAGCTTTGCGCTGGAGCGCTGGCAGGGGCGTGTGCGCCAAGCTATCGCCAAGGAAAAAGGGGCCCGCAATCAGCTGATGGCCATGTGCAGGAAGGCCGTGGAATACCTCGCCCAGGACGAGGAACTGAGGAACATATTGAAGCGGGACCCCGATATCTTCCCCATGTTTCCCACCGTGGATCCCTATGAGAGCATCAACCGGCGCTCCGTGCGCATGATCGCCTCGATTCTCAAGAAGGGCGTCAAGGAGAAGGTCTTCCGGCCGGTGGACGTGGATAAGGTCTCGGAGGTGCTTTTTTCGATTTACAAGATGGTCATTATCCAGACCTACATCAAAACCGACGAGGCCTATGTGCAGGAGATGTTCGACGACACGCTGGACCTGCTGCTCAACGGACTCTTTGTGGAGTCCGAACGTTCCCAGTTGGGTGGATAGATGCCGGTGCAATGCGGCTCCGGCGGGTCGTCGCGCAAACCTTAAAAGGGCGAAAAGGAGGGCTTTTATGACAGACAATCTGAAGTATCTAAGCGACGAATGGCGCATCGAAGCCGAAAAGCGGCTTCGGGAAAGTTTGTCACCCGAGAAGATGAACCATCTGACCTCTTCCATGTCCAACATCTACAAGAATTGTCCCGATGGCATGCAGCACTTTATCTTTATGCGCTATGAGGAGGGCAAGCTGGCCGAATTTCTTACCGGCACCGGTGAAGTGCCCACTGCCGAGTTCGCCATCACCGGCGATTATGAAGTATTCGCCCGGATCACCAGGTCGGAACTGGCGAGCCACAAGGCGCTCATGACCGGCAAACTCAAGCTCAAGGGCAACATGGTGAAAGCACTCAAGCTGGCTTCCCTGGCGGACCGTATCAACAAAGTCTTCGCCACGATACCGGCGACGTATTGATGAGGAGGACAAGGCCATGACCCGCAATGATCCCTATTTCATTGATTTTCCCCAACGGATAAAAAGCATCCAGGCCGAAATGCAGAAGGATAAAATTGACGTATACCTTGGCTCGCGCCTGCGCACCCTTTCCTGGACCCTGGACGCTTTCTGCCCATGGCGCAGCTTTGTGGTGATCCCTTCCGAGGGGTTGCCCACGGCCTTCTCTTTCGTCATCGACGCCTCCAGGATCGCCGACGACTCCTGGCTCGATGAGGACCACGTGCGCGGTTTCGCGCCCATGGGCGGTCAGGACCAGATCGAACAGATCGCCGATTTCATCAAAGAGCTGTTGAAAAACGGCAAGGGGCGCGTGGGAATCGAAAGCGGCATGTCCAATTACCTGCCTGAGGGCTGGCTCACCCACTATGAATACCAGCAGTTCGATGCAGCCATGCCCGAAGCAGAGTTGGTGAACGCCCATGGCATCGTCGACCGGCTTTCCCTGGTCAAGGATCCTGGTACCATCAACCGCTTCCGTGAGGCTTCCCGTATCGTCGATGTGGGCCATCGGGAGGTGTTCAAGGCCCTGCAGAACGGCGGCTGGAAAGGCATGACCGAGACGGAGATCGCCGGTCTCGCCGCCTACGCCATGCGCAGGGAAGGCAGCGAGTGGGAATGGTCCTTCACCGGCGGGAACGAGATCGCCAGCGGGTACCGCACGGGCCTGGCCGGGTGTGCCTGCACGCCGGCCTCGCGCAAGAAGCTGGCCGAAGGCGAGCCCCTCATGGTGGACATTCATGCCATGTTCAAGCTGGGCCTGGGCGACCATTCGCACAACTACTTCATCGGCAGGGCAACCGACCGGCAGAGGTGGCACGCCAACAATTTCGTGGACATGGTGAGGCTGACGCTGAAAACCTATCGTGCCGGCATTACGCCCTCGGGCCTCGCCGAAGAGATGCTGGCCTTCGCCGAGGAGCGTGGCTTCGCCGATTTCATGGTGCCCGGATTCGAGCACGGCATCGGCATGCTGGGCGATGAATGGCGCATCGGCATGAACGACGGCCCTTTTCCCTATTGGACCAATCCTGACCATGTCTATCACGAGAACGAAGTGCTCATATGCGCCATGCAGTATGCCTGCCCGGATGAGAACATCGGTTTCCGCTATGAGAATCCCATTGTTCTCCATAAAGACGGCTGTGAGGAACTCTCAAAGTTCCCCCTTGGCATCGAAGAGATCGTCTGAACAATCCCCCCGTATGGAAAGGTTTTAGCCCTTCCATACGGGGGAATTGCGCCCTGACCGGGCACCCCCCTCTTTTCTTTTCGCCGGGCCATCGCTTCAGCAACTTCTCTATTCGCCCTAATGGGGGCAACGCTCCCCTTACCTCTTCGGCCCTTTGTTGACAGCGAGGCCTGTGCCCTACTATTACCCTCCTTCGCCACCCAAGGGCTTTGGCTTCGAGATTAAATTTCAGAAAAGAGGCGCCACATGAAAAAAGTCCTCATAACAGGTGTCTCCGGCTACATCGGGTCCAAAATCGCCGTTGCCCTCATTCAGGATCCGACCGTTGAAAGGAATGCGGGCATCGATATTCGCCCGCCACGCATCCAGTCTGAAAAGCTGGTGTTCATCCAGCAGGACATTCGGGCACCCCTGGTGGATCTGATGCGGATCCATCAGGTGGATACGGTGGTCCATGCGGCCTATGTCTTGCTGCCCATCCATGACAAGGCGCTCATGCAAGATATCAACGTGGGCGGCACCCGCAACGTGCTGGCGGCTTCGGCCGAAACAGGCGTCGGGCATCTGCTCTATACCAGTTCGACCACCGCCTATGGGTTCCATCCGGACAACGATGTGCCCCCCACCGAAGATAGCCCCTTGAGAGGCAACGACGATTTTACCTACGCCAAGAACAAAAAGCAGATCGAGGCCCTCCTGCAGGCCTTTGTTCATGAGCATAGCCAGATGGCCGTGACGATCCTGCGCCCCTGCTTCGTGGTGGGGCCCGGCTTCGACAACCCCCTCTCCCGCTATCTGCGCAAGCCGATGGTGTTTTTGCCCAGGCATACCGCAGAGTTTCAATTCGTCCATGAAGATGATCTTCTGTCGGCGATTCTCATGTGCCTGGAAAAGCGGTTGCCAGGCATATACAACGTGGCCGGCGCCGCTGTCGTGACCTTCCCTGAAATGGTGCGGGCCCTGGGAAACAAAGCGGTGCATCTGCCCCTGTGGCTTCTCTATCCCGCCACTGCCGTGCTGTGGGCGCTACGGGCGCGTTTTATGGTGGAGTTCCCTGCTTCAGGGCTTAATCTGATTCGATATCCATGGATCGCATCATCTAGGAAACTGACCGACGCCACTGGTTTTGTATTTAAGTATGACACCCGGACCGCCTTTGCGGATTTCGCCAGATCTGTGCACTTTCCTTCGGTGTAACGAGCATTGGAAAACTCTGAGGCAGGTTCAGCCATGGCCAACTGCGGACCGACATTTATTTGCACGAGCCTATCTCCTTTATCAAACCAGTATAATAGATAGCAGTTTCAGCCGAAGCAGATTCAACCGCCGACCATGCAATTCTACGCCGTGATCCCACTGAGGTATTCACCAGGACCAAATAGCCATAATAAACACCTATCCCCGGCCAATACATCGGCCCAAAGAGGCAAGGACTTCCGGACCGTCATGCAGAAGGATATCCTTAAGGTTTGTATGGTTTTCAACTTTTGATCTCTGCAGTGAACCGTGTTCGTATTCTTCCCTTCGTGCGATCTTTGGTGATCCCATCCAAAAAATTTCCTTTGACATTTTTAGTTGGTGAGATATTAGAAAATTTTGTGCGATCGTCCAAAATACCTACGAGACGGATATAAAGTTGAAAATTAGTGAATTAGCACAAAGGACAAATGTTTCGAAACAAACGATTCATCACTACATTCGCGAAGGAGTCCTTCGCAAGCCCAAAAAAAAGAGTACGAATTCGGTCGATTACAGCGAGTCCTATGTAAAGCAGATTCAAATTATCAAGAATCTTCAGGAAGACTATTTCCTGCCCCTTTCTGCAATCAAGAAGATCTTGCAAAAGCTTAAAACAAAAACAGATCTCGAAAAATCAGTATTCGAGTACATGACCGAATTTTTGCAGCCTCTGGATAGATTGCTTTTAACAGAAGTGGTTGGAAGAAAGAATTTCATAGAAGCCACCGGGATATCAGAAAAATGGCTCGACATAATGGAAGAGTGGCGAGTTATTACACCCTGCCAGAAGAATGGCGAAGCTTACTACGATCAGGATGATGTCATCATCGGTAGGGCCATCGTGGAAATGGGGCGCTTGGGTTTCAGCGCCAAAGAGGGCTATAAAGTCGCGGATCTGCGCGAAATAATAGAATTCTTAAGGCATTACGTCGAAGAGGGCCATCAGGATCATTACCAAATGATGGCGGAAAACATGACCACTCCGGAACGCGTCGAAAAAACCTACATGTGGATGGAAATGATGTGCCTGCTTTTCTATCATTCCTATCGCAAGCGGATCCGGAAAAAATTCGAGAACATACTTCTCGAAACGCAAACCAGACAAACACTGCCTGCCGATAAGACCGATAACACATAACCACCTTTTGCAGGACGCAACATACCGGCATTATACGAAATCCAATTTCGATAGCAATGCCGTTACCCGGTAAATTGAAATAATCCCCGCTAATTTAATCTGCCAGCGAGCCATCAAACTTGGTTCAGAAGATTTAACAGCCCGTAACTGCTTGCCATATCCTGGAATTCTCTAAAATAAATCACCAGCCTGCATATAGTGTCGCTATACGTTTTGCGTATACTGTTGCTAAACGTTTTATCTTTATCTTTTTGTTCTTGTTGAGCTTTTTTATCTCTTATTATTTGTTTGACAATTGCTATTTTTGTATATTAAAAATCCCCTTCGATGGAATCACCTATGTGTCAATGGGCGCAAAAAGAGACGACCACGGATTTTCATTTAGGGGAACTGCAACTATGGGTGAAAACGGCAGCAAAGTGATGAGCGCGAAAGAAGCGGTAAGCCGCTTCATCAATGATGGCGACGAGGTGATTATCGGCAATTACACCGTCGGCACTTGTATGGCGTTGGTGTTTGAAATTTGCAGGCAGCATAAGAATGAGCTCACACTTTATTCCCAGTCCGGCGTACTTGACGTCGATATTTTGGTGAATGCCGGCTGTGTAAGCCGCCTGGTAACCACATATGTGTTGCGTTCCGGTGGCAAGAATGGGGGCGGTGCAGTAGAGCGGGCGCTGTTGTCCGGCTCTCTCGAGATAGAAGATTACACCAATTTCGACTATAACGCGCGGCTTGTAGCCGGTATGCATGGACTGAATTTCATCCAGGTACTAGAAGGCGTCATCCCTACAGATCTTTTCAATAGACGCGGTTTTTTAGGGGAGAACAAGTACCGTGTCATCGAATGCCCCTACACTGGAAAGCAAATTCTGACGGTTCCGGCGGTCAACCCGGATGTCTGCATCGTACATGTGCAGCGTGCCGATGAGTTTGGCAATGCTCAGTATTGGGGTGCAATGGGCAGTGTCGCTGCTGCCGCACTGTCAAGCAAACGGATTATCCTTTCCTGCGAAGAAATCGTATCTCGCGATGTTGTGCGCGCCAGCCCCCACTTCACAATTATTCCATCCTTTCGGGTAGATGCCCTGGTGCAGGTTCCCTGGGGCGCACACCCGACAGAAGTTCTAGGTCATTACAATATGGATTCTCCCTTCTATGGCATATTCACAAACGCAAATACAAAAGCAGATAAGGCCCGGAAATGGATAGAAGAGTGGGTCTATGACTGCCCCGACAGGGAATCTTACTTGAATCACTATATAACCAAGTTCGGGATAGGCGCCCTGGATCAGCTGCGCTCTAAGCCTTTTTATTCAACGCCAGCCAATTACGGGGCTGCTTTCACTTCAGTCTGGGACGAGAATGGCCGCGAACGCGCAATGGGACTGACCTTGAAGGAATTAGAAGCGCGCCTGGAGGAAAGGGGGTTGCTCTATGAGTAAGGGATACACCCTGAATGAGCTTTTGATCATCACTTGTGCCAAGGAAATCAAGGATTATCAGAAAGTCATCCTTGGCGTGGGCCTGCCCACCACAGCCGGCGCGCTGGCCAAGGCGCTTTATGCGCCCCATGCCATCCTGATGATGGAGTCGGGCATCATCGATTTCGAACCATTGGTGCCGCTGAACCACATCGCAGACGCCCACTCCTGCCGCGGCTTCAGTTATTCGACGGATCTTTTCACAACTTTCACCATGACCTATCGCGGTTTTGTGGACATCTGCTTCCTGGGCGTCGGCCAGGTCGACCGCTATGGCAACGTAAACACCACTTGTATCGGCGATTATCATCATCCGACCTTGCGACTGACCGGCTCCGGCGGCGCGCCGGATTTTATCGCTTATGCCAAGAAAACCGTGCTGACATTGCGTGGCGGCCAATTTGTAGAGAAGCTGGACTATTTCACTTCGGCAGGGCATCTGTCCGGCGGCGACAGCCGTGAACGGAGCGGACTTTTTCCAAAAGGTTCGGGGCCCTCGATGCTGCTTACCACCAAGGGCGTTTTCAATTTCGACCCAGTAACCAAGGAAATGTACCTTGCCAGGATTCATCCGGGTGTAACCGCGGAGGAAATTAAAAAAGAGATCCCCTGGGACTTGAAGATTGCATCCGACTTGTCCCTGACGGAAAGGCCCACGGATCGCGAGATCGATTTCGTGCGACGCTTCGCACCTGGGGAGAGCGTGGGGCGAGAGATGCGTACCGAGCTATCGATTCAAAAAGTGCTGAATCGGGCCGCAGAAATGAAAGGCACCTCGGCGTAGATCGAGGGGCGTTCAACGCTCGCAGAAAACTGTTGGGTTCGCACCGGCAATTCCATCAATCAGGAAAGGATTGCCGGCGTTCGCCTGGTTTACTTAATTCCGGGTCCACCGGCATTTAAATTTCGGGAGACGATATGGCTGGGAAATTTATAAGCATCCGCAATTTGAAGTTTCTTTTGTACGAAGTCTTCGATACCGCCGGCCTCGCCAAGGCCCCCTACTTCCACCAACACAACAAAAAAAGCATGGACCTGGTGCTCGATGCGTCGATGAAACTTTCACAAAAGATGCTTTTCCCTATCTTGGAAGAAATGGACCGCAAGGCGCCTTACCTGGACAATGGCACAGTTAAGGTGCACCCTTCCGTGCGCAGTATCATGCGGGAATTCGGCGATGGCGGCTGGATCGGTGCAAGCTTCCCCGAAGCCTGGGATGGCGAACAGCTTCCCCACATTTTGAATTGCGCCTGCCATTTGATCATATCTTCCGCCAATTACTCCGCCGGGGTCTATGCAGAGCTGACTTCCGGTGCTGCGCGGTTGATCGGTTCCTATGCCGCTGATAGATTGAAAAAAACCTACCTGCCCAACATGCTGGCCGGCAGGTGGCAGGGCACCATGGCCCTGACCGAACCGCAGGCCGGCAGTTCTTTGAGCGATATCACCACCACGGCCTATCCAACCGGCAAAGATTACTACCTGCTCAAGGGGCAAAAAGTGTTCATCTCGGCAGGTGATCATGACGGTGTCGACAATGTCGTTCACATGCTTTTGGGGCGTATCGAAGGCGCGCCCGCCGGTGTCAAGGGCATCTCGCTCTTCCTGGTGCCTAAACATCGCGTGGATGATTCCGGCAACCTGATCTTCAACGATGTCGTCGTGTCGCAGGTTTTCCACAAAATGGGGTATCGCGGTGCCCCTATCACCGAATTGAGCTTTGGCGAAAAGGAAGATTGCCGTGGGTTCCTGGTGGGCGAACCCAATCGTGGCCTCATGTATATGTTCCAGATGATGAATGGGGCCCGCATCGGCGTCGGATTGGGTGCCGCCGCCATTGCTTCGGCCGCCTATTATGCGGCGCTGGAATACAGTCAAAGCCGCAGGCAAGGCCGCAAAATGGGGGCCAAGGACCCTGACGCAGCGCAGGTGCCCATCATTGAGCATGCCGACATCCGCCGCATGCTGCTGTTCCAGCGCGCCGTGGTCGAGGGCAGCGAAGGCCTTCTGATGCAGTGCGCCCTATATGAAGATATGCTGCATATTGCGCCCGAAGAAGAGCGCGAGCGTTATGAACTCCTGCTGGACCTCCTCACGCCTATCGCCAAGAGCTATTCCTCCGAAATGGGTATCCTTTCCACCAGCTTCGCCATCCAGTGTCTTGGCGGATACGGATACTGCGAGGACTTCCCGGTCGAGCAGTACTACCGGGATGTCCGCATCCATCCCATTCATGAAGGGACCACCGGCATCCAAGGGATAGACCTTCTGGGACGCAAGGTGATCATGAAAGAAGGCAAGGCTTTCTTCCTTTTCCTCGAAACGGTTCGCAGCGACATTCAGAAGGCCGCAAGGGTCGTAGGGGTGGCCTATTTGACCACTCAGCTGGAAAACGCACTCAAAATCCTGGAAGAGGTTACCGCGCACTTGGGCGACCTTGGCGTAAAAAAGGGCCAGGAGGTCTTTCTTGCGGATGCCACACTCTACCTCGAGATGTTTGGCATTATTGCCATCGCGTGGCAATGGCTATTGCAGGCGATGGCGGCCTGCGAAGCCGACAACGGCGCGTCCAGGTCTGCTGACCTCAATTTCTACCAAGGCAAGCGATACACGGCGCGCTATTTTTTCGCCTATGAATTGCCGAAGATCAAGGTCCTGGCCCAGCGCCTGACGGACAGCGACCCACTGACGATAGAAATGCAAAGCAGCTACTTTAACGATTGACCCGACGTATTCGAGTTCCCAAGCCCATCGCGCCCATCGCGCATGGGTATGAATTCAAGCGACACCGGAACCAGGCTGCTTCCATCATCGGCCGAACCAGACAACAATCAATCAGAGGGAGGTCTCCATGGTATCTTCAAAAAAAATTAGGTACTGCCTGAGTGTAGCCATGTTCATTTCATTATTCCTTCTGGCCGGCATCGTGCCTGCGGCAATGTCGGCCAACGCTTCGTTCAACATCGACAAAATGTCCGACATGTCTGATTTCGACCCCAATGCCGTCCAGCAGCCGACTGGTGACACCATCAAAATCGGTTACATGGCGATATTGAGTGGTCCCGGAGCCTCAAACGGAGAGCTTTTCTGGCCCGTGATCAACTGGGTTGCCCATGACATCAATAAGCGGGGCGGCATTGTCGTGGATGGCAAAAAAAAGCTGATCCAGATCATAAAAGGCGACACGCAAAGCAAGCCGGCCGCCGCCAAGCAGGAAGCCGAAAGACTTATCCTCGAAGAGAAAGTACACATGTTCTGGGGAACCTCCGGCTCTCACATTGCCAAGGTGCTGTCCGATGTCGCCGCAAAATACAAAGTGCCCTTCATGAACTGCCTGGCGCTTTCGGATGAGCTCATGAATGAAAAGAATTTCAACCGCTACACCTTTCAGACCATCAGCAATACCACCCAATGGAACATGGCTCTGGCCCAGTATTATGCCGACAGGCCCGAGAAGAACTTCTACATCTTGTGCCAGGACTACCTGTATGGTCACAGCATGGGGACTGCCTTCGCGAAGTGGCTGGCCGTGTACAAACCCGACGCCAAGATTGTGGGTGAGGATTACCATGAACTTTTTCTCAAGGATTTCGCGCCGTTTTTGACCAAAATCATGGCCGCCCGGCCTGATGTGCTTTACACCGCGGACTGGTCGCCCGATGGCAACAACCTGCTCAGGACAGCCCGCAATATGGGGTTTAGCCAACCCATCGCCAACATCTACATCACAGACACCGATACCCAAAAGGCGCTTGGCGTGGAAGCCACCAAAAATTTGGTGGTTTGCTACCCCTTCATCATCGGCGACAATCCCCAGACCCCCGCCCAGAAGAAGCTCATGACCGAATGGCATAAGAGATGGCTCACATGGAAGGCGCCCTTCAACAAGCTGATATACAGCTGGCCGGATGTCACCATCGGCCAGACCCTGGCAGACACCTATTGGATGTTTGATATCATCGAGAGGGCGGCCTCTACGGATGCCGAAAAAATCATCTCCGTCTGGGAAGGTGACGAATACGAGGGGCTCACCGGAATGCACAAGATGCGGGCAGAAGATCATCAGGCGATTTTCCCCATGTTCGTCGGCGCTACCGGTTATCCGACCAAGGAAGTGTATCCCGGTGCTCCTTATGCCGATGGATTCTCTGGAATTAACAAGGTGACCACCATTCCGGCAGAAAAATGCACCCCGCCCATCCCCGAGGGACTGAAAGATCGATTGAAGAACAAATAGACGGATCGAGGGCGGGATGAAAATCCCGCCCTCGGATCGAGGTACCATCATGGAAGGCACCGCCTTTATATTGTTAACCCAGGGCATACATGGGATTTCCTACGGCCTCGTCCTGTTCCTTGCCGCCTCCGGCTTGAGCATGATTTTCGGTTTGATGGATATTCTCAATTTGTCTCATGCTTATCTCTTCATGCTGGCCGCATACTTTGCCTTTTCTATCGCGCAAGTGACCAATTTCTGGGTTGCGCTTCTCTTGGCGCCTTTGGCTATCGCCTGCATCGGCATGCTTCTGGAACGATATCTGATAAAACCGGTACACCCTTTCGGACACACGCCGGAACTGGTGTTGACCCTGGGAATCGGTATGGTTCTGCTCGAGGTGGTCAAGTCGATCTGGGGCACCACCATGCTGACCGTCATGCCTCCCGAATCCTTGCAGGGTTTCATACCCATCGGTTATTTAAAGTACCCTGTGTACCGGATCTTCATCATCGTTTTCACGATCATAATTTTGTGTGGACTGCATCAGTTGTTCCGCAGGACGCGTTTTGGCACCATCGTTCGCGCGGCGACCGTGAATTCGGACATGGTCAGTGCTTTGGGCATCAATGTGCCGAGAATCTACACGTTGTTTTTCGGATTCGGCACATGGCTTGCCGGCTTGGCAGGGGTCGTGGTCGCGCCGCTGCTTTCCGTGCATCCCGGTTTGGCCGACCAGGTTGGCCTGGACGCATTCGTGGTGGTCGTATTGGGGGGTTTGGGAAGCCTTTGGGGGGCCTTTGTCGCATCCATCTTGATTGGCCTGCTCAACACCTATGGAATACAGCTAATTCCAACGGTCGCGCCGTTGATTACTTTCAGCCTGATGGTCTTGGTCCTCACCGTAAAACCGACGGGCCTGTTCGGAGATAGACAATGAAAATCACCAAAGGCCATTTCATCATAGGGTTGCTTTTGTTGGCAGCATTGGCCGCATACCCTTTCTTTAGCGGGGTCGTTTACACCAATCTGTTCGTTCGCTTCTTAATTTTCGCCCTGTTCGGCGCCAGCCTGAATTTGCTGCTCAGCTACACCGGCCTTCTGAATTTCGGCCACGCCATGTTTTTTGGCGTTGGCGGCTACGCTACAGCGCTGCTGCTGGAGCATATGCCAAACGCAGGACTCCTCACGGCCCTTTTTGTCGGCGCTTCAGCCGGCGCCCTGCTGGCCCTGATCGTCAGCCCAATGCTGGTTCGCGTCAGGGATACGGCCTTTGCACTGATGACGCTTGCTTTGAACCAGCTGCTTTTCATCGCCTGCCTCAAGCTCAGGGGTATCACCTATGGTGAAGATGGCGTGGGCGGTTTTTCCATTCCGCCGCTCAATCTCTTCGGCCTCGTTTCAGTGGATATCACTCATCCTTATAATTTCTTTTATTTTTCTCTTTGCATTGTTGGTTTGGGGCTGTTTTTGATGTGGTACACTACCCGTACCCCGTTCGGCAGCATTATGATCGGCATTCGCGACAACCCCAACCGAGTGAACTATTTGGGTTTCAACCTGCCTTTCTCCAAAACGGTGATTTTCACGATCTCCGGTTTCTTCGCCGGATCGGCCGGAGCCCTGTTCGCCCTTTTCCAAAATCTCGTATCTCCGGATGCCGTAATGCATATCCAAAACTCCTTTACGGCCATCATTATGGTTTTTGTCGGTGGCATCGGAACTTTCATAGGCCCCATCGTAGGTGCTGCCATCATGACCGGACTGGAAAATCTGGCGGTTCGCTACACTGAAAAGATTTTCCTCTTCAACGGCCTTCTGCTGATTATGGTCGTTATGTTCTTCAGAGGCGGATTTGTGGGGCTGTACAATTTGGCTAAAGCAAAATGGGGCTCTAAATAAAAGGAAATAGCTTTACCATGGTTATCCTCCAAACCAAAAATCTGTGCCATGATTTCAGTGGCATGAAAGTTCTGTCGCAGGTAAACCTGGAAATCCTGCAGGGCGAGCGACACGCCGTCATCGGGCCGAATGGCGCCGGCAAGACGACTCTATTTAATGTTATTACAGGCACCTATCATGCCAAGGGGGGCAGCGTGCAGTTCAAGGGGGCCGATGTCACGCGCACAGAGCCCTACCAATTATCCCGCATGGGTATGGGGCGGTCGTTTCAGATCACCAGCATCTTCCTGCGCCAGAGTGCTTTTCAGAATATCCGATTGGCTGTGCTTTCCCGGCGCAAGATTCGCTATAACCTGTTTAAGCCGATTGATTCGATAAACATCATTACCAACGAAACCGAACAAATCCTTCGCCAGATCAACCTTTATGATGAGCGAAACGTTCCGGCCAGCACGCTTTCCTATGGAAAACAGAGGAGTATCGAACTGGGCATGGCAATCGCCACACAGCCGGACCTGCTGATGTTCGACGAACCCACCGCGGGCATGTCCAAGGAAGAGACCCATAATGCAGTAAGATTGATTCGCCGGCTGACCGAAGGCAAAACGATGGTCATCGTGGAGCACGATATGGAAGTGGTCTTCTCATTGGCTGACCGCATTACTGTGCTGCATCATGGCGAAATTTTATTAACCGGCAAGCCAGAAGAAATAAAGAACGACCGACGCGTAAGGTCGGCCTATCTGGGCGACTCGGAGGTGTGACTTTGCAGCTCGTTGTCAAGGACCTGAACACCTTCTATGGGGCTATTCATGCCCTGCAGAACATCTCATTATCCATTGCCGAAGGAGAGATCGTCGCTTTGCTGGGACGCAATGGAATGGGCAAAAGCACCACACTGAAGAGTATTATGGGCATAATCAAGCCTCGATCGGGTTCCATTCAGTTCAATGGGAATGAATTGGCAGGCCTGCCGCCACATAAAATTGCACAAGCCGGCATCGGTTATGTCCCCGAAGATCGCCAGGTATTCGGCAACCTGACGATCGAAGAGAATCTTATGATGGGCCAGATGGGCATAAAGAATAAGAATGCTGCCGGCCCGAAGTGGACTTTGGATCGAATCTACGAGCACTTTCCTTTCATGGTCAAAAAGCACGGTCTCAAGGCGCGATTTATATCCGGAGGCGAACAGCAAATGCTTTCCATTGCACGGGCGCTCATGGGCAACCCCTCTTTGTTGCTCATTGACGAGCCCAGCGAAGGCCTGTCCCCCATTATAGTGAACGAAGTCCGCGACATCCTGGCCGAAATCAACAAGGAGGGCGTGTCGGTGCTGCTGGTCGAGCACAACTACAAGGTCGCGGTTTACCTGGCCAAGCGCATTTATCTGATGGGCAAAGCCCATATCGGCTATGAAAATAGCGTTGGACACCTGGAGGCGCACCCTGAAATCCGCTCGCAATTTCTGGAGGTTTAATAAACAGCATGGTCAAACTTTCAATTAAAGGGAAGATGATTCTTGGAAGTTTAACACTTTTCGCGCTCGTCATTGTCTTGTCAACGACAGTGGTCTCGACGCTCATGAGAAAACAAAGTCGCGGGGCCTCGAATGACCTGCTCCAGAAATCGCTCAATATCATCCGTGACGATCTTTTAAGCAAAGAACAAAAGCTGCTCTCTTTCGGACGCCAGGCTGCCAGCGCGCAGATGGCCGCAAACCTGAAGTACCTTCATGAAGCCAAAGTGACAATGAATGCCGACATGTCCATGCTCAAAAGCACTAACGAGGAGATTGTGGCGGCTATAGCCCAGATCGGGATGGCCGCGCTGGTATCCTCTTTGTCGGTTTATGGCAACGATGGTGATTTAATCGCTTTTTTTGTAAAAGAGGACAACGCCAGCATAGCAGGATATCGCACGCTCGCTCCAAAGCCTGCCTATTGGCACATCCGACTTGCCCCGGGGCAAAATATCGAACCTGGTGCCTGGAAGGTTTCGGAAGCTTTGTCTGAAGTAAAAGCGATGATGAAGTTCCGGGGGGAAGTTCCTCAAAAAGAGGATTTGTGGGTCGATTCCGATGATGGATTTGTTCAATTGGCCGCCCTTGTTCCCATCGTCGGGGTGGATTATGCAACTGGCAAGACGCAGGAAAAACAGTTCGGGCTGGCCATGGTGGTTCAGCAGCTCGATCAATCTTTTCTTTCCAAAATGTCGGATCTTACAGGCATGCCGATAACCCTTTTCGGCGCAGATGGCGCCAACCTTGGTGGATTGGAAACCTACACCAAAATATCCGATGACTTGAATTTGAAAAAACCGGATATCCGATCACTGGATCGGCAATCCTACCTTTTTAATGAAGTAAATCTCAATGAAGACCGATACTTCCAAGGCATTTTGCCTCTGGCAGGCTCCAATGGCAGGGTCTGCGCCGCCACTGCGCTTTATTCAAAGCGCCACGCCGAAGAGAATGTACGGCAAATCATCCGCTTGCTGGCACTCGCCTACCTCTCTTGCATGTTGCTGATAATACCGCTGGTGATCTTCTTTTCCAACTCCCTGACACGCCCCATCCATAAGGTTGTAGATGGGTTGACGGATATCTCCAAAGGTGAAGGCAATCTGACCAAGCGTCTGGATGTTAAAGGCGATGATGAAATCGCCAAACTGGCGCGCAGTTTTAATGAATTTATCGAAAAATTGCAGACAATGATCCGGCACATTGTTCATAATGCCGTGGAGCTGAACGGCTCTGTATCCGACTTATCGAAACTGTCCGATCGCATGAACCAAGGCGCCGGCACCATGGTTTCAAAGTCCACCAAGGTGGCCGCAGCCACCGACACCATGAGCACCAATATGATCATCGCTTCCAAAGCCATGGAAGAAGCCTCCGTCAACATGAATATGGTCGCCGCGGCAACGGATGAAATGCACGCAACCGTCAACCAAATTGCCCAAAACTCGGAAAAGGCCCGCAGCATCACGGCTGATGCGGTCTCCAAGACCACCCATGCCTCGAATAAAGTGGATGATCTCGGCAAAGCCGCCCAGGAAATTGGAGCGGTGACGCAAACCGTAAACGAAATATCCGAGCAGACCAATTTGCTGGCCCTCAATGCCACCATCGAGGCCGCACGTGCTGGAGAAAGCGGCAAAGGCTTTGCCGTTGTTGCCAACGAAATCAAGGAGCTGGCCAGACAAACCGCCACGGCGACCCTGGAAATCAAGAAGCGTGTGGAAGACATCCAAAACAGCACCGGCGATACGACCCTGGTGATCGAACAGATTTCCATCGTCATACGCGACGTAAACGAAATTGTGTCGTCCATTGCGGCGGCGGTTGAAGAACAATCCGTCGCCTCAAGGGACATCGCAGACCATGTTTTAAAAGCGTCCACGAAAATACAAGCCGTTACCGACAGCATCGCTCAAAATTCCAGGGTATCCGCTGACATCGCAAAGAACCTCAACGAGCTGGACCACCATGCCGGAGAGATGTCGGATATCAGCACCAAAGCCAACAAGAGCACGCTCGTCCTGACGCGGCTTTCCGAACAATTGAAAGAGATGATGGGCCGTTTCAAGACATGATCGGAATTTCTATCTGAAAAACAATGAGAGCCCTCCTTTTCAGATGCGCCTTCGAAAGTCGGCCATGAGCTTCCAATAACAACCACGGGAACGATTGTCTTTCGATCTTAGTGCAATAGGTGGCGGGTCCTTTTAGGGACGAGGCAGTAGTTTCGCCAGCTTTTCTCCAAAAGACCTGTCGATGGGGGTCTGCCGGCCCACCAGACGGTATAATAGTCCGCCGAAAAACAGGTCGGCCCAAAACTCCAAGTCAAGGTTTGGTGGCAGCTCTCCGCGCTTGATTGCCCTGGCAAGGATATTTTTGACGACGGCCCGGCGCTGCGATTGAAAGAGTTTCCAGAATTTTGCCGCAAACGCCTCGTCCAGCGCCGCTTCGGCCAACAAACCCAGGACGATTGGGCCGGAAACCTTCTTCAGAACCTTTCCGCTCTCTTCCATCAACTGAACCAAATCGCTTCGCACCCGGCCGGTGTCGGGCGCCGGTATTTCTTGGGCTGTGCGCCGGGAAAATGCTTCGAGCACGATATCGGCCTTGGAGCCCCACCAGCGGTATAGTGTCTGCCGCCCTACCCCGGCCCTTGCCGCGATCTTTTGAAGGGTCAGGTCGCGGTATCCGGTCTCTATAAGGATCTCCATGGTCGCATCGAGGATGGCATCGTGCGATGCTTGCGACCTGGGCCGCCCCGGCCCTTGTCTCTCAGCCAAGGCTGGCTCCTCCATCCACATCGACGACCGATCCGGTCATAAAGCCGTTGGAGACAATAGCGAGCATTAAGGCCGCAATATCATCGACCGAACCGATTCGGCCCACGGGAAGCGCGGCCCCCATTTTGTGATAAAAGGCTTTTCGCTCTTCCGCGTTCATCCAGGAATAGGCCGGCGTATCCACCAGGCCTGGTGAAATGACATTGACCCGAACCGGCGCCAACTCCTTGGCCAGGGTGCGGGCCATGGCGACGATGCCCCCGTTGACCGCTGCAAGACCGGACGTGCCAGGGATGGCCGCCCGGGCTGCTCCACCGACGGTGAACAGCATCGAACCCTTGGCGGACATGATCGGTGCGGCGTGCTTGGCACATAAGAAATACCCCAGCAACTTTGTCTGGAAGGCAGACATCAGGGCTTCGGTCGTAACTTCCCGCAAAGGACCCCAGGCGGGCCGCCCGGCACCGACCAGCAGCAGATGGTCCAATCCAGTAAATCCGGAGAAAAATTTTTCAACCGCTTTTTCCTCGGTCATGTCCAGAACTTCATGCCGGCAGTTGGATCCAATCTCCGCAGCCGCCCGGGCCAGTTTTCCTCGATCGCGGGAGGCGATCGTTACCGTTGCCCCTTCTGCTGCGCACAGCTTGGCCACAGCCAGACCCATGCCCGAGCTGCCCCCTATCACCACCACTTGTTGATTCTTAATCGCCATGGTGTCCTCCTTTATTATTTCGAGACACAATGTATCATATTAATCCCAAAAAGGTATACCTTATTAGAGATCGCTCCCCTCACTTTCTCGGGTTCGATATATTGATGCTGACATGCAAATTGGTTCTGGAAGGTGCCCCTAAATGACCGGATAGTACTATGGCCAAGACGATTTACGGTGTCTTGCCGATCTTTGAATCAGCTGTTTGGCACTATAATTGCGCCAAAAACAGTGGAGGTTGTTGGTTCAGACCGAACAACTTGAAAGGCAAACCATTTCGAAAGAATGGGACGCAAGGCCGCTGGCCTGAACTTTCCCCTAAAGGGACAAATTCAAGTTATTCCCGATTCTGCGTCAAATACCCAAACCACTTTGCGCCATCAATCGCCAGCACAACCTCCTTGCTATCGGCATCGCGGACATCAACCATCATAGTGCCCGGCGTCAGTTGATAATGTAATTGCCGGGAGATTTTTGGGCCAGCCAAGACATTGGGCTTAAACAAAACGACGTTATCACCCCCTTGCTGCCGGGCGGAAGGCGCCAGAAGGCCGGGGTGCCCCTCATTTCTTATGCGTTTTCCGATTTGTTGGGTAAAATCGTAGTAGACGGGGTCGGCGAGATGCAAAGCGTGCGCAGTATCGCCCGTCAGATCGACCAGGATGGCCGTACATGATACTTCATAAATAGCTCGATGGCGTGTAATCGGCTTGCTGTGGCCCCCTCGGCCCATCTCTTCCCGGATCATGTGGTATGCGGTTTCCCAGATGGTCGTTTCAGGATGGAGACTGCCATACCATACCGCATAAGATCCATCGCCGTAACGAGTTGGAAAGTTGGTACGCCGCTGAAAGACGCTCAGTACCGAAATGTTATAAAGGTTGGTGGTGTCGACCACCGAAAGGCATTCCCCGGAGCGCATCCGATCCGCTTCATGCAAAGCGATTGAAGCAGATGCTTCAGCTTCCTCGTTGGGATCCACCAAATCGTCGAAAGCGGTTTTGCCGGGCCGTTTATTCGCATTGCGAAATACCGGCTCGTTGTCGAGCGTTCTCGACCGATCGAATTTTATTTCAGCGCTCAATCGACCGCCTACATTTCAACCAGATGTTCCAACAGTTGGGCGACCCGGTAAATGCCTAAGAATCCCTGTTTTTTCATGATTTCAAGAGGGGTAAAATTATCAAGGTAAGCGTTTCTTTCGTGGACCCATTGATAACAAATTTCCGGATTTTCCGGGTATAAGGTGCGCAGATCCTGGTGGATCACCAGCAGCCACCCCAAGCGATCCAGGATATCCCGGGTGCCGGGCAGCGCTTTTCCCTTGCGATACTGGCTCAGCATGCGCCGGCTGTTGGCGCTCAGGCAAAGAAGTTCGAGTTGATCGGCAGTGGACAGTTGCCAATGATCAAACAGCCGGATCACCATCTTGGTCAACCGGCGCCGATTTTCCTCATTCTCGGGCCCCATTTGGGGAGCGGGAATTTCATGAAGACCGCAGGTGGTTTTCCCCAAAGCCACGGAAGGTACAAAGCACAGGGCGTTTTGCATGGTTCGCACCTCCTTTTTGGGTAAAAATATACAATAAGTGAGTATTTGTCAACATTACCTGCTCCCTCCGAGATCGAATTGACACGCACCGCCGATTGCCAGCCAAGAGGTTGAATTAATTATTGAGAAAATTTTGGAAGCGGATAATTTTTGGTAAATTTATGTATTATAGGAACAGAGGGCAGCTCGGACAGGTAGGCAATTCTGTTATAAGCTCTCTCTAAAAGGGATTTGTGCAGGGTTAAAATCTAAAAAACGGCAATTCAGAAATTATTTAATCTTTTAGGGCCGTCCCTATTCCCTCCCTTGCCACCATTGCAATCCATTGGAGGCCATATCATGCAAGGAAAAACCGCATTGACAACCCGGAATCCGACTCAGACAGTATCCCTTGTACTGGGAAGCGGCGGTGCGCGCGGAATGGCGCACATCGGCATCATCCAATGGCTTCAGGAAAACAATTATATCATCCAATCGGTGGCCGGATCGTCCATCGGCGCCGTGGTGGGGGGTATCTTTGCCGCCGGCAAGCTGGAGGCTTACACCGAATGGGTCACAGCCTTGTCCAGGACCGATGTCTTGATGTTGTTGGATTTCTCGTTCAGCTGGGCAGGTTTGTTCAAAGGTGAGCGTATCATTGAACTGCTGCGGGAATTGGTCGGCGAATACAATATTGAAGACCTGCCTATCTCCTTTACAGCCGTAGCCACCGATATCACGGCCGGCAAGGAGATCTGGCTCAATCGTGGGTCCCTGTTCGATGCTATCCGGGCGTCATTTGCCATCCCGACCCTGTTTACTCCCCACGAGTACCTTGGTCGTAAACTCCTGGACGGTGGTCTTCTCAATCCCGTGCCCATCGCACCAACCCTCAATGACCTGACCGATATCATCGTCGCAGTGAATCTGAATGGCAATGCCGAACCCCAACCGGAGGTCTGCATCGAGGAACCAACCCCCAAGGGTAAGGAAAGCCCCTACAAACAGCGCATCAAGAAGTTTGTCGAAGAAGTCTCACCCCGCAAACGGAGTAAAAACCATGATTGGGGCTTCATCGAAGTGATCCACCATTCCCTGGATGTCATGCAAAATACCATTTCGCGTCAGAAACTGGCCGCCTACTCTCCGGATGTGACCATTGATATACCCAAAAATGCCTGCGGGTCCTTTGAATTCTACCGCGCCAAAGAGCTGATTGCGCTGGGCCGCCGCAAAGCGGAGAAGGCGTTGATTGGGATGCATTGCTTAGACAGAAACTCATAAGTCTTTAAAACTGCAGTGCATAGTAATCATGCCCCCACTGTTACCATTAAAGATTCCCATTAAAAATACTGCTCAGGGCTTATTCTCTTGGTTTCTGCCAGCCAAATCGATCAGAGCCTATTCAGAACCTGATTGATTTCTTTTTAGCTCGAGGATCTCTTTTCTCAATTGGTCGACCTTGGAAAGAAGCGCATCAAACAGCGCCGCCGTCGATTTGTGAAACCCGACATTGCGCCATCTGGACATGCGGGGTTGATTGATTTCAAGCCGTTCTTCAATTTCAACGTCGGTTTCGCAACCCAACAATTTCCTTACCCGATCCATCCGTATCTGGATCTGGTCTTTTTGAGTCATATTTCCCTTGGGGGTTACAATAATATTCAGGAGTTATTTTGGTTTGTAGCAAGATGATAAGGAAGGGATGAATTTCTACCACCTTTGCCCCTTCTATGAACTTACGGTTAACGGTTCTTTCAATCACAAGTCTCCTGCTTAAATCCTTTGGGGGAAAGCCCCGCAGACGGCCACAGCGGGGCAGGTCGCTCAACTCAAAAGCTCATCGGACACTCTGTCGGCGAGCTCGACGCCAGATTCCAAAAAAAACTTACCAGCTCCGATTTCTTGCATTAGCCGAAATCCATTCTATTTAACGTGTCCGTCAAGAAGGCCTTGGCTTTCGGGTCGGAAAAGATGCCGACACGAAAACAACTTCAGGCGACGATTCTCATGTGCCTGGGAAAGGGGTTGCAGGGAAGTTGTAACTCGAGTCGGCGCAGATATCGACGAACCAGACCGGATAGGCTCCAAGCATGACCATAAACCGTTTGACAACCATTCCGGACAATGGATTAATAAACGCCCATGGCACGCCCCAGTCAGTGAGCGTAGACCATGAACTTCTCACTTGCGCCGGGAAGAGTGCATGCAAAATTTCTTGGACATACGAACCCTATTTCTTTCCACCAGCGTCTTCGGCCTGATCTTGTTTGTCTGGATGTTGAATATTGATCGCGCCCGCAAGATTTATCCTGGATTTCAGTACTGGACGGCTTCAGCGCTTTGCTACTTTTTGAGCAATGTTCTGATCGGTCTTCGGGGAGAGATACCGGGTCTATTTTCCATCGTCGCTGCCGGTTCGATCACCGTCTACACCCTGATGCTCATCGCCTACGGCATTTCGGTTTTCATCAATAAGGGCGACCGGCCATGGCACTACCTGGCGGCCGGCGCCTGCATTCCGCTCGTGCTCGCCTATTTCACTTATATATCGCCGAGCATCCGCGTTCGCATCGTCATCGTCTCGCTGGCGTACAGCCTCTTGTGCCTTTATTGCCTCTACAAACTGATCAGAGACACCCCCGGCTACCTCAAAAAGCACAACTTGATGTTAAAATTCTCTTTTGCATCCGGCGCCCTATGGACGCTTTTCCGAATGGGCCACACCTTGGTGTACGCCAAAACCATCGAAAGCATGCTGGCCCCGTCCCTGATGCTCAGCACGAGCCTGGTGGTCTACTGCGTGTTGTTTTCTTTCATTGCCTTCGGGCTGTGCCTCTTCAATTTCCAGCGGACCGAATACGAACTGCTGACCGCCAGGAGCGAGGTCAAGCGGCTCACGGGGTTCCTGCCCATGTGCGCCTCCTGCAAAAAGATCCGCGATGACAAAGGCTACTGGAGCCAGGTAGAGGCCTATATCCGCACCCACTCCGAGGCGGTTTGCTCGCACTCGATCTGTCCGGATTGCCTCCAGCGTCTATACCCCGAGTATTGCGATGCGACGTCGGACCCGGGCGCAGCCAAAGATGCCCCCCACGACAGCAAGCCGTAACGATGAGGAGCCTGCTGATGAAATGCCGTTGACAACGAGGGGCCCGTCCCTGTATCAACGCGCCGAAATGACTTTGCGCGTCAGGGTAACGGAACACGGTGCGACTCCGTGGCGGACCCGCCGCTGTAACCGGGGACACGACTTGTCACAAGGCCACTCCAGCCAAAGCTTGCTCGTCTGAGGCAGGGGGAAGGCGACAACGGGTGGACGATCCGGGAGCCAGAAGACGACCTCGACGCATGGGCCCGATACGATAGGTCCGGACAAAGGAACCTGAAGGCAAAGGGTTCCGCGGCATGGAATGCGCCGCGGAACCCTTTTTCGTTATGGGAGCACCGCATGGAGACCAACTGCATCCTGGTGAGGGAAATCGGATCGTTCGCGTGGACCCGCAAGAGGCTGGCGCCCCCGGCCGAGGACGAAGTCCTGGTGCGGGTGGAGGTGACCGGGCTGTGCCGCACCGACCTGAAGATCATCCGTCACGGCCACCGCGACCTGGTACTGCCGCGCATTCCCGGCGAGGAGGTGGTGGGCCGGATCATCGCCAGGGGCGCGGCCGTCGACGATTTTGAGGTGGGCGACCGGGTCTATGTCTACCCGGGCATCTGGTGCGACCGCTGCGCCGCCTGTCGCCAGGGGGCCCAGAATCTGTGCCGGGAGATGCGCATCATGGGATTTCACCGCGACGGCGGCTTTGCAGGGGAAGTACTGGCCCCGGCCCGGAGTTTGATCCCCGTGCCGGACGCCCTGGACCCGGATACGGCCGTCCTGGCCGAACCCCTCTCCTGCTGTCTCAACGCCCTGGAACTGGGTCGCGCCGAACCCGGTGCCCAGGTCGGCATCTGGGGGGCCGGCCCGGCCGGCCTGCTGCTGGCCAGGGCCGCCCGGGCCATGGGCGCGGCGGCGATCAACATCGAGCCCGACCCGCGGCGTCGCTCCTTTGCCGACGGGCTCCCTGCTCCCGAAGACCGACGTTTCGACGTCTGTATCGTGGCCGTGGGGGCACCCGAAGCCTACCAGGATGCCCTGGCGCATCTGGCCCCCCGCGGCCGCCTGGTGGTTTTTTCCGGGCTGCTGCCCCAGGCCGATGGCGTGCCGCTGAGCTTCAACCAGCTGCACTACTACGAACAGACCCTGGTCGGCGCCTACGGCTGCGCCTACCGCCACGGCGTCCAGGCCCTGGCCTGGTTGGCGGACGGAACGATTCCCGTGGCGGACATGATCTCCCACCGCCTGCCGCTGTCGGACCTGGAGACCGCCCTGCGACTGGTGGAAAAGAGGGAAAGCATCAAGGTCCTGCTCTATCCCGAAGGCTGAAGAGGTACCTATGAATTTCGATGAAGCAGCGCTGCGGGAATTCGGCCGCAATATTCAAAAATTGATCGAGAAGCAAAATCTATCCCGAAAGGTGTGCTACGGGATGCTCCGGCAGTTGCTGGAGAACCGCCAGCCCGACCTGCATCAGGGCGCCTTCCTGGCGGCCCTGGCGGCCAAGGGCGAAACCAGCGAAGAGATCGCCGGGGCCTGGGAAGCCATCGTGACACTGGACACCTGCACCATCGAGATCGACACGGACACCCCCCTGGTGGAGAACTCGGGCACGGGCATGGACACCCTTAAAACCTTCAACGTCAGCACGGCCGCGGCCGTGGTGGCGGCGGCCGGCGGCGTGCGCATGGCGCGTCACGGCGCCAGGGCCCTGACTTCCAAGTGCGGCACCGTGGACCTGCTGGATGAACTGGGCATCGACGTGGCGTGTTCGGTGGGCCAGGTGGGCCGCAGCATCGACCGGGCCGGGATCGGCATCTTCAACGGCATGAGCCCCCGGGTGCATCCCAATGCGCTGTTCCGCATCCTGAGCCAGATCCGCTTCGGCTCCACCCTGAACATCGCGGCCTCCCTGGCCAGCCCCTGCCGGCCGACCCACGCGCTGCGCGGGGTCTATGCCGAACCGGTGATGGTCAAGGTCACGGAGCTGATGCGGGCCATCGGTTACAGGCGCGCCATGGTAGTCCACGGCTACGGCGCCGACGGTCGCGCGGGCATGGACGAAATCTCCACCCTCGGCGAGACGGCGGTGCTGGAGTTCTTCCCCGACGGCACCCGCAACGCCTATCGGCTGACGCCTGAGCAGATGGGCCTCAAGCGAAGTACTTATGGCGCCGTGGCCGCCCTGGGAGATGTGCATGCCGAGGCCGTGCGCTTTTTGCGCGTGATCAGCGGCATCGATCATCCGGCCTGCATCGATCTGGTCTGCGCCAATGCGGGAGCGATCCTCTATGTGGCCGGTCGGGCCAGGGACCTGCCTTCGGGCGTGGCCGAGGCCAAGCAACTGGTCTTCGGCGGACGTTCTTTCGAAAAACTGTGCCGATGGGTCACGGTGCAGTCGGACGCCTCGGGGACGGGGCGCGAGCGCTTCGTCGCCATTGCCGGCCAGGCGGGTCTGAAGCACGAGGCCCAGACCTTGCTCTGACATCCGCAGGCGCAGGCGACATCCGTCGACAGCGCAATCTGGCAAAGGTGAAGTCCTACTCCAGTTCGTAGGCGCCCAGATCCGGCGCCCCTGCGCGCGGCTGGTTGTCCCGGTCCAGTTCCGAAGAGACCATCGCCGTGAACGACTCGCCCTTGTCGATGACGTTCTCCGTGGTCAGGTCGCTGGTAACCAGGTGAAAATCGAACCCCTCGGCGTCGGCGAACAGGTCGGCGAGCCGGTCCGAATTATCCCGGCCGATGACGTAGTTGTGGCGCTCGACCACATCGGCGCCCTCCACGCTGATGGCGCGAAAGGCGATGTTGTTGGCCACCACCACGTTCTGGCTGGGGGTGCCGTCCTTGTGGGCGGTGACCATGATCCAGGGCGAGGTGTCGTTGCCGTAGGTCTGGTCGATGACCGTGTTGTTCAGGATGTGGCTGTTGCGCATGCCGTAAAAGGAGATCCCGTGGTAGTGATCCACGCTCACCACGTTGTTCTCCACGATCCAGCCGTCGAAAAAACCGTCGAAGCATCCGATGCCCTGGGGATTGCCGGCCAGCGGCTGGCCGAAATCGGTGGTGCCGATGATCACGTTGCCGCGCACCACGTTGTTGTAGAGCACGCCGGTGCCCGGTGAACCGTCTGCGCCCCGGGAGTAGCTCTGGATGGCGTCGTCGTGGTTGCCGTCGTGGATATCCAGGCAGTCGGTGATGGTGTTGTAGGCCAGAAAGACATGGCTGCTGATCAGGCGCACGCCGTCGCCGCTGTAGTACTTGATGGCGTTGTTGACGGCGACGGTGTAGTCGGACGCATATTCGATGCTCAGGCCGAAGCTGACGTTTTCCATGCGGCAGTTGACGATCTCGCAATGGGTCACGCTGCGCAGGCCGATGCCGGCAGCGGCCCGGGCCTGCCAGTCCAGATCGCTCCAGCCCGACGCGTCGGCCGTGGTGCCGAGGGTCAGGCCGTTGACCTTCACCTGGCGGCCGTTGCCCCAGAAGCTGCTCGACGCCAGGTAGAGACAGGCGTCGCTGTTGTGATTGATGGCATCCGCTTCCCAGTAGTTGCCGGCGCCCCCGTAACTGTCCTTGCGGATGGTGAAACCCTTCAGGTAGACCTTGGCAAAGGCCCCCTCCAGCTTGAACTGTGACAGCACCGGCGTATGGCCGCTGTCGGCCGCGATGGTCAACCAGTCGTTGAAGACAAAGGTGTTGAGCGCCACATGGCCGTGGTAGCCGCTGCGCAGCAGCAGGCGATCACCGCCTTTGACCGGTGCGCCCGCGTTGACGATCTCCAGGGCGGAATCGGGATTGTAGTTTTCAGAGGGTCGGTAGTGTTCGATCAGGCCGTCTGCCACCACCTGCTGCAGGGTCCGCCAGGGATGGGCTTCGGAGCCGTCCCCGTCGTCCGCGCCGTTGACCGGGTCGATGTAGAAGGTATTGCCGCTGACCGCCGGTTCCTGGAAGGCATAGTCGTCGCGGGTGTCGATGGGCACCGGGGTGCCCGAATCATCGTTGGCAGCGGCAGCGGAAGCGTCCGAAGATCCGGACGATCCGCAGCCGAGCAGCGAAAGCGCCAACACCAACCATATCAAGCCTTTGGCTTTGGTAAGAACCGATCGTTTGCGTGGGCACATGCCAGCCATCCTGAATTGCCGTTTTCATCATCTTTTCGCGAATTGAGAAAACCGATTTTGCTGAATTGAGAAAACCGATGCAAGTCTGATGCCTTGGCCGGGCAATGGCTGCCCGGGGCCGATGGGCGGTGTCGGTGGCCCCCCTGGGCGCAAACAATGGGTGCGCAAAGTTCACTCTTGCGCACCCATCGTATCCTTTTTTGCGCACCCCTGCCGTTTGGAGGAGCGCAGTTCTACTTCAGCGCCCTGGGGATGCTCACATAGCTCTCATCCACCGGCGGCATGGGCACGTCGTCGGACGAGCAGAGCTTGCCGTAGACCGGATCGCTCTGCCAGCCGTCGATGTGGGCCGAGCGCTTGGCCGCGGCCTTGAGCCGCTGCCAGTCCGCACTGCCGTAAAGGTGCATCTGCTGGGCGGCCATGGAGCCTTCGCCGTGGATGGTGTCGATCTGCCAGTAGTTGCCGGTCATGTCCTTGATCAGGCGCATGACCTTCAGACGGTCTTCGGTGGGCACGCCGTCCTTGGCGCTCAAATACTTATCGATGTAGGGGCGGATCTCCGGGTTCTGCCAGTCGCGGTAGGCCGGCACCGTGGTGCACAGGCCGCCGGCGATGTCCTGCATGTGCTGGCACATCTGGTGAAAATTGCTGGCGAAGGTGAACTTGGCGGCGTTGATGGACATGGCGTTGGGCATGACCACGTCGTGGCCGAACTCCTTGACCGGGTCGAGGCAGGCCGCTTTGCCCAGCTCGGCCACCATGTGGGTGATCATGGCCATCCAGGCCAGCTTCTTGCGCACGTGGTCGGCGTGCTCCACACCGTTGTATTCGGCCACCAGGGCCGCCGCGCCGGTCATGGCCTCGAGCTTGCCGATCATCTTGCAGGTGCCGAACAGCCGGTGGTAGCTGCCGAAGGCATAGGCCAGGGTGCGTGAAAACTGCCACTCGCCGCACATGAAGACCCGCTCCCAGGGCACGAAGACATCGTCGAAGACGATCAGGCACTCGGTGGGCTGCATGCGGCTGGTCTTGGGATAGTCGAAGCGCCCTTCGTCATCGTAGGTGCGCGATACCGGCTCCACGGCCAGCATCTTGACCCCGGGGGTCGCGCACGGCACGGCAAAAGCCAGGGCGTAATCCTTGTCCGCCTCGCCGTGGGTGCGGCAGGGCGAACAGAGCAGTTCGTTGGCGCAGGGTGAGGCGCTGATATGCACCTTGGCGCCGCGCACCACGATGCCGTCCTTCTGCTTGTCCACCACGCGTAGGTAGTAATCCTGGTGCTGCTTCTGCTGGGAGGGATGCAGGCCGCGGTCGCCCTTGACGTCGGTGATGGCACCGGTGATGCCCAGATCCTGCTTCATCAGCAGGCGCCGGTAGTTCTCCACGCGCTCGCTGTAGCCGGTGCCCAGCTTCTGGTCCATCACCTGGGCCGTCACCGTGAAGGCGGCCAGGGCGTCGGCTCCCATGCAGTGCAGCAGCACGCCGCCGCCGCTGCGCATGGCCGTGGCGAAACACTCCCGGCGCCGCAGCAGGTCCGCCGAACTCTTGGGCGCGGTGAGCAGGAAGTTGACCTCCTCGCCCGCTTCGTCCCGGGTGACGAAAAGATCGCGGTATTCGGGCCGGTGGGGCAGCACATAGTCCAGGGCCGCCGAGCGGATGATGCCGCTAAGGGTGGGATGGGTGCGCACATCCTTCACCTTCTCTCCCATGCACCACATCTGGCGGCCGTCGTTCAAACTCTCCAGGTATTGGGCGACTGTACGAATCATTGGCGTCTCTTCCTTTCATTAGGGTCCGTGTACCGAAACCTTTATCTTAGACGGAAAAGCCGCTTCGGGTCCAGAGTGGAAAAATGGGAAGACGCGATTGGGAAAATTCAGCGGGGCGGTTGTCCGATCGTGGCAGCGACATCGTATCGGCATTTTGCCTTGCCGGCCATTGCTGCCGCGAACGCTCGCGTCGCTTCCATGGAGCGATGGTGGGATAGGGGATACCATGCCCCAATCCCACCACCAGCAGCCGAACGTCGGAACCAGGAACCTGACGGTCAGCGATGCGAACCCACATTGGATCTGCCTGGCACTGCCAGGTAAAACTGCCTGAAGGAATTGCGCATACAGCGTTATTCGATGACTCGGTGGGCAACACTTATTACTTCGTATGGCAACTGCGCATTCGTGATTTTAGCCAGGCGGGCGTTGAACACCACCGTCCCTTTTTTATTCTCGGTAATGGGAATATTCTTGGGTGATTTGCCATCTAAAATCTCGAGGGCGGCTTTCGCCGACCATTCGCCTTGCTCTTCGGGTATTTTGGCAAAGCTGAGAACGGCATAGTCTGCCATGAAGTCGTAGCACGCACCCGAAGGTTTCTTGGAATTGGCTTCAACAAAGGCGCGCATTTCGGCTTTGCGATCATTGTAGAGTCCGCCGTCGCTGTCGATGATCAAAAAATCGATCTTGCCCTGCAGCTCGACAAATCCCTTTTTCCAATCCTCAAAATCCTTGGCGAAATATCCCGTCATATTCAATCCGAATTTCTTATTGCAATTATCAAATTCCTTGTGGACCGTTTCGTTATCTGGTCCGATGAAACCGATCCGCCGAATATCGACAACGGTTTTGAACTGTTGCATCAACTGGACGATCGGTGTGACCTCGACCATTCCAGTGGTGTTGGCGTAGGGGTAGCCATAGACCGCCGCATCCCAGTTAACCCCACAAAAAACGACCGGGAGTTGGGCATCTTTGTAAAAGGGCATTACGACATATCTGGATGCGTTATCATCCGCCGCGATGAGGACGTCGGGTTTGAAGGCATCGATTTCGGCCTTGGCTTTCAAACCGGCTGCCTGCTTGAAGGCTTCGTCAGGATTGCGTTTGGTGTCCATGTGCACCACACGCAACTCGATGCCCTTGCCGTCGATGGTCTGCTGGACCCCCCTGACGATGCCATCGCTCCATTCATAACCTTCATGATACGAATCGATCATTAAAATTTTCTTGCCCGCATACCCGGCGGCATTGACGGCGGCACACCATGCCAGCAGCACCATCGCCGCCATCATCACAATACCAATCTTTTTGCTCATGCTTTAATCTCCTTTCAATTTGTAATTTCAAAATCGGCTGTTATTTTTTTCTGCTTATCGACTTATTGCGATGGTTACATGAGCAAAATAATCTCGGGCCCGGCGGTCGGGAAAAGATACTTGCCCCTTTCGCCGGCGCCATCGTATACACCTTGAACTTATGAACATGACATCCACCACCACCCGCGAAAGCATGATCGCCGCCAATCAGGCCGAATACGGAGAAGATGCCCGGGCCTTGCGCTGGGTCGCGCCTTCGGAAGCGGCCGCGGCCGAAAGCCGACGGATCGAGACCCTGGCGGCCCTGGCCGACCGCATCTCCCAGGCCTACAAAGGGACCAAGCCCCACTATGGCGGCCTCTCCCCCGGCTGCCGCGTCTGCGGCCAGGGCACCTGGTCGTGCCTGTTCATCAACGGCCGTTGCAACTGCCGCTGCTTCTACTGCCCCACGCCCCAGGATGACCTGGGGCTGCCCACGACCAACCTGCTCACCTTCACCACCCCGGCGGCATACGCCGAATACATCAACCGCTTCGGCTTCACCGGTGTGAGCATCAGCGGCGGGGAACCGCTGTTGACCTACGAGCGCTCCGTCGCCTACATCCAGGCCGTGCGCCGGAAGATGGGAGAGGCCCTGCACATCTGGCTCTACACCAACGGCACCCTGGTCACCGCCGAGAAACTGGCCGGTTTGAAAGCGGCCGGATTGAACGAAATCCGTTTCGACATCAGCGCCGCAGACTACAACCTGGAGAAGGTGCGGATGGCCTCGGACTTTATCGACTGCGTCACCGTGGAGATCCCGGCCATCCCCGAGGATGCCGGCCGCCTGGCCGACCTGCTGCCGCAACTGGCCGCCGCCGGCGTCCGCCATCTGCACCTGCACCAGTTGCGCCTGACCCCCCACAACCGCGCCCGCCTGGCCGAACGAAACTACACCTACCTGCACGGCGAGAGTGTCACGGTCCTCGAGTCCGAGTCGACCGCGCTGGAACTGCTGCGCCTGGCCTGCGACCAACACCTGCCCCTGGCCGTCAACTACTGCTCGTTCGTCTACAAACGTCGCTACCAGAAGGCCGCGGTACGACGACGCAGCGCCAACGACCTGCGCAAAGGCCACGAGGCGGTCACCGAAAGCGGCTTTATCCGCACCTTGGCCCTGGTCGGCCCATCCGAGGCCCTTGGGCCGCAGGCCGAGCGCTTGAAGCGTCTCGGGATACCCGCCGATCAATGGAGCCTCAACGCCAAAGGCGACGGGCTTTCATTCCATCCGGCCCTGTGGCCCCACCTGGATCTTTCGGCCGGCCGGCTGCGCATCGCCTATTTTGAGGCGGTCCTCACCGCCCAGGTCTCCTGCCGCTGCGCCTTCAAGGAGGTGCGCCTGACCGCCGGCAGCAAGCTTTATATCGAAAAGCGCCCGTTGCGCGCGGACCTCTGGCTGGGCAATGGCGACCTGAATTATTTCCAACAGGCGGTCATTGCATCGGCCCCGGCCGCGCCGGCGAGCCCGGTCCAGGAGGAGATCACCCGATTCGAATTCATTCCCTCGGGTCTGCAGGACTATTTTTAGCCCGAACCGCCTTGATCAAGTCGCCCGACCTGTACTAAGCTCCCCTTTGTAATGCGGCGCCGGGTCCAACGTGGGGCCGCTGGGTCGACACACGAGCGAGGCAACCATGGACAAACCCGGCAGCGCCCCGAAAGCCACCCCCCGCGAAACGCTCTTCGAACCCGCCTCTTTGGGCACGTTCCAGAACAATCTGGACGGTATCCTCAAGTATCTCAAAGGGTTCGTGCAGGATGTCTCCGCCCAGATGCAGATCGCCCAGGCCCTCAACAACCGCGAGGAGCTCTACCGCTGCATCTTCGAGAACACCGGCGCCGGCACGATCATCATCGAAAAAGACACCACCATCTCCATGGCCAACGAGGGCTTCGCCAAGATGCTGGGCTTCACCAAGGCCCAGATCGAAGGCAAGATCGCCTGGCCCACCATCATCGCCGACGCCGACGACCGCGAGCGGATGCTGCGCTACCACCACCTGCGGCGCCAGGACCCCGGCAAGGCGCCGGTGGAGTATGAATTCAAGCTGCTGGACGGCCAGGGCAAGAAACGCGACATCTGGCTGCGGGTGGACATGATCGTCGGCACGGACCGCAGCGTGGCCTCGCTGGTGGACATCACCTCGCTGAAAAAGGCCGAGCGCAACCTTAGGGCCAGCGAAGCCAAACTCAGCGGCATCCTGGAGGCCTTCGGCGGTTTCACTTACACCAGCAGCCGGGACTACCGCCTCACCTACATGAACAAGACCCTGCGGGATTTCATCGGCCGCGATGCCGTGGGCCAGTGCTGCCATCGCACCATCTACCGCCTGGAACAGCCCTGTCCCTGGTGCGGCCACGACCGGGCCTGCAAGGGCGAGCCGGTGCAGCAGGAGTTCCAGAACCCGGTGGACGGCCGCTGGTACTATGCCCTCTATTCACCCATTTTCAGCGCCAACGATGCCGTCGCCGAAACCCAGACCGTGATCATCGACATCCACAAGCGCAAGCAGGCCGAACTGGCCCTCAAGGAGAAGGAGGCCCTGCTCAAGAAAGAGAACCTGCGATTGCGCGCGGCCATCAAGGAACGCTACCGCTTCGGCGAGATCGTGGGCAAAAGCCCGGTCATGCAGAAGGTCTACGAAATGATCTTGCGGGCCGCGGCCACCGACACCAACGTCATCGTCTACGGCGAGTCCGGCACCGGCAAGGAACTGGTGGCCCGGGCGATCCATGCCCTGAGCGATCGCGCCGGACACCGCTTCGTACCGGTCCACTGCGGCGCCATTCCCCACCATCTGATGGAGAGCGAGTTCTTCGGCTACAAACGCGGGGCGTTCACCGGCGCGGACCAGACCAAGCCCGGCCTGCTGGACCACGCCGACCAGGGCACGCTCTTTCTCGACGAGCTGGGCGAGATCAAGGAAGAGATGCAGGTCAAGCTGCTGCGCGCCCTGGACGGCAGCGGCTACACCCCCATCGGCTCGCTGGAGGTCAAACGGCCGGACGTGCGCATCATCAGCGCCACCAACAAGAGCCTGGTGCAGTTGCTGGACAAGGGCGCCATGCGCGAGGATTTCTTCTACCGTATCCACATCTTTCCCATCAACCTGCCGCCGTTGCGCGAGCGCAAGGAAGACATCCCCCTGCTGGCGGAGCATTTCCTGGCCAAGCACGGTCATCCCGGCACCGTGCTGCGCGGCCACGAACTGGACGCCCTGATCAATTACAATTGGCCCGGCAACGTGCGCGAGCTGGAAAACACCCTGCAGCGGTACATCAGCATGAACCACCTGGACTTCACAGGGGTCCCCGGCCGGAACGGCGGCCTGCCCGCGGGCAACGCCCCCATCGAAATCTATCCGCTGGAGCAGCCCCTGCGCGATGCCACTCAGGCCTTCGAAAAAGCCTATCTCTTCGCCCTGCTCAACAGACATCAGTGGAACCGCACCAAGGTGGCCGCCATTCTCGGCATCGAACGCAAGACATTGTATTTAAAAATGAAAAGCCTGGGCATCCAAAGCGGCCACAAAGGGTGAGACCATTACGACTCATTCCGAGTTAATAACGACTCACTGATTTTAGCTTATTGATTTAAGACAGTTACGAATCAGGAACCGAATGGGCGAGTCACCCGTGCCCCACCCAGGCTACGCCGCCTGTGACGCTGAATTCTCCAAGTGTATGGATTCGTTACACTTAAATGGCGAGTAAACCGGATGGCACCTTCCTTGCTTTTTGTGGCGCCGTCCCACGCTCCATTCCCATCAACCCCTTACAATTTATTATTAAGGAGGCACCCATGCCTGCAAGACTGATCCAACCGACCCCATCCGCCTACGGTTTTCCCCTGCTGATCAAAAACATCCTGCGCACCCCCCTGATATACTCTCCCAACCAGGAGATCGTCTATCGCGATAAGTTCCGCTACACCTACGCCGATTTCGGCAAACGGGTGTCTCAATTGGCCAACGGCTTGAAGAGCCTGGGCGTGCAGCCCGGCGACACCGTGGCCGTCATGGACTGGGACAGCCACCGCTACCTGGAGTGCTTCTTCGGCGTGCCCATGATGGGCGCCGTGCTGCACACCATCAACATCCGGCTCTCCCCCGAGCAGCTGATCTACACCATCAACCACGCCGAAGACGATGTGATCCTGGTCAACGAAGAGTTCCTGCCCATGCTGGCGGCGGTCAAGGACCAGTTCTCCACGGTGAAGAAGATCGTGCTCATCTCCGACACCGGCGCCACCCCCACCACGCCACTGAACATCGACTGCGAATACGAGGCCCTGCTCTCCGGCCAGTCCACGGAATACGACTTCCCCGACCTGGACGAGAACACCATGGCCACCACCTTCTACACCACGGGAACGACCGGTCTGCCCAAGGGCGTTTTCTTCAGCCACCGCCAACTGGTGCTGCACACCTACGCCATTCTGACCGCCTCGGGCTCCTACGCCTCCCAGGCCAATCTCAACTCCAACGATGTCTACATGCCCATTACCCCCATGTTCCATGTGCACGCCTGGGGCATGCCCTACGCCATGACCATGATCGGCGCCAAGCAGGTCTATCCCGGCCGCTACGAACCGGAACTGCTGCTCAAGTTGAAGCTCACCGAGAAGGTCACCTTCTCCCACTGCGTGCCCACCATCCTGCACATGCTGGTCTCCAACCCGGCCGTGAAGAAATTGCCCCTCGCCCCCTGGAAGGTGATCATCGGCGGGTCGGCCCTGTCGCGCGGCTTGTGCAAAGCCTCCATGGAACTGGGCATCAACGTCTACGCCGCCTATGGCATGTCGGAAACCTGCCCCCTGCTGACCATCTCCCTCTTAAAACCCCACATGCTCGAATGGAGCGAGGAAGAGCAAGTCAAGATGCGCTGCCGCACCGGCCTGCCGGTGGCCAACGTATTGCTGGAAGTCATCGACGCCAACGGCAAGCCCATGCCCCACGACGGCAAGACCACCGGCGAAGTGGTGGTGCGCTCGCCCTGGTTGACCCAGGGCTATCTCAAGGATGTGGAGAAGAGCGAAGCGCTCTGGGAGAACGGCTGGCTGCATACCGGCGACATCGGCTACATCAGCCCCGATGGCTTCCTGCAGATCACCGACCGGCTCAAGGACGTGATCAAGACCGGTGGCGAATGGGTCTCTTCGCTTGAAATCGAAGACATCATCAGCCGCTGCCCGGGCGTAAGCGAAGTGGCCGTCATCGGGGTGCCCGACGAGAAGTGGGGCGAGCGCCCCATGGCCCTGGTCGTTCCCAAGCCCGACGCCAAGGCCACCCTCACCGAGGAGACCATCAAATCCTTCGTGGCCAAATTTGCCGCCGACGGCCAGATTCCCAAGTACGGCGTGCCCGACCGCGTCAACCTGCTCGATGCGCTGCCCAAAACCAGCGTGGGCAAAATGAACAAGAAAGAGATGCGCAAGCAGTTCACCAAATAGAACGGACCGGGTGAAGGCGCTCTCACCATCTTTAGTGTTCGGCCTCCGGGCTTGCGGCCCGGGGGCCGAATCTTTTTAATCGGCCGCTTTCCGCCCGTGAACGATCCCCAGCTTGCGCATGCGTTTGCGCAGGGTGGAAGGATTGACCCGCAGCAGCCGCGCCGCCCCCTTTTCGCCCTCGATGCGCCCCCGGCAGCGCGCCAGCACCGCCTGAATGTGCCGGGCCGTGACCAGGTCCAATGCCAGGGGGCCATCGTTTTCCAGCCCGATGCGGGCGGGCTCGCGCGCCGGCGGCCCATCGAGTTCAGGCAGGATGTCGTTGAACTTCAATGGCGCGCCGCGGGATACGATCAGGGCGCGCTCCA
The DNA here is from genome assembly GCA_937868765.1 of uncultured Desulfatitalea sp. Taxonomy (GTDB): domain Bacteria; phylum Desulfobacterota; class Desulfobacteria; order Desulfobacterales; family Desulfosarcinaceae; genus Desulfatitalea. The sequence goes on along the minus strand of CALMNL010000006.1, from coordinate 457,747 downwards.
CGGCATTTTCCAGCTCCCGGGCATTGCCCGGCCAGGGGTAGCGCATCAGCCGCTCCAGGGCGCCGGGGGCCAGCGCCGGGGCGGCGGACATCTTCATCTCCCGGGCCTTCTTGGCGATGAAATGCTCCACCAGGGCCGGAATGTCTTCGGTGCGCCGTCGCAAGGGCGGGATCACGACGGGGAAGACCCGCAGCCGGAAGTAAAGATCCTCACGGAACGTGCCCTCGGCCAGCATCTTCTCCAGATTGCGGTGGGTGGCCGCGATGATGCGGATGTTCACCTGGATGGTGTCGGTGCCGCCCACCCGCTCGATGGTCTTGTCCTGGAGCACACGCAGCAGGCGCACCTGGGCTTCCAGGGGCAGTTCGCCGATCTCGTCCAGAAAAATGGTGCCACCGTCGGCCCGCTCGAAGCGCCCGCGCTTGCGCGCCAGGGCGCCGGTGAAGGCCCCCTTCTCGTGACCGAACAGCTCACTGTCCATGAGCGTGTTGGGGATGGCCCCGCAGTTGACCCGGATGAACGGCCCGTTGCGCCGGGCCGACAGGTTGTGGATGGCATTGGCCAGCACCTCCTTGCCCACACCGGTTTCCCCCAGCAGCAACACCGGACTGTCCAGGGGAGCCACCTGGCGCACCATCTCCATGATATCGCGCAGCCCCACGCCGGCGCCCACCACCTCCTCGCCGGCCATCTGGCGCAGTTCGTCGCGCAGGTAGCGGTTGTCGTCGGCCAGCATGTCCCGCAGCCGGCGCAGCTCCCGGTAGCGCAGGCTGTTGGCCAGGGCGATGGCGAAGGGTCGGTTGATCAACGAAATCAACTTCACGTGGTCCTGCTCGAAATGCTTGCCCGGCTCGCCGAAAACCGATACGGTACCAATGAACTTCTTCTCCAGGGCCAGGTCCAGGAGCAAACCCGGGAGGTCCTCGGCCTGGAAATGGCTGACCACCGGGCCGGCCACGGCGTCGTCGCCCATGCGCGGCACCATCTTGATGCGCGCGGCGCGCTGCTCCTCGACCTGGCGGCGGCCCCTGGCCGAAAGATTGGTGCGCAGGTTCAGGGCCTCGCAGTGGTCCACGGTCGCCATGGCCACCGTTTCCACGACGCCCGACCCCGGGTCATAAATGTGGAAGCACATGCGGCTGGCCGGCAGGAAGCGCACCCAGAACTGCAGACACTGCTGCATGGCCTTTTCGATATCCAGGCTGCCGCAGATGCGCAGGGTCGATTCCCGGAAAAAGGCATTGGGGTCGATGGGCATGGAAGTTTCTCCTCGATTTCCGTCCTCTGGCGCAGTTTAGATTTCATCCGCCCCATAGTCCAGTTTTTTCTTTGCCATGGCACAGGTTTATTTATGGTCGCATGTAATCCATTGAAATCATAGCACCGCGAACGCTGGTACGCCCCTTGCTTTATCTCACCCGGGTAGAATACGATACCTGCGTTCATGCGGATGAATCCGCCCCTGAGGGATCGAACCCCTTCTCTCCTTCGACCCCCAGGGGAACGCAACGCGCCAAAAGGAGGCATCATGGAATTTGAATTGACCAAAGAACAGGTCCAGATCCAGAAAGCGGTCCGGGACTTCGTAAAGGGCGAGTTCAAGAAAGACGAGATCCACGACCTGCTTGACCGCCACGCCTATCCCGAGCGTCTGTGGAAAAAGGCGTGCGAACTGGGCTTCGTCGGCATCCATTTCCCTGAGAAGTATTCCGGTCAGGGCATGGGCGTCATGGAGAACATCCTGGTGGCCGAAGAACTGGCCCGCGGCGACAGCACCGTCGGCACCTGCCTGCTCATCGCCGACTTCGCCACCGAACTGATCCTGCACCACGGCAGCGAAGAACAGAAAGCCACCTGGCTGCCCAAGGTGGCCGAGGGTAAATGCCTCTCCTGCGGCGCTTTCACCGAGCCGGACCACGGTTCGGACATCACCTCGGTGGAGACCACGGCCGTCAAACAGGGCGACGAGTGGGTGATCAACGGCTCCAAGATCTTCATCACCAACAGCGGGCCCCTGGCCGGTTTTTACAACGTGCTGTGCACCACCGATCCCAATGCCTCGCCCTCCTACCGCGGTCTGAGCATCATCCTGGTGGAAGCCGACCGTCCGGGCGTCAGCTACCAGGACGTGGGAAAGAAGATGGGCATCACCCTCTCCTACACGGCCGAAGTGACCTTCAAGGACGTGCGCGTGCCCCTGAGCAACCTGGTGGGCAAGGAGAACCGCGGCTTCTACCAGCTGCTGCACTTCTTCGACGAGAGCCGCATCCTGGTGGCGGCCCAGGGCCTGGGCATCGCCCAGGGCGGGTTCGACCGCGCCCTGGCCTACGTCAAGCAGCGCGAACAGTTCGGCAAGAAGATCGCCCAGTTCCAGGCCACCCAGCACAAGCTGGCCGACATGGCCACCAAGATCGAAGCCGCCCGCCTGCTGGTCTACAAGGCCGCCTGGAACTTCGACCAGGGCCGCATCGATCCCAAGCTGACCTCCATGGCCAAGATGTACGCCGCGCGCACCGCCGTGGAAGTGTGCGACGAAGCCATCCAGCTGCTGGGCGGCTACGGCTACATGGAAGAGTACGACGTCGAGCGCTTCTACCGCGACGCCAAGATCACCGAGATTTACGAAGGCACCAAGGAGATCCAGAAGAATACCATCGCCGGTACGCTGCTGGGCTCCATAAAATAGCCAACCCGACCTTTTCCCCCTCCCCTTGCCCTCCCATGCCAGCCCGCTTTTACAAGGGGAGGGGGAAATTCCCCCTCATCATTTTTGCCCTCGTCCGAAATCATCCACACAAGGCGCACCGGCTACGCGTTCAGCCATGCCACAGCCGCCGCTGCCTGCGCACGATCAAAATAATGAGTCCGGATGCCGCCCAAGAGGCCGAACAGCCCCACCCAGGTGCTCTCCCAGTCATGCTCGCCGACCACCGCCAGCCTGGCCAGCTTCCCGCCCATCTGCCTGGCAAAACGCAGGTTGTCGCACAGCCCTTCGGCCCCCATCAGCCCCGGATCGGCTTCATACACCACCAGCAACCGCACCGGCCCGAATTGCGCGAAGCGCTCCTCGACCAACCGCACCAGCCGCCGGTTTTCCCGGTCGTTGATGTCCCCCTGGACGCGCACGCCCACCATCGGCCCCGTCAATTCCTGAATAAGCGCATACATACCGGCCTCCTTTTCAATGCACCCGAAGGCTAAGACCCCATTGCAAAGGACGCAAACCAGCCCTCCCCCGCCGCCCCTCGCCACCACCCGTCCGCTTTTCCAAAACGACGGTTTAGCGCCTAAAATTGCTTGACAATCAAAACCGGCTTTATTAAAAAGCCACTTTCTTCGGGGCGCTCAGACTCGCGCTCCAAGATGCGATCCCCGATAGCTCAATCGGCAGAGCGGGTGGCTGTTAACCACTAGGTTACAGGTTCAAGTCCTGTTCGGGGAGCCAAAAATCCATCCGTCGATTTCGACGGTCATTTGTTAGCACAAAACCCCGTGGGATCATCCCCTCGGGGTTTTGTCATTTCAGCCGTGTCCACGCCGACTTACGCCCACCCGAACATTCTCTCCGATTCTCCGTTCCCCTCACAGCTTTCGAGTTTCAACCAAGGACGTTGACGTTCGCGCCCGCCACACTCGGATGTGCCCCTCGGATTCTCCGATTCTCCATTCCTTTTTCGGACGCTGTTAACGCCCGCCTGGTCAACTCGGCCCGACACCCCGATGGGTCCTCCGGTAGGTATCGACCGAAGCCGGGTAACTACGCCCGGCGGAAGAGAAACACCAGACAGCGGAATCGGCCGTAAGAACGGAGACCGTTGTGGGTGCCGGCGAGTCAACCCTTCGGGGCGTACCAATGGGCTCCGCGGTCGATACCCTCGCGGCTGACCCATCCCTCCTCGACGGCATCCACAATAGCTCAGCGGTCGCCGCAAGGAGGGCACGATGGAATTCAGAGAATCCGCAGAACGCGATCTCGCGGAAACGATTGCAGAGATCGCCTCGATCCTGGGGGAAGGCTACCTCCGCTACAGAGCGGGGCGTCGGTTGCCGACATCCGCTCCCGAAATGGCCGGCCATATAGCGCAAACCAAAGAATCCGAGGCGTTTACAGAGAACCGACTTGATTGTTCCGCCGATAGAAGCCTTCATTCATGCAGCGGTTAACGCCGCGGGACGGCCGGATTGCCGAGTTTTTTTGGATACTGACCATTAAACCTTTGGAGGTTGTCATGAATGAAACGACGTATCAGCAAGTGCAAGCCCTTTCCCGAATGACCGTCGGGGAACTCCGGGAAAGGTATATCGATGTCTTCGGAGAGGAGACAAGGTCCCACCACAAGGACTTTCTTCGGAAAAGGATCGCCTGGCGGTTGCAGGCCCTGGCCGAAGGCAGCCTATCTGAACGGGCCAGACGGAGGGCCGAGGAGATCGCCAATGACGCGGACCTTAGAATCCGCATGCTGCGAGACCCCATAAAACCGGGATTGATGGAGGTCAGGGAACGGTCGGTGAGCGGCAGGCTGCAACCTCAACGGGACCACAGGCTGCCGCTTCCGGGAACATTGCTCGTCAGGGAGTTCCGGGGCCGGGACATTGTGGCAAAGGTGCTGGACAAGGGCTTCGAATATGACGGCCGGTGGTTCAAGTCCCTGTCCGCTGTCGCCCAGGAGGCCACCGGGAGCAAGTGGAACGGGTTCCTCTTTTTCGGGCTTGCGGAACCCAAGGGACCGCAAGATCAAGACAACGAGCCGGACGGGAGGAACGAATGAGCAGGCAATACGAAAGAAACATTACCCCCACCCACCAGTCTATGGAGAACCGGCGAGCGACCGTGCGCTGCGCCATCTATACCCGGAAATCCACCGACGAGGGTCTCGACCAGGAATTCAACAGCCTCGACGCCCAGCGGGAATCTGCGGAGGCATACATCGCGAGCCAGCGGCACGAGGGATGGCTGTGCATCGCCGATCGGTATGACGACGGCGGATTTACCGGCGGTAACATGGAGCGACCCGCCCTCAAAAGACTCTTCGCCGACATCGAGGCCGGTGACATCGATTGCGTGGTCGTCTACAAGGTGGACCGGCTGAGCCGCTCCCTTCTCGACTTCGCCCGCATCATGGAGCTTTTCGACAAGCATGCCGTGAGCTTCGTCTCCGTCACCCAGCAGTTCAACACCACCAGTTCCATGGGGCGGCTCACCCTGAACATCCTGCTGTCCTTCGCCCAGTTCGAGCGGGAAATCATCTCGGAGCGCACCAGGGACAAAATGGCCGCCGCCCGGAAGAAGGGCAAGTGGGTCGGAGGCATGCCGGTCCTCGGCTATGACCTGGATCGCAAGGGAGGACGGCTGGTCGTTAACGAGGAAGAAGCCCAGCAGGTGCGAGCCATCTATGATCTTTACATGGAGCACAAGGCGTTGATGCCTGTCGTCCAGGAACTCGAGCGCCGCAAGTGGGGTGTAAAAAAGTGGACCACCCAAAAAGGAGAGGAACGCGGGGGGAATCTTTTTAACAAAAGCAGTCTCTTTCGACTGCTGACCAACATCATTTATACAGGCAACATCAATTACAAGGGCACCGTCTACCCCGGAGAGCATGAGAGGATCGTAGCCCCGGACCTTTGGCAGCGGGTCCAAGATACCCTTCGGCACAATGGCCGCTCCGGCAGCAAGGAAATCCGAAACAAATACGGCGCGCTGCTAAGGGGGCTGCTTTACTGCGCGCCTTGTGGAACCGCCATGGTGCATTCTTATACCGCCAGAAAAGGGAAACATTACCGCTACTATGTCTGCCTGACCGCTCAGCAGCGGGGATGGGCGTCCTGCCCGACCAAGTCGCTCAATGCTTATGAAATTGAGGACGCAGTGGTGGATTATATTCGAGGCTTGGGCGCGAACCAGGAGGTCATTTCGAAAACGGCTTCCCAAGTTCGGATTCAAAGTGAAAAGCGTCTGGCGGAACTTGAAACCGAGCGCCGTGCTCACGAGCGGGAACTCAAACGGTTGGACGCCAGGCTCCGCGCCCTCGTGGGAGACTTGCCGTCCTCGGGAACGGACCAGGGGTTGGCAACGGATCAGATGGCTGACCTCCAGGACCAAATTCGTTCTCTTGAACAAAGGATGACCGTGATCCGCGAGGAAACCATCGCCGTCCAAAGAGAAACACTCGAGGACGAAGACTTGGAAAAAGCCCTCGCGGCATTCGACCCCATCTGGCAATCGCTTGCCCCGGGCGAACAGGCGCGGGTTATTAAAGCCCTTGTCGAGCGCGTTGCCTACGATGGCCGTGATGGCAAAGTGACCGTGACGTTTCGCTCCCCCGGCATCAAAGCCGTTTGCCTGGGACAGGCAGCCCTTGGAAAGGAAAACCGCATATGAAACCGACCATGCATCACTTTGGGAGCAACGGGCGGCTGGAGGTAAGTTTCACGTTCCAGCCGCGCAACAAACGAGGGAACGTCAACCCACAATCGGACAGCCGACGCGGATCAACCGGCAAAGGAAACATACCGCGGGTTGCGAAGCTCCTGGCTTTGGCGATCCGCTTTGAGAGACTGGTCAAGCGAGGGGATATACAGGACTATGCGGACCTCGCCCGCCTGGGCTACGTAACCCGTGCGCGCATCACCCAGATCATGAATTTGCTCAACCTCGCTCCGGACATCCAGGAAGAGATCCTATTCCTTCCGAATACAACGAAGGGCCGAGACCCGATTCTGGAAAAAGACATGAGGCCGGTCGCCGCCGTCCCCCACTGGAACCGACAGCGAAAAATATGGGCTCAAATGCGCAAAGACCGGCTCGAATAGACTTTCAGGACGAACGCCGACATTCTCGTTCTTCAGTAACTTTGCCCCTCCCAGTTCCTTTCCTTTCTATGATTTGAATCCTTCCCGTACTTTAATTTTCTAATTGACCTGATACCTATCAGGTCGTATAATATCAATCTGTAAAATATGGCAGTACCTTACCCAAACAGGGCACTGCGACCTGTGTCCTTGATTTGGAGACAAAATGGCCTACCGGGATTCAGCATCATTTGGGAAACGCCAGGAGTTCGTTGCCATCGCTGAACTGCTCAGGCGAGGTTTCGACGTCTATCTGACCTTGGTGGATGATCAGCAAATCGACTGCGTGGTCCGCAATGAAATCTTCGGGGAACCGGTGTATCTGGACATCCAGATCAAGGCCCGCTCGAAACAATGTAACCCGAAAAACGCCGGTACATTTGCGGCCTTGGAAGTCCGTAATCCCCGCGCCAACTTCTTTTTCATCTTTTTTTCCGAACAAACCAACTGCTATTGGGTCCTTCCCTCGCTTGAGCTGATCAAAGAAGCCAACCGGAACAAGACCGGACAGAATGCCGGTAAATACCGTATCGTTTTCACCAACCTCAGCAGCAAAACCGGTCAGGTCGTACCGCGTCCCCGATTCGAGAAGTACCGCAACAACTTTGATCTGTTGAAGGATTACGGAGAAGCGTCGCCATGATCAAAAATCCCCGGGGCCGACGCCCCGTTCAGGAGATAACCGAGCCACAGCGCCGAACACTAAAGGAGATCCGTCTCTTCACGAGCCGTCGGGGGTTCCCCCCCACCATGAAGGAGCTTGCTGATATCCTCGGGATATCGCACGCCAGCGCTCATGGGCAGGTGAACCAACTTGTGCGCAAAGGCTACCTTAAGCGCGAAGCCAGAAAGGCCCGCGGGCTTGCGATGACCGACAAAGCGCAAGAGTAATCATGAACTAATATTTCTAATACGTTGGAATTTCGTTGGAAGCCCCATGGGACATATCAGACTAGGCAATCTTCCCCGAACACGCAAATGGCAGCAAGTTGTTGCCCTTATCGAGGGCGGAGCCGGAACGGCGCAAATTGCGAATGCGACGATTACAGCTGCCGAGGATGGATTTAGACTGGCGGCGGAAGACAAGGGTCTCGTAGAAACAGTCTGGCTTCTGACTCAACTGCCTCTGGCTGCCAAGAGTGATAATTTCGCTGAGGCCCTCCAGAGCAATGGAATAGATGTGTCTGATTCCCCAAGCCTTATGGAGGTAATCGGCGCATTCTCAGACGCCATAGACAGAAAGTTGGCAAACAACGGTGGCCGAACGGACCTGGGGGAAATGGCCCAGATGGCGGCTTCCGAAACGATGACGCAAATCATTGGAACCCGGACACAGAGCCTATTCGGAACAACACCCGATGATGTCACAAATGCCTTTTCCAAACTCGCGACCAACAAACAATTTAGTATTTTCGCCAGAGATTTCTTTTCAAGACTAACAAACAAGTGTCTTGACTATTTCGTTTCCAGAGCTGTTGCCCATCACATTGGCGAAGGCCGTCGCTTTCGAACGCTTGCTCAACAAGGCGAGTTCACAAAAGCACTGGGAACGCACAGTCGCGAAGCAGCTAGAATAGTCGAAGAATTTTCCGGGGGATGGTTTTCAAAGACCAACTGGGAGAAGAAGGGGATATCGAGGCAAGACGCCGCAGGGTTCGCGCACGTGGCCATGAAAAAAATTGTGGCTGAACTCAAGGAAGGAGCGCGGACCGATGGCTAACGAGCGCTCTATACTCTGCGGCGATGTCTCTTACGGAAATCTCCCGTTCGGGGGTGACAATCCACTCTGTTTGCATTTGTGGGGAGTTAAGGAAAACGTCTCGCTTAGTATTTCTGACATTCGTGAACACTTGCTGCGAGACCTTCCATCCCAATTCCATGATCTGATTGAAATTGCCACTTACGTCTACTGTGCAGATCAAGCCGTAACAAGGGGGGGGGATGGTGTTCAGAACTTCGGGGCCGACTGGAGGAGGAGACTGTTTTTCAGAATTCCAGTTCGAAATCCGGATTTGTGGAATTCCTCGCCACTTAAAGAACAACTGATTGCGACTCTCAGCTTTCTTTCTGAAGATGAATACTATTTCGATTTTGTGAAATTGACGAAGCAACCACCTACCCAACAGCATCTTGAATTTGACTTTGCTCTACCGGAAGAGGTCGTGCTGTTTTCCGGTGGGCTTGATTCTTTGGGCGGCGCGATCCATGAAGCTGTTGTAAATAAGCGCAAAATTGCTCTTGTAATGCACAAGCCGACTCACAAACTGGCGCGTAGGCATAGAAAGCTTCAAGAGCTTCTCGAAAAACACTCAGATACCCCACCCTTGCATATTCCGGTGAGCATCAACAAGGCGAAATCATTGGGTCGCGAGTATACCCAACGAAGCCGATCTTTTCTGTATGCGGCGCTTGGATCGACTGTCGCGCAGATGTTCAATCTTTCCAGGATTCGATTCTACGAAAATGGCGTCGTGAGCTTTAACCTTCCCCCATCTTCACAGGTGGTTGGTGCACGAGCAACAAGGACAACACATCCACAAGTAATCAGCGGTTTTGCGAAAATTATTTCGATATTGGCCGGAAAACCGTTTGTGGTTGAGAATCCATTCTTGTGGAAGACCAAGACTGAAATTCTAAAAGGGATAGGCCAATCAGGTTGCGCTGAGATGATCAAGTTCGCCACTAGCTGTACACATACATGGGAAATGACGAGGCTGCTGACACATTGCGGGACCTGTTCTCAATGTATCGACCGCAGGTTTGCCGTGCTGTCGGCCGGCCTGGAGGGGCACGATCCAGCAGAGGCTTATGGCGTGGACCTACTCGTTGGAGAGCGACCAGCTGGTGATCCTTTTGACGACAATCGGAAACATAGCGAATCAAGAATTATGCTGGCTGCATATGTCGAGACTGCGTCAGACGTATGCAAGATGTCACCTATCGACTTTTTCAGTCGCTATGGAGAAGCCGCCCGGGTCCTAAGACACATCGATGGATCTGCCGACAGTGCGGCGCTCCGACTGTTCGAGCTTCACAAGAGACATGCAAAAGCGGTATCGGATGTTATCGATCAGTCGATTGCCAATTATGCCAGTGCCATAAGAAAACGCGAGCTTCCGGATTCTTGCCTTTTGCGTCTGGTATGCGACTCGGCGATTTCTACTTCTGGAGTCATTGGAGTTCCAACTTCAACGCCAATTCCACAAGATGAACTTAAGGATTTTGTTTTCCGCAAAAAAGGACAGGCGTGGATCGCGAGGTATGCCGGTGGTGAGGATTTCATCTTATTACCGTGCAAGGGTGCTGCCTATCTGCATATTTTATTGTCCAATCCCAAGACAGTGTTCAGCGTTACTGACTTGGTCCTCCGTGTCGCCAAAGCTCCACAGCAATTTCAGCTTGGCAGCGCGGGTGAGGCTGCTGATCAAGATGCTTTTGCGGCATATCGCGTTCGATATGAGGAATTGAAAGAGAAACTGGCCGAAGCCCAGAACTATACCGACCAAGGGATGGCCCCCCCATTCCCTGAGTCCGATATTAGGCAAGAGATGGTCTTTCTGGCTGAGCAGATCAAAAAGGATAAAGGCCTTGGAAAAAGAATTCGCAATGCCTCGGATGACCGCGACCGAGTTCGAAAGGCTTTCCAGGCAAATATCCGACGTGTAACAAAAGAAATCGCGAAATATGACAGGCGCTTAGCCGAACATCTCAAATCCCCCCGTCTACGTTGTGGTTGGTCTCCCTGTTACGATCCCCATGATGATATCCCATGGGATATCTAATCCACTGAAACAACTCTACTTTCTGATGCTACGCGAAAAGTAGCATCTGCTACGCCGGATGTAGCGCCTTCCCTCTGAAGGCTTGGTCCGGCGACCAATCAATTTAGGCAACAACGCCCTCTGGGCGCTGAAGCAACCCCCGAGAGAGCCTTTCGCCGGGCCAGCCTCTCGGGGGTTTTTCTTTGCCCAGAGGGCCAGACCGGAGGTGTGACATGCCAAATGTCGTGACAAAGGCGGCCCTGACTCCTGCCAGGAAACGCCTGGTCGAGCTGATGCAGGAGGTCAACTACGGACGGATTGAGGGACTGCGCGTCCAAAACGGCGAGCCGGTCTTCGATCCCCCGCCCACCGTGCTGCGGCTGTTTCTGTTCGGGAAGGACAACGGGCCGAACGAATCCCGCGGCAACGACGGCTTCGCCCTGAAAAAGAAGGTGGCGGAGCTGTTCGAGGTCTTCGACCGGGAGCGCTCGCTCTCGATCCAGGAACTCATGATCGACAACGGATTGCCCGTCCGCATGACCGTGGCGGACGCGGTCCGGGTCTGATTCAGACCCGGCCATAGAGCACGGTCCATCACCAGACAACAGACTGGCCGCAGAGCGGAGGTCGTTGTGGGTGTCGCCGATACCGGCGTACTCGCAACACCTCCGCTCGCTTCATTTAGAGCGGTCGTCCCGGCATAGGTCGACACCCACACGAGCTCCTCCTCGGCCCCGAGGAGGCTCAAATGGGTTTCGACAAACGCTACAAAGGAATCGACGAGTATGCCGTTCGGATCATCAAGTTCAAGGCGAGACAACTGGTCGGACGGGTGGGTTTCACCGAGTCCGACCGTGAGGACTTGGAGCAGGAAATGATGCTCGACCTGCTCCAACGTCTGTCCAAGTACGACCCGGAACGCGCCCAGCGCAACACCTTCATCGCCCGCGTGGTGGAACACAAGATCGCCACCATCATCGAGGCGCGGAAGGCCGGCCTGCGGGATTACCGGCTCTGCAATTGTTCGCTCAACGACCGCTTGGAAGACGAGGAAGGCGGCTCCGTCGAGCGCATGGAGACCATCGATCAGGAGGATTACCTGCGCCGCACGGGCAGACTTTCACGCCCTGCCTCCGAGTTGCGCGATCTCTCCCTCGACGTTCGCAAGGCAATCGAGAAACTTCCGCCCGAGCTGCGTGAGCTGTGCCGGCGTCTCGATACCGACACCGTCACGGAGATCTCCCGCGACACCGGGATTCCGCGGGGGACGATCTACGAGTCCATCAAGAAGTTACGCGCGATCTTCGAAGACGCCGGACTGAGGGACTACCTCTGATCGTCCGACGGTCCGGGTCCGCCTCCGGTAGGTATTGACCGGGTCGGATGCATGGAAGGCGTCCGAGAGGTCGCCGAAAGCATCCGGCCCGGGCGCGCCCTCCAACAGACCTTACTGAACGGAACGGAGGCAAGATCATGAACCGAGAACTTTACCGATACAACTTCGACTCCAAGGTCCCGATCCGGGACATCGAGGAGTCTCTGCTCCTGGCGGTGCTCGCCGCCGAGAGCCTTCACGGCCGGTCGCTGGTTCGGCTGGACGCGTCCTTCTGCCTGGATTCGCACAAGCGCTCCTGCGTCGTGGATGCAGCGACCGAGGTCGGCCGCGCCATCGCCCGCATCTTCACCGGCTTTCTCACCCGAGAGTTCGGCGAAGAGGCTTTCCAAGTCGAACGCGTGGGTGACGGCCCGGTGATCGGCCCCGAACTCAAAGCCACGGGGGCCGCCTGATGGAATCGAAAACGACCACCACCTATTCGATGTGGAGCCTGTTCCGCAACTGCCGCAAGGCATGCGAGTGGCGCTACATCCAGGAACTGGTTCCCCTGGAACGGGACCACAACCTGGCCTTCGGCACGGTGATCCACAAGTGCCTGGAGATCTGGCACGGCGGCAGGGACCTGGGGGCCGTCCTCGATTTCATCGACCGGACCTACCCCAACCGCGCACAAGAGGAAGACCAGAAGCGGGACTGGCACTTGGCCGCAGCGATGATGAAAGGCTACGCGGCCTGCTATGCGAGCGAGGAATTCTATGTCGTCGCCCTCGAAAAGACCTTCGAGGGGAGCATCGTCAACCCGGCCACCGGCGCTTCATCCAGAAGCTTCGTGCTGGCCGGAAAGGTGGACGGCGTCGTCAGGATCGGCGACGAACATTTTCTGATCGAGCACAAAACCGCCTCGCAGGTGGATGCGGACTACCTGGAGCGGCTCTGGACCGACTTCCAGATCGTCCTCTACTCCCGATACGTGGAACAGACGCTCGGCATCCGCATCGCGGGTGTCCTCTACAACATCCTGGTCAAGGCCCGTCTGCAACAGGGACGCGGGGAAACCGAGGCCGAGTTCGAGGCGCGGCGGGCCGATCTGATCGCCAAATCCAAGACCGGCAAGAGCAGCGCCAAACGCAGACTGCCGGAAAGCGACGACGAATTTCAGGAGCGGCTGGCCGCCAAGTACACCGAGCCGGGCATGTTCCACCGGGAGATGCTTTATCTCTCCCGCGACCGACTCGAGACCCTGCAGTCCGAACTCTGGGAACTGACCCAGGCCTTTCTCGACGCGCGCCGTCGCGGCGTTTTCTATCAGAACACCGCCTTCTGTTTCCACTACCGCCGGTCCTGCGCCTATTTCCCGCTCTGCCGCGCCGACGGCAGCACCAACGTCATCGAGAACTTTTACCGCAAAGTCCCCCCGCACGAAGAGCTGCGGGACGAGACCTCGTTCGAAGAGGCTTCGGCTTTTTGAGGACCCCATAGAAAAGGAGAACCGACATGTTGCCTACGAAGAAAAGTCCCCCCAAGCAAGATCACGCCGATCTCACGGTGCTGGTATACGGCCCGAGCAAGATCGGCAAATCGACCTGGTGTTCCCGGTCCGAAGGCGCGCTGTTTCTCGCCACCGAACCGGGGCTGAATTCACTGGATGTCTTTCAAGTCCCCATCAGGAACTGGGAAGAGTTGCTGGCCGCCTGCGGTGAAATCGCCGAGGGCAAACATCCTTATAAGACCGTCATTCTCGACACGGTCGACAACGCCTACCGGATGTGCAGCGATTACATCTGCACGAAGTTCAAGATCGAACACGAGTCCGACCTCGGCTACGGCAAGGGTTGGGCGCTGATCAACAACGAGTTCCACCGTGTCCTGACCAAGCTGGCCTTCCTGCCCTACGGACTCGTCTTGGTATCCCACTCCCAGGAAAAGGAAATCGAAACGCGGACCGGCAAGTACATCCGCATTATCCCGACGCTCCCCGACAAGGCCCGCAAGATCGTGCTGGGCATGGTCGACCTGATCCTCTTCTGCGACCTGGAAGTGACGAGCGACGAGAGCGGCAAACCGGTCTACCGCCGCGTCATGCGCACCAAGCCCAGCCCCCACTACGAGGCGGGCGACCGCACAGGACGGCTTCCCGACACCATCGACCTCAATTTCCAAGCTTTCATTGAAGCGTTCAACAGGCCGGCGGCCGCGCCGAGGGCGAGTGCCCCGCGGTCGGTGCCGGCACCGGGGGACGGGCAGGACAAGAAGCCCGCACCCGCCGGTAAATAAACCCCATAGATGGAGGAACAGACAATGCAGAACGAAAACTACGGACATTTCGACGAACCCCGCGGCACCGAGGACATCGACCTCGCACAGTTCGACGACGATTTCGCGCATGCCGAGGTCGAGGAGCGCGAGTTCGAGACCATCCCGGACGGCAAGTACCAGGTGAACGTCGAGCGGGTGGAACTGACCCGAGCCCAGACCTCGGGAAACCCCATGCTTAAGTGGACGCTGCGAATCCTCGCCCCTAAGTTCCGGGGCAGGCTCCTGTGGCGCAACAACGTCATGGCCACCCGCGAGAACATCAAGTGGCTCAAGACGGACCTGCACACCTGCGGGTTGAACCTGGACAAGCTCTCCGAGCTTCCGGCCAACCTGGAGAAGCTCATCAACGTCAAGCTCGAGATCACCAAGCGCACGCGCGGCGAGAACGAGAACGTCTATATCAACCGGCGCATCGTGCTCGAAGACGGCGGAGACGAATACGACTCGGCGGCGCGCAACGCCCTGGCCCCGTTCTGACGTGAACCGGGTCACCGTCGTCGTCGACACGCGGGAGCAGGAACCCTACACCTTCGAATCCGGTTGCACGGAGGTCGTCCGCCGCGCCCTCCCCGCCGGGGATTACTCCGTCGAGGGGCATGAGGATTCCGTGGCGGTGGAGCGAAAGACTCTCGAGGATTTCGTCTCCACCGTCATCCGTTCCCGCAAGCGGTTCGCCAGGGAGCTGCGCCGTCTCTGCGAGTACGACGCCGCGTGCGTCGTGGTGGAAGCGGACCTCCGGGACATTCTCGGCGGCCGTTACCGCTCCGGAGCGCATCCCAACGCCGTCCTGGGAGCACTGCTTTCCATCGTCGTCGATTTCGGCATCCCGGTGTTTTTCTGCTCCGACCGGCAGGCTGCCTGCCGGTTCGTGGAGGAATTTCTACACAGGTATCACCGGAAGGTATCGAGACGATGCGAACAAGATCAAACAACCAATCCGTAACCGTCCGCGGCCGAGTCGAGACGGTTTTCTACGCCGGGCCGCGGTTTTCCGCAGGCCGTCTCACGACGGCCGACGGCGACGAGGTGCAGTTCGCCGGACGGCTCTTCGCTCGTGAGAACGAACCGGTCGTGCTGAACGGCCGCTGGGTGACACACCCGAAGTACGGCCGACAATTCGAGGTCGAAGGCATGGAATACGACCTCGATCTGGACGCCGACGGTCTCGCCAACTACCTGGCCAACCACCCGGAGATGAAGGGCATCGGTCCGGTCAAGGCCCGCTTGATCGCCGAACGCTTCGGTCACGATTTCGACCGGATCATCACCGACGAGCCCGGACAAATCGCCGAGGCGGCCAGGCTGTCGCCGGATGCCATGCGGAAGCTCCGCGCGGAGTGGCTCAAGACGCGGGAGATCAACAAGGCGATCACCTGGCTGGCCGCCTTCGATCTCACCCATCACCAGGTGACGAGTCTGGTCAAAAAGTTTGGCAACGACGTGCTGGGACTGCTCAAGGCAGATCCCTACATCATCGTGCGCGAGGTCCGCGGCTTCGGCTTCAAACGGGTGGACAAAATCGCCCGCAAGATCGGCACCGCCAAGGACGATCCCGCGCGTATCCGGGCCGGCGTCCTCCATTGCGTGAACGAATCGCTGGACCAAGGCGATTGCTGGATCGAGTTCGAGGAGCTGGTCGATCAGGCCAACGTGCTGCTGGTCATGGACGTCCTCGACAGCCGGGACCGCATCGAGCAGGCGCTTGACCGGCTCATCGACGAGAAGGCCTTGGTCTGCGTCTCCCACAGTGGGAGGTTCATCGTCGCCAAGCCTGAAATCCGCGCAATGGAAGAGGACCTGGCAAAGGTCTTCCGGAACGGCGGAGCGCCCAATCCCCACTTCCCCGACCAAGACCGTTTGTCCGACATGGTCGCGGAAACCGCGCCGCAGCTCAACGCGGGCCAGCGGCAGGCCGCCGTCACCGCACTTCGTCATTCGATTTCGCTCATCTCCGGCGGAGCGGGCAGCGGCAAGACCTTCACCGTATCCGCCATCACCGGCGTCTACGAAGAACAGGGACTGCGCGTCGTCCTGGCTGCGCCCACGGGCAAGGCCGCCAAGCGTCTCGAACAGGTCGTCGGCCATCCGGCGGGTACGATCCACCGGCTGCTCGGTTTCAACGGCAAAGACTACGCCCGGGGGCCGGACGATCCCATCGCCGCCGACGTGATCATCGTCGACGAGGTCTCGATGGTGGATGTGCCCCTGGCCTGGCACCTCTTCCAGAGCATCGATCTCGAGCGGACCGCCGTGGTGCTGGTTGGAGACCACAACCAACTGCCTCCCGTCGGACCGGGCAATCTGTTGCGGGACCTGGTCCAGTCGCGGATGGTTCCCACGGTGCTCCTCGACCAGGTGGTACGGCAGGCCGGCATCCTGAAGGAGAACAGCATCGCCGTCTTGAACGGCGAGGTACGCAAAACGAGCGACGCCGAACCATCCGGCCGCCGCGCCTGGTATGTGGTGGATCAGTTCACCGATCAATGGGACGCGCAGCGGTTCGTACTGGACCTCTTCGAGAATGTGCTCGTGGAGCGCCTCGGGTTCGACCTGTTGACTGACGTCCAGCTTTTGACCCCGACCCACAAGGGCCCGCTGGGTACCCGCGATCTCAACTGCGAGCTCCAACGTCTGGTGCAGCGCAGACTCTGGAATGTCGAAGCGCCCCCGACGATACCCGGTCGACGGCCCAAGTTTCTCGCGCGTGACAAGGTCATCCAGACTCGGAACAACTACGAAATCGGCGTCATGAACGGCGCGATGGGCGTGATTCTCCACGTCGGCCGCGACGGCTCTCTGAGCGTGGACTTCGACGGCATCCCGGTGGAGATCGAGGCCGGTTCGCCCAACCTGCAGGACATCCAACTCGCCTATGCCCTGACGATCCACAAGGCCCAGGGCTCCGAGTTTCCATGCGCCGTGGTGGTGGTCCACAAGGCCCACTCCTTCATGCACCACCGGAACCTTCTCTACACCGGCGTCACGCGGGCCAGACAGACGACGGTCCTCGTCGGGGACCGCTGGGGCATCTCGAACTGCGCCAGAAAGAGGAAACAGGACGACCGCCGAACGTTCCTCTCCCTCCTGCTGGATGCAGGTCGCCTTGAGGAATCCCGTGTTCCCGCGACGACCGGTCAGTAGCGAATGGACATTCTTGGAGCGGAGCGCGCATGGCATTCGAACGTCAGGACAACGTGAGGGAGTATTACCGGCGGGTCACCGAGGTCGACATCGGTATGGTCGCGCGGGAACTGCTCGGCGCTCACATCCTGCATGAATCCGACCGCCTGCTCCAATGCGACTGCCCGAACCACAGTAGCCAATCGCACCGGTCCCTTCATGTCATGCTCGACAAGCAGGGTTGGTATTGCTTCGGCTGCGGCGTCGGCGGCGACGTGCTCCAGCTCGTGGAGTTCATCCAATCGGGCCAGGTGACGCGAGGACAGTCCGGCCCCATGCCGGAGAGCCATCAGCATGCCCGCGATTTCCTCGCGGCCAAGGCCGGGCTGCCGTCTTTGGCCAAGCACGGACTCTCGCCCGAGGAATTAGCCGAAGCTGAGGCGGAGCGCCTGGTCGAGTTGCGCGTCCACGATGTGCTGACGGCTCTGGCGGAACACTATCACGGACTGCTAAAGGACAATCCCGAAATCCTTGAATGGCTCCGGTCCAAGTACGGCCTTTCCGTGGAGACAATCGACAGGCTCCTCATCGGCTATGCGGACAACGACGGCGATGAAGGAATCGTCCGGAAGTTGACCTGCAAGGAACGCGGTTTTTCCCCGCGGGACTTGGCCGCGTCCGGCGCGTTCCGTCCCACCAACCAAGACGGACTCGATCCGTTCTTCGACCGGCGCATCGTGTTTCCCTACTGGAGCCGCGGACGCGTCGTTTTCATGATCGGCCGCAAGACCCCGTGGACGCCTGACAAGCCATGGGAACAAGGAAAATACAAGAAGCTCCCGGTCCACGACGAAAACACCCGCAAGCACATCGCCCCGTGCATCGACAACAGCCACCTTTACAACGAGGACTGTCTGCTCGCCGACCCGGAACGGTTGATCATCACCGAGGGCGTGACCGATTGCATCTCGCTTATGGAACATGGCTTCCCGGCGGTGTCGCCGGTGACCGTCCGCATCCGCGAAGCGGATTGGGAGCGGCTGCTGCCGCGCCTTCGCAACGTTAAGACGGTCTACGTCTGCCAGGACAATGAGATCTCCCAGGCCGGGTTGAACGGCGCGCTCAAGACCGCAACGGTCCTTTCCGAGCACCGCATACAGACCCGTCTTGCCGTTCTCCCCCTGGACGAACGACGCGAGAACGCACGCCGGGAGTTACGGGAGCGGTTTGCTCTCGACGCCGCCGTGGGTGCCCGCGAGCTGACCAAGCGTCTTGTTGGCAGGACCACGGAGGAAATCCGCGAGGCCGAGCGCTTGCTCTCCGAAGCCAAAATCGACGTCAACGACTACTTCGTGGCGGGTCACTCGGCCCAAGACTTCGAAGATCTGCTGGCGAAGGCCGAGACGCCCCTGGAATTCGGGATCTCCCATCTGCCGACGGACGTCTCCGAGGAGGAGCGCAACCGGCTGCTCGAACCGATCCTGCGCGAAGCCGCATACCTCACCCCGCTGGAGCAGAACCGCCATCTGAAACTCGTTCAGGAGCGGTACGGCAAAACGGGACTCTCGCTGGCCACGCTGCGCGAGCAAGTACGGGCGGTGCAGAAAGAACAGAGGTCCCAGTCCAGGCAGGAACGGAAGCGGGAAAAGCGCTCTTCGGATGCATCTCCCGGATCGTGCCGGGCGCGGATCGAGGAGGTGCTGCTTGCGACCGAAGAGGAACGCGGAGCGCCCGATTTCACGCTCGCCGCCGAAGCCGCCTACGAATGGTTCGCCGCCCACGGAGCCAGGTTCTTCCGCACGCCCCAGGGCGAACCGTTCATGTTCTTCGAGGACACGATCCTGTGGATGGACACACCCGACCGGGGCCGTAAGCGATTATACGCCTCCCTCATGTACAAGCACACCGGGATGGTACAGACCACCGGCGGCGGCCGCACGTTTTACGAGGTGCTGTCAAACCTGGCGGTGGAGCGCGGACAGGTGCGGGAGCATTTTTCCTGGCTTCACACGGACGTGGCCAGGGAAACGGTCTACTTCAACCTGAACAGCACCGACCACGAGATCGCCAAGATCACTCCGGAGGGAGTCGAAATCCTCAAGAACGGCGGCAACGCCGACGGGATCATCCTGGACGGTTCGCGGAAGATGGCACCGATCCGCTTCCTTGCCGACGCCGATCCCGCGGAAGCCGACCGGCTCCTGGTGGAGCTACTGCTCGACAATCTCACATGCGCGCCGGGGGATCGGGTGCTGATCCTCTCGTGGCTGTCCTGTTTCCTCCTGATCGATTTCGCCGGCACGAGGCCGATGACCCGGTTTGAGGGTCCCGCAGGCTCGGGCAAGACCACCGCGAGCAAGTTGATTTCGGCGCTGCTCTACGGCGAGCCACAGCAGAAGAAGAGCACCGACGCAGCCAACTATACCGACGGCTCGCAGAACCCGCTCATCGTCCTCGACAACATCGAGGTCAAGCAAATGACCGAGGACCTGACGACCTTCATCCTGACCAGCATCACCGGCATCGCCAAGGAAAAGCGCAAAAACGGCACGGATACCGAAACGGTTATCGAGCGGACCAAGTGCCTGCTCAACACCACCGGCATCGAACCGCTGGGAGGGGAGCTCGCGGAAATCCTGTCCCGCTCGTTCATCATCCGGTTCGATATGGACGAGCAGGCGAGCGATTGCTTCCTCGAAGCGAAAATTCTGGCCGCTCTCCGGGAGCACCGCGACCTGATCGTCTCTTCCCTGATGAAGCGCACGAGCCATCTGCTGGCCATGCTCCGGGCCGGCGCTCAAGAGAAGGTGATGCGGCTTCTGCACCGAAGCCTCGGAAACCACAGCAAACGGCGATGCAACGATTACCTGAGCCTCATGTACCTGATGATGCTCGCCGGGGAGCAGGAGGAAGTGATCGACCGGGCGCTGGAAGAACTTCATCCGCAGTTTGTGGGCCGGATCGCCACGCTCAACAACGTCAGCCTCGAGACCGCCCGCGAGTCCAATCCCATAGCCACCTGCCTGGCGGCGCTCTTCAAGGCCTACCGGCACGCGCTTGAAGCGGACCGGGAGAGCACCGCATTGAACGTCGCCAAGACCAACAAGGCGGCCTTCCTCGAACGCTACCAGATCGATTTCCGGAACGAGACCACCGTCGAGGGCGCTCTGGCCCGCGACCTGTTCGTGGCTGTAAAACGGCTGTCCAAGGATTTCGGCCTGTCCTTCAGCATGAACTCAGTGCAGCAGTTCGCCCAGCGTTTCTCGAACGACCTGGACACCATCCGCCAGGCCGGGTTCGAGATCGCCGTCAACCGGTCGGAGCATTCCGTCCGGCGCACCGCCACCTACGACATCACCTACCTCGTCTGATCCTTTCCCCTGATGCCGCTCCCCTGTGCGAAGGGTACCCTTCGCAAACCGCCAAGGACCTTCGCACCCGTAAACCTCGTCATATCAGGCTGTTGAGCCGACACTGCGAAGGTGCGAAGGGTTTCAGGGGTTCACCCCCCTTACTCAGAAAAAAAATACCGCATGCCGTGATCCCGTGTCTCTCGCTGGACCACCTGCTTTTTTCCGCTCATACGTGAGTAATTCCCCCGGTAACCTTCGCACCTTCTCCTTCCTTCTTCATATCTATCAGCAATATCAATCATCTACAGCACTGCGAAGGCCCCCTGCGAAGGTTCGAACTGCGTCCGTCGACCTTCGCACCTTCGCATCCCGACGGCACGGACCCCGCTCCGGTAGGTATCCCATGAAACGGAAACCACCCGATTGGAGCAGGGAGCATGAGCCTTCTCGAACTCATGATGCAACAGACCGCCGGAGGATCGGCCCCGGTCGATACGAACAACCCATCGGTCGATGTCTCCAGGCCGGAGACAGCCGAAGTACCAGAGCGCAACGATCCGCAGGAAACCGTTGATTCCGATGGCACCGCCCTCTATGCGGCCACGAATCTGGACTCCTGGGAAACCGACAAACCTCAATACTTCGCGCGGGACGTGGGCATGGACGGCATCTGCTATCGCCGTCTGGACCCGGAATACTACGCTTGGCTCCGGCACAAGATGGCGCTGGCCAAAAAAGCGCTGGAGGCAGGACGACTCGATTCCGCCGCCTTCGACGGATTGCGAACCCGCTTCAACGACATCCATGCATGGGCTGTCGCACGTTTCGGTGAGAACGAGCTTCTCGCCGCCGTTCGGAGCCTCGATCCCAAGACCTATCCTCCGCTGGCGATTGACCCGGCAGCCCAGAGTCGTCCCGCTTGTGCCGCACCCGTCTCTCCGGTTGCATGTCCCCCTGGGCCGGCTGTCGAGCAATACCTTTACCCCATGGACGGGGAGTGGCGTTTTACGGAGAAGGTCCCGCAATCGGCCATCGACAAGGTCGATGCCATCCGCGACCAGGCGCTCTCCCTCGGCTGGTCCGAGGCGCGGCTCTATCAGAACCGGGGACGGTTCCGCTTCCCCTGCGGCGAGGATTACGGACTCGTCTGTTTCGTCGATGCCAACGAACGCATCGGCCAAGTGACCCGGCAGTACATCGAGATCATCGGCCCGCCACCGCGGGAGAACCGTCTTCGTTTCCACAACCCGGACGTGGATCAACCATGGCTCAAGAGAACGAATCCAGAAACATGAAACGGCCCTACGCCAATGCCAGGGACGTTCTGCCGTCCGAGGTGCTCGACACCGTCCGGCAGCATTTCACCGGTCTCCTCTGGGTGCCGAGCGACGTGGGCTTCTACGAGGAGCGCCGCAAACTCGTGCTGGCGCTCAAGGGACAAGGGGTTCCCACCCGCGAGATCGCCAGGTTGTCCGGCGTGACACCCCGCCGGGTACGCCAGATCGTGGCTCAGAGCCGCGAGGAATCCATTCCGACGCATCGCGATCCGCTCCGGTAGATATCGAAGGGGTTTTCCCTGAAGAGGGCGAAATTCGCCTTCCGCCCCGAACCCCGAGATGCCGAAACGAAAAATGCGGTGACCATGGCAGACGACAAGGCCCAAGACAGGATCGGAAAACACGACGCGGGTCAGCTCAAACGCTGGCACCGAAACGCCGCGCCCGAGCAGGAGGTCCGCAAGACCGCCAAGGCGCGGACCGGCAGCGGCGCAGTCCCTGGCAACCAGAACAGCCTGCGCCACGGCATCTACGCCGACCGCTTCCTCTCTCCGGAGGAGCGTCCTCTCTTCGAGGCCATCATCGGCCAGCTCTACCAGGACTTCGTGTTCAACAAGAGTTCGGACTTCATGCAGGTCGAGCTGGTGGCGGTCTACTTCCTCAAGCTGGGCCGCGCTCAGGAGTCCGGCGACTGGGACGCCGCCGAGCGGCTGGACCGGATGATCCGCTGTCACCTCAAGGACCTTAAGGCCACCAAGATCGCCCGTGAGGGCGAGGCATCCCAAGGACCGGAGACGACGCCGGCTGAGTGGGCCACGGCTCTGCTTGAGAAGCTGGCGGAGTCGCAGAAGAAACCGGCCCGGAAAACGACCCCGAGAGGGAAAACACGGAAATGAGGTCGGATAACACCACCGCCCGCCATGCAGCGACCCGCGAAACACGCGGACTTGCGGCCACCCCCGGCATGGGAATGTCGGATAAGACGTGTTCTCTGACATTCCGAAGCCGCCGGTCGGCGGAAGGTTCTCTTGATCAATGCTTCCGCCCGGCTCCCGAAGGCTCCGATGCTGCCCGTATCATTGCCTGCGGATGTGTTCGGGGATGCGACTGTAGGCTGACTGTCTCTTGCCTTTGTCATTGCCTGTCCGAAGCAGGCAATGGAAAAGCGGCCCGGGTGGACCGCTTGGCTTTCATGGTCGGCGGCGGATCAGAGGCGCTCGAGGGCGTCCTCCAGCGCGCCGTCCACGAGGTGGGTGTAGACCTGGGTGGTCGACAGGTCCCGGTGACCGAGGGCCCGCTGGACCACCAGGATATCTCCGGTCCGGCTGTAGAGGTGGGTGGCGAAGGTGTGCCGAAGCGCATGCGGGCTGAGCTTCTTGTCGATGCCCGCGGCCTTGAGCCAATACTGGAGCCGCCTGGCCACTTGCCGCTCGCAGAGTCGCTCCCCGCGGTTGGAGAGGAACATGGCCCGGCATTCGCCGTCGCCCTGGCGTCGGCGCTCGGCCAAGTAACTCCGCAGGAGGGAGCGCAGAGTGGACTTTAAAAACTTCACTTGCGGGACGGAGCCCTTGGCGAGCACGCGGAGATGTTTGGCGTCGAGGTCCACGTCCTCGATGTCCAGGTCGACGAGTTCCTGCAGCCGGATGCCGGTCCCGAGGAAGACCTCGATGATGACGCGGTCACGGACTGCCAGCGAGGATGCCCTGCCGCGAAGTTCCTTGAGCAAACGGCGTTTCTCGGCCTCGGTCAGAAACTTGGGCGGAGTTCGGGGAAGCCTGCGAAGGGTCAACGACCCGGCCGGATTCTCCCGGACGATCCCGTTCTGCTCGGCCCAGGTGAAGAACGACCGGACAGCCGCCTTGAAACGGTGCATGGACGCCGGCGAGCGGCCGCCGCCTCCAGCCGAGGTCGTCACCTCCGGTGAGGTCAACGCCTCGTCGACCATGGAGTTGGTCACCTCGTCCGGGACGACTCCCGGATGCCTCCGGAGGAGCGCCTCTGACAAGTACGAGAGGTCGCGCAGGTATGCGCTGATGGTGTTCTCCGAACGCCCTTCGGCCGCGAGCCTCCTGCCGAAGGCTTCCAAGGCGTCGGTGAAACCGGGCCGCGCGCTGGAAGGCTCAGGACTGCTCAGCAGCCGGAGCCTCGATGGTGTCGTGTTCGTCATCGCGCTCTCCTCCTTTCTTGGCGCTCCGGCCCATGGGCGTGTCCTTGGGCAGAGGAAGCTTGTCGATGCGGCCGGTCTCCTTTGCCCAGATCAGAAACATGCGGAGCACCCGCTTGGTCTTTTCGACCGTGGGCGCGGAGCGCTCCCGCCCGTTGGGCAGTTTGAGCAGCGCATCGGACTTGAAGAATTTTCCCACGTGGGGGATGAGGACGCTGGACAGCTTGCGCTCCGCACCGAAGAAGGCCTCGATCTGCTCGAAGTCCTTGCCATAGGTGTAGATCGTCCGCTCCTTTTTTCCCTGAGTCCGCAGGTGTTCCAGATAGGCCTGGGCGGCCTGATGCAGGGTCTCGTTCATGACTTGTTCTCCTTTCGTTCGCTGAGTTCAGGTTTCCCGATCCGGATGGTCTCGGGTTCGAAAACGCGCATTCGGCACTTCCTTTCAAACGGCTCAAGTCCTTGTAATTCAAGGCTCTGCGCACATTCACATACAGGCTTCGTGTGCGCCGGAAGTCAAGGCGTTCCATGCACATTCCAGAGAAACAATCAGGCCCCGGGCGGGCCGGGAGGGGAATCATGAGAAGACAGGTCGAAACGATCCTGAAGGCGCTGTTGGCAGCGAGTCTGGCTGCGACACTGTTGAGTTGCGCCGCTGCCAGACCGCCTCAGCGGATTCAGGACGCCATTCACACGGCGAACCGCTATATGCCCGAGTACGTGGCCGAGGCCAACAAGGCCCTGGCCGACGCGGAACACCCGGACCAGGAGCGACTGAGGGGTATGGGCGACCGGCTGGCTGTGGTGATGGAAGCCCTGGACCGCTGGGCGTCCGGGCAGGAAAAAACGCCGGAGGAGGACAAGCGATGAAGGAAATCCTGGAACGGAACAGTGAGGCCGTCCGCGAGGCGGGACGGCAACTGGTCGAGCTCGGCGTGGAGCTGGCTGCCGGGAAGATCGACGATGCCCTGGCCCGGCTCGATACCGCCCGGCAAGCTTACCCCGAGTGGGAGGAGCTCGATCAAGCCGCGGCTGATATCGAAGGGGTGATCCGCGACCGCGAAGGGATGCTCGCCGTCCAGCACATCCTGGCCGAGATCGTCGGCACGGTCCTCGGGTCGGCATTGAGGTCGAGGCTGCCCTGATGACCCGGATATCCGCCAAGGAGCGCAAACTGGCGGAGACCCTGGCGGACCCGGTCCTCTGGGGACAGGGATACCTGCGCAACCGCGACGGGGGACAACGGGTCTACTGGCCGCACCAGGCGGAAGACCTGCTCTGTGCGGACAAGAATATCATCCACCTCGACGGGCGCGACGTGGGCAAGAGCGTCTGCATCACCACCGATGCCCTGCATTTCGCCTTCACCAACCGCGGCTGCCAGGGACTCGTCGCCGCGCCCCACCAAGGGCATCTCGACACGCTGATCGAGGAGATCGAGTTCCAGCTCGACGCCAACCCGGACCTCATGGTCAGTGTGGCTCTCACCAAATACGGAAAGCCCAAGATTCACCGCAAACCATACTTCCGGCTCGAATTCACCAACGGCGCGATCCTCTACTTCCGCCCAGCCGGTGCATACGGCGACGCGTTCCGCTCGCTGCATGTGGACCGGGTCTGGGTGGACGAAGGGGCGTGGCTCACCGAGCGGGCCTGGAAGGCCCTACGCCAGTGCCTGAAGTCGGGCGGCAGACTGCGCATCTATTCGACGCCCAACGGGCTGCGCGATACGACCTATTACCGCTTGACCGGCTCGACCCAGTTCCGGGTGTTCCGTTGGCCTTCCTGGCTGCACCCGGCGTGGACCCAGGAGCGCGAGGCCGAGCTGCTGGAGTTCTACGGCGGGCGGGACAGCGCGGGCTGGCAGCACGAGGTGGCCGGCGAACACGGCAAGCCTTCCTACGGCGCGTTCAACATCGAGCACCTCAATCTCTGTCGACAGGACGTGGTCGAGTACCAGAAGGTCATCGTCACCGGCGAGGAACTGCTCGGCTGCGCCACCGAGGAAGAATCCCACGACCGCCTGGAGATGCTGCTCAATCTCATGCCGCGGACCGGCGTCTTCTGGATCGGCGGAGACCTGGGGTACACCAACGACCCGACCGAGATCGTCGTGTTCCAGGAGATCGAACTGCCCGAGCGCAGGATCGTCAAACTGGTCCTGCGGGTCCGTATGGAGCACGTGGCCTATCCCCACATCGCCCAGACCGTCGCTCTTCTGGACCGGTATTACACAGCCGCGGGCATCGGCGTGGACAACGGCGGCAACGGGATGGCCGTCGTTCAGGAACTGCTGACCCTGGACAAGTACAAGGACCTGGCACTTCAGGGGCGGCTGCGCGGTTACGACTTCGGGGGCATGACCACCCTGGCCGTGCGCGACGGCCACGAGGTCAGGAAGCGGACCAAGGAATTCATGACCAGCCTTATCGCCGGGGCGCTCCAGCGACGTCAGCTCGTGTTCCCCATCGAGGACCTGGAGATCGAAGACCAGTTCACCACCCACACCTACACGTTGCACGACGGGCGCATCGTCTACTCAAAGGGCAATGACCACGTCATCGACGCCGTGCGCTGCGCCATGCTGGCCCGGGAGCAGTCCACCCTCAACCAGGTGGGCGAGGAGACGGTTTCCTTGGTGCCGCTGACGACCGACCCGGTCTTTATCTGAAGTACATGAACGAAGCCCCCGCGGTTCTTCGTGGAGGTGTTCGACTTGACGATAATGTGCAAAACCCAGGTTTTCCTCTGGGTTCACCGTGTCAAGGTCAAGTGTTGCCGACTCCCGCTGCCACTACCGAACAGCCCGCCCACCGACGTTCCTTCCCCGCCTCCGGTAGATAACCCCAGGGGCGGGCTTTCCCCGCCACACGGCGCGAATGTCGCGCCCACAAGGGCATAAAACCGAGAGGACTCCGGTGGAAACGCAAAGCAACCCGAAACCCGACAGCCCGGCATCCGGATCGGGCGCTGAGCCGTCGCAGTTGCAGACGGACGGTTTGGTACTCGTTCCTCTGGCAGCGGCCGCGGCGTTGGACCCGTCCGTGTTCAGCAAGATTAACGCCTCCGAAGCGATCCCGGCCTCCTGGGAGGATCGGGCGCGCAAGGCCTGGGAGTATTACCTCGAAGAGCCGCTGGTGAAAAACTGCGTCAACTCCTGGCGCACTTTCGCTGTGGGTGACGAGATCAAGATCGCGGGCGATGACGAGAAGGTGAAGTGGGATGCCGTGGATGTCGCCGACCGCCTGGGCGTCTCCGAGTTCGTCAAGGACATGATTCTCCAGCTCCTGGTCAAGGGCGACGCCGTCGGATTCAAACGGTACACCAAGGACGGCAAGGACCTGGAGGAGCTGGTCTGCGTCAACCCGGTTTCGGTCAAGGTCAAGTACGCTCAAGGTCGGCTCGTCGAAGCCCGGCAGACGCCGGAAGACAATCCCGCCGCGGACGAGGGGCTGGACCTACCGGTGGAGCAGGTGCTCCACCTCAAGTGGGACGCGCCGGCCTTCTCGCCACGGGGCAACTCGCTCGTCCTTCCCGCGTTCCAGTCCATCGAACTCCTCCGCGATTACCGCCGGGCCGAACAGGCCATCGCCAAGCGCTGGGCCACGCCTTTCAGGCTTCTCAAAGTCGGAGGCGCGTTCGGCCAGAAGATGGTCATGCCCGACCAGAAGATGCTCGAACAGGTCCGGGACATGGTCAACAAGATGGACCTCAAGAGCGGCTTGGTCGTCCCCTTCTACGTCACGGTCGAGACCCATGGCACCGAGGGGCAGGTCCTCAACGTCGAGGACAAGGTCAAGGAAGTGAAGGAGGACATCGTCGTGGCGCTTGGCCTCTCGCGGTCGCTGGTGACCGGGGACGGCCCTAACTTCGCCACGGCCTCGGTGAGCCTCCAGAAGATGCTGGTGATGATCCGGGAGATCAAGCAGGCCGCCCGGATCATCCTGAACTGGATATTCAACGACTGGTTGGAGCTCAAAGGCTGGGAAGACAAGACGCTCCAGTTCCTGTTCAACGACCTCGATCCCTCGGACGCGGTCGATTTCAAGCGCCTGCTCATCGAGCTCTACGACCGCAAGCTCATCAGCCGTTCGAGCCTGCAACTGAAGATGGACCTCGACCCTGACATCGAGGCCGCCAACCGGGAGACCGAGAAGCGCTCGGTGGACATGCTCGACGAAAAGCAGATCAAGCCCATCGTCGATATGGTGACGGCCGGGATCATGGGCATCGAGACGGCGCAGGAGATGCTCGGCCTCGACCCGGCGAAGAACCCGGCTGGGAGCCGCGCCGAAGCATCGTGGGCCGGACCGTTCGCCCGCGCAAGCATCGCCGCCGTCTGTGACGACTGTGCGCATTTCGACGGCAACCTCAACCACTGCCGGGTCCAGCGAAACGAAACCACCTTCGATACCCCGGTCTGCCGTTTCTTCGACCCGAAGACCGCTGCGATGGAACGAGGCTCCGACCGGGAAAAGGAACCGACGTCCCGGCAGCCGGCGTGCCGGGAGTGCGCGGGATGATCGGTGCGCTCGCGGCCAAACAGCCTCTTTCTCAAGCCGAAGCCATTCGTCTGGCCACGGAGAAGAGCGTCCGCGGCCGCAATCTCTATACGGAGCAAACGGTCGCCGAACTGACCGCGATGCTTGCCGCCGCCGAAGAGGAGGTGCGCCGCGCCATCCTCCGCTACAAGAGCCTCGGCTCCCTCCCTGACAACAAGCTCGCCGCCCTCGAAGGCCTCAAGAAACTGCAAACCGACATCCAGGAGACCACGAGCCGCCTGCACCGTGAGCAGACGCTGCTTTTCCGGCAGACGGCCAAGACATCCTTCCGCCAAGGCGTCTACCGCGGCATCGACGAGTTCGCCGCGGCCCAGCTTCCCTTCTACCGTGACTTGACCCCGGAGGGTATCGACAAGCTCGCCACCCGAGTGTTCACCCTGGTGGACACGGATGCCCTCGATTTCATGACCAATTACAACCTGGTCTTGGCCGGCGACGTCCACCGCGAGCTGGCCGACGGCATCAAACGCGTCGTGATGGGCGGCATCGCCACCGGTAAGGGCGTCGAGGACATCGTCCGCGACCTCGGGCGCGTGGTGAAAGACCCGGAATCCTTCCGTTATGCCGGTTCCAAGGTGTTCACCAAGGCCCAGTACCGCATGGAGGTGATCGCCCGCACGGAGGTCCTGCGCGCCCATAACCAGGGGCGACTCAAGTTCCACGACCAGGTCGGAGTCCGGAAGCTCGAATGGATGACCATGGAGGACGAGCGGGTTTGCCCGGTCTGCGGACCGCTGGACGGCAAGGTGTTCGACACGAACCGCTTTCCCCAGCAACCGGCCCATCCCAACTGCCGCTGCACGAGCGTGGTCGCGTGGCCCCTGGTGATCTGCGGAGGAGAGCTGGGGGCGAAAGCGGCGGCTGAACCCGCCGCGTGCATCATCCCGCCCCAGACCATCGAAGAGCAGGCGAAGACCAAGGCGGCGGAAGACGCGAAGCTCAAGGCAGCCTTCGAGGGCGGACAGATCGCCGACCTGAACACTTTGAGCGTGAAGCAACTCCAGACCCTGGCCAAGCAGAACGGCGTCTCCATCGCCAGGACCAAGGCCGACTTCATCAAGCTGCTCGATGCGGCCGAGCCCGGCGTGGACCACTCCACTCTCGCGGGAGCCACGCTCGACGCCAAGCTCAAACAACACAAGATCGGCCTGCTCCGCACCAAGGACGACCTGGTTCAGCTTCTCGCCCAGAAGCAGGCATCTCTCAAACAGGCGCAGCAACTCGCCGAGCAGCTCAAGAAAATCCAACCGACCGGAGGGCTGCACGACCTTACCGTGGTCGAGCTGCAGGAGATGGCCAAGGCCAAGGGCATCTCGCTGAACATGACTAAGCAGGACGTCATCGACGTTCTCGATGAGTTGGAGCCTGGAGCGGATCATGCGGGGCTCAAGGGCGGGTCCCTGATCGACGCCAAGAAAAAGCACCACATCGGCCCGCTCAAGAACAAGCAGCAGCTCGTCAAGGCGCTGGAAAAGGCTGCCGGTGAGGAGATGGCGGAAAAGGCCAAGAAGGAAGCCCTCGAAGCAGCCGAGAAGGCCGCAATCAACAAGGCGAAGCTGGCGGTTGAACAGACCGCGGCGAAAGTGGTCGTGCCGGAGTCCCCCGCAGGATACGCCGATTTTCTTTCGGCGGTGAAAGATGCGGAATCGGCGCTCGCTGCTTCGCCCGGTCTGCCGAAGGAGACGCTCGAGGGCCACGCCAAAGAGCTCGCTTTCAAGAAGAAACTTTTCCAGGACCAAGTCGCGTCCATGAAGGTCGGCGACCTCAAGACGCTGGCCAAGGACAGCAAGGTCAAGCATTGGCAGTGGGCGAACAAGGATGAACTGGTCTCGTTGTTCACGGAGACCGATCCCGCCAAGATCGAGGCCGCCAAGGCCGGCATCGAAACAAAGCACGCAGCCTGGCTGGAAAAGCATGGCGGCAAAAAGAAAGTCGCCGCGCCTGAACCTGCGAAACCCGCGCCGACTCCGAAACCGACGCAGCCGTCCCCGCCGGTTTTCACCAAGAAAGGCGCTCAGTTCGAGGAGACGGACGCGGCGTGGATCGCCAAGGGCAAGCCGGGGAACTTCAAGCCCGCGGGCAAGGCCCAGGTCGGCGGCGCGCACAGCAAGGAGTTCTGGACCGATGAAGCGGGAGACCGCTGGCTCTTCAAGCCGGTGGAACGTGGTGGCGATGAGTTCATCGCCTATGGAGAGGAAGCCGCTTACAAGATCGGACGCCTCATCGATCCGGACGCCGTGGAGGTCCGCACTATCCGTCTGAACGGACGACTCGGCTCTATCCAGAAGTGGCGGACCGACCTGAAGGATCGCTTCGACTTCGCCGGATTGGACCTCGCAGACCTCACCACCCTCGACATCGAGCAGATTCAGCGGGAGCACGTCGTCGACTGGCTGATTTCCAATCACGACGGCCATGCCAAGCAATTCCTGCGGGGTCGTGACGGGAAGGTCTACGGCATCGACAAGGGGCAGATCTTCAAATACCTGGGTGAGGACCGCCTGGCCGTCGACTATCACCCCAACGCCAAGTACGGCGAACAAGAGCCTTTTTACAATACCGTTTTCCGCACCGCCAAGGAAGGCAAGGTCAAGATCGATCCCGCGGCGACCCTGCGCTACATCCGCGAAGTGGAGAAGGTCGCTGATGAGGATTATCTGGCTGTTCTGCGTCCCTATGCCGAAGGACGATTCGGAGGGGACGAGTCCCGGAAGCAGGCTTTCTACGACACCGCCCTGGCGCGGAAGCGGAACCTTCGGCGCGATTTCGAAGGTTTCTATGCGGATGTGTTGGGCCGTCGGGACTTCCGTTTCGAGGATGTGTTGGATGCGCTGCCGAAGACACGTCTGGGTCCGACCGAAGAGGCGCTTCTTGAGGAGGTCCGTTCGCTCGGTTGGCAGGGGAAGGTCCTGCCCTTCGATGAGGACGACATCGAGGACCAGAACGCCCTAATCTTTGTCGAGACATTGAAGGGAAAGCAGCGGACCGTGGTCAAGATGAAGGTTCGACCCGAAGCGGAGGGAAAGCTCCTGGACGCGCTGCGCAAGGCCGGTGTCGACACCACCGCCGTCCGGGTGGGTGAGGCGCTGCCGCAGGACGTTTTCGCGCAGGACATATTGTCCGCGGTGAAAACGGTCAACCACCATGCCACGGACCAACAGTACAACCAGGGGACACTCAAGAAGGCTACAGACCACCTGAAGGCGCTGAGACGTCTGGCTGACTCGACCGACCCGGACGAACGGGCCATGGCCCGAAGCTACATCGACTGGATCGAGAAGGTCCAGGAAGCCGCCCGTGAACACAAACCGGTCGCCGGACGGTTCGATGCGTATCTCAAGAAACACGCCGCGATGGAAAAGAAACCCAAGGAGGCTCCCTTCACCGTGCGCCGGACGAAGGTGCTTCAGGCCAAACGGGAGATCAAAAACGGCGAACTCGTTGTCGTGAACGAGGCGGCGGACAATTCCGCGCTCTTTCGCGGCCGCGGCATGAAGGCCGGCGAGCAATACGAAATCGACTTCGGCGACGGCACGCGCGCAGTCTACCGCCCGTGGTCGGACAAGAACCTCTATGCCCAGCAGGGCGAGTTCGAGCTGGTCCTTCCGGACAGACCTGACGCCAAGAGCCTCGAGCGGGCCATGGAACGTATGGAATCGCTGGGCATCAAAGCGGGTGCGGCAACGCCGCAGGACGCCGAACTTCTCTATCTACACAAGCAAGCATACCTCGCCAAGGTGGACCGCGAGCCGGACTACAAGCGGCTGGTCGAGGAGCTGGACCGCCGGGCTGCGGGCAAGGAGGAACGGGTCCGGGAGATACGCGGCTTCTGGGAAAAACGGCTCGGAGTGAAAGATATCACCCGCATGCCGGGCTACGACCCAATGGGCGAATACCAGGCTGCCTTCAAGGACCCCGCCAAGCGCGCCGGTTACAGGCATCAATACCGCTTTGACATTTCCGACGCGGACATCGAGAAGCAGATGAAGGGATACGGCCTTCACCACCGTTTGACCAACGGCGAAGACGTGGCGTCGTTCATCGACGCGGCGCTGGGAAACAACGGAGCCATGGTAAGCACGGTCGAGAAGCTGCGCGCCGGTGTGCCGGTAGGCGGGATGTCGCCGGAAGCGGACATGGACACCGGCGGCGCGAGCTATTTCTTCACCCGGATCAAGAAGCTCCCGACGGCCGGAGGATCGTCCGACACGGGGCTCTACTTCAAGAAGCGAATGCTCCGGCGCATGGACGCCATCAGCTACGACCACGACGCCTTCGGACGAGTGAGGGACGAATACGTCTCGAACCACCGGGGGAGCACGCCAGAGGAGTGGAAACAGTTCGCCCGACGAGGCGGCAACGAGACGATCTTCAAGTACTCGGTGACCCTGCTGGACAACATCGACGTGATCGTGGTCGGAAGCGAGCGGGAAAAACAACGACTGATAGAGGTCTTCCACAACCGCAAAATCATGAAGCTGCCCGACGGCCGCAAGGTCGAGGACATCGTGCTGGTGAGGTGAGCATGAAAGAGTTCATCGAAAAAGAAAAAGCCCGTCTGCAGGCGCTCTTCGAGCCGTTCAACACCAGAGGCTCCTGGATGACGCTGGCGGAGAAAGGCCGGACGCCGGTCCGGGTCGGCATCGTGGACGGCTTCACCGTGACCCGCGTGGCCCCGCAATTCGACGCCGGCGGGAATGTGACGCGTGTCGATTTCTGGCTTCTCATCCGGCTCTCCGGATACGACGAGGGCTTCCAGCACGCCCACACCATCAAGGTCGTCTCCTGGTCGCAGGACGACACCTACCTGCTCGATCTGCTCGATGATCGGGATCGCAGGTTCCACATCGAGCTCATCTTCCCTGACCAGGAACCCAACCAGGCGGCGGACTGGAAGCACTGGCGAGACTATAAGGCCGGAAACCAGGACCGATTCGAACGGATCGACGCGGAGCTTCTGAACGAGCACACCCGCATTGCGGAGGAATGGGAATGAAGCTCAGGTATATGATCGAATACGTGCTCCGCGACCAGATCCGTAACCCGCGCTACGAACCCATTGGCGTCTGGGTCCAGGGCCCGGGACCGGGTTTGGATCTGGTGATCGAGTTCCTGCCAGGGAATTCCGACGCCGAGGAAGATGCTCAGTGGGTGGTCAACCGGCTGGTGGAACAAGGTGTTCGCAGCCTGCCCGACGATTTTCTGGCTCACCACCAGGGCACCCTTTCCCAATACCGCGGCATGCGCGGTCCCTTTATCCAAACCGACGAATACCCGTCCACCGAATCTTGCGCCCGGTCAGTTATCGACCGGATCAAGTCGGGCCGCATCTCCTGATTCCCCCTCCGACACTTTTCAACGGTCTCCGGTAGGTATCCAAGCGACAGGGCTCTCGGCCTGAGTTCGGGGTTCGTCCCGGGCACGGGCCGACCGCTCACCGGCATCAACCGGATTTGTCGCGACATGACCGGAGAACCGAATGGAACTTTTCGCAACCGACCGTGACCGGCTGGCGTTCCTACTCGAAACGGACGCCGCCCTTGACCTGGACTTCGAAGCGCTCGAGGCCCAGGCCGAGGCCGCTGCCGAGGAGCCGTCGCCGGAACAGCGGCCCAAGTACATCACCAACTACATCGGCTCGAAGCAGAAGCTGGTGGATTGGATTTGGAAGCACACCCCGGACGGCGTGGAATCCGTCGTCGACGCGTTTTCCGGCTCGGCTGTCGTGGCCTACATGTACAAGACCAAGGGCCTGCGGGTCCTGGCCAACGACCGGCTGCGCTACTGCCACCACGCGGCCCGGGCGATCATCGAGAACGACAAGGTGCGTCTCTCCGATGAGGACCTGGAGGCGCTGCTCGCGGACAACGCGAAGGCCGGAACCTTCGTCCGGGACAACTTCAAGGGCATCTTCTTCGCCAAGGGCGTCCACGGCCTGATCGACACGATCCGGTCGAACATCGACAAACTCTCGGGTTTCAAGAAAGACATCGCTCTCTTCGCCCTGGGCAAGACCTGCATGTCCGGCAAGGGCGGCTTCGGACATTTCTCGTCGTCGACCCGCTACGGCAAGCGCGAGGACACCCCGGAGGAATTCAAGGAGCGCCTGCGCAAGAACGTTGCCCGCATCAACGCCCTCGTTTTCGACAACGGCAAGGAGTGCAAGGCGTCCCGCAAGGACATCAACGATTTCTTGCCGGAGGCCAAGGCCGACCTGGCCTATTTCGATCCGCCCTATGCTACGGAGTTCTCGACCACCAACTACGAAAAATCCTACCACTTCGTGGAAGGGCTGATGACCTATTGGGAAGGGCTGACCCTTGTCGAAGACTCCAAGACCAAGCACTACGAGACCGACCACAAGACTGTGACCCGCGCCAATGCCGCGGAGTTCTTCGAGTCCTTCCTCGGCAACTCCAAACACTTCCCGCACTGGCTCATTTCCTACCGGGACCACGCCTATCCGAACGAATCGGAGATGCGGCGGATCATCGCCTCCATGGGACGGGATTCGTCCATGCGCTCCCACGATCACCATTACGCCATCACATCCCGGCACGGCGAGGCGTCCCACGCCAAGGAACGTCTGTTCATCTGCCGCAGGGCCGAGGGCGCGGAGCGGTCCGCCAAGGCGTCCACACAGGACGAACTGAGCGCCGTGGCCGTCTGGGAGGAAACCGAGAACGAGGTCCGCTACCGCGTCCGTAACCCGGACGAGTTCGAACCCGACAGCTTCCGCCGCAAGCCCCTGGATGGCGTCGACGGCGTTGCGATCATCATCGGACGCTTGAAAAAGGAGTTCGTGCCCGATGGCGGAAATCCGCGTTCCATGGTGCTGCAGGCCTACCGGTTCGTCCGCAAGACGGAGAAGAACCCGGACGGCTGGACCATGGAAAAAGCCAAGGAGTGGATCGACAAGCACGAGGCCGGACGGGCCGTGGATGCCGCCCTGCGAGTGGAGGAGAATCTGATCGCTCTGGCGGACGCTCCGCTGGGCGAATCGCTGGACCTCCTGAGCTGCCAGGCCGGGAAAGCGGAATCAGTCCGCGTCACCGGTTTCATGGGCAGCAAATACTTGATGCTCGGTTGGATCGAAAGCCATGTCCCCAAGGACGCGGAGAGCATCCTCGATGCTTTTTCAGGCGGGGCCAACGTCGCCTATCACTTCAAACGCAAAGGTCTGAAAGTCATCGCCAACGATCTCCTGCGGTATCCCCACCATCTGGCGCGGGCCGTGGTGGAGAACTCCAGCGAGACTCTGAGCGACGAGGACGTGGATCGAATCCTCGCCCCCAATGCGGACGCGGGCATGTTTATCGTCGATCACTTCTACGGCTACTACTACACCAAGCCGGTGCTCCGTTGGCTCGACCAGGTCTGGGCGAACATCCAGAAGCTTCACGGCTACAAGAAAGATCTGGCGCTGGCCGCGCTCGGTACCACCGTGAAGGCCAAGAGCGCCTTCGGTCAGTTCTCGCGGTCCAAGATGCACCGCCGGGCCGATCTCGACACGGATGCCAGCCTGGAGCAATCCCAGCTCTCCAATCCGCCGCTGTCCAAGTTCATCGAGTCGTTCCGACGCTCGGTGGGCCAACTCAATCGGCTGGTCTTCGACAACGGCAAGGAGTGCAAGGCGTTCAACCTGGACGCGGCCGAAACTGTCCGTCGATTCGGCGCGGACGTTCTGTATCTGGACCCGCCATACGTCACCGAGTTCGGCAGCAACGACTACGAGGATTCCCTGCATTTCATCGAAGGGCTCATGACCCGCTGGGCGGACAAGGAACTCCAGGACAACCCCCGCCGCAATTACCCGTCCCGGACACGCTACACCAAGGAATCGATCCGTTCCCTGATGGAAACGATGGCAGCCGACGCCCGCGGCAAGTACGGCACGGTGCTCCTGTCATACCGCGACCGGGCTTACCCGCGGGAGGAGGAAATCAAGGAAATCTTCGCCCAACACTATGGTCTGGTCCGAGTCCGCGGCATGGAAGTGGACTACAACATCGCCAAGGACATCGGCCGGGAAGGCAAACACGCCCGGGAGCTGCTCTTCGTCGCCTCCAAATCACGCGGCGCGGCGCGGTCCAAAGCGGATTCGCGGGCACCGGCGGCATGTCACACCTCGTTCCCCGTGGAGCTGTCGCTTGATACGTTCGCCGGGCTCCAGACCGAGGCGGCGGCATTGGACCAGGCCGCGGGCGATCCTCAGTTCACCTTCATTCTCTGCCGGGCCGGCACGAACAAAAACGGCGACCACTTCACCCCAGACGAACTGGCCGCCCGTTACATGACGGCGGTCAACAAGAAGATCGACCTGAAGCATTCCCAGGATTTCACCGACATCGTCGGCGGCATCGTGGGGGCGGATTACGTGGAGGACGAAAGCGGCGGCCGGATCGAGTGCGCGGGGGAACTCTATGTCTCCGACAGCCCGCACGCGCAGTTGGCCTACAAGCTCATCCGCAAAGGGATCATCTCCCAGGTCTCCATGGAATGCGACTACGAGGAAGGCGAGTGCTCGATCTGCGGCAAACGCGTCGTTTCGAAGAGCGATTACTGCGTCCACCTGCGCAAGAACAAAGGCGGCGAGCTCCAGGGGCAGCCCGTCTACGAAATCCTCCACGGCGTCACTTTCACCGGGCTCGGGCTCCTCGACCGCAAAGGCGCGGATGAAAACGCCCGCATCCTGAAAGTCGCTGCGGCGGAAAACGATGGTTCGACAACCCACTCTGAAGGAGGTCCGACAATGGACGAGAAACAAAAGGATACCGAGGAACGGGCGGCGGAAGCCGCCAAGAAGAAGGACGACGGCGGCGGTGGGACCGCGCCCGATGACAAGACCCGGCTCAAGGAACTGGAGCGGGAGAACAAGGAACTCAAACAGCAGGTTCTCGCGCTGCAGAAGCAGCTCGAGGAACTGGAGGCGGAGAAAAAGGCCGCCGCGAACAGGAGCCGGGCCCAGAAGCTCCTGCGCAAGATCGAAAAGAGCGGGCTGGCATTCGAGAGCGACGAGGATCGCGAACAGGAGCTGAGCCGTCTGGCCGGTCTTTCCGACGAGGCCTTCGCCGCCAGTGAAGCCGCTTTCGAGCGGATGATGAAGGCCGGTTCCCGCGGTCACTCCGAGGACAAGGACGCGAAGGACCGAGGAGCGGGCGCGGAAACCGCGAAGGCGTCATGCGGTTGCGACGACCCGCCCCTGCGCAGCGACGCGGGCGTCCGTCCGAAGGATGTGGAAGACAAAAAGACGAGCCTCGAGGACCGGCTGAAGAGCGGCTTCATGGCCGCCTACCGGCAACGAGTGGCGACGGCGACCGGCGAACCGGTTTCGACCAACTGACAAAGGAGGAATGACCATGGCTTTCATCAATCCCAATCACCGGGGCCTCGCATACGGCGACGGCTACCTGCAGGGCGACGGCCAACTCGGCCAGGTGGTGAGGATCGTCGGCAACGACCTCTTCGCCGTAAACACCACGCCGACGGCCAAGTCCTTCGGCATTCTGATCAAGGACTACAAGAACGGAGAGATGCCCGGCATCTACTGCATGGGCGGCGTCTACGAGACCGACGTCTTCGAAGGGACCGTGAATCCCGGCGACGACCTGAAGGTTTCGGCCAACGGCAAACTCACCGCGGGCGTGCAGGCGGGCGAGGAAGTCATCGCCCGGGCCGTCTCCGTCTCCGGCGGAACGATCAAGTTCCGGATGCTCATCTGATTACAGGAGGAAAACGATATGGAGACGATCCGCATGAACGTGCACAGCCAGGAATACATGGAGACGATGGCGCGCCTGATGTCCGAGGCGCTTGAGTCCCCGGAAGGGATGCGCGCGCTGGCCGCAGCCATCGCCGAGCCCATCGAACAGGAAATCAAGCGCAAGGAGATCTCTTCGCTCCTGCTCACGAAGCACACTCTGCCCAAGGGAGAGCGCCCTCTTTACCAGAAGAAGCCCAAAGTGAAGGCCTACTGGATTTCCACCGAGGGCGAGGCTCAGGAGCAGGAAGTCGGCAAGGACGAAGTGGAGTTTCCCACCAACCGCATCCACTCCGCGCCTATGGTCGACGTCTCGGTGCTCAAGAACGGCAACATCGGCACCCTGATGGACATCCAGACCTCGGCCGCGGACGAAATCCGCAAGGAGATCGACAAGCGGACCATTACGGTGCTTTCGGCGGCGGTTCCCGCGGCCAACACCGTGGAGGTGACCGGCGCGACCCTCACCGAGGAGGCGCTCAACGAGGCGATCTCCATCATCGAAGACCTCGAGTTGACGGTGAAGTACATCGTCATGAGGGGCCGGCGTTTCAATGACCTGCGGGGCTGGAACCTCGACCCGGAAACCAAAGCCGAACTGCGGGCCAAGGGCGTCATCAAGAACTACGGGACCGGCGGCATTCTGTTGACCGCTGCGCAGGCCATCGACGAGGTGCTGCTCATCCCCGACGAGGAAGTGGGCAAGTTGCCGGTGCGCGAAAACCTCAAGACCGAAGCCATCGAGCAGAAGACCCGCTTCAAGACGGGCTGGCTCGTCTGGTCGGAACTGGGGCAAGGCATCACCCGCCCGGACATTCTCACCAAGATCAAGATTCTCGGCTGACGGAGGTGAACCGTGACGGTGAAACTGAAGAACATCCGACCGGGAGTCCTGATCATCGCCGACGCCAAGCTGCGTCTCGATCCAGGCGAGACCTTTGAAACGGACGCGCTTTCCCCCCAAATGGAATCGGCGTTGTCCGCGGGAAGGCTCGCGCGGATGGACGGCGGAGATGATAAGCCGAGAGAGGAATCAACCTCGTCGGCCGAGCCGCGGCGAGAGGACATCACCGATCTTACCGCAGCCGAGGCTATTTCCCGGATCGGCGTCGAAAAGGACCCTGACAAACTTAAAGCCCACTTGGCGGGCGAGAAACGACGAACGGTGATCGACGCCCTCAAGAAGCGGCTGACGGAGGTGGAAGGTGGCGCTGGCTGATCTCGTCGCCGTTCTCCGGACCGACCTGTCCGACCCCCAGGGCGAGCTGTTTACCGATGACGTCCTTTCCCGATGCATCCTGAAGGGCGTGTATCGTTTGGCGCGCGACCTGGAGCTTTCCATGTCCGTCGTGAACGGAGAGGTGGTTCCGGAGCCGGAAGGCGAGACTCGTGAACTGCTGCTTTTGCTTGGCCAAATACATGCCTGCCAAGTCATGCGGGCCCAGACCGCCAATGCGTTTTCCTTTTCCAGCGGCGACAAGCGGGTGGATAAAACCAAGCAACCCGAGCATTGGGCCGGGATCGAGGAAGACCTCAAGGCCGTGTACAAGCAGCGGCTGAGTGAAATCAAACCGGGAGCCGCCGCATCCCCCGAGGACTACATCATCACCCCCGGAGGACTCGCGCCGGTCATCTACGATCAAGGAAGCGAGCTTGAGCTGTGACCCTCTTGAGCGATCCCGAGAAAGCGGCGGCCGCCGGGGACGTAAAGGAACTGATCCTGGCATGCGGGCAGGAAGCGGCGTTGCTGCGCGCCGTTCCGGGCGAGCGATTGTATGGATCGGACGACGCATCGTTCACTGAAGTGGAGACCTTTCCGCTCGAGTTCATCGAAACGCCGCCGGAGGACCTCGCCAACAAGATCGACGCCACGGCCTGCGTGCTCCCCGCCCTGGATGTGAGACCGGAAGACCGGGTGCGCAGCGGGGCGGACGTTTTCCGGGTTCAGACCGTAGTGGAAGAGCGCCTTTTCGGCGTCGTGACCCACAAGGTGCTGAAGCTGGTACGGCTGCATGGGATTTAGCCTTTCGGGGACTTGCGACTATCCTCGATCTACTTTTAAACAATTTAGTTGCTTGCACTGGTTTGAGCAATCATTTAGATTTCCCTGTATGCCGACCCCCATGCCAGCCTTTTTCCTAAACCGTGCCTACACTAAGTCCTTCAGCGTCTGAAAAGTTTTCCATTGTAGCGATTGCTACGGCACTCCCCGATTTCCTTTGTTATACTAAATCAGAAGGTAACCCCAACACATAGTTATTGATTAGGAAGGCGATATGCAGACTCTCAAAGACAGGATAAACGACCTCAAGCTGAACTCAGTTGCAAGAATTCCCAAGGATTTCAGATTGATCATGCAATCCTCTACCGAGGATTTGAGTAAATCGGGCATTCTAGAGCAAGCTGTACAAAAGGGGGACACGTTTCCCGATGCGATGCTTATGAATAGCCGCAGTTTGCCAGTCAAACCAGCAAGTTACCTATATCGAGAATATACGGTTGTCACCTTCTACCGGGGAATTTGGTGACCTTACTGTAATTTGGAGCTGGAGGCTCTAAATGATTTTTTCGACGAAATCAATAGGATAAGAGCTGGCTTAATTGCAATTTCTCCCCAAAAGCCGTCAATCAATCATGCGGTAAAACGTAAATTAGGGCTTAAGTACGAAGTGTTCAGTGATGTCGGGCTTACCCTCTCCGAATCTCTCGGTTTGGTTTTTGAGTTACCTCATCGTCTGCAAAAAGTCTACGTCGCTTTGGGAGTGGACCTTCAACGAGCCAATGCTGACGGACGATGGCGGCTTCCCATGCCGGCACGGCTGATTGTGGATCGAAGTCGGCGTATTCTCGATGCCGAGGTGAATGTGGACTACACAATACGGCCTGAGCCGTCAGAAACAATCAAAAAGCTTGAGTTGATTATAATTCGTAATCGACAGGTTTAATCGATTACTGAAGATGATTTCATTAAATGGTTCCATTTAATAAAGGAGTGCCGATTATGAGAACACAAATTATAGGTGTATCTGGAAGCCCGATCCAAAATAGCAATACGGATCGATTGATCCAAGCGGTATTGAAGGCAAGTGGTCTCAGTGCAGAATTCATAAAATTAAGTAAGACACGT
Source organism: uncultured Desulfatitalea sp. (assembly GCA_937868765.1). GTDB lineage: Bacteria > Desulfobacterota > Desulfobacteria > Desulfobacterales > Desulfosarcinaceae > Desulfatitalea. Next base: position 416,125 of record CALMNL010000006.1, on the reverse strand, counting down.
ATCAGCCCATGCATAGCTTGTTTGGGTTGTAAAAAGGACAATATCTGCAAAGTGGACGACGATTTCCCAGCAATTGCAGAGAAGGTGCGTAACGCGGGAGCGCTCGTAGTCGGCGGATACAGCCCCTATGGCGGCGTGGATGGTTTTACGAAAGCTTTTCTGGAACGTCTCTTCTCCCTTCGTCATCAAAATGGCCTTAACAGAGGAAAACTGGCTGTTGTTGTCGCTACGGGGATAGGACGTGGAACGCCCGGTCTTAATGAGGCTACCGATCAAATCTCTCATGCGCTTAAACTTGAAGGGATGGAGGTATTGGGCCAATTGAAAGCAGTTGGCAATCCCGAATGCATGGTATGCGGTTATGGCGAGACATGCCCCATGAGCGCTCTCCCTTGGATATTCGGTGAGGACACGACCGTGACATCCGAGAAATTCAGCACTATTGAAAACCAAAAAGAAACATGGCAGCAGGCACATGATCTCGGACTTGTAATCGCTGCCCGTCTGCGTGGACAACTGGCAATGTAACAGTGGAGTGTGACCACACCAACGGAAAGGAGGTGAAACACGATAAAGACAAAGGACTTTATTGCTGGCCGAATTATAGGCGTTTTCGTGTTTTAAAGACATGTTATGACACATAGGAGGTAATCATGGCGTCAAGTATTTCCAAAGAATTGCAGGAATTTGTAAAGGGTAAGCTGGGTTGGGTGGCCACAGCTAATCAGGAGGGCATGCCCAATGTCACTCCCAAAGGCACTATTCAGGTGCTGGACGAAAACACGATTATCTTTGCCGACCTCTTTTCTCTCAAAACCAGGGACAATCTCCAGAACAACCCAAAGGTCGCAGTAACCCTTGTAGACCATGAAAAATTCATTGGGTATCAATTCAAGGGAAAAGCGGAGCTTATCGACAGCGGTCCAATTTACGAGAAGGTAAGAGAGGAACTGAAGAAGGCGCCAAAACCGCTCCCCGAGCCCAAATACGTGGCAAAGATCACAGTTGAAGAGATTTATGATCAGTCTCCTGGTCCCAACGCAGGAAAGAAAATAGGATAATGCCCTGATCATAGTCACCAATTGTTCATGTGGAAAGCATTATGTGACATGCTTTCCGAGTCCGGAAGGTGGCCTGGGGGCGGTATATCTTCTGTCTCCGGGTCCACCGCCATTTTCTGGAGTCTATAAACGCGGAAGGAGTCGATTCCCATGAAAAGCGATTTTCACGATTCCCTCGTGATCGTATGGAGTTCACAAGACCCAGACGTCGCCCTGAACATGGTATTTATGTATTGCAAAAATTCTATGCTCAAAGGGTGGTGGGGTACTGTCAGAATGGTAGTTTGGGGACCATCTGCGAAGCTACTTTCAGAGGACCTAAAACTGCAGGCCGAACTAGCCGAAATGAAGAAAGTTGGTGTTGAAACGTTGGCGTGCAAGGCTTGCGCTGATAGGTATGGCGTATCTGAAAAACTCGAAGAACTCGGTTGCCAGGTTATTTATATGGGAGAACCTTTAACACGATATCTCAAGGAAGGATGCATGGTTTTGACTTTTTAATTTCTAAACCGCCGCGACCGATAATTGTACAGAGAAGGTAGCAGAGCAACAAAGAGAAGTACCAACAGTATCGACTTGGAGGAGGTGGTCCATGAAAGTGGACAAGGTTTTAATAGCATGTGGGATTTTCAAGGATGAGATCAATTTCCTACTGGAAAGAAAGCGTGGCTTAATAGACATTGAAGTGATATGGCTTGACGCTGGACTTCATTCCGATCTTAAATTGCTGGAAAATGAGTTATCGTCCACTATCGATAATGCTAAAACTATTGTAAACGGTGATGTCAAGATATTGTACGGTAATGGATGCCTTCCACAGATTAGGTCCATGGCTGACAGAAAGGGCGTGCATATTATATCTACAAAAAACTGTTTGTCTGCCTTCCTCGGAGAAGAGAAATCAATAGAATTAGAACAAAACAACACGATGCTTATGACACCTACATGGGTGAGAGTTTGGCCTGCAAATATGAGACGATTCTTCGGATGGAATGAGGTGGATTTCCGTATGAATCTTGGAAGGTATGAACGAATTCTTGTGCTGGATTCCGGAATTAATTCTTTGACGGAGGATGAAATACTCGAATTTTTCGACTTGGTACAGGTACCCATCGAGACCACGAGCTTGAACTTGGATCATTTTCATAATATATTAAATTTGTTGCTGAGGTGAATCTGATCCAAAAGTGGTGTGGTCCCTTTGGCTATCTGCAATGGGCTATTTTTGCCACGACAGTCCAGTGAATTGGAAAATTGCAGGAAGGAGGCAGGTCCGATGAGTTGCTTATGTGAAAAGCTAAAACCGAAGGATAGTGAGTGGTCTCAAATATGCATCGGGCAGCTGTGGGTTTTTGAAGGCCTGCGTCAGGCGGAAGTGGAAGCGGTCGTCAAAGGGGCGTTGCGTCAAAGATATCAAGTGGGCCAATCAGTTTTTATGCAAGGCGATACAGCGAAACAGATTTCGTTGATCAAAGCCGGTCGCGTAAAATTGAGCAAACTCTTAGAGGATGGTACGGAACTAACTCTGGATATAAGGAAGCCTGGCGATTTTTTGGGGGAGTATATATTTAACGACGATTTCAACTATCCTGTGAGTGCGTGGAGTATGGAGGAGACGTTGGTGTGCAGCTTTACAAAAGATCGGTTTGAAAAATTGGTTCTTGAATATCCCAATATCGGTCTCCAGGTCATCAAGAACTTAAGTGGTCGTATCGCTCAGTTAACTGATCGAGTTGGGGCCATGTCCCAAACTCACCTAGAAGAAAGACTTTACCGTGTCCTCCTCAATGTAGCTCGGGAACATGGTGAAAAAAAGGAAGAAGGCTATGTCATTCAATTTCCGTTAACGCATGAAGATTTGGGTTTTTTGATCGGAGCGCATCGCGTCAGTATTACACGTGTTATGAAACGGCTAAAAGACTCTGGGAAGATCCTCCAAATGGGTCGAAAACTTGTACTGCCACTGGAAGCTATGACATGATGTTCATGCCCGCAATCGTTTTTGCCTTGGCTTAAATCTAAAAGAAATACTTTTGAAAATGAGAAAGATTTATGGGAGTTAAGCGCTTCGGAGATTGGGACAAAGCGAAAGCGAAACTGGCCGCCAATCCGGGAGCCCGGCTCGCTCTGGCGATCCGGCAGGCGACCATCAAGAACGCCCTTCTCCTCGTCCGCGAGATCAAGCGCGGTATCCGCTCCCAGGCACCAGGCGGCAAGGCGTTCGTCAAGCTGGCCGAGAGCACCATCGCGCGCAAGGGCTCCAGCAAGGCCCTGATCGACACCGGCTTCCTCGTCAATTCGATCACTCAGCGCATCCTTTCGGACCGGGCTTTCGTGGGGCTACTGCGCGGCACGGTCAACAAGGACGGCGACGACCTGGTGAACATCGGCGCGGTGATGGAATACGGAGCCACCATCCAGCATCCCAACGGCGCGGTGATCGTCATCCCGCCCCGTCCCTTCCTGCATCCCACCATGGAAAAGTACCGCGAGCAGATCATCGAGGACTACCGCCAGGCCATCCGCTCGGTAATCTGATAGGCGGTCTTTATTCCTTCTTACCGATTCCGCTCTTGATAAGCTTGTTCACCGATGAATGACCGGTCTGTTTGAGCAGAGTGTCCACATGCATGTCCGAGCGCACCCCGAAATCCCTATCGTACTGTTCTTCCAGCGTGCCCACGTGCTTGTCGTCGCGAGTGTCTCTGAGACGGCCATTCGTTTGATTTCGCGATCTGTTACCGCGCATTGAAGGATCATCTTTTGCCATTGGATATATACCTCTTCTTGGGTTATTGGTGCGATCATTGTCGCACTGTATCGTCACCAGGTTTGAGTGACGGAATTCCCATAATGCTCAAATGCCCGGATCATCATGTCCGGGACCTGTGACCTTCCTGCCGCCGAATGAGATCCGCAAAACGCGAGACGATCTTCTCGGTGATGTGCTTGGGATTCGACCGCCTCACGGTTTGAGCAAAAGCCTCCGCCTCTTTGCCGGTGATTCCGCCGACCTTATGCAGTTCGGCCACAAGCTCAAGCCCCCACAGCAACGAAACCCCTTCCTGTTTGCACAACTTCCGTAAATTCTTGTCGTTGGTCACGCAGGTTAAACCATGCCGTTTGGCCGTAAGCAGACACAGCCAGTCCTCGAACGATAACGGTCCGGATCGGCCGCCGGCGGCATATGCATCTTCGATTTCCGGCTCGATGATGATCAGTCCGAGGGCTACCAGCTCGTTTTCATCATCGATTTCGTTAACCTCGTCCACGACCGGGCTGGTCACGTGCAGCGGACCGATATGTTTCACCACGAGTTCCAGCACGGCCCGCTCCGCCTTGATGAAATCGATCAGCACGCATGCGTCCATGATCATCAACTTGCGGGGAGCCGGGCGGCGTGTCACAGAATGACCTCCCAATTCTGGAGCAGGTCCTGCATCTCCTCAATACCGATCCGAAGCATCTCCGCGCCGCGGCTGAGCGATATTTTGTCTTTTTCCACCGCTTCCCTGGTCAGGCGTTTGAATCGGTCTTCGTAGAAATCGAACCTTTGCATCCCGAACGGCTCCGCCGGATCGATGCCCATCGGTTCTTCCTTGAAGGAAAGCTTCCGGTTGAAGTGTTGCTGATAGGCCATGTTGAACTTCATCCAGATGGACTTGTCCACGGCCCCTTCTTCCAGGAGACGCGAGAGAACGGTTTTATAGCTGACCCGGAAAATGCGCTTGACCTTGAAGACCCTGTCGACGAAGTGCAATCCGGCCGCTTCATTCCATTCCTTGCGGAACCCCTCGTTCGGCATCAGAAAATGCCCGGCAAAACGGTCGGCTTCCTGTTCTTCCTCCTTGCTCTCATCGACCTTGGTGACGTCGTAGGCGTCGGGATGCAACATAAGGTGACCGAGTTCATGGGCGGCGCTGAAAATACGCCTTTCCACCGAAATCCGTTCCCATACGTTCACCACCACCGCCGGCCCGCCGTCCTCCTCGCCCACGGAGAGGCCGAAGAAACTATCGGAAGCCATGGGGACGGGGAAAACCTTCACGCCCGCGTGTTCGAGCAGACCGCAGATGTCGTGGATGGGTTCGGTGACCTTCAGCCCCAGTTTTTTCCGGCAGAGTCCGGCCGCCTCGGCAAGGCGGCTTCTGGAGCATTGTCTCCGGACAGCGCCAAGGCTGAACGGCATCTTTTTTTTCAGACTCTCCTCGAGGAAATTGAAATCATCGAGCCACCTCGCCACCTCGGCCAGAACATTCTCGCGATTCTGCATCCGCTTCGCCGAACGGAACCGGACGGTGCGCAATTCCCGAACCGGCTGGAAAAGCTCCTGAATCTTCACATCGAGGGCCTTGGCGATAGCCTGCATGGTCCTCATCCGCGGCTCGCTCTTTGCGAGTTCGAGACTCTTTATCGCCGGCAAGGAGAGACCCGCGTTATCCGCCAGAGCGCTTTGGCTCAAGCGATTCGCAGTTCTCAACCGCCTCACATTTTTGGCGAGTATCTGCAGATTCATGGTCGCCTCCTTTCTGTGTTTTTCTTAAATATACCACTCAACAAAATTTTGTCAAGTGGTATTTTTATACGAAAAAGCGGCTCCGACACTTCCCGGCCGCCTCCGGTAGGTATCCAGCGGAAACATTCGCTTGAACCGGAGGAACCTGACTTTGGAAACCGTTCGCACAGTCGTTGAAAATCTGATCCGCCTGGTCAAGGCGGAGATCGTCCCGGACGCGCTGCTCGTCGCCGCTGACGACGTCTTCGAGGTGCCCAACGTCCCGAGCTTGATTCTGCAGGGACCGACGCTGGCGGAAAACGGAGACCGACGCACCATGGCCCGTATGCAGGAAAAGGACATCCCGAACCTCGTTTATGAGGAGTGCCGGTATCCCCGGCTCTACCACCTCGACTTCGACGTCATCGTCACCGCCGGCCACGAAGGTGAACTGCTGGACCTCCAGGAAAGAGTGGCCCGTTTTTATCAGCTCAACCCGATCCTGGCCGTGGAAGACCGAGGCTTCCTCAACCTGACGGAGATCGTTCCCTTGGGCGGATTGCGACGGGTGAACCTGTCGAACCTGCGCCAGAGCAGCGGCCGCTGCCGGATCGAGGACTGTCCGGTTTACGACGGCCTCGTCGAAACGGGCCCGCTCATCAAAGACCGGCGGTTCGAGTTCCGGGACGGCGTCGAGGAGGATCGGCTCCATACCCCATGAAACAAGGAGGAACCACTGTGATCGAAATCAAGAATCTTCTGTTCCAACCGCTCACGTTCCACATCTCGGGAAGCGGCCGGGGACTTCATCTGAATCCCCGCGAGCGCAGAACGCTGGGAGAGGACGACATTTCCCCCGAGATCGATGCCGCGGCAAAGCGGGGCTTCGTGTCGCTGACGCCGGCGACGCCGACCGTTCCCGAACCCGAGACGCCGCGGGAAGAGCCGGTCGAGACCGAGACGGAAAGCACCGGCGCAAACGGCGGCAAACGTCGGAAACGGAGGTAACCCATGGGCACATATCTATCACCGGGCATCTATACCCGCGAAGTCGACTTCAGTTTCTACGTCAAGCAGATATCCACCTCCTCCTGCGGCATGGTGGGCGTGGCCGAACGCGGCCCGATCAATAAGCCCGTGCTGGTCACGAGCTGGGAGCAGTTCATCAACAAATTCGGCTCCTACATGCAGGCCGGATACCTCGCCTACGCCGCAAGGGCTTTTTTCGATAACGGCGGCTCCGTCCTTTTCGTGAACCGCATCGCCCATCTGACCGATCCCACGGACCGGAACACCCTGACCGCCGTGAAGGCGCAAGCCGTCCTCAAGGACCGGCGCGCCGCGACGGCGTCACTCGCAACCGGCACCGTCGGCACGGATCGCATCGCGTGGCGGGCGATTCAGCTTGGTGCCGCGGGAAACGCCGTCTCCGTCGAACTCGTCGCTGCGGGAAATGACACCCCTTTGTCTATCGGCGTCCTCGGACAGGCCGTCACCGTCAACCTGGCCACCGACGGGGCGGGCGATCCTGTATCCACAGCGGACCAGGTGGTCGCCGCGGTCTTCGGGTCTCCGGAGGCCTCCGCGCTGGTCACGGCGGAAACGCAGGATGCGGGCATTGTCCAAGCCGCGGCCTCGGCGAATCTGTCCGGAGGCATGGACGCGATGGACACACTCAAGGTACGCGCGGCCGATGAAGGAACCTGGGGCGCACGGCTCTCCGTTCAGGTAGAAGACGGTTCTCTCGATCCGAGCGGCGCGTTCAACCTGGTGGTCCGCCACAAGGGTGAGGTCGTTGAGGTCTTCAAGGACCTCTCCATGGACGAAGCGGCTCCGAATCATGTGGAGTTGGCTGTCAACGAACGGTCGGACTTCATCACCGTCGAGGACCTTGGAACGGCATCCGGCCTTCCGTCGGACCGGCCGGTGATCGGTGTGTTCGATCTTTCGAGAGGAGACGACGGTCTTACGGGGCTGGACGACGCCGACTACTCCGGCGATCCCTCCCAGCACACCGGGTTCTACGCCTTCGACGAGATCGACGCGCTGAATCTGATCATGGTTCCCGGCGTCACGACCGCCGAGGTGATCCACGCCGGCATCACCTATGCGGAAAACCGCCAGGACCTCATGCTTCTGGCCGAAGCGCCCATTCACCTCGAACCCCTGGAAGCGGTGGATTTCCGCAAGGGCCAGGGGATGTACTCCCACGGGGCGTTCAACTCGTCTTATGCCGCGCTCTACTATCCCTGGATCGAGATCAACGACCCGGTGACCGGCAAGCGCAAGCTCGTTCCGCCCAGCGGAGCCGTGGCCGGGTGCTACGCCCGCAGCGACAAGAAGACCCATGTCTGGTACGCGCCCGCTGGTATCGACCGCGGCCGGGTCTTCAACGCCTTGTCCCTGGGCTACAAGACCAGCCGGGGCGAACGGGACGTCCTCTATCCCGAAGGCGTCAACGTGATCGCCTCCTTCCCCGACAGCGGCATCAACATCTGGGGGCAGAAGACCCTGCAAAGCCAGCCCTCGGCCCTCGACCGCGTGAACGTGCGGCGGCTGATGATGTTCATCGAGGAGGCCATCGCCGAGTCCTCGCGCTTCGTGGTCTTCGAACCCAACAACCCGCAGACTTGGCGGGCGCTGATCCGGCTGATCAACCCCTTCATGCAGGACATAAAGGACAAGGGCGGGCTCTACGACTTCGCCGTCCAGTGCGACGAGGAGACCAACACCCCGGCCGTGATCGACCGCAACGAACTCGTGGCGCGCGTCTTCGTCAAGCCGACCAAGACGGCGGAATTCATCGAGCTCAACTTCGTGCTCACCGCCACGGGGGCTGATTTCAAAGAGATATTCAAGACCGGGTAAGGAGGTAAACCATGCGCAGCGGCAACATGCCCAAAAGTTTGTATCAAAACTGGCAATTCGCCGTCGAGGTGAACGGCTTCGACGTGGCGCTCTTCAAGAAGGGCCAGGAACCCAAGACCGAGTTCGAGGAGGTGGCCTTCGCGCCCGCCGGTTCCATGTTCGACCAGAAGGTGGCCGGTCGGGTCAAGTTCGAAGACATCACCCTCGAGAAGGGGATTCTCCAGGACGGTTCCGACGAGGCCGCCAGGGAGTGGATCAAGAAACAGGTGGACGTCAACGCCGTGGTCGGCGGCCTGCCGAACGACTACATGCGCGACATCGACCTCGTCCGCTACGACCGAACCGGCAACGAAACGCGACGATGGACCCTGCACGGCGCGTGGATCAAGGTCCTGGAGTACGACGAACTCGAGGGCGCGAACACCGACAACACCATCGAGAAGCTCAGCATTTGCTTCCAGTATTGGACCTGATCCGAGGAGGTAGATCATGCACACCTTTGAATTGCCGAGCGGCCTCGAGATCGAGCTTCGGGAGATGACCGGGGCCGAGGAGGAATTGCTCACCAACCAGCGTCTCATCCGCACCGGCGACGCCGTGAATCAGGTGCTCAAGAACTGCATCGTGCGGCTGGGGGACAATGACGAACCGGCGGTGAAGGATGTGCTCGACCTCCTCTCCGGAGACCGGTTGTTTGTTCTTGTCCGGCTGCGTCAGATCTCCCTCGGCGATGAGGTCGAGCTGGAACTGACCTGCCCGAACACCGCCTGCCGAGCGGCGAACGCCGTCACGGTCAACCTCGAGGAGCTGGAGGTCACGCCTTACGGAGAGGAACGGGAGTTCGCGTTCACGCTGCCCGGTTCCGGGGGCAAGGTCCGGTTCGGATATTTGGACGGCCACAAGGAGAAACGCCTGGCCGCACTCAAAGAACCTTCCATCTCCTCCGCCATGTTGATCCGAATCATCGACGTGGACGGAGCGTCGCCGAGCAAAAAGCTCATGAACGACATGTCGATGCGTGATCGCAGCGCCCTCCGGCAGGAAATGCTGAGGGTGGACGCGGGCATCGACACTACCGTGGAGACCGACTGCGACTCCTGCGGCATACGCATCCGCACCCGCTTGGAGGCGGAGCCGGGTTTTTTATTCCCCGGAGTTCGCTTGTAAGGGACGCGTTTTTCCTCGCCTACGGCGGGCTCCACTGGGGTTTCTCGGAAACACGGGTGCTGCCGCTCTCTGTCCGCCGCGAATTCGTGGAGGCACTGGAGCGGCAGCTTGCTTTCGAGCGTGAAGAAATGGAGCGCAGGCGCACATGAACGGAGATCTCGGACTCGGCATCATCGTCTCGATGAAGGACGCGTTCTCGCAGAACGCGGCCCGGGTCCAGTCGTCCATGCAGTCGCTGGACGCGACAGTGGCGGCTTCCAGCGAGCGCATGACGCGCAACCTCGACCGCATCCAAAAGGGCACCATGATGATCGGCGCGGGGCTGGCGCTCATGGCCGTGCCCGTCGGACTCATCGCCTCTACCGCCGCGACCCAGAAGGCCCTGGGCGAAATGGCGTCGCTCGGAATCAAGGACCTTCGCGCCCTCGAGGACGCCTCCGAGAGCTTCACCAACACCTGGGCCGGTTACAGCAAGGCCGAGTTCATCGGCGCGGCCTATGACGTCAAGTCGGCGTTGTCGAGCCTCTCCGACGAAGCCGTGGGCACCTTCTCCGCCATGGCCGCGCTTACCGCCAAGGCCACCAAGGCCAGCATCCAGGAGATGGTCGGCACCTTCACCACCGGGTACGGCATCTTCAAGCCGATCATGGCGGATATGACCGACATGGAATGGGCCAAGGCTTTCTCCGGGGCCATGGCTCAGACCGTAGCGTCTTTCAAGACCACCGGGGCGCAGATGGCGGAAGCCGTCAAGAACATCGGCGCGGTCGCCGCCGCTTCCAACATCCCGCTTCAGGAACAACTGGCTATTCTCGGGCAATTGCAGACCACCATGCCCGGTTCGGAAGCCGGAACACTTTACAAGGCGTTCATCATGAAGGCGGCCGAGGCCGGTGAACAATTGGGATTGTCCTTCGTGGATTCCGCAGGAAGGCTCAAAGGGGTCATCCCCATTCTTCAAGAGATCAAGTCGCGCTTTCCGGACCTTACCCAGGCTGCCGCGCAGGTCCAGATCAAGAAGGCCTTCGGCTCCGATGAGGCGGTGAAGTTTCTGCTCCAAATGTCCCAGGGGATGGAATCTCTGGAGGGCAACATCCGCACCATCGAGCAGGCGATGAAAAGCGGCACCGCCGTCACCGAGGAAATGGCGCGGGCCATGAACATGGACATCGGGAGTCAGTTTCAGCTATTGCGCCAGCAGGTCGGAAACCTCGCTGAAATTCTCGGCCGCACGCTTCTGCCGGTGGTCACCCCTATCATCCAGGGAATATCGAAGGCCGTCCTGTTTTTTCAGAAGCTCGCACGTTCGATGCCGGGCTTGACCAGGGTCCTTCTGACCTTGTCCATGGCCCTGGGTGCCGTGCTGGTCGTCGTCGGTGGAGTGATCGCCGCGGCCGGGACCATCGGTTTGATGCTCCCCGCCATCAAGGCAGGGCTTGCCGCCATGGGCGCGACAATCGCCGGTGTAGGTAGCGCGTTCGCCGCATATTTCCTTCCGGTGATAGCGATCATCGGTGGTGTGGTACTCGCCGTCTATCTCCTCAAACGAGCCTGGGAGACCAACTTCGCCGGCATCAGGGACACCATCCTCGGCGCGTGGGAAAAAGTGCAACTCGTATTCCAGGGAATCCGGGCGCTCGTTACATCGCTTTCCGGCGGAGCCGGGACCATGTCGGCCGACCTGGCCCAGAAGCTCGAACAGGCCGGACTGATGGGACTGGTGGTCACGGTTTTTCGCATCTACTACCGGGTGCGCCAATTTCTTACCGGCTTGTGGCAGGCATTCTCCGATGCGTTCGGAAAGATCAGAGCGATTCTCGAACCCGCGGTCCGGGCGCTCATGCAGGCTTACGGCACGCTTTATAAGGCGATCTTCTCGGTCCTTGAAATCTTCGGCTTGGCGGCATCTTCCGCCGACGCCTCCTCCTACCGGAGTCTCGGAGAGACCCTCGGCACGGTTCTCGGTGTGATCGCCAAGGTCGGCGCGTATCTCCTCAAATTCGTCATCTACAACCTGGCGGCCGTCATCACGGTGGTGGCTTGGGTGGTGCGCGCGGTCGTCTGGCTCGGCAAGACCATCGTCACCGCTTTCATCGAGGCGGGGAAGTTCATCTACAAGTTCTTTCTGCCGGTCCGGCTTTTGGTCGAGGCGCTCCGCATGGCAGCCCGCGTCGTTTACGCGGTTTGGCAGGTACTCACCGGTGACCTCTCCGTGCTCGACGGGCTCAAAGCCGTCGGCGGCGCGGTCTTCGATTTTCTGGCCACGCCGTTCCGCTGGGCCCGGGACGTGATCGTCGGTGTCTGGGATTTCATCAAGGGACTCTTTTCCGCCGTTGGGAGTTTCTTCGTTTCCGCGGCATCGGCTTTGGCGGCCGCTTTTATGGACCTACCGCTGGTCAAGACGTTGGCCGAGATCTTCGGCGCGGTTTGGGGGTTTCTTTCCGGCGACACGACTTTCTTCGAGGCGGGCAAGGCGATTCTCGTGGCCTTCGGCAAAGGCATCTGGTCGGCGGTCACCTATCCGTTCGAAATGCTCAAGAAGGCTCTCGGTTGGCTCCGCAGACTGCTGCCTTTTTCAGACGCGCAGACCGGTCCCTTGTCGGACCTCACGGGCTCCGGAGCGGCCATCCTCAAAACACTGGCCAAGGGAATGCTCGGCGTCCTCTCCCTGCCGGGCAAGGTGCTGGGTCTGGCGCTGCAAGGGATGCTGGACGCGGTCCGCTGGGTAGGGAACGGCTTGAAAAGCCTGGGAAGCGGCATTCTCTCCGCGGTCACCTGGCCGTTCAGGATAGGGGCGGAAGCCGCATCCGCCGTCTGGCGTAGCGTCAGTACTGCGGCATCGAGCGCTTGGAACGGGCTCATAACGCTCGGGCGAGGAGCTGCGGGCGTGTTGTCCGCGCCCTTCGGTTGGATGCAGTCCGCAGCCGGGACCGCATGGAACGGCATCGCGAGCGCCGCAATCGGATTCTGGCGGAGCATCGGGAGCATCGGGCGCACGGCTTGGTCGCTCGTCAGCACGCCCTTTTCGTGGATCGCTGATTCCGCGGGAGCGGCCTGGGACCGGGTTCAAACTTCTGCCGGCGCGGCCTGGGATGGAATCGCCAACCTTCTGCAGGGTGGATGGAGCCGGATCGGTTCGCTGTTCCAGTCGTCCTGGTCATTATTTTCCGCGCCCTTCGACTGGATCGCCGGGAGCGCTGCCTCCGCCTGGAGCCTGATCACCGGCACGGCGTCGACGGCATGGAACAACATCAAGACCATGGCGCAGAGCGCTTGGGAGTGGATCAAGGCCCCGTTCGAGGGTTTGACATCGGTCGCATCGTCCGCATGGGAACAAATCAAAACCTCCGCATCGAGTGCCTTCGGATCTCTGGCGTCCAGCGTGTCCGCACTGGCGGGATCGGCGTTCGAGAGCGGCAAGGCGTTCATGACCGCGGTGGGAGAGGGTATCAAGTCCGCCGTGAGCGCGCCGTATCAGGCGGCGAAGTCGGCCCTTTCGTTCGTGCGGAATCTGCTGCCCTTCTCCGATGCCAAGGAAGGCCCGCTCGCGGACCTGACCCGAAGCGGTGCGGCGCTGATTCAGGCCCTGGCCGGAGGCATCACCAAGGCGGCGTCCGCGCCCGCCGAGGCCATGACCCGCGCATTCGGCTTCATGACCGGGCTGACCGGAAAGATCGCCGCTCCGGCAATGTTGGCGGGAACTCTGGCGCTCACCCCGGTCATGGCAGGAGAGACTCCACCGGTCGCCTCCGATATGGAAAGCACCATATCGACCGCGCAGATGCAGCAACCGGCCGCTTCTCTTCCCAGCGGCCAAGCCCGTCTTCTCGGCGAAACCAAAGGATCGCTCGGTACGGAGTCCGGGATGCCGGCCGTACCTCCGGGAGAGACGCTTGGTCCGGCGCTCGATTCCTTGCTGGCGAAACTGGATCAGCTCGGCGAGCGGCCCATCGAGGTGTCGGTGACCACGCTGCTCGACGGACGGCAGGTGGCCCGTTCAGTGTACCGGGACCTGCGCGAGCGCAAGATCAAAAACTACGAGACGCTGTGAGGAACGCATGAAACGAGTATTCATTTGCAGCCGGTACGCCGGGGACGTTCCCCGGAACACGGCGACCGCCGAACGGCTCTGCCGGAAGGCGGTGGCACGCGGTTGCGCGCCCTTCGCGCCGCACCTTCTCTACACACGCTTCCTGGATGACGAAAAGGCGTCCGAACGCGAGGCAGGTATCGCCTGCGGCCTGACGTTCATGGAGATCTGCGACGAGGTCTGGGTGTTCACCGGCGACGGTCTTTCCGACGGCATGCGCCGGGAAGTCGATCATGCCAGGCGTCTGGGCAAGCCCGTGGTCGAACTGGAGGTGCTGTAGCCGTGGCTTGGGACCAGAAAGAGATCACCGCGTACTTGGTGGACGTGGATACGGGCGACTACCTCGATTTCCAGTACAACCCGAACGACATCGTCGACGAGAAGAGCACGGCCTATGCGGCCATCAAGATTCCGGGCATGAGCCATCCCCGCTACCAGTACGTGGCCGGCGAGCCGCGCAAGATCGGCTTCAAGCTGGTCTTCTTCAAAGGGTCCGTGAAGGAGTCGGTGGACTGGCTGCGCTCTCTGCTCTATCCCGAACACGCCGGAACCATGCTCAAGAACGCTCCGCACCGGGTGATCTTCATGTTCGGAGACCTCTATCCGGGCGTGCTTTGCGTCGTCCGCCAGGTGAAGGCCCGGTTCTTCCACATGTTCGACCGGGACAACCTGCTGCCTCAGCATGCGGAGGTGGACGTGTTGCTCGAGGAGTACATCGACCAGTCCGTGGACTATTCGGAGGTGCGCGGATGATCGGACGTCGATCCAGATACGCGGCATCCATTCTCTACACGTCGGGAGAAGGGGATTTCCTGGGCACGCGTCTTCCGACAGCAGGCAAGCCACGCCACGACGACCGGTTTCACACGGTGATCGAGGGGGACCGGGTCGATTTGCTGGCCCATCGCTATCTGGGACAGGCCGATCTCTGGTGGATCATCTGCGACTACAACGACCTTTTCTTCCCTCTGGAACTGACGCCGGGAACCATCCTACGCATCCCCTCGGCGGAACACGTCAGCATGCGGCTTCTGGACTGAGCCCCCGGACGCATCCATCCATCCCGACACCTCGCGCCGCGCGCCGGTAAGTATCCGGTGGAGTCCGTCCTTCAGGCGGACCGACTGGAGACCGGCGCATGGATATCGACACCTTCAAACCGACCTTTCTGATCCAGATCGAGGGGCAGACCCTCTCGGCGGATATCACGCAAGAGATCACTTCGTTCGTCTTCGAGGACAACGAGGAGGAACTCGACGTCCTGGAGCTGGCGGTCACCGACCGGAACCTCCAGTTCGTCGACGATCCCCTGTTCCAAGAGGGCAACGAGATCGTCGCACGCTTCGGGTATGTCGGCAATCTCTCGCCGCGAAAGAAAGCCGTCATCAAGGATATCGATTACGACTTCCCGGAGGACGGTGACCCGACCATTCGCATCAAGGCCTATGACAAAGGCTTCAAGCTGGCCGGGAAGGAGAACCAGAAGGTCTGGCAGAAGCCCGCTCCCGGCATTCTCTATTCCGAGATCGCCGAGGAGATCGCAGGGGCCAACGGCCTCAGTCCGGTGGTTACGCCCACGAAAGCCCGCCATCTGCGCGTAACGCAGAGTAACGTTTCCGACGCCCAGTTTCTCAAGGAACTGGCCGGAAAGGCGCGGGACAAGGACGGCGACGGCGTCACCGGATACGTCTTCTACATCCAGGACGACGAGCTGCATTTCCATCCCCGCGATCTGGACAAGAAGCCCGCCGCGATCCTCGAGTACTTCACCGACCGCAAAGGCGTTCTACGTTCATTCCGCCCCTCGACGCAATCGCAGGGGGCCAAGGGAGCGGGCGTCGAGACCAAGGCCGTGGGCGTGGACCCGCGCAAGAAGGAGCCGGTCGAGCACAAGGCCAACAACGATACCACCCCGGAGCGGACCTCGCTGGGGAAACGGACCTATCTGGTGGATGGGAACACCGGCGAAGGGGCTTACAAGGAGCAGGAGTCCGGGCAGGTGGTCCCCACCTTTGACCGTTCCGAGGGCTTTCACGAGGAGCCCCGGCAGGAACCGGCACAGGACCTTTCCGAGGGGAAATTTCGCGAGGCGGAACTCCGTCAGGTGGAAGCCGACGCGGTGACCATCGGTATCCCCGCGCTGCGCGCCAAGCAGAACGTGGAGGTCAAGGGCGTGGGCCGCAAATTCTCGGGCGTCTACTACTGCCATTCGGTCCGCCACGCTTTCGGCGAGGGCGGATATCACTGCGAACTGAAACTCAAGAAAAACGCTCTGGGCAAAGGGGCCGGCGACAAGTCGGACGAGGCCAAGGGCAAGCAGAACGACCAGGAAGCTCCGCCAACGCCGAAGGAAGAGCCGCCGCCGATGGTGACCATCGACGCGGATAGCGGGCGGAGGCTGTAAGGAGGAAAGAACATATGGGAGATCTGAGCCGGAATTTCTCCAGAAGCGAGTTCGCCTGCCGTTGCTGCGGCAAGGCCGACATCGATCCACGCCTGGTGGATGCGCTCCAGGAGTTGCGAGACCTCGCAAACGCTCCAATCCGCGTCACCAGCGGCTACCGCTGCCCCGAGCACAACCGGGTGGTAGGCGGTGCAAAACAGAGTCGGCATCTGCGCGGACACGCCGCGGACATCGTGATCAAGAGCTTATCCGTCACCGGGATGTACGAACTCGCCGAGCAGGTGGCCGCCTTCCGTAACGGCGGAATCGGCGTCTACCCGGAGCAAGGATTTGTCCACGTGGACATCCGCGAGGTGCGGACCCGATGGGGACACCTCGACGGCCAATACGTTTCGTTCGAAGAAGCCATGAAAACCAACGGAGGTGAACGCAATGCAACAGCTTGAACAGATTCTGACTTTCGTCCTGGACCACAAGGAACTCATCGCGACCTTGTTTGTGACGCTCGTTACCGTCATCAAGCTCACGGCCTGGGGCCGGGCCAAGGCCTCGGCACTTGACGCGGTGATCGGCGTCATCGAGCGGCTCGGAGCGAAAGAGGTCAAAACCGGCGTCGCCGGCCAGGAACTCAAGCTCGAAACCGCGGCGCAGGACGCCCTTCGTCATGCCGTGGCCAAGGCCGATCCGAAGAAGACGCCGGACGGAACCGTCACCCGCATAGTGCGCGAGGTGCTTCGGGGCTTCCTGCCGCTGAAGTAATGCGAGGGACGAATCGTGATCGAGACACAGGACCGCCAGCACGAGGAACGCTACAAAAACCGCTGGTACGGAAAGTATAGAGCGTTCTTGAGGGACAACAACGATCCGGAGCGGCTCGGCCGCTGCCGGCTCGAAATTCCTGCGGTGCTCGGAACCGGCAAGGAGAACTGGTCTGAATGGGCGTGGCCCTGCTTTGCCTACGGCGGAAACGAGGACATCGGCGTGTTTCTCATCCCCGAGGAAGGGGCTTCCGTCTGGGCCGAGTTCGAGGGCGGCAACGTCCAATACCCGATCTGGTCCGGCGTCTGGCTGGCCAAGACGAACCCCGGAGAACAACCGGAGGAATCCAAACGCCTGTGCTCCGATCCGACCTGCACCGACTGTGAGGACAAGCTCGAACACAAGCCCGACCGGCGGGACGACCTGGAGCACAAGAAACACCACGGCCACCCGCCGTACTACTGCCCGCGCCGCAAGGTTCTTCTCAAGACCGAGACCGGTCACACCATCGTTCTCGACGACCGGGACGAGGAGGAGTTCCTCAAGGTCATCGACCGGGCCGGACAGATTCTTCACATGGAATGCCGCGTGAAGCGCGACGTTCAGACCGGCAATGCGCGCCGCCGGGGAACCAGGGACGCCGAGCAGGGCGACCAGCTCGACATCGACTCGGACATCAAAGACCAGAAGGCCCGGATCGAGATCACCGATCTGTGCCGCCAGTTCGTGCGCTGGGAGGCCTGGAAGGACAAGGAAAAAATCCACATCCAGTCCTGCGACAAGTCCCGTGCCCGGTGGCAGAAGATTCTCATCGACACCACCAATGGCAAGGAGAAGGTCCACATCTGGGGCCTCTGCGGCACACAGGAAATCCTTATCGATTCCACCGCCGGGACCGAGATGATCCGTCTTACGGACAAGGCCGGCCAAGTCGTCGTGATGAACGCGGCAGCCGGTCAGGAGCGCATCCAAGCCACGGACAAGTCCGGAAGCATGATCCTCATGGACGCTGTCATGGGGAACATCGTCATCCGCTCGACGAACAAGGTGTTGATCAACCCGTAGAGGAAGAACATATGTATCCAACCGTTTCAATAATCATCAGGGGATATAACCGCGAGCGCTACATCGGGAGAGCCATCGAAAGCGTTCTTGCCCAAACCTACCAGGATTTCGATCTGCTCGTTTGGGACGATGGCTCAAGTGATGGGACTGCGAAAGTGGCCATCGAATGCGCCAAAAAGGACAGCCGGGTTCGCCTCGCCGCCTATGACCACAGAGGAGCCGTCAAGTCTTTGAAGTCCGCCTTGGCGGATACCTTCGGACCATACCTGTGCTGGGTGGACAGCGACGATACGCTCGCTCCCACGGCTTTGGAGGAAACCGCCGCAGTCTTGGATGGCAACCCGTCGGTCGGAATGGTTTACACAGACTACCAGGTCATCGACACATCCGACCAGGTCAAGAGTTACGGCAGGCGTTGCCGAATTCCATATTCCAAAGATCGACTGCTTCTCGACTTCATGACCTTCCATTTTCGCCTCATCCGACGCTCGGTTTTCGAGCAGGCAGGCGGCATCGACGACGAGTTCAGATGCGCCGAGGATTACGACCTTTGCTTGCGTCTGTCGGAAATCACAGAGATCCGTCGCATCCAAAAACCTCTTTACCATTACCGTATCCATCCCAAATCCGTTTCCCACGAGATGAGATTGGAGCAGGTCAACTGGTCTCGGGAGGCCATTTCAAGGGCTTTGAAACGTCGTGGCCTGTCCGAGCGCTTCGAAGTCGATCTTCAGATTCACGAGCGATTCTCATTGAAAAGGAGAAACCCCGATGGATGAACGTGAACTCGGCCACACACCGTGTAATTGGGACCAAAGTGAACGGCTCCTGGCGCGCACCTTTGAATCGTGGCGGGCTGAGTTCCGTACCATCCTTGAAGACCACCGAAGGGAAATCCAGGCGCGACTCGAGAAAATCGAACGCGAGATCGAGAAGAAATCCGACAAGGAGAATGTGGACCTCCTGGTGCGGAACATTCAGGACGACCTTCGTCGCCACGCTGATGACATCAAGAACCTGCAGTCGGGGATGAACGAGAAGATGGGCGTCGAGACTATGTGGAAAGTGGTCGGTCTTGTGCTCACTGTCGGCGGAGCCGTGGGCGGCGTGGTCGGCTTTCTGGTCCACGTCCTGACGGGAAAATAACCATGGCAAGACCCCAGGCGAGACTCGGCGATATCTCCAGTCACGGCGGCGTGATCGTCACCGGCGCGCTTCGCACCGTCGTCAACGGAAGACCTGCGGCGCGGCTGGGCGATCTGCACGTCTGCCCGATACCGGGCCACGGCGTGACCCCCATAGTGACGGGCAGCCTCGACACCGCGACCGAAGGGCTGCCCAACGCACGCATCGGCGACATCACGGCCTGCGGCGCGATCATCGTGACCGGCAGCCTGAACACCAACGACTGAGGACCGAGGATGGATTTCCGTTACTGGGATGTATTTCCAAAATCGATCAGGGTCACCCGCAGTTGGTGGTCCATGTCGATCCCCCTTTCGATCCGTGGAAACCCCCAGGGCGAATTGCAGTACGAATCCGTCAATTCGGACATTGCCTGGGTCGACTGGGAAGGACGAGTGCAACTCGGTTGGAGTGTCGGAGCGACGGTCATCATGGTCTACGATTCTCCTTCGCGGGATAGTGTCCGCTACATCCAAGTTGAAGTAATCGAGCAAAGCGGAGGCGGCTATGGCATTCCGTCATAGGAGTTATTCGTTATGGTGATGTTGGACGAAGAAGGTTTTGGATACGGGTACGGATATGGCTACGGCGAAGAAGGCGGGCCGATCATCGAGCAGACGAGTTCGTCGCCGTCCCATTACGAGATCATGGCACTAGTGCGTCTGCTTGCGGCCGGTCTCGGCGTGACGGACTGCGAGGGTGATGAGCCCTATCTCCGACAGATTCGAGACAGCCTGGCCGAGATCAAAGGCATTCTGCAGCAGAGTCACGACGCATCCGAAGTCCTTCGGGCGGAAGCTCAAACGGTATTGGAGGCGCATGCCGAGAGCGCGCAGCAATACATGCAGGTCGTGGATCAACCGATGCCGCAGGACTTTGACCCCTTCGCCGCCATGCCGGCGGGTACCGCCGTGAGAGATCTTCCCGACGGAGGACGCATTTTCACCCTCGCCGACGGTGGCATGGTTCGGGTGGGACCGGATGGAAGACTGACGGCCATCGGCATGGATGGCTCTGTGACCCCTCTCGAACCCGCGCGCGGCGGCGTGGTGATGCTTCCCGACGGCCGGGAGCTGATGCTCAAGCCCGAGGCGGTGCGTGTGACCCACGAAGCGGCCGGGATCGAAGGGCTGCCCCTGGACATCGATCCGACACAGACCGCGCAGGGGCGCTGCCGTGTGGAGCTGCCGGGCGGTTACCGGCTGGATGTATTTCAGTCAGAGCGCACCGCCATGATCGGCAACCCCGCGGGCACCTCGGTGGTGCTCGGCATTTCCCGGATCGAGGGCGTGGGAGAGGATATCGAGGTTCGTCTGGTACCCGGCGGGGCCAAGGGCTTTACGGCCATGGAAAGCGGTCACAAGGGCGTCATCGAAGCCGACGGCACGATCCATGTCGCCATGGCGAACGGGTTGGACTTGGTCATTCATTTCCCGGACGACGATGTCTCCAATGGAGACACGGGTTCGGGTGACCCGCCCGCCTGCATCTGCGAGGAGCGTGATTGATGGCCTTGGATTTTCTCGGACGCGGGCTTAAGTTCCCTTTCCGCTTTCAGCGGCGGTCCGGTGGCGCGCAGGTTTCCTCGGCCACCTCCACCGAGCACGAACACATCCACGAGAGCATCATCCAGATTCTCGGCACCCGGCCGGGCGAACGGTTCATGCGCCCGGAATTCGGCTCGAAACTCAAGGACCTGGTGTTCGAACCGAACGACGAGGTGCTGAAGGGCCTGATCCGCCATTACGTGATCGACGCCGTGAAGCGCTGGGAGAAACGGATCGTCATCACCGGCGTCTCCTTCGACGATTCCCCCGCGAACAAGGATCGCAATCTTCTTCCGGTCCGCATCGCCTATCGCGTCATCCAGAGCCAGGTGGAGGGCAACCTGGTCTATCCCTTTTACCGCGAACCGCGCCAATCCGCTCCGCCCCGACAGTTCCGCTCCGTCGCCGGTAAGTAACAAGCGGGTCCTCGTCCGGCTCGTCCGGAGGGACCACTTGTGACCGAACCGCAACGGACGAACGGAAATGGGCAGAGCGAGCATCGCTTACACGAACAAGGACTACGACTCCCTGCGCCGGGAACTGCTGGCGCGGGTGCCGCAGCTCACCGACCGCTGGACGGATTTCAACGCGTCCGACCTGGGTGTGGTGTTGCTGGAACTCTTCTGCGGCATCGGCGACATGCTGGCCTACTACCTCGACGCCCACGCGGCGGAAGCCTTTCTGCCCACCGCCCGCCAGCGGCAGAACGTCATCAACCTCTGCAAGCTCATCAGCTACCGGCTCGACGGGCCGGTGGCTGCGACGACCGCTTTGCGTTTCTCCCTGGCAGCGCCCCTCGACGCGGATCTGGTGATTCCGGCGGGAACGACGTGCAGGGCCCGTCTGGAAGAAAACGACATCGTGTTCGAGACGGCCGAAGACGCGACGATCCCTCGGAGCCGGACGAGCGTCGATGCAGGCGCGCGCCAGGGAAAACGCAAGACCGAGGCCTTTACGGCAGACGGGGAAACGGGCGATCCGATCATCCTGGCCGGGAAGGAAATCGCCCACGGGTCGATCCGTGTGTGGGTGCAGGACCAGGAATGGCCCGAGGTATCCCACTTTCAGGAAAGCGGCTCCGACTCGCGCCACTTCATGGCCGAGACCGATGCGCTTGACATCACCCGGATCGTCTTCGGCGACGGATTGCGCGGAGCGGTTCCCGACTCCGGCTCGGAAATCCGCGTCGAGTACCTCGAAACCCTCGGAGCCGAAGGCAACCTGGGCCCCAACCTCGTCACCGAGCTTCTCAGCCCCATCTACCTCGACGGCGGTCTGGTTCCCCTCGCGGTGACCAACCCCGTCCCGGCGACCGGCGGAGCGGACCGCGAGACGCTGGAACACGCCCGCCGACAGGCCCCGGCCGAGGTGCGCTCGCTCTGGAAGGCGGTCACCAAGGAGGACTACCTCGCCCTGGCCGAAGGGTTTCCCGGCGTGGCCAAAGCCCAGGTCCTCGACGTCAACGACTGCAAGAACATCCGCTACTACCAGGTCAACCTGGCCGTGGCCCCGGACGGCGGCGGTCCGCCGTCAGCGCTTCTCAAGCAGGACCTCGCCGAATATCTGGAATCGCGCAAGGTCATCACCGTCGAGATCAACCTCTTCGATCCCGTCTACCGGCCGGTCTCGATTGACGCGGAGGTGTTCGCCTATGCCGGCGAGGACCTCGACCTGGTCCGGAGCCGCGTCGAACAGGCATTGGCGGACTATTTCGCCTTCGACCGCATGAGCTTCGGCACACCGATCCATTTCTCGGATCTGGTAGCGCTTCTGGACGGCGTGCGGGGCGTGAGCCATGTGCGCATGTACACGCCGACCCAGGACGTCGACATCCGCGCCGGTCAGATCGCGGCGCTCGGTCAGGTCAACCTCGACGTGCGGAGGGCGTCCTGATGTCCTCCTACTTCGAAAAGAAACTCATCGACCTGCTTCCGCCGCTCTACCGCGAACGGGATGAGTCCGGCGATCTGGATGCCTTTCTCAAGGTCCCGGCCGCGAGCCTCGACGAAATCAAGGTGCTGGCCGAGCGTTTCCCCGAGATCTTCGACATCGGGCGTTGCGAGGAGAGGTTCCTGCCGTTTCTCGGCGGGATCGTCGGCCACCGCTTCGATCCTACCGTAAACGCGTCGGCCCAGCGGCGTCTCATATGCGAGGCCATAGAGATTTACCGGCGCAAGAGCACCATCCCCGCCATCGGCCGCTCGCTCGTTGACATCGGGTGGGAAGGGCGCATCGAGGAGACTTTCCACAAGGCGCTGCGCCTGAACCGCCGTTCGGTTGTCGGACGGGCCAAACTGCCGGGGCTGATCTACAGCCTGGGCGTCTACCGCATCGACAGCGACAACCTCGTCCAGGGAGTCCGGGACGCGCTGCCCTTCCATCATCCCGCCGGTACGCGGGTGTTTTTCCTGCAGTGGCTCTACACGCTCCTGTCCATGGAGTCGGATTTCGAGGCGGTCATCAAGAAGGTCGTCGAGCGGGTGTGTCTCGGGCATCTGCACGAAACGTTCGTGGTCAACCACAATGCACTGAACATGGATTTCCATCTCACCCGCAAGAACAAGACCTGGGGTTGGTGGCGGATCACCGACGGCACCACGCTCATACAGGACATCGAGCGCGCCGCGGTGTGCGTCTCCCGCTGGCATGGCCGCTCGCCCCGGTTCCGTCTGAACACCGGCGACCTCAACGCCGAGCGTCTGCCGAACCTGTGGATCAGCGAACGGCGTGCGGCGTTTTGCTGCGAGATCGAAACCAAGCCCGTAGTGGAACCGGGCGTCTCGTTCATCCGGCTGGCGGGCCAGGACCTGAATCGTTCGCGCCTGAACCGTTCCGCGCAGCCTTGCCGGGTCAAGTTCCGGCAGAAAGACATGCTCTCGGAAGCCGTCCAGGATGCGCCCGACCTCGCGGGAGACCGCCGCACGCACCGGTATGGGAAGCGGTCACGGCTCTCCCATTGGTTCCGCGTCGGGCATTCGAGGCTCGGAAGGGACGACAAGGTCTCCGGCGCGGCCGTGGGCCGTCACCTCTTCATCACCGCTTACGCCGACGCTCAGTGGTCGGAGGTATCCGGCGCATGGGACGTCGTAGACCGCTGGCGCGCCCGCAGGCCCGGTTTCTCCCTGAACAACAAGGCGCTCAACCTCGCCGAACTGACCGACGCCTATGTGACCGAGGCCCGCGCATCCTTCGAGATGGACGTGGACACGGGCATTCCGCGCCGAAGACGCGTGGAGACGCTCCTGCTCAACCGCCGCAGGCTGAACCACACCGGCTTGCTGTTGTCGGTAGACCGGACCCGGCCCATGCGGCTCGGCTCGATGCCGCTCAACGGATCGGGCTTCCGCAGATCGAAGCCCTGCCTCCGATGGCGCTACCGGCAGCGGGACGATCACGTCGAGGCGACCGCCGGTTTCGAGGCGGCGGCGAACCAGTACACAGTCACGCAATGGCCGCCGGCATAGGAGAGATCGATGGCGATACATCTGTACGAAGGCATCACAGTGACCCAGAGGATATCCGAGGGCGACCTCGCGAATCCCGATGACGACACCTACAACGGCACGGACGGGGAAACGAAAGACAAGGAACTGTTCGTAGCCAACGAACAGACGATTCTCGCCGCGGCCCTGGCATCGGGGGCGACCTCACTGCAGCTTTCCGCGCCTCGCTTCACCGACGGCGAAATCATCATCGTCGACGACGAACAGATGCGCATCCTGAGCGGCAGCGGGACGACCGTCCTCGCCGTGGAACGCGGCTATGGCGGCACAACCCCGGCCACCCATGATCCGGGTGCCGCGGTCTATTCCGGGTACGACTATACCGGACTGGTGATCGAACCGGTGGATGTCGCCGGCGGCGACGAGTCGGATTGGTACGCGTTGGCCCTGACGCAGGCGGGACTCGACACCGCCGTAGGAGGCGCGCCGCTCAACCTGGGAGACAAGGCCCACGACGTGACTCTTTCGTTCTGGCGTCGCTGCACGGTGCCGTCCGGAACGCCGGTGCAAAACAAAACCGACATCAAACTCCGGCTCACCGGTACGGAAAACCCGATCCTGTAGGAGGAACGTATGGCCTATCACAGCACATCCGGGACCGCTTCAAACACCGCGGATTTCCTCGTCCGCCTGAAAGATTTCCTCGTGGGAACGGTCGGCTGGACGCTTCGGGACGACCGCTCCGGCGACGCCGAGCCCAGCTACGTGCTGGCCTCCGCGGGAGAGAGCGGAGCCGAAGACATCTTCCTCCGGTTCGTCAACGACGCCGCAGCCGACCGAATCGCGGTCCGCGCCTACTTGTACTGGGACGCGGCGACGCACGCGGGGGTGAAGGAGGCGTTCAACACCAGCTACACCTACATCAAGACCGTGGACGCTTCCGCATTCCTGTATTGGTTTTACGCGGACAGGGATCACGTCTTCATCGTGACCAAGATCGCAGCCGTCTACTACGGCCACTATTGCGGCCTTCTGAAACGCTTTTGGTCCGGAGCCGTCGCCGTCACGCAGGCAGCCGCATCTCCGGGTTCAGGCGTCACACTGCAGGTCAACGACGCCTCCATCTTCAGGGTCGGGGGCTATTACCTGATCAAGGACAACGCGGGGATCGAGCGCGTCCAGGTGACGGCGCTGGATACGGTCTCATCTCCCAATACCGTCACCTTGGCGAGCCTCGTCGCAGCCTATGCGTCGGGAGCGAAGATCGGCGAGGACCCGCAACCGGTCGTCGTCGGCCACTACCAGTCCCCGGGCAGCTTCTACGCCATCAACAAGTTCGACGGCTGGGCGAGCGCGACCGGCCAGACCGGCACCTGCGGCGCGGCCCACGGCGGTTCCCAAACCGCCAGCAATCCCGATCAGCGCCAAGGGCTCATCACGTTGTTTCCGTGGCTCGCGGCCCATACGACGGCGGCCTACAAGGAACTGCGGGGCGAACTGATCGAGGTCTACGCCCACGGCGGCGGGATCACGGACTCCGAAGATGTCCTCGATCTCGGAGGAGTCACCTACAAGATCTTCAACCTGTCCGGTCCGGGCTGGTGCGCGGTGAAGGAGTGATTCCATGGCGATGAGGCAAGGCAACAAAAAGGAGATCGAGGCGAACACCGGACGCCTGACCCCGATGTTCCGGGTGGTCCGCAACGTCGGCAAGGCGAACAGAATCACCGGGAGGTTGAGACGTGGCAATCCGTAATGGGAACCGATTCTCCGTCCAGCCATCCGCCGGGCTCGTGATTCCGATGAACCGCGCCCAGATGCCGGCCTTCCCGGCGGTCGTTTTCGAGGCCGTCGGCGCGGCGTCCGAAACGCGGACAATCCGGCGCGACACGGACGCGGCCTTGAGGATCACGGCGGAGGTGGACGCCCCCGCCGACATCCAGGCCGTGATTGTGCAGCCGGTCGTGCGGAGCTTCGACCTGCTGGGATGGGTGGTCCGTTTCCCGACAACCCTTTCCGACGCAGCCCTCCGGATTCACCGGCCGCTCGAACGGCTGAGCGATACCCGTTTTGCGGTGTTCGCCGAGATCGAGCGGACGGCGGACTTGAGACAACTTGTGGTGCGCGAGACAGCCCGTCAAGCGGAAGCGCGCCAGACCGTCTTCGCAGTGCTGATCCGCGAAGGCCACACGATCCAGACCTGAAGGAGGAATAGCACAATGTCACTTGGACTCATCGTCAAAACGGGCCGCATCCTCACCGCGCGGCTGCTCATGGGCGATCCCATCGAGGGCATCACCCACTGCGCCATCGGTGACGGGGACGCCACGTTCACCGATCCCGTCAATCCGCCCGCGCCGGATATCGACCAGACAGCGCTCAAGAACGAACGGGCCCGCAAAAAGCAGTACAAGCGCACCTTTCTCAAGGAGGACCCGGAAGGGACGCTCATCGTCAACGGCATTCATTACATCGAAACCGGCGAGGAGACCCAGACCATCGGCGTCTTCTTTCGCTTCGAGGAGAACGAGGCCAACGGCATCACCATCCGGGAATACGGATTCTTCGGCGGCGACGTGGCCTATATCGCCGGACTCCAGTCCGACTATGCGGCGAACGGCGTTTACCACCCGGACACCAACCCGACCGGCGAGGTGCTCGATCCCGGCTACCTGTACGAAGTGAAGAACATCCCCGACTTCAACAAGACCTCGGACACGCGCGTGGAGCTGGTCGGGGTCATCAAGATTTAGGAGGAAAGACCATGTCCATCTCGCGCGATACGTTCGACCCGGCGAAAAACTACAAGCGGGTCCGCTACCACCAGGACCGGGACCTGCTCGACTCGGAGCTCAATGAGCAGCAGGACATCATCAATAACGAGCGCAGGAAGCTCGCGGACATCCTCTTCAAGGAGGGGGCCATCGTAAGCGGCTTCGGCGTGACGGTCGCGGCCAACGTGCTCGCCGTGGCCGAGGGGCTGGTCTACATCGACGGCTGCCTGGAGCGCGTGCCCGGCGCGGTGCTCACCTATGACCCGGCCAAGACGAGCGGCGCGGATTACGTCTATGTCGAACTGCTCAAGTACAACTACGGCTACAACCAGGACGCCGTGCTCATCAACCCCGCCACCGGCGAACCCACCGCCGAGCGTGAGAAGTGGGTCTTATCCCTCAAGAATCACGACACGAGCGGCGAGGCGTTGCCCAACAACGTGACCCAGCGCAAGGTGGTCGCTGTCCACAAATTCGACCGCGAAACCGGCGACGTGACCGCGACCGTCCGCGAAAAATCGAACCTCTACCTGCAGGACCTGCTCGGGACACTGCCCGGAAGCCGCATCACCGTGGCGTCGATCACCGAGGATCAACTCGCCTTCGCGGCCGCCGAGGGGCTGAACTCGCTGCTCCAGAACCTGGCTGAGCGGACCTACGACCAGGCCGGCAGTTATCTGGTCAAGGGACTCGACAGCTTCATCGGCGACAACGACGGCCAAAACGTCGAGGTGATCACCAACGCGGGCCGAGCCTATATCCAAGGGTTCCGCCTGCAGAAAGACCTGCCCACCACGACCCTGGTGCCCAAGTCCACCGCGGTCAAATCGGTCCGGGGTGAACAGAAGACCTACGTGGTCGGCACCCGGCGCTATGCCCTCAACAACACGCCTCTCAAGGAAACCACTCAGGTCGAGGCCATCGTGGAGATCGTCTCCAACATCACCCGCGGCTCCGTCGGGGGCGGCGAGGACCTGCTCGTTCCCAACCCGGTGGTGGACATCATCGAGGTGAGCCAGGGCGCGACCGTCTTTCAGGAAGGAACGGACTGGCAGCAGTCCGGCAACTACGTGGACTGGCTGGGCTCCGGCAACGAACCGGCCATCGGCACGACTTACACCGTCCGCTGGACCTATACCAAACAGATGATCGAGGGGACGGACTACGTGGACGGAGGATGGTTCGGACGCTCGGGCCATCCGGCGGCGGACGAGTATTTCTATCTGGTCACCGTTCAGAGCGCCATCGGCGAAACCCAGTACGATTCCGCCAAGGTCGTCTCCCGCGACACCCCGGCCGGTGAAATCAACCGTCTCTCCTGGCTGCCGGTCAGCGGCGCGACCGGTTACCGTATCTATCGCGGCACGCAAAACACGGTCCGCGCGGACTTTCAGCGGCTCAAGGACGTGGCAGCCGGGGTCACGTCGTACACGGACGACGGCGTGGACGTGATCGTCGGCGGCAACCCGCCCGCCTCCAACACGAGCGGCCTGACCATGTCCCCGGTGCAGGTCGAGCCCGGCAACCTTTCCATCATCAATTTCGGCCGCGCCAATATCGGCGACGAGCCGGTGGCAGGCTCCAACTGCAGCATCGACTACGACTACTACGTCGGACGCAGGGACATCATCTACGCCACCACCCGCGAGATCAAGCGGCTGGAAGGCGCTCCGGCGGACTGGCCGAAGCTGCCCATCGTTCCGGAAGGCACGCTCGGACTCTGCAGCGTCGATTGTCCGCCGAATTCGGTGGACCTGACGGTCCAGAACTTCGGACTGACCCGCGTCACCATGGACCAGATCCACGAGATCATCAAGGACGTCGAGGACCTCAAATACAACGACGCCCAGTTCCAGATGAACAACGAGCTGCAGAACCGGGACGCCCAGACCAAGAAGGGCGTCTATTCCGACGACTTTTCGAACGACGCCCAGTCCGACATCTATCACAGCGAGTGGAGCGCCCGCATCGACCGGGTCCGGCGTTTCGCCGCACCGGCCAGGACAGCCTCGGCCACCGTGCTCACGATAAATCCCTCGGCGAGCAACGCCTTGTTCAAGGGCAGCCTCGCGTTGCTCCCGGCCACGGAACGTGTGCTCGTCGAGCAGACCGACTGGTCCGAGGTCAAGAACATCAACCCCTACGCCGTGTTCGAGAAACCCGATGCCTCAGTGGAGATCACGCCGAACATCGGCAGGCGCGGCCAGACCGGAATCGCCGTGGTCGGGTCCAACTTTCAGTCCAACGCGAACAACGTGACCATCCGCTGCGACGGCCAGGTGGTGGCGTCGGGTGTCCATGCAGACACCGCGGGCCGCGTGAGCGCGTCCTTCGTCATCCCCGAGAACGTGCGCAACGGCAACCGCATCGTGGAAATGACCGACGGGCTCTATTCCGCCCGAGCCGGCATTCAGATCAACGATCCGATGGTCATCACCCGCATCGAACGCATCGTCGAGGAGCGCATCATCCGCGTGCCCGTGGTTCAAGTGGTCTGGCGCACACAGATCGTCACCGTGCGCAACGATCCTCTGGCCCAGACCTTCAGCTTCACCGAGGACAAGGTGGTCTCCGGTGTGGGATTGTACTTCACAGCCAAAGACCCTTCCATCCCGGTCACGGTTCAAATCCGCGGCGTCACCACGGGTCTGCCCAACGGCGTTATTTTCGCTGAAAAGGTCCTGGCCCCTGGCGACGTAAGTCCGAACGTCGAGACCAAGGTCGTCTTCGCCAACCCGTTTTACGCGCAGGCGGGAACCAGCTATGCCGTCGTGTTGCTCACCAACAGCAGCAACTACCGCATGCGCGTCGCCACCCTGGGGCAACTGGGTCAAAACGGCGTGATCACCCGGCAGACCTATGCGGCCGGCGTGCTCCTCGAAAGCTCCAACGCCGAAACCTGGACCCCGCTCAACGGCTCCGATCTCACCATGAAAATCTATGGTTACGACTTTCAGCCCAGCGGAGAGGTGCGCTTCCAGCCCATCACCGGCGTACAGTTCAGCGATCTGAACCTGGATGAATATTCATCCGCTCCTGAAGGCACCGGCATCGCATGGGAGTATTCGACCGACGGCGGCGTCCTCTGGGACGCCATCGTGCCCGCGGAGGAGGAGCGGCTGCCCAATCTGGCAAGTCAGGTGCTTGTCCGGGCCCTGTTCTCCAGCAACGCCGTCAACAACTCTCCGGCGTTGATTTACAAGGACGTGAACCTCATCGGTTATCTCAACAATACCACGGGAAAGTACCTTAATCGGGAAAACGAGCTCACCCAGGGCGTCTCATCCACCAAAATATACACCCAGATGAACATCCCGAGCGGGACGACCGTCAACTGGTTCGCCTCCAATAACGGCGGCGCGACCTGGGAAGCCATGTCGATCCTGACGACGCGCAAAATCGACCAGGAGTGGACGGAGTACACGCTCACCAGGACCTTCTCCGACCCGAACGGAAACAGGGTCCGCTACAAGGCGGAGATGACCGGCAACAACCTGGTGTACCCGAGGATTCACACCCTCGGCGCGACGCTGAGCTGATCGGAGGGACGTCATGATCGTTCGCAGACAAGGCGGATTGACCGAGTTCATTCCATCACCACAGGAGAAGCGTGACGGAATCCTCCGGGACCACACCCTCGATCTGCTCGCCAACCTGGACGCCCGCATACGGCGCATCGAGGAGCGGCAGGGCATTGAGCCGGACGCCGCGGAGGCGTTCGCCGGACTCATGGCCCGTATCAAGCGGGAGGAGATCGATGCCGGTCGGATCAACCGGGAACTGATGGACGCCGGATACCTGCATGAAGACCTGTCCGCCGCGGCGCTTGCGGCGCAGGCCGGGAGGAACCAACCATGAACATCACCATCGAGAGCAACACCGATACGATTCTGGAACTGCCAGGGCTTACGGGTACGCTCGGGCCCGGAAAGACCGCCGTCGTTCAAGCGATGACCCCGGACCTGCTCCGCGCCGTTGACCTCGGCCTGCTGCTGGTCCCCTCGGGAGCGGAACCGCCCGAGGGGCTGCCGCCGGTGGTGTTCGACCACCGCTACCCGCACGTTCTGCCTCTGACGGCCGCTCGTGCTTACTATGTCCGCGTCCTCCGGTCCCCGGGCGCTTTCCACGACGGGACTCGACCCCGGAACTTCATCGCCTACTACGGCGACGGAGCGGGCATGAGCTGCGCCTTCTCCGACAACGGGCTGGCCTGGGACACGGAGAAAAAAATCACCGGCATCGCGGCCAACGGCTATCACGTGGTCTGCGCCCTGGAGACCGCGAACCGGCTGCGCATCCTCTATTGGAACCCGGACGTTCCCAATCAGCCCTATGCCATGGCCGGTCTGCGAAGCGCGGTCTGCGATCCGTCGGTCGACCCCGCCGCGTTCACGGGCGACACCCCGTGTTCCGGTGACCTGGTGACCGAGAGAAGCGTCCAGGTATGGAACCGCGGTCATTACGGGCCATCATTTCTCTGGTACAACCCGCTGCCCACCTCGGTCGAAGGAAGACCGTTCACCTGGCGCTACGCCATGTATTTCATCGCCTCGACCGGCGGCAACGACAGCCTCGGTCTGGCCTGCTCCAATGACGCGGTCGTATGGAAGCTGTTCGGGAACGGCCCGATCCTCTCCGGCCTGATCGACCCGCAGTCTTGGGAAGGCGCGAACGGCTACGTCTCCGCCGCCCACGTCGAGCGGCTTCCCGACGGGAGATGGTGGATGCTCTACTCCGGGGGCTCCGCGGGAAACGCCGGAATCGGCTATGCATGGTCCTGGGACCGTGTCCACTGGCGCAAGGCGGAGATCAACCCGGTATTCAAAAACGGCAGCGGGCCATACCTCGAGCGCTGCTACACGCCGAGCCTGGTCCGGGACGCCGACGGCTCGCTGCTCCTTTACCGCGCGGCCAAGGACGCGACCGCCTACCGGACCTTCGTTTCCCGTCTGCGGGCACCGGCCCTCGGATGGCGTGACCTGCTCGGGCCGGACCGGCTCAGCCAGGGGCTCACCTCGCGGGAGGCCATCCATCGGGGCATCGGCACCGAGGCCGAACGTGACGCGACCATCCCCAATCCCTCCATGGGCGACGAGTGGTTCAACACCGACCTTGCGGGTGGTGGGAAGTGGGAGAAACACACCGGGACCGACTGGAAGCGGAGCTAAGAATTGAGACAGGCACCTAAACTAATCTCGGGAGAATACTCCCGCCTCGACCCATGACCTTGTCCACCACCTGGCGGACGTCGGAGAGGCATCAGCGGCCTTTGGGGTTCTTCTCCGCGCATCGGCATCCTCCTGCTTTTTTTTCGGAGAGAATTCTTTCCATGATAGTAGATTTGCCGTTCCGCTGGACATCGTTCTCGATGTCGGAAACGGTGTAATTGAAGCAATAACAGATCAGGTCTTCCATTTGCTTATCCATATGATTTATTCGCCCGGATCGACTTAATAAAATAAAGGTTTTCTTTCCCAGGTAACATAACCCAAGAGAGGAACAATAGTCCACCGTCAACAATCCCGAGTGTTTATTCTGCCTGCTCATTTGTGTATATAACATATTGGAAATGAACAATTTTTTTATCAAAATCGCCTTGCTTTCTGTTCGGAAAGAAGCCTGTATGTGTGTGAACACAAGAGCCAATCCCTTGCCGGGAAAGGGCTTACAGAACGCAAGGAGAGACCATGGACTTACGCCGGATCAACTTTGGAATCGAGATCGAGACGGTCAAACGGACGCGCGAGCGGATCGCCCGGGCGATCCAGTCGGTGGTGGGCGGCCAGGTCCGCCACATCGGCAGCCCGGGGAGCTTCGACCCCTGGGAAGTCACCGACGACCATGGACGGGTCTGGAAAGTGGTATCCGACGGCTCGCTCATCAATGTGCCGGTCCACCTGCGGGCCGAGGTGGTGAGCCCCGTCCTGTCCTACGAGGACATCCCCGTCCTCCAGGAGGTCGTCCGGGCGCTGCGGGCCTGCGGAGCCAAGGTGGACGACCGTTGCGGCATCCACGTCCACGTCGACGCCACAGCCTTTGACGGTCGGACCCTCGCGAACCTCGCCAAGATCGTCTACAAACAGGAAGCGCTCATTCTCACCGCCCTGGGCGTGAACGAGACACGCCGCCGCAACTACAGCAAGCCGGTGAGCGACGACCTCATCGCACAGATCGAGCGCCGCCGTCCCAGAACCAGGGACCAGCTCAACCACATCTGGTACGGCTACCACAACCGGCAGCCCCAGCACTATGACAGCACCCGCTACCACGGAGTGAACCTGCACAACGTCTGGTACCGGGGCACGGTCGAGTTCCGCTGGTTCGAGGGAACTCTCCACGCGGGGAAGGTGAAAGCCTACGTCCAACTGGTCCTGGCCGTGGCAGCCAAGGCGCTGAACGGCCGGGCTGCATCGAGCCGCAAGCGGTCCTTCGATCCGCAGAGCGCCCGGTACGACTTCCGTGTCTTCCTGCTCCACCTGGGCCTCATCGGCGACGAGTTCAAGACTGCGCGCAAGCATCTGATCGCCGCCCTGCCGGGGAACTCGGCCTTCAAACGGGGCAGAGTGAAACCAGACGAACAACCCGCCCCAAAGGCGGAACCCCTCACGGAGGCCGGTCCCGACAATCCGGCAGGACAGCCGGATTGGACGCGCCAAGGGCGCGCCCGAAGGGCGAGGGCCATGGATGGCCCGAGTCAAACCCGGCCTCCGGCGTTTTCAGGGGACCAGACCGGCGGGACGCAAGGAGGCGCGTCATGAGAGTACTGATCCGAAACACCGCCCTCGACGGGCGGCCGCTGGAAGGCGACGGCGAAATCTTCACCGGGGCGACGGTGACCGACGTGGTCCTGGCCATGAAAGGAGCCACGCTCTTTTCCGACCAGAGGGACCTCGAGGACTACATCGACATGGTCCTGCGCAACGCCAAGATGCTCGCAGGTGTCGAGTTGGCGGTCCGGGGCGACACGCCGGAGGAAAAGGCCGCATCCTTTTTAGACGCATTGATCAAACACGGTCTTGCCGAGGTGCAGGACGACAAATCGGCCCGGATACCGATTCCCTCCCTGGTTTGGCAGGGCATCGACGCGGTCCGGCTCTCGGGGTTGACCAACATGCTCGACCGGCCGGTCGTCGCCCGGCTGGCCGGGGAGCTCGGATATCCCGACGCCGCGAGCTGGATCGAGGAGCACCCGAAGGAATACGCCGAGGGCGTCTTCCGCGGGTTCATCGTCGATCCGCAGGGAGGGAAATCCTGATGTGCGGGCTCGCGGGAGTCATCTTCGGGAGAAAGCGGCGGCGCGCCGAGGAGCGGGACCACCTCGCTTGGCTCTTCACCCGCCTGTTGATATTGAGCGAGGAGCGGGGGCCCCATGCCACCGGCGCGGCTTGGCTCGATATCGACGACGGCCACCGTCTCTTCAAACGCCCGGTGACGGCCGAGCGGTTTGTGATGGACAAGGCCTTCGCCGAACTCCTCGCCGGCATAAACAACCGCGCCACGCTTCTGCTCGGCCATACCCGGTGGCGCACCCGAGGGGACGAGCGGGTCAACAGCAACAACCACCCGATCCGCGCCGGGGAGGTGATCGGCACCCACAACGGCACCATCTACAACGCCGATTACCTGTTCCGGCGCTGGAAAATGCGGCGCTTTGCCGAGGTGGACAGCGAGATTCTGTTCCGCCTGGCCGCGAACGCCGCCCGGGACGGGGCCATGGATATCGAGCGGTTCAAAGCCCGACTCCGACGCTGTCGGGGTCAGATCACCGCCGTCATCGCCTGCCGGACCGACCCGGGCACCGTCTTTGTACTCAAGGGGAACAGGCCGTTGGAACTGCGCTGGCATCCCCGCCGCAAGGCGATCCTCTATGCTTCGGACCCCGCATACCTCGACGCAGTGCTGGAGGAGGAAAAAGGCTGGCGTGAGATTGCTGTCCCGCCCATGAGCCTGGTGGTGTTCCGGCGCGAGAACCTGTCCGGGTACTCGGTGGAACCGTTCGAGTTCGTCGCCCAAGAGAGAAAGGGCGCGGAGCCATGACAGACACTCCAATGAACCCCATGAACAAGGCAATGAACCCAACAGAACCCTTGAAGCCGAACACAAACGGAATGCTGAGGCTTTTCGTCTACGGCACACTGAAGCGCGGTTTCTGGAACCACGACCGCTTCTGCCGGGGCGTCCTGACCGTGGAGGACGCTCTGGTCCGCGGCCGCCTCTTCGAGACATCCTCCGGAATCCCCGTCCTTCAGGTCCCGGAAGAGGACATCCTCACCGTCGGGACCATCGATCCGCGCACCGATGCGGCCACACAAGCGCACGTGACGGTCCTCATGTCCAATCCCGAGCCAACCCCCGACCGGCACCAAAAAAACGCCACGGGCGGGCCATGGGGCCCCGTGTACGGTGAGCTTCTGACCTTCGACGACCCCGAAAACCGCCTTCCGGCCATCGACCGGCTGGAGGGGTTTCACCCTGGCGGCCCGAGTCTCTACAGACGAGTCCTTGTCCCAGTATGTATGAATCGAAGAAAGACGCTGGCTGTCTGGGTCTATATTGCCGGAGGCAATTCAACAGATCGTTTTAAATCGTTGCCAAACGGCACTTGGCGGTAAATAGGCCCTTGACTGGCAGCAGCCTGGATATCCCACCAAAAATAATTGACACGTACTGACACGAACTGTTAAATACATTTCTGTGATGAGGTATAATAAGGGTAAATTCGCCTGGAAACCGCAGAGGTGCTTCTGATGGAAAACAAATCGGACAACGTCCTGACCATAGAGGAGTTATCCGTTTATTTAAAAATCCCGAAATCGACGCTTTACAAGCTCGTCCGGGAGGGAAAGATCCCTTCGCAAAAGGTGGGGCGCCACCTGCGTTTTCATCGGGAGTCCATCGACGAATGGTTGAAGCGGGAAAATGAACCTGGGAGGCGGGGGTAGCTATGGCCTTGAACGAAGCCGATACCTGCCGCCGCTATATCGTTCCCAAGCTCCAGGCAGCAGGCTGGGATGACGAACCGCACCGCATCAACGAACAGGTTACGTTCACCGATGGCCGCATCATCGTGTCCGGCCGCCAGGGACGCAGAAGACCCGGAAAGCGTGCCGACTACATTCTTCGCTACCGCCCCGACATGCCCATGGCCGTGGTCGAGGCGAAACCCTCATACGCCACGCCGGGCCAGGGTCTTCAACAGGCCAAGGAATATGCGGAAATCCTGGGCCTAAAATTCGCTTACGCCACCAACGGCCAAGGGATCGTCGAGTTTGATTACATTACCGGCCTCGAACGCGAGATAGCGGACTTTCCCATGCCGGAAAACCTGTGGACGCGTTTGATCAACTCGGAGTCTATCGACTCCCGGTCGGCGGATCGGCTTCTTGCCCCGGCCTATCATTTGAGCGGCAAATCGCCGCGCTACTACCAGGAGATCGCCATCAACAGAACCGTTCAAGCGGTTCTTCAGGGACGCCGGCGCATCTTGCTGACAATGGCGACCGGGACGGGTAAAACCGTCGTGGCGTTTCAGATCTGCTGGAAGCTTTGGTCATCGCGCTGGAACCGAACCGGGGACTACCGGCGACCCCGAGTCCTGTATCTGGCGGATCGCAATGTGCTGGTCGATGACCCAATGGCCAAGATATACGCGCCCTTCGGCGATGCGCGCTGGAAAATAGAGGGGGGCGTGGCCAACAAGAGCCGGGAAATGTACTTCGCAATTTATCAAGCCATCGCCCGAGACGAACGCAGACCCGGACTCTACCGCGAATATTCGCCGGATTTTTTTGATTTGATCATCGTGGACGAGTGCCACCGCGGAAGCGCCAAGGACGACAGCAACTGGCGGGCCATCCTCGAGTATTTCGAGCCGGCATTCCAGGTTGGGATGACAGCCACCCCCCGGCGGCAGGATAACGCCGATACATACCGCTACTTCGGAGACCCCATTTACCAATACAGCCTTCGCCAGGGGATCGACGACGGGTTCCTGGCCCCCTACCGGGTTCACCGCGTCATCACCACTTGGGACGCGGCGGGTTGGCGTCCGAGCCAAGGAGACCTTGACCGCTACGGCCGGGAAATCCCGGACGAGGAATACCGCACCAATGATTTCGAGCGAATCGTGTCTTTGAAGGCCAGGACCGAGGCTGTTGCCAGGCATTTGACCGAATTTTTGAACAAGACAGGGCGGTTCGACAAGACCATCGTCTTTTGTGTCGATCAGGAGCACGCCGACGAGATGCGCCGCGCGCTGAACAACCTGAACGCCGACCTGGCCCGCCAACATTCCGATTATGTGTGCCGCGTCACCTCCGACGAGGGCGGCATCGGCCGAGGCCATCTGAGCAATTTCCAGGATGTTGAACGCCGGACACCGGTCATTTTGACCACATCGCAGATGCTGACCACGGGCATAGACGCGCCGACGGTGCAGAACGTCGTGCTCGTCCGGGTCATCAACTCGATGACCGATTTCAAACAAATCATCGGGCGAGGAACCCGCGTCCGGGACGATTACGGCAAGTTCTTTTTCAGCATTCTTGATTACACCGGGTCGGCCACCCGCATGTTCGCCGACCCGGACTTCGACGGTGACCCGTCCATTGAAACGGAGCAGTATGTCGACGAGGAAGGCCGGCCGACGGATTCGGAAACGGTCGTGACGCCCGAGGAAGAACCCGAGGCGGGCGACGAGGTGATCGTCGATCCACTGCTCCCGGATGACGGCGCTCCCGCCGAGAGGCGCAAATTTTACTTCGACGGCGGCCAGGTCGCCATTGCCGCTCACCTCGTCTATGAGCTCGACGCCGACGGCAATCAACTCAGGGTTGTCGGCTTTATAGACTATACCGCGGAAAAGGTGCGGACCCTTTATCGGAACGCGGCCGAACTTCGTAACGATTGGGCGGACCCCGATCATCGAAAAGAGATTATCGACCAATTGGGCGAACGGGGCATCGATTTCGACGCGTTGGCCTCCCTGGCGGATCAACCCGATTCCGACCCCCTCGACCTCCTGTGTCATATCGCCTTTAACGCGCCGCTGCGGACACGGCGCGAGCGCGCCCAGCGCCTGCGCTCCGAGAAGAAGGATTTCTTCGATCAATATAGCACCGAGGCGCGGGAGATACTCGGTGAACTTCTCGACAAGTACACCGAGCATGGCACCGCCCAATTCGTCATCCCCGAAGTGCTGGAGGTCCCGCCCATCAGCAAACGCGGCAATGTGATCCAGATCGCCCGTTATTTCGGCGGAGAAGACAGGCTGGTCGAAGCGATTCGAGAACTGCAAACGCTGCTCTACGCGGCTTAAGGGAAGATAATGGCCAAACGAACCAAGAAAGCGAACCCACCCAAAACCACGGCCGAGCGTCTGGGCAGCGTCATCAAGTCCTGCCGGCAGATCATGCGCAAAGACAAGGGGTTGTCCGGCGACCTGGACCGGCTGCCGCTTCTGACGTGGGTCATGTTTCTCAAGTTTCTCGATGACCTGGAGCAGATCGAAGCGTCGCGCGCCAAGATGAGGGGGACGAAATACCGCCCGACCATCGAACCGCCTTACCGCTGGCGCGACTGGGCCGCCCAAGACAACGGTGTTACCGGCCCGGAGCTGATCGCCTTCATCAACCAGGAAGAGGCCGTCCGGCCCGACGGGACCAAAGGGCCGGGGTTGTTCGCCTACCTGAGCGGCCTGCACAACGGCCCCACCAGCCGCAAGCGCGTCATCGCCAGCGTTTTCAGCCGCCTGACCAACCGAATCCAGTCCGGCTACATCCTGCGCGACGTAATCAATCAGGTCGATGCGATCCATTTCGAGGCCCAGGATGAACTCTTCACCCTCGGCCACCTCTATGAATCCATGCTGCGGGAGATGCGTGACGCGGCCGGCGATTCGGGCGAGTTCTACACCCCGCGTCCTGTGGTGCGCTTCATGGTCGAGGCCCTCGACCCGCGCCTCGGCGAGATGATCCTCGACCCGGCCTGCGGCACCGGCGGCTTCCTGGTGGAGTCCTTCAACCACCTGGGTAAACAGGTCAAGACCGTGGAGGACAGGCGGGTGCTTCAGGAGCAATCTATATTCGGCGGCGAGGCCAAACCGCTTCCCTACCTCCTCTGCCAAATGAACCTGCTCCTGCACGGTCTCGAAGCCCCTCAAATCGATCCGGAAAACAGCCTGCGTTTTCCGCTCAACGAGATCGGCGACCGCGACCGGGTAGACGTGATCCTCACCAATCCGCCCTTTGGCGGCGAGGAGGAGCGCGGCATTCTGAACAACTTTCCTGAGGACAAGCAAACATCTGAAACCGCTTTGCTATTTCTTCAACTCATAATGCGGAAACTCAAGCGTGCGCCAAATCCAGGTCGTGCAGGAGTTGTAGTTCCTAACGGAACCTTATCAGCTCCCGGTGTTGCAGCTCGAATCCGGTCCGAACTACTACGTGAGTTTCGAATTCTTGCAATCGTGCGGCTGCCACACAACGTATTTGCACCATATACTGATATTCGAACCAATCTGCTATTCTTTGACCGTTCCGGACCGACCGAAACTATTGTTTATTGCGAACCGCCGTTGCCTGATGGATACAGTCTCAGCAAGACCAAACCTCTACGCTACGATATTGTTGAGCCTTTTCTTGATGTTGTACGTTTGGGGAAAACAGGGGAACATTGCTGG
The DNA here is from genome assembly GCA_937868765.1 of uncultured Desulfatitalea sp. Classification (GTDB taxonomy): domain Bacteria; phylum Desulfobacterota; class Desulfobacteria; order Desulfobacterales; family Desulfosarcinaceae; genus Desulfatitalea. Next base: position 376,588 of record CALMNL010000006.1, on the reverse strand, counting down.
ACCGTCAAAGTTGACGATCTGGATGACAGTTTAAATTTCGATCTCAAAAACCCACAGATTAACCTCGGAGAAATTGCTTCGGCCGATGCCACGCTTCAAGGCTTGGCAGAGAAATGCACACATCTCGCAAATGAAGCTCGGGAGGTGCGTACTCAGTTAATGGAGTTGGCGGCAGTTCTACATGAATCACCTATAACCTGAATTTTGCACGCAAATGGCCATCTATGGGCCATACGCCCAAAAAACTAATTTCGCATTCGATGGTGCTTTTCTTCTGGATCACATGCCACTGTCTTCCGACTGCCGAGCTGTTCGCGTTTGGTGAATGTGGTGCACAGGCAACCCTTTGTTTTGAAAGTCTTATCGGTGCAAAAAATTTCTTGCCCTCAAGGAGCTATAGCAAAACGCTGCGGCCAGGTGCCGCCCGGCGCCCATGGCCGCTGTTTTAAGCGCGCTGCGTCCAGCAGTTGCAGGAAGCCCAGCATGGCCGGTGTGCGCGCATCATGGATAGAGTACTTGACCTTGTCACGGTTCTGATCTTTGACAACTTTGGCGGCGATAAACAGCAGCTTGAGCCGCGCTATGCGAATGGTATTGGATGCGAGCGTTTTCAGTCCCGCCATTTTGGATGCTTTATGCTGCTCCGCCTTATCGGAGGCGGCCATCAGCTTCATATAGCGCCAGATATTGTAGGCCAGCATCACTATCTGAAAGAAAGCATAGTTGCTCTTGAACTTGGCCGAAGGAATGGCGCTGAGGCCCTCGCGTTTGGCTTCACCGACCAGGTTCTCGACATCGGCGCGTTTGTCATACAGGCCGACCACAGCATGGGCGCGGCCTCGCAGGTTGGTACAAAATATCCGGTACGTATAGCTGTCGTCCTCGAAGAGCACGCACTGCACCGGTTGATCTGAACTGGTCGGTTTTGTCCCTTTGGCGATGCGCATGGCCACAAAGCGACACGGCATTCCCCAGCCGAGAGGTTGATAGACACAGCTGTTAAAAGCGACTTCTTTGTTCTTGTAGGGGCGATACCAACTGGTGGGATCAAAGGGCGGATGGCAGACCTTGTTGGCGATGATGAACCGAAAGCCGGCGCCAAGGGCGGCCTGCACACTTTGCCAACTGCAAAACTCGCCATCGGCGCGCAATAGAACCTGACGGACACAGCCCGGCAAATGCGCTTTGATTTGCACAATAAAGGCCGCGCTCTGCTCTCCGCTGATCGTTTCGCCCTTGCGCAACTTGCCGACCAGGTACTCGCGGGTCTGATCGATAAAGCCCAGTACCGGCCGGTATCCCTTCTTGCCCCGGTGTTGGGGGTTGTGTCCTTTGCGCCCGCCCTGCTGCTGGCCGTAGAGCGTTTCAACGGTGGTGTCGATGCTCACATCGACTCGATAATAGTTCAGGCCGAGCTGCTGCCAGACCCTCTCGCGCAAGATGCTCATGATTTTGAGCAAGCAGCGCCCCTGATTGATGCCCAGGCTGTCCACATAGCGCCAGAAGGTGCTGGCCACCGGCAGGCACGGTAAGCGCAAAAAGCCGCACAGCATGGCGTCCAGACGCACGTAGGCAAAGTGCCAGATCCGGTTAAAGCCGATAAATAGCAGCATCAGCACCCCTACGACCATTTGACAGTGGCCCAGCTTGGGCTGGCGGAGCGGGGCCTGGAAGGCGAAGTGAAAAATCTGCTTGAAATCGACCAGATCCAGGAATTTGACCAGCGCCAAAAGCCCACCAAATGGGCTCAACTGCTCGCTACAGGTGTCATATGGCGTTGAAGCGTCGATTTTCCTGGCCCTTGCCGGTTTGCCAACAAAACCTTTACTGGAGCGCGTTAGCCGTGTATGCTGATTTTGCTTTTTTACCATCTGGGGACCTCCTGCATAATGGTGTGGTTTTCGCAAATCCCCATTATAGCAGGGTTCCCAGATGGTATTCACTGCTTGATTTAACCTCGTGTGCAAAATTCAGGTATAAGGATTCTTGGTGATTTGACGGAAGAATGTGATGAACGAATCGGTGAGGCATACTCTGAAGAGGTCCGCCTTCTAGGTGTTTCAAATGTCGATGGATTCTGCGATCCCAAGGGAAATATCGGGAAGCATCCAGAAAAATACAAAATTGTCCGCGAAGGATACCTCGCCTATAACCCAATGCGAATCAACATCGGTTCGATAGGAGTTGCGGTAGATGAAGCTGATGTGGGAATTACAAGCCCGGATTACGTTGTCTTTCGATGCAATGGGGCTGTGCTGCCCGAGTATGTATACCACTTTTTACGCAGCGAGGCCGGTCGTCATGAAATCAATTTGAAAACCAAGGGCAGTGTTAGATTTCGGCTTTACTACAAACAGCTTTCTGAAATACCAATCCCTGTCCCTAATGATCTCCAACTCCAAGCAAGGTTTGCAGCGCTCTGCCGTAAGCTTGAAAACATCAAGAAGCGGTCCGGCAGTATCGCGATAAACACCGAACATGCTCTTGACGCAATGCGTCGGGAGGTATTCTTAAAAAACCAATTGGGGAATCTATGAAAGGAAGCGGAGATAGGCCCCAACCCGAGAGGCAGAAGCCCAAGCGCCCAAAACAGCGCAAGTCAGTTTCAGCCTTGACGAGCAAGAAACTCTATCAGGAAGCCGACAATCGCTGCCCGTTCTGCAGCGTCGCGGACGTAGCGGTGCTGGAGATTCATCATATCGACGGAGACCCCTCGAACAACAAGATCGAAAACTTGATCGTCGTATGCGGGAACTGCCACACCAAGATCACGCGCGGGGAAATTTCACCAGCGGATGTCCATGCGAAGAAGATGGAACTGTTCTGGACGCACAAGGCGTCACCCCGGCGGGCCGAAAAAAGCCCCAAGCAGTCGGTGAGCGTGAACGCCGCGAGTGTCAGCGACAGCATTATCGCCAACACCGTGACCTTCGGCCGCAAACGGTCGCCCCGGATGCAATACCCGGTGGATTCCATCGGCGCGGACACCATCAAGAAGGGCTACATCGACTATCTGATCAAGCGCTACTACGATTATCGTCAAGCCGACGCCAGCTACGGTAGCTTCCGTCCCTTCAGCCATGCCGAAATTCATTCCACCATTCAGCGCAAGTTCAAGGCAAAGACGTTTTTTATCCATGTTTCGCGCTTTGAGGAACTCTGCGAGTACATCAAAAGCCGGGTGGACCAGACCATTCAAGGCAGAAACAACCGCTCACGCGGCGTTTCGAACTACGATGCATTTGAAAGCTACGAGGCGGAGCAACTGGGAAATGGCCGGTGATCAGGGATATATGTCCGCGTTTCGACTGAACGCGCGGGAAAGAGTCGATATTTTAGCCGGTTAAAAAATTTTTCTCCTTCCCCTTGCACCTGTCGTATCATGTGTTATGTTCTTATTAAACTATTACCTGGCGACGGGGCTGCCGGGTGACTGGAGGATCGGCCTTGTGGGTCAAACGGTATGATTTCGTGATTCTTATCAAGGAGGTCCGGGTTCAGCTCGACCTTAGCCAGGAGGATTTTGCAAGGGAGATCGGGGTGAGTTACGCCACCGTCAACCGGTGGGAAAACGGGCGTTTTTTGCCATCCAAGATGGCATTGAGGCAGATCGAGACGTATTGCGACCACATGATCGAACTGGGACGGCTGCTGTTGCCCGACGACCTGTAAAGGAGGCTTTCTAAGCCCAAAACCCCAATAGATACGTTGACATATTGTTGATTTCGGACATTTCGGGAAATGTGTCGAGATACTCTGGAATTGGCTGATGACAGCCTATTTATTGAAAAGATAAATCAAACATTCACGGCGGCGGAAGCGGACCTGGTGGGTCGGGCGCACGCCTTTTTTATTGAAAATAAATGCGCCGACAATTCAGCGGGTTACCATGCGGCCGACCTGCTTTTTGAACAGGAAGCGGACGCGGTCTCCATCGCCGCTTCCTTTTTAGCCCCTCTTTTGTGGCATAATCTCGCCTCACCCGATGAGATTCGGGACCACTTCGGGCCGGTCGTGGCCGCCACCCTCGAAAACCTGCATCCCCCTTTCACCTGCCATGACGGCGGCCGGCCTTACCGGCATAAAGAAATACAAGAGATATTGGACGCCATAGGCGGGACCCCCCGCAAGGTGTTGTTATTCATCTCCTTTCGCCTGTTGGCCCTGGAATGTGCCACGCCCCCCTGTTCAGGCGCGGCCCGAAGCATGGCCCAAGAGACCCTCGACCTGTTGGTGCCCATCGCCAACCGTCTCAGTCTGGGCGACCTGCGGCGCAGGCTGGAGGACGCCTGTCTTCGCATCCTTGACCCGGAGCAATACGCATACCTCAAGGAGCGTGTCGCTCCGATCCAGGCCGAGGACGACAAATGCCTGAAAATCCTCTTGGACGGGGTTCAACGCCTGCTGGAAAATAACGGCATTGCCGGCCGGGTTCAGGGCCGAACCAAGAGCCTGTATGGCATTCACCGCAAGATGACGCGAACCGGCAGGTCCCTTCAAGAGATCATGGACCGCGTGGGCTTGCGAGTGATCGTGGCATCCGTGCCCGAGTGCTACACGGTTCTGGGCCTGTTGCACGCCCATTTCAAACCGATTCCCGGCACCTTCGACGATTACATCGGGCTGCCCAAGGACAATGGCTACCAGTCCCTGCACACGTGCGTCTATCCGGTCCGGGAAATCTCCCACAAACCCATCGAATTTCAAGTGCGCACCGAGCTGATGCACATGGAGGCCGAGCACGGCACGGCGGCCCATTGGCGGTACAAGAGCGCGTCCGAGGCTTCGGACCATGACCGCCGACAGGCCCAATGGATGCGGGGACTCAGGCACCAGCACGCCGAAGCGCCGAGCAGCGAGGCGTTTGTCGAGCTGCTGCACCGGCAGGTGTTCCAGGATCATCTGGTGGTCTTCGGCAACGGCGGCCGGATCGTGCGCTTGGCGGAAAAGGCCACGGTTCGCGATTACCTGACCATTGCCAACATCGAGGCGCCCCAGGGCGCGGCGGTGAAAGTGAACGGCCGAACCGCGGCCCTGGATCACCTCCTCCGGGACGGGGACTCCATAGAGGTATTGGCCAGCGACGCCCCGAACGGCCCGCTGGAAAAAGAAGCCAATAAGTCCGATTTGCCATCGACCCTTGGCCCAGCGCATCCCTATGGCCTGGATTGGTACGACGTGAAGTTGATGCGCCCTACATCCCGGAGCAAGGCACAGGAGAATTGACATGCTTGAATCCGGCAATCATCCATCCCGCCCAAAAAAAATCGCGCTGATCGGCAATTTCCTGCCGCGCCAATGCGGCATCGCCACCTTCACCAGCGATCTGCTGGCGGCCCTTTCCGAGGAAAACCCCGGCGCGGATCATTTCGCTGTGGTGATGAACGATATCCCCGAGGGGTATCGATATCCGGGCCAGGTGCGTTTCGAGGTCAACCAGCGGGTTCTGGCTGAGTACCGGTTGACGGCGGACTTTCTGAATATGAACCGGGTGGAGGTGGTTTGCCTCCAGCACGAATTCGGAATTTTCGGCGGGGATAACGGCGTCCATGTCCTGGACCTGCTCGGCGGCTTGCGCATGCCCTTGGTGACCACTCTGCACACGGTGATTCAAACCCCGACGCAAGGCCAGATAGCTGTCACCAAACGCATCGCCCAACTCTCGGACCGATTGGTGGTGATGAGCCATAAGGCGGAGCAACTTCTCCAAGCCGTTTACGGTGTTCCGGCCGAAAAAATCGCCCTGATTCACCACGGCATTCCCGACGTGCCGTTTGTCGATCCCAATTTTTACAAGGACCAATACGGCGTCGAGGGGCGCAAGGTGATATTGACCTTCGGGCTGCTCTCGCCCGGCAAGGGCGTCGAGACGATGATCGACGCCCTGCCGGCGGTGGTCAGGGAGCACCCGCAGGCCGTTTACATCGTCCTGGGAGCGACCCATCCCCATGTGAAAAAGGAGCAGGGAGAAGCCTACCGCCTCTCGCTTCAGCGCCGCGCCCGGGAGTTGGGTGTCGGAGACCACGTGATTTTTCACAATCGCTTCGTCGATTTGAAGGAGTTGTGCGAATTTCTCGGGGCGGCGGACATCTACGTCACGCCCTATCTGAACCAGGAGCAGATTGTTTCGGGAACCCTGGCCTATGCCCTGGGCAGCGGCAAGGCCACCGTTTCCACGCCGTACTGGTACGCCGAGGAGATGCTGGCCGAGGGTCGCGGCCGGATCGTGCCCTTTTGCGACCCCGCAGCCCTGGCCGACCAGGTCAATGATCTGTTTACCCAGGAGGTGGAGCGGCACGCCATGCGCAAGCGGGCCTACACTTTTTGCCGCGACATGGTGTGGAAGGAGGTTGCGCGGCAATATCTCGCGGTTTTCAGCCAGGTCAAACGGGAACGGGAAAGCGCGCCCAGGCCGGTTTTCCGGGCCAGGACCATGGGGTCCGTTCCGCGTGAAATCCCCCAACCGAAGCTGGATCACATCATCCGCCTCACGGACGATGTGGGTATCTTGCAGCACGCCAAGTTCATCGTGCCGGACCGTTTCCACGGCTATTGCACCGACGACAACGCCCGGGCGCTCATCGCCGTGCTGCTGGCCCGGGAGATGTTGGCCGACGGCGAAGCCGTCACCAACCTGGCCTGCACCTATATCGGTTTTCTGCACCACGCGTTCAACGAGGAAAACGGCCGTTTTCGCAATTTTATGGGATATGACCGCCGGTGGCTGGAAGAGGTCGGCTCCGAGGACAGCCACGGGCGCGCGGTGTGGGGTCTGGGCCAGGCCGTGGCTTTGGCCGAATCGGAGGATATCCGCGCGGCGGCCCAGGCGGTATTTGAAAAGGCGTTGCCCGCCTTGACGGATTTCGACTCGCCGAGGGCCTGGGCCTTTGCCCTGGTGGGCATCCATGCCTATTTGAGCAAATTCGGCGGCGACAGCGAGGTGCGGCGCATCCGCGAGAAACTGGCAAACAAGCTGTTGCGCCTGTTCCACGACCATGCATCCGACGACTGGCCCTGGATCGAGGACACGGTGACCTATGCCAACGGCAAAATACCCCAGGCCCTGATCCTGGCCGGCAGCCGGCAGAACAAGGATGACATGCTCAATGCCGGGCTGCGCGGCCTGGAATGGCTCATGGACATTCAAACCGACCCCAGGGGGCATTTCGTGCCGGTGGGCAACAACGGCTGGTACCCCCGGGGCGGCGAAAAGGCGCGCTTCGATCAACAGCCCATCGAGGCGCTGAATATGATCGAGGCCTGCCGGGAAGCCTACGAGGCGACCAATGATGAAAAGTGGCTTTCCCACGCCCAGCGCTGCCTGGAGTGGTTCCTGGGACGCAACGATTTGAACGCGCCCCTGTATGACCACAAGTCCGGCGGATGTTGCGACGGTCTGCAGGCCGACGGCCCCAACCGCAACCAGGGCGCGGAATCGACGCTGGTCTTTTTTCTGTCGCTGCTCGTCCTGAATCAAATGCGCGGCCGTCAGATCGCGGTGGAGGCCACGGCCGAAACAAATCTTGAAACCCGGCGGGAGGTGACGGTTTATGGCCAACAAACCAAGATCAGCTGATCGGAGAAAAGAAAATGAGCGATGTCAGATTCAAGGAGCTTTTTAACAGGCACACGGCCAACCCCATTATCACGGCAAGAGATCTTCCCTATCAGGCCAACGCGGTGTTTAACGCCGCCGCCACGCGATGCGGCGACGAAACCCTGCTGCTCATGCGCGTGGAAGACCGCCGCGGGCTGTCTCACCTTACCGCGGCGCGCAGCCGGGACGGCGTGACCGACTGGCGGATCGATGCCCAGTCCACCTTTTCGGCCGATCCGGAAAATCATCCCGAAGAGATCTGGGGCATCGAGGACCCCAGGATCACCCGAGTCGACGAGCTGGATCTGTGGGCCGTGGTGTACACGGCTTATTCGCGGGGCGGTCCGCTGGTTTCCCTGGCCACGACGAAGGATTTCAAGACGTTCGAGCGCAAGGGAGTCGTCATGCCGCCCGAAGACAAGGATGCCGCCTTGTTTCCGGAGCGGTTCAACGGGCGCTGGGCCATGCTTCACCGGCCGGTTCCGGGTTTCGCCGGTGTCGGGGCGCATATTTGGATCTCCTTCAGCCCGGACATGAAGCATTGGGGCGACCATCAAATACTGCTGCCGGCCCGCAAGGGCGGCTGGTGGGACGCCAACAAGGTCGGTCTTTCGCCGCCGCCACTACGGACCGAAAAGGGTTGGCTGATCCTTTACCATGGCGTCCGCAACACGCCCTCCGGGTGCATTTATCGATTGGGACTGGCGCTGTTGGACTTGCAGGACCCGACCCGGTTGTTGGCCAGGGCGGACGAATGGGTGTTCGCGCCGGAAGAAGTCTATGAGACCGTCGGCGACGTGGACAAGGTGGTGTTCCCCTGCGGTTGGTTGGTCGAGGGAGACGATGTCCGGATGTATTACGGCGGGGCGGACAAATGCATCGCCCTGGCCACGGCGCGGGTGTCGGAGTTGCTGGATTGGCTCGAAAAGCACAACCAGCAGGATCGGCGCATGTGGGGGTAGTCATGAAGATCGCCATGTTATCACCTATCGCCTGGCGCACGCCACCGAGGCACTACGGTCCCTGGGAAAACGTGGTCTCCCTGCTGACCGAGGGCCTGGCGGCGCGCGGGGTCGATGTGACCCTGTTCGCCACCGGCGAGTCGCAAACCCGGGGCCGGCTGAAAAGCGTCTGTGCCAAGGGGTACGAGGAAGACGCCGAAATGCTGCCCAAGGTGTGGGAGTGTCTGCATATTTCCGAGCTGTTCGAGCAAGGCAACGCCTTTGACCTGATTCACAACCACTTCGACTATCTGCCGCTGACCTATTCCGGCATGACCTCGACGCCGGTGGTGACCACCATCCACGGCTTCTCGTCGCCAAAGATCCTGCCGGTGTACAAGAAGTACAACGGCAAATGCTTTTATGTGGCCATCAGCGAGGCCGATAAGTCACCGGAGCTGGACTATGCCGCCGTCATCCATCACGGCATCGACCTTGGCCGGTTCACCTTCAGGCCCGATCATGGAGCATATCTGCTCTTTTTCGGCCGCATCCATCCGGAGAAAGGCGCCGCTGAGTGCATCGAGGTGGCCCGCCGAACCGGCATGAAGCTCATCATGGCGGGCATCATCCAGGATCAGGTCTATTTCGACACAAAGGTTGCGCCCTACTTGGATGACGACCGCATCGTCTATGTGGGCAGCGTCGGACCGGAAAAAAGCGACGAACTGCTGGGCGGCGCATACGCCCTGCTGCACCCCATCGGTTTCGACGAGCCGTTCGGGCTTGCCGTGGTGGAATCCATGGCCTGCGGTACCCCGGTGGTGGCCTTTTCCAGGGGAAGCATGCCGGAAATCATCGCCCACGGGGAGACCGGCTTTATAACCACGAATATCGACGGGATGGTTCAGTGCTTGAACAATGTCAGGGACCTTGACCGCCATAAGTGCCGTCGATGGGTCGAGACGCGCTTCAGCGTGGAGCGCATGGTTGCGGATTATATCCGGGTGTATGAAACCGTCATCAACCGGACCCGGCGCAAAGACCACCGGCCCTGGGGTTTTTACGAGGTTTTGGCGGACAAGCCGGATCACAAGGTCAAGCGGATCACCGTCTATCCTGGGCAGCGTCTGAGCTACCAGCGCCATTTCAGACGCTCCGAGCACTGGTACGTGCTCAGCGGCACCGCGGTGGTGACCCAAAACGACGAAGACATCGAGCGGGTGTCCGGCCAGGCCATCGATCTGCCGGTGGGGACCTGGCACCGCATCCGCAATTCCGGACCGGACAATCTGGTGTTCATCGAGGTGCAGACCGGAGACTATTTCGGAGAGGATGATATCGAAAGATCGGAGGACGATTATGGCAGAGTTTAAGGAACCGATCATTCGGCGTTACGAGAAAAATCCCATACTGACCAAGCATGATGTGCCGTACCCGGTGGAAACGGTGCACAACGCCGGCGTGGCCAAGCACAACGGCAAATATGTCATGCTGTTTCGGTCCCACCTGCGCAACGGCCGGTCAATCATCGGTCTGGCGGAGAGCAGTGACGGCGTGCGTTTTGCGGTCAGGCCGGAGCCGTTTATCACCCCGGCCAAGGCCGAGCCGTTCGCCGAGTACGAGGCCTTCGGCGTGGAAGATCCCCGCATCTGCCCCATGGAGGATGGCTACCTGGTCACCTACTCGGCCTATTCCCGACACGGCGTGCGGGTGGCCCTGGCCAGAACCACGGATTTTGAGCGCCTGGAACGGATCTCCCTGATCACCCAGGCGGATTATCGCAACGTGGTCATCTTTCCTGAAAAAATAGGCGGCCGGTATGCCCGGCTGGACCGGCCCCACTCGGAAATCTCACCATGGTCCATCTGGATTTCCTATTCGCCGGACCTGGTGCATTGGGGGGATGCCAAGGTCGTCATCAAGCCCATGGCCTACCATTGGGATGAAATGAAGGTCGGACCGGGGGCCACGCCCATCAAAACCGAGAAAGGATGGCTGAACATCTTTCACGGCGTGTTTAAAACCATGGACGGCGCCGTCTACCGGCTCGGCGTGGCCCTGCATGACCTTGCCGACCCGTCAAGGATTTTGGGGGTGGCCGATGATTGGATACTTCAACCCGAGGACCTGTGGGAGATCAGCGGCTACGTACACAACGTGGTTTTCTGCTGCGGCGCGGTGGCCGAGGACGACGGTACGGTAAAGATCTACTGGGGCGGCGCGGACACGGTGATGTGCGTCGGCACGGCCATGATTGCCGATTTGGTGGATTTGTGTCTCTCAAAGCCCCGGCCCGCGCTTGAATGAGATGAGGTGGTGAAATGGAAATCATCGAAAAGGACCAATTGGAAGATGTCAAACACATTGTTGAATCCATGATGGCGCAACCGGAAGCGATGACGGTTTCCGGCATCAGGAGTCCACCCTGATTCGCGGACGCATGCGTTCGACAGTGTTTGTGTGTAAACCATCAATGTTTTTTAGGAGGTGAGTGCCATGCTGACGAGAAGTTTTTTAAATGCACCGGCATGGGACTTTGATGTCACAAAGCCCTTTGCCGAATTTGAACGACTGCGGCGGAGGATGGACCGTTTGTTTGACGAATGGATGCCGTCCACCTGGAAAGCCGGAAGGACCATGGGCGTATTCCCGTTGGTCAATCTGACCGAGGACCGGGAAAGCTACATTCTGCGGGCGGAGATTCCCGGCGTGAAGTCCGAAGACCTGGACATCCAGGCCACGGCCAAAAGCGTCTCCATTTCCGGTGAGCGTCATATTCTTCAGGAGGAGGATAAGGTCAGCTACCACCGGCGGGAGCGCGAAGGCGGCCGGTTTTCACGGGCCGTGGCGCTATCCGGGGAGATCGATCCGGACGGGGTTGATGCCAAACTGGAACACGGCGTACTGACCCTGCGGCTTCCCAAAACCGAAGCGTCCAAAGCAAAACAAATTTCAGTAATGTCTTCTCAATCATAATGGAAAGGGGGTGAATGCCATGACCGAGAACGATACCAAGGCGTTGGTGCCGAAAGGCAAACAGGAAGTCGTCTCAAAGGCGGAGCAGACAAAGGATGGTCTGGTCTTCACGCCGGATGTGGACATCCTGGAGTCGGACCGTGAGATCACGCTGCTGGCGGACATGCCCGGCGTTCAAAGCCGGGATCTGAAAGTGGATCTGGAAAACGGCGTATTGACCCTCACCGGCGATGTCGCGCCGTGGGAGGGCCCTGACGAAAAGGATATCCTTATCGAGTACGAAGTGGGCCGCTTTTACCGGCAGTTCAGCATATCCGAAACCATCGACCAGGACCGTATTGACGCTCAGTTGAGCGACGGCGTGTTGAGGCTCACGTTGCCCAAGGTTGAAAGCGCCATTCCGCGCAAGATACCCGTTGCCGCCGGATGATGGGTGATAACTTGATTTGCTTGGATGGAAGGCCGCTATTTGAGCGGCCTTCCTGGATCCTTTACATCATTAGTTTTCACTTTCAACACATTCAATTTAATTTTTAGATGGAGGAATGAAAATGAGGATCAAACCGTTGAATGACAGGGTAATCGTAAAACGAGTGGAAGAAGAACAGAAAACGGCCGGGGGAATCATTATCCCGGACACCGCCAAGGAAAAACCCCAGGAAGGCGAGGTTGTTGCCGTAGGACCCGGAAAGCGGGACGACGACGGCAAACGCATTGCGCTGGAGGTCAAGGAGGGGGATCGCATCTTGTTCGGCAAGTATGCCGGCACTGAAATCAAGATCGACGGCGAGGAACACATCTTCATGCGCGAAGACGATATTCTGGGAATTTTGAACTGAAAAGGAGGAACAAGCCATGCCTGCAAAAATGATCGCCTATGGATCAAAAGCCCGGGAGTCCATGCTCCAGGGCGTTAATATTCTGGCCAATGCCGTGAAGGTGACCTTGGGCCCTAAGGGCAACAACGTGGTTCTGAACAAATCCTGGGGATCGCCCACCATCACCAAGGACGGCGTGACCGTGGCCAAGGAGATCGAACTGGAAGACAAGTTCCAGAACATGGGAGCCCAGATGGTCAAGGAGGTGGCCAGCAAAACCAGCGACACGGCCGGCGACGGCACCACCACCGCGACGGTGCTGGCCCAGGCCATTTACAACGAAGGCCAGAAGCTGGTGGCCGCCGGCGTGAGCCCCATGTCCCTCAAACGCGGCATCGACAAGGGCGTCGAGGCCGTTGTGGCCGAGCTGAAGAAGCTGTCCAAACCCACCAAGGATAAGAAAGAGATCGAACAGGTGGGCACCATCTCGGCCAACAGCGACGAGACCATCGGTCGATTGATCTCCGAGGCCATGGAAAAGGTGGGCAAGGAGGGTGTCATAACCGTCGAGGAGGCCAAAAGCATGGAGACCACCCTGGAGGTGGTCGAGGGCATGCAGTTCGACAAAGGGTACCTCTCCCCCTACTTCGTCACCGATTCCCAGAAAATGGAGGCGGTGCTCGAAGATCCCTATATTCTCATCCATGAGAAGAAAATCTCTGTGATGAAGGACCTGGTGCCCCTGCTGGAGGAGGTGGCGCGGGCCGGCAAGCCCTTGTTGATCATCGCCGAGGATGTGGAAGGCGAGGCGCTGGCCACCCTCATCGTCAACAAACTGCGGGGCACCCTGAAAGTGGCCGCGGTGAAAGCGCCGGGCTTCGGCGACCGCCGCAAGGCCATGCTCGAGGACATCGCCGTTTTGACCGGCGGTCAGGTGGTTTCCGAGGACATCGGCATCAAGCTGGAGAACATCAAGGCCAAGGATCTGGGCACTTGTAAAACGGTCAAAATCGACAAGGACAACACCACCATCGTGGACGGAGCCGGCACCAAGGCCGCCATCGAGGGTCGCGTCAAGCAGATCCGCGCCCAGATCGAGGAGACCACCTCCGACTATGACCGCGAAAAGCTCCAGGAGCGGCTGGCCAAGATCATCGGCGGCGTGGCGGTGATCAAGGTCGGCGCGGCCACCGAAACCGAAATGAAGGAGAAAAAGGCCCGCGTGGAAGACGCCTTGAACGCCACCCGGGCCGCCGTGGAGGAGGGCATTGTGCCCGGCGGCGGCGTGGCCCTGGTGCGGTGCGTGCAGGCTTTGGAGAACGTTAAGGCCAAGGGCGAGGAGAAAAGCGGCATCTCCATCCTGAAGCACGCCCTGACCGAACCGTTGAAGCAGATCGCCAAGAACGCCGGCCACGAGGGCTCCGTGGTGCTCAACAAGGTGTTGGAGGGCAAGGACGACTTCGGATTCAACGCCCAAACCGAGGAGTATGAAAACCTGCTGGCCGCCGGCGTTATCGATCCCACCAAGGTGGTGCGCTTTGCCATCCAGAACGCCGCCTCGGTGTCCGCGCTCATGCTGACCACCGAGGCCATGATCGCCGAAAAGCCGGAGAAGAAAAAAGAGCCGGCCATGCCACCGGGCAGCATGCCGGGCGGAATGGATGACGACATGTATTGATTGTAGTCAAAAAGACGGTACCCCGCCTGGAACGGGCCCAAGGTCCGCTCCAGGCGGACGATCAGGAAGGGGTAAATGGCACGTAGAATATCACGATACGAAGAGTGGTGTCCGGAATGCGGCCACTTGCTGCCCAAAAACAATTGGGATTGCGATTTTTGCGGCTGGTCCGGGAGCAGCTCACGCCTGGGGGCGAGTTTGGCCGGTACCGGCGTGGAAGGCGATGAGGGAGCCTTGGAACTGGCCGGCTACACGGATGATGTCGATCAATTCATCGATCAACTGCATGCCGATGAATCGGTCGCGTCCTCCGAGGATTAGTTGAATCTTAACCGTTGAAAGCGAGGCGCATGGTCCGGAGCCCATCCAGCAGAACCCGCATGGCGATGCAGTCATCCTCGTTGTAATCCAGAATTCTCTGGCGAAGGTCCGTGTCCCCGGTTTCAACCCATCGGTGGTACCATTCGATGGAGGCGGCTCCCGAGGGCTCCTTGTCCCGCCATTTGAAGCCGAGATAGGTCGCCAGGGTTTTGATTGAAAAATCGTTGGTGGGCCACTCGGTGCGCTTTCGCACAATATCCGAATATAGATCGATGGCCCACTCCGAGGAAAACAACGCTTCGATCTCGGCTTCCGAAGCGATGTCGGGAAACCGCTCCCGGAGCCTTCGCAAGGTGGTCCTTTCATAATGGGAGTAATAATAGAGCGCGAACGGGCGTCGCTTTTTTATAAAATCCATGGCTCGCGCGAAGGCGTCGCGCTCCTGTTCGAGGTTGGGCTGGTCGGCAACGAAGGCGTGGTAGGTTTCGCGGTTCGGGTTTGATTTTTTCCGTTCAAGAAATCCGTGCAGATAGCAGCAGTCCCGCATGGGATCGGTTTCCACGTCATAAAAAAGCTCGATGTCGGCATCCGGGAATAGGAAGGTTTCCTTGAGGTAGGGCTTTGCATCGGGCGTCGTCAGCAACCTGGCACGCTCCTGAAACCGTCTGATGGTGTTGGCGCTGATCCGGGGAAAGATCGTCTTTTTGCCTTGAACGATGCCGGTCAAATCGGACTGGGCCAAATCATGAACGGTTTTTAAATAGGGATACATGACGTCCCTTTTGGCCCGGCCCAATTCGGGAATCAGGGTTAGATCATCATCTTTCTTGAGCTGAGTGCGGCAAAGCGACCGCCAGTGGCAGAGTTTGCATACGGCGCACAGGGCCGCGAGGGGCTCTTGTTCCCGATTTTTAATGCCAATAACGGCATCGAGGCATTCTTGATAGAGATCCCACAGGCTGCGGCAGTCCCTTTTGGAAAGCGGGGTATCCAGATCATAATCGACCTCTTGGCCGTGGACATCCCATATGAACGGAAAACGGTCTCGTGACAAAAACCTCACTTGGCCGAGGACATCCGTATACAAGGCAAGCTGGACGGCGTAATGCCGCTTCAGTTTGCCATCAGACGCATCATCCATTCCCTCGATACCCGCGCCGCTCTTTATGTCACCCGCCACATAGCCGCTGCCTTTTTGAATTAGGAGGTCTGGTTCCCCGACAAGCGTGTCGGTCCGAATTCTGCCGCCATAAATGATTTTTTCGCCCAGGCGCATCAGCCTTAGCGTTTGCTCTTCTTTTTCCAACGGTTCAAGGGAGCGAAGGTCGGCAAACGGTTCGTCCAACCTTTCCATTGTTTCGCGCTCGAAGGCGTTGCCCCGCTCCCACAAAAGCTCGACAAATGCGCTGACGCGATCCTTTTTGGAAGGATCTCCGAAAAAATCAAGCTGAACCCGGCGGGGGCATTGAACATAATTGTATAATGTCGAAGCGTTGATCTGTTTCTTCATAGCGACTATTTAGTTTAGTATGGGGCTTTTGATGCCCCCCACGTTTCGATATTTTTATAACTTTAACAAAGAGTTATTTATATTTCAAATGTTGTTGAGTCATTAGGCACGCTTCAAAACCGATGGGTATCCATAAATGATTCGCCTTGACAAACCGAATCGAGTATACTCCAAATCAAAAGGAAATTTTGATTAACGATGGTACCGACCTGCCGGGGGCCACACGCTCTTTGATATCCTATTGAATCACAACGGTTTTTGGTTAACAGCCGGAGAACGAGAACGTTTATGAAAAGGGTTGCACAAGGGGAGCCAATCAAAAATAGCGCATTTCGATCGCTTGTTAATTTAACGCGAAACCCCGGGGAATGAAGCCCCCGGGGTTTTGTCGTTTTTGCGGCAATAACGCCCACCTACGTCTTTCATCATCCTCCTTCCGATTCTCCGACCCTTACGCTTTTTTCCCCGGTGTGAAAGTAAATATGCCAGTCGATTACTCCGGCTAAGAATTGGTTCTCTGTATTCTCCCATTTCTCTTTGATTCGAGTTCGAATTTAACATCCCGGCAATTTCCAGGAACACCAGACAGTGGTTTTTTAACCCTAAAAAATACAAGCAGCCGTGCATGGTTTTTAATCACGCTTTCAAATTGCCATGTGTTGGCTTCTTTTTCGTTCGCAATTCGCGAATCGCGAAGGGAGAATGGCCGAGCGCGAAGATGCGCAGTCGGTGTGCAGTGGTTGTACGAGTGCATCGATGATACCCGGTGGGACTTGGGAATTTGCTTGCAATTTGTTTCATCGTTTTTTATTTTAGGAAAACGATTTAAACTAAAATAAAGTAAACTCTTATTTTAAGTTCGAGGCAGCACGTGAGACGAGAGCTCCAGGGCCATTATGTGCCGATTTCGACTGTGGGCGAAAAGGCTGAGGCCTTTGTGCCGGCACCCTTGCCGCCGCGCCCGCCCATCGACTGGACACCGGAGTTGAGAGCCAAATTCGATCAGGCGCTGCTGGCGCTGGGAAGGCTGGATAGTGTCTCGGTGCTTTTGCCTGACACGTCGTTGTTCCTTTACATGTATGTCCGCAAGGAGGCGGTGCTCTCCTCCATGATCGAGGGCACACAGTCCTCGCTCTCGGACCTGCTGCTGTTCGAATTGGAGCAGGAGCCAGGCGTGCCTCTGGACGATGTGCGCGAAGTCAGCAACTATGTCGCGGCTCTGGATCATGGTTTGCGGCGGTTGGCCGAGGAGTTTCCGCTGTCGTTGCGTCTGTTCAAAGAAATTCATGGTGTGCTGCTGAACAAAGGCCGCGGCAGCCATCAGGCTCCGGGCGAGTACCGGCGCAGCCAGAACTGGATCGGCGGAACCCGGCCGGGCAATGCCGCCTTTGTTCCGCCACCCGCCGAAGAAGTGACCGAGTGCATGGGCAAGCTGGAGCTGTTTCTTCACGATCAACCGGAACCTACACCGGTGCTGCTGAAAGCGGCCCTCGCGCATGTGCAGTTTGAAACGATCCACCCTTTTCTGGACGGCAACGGCCGCGTGGGCCGACTACTGATCACCCTTCTGCTCTGCGAACATAAGGTGCTGCGGCAGCCGATGCTGTACCTGAGCCTCTATTTCAAAACCCATCGGCAGCATTACTATGAGCTGCTCAACAATGTGCGCCGGACGGGCGATTGGGAGGCCTGGCTCGATTTTTTCGCGGAAGCCGTTGTTGTTACGGCTACACAGGCCGTGGAGACCGCCCGGCAGCTTGTCGATCTATCCGATCAGGATCGCGATAAAATCAGCAGGCTGGGAAGGGCTGCCGCCTCCACTCTGCAAATCCATCGGGTATTGATGCAGCACCCGATCGTCACATCGGGTTTGCTGGTGCAAAAGACCGGTATTACCGCGGCAACCGTGAACAAGGCCTTGCTGCATTTAGAGCGGCTCGGCATCGTGCGAAAACTCACCGCTCAGAAGCGAAACCGCCTGTTCAGCTATACCCGCTACGTGGACATCATGAATCGGGGCACTGAACCGCCTGGCAGATGATCCCACCTTAGTAAAATCGACAGTAATTTCCGGCCTTCGGCTTTCGAAACCCTCCTTCGGCTTTCGAAACCCTAAATACGAACCTGATGAATCTATAATTTAAGTATGGAGGCACACCTATGCGCCCGATAGCTTCCGAACAGGACCCTATACAATACCCACTGAATGAGCTTCTCGGCACTCGAGCCCACGTAAGGTTGCTCAGGGTCATGGCCAATGAGGTCGAAGGACCCCTCACGGCGGCGGATGTGGCCAAGCACGCGGGGTTGACGGTACCCGGCGCTCAAAAAGCCTTGGAAAAGCTATTGCGGTCGGGATTTGTTACCCGGGTGGGTGGCGGTCGAAAGCATCAGTATGAAATCCGGCGCTCGGACCGGCTCATGCAAACTGCAGTAGAGTTGTTTCAGGCGGAAAAGAGCCGGTATGAACAGCTGCTTGCTACGATCAAAAAGGAAATCAATAACCTGACACCGCCTCCGCAGGCGGCATGGGTTCAAGCCGCTCCAAGGGAAATCGACGAGCCTTTGATATTGGGATTGCTCCACGAATCCCTTCATCTGACAAATTGCGTACGCCAACTGAGAGCCGGACTTCATCAGGTCGAAAAGGACTTTGATCTGACCATCGAAATCGAGGGCTATACCAAGGCGGACATCCCCGACCCTGAGCTTGACGGCGTTACAGCTTTATTCGGTGTATTGCCGGCAGCATCGAACGACACCACCCGGCAGAGGGCGCAAAAACCCCTGACTCACCGCGAAAAGGATCGTCAATTGAAAGTGCTGTCGCAAAAGCTGGCGGTAGCCCTTGAAAGGGATGCTTCCCCGGTGCGACGCGCGAAGGATCATATCGATCGCTTGCTCAAGGAAGATCAGGGATCGGCAGTCGCGGATTTAATGGAGTGGCGCGATATTCTAGATTCCTAATCCATTCGACGATTGGGGCGGTTTTTCACTTCTTCCAGCAAACGCGCCAATCGCCTGCGCCAGAGCAATCCCTTTTTTGCAATCTTAAACAACAATGAGCGGACACAGATGACCAACGACCTGGAGAACGATCATGACACGCGATCAGCTTGAACACGCCATTCGCGCAGCCTGTGATGTCTCAAATGACACTGAGCTGTGGATATTCGGCTCTCAGGCGCTGCTTGGTGAATTTCCTGATGCACCGGGAAGCCTCCGCGCCTTCATCGAGGTCGATATCCAGCCGAAGAATAGGCCTGAAACCGTTGATGCCATCGACGGCGCTATGAGGTGGATTCCGATCAGGCCAGGGTGCGCAGAATCAAAGATGTCTGCTGCGCCAAAAAGTGCGGTTTCACAGAAAACAAGACGTGCCGTAGCGAGCATGTTGGCGTGCTATAAACTTGCCGCCACGATAACCGCCACCCATCCCGCCTTTTCCGATCGTCATCCCGGCAAGAGTCAAATAAGCGGTTATGATTTGACCATAACGGTCGATACCTTAAAGACGGTTGGGTTCCGTCCCCGTGCACCGGCGGAAGGGATGGCGCCGACGGCCGCGGCATAAGGCGGACGTACAGTTAACCATTTAAGATTGTGGCTATATATAGTCGACCGATGTTTAAAAAGATACTCGCTGCGCCTTCCATCCAGATTGCTTTATTGAGCGCCTTGATCCTGGGCGGCATGTTGTTTTCGCTCAATCCCTGGGAGCACCTGGAAATTGAAAATTACGATTTCTGGGCGCACCACTTCCGCAGCCCCCAGGATCAACCCATCGTCATCGTCGCCATCGATGAGAAGAGCATCCGGGAACTCGGCGACTGGCCGTGGCCACGTTCACGCATGGCCGAAATGGTCCGTTACCTCACGGCCCAGGGGGCCGGTGCCATGGGGATCAGTCCTTTGTACACCCGGCCCGACCCCAATCCTGGATTGTCGGAAATCAAGGAAATGAAACAAGAGGTCGGCAGTCGCGAGTGGAAAGGCGACCGGCAGACCACTCGAACCGTGCATGGCATGCTCAACAGCGTCGAGGATCGGCTGGATCAGGATGCCCAGTTGATGGACGCCGTCCGCAGGGCCCGAAACGTCGTCCTGCCGATGCGCTTCACAAAGGGAACGCAGGCCGCCACCGAGAACGACAAGATGTCGGGGATATTGACCCTCAATTCTTTGAATGCCGAAGCGTTGACCGCCGTGGCCGCCGAAGGGATGGCAGCCCAAGCCGCGCCCCTCAAAGAGGTGCGCCATGCGCCCATCACGGTCACCGGCGTCTGGGAGACCTTTGAAGATCTGGCATCCAAGGCCAGCGCCATGGGGCACCTGAACCTGGATGAGGATGAGGACGGCCGGTTTCGCCGCATGCCGCTGCTGATCCAATACAAGGACCGGTTATTCCCGTCCATGAGTCTTCAGCTGGCGATCAAGCATATCGGGGGGCGGTTGAAGGACCTGACCGTCAGCCGGAACTTTTTGGGCCAGCCCTGCCTGCGGATGAAATATCTCGAGGTCCCCACGGACGATGCCTATCGCCTCCTGATCAATTATGACGGCAAATGGACGAAGGAAAGGACCTACGCTTTCGTGGATGTGCTCCGGGGCTCGCTCGATCCGGCCATTTTCAAAGACAAAATCGTTCTGATCGGCGGGACCGGCGAGGGCATGACGCCCTTTTATCGCATCGGTCCGTATGACAAGGCCGCTTCGGTTGAAATCACCGCCAATGCGCTGGCCCGCATCCTGTCGACGGTTCGGCTCTCGCGGCCTTCATGGGCCCGGCACCTGGAAATGGCGGCCCTGCTCTACTTTGCTTTTTTCCTCATGTTTGTGATCCCGCACGTGCACATGCGGCTCGGCGCCTCGATCCTCGGCATTTTTCTGGGCACCTGGTACCTCATCGGCGTCATTCTGCTGCTGGGCTACGGGTACTGGATCAAGCCGTTCGGTCCGGCCGTGCTGGCCTGCGGCGGTTTTGCGCTGATCGTGGTGTCAGGCTATTCCCGCAGATATCGGCACGCGGTCCTGGAAGCCAATCGCACCCTCGGGCTGCACTATCAGGGGCAGGGGCTGCTCGACATGGCCTATGACCGGTTCATGAAGTGCCCGCTTCAGGATGAGCCGGTCAAACAACTCCTGTACAATCTGGCACTCGATTTCGAGCGCAAGCGGATGTTTGAAAAAGCGTTGATGATTTACCGCCGCATCGGCAGGTACGGCCCTTTCAGAGATATCGAGGCGCGCAGCAGCCGGCTGGAAACGCCGAACAGCACCATGTCATTGCCCGTTGTCGGCGACAATGGGGAAAAGCCGCTGTTGATCGATGACAATGACATCAAGCCGGTCTTCGGCCGCTACGAGGTTCTCAGGGAACTGGGCCGGGGCTCGATGGGGACGGTGTATCTGGGCCGCGATCCCAAGATCAACCGCGAAGTCGCCATCAAGACGCTCAAATACGCGGAGGTCGGCCAGGGGGACCTGGTCCAGGTGAAAACGCGGTTTTTCCGGGAGGCCGAAGCCGCGGGCAAACTCTCCCATCCCAATATCGTATCCATTTACGATGTGGGCGAAGAGCACGACATGGCCTATATCGCCATGGAACTGCTCAACGGCTGGACCCTGTCCCGGTTTTGCAAGCCGGGGCACCTGATGCCCATCCATCAGGTCCTGTCCATCATTGCGGATGTGGCCACCGCCCTCGATTATGCGCACAACCAGGGGGTGATTCACCGGGATATCAAACCGGACAACATCATGCTGCTCGAGGATGGCCGGGTCAAGGTCACGGATTTCGGGATCGCACTGGTGGTGGATGCCTCCAAAACCCGCACCGGCACGGTTCTGGGAACGCCCAACTACATGTCGCCGGAACAAGTGGGCGGCCAGACGCTGGATGGACGCTCGGATCTTTTTTCCCTGGGAATCGTCTTTTATGAATTGCTTACAGGCGCCAAACCTTTTAAGGGCGATACCATCTCTGCGATTTTGAATGCCATCACACATGCCCCCCACACGCCGATTTGCGAAATCAAAGAAGACATTCCGGCATGTTGCCAGGCGATGGTGGACAAGCTGCTGGCCAAGGGGCTGACCGAACGGTTCGATTCCGCCGCCGGGCTTTCAATGGCGATAACGGCCTGCCTGGCCGAGCTGTCGGGTACTGCTTCCGAGACGGCCACAGACAACAGCCGAGCCGAATAAATCGCATGCCTGTCATTTAATTTTATAATACAATTAGTTATAAACAGGATGACTGCCGGGCGCCAGCCTTCGGCGTCGCCCGCTGCCGGCACGCAAGGGAAGACGCGGACGCACAAAGCGACAACCATATTGACAACGACGGTCCGATGAAGCAAGCTGCCTCCCGCTGGGCATTGCGCCTTTGCCTGCCAGCCGGATGCAACGGTCGGGTGTGCGAATGATGCGCTGAAAAATCGGCGGTTGGGAAACGACATGAGAAACTTTATCAGCTTCAAGGATCGCAACAATGCATTGAAAATAGTGGCCCTGTCGGTATGCGGGCTGGAATTGATCATCTTCCTCCTGACGATGATCTACCAGCAGGATGAAGTAAAACGCGTCGAAACGCCGATCACCAAGGAGATCGCCCAGGAGTACATGAACCATCCCGAGTTGCTGAAAGAAAACGAGCGGGTGACGCGTGATGCCTATCTCACCGCGGGAGATCAGGCTTATTTCCTGGTCAAAAATATCGAGCGGGAAATTCCCTTTCCCTGGAAAGCGTGGATCCTGATTTCGGTGGGCGCTCCCATCGGGATCGCCTTTCTGGTGCTTCTGCTCAGCAAGGCCTATTTCCAGACGGTCGATCGCGAAGAGATCAAGGCGTCGGAAAATCAAGGCAAATTCGTATCGGCCCTCAACCGCCTGGGCCAGATCAACAGCATCTGGCTTATGCTCGTCAGTGTCATCGCCATTTTTCTGGTCTGGTACATCCCCGAAATCGTGAAGTATGCCGGCAAGGTAACCACGACCTGGCTGGCCCAATACTGGTGGATACCCGTTATTCTTCTCTCAATTGTCGTTTCCATTGTGATTTTCTGGATGTACTTGCAGTATAAACTGAAATCCAAAGCCATGAACATGGAAATGGAATTGGCCAAGTTCAAATTCCTGCAGCTCCAGGGCAACCACCGCCCGCTCATCGGGGACAATGGCGATTCACGGACCCCTCTGCTCGAAGCATCGGAAGGCAAAAAAGATTCAACGGGCAAGGACCATTGTCCGGGCATGTTGAACCAGACAGACCAGTTTCGGGCTTTGTAAGAGGGACCTTCCGGCCGGATCAATCCGCCCGGCAATGCAGCGCCCCGGCACGGCCGTTCAGTTTGCAGAGCCCTGTTGATGCCCGATCAACAGGGCTTTTTCATTCCCGGTGGGCCCATCCCCCAATGAAATACCCCGGAACGCGGCGGCTGCGCGCCCCTTTGAGCGGCCGGTGCCCCCATTGTGCTTTGAAGCACCGGCACTATCTTTGGGGTCGCGCATCCATTGTCCGCTTTTCATCCGATGGCAGGCTGTGCCCAGAGCGTTTCCCGGCCGACGGTCGCCGGCCGGTTCAAATCAAAACGACCCAAACGACATCAGGAAGGAGCGCCTGAAATGATAATCAAACCCGATAAAAGCATCGCCCGCTTCGCCATGTCTGTCCTGCTGGTTCTCCTGTTGGGCGGCACCGGCGTCGCGGTGGCCAATATCAACGAGTTTTCCGCAACCGAGGCGCAGGCAATGATTGCCGCGCACCAGGGCGATTCCGGCTTCGTTATTCTGGACATCCGCACCCCGGCCGAATTTGCCCGGGGGCACATTGCCGGCGCGCTCTCCATCGACTATTACAGCCCCCAGTTCAAAACCGCCCTGGATCGCCTGGACCGCGGCAAGACCTACCTGGTCTATTGCCGCAGCGGCAACCGCAGCAAGAAGGCGATGAAGATTTTCGAGGAGCTGGGCTTCGCCCACATCTACCACTTGAGCGGCGGCATTCTCGACTGGCAGGCCAGGGGATATCAACTCGTGCCGGCATCATGACCCAGCCCTGGACCGCTGCCGGCCGCGACATCCGGGCGCTCAGATTCCTTCCGGACGCCCCGCATCCCCCTGGGAATAGTCGCACACCCCGTCCGGGAAGATCGTCTCCAATAGTGCCTGGGTCTCGGCATTTATCTCCACGCCGCCATAATACCCGCGCGCGATGGCCTCTTCCACGGGGATGAGCCGGCATTTGAAAATGTCCCCCTTGATGTCGCCGCCGGCGACGATGCGTGAGGTGGAGAACATGTGAAAAGCCTGGGTGCAGGCGCCATCCGGGTTGTCATCGATGAGGCCGTCCCAGACGCCCGGTCCCTGGTATTCCGTGCCATCGGCGAGGTAGCATTTGTCCACCGCTTCCGCCGGCTTGTTGGCCTCCAGGTCCAGTTCAGGGTGGTTCTGGAGGTTGGCCAGCCACGCATCCATCAAGTCGATGGCCACGCTGCTGATGTCAAGCGGGTTGGCCGGGTCTTTCATCCAGATCACCTGGTTGCCGGCAGCCCCCATGTATTCGATGATCCTCTGGCGGGTGGCGAAGGACTGCTGGGCATGGTGCATGTCCAGGACC
The DNA here is from genome assembly GCA_937868765.1 of uncultured Desulfatitalea sp. Lineage (GTDB taxonomy): Bacteria > Desulfobacterota > Desulfobacteria > Desulfobacterales > Desulfosarcinaceae > Desulfatitalea. Next base: position 352,124 of record CALMNL010000006.1, on the reverse strand, counting down.
GGATCGAGGTAGTCCCGGATATCGAGGACGGGCACGTCGATGCGACCGACGAAGACCTGGCCGGACATGTAGGCGGCCTTCATCGCCGCTACGTCGCCGCTGGTTCTCGGGGCGATGGCGTAAGGCGCGAAATTGGAATTGCGGATGCTCCAGGGATCGAAATCCGACGGATCGGGTGCCGGGCCGACCAGGTGCTGGATTTCGTTCCAGAGCGAAAAGGGATAGCCCTCGGGAACCATTTCCTGGGGCTTTTTCCAGCCGCCGATCTGAGCGTTGATGTCCAGGAACTGTTGCAGGGAAATCTTGCCGGCCACCAGCGCCTGCAGACCGTACTGGACCCCCACATTGTCCCAGGTGCTGGGCGCGTAGCCATTTTTATCGACGCCGTATATGTTCTTCAAATCATCCCAGTGGGTCCATTTCACGTCGAGCACCACCGCGTCGGGGAATTGGTCCAGCCCTTCCACATCCGTGAACAGGGGGTTCATCACCAGCGGCGTCAATCCCAGCCAGCCATTGACGCACTCGGTGCTGCCCGGCCCCCCGTAGATGGGGTGGCGCACCACATCGCTGGTGCTCAACCCTTCCAGCAGCGTTCGGTTCGCCGGCGAGCCCAGATAGCTGATGGCGCCGTTACTCGGGTTCACGGCGTACCCGCCGAACGTATAGTCGCCCTGGGAGGGAGCGATGACGTCGAAGTAAAACTCCATGAGCATGCAGTCGCCGACATAAATGCTCTGGGTGATCATGTCGGAATAAGAGCGCTGCGGAATGATGCCGTCCAGCAGGCCGGGGTAGTTCTGGGCAAAGGCATACTGCTGGATGGCCCCGCCCGAACCGCCGATGCTCATGGTATACGCCGGCTTGCCGAACCGCTTTACGAAATGCTTTTTTACCATGATGGCCGTTTCCCCGGCCAGTTGCAGGTTGTAATGCACGCCCGTGCGATTGCCGGTGCTGTAAGCGATGGCATAGCCGCGCCTGAGGCCTTCATGGTACAAGGGGTCGCCGGTGCTCAATTCGCCCTGGTCATGGCCGATGGCGACGCCGCCATCGAAGCGGAAAAAGAGCTTGCCGTTCCAGGCATCGATGGCACGGCCCTCCTCGTCCCATGGATCCAGGATGGCGATGCCGTATAGGAAGCGGTTGATGGTGCCCCTTTCCAGGCGGACAATGTAAGGCACGTTTGATTTCGTGTTGGTATCGGTAAAGGCCAGATCATCGGGATAGGGGGCGAACCGTTCCAGGGGCTTGAACTTCCCGCCGGTGGTTCGGTAGAAATAGTCCACCCGGGTCACGGCGCTGCAATCCTTGCAGTATCCGGCAATCTCATCCGTTGTGACGCCGGCATCCTCCTCGTAAACCGGGATGCCGTCGCCCCGGAAGTTGTCGATCAACGGCTGCCCCAGGCCCGACTGCTCGGTCCGGCACACAAACGGATACTGGTGGGGGCCGGAAAACAGGGGGCCGCGCGGCCCGGTTTCGGATACCTGCACCGTCAGGTAGCTGCCCGGCTTGCCTGCGAGCGCCACCATCATCTTATTCCTGGATTTCAGGTTGGCCAGCGGCACCTGCAGGAAGTCGGCATTTTTACAGAAGCTTCGAGGCCCCACCACCTTTTTGCCGTTGATCCAGATGGTGGCGCTGGTGACCTGATGTTTGCGGTCCGGCGCGCCATTCCAGACCAGCAACGTGCCCAGGACAACTCCCTCCTGTTCGGCCAGGGATGAGAAATGGAAGTTGTACATCTTGGGTTTTTTGAAGGTCCGCTCACATCGTTGGGGCCCTAAAAGGGTCAGCTCGCCGGCTAAACAGTTTTGGAGCCCCTCGCCGCATACCGATGCAAGCATCAACGTGATCAAAGACATCCAGGCCAATGCAAATCGTCTTTTCATTCAGTCCCCCCTTTTTGTGGATTGGTGGTTTGAAATTAAATTTTCGACGTTTCCCGACAACGACAACACGGGTACCGGCACCCTCCGCCGCGGAGAAGCCTTTCCGCTGGCATCGGCAAGTTGAACCGGTCGGATCTGGAGCTGAACCTGGGACGGGTAACGCTCAGCGGGACAGCGCATCCGCGGGCGTAAAAAAAAAGAGGAAACCCGATCGAAATTATTAAAAATAGTGGAATAGCGTCAGGTCATTTTGGGAATGGGGCCCCCTATAGGAGCAATGACCACAGTATCAATACTGTAGAAAGGCCTTCAGAGCTTTGTCAATCTTAAAATAGCGGCAGGACAGCCGCCTGCCAAATAGATGCTGGCGCCGCCGCAGCTCATCGATTATATAAAAGTTCATGAGTCGTACCGCCTGAACCGGTCAAATCATCCAGATGGATGTTGGCCGACCAGATGGGTGTTGGCCGATATCTGTCGAGATGTTGTTTATCGGCGGTTCTGGTGGGCCGCATTGTCCGCTCTTCGACTTCAACCGGGCCGGGCGCTCTCCCGCCGGAAAGGAGATCATGCAAATCGATCCTGCCGTGGTCGGCACCCCCTTGAAAGCGTACCGCTGCACCCTGAGCCTGCGCCGGAGCATGAACTATGCGGCCGCCGTGCAGGATCGCAATCCCTGGTATTTCGACGACGAACGGCCCGGCGGCACCCTGGCGCCGCCCATGCAGGCCGTGGCCCTCACCTGGCCGATCTTCGAGCGGATGCAGGAATTCCTGCCCGCCGGCGGCATTCCCTTGGAAGTGATGCGGATGCAGGTGCACTACTCCGAGCACCTGGTCTTGCACCGCCCGCTCAAACCCGGCGATGACCTCGCCATCCGGGGGCGCATCGCCGCCGTTCTGCCCCACCGGGCCGGCACCCATGTGGTCATCCGGCTGGATGCCTTCGACGCCGCCGGGGTACCGGTGTTCACCGAGTACAACGGCGGCCTGCTGCGGGGGGTGGTCTGCGACGGCGCCGGAAAGGGCGCGACGGATCTGCCGGCTGTGCCCCGCTCTGGCGTCGCGTCCTCGGCCGTCTGGCAGGCACCGATCCCCATCGATCCCCTGGCGCCCTTCGTTTACGACGGGTGCACCGACATTTACTTCCCCATCCACACCTCCGTGAAGTTCGCCCGCGCCGTGGGACTGCCCGATATCATTCTCCAGGGCACGGCCACGCTGGCGCTGGCAGCGCGGGAGATCGTCGACCGTGAAGCCGGCGGCGACCCGCGCTGCCTCAAGGCACTCTGCTGCCGGTTCAGCGCCATGGTACTGCCCGGCGAAACGATCACGGTGCAGTTGAACGAGCGTCGCACCGATCCCGGCGGCCGGGATCTTTTCTTTGCAGTGCTGAATGCAACGGGCGGCCGGGCCGTCAACCACGGGTATGCCCGCATCGAGCCGGTGACGGCGTAAAGGAGGATTTATGGTCCGACAGCAGATGGATCTGACCTGGCACTACGTGGAGAAATGGGCCCGGGAAAAGCCGGACAGCGAAGCCCTGGTGTTCGGCGACCAGCGGCTCACCTGGCAACAGTTCCAGCATGAAATGGACCTGGCGGCCAAGGCCTTTCTCGCCGCAGGCGTCGAGCCCGGGCAGTGCGTGGCCATGCTCGCCATGGCACGCACCGAGTTCGCCGTCACCTACATGGCGGCGGCCAAGGTCGGCGCCCTGTGGCTCGGCCTGACGCCCAAGCACACCCTGGACGAACTGCGCTACCAGATCGCCGACAGCCGGCCGGCCGTGCTGATCGCCGTGCGCAGCTACCTCGACAAGGACCTGGGCGAAACCCTGCGGGCGCTGGCGGCCGAGTTCGACTTTCTCAAGCGCGTCATCGTTATCGGCGAGCCCATCGACGGGGCCGTCGGCTACGCCCGATTCGTCCGCGCCGAGCGCCCCGAACTGGCGGAGGCGCTGCAACGGCGCGCCGGCCGGGTTCAACCGGACGACCCCATGCTCGTCATGTATACCTCCGGCTCCACCGGGAAACCCAAAGGGGTGGTGCATACCCACCGGAGCATCATCGCAAACATCCGCCGGGAACTCGAATACTTCCACATGAACGAGGCCGACCGCGCCCTGCTGCATTTTCCCATCAACCACGTGGCGGCCGATGTGGAGATCGGCTTTGCCACCATCATGGGCGGCGGCACCCTGGTCTTCCTGGACAGGTTCGATCCCGGCGAAAGCCTGCGCATCATCCAGCAGGAGAAAATCACCGTCCTGGGCCAGATACCGGTGATGTTCCTGCTGCAGTTCAAGGATCCCGGCTTTTTCACCACCGATTTCAGCAGCGTGCGGGCCTTCATCTGGGCCGGGGCGGCCGCCCCCAAAATCATGATGGATCTCCTGGGCCATGTTTGCTCCCAGACCGGCGCGACCATGATCACCGGCTACGGCAGCACGGAAGTGTGCGGCTTCGTCACCTACACCCGGCCGGGAGACGACCGCGACACCCTGATGCGGACCGCCGGCGGCGTGGCCGAACCGTTCGAACTCAGGATCGTGGACTCCGAGCGCCGCGAATTGCCCGACGGTGAGATCGGCGAGATCGCCGTGCGCGGGCCGTTTCTCATGCAGGGCTACCTCAACCGCCCCGCAGATACCGCCGCGGTGATCGACGCCCAGGGCTGGTACTATACCGGCGATCTGGCCTCGCGCGACGCGCGCGGCTACATCACCATCGCCGGCCGTATCAGTGAAATGTTCAAGACCGGCGGCGAGAATGTCTATCCGCGCGAAATCGAGGAGCTGCTCGAATCCCATGACAAGGTGCTCTTCGCCGCGGTGGTGGCGGTGCCCGACGCGCTGTACCAGGAGGTCGGCTGGGCCTATGTCATGCCCATGCCCGGCCAAACCGTCACCGGTGAAGCGCTCGAAGCCCTGTGCCGGGCCAAAATGGCCAACTACAAGGTTCCCAAACGCTTTTTCATCCGCGAATTACTGCCCATGCTCGGCAGCGGGAAGGTGGATAAGCTGGCGCTCAAGCAGGAGATCGCCGCCGGAGCGGGCAACGGGAAGCAGTGAGCGATCGATACCGGGGAAAAGGTGCGCCTATCGGGGCATCTGCGGGGGAAAGGCGTCCCGCTCACTTCAGCTGACTGTCTTTGCTGCCGCGGCGGTTGAAGCCCGGCAGCGGCGCCTGGCGCTTTTCGGCTTCCGCCTGGCAGCGGACGCACAGGCGCACGCCCGGAACCGCCTGGCGGCGGGCTTCGGGAATGGGCTCCTCACATTCCTCGCAATGCGTCCGGCCGGTGCCGTCCGGCAACCGGCTCCTGGCCAGCTTCACCGCGTCTTGGACGCTGGCGTCGATCTGATCATTCACGGCCCCGTCCTGGGCCCATCCTACCGCCATGGTTTGCGCCTCCATGCATTTCAAAAAACCGCAGGGGGGCTGGACCGCTTGCGCCTGGCTTTCCCAGGGCCCACCCCCTCTCGCCGCGTTCATGCAATTTCAATATTGGCGGAATCCACGCAAGAATCAATACCGTCATGCATTTTTCCTGATCCGGCAACGACCGCCCCCCCCTGCTGCCATGTGCCGCGCACCGGCGGCTGGATTCTCTGCGGCCAGGTATTACCTTGTCTCAACCTGCGAGCGGGCCAGCCTTCGAAGGGGAGCAATGATCCTCCGGCTGGCTGCCTTGAAAGGAGGGCTATCGAAATGAACGCTAAAATCGCGTTGGTAACCGGCGGCAGCCGGGGGCTCGGCAAGAGCGCCATCCTGCACCTTGCCAAAAAGGGTGTGGATGCGGTTCTCACCTATCATACCCGGGAGGAGGAGGCCCGCCATGTGGTGGCCGAAGTTGGCCAACTGGGGCGCAAGGCCATGGCGTTGCAATTGGATACGGGCGACATCAAAGCCTTTGGGCCGTTCGCCGAGCAGGTCCGGAGCGTTCTGAAGCAGCACTGGCAGCGGGACCGCTTCGACTTTCTGGTGAACAACGCGGGCATCGGGCTGCATGCCGCCTTCAGCGAAACCACCGAGGAGCAGTTCGACCGGCTGATGAACATTCATTTCAAGGGGGTCTTCTTTCTGACCCAGGCGCTGTTGCCGCTCATGGCCGACGGCGGCCGCATCGTCAATCTCTCCAGCGGCCTGGCGCGTTTTTCTCTGCCGGGCTATTCGGCCTATGCCGCCATGAAAGGGGCCATCGAGGTGCTCACCCGTTATCTGGCCAAGGAACTCGGCCCGCGCCGGATCGCCGTGAACGCGGTGGCCCCCGGCGCCATCGCCACGGACTTCGGCGGCGGCGTGGTGCGGGACAACCAGGAAGTAAACCGCATGATCGCCTCCGAGACCGCCTTGGGCCGTGTGGGGCTGCCCGACGACATCGGCGGCATGATCGCTTCGCTGCTCAGCGAAGACAACCGCTGGATCAACGGCCAACGCATCGAGGCATCCGGAGGTATTTTCCTATGATGATGAACTTACCCTACCTGGACTGCGTGGAAATCAACCCCGCCCGGCGCGCTGATTACGCGGTGATCTGGCTGCACGGTTTGGGCGCCGATGGCCACGATTTCGAGCCGATCGTCCCTGCGTTGCGCCTTCCCGAATCGCCGGCGGTGCGCTTCGTCTTTCCGAACGCGCCCATACGGCCGGTGACCATCAATGGTGGCATGGCCATGCGCGCCTGGTACGACATTCTGAACCTGGAAACCCGCAGGGTGGACCTCAAGGCCGTCCAGGAATCTTCCGATCGGGTGCGCGACCTCATCCAGCGGGAGATCGGCGCCGGGATCGCCTCCGACCGGATCGTGCTGGCCGGCTTTTCCCAGGGCGGTGCCATCGCCCTGCACACCGGCCTGAGGCATGAAACGCCCCTGGCGGGCATCCTGGCCCTCTCCACCTATTCGCCCACGGTGGGCACCCTGGCTGCGGAGCGCAGCCAGGCCAATGCGGCCATCCCCATCCTGATGGCCCATGGGCAGTACGATCCGGTGATTCCCATGGCCGCGGCCGTCGACACGCGCGATGCACTGATGCGCTTGCAGTATGCCGTCCAGTGGCAGAGCTATCCCATGCAGCACGAGGTGTGCACACAGGAGATTGAGGACATCCGGGAGTGGCTGATGGATCGGCTGCGGTGACCGCCGGCATGCCGCGAGCAAGAAATGGATAGAACCTCCGGATCTCGTGTCTGGACCGAGGTTCGGGGCTTGACCGCCAAGAAACGAGCATGGATAGACCTATGAAGATGAATTTCAAATGGATACAGGGGTTGAAAGACCCTTCCGACACGAACGGCGGCGCGATCGTGCCGCCGACCGGTGACCGGGACATGGAACTGCTCGACGCTTACTCCCGCGCCGTGGTGGCGGTGGCCGAGGCCGTGGGGCCATCGGTGGTCAGCATTGCCGTCGGCAACCCGCCCGACGGGGAGAACGCCGAGCCCATCGGGGCCGGCTCCGGGGTGGTGATCGCCCCGGACGGTTACATCCTGACCAACGATCACGTGGTCCAGAAGGCCAACCGCCTGACGGTGAGTCTCACCGACGGCACCAGCCTGGCGGCGGCCCTCATCGGCAGCGACCCGGCCACGGACCTGGCGGTGATCCGGGCCAACGCCGCCTATCTGCCCGCCTGCACCCTGGGCAGTTCCGAGCGGCTCCGGGTCGGCCAGCTGGTGATCGCCATGGGCAATCCGTTCGGGTTTCAATCCACGGTCTCCACCGGCGTGGTCAGTGCCCTGGGACGCGCCCTGCGGAGCACCCAGGGCCGTCTCATCGAAAACATCATCCAACACACCGCCCCCCTGAACCCCGGCAACTCCGGCGGCGCGCTGGTGGATTCCACCGGCGAGGTAGTGGGCATCAACACCGCGATCATCGCCATGGCCCAGGGCATCGGGTTCTCCATTCCGGCCAGCACGGCCAAATGGGTGGTCTCACAGATTCTCACCCATGGCCGGGTGCGGCGCGGGTCATTCGGTATCGCCGGCCGGCAGCGGGCCCTGGATCGCCGCCTGGTCCGCTTTCACGGCTTGAAGAAGAACTACGCCGTGGAGGTGATGTCCGTGGAGACCAGCGGGCCGGCCGGACGCGCCGGGCTGCGCCAGGGCGATTTGATCGTGGCCGTCAACGGGGAAGCCGTTCAGAGCGTCGACGATCTGCACCGCTTCCTGTCGGACTGGCCCATCGGGCGTTCCGCGCAAGTCGAGATTCTGCGCGGGATGGCGCTTCAAACGCTGGGCATCGTCCCGCGGGAAGCGCCCGCCTGAGACGCCAGTAAGCGCACCTGCCGATTTCCCCTTTAACAACCTCGCCCCATAGGGTATACAAGCCGGCTTTGTGTGATCGAAAGGCGGCGCGGATGCCGTTGCCCGAGGCGGGTTCGCCATGCGGGGCACCGTGTTGCGAACCATTCAGGAGGAGCTATGAAAACAGACAAGGTCGGCCAGCGGATCAAGGCCTTCATGGAGCGCAAAGACATCCGCATGGCGGAACTGGCGGAACGCACCGGGTTAGGCGCCGATTTCCTGGCGGCGGTGATCGAAGACAATGTGGTGCCCTCCCTGGGGCCGCTGCTCAAAATCGCCCGGGCGCTGGATGTGCGCCTGGGGACCTTCCTCGACGACCAGTTGAGCCGGGATCCGCTGGTCATGCGCCGGGCCGAACGCCAGAGCGCGCTGAGCACCTTGCGCGGCAAGGACAAACCGGTGGACCTGAAGTTCTACTCGCTGGGCAAGGGCAAGAGCGATCGACACATGGAACCGTTTTACGTGGAGCTGCTGCCCGAATCGGCCGAAGAGAAGCTGATGTCCAGCCACGAGGGCGAGGAGTTCATCGTGGTCCAGCGCGGCGAGGTGGAGGTGATCTACGGGGACGAGCGCTACACCCTGGCCGAAGGCGACAGCGTTTACTACAATTCCATCGTTCCGCACAATGTCAGCTGCCTGGGGCCACTGCCAGCGGCCATCTACGCGGTCCTGTACATCCCGCGATAGGAGGAGGCCATATGAGCGAAGCGCTGCGCGAAATCACCCTGGGGCAGATGCTGGACGAAATCATCCAGCGTTATCCGGACAACGAAGCCCTGGTATATGTGGACCGGGATTTCCGACTGACCTACCGCCAGTTCGGCGAGGTGGTGGACCAGCTGGCCAGGGGGTTGATGGCCCTGGGGGTGGCCAGGGGCGAGAAGGTGGCCGTGTGGGCCACCAATATCCCCTACTGGGTGGCCTTGCAGTTCGCCACGGCCAGGATCGGGGCCGTACTGCTGACGGTCAACACCAATTACAAGAGCGCCGAACTGGCCTACCTGCTCGAGCAGTCGGAAGCGGAGAACCTTTTCCTGATCGACGGCTACATGGATACCGACTACCTTGCGACCGTCTACGACCTGGTCCCCGAACTCAAGCAGCAGGAGCGCGGGCGGCTTCACAGCGACCGCTTCCCCAATCTCAAGCGGGTCATGTTCCTGGGCATGGAAAAACATCGCGGACTCTACGCGCTGCCCGAGGTGATGGCCATGGCCGCCATGGTCCCGCCGCAGGCCTATGCGGAGCGCCAGGCCGCCCTTTCAGCCCACGATGTGGTCAACATGCAGTACACCTCGGGCACCACCGGGTTCCCCAAGGGGGTGATGCTCACCCACTACAACATCGGCAACAACGGCTTCTGGATCGGCGAGAACCAGAAGTTCACCCACGCCGACCGGGTGTGCCTGCCGGTGCCGCTGTTTCACTGTTTTGGCTGCGTGCTGGGCGTGCTGGCGGCCGTAAGCCACGGTGCCACCCTGGTGATCCTGGAGAAATTCGACCCGGTGCAGGTGATGGCGGCCGTGGAGCAGGAGCGCTGCACGGCCCTGTACGGCGTGCCCACCATGTTCATCGCCGTCCTGGATCACAAGCTGTTTTCCAAATTCGACTTCAGCTCGCTGCGCACAGGCATCATGGCCGGCTCGCCCTGCCCCGTGCACGTGATGCGCCAGGTGATCGACAAGATGTACATGCGCGAGATCACCATCTGCTACGGCCTGACCGAGGGGTCGCCGGTGATTACCCAGACCCTGCCGGGCGACGACATGCGGCGGCGCACCGAGACGGTGGGCCGGGCCATGCCCCGCATCGAGGTGAAGATCGTGGACCCGGAAACCCACCGCGAGCTGGGCACGGGCGAGCAGGGGGAGGTGTGCTGCCGCGGGTACAACGTCATGAAAGGCTACTACAAGATGCCCGAGGCCACGGCCAGGACCATCGACGCCGACGGCTGGCTGCACTCCGGCGACCTGGGGGTCATGGACGCCGATGGCTATCTGGCCATCACCGGCCGCCACAAGGACATGATCATCCGTGGCGGCGAGAACATCTACCCGCGGGAGATCGAGGAATATCTCTATCGCCTGGCGGGCATTGCCGATGTCCAGGTGGTGGGCGTCCCCAGCCGCAAGTACGGCGAAGAGGTGGGGGCCTTCATCATCAAGAAGAAAGACGCCGACCTGACCCCCGAAGACGTCCAGGATTTCTGCCGCGGCCAGATCAGCCACTACAAAATCCCCAAGCACGTCGCCTTCGTGGAGAGCTTTCCGTTGACCGCCAGCGGCAAGGTGCAGAAATACAAGCTCAGGGAGATTTCGGTGGCGTTGTTTCCGGGACCGGATCGCATCCCGGTCTAACAGGCTGATAAGGGTTGCCGGACCCAAACCAGGAAATTGGGCTTGCGCGCAACGGCGGCAGGGGCGTATTTTCAAACGACAAGCGTTCATCGGCTTGGAATGGGCAGCAGGTCCCACGAACCCCAACCGTTCAGAGGCGGTCTCATACCGTCTCTTTTGATAGGCGCCGCCACGTATGCAGATCAGCCGCCAAGCCGTTCCGAACAGCCGGGAGCCCAACGGGGGAATCTTTTACGGCTGGTGGATCGGGCTGGCCGGCACCCTGATTCTCACCATTTCCAGCGGCCTCGGATTCTACGGCCATGGCGTCTTTCTGGACCCGCTCTGCCATGCCCACGGATGGTCCAAGGGGTCGGTCTCATCGGCCGTGACCCTCTATTTTTTCACCAGCGGCATCTCCGGCATGATCATCGGCCGCCAGATCGACCGCTTCGGCCCCCGGCGATTGCTGGTGATCGGCTCCCTGATCGTGGGTCTGGCGTTCGTCCTGCTCAGCCGGGTGACCGCATTGTGGCAGCTGTATGCGGTCTACCTGCTGATGGCCGTGGGCTGGAGCGGCACTTCGCTGATTCCGGTCAATGTCCTGCTGGTCAACTGGTTCATCCTCAAACGCGGCAAAGTGATGAGCCTGGTGATGTGCGGCTTGAGCATCGGTGGCATCGTCATGGTACCGCTGGCCACCTTCCTGATTGCGCGCTGGGGGTTGACCCTGGCGTTGCCTTTTCTGGGGGCGCTGTTCTGCCTGGGCATCATTCCGGCCGCCCTTTTCGTCGTAAAACAGAGGCCGTCCGATGTGGGCCAGTTCCCCGACGGCCATGAGCCCCGGCAGGAACCGGCCGGCCAGGTGACCGCGGCGCTGCGCTACGACCACCAGTTGAAACCCTGGACGCGGACCCAGGCCATGCACACCGTGGCCTTCTGGGCCATCGTCGCCGCTTTTTTCCTGGCCATGATCTGTCAGGTGGCTTACCTGGTCCACCAGATCTCGTTCCTGTCCAAAACCCTGGGACTGGCCGGCGCGGCCACGGCCGTCAGCCTCACCGCCGCGGCCAGCATCGCGGGCCGGCTGATCCTAGGGGTGTTCATCGACCCGCTGGACAAGCGGCACGTGGCCATGGGCTTGTTTCTATTGCAGGGAGTCGCGATTCTCGGTCTGGCCTTTTCCAGCCACCCCCTGGTGCTCTATGCGGGCACTTTCATCTTCGGGCTCACCATGGGCAGCATCATCATGACCCAGTCGCTGATCACGGCCGAGTGCTTCGGGATGATCTCGTTCGCCACGGTCTCGGGCCTGGCCGGGATGTTCGTCGGGGTGGGATCGGCCATCGGCCCGGCCATTGCGGGAATGATCTACGACGCCACCCGGAGCTACCATGCGGCCTTCACCGCGTTTGCCGCCGTCAGCGTGCTGGCCTCGATGGCCATCCTGTTCGCCAAGCCGCCCATGGATTCCCAATAGCAGCGGCCGCGCCGCGGGTCCCGGCGAAGCCGACCTTTTCACCGGCGGGCAGTCGCCGGCGCCGCCCCGCCCGGCAGCTTCTTCCTGCCCCGGCCGAAGGAGAGGATCACCCCCAGGCTGGAGAAGATCGCATAGACCACCAGGCCGGTCTTCATGCTCAGGAGAAACGCGGGCAGCGTCTCCGGGCCGATTTCGTGCTTTCCCATGAAAAGAGAAAAGATGAGCGAGATGGCCGTCAGGCTGGCGGCCATGCCCAGGGTCCGCATGGCGCCGATCATGCCCGAGGCCACGCCGAACTGCCGGCGTTCGACGCTGCCCATAATGGCGGTGGAGTTGGGGGTGATGAAGATGCCGAAGCCGGTCCCGATCAGCATCAGTTCGAGGACGACCAGTCCCAGCGGCACCTGGGGGCCTGCGGTAATGGCCGCCAGGAGCAGCCCGGCGAAGCTGGCGAGCATGCCGGCGGTGGCCACCTTGGCCAGGTCGTAGCGCTCGGCCAGGCGCCCGGCGACGGGGGAAGCCGCAAACTGCATGAGGGGCTGCATCAGCAGCACGAAACCGGCTTGCCGGGCGGAAAGGCCTTTGGCATACTGGAGAAAAAGGCTCATCAGGAAGACGATGCCGAAGGTGGCGGCATAGTTGCCCAGGGCCGCCAGGCAGCTCAGGGCGAAGAAGCGGTTCCTGGACAGCAGCGTCACGTCGAGCAGCGGGCTCGGCGATTTCGATTCCATCCAAATAAACACGACCAGGCCGACGATTCCGGCCGCAATCAACGGCCAGCCGAAAAGGGCACTCTTGGCATGCGCGGCGCCGGTCATCACCAATCCGACACTGGCGGCATACATCAGGCTTCCCTTCCAGTCCATTTTTTCGCCCGAAGCGTTTTTCTCGATCCCCTTCATGCCGATGAGCGCCATGGTAATCGCGGCCACGCCGAAAGGGACGGCCAGGAGAAAGACATGGCGCCATCCGAAGTGCAGGGTGACATACCCGCCGATCACCGGCCCCAGGGAAAGCCCCGCGTAGGTGCAGGCGGAAACCAGGCCGATCTTGCGCGCCCGCAGTTCCGGCGGGTAGGCGGCGGCCACCAGGGCCATGCTGCCGGCCAGCACCATGGACGCACCGACGCCCTGAACGAAGCGAAAACCCATCACCATCCGGATGCTGGTTGCAAAACCCAGCGAAAGGCTGAGCAGGGTGAAAATCGAGAGCCCGATTGCGAACAGCCCGCGCTGACCGGCGATGTCGCCGAACCGGCCGAAGGTGAGCATGGACATGGCCAGGGACACCGTGTAGAGCTGTTCCACCAGGCCGAGTTGCACGGCCGAGGCCCCCAGGTCCCGGCCCAGGGAGGGCAGCGCCACGCCCACACTGGTCAGCATGAAGGGGGCCATGAACTGGGCGATGCACACCGTGATCAGAATCATCGCCGGAGAATTTGCTTTACTAGTTTCCATTTCCGCGAACCACCCGCTCCTTACAATTGTGCCGAACCGCCCGAACGCCCACTCGCGAGCCAAGACGGGTCCAAAGAAAAAGGGAAACCTGCCAATAGTGCTTCCGATATCCGGGAATTCAACAGATGATCGCGATTTCCCACTGGTGATCGGCGAATTGGCTCAGGCGGATATCCACGTCCAGGAATCGTTTGATGATTTCGATATTGGTCTGCGTGTGTCGCGTCGGCGTCAAGGTTCTGAACCTGCCTTTGCCCGCCATGGCCAGGGGAAGCAGCAATTGATCGGCCAGATATCGGCCCACGGGCAAGTCGTATTGCAGGTATTCCCGGACTTGTCGAACGGCGTCCCGGGCCACTTTTTCGGCGCTGACACCACGCTGCCCGAAGGCGGACATGACTTCCGTCACCGCGTCGCTGACGATCTCGACGGTGAGAACATTCCCCGGGCCTTTGGCGTTCATGCAATCCGCAGCCACCAGCGCTTCCGATCCCCATTTGAGCCTTTCGGCAACGACGCTCAATTCTCGCTGGGCGATGGACAGCGGCAGGCCGGCCACCACTGCCCGGGCCAGCTTGCTGCGGATCGGGCCGCGGCCGATCAGTTCCAGCGGTGCGAGTCGCCGCGCCGGCTGGATCGAGACCTGGAACTTGCCGCCGCCCGCCGGATAGAAGCCGGACCGCTCCAGGGCGGTGGTGATGTGCGTCCCCATGCGGTTAAGCAGCGGAAGGAAGCATTCGGCCAGAAAATCGTAGGGGGGCGCATGGGGATTGTGCGTTCCGCCTTCCAATATCAGTTCCGAGGGACCTTGCGCTTGCAGCAGGGCCGGAAGTACCGTCTGCAGCACCAGGGTGCAGCTGCCGGCCGATCCGATGGTGAAATGGAATCGGCCGGATCTGATCTTTCCGGGTTCGAAGGTGACGCGCCGGGAGCCGAGGTGATTGCCCGAGACCTCTGCATGGCCGATCTCCGCCGCAGCGTTCACCGCCGCGAGGTGCTGGCGCATCAGCCCCGGCTTGTCCCGACCGGCACGAATATGATCGATCGTGAAGGGCTTCCCGGTGACCAGGGAGAGCGCCAGCGAGGTGCGCACGATCTGGCCGCCGCCTTCGCCGAAGGAACCGTCGATTCGAATCATGATGCTGCCTGCCGCTCATTCCCCATCCAGGGCGATGTCTCCTTCGTAGAGCCTGACGCCATCCGGAATTTTGCCGGGCCAGTATCGGTGGGGTTTGGTGATGATCGGATCGTCGTGCAGGCGTTTCAAGAATTCTTCCCGGTAGCGGGGGTGGGCCACCCAGGCGATGGCCAGGGCCTTGGCGCCGAGGGTCAGGGCACGCAGGTCGGCGATGCCGTATTCGGTGACCAGCACGACGCCGTCGTAGCCCGAGGCCGTGAGGCTGATGCCCGGCGGATGCATGGGCACGATCTTGGACTCGCCCTTATCGGTGACGCTTTTGATGGCGATGATGGGCGCGCCGATGGTCGGTTCGTTGATGGCGCGGATGAAGTCGGGCTGACCGCCCACGCCGCTGTAGTATCGCCGCGGGTCGATGAAATCGGCCCACACATTGCCGAACAGATCCACGCCGATGGCGGTGTTCACCGATATGAAGGGCCGATTCTGGCGGATGGTTTCGGCGGCATTGGTAAAGGTGCAGGGCCGCATCTGAACGCCCGAGCGCATGTGGACGTAGTCGTACAGGGACCGAGATCCCATGACGAGGCTCGTGGTGCTGTACCCCATATTGATACCCTTGCGGCGGTTGGTGACGATGCCGGCCTGCTGCAGGCGCATCAGCCCATCGCCGTAAAGCTCGGTCTGGACGCCCAGGTCCCGGGGGGCGGCATCTTCGATCATGCTGATCACGGCATCGGGAATTTTGCCGATGCCGGTCTGCAGGGTGACGCCGTCGCGGATGAAATGCTCGGTGATGAGCGCGCCGATGCGGCGCTCGGCCGGTGAGAGGCGCCCGAAGTCGGGGGAGGGATGCTCGTACACCGGCAGGATGTCTTCTTCGATGATGTAGTCGATGGATTGGGCGTCCACCAGGCTCTGGCCCAGGGTGTAAGGCATGCTGGGATCGACTTCGGCGATGACGATTTTGGCCTGGTCGATGGCCGTGTGCAGCGCCTCCACCGAGAGCCCCAGACTGTATTCCCCGGTATGGGGGTGCCGGCGGACCTTGAAGATGGCCACATCGGGCGCGAAGTTCTGTCCCTTGCCGATCAAGACGTTCAGGTTCGCCAGGGTGCAGGGCAGGTAGAAGGCCAAGCCCTGGTTGGCCGCATTGCGCACGTCTCCGCCGGAGAATATGGAATACGTCAACACCCGGTCCTGGAGACCCTTTTCCAGGTAGGGCACCGGCCCCTGGAGCAGCACGTGCACCATTCTCAGGAACGGCAGGCGCGGCGAGCGGTTTTTCACGGCGTCGGTCAACGCCAGCAAGGCGGCCGTGGGAGTGGCCGCGTTGGACCCGACATAGCAGGTGATCATTTCCCGGTCGCTGAAACGCGCCGCGATCACGTCGGCGATTTCCGCCAGTTGAATCAATCTGGGCAAGGCTTTCATTCCATCTCCGCCGGCTTATAGGTAGTGCCCATCCGGGGATGGGCACTCGGTAGCGCATGCGCTCACACGGCCAAGGGCAGTTGCGGTTCGCAGCGACCGCCATTGGGAACATTACAAGCCATCTATGCCCAAATTATTCTCAAATGCAACAGGGCAAATCGCTCGATGCCCCGTGGCTCATATCTCAGGCAACTTCATCTTCTCGGGCGGGACATCTTCCACGTGCTGGGCAAAAGACCATTGATGGCCTTCGAGATCCAGCGCACCGTAGACCCGGTCCCCCCAGAACATGGTCTCAGGGTGCATGGTGATGCGTGCTCCGGTTTCGCGGGCATGTTCGTAATGACGCTGCACATCGTCCACATAGACGTACAGCCCCTGATTGACGCCCGCTAGATCCCTGGGACTCAAGCCACCGCGTTCAGGACTGATTGGTCCCAGCATGATGATCCCGTCGGCGAAGGTCATTTCGGCGTGCATGATGTTGCCGCTTTTCGGGTCGGCCAGGCTGAAACGCAGCTTGAAACCGTAGACCTTTTCCAGCCAGGATATGGCTTGGGCCACATCCTGGTAGTGCAGGTAGGGCGTGATCCGGGTCATATTTTTAGGTGGATTGTCGATCATGGGACACCTCCCTTGGGTTACTCCCGGCGGCGCAGGCGGCCGCAAATTTTAGCTCTGAAGAGTACAAGCTAACCGCAATCAGCTTGATGGCAAGCAGGGGGAAGGGTTAAGAAGGTATTGAATCGCTTCGGATCGGAAATATATTATAAATTCTGTCTCGCGCTGGATATGCACCGGATCGCACCTGAAGGACTGCCACTGAAAAATGGGCGGTGCTGCCGCCGCCACGAAAGGAGGGCGACCATGTCATCGAAAGAGAGAGCCACGAAGCTTTTCGGCGCGATGGTCATTGCACTGAAAGAAGGAGAGCGGCTGGGCTGGGTTTCCGAGCTCTACGTGGACAAGACGGAAAAACGGGTCCAGGGGATGGCCTATCGATCGAGTACCTTCAAAACGGATCAGGAGATCTATGTGGGGTTCGGCGATATCCTGAAGTTCAGCCGGGATTTCGTCATCGTCACCGGCCGTGGCGAAGGCCAGGCGGTGCCCGGGGAGGCGGCCTCAAATGGCCTCAGGGCATTGAAGGGGTGCCAGATCACCACCCGGGCAGGCAAGCACGTATCGACCCTGGCAGACCTCATCATCGATCGGGAAGACGGGAAAATCGTACAACTCCTTGTGCCCGAAAACCGCATGCTGCGAATCGATATGGCCGATGTGCATTTCGGCCCCGACCTGGTGATGGTGCCCGCCGGGTATGAACCGGCAACGGATCCCTCGGAGATCGAGCCCGAAGATTTCGCCGCGCGCTTCTTACGCACCGGCGCCATCTCCAACACGGTGAGGGAGGGGTATGCAGGCATCCGCAACGTGGTGCGCAATCACATCAACACCGAGACCGTCAAGAAAACCTGGGAAACCGGCACCCAGACAGCCCGCAACACCATCCTGCGCACCTCCCAGGCGATCCAGCAGGGCATCGATCAGATCATGAAACGGCGCCAGCCGGAAAAAAATGCTGAAAAGCCGACGGCCGCGGCACCCGTCAGCCCCGTGGATGCCACCGAACCCTACCCCGATTCCGATCAGCCCGACCCCATCGTCGAAATGGCACCGGAATCGGTGGCCGATGGGCAGACACCCGTCAAGCCCAAAGGGGAGTGATCCGACCGCCTCAGACTTTGGCCGTGGCCTTGATGCGCAGAGACAGCTCGTCGAGCTGGGCCTGGGCCGGGTCCGAGGGCGCGCCGGTGAGCAGGCAGGCCGCCTTCTGGGTCTTGGGGAACGCGATCACGTCGCGGATGGAGCTCTCCCGGCACATAAGCATCACCAGGCGATCGAATCCGAAGGCCAGGCCGCCGTGGGGGGGCGCCCCCGATTTCAAGGCATCCAGCAGGAAGCCGAACTTGCCTTCGTAGGTGGCCTGGTCCATGCCCAGGATCTTGAAGACCCGCGACTGGAGCTCCATGTCGTGGATACGGATGCTGCCGCCGCCCACTTCGAAGCCGTTGAGCACCAGGTCGTAGGCCCGGGAGCGCACGGCCGTGGGATCGCTCTCGAGCAGGTGATAGTCGGCCTCCAGGGGCGCGGTGAAGGGGTGGTGCAGGGCCTCGTGCCGTTTTTCGGTCTCGTCCCACTCGAACATGGGGAAATGGGTGACCCAGGTGAACTTGAACGCCTGGGGGTCGATGAGCTTGAGCTTCTGGCCCAGGTGGTTGCGCAATTGACCCAGGGCTTCGTTGGCGATCTTGGGCTGGTCGGCCATGAAAAAGATCAAATCGCCCGCCTGCATTTCGATGCGTTCGGCCAGGCGCGCCTTCTCTTCATCGGTGAAGAACTTGGCGATGGGTGATTGCCAGCCGTCCTCGCGCACCTTGATCCAGGCCAGGCCCTTGGCCTTGTAGACGGCCACGAACTGGGTCAGGTCGTCGATCTCCTTGCGCGACATCTCCACGCATCCCTTGGCGTTGAGGGCCTTGACGATGCCGCCCTTCCTGACCACATCGGCGAACACCTTGAAACCCGAATCCTTGACGATGTCGGAGATCTCCTTGAGCTCCATGCCGAAGCGAATGTCGGGTTTGTCCAGGCCGTAGCGGTCCATGGCCTCGGCATAGGTAAGCCGGGGCAGCGGCAGGGGTATGGTGATACCCAGCACTTCCTGGAAGGCATAGGCGATCAGGCCTTCGGACAGGGCCATGATATCTTCTTCGCCGATGAACGACATCTCCAGATCGATCTGGGTGAATTCGGGCTGGCGGTCGGCGCGCAGATCTTCGTCGCGGAAGCAGCGCACGATCTGGTAGTAACGATCGAAGCCCGAGACCATCAGCAGCTGTTTGAAGAGCTGCGGCGACTGGGGCAGCGCGTAGAACTGGCCGGGGTTGACGCGGCTGGGCACCAGGTAGTCCCGGGCGCCCTCGGGGGTGCTGCGGGTCAGAAACGGCGTTTCGATGTCCAGGAACCCGTTGCCGTTGAGGTACTGCCGCACGGCCGCCCCGGCCTTGTGGCGCAGGATGATGTTCTTCTGCAGCTTGGGCCGGCGCAGGTCCAGGTGCCGGTTCTTGAGCCGGATGGCCTCGGTGACCTCCAGGTTCTCTTCGATCAGGAAGGGGGGATTGTCGGCCGGGTTGAGAATGCGCAGTTCGCTGACCATCACCTCGATGGCGCCGGTGGCGAGGTTGGCATTGACCATGCCTTCGGGCCGGGCCGTCACCCGGCCGCGGACGCCGATGACAAATTCACTGCGCAGCACGTGGGCCTTGGCGTGGGGTTCGGCGTGCACGTCCGGGTTGAAGACCACCTGGGTGAGCCCTTCCCGGTCGCGCAGGTCCACGAAAATTACCCCGCCGTGATCCCGGCGGCGCTGGACCCATCCCATGAGCACCACTTCCAGGCCCACATCTTCCAACCCCAATTGATTGCAGTGGTGCGTTCTTCGCATATCGCCCAACAGGTCAGCCACGTCTCGTACTCCTTTTATGTCAGAAAACCGTCGTTCAAGGTTTCAGGGTCTGCTCGAGTTTTTCTGCCACTCCGTCCAGCGCGATCTCGCTCTGCGCCTTGGTGGCCATGTCCCGCAGGTTGGCCTTGCCCGAGGCCAGCTCGGCCTCGCCCACGATCAGCACCCGGGCGGCGCCCAGGCGGTCGGCGCGCTTCATCTGGGCCTTGAGGCTCTTGTCGCCGTGCTCCATCTCCACATAGATGCCGGCTGCGGCCAGCGCGGCGCACCAGTAAAACGCCTCCCGGCGGGCCTTTTCTCCCAGCGCGGCGATAAAGAGCGCCGGTTTGGGCGCTTCGACCTTCAGGCGCTGGCCCAGGATTTCCACCAGGCGGTCGAAGCCTACGGCGAAGCCGATGGCCGGTGTGGCCGGGCCGCCCAGTGTTTCCACCAGTCCGTCGTAACGCCCACCGCCGGCCACGGCACTCTGGGCGCCGAGCAGGTCGGTCTGGATTTCGAAGGTGGTGCGGGTGTAGTAATCCAGGCCGCGCACCAGGCGCTTGTTCAGCTCAAAGGGCACACCCAGCCTGGCCAGGCTTTCAGTGACGCTGTTGAAATGCTGCCGGCAGTCATCGCACAGGTAGTCGACGATGGCCGGCGCATCGGCCACCGCCTCGCGACAGGTGGGCACCTTGCAATCCAGCACCCGCAGCGGGTTGCGTGCCTGGCGGCGGCGGCAGTCGGCGCACAGCTTCTCTTCCACCTGGGCCAGCAGACCGGAGAGGGCCTCCCGGAAACGGGGCCGGCACACCGGGCAGCCCAAAGAGTTGAGGTGGGCCAGGCTCCGGCTCACGCCCAGCCGCTGGAAGAACAGGTGCAGCATATGGATCATCTGGGCGTCGATGTAGGGTCCGGCCATGCCGAAGGCCTCCACGTCGATCTGGTAAAACTGCCGGTAGCGTCCCTTCTGGGGACGCTCGCGCCGGAACATGGGCCCGATGGTGTAGAGTTTGCGCAAGGGATCGTCGGCATAGAGTTTGTGCTGGATATAGGCGCGCACGATGGAAGCCGTGGCTTCGGGCCGCAGGGTGAGCCGTTCGCCGCCGCGATCCTCCAGGGTGTACATCTCCTTTTCGACGATATCGGTGTCCTCGCCGATGCCCCGGGCGAACAGTTCGGTCTTTTCCATGATGGGCACGCGGATCTCATCGAAGCCGAAGGCGGCGAACAAGGCCACGGCCGTGCGCTCGATATGCTGCCACAGCGCCACCTCGGCAGGCAGAATATCCTTGAATCCGCGGATGAGTTGAATCATAGGGTCCGATCCTCGTTCGGCAGGCGGGCGAAGCGGTTGGTCCGCCCGACCGTTATTATAAACCGATTCTGATAGCCCATCTGTCGCGGCAGAGTCAATAATAATAAAGGCGGGCCAGGGATTCTGGCTGGACGACCTTCATTCGGGGCCAATGCGCGCACAGGGTGTTCAGGTCATGGTCCGTGTCACCGGCCACACTTTTCAAGTGCCGCTAAGGGTGCGCTCCGGGCGGCCTGGAAACTCGCTGCGCTCAGACAGTCCAGGCCGCTTTTCCTCCGCTGCACCCCAGCGGCACTAAAAAGATATGGCCCATGGTGCCCCGCACCATGACCTGAACACCCCGTGACGGTTCACCGAGAATTGCTGGCCCGCCCTCACCGGGTTTGACTTTTCAAAGGGTTTTATATAGCGTGGCGCAGGTTGGTATCAGATTTAGAAAATGGGTTCGACTACAAACCACATTTAAATCGAGCGGCGCTGGCGGTTTACATTCCATAGACGGCGGGTCGAGCGTGGACTGGAGCTGCAAATCACCGGGCCGCAGGGATTAGCCAATGATCATCGGACTCGATGTTGGCGGTACGCATACCGACGCGGTTCTCATCAGTCAAAATGGACTGGAAAAAGAAGTCAAAGTACCTACCGATGAAAGCCGGTTGTTCGAAACCGTCCTGGCCGGGATAGAGGCGCTCACCGACGGCGTGGACCTGAAAGACATCCGGCGCGTGGTCCTGAGCACCACCCTGGCCGCCAATTTGATCGTCCAGAACAAGCTGCCTCCCGTGGGCATGGTGGTGGCCGGCGGTCCGGGGATCGATCCGGAGCTGTTCCGCACCAACCCCCATTACTTCATCGTCAAGGGTGCCCTGGATCATCGTGGCCGGGAGATCGCCCCCCTGGACGAAGGCGCAGTGGAGGCGGCGGTCAAGGCCTTGAAGAAAACCGGCATCCGCTATGCCGGTGTGGCCACCAAGTTTTCCGTGCACAACCCTGTCCATGAGCGGCGCATCGCCGAAATCATGGCGCCCCATTTCGAACGGGTTTTCCTGGGACACCAGCTTTCGGGCAGCCTGAACTTTCCCCGGCGCGTGGCCACCGTCTACCTCAATGCGGCGGTCTATCCCATCCACAAGCAATTCTTCGAGGCGGTGAAGCAATCCCTGGCCAGCAAGGGGTTGGATGTGCCCCTGCGCATCCTCAAACCCGACGGCGGCAACATGAGCTTCGACTCCTCGTTCGACGACCCGGCGCGCACGATCCTCTCCGGGCCCTCGGCCAGCGTCATGGGCGCGCTGGCCTACGCCCCCAAAAGCGGTGCCACGCTGGTGCTGGATATCGGCGGCACCACCACCGACATGGCCGTGCTCATCGATGGCGTGCCGCTGCTGGCCCCCCTGGGCATCGAGATCGGCCCCTACAAGACCCTGATCCGCGCCCTGCAGACCCAATCCATCGGCGTGGGCGGCGACAGCGTGGTTCGGCTGACCGACAACGGCCTGACCATCGGGCCGGACCGCATGGGACGGGCCATGACCTATGGCGGACCGGTGCCGACCCCCACGGACGCCTTTTGTGTGCTGGGGCTGGTCAACGGCGGTGATCATGCCCGCGCGGAGGAAGGGATGCAGATCCTGGCCCACAAGATGGGCCGTACGCTGGAAGAGACCGCCCTTTCGATCTTCGACCAGGCCTGCCGCCAGATCATGGCGGCCGCCAGAGAGATGATCGACAACATCAACAGCAAACCGGTCTACACCGTCCACGAATTGTGGGAAGGCAGCGAAATCAAACCGCGCCACCTGATGGTGCTGGGCGGGCCGGCGCCGCAGTTCGCCGACCGGCTCAAAGAGATGTTCGACGGCAATGTCTCCGTGGTGCCCCACTGGCAGGTGGCCAATGCCACCGGCTGCGCCCTGGCGCGGACCACCAGCGAGGTGCTGCTGTTTGCCGATACGGCCCGGCAGGTGGCCGTGGCGGCCGGCGAACAGTTCCACAAGGAGATCACCCACACCTTCACCCTGGACGATGCCCGGGACCTGGCCCTGCAACTGCTGCGCGACAAGGCCGTCAAACGCGGCGCCAATCCCGAGCACATCGAAATGGAAGTGATCGAAGCCTACCAGTTCAACATGATCCGGGGCTTCCACACCATCGGGAAGAACATCCGCGTACGGGCCCAGATCAAGCCCGGCCTGATCCGGGGCTACGATCCCATTGCCGGCAAGTTGAGACGGGAAGATTTATAATTCGGAGATAATTATGCTGCGAGCCAAGAATAAAACCGGCCTGGTCTTCTTCCCGGCCTTCGACTGGGCCATCAGCCCCACCCACCCCGAGCGCGAGGAGCGCCTGCTCTATACCCAGGACCAGGTGTTCGAGGAGGGCCTGCTGGATATCGAAGGCATCGTCGAGTACAAGCCGGACCTGGTGACGGTCAAGGATGTGCAACGCGTCCACTTCTGCGTGCCCGACCCCTGGGCCGTGATGACCGAATCCCACTTCATCAGCGCGGGCGGGGCCAAGACCATCGGCATGGCGGTGATGGACAAGAAAGTCGACCGCGGCTTCGCCCTGGTGCGGCCGCCGGGACACCATGCCAACCGGGTGGTGCACGGGGCCAGGGGCTTCTGCAACGTCAACATCGAGGCCATCATGGTCGAGTACCTGCGCCGGGCCTACGGCGTGGACCGGGTGGCCATCGTGGATACCGACTGCCATCACGGGGACGGCACCCAGGACATCTACTGGCACGACCCGGACACCCTGTTCATTTCCATCCACCAGGACGGCCGCACGCTCTACCCCGGATCGGGCTTCCTCAACGAGATGGGCGGCCCCAACGCCGTGGGCACCACCATCAACATCCCGCTGCCGCCCCACACTTCGGACGAAGGCTTTTTATATGCCATCAAGGAGATGGTGCTGCCCATCCTGGCCGATTTCAAACCAGAGCTGATCATCAATTCGGCCGGCCAGGACAACCACTACTCGGACCCGATCACCAACATGAATTTTTCGGCACGGGGCTATGCCCAGCTCACCGACCTGCTCCAGGCCGACATCGCGGTGCTGGAGGGCGGCTATTCCATCGAAGGCGCCCTGCCCTACGTCAACACCGGCATCATCCTGGCCATGGCCGGCCTGGATTACAACCACCTGTCGGAGCCGGACTACGATCCGGAGCGCTACCGGCAGAGCCCGGCCACGACCCGCTATATCGAGCAGACCGGCGTCAAGGTGCTCAAGAACTGGCGCCAGCGCAAAGCCCTCACCGAGGCCGTGCGGGTGCAGCCCGACTGCGGCCAGCGTTCCCGGCGGATCTTCTACGACACGGACAGCATCTACGAAACGCAGTTGGAAAACATCCGCATTTGCGACGACTGCGCCGGCGCCCTGCGCATCGAATCCACTTCGGACAAGCGCGGCAGCATCCTGGCGGTGCATCTGCCCCGCAAGGCCTGTCCGGCCTGCAAAGCGCAGGCCTACCAGTGGTACGAGACAGCGCCCGCGGAACGTTTCAACCACATCTTCCTGCAGGATCGCCTGGACGACGCTTACCATATCCGCAAGAGCCGCGTTCCGCGATAGGCCGTTCCCATGACCCTTTCCCGGCAGACGGGCCTGTTTGCGAATCTGCGACGGCGAGCCGCCGTGCTGGCCGCCGTGCGCGGCTTTTTCGACGGCCGGGGCTATCTGGAGGTGGAAACCCCCAACCGCATCCCGGCGCCAGCGCCCGAGGCTCACATCGAGGCCCAGCCGTCCGGCAACTGGTACCTGCACACCTCGCCGGAGCTTTGCATGAAGCGGCTGCTGGCCGCCGGGTCAGGCAAGATCTATCAGATCTGCAAATGCTATCGCCAGGGGGAACGGGGCCGGCGCCACCTGCCCGAGATGACCATGCTCGAGTGGTATGCCCCCGAAAGGGACTACACCCACCTCATGGCCGAGTGCGAAGCATTGATTCCCCATGTGGCCTATATCCTGGGGCTGCCCGCCCGGATCCGATACCAGGGGCGTTCCATCGACCTTGCCGCGCCCTGGTCGCGTCTGAGCGTGGACGAGGCCTTCGTTCGCTATGGCGGATGCACGGCCGCCCAGGCCCTGGCGCAAGAGCGTTTCGACGAGGTCATGGGCCTGGCCGTCGAACCCTGGCTGGGCTGGGACAAGCCTGTTTTTTTGCATGACTATCCGGCGGCCTGCGGCGCCCTGGCCCGGCTGAAGCCCGGCCGGCCCGACGTGGCCGAGCGCTTCGAGCTTTACATCGGCGGCCTGGAACTGTGCAACGGCTTCAGCGAACTGATCGATGCGGCCGAGCAGCGCCGCCGCTTCGCCGCCGAGATGGACTTGCGCCGCGCGGCCGGCAAGACGCTCTATCCCATGCCCGAACCGTTCCTGACCGATCTGGCGCACATGCCCGCCGCGGCCGGCAACGCCCTGGGCCTCGACCGCCTGGTGATGCTCCTCACCGATGCCGACGAGATCGATCAGGTGGTGGCCTTCACCCCCGAAACACTGTGAATTCCATCAATCTCAGCTCCAAGCGCCGTTTTCACTCTTTTTCATAAAGATCCGGCACCCGCCGACCGATAGTTACCCCATGGAACAGGCCTCTGGACCGGGAGCTGGAAACCATATGACGATGAACCAGGATTGCCCCCCGAACGGACCCGCCGGACACTGCAGGGGTATGGACGCCCAGTGCCAGCGATGTCCGCACCATTCTTCGGCTGCTGCGCCATCCGATCCACCGACGGCTGGCATGGATGCGGCCTCGGTCTGCCGGCTTTTCGAGAACTTCGGTTCGGCCACCCTCATCGTGGGTGCAGACCTGACCATCACCATGGCCAATGCCCGGACCGAAGAGATGTTCGGGTACACCCGGGCCGAACTGATCAACGATATTCCCTTCACCGACTATCTCACCCCGGAATACCGCGAGCTGGTCAAACTCCAATATGAACTGGTCATGTCGGGGCAGGTGGCGGCGCCCAAAGGCCTGGAATGCAAGATCTACCACAAGGACGGCAGCGTCAAGGAGGTGCTGGCCGAGGTCGGCTGGCTTCCCTGGAGCCGGCAGATCGTGATCAGCCTGGTGGACTGGACCCACCGCAGGGCCTCCGAGCGCGAACGGCACAGCCTCAGCGAAATCGTCGAACAATCTTCGGAGAGCATCCTGCTCACCGATGTGCATGGCCAAATTGTTTATGTCAACGGCGCCTTCGAGGCGCTGAGCGGGTACACCCGGGACGAAATGCTGGGGGCCACCTGCGAGCACCCCTTCTTCAGCGAACAGGATCGCCAGATTTTCAAAGAGATGTGCTTCAGCGTGAAGTGCAGGGATGCCGGCGAGAACCGCTCGCGCAACCTCCACAAGGACGGCCGCAACGTGGCCACCGCCACGCGCATCGCCGCCATATGCGACACCAAAGGCCGCGTCACCCACCTGGTCTGCAATAAAAAGGATATCACCCGGGAATCCGAGCTCGAGCAGCAGCTCTACGAATCCCAGAAGATGGAAGCCATCGGGACCCTGGCCAGCGGCATCGCCCACGATTTCAACAATATTCTGGGCGGCATCATGGGGTATGCCGAGATGGCCAACCAGAACGCCGGGGACGTGGAGCGCATCCGTCGTTACATGTCCCGGGTGCTGCAGGCCTGCGAACGGGCCAAGGATCTCACCGGCCAGATCCTCTCGTTCAGCCGGCATAAAAACAGCGAAGCCCAACCGGTGGAGGTCCAGACCCTGGTCAAAGAGGCGCTCAAGCTGCTGCGTGCCTCCACGCCGGCCACCATCGAGTTCCAGAAATCCCTCTCGGCCGAACGCAGCGTGGTGCTGGCCGATCCTACCCGCATCCACCAGATCATCCTGAACCTGTGCGCCAATGCGGCCCAGGCCATGGAAGCCAACGGCGGCGTGCTGGAACTCGCCCTCAAGAACCTCGACCTGGCCCAGGGGGCGGTCGGTCCGGGCGTCCCGGCCCGGCCCGGTCCCTTTATCATGCTGCGCGTGCGCGACACCGGCACGGGCATCGACCCCCAGAGCATTACCCATATCTTCGAACCCTACTACACCACCAAGGCCGCCAAGGGCGGCACCGGCCTGGGACTGTCGGTGGTACAGAAGATCGTGCGCAACCTGGACGGCTTCATCCAGGTGGAGAGCCGCTTGGGCCATGGCAGCACCTTCGACGTCTACCTGCCGCGCATCGAGCAGGCGCCTGCCGAAGAGCCCGAAGAAAAAGTATTGCCCCAGGGCCGCGAACGCGTGCTGGTGGTGGACGACGAACTCTTCATCCTGGAGGTGCTGCATGATATGCTCCAGGCCCTGGGGTATAGCGTGGAAACCGCCCAGGGCGGCGTGTTCGCCCTCGACCGCCTGAAGAACGACCCCCAGCGCTACGACCTGATCCTCGCCGACCTCACCATGCCCCACATGAACGGCAAGCAGCTCTCCTCCGAAATCTTCAAGATCATCCCCGCGATGCCCATCATCCTGTGCACCGGCATGGCCTACACCCTCGACCGCTTCAACGCCGAACACCCCAACATCAAAGCCCTGCTGGCCAAGCCCATCCAGTACGACCAGCTGGCGGTGACGCTGCGCGGGGTGTTGGATGGGAAAAAATAGCCATCCAACCGCATCCATTGAGATGAGAGTAAAATCGATCGGAATCCAGCTGGCTACCTGCCCAGCGGCGTTCCCTCCCAGGCGTGTTCCAGCACCGGCAAGGCGTCGGCGGGCAACATCTCTTCGGGGTTGGTGAGCCGGGCGCCGTCGAGCAGGGTGGCTTCGGCGATGGCCGGCAGCAGGCTGCGCGGCACGAGCTGGCTGCCGTCGCGGCCGGTGACCTCCTTGAGGCAGCGGGGATGCTTGCCGCCTGTGGCGGCGTGCAGGTCTTCGTTCATCCGGCGGATGTGGGCGATGACCTTGGCCGGGCGCTCTTTTTTGGGGGTGGCGGCAAATACTTCCGGGCCGGCCAGGGGGAAGAGCAGTTCGCCGATGGGGTCGGCGGCCTTGCCCAGGTTGTACGCCAGGCCGTAGGGCAAAAAGATGCTCATGGCCACGCCGTGGGGCACGTGGCACAGGGCGCCCACGGTGTGGCCCAGGTTGTGGACCATGCCCACCATGGAGTTGGAAAAGGCGATGCCGGCCATGGCCGAGGCATTGGCCAGGGCCAGGCGGCCGTTCAGGTCGCCGGGGTTCTTCACCACCTCGAGCAGGTGCTGGCTGATGAGCCGGATGGCCCGCAGGGCGAAGCTGTCGCTCAGGGGGTTCTTCTCCAGGCAGAAGTAGGCTTCGCAGGCATGAGTCATGGCGTCCATGGCCGTGGAGGCCGTGAGGAAGTCGGGCAGGGTCTGGGTCATGCGCGGGTCGATGACGGCCAGGTCCGGCAGTATGAAATAGGAGGGGAAGAGCATCTTGATCTTCCGGTCCGGGTCGGCGATCACCGCCACCAGGGTCATCTCCGAGCCGGTGCCGGCCGTGGTGGGAACCACCACCAGGGGCCGCAGCCGACGGTTGACGGCGCCGAAACCCTCATAGGCCAGCAGGCTGTCGCCCCCCAGGGAGACCACGATGTTGATCCCCTTGGCCGTGTCGATCACCGAACCGCCGCCGATGGCGATGATGGCGTCGCATCCGTTGCGGCGGTAAACTTTGGCGGCATCGTCGACCACCTTGTAGTCGGAGTCCACCGGCACCTGGTCATAGACCGCGCCGATCTTCAGCCCGTCGCCCATGGCCTGGACCACTTTGTCGATGAGGCCCGCGGCCCCTACCCCCTTGTCGCTGACGATCATGGGGTGCGCGGCGCGCAGGCGGGCGAGTTGCCGGGGGATCTGTTCGAGGGTGTCGATCCCCGAGAGGGTCCGCACCCGGCAGCAGAAGTCGTAGAAGCTGGGCAGCAGCATGGCAATTCCTTCCGGGCGGATTAGAACGTGAAGGCCCGTACGTAGATGATGAGCCGGTTGAGATGTTTGCGCAGGGGCGACATCTCCGACCACTTGGGGTAACGTTTGACGGCCAGCCGGGCGATGGGCTTGGGCAGCAGGTAGACTTCCACGATGTCCAGCACGCGCATGAAGGCTGTGGCATACGGCAGGTAGCCTTCCACCACGAAGCGGTCGTGGGCGTAGCCGGTGGGCGTGGATTCGCGGAAAGTAAAGACCATCATGGCCGCCTCCAGGCTCTTGAAGGCCATGCTCAGGTCGAATTTCTTCCCGCGCGGGTCGGCCCCCTGGTAGTGCAGCTTGCCCTCCTTGTCCTTGTGGATGATCATCTGCATTCCGTAGGGCAGCAATCCCTTGTCGGCGACGAAGGCCGGCAGCATCTTGGCGTAGAAAAAAGGCCCAAGCGCTCTTTCCGGCAGGATCATCAGGCGCAGGGTGAAGTTGTCGGGCAGTTTGTCCAACTCTTTCTTGATCTCCTTGTCGACCTTGGCCGCCACCGGGATGGCCTTGCCCACGGTCCAGAGCATGATGGAGAGGTAGAAGCGCTTGATCCACTTCCGGCCCGGCTTGAGTTCAGGATAGCGTTCGATATGCATGGTGTCGTTCCTCATGGGCTCTAAGCATTTGCTTCCCAGGCCCGGGTCAGGATCGCGCGGCATTCATCGGCAGTAAAACCTCCCGCGCCTTTCTCCGCGGCCGTCCGCGCCACCGGTTCCAGCAGGTAGTGTTGGACCCGCATGGCCTTAAGGGAAGCCGGCAGGACGGCCTGCAGCTCCCGGGCCAGGGCCGCCGCCAGCTCCAGGCCCCGGACCGGCCGGTCCGGGGCGGCCATGGCGGAGTACCGCTCTGTCCCGGCCAGGCACAGGCAAAGCTCGTCGCGCACCGGTTGGTCGGCCTTCTGAAGCGCAGCCATGCCGAAAGGCAGCAGGATGCCGAGACATGTGCCCAGGCAGATGCCGGTGGCGTCGGCCAGCGCCGCGGCCAGCACCTGGAACAGGCCCGGGCCGGTGTTGGCACTGGCCGCGCTGGCCATCACGGCGGCGTTGGCCAGGGCCAATCCCGCGGTTTTATCCGCGGGCCGGCGCAGCGCCGGGGCCAGGTATTGGGCCAGCAGGGCCAGGGCCGGATGGGCCAGGGCATCGACCATGGGGCTGGGACGCGCCATGGTCAGCGCCGTGAAGGCCTGGGCCAGGGTGATGGCCGCCGATTCGGCCAGGTCTCGGCCGTCGTCTGCGCTGGTCATGCGCCCGTCGAGCACGAACACCCCGGGATAGAGCGAATCCGAAACGATGGTGCGATTGTCCACGGTCATGGCGGGCGTCGCTTCCTGGCCGTCGGTGGGGCCCGAGGGGACCACGATCAGCGGCTTGAGCGGCCCGGCGATGGGGGTGCCGTCGTAATACGGTTGCAGGGTCTCCCGCTTTTCCGAGGCCAGGAGGTTGACCGCCTTGGCCAGGGCCACCACCGGCCCGCCGCCCAGGGCGATGATGGCGTCACAGCCGCGGTTGCCGAAGAGCCGGGCCGCCTGCCGGGCCTGGGAGATGCCGGCGTAGTCCAGCACCGGATCAAAGATGGCGCCGATGACCACGGCCGAATCGTAGAAGGCCTTGATCAGGGCTTTTGTCCGTCCGCTGCGCGCAAGGGCCTGACTGGTGATGACCAGCGGCTTCTGGGCGTTGTGGCCGTCCAGTTCCGTGGGCAGATTCTCCAGGGCGCACCGGCCGGAAACGATCTTGGGATAGAGCAGGAATTCATAGCTGTCGGGTATCTGCATGGGCGTGGGTTCCATCCTGACTTGGGCCGATCTATTTCACCGGGATGCCCAGTCGTTTCAAGGTGCGCGGGGTGGGAATGCCGTCGGCGTCGAAGCCCCGGATCTTGTAGTACTTCTCCAGCATGGGCGCCAGGGGCACGGTGTGCTGCTCACTGTCGCAACGGCGGCCCTCGGTGAGCAGGCGCTGGGGCAGGGTGTCGTCTTTTCTGGAGATGCCCTCCCGGGTGTTCATGTAGCGCTCCAGCACATGCACCCGTTCGCCGGCTTTGCGGAACTTGATCATGCTGATGTAGGGGGTGTAGTGCTTGCCCAGCACGGCGTGCCACAGCTCAGGCCAGAAGCTCAGATCCAGGAGATTCAGCGCCAGGGGCGAAACGATCTGGTTCAGGATCTTGACGACGAAATTGGGCGTCAGTTTGATCAGGGGCGGTTCCAACTCCACGGCGAAGGCCGTGAAATGGCAGATGTGCAGGCAATTGACGGCGGCGTAGACATCCTCGAAAAATTTGACCATGTACGGTTTCCAGCGCACGCTGTAGGGATCGGCCATGCCGAAGAAGGCTTCCAGGGCCAGCACATAGGCGGAGAGATGGCAGCCGCCGCGGTTGGCGGTGGCGTAGGCCAGGCCCTGGCCCACCGCCCCCCGGGGGTCATAGGCCGGCAACTCCAGGCCCTTGACGTGCATAGCGAAATCTTCGCCGCCATATTTCCTGGAGGCCCAGCGCGAGCCCATGGCCAGGTCTTTGCCGATGCCCTGGCCCAGGGCGATGCGCTCAATCATCTCCGACACCCCCTGGGGCGAGCCGAATTTCAGGTCGGTGTCGATGAGCCCTTTCTCGGTGGCCTCCATGGCCCAGGCCAGGGTGCCGCCCAGGGTGATGGTGTCCATGCCGTATTTGCCGCACAGTTCGTTCCACTCGGAAATGACGACGGGGTCGAAGATTTCCAGGTTGGGCCCCAGCAGCCCGATGGTTTCGTATTCGGGGATCGGCCGCATCTGGCCGTTGATGGTGCCTTTGTGGCCGCACTTGATGATGCACGGCTTGCAGGTCTCCCAGGTGGTCTTGAACTGCGCGGCCATGGTCTCGCCCGACACCTTGTGGGCCTCGCCGTGTGAGCCGCCGGTGAAGTTGCGCACCGGCAGGATGCCGGCCGCGTTGGAAAGGTGCACGTTGGCATTGGTGCCGTAGGAGCGGAACGATCCGCTGGTGACCGCGTTCTGGTTGATGCTGCGGCCCAGGCGCTTGTTGATCTTGGTGAAGCGCTCCTTGTGGACCGGCACGATGCGCACTTCGCCGCCCTTGGCCACGATGCCCTTGAGCTGCTTGGCCCCCAGCACCGCGCCCATGCCGCCGCGGCCCAGGTAACGATGGCCGGAGCGGATGTTGGCGAAACGCACCAGGTTTTCGCCGGCCTGGCCGATCACCAGGGCGCCCTTGCCCTCCTGGAGCAGCTTTTCCTGGGCCGCTTCGGTGTCCTGGCCCCAGATGGCATCGGCCGGTTTGAATTGCACCCCCTGGCTGTCGATGACCAGGTAGGTGGGGGCCGCGGCCTTGCCGGTGATGACCAGGCCGTCCCAACCCGAGGTCTTCAAGGCCATGCCGAACGGTCCGCCGCACGAAGCGGTAGCCATGATGCCGGTGAGGGGCGACTTGGTCACCGCCTCGAAGCGCCCGGAGCATGGGGCGCCGGTGGCCATGAGCACCCCTGTACACAGGGCGATCATGTTGTGCTCGCCCAGGGGATCGACCCCGGGGGTGAGCCGGTCATACAGCAGTTTGAGGCCCAGGCCTTTGCCGCCCATGAAAAGCTCCCGGTCCCGGGGATCGATGGGCGTTTCCTTGAATTGCTGATGGCTCAGATTGATTTCGAGAATGCGGTTGTTGCTTCCGGCAATGGTTTTCATGGGCGGAAAATCCTGTATTCGAATCGGCTCAATATCATTTCAACGGAAGTTCGAAGCAGCACAATAACCCAGATACTTTTCGAATTGCAACTCTGTTCTCGTTGTTTACAAGAACCGTCAATGACCCACCCGGCGGGAAGCCGATAGGCTGGGTCCGGCAGCGCAAATCTTATCTGACCGACATGCGTCTGGTGAAGCGCGTCAGCTTGATGGGATGGCGCACCAGTCCCTTGATCTTCAGCTTGCCGGTCACGAGTTTTTCGATGCCCCCTCTTCCCGTGGCATCGAAGTAATACGGCAGCCCGAATTTGACACTGCTGTTGGCCAGGTCCAGCATGGTGCCCGAATCGGTGACGATGCTGATTTTCGGCTTCCCATTCCGGTGTTCCATGCGTGTATGCCGTTTTTCAAATCTCCTATCGCCTTTCTGGTTCTCGGGATTCCTCGTCCCGAAGGTTCACCCCCCGTGGTCGCCCTCCGGAAGGCTGCAGCGCTGTGATAACATTTTCATAGGCCCATAACCGTTTCCATGGGGATCGCTACACTTCGAAAACCGGCGCTATCACTTGACAAAGCCATGCGCTCGGTTCATAAGAGAACCAACGTGACGCACCGTCGGCAACGACTCCAAAACCGCTGCCCCGAGCGCTTGGCGGTTGAACGCACAGGATTCGGCCCCAGCGAACGGCCCCTTTGAACCCAAACATCGAACAGGATTGACAGCGGTTATGAAGGCTGATGAAAGAAAAGAAGCAATTCTGAAATGCGCCACGAAGCTTTTCTCCACGCAGGGATACTACCAGACCCACATTTCGGATATTATCAAAGAGGCCCAGATTGCCCGCGGTACGGTCTACCAGTACTTCACAAACAAAGATGAAATCTTCATCACCATCGTTGACACTTTCTTCGACAAATGGCGGGATATGATCTCGTTCGAGTCGGCCAGAATCGATCTGGCGACCATCAGCCCCAAAGGATATCTGCGCTACCGCATCCTGCAGACGCTGATTTTTTTAAGCAAGGACGCGGACCTGTGCAACATCGCCCTGCGCATCGGCCTCGGACTGCCGGAGAAGGTTTCCCAGACCATCAATCGCTTTGAACAGAAAACCATGGAGATGATCGCCGAAGACCTTCGTTTCGGGCAGCAGGAGCATAACGTGCCCGACAATATCAATGTAGAAACGACCGCCGCCATTCTGACCGGCGCCCTGCTGCGCACCGCCCACCACTACTTCGTGGGAAAGAGAAGACAAAGGGGATACAGCCAGAAAGAAATAGAAAAAATCGCCGATGACTTCGTCGCCGTCTTCACCCACGGAATCTTTGTACCTAGAGACAAAATGAGCATTTCTGCGGCCTGAGAACGGAGCTGGTATCAGCCATGTCAATTTTAGTGGTAACCGCCACCATCTGTACAGCTAATGAATTACCCCTTCATATGATATTTGAACCAATAATCCGGCACGCTTTCCAACTACTCTAAATACCTTAATAATTAAGGGTTTTCACTTCACCTCGTTCGTAATTTACCTCTTTAAAAAATATCGATGCCGAGGAAGGATTGCGCAAAGGCATGACGGCGTTTGCCCAGAAACGGCCGCCGGTCTTCAAGGGAGAGCAGCACCATTGGATGCGCAAATGCATAGAGGCGGTCCCCAGGCGAAGAAGAGCGATCATTTCGGATGAACCGGCCTCCCATCGCCGGCGCATGGACAAATTCAGTGGCAAGTTTGAGCTGAAGATGATAGACCGCAACCATACCTGGGTACGCTATACCGCTTTTAGCGATCCCGGAGGATTCGCGCCGGCCTTCGTGGTCAAGGGAGTCATTCGCAAGGTGACTTTCGACACGGCACGAAATTCGCCCCGCATGGCCAGGGATCCCAAATATACCCAACGGGCGGAACACGCTATCGCCAAATCGGCAATCGAGATGGCCATAGCCCAGGGCAGCCTGAGGTTTTCGCCATCGGTGCCAACAGGTGCCACGCAAAGCACCCCCAAAAAAATTCGTTCCGCCAGAGCACATAGTGGTTCATGGAGGTTGCATAGCGCCGTGCGTTCATAAACCAAACATAGGAGCCCCGTGTCTCCTGGGCACGTTTTTCGGGTCTGGTGGCATGACGAAATATTTTATTGTTTATGGCCCCCCCATGTTCAATCTGATGGCACTGTTCGGCAAGATCTCCCACCCCCATCAGATGCTCTCCTACATGTGCGACCGAGAGGCCGGCCGCCTCAATGCCGACAACTATTTAGATTATCTGCACTTAAATCCGAATAAGCAGAAGATGAGCATGGCCGAGACCTTGTCCATGGAATGCTATACCCTGACGTATCTCGCCAATATCATCGCCAAAAGGGACGGCTGCAGCAAAATTTTCCTGGCGGACGGCAAACGCAGAAGTCTTCAGCAGATCATCCGCATGCAGGGGAGAAAGCCGGCTGCGGTTTTCATCAGCGCCATGAGCGCCAACTTTCCGGCCGCGGTGGCCGTGGCCACCGTGCTTAACCACGGACAGATCCCGGTCATCATCGGCGGCATTCACATATCCACCAGCCCCGAAGATGTTACGTTGTACCTGCGCAGGCATGCCCCGCATCCCGAGTTGATCGCTCAGGTGACAGGGCCGGCCGATGGCCAGAACATTTCCCAGATTATTCGAGATCTTGAAGCAGGCTCGCTAAAAGAAAGCTACCACGGCAAAAACAGCCTGGAAGACGGCATTTGGGGCGCCGAGAATGTCGTCCCCATGGCGCCCCTCAAATTCGAGCGACTGAAGCGCATCCCGGTCATCGGCAACGTGATCGCCCGCAAAGTCCGGGTGAACGTGGCCGCCCCCTACCTCGGCTGCCCCAACAATTGCCGGTTTTGCTCCATTTCCACCTTGCCGAGGGGGCAACGGACTTTTGCTGTCCGCGATCCTTCCGATTTCGTATCCGAGTTGAAGGCTTTTCAAAAAGGAGGCGCCCGCTCTCAAAACAGATTCATATTCCTCTTGCCGGACAACCTGCTGCTGGGGGGCAGAAAGCTTGAAGCCATGCTGGATCGCATCATCGACCAGAATCTGAACATACGCTTCGCCGCCCAGATATCCATCGATGTGGCCGACAACACACCCCTGCTGCGCAAATTGCGTCAGGCGGGCGCCACCCATTTCTTCATCGGTTTTGAATCTCTGGATGCGCGCAACCTTGCCTATATCGGCAAACATATCGTACGCGACATCGATGACAAAAAACAGACCGCAGCCGATTACTACCGCAAGCAATTGAAGAAGATCCATGACTTTGGTATCACCGTGCACGGTTCCTTCATATTTGGGCTGCCCTACGACCATTTCAACTCCCTGGGCGACAATACCGGCATCGACGTCGCCAACTTCTGCATCGAAAACCACATCGGCCTGCAGCCCTGTTCATTCACCGATCTGCCCGGCTCCATCAATCACAGGGAGAGTCAGAAGACCGGAGAATATCTCTACGGCCGGCATGGGACCCTGGACTATCTGGTGGGACTGAGCGTGGCCGACCTTTCCGAAACCAACCGCAAGCCTTTCCCGTCACTCAAAAACAGCCCCTTGCTGGTGCCTTTCATGGCATACTTGGCGATTCAAAAAGTCGGCGCGGCCACGACAGCTATAAAGAACGGTTGCTACTCCATGTCCAAAGCCTTCCTGCATCCCACCGGCAAAGGGTCTCGCTCCCTCTTGAATTGCCTGGAAGACGGGGTCTGGGCTTTCGCCATGCAATTATCGGTAAGCCAATATAAGGACCATGCCGATCTGATCACCTACAGCCGCAATGGCGTCGAAGGCACCTTCCAACGCTTGTATCGCATGGAGCAGAATCGGGAAGTGCGCCAAATGCTCGCCGAAGCGATGGCGCCTTTCTGCGAATAAGCCACGTCAATTATCCGGAAGCCCACGCCTGCAGGACGTCTCCTGTCATCTCCATCCGTACCCGGGCATCCGCGGCCGGCAACTGCAAATGGGAATAGGTTTCTGAAATGGCCAGATAGAGATCCAGCAGAAACGCCCTGCCGGCCAACTCAGCAATGAGGTTGCGGGTAATGGCGTAGCTATTGGCCGGGGCATACCGCTTGACGACCTCCAGCAGTGCCGCGTGCTGCTTGCCCCTTCTGATCCCCCCACCCGGAGTTGGAAAACCACGCGGCCTGGATCGCTTCTTTTCCGATGCCGAGGCCCATCAATCCGCCCGTTACCGTCATGGCGGTCAAATCCTTGATGCCCAGGTTGAGGTGCTTACCGAACGCAGTGGTATGCACACCGATGATGTGCACATCGTCCATGCTGTCTCTCTCCTGCATTTGAAGCCTGACTGACCACGCGGCGGATAATTCGCCGTCTTTGCGAGCGCACCGGGCAGAAATTTTTATGTTGCATTGGTTTCATCAATTTGGCCTGAATGATTTGACCAGGCAAGCGAACAAATGAATGCGATCCAAATATCGAACCTGACCTTGCCGTCGACACCATATCCGTGTAGTAGTTAGCGCCATCAGTGATCCCAACGTGCTGGCGGACGGACAGCGGAAGCTGCTGAAAAGACACTGGGTGGCCATTCGCGGCAACTGGGCGATTTCCAAGGAAGAGCGCGACATCGTCCGGCAGGTGCTTTCCACACCGGAGCATGAAAAGAAAATGGTATCCTGAGAGAGGAGAGAAGCGATGAAAAGGTTCCCGAAAAAAAGAGTGGTCATTACCGGCGCCGGCTCGGGGCTGGGCCGCGCCATGTCCATCGAGTTCGCCAAGCTGGGGTGGCAGGTGTGCGTGTCGGACATCGATACGGAGCGGGCCAAGGCCACCGAGGCGATGGTTTTTGAGCATGGGGGCAAGCCCTTGGTGATGCGCTGCGACGTCACCCAGCCGGAGCAGCTGGAATCCCTGGCGGACACCTTGAAAAAGCAATGGGGCGGCGTGGATATCATGGTCAACAACGCCGGCGTGGCCGCGGCCGGCTATATGGAAAAGATTCCCCTGCAGACCTGGGAGTGGATCATCACTCTCAACTTGAAAAGCGTGATCTACGGATGCCGCGCTTTTATTCCTCTGCTCGAAAGGCAGGGCAATGGTTATATCGTCAATGTGGCTTCCAATGCCGGCATCGCTTCGTTGCCGGAAATGAGCTGCTACAACGTGACCAAGGCCGGTGTGATCTCCCTGAGCGAGACCCTCAGGGTCGAACTGAAACCCAGAAACATCGGCGTATCGGTTGTGGCGCCCACCTTCTTCAAGACCAACCTGATGGATCAGTTCACTTCGTCCGATCCCCGGCAGCGAAAACTGGCCGACGCTTTTTTCGAAAAATCCAAGGTGACGTCGGAGGATGTGGCCCGCCATGTCATCCGCTCGATCAAACGAAACAAACTATACATCATCGCCCAGGCGGACGGAAAGTTCTCCTGGTTCTGCAAGCGCATGACGCCTGAGACCTACTTCAAGGTGCTGGGATGGATCTATAAGAGCGGTCTGGGCGACCGCTTCCTGGGCATGCCCAAGACCGCTTGAGCCGCCGCCAGAAGCCGCCGATTCTTCGCGAGAAGAAAAGTCAAGCTTCCCAAAGCGGAATATGAGATAGGAGCGTGAATGCAAACAAGGCAGGAGAATCCGATGAACCGCAGAATCGTGCTCTTCGGCGCTACCGGCTACACCGGCCATCTGGTGGCCGAAGCACTGTTGGACAGAGGGCTGCGTCCGCTGCTCTGCGGGCGCAACATGGAAAAGTTGGCCCGCCAGGCCCAGAAGCTGGGCGGCCTCGAAACGGTCGCAGCCGACGTGCGGGACGAGAACGGTCTGGCCGCGTTGCTCTCCAAGGGCGATATCCTGATTTCGACGGTGGGGCCTTTTGTGAAGTATGGCCAGTCGGCGGTTTCCGCGGCCACCCGCAAAGGGGCCATCTATATCGATTCCACCGGCGAGCCGGCTTTCATCCAATCGGTCTTCGAGGTTTACGGTCCCAAGGCCCAGGCCACCGGCGCAACCTTGATACCTGCCTGCGGCTATGATTACATCCCCGGCAATTGCGCGGCCGGGGTGGCGCTGAGCCAGGCCGGCGAACGGGCCATGCGGATCGATGTGGGCTACTTTTCGAAGGTCAACGGCCGCATCGCCTCCCTGGACGCGAGTCAGGGCACCAGGGAGTCGTTGCGCCTGGCCATGGTGAAACCCATCAAAGTGTGGCAGGACGGCCATTTTCAGAGCGTTACCGGCGGGACCCGCGTGCGCAACTTCCGCCTGCACGACTTGCGTGCTGACGACAGGGCCGATCCGGCGCTCTCCATTTCGAGCACCGAACACTTTTGTCTGCCACGGGTCTATCCGGGCTTGCGCGACATCAACACCTACCTGGGATGGTTCGGGAGCAAGACCCACATGATGCAATACGCCGCGATCCTGCAGTCATTTCTGGTAAAGCTGCCCGGCTATCGCAGGCTGGCGCAATTGGTGCTGTCTCTTCCGCCAGCCAGCAAGGGGCGAGGCCCCGATGCCGAACAACGCAAAACCAACTCGTCGCATATCGTGGCCGAAGCCTTCGACCACAACGCCCAGAAACTGTCGCGCGCCGATCTGGTGGGCGTGGACGGCTATACGTTTACGGCCCGATTCATCGCCTGGGCCACGGACCTGGCAAACCGGGGGCGGGTTCAGGGAACCGGTGCCGTGGGGCCCATCGAAGCGTTCGGCCTGGAAGCCCTCAAACAGGGGTGTCTGCAAAGCGGATTGGAAATACGGGAAATAGACGCATAATGGCGCAAGAGTAAAGATAAGGTGTCCTGCCGATTAAAGCGGATCGAGTCTATCTGACAAATTAAGGAATCGCAAAGGTGACATCTTGAATTACCCAGTTTCTGGTTCTTGGTAGATGGGCTCCTGAGCATCGCATAATCAACAGCAGGATCATGTTTATCGTCGGGATCGGTTCCATTTTTGTTTTTGCTCCACCAGACTTCTTTTTGCTTTCCACTGGGACTCGATTATCCCAGCGAAAGCTGAATTCGTTCACATACCGTTGCAGGTGAATTTTACCGAAAATGTAAAATACGCCCACACGCGCTCTTTCAAAAAGTGATGAATTTGAATCGTTCACCCTAAATATGGAAGGGCGCAGGCGAGAATTCAGCCGCTGTGATCGTGTTGAATTCTCGCCTTCTTACTTCTGATGGCAGGAGGCGTTGGGAAGACCGGCTCTCTTATTTTCCCACAACAAGTCGCCGGGGCGGAATTCTGACGGTTCTCTCGCCTTCGACCAGCGAAATGGCATTTTCAGGGCAAAAGGCCGCGCAAACACCGCATCCGATGCAATGTTCTTCGATTCTCTGCGCCTTGCCCTCGTCGTTCAGGAAGGCCGCGCCGGTATGGCATTTTTCCACGCAGGTACCGCAGCCCGAACATTTATCCCCATCGATGACCGCCAGGAAGCTGGTGGCATTGATGATGGGAGCGATCTGATTGTCGATGGCGTTGGCGCAGCAGCAGCGGCAGCAATTGCAGATGCTGGTCTCCTCTTTGCGGATATCGAAATTGGGGTGATAGGCTTTGTGCACCAGGCCGGCTTCTTCCGATTTGTTCAACACTTCCAGGGCTTCTTGTTTCGACACCATGCGCGCGAACCCCTGCTGGGTGGTATAGCGGGCCGATTTGCCGAAAGTGAAGCAGGTCTCGCGCAGATCGGTCTGACGGCAGGAATGACCGATCAAATCCTTGTGATGCCGGCAGAAGCAGTGCCCCAGGGCGATCTCGTCGAACTTTTCGATCAGTTGGGTAACCTCCTGGGTGGGCACAATGCGCTCCACGGGGGTTCCCAGGGATTTGTTCACCACGATGGTCACCCCCTGGCCGGTGGGTTTGTTGACCCTGACCGGCACGGTGCGATCCACGGCCGGCCCCTTGAGCAGAAACGGCACCAGCTGGTCATAATTGTGCTGGATCATCTGGTTGAGTTCATTGAAGAGCTGCTCGAACAATCTGCTGATCTCGCGGTTGCGTTCGCTGTGCTCCACTTTGCCCATGAAGGTATATTCGAAGGTGCCGACATTCAGCAGGGGCAGCAACCGGTAGACCATGACCCCTGCGCTGTTGGGCTGGTTGAAGATCACTCCCCGGGCAGCCAATCCTTTGGCTTTGGCCAAAATTTCATCTTCCGAAAGCCCCGTGCTCTGTTTGAGCTGCTCCATACTCTGGGACTTGCGGTCCTTGAAGGCGATGACGAAATCCAGCTCGTCCTCGTTGATATAATAGCGCAGCAGTTTGACGACCGTGTCGTTGACGGGGATGGGCGTTCCACCGGCCGTGCTGATGGCGCCGCCGGCCATTTTGTACTGCTCTTCGATGCTGATGGGAGTAGTCATAAGTCCATTTCCGCTAAGGGTGGCAATTAAAGTTTTCGGGCCACACCGTACTACGGGAAGGGCCCGAAAGCAACCGTTGGGACCAAGGCCCCGGTCGAAGGGCCCGGGGGCTTGGCTGGATTTGCGATTACGGAATCCGATTACATTGGACCACCAGGTCGGGTGTCCAGAGACAGTCGTCCTCGGTAAGCGGTGCTTCACCAAAGAACACGGGGCAGGCGGTAGTACTCCTGGACACCGTATAGTCGGCGTCATTTCCGGCTGGTATCAGCGGCGCCAGCACCTGCCTCTCGGCCGTTTCCGCATTGATGGGCAGCACGAGCTGATATGCGGCACCTTTGCAAGTGACCATGACCTAACCATCATTTTCGCCGGCTGATAAAGGTTTGTTTCGTCGATCTTGAGCCGCGCCCTGGCCTGTGGGATGCCGGCCTGGGCCGCGTTGGCATCGGCTTTGGCGCGCCGCAGATCGGCTTCGGCGGCTTCTGGTCCAGTCCGAGCACATTGGCGATCTCATTATTGGCCTTATTTGTGTCCTTATTTTTTCGCGTTTTCATTTATTCCCATTGGTTTGGCCGCGTCTGGATGCAGGGCCGCACTGCCCAGGACCGACCAACCACCGCCCAGGGATTTATATAGACGCACCAGATTGGTGGTGACCGTGCCTTCGCTCTGGGCCAGCTGATCCTTGTAGGAGAGCATCGATTGCTGGGCGATCAGCACGACACTGAAGTCCACCAGGCCGGCTTCATATTGATTGCGTGCCAGGGTGAAGGCCTGGGCGGCGGCCTGGGTGGCGGTGATCAGGGCATCGCGCCGGACTTGTTCGCCCACATAGGCTGTCATGGCACTTTCGGCTTCCTCCAATGCGCCGAGCACCGTTGCGCGGTATTGCTTCAAGGCTTGCTCCTGGCGGGCCTCCTGCACGTCGATGTTACGCAATACCGCCCCGCCCCTGAAGATGCCCCAGCGCAGGTTCGGACCGTAGGCCCAGCCCAGGCTTTCGCTCTCGAAGAGATGATCGGATTCAGTGGATTGATAGCCGATGGTGCCGATCAGGCTGAACCGCGGATAGAGATCGGCCTTGGCGACACCGATACGGGCCGTCTGGGCTGCCAGTTGCCGCTCGGCCCGGCGGACATCGGGGCGGTTGCGCAGGGTTTCGGCCGGTACGCCCACGGCGATGTTTTTGGGCGGCACCGGCACCGGCTTTTTGAGCCAAAGCTCGGCGTGCAATGCCCCGGGATATTCTCCCAGCAGCACGGCGATGCGGTTCATGGCCGCCTCCAGGTTCGTCTTCAAGATCGGAATTTGACTTCGAAAACCATCCAGTGCATAAAGCGCCCCCTGCACCGCCAACTGGTCGGTCAAACCCGCCTTGAACCGCGACTGGGTGAGTTGATAGGTTTCTTCGAGCACCTGAACGTTGGCTTCGGCCACTTCCAGTCGGGTCTGCAGGCTGCGCACCTCAACATAATTCAGAGCGCTTTCTGCCAGCAGGGACACGAGGACGCTGTTGAGGTCCTCCTGGGTGGCGGCCAGGTCGGCATCGGCGGCTTCCACGGAACGGCGGACGCCGCCGAAGAGGTCGATTTCCCATCCGGCATCCAATCCTGCAGAATAGAGCTCATACGCCTCTGTGCCCCCGATTCTCTCCGCTTCCCGGACATGGGTCTTGGCGTATGAACCGGTGGCGTCCACGGTGGGAAAATATGCTGCCTGGCTGATTCCACGTCGGGCACGGGCTTCCCTGACGCGTGCCTGGGCGGTCTGGAGATCGAGATTGCCCCTGACCGCTCTTTGGATGATGTCGGACAGCTGCGGGTCGTTGAGGGTCGCCCACCAGTGCGCCAGCGTTTCAGGCGAAAGCGCAGCCGACTGCAAACCGTCAGCCAGGGACGCATGCCAGGCATCAGGTGGTGACAGTTCCGGTTGCACGTAGTCGGGGCCTGCCGAACAGCCGAAATGGGTCGAACACCACAGTCCGAAAAGGAGCATCCATGGTAACGCCGGCATCCGGATCAGTTTTCGAAGGTAGAACTTTCTGTTGGAATCGCTCATTCATGCCTCATGAAACGTCGTTTGGAATCGGTCCGATGAAGTCGCTGCGCGGGGCGCAGCATATTGACGGGGCTGCCCCGGATTCATTTTAGAATGATGATGAAGCCTGACAAAAAAGCTCAAGTAGATCCGAAAAGCAGGGAAACAAATCGGTGCCGCGCAAACCAACGATTCTGATGCCCTGAACCTTGTTTCCGGTTCATGGCCTTTAACAATGTGCCAACATGGTTACAAAGTGTAATTCACACATACTACATGGCGCAGATCCCTGGCAACTAGGGGAATTACCAAGTCGTGGCAGGTAAAAATCTGCCCGGCTCATCGTGGCATGGGGAATTTTCCCGATCGGTCGCCCCCGATATCCACCTTGCGCAAGTGCGCACCATGGACCCGGCGCGACTTACCCTCTTCAAAAAAAACGTGATAAACCTTTCCTTTCGGAGGCAAAGGTGTATCGCGGGAGATGGACCAGGCGGGTCGATCGGCGGTCGGCTTACCCTTTTTTGTAATCTCTGGCTATGGGAGAACCACATTTGGCTATCGTGAAAGGCGCCAAAAAATACGGACGGAAAATGTGGAAGCCCCTGGACCGATGAGGATTATTTCTTAGTGAGTTTGCCCTGCAAAAACAAGCGCATGATCATGCAGGACTGCTCGACGGCCGGGCCGGGCGGACGGCCCCCGATAATGGCACTGTAAAGCAAGGCGCCGCCGGTGAATGTCATCATTTCGGCCACTTCCCGAACCGGCGCGGGTAACTTCAACTTTCCTTTGGCCACCTGATCGTTGAGATGGGCTATCGTGATCTCTATGATGCGACCGTGGGCACTGCGTGGATCGTTGGTCTGAATGCGGATTGCCGTTTTGGGGTTGTCGTGAATGAAACGCCGCATGGGCTCGAAGGTACCCAAAGAGTTCATGAAGCGGCGATGCACCTCGACGACATGATCGATGCCGCTGCCCGGCGATTCCTTGATGGCGTTCTCGAAAGTGGGTTTGGCAAAGGACCACAGCACTTCTTCCACCAGCCGATCTTTGCTTTCGACCCAGCGATAGAGGGTCACACGGCTCACCCCCACCCCTTTGGCCAGATCGCCGATGGAAATCCGACGGCCTTCCAGCCAGAATTTCCGTGCCAGTTTAAACACATCCAGGGGCGTCGCCTGGGCGCGCTCCGGATTGGCCAGCGCCTTAACTAATGGAATCTCTTTTCTCTTGGTGATCTTGGGAGTCATGCACACATCCTATGCATTACAGCTTTTTGATTCACACCATATCAAAACGAAAATCGAATAATGCAACGGGAATAGACAGGCAAGTTGAAATCGGCCACTACTTACAACATCATGGCGATGTTTCACAAGAGCTATTTATAAAATTATTGGCATTCATCCGCTGGGTGCAAATCGGCGGTCGGATCGAACCTTTTCTGCCTGCCTCTTTTTCCCGGTCAGCCACCCGAT
Source organism: uncultured Desulfatitalea sp. (assembly GCA_937868765.1). Taxonomy (GTDB): domain Bacteria; phylum Desulfobacterota; class Desulfobacteria; order Desulfobacterales; family Desulfosarcinaceae; genus Desulfatitalea. The sequence continues at coordinate 307,725 of CALMNL010000006.1, read as the reverse complement.
GGATGTCACTGCGGGGGCGTCAAAGTCGGGGACGAAAGGCTTGATATCCAGCAGGGGCGTTCCATCGAGCACATCGATGGCACCGACCCAGAGCAGGTTTCCTTCCCTGCGCAGCAGGGGGACCACGGACAGGCCGATGGGATTGGGGCGCCGGGGGGCACGTGTGGCAAAAAGGCCATGGACCTGGTCGTCAAGGAAGGGTTTGACCTTCAGATCAAACCCTTTGGCACGGTGAAACTGGTAGATCAATATCAGATGAGAAAAACCTTCGATGTCGTCCAACCCCTCGGCATAAGCCGCCTCAAGGACGATCTTTCCCTGGGCTGCAGCTGCGCCGATGGGCTGTATGGGCATCTCCTCGACAGTACGATAGGGCGTGCAAATGGTGCCGATGGGGTTCATGACGATGGCGGCCATGGATTTCCTCAGCTTGGTTTCGAAACCTGCGCTTTGATCTTCTCCAGGGCCGTCTCTACGGTCCGACGGATGCGGTCCAGGTGTTCGGGAGAGACCGCCTCGAAGCGCAACACGAGGGCCGGCTGGGTATTGGAGGCGCGCACCAGGCCCCAGCCGCCATCGAAAAGCACCCGGGCACCGTCGATGTCGATCACCTTCTCCCGCGCGGCGAAGTATTCGGTCACCCGGGCCACGACTTGGAACTTTACCTCGTCCGGGCAATCCATGCGGATTTCGGGCGTATTGAAGGTCTTGGGAACGTCGGCCAGGAGTTCACCGATGCTTTTGCCTTCGGCGGCCAGGATTTCCAGCAAGCGGCAGGCGGCATAGGTGGCGTCGTCGAAACCGAAATAGCGATCCGCGAAGAAGAGATGGCCGCTCATCTCGCCGGCCAGTTCGGCATGGCACTCTTTCATCTTCTTCTTGATCATGGAGTGTCCGGTCTTGTACATGATCGGCTGGCCGCCGTGCCTGGCGATATCGTCATACAACGTCTGGGAGCACTTGACCTCGGAGATGAACGTTGCGCCGGGCTTGCGTGACAGGATCTCCCGACTGAAGAGTATCATCAACTGGTCGCCGTAGATCAGCCGGCCATCGGCATCCACAACTCCCAAACGATCGCCGTCGCCGTCGAAACCGAGGCCCACATCCAATTGCTTCTCTTTGACCAGCGCCACCAGATCGGCCATATTGGCCGCCACGGTCGGGTCGGCCTCGTGATGCGGAAAGGTGCCATCCATCTCGGTATAAAGTTCGTGGAGTTCACAACCGAGGTTGGCGATCACCGGCACCGCGGTCAGCCCGGCGGTACCGTTGCCGGCGTCGATGCCCACCCGCAGCGGGCGCGACAGTTCGATATTCTCCACCAGGTAATCTACATAGGCCGGAAGAATTTCATTGCTCTCCACACCACCCCGCCCCTGTTCGAAGTCCCGGGTCTCGATCAGCTTGCGGATCTGCTGGATCTGCTCGCCATAGACCGAATCCACACCGGCGCAGATCTTGAAACCATTATACTCAGGGGGGTTGTGGCTGGCCGTGACCATGACACACCCCTGGGTCGGCAGGTGCCGAATGGCAAAGTAGGCCACCGGCGTGGGGCACACCCCGATGTCCACCACCCGACAACCGCTGGCCGCAAGGCCATCCATGATCCGTCGGGCATAGTCGTCCGACGTCAGACGACAGTCGCGACCGACGGCGATCAGCCGATGCCCCTGCCGGCTCAGGTAGGTCCCTATGCCGCGCCCCAGCTGCTCCACATCGTCGTCGCTCAGGTCTTTACCGGCAATGCCGCGGATATCGTACTGCCGGAAAATTTCGGGATTCAGCATGCCTTTCTCCTTTTCGCGCGGATGGAATTGACGAATGCATTTCTAACAGATGAGCGTGGCCAATGCAAACGGGCTATGAATACCGGCAGCCCTACCCCTTGACCACTGCCAGCGGTTTCAAGCGTGCCACCTTTCGCGATATGCCGGCGCCGTGCACTACCTCTACCACTTCGGAGACATCCTTGTAAGCTTCGGGCATCTCTTCGGCCAGGGTCGAACGGCCGGTCCAGCGCACCAGCACCCCCCGATCTTCCAACTCCCGGGAGATGGAGCGTCCTTTGGCTTGGCGCAAGGCCGCCTTGCGGCTGAGTATGCGGCCGGCCCCATGACATGTCGAGCCGAAGGTTTCCAGCATGGCCTGGTCGGTCCCCAGCAGTACGTAAGAGGCCCGCCCCATGTCCCCGGGAATCAGAATCGGCTGGCCGATATCGCGGTACTCCGGACAGATCTCAGGCCGCCCCGGCCCGAAGGCGCGGGTGGCGCCCTTGCGGTGGACGCAAACGGTTTGCAGGCGGCCGTCGATGACATGTTCTTCTTTTTTCGCGATGTTGTGACAGATGTCGTACACCAGGCGCATGTTCAAAGCCCTTGGGCTGATATTCAAAGTTCTTTCGAAAGTTTCCCGGCATTGATGCATCATGATCTGGCGATTGGCCCAGGCATAATTGGCCGCGCAGGCCATGGCCTTCAGGTAGCGCCGGCCCTGCTCGGAGTGGATGTAGGCGCAGGCCAGCTGGCGGTCGGGCAGTTCGATGCCCAAGGTCTTGACGTGTTTGCCCATAACGGCCAGGAAATCGTCGCAAACCTGATACCCCAGGCCCCGTGAGCCGCTGTGGAGCAGCACCGTGATCTGGCCCGGGCGTAACCCGAAGACTTCCGCGGCTTCGGGATGAAAGATCTCCTCCACCACCCCCACTTCCAGGAAGTGATTGCCCGATCCCAGGGTGCCCAGCTGGTTGCTGCCGCGCGCCAGGGCGCGCTGGCTGACCACCTCCGGATCGGCATGGGAGAGACACCCGTTGTCTTCGGTACGAGCGATATCCTCGTCGGTGCCGAATCCATGATCAACGGCCCATTGGCTGCCCTGGGCCAACACCTTCTTTTGATCCTTGGGGGACAGCTTCACCGAGCCAGTGGACCCCACCCCCGAGGGCACGTTGCGATAAAGGGCGTCCACCAGGTCTCTCATCCGCCCCCTTAGGTCTCCCAGCTGCAGATCGGTGGCCGCCAGGCGCACACCGCAGTTGATATCGTACCCCACCCCGCCGGGCGACACCACCCCCGTCTCCCAGTCGAAGGCCGCCACGCCGCCGATGGGAAAGCCATAGCCCCAGTGGATGTCGGGCATGGCCAGGGACGCCTTGACGATGCCGGGCAGCACGGCGACATTGGCCACCTGGTTTACGGCCTCTTCCTGACGGAGCTGGTCGAACATGGGGGCACTGGTGTAGATAATGCCCGGCACGTTCATCGGGCCGAAGGGTTCGACCCGCCAACGGTATTCATCGATGCGCGTGATAAGCATGGTTACCTCCTGCCGAAGCTGAGGGTTGATGGCCAACGGAATGAAGCATCCCCAGCCTGCGCCCGACAAGCCGAATCAGATGTCGAAAATGATTCGCGCCTGCCAACCGTCAGGATTTTGCGATACGGCTGCCTGATGGTAGGTCACAGCCTTGATATCCTGCTCGATCCGGTGCCGTTCGGGAAGAAAATCGTCGGTGGTCACTTCGGCCCGCAGCTCGGTGGAAGAAAGCGATGTGATGCGCAGCTGATGAAGCAGCTGCCGGTGTCCATGGAAGAGAAAGAGCAGCTCCCGCAGCCAGTTGACCAGCAGATCGGCCCAATCCTCGCCCTGCAGAATGAAGTGGTAATGGTGCAGCGCCCTGGCCCGATGCCCTTGCCGGGAAATCATCACGTCGAAGAGGGCGCGCCCGGCATGGGCGAACAAGGCCGTGGCATCCTTGCCGAAGAAGGCTATGCCCAGATCGGCGGTGTGGTCGAACAGTTCATAATAATGTTTTGCAGCCTTCATTTTTCTCTGTACCAAGCGGAGCAAAGCCGCGTCTTCGAACTTTCCATGCCTGGCTTTGAACTTCTCTTACAGCAATACCTCGCCCGTCCGTTCCGTATGGTAACCGCCCAGGTCCGCCACCCGCGTCTTGAAACGCTCGCTGCGGATAACGGTCAGGAGTTCCTGCACGGCCGCCGTTTCGAAGTGGACCTCGGGGATCAGCAGGTCATACTGCTCGGTGACCACGGGGATAAAGTCCAGGCCCAGGGCCCGGGCGGCGGCTTGAATCCCCAGGCCCACGTCGGCGGCCCCGCTGGTGATGGCGGCGGCCACCGCCATATGCGTGAACTCTTCGTTGCCATACCCCGCGATGCGCTCGGGCGGGATATCCAGCTGCTTGAGCCTGTAATCCAGCAGAATGCGTGTTCCCGAGCCCCCCTGGCGGTTGATCATGACCACACCGTTCCGGGCCAGGTCTTCGATGCCGCGGATGCCTTTGGGATTGCCGGCAGGCACGATCAAACCCTGATCGCGCATCACCAGATGGACCAGGCGCACCGGCAGATCCGGCAGCAGCTTACGGATATAGGTGACATTGTAGCTGCCGTCGGCTTCATCCAGCAGATGGGTGCCGGCCAGGTGGCATACCCCGCGCTTGACCGCCATCAGCCCGCCCATGCTGCCCACGTGGCTCGACGAGAGCGACAGGTGAGCGGCCTGGGCGCGCAGTTCGTCGGCCAGCAAATCCAGAGTGTTGTCATGACTGCCCACCGCCACCAGGGTCTGGTTGATGGCGGCCAGGGGCCGCAGCAGCTCGGCCGTCACCGGCTGGCCCTCGGCGAGCCCTTCCACATGGGCCGGTACACGGATGATGCCGTCGGCTTCGGTGATGCTGGTGATCTGGCCGGCCCCCCGGGGCAGGGCCGTAGCCACCAGTCGCCGGCCCACCTGGCCGATCTTGACGCGCACGAACTCTTCCACCCCCAGTTTGGAGGCGATTTTGCGGGTGGGCAGCACCTGGGCCGTGGGGCGTTGGAACGGCGGCTGCCCCAGCATACGCGCCAGCAACGGCTGGACCAGCTGTTCGAAGGCCATGATGGTCGAAACCGGATAGCCAGGCATGCCGAATACCGGTTTGCCCTCCACGCGACTCACGATGGTCGGCTTGCCCGGCATCATGGTGATGCCGTGCACCAGTATTTCTCCCTGCTGTTCCATGGCGCCACGGGCAAAATCTTCGGAGCCCGCCGACGATCCGCCCACGAGCATCACCAGGTCGGCATCCCGAACCGCTTTGCGGATGGCATCGGCGATGCGTCCCACCTCATCCCCCAACAGCGACAGCCGTTCATAGCTTCCACCGGCGGTTTCGGTAAGCTTGCCCAGTACATAGGCGTTGGATTCGATGGCCTGCCCGGGGCGCAGATCGACCTGAGGCTTTCCGTGCCATTCCACAAGCTCCGATCCGGTGGGGATGATGACCACCCGCGGTCGCCGCAGCACCTTCACCTCGAAGCGCCCGGCGGCCAGCAAGGCGCCTACGCAATAGGGGGTTACCAGGTGCTGCCGGGCGAAGAGCATTTCGGTGGCCACGATATCCTCGCCCATTTTGCGTACATGCTGCCATGGAAAAGCCGGTGCCTCGATCTGGATGCGGCGATCGTCCAGCCGCTGGACCTGTTCGATCATGATCACGGCGTCGGTGCCGGCGGGCAGCACGCGGCCGGTGTTGACGAAAAAAGCGTCGCGGTCGATCTGTAGCGTTTTGGGGCGCGACGGATGCGCGCCGAAGGTGGTTTGGGCCTTGACCGCGATACCGTCCATGGCCGCGGCATGAAAATGGGGTGATGAAAGCCGCGCGGCCACCGGTTCGGCCAGCACCCGCCCGACCGCCTCCGGCGCAGTTACGATCTCAGCCGGCATCAAGCGGTCGCCGAAGCTGTCCAGCACGATGCGCCGAGCTTCTTCCAGGGACTTCATCTGCAGATAGATATTGCGCTTGGTGCACATAGTCGTTTCCTTGATTGGGTCACACCTTTCAAAATAGCATCACCTCAACCGCCGCGCCCTGCTCCAGTCCTTCGTCGTTGAGGGCGATAGCGATCAGGCCGTCTGCCGCCACCATGGTGCGGATCAACCCCGAAGCACCCAGAATGGGTTCGGCCCACGTCTCGCCGGCCTGGTGTCTCAATGCCACCCGCACGAAATCCACCCGGCCCTGGGCCGAAGCCACATTGCGGGTCAGGCGCGCAGGGACGCGCACCGGCGCATCGTTGATCCAGCCGGTCAGGCGTGACAGAAACGGCCGTACCAACACCATAAACACCACCATGGTCGATGTCACATGGCCCGGCAGCCCCCAGAAGGGTTTGGCGCCACACTGAGCCAGGATCGTGGGTTTGCCGGGGCTGATGCTCACGCCGTGCACCAGAATCCGGCTCTGCTCCAAAGCGCCCAACACCTCCACGGTGAGATCGCGGGTACCCACCGAACTGCCGCCGGAAACCAGCACCATGTCATTGTGCGCCAGGGCTTTGCGACACATGTCGAGCAAGTCCTCGAACCGATCCGGAACGATACCATAGCAGGTGGGCACCCCGCCGCCCTGGCGCACCAGCGCCGCAAGGGTATGGGAGTTGACATCCCGGACCTGGCCGGGCGCAGGATCAACTGTCACCGGCACCACTTCGTCCCCTGACGAAATGATCCCCACCCGGGGCCGTTGGTGAACGATCACATCCTTCATGCCGCAAGCCGCCAGCATACCCAGCTCCTGGGGGCGCAAGCGAATGCCGGCCGACAACAAGAGCTGCCCCTTGGCGGCGTCTTCATCCCGGGTCACCACGTGCTGGCCGGGCGCCACGCTGCGGTAAACTTCGATGGTGCCTTTGTCGATGACGCCGGTGTGCTCCACCATCACCACGCTATCGGCTCCGGCTGGCAGCATGCCGCCGGTGGCGATACGCGTGGCCTGACCAGGGCCCACAGTGCCGCCGGGTGTGTGGCCCATCTCCACCGCGCCCACCACCGTGAGGTAGGCCGGGGCGCCTTCGCTGGCGCCATAGGTGGAGGCGGCACATACAGCGTAGCCGTCCACGGTGGCACGGTCGAAGCCGGGGATATCCCGGTCGGCCGCTACATCGGTCGCCAGCACCCGATTCAAAGCCTGTTCCAGCGAAACCGATTGGGAGACGACGGGCCCAAACGTTTGTCTTAATGCCAGCACCGCCTCGATGGTCGTCACGTTGAAGAATTCTTTCATGGCTCTCCCGTCATGCTTCCTGAAACCGAATTTTCACGCATGGCCTCCTATCTATTGGTATTCGCCACGCTTTTCAATCACAAAGAGGCCGCGCCACCAAACCTTTCCCTTCCCACCCGCGGTGTGTTAAGGTGGGACGCCGGCCGATGGACGGACGGCCCGGCCAACCCAATATAAGGAATATCCCATGACCTTCGAGAACGAAACCCAAAAGGCGTTCCTGCTTGAGCTTTACCGCAGCGCCGACGGTGCACCGGGCGTCCAGCGCTCCATGCACACCATCGGCGCCGCCATCGGCCTGGACAGGGCGCAGGCCGGCAAAACCGCCGAAGACCTCATCGGCAAAGGCTGGATCGAGATCAAAACCCTTTCGGGAGGCATCGGCCTGACAGAAGAGGGCATCGAGGCGGCCCGGCAGGAAGGTGCCGGCGATGCCGGCGGCGGTTCATTGACCAAACTGGGCAGTGCACTGCTGCTCACAGAGCCGGAACGTGACGCCGTGGGAAAGATCCTGACCGAAGTCAAACAAAGCATGGCTTCGGTCAAAGCGGAGTATGCCCAACTGGAAGAAATAATCCTGGATGTCAAAACCGCCGAGGTCCACCTGCTCTCGCCGCGGGCCAAAACCGCCGTCATCCGGGAAGTACTGCGCGCCCTGCAAACCGCCCTGACCAGGGCGACCGCCAAAGATACCGCCGATCGCATCGGGCGGATGATTGCATAGCACAAGAGAGGAAACGCCATGACCACTGCCTACGCGGCCATCGTTCGGGAGAACTTGAAGAAGTTGTACGCACAGGATCTGGGCCAGCGGGCCGATGCCATGGCGGCCCGGCGCCAGGAGAACTTCCTGCTGCTGCAAGCCTTCGGTACCGATTGCCGGATCACGTCTGGCGGCATCCTTCTGGACGGTGCGCCCGAAGAGGGACCGCGGGGCATCATCATTTCCCTGTATGCCCTGCATGCGGTGAGCGTACCGCCGGTGATGGAGCCCTTCAAGTCCTTCAAGGAAGTTCCCAACAGTGCGCCCTACGCGGGGGCTTTCGCCAACCGCACCGAACAAGCTCTGGTGCCGGCCGTGGGCCGCCTGGCGGGCGTCCGCGAAAAAATCCGCAACCGTCTGGGGGGCATGGCGGCCCCCGCCGCGGTGAGCGGCGACCTGGCCTTCGTGGTGCGACCGCTGCCCAAAATCAGCCTGTGCTATGTCTGCTACCTGGCCGATGAAGATTTTCCGGCCGGTGTCACCTGCCTCTATTCTCAGAATGCAAACCTATTCCTGCCCACCGACGCCCTGGCCGATGTGGGGGAGTATACGACCAAGGCGATTCTGGCGGTCTCGGAGAATAGCTAGCGAAAAAAGTACATCCGCACGGGAGGCCATAAAAAAACGGACAGGCGTTGCGCCTGTCCGTTCGTTCTGGTCCAGTGCGGAATGGCTACGGTGTACTGCCTGTGCAAACCGCGGCATAATCCGGATCATCCAGGTAGCGGGTGGGGTCGTCGCCGTAGGCCGGGTTGACCGGTCGGGTGAAGCGGCAGCCGAGAGGGGCACCGTTCCATGACGCCGGGATCTCTATTTTCTTTTCACCATTTCTTCGGCCCGGGCGGCGACGTTCTCGGCGGTGAAGCCGAATTTGGCCAGCACTGTGTTGCCGGGCGCCGAAGCGCCGAAACCGGTCATGGCGATCACCTGGCCGGCGTCGCCCACGTAGCGTTCCCAACCCATGGGGATACCGGCTTCCACGGCCAGACGGGCGGTTACCTGGGGCGGCAGAACTTCCTTTTTGTAATCCTCGTCATTCTCCTCGAACAACTCCCAGCTGGGCATGTTGATCACCCGGGCCGCAATCTTCTTCTCGGCCAGCATCTTCTGAGCCTTGAGGGCCAGATGCACTTCGGCGCCCGTGCCGATGAGCAGGATGTCCGGCGTGCCCTGGCAGTCGGAGAGGATGTAGCCGCCCCGGGCCAGACGTCCGCCGGTCTGCTTGGGATCGAGCGCCGGCAGATTCTGGCGGCTCAGGGCCAGCGCCACCGGCCGGTTGTTGCTGCGGATGGCTTGAAGCCAGGCATCCACGGTCTCGTTGGCGTCGCAGGGCCGCAGAACCAGCAGGTTGGGAATGGCCCGCAGGGCGGCCAGGTGCTCCACCGGCTGATGGGTGGGACCGTCTTCACCCACGGCAATGGAATCATGGGTGAAGACGAAGATCAGCGGCAGTTTCATCAGGGCCGCCACGCGGATGGCCGGCCGCATGTAATCGGAAAAGACCAGGAATGTGCCGCCGTAAGGCCGGATACCTCCATGCAGGAACAGGCCGGACATGATGGCGCCCATGGCATGCTCGCGCACGCCGAAGCGGATGTTGCGGCCATGGTAGCTCTCGCGCTGGAATTCGGGCAAGCCCTTGAGGAAAGTGTTATTGGACGGCGCCAGGTCGGCGGAACCGCCCATGAGGGCCGGGATGCGCTGGGCCAGGGCGTTGACCACCTTGCCCGACGCAGCGCGGGTGGCCACGGCGCCATCTTCCGGTTTGAAGGTCGGCAGGTTCTGGTCCCAGCCCCGGGGCAGAAAATGGCTCAAACCGTTGACCCATTCATCGGCCGACTCGGGATAGCGCTTGGCATAGGCATTGTATCGCTCCTGCCACTGGGCTTCGCTGGCGTGGCCGCGATCCACGGCATGGCGGCAGTGATCCAACACATTCTCGGGCACGCAGAACAGCAGATCCTTGTCGCAGCCCAGGAAGCCCTTGGTCAGACACACCTCGGCTTCGCCCAGGGGTGCGCCGTGAGCTTCGGCCGAATCCTGCTTGTTGGGGCTGCCGTAGGCGATATGGGTGCGCAGGACGATCAGCGAGGGGCGCTGGGTGTCGGCCTGGGCCTCATGCAGGGCCTTTTCGATGGCTGCCAGATCGTTTCCATCGGCCACGCTGAGCACTTGCCAGTTGTACGCCGCAAACCGCTTGGCCACATCTTCCGTGAAAGCGATGTCGGTGGAACCCTCGATCGAGATCCCGTTGTCGTCGTAAATACAGATCAGGCGCCCCAATCCCAGGTGGCCGGCCAGGGAGGCCGCTTCCGAAGTCACGCCCTCCATCATGTCGCCGTCGCCGCAGATCACGTAGGTGTAATGGCCCACGATTTCGTGTTCGGGCTTATTGAAACGGGCTGCCAGGTGGCGCTCGGCCATGGCCATGCCCACGGCATTGGCCACCCCCTGTCCCAGCGGGCCGGTGGTGGTCTCCACCCCCGGTGTGTGGCGGTATTCGGGATGCCCCGGGGTCTTGCTGCCCCATTGGCGGAAATTCTTGAGATCTTCCAGGCTGACGTCATAGCCGGTCAGATAGAGAAGACTGTAGAGCAGCATGGAGGCGTGCCCGCCGGAGAGCACGAAGCGGTCGCGGTTGGGCCAGTCGGGGTTGCGCGGATTGTGGTTCATGACCCGGGTCCAGAGCACATAGCCGGCCGCAGCCAGCCCCATGGGCGCCCCTGGATGGCCCGAATTGGCCTTCTGGACGGCATCCATGCTCAAGGTCCGAATGACGTTGACGCAACATTGGTCGAGTTCGTTGGTGTTTTCGGTGGTCCGGCATTTCATCGCATTTTCTCCTTTTGGAGTTATTCCGGTAAGTTGTGACCGCATAGGGTTCCGCGTAGGACGCCGCGTTTGTTACAATGGATCGGCGATGGTTGCAAGCCTCGTCTTGACGGAGGCGCGTCATAACCCCCGCATCCACTCCGGCTTGAGCGCCACACGGCCGGCCAGGGCCTGGTCGATGAGCGCCAGCACCGCTTCCCGGTCCCGGGGCAGGCGGGCGCGGATGGGCAGATAGTTGGAAGCGTGGTTCGCGTGGAACAACCCCTGGGAAAGGTGGGTTTCGGCGAAGATGGTGCGCAGTTCGCGCAGCATCTCGTCCGGCCCCAGCAGGGGGAAGCGGCCGGTGCGGTAATCTTCGTACATGGGGGTGTTGGGCACCAGCATGAGGCTCAGGGCGCCCACGTAGTCGGGGTCGATCCGGGTGAGCACCCGGCCGGTCTCCCGGGCGTGGACCTGGGAGCGCTCCCGGCCGGCCACGCCCAGGATCACGGTGATGGAGAGCTTGAAGCCGGCCTGCTTGGCCTTGCGTCCCATGGCGATCATACGCTCGGCGTCGGCGCCCTTGGTGATGGCCTTGAGGGTCTCGTCATCGCCGCTTTCCAGGCCCATGTAGAGAATGCCCAGGCCGTAGTCGTGGAGGATCTTGAGCTCCTCGTCGCTTTTCATGGAGATGCTTTTGGTGTTGGCATAGGCGCCGATGCGGGTGACCCACGGCAACCGCTCGCGGATGGCCTGCAGGATGGTCAGCAGGCGCTTCTGGGGGATGATCAGGGCGTCGCCGTCGCACAGGAAGACCCGGCGCTGGCGGCGGCAGTACTGGGCGGCGAAGTCGATATCGGCCATGACGATCTCGTCGGGCTTGATCTTGAAGCGTTCGCCGCGGTAGGTGCCGCAGAAGGCGCACTTGTTGTGGGAACAGCCCACGGTGACCTGCAGCAATATGGAGTTGGCCTCGCTGGGCGGCCGGATGATGTTGCCTTCGTAATGCATGTTCGAGCTCCTGGATGCCTTCGCTGGAATCTGCGGCCCTCCGCCGGTGGATCCGTGGACTGTCGCAACAAAGATCAAAAACAGCCCTGATCGTTAACAACCCCCAGGGGGGATGTCAACTCATCACCACCGACGCGCTGGCTCGTTAAGCTTTGTTCTTGGGATCTGGGTGAAAGAAGGTATAGATCACAGGAATCAGTAAGAGCGTAATCAAGGTGGAGGATGTCAGCCCCCCGACCACGGCCCGGGCCAGAGGCGCCTGGGCGTCGGCTCCTTCACCGATGCCCAGGGCCAGGGGCAACAGGCCGAGCAGGGTGGTGAGGGTGGTCATGAGGATGGGACGCAGGCGGCGGCGGCCGGCTTCGACGACGGCGGCGCGCGCGGCCAGGCCCTCGGCGACCAGGCGACCGGCCTGGTCCACCAGCAGGATGGCGTTGTTGACGACGATGCCGCCCAGCATGATGCAGCCGATGTAGGATTGCAGATTGAGCGTGGTACCAGTGAGAAAAAGGGTCACAAGCACACCGATGGCGGCCAGGGGAACAGAGAACATGACCACCAGCGGGTCGCGCAGGGATTCGTACTGGCAGGCCAGAACCATATAGACCAGGACCAGGGCCAGCGCCAGCGAGACCTTCAACTCGCTGAAGGCCTTCTGCTGTGCCTCGAAACTGCCGCCCACACGCAGGTCGTAGCCCGTCGGACGGGGCAGACGATCCAGTCGGGACTGAATCTCTTTGGCCACCGAACCCTGGTCGCGGCCGGAGACATTCACGTCGATGGTCGCCAGGCGCTGCTGGTCCTTGCGTTCGATAAGGATCGGGCCGCGACCGGCTTCGACGTCGACCACATTGCGCAGGGCCACCTTTTCTCCTGTGGGGGTGGCGAGGGTCAGGTTGAGGATTTCGTCCAGGGACCGTTTTTCGGCCTCTTTGAGCTTCACCAGAATGCGATAGGAATTGCCGCCCGTGCGGTATTCGCCGGCGGTGGCACCGGCCACTGCGGTCTGCAGCAGTTGCGTCACATCGCGCACGCTCAGGCCCAGATCGGCCGCTTTGTCGCGGTTGACGAGGATTTCATGCTGGGGGGTGCCGGCTTCCTGACTGGTTTCAAGATCAATGACGCCCCGCACGTCGCGGATGGCGTTGGCGGCTCTGACGGTCAGCAAGTCAAGAACGCCAAGCTCATATCCGTAGATCTCTACTTTGAGTCCTTGATCGGCCCCCAAAATGCGCTCCAGGATGAACTGTCCCTGGGGGGCCGATACACGGATCTCCATGCCCGGGACCTTGCCCGCCACCAGCGGCCGCAACGCCTGGGCGATCTCCTCGTTGGATCGGTGGCGTCGAGCGGCCGAAGTCAGGTTTATAGCCAAATCCCCCTCGGGGGCGCCGGCCCGCCAGCCGGTGGATCCCACACTGACCACCGCGGAAATCTGTTCGGGGACGGCCGGCAGCACGATTCTTTCCATCAGGCGCGTCTGTTGATCCACCAGTTCCAGACGCGTACCGACCTCCATCTTGCCGGTGACCCGCACCTGGCCCTCATCGCTGGGCGGCAGGAATTCGCTGCCGATGAAGGGCAGCAGCGCCAGGCTGAACCCCAGCAGGCCTGCGGCGATGATCAAGGTGGCCCGGCGATGCCTCACCGCCCAGCGCAGCAAATTCAAGTAACCAGCTTCGATGCGGCCATAGATTTCGCCGGCGGCGGCCGACCAGCGGTGAATGGCCAGGCCCGGAAATCGGGGAGCTCGGGAACCGACCGCCAGCAGCCTGGACGCCAGCATGGGCACCAGGCTCAGGGCCACCAGCAACGCGCACACCAGAGAAAAAATGATGACATAGGCCAGTTCTTTAAACAGCATGCCGGCCACCCCGCGTACGAAGATCAGCGGCAGGAAAATCACCAGCGTAGTGAGGGTGCTGGCGGCGATGGCCGGCCCCACCTCCCACGCACCCTGCACGGCCGCCGCCTGCACGCTCTGCTGGTGTTCGTTGCGCCGGCGGAAGATATTCTCCAGTACCACGATGGCGCTGTCCACCATCATGCCCACCCCCAGGGCGAGGCCCCCCAGGGTCATCAGGTTGAGGGTGAAACCGCCGAAGAAGATCAGGGCGAAGGTAGTAATCACAGAAATGGGGATGGAAAGCGAGATGACCAGCGTGCTGGGGATGCTGCGCATGAAAAAGAGCAGTACCAGCACTGCCAGCAGGCCGCCGTAAAGGACCGAGTGAGCCACGTTGGTGATGGCCCGTTCGATGTAGTTGCCCTGATTGGTCACCGGCACGATGTGAATCTGGGGGAAGGCCCGGTTGGCCGCTTCGATCTCGGCCAGAACCCGCTGGGCCACCTCCACCGTGTTGGCATCGGCCTGCTTGCGGATCGCCACGCGCAGGCCGCGCTCGCCGTTGACACGCACCAGGCGGACCAACTTCTCGTAAGTGTCGACCACCTCGGCGATCTGCCCCAGCCGGATACCACTGCCGTCGCGCCGTTCGAGCACTGTGTTGCGAATCTGGTCCAGGTTGACGAACTCCGCCGGGGCCCGCAGCGTCACCTCGTAACGCCCCTCCTCTATGGTACCGGCCGGCAGGTCAAGGTTGGCGTCGCGGATGGCCTGCAGTACGCGGTCCAGAGGCAGGCTCACGGATTTGAGCCGCTCGGGGTCGAGCTCGATGCGCACCTCGCGGTTGAAACCACCCCACACATCCACCTGGGCCACGCCGGGGATGCGGGCAAAGCGATAACGGATCTGGTTTTCGATCAACTCGGTCAACTCCACAGGATCCAGCCGGCTGGAGACACCCAGCACCACCACCGGAAAGCTGGCGATGTCGAACTTGCGGATCCGCGGCCGCAGGATATCTTCGGGCAGTTCGTTGATCTCGTCTTCGATCTTGCCTTGCACGTCGATGGCTGCAGTGTCGATGGAGGTACCCCAGACGAACGTCACCCGGATGTCGCTGCTGCCCTCGGACGAGGTGGAGGTAATCTCTTCCACGCCGGGCACGGTGGCCACGATCTCTTCGATGATGCGGGTCACCAGGCGCTCCATGACCTCGGGGCTGGCCCCTTCGTACTCGGTGCGCACGCTCAAGGTGGGCATCTCGATGTTGGGCAGCATGTCGATGCGCAAACGGCTGAGGGAAACACCCCCCAGAATCACCAGGATCAAGGTCACCATGGTGGTGAATATCGGCCGCTTGACGCTGAACTGGGGCAGATTCATGGTGCCTCTGATTTCGGTTCGTCGCCCACGGCAAGCGGTTGCCCGGCCGTCACCGTGACCAATGAACCGTCGCTGACCAGTTGCTGGCCCAGGGTGACCACCTGCCCCGCAATCCCGTCACCTTCCACCTGTACCCGGCGGCCCTCGCGGATGCCGACCTTCACTTCGCGCCAGTGCACGGTGCAGCCATCTTCGCCGACCACGAAAAGGCCGGTGCGGTCATCGCGCTGGGTCAGGGCCTGCTTGGGCACAATGACCGCCTCGGACACATGTGCCAGGACCACCGTGGCGTGAATGAACATGCCGGGTTTGAGCTGCACCCGGGGATTGTCGATGCGCATCTCCACCCGGGCTTGGCGCGTGGCCTGACGAAAGATGGGGGCGATACGGTCGACGCGGCCCGCAAACCGCTCGTTAGGAAAGGCGTCGGTGGTCAGCTCGATGGGTTGTCCCGGCTGCAGCCGGGCGTATTCCTTTTCGGTGACATAGACCACGCCCACGATGGGATCGAGCTCCACAATCAGCAGCAGGGGCGCATTGGCCGCCACGGTCTGGCCTTCGTCCACATAGCGTTCCGCCACCACGCGGGTCTCGTTGCCGCCGCTCCAGCCGGCCGTCACCTGGGTGTAGCCCAACCGGATATTGGCGGTCTGCAATGCCGCATCGGCCTTGGCTACCTGTGCCTCGGCCACCTGCAGTTCCGCCCGCTTGGCCAGTTGCTCCTGCTGGGCCGCGTCGAACTGGGAGTCCGAAGCGATGCCGCGTTTAAGAAGGGATGCAGTGCGCTGAAATTCACGGTCGGCGATTTCGAAAGCGCTGCGGGCGGCGGAAAGATTGGCCCTGGCAACGGTCAGATCGGCCTGGGCTTGGGCTACGGCCTGGACATATTCATCGTTGTCCAACTCGGCTACCACCTGGCCGCGCGTTACCGAATCGGAAATCTTCACATGCATGAGTTTGACCCGGCCGTCAACTTTGGGCGCCACCACGAACTGTGCCAGGGGCTCAAGTTCGCCGCTGAAGGTACGCCGCAGGGTGATGGGGCCGCGCTCGATGGCCACCGCCTCTACCGGCGCAGGCTGTTTGGATTTGACACGCCGCGAACCTTCCCGGCCCCTAAGCCAGCCCCCGGCAACCCAGAGCAGACCCGCGCAAGCACAAATACAGAGCGTGATCGCAATTAAGCGTTTAGGGCTAGCCGCTTTCATGCTAAAAATATCCTTCACCATTCTCTCCAGAGATACAGGGAAATGATGGGTCAAACTTATCCGATCGCAAGGAGTATTGCAGTTTTGAGTGTTATATTGCAAAGAAAAAAATTGCCGCTGTGGTTTGGCTTTGTTTTGCTTCTGGCGGTGTCGGGCTGCCGTGCGGCCTTGAAACCGACCGAGGGGCCCGCCGCCTTGCCGCCTGTGGCCGCGGAAACCCTCGCGGAGGCGCCGGCCTCGCAGGATCCCCCCGCCCTTCGAACCATCATGCCGGCCTCTGGCGCTTTGAAATTGACCGTAGGCCAGGCAGTGCTGTTGTGCCTGGAGAACAACCGCGCTCTGGCTGTACAAAGGCTCAATCCCCAGATTCGAAAAACCTTCGAGGACGAGGCCCGATCACGTTTCGACCCCACTGTGGGCGCAGAGTTTTCGGCCGGCCGTGAAAAAGGCGAAAAACTGGCCCGATCCGGATCGCAAACCGAAGGGTTCACCAACGACTCGGCACAAGGCGGCATCTCTCTGGCGCAGTACTTCCCCACCGGTACCCAGGTGACGCTGGAAGCAACTTCGCAGATGGAAGACTCTTCGCTATATGATGAAAGGTTTTACAGCTCCCGTCTGGGGGTAGGCTTGAACCAGTCCCTGCTGCGCGGCTTTGGTCCTGAGGTCAACTGGGTCGAGCTGCGTCAGGCACGCCTGGACACGGCCATGTCCGGATACGAGCTGCGCGGCTACACCGAAGCGCTGGTGGCCGAAGTGGAGAACGCTTACTGGGAGTATGCCCAAGCGCGGCGCCAGATCGAAATCGTGGAAGAGTCGTTGAAGGTCGCCCGCCAGCAACTGGCTGAAACCCATGAGTTGATCGGGGTCGGCCGCCTGGCCCGCGCCGAACTTGCAGCCGTTCAGGCCGAAGTGGCCGCCCAGGAGCAGGCCCTGATCGAGGCCCGCGCCAACGCGGAATCCATGCGGCTGCAGCTCTTGCGTCTGCTCAATCCAGCCGGCCCGGACCTCTGGCGGCGGGAAGTGTCGCTGGTTCATCAACCCACCCTGCCCGACCTTCCGCTGGAACCGGTGGAGACGCATGTGGCGGTTTCCCTGCGCATGCGGCCGCTCTTGAACCAGGCGCGCCTGGAAGTGCAGCGCGGCGACCTTGAACTGGTAAAGACCAGGAACGGGTTGCTGCCGTTGATGGACCTGTTCGTCGCTTTAGGCAAGAGCGGATATGCCGATGCCTTCGGCCGGTCGATCGAGGCCACCGACGGCGACAGCTACGACGCCCTGGCCGGTGTGCGCCTTCAATTTCCCCTTTTCAACCGCGAGGCCAAGGCACGGCATCGCCGGGCGCTGCTGACCCGCGAGCAGGCGCAGAGCATGCTGGCCGACCTCTCCCAGCTGGTGGAGGTCGATGTGCGCAAGGCCCATATCGAGGTGGACCGCACCCACCAGCAGATATCCGCCTCGTCGGCCACCCGCATGTACAATGAAGAAAAGCTGCGCATCGAAACCGAAAGGATGCGCGTGGGTAAATCCACCAGTTTCCTGGTGGCCCAGGCCCAGCGGGATCTTCTTTCCAGCCGCATCGCGGAAGTCCGGGCCCTGGTCAACTACCTCCAGGCCTTGATCGAACTCTACCGACAGGATGGAACGTTGCTCGAACGCCGCGGCATCGCCGCCCCGGGCGAACCCGGTGGCGCTTTTTGAAGCGCGCGGCCCGCCATCCAGAAAAAAACTTAGGACCTGCCGCATTTTACACCATGGAAAATTCACTGACGGCCCGGACCGGCCCGCGGGTCGGACCCGGGCCGGCTCGATTGACTTTCTGCTTTCAAAATGAGACGTTATGCTTATAATGGAGTTCATCTTCCTTCTGGCATGAACGTTGCCATTCCATGGGCAACACCTCGCCGTGGACTCGGGAATCAAAAAGAACCTCAACCGGGCAGGCCTTGGCCATCAGGGGGTGTCGCCGCCGAGCCCACGACTCTCAAAAAAAAGGAGCAAACCAATGAAGAACATTCAACGCATTCTTTTCCCCGTGGATTTGACCGAAAGTTCGGAGCGCCTGGTGCCGCATGTCACGACCATGGCCCAGAAATTCAACGCTGAGGTGCACGTTCTTTTCGTCGTGCGCATTTTCCAATATTTCACCGACATCTACGTGGCACCCCCCTCCATCTCCATTTTCGAAAACGAACTGGTCGAAGGGGCCCGCCGGAAGATGGGCGAATTCGTCAGTGCCCAATTCGGCGGCCTGCCCCAGACCCATGGGGAAGTAGTGCTGGGCGACCCCTCGGATGCCATCATGAACTATATTGCCGAGAACAAGATCGACCTGGTGGTCATGGGCACCCATGGCCGCAAAGGCCTGGACCGGGTGTTGTTCGGCTCGGTGGCCGAACGGGTGATCAAGAGTTCCCGGGTACCGGTGCTGGTGGTCAACCCCTTTGCGACTGAATAAGACGACGGCCCCCAGGCGCCGAGCGGGGTAGCAGCATGAGTATTCACCATCTGGAGCGAATCTTTCATCCCCGCTCGGTGGCGGTCATCGGCGCCAGCGAGCGGCCCCAGACCGTTGGTGCGGTTCTGATGCGCAATCTGGTCGAGGGGGGATACAAGGGTCAGGTCCACCCGATCAACCAGCGCTATCGAACCTTGTGGGGTCATCCCTGCCACCGCGCGGTGACCGATATTGCAGGGCCGGTGGACCTTGCGGTGATCGCTACACGTATCACCACGGTGCCACGCATCATCCAGCAGTGCGCCCAGGCGGGGGTGGGCGGCGCGGTGATCATTTCGTCCGGCGGCAAGGAGACCGGCGGCCACGGCCTGGAGATGGAAGCCCAGATTCTCGAGGCCGCGGCCGGCAGCAACCTGCGCATCATCGGCCCCAGCAGCCTGGGGGTGACCTGTGCCCGCTGCAACCTCAATGTCACCGCAGCCCATCGCCTTCCGCCCGCCGGGCGCCTTGCCTTCATTTCCCAGAGTGGTGCCCTGGCGACATCGATCTTCGACTCGGCCGAGAAGGAGGGCATCGGGTTCAGCTACTTCGTTAGCCTGGGGTCCATGATGGATATCGAATTCGGCGATGCCGTCGACTACCTGGGCAACGACCCCCGGGTCAGCAGCATCGTGATGTACATGGAGCAGCTGACCCATGGCCGTCGTTTCATGAGTGCCGCCCGGGCGGTCTCGCGCATCAAGCCGATCATCGCCTTGAAAGCCGGTCGCACCGCTGCCGGCGAGCGGGCCGCGGCCCGCCATACAGGTGCCGAAACCGGAGAAGATGCGGTCTACGATGCGGCTTTCAAGCGGGCCGGCATTCTGCGCGTGCGCACCTTCGAAGAACTGTTCGATTGCGCCGAACTGGTGGCCAAGCACCCCCGGCCCCAGAAAGCCGGCTTGATTATCGTAAGCAATGCCGGTGGGCCGGCGGTGATGGCCGCCGATGCATTGGGCGACCATGGCGTCGAACTGGCGGGCCTTTCCGCTGAGACCACCGCCCAGTTGGAACAGATCTTATCCCCCCTGTGGAGCAGGGCCAACCCAGTCGACATCCGTGGCGACGCTACCCCCCACCGATATCTGGCAGTGGTGGAGTGTCTGCTCAAAGCGCCTGAGACCGACGGCCTCCTGGTGATGCTGGCCCCCCATGCCCTGTCCGATCCCACCCACACGGCCCATTTGCTGGTGGAGCGGTTGCACAATTCCGGCATTCCCGTGGTTACGGCCTGGCTGGGCGGTACGGCGGCCGAAAGGGGACGGGAGATTTTCAACCTGGCCGGAATCCCCACCTTCGACAGCCCCGAGCGTGCCGTACGCGCGTTCATGGATCTTTACCACTACGGCTGCAATTTGGAGCTGTTGCAGCAGATCCCGGTCAAGTTGCCCGGTCGCCTGACATTCGAACGGGAACGGGCCGAGGAGATCATCCAGGAGCAATTGCGCAGCGACGATCCCTATTTGGGAGAAATCAAGGCCAAACAACTCCTGGACGCGTATGGCATTCCCGTCAGCCGGACATTGGCGGCTGCTGACGCGCAACAAGCCGCAGCCCTGGCGGACCGGTTGGGCTACCCGGTGGTCCTGAAGGTCGATTCACCGGCCCATGCGCACAAATCCCATTGGGGCGGCGTGCGCCTCAATCTGGGCAGTGCGGCGGCCGTACGTCAGGCGTACGAGCAACTCACCGCCAATGGACGCTCCCATATCCGCCCTGATCGACCCGTAGCGGTTACCGTGCAGCCGATGGTGGGCCCGGTTAGTGCCGAACTCCGCCTGGGCATCAAAAAAGACAGCTGTTTCGGGCCGGTTTTGACCTTCGGCTGGGGCGGCGCAGCCACCGATATTGCCGCCGATCAGGTGGTGGCCCTGCCCCCCATCAATCGGCTGTTGGCCCGGCGCATGGTGGAGGGCACCCGGATCCATCGCCTGTTGCGCGGTTATCAAGACCATGCCCCGGCCGATCTGCTGCTGCTGGAAGAAATCCTGGTCCGCCTGGGGCGCTTGGCCACCGATTTCGCCGAAATCCAGGCCCTGGAGATCAATCCGCTGATGGTGGTTGGCACCGCCTTTTGCGCCGTCAGCGCCCGGGTGATGATCCATACGCCGCCGGTGCCGGCCCCCTTCCATCTGGTGATCGCGCCTTACCCCAACGAGTACGAAATGAATCTTCCGGTCAACGGCCTGGGCACGATCCTCATCCGCCCCATCCGCCCGGAAGACGCCTCGCTGCTGCAGGGCCTCTTCACCACGCTGTCGGCCCGCAGTATTTACTTTCGCTTCTTCACCCCGTTGAAGGAAATGCCCGCCGAGATGCTGGCCAGGTTCACACAGATCGACTATGACCGCGAAATCGCCATGGTGGCCATTCGCGAAGGCAACGGCCAGGAAGAAGAGATGCTCGCCGTGGGCCGCATCATCAAGGGGCTCGACCCCAGCCTGGCCGAATTCGCAATCCTCGTAGGCGACCGTTGGCACGGCAAAGGCATCGGTGCGGCCCTGCTGCGCTGGTGCTTGAAAATCGCCAAATCCCAAGGCGTTCGACATATCTGGGGCACGGTGGTATCAGACAACACTCAGATGATTGCCCTGGGGCGCAAACTCAAATTCAAAATCCAGCGGCAGCCAGACAGCGGGGAGTATGAGTTCAAGATGGATCTGGACCAGCTTCCCGATGATGTATGACAGCCAGTGCTTTTGGTTGGCGGATGGAATCAGATCTGGGCTTCGCGGGCCAGTTGGTAGAGCTTCGAGTGGGTGCACACTTCGTAGTATTTGCGCGAAGAGAGCCGCTTCACTTTGAAGGTCTGGGGATCGACCACCGGAATCTGCGCTTCACGCACGATGAGACGCTGGTAGCGACCGCTTTTGGTGGGGAATTTGCCGACATACAAGATGGCCTTTATGCCGTGGAGATCGTGGATATCAGCGGGCAGCACCTTCAGATCGATCTCCTTGGAGAGCTTTTCGAATGCGGCGGCGCTTAATTCGATACCGTTCACGTTGTAGCGCACATTCAGATCATCGGACGTGGCCGCCAGTTCTTCGTCGGATCTATTCTGCACCACGAAAAGGTTGAACGGCCCTCTGTCGCGGGCGAACACCTTGCGGGCAGTCTTGGAACAGCTCGAGAGGCGGTCGGCCTGGTTGATGGCCGGGGAGATCATGATGCGGTTGTTGCCGTCGAAAAGGAAGGTCGGCGACTTGCCCAGGTAACTGATGCCGATGCCCAGTTCCAGGATGGGCAACTCGTTGTGTCGGCTTTTTTCATTGTAGCGCTGGATGATGATCAACATATTGATGGCGATGCCGCAGGCACGCGCTACGCCGTACCAGTCGCTGGGGGAGTCTTCTCTTTCGAAAATCGAAAGAATAATGGCATCGCCCTCGATGAAGACTTTGACCGCGTCGTATTCGGACAGAATTTCTGAAATGGGATCGAAGAAATTGAGGCTGAAATAGGAGGCCGGGTTCAACCCGCGTTCATTCATGCGGTGGGTGATATCTGTGGAACCACGCACGTCGGCTTTGATCACCACATGATTGATGATGGGCTTTTTAGAGGTCTCCTGCTCATGACTCAGTAAAAACTCGTAGAGGGTGTTGTTCTCCCGGGAAAGCGTGATGGTCTTCTCTTCGACGGCCAGATGGACCCGCTCCATGGCTTCGCGAATGACGCCGCTGTTGCTCAAATCGCGATGATAGCGCGCAAAGCCATTCAGAAAGCGGACCAGATACGTTTTGCGCTTGGCCGCCGACATCTGTTCCATGGCCTTGATTTTCTTGTTCAGAGGCGACAGTAAAAATTCACGGCCGTATACATTGCCCAGCCGTTTCAAGCGCGCTTTGATGGCTTTGCGGGCCTTGGGCATGACCAGGTACTGCATGATCTGCTGGGGTACCAGCGGTGGGCAATACTCTAGGTATTCCGGCTGCATCTCGTAACAGGCGGCGATACGGTCAATGACCCCCTTCTGACGAAATTGGGAGTAGAAAAAATTAAGGACCGTCTTTTGTCTGAGCGCCTGCTTTTTGAGCTGTGCGATTTCAGAGGGGTCCGCCTTTTGTTTTTTGGCGTTGCGCCATTCCGCCTCGGTGCGCTGCCAGTTGAGCAGCAGGTCGATGTTGCCCAGGCAGCGCAGCCAGCCGTCCACTTTCTGGGCATAAGCCTTCTGGTCGGTTTCCGAAATCTCCGGCGCATTCAATTCCGGCGCCGGCAGGCGCTTGTCCAGGGGCGTTTTTCGATCGGGAGCGGTTTGATGGTCCACCTGATGGATCAGTTCACGGATGAAATAGAGCAGGTTTCCATACTTGTCCGGGTCCTCGACCCGCCGGCCGAGGGCGATGTCGAACTCCCCCAGCATGAAGATCTCATTCTCCGGGTTTTGCATATGCAGCAAGGGGGTGGTGAGCAGGTCTTCGAAGAACGTCGAGCGGTTGCCGAAGATGGCCTCACGCATGACCCGGATCTCCTTGCGCTCGGCTTCGGCCCAGTAGCTGCAGATTTCCAGTCCTACCCGCTGGAGGATGGTCTCCCGGTCCTGCATGACCAGCTGAAGCTTGTCTTTAAGTTTGGGCGCCTCGGTCCAATCGTTGTGCACCGTCAGGTCGGTCTTGCGCACCGTCTTTTTCATGCTGCCCACCAGATGGTCGTATTGCAGCCGGATCTCCTCGAGCAGCATTTTGATAACGGATGCCTGCGCCAGGTATTCGATCTGGGGTTCGTGGCGGGCCTTGGCTTTATTGACCGCATCCACCATTACTTCCTTGTAGAGCTGCTTGTAACTGCCCACTTCTTTGATGAAGCTGACCGATGGCGTGTCCGCACCTCGTTTCTCGACCCCGGCATGACGGGCGACGAGCTGGGCGACAAGCTTGCGCGTCGCGCTGGTGAATATTGGGCTGATCAGGACATCGCTGCGGATGTTGTCCACCCCCGGTATGAGCCGTTCCAAGGAAAAAGAGACGCTGTAGTCTTTGAGTGAAAAATCATCCAGCGGCGGCAGGGGTTTGGGTTGAAAGAAATGTTTGATCATATTCGAAGCTTTCATCGATGGGCCGCTGCATCACGTCTGTAAGTGGCGCTAACCTAACATAAATACTGCCATAAGTCCATATATGCGATGTTTTACAAATTGTAAAAATTCCGGACATTGAAGCCTATCCCAAACGCCGGCCCCAAGTCCTTGGCGGGTGCCGGGAAACCATGGGTCAAGGGTTTCCACCCCGAGGAGGAGGACACTTCTTGTGGCACAGGGTTTGCTGCGGCTGCAGTTAGCGCGCTCGAGAGGTAAACGGTGAAAAATATGCCGACTATACTTATCGCTGATCGTAATCCCTACGTCCGTCGTTTTCTGCAAAGGGAGCTTGCCAATGCCGGCTATGAGGTGCTGATGGCCGAGAGTGGACGGCAGGTCCTCTTCTGGATCGATCGCCACACCGCCCTGGATCTAGCCATCGTCGACCTGGACCTGCCGGATATGGAGGCCGAGGCGCTTTTCGAGCATCTGCGCCAGCGGGTCCCCGTAATCCCCATTGTCGTACATAGTCATCCGGATGATCAGTTGCGATGCCTGAGTGGAGGCGGCGTCTACTTCGTGGAAAAAAAGGGCAACAGCATCGAAGGTATCATAAAAATGGTGGGAAACATCCTGGCCGCGGGGGCTCCGGCTGTTTAATCGGCCCCTCGAAGGCATTAGGGCCGCGGCCCGCCTGCGCGGCAGCGGGTCAAAATCCGACCTTCACTTCTGCCACGTCGCCAACCCCGGCAGATGGCTAATTGTAATCCGGAAAGCGCCCCTCCTCGACCAGGCGCAAGAACACCGAAACCACCTGCGGGTCGTAAAGCGTCCCGCTGTTGTCGCGCAGTTCGTCCACGGCCCGCTGCATTCCCAACGAGGGGCGATAGGGCCTATGGGAGGCGATGGTTTCGAACACATCGGCCACTGCCAGAATGCGAGCCTGGATCAGGATATCGCCACCCCGGAGCCCATTGGGATAACCACTGCCGTCCAATCGCTCGTGATGCTGCAAAATGATTTTGGCAAGAGGCCAGGGGAACTCGATCTGCTTGAGGATATCGTATCCGGCCTGCACATGATTCTTGATAAGTTGGTATTCCAAGTCGGACAGTCGTCCGGGTTTGGCCAGAATGCCGTCCGGTACGGTAATTTTACCTAAATCATGGATCACGCAGGCCATCCGCAAGCCATAGATATCGTCTTCGCCCAGTCCCAATTCCCGGGCCGCGGCACAGGCCAGTTCCGCCACTCGCTGCTGGTGTCCGGCCGTATAAGGATCACGCTTCTCGACCACAACCGATATGGCCTGTACGATACCATCCATGGCCCGATGCAGCTTGTTCAGGTTGAGTTCGAGTTCATGCAGGGCTTTAATCCGGTCCTGCTTGGCGGTCCTCTCTCCGATCACCCGTTTCAAGCGGGCGATGAACTCGGCGATGCGAACCGGTTTCTGGATGAAATCACTGGCCCCCTGCTGCACGATATCTTCATAATTGAAGTCGTCCACATACCCGGTCATGATGATGACATCGGCATCGTAGCGGGCTTTGACGATGCGCCCCAGTTCGATGCCGCTCATTTCGGGCATCCGGATATCGGCCACCATCACGTCCACCGGGTGCTCGGCCAACAGCCGCAAAGCCGAACGGGGGCCGTCCGCCACCCTGCACCGGTAACCGGCCAATTGGATGCCGGCTTGCAACATACGTCCGATGGCCTCTTCGTCGTCCACCACCAGGATATCGAAGGATTTTTCTTGGTTTGATGGGACCATCCGGTCCTCCTTTCCACGCCCCGGCAGGGGTCTGAAAGGTTCGATACCACGGAGCCTGACAATCAGGTCCCCCCGGCCTCTCGGCGGATGATCTCGACTTTCAGGGCAGGCCGCAACGGCTGGTTGCGCGTCGATTCGAACAAATCAGGAAGAGAGAGCAGGTGCGGCGGCGAACCAAATCGTGGATGCGCTGGGAGTTACATTCCGCTGACTGGCTTTCAGAATAAAGCCAGACAAGCGCGGTGTCAAACCATTCGCCGCCTGGGCCTGCACATCTAACCTTTTTTCTTCATCCTCAGGTCGATGGTGCGCGCATGCGCCTCCAGCCCCTCAATGCGGGCCAGACAAAGAATATCCCTGGCCTCCGCACGAAACGCATCGGGGGTGTAATGGATGATGCTGCTTTTTTTCAGAAAATGCTGAACCGAAAGGGCCGAGGAGAATCGAGCGGTTCCGGCCGTGGGCAGCACGTGGTTGGGGCCGGCCACATAATCGCCCACCGGTTCGGGGGTATAATCCCCCAGGAAAATGGCGCCGGCATGTCGGATGCGGCCGATGAAAGCGAAGGGCTCGCGCACCTGGAGTTCGAGATGTTCGGGGGCGATGCGGTTGGCCAGCTCAATGGCCGCGTCCATGTCCGGCACCACGATGAGGGCACCGTAAGCTCCCAGGGATTGCTCGGCAATCTCGCGGCGCGGCAATTGGGCGACCTGTCGTGCGATGGCATTGCGCACCGCTTCGGCCAGCGCCCTGTCATTGGTCAACAGTACCGCCGAGGCCCTGGGGTCGTGCTCGGCCTGGGAGAGCAGATCAGCGGCCACGAACTCCGGATCGGCCTGCGCGTCAGCAATCACCAGCACTTCGCTGGGGCCGGCGATCATGTCGATCTGCACCATGCCGGCCACCAGCTTCTTGGCCAGGGTCACATAAATGTTGCCGGGACCGACGATGACATCCACCCTGGGAATGGTGGCCGTTCCAAAGGCCATGGCCGCTATGGCCCAGGCGCTCCCGGCTTTGTAAACCTTGTCGACACCCGCCTTCTGGGCGGCTGCCAGCAGATAGGGACTGACCCCGCCGTCGCGGGTGGGCGGCGTCACCATGATGATCTTGGGCACCCCTGCGATCTTGGCTGGGATGGCGCCCATGAGGACCGATGAGACCAGGGGGGTCTCACCGCCCTTGCCTCCCGGCACATACACGCCCGCAACGTCCACCGGGTGAACCATCTGGCCGAGAAAGGTGCCCTGACGCGGCGCATCGACCCAGGCACGAGGCATCTGTTTCTGGTGAAAAGCGGCGATCTGATCCGCCGCCCGTTTCAGCGCTTTCTTGAAAGCACGATCCACCTTCTGCATCGCCTGGGATATCTCTTCGGCAGTTACTTCTACCTGGGAAAGCGCCATTCGGGGCGCATCGTATTTGCGCGTATACGCCAATAAAGCTTCATCGCCTTTCGCGCGGACCTCTTCCAGTATCCGCTGGACGGCATTCAGCTCCTTGCGGCTGTAAGCCAATCCGCGTCCCACGATGCTTCCGAGGCGTTTGGCAGCCGCCTCGGAAGGATACTCAAAAATCTTCATCATGCCATCCCCTTTCCTTTGGAGCCGGAATATGAGGAATTCACGGATGGGTGTCAAGCCCGAACAGAGACGGCCGTGAAATCGCGACGCATCCCGAGGCCGCGAAGCCGACCGCCATTCCACACGGGGGAATACGGAAGGATACACCGGATGTATATAAAAATGCCCATTTTTGCAACTTTTCAGTGGCCGACCCGACTCGCCACACATCAACAACATTTCGATATCATTATCATAATACAAAACTGGAGAGAGAACGGCACAGGCCTTGCTCCCCTTTTCCCGCAAATTCAAGCGAGCGGTCACAACCCCTGACCGCACTTGCAGGAGGGATACTGGATTGCTTCTTGTTCCGGATCGGACTCACCCCAAACTGAATGGAGCTGATGTATGCGTAGCAAACTTTGTTCTTCTTTCCTCTTGACCATGGTCGTGACCCTGGTGCTGGCCACGGCCGCGCCGGCCGCACCGCCCCGGCACAACCACATCCCCTATTGGTCCCAGCGCTCGCCCGTTGGGCATGTATATTTCCTTCCCCAGGTGCTGGAGACTCATCGCAGGATGCCCCTCTTCTTCTCATGGGGCATGATGAGCTACAAAAAATCGGGCAGCCAGTTCGAATTTACCTTGAACGGATTCAACCTGCAGCGTAGACAGGCCTATACGCTGGTCTATTACCCCGGCGATGCGGCCCCGACGACCTGCCTGGGCCAGGGCACCACCAACCGGGCCGGCTTTCTCAACATCACCGCCAAGGCCGATATCTGCAGCCTTCCGGTGGCAGAGGATCCCAACTTCTCCAATGGCGCCATGATCATGCTTGTACCCAGCGAGGATGCGGATTGTGAAGAAGGGGTTCTCTTCGATCCCGAGAGCCGTGCCAATCTGGTTGGCAACCAATTGATTCGGTTCACGGACACCGATGGATGCCCGGCTCCCGAACCGGAGGTCACACCGCCAGCGGAAGAAGAGAGCCCCGCCGATGAAAGCGGCGAGGTCGTGGATCAAGGCGGGGAGACCGGGGACAACGGAGACGAGACGCAACCGACCGATCCCGAAAGCGAACCACCGACGGATGAAAATCCGCCATACAACGGCATGCCATACTGATTTCTGATTCGACCCAAAAAGCAGCTGAACACGAGGGGGCTTCGCGGTTGCGAGGCCCTCTTATTTTGGCTGCCCGGGATCATTTTCAGACATGTCTCCAGGCCGCACAGCAGCGGTTTTTCTTATTGACTTAAAGGCCGAATTCAATGATAAAAGGCAATTTCGTGTATCAAATCGAATGCTGCCAGCCTCTCCTGACGGCGAAAATTCAGATGACATGGAGGTCAATATAATGAGCCCGAAACGGATTTTTAACTTCAACGCCGGACCAGCGGCCCTGCCCCAAAGCGTACTGGAAGAGATTCAAAGAGATTTTCTGGATTTCAAAGGATCGGGTATGTCCATCACCGAAATCAGCCACCGTTCCAAGTGGTTCGAGGAAGTGATCAACGATGCCGTCGCGCGGGTCAAACGGCTGCTCAATTTGGACGATCGCTACAAAGTCGTCTTCCTCCAGGGTGGCGCCAGCATGCAATTTGCCATGATTCCCATGAATTTCCTGGGAGAGGGCCGCAGCGCCGACTATGTCAACACCGGCACATGGTCCACCAAAGCCATCAAGGAAGCCAAACTTCTGGGTAAGAACATCAAGGTCGTGGCCTCTTCCGAAGATCGCAATTTCGCCTACATCCCCAAGAATATCTCTTTTACCAAAGATGCCACATATGTGCACATCACCTCCAACAATACCATCAAGGGAACCCAGTGGGCCGAGTTTCCGGATACCGGCAGCGTCCCATTGGTGGCCGACATGTCTTCGGACATCTTCTCCCGCCCCTTCGATGCCAGCCGCTTCGGTTTGATCTATGCCGGCGCCCAGAAAAACATGGGACCGGCCGGTGTCTGCCTGGCGGTGGTGCGCGACGACCTGCTCAAACTTGAACAGGGCAACCTTCCCACCATGCTCAAATACACGACCCATACCGAGCAGAATTCCATGTACAACACACCTCCCTGCTTCTCCATCTATACCGCCCAGCTGGTGCTCAAGTGGCTGGAGGAGACGGTGGGCGGCCTTGAGAAAATGGAGGCGATCAACCGGAAGAAAGCCGCCATGCTTTATAACCTCTTCGACCAGAGCGATTTTTACCGCGGCACGGCGGACAAGGACAGCCGATCCATGATGAACGTCACGTTCCGGCTGCCCAGTGAAGAGCTGGAGAAGAAATTTATCGCCGAAGCCACCGCCAATGACATGGGCGGGCTCAAGGGCCACCGCTCCGTGGGCGGCTGCCGGGCCTCGATCTATAACGCTACTTCCGAAAAAGCCGTGGAATCCCTGGTGGAATTCATGAAAACGTTCGCCCGGAAAAACGGCTGATTGGCTTCAATCAATATTCCGCAGACGCATGCGAACCGGTGGTGTCCCCAGCACCACCGGTTCTTTTTTTATGAATCGTTCTTTTTGAGGGGAGCTCGTTTTCAGTAAGCCGGGGCGCTTTGACCTCCAGCAATTACAACCTACCTGCCTGAGCTTCCAGCCGTTTCCCGGAAGTACCGCAAGCTACCCCCAAAAGAGGTATGGACCCTCCCATTGTCATTCCTCGTAATTCTTGACATCACCTCAAAATACTCATACTTACAGTTTTATGCGGTGCCCATTCGACCATCAGCAACCACCGCGCCGGTAATGGCTGCTCAACGAGCGCGCAGGTGAACGTCTTCTGACATCCTAAAAAAGGAGGCATGACATGGACAAAATCTTGCGGATCAACATGGGAAGCGCCAAAGGCCCCGAACTCAAAACCGAACCGCTGGGTGCCTACGCCGGGCTGGGCGGTCGCGCCATGACCTCGACGGTTGTTGCCAAAGAGGTCCCCCCCACATGCCATGCCCTCAGCGCTGAGAACAAGCTGGTCATCGCGCCGGGATTGCTCAGCGGATCGGCAGCAGCCATGTCCGGACGAATTTCGGTGGGCTGCAAGAGCCCGTTGACCGGCGGCATCAAAGAAGCCAATTCCGGGGGACAACCCTCCCAGATGCTTGCCCGGCTCGGCTACGCGGCCATCATTCTGGAAGGCAAACCCAAAGATGACACCCTGTACAAGGTGTTGATCAACAAGGACGGGGTCACCATCTCACCGGCCAATGAACTCAAGATGCTCGGGAACTACGACCTGGTGGAGAAGATGAAAGCCCAGCATGGCGAGAAGATCGGCTGCATTTCCATCGGTCCGGCCGGAGAGATGAAGCTGAGCGCAGCCTCCGTGGCCTTCACCGACATGGAACTGCGACCCACGCGCCATGCCGGACGCGGCGGGGTCGGTGCGGTCATGGGAGCCAAAGGGGTCAAGGTGATTGTCATCGACGATGCCGGCACCCAGATGCGCTCGCCCAAGGACCCTGATAAATTCAAAGCCGCCAACAAGGAGTTCACGGCCGGCCTGCGCAAGCATCCGGTCACCGGCCAGGGCCTGCCGGCCTTCGGCACCAATGTGTTGACCAACGTCATCAATGAAGCCGGTGGTTATCCCACCCGCAATTTCAAGGAAGGCCAGTTCGAGGGTGCCGCCAAGATCAGCGGCGAAGCCCAGGCCAAGCTGGAAAACGAGCGCGGGGGCGAAGGTTCGGCCACCCACGGCTGCCACCGCGGCTGCGTAATTCGCTGCTCGGGCACATTTTATGACAAGAACGGCCGTTTTGTCACCAAACAGCCGGAGTATGAGACCGTCTGGGCCCATGGCGGCAATTGCGGCATCGACGACTTGGACGCCATTGCCCAGCTGGACCGCATGGATGATGATTTCGGCCTGGATACCATCGAGATGGGCGCGACCATCGCCGTGGCCATGGAAGCAGGGCTGGCCAAATTCGGCGATGCCCAGGCGGCCATCCGCCTGATCAAGGAAATCGGTCAGGGAACGCCCCTGGGCCGCATCCTGGGCAGCGGCGCGGCGGTCACCGGCAAGGTGTTCGGCATCGAGCGGGTTCCCGTCGTCAAAGGTCAGTCCATGCCGGCTTACGACCCGCGGGCGGTCAAAGGCATTGGTGTGACTTACGCCACGACCACCATGGGCGCAGACCACACTGCGGGGTATGCCGTAACCGCCAATGTGCTCGGGGTGGGCGGCACTGTCAATCCGCTCAAACCCCAGGGCCAGGTGGAGCTGTCGCGCAATCTGCAGGTGGCCACCACGGCCATCGACAGCACGGGCATGTGCCTCTTCATCGCCTTCGCCATTCTCGATCAGCCCGAGACCTTCCAGGCCCTGCTGGACTTGATCAATGGCTTTACCGGCCTGAGCCTGACGGCCGACGATGTCTCCAATCTGGGCAAATCCATCCTCAAGCTGGAGAGGGATTTCAACCGGGCCGCCGGCCTGACAAAAATTCATGACCGACTGCCCAATTACTTCAAGACCGAACCGCTGACACCTCACAAGGTAACCTTCGACGTCAGCGACGAGGAGTTGGATCAGGTTTTCAATTTTTAATGCACCAAAGCGCACCCATACTCATCGGGGGCGCCGTCCGCGGCGCCCCTTTCGTATGCTAATGATGATGCAACCCGCCGCCGCTCTTGTCATGCGCCTGGCCCAGGCCGCTGCCGATCATTTCAGCCCCTTATTCAGCAGCGGGGTGGGCATCAAAACCATCCAGGACATCCCCCTGATGGATCTGCTGTGCCGTCAGCTCGCCATTGCGCCGGAATATGTCGCCCAACGCATTCAAACCATTTTTCTGAATCACCGGGCCGTGGACCGCACCGAGCAGGTCATTGTTCCGGCCGATGCGGTGCTGGCGCTTTCGGCGGCCATGCCCGGCCTCGTGGGCGCCACCTTCCGCAAGGGAGGCGTGTTGTCCGCCTTTCGCGAAGACATCTCCCATCACGCCGACGCCCCTTCGAAAGGCGGCATGCAAGAGACCGTGATCACCCTGAAGTTGTTCAACCTGGTGGCCGAGGAGCTTGGACCGCACCTGCTGTCCCAGGGCGTATGGGTTGATGGCGGGGCCCTGTCCCCCATCGTCTCGCGCATCGCAGCCGCGCCCTCTTTACCCATCGAGACCTGCCAATGGAATGGTCGGGAACTTTCTCCTGACCGTCTGTCCGATCTGGAATTCCCCGGCGGCTGGATCGCGCTTTCCATCGTCTGGGTCCCGCCATTACCGCACGCTTGAGCCCAGGACCGCCCGAGTTTCATGTAGAACGTTACGACCCCGCCGCACCCAACCCCACCCGATTGTATTGAATAGATGGCTCTCCGCGCTCTTCCGTCACCATGCACCCATGGGGCACCCTTCCGCGCTTTTTCCATTAATGCGGCGATACATTTGAGAAAGCAAAACGCGTTTCGCTCGAACCAAAGAAAAAGGCGGGCTTTGGGCCCGCCTTTTTCGCTATGTTACGAAAGAATCGTATCAGTCACAGAGTTCGAACAGCGCCGCGGCACCCATGCCGCCGCCGATGCACATCGATTCGACACCGTACTTGACGCCCAAGCGCTGCATGTTCGCCATCAAGGTGGCCAGCAACTTTGAGCCGGTGCAGCCCAACGGATGGCCGAGGGCAATGGCGCCGCCGTTGATGTTGATGATTTTATCCGGGCTGTCCGCGGCCCACAGCTTCTTGTCACCGATGCCGATCTGCTGGGCGCAGTAAAGCGCCTGGGACGCGAAGGCCTCGTTGAGCTCCCACAGGCCGATGTCCGAAGCCTTCAGACCGACTTTGTCCAACAGCTTGGGCACCGCATAGGCCGGGCCGACCCCCATTTCATCCGACTTGCAGCCGGCGGTGGTGTAGCACACCAGTTTGGCGATGGGTTTCACGCCGTACTTCTTGACTGCGTCGCCGCTCATGATGATGGAGGCCGCCGCACCATCGGTGGTCTGGGAAGAATTGCCGGCGGTCACCGACCCCATGGCCGCGAAGACCGGCCGCAACCCGGCCAGGCCTTCCATGGTGGTCTCTCTCACGCCATCGTCGAACGTCTGGACAAAAGTCTCACGCACGATGGTGCCGTCGGGCTTTTCGACAAAACGATCCGCCGTGGTGGGAATGATTTCGGTGAAATACCCGGCCTTCTGCGCGGCTGCGGCCTTGGCCTGGGAAGCAAAAGCGAATTCGTCCTGCAATTGGCGGGTGATTTTATAGCGGTTGGCCACGTTTTCGGCCGTGACGCCCATGGAAACGTAGACATCCGGATTGACCTTGGCCCAATCGGCCAAGGGCCGGGGAAAATTACCGCCCATGGGCACGATGGACATCGATTCCACGCCGCCGGCCATGGTGACTTCGGACCATCCGGACATGACGCGCAGCGCGGACTGGGCCACGGACTCCAACCCCGAAGCGCAGAACCGGTTGATGGTGGCGCCGGTCACGCTGTCCGGAAATTCGGCCATTTGCAGCGCCACGCGCCCGAGGTTCAATCCCTGTTCGGCTTCCGGGAAGGCGCATCCCAGCATAAAGTCGTCGATGATGCCCGGGTCGATATTGGCCCTTTGAACCGCAGCTTTGATCGCCTGTACAATCAGCTTCTCAGGCCGCGTCTGGGCCAATGCACCCTTGCCTCTTCTGCAACCCGGCGTCCTAACGGCGCTAACTATATATGCATCTCTCATTGAAGATATCCTCCTGTATATTTTATTAGATCATCAGCGGCTTGCCGGTTTTCATGATATGCTCGGCCATCTTCTGGGTGTTTTCGGTTTTCCAGAGCTCCACGAACGCTTCTCTCTCGAGTCGCATCAGGTACTCTTCGGAAACCAACTGCCCCTGGGTAGCCTCGCCGCCGGACATGCAGTAGATCGCTTTCTTGGCGATGAATTCCATATGCGCAGGAATATAGCCGCCGTTTTTCATATCGTTCATCTGGGCCCATACCATGCCCTGGGCCGCTTGCCCCATGACCGGATACTTCTTCTTGGCCGGCGGTGCATATCCGTCTTCGACCATTCGAAGCACTTCTTTCTTGGCCTCACCGATCAGATTGTCTCGGTTGAAAACGATCCGGTCCGACGGCCTGAGGAACCCCATGGCCCGGGCCTGCTGAGCGGACATGGAAACCTTGGCCTGCGCCACGCTCATGAAAGCCGGCACCAGATAAGCGCCGTAGTCTGCAATTTTGACGTCCGCCGGTGCGGAATCGACGTATCGCTGCCACAGATGCATCATGCCGCAGCCGCCGGGTACCAGGCCGGCGCCGATTTCCACCAACCCCATATTGAGATCGACATTGGCCACGATCCGGCTGGCTGCCAGGCAGATTTCGCAGCCACCGCCGAGGGTCAGGCCGTAGGGCGCTGCCACGATGGGGATGGGAGCGTACTTCATGGTCATGATGCCTTCGTGCACCTTGGCGATGAAGGCGTTGATTTCGTCAAATTTTCCGGCTTGGGCCAAACCCAGCATGAAGGCCAGGTCGCCGCCGGCCGAGAAGGTGCCGGGCATACCGGGGGTCTGGTTGCCGAACACCAGGCCGACACCGTTTTTATATACATATTCGGATGCTTCGGCCATGAAATCGACGATGGCTTTGTTCATGGCGTTCATCTTGGTGTGGAATTCGATATTGTACACACCGTCGCCCAGGTCGAACAGCGTAGCGGCTTCGGCGGTCTTCACCACCTTGCCGGACGCCCGCAGATCGGCCAGCACGATGTTGTCCTTGCTGGTTTTGATCTGTTTGTAGGATTTGCTGGCAAAGTCGTAGAAGGCGCGCTTGCCGTTTTCGATCTTGTAAAAAGCGGTGTGGCCGGCAGCCAGCATGGCCTTGATTTTCTCGGGAACCTTGAAGCCCTCTTTTTCCATCTTGGCCACCGATTCTTTGACGCCAATGGCATCCCAGGTTTCAAAGGGCCCCATCTCGAAACCGTAGCCCCACTTCATGGCGTTGTCGATCTCCACGACGGTGTCGGCGATTTCTGGA
This sequence comes from uncultured Desulfatitalea sp., assembly GCA_937868765.1. Classification (GTDB taxonomy): domain Bacteria; phylum Desulfobacterota; class Desulfobacteria; order Desulfobacterales; family Desulfosarcinaceae; genus Desulfatitalea. Next base: position 272,778 of record CALMNL010000006.1, on the reverse strand, counting down.
ATCCGGTTGGCCGAGTAGATCATCTGGCTGGCGGTGCACTTCCAGGCAAACTTGGCGCCCTTGTCGTCGCCGTAAACGACCGCCTTGAGTTTCTCCGGCAGGGTCTTGGCCTTTTTGGCCGCTTCGATACAGGGGAAAGAGACCTTGTCGTAGGTCTCATACTCGCCGGTCTGGGGATTGACCACCTTGCGGATGGTTTTCCACTCGGGCGTGAGTTCCTTTTTATAGAAGCCGGCTTTGGTTTTGTTGCCCAGTTTGCCGTCCGCGATCAGCTTCTTGATGAACTCGGGCAACAGGAAGGCATCGCGCTCCTCATCTTCCTTGGCGAGTTCATAGGTATTTCCGGCCACATGGGCCATGGTATCGAGACCGACCAGGTCTGAGGTCTTGAAAATGGCGGTCTTGGGTCGGCCCACCGCGGGTCCGAACAGCGCATCGACTTCAGGAATGGTCAAACCGTCCTGAACCATGAATTGGATCGTGCGGCCCATCCCCTGCATGCCGATGCGGTTGCCGATGAAATTGGGAGTGTCCTTGGCCCACACGATGCCTTTGCCCAACTTCTTTTCGCCGAAAGCGGCCATGTAATCGAGGATCTCCGGATCGGTTTCCTGGCCCGGGATGATTTCGAGCAGGTGCATGTAACGCACCGGATTGAAGAAATGGGTGCCGAGAAAATGTTTCTTGAAGCCCGCGCTCAACCCCTGGGACATCTCCTTGAGGGGAATGCCGGAAGTGTTCGAGGAAACGATGGTGTGCTCGGCGCGGATCGCGTCGATCCGTTTGAACAACTGCTGCTTGATTTTCAGGTTTTCAACCACCACTTCGACAATCCAATCACACTGTTTGAGTTTGTCGAAGTCGTCCTCAAGGTTTCCGGTGGAAAGAAGGTTGGAATCGTTATTTTTGTCGTAGAACAGCGGCGGCTTGGCTTTCATGGCCGCCTCAAGGCCCTTGGTGACGATCTTGTTGCGCGCTTTGGGATTCTTCTTCTCTTCCTCTTTCAGATCGAAGGGAACGATATCCAGCAATAGCGTTTTAATGCCGGCGCCCGTCAATAGCGCGGCGATGCCGCCCCCCATGATTCCGGACCCGATGACTGCTGCCTGTCTTATTCTTCTAACCATGACACCTCCTCGTACCAAGCTTTTATTTAATCGCCGAGCCTTATAAAAAACCGAGCCGGCACTAATCGAGACCCTTGCGAACCATTATGAATGAACGCTCATTCAGTTACCAGAACTGGCAAATGTGTGTCAAGAACAAAACCTGTAAACATGGGGAAAAATCATATGTCCGGGGAGGAGCGCCGCCTGCTTGGATCCTTTACTTTACCATGGCTTTATGACATCATGCGTCCGAATTTTCAACCCTGTTTATAGGCATCCGGATGGCCGACATTAATGATATCGTATTGATTTATATGGAGGAAAAGCCTCAGGCCTTTGCCCGCATCGAAGCCATCGAACCGGACATCAAGCGCGGTTGGTACCATGTTCAGCTGCTATTGCTGCAAATCCCGCTGACCATCGTCACCTGGATCCTGCGCGACGTTTACATCAACGGCGAAACCTTCACCATGGAAGGCAAACCCATCCGCCTGGAAAAAGTTGTGGCTCCCAAGGGGGGTTACAGACCCGAAAAAGAACCACCCCCCGAAAGCAGCGACGGCGGCAGCCAGAAAAGCAAGGTAATCTCCCTCAAGGACCTTAAAAAGAAATAGATGCAACGGATCGTCATTTCAGCCTCGCGCAGAACCGACATCCCTGCCTTCTACATGCCGTGGTTCATGCAGCAGATTGAACAGGGCTTTTTCGATGTGCGTCATCCGTTCAGCGGCAAAAGCACCCGGGTGCCGAATAAGGTCGACCGGATTCACACCATCGTCTTTTGGTCCAAGAATTTCGGTCCATTTTTGGAAGGCGGCCATGGACGGCAGTTGGTGGAGAGAGGATACAACCTCTTTTTCAATTTCACCATCAACTCCTCCCATCCGCATCTGGAACCCGGTGTGCCGTCCACCGGCGTGCGCCTCGAGCAATTGGCCGAACTGGTGGATCGGTTCGGGCCGGAGGCCGTTCATTGGCGATTCGATCCCATCTGCTTCTACGAACATGCATCCGGAGAGCAAGGCCATATTAAAGAAGGTGACAACCTGGATCAGTTCGCCTGGATTGCCCGGCAGGCGGCTCTGCTTGGTATTCAGACCTGCATTGCCAGCTTCGTCGATCTGTACCAGAAGGTGCGACGCCGCTCGGCTCAAGTCGGGATCACTTTCATCGATCCGCCTCTGGGCCGCAAGATCAACCAGATCGTCTCCATGACACGGCTGCTGCGGCCCCTGGGCATCCAACTGCAATTGTGTTGCGAACAAGCGTTGCTCACCGCCCTTCCGCCGGAGGCTGCGGTGGTTGGCGCGGCCTGTATTCCCAACCATAAACTGGCCATGCTCTATGGCGACGACCTGTCCCTGGCCCGGGATACGGGCCAACGAGTGGCTTCCGGGTGCGGCTGCCGCGTCTCCCGGGACATCGGCAGCTACCAGTTGCACCCCTGTCCCCACCGTTGTCTGTTTTGTTACGCCAACCCCGGTTCGCCGACGGCCGACCAGGGCGTCGGGGAGGCCCCAGCATGAGGATCGGCGCCATTCAATTGGACAACCCGACGGTATTGGCCCCCCTGGCCGGCATCACCAACCTGCCCATGCGCCTGCTTGCCAAGCGGGCCGGCTGCGCCCTGGTCTATACCGAGATGGTCAGCGCCAATGGTCTGGTATACGGTTCGGCCAAAACCTGCCAGTTGCTGACCAGCAGCCCCGAAGAGCGCCCCTTGGCGGTGCAGCTCTTCGGCGGCGATGCGGAGCTGCTGGCCGAGGCTACCCGGCGGGTGACGGCGGCCGGCGCCGATATCGTGGACCTCAATTTCGGATGCGCCGTAAAGAAGATTCTCAAGAGCGGCGCGGGCGTGGCGCTCATGGCAGACCTGGCCAAGGCCGAACAGGTGCTTCGCGCCGTACGCCGGGCAACGGCCGTTCCCCTGACCATTAAAATGCGCACGGGATGGGATGCCTCGGGCTGTCAGGCACTGGAATTGGGCCGCATGGCCCAGGCGTGCGGCGTGGATGCCGTCGCTCTGCACCCGCGCACTGCGAGGCAAGGGTTCACCGGCCGCGCGGACTGGTCTGTGATCGAGCGGCTAAAAAAGGCCCTGCGCATCCCGGTGATCGGCAACGGCGATATCACCTGTGCCGAAGATGCCGCCCGCATGCTGGCACAGACCGGATGCGACGCCGTTATGGTCGGCCGGGCAGCCATCGGCAATCCCTTCATCTTCAGCCAGATCATCGACCTGATCCAAGGGCGGGCCCCATCCGCCCCCATACCGGCCGATCGCTTCCAGGTGATGCGTGCCTATGCGGCGGCCACCATCGCGCATGTGGGCGAAAGCTCGGCCCGGTACCTGTTGCGCAGCCGCCTGGGCTGGTTTGCCAGAGGGCTGCCGCAGGCAAGCCAGTTCCGGGCCGCCATTCACCAGCTCGCTACCGGAGATGAGGCCCTGCGCCGAATCGATGCCTACGAGGCGTCGCTGGTGCAGACCCTACAGCGGTAGCGCCAACCGCCTGAAAAAGCCAAGTCCCAAAGACCATTTGCCTTCCATGGACAAGATGTGCTACCACCCGAAGCCATATCGGCTTCATGGACTGTTCTCATCCGTTCCGCTAATGACATTTCCGTTCATCTCCCCTTCGCCTCACAGAGCCGCCGGTGCGGAGCAGATCCATTTTCCCTGGTATCCCAAAAAAGCAGAAAAGCTATGGAAACCGCCCAAACAACGATGCAAGGTCTTCTGTTTATCGATGATGAAGAGGGGGTGCGCCGCTCGCTGCAGCGGGCCTTGAAACATGAACCGTATAAAGTCTACGCCGCGACCAACGGGCTGGAGGGCATCGACTTCGTCAAAGAGCATACCCGGGATATCGCCACCGTGGTCTCGGACTACCGCATGCCGGGTCTGGACGGACTGGAGACGCTCAAGATCATCGGCGGCATCAACCCCGAGATCACGCGCATCATCCTCACCGGCTATGCCACCATGGAAGCGGCCATCAACGCCACCAACGCGGGCATCGACGGTTTCCTGACCAAACCCTTCGACAACGTGGAACTGCGCGCCAAAATCCGTGAGATCTGGATTCGCAAACACCTGCGCCAATTCGTTTCCGAACAGATCTACGCCGAAATCAACCGTTCGCCCACCAGCCTGGGCCCGCGGCTGAGCGAGGTGACGATTCTTTTCTCCGACATCCGCAACTTCACCCATATCTCCCAGCACGTGACCCCCCAGGAGCTGGTCGATTTCCTGAACAACGACTACTTCACCCCCATGGGCGACATCGCCTACCAGCACCAGGGCACCCTGGATAAGCATATCGGCGACAGCCTGATGGTGATCTTCGGCTCCCCCGTGGCCCGGCCGGACGATGCCCTGCGCGCCGTGCGCACCGCCGTGGCCATGCAGCGCCGGGCCATCGAAATCGACAGCCGGCTGCGTCAAAGCCATCCCCATTTGCGGCTGCAAACAGGCATCGGCATCGCCAGCGGCAAGGTTTGCTCCGGCATCATGGGATCGTTGCGCAAGAAAGAATTCACGTCGGTGGGCATGGCGGTGAACATCGCTTCCCGTCTGCAGTCCCTGGCCCAGGGAACCGAGATACTGCTCGACGAGCACACCATGGAGCAGGTAGCGACCGATATCCAGGCCACTCCATTGCCGGCGGTGACGGTGAAAGGTCTGGACGCCCCGATTCCCATTTTCAGCATCAGGGTGGGGGATTAGCGGCTGCCGCCGAAACAATTATTTTATGGGAATGGCAATATCGCCGGGCTGGATATCGCCCGGAGCGTCGCTTCGGGCAATGACCCCGTCGTTTCCCACGGTTACGATCTCGATATCCGCCACTTTGTAACCGGGGACGATGAATTTCTCTCCGTTCAAACCCTCCATGATTCGCCGGCCTTCGAAGACGCCGAAGCGATCCCCCGGTTCCAGGCCCGCATCGGCCTCGGCCGCCAGCCGCACCTGGGGGCCCTGGACCTCGACGACCACCGCCATCCAATGATCGGAATCGATCTGCTCGGCGGCCCGTTCGCCCATCTCCTGGGCCATATCGACGATGGCTTCATCCACCGCTTCGATGTTGCTGATCAGTCCGGCTTTGTAATCCTCATGAGCGGCGGACTTTATCTTGACCAGCGATTCCATGACCTGGCTGGAGATCTTGGCCGCCGTGAAGGGGTCGTAGAGGTCCAGCGCCACCGCCACGTTCAAGTAGTATTTGGTACCGCGAAACCACCAGATGCCTTCTTTCTTTTCCACCGGCTGAATATCCAGCAACGTGGCCTGGAGCAGGCAGTTAAATCCCTGACGGCGGGCCCGCTGGTTCAGTTCGAATGCCGCCGTGGGGTCGGAAAAGGGATCGGCCTTCTTCATGAAATCCGGAAACTGCTTGTCATCGGGGGACAACAGGCGAAAATGCTCCGTCTCATGGTCAATCGTTGTTGCGATCGTTTGCAGCAGCAGCGCTTCGGCCTGGCGCTCGAATTGGGTTTTCGCCAGGGATTTAATGGTGATTGCACCTTTTTTCCAATAGTCGCGATCGACGACGGGGGCCTCGGAAAATCCCTGACGGGGTTCGACACGAACATTCCGGACTTGCGCACAGGCCCCCGAAAACAGAATGACCGCGAGCATGGAGACGATCAGGGCAAACGATCTGGGCATGATCCACTCTCTCCTGAGTCGATTAGGGTTTTTCTTCGGGAAAGCGCGCCACCACATCGGTGGTGATGCCACCGCGGGCGGAGAAGACGCCTTGAACTTCCATCCATTGGGGCGCCAGCACCTTGACCAGGTCGTCCAGGATGCGGTTGACCACATGCTCGTAGAAGATCCCGACATTTCGATACTGGAGCAGATAAAACTTCAAGGACTTGAGTTCGATGATCTTGGCCGCCGGCCGGTAGCGGATGGAAATAGTGCCGAAATCGGGCAGACCGGTCATGGGGCATACCGAAGTAAATTCCGGCTGGCGGATGGTCACGACGATATCCCGACGGCCCTGATAAGCGTATGGCATGGGCTGGAGCAGATCGGTACGCACGCTTTCCGGTTTTTCGATGGCGTACGGCACGCTGTGCTGGGTTTGGGTCTCCATATGGGGAATTCTCCTGACAACGGATAAAGGATCGCCTGAACGATCCAAAACCTGTTGAACATAGAGAATTTCGCAACGGGTGTCAAACTGAGTTCAAGGCCTGAAAATATGGGGAAATCAGTCCCGGGCAACAACAGCAGACAGGCCGGCGGTTGGCCGGAGTCGGCAGGCAAGGGGGACACCATCATCACCGAAGACCGGCTGTGCGCTTGACAGGTGGGGGTTCAGCTGTTAACAAGCCAGAATTATTACACATCGAAAGTGAGTGCGCTCATGGGAAAAGAATCGACCCAGGAACAGGTCCTGCGGGCCAGCAAGGAGATCGCCGTCAAGTTCATCGAGGTGGGAAGGCTGTCGCCCAGCAATTTCGCCGAGACTTTCAAGACGATCTATGATGCCATCGATGCCACGGTGCGGGGTGCGTCCATTGCCGGTGCCGGCCCGCAGGCCGGTACCGGCAAGCAATAGATACGCTTAAGCAGTTGGCAGCGCGGCGCTTTGGCTCTGGCTGTTGAACTGGGCCAACACATCATGCAGCTGACCGGTCATGCGATCGATCAGGCGACTGCCCATGGGATCCTGTGCCGCCATCTGCTTGCGGTAATCGTCCATCAATTGTTCCACAAAGGCCAGCATGCGATCCGCCGGCGTCTGGGCCGCGGCGATCTCACGGGCCATCCGATCCGCCATCTCATCGGCTTTTTGCGCCAGGACCGCCGCGCCATCATCGGAGTGCACCGGGGTTTGGGACACCGCCGGGGTCGACGCCGTCTCGGGTGCATAGGTAGCCGCCGCCTGGCTCTGGCGGGCCACTATCACCGTGCGTTCGTAAGACATGTTGGCCTCTATGCCGGCCAGGCTCTCCAGTCCCTGGAGTTTACCCATTTTGGCCAGCATCGGCTTCACGTCGCCATTGACGAAGTTATGCATCATCCGGTCCAGCGTTTTGAGCGCCTTGCGGATATCTTTCTGTTCCTTTTCGCTCAAATCGCCTTCCACGGTGAAGGTCATCTCGCGTTCGTAGAGCCCGGCGCTGAACTCACCCTTGGCCGCGGCGAAGCCCTGCCCATCGGCGGACGCCTCTTCATAGGACCCGTACAAGGCAGCGGCGCGGGCATCGAGAGAAATGGTTACCTTGTCGCCCTCATCGGTGACCAGGGTGACGTCGAGGTGCTGTTCGCCGCTAACGGCCGCCAGCGCGGTGCGTTCAGCCTGCAAGCTGCGCAGACTGCTCTCCATATTCGTGTTGCCACGCAAAGTGGGCAGATTGGCAACGGTCGTCTCCATCTCGTTACTCCTTCCTGGATAGGTTGCGGGGGGCGGGGCGATCTGGAGGCGTACATCTTGGGATCGAATGAAGCGAAACGGCCGCGGCAGCCCCTTACCCTGTATAGGGAGTATCGGATGGCTGCCGCGAAACTTTAGCCGAGCCGCACCCCAGGACCGAATGCTTTCCTGGTCCTGGGAAAGCTGTGGGAATAATCACGTCTGGTTACTGACCTACGGCAGCCGGCCAGACATAGTAAAAACCGGCTTCGGCGGTGGCCGCCAGCGGGGCCAGCATGGGCACCAGGCTCTGCAGATCGCCGCCACCGGCCTGGATGGCCGGGTTATAGAGCGTGGCATCTTCGACCTTGTGGCGTCGATAGGTGACGACCCGGGCATCGGGGTCCAGTCCGGCGACCTCTTTGGCCTTGGCCACCGCGTCGTCCAGATAGCCGATCTGATCCACCAGCCCCAGGGCCTTGGCTTGGGGCGCCAGATAGACCCGGGCCGTGGCCACCTGCGCGAACTGATCGGGCTGCAATTTGCGATGCTGCTTCACCAGGTCGTAAAACCGGTTGGCCAGTCCGTCGGTGAGCCCCTGGAAGATCGTCAACTCTTCCTCGGTGGCAGACCGGAAGGGCGACCCCATGTCTTTCAAGGGGCCGGATTTATTCACCCTCATTTCCAAGCCCGCCTTTTCCATCAACCCGTTGACCCCCGGCCGCATGAAGATCACGCCCACCGAGCCGGTAACCGTGGTGGGATGGGCCAGGATGTAGTCGGCGGGCAGCGAGATATAATACCCTCCGGAGGCGGCCACATTCATCATGGCCACCACCATCTTGACCCCGGTGCGCTGCTTATAGGCGCTGATCTCGTGGTAGAGGATATCGCTGGCCGTCACCGTGCCGCCCGGTGAATTGACCTTGAGGAGCAGCGCCTTGATCTCCGGATCCTGCTCGGCATGCTTGAGGTAGGAAACCGCCTGCTGCACCATGCTCGGTTGGGTGCGCAGCACCCGCTCCTGAGGCCGGTCCGAAATGGTCCCGTCAATGGAGAGCAGCAGTATTTTCCCCGGCCCTTTGCCCTGCAGCACATACTCTTGCAGCGGCTCCTGCGCCTCGCCGAAAAGGGTTACCTTGGGAAGCGAACATCCGGTGATCAGAACGGCCATAACCATCAGCAACCAAAAGCAACGTTTCATCGATCGTTTACCTCCTTGGAAAAGTCGTGCTCGTGCGCGCGACATGGTTCTAATCCCATTTGCGAACGATCATCGAACCTGGAAAACCGAAGCGTCCATCAGTGGGCTTCGGCCCAATTACGGCCCCAGGCCACATTGACCTTCAAGGGTACCATCAATGCCCAGACCTGCTCCATGGTTTCGGGAATCAACCGCCGGACCGTCTCCAGTTCCTCCGGCGGCACCTCGAACACGATTTCGTCGTGCACCGAAAGCAGCATCGTCGTCCTGAGCCCCTGGGCTTTCAGCAGCGCGGCGATGCGGATCATGGCCACCTTGATCAGATCGGCGGCCGTGCCCTGGATGGGCGTGTTGATGGCCGTGCGCTCGGCGAATTGACGCACCGTGGGATTGCTGCTGGCGATGTCCGGCAGCAGCCGGATACGCCCCAGGAGCGTACTGCTGCGCTGGGTGCGGCGGGCCTCTTCCACCACGCGGGCCATGTAAGCTTTCACGCCGCTGTATCGCTCGAAGTAGCTGTCGATGTAAGTCTGGGCCATCTTGTTGCTGATCCCCAGCTCGCGGGAGAGCCCGAAGGCGCTCATGCCGTAGATGATGCCGAAGTTGATCACCTTGGCCTGACGCCGCAGTTCGGCGGGCACCTGGTCCAGGGGGGTGTGGAAGACTTCGCTGGCCGTGCGGGCATGAATATCTTCGTTGTCCGCGAAGGATTGGATCAGGATGGCATCCTCGGCGCAGTGAGCCAGGATGCGCAGTTCGATCTGGGAGTAGTCGGCCGAAAGCAGATACCAATCGGGCCGGGCGATGAAGGCTTTGCGGATCTCCCGCCCCTCTTCGGTGCGAATGGGAATATTCTGCAGGTTGGGGTCCGAACTGCTCAGGCGCCCGGTGGCCGCCACGGTCTGGTTGAACGAGGTGTGAATGCGGCCGCTGGACGGGTCCACCTGCTCCAGCAACGCATCCACATAAGTGGATTTGAGCTTGGCCAGGCTGCGATGGCGCAGCAGCAGGGCCGGCAGTTCGTGCTGCTCCGCCAGCCGGGTGAGCACTTCCACGTCGGTGGAGTAGCCGGTCTTCTTCTTCGTCTTCTTGGCCGTGGGCAGCTGGAGTTTCTCGAACAGGATGCGGCCCAACTGCTGGGAAGACTGGATGTTGAACTTCTCACCGGCCAGCAGGTAGATCTCCTCTTCCAGGTGATGCAACTGGTGGGAAAAGCTTTTGGACAATTCGTGCAGCTTCTCCCGGTCCAGCCGCACGCCGGCCATCTCCATCTCCATGAGCACCGGCACCAGCGGCATTTCCACAGTCTCCATCAATTCCATCAGCCCGAGCGATTCCAGCTGGGGGCGCAGCACCTCGTAGGCCCGCAGGGTGATGTCGGCATCCTCGCAGGCGTAGGGCACGGCCTGCTCCAGGGTCACCTGGTCGAAGGTCAGGGCGCCCTTGCCTTTGCCGGCTACGTCGGCGAAGGTGATGTTCTTGTGGTCGAGAAAGTCCAGGGCGATCTGATCCAGGTTATGGGCCCGCTTGGAAGGATTGAGCAGGTAGGAACCCAGCATGGTGTCGAAGGTGACGCCGGCCAGGTCGACGCCATGGCGCCGGAACACGGTCCAGTCGTATTTGATGTTCTGGCCCACCTTGGCGATGCGGCCATCGGCCAGCACGGGCTTAAGCCGCGTCAGCACCATTTCCCGGGAAAGCTGCTCGGGAGCGCCGATATAGCGATGGCCACAGGGAATATAAGCAGCCTCATGGCGCTCGCAGGCCACGGAGATGCCCACCAGCTCGGCGGCCATGGGGTTCTCGGAGGTAGTTTCCGTATCCACGGCGAACAAGCGGCAGCGCCCCAGCTTTTCCAGCAGGTTCTCCAGTGCTTCCAGGGTGAGGATCGCCGAATAGCGGGTCTCCGGCGCCTGTCTCGGCGCCGCCCGAAACTCCTGCTGGAGCTGACGGAACTCCAACTCCTGGAACACCTCGGCCAGGGCCTTCTCATCCGGGTCCTGGGCGCGCAAGGCCTGGGGATCGAAGTCCACCGGCGCCCGATCATCGATGGTCACCAGCCGGCGGCTCAGCAGGGCCTGCGCCTTGTGGGCCAGCAGCCGATCGCGCTGTTTGGCCGAGGCCACCTCCCCCACGCGCTCGTACAGGGCTTCGATGCCGCCGAACTGCTGAATCAGCGAAAGGGCGGTCTTGGGACCGATTCCCGGCACGCCGGGCACGTTGTCGCTGGTATCGCCCGAAAGCCCCATCATGTCGATGAGCTGCCCGGGGGCCAGTTGGTACTCCCGGGATATGGCGCCCAGGTCGATGACCTTCTCCTTCATGGGGTCCCAGATGGAGGCGTGCTCGTTGACCAGTTGCATGAAATCCTTGTCGCCGGTGACCATGATCACGTCGAAACCGGCCGCCACGGCCAGACGGGCATAGGTACCGATGAGATCGTCGGCCTCGAACCCGGGGATTTCGATGGCCGGAATGTTGAAGCCGGTCGTCACCCGTTTGACATAGGGCCATTGGACGGCCAATTCATCGGGCATGGCCGGCCGGTTGGCCTTGTATTCGGGATACAGCTCGTGGCGGAAGGTGGGGCCCTTGGCGTCGAAGAACAGGGCCACGTAGTGCGGCGCGCGCTCCTGCATCAGCTTGATCAGCATGCGGGCGAAACCGAACACCGCATTGGTGGGCAGCCCCTTGGAGTTGGACAGGCCGCGTACGGCATGAAAGGCGCGGTAGACATAGGCGCTGCCGTCGATGAGGTAGAGCTGGGGACGCGCCGGACGCGCCGCTGTGGGATCTTGTTGGGAAGTCATGGTTCGCTCAGCGGATAGGGGTTATGGTTGTGATATTCGCTGCGATGGCAGGCGGGTTGACACCGCACGGCGCTTGATTTAGTTTCGTGCGCGCAAAATTCCCGGCCGCCTCCCTACCTAACATGGATGCCTCCAAACGACAAGGCAGGGCGTTTGCGCGGGAAATCCATTAACCATCAGCACGATACGACTTTATGCGCAAGAGCGAATCGCTATGACCACCCCCTCCCCTTCCCGGAAACGCCGCTGGCGTCGGCCGACCCAACAGCAATGCCATTGCTGCGGCCAGACCTTCTCTTTCTGCTGGCGCTGCCGCTGTGGATTCGAAATCTGCCAGGGCTGCATGCAGGAGAATGTCTGGGGCATGTCGTGTAATCACATCACCTGGCAATGCCCGGATTGCGGAGAACTCAACGGCTTCGGCAATCAATGAAAAAGATGCCTTGTTGGTATGATATTCGCATGATACAGAGGCGATACATACCGCGGCGGATCAGCGGGCATGCCCTGTTCGCCCGATCGGGCCATCCCGCCCAACGCCGGCCGATCCTTACCTGAACCTGGAGCGAAGAGAACCGTGGCCTCCATAAAGACGATGAATTTCGACCACCTGATCGGTCAGACGGTGGGCACCTCCCGGCTGTTGCACAAGCTGGACAACGGCGCCATGTCGGTGGTGTTCGTGGCCTATCAGAAAACCCTCAAGCGTCAAATCGCCGTCAAGATTCTGCCCAAGGCATTGCTCACGCCGCGGGTCGCCGAACTCTTCCACCAGGAGGCCGAGGCGGCGGCCTTTCTCTCCCACCCGTGCATCATTCCGGTATACGAGGTGGGTGAAACCGACGAGTTTCTCTTCTTCACCATGCAGCTGATCAAGGGCAGGTCGCTGGCGTACTACATTCGTCAGGCGCGGCGCAACGTACTGCCCTCCAAGCGCATGCTGCCGGTGCCCGTGACCCTGAAGATGATTCTCAAGATCCTGGATGCCCTGGACTACGCCAACAAACTGGGCATCGTGCACCGGGATATCAAACCGCGGAACATCCTCATCGAATCCCATTCCAAGCGGCCGATCATCACCGATTTCGGCGTGGCGCGGTCCTACGGCAGCGCCAGCGACGACAGCCGGGTAATGGTGGGCACGCCTACCTACATGGCCCCCGAGCAGATCGTCTCGGGCATCGTGGACGGCCGCGCCGATGTCTATGCCACCGGTGTCATGTTGCTGGAAATGCTCTGCGGCGGCCTGCCCTACCCGCCCTACGATTCGGCCGTCAAGTTACTGAAGATCAAGCTGCGCCTGCAGGACCGCCTCTTCAGCAAGACGCCGTCCCAGGCCAATCCCAGCGTGGATGCGGCCCTGGATGCGATTGTCATGAAGGCGGTCGCTTACGACAAGGACCGTCGCTTTGCGACCTGCGGGGAGTTCGCCCGGGCTATCGAGAATTATCTCATATCGAGTCCGACTTAAAAGGAAAACATCGATGCTTATCCGCCGTAAAGACCAGTTGGGCCATTTCGGACGCACATTGGCCATGCTGCTCAACCGCACCATGATGTACCAGCCCAGCCATCCCGTCATCAAACAATCCATTAATGAGATCCTGCCCATCGCCAGCCGCCTTCTGGAATCGACTTCGCCGCTGGTCTTCATTCTCAACCGCGGCCAGTTCTTCATCGATGAAGAACCCCTGGACCCGCGCATCAACGTCTCGCGCACCGTGAATTTCTTCAAGAACAGCGGCCTGCAGTCGGTTTCGTTCGAAAAAGGCCTGACCGAAGGCGAACTGACCATATTCTGTGAACTCTACGCCAACCTCACCCGCGCCACCAGCGCTGACGCGATCAAGGAATCCCTTCTGAAAAGGGGCGTCTTCAACATCAAGGTCAATCATGTGGTGTTCAAGAAGGTGACCGAAGACGAACAGGTCATCACCCGGGACGCGCTCAAAAAGGTCACGCCCATGTTGGATGCGGACAACAAGGAAGAGCGCAAGCGCTTCATGGAAACGCTGCTGGAAAGCGTGCTTTCCGAGGAGTTCGCCAAGACGCTGAACATCACCAACCTAATGGCCAACCCAGCGGCCTTCACCCAGAAGATGATCCAGGCCGACCTGGACGGCGCCTTACAGATGCAGGGCGGACAGGCCTTGGACAGCGACGATGGCGCCGGGTCTGATACCGGCACTATGCCCATGGCGGTGACAGAGGATGCGTCGGAAACCGGCGGCGGCCGGACGAGCCCGGATGGCCTGGAAAACCTGAGCGCAGGGGATTCCACCGTAAACCTGATCAACCCCGAGGATTTCGGCGCCGGCGACACCCTGGGTTTGGATGACGCCGCCGAAACGGGCGGCGGCAAGGGCAGCGGCGGTTTCGGAAGTGGCTCCGGTGGGGCGGCAGGACTAGGCACTGGCCCGGGCGGGGCCGGCGGGGCAGGCGCAGGCACCGGCGGGGGATTGGGCATGGGTGGCGGTGCTGGCGGCATCGGCGGCCTCGGCGGCGGCCCGGGTGGAACTGGTGGACTGGGTGGTCAATCCGGACAGCGTGAACCGGGAAGTAGCGCCGTTTCGGGTAAGGGCAGCGCCGAAAAAATTCCAGTAGAAGTCGCTGGAGAGGCGGGTGCCGGCACCGGGGGCCAGGGGCCCGGCACCCTGTTGATCCATCAGTTGGAATTGATGCACCAGGAGGTGGAGCGGCACCTGCACGGCGACGGGGAGGTCGGCATCAGCGACCTGGCCCAGGCGATCTTCGATATGAAGAAACAGCTGCTCGAAGGGCTGCAGGCCCAGAAAGCGCTGGGCGTGGCCTATGCCAACGAGGCGGCGATACGGGAGGCGGCCAACAAACTGGCCGACGAAGTGCTGCTGGAGTTGATCAAGGAGGAGTACCAGGCCGGCAAAATCACCACCCAGCGCCTGGCCTACATCATCCGGCGCCTGATTCCGGAAGCTGTGGAAATCCGGCGCCTGCTGCCCAAAATCAAAAAGACCCTGCTGGCCGAAGGCATGTCGCCGGCCGAATACCTCACCTTGCTCAACGAACTGCGCAACGAGCTGCAGAATGAAGAATTGACCCGCATCCTCACCGAAAGCTCCGAAGCCATCGGCCTGGACGGCGAGACCCTCATCGACGAGGTCAAGCGCAACCCGTCCCAGGCCGCCGAATTGATCTACCTGGCCTCCGAGATCCGCAAGGGCAGCGGCGACGAGGCCGCCCTCTCCAACATCCTGGTGGAGTATGTGGAGCAACTGGGCCAGCAGATGGCCAAGGAGGCTTCCGACAAGGGTGGGCCCGACGGCGACGGCCACATGAAAAAGGTGTTGGCGGACGTGGAATCCACGCTGCTCAAGCGTCTGGGCCAGATGAATGTCAACACCGACCTGCTCGCCCGCATGGAAACGCGCATCAACGAACGCATGGAGTCAATCCTGGACAACATGCGCGTACAGTGGCTCCAAACCCAGACCGGCGCCGGCCCCGATAAGCCCAAGATGCTCACCGTGCTGCAGACCCTGGAACACAATGTGGGCGATGACGAAGAGCTGGCAATGGTGTTGAAAAGCGTGCGCGCCAAGGTCGATGCCGGTGACATCGAGGAAAACAACTTCGCCCAGATCCACGAGGAGATCAACCGCCTCAAGGGCGTCGGACGGGGGGGCGAGGAGGAGAGCGCCATCCCCACGGGGGTGCTGGACTCCGCGGACCTGATGTTCATCCTTGAAAAGGAGATCGCCCGGGCCAAGCGCTATGGGGTCTCATTTTCGGTGCTGGGCTTTTCCTTCGTGAGCGCCAAGCCCAAGATGAAATCCCTGGAAGCGATCATCACCACCGATGCGGTCATCGAAGCGGCCTTGAAGAAGCTGGCCGCCACCTTCCGCGACGGCGACTTCATCGGCCAGACCGGCCGCAACAAGATGCTGGCCCTGCTGCCCATGACCCCTTTCGAAGAGGGCCGCAAGGCCCTGGCACGCGTGTTGCGGCTCCTCCACGGCGCCCCCCTGGAGGTCAATGGCGTGCCGGTGATGTTGCGCGTGGCCGGGGTGGCCGCCGCTTACAGTGTCCAGCAGGGCCTGGAGGCCAAAGCCTTCGTCAGACAACTGCTCGACCAGCTGGCCGACATGGTGGCGCGGGTCAAGAACATTCAGGTATTGTTCTGAACGACGCCCTCCTCCTCGTTTCCCGCATGCTCCCGCGCCACCAGCATGTAAATGGAAGGAATGACAAAGAGGGTGAAAAAGGTGCCCACGGCCATGCCGCCCACCAGCACCAGACCGATGGAATTGCGCGCCGCGGCACCGGCACCGGTCACCAGCACCAGGGGGAAATGGCCGGCGATGGTGGCGCCGCTGGTCATCAGGATGGGACGCAGGCGGGTCAGGGCCGCCTCGCGCACGGCCTGGCGTTTGGATCGGCCGCGGCGCTGGAGCTGGTTGGCGAACTCCACGATGAGAATGCCGTTTTTAGACACCAGGCCCACCAGGGTCACCAGGCCGACCTGGGAATAGATGTTCATGGTGGTGGTCCACCCGTTGGTCCAGAAGGGCGTATTGGGGTCCGGGATCTTCAGGAAGGTGAAGATCAATGCGCCGAAAATCGCCAATGGCACCGAACCGGCCAGGATCACGAAGGGGTCCCGGAAGCTGTTGAACTGGGCGGCCAGCACCAGGAAAATCATGACCACGGCCAGGCTGAAGGCCGGCAGGAACTTGTTGCCTTCGGTGCGCAACTGTCTGGATTCCCCCGTATAATCGATGGCATATCCCTTGGGCAGGATCTTGGCAGCCTCCTCTTCCAGGAACCGCAACGCCTGGTCCAGCGGCCGCATGGGCACACCGCTGATGGTCACGGCATTGAGCTGCTGGAAGCGGTTGAGCGAACGGGGCACCACGCTGTTTTGAATGGTGGCGATGGTCGATAGGGGCACCAGGCGGCCGTTGGGCCCTGTGACGTAGATGTTTTTCAGCTGGTAGGGGTTGAGGCGATCCACCCGTTGGATCTGGGGGATCACCTTGTAGCTGCGGCCGGAGATGTTGAAACGGTTGACGAAATTGCCGCCCAGCATGGAGCCGATATCGGCGCCGACCTGCTGCAGGTTGAGTCCCAGGTCGGCCGCCTTGTCGCGGTCGATGACCACCTCGGACTGGGGTTGGTCGATCTTCACGTCGATGATCGGCGGGAAGGCGAACATGCCGCTCTGCATGGCTTTGGCCTGAAGCTGGCGGGCGAACTCGAGGATCTGCTCCGGCTCGGCCGTGGAGGCCAGCACGAACTCCACGGGAAACTGCCCGCCGCCGGGCAGCGGCGGCGGAGAGATGGCAAACACCCGTATGGCCGGGATGCCCCCCAGCTTGCGCTGCACCTCGGGCAGGATCTGGAAGATGGTGCGTTCGCGCTTCTCCCAGGGCGCCACCACCATGCCGGCAAAGCCCGAGGTGGGAAAGGTGACCTGGAAGGTGAACTGGGTCTCCGGTTCGCTCAGGTAGGTCCGGTTGACCGCCTCGGCGAAGATGCGGGTCTGGTCCAGGGTGGCGTCGGCCGCGGCGTCGATGATGCCGAAGATCACCCCCTGGTCCTCGTTGGGGGCCAGTTCCTTGGCCGACATCATGAACATGGGTATGGTCAGCAAACTGACCATGACCCATACGAGGTAGACGGCCGGCCGCGAATCGAGGGTCAAATCCAGCAGGCGGCCGTAAAAGGCTCTGATCTTCACGAAATCCCGGGCGATCTTGCCGGCGAAGCCCCGCTCGCCCAAGCCCGGCTTGAGCATGCGCGAGGCCATCATGGGCGAGAGGGTGAGCGCCACCACCCCCGAAATGGTCACGGCGCCGGCCAGGGTGAAGGCGAACTCCCGGAAAAGCGACCCGGTCAAGCCGCCCTGGAGCCCGATGGGCGCATAGACCGCGGCCAGGGTGATGGTCATGGCGATGATCGGCCCCACCAGCTCCCGCGCGCCCAGCAGGGCGGCCTCCATGGGCTTGCGCCCCTCGCCCAGATGGCGCTCGACATTCTCCACCACCACGATGGCGTCATCCACCACCAATCCCACCGAAAGCACGATGGCCAAGAGGGTCAGCAGGTTGAGGGTGAAGCCGAAAGCCTGCATCAGAAAGACGGCCCCGATCAAGGACAGGGGGATGGCCACCACCGGGATGAGGGTGGTGCGCAGGGAACCCAGAAAGAGAAATACGATGATCACCACGATGACCAGGGTTTCGCTCAGGGTCTTGATCACCTCCCGGATGGCATCGCGGATATACGCCGTGGCATCGTAGGCCACCCTGGCGTCCAGACCGCTGGGCAGGCCGGCCTGGATGGCATCCATCTCGGCCCGCACCCGGTTGATGACATCCAGGGAGTTGGCGTTGGGCAGGGCATAGATGCCCATGAAGACCGCCGTCTGGCCCGAGAACTGCACGGCCGAGTCGTAATCTTCGGCCCCCAGCACCACCTGGGCGATATCCTCCAGGCGAATCACGGCCCCCTCCTGCTGGCGCACCACCAGCCGTTTGAACTCCTCCACCGACCGCAGGTCGGTGTTGGCCGTGAGGTTCACCTGGATGAGCGACCCCTTGGTGCGGCCCAGTGCCGAAAGAAAGTTGTTGGCCGCCAGGGCCTGGCGCACCTGCACCGGGCTGATATTGTAGGCTGCCATCAGCTCGGGGTTGAGCCAGATGCGCATGGCGAAGGTTCGCCCGCCGAGCACATCGGCGCGCTGGACCCCCTCCAGAGCCGAGAGGCGTGGCTGCACGATGCGCACCAGGTAGTCGGTGATCTGGTTCTGGGCCAGCACGCTGGAGGTGAAACTCAGATAGGCCGAGGCGAACTGACTGTCGGCCGACTCCACGTTGATCAGTGGCACTTCGGCCTCGGGGGGCAGGTCGTTGCGTACCTGGTCGACTTTGGAGCTGATCTCCGACAGGGCCTTGATGGCATCGTAGTTGATCTTGAGCCGCGCGGTGATGGTGGACACGCCCTGGGAGCTCTGGGACTGGATATAGTCGATGCCGTCGGCGGCGGCGATGGCCCGCTCCAGAGGCGTGGTGATGAAGCCGCGCACCAGTTCGGCGCTGGCCCCCACATACGCCGTGGTGACGGTCACCACCGAATTTTCGCTGATGGGGTATTGGCGTACGTTAAGGGTGCGGATGGCCTGGATGCCGGCGATGATGATCACCAGGTTGACCACCAGGGCCAGCACCGGACGGCGGATGAAAAGATCGGTTATCGTCATGGTGGTTCCGCCGCTCAGCTCTCGGTGGGTTCAGGGCTCAGCTTGAACGGCGGCGCCAGGGCGTTGTCCACCACCACCGCCTGTCCGTTGCGCAGCTTGAAAACGCCGGTGCTCACCACCTGCTCGCCGGCTTTGAGCCCGGTGCGCACGGCCACGAAGTCCCCCCGCCGCTCGCCCAGCTCCACGAACTGCTGGCGCACCACCTTGCCGGCGGCCCCCTGCGCCCCCTCCTTCTGTTTTTCTTCGACGATGAAGACAGAGTTGCTGTAAGGGGCGTAAAGCACGGCGGTGGCCGGAATGGCCAGCACTTTTTCATCGCCGGGCAGCACCACGGTGACATTGACGAACATGCCCGGCCGCAGCCGTTCGTCCTGGTTGGAAAGGGTCGCCTGCAGGCGCACATTGCGCGTCGCCCTGTCCACCTCTGGATTGATGGCCGTGATGCGGCCTTCGATCACCCCCGCCCCCTGGGCATTGCTGGTCACGCGAATGGGAATGCCCGGTTGCACCATGGCCAATTGCTGCTGGGGCAGCTGGAAATTGACATAGATGGGGTCAAGGGTCTGCAGGGATACGATGGGATCGCCGGCATTCAGGAACTGCCCCAGGTGGACCAGGCGGATGCCCAAACGGCCGGCGAAGGGGGCCCGGATGGTCTTCTTGTCGATGGCCGCCCGGATGGTGTCGACCTGGGCCCGGGCCTGCTTGAGCTGGGCATCGGCATTGTCGTAGTCTGACCGCGAAACCACCTTTTCCGGCAGCAGCTTGGCCATGCGCTCGAAATTGATCTTGGCCAGGTCGGCGGTGGCTTCGGCCGCCCGCAGCTGGGCGCTCTCGGCGGCGATATCCTGCTGCACCAGCAGACCGCCCGCCTTGACCTTGGCCCCGGGCTCGAAATCGACGCGCGCCACCTTGCCGCCGAGTTCGGCCGTGACCATGATCCCCTGGACCGCCTCGAGCGATCCCACGGCGGTGAGCAGCGATTCCCATTGGTCGGCCTTCACTTCGGCCGTGGTTACGGTTTCGGGCGGCGGTACAAACTGCGCCCCCTGGGCGATCATCTTGCGAATCTGTAAAAACTTGGTGCCCCCCAGCATACCGGCGAGCACCAGCAACCCTATCACGGTGATGATTATGCGTTTGGTCATCGCCTCATCTTCCCCGCGCGCTTTTGTGGAATTTTTTCCGCGCAGGCCCCTTCCCATGGTCGGCTGGACGAATATGGGCCGATAGTAACCCTTCGCTTCGAAAAGTCAATGAATCCTTGCCGGCCGCCGATCTGCCCCGCAAATGCCCGCCGGATCTTGACACCGCCGGGTCGAACGGATAGTGAGGAGCGTAATGCGAATGCGCTCGCCAAGGCCGCGCCGCCGAAGGCAGTGGTTACCATCATCGGCAAGGGGCCATCGGCCCGCCTTAAGAACCTTTTAAATAGCACGGAGGATCTGCCATGCACGCACGTCTGCGTCATCAGGGATTTGCTTTTCTGACCATCTTGCTGGCCATCGCCTGCATCGGCGGCTGCGCCAGTCCGCGGGCTTATCTCATTGTGGATTATCAGTTGCCGCCGGTGACGGACCAGCTCATCGGTCAGAAGGTGCGCATCGAGGTTAAAGATGTACGTCAGGACCTCCAGGTCTTCACCCCCGCGGCGGCCGATCATTTCCAGAATTTCCAGAACCGCTACAGCCTGACCTGGGTGAGCCAGAACAAAAACCGGATCATGGCCGGCGAAAAGGATCTGCAGGACCTCTTCCTGGAAACCTTCAAAAAACGGCTGGAACAGATGGGTGCCGAGGTGGTGAGCACGGACAATCCGCAGATTCCCCTGTTCCAGGTGTTGATCAACTCCCTGAAGGTCGATTTGAAGGGGCGCACCTGGTCGGCTAAGGCCGGTTACGAGGCCAGCCTTTCCGTGGACAGCCAGATCGTGGCCCGGGAGACGGTCAGCGGCCAGGCCGAAAAACCCTACATCGTCGGCCGCAAGGGAGCCGATGACTCCCTGAGCGATATCTTCACCAGCGTCATCAACAAGGTGGATCTCATCAAGCTTTTTCAGCAAGCGAAGATGATCTAGGCAGGCCGCTTTTCACATATCGATGCTGTAGGCCTTCATCTTGCTCAACAGGGAAGGATGGCTGATCTCCAGCAGGCGGGCGGCCTGGGTGCGGTTGCCCTGGGTCGCCTTGAGGGCCTTGACGATCATCTCTCTTTCCATGAGCTTTTGGGCACTCTTGATGGAATACCCGTCCAGGATCTGTTCTCCGGGCGACAGCGAGGCGTCGGGCGCGCCGGCCAGCTGGAAATTATCCGGCGTGAGCCATTCGTCGCCGGAGAGCACCACGGCCCGCTCGATGACATTCTCCAATTCCCGCACATTGCCCGGCCAGCGGTGCCCCAGCAGCAGCGCCATGGCCTCGGGGGAAATGCCTTTGACGTTGCGGTCCAGGGCGGCGTTGAAGCGGGCGATGAAGTGCTGGCACAGCAGCGGTATGTCTTCGCCCCGTTCGCGCAGCGGCGGCAGGTCGATGCAGATCACGTTGAGCCGGTAGTAAAGGTCTTCCCGGAAGGTGCCCTGGGCCACCATCTGCACCAGGTTGCATGCAGTGGCGGCGATCACGCGCACATCCACCGCCCGGCTGCCCGTATGGCCCACGGGCCGGATCTCCCCCTCCTGCAAAACGCGCAACAGTTTGACCTGCAGCGAAACCGGCATGTCACCGATCTCATCCAGAAAGATCGTTCCGCCGTCCGCCTCTTCGAACAGCCCCTTTTTGTGGTGGTCGGCTCCGGTGAAGGCCCCTTTGACGTATCCGAAAAGCTCGCTTTCCAGCAGTGTCTCGGGGATGCTGCCACAGTTCACCGGCACCATGGGGTTGGCCTGGCGCGGTCCGGCCTGGTGGATGGCCTGGGCCACCAGTTCCTTGCCCGTGCCGCTCTCGCCGGTGATCAGGATCGTGGTGTTGTATTGGGCCACCTTGGTCGCCAGCTCGAAGACTTTCTGCATGACCGCGCTCCTGGCCACCAGGTTGCCGAAACGGTGGCGCGCCTCGAAACGGCGCACCTGCTCGCGCAGCAGCCGGTTCTCGCGTTTGAGCCGGTCGCGCTCCTCGGCCTTCTTGATGGCCAGGCGCACCTCGTCGCTCTTGAACGGCTTGGAGATGAAGTCATAGGCCCCCAGCTTCATGGCCTCCACGGCCAGGTCGATGGTGCCGTAGGCCGACATCATGATGATGGTCGCGCCCTGGGCATCGGGCTGCGCAGCTTTGAGGAAAGCCATGCCGTCCATGCGCGGCATCTTGATGTCGCACAGCACGAAATCGAAAAGCGCAGCCCGGATTTTATCCAACCCCTCCTGGCCGTCGGCGGCGGTCTCCACGGCATACCCTTCGCGTTTGAGCATGCTGGCCAGCATGTGGCGCATGTTCTCTTCGTCGTCGATGATCAGGATGGCCGTCGGCCGATTGCCTTGGGGGGTCCCCGCGCTCATGGCGCCTCCCTCGTTTGGTCGGCGCTGCCGGACTTGGTCAATGGCAGATGGATGACCATGGCGGTGCCTTGTCCGAGTTGGCTTTCCACGCGGATGGTGCCGCCCAGTTTCTCGATGATCATGAAGCTCACCGCCAAACCCAGCCCGGTGCCTTTGCCCGGTTCCTTGGTGGTATAGAAGGGATCGAAGATATTGTCGATCTGCTCCGCAGAGATTCCCTCGCCGTTGTCCTGGAAGCGGATTACAAGCCATTTTTCTTCGGCCGGGCCGGCACCGTTCTCCAAAGCCGTGGCGATGGTGACCAGGCCGGTCCCGGGCCGCCCGGCCGTCCGGATGGCATCGGCGCTGTTGAGCAGCAGGTTGAGAAATACCTGCCGCAACTGATCGCCGTCGGCCCACAGGCAGTCCTGGGCGGCCTCCAGCCGGGTCTGCAGCCGGATTTGGGCCATCATAGGCTGATGGGCCATCACCTGGACGATCTCTTCGATCACCGCGTGCACCGCCACCTCCCGGGGCGCCCCCTCCTTGGGCCGCGCCAGGTCCAGCAGCTGGCGGATGACGGTGTTGATCCGCTGGATCTCCTTTTCGGCCCGTCGGGCAAAATCCTCCAGTTCCTCCCGGGCCAGGTCGGGCTGTTTGATCAGATCTATGTATCCCAGCACGATGCCGATGGGGTTGCCGATCTCGTGGGCGATGCCGGCTGCCAGACGCCCCACGGAAGCCATCTTCTCGGCCCGGATGATTTCGGTCTGGGCCCGCCTGAGGTCGCGGTTGGCCCGCTCCAGGGAAGCGACGGTGTACTGGAGCTTCTGTTTGTCTTCGGAGATACGCTGGAGCATGCGGTTGAGGGCCGATGAAAGCCGGTTCAGCTCGTTGTCTTCCTGTCGGAAGGTAAAGAAGAAGTCTTCGTCGCGGCCGTAATCGTCGGCCTGGCGCACGATGCGGTCGATGGGCCGCAGGTAGATGCGGAAGATGCGGTAAAGCCCGATGAAACTCAGGACCACCGTGTTGATGAGGATGTAAATGAAAACCGGCTTGTTGTACTGCCGCAGCTTGTCGTAGACCGGTGCCAGGGGGACGATGCTGGCCATGGCGCCGCGCACAGCGCCGTTGGGACCGATGGGCGTCGCCACCCGGATTGCCTCCGGGTGCCACCAGAAGACGCCCCAGGTCAACCCCAGCGAGTCACTGCGGCCGGCGCCGGATTTGAGCACCGCCCCCGTGCCGGCCGTCAGATCGGCCAGGGTGTAGGTCTCGTTGCTCAAAGCGTACAGATGATGCCCCCCGGCATCCACGCACAACACGGCCGTCCAATTCTTTTGCCCCAGAACATCGGCCGGGGCGGGCGCCGCGCCGGGCGGCGGCGCCAGCACCAGGTTGCCCAGGGTCTCCATCAGGGTGCGCTCTTCGGAGAGGCGGCTGCGCACCATAACCCCCTGGACCACCAGGACCACCAGGACATCGGTGAAGAGCGCCGACAAGAGCACCAGGAAAGCGACATTGAAAGCAATCTTGGTCCGGAATCCGCGCACGGTCACGGGGTCCTCTCTGTTGGGCTTAAGGCCATCATCTCGTAACTGCCCGGAACTTTAGCGCATAATGCCTAGAAAAACAATCTTTGCTTTTATTCCGGGCATTTTGTAAAGTCCCCGCCGTCTGCCTTGGGAGCAGGCGCTGCTGCGTTCAACCCAGAGATTCTGGAGGAGCCGGGCATGTCCAGCGATAAAGCACTGAAGATATGGACCGTCAACGTGATCGCCTTCGTGCTGTTGGCGGTTTTAGCATTGACCGGGTTGATCAACTGGCTGCTGCCCAGGGGATACCAGGCGGGCGGCTTCATGGTCTCCTTTCGACACTTTATGCAAGATGTCCATGCATGGACCGCATTGTTTTTCATCATCAGCATGCTGGCCCACTGGTCTCTGCACTGGGGCTACATCCAGACCCAACTGAAACGCTACCGACGAAAATAATATCCATCCGGAAACGACACGATCTCGTTTCCGGATGGACACCAAAGGGCCGGGCGCTGAGGTCCCAACGAATCAGCGGGCATGCCAGGTGAACTGGTGGGGGAACTGCGCCGCACTCACATCGGCCGGCAGCGCCGTATGGCACACACTGCAGGCCGAGCGGTGCTCGGGGTTGCTGCCGGCATGGGTTTCGCGGAAACCGGAGATGCCTTCGTCCTCCCCCCGGGAATTGTCGTGGCAAGCCGCGCAGCTGGCGATGGTCACGGCCGCATCCTGGTATTGCAGGGCCTGGTAGTTGTCGGTGGCCTCCCTCGAGGGCACCATGGCGTGGGGGCTCTGATGGCAGCCGGCGCAGTAGACACCGCCGTGGCCGGTGTCGTTCCGGTACAGGGTCGTCCCGGTATCCACCCCCTGGACCCCGGTGTGGCAGGCGACGCACTTGGGCTCGGTTTCCCAGGGGACCCTTCCGCTGGTAATGGTCCCGGCCACATTGGCCATGTTCCCATGGCATTCTGTGCAGTTCCCGTCGGCAGCGGTGTGGCGCAGGGACCGGCTGCACTGAGTCTGGTTGCCGGGGTGGCAGTCATAGCAGGCGATGGCACCACCTCCCGGAGCGGTTCGTCCGGCATGGAAGCCGTGGATGGCTTCGGACAGATAAAGCCCCGAGGTGCCGGGATCACTCGCGCCTAATACAGGGCTGCCGTGGCATGATGCACACAGCACAGGGGTATCGATGCTTAGGTGGGAACCCGTACCTGCGTCATGCACCGTCAGAATATCATTGAAAATTTGAGTTATCGTGCCGCCGGCGGCGTGGCATCTGCCGCAATTGATCTCATCCGAGGTGGGCACCATGGCCCGGGTCTGCACCAGGGTCGTGCCGCCTGTATTTTTAACGGTGATCTGGGCGACCTGGTAGGGATCCTTGGTGGTGGTGCCGTCGCGCACCGGCGTGACTGGAATGCCGTCGGCCTGGAAGTGATCCCCCACCTGCTGCATGGTGCCGGACAAACCATTGTGGACGGACGGATCCCGCAGATTCAAACCGGTGTCCGGCAAAAGCCCGGGGGCATTGAAGAGCACCAGAACAGGGGGATCCCAGAATTGATCATAAAATAGTTTGTTCAGAGAAGTCGTGTTGCCCACGATGGCATACTGCACCTCGATCCCGGCGGTGACGATCCTCGGGGGATCGCCGCGCTCGATCACCTGGGCCCACAGGGTGTTGTAGGGCGGCAGGATCACCAGGCGGTCGTAGGTGGGGTTGAGGCAGTGCATGCCCAGGTCATTCCAGGCCAGCACCACATAATCCCCTGAAGTGATGGGGCCGCCGCCGTCATCTTCGCCGCCACCGCCCCCACCTCCCCCGCCGCAAGCGGTCAGGGCGACCCCCAGGACGCAGAAAAACGCCCATGCCAAGAAAGAACGGCTGTCGTCGATCTTCATGGACCACCTCCTGTGATGATTGGACCGGAATGTTGGTTGATCTTGACAGGGGGGAGTGTGCAGAGAACGGTCAAGATCGGAATTGAAAACAGCATATCCCGAATCCGCCGGACGCTGCAATCCCTTATTATGGGAGGTATCGCACCTCAGCGTGCCGGCGGGGCTACATCCAGCCGGCCTCTTTGTAATATCTCAAGGCGCCGGGGTGAATGGGGGCCGACAGCCCCTGGAGCATGCGCTGGGGGGTTGCGCCGGCAAAGGCCGGGTGCAACGCCTGGAGTTTGGAGAGGTTTTCGAAAACGGCCCTGGTAAAATTGTAGACGATTCGTTCCGGCACTTTGGCCGAGGTGACCAGCGTGGTCGTGCCCACCAAGGCCGCCATTGCAGGGTCGCCGGGAGGTGGCGTTTCGGATGGGTTCCCGACGGGATCCCGGGCCTCCGGTATATCGCTCGAGGGCGCCGGGGCGAAAGGCAGGCTGAAGACCGAACGCAGCTCCTTCTGAGCGCCCCTGGCCTGCCAGATGCCCAGCCCCTTGGCCGCTTCGTAATTCCAGCGGGCCCGGGTCAGGCCGAACTGCAGATCGCCGCTCAACACGGCATGGACATTCACCAGCGAACCGCCCGTCGCCTCCACCGCGCACTGCAGCCTGTAGGTCGACTGCCGCATGTTGAGCATACCGGCGATGGCATCGCCGATCCGGTAATAGTCGCCGGTGGCGGCCCCGGTGCCGAGCACGACCGCCTCGACCCGGCCCGCTTCCTGGGCTGAAACCGCGGGAGGGGAAGACACGGCGGATTCGGTCTTAACCGGAGGCGGCGCTTCATCGCCGCAGCCGGTGAACAATACGAACCACACCGCCATCGCCACCCATCCGGACCACTTCTTCTTTTGCCAGCACATCGCCAGATGCAGCTCCCATGCTTCAATTGACACGCCACGGCGGCGCGTCTATATGAGACGCGTATGGGCCGCCGCAAAAAAATGGGTAGATAGGCCCAATGGAGATGCATGTCAACCCTTGCCGCCCCAGCCGTCCCTCACCACTGCCCGCCCCTGGTGTCGGTGGTGGTGCCGACCTTCAACCGCGCATCCCAGGTCGGCCAGGCCCTTGATTCGGTCCTGGCCCAGGACTATCTCCAGCGGGAATTGATCGTGGTCGATGACGGCTCCACGGACCACACCCCCCGCATCCTGGCCGCCTACGGCGAGCGCATCCAGGTCATCCGCCAGGGTAACCGGGGGGTCAGCGCGGCCCGCAACCAGGGCATCCTGGCCGCCCGCGGGGATTTCATCGCCCTGCTCGATTCCGATGATTATTGGCTTCCGGGCAAACTCTCCTCCCAGGTGGCATTCTTCCAGCAGCACCCATCGCTGCAGTTCTGCCAGACCGAAGAGATCTGGATTCGCAACGGCCGGCGGGTCAACCCCAAGCGCCGTCACCGCAAATTCGCCGGGATGATTTTCGAAAAATCCCTGCCGTTGTGCTTAATCAGCCCGTCGGCCGTCCTGTTGCGCCGATCTTTGCTGGATGAAGTCGGCCTGTTCGACGAAACCCTGCCGGCCTGCGAAGATTATGACCTGTGGCTGCGGATCACCTGGAAATACCCGGTGGGCTTGATCGACAGCCCCCTGGTCGTCAAGCGCGGCGGTCACGCCGATCAGCTTTCGGCCATGCCCGAACTGGACAAGTACCGCATCCAGGCCATCCTGAAAATCCTGCGGCAAGGGTGTCTGTCGCCGGCCCAGGAAAGCGCGGCCAAAGCCGTGCTGGCGGAAAAGTGCCGGATTTACGCGGCAGGTTGCCGCAAGAGAGGACGAATCGAAGAGGCGGACCACTACCTGTCGCAGATTCCGGGAGAAGCGCCCGGATGATTCAACCGCTCATCCCCACCCCATAGACCGGCTCACGGCATTCCGGGCATTTGCCGTCGGTCACCCGATTGCGCCGGATGGTGAAGCCCCAACGTTCGATCAACAGGGTGCCGCAGTTGTGGCAGAGGGTGTTTTCGCCCTCTTCACCCGGAACGTTGCCCATGTAAACGTACCGCAACCCGGCCCTGACCCCGATGTCCCGGGCCCGGCGCAGGCTCTCCACCGGCGTGGGACCCCGGTCGGTGAGGCGGTAGGTGGGATGGAAGCGACTGATGTGCCAGGGGGTTTCCGGACCGAGGTCATGGACCAGGAAAGCGGCCAGAGCTTCCAGCTCCCGGGGGCCGTCGTTGAGCCCCGGTATCAGCAGGGTGGTGACCTCGGCCAGGATGCGCAGCCGCTTCATGCGCCGCAGGGTCTCTTTCACCGGCTCCAGCCGGGCCCCGCAGCGTTGTTTGTAGAAGTCGTCGCTGAAGGCTTTCAGGTCCACGTTGGCGCCGTCCAGATACGGCGCCACCATCTCCAGGGCTTCAGCGCTCATGTAGCCGTTGGTCACGAAGACATTCTTGAGCCCCTGGCCATGGGCCAGTTTGGCCGTGTCCAGGGCAAACTCGAAAAAGACCGTGGGTTCGGTATAGGTGTAGGCGATGCTCTTGCATTTGTGCCGCAGGGCGTCGGCAACCACCTCCTGGGGCGTGCACTGGTTTCCCATGATCAGCCCATCGCGGTCCCGGGGCATCTGGGCGATGTCGGCATTCTGGCAGAAGCTGCAGCGCAAGTTGCACCCCACGGTGGCGATGGAGTAAGCGCCGCTGCCCGGCAGCATATGGAACATCGGCTTTTTCTCGATAGGGTCCACATGCCGGGCGATGAGCCGGCCATAGGTCAGGGCCCGCAACTTGCCCGCATCGTTTTCACGGACCCGGCAGATCCCCCGCTTGCCCGTGGGGATCACGCACCGATGGCTGCACAGGTTGCAGCGCAGCTCCTGATCGTCCAAGGTCTCATACAAACAGGCGCGCATGGAACCCTCCTTATCTGATATGACGCCCGACGTGCCTCGCCGGAGGGATCAATCGCCGTTCATGCCGGCGGTTTCCGCGGGCAGGGAGGCGGCCACGGCCGGCCGCGCCTTTTCCGGAAGGTATCGGATGGCCAGGGGACGGGTGCGAAAACGGGGCATCAGCGTGGCCGACAATCCGGCAAAAGTCCCGAAGGGACAGCGCTGCACCAGTTCCGAATGCTCGATGCTCTGAAACATCCGCACCGGCGCCTGGGGCAGCTGACAGACCGTCCGCCAGGAGACCGGCACCGGTCCGGCCACGGCCCGCATGATGCGCTTGAGCTCCCAGACGCTGAAGAGCCGGGCGTGATCGAAGACATCGGCGCCCCAGGCCTCCTTGTGCCAGCGCTGGGCCGCCTTGAGGGCGAAACGGTTCAGGAACCCGATGAACACCCGGTCCTTGGCCACCCGGCAGGCCTCTTCCACGGCCTTGACCGCATCGTCCACGAACTCGATGCTCACGAAAAAGATGGCATGGTTGAAGGAGTTGTCGTCGAAGGGCAGATCTTCGGCCGTCCCGCGGTACAGGTCCACACGCTGCCCCAGTCGTTCGGCGCTGAGGGCCAGCATGTAGGGCGAGGGATCCAGACCGGTCACGTTGAGCCCCATTTCCAGCAGCGGCAGCATGGCCGTGCCGGCGCCGCACCCGATATCCAGAACGGACTCGCCCTTGGCCGGACGCAGCATCTGGAGCATCAAACGGCTCTGCATCTGGGTGCTCCAGTGATCGCACTGGTGAGAAACCCAATCGGCATAAGCGCGTGAATCGCGAAAGTCGAAAACATAGCCCATGGCCGCACTCCATTGCACTGATCGCCCCCCCTGCGCCGGGACGATGGATCAAGCTGCCGGAAGCTCATCACCGCGAAGAAACATACTATTGAACACAGGGCGAGTCGTTGTCAAATCCCTTTACAGCCCGGATGGAATATGTTCTGAAAAGGGAAAAGATCGCTTTCCAAGGAGCCTGTCGTCATGCCCGATCATTTTCGGATCGTTCCCATTGGTACCATCCACAATCCCGAAGAGGGATCAGTTTGGATCGACCTCCAACCGCAATACGCGGATGGTCTGCTGGGGTTGGAGAACTTCTCGCACATCGCCGTGCTCTACTGGTTGGACCGCAACGACACGCCCGAACAGCGCCGCGTGCTCCAGGTGCACCCGCGCCGCAACGTAGCCAATCCCCTGACCGGTGTCTTCGCCACCCATGCGCCGGTGCGCCCCAACCCCATCGCCCTGACCATCTGTAAACTGCTGGCCGTGCAGGGCTGCCGCCTGTTCATCGAGGGGATCGACGCGCTGGATGGATCGCCGCTGGTGGACATCAAGGCCTACATCCCGTCCAGGGAAGAAGAAAAGGGCGTGCGGGTTCCGGACTGGGTCCGGACGGGCCATTCTTGACAGGCCAAATGAGGGCTGGATATAGTCACGGAAAATCACCCGGCATGCTTTGACCTGCAACCCAAAACCCGATAAACAGAGAGAGAAGCATCATGAACCTGACCGCCCTGGACGCCATCTCGCCCGTCGACGGCCGCTATCGTCGCGTGACCCAACCCCTGGCCGCGTTTTTTTCCGAAGGCGCCCTGATCAAGTACCGGGTGCAGGTGGAGATCGAATACTTCATCGCCTTGTGCGAGCTACCCCTGCCCCAGCTCCGGACGGTGGACAAGAGCCTGTTCGAGCCCCTGCGCGCCATCGTCAGCGGCTTCAGCGCCGAAGACGCCCAGAAAGTCAAAGGCATCGAGCGCACCACCAATCATGACGTCAAGGCCGTGGAGTATTTTCTCAAGGAGAAGTTCGACCACATCGGGCTCGGGGTCTACAAAGAGTTCATCCACTTCGGCCTCACCTCCCAGGATATCAACAACACGGCCATGCCTCTGGCCCTGAAGGCGGCCTGGCAGCAAATCGTGGCGCCGGCCCTGCAGGCGGTCACCAACGATCTGACCGAAAAAGCGCTGGCCTGGAAGAAAGTGCCCATGCTGGCCCGCACCCACGGGCAGCCCGCTTCGCCCACCCGCCTGGGCAAGGAGATCTATGTCTTCGTGGACCGTCTGACCGAGCAGTACAACCTGCTCAAGAGCATCCCCTTCTCGGCCAAGTTCGGCGGCGCCACGGGCAACTTCAATGCCCACCTGGCGGCCTATCCCGAAGTGGACTGGATAGAATTCGGCAACCACCTGGTCAACGACATCCTGGGCCTGGACCGCTGCCGCATCACCACTCAAATCGAGCATTACGACAACCTGGCCGCCTTTTGCGACAACCTCAAGCGCATCAACACCATCCTCATCGACATGTGCCGGGACATGTGGAGCTATGTCTCCATGGAGTACTTCAAACAGCAGATCAAAAAAGACGAAGTGGGATCGTCCGCCATGCCCCACAAGGTCAATCCCATCGATTTCGAAAACGCCGAAGGCAACCTGGGCATGGCCAACGCCATCTTCGAGCACCTCTCCGCCAAGCTGCCCATCTCGCGCCTCCAGCGCGACCTCACCGATTCCACCGTGATCCGCAACCTGGGCGTGCCCCTGGCCCATACCCTGATCGCCTTCCAGTCGATCCAGAAAGGCCTGGGCAAACTGCTGCTCAACGAAACGGCCATCGAACGGGACCTGGAGGCCAACTGGGCCGTGGTGGCCGAAGCCATCCAGACCATCCTGCGCCGCGAGGGCTATCCCCAGCCTTACGAAGCGCTCAAGGCCCTGACCCGCGTCAACCAGGCCATCGACGCCAAGGCCATCGCCGGTTTCATCCAGTCCCTGGATGTGCCCGAGGCGGTCAAAACCGAGCTGTCGGCGATCACGCCCAGGAATTACACAGGGCTGATCGATTTTTAGTCCGAGCATAGCACGCAGGCAGGCGGCCGCGGCAACAGGCCTGCGACACATCAGACGCCGAATCTCAGGGATGCTTAAGCGCAGCGGAGGAAACGCGCCTTGGACTGTTTGAGCGCAGCGAGTTTCCAAGGCGCCCGTGGCGCGCTTTAGCATCCCTGATTGGGCGGCGCAGGGGCGCAGGCCTGTTGCCGCGGCCGCCGGTGACCTGGCACATATAATAAAAGGAGGAAGCATATGGAATTAAAAACCATCCCCGTCGAGAACCCCCAGCACCTCAACTTCATCCTCGGCCACTCCCACTTCATCAAAACCGT
This sequence comes from uncultured Desulfatitalea sp., assembly GCA_937868765.1. Lineage (GTDB taxonomy): Bacteria > Desulfobacterota > Desulfobacteria > Desulfobacterales > Desulfosarcinaceae > Desulfatitalea. Next base: position 241,042 of record CALMNL010000006.1, on the reverse strand, counting down.
CGAGGACCTCCACGAAGCCATCGTCAACACCGTCCCCGGCGCCAAATTCGGCCTGGCCTTCTGCGAAGCCTCGGATGTCTGCCTGGTGCGCCACTCGGGCACCGACCCGGAGCTGGTCGCCCTGGCCCAGAAGAACGCCCTTGCCATCGGCGCCGGCCACAGCTTCATCATCTTCCTGCGCGACATGTTCCCGGTCAACATCCTCAATGCCATCCGGGTGGTGCCCGAAGTGTGCCGCATCTTCTGCGCCACGGCCAACCCCGTGGAAGTGGTGGCAGCTCAGACCGATCAGGGCCGCGCCATCCTGGGCGTCGTGGATGGCTTCAGCCCCAAGGGAATCGAAGGCGAGCAGGATATCGCCAAACGCAAATCCTTCCTGCGCGCCATCGGATACAAGCTTTAGACGCGGGTTCGAGACAGAATATGGAGGAGATTCGGCCTCTCAAAATGAGATATCAAAACATAATAATAATAAATTGTTATGATTACACCGCCCTTACTTTTTTACCTCAAGTTTGATCCCCTGCGGCCGATCTTTTGGGTAATGCCTTTGGCATCCAAATTGAGAAGGAGATCAACCATGGGATCGATGAAACTGGACTTGCGCAGTGAGCCAAAGAATTTTCAGAAGGCATTGGGAAAATATTTCAGCGCGGCCTTCGGACCGTCTCCCTCCTTATACCGCCATGTCAGCCTTTGCGGATGGCGGCCGTTGGTGGCCCCACGCCTGCTCACGGGCCCCCATTCGTCCGATAGCGATCCGCTGCTGCCCGGCATCGAAATCTATGAAACCGACGACGGCATGACCATCGAAGTGGCCCTGAACCGCATCAAGGAGGAGAGTCTGCACCTGGCGGTTTCCGGCCAGCGCCTGATTATCCGGGGCGAGCGGATCGACAGCGGCGCGACGCAGACCGCCACTTCGGTGGCCTTGCGCACCAACCCGCTGTTCCAACACCTGATCCGCCTTCCGGAAACGGTCAATGCCGGCGGCTTCAGGGCTCAAATGAAAGGGGATATCGTCCGCATCGATTTTGCCAGACGGCGATGATCATCGACGGCGAAATCGGCGGCATTCACCAGCGCCATGCAGCGACTCCTCAAAATCACGGCCATATGGTTGCTCTGGTCTGCACTGGGAATCGTGCCGGCTGGCCTGGCCGACGAAATCATCATGAAGGGTGGTGAACGATTCACCACCGATCAAATTTGGATCGAGGGCAATAAGATCCGCTTCAGCATGCAGGGGTTGGTGGTCAGCGTTGAAAAGAGCGAAGTGGCCGAGGTCATCCGTACAGGAGGCCAAACGGTGCCGCTGAACGCGTCGACGCCGACGCCTTACCAGCCCCCCGACGCGACGCCCCGGCCCTCCGGAACCTCCGCAACACCCGCCCCGAGCCCCACCCGAACCCCGTTCCTGCCATGGTCCAGGGAAGACGGCGACCGGCACGCCCAAGACGGCCCCACGGCATCCGCCGGGGTCCAGGGAACGGGCTTGAAAGATGTCGTCTGGGGCATGTCCCCCGGGCAACTGCCGGGTCTGGAGAAAATCAAGACCGAACCGCTCTATGGAGGGGTCGATCAATACTGGCGTCCCGATCAGAAACGCCAACTGGGCGCCGCGCCCCTGGATGGCTGGGTCTACAGCTTCTGGCAGGATCAGCTTTATTCGATCATCATGTGGGTCGACGGCCGCAACGGCTACGACCGGATGAAGCGCGAAGTCTTCGCCCGGTACGGACAAGGCAAGCAGCGACGGCCCGAGGTGGAACGCTTCGTCTGGGATGACGACGAGAGTCAGCGCATGCTGGAATACGACGACAAAAGCCGCTCAGGCCTTTTCGTCATGCGCTCCAGCAAGATCGATGATCGCATCAAGGAGCACTACCCGTACACACCTGCCCCCAATGCGTCCCCCAAAACGTCCCCCAACTCATCCCCCAATTTATCCCCCAATTCATCCCCCAATTCATCCCCCAATTCATCCCACTGATCCGTAAATATCCTCATTCGCCGACCATCGACCGCAAACGGGCGGCCACCTTGACCGGCTTGGCGATCTGGCCGCAGGCCAGCATGATCTGCTCGGTCTGCTCCCAGGCCGGCAGATCGATCCGTCCCACCGGGGCACCGCCCTCCGGCCGGATCAGCCGGCGCGTGGCTTCGAGCTGGGCCCGCAGCAGATCCACGGCGGTATCCGGGTCATAGCGCCGGACCTGGGAGATGGCCGTTTCGGTGTTGGCCGGGTCCAGAGCGGCGCGCCACCCCTGCATCAAGGCGGTGATGAAACGCCTGACCAACTCCGGATTTTCGGCCAGCAGGCGCTGGGAAGTGACCACCGAGTTGGCCACGAAGCGCACACCATAGTCGCCGGGATCGAAAAAACCGATCCGCTCGCCGGCCTGGGTCAGCCGGCGGCCGATCTCCACCGCCTGGGTATTGGCGTAGACCGGCCACAGATCCACCTGACGCTTGTAAAAAGGGGTGTAGTCCAGCCGCACGCTCTCCAGAGCCACCTGGTCCTCGGTGATGCCGGCCCGGGCCAGCAGGGTGCGCATGATGATCTCGTCGTTCTTGCCGAAGGTGACGCCGATGCGCTTGCCTTTGAGATCGGACGGTGAGTCCAGGCGCACTGCGTCCTTGAAATAGATCCACTGCAGGGGATTGGCCTGGAACAACTGGGCCACCACCACCACGGGCGCGCCCTTGGCCGACGCCAGGATCACCTGGTCGGCCGACGCCGCGCCGAAATCGGCATAGCCCAACTCCAGCTCCCGGATGGCGTCCCTTTCCGGACCGCCCGCCTTGATCTCCACATCCAACCCGGCCTGCTTGAAGAAGCCCATGCCGTCGGCCAGGATATCGCCCACCGTGGACATGTTGATCAGCCACTTGAGGCGGTAGGTGATCTTTAGCCCGGCGCCGGCCGACCCGCCCAAAAAGAAAAAGAGGACGATCGCGCCAAAGAAAAAAATAGCTGTTCGGCCATGACGGCCCATTGCGTTCCCTTCCTGTGAATTGTCGGTCCCATTGTGCGTGTGGCCCCATTGCCTGTACCGGGCCGCTCGGACGCTACCGCGCCCACACCTGCTTGACCATCTGACCGGCTCGCTCCAGCATTCCCTGGTACACCGACAGGGTGATGCCGATCATGAAGAGCGCCACCAGGATTTTGGCCAGGTCGCTCTGATAGAGGGCGATGCGGATGCTGTACCCGATGCCGGCGCCGGCGGCGATGAACTCGGCCACGATGGTGCCGGCCATGGCCAGGGTGGCGCTGCCGGAGACCACCGTGGTCAACTTGGATAAATTCTCGAAGGCCCGGATCTTCACCTCCAGCTGCCAGCGCATGCGCCCGGTCTGGCGGTAGAAATGCTCGATGTCGGTCACCGGCTCGGACATGATGCCCACCACGGCCAGCAGCAGGGGGAAGTAGCAGATCATGGCCGCGATGATCAGCCGGGAGAGAAAACCGTCTCCCAGCAGGATGAAGATGATCGGGGCGATGGCCACGATGGGGTAGGCTTGCACGTTGTAGGCCGCCACCTTGATGAATGAGCCGAACCAGGTGGTCTGGCGCCCCAGGATGCCGATCACCAGGGCCAGCAGCACCGAAACCACCTGACCGACCACGGCCACCCCCAGGGTGTCGAGCACGTCGCCCGCATATCGTCCGGTGACCTCACCGCCCGTGCGCCACAAGGCCCCGAACCCGGGGATCACGTAATCCGACAGGCCGGCGAGGTACTTGACCGCCAGCAGCCCGGCGAGCCCCAGGGCGTAGATCAGCAGAAACTGGTAGATGCGCCTAAGCAGCATTCATGATCTCCAGCATGACGCGCTCCAGGGCCGAACGGTCCAGGTGCTGCCCGGAATACAGATCCCGGCCCTGGACCAGGACCGCCGGCGGGGCTTTCTCCTGGCCGCGCAGGACCCAGATCCGGCGGCAGTAGGTGGCCACCTCCATCACGTTGTGGCTGATGTAGATGAAGAGCCCCTGGGGGAACATCGACTTCATGGCGAGCAGGATCTGAACCCGCGTCGCCTCGTCCACGTTGGCCAGGCTTTCATCCATGATGAGCACCTGGAAATCCTGCACCAGATAACGCACCAGGTTGATGCGATTTTGCTGTCCCAGGGAGAGTTGCGAATAACGATGCTTCAAAAGGGGCGAAAGGCCGAAGAGCTCCACCAGCGAGTTCTTCTTTTCCACGGCGGCTGTCGGCGTGATGCGCTCCAGGTGGCGACCGATGCTGGACCAGTCGGGCAGGCGCTCCTGGTTGTGGGTGTAGAGCGGCGGGCGGGCGCCGGCGAAATGGACCTCACCGCCATCGGCCCGCAGACGGCCGGTGATGATGTGCGCCAGGGAGGACTTGCCCACCCCCGAAGGTCCGAAAAAGGCGTGAAAGCCCGGCCCGTCGAAAGAGAGGTTCAAATCCTCGAAAAGGAGCTGCTCCGTGCCCGGATGCCGGAAGTGAATGTGGCGACAATCCAGTTGCATCTCTGCGCCAACCGCCTGTCCGGGGACGCCGCACGCGTGCGTCCCCTTCCGATAATCCAACTTGGCGGAGTACCTATCACATTGAAGCGATGAAGGCCACCCCGGCCTATTTGCGGCCGATAGGCTTCTGCGCCAGCTCCTGGTAGAATTGACGATCCTCGGCATACACCGCACCGGCCTCGAAATCGATCAGCCCCTTCTTGTTCAAATCCGCCAGGGCCAGGTCGATGCCTGTGAAATCCTCGGCGCCGCTCTGCATCTGGGAACGGATCTGGTGGGTTTTGCCCTCGCGGATGAACTTGCGCATACGGTGGGTGTTGATGAATTTTTCGATGGCCGGGACCCGGCCGCCGCCCTCCTTGAGCGGGATCAGGCACTGAAAGACCGAGAGGATCAGCGACTCGGCCAGCATCATGCGGATATGGTTCTGTTCGTGGGGCTCGAACATGTTGATGGCCCGTTCGATGATGGCCGTGGCGTTTTCGGCATGGGCGGTGCTCAGCACCAGGTGGCCGGAGTTGGCCGCCTGCAGGGCGATGCGGAACGTCTCCTTGTCGCGCAGTTCGCCCACCACCACCACATCCGGCGCCTGGCGGAACACGTGGCGGATGCCTTCGAAAAAGCTGGGGGCGTCCCGGCCGATCTCCCGCTGGGAGACGTTGCTCATCTTGTGCTTGTGCAGGTACTCGATGGGATCTTCCAAAGTGATGATGTTGCAGCCGCGCTTGGTATTGATGATGTCCACCAGAGCGGCCAGGGTGGTGGATTTCCCGTGGCCGGCCGGACCGGAGACCAGAATGAGGCCATACGGCCGCAGGGCGTACTCGGCCATCCACTCGGGCAGCCGCAGCTGAGCCAGACCGGGCACCTTGTCGGAAATCGGCCGCAAGGCCAGGGCCACCGACTGGCGCTGGCGATAGGCCGTGATGCGGAAGCGGCCGATGCCCCGGTAGGTGGCACCGAAGCCGTAATCGTTATGCTGGCTGAAGTGCTCCCAGCCGTGGGACGGCAGCATTTCCCGGGCATACTTTTCACAATCGGCGGGCGTCAACGCCGGCAGGGCCATGCGCTTGAGGGCGTTGCCGATTTTGAGCGACGGCGGTGCGCCGGCGCACAGCACCATGTCGCTGGCCCCGCTCTTGATCAGGTAGCGCAGCAGCGAAGTCAGCTGGGGCGCCTCCTCGCCCCGCTCCATGGCCGCCAGCTCGGCCAGGGTCTCGCCATGCAGCCCCTCGAGGCCTCCGGATCGCAAGCTTTTCAGAGCCGCGGTCATCATGAAAGCCGGCACCACCACCGGTTTGATCTTCTTGCCCAGCTTGAACTCCAGCTCGCCGATGGTGGGCATGTCCTGGGGGTTGACCATGGCCAGGGTCACGGTGGCGGCGTCCATTGCCACCGGCATGATCTTTTTCTCCTGCATCCTGTCCAGGGGGACCAGACGCAGCGTCTGGGCATCCACCCGCCGGCTGAAAAGATTCTCGGCGGGAACGCCGAATTTCTTGCTCAAGTATTCCAACAGGTCGTTGATGGCCACGAACCCCATCTCGATGAGCAGCGACCCGAACTGTCCGCCCACCTGGGATTGACGCCGCAACGCCTGTTCCAACTGCTCCTCGCTGATCAGGCCACCCTGGACGAACTGCTCGCCGATGCGCGCCTTAGCGGGCCGCACCGGTTTGGTCCCTTCCGTATTTTCCATGCAAAGACTCCTTCAGCACCGTTTGTCACAATTCCGGGTCTCGCGCCGGCATCGCCTGCTTTCCTTCACCGTTTTCGTATCAGGGAACCGCATCTGGATCTTTTCCCTATTATCGGTTTGTGTTAAAAAACATTAAACTTGCGGCCGGAGGGCGGACCCCGCAGAAGGTCAACCACTCCTCTATCCCGATAAAGATCCGGAGATCGGTCCCGGCAATAACAACCAATACTCAATCAGCCAAACGACAGAAAAGGGGGTTCAACGATGGATTTCAAGAAACACCTTGAAAATGCATGGAATTCAATGCTCAAAAACCTGGTGCCGCTGCTCTTGATGACGCTGGTCATGAGCGTGCTGAGCGTGGTCACCTTCGGCATCCTGGCACCGGTGATGCTGGCCGGCTACTATCAATCGATCCTGCTCATGCTGCGCTCCGGTCGCACCCCCAGCATCAACGACCTCTTTTCAGAGATGCGCCTTTTTCTGCCGCTGCTGGTTTTCTCCATCGTCATCTTTTTCGCCACCATGATCGGTTTCATGCTGCTGGTGGTCCCCGGCATCGTCGTGGTCTGTCTGCTGGCCTTCGGCTGCCTCTACATGCTGCCCCTGATGACCGACAAACAAATGGGCCTGGTGGATGCCGTCAAGAAATCCTGGGCAATGGCCACCCAGGGCAACATGGCCGACCACATCGTGGTAGTCATCCTGTACCTCGGGTTGATGGCCATCGGCAGTTCGGTGTTCATCGGCATCCTCTTCACCCAGCCCTTTGCCACGATCTTCGTCCTCTCGGTGTTCGAAGAGCGCATGGCCGGCGGGCCGGGCGCCGCCGCCACACCGCCGCCACCGCCGCCCATGGCAGGAGGCGACGCCTGATCCGGCGGGTGTCCCGAATATGAATCCCGGAAGGGGGGCGGCGGGCATTATCGCGCCCCCCTTTAATTTGGCTACTCCATGTCTATCTTGCGTTCGATGTCGTTGAGCTTTTCCGGGCTCACCATGCCGAGGTCGACCATGACTTCCCCGATGCCGGCCTCGCGCAGTTCGGGGATGCGCATGGTCTTTTCGGGGCTGGCCTGTTTGAGGCTGTAAAAGGTGTACTTGAGGGTCAGCTCATTTTTCTTGAGGATTTTGATATCCTTGAAGGCATCGAGACTGTCGAAGCTGGTGACGATGAAGTGATGGCTCAAGAGAAAATAGAATGCGTAAATGACCGCGCCGATCACTGCATATTGCTTGATTCGGGAAAGCATGGTTCTTCTCCTTTGCGAATTTCCGCGGGCTTCTGGGCAGGCCGCGGAAGGTATGGAGCGCATTTTAGCCAACAACCCGCTCCTTGGCAATGAGATATGCCGGCACCTGCCCGGGGGAAGGCACGCAGGCATCACAAGAAAGGAAGCCCCGCCATGGACGACAAGCTGAAAACAAAGTCCTTCTGCAAGTGGGACAAGGAAGCTATCGCAGCGAACATCGACGTGATCTACGAACTGACCGCCAAGCGCAAATTCGTGTGCCGCAACTGCGCCCGGGTGGCCCGGCGCAAGGCCAACCTGTGCAAACCCATGGCCTTCGGCGATAAGCACTAGCAGACAGCGGAGCGCTTATGTTCACGACGTTGAAATTCGCGGCCATCGATATCGGCTCCAATGCCGTGCGCCTGCTGCTGGCCAACGTATTTGAAATGGGCCGCAAACCGTTCTTCAAAAAGATGTCCCTGACCCGCATGCCCATCCGCCTGGGCAGCGACGCCTTTTCGCTGCAGCGCATCTCGGACGAGAAGGCCCGCGCGTTGGTGCAGACCATGGTGGGCTTCAAGCACCTCATCGACGCCTACCAGCCCATCGCCTGCCGGGCCTACGCCACGTCGGCCATGCGCGGCGCGGTGAACGGTCCGGAGATCTGCGCACGCATCGAAAAGGAGAGCGGCATCCGGGTGGAGATCGTCGACGGCCCCCAGGAAGCCCAGTTGATTTTCGAGAACAAGAGCGCCGAGAGCTTCGGCGGCTACAAAGATTACCTCTACGTGGACGTGGGCGGCGGCAGCACCGAGATTACCCTGTTTGCCGGCGGCCGCATCGCCGGTTCGGCCTCCTTCGACATCGGCACCATTCGCATCCTGCAGGATCAGGTGGGCAAGGCCCGCTGGGACGAGATGCACCAGTGGCTCAAGACCCGGACGGCAGAGCACGGTTCCATCGCCGCCATCGGCAGCGGCGGCAACATCAACAAGATTTTCCGCCTCGCCAACTGCAAGAACGGCCGACCGCTCTCCATCGACAAGCTCACCGACGTGCGACGGGAACTGGTGCAATACTCGTTCGAGGAACGCATTACCATCCTGGACCTGCGCCCCGACCGGGCCGACGTGATCGTGCCGGCCGCCGACATCTACCTCAACGTCATGCGCTGGGCCGGGGCCCAAAAGATCTTCGTGCCCCAGGTGGGCCTGGCCGACGGCGCCGTGCGCCTGCTCTACCAGCGGCACAAAAGCCAGAATTCAGGCGCTGGAATTCAGAGCAACTGATAATCTTGTTGAGTGCTCACGCGAGCACGCCTGCGGCCTCGCACCCTCATGCCTTGTTTTTCTTCTTCTTGAATTTCTTCTTACCGGCCGTTTTCTCCGGCTCGGACGAGGAACCTCGGCCCGACAGGCTCGGGTTGGTCATGAAGAACAGGTGGGCGTTGAAGATCTCCTTGTCCGGCTTGAGCCGCTCGTAGCGGCCGTCGGGACGCAGCATCCAGCTCTGGACATTGTCGCGCAGGTTGGCCACCATGATCTGGTCCAGCACCTGCTGGTGCACCGTGGGATTGAGGATCGGCACCAGGCTCTCGATGCGCCGGTCCAGGTTGCGTGGCATCCAGTCGGCCGACGAAATGTACACCTTGGCCTGGCGCGAAGGCAGTTCATACCCATTGCCGAAGCAGACGATGCGGCTGTGCTCCAGGAAGCGGCCGATGATCGATTTGACCCGGATGTTCTCCGAGTAGCCCGGAATGCCCGGCCGCAGACAGCAGACCCCGCGCACCACCAGCTCGATTTTCACCCCGGCCTGGGATGCGCGGCACAGACTGTCGATGATTTCGGGGTCCACCAGGGCGTTGAGCTTGACCCAGATGCGGCCCGGCCGCCCGGCCCGGCAGTGGGCGATCTCGGCCTCGATATCGGCCTGCAGCTGGGTGCGCAGGTTGAGCGGCGACAGGCGCAGCCGCTTGAGGTGCACCGGCTTGGCGTAGCCGGTCATATAGTTGAAGATGCGCATCACGTCGGTGCAGATCTGGGGGTCGCTGGTGAAGAAGGAGAGATCGGTGTAGATCTTGGCCGTGATGGGGTGGTAGTTGCCCGTGCCCAGGTGGGCGTAGGAGGTGAAACGCTCCCCTTCCCTTCGCACCACCAGCGAGAGTTTGGCGTGGGTCTTGAAATCGATGAATCCATAGACCACCTGGGCGCCGCTGCGCTCCAGGCGCCGGGCGAATTCGATGTTGGCGGCTTCGTCGAAACGCGCCTTGAGTTCCACCATCACCGTGACGCTCTTGCCCGCCTCGGCCGCCTCCACCAGGGCCTGGACGATGGGGCTGTCTTCGCTGGTGCGGTAAAGCGTCTGCTTGATGGAGACCACGTTGGGGTCCAGGCTGGCCTGGCGGATGAACTGCAGCACCACGTCGAAGCTCTCGTAGGGGTGGTGCACGATGATATCCTTGGCGGTGATGGCTGCAAAGCAGTCGCCGCCGAAGTCGCGGATGCGCTCGGGAAAACGCGGCACATAGGTCGTAAAGAGCAGGTCGGGCCGATTGTCCGCGATCAATTCCTTGAAATCGGGCAATCCCAGGTACTTGAAACGGAAGAGCTCGCCGGGCGACACCCCCAGCTGCTCCAGGATCAGATCGGTCAATTCCTCAGACATCTCGTCGTCCACCGACATCCGCACCACGCTGCCCCGCCGCCGGCGTTTCAAGGCCGACTTGAAAGTGCGCACCAGGTCTTCGGCCTCTTCCTCGATCTCCACCTCACTGTCGCGAATCACCCGGAAAAGGCCGTGGGAGATGCGTTTGAAGCCCGGGAAGAGCTGGTCCAGGTACATGATCACCACCTTGACCAGGCTGATGAAACGGTTGCGCGCCCCCGGCAGCCGCACGAAACGGCTGAGCTGGTTGGGCAGGATCACCAGGGCCACCATGGTGGTGCCGTCGCTCTCGTTCTCCAGGCTCAGGGCCAGGGTGAGACCCAGGTTGGGGATGAAGGGAAAGGGATGCGCCGGGTCCACGGCCAGGGGGCTCAAGACCGGGAAGATCTGCTCCTGGAAGCGCCTGGCCAGCCACTTGTGCTCGTCGTCCGTAAGCTGGTCCGGGTTGATCAGCTGAATGCCTTCGGCGTCCATCAGCGCCAGCAGCATCTCCAGGCAGCGCTGCTGCTCGTTGCGCAGCAGGGCGATGCTCTCGTCGATGAGCATCAGCTGCTGGGCCGGCGTCATCTGGTCCGGGCTCTCGCTGGAAACCCCCGAGGCCACCTGGGCTTTCAAACCCGCCACGCGCACCATATAGAACTCGTCCAGGTTGCTGGCCGAGATGGTCAGGAAGCGCAGTCGCTCCAGCAGTGGATGGGCCGGGTTGAAGGCCTCCTCCAGCACCCGGTGGTTGAACTGGAGCCAGGAGAGCTCGCGGTTGATGAAGCGCAGGGGCGATTTGGGGTCGAACCCCACCGCGGCACCGCGGCCCTCATCGGCGCCGGCAGACGGCAAAGCGATATTCGGCATATTGGGATTGGCGTCCATTAGCTCCTTCGATGGGCCTCGGCGGCGGCCTTTTTGATTTCTTCCAAAAAGTGCTTCACGATGGGCGAGATCTCCGGCGGCTGCCACTTGGCCGTCTTGGGCGCTTCCGGCCACGTGAAGTCCAGGTGGAACGCCTGGCCCGGGCGATCCGCCTTTTCCAGGCAGCCCAGGGCGGCCTCGATCACCCGAAGCTGCCCCTGGGGATCACCGACCTGACCCACCACCCGGCCGAAGGGGTACTCGATGGCCGCCACCCGCGGGATGCCTATTTCCCGATGAAACTCGGGCATGGGGGTGAGCACGATGGTGGCAATGCCGGCGGCTTCCAGCGAACGTGCGACCAGTCCCACGGACCGGCAGCAAAGGGGTCAGGCCGGTGTCAGCAAGACCGCCTCGACCCCCTCGGCCCGCATCCGCTCGGCCACCTGGGGCATGGCCTCGCTCAGCAGCACCGTCGGATCGGGCTGGTAGCCGTAGTACGAGTAGCTGGTGGGCGCCAGCCGGCCGATACGGCCATCCCGCTCCAGTTCCCGGAAGCGTGCCAGCGGCAGGATGACGTTCAGGTCCTGCTTGATGAAATCGGTGGTGATGTGCAGATGGTTCACCGCTATGTCCGCTTCGCCGGCCTCACGGGGGATGGCCCGAAAGGTGGGGTCGCCCCAGGTGGGTTCCCGGCGCTCGCGCGCCATGTCGAAGGGCGGGTCGCTTTTTACGCTGATGCCCGCCGAGGTCATCAACGCAAAGGTGGTTTCCGCCAGGGGCTTGCCCAGCGGTGTCCACGGAATATCGCCCGAAAAGGGTTTTTCCGGTATGCTGCTGCCGATCCAGGCAGCCAGCGACGGCGGCATGAAGCGAAATCCATTCACGGTTTTCCCAGGTGCGGTCATGATGCCCCTCCTTTAGTCAAAGCAGCGGATTTTTCAGGCTATGTGAGCACAAATCGGGCTTCGGCGCAAGGTGATCGCTTGAATTCACCCCCACCTTGGCCTTTGAGCCAAATTGGTTTAAGGTAGCGTTGCCGACCCAACTACATCACAAGGAGCATGCCCCATGGAACTCAAGAACGCAGTCGCCATCGTCACCGGATCTTCCTCCGGCATCGGCGCCGCCATCGCCCGGCAGTTCGCCGCCCGCGGATGCCACGTCGCCATCAACTACAGCCGCAACGCCGACGGCGCCAAGCAAACGGCCGATGCCTGCGCCGCCCTGGGCGGCCAGACCTTGATCCACAAGGCCGACGTCGCCGAAGACGCCGACTGCCGCGCACTTGTATCCGCCACCCTGGAGCGCTTCGGCAGGCTCGACATCCTCGTCAACAATGCCGGCACCACCAAGTTCTGCGCCCACCAGCAACTCGACGGTCTGAGCAAAGAAGACTTCCTCAATATCTACTCGGTCAACCTCGTGGGCGCCTACCAGATGACCCGGGCCGCCGAAGCGGCCCTGCGGCGGCAGCCCGTGGCCCACATCGTCAACATGGCCAGCATCGCCGGCATCACCGGCGTCGGCAGCTCCATCGCCTACGCCGCCTCCAAGGGCGCCCTGGTCACCATGACTCTATCGCTGGCCCGGGTCCTCGGCCCCCAGATCCGCGTCAACGCCGTCTGCCCCGGTTTCGTGGCCGGCGAGTGGCTCAAAAAAGGCCTGGGCGAAGAGGTCTACGAACTCATCCGCCAGCAGTACGCCGACATCTCCCCGCTCAAGGCCACCGCCACCCCCGAATCCGTGGCCCAGACGGTGCTGGCCCTGGTCGGCGGCGCCGACTGGTCCACCGGCGAAACCCTCATCGTCGATGGCGGCGCGCATCTGCATACGGCGCCCTTGCGCAGATAGGGGAGAAGCCGACGAGACGATTTCAGACCATACACGGCGTCGAACGGATCGATCCGATAACCGCGGCGTGGGCATGCCCTGAATCGTTAACGGCGTGATAACTTGCCGAAACCGATGATTTGAGTTGGGCAAAAACCAAAGACCGCATAGAAACCTAACCAGGTAAAAGAGGAGTCGCTCATGAAGCATAAACCCGGTCTGATCGTGTGGGCCGCACTGGCCATTGGCCTGTGTTGGAGTGTTTTGACTTTTGCGCCGCCCCAATCCTTTGCCGGCAGCGCCACGCCGGTAGAGGGCAGCAAGTTCGACACCGCCGCCTCCCTGGCCGACAACCTCAAGATCTACATGGGAAAGAATGTCTATGTGCACCTGACCTCCGGCAACACCCTGCAAGGCTATGTCAAGGCCGTGGGCAAGGATCTCGTGCATATCGAAAAGCTGGCCGGCAAAGACTATTTCGATGCCTTGATCCGCATCGATGAGATCACCGCCATCGAGGCGAGGTTCCGGGAAATGAAATAGGCGCCTCGATCCTGCCAGGAATTTTCTACGTCCGCCCGGCCCCGCGCTTCGCGCGGAACCCGATCGGCGCACGCCTGAATATCTTCGCAGCGGGATTATCCGGCGGGCATTTGACAAGTGCCGGGCCGGTCCATTACAGTCGGGACCCGCAAACCACGGACCGTCCATCGAAGGTCCTCAAGGAGGCTGATAAAATGGCATCGAAGCGCCCGGCAAAGCCATGGCTGCCGCTCCTCGGAAGCCTGCTCCTTATCCTGCTGCCCCTGGGCGGGGCCCAGGCCCAGACCGAATGGCCCCATGTCGCCCTCTCCAAGGACGGCACGCCCATTTCCTACGAAGTCCACGGCCAGGGTGAGCCGGCCCTCGTGTTTGTCCACGGCTGGAGCTGCGATGCGCGCTATTGGCGGTTCCAGGTGCCCTGCTTCTCCAAAAAGCATCGCGTGGTGGTGTTGGATCTGGCCGGCCACGGCCATTCGGGCATGGGCCGTGCGACCTATACCATGGCCGCCTTCGGCGAGGATGTGGCGGCAGCGGTCGGAGCCGCCGGGGTCACGAAAGCCATTCTCATCGGCCACTCCATGGGCGGATCGGTGATCGCCGAAGCGGCCCGGCGCATGCCCGGGCTGGTGATCGGCCTGATCGGTGTCGACACCCTCGAGAACATCGAATACCCGCTGACGACCGAAGAACTCCAGAAGATGACCGCTCCCCTGGAGAAGGATTTCAAGGCCGGCAGCCGGGAGTTCGTATCGGAGATGATCTTGCCTCAGACCGATTCCCGTCTGCGCGAATGGATTCTGGCCGATATATCGGCCGCACCGCCGTCCGTGGCCCTGAGCGCCATGCGCGAGATGATGGCCCAGTACATCACCGGCGAAGCACCGAAGATTTTCGACGCACTCCGCTTGCCCGTGGTGAGCGTGAACGGAGATCTGTGGCCGATCAACTATGAAGGCAACCGCCGGCACATGCTCTCCTACGATGCCATCGTGCTGAAAAAGGCCGATCATTTCCTGATGCTCGCCCGCCCCGATGAATTCAACCGGGCTCTGGCGCAGGCCATTCGGATGATATCGGGAAAACGACCGGACTGAGGATGGATATGACCCAAAACAAATTACCCGACTTTTCTGGTAAAGTGGTTCTCTTCTATACCGCCAATGCCCCCGGCCATCTTCAAGACGGCTTGCTGATGGAGTATATCTCGTTCGCGGAGTACGGCGGCAAGCTCTTTCTGACCGGAAGAATCCCCACCTTCGACGAAAGGGGCGAAGATTGGGTATCGAACCTGCAGGCGGGCATCTCCTGGGACGAGGTGGTGCATTTCGTCATTTTTGAATCCCGCGAGGATTACATCTCCCGGACCATGCCCCCCGAGGTGCCGTTCTTCAGGCGCTTTTTCGGATGAAGGCAGCCGGCCGGGTAAAAATGCCGGCCCACCCCGAGAGGATGATCGCTATGCTTGTCTCCACAACAAAAGAGGCCGGATGAGACCAAGACGCTACCAGCCAGAGCGAACGGACCTTCTTATCAATACGGACTGGGGGACCTCATTGGATGAATTGTCTCCCGCAGCGGCGCGCGAACAGGGTCTGAAGCGTTTTCATGGCCGGTGGGTGACCACAGCCGAAAAAAGACAGCTTCGGGAAGAATACAGCACCTATCAATCCATTCGCATCCTCGGCTGCCTGTTCATCTTCCTGACGTTTCCCATCGTCCCCCACATGGCAGACATTGCCGAGAAAGGCCTTCTCGCCACCGCTCTGGCCGTGATCTGTGCACTCGCCTTGTTGGCGGCGGGGATCGGATTGTATCAATTCAAGATTTTCGGCCGGAACATGGCCCTGGTCGGGTTTTGCGCTTTTCTGATCCTGCCTTTTACGCCCTTTATGAGCGATGAAAAAGGCGCCCCTTTAATGATTCTGTTGGGGATCGGCGGCCTCTATTATCTTCTGCGTCGGACCGCGCGCAAGATTTTTGCGCCTCCGGACCTAAAAAAAGAGGGCAGCAGGCCGCGCAGCACGCCCGCAATCCGCAAGTTGATCTATTGGCTGCCGTTGCTCCTGGTGTTCTACGCGCTTTATACACTTTACGGCCTGCACCAGGGCCGGCAGATGGCGGCCGCAGTCTGCGCCCAAGCCGCTGAAGGCATGGCTTTGGAACAATTCCTCGCCACCCTACCGGCCGAGAATTACACCATCATCGCAGGGCCGGAGGTAACCCTGATCGTCCCCAAAAAGGGCATGGCGCGCAGCCAATGCGCCGTCTTTCATGATGGGACCAAGATAACGGGGGCAAATACAGCGACCAATGATTGACCCGCCCCAGTGAAGTGAACCGGCGCGATGGGGTCTCTGCCCCCAAACGCGGATACTCGGGTCGCGCTCGAATCCCGATCCGGATTACGCGATAAGGGTCACAATAAGTCCAGGCGTCCAAAGCTGTCGATAGATCATCTTGATTCTCTCCATTACCGGACGTCGGCCGGCGGACCGACCGGCTGAGTTCGGCCCTTGGCCCGCTTGAACGTCAGGACCAACATCAATATCCCCACCCCGCCGATGATCAGATGGCCGATATTGAACCCGGTCTCGCGTTCGAGCATGTTGATGCGGGGCCAGGCGGCCAGGTAGCGCACGCGGGTCGGGCCCTTGGGAATGCCGGCGCTGGTGGCACTGCCCACCACGGTGGCGCTGCCGTAAATCTTGCGGCCGTCGGGCAGCACGAAGTGATAACCCACGCCGTATTCGTAGCGGTTGGGGGTGGCCTCGTCGCGCTCGCCGTGCTGGCGGCGGATCTCGGTGATGGTGCCCATGGTGCGCTCGCCCACGACCTTGAGGGTGGGCGCGAGCACCGCGTAGGCGGTGAGCAGCAGGCCCATAAGCACCAGGAAGATGCGGGTGGCCAGTCGTTTCATGGGAAGTATTTCTCCTTTTCTCCGGCTTTCCGGCCTACTTGAACAACGACTGGGTCAAATCCGACAGGTCCTGGATCGTCTGCATGATGCCCCTGCCGCCGGTGGATAAATTGATCGCATCGTCCCACTGGCTGGGCGGGATCTCAGACTTGCCGATGGCCGCGAAGCTCTCCTTGACCTTGGTGAAGCTCGAAAGGGCGCTCTCCAGCCGCTGGATGTTGTGCTGGTCCGACGCCGAGCGCTTGGCCTCGGGGATCTTTTTGAGGTTGTCCAGCCGGCTGCTGATGAAGGGCAGGAACTTGCCTTCCAGGTCCTTGGCCGTGCCCCGGCACGCCTCGCGCACGCCGGCCAGGCGGGAGAGGTTCTTGTCGTTGAGCATCTCGCCGGCCTTGAACAGGGTGACGTCGGACATCTGGCGCACCCACTGGGGGTCCAGGCCGTCCATGATCTCGTCCACGTTGGACAGGTCCTTGTGAATCTTGAGCACCGACATCATGCGGTAGGCCTCGGGATCCACCTTGCTGGTCATCTTCTCCCAGGCCAGGGGCGCCTCGGCGCCGTGGGTGGCCTTCTTGTAGGCATCGTTCCAGGCGGCCTGGGCATCCAGTTGCCACTGGTGGCGCGACACCGGCTTGCCGTTCTTGGTCAGCCAGACGTTGCGCCGCAGCGAGGTCGTACCGTCCTGGTGCTTGACCGGTATCCAGTCGGGCTGCTCCTTGAGGGCCTGGTCGAAGTCCATGCCCGTGGAGCCGGAGCTGGCCGCGTTGCGGATGGCGAAGATCTCGTGGTCGCTGTAGCCGGCCTTCTTCATGGTCTCGTAGTAGACTTTACGCGCCTGGGCGTGGACGTCGTCCAGGCTCTGGTTGAAGATGCGGCCCACGGCCGGCTGGGCCTGGTACTTGAGATAGCCCTTGGCCGCCGGGTTGCCGTTGATGGCCGCCGTGGATTCGATCACCTTGCGGTGCAGTTGTTCGATCTCCTTTTCCGAGGCCCCGGCCTTCACCGCCTTCTTCCAGTTGTGGTAGTCGCTGACAAAGCCCTTGACCTGGGTTTCGGCCTGGCGCAGCTCGGCCTCGTACTGCTTCACGTCGTCGAGTTTGGGTTTGCCGGTCTTGAGGGCCGGGCCGCTGGACTCGGCCTGCTTGGCCGCCCCAGAGAGGTTGTCGGCCGCCTTGACCGCGCCGCCCGCATCGGGCAGGTCGCCGCCTTTGGTCATCCTGCCCAGCAGGAAGGGCAGCCCCTTGTTGGTCAGCAGTGAGACGCCGCCGGCCTTGGCCGCGCCTTCCCAGCCGCCCTGGCAGTAGCCGTCGTAGGTGCTCCAGGCGATGTCCACGGCGTCGGAGTACAGGGAAACCGACTGTTTGACCCCGGTGAGCAGGTCTTTTTCGGCCCAGCCCGTGGCGAACTGGTAGGTCAGGGCCAGGGCCTGGGGCCCGCCCATCATGCTGCACGCCAGCATGCCCACATCGGCGCCGGTCTTGATGTTTTCGACGGCCTGCACCTGGGCCTCCTTCCAGGCCAGGTCCTCGTCCATTTGGGCCAGCTTGGCCTCGCTGGCCCCCTGCCATTTGCTTTTCAGGGCCGCGTTGAGCTTCTGGTAGCGGGCGATATCGTCGGGGGCCTCGTCGCGGATCTTCTGCAAAGACTTATAAGCCTGGGCGCGCTCGGCAGCGGGCAGCAATTCGATATACTTCTCGGCCAGCTCGTTCTGGGTCTCCACGCCTTCGATCTTGCGGATGTTCTTTTCGATGTTTTCCCGGAACTGGAGGCGGGCCATGCTGTCGAAGGGGGTCTCGCTGCGCCGGTATTCGCCGGTTTCCAGTTGCTGGATGTTGTCCTGCTCGGCGATGGCGTTGGATTTGGCGTTGATGATATTGAAGCGCAGGGCCGCGATGCGCTTCTGCTGCGCCTCGGTGGGCGGTTCTCCGCTCTGCTTCACTTCGTTGATGGCCGCCGTCAGCTCTTGCTGGTACTGCTGGACCCGCTTCTGTTCATAGAGGATGTTGGCTTTGTGAAACTCGGCCGTTTCTTTGCGCGCCTGGGCGTCCGCCGCCTGCAGGGTCTGTTGCTGCTTCTGGCGCGCCTGGTGATCCTTGGCCGCCGCCGTTTTTTTCTCCCGGTCGGTCGCGTCCTTGCGGGCGATGCGCTCCAGGTTGTCGCCCATCCGGGCGCTGAGGACCGCCGCCTCGTCGGGCGTCATGATCTTGCGCTCGTAGTGGTAGCGCAGGTTGGCGCCCCAGGTGCCGGTCAATTCCTTGGGGCCGATCCCCAGGGTGATCTGGGCGTATTCGCCGTAGAGCCCATCCACGGGGCATTGGACCCGGGTGGTCTCGCTCGCCTTGCCGGGCCCGGACGTCAAATGCCGGGCCAGCAGGCTGGCGCGCGCGCCGTCGCCGCCACGGCCGGCATGCTTGCCGGCTTTGTCGACCACGGCCAGGGTCACCGCGCCGGTCACGTCTTCCCAGGGCGAGGGCACCAGCGCATTCTCCCTGGGCTGGGAGGCATCCCGCAGGGCTTTAATATCGATCTCGAAACGCCCGCCGGCCTGGGCGATCACCGGTGGTGGCGCCGTCCAGCTCACGTCGTAGGCGATTTGCATGCGGTCGTGCACCGGCTTGTCAGGCGGGTTGTCGTCGAAAACCGTCCAATCGTCCCGGTGGGAGAGGCTGTTCTGGGACAGATCGGTCTTGCGGGCGGAGGTTATCATGGGATAGGGGTCGTCTTCCTTCTTGCGCCGCATGGACTGCTTGTAGGCCGCATCGGCCCGCTGGTTTTCGACATACAGGGCCAACCGGTGCTGGCCGGTGGGATGCGGGTTCACCGGTTCGACGCGGTCCAGCACCCAGAAGATGTGCTCGGCCGGCACCGGCTGGGGGAAACCCACCTCGGGGGCCAGGGTTTCGAAGGCCAGGCGCTCGGCCTGGAACTCTTCCAGAAACTCTTTTTCGTTGTTCCGGAACTCTTTTTCCCAGTTCTTGAAGTTGAACTCGCCGTCGCCGGGCGGCTGCTGGTACTGCACGTGGGTGGCATAAAAGGCCCGCGAGCGGATGTCGCGGGTCAGGGCCATGGCCGGCCGCTTGCCCTTGGCGATGAGGGCCGCCGCTTTTTCGGAAAAGTCGTTGTTCTCCTCGGACATCTCCTTGGGGCCCAGGGTGTATTCGGTCTTCTGAAAGCCATCCTCGTTGAGTTCGAGCACGATCTTGGTCAGATCGCTGCCGCCGCCGTAAGTGACGAAGCGGCCGTTGCCCTGGTTTTCGAACAATTGCAGCCAGGCGCTCTTGTCGCCATCCGTATCGGTTTCGCACACGTACATGAGCACCAGGTTGGCGCCCACGCTTTTCAGGGGCTGGTAATAGGTGATCGCATCGTAATCCTCGTTCAATTCGGTGCGGATGAGGGTGTCGTCGGGGTTCCGGCGGCGGCCGCCGTCATAAGGGTCCTGGAGCGACTGGTAGGGCGCCGGCTCGTACTCGCCGGAAAGTTCCAACGGCTGGTCCAGGTTTTTGAGCAAACTGCGGGCCGCGTTGTACTGCTCGGCGGCGCGGGCCTTGATCAGGGCCGCGTCGGGCAGTTCGCCCAAGGCCGTCAGGGACTTCACGGCCTCGTCGCTGCGGCGCTTGAGGGCCTGCATCAGGGCTGCGTGCTGGCCGGCCCGGCGCATGGCGTCGTGGGCCGCGGCAGGGTTGCCGAAAAAGCGGGCCATGCGGGCCTGGTTGATGAAATTGTCGTACCCCTGGATCACTTTCATCATCGACGCGCGCAAGGAGAGAATCTCGCCCAGCAGGGGCGAAGCGCCGTTGAGGTAGGCGACGCAGGCGTCGGCGGGAAAGTCGTAGATGGCGGCCCACTGGGCCTCGAACTTCACCTTGGCCGCCGGGCTCATGGGCCCCACCAGCTCTTCCATGGCCTGCTTGACGGCCGAGACGGCCCCCAGATACTGCATCTGGCTGAAAGCCCCCGGGTCCACTCGGGGCGCCACGGGCGAGGCTTTGGCCCGGGCCAGCATGGAGGCGAGCGGCGGCAATGGCGGCAGCTCCTTGAAAGCCGCCTGGGCCGCTTCCAGGCTGACGGCCGCCACGGGGCTTGCCGGTGCGGATGTATCCGCGGTCACGCCTTCCTTTTTACCGGTGGCACCGGCGGAGGGCGATGCCGCGCTCTCTTTGGTCGCGGTCACGGTGGTGACCGGGGGGGCCGCGGAGACGCGCAGCCCTCCGGCGGCACCCGATCCGGTGGTGACCGCCGGCTCCGGGGCGCGGTGGGCGGTGGCTCCCGGCGCCTGGTCTGCCAAGGTGCCGGGCTCCAGCCGGCCCGGGGAGGTCTTGGGTGTCGGCGGGGCCACATCACTGATCCTGGCCTTGGGATCGACCTTCAGGATCTCCTGTTTGAGTTCTTGGGCATACGGATTTCCCGGGTGAAAGGCACGATAGGCCTGAAGCTGGGCCACGGCCGCGGCTGTATTCTTCTGGACGGCGGCCTGAAGCTTGACCAGCGAGGCCCGGGCGCTGCCGTCGGCCGGGTTCAGCGCCAACGATTTTTCGTAAGCAGCGATGGATTTCTCCGTCTGACCGGCATAGTAGTAAGCCTTGCCCTGGTAGCGAAAGGCCTGGTCGCTCTCCGGGTCTTCTGCCAGGGACTTGTCCAGCCAGCCAAAAGCTTCCTTGTAATTCTGGGCGCCAATCTCCACGTCGGCCCGCTCCACCATGAAATCCGAGCTCTTTTTCATGGCGATGGCCTTGTCCAGGTCCTTTCGCGCGGCAGCGTAGTTCTTCATGCGCTTGTGGCACATACCCCGGAAGTAATAGACTTCCGGGCTCCGGGGGTCTTTGGCTGCGGCCTGATCGAAGCGCGCCAGGGCTCCTTTATAATCCTTCTTGTTGAGCAACTGGTTGCCCTGGCTCATGAGGGCGGCCGCCTGGGTTGGTGCGACCACGCGCTGGATCTTGACCTCGGCCAGGAAGCGCTTGAAGGCATCGGAAAACTCCCCCGGCGCCGGCACTCGCAGATCCACCACGTAGACCAGCCGGCCGTTGTTCACCGCACCGTGGTATTGGACGAATCCCCCCTGTTCCCGGCCCACGCCGTACCAGGTCCGGTCTCCAAGGTTGAGCCGTACCGCCTCGTCCAGTTTCACGCCGGGCCTGGCCTCGGCCAGCCGGCGCTGCACGGTCTCCATGGTCCTGCCTCTAGAGGCCTCGGTGCCATCCAGGGGCAATATCAACAGGATCTCGGACTTCTGGGCGTCGCGCACCCGCACCACCTGACCGGAGAACTGTTTGTCCAGGGAGGCCTCCCGGGTCCATTTCAGGCTGTTGTCGGGTAGGCTGAATTTGCCTATATCGGCGGCATGGGCCAGCGGCAGGCCGAAACAGAAAAGCAGTGCGATCAGGGCGGTTCGTCTCATTGGATTCCGTTCCTTGATTGGAAAGTTGCGGGATAAAGCAGCGTCCACGGGACCGAGGTTCCTGTTTCAAGGAATTATCGGCGAAGCCCCCTCGATCTTGAGGAAAAACAGGTGAGATCTACCGCTCGGCCGCCGCAAGCCGGATCATGCGCGTCAACTTGGCCACACAGGGCCGGGGACCGGCCACGGCCAGGGCCAGGAGCAGTTGCTGTTCGATCATGCGGCGCACCAGTTCGTCGCAGCGGTCGGGATCGAAGACCGCCGCCTGTAGGGAGGCAAAGACCGAGCGCAAGGCCGGCATTGAAATACAATCGTGACTTTGACATAGTCGCTTTCCAAAAAAGCAAGTTCCTATCTCTCATCAACAGCAACCACAGCAGACTCCGGGGTAAGATCAACAACGCCAGACTGCAAGCCTGCGGCCACTCCAAGGGCGGCGGAAGCGATACCCTGGCGACCAATAGCATGCCCCGCGGCGAGTACGGCGGCCTTTCCAGCCGCACGTTCCGAATGCATGCGGAGTATACCGGCTACCCCCATCTGGCTTGAAACGGCACAACCGGCACCACCACCAGCCGAATCTCCGGCGATATCATGGCCTGGATGAAATACTAAATGGACGGCCAGACCTCCTATGCCAATACCCTTTCCAACACCAGCGGAACCGCCCGGCACGAGTGGATGAATTTCAACAGCAGCAGTAGCAGTAACGGCAGCGGGTGCAACTAACGTTTAAAGCCAGCGGCCGGCCGGGCGCCTGGCATCTTTCGCGCATCGGCATCGCGCCCTGAAAGAAAATCCCGAACCTCTTCCATAAGGGTTCGGGATTTTCTTTTTATCGCCAAACTGCTTCTAAGATCACGGATGCCGATAGCTTGCGCTCCCGGGCAATGGATCGTGTTCGACAAATATCAGCTTGCCGGTATCGAAGCCCAACGCCTCGGCTTTTTGAATGAGCATATCCAGGACGCCCTTGTCCAGCTCCGGGCTTCTGGCCAGAATCCACAGATAAGATTTGTCAGGCCCGCAAATCATGGAATACTGGTAATTTTTATGGTCGAGGGCCAGGACGATATACGATCCATAGAAGGGACCGAAGAAGGAAACCTTGAGAAAGCCCACATCCGGCCTTTGCACGAAGTAGGCCTTGCCTTCGGCCACTTTCCATTTTTTCTTTTCGGTGGAATACCCGCGATTCAATACGCGCACCCCGCCGTCGTCGCGCAGGCTGTAATCGGCCGTGATGCGATCGAGTCCGCGTTCGAAGGAGTGGTCCAACCGCGCGATTTCATACCATCGGCCCAAATATTTCTCGACCTCGAAATTCTGGACGGGGGTGACATTTTCGGGAATCCCCATGCAACCGGTGACCCAAAGCGCCAGCAGCATGCACAACCGTTTCATTTTACGCTCCTTCGATCGGTGGATCGTGGTGCATCTTCTTCTCGCTCGATGCCCCTGCGCTTCCGGCACTGTTGCCCTGTAACGCCTCCGTGACGGTCGCCGGCGAGAGTTCCTTGGCAATGCTGCGGATATGGATGTCTCGTTGGGGAAATGGAATTTCGATGCCCAGCTCGCGAAAGCGCTTGTCGATTTCAAAGCGGATCTTGCTTGGCACGATGGCCGAGTCTTCCACCTGAACCCACAGGCGCAGGCAGAAGATCAGCGCGTTGTCCCCATGGTCGATAAAAAGTACCTCGGGCCGAGGGAATTTGAGCACATCGGGAAAAGCATTGGCGATGTCTAGAAGTGTTTTGGCAACCAAATCGATATCCGTGCCGTAGGCCACGCCCACATTCAGGTTCTTGCGCATGCGGCGATCCTTGAAACTCCAGTTGGTCACCTGTTGGCTGACGAACTCGGAGTTGGGGATGATCACCGAGGCGTTGTCGAAGGTCTGCACCACCGTGGCGCGCACGTTGATCTTCTTGACTTCGGCCCAGATTCCGTTGACCTCCACGAAATCGCCCACCTGGATCGGTCTTTCGAAAAGCAGAATCAACCCGCTGATAAAGTTATTGAAGATGGTCTGCAAGCCGAAGCCGATGCCGACGCTGAGCGCGCCGAACACCACCGCCAGCGAGGTGGCATTCACGCCGAGGCTGGCCAGCGCCAGGAGCAGACCGATGCTCCACGCCAGATAGCTCAAAATGGTGATCACCGAGTCTTTCAGGCCGGGTTCGAGCGCCTTTTTGCCGAGCACCTTTTCGTCGAGCAGGGTTCGGCCGATATGCACGCCGATATGGGTGAAAAACAGGATGACCACGGCGTGCACGATGCCCCGGAGGCTGAGATCGAGACTGCCGATGGTGTGCGTGTAATTCAGCAGATCGGTGACCCATGCGAACAGAACCCCTTCCCGGTCCCAGGCCCAGACGATGCCCCTGACGACCACAATCAAACAGAGCCCCCGGCACAGTTGGATCAAGGGCCAACTCAAACGATGGATGCCGCCGTGCCGCTGAGGATCATTACCGATGCCCTGTTGAACATACGGGTCGCGCCGCCACTCTTCGATGGCATTCCAGCACACATAGGTCCAGAACAGAAGCGTCGTCGATTTAATCCAGCCGCCCCACCAGTGCCCGGCCAGGGTGCCGTAGCCGATCAGACTGATGAACACTGCGCCGCCGCTGACCAAATAGCTCCAGGCGATCCATAACTTCATTTTCCTGGGATCGGGCGCCGCTTGTCCCTGGCGGGCGGCCTCGGCCGCCACTTTTTTGGCCCGCTGCCAGAAAAAAACAGTCCAGCCCAGAAGCACGATCGTCAACCCATCGCGCAGCAACCAGACCAGCACACTCTCCATCCCGGCCGCCCAGGTAAACAGAATGCTCCCCAGAGTGATGGCCCGCAAGAGCCTGAATAACCGTTTGAGCCGAGTGATCACATAGGCGCCAAACACCTTCGGCGAAGCATCGCCATGCATAAATTCGAGATAGTCCAGTCCCCAGCGGGTCAGCAGCAGCATCAGGAAGATTTTAAACAGGACGTTTGCCAGGCCGATGTCCAGCAGAGGCCAATCGAAGGCATCGTAGACCCCGAACAGCAGGGTCAGGCCCAGGTAGAGCAACGACCGGCGCAGCAGGAACAAAAACAGCCTGCGGAAGCGCCACTGGGGGGTGTCATGCTTCGTTTCGAGGCGATGCAGGATGTCCCGCGAGCGCGCCCGCAGCACAAGGATAATCGCCAGCCAGAACAATAAAAATACCCAACTGCTCATCTGGATGCGTTTGATTTGCGCCCAGTGCAACCCCTCGGCGGAGAGACCGAGCAGCGTGCCGATGCGGTTGAAAAAGTGGACCCACGCTTCCGCGACGCCGTTATCGAGGATATAACGGTACGGATTGGTGGTCGTGAAGAGCAATTTCTTCTTGCGGTCCTGGAATTCGGCCGCCATTTTTTCATCGAGGGCCTTCTGCTCCATTATCAGGGCATTCAACCGTCCGGCCAGATCCTCATAGCTTTTCCGAAAGGCTTCTCCCAGCGCTTTCTTCTCGACGAGGATATCGATCAGTTGTTCGGCCTCGGCCGTCAAATCGGCTTTTCGATCATCGGGCAACTGGGACCGCGGGATGTCGTCCATTTGCTTGCGCGCCAGGGCGATTCGGTCGTCGGCGTTCAAAAACAGGAACGCGGCGGCATTATAGCGCGCCTGCAACCTTTCGAGCTGTTCGCTCAGATGCTCATACGCCAGGCGGTTGCTCCGAATGGCTTGCTCCAGGCTTTCGATGGGCGGCTGGGACATCAGCAGCAGTTGCCGATGCGAGGCGCTTTTATGCTCCTGAACACCCATCTCATTGACCAGACTATCCTTGATCGCCTCCATCTGGCGCAAACGGACCTTGAGGTCCGCCAGCTCGTCGCGGTAGCTGGTCACGGCATTTTCGATAGCGTTTTGGAGCTCGATGGCGGCTGCCGAGGCATCCGTGGCGATCTCGGCCGCTCCGGCGGGGACGGCGATGACGAGGGTCGGCAGCAGGAGCGCGCACAGTAAAGGGAACCAACAGGAGTTGGTGCGACCATGCCGGCGAAATAGGCTTAGGGCGCTTGTTTTCATGGTGACCCTTTAACCTTCTTGGGTAAGATGACCATATCGGGATCGACCATCCGAGTATGCCACGAGTGGCAGTCGCGCGAAAGCGGGAATATGGATTAGATTTTTCGGCTGTCGTAGGCCCGGTTCAGCAATGCCTGTCGCTGTCTGGCACGGCAGCCCAGATCCCCTGACTGACAGTTTTTAGGTCATTTCCACGAAACGGCCGAGCAATTGGCGAGCTCGGCCCAAGAACGTAGCCCGTGGGTTCATGCCTATCTTGATGGCATCGGTGACGGCCAAGTGAATAAGGCCTTATCGGCGAAGCGCCCTCGATCTTGATGAAAAACGAGCGGGAACTATCGATCGGCCGCCGCGAGCCGGATCATGCGCGTCAGCTTGGCCACATAGGGCCGGGGGCCGGCCGCGGCCACGGCCAGGGGCAGTTGCTGTTCGATCATGCGGCGCACCAGTTCGTCGCAGCGGTCGGTATCGAAGACCGCCGCCTGTACGGAGGGAAAGACCGAGCGCAAGGCCGCCACCGGGTCGCTGTGCGGTGAGTTGAATAGCGCTTCCAGCATGGCGTGCCGACCTAGGCGATGCAGCACCATCAACTGCTGGGCAAAGGCTTCGGCCTCGGCGAAGGCGAGTAGTTTTTGGGTGGGCCCCTCGTAAAAGAGCACATAGCGCAGATGCCCGGTCTGGGGCTTGAAATTCTTCAGGAAGAACGGCTCGGCGGCAAAATTGTGCCAGGCCTGGTGACTGTCCACGATGGGCAGCAACTCATCCCGCGTGGCCGTGCTGGTGAGCAGATAGGCCAGCAGCAGACCGGCGTCGTAATGATGGATAGGGCTGGCATTGAGCGTCACCGTCAGGCAGGCGGCCGCCTTGGCTTCGGGCACCGTGGCCAGCCATTGGGCGTAGCGCTGCCACATCTCCGACGAGCCCTTGGCAAACGCCATGGTCTCCTCGAACTCCACCGAACCAACACTCTTGACGCTGACCAGGGGCAGCCCCACCTCCTGCAGCGAGGCCGATTCCAGCTTCCGGGCAATGGCGTCCACCGTCACCCGGGTGACCCCCACGTTTTCATTGATCTCTTGGAGAACGCCGTCGCGCGCCCGCTGGGCCGCCTCCTTGATCTGGGCCTCGGCCGCCGCACGCCGCGCCTTTTCCTGGTTCTGGGCATAGTTGGAGAGCTGATAGGTGATTCCCACGACAAAGCCCAGTACCCCCAGCACCGCCAGGACCAGCACCGGCTTCTTCTTGGCCACCAGTCCGATGAAAGAGGCCATGAAGCTGATCACCGCGCCGATAACCGTCAACACCAGCAGAATGTTGGCTTGGACGAATTCAAACATGGTCGGCCCTCCGCGGCAATAATGGGTTTATGGCCGGAACTGAGGATCGTCCCTGCTATTCGAATACCCGCAGCACGTTATAGAACGAATCCCGCTGGGCCGGGACAAACCCGGCCCGGCGGATGATGGTGAGCACATCTGCCAGGGTGGTGGCCCGTTGGTGGCCGGCCTGCTGCAGCACGTTCTCTTCCACCAGCAGGCCGCCGAAGTCGTCGGCGCCGGCCAGCAGGCCCAGTTGGCCGGCGGCGATGTTCTCGCTGAACCACGAGGACTGGATGTGGTCGAAGTTGTCCAGCACCAGGCGCGCCAGGGCGATGATGCGCACGTACTTCGCCGGATGCACCGGGCGCGGGACCTCCCGGCCCAGGGGCGTGTCGCCGGGTTTGAACGACCAGGGGATGAAGCTGGCGAAGCCGCCGGTGCGGTCCTGGAGGTCGCGCAGCAAGAGAAGATGATCGACGATCTCCTCGTCCTGCTCCACGTGACCGTACATCATGGTGGCCGTGGTGCGGAAACCCACCTGGTGGGCCGCTTCGCAGACCGCCAGCCACTGGACGGTATCGGCCTTTTTCGGTGCGATATGCTGGCGAACGCGTTCGGAAAGGATTTCGGCCCCGCCGCCGGGAATGGTGCGGATGCCCTCGGCATAGACCGCTTCCAGGATCGCCCGCACGTCGGTCTGCTCCTGGTGGGCCATGAAGAGATACTCGGCCGGGCTGAAGGGATGGATGTGGATCTGCGGGCAGACGGCCCGGATGGCCCGGATGTAGGCTATCCAGTCCGACAGGTGGATCTTGGGGTTGTGACCGCCCTGCAGCAGCACGGTGGTGGCGCCCAGATCGGCGGCGCGCTTGACCCTGGCCGCCACCTGCTCCGGTGTCAGGGTATAGGCGTCGGCCGCCTCGGGCGAGCGGCAGAAGGCGCAGAAGCGGCAGCGGGTGACGCACACATTGGTGTAGTTGGGGTTGGTATCGAAGACAAAGGTGACCTCTCCCCGGGGATGGCGGCCCTTGCGGGCGGTGTGGGCCAGAGACATGACTTCGCCCAGGGGCGTACGGTTCAGCAGGGTCAGCGCTTGGCTGCGATCCAGACGGCCGTTATGCATGGCGATGACCTCCCGCAGGGCCGTCCTTAAACCAGGCCGCCTCCCCGGCCGCCGCGTGGGCGCCCCACTCTTCCTGGAAGCGTGCCTGGCCGGCTGCATCCTGGGAAGTCAAGCAGCGACGGATCACCTTCAGGTAGCGACGGGCATAGTCCAGCGGCAACGCCAGGCGCGCGGCCACTTCAGGCGCGGCGCGTTCGATCAGCGCTTCCTCCTGGGCGGCGAAGCGGTCGAGCCATTGCCGCAGGTTCTCCTTCAGCCGCGGGGAGGCATCGGCGCGCACCACCCAGCGGGCGAAGACAAAGGGCAACTGGTGGCGCCGCTCCCACTGGGCCGCCAGATCGATGACGTGCCGATAGCCTTTGACTTCGCCAGTTGATTCCCACTGATGCAGCCAGCGCAGGGCCGTATCGCCGATCACCAGATCGCCGTTGGGCAGCGCTCCGGGCGCGGCCTTCAGCGGAATGCGGTCGAAGCCGCACTGGTAGCCCATCAGCAGGTAGAGCAGGCGCACGCTGGAGGCCGACTCGTCGGTGAGCCCCACGGTCTGGGGCCGGCCGAAACTCTCGAAGGGCCGGTCGGAGAAAAACATCACGCTCATCACTTCTTTATGGGCCGCGATGCCGAAGAGCCCCAGGGGCTCGACCATCTTCCCCAGGGCCGTCAATCCGCCCACCGGCACGGCCGCGGCCCACACCGCGCCTTCCCTCAATGCCTGAATGCTGTTGCGCGGCGTGCAGGCCACGAAGTAGCACGCATCGGGCGGCCCCATGGCGGCATAGGGGGCCATGTTGGCGTAGGGGATCATGGCGATGGGTGCATTCATATCAGCCTTTCGTCTTTGCTTCCCCGAACTTGCCATCCCGCTCCAGCGGCACGAACCCGGCCATGCGGATGGTCTCGGTCATGCGCTCTCGGGCCAGGCCTTTGGGCGTGGACGCGCCGGCCAGGTGGGCGATCTTCTCTTCGGAGATGGTGCCGTCCATGTCGTCGGCCCCCCAGCTCAGACCGGCGGCGGCAGTCTCCACGCCGCTCATGGGCCAGTATGATTTCAGATGCGGGATGTTGTCGAGCACCAGGCGGGCGATAGCCAGCACCATGAGCGTCTCCAGGGGCGTGGGGCCATGGGCGATGAAGTTGCCCTCCCCGGGCTGGAAGGCCAGGGGGATGAAGCAGGCGAACCCGCCGGATTGGTCCTGGGCCCGGCGCAAGGTGAGCAGGTGGTGGATGCGCTCGTCCCAGGTGTCGCCGAAACCGAAGAGCATGGTGGCGTTGGTGGAAAACCCCAGGCCGTGGGCCGTCTGGTGGATGCGCACCCACTCGTCGGGGCCGATCTTGTTGGGCCAGTGCCGCCGCCAGAGCCGCTCGGAGAAGATCTCGGCCCCGCCGCCCGGCAGGGCCTCGACGCCGGCGGCCTTCAGCTCGGCCAGGATTTCGGTTTCGCTCTTGTGCGCCGTCTTGGCGAAATAGGCGATCTCCACGGCGGTGAACGCCTTGATGTGCAGGCCGGGGTATTGGGCGCGCAACCGGCGCACCAGTTCCAGGTTGCGTTCGTAGGGCCACACCTGGTTCAGGCCGCCCACGATGTGGGCCTCGGTGGGCTGAAGTTGGGCCACCTTGCCCAGGATCTCCGCTTCGCTCATCACGTAGACATGGGCGTCTTTTTTCGAGGCGGCGTAGTTGCAAAAGGTGCAGCGCGCCCCGCAGATGTTGGCCGGGTTGATCTGCAGGTTGAACACGAAGGTGGCCCGGTCGCCGAAGCGCCGGCGGCGGTTGGCCAGGGCCGCCCGCCCCAGGGCATGCAGGCGGTCCGGGCTGACCGCGGCAGCCAGCGCACCGGCCTCTGCGGCCGTCAAGCGCTCGCCCTGCGTCCCCTTTGCCAGGGCCTGTTCAAACAAGATGTCCGATGTCTGCGCCATGTCCTTCAATCCGCCGGATGCGTTCGTTCAGCCGATCTTGATCCCGTACTCCTGCCACCGTGCCTCGACCCGCCGTTCCACCACCGGGTCGAA
The DNA here is from genome assembly GCA_937868765.1 of uncultured Desulfatitalea sp. Lineage (GTDB taxonomy): Bacteria > Desulfobacterota > Desulfobacteria > Desulfobacterales > Desulfosarcinaceae > Desulfatitalea. The sequence goes on along the minus strand of CALMNL010000006.1, from coordinate 210,889 downwards.
GGCCACGGGTCGTGGATAGCCCTTTTTCCACCGGGCGTCAATGGCGATGGGAAAGTCCAGCAGCAGCCGGTTGCCCTGGATGCGGCGGCCGGCCGGATACAGGTCGGCGGCCGGGTCGAAGCGGGTGAACCAGCCCCACAACAGCATCATTGGATCGTCCAGGGGCACGTCGCCGCTCACGGCGACATGAAACAGGTACTGCCGGGCGACCGGGTGCTGCCGCAGCGTCTCCCATAGCGCCTGAAGATCGCCGAGGCCGTCGGCCGCCTGCACGATCAGAAAGGCCGGCCCCAGGGCACGGACGGCGGTGATGCCGGGGTGCAGTTCGGCCGGTGCCGGCGGCACGGGCGGCGGTGCGGTGCGGATTGGCCCCCCTGCCCCCTGATTGGCCAGCAGGATCAGGCGGCTGCCGGTGTTCATGGCCGGACCGGTGAAATCCAGGGTGTCCTGGGCCGTAGGGCTCAACAGGTGCATGCCGTCGGGGGTCAGATGACGCCAGAGGGCCTGGCTCACCGATACGAAATCCCGCACGCGCACCTCGGCATCCACGGCGATCATCACCTTGGTGAGCGACACCTGGCCTTCGCCCAGCATGCCCAGCACCAGCTTGAGGGCTTCGTGGGGATAACGCGGACGCACGGCCATGACCGCCAGGGGGTGGAATCCGGTTTCGGGATAAGCCCACAGATCCACGATGGCCGGCTTGAGCCAGCGCAGCATGGGCAGGGCGATCTCCTGGAGGGCCTCGCCGATATAGTAATCCTCCTGCACCGGCTTGCCCACCACCGTGGCCGGATAGATGGCGTCCTTGCGCGCCAGGATGCGCTGCACCCGGAAAACGGGATAATCGGCCGCCGCCGAGTAATGGCCGAAGTGGTCGCCGAAGGGCCCTTCCCGGCGCAGCTCGCCGGGCCGCACTTCGCCTTCGAGCACGAACTCGGCTTTGGCCGGAATGCGATGGCCGGTGGCGCGCCGGTGGATGACGTCCAGGGGATGCCCCATGAGATAGGCGGCCAGCACCCGTTCATCCATGCCTTCGGGCAACGGCGCCACGGCCGCCAGGGTCAGGGCCGGCGGACCGCCCAGGATCACGCTCACCGCCAGCGGCCGGCCGGCCCGGGCCGCCTTGTGAAAGTGAAAGCCGCCCCCCTTTTCGATCTGCCAGTGCATGCCCGTGCTGGCGGCATCGAAACGCTGCAGGCGGTAGATGCCCAGGTTGCCCTGTCCGGTCTGGGGGTCGACCGTGTGCACCAGCGGCAGGGTGAAAAAGGGACCGCCGTCTTCGGGCCAGCAGGTGAGCACCGGCAGCTGGTTCAGGTCCGGGGGTTCCAGGCATTTTTCCAGAACCGGGCCGGCCGGCACCCGTCGCAGCCGGGCGGGCAGCACCCGTCGCAGATCCTGCCGGGCGCGCCACAGGCCGCCCAACGAGGGCGGCAGCAGGTCATGGGCCAGGCGGGCCAACTGCTGCCCCAGGGCTTGCGGAGAAGCGCCGCAGGCCAGGGCCACCCGCCGGGGGGTGCCGAAGAGATTGCTCACGATACGGTAAGACGACCCCTTTACCCGCTCGAAGAGCAGGGCCGGTCCGCCGGCGGCGATGACCCGGTGCTGAATGACGGTGATCTCCTGGTCGGGGTCCACTTCCGCCCTCACCCGGGCCAGCTCGCCGCGCCGTTCCAGGTCCCGCAGAAAAATGCGCAAATCGGTATGCATCAGATCAGGTTCTCCCAATTGGCCGCAAGCGGTCGTCCCAGCAGGGCCAGCACACGGTCCACGTAGGCCCCCATCAGGTCGTGCAGGCTGATCTGCTCGGCAGACTTACCCTGGAACATGAAAAAGGGCGGGCTCAGGGGCATCACGACGGCACCGGCCGCGGCCGCCCGGGCCGCGTTCTGCAGATCGATGGCGGTCAACGGTGTCTCCCGCAGCCCCAGGATCAGGGGGCGGCGCTCCTTGAGATGGCAATGGGCCGCCCGGGTGATCAGGTTGTCGGCCAGGCCGCCGGCGATGTGGGCCAGGGTGTTGATGGAGCAAGGCAAAATGACCATACCGGCCGTGGGTACCGAGCCCGAGGAGGGCGGCGCCTCCAGATCGGAGGGATCGTACACCCGACTGGCCAGACGGGCCAGGGTATCGAAGGGGCCGCACTCCCGTTCATAGATGGCACGGGCCCAGCGACTGACCACCAGCAGGGTGGGCCAGGGGGAACGTTCCAGCAGCAAACGGGCCGCGTAGGCGCCTGAAGCGCCGGCCATGGCCACCACCAGGGGTGCTTTTCTGGATCTGGGCATATAACCTCCCGGGCGCCGATGCGCCGTCCCGTTGATAGCAGATTCGCCGGTGCGGATAAAGCACGGAAATGCTTTTTGAAGCCTTGCCTATTGCCTCTTCCCCCAAAGCGCGCTAAAAAGTCCACTGAACGCAACGCTGCGGTCGGTGCCATGCCGCGAATAGTTGCGCCGCACGCTATCCAGTTCAGGCCAGCCGGCCCGACACCGCTCCTGCCGGGCTTCCGTCGCACATGCCGGCCCGCCAATGTAAAGACCCGCGGATTTGCACGCAATGGGAGCCCCATGCACCCGTTTTCCGCAATCTACCATCACATCGCTTAAAGGAGAAAAAGAGGATGCGTACTTTCCGAGGTTTGCTTCTATGGATGCTCTGCCTGGCGCTGGGAGTGCCCCTGGCCCAGGCTGAAGTTGAAACCGACATCGTCGCCACCCTGAAGCTGCAGAACACGCCCATCGACATGGAAGTTTCCCTGAACGGCCAGCGGATCTACGTCCTCGACAACCAGGGCCAGTTGCTGATTTACAACCCGGCCGGGGCATTGTTGAACACGGTGAAGGTGGGTGCCGACGTCAACCAGATCAAGATCAGCCCCCGGGATGACGTGCTCTACCTGAGCAACCCCAAAGACAACACCATCCAGGTGCTCAACCTCTCGTTCATTCACGACATCGATATCGCCGGATCGCCCTTCAAGGGTCCGGCCAACGCGCCGGTGGCCATCGTGGTTTTCAGCGACTTCCAATGCCCCTACTGCGCCCGCATCGGCGGGATCATCGACGAGGTGCTCAAGCAGTATCCCAAAGAAACGAAATTCGTTTACAAGCATTTCCCGCTGAAGATGCACGCCTTCGCCATGAAGGCGGCCAAGGCCAGCATAGCGGCCGACAGCTTCGGCAAATTCTGGGAGTACCACGACCTGATCTTCCAGAACTACAGCACGCTCAGCGACAAGAAGCTCGACGATTTCCGCGAGACGCTCAAACTGGACAAGGCAAAGTTCGACAAGCGCATGGAAGATCCCAAGACCCTGGAGAGGATCCAGAAAGATGCCGCGGCGGGTGAAGACGCCGGCATCACCGGCACCCCCACGGTCTTCGTCAACGGCCGCCTGGTGCGCCCAGCCACTCAGGAAGGCATCGAGGCCGCCGTGGAGAAGGCCCTGAAGGATATGAAGAAAAAGAAGTAAAGCCGCCTTCAATCGGCTAAAGAGCCCGTGTTCCCTTTCAACCTGTTGAGGGGGGCGCGGGCTCGCTGTTTTCAGACGAGCAATGGTGTGACCGCGCCGGCCACCCCGGCCAGGGTGGAGATGGGGAAGAAGCGCTTGGGGATCGGGATCCAGGGCAGGTACATGGCCACGAAGAGCACCAGGGTGACCGCGAAGGAGACTACGGCGGGCCATTGGGCCCGGTTCAGGAAGAGCAGCAGTGCCAGGGCCGCCAGGGAGATCAGATGGACGCCGGCGGCCACCACCTGGGCCTTTTGCGCCCCCAGGGCCGCCGGGATGCTGTGGATGCCGGTGCGCCGGTCGCTCTCGATGTCCAGCAGGGCGTAGATGATATCCGCGCCGCTGAGCCAGAAGAATACGTAAGTCGAAAAGATCCACACCTCAGCCGTCAGCCCCACGTGCCCGGCGGCGGCCACGAAGGCGCCCAAGGGGGCCAGGGCCAGGCACAGCCCGATGCCGAAGTGGCACAAAGCCGTGAAGCGCTTGAGCAGCGAGTAGCCCAGCAGCGGCACCAGCGGCACCGGCGCCAGGATCAGACACCAGCGGTTGAGCAGGGCACATGCACCGAGGTAGGCGGCCAGGCCGCCCAACGCCACGGTCAGGGCGGTGGGGACGCCCATGGCCCCCGACGGCAGCTCGCGCCCGGCCGTGCGCGGATTGCGGGCGTCGATGCGGCGGTCGAAAATCCGGTTGAAGGCCATGCCGAACGTCCGCGCCCCGGCGGCGGCGAGGACGATATAGACGAGGGTCAGCAAGGAGGGCCAGCGGTGGCCCGCCCCCATCCAGGCACCGGTGAAAATCAATGGCAGGCTGAAGGCCGTGTGTTCGATTTTGATGAAACGCAGGATTTTGCTAGGCATCTTGGCACTCGGGCAGAGAATCTTTCAGGAACAGGGCGATCCGCTCGCACACTGCGTCCAGGTTGCGCAACAGGGTATCGCGTTCCAGGTGCTGGGCGGTATCGGTGATGCCCTTGATCAGGTCGCAGGGGACGCCATAGAGCGCGGCCATCCGGGCGACGGCCGCCCCCTCCATATCCACCACATCCCCATACTGGGCATATTCGTCACGCCGCAGGGCATCGAAAACCGGTCGGTCGTTGGTCACCAGGCGCGCCGCCGGCAGCGCGCTCCCCAGGCCGGTGCCGCAGGCTACCGGCGGCACGCGCTTGCCGAAGATTTCATGGTCCCCCTCCGAGGCCTCGCTGATGCGCACGAGATTGCCCACGGCCAGTTCGGGCGCATCACGCAACGCGCCGCAGGCCCCCGGGTTGACGATATGCGTGGCGCCATGCATCAGGATCATGGCCTGGCAGGCGGTGGCCGCGGCGATCTTGCCCATGCGGCTGACAACGATCTGAAGGCGCGGATGGGCGGCACTGCGGTAAACGGCGAAAGGCACGGTTTCCGCGGGTGCGGCTCCCACAAGGGCCAGGAAGGGCCGTGCCTCCCGGTTGGTGGCGAAGAGGATGGTGATCATACCAGCAACCCGGCCTGCTGCGCCCGGGCCGCCAGGGTCTCGATGGCCTTGCGGCCGGTGGTGCCCAGATCGCGGCTGAAGTCATTGACGAAGGTGTCGATGTGCGCCCGCAGCACCTCGATGGTCATCTCCTGGGCATGGGCGCGGATGTAAGGCAGGGCGCTTTGCGGGTCCTGCCGCGCCGCCTCGATGCTGTTCCGGATCTTCTCTTCCAGTTGCGGCAGAAGGTCCTTGGGCACCCGACGGTGGGCGGCGATGCACCCCAGGGGAATGGGCAGGCCGGTTTCAGCCTCCCACCAGGCACCCAGATCCACCACGGCCTGAAATCCGGCGGCCTGGAACGTAAAACGGCTCTCGTGGATGATGACCCCGCAGTCGGCCTCGCCGGCATCCAGAGCCGCGAAGATGCGATCATAAGGGACGAAGCGGCGCTGGCGTGCTTCGGGCGCCCAGAGCTGCAACAGCAGATGGGCCGTGGTCCACTGCCCGGGCAGCACGATGCGGCAGCCGGACATGTCTTCACGCCGCAACGGTTTGCGCGCGATCACCAGGGGTCCGCAGCCATACCCCAGCGCGCCGCCGCTGGCCAGCAGGCGGTAATTCGCCTGAACCTTGAGCCAGGCGTAAAAAGAGAGCTTGGTGACATCCAGCACCTGGTCAAAGGCCATCTGGTTCAAGGTCTCCACATCGTGCAGCACCGCCCGCAGGGCGCACCCGGGCAGCGAGACCCTGCCGTTCACCAGCGCGTCGAAGATAAAGGTGTCGTTGGGGCAGGGAGAGAAGCCCAAAGAGATTTTGCGGGCAGCACCGTCAGCCATTGTTCAGAAACTCCCCGATTTTCTCCACCACAAAAGCCAATTGGTCAGCTTTCAATTCTGGATAGACCGGCAACGCCAGGGTCTCGGCGGCCGCCTGCTCCGAGACGGGAAAATCGCCGGCCTGGTAGCCCAGGTAGGCGAAGCAGGCCTGCCGGTGCAGTGGTACCGGGTAGTATACTTCGCTGCCGATCTGTTGATCGGCGAGATATTTGCGCAGAGCATCGCGCTCTTTCGGCACGCGGATCACGAACTGGTTGTAGATGTGACGGTTCTGCTTCGCCACGGGCAGGCCGATGCGTCCGGCCAGACCGGCCTCCTGGAACAGTCGACGGTAAAGGGCGGCGTTCTTCTGCCGCGCCTGGCTCCAGCCGTCCAGGTAGGGCAGCTTCACGGCCACAATGGCGGCCTGCAGGGCGTCCAGGCGGAAATTGCCGCCGATGGCGTGATGGTAGTATTTGGGCTCCATACCGTGCATGCGCAGCAGGCGCAGCCGCTGGTCCATCGCCTGGGTCGGGCAGGTGACCAGGCCGCCGTCGCCGAAAGCCCCCAGGTTCTTGGAGGGAAAGAATGAAAAGCAGCCGAAATCACCCATGCTGCCGGCCCGCCGGCCTTTGTATTCAGCGCCGATGGCCTGAGCCGCGTCTTCGATGACCGTTAAATTGTACTGCCGGCTCGTTTCCAGGATCGGGTCCATCTCGGCGCACTGGCCATAGAGGTGCACCGGGATGACCGCTTTGACCGTCTCCCGCTCGCCCGGACTCATTTGCGCCATGACCGCCGCGAACTGTGCCGGGTCGAGGTTATAGGTGTCGACTTCGACATCCACGAAGACCGGCAGGGCGCCCACCCGGGCGATGGCACCGGCCGTGGCGAAAAAGGTGTAAGGCGTGGTCACCACCCGGTGGCCCGGGCCGATGCCGGCGGCCATGAGGGCAATGATCAGGGCGTCGGAGCCCGACGAGACCCCCACGGCATGCGGTGCCTGGCAGTACTGCGCCACGGCCTCTTCCATCAGGGCCACCTGGGGTCCGAGGATGAACTGCTGGCTCTCGCAGATTTCATCCATGCGTGTTCGTACTTCAGCCTTGATCTGCTGGTACTGCGCTTTCAAATCCAACAATGGTACTTGCATATCCTTCCGATCCTTTGCGGCTAACGCGTTCTTCTAGTGCGCCCTGCGGCCGTTGCGGGGCCTGTGGCCGTTACCTTCGGCCGGCTTGATCTCGCCGCAGCGCGTCTCCACCGCGGCATAGCCGAGCAGGGCGTTCACTTCACGGTTGAAGGCCTCGCCGGGCTGCATGCGCCACTGTTCGGACATGGCCACGATGGTCTCCACATCTTCTTCCATTTTCAGATGCAGCCAGCCCGAACAGTCGCCGGGGTAGCGGCGGATGAGGTCCCGCAGGCGCTCCAATTTCTCCTTGTCGGTGCGCGTCACGTCGATGTTGAAGTGCACTTCGGCGGTCCAGAGGGTTTCGGCCTCCTCCATGGGAATCACCGCATCGGCCAGCAGCTTGGGCCCCTTTTCATCCTTCTGCAGCTTGCCCTGCACCATGATGGGCCGGTCATCGGTGAGCAGGTGCTGGCAGGCAGCGTAAACCGATGGGAAGATGACCACCTCGATACCGCCCTCCATGTCCTCCATCTGCACGAAGGCCATCAACTCTTCTTTCTTGGTACGGATGGTCTTGCGGCTGGTCACCATGCCGCCCATGCGTACGGTCTGCCCGTCGGCGGCCTCCTCGGTGGCACCGCTCGTGACTGTGCTGAACTTGGCCATGGTTTTGTGGTGCGGTGCCAGAGGATGGCCCGAGATGTAGAAGCCCAGGGCCTCTTTCTCCCGGGTCAGGCGCTCGCGTTCGGGCCACTCGGGGAGGTTGGGCAGGGCCGGCGGCGTCATGGAGAGGGTGCAGTCGTTGTTCTCTTCGAAGAGCCCCATCTGGGGGTCGCACTTCTCCTTCTGCACCTTCTGGCCGTAATCCAGGGCTTCTTCCAGAATGGCCATCATCTGGGAGCGTTTGGCGGCGGTGCCGTCGAAGGCGCCGCAGGCGATCAAACTCTCCAGCACGCGTTTGTTGACCTTGCGCAGGTCCACACGCTCGCAGAAATCGAAGATCGTTTTGAACGGACCGTTGGCCCGGCGCTCCTCGGCGATGACTTCCACGGCGCCCTCGCCCACATTCTTCACCGCCACCAGCCCGAAACGGATCTTGCCGTCGGCCACGGTGAAGGTGGTATCGCCGCTGTTGACGTCGGGCGGCAGCACCTGGATCTGGTGGGTGCGGCACTCGTTGATGTACTTGACCACGCCGTCGATGGAGTGCATTTCGCTGGTCAGCAGGGCCGCGATGAACTCCACGGGAAAATGCGCCTTGAGATAGGCGGTCTGATAAGCGATCAGAGCGTAGGCCGCGCTGTGGGACTTGTTGAAGCCGTAGCCGCCGAACTTCTCCATGAGATCGAACAGGGCGATGGCCTTCTTCTCGTCGTGGCCGTTGGCCACGGCGCCCTTGACGAAGCGCTCGCGGTGCTCGGCCATCATGGCGGCGATTTTCTTGCCCATGGCCTTGCGCAGGCCGTCGGAGTCGCCCATGGTATAACTGGCGAGCACGCTGGCGATCTTCATGACCTGTTCCTGGTAGACGATGACCCCGTAGGTCTCCTTGAGCAGCGGTTCCAGTTCCGGGAACATGTACTCCACGGGCTTGCGGCCGTGCTTGCGCTCGACGAAGTCGTCCACCATGCCGCTGTCCAGGGGGCCGGGCCGGTAGAGGGCCACCAGGGCGGTGATATCTGCGAAGGATTCGGGCTTGAGGCGCGCCAGCAGATCCTTCATGCCCGAGGATTCCAGTTGGAAGACGCCGGTGGTGTCGCCGGCAGCCAGCAGGTCGTAGGTGGGCCGGTCGTCGAAGTCGAGGTTGGAGAGATCCGGCGGCTGCTTGCCCTGCTGGCGGATGAGGGCCAGGGCGTGGTCGATGACGGTGAGGTTGCGCAGGCCGAGGAAGTCGAATTTGACCAGCCCGATCATCTCCACATGCTTCATGTCGAACTGGGTCACCACTTCGCCCTTTTTACCGCGGTACAGGGGCAGATAGTCGACCAGGGGCTTGTCGCCGATCACCACCCCGGCCGCGTGGGTCGAGGCGTGGCGCGGCAGCCCCTCCAAGGTGCGGCAGATGCTGATCAGTTCGGCCACCTCGGGCCGCGTCTCCTCCAGTTCGCGCAGTTGGGGCTCTTTCTCCAGGGCCTTGTCCAGGGAGATGTTCAGCTCGTCGGGCACCAGCTTGGCGATGGCGTCCACCTCGCTCAGGGCGATGCCCAGGGCCCGGCCCACGTCCCGGATCACGGCGCGCGTCTTGAGCTTTCCGTAGGTGATGATCTGGGCCACGTAATCGCCGCCGCCGTAGCGATCCACCACATATTTGAAGACATTCTCCCGGCCGTTGATGCAGAAGTCCACGTCGATGTCGGGCATGCTGATGCGGTCGGGATTGAGGAAGCGCTCGAAGATCAGGCCGTGCTCGATGGGGTCCAGATCGGTGATGCGCAGGGCATAGGCCACCAGGCTGCCGGCCGCCGAGCCGCGCCCCGGACCGACCGGAATGTGGTTGTTCTTGGCGTAGTTGATGAAATCGGCCACGATGAGAAAGTATCCCGGAAAGCCCATCTTGTTGATCACGCCGATTTCGTACTCCAGGCGGTCGCGGTAAATCTTTTCGTCAACGTCCGGCCGCTTGGTCCGGATCATCTGCCAGACCCTTTCGAACCCTTCACGGGCCTTGCGCGTGAAGAGGTCCGCGGCGCTCAGCCCCGACGGGTCCTCAAAGTGGGGGAAGTGATAGCTCTTCAGGTCGAACGAAACATCACAGCGTTTGGCGATTTCCACCGTGTGGTCGATGGCACCGGGAAAATCCTTGAAGTAGGCGATCATCTCTTCCCGGGATTTGAAGTAGAGCTGATCGGTGCGGAAACGGAAGCGGTCGGTGTCGTTGACGGTCTTGCCGGTCTGCACGCACAAAAGCACGTCGTGGGCGCGCACGTCTTCCTTGTCGAGGTAGTGGCAGTCGTTGCTGGCCACCAGGGGGATCCCCAGTCTGGCACTCATTTCGCGCAGGGCCGCATTGACCGTGTCCTGGGCGGCCAAACCGTTGTTCTGCACCTCCAGAAAGAACCGGTCCTCGCCGAAGAGCTGCTGGAAGAAGCGTGCCGATTCCTCGGCCTTGTCCGGGCGGCCCTGCATGATGAACTGGGGGATCTCGCCGTGCAGGCAGGCGGACATGGCGATCAGGCCGGCGCAGTGCTCGCGCAGCACCTGCTTGTCGATCCGCGGGCGGTAGTAGAAGCCTTCGGCCTGGGCGACGGAGGCCAGGCGGCACAGGTTGCGGTAGCCCTGCTGGTTCTCGGCCAGCAGCACCAGGTGGGTGACCCCCTTGGCGTCCAGGGAGGTCTTGTCGGCCATGGTCCGCGGCGCCACGTAACACTCGCAGCCGATGATCGGCTTGATGCCGTCCTTGACCGCCTTGGTGTAGAATTCGAGCACGTTGAACATGGTGCCGTGATCGGTCATGGCCACGCTGTGCATACCGAACTCTTTGACCCGCTTGAAGAGGCCGTCCAGGCGGATGGCCCCATCGAGCAGGCTGTACATGGTGTGTACGTGGAGATGAACGAAATCGGCGGGGGTGGCCGTCATCTACTGATCCACCCGGTAGTTGGGCGCCTCCTTGGTGATGATGACGTCGTGCACGTGGCTCTCGCGCAGGCCGGCGGCGGTGATGCGCATGAAGCGGGCTTTCTTGCGCAGATCGGCGATGCTGCGGCAGCCCACATAGCCCATGCCGGCCTTCAGGCCGCCCATCAACTGGTGGATGTTGGCCGCCAGCGAACCGCGGTAGGGCACCCGGCCGACGATGCCCTCGGGCACCAGCTTGTCGTCCTCTTCCTGTTCGGTCTGGTAGTAACGGTCCTTGCTGCCCTTCTTCATGGCCTCGATGGACCCCATGCCGCGGTAGACTTTGTAGGAGCGGCCCTGGAAGAGAATGCTTTCACCCGGGCTTTCTTCCGTGCCGGCGAAGAGCCCGCCGATCATCACGCTGTGGGCCCCGGCCCCCAGGGCTTTGGTGACGTCGCCGGAGAACTTGATGCCGCCGTCGGCGATGAGCGGAACGCCGTGCTTGTCGGACGCCGCCTTGCAGTTCATGATGGCCGTGATCTGGGGAACGCCCACGCCGGCCACGATGCGGGTCGTACAGATCGATCCGGGTCCGATGCCGATCTTGACGGCATCCACGCCGGCGGCGATCAGCGCCTCGGTGCCCTCGCCCGTGGCCACGTTGCCGGCGATCAGTTCGATGTTCTTGAAGGTGCTCTTGAGTTCACGGACGGTTTCGATGACGTTCTGGGAGTGACCATGGGAGGTGTCGATGAGCAGCACGTCGGCCCCGGCATTGAGCAGGGCCTGGGCGCGTTCGACCCGGTCGGGGCCGACGCCGATGGCTGCGCCGGCGCGCAGGCGGCCCATGTGGTCCTTGCAGGCCTTGGGGTACTTCTTGATCTTTTCGATGTCCTTGATGGTGATCATGCCCTTGAGGCGGCCCTTGGCGTCCACCACCAGCAGCTTTTCGATGCGGTGCTGGTGCAGCTGCTTCTTGGACTCTTCCAGACTGATGCCTTCCGGCACGGTCACCAGGTTCTCCTTGGTCATCACATCGGAGATCTTCTTCTGCATGTCGGTCTCGAAGCGCAGGTCGCGGTTGGTGACGATGCCCACGAGTTGGTCGCCCTTGACCACCGGCACGCCGGAGATGCGGTATTTGGCCATCAGTTCCAGCACCTGCTGCACAAGCTGGTCGGGATGGATGGTCACCGGATCGACGATCATACCGCTTTCCGATTTCTTGACCTGGTCCACCTCCATGGCCTGGCTCTGGATGCTCATGTTGCGGTGGATGAATCCGATGCCCCCTTCGCGGGCCATGGTGATGGCGGTCTGGGCTTCGGTGACCGTATCCATGGCCGCGCTGACGATGGGGATGTTCAAGCTCAGGTTACGGGTCAGCTGGGTGCTGATATCCACATCCTTGGGCAGCACGTCGGAATAGTTGGGGATCAGCAGGACGTCATCAAAGGAGAAACTCTCCTCGGGGGCAATGTTTTTCATAGGAACCTCCGCATCGCTAAGAGCGCTACTGTTTTCATATAAATTCACCAATATACAATTGGTTGGGCACTTGGTTAGGCAACGTTACCATATCTTGTGTTAGCCGATCAACCCTGCATTGCGAACGCCGGAATTTGAGATTTGACATCCACGGATGGCCCATACTATGAATCTCGCATCGTTCAAGCGCTTGGTTCAACCTCACAGGAAGAGATAATAACGTGCTGCTGGAGATCAACCCCATCAATCCGCCCGACCGCAAAATCAACCAGGTGGTGGAACTGCTGCGCAATGGCGGCGTGATCGCCTATCCCACCGATACCATCTACGGCATCGGCTGCGACATCATGAACAAGAAGGCCATCGAACGGGTCTACCAGATCAAGCAGAGACCCAAGAACAAGCCCTTCAGCTTCATCTGTTCGGATCTGAAAAACATCAGCCAGTATGCCAAGGTCTCGAACTACGCTTACAAGACCATGCGCCGGCTGTTGCCGGGCCCTTACACCTTCATCCTGGATGGGTCGAACCTCGTGCCCAAGATGATGTTGACCAAGCGTAAAACGGCGGGCATCCGCGTTCCGAACAACCCCATCTGCATGGCGATCATCAATGCGCTGGGCAACCCCATTCTTTCCACCAGCGCCGCCACGAACGAGGATGAACTGCTCAGCGAACCCTGGCTCATCGAGTCCCAGTTCGGCAAACTCCTCGATCTGGTCATCGACGGCGGCCCGGTCCCGGGCATTCCCTCCAGCGTCGTCTCGCTCATCGGCGACGAACCCGAAGTGTTGCGCAAGGGATTGGGAGACGTCAGCTCGCTGGAATAGACCCACCAGGCTGCCACGAAAGAAGGCGCACCCCGTCATCGCATGATAGCGGCCGGCGCCAATCGGTTGCGCAGGCCGCCTTGATCCCATAAATGCAGCGCCGATTCCAAGAGGTACTCGATGAACGAGGGACGCTCTTTTTCAGGGTAGATCGTCTCCACTTCGCCCTCGATGCCCCCCAGTTCACCGGCCCACTGCACGGCATCCTCAAAATTGCCCAGGCGGTCCACCAGGCCCAGTTTCCGGGCTTCTTCGCCGGTGAAGATACGGCCGTCGGCGATGGCCTGCACCTTGTCCGTCGCCATGGCGCGTCCGGCGGCGATATCCTCCACGAACTGACGGTGGATGGTGCGCGTCACCTCCTCCAGCAGGCTCTTCTCCTTGGCGGTCATGGGGCGCGCCGGAGAGCCAAGATCCTTGTATTCTCCGCTCTTGATCACCACGGGGGTCAAGCCGATCTTCTGCATGAGGGCCTCGAAGTTGGTGTAGCCCATGATGACGCCGATGCTTCCGGTGATGGTGCCGGGGTTGGCGACGATGCCGTCGCTGGCGGCCGCCACATAGTACCCGCCCGAGGCTGCCACCGACCCCATGGAAACGATCACCTTCTTCTCCGCCACGGTCTTGCGGATCTCACGGTATATCTCCTGGGAAGGCCCGACGCCGCCGCCGGGGGAATCGATGCGCACCACGATGGCTTTGACCTCTTCGTCTTCACGGAAAGCCTTGAGTTCCTCGATGATCGCCTGGCTGTCCACGATGGCGCCGGTAATCTCGATGACGCCCACTTTGTCGCCGCCATCCGTGCTGTCACCCCCCACGGTCACGACAACCATGGCCAACGAAACCATGGCCACCGTGCCCAGACCGGCCAGGATCAGCAGAAAGAACAAGTAGGGATGTCTTCGTAAAAACATGTCGCACGCTCCTTCATCCGTACGCATGACCGCATGGGTTTGGATACGGAATATACGCCGCCGCACCGCGGCTGACCGCAATGCCTCGCATGTAGTAAAAGAAAACGGCCGACGGAGATTCTCTTCCCTGCCGGCCGTAGCGATCGATAGTTATGGACGAGGTCGGTTCTACTCTTCGTTCAGCTTTTCCTGAAGGTTTTCGCGCAAAAGCTCGCCGAAGGTCGAGGTGGCCGGCCCCATGTTGTTCACGTACTCGCTGAGCAACTCATGGTCGCTTTCCATCTCCAGCCGTTTGATGGAGAGTCCGATGCGCCGCTCTTCACCGTTGATGTTCATCACCCGGGCCTTAATGGCATCGCCCACGTTGAACATACCCACAGGGGTCTTGATCTTCTCTTTGCTGATCTCGGAGACGTGCACCAGGCCTTCGATGCCCTCTTCCAGCTCCACGAAAACGCCGAAGTCGGTGACGTTGGTCACGGTGCCGGTGATCTCCTTGCCCACATCATAGCGCTGGGCCACGGTGTTCCAGGGATCGGCATGCAGTTGCTTGACGCCCAGGGAGAAGCGTTCGTTGTCCTTGTCGATCTCCAGCACGATGGCCTGCACCGTATCGCCCTTCTTGTAGATCTCCGAGGGGTGCTTGATGCGCTTGGTCCAGGAGAGATCGGAGATGTGCACCAGGCCGTCGATGCCTTCATCGATGCCGATGAACAGACCGAAGTCGGTGATATTCTTGATCTTGCCTTCGATGGTGGTGCCCACCGGGTACTTGTCACTGATCACGTCCCACGGATTGGGCACGGCCTGCTTCATGCCCAGGGAGATGCGGCGGTTTTCCGGCTTGATATCCAGCACCACCGCTTCCACCTCTTCACCCACCGATACCACTTTGTTGGGATGGCGCACTTTGCGCGTCCAGGACATCTCGGAGACGTGGATCAGGCCTTCGATCCCCTCTTCCAGCTCCACGAAGGCGCCGTAATCGGTCAGGCTCACCACGCGGCCGGAGACCCGCGAACCGACAGTGTACTTCTGGGCTGCCAGGGTCCAGGGATCGGGGGCCAACTGCTTCATGCCCAGGGAAACGCGCTCCCTTTCCAGGTCGAGATTGAGGATCTTCACCTTGATCTCATCGCCCACGGAGAAAAGCTCCGAGGGGTGCTTCACCCGGCCCCAGGAAATATCGGTGATATGCAGCAGACCGTCCACGCCGCCCAGGTCCACGAACACGCCGTACTCGGTGATATTCTTCACGTGACCGGTCACCACCTTGCCCTCGTGGATCGAGGAGAGCGTGGCGCTGCGCTTGGATTCCCGCTCGGTTTCGAGGATCACGCGCCGCGACAGCACGATATTGCTGCGCTTGCGGTTAAACTTGAGGATCTTGAACTTGTAGGTCTTGCCGACCATCTCATCCAGGTTGCGCACAGGGCGCAGATCGGCCTGGGAGCCCGGCAGGAAGGCATTGACGCCGATATCCACGGAGAAGCCGCCCTTGACGCGGCTTGCGATAACGCCTTCGATGGGCTGATCCGCCTCGAAGGCTTTCTTGATCTCTTCCCATACCTTGACCTTCTCGGCCTTCTCCTTGGAGAGCACGACGACTTCGTTTTCATCGTCCCACCACTCCACCATGACTTCGATGCGATCGCCCGGCTTCGCCTTGACCTGGCCCTTTTCATCCATGAATTCGTTGATGCGGATCTGGCCTTCGGATTTGTAGCCGATATCGACAAGCACGTGGTCTTTGTCCACGGAGATGATGCGTCCGGTCACAACCTCGCCTTCGGCAAAGCGCTTGAAACTCTCCTCATACAGGTCCATGAGGTCGTCCATGGAGGCTTCCGCCCCCTCTCTCTTCTTGCCGGCGATTTGTTCTTCGGAATTGGAATCTAAGGTGTCTGGATCGGTGGTGGCTTCGATGTCGTTGTCTGCGATGTTATTCATTTGCTTCTAAGGTCCCCCTCTGCCGAATTTCGCACCGCACGGGGCGGTAGCGTAAGGCGGCACTATAAACAACGGGGCCTTAAAATGCAACGATAAAGTTGGTTTCAACACCCGGGGCATGCCCGAAAACGGCGTCGCGACTGCACATTCCGGCCTGGTTCGCCCTGGCCCGATCTTCGCCGGCAAACGTTACGAAAGCGCCTGCCATGGCCGCGGTTTGGGCATTGAGGTAAAACCCTTCCGCACAAATCGGGACCCTGGAACGACGAAGTGCTTGCCGAGCGGCCCCGGACAGCTAGGCGATCCGGTGAATATGGAGCAGCATACGCTCGACCACCTGTGCCAGGGAGAGATGCGTCGAATCGATGCGGATGGCATCGGCGGCCGGCTGCAGCGGCGCCACCGCGCGGGTGGCATCGTTGCGGTCGCGCTGGCGCATCTGGCCTTCCACGGAGGCCAGGGAGGGGGCCTCCGCCGTGCCATTGAGCTCCTCGTAGCGCCGTCTGGCCCGGATCTGCGCGTCGGCGTCCAGGAAGAACTTGGCTTCGGCCTCGGGGAAAACCACGGTGCCCATGTCGCGGCCTTCGGCCACGACCCCCTTGCGGGCGGCCAGGTCACGCTGGGTGGACATCAGGAAGGCGCGCACCACCGGTCGGGCCGAAACGGCCGAGGCCAACATGGAGATCTGGGGCGTGCGGATCAGGGCAGTGATATCGTCGCCGTTAAGCAGGAGACGCAGGCCCTCTTCCTGGGGGATCAGATCCAGCTTGATGCTTCGGCAAAGGACTTCCAGGCCCGCATCGTCCTCCGGGGAGACCCCGGCCTGCCGGGCCGCCACGGCCACACCGCGGTAAAGCGCCCCGGTATCGAGGTAGCGATAGCCCAATTGCTTGGCCAGAAGCTTGCTCACCGTGGTCTTGCCGGCCCCGGCCGGGCCGTCGATGGTGACGATCAACGGCCGGGAGGGCCGATTGGACGGGCTCATAGCCGCTCCTTTGGTGGTGTCTTGATCCGGATAAAGATCCTGGTGGGACGGACAGCCGTTACAATACCGCATCCAGGGCGCGCAGGAAACGCCGATTCTCTTCGGGCAGTCCCACGCTCAATCGGATAAAGGCCGGATAACCGTAGGCCCCCATGGGGCGCACGATCACCCCCTGGCGCAAGAGCGCCTGAAACACTCGGTCTGCCGGCCGGCCCACATCGATGAGGAAAAAATTGGCCTGGCTCGGATAATAACGCAGCCCGCGCCGGGACAGCTCGGTGTAGAGAAAATCCAATCCCTGGTGCACGGTGGCGAGGGTCTTTTTCAGGAAGTCGTCATCGTCCAGGGCGGCCGCAGCGGCCACCTGGGCCAGGGTATTCACATTGAAGGGCATGCGCACGCGGTTGAGCAGTTCGGCCAGGGCGGTATCCATCACACCGTAGCCCACGCGTAACCCTGCGAGTCCATAGGCTTTGCTGAAGGTGCGCAGGGTGACCACCGTGCGCGGGGCGGCGAGGTAGGCCAGACCGCTGACGCAGCCGCTGTCGCGCACGAATTCGAAATAGGCTTCGTCCACCACCACCAGCACGCGCTCGGGCAGCGCAGCCAGAAAATCATCGAAGGCCTCGCGGCGGATGGCCGTGCCCGTAGGGTTGTTGGGGTTGCAGATGAACACCATGCGCGTGCGCGGCCCGACCTTGGCCAGCATGGCCGGCAGGTCCATGGCCAGTTCCTGGTTGAGGGGCACCTTCACCGGCACGGCCCCCGCGCTCTGGACCACGATGGTGTACATCAGAAACGACGGGTCGGGCACGATGGCTTCGTCGCCGGGCTGCAACAGCACCCGGGCCAGCATGCCCAGCAAGTCGTCCGAGCCGTTGCCCAGCACGATCTGTCCGGGATTGGCGCTGAGGTGCCGGGCCAGGCGCCGGGTCAGTTCATACCCCGCGCCGTCGGGGTAGCGGTGCAGCTTGGCCGACGCGGCGGCCAGGGCGGCCAGGGCCTTGGGCGAAGGCCCCAGTGGGTTCTCGTTGGAGGCCAGCTTGATGGAGCCGGTGATGCCGTATTCCCGCTCCAGTTCCTCCACGGGCTTGCCCGGGACGTAGGGGGGAATGGTGTGGATATATGGCGGTATTTCCAGTTTCATGGCGCCTGGTTTCTCTTCTGGTCAACTCTTTTTGGCCGCTGCGATCCCCGCCTCCATGGCCTTGAGATTCAGGGGGATCAAATTGGGGCGCTTGCTGAATTCATCTTCGACGCAATGCCGCAGCGTATCGAGCGAAACCAGCCCCGACCGGGCCACGAAGGCCGACAGGGCCACGATGTTGGCCGCCTTGGGACTGCCGGCTTCGGCGGCGATATCGCCGGCCGGCACCCGCAGCTCGTCTACATCGCTGCGCCCTGAATCACCGGGGATCAGGGAGGCGTTGGTCAGGATCACCCCGCCGGGTTTGATGGCGTTGGCGAATTTGTCCAGGGAGGGCCGGTTCATGGCCACCAGATGCTTGGGGTTCTTGATGATGGGCGAGCCGATGGGCCGGTCGCTGATGACCACCAGGCAGTAAGCCGTGCCACCGCGCATTTCGGGCCCGTAGGAAGGAATCCAGGCCACCTCATACCCCTCTTCCATGGCGGCATGGGCCAGAATCTTGCCGCTGAGCAGGATGCCCTGGCCGCCGAATCCGGCGAACATCACTTCACTTTGCATGGCTTCTCCTTGGACTGGTCGTGGGGCGTCTTCAAATCGCCCAGGGGATAATAGGGCAGCAGCACCTCTTCGGCCCAGTGGATGGCCTCCTGGGGGGTCATACCCCAGTTGGTGGGGCAGGTGCTCACCACCTCCACCAGGGAAAAACAACGTTTCTCCAGCTGGTACTGGAAGGCCTGGCGGATGGCGCGCTTGGCCTTCTGGACGTATTTGGGGCCGATGACGGTCTGGCGGGTGATGTACCCCGGCGTCACCAGCGATGCCAGCAGCTCGGCCACCCGGATGGGCATGCCCACCTCTTCGGTCTTGCGGCCGAAGGGACTGGTGGTGGTACGCTGATTGGGCATGGTGGTGGGGGCCATCTGGCCGCCGGTCATGCCGTAGATGGCGTTGTTGACGAAAATGGTGGTGAATTTTTCGCCACGGTTGGCCGCATGGACGATCTCGCCCATACCGATGCTGGCCAGGTCGCCGTCGCCCTGGTAGGTGAAGACCACCAGATCCGGCCGCACGCGTTTGATGCCCGTGGCCATGGCCGGGGCACGGCCGTGGGCCGCTTCCTGAAAGTCGCAGTCGATATAGTTGTATGCCATGACCGCGCAGCCCACCGGGGCGATGCCCACCGTGCGGCCGCGGATCTCCAACTCGTCGATGGTTTCGGCCACCAGGCGGTGAATGATGCCGTGGGTGCACCCGGGGCAGTAGTGGGTGTGGGCTTCGAACATGGCGCGGGGTCTTTGAAAAGTCTTGGCCATTGGATTCTCTCCTTGATCACATGGGGCTCAGGGTGCGCTTGACCAGGTCGATGATCTCTTCAGGGGTGGGCACATCGCCGCCGCACTTGCCGTACCACTGCACCGGCCGGGCGCCCTGGACGCTGCGTTCCACATCCTCCACCATCTGGCCCATGCTCATCTCGATGCTCAACACGGCCCGACAGCTGCTCTTGCGGGCCGCTTCGCGCACGGCCATTTCGGGGTAGGGGAAGAGGGTCTGGGGCCGGATCAGGCCCACCTCGATGCCTTCGGCCTTGAGCATGTCGGCGGCGGTCTTGCACACCCGGCTCATGGTGCCGTAGGAAACCATCAGAACGCTGTAGTCCCCCTGGGTGTTATATGCTTCGAAGCGGACCTCCTCCTGCTTCATGCGCTCGTACTTGGCCCGCAACGCCAGGTTGTTGTTGTTCAGCTGCTCGGGGTCCAGGAAGAGGGAGCGCACCAGGTTGCGTTTGTCCCGCTTGCGGTGATCCATGCCGTTGGAGGCCCAGTCGTCCTTGTTGGACGGCTCGGTCTTCAACTGATCGGGGAAAGATACCGGCTCCATCATCTGGCCGATGAGTCCGTCGCCCAGGATCATCACCGGATTGCGGTACTTTTCGGCCAGGGGGAAGGCGGTCATCACCATCTCCACGGCCTCCTGCACGCTGGCCGGCGCCATGACCAGCAGGCGGCAGTCGCCGTGGCCGATGCCCTTGGTGGCCTGAAAATAGTCGGCCTGGGACGGCAGGATACCGCCCAGACCCGGCCCGCCGCGCATGATGTTGACGAAGACGGCCGGCAACTGGGCCCCGCACAGGTAGCTGATGGCCTCGCTCATCAGGCTGATACCCGGGCTGGAAGAGGTGGTGAAGACCCGTACGCCGGCACCGGCCGCGCCGAAGATCATGTAACCCACCGCCACTTCGCTCTCGCCCTGCAGAAAGACGCCGTTGACTTCGGGCAGGCGCCAGGAGAGATATTCGGCCACCTCGGACTGGGGCGTGATGGGGTAGGCAAAGTAGTTGAGGCATCCCGCCCGAATGGCTGCCTCGGCAATGGCTTCATTGCCTTTCATTAAGACCTTGGACATGGTTTGATTCCTTTTCGCCAGGGCTCACGCGGGATACGCCCGCCTCGCCATGGGTTTTCCATATAATCCGTTCAGGGGATTGACGCCGCTGCACATCCGCATCCAACGGCGCATGGACGCTGCTTACTTTTTGGAACCGACGTGGAAGCCGCCGACACAGGGCTCCGTCTCCGGCATTTTACTGATGCGGATGGCGACGTCCGGACACATGGTGCAACAAATGGCGCACACGATGCAATCGTCCGGCCGTGCCTGATAGGCGGGAAAATAGCCCAGGGTGTTGACCTGATTGGAAAGTTCGAGCACTTTCTTGGGGCATACCATCACACACAAACCGCAACCCTTACACCGATCCACGTCAATCTGATAACAATAGGGCATGCCTTCATTCTCCTGTAATCACTTCGAAATCGAGACGCCGGGCAGCGGCGTCGGGCGGCGCCAGGGGGGCACCATCTGCCGGCGGATGGTCAGTATCGGGCAGGCCATGGCATCCGCTGCCACCGCCGGCCGCATTCCATCGGCCACCGCCATGAACACCAGGGGCAGACCGCTGGCTGCGGCCAGCGCACGCATCAGATCATGCCCCTGTTGAATGTGGGCCGGGGCGGTCTCGTCCATCAGGTGAGGATTACCCACCCAACCGGTCACCTTGAGCCGCGAGGCGGCCTCGATGGCGCCGCGCATGGCCTGGCACCGCTCCACCGTGTCGGTATTGGGCCGAAACGGGTTGACCACTTGCAGCACCTGGGGCGCTTCGGGAGTATCCCGAAAGGCTTCGCCCAAGGCAGCCAGCACCCTGGCCCCCACGCCGTCGCCGCCTGCATCCAGGATCGCCAGGTCGCCGGGTCGGCGGATGATGCCCGCCACCTGGGGAACCAGGATCGGCAGATCGGCCTGCAGCCACCCCTCGGCCGGCAGGACCACCTCGATACCCAGCGCGGTCAGTGCGTGGCGTGCTTCCCGGGTCCGGAAGTAGGGGTTGACCAGGTCCAGGTCGGCCAACCGCACCTGCTTTCCCTTGGAATGCTGATCCACCGCCAGATTGACGGCCACTTCGGTCTTGCCGCTGCCGTAGTTGCCGACGATGATCACGATTCCATTCAGAAGCAGCGTATCCGCCATACCGTGAGCGCACCATCCATTTGCTGATTTGCCCCGACCGGATGGCAGCCGGTCGGAGGACGGCGCCAATCTATTGGGTTCCCCGAGGGGTGTCAAGCGCTTTCAGGTTTACTTTGTGTTCGGGTTCCACTATCTTAGCGTTCCATAACGACAAACTTTTCGTATTGCCATCCGGCGCGTTCGGTCCAAGGAGATCGCATGGTTGACGTCATTGTGGGTCTGGAACAATTGGCGGCGTCACCGCCTGCCGGGCTGAAGGAAAAGCGCCTCGGCCTGTTATGCAATTCGGCCTCGGTGGACAGCCGTCTGGTGCATGCCCGACAGCGTCTTTTCGATCGGTTCGGCCCCCGGCTGACCACCCTCTTTTCCCCCCAGCACGGGCTGTTCGCCGAAAAGCAGGACAACATGATCGAGTCCGGCCATCGCCGGGACCCCTTGCTGCAAATACCGGTCTACAGCCTTTACAGCCAGACTCGCATCCCCACCCCCGAGATGTTCGCGAACATCGACACCCTGTTGATCGACATCCAGGATGTGGGCACCCGGGTCTATACCTTTATCTATACGATGTCCTACTGCCTGGAGGTCGCCCGCCGGTTGGACAAACAGGTGGTGGTCCTCGATCGTCCCAATCCCATCGGCGGGACGGCGGTGGAAGGCAACTGCCTGGCGCCTGACTGGCGATCGTTCGTGGGGCGCTATCCATTGCCCATGCGCCACGGCATGACCATCGGCGAACTGGCCCTGATGTTCAATCAGGAGTTCGGTATCGGCTGCCGCCTGGAGGTGATTCCCATGGCCGGATGGCGGCGCGCCATGGGCTTCGCCCAAACCGGGCTGCCCTGGGTGGCCCCGTCGCCCAACATACCCACACCGGTGTCGGCCCTGGTCTATCCGGGCCAGGTGATCTGGGAAGGGACCAATGTGTCCGAGGGCCGGGGCACCACCCAGCCTTTCGAGCTGTTCGGCGCACCCTATATCGATCCCCAGGGCATCCTGGATTTCCTGGGGGGCCAGACCCTGCCGGGGGCCTTGCTGCGGATCATGGAGTTCGAACCCACCAGCAACAAATGGCAAGGCACCCCCTGCCGGGGTTTTCAACTGCATGTGACCGACCCGGACAATTTTCGGCCCTATGGGAGCAGCCTGCGCCTGCTCCAGGCGGTCCTGCGCTGCCACGCGGATGCCTTCCAATGGAAGCCGCCGCCGTATGAGTACGAATTCGACCGCCTGCCGATCGACCTGATTCTGGGCAGCGACACGGTTCGGATGCACCTGGAATCCATGGGACCCGTCCAGGAGTTGGAGGCGTCATGGCAAAAAGAGCTCGACGCCTTCGACCGGATGCGGCGGAATTATTATCTATATTCTTGAAAATTCAGAATCCGGAATTCAGAGCCTTTCAGCAGCATTCCAAGTTCCAATGTCTGGATTCCACATTCACGAGTGACCATGACCGAATCATCGCTGAAAGATCACCCCCACTGGAAGCGCATGCAATTCAAGGGCAACAAGGTGTGGATGGCCGTGGACGCGCAGGAGCGGCCGCTGCTGCAGAATGGAAAGGCGCTGATCAAATACCAGCTGGACCAGCCCCATGAATACCGGGTGCTGCCCAAGAGCGTGGCGCCGGTGGGGACATCCCAGACACCGCCCCAGTCTCCGGCGGTGAAAAAAAGCAGGACCGGAAGCGCCAAGGCCGCATCGGCCGCCGACGTCACCCCCGAGGCTTGCGCCGAAGCGATCTGCATCTATACGGACGGCGCCTGTTCCGGCAACCCGGGCCCGGCAGGTATCGGCATCGTGCTGCGGTACAAAGAAAAACACAAGGAAATTTCGCGCGCCCTCGGCACCGCCACCAATAACATCGCCGAACTGGAGGCCATTCGCCACGGGTTGCTGGCGGTTAAAAACCGCAAGTTGCCGGTGATCCTTTTCAGCGACAGCAGTTATGCCCTTGGCCTGCTCAGCCAGGGGTGGAAGGCCAAGAAGAATACAGAGTTGGTAGAGGAGATCCGCCGCCTGGCGGCCTCTTTTGCGAAACTGCGCTTCGTGAAGGTCAAGGGACATGCCGGCCACCCGGACAACGAACGGGCCGACCGTCTGGCCGTCCAGGCAATTGAGAATGGGGCCTGAACAAAGGGTGGAAACTGCCGTCCAAACGGCCGCCGGGATAAAAAAACCCCCTGCCCGGACGGCGTTCGGTGCAAGGGGTTCTAAAGAGCTATGGGCTGAAGCCGGCTTCTTAGGCCTTCTTCAGGGTCTCGATCTCTTTTTTCAGCTCATCGATCTCTTGTTTGTATTTTCCCGGATCGTCCGCGCTTTCGGCCGCGCCGCTATCTTCCTTCTTCCAGGAATCCTTCAGTTCGTCGAATCCCAGGTAAATGGCAAGTCCGCCACCGAGCAAGAGCATGATGGGAATGGCACCGGCCAGAAGCTGAAGAAATGCGGGGAACCATACGGTCAGGCCGATAAGGCCGAGGACTGCCGCGACTGCGCCACCTATCAAAGTTTTCATAAACCACCCACCTCCTTTTGTTTGCCTATATCATTAAGGTTACGGAAAAAATCCCCGGAAAAAAGTCAACACCGATGTCTTGACCGCGCTCGAAGCCTACGGCGGATCGCTATCGGAGTGTTCGGATTACCATAAGCCCCTGGTCGGCGCAAGTCTATTTTTAGCCGCCCGAGACGTGGTTTTAATCTTGAAAACAGCGGGTTTTATGCAGTAAACCCCACCCGTCGGCCCCGGCCGATCCCCATTTGCAAATGAGGATCGATTCTGATAGTTTTCGGTGCCGCTGGAATCGGCCCCATCCCGGCGGCACACATGCATCGATAAGGCGAACGCTCATGTCCACCACACCGAATTCTCCGGGCCAGGCCTCCTTGGGAGACCGCTGGCGCAAATTCATATCGCGACTGCTCAAGGGCAGCCACAACCATTTTCTGTTTCAACTTCCCCCGCGCAGCGGGCTGGCAGGCTGGCTGCTCAAGCGCTTCTTCAACGGCATCACCATGGAGCGGCCCCACCTGGAAATCCTGCGTCAATTGCCGGCCCAGGCGGTGTTGATCTATACGATCAAGTTCCGCAGTCACTTCGAGTACCTGTTCTACCATACCCGCTATCAGCAGGAGAAAGTGCCGGTGCCCGAGCTCGGCTTCGGCCTGCGTCCCTGGCTGCTGCAGCCCTTGAGCCGGGTCGCGCGCTGCCTTCTGGCCCACCTGGACTGGCTCATCACCCGACGCAAATGGCTCGATCCTTACGAGAACGGTTTCTGGCAGGAACAGTTGCTCGACGGCCGGGCAGCCATTTTGCCCCTGGTGGAAAAACACGGTTTCTACCGGCGTTTCGTCAAAGCCCAGCGAGACCCGCTGCGGTTCCTCATCGAGCTGCAGAAAGCCAGCGATCGCCCGATTTTTCTGATCCCCCATCTGATGTTCTTCAGCAAAAACCCGGCGCCGCCGTACCCGCGCCTTCGTGATCTCTTCCTGGGGTCCGAGCAGCGGCCCGGCCTGATCCGACGCCTGCTGATCCTGTTCAGCACGCCGAACAAGGTTTTCGTGGAAGTCTCCCAACCGCTGGATCTGCGGCGCTTCATCGAGGTGGCCCAGAAGTCGGAGGAGAGCACGGAGTACCAGGCCCTCATGCTGCGACGCCAGCTGCTCACCCAGCACAACCGTCACCGTCAGAGCATCACCGGCCCGGTGATCAAATCCCACGAAGAGTTCAAGGAGAGCATTCTTTCCAGTCAGCGTCTGCGGCAATTTCTCACCCAGCATTCCGAAAGCCGAAAATTGCCCCTGCACGAGGTGCGCAAGCAGGCCGACAGCTACCTGGACGAAATCGCCGCCAAGTACAACCACTTTTTCGTCGGCTGCGCCGCCAAACCGGTCAGCTGGCTGCTGGACACGATGTTCGACGGGGTCATGGTGGACAAAGAGGGCCTTCAGCGGCTCAAGGCCCAATCCCTCAAGGGGCCGCTCATTCTGATCCCCTGCCATAAAAGCCATATGGATTACCTGATCCTCTCTTACATCTTCTCCATCAACAACATGCCGGCACCGCACACCGCCGCCGGCAAGAATCTTTCTTTCTGGCCCATGGGCCCGATGTTCCGGGCCGGCGGAGCGTTCTTCGTGCGCCGCTCGTTCAGCGGTGCCGTGGTCTACGCCAAGGTGTTCGCGGAGTATATCTACAAACTGCTGGAAGAAGGGTTCAACATCGAGCTGTTCATCGAAGGCGGCCGCAGCCGCACGGGCAAGCTGTTGATGCCCAAGCTCGGCCTGCTGACCCTGCTCTTCAACGCCTACAAGGAGCACGCCTGTCCGGACATGATCTTTGTACCGGTCTTCATCGGTTACGACCGCGTGCTGGAGGAGACCGCCTACCTGCAGGAGGTCACCGGCGGCAAGAAGGAGCCGGAGAACATCTCCCAGGTGCTGCGTGCGCGCCGCTTCCTCAAGCGACGCTATGGCAAGATCTACATCAATTTCCACGAGCCCATTTCGCTCAAGGAACTGCTGGCGGAGAACGACACCACCCTGGAGGAGATGCCCACCAAGGAGCAGAACGCTTTGTGCCGCAACCTGGGCTGGCGCATCATCAACGCCATTGACCAGATGAGCGTGGTCACCCCCCATGCCCTGGTGGCCTCCGCGGCCCTCAACTGCGCGACCCCGCGCTTTACCAGCGAAGATCTGATGCAGAACGTGGAAACCTACACGACCCTGCTCGCGTCCCAGAACGCCAAGCTGACCGACACCCTGCTCATAGACCCCCAGCGGGCCTGCCAGCATGCCCTGGAAGATTACATCCAGCGCAAGATCATCGAGCTGCCCGGCAGCGAGAAGAACGTGCCGGCGGAAACGGCCCAGTACGCGTTGCCGGCCCAGAAACGCTTGCAGCTGGAGTACTACAAGAACAATGCAGTCGCATATTTCATACCGGCGGCCCTGGTCGCTGCCGCCATCCTGGAGAAGGACGCCTTCCAGTTCTCTTCGGCCTGCCTGCACGACCGCTACCGCTACCTGCAGGATCTGTTCAAGTACGAATTCGCCTTCGATCTGGGCGTGCCGGCCGAGCGTTCCGTGCGCCGGAACATCAAATCTTTCATCGACGACGCTATCCTGATCCCTCACCCCACCTTGCCGGACACCTATCAACTGACATCGGTGGGCTTCCGTAAGCTCAAACTCTTCGCCCGTTTTCTGCTGACCTATTTCGAGTCCTACTGGGTGGTGCTCCATTTTTTCAAACAGACCCCCCGGGCGGACGCCGGCGGCGAGGACCGTATGAAGAAGATCCAGAACCTGGGCCGCGCCATGCTCAAGCAACATGAGCTGGCGTTGAGCGAATCGCTCTCCAAGATCAACTACGAGAACGGCATCAGCTATTTCACCAGCCACGGCATCCGGGGCGCCGAGAACGTCGGAAAAATCGAGCCCTATGAAAACGATATCCGCAACTTCATGCAGGTGATAAGACAGTAATCAAGGCCGGCAGGACGGACCTGCGCGACCACTGGACGGACACCCCTTGAATGCCCGGCACCGCACCGGGACCAGGAATAGCCGATGAAGGCCTTGATACTTGCCGCCGGACTGGGCACGCGCCTGCTGCCGTACACCCGGCACACCCCCAAACCCTTGTTCACGCTCAATGGCCGCCCGGTTCTGGACCTCACGGTGGAGCGACTCCGCCAGGCCGGCTGCCGGGCGGTGATGATCAACACGCACTATCACCCCGAGCAGATCGAGCGCTTCCTGGCCGGCCGATCCTACGCCATCCCCGTATCGACACGCCATGAACCCGAAATATTGGGCACCGGCGGGGCCATCCGCAACGTGGCCGATTTCTGGCAGGACGAAGGCCCGCTGCTGGTGGTCAACAGCGACATCGTTACCGACATCGATCTGGCCCGGGTGTTTGCCTTCCACGGTACCCACGGCGGCGCCGTGACCATGGTGATGCACGACTTTGCCCGTTTCAATTCGGTGTTCGTAGATCCGGCCGATTGGGTCCGGGGCTTCGATCCCTCCCGGCCCAGCGGCGCCGACCACCGCCTGCTGGCCTTCACCGGCATCCATGTGGTCTCCTCCCGGGTGCTCGACTTCCTACCGCCTGCGGGACCCGCCCATATCATCGACACATATGGCGCCATGCTGCGAGCCGGCCTCGGCATAAAAGCCTTGATTGTCCGCGACCATTACTGGCAAGATATTGGTACCCCTGAAAGCTATCGGCGCACGGCCCTGGATCACATGGTGCCCATTGCCTTCGAAACCGCCTTTGGCCGCCGGCCAAACGCCCCGGCGGAAGTGCAGCCGCTCCAGGGGGACGGCTCGGACCGGCACTGGCATCGGCTGGAAGCTGGGGGCCGGAGCCTGATCCTGGCCGACCATGGCATCTGCGCCCAGCCGGACGGCCGCCAGGAGGCCGACGCTTTCGTGCATATCGGTCGCCACCTGCACGCCAGAGGGGTTTCGGTGCCGCGCATCTATCTCCATGACACCTTTGCCGGACTGGTCTTCCTGGAGGATCTGGGCAATCTGCACTTGCAGGATGCAGCCCGGACAGCGGCCCCCGAGGCGCGGCAGGCACTCTACCGCAAGGTGATCGACGCCTGGATGCCCATGGCCCTGGAAGGCGCAAAAGAATTTGACACGGCCTGGACCTGGCAGACCGCCCATTATGACCGCGGCGTGATCCTGGAAAGGGAGTGCCGTTATTTCGTGGAGGCCTTTCTCAACGGATACCTGGCACAGAAGGCCTCCTATGACGAACTGGCCTCCGAATTCGAGCAACTGGCCGTGGGGGCCCTGCGTTTCGGCCGGATGGGATTCATGCACCGCGACCTGCAGTCGCGCAACATCATGCTCCAGGGCGACCGGATCTGCTTCATCGATTTCCAGGGCGGCCGGCTGGGGCCGCTACAGTACGACCTGGCCTCGTTGCTCATCGACCCCTACGTGGCCCTGGGCCCGGCCGAGCAGGAGCGGTTGCTGGCCTACGCCGTGAAGGTCCTGGCCGGACGGACAGGCCTGGATGTCCAGGCTTTCCTGCGGGGCTACGAATACTGCGCCCTGACGCGCAACCTGCAGATGCTGGGGGCCTTCGGTTTTCTGAGCCGAGTCAAAGGCAAACGAGGATTCGAGACGCATATCCCCCAGGCCCTGGCCACCCTGAACCGCCGGCTGTCCGAAGCAGGTGTGCCCCTGCCCCGCCTGACCGAGGTGGCGACCGAAGCGACACGACGCGCTAACGCTTGACCATCCGGGTCCCGGCCTGGCCGGCACCCCAACGAGGGAGGTTTCCCATGTCCACCATCCACGTCATGATCAACGGATTGCCCGGTAACGTAACCACAGTCATCGCCCGGCACTTCATCGCCGACGGCCGCTTCAAGGTGTTGCCGTACGCCTTCACCGGGCCGGATATCGATGCCAAAGAGGTCGTGGTGGATTCGCTCACCATTGAATTGATCCGGCCGGAAGCACGGGAGGTGCGCATGGCGGCCATCATTGCCGCCCAGCCGCCCTTCATCACCGTGGACTTCACCCACCCCACGGCCGTGAACGCCAATGCCGAATTCTACTGCCGTCACAAACTGCCCTTCGTGATGGGCACCACGGGCGGCGACCGCGAGCGGCTGCTGGCCAGCGTGGTGGCGAGCGACAACGTAGCTGTCATCGCTCCCAACATGGCCAAGCAGATCGTGGGCTTCCAGGCCATGATGACCTACGCCGCCGAAAACTTCCCCAACCTGTTCAAAGGCTACCGGCTCACCATCCGCGAGAGCCACCAGGCCGGCAAGGCCGATACCAGCGGAACGGCCAAGGCCATGGTCACCTGCTTCAACCGCATGGGCATCCCCTTCGGACCCGACCAGATCGAGAAGGAGCGCGACCCCGAGCGCCAGCTCAACCTCTGGGGCGTGCCGCCCTCCCATCTGTCCGGCCATGCCTGGCACACCTATGCCCTGGTTTCGCCCGACAGCACCGTGCGCTTCGAATTCACCCATAATGTCAACGGACGGGATGTCTATGGCGACGGCACCAAGGATGCGGTCTGTTTTCTGGCCGACAAGATCGCCCAGGGAATTCGGGGCAAGGCCTTCTCGATGATCGACGTGCTCAAGGCCGGTGCCGCCCTCTGACCGCCGCAGGGATGACCTCGCCCATGCGGCACCCGCCATGGCGGCTGTCGGCAGCCGGAACCCCTTGTCAGCGAAAAAAGAGACGTATGGGGGTAAAGTCTGCATTTTATATGCCGATGATAGCTGTGACGCGGCGCCTGGCGCCGTGAGCAGAGTGCCATGGACGCGGCAACTCCCGACCAGGGAGTGGTTGTATCAGCAGAAAAGCGAAGGCAGAGGTACCTAAAGCATGGATCCAAACTATATCAAACCGTTCGTGGTGGCGGTCAAACGGGTCTTCGAGACCATGATCACCGTCCCCTTTTCCCTGGGCAAGCCGATCTTGAAAAAGGACAACGAAGTCCCCCATGAGATCAGCAGCATCATCGGCCTGTCGGGCAACGTAAGCGGTTGCGTGGTCATCAGCCTCTCCCAGGCCGTGGCCTTTCAACTGGTTTCGGTGCTCATCGGAGAAGAAGTTCAAGAGTTGGACGAGGTATGCACCGATGCCATCGGCGAAATCGCCAACATGATCGCCGGCAATGCCAAGACCGACTTTCCCAGCAACGACAACGCCATTTCGGTGCCCAGCGTGGTGGTGGGCAAGCACAAGGTGAGCTACCCCTCGGGCATCCCCATCATCACCATCCCCTGCACCACCGACAAAGGCGAAATGATCATCGAAGTGGCCCTGAAAGTCAAAGAGTAGGCGCGTTTCCCCTTCCTGAAAAAGCAAAGGCGCTCTTGCGAGCGCCTTTTTCTATTTCTATTTTCGCGGGACCGACTGACCTCTTTTGTTTTGAATCGCCCCCATCCACCACTTAAAACCTGACACCTGAAGCCTAAAATCACTCTATTTGTTGCCTCCAATTATCTCGTACGCTTTTTCCAGGGCCATATCCAGATTCTCCGGCTGGGTGCCGCCGGCCTGGGCCATGTCGGGACGTCCGCCGCCGCCGCCGCCCACCAGGGCCGAAAGGGTCTTGACGATCTGGCCGGCGTGGAAGCGTTTCTCCAGGTCCTTGGTGACGCCGACGATGAGCAGGGCCTTTTCTCCGGCCGCGCTGCCCAATACCACCACCCCCGATTTGATCCGGTCCTTGAAACGGTCGGCCAGATCGCGCAGGGCCGCCGGCGAATCCACGGCCACGCGCTTGACCAGCACGGCCACGCCGTCGATCATGCGCGGCGCATCTTCACCGGACTGGGCCTTGGTATCGGCCAAGGAGGCCTTGAGCTTCTCGATCTCCTTTTCAGCGGCCTTCTGCCCGCTGATCACCTGTTGTACCCGGGTCACCGCCTCCTCGGGCTTGACCCGCAGCAACTGGCCCACCTGCTGGATCTGTCGCACCGCTTCCTGGACGTGGGACAGGGCCGCGTCGCCGGTCAGGGCCTCGATGCGCCGTACTCCGGCGGCCACACTGGTTTCGGCGATGATCTTGAACAGTCCGATGTCGCCCGTGCGGTTCACATGGGTCCCGCCGCACAGCTCCTTGCTCAGGCCGGCCAGCGATACCACGCGCACCCGGTCGCCGTACTTCTCTTCGAAGAGTGCCATGGCGCCGGACTGCAGGGCTTCATCGGCGTCCATCTCCACGGTTTCCACCGGCACGTTGGCCCGGATGCCGGCATTGACCATGGCTTCGATGCGCTCCAGGCTTTCGGGCGCCACCTGGGCGAAGTGGGAAAAGTCGAACCGCAAACGGTCGGGCGCCACCAGCGAGCCGGCCTGTTTGACATGATCGCCCAGCACCTGGCGCAGGGCCGCATGCAGCAGATGCGTGGCGGTGTGGTTGCAGGCCGTGGCCTTGCGCTTGTCCGCATCCACGTTCAGGGTGACCGTCTGGCCTTTGGCGATGCGGCCGCTGACCACGGTGCCTTTGTGGATAATCATGCCGGTGGGGTCCTTGATGGTGCGGTTCACCGCCAGGGTCAAGCCCTGGGCCTTGATCGTGCCCTGATCGCCCACCTGGCCGCCGGCTTCACCGTAGAACGGTGTGGCGGCGGTGACCACCTCCACCTGCTCGCCGGCCAGGGCCTCGGGCAGTTCCTGGCCGTCCCGCGCCAGCAGCAATACCTGGGAAGCCGCCTCCAGCCCGCGGTACCCGGTGAATTCCGGCTTCACCGCCTGGGCGGCCAGGCCCTTGTAAGCATCGCCGATGGCATCGAACGAGACTTTGGCGCGGCTGCGGGTGCGCTGGGCCTCCATGTGGGTCTCGAAGCCCTTGAGATCGACGGTCATGCCGGTGTCGCGCACCACGTCCTGGACGATGTCCACGGGAAAGCCGAAGGTGTCGTAGAGCTTGAAGATCAAATCGCCGGGAATCTCCTTCCGGCCCTTGGCCCGCAGATCGGCCAGGCTCTCATTGAGCAGTTTGAGCCCGTTGTCCAGGGTCTCCATGAAGCGCTGCTCTTCGTTGAGGATCACGTTGCGGATGAAGGCCGACGATTCGCTCAGCTCGGGGTAGGCCGGCTTCATAACCTCGAAAACCGTGGCGGCGGTCTCGTGCAGGAAGGGCTTGGCCAGGCCGATGTTGCGGCCGTAGCGGATGGCCCGGCGCATGATACGCCGCAGCACGTAGCCGCGACCCTCGTTGGAGGGCAGCACCCCGTCGCCGATGAGAAAGGCGGCGGCCCGGCTGTGGTCGGCGATCACCTTCATGGCCACATCCACGGCCGCATCCTGGCCGAAGGGGCGCTGGGCCAGTTCCTCGGCGCGGGCGATGATCGGCCGGATCAGGTCGGTGTCGTAGTTGGTGGGCTTCTTCTGGAGAATGGAAGCCAGGCGCTCCAGGCCCATGCCGGTGTCGATGCTCGGCTTGGGCAGCGGGGTCATGCCGTCGGCATCCTGGTTGAACTGCATGAAGACCAGGTTCCAGATCTCCAGGAAGCGATCGCAGTCGCAGTCCACGCCGCAGTCGGGTTTGCCGCAGCCGAAGGCCGCGCCGCGATCGATGTGGATCTCGCTGCACGGACCGCAAGGTCCGGTGTCGCCCATGGCCCAGAAGTTATCCTTCTTGCCCAGACGCACCATGCGCTCGGCGGGAATGCCGATCTTCTTGTGCCACAGGTCGTAGGCCTCGTCGTCGTCGGTGTAGACCGAAGCCCAGAGCTTGTCGGCGGGCAAGCCGTAGCCGTTGGTCATAAGATCCCAGGCGAACTCCACGGCCTTCTCCTTGAAGTAATCGCCGAAAGAGAAGTTGCCCAGCATTTCGAAGAAGGTATGGTGCCGGGCGGTGTAGCCCACGTTGTCCAGGTCGTTGTGCTTTCCGCCGGCGCGCACGCATTTCTGGGAGGTGGCGGCGCGCAGGTAGTCGCGCTTTTCTTCGCCCATGAAGGTGCGCTTGAACTGCACCATGCCGGCATTGGTGAACAGCAGCGTCGGGTCGTCCTGGGGCACCAGCGAAGAACTGCGCACCACCCGGTGGTTGTGCTTCTCGAAGTAGTCGAGAAAGATCTTGCGAATTTCATTGCCTGTCATGTCGACGTTACCATCCTTGCTGCGCCCTGCAGCGCTCGCGTCTTCCTTCATCCGTCAGCCGTCTTGCCCTACTCCTCGCCGACCACCGTGGTCGTCTCCTCGCCGCTCTTCTTGACGATACCCACCGATCCGCGCACCTTCTCGTCGATGGCCGCGAAGAGATCGGGGTTGTCGGCGAGGAAGGTCTTCACGTTCTCCCGGCCCTGGCCGATGCGCTCGCCGTTGTAGGAGTACCAGGCCCCGCTCTTTTCGATAATGCCGGCCTCCACGCCGATGTCGAGCAGATCGCCCACCTGGGAGATGCCTTCGCCGTACATGATGTCGAACTCGGCCTCCTTGAACGGCGGGGCCATCTTGTTCTTCACCACCTTGACCCGGGTGCGGCTGCCGATGACATCCTGGCCGTTCTTGATCTGGCCGATCCGCCGGATGTCCAGGCGCACCGAGGCGTAGAACTTCAGGGCGTTGCCGCCCGTAGTGGTTTCCGGGTTGCCGAACATCACGCCGATCTTCATACGGATCTGGTTGATGAAGATCAGGCAGGTGTTGGTCTTGCCGATGGTGCCGGTGAGCTTTCGCAGCGCCTGGGACATGAGCCGCGCCTGCAGCCCCATGTGGGCGTCGCCCATCTCGCCTTCGATCTCGGCCCGGGGTACCAGGGCCGCCACCGAGTCGATGACCATCACGTCGATGGCGCCGCTGCGCAGCAGCATGTCGGCGATTTCCAGGGCCTGTTCGCCGGTGTCGGGCTGGGCCACCAGCAGTTCGTCGCAATTGACCCCCAGGCGCTTGGCGTAGCTGGTGTCCAAGGCGTGTTCGGCGTCGATGAAGGCGGCGATGCCGCCCTTCTTCTGGGCGTTGGCCACAGCGTGCAGGGCCAGCGTGGTCTTTCCCGAGGATTCCGGGCCGTAGATCTCCACCACCCGGCCCCGGGGAAATCCGCCCACCCCCATGGCCTTGTCCAGAGCGATGGAGCCGGTGGAGATCACGGGCACTTCCACGATGGGCCGGCTGCCCAGTTTCATGATCGATCCCTTGCCGAACTGGCGCTCGATCTGGCTCATGGCCGAGTCGATGGCCTTGGACCTGTCCACGGAAACACTCATGCTGACCTCCCGTACAAATCTATTATTCACCCAGCGCCGCTCTGGCAAGGGGTGTGTAAATCGGCCCCTGGGGCCGCAAATCGCTTTGAAAGAGGACCATTTCGGCAGCCGGAAACGGCTGGGGGGCGTAGGCCCCGCAACTCTCGAGAGCCCCCTGCAGCAGCCGGGCGTCCGGGGCGGTCTGAATCCGCGCCAGGGTCAGATGGGCCTTGAAAGGCCGCTCTTCCCGGGGAATGCCCAGCGGCATCAGTGCCGCCGCCAATTCTTCCGCCAGCCGCTCAAGCCGGTCGGTCTGGCCACCCAGGCCGATCCACATCACCCGCGGCTTGCGCAGGCCCGGAAAGACCCCCATGCCCTGGGCGCTGAGCTGGAGCGGAGTGCTCCCCCGGGCCGCCGTGCGCATGGCCTCGGCCAGCGCGGCCGTCTGGGCGGGAGGGATTTCGCCCAGGAAGCGGAGGGTCAGATGCATGTTGCCCGGCCGCACCCAACGCATTTTCAGCCCCTGGCGCTGCAGACGCGCCTGCAGGTCGGCCGCCAGCTGCAGCACCTCGGGCGGCAGTTCGAAGGCGATGAAGGCGCGCATGGAATTATCTTTCTATTGCATTATTGGGGCGCGGCTTCAACGGGCAAGGTGAACTGCGGCTCGCCCAAGAAAAAAGAGCCTTTGCGGATCCAATCCTTGAGGATGGCCGCGATCTCCCGGGCGCGCACCATGCTCGACAGCGGCACCGTCGGAATGGTCTTGCCCTGGATGGTGATCTGGCCGCTCTTGAGTTCGGCGTAGCTCACCTGCCCCAGCGTTTCCGAACCGCCCGTAGGATAGGTGACCCCGTAATCGATCACCTGGGTGAACAGTTCCTCGTCGCCAACGCCGGTGAAACGCGCCATCTCCTCGTCCAGGATGGGAATGGGCACCCCCAGCCCCACGGACAGGGAACAGCCGTAGCCCTGCATGCTCACCCCCACCAGCCAGCGGGGGCTCATCTGCTTCAGGTCGCCCATGACCCACAGGGTGCCGGCCGGCCGCAAAGGCGTGCCGTTCTCCGCCCGGGGCACGCCGGGCCGGTGCTGGGTGCCATGCCAGGTGACATAGCCCACCCCGCCGCCCAGGAAGATGCGCGTGCCCAGCCCGATGGTGCGGTAGTACGGATCGTTGAAAAGCGGGCTGAGCTGGCCGGCGCTGCAGTAATTGGCGTTGCCCATCTTGGGCTTCAGGGTGCCCATGTAGGTGTAGATGGTGGTCTTGGTGGAGTTGACCGCCACATTGTAATTCTGGTAGCCGTTGCGCGGGTTGCACAAGATGGCGTTAGGCATTTCGGCCAGGGTGATCTTCTTCTCCACCTGGCGGTTGGGATAGCAATCGGTGCCGTAGGCCGTGGCTTTCAGGTAGACCGGCTTGCCGGCCAGCAGGTCCTGGATCACGTGACCGCCGCCGTAGTTGAACTCGCCGGGGTAGACTTTGTTCAGCGGGTCGTCCAGGCACGGTTCGGTGGCGCCCAGGTAGCAATCCACAGCCGCCAGGCCGCCGTACGCCGGCACATTGTTGATCAATACCTGAGAGGCCTTGATGCCGGGCACGCTGTGGCCGAAGTTGATCATGGCCCCGGACGAACACATGGGCGCGAAGGTGCCGGTGGTCACCACGTCCACTTCCCGGGCGGCCGCCGCGGGCCCCTTGCGGCGCACGATGTCGGTCATCTCCTCGGCGGTCACCACCACCACTTCGCCGCTCTTGATGCGGGCGTTGATCTCCTGAATCGTTTTCTGAACCGGTTTGCCGGCCATTTCCTATTCTCCTACGGCTGCTTCACGGCATCTATCTTGGCGGTGATGTTGTTCTTGATCCATGTGGCATCCCACCATTCCACCGGGTTGACGAAGGTGTGGTAAATCAAGATGCTGAAATGCAGATGGTCGCCGCCGGCCAGGCCGGTCTTCCCGGTCTTGCCGAGGGGGTCCCCCTTGGCCACCATCTGGCCGACGCTGACGCCGATGTGGCTCAGGTGGGAGTACATGCTGAACAGCCCCATGCCGTGGTCGAGGATCACCGATTGGCCATAGATACCCAGGTTTTCGGCGAAAACCACCTTGCCACCATTGCCGGCCGGCACCGGCGACTGCTCCAGTGAGGCCAGATCCGCTCCCAGGTGGGTCTGTTCGTCGATCTTCTTGCCCTTGTACATGTAGGAACGGGTGTCGGCGAAGCCGGCCCGGGGGGCCGCATTGGGCAGCCGCAGGAATTCGCCCTGCCAGTAGATTTGATTGTCCGATTTGGCCGTCACCTTTTTCAAGACCTCATAATTGGCCCGGCGCAGTTCGCCATTCACCTTGAGAAAAATATCGAGATTGGAAGCCCCCGGCGGGGCCGCCACCTGCTGCACGAATTCGGGCATCTTCCAATCCAGGAAACTGTCGCTGATTTCGATCTCGTCCCGCTTGAAGGTGCGGGCATTGATCAGGTGGGACAGGCCGCTGCGGGTCTGGTTGCCGGCCAGGTCGTTGGCCACCACGTGAATGGGGGTCCCCGGCCCCTGTTGCCAGCCGATGGCCACCATGGTCATGTAAATCGCCGGATCCTTGAAATATCCGGATTGGGCCGGATAGAACTGGTCGCCCACCTGCACCCCGGTCTTGGGGCAGATCTCGGAGAGCTTGTAGATCACCACCCCCGCGCCGCCCTGGGCAAAATAGTGGGGGCCGCTGAGCACCTCGATGACCGGCGGCCGGGTGTCGATCATCACCTCCTGCTCCTGGTAGGTCAGGTTGCCCTTGCCCCAGCGACGCCAGGAGTAATCCTGCACCTTCAGACGCAGCAACCCTTTGCCGTCGCCGATGCCTTTGCTCCTGGGTTCGAAGGGGATCTCCAGACGCTCCTCCCGCGTCACGCCGCCGGTGAGCAACCCCGCAGAAGCGAAGGTCTTGTCCAGCAGCACCGTCTCCTTGCCATCCTTCAAAAGCGCCACCCACACGCTGCGGATGCCGCTCTTGGGATCGGCCACCGTCAGCGGGATATTCTGGCTGGCCCCCAGCGACGACGACGCCAAGGCCAGGTTCACGGTGGGCGGCGCGCCCTCCATGCGTTTGAACAGGAAAAATCCCACCGCGCCCACAAATATCAGCAGTGGCAGGATAAAAATTCCCAGCCTGAAGTTATTCTTTTTAGGATTCAATGGGTTAGGTCCCCCTTTGGCGTTGCGAAGTAACGCCGAACCATACCAGCTCTATAAGGGGTTATCAAGGCAAAGTTTCTGGCGCTTTCCCCTGGATTCCTGCACTGGATGGAAAGTCGCGCCCTTCCGTAGGTCTATTGACACCTACGGACACGCTTGCAATATTGCCACCTAAAGAATAATGCTTTCAGACTCACGGCGTGGCTATACGAGGCGACGCCTCTCCAGTTTCTTCGACTGCCTGGGTAGCAGAAAATGGAAAGCATCCCCACCTGGCGCCCTCAGCGCCAAAACCTTTTCGACGGCCTGGTGGACCGCGGCCTGCTGCCGGAGGAGCGCTTGAGGTTCATTCTGGCACAGGATGGGGCGCCCCCGGAACTGACGCTGATGCAGGCGGGCATACCCAAGCATGAAATCCTGCGGTGTCTGACCGAATTCTACCGCCTGCCCTTCGTCGAATTCAGCGAAAACCAGCTGCCCCCGGACGATCTTACCGCCGGCCTGGATCTGGAGCGGCTGAAACAACGCCTATGGTTTCCGCTGAGCGTGGCGGGAGCTGGCGCCGACGTCTTGCTCTGCAACCCCATGGACGGCACGCTGGACGAAGAGATCAAACAGACGCTGGGCGTGGCGGATCTCAAAAAACACTGCATCCTTGCATCTGATCTGGTCCGGCTCATCCAACACCTGCAGGACGCCAATCCAGGCTACCCGGCCTCTGCCGGCCGCACCCGCCTGGCGCAAACGCGCAATGCCCTGACCCGTTTGCGAACCAACCTGGCCTTTCACCGAACCTCCCTGGCCAAGGGGCGCACGGGCCTGGCCATGATGCGCACCGGTTTATCCTTCAACGCCATCGCCCTGGCCATGCTCCAGGTGTTCGGCTTCGGTTATGCGGCCATCCCCGACAGCCTGCTGCTGCTCGGCGGCCTGGCGCTTGCCGTCGAAGGGCTGCGTTGGTACCTGCCCACCCGCAAGACAGCCCGGGAGGCACCCGCCTACAAGCCCTCCGAACCCACTTTCGGCAGCACCTTTCTCGAAATGAGCGGCCAAGGAGAGAAACTGGCCTTTACCCGAAAAGGGCCTGTCGAGGGCGCCGAAGCCCTGCGGACCGGCTGGAACCGGCTCTCTCCGGTGATGAAGCGCCGGTTCCTGGCCATCGACCGTACGGACCATGCCGAAGAGCGAACGATTCTGGCGTCCTACCGCACGTCCATGGCCCGGGCACGCACCGGCCTGGCCTTCATGCGGACCGGAATCGCCCTGATCGGTGTGGGGATGGCATTGTTGCGGCAGTTTCCACTGAGCCAGTGGGCCGTTTTCAACATGATCTTCATTTTGCTCGGCAGCGCCATGGCCCTGGAAGGCTTTCACTGGTACATACCCGGCCGGCGGGCCGGCAATGAGGGCCTGCGACTGATCCGCAAAGCCCACCAGAACCAATCCATCTGGGACTTCATGTTTACGTTGTTCCGCGATCAACTCAGCGCCGGGGAGTTGCCGGCCGCCTTGTTCATCAAGGATTCCCACTCGCCCGGCATATGGGGCACCACCGGGTTGGCCTTGGAGCGCTCGCTCATCGCCGAAAGACGCAATGTCAAGGCACGGTTTCGCACCACCCTGGCCCGCTCGCGAACCGGCATGGCCTTTATCCGCACCGGCACCAAGATTTTCTCCGTGGGCCTGGGGCTTCTGGTCTATTTCGGCTCGGGCAATACGCTTTGGCTGATCTGTTATGCCGCCATGATGGCGGCCGGACTGATTTGCATCGCGGACGGCTTCTACTGGCATGTTCCGGCGGAAAGGATCAAAGCATTGTTCCCATACTGTTCGGCCGACATGGAGATTCTTTTCCCCGACTATTCAAAGCCGACATCGTCTTGGAAAAAGGTGGTTTTCAGCCATCATGAATTGTGAACCCGCACGGCAGCTATCAGCCAAATTCAGGCGCCTGGTCGAAAGCGGGGCGCTGCCGGAGGCCGCTCTGGCCGAGGCGATCGAGGGAGCGGCGTATCGGGGGATCGGCCTCGAAAAAATCCTGCGTCATGAATACCATGTGCCGCGCCGCAAACTCCTGGAGTCGCTTTCCGCCTATTTTGATTGCCCCTGGGTGGAGTACGACGAGCGGCTGCCCATACCGTTCGAGTTTCTGGACCGGCTCGGAACCGAAGGCATCGGCGCCTACCAATGGTTCCCGGTGGCCAAGGACGGATCGACGGCGGTGATCGCCGCCGTAAACCCCCAGGATGCAGATTTGCGGGCCACGGTGCATGCCCGCCTATGCGCCGATGCCTACGAATTTCGGGTGGCGCTGCCGGAAGATATCCAAGCATTCATCGAAGACTTTCTCAGCAGCGATCCCCGCCATCTGATCGGCAATGAAAGGACCAGCCTGGCACTGTGGCGTAACACCATGGCGCGCTGGCGAACCCGACTTTCCTGTTATCGCACGGAGTTCGCCAAAGTCAGAACTAATTTAGGCTTGCTGGGCGGGGGCATGGGGTTGATCGCCATCGGCAGGGCTCTGGCGCACCTGCAGGTCGGATCCGTTCAGGGCCGGCCATACTTTTATCAGGGCATCATCGCCATGGGGCTGGCACTGGTGGCGACTGGCCTCTACCATTACGTGCGCATCAAACGGCACGTCTTGAAGCCGCCCCGGCATCAGACCGTGGTGGAAGTCACGGCGGCCACGCTTTACTTTCTGGAAAACTATCAATTCGTAGAACGGCGTGGTGAGCAGGCGCCAATGCGCCGGACCATGCTGGCGCGCCTGGCGGAGCTGCCACTGAATCATGAGGTGGTCATCGACCAGTCCCTGGACAACAGGAAACGCTCCTATCTGGCCCATGAACGCAACCTGCAATCCGCGCAACGGACCATCGCGGCATGCTACCGCACCGTGTATTCACGCGCCCGTACGGGGTTGTCGTTCATCCGTACCGGTGTTTCGTTTCTGGCGGTGGGCATCGGCCTGATGCGCTACTTCGGCTTCAGCCTGCTGACCGGATTCGACCTTGTCCTGGTGATCGGAGCCCTGGCGATGATCGTCGATGGGGCGCTGTGGTATCTTCCCGCCCGAAAGGAGCAGGCTGAAATTCCCGAATATGTGATCCATCCCCGCCCCTGATGTTGCTTCAGGGGCTCGAGCGCGGTTCGGGCCGTCGGACCGGCCATCGCTTTTATCGGCAACCGGGCTGCGCCCTCGACGCCCGGAACGGATGGATATGAAGGGAGCAAAAATACCATGAAAATGGTCCATAAAATCATTCTGGGCAATGTTCTGGCAATGATGTTCATCGCCCTGGTTTATCTTTTCTCCCATCAGAAGTTCGACCTGCTGCTGGACAAACTCAACTATGTCGAGATTGCCGACAGTCTCAACGCCACTTTGCTCCAGATGCGGCTCTCGGAGAAAAACTATTTCTTGTACAAAGACAATTCGGATCTGCTTCTTATCCGCAAGGACCTGATCAAAAGCGCCGTCGCCATCACCACCGCCAAACGGGATATCGTCCGGGACATCGGCGCAAAGAATTTCGACAAGCTGGAATCGAGTCTCAAAGCTTATGAGCTTGAAATCGATCGCCTGGAAACGGCCGCGACTTATACCAGGGAAATGGAGGAATCGTTGCGTGAGGCCGGGCAGAAATTGCGGATGCAATCCGACAGCATGCTGCGGCTCGAAAGAGATGCGGTCAATAGATTGATCACCGATGCGCGCAGGACGTTGGCCTATTTCTTCGGGATCGTACTGGTGGTGGCCCTCACCTCGAGTTATCTCTTCTTCTCCAAGATGTTCAGGTCCCTGCGAAAGATCGAAAAAACCGCCAATACCATCTCGGCGGGCCGATTCAAGAAGATCAAGGGCAATCTGTCCAACGACGAACTGGGGTCGGTGATGCGGGCCATCAACTCAATGTCCGAAGAACTGGGCACCCGGCACGAACAGCTGATTCAAGCCAGGAAACTCAGTTCGCTGGGCAC
This sequence comes from uncultured Desulfatitalea sp., assembly GCA_937868765.1. Lineage (GTDB taxonomy): Bacteria > Desulfobacterota > Desulfobacteria > Desulfobacterales > Desulfosarcinaceae > Desulfatitalea. The sequence goes on along the minus strand of CALMNL010000006.1, from coordinate 169,673 downwards.
CCTCACTGCCGGCGTGGCCCATGAACTGGGCAATCCCTTGAACAACATCTCCATGCTGGCCCAGAATTTTATCGAATTGTATGCGCACCTGGGGGATGAAGACCGGATCGATTACATGAAAACCGTACTTCAGGAATGTGAACGCATCCGCTTGATCGTGCAGGGCCTGTTGGACTTTTCCAAGCCCAAGAAAGCCGATTTCGACCTGACGGACCTGAATCAACTGCTGCGCAACTCGCTGAAGCTGGTGCAGAATATGTTCGACATCAGCTGCATCCAAAGCGAACTGGAACTGGAGGAGGACCTGCCGCTGGTGCTGCTCGATAAAAATAAAATCGAAGAGGTGATCGTGAACCTGCTGACCAACGCCGTGCATGCCATGTCTTGCGGGGGCACCATCTTCTTGCGCACCAGGCTTTGCCCCGACGGCGACTGCGTAACCCTGGAAGTACAAGACACCGGCGAGGGCATCGCTCCGGAATTTATTGCCAACGTTTTCGATCCCTTTTTCAGCACCAAAGGGACCGACGGGACTGGGCTGGGGCTGTCGATCAGCTACAGCATCATCAAAAACCATGGGGGTAAAATCGAAGTCCAAAGCCGGCTTGGACAGGGGACGACCTTCGTGATACATTTACCTTTACGACAGAAGGAGGATGACGATGAACAAGAAAAGGATAATGGTCATTGACGATGAGAACATAGTCGGCAAGATGATCAAGGCCACCTTCGAGCACGACGGGTACAGCGTCGAGACCTTTCTCAACCCGAAGCCGGCGCTGGCAAGGCTGAAAGAAGAAACGTTCGATGTCGTCATCACGGATTTGAAGATGAAGGATATGGACGGCATGGAAGTTCTCAAGGCCATCAAGAGCGAATCGCCGGACATCAAAGTGATCATGATCACCGCTTTTGCCAGCCTGGATGCCGCTGTGGAAGCATTCCGCAGAAATGCCAACGATTTCTTCGCCAAGCCGGTCAAAATCAGCGATCTGAAGGCCTGTGTCCAAAGACTTCTCAGCGAAAACCCGTCCTAGCGTTTGCCGGCTGAGCGGGCAGTCCGCCGCTCCCGACCGGGCGATTCGAAAAAGAAACGTAGAAAATCAGCGCGGTTTGACCGGTGGCCGAGCTCCGGCTTCTGTCCCATCCAAGACCCCCCAGGGCAAATACCCTAAGAGTGTAGAGACCACGCACCCTGCAAGCGTTGCGAGGAAGCGGTCGACGCCGGTCATGACGGACGGGGCGCTGCCGAAGTCGAGCAGGATGATGATCAGAACGGTCATGACGACGGTGTATGCGGTATAGTTGACCTCCCGCAGGGCCACGCGACCGGCCGCCAGCAGGCCGATGAGCGCCACCGCGGCATAGGCGGGCCACGCTCCCAAGAAGAGCACGCCCGCGATCAAGGCCCCCGCGAGCGTACCCACCGAACGTTGGCGCATCTTCGCCGGCATGGCCTGCACGTCGCGCTGCAGGACGACGACCACCGTGATCAGCGCCCAGTAGCCGTGATGGTGCGGCCAGATCCATTGGTATGATTCGGCCGCGGCCAGACAGATCGTCATGCGCAGGGCATACCGCCACCCGCGCAGGTGCCCCAGGGTGCGGCTCCACCTGCGCAGCAGTTGCCTGGCGGTGTAAGTCGGCACCGGGCTCGGACGGCTGTGCGGCGGCCGTCGCCTCCCAGTCATCCAGGTGTTGAAGACCATCGCGATCGCGGCGTACCAGCCGGCGCCTGCCATGAATAACAACATCAGCCCCATGGGCGACAGCCCCTTGAGGTCGTAGTGCATGGCGATGATGGTGTAGAGAATGAAATGAGGCGCCGTCCGGGCCATGGGGCGGCTGATGCTGCCCGCACGGGCGACGAGACCCGCCATGACGGGAAAAAGCAGCATCGCCAATGTGCCCAGGCCGGACAGGCAGGCCCCCGCCAGCATGGCGGCGCTTCCCGACAGCAGCGTGTAAGCCAGACGCGACCCTTGCTCGTGCTGCGTTTGACCGCCACCGGCACCACTGAGGGCCAGGCCGCCCATGGCAGCGAGCATGCCGACGCCCGGTCGGCCGGCGAAGGTACCGACGGCCACCGGGACGGCCATCCCCAGGGCTGCGGCAGCGATTCGTGGAACCGGCGCCGTATGCTCGCCGGACCAGGCGAGGCAGCGTTCCAGGGAGCTGCGCACCCAGCTTTTCCCGCGCCGCAGGGGCTCCGATTCCGGCGGGGACTTCTCCCCGCCGTTCGCGAGACAGACGCCCGATTCTGCATCGCACGACTTCATGGCCTCCCCCTATTCGGTCGAACGATGGTCGCGCCATTGCCTGCGGGCGTTTTCAGACATCCGCGCCAGGAGCGCATCGACCGCCCGTTTTTCGGCGGCGGTCAAACCGGCGGTGAGAATCTGCGCCCACGCCTGCAGGATCTCATCGAGCCGCGGCAGGATGCCCCGGCCTTTGTCGGTGAGACAGACCCGGTACGCCCGTTTGTCCTCAACCTGCCTTTCGCGCGTGATATATCCTTCGCGGAGCAAGGGTTTGACCGCCTTGGCCACGGTGGCCTTGTCCAGATGAAAAAGCAGCCGGATGCGCTCCTGGCTGATGCCGTCCTGGACACCGAGGGCTTTCAAGATGCGCACCTGGCCGGAACCGATCTTAAGCGGCGCCAGCTCACGATCCAGATAGATCTGGCCGCATCGGCTGATGATCGAGATGAAGCGGTTGAAGGTAAAATGCCGGTCAGCGCCCATGATCCTTCCTCCAATTGGTTGCATAGCCAACTATTTATCGGAAATTAGTTGGCCTGTCAACGATTTTGCCCCTGACCAAGGGCCTTTCGGCAGGCGGTCAGTCCCTTTTCAGGCCAAGGCACAAAACAAAAAAGCCCTGCCGAAATCGACAGGGCTTTGGTTTTGCCGAATCATGCGGACCGCGTTGGACCTACTCCTGGAAAACCTTCCACTTGGCGTATTGGCTCCACGAGCCGGAAAGCTGCGGCGTTTGCGGGTAGTTGACATGGGGCAGTATCTTGCGGATCGCCCTGTGCCAATCCCGGTATGTGGCGGTGGGCGGCAGGTTCTTCAGGGCCTGCAGCGCGGCGAAGGTGAAGGCGCCGTTGGGCCTCTGGTTGAACCAGGCGTCGTAGCTGTATTCATCGTCCTTGCAGCCGGATATGAGGAGGGCCGCCGCCCGGATTTTGCCGGCGGCGCGGATCTTTTCCACGCTGCGGGCGCGCCGGAGCAGCTTTTCGTCGCCGCGGATATAGAATTCCGGCGCCAGGAACCGGGTTTTCTGGAATACCCAGGTGTCCTCCTCGGCGCCCGGCATCACCCGGCAGGCGCGCGTCAGCGTGCCGGAGTGGCAGGAGTCGCTGATCAGGATGATCCGGGCGCCCCGGTGGCGTTCGCTGAAGATTTCATACAGCTCGTCGTCCTTGAGGATCTTCCCTTCGGTGATGTCGTGGGGACACAAGGCTTCGTCCCGGCCGTCGGCTTCGTCGTCGTCGGTGTCGGGCACCCAGGTGCCGTGGCCGGAATAGGTGATCACGGCGATGTCGTTGCCCCCGCTCTCTTGGACGATGCGGGTGATGGCCGCCACCATGTTGCTCTTGGTGGCATTGGTGTCGAGCAGGGAGACGGCCGTAAATCCCCGAGCTTCGAGGGCCGCGCGCCAATCGTTGGCGTCGTTGACGCACCCGGACAGATCCATTTCGGTCCCCGGGTAGTTGTTGATGCCGATGTGAAGCGAGCGTTTCATGGTTTTTCTCCTTTCTTGAATTGCGGGGGGGGACTCTGGTCCCGCCGCCCCAGCAGCTCCGAAGCCAGGCAGCGGTAGTACTTGGCCTTTTCATTGCCGGGGTCGTTTTCCAGAACCTGCTGAAAATCCTCAAAGGCTTTCAGGTACCGCCGCTGGGAGAGCGCCAGAACCCCAAGGTCCAGGCGGGCCCTGGCATGCTTGGGCGCCAGTATCAGGATGCGCGAAAGTTCCCGGGCGGCTTCGGCGGCGTCGCCCTTGGCCATGGCGATCATCGCCAGATGGTGCCGGGCCCCGGTGTCCTCGGGCGCCAGGGCCAGGGCCCGTTTCATGGCCACGGCCGCCGATCCCAGATCGCGGCGCATGAAAAGCACGATGCCCAGCTGCACCCAGGCCTTGGTGTGGTCCGGGTCCAGGGAGAGCGCTTTTTGAAAACAAGCCACGGCGTCGTCCAGCCGGTTCTGAGCGGCCAGCACCGTGCCCAGGGCGGTGTGCAGGGCGGCGTTCACCGGGAACAGGGCCAGGGCCGAACGCCAGGTGGCCTCGGCGTCGCCGCAGCGGCCGGCGGCGAGGTAGAGTTTGCCCAGGTTCTCCCAGGCCAGGGCGTTGCGTTGATCCATTTCCACCGCCTTCTCGAAAGAACGGATGGCCGCGTCCATCTGGCCCAGGGCCGCCTGGGCGCCGCCCATGTTGGCCAGGGCCATGCTCCGCGAAGGATCGATCGCCAGGGCCTGGGCGTATAAGGCCATGGCCTGGGCGTAGTCCCCCTCCTGGGCATGACAGAAACCCAGGTTGTTCAGGGCGGTAACGTTGCGAGGGTCCTTGTCCAGGGCACAGATATAGGCCGCTTTGGCCGCCTGCAGGTCGCCGCTCATCTGCAGCACGGCCCCCTGGCTGACCAGCTCTTTGGCGCCCGGCCCACCAACGGCGCCCTCTTCTGTCGTCGGCATGGAAACGGTATTTCTCTTCTTTTTCATGGCGGAATCCTCATATGATGCGATCGATGAGATCGCCCATCAGTTCGCGCGTGTTAATTGGCGGCACCTCGAACCGGACATCGTTCCAGGAGATGTCGAAGGGCTGCCCCTCTTCGTAATGGATGGGAAAGCGGACGCCGAAGCGCAGGTCCGGCCCGGTTTCGAAGGCGACCAGCTCCCAGCGCCGCTCGTAGAGGGTGATCTCGGTGATGAAGAGGTCGGCGGTGACCTCGGCGAAACCGGTGAGGTCGAAGCGGAACTGGGGCTGGACGTAGATTTCGCCCTCGGCATCGAGCACCAGTCCCCGGGTCGGGCTCCACTCCACCTGCACGCCGGCCTCCACCGCCCCCTCCAGCCCCAGGCGGCCACCGACCTCCAGGCCCAGTTCGGCGCTGACGATGGGGATGCCCGCCCCCAGGCTGCCGCGGATATAGAGCCGCAGCCCGGCCTGGGCGGGAATCACCAGGCGCGCCCCGCCGGTGACCCGGGTCTGGTCCTCGTGGTCGGGGTTGTAGGTGATGCCCAGGCCCAGTTCCCGCAACTGGCCCGGGCCGATGCCGGCGCTCAGGTCCAGGCCGCCGCCGATGCTGGCGAAGATGCCCACCCGCTGGCCGGCCACGGCGAAGCCGATGATGGGAATATCGAGGCTGATGGAGAAGATGTTCCGGTCCAGCCGCTTTTCCGGGAAGATCTCCAGCACATCGGGCAGGCCGATGGCACCGGAGAGTTCGATCTCGCCGTTGGGCAGCAGGCGCACCCCCACCGTGCCCTGCAGCCACGGGGCGATCCGGACGGTCATCGTGCCGCCGCCGTAGGCGATGATCCGGTCCGTGGCCTCTTCCCCCAATTGGCCGTCGGCGCCCACCGCGCGGTTGGTGACGCCGATGCGCAGGGAACCGGAGAGCATGCCCCGCGCGTAGTTGCCCTCGCCTTCCACGGTGAAGCGTCCGTTTTCGTAGTCGGCCCTCAAGGTGGCCGTGATACCGGCCATGGCCGCCTGGATCTCGCCGCCGGCGCTCAATTCGTAGGCATCGCTGTCCGGCCGTTGGCGGATGCGGGCTTCCACCGAACCGCCGCTGACATTGGGCAGGTTGTCCGCCAATTCCAGCGACCCGCCGATGACCACCCCCTCTTGGGGGCTGTAGGCGAAGGTGACGGTTCCCTGGCGGATGGCATTGATGGCCGGCTCGACGGTCCCGGTGCCGGCGATGCGCTCTTCGCCGATTTCAAGATGGAGGTTGGCCGACTTGACGCCCGGGACCTTGCCTTCGGGAATGCCGATATCTCCGGTGCCGCTGACCCGTCCGTCCTGGTAATGGATCTCCACCCGGGCCGGGTCGAAAAGCCGTGAATCGAAATCGAAACCGCCTTCGAAGGCCAACCCGCCGCCGGTGCTCACCGATCCGCCCAGGAAACCTTCGCCCACCCGGTCGATGCCGAAATCCACCCGACCGCTCACCCCCAGACCGGCAGCCGTATCGGCAAAAATGGTCAGCGACGAACGCCGGATGGCGAAGGGTGCCGGCGCATTCAGCGCTTCGCCTGCGAACTCCTTGTACAATCGCAGACGGCCGTTGCTCAGCTCGAAGCCCAGGCCACTTGAGCCGAGCAGGGTGATTTCGGGCATCACCCGGCCGGTGACCACGATGCCCTGGTCCGGCAGCAGATCGAACTGATCCACCACGATGGGGCTCATCTTCTTGTGCCGCAGGCCGCGCAGCTGGCTCAGCACCGACTGCTTGCGGATGGCGCCGGCATAACGAGCCCCGGGGATACGGTCGATGGGGACCGGCGCATCGGCCGTGAAGGGCCGCCAGTCGGGATCGTCCGCCGGCACGTTCACTTGGAAGGCGCCGAGCTGCGGGGTCTGTTCGACACTCTCCCCCTCGGTGGTGAAATTCTTTTCGGTGATGACGAAGGGCTTGAGCCAGCGCCGCTCCTCGGGGGTCAAGGCGCCGGGCCAGCGGAAAGACTTGCCCAGCCCGCCGGTGGTGGTGGAAAAAACCCGCACGATGCCGTCCCCCCCCAGCACCGAGGGATCTCTGGCCTGCACCGCGTTGAGGTGATCGCCCGCTTCGATTTCACTGCGCTTCCAATATTGGGTACGGGTGACATTGGCCGTACCGCCGCGGGCCACGGGGGTGAGAAATTCGAGATCGTAGTTGGCCTTGATGTCGGCCGCGCCGGCCCCGTAGCGGTTGTGGGTCGCCTGGTTGAACTGGTTGGCCTTGTCGATGATGTTGCCGCGGATATCGGTGCCGGATTGTTCGTTCACCGCGCCTTCGAGCAGTTCCATGTTGGCCAATTCATTGGCCCAGGTCTCGGTGTTCCAGTTGGCCAACTGCAATTCGACGATGTGGTCGACCTGGAAGAAGACCAGCGGCGGATTGCGACGGGCCGTGCCGCCCCACATGGGCGTCGTCAGTTCGCGGGAGACCGTCTCCAGGTCGCCGAAGACAAACGGCCGCGCGCCCGAACCGCGCACGGGCACTTCGAAAACATAGGTCAGGGCCGGGTCGACGGTCTCCACGTGATGGGCCCGTTTGACCTTGTCTTCCAGGATGGTGCGGATGGTGGCTTTGCTGACTTCGTTCTTCCACTTCTCCCGTTGATCCGGATTGCCGCGGTCGTAGCCGCGCTTGCGCTTCAAGGGTTTGTGGGCATTGTAGTGTTCGCCGCGATGGGCCGCCATCTTGAACCGGGGGATATCGATCTCGGAGAAGGTGATGGTGTTGGTGTCCGGATTGAGCCGCCCGGTTTCCAGGGGCAGCTCCCGGGGATCGGGGACCGCTTCGGTTTCGGCGGCCGCCCCGGCGGCCGTCGCGGCGGCCGTCGCGGCGGGCGTCGCTGCGGCGGGGGCCGGAGCCGTATCGCCGTTGGTCCGCTGCACCACCCGCTGCACCAGCCCGGATTGTTGCTGCACCACATGGGCGGCCTCGTGGGCCATGAGGTGGGTGTCGGCCTGGGACTCGCCCGCCCCCAGCCAGATATCGTTGCGATGGGTGAAAGCCCGGGCGTTCAGGTCGCGGGCCGCCTGGTGGGCCCGGCGGTCCTGGTGGACCCGCACGGCGCTGAGATCCACCCCCATGCCGGATTCCAGGCGGGAACGGGTGGCCGGCGCCAGGGGGGCACCGGCATCTTTGCTGTCGAGAATCCGGTCGGCCAGGAGCGAGGGCGACAGGCCGATGGCCTTGGGTTGCAGGATCTCTTCTTCCTCCTCCTTCTCTTTGCGCTGGAGGGGCTTCTCTTCTTCCTCTTCGCGCTTCTTCTGGAGGGTGTGGGTCTGGAGCCGCTCCTCGTCTTGCTCTTTGGACTTGCGCTGGACCGGCTCCTCGAGTTCTTCCTTCGATTTGCCCATGACGGCACCGCCGGCACCCGCCGCCGGCAGCCTGGAGATCGGCAGCGCCGACCGCCCGGCCACCACGTGGTCGGCCACGGCATCGGCCTCCCGCTCGAAAGGATCGTCGGGTGGGTTGACCACGGTCTTGCGCTGGGTGGACGAAGGGCACAGGATCGAACCGATGGCGGCGATGGCCTCCGCATTCCGCTTGCGCTGGACCTGGCCCCTGGCGCCGGAGGTCCCCTTGATATGGGGGCGCGATGCGGGCGGTTCTTTGGACGAAGGGGTCTTCATTTCAGGTGGCAGCCTTCGACAAAATGGCCGATTAGGGAATCGGCGCAGCGGGAAAATTGGGCGCGATGGCCTCCAGTTCCGCCACCGACGCCGCCTTTTCCACGGCCTCCTTGAGGCGGTAGAATTCCTGGCGAAAGGCGGCGATGGTTCTCTTGAAGCTTTCGGCGGTCTGCTCGTCATACACGCCCAGGGCGGCGTTCTGAAGTTTGTAATCCGGAATGAGCTGCTGCCTGAAGAGAAATGCCTCATGGGAGAAGCGCTCGAGGTAGCCTTTCTTCACTTCTTCCAGGGAGAGCAGTCCGCCGGTCACCAGCTCCGCGATGCTCTTGCCAACGATCCGCCCGTTGACCACCTTTTGGTCCGGCGCCGGCGTCACCCGTCCCTCTGAGACCAACCGTTCCACCGGAATCGGAACGATCCGACCTTTTTCGTCGATGTCGAAATCGGCCGGGATGTGGCGCTCTCTGGTCCATCCCAACTCCATCTTGGAGGGGTCGAACAGGGGGTAAACGCTCTTGGCCGCCCTGGGTTTGCCGCTGCTGGAATAGTCGATGAAGAGCACCTGCCCGCTCTTTTTCTCTCTGACCACGTGCATGCGAACGCTCCTTTTCGAATAGGCTGCTAAGCGGTTTCGAACCTTCTCTGGTTGGACTTCAAAGTTCCGGTATATTGCGGCAGATTGACCCGCCAATCGATCCGCAGGGTGTGCGTACCGGCAGTAATGGGGAATTCCTGGCTGATGGTCAGATTCTGCAGGGTCCAGTTGCCCAGCTGGCTGTGTCCCCACAGGGGGACTGGGGTGGTGTCGATGCGCATTTGGATGTAGGCGTTCCTGGCCGTCCCCGGAGAAAAGGTGCCGCCGTTGACGGAAAATTCCGAGATCTCCAGCACCACGCGCAGCCGCGAAGGCCCGGGCACGGCCACCGTGGCGCTCCAGCCGGCAATTTCCACAAACGAAGTGCTGGTGGTGGTCGGCTCGATGTAGAAATTGACACTATCCAAAAGGTTGTCCCGGAACACCCGGGTGGCATACAGGGTGCCGCTGACGCCTGCATTGCCGTTCACATAGAGCTTTGCCTGGGGATCGTTGGTTCCGATGCCCACATTTCCCGTGATTTGATCGCTGTTTAAAACCAGGTTGTTGTTTACCACCCGCCACCCGAAAGGCGTTGCCGGCCGCCAGGTGCCGACCCCGTTGGCATCGGAGGTGAGCACGTAGTCGCTCTGGGGGCCGGTGGTCATCTTGAAGCCGGCCATCTTGGCCGTGCCGTTCACGTTGAGCCGCGCTTCGAAATCGCTGCTGCCTATGCTGAGGCTGCCGTTGCCGCTGCCGTTGACGATCACCTGGCCGCCTTCGTGATTCAAATGCAGCGGGGCCACGGCATTGTTGTTGCGGGCCATGATTTCGTTGTCGTCCATGGAGATGTTGGTGCCGTCGATGCGGCCCAGCACCATCAGCCCGGGGGTGGTCGGGCTGGTATCGGTCCCGGACAGGATGTGCAGGCGGGTCGCCGGAGTGGCGGTGCCGATGCCTATATTCTGGCTGACCTCCAGGTCCGACTGGATGGTGAGCTTGCCGCTCATGGTGTCGCCGGTCTTGTGCACCCGGTTGTCCAGGGCGGCCTGGGTGGTGATGTCCGCGCCGCCGTCGCTGCACGGCAGCGTGGTGGCGCGCAGCTCGCAGAGCAACGCGGTCAGGATCGTGTCGATGCTAAGGCGGGTCCCGTCGGCAACGGCCTGGAGGGCCGGCAGCAGACGCCGAACGGCGAGCGCGGGAATGCAGCCCGGCAGGGGGTAGGCAATGTCGCTGCTCTCCAGGTTTTGCACCAGGTCGTCGATGGCCGCCTGGACGGTCAGCGGCATGGGGGTGGCCGGGTTGTCGTGGATGTCGGTCCAACGGGCCTGGACGGCGGCCGGATCGTAGCCGACCCTGTCGGCGGTGAGATTGCCCAAGGGGGGGAAGCTCAATCGGCGAACGGCGGTGCTGTCCGGCCCCACCATGGCGCCGGCCTGGAAACGGGCCAGGGTGATGTAGTGGTGGCGGATGCCCATGGGCTCCCGGGAGTACAACTGCACCTGGTCCCCATCCGCCGTGTTGTCGCGCACCATGGCCTGCCAGAAGTCGCCGGCCAGGAAGGTCCGGCCGTCCAGCGCCAGGGACAGGATCATGTTGTTCAGGAAGATCTTCACCCCGCCGGCTTCGAACTTCACATCGCCGTGGGTGGCGATGTCGTCGCCGGTGCTCGAAGAAACCTGGGTCAACGCCACGGCGCCGTCCTTGCCGGCGGCCGACCAGACGGTGCCGACGCGGGTCAGCCGGCAATAGCCGTCCCATCGGCGGACGTACTGGGCGGCGTTGGGGATCACGGCCGGATAGCCGTCGGCGATCAGGTCGAACCGGGCGGGGAAACCGGCAGCCGCGGCATGCTGGACCCCCAGGTGGGTCTCGCTGATGCCGCTGTATAATTCATAAACCCAGTCGCCCGACTTGAATTCGGGCGGCACCGTGTCCACCAGCGCCCCGTCGGCCCGCACCAGGTGCTGCTCCGCGCCGTTTTCCGCAGACCATTTGAGCACGACGGCGTCCGGGTTGGCGGCGGCACCGGCCACATGGTGGACTTCCACCCGGAAGAGATAGTTGCCGGTTTTCAGGTCCAGCACCCCGGCGGTGCCGCCGCACGGATCGCCCGCCTCGTCGCCGGTGCCGGTCTGGCGCAACGAGAGGTCCAGGCCGGCGGTGCCGATCGTGGGATTCTGGGCGGCGTTCTCCGGGTCGACGGCCACCGGACACCATTTGACCTGGGTCATGGTCCGGGTGCGGGTGCAGGTATCGGCGCCGTGCAGGCCCGGGTCGCGCAGGGTCTCATCTTCCAGGGAAATGACCGGCCGCTCCCACAGATCGGCGTAAAGGATATAGTTGCCCGAAGGGACGATGGCCTCCACGCCGGGGAAATCCTGCTGCCGGGTGAAATCGAAAGTCACCGGCGTCGGCGTGCCGGGCGTCACCCGCGGCCGCAGCTCGGCCTGAATGCCGTCGGCATAGAGCCGCCCCCAACGGATGCGGGGCGGGACGGTGGAGAAATCGAGCACGCCGCCACTGCGCGGTGCGCCCTGGCGGATCACGTCGGCCAGGGCCTCGTCCAGCCGGTTCTTGACGAGGTCCACCAGCTCGTTCCAGTCCGCGTCCACCAGCATGCGGCCCTGTTGCTGGTAGATGCCGGAATAGCGCTTGTCGGCATGGAAACTGTCCCTCGAGATCTGGGTTTTCATGACTTTCGCTCCACAATCAATCGGTTTTCGGGATCTTTGCAATCATGGGGAACTCATGGGCGTCAAGGGGGCGCAACCCACAGGCGCGGGTCGGGGATGATCACCGGAGTGATGCCCACGGGCAGGAAATCTTCCAGTTTGTCGCTGACGGCGATGGCGCCGATGCAATGGTGGCGGTGGTGGAACGCGCCCATTTCACTGCCGTCTTCGGCGCCGAAGCAGATCTGCCGCGGGGCTCCGGGCTTCAAGACGCCGCAGCCGGGAGTGTCCAAGATCTGGCTGAAGAACAACGGTTGTTTTTCCGTGCAGCGGTAGGCCCCGGGGATGGCGCTCAGGCCTTCGGCCACGGCGCAGTAGCGCACGCAGACCACCTCGGACAAGGGTGTCGTCGCCAGGTCTTTCTCGAACCGCGCCATCAAGATGCAGTCGCTGGCCTGGAGTTTTTCGATGGTCATGTCGCCCAGGACCGTGCAGTACGCCAACTGGCAGAGGCCCCGGGCCACGCGGATGCGCTGCATCAGGCTGTCGGTGGCAGTAAATACCGGCCGGATTTTATCCGCATTCTGGACCCAGGCGTAAAAGGCGGCCACCCGTTGGAATTCCAGGCGGCCGTATTTCACGGTGATGGTGTCGCTCAGGTAGATGTCTTCGAAACGGTAGACCATCTCTTCGCCGGCGGGCGGCGCATCCATGAATTGCACCGTTCCGGTGACCTTCAACGGCGACCCCGGCCGCAGCCCCCGGAAGGTGCGGGTCATGCGCACGGTCCCGTTTTCGAAGCGGTCGCGCCGCCATACTTCCTCGAAGCGGTCGAAGGCGGCCGGCCGGCGGTAGACCCGTTCGATTCTTTGAATGCTTTCTCCGTTTTCCACATAAGTTGCGTCGACTGCGCGTTCTTCCATCTCGACGAATTGATCAGTATGCGCCAACCGGTCCAGCCAGGCCAGGCTTTCCTGGTCGGGTGGAAAGAAGCCGGCCGGCGGCGGCGTATAGAGCAGCACGCGCTTGGGATGATAATGACCCCGGCGCCAGTCGGGCGCCCGCAGATCCACGGTGCGCTTGCTCACATCCTCGTAGTGATCCGGAAAACAGGGCACGCCCCCCGGATGGACCTGACGCCAGAGGATCGACTGGCCGCCGAAGCTGGTTTCATGGGTGACCGCCGTCTCCACGCTGGCTTTGCGGGCCCTGGAGGCCCGGCGAAAATCGACGAAGGCGCTTTCAAGCCCGGGATGCTTCACCGCCTCCAGGGGATTGCCCATCTCGGGGGGCTTCTGCTGCCCCAGGGCATCCACCGGCAGCAGGGGCATGTTCAGGCGCCGGGTGACAGCCACGCGCCGCCACCCCTCCTGCAGCTCCACCTCCATCTGGCCCACATCCTTGGCGATCTGCTCCAGTCCGTGGGCCGTGCCCTTGCGCTGGCGCCAGGCCACGCCGTTGGCCACCTCCTTGCGCTGGCCGTCGAGCAGGGGCGACACCAGGCGCACATCCAGCAGTTGGGCAAAATAGGGAATCAACCAGGTCTGGCAGGTATCGGGGAAGGCGTCCGCCAGCCGCTGACCGAGGGTGGCGTGTATCTGCTGGAGCAGGTCGCCGCAGCAGGCGACGAATTTGCCCAGGTCCCCGCGGTCACGGTCGCGGTTGCGGTAGACTTCCGGCAGCAGCTGCCAGAGCTGGCGTGCGATGAATTGGGAAGCGTCGGATGGCATGCAAGTCACCTGTCACGGGTCATTGGACGAGGATCGTCGAGCGCAGCGGATCCAGAATAAACACCTGACCCTTGTCCGGCTGGATCAAAGTCACCTGATGGCCGCTGCCCTGAACCGCCCTGGGCGCAGTCGGGCCTGTATAACCGCCCACGGCGATGGTGCAGATCGACTGGGTCACGCCGGTCACCGATTCTACGATGCTGTAAACCTCGCCGAGGTAGAGGGCCTGACCGATCTTGCGCTTCTTGAGGGAAAAGGTGTTCAGCAGGGCGGCGGCGATCTCCTTTTTCACCTTCTGGAGGTCGAAGGACTGGGCATCGATGTTCGCCTGAACACTCACATTCAACCACGCCAGCTCAAACGCGAGGATGCGCACCTTGACGTGGGGCGCGGCGTGGGCCTGGACGAAGTCGGTGAGGGTCTTCTCCAGATCGCCCAGGGCGGTGCCGTCGGCCGGCACCACGACGATGTCCACCACCTCGAGATAGCCGTGGCGCACCGGCCGCTTGAAGGCCCGGGCCTGCCACACGCTGCTGTGGCCGGCCGTGAGATCGGCGAAATCCTTCAGGGAGACGGCCCGCTCGAGGGTCAGCAGCGTGGCGGGCGCCGTTTGCCGCAAGGAGGCTTTGTCCTCCATGTCGTTGCCACCGGTGGCGTCCAGCGGTTGATCCACCGCTGCGATCAGCGGGTGGGGCTTCACCGCCTTGACCAGGCTGCCGGCGGCCACATTGCCGCCCAGCCCCACTCCCACGCGGTAGCTGACGCGCACGTTGTTGCTGCCCGAGGGCACCCGACGGCCGTTGACCCCGTCGCCAAAGCCGATGCGGATGAAGCCGTCTTCGGTCATTCGCACCACATAGTGGGCCTGGGTGGGCGACGCGTCGTCCAGGGTGGAGGCCTGCTCCCAGGTCTGGTCGCCCACCTGCACCGCGATGTCCGCCCGCACCCCCGCGGACTGGGTGGCATCGGCGATGAAAGAGACCTCGCCTACTTCCAGGGGGAACACCTGATTGGCCAGGGTGGCGCGGCCGCTTCCCAATACCTTGACCGGTTTGCGCTCGCCATGACCGGCCGGGACCACGTTGCCCCGGATCACGGTGTTGTGACGGGTGAACCCTTTGCCCGAGAGATCCTGGTCGATCACCAGGTGGTCGGCGCCGACCGCCTTGACCTTGGCCTCCAGGGCCGCCACGCGTCGCTCGTCCGCCCACTGTTCCAGGATCAGCGACCTACCCTGGGTGAGGGCCGCGGGCACCGCACCCAGGGGCAGGCGGGAGTCGCCCACGGCCGTGACGTTCTCCTGCCAGCCGGCCAGGCGGACCTTCGCCGCGAAGTGTCCCCAGAGGCGGGTTTCCGTCAGGTAGTAGCGGCCGCCGCCCTGGTGATACCAGCGGGCGACGGTCAATCCGGCCGACTTCTGCGCCGCATCCACGCAGACCGTTTCGATGCGGCCCCAGGCATACTGGCGGCCGGAGATCGCCACGGCGAAGTCGCCCACATGGATCTTCCTGGGCGCCGCGGTGACCAGGGTGGTCGCAAAGGGCTGCCGGACATCGTTCTCGAGGTAGCTGTCCAGGCGCCACTCCCTGGCCACGGGCATGACCACGATGGCCTGGGGGTTGACCAGGCGATGTGCGCTGTCGAGCAGTTTGAGGATGGTATACCCCCCGCCGGTCTCCCCGGGCTGGGTGTAGGCGGCATCCCGGACGATGAAATCGGGGATCTCTTTCTGGCGCATCTTCTTCCCGTCGGTGATGTGGACGATGGTGCGCACGTCGGCCACGCGGGAATGCTGCAGGTACGACAGGTCCCCCCAGACCTTCAGGGCGAAGATATCGGCGTCGTCGCGCTTGGGATCGCGCGCCACCAGGGAGACCACCGGCAGGTGGCGGGCGCGGGAGACGTAGGCCCTTTCCAGGTCCAAGGACCCCACCGCGGCATTGAGATAGATGCGCCGCCCGTAGATCTTCTCCACACGGCGGTAATAGGCGCGGTCGCTGTCGGAAATGCAGACGATATCGCCGGCGTTCAGCGCCGTGGGCGCGTCGGCCAGGCGCAGCATGTAAAGGTCGCTCTGGGCCGACGCCTGCCCCGGCTCCCGGACGCCCGACATGGCCGGACCCAGCACCCCGAGCTTCTCTTTGGGTTTGAGATGGACCCAGGTCCACCCGCGCTGATAGGTGTGCCCGCCGCCCACCGGCTGGGAGAGGTCGATGCGGGTGCGATCCGCTTCCAGGGCGATGCCGGTGATGAGCCGCGCCTGGCAAAAGCCCGGAGCGCCGTCCCGCCGTTCTTCTTCCAGCACCACGGGATCGCCCAGGCCGAGATCTTCCAGGCGTCCTTCGAGCCAGAGGGAATCACCCCCGACGGCAGCCGGCGACCGGTCCCAATCCTTGAGCCGCAGTTCGTTCAAGGCCGCATCCACGGCCATATCTTCCAGGGTTTCGAAGATGATTGCCGGGCCTCCCTGGGGCGGCTTGTGCTTCACCTGGAAGCCCTTCTGCACCATTCCGGCCTGGCCGGCCTTGGCGGTGAGCACCAGGCGGGTGGCGGCCGAGGCCGGCGGGGCCGGGTGGTAGCCCAGCATCTCCACCAACTTGCGCACGTTCTCCCATTGGGTGGCCGTGCCCAGGCAGGCTTCGTTGGCGCAGGCGTCGATGTGTTCGGTGAGGACATGGCAGGCCCGGGCGAAGCTCCGGCAGATCTCCCAGGCCCAGTCCCGTCGCGCATCGTGGTACTGCGAAAGCACCCGCGCCAGGCGGTCGCTCTCCTGGTTCTCCGGATCGATGCCGCTGTCGCCCACCGCTTCTGCGCCGGCGCCGCCCAGGGTCTGGACCTTTTCCCACTGGGGAAACCGGGCGGCCAGCAGGGAACGCAGGGTCTCCAGGTACTCCGCCGCATTGCCCTGGATATAACGGAAGCGGTTGAGGCCGGCGCGGTTCCAGCGGGTCAGATCCATGGCCAACGGGGTCATCCTCGGCGCCCTCCCAGCAGTTTCAAGTGATAGTAGCCCCGTTCGGGTGCAGTCGGACGATTGTCGCAGACCGCCACTTCCAACCCGCTCAGGACGATGACGCCTTTGGCGGTCTGATCCGGAAAGTGCCCGCCCACCCGTTTGAAGCGGTTGAGACAGACATTCTCCACCCCTTCCAGCTTCATCAGGGTCTCGAAGATATCGCTGGCGTACAGATCTTCGCCGAAATCGAGGCGCCCGGGCCGGAAAAACCCTTCGGGCCCGCGGCCCAGCGCGTGCTCCACCGCCCGGCGCATTTCGGATTGGAAGTAGTTGGCCCTGACGCTGATGGACAAGGAAAGGACAATGCCCACGAACTGGGCGCCTTCGAGCACCACCTCCTGGCCCACCAGGCGGTAACGCGCCATCAGGATCCTCAGAATGGTGCGGATGGAAGGATTGGGCGTGCGCTGCCAATCGATGGGCCGCAACCCCTGTTCGGCGTGGAAGCGGTTGATGCGGTTGCGCAAATCGAGGGGATAGTCCACCGCCTGGTCTTCGCTGTTGTCCAGGGGCTGGTTGTCCCACAGGCTGAGGGCCACCCGGATCACCGGCCAGGAGCCGCCCCACTCCCGCCAGGCATGGGCCCGGTAGACAAGGGGGTGCCGGGCGAAGAGCACATCGAAGTCGCCCAGCGAAACCAGCCGCTTCTGGGTGTGGATCGAGCGGGGACCGGCCTGCTTGGCCGCCTCCATTTTGGCCGGCTCGGTGCGCCACAGGCCGAGCAGTATTTCCTCGCGCTGGGCCCGGGAAAGCGTATCGTCCGCCGGGGCCGTCTCGGGAGCCTGTTCCACGGCGTCGTAGCCGATCAGCGCGAGCAGCTTGAGGACCGATTCGGGCCGCCGGGCCGTCTCCAGATAGGCTTCGGCCGCCACCCGGTCGAGCATGTCCGACAGCTGATCCAGGAGTGCCGCCAGGGCTTCCACCAGGACCACCTCGAGATCGCCGGCCGTCCAGCGCTTGCGCTCGGGAAAGCGCGCGGCCAGTTCTTCGAGCATCATGATGCGGAAATCGTCGTAGTCCCGCAGCGCCCAGGTGAAGTCATCCCCCACCGCCGGCAGCGCGGCGGGCAGGTCGATGCGGCGCTGGCCGCAGTCCGGGCAGCCGTCCTGATCGAATACCAGTTGGGGGGGCGATAGCTCGGCCATGGTGCGATTATCCTTCCGGCGCCAGCGCGATGGTGTAGGCTTCGGACCGTCCGATGGTGGCCAGCTGGTAGCAGATGGTGATCGCGAGCGTCTCTTCTTCAGCGGAGACCGCCACCTCCAGGCTGCTCGGATCCACTTCGCCGTGGAGGGCCTCGGTGAGGCTGGAGACGAGCCGCTTCTTCACCAGGTCCGTAAGCCGCGGGTTATTGGGCTCGAAGATGATCTGGCGCAGGCCGCCGCCGAAGTATGGCCGGAACACCCGTTCACCGGGGTTGGTGAACAGCACCTGCTCGATCTGCTCGCGGATATGGGCCTGCCGGTCGGAGGCCGCCGCTCCACCGGCCTCGATGCGAAAGGGGAATTGCATGTATTTGGGATCGACCAGCCGTCGCATGTCAGCCTCCTTTCAGGCTTTCAGGTCGCCATCACCTTGGTGGAAAGCGAACTCATCTCCCCTTGGGGAATAGGGGGCGATGTGGGCCCTCCCAGGGGTGTGCTGGTGTGGATGTGGGTGGCGAACAGGGCCAGAAAGGTGGTCCCCTTGATCACCGGTTCACCCCCCGAACCACCCAGGTTGACCACGCTGCCCTGGAGGGTCACCATCTGCCCCTCCACCTTGATGCCCGCGGCAGCCATCTCGATCTTGTTGCCGTTGGCATCCTCGACGGTCACGCCGGAGCTGCTCATATGGAGGACGTTGCCGTTGGCATCCTCCACCACCACGGTGGTCCCGCTGGCGTCCAGGCGCACGGTATTGTCGCCGGCGTCGGTGAGGGTGATCGACCCGTTGCGGTCGATGAGCACCTCGGCCTCGCTGGGGTGGCGCAGGCGGAACTGTTCTTCGCCGTCGGCGTCGTCGAACTGCAGCACGTGGCCCGACGGGGTGCGGATCAGCCGGGTGGTGGGGTCTTGCTTGGCCGCCTCCGCAGGCACGTCGGCCCCCTGCTGCCAGAAGGTGCCGGTCCAGATGGGCCGGTGGATGTCTCCTTCCTCGAACTCCACCCATACGGCCGCATCCACCTCCGGAACGGCGAAGAAGCCGACGTTGGCACTGCCGCCAAAGGGCAGGCAAGGCAGGGCCCAATCACTGGCCTGGTCGCCCAGCACCGAGGGAATCCGGAGTTTGAGCCGGCCGAGCCTATGCGGGTCCTGGTTGTCCGCCACGGTGCCCCGGTGTTTGCCGTAACGCCTGGTCTCCACCTGCCGGGCCAGCCGCAGGACGGTCTCTTCCATGGCTTCACCTCACCGCGGCCAGAGGGTCTGCGCCGCTGCTCTGCTGGCCCTGGCCGGTGGCGTTGCGCAGCAGCTTGAATTTCTGGCGGTACCCTTCGCCGGCAAAGCGATGCTGAACTTCGTCCACGTAATAGGTGCCGCCGTAGTAATCGCCGATGCCGTCCACATTCACGGTCTGATGGGTGTAGAGCACGTGTTCGTAACGGGCGCCGTCCAGCTCGCCCGTGGCGACGATCTTCCAGGCCAGTTCGTTGGCCTTGGCCTGGGCCCGGGCCTGGACCTCGGCCAGGGTGGCGCCGGCGGGCTGGGGCATGGCCCATACGAAGGGGGAGAGGCCCCGGCCGGCGCTCTCCGCGGCATTTTCTCCCAACAGGGGCAGGTCCGGCGCCACGGTGTGGTCTTCGAGCCCGGTGCCGGTTTCGGCGGCCCGCACCACCTGGATCTCATCGGGTGCATGGCCGTCGTAGCGCACGGAGAAGTTCAGACAGTTGGAGGCATCGCCGGCATAAACCATAATGGCCGGCTGGGGCGTGCCCGCCAATTCGGGGGGCTTGAAGTGCAGTGTTCCCCGGCGCACGTAGAGTTCGAAGCCGTTGGCCTGGGCGCGGTCCTGGAGCAGCTTGATGCTGGTGCCGTCGCTGTTCAGGCTGGTGTTGGTCAAACCGTCCTGGGCATCGGCGTCCAGGCCGTGGTCGCCGGCCACCTGGCGGGCGATCTCGCCGTCGCTCATGGGTTCTTCCTCGGCGGACCAGACGCGTTTGATATGCTCCCGATCCAGGAGTATCGATTCGTCCTGGAATACCACCGTAACCGTGGCCGCGCCCATCTGCTGCGGATAGTCGGCGTTGACTTCCTTGATGTAGCCCCGCAGGATCTCTTCGCTGTAGTTTCCGAAACGGGCATCGATGCGGATGGCTTTCCAGGGGGCGAAGACGCCCGCGTCCTGAATGGTCCAGTCGCCGCCTTCGGTGCGCACCGATTCGAAGGTCAGCCTGCCTGCGCCGGCAGCCGAACGGGAAATGCTGATCCATGCTTCCCGAAGATAGGGATAGAGCGCGGTGGTCTCCTCATCGTCGACGACGATGACGCATTCCACCGGGTCCCTGAGCTGTGGGCTCTGCTGCTCGGGCATCTATCGCCCTCCCCTCTCTTCCATGCGGGGAATGAGGATCACCTGGCCGACCCAGGGCGCCAGGGAGAGTTCGCCGCCGTAAAGAATATCCGGGTTGGCGTCCAGGATGCGCCACCACATGCGGGTATCGTTGTAGTAATACAAGGAGATCAGATCCAGCCGCTCGCCCTGGCGCACGACGTGTTCGAGCACCCCGTCGGCCGTGATGATCTCCCGCGACCGGACGCCGCGGAAAACCGCGGTTTCGCCGGCCTCGTAAGCGAATGGCCGGACGTTTGCGTAACGCGACTTTACTGCCATAACACGCCTCTCATACCTGTTGGCCCGCCCCGCGGAATTGACGCCGCAGCTCTTCCCGGTAGAAGGGGTTGTTGCTCTCGATGATCTGCAGGGTGAGCGTGGCCTCGGCCCGATAGGGTTTCAGGGTGGGCAGGAACTCCTTGATGTCGATCTGGGCCTGGGTCATGAACACCGGCAACTGGTGCACCCCCCATTCGAAGACCAGCACCGAAGCGAACTGCTGCCGGGAGAAGGCGCGGATATCCCCTTCCCCCAGGGCCGAGAGGGTCCGCGAGCCCTGGGGGGTCTGCAGCTTGGGCTCGAGCATGCTGCGGATGAGGTCCAACTCGGGCTGCACCCCTTCGGCGGTGGCGGTGCGGTCGTCGGCGTTCATGCGGTCGGTGGCGTCCAGCAGGATCTTTACGGTGAAGCTCTCGGCATTGACGTTGATACCCTGGGCCGCCCGAGGCACTTCGGATTCGTTCTCGAAATCGTAACCGCCCTGGGTGGCCTGGCTGGCGCCGGTCTGCAGGGTGATGCTGCGGGTCCGGGAGATGGTGGTGGGATTGAATTCGAACTCCAGCCGCAGGGGGGATGGCGCGCTGGTGTACTCGCGCAAAACCCCTTTCTGGACATGGAGGCGGGACCAGTTGCCGTCCGGCATAGCTTACCGCCTTGTGATTCGGGAAAGGATGCGGCCGCCGATGCGGCTGCCCAGGGCTTCGGGTTGCGGGAGTGGCGGCGCCGGCTGGGTGAGGCCGATGCGGCCGAGGTTCGATTCGATGTTCGTTGGTCGCTCGGCGGGCGTGCCGGCCAGGGATTCGCCCACGGCCCGGGCCAGGCGCACCCCCTGGTGCACATCGAGGGGTTTTCCGCCGCGGATGCGAAGGGTGATGCGTTCGATCTTAATCATCTTTTTCTCCCTGGGGGTGGTGGGCCGCCAGCGGGCCCAGCTTGGAACGCATGATTTCGCGGCCCTCCTTGGCGAACTCATTCCAGACGGCGCCGGCAATGTGCTTCAGGGCGATGGGCATGCCGTCACCGGCGGCCAGGAAGGCCGCGTGCAGCGCGGCGTTGCGGATCTGACCGGGCGTCAAATCGATGGCGGCGCCGATGAGGTCCAGATCCACCTCCCCGGCCAGGGGCGCCCGGGGCGGCAGGTACTTGCGCCACAACAGGATGCGGGCGGCGGCGGCGGCCTTGGGGAACTCCACCACTATCTGAAAGCGCCGGGCAAAGGCCGGGTCCAGGTGGTGGCGCAGGTTGCTGGTCAGGATGCACGGCCCGTCATGGCGCTCGATGCGCGTCAGCAGATGGCTGACCTCCATGTTGGCGTATCGGTCCCGGGCATCCTTGATATCCCCGCGCTTGCCGAAGAGGCTGTCGGCCTCGTCGAACAGCAGGATGCCATCGCTGCCGGCAACGGCCTCGAAGAGCGCGTTGAGGTTCTTTTCGGTTTCGCCGATGTACTTGCTGACCAGCAGCCCCAGATCCACCCGGTAGAGGCGCAGCCCCATCTCGCCGGCGATGGCCTCGGCCGCGAACGTCTTGCCGGTGCCCGAAGGACCCGTGAAGAGCGCCACGGGCCCGCTGGGAACGTACGCACCCCACTGGCGGACCACATAGGACTTATGGGTGATCCAGAGCAAAAACTCCTGAAGCTTGCGCAGGCAGTACTTGGGCAGTACGAGATCTTCCCAGCGCGCCGAGGGTTGGATCGCCACGGTGCCGGGGGGCGAGGCCGGCGCCAGGGGCGCCTGCCCCAGAAGCAGGCGCCGGGCCTTGTCGCTGGGAAGGAGCGGCCGATAGGTGCCGGCCGGCAACTCGGCCAGCAAGCCGCTGCGGACGATGGGCGCACCGGCGCCCAGACGCGTGTTCAGCAGGGCGGTGCCGGGTTCATCGAGGAAAAGCAGTTCCTGCAGCAAAGCCGGGGTCGGGTAGGCCGAGGCGATGCCCGGTTGAAACTCCTGGTAGCGCCATCCCACCCGGGAGCGGGCCTCGGGCGCCAGCACACAGGCGATGATATCCTGGTCGAGATCGCTCAGGCCGTGGACCTGGATCAATTCCTCCCAGGGCAGCTGCCGGCGGACGGCCCGCACCTGGTGCTGCAGGCGGATCAGCATTTGCTTCTGATCGCCGTCGATGCCGAGCCCCTGGCGGGTTTTCTGAATGAAGCCGCACAGCAGGTCGATGCGCTGCCATTCCGGTGATAGCGACGACGGGCTCATGGGCCATTTCCCGCGAAGATGGTGACCAGCAGCGGATTGCTGCGCAAGGTCAGTTCCCGGCCGCCGGGCAGGACGACCCGCCGCACGGCGTGCAGCATCAGCTGGCCCGGGGCGGTGGTCGGCAGCGCCACGGAGACCGCCTCGCCGGGATCGAAATCGGCCGGGTCGAAGAGGGGGCCGGTCAGGGTCACGGTGGGCACCGGCGTGAGCGCGACTGCTCGCCAGCCCTGCTGGGCATGCCATTGCTCCCAGACCAGGGAGACCGATGCATCCTTCTCTCCCAGGCCGATGAGCGCCACCTGGGCCGGCACTGCGCCGGCCTCGAACAAGAGCGCGTGGACCGGCCGCTGGTCCGCGTCCAGCAGAACCAAATGAGGCGCCCAGGCGGCCTGGTCGGTATCGATACGCACCCGGCCCACGGATGTGGCGCGGGCCGGGATCTCCAGGCCCTGGGTGGTCAGCAGGGGCTGTTTCATTTCGGGGACCGCATTCACGCCGATCTGCGCCACTCGCTTGGTGGTATCGCGGGCCATGGCCAGGGGAATGGGCGCCATGGCCAGTTCATAGGCCACCGACAGCCGGTAGGGCGTGTCGGCCTGGGTGGACCAGAGATTGTTGATGTCGCTGATCTCCAGGGGGCTTAAAACGATCTGCAGGCGGGCCACCGTCTGCGCTTGAGCGTCCTGGACCGCCAGCACGGGTTCTGCGTGCAGGTGGGCCATGACGCCACCCATGAGGCGCAGGTCGTTTTCGCCGGCACTGAGGGTGATGGTGCCGTCATCGCCGGTCTCGTTGTTGCCGAAGGCGGTGATCAGGCAGTAGATGCGGATGTAGAAGGGTTCCGTGCTGCTTCCATCGGGCGGATATCCGCCGTAAGCCACCCGGAAGAAAAAGAGGTTGATGAACTGGTCGCCCGGATTGGCATCGGCGATGGCCGCGGCGACCAGGGGGTGGCCGATGAGCAGGTTGTCTTCGCTGAGCGCGAGCCGGTCGGCCAGGTAGGCACGCAGGTTTCTCGCCGCGATGGAAATGGCGTTGGGTTCCATGTTACAGTCCCTTCAAGTAATAGCGGCTGGCCATGCCGAAGGTGCCGTGGGACGATGGCGGGGCGGCCTGGGGGGGCGCCGGCGGGCTTTCGATGATGACATCGATGCAGCCGATGCGGACCTGGGGCTCGCTGGCCGGTTCGGGCGCCTGCCGAGCATCGGCGCGGCCCCAACGCGGCCGGTCGTCTCGGGGTAAAGGCCGGAGCGGTTCGGCTTTCAAGACAGGGCCGACCAGCGGTATCGTTGGTGGCGGCTCGGGTCTTGGCGCGTTGGGAACGGCGGCCGCCAAAGCCGGCGGCGCGGCGTGCACCCTTTCGGGGGCGTAGGAAGATGGCGGCGTTTGGGCCGATGCGTTCGGCCGAATCGGCTTTACCAGAGAATCCGGCCCTGCGCCTGAAGGGGTTTGGTTCGGCCCCGCATCAACGGCTACCCTATCCCCTACCGAGGGGTCCCGATCGCCGGATGGCGACCGGCTGAGGGCAGATGCGACACCTGGATGCCGGTGGGGCGCCGCCACCGTTTCACCCGGGGCCGATTGCCTTTCGGCCGCTCGTTGTTTCGGCGGGCTGGATGCCTGCGCCCCCCCGGACACCTGCGGCGCAAGGGCCCGAACCGCCTCCGGCAGGGTGACCGATGGGGCTTCGACCAAGGGATTTTCTAAAGAGGATGGGGGAGGAAGGCCCGCGCGGTCGTTACCCAGGCCGCTGCGGCCCGGACCGCTGGGATCGCGGTCGCGGGATAACGCCGCTGGCTGCCTCCGGTCCTTAGCATCGACGTACCTTTCGACCTTACTGCCATTCAGCAAAACCTGATGTGACTCAGGCCTTTTCGAAACACCGGATTCAATACAGTCAGTTGAGGAAGGCGCTGTAGGCCCACTCGCGTGAACAACCTCCGTATGCCCTATGCCTTCGACATGTGTATCGCAGGAACTCTCGCTTGCGCTACCGACCGCCTTAGGATCGGACCGGGGAAAAGCCGGTTCACCGAAGTAAACCGCACTTGCATGCAAGCCGGGGCGCCCCCCGGACAAAGGGCCTTCCTCCCCCCAACCGAGTGAAGGATTGGTAACATCAACGTCTTGAGGCCGCACCCCCTCATCAGGTGCCGGGGATGATGGGGCGTTTGTCTGACGCCAGTCGCTGGTCATCTCCGTCGCCGGCAGCCAAGGCGGTACCAGGGACTCGAACAACCCGATCACCGGCAGTCCCGAAGACCGATTTTCTACCCTATCAGATCTCGCCCCGGAATTCGAGCTGGCGACGATCCGGTGGAAATAGCCGCCGGGGCGGGCGTTGGAGGAATCAGCCATGAAAACCTCGGGCCTGTTCGATTATACCGATATAGAGCTTGCGGCGCCAGGACGGCAGGGCCAGGATATCGGATTCGCGCCAGCCGTATTGCTGGGCCAAAAGGTGGATCTCTTTGTACAGGACCAGCGGGGCCACCTCCGGCGGACGATCGATGGGGATGACGACCACCTGGGGGCGGCCGCATTCCGGGCATTGGGTATCCACCCGGGAACCCACATCCGGTGCCGCCGTGTCCAAGGACTGCTCGATCTTTTCGATCTGTGCCGGCGTCAGGCTGCGGATGACCGCCGCGGCGTCCTGTTTATCGGAATCGACGACCAGGCAGCGCATCAGCAAGATTGCCACCGCTTGTTCATAGGCCTGGCCCCGGATGCTGGCTTCGTCCAGGCCGTTGGGGATCCGGAAGCGAAGCATTTCCTCCCCGCACTGCACCTGAGTCAAAGGATATCCGGCGCCACCAGGTTTCACTGGAACTTGCGACCACCGGACTTGAATATCGAAATGGCGGCCGCAACCGGCGCATTGGGGATGGAACCAGACCGCTTCACCGCCGGCGAGGCTTGAAAGGCAGAGCATCAGGAACTGTCGGTCCCCCAGGCAGAGCAGCCGCGCCATCCCGGGGTCGGGTTTGAGTTCCGGCCCCAGACCGACGGCGCAGCCCAGAATCTCGATGCTGCGCTCGAGGTCCGGCAGCGGGCGCTGGCCCAGGGCGGCGATGCGAGCCTCGATATGGCCGGTAAGCGGCACGAAGCGCGCTTGCCGGTAAACCCGCCGGCCGTCGAAAAGGCCGCCGGGCAGGTCGAAGGTCTGGAGGTCGCTGTGCATCTATCGGCTATCAGGACTCGCTGGGTTCGGTGACCGAGGTGTCGCGCTCCCAGCCCTCATGCTCGAGTTTGATAGACTGGATGCCCACGGTATTGGTGGTGCCGGCATCCAGGTCGGGCAGGGCCTGGAATTCGGCCACCCAGGCCCGGAAGAGCTTGTAGGAGATGGCCACGTTGCCCTGCAAATTGAGGACATTGATCACGATATCCTTGCGGAAGTTGACCAGGGACATGGCCGCATCTCCCTGGATGTTGTTGACCAGGTTGGCCCACTTTTCGAAAACCGGGTCATGGGTGAGCCCCTGCTCCAGGGTCACCGGTTCGTACTTGGTGCCCCCGGGCAGTTTGCGCTCGTGGCTCGGATCGCCGCCGGTCCGCCACGCCGCCACCTCGGTGGTCTTCTTCAGGGCCGTCATCTTGCGCAGGCCGGCCACCGGCTTGCCGTCGATGATCACTTGAAACTTAAAGGTCCGATAGGGGTCAAAGCGATGCGCGTTGACCGGAAACATGGGTGCCGCCATATTCGCTCTCCTTCACCCGGCTATTGCTGACCGGCTTTTTGTTGAATGCGGACAATGACGAATTCAGCCGGCTTCAGCGGTGCAAAACCGACCAGCACGATCACCTGGCCGCGGTCGATGTCGCCCTGGGTCATGGTGTCCCCCAGGCCGCAGCGGACAAAGTAGGCGTCCGAAGCCTTGACGCCCTGGAAGGCACCGGCCCGGAAGAGACCGTTCATGAACGAGCCGATATTCAACCGCAGGGAGGACCACAATCGCTCGTCGTTGGGCTCGAACACGGCCCACTGGATGCCGTTGTAGATGCTCTTGCGCAACATGATCGCCGTGCGCCGCACCGGGACGTACTTCCACTCCGGATCGGAAGATATGGTACGCGCCCCCCAGGAGACCAGCCCGGAGAGGTCGAAACGGCGCAGGCAGTTGACATTGATGGGATTGAGGTTGCCCTGCTCGGTATCGCTCAAGGTGTAGGTAAGTCCCACGGCCCCGCTGAGGCTGGCTTCGGTGCCGGCCGGCGCCTTCCACACCCCCCGGGTGTTGTCGATGCGGGCATAGAGGCCGGCGATGTAGCCCGAAGGCGGCAGATGAATCGGCACGCTGGAACGGCCGGCGGGATCGTTGGCCAGGATCCAGGGGTAGTAGACGGCACCGTAGGAATTGGCCTTGGTCAGATTCTTGCGGAACGCTTCGGCTTCGGCGGGCTGGTCATCCACCAGCCCGGTCTCGCCGATGAAGAAGATGTCCTTCAATTCCCTCCCTTCGCAGTAGCTCATGCCGGCATCCACGATCCAGGTGGTGCCGATGCCCGGCGCGGCCAGCAGGCTCACGTCCGAAAGGTCGTCCAGCAGATGGAAGGCGGTCTCGAAGTGGGAGGATTGCAGGGCGCCGGTGCCGTCGGTACCCGCCGTGGCACTGGTCACATTGCCGGCTACCGCATTGTCGCCGATCTGCAGCGCGTCGAAAAGCGCCGGACGGCGGGGCGCCAGGGCATCGGAACAGACGGGGTTGTCGCTGGCCCGGAAGCCGAGGGTAGCGGCTACGTCGCCGGCCGCAGCCGGCCGTATGCGCACCGACGAACGGGGGGTGGCGCCGGCCTGGGTGCTGGCCGTGAGGCCCGCATTGGTGCCCGAGATGAGGGTGAAGCGGATCTGGCCGCCGGTGACGGCGGCCACGGTGCAGGTCGCGGCCGTGAAAGCGGCCGCCGGGGTCCTGGCCCGCCTGGCCGTCAGGGCCCGCACGGCGGTCTGGATGGTGGCGCGCAATACTTCCACCGTGGAGGCAAAGGCGCTGTCCGCCAGGGTCACCTGCTGAAAGCCGTCCTCATCGATATTGATTTCAAATCGGCGGCCCACGATGGCGGGCACCGCCGCATCGGCCAGGGTGATCGCGCCGCCCTGGATGAAACCCGACTGGATGGAATTGTTGGCCGCTTCCACCTCGATGTCGATGTAATCCGAATCCCGGTTGATCACGGTCTGGCAGAAATCGGGGGAATCGGGGTCCATGCTCAGATTGTCGAAGACCTCCAGGGGCGGTGGGACCTCTGCACCGGTGGGAATCTCGGCGGCCGCGGTCTGGCGGCGCACGCTGACCTTGAAGCGGTTGCCCGGCTCGCTGCCGGGGGCTTCGATGGCGAGGTAGAGATAGTTGCCCCATTCGCCTTGGTTTTTGGCGCTGAAGGTGATCGCATCGGCAACGGGCGTTCCCGCGCGGTTGTTGACCGAGACCGAGGCGATGCCGGCGCCGGAGCGCAGCACGCGGGCGATGTAGCACTGGCGGCCGCCGTTGTTGAAGAACTGGAAAACGCTCTCGGCCAGGCTGCTGCCGGCAATGAACGTGCCGTAGTATTTGAGGTATTCCTCCCAGCTGGTGATGCGCCTGGCGTAGGTGCCCGGCCCTTTCTGGGACTCGCCCGCGAACGCGGCGGTGGAGGTGCTGGCCGCTTCGATGGGCTTGGCGCCGCCAGGGATCTCCTCGACATAAACGCCCGGATATGAAACTGTCGCCATTTGTTTTCTCCTTCCTTGAAGCGGGTGATGAGCCCTTCTACGGCTTTGCTTTGCCGGTCGACTTCTTCCCGGCAGCCCCGGCCTGGGCTTCGCTCTTGGTTTTCTTCGAAGCGGTCTTGCCGGGCTCCAGCCTGCGGACCAGCCCGCGCTCCAGCATCTTCTGCAAGGCGCCGTTGACCTCCAGTTCCCTCTGGGGAAGGGTTACGGGCCCGGCCTTGGGCGACAATTCCACGGATCGGCCGTCCGAAAGGGTCAGCCAATAGCCGAAGCGGCCCGTGTTTTGAACGATGATATCCATGTCAGCCTCCTGTGGTTATTTTGCCAGCGCATAGCTCCGCATGGTCGATTCCATGCATGTTTTTTCAACAGTTTTAAAAGCCTGTTCGCTTTTGTTCACGGCACTGATCTTTTTACTTCCCGACCCTGCTCTTCTGGATCGGGCCGTAGGCCGCTTCATACTTCTTGATGGCGGCCCGCAGGCTGTTCAGCAGCATGCGGGCGTCCGACGGGCTGGTGATCAGACGCAGTTTGGGCTCGTCGGGCGGTTGCGGCCGCCCACAGGCTTCGGGATCCTCGGGAAAATGCTGAAAATAGTCGATGACGAAGACATCCGTGTTGTAACCGATCATGAAATAATTGACATAACGCCCTTCGACGTTGTCGGCGCCTGGGGAGAAGCGGGCCTTCTGGTTCATCCTTTCCTCGCTTGTTTGAGAGGCCTGAAAGGAAGCCTGAAACCGGACCGAGCAAGAAGAATACCAAGGCAGGAGGGAATATCGATCATACTGGCAGCGGCATGAAATCGTTACGCATTTTATACTTCCAGGGGCGTACCGGCCGGCGCTTCGACAGCCCGGGTGTCACGGCCGATTGTAACGCCTCCGGAGAGGAGAGAAGGGAAGGTGCAGAGGCCAAGCGCCCCCGATGGCTGAATTGCCTGGGTCTATGCCCGGACCGCAGGAGACGTCCGCATGGTTACAGGTTGTCTTCCAGGCTGTAACGCTTGAGCACCCGGTAGACCCGCATCCGGCTCCACTTCAGCTGCTTGGCGGCCATGCTCTTGTTCCCCTGGGCCGCGGTCAGCACGGTCAGCAGTTTATCCCGCTCGTTGAGTTGCGGATCGTCGACGAAATCGAGCTTCTTGGCCATGGCGGGCGGCAGGTCGCCGAACTGGATCTTCCGGGAACTGCAGTTGATAAAGGCCGATTCCAAAGTATTGTGTAACTCCCTGACGTTGCCCGGCCACCGGTGCCCGAGCAGCGCCGTCATGGCCTCGGGGGCAACGCCTTCGATGTGGCCGTCGAACTGTCGGTTGAGGCGGTCGATCATGTGCGCGATCAATTGGGGGATATCTTCCTTGCGTTCCCGCAACGGAGGCAAATGCACCCGGGCCACATTCAGGCGGTAGTAAAGGTCCGGCCTGAAACGGCCTTCATCGACCAGCGTTTCCAGTTCCTGGTTGGTAGCCGCCACGATGCGGACATCCGCGGGCACGGCCGCACGCGCCCCCAGCGGATAGACCCACTTGTGCTCGATGCTCAGCAGCATCTTGGCCTGGCAGGAGGGGCTCATATCGCCGATTTCGTCCAGGAAAAGGGTGCCGCCGGAAGCGATCTCGAAGGTGCCCTTCCGGTCGGCCACGGCCCCCGTAAAGGCCCCCTTCTTGTGTCCGAAGAGCTCGCTTTCCAACAGGTTTTCCGGCAATGCGGCACAGTTGACACGCACAAAGGGTTGGCCGCATCGGCGGCTGCGCCAATGGATTATCTCGGCGGCCAGATCTTTGCCGGTGCCGGTCTCCCCGGTCAGCAACACCGTGCTGGTGGTTGCGGCGATGCGGGCCAGATGGGCTTTGATGGACGCCATGGGCCTGCTTTCGCCGATCATGTCCCGGCCGCGACCGCTCCCCGCCGGCCGCGGCATGGCTCTCGCGGAAGCGGCTTTGGAAGGCACAGGGTTCAGGAATCTGGACAGTCCATCCGCAGGCAGCGAAGGAGTGAAGTAGTCATCCACACCGGCCCGGAAGGCCGCGACCGCACGGGCTTCGCAACTGGTCCGGCTGATCAGGACGACCGGCAGATTCGGGTGCGAAGACTTGATCGCGCGCACCAGGGCAAGGCCTTCATCGATATCCGCCCCCCGGGTGCCCAGCAACACCAGGCGGGGCTTCAGGCGATCGATCTGACTGCCGGCGGCTTCCATGGCCGAAAGCCGCACGATTTTTGACTGGGTCGACGAAACCCCATCGACGATTTTCTCAACCTCCAGTTCATCCATTCCGGCCAGCAAAATCAGGGAAATCATGGCACTCCTCCTGACCAACCTCCTTCGGACCTCTGCCTGCTTATGAAATCCACTGCATCCAGTCAGCGAAACAGGTAATTTATGCCCGGCATCTGCAACGGTAACCCGCTCCGTCTTGGATTCCGATGGAAGGTTGTAATTCCGGTTAAAGGATATTTGCCCGACAGGAAAATCCGTCCCGAGAGGATGTACGCCCAGTTGGGTGACTCAGAAAAGAGAACCCGATATCCGCATCTGTCACAAACCCCGGCGCGACACGCGGGTATCATCCTCAGGCATTTTCAGCAGGATGTGATTGGGGTCACAAACAACACGCCTGTTCTGCTTGGGATCCGGTGATGGTATCAACGGCCTGGTGCTACGGACGGATTTCGCAAATTAACACTGCGGAGAAGAAGAATCAATTCAAACCTGGGCCCCGCCTTGACTTTTGCACCTGGCCGGGATAGTTCTGCGGCATGCAAATCATCGTCCAGATAGACAATTTACGCATCGGCCGAGGACTCCCCCTGGCCGTCATCGCAGGTCCGTGCGTCATCGAGACCCCGGAGACGACCTTCGGCATCGCCGCCACGCTCAAGCGGCTCACCGACGAATTGGGCCTGCCCCTGATCTTCAAGGCCTCCTTCGACAAGGCCAACCGCACCTCCATCGATGCCTACCGGGGACCGGGCCTGGAAAAGGGACTGGCCCTCCTGGGCCGGATCAAGACCGAACTGGGCATCGCGCTGATCTCCGACGTCCACGATATCCGCCAGGTGGAACCGGCGGCACGGGTGCTGGATGTGCTTCAGATCCCGGCTTTTCTGTGCCGCCAGACCGATTTCATCCTGGAAGCGGCCCGCACCGGCAAGGCCCTCAACATCAAGAAGGGGCAGTTCCTGGCCCCAGGGGATGTGGCCAATATCGTGGAAAAAATCGCCTCGGTGGGCAACCGGCGGATCCTGCTCACCGAGCGGGGCGCGACCTTCGGCTACAACAACCTGGTGGTGGACATGCGTGCCATTCCCATCATGGGCGCCACCGGATACCCGGTGGTCTTCGACGCCACCCACAGCGTGCAGCTGCCCGGCGGGGCCGGCAAAAGCTCGGGCGGCCAACGCCAATACGCGCCGGTGCTGGCCCGGGCGGCCGTGGCGGCCGGCGCCGACGCGGTTTTCATGGAGGTGCACCCCGACCCCGACCATGCCCTGTGCGACGGCCCCAACTCTTTGCCCACCGCCGGCCTGGAATTGCTCCTGAAACAGCTTAAAACCATCCGCGAGGTGGTCATCGCGGAAACCGGCACGCCATGACGCTGGAACGACTCAAGGCGATCCGCCTGGTATTGCTCGATGTGGACGGCGTCCTGACCGCGGGCGAGATCATTTACGGTGACAGCGGCGAGCAGTTCAAAGTCTTCGATGTCAAAGACGGTGTGGGCATCCGCATGCTCAAGGCCGCCGGCATCCAGGTGGGGATCATCACCGGCCGCAGCGGCCAGGCCTTGCGCCATCGTTGCGCCAACCTGGGCATCGACCTGGTGTTCGACGGCACCCGCGACAAAACCAAAGTCTTGGATCAGGTACTGGCCCACACCGGCCTGTCTGCAGAGGCCGCCGCTTTCGTGGGAGACGATTTGCCCGATCTGGCCGTCATGAAGAAGGTCGGCCTGGCCGTGGCCGTGGCCGATGCCCATGAAGCCGTGCGCGGCGTGGCCCACCTGATAACCCGCGCCGGAGGCGGTCGGGGCGCGGTGCGCGAAGTGAGCGACGCAATCCTCAAAGCCCAGGGCCGTTGGGACGAGCTGGTCCAGAAACTGTTCCATGGTTGACCATAAAAACCTCTTCAAATACCTGATCATCGGAGTCCTGCTGGTGATGGCCGCCACCGTGGCCATCCGCTGGCCCCGCCTCCGCAATCATCTCGGCGCGCCCCTTCCCAGCGCCAAAGAAATCGCTTCGGACGCTCTCATGACCCTGGTGGGTGTCCATCAGACCGCCACCAAAGAGGGCAAGGTCCAATGGGAATTGGATGCCGATTCGGCCCAACTGGAAACCGAAAACGGCCGCATGATCCTCACCGGCCCCAGAGTGGATTTCATCATGGCGGACGGGGGCCAGATCCACCTGACGGCCCGCAAAGGAGTGCTCAACACTCGCACCAACGATATGACGGCGCGTGGGGAGGTCCGCTTGCGCAACGACCAGTATGAATTGCAGACCGATAACCTGAAGTACCAGCACAAGGAACGAGTGCTCAACAGCAAGACCCCGGTTCGGGTCATCGGCCCCTCCCTGGACTTGCGCGCCGATCGAATGACATATAATCTCGAGGAAAACCGGGCCTATTTCGATGGGCGCGTGGAAGGGAATCTCAATGCAGGATTCGATTTCTGACATCGGCCGCAGACGCTGCCGTCTCTGGATATATTGCCTTGTGGTGCTGGTGGGCTATGCCCTGGGCCCGCCGAGCGTGTCGGCGCAAGACAGACCGGTTGCGCCTGAATCGGCGAGCCCCATCCACATCAGCGCCGACCGACTGGTGTCGGATACCGCTCAGCGCACGGCGGAGTTCATCGGCAACGTCAAAGTGGTGCAGGGGACAACCACCATCACCGCCGACCGGATGAAGCTCTCCTACAAAAAAGGCGACGGCGCCAGCACAGGGCAGCCCGGCGCCGACAGCATCGATACCATCGAAGCCACCGGCCATGTACGCATCGCCCTGGACAACAGAGTTGCCCTGGGCGAAAAGGCCGTCTATACTACCAGCGACAGAAAGTTGGTCCTTTCCGGACCCGGCGCGCAGATTACCAGCGGTTTGGATGTGATCGAGGGCGGCACCATCACCTTCTTTCGTGAAAGCGGGAAGGTGGAAATGGTCGGTCAGGTGAAAGCGATTATCCGCTCGGATCAAAGGGGCTTGAACTGAACCCGACGAGCTGTTATACCTGCTCGTCCACCGTTTATTGGGAACCCTATGGCGATCTTGGCCATTGAAAATTTGGCAAAAAGTTACAACAGACGCCAGGTGGTGAAGACCGTGAGCCTGTCGGTGACCTCGGGACAGGTCATCGGACTGCTGGGGCCCAACGGTGCCGGCAAGACCACCACCTTTTACATGGCCGTGGGGATGGTGCGGCCGGATGCCGGCCGGGTTCGCCTGGACGATGAGGATATCACCCAATTTCCCATGTATATCCGGGCGCGCAAGGGATTGGGGTATCTGCCCCAGGAAGCCTCCATATTCCGCAAGCTGACCGTGGAGCAGAACATCCTGGCGATCCTGGAAACGATGCCCCTGGCCAGGTCCGAACAGAAAGAGCGGGCTGCGGCGCTTTTGGACGAACTGGGCATCCGGCACCTGGGGGCGCAGCGGGCCAGCGTGCTTTCGGGGGGTGAACGGCGGCGCCTGGAGATCAGCCGGGCCCTGGCCACCAATCCAGCCTTCATTTTGCTGGATGAACCTTTTGCCGGGATCGATCCGCTGGCGGTGGCCGATATCAAAAAGATCATCGGCCATTTGAAAAAGCGCAACATCGGCATCTTGATCTCGGATCACAATGTGCGCGAAACTCTGGAAGTGTGTGACGAAGCATTTATTCTGGCCGACGGAGAGGTGATCGAAAAAGGGCCGCCCCAAGCCATCGCGGACAGCCCCGTGGCACGGCGCTTTTACCTGGGAGAAGAGTTCAGGTTATAAAATGGCCATCGAACTGCGACAACAACTCAAACTGACCCAGCAGCTCATCATGACGCCACAACTGCAGATGGCGATCAAGCTGCTGCAGTTGTCCCGCCTCGAGCTGATGGATGCCATCCGCCAGGAGCTGGAGGAGAACCCCACCCTGGAAGAGACCCAGGAGACCCTCACCCGGGATGCCCTCAGCCCGGAGGAGCCGGTCCAGTTGCCAGAGGTCGAAAAGCCCCAAGAGGTCACCATCGATGAAAAGATCCCCAGTGATATCGACTGGAGCAACTATATAGACGATTACGGCGCCCCCGGCCGTACCCGCCTCGAAACCGAAGATCGCGACAGCCCCCAGTACGAAGCCTTCATCTCCCACAAAGAGTCCCTCAGCGATCACCTGCTGTGGCAGCTGCTGATGTCCAGACCGACGCCCGAGGAAAAACGGATCGGCAGTCTGATCATCGGCAACCTGGACAAGGACGGCTACCTGCAGGTCACCCTCGAGGAGCTGGGCCAGCAGGGGGGGGTGACCGTCGAGGACATCGAAGAGGTGCTCTTCCTGCTGCAGAGCTTCGATCCCACCGGCGTGTGTGCCCGTGACCTGACCGAATGCCTGATGCTCCAGGCCAAGACCCTGGGCCTGCAGGACACCCTGGTGACCAAAATCATCCAGGAACACCTCAACCACCTGGAAAATAAAAATTACAAGGCCATCTGCCGGGCGCTGAAGGTGGGTCTGGACGAAGTGATCGCTGCGGTGGAGATCATCACCGCCATGGAGCCCAAACCCGGCCGGCAATACAGCGAAGATGAACCGCAATACATCACCCCCGACATTTACGTCTACAAGACCGAAGACGACTATGCCATCGTGATCAACGACGACGGCCTGCCCAAACTCAGGGTGAACTCCTTCTACAAGCAAGCCATCACCCGGGACAAGGAAGTAGGCGGCAATGCCCGCAACTATATCCAGGACAAGCTGCGCTCGGCGGCCTGGCTGATCCGCAGCATCCACCAGCGCCAGAAGACCATCTACAAGGTCATGGAGAGCATCCTTAAATATCAGCGGGATTTTTTCGACAAGGGCATTGCGCACCTGAAACCCATGGTCCTGCGGGACGTGGCCGAGGATATCGGCATGCACGAATCGACCATCAGCCGCGTCACCACCAACAAATACGCCCACACGCCCCAAGGCATCTTCGAGCTCAAATACTTCTTCAACAGCTCTATCAAGCGCGTCCATGGTGAAGCCATTGCCTCGGCCAGCGTTCAGGAAAAGATCCGGCGTATGATCGAAGCCGAAGATTCCCGCCGGCCCCTGTCCGACAGCAAGATGGCCGAAATGCTCAAGGCTGAAAACATCGACATCGCCCGGCGTACGGTCGCCAAGTATCGTGAAATGATGGGGGTGCTGCCGTCGAGCAAACGCAAACGGTACTCGTAGCCATTGCCCATGCGAACATTGTTTTCCACCCGAAAAGGATTATTTTCAGCGTGCCCATATGGACGCCGGCAATCATCTTAAAAAACTTATCGATCCACTTACCCCAGGGAGGCATCCTCTATGCAAACATCGGTCACTTTCAAGAACCTTGACCCCTCCGATCGTATCCGTTCCTATGTCAGTGACAAATTGAACCGTTTCGACAAATATTTTCACAACCCGGGCGAAGCCAATGTGGTGCTGTCGGTGGAAAAGTTCAGACATATCGCCGAAGTCAACATCACCGGCGACCGCCTGACGATCAACGGCAGGGAAGAGACCGAGGATATGTACGCGGCCATCGACATGGTCCTGGACAAGCTGGACAAGCAAATCAAGAAAAACAAGCAGAAGATCCGCGACCACCGGCCCGGCAAAGGCAAGGCCAAGGGGGCTCCGGGTCAGGCGGAAGGCCTCGAAGATGAGGGCGAGCGCCGGGTCATGATCAAAAACATCGAGTACAAACCCATGGATGTGGACGAAGCCATCATGCAGATGGATCTGGTGGAGGACAATTTTCTGGTCTTTACCAACGCGCGCTCGGATCGCGTTAACGTCCTTTACCGCCGCAAAGATGGCCATTACGGGTTGATTCAGCCCAACCCCTAAACCGGGACGCACAACGGGAACGAGAGTGGCGAATCTAACGCAAGCGTGGCGAAAGGGCCGAGACAGCGGTGAAATAGCATGAAGATCCTGGATGTGTTGCATAAAGAGACCATCTGCCCTGATCTCAAAGCCACGGACAAAAAAGGCGTTCTGGATGAAATGGCGGCGCCCGTAGCACGGCTGACGGGCGCCGAACCAGAAGCGCTCGTCAAGGTGCTGCTGGAGCGCGAGCGCCTGGGCAGCACAGGCATCGGCGGTGGTATCGGCATTCCCCATGGCAAGCTCAAGAACCTGCCGTCCTTGATTCTGGGATTCGGGTTGAGCCGCAAGGGCGTGGATTTCGACTCGATGGATGGGAGGCCCACGCATCTTTTCTTCCTGTTGCTCACGCCGGAGGATTCGGCCGGGCTGCACCTCAAACTACTGGCACGCTTATCCAGACTGCTGAAGAACGACGAGTTCAAATCCCAGCTCAGGCACGCCAAAAGCCCCGAAGAAATCTTAGAGATCATCCAGGAAAAGGATGAACCCTTCTAGTGATGAAACAGCGGCCCATCATCATCGTGACCGGCACCTCCGGCTCCGGTAAAACCACGGCACTGGCCGCCTTCGAAGATGCCGGTTTCTATTGCATCGACAACATGCCCATCCAGGTGGTACCGCATTTTTTGCGCACGCCGCCACCGGTGTCCGAAGAGGATGACACCGCCGGATGGGTGCTGGGCATGGATCTGCGCGACAAGAGCCTGCTGCACCACTACGGCACCTTGATGGCCGATCTGGATCGGCAGGGCTATCTGATAAAAACGGTTTTCCTGGATGCCGACGAGCAGGTCCTGCTGCGGCGTTACAATCAAACCCGTCGGCACCACCCCCTAGGACGCCGGGGCAGCCTGCTGGACGCCATCCGCGAAGAAAAAAGGGAGCTGCGTCCCCTGCGCGACGCCGCCGCCTACTCCATCGACACCTCGCGCTACAGCATCCACGAACTCAAATTCGCCATTCTCAATATTGCGCGGCGGCACACGGCCATCACCGGCATGGCCATCAACGTGGTCTCTTTCGGGTTCAAGCACGGCAATCCGGCCGAAGCCGATCTGATGATGGATGTGCGTTTCCTGGCCAACCCCTATTTCGTGCCCGAGCTCAAGGCGCTGGACGGAGAATCCCTGGAGGTCCAGCAATTCGTCCTCAAGGACCCGGAAACGCAAATGTTTTTGGATGCATATTTAAAGCTGCTCGACCATTTGATCCCTTTATACGAAAAGGAAGGCAAAGCCTATTTGACCATTGCCATCGGATGCACCGGTGGGCGCCATCGCTCGGTGGTCATCGCCCAGAAAATCTTTGACCATATCCAGCGCACCCAACCCACGGTGCGTCTGATCCACCGGGACATTCAACTCACCTGAGATCGGTGCCCGGGAGGTGAAGGGCGGTGCGGACGCCACGAACCCAAAGCGAAGCTTCGAGCCGAGCCCAATGAAAAAGGACGACAACCTAACATGATCGGAATCCTCATCGTCAGTCATCGGCAACTGGGAGACGCACTGATCGATTGCGTCGAGTTCATCTTGAATGAAAAGCCGGCCTCGCTGGCGGCCATCTCCATCGACCTGCGGGAAAATGCCGCTGATCTGCGAACTAAAATCGAAAAGGGAATCAAACAGGTTGACAACGGAAAAGGGGTGTTGATCCTGACAGATATGTTCGGTGGAACCCCTTCCAACTTGAGCTACGCCTTCCTGGAAGAGGGCCATATCGAAGTGCTCTCGGGCGTCAACCTGCCCATGGTGATCAAAGCCATCGGCCTGCGCAATTCCAAGGGATTGACCGAACTGGCGGAATCGCTGGAAGGGTTCGGCAAAAAAAGCATCTCCCTGGCAAGCGGCATTCTCAAAGGCAACAAGCGCAGCCAGGGATAAAACCACCGGATCTTGCAAAAGGTCTCATAATCATCAAGAAGGGAGAAAAGATGAGCATCAAAGTAGCAATCAACGGATTTGGCAGAATCGGACGCGTCGTTTTCAGAGCTGCCTTGAAAAACCCCAACATCCAGGTGGTGGCCATCAACGACCTCACCAGCGCGGCAACCATGGCCCACCTGCTTACCTACGACTCGGTTCACGGCAAGCTCGACAAAGAGGTCCGCGCCGAAGACAAAGCCATCTATGTGGACGGGCGAAAAATCGCCTACACTGCCTATAAAGACCCGGCCGAACTGCCCTGGCAATCCATGGGCGTCGACATCGTCCTGGAGTGTACCGGCTTGTTCGTAGATCGGGCCAACGCTTCCAAACATTTGACCGCCGGCGCCCGCAAGGTGATCATTTCGGCACCGGCCAAGGAACCGGATGCCACCATCGTCATGGGGGTCAACCACACCACCTACGATCCCAAAAAGCATCATGTCCTCTCCAACGCCTCGTGCACCACCAACTGCCTGGCGCCGGTGGCAAAGGTATTGATGGAGAGTTTCGGTATTCAGAACGGCCTGATGACCACCATTCACTCGTACACCGGCGACCAGCGGCTGTTGGATTTCCCCCACAAGGATCTGCGGCGCGCCCGGGCCGCGGCCCTTTCCATGATTCCCACCACCACCGGCGCAGCCAAGGCCGTTTCCCTGGTGCTGCCCGAACTGGCCGGAAAACTGAACGGCCTGGCCATCCGCGTGCCCACCCCCAACGTCTCACTGGTGGACGTGGTGGTCAACATCAACAAGGGCGGTGTGACGGTGTCCAATGTCAACGAGGCCTTGAAGGCCGCGGCCGAAGGCCCCCTTTCCGGCATCTTGGGCTACACCGAACTGCCGCTGGTCTCTTCGGACTTCAACGGCAGTACCCTTTCCTCGGTGGTGGATGGCGGCAACACCTATGTCATCGACAAAACCGTGAAGGTTCTCTCCTGGTACGACAACGAAACCGGGTACTCCCATCGTATGGTGGATCTGGCGGCACTGGTGGGAAGCACGCTCTGATCATCAGATGGGGTGCCTTGGCCTTTTCCCGAGGCACCCCGATCGGCACAACACCTTTGCTTCAAACGTCGATTCGCAACCTTTCCGCTGGGCTTGAACCGGTCCCATTCGAATTGATTTGAACAATATAGACTGGAAGGAGAACCATGATGGAGACCCGCCTTCCCCTGATCGCCGGCAATTGGAAGATGCACAAGACCGGCGACGAAGCGGTCCAGGCCGCCAAACATCTCAAGGAACTCACGGCCAAGGCCGTCGGGGTGGAAATCATGATCGCCCCGACCTTCACGGCGCTTTCCCAGGTGGCAGCCGTCCTTGCCGGCAGCAACATCGCCCTTGGCGCCCAGAACCTGCACTGGGAGAACCAGGGCGCCTTCACCGGTGAAATTTCCGCCGCCATGCTGGTCAACGCCGGCTGCCGCTATGCCATCGTCGGCCATTCGGAACGTCGTCAGTATTTCGGAGAAACCGACCAGACGGTCCAGCGCAAGATCCGGGCGGCGGTCGCCGCCGGATTGCGACCTGTGATGTGCATCGGTGAAACCGAAGCCGAACGGGAATCCGGACAGACGTTTTCTGTGCTTGACAAACAGATTCAAAAAGGTTTAGAGAGCTTTGTTTTACAGGATCTGAAGACCCTGGTAGTGGCCTATGAACCGGTCTGGGCCATCGGCACCGGAAAAACCGCCACCAAAGAACAGGCCCAGGAAGCACACGCTTACATCCGCCGGCAACTTGCCGGCATCGTGGACGACGGTTTCGCCCGACTAGTGAGGATCCTGTACGGAGGCAGCGTCAAGCCATCCAACATCAAGGAGTTGATGGCCATGCCGGATGTGGACGGCGCCCTGGTGGGCGGTGCCAGTCTCGACCCGGAAACATTTAGCCAGCTGGCGCACTATCGAGGCTGATACGGGTACAACATGTCTATCTTGATTGTCATCATTCATGTGATCGTTTGTATCGCGCTGATCATGATCGTCTTGCTGCAGACGGGCAAAGGCGCGGATATGGGAGCGGCCTTCGGCGGCGGCGCCAGCCAGACGCTGTTCGGCGCCACCGGCGCCTCCACATTTTTGAGCAAGGCCACCACCGCCGCTGCCATCGTATTCATGCTCACGTCGCTCTCGCTGGCCTACATGGCCGGCACCCGGCAGGAGTCGGATCTTGTAACAGATACCCCGCCGGCCCCGAGCCAGACAACCCCGGCGCAGCAAACAGCACCGGCTGCGGCCACCGAACAGAAAGCGCCCGCAGCCCAGGCCCAACCGAGCGAAGGACAGCCCGCCGCCCCACCGGCGGCCCCGGCTCCAGCGCCCCAGAGCAACACGGCGCCGTCCGAGAAACCGGAAAAGGCCAATCCATAGAAGCCTTTTTGCCGAAGTGGTGGAATTTGGTAGACACACTATCTTGAGGGGGTAGCGGCGCGAGCCATGCGGGTTCAAATCCCGCCTTCGGCACCAAAAACCTTAAAGCCTGCTGCAAAAACAGCAGGCTTTTGTTTTTGGTTGAAACCACCGAGTTCGGTTCCGCCCCTTCCCGCTTCCCATATCATGCATCCGCGCAGGATCTCGGATACCTTGCAAAGTGCGGGTCAGATCGTGATGATCCATTCGCAGGCCGCCTGGTCAGGAGCTCCGGCCGGTTTCTCCTCCGGCGGGGTAAAGATGCGCTCTACCTGGGCGGTGGGAATAACCTCCTTGAAAAATCCTGTGCGCAGCCGCAACCCGCTCTGGCCGCAATCGTAATGGGACATACCCCACTTGCGCGCGGCTTTTTGGGCTGTGCAGCCTATGGTTCGCATGCGCAGGCGCTGGTCCGAGAGCGGGGTCAACTCGATCTCCTCGAAGGCGCACCAGTGGGAATGGCGCACGAATGCCACCAGGCGCGCCACGCCGGTCAGCTTGTCATCGACGACCTTTCCCAGGCGCTGCGCCTGGTGGCGCCCGAACTCGTCATTCAGCCGCATAAAATCCTCACCCTGGGCTTTTTCCGGACAATTCTGCCTGGCCCAGGCCTCCATCAGGAACCACATGTAGTTGAAGCTGAAAAGCACTTCCCGCATCACCGAGTGGACCTTCTCTTTACTCCAGTCTTCGATGGCAAACATCCGAGGCTCCTTATCATTCATTTTTAATTGCGGTGTGTTATGAGCAAGAGCCTAAAGGCAAAGTGAACAACTGTCAAGGCGTTGGGCAGTCTGAAAAGCTCACCCCTCAACCATGGTTGAACTGCTGGTTTATCTATTCTGCGCAGATAAGCAAGCGCAGGGAAACGTTTAACTCCCGTCCTGAGCGAACAGCTTGCGGAATCGCCGGACCTGGACCGGGTCGCTGAAACGTGCGAACACTTCTTCGAAACCTTTGCGCTGCCGCACCTTTTCCAGAAAAAGCAGGCCGATCAATGCGCCGATAGCCGCCGCCAGGGCGATGCGGCGGGGACCGTAGGGCGCCGGGATACCTTTCAGATAATCGAAGAGGAATTGCTGCTGGACTGACCGATCGTTGTAAATGCCTAAGCACTCCTGGAGTGCCTTGACCTGCCGGATCGCAACGCCTGCCGGACCCGGAGGAAACAGATCGCGGAAAAATTCCAATGCGTAACGCAACTGCTTGCTCTGGATACGCAGACGATGCAGGAGATCGTCGGGCGAGGCGGCACTGATTCGGCGGCCGATGCGCAGGCTCCGGGCGAAGCTTCTGTCGATTGCCTTCCGGGCCACCTCGATGAGAGGCCTGGTATAGGCATTGGGGGTCGATCCTGTTCCGACTTCACCGGCCGCAAAGCGCGCCAGGTCGTCCATGATGCGCCCATAGGTTCTGGAGGTCAGAAAACGTTTCACACTGATGGCTTCCCGCTCGCGCCGGCGCCCCAGGGCTTCGAACCAAGGGGCGATGGCCGGCCGCAGAACGGCAGGCAGCATCTTTTCATAGTGCGGCCGCTGCGCCATGTAGACGTCCAGGTCGCGCAAGGCGTTGGTGGCCTGCCCCAGGACCTGCAGGCCCTTCCTGAGATCTGGCAGAAACGCTGGATCAAGGTCCCTTTTCAGCATCGTTAGCAGGGAGCGCGACCGGCGTACCGCCACTCGGAAGTCATGGAGGCACTCGATATCCTGATCCTCCTGGATGCCCGCCTCGTTGTGGCGCATCACCGCCATCAAATGACCGAAGATGATCCGGGCGCCTTCAGCGACGGTCATTTCAGAGGTCAGCTGGTATTGGGCTTGAAGCTTCATAAGACCATTTTGCCAATTCATTTCCGAAGCTTATGCAGAAAGGTTCAGTTATGGTACTCGGGGAAGTCCAACATCACCGATAGAGGTTCGCTCTCCCCCAGCACCTGCCACCGGCCCATGGCGAACCGCATCTCCAACACGCCGCATGTGGGCAGTTTTTCGAGTTTTTTAGAGGCCAGCCGATTGGCCAGATCGGTGAGCTCAGGGTTGTGGCCCACGCACACCACCCAGGTCGCATCATCCTCCAAAGCCCGCAAAAGCGCCAGCAGTTGTTCGCTGCTGTGCTCGTAGAGCCGATGTTCCAGCACGATCCTGGACAATGTCCACCCGATGGCGCCGGCCACGACCTCGGTGGTGCGCAAGGCGCGCAAGGCCGGACTGCTGAGCCAGCGATCCGGTCTGAAGCCTCGCTCGGCCAGCACCCTGCCCATGACTGCGGCTTCGCGGCGACCCCGATTGCTCAACGGGCGGTCGGCATCCGCCAGCGCCGGATATTTCCAATTCGATTTGGCGTGGCGAATCAGGGTTAGCGTTTTGATGCACCTGGCATCGGAAGACACACCCGTAAGCGCGCTCCGCTGCCGCGAGCCATGAACCCCGTTCGTTCCGAATCTGTTGCGGTTTGATGGGGCCCATTCCAATTCCGGGGCCGCCGCTGTCTTGCGCATGTTTGAGGCCATACCTATTCTCCACCGTAAATTGTGTTTGCGCGCGTCAACCCGCATGAAAGAGGCCCCATGAGGCTAAAAACAGTGCTTTGGCTTGTCTTACCCATGTTCCTAGCCGCTTGCCAGTCGGCCGGCATCGGCTCCCAACCGGATGAAAATTCAACCGATTATCTGGTTCCGGTGGGCACTGCGCTGGTGCTGCAGCAACCGCTTCAGGTGCCGGCGTGGCAGGATCAGGTATATTTTCAGGAGGGCCGGATCAAGCATTGGGGCGGGGTCAACGCCTATCTGCCCTACTGCACGTTGAAGCTGTCGGCCAAAAAGGATACCGAGCGTCGGATCCAGCGGGATACCTTCATGGTCAATAAATCCTACACGGAGCTGTTTTTCAAGGAGGTTCGCGCGCCGGAACCGCCGAGCGGCATCCAACTCACCGCCGCCCAATGGCAGCCGGGCATGCAAGCCGATTTCG
Source organism: uncultured Desulfatitalea sp. (assembly GCA_937868765.1). Classification (GTDB taxonomy): domain Bacteria; phylum Desulfobacterota; class Desulfobacteria; order Desulfobacterales; family Desulfosarcinaceae; genus Desulfatitalea. Next base: position 126,164 of record CALMNL010000006.1, on the reverse strand, counting down.
AAACCCGGAACGGAACGGAATACAAGACGGTAGCGGCCATCATGGAGTTGAGTTCCTCCAATCAGCCGGATGTAACCCAGATGCTGTGCGCCGACTGGGGCCTACCCCAGGAAAGGCCTCACATCACTGTCAGTAAAATACGGCGTGCTCTCGGCGATGTGATAAGCCTGCGGCTGCCCCCGACCGACAACAGGGGAATGGCACCGGGCCGATAAGCCCGCGCACAAGGCACCGGTCGCTCCAACGAAAGAGGTCCATTGGGGGGCGGACCGCAATCCCCGGCTAATCCAGAAAATAATCGGTTTCCATCGTCAGCGTCAGACCGTCCGTCTCCAACAGGCGCTGGGCCAGGCCCAGGGTCTTGGGCAGCTCGTAGTGAAAAAAGTAACGCGCCGTGATCACTTTGCCCTGGTAGAAGTTGCGATTGGCCTTGGATGGATTCCCGGCAAGGGCCTTTTCGGCCGTGACGGCCTGCAGCAGCCACTGCCAGGCCGCAGCGATCAACGAGAAGTAATCCAGGTAGAGTGTGGCATCGGCCAGCATGTCCCGGTTGCCCTTCTCTTCGCCGCGCGCAATCAAAGCGGCCGTGACCGTGCGCAATTCTTCCAGGGATGCGGCCAGCCGATCGGCGTAAGGTTTCAGCGATTCGATGGGACGGGCCTGTTCGATGGCGAGCGCCACCTCTTCCAGGTAAAGGGAGAAAGCCTTGCCGTTTTTCATGCGCACCTTGCGGCCCAGGATGTCCATGCCCTGGATGCCGGTGGTGCCTTCGTGGATGGTGTGGATGCGGGTGTCCCGGAAGTGCTGTTCCACAGGAAAGTCTTCGCAGTAGCCGTAGCCACCGAAGATCTGAATCGCCTGACTGGTCGAACGGATGCTGGTCTCGGCCGGATAGGTCTTGACCACCGGAATCAGCAGGTCCAGCAGCAAGGCGGCCTTTTCTTTTCCTTCGCCCTCCAGCGCGTTTTCCAGATCGGCATAGAGACAGCACTGCATGGCGAGCGCAAAAGCGCCCTCCACGAAAGCGCGCTGGTAAAGCAGCAGACGCCGGATGTCGGCGTGCTCGATGATCGGCACCTGGGGACCGGTTGGATCAGGGGTCAGACGCCCCTGGGGCCGCTGGCGGGCGTACTCCTGGGCCGCATAGTAAGCGGCCGTGGAGATGCCGATGGCGGCCATGCCCACGCTCAGGCGCGAGCCGTTCATCATCTGGAACATATAGGCCAGCCCGTTGTGGGCCTGGCCCACCAGGTAGCCCCGGCAGTCGTTCTTCTCGCCGATGCTCAGCTCGGTGATGGGCGCCCCGCGATAGCCCATCTTGTGGTAGACCTGGGTCACGGTGACATCGTTGGACTCGAGACCGCCGTCGCTTGTGGGCCGACGGTTGGGCACGATGAACAGGGAGATGCCCTTGACCCCGGCCGGCGCCCCTTCGATCTTGGCGAGCATCATCTGGACCACGTTGTCCACGCCGTCATGATCGCCGGCGGAGATAAAGATCTTCTGCCCGCGCATGAGATAGTAGCCTTTGTCCGTGGGCACGGCGGTAGTGGCGATGTCGGCCAGGGAACTACCGGCCTGGGGTTCGGTCAAGGCCATGGTGCCCTGCCACTCGCCGGAGAGCATTTTGGGCACATAGGTGGCGATCTGCTCCGGGCTGCCAAACGAAGTGATCAGGCGCGCGGCCTTGGCCGTCAGCCCCGGAAAGACGCTGGCCGAGTAATTGGCGGCGGTGAAGATGAACTGGCAGCAGTCGGCGATGAGGTAAGGCAGCCGGGCCCCGTCGTGCATTTCATCGAACTTGGCCGCGATCCAGCCCCCTTCCCCGAACTGCTGCATGATGGCGCGCACCGTCGGATGCACCTTGACCTTGCCGTTTTCCAGATAGGGGGCCTTGCGATCCATCTCCTCGAAGATGGGGTTGAGCAGATCCTTGCCCAGCTTGAGGGCCGCGGCCAGGGTCATGTCGAACACCTTCTTGTTGTGGTGCGCGTAATACGGGTATCGCGTCAGGCTGGGTGCGTCGAAGACTTCATAGAGCATGAACTCCAGGTTGCGTTTGCTGACATACTTGCGTGCCACGACCTTGCTCCTTTTCTGATTGGAAAATTAGGGCTGAACAGGAAGATCCACTTTCCCTTATGGTACATTACGTGTCGGCGTCTAGCACCAAGTCAATATTACGAAATGCCCCAAATCTTTTGCCTATCACAAATTGCCCCGCATTGGCGAGGGCCTAAAATCGAAAAGTGACAAAAAGGGAACTCTGTGGTATTTCGCCGCCCTTGTAAACGGAGCGATAGGAACCTATGGATAGCGACGCCAATTTGGACAGCACAGAGATTAAAATCGGCATTATCGGCATCGGGGCGATGGGCAAGGGGCTGCTCTATCAAAGCAGCATCACACCGGGTGTGCGTTGCGTGGCGGTGTGCGACAGCGTTATGGTTCGCTGCGAAGATGCGTTGAAAGCAATGGGAATACCATATTCGGTCGCCGCAGGCCGGGCTTCCATGGAAGGGGCGATCCGCCGGGGGCAGGTGGCGGTCTGCGAAGACGGAATGTGGGTTGCCCAATGTGAATCTCTGGACGTCGTGATCGAGGCTTCGAATGCCATCGGCCCGGCGGTGGAATTCGCACTGGCGGCTCTGGAGCATGGCAAGCACCTGGTGCTGATGAATTCCGAGATCGACCTGATGTTCGGCCCCCTGCTGGCGCAGGTTGCCCGAAAGCGCCAGCTGGTCTGTACCAGTTGCGACGGAGACCAGTATGGCGTGCTCAAACATTTGATCGACGACCTTTCGCTGTGGGGCGTCGATCTGGTGATGGCGGGGAACATCAAAGGGTTTCTGGATCGAACCGCCAACCCAACCACGATCATCCCCGAGGCGGATATCCGCAACCTAGATTACCGCATGTGCACCTCTTACACCGATGGGACCAAGCTCAATATCGAAATGGCCATCATTGCCAATGCCTGCGGCCTGGTGACAAAAAAAAACGGCATGCACGGCCCCAGGGCGAAGCACGTCCAGGAGGTATTCCGATGCTTCGACCTCAAGGCGCTATGGGCGGATCGCCAGCCCTTCGTGGATTACATCCTGGGCGCCGAACCCGGCGGCGGCGTCTTCGTGATCGGCCATTGCGACGCCCCATACCAGCAAAGCATGCTGTCCTACTATAAAATGGGCTCGGGGCCCTTCTACCTGTTTTACCGCCCCTACCACCTGTGCCACATGGAGGCCATGGGAACGGTAATCAAGGCAGTGCGGCAAAGGCAGGCCCTCCTGGTTCCCGAGCATGGATTCCAAACCAATGTGTTCGCCTACGCCAAACGTGACCTCCAGCCCGGCGAGACCCTGGACGGCATCGGCGGCTACAGTTGTTACGGTTTGATCGAAAATACCGATGGAAATCATGAGCAGGCAGGCCTGCCCATCGGCTTGGCCCACGATGTGATCCTTAAGCGCAAGATATCAAAGGATCATAAGATCATGCTGGATGATGTGGCGCATAGCTCCACAAGAAGAGATTTTGATTTGTTCCATCGGGCCTGCGAAATATCTTCAAGTCGCGGGGGGATAGCCCCGGGGCGCGTGCAACGCCGGGCTTTTTCAGTTTGAGAGGAATTGGATGGTCAAAGCGGCAAAAGGCGTCTCCATCATCTGCGTCTTTAACGACCAGGAAAAACTGGACCGATTGCTTATTCCGAACCTCAAAATTCAAAAGGCCGAATACGAACTGATCGCCATCGACAACCGGCAGAACGATTTCACGTGCGCCGCAAGCGTCCTCAATGCCGCGGCCGGAAAGGCCAAATACGATAATCTGATGTTCGTCCATCAGGATGTGGCCTTGGGCTCATACACTTGGCTCTGCGATACCTTGAAGGACCTTGCGCAACTGGACGAATTCGGCGGAGCCGGGGCGGCAGGCAAAAACGCCGGGGGACTGGTGGGCAATGTCACCTATGGCAACCCGCCAAGGAAGCTGGCCTGCCCGGCCATTGAGGCACCCGTCCCCGTCCAGACGCTGGACGGCTGCCTGCTGACCGTACAAAGAGAGTTTTTCCTGAAAATCGGCTTCGACGAAATAACCTGCCCTGGGTGGTACCTGTACGTGGCCAACTACTGCCTGGATGCAGCCAGGCTCGGCCGCAAGGTGTATGTGCTGCCCCATGCGATCTATCATGAATCCATTGGCCTGGGGAAACGCCGCTTTTACCAGAAAACGTGGAAGAACATCATCGCAAGGCACCGGGGCAACTTCGATTCGATCTATTTGACGGTGGGCGATTGGAAGAAGGATATTACGACTGGTGCGTGAAAAAACTGGCTGACCATGTGTTGCGCACATAAGGCCGTGGCTCTGGTGCGGCGTAGCGACAGTGGTTGTCGGCCTGATCGGCGAGCCCAATTATGGTGCCGCTTGACTGCTGCATTAATGGCACAGCCAACTTTGAACACCTAACCCGTATTGAGTTGAGCCGCCCATGGGATACGGGGCGCTGCTCCCGGAAATTGCATAGAGGAGCGACCTGAAAATACGCCGGGGACAAAAAGCAAGCCTTTGTGTCCCCGGCGGTATATATTGAGCCGAACTTCCTCTTTTCCCCGTTCAGATCATCGACATGCAGGAAGGCTTGACATCAGGCACTCTTGAGCTTTTTCCGGCCCACGCCGGCCAGACCGATCAGTCCCGTGCCCAGCAACAGCATGGTCGCCGGTTCGGGCACCGGCGCGGTGCCGACCAACTGACTCTGATTATCGACGATGCTATAATAGCTTTTGGAAATCAGATTGACCGCCACCACCGTCCAACCGCTGTCGTCAAACGTAAACTGACTCAAAGCCGCCCAATCGCTGCCGTCGGTAATCTCGTCTTCCAGGTACCATATGGCGTTTTGGACTTTTTGAGCGGCATCGCCCAGGCCGTTGAAAACGCCGGACATAAAGGCTGCATAAAGCCATTTGCTCTCTGCGGAGACCGGATCGTTGCCGGTTGCCGAGTCGCCACTGCTGGCATAGTCCCCGACCGAAGAGACATAGTAGGAACGGCCCGGTTCGAAATATCTGTATTTTTCAAGACAAAATGTCGCATAGGTCTGGCCTTCGGCATCCGTCATCGTGTAGGGCACCTGCCAGTCATTTTCCATGGTGACATAGGTATCCGCCATCGGCAATGCCCAGGCACTTCCTGCCATCAATACCATGACAAGCGAGATGAAGATCATTTTCAGAGTCCGTTTCATCGATTCCACATCCTTTCTCATCCGTTTCCGTTTCCGAAATCGCTGGCTCTTGATGGCCATATGGATTTCAATTACCGATAGCCAAAGCCTGATTAAAGCGACCCATTAGCATATCGCATGCCACAATTAATTTGCATTGAATTTCAATATGTTATAGGTTTTTGTGGGCCTGCGGCCCTGAAATGGACGGACATTCAGGAAAAATTATACCTAAAAGATGAGTAGTGGCGTCTGATTGTATGAATTAATTTTCACAGTATTGAAAAAGAAGTGCGATTCGCCCGGATCGGCTAAGGCTAGGGCGAAAAGCCACCGATGGCCGAACCAATCTTGATGTGAACTTTTAGGTCCGTCGATATCGGTGCACAGACATGCGGGAGATGGCAAGATGGAGGTTGTGGCCTGCAAGCAGCGGCATCCCCGGCAGGGCGTTGACTTGGCGCGACCCTTCTGCCATATAAATCGGCACGATCCAGTCCAAAGGGATCGCACCCTCACCGCCGGCGCCGCATGCAACCATGAAGCCCAATGCCACGATTCTCATCATCGACGACGATCCAATGATCAGCGGTACCCTCATGGAACTGCTCGAATCGGAGCGGTATCGCGCCATCGTAGCCGGCACCGGCAAGGCCGGCCGACAGGCTTTTCAGACCCACCACCCCTCGATCGTGCTGCTCGATCAGGAACTGCCGGATGCCACCGGCATCGAAGTGTGCCGGGACATTCTGGAGATGGACGCGGCGGTAAAAATCATCTTCATCACCGCCCACGCCTCGGTGCGTTATGCCGTGGATGCCATGCAGACCGGAGCTTTCAATTACCTGCCCAAGCCCTTTTCCCTGGACGAATTGATGATCGCGGTCCGCATGGCCGAAAAAAGCCTGCGGCTCGAAGGCCGGCTCAAGGTACAGGAATACAAGAACAAGCAACAACGATTCATGGCCCAATTGGTGGGACGCTCGGATGCGGTCGAGCGACTGAGGGGCCAGATCCAGTTGGCGGCCGCTTCGGATGCCGCGGTGCTCATCACGGGCGAAACCGGCGTGGGCAAGAACCTCATTGCCCGGGAGATCCACCAGCGCCAGAGCCGGCGGGAGCCCTTTTTGACCATCAATTGCTCGGCAATACCCGAAAACCTTATGGAATCCGAATACTTCGGGCATGAGAAAGGGGCCTTCACCGGGGCGGAGAGCCGCCGGGAAGGCATCTTCGAGCTGGCCGATGGCGGAACATTGCTGATGGACGAAATCGCCGACACTCCCTACCACCTGCAAAGCAAACTGCTCTCGTTCCTTGAGGAAAAACAGGTCCGCCGAGTTGGCGGCACGCATTCGATAAATGTGGATGTGCGCATCATTGCCGCGACCAACCGCGACCTGGCCGCCGCCATTCGCGAAAATCGATTCCGGGAAGATCTATTTTACCGACTGGCCGTGATCCAGATCCATGTCCCGCCTCTGCGGCGACACCCGGAAGACATACCCGCCATCGCCGACTACTTCGCCGGGAGCTTCTGCGGAGAGGAGGTCAAAATCCCGACAGCGCAGATGCAGCGCCTGGCCGAATATCACTGGCCGGGTAACGTTCGGGAACTGCGCAATATCATCGAAAGGGCTTCTCTGCTGCGTCAGAACGATACCATCCATCCGGCCGACCTGCTCGGCTCAGGACCGCAAGAGGTCAATAATGTAACCGGCGTGGAGATCCTCCGGCCCGAAGCGATCTTGCCACTTGAGGAATTGATCCAGAAGCACATCCAGCGCGCCCTGGCGACGTTCAATGGCAATAAGAGCCAAGCCGCCAAATCCCTGGGCCTCTCCCTTTCGACGCTCAAGCGCAAAATCAAGTCGTTTTCGCAATAGGCCAGATTGACCCACCCGTTCATTTTGAACGGTTCAATTTGACCCATATTGGCGACCCGGCTTCCCCCGACCCTCTCAATGAAGCCATCTTTATATATAATATTAATTAATTAAGACAACTAAAGTCAGCCCTCAAACCTGGCATGCATATTGATAGGAGCCCTCGTCGAGCCGCTACACATTGAAGGGCTGGAAGATGATGCGAATTCTGAACCTCTTGCTGCACTGACCCGGACTTACTGACCTGAAGCGAACCCGGTACACGGACCCCTGGCTAATGCGGATGCTGAAGTTGACATGGCGCTATAATTTCTAACGGTGGCGTTCATCCTCGACACGACCTTGCGGGAATACTGCTGATACTGGACGGATCGGTAACTGAACCTGAAGCGCTGCTGGACGGAAGTGAATGTTGCGACTGTACGTAATGGATGTAGCGGCTTATCCTTGAATCTTTGCGCCATGCCAGCGATTTTCAGAATTGGGGTCGGCATGGTTTCACGCAATACCGCCCAGGGGGAAATGGGCGGTATTTTCTTTTGGTCGGAGAGCGGTTAGCGGCTTGCCCCGGCCCCAGAGAGTGTGCCCCACCCGATCCATCCCCAATCCAGAGACACGGGCCTGTAACGGACGACCAGACGCTTCACGGCGCACCGGCCGTATTTCGTCTTGACGTATCCCAGTCGCATGCGCCCCCTCCATATCCCTCGGGAATCAAGATTCCCCCGTCGATATCCGGCAAGGAGTTCCCATCAAGATGGATTTAAGAGACCGGTTGATGGCAGTGGCGACATCTGTTACAAAATTGGATTATGCCAATACGCTCAACCGAAAAATCAATAGAAGTAATTCGATAAGGGGGAAAACCTAGCGTACATAAGGTTCGATGAAGGGAGAATTGCATGAAGCTGGATACGGCCGGCTGTGAACGGCTGCACAACCGCAATATCAACATCTCGACCTATGCCCACCAGGAGGATGGCATCCTGCTGGAAGGGCGACTCACCGACGAGCGCTTCCATACGACCTATAACTTCTTGGGCGAAGAAAGGCCAGCGGGGATTGTGCACGACATGGTAATCCGCCTGCTGGTCCGGGGCCCAAGGCTGACCATCGAGGCGGTTACAGCCGATATGCGCACAGTGCCCAACCCGGAATGCCGGGATGCCGCCACATCACTTCGGCCGTTGATCGGGGAAAGTATTACTACTGGTTTCACGGCCAAAGTACACCGACTGGTGGGCGGTGCCAGAGGGTGTGCCCATTTAGTGGCCCTCAGCCGGGCAATGGCTTCGGCCGCCATCCAGGGCGCCTGGGTGGCCATCGCACGCCAGCCGCGCATGGAGGCCCGCCATGCCAAGCGGGGCCTGCGCTCAGTGCTGGGTACGTGCCATCTATGGCGCGCCGACGGCCCGCTGGCCAAAAAGGTGCAGGACTATTTGGATGCGTCGATTCAGGGGTGAAATCCTGAAATCGGCCGCTTGAAGCCCATGCCATTACAGGGGCTATCCCTCTTGAAAGGGACGCGTCCGATCGAGGCGCCGACCGAGCAGGTATGCATCCACCGTACCGACGATCCAGGAGATAAGGACCAGGGCGACGGCCAATTTGAAAAACAGGCCGCTGGCTTGGGCCACGGCCTGGCGGGCGGCCAGATAAATCTGATTCGGGTCGATCATGACCCTGTTCATATCGAGATTGGCGATGATCTCCAGTGCCATGCGCGCCGCCTCGACCACTGCCGCGGCCAGGCCCGCCGTGGCGGCCAGGAGAAAGGCCAAACCGCGCAGGTAATGTTTCAAGACCATCTGTCCGAGCCCAGGATAGACCAGCCCGGACAGAAGCGCTCCTTTAAGTGCGTGGGTCACACACGCTCCTGTAATCTCTCGGCTCCCCACGATCGTTGAGCGGGGGCTCTTTTATGAACGAGGTAGTTGCTGGCGCTGGGATAGACCACCTCCTGGATGCCGATGGTGCTCTTGAGCAAACGCTGGGTATCAATTTGCATACATTCGGCGCATAAGCATACCTGGATGCCCAGTTCGTCGATCTTGTAACGGCAGACATGGGTGGCGGGTCGCGATTCGCAGGCATAACAGGACATGCCCAGATTTTCCGGCAAGCGCTTGGGAGTTTCGGCGATCATGGCACATCATCCTTTTCTACAAGGCCGTGACAGTATTGGTGATTGCAGAATCGGCCGGCCTTGGTTGCACTCAATTAAAGCAATGCATGTGCCAATGGCCCCGCTATCGATCCAAGTTGCCGCAATCATGCCTCCTTTGCTCCCCTTCGGCCCCAAACATCCCATGAAGCCAACTCTTTTTTGAGAGGCCAACGAGCCGGCGGCACTAAGGACGTATCATTTTGAGAGCCACCCCACGCCCCGATGGCCGCCTGAAATGGCGCCCCCGGGCGCTTTACAGCCGCCAATAGGCAATGCCCAGCCGGTCGGCTTCGGCCTTGTTGAAGAGACTTTTCACATCCACCACGATGGGATGGCCGTTGGTGCACAATGCGCTGATGCCGGCCAATCCCATGTCCCGGTAGGCCTTGTGCATGACGGCCAGGACTACGGCATCGGCCCCTTTGAGCTGCGCCAGGGAGTTCAAGGGGATGCCGTAGTGTTCGACGGCTTCTTCGCTGTCGGCCATGGGGTCATGCACCAACACATCGATGCCGTAATCTTTCAATTCCCGCACGATGTCCACCACGCGGGTATTGCGCAGGTCGGGCACGTCCTCTTTGAAGGTGATGCCCAACACAGCCACCTTGGCGCCCTTGACGGTTTTACCGGCTTGAATCAACATCTTCACCGCCCGTTCGGCCACGTATTTGCCCATGCCGTCATTGATGCGCCGGCCGGCAAGGATAATCTCCGGGTGATACCCCAGGGATTCGGCTTTGAAAGTCAAATAGTAGGGGTCCACGCCGATGCAATGGCCGCCGACCATGCCGGGGCGGAAGGGCAAGAAATTCCACTTGCTGCCGGCCGCCTCGAGCACCTCCAGCGTATCGATCCCCATGATGTCGAAGATTTTGGCCAATTCGTTCATCAGGGCGATGTTCAAATCGCGCTGGGTATTCTCGATCACCTTGGCCGCCTCGGCCACTTTGATGCTCGATGCCCGGTGGATTCCGGCCTGGACCACCGTGCCGTACACCTTGACCAGCATGTCGGCAGTGGCCGGGTCGGAGCCGGAGACGATTTTGGTCACTTTGGCCAAGGTATGTACCTTGTCGCCGGGATTGATGCGCTCGGGGGAATAGCCCACCGTAAAATCCTTGCCGAAGATCAGGCCGGATTCCTTTTCCAGGATGGGGACACACTCTTCTTCGGTGGCACCGGGATAGACGGTGGATTCGAAAACCACGCAGCTTCCCTTTTGCAGATGCCGACCGGCGGCCCGGGAGGCGCCGTGCAAGGGCGCGAAATCCGGACGATTGTACTGGTCGATGGGGGTCGGCACCGCCACGATGATCAGCCGGCACTGGGCCAGATCCTCGGCCCGGCTGGTGTAAACCAGGGAAGGCTTGGCGAGTTGCCCGTCTGCCACTTCCAGCGTACGGTCATGGCCCTGGCGCAGCTCTGCCACGCGTGATTGCTTCATATCGTAACCGATAACATCAAAATGATCGGCCAGATGCACGGCCAGGGGGAGGCCCACGTATCCCAACCCCACGACGGCGATCTTGTCTTTCCGGGATTGCAGGGAGTCAAAGGTGACCATAAACCCAAACCTTTCTGATGAAGTGATTTCAAGGAATACGCATGGGAGCCCGCCGATAGGCGGCTCCCATGCCTACGTGCCTGTCTTATACAAGCAAGATACCCATAAAGACAAGAGATCCTTACTCGAAGCGGCCGCTATGGATTTCAGCGATGCGCATTGAACCGTCACGGTGCGTTCGCATCAGGAGTTGCGAATCGCCGCTTTTCAGGGAGTCGGTTGCCTGGATTCGAAGGAGTTTGAAAATCAGCCCCGGTTGTGGGAAGCTCGAGATCATCGACCGGGAAAGGCCGCCTTATGAATATCTGCACCCGAGACGGGTCCAGGCCCACCCGCTGGCAAGTCATCACAGGCGCGCCGTGCTCGGGCAAGACCACCCTGATTCAGGCCCTGGCCGACCGCGGCCTTCAGGTGGTGCCCGAAACGGCGCGCGCCTACATCGATGAATGCCTGGCCGGCGGATTGACCCTGTCCCAGGTCAAGGCAGACCCCCTGGCGTTCGAACAAAAGATTCTGTTGGCGAAAGTGGCGCTTGAAGCGGAATTGCCGAGGGATCGGCTGATCTTCATGGACCGGGCCGTGCCGGACAGCGTAGCCTATTACCGTTTCGAAGGCCTGGACCCGACCGAACCCTTGCGCCATAGCCGGAAGATGCGCTACGAAACCATCTTTTTGCTGGAACGCCTGGCATTCGAGTCGGACGCCGTGCGCTCGGAAGACGCCCAAGCCGCCGCCCGCCTGGAGGTCATGCTGGCCGATTGCTACCATGCGCTCGGGTACGCCATCACCAGGGTGCCGGTGATGTCCGTCGATGAACGCATCGGCTTTATCCTTCGGCATGTCGATCGCAAGGCTACTCGTCCGTAATGACTGAAGCGACTTTCTTTTGATCCAGATCGCGCAGCAATTTCTTTTTTTCGCCCGCGGTCAGATGGCGCCAGGCCCCTTCGGGCAGGCTGCCCAGGCGGATATGGGCCACCCGGATGCGCTTGAGCCGCTTGACCTTGTGCCCCACCTGGGCCACCATTCGCCGGATCTGACGGTTGCGCCCCTCCTGCAGCACGATGAGGAAGCGCCGGCCGGCCAGGCGGCGCACCTGGGCCGGACGGGTCGTTCGGCCATCCAACGGCACGCCCTGGGCCAATCGCCTGAGGGTATCGTCGTCGATGGGGCGCTCCACAGCCACTTCGTACTCCTTCTCGTGATCGAAGGATGGATGGGAGAGGCGGTGGTGCAGCCGACCATCGTTGGTGAGCAGCAGCAAACCGGTGGACTCCTTGTCCAGCCGCCCCACGGGATAGAGCCGCGCGGGCAGATCGATGAGCTCCATCACCACCTGGTGCCCGGCGTGGCGCACGCTGGTCACATAGCCCCTGGGCTTGTGCAGGGCCAGGTAGATTTTCTCTTCTGCAGGCTTCAAAGAGCGGCCATCCACTTCCACGCGGTCTTTTTCCGGATCGATTTTGGTTCCCAGTTCCGTGACGACCTTGCCGTTAACCCGAACGCGGCCTTCCCGGATGAAGATTTCCCCCTGGCGCCGGGAACAAACGCCGGCTTCGGAAAGCCATTTGTGCAGCCGCATGGTTGTCATGGAAGTAGTTTCACCAAGTTAGGAACGGTAGTCTGCATTGATGCGCACATAATCCACGGAAAAATCGCAGGTCAGCATGGCACCTGCGCCTGACCCGAGGTGCAGATCGATGGTGACGGCGAACTCGGGACGGCGCATCACTGCGGTCACCCGGTCTTCGGCCGCCTGGCCGCATCCCTGGCCGGCCTTGACCATCTGCACTGCGTCGAAGAACACGTCGATGCGCTCGGCGTCGAGTTCCACACCCGCCCGTCCGGCGGCGCCCAGAATGCGCCCCCAATTGGCGTCCTCGCCGAAAAAGGCGGTCTTGACCAGGGGCGAGTGGGCCACGGTTTCCGCCACCTTCAGGGCATCGACATCGGAGGCCGCTCCCTGCACCTTGATCTCCACCACCTTGGTCACCCCCTCGCCATCCTTGACGAGGCGGCGGGCCACCTCCATGAGCAGGTCGTCGAGCACCGCCTGAAAAACGCGCTGATGCTCGGCAGTGCGTATCCGGGCGCCCGACACGCCATTGGCCATGATCAAGACGGTATCATTGGTGCTGGTGTCGCCGTCGATGGTGATGCGGTTCAGGCTCTTGTCCACCGAGGCCCTCAGCATGGTTTGCAGGGTATCGGCCGATGCAGCCGCATCCGTACAGACGAAGCAGAACATGGTGGCCAGATCGGGCCGGATCATGCCGGCACCCTTGGCCACGGCCACCACCGTAAAAGAACGGCCTTCCAGGGAGCCTCGGCGCTGGACCAGCTTGGGCACGGTATCGGTGGTCATAATGGCCTGGGAGAAACTTTCGAATCCGTCGGCCCGCAATTGTCCCATGAGTGTGGGCAATGCGGCCTGGACCTTGTCGATGGGCAGGCTGAGGCCGATGGTGCCGGTGGAGGCCACCAGCACCTGCTCTTCCGCCAGCTGCAGCCCCGCGGCCACGCCGGCGGTCATGCGCTTCGCATGGACCATGCCCTGGGAACCGGTGCAGCAGTTGGCGCAGCCCGCGTTGGCCATGATGGCCCGGGCCGTCCCCGTGGCGGAACGCGCTTTGGTGAGCACCACCGGCGCGGCCATGACGCGGTTGCGGGTGAACATGCCGGCCACGGTCGTGTCCGGTTCCTGGGAATAGATCAATCCCAGATCGAGTGCACCCTCTTTTTTCTTGATTCCCGCGGCCACACCGGCCGCCAGAAAACCTGGACACTGGATGGGTGGTTGCACGGAGTCCTCCGTTCAAGTTTGGCAATTGAATGACGAAAAGAACGTTTGTGATGCAAATGGACGAAAAAGTCAATTTTCGTTTTCAGTTGTCATCCGATGGAATTTTAGCTAGATAGTCAGCATCCTACTTCAGAGGTGACCGATGCGTTTCGATACTCCCTTGTTCCACTGCCCCCAATGCCGAGGCCCGCTGACCCAGCAGCGCAGCTGACGCAAGGTCCAATGGCGCTGCAAGGCTTGCAGCCATGCATACGATCTGGCCGACCTGCTCGACCAATTGGACGAGCGCACGGAAGCGGCCCTGGGGAACCTGATCTGCAACCGTTTTTGATATGATCATTCAACACCTCTTTCCGGTCTTCGCCCTGATCCTGCTGGGCGTGATCCTCAAACAGCGCGGCCTGACCGACGCCCGCTTTCTGGCCACCACCGACCGGCTGATTTACTACATTTTCTTCCCGGCCATGCTCTTCTGGAAGATCGGCACGGCCGATCAACGTTACGCCGCAGAGGCGCTGCCGCTCTTTCTGGCCGCAGCCTGCGCGGTGGGCACAATCTACCTGCTCAGCACCCTGTACATCCTGATTTGGAAGGTGCCGGCCCGCCAGGCCGGCTCGTTCTCCCAGAGCTGTTACCGTTTCAATACCTATGTCGGCATGGCCGTCATCCTCAGCCGCCTGGGCGAAAGCGGCGTGGCCCGGTTCGGCATCCTCATCGGCGGGGTGATCCCCTTGATCAATCTGCTGGCCGTGATCACCCTGATCTGGTTTTCCGGACAACCGAGCCACTGGCGCGCCCGGCTGGGGCTGACGATACGCGCCCTGCTCACCAACCCACTGGTAATCGGATGCGCAGCCGGCCTGCTCTATGCCCGCTGGGTCAACACCCTGCCCGCGTTTCTGGAGAACACCCTGCGCCTGGGCGTCTCGATTACCTTGCCCCTGGCCCTGATCTCCGTAGGCGGCAGCCTGACGCTCAAGAGCCTCAAAAAGCACCTGAGGCTGGCCACCGTCGGCTCGGTGTTCAAGCTTGTGTTGCTGCCGCTGGCAGGCTACGGGTTCATGAGGCTTTTCGGGATTGCCGGCGCCGACCGGAGCGTGGGCCTGATATTTTTCGCCCTGCCCACCTCCACGGCGATTTATGTGCTCTCATCCCAACTGGGCAGCGACACCGATCTGGCCGCCGCCGCCGTGGTGGTTTCCACGGCACTTTCCTTTATCTCTCTCGCCGCGGCCCTGGGGTGGCTCCATGCTTAGAAATTTCAAGCTGGTCATCGAGTACGACGGCACCCAATGGCACGGCTGGCAGCGCCAGCCCAACGGGCGCACCATTCAGGAAGCCATCGAAATCGCCCTGGCCACCATGACCCGCCAGAGGGTAACCCTCATCGGCTCGGGCCGCACCGACGCCGGCGTGCATGCCCTGGGGCAAGTCGCCAATTTCAACTGCGAAACAAACATTGCCGCCGCTGCCTTCCAGAAAGGGCTCAACAGCCTGCTGCCGGACGACATCGTCATCCGGGAATGCGGCGAAGTCCCCCTTTCGTTTCACGCCCGTTACGACGTTCGGGCCAAAACCTACCGTTACGCCATCCGCAACCATCCGTTGCCGGCCGCCATCGGCCGGCACTATGCCTGGTGGATCCGGGCCCCGCTGAATGTGGCGGTCATGGCGACGGCCGCAGCCCATCTTCAGGGGGAAAAGGATTTCAAGGCCTTCGAAGGAACAGGCAGCCCACGCAGCCATACCGTGCGTCGGGTGACCCGGGCCGCGGTGTTGCGGGTCGATTCCGAGCATATCCATTTTGAAATCGAGGCCAATGGCTTCCTGCGCTTCATGGTGCGCAACATCACCGGCACGCTGGTGGCTGTGGGCCTGGGCCAGATGCACCCCGATGATATCCTTTCGATTTTACATTCCCGGGATCGCCGCCGGGCGGCCCCCACCGCACCTGCCCAGGGCCTTTGCCTGGTTCGGGTCGCCTATTGATTTTTCACTCATGTTCACGCCGCAATGGCCGATAAGGGAATGAGACATCCAATCATCCAACGCGCGAGGACAGAGTCATGCAGGAAACCAGCTTTTTAGACAGCAATACCAACATGGTGGACAATCTCAAGGGCATGCCGGTGTTGGAATCGTTTGAAGAGCAAGAGCTCAACCGGCTGCTGGAGATGAGCAAGATCCGCAAGTACAAAGCCGGAGAGTGCATCGTGGAGGAAGGCCGCTCGGACACCTGGCTCTACTTTTTGATGTACGGCCAGATCCGCATCAGCAAAGGCGGCAAAGAGCTGGTGGTGCTAACCCGCAAGGGTGAAGTGTTTGGGGAAATGGGCGCCCTGGACAGCTCCCGCCGCTCGGCCTCGGCATTCGCCGTCACCGATACGGTCTGTTTGGCCACCGACATCTTCTACCTGGAAAAACTGAGCGGCAGTGAAAAACAAGCCTTCGGCTATGTCTTCTATCGGCTCATGTCCGAGATCCTGGCCCGCCGGCTGCGGCAGACTACCGAAGAGCTGATGAAGGTCAAGGGCCGCATCAATCTCAAATTCTGGTAAAGGCAATGGCACCTCGTCCCTCTGGCGCCTGCGGTGCCATTGTCTTTTTTTGAACCCTTTTCGGAACTACCGGTTTCTCTCCAGGTCGCCCACGCCTTGCAAGACGATATCGAACAGTTCCTGGATCTGATTCTCATCGATGCACGAGAAGGCCACGCGCAGATCGTGCTTGCCCAGCGCGATCAACCCCACGCCGTATTTTTCGAGCAGATGCACGCGCAGCGGTTCCGCCTCCACCGTTTTGAGCTTCAGGCACATGAAATAGCCCGAATTGAAGGGATAGACATCCCAGGCCGCCTTATACTTTTCATCGGCCAGCACTGATTTGACCTTCATGGCGCGCGCCTTGAGAATCCCGAATTTCTCCTGTTTTTGCTTCTCGTGGTCAGGATCATTCATGGCCTGCAGCATCAGGGTTTGCCCCAGGTGGGAGGCATTGGAGATATTGCCGCGCACGCACCCGGCCGTCTTCTTTTCCAGGGCCTCGTAAACCGGCGCGGGATCGCCCTTGCACTGAATTCCATACGTAATGAAGCCGATGCGCAGCCCCCAGACGAAGTACTCCTTGGTGGCGCCGTCCAGCTTGACGGCCAGCAGATTGGGATGGCTGCCACACAGCAGGGCGAAGAGACTTTCCTTCTGGGTCTCTTCTTCATAAAAAAGGCCGAAATAGGCATCGTCCATGACTGCCAGGACCTGCGTGCCCTGCTCGGCGGCCTGGATCAGAATACGGGCGATCCCTGCGGCTTCTTTCTTGGTCACGGTGTAGCCGCTGGGGTTCTGGGGAAAGTTGAGCAGCACGACGATTTTCTTGTTGTTCTGGGCCTCCTTGGCCACGGCCGCCGCCAGGGCGTCCAGGTTAAAGCCGCCCTCAGCGTTGAAAAGCGAGTATTGGCTGAGGCGCGCCCCCTGGCGCACGCTCAGGATCATATTGTAGTTGCCCCACATCATGTCGGGCAGCAATACGACGTCGCCCGGCTCGAGCCACACTTCGGCGAAGATGCTGATGGCATGGGTGATGCCGCAGGTGACCACCGGCAGGCTGATGGCCTTACCCTTCAACGAGGGATTCTTGGCATACAGGTCCTCTCGCCAGCATTTGCGCAGATCCGGGATGCCATAGGAGGGCGCGTAGGTCAGGGATTGACTGGGGCGCATCCCCTGCAAGCCGTGCATGACGCTCTCCAGGTACATGGTGTGGCCATCTTCTTTGGCGATCCCGATGGTGCCGTTGATGCGGTGGGCTTTTTCCTTGGCCTCGGCGCTCTGGCTCAGAATGCCCTTGGGGAAGAAAAGTTGCCGCCCCACCTGGGAAAGCATGGACATGAGCTGCTCGTTTCCCTGGGCGATCGTCTGGTTGAGTTCCACGGCAAGCGGATTCATCATCGAATTCTCCCAAAATTCAAGTACGATATGGTTTTCTATCGGTTGGCAGTGCCGGATGTCATACAGATCGCACCAACCCCTGTCAAGTGGATGGTCGGGATCGGCGACATGAACCGGCGGCTCGGACATGCCCTTGGGCGAACACCTAAACAGAAAGACCCCATCCCGTTGCCAGGATGGGGTCCTTATCTCCTTGGCAACCGGTATTACTGCATACCGCGCTTGGAAGCCTTCAAAGGATTGATCTTGGCCTTCGGCGCAGCGGCGGCCGCCACGATATGGGTCGCCAGGTTGCAGTTCCCGCGCTTCCATTTCATCGCCGGTTCCGGACATGCCGAGCAGTACCAGGCCGATTCGATCTGGATGGCGCGTGCGCATCCCTTGCAGGCCTCGACGATTTCGTGGCAGAGTCCGCCGTTGTAACCGCACCCCTTGGCGGTCATAAAGGCACAGTCGGAACCTTTGCGGATGGTTTGGCAAATCATGATGTATTACCCCCTAAATATTTTGTGACAAAAAAAATAGCCAGAGCAGAGCTCATCCGGCCATTTTTCCAGAGAAACGTCCGGCCGCGATATAGGCAAGACCATGGGGAATGTCAAGCAGTTTATTTGCCTTAATCCGGCGACCACGCTCATTCCGGCGTCAGTATTCCCCATTGGGTCCCGTTATTCCCTGGAATTTTGGCGCGCCCATACATATCGCCGCCGCAGGCCCATACTTTAGCATCTTTATTTAACAGCTTTGGGCTCGAATGCAACATCAGAAAAATCTTTGGGATTCGAATGGGTTGCCCCGGAGGTGATCCCGTGGCAGGCTTGCAAGTAACCCGAAGTTGATCTATAGGTAGAGGACTCGTGGCCCCCGGTAACACGTCCACGTCAATGAACGATCTCTTGGACGCCCCGCCCAGCGGTGCGTCCATCTTGCTCGATGGGATAAAAAATGAACCTTTCTGAAGATCCGGAGATCCTCGCTGAAGCGGGGGCCGTACTGAAATTGGAAGCCGAAAGCATCCTGGGCTTGAGCCGACGCCTGAATGGCGGCTTTACCCGCATGGTGAAGATGATTTGCAGATCCAAAGGGCGTGTGATCATCGCGGGCATCGGCAAGTCGGGCATCATCGCACGCAAGATCGCCGCGACCCTCAACAGCACCGGCACCCGTTCCCTTTTCCTGCACCCGGTGGAGGCCATGCATGGAGATCTGGGCATCGTCTCGCCGGAAGATATCTTTCTGGCCCTTTCATACAGCGGCGAAACCCATGAACTCAATGTTTTGCTGCCCACCATCCGCAGCGTCGGCTGCCCGATCATTGCCTTCACCGGCAACCCATCATCCAATCTGGCCCGCCACAGTGATGTGGTGATCGACGTGGGGGTGGAAAAAGAGGCCTGCCCGCTGGGACTGGCCCCCACCAGTTCCACCACCGCCATGCTCGCCATGGGAGATGCCCTGGCGGTGGTTTTGATCCGGTGCAAAGAGTTCAAGAGCGATGACTTCAAACGCTTTCACCCCGGCGGCGCTTTGGGACAGCGGTTGGCCCGCAAGGTCGGCGACATCATGCTCTCGGGCAACGCCATCCCCTGGATCCGCATGGGAGCCTCTCTGGATAAAGCCATCGAAGAGATGAATCGTCACAGCCTGGGGGTGATTCTGATCCTTGAAGCCGACGACCGGTTGGCAGGGATCATCACCGATGGCGACATTCGCCGCGCCGTGGCACGCCGCGATCCCCTGCACACCATGCGGGTGGATCAACTCATGAGCACCACCCCCCACCAGGCCCAACCGGAGACGCCGGCATACGACGCCCTCAATACCATGGAACATTTTCAAATCACGACACTGCCGATTACCGACGAACATAAAAAGGTAAAAGGCATTCTGCATCTGCACGATATACTGGGCAAAGGCGAATTTTCATTTAAAGGAGAAGGCCAATGAGCCATGAAATAGTCGACACCACTATCACCACGTTAGGCAAGGCGAGCATCGACTCGCCGCTGCTCAACGGGCAGCAGAGCTTCATCGACGATGCCGATCGCATCCTGGTAAAAATCCGCAAATTGGAACTGGAAGCAGATCTGAAGCAAGAAAAGTCGCTCACCTGTTTTGAATTGGCCGGTCCGCGCAAAAAGATTTACTACGATGCCAGCAAGCTGCGCTGCGCTTTAGTCACCTGCGGCGGGCTGTGCCCGGGACTCAACGATATCATTCGCTCCGTGGTGCTCGAGCTTTACTACCATTACGGGGTCCGCAACATCTATGGGATGCGCTACGGCCTGCAGGGATTTATTCCCAAATTCGGTCATGACGTCATGGATCTGAGCCCGGCCTCGGTAACCAACATTCTGGATCGCGGCGGCTCGATCCTCGGCTCCTCCCGTGGCCCCCAGGATATCGATGAGATCATCGATTGCCTGGAGCGCATGAACATCAGCATCCTGTTCATGATCGGCGGCGACGGCACCTTGCGGGCAGCCGAAAAGATTGCCGACAACATCCTGGAGCGCAAACTGAAGATCAGCGTGGTGGGCATCCCCAAGACCATCGACAACGACATTCACTTGATTTCACGCTCCTTCGGTTTCGACACGGCGGTGGAGGTCTCCACCCAGGCCATTATCGGCGCCCATAACGAGGCCGCCGGATATCCTAACGGCATCGGCCTGATCAAGCTGATGGGGCGCCACTCCGGCTTCATCGCCTCTACGGCCGCTCTGGCCCAGCAAGACGTCAATTTCGTTTTGATCCCCGAAGTGGACTTTGACCTGGAAGGACACCAGGGCCTGCTGACCGCTCTGGAAAAACGGCTGGCATCGAGGGGACATGCAGTGATCGTGGTGGCCGAGGGGGCCGGTCAGCGCTTCTTCCAGGATACCCCCGAAGAACGGGACGAGTCGGGCAATATTCGGCTCAAGGATATCGGGTTATTTCTAAAGAATGCCATCAACAATCATTTCAAAAATCGCAACATTGAAATCAACATGAAGTATATCGATCCCAGCTATATGATCCGCAGCTTGCCGGCCAATGCCAACGACAGCGTATTCTGCGGCTTTCTGGGGCGCAATGCCGTGCATGCCGGTATGGCCGGCAAGACCAAACTGGTGATCGGCCGGTGGAACAACCACTTTGTGCACATTCCAATGCAAGCGGCCACCAGCCAGCGCAAGCAGGTATGCCCGGAAGGCGAGTTGTGGTCGGCCGTGCTGGAGGCTACGGGACAGGGATCATTGAAAAATACGTAATAATTTTATAATGTAATACACTTAATCGATAAATCGGTGAACCCTTTGACAGGCTATCAGACACCCGAAGTCTGCAGAAGTTGGGCAACCACGCCGGCGTGGCGATGGGACGCGCCGCGGTGGGACAAAATGGCCCGACGCGCCGCTTGACCGGCGGCGCGGGCTTTTTCGGGCCGCCGCAACCATTCGGCCGCGGCGGCGGTCATTTCACCTGCATCCCGCACAGTGCAGCCCCCCCCCGCGGATTCGATCAATCGCCGGGCATCGGCAAAATCTTCCATGGACGGACCATACATGACCGGCTTGGCCCATACCGCCGGTTCCAGCAGGTTTTGTCCGCCTTTGGGCACGAGGCTGCCGCCGCAAAATACGAAATCGGCCACGCTGTAGGTGGCATTCAACTCGCCGATGGTATCCAGCAACACCACCGGCCCATTGCGGCCGCTGCTCTCCGTGTTCAATTGGGTGCGACGCTGGCAGGCGAGGCCTTTTTGCCGGACGTATTGCTCCACCTGGGGACATCGGGTGATATGGCGCGGCGCCAGAATCAACACGGCCCGGGGGAATTCGCGGCGCAACCGGGCGAACGCCTCCAGGACGATGGCTTCCTCCGGATCTCGAGTGCTGCCGGCCACAAAAACGGCGTCGTTCGCCGTGAGGCCGTACAGCTTCGCGGCCCAGTCGCTGGCTTTTTTGAGATGGTCGCCGGCAAGGGGATCGGGGCTGTCGAATTTGGCATTGCCATGCACATGGACTCGCTTGGGATCGGCGCCTATCGAAAGAATACGGGCGGCATCGTCCTGTGAGATCATGCTGAAGGCATCGATGTGATCCAAGGCCAGGCGCATCAGCGGCCGGATGCGCAGATACCTGCGGATGGAACGTACGGAGATGCGTCCGTTTAAAACCGCTATCCGCGTCCCCATGCGCCGGGCCTTGATGATCAAATTAGGCCACAGTTCAGTTTCCAGCAATGCCAGCACATTGGGGCGCACCATATCCAGGGCCTTGCCGGTGGGGCCGATCAAATCGAGGGGAGCATAAAAACTGGCCGCCCGATCCTTGAGACGGGCCCTGGCCTGGGCCAATCCCTGCCGGGTGGTGGTAGAAACGGCGATCCGGCAATGGGGCATCCGGGCTGTCAGGGCATCGGCAATAGCGTCTGCCACCCCCACTTCGCCCACCGAGACCGCATGCAGCCAGACCCGCGGCCCGGTGCCAAGGTGATCCGCAATGCCGGACGGGTACCATCCCAGACGCTGCCGCAGCCGTTCACGCTCTTCGGGGTGATTGCGGCAACGCAGCCATAATGGGGCGATCAGTGGCAGTCCAACGCCGGTGCCGATCAGATTGTAGGTGAAGTGCAACAGATTCATGGATGCGGTATTTCGACGAACCGTTCCCCCCTGATCCGCAGCAGGCTGAGCTGTTTGATGGCCTCGCGGTTGGGGGCAAAGGCGGTTGGTCCCGTAACCCCATCCGGTTTGTAGGCCTGCTTCAATGCGTCCCGCAGCTGGTGGCGCAAATGCAGATCCGGATAAGAAAGCAATTCAAATAACAGGTTGGCCGTATCGAAGGCGAACGCCTCCATGATCCCGGGATCGGTGCCATAAATGGAGCGGTAGGTTTCCACGAAACGCCGCACGGTTTCAGATTCGCTGTCTTTGTAGAACCCATCGACCAGTACAGCGTTCTGGGCGTAGGGATGGGCCATGTCGATGAGTTGCTGGGAGTGCCACAGGTTGGTGCCTGCCGAGTAAACGTTCTGGATGTCGTGATACACCAATTGGGGCAGAATCAGGCCGGCCTCTTTCGGTGCGTCCGGAATGAACAGGACATCGAAATCGGCGGCGCCTGCCGCGCCCGACTGACCCATGGCCGCCGAGTTGACCCCGCCTGACCGGGTCTGCTCTGCATTTTGATAAAATAACCCCGAAGCTCTTGCCACCGGGTCGGGCAGGACCCGGTCGAGGGAGTCGGCGGCATCGGCGCGCTGCGGATCGACGGTGCGCTTTTCCACCTGTACCACCGGCCGGGCCTTCAAATCGTCCGGCAGCGCATGATGCTGCCCCATGAGCTTGTTGATCGTGACGGCGAAATCGGTCTGACCGGGCGCATAGTTTTCCACAGCCACCATACGGGCACCCTGCCGTACCACTTCATCCCAGAACAGCGCCATGAAGGTCTTGCCATAAGGTTCGTTGGGATAAAGCACGGCAAAATCGTGCATGCCCAGGTCTCTGACAAAGTAGGTGACCAGCGTCTGAACCTGACTTTGGGGCGTAATGAAATGGCGGAAGATATAGTCGCCGATGGCGGTGATCTCCGCCTTCTGGGTGAAGGTCACCATGGGGATGTTCAGGCGCTGCGCCTCGCGGGCAGCCGCCTGGGCCGTGATGATCGGCCCGATGATGGCCCCCACCTGCTCCTGGGCCAGGGCCCGCACTTCCTGGACGGCACGTTGGTCATTGGAGGCCGTATCCTTGACGATCAATTTGATGGCCGCTGGGGACTCCCCGCTTTGCATGAGGCTCAGGGCCATCTCGATGGCGTTGAGGACACGCTGTCCATAGGCTTCGTAGGAGCCGCTCAGCGGCAGCAGCACCCCCAGGGTTTGGGGGACGAAGGCGAGCTTCAGGCTGAGTTCCTGAATCAGCCCGTCCGCCTCCGCTGCTCGGGCATGATCGGGAAAGGCGCTGCGAAAAGCCGTCAGCAGGTCCAGCGCATCGCCCAGTTTGCCCTCGGCCATTTGCAGCATGGCATAGCGGTACATGAGGTCCGCCTGGATCCGGGGGTCTTCGATCTGATCCCAAAGCGCCTGAATCCCCTGGGCATTCATGCGCATGATGTTCTCCATGAAAAGATTCCGCCAGCTTTCGTTTTCCGGCGCCGGGAGTTCTTTGGACAGAAGGTAGGCGTATAACGCGGTATTGGAAGAATCTCCGGCGGCCTGATAAACCTGGGCCAGTCGCCGCCACAACTCCTGACGCAACCGGGAGGATGGCTGATTGCGCAGTATCTGCAAGGCCATATCCACGGCTTCGGCCGAACGCCGGCCCTGAATCAGTAAATCCATCAACCCCAGGCGGGCTTCATCGGCCGCCGGACTTTGGGGAAAGCTCTGGAAGGTGTTACGGTAAAACGCCTGGGCCGCGTTGGAATCTCCTCGTTTTTGATAGATCGCGCCAATGCGCTGCATCGCCCAGGCCGCATGGCGCCCGGCGGGGTATTGTCCCAGATAACGGCTGTACTGGGGCAATGCCTGGTCTGTCTGCCCTTGCTTGAAGAGATCTTCCGCCTGCTGGAAGCTCAGATCTTCGGCATCCGGCGGCTGCACTGGTTCGGCACCCCTCTGGGTTTGGGACATGCAGGCGCTGAAACTTATAAAAAAAATCACGATCCAGATCCGGCCCAGCCGGAGCCGATGCATTCGGTTATGTCTGAGACGCACGTGTTCCTCGGATTGAAAAAAATTAAAGACTTCCGCCGCGATCATTCGGGTGCAGGTTGGTGGATTCGCGGTTTCACCTTATTATTCGGAGCTCAATCTACACTAAAACGGTATATTGTCAAACCCTTCATGAATTTACGCCGTCGACTTGCAGAACCTTGACATATTACTGCCCGAAAACATATAGTGGCCGGAAAAAGAACCTGCCGAATCCGGCCCTTAGCATTAAAGTGGCGATGGCGTTCTCCATTTTAAGAGAAATGCCGCGATACTACCGGAGGAAGGCCGGACGCAAACATGCTCCCCATCCCGTCCAGAGGCCGGCGAACAGGCTGATCGAGGAAAAAGCCATGCGAATGCGGCAGCGGGCCCAATTGAACCATCGGAATAACCCATCAATAAGGTGAGTAAAACTATGCGACCAGCCCCCATCATTGCAGCCATCGTCCTGACGATTACGATTGCGGCCACGGCCCATGCCGAATTCTACCGCTACGTGGACAAGCATGGCAATGTACTGTACACCGATGACCTGAGCAAGGTGCCCGCCGATCAGCGCGAAAAGGCCAAAGCCTACGACGAGTCTTTCAGCAAGCCGGCCAAACCTCAGGAAAATACGACCCCGAAAGTGCCCGGCGCCGCCAACCCGGCCGAATCAACCGCACTCGAAACCGAACGCCGGCAACTGGAAGAACAAGAACAAAACCTGAACCGTGAATATGACGACCTGATGAAGCAGCGCGCCACCTTGGACGAAGAGAAAGCCAACGCGGTCACTCCTGCGCAGATCAAGGAATACAACCAGAAAATCGTAGACTTCAACACGCGTATCCAAGCCTACGAAGGCAAGCGAGACGCTTACTCGGAAAAGGTCAAGGCGTTCAACGAGCGCGCCAAATCCCAATCACCGGAAGCCCAAAAGCAATAGGAGGAAGATCCATGACAAAAATCGCCCAGGCTGATTTCAAAAAGGCGTTGGCGGTGGGCCGTCCGCCCAACATCCAATCCCTTTTCCCCAACTCCCAGGCGCTGCTGATCAGCGGCAAATATATCGACCTGGCCATGCTGGCCAAAGGCCAGAGTATCTGCATGGCGGCCAACGGACGGAATATCTTCGTAATCCGGGGCGCCCTGCGCGCGGCCCAAAGGGCCAACTCGGTGCTGATCATTGAAATCGCCAAATCCGAAGGAGGCGCCGACGCCTACTGCGCGGTGAATTACTGGAACATGGCGCGGATCGTGGACGCCTTGTGCAACGAAATGAATATTTCGATACCCGTGGCGCTGCATGCCGACCATTACGGCATCAAGAATGAAAAAGATATCGCCACGGCCCGCAATGAGATCCCCTCCATGTTCGACGCGGGCATCACCTCCATCGCCATCGACGCCTCCCACATGCCGGACGACCAGAACCTGCTGGCCAGCATCACGCTGAATCCTTACGTGCCCAAGTGGGCCGGCCTCGAGACCGAGGTGGGAGAAATCAAAGGCAAAGAGGGGCTCTCCACCCGCCAGGAAGCCCTCTTTCTTATTCAAGGGCTCAATGCCCACAGCATCTTTCCCAACTGGATCGCCTTGAACAACGGTACCACCCATGGCATCGAAGCCAGCGCTCAAGGCATCCAGGTGGAACTCACCGCCGATATCCACAACGCCATAAAGCCTTACAAGGTTTCCGGGGCCCAGCACGGCACATCGGGCAACAGTTCCGAACGGTTGCGGGAGATCGCGCAAAAGACACGCACCACCAAAGCCAATGTGGCCACCGCCCTGCAGATGATCTCCTGGGGCCTGGAAGTCAACGACTATGGCAATGCCATCCTGGATGATGCCAAGGAGTTCATCAAGGTCAAGGACCAGGGGGTCACCGAACAGTGGTGGGCCCAGATGAAAGCGTATGCCCAATCCAAGGGTTATAAAAGCGGCGATTACAAAAAGCTCAACCTGCCGTTCGAAAGCAAGCTACAGACCCAGTCCAGGGATGTGCGCGAGCGCATGGCGAAACGGGTGGAGGACTTTGTCTATAATATGTTGACCCGCGTGTTCAACGCTCAGGATACCGCTCCGCTTGCCATCGAAGCCATTCTGAAAGCAGACGGATATGATCCGGGCCCCAAAGGTGAACGCATCGAAGATCTCTCGGCATGGACACCTGAAAAGATCGTGGCCCGCGCCAAAGAGCTGGACAGCAAAAAAGGCCCGGCCGGAAACTTCGACGATTGATCACTTATCAGAGCGCCCATGGCGCTCCTGCAATCCCCACCGCCAGGGGCAACCGCTGCCCCTGGCGTCATTTTCGGATTCAAATCCCGCCGACATTAATTATTTAGTTACATTTCAGTTACATAAAAAAGGCTAAGGCCCTCCATCGATTTTTTCGCTTAAGTTGCTCAAGAGAGCGTCGATACAAATAGCGGAGGGACCGACTATGTACATACACAGCTATCAAATTCACAATGTCTTGAATGTGTACCGGAAGCAGTTGAGCGCGGAAACGAGTGTCAAAAAGACCCCATCGTCGCCGGCCGCTTCCAAAGGGGATATGGTCCAACTGTCGGCCCGGTTCCAGCGCCAGTCGCTGGTCGATCAGGTTTCGGCCGAAATCGTGGATCGGATCGCCCAGGGTGGCACCCAGAGACGTTTTGAAGATGCCATCGCCGACGAGTGGCGGCGTCCCGTCATGCCCGATAAAGAGCGCAGTTCCAGGCGGGAGGTGGCATTCACCTACTCGGTGATCGACGAGAACAACCAAAAGACAACCAACACCCTGCCGGTGGAGAATTTCAGCCCGCTGACCGGTCAGGCAAAACAGGAAGCCCAGGAGAACGTTGAATAAAGACGCTTTGGAGGCGCTGTCGTTCAAGCGCGCCCGGACGCCATAGCGGATGAGAAAGGGGGATCACCATGATCAACAACATCAGTGAAGGAGCCTTGCGGACCGCCGTTAAAATCGATCCTGGTGAGGCATTGCAGGACAGGCAGGTAAACCAGGCCAAGAGCGAAGAGATCCGCAGGGCAAGGCCCGTGGAAGATACGGAATCCGGAGCAAAAACCGGTTCCAAGAATGCCCGGAAAGAGCCTTCCAGCAAGTATCTGCTGGAGGAAAAGATGGTGGTATTCGAAAAGTACAACAAAGACGGAGAACTGCTTTACCGGCTACCTCCCAACTACAAACCGGTGGATGAACGCGTTTAACCCCGCCCCCCCGCATCCCCCGCTTTCCCCGCTCCCTTTTCCGGCTTTGAAGCCGGTTCCGATTCCTCTTTTTTCGTGCTGCGCCAGAAGGCTTCCATCTCTTCCCGTGAAACCGATTCCAGCGCATGCCCCTGATCCGCGGCCATTTCTTCCATGCGTTTGAAGCGACGCACGAATTTTTCAGTGGCCCGAGATAGCGCCGTTTCCGGATGGATACCGGACAGACGGGCCACGTTGACCAGGGTAAAAAGCACATCCCCGAACTCTTCGGTTGCCTTCTCCTTGGAGGACCCCGCCGTGCCTTCTCCAGGCGTCAGTTCGGCGTTGAATTCACGCCATTCGGCCTCGGCCTGGGCCATCACCCCCTTTACCGAATCCCAATCAAAACCGATGCCCGCGGCCCGTTCGGAGATGCGGTAGGCCCTCAACAGTGCCGGCAGGCCGGGCGGCACCGAATCCATCAGCGAGCCAGCCGCGGTTCCTTTTTCCCGCTTTTTGATCTCCCGCCAGAGCTCCTTGACCTCGCCCGCACTTTGCACCTTGTCGGTGCCGAACACATGGGGATGGCGATGGATCATTTTGGCCAGGTTGCGCCCCAGCACATCGGTGGGCCCGAAACGTCCCTGCTCCTGATAGAGGCGCATCAAAAACAGGACTTGAAAAAGGACGTCGCCCATTTCATCGCGGATCGCCTCGGTGTCATCGCTGTTGATGGCCTGAACCAGTTCAAAGGCCTCTTCAATCAGGTAGACCGTCAGGGAGGAGGGGGTCTGCTTGCGGTCCCAGGGGCAGCCGTTGTCGCCCCTCAGGGTGGCGATCACCTCCATGACCGCCGCGAAAGTTGGTGCCGGCGTTACTTTATCTTGCTTTGCCACGTCTGATCGAGTTCCTTGAGGTGGGTATCGAAAAGGTGCTTCATGTCTGCCGATGCCAGCCGCACCAGCAGGCTGCTGATCCCCATGGTATGCCGAACCAGAAGCGAGTCGCGCAGTATGGTACTGTTTTTTGGCAGAAAAGTGGTCAGGATGGCCACGATCACCGAGACGATCAGCAGCCCCTTGATGGCACCGAAGAAGGCGCCGGTCAATCGATCGATCCATCCCAGCCAGGCGATGTTCATCAGGTATTTGATAATCACCCCGACGATGCTCACTAAAAGGTAAACGCCCAAAAATAAAATTAAAAAGCTGATAATCCGGGCATAGGCGACCGTGGTGATCCAGCGCCCCAGGGTTTCGGTCAGCTGGGGGTAATAGTGGAACGCGAAATAGAACCCTGCCAGAACGCCGATCAGGGCGGAGAGTTCTTTGACCAGCCCCCTGAAAATCCCCCGGATCAGGCAATAGACCAGGATGACGGCCAGAATGTAATCGAGCAGGTTCACAAGGCACCTATCGTCAAACGGAACGAAAAATGGCGGTGTTGGACATAGGCCGGATAAAAAAGTGGCTGAAGCTAACAAAGGCTACCGGCGGCGTCAAGAAATTATCCGATACAGGTTCACCTGGCAATGGCGCATTCGAGCTCCGGCGGCATGCACGGCCGCCATTTGGCGTTTGCATTCACTGGAAAAGTTTTATAATCTTGCGCATTACGACCGGCGCCGAAGGTATGGGCCACACCGCCAGCGGGCGGAGCACCGCTGCCGGAAAACTTTGGCGTGTACAAAGGAGATCGCCGTCAACGGCAGCCCGATGAACGATCAAACCCATCAATCCAAAATCACTTTCAGCGATGTGGAGCTGGCGCGGCAACTGTTCGGGGAGCACAACAGTCACTTGCAGCGCATCGCGCAATCATTAGGAATAGAGATCCAGGCCCGAGGGAACACGGTTCACCTACAAGGGGACGAAATCATCCTGCGCCTGACGCAAAACCTGCTGTCCCAGCTGTATGGGCTCATCAAAGAACGTTACCCGATCTACCCCACCGACATCGATTACGCCATCCGCCTGCTGAGCGCCGATGACAGCGCCCAGCTCAAGGATATCTTTCTGGACACGGTCTACATCACGGCCAAGAAAATGGCCATTACCCCCAAAAGCAGGGCCCAGAAAGAGTACATCGACGCCATCCGCCATCACGACATCGTCTTCGGCATCGGACCGGCCGGAACCGGCAAAACCTATCTGGCCATGGCCATGGCCGTGGCGGCCCTCACCAAAGGGACTGTCAGCCGCATCATCCTCACCCGGCCGGCTGTAGAGGCCGGCGAGGCGCTGGGCTTTCTGCCGGGAGACCTGGCCGAGAAGGTCGACCCTTACCTGCGGCCGCTTTACGATGCCCTGCACGACATGATGCGCTTCGAAAAAGTCACCGGGTTGATGCAACAGGGAGTCATCGAGGTGGCCCCCATCGCCTTTATGCGCGGCCGCACCCTGAACGATTCTTTCATCATCCTGGATGAGGCCCAGAACACCACCTCGGAGCAGATGAAGATGTTTCTGACCCGCATCGGCTTCAGCTCCAAGGCGGTGATCACCGGCGATATCACCCAGATCGACCTGCCGCCCCAGAAAGTCTCGGGCCTCATCGAAGCCAAGGAGATTCTGGCGCACATCGCAGGTATCAAGATGGTGTTCTTCTCCCAGCGTGATGTGGTGCGGCACCGTCTGGTGCAAGACATCATCATGGCCTACGAAGCCGCCGGCCAGAAGAAAAAACCGGCGGCAGGCAATGACCCCCAGCGCGTCGCTGAACCATTGGCGCAACAATAAGAAGCACGGTGCAGCCCATGAACGCCGAAAGCAAAAAGAAGGCGCCGCTCAGCGATTACATGGACCGATGGCTCAAATGGGGCTTGCTGCTGGCCACCGTAGCGATCTTCCTGGCCTTGCTCTATCCTAACCTGGTGGTTCGCCAGCCCATTTACAACCTGGGGGATATCGCCGAGCGGGACATCAAGGCACCCCGGGATTTCTTCGTGGAAGACAAGGCCGCCACCGCGGCCAACCAGCAGCAGGCCGCGGACCAGGTGCTCTCGGTCTATGATTATGACCCGCGCATCGCCCCCCAGATCATCGACCGGGTGCGCGGCGCTTTCGGCCACATGCGCAAAATCATCGCCACCCTGTCGGCCCAGAACAACCCCTCAGAAGGCACTCCCGCCGCCGAAAACGCCCAACGGCAAGAGATCGAAAACGCCCTGATGATCCAGCGCCAGGAGTTTGAAAACCTGATGGGCATCGAAATCAGCCGCGGCGCATTGAAGCTGTTGGCCAACGAGGCCTTTTCCCCCGTCCTGGCCGACACCATCGCCAAAATCCTGGAAACCATCATGTCCAACGGCGTGGTGGCCAACAAGGATCTGCTGCTCAAGGAAGTGGACAAGGGCATCACCTTGAGAGATGTCTCCAGCCAGACCGAAAAAACGGTTTACTCCCTGCGACCGTATTACGGTCCGGATCAGGCGAAAACCATGGTGCGCATCGTGGCCGAGCCGATGGTCAAAGACCTCAACTACAACCTGGTCAATCTCATCGTGGACCTGAGCCAACGCCTGATCGTGCCCAACATCTCCCTGAACCGCAATGAAACCGAAGAGCGCAAGAAACAGGCCCTGGCCGAAATCAAGCCGATCATGTACAAAATCAAAGCGGGCGAGATGCTGTTGCGCGAAGGAGAAAGGGTTTCGACCCTGCAATTGCTCAAGCTGCGTGCCCTGGAAGCACAAAACCAGGACAAGAGCATCTCCACCACGGGTGTGGGCACGGGCATCCTCCTCACCACCGTCTTGATCATGATCTATTTCCTCTGCTTCGTCCAGCCGGGCTTCGCCCGCCTGGAAAACACCAAAAACCTGATTTTTCTGACCCTGACGCTGCTGCTGGTCATAGTGATGGCCAAATTCGGCCTGCTGTTCTCCACTGCCAGGATCCCCATGTCATTCTTTGCGGTGCCGGTGGAGTCCATCGTCTTTGCCGCGCCTTTGTCATCCGGTGCCATGCTGGTGTGTTTGGTGCTCGGCTTCGAAGTGGCCATACCGTTCGGCCTGGTCTCGGCCATCAGCGCGGCGCTGCTTTTCGGCAGCAGGCTGGACATTTGCATCTATTTCCTGGTGAGCAACGCCATGGCCGCTTATTGGGTGCAACATTGCCGGGAACGCAAGGTGGTGATCGCCGCCGGCACCAAAGTGGGCCTGCTCAATATCATGTCGGCCCTGGCCATCGGCTTTTTTACCGCCAGTTCGGCCACCCAGATGGCCTGGAACGCCACCATGGCATTTTTGGGCGGCCTGACCTGCGGCATCATCACCCTGGGACTGGCCCCCCTGGTGGAGATGACTTTCCACTTCACCACCGATATCACCCTGCTGGAACTGGCCAATCTGGACCGGCCCATCCTGCGGCGGTTGATGATCGAGGCCCCCGGCACCTACCATCATTCGGTGATCGTGGGCTCCCTGGTGGAAGCCGCGGCCACCGAAATCGGCGCCAACCCGCTGCTCGCCAAGGTGTGCGGCTACTACCACGACATCGGCAAAGTCAAGAAGCCGCTTTACTTCATCGAGAACCAGACCGACGGCCGCAACAAGCACGACAAGCTGGCGCCCTCCATGTCCAGCCTGATTCTCATCGCCCACGTCAAAGACGGCGTGGAGATCGCCCAGCGCCATAAATTGGGGCAGATCATCATCGACACCATCCAGCAGCACCACGGCAGCAGCCTGATCCACTACTTTTTCGAAAAAGCCAAACAGCTCAAAGGCGATGGTTCGGTTAAAATCGATGATTTCCGCTACCCCGGCCCCAAACCCCAGACCAAAGAGGTAGGGCTGGTGATGCTGGCCGACGTGGTGGAAGCCGCATCCCGCACCTTGGAAAACCCCACTCCGGCACGCATCCAGGGGCTCGTGCAGCAGTTGATCAACAAGGTCTTTTCCGATGGACAGCTGGACAATTGCGAATTGACCCTCAAGGACCTGCACAGTATCGCCAAGAGCTTCAACAAAATCTTGAACGGCATCCATCATCATCGCATCGAGTATGCCGAAACCCAGGCCAAAGAGATCGCAAAGGTAAAAAATGGCAGTCCTGATCGACAACCAGCAGCAAAACCAGCCCCTAAAGATGCCAACCGTCCAAAAGAAGGCCCAGGCCATCTTAAACGCCTTGGCATGTCCTGACGGTGAATTGTCCGTTTTGGTGGTAGACGACCCGCGCATCGCCGAACTCAATGAAACCTACCTGAATCACCAGGGGCCCACCAATGTGATCTCCTTTCCCATGCGCGAAGGCGACGCCGCGGACCTGAACCCGGAATTGCTGGGAGATGTGGTCATCTCCATGGATACCTGTGCAAGGGAAGCCGAAACAGGCGGCATCACCACCGAGAGACGTTTTTACGAACTGCTGGTGCATGGCATCCTGCATCTTTTCGGTTACGACCATGTCCATTCGGAGGCGGAAGCCGAGATCATGGAAACCAAAAGCCGTGAGCTGCTGGCGCTCATCGGCTACCGCGATTCCCAGTGCCGAAATTCCTCTTCAACCAGCATCGATTAAGGAGGTGAGATGGCCGCCCTGACGGTAACCTTGGATTATGTGGCCGCCCTGCGCCAGGCCATGCAGGCCCCTTCCCCCGATCCGGTGGCGGCGGCGTTGCTGGCCGAGGCAGCCGGTGCCGATGGTATCGGCATCTATTTGCGTGAGAGCCACCGACCGGTGCGCGAACGTGATGTGCGCCTTTTGCGCCAGACCGTGAACAGCCGGCTGGTGCTCTTCATGGCACCGACCTCCGAAATGATCGGCTTCGCCATGGACCTCAAACCCTCACGGGTGGTGCTGATGCCGGTACTGCGCAAGGATGATGCCCAGGAAATGGGCATGGACCTCGTCGGCGACAGCAAGTTGATCGCCGAAACCGTGGAGACGCTCCAATCCAACGGCATCAGCGTGGGGGTGTCCGTGGTGCCGGAGCCGGACCATGCCAAGCTGGTGCATCAGTCCAGGGCCAATTGGATCCACATTCACGCCGGTCGCCTGGGCAAGGCCGAATCCGCAGCCCAGCAAAGCCAGGAGCTGAGCCGGGTGGTGGATACCATCAAGGTAGCCCACCGCCTGCGAATGCACATTGCCGTCGGGCACGGACTGGATTACCGGCTGATCAAGCTCTTTGCCGGACTGCGGGAAGTGGACGAGTTCAGCGTGGGCCAAAGCATCGTCGCCCGGGCGGTGCTGGTGGGTATGGACAGGGCTGTGAGAGATATGATCGATATCATCCGGGCCCTCTGAAAAGCGACAGGAGAGTTGCATGCGAGTGGTTACCGGGTCCGAAATGCAGGCCATGGACCGCAACACCATCGAAACCTTCGGGATCCCCGGGCGGGTGCTCATGGAGAACGCCGGCCGGGGGGCCACGCGCAGCTTTCTCGAACGGATTTACGCGGGGCATCCTGGCCGGGGGGTGGGCGTGCTGGCCGGCCGGGGCAACAACGGCGGCGACGGCTTTGTCATGGCGCGTTTGCTGGCCCAGCGGGGTATCCCGGTACAGGTATTCCTGCTTTCCACCGTGGATCGGGTCCAGGGCGACGCCGCCGCCAACCTGCACCTGCTGCCGAAGCTCCGGGTGCCGGTCCTGGAAGCGCCCGACAGCTCGGCCTTCAACGCCCGACAGCACGCCATGCGCCATCTCCCCCTCTGGATCGACGCCATCTTCGGTACGGGTCTGAATGCCGATATCCAGGGCTTTTACCATGAAGTCATCGCTTTTTTGAACAGCCTGCAGCGGCCGGTCTTCGCGGTGGACATCCCGTCCGGGCTCAATGCCGATACCGGCCAGGCTTGCGGCATCGCGGTACGGGCCACGGCCACGGCCACCTTCGGGTTTCCCAAAATCGGCCATCTGGTGTATCCGGGCATAGGATATTGCGGCCCGGTGGATGTGATCGACATCGGGATCCCCCCCTCGGCGGCCGAAGCCATTCCCCCCCGGCAGGCGCTGATCACCGGCGAACACATCCGCGGCGTGTTGCCCCAACGACCGGCCGATGCCCATAAAGGCCATACCGGCCATGCCCTGGTGGTGGCGGCCTCCACCGGCAAGACCGGCGCGGCGGCCATGGCCGCCGCGGCCGCCGCGCGCACCGGGGCCGGCCTGGTGACCCTTGCGGTTCCGCGCAGCCTGAACCCCGTCCTGGAAGCCTTGACGGTCGAAGTCATGACCCTGCCGTTGCCTGACGACGGTCAGGGGGCCTTGGCCGAGACCGCTTTCGACGAGGCGGCTCGGGCCTGGGAAGGCAAACGCTGCGTGGCCCTGGGGCCTGGCATGGGGACGGCCCCCGGAACCCAGGCCCTGTCCCACCGCATCCTGCGCGCCTGCCCATTGCCGCTGGTCATCGACGCCGATGGTTTGAATCACCTGGCCGGGCATCTCTACCTTCTGAGCGAGCGCCCGGCCGCCACGGTATTGACCCCTCATCCGGGCGAGATGGCGCGTCTGCTGGGGTGCAGCACCGCCGACATCCAGAAAGACCGCCTGGCCGCCGCACGCAACCTGGCCCGGCAGCATAAAGTCGTGGTCGTCCTCAAGGGCGGCCGCACCGTGGTGGCGTCCCCGGACGGACGGGTGTGGATCAATCCCACCGGCAATGCCGGCATGGCCAGCGGTGGGATGGGTGATGTGCTCACCGGCGCCATCACCGGATGGCTGGCCCAGGGGCTTTCGCCCGTGGATGCAGCTCTAACGGGTGTTTTCCTGCACGGCCTGGCGGCCGACCTCCTGGCCGAGCGCACGCCCTGGGGATTTCTGGCCAGCGAAGTCATGCACGCCCTGCCCCGGGCGATGCGGCGGGTGCTGGAGGATCCGCCGCCGCCGCCGCTGGGGACGCCACTATACTAAAGCGTGTCCATCCAGGAATGGACGCTTGGAAAGCCATTCGATGTTCTCCATAACCACCCATAGCCCGGAGCAGACCCGCATTTTTGGGAACCTCCTGGGGCAATCCATTCGCCAAGGCATCGCCCTTCGCCTCAACGGCGACCTGGGCAGCGGCAAAACCTGCTTCGTCCAGGGCCTTGCCCGGGGGCTGGAAGTGCCCGACGGCTATACGATCGCCAGCCCCACCTATTCTCTGATCAACGAATACCCGGGACGAATCCCGCTCTACCATGTCGATCTGTATCGACTGCAGGGGGGCCTCGATGCCGATCTCATCGGGCTGGGGGAAATCCTGGGCTATGAGGCCGTGGTGGCCGTGGAGTGGGCCGAACGTCTGCCCGAAAGCCAATGGCCGGAAAAAAACCTGATCATCGACTTCACCACCATCGACGACCAGCGGCGTGCCATTCGCCTAATTGGTTATGGACGCGGGGCAGACAATTTGATAAGGGAGGCGGGCAAAAAATGGGATGATTCCCAGATCGGATAAGGTTTTTAACTCCACCCCAGAATTACTATCTTGAGGAAAAATTATGGCCCTTGTCGTTCAAAAATTCGGCGGCACCTCGGTGGCCAACATCGACCGCATCCGCAACGTAGCCCGGCGGGTGGCCAAGACCTTTGACCAGGGCAATGACGTGGTCGTCATTCTATCGGCCATGTCCGGCGTGACCGACAGCCTCATCGAGCTGGCCCGGAAAGCAAGCGAAGACCCGGACAAGCGCGAGCTGGACGCCCTGCTCTCCACCGGTGAACAGACCACGGTCACCCTGATGGCCATGATGTTGATCTCCATGGGCTACAAAGCCCAATCCATGCTGGGCCATCAGATCGAGATGGTCACCGACTCGGATTACGGCAACGCACGCATCATCGAGATCAATGCCAAGCGGCTGCATCAACTGCTCGAGAAGAAGAACATCGTGATTGTAGCCGGTTTCCAGGGCTACGACATGAAAGGCAACATCACTACCCTGGGCCGGGGCGGGTCGGACACATCGGCCGTGGCCATCGCCGCCGCCCTGAAGGCCGATGTCTGCGAAATCTACACCGACGTGGACGGCGTCTACACGGCCGATCCCAATGTCTGCCCCAAGGCGCGCAAGCTCAAGACCATCACCTACGACGAAATGCTCAACATGGCCAGCCTGGGCGCCAAGGTGCTGCAGATTCGCTCGGTGGGTTTCGCCAAAAAATACAACATCCCCGTCCACGTACGGTCATCTTTCAACGAGGAGGAAGGTACCATGGTCGTCAGCGAAGATTCGGGCATGGAACAGTTGGTGGTTTCCGGCGTCAGCCATGATAAGAAGCAGGCGCGCGTGACTTTGACGAAGGTTCCCGATCAGCCGGGCATCGCCGCCAAAATCTTCTCCCCCATTTCCGAAGCGGGCATCGTCGTGGACATGATCATCCAGAACACCCGCAAGGAAGGCAAGACCGACATGACCTTCACGGTGCCCAAGGGAGATTTCAAGCGCGCCATGGAGATCGCCAAGAAGGTGGCCGAACAGGTGGGCGCCGAAGAAGTCCTGGGCGACACCAACATCGCCATGGT
This sequence comes from uncultured Desulfatitalea sp., assembly GCA_937868765.1. Lineage (GTDB taxonomy): Bacteria > Desulfobacterota > Desulfobacteria > Desulfobacterales > Desulfosarcinaceae > Desulfatitalea. Next base: position 89,231 of record CALMNL010000006.1, on the reverse strand, counting down.
CTCGGTCATCGGCGTGGGCATGAAGAATCACTCGGGCGTGGCTTCGGTAATGTTCAATACCCTGGCCCGGGAGAACATCAACATCCTGATGATCGGCACTTCGGAAATCCGCATCTCCTGCGTCATCGAAGAGAAGTACACCGAACTGGCCGTACGCGTGCTGCACACCGCCTTCGGCCTGGACGCGGAAGAATAGCCGGCAGGTGAAAGCGCCACGCTTCAGTCCCGACCAGCTTATCTTCATCCTCATGGCAGGGCTGGTCGTGATAGCACTAACCGTGTGGCGCTACTTCACGCTGTACTAGTTTTCTCCTTCAACCCTCACCCCCTGTGTCAATCTCCTCGGCAATCCGTCGCGCCGCGGCCACCGGGTCGGCGGCGTCGCGGATGGGCCGGCCGATCACCAGGTAGTCGGCCCCCTGGGCGACGGCCCGGGCCGGGGTCATCACGCGTTGCTGATCGTCCATTTTATCTAACGTCCAGGCCGGTCGGATCCCTGGGGTCACCGCCAGGAATGTCTGCCCCAACTGGGCCTTGATGTCGGCCGCCTCGTGGCCGGAGCAGACGATGCCGGCGCAGCCGGCCGCCCGGGCCATGCGTGCCTTGTGCAGCACCAGGTGCCGCGGATCGGCCACCATGGTCGGCGCATAACCGGCGGACTGCAAGTCGGCCGCCGATACGCTGGTGAGCACCGTGACCCCCAGGACCCCCACCTGGCCCTGGCTGCCTTCCACGGCCGCGGCGAGCATGGCCGCACTTTCGCCGCAATGCACCGTGGTCAAAGCGACCTTCAACTCGGCGATGCCTTGCATGGCACGCCGCACGGTGGCGGGGATGTCGTGCAACTTCAGGTCCAGGAAAATGCCGGCCGCCGCGTGCTCGGACAGCCAGCGCACCAGGTCCGGACCACCGCGGATAAATAGCTCCAAGCCGATCTTGAACATGCCCACATCCGCGTGCAGCTGCCGGACCAGCTGTCTGGCTGACTGGGCATCGGCCACATCCAGCGGAAAAACTATGTATTCTTTACCAGGTTTTTTGAGCTGTTGCATTTTAGGGCGCTTTCTCCTTTCTTTAATCAAGACCCTTCCTATATTTTTATTTCCGGCAAAAGACAACCAACTGACGGCGTTTGCCTCGAACGCCACCGGCATGGGCCGAATCCTGTCTTTGGGCCCGGCCAGAATAGAATTGAATTTTCTACCGAAATCATGGTATTAGACTGCTTGTGCCAAATGTCCGATGCGTCCGATCATAAGTATAAAAAAAACCAGAACATCCCTTTACCGCCACGGTTTCGAGGCTCGCGACAGAGGGCGGCGGAAGGGGGATGAATCGGCAGGAAAGATCGACAACTGTGCCCCTTAGATATCATGTGGCCGCCGGAACCATGTCCGTTTCCGAGCGCAAGCCCTTAATCCTTCAAGCCTACCTGGGCACCTGCGTGGGGGTGGCCATCCATTGTCGGAAAAGCGGCGTTTGCGGGATGATTCATCTGCTGCTGCCCGAACCGGTTTCGCTCAGCACCATGAAACAACCCGAAAAGTATGCCTCCACCGGGGTGCCGCTGCTCGTCGAGGCCCTTCTGGAATTGGGGGCCCATCCCGATGCGCTCGTGGCGACCCTGGCCGGCGGCGCCCTGGTGGGCCCGCTCAGCGAACAGGATCTGGCGCTGGATATCGGCGGCCGTACGGCCGATACGGTGCGGGATTACCTGGCCAGCCGCAAGATCGAAGTCATCCGTTCCGAAACCGGCGGCTTCTTTACCTGCTGCCTCAGTCTCGATGCCGCCACCGGACTGTGCACCATCGAACCGGCCGGTGTCGGCAAGCTTTCCGCACCGCTGGATATCAAAATTCCCACCCCCGCCGACATCAAGACCGCCATGGATCACCTGCTGCCGATTCCCCAGGTGGCCCTGAAGGTGCTGCGCATGATCGACGACCAGCAGCAAGCCGTCCAGAAGATCGCCGACGAAATCCGCAAGGATCAGGTGATCAGTGCGCGGACCCTGCAACTGGCCAATTCGGCTATGTTCGCCAAATCACGCCCCATTGAATCCCTGGACCATGCCCTGGTCTACCTCGGCACCGATCAGGTGGTCAAACTGGTCATCTCGGCGGCCGTGCAGAGCTATTTCGAACAATCCTCCTCGGGATATTCACTGTGCAAGGGCGGCCTGTATCATCATGCCCTGGGCTGCGCCCTGGTGGCCGAAGCCCTGGCCGCCAAAACCGGAAAGGTGGAACCACGCAAAGCCTATACGGCCGGGCTGCTTCACGATATCGGCAAGGTGGTCCTGGATCAGTATGTGGCTCCGGCCTATCCCCTCTTCTACCGCAAGGCCATGGAAAAAGATCAGAACCTATTGGGCACCGAACGGCGCCTGCTGGGCATCGACCACGCCGAAGCGGGACGCCTGCTGGCCAAGCAGTGGTCTTTGCCTGAATCCCTGGCCCATGCCATCCGCTATCACCATAATCCGGACAAAGAGAGTCCGAATAAACCGCTTGCGGTGATCGTCTACGTGGCGGATTTGCTGTTATCCCGGTTCCAGGTGGGGTTCGAATTGGAGCGCATGGATACGCGACGCCTGGGGGCATACCTGGAAAGCCTCGAGCTGAACCTGGATCATTTTGACGGCCTGGTGGACCTGATCCCCAACACGGTGCTCAAAGCCCTGACCGATTCCGCCGCGGAGAGCGTCTAAACGCAAAAAGAAGTGCAACGGCCTATGCCCATAGACCCTCAACAGCAACACCTGCTCCGCCGGCTACCGGGTGTGGATCAGCTTCTGCTGGCGGTTGACGAAAAAGCTGAATTGCAATCGATCCCCAGGCGGGTCGTGACCCGTGCCATTCGGGAGACCCTCGAGGATCGGCGCCGGCGCATCCTCGAGCAAGCCACGGCCGTCAGCGAATCGGAATTGGCCCCAGCGGCTCTGGTGGCGGCCGTCACCCGTCGCGCCACCCAAATGCAGCGTTACAACCTCACGCGCGTGATCAATGCCACGGGCGTGGTGGTGCACACCAATCTCGGGCGCTCCTGCCTGGCCCGGGAAGCCATCGATCATATGACGGCCGTGGCCGCCCGCTACGCCAACCTTGAATTCAATCTCGAGGCCGGCCGTCGGGGATCGCGCTACAGCCTCGTGGAAGCGCTGCTGTGCGAGCTGACCGGCGCCGAGGCGGCGATGGCCGTAAACAACAATGCCGGTGCCGTGCTGCTCTGCCTGGACACGCTGGCTCGGGGTAAAGAAGTGATCATCTCCCGGGGCGAGTTGGTGGAGATTGGCGGTTCTTTCCGCATCCCCGATGTCATGACCCGCAGCGGCGCCCTTCTCAGAGAGGTGGGCACCACCAACCGCACCCATCTGCGCGACTACCAGCAGGCCGTCACCACCGCCACCGGGTTGCTGCTCAAAGTACACACCAGCAATTACGCCATCGTCGGCTTCACGGCCGCCGTCGGGCTGGCCGATATGGTCGCTCTAGGCCGGCAGTTGAATCTGCCGGTGATGGAGGACCTGGGCAGCGGCAACTTCATCGACCTGACCCAATACGGTCTGGCCGCCGAGCCCACGGTTCAGGAATCAGTGGCCGCCGGGGTCGACGTGGTCACCTTCAGCGGCGACAAACTCCTGGGCGGCCCCCAGGCAGGCCTCATCGTGGGTCGCAAGGAGATCCTGGATCAGGTCAAAGCCAACCCCCTCACCCGCGCCCTGCGCATCGACAAACTGACGCTGGCGGCTCTGGAGGCCACCCTGCGGCTCTACCGGGACGAGGCTCAAGCCGTGAAGCGCATCCCCACCCTGCGCATGCTGTTGTGCCAGCGGCCCGAAATCGAAGGCAAGGCCAGATGTCTGGCCGAAGGCCTGCGGGACTTGGGAGACCCGCGGCTGGAGGTGTCGCTGCGCGACCTTACCTCCAGGGCCGGCGGCGGGGCGCTGCCGCTCATGGACCTGCCCAGCTGTTGTGTGGGCATCCGTCTGGCCGGGCACTCCCCCAACCGTATCGAGACCCTTCTTCGCAAGGGCCAGCCACCCATTATCGGACGCATCGAGGACGACCTCTATATTATAGATCCGCGAACGGTCCAGGACGACGAGTTGGACATCATCGTCGCGGCCTTGGCGGAAATCGTAAAAAGGATGCCCGCGTGACCCCTGCGCGCAAATATGTCCGTTTGGAGTGAGCTTATGCCATCTTCGTCGCCCGAGACACATGCCGACCCACAATCCTTTCTGCGCACCGGCCCGGGATCGGGCCTGCATGCCCACGCGCCCCAGGCAACGGGTACGCGGAACGCCCCGCTGGAGGCCCCGGCAACGGCGTTCCCGGCCCCCGTGCCCCCCGATGAAATCACCATTCGCCTCCAGGGCTGGCCGGATTTTGCGGCTCTGGCCGTGCGCATCGATCCGACGGCTGGCGAAGCGAACGGCGCATTCGCGGATGGCCTTTGGCGCAGCCTGCAATCCATGGCGGCGCAACATTCGGGCATATCGTTTGACTGGGCCGCCGGGCTCTACGGCCTGGTGTTGCCCGGGCTCAATGCCCATGAGGCCGCAACGGCAGCCCAACAGATCCAGACCGAGTTGGGCCGAAGCTTTCAGGACTCCATCTCGGTGGGCATCAGCACCTTTCCCCAACTTGACTTTTCGAACCTGGATGCGCTTCAAAATGCCTGCAAGGCCCTGGATCACGCCGCCTTTTACGGGCCCGGACACATGGTCGCGTTCGATGCCGTCAGCCTGAACATCAGCGGAGACTATTTCTACCAGGAAGGCCGTCTCGAAGCCGCCATCACCGAATATCGCGCGGCCCTGGGCCTCGACCCGAACCATGTCAACATCCACAACAGCCTGGGCATCTGCCTGGCGCAAACAGAAGATCGTGACGGCGCCCGCGCCGCTTTCGAAGACGCCCGTCGACTCGATCCCAACGAGGCGATGGCGCCTTACAACCTGGGCGTGCTCTGCCTGCTGGACAAAAAGCCCGAAAGGGCCCTGGAGTGGTTCCAACAGGCCTACGCCCTGGATACCCGGACGTTCGAGATCCCCTTCCAGATCGGCAAACTGCTCAGCGAACAAAAAGCATGGGCTGAGGCCATTCCCTACCTGGAAAAGGCCATCCAAATCCGGGCCGCCAGCGGGCCGGCCCACACCTTGTTGGGGCGCTGCCACGCCAGCCTGGGGCAGACCCATCCGGCCATCGCGGCATACCAGCGGGCGGTGAAAATCAACCCTTACGATGCCGCGGCCCTTTCGGCCCTCGGTTCCCTTTACGACGTGAAAGGCGAAAATCCGGAAATCTGCGTCACCTTCTGCCGCCAGAGCGTGGCGCTCTCGCCGGACAATGGTCTTTACCGGCTGCGCCTGGCACGCCTCTACCACAAGCATAACCAGCTGGAACGCGCCCTGGCCGAGTACGAAAGCGCCACCGCCCTGGGCTGCGACGCCAGCCATCAGATCGCCGACATCCAGGAGCAGCTATCTTCGGCGAGTAAAGGCGAACAGTGCTGCGCCTGAAATTCGCGCCCCCCGCCTTGCATTTTCAGCCCGCAATCGTTATAAGTTGGTGCTTTTGGAACAGAGAAGGAGAAGCACCCATGCCTATTTATGAATACCAATGCAAAAAGTGTGGCAAAGAATTCGAGCAGCTGGTCTTCGGCAAGGAGAGCCCGAGCTGCCCTGAGTGCAACAGCGCCAAGGTATGCCGCCTGATGTCCTGTTGCGGTTTTGTCTCCAAAGGTACCGGCGGCCAGACGGTCTCATCTTCGGCCGGGGCCTCTTCCTGCGGCGGATGTTCGGCGTCCAGCTGTGCCGGTTGCGGCCACTGATGGCTGCTGCGCTGCGGATCGGCACCCGGGGCAGCCAGCTGGCCCTTTGGCAAGCCCGATGGGTCCAGGCGGCCATCACCAGCCTGAAGCCCGAACTGGCCGTGGAACTGGTAATTATCAAGACCCAGGGCGACAAAATCACCGATGTGCCCCTGGCCAAGGTCGGCGGTAAGGGTCTTTTCGTCAAAGAGATCGAAGAGGCGCTGCTTGATGGCCGCGTGGACCTGGCCGTGCACAGCATGAAAGACATGCCGGCCGAGATTCCCCCCGGCCTGACCATCGGCGCCGTTCCCCGGCGTGAAAACCCACTGGATGCCTTTATCGCTTCCGGTTTCAAATCTCTGGCGCAACTGCCCGAGGGGGCCAGGGTGGGCACCAGCAGCTTGCGCCGGGGGGCCCAGATCAAACACCTGCGTCCGGATGCAGTCATCGTGCCCCTGCGGGGCAATCTGGACACGCGGCTGCGCAAGCTGGCGGGCAGCGGCCTGGAGGCCATCGTACTGGCCGCCGCAGGCCTGTTGCGCCTGGGCCTGGCCGATCGCATCCAAGCCTACCTGACACCGGATCAGATGTTGCCGGCCGTGGGCCAGGGGGCCCTGTGCATCGAGGCCCGGGAGCAAGATCCCGCCACCCTGGCGTTGCTCAGCGCCCTGGATCACCCTGAAACCCATACAGCCATTAAGGCGGAACGGGCTTTTCTCAAAAAACTGCAGGGCGGTTGCCAGGTTCCCCTGGCCGCCCATGCCCAACTGAAAGACGGACGTTTGTCCATGCAAGGCCTGGTGGCCGAGTTGGACGGATGCCGCATCCTCAGGGCCGAAGCCCAAGGGGAGCCGGCGGCGGCCGAAGCGATCGGCTGCGGCCTGGCCGACGATCTGCTGGCCCGGGGGGCCGACCAAATACTGGAAAGGCTGCGACAAAATGCCGGATAAGGCACAAAGCGGAATGGTCTACCTGGTGGGCGCCGGTCCCGGCGATCCCGAGCTTATCACCATCAAAGGCCGGCGTTGCATCGCCCGGGCCGACGTACTGATCTACGATTACCTGGCGGCCGAAGCCCTGCTCGGCCATGCGCGGCCCGATTGCGAACGGATCTACGTGGGCAAAAAGGGCGGCGATCACACCCTGGCCCAGGGTAAGATCAACGAACTCATCGTCGCCAAGGCCCGGGAGGGTCGCGTCGTTACCCGCCTCAAAGGCGGCGATCCGTTTATCTTCGGCCGTGGCGGCGAAGAGGCCGAAGTGCTTGTGGCCGCCGGCATTCCTTTTGAAATCGTGCCGGGGGTCACCTCGGCCATCGCTGCCCCGGCCTATGCCGGCATTCCCTTGACCCATCGTGAATTCACCAGCACGGTAGCCTTCATCACAGGCCACGAGGACCCTGCCAAATCCGAGTCGAAGATCGATTGGGCCGCGCTGGCCACAGGCATCGGCACCCTGGTCTTCTTGATGGGCGTCAAAAACCTTCCCCATATCGTGGCCCAGTTGCGCAACCACGGGCGTCCGGCGGAAACCCCCGCGGCGCTGGTGCGCTGGGGCACCACCTCGAGGCAACAGACGGTGGTCGGCACCCTGGCCGACATCGTCACGCGTGCCCGCGAGGCCAATATGGGCGCACCGGCCATCATCGTCGTCGGCGATGTGGTGGGCCTGCGCGGCACGCTGCAATGGTTCGAGCGGCGGCCCCTGCTGGGCAAACGCATCGTCGTCACCCGGGCCAGGGCCCAGGCCAGCGAGTTGACCGAGCGATTGGCCGAACTGGGCGCCGACTGCCTGGAATGCCCCACCATCGAAGTGGCGCCACCGGATAGTTACGCACCGCTGGACTGTGCCGTGGCCGACCTGAATAAGTACCAGTGGGTCGTCTTCACCAGTGTCAACGGCGTGGACGCCTTCTTCCAGCGGCTCTGCCTGCAGGGCCTCGATGCCAGGGCTTTGGGCCACCTGCGCACGGCCGCCATCGGTCCGGCCACGGCCGAGCGCTTGCGCGGCCATGGCGTGGGCACCGACATCCTGCCCCAGACCTATCAAGCCGAATCAGTGGTGGCCGCGTTCGCCCATGAACCGATCCAGGGCCAACATATTCTCCTGCCCCGGGCCAGAGAGGCGCGTACCGTTCTCCCCGAACAATTGCGCGCCATGGGCGCCAGGGTGGATGAAATCCCCGCCTACCAGACCAAGACCTCCCACGAAAACGCCGATCAACTGCTGTCCGCCTTGCGGGCTGGCAGCATCCACATGGTCACCTTCACCAGTTCCTCGACGGCAAAAAATTTTAAAGCGCTGCTTCCCGAAAAGGAGGCCCATGCGCTCATGCAAGGGGTGACCATCGCCTGCATCGGCGATATCACCGCCGAAACCGCCGCAAAATTGGGTTTCAAGGTGGACCTGGTGGCCGACGTTTTCACCATCCAGGGCCTGTGTGACGCCATCGTAAAATACTACCAGGCCCGGTAACGGCTCCGAGCATAAATTAATGCCATCCCCGAATTCGATTCCCCGGGGGGGTTGGACCGCCGATCGGTGAACCGGCGCGACCCAATATGATATTGCCACGTTCTCCATCCTGTGGTAACCGGTAGGTATAAAAGTAAAATCACGACGTGCTGAATCTGAGCTGGAATTTCTCCGGCGGCCGCCCAGGACAGGATGCTGACTTGGGGCTACGCGGTCGTTGTATGGAATTGGACTCAAAACACAGAGGTTGTACGTGGAGCAAACGATCAAGCAGGCCCCGTCAATTCCCCTGAGCACGGAAGTGAGCCGGGAAGAGAAAGATCGCCTCGTACGCCCGGACCTGCTCCTGCGCGAGTTGGAAAGTGAAGGGACCGAAAAGGAAATCAGCCGAAAGCACCTGATCAACAAGCTCAACAGCCTCAACTTCCGGGATCACACCGTCCACGTCATTTTCAAACACAAGACCTTTCCCCGCACCATCACCTTCAACGCCCTGCCGCTCCCCTGCAAAGACGCGCATCTGGCCTGCCGCTGGATCGAACCGGTGGATCTGGAAGTGTTGAACGAGTGCTACAGCTTTCACCACTTGTACGTGCCCAAGGGGCAGCAGTATCTGGAGGTCCGGCCGGAAGTGCTGGACATCGCCGCGGACCGCATTTTTTTCGGGCTGCCCGAGACCTGCCGCGAAATCAGCAGCCGCAAACTGCAACGCCACCAGTGCGTGGGGATCACCGCCTGCATGCTGCAAAACGGCGCTGCCTATGAGGGCAGTCTCATCGATTGCGGTGCCGGCCTCTTTCGTATCGCCGTGCACGTGACGCCACCCCAAAGCTACCGCTGGATCGACCCCAACGCGCCGGTGACCATTCTTTTCAGCAAGGAGAACCAGCCGCTTTATTCCGGCGAATGCCGCATCTTCCGGCACGACCAAGGGGCCCCCACCCGGCATTTTATCCTGGAGACGATCCAGCAGCAGACCCGCCGCTATCCGCCCCGGGAGTTCCGCAGCACGCGCCTTTGCCTGACACCGCCGCCGGATGCGGTATTCAGGCACCCGCTGTTCGACAAGACCATCACCCTGAAGGTCTACGATCTGTCCGGTTCCGGCTTCTCGGTGGAAGAGGATCAGCAAGGGGCCGTCCTGATTCCCGGGCTGATCATCCCCACCCTGGAGCTGGTTTTCAGCGACGGCACGATATTGCCCTGCATGGCCCAGGTGGTCTACTGCCGGCCGAACGAAAGCGGACGGACATCCAGCGTGCGTTGCGGACTGGCTGTCCTGAATATGGCGGTGGCGGACCATGTGCGCCTGATCGGACTCATGCATCAGGTGGCGGACCCCAATGCCTACGTGTGCAACAAGGTGGATCTGGATGCCCTGTGGGACTTCTTCTTCGAAACCGGTTTCATCTACCCCCAGAAATACGAGTTCATCCAGAGCAACCGGGACAAGATCAAAGCCACTTTCGAAAAACTCTACCACCAGAGCCCCAGTATCGCTACCCACTTTGTCTACCAGCACAACGGGCGTGTCCTGGCGCACCTTTCCACCCTGCGCTTCTATGAGTCCTCCTGGATGCTGCACCACCATGCGGCCATCCGCAGCATCCACAACCGCGGCGGCCTGGTGGTGCTCAACATGATCGGGCGGTTCATCAACGAATCCCACCGCCTGATCTCCATGCAAATGGACTATGTCTTTTGCTACTACCGCCCGGACAACAAATTCCCGACCCAGGTGTTCGGTGGGGTGGCCAACCACATCGCCGATCCCAAGATCTGCTCCGTGGACACCTTCGCCTACTTCCACCTGCGTTTTGGGGATAGGGCCCAGTCCGACTTTCCAGCGGGGTGGTGCCTGGATATTGCCCAGGAAGAAGACCTTTACGACCTGCGCGACTTTTACGACGCCCAGTCGGGCGGATTGATGCTCAAGGGGCTGCATTTGTGCCCCGAACGCCACAAATGCGACAACGTGATCGCAGCGTTTCAGGAGTTTGGCCTCCGGCGCGAGCGCCACGTCCTGGGCCTGCGCTGGCGCGATGTCCTGGCCGCCATCGTCATGGTCAATGTCGCCGACGTGGGCCTGAACCTTTCGGACCTGACCAACGCCATCACCATCATCGTGGTGGATGACCAGCTATTGACCCCGGAGATCTTCCAATCGCTGTTCTACCAGCTGTCCCGCTACTATGAGACCCAAGAGGTGCCGGTTTTGCTCTATCCGTCCCAAGCCGCGCATCCCATGGGCCTGACAACGGAGAAAAGCTACAACTTGTGGGTGTATGACACCCAAAACCTGGATCCCTATTTTGGTTTTTTGAAGCGCCTGTTGAAATCCATTCAACATTGATGCACCTGCAACTGAATCGGACATGGCCTGATGCAAGACGATCCCTCATTTCTTGACGCGCGCCTCTACAACAGCCGGATCGTCGACAGCTACATCAAACTGCTCAAAAGCCGGTACAGCCACGTGGCCATCGAGGAGGTCCTGGATTACGCCGGCATGAAGCTTTACGAAGTCTACGACCAGAGCCACTGGTTCACCCAGGCGCAAATCAATCTCTTTCACGAAATCATCCAACAGAAGACCGGGCACGCCAATATCGCCAGGGAGGCCGGGCGTTTTGCGGCGTCGCCCGAAGCCATGGGCGTCCTGCGGCAGTTCACCCTGGGCCTGATCGGTCCGAGCAAGGTGTACGAACGCATCGGCCTGGCCACGGAACGGGTGACCAAGGCTTCCCACTACCAGTCTCGCAAAGTCGCTCATAATTGCGTCGAAATCACCGTCATCCCCCGACCGGGTGTCCAGGAGATGCCGTTTCAGTGTGAAAACCGCCTGGGATTCTGGGAAGCCATTGCCGAAATGTTCAATGCCCGGGTGCCGCAAATCGATCATCCCCAATGTCTGTTCAGAGGCGACCCGGTCTGCCGCTATCTGATCACCTGGGAGACGCAGGGGTCGGCGGTTTGGGTACGGGCCAGGAATATAACCATAGCGGCCCTGCCCCTGGCCGCGCTGATCTTCGGCTGGCTGGACATGCATCTGGCGCTGGTGGCGGTTCTCCCGGGCCTGGTCAGCCTGGCCCTGGGTCTGTCGCTGATCGCCGCCCATCAGGAGAAGCGCGAAATAAAGACGCTTCTAGATGGCTTTCAGAACACCTCCGGCGAGTTGATGGAACAGATGGAGGTCAATTACAACAATGCCCGCTTGACCCACGAAATCGGCGAGGTCGTCACCAGTCAGACCAACAAAGAAGATGTGTTGAACCAGGTGGTTCAGATCTTCCAGAAGCGCCTTAACTACGATCGCGGCCTCATCATGCTGGCCAACCAGGAGGCCACCCGCCTGATCTTCCGGGCCGGGTTCGGCTACAGCGACGACAAACTGCTGCTGCTCAAGCAGACCGCCTTTCACTTGGATCGACCCGAAGCCGCCGGACTCTTCGTGAACTGCTACAAGGAGCAAAAGTCATTCCTGATCAACGACATCCGCGAGATCGGGCAGCAGCTTTCCGAACGCAGCCTGGCCTTTGCCCGGGAAATGGGTTCCCAGGCCTTCATCTGCTGTCCCGTCGTATGCGACGGGGTCTCGCTGGGAATTCTGGCGGTGGACAACCTGAAATCCAAAAAACCGCTGGTGTCATCGGATTTAAGCCTGCTGCGCGGCGTCGCCCAGGTGATCGGCATCAGCCTGCGCAATGCCGAATTGCTCGACGCCCGCAACCGCCAACTGCGGTCTATTCTCCAGACCCTGGCCGCCAGCATCGATGCCCGCGATCCCTTGACCGCCGGTCATTCGGCCAAAGTAACGGAATACGCCGTCGGCATCTGCCGTGAATTGCAATTGGACAGCGGGTTCTGCGAAACCGTGCGCGTAGCGGCCCTGCTGCACGATTACGGCAAGATCGGGGTGCCCGACGCCATCCTCAAAAAGCCCGGCCGGCTGACGCGCGAAGAGTACGATATCGTCAAGACCCATGCCATCAAATCCAGGGAAATCCTGGAGCAGATTCAGTTCGCCGGCCCCCTGAGCGCAGTGCCCGCCATCGCCGGCGCCCACCACGAGAAGGTCGACGGCAGCGGCTACCCCCAGGGGCTGAGGGGCGAAGAGATTCCCCTGGGGGCGCGCATTATCGCCGTGGCCGACTTCTTCGAAGCCATCACGGCCAAACGCCACTACCGCGAGCCGATGCCCCTGGAGGTAGCCTTCCACCTGCTGGACAAAGAACGCGGTGTGCATTTCGAACACCGGATCGTGGAGGCCTTCAAACGCTACCACCGTAAAACCTTCAATTATGAGCGACAAGCGGGCGACCTTCTGAAGAAGGTATCGTGAGGCGCACGGCCTCGACATGCCCATAGAAGGGCCATTTATGGAAGAACCACTCGTTCCATAGCAGCGGGATGATCCACCAGAAATTCCAGATCAAAGATTCACCGTGGAGCAGCCGGTCGGCCAGGTCATGGCGCATATGCGGGTTGCCCAAGCCCCAGGCGCCGAAATTTATGTAGTAGTAAAAAAAGTAATTCAACCCGCCAAGCAGGCCCACGCCCAGGGTGCGAAAGCCGAATGCCGACCACGAATCAATATCCTCAAGGGGCGCCCGGTCGTCGAAGTAGTGGTGCCAGGCCAGAAACGGCATCAGGGTGAAGCCGGCGATTTCGGCGGCATGGTACCACAGGAAGCGCACCAGGCTGTCGTTTTGGTTGTGCGCCAGGGCTCCGGTCATGTCCGGCAGCCAGAGCGGCGCCAGCGTCACGCAGGCCAGGGCGACGAGTTAGCCGAGCGTCACGATGAGGACGAAAGCCAGCGCCCCTTTCAATGGTTGCGGCCATTGGATGAGCGACCAGGGTTTGCCGCGCCAGACATTGGCGGTCATGAACAGCATCACGATCATCCATTCCCACCAGCCGAACACCCAGTGCACGTGAGAGGTGCCGGCAATCCCGCCCCACCACGGCAGGTTCATGCCAAAACTGCTGCCGAAAACTTTGCCGTAGAGCATCCCCCAGAAGGGGACGATCAAAACCACGTAAAAAAACATCGTCCCCAACGAGGCCCAACTGAACTCGGCCAGACCGGCCATGGGCTGTTTCAGGTCGCTGGGCCGGATCGGCCACTTGGCGAAGAGGATGGTGACGGCCGGGGAGCTGAAAAAGCCGATCAGAACGAAACAGACCACCGCCCGCTCGGCATAACGGGCGCCACCGGCCACGAGCTTGTCCAGGGTGAGTTCGCGGCCGCTGCATACGGCCCGGGTCATCGTGCATGCTTTTCCAGGCCATGGCGAAAAACCCGCAGGCAGACAGACGGCTCTCAGGCCTCGGGCCGTCTCCCCCGGCAGGCAATCAGCGGCGTGTAAGTGAAGCGGCGCGGATCTGAGAAAAATTTCTGGAATTCTTCCGCAAATTCCCGGTACCCGCCGGAAAACTCGGGGAAGTCGTAGCCGGATCGCACCACAGCGATTTCGAGTTTCTTGGTCCAGTTGAAGGCGTCTACCTCTTTGAGCGGGCCGAAGATCAGATGCTGGGCGGACAGGCTCAGGTCGATCTCTTCGAACCCCAGGTCGTACAAAAAGGAGTAGAGCTTGATGCCCACGAAGGGATCGAAGTCGGCCGTCTCCTCCAGGCGCCGGGTGATGCCGTGAAGGGCCGACTTGAGCGGCCCGGGCATCTCGAAATGGTTGAGGCAGTTGCAGTCCAGGTCGATCAGGCACAGAATGCCGCCGGGTTTGAGGATGCGCGCCAGGTTCTCGACGATCTGGAAGGCCCGGCTGCGGTTGTATTCCAGCATGAAGCGCGCCCAGATGAAATCGAAGCGATCGATGCCGTTGAGCGGGTTCACCAGGTTGTGGCGCACAAAGCTCAGACCATCGGTGCCGTACCTCGCAGCGGCATGGGCGATGCGCTCGGGGGATATATCCACGCCCACGGCGGTCCCGCCGGGCTGGGCCATCTCGAAAAGAAAGCGGGTGGTGAGGCCGGGGCCGCAGCCCATGTCGCCCACGCGCATGCCCGGGCGGATCCCGGCCCAGGCGGCCTGGCGCTCCAGGGCCATGCGGTCGGTCTTGCGCTCCAGCCGCTCGATCTCGTCTTTGTTCTCCATCAGGTATTCGGCAGCACTTTCCATCGTTTGTCCTCTTCTATCGATCCGTCGGGGAAGGCCCGGACCTTCGGGGGTTTGGCGTCACGCCCGCAGGGTGGCGGTGAGGCGCAGCGGGTAGATCAAAAGATCCAATGCATCGAGAATGGAGGTGCAGACCACCTGGGCCGTCGTCAGGGTGCCCCCCCAGGCGCCTTCGTTGAGAAGGACACCGATGCCCAGTGCCGCCTCCCGCAGCATCAGCAGATCATTGCGCCCGTTGCCGATGGCTGCGGTGCGGGCTGCGCCCAGGCCGGTCACAAAGTCCCGCTTGGCTTCATCCTGGCGGCCTGGCGGCAGGATATGAACATCGGCCGGAATGCCACCCAATTGCGCGCTCACATTGCCGAAGGTATCGGCCGTGACCACGTGCAGTGATAGAAGACGGCTGAGCGCCACCAGCCGCTCTGACACGCCATCCACCATCTGCCCGTCCACGGCCAGGGTCCCGTTGAAGTCGAGTACCAGATGGGCCAGGTGCACTTCGCCGAATCCGGGGATGGAGATATCGATCATGATGAGGGGACCTGCTTCCCCCGCATCTCCGACCGTCGGTCGAAACGCGGGGGAAGCGCAGAAGTTTAATTGTTGTCACCGTCCAGGAAGCCGCCCAGGGCACCGAGCAGGGAGCCCTCGCCTTTGCTGCCGCCCCGCTGGGGCGCGGCTTGCAGCATGCGACCGGCCAGGCGCGAGAAGGGCAGCGACTGCAGCCAAATCTTGCCCGGCCCCTGCAACGTGGCGAAGAAGAGCCCTTCGCCGCCGAAAAGGGCGGTCTTGATGCCGCCGGCCTGCTGGATGTCGAACTGCACGCTGGGTGCCAGAGCCACGATGCAGCCGGTATCCACATGCAGGATTTCACCGGCTTGCAGCACACGCTCCACTACCGTTCCGCCGGCATGCATGAAGACCATGCCGTCGCCATCCAGCTTCTGCATGATGAAGCCTTCACCGCCGAACAGGCCGGTAAGGATCTTCTTCTGGAAGTAAATGCCGATGGCCACGCCCTTGGCCGCGCACAGAAAGCTGTCCTTCTGGCAGATCAGGGTGCCGCCGATCTCTTTCAAATGCACCGGGATGATATTGCCCGGGTAAGGTGCGCCGAAGGCCGCATGGGCCTTGTCCTGGCCCTTGTTGGTAAAGACGGTCATGAACAGGCTCTCGCCGGTGAGCAGCCGCTTGCCGGCGCCCAGCAGCTTGTCCATGAAGCTGCCGCCCCCTCCGCTACCCGATCCGTCGCCGAAGATGGTCTGCATATCCACCCGGCTGTCTTTGTACATCATGGCGCCGGCCTCGGCCAGGGCGCTCTCGCCCGGGTCCAACTCGATCTCCACGAACTGCATCTCGGCGCCCACGATTTTGAAGTCGATCTCATCGGCCTGGCGCAGGGTGCCGGCCGGGGGCGGCGCGGGCGCCTGGGCCGTCGCGGGCGCCACCTGGGTCGTCGTCAGCTCGCTGATGGTGTGGATGGGCAGCCACTGGGCGAAGCCTTCGCGCCAGGCGAAGCCGTTGGGGTTGCTTCGAGCCTGGGCCGCGGCCTGGGCCTGGTCCATGGGACCGATCTGCTTTCCGTCATAGCTCAAAAACCACTGGGTCATATCATTCTCCTTGCAGCCTTCGGTTCTAGAAAAACACCTCTACGCCGACCTGTTGATGGAGGGAGGCCAACGTCTCCCGGTCCAGCCCCAGCTGTTCGGCCAGTTTGCGCAGGTATTCGATCTCTTCGTCGGTGTCGACGGTAATGGCCAGGATGGAGGCCAGGTAGACCTGCCGGGCCAGGTCGGGGGTGGTGGCGGCCGCCGCGATGGCCCCCATGGGTTTGGGTTCCAACAACTCGTGCATGATGAACTGCTGCTCCTCCTGGCTTAGTTGCACGCGCTTGAGCCGATCGAAGATTGCGCCCCGTTCGTCGGCATCGATGATGCCGTCGGCGTTGGCCGCAGCGATCATGGCCCGAATCAGCAGCACTGCATTGTCGGCGGCAGGAGCAGGGGCTGGCGGTGCCACTGCCGCCATACCGCCGGGCGGTGGCGGAGGCGGTGCGGCCATGGCCGGACCGGGCAACGGGGGCGGCGCCGCAGCGCCGGGTCCGGGCGGCGGCAGGGGCGGTGGTGTGCCGGGCGCGGCCGGACCGGAAGATTTGTTCATGTAATGATCCACGGCCTCCATGGCCACCCCCAGCAATCCCAGGGCCGCGCCGCCCTTGACCAGGGAACCCAGGCCGCTGCTGCTGCGCCCCATTCCGCTGCGCAGCAATCCTCCCAACAATTTTTCGGGATTAAACATGGTCCACTTCCTTCCAGTTGCAATTTGAAGCGCGGTCTGCTCAACTGGCGCCGCGCCGGAAAAGAAAACTGATTTTCAAACGAACCCTTCCGGGTGTCAAGGGAGATTTCAGTGCGTTCGTTCAGATTCCAACCCATCGGAACCATTCGATCCTGTTTCACCGAGAAATTCGGCATCCCACGCCAGCCCGGGCTGGTGCCCGAGGCCCGGGCCGCCCTGGAGATCGGCCCGCCCTTCGATAAAGCCGAAGCCTTCCGGGGGCTGGATGCCTTCTCCCACCTCTGGCTGATCTTCGTCTTTCACGCGTGCCAGGGACATGCCTGGAAAGCCACGGTCCGGCCGCCGCGGCTCGGGGGCAACCGGCGGATGGGGGTCTTTGCCAGCCGCTCCGGTTTCCGACCCAACCCCATCGGGCAATCGGTGGCAAAACTGCTGGGAATCGAGAGAAGAAAGGGAATTCTGCGCTTGCGCCTGGGGGGCATCGATCTGCTGGACGGCACCCCCGTGTTGGACATCAAACCTTACCTGCCTTACGCCGATGCCATCCCCGAGGCCACGGCCGGCTATGCCCCCGAAGCGCCCGCCGCCATGCCGGTGGTCTTCGCGGCGCAGGCCGAAGCGGTCTGCCGCAATGCCGACCCGGCCGCCTATCCGGACCTGAAAGTGCTCATCGCCGGGTTGCTGGCCCAGGACCCGCGGCCGGCCTACAAGCAGGGGCATGAAGGCAAGCCGTTCGGCATGCGCCTGTGGGATCTGAACATACGTTTCCGGGTGTCCTCCGATCGCATTGTGGTGGAGAGTATCGGTCGGATCTGAAACAGGCATCCGTTGGCAAGACCGTGGGATCAATTGAATGGTTTTAAAATCGGCGGCATTCCTTCTCCATCCATCAGCAGGGCGGGAACTCCGTCTTTCAGGGTCAAGATCACCGGCACATCCGTTCCTCCCGCCAGCCGCGGATGAAGGCTGCGAAGCGCGCCAAAATCGAAGCCTTCCAGCGCGAGTCGGATCATCGTGAGGCGCGCTTCGATCGCCACCTTGTCTTGCGCATTGGCCCGAAAATACGACGACAAGGCGCGATTGTATTGCCGTCGGATCTCGGTTTCGATGCAGTGCCGGGACAAATCGAGTCTCAACTCGGGCATGACCGTCCTTCCATGAACCGGTTGGATGATTTACACCTGGAGGTGCCTGTGCTAACCATTGACCCAATCCATGTTCCACCTTCGGCGGGTCAAGCTAAAAAGTATACCCGGAATCAAGATGGCCAACAACATTTCGCGAAACATTGCATCGGATGAAGAAGGCCTGCTGGCCCTGGATGCCTCCATGGGCATCATGGGCAGCAATCCGGCCGCCGAGCGCATTCTGGGCATGCCGCTGCCGCCGGGTGAGTCGTTCCGGCCCGAACGGGTCTGGCGCGAACCCGATCTTTCGCGCATCGGGTATGCCATCCAGGAAACCTTGACCGCCTCCCGTACCAAGGATCTGATTTCCCTGCCCCGGCTTCTGACCTCTATTCAAGGGGCACAAATGCTCTGCACCCTTCAACCGCTTTTTGATTCCCCCGATACAGTCCTTGGGGTCATTCTGAGCCTCCAGCGGGTCGCCAGGCGTTCGAACCGCTCCCCAACGGCTTTCCTGGAAGCCCAGCAGAAGGATGAACCGTTTCCGAACCAACACGATCCTTTATTGGAAGCGCTGCCCGAAGGGGTCTTTACCATCAACGTCCACTGGCGCATCGAATCGTTCAACAAAAGGGCCGAAGAGATCACCGGGTACCATCGCGAGGAGGTGATCGGCCGCCATTGCTGGGAAATTTTCCGCTCCGATTTATGCCAACTGGGCTGCCCCCTGCGAACCGCCCTGGAATCGGGCCTCACGAGCACGGACCAGGATGTGCGCATTTTGAAGAAGGGCGGCAAGCGCCAGACCATTCTGGTCAATGCCGGTGTGTTGCGCACGGCCACGGGCAATATCCGGGGGGCCGTGGAAACCTTCAGGCCGCTGGCAGGCGAAGCCTATTTTTCGGACAGCCAGGGGAAGGAAACCGGTTTTGCCGAGATCATCGGCCGCAGCCCGGCCATGGCGCGTATTTTCGAGATGCTGCCCGATATCGCGGCCAGCGACGCCAACGTGCTGATCACCGGAGAAAGCGGCACGGGCAAGGACCTGATCGCCCGCACCCTGCACGATCTTTCCTCGCGCAGGGCCAAACCCTTTGTGGCTGTCAACTGCTCGGCCCTGGCCGAGACCCTCCTGGAATCGGAACTTTTCGGACATGAGAAGGCGGCTTTCACCGGAGCCACCGGAACCAAAATCGGGCGCTTCGAATTGGCCCGGGGCGGCACCCTTTTCCTGGACGAAATCGGGGAACTCAAGGCGGAACTTCAGATCAAACTGCTCCGCGTGCTGGAGAATCGCGAATTCGAACGGGTCGGCGGCACCCGCACCCTGCCCATGGAGTCCAGGATCATCAGCGCCACCAATAAAGATTTGCGCCAGGCCATCCGCGTGGGGCAATTTCGGGAAGATTTTTATTACCGTCTGCGCACCGTGCCGGTGAGCATCCCGCCCTTGCGCGAGCGACTGGAAGATCTGCCGCTGCTGGTGGAATTTTTCCTGAAAAAGTTCAACCAGCGCTTTGGCAAGCGCATCATGTCGGTGCATCCCGAAGTGATGCAGATGTTCATGCGCTACCATTGGCCCGGAAATGTGCGGGAATTGGAAAGGACCCTCGAGCATGCCTACGTCTTTGTCAAAGGACCGGTCATTCTGACCACCCACCTGCCGGCGGCCGAAGAGTTTCAGATCAAATCCCCGACCATTGCTGACGCAGCGGCCGATACCGCTGCCAAACCCAACCGGGAGTCGCTGCAATGGGCGCTCCTGCACACCAAAGGCAACCGCAACGAAGCCGCCAAACTGCTCGGCATGAGCCGCACGACGCTGTGGCGACACATGAAACAATTGGGCCTCGGATAGGCCCTCATGTTTCACTATCGTTTCATGCGTTTCACACCCCGAAATGATATCAATTTATTGTAATTAATATAATATTAAATTTAATCCGCCAATCCGTGAGACCGTTTTATGTTTCATGCAACGGTCGTCCCATCGGTTTTTTGGGCTTTTTTGCCGGCCAACCCCCTCCATAGGTGTCAGTCGCCTTACCATTCTATTTTTTTTAAGTAATTTCATATAGATATTATTAGGCACGCTTATTGCCATAGAAAATGGCGTGTGCCACCGGACATATTTTTCCAAGGTTTGGATATGAGCAACGAACATCAAAAATATTTGAACGACGTTTCATCCGACAAAGGGTTCCTGGTTTTATCGGCCTCCTTCGGCGTGATGAGCATGAACGAAAGGGCGAAAAGCCTGTTCGGCGCCTGTCCGGAACCGGGTGCCCCCTGGCCTTTGGAAAAATTTGTGGCCGCTGAAGACCTGATCGCCGTGAATGCCGCCGTAAGGTCGATATTTGAACACGGAGGCACCTGTCAGAACCTGCCCGCGGTGATGCGCAACGCCGACGGCCGGGCGATCTCCTGCCGGCTGGACCTGCGCCCCCTTGTGCGGGGGGAGCATCACATCCTCGGCGCCCTGTTGACCATCGAGGTCGCCCAGCCGGTATCCATTCCTTTGCAAGCCGTACCCGACTCGAACGACCCCGCCGCCCGGTCGGCGCCCCCTTCCCTGTTCGATCACCTGCCCAAGGGCAGCTTCACCATCGATACCCAATGGCATATCACGGCCTTTAATCGGGAGGCCGAGAAGATCACAGGGTATTCACGGGAAGAAGCGCTGGGCCGGCCCTGCTGGGAAATCTTCCGTTCCGAAACCTGCCACCAGCAATGCCCCATGCGCCTGGCTCTGGACCGCAAACAGCCCGAGTTGGAGCGCCAGGTGATGGCCGTGAACCGTGCCGGGCAACGACACGCCCTGTCGGTGAACGTGAACCTGCTGCGAAATCCCCGGGGAGAGATAGTCGGCGCGGTGGAGACATTTCATCCGGCTGCCGCCGGACGCACCCTGGGCCTTCAGGAACCGGGGCGGCTGCACGGCCTCATCGGCAACAGCCCGATCATGCGCGCCATCTTCGCCATGCTGCCGGACCTGGCCGCCAGTCGCGCCAATGTGCTGATTTGCGGTGAAAGCGGCACTGGCAAGGAACTGGTGGCCCGCACCCTGCACCGGATGTCCCAGGCGGCCGACGCCCCTTTTGTGGCTGTCAATTGCGCGGGCCTGCCCCAGAGCCTGATCGAAGCCGAACTCTTCGGCTGCGAAAAGGGGGCCTTCACCGGCGCCGATCAAAGCCGCCCGGGCCGATTTGAAATGGCCGGTCGCGGTTGCCTGCTGCTCGACGAAATCGGCGAACTCAAGCCCGATCTTCAGGTGAAACTGCTGCGGGTGATCGAAGCCCGCCGTTTCGAGCGGGTCGGCGGCACGCGGTCGATCGCCTTCGAAGGGCGCCTGATCAGCGCCACCCATCAGGATCTGGCCAAGGCCATCGAAGAGAAACGTTTCCGGGAAGATCTCTTCTACCGCCTGCGCACCGTCACCCTGACCATGCCCCCCCTGCGCCGGCACCCGGAAGACATTCCGTTGCTGGTGGATCATTTTATAAAACAATTCAACCAGAAGACCGGAAAAAGCGTCCGCTCCCTGGATCCCAAAGTGATGCGGCGCCTGATGGCGTACCACTGGCCCGGCAATGTGCGCGAACTGGCGCGATGTCTGGAGCACGCTTTCGTTTTCGTGAAGGGGCCGGTCATCTTCGAACGCCATCTGCCCGAGTTGGATGATCCCCTGGCCTACGGAATCGGCCAGGTGGCGGTGCCCCCTCCCGCCGATCCGGATGACAGGGAAAGCATTCTGCGGGCACTGCGCAAAACCGGCGGTCACCGCGAGGCAGCCTCCAGGCTGCTGGGGATCAGCCGGACATCCATGTGGCGGCGCATGAAGCAGATGGGGCTGCAATGAAGCATGTGGCCGAAAGAACAACGGCCCTGAGATGAAGACAAACCACCCAGGCAGAATACAGGAGGAAAAAGAGATGGAACCCCAAGGTGTCCAAATCGATGAAATCATGGAACGCTATCCCGACAAGCCCGAATATCTGATCTTTCTGCTGCAGGATATTCAAGCGAGCTACGGCTACATCTCGGCCCAGGCCATGCAATTGGCTTGCGACCGCATCGGCGTGCCCCTGACCCAGGGCTACTCGGTGGCCACTTTCTATCAGTCGTTCCGCCTGGACCCCAGTGGCGAGCACGAAATCCGCGTCTGCCTGGGCACGGCCTGCCATTTAAAAGGCGGCCAGCGCCTGGTGGAAGATCTGGAACGGCGCCTGAATGTCGAAGCCGGCGGCACCACCGAGGATCTGCGCTTCACGCTCAACACGGTCAACTGCGTGGGAGCCTGCGCCCTGGCGCCCGTGGTGGTGGTGGACAACGAGTATCAACCCAACGCCACTTCCAAAAAACTGGAGAAGTACCTGAAAACCATCGATGCCCTGGCCGGGGTCGAAGCGAAGGAGGGGGCCCATGCCTAATCTCAGCACCGCACTGAAAATGGATCCCTGGCGCTTGCAATCGGGCGAGGAACTGAACCGGCTGCGCGCGCAAATCATCGCCGGCCGCGACCCCCAGCGGCCCGAAATCATCATCTGCCATGGCACCGGCTGTCTGGCCAACGGCAGCGACAAGGTCGCCAAGGCATTCCGGGCGGCCCTGGAAGGCAAAGGCATCCAGGCCAAGGTAATGCCCGGCATCAAGACCACCGGTTGTCATGGATTCTGCTCCCGGGGCCCCCTGGTGATCATCCGGCCCCAGGGCCTCTTCTACCAGCGGGTCAAACCCAAGGATGTGGAAGAGATCGTCGATCATACCCTGGTGCACGGCAAGGCGGTGGAGCGTCTGCTGTATAAGGACCCCTCCAGCGGCGATCTGATCTTCAATGAAGGTGAAATTCCCTTTTACAAACTGCAGCAGCGCATCGTGCTGCACAATATCGGCAAGATCGACCCCACCGACATCACCGACACCATCGCCGCCGGCGGCTACCAGGCCCTGGCCAAGGCCCTGACCACCATGACGCCCGAACAGGTGGTGGCCGAAATGGAGAAATCGGGTCTGCGCGGACGCGGCGGCGCTGGCTTTCCCACTGGTCGCAAGTGGCGCAGCGCCCTTCAGGCCATCAAGAAAAAGGGCCGCCCGGTCTATGTAGTGGTCAACGGCGACGAGGGCGATCCGGGTGCCTTCATGGACCGCACCATCATGGAAGGCGATCCCCACGCGGTGCTGGAGGGTCTCATCATCGGCGCCTACGCGCTGGGCGCCGCGCAAGGCTACCTGTATGTGCGCGCGGAATATCCGCTGGCCATTCGCCACCTGGAGATCGCCATGCACCAGGCGCGGGAATACGGCCTGCTGGGTGAGAACATCCTCAACTCCGGATTTTCCTTCGACGCCCGCATCAATCGCGGCGCCGGTGCCTTCGTGTGCGGCGAATCCACCGCCCTATTCACCTCCATCGAAGGCAAGCCGGGAAATCCCCGCCCCAAATATGTGCGCTCGGTGGAAGAGGGGCTGTGGGGCCGACCCACGGTGCTCAATAATGTGGAGACTTGGGCCAATGTGCCGCTGATCATCGAGCGCGGCGCCGATTGGTATGCCGGCTTGGGGGTACCCCACTCCACGGGTACCAAAGTGTTCTCCCTGGTGGGCAAGGTCAACAACGTGGGGCTGGTGGAGGTGCCCATGGGCGTCTCCATGGCGCACATCGTCGAGCAGATCGGCGGCGGCGTTCCCGACGGCAAACCCTTCAAGGCGGTCCAGACCGGGGGCCCTTCGGGCGGTTGCATCCCCTACAGCTTGAAAGATACCCCTGTGGATTTCGACTCGCTCACCGCAGCCGGCTCCATGATGGGCTCGGGCGCCATGATCGTCATGGATCACACGGACTGCGTGGTGGATGTGGGCCGTTACTTTCTGCGCTTCCTGGAAGAAGAGTCGTGCGGCAAGTGCCTGCCCTGCCGCCTGGGGTTGACCCGGCTGCGCGAGATTCTGGACAACTTCTCCCAGGGCGTCGGATCGGAAAAGGACATCGAAGATCTGACCAGCCTGTCCCAGGCCATCCAGGACGGCGCCCTGTGCGCCCTGGGGTCCAGTGCGCCCAATCCAGTGCTCACCACCATCCGCTATTTCAGGGAAGAGTATCTGGCCCACGTCCAGGAGCACAAGTGCCCTGCCGGGGTGTGCAAAGACCTGATCACCTACGGCATCGATCCGGAGCGATGCACCGGCTGCATGAACTGTGCGCGACAGTGCCCGGCCCAATGCATCACGGGCAAGAAGAAAACGGCGCATGTCATCGACACCCACAAGTGCCTGCGTTGCGGCATTTGCAAAGAAACATGCAAATTCGATGCGGTATTCATATCCTGACGCCGCTCCGGGAGATGGAAGAAAAGGATAGAACGACAACCAACATCAAGGAGAAGATCGATGATCACCTTCAAGATAGATGGCCAACAAGTCAAGGCGCGGCCCGGCTGGACGGTACTCGAGACCGCACGCGAGCATGGCATCGAGATCCCCACCCTGTGCTTTCACCCGGCCGTAAGCGCCAGCGGCGCCTGCCGCCTCTGCATGGTGGAGCTGCGCGAAGGCACATGGTCCAAGCTGGTGGCCTCGTGCATCTACCCGGTGGCCGAGGGCCTGCAAGTGCATACCGACACCGAACGGGTGCGCAATGTCCGGCGCTGGGTCCTGGAGATGCTGTTGGCCGCCTGCCCGGCCAGCCCGGAAATCGCCGCCCTGGCCGCCAAGTACGACGTCGTGCGCACCCGTTTCACGAGCCACGATCCAGACCAGACGTGTATGGTGTGCGGTCTGTGTGCCAGGGTCTGCGACGAGGTGGTGGGGCTGTCGGCCATCGCCATCGTGGACCGCGGTGTTCATAAGCGTGTGGGCGCGCCCTTTGCCAAGCCCACGGATATCTGCGTGGCGTGCGGCAGCTGCGTGACCGTCTGCCCCACCGGCGCCATGCAGGCGATCTTCGACTCGGTGCGCGGTGAACCGACCACGGCATTGACCCAATTGGCCGCCCAATAAGGAGGTGAACATGAGCGCACAAGCAAAAACCGGTGTCTTTCTCTGCCGTTGCGGAGAGCATATCGCCCCGCATATCAACCTGGAGCTGCTGGAAGGAATGCTCCGCCAGGAAGAGGGCGTGGCCCACTGCGAAACCATGGCCTTTCCCTGCCTGAAGCCCGGGATCGAACAGATCACCCAGGTGACCGCCGACAAGCAGTTGAACCGCATCATCGTGGCCGGCTGCGAAGGCCGTCTGATGCTCAACAAACTGGAAACCCAGCTGCGCCCCCTGGAACTGCTCAAGGGGCAGATCGACATGGTGAACCTGCGCGGCCATGTGGCCTCGGTTTCCGATCTGGACCCGGATCAAAAGGCCCAAAAAGCGGCCAAACTGATGGTCGCCGCAGTATCCGAAATGAACGCCCTGCACCCCAGCAGCCTGACCCGGGCCAAAATCCAGGGGCCGGTGATGATCGTGGGTGACGGAATCGCCGCCTACCCGGCCGCCGCCGAACTCGCCCGCCACAAGATCGATTATCTGCTGACCGTACCCAGCAACGATCCGGACGACATCGTGGACACGGTTCATGAAACTTATCCGGGCGAGCGGGTTTCCCATGACCGTTTGAAGAAGATCGTCAAAGAAGGCTTGTCCAATCCCTGTGCCACCCTGCTGGTGGGATACAAACTGGAGATGCTCTCGGGCGTGACCGGCGATTACCATCTGACGTTCACCAACCCGAACGGAGAGACCGAAAAATTTGCCGCCGGCGCTATCATCGCCTGCCTGGACGCCCAGTTCGGTCTGCCTGGCCCCGGCTTCGGTCACGACGGTGTCAAGGTCATGATCCCTTCGGAAATGGAACGGCACATCCAGAAATCAGGGGCGCCCAAGGGCACGGTGGTCTTTTGGGTCAGCGATTACGAGATCGGGCAGCCGGAGTTCGCCGCCCTGTCCGCCAAAACCGCCTGGCAGATGGGCGTGCACATCCGCCAGTGCGCCCCGACTTCGAAAGTGGTCATGCTTTACAACCAGCAGATGGAGGTACCGCTCACCGCGGCGGAACGGGCCCAGAACCGTGCGCTGGACATCCTGTGGGTCCCCTATGACAAGGCCATGCAGCCCACCGTCCAGGATGGGTACCTGACCTTCTGCAACCTGTCGGATCATGTGGAACATGAAATTCTCTGGGACTACCTGGTCCTGTCCCCTCAGCGCATGGTCTCGGGTCAGGCCCTGAATACGGCCCACATCCTCGGTTTGGTCCACAAGCACGGCCGCTTTCTCACCGGCCATCATGCCCGCGTGCGACCGGAAATGGTCGGCCGGGAAGAGACCTATCTGGCCGGCAGCGCCCGATTGCCGTGCAGCTTGCAAGACACCCTGGCTCAGGGCCGCAAGGCCGCGGCCAAGACGGCCGAGATGTTCCACAAATCGGCCCAGGGCGATCTGTTCGTGCCCCGGGTGGTCTGCGTGGTCGACCCGGAAAAATGCATCGGGTGCGGCCAGTGCCAGGAGTTGTGCGACTGCGGCGGCATCGGCGTGGCCGATGGTCCCGGGGGCGGATTACCGCGCATCGTCGATCCCATGGTGTGCACCGGCGGCGGCACTTGCGCGGCCGCCTGCCCCTATCACGCCCTGGTGCTACAGAACAACAGCAACGATCAGCGTGAAGCGCGGGTGGCCGCCCTGGCCCAGCGACTGGGCCCGGACGAAAGCATGGCCTTTGTCTGCGGGTGGGGCGGATTGCCGGCTGCCGACGTGGCCGGCAAGCAGGCCCTCAAGTACGATCCACGCATCTACCTGCTGGGCGTGCCGTGTGTCGGTCAAATCGATGCCTGCGCCATGGCCCGCGCCTTCAAGGAAGGAGCCTCGGGGTTGCTGCTGGTCGGATGCCTGCCCGAAACATGCCACCACTCCTACGGGCTGGATCACGCCTGGGCCCGGGTCAGCACGATTAAAAAGCTCCTGAGCCTGTGCGGTTTCGACCGGCGGCGCATCGCTCTGGCCCATGCGGATTTGAATCACCCCCTGGATTTCGTCAAGACCATGGACAGTTTCACCCGCAGCATCGCCGCCATGGGCCCGATTCCGAAAAGCCTGGAGAATCAAAACAAACTGGACGCCCTCTACGGCCTGATCCGCAACAACACCCGGGTGCGCCATCTGCTCTCGGCCGGTCTGCGAAGACCATGGGAGGAAATCTATCGCGGCGATCAGCGCCATGCCCTGGACTACGATCGCGATTTCTCCAAGGTGCTGGCCGAAGAGTTTCTGCAGCAGCGCCTGCTGATGGTCTTCCGGAAGGCCAAAGGCCCCTTCAACCTGGACCAGCTCACCGGCCAGGTGCAGGAGGATCAGAAGGAAGTGGCCACGTGCCTGTGGGACATGGTCAAAAGCGGTGTCATCCATTTCTCTCATATGAAGCATGAAGCGGTCTACACCTTGCGCAAATGACCGGCGCCGATCTGCAAGCAGGCAGGTGGAATAAAGAAATGTCGATTATGGATCAACCGGATGGTTACGGCATCAATACCGGCGAATGCGGCGATACCGTGGAGATATTCCTTGGCGCCCACGCCCCCCAGGACCAACGGATCAAGGCCGCGCACTACCGCAGCGACGGGTGCGCGGCCACCCACCTGTGTGCCCTGGCGGTGGTGGCACAGGCAACCGGGTGCAGCATCGACCGGGCCTGGCAGATAACGCCCGAACACATCATCGCGGCCCTGCCCGCGCTGCCGGCCGATCATCATCATTGCGCCGAACTGGCCGTCGGGGCGCTTTACCGCGCCCTGACAGATTTGAAGGAGAGCCGCAAACGGCCCTGGACCAGGCTCTACCGGACCCATGGGCGAAGATGACCGCACTGCTGCATGAAGGTCATCTTTGTCAGCGGCGGTTCATGTCCGTTGTTTTTTCCTTGGCGGTTCCCGGCATCGCAAAGCGCTGGCACGCCAGGCCATCCTGCAGCCAGGCCTGGATGACATCGGGCAGCGTTCCGGCCACGAAGGGCACCACCCGAATCCCCTGCGCCATTAAGAGTGCCTGAACCGGACGGGATATGGCGCCGCACACCAGCGTGTCCACCGCCAATTCCACCAGGCGGCGCACTTTGTTCACCGGCAGGCCGCTCCTGAACGCCTCCAGGTGCTCGTGGACAATGGCACCTGTCCTGGTTTCAACGATGCACACCTGCCGCGCCGCATCGAACTGGGGTGCGATGCGGTCGTTCCATATGGCGAAAGCCGCCCTCATGGCCCTGGTCCTTGGGATTTGTCGAAGAACTCACTTGATGCTTCGCAGCCGATGCCGCGACGCCCGCCACCGATCCAATTCCCGCATTTGCGAGGCCAGTTCAAAACACTCCATACGAAAGCAGCGCGCATCTCCCTTGCGGCCCGGATCGATGCACTCCGCGAAGTAATGGAAAATCGTGACCTCCGCCCCCTGGGACAACTGGGACAACTGGGCGGCCAGCCCCGTGGCTGCAGCGTAATAGTCGGCCACATCCAGCGGACCGGCGTTGATCCTGGCGACCCTGTTTTTCAGCGTCAGATAAACCGCATAGTGCTGCCGGATCGCCGCTTCCGATGCTTTCAGCGCCTCCTCGCGCTGCTGCCTGAGTTCATCGAGGGTCAAGATCTGCATACTCCACCCTCCATCCGTGGGACTCGGCGCCCTTCCGTGCCCGCGTGAAAGCGCGGGCACGGAACAAATGATTGAAGAAGTTACATTTCGGTCTCCGGGTGAAAGACATTCACCTCCTTGAGGTCGTCCCGCAGGTAGGCGCGCTCATTCGGCCCCAGAATCCCCAGCGACAGGCAGATCAGGGTCCACAGATGCACCACTCCGTATCCCGCGCCGTAGTGCTCGCTCAATTCGTGGATCTGGGCATGGCAGTTGTGGCAGCCGGCGATGCAGTAATCGGCGCCGGTGGCCTGTATCTGCTGGTCCTTCAAACTACCGTATTGCAGCCGCGCCTCCTTGTACCCGGACTGAAGAAATCCACCTCCGCCGCCACAGCAATAATTGTTGGAGCGGTTGGGCTGCATGTCGATGAAATTCTCCTCGCCCACCACCGATCTGACCACGAACCGCAAATCCTCGGCAATGGGATCGCCGAAGGTTTTGCGCACGATCTGGCAAGGATCCTGGACCGTAAACTTGATCTTCAGATCTTTGTTCCAGTCCGAATTGACCTTGAGTTTTCCCTCGCGTATCCATTTGGCGTAATACTCGTAAATGTTCTTGACCTGAAATTTGTGGGGAATGTTGAATTTTTTCAGTCCTGCCAGGACCGAGAAGGTCACATGCCCTCACTCCGTGTTGAGATAGATTTTGCATCCCAGGTCGTCCGCCTGTTTGGCCGTCGTGGTGGTGATCTGCTTCCACGCGTCATCGTCGGCCAGGAACATGCAGTAATTCTCCCCGCCCCACCCTTTCGAGCCATAGGTCCAGTTGGCACCTGCCAGATGCAGGATCTTCCAGAGCGGGACCATTTCATCGGGCTCGGTAACCGGCTCGCGGGAGTTCTGATTCAGAAAGAACTCGGCCCCCTCCTTGTCGATGGGCGCTTCCATCTCGGCGAACTCGGGCTGCGCCTCCTGGTACTCGGAGAGCACGTCTTCGACCACGAACTGAAAATCTTCGGGTGAGGTCCCCATGGCGCTGCGGCTATCGTTGCGCAGGGCCATGTCGCAGGAACCCAGGATGCCCTTGGGCCGCTGATCCCGGGGCCATAGAGCCCGCGCGTTGTACACCAACTGGGGGATATTGATCTGCATGGGGCAGACATAGATGCAGCGCTGGCACATGGAACACATCCATACCCAGTTGGTCTTCTTGATTTCCTCGTCCATGCCGAGGGCCGCCATGCGCAGAAACTTGCGCGGATCCATGTTTTCCAAACCCGTGGCCGGACAGCCGGACGAACAGGCCCCGCACGTCAGGCACAAGTTCAGGTTCCCGCCTTCGGGAAGTATCTGCTTGACCTTTTCCAGAAAGGTGGTGCTCTCCTTTCTGGCGCCAAGCCGGATGGGTAGGTCGGTCATAATCTGTTCTCCTCCCTTTTTTAAATAAAAGGATATGTGGCTGAACACGCGTCCAATACGAAAACCATCGATCCCAAAAGGGGATAAGCACCCCGTGTGCCAGCATCGAAAAAATTATAACTACCTGTTATGATTTATTTAAAAAGACAACCCGAATAGAAAGACAGGAAGGCGATCATGCATTTTGCACGATTATCGGCGCCGGCCGCGACCGTCGGCCTCGGGGACCTCGATGGCATGGGACTTGATCTTGCGGTAAAGCGTGGCGGCGTCGATCCCCAGTTCCCTGGCCGCCTTTTTGCGATTGCCTTTGCAGATCCGCAACGATTCGGCGATAAAGTACTTCTCCATGGCCTGCAGGTTCAGTGAGCCGCTGGGGGACGGACTCCTTCCGCCTTTGGCGCCCAATTCGGGCGGGAGGTGGTGCATCTCGATGATCCCGCCCCGGCACAGCACGAAGGCCTGCTCGATGATGTTTTCCAATTCACGCACGTTCCCTGGAAAGTCGTAGGTCATCAGGCAGGCCGCCACATCCCCCGATACACCCGCAATGTCCTTGCCCTGCAAACGATTGAACTTGCCGATCAAGTGATCGATCAAGAGCGGGATATCTTCCCGTCGATCTTTGAGCGACGGCAGAACCATGTGAATCACACGGATGCGGTAATACAGATCCTCACGGAAATGCCCGGTGCGCACCAGAGTGGCCAGATCCTTGTTGGTAGCGGCCACGACCCGGATATCCACGCTTTTGGACCGCAGCATCCCCAGGGGTTCCACCACGTGATCCTGAAGCACTCGCAGCAACCGGACCTGCATGGCCGGCGAGATGTCCCCGATTTCGTCCAGGAAAATGGTGCCGCCGTCGGCCCACTCGAAGCGGCCGGTCTTGTCCCGCCGGGCGTCGGTGAAGGCCCCCGCCTTATGGCCGAACAACTCGCTCTCGAGCAGAGTGTCGGGCAAGGCGGCACAATTGACGGCCACAAAGCGACGGCGCCGCCGGGGAGAAAGGTTATGGATCGCCCGGGCGAACAGTTCCTTGCCTGTGCCGCTGGGTCCTTCGATCAGCACCGTGCTGCCGCTATCCGCGACCTGGGGCAGCATCCTGAACAACTGCATCATGGCGTTGCTGCGCCCCACGATATCCTCGAAAGTGTAGCGAAGCTCCAGGGCCTTTTGCAATTGTTCCACCTGGCTCAGATCCTGGAAGGATTCCACGCCGCCGATCACGCGGCCTCGATCGTCCCTTAAGATCGCCGTGGAGATGCGGATCGGCACCCGCTGGCCCTGATTGTTGATGATTTGTGCGGTCGCGTTGAAGACCGGTTGCCCGGTTTGAAACGTGCGCCGCAGCGCACAGGCTTTCTCACAGATGCTGGCGTGGAAGACATCGCAGCAGGCTTTGCCGATGGCCTCCTGCCGGGATATCCCCGTGATGCGCTCGGCGGCCCGGTTGAAAGCGGTGATGCGCCAGTCCGGGGTCACGGTAAAGACCCCTTCGTTCAAGGAGTCCAAAATAACGTCCCAGTGCCGGCGGCGCTGATCCTGATCCATGGCCCCTCCATTCGTGCAAATTGCATTCATAATCCTTTTTATTTCGTTGCACATTGCACGATCAAGGTCAATCCATCTTGGAACTTTCTTTGGGGTCCGGCCTTTTGAGCTGGCACCAGCCTGGCACGACCGTTGCTCGCCCGCCCCATTGTATCTGCGCTTCGTTTGTGCTTTATCATTTTTCAAAATCCGCTAAAAGGAGGCAGACGATGAGCCAGCTTGTATTGGCCGAGGTGGATCGGGCCGAAGTAACGATTTTGGTGGACAACTATTCAGATCTCCTGCTGACCGATACCGAGCGGGTCAAGCGCATGCGCGTGCCGCCGCCCAATGCACCGTTTTCCGAACACGGGCTGGCCTACCTGGTGACGGTCCAGGCCGGCGATGTCCGCCACACCATCTTGATGGACGCCGGTATCTCCGGCAGTTGCCTGAGCCACAATGCCGCGCTGATGCCCATGAGCCTGGCGGTTCAATTCGGCGTGGTCAAGCATGCCATCGGCGAAGTTGAGAGCATCGTGCTGAGCCACGGTCATTTCGATCACTTCAGCGGGCTGCCCTATTTTTTGCGACAACTGAAAAGGAAGATGCCTGTGGTAGTGCATCCCGGCGCCTTCGTGGAGCGCCGGATCAAGCTCGGGCCGGAACTTTATGTGCCCATGCCCCGACTCGAGGAAGAGGCGTTGACAGCTGCCGGTGCCGTGCTGGACAAACGTGCCGCGGCCTCCGCCGTGGCCAATGGGTTGATCGCCGTAGCGGGAAGGGTGGAACGGACCACTGATTTCGAGAAGGGCTCTCCCGGCCTGGAAGCCAAACGCAACGGCGAGTGGGCCACGGACAGCTTCGAGGATGACCAGGCCATCGCCTTCCGAGTGAAAGGCCAGGGTCTGGTGGTGCTCGGCGGCTGTTCCCATGCCGGCATCATCAACACGGTCAAACATCTATCCAAGGTGACCGGCGCGGAGAAGATTCACGCCGTACTGGGTGGCTTTCATCTGAGCGGCCCCAGCGAAGCGCTGATCGAACCCACCGTACAGGCCATGCAGCAGATCGACCCGGAACTCATCGTGCCGACCCATTGCACCGGCTGGAAGGCCATCCATGCTTTCGAAAAGGCCATGCCCGACCGCTTCGTGCTGAACAGCGTGGGCACGACCTATCTCTTCGGCCGATAGGAAACCTGTTCGCTTGTGCGCAGCCCGCTTCTATCGTACAGCGCATTACGGCCGGGATGCGCCCTGCCGGGCCGATTGATAGGAGATGCGGTAAATCATACCGGCCTGATCGTCGGAGACGAGCAGGCTGCCGTCGGCCATCTGCACGAGATCCGCGGGGCGGCCCCAGGAGCTCTCTCCGTTCAGCCACCCTTCGGCGAAAGGTTCATAGGACAGGACCTTGTCCTGCCTCAGCCGCACCAGGCTGAGGCGATATCCGGCCTTCCGGCGGTGGTTCCAGGAGCCATGTTCGGCGATGAAGATCTGCTCCCGGTAGGATTCCGGGAACATGGTGCCGGTGTAAAAATGCATACCCATCGCGCGCACATGCACCCCCAGGAGCGCAACCGGTGGGGTGAACTGGCTGCAGGATTGCGTGCCACCGAACTCGGGATCGGGGATGGTGCCCGCATGGCAGTAGGGAAAACCGAAGTGTTCACCGGGCATGGACACCCGGTTGAGCTCGTCCGGCGGCAGGTCTTCGCCCATGTGGTCGCGGCCATTGTCGGTGAACCACAACTGGCCGGTGCGGGGGTGCCAATCCATACCGGCCGTGCTGCGTACGCCCCGGGCATAGATTTCAAAGGCGCTGCCATCCGGGTTCAGCCGGGTAATCGTGGCGAAAACCGGATCGTCGCTCAGGCAGGCATTGCAGGGGGCGCCCACGGGAACATACAGCTTTCCATCCGGACCGAACCGGATGTATTTGGCGCCATGGTTCAATTCTTTGGGATACTGGGCATATACCACCTCGGGAACGCCCGGGGTGTCCAATCGTCCCTCGATCTGCCGGAAGCGCAGGATCCGCGAGACTTCGGCCACATACAGATCACCGTCGAGCACGGCCACGCCATTGGGTTGGTTCAGATTGTCGGCAATGACCGTCACGCGATCCGCCTTGCCATCCCCATTCTGGTCCAGGATTGCGTATACCTGGCCCATCTGCCGGGTGCCCACGAAGAGCACGCCGGCGGGTCCCATCGCCATGGATCGCGCCCCGAACACATTTTCGGCAAAGGCGCTGATCTTGAACCCCGCCGGCATGCGGATGGTCATGAGCAGTGCTTTTTCCTTGATACCGGCCGGCAATGGAACCGGCCAGGCGGCAGACAGCATGAGCCCGGCCGCGACAAGCCAGGGCAACCACGTCTTTTTCATAATGAACCTCCAGCTTGAAAACGCCGCGGGTTCTCCTGGGGCGGCGGGACGGCAAAGGGTGGGCACCGTTCAGAATTGGGTGCGGGAACGGCACGATGGGGGGAGCATAAACGTTGCCGCGCCGGATGTCAAAGGCAGGCACGGACGGGCCGATCGAAGTTTCTAACCGATATCCACGCAGCCCCGGAAGCGGCAAAGGGAGTAACCGCTCCGGGCAACGCGCCGCTGGATAGTAAATGCAAAAAATTTTTGCTTGTTTTTCTGCGAAAGAGAAGCAACACTCATGAGTTATGACACCCTACGACGAGCAGGCCATTAGCGCCTGGAGGGCTGAAAACAAATCGAAAGCAATGCTTCTGCTGTCCAGGGGCGACGGCGAAGCCGACGCGCAGCTATCGCGATTCTGCGACCGGTTGCAAGCACTGGTTCCCGAACTGACCATCCGCCGGCCTTCGGACGAACTCTTCCGGGCCCCGGCCCTGATCGTCGGTCGCCACCGCAACATCGCCTACCAGGCCTTGCCCACCGGGCGCGAGCTGCCGCCCTTTCTCAATGCGTTGGCGCAAGGGGTCGATGGCGCGGCCTCGGAGCCGCCGCAGCCGGCCGCCGCGCAGATCCGACTGCCTACCGACCTCACCTTGTTCATTGCCGCACAGTGCCCCCATTGCCCCCAGGCCGCGGCCCAGTTGATCGCCCTGGCCGGTGCCAACGACCAGGTGCGGTTGACCCTCATCGACGGCGCGATGTTTCCGGAGCCGGTCCGGGTCCATGCCATCCGCTCGGTGCCGACGTTGATCCTGGAGGATCGCGTGCGCTGGACCGGCTCCCTCGAGTTGGCAGAGATCGTCGACCAGTGCATCCGACGGGATCCGACGCAATTGTCCGCCGCCTCTTTGCGCCAGATCATCGAGACCGGCGACGCCCCGCGCCTGGCCGGCATGATGACCGAGTGCGGTCGTATCTTCCCTTCCCTGGCGGATCTGATCTGCCATGAACGCTGGTCGGTGCGACTGGGGGCGATGGTCACCATGGAGTACCTTTCCGGCGATGCCCCCGAACTGGCCGCCGGATTTATTCCCTTGCTGCGGCAACGCTTCGGCGGCTTGCCCGAGACCGTGCAGGTGGATGTGGTGCAGGTGCTCGCCCAGACCCGGCATGTGATGGCCCGGGAATGGCTTGAAAGGCTCGTGAAAGAGGATGTCTACCCGTCGGTCAAGGAAGCCGCAGCCGAAGAACTTGACCTTTGGCCATAGCGCCTGTTGCTTATCGATCTGCACAACAGGCTGCAGAAAATCAATGATCAGGACGCCAGCAATGCTTCATGGGAAACGGCTGCAGCCTTCTTTTGAAAATTGACAATATCGGCCGCTTCGGCTATGAAAATTTCT
The DNA here is from genome assembly GCA_937868765.1 of uncultured Desulfatitalea sp. Classification (GTDB taxonomy): domain Bacteria; phylum Desulfobacterota; class Desulfobacteria; order Desulfobacterales; family Desulfosarcinaceae; genus Desulfatitalea. The sequence goes on along the minus strand of CALMNL010000006.1, from coordinate 54,034 downwards.
CAAGATCCAAGTGTTCCTCTCCAATCACGGTCTGCGCTCTACTACATAAAGAAATGCGGCCGCACCCCTAAGACGGCGCCTGTTCAGAGCCACTTCTGCTCCAGATCTAAAAAAGCTGTAAGAGTGCCTGTACCCTGTCAGCATCGCTCCCGGGAGGGCTCGCATCTAAAAAATATTAAAGATATGGGGAAAATCGCCGAAATATGAATATGTCGGGAGAATCGACAGGCATCTCAGGTAACAGTTGATTTCCAATTTCCATCTCGTGCGCGCTTTGAGCTCGAAATGGACCGAGAGGTCGCCTCATGGAAATGGTTCTCGAAGATATCAAGTGCATGCCGGGTGTTTCATGCGTTTTTTGTTTCGATACCAGCGCAGGTATCGTCGCCAGAATAGCCGCGCCGGAGTTCAGCGACGAAAAGCTTACGTCGGTGGGCCGGATGCTGGCGAAGATCTTCTCCGGGGGCAAGCAAGTCTTTGCTGATCTGCAAAGCGTCCAGTTAAGCGTGGACCAATGGAACATCTTCATCATTTGGGTCACCGGAACGCATTACCTGACCATCATCCATGAACAAAGCCTGAACCCGAACCTGCTGAACATGACGCTGGCCCAAGCGGTCAAAGATTTAACGACCGCGCTGGCTGCGCCTTCGGCGAGTCCGACTGCGGGAGCGACGGCCGCAACCCCGGAAAAACCCAGCCTCGGATCGGACAAGATCCGGCAGATCCTTTTGACCGGTCCCTTCCCCCGGGTCCTTGCTGCCATGGAAACGTCGTTGGCCAAAGTCATGGGTCCGATGGCTTCCATGATATTCAAGGATACGCTCGAAAAATGGACCGAAAGCATTGACGAGCCGAATAGAAAGACATTGGAAATGCTCGCCAAAATGCTCTCATCCGAAATCGGTGACTCTGAAAAGATCGAAGCCTTCGAAAAGTTGATCGCGCCCATTTTCGGCGCCCGATAAGGAATGTCGCCATGGAACCGGTACTGGATTTGGATAAGCTTTCAAGTATCCCAGGCATCAAAAGCTATTGCCTCGTCAAGCACGATGGATCGCTGGTGGCCGAAAAAGGCGCTGCATCAACGGAGGTCTACCAGTACATCGCGCTTTCGAGTTTGAACGGCGAAGCCATCTGCTCGCTTCTGGGGCACCCTCAGTTCAATCACATGATTTTATCGAGACAAAGCAAGGAGAGCATCATCATCTTTCCGCTGGAGGGCCATGTATTGGCCATTGTCAAAGCGCCTGGCGCAGCCACCGCGGAGTTGAACCCGAAGATCCGCGAACTCATCATTGGGAGTAAAATCAAAACCAACGCTTGAAAAAGGAACTGCCATGCCCCCTTTCAACCGCTTGTCGAAGCATCTGGCGGCACCCCTTGCAGCCGCCCTGTACCTCTTGATTTGGGTCAGTCCGATCCTGGCGGATCCGGCAGCAGACATGGAAAACAAAGTCAAGGCCTGGGCCATGGAATGCCAGACGGAGGTGGCTTCTCAAATGGAGTTGCTGGTATCCTCCGGGAAGCTGACCATACAGCAGATGTTTGACACCTTTTACGTCCCCATTCCCAACACCAATCCTCAGCAGTACCATACCAAGTACGATGCTTTAACCGATCAGACCATCCAGAACATATTGGATAAGTACTTGGAAAAGGATCCAAAGTTGTTTTTTGTAGTCGCCGTGGACCGCAACGGTTACCTGCCCACTCACAATTCAAAGTCCAAGGATCGATCCAAACGGCTCTTCAATGACCGCACCGGCCTTGCCGCGGCCCGCAACACAGAGCCCTTCCTGGTCCAGAAATATGCGCGGGATACGGGCGAAACGCTCTACGATCTGTCCGTTCCGTTGTTCGTACACAAGCGGCATTGGGGCGCCATCCGGTTCGGATATCGGCTGTAGCGGTCAACTGCCGGATAGCGTACCGAAAACCAAAATACGCCGGAATTTAACATCGATTTATTCAACGGCTGTCTTAACAGGGGAGAGATTATCATGTTCGATTTCATTTCCAAAAGCATCGCCGCGAAAGTGACCCTTTACGTCAACCTCGTGCTGCTGGTTGCCATGGCCATAGGGTCGGCTTATCTGATCTACGAACAAAGTGCCAATCTGGAAAATACGCTCCTGCAAAAAGCGAAAACGGAATCCATCCTGGGCGCGAAAATGACGGGCTCCTTGATCGAGGAGGCGATCGACAACGGCGTTTTCACGGTCGCGGATGCCTTTGATACGGCCTACGAACCGATTCCGGATTTCAATCCCCCCAAATTTCACACCAAGTACGATTTCTATCTCGACAAGGCGCTGTTGAGTGTTGAAGATGAATTCCTCAAGGATGAAAGCGTGGTTTTCGCGGTGGCGGTGGACGTCAACGGCTATCTGCCGACCCATAACACGCGCTACAACGCACCGCCCACCGGCGACCGGGAGAAAGACCTGGTCCTCAACCGGTCCAAGCGCATATTCGCCGATACGGTGGGAATCACCGCCGCCAAAAACACCGCCCCCGGTTTTCTACAGGTCTACAAACGGGATACCGGCGAAACCATGTGGGATGTCTCCTCGCCGATTTTTGTCAAGGGCAAGCACTGGGGCGGTTTCAGGATCGGGTATTCCCTGGAAAAAATCCAGGCCGCCAAATTCCGCCTTTCCGTCACGATCATCGCGATCATGGCGGTGATCCTGGTGATTTCATTCTTGCTGGTCTTCATGGCCGTAAACCGCTCCCTGCAACCGATCAAGACGCTGACCGAGATCTCCTCGCGTCTGGCGGATGGCGATATCAATCAAAAAATAGAAGTCAAAACCAAAGATGAAATCGGCCGGCTCGCCGACGTGCTGGAAAGGCTGCGCTTCAGCCTCAAATCGGCCATGGAGCGGCTCTCGCGTAAAAGCGGCTAAGCAGCCCCGTTTTCATCGCCCCGGGTCTCTGCCAGCAACTTCTGGGGCAGTTCCTTGCCGGCCTTGACCCCCAGTTCCTTGAGCTCCTGGCTGCGCCGCAGCAGGTTCCCCTTGCCGGTGGCCAGGCGATCGTGGGCCGTGCGGTAGGCCTCCCGGGCTCTGTCCAGCTGCCGGCCCACTTCCTCCAGGGCCTCCACGAAGCCGACGAACTTGTCGTAGAGGCCGCCGGCCTTTCGGGCGATCTCCAGGGCGTTGCGGTTCTGGTATTCGTGGCGCCAGATGTTCTGAATGGTGCGCAGGGTGACCAGCAGGGTGGACGGGCTGACCACCATGATATTCTTTTCGAAAGCTTCGGAGAACAGGGCGCCGTCCTTTTCCACGGCCGCCAGAAAGGCGGCTTCGATGGGTACGAACATCAGGACGAAATCCAGGGTGCGCACCCCTTCCAGGTCGGCATAGCTCTTGGCCGCCAGTCCGCGCAGATGTGAGCGCATGGCCTCGACGTGGGCAATCAGGTGCCGCTCCTTCTCTGCGGGCGTATCCGCACAGTAGTAGGCTTCATAGTCTCTCAATGAAACCTTGGCGTCGACGATCACGTCCTTGCCCTCGGGCAAACGCACCACGGCATCGGGCTGATAGCGCCGGCCCTGGGGGTCGCGCAGGCTGACCTGCACGTCGTACTCCCGGCCTTTCTGTAAACCAGAGGCCTCCAGCACACGCTCCAGGATCACTTCACCCCAGTTGCCCCGGGCCTTGCTGTCGCCCTTCAGGGCCCGCGTCAGGTCGACCGCCTCTTTGCTGATGCGCTGGTTGAGCTCTTTAAGGTGATGAATTTCGGCGTGCAGGGCCGTGCGGTCGCGGCTCTCCTTGTCGTACACATCCTCCACGCGCTTTTTGAAATCGCCGATCTGCTCGCGCAGGGGCACGATGAGTTGGTCCATGGCGGCCTTGTTCTGGTCGGCGAAGCGGGCGCTCTTCTCTTCGAAGATCTTATGCGCCAAAATCTGAAACTCACTTTTGAGCTGATCGCGGGCCTCGTGCAGCAGAGCGATTTTTTCGCCGGCCTGCTTGCGTTCTTCTTCCAATACCGTGCTCAACCCGGACAGCTCGCTTCTAAGCTGGGAAAGCCGTTGCTGAAGGGCATCGATCTGCTCCTCCTTCTGGATCTTCTCGGCCTCTACGGTCTGCAGCCGCTGCCCCCTTTCCACGGCCTGGGCCAGGGCCGCCGACTCCCGCCGCAGCTCCGATCCCAGGCGCTCCGCTTGGGACTTGGCGTCGGCCAGTTCTTGTTCCAGGACGGGAATACGCAGGGTCCGGGTCTCCAGGGAAGCATTGGCCGTTGCCAGCGCCTCGGCCCGCCGCTGATGGCTGCTGGCCTGTTCGCACCATTGGGCCACCTGCAGGTTCAACCGCTCGGCCACCTCCTGCTGACCCCGCAGCTTTTCCAGCAGCACGCCTCGCTCAGCGCCCGCTGTGGACAATTGTTGTTCGTATGCCCGCCTGGTTCGGGTCCAGCGCAGCCAGCCAAGCACCAGGAGGGCCAGCAGCGCCCCCGCCGAAGCCAGTGCCAGATAGTCGAAAGTATCCAGATTAAGATTCACCGCATTCACGTCGCGCCCCCTCGGCTTGCAGGCCCCACCCTATCCAGTTCCCGGCTACAAATCAATGCACGATCCGCCGGGCAACGCCCAAGCAAACGCCCGCGACCGCACCATCGGCGCGATCCACGGGCGTTCTTGAAACCTGCCATCCCGCAGCCTATGAACGTCAGGCCTGCCGGCCCGCCGGCACTCAGCTCTTCAGGCTGTATTTATCCGCAATCAGGCTGTAGTAGGGGCTTTCCGAAACAGAGCCCCACACCCCGACCTGCTCCTTGAACTTCTTGAAAGCCTCGTGCACCTTGCGCGACATGGGATCCTTGGCGGCCTCCTCTTCCAGCACCTCCTTGGAGAGCTTGCGCAAATCTTCGAGCACCTCATCGGGAAAGCGCACCAGATTGACCTTGTGCTGGGTGATCAGTTCCTGCAGGGCCGCGCCGTTGCCGGCCTCGAATTCGCTCAGGCTCCAGGTGTTGGTCTCCACGGCCACGGCATCGATGGCCATCTGCAGATCCTTGGGCAGGCCATCATAGATCTTCTTGTTGAAAATGACTTCCAGGCAGGTGCCCGGCTCATGCCAGCCCGGATAGTAGTAATATTTGGCAGCCTTGTAAAAACCCATGCGCAGGTCGTGCATGGGGCCGACCCACTCGGTGGCGTCGATTACGCCGCGCTCCAGGGAGGTGAAGATTTCACCGCCGGGCAGGAGCACCACGGTGCCGCCCGCCTTGGCCAGCACCTTGCCGCCCAGGCCCGGAATGCGCATCTTGAGCCCCTTGAAGTCCTGGATGGTCTTGATCTCCTTGCGGAACCAGCCGCCCATCTGCACGCCGGTGTTGCCCTGGGGCCGGGGCACCACGTTGAAGGGCGCATAGACCTCTTCCCACAACTTGAGCCCGCCGCCGGCGTAGAACCAGGTGTTGATCCCCTGGGGATTGAAGCCGAAGGGCACGGCCGAGAACCACTGGGCCGCCGGCACCTTGCCGGCCCAGTAGTAGCCGGCGCCGCTGCCGCACTCGACGGTGCCGGCCGAAACCGCATCGAAGACGCCCAAGGCCGGCACCAGTTCGCCGGCGGCGAAGACCTGGATTTTGATGCGCCCGCCGGTCACCTCTTCCAGGCGCTTGGCGAACCGCTCGGCACCGGTCTGGAGCACCGGCAGGTTGGGCGGCCAGGTGGTCACCATCTTCCAACTATAAGTCTGCGCCGCCCTGGCGCTGGGCGCACTCGCTGCCGTCGCGGCCACGGCAGCCGCGGCGCCGATTCCGGCCTGCTTCAGAAAGTCTCGTCTTTTCATGCTGCTGTTCCCTCTCCTCGTTGTGGGTTGACGAACACACAAAGGTCGTCGCCGGTGGCGACTGGTCTAGTCGGCAAAAACTACTTTGGGCAGCCAGGTCGCCAACGGCTGGTAAAATACCACGATCAACAAACCCATGAGTTGGACGATCACAAACGGGATGATGCCACGGTAAATGTGGCCGGTGGTCACTTCGGGCGGCGTCACGGCCTTGAGATAAAAGAGCGAAAAACCGAAGGGCGGCGTTAGAAATGAGGTTTGCAGATTCACGGCGATCAGAATGCAGAACCAGGCCGGATCGAATCCGAACTCGATCATGATCGGTGCCAGCACCGGCACGTGAATGAAGGTAATCTCGATGAAATCCAGGAAAAAACCGATCACGAAGATCAAGGACATCACGATGAAGAGGACAAACCATTTGCCGTGGGTTTCGGCGATACCCCCCAGGAACCCACGAACCAGCCCGTCACCGCCCATGCCTCGAAATACCAGACCAAAGGCGGCGGCGCCCACCAGGATGATGAATACCATGCAGGTCAACTGCATGGTGGTATGCATCACTTCGCGCAAGATCCGATAACTGAACTTGCGATTGGCGATGGTCAGCAGGGTGGCGCCCACCGCCCCCACCGAAGCCGCCTCGGTGGAGGAGGCGAAACCGAAGAACATGGAGCCCAGCACCGCCACCATCAGGAACAAGGGCGGGAAGAGGGCCCGCGACGCCCGGCGGTAAAGGGCGCCCCGGGTCATGGCCGCCAGCTCCGCCTTGGGCACCGGCGGCGCCAGTTCGGGCTTGAGCCAGGAGACGATCACGATATAGCCGACGTAAAGCCCCACCAGCAACATGCCGGGAAGCACCGCGCCCATGAAGAGATCCCCCACCGGCACGCCCACGATGTCACCGATGAGCACCAGCACCACGCTGGGCGGAATGATCTGGCCGAGGGTTCCCGAAGCGGAGACCGTGCCCGTGGCCAACTCCTTGTTGTAACCGCGCTTGAGCATGGTCGGCACGGCCACCAGCCCCATCGTCACCACCGTGGCGCCCACGATGCCGGTGGAGGCGCCCAGCAGGGCGCCCACCACCACCACCGAAACGGCCAGACCGCCGCTGAGGCGCCCCAACAACAGCCCCATGGTGTCGAGCAACTCCTCGGCCAGCCCCGACCGCTCCAGCATCACGCCCATAAAGACGAACAGCGGCACGGCCAGCAGCGTCACATTGTTCATGACCCCCCAGATGCGCAGGGGCAGGAGGTTGAAAAAGGACCATCCAAAGCCGATCAGGCCGAAGGTCAAGGCGGTGCCCAACAATGTGAAGGTGACGGGAAAGCCGAACATCAACAGAATCGTCAATGCCAGAAACATCCAAGCCGGCAGGTAATGCATCAGATCCCCTTCTCTTTTGCATCGATACCATCAAGACCGAGCACGATGAATAGACTCTTGATGCCCAGAGAGAGCCCCTGGACCAAAATCAGAATAAAGCCGGCGGGTATGCAGGCTTTGATTACCCAGCGATAAGGGATGCCCCCTGGATCGGGCGAGCCTTCCATGATCGAAAAACTGGCTTGCACGAAATTCATCGAGGTCAGGATGATCAGAATGCAGCCGGGGATGAGAAAGAAAATCACCCCCAGCAGGTTGATCCAGGCTTTGGCCTTGGGCCCCATGCGCTGGTAAAAGATGTCCACGCGCACATGGCCGTCATTGAGCAGCGTATTGCCGGCGCCCATGAGGAAGATGAAGGCGAAGAGATGCCACTCCAGTTCCTGGGCGAAAACGAAACTCAGGTTGAACAGGTAGCGCATCACCACATCGATGAAAACCACCGCCACCACCAGGGCCGTGGTCCAGGACACACAACGGCCGACCCAGGTGTTGAGGCCATCGATCCAACCGCACACGTTCCTGAGAAAATTCATGCTGTCGCTTGTCCCTTCCGGTCTCCGGGCTGCAAATCAATCGGTGAAATCATCTGGATGACAAGCGCCCCGACACGATTCTTCCATAAGTGGCACTGTGGACATTGATCGAATTTTTATTTGATTAGACCCGTTCAGAAAATACTTTTCCTTAACATAATGAGGGCGGCAGACGCAACCGCCAAACTTTCGATCGCATTTTACCTTAATATGTCCCATAGGTATTGACAAAAAATAGGCCTCTGGATAATGTGGGCCCTTGGTTTTGCGTCGAGCCTGAAAGCAATCATAAAGTTTTGAATTTATTGTTTTAAATCCGCACAAGCGTCAAAAAGGCCCAACTGAAAATGAGGCTATTGGCGATCCAGACGGCCAACACCGGAAAGCAGCGCCCAACCATGATTTCCGTGCCTGTTCCCCTTGCATCCAAACGGATCGCCACTTGCACCTGTTACGTAAAGCGTTGCAGCCATCGCGAATTAACGATCAACTATCGATCCACATACCAATCAATAAATTCCATGGAAAGGAGGACTGACGGCACCGATCCGAAATCTTCGCGCACCAGTCACCACGATCTGCATTGGATTTTGGGCAGCGCTGAGCCTGCCAGACATAAACTTTTAACCGGTACTGCAACAAGGAGGTAACTTTGGCTTTCGAATTTCAAAAAGAAAGTTATTCCGGTAGTGTAAAGGCGGTCACCCTGGGCAAGGGTGACAAAGCGGTCGTCGTCGGCGGCGAAACCAGCTATCCGTTCTATTTTTTCGAAGGCAAAATGCCCCACAAGCCGCGCATTGCCATGGAAATCTGGGACATGGCCCCCGAAGATTGGCCCGAATCGGTCATGGCGCTCTTCAAGGATGTGGTCAGCGATCCGGCTGCCTGGGCCAAAAAATGCGTTGAAAAATACGGCGCCGAAATGATCGTGCTGCAGCTCAAGAGCACCGACCCCAACGGCAAGAATGCTTCTCCGGCCGAGGCTTCGGCGACGGTAAAAAAAGTGCTGGGCGCCATCAAGGTACCCCTGATCGTCTGGGGCTGTGCCAACCCGGCCAAGGATGAAACCACCCTCAAACAGATCGCCGAAGATCACCAGGGCGCCAATCTGATCTTGGGCCCGGTGGAAGACAAGAACCACAAGGGCATCGGCGCCGCTGCCATGGCGTACGGCCATACCCTGATCTCTTCGTCGCCCATCGACGTCAACCTGGCCAAGCAGGTCAATATCCTGCTGGAGAACCTGGGCATGCCCATGGACAAGGTCATCATCGATCCCACCACCGGCGGCCTGGGCTACGGCATGGAATATTCCTACTCGGTCATGGAGCGGTTGCGCATGGCGGCCCTGGCCCAGGGTGACGACAAACTGCAACTGCCCATCATCAACAACCTGGGCAACGAAGTGTGGAAGAGCAAAGAGGCCACGCAGACGGTGGAAGAGGCCCCGACCCTGGGCGATCCTGAAAAGCGCGGCATCCTCATGGAAGCCGTGGGCGCCGTGGCTTATTTGCTGGCCGGCAGCGACGTGCTGGTCATGCGCCATCCCGAAGCCATCCGCCTGGCCAAGAGCTACATCGGCCTGATGGTGGACGGCGGCAACGCCGCCCAGGTCAAGGCCATCGAAAAAGCGCTGGGCGCCAAGCCGGTGGATCTGGCCGCCATCGCGCCCAAGCCTGACCTGACCATCGAAGAGGAAAAGAAGGCTGCCCCGGCCGCCGCCAAACCGGCTGCCCCGGCCGCCGCCAAACCGGCTGCTCCGGCCGCCGCCAAACCCGCCGCCCCGGCCGCCGCCAAACCGGCTGCGGCTCCGGCCGCCGCGCCCGCGGCACCCGCCGCACCTGCTGCCCCGGCCGTAGACGCCGCCGCCCAGGCCAAAGCCGATGCCGAAGCCAAGGCCAAGGCCGAAGCTGACGCCAAGGCCAAGGCCGAGGCCGCCGCCAAAGCCAAGGCCGAGGCCGAAGCCAAAGCCAAAGCCGATGCCGAAGCCAAAGCCAAAGCCGATGCCGCCAAAGCCGAAGCTGCCAAACGCGAAGCCGAAGAGGATGCCCTGCGTCAGAAGCGGGCCGCCGAACGCGATAAACTGGCTGCCGAGCGTAAAGCCGCCGCCAAAGAAGCCGCTGTAGCAAAGACCGCGGCCGTCATCCAAATGGACGCCCTGGAGAAGATGACCCATCAATTGGACCGCATCCATCGGCGCGTCGCGCTATACTAAAAGCGAATTCAACAGTTATCATAAATTGAGGAGGAACCTCTGATGGCAGAAATCACCAAAGCAGTAAAGGACAAGGCGGAGGAGAAGGCCGCGAAACTGGCCGATCCCATAGCCGCCTCAATCGATCCGGCCACCCAACAGATGATCGCCCGGGCCCAGCAGATGGGTATCGACACAGTTTTCGATCGGGCCGTGCAGATGAAACCCTGTAATATCGGTATTCAAGGCATCTGCTGTAAGAACTGCGCCATGGGCCCCTGTCGCCTGCCGCTGACCAAGAGCATCAGCGAAGGCGAGGACACCCGTAAAGGCCTTTGCGGTGCCACCGCCAACACCATCGCCGCGCGCAACTTCGCCCGCATGGTGGCCGCCGGCGCTGCCGCCCACTCCGATCACGGCCGCTGCGTGGCCGAAGTCTTCATGTCCGCGGCCCGCAAGGAGAGCGATGCCTATAAAATCAAAGACACCACCAAGCTGCTTTCCGTGGCGGCGGCCCTGGGCGTCGCCACCACCGTGGAAGTGGACGGCGCGGTCAAAGATCGCAATATCGATGAGATCGCCCTGGAAGTCGGTGAAATCGCCCTGAACGAGTGGGGCAAGGCCGAGGGCGAGTTGGTCTACTTGAAGCGTGCGCCCCAGCCGCTGTATGAAAAATGGACCAAGGCCGGCGTCAAGCCGCGCAACATAGACCGCGAGATCGTCGAAATCATGCACCGCACCCATATGGGCGTGGATCAGGACTACAAAAACATCGTCAAGCAGTGCACCCGCGCCTCCCTGGCCGACGGCTGGGGCGGCTCCATGTTGGCCACCGACCTGCAGGACATCCTGTTCGGTACCCCTTACCCCCTGCAAGCCGAAGCCAACCTGGGCGTCATGAAGCAGGACCATGTCAACATCATCGTCCACGGCCATGAGCCGGTGCTCTCCGAGATGATCGTGGCCATGGCCCAGCGCAAGGAGATCATCGAGTACGCCAAGAGCAAGGGCGCCAAGGGCATCCAACTGGGCGGCATCTGCTGCACGGCCAACGAGATCTTCCAGCGTCATGGTGTGCCCCAGGCCGGCACCTACCTGCAACAGGAACTGGCCATCATCACCGGCGCCTGCGATGCCATGGTGGTGGACATCCAGTGCGTGTTCCAGAACCTGGCCAACGTGGCCAAGTGCTTCCACACCAAGCTGATCACCACCCACCCCATCGCCAAGATGGAGCAGGACAACGTGGTCCACATCGAGTTCGACGAGCACCATGCCTTGGAAGACGCCGAAAAGATCGTGCGCCTGGCCATCGACAATTTCCAGAACCGCAAGGGTGAAGTGATGATTCCGCAGTATAAAGCCACCGCTATCGGCGGCTTCGGCGTGGAGTCCATCGAATATCATTTGGGCGGAACGTTCCGCGGCACCTACTACACCCTCAATGACAACATCATCAACGGCCGCATCCGCGGCATCGCCGGCGTCGTGGGTTGCAACAACGCCCGCACCCGCCACAACGAAGCCCACATCGCGGTCGTTAAAGAGCTGATCAAGAACGACGTCATCGTGCTGACCACCGGCTGCAACGGCATCGCCTGCGCCATGGAAGGTTTGCTGACGCCGGAATCGGCGGCCGTTTACTGCGGACCCGGCCTAAAGGAAGTGTGCGAGACCGTCGGTATCCCGCCCGTGCTGCACATGGGCTCCTGCGTGGACAACAGCCGCATCCTGCTGGCGGCCACCGAGGTGGTCAAGGCCGGCGGCCTGGGCAAAGACATCTGCGACCTGCCTGCGGCCGGTTCGGCCCCCGAGTGGATGAGCGAGAAAGCCATCAGCATCGGCCAATACTTCGTGTCTTCGGGCGTTTACACTGTCTTCGGACTGCACCTGCCGACCTCCGGCGCGCCGGTGTTCCACAACTACCTCTCCAAGGAGCTGGAGAAGCTGTACGGCGGCAAGTGGGATCTGGAAGCCGACCCGATCAAGCACGCCCACCTGATGATCGCCCACATCGATAAGAAACGCAAAGAGCTGGGCATCGACAAGGCCCGCGACCGCGTACTGATGGATATGGCCGACCGACAGAAACTCGAGGCTTAATCGTCAACCCAATATCCTCAACGAAGGAGGAAGGATCATATGTCACGACTCGTAGCATTCGCCGCCATCCAGGGCGGTTACAACATCGTCTCCAAGGTGGAAGGTAAGTATAAGAGAGCACTGCAAACCTACAACGCCGACACCAAGGTGGGCTTCCCCAACACCGCCTACTTCCTGCCGGTGATCTACTCCCTGCTGGGCATAAAGGTCGAAAAGCTGGAAGATATGCAGAAGCCGCTGGCCTTCGCCCGCAAACTGCTGCCGCCCCATGTAAAGGGCCAGAACCATCTGCCCTACCTGGGGCCCCTGCTGGACGCCGGCATCGCCGCCCTGTTCGCCTTCGAGCTTGAAGAGGCCCTGCGTTACCTGGAAGAGCCCGATTTCTACCTGCCCACCGAGGAAGTGGACGAAGAAGCCGGCAAGATCTGGCTGGGCGCGGCCGACGACACCATCATGCGCAAGCGCGGTGTCGAATTCGTCGACGGCTCGGCCCCCGGCTTCGCCGCCATCGTGGGCGCCGCCCCCAATGCCGAAACCGCCAAGCTGATCGTGGAAGAGTACCAGCGCCGCAGCTTGTATATCTTCTGCGCCGCCAACCAGAACGGCACCACCGTCATCGACCAGCTGCGCGAGGCCGGCGTGCAGGTGGGCTGGAACACCCGTATCGTGCCCTTCGGCCCGGACATCTCCTCGGCCATCTTCGCCCTGGGGTTCGCCAACCGCGCGGCCATGGCCTTCGGCGGCGTGCAGCCCGGCGACTACAAGAAAATCCTCAAGTACAACAAGGACCGCATCTTCGCCTTCGTCAACGCCCTGGGCGATGTGAACGCCGAATGGGCCGCGGCGGCCGCCGGTTGCGTGAACTGGGGCTTCCCCACCATCGCCGACACCGACATTCCCGAAATCCTGCCCACCGGTATCTGCACCTACGAGCACGTGGTGGCCAACGTCAAACACGAAGACATGGTGCAAAAGTCCGTGGAAGTGCGCGGCTTGAAGACCACGGTCAGCAAGATCGACATCCCCTGCGCCTTCGGTCCGGCCTTCGAGGGCGAGCGCGTGCGCGGTGCCGATCTCTACTGCCAGTCCGGCGGCGGCAAGACCCAATGCACCGAGTATCTGAAGATGGCTCAGATGAACGAGATCGAAGACGGCAAAGTCACCGTCGTCGGTCCGGACATCAAGGACATCAAGGAGGGCGGCGCCTTCCCCATGGCGATCTTCATGCAGGTGGCCGGCCGCGAATTCCAGGAAGACTTCGAGCCGATCCTGGAACGCCAGACCCACCACCTGGTCAACTACATCCAGGGCATCATGCACATGGGCCAGCGCGACATCGCCTGGGTGCGCATCAGTAAACAGGCCGTGGAGAAAGGCTTCACCCTGAAAGACATCGGCGTGGTGCTGCATGCCAAGTTCCATCAGGATTTCGGCAAGATCCTCGACAAGGTCCAGGTCACCATCTACACCAAGAAAGAAGACGTGGACAAGATCACCGCCGAAGCCCGCGCGGCCTACAAGCACAGAGACGAGCGCGTCGAGAACATGACCGACGAGGATGTGGAAATCTACTACTCCTGCACCCTGTGCCAGTCGTTCGCCCCCACCCATGTCTGCACCGTCAGCCCGGAGCGAACCGGTCTGTGCGGCGCCTACAACTGGATGGACTGCAAGGCCTCCTATGAAATCAACCCCACCGGCCCCAACCAGCCCATCGAAAAGGGCGCAGTGGTGGATCCCAAGCTGGGGCGTTTCGCCGGCGTCGATGATTTCATCAAAAAAGCCTCCCGCGGCGCCATCGAGACCTACAACTTCTACTCGATGGTCAACGCCCCCATGACCACCTGCGGCTGCTGCGAAGCCATCGCGGCCATGCTGCCGGCCTGCAACGGCGTCATGACGGTCAACCGCGAGTATGCCGGCGAGACCCCCTGCGGCATGAAGTTCACCACCCTGGCCGGTGTCATGGGCGGCGGCGCTTCTTCGCCGGGTTTCGTGGGTCACTCCAAGTTCAACATCACCCAGAAGAAGTTCATCGTCGGCGACGGCGGCCTGCTGCGCATGGTGTGGATGCCCAAGATCCTCAAAGAAGAGATCAAGGAACGCCTCATCAAACGCGGTAAGGAGCTGGGCGTGCCCAACTTCTACGATATGATCGCCGACGAAACCGTGGGAACCACCGAAGAGGAGATCCTGCCCTTCCTGCAGGAAAAGGGCCATCCGGCCCTCTCGATGCCTCCGTTGGTGGGTTGATATGAAACGATGATGGGATGGGAGGCGGCATGCACCGCCTCCCCATCGACACCTTTCAAATAGGATAAGGAGAAACCAATGGCATTAACCGGTATTCAGATTTTCAAACTCCTGCCCAAGACCAACTGCAAGGAGTGCGGCGTGCCCACCTGTCTCGCCTTTGCCATGAACCTGGCGTCGGGCAAGGCCGAGTTGGACGCCTGCCCCTACGTATCGGAAGAAGCCCGGGCCCAGTTGGCCGAAGCTTCGGCCCCCCCCATCCGTCCGGTCGTGGTGGGCAAAGGCGTGCGCAAAGCCACCACCGGCGGCGAAACCGTGCAGTACCGACACGAGAAGACCTTCTACAGCCCGACCCTTTTGGCTGCACTGGTCCCCTCGGACATTTCCGCCGACGCCCTGGCCAAGAAGCTTAAGGGCTGGAACGCCCTGCAGTATGAGCGCGTGGGCCTCAACCTGCGCCCCGAACTGGTCGCCCTGAAGGATGTCAACGGCAACGCCGACACCTTCGGCAAGCTGGCCAAGCAGATCGCCGAAACCTCCGAATTCAACCTGATCCTGATGACCGAAAAAGCCGATGTCATGAAGGCCGGCGTGGCCGCCGCCGGGTTCAAACGCCCCTTGCTGTATGCCGCCACCGCGGCCAATGCCGATGCCATGGGCGCCCTGGCCAAAGAGAAAGACCTGCCCCTGGCCGTCAAGGCCGAGTCGGTGGAAGCCGTGGCCAAGCTGAGCGACAAGCTGACCGGCATGGGCCTCAAGGACCTGGTGCTCGATCCGGGCAGCCGCGAACCCAAACAGGCCAACGCCGACATGATCGCCATCCGTCGCGCGGCCCTGAAGAACGGCAACCGCTCGGTGGGCTTCCCCACCATCACCTTCCCGTGCGAAATGGCCTCCAACCTGGATGTGGAGACCATGCTGGCCGCCATGTTCGTCGCCAAGTACGGCGGCATCGTGGTCATGTCGGACTTCGCCGGCGAGAGCGTTTTCCCGCTGCTGCTCGAGCGCCTCAACATTTTCACCGACCCGCAGCGCCCGATGACCGTTACCCAGGGCATCTACCCCATCGGTACGCCCAACGAGAATTCGCCGGTGCTGGTGACCACCAACTTCGCCCTGACCTACTTCATCGTCTCAGGTGAAATCGAAAGCAGCCGCGTCCCCTCCTGGTTGCTGATCAAGGATTCCGAAGGCCTGTCGGTTCTCACGGCCTGGGCTGCCGGCAAATTCGCGGGCGACGATGTCGGCGCCTTCGTCAAGAAGAGCGGCATCATGGAGAAGGTCAAACACACCGAACTGATCATCCCTGGTTATGCGGCCGCCATTGTGGGCGACATCGAAGAAGAGCTGCCCGGCTGGACCATCACCGTGGGTCCGCGGGAAGCCGCCCACATTCCCGGCTTCCTCAGAGAGCGGTTCATGTAGTCCTTCCGGCGGGGGTGGCCCCGGGGTCATCCCCGCCTTTTTTAAGGACAAACTGTTTGCACCGGCCGGAAAAATTTAGTAGTAAGCCGTCATTCATTTAAAAACGTCCGGCGCAACCGACAAGCCGCGAAATTCATAGATTTATAATGAACGCATATTCTTAAGGGAGGTCTTATGTTACTCATTGGCGAAAGCTTGAATGTCATCTCCAAGAAGATCGGCCGCGCCTTCAAAGAGCGCGATCCCAAACCGATCCAGGAAGAAGCCCTCTTCCAGAAAAGCAAAGGCATGGATTACATCGACATCAACCTCGGACCGGCCAAGAAAGACGGCGTCGAGTTGATGCCCTGGGTGGTCCAGGTGGTCCAGGATGTCGTGCCCGACATCCCCCTGGCCCTCGACACCTCCAATATCGATGCCATCGAAGCGTCGCTGAAGGTGATCAAACAGGTCCCCAGCGGAACGCCGCACATCATCAACTCCATCATGTGCCGTCCGGAACGCTACGAGCGCATGGTGCCCATGGCCGCCCAGTACAACGCCGACTTCATCGCTCTGATGTGGGGTCCGGAAGGCTTGCCGCGCGACGAAAACGAGCGCGCCGCCCTTTGTGTGGAACTGGTCTATTTTGCCAACGAGGCCGGCATTCCCAACGAAAAAATCTGGATCGACGGCATCGTGACCCCCGTCAACATCCAGCAGCCCCAGGCCATCAGCCTGATGGAGTTCCAGAAGATGATCCCCGACATGTGCCCGGGTGCCAAGAGCACCTGCGGCCTGTCCAACATTTCCAACGGACCGCCCGATCACCTGCGGCCGATCATGAACCAGACCTACATGGTGATGCTGCAAAAGTGCGGCATGCATTCGGTCATCTCCGACCCCAGAGACGACCAGCTCACCGCCATCGCCAAGGGCAAGCGCCCGGACATCGTGGACCTGATCTACGGCATGATGGACGGCAATACGCCCAACATCGCCAGCCTCCCCAAAGAGATGCAGGATTACGCCAAGACCGTCAACGTTATCCTGGGGAAAAGCCTGTACTCCGACTCCTGGCTGGAAGTCTAAGCACCATCTGCTTTCTCAAGATCAAAAGCCCCTTCTGCGCTCGCGCGCGGATGGGGCTTTTCATTTGCATTGAGCCGGTTTTTCCTGTTCCCTTGGATTGACGCATGTCCCCCGGATGAGACATACTGTGGTCCATCTTGACGAGGGGAGGTGGCCATGCGCCTGATAAAATACATCTTACTTTGGATATCCGTTTTCAGCCTGATAGACGGTGCAACGATTTGGGCGGCGCAGCCCCAATCGATGCAGTTCAGGATGCAGGTGGCGGTCGATCAGCAGGGTTTCGGCATGGAGGCTTTTCGCCTGCTGATTCCGGTGCAGTGGCGGTTTCAGGGGGGCGTCGCCTGGAATATGAACAAGTTCCCGGCCGAGGCGGTGATCGCCTTCAAAGTCAACAGCCCGGATGGGCGCGCCCGGTTGGAGCATTTACCCCACCAGGTATGTTTCTGGTCCCAGGATCCCAACCTGCGGGCGTCGTATGCCCAAACCGGTGCGGAGATCCTGCCCCCCATGAGCGCCGTGGATTACCTGCGCAACGTCTTTCTGCAGCGCCAGCGCCAGGGGACCGGTGACCTCAAGGTGATCGAAAGCGGGCCGCTGCCCGAACTGGCCCAACGGACAAGGGAGATCATGGCCTACCACATGAGCGTGTTTAACCAGATCTCGCCGTTCACCTTCCAATACGAGCTCAAGGCCGATGCCGGCCATCTCCGGGCGCAGTACCGCAGCCAGGGTCAAACGCGGGTCGAGGAGCTGACCGCCACCATCAATTACATGTCGGCCTACTTTCCGGGCATGAATGGCCCGGTAACGGCGATTTCGTGGATGCCGCAGGTCAAGCATTTCTCGGCGCCGGCCCAGGAAATGAACGCCAGGGCGCCCTTTTTCAAGGTAATGCTCGACACCTACCAGGAGAATCCGGCCTGGGCCCTGGCCGGTACGCGGCTGTCGGCCACCATCACCCGCAACCAGCTGCGCAATCAGCAGGCCATCTTCAACCAGATGCAGCAGATCCGCCGCACCCAGCAGGAGGTCAGCGACATGATCGTAAAGGGCTACCAGGCCCGCAGTGCGGCCCAGGACCGCATCTTCGACAAGTACAGCGAGGCCGTGCGCGGGGTGGACACCTACCGCGACCCGGTGAACGATTGGCAGGTGCAGCTGCCCACGGGCATGCGCAACGCCTGGACCAACGGCAGCGAGTATCTCTTCAGCGAAGAGAGCGACTTCAATCCCAATATCGGCGGCAATCAGAACTGGGAGCGGATGGAACGCCGGCCTTGATGTCACAACAGCTGCCCATGCCGCGGCCCTCCGGCAGGCCATGGTTTCCCCGCATATCGTTCAGCGGAAGCGTCGGCGCCATCACAGATTGATCACCTTGTCGGCCAGCTGCATGGCCGTGACGATATCGAGCATGTTGGTGGTCTGACCCGCCTGCTTCTGGTCCAGCAATTTGAAATGCTCCAGACAGGTGCCGCACACCAGGATGGTCACCCCGCCGGCCTCGTAGGCTTTCAGTTCTTCGAGCACCGGCGAACCGGCCACGCTGAGCTTCACGCCGTTGTTGACGAGTACCAGCCGCCACAACTCCGGCCCCATTTCCTTGAGGGTGCGGATGAAGTTCACCATCAGCTTCAACCCCAGGCTCTCGTCGCCGAAGCCGATGCGGTCGGTGGCGCACATCACCATTATCTTCTGACTGGCTTCCGGGGCGGACGGTGCGGGTTCGGATTCGGGGATCGTACCGGACGCGCCGCTCCGGCCGATCACGGCGAAATCAACGCCCTCCTGTGCCAGACGAACCTCGTACCCCTGGGAGCGTAAGAAACGCTCGACGTTTTGCTGGGAAGCGGCATTGTCCACCAGCACTTTGACGGCTTCGGGGCGCTCCTGCTCGAGAGTCGCCTTGGTATGCAGCACCGGCGCGGGACAGGACAGGCCCCTGGCATCGATCTCTCTCATGGTATGATCTCCTTGTAAAAGCCTGGACCGGGATGAAATTTCCAATGGGCAGGTGGTTGATATCATCAGCTTACGAAAATCTTTTCAAGCGGACCGTCCAGCACCTCGCCGATCACGTCGGCCGCGGGCACGCCCTTACGGCCCAGTGCCGCGGCCAAAGCATCGGCCTCCTCGGAGGCGATGCTGATGAGCAGGCCGCCCGATGTCTGGGGATCGAAGAGCATGTCCTGCATGACGGCGTCCACATCGGCATCGAAGATGGTCATGGCCTGCCGAAAGCTCTTGTTCTTGAAGGCGCCGCCCGGCACCAGACCCATGCCGGCGAAGGCAGCCGTTTCCGGCAGGATCGGCACCTTGCGGCTCTCGATGCGCACGCTGCAACCCGAACCCGAAACCATTTCGGCCAAATGCCCCAACAGGCCGAAACCGGTGATATCGGTGCAGGCATGCACCGGAAAATCGGCCATGGTCTCGGCTGCCGTGCGATTCAGGGCGGCCATGAGCCGGGTCACCCGGTCGATCACCCCCGGCGCTGCCATGGCCGCCTTGATGGCCGTGTTGATGATCCCGGTACCCAGCGGCTTGGTGAGAATCAGACGATCGCCGGGCCGCAGGTTGTTTTTGACCCGCACCCGCGCCGGATGCACGAAGCCGGTGACCGACAGCCCATATTTGAGTTCGCTGTCTTCGATGCTGTGGCCGCCCACCAGCACGGCGTCGGCCTCGCGGATCTTATCGATGCCCCCCTGGATGATCTGGCGCAGCACATCGATATCCATCTCTTTGATGGGGAACCCCACCAGATTCATGGCGGTCTTGGGCACGCCGCCCATGGCGTAGACGTCGCTCAAGGCATTGGCAGCCGCGATCTGCCCGAACCAGTAGGGATCGTCCACAATGGGCGTGAAAAAATCCACCGTCTGAATCAGGGCGAGATCATCGGTGATGCGATAGACCCCGGCGTCGTCGGCGCGCTCCAGCCCCACCAACACATTGTCGTCCTTGGGAAAGATCATCCCGCAAAGTGCCTTGTCCAGGTCCCCTGGCGCCAGCTTGGAAGCTCAGCCGGCGCCCTTGACCGTCTGGGTCAGCCGCGTTTTCGATTCATCCGCCATTGCGTTTACCGTATCGCCCCTGCCACCTTGGCACCAAGGCAGGCGGCGCTTTCCATAGAGATTTTCTATACGCATTCAAATATCTATTACTTTCACATATTTGAATTATTACCGGGCTTAATGTAAGTAGCAAATTCCAAATTCAAATGGAAGCTGTAAGTTCCTGCACCCAAGGCGAACGCCGCTAAAAGGGTCGCACATGTGGGAATGGAGGCCCGGACTGGATGCCCATGAATCGAAGTGCCGTCAAAAAGCTGCTCCTTATTCTTCTTCTCGCCATCGTCGTCACCCTCTTCTTCGCCACCGGTCTGCACCGGCACCTGACCCTGGAGGCCCTTAAAGGGTCCCAGGCACGCTTCCATGAACTTTACAGCCGGCACCCCGTCACGGTGATCACCCTTTTCGTGGCGGTTTACATTCCGGTGATCGCCCTGAACCTGCCGGGCGCAGTGATCCTGGGTCTGGCCGCCGGCGCCCTGTTCGGCACCCTCACCGGCACCGTGATCATCTCATTCGCCAGCAGCCTGGGTGCCACCCTGGCCTGCCTGTTGTGCCGCTATCTCTTGCGGGATTGGGTCCAGCGCAAATTCGGCGACCGGCTGCTGCGGGTCAACGACGGCATCCGCGCCGAGGGTGCGTTCTACCTCTTCTCACTGCGGTTGATCCCCATTATTCCCTTCTTCATCATCAATATGGTCATGGGACTGACCCCCATCCGCCTCTGGACTTTCTACTGGGTCTCCCAGCTGGGGATGCTGCCCGGCACCATTCTATTCGTCAATGCCGGCAGCCAACTGGCGCAGATCGAGTCCCTGTCGGGCATCGTCGCGCCCAGGCTGATTCTCTCCCTGGCGCTTTTGGGCATCTTTCCCCTGGTGGCCAAAAAGCTGCTGCAAACCTACCGCCGCCGCGCCGGCTGTTCCACCGCGGCCGAAGAAAATCCGGCCATCGGCCAAAGCCCGGCCCTGCTAGCCCAAGTGGCGAAAGTGCGTTCCGAATGCACTGCGTGCGGCGCTTGCCAGACTCAGTGCGCATTCCTGCAGAAGCACGGCTTGCCCAGGGATATTGTCGAGCGCTGCGATTTCTCCCAGGAGAGCGGCCGGACCGTGGCCTTCGCGTGCAGCCTGTGCCGCCTGTGCACGGCGGTGTGCCCTGAAAAACTGGCGCCGGCCGATCTGTTTCTGGCGGTTCGGCGGGATGCCATGGCCGATGGCCGCGCCGCTCTCTCCCGCTATGGCACTGTTCTGAACTATGAAAAGCGCGGCAGTTCGCCGCTCTTCTCCTACTATGGATTGCCCGCCGGCTGCGACACGATCTTCTTTCCCGGTTGCACCCTTCCCGGCACGCGTCCGGAGACCACCTGGCAGCTTTTCAGGCACCTGCAGAGAAGCATTCCCAACCTGGGCATCGTTCTGGACTGCTGCACCAAGCCGTCCCACGATCTGGGGCGCCAGGAGCATTTCGAAGCCATGTTCGGTGAGATGCACGGCTATCTCGCCGGTCAGGGCATCCGCAGGGTGCTGGTAGCCTGCCCCAACTGTCACAAGATGTTCAAGCAGTATGGCGAAAACCTGGCGGTGCAGACCGTTTACGAGCACCTGGTGGGCCACCCTTTGCCCGATGGCGCCCGGGTGAGCGGCAGACCGTCCGGCCACTGGACGGTTCATGATCCCTGCCCCCTGCGCACCGAAAGCGGCCCCCAGGAGGCCGTCCGTGCGTTGCTCGGACGCATGGGCATCGGCCTAACGGAGATGAAACACAGCCGACAGCGCACCTTGTGCTGCGGCGAAGGCGGCAGTGTGGGATTCGTCCGATCGGATCTGGCCAAGGGCTGGGGGCTGCGACGCAAGGAGGAGGCCAGGGGGCGGCGGGTCGTCACCTACTGCGCGGGGTGCACCGGATTCCTATCACGGATCACGCCCACGGTGCACATCACCGATCTGCTCTTCAACCCGGCACAGTCTTTGAACGGCGGGCCCAAGGTGAGCTCCGCCCCCTGGACCTATCTCAACCGCATCAAGCTCAAGAAGCGCTTCAAGGAGACGCTGCGACCGGCGGTGAGCCGGGTGCGCACCTTCTGCCGCGACAAGCTGGCCCAGGCCGAGAAAGATGCCTGCACCCTCGACGATTGCAAACGGGTGATATGCCGCAAGGCCATGGTCGCCGCTGTCGCCGCCCTGGCCTGCACTGGTCTTTTCTTCGCCATCCGTCATTTCATGTACATCCTCGACAGCTATGTCTACACGGCCGAATTCCATGGCATGTTCATGGAGAACAATCTTCGGAAGGCAAACGCGGATCTGTTCGCTCAATACTTCCAGTCATTAGGACCGCTGGGTGGCATGCCCAATCTGATGATGGCCCATCTCTTCCAGAATTTGGTGGTGCCGTTTGCGCGTCCGATCCTGACACCGGCCGCACTTCAGGCCTTCGGCCCCTTGATCGGGACGCTGCTCACCCTGATCAGTTATCTGCTGGTCGGTTGGCTGGCCTTCGGGGTGGGCCGCTATGTGCTCGGGGATCTGCTGCCCCTGCTGCGCCGGTCCAAGGCGCCGTTGACGGGATGGGTCTACCCCTCCCTGGCACTGATGCTCGCCGTGCCCTATGTCCCGGTGGCGCTGCCCGCCTTTCTCGGGGCCGTCACCCGGGTACGCTTCAAGTCGCTGACCCTGCTCATGGCCGCGTCCCTCGTGCTGCGCCTGATCTGGGAACTGCTGTTGCCATCGGTCACGTGATGGAATCGAATCCAATGCATGCGGAGAAAGCAAAATGCAGACTGAACTGACAGCCCCGCTCGCCGACGCACCGTTTGCCATGCACAGCATCGCCTCCCGCTTGAGCCCGGACGCTCGCCGTGCCCGTCAACGCATCCTGGTCCACACCCTGGTCCAGGGTCGGCCGTTCAACATCGTCCGGAATCACGGCCTGGCTTCCGCCCGGGAGATCGAAGAGCTGCTGGTCCAAAAAGCCATGGTGGCCGATGCCCGGGGCGACGTACCCTTTATCTACCCGGTATCGGCCCTGCCGACCCATCACCGGGTGACCCTGGCCGAAGGCCGAACCTTTTCGGCCATGTGCGCCATCGATGCCCTCGGGGCCGCCTTCACCTTCGCGCAGGATACACAGATCCAATCCAAATGCAGCCGCTGCGGTGAACCGATTTACCTGCGCTTGCAGGATGGACGCATCGCATCAGCCGCACCGGCCGGCGTGCATGTGCTGCATATGGATTTGAATCAGCTGGACGATTGGGCGGCCAGCTGCTGAAACGTCATGAACTTCTTCTGTACGAAGAAGCATTACGATCAATACGTACAAAAGATGCACCTCGAGGCGCGTCCGATCCTCGGCTTGAACCTCCAGGAAGCCCTGGGGGCGGCCAGAATGCTCTTTTCGGAAACACAGGAGGAATAAGATCACCATGAAAATTCAAGGCGTGAAGAAACCTGGATGCAGCTGCTGTTCCGGCAATGCCTTCGACAACCTCACCGCCGGCCGCACAGCCGGCGCGGCCGCCCAAGCTTCCCGCAGCGGGTTGACCCGCTCCGATTTTCTGAAGACGCTGGCTGTGGGCGCCCTGGGCTTGAGCGCCCTGGGAACCGGCCGGGCCGATGCGGCCGTGCCAGCCCAGGCCGCCACCCGCGTGGTGCAAGGCAACCAGGGCGGCAAGCAAGATGTCATGGTCCTGGATGCCGTGGCGCGCGAACTGCGAATTTCGGCCACGGTGACCAAGGATGTCACCAAGCCCTCGGTGGCCGACTGGGGCCGTCGCTTCCAGGCCTTCTTCGGTGTTTGGGCCGGCAAAATGGAAGGTTTCTTCGTCTTCACCACCGCCGTCTCCAGGGTCGACATCGATCGAGCCATCCAGGAGATCGGCATCCGCTCCCGGCGCCAGATCCCCATGAACGAGGTCGAGCAGCGCAAGGGGCTCAAGGCCACCACCACCCGCGACGACTACCTGGATGGCGACCCCATCATCTGCACCATCCGCTTTGAAAAGGACGGCAAGATCGTGGAAGGCGCGCTGGAAGACTTCATCATGGAGAAGATCGAGGTCGAAGGCAAAGAGGTGATCAAACCCTACACGCCGCACTTCATCTACCACGGCACGGGTGAGGCCATCCACTTCCCCTCGGGCTGCATCCTCTGCCCCTCGGATTGCAACGGCGGCATCATCACCGACAACGTGCTGCCCCTCAAGACCACGGTCAACTACTACAAGGTCGACTGGGAGCGCATGCCCCCCGTGGGGGCCAAGGTCGAAGTGGTGCTAAAATCCATCTTCGGACCGGCGGCTCTCTCGTCCACCAAAGCTTGAGGGGGACTACACTTCCAGATATTTGGCCCTGACCTCGGGGTTGGCCGCCAGCTCCGCCACGGTACCGGCAAAGCCCAGACGCGCCTTGGCCATCAGGTAGACCCGGGTGGCCACCGACATGGCCACCTTCAGGTTGTGCTCGACCAGCAGGATGGCGATGCCCGACTGGCTGATCTTGCGCAGCACGTCGCGCACCTCCTTGACCATGATCGGCGACAACCCCTCGGTGGGCTCGTCCACCATGAGCAGCTTGGGGTTGCCCATCAAAGTGCGCCCGATGGTGAGCATCTGCTGCTCGCCGCCGGACAGGTGCCCGCCTTTCTGGTGGGTGCGCTCCTTCATGAAGGGAAAGTGCTCGAAGATCTTCTCGATGGTCCAGGCCTCGGGGTTGGACTTGTCTATTTTGCCGCCCTTGACCCCCATCATCAGGTTGTCGAGCACCGAAAGCGTGGGAAAGATGCGCCGCTCTTCGGGCACATAGCCGATGCCGGCTTTGGCGATCTTAAAAGGGGCCAGGCCGGTGATCTCCCGGTCGTCGAACAGCACCCTGCCCGATCGGGGCTTGAGCAGGCCCATGATGCTTTTAAGGGTGGTGCTCTTGCCCATGCCGTTGCGGCCCAGAAGGGCCACCACTTCGCCCGGGGCCACGGTCAGCGACATGTCCTGCAGGGCATGGCTGTGCCCGTAGTAGGTGTTCAGGTTGGTCACTTCCAGCAGCATTTAATCCTCCATCTCCCCCAGGTAGGCGCTTTGCACCTGTTCGTTTTGCTGGATCTGGTCGGGGGTGCCGGTGGCCAGGATCGTGCCGTGGTGCAGGACCGTGATGCGATCGGCCAGGGAGAAGACCACGTCCATGTCATGTTCGATGATCACCACGGTCTTGCCTTCGGTCAGGCGCCGGATCAGCTCTACGGCGTAGTGGGTCTCGTCCACGGACATGCCGGCGGTGGGCTCGTCGAGCATCACCAGGTCCGGGTTGGTGGCCAGCGACATGCTGATTTCAAGCGAGCGGTGCTTACCGTAGGAGAGGTTGCCCGCCAGGGTCAACCGATCCTCGAACAGGTTGATGCGCTTTAGGATCTCCTCGGTGTCGCGGGTCACTGTGTCCATCTTGTCCACAAAGCGCAGCAGGTTGAAGCGGATACCTTTTTGGGAGAGCACGGCCAGGCGGATGTTCTGGAAGGCCGTGAGGCGGTCGAAGGTGCTGGTGATCTGAAACGAGCGGCCCATGCCCAGACGCTGGATCTTGCAAGGGCCGGCGCCGGTGATGTTCCTGCCTTTGAAGTAGACGCTCCCCTGGCTGGGGGTGTAGGTGCCGGTGATGGTGTTGAACAGGGTGGTCTTGCCGGCGCCGTTGGGCCCGATGATGGCGTGGCGCTCGCCGGCGAGCACCTGCAGGTTGACGTCCTTTAGCACCTGCAACCCGCCAAAGTCGTGGGATAAGCTTCTGGTCTCCAGGATGTTCACGCAGGGCTCCTTTGGGCACGGCTGGCGCTCCAGCGCATGCGCAGATAGGTCAAAAAGCCGGTAAAGCCATAGGGGGCGTACATGATCACCAGCACGAGCACCAGGCCGAGCACCAGCTCCACCCGGTCGGTGTAGCGGGTGGTGAGCTCGTCGAGCACACCGAAGATGCCGGCGCCGCAAATGGGGCCGAAGAACTGGCCGATGCCGCCCACCATGGTCATCATCACGGGCACGAACGAGGTTAGGATGCCGTAGGCGTCGTAGGCGGCCACCAGGTTCTGGAACAGGGCGTAGACGGCGCCGGCCATGCCGGCAAAGGCGCCGGCGATCACATAGACCACGGCCTTGGTGTGGGGCACCCTAAAGCCCAGGTAGTCCACGCGCTTGGTGTTGTCCCGCACGGCCACCATGATCTGGCCAAAGGGGGTCTTGGTGAAGAACCACAGCAGCCAGAGGCTGGCTGCGATCACGGCCACGGCGAAGTAGTAGAAAAGGATCGGGTCGCCCATGTCCAGGGAGAAAAGGCCCGGGATCGACAGCGGCGGGATGGGAAAGCCGCCCACGCCGTCCTCGCCGCCGGTGATGTGCCGCAGTTTGAGCGCCAGCACGAACATCAACTGGCCGAAGGCCAGGTGCATCATGGCAAAGGCGTTGCCGCCCACCCGCACCACCAGGGGGGCGACGCAGATGGCCAGGAAAAAGGCCGCGAAAAAGCCGGCCAGCAGGGCCGGGACCAAGGGCAGCCCCTTGATATGGGTCAGGGCCAGAGCCGTGCCGTAGGCGCCGGTGCCAAAGTACATGGCGTGCCCGAAGCTCAGCAGCCCGGTGTAGCCCAGCAAAAGATTCAAGCTGACCGCGTAAAGGGCGTAGATGGCGAAGGTAACGAAGATATTGGCGTAGTAGATGCCGAAAAGCCGGGGGTATAAAAACAATGCGACCGCCCCTGCGATCCACAGTGCCCATCTGCTCTTGTTGTTCATCAGTCGCGTTCTCCGAATAGACCTTTGGGCTTGATGGCAAGGGCCACGGCCATGAAGACGAACATGAGCACCGCGGCGTACTGGGACAGGAACTGCACCCCGTAGGAGCTGATCAGCCCGCCGATGATCGATACCAGGAAGGCGCCGCCCAGGCTGCCGAAGCCGCCCACCACCACCACGATGAAGGCGTCCATGCCCATCTGGTCGGCCAGACCGGGGAACACTGTGAGAATCGGGGCGATGGCCACGCCGGCCACGCCGGCCATCCAGGTGCCCACGCCGAACACGAACATGAAGACCAGGGGCACGTTGATGCCGAGGGCGTTGACCATCTCGGCGTCCGAGACCGCCGCGCGCACCACCATGCCCAGGCGGGTCTTAAAGAGCACCAGCGACAGGATGCCCAAAAGCACCAGGGCCATGGCGATGATGAACAGCCGGTAGATCGGGTACTGCATGCCGGCGATCTGCACCAGGCCTTCGAGCACCGGCGGCATCTTGAGCGGCAGGCTCTCGGTGCCCCAGACCGCCTTGACGCCGTCGAGCACGATGAGCGAAACCCCCACGGTGAGGATCAGTTCGCCCATGTGGCCGAAGGCGTGGACCTTTTTGAGCAAAAAGCGCTCGAGCAAGATCCCGAAAACCGCGGTGATCACCGGCGCCACCAAAAGGGCCGCCCAGAAGCTGCCGGTCCAGGCCACCATCTGGTAGCCGAAGTAGGCCGAAAGCATGAAAAACGACGCATGGGCCAGGTTGAGCACGCCCATCATGCCGAAGATCAGCGTCAAACCCGAGGCCACCAGAAACAGCACCATGCCGTAAGCCAGCCCGTGGATACCCTGGGCCACGTACATCGCAACGGATGCATCCATAGAAAGACAACTCCTTGTACTGCCTTGGCAAACGGGCGGCCCACCTGTGGAACATGGCCAGGCGGGCCACCCTCAGGATCACCTTGCAAATGCTTCTGTTCTATCACCGACGCCGGGCGGCGCCGCGGTCCCTATTTGCAGAGTTTGGGATCCGCCTTGGGTACGACCTTGTCCATGGGCAGCAGGGTCGACGGCCCGACGTTGGAGCAGCCTTCGAACCAGTAATAAGGCGGAATATTGAACGATTGCTTCTGCTCCGCCGGCGGCACAAATTCATTGACGGTCAATGGGGTAATCTGCTTGTGGTCGCAGGCGCGCATTTCCAGGATCTGGCCGCTGGGCAACTGATAGGTATCGCCTTCCCAGACCTTGATGATCTTTTCCGGATCGGTGCTGCCCGCACGCGTCACCACGCTCAGCAGCCAGTAGGTCGACCCGATGTAAGCGCCGATATTGCCGAAGGGATGGGTGTAGAGCACGGTGTTGTAAGGCTCTTTCCATTTGTTCTTCCACAAATCGTTCCACGCCCTGTAAACCTTGATCTGGTCATCGTTCTTGAAGGCCGGATTGCCATTGCCGTACTGGGCCAGGTTGATGATGCCCTTGGTGCCTTCGACGCCCACCTCGGTGAGGAAGCGGGGTTCATCCATGAAGATGTCGGCAAACGGCAGCATGATGCCCATCTGGCGAGCCTGCTTGAGCAGATTGGCCGCATCCGGAATCCAGTCGCCGGTGTAGACCACCTCGGCGCCGGAGGCCTTGATCTTGGTCAGGTAAGGGGCGAAATCGGTCAGGAACAGCTTGTGGTAGTCTTCGCCGACGATCTCGGCATCCGGGTAGTACTCCTTGAGCCCCTTCTTGAACCCTTCGGCCATGGAGTGCCCGAAAAGGTAGTCCTGGCAAAGGATGTAGAACTTTTTCTCCTTTTTGCGGATCTGGCCGTAGTAGTATGCCAGGCCGCGCCCGATCTGCTCGGTGGAAAAGGTAGTCATGAAGGCATAGCGGGAGAAATCCGGCACTTCCTGCAACTCGTCGGAGAGGGAGGCCGCGTTCACCGAAATTTTCTTGTACTTGTCCGCCACCTGGTTGATCACCTTTTGCAGGTGGCTGCCGTTGGTGCCCCACAGGAAATCGACTTTCTCCTGCAGGATCATCCTTTCGCACACTTTTTTGGTGATATCCGGTTTGGATTGGGTATCGGCCTTGAGCACCTCCACCATCTTCTTCTTGCCGTCCACCATGATGCCGCCCTGCTTGTTGACCATGTGGGCCGCCCACAGCACGCTGATCCAGTAGATCTCACCCACGGACGCAGCGGGACCGGAATGGGAAGCCACCACGGCGATCTTGATGGTATCTCCCTTCAATGGCATCGGTTTGTTTGGATCGAAATCGGACATGTCGGGGAAATTTTTGAAATCAAAGGCCGCCTTGGGAACCATGTCCGCGGCGGAGGCCGATTGAAGCACCAATCCAAGAGAGCAGAGCACCGCCGTCGCCATGAACAAAAACCTCATCGTCTTCATTGCACCCTCCTTTATTTTATTAGAGCTTACAATGGTACTGTCCTAGCCGGCTTTTGCGCCAACCGCCATTTTGGATCTGAAATCTAGCCTTGCGGCACCCGGCCGGATTCCTGCGCGCTTCGGGAAACAAAAATCGTTTTCTCCCGGCCGTTATCTGATCGCCTCCCGTTGGGACAGCGCCTTGAGGATCGTCATGAACATGCCGACCGCAAAATCGAGGATTTCTTCTTGTTTAATGTGGCTCATGTTCCAGCCGCGCAACGGGATGAACGCATTGACATAGACGAGCATATTGGCGGCCAGCTCCAATTCGGTGCTCACGGAAGGAAGCGACAACCCCTCCCGGAATTTTTCAGCCACCCACTTGACAAAGTTCGATTCGATCTGGAATACTTCCTTCCTGGTCTTCTTGTCGAGGCTCGTCGTTTCCTGGTAGAGCAGCTGGATGGCGTTGTTATCCCTGCTCCATGCGTTGGACATCGACAGGCGCAGCAGGTCCTCGATATCTTTGAAGTCAGCCGGCTTTCCATCGGCCGGGGCCCAGTGAAGTTTCCGGTTCATTATCTCCTTGTAGAGATGAACCAGGATATCCTCTTTGCTGCCAAAGTAATCGTAAAAACTACCAAGGTTGACCTTGGCTTTCTGGCATATCGTCCGCATGCTCGTGGCGTGGAAGCCCTTTTCCCTGAAAAGCGCCAACGCCGCCTGTGAAATCTGATTCCGCCGCTTCTCCACCAGATCGGGGTTCTTGATCTTCGTCTTTATCTTGCGCATCACCTTACCCTTCGAAGCAAGGCGCTTGTTTATCTATCTTCCAAAGATACGTGACTTGTATCAACGCAATATCTGATCATCGAATGATACGGTTGTGCTCCCGATGTATCATTCTTCAGGTAGGCTGCCAGACGTTTGTCAGGTTTTATGAATTTATAGTCCAGCCGTTTCTGCGCTGTCAACAGCTTATGCAACAAATTGGAACCTGCGAAGGGGCTTTGGCTCGCTGCCGGAGCCTCCCCGGTCCGGCCGATGGGACCGCGCGGCGGGCGATCTGCTGTCAGCCAGGGCCGGCCCGGGGATCTCGGTGCTATAAGGTGATTCGAGTACCCAATACCGCCAGGAACTTGGCCAGCCACTGGGGATGGGCCGGCCAGGCCGGGGCGCTGATCAGGTTGCCGTCGGCGTGAGCCTGGTCCACGGCGATCTCCACGTATTTGCCACCGGCCCGGTTCACGTCGGGCCCTACGGCCGGATAGGCGGAGCAGCTGCGGCCCTCCAGCACGCCGGCCGCGGCCAGCAACTGGGCGCCGTGGCAGATGGCGGCGATGGGCTTGCCGGTCGAGGCGAAATGACGCACCATCTCCAGGACGCGCTGGTTGAGGCGGATGTACTCGGGAGCACGGCCGCCCGGGATCACGAGGGCATCGTAGTTTTCGGCCTTGACCTCATCGAAGGTGGCGTTGAGGGCGAAGTTGTGGCCGCGCTTTTCGCTGTAGGTCTGGTCGCCTTCGAAATCATGGATGGCGGTCTTGACCGCTTCGCCGGCCTTCTTGTCCGGGCACACGGCATGCACCTGGTGGCCGACCATCAATAGCGCCTGGAACGGCACCATCACCTCGTAGTCCTCGACATAATCGCCGACGATCATCAGGATTTTCTTCTGGGCCATGGGACACCTCCTTTGTGTCTGGGTGCGGGGTTATTGATGCCTGAAAGATAGGACGGCCTCCAGGCGTTGCCAATGCGTAAAAAAGGGACCCTATGCACGGGTGCATTCGTCCAGCAGGTAGAGAATCGACCGGTAGTGGATACCGCCATGCTCGGACAGGCCTATTTCGCAAGTGCGGCTGTTGGAATAGCCGTCGCGGCAGACCGCTGCCACGGCCGGCCGCAAATGGGTCAACGCCGAACGGTTCAACTCGGGATGGCTGAAGCCGCGGTCGCCGGCAAAACCGCAGCAATCCACCCCCTCGGGCACCACCACCCGGACGGCGCACCGCCGGGCCACGGCCAAGAACAGCTCGGCCAGGCCCATTTTGCGGGAGCTACAGGTCACGTGCACGGCCACGGCGGCGTCGACCGCTGAGACATGCAAGCGCGGCAGCAGATGGTGCCAGATGAAAGCCACCGGCTCGTAAAGCTGCAGGCGCTTGTCCAGGGTCCGGTGCATGCGCTCGGTGCAGGGGCTCGTATCGCACAATACCGGATAGCGGCCTCCTTCGGAGGCTGCCAGCAAAGCCCGGTTCAACTCTGCGGCTTTTTCATCGGCCTGGCGCTCAAACCCCTTGCTCTCGAAGGGCATGCCGCAACAAAGACTCGCCATGTCGGCAGGGTAGACGATGTTGAACCCTGCCTTGGACAGCAGCCGCCGGGTGACCTCGACAAGGGATTCGGATCGGCGGTCCCCCGGCGCCGGCCCCATGGTCCGGCTGACGCAGCTGGGGAAGTACACCACCCTGGGCCCATCGGCAGAGACGGCGGGCAGCGGACCAATGGGAGCAGCCGCTCCCGGCAAACAGGGGGTCCAGCGGGGCACGCGGTTGCCCGAACACCGCCGTACGGCGTCGGCTGCCCGCTGCATGACTTTCGGCCCCAACAGTCGTTGGGCCATCTCGAGCGCGCCCAGCCCCAGCCGGAGGCCGCTGGTCAAGAGAGCGAAGTGGCGCGCCGCCAGGTCGGCCGCCAGCTGCACCCTGCCACCGTGCACCTTCAGTCCCCGCAGGTATTTGGTGTGGTCGCCGGTGTTGATGTTCACCGGGCAGCTCAATGCACACAACCCGTCCGCGGCGCAGGTCTGCTCGCCCTGGTAGTCGTAATCCCGCCGCAGCCGGGAGAGCCGGCCCGGCTCCCGGCCGCTGCGCGAAAGGCGCGCGATCTCGCGCTGCACCACGATGCGCTGCCGGGGCGTCAGGGTCAGCGCTTTTGAAGGACAGGTCTCTTCGCAAAAGCCGCACTCGATGCATTTGTCCACCAGGGGGTGCGCCTGGGGCAACGGTTTGAGGTGCTTGAGATGGGCCTGGGGATCGGCATTGAGGATTACGCCGGGATTGAGCAGGCCCTTGGGGTCGAAGATCGCCTTGATCTCGCGCATCAGGTCGTAGGCCTCCTGCCCCCACTCCAGGGCCACGAACGGTGCCATGTTGCGGCCCGTGCCGTGCTCGGCCTTGAGCGAACCGTCGTAGCGCGTCACCACCATGTCGCTCACCGCCGCCATGAGCCGGCGATAGCGCTCCACTTCCTCGGGGGTCCCGAAATCCTGGGTGAACACGAAATGCAGGTTCCCCTCCAGGGCATGGCCGAAGATGATGGCCTCATCATATCGGTAGTGGTGCAGCATTTGCTGGAGGTCGAGGGTGGCGGCGGCCAGACGCTGGATGGGAAAGGCCACATCCTCGATGATCACGGTGGTGCCGCTGCGCCGCATCGCCCCCACCGAAGGGAAGAGCCCCTTGCGGATGTTCCACAGACGGGCAGTCTCCCGGCCATCGGCGGTGAAGCGAATGGGCAGCGCCGTGGCCGGGCTCTCGATCAGCCACTCCGGACCGGACGGGTCCGCCAACCGGCTGGTTCCCCCGAGGATGGCCGCGATGGCGGCAACGTTGGCGGCCAGCGCATCGCTGCCCTCGGCCCGGGTCTCGACCAGCAGCGCGGCGGCGGCGGGCGGCAGGGCCTTGAGCATCGGCGGCATGCCCTCCTTGTGCGCCACCGAGCGCAGGGCGGCGCGGTCCATGAGTTCCACGGCCGCCACCGGTGCCGCCTTCAACACCGCGGCGGTCCGGCAGGCGCCCTCGACGCCGTCGAAGACCAGCAACGCACTGGCCTTGAAGGGGTGTTCCACCACTGTGCGGTAGACCACTTCGGAGACGAACCCCAAAGTACCCTCGGAGCCCACCATCAGATGCACCAGGATGTCGAAGGGGTCGGTGTAATCCACCAGGGCATTGAGGCTGTAGCCGGTGGTGTTTTTGATCTTGAACTTGTGCCGGATGCGCTCGGCCAGTTCGGGCCGTCGGCGCACCTTCTCGGCCAACAGGGCCAGCCGCGCCAGCACCTCGCCGTGGCTCTGGGAAAAGGCCTCCCGGCTGCGCGGGTCGGACGTATCCAGCAGCGTGCCATCGGCCAGGATCAACCGCAGGCTTTCCACCGTGTGATAGCTGTTCTGGGCGACCCCGCAGCACATGCCGCTGGCGTTATTGGCCAGGATGCCGCCGATCATGGCCGCGTTGATCGAGGCCGGGTCCGGCCCGATCTTGCGACCGTAAGGCGCCAGCCAGCGGTTGGCATGGGCGCCGATGATGCCGGGCTGCAACCGGATGCGCCGGCCATCATCCAGGATCCGGTATCGCTGCCAGCCGCTGCCGGCGATCATCAAAATCGATTCGCTGACCGCCTGACCGGATAAGCTGGTGCCGGCCGCCCGGAAGGTCACCGACAGGCGACGGCGGTCCGCCGCCCGGAGCACGGCCACGACCTCCTCCTCATCTTCGGTTTTGACCACCAGCCTGGGAATCAGCCGGTAGAAACTGGCATCGGTCCCAAAGGCCAGGGTGCGCAGGGGATCGGTGATCAAACGGCCGGCCGGGATGGATGTCGCCAGATCACGGCATAGTCCGCCATACGGTTCTTCCAGCAGGGGCATGGGAGGGCTCCTTTTGAAGGGACCTTGCTTTTGATAAGGCTTATACGCTTTCGAAGCCGTGGACAACCCTTTGCTGGATTCAATGCCATCCGGGGCCCTGGGCACTCGACCGGAATCGCGATTGACAAGCGGTTTGCCCATTTGTATGACAATTTCAATCCATGTTCGATCTCACCTCTTTTGACACCCCTGGTTATAGCTCCTTCAATCGGCAGCGAGGAGAAGCAGACATGCCCAATCGTTTGAAAAGCAAAGCAGCCATCGTCACCGGAGCCGGCCAGACCCCCGGCGACACCGTCGGCAATGGTCGGGCCATTTCGATCCTGTTCGCCCGGGAGGGCGCCCGGGTGATGTTGGTGGACCGCAACCCGGCCTCGGCCGAAGAGACCCTGGCGATCATCGAAAAAGAGGGCGGCACGGCGTTTGTCTGCCAGGCCGACATCACCAAACCCGATGATTGCCGAAAGATGGCCGCCGCCTGCATGGAACGCTACGGCCGGATCGACATCCTGGTCAACAACGTGGGCACCGGCGGACGGGACGGCACACCGGTGCAGGTCACCGAGGAGACCTGGGACCGGGTCTTCGACATCAACCTGCGCAGCATGTTCCTCACCTGCAAATACGTGCTGCCCCACATGGAAGCACAGGAGAGCGGCGCCATCGTCAACATCTCTTCCATCGCCGCCGTGTGCGCCACCCCCATGCTGGCCTACAAGACCTCCAAAGCCGGGGTCAACGCCTTCACCCACACCATCGCCATGCAGTACGCCGCCAAGGGCATCCGGGCCAACTGCATCATGCCCGGCCTGATGAACACCCCCATGGCCATCGAAGGCATCTCCAAGGCCATGAACATCGACAAGGAAGAACTGATCAAGCGCCGCAGCAAGGCCGTGCCGCTCAAAGGCGGCATGGGCGACGGCTGGGACACGGCCTACGGCGCCCTCTTCCTGGCGTCGGACGAAGCCAGGTTCATTACTTCCGTAATGCTGCCCATCGACGGCGGACAGAGTGCGCGGATCGGGTAGCCAAGCGCCAAATCAGCAGGGAGGCAGGCGCGGCCGGTAACCAATCATACTAAGCTGCAAACAATAAATTTCGGGGAGAAATCGTATGGCCAGAGTTACGATCCTGGAGAAGCAGCAAACCAGTCCGGAACTGCAAGAGCTCTTTCAGAAGATGGAAGCCCGCGGCGGCAGAATCCTCAACCTCTTCAAGGTCATGGCCAACAGCCCGGAGGTAGGCCGCGCCTTCCTCAAGCTGGGCAACACCATCCTGATGAAAAGCAGCCTCGACCCGCGCCTGCGCGAAATCGCCATCCTGCGCGTCGGCGCCCTGGCCCAAGCCACCTACGAATGGACCCAGCACGTGCCCATCGCCCGGCGGGTGGGGGTCACCCAGCCGCAGATCGACGCCCTGGCGGATTGGCGGAGCTCCCTGGATCGCTTCAACGACCAGGAGCGCGCCGTACTCGCCTACACCGACGCCGTGGCCGAGCAGATCCGCGTCCCGGGCGAGATCTTCGGCGCTGTCCGCGCCTTCCTCAACGACCCGCAGATCGTGGAATTGACCACCACCATCGGCTACTACGGCATGGTCTCGCGCATCCTGGAAGCCCTGCAGATCGAACTGGAAACGTAGCCGCGGCAGATGCCGGTTCAGGAGGGTTGCTGGCTGCCCCCATGGCGCCGCCACAAGGCCACCACCTGGTCGGCCACCTCGTGCACCGAGCTGGCATCGGTATCGATTTCGAAGGCCGCGGCCGCCTGGTACAGGGGTGTTCGCCGCCCCAGCACCTCGGCCACTTCATCGGTGAAACTCTTGCCTTCGGTGAGGGCCGGCCGCTCGGTGCCTCTCTGGATACGGGCGACGATATTGGCCACCGAGGCTTTGAGCCACACCACCATCCCATTGACGCTGAGCGCTTCGATATTCTCCGGCCGTTCGATGACCCCGCCGCCGGTGTCGATCACCAGATTGTCCCGGCCGGCCAGTTCCCGGGCCACTTCGCTCTCCAGGTCCCGGAACCCCGGCCAACCGCACCGCTGAACGATCTCGGGAATGGTGATGCCGGCCTTCTCCACGATCCGGCCGTCCATGGAAATGCACCCCATCTTGAGGCGCTTGCCGACCAGGCGCCCCACGTGACTCTTGCCGGTGCCGCGATATCCGATCAATACGATATTCATGCCCGCAAATGCTCCATCACCACCCGGCGCATCACGGCCACCGGGGCCGCCTGGCCGGTAAACTGTTCGAACTGCAGAACGGCCTGGTTGACGAACATCTCCACCCCGGAGATCACCTGCACCCCGCGGGCCCGGGCATCGGCCAGCAGCTTGGTTTCCAGAGGGGTGTAGACGATGTCGAAGACCACTTGCCCGGGCCGGAAGAGATCGGCCGGAATCAACGAAGCATCGGACTTGGGATGCATGCCCACCGAGGTGCAGTGGATGATCACGTCGGCCCGGGCCATGGCCGTGGCCAGGGAACCACCGTCCAGCGGCGCGGCGGTCACGGCCATGGCGCTGCCCTGAGTCAAGTCGGCCCGCAGCCCCTGCAGCAGACCTTCGTTGATATCCAGCAACGTCAATTCAGCAGGCGTTGCCTCGCGCGCCAGGGTAAAGGCGATCGCCCGGGCCGCGCCGCCGGCGCCCAACATCAGCACCTGTTTACCGGAGACGGTCACGCCCGCATCCGAAAGCGCTTTCAAGGCCCCGGGACCGTCGGTGCCCAGCCCGATGAGGCGATCGCCTTCGTGCACCACCGTATTGATCGACCCGATGGCGCGGTCCACCTCGCGGATTTCATCCACATACTTCATGGCCTCGATCTTGTGAGGGATGGTGATGCTCATCCCCCGGAAGTTGCCCAGGGCGCGCATGCCGGCCAGGGCGGCCCTTACATCTTGCACGCGGTTGGCCACATAGACGAAATCCAGGCCCAGCGCCTCGTAGCCGGCGTTGTGGATGGCCGGAGAAAGGCTGTGGGCGATGGGGTTGCCGATGACCGAACAAAACTGCGTGCCGCAGCCGATGGTTCGTGAGGGTTTCATAGGGGCTCCTTGGATAAAGGCAAGAATCGCTGGCTCGCCTTGTAGCTGATCCGGCCATGGGCCGTCAACCGCAGGTTGCGGCCATTTCGCCGAGTCGCTTCATCTTTGTTCTAAAATTTTATCTTCGATCAATTATTGATAATTTAACAAACAGTTATAAAGAGAACCCATAGTGTTCCCGAAGCAGGTTATCCCTCTCGGCCCGGAGGTGGCGTACGCTCAAGGCCTGCGAATCAATTCTTTACAGTGAATTGCCGCCACTTTTCGGCAGTGATTGTTTTCGTCCCTTGCCTCTGATATTGTCGATGCGCATCTTTTCGGAGCAAGCAGACCGGCCGGCAATCATAGCCGCTACATTCCAGGGTGCCCGCCATGGCAACGACTCGGAAAAAAGTACTGTCCAGTATCTCTTTGGTGCTGGTGTGTTGCCTGCTGACGGTATCGGCCCCCAGCCGCTTGTCCTTTGCCATGCAGGGTGCCGGGCCAGACCACCGGAACACCCTCAGATCACCTGACCTGGCGGACGGTTCGGCTTCTCTTTTCACTCTCGAGAGCCGAAGCGGCAGTTCCCCTATTAACGGCTTCTTTTACGATCTTTCGCTTTTCGAACCGATCCCCCCCGTTTTCTACCACGAATCCTCTCAATTTTTCATAGAATTCAAGGATCGCTGCACCCACCGCGCGGAGCGCGCCACTGCTCCTGTCAGGGCACCGCCGCTGCCCCCCGATTGTCATTTCTGATCTCCCCTGAAATTGCGAAACCACATTCCGGCCCCATATGAACCAATGCGGGTGGGGCCACGGCGGTGTGCCGAAGGAGGCCATATGGGAAACAACCATGCCCAATCACAAAAACTGCTCGAAAAAAAAGCCGCTCCAGCGGCGGAAGTCGATTATGCACCCAAGGATCACAGCCTGCGCGACCAGATTTTCTTTGGCGTAAAACTGATCGCCATCGGCGCGGGCATGCTCGTCTTGCTTTGGCTGATCGAATGGTAAGCGGTTTACAACCATGATCGATGGCGCGCTGCCTTTCGCGCGCCATCCTTATTTCAAGAGGTCACGGGGCTGTTTCCGTCGCGCCGGGCCGCATGGAGCGAATCCGCCCCTATTCCGGCAGTCCTATCTCAACAGATAAAGGAGGCCGCAGAGGAAGATGACCCAGGAAACCACCCCTTTGAACAGGGAATCCTTGATCTTGAAATGCAAGCCCTGGGCGAAAAACAGTACCGGGATCAAGAACGGGAACGATACCAGAAACATTTTCTGGATCTGGGGGGTGATCGCGCCGTTGACCAGGTAGTACCCCGCCCGCATGCAATTGAGGCCACTGAAAAAGGCCAGCGCGCTGTTGCGGATCAGGGTCTTGTCTGCCAGGCTGCCCAACAGGCGGGTCATGACGATGGGGCCGCTGATGCCGAACAGTGCGTGGGAGACGCCGGCCGAAAAGTCCATGACCCGCTGCTCCACGGCCCCCAGGTGAAAGCGGGGCGACACGATCAGAAAGACGCCGGCCAGCA
Organism: uncultured Desulfatitalea sp.; assembly: GCA_937868765.1. Classification (GTDB taxonomy): domain Bacteria; phylum Desulfobacterota; class Desulfobacteria; order Desulfobacterales; family Desulfosarcinaceae; genus Desulfatitalea. The sequence goes on along the minus strand of CALMNL010000006.1, from coordinate 15,796 downwards.
TGATCACCACCGCCAGAATCCGTCGAAAGATCGGCAGCGGAATCCAGGAAAAGCAGACGCCGCCCAGCACACTCCCCAAAGCGGCCATACCCAACATGGATAGAAGCAGTTTGACTTCCAGCTTCCGATGGGAACGCAACAGCGCGATGCCGGCCACCAGCAACTGGGGCAACAGCGAATAAACGACCAGGGTCTTGCTGTCGAAGAAGAAACCCAAAATCGGCAGCATCAGGATCGTGCCAGCCAGGCCGAATACGATCTCGAACGAATAGGTCAGGGCGCAAACCGCCACCAGAAGGGTCATCAACCCGGTATCGCTCATGCTTGCGGTCCCGTTCAAAACCATCCCGAAACGCTCGCGTTTTCCAGGAGGGATCCGGTTTCTGCGGCCTATCCTTGCATCAGAAATTCCGCTGCCTGGATGCCCATGTCCGAAGGGTGCATACTCTCTACGATATTACGTTTCCTGGTGCCGCCGCCGGGCTGTTGTGCGGAAAGATCCACCAAGTCGCCTTTTTTATATTTCTGATCGGCAGCGGCGACCAAGAGCTGCACTATGGGCCGCGCACCGTCTTGTCCCTTGGAGCGGCCGACGACGATGCCCATCTCGCCGGTGTCCAGTTTCAACAAGGTGCCGACGGGATAGGCGCCCAGCATGTTGATGAACACTTTCAAGAGGATGGGGTCGAAGCTGGTGCCGGACTGCTCGAGCATGTACCCCAGGGCTTTATCGGGACTGAGGGTATGGGCGCGGTAGATTCTCGGAGAAGTGATCGCGTCGTATACATCCGCAATGGCAAGAATCCTGCCGAAAAGGCTTACAGGCCGATTGCCCCAAATTTGCGGATAACCCGCTCGATTATACCCCATATGGTGTTCGAAGGGCGCCATCAATAATTTCGCTTTGCGGTCCCGCCTGGCTCTCAGCTTGAGTATCAAGCGGACGCTGTGAGCCGGATGGGTCTTTATTTCGGCAAATTCGGCATCGGTCAGGCGGTCTCTCTTGTTCAGTATCGCCCTGGAGACTTCCACCTTGCCCAGATCGTGGAAAAGGCCGCACAGCCCGAGTCTTTCCAGCATCGAATGGTCCAGGCCGATCTGTTTGCCCAGACACATGGAGAGAATAGCGACGTTCAACGAGTGGACATAGGTGTAGTCATCGTAGACGCGAACCGTGCTGAGGATGGAAAAAAGCGATTCATCTTCTGTGATGATGTCGACCATCTTCTGAACCAACCGGACGGAATTGCGCATGCCGACATTCATGTTCGACGACAGTTTGCGGGACACCTCCTTGAGGGACCCCAATACGTTGGAATACTGTTTTCGAACCTGGCCCCTTTTCAGCTCCAGCTCATCCGGCGCCTCATCGGCCTGCGTGGCCGGTTCGTTGGATTGAGCGACGGCATTGCCATTGATATCGACCCATTTTATGCCATTATGCTCGAGCTGTTCCTTGAGCCAATCGGGCGGCGCAGCGTGTTGCTCCGCCTCATCCATAAGGCGCGCGAACGTGATGACTTCGCTGCCCGCAATATTTCCCGCGCCGGCATCAAAGCGCAACGAGAAGATGCCGCGCTTTTCCAGATACTGCAGCATGCGATTGAAGATTCGTTTGCTTTCGGGGCGGATGTGTAATCTTTTCCCCTGGAAATAATAGCGCCCATCGGAATGCACGATGGTCACGCCATCTTCTCCTTGCCTGGCCTGCACCATCAGGCCGATCAGCTTGTTGGCGGCATCCACCAGCAGGGGATTATTATCGGAATGCATCCTGGCGATCTGGGTCAATCCGCCGATCGTATTGATCAGGGCTTCTCCGGTTTGGAAAATTTCTTTGTAGTATTCATTGGCCATCGGCCGGTTCTCCTGCGAACCATCAATCTGAAGATTGCACGGCGGACCTGAAAAGGTTTCTCAGAAAGCCGCGATGATTTCTGTCGATCAGGCGCGCCGCTTTTTCTGTCCGCAGCGTTTGCAGCGCCACGACGGCGCCCCTGCGCAGATCGCTGCCGCGGGACCGCAACACACCGATAGCCGGCCATTTGAAGAGCAGCTTGATCAAGTAGGGGATGGAGCGCTCGGAACCACATTTGCCCAACGTACGGCAGACCGCGATAAAATGTTCCGCATTCCTCAAGCCCTGGCCATATCGATCCAGATACCCCAGCAGCCTGCCCTCGACGTGCGCACTTCGATCGCGCCCCAGTCGGTTCAGCACCAGTTTCCGGATCTTTTCGTCCGGATCATCGATCAGCGACAGAATCTCATCGATGGCGCGATCATCCCGGGACATAACGGCTTTGAGCGCCGCCAAACGGACTATTTTCGAAGGATGGCGGATCAGATTTGAAAGGGATTGCCTTGACCGCGGATCTTTCAGGAACCGTAATAAGAAGACCAGCCGGGCCGCCAGGGGCGGATCGGCCTCCTGGATGAACTTTTCCAGCGGTTCGAAATCGGTCATGGCCATGGTGCCGATTGTCTCCAGAATGATGCGCTGGAGCTCGGGGGATGACATCTCCATCAAGATGGCCCCGAGGGCAGGAATTGCCGATCTATCGAGCAGCAGCAGAAAACGTTTCAGGTTTTTCAGCTGCGCCGCATCGAATTTCTGTTTTTTGCCATCAATTTGCTTCAGCCCGTTCGAAAAGGGTTCGGCCGCCAGGTTTGCCAGGAACTGCTCGATATGGGGCTTGAGCCACGGTGAGGCGGGCGGATTTGCGGCCGCAATTTTTTTTAAGCGGGTAACCGCCTCCAACAAATAGGCAAAACGAGCATTGGCGAACGCGCCATTCAATTCCTGCAGCAACGTATCGAGCAGCTCGGCGATGTCCTCTGGCAGGCAGTGATTTTCAAGGATATACAGCAGCGCATCGATCACATAGTCGGAACCATCCACCTGCTCTTCCGCGGCGATCGTTTTTCGAAGCTGGTCCCGCTCGGTGGCGGTCAATTTCCACAATTCATCCTGGCCCTCGCGCGATAAGACATTGGTCGCCATGGCGGAGTAAATGGTTTCACATCGGACGGGCTCCTCATTTTGTGCTGAATCCGAGGCCTGTCTGCCGGAACAGGCCAATTGGGAAAAATCGACATCGTCCGGCAAACCCAATTCCAGATCAGCGGCGTCATAAAGGATGGATGGCAAATTGACTGCCCACAAGGCGGTGACGATATCGTCCTCCGGATCTTCATCCAATATGCAATTGTCGCGCAAAATCTTTAAAAAAGTATCAATTTCCCACAGTTCTATACCATTTTGGAATTCCAGCCACAGGATGCCATCACGGTGCAGAAGAAATGCCGGATCGGTCGGCTCCGCCCCCCCTTCATAGAGCAGTTCGCCTTGAAACAAGATATTCTTTCTTTCGATCTGAATCCTGAGATTTCCGTATCGCGGGGAGTGCTCTTCAAACAATTCTTTTAACTGTTTCAATCCGTTATGATAAACCGCATGGGATTCCGAATAAAGATGAAGCTTTTTATAGACGCCGATCAGCCCAAGCAGGATCCGCTCGGCCGATTTTTCTACGCTGAGCTCAGTCTTCACAGCACCACCACGCCTTTTCTCACAACCCCCCAAAAACAATATTCGATCATTATTATCATATTATCATATAATTACATAATGTGTGGCCGCCGTGATACAGTCCTCGTCCCAGGTTTTGCCCAAACCATGCAGGTCCGCTTCCATTCTCACGGCACAGGTTCCATTATCTAAGCGTTTGGACATGTTATCGTTAAATCCGGCAAACTGTTAACGGACACACCCATTGAATCCAATCCCAATTTCCAGCCGATCGCTCCGTCCCTTTCAAGGGGCTGCAATTTGCAATAATCCGCCGAGCGGCAGTTCCCTCGCAGCGTTGCGGGAACCTGCCTGCATCCTATTTTCGGTATATTTGTCGAATTACTTGAGTATCACCCCGGAATACGGAAGGTGCTAGGCTTCAGACACGCCCGCAACGGTTGCCGGATGGAAGCTTCGCCTCATCCTTTGCGATACCTGTTCCGCAAGCCTGAAAGCTCTGACGGCCTGCTCGGGGCTCAACAGCGAGGTTTCACAGGAGGTGAGTATCCACGACGATGCCGCCAAGAGGTCAGCATCCACGCCGGCTTTGACCATCAGTTCGAACCCTTTGACCAGTCGATCGGCGAGCGAAACGGCCTCCTCATGCACGATAATGTCCTCGCGCACCGGCACGATGCCCCATCCGAGCATGCCGCCCTTTTTCAGGAAACGCTGGATCTCGGAGCCGTACAAGGCCACCTTCTCGGCGTGATCGAAGGCGTCGAAGTTGATCACATCGATTTCCGATCGGGTCAAAAGGGACCAATCGATATTCGAACAACAGTGCACCCAGCGCACCCCTTGCACGCCTGCAAAGGCTTCATTGACGCGGGTGATGACCCTCTCCGGCGATCCGTAGCCGAGCGCCGATGTGAAACCGACCAGGGTCGGTTCGGGATGGTCCACGATCACAGTTGCGTCGGGAAACGCCTGGCGCAACATTCTTGCCAGCCAGCGACTCTTCATGGCCACAAACTTGACGACAATGTCCGCAAGGGTCTCGTGCTGGGCCACCGGCATACCGTTGGTCTGTCTGAACGTATCGCCCAGGACCATGGGCCCGGGGAATTGAAGGCCGATCCACTTCATTTCCGGGCGGGAAGCCTTTTGCAGTGCTTCAATTACCCGGTAATAAAAGGGCGCCGCATCTTCGCTGGTGGCGAAGTAATCCAGGTCATCGGCCTCCACCCGATCATAGAATTCCAGAACCTCCGCCTCCCGCTCTTCCGGGGGCACCATATACGCCTGCTTTTTTCCATGATCCAGGTGAAGACAAGGCAAGCCTTCATACATCCAGCGAAAGGAGCGGGTCATGATCGGCAACCGGGGCGCCTGGGGACAGTGGTCCAGGATGAGACGCACCATCTGCGACACGTCGCGGATGGGCACCGAGGCCATCATCGTTGCGGCAAAACACGGTCTAATTCTGGATTCAGCCATGGCTACCTCTTGACTTTTTTCAACAGTTCTCCCGTGGAAGGCCTGGTGGCCATCCGCGGAAAACAGCCATTCTCGTCAATCCTTCTTCAGCGGTGCCCCCGTGACAAACCGGGTCTGCAGCCGTCGCATGCCGGACAGCCAGCGATCATAGTCGGCGGTTTTTCTCTGCATGTACTGCTTGACTTCCGGATGCGGCAGGATCAGAAATTCTTCTTTCTGCAGACTCGCAAATACTGCATCGACCAGTTGATCGGGTTCCATCATACCGTCCACGGCCGCAACGCCGCCACCCGTATCTTCCGTCATGGCCGTGCGGACCGCCTGGGGGCAGAGCGCAAAGACTTTGATCCCCTGGTCTCCATAAGTAATCGACAGGCTTTCCGCCAGGCCGACAGCGGCGTGCTTGGTGACCGAGTAGGGAATGGACCCGATCTGGCTGAGCAGTCCGGCGGCCGATGCCGTGATGATGATGCCGCCGCCGCCCCGGGCGATCATGCCGGGGATGACGGCCCTGGCCACGAAAATATGGGCCAGCACGTTGATCTCCCAGATGCGCTGCCATTCTTCATTGGAGACCTCGTAGCCACCGATGGCGAGAATCCCCGCGTTGGAACAGAACAGATCGATGGGGCCGAATTTTGCCTCCGAAAAACGGACCAGGCCGATAATATCCTCTTCCTTGCGGACATCGCACCGGAAGGGAACCGATCCCTCGATCCCTTTGGAAACAAGCGCTGCCCCCGCCTCGTTCACATCCGCGACGACGACCCCTTTTGCCCCCGCCTGGGCGAACCTTCTGCAGAGCGCTTCGCCGATTCCGGAGGCGCCGCCGGTCACAACGACCACTTTATTTTTGATATCCATTCGTTTAACCTCCCTGGGCAATTCAAAAAACGCGAATACCACCGTCGTAAGCCGAATCCGCCGGGCCAAGGCCGCACCCAATCAAGAATCAATTCAAAACAGGTGGTTGCAATGAGCGCACTAAACTTGAAAATGGGTTCAATGTCAAGAAATGAGGTCCGCCGGGGTGCCGGACCACGAACCGACAGCGCACAGCGTCGCGCCGGCACCGCTGAATGCGCCGCGTCCCGAAAGCCGATCCGGTATTACTCAACTTGGGGCCCTGAGGGCATGGATGCAGGTACCGGTATGCGGGCCGGAATGCAACCACCCAAATGGTACTACAAGCCATCTAAAAATAATCTTTTGGCCCAAAATCTTTATTTTGAGATGGTTTGCAGTTTTTAAACCCGCTGAGGTTAAGGCTCATGCATAGAATGCCTCACCAGCAAAGCTTTCTATATGCATAGCGGGCCAGACCGAACACGGCAATTGCTTTAGAGCCTTGCTTTCTTGCAGTTTATTCGCCGATGGGCCTGATACCTGCGGCATAGCGAATCTTCGCCATGAACGGCGCGCTGTATTCCCGTGCACGGCGGGCGCCCTTGCGCAGTACTGATTCGATATAGGCTGGGTCGGAGATCAATTCCTGGTAACGCTTTCTGGGTTCGGACAAAACGGCATTTATGGTTTCGAAGAGAATTTGCTTCATTTCGCCCCAGGAGATCCCCTGCATATAGCGTCGTCGTATATCCGCCACAGCCTGGGCATCGGCAAATACCTGGTAGATGCTAAACAAGCTGCTGGTCTCCGGATCCTTGGGAGCTTCGGGGGGCGATGTATCGGTTTTGATTTTCATGATCAGCTTGCGCAGATTCTTCTCGGGCAGAAACAGCGGGATGGTGTTGTTGTAGCTTTTGCTCATCTTGCGGCCATCCAGGCCGGTCAACACGGCCGCGTTTTTGTCGACCACGGCCTCGGGCGGCACCAGCAGGTCGCCGAAGTGGTGGTTGAAACGCAGGGCGATATCACGGGCCATTTCAAGATGCTGTACCTGATCCCGGCCTACCGGCACCTTGCGCGCCTTAAACATGAGAATGTCAGCGGCCATCAGGATGGGGTAGCTATAAAGCCCCATGCTAATGCCCTGATCCGGATCGCGGCTGCCGGCCGTTTCGTTATCGGCGACGGCAGCCTTGTAGGCGTGAGCCCGGTTCATCAGGCCCTTGGCAGTCATGCACGTCAGAATCCAGGTCAATTCCAGGATCTCCGGGATGTCGCTCTGGCGGTAGAAAATGGCGTTGTCTGTATCCAGCCCCAACGCGAGCCAAGCGGCGGCAACTTCCATGCTGCTGCGGTTGACCCGTTCAGGGTCTTGGCATTTGATGAGGCTGTGGTAGTCGGCCAGAAAATAAAAACTTTGCACGTCCTCATTGCGGCTGGCTTCAATAGCCGGCCGGATGGCGCCCACATAATTTCCCAGGTGCGGTGTGCCAGTGGTGGTGATCCCGGTCAGTACGATTTCTTTGGACATGAACCTATCCTGTTTCATTGCAAATGGTTAGCCTGCCCCGAGGCCGAATTGAACGCGCTCAACGCTCGGTTCGAAAAAGCATATATAGTGTGTGGGCCTAAAAAATCAATCGGCCTGGTCCGGTTTTCCAGGACGATCATGTTGATCTAAACCCCATCCATTCGACATTATTTGTCTCGCGGTTATGATGCGAATGCCTGATCTCGCATTGAGAACGCGTACCCCAAAATGCCATCCGTGTAATCGAATGCCAGATCACCGACGCGAGCGAAATCGAACCACTGTGTGTCAATTGAAGCCGTTTTGCGCAGGCGTTTAACAACGCGTCCTGTTATGAGCGCGCCAAGGCGCTTCAAATACTCAAAGAATTCCCAGTCGGTTTGATTGGGAGGCAGCCGCCGGGTCAGGCCTTCATGCTGATGAAGCCGATCCTGACGCTTCCTGCCCCCTTCCATGCAGAATCAGCCCCACCGGCAGCGATTCGCCGAAGAGCGCCTGTTCTTCCTGCTGGGCGATGGGCACTATTTCTTCGAGGTAGCGCCGCTGGTCCGCAAGGTCGGGGTGGGATGCCAGCCATTCCAGGACCCGGGCCTGCACCGCTGTACTCACGTCTCGGGTGCGGTCGCCGGTCTTGCGGGCCAGCTGGGCCAGGGCGGCACCCACGGGCTTGGGGTGGGGCCAGGTGCGGGCGAGGAGATCTTCGATCCAGCCGGTTGCCGCTCCGGGGGGAATCACCCGGTCGTTGGAGCCGTAGAGCAGCTCCCGGGCGCCGAGGCGCGCCAGGCTCCACAAGTGCTGGGGCCGCGCCTGGCCGGGGCTCAACTGTTCCAAGAGCAGGCGGCCCCACTGGATCTTGTCTTTGACATAAAGCCGCTCCAGGTTGGCCACCGCCATCCAGATTTCCACCTGGTGCTGCATTGACAAGCGCGTCTTCCTGCCCTTCTTGGGCTGGAGCACCCGCCCCCACTCCTGGCTGAGCTGGCGTTGCTGGCCGGGGGTGAGACCGCCGGCCACCCGCCGCCACATCACGTACCACTCGATCTGGACCTGGGGCTGGTTGGGGAAGACGGGGCCCGCATTCTGGATTTTCCAGAGCCGCTTGAGGCGCTCGGCGTCCAGGGCATCGCCGAATCCCGGACGCAGGCAGAACCCCAACAGGTTCATCCAGCGCGCCGCATGCTCCGGGCTCTGGTTGGGAACCGTCATCTGATCGAGCAGCCGGTCGGCCAGGTGGCGCAACAAGCGCAGCGGCCACTGTTCGCGGGGCAGATCCACGGCGGTGACAATGGTTTTGGCCACCGCTTCGAGCTGCTTTTTATCGCTGCCGTTAAAGGCGCCCAACAGCGCCTCGGCCGCTGCGGCCAGGACCTTTTCTTCCAGCACGATCTCTTCCCGCACCGTTGATTGGGGTTCGCTGTCGCGCAGCTGAAACTGTAGTTGCCAGCGATGCTCGCTGGCCAGCGAGCGGCACCAGAGCGACAGGGTGCCCATTTCGGTATATTCGGCCTCGATGCGCACCGGGATGCGGCTGCGGGTGCCTTTCTTGCCGTACTGGATCACGGTGGTCAACGGCGGTAGGGCGATGAAGCTGTCGTCGATGGCGACCAGCTGGCCGGTGCGGTCGCGGTTGCGGAAGCTGGAGCTGAACAGATCGAAGCGCACCGGCTGGTTGGTCAAGACCTCGAAGCGCTGCTCGCCCAACTGGATGGCACTGCCTTCGTCCAGGCCGCGCTCGATCAGGCAGATGGCCTGGGGCGCGACGGCGGCTGCATCGCTGCCGGGCGCCACGCCCAGGTAGTAACTGCGCGGGCTGCCGCTGCCCACCCGCACGCCCTTGCCGATCTTGACCAGGCCGTAGTAGGCCGCCCCCAGGGCCACGGCCAGGTCGTGGTGCCGGTTCTCCAGCATGCCGGGGCGCGACGGCGCCTGGGCGCCGTACCAATGGGTGATGGCATCGAGGATGCGCTGCTGGATGGGTTCCGGTGTGAGGGCGCCGCCGTTGAACAGCACCCGGTCGGGCACCGGATCGGATTTACCGACCAGTTCGGCCACGTCCGTGCGGTGGCGTTCCAGAAAGCGCACCAGATGGCGGGTGACGGCCGGTTCCGATTCATAGGGCAGCCCGAACTCCGCGATGGCGGGACGTTGGGCGGCCGGTCGGTCGGCCTCGGCCGAAAGGAGAGGGAAAAAGCCGTCGAGAATGCTCTTTTCGATGACGCCCCGGTCGAGATCGGCGCTCAACGTACCGGCGATCAGGCGGCGGCCCGCGCCCATGAGGGTGATGCGCTGGCTGTCGACCTCGCCGCCGAGCACCCGCTCCTTGGCCTGGCGGCACTGGTGGCTCAGGGCCTTCCAGCGGTTGGTGTCCAGGCCCGCGCGCTGCTCGCCGCGCCAGCGGGTTTCCACGCCGCGGGCCAGGGCCAGGTCCATGTTGTCGCCCCCGAGCAGCAGATGGTCGCCCACCGCGATGCGGTTGAAGCGCGGCGTGCCCCCTTCCACGGCGGTCAGCGTGACCAGGGTGAAATCGGTGGTCCCGCCGCCCACATCGCAGATCAGGATCAACTGACCGGGCTGGACATGGTCCTCCCATTTTTGCTCGTGGCGGGCAAGCCAGCTGTAGAAGGCGGCCAACGGCTCCTCCAGCAAGGTGACATGGCGGTAACCGGCCTGGCGGGCGGCCATCAGGGTCAGCTCGCGGGCCACCTCATCGAACGAGGCAGGCACGGTCAGCACCACTGACTGGTTTTCGAGGAACAGTTCCTCCTCGTCACCGCGGCTGTGGTTCCAGGCCTTGCGGATGTGGTCCAGGTAGGCGGCGCTGGCCTGCACCGGCGAGACCTTGTACACCTCTTCGGGCGCGCCCCACGGCAGGATGCGCGCCTGACGGTCCACCTTGGCGTGGCACAGCCAGCTTTTGGCCGACGAAACCAGCCGTGCCGGCACCTTGGCGCCCTGGTCGCGGGCCCAGGTGCCGACGAAGGCATCCTCGGGCTTGGGCCATGGATGGCGCGCGGCAGCCGGATCGATATCGTAGGGTCCGGGAAGATAAAGAAACGAGGGCAGCACCGGCAGGGGCTGGAACACCCCCGGGGCCGTGAGCTGGGGCACCTTGAAGAGCTGGATCGGCTGTTTGGCCGCCGGCGCCGCCAGATCCACATAGGCCACCGCCGAGTTGGTAGTGCCCAGGTCGATACCGATAATGAAGCGCCGGCTGCCGGGATCGAAAGCCGCATCCGGCGCACAGGTCTGGTTCGTGTCGGTCATGCTACCGCTCCCGTACATTCCACTCCAGCTTCCAGCGGCGCCCGCCCTCCTTGGCCACGCACCACACCGCCAGGGTGCCCACCTCGGTCGTCTGCAGCTCCAGGGTGACCGGGATCGTCTCGCCCCTTTCCCCCGCAAGGGTCGTCTCCAGGGTGGTGACGGGCTGGATCTGCCCTTCCCAATCTTCCACGATGGTGCCCACCGCATCCTCCTGGCGGGTGGTCGAACCCAGAAAATCGAAGACCACCGGCTCGCCCACCAGCAGGGCGAATTCACGGTCGCGGATAGCTGCCGTGGTGCCCTCCTCCATGCCGAAAGCGGCCACGCACAGCGCCTTGGTGGGGGTGGGCAGGCCCGGCACGGCGGGCATGGCCGCGGCAATGCCGATGTAGTAGGATCGGGCCAGACCGCCGCGGATGCGCACCCCCTTGCCTTGGCGGGCCAGACCGTAGCAAGCCGCGCCGCGGGCCACGGCCAGATCGTAATCCGCCCCCTCGATCTCGCGCAGGTGGACCTCGGGCGCCCACTCGTTCAGGATGGCGAGCACCTGCTGCCGGAAGAGCGCCGCTTTCATCACGCCGCCGTTGAACAGGACGGCGGTGGGCCGCATGGCCGCACCGCTTGCATCGGTGCGATCGAGAAACGCCGCCAGGTGGCGGGTGATGGCCGGGTCGGCCTCGAACGGCAGGCCGAACTCCTGGATGCCGCTGCGCCGGGCGGCCTGGGGCCGATCGTCGCGGCGGCACGCCGGGAAAAAGCCTTCGTTGAGCACCTTTTCCACCATGGCACGGGTCAGTTCGGTGGAGATAGTACCGCCAATCAGGCGGCTGCCGCGGCCCAGGATGGTCACCGGCAGCTGGGAGACCTCGGAATCGGACAGGATGCGCTCCTTGGCACTGCGGCAGCTGTGCCACAAGCCATTCATCTGGCGGGTATCGAGCTTGGTGCCCTTCTGCGCCAGTTGGCCGGCCAGGGCATAGGCCAGGGTCAGGTCCATGTTGTTGCCGCCCACCAGCAGGTGGTTGCCCACGGCCACCCGTTCCAGGGCCAGGTTGCCCTGGGCGTCGGCCACCTGGATCAGGCTGAAGTCGCTGGTGCCGCCGCCCACGTCGCACACCAGGATCATATCTCCGGGCGCCACCGCATCGCGCCACCGCTCCCCGCTGCGGGCGATCCAGGCGTAGAAAGCGGCCTGGGGCTCTTCGAGCAGGGTCACCCGCGGCAGACCCGCCGCCTGGGCGGCTTCCACCGTCAATTCGCGCGCTGCGGGGTCGAACGAGGCCGGTACCGTGAGGAAGAGCTGCTGGTTTTCCATGGCCAGGGTTTCATCCAAGCCGGTCTCCGTGGTAGCCATGACGTGGTTCCAGGCCTGGCGGATGTGGCGCAGAATGGCGGCCGAGGCCGCCACCGGCGAAAGTTTGGCCGTTGCGCCGGCATCGCCCGCCGTGCCGCTCCAGGGCAGGATCGGCGCCCGGCGGTCCACCAGCGTATTGCACAGCCACGACTTGGAGGCCGCAATCAACCGGTTGGGCACCTCCTGGCCGCGCCGCTGGGCGAATTCGCCCACGGCCAGCCCGGGCTCCGGATCCCAGGGCAGGGCCAGATCTTCTCCCGGCAGCCCCGGCTCGGGCGGCATCAAGATATAAGAAGGCAGCATGGGCCGCGCCTGCACCACCCCGGCCTCGACCAGTTGGGGAATCTCGAAGATACGGATATCGGCCTCTTCCAGCCGGGCGCTCTGCGCCGCCACATAGGCGACCACGCTGTTGGTGGTGCCCAGGTCGATGCCGATGATATATTTAGCGTCACACATTTTGTCTACCCTACCTCTACCTCCGCCGGGGCGATGATCTCCGGCACCTGGCGGCCGGAAAAGGTCGGCAGCGCCAGCTTGCCGGCGCGCCAGCCGCGATGCTGGACCACGCCGTTGAACGGCGGCCGTCCGGTCACGTTGCCGATCAGTTTGATGGTGTTGGGGTCGAAATCTTCTGCCACGGTGATCGGGTCGCCCTCGTTCTGAGTGAGTACGGCCTGGGGCGCCACAAGTTTTTCGAGCGCCTTTTTGCAGTTCTGATGGATGTCGCGTACCGCTGCGCCGATCTGGGCGTCGTCGTACTGGCTCAGGTCCTCGACGAAGAAATCGAGCAGCCGCCCCTCTTTCTGCAGCACGGTCACCAGATGCAGGTAGAGCCGCTGTTGAATCTCCAGGGCCTGCCGTTCGCGTTCGGCCCTGGATTCCTCTTGTTTCGGCGCCGCCTTTTTCGCTTTGGGCATGGCCTTGAAGATCCAACGGCGCAATGACAGCACCGTCAGCAGGCTGACCAGGGCAAAGAAAATCACCGACCCGGGCACCACATAAGGCCAGAAGCCCTGGGCCGCCGACTGCATCCAGGCGTCGAGCGCCGCGATCTCGGCCCCGGGCTGGGCCGCACCGGCCGCCGCAGCGACCCGCCGCGACACCACCCCCAGCGCCCACCAGAGGCCGCCATCCACCGCGAGGCAGGCCAGCAGATTAAAGAGGACAACCCGGATCACCATGGGTCGGACCGTGGGTTTGGCAATATCCATAGGAAAGTCGCTCCTTTCACGTTGTTTCAATGTGACGACAGCCTATGCGCCCGCCGGGCGGCGGGGCGCGCGGAAAAATTTTCCTATTAGCATGGATTGCCGGGGCTGTACATGAGCTTGGCGCAGCCGGCGCAGTGGATCCCTCTTGACCGTTCCATCATTGGTGGAGGTTTTGTAAAAACTAAAAGATTTTTAGGGACATCCAATCTCCTCATCAGGTTACCCCATATTTCACGGAAAATGAGCCACGACTTGTCAAGCGCATAGTGATCATATGCGCAGTCATTTTACTCCCTATGATTGCTTTTGAAGTCTTCAAGCTCATCTGGCCAGAGTGTTTTCAATGATTTGAACAATGATGGGAATGCAGGCCACAATTGTTTTTCGGCCTCCCATAAGTGCAGAGAGTATTCTCATATCGCAGGTTTTATGAAACCTGAGGTAGATCGAGCTAATCACAGCTTTGGCAGAATTACAGATATGTTTGGAGATACCGCACAAACCGATTCAGACACCTTCACTCTTACATCCTGTGACCGCTGCAACCATTGTATTGAGGCGGCATGAAGGGGCAAGGTCGGCAAATCTTAAATCAGATTTTAGACCTGCCCCATGCATGCACATATTGGATGCTGTGCCTTACGTTGACGCGCCGTCATCTTTGAGCTTCTCAAGGCAGCGCCGGTATTGGGTGAGCCCGCGCCGCAAATAGGCTGGATCGTCATAGATACGTGCAAGCACGATGGACCCTTCGATGCAAATGAGGAATTGGTCTGCCAAGTCGGTTGCGGTGATCTCCTGCGTTACACATGGACTAAGCAAGTCCGTTAGGAACTCCCGTAATTCGTTTGTTCGCTTTCTAATGGCCTCCGAAATGACTCGGCTCGATCCAGCAGCGTCGGCTGCAAAGTTGGCGAGCAGGCACCCCTTCGCCCACAAGTCTTCAGCAACATGGAAAGCATGCTCCACGAAGGCATGGGCTCGCCGCAGCGGATCGGGTTCGGTGGCATGGCTACCGGTTGCCAACCGCTTCACTCGATCTGCGTAGTAGTGCTCGAGCGCAGCGAGCCCAAGCGCCTCCTTACTGTCGAAAAAATGATAGAAGCTGCCTTTGCTGAGCCCTGCTTTGCGTATGACTTCGTCTACGCGCGTTGCGGAATAGCCGTCGCGGAGCATCAGCTCCTCTGCGGCACAAACGAGCTTTTCGGGAGTATTCATGAAACCTCCGTAATTGCTTTGTCGCAATGCAAGCGACTCTTTCAGGCCATACCTTATCATTACCACGCATAATGCGGTTTTCGCTCACCAAGTATGAAGCGTGTAAAATCCAACGCGTCTATTGCCAAAGAAATCAAATTGGTGGCGATTAGCGTGATGAGCCAGACATGAAATGCGCTTTGCCCCGTTGGTAGTGTCTCGAGGCGCAGGACAATCCATGCGAGCATTGGCATCCAGATAATGTGTGTTCCTCCTAACAGCCGAATGAAGCGCTTGCGCTGGTAAATCAACGCTTGGGCGAGCACGGCCACACCTACTGCGCCCAGCGCGATTTGAGCCTCTATGTGCCCGATGAACAGCAAGCTCGCCGAGTTGACAGCAACAAGCCACATAACCCAGATTTTTTGCATTGGGCGGAACCGCACGAAAGAGATCCCAAAGATTTCGAAGATTGACCGCAATACACTGATTTTAAATATATTAGTTTTCATAGTATTCATCTCCTATGGCATGATCAGGTTGAATTTTGGAAATAAACTAATTGGTCTAGACCAGTTAGTCAAGAGCTTCTATGCCACGAATGCGGGCCGCCCTTATTTTTTTCAGGCTAAGGGTGCCCCTGCGTTCATTCAAAAAGCGCGTTGCCGCTTCGCTGCTGGCATACTTGAGGCGGTGATTGTTGATCTTTTTATTCGAGGTCCCGGCCCATTTGCCAAAAGATTCCTTTTTGGGTCTGAGCAACCAGGCATATATCGAGGTTAAAAAGATCGTTTTGAGGAGCATAGCGGGGCTGATTTTGGTTCGATAGCAAGTAAGTTCAGTTCGTTGAATTGGTCCGCCCCCGCGAACAGGTTGTTATTATTGTCAATACCCCATCAACCACAGCATGGGCGAATCGCTCAGGTTCTTCAAGGTGGGTTTGCGCAGACCTCTTGAGCCAGATGAGCCGCTTAATGGCGCATCAATGCTATTGAGGTAGTGCTCTGCCAAAACCGAAGGCCCTGGCCAATCGTAGCGGCCCAGGAGAAACAGGAAGAGGATATTTTCTTGATAATTTTATATATTATAGGAACAGAGGGTAGCACGCACAGTTAGGGAATTCTGTGATATGCTCTCTCTAAAAAAAATTTGGGTAAGGTTTCAAACATAAAAGACGGCAATTCAGAAATTATTTAATCTTTTAGGGCCGTCCCTATTCCCTTCCTTACCACCATTGCGATCCATTGGAGGCCATATCATGCAAGAAAAAAACGGATCGACATCCCGAAATCCGCCCCAGACAGTATCCCTTGTACTGGGCAGCGGCGGTGCGCGCGGAATGGCGCACATCGGCATCATCCAATGGCTTCAGGAAA
>CALMNL010000005.1 GCA_937868765.1 uncultured Desulfatitalea sp. | reverse complement strand
GCCAGCCTCAAAAACACGGTCAAGATCGCCGAACAAATCTCCCTGGGCGATCTGGGCGTGACCGTCCAGGTGCTCTCCGACAAGGACACTTTGGGCAAATCGCTCACCGCCATGGTCGCCAGCCTCAAAAACACGGTCAAGATCGCCGAACAAATCTCCCTGGGCGATCTGGATGTCACCGTGCGGGTCCTCTCGGAAAAAGACAGCCTGGGACACGCCCTGGAAAAAATGATCGTCAATCTGCGCGAAACGGTGGCCGTGGCCCAGAAAATCGCGCGGGGCGACCTGACAGTCGCCGTCAAGCTCCTGTCCGAAAAGGACGCCCTCGGCAAAGCACTGCTCGAAATGCTGCAACGGCTCAACGGCATCGTGGCCGAAGTCAAGACCGCCTCGGACCACGTGGCTTCCGGCAGCCAGGAGTTGAGTGCCAGCTCCGAAGAGATGAGCCAGGGCGCCACCGAGCAGGCCGCCTCGGCCGAAGAAGCCTCTTCTTCCATGGAACAGATGGCCGCCAACATCCGGCAGAACGCCGACAATGCCGTCCAGACGGAGAAAATCGCCCTCAAATCGGCCGAGGATGCCGTGGCCGGCGGCAAGGCTGTTTCCGAAACCGTAGATGCCATGAAGAAGATCGCCCAGAAGATCTCCATCATCGAGGAGATCGCGCGCCAGACCGATCTGTTGGCCCTGAACGCCGCCATCGAGGCGGCCCGGGCCGGTGAGCACGGCAAGGGTTTTGCCGTGGTGGCCTCGGAAGTGCGTAAACTGGCCGAACGGAGCCAGACCGCGGCCGGCGAAATCAGCCGTCTCTCCGCCACCAGCGTGGAAGTGGCCGAAAGAGCCGGCGAGATGCTCGCCCGCATGGTGCCCGACATCCAAAAGACCGCCGAGCTGGTCCAGGAAATCAGCGCCGCCAGCAACGAACAGAACAGCGGTGCCGACCAGGTCAACAAGGCGATCCAGCAATTGGATCAGGTCATACAGCAAAATGCCTCGGCCTCCGAAGAGATGGCCTCCACGGCCGAAGAGCTCTCCAGCCAGGCCGAACAGCTACAGGAAGCCATCGCCTTCTTCAAGCTCAATGAGCAGCAGCCGGCGAATAAGAAATCAGCGTTGTCGGCCAAAGCGGCCGGGCGGAAACAAGCGGCCGTTGCGTTGCACCCCCACTTCCAGAAGGGGCCGGCCAAGGAGGGCAACGGCAATGGGCGGGGCCCCGAAAAGCACGGGGAGACCGGCGGCGTCACCCTTGTCATGGGCAAACCCGGCAACGGCGAAGATCTGGATACGGAGTTCGAGCGTTTTTAATGCAAGGAAAGGATAAGACCATGTCCGAGCAAAAAAGTAAAACCGTGCTGCATCACTACCTGACCTTCAAGCTGGGTGAGGAGATGTTCGCCATCGATGTCTCCCAGGTGCGCGAGATCCTGGACGTCACCACCATCACCAAAGTGCCCCGGGCGCCGGAGTTCATGCGCGGGGTGATCAACGTGCGCGGCAGCGTCGTGCCGGTGGTGGATCTGCGCTTGAAATTCGGCCTGTCCGCGAGCGAACGCACCAAGGACACCCGCATCGTGGTCATGGAGATCACCCTGGACGGCAGCCTGAGCATCATCGGCACCCTGGCCGACGCGGTGCACAACGTCATGGATATCGATCCGACGGCCATCGAGCCGCCGCCCAAGGTCGGGGCCAGGTGGAACACCGCGTTCATCAGGGGCATCGGCAAGCACAACGACGAGTTCATCATCATCCTGAACGTGGACCGTATCTTCTCGGCCGAAGAGCTGGCTTTGGTGCGCCCGGAAGGGACCACTGTGGAGGAGAATAGGGCACAAACGGCCGCATAGCTTCGACGGATTGGAATACCGATGATGACCGCATCCCAGATCATGGTGGTTGATGATGAAGCGCCCATCCGGAATCTTTTCCTGAAGGGGTTTTCCCAAGCCGGTTACAGCATCTGTACTGCTCAAAGCGCCGAAGAGGCCGTTGCGATGCTGCCAAAAACATCCTGCCGGTTATTCTTCTTGGATTTGTATCTGCCGGACATGAGCGGTATCGATCTGTGCCGCCATATTCGCCAGGCAAGTCCCCGGAATGTGTGTTTCGCAATTAGCGGATACGATGTGCTTTATGAACTCGACGAATTCAGGCTGGCCGAATTCGAAAGGGCCTTCATCAAGCCGGTAAATATGGCGGAAATGCTGGCAGCGGCAAAATCCGCTTTGATTAAAATCGCCTCAGGGAAAGGGCCATAAGCCCCGGTCGATTAAAGAATTACTGGCATAAACCGATAATATTAATGAAAGCAAGGTTAGAACGGACCTGAAGATGCTGTTTCGGTTGGGATCTTCCCCTGTAACATTTCGATTACGCAAATAAACTCAGCCTAAGCAGCCGCCGAGTCGCTCGCTGGCTGCCAGCGGTTGGAAATTTCTAGGATTTTCTTACATGGGCCTATCATCAGCAGCGCAACGCGAAGGGGTTTGGCGCCGCGGGCTTGCCTTCGGCATCGACCGGCTGGGCCGGTGGTTCGGCCGGCGTTCGGCCTTCCCGGCAACCGGGGCCCCGGGCCAGGAGGCCGCCCCCGTCGATGCGCCGGCACCTTCCGCTGCATGCACCGCACCGGCCGTGGACATGCCGGCCGGCCGGCTTATGGCCGATTTCAACCAGACAGCGGCGGCGCTCACCGAAATCTGCGCCCGGATCGAACCCGATTTCCTGGGCTTGGGACAGCAACTGGGCACCATCCACGCCGAAGCCCAGGAACTGACCCGGTTTGTGGTCGCGCTGCTGGCCACGGACCAGGAGCCGACCATCCAGTCCGCCCTCGAGGAAATCCAGTCCCACGCGGCCCATGCCCTGGCCGAGCTGAGCCGGCGCCGCAGCCAACTGGCCGAGGATCTGACCGGCCTGAACACCATCCATGCCGATCTGGCTTCGTTGCTCCAGCAGAATGCCGGCTTCAAGCAAGTGGCCAAGAACTTGAAGATGGTGGGTCTGAACATCAGCATCGAGAGCGCCCGCAGCGAGTTGGCCAAGGGCAACTTCCAGGCCCTGGCCGAGGAGATCACCCAGCTGGCTCAGACGGTTCATGGGGTGGCCGGCGATATCCGCGACGATGCGGGCGAGGCCCAAAAGCGCATGGACGCCATCCAGGCCGAGATCGGCAGCCGCATGGGCCATCTGGAAGGCTTGATCGGCGCGGTCCAGATCACGGTCCACAACTCCCTGGCCGAGGTGGACAAGCTGACCCGGCTCACCATGGCCATCATGGACGGCGTCGGCGTCAAGGCCGCTGAAATCGGCGATCAGGTGGGCCGGCTGGTGGTGGGAATCCAGATCCACGATAACATCACCCAGCGGGTGGCCCATATGCGCCAGGCCCTGGAAGAGGCGGTGGACCTGCTCCAGACCGCCACCGCCATCGCGCTGCCCCCACCCGCCTTGTCCGCCATCTATGGCAAGGTGTACGGCATCAACCGCATTCAGCTCACCCACCTGCAAACCATCATCGAGGATGTCGCCGACACCCGCGCCAAGAGCGTCACGGCACTGGAAAAGCTGGCCGCGGCGGTCCACTCGGTGGCCCAGCCGGAGGGGTTGGAAACCTCCTGCGGTCGTGGGCGCGGCGCCCTGAACACCAACAGCGGCCACCATCCGGTGGTGGTTTTGAAACGCGCCCTGGAGCAGTTGATCTCGCTGTTCGCAGCGGGCAACGCCGACCTCCAGCGGCTCGATACGGCCCGGGAATTGACGGTGCGCACGGTTACCGAAATGGACCGGCACATCGAAAAGGTCCGCGAGATCAATTTCGAGATCCGCAACAAGGCCCTGAACGCGGTGATCAAAGCCACCCATCTGGGCGATACGGGCAAGGCCATCGAGGCCATCGTCAACGAGATGAAAGACCTGGCCGAACAATCCAATGCCACCATCCAGTCGGTCACCGGCATCATGGAAGAGATCGCCGCGGCCTCCCAGACCATGGGGCGGCGCGACCAGGATGAAAACACCACGGCCGATTCGGCCGGCGAGCGGCTGCGGGCCGGCATCGATCGATTCGCCGAGGCCAGCACCCTTTTCAAGACCCGGTCCCAAAGCGCCCTGGATATGGGCCGCCGGCTCCAGGAGAAGATCGGCCAGAGCCGCCGCCGGATCGATTTCTTCGACCGCCTGCTGGAGGTCTGCCGCCGCCATCACGGCGCGCTGACCAGAATGGGCGAGCGGTTGCATCCTTTTGCCGAAGCCGTGGATGCCGAATGGATGGCCGAAGAGAAGAACATTCTGGAACGCTACACCATGCAGCGCGAGCGCGATGCCCACCTCCAGGCGTTCCATGGCGGTCCAGCCGCCGCTCAGGCGGCTGTCGCTCGAGACGAAGCAGAAGCAATGGACGATAATGTAGAGCTTTTTTGAAGGAATTCTGGCGATAGGGGAGACTTGCATGCCGGTACAAAATGAAACCATCGATGGACGAAATCGGGTGCGCATCAGCGGGGCGCTGAGTATCTGGGAAGCGGCCGCCGTCTGGGGCGGCATTCATCCGCTGCTGCAGGCGCCCGGTCCGCTGGAGATCGACCTGACGGCCGTGGAAAGCTGCGACGGCGCGGGAATACAAATACTATGCCAGATCCAGAAAGCACTGGCCAGGCGCGGGGAAGCGTGTCGGATCAGCGGCATCTCCGATCCTGTGCGCGAGGCCATGCGCCTTTCGGGTCTGGCTGCCGACGGCTTGCCGGCCGGCCGAGGAGAAGCATAAGCCATGGATATGCAACGAGAGGCCTACCGCGTCGAAGCCTATGACCTGCTGGCCGAACTGGAAATATCGCTGCTGGAGCTGGAGACCAATTCGGACGATATGGAGCTGGTCGACCGGGTCTTCCGCGCCATGCACACCATCAAAGGTTCGGGCGCCATGTTCGGCTTCGATGCCATCGCCGAGTTCACCCACGACGTGGAGACGGTCTTCGACCGGGTGCGCGACGGCCGGATCATCGTGACGCCCCCCCTGGTGAACCTGGCCCTGCAAGCCCGGGACCATATCAAGCACATGCTCGAATACGCCGACGATCCGGTCCGGTTGAATCACGAGCAAGGCGCCGCCATCCTGAAGGGATTCCGGAATATTCTGGAAAATACGCAGCCGTCGCCCGAACCGGAAGCAGCGACGAAACCGGCATGGGAGCCCATTTTTGGGGAGCACCGCGGCGCGGGCGCCGATAAGATCTACCGGATCCGCTTCGCACCCCACGACACCCTGTTCCAAAACGGCACCAATCCCCTGGCGCTGCTGGCCGAACTGGAGGGTCTGGGCCCTTGCCGCACGATGCTTCACCTGGACCGGCTGCCTGCTCCCGAGGCGTTCGATCCCGAATCCTGCTACCTCTCCTGGGATATTCTGCTGACCACCGAACGCTCCATCGAGGCCGTCCAGGATGTCTTTATCTTCGTGGAAGGCGCCTGCGACCTGACCATCGAACTCATCGAGCATCTGGAGAGCGATGCCCAAAGGCCTGTCTCACCGCGCATCGGCGAAATCCTGGTGGCGCGTGGCGACTTATCCCCCGAAGCAGTGGATGCGGCCCTGCAGCGCCAGCAGCGCCTCGGCCAGATCCTGGTGGAAAACCGGCAGGTAAGTGCCGAGAAGGTGAGTTCGGCCCTGGCCGAGCAGGAGTACGTGCAGACGGCCCGGGCCCGGCGCGAACAGCAGACGACTGCCGGCAGCGTCCGTGTGGCGGCGGAAAAGCTCGACCAACTGGTCAATCTGGTCGGCGAACTGGTCACGGTGCAGGCGCGCCTGAACCAGAAAGCGGTTCACTCGCGCGATCCGGAGCTGCTGGGCATCAGCGAAGTGGTCGAGCGGCTCACCGACGAACTGCGCGACAACACCTTGAGCATCCGCATGCTGCCCATCGACGTGACCTTCAGCAAACTGCGCCGATTGGTGCGCGATCTTTCCAGCGAGCTGGGCAAAACCATTCTGCTCAAGACCGAAGGTGGCGACACCGAGCTGGACAAGACGGTCATCGAACAGCTCAACGATCCGCTGGTGCACATCCTGCGCAACAGCATCGACCACGGCATCGAGACGCCCGAACGGCGTCGCCTGGCCGGTAAGCCCGAGCAGGGAGTGATCCGCCTCAAGGCCGAGCATTCGGGCGCCAACGTGTTGATCCACATCAGCGACGACGGCGCGGGCATCGATCCGGCCGCGATCCGCCGCAAGGCCGTGGAAAAGGGCTTGCTGGCCCCCGAGGCCGAGCGCAGCGACAAGGAGCTGCTGCAGTTGATCTTCCTGCCCGGTTTCTCCACGGCCGGCACGGTCACCAATGTCTCGGGCCGGGGGGTGGGCATGGACGTGGTCAAGCGCAGTCTGGAGAGCCTGCGCGGGGCCATCGAACTCAACAGCCGGCCGGCGGAGGGCACCACCATCACCCTGAAACTGCCGCTGACCCTGGCGATCATCGACGGACTGCTGGTGGAGATCGACACGAACAAGTACGTGCTGCCGCTCTCGTCCATCGAAGAGTGCGTGGAGTTGAGCCGCGAAGATCTGCAGAAGACCCACGGCCGCAACATCCTGAACATCCGCGGCCAGATCGTGCCCTTCGTGCCCTTGCGCGAGCGCTTCGCCATCACGGGCCAAGCCCCGGTCTTCGAACAGGTGGTGATCAACGAGGTCGCCGGCCGGCGCGTGGGCATCGTCGTGGACCGGGTGATCGGCGAGCACCAGATCGTCATCAAGACCATGAACAGCCTTTACAAGAACATCCCCGAGATCTCGGGCGCCACCATCCTGGGGGACGGCACCGTGGCCTTGATCCTGGATGTCCAGAAGCTGCTCAGCGGCATCGAGGAAGAAGAAATGGCGGCGGCCGGATGACAGCGGTGCGCCAAAGGTCCGAAGCAGAAAGCCGATGAATGGACGCCTGGAACGCCCAGCGCGAAAAACCGCGCATCTATTTGAAGCCGGGGGAGCTGTGCCTCAGCAAGCGGCCGGTGGTGGTGACCACCGTGCTGGGCTCCTGCGTTTCGGCCACCTTCTGCCATCAAGCCACGGGCCTGGCGGCCATCTGCCACGCCCTGCAGCCCCAATGTCCGAACAGTGCGCATTGCATGGAAGGTTGCGGCGTGCGCTACCGCTATGCCGTCTGCGCCATTCAGGCCATGACGCGCCAGATGACGGCCCGGGGGGTGCGTCCCAGGGAGATCGAAGTCAAGCTGTTCGGCGGCGCGGCCCTCATCGGCGCCAGCCGCCCGGAAACGGCGGCCACTTCCATGGGACGTCAGAATGTGGAAGCAGCCATGGAGACCATCCACGACTGCGGCCTGGTGCTCAAGGTGATGGATGTGGGCGGCAGCTTCGGCCGCAAGATCATTTTCGATACGGCCACGGGGGAAGTGTTGATGAAGCGCTTGCGGCGCAGCGACGGGCCCGGGCAGAGCAGTTGAAATCATTGACTGCCGGCCGCCGGCGCCACGGATAGAGACGGTCGAACATGAAGATGAATGAAGTACCGCAAAGTGCCGAAAGCCTGGAATTCAGATTCGATCTCGACGACCAGGGACGGGTCCGGCATATCGACAGCGAGGGCTTCGCCCTGCTGGGGTATGGCGCCGCAGATCTGGACGTTCCCCTGGGCGTTCTAAAATTGGTCGCCGATTCCCACCGCGACCGGGTTGCCGAAAATCTGGCCCGCGCGCTGCGCGGCGAGCGGCTGGGACTCAACCTCTATACCCTGAAGAGTCGCTCCGGGCGAACCTTCCCGGTTTTGGTCAGCAGCGAACTGGCCGCCCGGGGCGGCCCTTTGCGCTGCAAAGCCTTCGTACTGCCCACGGGATCGCATCTGGCCGGCTTGCTGTGGGAGCATCAACAAATGTTTCGCACCGTGATCGAGGCCATTCCCAGCGGCCTGGCCCTGGTCAACGCCCAGGGCCGCATCTCCCACTGGAATCCCTCGGCGGCGGCCCTGACCGGTCTGGAACTCTCCCGGGTCATCGGCCAGAAGTGCCACGAGGTGTTCCAGTGCCCCCACCACGACCAGTTGTGCCCCCTGGCCCGGGGAGACAAGGGCAAATGCCCGTCGCTCTCCACAACGGTCATGCTCGCGGCGCCGGACAGGACGATCCACCTGCAAAAGACCTCCAACTATATTCATGACTCCGAGGGCCGCGTGATCGGCGCCATCGAAAGCTTCGTGGACGTGACCCAGGCGCATGAAACCGGCGCGGCCCTGCACGAGGCCCGTGAACTGCTCGAATCGGCGCGCAACGCCAAGCGGCGCTTCATGGCCAACATGAGCCACGAGATCCGCACACCGCTCAACGCCATCTGGGGCTTGCTCGATTTGATGCTGGCCGACGAGACCACCCCGCCGGCCCATTGCGAACTGCTCGCCAGCGCCCGGCGCTCGGCCCAGTTGCTGGTGGACCTGATCGATGACATCCTCGATTTCACGGTGATCGACAAAGGCATCGTAAAGCTCGAATCCACCGGCTTCTCCCTGCGTAGCGTCCTCTCCTCGGTGATCGCCCGCCAGCACGACTTGACCCGGAACAAGGCCGTCTCGATCCACAGCCAGGTGGCCGACGATGTGCCCGACAACCTGCTGGGCGATTCCGGGCGGCTTTACCAGATCCTCAAGCATCTGGTGGGCAACGGCATCAAATTCACCCCCGCCGGCGAGGTGGCCGTGGAGGTACAGCGCTGGCCCTCGACCAATCCCACCGGCGACCGGGGAGTGGAGCTGCACTTTTCCATCCGCGACACGGGCATCGGCATCGCCAGGGAGAAGCTTTCGCAAATCTTCGAATCGCTCTCCCAGGGAGACGACTCTTCCACCCGCTCCTTCGGCGGGCTGGGGATCGGCCTGAATATCGTCAAACGCCTGGTGGAACTGCTCGAAGGCCGCATCTGGATCCAGAGCGCCCCGGGCGAAGGCACCACCGTCCATTTTCTGCTGCCTTTCCGCAATACGGCCAATGCCGATGAGCCCGGGGCGGCGCCGCCCCAACCCGCCGCGGCGGATCTGGATGACGTCCAGACCAAGGCCGGCTGGGTGCTCAATCCCCGCCCGCCGGCCGGGCAGGACCGCCCCCATCCGAACCCCCATCCGGCCTCGGCCTGCACGGCGCCCCTATCGGCCCAATGGTGGCAGCTGTACCAGCGCTGCCAGGGGGCGCTGGGGACCGATCCGGCCGAAGCCGAAGAGTTGCTCAAGGCGTTGCGGATCGAAGCAGGCGCCGCGGGCTACAGCGACCTTTCCACCGTGCTTTTTCGTCTGTTGCTGGCCGTGCGCCGCAACGACCCATCGGAAATCGAACAGTACCATGCGCTCTTGCAGCGCACGGTTCCGCAGGGCCATGCCGGCGCCGAAGGAGGAATTTCATGAAAATCTTGATCGCCGAAGATGATGCCATCTCCCGCCAGATCATCCATAAGATCCTCGCCCGATTCGGGCGCTGCGATGCGGTGGTGGATGGTGCCGAGGCCGTGGAAGCCTTCCAGCTCGCCTTGGAAGACGGCGACCCCTACGATCTGATCTGCCTGGACATCATGATGCCCGGCGTCGACGGCCAGGCCGCGCTTAAAGAGATACGGGAACTGGAACGCCGCATGGACATCCGCGGCGAGCGGGGGGTCAAGGTGATCATGCTCACCGCCCTGGACGACCCCCACTCCGTGGTAGAAGCCTATTACCGGGGCGGCGCCACCGCCTATCTGGTCAAACCCATCGAAGCCGACAAGCTGCTGGTGGAACTGCAAAGACTCGGCCTGATCACCGCCGAACAGCGCCAGGCCGTAAGGGGCCAGTGAAAAGATCATGAATGCTTCGGGAAAAATAAAGGTCCTGATCGTAGACGACTCGGCCGTGGTGCGCAACACCCTGAGCGAGATTATCTCCGCCGATCCGCGCCTGGAGGTCATGGGCACGGCCAGCGACCCATTCATCGCCGCCGACCGCATCGCCCGGCAGGTCCCGGATGTCATCACCCTGGATCTGGAGATGCCGCGCATGGACGGCCTGACCTTCCTGGAAAAGATCATGAGCCAGCACCCCATTCCGGTGGTGATGTGCTCGAGCCTGACCGAAAAAGGGTCTCTCTCGGCGCTCAAAGCCATGGAGCTGGGCGCCGTGGAGATCATCGCCAAACCGCGCATCGGCACCCGCACCTTCCTGGAAGAGGCCAGAGTGCGTATCTGCGACACCATTTGCGCGGCGGCCGGTGCGCGCCTGAACCGCATCACGCCCATGCGCAAGGTGGAACCCAAGCTGTCGGCCGACGCGGTGCTGGCCAAACCCACCAGCCATGCGATGATGCGCACCACCGATAAGGTGGTGGCCGTGGGGGCCTCCACCGGCGGCACCGAGGCGCTGCGCGTGTTTCTGGAGATGCTGCCGGCCGACTCCCCGGGCATCGTCATCGTCCAGCACATGCCGGAAAATTTCACCCGCGCCTTTGCCGAACGCCTCAACACCATCTGCCAGGTGACGGTCAAAGAGGCCGAAAACGACGACACGGTGGTGCGCGGCCGGGCGCTCATCGCGCCTGGCAACCGGCACACCCTGCTCAAGCGCAGCGGCGCGCGCTATTATGTGGAGATCAAGGACGGGCCGCTGGTCAGCCGCCACCGGCCTTCGGTGGATGTGCTTTTCCGTTCCACGGCGCGCTATGCCGGCGCCAATGCCGTGGGGGTCATCATGACCGGGATGGGGGATGACGGGGCCCAGGGGTTGCTCGAGATGAAACAGGCCGGCGCTTTCACCATTGCCCAGGACGAGGCCAGCTGCGTGGTGTTCGGCATGCCCAAGGAAGCCATCAAAAAGGGCGGCGTGGACAAGGTCGCCCCGTTGCAGGGCATTGCGGGTCTGGTGTTGCGGCAGTGTATATAAGAATTGGTTTCGGGCGTTAAGTTTTAAGTTTCAGGTCAAGGATTTTCGCGGATTTTAAAGATTTCAAGGGGTGCGCCGATATAAGCGGTATGGCCTGTGGATTAAGCGGAGAAGGAGATAGTCTCGTCATGAGCAAAAAAATCGTAACCGTGGATGATTCGGCCAGCGTCCGCCAGATGGTCGCCTTTACCCTGAAAGGGGCCGGCTATGAAGTGCTCGAGGCCCAGGACGGCAAAGACGCCCTGGCCAAGATCAACGGCTCGGGCGCCCACATGGTCATCACCGATTTGAACATGCCCAACATGAACGGCCTGGAGCTGATCAAGGCGCTGCGCGCCAAGCCCGAGTTCAAGTTCATACCCATCGTGTTTCTCACCACCGAATCCCAGGCTGAAAAAAAGGAGGCGGCCAAAGCCGCCGGTGCCACCGGTTGGATCGTCAAGCCGTTCAAACCCGATCAGCTGCTGGCGGTCGTCAAAAAAGTGCTGGGATAAGTCCATGGCCGCGACGCGCTCGAACACCTGCCCGGACGCCTTGATTTCCAGCGGACCGCTGCTCTCCCCCCGGCTGTTCGAAAAATTCAGTCACTTCGTCACCGCGCAGCTGGGCATCAAGATGCCGGCCTCCAAACGCACCATGCTCCAGTCGCGCCTGCAGAAACGCCTGCGCCAGTTGCGCCTGCACTCCTTCGAGGAGTACTACGACTTTGTCTTCAGCGATGAGGGCCGCCAGCAGGAACTGCCCCACCTGCTGGATACCGCCACCACCAACAAGACCGATTTCTACCGTGAGCCGCGCCACTATGAAGTCCTGGCCCAAACCGCCGTGCCGGACCTGGTCCGCCGAACCGGCGCCGGTCTGCGCCGGCCCCTGAAAATCTGGAGCGCCGGATGCTCCACAGGCGCCGAGCCCTACACCCTGGCCATGGAACTGAGCGAAATGGCAACGCGCATCGACGGTTTCAAATTCCAGGTCCTGGCCACCGACATCTGCACCCGCGTGCTGGGCATCGCCGGCCATGCGGTTTACGAAGAGCGCGAAGCACAACCGGTCCCCATGGTCTGCAAGAAGAAGTATTTGCTCCGCAGCAAGGACCGCGCCCGGCCCCGCATCCGCATCGCACCCGAATTGCGCCGCCTGGTAGAGTTCCGCCAGCTCAATCTGATGGACGCCGACTACGGCATGTCCGAGTCCCTGGACATCATCTTCTGTCGCAACGTCATCATTTATTTCGACCGCCCCACCCAGTACGGCGTCCTCTCGCGCCTGTGCCGCTGCCTCAAGCCCGGCGGCTACCTCTTCATGGGCCACTCCGAAACCCTCAACGGCTTCGAGCTGCCGCTGCGGTCGGTGGCGTCGACGGTGTATCGCAAGTCTGCTTGAAACCAACGCTTGGTCGCAGCACGATTCGACCGGCGCCTCATGGATGGCGGCCTGGCAATCCACTATCGCCGTCCGGATTTTGCCGGGCGATCTTCCCCGCAACTAAGGTTTGCGCCGCAAAAAAATTTGCCTGCCCCTTTTGACAGGATGGATATGGATATCTATCCTATCCGTCACATTACATAAGTTGGAAAACCATGCGATGATGATACTGGCCGCTTCGAACAATGCGCGCTTCGGACCATCTGCCGACGACCTCTTCTTGCTAACCCGCCCACGCTGATGCACAGCGCGCCAGCCTGATAGCGGTGCTTTCGCGCCGACCCGCATGACCGACGCCTCACGGCCGGCCCCCTTAGCACGCGTCGCGCCATTACCGCAGTCATGGAAGTTAAACCACCCCGGCCGAAATGGGCATTTGAGTTGGGAAGCCGCCGCTTCCCCGAGACAGGAGGTCTAAAATGAGAATACAATTCAAACATATAAGATATGGCGTTCTTCTCGTCACCCTGCTGGCCTGGGCGGCATATGCCGACGCCAGCGCCCAGCACGTCGGCGGCCATGACCCGCAGGCCCTGCAGGCCGACCCCCGGCGGGCCGACGGACCGATCGCGCCGACCCTGTCGGGCCTGGGCGATCATCGCCACCCGGTGACCACCCGTTCCACACAGGCGCAGTACTTCTTCGACCAGGGACTGCGCTTGACCTACGGCTTCAATCATCAGGAAGCCCTGCGCAGTTTCAAGGAGGCGGCCCGCCTCGATCCGGACTGCGCCATGGCCTATTGGGGATGGGCCCTGGTGCTGGGCCCCAACCTGAACCTGCCGATGTCCGCGCATGTGGTCTCCCAGGCCCATGAGGCTGTCCAGATGGCCCTGGCCCGCAAGGGGCTGGCCACTGAGTCCGAACGTGCCTACATCGAGGCCCTGGCGGTCCGCTACAGCGCCGATCCCGGGGCAGACCGC
Organism: uncultured Desulfatitalea sp.; assembly: GCA_937868765.1. Taxonomy (GTDB): domain Bacteria; phylum Desulfobacterota; class Desulfobacteria; order Desulfobacterales; family Desulfosarcinaceae; genus Desulfatitalea. The sequence continues at coordinate 417,710 of CALMNL010000005.1, read as the reverse complement.
GGCAAGCTGGACCTGGCCTACGCCGAGGCCATGGGCAAACTGCACGCCCGCTATCCGGACGATCTGGACGCCGCCACGCTCTACGCTGCCGCCCTGATGAATCTCTCCCCCTGGAACTATTGGACCCGGGACGGCCAGCCGCGGCCGCGCACCCCTGAAATCCTGGGCACCCTGGAAACGGTGATGCAGCGCGATCCCCGTCATACCGGCGCCCTGCATTACTACATCCACGCCGTCGAATCGGTGGACCCGGACCGCGGCGTAAGTGCCGCCGACCGGCTGCGGGGCCTGACCCCCAACGCCGGCCACCTGGTGCATATGCCGTCGCATGTCTACATGCAGGTGGGGCGTTATGACGAATCGTTCGCCCTCAACGCCAAGGCCGCCAAGGCCGATGAAGCGTACATTGTCCAGTGCCGCACCCAGGGCATCTACCCGCTGGGATACTACCCGCACAATCTTCATTTCCAAACCTGGGCCGGCTTGATGCTGGGTAAATCGGCGGAAACGCTGGCGGTAGCGCGCAAAGTGGCCGCTAAGGTTCCGAAGGATTTTTCCGGCAACGACTGGGGGTTGTATCAGACCTTCTCGAGCATGCCGCTGTTCACACTGGTCCGCTTCGGCCAGTGGGAGGCGGTCCTGGCCGAACCGCAGCCACCGAAGCAGTGGCATTACATGACCGGCATATGGCACTATGCCCGCGGCATGGCGTACACCCACACCGACCGGCCTGAACAGGCCGACTTGGAGCACAAAGCCCTCCAGCGCATCGTGGAAAATCCGAAAACCAAAGAAGAAGCCGTGGGTTTCAGCGCCGCACCGACCCTCCTGGCCATCGCCAGCGAGGTTCTGGCCGGTGAAATGGCGGCCAGGCAAAAGCACTTCGATGCTGCCATAAGCCACCTGGAGCGTGCCGTGCGGTACGAAGACAGCCTGTTGTACAACGAACCGCCCGACTGGTACTACCCGACACGCCAGACATTGGGGGCGGTGCTGCTCGAAGCCGGACGACCGGACGAAGCGGAAGTGGTCTACTGGCAGGATTTGAAACGGTACCGCAACAACGGCTACTCGCTCTACGGTCTGTGGCAGAGCCTCGAGGCCCAGGGCCGCAAGGCCGAGGCCGCCGAGATCCAGAAACGCTTCACCCGGGCCTGGTCCGATGCCGACATCACGCTGGCTTCTTCGCGGTTCTAGAGGCTGTGGGCGGATATCCGGACTATGGCTTGCGCGGCGGGTACTCCAGACTGCTGCGGATGTACGCCTCGCCTTCGGCGGCGGCCTTGTGGTCGGTGTAGTAGATTGCGGCGGGGCGCAGGTCGTAGGTTTCGATGCGTTCGGCCAGGGTGCGCAAGGCCGGCACATTCTCGTCGAAGATCGTCGCAACGACCAGAAAGAGCGCCAGCAGGATAAGGCCCAGGGCGAGTCGGCCGTAGGCGCGCAACCGCGCTCCGGGGGCCGGGGCCCCCGGAGCGGCGGAATTGTCACGCGGTGCGTCTATGCTCGAGTGCTTAGAGGGCATTGGTCACTTCGACGAAAATCACGTAGAACATGATGTAACTCACGATCAGGGTCAACGTCAACTGGAAGCTCTGGCCCACCACATAAAGGGTGAACGGCTTGCCGCCCTTGAAGTAGGGTTTGAACTCCCGGAAATTGGTCTCAAGGCCGATGGAAGTAAAGGCCAGAGCGAAGAACCACTCCCTGGCCTCGCGCGTCAGACCCCTGAGCACGCCTTGATCGATCAGAACCGAGCTGACATCCTTGCCCAGGCTCTGGTCGATGAGGGAGAAGACGATGGAGGCGATCATGAAGCCGATGACGAATTTGGGGAACCGGTACCACACTTCCCACCAGCTCACCTTCTGGTCCGGGGCGCAGTCCACCTTGGCGCACCAGTAGACCGCCACGCAGAAGGCGGTCACGCCGATGAGCACGTTCTGGATCATCTTGATGGTGGCCGCCACATAGAGCGCCTTTTCGCCGTAGAAGGCGCCGGCCGCGGCCACGGCGCCGGTGGAGTCGATGGTGCTGCCCATCCAGGCGCCGGCCAGGACCTCGGGCATGCCCACCAGTTTGGCAAAGGCCGGCTGGGCCACCATGCAGACGGCGGTGAAGACCATGGAGAGTCCGATGGCCAGGGTCAGCTCTTCTTTCTTGGCCCGGCAGGCAGCCGCCGTGGCGATGGCCGCCGACACACCGCACACCGACATGTCGGCCGAGATCGTGATGTTCAGCGTCTTGGAGGCCATCTTGAGCACTCGCTGGCCGAACCAGAAGGTCAGGATCAGGGTGATGGGCGTGCAGATCCAGGCCACGAAAATGCCCGGTTTGCCGATGGCCAGAATCTTATTGAAGAGAATCTCGGCGCCCAGGAGCACCAGGCCGGTCTTGATGAAGAATTCGGTGGAGACTGCCGGCTGCACCCACTTGGGCGTGCCGATGGTGTTGCTGATGAGCATGCCGAAAACGATGGCCCACAGGGGAAAGCCGAAGCCCCAGTGCTTCATGGTGGCCTGAGTCTCGGCCATGTAAGCCAGCACGGCGATGAAGAAGACGAAGAAAAATCCCACGAAGAAACGGATGAACGACTGGCCCATGATCCGCTTGCCGATTCCGAAGAAGATGCCCAGGACCACGGCCAGGCCGATGAGGTAGGGGATGCGGTTCATGGGTTTGACGGTGGCCTTGGACTTGGCTTTGGAGATTTTGCCGTTGGCCGCGGCCCAGGCGGCGATGTCCGTTTCGGCCTGGGCGTTGAGGGCCGCATCCTTGAAGCCGGCGGCCGCTGCGGCCGCTTCGGAGGCCTGGGCTTTGGTCAACGCCGCGGCGGCAACGGCCTGGGCCTTTTCATACCCCGCCTTGCCCTTGGCGTTGAGGGCATCGACTTTGGCCTGGTTGAGGATCAGCGCATCCAGCGGATTGCTCGTCCAGCCGCCGGGGGGGCTGAGATACTTCTTGAGGGTCTTGCCGATGGGCTCGTCCAGAGCCTTGATGCCTTTTTTGGCGTTGGCCGCCTGGTGCCAGGCGATGGTCTTGAAGGGTGCCTTGGCCGCCTCGGCTTTCATGATGTCATTGCTTTTGGCGATATTCTCGGCCATGTTGGCCGGCGGCCGCGGCACAAAAATCAGCAGGCCGATGACCAGGATCAGAAAGCCCATCCAGATGGCCATCCAATCCTCTTTGGTATAGAGATCCTTCAGGGTGGTTTTGCCGCTCTCGATGACGACATAATCGGGCTCGGCCGCCGCATTCGCTTTCTTTTCAGCCATGACAACCTCCACAAATCCCTAACGGGCAAAAGATGGAACCGTTCACCTCAATGGCGTTCCCGGGCGCGCTAAACGCGGGAATCGCCGTTAGACGCTTGTCTGGGCTTTTCTCGCCTGGCCTCTTTTTGTTTCATATCGGATAGATAGCCTCTATATTTGACAAATGCCGCCCCCGGTGTCAAGCGCAATTCCGTCTCACACTCCGGTTGATCCATTTCGGGCGGCAAGGGGCCATTGCCAAATTACCTCTGAAGCCTACGCAAAAGCCGGGCCAGCCGCTCGGTTCGTCCAAAAATGCGCCGGGCCAGATTTGATACGCCTTTTACCAGCAGTCGAATGCTTCGCGGCGAAGCATCCCGAAGACAGGCAGTCGGCTTTCTTTACATTTCGGAAAGGTTTTTGGCGGACTAGCGCTTGCCGAACATGGCGCCCAGAAGCCCCCGGACGATCTGGCGGCCGAGGCCCGATCCGATGGCCCGGACGGCACTCTTGGCCATGGCCTCACCCATGGATTGGCGCTGGGGCGCCCGACTGCGGCGGACCCGTTCCTGTTCCTGGCGCCGCAGGGCCTCATCCCGCTGGGCCTGGGCCTGCTCGGCCAGGGCGCTCTCGGCCTTTGATTTGAGCAGTTCGTAGGCCGATTCACGGTCCACGGCCTGATCGTACCTGCCCTTCACGGGTGAACGCTGGATGAGAGTCGCCCGCTGGGCCGGGTCCAGGGGGCCGATCTGGCCTTCGGGCGGCGCGATGAGCGTGCGCGCCACCGGCGTGGGACGTCCATCTTCGGTCAGCACCGACACCAGGGCCTCGCCGGTGCCCAGCCGGGTGAGCGTCTCGGCGGTGTCGAAGGCCGGATTGGCGACGAAGCCGTCGGCCACGGCCTTGATGGTCTTCTGGTCCTTGGGGGTGAAGGCGCGCAGGGCGTGCTGAATTTTGAGTCCCAGCTGGCCGAGCACGTTGTCGGGGATGTCCAGGGGGTTCTGGGTGACGAAGTAGATGCCGACCCCCTTGGAACGGATCAGGCGCACCACCTGCTCGATCTTCTCCAGCAGGGGCTTGGGCGCGCCGGCGAAGAGCAGGTGGGCTTCGTCGAAAAAGAGCACCAGTTTAGGAATGGGCGGATCGCCCGCTTCGGGCAGCTGCTCGAACAGCTCGGCCAGCAGCCAGAGCAAAAAAGCCGCGTAGACCCGCGGCGCCTGGTGGATCAGGCGGCCGGCGTCGAAGAGGCTGACGACGCCCCGACCGGAAAAATCGGTGTGCATCAGGTCGGCCAGCTGCAAGGCCGGCTCGCCGAAGAAGTGCTCGGCGCCCTGCTCTTCGAGCACCAGCAGGCGGCGCTGGATGGCCCCCACGCTGGCACTGGCGATGTTGCCGTAGGCCGTGCCCAGCTCGCGGCTGTGCTCGGCCATCCAGGCCAGCAGACTGCGCAGGTCCTTGAGGTCCAGCAGCAGCATCCCCTGGTCGTCGGCATAATCGAAAGCGGCGTATATGACCCCGCTCTGGGCCTCGTTGAGCTCCAGCAGGTGGCTGAGCAGCAGCGGTCCCAGTTCGGACATGGTGGTGCGCACGGGATGACCGCTCTGGCCGTCCACGTCCCAGAAGAGCGCCGGACAAGGCTGCTGGCGATACTCCGGCAACGCGATGGCGGCCAGGCGTTCGTCGATCTTGGGGTGGGGCCGGCCGGCGGCCGCCAGCCCCGACAGGTCGCCCTTGATGTCGGCGGCCCACACCGGCACCCCCAGGCGCGAGAAGCCTTCGGCCAGCACCTGCAAGGTAACGGTCTTGCCGGTCCCGGTGGCGCCGGTGATCAATCCATGACGATTGCCCATGCGGCCCAGATGGCGTACCAGATCGCCCTGGGCCGCACCGATGGTGATGGAAGGTGGCTGCATTTTTTTCTCCTGAAGTTGGTGCGGATGGGGTGTGGGGTGATCGTTGAAGCAGAACATCCGCGATGGCAAACAGTATTTATCGTTTGCCCCGGAGCTGGCAATGATTTTTTAGGGCTGGACCATCCTCTTGTTGATGACGATCCCATGGCCCTTGCCGAAGGCCATGACCTCTTCGGGTTTGAATTGGCCGGCGAGGTAAGTTTCCAGGAACCGGGGCACGTCGAGCATGTGTAAGATATAAGAGATATGGCCGGTATAGCCGTGGGTGTCCAGGCGCTGCAGGGCGGCGACGGCTTCAGTTCCCAGCTGCATCACCTGACGATGGAGCAGCGGCGGCCGGGCCTGACTGCAGCGGTGCAACGAATAGACGCGGCGGCAGGCGAACGGCCTGGCCTCGTAGATCATGCAGGCGTTGTTCTTCATGAGAAACGGGCAAGGGACCGTCAGGCCCGCTTCCCGCTTTTTGAACTCCTGCTTCAAACTCTTTTCCAATGCCACGCGCCGGTTTCTGAGCAGCCCTGCCATGATCCGTCGGATCCGCAGCCCTTCCAGGGTGGTGATGTCGATGCGACCGGCATCGGTGCAGCAGAAGGCGCACCCTCTGGCGCAGGCCGCCTCGGTGCGATAGGGGGCGCTGTCGGCCGCAAACCGATCGTAGATCGCGTTCAGTTCATCGAATTCGGACACCATCTGTTGCCCTTCCTTCTCTATCAGTGCCCCTTGCACCGGGGTTTCTTCAATTAGGCGATTCTTCCGAAAAAGCAAACCCTAAAAACCGGAAGTTGGACCTTTCTTTTCCATCCTGAGATCTGCTAAAGTGCGCGAACGCGCCGTCGCAGAAGCGGCCGACCCTCCCGAGGAGTGACGATGAGCTGGACCATTTCGCCTGCCGTGGCCGATATCCTGAAACAGGGCGCCGCCGGGGAAGGCTTGAACCGCGACCAGGCCCTGACCCTCATGGCCCTGCCCCTGCACGGCCGGGAGAGTTATGCCCTGATGCAGACCGCCGATGCCCTTTCCCGGGAACGGTTCGGCGGGAAGGGGGAAAATCACTTTCACATCGGCCTCAACGTGGCGCCCTGCCCTCTGAATTGTCGTTTCTGCGCCCTCACCGTCGAAGCCGGCATCTTCACCGAGTCGGTGACCTTCGACGACGGGCAGCTCCTGGAGTGGGCCCGCAACGCCGAGGCCCAGGGAGCCGACGCCCTGAACCTGATGACCACCGGCAACTTTCCCCTGGCACGCTTTCTGGAAATCGGCCGTCTGCTCAAGAGCGCCGTGCGCACGCCCCTGGTGGCCAACACCCGGGATATCACCCATAAGGAAGGCGAAGCCTTGCTGGCCGCCGGGTTCGTGGGCTTCTACCATGCCGTGCGCCTGGGCGAGGGCCGCGATACACCCCTCAAACCCGAAAAGCGCATCGCCACCATCCAGGTCATAAAGGATGTGGGCCTGTGCTGGATGAACTGCGTGGAGCCGGTGGGGCCCGAGCACAGCCCCGCAGAGATCGTGGAGCTGATGCTGCTGGCCCGGCGGTACGAGGCCACCTACAGCGGCGTCATGCGGCGCATCAATTTTCCGGGGTCGCCCATGAGCGGCCACGGCATGATCAGCGAACTCGAAATGGCCAGACTGGTGGCCGTCTCGCGCCTGGTCATGGGGGATATTCCCGTGGCCCACTGCACCCACGAGCCCAACGGCGCGGCGCTCATGGCCGGCGCCAACCTGCTCTTTCCCGAAGTGGGCGCCAGCCCCCGGGACGGGCAGGCCGACACCGGCAAGGGCCGCGGCCAGGCCATCGACCGCTGCCGGACACTGCACCGGGAGATGGGGTGGGATCCGGACAGACCCTCCAATTGTTTCAGGCAAGCAGTTGCCGGTGGCCAGATGAAGATGGAAAGTCAGGTGTAATATGAAAAATTGGATCGCTGCTGTTCTCATCGTGTTCTGGACCTCGGGGGCGGCCGCCGCCGATCCGGCGATCAGGATCGGCACCTGGAAAACCGCCCAGACCATCCAGCCCTTTTTCTACGAGTATTTTTTAGGCACCGGCAAAACCTGCGAAGTGCTGGCGTTCACCAATCCGGCCGACCAGAAGACCGCCCTGCTGGCCGGCAGCCTGGACATGTGCGGCACCACGCTGGCCCACGCCATTCATTCCGCGTCCCAGGGCCAGCCGGTGGTGGTGGTGGCGGCGCTGTGCAACAAATGCTCGGCCCTGGTGGTGCGCGCCGACGGCCCCATCAAGGCCCCGGCCGATTTGAAAACCAGGAAGATCGGCTACGTGCCCGGCACCATGCACGAGATCCTGCTGCGCGAAACCCTGCTGCGCGCCGGCCTCGACCCGGAGCGGGACGTGCGCCTGACCCGGGTCGATTTCTTCGACATGGGCACGGCCCTGGCCCAGGGTGGCATCGACGCCTTCCTCTCCGGCGAGCCTTTCCCCGCCCTGGCCGTGGACCAGGGCTATGGCCGCATCCTGGCCTACCCCTATTACGAAGGCGCCGTGGGCACCATCAACGCCGCCATGATCGTCACCCGCGACACGGTGGACAAGCGGCCCGAGCTGGTGGCGGATCTGGTCAAGGCCCACGCCCGGGCCACCGATTTCCTGCGGCGCCATCAGGCCCAATGGCTGGGTAAAGCCGCCGAGTTCGGAACACCGGTGGAGGTCCTGCAGAAAGCGGCCGCCAACATGGAGCTGGCCTGGGAAATGGACGACGCCTTCGTGGCCAAGGTCAAGGCCCTGGGAGAACGCATGCAGGCGCTGAAGATGATCGAACGGCAGCCGGACTACGAGCGGCTCTTCGACCTGCGCTTCGTGCGGCAGATCATCGCCGACCAGGCGCTCTTGAACAGCAGCGGCAAGAAAGAGTAACCGCCCCGATGCCCTTTATGAATGGATCGCGCCGGTGGGGCCTGTTGCCCTGGGTCCTGCCGGCCCTGCTGGTGCTGGCCTGGTGCGCGGCGAGCGCCTGGCACCTGGTGCCGGCCTATCTGCTGCCGTCGCCCCGGCGTATCGTCGCTTCGGCCTATGGCTACATCTTCGGCGCCCCCGGCGAGGCGCCCTACGCCGGCCGGTTTCTCGGCGATCTGCGGGCCAGCCTCTGGCGTGTCCTGCTTGGATTCGGGCTGGCGGTGCTGCTGGGTCTGCCCATGGGCCTGCTCTCCGGTCGCACGGCCGTGTTCCAGAAGATCGTGGGCAATACCATCCATGCCGCCCGGGCGGTGCCGGGCATCGCCTGGCTGCCCCTGGCCCTGGTGTGGTTCGGCATCGGCCTGCCGGCCACGGTCTTCCTGGTCTCCCTGGCGGCCTTCTTCCCCATCTATCTCAACACCGCCGGCGGCGCCCGCCAGATCGATCCCCTGCTGTATCAATCGGGCGCCATGATGGGCATCGGTCGCCTTCGGGGGGTCTTCGCCATCCTGATTCCGGCGGCCATGCCCCAGATCGTCACCGGCCTGCGTCTGGGCCTGGGCATCGCCTGGGCCTACCTGGTACTGGGGGAACTCACCGGCGTGCCCGACGGCCTGGGGGCCATCATCATGGACGCCCGCATGCTCGGGCGCATCGACATGATCATGGTGGGCATCATCGTCATCGCCGTGATGGGGCGTTTGAGCGACGATCTGCTCCAAGTGCTGCTCAAGCTCGCCTTCAAGAGCGCCCGGAGGATGGCATGATCCCGAAAAACGATGCCAGACTCAAGCTGATCGCCCCGCCGGCCGCACCGGCGGCCGCGCCGGCCCTGGAAGTCGTGAGGTTGGGCAAATACTTCACCCTGGCCGGCCGGGACGCCTGGGTGCTTCAGGAATTGGAATTCACCATCCAGCCCGGGGAACTGGTCTGTTTGCTGGGGCCCAGCGGCTGCGGCAAAAGCACCCTGCTGAAAATCATCGCCGGGTTCCTGCCGCCCAGCAGTGGGCGGGTCTGCGTCCATGGCCGGCCGGTGACCCGTCCGGGGGCCGACCGCGGGGTGGTCTTCCAGGAAGACGCCCTCTTTCCCTGGCTCACCGTGGCCGAGAACATCGGCCTGGGGCTCAAGACGCGCCTGTCCGGCCGCAATCTGCGCCGCGAAGTGGACCGTTTCGTGGAGATGGTCGGCCTGGGACCGTATCGCCGTTATCTGCCGCGCCAGCTCTCCGGCGGCATGAAGCAGCGCGTGGCCCTGGCCCGGGTGCTGATTCTCAAGCCCCAGGTGCTGCTCATGGACGAGCCGTTCGGGGCCCTGGACGCCCAGACCCGGGAAGGGATGCAGCAATTGCTGCTGGGCCTGTGGCAGGATCTGGGGCACACGATCCTGTTCGTCACCCACGATATCGCCGAAGCCATCATGCTGGCCGACCGCATCCTGGTGCTGGACCGCCATCCGGCCCGGGTGGCGCGAACCGTGGCCGTACGGCTGCCCCGGCCGCGCAAGACCGAGAGCGACGTCTTTCACCATTTTTATAAGCAGCTGCGCAGCGAATTGGTTCCATAGGAGGCGCCACCCCATGTCTACCTGGATCGCCATCGTCATCCTCGGCATCATCGAAGGCATCACCGAATTTCTGCCCATCTCCTCCACGGCCCATCTGCTCATCGCCGAGCATTGGCTGCCGCGCCAGAGCGACCTTTTCAACATCGTGATCCAGAGCGGGGCGGTTATCGCCGTGTTGCCGCTCTTTCCCCAGCGGCTGCGCCAGTTCTGCTTCCAGTGGCGGGAGCGCGCCACCCAGGATTATGCACTCAAAATTGCCGCGGCCTTCGGGATCACCGCCGTGGGCGGGCTGCTGCTCGATCACTTCGGCTTCCAGCTGCCCGAAGCGTTAGGGCCGGTGGCCTGGGCCATTCTCATCGGTGGTATTGCTTTCGTGGGTATCGAGATGGGACTGCGCGGGCGGCGGTCGGACGAATCGGTGACCTGGGCCATCGCCGTGGCCGTGGGGCTCGGCCAGCTGGTGGCCGCCGTATTCCCCGGCGCCTCGCGCTCGGGCACCACGATCCTGTTCATGCTGCTGCTGGGCCTGAGCCGGCCCGCGGCCACCGAATTCTCTTTCCTGGTGGGCATCCCCACCATGCTGGCCGCCGGCGGCCTGAAGATCGTAAAGGCCCTGAGCCATCCGCTACCGGGCGCGCCGGCCGAGGATTGGGGCATGGTGCTGCTGGGCTTCATCGTCTCGGCGGCGGTCTCGTTCGCGGCGGTCAAATGGCTGCTCGCCTATGTCCGCACCCACACCTTCACGATCTTCGGCTGGTACCGCATCGGCCTGGCAGCGTTATTGTTCGGCTTGCTTTACTTCGGTTGAACGCTCAGGAGATGAGCCGCGCCGGCCTGGAAGATCTCCGGCGGCGGCAGCAGGCTGAGCACCACGAAGCCGTCCCGGTTGAAGTCATAGAAGAAGCCCGGATGCACCAGGGTGTCCCAGCGCTCGAGCAGGTCCAGCACACGGGCCTCGTCGTCGAGGGTGTCGTGGAGTTCCACCACGGCATACCAGCCGCCTTCCCGGCGCAGCACACGGCCATGGCCGCTGCGGTCGGCCTGGGAATGCAGCCAGGCTTCATTGACTTCCAGGCGGGCGACGATTTGGCGTTGGATGGCCTCCCGGCCGGCAAGCAGCCTTTGCACGGCGTGCTGCACCGGGCCGGCGACCGAAAGGTAGAAATCGAGCAACGCCTCCAGGCGCCGCCCCGCCTCCCGGGCCAAATCCACGTCGCCGCAAACCGCCACCCACCCCAGCTTGACCTGGGGCAAGGCCACCATTTTGGAAAAACCGTTGAGCACGAACGTCAGGCAGCGGGTGCGGCCGGCGGCGGTGCGCAGCGGCGGGGGCGGCGCCGTCGGCCCGGCATAGTCGGCGAAGACTTCGTCCACCACCAGGGCCAGGTCGTGCCGGGTGCACAGCGCGTCCAGGGCACCCAACTCCGCCGGTTTGAGGTAAGCGCCGGTGGGATTGTTGGGGCTTACCGCCAACACGGCCCGGGTGCGGGGGGTCACCAGCGCCTCGATCACCTCCAGGTCGAGGGACCAGCCCTTTTCTTCGCTGTACCGCGTGGGGTATGAAACGGCGCGCAGGCCTTCGAAGCGGGCCAGGTAGGCCAGCAGGGGATAGCCCGGCGTGGGGATCAACACTTCGTCGCCCGGGTCGCCCAGCAGCTTGAACAGATGCCCATAGGCCTCGCTGGTGCTGGCGGTCAAGAAGAGCTGGGCCGCATCCAGCGGGCAGCCGAGCCCGTGGTAGTATTCGGCGATGGCGCCCAGCGCCTCCGGCCGGCCGCGGGGGCTGGGCTCGTAGACCAGGGCCCCCGGCCGGGCCAGGGCTGCCAGGATCGCCTCGCGCGCATAATCCAGGCCCACCCGGGTGGGGTTGGATTGGGTCAGATCCAGGAGCGCCCGACCCGCGGCCTGCTTGCGGGCCAGCAACTCCCCCAGGGCATTGGGCGGAAAGTGCCAGTCATATCGCCGTGAAAATGCCATGACCGCCTATACCCCCTGAGCGCCGGCTTTGGTCGCCACAGGCGCGTGTTGGCGGCGCAGGGGGATCTCCTTGAGAAAGAGATTCACGACGAAGGCCGCCACGATTACCAGCAGCCCCGTGAAGAAGACCCGGGAGAGGGCCGATTGGAGCGCCTCGCGCATGAGCTGGAGCAATGGTTCGAACAATTCCGCCCCCCGGGGCACGGCCTGGGCCAGCGCCGCCTTGAGCAGACGCTGCTTTTCCGAATGCACCAGGGCCTGGGGATTGCTCACCATGCCCATCAGGGGCGAAGTGGGCACGAGCGCTCCGAGATCGGACGGCAGATGCGCCATCAGGTGGGCGGAGAATCGCGTGTGCATCACCGCACCGAGGACGGCCAGACCGAAGGCGCCGCCCAGGGAGCGGAAAAAGGCCGTCACCGAAGTGGCCACCCCCAGCAGTTCATAGGGCACGGCGTTTTGCACGGCGATGGTGTACAGCGGCATGGTCACCCCCAGGCCGATACCGGCGATGGTGATGTACAGCACTGTCTGGCCGGCCGTGGTGGCCACGTTCATGCGGCTCAGCAGAAACATGCCCAGGGCCAGAATGGCGAGGCCTGCGACCCCCTGCAGCTTGTAGTGGCCGCCGGCCCGCGAGAGCAGCTGCCCGGAGACGATGCTGCCGAAGACCACGCCGAGCATCATGGGGGTGAGGAAGTTGCCACTCACCGTGGCGCTGGCCCCCATGACCCCTTGCAGGAAAAGCGGAATGAAGACGATGCTGCCGAACAGACCGAAGCCGGTGAGCAGGGTCACCCCCAACGAGGCCGCCACGATGCGGTCCCTGAAGATGCCCAGCGGAATGATGGGCTCGGCGCTGTAGTATTCGATGACCAGAAAGCAGAAGAACATCAACAGCGAGAGCGCAAAAAGCCAGCGGATCGGGCTCTGTCGCCATCCCGCTTCGCCGCCGCCCCAGCTCAAGGCCAGCATGGCCGGCGCGATGACCAGCACCATGGCCAGGATACCGACCACATCGATGCGGTGCTGACGCAACTGGGGCCGCAGATGGGGGAAGTAAAGCACAAACATGACGATCAGGGCCAGGCAGAAGGGGATGTTGATGAAGAAGATCCAGTGCCAGGAGAAGGTATCGGTGATGTACCCGCCCAGGGTCGGCCCGATGACCGAAGAGAGCGCAAAGAGCCCGCTGCCCAGGCCGATGTAGCGGCCGCGCTCGGCCGGCGCGAAGAGATCCCCGATCACGGCGAAACCGGTGGCCATCATCATGCCGGCCCCCAGTCCCTTGGCCGCGCGGCCGATGATCAACTGGGTCATGGTCTGGCTCAGGCCGCAGGCTACCGACGAGAAGAGAAACATCAGCAGGCCGATGATGTAGAACGTCTTGCGTCCGTACATGTCGGTCAGCCGTCCGGTGATGGGCATGATGATGGCCGAGGCGATGATATAGGCCGAGGCCACCCAGGTGTAATGGCTGAAGCCGCCTAGGTCGGCGATGATACGCGGCATGGCCGTGCCGATGATGGTCTGGTCCAGGGAGGCCAGAAACATGGCCAGCAGCACGCCGGCCAGGGTCTTCATCTTGGTGGCGCGCGGCAGGGCCTGCAATCCGACGGCCGCGGCCGGCATGGGATCTGTCTGCATCAAGGTCGTTTCTCCGGAGGAACGGCGCCTCATCGCCCCTTGAGCAGCCAGCGCCCCAGTTCTTCGATGGAGATGGCTTGCACCACGGCCCGGCCCAGGCCCTGGAGCAGCACGAAATGAATCTGGGTCTGCTGCCGCTTCTTGTCCTTTTGCAGGGCGTTGAACACGGCCTGGCGGTCGAAATCCAGGGCCGTGGGCAGGTTCAACCGCTGGAGCAGCGCGATGATGCGCGCTTTATCCGCTTGGGTCAGCAATCCGCGGGCCACCGACAGCTCGGCGGCCATGGCCATGCCGGCACTGACCGCCGCGCCATGGGAGATGCCCAGGGTCTTTTCGAAGGCGTGGCCCAGGGTGTGGCCGAAGTTGAGCTTGCGCCGCTCGCCGGCTTCGCGTTCGTCCTGGTTGACCACGCCGGCCTTTATTTCCACCGAACGCCGCACCAGGCGCCGCAGCACGGTTTCGTCCAGGGCCCCGATGGCCGCCACGTGACGCTCGATGTCGTCCAGGTAGGCGGCGTCGGCGATGCAGGCATGCTTGACGATCTCGGCCAGACCGCAGGCGATTTCGGCCGCCGGCAGGGTCTTGAGCAGGCCGATGTCGATGATCACGAACTCGGGCTGGTTGAAGACCCCCACCATGTTCTTGTAGCCTTTGAAGTTGACCCCGTTTTTGCCCCCCACGGTGGCATCCACCTGGGCCAGCAGGGTGCTGGCCACAAAACCGAAACGCAAGCCGCGCATGTAGGTGGAGGCGGCAAAGCCGGTGACATCCCCCACGATCCCGCCGCCGATGCCCACGATGAAGGTGGCCCGGTCCGCCTCGGCGGCGATCAGCCGATCGTAGATCAGGGCCAGGGTCTCCAGGGTCTTGTGGGCTTCGCCCAGGCCGATGGTGATGACCTCTGCTTCGGGAAATCGGGAGCCGTAAAGCTGCCGGACATTTTCGTCGGTGATGATGACGGTGCGCCCCTCGGGCAGGTAGCGTCCCAAACGCGCCAGGGTTTCGCCGATTAAAATCCGCGAACGCCCGCTCTGGCCGGTAACGTTGATTTCGTTCATGGTCCTGCGTCTTTCGATGAGATGGAAATCGAGAAAGCCTGTTCCTGAGACCTGACGTAAAAAATCCAACAGCAATTCCGTGAAATCCGGTGTCTTACGCCTGCGGTAATCGACCGATCATTTTTCATGCACCATCGCATGCATTCTGCGTGCATCCGCGCACAGCCGCACGAACTGTTCGGGATAGAGCGACTGGGCACCGTCGCTCAAGGCATTTTGCGGCTCGTGGTGCACCTCCACCATCAGGCCATGGGCCCCCACGGCCACCGCGGCCCGGCTCAGGGGGAGCACCTGGTCGCGCACGCCGGCGGCATGGCTGGGATCGATGATAATGGGCAGGTGGCTCTCTTTCGTCACCACCGGCACCACCGACAGATCCAGTGTGTTGCGGCTGTGGCGCACGAAGGTGCGCACGCCGCGTTCGCACAGGATCACCTGGTGGTTGCCGGCCGCCATGATGTATTCGGCCGCCATCAGCCACTCTTCCAGGGTGGCCGACATGCCCCGCTTGAGCATGACGGGCCGCCGGCTCAGGCCGGCACGCTTGAGCAGGCTGAAGTTCTGCATGTTGCGCGTGCCGATCTGGACGATGTCGGCATAATCTTCCACCTGGTCGAAGGTCTCGTTGTCCATCACCTCGGTCACCACCGGCATGTCGAACCGTTCGCGCACCTTGGCCATGATCTTGAGCCCCTCCAGCCCCAATCCCTGGAAGGTGTAGGGCGAGGTGCGCGGCTTGTAGGCGCCGCCTCTGAAAACATGGCCGCCGGCCTTTTTGACATGCTCGGCGATGGTCAGGGCCTGCCGCTCGCTTTCGATGGCGCACGGTCCGCCCATGATGGTCAGATGCCCCTCGCCGATGGTCACCCCGCCCACCTGGATCAGGGTGTCTTCGTGCTTGATCTCGCGGCTGACCAGTTTGTAGGGCCGGGTCACCGGAATCGCCTCTTTGACCCCCGCCAGTCCCAGGAAGAGCGCCGGGTCCACGGGCCCTTCGTTGTTCAGAATTCCGATGGAGACCCGGTCGCCGCCGGGAATGGGCCGGGCGGTGAACCCTCTGGATTCGATGATCTGGACCACCCGCTGGATCTGCTCGGCCGTGGCGTTGCGATTCATGACGATCAGCATCTGATTTTCCTCCTTGCTGTCAGCGGCCCGCGGTGCGATCCCCCGGATCCAAAAAAAAGACCGTGGGGGAAAGCCCACGGTCCTGGATTGGTTTCATCGGCGGTTTGAAAGGGTGTCAGACCGGGGGCATGCGGCGCCACAGCGCAAAGCGACGCCATATCCCCCCAAAAAGCTGAAACCCGCCAAGACCGACCATCACACGTCACCTCGAATTGCCGCCGATAAAAACACCGCGGTGGTCATTTGTCAAGCCCTGTCTCTGAACGGCAGGGATTCTGGCTGAACAGCATTCATTCGGGGCCAAAGCGCGCACAGTGCGTTCAGGTCATGGGCCGGGGCGTCCGAATCGCTTCAAGTTTTCGGCCGCAGTGGCGATAAGGGGGGTACCAGGGTATCCGTCCCCGTCTGGAGGCGGCCATTTCTGCTGCGACATTGGCCGGATTTGAGCCTCCTTGGATAATAATTGCCCTGATGGTGGAGTTGTTATAAAAGGCGGCCTGGTCGTCGATGCCGCCGCCAGCGACAGATAGGAAAGGAGTCGTGTGATGCATACAAGGAGCATCGTTTGCTTGTTTACCTGGGCCATAACCGCCCTGGTGCTGGGCGCCGTGGCGATCTCGCCCGCCGTTGCGGCGCAGGGGGCTGCGGTCAAGATTACCAGCCCCAACTATGACAGCGTTCATGTTGTGAGCGACAGCATCGTTTTCGCCTGCACTGTGAAAAACGCCGCGGGCGGCGAAATCCCCAAGGTCAAAATCGTCTGGAACTCCCAACTGGATGGCAAGATCGGCGAGGGCGCGCTATTGAAAACCAACGCCCTGACCGTGGGAATTCACCGCATCACCGTCGAAGCCTACGATGAATCCGGCGCCAACCTGGGAACCGACAGCATCAAGCTCAAGATCAGCCAGACCAAAGAGGCCGAGGACGGCACCAAATCCGGTGTGGCGCCCATCGGCGTGGGCAAGGGCGAGTCGTATGTCGTAAACCCGTTTAATTGATATCCATGCCGAAGTCACTCGTACCCGATCAAATCGAACCAGGCCATCAAACGGGCCAGCTCAGCCTGGCCCAGATCGCCATGCTGCCCCTGTACCACCGGCAGACCATTCCGGCCGAATATATCGACGCCATGGGCCACATGAATGTGCGCTGGTACATGTCCCTGTTCGATAATGCCACCTGGCGCTTTTTCGATGCCATGGGCCTGGACGCCGGCTATTTCGAGCGCAGCCATGCCGGCGGCTTTGCCTTGAAGCATTTTGTCACCTACTGGGCCGAGGTGCAGGCCGGACAGAACGTGGCCGTGCACACGCGCATTCTGGGCCGCTCGGAAAAACGCTTCCACTTCATGCACTTCATGGTCAACGAATCGACTGGCGTCGCCGCCGCGGCCCTGGAAGCCCTGGGCACGCATGTCGACCTGCGTCAGCGCAAGTCCAGCCCGCTGCCGCCCCGCATCGCCAGGCGCTTCGACACCCAGCTGACCGAAGACAGCCGTTTGCCCTGGCCGGCGCCCGTGTGCGGGGCCATCCACATCTGAACCACGGGCCACCCGATCCCCATCGATTTGCTCTGCACGGCAGCCGAGTCGCTGAAGGATCGAGACCGCTTGAACCTCAATCGGGAAACTCCCGCAGCGATTCGTGGATGCCTTTATGCATGTCGTACCAGAAGTCAAAGGCCGCAGCGGCGCGGTCCGCTTCGAAGCGTCCGAGCCAGTGGTCCAGTTCGGCGTTCTGAACGTGGTCGATCTCTTTTTTGTTCTTCAGGAAGGTATAGACCAGGTCTGCGTTGCGGGCCGACTCCCAGAAAACCGAGGCGTTGCGGCTGGTGATGCGGCTGGCGGTGAGCGCTATGGCGCGCAGCAGCACCGCTTTCTGCCCGAAGATCTTCTCCACGATGTCGGGCAGCAGATCTTCGGCCCAGGCCCTGTGGAACCGACATACGCCCAGGTTGTCGATGAGCAGCTCCTTGAGCATGCGCTGGGCGCATAACTGCCCGAGGCGCCGCGGCGGCACGAAGTCCCGCCCGTAGTGCATGTAGTACTTGCCCATGATGGCCATGGGCGCCAGAACCCCCGGGCTCCAGTACTGGTTGGGCACCATCCAGCCCTGGCGCGCGAAGGCATTGAAGACGAAGCGGTCCAGAACCTCCTTGCCCCTTTCCCGGGCCAGTCGCCGGGCCCATTTGCGGGCACCGAACGGCATCCGCAGCCGGCCTTCGGGGTGGGCCATCTGGTCCAACAGGGCCATGCCCAATTCGGCGTTGTGCATGGAATCGGCCACCACATCGAATCCCGCCATCTCCCAGCGCGGGGTCTGGTTCACCGCCAGCTCGCCGGGCGTCACCAGACCGGTCTGCAAACACTCCATGAGCCAGGCGAGCACGCCGCCCACCGAAATGGCATCGAACCCCAGCATGTCGGCGTGCTGGTTGAGCCGCTCGGCGGCACGCTGGTCGAAGATGCCGCATAGCGGTCCCATGGTCTGGTAGGGTTCGTAATCCTTCTTGTAGATGCCGTGCATCTTCTTGCAGACCGCGGCGCACGGCTCGCCGCAGTTGCGCTGCTGCTTCGGTTCGATGGTTTCGGTGTTGAACTGCTTGAGGTAGTGATCCAGGATGAAGCGCTGGTGCAGATCCCGGCGCTGGGCTTCGCTCCAGTGGATGGTCTGGTAGTTGAAGGCCAGGATGTTGCCTTCCATGGTGGCGTAGTTGACGCCGAACGTGCCGCCGGTGTTGAATTTGGGATCGTAACGGTACTTGGTGGTGGCATCGAGGTCCTTGGCCGCCATCCGCTGGTTGTACTTGTCCTGGAACCACTGATCGGCCACCTTGCGGTCGGTGAAGTCTTCGTCCAGATGGGTGCCGCCGTAGATGATGCCGATGATGCCGTGTTCCTGAAGCAATTTGCTGCCGAAGCCGCCCCGCCCGGCCCAGGTGTCCACATGGGTCAGGGATCCTTTTTTCACCGGCGCCGAGGCCACGGCCCCCATGTCGGAATGAAGTGCCGCGGGCCCCACGGCCAGCACGCGGGGATCTTGGGCGTAGCGGCCGCCGAACTGTTCGAGGGCCCGGCGCATAATGGCATAAACGCCGCCGCGCCCCTGCGACCATATCCGATCGGGGGATACCGGTGCCAGTTCCACCTCGATCTCCTCGCCGTGGTTGCGGTTCAGGTAGAGCAGGCTGGGCTGCGGGGCCTGGCGGATGATCGTCAGCAGGTTGATGCCCAGGTTGTCGAAGACCAGGGCCGCACCGCCCATGGTGGAAACGTAAAAGCCGTGCCAGCAGGGAGAGATGCCGCAAAAAACCAGGCGGTTGGTGCCGGGCAGCACGGAACCGGCCAGCAGGCCGCCGCCGATGGTCAGGCCGTTGTACTTGTAGGCCAGGTGAATGCCCAGGTCCACAGGACCGAAGAAATCACCCACCCGATAGCGCTGCATGCGGTAGAAACCGCTGGAAGCATCGAGCATCAGGACTTTGAGGTGGTGCGTGGTTGTGGGCATGACGCCCTCCTTTGCTCTCTTAGGTCTTAACTGTTTCTCGTGTGTGCGTCATGGCGTTGCATCCCTTCAAGGCTCTAATCGTTCGAGTGCCACACCTGACACCTAAAACTTGAAACCTGAAACCAGCTTTAAGTCCCCCGACGAATTCCCTTCCTCCAATGAATCGAAATCCCATTGCATACAACGCTGTTGGCACACTTCCGCTTACTCAAAGGTAGGGCGTAAACAGCCAGCACAGGGCGTCACGGATGCGCACGGGCAGCGACCTGTTGTCCATCTCGGCCAGGGAAACCTCCCGTGAACGCGCAAGGGCCTGCACGAACCGCGTGCGCAAGGTCTGATTCAGCTCAGCGTCGAAGATCTCCAAGACCATCTCGAAGTTGAGACGCAAGCTGCGCGGATCGATATTGGCCGAACCCATGATGGTGTAAACGTCGTCCACCAGAAAGAGTTTGGTGTGCACGAAGGGCGGCGGCTGGTAGGCGATGCGCACCCCGTGCTGGAGCAGTTCCCAGAGCATGTTGTCCGAGGCCCACTTGACATAGGGCAGGTTGTTCTTGGCCGGCAGCAGGATGCGCACCGCCACCCCCCGCAGCGCCGCCGACTGGAGCGCGCCCACCAGTTCCCGGTTCGGCAGGAAATAGGGCGTCATTATAAAAATCCGCTCCCGGGCCGCCGCTGCCGCGCCGACCAGGATCATGGCCAGTTTGTCGATGTCGTCGTTGGGCCCGTCGGCCACGGCCCGGCAATAAGCATCGCCCCTGCGCACATCGCCGCTGCGGATGGGCAGCGGCTCCTCGCCTCCGGTGCAAAGCCGCCAGTCGGCCAGAAAAATCTGCTCCATCTGGGCCACCACCGGTCCGGCCACGCGGAAATGCAGATCCTCCACCCGTCCTGGTCTGGTGCTGTCGGCGGCAAGATGACGGTCGCCGATGTTCATGCCGCCCGTGAAGCCCTCGACGCCGTCCACCACGAGAATTTTCCGGTGGTTGCGCAAATTGATGAAAATTGAAGGCGGCAGCAGGCGTGGCGGAAAGAACCGGGCCACCGGGACCTTGGCCCGCTTGAGCAGCCATCTGGCCTTGGGCCAGGAGTAGTACTCCCCCACTCCGTCCAGGATCACCCGCACATCCACCCCCCGGGCCACGGCCCCCGCAAGGGCCGCAATGAAGCGCCGTCCCGTGAAGTTGGACTCGAAGATATAAGTGCACAGGTACACCGACTGTCGGGCACGCGCGATGGCGGCCAGCATGGCCGGGAAGGCCTCTTCGCCGTTGCTCAAGGATTCGACCCGGTTGCCCCCCAGCAGCGGTTGCCGGGTGATGCGGTCCGAAAGGTTGGCGATGGGCTGGAAGGCATCGGGCACTGCCGAAGGGGGTATGGCCGGCACGATCCCACCCTCGGCCGCCCCGGCACCCATGTGCAAGAACAGGGTAAGAGGGCCGCCCAGGCGTTGACCGTGGGTGCGCACGCGATTGATCCCGAAGAGAAAGTAGAACAGTGCGCCGAACGGCGGAAACATGATGCACACGGCGATCCAGGCCAGCGCCGCCCGCGGGTCGCGCTTATACAACAGCGCATGCAGCGCGCTGGACCAGGAGAAAAATAAGATGCCGCCGATCAGAAGCCAGTAGAAATCGGTCATGCCGCATGCCTGAACCGGCCGGGCCGGTTTTGTGTGCCACCTTTCATCAGTTTTTTCCCGCTTCGCGCGTTTTGAGCCAGTCGGCCATCTCCATGACCGATTTGTTCAGGTGGTAGCGGCCTTCCTGGAAGACGCCGTAATCGCCGCCGCCGGCCATGGCCGAAGAAAAACGGATACAGTTGGCGTACATCAGCCAGGCATCGTTCCAGCGCCGCTCGATGGCCTCGTCGAACAGGCTGCCCCCGTTGCCCGAGCCCTGGGCGTATCCCTTTTTCCAGATGGCCTGCATCAGTTGGGTGGCCGCGCGCACCTGGGCGTTGGTGGCGGCCACCACGCCGTCCAGGCGTTCGAAATGGCCGCGCACCCAGGAGGTGCCATGGCAGGCCCGGCAGGTGGCTTGCATGGCGCTCAGCCGGGCGGCGGCCTCCTTGCCATCGATGAGAAACTCAGCCGCCGGCGTGCCGTCCAGATCGGTCGGCAACGGCAGGCCAGCCTTGTTGCGGATGATGGTGGTGTCGGGAGATTTGGGTTGGGCATGGGCGTAGATCAATCCGAAGATACGCCGGGGAAGCCGGTCGCTCACCTGATGGGTCCGGCGGGCCACCACCACGCCGTCGGCATTGACGACGAGGCTCATGTGGCAGGCGGCACAGGTCGGCGCGCCGAAATCTTCGCCCACGGTCCAGGGCACATGATCGAAATTCCAGCGACCGCCCACGGACGAGAAGATATTTCCGTGCTTGCTGGCTTCGTAAACCTTGTAGGCCGGCACATCCGGGCCGGCATGGCACTCTTTGCAGGTGTAAGGCTTGCGCGCCACCTCGATGGAGAACTGGTGCCGGGGATGGCAACTGGTGCACGCGCCGCGGCTGCCGTCCGGGTTGATGCGGCCCACCCCCTGGTTGGGCCACCCCTTGATGATGGGAAATGTCAGCTGGCCCATGTCGGTTTCGCGAAGTTCCGTTCCCTCCAGTTCCAGCCGGGTACCGTGACAATAGTAGCAACCGTCGGCTCGGGTCGGCGCGTCGGGCTCCGCAAAATGAATCCGGCCCTGTTCCTTGATCTCTCCGGTCCCCAGAATCGTGCGGGTCATGTCCGCATACAGCGCATTGCCGGCCAGATTGCCGTGGGCCGCGGACATGATGTTGGCCGCGTATTGTTCCCGTTCCACGCTGTGACACACCGCGCAATCTTCGGGGCTGACCACCTTATGAACCTTGTAGCCATTGTGCTCGAAACTGTCGACATGGGCTTCCGGCCGCAGGGTGTGGCATTCGGCGCAACCGACGTTCGTATCGCGCATGGGTTCGGGCACCTGCCGGCCGGAGACCTTGAGCCCCAATCCCGACACCGCCATGGCCGCCCCGGTGGTGATGGCCGCATGCCGGCTGCGCTGCCAATCCGCCACAATGCCGGGATGAACGCTGCCGTGGCACTCCAGGCACCCTTCGGAAGAAGGACTCAGGGCCGTGGCGGCGGGCGCGTGCGGAACCCACGCGAGCGACAACAAACCAAAGAATATTATCCAGCGCGAATGAGACATGCGGGCCTCCGGTTGTGGTCAATATAGGCTGCTTGAAACTTGAATACCCTTAAACCCGCAGGATTTCAACTTTCACAATCCCGGCACGCCAGGCATCCTTTCTGGGGCCTTCGGCTTTGCTGCAATCGACAGCGGCCCTTCTTCTCCTCTGGATCCCGGCATCTATTGAAGAACAGAGCACTACCCGCCATCATTCGGCTTGACGCGCCGCCATGGTTATTTTACTCAAGGCCAGGGAGCGGAAGACGGCCCCGACGAAGGATGAGACCTGACCACGTCCCGCCATCTTCAGACGAACACCTGGCTTGCAGGGTCACAGATATGACAACGACACGCTTCAAACGGTTCGGGTGCGGATTCGGAATGCTCCTGCTGTTCTTCTCCTTTTCTGCGGCCTGGGCCCGGGACGACCTCGAGCCGCTCGAGGCCAGCTACCGCTTCCTGGTGAGCGAACGGGCGAGCCAGGGCGGCGCGCTCTATGTGGCCGGCGCCGGTGCGCTCAAGGGCCGCGCCCTGCCGCTGAGTTTTTTGGACAGTGCCGCCTACTGGGGCGACTTCGCCTGTTCGCCGGTCACTTGCTGCGCCGTGACCGACATCTACAATCCGGATGACTACACGCTGGCGCCGGCACCGGGGCCGGCCGCAGAATTGCAGACCGAGCGCGTCAATACGCACAACGGCATCAACATCTATGATGCCGCCGTCTGGCAGATCGCCGTCGTGCTGGGGCAGGTGGCCAACGGCTTTGTCAACGCCTATGCCGCGGAGGCCTACGATCTGGCCAGCAACCAGACGCTGCTGCTCCGCGAAGGGCACGGAGGCGATGCCCTGACGGCGACGGCCGGCGCCAACCGGGCGCCCACCCGCAAAGATCTCTTCGTCTACAATGGCCAGGCCATCAGCGATCCCGAAAAAGCCTATGCCTTTCGCATGCTCGGCAGAGAGTGGCTTTCGCTGGATCCCTTTGTGGGCACGCCCTACGAGTCCCTCATCCGGGTGGCGGGACCGCTGCCGTCCCATAACCCGATGTATGCCCGCGGCAGGATCAGTTGGTCGGACTGGAAGCCGATCACCGGCGAAAACGCCTGGGCCTTCTTGCTGGGGCCCTTGCAGGCCGCCTATCTGCACTATGTCCGTCACCGGAAAGGCACCTTCGTGCCTTTCGAGGATCTGGCGGTTCAGCAGGCCCTGGCCGTGCTGCCCGCCTTTGCGGCCATGCAATCCGAGATCGGCGCCGTATACTACGCACCCACCGGCACGGCGGGAAATGTGAGCGGCACCCTGGTGCATCCCTGCCAGGTGTCGGTGGAGAACAATCTCTCTGTCTACGCCGGCCTGAACCTCTTGCGGGCCCTCCTGCGGACCCAACTGTCGGGACAGGCCGACCTGAGCGGACGGGACAAGCGGGCCATTCGGCAGGCCCTTTCCACGATCCAGACCATGCTGCATGGCGGGGCGATGGGCCGCAACCGCTTCACCGCCGGCCTGCTGGATTTTCTCCAGCACCGGGCCTGGCACGAAGGGCTGTTTGTCCAGGGAGGGCTGGCCAATGCCCGCGACCAAAACCAGGCCTGGGTGCCGACCCTCTCGCCCCGGGCCGTGGATGCCAACACCTGGGCCGTGACCGCCCTGGGCGCCCGGCAGATCGACGCCTGGTTCGGAAACGGGACCGCCTACCACCTGTGGCAGCGGGTGAAAAGCTGGGGCGCCTATGGAGCGGGCCCGACGCTGTGGGGCGTGGGCTACTCGGATCAGGACGGCAATGGCATCACGACAGAGGGCCTCTACCGCCAGGGTGTCTTTTCGGTGGAGTGGACCGCCGGCGCCATCTTCATGGTACGCAATATGCGCCGCTATTACAGCAAGGCATGGGCCGAGGGAGCGTTGGATGCCAAAGCCTATGTGGAAGACCTGGCCCGGGACGAACAGGCCATGCTGGCGGGGCTCCTCAATTTGCGCCACGACCACTACCCGACGGTCGACTTTCCGGGCAAGCCCCAGGCATATGCGCGCCTGATCGAGACCCGCGCGCTTCCCTATCTCTACGCCAGCCGCCGGATGCGGATTCCTTTCGGCTGGCATGCCAATCCGATCCCCAGCACCTGCGCCACGGCCTGGGTAATATTGGTCGCCGACGACTACGATCCTTTCGGCTATGCCGGACGCCCCAATTAGAAACATAAAACGGGAGCATTCGATATGTGGGCGATCGCGATCTTCACCCTGACTTATCTGGGCGTGGCCCTCGGCCGCATTCCTTTTCTGCGCCTGGACCGCACGGGCATCGCCCTGCTGGGTGCCATCGCCATGGTAGTAGGCGGTTCGGTGCCCCTGGACCAGGCCGTGGCCAGCATCGACTTCCCCACTATTCTTCTGCTCTATGCCCTGATGATTGTATCGGCCCAGCTGCGCCTGGGCGGGTTTTATACCCGGGTGGCCCGGCGCATCGCCACGCTGTGCGTCCATCCGCGCACTTTTCTGCTGATATGCATGGCGGTCAGCGCCGTGCTCTCGGCCCTGCTGGCCAACGACATCGTCTGTCTGGCCTTCACGCCGGTGCTGGCCTATGCCCTGCTCGGCGCCGGCATGAACCCGCTCCCCTTCCTCATCGGCCTGGCCGTGGCCAGCAACATCGGTTCGGCGGCCACCATCATCGGCAACCCCCAGAACATGCTCATCGGCCAACTCGGCCACCTCTCGTTCGGCGCCTTTCTGGCCTGGTGCACGCCGCCGGCGCTGGCCGCCTTCGCAGGGGCGTATGCCATCATCGTCTGGATCTACCGGGGCCGCTGGGCCGCGTCCTTACCGGCCGGCCGGGAGGACCAGCGCCGCCACTGGCCGCTCTTCAATCCCTGGCAGAGCGGCAAAGGTCTGGTAGCCGTGGCGGCGCTGGTGGCGTTGTTCTTTACTTCCATTCCCCGGGAATTCTCCGCCCTGGGCATCGCCGGCGTGTTGCTGTGCAGCCGCCGGATGCAGTCGCGCCACATCATCGCCCTGGTGGACTGGTACCTGCTGACCCTCTTCTGCGCCCTGTTCGTGGTCATCGAAGGCATCCGCCTCGTGCATCTGCCCGAGCAACTGGTGGGCTATCTCACTGGACTGGGCATCGATATCCAGCACCCTCTGGTGCTCACCGGCGTCTCCACCGCGCTGAGCAATATCGTCAGCAACGTGCCGGCCACCATGCTGCTGGTACGTTTTCTGGACAGCGCGCGGCCCGAGCAATGGTACTTGTTGGCGCTCTCCAGCACCTTTGCCGGCAACCTGATCACCATCGGCAGTATCGCCAACCTGATCGTCATCGAGCAGGCCGGCGAATGCGGCATCGCCATCGATTTTGCGACCCACGCCAAGGTGGGCCTGGCGGTGACGGCCTGGTCGCTGCTGGTGCTGGTCGCCTGGATCTACGTCTAATCCATTTGCACCAGCCCCCATTTGGATATATGGTGAATTATCCTTGGTTCAAAAACCGCTGCCGAGACCTGGCACGGTCATAGTCCATCTGATCGGACAACGTCGCCAGATCTTGCCGATGCACTGACTGGGCTCCATGTGGCGTACGCAGAGGGACGCCCCTCGCTTTCACCCCCATCCCAAGGAGGACGCCATGCCCCCCCTGTATCCGCTCCACGATCCATCCAAAGGCATCGAAGCATCTCCCCCGACCGCTTCGGACCAGAGGCGGCAACGGGAACCGGACTATCCCATGGACTTCCTGGGAGTCCTG
Source organism: uncultured Desulfatitalea sp. (assembly GCA_937868765.1). GTDB lineage: Bacteria > Desulfobacterota > Desulfobacteria > Desulfobacterales > Desulfosarcinaceae > Desulfatitalea. Next base: position 391,831 of record CALMNL010000005.1, on the reverse strand, counting down.
CGCAAGGAGCTGGAGACATTGCGCCCGGACAGACCCAGCATCCACGATACCATCGCGGACGCTCACGAGGCGGAGCTTTCAGGCGTGGCCTTTTCAGGAGGCGGGATCCGAAGCGCCACCTTCAACCTGGGCGTACTTCAAGCGCTGGCAAGCCTGGGCATCCTGGAAAAGTTCGATTATCTGTCCACCGTGTCCGGAGGCGGTTATATCGGCTGCTGGCTGACGGCCTGGCTCCGTCGCGAAATAGAAAAACAGGGGCCCGGCCACTCCCAGAAAGGATTTCAGGAAGTAATGGACGCGATAGGGCAATCGGTGGGCACCTTCAGGACCCACGCCGATGGCCAGGCCGCGCGGCCCGAACCCCGGCCCATCGCTCACCTGCGCGAGTTCTCCAACTACCTGACGCCGCGCAAGGGACTCTGGGGGACCGACACCTGGACCGTGGCCCTCGCCTATCTGCGCAATTTCGCGCTGACCCTGTCGGTGCTCGTCGGCGCCTTGATCGCGGTTGTTCTCTGGGTTCGCGGCGCGGTGGTGCTCAACGCCTTGATGCTCCGCTCCCCTTCGCCCGGCGTCAGCGACTGGGTCTATTGGCTTTTCATCGCAGCCATGGCGACCACGGCGTTCGCCTCGTCCCGGGATCTGCAAAATTGCCGATCCAATGGGGGCGGCCGGCGCATGGCCCGCGGCTGCACCAATTTCTCCGCGCGCCTGTCCATCTGCATGACCATCATCGCCACCTGGCTGGGAGCGGGCGTTCTATGGCAGCAAAAAGAGCCTTTCCTGGCTGCAGACAACGTGGCCGGGACCATTTCGGCCTTTGTCGTTGCCCTGGCCATTGTCCTGGGCTTCGGCCTGCTCGGCGCCTGGTCGGCCCGGGGCAAAACCGAGGCCAGCGTGGACCGCGGCGCATCGCCCCAGCCCCCGAGTCCGGAGCCGCTGGCGCTTGGATTCGCACGCGCTTTTTCGGCGTTGCTGGGAGCGCTGGTTTTCTTCGCCGCCGTCTGGGCGATCTGCCGTTGGTTCAACAGCTGGACGGGCGAGTTCAAGTGGCTGGGTTCGGCTTCCTGGGCGGCGGTGATGGCCGGGCCGCCGCTGATGCTGGCGGCCTTCAGCCTGTTCGCCGTCGTTTTCATCGGGCTGTCCGGGCGTGATCTCGAAGAGTTGGAGCGCGAGTGGCTGGCGCGCATCTTCGCGGCCGTCACCAAGTGGACGGTCCTGTTCTGCCTCCTGACGGCGGCGGTTATCCTCACCCCCATGGCCCTGGCGTGGCTGCACGTGAAGCTGGACGCCTATCCCCACGGCATCCTGGGCGCGCTGTGGGCCGGAATCAGCGCGGCCGGCGCATGGCTGGGCCGGTCCGGCAAGGAGGCGAACACGGCCGGATGGGCGGCGGCGATCCGCAAAGCGGTGATGGCTATGGCGCCGGTCGTTTTCATCGCCGGATTGCTCATCATCCTCATCGCGCTCTTGAATCGATGGTTCGGTCCGTTGCAGAGCGAGCCCCGGCTCTTCTGGGCCTGCCTGGGCTACGGGTGTCTGGCGTTGGGCGCCACCCTGGCCTGGTCCTGGCGCGTGGGCGTCAACACCTTCTCGCTGCATGCCCTGTATGGCAACCGGCTGATCCGCGCCTATCTCGGCGCCTCGAACTTCGGGCGGCGCCATCACCCCTTCACGGGCTTCGACCTGGACGACAACAAGGTCCGCATGGCCGATCTGGCGCCCGATGGGAAAAACTTCCGGGGCCCCTACCTGCTGGTCAACGCAGCGATCAACCTGGTGCACGCCACGCGGCTGGCCTGGCAGCAGCGCAAGGCCGGCGCCTTCCTCTTTTCTCCCCTGTACTGCGGCTACGAGTTCCCCAGCGAATCTGAGGGCGAACCCAACCCAAAGAACAACCGGGGCGGGTACGTTCCCAGCAAGATCTATGCGGATGGTCGGTTTTCGAAAAAGGGCATCTCCCTGGGCAAGGCCATGACCATTTCGGGCGCGGCGGCCAGCCCCAACATGGGCTATCGCACCTCTCCGGCCCTGGCTTTCCTGATGACGGTCTTCAACGTGCGTCTGGGCTGGTGGCTGCCCAATACGGGCAGGCCCGACGGCACGCTTTGGCGCAAGCACGGCCCCAGCGCCGGGCTGCTCTTTCTGGCCCGCGAACTGCTCGGCCTGACGGACGCCGGCCGCAAATACGCCTATATCTCCGACGGCGGCCATTTCGAAAACCTGGGCATCTACGAGCTGGTGCGCCGGCGCTGCCGCTATATCCTGGTGTGCGATGCGGAAGAAGATGTCCAGATGGCCTTCGGCGGCCTGGGCCTGGCCATCGAGCGCTGCCGCACCGATTTCGGCATCCCCATCGATATCGACGTGAGCCAGTTGCGGCGCGATCCGGGCACGGGTCTAAGCCGCTGGCACTGCGCGGTGGGCCGCATTCGATACGGCCAGGCCGATGCGGGCCAGCCGGACGGCATCCTCGTCTACCTCAAAGCCTCCCTGATCGGCGACGAACCTCGGGATGTCGCCACCTATGCCGCCGCCAACCCCGGTTTTCCACACCAATCCACGGCCGACCAGTGGTTCGACGAGGTGCAGTTCGAAAGCTACCGGGCCCTAGGCCATCACATCGCCGCATCGGTGCTGGCCACGCCGGTCCAGGTAGTGCGCCGCAATCTGGCGGCCAAGGCATTGAGTCGCAAAGCGATCGAAAGGGAAATACTTCTGAAGGAACTCTTCACCGAGGTGAGCCATCAATGGTACCCCCATGTGGAGGGGTCCGAAAAGCGTCCGGGGGATCACGACCTTGCGCTGGGTCAACTGCTCGACGCCCTGCGCACCGACCCGCACCTGGCCTTCCTCGACTGGCAGCTCTACCCGGATCTCGGCCGCACGGTGCGCAAAGCCCGGTTGGGACACCGGGTGGCGCCATGGGTGCCCAACAGCTATGAAGAGCTGCGGGCCGGTTTTTTCTTCTGCCGGCGACTGGTTCAATTCATGCAGCAGCTCTTTCATGACCTGCGGCTGGATATTCATTACGATGCCCCCAGCCATCGCGGCTGGATGAGCCTGTTGCAGCGTTGGTCCCTGTCGCGCATGGTGCGCTACACCTGGTCCATGAGCGCCGGCTGTTACAGTACGCGTTTCCAGACCTTCTGCGCCCACCACTTGCGCCTGGAAGTGGATGAGATCTCCTGGGCCGCGCCTCTGGAAGTCGATGTCCGGCGCAAAGGCGCAGCGTTCACCCTGCACCCGGCGGGGCCCCCCGCAGGCCTGCAGCCCGAAAAAGGCATCCAGGACGACCCCTGGCGGCAATCCGAACGCGCCGTGGGTCTGGACTTTTTCGAGACCCAGCTGGCTCGGGAATACATGCGCCTTTATTGCGGCTCGCGCGAAAAGCGCTCCAAGCCGCTCCCCGCTTGTTTTCAGATCTTCCCACTGCAGATCACCACCGAAGATCCGACCCAGGTGCGCCGGGACGCCTACGCCACCATCACTGTCGGATTTGCCATCGTCCAGCCGGCGGGCAATCCCCCCGACGACCGCCCCACCCTGCTCTACTTGCGCATCCGGCCGGCCATGCGCCGCATGGGGCTGGCGCGCAAAGCCATGCTGGAAATGGCCGAGGGCAGAGCGCCGCTGCCTTCCCAGGTCACCCGGGAGAAGATCGACAAGATGGTGCCCACCGAGGAGCATTGGCACCGCCGTATTTATCTGGAGATCTACCCCGAACAGGAGCAGCAGCTCAGCGGCCCGCGCCGGCGCATGGCGGAGATGATCAACCGCGACATCGCCAAATTCGCCCGGCTCAGCGCCGCGACGCAGTCCAAGACCCGGCGCGCGGAGGACCAGCCGACGCATCCTTGAGCGGGCCGGACGGTCAGCGGCACGCGGCTGCGTAAGGCAACAGCGCGGCCCGCACCGCGCAGCGCACGATTTTTTCCGGATCGCCGGAAATCTTCTCCCGGCGGATCTCGGCATGGATGTCGGGCAGTCTGGCGGCTATCGATTCGGTTGGTAAAGGCCGGCGCAGGTTGCGCATCAATCGATCCACGGCCTGCCGGGCGCGCGGATCGGACCAGTAGTAGCGGATGCGATCCCGGGGGCTGTGGTGGCGCAAGTGGCGCAGCCGGGCCTCGTCGCCTTGGTAGTGCGACCGCCAATGGTCCGGACGTTCGAGCATCAACTGCTCCATGACCTGGGGCAGCCGGGAGGGGACTGCGATCCCATCCAGCTCGGCTTCGATCTCCGCCAGGGCATACAGGGCCCGGCGCAGGGCGAAGGTGAGGGCCGGCCCCACCTTGAGCAGCAGAAAGTGGTCCTGGACCATTTGTTTCAGCGCCGCGGCGGTCTGGTAATCCGTGGCGTGAATTTCGTAGGTCATCATGCCGGGCAGCCGTCCATGGGCCGCGGAAAGCGCCGCGGCCCGCTCCGGGCGGTAGGCGGCCGCCCCGTGATCGCCGAAATCCACACCGGGCTGCACCACCACGGCCATCACCCGGGACCAGGCCGCGCCCACCCCGGCCGCCTCGAAGGCCTGGTGATAAACCGCGAGGTCGGCCAGCATTTGCCGGGGATCAGTGACGGTCGGCAAATGCCCCTCCTCCAGAGCGCCGCCGGGCGGCGGCACTTCATTGCCGATCACATACAGCGGGCCATTGACCCCATCCGGGCGCGCCGATTCGGCAACCCGGCATAACCGGGCGGCGCGGCGGGCGGCCTCGGCCACCGGCAGCCGGGCACTCCGGTCATCGGCACAACCGGTGCCGGTATCCAGATGCAGCTTGTCATAACCGGCCGCTACGCAACGGCGCGCCAGCGCCTCGGCTTTTTGCATGGCGGCATCGGCCGGCTCCCCCTTCCAGACATGAGGCCCCAGATGGTCGGCGCCTACCATGACCCGGTCCATAGGCAGACCCGCCCCCCGGGCCGACTCCCTTACATAGGCGACGAATCGCTCCGGCGTCCGGCCCGAATAGCCGCCGAACTGATTGACCTGGTTGGCCGTGGCCTCGACCAGCAGGGGCTGCTCGCTCTGCCGGACCACCTCCATGGCCTCGGTCAGCACCATGGGATGGGCCGAACAGACGGCGAACAGGCCGCCCAGCCGGCCGGCCAGATGTTGGGCTTTTAGTCTGGTCAAAAGGGCATCCATCTTGAAATCCAAGTGCAAAAAAGGTAATCAGGGCGGTTTCCTTCCGGGCAGGAAACCAGGCGATGCCAATGGATTTCGGCAACGTTGCCCTATGGTACATCCATTGCTTCCAAGGTTCAACGGCAAGGAAACCCAAAAAGAGAGGATTTACCATGCGAATCAAGTTGTTGTCATTGGTTGGGCTGTTTTTGGGCCTCGTGATGGGATCGTCTGCCCTCGCGGCCCCTGATGCCGGTCCACAGCCGCCGGCACTCCAGCTCCTTGGCCCGGCCAACGCCGGTCAGGTGGTCTATCAGGCCATGGAAGACGGGCGACTGCTCGTTTCGGTGACGGATCGGAACGAGGACCCCATCAAGGGATTGACCGCAGGAGACTTCGGCCTGCGCCAGGGCATCAAGGTCGCCAAGATCGTTTCCGTGGAACCGCTGGCCACCAGCAAGGAGGTGCCGTTGAACATCGTGCTGGTGGTGGACAACTCCAAATCCATGAAACACCGCAAGGCAATTGAGCCGCTGCGGGCGGCCCTCAACGCCTTTTACAAAATGCTGCGGCCCATCGACCAGATCACGGCGGTGGTTTTTGACGAGCAGGCGACGGTCACGATTGACGGCCGGCCGCTGCATGCCCGGGTGCTGCAGACCAGCGATGAGCAAACATTGCGCGCCTTTCTGTCGGCCAGCATGAGCAGCGGGCTGACCGAAGGCACTTATATCAAGGACGCTTTGATGGCCGGGTTGGATGCCGCCCGCGCCATGCCTGCCAAGCAGCACAAGTTCCTGGTGGTGCTCTCCGACGGCGAGGATATCAACTCCACGGCCACGAGCGACGAAGTCATAAGGGCCGCCCAGGGCATCCCCAACTTCTCCGTTTTGGCCGTGGATTACATGCCCACCCCCCAGATCGACCCGTTCCTCGGCCAATTGGCCGCCAGCCATGCCGGCCGGGCGTGGAAGGCGACCTCGGCCGATCAACTGCTGCCGATCTTCCAATCTTTTGCCTCCACCATGCTGCACCGCTACATCGTGGCCTACCGCTTTCTGGAACCGCCCAAGGGCGAGGTGGGGTTCTCGGCACCGGAACTGACCATCGAGGAGATCACCACCATCGACAGCTCGCCGCTGCTCAACCAGATCTATTTCGAAACCGGGCAGAGCGAGCTGACCAACCGCTACGTGCTCTTCAATAGCGAGGACGAGACCACCGGCTTCGATGAAAAAAAGCTCAAAGGGGCCATGGAAAAATACCGTCAGGTCCTCAACATCATCGGCAGCCGCCTGCAGCGCCATCCCGAAACCACCGTGCGCCTGGTGGGCTGCAATTCCAACTATGGGCCTGAAAAGGGACGCAAAGATCTCTCCCAGAGCCGTGCCGAAGCCGTACGGGCCTACCTGCGCTACGTATGGGGCATCGATCCCAAGCGCATGAGCGTGGCGCCGCGCAACCTGCCCGAAAAGCCCAGCACCAACCGCATCCCCGAGGGACAGGTCGAAAACCAGCGGGTCGAAATCTATGCCGACCAGGATGCCATTCTCGAGACGGTGGACAGCGCCTACGTGCAGAAGGTCAGCGATTTGAGCCAATTGCGTATCCTCCCGCAGATTCAATCGGAAGCGGGCATCAGTGACTGGCGCCTCAACCTGCGCTGCGGCGATCGTGAAATCCGGACCATAAAAGGCCAGGGCGCCCTGCCCATCGAATGGGCCGTGCCGCTGGAAGGTGCACTGTTGGAAGAGATGGCCGCCTGCGAAAAGGTGGATATGCAGTTCCAGGCCGTCGACACCGAGGCCAACGAAATGAGCAAAGCCGCGGCCGCCACCCTGCCGATCCATTTCGTACAGCGCACCCGGCAGGCGGCCCAGACCGAAGGCTACCGGGTCAAAGAGCAGTACGCCCTGATCCTCTTCGACTACGACAGCGCCGCCATCAAGGCGCGCAACAAGCTCATCGTCGAGCGCATCATCAAGCGCATGAAGGAGGTCCCCGAGGCGTCCATCACGGTCACAGGCCACACCGACACCATCGGCAAGGAGGCCTACAACACCCAGTTGTCCGAACGCCGGGCCCAGGCGGTTCAGGCCTCGATCCTGGAAGCCGATGCCGATACCGCCGCGCGTCTGGACGTGCTGGGGGTCGGCCCCAATTCGCCGCTCTACGACAACGCCGCCCCCGAGGGCCGTGCCTTGAACCGCACGGTGACCATCACCCTGGACTACACGCAGAAAGAATAACCCAATTGCTGATCGTCGCCGACAACCTGCATGTGATCCGCCCGGAAATCGCAAGGGCCCTGGCGTCCATGGACCCGGGGCCCATTCAAGCGCTGGTGCGGCAATGCGCGCAGGCCGGTGCCCAGGCCATCGATCTGAACTGCGGCCCCTTGAAACGCGATCCCGAAACGCGCATGACCTTTCTGGTGGAAACGGTACGGGCCGTCACCGACCTGCCCCTGCTGCTGGACACCACCAACCCTGCGGCGCTTGCGGCCGGTCTGGCGGCCTGCGGCGGCCGGGCCACCATCAACGGTTTTTCCCTGGAACCGGCCAAACTGGAGGGCATCCTGCCCCTGGCCCGCCGGTACGAGACCGATATCGTCGGCTACCTGCTGCACCCCGACAGCCGGGTGCCCCACGAGACCGACGAGATGATGGCCCTGGCCGTATCGCTCTTCGAGGCCTATCGCGCCCTGGACCTGGACCCGGCCCGCCTGATCATCGACCCGGTCATCGCACCGCTGGCCTGGCCCGACGGGACCCGCCACAACCGGGCGGTGCTGGCCCTCATCCACCAGCTTCCCGACCTTTTGGGCACACCGGTACGCACCATGGCCGGACTCTCCAACCTGGCCTCGGGGGCCATGCCCCTGACCCGCAAGATCACCTTGGAGCAGGCCTTTTTGCCCATGCTGGCGGCCGCCGGGCTCGATCTGCTGCTGGTCAACGTGACCCACGGCCCCACCCTCGACACCGCCCGTCTCTGCGCCGGCCTGCTGGGCGAAGGGGTCTTCGCCTGGGGGCCGACCTGAGGTCGCAAAATCAGGCGACACCCCTTCCCGGCTATGTTATGGAGAGCCCACACGCCGGGGCGGCCCTGGTCGCGGCATTTGATCGACCATCGCTTTTCAAGGAGAGTGCGCCATGCGCATCGACATTCACACCCACATCTTTCCGGACTTCATCCGCGAAGACCGCAGCCGCTTTTTCGATAACGAGCCGGCCTTTTCGCTGCTCTACGATTCGCCCAAATCCAAGCTGGTGGGCGCCGACCAGCTGGTGGCCGAAATGGACGCCCAGGGGGTGGACAAGGCGGTCACCTTCGGCTTTCCCTGGCGCACGGCCGACACCTTCCGGCGCCACAACGACTACATCCTGGCGGCGGTGGCCAAATATCCGGATCGCCTGATCGGCTTTTGCTGCATGGATGCCCTGGAACCCACGGCGCCGGCCGAGGTGGAACGCTGCCTCGCGGCCGGTCTCTCCGGGGTGGGCGAACTGGCCTTTTACTGCTCGGACATGGCATGCCAGGACATGGGGGCCATGGACGAGATCATGGCCCTGGCCCGGCGCTTCGACCGGCCGGTGATGATCCACACCAACGAGCCCGTGGGTCACGACTACCCGGGCAAGACCCAAAACACCCTGGCCCAGATCTATGCCATGGTCAAAAAATACAGCGGCAACCGGCTGATCCTGGCCCACTGGGGCGGCGGCATCTTCTGGTACAATCTGATGAAGAAAGAGGTCTCCCAGACCCTGGCCCACGTGTGGTTCGACACGGCCGCCTCTCCTTTTCTCTACCGTCCCGACGTGTACCGCCTGGCCGTGGAGCTGGCCGGGCCGGAAAAGATCCTCCTCGGCACCGATTACCCCCTGCTCTCGGCCAAACGCTACCTGGCCGAAATGGATCAAGCCGGCTTGAGCGCGCCCCACAAGGAGATGATCTGCGGCGGCAATGCGGCGGCATTGCTGGGATTGACCGGGGCCTGAAGCCGGGCGCCGGCCCCGCCGCCCGGCGGATCGAGATCGGCATCCACGAAGAGCAAAGAATTTGTCGCGCACGCCATCGCATTAATTGCGCAGGGTCATATTCTTGTGCTATAGAGAATTCGACTTCTCCATTTGACACGCCGCCCCGCGCGGAAGCCTGAGCTGAATCGCTGCCTTTCGAACATAAGTGGACTTCTCTTGCGCAAGTCCGAATCGGGTCGTTCCCATTGCTTTCCGCAAGGAGCTGACTGTTATGCGTATTCGTCAAATCCTGCTGATACACCCCAACCGCTCCACCCGTGCGCTGATCAAAAAGTATATCTTCTCGGAATTGAGCGACGTGGAGTTTTTCGAAAGCGATAACGGCTGCCATGCCCTGTGCGAACTGAACATGAATCCTTTCGACGTGGTAATCGTCACCACCCGGCTGATCGACATGCCGGCCGTCGAGCTCAAAGCGAAATTAGCCGAAACCGCGCACAACGAAATGACGCCTTTCATCATCTTGTCCGAAGACGAAAACGGCGACGATCAGCTGCGCCTGCGGCAGTTGGGCTTCCAGCATGTGGTGGCCCTGCGCGTTCGGCCCGCCGATCTCATCGAAAAAATCAACGAAGTCTGCGATCCGCGCAAGTGGAGAAAAGACCAGCGTTTCTACATCCCCCAGACCAAAGTATGGATCGATGTCCAGGGCGTCTCCATGGAGGCTTCGATGATCAATATCAGCCGGGGCGGTATTTTACTGGAATTGATCACCTATTCCCCCGAACTGCTGATGGCCTGCGGCATGCGCGTGACCCTGCTGGCCCAGGACCACGCCACCCCCTTAATGAGCGGCCTGTGTTGCCGGCTGCTGCGGGTCAACGTCACCGAATGGCAGCCCAACGGCTGTCCGGCGGCCATGCGGGTCACCTTCGTCTTCGATGCTTTGAACCAAGGCGACTTGAGCGCTCTCGATACACTGCTGCAGACGGCCGTTGCAGAGAATCCCCAGGCCGAAGAAAATGAATAAGGGCACTTACAGGATGCACCATGTTTCGTAAGGACAAAGAGATCTCCCGCCGCGACGAGATCGATGCGGTCATCGCGCGCTGCCGGGTGTGCTACCTGGCAATGTGCCGGGACGACAAGCCCTATGTCATCCCCGTCTGCTTCGGTTATGACGGCCGCTGCCTTTATGTGCACACCGCCGGTGCCGGGCAGAAGATCGATTTTATCCGCCGGAATCCGCAGGTGTGCTTCACCATGACTTGCGATGCAGGGCTCGTGGCCCGAAGCGCGGACCCCTGCGGCTGGGGTTTTGCTTATTTCAGCGTGGTCGGCAACGGTCGCGTGGAAGAACTTGTCACATTGGAAGAAAAAGCGCTCGGGCTGGACTTTATCGTGCGCCAATATGCCGAAGGGACCCCGCCCGCCGTGCCGGCCCCGCCCGCCGGGCTGCGCGTATGGCGCATCCAGATCAGCGATCTCACCGGGAAATGCTCGCCGGCCGGATCTTCTATATTAGAGTCTCACGATTGCGGGCCATCGAGCGTCAAAGATTAATAGCGGCCCCCAGCTGACCGCAGGCCGCCCGGATGCCGGCACCCTTGGAGCGCCGCAATCGCACGAAGATCTTTCGCTCCACAAGCGCCTGGTGGAAACGCTGCAGGCTTTCCGGCGACGGGGCCGCAAAAGGCGACTCCCGACGGGGGTTGTAGGCGATCAGGTTGAGCCGCGCCGGCAGTCCCGCAAGGTATGTTGCCAGGCGCTGGGCATCGGCCACCCGGTCGTTGACCCCGCCGATCACCACATACTCCATGAGCAGCACATTGCCCCGGGCCAGGGGATAATCCTGCAGGGCCTGTTTTAGGGTCGCCAGGTCGAAGCGCCGGTTGATCGGCATGAGGAAAGCGCGCGTTTCGTCGTCGGCGGCATTGAGGCTCACGGCCAGCTTGAGCTGCGGCCAGTCCAGGGCTGCCAGGCGCCGAATGCCGTCCACCCGGCCGCAGGTGGAGACCGTGATGCGGCGCTTGGCGATAGAAAGGCCACGCTGATCTTCCAGAACCCGAATGGCCTGGATCACGGCGTCGAAATTGTCCAGGGGCTCGCCCATGCCCATAAAGACCACATTGCGGACCGGAAAGCCCAAGTCCAGTTTGACCGCATGTACCTGGGCCACGATTTCCGACGCGGTGAGCGAGCGCCGCAATCCCATGCGGCCGGTTTCGCACAAGCGGCAGCCCATGGCGCACCCCACCTGGCAGGAGACGCACACCGTGGTGTGATGGGTCATGGGCACCACCACCGTCTCCACCGCCAGCCCGTCGGCCAGCCGGAAGAGCAACTTGGTCACGTCCTCCTGGCTGCGCCGGTCCACGATGCGCGGACGCTGCGTTTCCAGATCGTCGCGCACCCGCTGTGCCAACTCCGGCGAGGCGGCGAAGGCCTGCAGCCGTGCGGGATCGCAATCCGTCTGGGTGTAAAAGGCCCGGTAGAGGGCCGCCGCGTGAAAGGCGCCCCTGGCATAGCGTCGCTGGAATTGGGCCAGCAACTGAGCGTAGGTGAGTTCCAACAGGTTCATGTGGCTTGAGTCAACAAATTCTTCTCCGCAAACTCCCAGTTGATCAGCTTGTCGAGCACCGCCTGGACATGATCGGCCCGCCGATTCTGGTAATCCAGATAGTAGGCGTGCTCCCACACGTCGATGTTCAGCAGCGGACGCAACCCCTGGGTCAACGGCAGGTCGGCGTTGGCGGTGCGGAGCACCTTGAGTCGATCGCCGTCTTGAACCAGCCAGGCCCAACCGCTGCCGAACTGGCCGTTGGCCGCGGCGGCCAGTGCCTCCTTGCACTTCTCAATGCTTCCGAAGGAGGCCTCCAATCTTTGCTTCAATGCCGATGGCGGCGTCCCCCCGCCTTTGGGACGCAGGCTGCGCCAGTAGAAATCGTGGTTCCAGACCTGGGCGGCATTGTTGAAGACCGCCTGCTGGTCGGACTGCCCGGCCGTGGCGGCGATAATATCCGCCAGGGGTAGATCCGCGAACGCAGTGCCGCTGGTGAGTTTGTTGAGCTTCTCCACATAGCCCTTGTGGTGCTTGCCGTAGTGAAATTGGATGGTTTTGGCCGAGATGACCGGCGCGAGGTCGCTTTCGCCGTAAGGCAGGGCCGACAGCGTGGGCACCGTGCCCTTCCTGCCCGAACAGGAGAGAACGCCGCCGAGGGTAACCAGGAGGGCGGCCCCCATGGACGCACCCAAAAATTCCCGGCGATTCAGATTCGGGCCGATGGCATGCTTTGGGTCGGTTGGCATGAAGCCTCCTTTCATCGATAGATTTTTCATTTACGGGTTATCACGAACAGGCCGATGTGGGCCAGCAGATTGGTAACGATAATGGGCGCCCGGGTCACCCACCGGCCGGCCACCAGGTAGCGCTCCTGGGTCACCCGGAGCGACTGCCGGCGGCAGTAATCGAAGAAATCGCGGATGGAGAGCACCCGGATATTGGGGGTGTCGTACCATTCGAAGGGCAGGGCCGGCGACTTGGGGGCCCGCCCGCCGAAGAAAAGCCCGCTGCGCAGCCGCCACTGGGCGAAGTTGGGAAAGCCGACGATGCCGAAACGCCCGATGCGCAGCATCTCGGTGAGCACCCGCAGCGGCTTTTTGACCACCTGCAGGGTCTGGTTCAGAATCACGTAGTCGTAGGAGTTGTCGGGAAAGTCCATCAGGCCTTCGTCCAGGTCGCCCTGGTAGACATTGAAGCCATGGGCCAGGCCGTCGACCAGCTGTTCGCCGCGGATATCCACGCCCGTACCGCGGATCTTGCGTTTGGCGGCCAGCTCCGCCAGCAGGCTGCAATCGCCGCAGCCCAGGTCCAGCACCGTCACCCCTTCGGGCACCAGGGTCAGGATCACGTCGCGGTCCGTGCGGCTGAGGCGGTCCACATAGCGCTCGTTCATGGGGCCACCTCCTGGGGCACGCCCGAAAGGAAGCCCGTGATGATGCGCGAAAGCTTTTCCACCTCCACCAGGAAAGCGTCATGGCCATAAGGCGAATCGATCTCGATGAACGATACCGGCTTGCCGTTGCCGAGCAATGCGCGCACCATCTCCTTGGTCTGGCTGGTGGGAAAGAGCCAGTCGCTGCTGTAGGAGACAAACAGGCAGCGGGCCGTCACCTGGGCGAAGGCCTCCTTGAGCGGTCCGTAGGAACGGCTGATATCGAAGTAATCCATGGCCTTGGTGATGTAGAGGTAGCTGTTGGCGTCGAACCGATGGGTGAACGCGCTGCCCTTGTGGTTCAGGTAGCTTTCGATGGCGAACTCTGTGGTGAAATTGTAACTGAGCCGGCTGGCCGACTGCAGGCGCCGGCCGAACTTGCTGTCCAGCAGCATTTCCGACAGATAGGTGATGTGACCCACCATGCGCGCGGTGGCCAGGCCGTGCTCGGGCCCCTTGCCGTCGTAAGCCCCCTGTTTCCAATCCGGATCGCGGGTGATGGCGCTGCGGCCGACGCTGTTGAACGCGATGGCCTGGGCCGAGAGCCGGGCCGCCGAAGCGATGCAGATGGCCGAGCGCACCATCTGGGGATAGCGCAAGGCCCATTCCAGCACCTGGAAGCCGCCCATGGAGCCGCCGGCGATACTGTACAGCCGGGCAATGCCCAGGTGGTCGACCAACCGTTTCTGAGCCTCCACCATATCGCCCACGGTCACAATGGGAAAGTTCAGGCCGTACGGCTTGCCGGTGGCCGCATCGATGCTCGCGGGACCGGTGGAGCCTTTGCACCCGCCGATGATGTTGGCGCAGATCACCCAGTAGCGGCGGGTATCGAAGGCCTTGCCCGGACCGATCATGGTGTCCCACCAGCCGGTCTGGGGATCGTGGGGATCGTGATATCCAGCCGCGTGGTGGTTGCCCGACAGGGCGTGGCAGATCAATATGGCGTTGGCGCGGTCCGCATCGGGCTGGCCGTAGGTCTCGTAGACGATCTCCACCGGCCCCAGGCTGCGCCCCGACTCCAGCACCATGGGATCTTCCACGCTGCCGAACGTAAACTTTTGTGGCGTGACAATGCCAACCGAATTGCGATCCATGGGAATCCTTTATCTTACAACGTGCATCCTACGCCGGCGTTCAGGGCCTGGTCCAGATCGGCCAGGATATCTTCGATATCCTCGATGCCCACGCTGAGCCGGATGAAATCGGGGGTCACGCCCGCGGCCCGCTGTTCTGCCTCGCTCAACTGCTCGTGGGTGGTGGAGGCCGGGTGGATCACCAGGCTCTTGGCATCGCCGATATTGGCCAGGTGGCTGAAGAGCTTGCAGCTCTCGATGAATTTCACCGCGGCTTCCCGTCCCCCGCGGATGCCGAAGCCTACCATGGCGCCCTGGCCTTTGGGCAAATACTTCTCCTTGAGGGCGAAGGTGGGCGAAGCGGCAAGCCCCGGATAACGTACCCAGGCCACGCAGCTGTGCTTCTCCAGCCATTGGGCCACGGCCAGGCCGTTGGCGCTGTGACGCTCCATGCGCAGTGCCAGGGTCTCCAGCCCCTGAAGCAGCAGCCAGGCGTTGAACGGGCTGATGGCCGCGCCCATGTCGCGCAGGCCGAGCACCCGGGCCCGCAGAATAAAGGTCATGGAACCGAAGGTTTCGTAGAATTTCAGGCCGTGGTAAGCGGGGTCGGGATTGAGGAATGATGCGAAACGGCCCGAGGCCGCCCAGTCGAAGTTGCCCGAATCCACGATGATGCCGCCGATGGAGGTGCCGTGGCCGCCGATGAACTTGGTGGCCGAGTGGATGACGATGGCGGCGCCGTGCTCGAAGGGCCGCAGCAAATAGGGGGTGGTGACGGTGTTGTCCACCACCAGGGGAATACCCCGGGCCTTGCCGATGGCGGCGATCCTGGCAAGATCCACGATATCCAGCTTGGGGTTGCCGATACTCTCCACGAAAAAGGCTTTGGTATTTTCGGTAACGGCCTGCTCCCAGCCGTTGAAGTCGCCGGGGGCCACGAACCGGACGCGGATGCCCAGCTTGGGCAGCGTGTGGGTAAACAGGCTGACCGTGCCGCCGTAAAGATCCGTGGAGGCCACGATTTCGTCCCCGGCCTGGGCCAGGGTCAGCATGGCCAGGGTCTCGGCCGCCTGCCCGGAGGCCACGGCCAAGGCGCCCACCCCGCCCTCCAGCGCGGCCACGCGCTTTTCCAGCACGTCGGTGGTGGGATTCATGATGCGGGTGTAGATGTTGCCGAACTTGCGCAGGCCGAAGAGATCGGCGGCGTGGGTGGTGTCGTCGAAGGTATACGACGTGGTCTGGTAAAGGGGCACGGCCCGGGAGCGGGTGTCACTGTCCGGCGTGTGCCCACCGTGGATGGCCTGGGTGGCGAAGCCTTTATATGTATCGGTCATGGCGTTTCCTCCTTGGATTTGAAACAAAAAAACCTCTCACGATGGAGAGGTCTGTCAACCCATGTTGTCCTCAGACCTCATGTGTCCCCATTGGGGCTGGATTTGGCACCTTGATGGTCAGGTTGCCGGGCGGTCACAGGGCCAGTTCCCTCGCGCCACTCCACATGAATATGTTAGTGACCGGAATTAATAAGGCTTTGCACGACGATTGTCAACAAGCGCAGAAACACGCCAGGGATTCTGGCTGAACAGCATTCATTCGGAGCCAATGCGCGCACAGTGCGTTCAGGTCAAGGTTCACCGAGAATTGCTGGAAACACGCGTCGCGCAGGAGGTCGTACAGAACGATTGGCGCTTCAGCTTTCGCGCTTCCGGCGGCTGCCTCGATACGCCCGCGCCCGGGCAACCAGGGCCGGCGCCCACTGGGGCGTACCCAGGGCGTGGATATGGGTGTAGGTGGCCAGGACATTGTTGCGGCACAGGGCATCCCGGCCTGGGATCAGGCCACTGCCGCGCTCCATCTTAAAAACGGTGGGGCCGCAGGCCTCGGCGCTTTCGCGCACGCTGGAGTAATGAAACTCGTGGCCACGAAGGAATTGACCGATCTCGTAGAAGGGGTTGGCCTGGTCGACCTGCACGATGGTGTATCCGTGTCCCTGGGGGCGTTTGGAGAAACCGAACGAGACCGGCAGCACGCCGGCCATGGGAAAGGTGCCCTCCTCCAGGACCAGCTCCCGGCCCAGATACATCAGTCCCCCGCACTCGGCATAGATGGGCAGGCCCTCATCGGCCAACTGTCTGAGCTGTTCGCGGTAAGTGACATTCTTGGCCAGACGCGCCGCGTGGGTCTCGGGGAAACCGCCGCCGATGTAAAGCGCATCCACCTCCGGCAGATTGTCTTCGAACAGGGGGCTGGTCACCACCAGCTCGGCACCGGCCTGGACCAGGGCGTCCAAATTCTCCGGGTAGTAAAACTGAAACGCCGAATCACGCAAGACGCCGATGCGCGGCCGATCGCCGGCCACCAGCGGCGGCGAAGCCTTCCCCGCAGCGACGTCCGTTTCGTCCGAAGGCAGTGAAAACCGGCCTGTTCGCTCGGTCCCCCTGAAGCCGATCATCTCGGAGATAGCCGTCAGGTCCAGATGTTTTTCGGCCAGCTCGGCGATGGCGGCCACCGCATCCTGAGCCCACTGGTGCTCATAGGTGGGCACCAGTCCCATGTGCCGTTCCGTGAAGATCTGGCGGCGCAGCTTGGGGAGCGCACCCAGCACCGGAATGCCGCAATACCGGGTGACGCTGTCCCTCACGATGCGCTCGTGCCGGCTGCCGGCCACATGGTTGAGCACCACCCCGGCGATGCGCAGCCCGGGGTCGAACTGGACGCAACCGGCCACGATGGCGGCCATGGTGCGGGTGCTCTTGGTGACATCCAGGCACAGGATCACCGGCAGGTCGAGCAGCTTGGCCAGTTCCGCCGTGGAGGTCTTGCCTTCGGTGTTGATGCAGTCATAGAGCCCCCGGTTGCCTTCGATCACGGCCACATCCGTGTGCCGGCTATGTCTTCGATAGGATTGCTGAATGGTGGGGGTGTCGATCAGGAATGTGTCCAGGTTATAACAAGGCCGGCCGGCGGACAAAGCCAACCAGCCGGCATCGATATAGTCGGGACCTTTTTTGAAGGGCGCAACCGTGGCGCCTCGATTTCGCAATGCGGCAATAATGCCGACCGAAAAGATCGTTTTGCCCGACCCGCCCCGCAAAGCGGCGATGACGATGCCCGGGCAACGGGGTTCCGTGGGCTGGATGGGTATGTGTTTCAAAGACCTGGCCAAACGATCATCGAGACGCCCATTGCTCACGCAATGGTTTAGTCTTCACCCTCACTGTGCGCTTGCTTGCCGGTGCCCGGCATGCCGTACATGGAGGTGCTGCCGCTGGACCAGTACTCCAGAGCACCTTCCTCCACCATCTTGTTGACGATTTTCTTGGCATCGCGCGGCTTGGCGCCGATGATATTGGCCAAGTCATTGAAGTAGAACTTGGATTTGCTCTTCAACTTCTTGGTGAGCTCTTCGATGATCTTCGCTTTTGCCTCTTCGTATTCCATTGCCGTCCCCTTTCATCCGGTTCGGTCTAAGGGTTGCGGGGGGCGTGAAACACGCCCCCCGCTTATTCATATAGTGCTGGAACTGATCGTTCTTAGAACTTGAACTGCGTGGTCTGGCGCCAGGTGTAGTACGCCGGATCACGGAAATCATCGATCAGATGATGCGTAAAGTCAAGCTCGCACTTCTCGAAGAAACGCTCCCATCCGATTCTCTCGGCCCATTCGCCCAGACGCTCGTACTTGCGGGCGTCATTGGCGTAGACTTCGATCATGTTCTTGATGACCTGGGAAGTTTTGGGCCAACGGGGGGCTTCATTGGGAATGAAGGCCACGACGACCTTGGAGAACTTCGGGGCGCTGATGCGGTTGGAGACCTTGCCACCGGCCATGATGACGATGCCGTCGCCTTCGGTATCGGCCAGGGGCATGGACGGGCACATGGTGTAGCAGTTGCCGCAGAACATGCAGCGGTCGGCGTTCACGGCCACCGAGTTGAGCTTCTGACCGTTGATCTCGACTTTGGCCGGCTTGATGGCGGCGGTGGGGCAGGCCGCGATGGCCAGAGGAATTTCGCACATCTTGTCCAGGTACTCATGGTCCAGCATCGGCGGCTTGCGGTGATAGCCGAGGATGGCGATGTCGGAGCAGTGCACGGCGCCGCACATGTTCAGGCAGCAGGCCAGGGAGACGCGCACGGGGGCCGGCATGCGATGGTTCTGGAAATCGGCGAAGACTTCATCCATGACCGCCTTCACCGGGCCGGAGGCATCGGTGGCCGGGGTGTGGCAGTGGATCCAGCCCTGGGTGTGGACGATGTTGGAGACGCCGGCGCCGGTGCCGCCGACCGGGAACTTGAACGAGCCGCCGGCGAACTTGCGGCCGGCCAGGTCGTCCAGCAAGGGTTGCAGCTTGGACTTGTTGTCGACCATGAACTCGATGTTGTTGCGGGTGGTCCAGCGGACATGACCGCCGCAATGCTTGTCGGCGATCTCGCAGATCTCGCGGATGTGGGTGGTGCTCATGATACGGGCGCCGCCGCAGCGGACGGTGTACACTTCATCGCCGGATTCGGCCACATGCACCAGCACGCCCGGCTGCAGAATTTCATGATACAGCCATTTGCCTTTATTGGCAGCGATCACGGGCGGATAGAATTCATCGTATTTGCGCGGACCGATGTCGGTGATGCGGTTCTCCATCGGTTTTTCGGGATTGTATCCGGAAGAAATAAAAGCCATGGTGTCGCCCTCCTTATCTCAGGTGATGTTTTCTGAACTCGTTGATGTCGCGCTGGAAACCGCCCTCGACCTCTTCTTCTTTCCAGAAGATGTACGGGTTATGGCGGGGTTCCTGGACCATGCGCGGATCGGGATCCACACCAAGCACTTCGATCACTTTCTGGAGGCCCTGGCGTTTCATCAATTCACCCAGGCGCTCGCGGTTCTTGCCCTCTTCCATCCACCAATCCCAGATCGGCTCGATGACCGTCTCTTTGATCTTGGTGTAGGGGGCTTCGGCTTCGATGAAGGGCACGATCAGGGTGCCCATCTGGGCGCCGTCGAGGATCGGGGCCTTGGCGCCGGCGAAGATCGACAGGCCGCGTTCGTCGCCGATGCGCAGGGCGCGCGGCATGACGTTGATGCAGTGCATGCAGCGGGTGCACTCACGGTTGTTGATCTTCAGGGTCTTGCCGTCCATCACCATGCACTCGGTGGGGCAGCGCTCGATGACTTCCTTCTGGATGTCGAACTTGCCCCAGTTTTTGCCGGAGTGGGCGCCGGCGTTGGGGGCCAGCTCGCCGCCGATGTAGGCCTGCACGGCTTTCTGGTCGATCTTGATGTCGTCTTTCCAGGTGCCGATGAAGGACATGTCCGAACGGGCGATGGAGGCCACGCAGCAGTTGGGGCAGCCGTCAAACTTGAACTTGAATTTGTAGGGGAAGGCCGGACGATGCAGCTCGTCCTGGTATTCCTGGGTCAAGTCGTAGCACAGATCCTGGGTGTCGTAGCAGGCGTATTCGCAACGCGCCTGGCCGATGCAGTCGGAGGGGGTGCGCAGGTTGGAGCCGGAGCCGCCCAGGTCCTGATTCATATTGTGGGTCAGTTCGAAGAAAATCTCTTCCAACTGGGGAGTGGTGGTGCCCAGCAGAACGATGTCACCGGTGGAGCCGTGCATGTTGGTGATGCCGCTGCCGCGCAGGTCCCAAATGTCGCACAGTTGGCGCAGGAACTCGGTGGTGTAGAATTTGCCGCCGGGCTGGGCCACGCGCATGGTGTGAAAGTGGGCCACGCCGGGGAACATCTGGGGTTGGTCGCAGTAACGGCCGATGACGCCGCCGCCGTATCCGAAAACACCGACGATACCGCCGTGTTTCCAGTGAGTCCGGCCCTGTTTGAAGGAAAGCTCGAGCAGTCCCATCAGGTCGTCCACGACATCCACGGGAACCTGAAAATCGAGGCCTTCCGCATTCTTCGCCCTCTTCTCGGCTTGCTGTTTCAAGTCGGACACAAAGCTCGGCCACGGTCCGGATTCAAGCTGGTCCAACAACGGGGTTTGGTGTTTTGCCATCTTTTACCTCCATCTAGGTTATTGAAACGAGTCGTATCACTCCACAACAAAACCGGTTGAAATTAGAAAGCTTTCACCTCCTCTCGCTATGCGTCGATCGCTTTTTCAATCTATAGTTTCAGTTTTTTGAACCTGTGGAATTTAAGGGTAGCGGAACATATCGTTTACCAAAGGAAGGTCATATAGAGAGATTCACCTGCCTTGTCAATAAAAAAGCCCTGTTTTCCAAGGCCGGAAAGACCCGTTGCGGCCGCGGGGAAGGGGGTTCGGGGCACCTCCCGAGCATCCATTTTATATAGGGCTGGATGGGATCAAGAGCGGTGTGCCGCGATCACCTCGGTCAGATGCGCTGCGTGCGATGCCAGGTGCCGCCGCAGCAGGGCGGCTTCGGGAAGATCGGCCGGAAAACGGGTGAGGAGCATCTCGCCCAGATCGAGCCACCCTTGCCGCCCGTGACCGGCCAAATAAGCGACGACCTCCGCGACGATGGATTCCGGAAAATCGTGGTGCCGGGCCATGTGCTTCAAGCCGTGGACGAACCCATGCCACATGGGCATCAGGGTAGCGTCGCCGGCCCAGGTCAGGTCCCCTACGCCGTCCAGGCGATCCAGCCGCATCCAGAGCGAGGTGCGCAGGAAAAAGAGCGTCAACGCTTCCAGCAGACGCTCGAGGGTCGGGGCCTCTTCCGTTTCCAGTTGAAACAGCGGGGCATAGCGCCGCACGGTGATCAACCGCACCTCCAGGCCCAGGCCCCGGGCGCGCACCACGAAATCCCCGGCCGCGTGATGCCAGCCCTGGACGGCCGCCAGGGTGATGGGATCGAAATAGCAGGTAAGGATGAAGACGGCCTGGCTGAAGAGATCGGCGATCTGGCGCGGGCTCAGGGGCCATCGGCCCTGTTGCGGGTCCCACACCACCCACGGCTGCTGCCCGCCCGGTGCGGCGCAGGGGTGCAATTCGTGAAAACCGTCCAGCCATTCGCCGAGGAACATGGGCAGGGGTTCCTGTCCAGCGATACGCCCGAAGCCCCAGCCATAGACCCGGGGCGTGAAGCGCAGGGAAAATTCGGACGAAAGGTGGGAAAGGTGCCCGGCTTCGGCCGCCAGGCGCTCGCGCCCGGCCGGACTGACGGCCACATTGAGCACCAGGTCCAACTTGCGCGCGCCGATGGCCACCGTCACCCGGGCCGGATGGTAAAAGGCGCCGTGTTTGACCAGGTGGACCTGAAGGCCGGTCAGGGCGCGCAATGCCGCGTCGCGGCCCAAGCCATGGCGGACCGCCTCGGTCAGGGCCGACCGCCCCTCCGCATGGAGGTAGTCGGCCGCCGCTGTGAAATAGTCGCCATAGCGGACGCTGGGGAGCGCGGACGGGCCGGCCTGCCGATCCGCCGGCAGCGGCAGGTGCCACTGGGCATCGGCCGCCGTGATGGGCACGGGCGGTTCTCCCACCTGGAAGATGATCGGCAGCGAGGGGATCTCCTGGGACAAGGACTACTCTTCAAGGGCCTTGAGGATGGCGGGGGCCACTTCGTAGCCCAGTTCCCGGGCCTGTTGGATATGTTTCCTGGCCAGCTCGCGGTCGCCCTTTTCTAGATAGGCGATGCCCAGGTTGTTGTGGGCCACCGCGAAGTTGGGCTGGACTTTGAGAGCATTGAGGCACGCCTCGATGGCGTTGTCCACATCGCCCAACATCAGGTAGGCCGTGGCCATGGTGGTGAATCCCTGAACGAAGCGGAAGTTGAAGGCGGTGGCCTTTCGGAGGGCTTCGATGGCCAGATCCGCTTCACCCCGCTGCATGTGCACGAAACCGATGTTGCCATACCCTTCGGAAAAACCGGGACGGGCCTTGACCGCGCGCTTGTTCCACTCCAGGCAGCCATCCAGGTCGCCGCGTTTCAAACACAGACCGCCCAGCTGCACATAGGCTTCGGCCAGTCCGGGGCTGCAATCGATGGCCGACATGAAAGCGCGCTCGGCCTCGGCATCCTGGCGCTTGCCCAGCAAGGCCACCCCCAGGTTGTAGTGGGTGGTGCCGCACTCGGGGTTGCCCGCCAGGGCCCGGCGCTGCTGCGCGATGTACTCGTCGATATTGTTGGCGTTGGTCATATGATGGATTCCCGTTGCGGCCGGCTGCCGCAGAATAATTTGATCCCTGATAAAGAAAGGCCATGGTTATGCCGCCCCACGGTCGCTTGTCAAGGCATTTCAGGCGTCCGCCAACAATCCGCTTGACACGCAAAGGCGCCTTCTCTACTTAGGAGTTATGAAGCTGCCACTGCAATCACCATCCCTGGCCACCCAACGGTTGCCGGGCTCTTACGCTCAAACGGGAGGCGTTCAGGTTTCGGCGCACTGCGGCCATCTGCGCTCGCAGCGTCCGGACCTGGATGCTAAGCGCCGCTCTTGATCCGAACCGCCGCCAATTCCAAAGCATAACGAACTATAAAAGAAGGGGGAAACATGAAACCCGGTTGTTATACCGCACTGGTGACACCGTTCACCAACGATGGCACCCAAGTGGATATCGAAGGGCTGGAAAAGCTGGCCGCCTTCCAGATCGCCGGCGGCATCACCGGCATCCTGGCCGTGGGCACCACCGGGGAAAGCCCGACCCTGGCCTGGAACGAGCACAACACCGTCGTCGACAGCGTGGCCCGCGCGAGCAAGGGCCGGTGCCTGTGCATTGCCGGCACCGGCAGCAACAACACTCAGGAAGCCTTGAATGCCACCGAACACGCGGCCCAGCAGAACGTCGATGCCGTGCTGCTGGTGGACCCCTATTACAACGGCCCCAGCTCCCTGGAGATCCGGCGGGAATACGTGGCGCCCATCGCCGCGCGCTTCCCGAAGCTGACGATCATTCCCTACGTGATTCCCGGCCGCACCGGCGCCCAGCTGCTGCCCGAGGACCTGGCCCTGCTCTACCAGGCCTATCCCAACGTGAGCACGGTCAAGGAGGCCACGGCCGACCTGAACAACATGCGGCGCACCCGGACCTGCTGTGGATCGAAATATACCATTCTCTCCGGCGACGACGGCATGACCTTCGACATGATGACCGATCCGGCCATCGCCGCGGCCGGCGTCATCTCGGTGGCCAGCAACATCGCGCCCAAGGCACTGACCCAGCTGGTGACCACGCTTTCGGCCGGGGACCGTGCCGGCGCGGAAAAACTGCTGAAAGCCGTGGCCCCGCTCTTCGACCTGGTCACGGTCAAGACCAGGGAGCGCACCATCCACGGCGAAGTGGTCTGCCGGGCGCGCAACCCCCTGGCGATCAAAACGCTGATGCGCCTGCTCGGCATGCCCGCGGGCCCGCTGCGGCCGCCCATGGGCAGGATGACCCGCGCCGGACTCGACGCGGTCCTGGCCACGGCCCGCAAGGTGTGGACCCAGAACCCGGAAATCCTTCAACCCATTGCGGCGTTCTTCGGCGTGGACATCGCCGAGCGCCTGGATAACCCCACGTACCAGGAAGGGCTCTGCTACGAAGGCTATTGATCCCTCATCGAAACAAGCCGCGGACCGGAGAACGAACGGTCGGCGGCTTGTTCTATTTTAACGGCGCCCGGGCCAGCACGGCATCGTCGATCCAGACCGTGCCCTTGCCGTTGATAACGAGGTTCAAAACGGCCTTCTGGGCCCGCTGCCCTTTCTGAAGAAAAAAAGGGGTCTGGATGGTTTTCCAGTCGCCCTTGCCTTTTGCAGCATTGTTCAACCCCTTGGAGAAGTAATTCCCGCCCCCCACCTGCACCCACATTTCCAGGTAGGCCTCGCCTTCCAGCTCGGTCTTGACCCTGGCTGAGAAGACCAGCTTGGCGGCTTCCACGTCAAGGCCGTCCACCTCGCCGATGCCCACCGTGGTCGGACGCCCGGCGGTGATCTTGAGCGAAGCCTTGCCTTCGACCTTCTGCACCGTGTCGCTGGCAATTTTCAGCGCCAGCGACGCGGTATCGTCGAGGCCGAAGCGCTGCAGCACCAGACTGTCATCCGCAACGGCGCCTCCGACGCCGAGCGATAGAATTACACACAACAGCGGAACAAACCACCTTCGCATGCGCCACCTCCCTTTCCCGGTTTGGGGCCACACCAGTTATCGACGCGTCACCGTGGCCTTTCTCGCGTTCATTACTAACAGGAACCTATTGCTTGGCCTAAGGTTTTGACTTCCCGCAGCCGTTTTCCATATGGTCTCGATCAACCGGAACGACCCTTGCGTCGCTTCCGGCGCCTGCCTGCCGCCGCCGGGCTGCATCTGCTAATAGACGAACAGCAGCTGCACGCGGTCATCGTAGTAAAAGGTGTTGAGCATCCACTGGTCGCGCGGCTTGTAGAAGATGAAGCGCCACACCATGAGCAGGCGCTCGAATTTTTGCAGGTAGACAAACTGGCGCAGGCTATCGCCCACCTTCTCCACGATCACGAAGTCCCAGCCGATGGACGGACCGAATCGCTGCTGCATGGCCGGCAGCTGTTCCTTGGTCTTGGTCAGCATGGCGTCGAACTCTTCCTTGGAATAAACGTTATAAGGCCGCAAGAGCTCCAGCCCCGCGATGACCCGTCCGGCAGCCACTTCCCCCATCACCCGCTGGGCCAGAGCCCGGGCATCTTCTTCGGTGGCCAGCGAAGCGGCCCGGGCCGGGGCGCACAAGAAAACCAGCAAAAGACAAAGCCCCACGGTTGAGATGCGCATAAATCCTCCCTGTCTGGCGGGCCGGCGTTCCTGGGCCCCGGCCGCACCCCTCATCTCCAGGAACCCGACCGACGGCTCGGCAACAGGCCCGTGGCCCGCAACCGGACCTGCATGGCCTGTATAGCATACGAAGGCCCAGAAACGGTGTGCAAAGATTTTTCCGGCGAAAGCCGCTTGACCCGAAGGCGTCGGGACGGTATGTCCTATCTGCTTTTCGGCCCGTCACCGCGCCGAAGCATCATACCGTGCAGAACGCGACGGGATATCGATGATCCAAAATTCGCCATTCGGAGAAAGAAGACTCCACAAACGCATGACCTGCGCCTTTTCCATTCATATCGAGGACGATCGGCGCAGCTACATGGCCTATCTGCGCGACCTGAGTCTGGGCGGCGCGCTGGTTGAGCCCCCCCACTACTTCAGTCCCAGAATCGGCCAGGAGCTGCGGCTGACCATCCCTTTTCGCAAACGACCGGGGGTGGCGCTGGTCAACTGCAGGGTGCTGCAGTCGCGCAAGGATGGCATGGCCGTGACCTTCCTCCGGCAGGGCCGCTCCGAGGCGACTGCCTTGTCCGGATAACCTTCTGAATCAATTTAACAAAAAATTATACAAGCCTGCCTGAAGCGCAACCGGGTGTCCATCCGTAAGCTGATGTCCGTCCAAGGATGAACACCAAACTAAAGAAACCAGCGGGGCGGCCGATAGCCTATTCAGTGTTGGCGCGGCATGCCCCGATTCCCTGTCGGCCAAATCGACACAAATTCAATAACTTTGCAAGGGCACGGCGATATGCAGCATTTGAAACTCAAATTCAAGATGATTTTCGGTTCGCTGACCATGGTGGTGCTGGTGGCGCTGGTGTCCGCCGTGGTGGTCTCGGTGGTCGTCAACCAACAGTATCGGCGGGCGGCCGGGCGAGACATCGCCCAGGCCATCGACATCGCCCGGGATGAACTGCTGGGCTTGCAGGCCAAACTTTCGGCCGATACCGATCAGATCGCCACCATCAACACCATGGGCGCCAAGGTCAAATTCCTGGCCAAGTACAAGTCCGTTCCCCCCAACGACAGCACCGAAAATGTCTACCGGGAAATCGCCACCGACCTGTTTCAGATCTGCGCCATGAGCAATCTGTGGCAGGCGGCGATTTATGACGTGCAAGGGGACGTCATCGCCTTATGCGTCCGCCTCGAAGCGGGCCTGTATCGTTTCGCCTATGCGGCGGACCGGGCCAAAGGCACGTTTCGCTACGCGACGGTGAATGCCGGCAAACAGGATGAGAAGCCGGAATGGAAGGAAACCGCAGATGCCGGCGAGCTGCCCATGCAGCTCAAATACGACGCCGCGCCGGGCAGCGGCGCAACGGCGGGTTTCAAGGCCGTTGCCGCCAAACTCTGCTTGACCGCCGCCACGCCGGTGGTCAGCGACCAGATCAACCGGGACACCGGCGAGATCGAAAAGAGACAGTTCGGCTGGGCCGTGGCGGTCCGCTCCCTGGACAGCGCCTTCGTGGGGAGGATCTCCCGCTGGACCGGCATGCAGATCAATCTGTTCGGTCCCACCGGGCTGAGCGTCGGCACCCTCTCCGCCTACGCCACCGCCACCGGCAGCCGGGCCGCGGATACGGATCCCGCCTGGAGCTTGACCGCGGCCACAGTGGAAATGGGGGAGTTGGACGTGGCCAGCGAGAGCTGGCTCCAGGGAATCTTGCCCCTTTACGATGGCGGCCGCAAGGTCGGCGCCCTGGCGGCCCTGGAATCCAAGAGCCTGATCCGAACCAACACCTTGCAGTTGATCAAGCTGCTTTGCCTGGTGTCCCTGGGCTGCATCCTGGCCGTGCTGCCCATGACCGCCGTCCTGGCCAACTCGCTGATCAAGCCGATCCGGCAGGTGGTGGCCCGCCTCAAGGATATCGCCCAGGGCGAAGGGGATCTGACCTCGCGCCTGGTGGTCAAGAACCGGGACGAGATGGGCGAACTGGCCCATTGGTTCAATGCCTTCATCGCCAAGCTCCAGGAGATGATGGGCGGCATCTCGGACAATGCCCGGCGCATCGAAGGTTCCTCGACCGAATTTTCCGACCTCTCGGCGCAGATGTCCGGCGGCGCCGCGCAAATCTCCACCAACATCAACGGCATCGCGGCGGCCACCGAAGAGATGAGCACCAGCATCACCTCCGTGGCCGGCGCCATGGAGCAGACCGCCACCAACGTCAACATCATGGCCGCCTCGGTGGAAGAGATGAACAGCACCATCCAGGAAATCGCCAAGAACTCGGAAACAGCCCGGCGCATCACTTACGATGCCGTCAGCAAGGTCCAGCGCAGCTCCCAGCGTGTCGGGGACCTGGGCACGGCGGCCCAGGACATCAACGAGGTCACGGAAGTGATCACCACCATCTCGGATCAGACCAACCTGCTGGCCCTCAACGCCACCATCGAGGCGGCCCGGGCCGGTGAGGCCGGCAAAGGCTTCGCCGTGGTGGCCAACGAGATCAAGGAACTGGCCAAACAGACGGCCGGCGCCACGCTGGACATCAAAAAACGCATCGAAGGCATCCAGGGGGTCAGCCGCGAAACGGTGACCGACATCGGCGACATCCTCAAGACCATCCAGGATGTCAACGAGGTGGTCGGCACCATCGCCGCGGCGGTGGAAGAGCAATCGGCCACCGCCAAGGAGATCGCCCAGAACATCAGCCAGGCCGCCGGCGGCATCCAGGAGGTCAACACCAACCTGGCCAACAGCAGCAACACGGCCCAGGAGATCTCCAAAGACATTTCCGCCATCACCAAGGCCACCGACACCATGACCGGCCAGACTGTCCAAGTGCGCACCTGCGCCGGCGGCATGAGCTCCCTGGCCGACGAATTGAAGGCCATGGTGGGGCGGTTCAAGATCTGATTTAATTAGAGCGTCATAGAGAAAGGGCCTGACCGTTCACCACCGGTCAGGCCCTTGCTTTTATTTGGCAGGCGGATCGGAATCAAACCTTGGGCGGCAAGCCGCAGCTTTCGCGGCAAAGCCGCAGATCCTCCACGCAACCGCTGGCGAAATGTTTGGTGCAAAGGACAAATTGATCTTCGCAGCGGCTCTGGCACGCTAAGTTTTTTTCGATGGATGCATTGCTCATGGATCACCTCCGGAATGGTTCGTCAAATCGAACTGGGCCAACACTAACCACGATCGGCGCCATGGCAAGCGTTCAGGACCGCCCGTCGCCGGGTTCGAAGGCGCGTTGGCCCTCCGCGATGTATTTTTTCACCGTGCGGCGGTCCAGGCGCACGTGGCGGGCCACGGCCTCGTAGGTCCCCATGCGGCGGTAGAGGCTGTAGCAATAGCCGGTGAGCAGGGCCTGGGCATCCAGGCGACCCTCGCGCAAGCCCTGGGCCAGACGCTGGTCCACGGCCAGCCGGACCGGCATGGGGTGAGGATCGTAGCTGCGGTTGAGCAGGATGCGCCGCACCGACTGCTCCAGCTCGCGCACGTTGCCGGGCCAGTCGTAATGCAGGCCCACCTGCTCCCGCACGGCGGCGCAGAGCATTCCGGTCAGCTCGGGGGAGGGCTTGCCCAGGATGCGCGTCACGGTGTGGGCCAACAGGTCGTCCAGCTCCAGGGGTTCCTCCTGGATGCGCTGGGCCAGGCTGGGGATGGAGATCACGTCCGAGCACAGCCGGTAGAAGAAGTCGTCACGCAGCAGTTTGCGGCCCCGCAGCGTCTCGAGCGGCCGGTTGGTGGCGGCGATGATGCGGCCGGAGAATCGCTGGGGCTGGTGGCTGCCCACGGGGGTGAAGCTGCGCTCCTGGAGCACCTGCAGCAGTTTGATCTGGATGTTCTGCCCCACCTCGCCGATCTCGTCCAGGAAGATGGCGCCGTAGGGGCTGCACCGCTGGAAGACCCCTTTGTGATCCTCCACCGCGCCGGTGAAGGCCCCTTTGCGGTGGCCGAAGAGCTCGGACTCGATCAGGGTTTCCGAAAACTGGGAAAGATTCAGGGAGATGAAGGAAGATGCGAAACTCACCGCGAAGCAGCGCTTCTTTTCGTCGAAGGGGATGTAGGCCGAGCGGCCGATGGCGGCCGCGGCCGTGCCCTTGCCGGCGCCCGTGGGGCCCAGGATCAGAGTGGAGAAATCCTCCATGCGATTCCACAGGAAACGGTCGTACCAGTCAATGTTGTGGGTGAAGACGTTGTTCCACAGCTTCTCGCGCAGCAGCCGCATGCACGGGCTGCGGCCCACCAGGTTCTGGCGGATGAAGTAAAAAGCACGCCGCAGCTGAAAGTTCAGCTCGAAATAGCGCACGGCCGCATGGTGATCGAACCCGCGCCGCTCGAGCATGGCGATCATCTCGGCGGCGAAGGCCACCGGCAGGCTGCGCTCGCCGGCCGCCATCTGGGCATCGATCAGCGCGTCGAACCGGGACGCGAAGTGATGAAAGATATCGAACAAAAAGGCGTAGGTCAGCAGTTGGCGATCCTTGTCGGCGTATCGGGTCACCTCGGCCCGCTGCTCCGCCTCCATCTGCCGCACCCGGCGCTCCAGTTCGGCGATCACCCGGTCCACACTCTCGGCCCCGCGGGCTTCGGCATACAGGCCGGCGATGCGGTCGTCGAGTTCGGCCCGCTGTTCCCCGAAGGGGTTGGTCAGCACCGCCCGGCTGATCAAATCGAAAAAGGTACGCTCTTCGGTGGTCAATCGCTGCATGGTCGGTCGCTCCTGAATGAATGTGGTGACCATCCATTTCATGCATAGCCCATAATCATGGAATGCACAACGGCAATGCCGACGATCGCTGGCCCCTTCGGCCCTCATAGAGAATATTATCTTTTTTTTAGAATAGTTATCCAATTCCACACCCATTGGCACACCTGTTGAGTTAGCCCCAATCAGCGTTTCAAGTTGCAGCCGACCAAATCAAGGAGACCCACCATGTCTGAAAAAGTTGCCAGCGAAAAACCCGCCGGGAGCCAATGGGCACTGCTCAAGACCCGGCGCTTCGCCCCCTTCTTCTGGACCCAGTTCAGCGGCGCGTTCAACGACAACCTCTTCAAGACCGCCCTGGCGATCCTGTTGACCTACGCGATCTCCACCGGCGGCGGGGACGACGCCTCCCTGCTGGTCAATCTGGCCGCCGGCCTGTTCATCGCGCCCTTTTTCCTCTTCTCCCCCCTGGCCGGCCAGATCGCCGACAAGTATGAGAAGTCGGCCCTGATCCGGCGCATCAAGCTGGCCGAGGTGTCCATCATGGGCACCGCGGCCCTGGCCTGGATCATGGGGTGGCCGTACGTGCTGCTGGCCCTGCTCTTCGCCATGGGTGCCCAATCGGCTTTTTTCGGGCCGGTGAAGTACAGCCTGCTGCCCCAGCATCTGGAATCCGGGGAACTCGTGGGCGGCAACGGCATGGTGGAGATGGGCACCTTCGTGGCCATCCTGCTGGGGACCATGACCGGCGGCCTGTTTATGAGCCTCGACGGCAGCCGCTGGCTGGTGGCCCCGGCGGTGGTCGCGGCCGCCCTGGCAGGCTGGCGGATCAGCCGCCGCATCCCGGCCGCACCGGCCGCCGACCCTGACCTCGCCATCGACTGGAACCTGATCCGCGGGACCCGCCTCACCCTGGCCGCGGCCCGGGCCGACCGCCCGGTGTTTCTGGCCATCGTGGGTATCTCCTGGTTCTGGTTCGCCGGCGCGGCCTACCTGACCCAACTGCCGCTCTTTGCGCGGGACGTGCTGCACTGCGAAGCCGGCATCATCTCCTTGCTGCTGACGCTCTTCTCGGTGGGCATCGCGGCGGGGTCGCTGCTGTGCGAGCGTCTCTCGGGCCGGCAGGTCAACCTGGGCCTGATTCCCCTGGGCGCCCTGGGCATGAGCCTGTTCGGCTTCGACCTGATGGACGCCGATGCCGGCGCGGCCGCCGGCGCGCCGCTCTCCCTGGGTGCCTTCCTCGCCGCGCCGGGTGCCTGGCGCGTGCTGCTGGACCTGGCCCTGATCGGCCTCTTCGGCGGGTTGTACATCGTGCCGCTCTTTGTCTTCGTCCAGGTCCGCACGCCGGCGCCGGTGCGCTCGCGCATCATCGCCGCCAACAACATGCTCAACGCCCTCTTCATGGTGGCCTCGGCCGGGGCGGGCGTGCTGCTGCTGGGGGTCATGGACCTGCCGATTCCCCGATTCTTCGGCCTGCTGGCCCTGGCCAACCTGCTGGTGGCCCTCGGCATCTACCACCGCCGACCGTTCCACCTGCTGCGGGCCATCATCTGGACACTCACGCGCCTGGCCTACCGGGTGCGTTGCGAAGGCATGACTCATATTCCGGAAAAAGGCGCAGCCGTGCTGGTGTGCAATCATGTCAGCTACGTGGATGCCCTCTTCATCTATGCCGCCAGCCGCCGGCCGGTGCGCTTCGTGATGCACGCCGCGTACTACCACATGCCCGTGCTGCATCGGCTCTTCAAAGCCGCCGGCATGATTCCCATCGACTCGGGCCGGGCCAACCCCGTCCTGCTGCAGCGATCCCTGGAAACCATCTCCGCGGCCCTGGCCCGGGGCGACCTGATCTGCCTCTTTCCCGAGGGTCATCTGACCCGCGACGGCGAAGTCGACCACTTCCGGCCGGGCATCGAGCGCATCCTCCAGGCCAATCCCGTGCCGGTGGTGCCCCTGGCCCTGCGCGGCCTGTGGGGCAGCGTCTTCAGCCACAAGGGCGGCACGGCCCTGACCCACTGGCCCAGGCGCTTCTGGTCACGCATCGAACTGGCTGCGGGCGAAGTGATCCAGCCCTGGCGGGTCACGGCGGAGTCGTTGCGAGCGGCGGTGCTGCGGCTGCGCGGGGCGAGGGGGTAAAAAAGCAAAAGGGAAGCAAAAGAACGCCGGGCGGAGAGATTCCCCGCCCGGCGTGTTATTTGGCCAGCTTGGGATTGTCCCAGTGACGGCGGTGGTCGCGTCGGGTTTTCTTCTCCAGGTTGCGCTGGAGGGCGGTGGGAAGGTCCACGCCGGTCTGATTGGCGATGCAGACCAGCACGAACATCACATCGGCCAGTTCGTCGGCCAGGTCGCGGGTGTCGCCGGGGGTCCCCTTGAAGCTCTGCTCGCCATACCGGCGGGCCATGAGGCGGGCCACCTCCCCCACCTCTTCCATCAGGATCGCCAGGTTGGTCAATTCGCTGAAATAGCGCACGCCGTACTGTTTGACCCAGCGATCCACCTGATCTTGATATTCTTGCAGTGTCATGAACTCCGAGGCGGCCTATGCATAAGGGCCGCAGCAGGGCTTTTATGGTATGAGCAGGCAAAAAGGCCGGCTAAAGCTGGTTGCACACCCGCCAGCGCCCGTTCTCCCGGACCAGGTTGATGGTGGTGTCCACCTCGTAATTCCGCCCGATGCCGAACATTTTGCCGATTACCATGAAAGCCGGGTAGATGGCCGTACGCAGGGTTCCCTCGATCTGGACCACGGCCGAATCATTCGCGTCCGCCAAGGTTTCCACATGCATCTCCGTGAACATGCGCCGCAAGTTCTTGACACTGAGACCCCGCTGGGCCGCCTCTTCGGCCTTGCCGTACAGATAGTCGTCCACCCATCCCCTTTGGACCACCTGGCTGCAAAGCCACTGGGCCATATCCGGATCGAGATAATAATAATCTTCGACGAACTGCTTGGCCACCGATGCAGGCGTCTGACGGCAATCCAGAACCACCAGCGCGGGCTGAAGCACGAGGAAGACGACAACGAGAACGACAAACGGGGCAAAACGGCCCATTTTCAAACCTCCTGATCCAGTAATGGCCTTCCCGGCATATGCGAATCCGGCAGCGGGTCGGCGGGCATCATTATTCATTGCGTTTGGTCGGGCCAGTCCATAGCATGTCCGGACCGCCCATGCAATCGCCGGCTCGTCGGTGAACTCACTTTTTAAGAGCCCGATCCCATTCAGCAGCGCAGGCCGCTTGGCCAGGCCGGCAAATGAACAGAAAAAAGGCTTGACTGCCGTCTATCCTGACTATATCAGTCGGGAAAATAAATTCCGCCGACCAGTTCTAATGTCGACCCGCTCCAAAAAGGTGGCCTGAATGCTGACTCCGCCCAAAAAGGGTCAATACGCCCTGCGCGCAGTCTACGAGTTGGCAAAACGCCGGGGACAAGGACCGATCAAGATCTCGGCCATTGCCGAGGCACAGGCTATTCCTCACCGTTTTCTGGAAGTGATCCTCCATCAGCTGAAAGGCAGCGGATTGGTAGATGCCAAGAGGGGGTACTATGGCGGCTATGCCCTCTCCAAGCCGCCCGCGGATATCACCGTAGGCGACGTCCTGCGCCATCTTCAGAGGGAGACGCCGCCGGGTCAATGCGTCGCCTGCGGCTCACAGCAAAGCTGCCCTTTCGTGGGCCGCTGCGCCTTTTCCTTGCTGTGGCAACGGGTGAAAAACGCCGCTTATGAGATCTACGACAGCACGACCTTGCAGGATCTGCTCGACGACCACGCGCCCGTCGAGGCGCTCAAAACCATGGGCGCGGCCTGACGCGTCTGAGGGGCAAGGAGTACGGATGCACCGCTTGAAGAAGAGCTTTCATTTTAGCCGGTTTCCCCGAACCTGGATCACCGCCCTGCTTCTGATCTCCCTACTCGCCGCCGCGGCTGCGTGGAGCGCGGGCGTGGCACCGCCTGTCGACCAGGGCCGCGCCGACCTCATCGTCATCGACTGTCTCAAAGCCTTCGGCCCGCTCGAGCGACCACCGGTGATCTTTCCCCACGACCTGCACACGGAGGCCCTGGCCGCGCAAAACAAGGATTGCCTGGCCTGCCATCTGATGGAGCCGGACAAGCAGGTGCTTTCGCCGCAATTCAAACACCTGGGCGAGCTCGACCGTCCAAAATTCACCGACCTTTTCCATGACAACTGCATCGGGTGCCACCAGGAGCTGCGCATCCGCAAGCTGGCGGCCGGTCCGGTGAGCTGCGGGGAGTGCCACCTGGATAACCCGTCGGTCGTCGACCTCCACCAGCCCATAGATCTCGACCACTCCTTGCATTATCGCCACGTCAAGGCCAGCGACAGCAAATGCGAGCGCTGCCACCACGAATACGACCCGGTGGCCAAGAAACTCTTCTACGCCAAGGGGCGCGAGGGCGCCTGCCTCTACTGTCACAAGCAGCGGACCGAGGAGAACCGTATCTCCATACGGCTGGCCAGCCACCAGGCCTGCATCAACTGCCACCGCGATCTGCTGCTGCAGAAGCAAAAGGCCGGCCCCCTGGAGTGCGGCGGTTGCCACGACCCTCGCGAGCAAGCCCGAATCGAGCGGGTCAGCGACGTGCCGCGAATGCAGCGTAATCAACCCGATGCCGCCCTGGTGCGCCTCCAGCCGGCCGGGAGCACTGAACCCGCTCCCGTCGGCAGCCTGCCCCGCGTGGCGCTGAACCACAAGGCCCACGAAAACGACACGAACCAGTGCCGCACCTGCCATCATGCCGCCATGACGCCCTGTGCCGACTGTCACACCCTCCAGGGGCGTGCCGACGGCAAAGGGGTCACCCTGGCCCAGGCCATGCACCAGCCCGACAGCGAGATGAGCTGCGTGGGATGCCACACCCGGCGACAGACCAAACCGGAATGCATCGGATGCCATGGCGCCATCTCCGCGGAGCGCTCCTGGAACAGCCAGAAATTCTGTTCGGTGTGCCACCAGACGCCGCCATCGCCGATGCCGGCGCAAATGACGGCCGAAGAAGCCAAAACCCTGGCCGCCGAACTGGTCGCAGCGCGCCGGACGGACCAGGCGGCGCTGCCCTGGGAAGAGATTCCCGAAATTGTAACCATCAGCCATCTGAAGGATCAGTTCGAGGCGGCGCCCATGCCCCATCGCCAAATCGTACGCCGGCTGGCCGATCAGATCCGCGACGACCGTCTGGCCGCAACGTTCCACGGCGCCCCGCTCACCTTGTGCCAGGGATGCCACCACAACACGCCGGCCAGCCTCAAGCCGCCCCAGTGCCGCTCCTGCCATGGGCGCACGTCGGATGCCTTGAACCTGGACCGGCCGGGCCAGATGGCGGCCTACCATGAGCAGTGCATGCAGTGCCACGCCCGCATGGGCCTGGCCAAACCGGACAGTCGGGATTGTACGGCCTGTCATGCCAAACGGAACTCGTAAAGAAAAAAAGCAGCAAGAGGTGATTCAAGCATGACTCTATCGAGAAGAAAATTTCTAGGCTGGATGGGCGGTGCGAGTCTGGCCGCCGTGGGCGCCCGCAAGGCCCAGGCCGCTTCCAATCGTACCTTCGAGGGCTATGCCGGCAGTTTGGCCGTGCTCCACGACATCACCCGCTGCATCGGGTGCCGACGTTGCGAGGCGGCTTGCAACCAGGTCAACGATCTACCCAAGCCCGAAAAATCTTTCGACGACCTCACGGTGTTGGAAACCCACCGCCGCACCTCGGCCCCGGCCTACACCGTCGTCAACCAGTTTTCGATCGAAGGCGCCACCGGGCCGCGGACCTTCGTCAAGAAGCAGTGCAACCACTGCCTGGAGCCGGCCTGCGCCTCGGCCTGCTTCGTCAAGGCCTTCACCAAGACCCCCGAGGGCCCGGTGGTCTACAATGCCAGCCTCTGCGTGGGGTGCCGCTACTGCATGATCGCCTGCCCCTTCGAAATCCCGGCGTACGAATATGACAAGGCGCTGGACCCCAAGGTCACGAAATGCACCATGTGCTATCCGCGCATCATGGAGGGCAAGCTGCCCGGCTGCGTGGAAGCGTGCCCCACCGAAGCCCTGGTGTTCGGCCGGCGCGACGAGTTGATCCAGGCGGCCCGTGAACGCATGCGCGTCCATCCCGGCCGATATCAGGAACACATCTACGGCGAGCACGAAATGGGCGGCACCAGCTGGCTCTATCTCTCGGGCCAACCCTTTGAGAAAGTCGGCCTGCGCGAAGACCTGGGCACGGCCCCGGCCGGCCAGCTCACCTCGGGCGCCCTGGGCGCGGTGCCCATGGTGGTGGGCTTGTGGCCGGTTCTGCTCACCGGTATCTGGGCCATCAACAAGCGCAAGGAGAAAATCGCCGCCCAGGAGCAGGCCGAAGCCGTGGCCGCCGCCAGGGCCGAAACCGAGGCCCAGGCGGCGGCGAGCTTGAAAGCCGCCCTGGAAAAAGCCGCCAAGGAGAACGCCGCCACCGTGGCGCGTGAAGTCAAAAAAGCCCTGGATACGGCCAAGAGCGCTGCGCAAGACAAGCACGATACGGAGAAGAAGTCATGACCAGTCCCCAAGCAACCAACGGAAACGGCCGTCTCCTGACCCCCTTCAACGTGGTGGCCGCGATTATCTTGGTTTTCGGCATAATCATCACCATCCTGCGATTCACCGGCGGGCTCGCCTCGGTGACCCATCTGTCCGACAACAACCCCTGGGGCTTGTGGATCGGCTTCGACCTGCTGGTGGGCGTCGCCCTGGCCGCCGGCGGGTACGTCACCTCGTCCGCGGTCTACATCTTCGGGCTCAAACGCTTTCATGCCGCCGTGCGGCCGGCCATCCTCACCGGATTTCTCGGCTACGCCCTGGTGGTGCTGGCTCTGCACTACGATGTGGGCCGGCCCTGGCGCCTGCCCTATCCTTTCATCATGTCCCGGGGCACCACCTCCCTGCTCTTCGAAGTCGCCGCCTGCGTCGCGCTTTATCTCACGGTACTCTTCATCGAGTTTTCACCGGCGGCCCTGGAGTGGCTGGGGCTCAAGCGCGCGCGCAACCTGGTGCACCGCCTGACCCTGCTGCTGACCATCCTGGGCGTGGTGCTTTCCACCCTGCACCAGAGTTCGCTGGGGGCCCTGTTCCTGATCGTGCCGGCCAAGCTGCACCCGCTCTGGTACAGCCCCTATCTGCCCATTTACTTCTTCATCACCAGCACCATTGCCGGCCTCTCCATGGTGATCTGCGAAAGCGCCCTCTCCCATCGTTATTTCCATGACAGGATGGACGCCGAGCACCGGGACGGCAACCGGGACTTGACCCTGGGCTTCGGCAAAGCCGCGGCCTGGGTGCTGGCAGGCTACTTCGTGATCAAGACCATCGGCATCGCCGCCGACAACAACTGGCACTACCTGGCTACCGGTTACGGAATCTGGTACTTGGTGGAATTGCTGGGATTCGTGGCGCTGCCCGCCTTCATGTATGCCGTCGGCGTGCGCGAAAAGAACGTCACGATCATCCGCGGCACCGCGGCCTGGACCGTGCTGGGCATCATCGTCAACCGCTTCAAC
Organism: uncultured Desulfatitalea sp.; assembly: GCA_937868765.1. Lineage (GTDB taxonomy): Bacteria > Desulfobacterota > Desulfobacteria > Desulfobacterales > Desulfosarcinaceae > Desulfatitalea. The sequence goes on along the minus strand of CALMNL010000005.1, from coordinate 354,700 downwards.
GTCTGCCTGGTGGCCTTCAACTGGCAACTGCCGGCCGATCAACGCTATTTCCCCCACTGGATGGAGATCGGCATCTCGCTGTTCATCGTCACCATCGGCCTGCTCGTCTTCCGCTTCGTGGTCACCCGCATGCCGATTCTGTACGCCCATCCCGATTACGATGCGCATTAAGGAGGGACCATGGACTCAATCAAGACACTGCAGGAATTCATGCTGCACACCAAAAACATCATCTATGTCCTGATCGTGCTGGCGCTGACGGCCTTCCCCGTCTTCTGGCGCTTTTTAAATGGAAGGGACAAGGAGTAGTCGATGTATGCATTCCTCACCGGCCCCATGGCCTGGATCGCGTTCACGATCTTCTTCGTCGGGCTGATCTGGCGCGGCATCTGGTACGTGCGCGGCCTGGATTGGCGCCTGGACCGTGTCACCTACGGCCAGAATGTGAAGTACGGCATCCGTGGCGCCGTGCGCTCCATTGCGCGCTGGCTGATTCCCTATGGCACCCACAGCTGGCGTTACTACTCGGGCTATACGGCCCTGGTGTTCATCTTCCACATCGGGCTGCTGGTGGTACCGATTTTCCTGCTGGCCCACAACCTGCTGCTCGCGGAGCGCTGGGGCGTTCGCCTGCCGGCCCTGTCCGATGCCATGGCCGACACCCTCACCGTGGCCGCCATAGTGGCGGCCGTGTTGATTTTGCTGCGGCGCATCGCTTTGCCCGAAGTACGTATCATCACCAGATTCTACGATATCCTGCTGCTTCTGATCGCGGTCACCCCTCTGTGGACCGGCTTTCTGGCCTATCACCAGGTGGGGCCGTACCAGTTCTGGTTGATCGCCCACATCCTGGCCGGCGAAATCCTGCTGATGGCCATTCCCCTGACCAAACTCTCTCACTTTCTGCTCTTCTTCCTCTCCAGGGCCCAACTGGGAATGGACTTCGGCATCAAGCGCGGTGGCATGAAGAGCAAAGGGATGGAATGGTAAGGAAGGATTGACTATGCCCGAAGGCACGCTTTGCAACAAGACGCCCGTCGATACGGTGGAACAGCTCCAGGCCCTGCTCGCCGACAAGAGCGGCAAGCAGTATTATGAAGAGATGACCCAGCTGGATGTGGACGCCCCGGCCCTGTGGGCCACCATCCAGAAGACCTTCAAATCCCGGATGCGCACCTGGCTGGAGATATGCTCCCACTGCGGCATGTGCGCCGACAGCTGCTTTTTCTACCTGGCCAATGACCGCGACCCCACCCAGGTTCCCTCGTACAAGATTCAGGCGACGCTTGGCGAGATCGTGCACCGCAAGGGCCGGGTGGACAACGCCTTCATGCGCGACGTCATGGACACGGCCTGGTCCAAATGCACCTGCTGCAACCGGTGCGGCCTCTACTGCCCCTTCGGCATCGACACCGGCGTGATGTTCAGCTATCTGCGCGGCCTGTGCTTCTCCCAGGGATTCGTGCCCTGGGAGATGAAAATCGGCTCGGGCATGCACCGCATCTACCGCGCCCAGATGGATGTGACCAGCGAAGACTGGGTCGAGACCTGCAGCTGGATGTGCGAAGAGGCCGAAGAAGAGTGGCCGGGGCTGGAATTCCCCGTGGACAAGCCCGATGCCGACATCATCTACACGGTCAATGCGCGCGAAGTAAAACACTACCCCGAAGACCTGGCCGACGCCGCCGTGCTCTTTCATATCGCCGGAGAGAACTGGACCGTGCCCAGCAAAGGGTGGGAAGAGACCAGCCTGGCCATGTTCGCCGGCGACTGGGCCGGCTGCAAACAACAGGTCGAAGAGGTCTACGCCGCCATGGATCGCCTGAAGCCCAAGCGCATGGTGGTCACCGAGTGCGGGCATGCCTACCGGGCCACGGTGATCGAAGGCCCCTACTGGGCCGGCCTCAAGAGCGGCAAGACCCCCATTGAATCCTTTCACTACGTCGAGTGGGTGGCCGAAGCCCTGCGCACCGGCAAGCTCAAAATCGATCCGGCCAAGAAGATCAAGGAGCCGGTGACCTACCAGGATTCCTGCAACTACATCCGCAATGGCGGCCTGCGCGAATGCGCCCGCGAGATCATGAGCTACATTGCCGAAGACTTTCGCGAAATGAAACCCTGCGGCGAGCACAACTTCTGCTGCGGCGGCGGTGGCGGTTTGAACGGCATCGGCCGCTACCGTCCCCAGCGCAACGTCGGCCTGAAAGTTAAACGCGACCAGATCCTGGCCACGGGTGCCAAGCTGGTGGTGACCCCCTGCCACAACTGCTGGGACGCCATCCGCGACCTCGAAGAGCACTTCAAGATCGGCATCCGCTGGAGCTTCCTCAAGCCGCTGCTGCTCAAGATGGTGATCGTGCCGGAGCACCTGCGGCCCGAGGAGTGATTGGCTCGCGCTTCTCGATCAGGAGTCCACCGGAAAACCCACGGCATCTGACAGCCTGGAACTGATATCGTATCCAGGCTGCGGGCAGACAGCTCAATTGCCCATGAGCCCCCATATCACAGCCTCCCTGCCCGGGCTGCCCCAATTGTGCGCTAAAAGAGGCCCCCCGGGTGGGCGAGTGACCGACGGTTCCTGCGCCTTGACGCTTTTCGCCATCCTGCTGCCACCATCGGCGCAAGACATACGATGCCCGATTCCACCCCTGACGCCTGAACACCGCCGACAACTTTCACGGGTAATGCCTCGCGCAAAGAGAGCCCCGGGAATGCAGGTTGATTATGGCCCGGATGTTGGCTAAGATTCGGGTCGTTTTTGCCGATATTCCCTGAAAGCTGGATATCTTTATTGGAGTTGAAAGCGTTCATGTCCTCTTACTCGCCCGGCATCCGCGCCAAGCTCATCGCAATATTCATACTTATCAAGGTGGTTCCCCTGGTGGTGTTGGCCTGGTTCGCCTGGGAGCAAATTTACCGCCTGGGGGCCACTGTCGAGAAAAACTATGTCTCGATGATCTCGGGTACCAGCGAGGTGGTCAAGGGAGTCAGCGATCTATCCACGGCCAACTCCATCCAGGCCCTGGATCAAAAGTCCAGGGAAGCCATCGAGCGCCTGACCACGGACACGGCCCGGGCGGTGGCCGCGTTTCTTTACGAGCGGGACAGGGACATCGAGCTGGCCGCGCAGCTGCCGCCGGATCGCACGCAATACGAACGGTTTTTAGGCAACCGGTGGCGACCGGTGATCCTGCACGGCCCTTATGGGATGGACCCCACCGGCGAAAGCTGGATTCCCCTGCGGTCGCCCGACCCGGGCGAGCCAAAGACGGTCACCGCCACCATCGAAGACAACCGGCGCGATTTCAACTACCGGCCGCCGGACAAGGCGGCGCTGGTCGAGCAGCGGCCGACCTACCTGGAGATGACCTTCGTGGATCTGACCGGCCGGGAAAGGGTCAAGGTGACGACCTCGGCCGTGCTTCCCGATCGCCTCAAAAACATTTCCGATCCCAGAAACACCTACTGCCGGGCCGAACACTATTTCCAGGAACTCGGCAAGCTGAAGCCCGGAGAGATCTATGTCTCCGAGGTCATCGGCCCCTACGTCAAGGGCCAGATGATCGGCACCTACTCCCGCACGCGGGTCGAAAAAATGGGTATCGCCTTCGCCCCTGAAAAATCGGGGTATGCCGGCAAGGAGAATCCGGTGGGAATCCGCTTCCAGGGATTGGTGCGCTGGGCCATGCCAGTGATGCAAAAGGGCCGGATCAGCGGCTATGTCACCCTGGCCCTGGACCACACCCATCTGATGGAGTTCACCGATCACATCGTACCCACCGATGAGCGCTATTCCGCCATTTCCGATGCCGGCAGCGGTAATTACGCATTCATGTGGGATTATCTCGGGCGCAACATCTCCCATCCCCGGGACTATTTCATCGTCGGTTACGATCCGCAGACCGGCGAAGAGGCCGTGCCCTGGCTGGACGAGGAGATGTATGCGCTGTGGCAAATCGGCGACGGCTCCATGAAGACCTTCCAGCAGACGGCCCCCCGGTTCAAGGACCAGCGCCTGACCAAGAAAGCGGCCCAGCCATTGACCGATGCCGGCCTGCTGGGGCTGGACGGGCGCTATCTCAATTTCGCGCCCCAATGTACGGGCTGGCACACGCTGACCCAGTATGGCGGCTCGGGCTCGTTTCTGATCTTCTGGAGCGGCCTGTGGAAGCTGACCACGGCAGCGGCCATCCCTTACCACACCGGTATCTACGGCCACCATCCGCGCGGCTTCGGGTATGTGACCATCGGCGCCAACGTGGATGAATTCCACCGCCCGGCCATCGAGACCGCCAAAACCATCCGGGAGATCGGGGAACGGCATAATGCCCGGCTGGAAAACGAAAAGGGCGAGAACCAGCGCCTGCTCGGCGCCACGCGGCAGAAGTCGCTGCGCGATCTGACAACCTACACCGTCATCATGATTGTGCTGGTGATCGGCATCGCCGTCTTCATGGCCGGCCTCCTGACCCGACGGATCACCGGTATCGTCCAGGGCATCCGGCGCTTTCAGCAAGGCGCGCGGGGCCACCGCCTGAACCCCGCCTCGAAGGACGAAATGGGGCAACTGGCCGGCGCTTACAACGAGATGGCCGATACGGTGGAGCGCCACATCGAGGACCTGGAAGTCTCCAGGATCGAGCTGGCCCGACACCGCGACCACCTGGAGGAACTGGTCCAGGAGCGTACCCAGGCGCTGGAAAAGGAGATCGTCGAGCGCAAGCGGGTGGAACGGCTTCAAACCGAAAGCCAGCAGCGGCTGCACCTGCAAAACCAGGCGCTTTTGCGGCTGGCCGGAGAGGAAGCGCTCTATACCGGCGACCTGAACGCCGCCTTGCAGGTGATCATGGCGGCGGCCGGCCAGACCCTGCAGGCCGAGCGCAGCAGCGTATGGCTCCTGAACGAAGACCGCCTCAAGGGCCGTAGTCATGAAATCTACCTGCTCGGCGCCGACCGCCACACCCGGGGCGGCGAGTTCCAGATGGACAAAGTCGAGGGCTATGCCCGGGCCCTCGAAACGAGCCGCACCATTGCCTCCGCGGATGCCCAGGCCGACGAACGGCTGGCCGATCTGCGCGACACCTACCTGCGGCCGCTGGATATCCGCGCCATGCTGAATGCCGGCATTCTCATCGACGGTGTGCTGATGGGGCTGGTCAGTTTCGAGCAGGTGAACACCATCCGCCATTGGCATATGGACGAACGGAACTTCGCCCACTCCATCGCCGACATGGTGGCCCTGGCCATCGGTGCCGCCAACCGTCGGCAGGAGGCCAAAGAGAAAGAACAGTTGGAAATCCGGCTGCGCCGGGTCGAAAAGATGGAGGCCATCGGCACCCTGGCGGGCGGCGTGGCCCACGACCTGAACAACATTCTCTCCGGCCTGGTGAGCTATCCGGAACTGCTGCTTTTCAGGATGTCGCCCCATGACGCCATGCGCAAACCCGTGGAGACGATCATGCAGGCCGGCAAGCGGGCGGCCACCATCGTCCAGGACCTGCTCACCCTGGCTCGAAGGGGCGTGGAGAGTTCGGAAGTCGTCAATCTCAACGAGATCGTCAGGGAATACCTGGCCAGCCCCGAACACGAAACGACCATGTCGCTCCACCCCGGGATAAAGGTCGTGACCCGCTTGAGCACCGATCTGATGAATGTCCGCGGATCGACCGCCCATCTCGCCAAGACCTTGATGAACCTGGTGATCAACGCCGCCGAGGCGATGAAGGCGTCCGGGCAGATCACCATATCCACGCAAAACCAATACATCGACCGACCCGTCAAAGGCTATGATGTGGTCAACGAAGGCGATTATGCGGCCCTGACCGTTGCGGACAACGGCATCGGCATTTCGCCGGAAGACATGAACCGGATCTTCGAACCGTTCTACACCAAGAAGAAGATGGGCCGCAGCGGCACCGGACTGGGCATGGCCGTGGTCTGGGGGGTGGTCAAGGATCACCGCGGCTATATCGATTTCGAAAGCGAAGTCGGCCGGGGCAGCCGGTTTACGCTCTACTTCCCCGTCACCCGCGATGCACTCGAGAGAACCCAAAGCCTTCCCGTGGATCTCTTCCGGGGCCGGGGCGAGTCGATTCTGGTAGTGGACGATGTGGCCGAGCAGCGCATGATCGCCACCGCCATTCTAGCCGAGCTCGGCTATTCGGTAGACGCCGTGGCGAGCGGCGAGCAAGCGGTGGCGTACTTGAAGATGCACCCCGTCGACCTGCTGGTCCTTGACATGATCATGGACCCCGGCATGGACGGGTTGGACACCTACCGCGAAATCCTGCGCAGCCATCCCCGGCAAAAAGCGATTGTGGCCAGCGGCTTTTCCGAAACCGAGCGCATCAGGGAAGTCAAGCGCCTGGGCGCCTCCCACATGATCAAAAAGCCCTACACCCTCGAAAAGATCGGCCTCACCGTACGCGCCGCGCTTCAGACCGACTGAGAAATGTTTCCCAAACGCCATGCCTGGCAACATCTGCAGCGGTTTACCGGAAGCCGGGCTTGATCGAAATTGGATCGCGTTTTATAAATGAACCCACGATAACGGATTAGACGGAAAGGGGAAACCACCATGAACATCGGCCGATTGGCGGAAGACAACATTCAACGGTACGGAGAATACCCGTTTGTCTACCATGCGGGGCAGTGGCACACCAACGTGGAGATGAATCGCCGCGCCAATCAGCTGGGCAATGCCCTGAAGCGGCTCGGCGTTGAAAAAGGCGACCGCGTCGGCGTTCAATTATTGAACAGCACCCAGCTCATGCAGGCCTTCTTCGCGGTGTTCAAGATCGGCGCCATCCTGGTGCCGGTAAATCCCTCCCTGAGAGCCGACGATCTGGCCTACCTGTATGCCGACGCCGGCCTGGTGGCCTTGATCAGCCACAGCGATTACCTGGAAACCGTCCGGACCGCCCGCCGCAACGCACCCGAGCTGAAACATCTGATCTTGACCGGCGGCGTCGTTCCCGACGACGCCCTCTGCCTGGAGACCATTTGCCGCCAGGCCTCGGACCAACTGATCACAGCAGAGACCGACAACGACGACACGGCGGTGATGATCTACACGGCGGGCACCACCGGAAACCCCAAGGGCGTGATGCTCACCCATTACAACTGGTACACCCATGTGACCGGATACTACGACCAGGTATTGCTCGACAGCTGGGGCGTTGCCGCCCAGGGGGTCGTGCTGGAGCGCACCGGCCCCGACGGCGCCGGCAGGGAGGCCCGGACCGAAGTCTTCGGCGTGAGCCGCAACCGCATCTCCCTGATCACCCTGCCCCTGTTCCACGGCTACGGCGTCTTCGCCCTCAACCTCGAGTTCCTCACCGGCGGCAAACTGGTTCTGCTCGACCGCTGGGACGCCAAGGAGGCCATGCGCTGCATCGACCAGTTCAAGATCACCGAGTTCCGCGGCGTGCCCACCATGTATATCCAGCTGTTGAATCATCCCGACCTGAGCCGTTACGATCTGAGTTCCCTGAAAACCTGCATCTGCGGTGCCGCGCCCATGCCCCTGGAAATAGCCCGGCTGTGGCAGGAGCGATTCGGGCTGCACATCTGGGAAGGCTACGGCCTGAGCGAGGCGACCACCGTGAACTGCGGCAACGTGGCCCAGCGCAAACCCCCCAAGTATGGCTCCATCGGGACGTGCTACCAGAAGTGCAACACCATCAAGATCTTCGACGAGCATGACCGGGAGGTGCCGCGGGGATCGGCGGGCGAGATCGTCATCAAAGGCCCCGGCGTGATGAAAGGCTACTGGAACAAGCCCGCCGAAACCGCCGCGGCCCTGCGCGACGGCTGGCTGCACACCGGCGATGTGGGCTACCAGGACGAGGAGGGCTATCTCTTCATCACCGACCGGAAGAAAGACCTGATCATCCGGGGCGGCGAGAATATCTACCCCAAAGAGGTGGAGAACGTGCTGTACCAGCATCCCCAGGTGCTGGAAGCCGCCGTGGTGGGCGTTCCGGACCCGGTCTACGGCGAGTCGGTCAAGGCCTTCATCGCCCTCAAGCGCCACGGCAGCGCCACGGCCGAAGAACTCGCGGCCTTTTGCAAAGAGCGCCTGCCCAGCTACAAACGCCCCAGGGCCTTCGAATTCCGGGACGCCCTGCCCAAGAGCGCCGTGGGTAAAATCCTGCGGCGCAAGCTGCGGGAGTGAGCGCCGAGCAGCAGCCCGCTTCGCGGCGACCCTGAAAGATCATGCGCGACAGGATCACCGATTTGGCCACTTCAGGCTATTGCCCCTCTTGCGGCACAACCCACTCCCTGGAACAGGGAGTGGCCAGGCGATATTGTCTCGAATTGATCGAAACGCTGGAGGCGCACGGGCGCATCGATCTGCATGTTCCGGAAAAGGACGCGGACCCGCGCTTGACCCTGGATTATCTGCAGGGGGAGGCCAGGGGCCAGATGTTCGGGGTGCTGGAGTGTCTGGATGCGGATGGGCGCACAGTGATCCTGAAGGCGTTTTCCGGACAATACAATGGGATTTGGGAGGTGCCGGGATGGGCGCCTCCGCTGTTCGATACGGGCAGGTTTCATTCCCTGGTTTTCGATGGGGACAAAGAGATCAAGGCGTTGGGACGCCGGATCGACGGCTTGCCCGAAGGGGCGCAAAGGCGGGAGCTGATCCGCCGGCGGAAAAGGCTGTCGCAACAGCTGATGAAAGCAATTCACGCACTCTACCGGGTCCCCAACTTCCGGTCCGAGGTGAAATCCCTTTCTGAATTTTATGCGAACGGGATTCCCACCGGTGCGGGAGACTGCTGTGCGCCCAAACTGCTCAATGCAGCCGTCCAGCTAAAATTGCGACCGAAGCGCCTTGCCGAGATCTTCTGGGGCCGGACCAACCGCTCCGGCACCCGCCGGCAAGGCGAATTTTATACGGCCTGCCGGGAAAAATGCCAGCCCATCCTGGGCTTCATGTTGTGCGGCATCGAAGGATAAAATGCGTCCATCACCGTTTGAAGTAGAGATTATCTACCAGGATGCGGCCATCGTAGTGGTCGACAAGCCGGGCGGTTTGCTGTCGGTGCCCGGGCGGGGGCCGGACAGACAGGATTGCGTGGTGCGTCGGATTCGGAATTTGTTCCCCGCTTGCATTTCCCAGCCGGCGGTCCATCGTCTCGACTTGGAGACCTCCGGGCTGATGGTCCTGGCGTTGACCGCCGAGGCCCACAAACGCCTGTCCTTCCAGTTTCAACATCGAAAGGTAGAAAAACAGTACCTTGCCATTCTGGAAGGCGTCGTCGCGGAAGAACGGGGAGAAATCGAACTTGCCTTCCGGCTGGATGTCGCCAACCGGCCGTATCAGATGTACGACCCCGTGCAGGGCAAATGGGGGATCACCCGTTGGGAGAAGATCGCCGTCACCGGTCATCGAACCCGCCTGCGCTTCACCCCTTTGACGGGCCGGACGCATCAACTGCGCACCCACGCCGCACATCCCCTGGGACTGGGGTGCCCTATCGTGGGGGACCGCCTCTACGGCCGGGGCAAACCCGGTGATCGCTTGCACCTGCATGCGTCCCGCTTATGCTTTCAGCATCCGGGCAAGGCCGAAACCCTCTGCTTCGAGAGGCCCGCGTGGTTTTGACGGAGCGGTCGAACTGACGGCGGGTGCGTCGCCGATCCCCGCGGAATTCATCTTCCAGACCGGAAAAGGCGCGCCAGCAGCCCCGCCGGGCGTATCTCCCAGCTGGTTTCCACATAGGGCAGGAAGACGTCGGCGCCCCATTTCGCCTTGAACCGGCGGATGCCGGCGTTGACCCCCAGCCCGAGATTCATGCGGGCCTGACCCCGTCGCCGGCCTTCGTCGAGGAGCGCCCCCAGCAGGAGGTCGGCGCTGCCCGGCACGGCCGCTTCCCGATCGCGGAACGAGAACATGAAAAAGGCAGTGTGCAGGGAGCCGAACTCTCCCACCGAAAAGGCCGCCAGGCGGCCGTCCATGCGGCGCGCGGAAACGAGCAGGCTCGTTGCCGAAGCCTCCAGGTAGGCGGCGAGCCGGCCGAAGATGTGACGGGTTCCGGCCGGAAGGGGCCGTTCGCGAAGGTAGCGATCGACCAGCGCCCGGTGGTCTTTTTCAAGATTTCCGCCGCTGTCGACGGTCAGCTCGCGCTGCGCGCGGCGGAGCATGTTGCGCAGCTTCTGACCGGGCGCCGGCGGCGGAATCGGCAGTCCGTAGTAGTGATCCGAGATCGATACCACATCCGCGGGGGCCTGGGGCGGCCGCGCCGGGCCGATCACGATGACCCGGCCGGGCCCGGGGCGCTGCAGCATCTGCGCCACCGCCGCGGCCATGGCCGCTTGATCCGCGGGGCCGGTCAAGGGATAGCCCACGAGGACCCGGTTCTCTCCGGACAGATACCCGACGCACGCGCCGAAGAGTTCGGGACGCGCGCCGCTTGCGGCCTGGACATACTGGGTCACCTGCTCCGGCACCGACGCTTCCGCGGTGATCCTGGCAAGACGGTCCGGCCCGGTCATCGCGCCCGCCTCAGGTTGAAGCCCGCTTCGGCCAGCATGCGGCGCAGGTTGAGCATGTGGGCCGAGCCGACGAAGACGGCGCAGTCTCCCGCTTCGATCATCGGGCGCATGCGCTCGAGGAAAAGCGCGTCGCGGCGCCCGATCACCTGCTCGATGCGCGAGGGAAACTCGATGCTGGTGCCCATCATCGCCTCCAGGTCTCCTTTGAGATAGGCCCGCACGTTGCGGCGGATGTACTTCGCCCACTGCGGCGAGCGTTGGAAGAAATTCACGATACGGGTCATGGGAATACTCTCCAGGACCGCGATCTGCTCGGGGATGGTCTCCATGGCAATGGTCCGTTTGCCCATCTCGCCGGCGATCTGCCAGGCCTCCAGATCCACCGACTGGGTCCAGCCGCAGCGGCCCAGGTAACTGGTCCAGAGTGAAAAGAAAGCCATCCAGGGGCGTGTTTCTGAGAGGAACCAGCGCACCTCCGGCGGCGACTTTTCGGCCGGCCCCAGCAAGCGGGCCCAGAATCCGGAAGCGCCACACACCGTCCGCGCCAGCCGGCGGATCTCCGCTTCGGTCATGGCATCGATGACCCGGGGCGAACCAGCCTCGGGGCTGCGCCCGATGGCGGCCACCTGGTCCAGGCTGTCGGCATCGAGCGGCCCCTCGAAGAGGACGGTATCGACCCGCTCGAACAGTTCGCGCAGCGAAAACTCGAAGCTGTAGCAGAAGAAATGGGCCGCACCGGCGATCCATGACCGCCGCCCGCTTTTTTCGATCTCCCAGAGCATGGCGAACTTTCGCTGGCGCGGCAGGCTCTCGAAATACGCCCGTTTGGACATGGTTGGACGCGGCAAGGTGGCCAGGGCCCCCACCAGGTCGCCCACCAGGCCGCCCGCCAGTCCGTTCGGCCGCGCTTTCTCCTGCCATTCGGCCATTTCGTAGGAGAGCGCCGGTACGCCGCCCCATTTTTCCTTGAAGCGCCGGATCCCCTCGTTGACGCCGAGGCCCAGGTGCACCCAGCGCTTGTCCTGTGCCCGGGCATCGCGGATCATTTCGCGAAAAAGGAGATCCGAGGCGTGTGGCGTATAGTGCCGGCGGGAGTGGGCGCCGAGCAGATAGACGCTGAACGGCTGCGGGTCGGTATCCAGGAGCAGGCAGGCGGCCAGGTTTCCCTCGCCGTCCCGGGCGTCGAGCAGCGTGAGGCCGGTAACCTGTGGCAGCACGGACTCGGTCCGGGCATACAACTCCCGCACCCGGGGGGGAAGCGGCACCCGGCCGAGAAACTCGGCCCACAGCCGGCGATGGGCGGCCGTGAACGCCCGGCCGCGGGAGACGGTGAGCGAGGCCGCCGCCCGTTGCGCCAGCCGCTCGAGGCGGCCGGGGACGGCGCCGTCCAGGGCCAGCTGATAGTAGTGGTCCGCCTCGCACCGAAAGGGCTTGAGCCGCTCGGGCAGCGCCGGGCAGACGGCCCAGCAATCTTTGGCGCGGGTGCGCCGGACCGCTGCGTCCACCGCCCGGCCGAAGGTCTCGGGCGAATACGCCGCCTCGAAGGGATATCCGACGGCCAGGAGCCAGTCGGCGGCCCCGAAGAAAAGATAGCCGCCTTCGAGAAACGGTTCCCCGCCGGACATCGCCCGCATGAAGCGCACGGAATGTTCAGGCACGGTTGCCTTGCGCAGCAGTTCCGCAATATCTTGATGCGTCAAAGAGGAGACACGAGATGTTTCCATTCAAAAGCCATCCGAGAGAATTTCTCCCGATGTGTCCTGGCGGCGCCCGCCGGCGAGTAGAATTTCATGCGGCCGGCTCGGAATAAGGCCAGCCGATCCTGCGCTTCAGGTTGTGTGGCATCGAATGCTGCAGGCATCCAAAGCGAGCGGGTAGCGAACTTTATACTTTGCCGAACGCATACTTACTGATGATATCCTCCAGATCCAGCGCCCCCTCGGTGTCCATGATGGTATCGCCCGGCGCCAATTTCTTCCCTGAGCTGCCGGGGGTCAGCTTGATGAACTTGTCGCCGATCAGGCCTGAGGTCTTGACCGAAGCATTCACGTCATCATCGAGCGCCAGCCCGTTTTTGATCCTGAGCTGCACCATGGCCATCATGCTTTTTTCGTCCAGGCGGATCCCCTCGACCTGACCTACCTCCACCCCCGCAATCTCGACGGCCGCACCTGCCTTGAGCCCCGAAACCGAGGTGAACAGGGCATTGACGGTATAATAGCCCTGGCCGAACCACTCCATTCGGCCCAGGCGAATGGCCAGGTAAGAGACACACAAGATGCCGATCAATATAAAAATACCCACCGCCGTTTCGACACGTTTGCTTTGCATGGGGTCTCCGTTACGTTTCTCTGCAATTGTCTTCCGCTTCCCTGCCGGCAGCGATGAAGGCACGCACCGCCGGGTGGGTGGCGGCCTGAATCTCCGGGCACCCGCCTTCGAAGATGATTCGCCCCTCATCGAGCATGGCGATGCGCTGGGAGATGAAAAATACATCCGGGATTTCATGGCTGACCATCACGGCGGTGAATCCGAACCGCGACTGATATTCGACAATCATCTGGTGCGCCGCCTGCTTGCGGATCGGGTCCAGGCCGGTGGTCGGTTCGTCGAACAGCACGATCTCCGGCTCGGTGATCAGGGCCCGGGCCATGGCCACCCGTTTTTTCATACCGCCGGACAACTGGGAAGGGTATTCCGACTCGATCCCGGCGATATCCAACTGCGCCAGTTTTTCCTGAACCCTTTGCCGGATATCGGCCGGTTTCAGCCGGCCGCGCTCTTTGAGGGGCAGCGCGATATTGTCATAGACGGTCATGGCGTCAAAGAGCGCCGTCCCCTGGAACATATAACTGCACCTGCTTTTCATCCGCTTGCGCCCGGCCGCGTCCATGCTGCCCAACGGTCGGCCTTCAAACAGAATCCGGCCGCTGTCAGGGGTCAACAGCCCGATGATATGTTTGAGCAGAACGCTCTTGCCGGTCCCGCTCTTGCCGATGATGGTGGTGATCTGCCCACCGTAAATACACAAGTGGACCCCTCTGAGCACCTCCTCACCGCCAAAGGATTTGTGGACATCTTCGAATTCGATCAGCGGTGTGTTCATGGCCGGCCTTCAAAGCAAAAAAGAGGTCAATGCGTAATCCGCCACCAAAACGACCACACAGGACATCACCACCGCTGAAGTGGTGGCGAGGCTGACGCCTTTGGCGCCGAACCCTTCTTTGCGGGTATGGGTCCAATAGCCTTGATAGCAGCAGATGGTGGTAATCAGCACTGCGAAACAAAAGGATTTGATGAATCCGCCGGTGATGTCGTGCATGACCACGCTCGATTCCACGCGTGCGAAGTAGGTGCCCGGATGGATCCCCAACAGCAGGGAGCCGGTCACATAGCCCCCCAGGATGCCGATCACATCGAACAGCGCGGTCAATAACGGAAAACTGATCACGGCCGCCGCCAGACGCGGCGTGAAGAGAAAGCGCACTGGCCGGATGTCCATGGTCTCGAGCGCGTCGATCTGCTCGGAGATCCGCATGATGCCGATTTCGGCCGCCATGGCCGAGCCGGCGCGGGCCACCACCATGATGGCCGTGAGGACCGGCCCCATCTCCCGAATCAGAGTGAGGGCCACGGCGGCGCCCAGCATCCCTTCGGATCCGAATTTGACCAGGGTATAGTAGCCTTGCAGCCCCAGCACCATCCCGGTGAAGGCGCTGGTGAGGCAAATGATGAAAATGGATTTGAAACCGATGAAATAGATCTGTTCAAGCAGTTTATCGAACTGCCATGGCCGGATGAGGAGATAACCGGCCCCCTGGACAAAGAAGAGGCCGATGCGGCCCAGCTCCCGGGATAGATCGATGGCGGCGCGCCCCAGGGCAGCCACGCCGTTGCCGGCTATAGAGGTTTTTTCCATATCGGCCCCTTTGATGGGATCCTTGGAATAACGCACATTCTCCTGAACCCTTGTATCATGAAAACAGCGCTTCTCAAAGTCGAAGCTGGCCAGGCAGGCAAAGGCGATGCGCCGTATGATAACGGCGGGCTAAAGCATTTGCCGGCTAGAGCATTTGAAGGATCCTCCGCTGAAAGCCGGTCAGCACCTCGCTCAGTTCCAACTCCTGCGCATCCAGGAGTATCGAAAACAGCGACATCCCTTCCAGGAACGCCACCACCGCCGTGCCGATGCGCCGGGCGGCGGCCGGGTCCGGCACCACCCGCTGCAGATAGCCGGCCACCGTCGCCATCCACTCCCGGTAAGCCCGCCGCACCTTTTCACGCACCACCGGGTTGTAGGCCGCGATCTCCCAAATCTCGATGAACACCTTGGACAGGCGCCGGTTCAGCGTGATCCGCTCCCCCATGGCCTGGAAGAACCATTCCAGCAACTGCTTTTCATCCAGGCCCTTGTTCTCTTTTTCGGCCAGCAGCACCGCGAACATCGACTTGTAGTGGTCGATGACGAAATCGATGTAATTGATCAGGATATCTTCCTTGCTCTTGAAATAATAGTGCAGCAGGCCGTGATTGACCTGGGCGGCGCGGGCGATATCCTTGATCGAGGTCTGGTCGAAGGATTTCTCCTGGAGGCACTGGTTCAAGGCCTCCATGATGCGAACCCGCTTTTCTTCCTGAACGCTTTTGCGACCCATTCGTTTGCACCTGTGGCTACGGCACCGGGATGCGCCGGTAAAGTCCGCCTCTCTTATCATTTCCGGCATGAATTGCAAAAATAAAGCATTGACAAAGGACCCCCGACCCGATTAATTGTTAGTCGTTCGACTAAATTATCACCATTCGCCCATCCGTTCCATCATTTCTTTTGAGGAGACCGGTCATGACCGATTATCGCTCGAAAAGCTGGTGGCTCGAAACCCTGCCTGAAACCATCACCCCTACCCCGAGCCTGCAAGGGAACCAGACCGCCGACGTCACCATCATCGGCGGCGGCTACACCGGCCTTTCCGCCGGCTACCACCTCAAGCGGCTCAACCCCAATCTGGAGGTGCGCCTGATCGAGTCCGAGGTGTGCGGGTACGGCGCTTCGGGCCGCAACGGCGGTTTTTCCATGACCCTGTTCGGCCTGACCAAGGGCATTACCCAGTTCCGTTTCGACGACCAGAAGGCCCGGGCCGCCCACCTCTACATGGAACAGGCCGTGGACTACCTGCACGAAGTGATTACCGGCAACCGGATCGCCTGCGACTACGAACGCAGCGGCTACCTGCTGGTGGGAACCAGCCCGGCCCAGGTCAAGCGCATCGAACACGACTTTCACATCATGGAACGGTGGGGCTTGGGGGGCGTGCAGCGCTGGGGCCGGTCGCAGCTGCTGGCGGAGTTCAACACCGACAAGTATCAGCTGGGATGGTTCGAGCCGCGCTGCGGCATCCTCAACCCGGCCCGGCTGGCCCGGGGCCTGAAGCAGCTGGCCGAAGACCAGGGGGTCCGCATTTATGAACAATCGCCGGTGGTGCGCTTCGGCCGGGACGGTTCGGGCGGGTTCGTGGTCGAAACCGAGCAGGGCCGAATCCAGAGCGACCGTCTCGTATTGGCCACCAATGCCTACTCCGTCCTGTTTCCCGAGTTGAGAAGACTCCAGTACCCCGCCTTCACGCACATCGTGCTGAGCGAGCCGCTCTCGCCCCGGCAGTACGCGAGCATCGGCTGGCAGGGCCGGATGGGCATCGAGGACGCCCGCGACCTGATCCATTACTACCGGCTCACGGCCGATCACCGCATCGCCATGGGCGGCGGGGATGTCTCCATCGGCTACCGGACCGATCTTTCCAAGGATCTGAACGTCAAAATCTTCGACCACCTGGAAAAGCACGTCGTAGAAGTGTTTCCGCAACTCAAGGGCCTGCGCTTCACCCACCGCTGGGGCGGCCCCGTCTCGGTCACCCTGGACATGGCCCCGGTGATCGGCTACCTGGGCGAGGACAAGAAAGCCATCTTCGCCATGGGCTGCATCGGCCACGGTGTCTCCATGACCACCCTCAACGGCCGCACCATCGCCGAACTGATCACCGGGCAGCAGACCGAACGCACCGAGATGTTCTTCGTCGGCCGCAAGGTGATCCCCTGGCCGCCCGGCCTGCTCACCTACGGCCTGGTCCATGCCGTGCGGGGGTTCATGAAACTGGAAGACGCGCTGTACTACAAGTAAGCCAAGGCAGACGCCATGCAAATCATCGACATCCACACTCATCTGGGAGACATTCTGAACCCCGACGGCGGCGACCTCATCTGGAAAGCCGGCGTAACCAAGCAGATTCTCTTCGACATCATCTCTTATTCCGAATTCATGCGGCACGCCAAGGTTTCCAAGACATGGGACGACTGGTTCTATCACAGCGTCTATTCCCTGGTCACCAAAGCCTCCCGCGCCCGCAATGCCACCGCCACCCTGGAGAATATGCGCCGCTCCATGGACCGGACCGGGATTGCCTTCTGCGCCTGCATGCCGATCCCGCCATACCTGACCTTCGCCGATTTGAAAAAGGCGCGGGAAAAAGAACCCCGCATCATCCCCTTCACCGGCGTGGACTTTTCCGGCCGCGGCGACTGGGAGGCCGATCTGCGCAAAGACGTGGTCAACGGCGCCAGGGGCTTGAAACTGCATCCGATCATCCAGCGGAGGCCGCTGGACGGCCCGCAGATGTTCGCAGCCGTGGAGGCCTTTGCCGTCCACCGGTTACCGGTGCTGTTTCATTGCGGTACTTCCTCCTATTACCTGGGCCCCGAGCAGCAAACCAGAGAAACTCCCGCCTTCGGCGCGATTGCCGATGCCGCGGCGCTCGTGGCGGCCTTCCCCCGGGTGACCTTCATCGCGGGGCATGCCGGGCTGTTCGACTACCGCGAAGCCATCGCGCGGCTGAGCCCCTTCAAGAACGTCCTGGTGGACACCTCCTTTCACTCGGCGGGCAGCGTGCGCGAACTGCTCCGCGCCTTCGGGCCGGACCGCGTGATGTACGGTTCGGATTGGCCTTACGGCAATCACCTGCCGGCCCTCCGGATCGTGCGGCGCGCCTGCAAAGGCGATGCTTCCCTGGAACGGAGGATCTTCTATGAGAATGCGGCCAAGCTGCTGAACTGCTGCTGATGGTCGTCGCGCCAACATTTCTTTTGCCGGCCGAAGAAGGCGCCAATCAAGTCGGGTTGCCGGCCTGAATCAATGCCCTTTTCTACAAACCTTCTGTAGGTCCGCCTTGCGCGTTTCTCGCCAGTTCCAAGCCACTTTAAGACAAAGGCCACATTGCGCAAGTCGTGGCTAGAGTTATCCATAAAGGCGCTGCCCCTGACCAGGGATAGCGATCAAGTGCTTCAGGCCGGACTTGAGAGGATTCATGTGATTATACCTCACCAGCTCTTTAAAATATGCCTCTTCACCCATAACAACGGATTTGTAACGATCCTGAAAAATATGAGTGTACCGTCGGTGCCGTCGGTTGTAGCCCGCGGCATAGCTAGCCAACAGCTTGGAGCGCTTTGGGAGCGCTTTGGGGACGCCCTTTAAATATTTACCTTTTTATAATAATGTAATTTTATAAAGGGCGTCCCCAATCAAGTCCAATCACACCAATCACAAACCTGTACCGGAAAAGATCCGATCACGTTGACACGGTCCATTGGCCGGACTAATTTGACCCCAATGCGCATCGTCCCCTCTATTGTCGGGCGTCGGTTCGCCCTTCCCATTAATCACCCGCGGTCCGGCATATCGATATGCACTAGCCCGGAACCGGAAAGGAGCATCTCATGAAACGTGCCTTGCTCGTGATCGACGTCCAGAATGAATACTTCTCCGGCAAGCTGCCGGTCACGCACCCGGCCGGAAGCTTGCAAAACATTCTGAGGGTCATGGACGTTGCGGCGGCCCACCGCATTCCCGTGGTGGTGATCCAACATGCAGCCAAAGCGACGTCATCTCCCGTTTTCCGCAAGGGCTCGCCGGAATGGGCGCTGCATCCCGAGGTCGAACGCCGGCAGCGCGACATCCTGATCGAGAAAAACTGGCCGGACAGCTTCACCGATACCGGACTGCAGGAATGGCTCCAGACCAACGGCATCGACACCGTCACCATCTGCGGCTACATGACCCAGATGTGCTGCGACACCACCGCCCGGCGCGCCTTCCACCTCGGCTATGCGGTGGAGTTTCTCTCCGATGCCACGGGAACCCTGGCGTTTCAGAGTGACGTCGGGGCCGTGACCGACGAGGAACTTCATCGCGCCATCCTGGTCACCCAGAGCCGTTTCAGCAAGGTCATGAAAGCCGAGCAATGGGAACGGTCGATCCCATAGCCGCACTGGAACATGGCTGCGATGGACGCAAAGACTTCGTGGCGCCGGTGGTGAAACCGAGGCGGATGCTGGTACGAATCGCGCTGGCAACGCTTTTTGTGGCGCTTCTGGCCGTCGGCTGTGCCTTGCCGGCGCATACCCGGCGCCTGGACACCGTTCTTGACCAAGAGGCGGTTTACACCGGAAGTCAATATGGCTACCGCTGCACGGCCGGCGCCCATCGCGGGGCCTCGGTGGAACATCGCGAAAACACCCGGGCGGCCCTCCAGACCGCCGATGCCGACCCAAGATATGCTTTCATCGAATTCGATGTTCAGTACGCTCGGGATGGCAAGATCGTCGTCTACCATGACCAGCGCATGCTGCGGCTGTTCGGCAGCCTCAAAGCCATCGCCAACACGGACTTCCGTGAGCTGGAAGAGATCTCCCACGGAGAGATCGCGGCCTACGACGAAGTCATCGGTCGCCTGAAGAAAAAAATCAACATCGAAATCAAATCCCAGGGAGACCCCGGGGAAGACCAGCGGCTGGTGGATGCCATCGTTGCGGACATCGCGGCCCGCAAGCGCTTGAAGGATCTGGTGATCAGTTCCATTTCCGGCGAGGTCATCCGCTATGTGAAGCAAAAATATCCCGGTATCCCCACCGGTCAGGTCTTCTGGTTGACGCCCTCGACCTATCTGCCCTTCGACGGTCTGACCCAGAAACTCTATACAGAAGCCGCCGCCAACCAGGCCGATTACCTCATGCTGCACGTCGCCAACCTGCACAACATCGACGCCTTGCTCCGGCTCAAGCCCAAGGGCCGCACAATTGTGTTTTGGGATTTCGACGACACCATGTATATTGTCCACAAGGATCTCTCGGACAGGCTCTGGGGGGATTCCTGGCTCAAGGCGTTCTTGGGAATGGTTCGCTACAGGCTGGCAAGCTGGACGACGAGAACGGATTCATGACGACCACAGGAGAAACACTTCGGCAATCGACATGGGTACCGAAATCGAACGCAAATTTCTCGTGATCGGAACCGACTGGCGACAGGCGCCGGGACGCCTGCTCTGCCAGGGCTATTTGAACCGCGACAAGCAACGCACCGTTCGCGTGCGCATCGCCGGCGCCCGGGCCTGGCTCACCATCAAGGGCGTTTCGCGGGGCGCCGCACGCGCGGAGTTCGAGTATGAAATTCCCGTACCCGATGCCGAGCAGCTCCTGGCGCTGTGCGACGGCCCCGTGGTCCGCAAGATCCGCCACAGCCTCGAACACCAGGGATTTACCTGGGAAGTGGACGAGTTCCTGGAAGAAAACGAAGGCCTGGTGGTCGCCGAGATCGAACTCCAGGCCGAAGACCAGCCCTTCGACCGCCCGGCCTGGCTGGGCCGCGAAGTGACCCACGATCCGCGCTACTTCAACGCCAACCTCGCAGCCCATCCCTACCGGGAGTGGCGTGATACCGAGGATCCCTAACGTGTTCCAAGCGCCCTCTCCGGCTGATTCAACAACCTTTTAAAATTGATGCGCCTCGAGGCGCTCGAAAGCATATATGAAACTAACGATAAAGACCGATTGTTCCGGAATTGATTGGCAAACCATACCCGATTTATTGAAACGGGTCGGCATGGCCTATCATGAACCGGAAGTACACCGGAGGGCCTTCGCGGCCAGTCATACGACCGTGTTTGTTTTCGAAGCGTCCCGGCTGATCGGCTTTGGCAGAGCGATCTCCGATGGCGAATATCAGGCCGCTATTTATGATGTGGCCGTCCTGCCGGAATACCAGGGAAAGGGCATCGGGAAACGCATCCTTCAAACCATTCTGGAGCGACTTTCCAATTGCAACCTGATTCTCTACGCCACTCCCGGCATGGAAGGTTTCTATAAAAAGCTCGGGTTCAGATCGATGAAAACCGGCATGGCCATTTTCACGACCCCGCGGGCGATGGCAAAATTCACCGAATAAGCGCCCGAAAATCCCAGCCCCCCCCTTTAACCGTCCCTAATCTTATTACCTGCCGTGCCGATATTGAAGGAAGGTCCCTATAATCGAAAAAACCGCGACATCATCAGGATGAGCGCAACGGGAGTCTGTTTATGAGTGGGAGGGTCAAAGTGAAATTGGGGCGATTCACCGGCTGGAAGCGCTATGCCCTGATCGGCGCCGGGCTGGCTGCCGGGTTCGCCATTCTCATGTACCTCAGCATGGATTGGTTCTTCAGGGTGGTTTCCTTGCTGGGCATCGCGCTGACCATCGGCTCCATCCTCGTCATGCTGCTCACCTACCGCAAGAGCCGCGAAATCAAGCCCATGGCCATGTATGTTTCGGTGGGCATGAGCGTCACCTGCCTGCTGGTCTATTCGCTTTTTCTCAAGGCCGGCTTTGGGGCATTGATCTGGCTGGCAGGATTGCTGGTCGGCGCCGGCATCGGGGTGGGCTGGTCGCGGGTCACCCCCCTGTTCCGCGAGGGTGCGGCCATCAAGCGCGCCGGCAATATCTGGTACCTCGCCGTCTGGGGGGCCCTGTTCGCTTTGAACCAGTGTCTGACCCTGGTCACGGGCCGCAGCCCGGCCGTATCGATGATCCTGTTGATCTTCGGCACCGGCCTGGTCATCGGCAACAGCGGCGCGTATGTCGTTGGATACTACAAGATGAAAGCTGAGGGTTGAACGCGGCATGAAAAGCAATCTGAAATTGGCGGTTTTCGGGCTGTTGTGCGTCTGGCTGCTAGCCGGGCGGCCCGCCCGGGCCGAAGAGGGCATTTATCCCTTGCGCGAGCTCGATTTCATGGGGGCCGGCAGCACCATTTCCCTGAGCCACCGGGACGGCATGTCGACCGTGATCACCACCAGCAGCGACAAAGGCAAGCAAAAGGCGCTCACACTCTTTGTGGCGCCCGGCGAGACCCCCTACGCCGTCTTCAATTGCTACTATGACAAGAAGACCGCCCAGAAAGCCTTTCCCGGCGCCTTTGCCATGGAAATCGCGGTGGACGGCGCGACCTGGGCCGGCAAAAAAGAGAACGCCGATTCCAAAACCCGGGATTGGAAAGTGCCGGTGAAACCCGGCTGGAACGACGTGACGGTTCGCGTGAAAGTCTTCAAGAACCGAATCGCGGGCCAGAACACCGACTATCTGGGAGAATTGACCCAGAAGTTCAAGATTTTCGCCTATGTCTTCGAGGTCCAGCCGGCCTTCCAACTCGAGGATCCTTTGCCCGGCGCTGCGCGTTCGTACTTTCTCGAGTACCCGATCACCGATGCGGCCGGCAACATCTACCTCTGCGCGCGCAAGCACTACGACGCCTCGAAATCGGAGTATGCCCTGGTGCGCTTCGACCCGGGCGGCCGGATCGCGGCCCGCTACGAGATCCACCCCGATGTCGGTGCCCTGCCCTGGGCGGTGGACGAGGCGGGCAACCTTTACGCCGAAGTGATGAGCAACCTGGTGAAATTCGACGCCAGGGGCAAGTTCGTGGATTCCATCGCGGCCTTCGGCAAGGCCAGCAGCAAGATCACCCGGGAAAACCTGGTCAACAAGCAATACCCGGCTTCCGATTGGGAGCGCAAAGACGTCCTGGGCACGGTGAGGCCGTGCCTGTCGAACAACGAGCGCGCGGTCATCGAAGACAAGATATACTTCATCGCCGAGGCCGAGGATGCCAAAGCCTGCGGCCAGCACCATGTGCTGGTCTGCCTGACCATGGACGGCCGCGCCGAAATCCTGGGGGATATCCAGGCCGGCTCGGGGGTGATCGCTTACGGCGGCAACCTCTATGTCCGGGAACGTAAAAAGGACAACACCAGTGGGATGTTGATCTTCTCTCCCACCGGCCGCCTGATCAAGCAACACAGCGGGTTGGCCAACAACTACATCAGCTTCGACGGCATCGACGGCGCCGGCTATTACTACTTCGGCGCCGTGGCCTCGGAGCCGACCCTGGAGTTGAAAGCCAGTGCCGGTCTGAGCGGGGCCCGGTTCCGGAGCCCCAAGCTGAGCAGCGACCCCAACTACGGCAAGGGCCGGCCCATTGATCTGCTGACCGGCCAGTCGGTGACGTCCAATTACAATTCGCGAACCCATACCTACTGGATGCACCAGGGGTCCCTGTATGTGGCGTACGAGGCCGACCTGATGGTGGCCAGGGTCACTTCCCGGCAACCCGGCGCCGGCGGCGGCGGTTCTTCCGCATCCGGTTTGAAGGGCGGGAAGAAGTCGCCGCTCTCCTTTTCCCTTTTCGGCGGCGGCGCCGAGGAGCGTTCTTCGGCCGAAACATCCGGTGAAAACGATGCTGCCGGCGTTCCGGCGCCGGTGACGCCCGGCCAGGCGGCCGGGGCCACCGCCGCGGCGAGTGTCCTCGCGGTGCTCGGCTCCCTGCTCTTCAGCCGCACCATGGGCGTCGACCTTGCCAGCGTCAAAGAGGCCGTGGAGACGGTTTTCCATCTTTCGGGCCGGCCGGTACCCGCGCCGCTCCCACCGCCGTCCGCGTCCATGCCGCCTCCATCACCGGAGCTCCACAACGACGGCGATGTCAATGCCGCCGGCGAGGTGTGGAGCGAAAACAGCGGCTGGGTCAGCCGGGCCGACTATGCGCGCGACGTGGCCACCCGGCGGCTGATCGATCGGGTCAACGCGGGATCCAACGCCCGTCCCGACGCGGCGGCCCAGGAACTGGGCCGCATCGCGGAGGAATCCCGCCGCCGGCTCGATGAGATGCGCGAAACCCAGCACTATGTCGATTTGAGCACCCAACTGGCGGAAAGGTTCGGCAGCACCGAAGAAAAGGCCTGGTGCCTCGACTTCATCAACCGCCATGCCAAGGCCGGCCCCAACGGTTACGAGATCGATCCCGAGACGGCCCGCCGGATGTACGAAGGCCTGAAGAAGCAGATGGCCAGCTCCGGCCAGCTCGCCCACCAGGCCGAGGCCGAATACCAGGCAGCGGTGGCCGACGAGCTGGCCAAGAAGGGCGAGATCGCGGCGCAGATCCGCGACAACGCCAACCGGGTCAACCGGGTCTTGGCCAAATTCGATCCCACCGGCACCGGCGAGAAGATCGTGGGCCTCCAGCAGGGGGTCTACGGCGCCATCGACGGCTACGAAAAGGGAGGCATCACCGGCGCGGCCGAAGCGGCCGCCCTCACCGTGGCCGACAATTATACCCAGGGGTATGCCAGCGGCAACTACCACGCCCTGAAAGAGGCCTATGCCGAGCAGGGCCTTTCCGATCAGACCCTGGCCGAACGCCTGGCCAAGGCCAACCTGGAGACCACCAACAACAAGTACAATGCCCTGGATCATGCGGGCAAGGCGGCCAACCACCTGATGGAGGGCGAGTACGGCGCCGCGGTGGACTCCACCCTGGATGCCTGGGACGCCAAAGACGCGTTGAAAGAGGATTACGGCAAGGCCAAGGATTGGGCCACCGGCGCCAAAGCGGATACGCCGGAGCAGGCACCGGCGGCGGACCGCCTGCCGGAACCCCCGCCGGAGGGGGGAAACAAATCATTGGGCACTCTGCGGCGG
The DNA here is from genome assembly GCA_937868765.1 of uncultured Desulfatitalea sp. Classification (GTDB taxonomy): domain Bacteria; phylum Desulfobacterota; class Desulfobacteria; order Desulfobacterales; family Desulfosarcinaceae; genus Desulfatitalea. The sequence continues at coordinate 330,369 of CALMNL010000005.1, read as the reverse complement.
GAGTCGTTCGAAGCGACCCGCCGCTCCATGGACAACGAGATCAAGATGATGCAGGAGCTCAACCGCGTCGCCGACATCTCCGATCCGGTCCAGCGCCAGGCCGAGCTGGTGCGCGTGCGCAATTCCGATCCCTCCACCTTCAACGTGGTCCAGAAGCAACTGCACGGCGACACCGTGCAGGCCGTCACGGAGACCAACAAGGCGCTGAGCGACCAGGTGGTCGAACGCCAGGCGCAGATTCTGAAAGATATGGGATATGAACCAGGGGTCCGGCTCACCGGCAAAGCCGGCGGCGCGGATACCGATGGGTACTGGACGCTCAGGGACGCCGACGGGCGGGTGCTTTCCGACGCCGAGACGCGCGGGATCGCCAGCGATGCCCTGAAGAAAGCCTCCGATGAGGTGCTCCAGCCGCTGGGCACCGATGCCGACCAGATGGGGCACAAGATCATGAACGACAGCCCCGAAAAGTTCTCGGCCGATCCCAACGACCTGGGCATCAAATCCAGGGATGGACGGCTCGAAGACGGCAAGCTGGTGTTCGACGAGCACGCTCAGACCGGCGACCACTGGAAAGAGACCCCACGGGAAGCCGCGCTCACCGCACCCCAGGATCGCATCGCAGAGGCGGCCATGACCCGCGAAAACGCCGCCTCCCTGGGAGAAGTGCTGAAGACCAAAACCGCTCACCTGGACGAAATCGCGACCGCCAAAGGGGCGGTCAGCGAAGCCGACATGCGCGACCTGGCCCGGGAGTTGACCAAGACCAACCACCGCACCTTCCTGCCCATGGCCGAGAAGGCCGGCGTGAAACCCACGGCCGCCTACCGGGATCTGATGCAGAAGTTGATGCTCGTGAAAGATGGTGAGATATCCGGCCGCCAGTTGCCGCCGCGAATCGAAATCGACCGGATCATCGCGGAAAATGTCGACCGGCTGAAAGCCGCGATAAAGGAATGAGCCTGCACCCGTCTATTTCCCCTGGATCTGGTCGAAGGGCTTGCCTTCGTCCTTGCCCACGTACTTGACCACGCCGGTGGTGGTATCCATCACGAAGATGTCGGTGAAACCGGTGCGCGAAATGAGCTCCATCTGGTAGCGGCCGACGGCCGGCCCTTCGCCACCGGCACCGGTCAGGGCCACCAGGGCCAGGGCCAGCAGCAGCCCGGCCGCGAACCAAACCACATTTTTAGGTAATGATATTGACTTCATGGTGGATCCTCCTTTGTGATTTTCGGGAAGGGGGTATCCCCCCTGCAAGTTCGTGTCCAGGAATGGTAACACGTAAGGCAGACCAAGACCAGACGGTCGCACCGGCTTGACGCCAGCCGTGAATACGCAGCGAAAAATCGCGCATTGACTTTCCACGGCAGCGGGATCTATAGCCACCCCCTGCACGGCAAGCACCGAAATGCAGGACAGGGAGCCCCATATGCCCTTCGACCCTTTCAGCGACCGCACCGCCCGGGACATCCGCAACCACCTCTCCACGGCTCTGGTGCGCGATCTGACCGACGGCGGCGATGACGTGGCTGCCGTGGCCGGCGAATGGCTGAACCGGCCCCTGGGCGAGGCCTACCGGCGCTATGTGGAAGGAAAAGCCCATCGCTACCGGGAGGTAATGGCCGAGGTCCGCACCAACGGCATCACCGAGGTGCGGCTGCAGGCCGTGGCCTTGTGGAATGCCGGCCTCTATTTCGAATTGCACGAACTGCTGGAAACCATCTGGCACGAAGCCGCCGAGCCCGAACGCACCGCCTTGAAAGGCTGGATTCAGGCCGCCGGCGCCTATCTGCATTGGGAGCGGGGCAAAGCCGATGCGGCTCGGGGTCTGGCCCGGCGCGCCCGGCGCCACCTGGCCGCCGGGGCTGTGGCATTATCCTTCATCGTCAACCTGGACCAACTGATCCAGGCCCTGGATCGGCCGGTGCCGCGCGCCTTGCGCCTCCAGGTCGATGCGACCCGGCGCTGCGCCGGCGGAGACGAGTGATTCGCCATCCCGAAGGGAGTCTTGAAAAAGCGACCTCTCTTTTCTATAACCAACTTCGTTCAACGTCTATTAATCACACCATCCATCTGGAGAGAACCATGCGAATCACACCGACTCTGTTCAAAGGCATCACCCTTCTCACCATAATCGTCGCAATTTGGGGCTGCGCCAGCACCCAGGGCCCTGCCGCCACCGAACAAAAACCGGAGCCGGCCGCTTCGGCCACGGTGCACTCGGTCCAGCAGGCCAAGCCCCTGGACGCCCGCTTCAGCGATATCCTGGTCAACGACATCAAGGCCACCGATGTCATCAAGACCGACTACCCGGCGGCGCTGTCCGACCTGGAGTCGAGCCTCATCGCCCACCTGAGAAGCAAGAAGGCCTATGCCAGGGTCGTCCACAATCCCGGAGCCGCCCCAGCGCAAAGCGCCTTGCTCGTGAATCTGACCATCACCGATATGCGCATTCCCAGTGCCGGTGCCCGCTTCTGGGGCGGTCCGCTGGCCGGCAGTTCCTACATGAACATCGACCTGGAACTGGTGGATGCCGCTTCGGGCGAGTCGCTCCGGAAGGAGACCATCTCCAGCACCAACAGCGCCATGGCCGCCTCCTGGAACTTCGGTGCCAGCGATCGCTCGCTGCCCTCGGACATGGGCGTCATCATCGGGGAGTATATTTACACGGTGGCGCCGGCGGAGAAGTAGCGCGCCGGAAGGATTTCCGGCCTGGGCGGACACAGCGCCCGGTTACTCTCTGGGTTTGGTTTCTCCCGGATTCTTCCCAGGCTGGGGTGTCGTTGACGACTTTGTTTCGCCGGGCTCCTTGGTGAACCCCTTTTTGACATCCGTCACCACATCGCCGCCGGCCTCCTTGGCTTCGTGAAACGCCTTCTTGGCGCCCTCGACCACCTCATCGGAGGTCTTGACCACGGCATCCTTGGTGTCATGATACGCGGCCTTGGAATCTTCGCGTATTCGCCGAACCGCGTCACCGATGGCTTCGCCCGGAGTGCTGATCTCTTTTTTTTCTTCGGCCAGACCGGGGCCGACCAGGGCCAGGAGCACCCAGCCAGCGGCCAAGATCGTCCAAGACAAGCGCTTTTTAATACGGTGCCTTTGCTTCTCCATCTTCTCCTCCTTGTTCGGCGGAAGCTGAGGAAGATGCCGCCCGCAGGCCGCCGGCCTGAAACAGCGCCGCGATACGGCCGCGGTCATATTTTCCCGCCGCGGTCATGGGAATCCGCGGGAGCACCTTGATGCCCCGGGGACGGTCCCAGGGCGACAGGTGCGCAAGCATACGGCCCACATCCACCGTTTCTGGATCGGCCTCGACGACCGCCACGATCTGGTTCTCCCGGCCGCGCCCTACGGGCAGCGAAATGGCCACGGCGTCCCGGACCTCCGGATGATTTTTCAGGCGCTGGCGCACCGACTCCAGATCCACCCGCCGGCCGCCCACCTTGACGATGCCGTCGGCCCGGCCGAGCAGTGCGAAGCGACCGCCGGCCGTAACTTCGACCCGATCTCCCATGGTGAAATAGCCGTGGCGGTCGCGGGCCAGCTCCGGGGAAAGATAATCGGAGCGCACCTTGAGCCGTTCCCCTTCGATGCGGACCGCAATCGCCGGATAAGGCTTGAAATCCGTTTCGCCTTGGGCCCGCAGCCGGCAGGCGATGCCGCCGGTTTCGGTGGAACCGTAGATCTCCGCCACCGGTACGCCGGTCTGGCCGGAAAAGGCCATGGCATCTTCTTCGGCCAGCATGCCGGCCGAAGAGAACGCCAGGCGCAGCGCCGGAAGCTGGAACGGGTGGCCGTTCAGCGCCCGGTAGTGCGCCGGCACGCTGACCAGGATCGTGGCCGCACTCTGCCGTCCGGCGGCCTCGATCTCGCCGGGGAAAGAGGGGGTCGGGCCCGCCACCGCGGCCGAGGCCAGCAGCGGCGTGAGCACGGCATAGAGCAGGCCGTAGATGTGATTGGCGGACACCGTGGCCAGGATCCGATCCCCGGGGCTGACATGGTAGTTGGCGATGATGGACAAGGTTTCGGCCAGCAGGTTGCGCACGGTCTTGGTCCACATCCTGGGGGCGCCGGTGGAGCCGCCGGTGAACAGCCGCAGCCAGGGATCGTTCACGGATTTAGGGACCAGCGCCGCCGGGGACGGCCAGGCCGTCCGTTCCGGGTCGGGGATGCAGCAGCGCACGCCAACCGGCACCGGCCGGGGGATGTCGCTGACCACGGTGCCGAAACCCGTCAGACGCTGCAGTTCGTCGAGTACCGGCGCATCGAAGGCATGGGGCAGGATCAAGGTCGGCCCGCCGGCCAGGGCTGCCAGCAGGGCGCCGGCCACCACGGCTTTGTCCTGGGCGCAAAGGCAGACCGGCGCCGTCTCGGCGCTGCAGGCCGCCCGCACATCGGCCGCCAGGGCGTAAAGCGTTCTGTACGAACTGGCGCCCGGCACGAACGGATTGGCGGGGTCGTCCGGTCCGGCCAGCAGTCGGCCCAGCCGCGCCTTCAAAAGGGCGTCGCTGATCGTATCCTTATGGGCATCGTAGTCGTTCATTGCAAAGGACCTCTCGTCAGCCGGACTCTATGCCCCGAGCCGCAGGGCTGTCAATACGCAGCAAGCGCCATCCTTGCCCCGTGGGCGACCGGCTTGACACGCTGGGCCGAATTCCATAAGTTGGGGCCATCGTTCAAATTGCTCCAACCTGATGAAAGATAGTTCGTGAACCGACACCCTGCGCCTGCCAACAGCTTCGAATTCTCCCCGGAAATCATCGCCGCAGCCGTCCGTCAGGGACGCTTGCTCACCATGGAGATCGAATTCAGCCTGCGCTGCAATTTCCGCTGCCCTTACTGCTATGTCCCCACCCGGGAGCAACTGCAGGACGAGCTCTCGCTGGAAGAGATCCAATCGGCCATTCTGCAGGCCAAGGCCCTGGGCGCCGGCAAGATCATCATCCTGGGCGGCGAGCCCTCCCTCTACCCCCACACGCCGGAACTGATCGCCTTCATGCGGCGACACGGCCTGGCCGTGGAAATGTTCACCAACGGCTCGGGCATCACCGAGGCCTTCGCCGCCATGCTGGCCGACCACCAGGTACGGGTGGTGCTCAAGATGAACGCCTTCGACCCGGAGCTGCAAAACCGGCTGTCGGGTCACGCAGAGGCCTACCGCATCATTCACACGGCCCTGGACCGTCTGAAGGCGGTCGGCTATCCTTCCGCCGATCGCTTCCTGGCCGTCAGCTCGGTGATCTGCCGCCAGAACATCGCGGACTTGCCGCGCCTGTGGCAGTGGGCGCGGGCGCAGGGGATTGCGCCCTACTTCGAGATCATCACCCCCCAGGCCCACGCCCTGGACAATCAGTGGCTGTGTGTGGCACCGCCCGAACTGAAGCAATTCTTCCAGGCCATCGCCGACCTGGACCGCCGCCGCTTCGGCCGCGCCTGGGAAATCCAGCCGCCCCTGGTGGGCGGCCAGTGCATGCGCCACCAGTTCTCCTGTCTGGTGACCTCCCGGGGCGACATCATGCCCTGCGTGGGCGTCACCCTGTCCCTGGGCAACCTCCGGCACCTGCCCCTGGCTGAAATCCTGGCCCAAAGCCAGGTGCTCAAAGACTTGAAAAACCACCGCCACACCATCAAGGGCGGCTGCCGCACCTGCGACCGGGCGGAGGTCTGCTACGGCTGCCGGGGCGCCGCCTTCCAGATCACCGGCGACTATCTGGCCGCCGATCCGCTCTGCTGGCGGAATTGTATGGAGAAGCCTAACTCCGCCGATCCACCGGCCGTCCGATGAGGTCGGCCAACGGCCGGACACCCAGCCCCTTTTGCGGAAGACCCGCCAGAATCCGATCGATTTCAGTCAGCCAGTGACTCAAATGCTTCCGGCGCTGCGGCCGGCTGTCGTGCAGCATGATGATGTCGTCCGGCCTTACCCGCTGCAGAATGCGCTCCGAAAGTCGCGCAATGGATCGATTGCCCCCGTCCCGGGCCAGACAGCTGAAGGTCACGCACGCCAGCCCCAGCCGGGGCAGCACCTTGCGCAACCCCGGATAGGTGATGCCCACCGGCGGCCTGAAAAGCATCGGCGTCACCCCCATCCCGCTCAGAATCCGCTGGGTTTCAGCGATTTCGGTGAAGATCTGCCGGCGGCCTTTGAAGGCCACCAGGCTGTCGTGGCTGAACGAATGGTTGCCGATGGTGTGGCCTGCGGCCAGGATGGCCTGGATCAAATCGGGATAAGCTGCAGCCCGGCGTCCGGTGACGAAAAAAGTGGCCGGTGCCTGGTGGGCGGCCAGACGCTCCAGCAGCAGCGGCGTGGTGACCGGATCGGGGCCGTCGTCGAAGGTCAGGGCCACCGCCCGAAGTCCGGAGCGGCCGCGGCTGATGACGGGCAGAAAGAAGCCGAAGCGGTACATGAAGGGCGCGGCGAGGTAGAGCAGCAGCGAGAGCACCAGCGGCACCAGGGCCAGCGCCGGGTCGGCCCAGGCCAGCAGCAGCGCAACCGTCAGCATGCCGATAGCGATTTTATGTCCTTTGCTCATGCGCCTTCTCTCATAGTTCGCACGGTCGCAGGGATACACGGCAGCCGGTCCCGCTGCGCCCCGTCAGCCGCAGAATCTTAGGGATGCTTAAGCGCAGCGGAGGAAAAACGCCCTGGACTGTCTGAGCGCAGCGAGTTTCCAGGGCGTCCGCAGCACGCTTTAGCATCCCTTGGTTCAAGGCGTGGGGCGCGGAGGGACCGGCTGCCGTGTATGCCGGTGGGCTACTCGAGATAACCTGCCTGATTATCGCCGTCGTGAGCAGATCCAAAGCAACTCCCCCTTGGTCCCCGAAGGAGCCGTCTTTTCAAGCTCAAAGCCGTTGGCCGCCAGCAGGGCCTGTATCTCTGCCACCGAACGGAACCAGGTAGGCAGGCCGTTGCACTGGTTCTTCAACTGATCCACCCAGAAGGACCAGGGCCGGGGTCGGGTGGGCCGCATGACCGAGCGGATGATCAGCGGGGCGCCGGCCTTGAGGCGCGAATGCAGGTGCGAAAGGGTCGAAGCGAATCCAGCGTCATCCAGGTAGTGCATCATGTCCAGCATGAAGGCGCCGTCGGCCTCCGGCGGCGCCGGCGGCAGATCCGGGGCCGCGCCGCGCACCACGGTGCCGTTGGTCCCCAGGGCCTGGGAGGCCACCCGCACCCGGTCGGCCGAAGGTTCGATGCCGTGAATATGCACACCGGGGAACGTCTCGGCCAGCCAGCAGGCCGGCACGCCGAAACCGGTGCCCAGGTCGATCAAGGTTCGGGGCGGCTCGTCAAAGCAGGCTACGCGGTGCGGCAGCTCGCCGAACATGGGATCCAGCTTCAACTTGAAGCGGGCGAACATGCGGTCCTTGGGTTCCATGCGGCTGTAGCGCGCACGGATGCGTTCCGCCAGCCCGGCCGACGGAGGCAGCCGCAACGGGGTTTCGAAGCGCCGCTTGAGCAGGGGCGGCAGGATCAGGAAGGCGCCCAGCAGCGAGTAGCCGATTCCCAGGGCCCCGGCAATGCCGGCGCTTTGCAGCACCGCGTGCCGGGCCACGGCCATGACGCCGAAGCCCACCAGGGTGGAAAAGGCCGACATCACCACGGCCGAACGGATCAGGGTGAAGGCCGGGTGGCTGGCCGTACCGTAACGCTGGTAGGAGCGCACCACGAACAGGGAGTAGTCGATGCCGGTGCCCAACACGATCACCGCCAGGATCAGGGAAGGAATGTCCAGGGGCCGGCCCAGCAGGGAAAGGGTCCCCAGGGAACAGACCATGGCGAAGGCCACCGGCAGCAGGGCCAGCAGGGTCAGCCCCGCATCCAGGAAGAAGACGAACAGCAGCACGGCCACGGCCGAACCGATGATGGCCAGCAGCTTGACGAAGGTATCGAACATCAAATGGCCCAGCCGTCTGGAAAACAGGTTGGGATCGAAGATCCGGGCCGCATCCCGGTAACGTTCGTAAAAGCCGCGGTCTGCGTACCCCCGGGGCGGAATCAGGCTGGCGAACTGCCGCCAGGGGCCGTCCTCCTGCGCCTGGGCCACGCCCATGAGCGGCCGGAACGCTTCGGGAATGCCGGGCGCAGGCAGGTGCGCTTCGGGATGGGTCAGGCGTGCGAAAAACGGCGCGAAGGCATCGGGGGTAAAGCCGGCTTCGATGCCCGCCGAAGGCAAGGTCTGTTTCAGATCTGCCACGCGCTGCGGCGTCCAGAACGCTTTCCAGGCCGCCAGGTTGGCGCTGCTGCGGCGGCTTCCGGGAAAGATCATGGCCGGCAGAAAGGCTTTGGCCAGCAGATCCGATTCAGGATCGGCCTCCAGCCGGGCCAGCAGACGGTCGTCGGTGTCCTGCAGCGCCGTCAGGGAATCGGCCTCGGTCAGCAGGTAAATCTTGCTGAAGATCGCGCCCCAGGTGGCGGTCAGCCGGGCCTCCGCCTCCCGGGTGGCCTGGCTGACGGTGTTCATGGCGCTGAGATTGACGTCGAACTCGGGTTTGGCGAAGAAGATCAACCCGCCGCAGAGCAGCGCGGCAAGCACCGCGCCGGCGGTGCCGAACGAGAAGAGCCGGTCGGCCACCCGGGGCAGCGGCAGGCGCCGCTCCCTGGAGCCGGGCAGCGAGGGAAAGATCAGGGGAAAGACCGAGTGCACGAAGAGAAAGGCGAAACAGCTGCCCAGGGCGGAAAACAGCCCCAACTGCCGGAAAATGGGAAAGTCGCTGAGCATCAGGGCCGTCAGCGCGCCCACGGTGGTCAGCTCGGCCAGCAGCCCCACGGACCAGATCTCATGGGCCGCCTCCTTGCCGAAGGTCTCCTGGGGCCGATCCAGGAAAAGCAGGTAGGCGATGCCCTGATCCACGGCGATGGAGATGATGGCGCCGCCGAAGCCCAGCACCAGGATCGAAATGGAGGGCCGCAGCAGGGCGAAGACGAAGAAGGCGGCCATGGTGCCCACCAGGGCCGGCACCAGCGAGAGCAGGCCGAGCCAGGGCCGGGGAAAAGCCAGCAGCAGCAGGAGCGCAATGCCCAGGGTCGAGAAGAAAACGGCCCGCTGCACATCGGCCCGCACCATGACTTCGTTGTCCAGGGCGGCCCGGTAGGCGCCCACGGGGGTCAGTCGGACCTTCAGCCCCTGGCCGGCGAAACGGTCCTGCATCGCCGCGGCCAGTCGATCCAGATAATCGGACAGGCGCCGGGCGGTGGCACCGTCGGTGCCAGCGGTGCGGGGCACGGCGGTGAGCAGCAGGTGGCGGTCGTCGCCGGAAATCAGATGCCCTTTGTAGATCCGGGCCGACTGGGTGGGGGCCAGGTGGATCATCCGGGCCAGGACCAGGTCCTTGAGCCCCAGGGGGTCCAGGGCCATCAGGTCGGCCTGGCCGATGCCCTCCATCTGCAGCAGCTCCTGTTGCAGCGCCGCCACCCGCCGGGTGATCCGCTCGGGTGTCAGCAGCGGGCCGACCCGCTCCGCCAGCTCCTGGGGTGTAAACAGCACCGGCAGGCGCTCGGCCACGCTGCGCGCCAGTTCGGGCAACACCTTGGCCGCGTCTTCCATGCCCACCTGCCTGAAAAGGCCGCTGGCGCGCAATTCCTTCTCCACGGCCAGGGCGCAGGCCACCAGCTGGTCCGAATCGGCCGCGGCCAGCGCGATGTCGATGGTGAGCTGGTCCTGGAAGGGGTGGTGCTTGAAGATGTACAGGGCATCCCGAATCACCGGATCGTCCTGGGGCAGCGAAGAGACGATGTCGGTATCGATGCGGATCAGGTGCCAGCCCGCGGCGAACAGGCCGGCCGCGGCCAGGAGGACGAAAAACAGCAGCGGCAGATGGATGCGGTGTGGTTTCATCGGCGTCCGTTTCAATCAGGGCAAGATCAGCCACAGCAGCGCCGCCAGACCCAGGACGTGCAGGATCACGAGCGGTGTCCGGTGGCAATGCCAGAATTCGTTGAATTTCTGGATGCGCCGCAGCCCGCCGCACCAGCGCCGGAAGCGGTCCAGACGCCGCAGGCGATAGTTGTCCGAGGCGGCGTTGCTCTGGAACGCAAACGATGGATAACAAACATAGAGCCCATAGTCCAGGCGGCCCATCACGGCATCGATGGGCACGCCGTGCCATGGACTCCTGGAGAGCAGTTCGGCGCACGGGCGGTTCAATGCATAGCCGTGGGTCAGACACCCATATGATATCGTTCTCACCGCCGGCGAGGCGGTGGGCCGGCTGCCCTTGACCAGGCAGCCCAGGAAGAGCAGGTGCCAATCGGGCTGACCTTCCAAAAACGCCAGGGCCGCGGCAAGGCGGCGGGGATCGAAGCGCTCGAACATCACGTCGTCCTCGAAGATCAGCAGGCGTTGGCCGCCCTCGGCAAGCCCGCGCTGCATGCAGCCGATGTGGGACTCGTAGATCCCTTGTTCGCAATCGGTGGGATGGCGCTCGGCCACGTGGAACACAACGCGACCGGCCAATCCCACCCGTTCGAATTGCGCCTCGGCCTGGGCCCGGCGGTCGGGCCGCTCCTTGAGGGTGATGCAGAAGATCCGGTCGAAGTGCGCCCAGGGATCGGCGGCGCGCGCCGGTTTCGGATCGATATAATTATTGGTCATTTATAAGCCTTGATTGTCCCCGGCCGGTCGGCTAAGGTTTGAACCCATGGCCATTCGCAACCCGACATGTTCATATGCCCCCATCCAATGGATCGTCGCCCGGGTCGCCGCCACCGGTTTCGTGCGCCAGGCCCTGGCCGACCGGGCCGATTTGAGCGCCTTCAAGGAGAAACCCACCCCCAGGGTGATTCTGGGCGTTGCGGCCATCGCCATCAGCTATGTCCTGGGCTGGCCGGCCGTGGCCCTGCTGGGCTTCCTGGCCGCCTGCTACGGGCGCGCGGCCATCGTGGTGGTGGGCGGCCCGCTGATCTACGGCTTCTCCCACCTGGTCTTCCTGCTGGGCATGTACCTGGCCGGCGCGCAGTACTCCTGGATTTTTGTGCGCTGGCTGACCCGGGTGACCATGCTCAAACTGCTCAAGCGCTATCCCTGCGCGGCGCCGCCCATGAAATAACCCCTCTCCGAAAGCCCCCGGGACGGCCTCATTCGGCCGGTCCCCGCCCCTTGACCGCCTCCCGCCGATTCCGCCGCGCGCGCCGCCAGGCCGCGATATTGCCCCGGTGAAACCAGACGATGGCCGCCACCGTGATCAGCAGACCGGCCTGGGCCCCGGGCGCCCCGCGCCAGTGGCTCAGGCCGAACCCGGTCAGGGTGGCCAGGATCCCGAACGAGCCGAAAAACGGGGCGCGGGTCAGGGCCAGCAGGAGCCCGAAGGCCGCCCCGGACAGCACCGTGCCCAGGGGCAACAGGGGCAGGTAAAAGCCGATGAAGTTGGCCACCCCCTTGCCGCCCCGGAAACCGTGGAAGCAGGGGAAATGGTTGCCCAGGATCAATGCCAGGCCGGCCCACGGCACCAGATCGAACGACCACAGGCGGCTGGCCAGCAGGGCCACGCCCATGGCCCGGCCGGCATCCAGCAGCAGCACCAGCAGGGCCAGGGGCCAGCCGGCCTGGCGAAAGACATTGGTCACGCCCGGATTACCGCTGAACCGGGTGCGGGGGTCTTCCCTGCCCAGCAGGCGAAAGACCAGGATCGAGAAATTGATCGACCCCGCCAGATAGGCGACCGGCAACCCCAGGATAAACGTGAGCATCATCCTCATTCCATGCATTCCTTGAAACATGTGATCCTATAACGGAACCAGGAGCGTGATCAAATGCCCTTCCAGCTCGGCGTGGCACGCCGCCACCGCCGGCCCGGCCGCGATGGCGACCCGGCTCCGGTCCGGGCCTATTTCCACCACCCGCGCCCGGCCCCAGGCATCGGCCAGGGGGATGCCCAGCAGCTTGGCTGCCGCCTCCTTGATGGTCCACACCCGTATGGCGGCTCCCGCCTGTCCCAATGGTGACACGGCCACCAGGGTCTGTTCCGTCTCGCGGGCGAAGATGGGCAGGCTTTTCAAGACCCGATCCGCCACCTGCTCCACATCTACGCCGATGGGTGTCCGGGCGGCCAGGGCGACGGTGAAGCGCCGGTCGTGGGCCACGCTGCCATGCAGACCCGAAAGGCCGAGCGCAGGCCGGACGCCGTCGGCGGCCAGGGTGTGGATCTGGGTGGCCGGGGTGCGATGGTCCTCCCCGGCCAACCGGCGAAAGAGCCGCTTCAGGGCCAGGCGCGACGAGCAGTAGTCGGTCCGCCGCTTGGGGCTCATCTTGACGGTGCGCTGCCGCTCGGCTGCCGAGAGGCACCGTTCGGCGAAGGGCATCACCGTGGCCCGTTCGATGAGCACCCGGGCCGCGCAGAAGGGGTCGATGGGGGCGAGGCGATCCTCCGTCCCGGACCGGACCCATGCCGGCGGCCGCAGGGTGCCGCCGCTGACATCGCGCATGGCCACCCCCTGGAGCAGCTCGCAGGCCCGACCGTCCAGGTCCAGAATCCAGATGTCGAAGGTCAGCGCGCCGCCCTCGGCCCCCACGGGAAAAATCCGGCTCACATAGGTGTCGCCCGGCCGGGTGGGCCGCACGACCACCCGCCGTTCGAATCCCACGGGAAAGGCCACGATGCCCGCATGGCGCTGGCTCCAGACGCAGGCGGCATGCAGGGCGGCGTCCAGCACCCGGGAGGCGCCCAGGAGCGCGTCGGCCGGATCGTCCGCCGGCGCGCCGATGACCGAAAGGGCCCCTTCGGCCGTGACCCACAGGGGTCGGCGGATGGTCTGAAAGGCCGGACCGAAGGGCACCAGCTCGCGGTACAGGGGCTCCGGGTCCACGGTGAAGCAGCACCCGGCCAGGGCCGCGGCCAGATCCAGGGCTGCCGGAGGCGCCACCGCTTCGGGGGGATGGAAATCGACCCGGGCATGCACCTTGGCGCGGGTCATCTTGGCCGACCTGGCCTGGGTCTTGGTGATCAGGGCCGCGCGCAGGGCGCCGCCGGGCAGTTCGCGCAGCTCGCACCAGGCCGGGATCGGTGCGCCATCCGGCGGCAGCTCCAAAAATTTGTCGAAGGTCGCGTGACGCAGGTCATGCACATGAAGATCGGGCCGGGCGCGCCGCGCCCAGGTGGCCAGCAATTCCAGGGCCGCCACGGCCGGCAGCACGGCCCGGCCCTGGAAGCAGTGGTCGGCCCACAGGGGCGCCACGGCAATGGGCACGGCCGTCCGGCCGTCGGCGTCTATTGGGGGAAGATCGCCCATAGGTGCAATGTCTTCTCGTCGATGCCCACGGGCGTGCCCTTGGCGTTCACCGCGCAGTGCCGGGTAAAGCCGGTGCAGACCAGGTCGCCGCTGGGCACGTGGGTGATCACGTAGTCGAACTGCAGCTTGACCCGTTCCAGGGGGCCGGGCCGGGTGTGGATGTGCATGGCGTCGTCGTAGTGCAGGGGCCGGAAGTACTCCAGGGCCGTGGCGATGATGGGGTAGACGAAGCCGCTGGCTTCGATCTCCTTGTAGGCGTAGGCCGCGTCGCGCATCAGCGAGGCCCGGCCGAACTCGAAGTAGCGCAGGTAGTTGGAATGGTAGACCACCTGGGAGCGGTCGGTGTCGGCGTAAAGGGTGCGCAGCGAACAGCGGTGCCACACCAGGCCGCTGGTCTGGTCGCGCACATAGGCGCCATCGTCGTTTCCATCGAGAGGTTGGGGCCGAAAGGGCTTGGGTCGCACGCTACACTCCTCTGAAGACGATGCAGCAGTTGGTGCCGCCGAATCCGAAGGCGTTGGAGATCAGGAATTCGTGGGCCTGGCGCCGGGCCTGGTTGGGCACCACGTCGATGTCGTCGAAGGCCGGGTCGGGCCGGTGGTTGACCGTGGGCAGCAGCAGGCCCTGCTGCATGGCCTCGATGCCCAGCACGGCCTCGATGCCGGCCGCGGCCCCCAGGGTGTGACCCACCTGGGACTTGTTGGCCGAGATGGGGATCCGGCCCAGGGCCGGGCCGAAGACCGTGCGCAGGCAGGCCACCTCCACGGCGTCGCCCTTGGGGGTGGAGGTGCCGTGGGCGTTGATCGCCTCGATATCTTCCGGCGCAAGGCCGGCGTCGTCGATGGCCGCATGGATGGCCCGCACGATGGTCGGTTCGTGGGGCAATGTAAAGTGATGGGCATCCGAGGTCCAGCCGACCCCCAGCACCTCGGCCCGGGGCTTGAGCCCCAGGTCGGCCACCATCTCGTCGGCGGCCAGCACCACCACGCCGCCGCCCTCGGCCAGGACGAAGCCCTTGCGGTCGATGCTGAAGGGCCGCGAGGCCTGGGTGGGGTCGGCATAGGCCCGGTCCCCCTGCTCGACCTTGATGGTGGCCCACATGTTGGCGAACCCCTGGATGATCTCGGGCAGGATGCAGGTCTCCACGCCGCCGGCGATGACGAAGTCGCAATCGCCGTCGCGGATCATGCGGCTGCCGATGGCGATGGCGTGGTTGCCCGAGGCGCAGGCTCCCTGGGGGGAGAAGATCGGCCCGGTGAAGCCGATGAGCATGCCGGCCTTGCCCGCCGGCAGGTTGGCGCACAGGTTGGGCAGCAGATAGGGACTCACCTTGGTGGGCCCCTTCTGGGCGAGATTCTCCACAGCGATGCGCATGGCGTCGCTGCCGTTGAGGGCCGAGCCCACCAGGCAGGCGGTGCGCGGCGCCGTGCGGGCGTCCATGGCCAGGCCGGCATGGTCCAGGGCGCGGCGGCACAGGGCCATGGTGAGGAAGACAAAATCGGCGTTCCAGTTGTAGGCGTCCTTGCGCTCCACGAATTCCAGCGAACGGGGCTGCCAGTCGGGAATCTCTCCGACCACATTGCTGCGGGAGGTGGTGGCGCAGCGCGTCACCCGGCGGAAGCCGGCCTCGCCGCGCACCGCGCGCTGCCAGGTGCTTTCCAGGGTCGGACCTAACGCCGTGGCCACGTCGTAGCCGACGACATATACTTTTCTATTGAGCGGCGCTTTCATCACTCTTCGTTTCGGGTTTTAAGTTTCAAGTTTTAAGTTTCAAGTTTAGGACTTCGGTCATTTTATGCTTCTCAATCGACAGCATCCACTCACCTAAGACTCAAAACATAAAACCTAAAACCATCTTTATCTCAATCTTTCAAAAACGACACACGTATTACACCCGCCGAACCCGAAGGCATTCTTGAGCACGAAGGTCTGGTCTACTTTTCGGCTGCCCTCGGCCACGCAGTCGATGGGAAGCTCCGGGTCGGGCCGGTAATTGATGGTGGGCGGCAGCATGCCCGTCCGCAGGCCCTCGCAGGCGAAGATCGCCTCGATGGCGCTGGAGGCGCCCATGGCATGGCCCATGAGCGACTTGTTGGCGGTCACCGGCGGCAGCCGGTCGCCGAAGACCTCCCGCAGGGCGTCGACCTCCACCTTGTCGCCCACCCGCGTGGCGGCGGCATGGGCATTGACCGCACTCACGTCGCCCGGGGTGATGCCCGCCTGGGCGATGCTCTCGCCGATGCAGCGCCGCACCGTGGGAAGATGGGGGGCCACGAAATGGTGGGCGTCCGAGGTCATGCTCCAGCCGGCGATGGCGACGTTATAGGCAAGCCCGCGGTCCCGGGCGAAGGCTTCGCTGGCGAGGAGGATGCACCCGGCGCCCTCGGCCACCACGAACCCGCGGCGGTCGATGGAAAAGGGCCGGCTGGCCTGCTCCGGCGATTCGTCGGGTTGATTCTCCTTGGGCACGAAGGCGCCCCCCATGGTGGCGAAACCGGCCACGATGGGTTCGACCAGGGCGAAATCCACGGCGCCGCACAGCACCACGTCGGCCCGGCCCTGGGCCAGCAGCAGGGCCCCCATGGTCAAAGCGGTGACCCCCGTGGCGCAGGCCGTGATGGTGCTCACGATGGGGCCGGTGGCGCCGGTGTGCATGGAGATTTTACCGCCCACCATGTTGATGCACGAGTTGGGATTGGTGCACGGCAGCGGCAGCGATCCCTCGGCCTGCAGCTTGCGGTCGGCGGCCAGCACGGCATCCTGGCCGCCCACGGCCGAGCTGTAGGTAACGGCCACCCGCGGCGCCAGCTCGGGTGTGATGGTCAGCCCCGCATGGGCCAGGGCGCGCTCCACGGTGAGCAGGGCATACTTGAAGATCGGCGAGGGCCAGCGCGCCTGCTCCCTGGGCTTGAGGAAGGCATAGGGCAGGTGATCGATGTCGGGCGCCTGCCCGGCGATCTTCACCGGGAAAGCTGCCCCGCCCGCAAACCGCGTCAGGCGGCCGACCCCGCTTTCGCCCGCCAGGGCGCGCCGCCACTGGGTCGCCAGGTCGAGACCGAGGGGCGAAATGGCGTCGTAGCCGATGATGACGGGACGTTTGGGGTTCACGGCCATCTCCTACCACGGCAAGAATTGATAGAGCTTGGCGAACATCTCGTACACTTCGATCCAGTTCTGCAAATCCCGGGTCGAGGCCATGTGGGCGCGTTTGTTGACCATCACCCAGCTCATGTGGGCCGCGCCGTCCTTGCAGGTGGCGCAGTCGCGGGTCTCCGAGGTACAGCAACGATGCATGGTCGTAAGGTCCGAGGCCCAGCGGATGAAGTTGGTGAGCCGCTTGGGCGCCGGGTCGCGCTGGTCCAGGGGCTGGGTTACCGAGGGGCACTCCATCCAACCGAAGGGCCGGCCCATCATCTTCCCGGTGGTGATGATCTCGTGGTAGTATTTGGAGCTGATCACCGTCTCGGGGTAGGCGTCGAGCATGGCGTCCATCTCGGCCCGGATGGCGACCAGCTCCTCGGGCTTCCAGCTGAAGCCCGAAACGCCTTCGTCGTTGGAAAGCAGCTGCATGTGCACCTTGAGGCCGGCCTCGTGGATCTTGCGGATGATGCGCTCGGTCTTGCCGATCTGCTTGGGGGTGATGGTGTAGAGATAGTAGGTGTAAGGGTCGCCGGCGTAGTGCTTGCTCGAAATCGAGAAGGTGTCCCTGCCCCGCAGCACGCGCTCGTCCTCTTCGTCGCCCCACAACGAGATGCCGATCATCATGGTGGGGAAGCGGTCCCGGGGCACCTTGATCAGCCCGTTGGTGGCGCAGAAGGTGGGCAGCCGCTTGTAGAAGGCCTCCACCCGGTCGAAGCACAGGGTGGGCTCGCCGCCGATGAGGATGGCCAGGTTCACCCCCCTTTCCATCTCCTTGTCGATGAAAGCTTCCCATCGGGCGAGGTCGTTCTCCTCGGGGGCGGCCTTGTGCTCGTCCGAGGAGAAGAAGAAACAGCCCTTGCAGCGCAGGTTGCAGCGATTGGTCACATCGTAGATGGAACTGCGGATGTTGAGTTTGGAGATCTTCTTGTAGCGCTCGTACCAGTGGTCATCCAGCAGTGAACTGACGGTCTTCATCCGGAACTCCTGACTTCTTTCAATATACTGCGTTCTGCGGGCTCAATCGATGCCGAACCCCGGCGGCGCCACCGGCCGGTCGCACAGGTTGCGTCCCTTTTCGTAATCCTTCACCCAGACGGCCAGGTAGGTATCCACGTAATCCAGCCAGGAGTTGAAGGTATCGGGGTCCACGGCGTGCCGGAAGAGGCGCGCGGTGACCACCGCGCTGCCCGAAGCGTAGTGGCGGCAGTCGGCGCAATCGGTGTCGGGCACACAGCAGGCCGCCTCCCGGTCCCAGTTCAGATCGGTGCGGTACTGGCGGAACGAACGCCCCAGGCCCAGATCGGTGGAGGGATTGCGCCGGGGGTAGGCGCAGCCGAACAGATCGTGCAGCCCCAGCCGGTGGGTGTGGGCCACGGCGTTGTAAGTGGAGAAAAGCACGTTCCCCGGATAATGCGCCAGCAATTCGCGCATGGCCCGGCGGGTCCGGGCCAGGGAGTCGGGGGTGTGGCGCAGGTGACCGTTGTAGCCCACGGGCGCGGAGAAGACGTTGAAGGTCAGGCGGCAATCCTTGCCGGCCAGCGTCTCGGCCACTTCGGCGGCTTCGGCGATGTTGTGGGGCGTGAAGGTATAGACGAACACCGCCCGGGGATCGCCCTGGTAGTTGTCGATCTGACGGGCCAGCATGTGCTTGGCCTTTCTGATGCGCAAACTGGTATCGTCGTTGCCCCAGACGGAGATGTGGATCTTGTAGCCCACCGTCTCCGGGATGCGCTGGATGCCGTTGGTGGCGATGGCGCCCAGGTTCATCTCGTCGTAGCAGACCTGGAGCAGGTCGGGCACCAGCGAAGGCTCGGCGCCGGCCAGCACCACGTAAGTGATGCCGCGTTCGCGCTCGGCGCGCATCAGGGCGCGCCAGGCCTCGGGATCGCCCGGTTCGGCCGCATGCTGCTTGTCGCCTTCGAAGTAATAACACCCTTCGCAGCGGATGTTGCAGCGGCGGGTCATGTCATAGGTGGACTCGCGCAGGAAGAAGTAGCGCCGCACGCGCTCCCAACGCGCCTTGACGTGCGGATCGGCGATCAGCTCGGCAAACTTCCACTCTTTCATCTTGGCCATCATCCTCTGGCCGCCAGCTTGCGGTGAATGTACGCGGAGATCAGCCGCAGGGTAGTCAGCTTGGGATAGTCGTCTTCATCGATGCGTACGGCGTATTTATCTCGCAGCACCAGGGCCACGGTGGCCAGATCCATGCTGTCGATGCCCACCTCGTCCACCAGATCGATATCGGGATCGAAGCTCTCCGGCGTCACATCTTCCAGCTTGAGTTCTTCGATCATGATCGCCGCGATATTGAGAATCATCTGGTCCAGTTCCATTGCCACCGTCATATTCGTTCTTCTCCTTATCTGGTTCGACTGACTTCCTTCACTTGAAACCTGTAACGATCACATCGCCAACTTCTTGACCATCATCGTCCCGCTGCAGACCACCTCTCCATTCTTCATGACCCGGAAGGCGTAGGCCCCCTCGCGGCCGGGCCGCGGCTCGGCTACGAGCTGCAGGCGGTCTGCGGGCACAATCATCTGCTTGAACCGCACCCGGCTCACTTCCAGGACCCGGGCCGGAACGCCCAGAGCGCCCTGGATCAGGTCGAAGACCATGGCCAGTTGCGCGATGCCCGGCAGCACCGGATAACCGGGAAAGTGGCCGTCGAACCAGCGGGATGACGCCGGCACCCGCACCTCGGCGGCCAGGGCGCCATCGCTTTGGCTTCTATTTTCCAGGTCGTGCCACATGGGCCGTTGCCTTTCAATACTTCCGGCCGTCTCAACGCACCAGGTATTCCCACAAGGGACCGCTGCGGCCCCGCCGGTACATGCGGCGCATGATCCGCACCGCCGCTTCTCCGCCGGCCGCGTGCACCCAGTTCTCCCGTCCCCGGGCGTGTTCATCCAGGCGCCGGGAGATGGTCGACAGGCTGATGCCGGGGGAGTGGTAGAATACAGGATCCATGATGCTTTGGAAGGCCGTAATCTGCCCTTGCCGCAAGGCGATCTCGTACAGGCCGGTGTGGGGATAGATCCGCATGCCGCAAAAGAGGAATAGAACGGTTCTTTCGAGCTTGTCAATATGTGCCAGGGCGTCTGCCAGCGTCTCCTCCGTCTCCCCCGGCCCGCCGAACAGAAAATAGTGGGCCACGTGCAGTCCGGCCGCCACCGCCGCCGCATGGGCCGCCTCGACCTCCCGGCGCCGGAAAGGCTTGCCGTAGGCCTCCAGAACCGCATCGTTCAGGGACTCGGTGCCGAACTCCACGTGTTTGAGGCCGCAGGCCGCCATGGCCTGGAAATAATCGTCGGGCAGCGCGATGGGCGCGAAAAAGGCGCCCCAGGGAATGGCGAGCCCCTGCGCCTTGAAGGCATGGGCCACGGCCAGGCTGTGCGCGATGTCGGCGTTGAAGGCCGAGTCGGTGATGAAAAGATAGCGCGCACCGGCCGCCTGGAGCCGCAGGGCCATGGCGGCCACCTCCCCGGCCGGCACGCGGCGCATGGCCCGCCCCTCGATGTGGGGGTAGCTGCAATAGACGCAGCGGAAGGGGCAGCCGCGCTTGGTCTGCAGGTTGAGCATGCCGCCGTTTTGCAGGTAAAAACCCAGGTGGTCGGCCCCGGGGTCGAAGCGGCGGTGGACCTGCAGGGGCCACGGTTCCGGCGCAACGGAAAGCCAGGCGCCCTTGCGGCCGTTTCGCGTCGCCACCCCCGGCAGGCCGCCGGGGTCCTGGCCGGCGGCCAGGGCCTCGAGCAACGCGGCCAGGCGCTCGCCTTCGCCCACGATACCGTAATCCGCCCCCAGCAGTGCCAGGGTCTCGTCTGGGAAGAGGGTGAAGCCGCTGCCCCCCAGCACGATGGGTGCGTGGCTGCACCGGCGCAGGCGCTGGACCAACCGGCGGTAATCGCCCATGAAGCCCTTGGGGTCGCGGCTGTCGGTATTGTCCACGTTGCGCAGCGAAAGGCCGATGATCTCCGGCCCGAAGGCCTGGACGGCCCGCTCCAGAGACAGCTCCTCGGTCAGGCAATTCAAGTCCAGACAACGTACCGCGTGGCGGTCGGCGATGGCGCCGGCCACGTAATCCAGCCCCAGGGGATAGACCGGGAAGGGTTCCTGCACCGTGTTGGCGGAGACGAGCAGCACCTTCATGATTGGGCGATCCTCACGGCGGAGAGATGGGGTCCCAGGCCGAGCAGCAGCACCCCCTTGCCGTTCAGGGGGCATTGCCCACCACCGGCCGGGCCGGCCGGCACGCTTCCAACTTGTACCATGCGCAGGGCCAGCACGGCGGCCACGGCCGGAGCGGCGCCGAATTGACCGATGTATCGGCGGTAATCGATCACCGGCCCGTCAAAACCGCAGGCCGCCGTGAATGTCGCCAGATCCCGGCAGGCCGTTTCTCCGTGGGCTGCGGGGATACCGGCCAGGATGGCGCCGTACGCCCGGCGCACGGCTTGAGATCCCCCCAGGCGTTCTATCAAATGATGCACGGCCCGGGGCCCGGAATCGAAACCGTAGGCCATCAGGGAGATGTTGGGTCCCGACGGCCCGCCGCGCCGCAACAGCAGGGCCCCCCCGCCGTCGGCCAGGGGCGACAGCCGCACCGAACCGTCCAGCAGGGGGGAGAGCAGCGGGTGGGCCTCGTCCACCCCCAGCAGCAGGATGGGCCGGTCCGGATCGGCGGCCAGCAGGTCGGCGGCCAGCAGTGCCTGCTCGAAGGAGGCGTCGCCCCCCGAGGTGGTCAGGTTGGCGCCCCGGGCCCCCAGGTGCATGGCGATCTGCCCGGCCGGCGCGTTGTGCACCGAGCCGACGAAGTCGGTGGGCGAGGGAAACTGCTGCCGGGTTTCGAACAGGCGCTGGAGAAAATCGTGGGTCTCGGAGAGCGCCCCCCAGGCCGTACCCAGGCTGACGGCGGCCGGCATCCCCTGGGCCGGCAGCGCCTGGCAGGCCTGGTCCGCCAGGGCCAGGGCCAGCTTGGGCAACCGCTTGAGCCGCCGGATGGTGCGCGGCGGCAATCCCTGGCAGAGGGTCGCATCGGCCAGGCAGCCCATGCAATCCTGTCCGTTCGAGAAAGCATCCCAGGTGGCCTGTGTATGACCTGCGCCGGTGACACAGGCGCTGCCCGCGATGGTCAGCGGCGGCCGCGGGCCAGGCGCGCCGGTGGCCCGCGCGCTGCCGAAGCCGACCACCAGGGCGGCGTTGTTGCCGCCGAACCCGAAGGAGTTGGAGAGCACGGCGGCCACGGGTGTTTGCAGGGGCGCCGTCAACGGGTTCAAGCCCAGTTGCGGGTCGACCTGGACCAGACCGGTATTGGCCGGCGCCAGCCCGTGGGTCACGGCCAGGGCCGCTGCCACGGCTTCGATGGCGCCCGAGGCGGCCAGGCTGTGGCCGGTGGCCCCTTTGATGGACGAAAGCGGCGGCGGCCGCTCCCCGAAAAGCGAAACCACGGCCCGGGCCTCGGCCAGATCGTTGTCCAGGGTGCCGGTGCCATGCAGGCTGATGTAATCGATGTCGGCGGCTGCCAGGCCGGCGTCGGCCAGGGCGGCCTGCATGGCGGCCAGGGCCCCCTGCCCTTCGGGATGGGGGGCGGTGGCGTGGTGGGCGTCGCACGACAATCCGGCCCCCAGCAGCCGCACGGCGCCGGCGGCCGGGGCCTCGCGGGTGAGCAGCAGCATCCCGGCGCCTTCGGCCACGGACATGCCGCGCCGGGACTGGTCCAGGGGCCGGGCGCCCCGGGAATCGACGAGTTGAAGGGATTTGAAGCCGAAATAGGTCAAGCGGCAGAGGCTGTCGGCGCCGCCGGCAAGCACCCGCCGGGCCATCCCCCGGCGCAGCAGGGCCAGGGCCAGGGCAATGGCCGCCGCCCCGGACGAGCAGGCCGTGGAGATCGTGATCAGCGGACCGCGGCAGCCCCAGCGCCGGGCCAGGGTCTCGGCCACGGTGCCCAGGCCATGGTATCGATAGGCGTCCGGATCGGCGGCCCCTTTTTCCAGAAGCGCTTCGGTGACCAGGATGCCGCCGGTGGTGGTGCCCAGCACGATGGCATCCACCGGACGCGGGTCAGCACTCAGGGCCTGGTCGGCGGCCAGGCCGGCCAGGCGATGGGTGCGCGGCAATGCGGCGTCCGGATCATCGCCCATCGCCACCTGGCCCACGGGCAGACCGGCTTCGGCAGCGGTGGCAAAAACGCCCAGGGGGCCCAGGCCGCATCGGCCGTCCCGCAGGGCCTGCAGGGTCTCGGCCACGCCGCAGCCCAGGGCGCTGACCACCCCCATGCCCGCGATGTAAATCGGAATCTCGCTCAATTGGCGAGCCTCGGGGATTTTTCCTGGATGTAGGCCGCCAGGGTTCTCAGGGAGGCGAAGACCTTGGCCCCCAGCTCTTTGTTGTCGATGACGACCCCGTAATCCTTCTCGATCATGATGACCATTTCCAGGACATCGATGGAATCGATGCCCAGTTCGCCGCCCACCAGCTGCCCGTCCAACGGGATGTCGGCGGGCGTCACATCCGGCAAGTTGAGGATCTCCACGATCTTGACGCGCAATGTTTCGATGAGTTGTTCCATATCCATGCGGATTGCCGATGTCACCTTTCTTATGTATTCGCGCAGTTTACACCCATGGCCGTTTATAGTACCATCCGCCCCAGCGCATTCGAGGCGCAGGATTTGATTTTCTACCCGGAACAGGCCGACATTTCAATGATTTTGTGCCGGCCCAGGCAAGGAAGCACAACGTGGATCTGGAAACCCTCGTGCCCCATCGCGACGGCATGCTGCTCATCGGGGAGATCGTCTCCTTCGATTCCCAGGGGGCTGTGACGCGCGCCGTGGTGAACGCAGGCTGGCCCCTGACCGGAACGGCGGGTGCCGACCCCCTGGTGCTCATCGAACTGGTGGCCCAGACCGCGGCGGTCAACAATGGCTGGGAGATCATCCAGCGCCAGGGACCGGAGCGCGACCACCGCGGCTGGATCGTGGGCATCAAGAGCGCCCGGCTGGCGATGGACCGCATCGCCCTGGGCACGGTCCTGACCGTCGCATCACGCAACCAGTTCGCCTACGAAAATTTCCGGGAGATCGAAGGCACGGTGAAAATCGGAAAAGAGGTCATTGCCGAAGTAACTCTTCAGCTCATGCAGGCGGAACCATGACGGACAATTCTTCCCCAAAACCGGCGGCCCTGGTCACCGGCGGCAGCAAAGGCATCGGCCGGGCCATCTGCGTAGAACTGGCCCGCAGCGGCTACGAGGTGATCGTCAATTATCTGTCGGATGAAGCCGGCGCCCGGGAGACCCTGGCCCTGGTGGAAGCCCAGGGCGGCCGGGGCCTCTGCCTGGGATTCGACGTATCGGACTACGACGCCGTCCAGCAGGCCATGGAGAAGATCTTCGCCGCCTGCCCCACCGTGGAGGTACTGGTCAACAACGCCGGCCGCATCGCCGACGAACTGTTCGTCATGATGACGCCGGACAAGTGGCGCTCGGTGGTGGAGATCACGCTGCAGGGCTTTTACAACGTGACGCGGCCCGTGCTGGAAAAGATGGTGGTTCAAAAAAAGGGCAGCGTGGTCTCCATCGCCTCGGTGGCCGGCATCATGGGCAACCGCGGCCAGGCCAACTATGCGGCGGCCAAGGCCGGACTCATCGGCGCCAGCCGTTCGGTGGCCTCGGAGGTCGCCCGCCTGGGCATCCGGGTGAACGTGGTGGCCCCCGGCCTGATCCAGACCGGCATGATTCATGACGCGCCGGTGCAGAAGATCAAGAGCCTGATTCCCATGGCGCGCCTGGGCGCCCCGGAAGAGGTGGCGCGGGTGGTGCGCTTTTTGTGCTCCGAAGATGCGAGTTACGTAACCGGGCAGGTGATTTCGGTCAACGGTGGGATGTTTTAGGTGCCTGTTGACCGTTTTAGGTTTTAAGGAAAGGTATGTTGGCGATGGGGAGAAGAAAAGCAGGATGGCTGCTGCCCCTGCTGGCGTTATTCTGTCTTGGCTGGGCCGACAGCTGGGAATCCCTGCGGGCCACCGCCGCCACGGTCACCTCGGTCCAGGCCCACTTCGTCCAGGAGAAGCACCTGCCCATCCTGGCCAAGCCCCTGGTTTCCAGGGGCGTCTTTTACTACCAGGCGCCCGGATCGCTGCGCTGGGAGTACCGCGAACCGGTGCAGAGCGTCATGGTGATGCACGCCGGCCGCATCCGGCGCTTCGTGAACGGCCCCTCGGGCTGGACCGAAGAACAGGGGGCCGGCCTTGCGGCCATGCAGGTGGTCATGGAAGAGATCTCCCAATGGCTGGCCGGCCGCTTCGACGCCAATCCCATGTTCCAGGCCCGGCTGGAGCCGGGCCGGCGCATCATCCTGACACCCAAAGAAGAGGCCATGCGCCGGGTGATCCAGCGCATCGAGCTGGACCTGGCCGACCAGCCGGGGGTCATGCAGCGCGTGACGATCTACGAGAACGAAAACGCCTTCACCCGTATGGCCTTCGACCACACCGTGCTCAACGCCCGGATCGACGAGGCCCTATTCCGGAGCGTACCTTGAAACGGTTGTTCATCATCCTCCTGCTGGTTACAATGCTGCCGGCCTGCGGCCGGCTGCCGCAGATCCGCGAAACGGACCCGGCCACGGCGCAACGCACCGCGGCCGACTGCGCCACCCTTTTTCCCAAAGGCGCGTGGCAGTTCGTGCACGCCATCCAGTTCTTTCCGCCCGACGGATCGAACCAGACCCTGATGGGCGTGGTCCGGCTCAATTCCGAAACCGGGCAGCTCCAAATCGCCATGATGACCATCGAAGGGCTGGTGCTCTTCATGGCCGAACACGACGGCGTCACCACCACGATCCAGCGCGCCGTCGCCCCCCTGGACAGACCGGGCATGGCCCAGGGAATGGTCGATGACATCCGCCTGATCTTCTTCGCGCCGGACCCATCGGGCGCAGAGATCGGCCACACCCCGGAGCAAGAAAGGGTCTGCCGCTATCCTCTGCCCGACGGCGGCCTGGAAGAAATTCGGCCGGGGGCTCACGGCGCCTGGGAGATCCGCCGCTACAATCCCTTCCACCGGCTGCGGCGCAGCGTCACACCCCTGGCCGGCGAAAATGCGTTGACAGCCGGCATTCCCGCCCGGGTAGAACTCATAGCCCCCGGCCTGGCCGGATACCGCCTGGTCATGAACCTGGTGGAAGCCACGCCCATCGAACATTATTGAAGGACCGCATCCCCCAACTCGAAACCTAAAACATAAAACCTAAGACCACCCATTATGAACCTTTTGCTGATCTACCCCCGCTGGCCCAAACTCATGCGCCAGACCGAGTTTCACCTGCCGCCCCACGGCCCCGTGGTTTTTGCCGCGGCCCTGCCGCCGGAAATCGAAGTCACCTTCGTGGACGAGAACCTGGAAGAGATCGATTTCGACCACCGGCCCGACGTGGTGGCCATCTCCATGATGCTGACCATCCAGGTCCGGCGCGGCTGGGAGATCGCCGACCGTTTTCGCCGCCGGGGCGTGCCGGTGATCTTCGGCGGCATCGCCACCATGCTGCACGCCGAAGAGACCATGGCCCACGCCGACGCCGTTTTCCTGGGCGAGGCCGAGGGGCGCATGCCGATGCTCTTCGACGACCTGCGCCGGGGGCAGCTGAAACCGTGCTACGACTTTCTGCGCGAGCCGCCCCCCATCGAAATGGTGGGACCGGCCCGCCGCGACATCCTGCGCCGGGACCTCTACAACTACAAGGGCGTGCAGATGGTGGACCTGGTGCACGCCTCCCGGGGCTGCCGCTATAACTGCTACCCCTGCTGCGTGGCCTATCTGGGCGGCCGCAAGTTCCGGCCCCGGCCCATCGAGCGGACCATCACCGAGATGGCCGCCATCGACAACAACCGGCTCTTCATCGTGGACAACTCCCTGGCCCAGGACAAACAGTGGGAGTTGGACCTCTTCCGGGAGATGATCCCTCTCAAAAAAAAATGGTGCTGCCATCCCATCGAAGACGACCCCAGGGTGCTCGATCTCGCCGCCCGGGCCGGCGCCTGGTACGTTTACCAGGCGGTCTTCGACACCTCGGACTACATCCGCGACCGGATCAAACGCTACCACGACCACGGCATCGGCGTGGAGGGCACCATCCTGCTCGGCCTGGACGAGCACAGCGAAGACGATATCAAGCGCCTGATCGATTTTCTCCTCAAGATCGAGCTGGACCTGGCCGAATTCACGGTGCTGACCCCCTTCCCCCACACCCAGGCCTGGGAAGCCCTGCACCGCGAGGGCCGCATCTTCTCCTACGACTGGAACGACTACACCGCCGACAAAGTCGTCTTCCATCCCAAGCAGATGAGCGCCCAAAGGCTCCAGGAGCTGCTGACCTACGCCTGGGACACCTTCTACCACGACGAGCCCCAGCCCATGAAGATGTCCAAACTCTTCGCCCAGGTGATCCGCAAGGAGATGGCCGACGGCACCTTCCGGCCGCGGCGGCGAGAACTGCGCGGCCAGGCCTTCGGGAAGCCCATCGATCCAGCGCGCTGATCCGACCTTCTTAGTTGGCGGGCTGGCTTCGGCAGATCGACCTCGCCTGCAAGTTTTTCTTGCATACCGACAAGATTCCACTTAATTTTCAGACTGTCTCCTCGCGAGGCGCTATTGGCAAGCTATCATCGATAAGAAGTGGCCTTGGATTCCAGGGATCAAAGCGCAGGGCGAATGATCCAGGCCATGACCGGAATCCATATTGTATGGAGGTTGCGATGGAACCCAACAAGATCGTGGTCAAGTACAAGAACCAGGCGGTCGTCAAAGGCACCACCACCGACTTTTTCCCCAACAAGCCCAAATTTCATCTGACCGGCGAGGATGGGAAGACGACGGAAATTTCCATCGAAACCTTGAAAGCAATCTTCTTCGTAAAGGATCTCGAAGGCGATAAAGATCACGCCTATAACTACAAGGACGAAATCGCCGCCGCGGGGAGAAAAATGCGAGTCCACTTCACCGACGGCGAAATCATCAGCGGCTACACCCTGGGCTATTCACCGGACCGGGACGGCTTTTTCCTCACGCCCGCGGACCTGAAGGGCAACAACGCCCGCATCTTCGTGGTGCGGTCAGCGACCCAAAAGATCGAATTCATTCAGAGCCTGTGACTGCTTCCCCACCGATGCTTCCGGGAAGGCAGGCGATGTTGGTCGGTTGGTTTTGGCGGGCCGAATTCACCTGCCGGCTGACCGGGCAATAAACCAGGTCGAACCGGGCGTTCTCCTCGAGCAGGCCGGTCAGGGCCTTCGCGTCCCTGTTACCCGGGTCCAGCCAATGCGCGTAGGCCGCCGGGCTCAGGATCACCGGCATGCGGTGGTGGATCTCCTTCATGACGCCCACGGCTTCGCGGGTGATGATGGTGCAGGAGTGGTAGGGCTCCTCGGGCCGTTCCCGGTCGCGCCAGGCGTCCCAGAGGCCGGCGAAGGCGAAGGGCGCCTTGTCCGGCAGGGTGATGAACAGGGGCTGCTTTTTTCCCTGCTGTCCCTGCCACTCGTAAAACCCATCGGCCAGGACCAGGCAGCGCCGCCGCTTGAATGCCTCCCGGAAGCTCGGCTTTTCAGCCACCGTCTCCACCCGGGCATTGATCAGCCGGGCGCCCATGGCCGTATCCTTGGCCCAGAAGGGCACCAACCCCCAGTAGTATGGCCCCAGCACATTCCTGCCGTCCAATCGGACGATGGCCAACACCTGCTGGGAAGGGGCCACGTTGTAGTTCTCCGCGGTATCACATGTGGCCGCGTCGATGGGGAAATATTGCTTGAGTTCCTCCAGCTTTCGGAATCCGACGAATCGTCCGCACATAGGGGCACCTCCCTGAAGCCAGAGCGTCATGGCCTCGCTTGTTACGAGCAGCCAACCCGTTTGCATTCAGCTCTGGCGTCAGAGAATCTAAGTCTACGGGATTGTGTTTCAAGTGATCAACTCTCCAGTTCCGCAAACCGGTTCACGCTCTTTAGCCGCGCCATGTCCTTCTCGTAGCGGCCGCGCCAGCCGATGCGCTAAAGGCGCTGGCAGAGGGTCGCCTTGAGGAAGGGCCAGGTGCGCCGGAGGCCGGTCCGGATGGGGTCCTGGGCGCGCACCTGAGGAGAAAACCTGGGGTCAAAATGCGGCCTGTCCCGTGGCGCCGGAGGGGCCACGGGACAAAGAAAAGTCTGCGGGTTTTTATCTGATGATCGCAGCGCCGCGCCATGCCGCAATTTGTTCCGGGCCGTATCCCAGCTCGGATAGAATTTCGTCATTGTGCTCGCCGAGTCTGGGTGCGCCCCGCCGGATGGCGGTTTTCTCGCCGTTGAAGCGCACCGGGTTGCCCATGACCCAGTCGGTGCGACCGCTCGGCATCCGGTATTCCATGATGAAACCGTTCTCCAGGGCCTGGGGGTCGTTCTTCAGCTCCTTCCAGCGCAGGTTGATTTCGTGGGCGATGTCCGCGGCCTGGAGGCGCCGGGTGATCTCTTTTTCCGGCAATTGGCCGAAGACCTCATCGATGATGGCGGCCAGCGCTTCGCTGTTCTGGAACCCGGCCAACTGGGTGTTGAAGCGCGGGTCGTCGGCAAGATCCGGTCGCATGAGCACCTTCTCGGCAAAGGGTTTCCAGTAGCGGTCGTATTCCAGCGCCATGACGGTGATCCAGCGGCCGTCCCCGGACTGATAGGTGTTCATCAACCCCGACCGGGGCCTTTTGCGCAGGGTCTTGAGCTTGTTGTACTCCTCTTCGGGCAGGTGGGCGTTGTTGTTGGCCGAAGCGATGTTCAACTGCAGGTTCCACAGGGCGGTGTTGAAGAGCGAGGTCTGCACCTTGCCGCCTCGACCGGTCCGCTCCCGCCGCAAAAGGGCGGCGCAGATGCCGCCGGCCAGGATCGTGCCGGTGGGGTGGTCCCCGAAACCGGCCAGCGCGGGCAGAGGCGGGCTGCCCGGCTCGGGCATCTCCACCAGGATGCCGGAGCGGGCGAAATAGGCCGACAGATCGAAGCCCGGCTTGTCGCGATCCGGCCCCGCATCGCCGTATCCGTTCAAATAGGCATAGATCAGACGGGGATGATCCTTTGCTATGGTCTCATAGTCCAACCCCAGGCTGCAAAGCGCCTTGGGCCGATAGTTGGTCACGAGCACGTCGGCCGTCTCCAGCAGTTTGTGAATGATCGCCTTGCCTTCAACGGTCTTCAAGTTCAGCGCAAGGCCGCGTTTGTTGCGATTGTCCATCTCGAATTGGATATTGTCGTCTTCCTTGACGGGACACTGCATGATCATACCGAAATAACGGAACATATCGCCTATGAGCGGCTCGATTTTGATGACATCGGCCCCCCAGTCCGCCAGGGTCATGGCGCAGATCGGAGCGGCGGCGTAAGTGCTGAAATCCAGGACTTTGATTCCTTTCAATGGCAATGTGTTTTCCATCTTTGTTTCCTCCATCGCGAAGCATTGCGGTTTATGACGCCTGGCTGAGAATATGTACCCCGAGGGCGGCTTCCTCGATGCCGATCAGCCCGCCCCCGTTGACCTGCATGCCGGTCTTGGCCCCCTGGACCTGCCGTGCCCCGGCGCGGCCCCGCAACTGGGTCACCAGCTCGTAGGTCTGCGCCAGGCCGGTGCAGCCCACCGGATGGCCGCGCGAAATCAGGCCGCCGCTGACGTTGATCGGCAGCTCTCCGCCCAGAGCGGTCGCGCCCGAGGAGCAGTAGGCCCCGGCCGCTTCCGCGGTGCAGAAACCGGCCTGGGCCGTCTGGTAGATCTCGCCGAACGAGGTTGCATCGTGCAACTCCAGAAGGTCGATCTGCTTCGGTGTCAACCCGGCCTGGCGGAAGGCGATCTGCGCCCCGCGCCCGGAGATGTCCTGGTCGTAATCCCCGCGTGAGCGCCCGGAGATCAGCACCGATGCCAGCACCCGGATCGGCGCCGCTATCTTCCGGTGCGCCGCGAGATAGCTTTCGGAACAGACCACGGCCGCCGCGCAGCCCTCCCCCACCGGCGCGCACATGGCGCGGGTCAGGGGGTAGGTGATGGGTTTGTCGGCCAAAACCTCTTCCCAGCTCATCTCCTTGCGGTACTGGGCTTTGGGGTTCATCGTGCTGTGGTGGTGGGTTTTGGCGCAGACTCTGGCCAACTGCTCCTGGGTGTAGCCGTACTTCTTCATGATCTTCATGGCCTTGACGGCATAGTAGTCCATGAAAGGACTCCGGTCTTTGCCCACGTCCGTCTGCTCGTAGGGAATCCCGAGGGTTTCCGATTTCTCCCGCCGCCATTTTTCGATGTAGTCCTTCTTGCGGTCCTGTTCGCTGCCCATCCAGAAGGCGGCCAGGGTCATGTAGGGCAGGGCCGCCATGATCTCCGGAAGCTCTTCCAGGCGGTCCAGGTCGGGCAAGGCCTTTTCGATACCGACGGCCAGCACCAGATCGGAGGCCCCGGCCAGCACATAATGAATCGCCTGGTGCAGGGCGGTGGACGCCGTGGCGCAAGCGTTCTCGACGTTGACGACCGGCATGCGCTCGAATCCGAGCCGTCTTAAGATCACCTGGCCGCGGATGCAGTGCTGGCTGGTTTGCATCCCCTGGGCGCAATTGCCGTACCAGATGCCGCCGATGGCGGCCTTGTCGCCCTCATAACTCAGCCCTGCGTCTTGCATGGCCTCGGTGACGGCGGTCCGGCAGAGGGTTTCGAAGGAACCGCCGTTTTGTTTGACGATGGGGGTCATGCCCACGCCGATGATATAGACTCTATCCGGCATAAATCCTCCCGTTTCTATTTCTTGATTTGAGCGGTCAGGATGTGCATCACATTCTCGGTGGCGTTGGCGTAAGGGGCCGCCGCCCCCATGGCGCTGATTTCGGCAAAGTGTTCGGCCACCTGCTCGGGCGACACTGCCGCGGCGGGATCGAAGCGGACGCCGCGGCCTTCGACGAGTTGCACCGCGGCGTAATACCCGCCACCGGCCGACACGGTCTTTCCGGTCTCACGGCATTGCGCGCTGACCAGAAAAAGTGCCATGGCGGCGACGTGCTCGGGTTTGATGATGCCGGAGATCTCCGCGGGAAAAGTTCCGCCCGCCATTCCCGTTGCGGCAATCGGCGCGATGGTGTTCACGGTGATGTTGTATTTGGCGCCTTCGAGCTTCAGGGCATTCATGAATCCGACCAGGCCGAGTTTGGCGGCGGCATAATTGGTCTGCCCGAAATTGCCGTAGAGGCCGGCCGTCGAGGTGGTGAGCAGAATTCTTCCGTACTGGTTGCGCTGCATGATCGGAAAGGCCGCCTTGGTGAGGTAGACCGCGCCCAGCAGATGGACGCGCAGGACCTCTTCGAAATCGTCCAGATCCATCTTGAGAAAGCTCTTGTCCCTGAGGATACCGGCGTTGTTGATGAGGATATCCAGCCTGCCGAAGCGTTCCACGGCTGCGGCCGCGATCCTTCCCGCCGCGACGCGGTCCGCCACGCTGTCGTTGTTTGCCACCGCCTGCCCCCCGGCCCGGCGGATCTCTTCGACCACCTGGGAGGCGCGAGCGGTGCCGTCCGGCAGCATCGCGCAGTCGTTGACCACAACCTTTGCCCCGCGGGCGGCGAGCTCGAGCGCATAGCTCCTGCCGAGCCCTGCTCCGGCGCCGGTTACAATCGCCACCTGTCCATCGAATCGGATCGTCATTTTTCTCTATCCTCCTGTCATGAGGGGTTTTGGGCGCCACGGAGCAACCGGCGTGCCGTACCGGTAATCCATTGACATCACTCGGCATCGCGGGTCGGCGGCCCGAAATAGGACTTGCACCGTGCAAGGATATCTTGCATGCTGCAAGCATCATCCACTCATTTTTCCAGGAGACCGCCTTGATTCTCGACGAAAAATTTCTCGAACACCTGATCGACGCCTGGCTCTTCACCGACGAAAAAGGCCTGATTCTCAAAAAGAACGGCGCCGCCGACTGGCTGCTGCGCAGCGCCGGCATCCGATCGATACGGTCGATCACGGAGCTCGACCCCCTTTTCGGCGCCGAGCCCCTGGGCTTTCTCAAATGTCCCCGCCCGGTCGGGATAGGAAAACGCGCCCGCCGGATCCGGATCTTTCCCGCCGGGTTGGAAAACAAAAGAAAAGGTTTTCTGTACCTGTTTGAGACCGCGCCGATTCTGAAGATCATGGACTTCGATGGGTTCCTCGATTGCCTGGATGCCGGCATCGCCGTGGCCGGCCAGGATGGAACGCTGGAGCATCTGAACGAATCCCTCTCCAGATCCATCGGGGTGGACATCAAAGAGTGGATCGGTCGGCGTCTCCAGGATCTGGTGGACGAGCGCGCCCTGACCCAATCGGCTTCCCTGCAGGCCCTCAAAGCGAAAAAGCCGGTATGTTCGAACGTCACCTATGGATCGGGAACGACCCTGCAGTGGCAAAGCGTCCCCATCCCGGACAGCCGCGGCGCGATCCGCAAAGTGGTGAGCACGGGTCGCGATGTGACCCGGCTCATCAAGCTGGAGCGGGATCTGTCCAGTTCGGAGACGTTGAAAGAGCAGTACTACAAACAGCTCAACACCCTCGAAGTCCTTCTCGGCAGGGACAGGATCGTCTATTCCAGCGAAGCGATGAAGCGCGTGGCCCAGGTGGCCTCCAAGGCGGGCAGATTCGATTCGCCGGTCCTGCTCTGGGGCGAATCCGGGGTGGGCAAGGAGATGATCGCCAAAATGATTCACCAGGGGGGCAACCGCGGCGCCGGCCCCTTTGTCAGCGTCAACTGTTCAGCGGTTCCCGCCGATTTGCTGGAAGCGGAATTCTTCGGGTACGAGGAAGGGGCCTTCACCGGCGCCAGGAAAGGCGGCCGCAAGGGCCTGTTCGAAGAGGCCGAAAAGGGAACCCTCTTTCTGGACGAAATCAGCGAGCTGCCCCTCGGGGTGCAGGGAAAACTGCTGCGGGTCATTCAGGAACACGAGTACATGCGCGTTGGGTCCAGCAAGACGATTCCCACCGATGTCAGGATCATCGCCGCCACCAATCTCTCCCGGGAGCAACTGATGGAGGGTCTCGGGTTCAGACGCGATCTTTTTTATCGACTGAGCGTGATCCCCATTTACATTCCGCCCTTGAGAGATCGGCGCGACGATATCCTGCCGCTCACCCGCTATTTCCTGAAAAGTCTCAATTTCAAATACGGCACCGAGGTCAAAATCTCCCAGGCCCTTATTCCGCGCCTGTACCACCACGACTGGCCCGGCAATGTCCGGGAGCTGAAAAATGTCATCGAACGATTGCTCGTCGTGGCCAATACCAACGAGGTCGGAGACGAAGAGTACGATCTGCTCAACCAATTGGAAATGAAGACATCGCCCCAGGCAGAAGAAGAAATCACCGTCGCCCGCCTGATGCCGCTTCGGCAGGCGATGGAAAAAGTGGAGCAGGCGCTGTTCAAGTGGGCCTATCGCGAATCCGGCAGCATCGAGCGCGCGGCCAAGGTGCTGGAGGTCGATCCCTCCACGATTCACCGGAAGATCAAGAAGGGGCGGCTCAAGCTCAAAGAGGTGCGGTGATAGCAAACCCCATCAACTCTCCAGCTCCGCGAACCGGTTCACCCTCTTGAGCCGTGCCAGCCGATGCGCTGGAGGCGCTAATTCTGGGCTATGGCATCCAGCCCTTTATTGCGCACCAGTGCTAAAAGCTTCAGGGAGGGTCCGCGAGGCGTTTTTTCGTCCCGCTCCCATTGGCTCACCAACCCAACGGTTACGTTCAGATAGCTGGCAAACACGGCCTGGCTGACCCCGGCCCTTTCCCTCAGATCCGCGATCTCCTTGGCGCAGAGAGGTCTTACCGTGGTAAGGCAGGACACATCGAAATCGCGCATCGTCTTCCGATCCACCAAGCCGGTTTTGTGGAGCCCCTCCGCGGTTTTGTGAAGCGCCACCAGGGCGCCGCTCCTATATTTCTTGGTCATGGGGGTTCCACCTCCAAGAGTTCACGGCCTTCATCGCTTTCTCGACATCTCGGTCACTAAAGCCAACGAAAACCTTTGTCAGCTTTTTTATACCCGCCCAGTTCAACGCCGCTCAAATTCGTTTCGGCGCTTTATCGTTCCCATTTACAATAGTTTTCAGGACGCGGATGCTTCCAATTTCTTCTATCGGAACTTCAAGGGGGTTACGATCAAGTATAACCAAGTCGGCATATTTGCCAATCTTAATCGAACCGAGCCTGTCCTCATAACCAATCTGCCAGGCCGGCATAATGGTGAGCGATTTAAGAGCATCGGACACGGTAATCGCTTCATCTGCCCCCAAGGTGAGCCCCTCTCTGGTTTTGCGCGTTACCGCGGTGTATATTAAAGCAAAAGGATTGCTTTCAAACATCGGCTGATCGGCGTGAAGGCTGAAATTCATATTCAGATCGGCTGCCGATTTGATCGGCAATACGAGGTTCGCTCTTTCCGGTCCGATGATGGAGTCCTTCAGGGCCTTACCGTAATAGTAAATGTGGTTGACGTGAAAACTGGGGGACATATTTAATCGCTTCATCACCGTAAGCAGCTTTTTGTCCATGAGAAGACAGTGCTCGATACGGTGCCTGTAGGGAGTAATATCCATCGTTTTATTTACTGTTTCAAAAGCTTCAAGCACTTCGGCGTTTGCGCTGTCACCCTGGGCGTGTATCGCGATCTGCCATTTTTCCTTATTGTATTTTGCGATAAGCTCGACAAGTTCGTCTTTATCCAAAAGGGAATGCCCCCGGTAGCCGGGCTCGATATGAAGCTCGTTTCGGCTCAGCTCCGAGTCCATGTAGGGTTGTTGCGAGTACATGGAGCCTGTATAAGGGGAGCCATCATACCAGATTTTGATACCGATGATCTTAAAGAAGTCATCACCATTATGGGGGCTATCTGGAATCAGGTCTTTCATTTCATAACGCATATAAACGAAATGACGCGGCAGGGACGAACGTTTGGGGAAAAATCCGGCGACTGCCAGCAGTTGATTAAGTAGTTTGGGTTTTCCCGAAGAGAGATGTTCCTGTAGCCTCACAAGAATCTTCTTGTCCGATGTAAGCCCCGCGCTGACCACGGTGGTGTTGCCTTTTGCAGCATAATCCCTCATCGTCGCTTCGAAATTTTGAAGCATTTTTTTAGCCGGCAGGGCTTTTAACATGGCTTCGCGTATGGGCGAAAAGGCCTGCTGCTCCGCGATAAATCCGGTAAGTCTGCCCTGTTTATCTCTCTCGTAATAACTGGAACTCGACGGATCAGATGTTTTATCGCTAATGCCGGCCGCTTGGAAAACGCTGGTGTTTGCCCAATATGAATGAAGCGTTTGAGACAAAATTACAAGGGGGTTATCGGGAGATATTTTATCAAGATAGGATATATGAGGCGTCTTCAGATCAGCCGTGAGGATCGGATCGAGCCCCTTGCAAACAATCCATGCGCCTTTCGGGTATTGCTTGATTTCTTTTTCAAGATAATCCCATACGTCTTTATTCGTTTTATGCTTAAATCCCGAAAGATCCACCATGTCATACAAATACGCCGATATATCAACATGTGTATGGGGATCGATAAAGCCGGGCATCATTGTCCTATTTTCAAGATCTACAACAACAGTATCCGCCCCTTTCATTTTCATTATATCGTCGGCACTGCCCACCGCGGTTATGATTCCATCTTTGACATATACCGCGTGGGCAACTGGTTGCGCATCCTCCATCGTCAGTATCGTTCCGTTGTAATAAATCGTATCCTTTTCATGGTGAAAATCCTTCATGATGAAATGATAACCGCCGATAACAACCAAGAATACGGTAAGAATAATGATTTTTTTCATATTTCCAGCTCCGCGAACCGATTCACGCTCTTCAACCGCGCCATATCCTTCTCGTAGCGGCCGCGCCAGCCGATGCGCTGGAGGCGGCGGCCGAGGGTCACCTTGAGGAACGGCCGGAAGAAGTAGAGCCAGATGCCGGTCCAGACCGGGCCCTGGGCGCGCACCTGGCGGGAGGGCTGCCACCAGCCCATGATCTTCTGGCGGTGGTACCACACCAGGTATTGCAGGGTATCGGTGGAAAGGTGGTGCGTGCGCACGTTGGCCCAGATGCCGTTGTAGGTCGAAAAGTCGTCGGGGTTGGTGACCAGGCCCTGGTCCAGCAGCTGCTGGCGGATGCCGGTCTTGGGATAGGGAGTCAGGATCTGGCAGTATGAGGTGTCGGCGTCGATCTCCCGCAGGAAGCGGTAGTTTTCGATGATGTCCTGCTCCTCGTCGTCGGGGAAGCCGAAGATCATGCCGCCCACCACCATGATGTCGTACTTGTGGCACAGCGCCACGGCCTGGCGCGAGGCGCTGACGATATCGCCCTTGTGGGCGGTCTTGAGGTTCTTGCTGGAAGCATTCTCGATGCCCAGAAAGACGGTCTTGAAGCCGGCCTTGGCCATCATGGCCACCATCTCCTCATTGCGCGACATGGTGACGCAGTCGGCCTGGACCACGAAGTGCAGCCCCTTGTACTTGCGGGCCACGATGGCCCGGCACAGTTCGATGACCCGGGGCGGGGCGAGCACCATGTTGTCGTCGGAGACGAAGATCCAGCGGCAGCGCTTGTGGTAGTAAATGTCGTCGATGTCGGCCAGGATGCGTTCGATGGGAAAGGGGCGGAACGACTGGCCGTACATGTGCCGGATGCTGCAGAAGTTGCAGGTGCGCGTGCAGCCCCGGGAGGTTTCGATCACCTCCACACTGCGGTCCATGATGTGATACCCCCAGGTGAGGCGGCGCTTGTCGCGGATGGGCAGCTTGAGGCGCGTCAGGTCCAGCAGCTCGCCGCGTTCGTTGTGCACGAAGGTGCCGTCGGCCTGGCGGTAGGAGAGCGAAGGAATCTTGGCGACCTCGTCTTGGCCGGCCAGGGCGTTGACCAGGCGCCGGAAGGCCTCTTCGCCTTCGCCGCGGATCATGAAATCGATGGGCCCGGCTTCGGGCTGGCGGCCGATCTCTTCGTACATCAGGGTGGCATGGTAGCCGCCAATGACGATGCGGGTCTGCGGCAGCCACTTCTTGATCAGGCGGGCCAGCTTGAGGCAGGTGCCGAACTGCCAGGTCATGGAGGAGAGGCCCACGATGTCGGGGCGCAGCTTGAGCAGGGTCCGGTAGAGATAGGGCCGCACCTTGCGCCGCTTGCGGATCAGGTCGATGAGATAGACATCGTGCCCTTCGTCCACGTTGGCGCCCAGGCTGGCGATGCCCAGGTTGGGCATGTGAAAGGCCGCCTCGTGCATGATGACCGCGGCCACGTCCGGCATGGAGATCAATACTACTTTCATGGGGTCCCTTTCACTCCTTCCAATCTCTGCGCCCCTTGCGTCAGGCAGGTGCGCACCCTTTCCAGCAGCCCTTTGAGGGAGAAGTCCGGATCATCGTAAGCCGGGACAAATGCTTCCACCAGGGTCACCGTGATGGTGTTGGCCCGGCAGGCATTGAAGCGAAAACGGCCGGGCGTGAACAGGCACTGGCTGTTGGCGATGACCGCCACGGCCACCGGCGCCCGGCACAACCGGGCGATCTTGAAGGCCCCGGGGTTGAGCGCGCCCACGGCGCCGTCCCGGCTGCGGGTGCCTTCGGGAAAGACGATGAGATTGCCCCCCGCGGCCAGGAAGCCGGGCATATCTTCCAGGCGCTGGAGCATGCGTTCGGCCTCGGGGCCCTGGGAAGCGGCCGGCAGATAGCCGGACAAGCGCAGCATCCAGCCGAAGATGGGGATGCTTAGCAGGCGGTTTTTCACGATGGTGGTGTGCCGCGGGAAGATCGAGATGAGCAGCAATGGATCGATGTAGGAGAGATGGTTGCACACCACCACCGATCCGGCCACGGCCTTGAGCGCCGGATCGATGCGCCACTGCTGCCGGGGCATGATGACCCGGCAGAGCCCGAAGAAGCCCCGGTAGAAAAGATGGTTCAGGCGTTGGAAGCTCGATGTGCGGTTCCCCGGGCGGAAAGCGGCCAGCAGGTAGAACGGCGCGAAGCAGATGACGAAGCCGACGGTGAAGTAGAGCCACAGGATCAGGGTGGCCGCCAGATCCAGTACCGGCGCCAGCCAGCGCGGCAGGGTGCGCCGGTCTTCGAGGCAGTTGGGCGCGGCCCCGTTCATGCGTCCGCCTTGCGCAGGATCAGGCAGGTGTTGACCCCGCCGAAGGCGAAGTTCTGGATGGCGGCCGTGCGTACCGGCGTCCGGATCACTTCCCGGGCGTGACGCACCATGGCGCAGCGCTCGTCCACTTCGGTAAGGTTGAGGGTGGGGGCCACGAACCCCTCGTGCATCATGAAAAGGGTCAGGATGGTCTCGATGGCGCCGCACGAGCCCATGGTGTGGCCCATGTAGCTTTTCAGGCCGGTGACCCAGGGGCCCTGGCCGTAGGTCTTGCCCATGGCCTGGGCTTCCATGACGTCGCCCATCTTGGTGGCCGTGGCGTGGGCGCTCACCATGTCGATTTCATCGGTGCTCACCCCGGCGTTCTCCAGGCCCAGGCGGATGGTGCGCTCGATGCCTTGCACGTTGGGCAGGATCAAATCGCCGCCGTTGTTGTTGCAGGCAAAACCCAACACCTCGGCCAGGATGGGCGCGCCCCGGCGCCTGGCGTGCTCGTATTCCTCCAACAGCACGGCGCCGCTGCCCTCGCCCACCACCAGGCCGTCCCGGCGCACATCGAAGGGCCGGGGGGTGAGGTGGGGCGTAGCGTTGAACTCGGTGGAGCAGGCCAGCAGGTTGTCGAAGACCGCCACGGTGGTGGTGTCGTATTCGTCGGCGCCGCCGCACAGCATGGCGTCCTGCATGCCGAACTTGACCGCCTCGTAGCCGAAGCCGATGGACTGGCTGCTGGTGGTGCAGGCGGTGGATGAGGAGATCACCCGACCGGTGATGCCGAACATCTTGGTGATGTTCACGGCGGTCGTGTGCACCATGGATTTGAGGTAGTCCACGGCGCCGATGCTGCTCAGCTTGGCGTCGCTCTGGCCGAAGAAGGTGCGGTAGATCTGGCGCTGCACCGTGGGGCTGCCGTGGGTGGAGCCGAAGGCCACGCCCAGGCGGCCGGAGGTGATGAAATCCTCGCTCAGGCCCGAAGCGGCCAGGGCCTCCTTGGCGGTCTGGCAGGCGTAGTAGGCCACCGGCCCCATGGTCTTGCGGTGCTGGCGGGCGAAGTCGTAGGCGATGGGATAGTCCACGGTGCCGAAGACGCCGGAGTGGATGTGCTCGGTGAGCAGGCCGTCGCCGCGCATGGCCTTGACGCCGGAGATGCCTTCGGTGAGGTGGCGGACGATCCCTTCCTGGGTGTTGCCGATGGGGGTGATGGCGGCGCAGCCGGTGATGACGACCCTGCGACTCATGTGAAATGGCAATCCTTGTTGCGGGTTCAGTTGGCCGGCCGGCTGGCGGCCAGGGTCATGACGTAGTCCACGATCTGGTTGATGGTGCGGATCTCCATGGCGGCCTTCTTCTCTTCGCGGGTCAGGGCGCTGCCCAGCAGCAGCTCGATCTCCCGCAGCAGTTCGATGGCATCGATGCTGTCGAATTCGTAGGCGTCGCGCAGGTCTTCATCCAGACCGGGCCGTTCGATCTCGAAGCGTTCCGAGAATATCTTCAAAAGAGCATCGCGTATGTGGTCCCGCGTCATGGGCGATCAGAATCCTTTGTCATTTTTTGCAGTGCGTTGCGTTGCCCGTTTTCTACTATAAAAGCCGGCCCCTGCAAAGCCCTTAATGTCCGTCCGCCGGCGGCGGGCCGGACGGCGGCCCCAGAAAGGGTTCGAAATGATACCACTCCAAGGGGTTGCGCCGCACCTGATCCTCCAGGTGGCCGGCATAGGTCTGGGCGGCCTTTTGAACGGCCTCCCGGCGCAGGTCGCGGCCCGCGGCCGTGACGGCCAGGGGGCCGGTGACCGAAAAGTGGTATTGCCGCAGCCCGCGCTTTTCCGCGAAAAAAACATAGAGTGGCACCCGGGACACCAGGGCCAGCATGAAGGGCGCCTCGGGCAGGCGCACGGTGTGATCCAGAAACCGCACGGAGAGCCCCGGCTGTTCCGGCCGCCAGACCATGTCGCCGGCCATGGAGACGAAGCCGCCGGACTTCAGGAAAGCGGCGCCTTCCACCAGGTCGAAGGCCGAGCCGCCCGCGGGGTCGGCGGCCAGGATGCGGATGCCGCTGGCGGCCAGGTCCTCTTTCTGCAGCCGCTCGATCTGCTCCTTGGCGCGCCGGCCCATGTAGAGCATCAGGCGCAGGTCGGGGATGTTGCGCCGCAGCAGGCGGGCGCCGGCTTCCCAGTTGCCCATGTGGGACATGAGCAGGATGCCTCCCCGGCCCTCTGTGACGGCAGCGATCAAGTGTTGCCGGCCTTCGAAGGTGAAGGCGATGGCGCCGGGATCTTGCAGGAGGTAGCGGTCCAGGAAGACGGTTGTGAAGTTCTGGAACTGGCGAAAGGCGCACCACCAGGCGTACCAGCGGCGCCGGCCTGGGAAAAGGACACGGTAGAAGCGGGCGCTGGCAGCGGAGCGTCTGGGGAAAAAGAGGAAGTAGCCGACGGCGATGCCGCGGGAGACCAGGGCGAAGAGCCAGGGGCCGAAAATTTTTGAACATCCTGCAAGGACTCTATAAAAAAGATAACGCATGCTTACCGGCGTATGCGACCAAGGTGCCACGCCACTGCGCCATCGAGTCAGGGATGCTAAAGCGCGCTCCGGGCGCCCTGGAAACTCGCTGCGCTCAGACAGTCCAGGACGCTTTTCCTCCGCTGCGCTTAAGCATCCCTATGATTCGACGGCTGATGTGTCGCAAAACCTTGGTCGCATACGCCTGCCTCCGTGCTAAT
The DNA here is from genome assembly GCA_937868765.1 of uncultured Desulfatitalea sp. Lineage (GTDB taxonomy): Bacteria > Desulfobacterota > Desulfobacteria > Desulfobacterales > Desulfosarcinaceae > Desulfatitalea. The sequence continues at coordinate 289,144 of CALMNL010000005.1, read as the reverse complement.
TAATGCCATTTGGTTTATTCTTGAGACCGAAGACCCTGCGCGTGATCAATCGCGCGAAGGTCCCGGTATTGCGACAAAAGTCGATAAACGGCCGAAAATGGGAGATCCGCTCGGGGCCGAAATAGCGCACGTTGACGGGCGCTTCGATCACGGGCAGGCCGGCCCAGGCCGCCTTGACCAGCACTTCGATCTCGAACTGGTAGCGCCGGGCGCGCACATCCAGGGCCAGGGTTTCGGGCAGGGGGTAGATGCGAAAGCCGCTCTGGCTGTCGGTCACCGGGGGGCCGGCGGCCATGCCGATCCAGAAGTTGGAGAACCCGCGGCCGAAGCGGCTGGTCCAGGGGGCGCCCTCGCCGGCCATGCGCTGGCGCCGGCCGACGACGATGGGCCGCTGGCCCTGGGGAATGGCGGCGATCAGGCGGCGGGCATCGCGGGGATCGTGCTGGCCGTCGGCATCCAGGGTGATCGCCCAATCGGCCAGTTCGGCCGCGGCCTGAAAGCCGGTGATCAGGGCGGCGCCCTTGCCGAGATTGACCGGGTGGCGCAGCAGTCGCGCGCCGGAGGGGAGTGCAAGGCCGTCCGGGCCGCCGTCGGTGGAGCCGTCATCCACGACGAAGACCGGCCAGCCCAAACTGCAGGCCGCGGCAACCACCGCCTGCACCGTGCCGCCGTGGTTGTAGACCGGGATGACGACGGCCATGCGGCCGGGCAGGTTGCTTTGTCTGGCATCGACCACGGTGTCGTTGTCCACTTCAGGGTGCACTTCGGAGACCGAGGGTGTCGAAGGCTTGGGGCAACCAGGCCAAGGCCCAGGTGCCGGGCCCCATGTGGGCGCCGGAGGTCAGCGAAAGGGGTCGCAGCAGGATGCGGGCCGCGGGCAGCAGCCGGCGCACCTCCTGGGCCGCTGCCGCCTCCACCCAGGCGCGGTTGTTGGAATATTGCAGCAGGACCAGGGGGGCCGCGCCCGGAGCGATCTCCTGTTCCAGTCGCTTGCGGGCAAAGGCCAGCTGGTCTTTGGGTGTGCGTACCACACCCACTCTGGCCGCGCCCTGGGCCCCGGGCGTGATAATGGGTTTCATGCGCAACAGGTCGCCGAAAAAGCCCTGGGTCTTGGAGATCCGGCCGCCGGCCGCCAGGAATTTGAGCTGGTCCAGGAAGACCAGTTCCTGGCTTTGGGTTACGGCCCGCTGGGCGAAATCCAGCACCGCCGGCGGTTCATGGCCCTGACGGGCGAAGTGGGCGGTGGCCAGGGCAACGATGCCCAGGCGGCCCGAGGCGGCGCCGGTGTCGAGAATGGACATGCGCCGCTGCGGATCGTTGGCCGCCTGCCACGCCGTGGCCGTGGCGAAGTTGCCTGTGTAGACCGAGCCCACGCAGAGGTAAAGCACTTTCCGAAAGCGGCTGAGGGCACTCAGGTAGGATTGCTGTCGCTGAAAAACCGAGGCCTGGGCCGTAGAGACCTTCTCGCCCCTGGCCATGGCGGCGTAGAGCGCATCGGGGGCCGACAGGGTCTCGGGCCAGGCCTGGTCGCCCACCACCAGGTAGCTGTCCAGCAGGGTCATGCCCAGGGCGAGGGCGTCTTCTCGGGTCACCGAACCGGCCGCATCGGTCATGATGTGCACCGGTTGGTCCGGTTCGGCTGCCGGCAGCACCGGCTCGATCTGCTCTTCACGCCAGGAGACCACCTGGCCGATGGCAGACAAGCCCGAACGCAGCGTATCCCGATCGTCGGTGTGCAGATGCACTTTGACGCCGTCGGTCCCTTCGTTGACCACCACGCTCTCGCCCCAGTCGCCCAGCAGATGCCGGGTTTCGCTCCGCCCTTTTTCGGATTGGATCAAAGCGTTGACGCAATAACGGGCCGAATCTCTTTCCGGACGCCACTGGCCGGAGATGGTAAGCTTGCCGTTGAAGCGCTCGGTGACCGGCCGCTGGTGGTCGCACCCGGCCAGTCCTCCCAGGAACGCCTCCATGAAGATGAACATGCCCAGGGCCCCGGCATCCACCACGCCGGCCTGGCGCAGTTCGGGCAAGGTGTCGCTGGTTTCGTCCACGCTCTTTTCCAGGCGGCCGACGATGGCCTCCAGGTCCCAGGCGGACGGCGGTTGGGCCGGCGGCGGCAGCGCGCTGGCCAGAGCTTCGAAGAGGGTGAGCATCGTGCCGGGTTTGGGGTCGGCCACGGCCCGGAAGGCCTGGCGCACACCACGGCTCACGGCGGCGGCCATCTGATCAGGCTGCCGCACCTCGACCAATGGCTGGAAAAAGGCCGCGGCGATGTTGCCGGCATTGCCGGTGGCGGCCCGCAGCATCTGTCGGGAGACTTCGGCGGGCTTTTCGGCCAGCAGGCGCAGCGGCGCCAGACTGATCTTCAGGTTCCGGCCGGTGTCGGCATCGGCCACCGGAAAGACGTTGATCTGGTCCAACAGGTCCGACCAGGCGGCCAGGCGCTCGTATCCGTGAATGAAGGCACTGCTGAAAAGAGGTTCCATGCCCTAAAATCCCAACGCCTGCCGGATATCGTCCGGTATGGCGAACTCCATCTCCATCTCCGGGTAGCGCACGGCCAGCTGCTCGCTGGTGCCCCGGGCGCAGAGCAACCCGCTTTCGGCCTTCCGGATTTCGAAGGCCATCCCGATCTTGTACTGGGCCTCGGTGACCCGGGCCCGGCATACGAACTCGTCGAAGGCCCGCAGCGGCGCGATGTGCTTGAGGGCCGTGCGGGTCACCGGGAAAGCGTATCTCTTCTCCACCATGTAGGCATACAGATCAATGCCGTGGTGGGCGAACAGCCCGAAGCGGGCCACATCGAAATACTTCAAATAGTTACCGTGCCACACCACCTGCAAGGGGTCCATGTCGTGAAAGGCGACCTTCATGCGGATCTCGTAACTCGCGCTCATAACCGACCCTTATCTCATGCCTTTAGCGCAAAAAGCAATCCTCCACAGCGACTCACTGATGTCGAACCATTGGACAGGGGCACACTTTTTGGATAAAGGTACCTGGAACTTCGGTATTCTCGATGACGCTGAGCACCTGAATGATGAATTTCCTACTGATTCCCGGCAACAATTCGCTTTCGCATGTGGCCAAGTGCCTGGCTGTGGAAACCGAGTTGCTGGGGCGGGGTCACCGTGTGCTCATCGCCGTGGCCCGCAAGCACGCCCCATTCATGGAACGGCTGAACAAGGCCCATGCGGTGTTGCCCGATATCCAGGAGACGGACGACGGACCGGCGCCGAGCTGGGAGTGGTTCCGAAACATAGACCGCATCCGGGGCTGCATCCAGGCGGAAATCGATCTGATGGACCAGTACCGCCCCGACCGGGTGCTGGGTGTCTTTCGTTTCACCACCCGGATCGCCGCCGCGGTGGCGGGGATCGGCTACGACAGCCTGGTGTGCGGCTGTATGCTGCCCGATCACGGCGAGGTCCTGGGGTACAGCCCCGGTGAGCCCGGTGCGGCGCAGCAGGCGGAATACCTGGACAACTTCTTCCGTTTCGCCGGCCGCAAGGTCAGCCGGGTTGCGGTCCAAATGGGCGCGGCGCCGGTGGACGACGCCCGCAGCTTGCTCGAAGGCCGGCGCACCTTTTTGTGGGATTTTCCCGAATTCATGCCACTGCCCCACCAGCCCCACCGTCACCATGTCGGACCGCTGCGGTGGGACCGATGGCCCGGCACCGACCCGGAACGCACATCGCGGATCGATGGGCATCGCCCCCTGGCCCTGATCAGCTTCGGCACCTGTTGCGCCAGCCGGCCCGCAGCCCAGAAGCTCGTGGATTGCCTGCTGGCCCAAGGCTACCAGGTGCTCATGGCCGCCGGCGGTCAGCCGGACCTGATGCGGGTCACCGCCGACAACGGCCGCTTGACGCTCTGGCCCTTCGCTCCCTTGAAAACCTTGATCGGCCAGGCCGCCCTGGTGGTTTCCCACGGCGGTCAGATGACCCTCTTCGAGGCTCTGGAGCAAGGGGTTCCCGTCGTGGTCATGCCCTTTCAGCCCGAACAGGCCCACAACGGCGTCTGCCTCGAACGCCTGGGATGCGGCCGACGGCTGATACCGGCCGCAGCCTACAAGGGTGATTCCCAGGTTTATGTGGATGCCCTGGCGGCCCTCGACCCTGCCCGGATCAGAGAAACAGTCGATACCTTGATGCACCATCCCGAGACGCCATCTCAGCTGGCCCGTGCCAGGACCATGCTGGGGGCCTACCCCGGCGCCGCCCGGCTGGCCGAACTGCTGGAGCGGCCCTGATGCCGGGCTTTGTCCTGGTCCACGGCTACACCGGATCACGCCGGGATCTGGCGCCGCTCGCGGATTTCCTGGCCACGCGCTTTGGACCCGGATCGGTCGGCACGGTCGCCCTGCCCGGCCATGACCACGATGCCGCGCCCCCTTTCGATGAAACCGAATGCCTGCAGGCCATCGTCGCTGCGGTCGGGCAGATGGCCGGCCGTCACGACCGGCTCGTCCTGCTGGGCCACTCCACGGGCGGCACCCTGTGCCTGGCGGCCGTGGCCCGGAAATGGGTCCGGCCCGACCTGCTGGTCCTGGCGGCCACGCCCCACCGTGTGGACGGTACGGCCCTGGCCCGCTGGGAATCGCACCGCGGGAGCCGTCCGGCCGTGATGCTGGGAGATGTGGCCCGCCTGGTGCGCCACATCAACCAGATGGCCGCGGCGCCGGCGCCCCGCAAGATCCCCGTGCTGCTGATCCAGGGAAGTGATGATCCCCTGGTACCAAAAGAAAATGCCGATGCCTGGGCACGCCAGGGCTTCTCGGCCGTGCGTCGTCTGACCGTGCCCGGCGCCGGTCATGATCTTTTCAGCACCCCCGGCGGATCGGCGCCGGCGGATTGGATCCTCCGGCAGGCGGAAGATTTCCTGCGGCCCGGCGACGGCACGCAGGACGCCTTGGCCGAACGTTTGGCGCTCCTCGAGGGCCTTGCGCTGCAACGTTTTTTCCAGGCCAACCCACTGGCCGGGCGCCATCTGCTCTGCTCCCCCGCCGCCCGCCAGGCCCTGGAAAACGGGGCCCCGAACCTGTCGGCCGAAGCGCCGGAACCCATTCAACTCAACATCGAGGTGACCAGCCGCTGCAACCTGGGTTGCCTGCATTGCGCCCGCACCCGGCACGAACGGCCGGCGGCAGAGATGGACCCTGCCCTTTTCGAGTACCTGCTCGACCTGCTGCCCAATGCCTACCGTGTGGTCCTGGCCGGGTTGGGCGAGCCCACCCTGCATCCACGGCTGCCCGATCTGGTGGCCGCCTGCGCCCGCCGGGGCCGCCTGGTGCATCTGGTGACCAATGCCACGGTGCTCTCCACCGACCTGTGCCTGCGACTCATCGAGGCCGGACTGGGGGCCTTCACCTTCAGCCTGGATGCGGTCGATCCCTCCATCGCGGCGGTGGTGCGACCGGGCGTGGCGGTGGATCGCAGCCTGGAGAACATCCGCGCCTGTGTGCCGCCAGCCGCCGCGGCCGGCCTGGCCACGGCCGTCTTTACGGCGGTCTCCAGGCGCACTGTGGCCCACCTGCCCCGGCTGGCCGAAGCCGTCGCCGATCTCGGAGTACAGGCGTGGATGCTGACCGACCTCAATTTCGACTGGAATCAGCGCCAGAGCCTGAACCAGACCCTGGATCCGGCCGCTCGCACCGCTATCCGCCAGGCGCTGCGCACGGCGTTCGCCCGCCGGTTGCCGGTGCTGGGCGTTCATGGCCTGGAAGCGTTGGCCATGTCCCGGCATTTCCGGGAATTTCTGCTCTACCCGCCGGAACGGCTGGCGGCGCGCAGCCCGGCCCGCACCCATTGCCGCTCCCCCTGGCAGACCCTGCCGGTGGATGTGGCGGGCCATGCGAGCGTCTGCGACTGCCATCCGGCAGCCTTGCTCGGCAACCTGCAAGATGTGCCGCTTGGCGAGATCTGGAACGGACGGCGGATGCAGGCCTGGCGGCGGCAAATGCTTTCGGCGACGCCGCCGGAGGCCTGCCGCGGCTGCCCCCGGTTTTGAGCCGCCCGCATAAAATCATTTGCTTCGGTTCCGCGCGCGTGGGATGACCCGGTTCGAATACCTATTCCAAGGAGGCGCAACCATGCCGTTTGTCAACATCAAGATTACCAATGAAGGCGTAACCAGCGAGAAGAAGGCGGAAGTGATCGCCGGCGTCACCCGGCTGCTCCAGCAGGTGCTGGGCAAGAACCCGGCCACCACGGTGGTGATCATCGAAGAGGTCCCCACGGACAACTGGGGCATCGGCGGCGAATCGGTGACGGCGCGCCGCAAACGGGGCGCATAGGCGCCGCGGCTACTTCAACAGCTCCATCTCCTTGAGCGACTGCGCCAGGGTCTCCGACTTCTCCCGGTCGATACGGGCCAGGGTGACCAGCGCATCCTTGGACTCTCTGGGCATGCTGTTCTGGGCATAGCAGATGGCCATGCGGTACCACGGATCGCCGAAGCCGGGCAGATCGGCGGCCTTTTTGTAGGAGGCGATGGCCAGGTCCAGGTTGCCGGTGCTTTCATGGATCTGGCCGATTTCGAAGTTCACCCGGGCCGCCTGCCGGGGATCTTTGCTCTTGCGGGCCGCTGCGGCGAAATCGGCCATGGCCCCGTCGACGTTGCTCGTGGCCAGGCGCAGCCGCCCCCGTTCGAAATAGACCGCGGCGATTTGCAGCTCATCCATGCGGGTATCGCTGTACGCCTTTTTACGACCATCGATGAACACCGCGGTGTTCAGTTCGGCCAGGGCTTTTTCCGGCATACCGCCATCGCTGAAGATCCGGGCGCGCTGGCGGTAGGCGTGGATCTGCCGGGGTTCGACGCTGATGGAAGCGGCATAATCGCGCAGCGCCGCCTGGGTGTCGTTGATGCGTTCGTAACGCGCGGCACGCAGGTTCAGCAGGTGGGGCGTCTGGTAGCTCAGCGGTTTGCGGTCCAGGTCTGCCTCCAGCGATGGCAGGAGCACCGCCGCGCTCTCCCCGTCCCCGAGAAGCAAAAGGTAAAAGTACTCCCGGGCGGCTTTTTCGCTCTCGCCCCTGGCGATATGAATGGATCCCAGCAGCTTATGCATGGCCGGGTCATATTCATGCTCGGGCTTGGCGGCCAATACCCAGGCCGTCCCGAGCCGGCCCAGCCGGTAGCAGGAAGCCGCTTCCAGGTAATCGTACCGGCTGGTCAAAAGGTTCAGGTCCCCGGGATTCTCCTTCTGGCGGCAAGGCGACCCTTCGGGGCAGCGCCGGGCGAAGGCGGCAATATCCCGGCGCCCCTTATTGCAGTCCCGGATCACCCGTTCATAGGACCCGCCGGCTTCGTAGATTTGAAGCGTCCGCTGGTAGTCGGCGGCAATGGACGGGTAAAAAAGCCCGCCGCAGCCGGCCAGCGGCGCGAGGGCCATCACCAAAAATAGCAGCGAGAGCGGACGGTACAAGGCAGGCATCCCTCCTGGAGGTAAACATTCAACAAACCGAGGCGACGGAATATTTCAAAAACGCAGGGGGATGTCAATGCGGGGCGGGAGGCCGGCCGCCCCGGTTCATTTCAACAATTCTGCCAGTGCAATTTGAACCCCTCTCCGGTGACGATGGCGGCCTCGGTGACCGGCACCGGCCCGTCCTCGGGCAGCACCACGCGCATGGGACAGGCCTCCAGGATATCCTTCTGGATATCGATGCCGGGCATCACCTGGATAAGGGTCATGCCCCGGTGGGTCAGCTGGAAAACGCCGACGTTGGTGACGTAGAGCACCGTCTTGTTCTTCTTCAGCGCCTGTTCGCCGCTCATGGTGATCTCGCTGACCCGGTCGATGAACTTGTGCTGCCCCGGTTGCACGATCGTCAGGCGGCCGTCCTCGATCTCCAGGCGACCGTGGGCCATCCAGCTGCCGACGAAGACGATGGTGTCGGCCGCCGCGCAGAAGTCCGGGAAGCCGCCCGGCCCCACATAATCGAGGGGGCCGTCGCCCCGCCGGGAGACATTGAGGTTACCCTGGCTGTCGGCCTCCAGGATGCCGAGCAGCGCGGCATCCAATTGCTCATAGCACAGGTGGAAGACCTGGGCCGACGACATGATCTCCTTGGGGTTCACCGCCGCCCCGAAGAAAACGCCGGGCGCCGGCAGGCCGCCCACCACACCGGTTTCGGACATGAAGGTCACATCCTTGTAAAGACCGCCTTCGTAGATCAGCCGGGCCACCTCTTCGGGCAGGCCGACGCCCACGATGATGTTGCAGCACTTGCGCACATAACGGGTGAAGACATCGGCCGCCAGGCGCGCCAGAGCATTGTCCACCGCACCGCGTTTGGGCGTGATCCCCAGGACCCGGTTGGCGAAGCGCAGCTTCTCCATGGATCGGTCCAGATCTTCTTGGGCGCACTCGGTGAACATCTTCCAGTACTTGCGCTGGCGTACGGAGCTCACCTGCTCGTTCAACGGATGCACCGCGATGGCATCCACCTTGTCCGCCGGCAGGAATATATCACCGGGCTGCGTGTCGACGATTTCGGCCACGCTCACCAGCACCCTGCCCCCGTTGGCCCTGGCCGCCAGGGCCGCTTCGTAGCTCTCGGTATACAGGGAGCAGTTGCGGATATAGATGTTGCCCTCGGCATCGGCGGCCGGCGCCACGAAAAAGGCCACCTCGATTTTGGGCAGGCGGTAGCGCAGCCGGTCGCCGGCCGCTGTCACCAGGCTCTGCCCCCGGCCGGGCACCACCAGGGAGCCGTGGCCCACCCGCGGATCGAGGAAGGTCCCTACTCCGGTTTCGCTCTCCAGTTCGAAGATTCCCCGGCTTTGGGCCTCGATGAGCAGGGTTTCGATGCCCTGGGGCAGGGTGTGCAGTTCCACCGCGCCCTTGTGGGCCAGCTGCAGCATCGATTTCACGGTCTCATGATGGCCGGCGACGAACCGCACCACGCACCCTTCGCGGCCCAACTCTTCGACGGTTCCCGGAACCCGGCCGCGCCCGCCCTGGGCCCCCACGATCACATGGGTCAACCCCCGGGGGTGGCCGGTCTCCTCAAAAGATCGTGCGATGGCGCAGAACCACACCTTGGGCGGCGCGTTGGCCGCCATGCCGCAGGAAAAGGTCGTGGCGCCGTCCGGTATCAGGCGCACCGCCTCCCGGGCGCTCATGAACCTGGGATGGACCACCCCTGGGGGCTTGTAGTCCAGATCCACCCGATTCCAAGTCATTCGCCATTTGAGCAGATGCGCCACCAGACCGAGCTTCTCCAACGTGTTCATGCCGTCTCCTTTCCGTCCAGGCCGTGCAACAGGCGTCCGCCGTCCAGTCTATCCCGCTTGGACTTGAGCAATCGCCGTACCAGGTTTGGAAAGGAGGTGGTCTGTGGTTGTATCATCCTGTTATCATTTTTGTTTTTGAAATGCAGGCCATGGGCCCCGGATGGTGGGCACCATCGACCCGGAAAAAACGACGTCAGCTTTTGTGTCAGGGTGTAAAGTCATTTTTCCGCGTCTTCCCACATATACTTCCGCAGATAATGCGCCGTGTGCGACAACCGCGGCTTGGCCAGCAGCTCCCGGGGCGCACCCGTGGCCACCACCCGGCCGCCGGCGCCGCCGCCTTCGGGGCCGAGATCGATGATGTAATCGGCGGCCCGGACCACTTCCAGGTTGTGCTCGATGACCACGACGGTGTGGCCCTGATCGACCAGGTTCTGGAGCACGTCGATGAGCAGCTGCACATCGGCCGGATGCAGGCCGGTGGTGGGTTCGTCGAGGATGTAGAGGGCGGCGCCCGCGCTGCGCTGGGCCATCTCTTTGGAGAGTTTGATGCGCTGGGCTTCGCCGCCGGACAGGGTGGGACTGGGCTGGCCCAGCTGCAGGTAGCCCAGGCCGATGTCGCAGACGAACTGCAGCGCCTGACGCAGGCGCGGAATGGCCGAGAAGAACTGCAGGGCCTCGGCGAAAGTCATGGCCAGCACATCGGCCACGGTCCTGCCCTTGTAGCGCACGGCCAGGGTTTCGGCATTGAAGCGGCGGCCGGCGCACACCTCGCAGGGTACGTAGACATCGGGCAGGAAGGCCATCTCCACCTTGGGCCGGCCCTGACCCTTGCAGGCCGGGCAGCGCCCCTCTTCCACGTTGAACGAGAAGCGCGCGGGGCCGTAGCCCCGGCTGCGGGCTTCGGGGGTCTGGGCGAAGAGATTGCGGATCTCGGTGAGGAACCCCACGTAGGAGGCCGGCACCGAGCGCGGCGTGCGGCCGATGGGCGTGTGATCCACCTCCAGCACCCGGGTCAGGGCCTGCCAGCCGGTGATCTCCCGGCACAGGTCGTCGCCCAGGGGCTGGCCCCGCAGCAAGCGGTGCAGCCCCTGGTAGACGGTGCCCTTCACCAGGCTCGATTTGCCCGAGCCGCTCACGCCGGTGACGGCCACCAGGCGGTTGAGGGGCAGGCGCACGTCGATCTGCCTGAGGTTGTTGACCCGGGCGCCCAGGATCGCCAGGCCGGGTTGGCGGCGATGGGGCCGCTGCCGGCCGGCGGCCTCGGCGCGGCCGCCGTCGAGCATGGCGCCGGTGACCGATTGCGGCGATCGGCGCAGATCGGCCAGCGTGCCCATGGCCACCACCCGCCCGCCGTGGACGCCGGCGCCGGGGCCCAGGTCGATGAGGGTATCGGCGGCCCGGATGGTCTCTTCATCGTGCTCGACCACGATGATGGAGTTGCCGCGGTCGCGCAGTTCGGCCAGGGCCTGCACCAGGATGTGGTTGTCCCGGGGGTGCAAACCGATGGTGGGTTCGTCCAGGATATAGGTGACGCCGGTGAGGTTGGAGCCCAGCTGGGCGGCCAGGCGCACCCGCTGGGCCTCGCCGCCGGAAAGCGTTTCGCCCGAGCGGGCCAGGGAGAGATAGCCCAGCCCCAGGCGGTTCATCAGGCCCAGGCGAGTGACCAGCTCGGCCATTATGGGCGCGGCCAGGGGCTGCTGGTGTTCGGGAAAGCGGATCTGCTGCAAGGCGCCCTGGAGTTCTTCGGCCGGCCGGCGCACCAGCTCCCAGATGGTGTGCCCCTGGACCTTGACGGCCAGGGCTTCGGGCGTAAGGCGGCTGCCCTGGCAGGCCGGGCAAACCCGGGCCCCCTCGCCTGCATCGAATTCATCCACCCCCACCACCCCCAGGCCGTCGCATTGGGGGCAGGCGCCCCGGGGGGAGTTGAACGAGAAGAGCCGCGGGTCGCCCTGCACTGCGCCGGTGCCGCACGAAGGGCAGCGGCCGTGCAGGCTGAAGATCTCTTCGCTGCCGTCGTTGGGATCGAAGAGGATCAGGCTGCCGTCGCCCTCCTTCAGGGCCGTGTCGATCAGGGCAGCGAGCCGGGCCCGGGCGCCGCGCCCGCCGGGCATCCTGCCCACCACCAGATCGATGGAGTGGTCCTTGAAGCGGGAGAGGGCCATGCCCGGCGTGACCGCCTCGATGCGGCCGTCGATGCGCGCCCGGTCGAAGCCCAATTTGAGGGCCCGGCCGAGCACCTCCTTGTGAAAGCCCTTGCGGCCCGAGACTTTGGGCGCCAGCAGCAGTACTTCTCGCCCGCGGTAGCGGGCCGCGATCTGATCCCCCAGGGCCGTGGCGGTCTGGCGGGTCAACGGCCGGTGGCAGCCCGGGCAGTGGGGCGTGCCCAGCTTGGCGAACATCAGGCGCAGGAAGTGGTAGACTTCCGTGAGCGTGGCCACCGTGGAGCGCCGGCTGGTGTGGCTGATGCGCTGCTCGATGGCCACCGTGGGCGACAGGCCGGTCACCAGGTCCACCTCGGGCCGCTCCAGGATCTTCATGTACTGCCGCACGTAGGGCGCCAGGCTCTCCAGGTAGCGGCGCTGGCCTTCGGCGAAGAGAATGTCGAAGGCCAGGGTGGACTTGCCCGAACCGCTCACGCCGGTGAGCACCACCAGCTGGTTGTGGGGAATGGCCAGGCTCAGGTCCTTGAGGTTGTGCTCCCGGGCCCCGCGCACATGGATGGCGTGACCGTTCAGGGTGGGGGCCGGCAGCGCCGCCGCGGCCATGGGAAACGCCGCGGCCCTGTCTTCCAGGTAAGGCCGCAGGTAGCGGCCGGTGTGCGATCCGGCCGCGGCGGCCACCGCTTCGGGCGGGCCGGCGGCCACGATTCGACCGCCCGCGTCGCCCCCTTCGGGCCCCAGGTCGATGACCCAGTCGGCGGCCTTGATCACGTCCAGGTTGTGCTCGATGACCAGCAGGGTGTTGCCGGCATCCACCAGGCGCTGGAGCACAGCCAGCAAAATGCTGATGTCGGCGAAATGCAGGCCGGTGGTGGGTTCGTCGAAGATCAGCAGCCGGCTCCGGCCGCGTTCGCCCAGGAAGCGGGAGAGCTTGAGCCGCTGGGCCTCGCCGCCGGAAAAGGTGGAGATGGGCTGGCCCAGGCGCAGGTAGCCCAGGCCCACATCCGACAGCGGTTTCAATGCCGTTCGGACCTTGGGCTGGTCGGCGAAGAAATCCAGGGCCTGGTCCACGGTCAACTCCAGGATCTGGTGGATATTGCGCTCCCGGTAGAAGACTTCCAGTACTTCGGGCTTGAAGCGCCGGCCCTGGCAGTCGGGGCAGGAGATGAGAACGTCGGAGAGAAACTGCATCTCCACCACTTCGAAGCCCTCGCCGTCGCAGGTGTCGCAGCGACCGCCGGCCACGTTGAAGGAGAAGGTGCCGGGGCCGAAGCCTTTCTCCCGGGCCGCCGCGGTATCGGCCAGCAGTTTGCGAATGGGGTCCATGGCCTTGGTATAAGTCAGCACGTTGGCCCGGGGCGTGCGGCCGATGGGCCGCTGGTCCACCAGCTCCACTTCTGCGATGGCCTCACCGCCCTCGATGGTCGCGAAGCGCCCCGGCCGGCCTTCGCCCTGGCCTTTCAAGCGCTTGAGCCCCTTGAAGAGGATCTCTTCGGCCAGGGTGGACTTGCCCGAGCCGCTCACACCGGTGAGGCAGACCATGAGCCCCAGGGGAATGGCCGCGTCGATCTGCTTGAGGTTGTTTTCCGCCGCCCCTCGGATGGTGAGCCAATGGCCGCGCTCGGGCCGGCGCCGCTCGGCCGGCCTGGAAATCCGCAGTGCGCCGGAGAGGTAGCGGCCGGTGAGCGATCCGCCGATCTGCTGCGCCGGCCCGAAGTACATCACCTGCCCCCCCTGCTCGCCGGCCTGGGGGCCCATGTCGAGCAGGTAATCCGCCGCCCGGATGATGGCCGGGTCGTGCTCCACCACCACGATGGTGTTGGGCAAATCGCGCAGCCGCTGCAGGATGCGGATCAACCGCTCGTTGTCCCGGGGATGCAGGCCGATGCTGGGTTCGTCGAGCACGTAGAGCGAGTTGACCAGCGCAGCCCCCAGGGCCGAAGCCAGGGCCACGCGTTGCACCTCGCCGCCCGACAGGGTGCGCGACTGGCGGTCCAGGGTGAGATATCCCAGGCCCACGTCCTGGAGAAAACGCAGGCGGTTCAGGATCTCTTCCAGCACCAGGGCCGTGGCCTCGTCCCAGCCCCGGGCGGCCAGATCCTGGAAGAAATCCAGGGCCTGATCCACATTGAGGGCATAGACCTCGGCGATGTGCTTGCCCTCGACCCGGTAGAGCAGCGTTTCGGGCTTGAAGCGCATGCCGTGGCACGCCGGGCAGAGATTGTAGCTGCGGTAGCGAGAGAGAAAGACGCGCACATGCATCTTGTAGGTGCGCCCTTCCAGCCATTCGAAGTAGCCGCGGATGCCGTAGTACTTCTTGTCGCCGTCAATGATGGCGCGGCGCTGCGCCTCGTCCAACTCCTGAAAGGGCCGGTTCAGGGGAATGCGCCGGCGCTGGCAGAATTCCGAGAGATCGCGGTACTCGAAGCGGCCCTCGGCCTCGCCGCCGAAGGGTTTGATGGCGCCCTGGGCCAGAGAGCGGCCGGGGTCGGGGATGATCAAGTCCAGGTCCATGTCGATCACCCGGCCGAAGCCCCGGCACTTTTCGCAGGCGCCGATGGGGCTGTTGAACGAAAAGAGATTGGGCAGGGGCGCGACGTAAGCGATATCGCACTGGGCGCAGTGCAGGCGATCGGAAAAGGCCAGGCGGCGGCCGTCGTCGATCCAGGCATCGGTGCGGCCGCTGCCCAGGCGCAAGGCCATTTCCAGCGAATCGATGACGCGCTGCCGCTGGTCGGCTTTGATCTGCACGCGGTCGGCCACCACATCCAGGGCGAGCCCCGGATCCAGGGGCGATTCGGCGTTCAATTCCTGAACGGCGCCCTGGACCCAAAGCCGGTCATATCCCTGGCGCAGCAGCTTTTTGCGCGAGGCGGCCGGATCCTCGCCCATCGCCCAGGGGAAGGTGAGGGTCAGGCGGTGATCCAATGCCTGGGCCTGCAAGGCCTGCCAGATCTGCTCGGGGGTATCGGGCCGCACCGGCCGGCCGCACTGCCGGCAATGGAGCACCCCCTGGCGGGCGAAGAGCAGCTTCACATAGTCGGTAAGCTCGGTCATGGTGCCCACCGTGGAGCGCGACGTGCGCACCGGGTCTTTGCGGTCGATGGCGATGGCCGGCGGCACCCCCAGGATCTGGTCCGCCTGGGGCCGGTCCATACGGTCCATGAACTGGCGGGCGTAGGGCGAAAAGGTTTCCACGTAGCGCCGCTGGCCCTCGGCGTAGAGAGTGTCGAAGGCCAGGGACGACTTGCCCGAGCCGCTCACGCCGGTAATCACCGTGATGCGGTTCAGGGGGATATCGATATCCAAGCCCTTGAGATTGTGCTGGCGGGCGTTGCGAACGCGAATGCTATGCGCCATGGTGCGGTCCTGCTTCATGCGATTCAAGTTCCAATGGGGTTCAAAACAGGACCAATATAAGCAGGATGCGCCCGGACGCACCGGGCCCACTTTTCTCTGGTTGGTTCTATTGTAACCGCCGGGGGGCGGCATTATATTTGTGCATCGCCCGCATTGCCCAAAGCGCCGGACCCTTTTCACACCTCCTCCTGCCTTCGGCGGCACCTGCGGTCCTGCCCAAGATCATCCTGCTTTGGGCATTGCAGCGTCCCGAAACAGTTATTGTTCGGCGTGCCAGATCTATCCCCCCGAGATGAACTTATTTAGACGAAAGGAGAGCGCCATGAAAGCAGCCATTGTTTTCACTGGGTCCGGTCCCATCGTGGTGATGACGACCTTTGAGTCGTTCGTTGAACCACGGTTCGTCGAAAAAATGGATGCCAAAGGCATCAAAAAGTACATCGCCTACGAGGTCGATCTGGATGGGCTGAGAACCAAGTACGGCAAGCATTTCGACATCATCCTGGGCGACCTCAAGCAAACCAGCGACCTGCGCGTTCTGGACTACAACGGCCATCGCATCTTCAGCCTGTTCGAACTGAAGGCCCTGGGCACGCCCATTTATCATGAGCCCTAACGGGTGCAGGCAAGCTGCGTTGCGCAGGCCGTAAGAGGCAAGGGGCCGGCATCGGCCGGACCATTTCAGCGGCGGATCGGTCGTTTAAGCCCCGCGTGGCGGGAGGGTCTATTGCGGCTCGAAGGATCAGGAGGCCGCCCCATCCGCAGCCGCGGCGGCGTCGTCGGCGATGATGCAGTCGCCGCCCAACTGCTTGGCGGCGCGCACGCGTTGATCGGCCGTGGCGATGAGATCGGCAGGCGAGTGGTCGGCGGCCTGGGCCAGGCCGCCGCTGACGGTGGCGCGCACCTGGCCCTGCTCCCATTGCAGCGCCTGGATATTGCGGCGGATGCGGGCCGCCGAATGCTGGGCCATATCGATGGGGGTGCTGGGCATCACCACGAGAAACTCCTCGCCCCCATAGCGGCCCACCAGGTCGATCTCCCGCAGGCTGCGCCGGATGGTCTGGCCCACGTCGCGCAGCACCTTGTCGCCGGTGAGGTATCCGTATTGCTCGTTGATCGTTTTGAATCCGTCGATATCGAACAGCATGATGCACAGCGGCTGGCGATACCGTTGGGCTTTCTTGATCTCTTCGGACAGGCGTTGAAAGATGTGCCGGCGGTTGGGCATACCGGTGATGCCGTCCACCAGTGATTGCTTTTTCAGCCGCTGGCTGGCCAGCAACAGTTGCGCCGACTTCTCCTTGACACGCCCGTCCAGCTCCAGGTTGTTTTGGGCCAGCAGGCGCTCTTTATCTTTCTGGCGCAGCATGAAGCCCAGCAGGATGACCGCCACCACCAGCAACCCGACCGCCACACCCAGGAAAAGCATGCCGTGGCGGTTCCAGAACAGGGGTTGCGCATTGATGACTTCGCTGCCCGGCGGCAGCTGGGTCGTTTTGATATGGTACTGCTCCAGTTTGCGGCCGTCGAACATGTACTGGTTGGGGCTGCGCGTCACCGGCGCGATCTCTTTGACGGGCTGACCCGAAAGAACGCGCAGCGCCATCTGGGCGGCCAGCTCCCCCTGCCGGTATCCGGAGGTGATCATGCCGCCCACGCTCCCCTTGCCCAGATAGAACTCCAGGGGGCTGTAGACCGGCGCCGGCGACCAGCGCACCACCAGACGGATCAAGTCGTCGGCCGCTGCATCGGAAACCCCCTGTTCATGTTCGAAGGCCAGCAGGTAAATCAGGTCCTCGGCGGACAACCCCACCAATCGGGCCGGCAACTCGGTGCGATCCGCGTCGCGCCAGACCTCCACGGCCACCTGGGGTTCGAGCAGGGCCAGCATCGATTTCAACTGGTCCACGAACATCTCGTGGAGGTCTTCCTTATTCAACAGGAAAAGAATCCGCCGGCAGCGGGGATGCAGCTGGAGCATGACGCTGAGCGTGGCCTGGTGGCCGACCTGTTCGATCACGCCGGTTTCGTTGGCACCCAGGGGCGGCGGTCCGGATTCGTTCCAGTCGACACCGCAAAAGATAATGGGCGTGTTGGGAACGAAGGCGGCCCCATGCTTGCGCACAAAATCCAGGGCCGCATCGTCCACGGCAATCACCACATCGAATCGGGTCGCTTTGAATTTGAACCCCAGGAAATCGGCCAGCGCCGGCAAATAATCCGGCCGATCGTTGCGCTGGACATCCATGTACTCGAAATAAAGATGGATATCGCGTTCGAAGGGGACGAAGACGGAACGGATGCCTGCACTGATGTGGTCGGTCCACTCCCGGCCCTGATGGCCGGCATGCAGGACCAGCACCTTGCGGGGCTCTTGGGCAAAGGCCGGCGAAGCGACGATCACGATGAGCAGCAGAAGAGAGAGCATGCGTCGCATGCCGTTCAAACCCATGGCGTTCCCCTAAAAAAAGGTCTCGGTAAATACATGGGAGCTGTGAAACCGTTCATCGATCAGACGCATCACGTCGCGTATCATATCGCCGTTTCCGCACAAATAAAAGTCATAGCCCCCCGACGGCAGACGGGTGGCCAGCCAGGCATCCACACGGCCGGTGAAGTGGACCGTCGATCCGCCGGCGGCAACCGGTTGCGACAGGCACGGCACATAGGCGCGGGCCGCGGCCGCCAGCTCCGGGCCATAAATGAGGTTCTCGGCGGTCCGCACCCCGTGCAGCAGATGAAAATCCCGGACCCCGGCCCGTTCAAAGGCCACAAAAGGGGCCACACCGGTTCCCGTGGCCACGAAGACCGCCGGGCGGGGCGACGGTTTGAATGTAAAAAAACCGGATGGGGCGGTCACCTGAAAGACGTCGCCGGGCGCAGCCGCGGCCAGGCGGGGTGAAAAATGCCCGCCGGCGACATGCCGCACGCAAATGGAGAGTTCCGGCCCGTGGGCCGGGCCAAGCAGAGTGTAGTCCCGCGAGTTTTGCTCGAACACGAAGGCGATTTTCTGTCCGGGCCGAAAATCGAATCCGCTGGGCCGGTCGAAACGAATTTCGAATATCCGGTCGGTCAGCCATTGTCGTCCCTTGACATGCACTGTGTACAGTTGCACCGCCGCTCCTCGGGTCATTTTCGCCAGGGCACATCCGCGATGCCGGTGTGATGGTTCAGGTAGCGCGCCAGCACGAAGAAATAGTCCGAAAGCCGGTTGAGGAACACGATCGCCGGCGCCAGGCCGTTGCGCGCTTCCCCCTGGGATTCGCCGCCGGTTTCGGGGATCACCAGGGCGATGGCCGATCGTTCGGCCCGGCGGCAAACCGTGCGGGCCACATGGGACCAGGCCGCCGACATGTGTCCGCCGGGAAGGATGAAGGCTTTGAGTTCGGGCAGGGAGGGCGTCATGGCATCGATGCGCCGTTCGATACGGCCCGCCAGATCCGGGTCGAGAGGCGTCAACTGCTGTTGAATGTCGGACCCCGGCGCGGCCGACAACCAGGCCCCCACATCGAGCAGGTCGGACTGGATGCGTCGCAGCTCGGCCGCCACCGCCTCGGTGCCCGGCGGCAGCGCCGCCGCCAGGGCGCCGACCACGGCATTGAGTTCGTCCACTTCGCCGCAGGCCTGCACGCGCGGGTGGCTTTTGGGCACCCGTTCGCCGCTGATGAGACTGGTTTTTCCCTGATCGCCGGTCTGGGTATAGATTTTCATCGAGGGGTCGCCTTGGTCGCCACCGGATCGGCCAGTCGTTCGAACATCTTGGCCGGTGCACCGCACACCGGGCAGCGCGCGGGGGGTTTCTCGCCGTCATGGATATAGCCGCAAATCAGGCAACGCCAGCGCATGGGGTCTCCTCCTGTGAATAATGCCCCCTTTTATCAGTGCGACCGCTGCTTGGCAAGCCGTGCAACAGCCGCGCAACGGCTCGCCCGCATCCGAAACGGGCGCAGATCGGGTTCGGGTGGGCATCGCGCTGCGCCACCAGCGCCGCTCGATTGGCAGGGCCGTGCCAGCTGCCTTGACTTCATTGGGCGATTCTGTTTTTCTCCTGGAAACGCTTCGTCGTTCAACGCCTTGTGCCCAGGAGAACTGCCATGAGCCGCTTTCTCATGCTCGACATCGGTGCCGGTACCCTCGACCTGCTCTATTACGATGCCGGCAGCGGCGAACACTTCAAGGCCGTGATGCCCGCACCGGTTCGGCAGGTGGCGGCGCAGATCGAGCAGACCGGCGGGCCCCTGGCGGTGCGGGGCGTGGAGATGGGCGGCGGGCCGGTGAGCGACGCCCTGCGCCGGCGGGCTCGATCCGCCGGGGTGGTCATATCGGCCGAAGCCGCGGCCACCTTGCACCACGATCCGGACACGGTGCGCGCCTGGGGGTTGACGGTGGCCGACGACGCTGTGGTCCAGGAACTGTGGCGCAACCCCGACTATACGCCCCTCACCCTGGAAGACGTGCACTCCGAGCGCATAACCCGGCTCCTGACCGACATGGGTTTGTCCACCGATTTCGAAGCCGTGGCCGTCTGCGGCCAGGATCATGGCGCGGCGCCCAAGGGGGTCTCCCACCTGGCGTTCCGCCATACGCTGTTTCGACGCATGCTCGACCAGGACCCGACCCCCCATCGCCTGCTGTTTGCCGACGACGAGGTGCCCCCGGCCTTCAACCGCCTGCGGGCCATGGCTCAAAGCGCCCGGCGGTTCAATACCCGTGAAGTGTACGTAATGGACAGCGGCATGGCGGCCATGGCCGGTGCGGCCCAGGCCCCCCAGGCCCTGAACCGGGAACCGATCCTGATTCTGGATGTGGCCACCTCCCACACGGTGGTGGCGGCATTGGAGGCGGATCAGGTCGCCGGCTTCGTCGAATACCATACCCGCGACATCACCCTGCCGCGCCTGGAAGGGCTGTTGAAGGAGCTGCCCGACGGTCGCATCAGCCACGAACAGATCCTGGCCGAAGGGGGCCACGGCGCCTACCTGCGCAAAGCCGTGGGCTTCGACCGGATCCAGGCCATCGTGGCCACCGGCCCCAGGCGCCGCCTGCTGGCCGACAGCCGCCTGCCCATCCGCTGGGGCGCCCCCTGGGGCGACAACATGATGACCGGCACGGTGGGCCTGCTGGAAGCGCTGCGCCGGCGCAAGGGACTGGCGCCGATCCGCTATATTTGATGGCTGGATGACTTCTTGTCTATCTTTCCCCTTTCTTCCTGCATCCAATATGTAATAGGCTGTGCCGAGGCGGAATCGACGGTTGCAACTTATAAAAGGCCGGTGAAAAAGCCATGCAAACCTTCTGGCTCTGTTTCGTCCCCTTGTTCGTGGCCCTGGATGTCATCGGCGTGCTGCCGATCTATGTCTCCCTGACCGAAGGCCTCTCCCCGGCCGGCCGGCGTTCGGTGCTGGTGCAATCGATCCTCACGGCCGGCCTGGTGGCCCTGGCCTTTCTGATCTTCGGACCGGGATTGCTCAGTTATCTGGGAATTACGGTGGCCGACTTCATGATCGCGGGCGGTACGCTTCTCTTCGCCATCTCCTTGAGCGATCTGTTGACCGGAGAGAGCGAACGCAGCCAAATGGATCGAGAGGAGGCCCTGGGGGCCGTGCCCATCGGCATTCCCCTGCTGGCCGGCCCGGCGCTCTTCACCACCTCGATCCTGCTGGCCAACGTCTATGGCATATGGATCACCGTCGGGGCCCTGGCGGCCAATCTGGTCTTGGCCGCCGGCGTCTTGAAAACGGCCGACACGATCACGTTGTGGCTGGGACGCAACGGCACCCGCACCGCCTCCAAGATCGCCAGCCTGCTGTTGGCGGCCATCGCCGTCATGCTGGTGCGCAAGGGCCTCATCGCAGCCATCGCGGCGTCGCGATAGCCTATTTCTTCCCGTACATCTGCTTCACCTTGACGCGATCCACCGCTCCCCCGGCTGTCATGGGCAGTTCGGCGACGAACTCCACGTACTGGGGCTTTTTGTAGCGGGCGATGCGGCCGCCCACGAAGTCGATGAGCTCCTGGGCTGTGAGGCTGTTTCCCGGCTTGAGGCGGCAGACGGCCTTGATACCCTCGGTCCACTTGGGGTCGGGCACGCCGAAGACCACCACGGCCTGGACCGCCGGATGCTCGAGGATCACGGTCTCCACTTCGGCCGGGTAGACATTCTCGCCGCCCGGCTTGATCAGCTCCTTTTCGGCCTTGCGCGCCACATACCAGAGATAGCCGTCTTCGTCGAAGCGGCCCATGTCGCCGGTATGGTGCCAGCCGTTGCGGAAGGTGTGGGCGTTTTCCGCATCCAGCCGCCAGTAGCCCTTGAAGACCATGGGGCCCCGGATGGCGATCTCGCCGGCCTGGCCCTGGGGCACCGGGCGATCCTCGTCATCCATCAACTGGATCTCCACCAGGGGAATGGGCCGGCCGGCCGAGCCGGGCCTTTCGCTGTAGCGGCTCATGGTGGCCACCAGGGAGGTTTCGGTCTGGCCGAAGAGGCTGTAGAAATCTCCGCCGGTCATCTTCTGAAAGCGTTCGATCACCTGGGGAGTATCGATGCCCAGTACGGTCCGCAGCGAACGGATATCCTCGCCGTTCTTTTCCACATGGGCCAGCAGGGTCTGCATCATGGGCGCGAAGGCGAACATCAGGCTCACCCGGTGGGCGGCGATCAACCGGGCCGCCTGGGCCGCGTCGAACTTCCGCATCAGGATGTTCGGGACGCCGGCGTGGAAACAGCACAACGCCATGCCCAGCCCGGCGATGTGAAACAGCGGCAGGGGATCGAGATGCACGTCGGCCATGGTCATGCCCACCTGGTGCATCAATTGCACGTTGGCGCACAACACATTGCGGTGACTGAGCAGAGCCCCGCGGGGCCGGCCGGAGACCGCGGCGGTGTGAATGATCACCAGGCCGTCGTCGGCAGCCACGGCCTGGTGTGGCAACCCCCGGGCCGGCGCAGCGACCGCAGGCAGGTCGCCGAAGGGGCCTTTGCCGGGCGTCAGGTTGAAGAAAGAGACCTTGGCGCCCAATTTGGACTGCACGGATTGCATCAATTCGGCGTCATCATCGTCGGTGAACACAAAACGCGCCTGGGTGTCGTTGAGGTTATACGCCATCTCGTCGGCCGAAAGCCGCCAGTTGACGCCGACCACGATGGCGCCCATGGCAGCGGCGGCGCCGTAAAGCACCATGTATTCCAAAGCGTTCTTGGCAATGACGCCGATGCGGTCGCCATGGCCCAGCCCCGCGGCCAGCAGGCCGCCGGCCATTTGGTCCACGGCCTCCTTGTAGGCGGCGAAGGTCATGAAGCGGTCGTCTTCGGCCTGGCGCCAGGCCGGACGCCGGGGATAGAGCCGGCCGTTGCGGGCGATGATGTCATAGAGGGTCAAGTTGTAGATTCCCATGATAAGCTCCTGGTCCGGCCATGCCGGAAAATAATTGGAAGATCCGTTCACACCTTGGCCGCCGCGATGCGCCCCTATTTGGTGGTGGTCACGGGACAGGGCCCGCGCAGGATCACATATTGGGCCGTGGAGCCCAGCAATATTTTGCGGGTGCGCGATTTTTTCTCCACCCCCAGATAGATGTGGTCGATGCCGTTTTCATCGGCGTACTTCACCAGATCTTCGCCCGGCGTCAGTCCCCTGGCCAGCTGCACGGTTTCACAAGTCACCTGTTCCTTGCCCAAATACTCCCTGGCCCATTGCAGTTTCTCTGCGGCCACCTGAATGTCCTGCAGGGTTTCGGTACTTCCGCCTTCCATGGAGGCTACCACGTAAACCACGGCATTCGGGTCGGTCTTGGCCTGATTGCATGCCAGGGACAAAGCGCGCTGGGCCGCGGGCGACCCGTTATAACCCACCATGAGCTTCATAGAACCACTCCTCTTCATATAGCAAATTGAACTGCCTGGATTCCTTCAAGCATCCGTCAAAGTAATCTCAAAATCTTCCCTGGCGCTCAAGCGCGGGACCTGAACGCCCCTGGCCAACGAACATTCCACGCCTGCGCGCCAGGGAAGATTTTGAAATTACTTCGCCCTACATCCAGCGCTTACGTCGCTTATACGACTTTACTTCCTTGAACGATTTGCGGCCGCCCCCCTGAGTGACACCCATGTAGAACTCTTTGACATCGGGGTTGTCCTTCAATTTCTCCGATGGGCCCTCCAGCACGATTTTGCCCGACTCCATGATATAGGCATAGTTGGCGATGCCCAGGGCGATCTTGGCGTTCTGCTCGACCACGAGGATGGTGGTGCCGGTCTCCTTGTTGATGCGCGCCACGTTGTCGAAGATCTCCTTGACCAGCAGCGGCGCCAGGCCCAAGGACGGCTCGTCGAGCATGAGCATCTTGGGGGCCGCCATGAGCGCCCGGGCGATGGCGATCATCTGCTGCTCGCCGCCGGAGCAGTACCCGGCCAGGCGATTGGTGATCTTGGACAGACGTGGGAAGTGGATGTACATGCGCTCCAGGTCCTTGCGGATGGCGGCGCCGCCATCGGTGCGCGTCACCGAGCCCACCCGGATGTTCTCGTCCACGGTCAGGTGTTTGAAAACCCGCCGGCCTTCGGGCACCAACACCGCGCCCAGGTGAACCACCCGGGTACCCAGCACGTTGGTGACGTCCTGATCGTCGAAGCGGATGAAGCCATCGCGGATATACCCGTTCTCGGGCTTGAGCAGGCCGCTGATGGCCCGCAATGTGGTGGTCTTGCCCGCGCCGTTCGTGCCCAGCAAGGCCACGACATCGCCCGGCGCCACGCTGAGGCTCACCCCGCGCAGCACCTGGATGATGTCGTTGTAGACCACCTCGATGTTGTTGACTTCCAATAAATGTGCTTTGGACGGGTCGCTCGTCATGGTTTCCGGCCAACCTTTGTCTGTCCAGGGGCCGCGGCCGGAGGCGGAAGTTGAACCGCCTCCGGATTGGCGGCCGGGGTGAATTTATCTTGCGCTCCTATTTCTTTATTTTGGCCACGAAAGCCGGGATGAACGGTTTGCCCACGCTGTGGAAGGCCCCCTGCTTGACCGAGTAGATCTGCAGGGTATCCACACCGGCATGATCGGTGGGCGAATAGGTGACCGGGCCCACGGTGTTGCCCGGAGAGTAGGCGTTGTTCCCGTTCATGGCATTGAGTTCGTTGTAGAGACTCGCGCGGGTCACCTTCTCGCCCTTGGCCTTGACCCGGCGGATGGTTTCAACGGCCAGCTGGGCCACCATCATGCCGTTGGTGTAGTTGTGCGAATTGGCGGTCTTGTCGTCCCGACCGTACTTCTTGGCCAGCATCAACTGGAAGGTGGTGCCTTCGCCCGGCTCGGAGGTCAGGGTGTAGGAGGTGGTCCAATAATAGCCTTCGGCGGCCGTGCCGGCCAGTTCGATCAGGTCGTTGCCGCCGGTGTAATGGGCACCCAGGAAGGTCAGCTTGCCCTCTTCGCCGAACTGCTTGGCGATCAGACCCAGGCGCTGGGCATCTTTGAGCAGGGTGGCCACCGGCGACTGCACCGTCTGGCTGAGCACATAGCGCACCTGCTTGCTCACCAGTCGCTGGAGCATGGCCGTGTTGTCCAGGTCCTTGCCGTGTTCCACCACTTCGACGATATCCATCTTCAAACCCGCGGCCACGGCCTTCTGCACATCTTCCACCGGCCCGCGTCCGAAGGCCGACGGGTGGATGAACATGGCCACCTTGGGGGTGTCGCCCTTGTGATTGGCGACGATGTACTCGGCCAGACCGATGCACTGGCTCGAATAGGTGGCGATGGGCAGGAAGATATAATTGGAGTCTTCCAGGTTGCCGGCGTGGAAGGAGGCCGGGATCACCGGAATCTTCTCTTCTTCGAAGTCGCGCTTGAGGGCCAGGGTGCTGCCGGTGGAGTAGTTCAGGTAGAGCACGATGCCGTCGGCCAGGAAGTCTTCGAAATTGCGCTTGGTGATATCGGTCTGATACTGGTCGTCGCGAATGGGGCACGACACCGTGTCGCCCTTGAGCAGCTTGGTGTCGTTGACGTACCGAATGTAGTCCTCCACCCCCTTGGAATAGGGATTGCCCGCGTCCGATGTGGGCCCCGTGATGGCCAGCGACAGCGCCAGTTTGTAGACCTCGGCGTGGGCGGCGGGGGTCAAGGCCATCACCATTCCCAGGACGATCATGATCGGAACCATCCACACATGTTGGTGTCTCATTTTTTTCCTCCCTTCTCGCGGGTGTTTGCGAACGACCCATTCATACATTTTCAGCCCCGGCCGCTCCGGTTCAATACCGGAACGGCCAGAGTTTAATGTAGACGCGGCAGATGCGCCACCAATTGGCGATACCGCGCGGTTCAAACATGAGAAACAGAACGATCACCAGACCGAAGGTCAACGGCTTGAGGGCCGTGGCCAGGTTCATGGTGGCGGGCAGGAATTGCGCCGACCACCCCACCAGATTCTCCACCTGCAAATCCAGCAGCCGGATGGCCGCCGGACCGAAGAAGGCGCCCGTGAGGGTTCCCAGTCCGCCCACGATGGCCATGGCCAGGTAGGTGATGGATTGGTGCAGCATAAAGGACTCGATACCCACCCCCCGATAAAGATAGGCGTGCAGGCCGCCGGCCACCCCGGCGAAGAATCCGGCCAGGCCGAAGGCGTAGACCTTGGTCAGGCCCGGGTGCATGCCCATGGCGTCGGCGGCGCGGTCGTTGTCGCGCACCGCCACCAAGCTGCGGCCGTAGCGCGTGCGCAACAGGTTGCGTACCGAAAGCCCGAAGATCACCACGATGGTCAAGGTTACATAGTACCAGAAAAAGTAGTGATCCCGACGGGAGACTTCGCCGGTGAACCAGAAGACGCGGCCGACAGGAATGGTCTGGCCCTGGTTGAAGAGCGGCAGGAAATTGATGGTCCACTGGAAGATCATCTGGAAGGAAAGGGTGGCGATGGCCAGATAAAGGTGCTTGAGACGCAGGGCCGGCAACCCCACGAAGCCGCCGAACACGGCCCCCATGGCGCCACAGGCCAGCAGCATCAAAGGCCAGGCATGGGTGATGATCACATGGGAGTCGCCGATGGTGCGGGCCAGCAGCGCCAGGGTATAAGCCCCCACCCCCACGAAAGCGGCATGGCCGATGGAGATCAGCCCGGCGAAGCCGGTCACCAGGTTCAGCCCGATGATGGCCACCATGGCGATCAGGATGTTGTCGAGCACCAGCATGTATTTACTGCTGACCTCGAAGCACAGGGGCCAGATGAACAGCGCCGCCAGAAAAGTGATGAAGATGGCGCGGTCCAGGTGCGTGGTAAAGATGCGCTGCTCATCGCGATAGGCGCTGAAAAAATTTCCCGTGGCGAACCAGCGATTGGCGGACATGGATTTCCCTCACACCCTTTCGATCTCATGGGTCCCGAACAACCCATGGGGCTTGAACAACAAAATGACCAGCAAAATGACATATGGCAGCACGTCGGCCGTGCCGTTGAGCCCCCACTTGCCGTCCAGGTAGCCCGAGGCGAACTGCTGGATCAGGCCCATGATGATACCGGCCACCACCGCGCCGATGATCGAGTCCAGGCCGCCCAGGATCACCACCGGAAAGACAATGATGCCGAAGGCATGCAGTGTTTCAAAATTCAGGCCGGTGATGTTGCCGATGATGCCGCCGGCCGCCGCGGCGCTCATGCCGGCCATGGCCCAGGCCAGGCCGAACACCCGGGGCACCGAAATGCCCACCGACATGGAGGCGAACTGATCGTCGGACACGGCCCGCATGGAGATGCCCACCGTGGAGCGTTTGAAAAACCAGGAGAAGAGCCCGATGAGCACGAAGGTGATGATCAGGCCCACCAGCTGGGTCCAGGAGATGGTGGCCGGACCGATGTTGACCGGTGTCTTGGGGAAGAACTCGGGGAACGAGTAGTTGACGCTGCCGAAGGGCGTCAAATAGATGATGCCGTCCAGGATCGACATCAACCCGATGGTGACCATGATCACCGAGATGATCGGCTCGCCGATCAGGCGGCGCAAAAAAACCCGCTCCACGCTCATGGCCAGGAAAAAGGTCGCCCCCATGCTGATGAAAAAGGAGATATAAAGCGGGATCTCCAGCCACACCGTCAGCGCATAGGTGATGAACGCGCCCGAGGCGATGATCTGGCCGTGGGCGATGTTCAGCACCCGGGAAGACTTGTAGATCAGCACGAAGCCCAGGCCGGAGAGGGCGTAGATCGAGCCGACGACGATGCCGGAAATCACGAGTTGGAGAAAGTAGGCCATGGCTAATATACCGTTTTAAGTTTTAGGTTTTCATATCGTATAAAACTGCATCTCCGTCTCCACCGTCGTGGTCTGCCCGTCCTGATACTGATAGGTGGCCGAGACCTTCTTGCGTTCGACGGCGGGATCGTACAGCGCGTCGTAGAGCGCCTGGTAGCGCTTCTGGACGAACTCGCGCCGGATCTTGCCGGTCTTGGTAAGCTCACCGTCGTCCACGTCCAGCAGCTTGTAAAGGATGGCGAAGCGCTGGATCTTGAAATGCGCCTTCTCCACCCGCGCATTGATGGCCTCGATCTCGCGGCGGACCAGGTCGGCCACCTCCGGCTTCTGGGACAGATCCATGAAGGTGGTGAACGATATGCGCCGGTCCTCGGCCCACTTGCCCACGATGATGGGATCGATGTTGAGCAGGGCCGCCACGTACGCCTGCTGGTTGCCGAAGACCACCGCTTCCTTGATATAGGGGCTGAATTTGAGCTTGTTCTCCAGGAACATGGGGCTGAACATGAGCCCCTCCCGGGTGTGCATCACGTCGGAGAGCCGGTCGATGACCACCAGGTGGCCGTGCTCGTCGATGTAGCCCGCGTCGCCCGAGTGGAGCCAGCCCTCTTCCAGCAGCTCTTCGGTCTTGTCGGGCAGCTTGTAGTAACCGGCGCACACCGAAGCCGAACGCGAAAGGATCTCGCCCTTTTCCGAGATGCGGCATTCGGTACCGGGCAGCGGTTTGCCCACGGTGTCGGGCCGAACGTCGCCGTCCCGGTGCATGTAGGCGATGCCGGTGATCTCGGTTTGCCCGTAGATCTGTTTGAGGTTGACGCCGATGGCCTGGTAGAAGGTGAACAGTTCCGGTCCCAGGGCCGCGCCGCCGGTGTAGGCCCGCCGCAGCCGCAGCAGGCCCAGCTGGTTGATCAGGGGATTGAACACCAGGGTCTTTCCGATCCAGGCCAGCACGGCCAGCCCCGGGGGCATCCGGCGGCCGGTCATGCGGTAGGCGGCCGCCTTCTCGCCGATGCCCATGAAGTACTGGTAGCATTTGCGGTTGAGCCAGTAGCTCTCGTCGATGCGCAGCCAGATCTGGGATCGGATCGTCTCGTAGATGCGCGGCGCGCCGAACATGAAGTGCGGCCCGATCTCCTTGAGATCGGACATGATGGTCTCCACCGACTCGGGAAAATTGATGGTGATGCCGGTGGCCAGGGCCACGCCGAACGAGTTCATCTGCTCGCCGATCCAGGCAAAGGGCAGGAACGAGACATACTCGTCGGTGGGGGCCAGGTAGTCTGCCTCGGTGATGCGCACACCCATGTTGATGTAGTTGCGGTGGGTCATCATGGCCCCCTTGGGCAGGCCGGTGGTGCCTGAAGTCAGGCACAGGTGGCACACGTCGTCGGGCCGGCCCTGGGCGATCAGCCGGTCGAACCGGGCGGCATCCTCGGCTTCGGCCGCCTGGCCCAGACGGTAGAGGTCGTCGATGAGGACGAACCAGTCGTCCTTGCGATAGCCGCGCATGCCGCGGGGATCTTCATACACCACCTTGCGCACGCGGGGGATTTTGGCCCGTACCTCCACCAGCTTGTCCACCTGCTCCTGATCGTCGCAGAAGACCAGGGTGGCCTCGATATAGTTGAGAATATCGGCGATCTCATGGGGCAGGCTGCTCTGGTAGATCCCGGCGGAGACGGCCCCCAACGATTGGGCGCCGATGGCCAGGATGAGCATCTCGGGAATGTTGTCGGTGATCAGGGCGATGGTCTCGCCCCGCTCCAGCCCGATGGCCGTCAGCCCCAGGGCGGCCTGGCGCACCTTTTCATAATACTCGCGCCAGGTGAGGCTGTGCCAGATGCCGAACTCTTTTTCGCGCAGGGCCACCCGCTCACCGGTCTGATCGACCCGCCAGCGCAGCAGTTGGGGGATAGTCATTTCCAGCAGCGATTCCCGGTTTGCCATGGGTCCTTTCTGCGACAGGCGCGAAGCACGCGGGCACCGATGGTCAGGGCCCGGCGCCGTCCTAGTCCTCTCCGATATAGGCTTCGATGACCTTCGGGTTACGGGCCACCTCTTCGGGCCGGCCGGATCCGATCAGCTGGCCGAAATCGAGCACGTAGATCTGGTCGGAAATGTCCATCACCACGCCCAGATCGTGCTCCACCAGCACCACGGTGGTGCGCCGTTCTTTCTGGATATCGAGGACGAAGCGCACCATGTCCTCCTTCTCCTCGATATTCATGCCGGCCATGGGTTCGTCCAGCAGCAGCAGCTCGGGGTCCAGGGTCAGGGCGCGGGCCACCTCCACGCGCTTTTGAACACCGTAGCTCAGGCTGCCCACCACCTGCTTGCGGTAAGGTTCCAGTTCCATGAAATCGATGATCTCCTCCACGAAGGCCCGGTTGAGCGCTTCCTGGCGGGAGGCCCGGCCCATGTAGATCAGGGCGTGCCAGAAACGGTAGTCCAGCTTGCGGTGGCGGGCCAGCATGAGGTTGTCCAGGACGGTCATGCCGCGAAACAGCTCGATGTTCTGAAAGGCCCGGGCGATGCCCAGGTTGGAGACCTGATGGGGCGACGCATGGGTCAGAACCTTGTCACCGAAGCGGATCGCCCCGCGGGTGGGGTGATAAAAACCGGAGATGCAGTTGAGCATGCTGGTTTTGCCGGCACCATTGGGTCCGATGATGGAGGTGATCAAGCCCGCCTGGATCGTCAGATTGACATCGGATAAGGCATAGAGACCGCCGAAGGCGAGGGTGACGTCGGAAACGGTTAGCGTGTTCATCTCAGCACTCTGTTTTAATCGTGTGAACTGCGCCAGAACTTCTGCAAATCAGGCTGTCCGGAGAGAGTGAACGACGCTTCGCAGCCTGGCTCCATTAAAAGGCACCCACGCACCGCTTGTCAAGTTTAGAAACCAGCGGCATAATAGCGGGTATTCCCCACTACTCTTCCAGGGTCAGCAGGTGGGAGCGCAGATTGCCGGCCGTGCCGGTCAGCTTCAATTTCTTGCGGATATTGTGGCGGTGGAAGAGCACCGTATTCCGGGAAATCACCATCAAATCGGCGATTTCCTTATTGGTCTTGCCATCCTTGACCAGGGTGGCGATGCGGATCTCGGTGGGGGTCAGGCTCGCAAAGCGGCTCGACAGCCGGTTGATGAAGGGCGACACGATATTGTCCAGGTTGGATGAGAGAATGCGCAGAAGGGTCTGCTGGCGCGTGTTCATGTTCATCTTCTGCATCTGATCGAGATAGGGCAGTACCAGCTCCTTCACGTTCTTGAGCACATTCTTCTGCAGCTCGTTCTTGTCCGCGACCCGCTGCTGCAGCAGCACCCGCAGCGCCGTGTTGACCTCCTCCAGGTGCTGGGACTGGGCCTGCAGATCGACCTCCCGGCGGAGCAGCGCCTTTTCGGCGCGCTTGCGCTCCTCGATCTCGCGTCCCAACTGCCGGTTGGCCTCGTTCAGTTCGGTGGTGCGCTCCTGAACGAGCTCTTCGAGCTGGTCCTGGTAGTCGCGCAGGGCCCGCTCGGCCCGCTTGCGATCGGAGATATCGCGCAAGGTGACGATGTTGCCGATGTGCCGCCCGGCCTCGTCCGTATAAAGGCAAGAACTCAGCTGCACGTCCAGCTTGCGCCCGTCACGCGTCAGGCGCTGGGTTTCGAACAGGTTGATTTTCTTGCCTTCCAGCATGGTATCAATGGCGGCCTGGGTTTCGGGCCACGCCTCGGGTGGTACGAACTCGATCTTTTTTCCCAGAATCTCCTGGCGCGGCATGCCGAAGGTCTGCTCGAAGGCCGGATTGATGTAGGTGGCCACCCCATTCATGTTGTACACCACGATGGGGTCGGGGGACGATTCCAGGAAGTTTCGGTAGCGCTGCTCGCTGGCGCGGATGGCGGCCTCCGCCTTGCGGCGTTCGCTCAATTCGTGCCGCACCTCCTTGTACAAGGCCCCTTTTTCCAGCGCCAGCATGGCCAGGGCCGCAAACCGCTCCAGCAGCCGGACGTCCTCCTCGTCGAAGCGGCGTTCAGGTGCAAGGTGGGCCAGGCCGATGACCCCGCGCACGCGTTGATCCGCCATCAAGGGGATGCCCACCGCGCAGTGCACCGGGTCGAGGGCGGCCCCCTGCAGCCGTCCGGGCCAGTGCTTGTAGTCATCGATCACGATGGGCCGCGCCTGCTGTCGAACCTGGCCGCCCAAGCCTTCACCCCAGGCGACATGCCGCCCCACCTGGCCCTCGAAAATACCGGTGCCGACCTGCATCTCCATGTACCGCTCATCGTCGATGCACAGATAGATATAGCCGTGGGCCGTGCCGGTCAGACTCATGGCCCGCACGAGGATGGTCTGCAGCAGTTCCTGGGCGTCCAGCTTTTCGATCAGGTCCAGGGCGGTCTCATGCAGGGCGGTCAAATAGGCGTTATGCCGCTGAACAGCCCCTTCCACCGCGAGCAGCCGCTCGGATTGACGCCGGAGCGCCTCGATCTCCTGCGAGAGCGTGTCATATGTGGGATTATCCGTCAAAATGCCGTCTGCTCCAATGCTCAAACGATCACGATGCGTTTGACGGCCGCCACCACCTTTTCCGGCTCGTCGATGAGCTGGATGATATCCATATCGTCGGGCGAAATCAGCCCGGCCGGCTTCAACCGCGCCTGGATCCAGTCCAGCAGACCGGACCAGTAGTCGCTGCCCATGAGGATGATGGGGAAAGGCTTGACGCGCTTGGTCTGAATCAGGGTCATCACCTCGAACACCTCGTCCAGGGTGCCGAAGCCGCCGGGCAGGGCGATGTAGGCGGCCGCATACTTGAGGAACATCACCTTGCGCACGAAGAAATATTTGAATTCCACCTTCAGGTTGGCATAGGGGTTGGGCACCTGTTCGAACGGCAGCTTGATGTTCAAGCCCACCGATTGGCCGCCGGCATCGGCCGCCCCCTTGTTGGCCCCCTCCATGACGCCCCCGCCCCCGCCGGTGATCACGGAGAACCCGGCCTTGACGAAAAGCCCGGCCACGCGCTCGGCCATCTGGTAGACCGGATCACCGGGTTTGATGCGCGCCGACCCGAAGATGGTCACCGCAGGCCCCAGGTCGTGCAGGTTTTCGACCCCTTCCACGAATTCGCCCATGATCCGGAACAGGCGCCAGGACTCACCCAGCGCTAAATCATCGATGATGAATTGTTTTTCCATAAAGCTCCTTCAGGTCAGCGATTGAGGCGCCCTGCAGATGCGACGGCAGCCAGACCGCAAGATTTGTAACGGCCCGGGCCCCAATTGTCAATCCAAGGCGTTGACAGGCCACGGACGATAATGGTACTAAGCGCCGTTTTATATGCAATCGCTATCCGCAATTCTTCTTTTCAGGCACGACGCTTGATGGCATCCAACGCGCATTCGCTTCACCGGGATCTGGTAATCGTCAACGAATTGGGACTGCACGCCAGATCGGCCGCACAGCTTGCCAAAATTGCCCGATCGGCCGATAAAGAGGTTTGGGTTCAGTTGGGGGATCTGCAAGTCGATGCCAAGCAGGTGATCGACCTGCTGACCCTGGCGGCAGCCAAGGGCGATACCATCCGGGTTTCCATCGCCTCGCCGCAGGATCTGGACACGCTGGAGCGCATCGCCGCCCTGGTGGCCGGCGGTTTTGGAGAATAATCGGCCCATGCCGGACAGAAAAAACGAAATCGTGCTGCACGGGATCGCCGGATCCCCGGGCATCTGCATCGGCAAAGCCTACCTCATGGACAGGGAAGGCGTGGATGTGGTGCCCAAGTACACCCTGGGCAAAGGCCAGCTGGAGGCGGAAAAAAAACGCTTTAAAACCGCCGTTAAAAAGGCCATCGACGAACTGCACCAGATCATCGCCGACACGCCCGAAGAGCTGCGCGAAAACGCCAAGATCCTGGAGACCCATGTGGTGCTGCTCAAGGACAAGATGCTCTACGGCCGCACCATCGAGACCATGGAAGACGAGCTGATCAATGCCGAATGGGCCCTGCGCAAGGTGGTGCTCTCCATCAAGCCGCTCTTCGAGGGCATGGGCGACGGCTACCTGCGCGACCGGGCCGAAGACGTGGTCAACGTCTCCGACCGGGTGATGAAACACCTCACCGGCGCCGAGGAGGTGAGCATCGGCGCCATCACCAAGCGGGTGATCCTGGTGGCGCCGGACCTGTCGCCGGCCGAAACCAGTCAGATCCAGCTGGAGCGCATCATGGGGTTCGTCACCGACCGCGGCGGCAAGGCCTCGCACACCAGCATCATCGCCCGCAGCCTGGAGATCCCGGCCGTGCTCGGCCTCGAGCAGGCCACGCGCATCATCCGCAACGACGATATCATCGTGCTGGACGGCAATGCCGGCGTGGTGGTGATCAACCCCAGCGAAGAGACCCTGGCCGAAGCCGAGGCGCGCAAGAGCCTCTACGAAGAGCGGCGCGCCCAGTATGCCCGCAGCGGCCACCTGCCGGCCAAGACCCGGGACGGCATCGACCTGGCCGTCATGGGCAACATCGAGCTGCCCGAAGAGGTGGTGGCGGTGAAGGACCGCGGCGGCGACGGCATCGGCCTGTACCGCACCGAGTTCCAATATATGGCCCGCCGGGATTTCCCCGGCGAGGAGGAGCTCTTCGAGAGCTACCGGGATGTGGTGGACCTGATGCCGGACAAACCGGTGACCATCCGCACCCTGGACATCAACGGCGACAAGGCGGTGGCCTACATCTCCGACCCTGAGGAGAATCCCGTGCTGGGCCTGCGCGCCATCCGTTACTGCCTGCACAAACCCGAGGTGTTCCTGACCCAGCTGCGAGCCATCCTGCGGGCTGCAAATCATGGCAAAGTGCGGCTGCTGGTGCCCATGATCTCCCGGATCGAGGAGATCCTGGAGGTCAAACGGTTGATGGCCAAGGCAGCCGACTCGTTGAAACAGGACGGCCTGCCCCACCAGAAGAAGGTTCCCCTGGGCGCCATGATCGAGGTGCCGTCGGCGGCCATCATGGCCGACACCCTGGCCCCGGAGGTCGACTTTTTCAGCATCGGCACCAACGACCTGATCCAGTACACCATGGCCATCGACCGCGGCAACCGCGACGTGGCCTACCTGTACAACCCCCTCAACCCGGCGGTGCTGCGCCTGCTCAAGATGATCGTCGATGCGGCCGCGGCCCACGACAAGCCGGTCTTCATGTGCGGTGAAATGGCCGGCGAGCCGATCTACGTGCCCATCCTGCTGGGCCTGGGGCTCAAGGAGCTGAGCGCCAACCCCCAGTCCATTCCCATGGTCAAGAACGCCATCCGCCAGCTGGACGTCGACCAGACCAGGACTTTCGTGGAACGGCTGCTCAAACAAACCAGCACCGAGCAGATCGAACGCATGGTGCAGAAAATCTACGGCGACCTGTTGAACAACGGGAACCATCACGACTGGGGGCGATAAGCGGTGGCCAAAGAACACATCAAACTGATCGCCGACAACCGCAAGGCGCTGTTCGATTATTTCGTCGAGGAAAAGTTCGAGGCCGGCATGGTACTCACCGGCACCGAGGTCAAGTCCCTGCGCCAGGGGCGCGCCAACCTCAAGGACTCCTACGGCCGTTTCAAAAAGGATGGGCTCTATATCCTGCAGATGCACATCAGCCCCTATCCTTTCGCCTATTACGACAACCACGATCCGTTACGGGCCCGCAAACTGCTGATGCACAAGCATGAATTGCGCAAGCTCTACGGCAAGATCAACGAACGCGGCTACTCCCTGATCCCCCTGCGGCTCTATTTCCGCGACAGCAAGGTCAAACTCGAGATCGCCCTGGCCAAGGGCAAGCACAAGTACGACAAGCGCGAGACCATCAAGCGGCGGGACGAGAAGCGGGATCTGGACAGGCAGCGCAAAGAATACAAATAGCCATTTGACAAGCGCCCTTCGATTCACTAATTTAGGGCGTTCACCTGCTCTTTCAAATCACTTGGCACCACCCTGCGCAAGCAGCCTGAATGGGGGCGAAACGGCTTCGACGGGGACAAAGAAGTGCTGGTTGCATACCGAGTTCTCATCGGCTCGTTAACTCGGTGGGAAACTAAATATAATCGCAGACGATTATAACTACGCCGTAGCCGCCTAGGCGGCTGCCGTCCTGCCTTATCATTCCAGTGGATTTGGTGAGGGCGTCGACTTACTGGATAGTTCATGGCGTGTGTCTGTTACGCCCTGGGCGAAATTTTAGCAGGCTAGCGGATCAGGCCTTTTGCCTGATGGAGCCCTGACCCGCGAAACCAAACAACAGGATAAGTATGTAGATGCCAGTGCGGAATGTTTTCGGACGCGGGTTCAACTCCCGCCGCCTCCACCAAATCACCATCCTACCCAATCCAACTTGGTCCAAAAAGACTATACACCATATAGCTTTTTGGCGTATTGATGTCCAGTTTGGTCCGATAGAATCTATTGACATCCCGTCATTTATGACGGTATTTTTGACGGTACAGGCAGGAATGCCCGGTTGAGATACCGTAAAAAGGCCCTCCCAGAATCTTCAGAGCGGGTTTAAAGCGGCATTTGAATCGGGATCATAATTAGAGCTACCGTCAATGATACCGTCGAGGAATGACCTATGCCGCTCACAGATACCGCCATCCGAAATGCCAAGCCCAAGGACAAACCATACAAACTGTCAGATGAAAAAGGCATGTACCTATTGGTCAACCAAACAGGAAAATATTTCCGTTTTGATTACCGGTTCGGCGGGAAACGCAAGACGTATGCAATTGGGATTTACCCAGACGTGAGCTTGAAAGATGCGAGGTGGAAACGTGATGAGGCTCGGCAGCTTATTCAAAACAATATAGACCCATCCCAACACAAGAAGGAAACCAAGAACCTTCAAAAGGAACAGGGTGCAAATAGCTTCGAAGCCATAGCGCGTGAATGGTTCACGAAAAACAAACACACCTGGACTCAAGGGCATTCACGGACCATCATCAGCCGACTCGAAAACAACGTTTTCCCCTGGCTCGGATCACGACCTATTGCCGAGATTTCCCCACCTGAACTTTTAAAAATATTTCGGCGTATCGAGGACAGAGGCGCTCTGGAGACTGCCCATAGGGTAAAGCAGATATGTGGCCAGGTGTTTCGGTATGCCATAGCCACCGGCAGGGCCGAACGCGATCCAGCAGCGGATTTGCGCGGGGCATTACCCCCGACCAAGCTCAAACATATGGCCACGATTACCGATCCCAATAAAATCGGGGCGCTGCTCAAGGCCATTCATGACTATGAAGGTCACCCTATTACCAGGTGCGCCTTAAAATTGGCCCCTTTGGTCTTTGTTCGGCCTGGTGAGCTCCGCCATGCTGAATGGCAGGAAATAAATTTCGAACAGGCTGAATGGAAGATTCCGGCGGGAAAAATGAAAATGCGTATTCCACACATTGTGCCGCTCTCAAATCAGGCCATTCAGATTCTGCGAGAGATCGAGCCGCTTACAGGTCACGGTCAATATGTTTTCCCCTCTCTGCGATCGTCCAAGAGGCCGATGAGCAATAATACGATATTGGGGGCACTACGGCGATTGGGATATACCAAGGAAGAAATGACTGGCCATAGGTTCAGGGCAATGGCATCGACACTTCTTCATGAACAGGGATATCCTCAGCATGTCATAGAAAGGCAACTTGCCCATGCTGAAAGAAATAGCGTTAGGGCTGCATATAATTACGCTCAATACCTGTCAGAACGAAAGCCGATGATGCAAGAATGGGCTGACTATTTGGATAGGCTGGCTGCTGACTGTCAAAACAAGTAATGGAGATCATTATAGTCAAGGATTATAATTACTATAGCCATTTTATGATTGACAACTTGGACCACGATGGATAAGTTGGACGTCGTAACACATTGTAATTTAATATATTCTTGACAACTCCATTTTTTAAGGGCTCTCAAATAGACAATAAGATGCAACCGCAAAAAATAAAAAAGAAAGATTTCAGCTCCATAGCTTGGAATGAATGTTGGGAAAATTTGCAATACTTCGGCTATGTAGAAGCCGGAGTACCAGCAATGAATAAGCGTTTGTTGCATGGAGGGAAGGTTTCATTTCAAATTGAAGATCGTCTGTCTTCTGACCACTTTGATCTTTTTATAGGACAGGGAGGCTTAAGAAATAAAGGTGCGACTAAGGAAGAGAAAAAGATTTTTAGAAATGATGTATCGCCTATTTTGGCAACTAAGCTAAAAAATCTTGACCCTCAATTCAATGGCAGGATCAGGCTTCACTACCGAAATGGTTTATTAGATTTTTTTGAAGTGAAAACCAAATAAGTGATTTGCTCAAGCTCCACCCGACCCAAGAGATACAAAAGTGGTGGCCTATGGGGCTTGATATTCAAATAATATAGCAACAGGAACGAACCCGGCTTATCGGACCAACTCGTAAAGCCTGTGCTGTATGCACCATGACTGAGACGGTTGTGGTGTGTCAGCACGGGCTTTTTCTTTTTGTTGCTGCCAAAATTCTGGAGGTAGCATGACGGTCAAAAAGATGGAGGAAACGAGGCAAGACATTGAGCATTGGTACAGAACTAAACAAGTTCTGGAACGTATCCCGGTTTCCAAAAGCACTTGGTGGGCGGGTGTAAAGAGCGGAAGATACCCAAAACCGACCTATTTTGGTGATAAGATTCCTTGCTGGTCCGATTCTGACTTAAAAAGTCTGGGAAGAAAGGAGGGCTGATATGGCATACAAAAAAAAAGGACTCACCGCTGGGCCTACAGCGAGTGAGTCCTCAGGATATCTGCATGCACACAATAATAATTCTTATTGTGATAAAATTCAAGCTATTAAACAGCAATGCAAGGGACATTGGCGAAAAATTATCAGTCACTTGGCCCCAGAGCTTCAAAATGCAATTACACACCATTCTCATCACGTCCCTTGTCCTGTTCACGGTGGCAAAGATGGCCTTAGAACGTTTGCGGACTTTGATGACACTGGTGGAGTGGTCTGCAATACATG
Source organism: uncultured Desulfatitalea sp. (assembly GCA_937868765.1). Lineage (GTDB taxonomy): Bacteria > Desulfobacterota > Desulfobacteria > Desulfobacterales > Desulfosarcinaceae > Desulfatitalea. The sequence goes on along the minus strand of CALMNL010000005.1, from coordinate 251,122 downwards.
TGGTGCCATGCCGGATGGGATTGATGTCCTCCAATGGAGCAACGATTGGAAACTCAATGAAACACTGAACCAATTAGAACAATGTTTAGAGAATATCGAGCTGTTGCCTGAGTTAAATTCTGAGGTGTTGACAAATCATTACTCAGACACTTCTGAAAATTTTCGTACAATCATGGTTCAACGCATTTTAGATGAATTAATCCCACTTAGCGCCGTTGAATCAGCTCCAGCTCTTGATTATTTGAAAAATCGAGGATTGTCGTTGCAGGAAGTTCCATCGCATTTGTTTTTTCATCCAAACTTGTACTACCAGGGTGTAATCCCTTGCTCTTTTCCAGCCTTGGTTGCTCTTATCACTGATATATCAGGTGAAATAGTAGGACTGCATCGCACATATATAACCGGCCAGGGCCTAAAAGCGCCCGTAATAACACCGAAAATGATGCTGAGCATAAGTCACGGTTCAACTGCTGGGGCATCTATAAAACTATTTCCAGCCACTGAAACACTTGCGGTGGCCGAAGGTATCGAAACGGCCCTGGCGGTGCATGAGGGGGCAGGGCTCCCTGTTTGGGCCACAGCAACCGCAACTGGTATGGGCAACCTATTCGTTCCAGAAACGGTCAAAGGGGTTTCAATATGGTTTGATTCGGATCGCTCGAAAACAGGGGAGAAGGCGGCTTTTAAATTAGCAAATAGGCTTATACGCGAAGGCAAGATAGTTCGGTTGCTAAAACCTTCAATTCCAATACCGGAAGGGGGGAAAGGGGTCGATTGGCTGGATGAGCTGAACTCCTTGGGAGGTGCAAATGCCCACACCTCTCTTTAATAAAGCTTTATTGAACGCAAAACCGCTTAATTCCAGCGACATTCCTGATTCTGACTTGAATGTAAAAATTAAGAACGACCATGAGCCTATGAGTTTGGCGACTCTGGTATTAAAGGGTGAAGAGATAGCAAAGTATAAGGCAGAACAACCAATAATTTGGATTGCCCCCTTTTTAACCAGCGGATCAATTGTATTGGTGACTGCGAAAAGAGGAATTGGAAAGTCATGGTTCGTTCAGCAGCTGGCGGTATCCGTGTCGATGGGGATGCCATTTATGGAGTACGATGTCCCCCACAAAGGTAAGGTGCTATTAATTGACGGCGAAATGCGATTGTATGATCTGCAGTTTCGTATTGGAGCGCTTGCCGGAGACTGTATCCCTGAAAACCTTTACCTGCTCTCGTCGGAATTATTATCAAAAAATGATATCTCATTGAATATCAATGAACTATCGTGCCAGGAAAGGGTTAACGAACTCATCAACGAAATTTTGCCCGAAGTAATAATTTTCGATAACCTTAGCAGTTTGAGATTCGGATGCGATGAAAATGCAAACTCGGACCTCGACAAACAGATTAGTTGGTTCAGGGACCTCCGTCACAAGGGTATTGCTATCGTAGTTGTTCATCATGATGGCAAAAATGGGATGGTCCGAGGAGCAAGCAGGATTGAGGACATTATGGATTACATTATCGATCTGAAGAAAAAGGAAGAACACGATGACAGCACAGCTTTTCAAATGGTTTTCACAAAATGCCGTGGTGATAAGCCCATACCTTTTTCACCAATTTCCATATTGATTGAGACCGGATCTGGGCTCGAATTTATTAGTAGCACTTCCAACGTCCCACATACGAATCAATTAAAAATCTTATTAGCATTGAACGAGAAGCATTATAATAACCAAAAAAGCATAGTGGAAGACTTGAAAATTAACAAAGGAACAGTCTCCAAAGAATTACAGAAGCTGGAAGATTTGGGATTTGTTACAAAGGATACCTTGCAGCTCACATCCCAAGGGAAGTCCCACGTGACCAATATTTTCTCAAAACTGTAAACTGACGGTTGAGGGTCAACTCTAACCAGAGGAGTTGAATCGAAACCCATTATAGCAACCAAAGAGAAAAAATCTCATAATATTATATTGATCCGTAAGGTTGCCCCTCAACTAATAACATCAACCATGCCGAAGTTGATATATCCCCCCCTTTAGGGGGGATATCAATCAACAAACGCAACTCAATGGGCGTAGGTCCAATACAAGAATGGCCTTCGCTCTTTGGCTATTGGATATTAGATTCGCCGTAGAAACAGCAAGTTATTCAAAATCTATTAGCGCTGGGAGTGATTACATGGCTGTGACTATCAAACTCAAGAAATACAATTCCTTTATGGAAGAGCTCGGGCTTCCAAGATACTATGAGTTCGAACACCAGATCATCCGTGGAATGTCATCAAGAGCTTTGGCGAAACTGCTTCAATCAGAAGGGTACTATAAAGAGATTAAATTGGAGTCGCTTGCAGCAAATATTAGAAACTTCCAGCACGAGACGATCATGCCTAAAATTAAGCGTCTTCAAGAATTGAAGTTTGCAACCAACGTTGCAAAAGCGGATAGGGCTTTTTCTGAACAGCGTAACATTGCATCGGCGTTGAGCAACTTGATTGCCATTCAACAGGCCCGACTGAAAAAATGTTTGCTCATTGAAGAAGAAAAGGATGATCTACTGACAGAGGTAACAAGAGAGTTGAAGCTGCTCTGGAGGATTTATGTATCGGTCGGGGAATTTCAAATAAAAGCTGGATTGATTAATTTATCTAAAAATACAGTTAGTTATAATAACAATGAGGATTTCGAACCGGATACCCACGTTCAAGAATTTCTTGCAGATATCGAGAAGCAGCGACAAATCGCAATCGCGACTCAAAAGGCTTTAGGCATTTTGGCCAAAGCTGATATCAATGAGTTTGAGTAATTACGAGTTGTGTAATCGCACCAATATTTCGCAATTTGCAAATTGCAATTGATTGCACTTAACTCATTTATGCCATTCATTTACGGAGCATTATGAGATCATCATCCATACCGTGGCGGAGAATATCCAGCCTATGGGAAACAGCTCTAATGCTCTCAGCGTGAATAGATTTGATGCGGAAAGGGAAGAAGCTCGGGCTGTCAAGAAGGTCCCTGAGTGGGGCCGAGTCATTGGCGCGGGCATGGAGGGCGGCTTCAGTCAGCCAAGCAATTAGTCGCGGGTCCTCAACGGAGAGAGTTGTCCCGGAGGTGTAGATACCCTTTGACCCAGTCTCCTGCAGTACGCCCCAGTCCAAGAATGAGCGCAGCACTCGGCGCGCTGCGCGTGAGACAGTCTCCCGCTCACCATATTGCTCGCGGACCCGGCGCTGGACATGGGCAGCGGCAGCCGAGCCTTGAAGTCTCAGAAGACGACCGGCCTGTGTGGCAACGCCCGACCAGAACGGATAGGCAGCGGTCACCATGCCCCAATGGATCGCCAGATGATTGGATCGAGGAACACGCTGGAGCATATCCAATCCGTCGTCGCGCAGGGCCTGGATTTCTCCCGGAACCGTCAGCCATGTTTTCAAAAGAATCGTGATGATCTTTTCACGGTTGCCGCGCTCGGCCTGTCCCCCCACGGAGACCTTGTCCTTCAGAAGTTCCTGCAGGGCCTCACTGATCACGCTTTTGTCATTACCCGCCAGGACCATGTTGGCTGTTCGTTCAAGCCATTCCAGGCGCACTCGTTGGCTGAATCCGATTTGATCGGTTCTGCGTGTCATTCGCCCCTCCTTTCGATCTGGATCAGAGGGACGATGAGCTCTTCGAGAGAAATCCCGCCGTGACTTACACTGTGTTGCGTGTTTTGAATAAAGGCCTGCCGGGAAGGTGCCAAAAGAGCAACGTAGTCCTCAGGAAGGCCAATGGAACCCCATTCAAGTGCAGTTGGAAACCGTTCTTTCACTTTGCTGCGGAGGGACAAGTCTGGATAAACGCGGACGCGTTCACCACGTAGGTCTGCGACAACTCCTTCCAAAGGACGGCCACAACCTGTAGCTTCGATGTTGCCATGATCGGAGGTCAGGCAGACCCGGAATCCACGCTCAAAGAGCAGATCAAGAAGGGCGCTCAGATAAGGCTGCTTAGCCCACTGACCTACCTGATTGTGCATCCCGGCTGTGCCCATTTCCATCCCGTGCATGATCTTGTCGACCTTGTCAATGACGAGCCCGGCGATTCTTGTCTGCGGGTGAGAGATCGCCTCCGACACAGATTCCAGGCTACCATCACCCAACCCCTTGATATAGACCACCTGATTGGTTGTGTAACCATGGTCCGCCCAGAACTGCGCCCAGAGTGCCGGTTCTCTGTCTGTTGTCTGGATGCTGTTCGGGAAAAAGATGGGGGCCCTGCCGGCGAAGGTCGCTTGGCGCGAAACGGAGGTAAGCGATGGTATCCAGGCAAAGACCGCCTGCTCCCGGAATCGCAGCCCGGGCTGTTTTGTGGCAAGTGCTTCGCGGACCACCAGCCATTGGTCCAAGGCAAGGCCGTCCACCACGATCAGTGCGATCTTGGCGGTGTGGTCTTCTCCCATTTGGCGGGCAAGAAACCGCGGGAGGTGATGCAACATGACCGGAGGCACCGGTGGCAGGTTGACAAGCCCGGCATACCGCTTGAAGAGCCAACCTGCGAAACCGGCATCCATCTGTGCCTGCAAGTTCTTGATGCGCTCGCCCGTCGGTTCGGAAATCGCTTCGGCCTGATCGTTCGCCAGCAGGATCGTCTCCGCCCATCCGCGGGCAAAGTGGAACCAGTCCGTGTGCTTCGCGTCCTCGGCCGGAATGGATGCCTCCAGGCTGTCGATGAGCTTACCCAGGCGACGGGACCTGTCTTCGATGGGAGCGGTTCGAACGCCGATGCCTACCCAGGTCTTGGACAAGGTGTTCACATGCTCGTGTGGAACTGAGTGCAGCAACCCCTCGACGAACAGGTTATCGATGTAGACCCGGATGTCATGGTGGCCGAAAGGAAGTTCGATAGGTCCCTTAATGGATAGACCATAGGGCTTCTCGTCCTCACGTACACCGGATGTCCCTTTGGCTGCTTCACGGTCAAGGAAGATCGGCCAGCGCTCTTGCAGGAACGTGAAGAAGGCTTCTCTGTCCGCTACCAGCGTCTCAAGTGGCCAGTCGTCGAAGACGTTACTTTGGCGCAGAAGCAGGATGAACCGTCCGTCGAGGTCAGCAGGGATTCTTTGGCCGCGGTAGTGACGGCGCAGCAGCACCCGCAAGAGGTCCGATGGCTGTTTGACCAGTTCGGGCGCGATTTCAAAGACGTGCCGGAGGACGAACTCCTTGGTGGCGTTGTCGCCCAACTGACCGGGAGCATGTCTCTTCTGCGCCTCATATAAGGCATCGAGGTCCCCGCGATCCAGGGCGGACACAACCGGGTAACTCAGGTTCGGGAAGATGTCACCAAGGTTGAAGGAAAGTCTGCGACCGGCCTGGAGCAGATCATAAGGCAATCCGCTGAGGTCGCTTGCTTGGGAACGCAATACGACGACCAGATCCGTGTGCTCGCCGCGGTCCCAGCGGGAGCGGAACTTCGACTCGTAGGCATAACGGAATGCGATGTGGTCCTCAAACGGGATCAGCTCGAATCCGCGCTCGCGGATGCCTTCGAGAATCCCTTCTTCGAGGAGGAGTCCGTCCGGATCGGCCACCAGGGTGAGTCGGGCGACCTTCGGGGTAAATTCCTTCAGGATTTGATCGCGCCAGCTACTCATGAACACCGCCCTCCACCCGAATCACAAGCAGCGGCACCATTTCGGGATAGGCATGGGCCTTCTGATCGAGCTGCTCCTGGAAGCTTCGCTCCTCCTGCGAGAGGAGGTTCAGTCGATAGTTACGGACCTGGGGCAGGCCGATCCGCTCGACGGTCTTACGGCGCGCGGCGAAGGCGTAGTCGGCCTTCTCACGCTCGCGTGCGATGCGGCCCCGGTGCTCCTGCAGGAGCGCTTCGTAGATAGGTTTCCCGTGTTCCTCCGCGGCGTTTTGCAGCTTTTCGAAAGCGGATTGGGATACCTCGACGTCAAGAACGGATCGGACCTTTGTGTTTGCCGCGAGAAGGTGATTCCACACGTGTCTGGCCGTCGGCATATAGACCATGCCGTTGTCAGATAAGAAAAGAGGCATGATCCGTCGACGGTTCCACTCCATGGTGGCAATCGCGATCCGCCACAAAGACCAGACGCCCTGAACTTCCTCTGAGAGACCTGGGATCGACACGATGGGGACCGGCTGGCCCGGCGCAAAACGGGGGAGCCGCATGGCCAGTCCGCGGACCTTCGGCTCTTCAAGAGTAAGATGCCGGGCGGCCGGACGCCTCTCGGCTTCCTTGCCGGTGAAGACCACATTCTCGTAGGTCTCGCCGTCGGGCCAAGTGAGGTTCCAGCTCTGGCTTCTTTTCTCGGCCTGGCCGCCATGCGCCTTCAGGTAGCTCACGGTCATGCGCTCGACCCAATGGGGCAAGGGGTGAGTCAACAGCCGCTGGGCTTCGCCAGGCTCCAGGTCGGTAATCGCGCCGAGCACGGATGCGGTCGTGCGCGCCTCGCGGGCCTGCTCCTGCAAGCGGGCGACCACGTTCTCCACGGATTCCTCCACCTTTTCGGGATTGAGGATCGCCTCGACATACATCTCGTCGAACATGTGACCCGCCTGGGCCGAGTCGAGGACGTCGCCGGTCTTATCGATGCCGAAATCCTCGAAAATGACGGCGAGCTTCTGCTCCAGCACCTCACGGACCCGATGTTCGACCGAGCCTTCGAAGACGAAGTTGACCGCACGAACCGCATGGGCCTGGCCGATACGATCTACCCGGCCGATCCGTTGTTCGAGGCGCATCGGATTCCAGGGGATGTCGTAATTGATCACCACGTGGCAGAACTGGAGGTTCAATCCCTCCCCGCCGGCGTCAGTAGAGATGAGAATGCGAACATCCTTGGCGAAGTCCTCCTGGACTCGCTTACGTTCTTCCAGGTCCATGGAGCCGTTGAGGCACACAACCGAGAACCCGCGCTCGGTCAGGAATCGACGCAACATTTCCTGGGTGGGAACGAACTCGGTGAACACGAGCGCCTTGAGCTCCGGATCGCTCTCCTCGGACTGGAGGCGATAGAGCCAGTCGAGCAGCGCCTCGGCCTTAGCGTCCGGGCCAATCTGCTCGCAGCGGGCCGCGGCCTCTAATAGCAACTTGACCTCGGCCCGCTCGTTCTTGAGCGCCTTGAGGCGGGTGCGGAGCAGCACATCGATCTGCTCCTGGCCGTCCAGGTCCGCCCATTCCTCTTCGGAGATGAGTGGAAACAGAGTCAGTTGTTCCTGGGGCGCGACGAGCACCTCGAGCCGCCTTTCAAGCGTAGTGCGAATGGCGCTCGTGCTGGAGACCACCAGGCGCTGCATCAGGATCATCAGGAAGCCGATGTAGCTCCGCTTATCACGCATGGCCTGGTTGTAGCCTTCCCTCACGTATTCGGTGACCGCCTCGTAGAGGTGCTGCTGATTGCGGTGCCGCTCTTCCCAGGAGACCGGGCCAAGCTGCGTGCGCCTCGGTTTGAACAGGGGTTTCCCATCGGCATCGATGGCTCGGCGTTTCTCGGTGCGGATGACATGCGGCTGAACCCGCTCGCGGGTCACGCTGCCGACGTCCGGGAACTCCTGGGCGTCGATCAGGGAAACCAGCCGATGAAAAGCGTCGGTCTTTCCCTGATGCGGTGTGGCCGAGAGCAGGAGGAAATATGGCGCAGCCTCGGCCAGGCCCTGGCCCAACTTGAATCGGGCTACTTGATCGGTGCTGCCGCCGAGACGGTGCGCTTCGTCCACGATGACCAGGTCCCAGCCGGCGGAGATCAGGTCCTCAAATCGCTCGCGGTTGTGCTCGCCCACCTGGGCCGCGCTCCAGCCGCGGCGCTTGTCCAGAGGCTTGACCGAATCCATCGGCACAACCACTTGAGAGAACATCTGCCATGTATTGGCGGGCAGCGCTTCTGGATTGTGGTTCCCGTTTTCTGGGCCGGAGGACGGTGCAATCCTTTTCAGGGTCTTGATATCCTCGGGGAGCACGAGCTGGAAGGTCTCTCCGAAATGAAATCGCATCTCGCTGACCCACTGGTTCACCAGTCCTTTCGGGGCAATGACGAGCGTCCGCTTGACCAGCCCACGAAGCTTGAGCTCCCGCAGGATGAGTCCGGCCTCGATGGTCTTGCCCAGGCCGACCTCGTCCGCCAGGAGATAGCGCACCCGGTCGTTGCTGATGGCGCGGGACAGGGCCCGGATCTGGTGCGGAAGCGGGATGACGGAGGACTCGATAGGCGCGAGCAGGACGTCCTGAGTCAGAGCGTCGGCCACACGCGCGGCGGCAGCAATGTAGGCAATATTATCCGGCGAGCTGGTACGAGCACTCTCAATGGGTTTGAGCCGGGAGGCGTGTATTCGGACCACAGAGTCGCGCCCGGGCAGCCAGATACGGCATGTCGTTTCACTCCAAAGCGTCTGAACTTCGATAACCTGACAGAGCTGCCCATGGTCCGGGCTGTAGTACCAGCTATTCGCATCAATCTGCATCGTTTATCTTTCGCACCGCACCAATAACCAAGTTATCAACAACTTTCAAAATCGATGTATCCCATTGAAAGCAGTCTTCGTCAGCAATCCAGACCTTGGCTTTGTCCTGGAATTTTCTATCTGTTGCAATGGGATGGTAGAAGTCCAATAGGATCTTGCGCATTAATTTCCATTCTCGCTCAAGGCCATTTTGAAACATCTTGTTACCAAACAGGTAATTGAGAGTATACTCCCGATCAACAGGCGCAACTATCTTCGGTAGAATGTGCGCCATGACTTTTGAGTTCCCAACGATTGTAGCCCCGCTTGCCATGACTTTAATGCCCTTAAATACTCTTTCGATGGCATCCCAATCAGATTTGGTGAGAGCGTTGAGCTCTTTTTGTCCTAACATATCGATATCAGTTCGCACAGAAGTGATGCTCTTTTCAAAATCAACAAATCGCTGCATCTTTGAGCCTTTCGCCCCCATACGATGCATACCCCAAGATGCCAACACGGCATAAATTAATTCTATTTTTTCCGTCCAACTTATATCCTGATCTGCAAGAGCACGACGGTGGAAATATAAAGATGGGCCGCTGAACGTTTCTGATGCATAATATTTTATGTGGTATGCGTCGGCCTGAGAAAGGATATCTTCTACCTTATGAGTAAGGTCTTTGTGAATCCATCTCTCTGGCATCACTCTTCTCCAGTTCGTGTGAGAGCTTGGTCATACCACATTAGGAGTTTTGGGTCTTCCTGGAGGACATTCTCGGGTATTTTCCTGGCTACCTCAATAATGGTTCGGTATCCCTCATTTGATTTTTCTTGCCATGCTTTTTTGAATCCGGCGCGGACGGCCTCGAGACGGAACACTTTCAGACGCTTTTGGCTGGAAGTCCTGTATTCCTCGAACTCCTTGAGTAGAGCCTTCTCCCGTTTCTTCTCCATATCGCCAGCCTTGTTCGGATCGGGCACAAACCAACGATTTTTCCCCTTATTCTGGAGTTCCAGAGCATCCTTTGGCAGATTACGCAGTTCCTTATAGTTTGTGGATAGATAGCTGTGAATCTGGCTCGGCACCTCTCCCTTGCCATCGTAGCATAAGAAGGTGTCATCAAGGAGCTGTGAAAGTTCTAATGGCTTTTCATGTTTCTGCCAGCCGCCGATCTCTTTGAGGAACTGTGGGTGAAGCTCCTGGAAGGTTTGTGGCTTCTTAACGAGCTGCTGTTTGAGCCATTGGATAGCCGATGATTCATCAGTAACAAATAGCTCAAGCTGCAAAACCTCGCGGACCTTCATACGCTTCTTATCGTATTCAGCGACCTGGTCGGAGAGAAAAAACATACCATCTCTCTCAGAAAACCTCTGAACAAGTCCAGTATAAAATTCCGCTGCTGATAGCGGGACTGTCACACCACGCTGGACGTGGAAAGCTACCATGCGATCGAAGAGCAAGTAATTTTGGCGCTCAGCGATAACTTCGGCTTGTCCGTCTTTGGAGACAAAAACTGGGAGCTGATTCAGGTGAGTGCGGATGAAATCCCAAACGCCTTCTTCAGTGCCAGCTTCAAGCTTGAAGCGTTCCTCAAGTCCGCCGTTGGGTTTATATGCCGTTATCGCCAAATCCTTATTGACAGATCCGCCAGCAGTTCTTTGTGTATGGGTCTTTATTTTTTTGTCCAATATTCGAACATCTGCTACAACAAAGCCTGCTTTTTGAAGAGATTCTTGAATAGACGACCAGACTGCATTTTGCGAATTATGAAACTCTACGGTCATCCATCTACCTGGCTTTAGAACTCGAAAATATTCACCGAAACATCTGTACATGAGATCTTGATAATCAAGCAGCATCTTCTTTTGGGTTTTGTTCGTTATAGCTTCTTTTTCTGAATTTGTCCTGACCCGTAAAATTGATTCCCATATGAAATTCAATTCTGAATACATGATATTCCCACCAAATGGTGGATCGGTGAATACGTAGTCAACTTCATTATCACCGATGCGCGTTTGTGTGACGGAGGCTGTCTCGATGGCGAACTCTCTATTACTTGCCCATGGCCTATTTGCCGTCTTCAATGACATTTTGAGTCTTTCCGAAATGAGGGAAAAGGGACTAAATTCCACTTGATTGGAGGGAATATACAGGGTTCCTCTTCTATGTCCAGCAGTAGCCCCCCCCTCTCCTGCTTTGGGACCTCCAATCCGTGAAATCGCAATTTGGTGTTGCTTAGAAGCACGCTGCATTGTTCCAGTAACGAGCCATTTGCATAAATGCGAAGAGCACTTGGAAAAAAACTTGGCCAGGGTTAGTCTATTTCGTTTTGTATAAAAATGATGAGTATGTGTAATTCCAGCGTCGTCATTTCTACGAGATTCGTCACCCTCAGGCATCCGTGCAGATGGAAACCATTCTTCTGAAGTGATGGCATTGATCTTTTCCAACAATTTTAAGTCAAAGGGCCCCAAGGTTTTCATATAGGAGCGTTTTAAAAAGTTATAGTTGTACAGTACAGGGACTTGCTTGGCTTGTCTTGTCGGTGTTCCAAGGCCAACGTCACTGAATGTAATAAAAGCTCGGTCAAGTGACCGTTTTGTCAGTATGGCGTGGCAGCTCGGACAACTAAATTCCGAGCGAACCAATCCATTATCTTTATCTACCGCAACATCCCAAAAAACGAGCTCACCTGCACATTCTGGGCAGACAAATACATCTGACCATATCGCATAATTAATTTTGCATTCAGTCTTACCGTCAGAATGCAACGTGTGGTACATCCAGCCGCATTCATCTTCGACTTCCTTTAGGATGCGCTTTGCCTCCCTCTTAAACGCCGGTGCATCCACCGGTATGTTGTAGTTATAAGCGATGAAAGTAGCCGCCGGAGAAAGATCATTGAGCACGGCCCGGCGTGAGCCAAGTTTTGAGAACGGCTTCCAAATTGACTTACCGTTCTCGTCTGTTTCGTGCTGAAGAATGGTTCCGTCTTTATTCACCATGTAGCCCAAAGATTCGACCACCGCCTTATCCCCGCACAGTTGAGCTGCGACACCCATCATCCCAGTACCACAAAAACCATCGAATACCACATCTCCCGGCTCGGTGTAGTGCAGGATGTACCGCATGATGGCTTTGTGCGGCACTTTGGTATGGTATGAATGGGCGTTGTAAATCGGATCGTTCTTACCTTCGCTCACATCTGCGGCGAAAGGCTCGCGGCTGTATGGCTTCATCGGATCGTAGGCCTTGCCATAATGCTTAATAAACTCCTCAATGAATGGGTTTGGACAGGCAGTATAGTAAGGCGGATCTGACAGCGCCAAAATGTCCTTGTCGGAGCCAATGGGGAATCCATCAGCTTTGCGGAATTCGTGGTCCCCCAGCTTCTCCTGTAGAATACCGAGGAAATAGTTGCGCCGTTTTTCGTCGTTCATAAACCTCATTCCGAGGCATTCCACCGGCCCCATAGATTGCTCACCCTTTTCCGGAAATATTGAAATCTGTGTCCTGTGGTCATGCTTTGTCATGAACTTCCTCATTTTCTGTGAATGTGTTTAGTGACCAACTTCTCGTCACATTCGCCATCTTGTGCAGTGCTCGTATTAATTTGAGCGGAAAGGTCGGTCATGGTTTGCCTCTGGGCTTAGAGTTCGTTTTCCAGGACGCGAGAAGGCTGAGCCCGGCTTCTGTGACGACATAGGCCTGATTGGGATGGTTCGGCTCTTCGGGGTGCGTCATGCGGACCAGATTCGCCTTTATCAGAGGGTCCAAATGAGTGCGCTTGAAAAAGGTGCGATGGGACAAGCCAAGCGCCTTCATGAGGTCTGCCTGGCTCCGTGGTATCTCGCAAAGGAACATAATTTTCCGCTGATGCTCGGTCAGCTTGGTCAGTCTCGGAGTGACCAAGCTTCCAGGCTGTTCGGTAGGTTGGTTAGTGACCAAGCTCTCCGTTTTGTTTGCCATTTGGTCGCTTTGAGTGAAGCGATCCTGGAGATGGGGTGCAAGTCCCCATCGTACGCTGGGTTCTAACACCGCCAGGAGAGTTTGAGTGACAAGGTGATCTAAAACCTGGCCGGCTTCTCGCTCCCCGCGCCCCATTACCGCTTTGGCATCTGTGATACCGACCGAACCTGCGCGGCAGGCGTAAGCAAAGACGGCTGCTTCCTGGTCGGAGAGCCGCACGCCCAATTGGGCTTGAAAAAGTCGTTGCTCCTCAGTGAGCAGCGTTTCCTTAAGCAAGGTGATTTCGAATGTTTTTTCTCCCTTGTCGTTGCTTATAAGTGGAGGAACGAATCCCAATTGTCGCCAATTACCAAAAATGGAACGAACCCCTGTGCCTGCTTGGTCACTCAGACCGATCCGTCGAAAAGCCGCAACAATGGCAGGGTTGCGCACTTCCTTTTCGATTGGGTCTAATAGTTGATCCACATTGACGAACGCGTCTCCAGGATTCCAAAACACCGTGCGGTCTGCGAATATTTTGATGACCGGTTTTCTGGTTTGATCACCAAAATCCTGATGGATGAGCAGGTTTATGGAAGCTTCTCGGAAGGAAATGTAGTCTGGTGGGTCATCATGTCGGCGCAAGGTAGCGGCATCGACTGAGAAGGGCCTCTCTGAAAGACGGAAATATTTCTCGACCAACACTTGCCAAGCTTGAATGATATTCTCTTCCAGTACCACACGGTCACTCCAGCGATGTTCCGGTGACCATTGGTCGAACGGCAAATCGATCCGTTGGTAATCGACCACACCGCGAGGAAGTAAGCTTCGCAAAATGCGAGCTTTGCCAAAAAGCAAAACTGCGGCGCGGGTTGGCTTAAGATCTTGATCTGATTCGACAACGAGGCCCCATTCGTTGAGGAACTCCACATCGCTTAGATCGGCATGTCGATTGGCCTGTTTCTCTTGAAGCACCCGGCGATACCATGTGACCGAGGGTTGGTCAAAAAAATCCTCAGCATTCAGGCCGGACATGACTTCGTTGTCATAGGTGGTTTCCGCTGCATCGCGAAGAAAGCGCTCGATCTCAGGCCCACTGCATCGCTCATCGCCGCCTCCTCGTCGGATGTAGGATTTTCTAATATCTCCCTGCAGATAAATCGGTTTATCTTTTCGGCGCGCCTCAGGCACATGGAACACCAATAGCGTTTTTCCTTCGTGCTCCAATGCACTCTCTTGAACAGATATCGCGCAGTTAAACTTGTTTCCGGCGCGAAGGCAACTCAGAAAATCGTTCTGAACCTTGTCGACTTCAATTACACCAACGATTTCGAATGATCCGCGATTGTCCTGAACACCGAATACCAGATAGCCGCCTGATGTATTGGCAAAAGCAGAAACGCTTTCGTATACATCTTCTGGTACGCCACGCTGAGCCTTTTTGAACTCAACATCATTCCATTCATATTTGTTGAGCCGGGCTATCAATTCTTCATGATCCACGGTGTTACTCCAATACGATCCGGACTTTGCCGGGCTCCTTGCCCTTGGTCAGTCCGTCCAGGTATTCATCGAACCGCTTTCTCAACTCCGCTGGTGTCACCGGCGAACCCCCTGCGAGCAAGGCGTCGCGGAGGTCTCCGATCTTGACCGGAACCTTGGTCAGCCCGGAAAGCACCTCCTGCAAGGCGTGAATGAAATCCTGATCAAGGTCGTCGGGCAGGGTTCGTTTCTTGATGAAGCCATCCACCAATTTGTGCGGTCCTGGCATGAGCAGACTCAGGTTCCCCTTCGTGGTCGGGTCTTCGAGGTTGGTGAGCAGCGTCTGGGTCCAATTCTCGACCATCTTATCGAGCCCGACGTCCAGGGAGTCCAGCATTGTCGCCGCAGGAGCCGTGGGCGGTTCTGAGCCCGGCTTAAAGTTGCAATGGGGGCAGACCGGCGAGGCCTGCAGTTCCTGCTCGGTGAGCGCAAAACAGCTCTTCAATCCCGCGAGCCGGTTCTGGAAATCTGAGAGGTGCTGGCGCGGCATCAGATCGATGGTTGAGAGCTTCTGTAGACCCTTGAGCCGCTCATCACCCATAAGTTGGGCCTTGCGCTTGTCCTCATTTACACCAAGACGCGCCTTGGCGTGCATGGAGAGGTAGGCCAGGAGGTAGGTCTTCTTAAGCTCGCCGAGCCTGCGCTGGGTCTGCTGGCGGAAGGTGGCCGCACTCCTTTTGGCCGGATCGCTGATCTGGGCGAGGATCTCCTCCCGTGCCGCTTTCATCTTGTCGATCCACTCGTGGCCAGTGGGCAGCACCGCTTCGGCGGTGGATAGGTATGATGCCGTGGACCCGAGGTCCACCACCAATTCCTCAAGCGATTTGATTTCATCAAGGGATTTGAGCCCACTCCGATGAGCGGTCACCTCTGAGGTGTCATAACGGAAATTTTTGAGCTTTCCGGTCGTGGTGTATGCTTGTAGGGATTCGAGGAAAGTCTTGGTCTCGTCCAATTTGGTGCGGACCTTCTTGACCTCTTCCTCAGCTTGGAGCCCACGACCCCAGAAGAACAGTCCGGTCTGAAGGCTCTGCTGCGCGAGCACCAGTTTCTCCACTACGACTGTGACGGCTTTTTGCAGCTCCTGGACAGGTTCATCCTTGCCCTGGGTTACCAGTTGGGCCATGCCCGGCGTGAGCCCGAGCAGTTCAAAAAGCGCCTTGAGCGCTGGAAGGTTCCAGTCCTTGGGCCGTTCGATGTGCTTGAACTTTACCAGCTCGTCAATGCCTGTCCCGGCCAGATGCGGCAGACCCGTGGCATCGAACTTTTTTCCCGGGATGGAGAGAGCCGCCTCGCCGGCATAGACCAACGAAGCCAACACCACTACGGCCCATTCGGGCTCCAACCGGAGGGATTGTGGTGCGAGGTACTCCACGCCGAGAACATCCTGAATCAGTTCGGAACGGTTTACTACCTGCCCATGGCCCTTTTTTTGGGCTACGCCGAGAATATGCTTGGCGTATTTGGAGCGGTATGGGTCGAGTCGGTCACCGTCGAGCAGCTCCAGCGCGTCCAACACCGCAGTGGCTTGTTTGGTGCGGTTCTGTCCGGCGATAGCGCGAAGCGTGTCTTGAGCTGCCTGGGCCCGGTTGGCGCCAGTAATCAACACTGAAAAGAACGGATATTCGGGCGCCTGGTCCTGGAATCTGGTCTCGAGGCATATACCTGCGATGGTGTTCACCAAATCGCGAAAATTAATGCGCTCATGGGAACCGATGCCGGAAAGCTCGCGAATGGATTTCCCCTTAGCCCATTCGGTGAGCGACTTAGAGCGCCCATGGTAGGTGACCTCAAAAGCTGTGGTCATGTTTTTTTGGAGCCACTGTACGAGGTCGCGCAGGAAGTTGGACGCCTTGGATTCATAGGTGGACTTAGCATGACCGGAAGCGGCAGCTGCCAAATCGAGGGCCGCCGCGTAATTACGTAGTGCGGCGCGGAACTCCTCATCAATATTTGCCAGGCGGAGGAAAAGCTCGTCGGGCTTTTTCTCGTCCTTGAAATGCGGTGCGTCAAAAGGTTGGATGAAGTAGAGATAGAAATCCCTCGGCGGCACTGCTGTGGATCGTTCGTTAGGAGCACCGAAGAAAAGGTATCCCTGGCGGGCGGCCTTGCGCTCCAGCCATTCGAGCTCGTGCTGCCATATCTTGTAGCCTGTCACATAGGTTTGATCGGTACATTCCATAACCCGTCGGAGCGCCTCGTAGTAGTAGCGGTCGAGCTGTGAAGAATCGAGGCTTTCTGCCCGCTTCTCGATCAGTGCGTCGAAATCGTCGGTCTTCTTTAGGTCCAAATAATACTGGCGGTTGTCGGGATTTGTAGAGATGAACTGCCCGCTGACGGTTTTGTGTATTTCCCGCAGGACGGTCTCAACCTGGGAGAGCAGATCGTCGGCCGGATCGCCGCCCAACTCCTCGATCCCCGGTTGAAAGAGGCATAAGCCGTCGCGCAGTTCCTCCGCTGTCGCTCCCAAGGAGGCGTAAATGTCCCCCGTCGTCAGGCGATGGACCGACAACGCATGGATAAGCTGCAAAGCCATTGGTTTGTATGCAGGGCGAGTAAAGGCCTGCTGGATGCGAGATTCGAGCACCTGGCTGCAGTCGATGACTGCCTTGATGTCCGGCACGGCGCGGAAGGACGGGTTCTCACGCAGAGCGGTCCAGTAGCTGTCATAGGCTATAACCCCGGGCCGGTTGTCAGGTACGTCCTGGCCGAGTAGCTTCTTCATGGCCAGTGACAAGGTCTTGAGCACCTCGCGTTTTTCAACCGCTGTGACCCGTTCAAATGTATCTATATAGTCTGGATGCACGGGAAAGAGGCCCACGAACTCGTCCATGCGCTCATTCATCCTACCATAGAACTTGGCGAACGGGGTGAGGTACTCCCGGATTTTCACCTGCTGGTCGGTAGTTTTCTTGAGTAGACGCTCGGCCACCACGAACTTAACATCCCTTCGGGCGATGAGGATTTGCTCGAAGCGATCCTTAACCCGACGGATGCTGTCGGCTACGAAGGAAAAACGCGGACTATCGAAGATGGCTTCCTGAACTCCGGCGATGAAGCGAAAGCGCAGGTCCTTGCAAACCTCTCCGATCTCACGCAGAAAGTTGAGGTCGAGGATCAGTTCCTGATCCTTGCGTGTGCGCAGGTAATCGAGCAGCTCATCCACTACCAGGAGCAGACCGTGATCGGGATACTCCTGGTAGAATGCGGTCATCATTTCTTCGAAGGCGCGCTTGTTGTTGGGGACCTTGTCTGCGGCCGGGAACGAATAGGCCACGCCCATCGCAGCAAGGTGCTCTTCCAATTCGGCCACCAGGATGTCGCGCAAAGTCATGGTGGTTGCGCCAATCTCTGTTCTAACCACCTTGAAGCGCCCGCTGATTTTGCCCGCGGCGCTGGACACACGCTTGTCGTTCAAATGTACCGCGAGATCGCCGTTTTCGGCCAGGGCGGAGATTACGGACATGAGGTGAGACTTACCGGTGCCGTAATTACCAACGACCAACAAGCCCTTATTATCCATGGGCTGATCGAACTGGAGCTGAGGAACAACAAGGTTTACCAGCTTATCGGCCATCTCCTCGGAGATGACATAAGTCTGAACCAGTTGGCGGGCTGCAGTGGCCTCGTCGGCGTCTCTCAATTGCACAACAGACTCGATAGGCTCGAACTGAATCAACTCTCCGTATTTCATCGCGTCTGCCCCCCTGCGCTTTCGTTCTGTATTTTCATGTAATAGCCTCCGAGTTCACTACCAGGAAATCTCGTACGGGATAACGTCTGTATTCGGGATGATCCGGCGTCGCATAAACAATGTTTTCGCCGTTGATGGAGCCGCTCCAGGCCGCAACCACCGTCTTATTCCGTGAGAGCCCCTGCAGGAGCCGCACTGGATCATGTTTTAGAGAGATGTCAAAGAGGACCTCGACGTTGTCCAGCAAGACCATGTCAGTTGCGGCTGCGACGACAATCTCCGAGAGAAGGCGGGGCAACTGCAATGCCCGCTGGCGCTCAGTGAGATCGAGCATGCGCCGTGACAGCTCGAGGTTGACATTGATCAGCGGAGCCGCCGTTCGCTCGTGAATGTCCTGAAACGCTGCAGTCTTGCCTCCACCAGCCGGAGCCACAAGTATGACGAGGCGGTGGTACAACTCAGCAGCCTGTTCGACTCTCTTTAAGACTCTATCGGCGAGAGGTTCCGCCATTAGCGATCTCCTCCTGATCCGGGCTCAGTCACCCGCGTTTCCTCGAGCCAATGATCAATGGCTCCTTTTCGGAATCGCCAGTGACGGCCGATCTTTTGGGAGGGGATCTTGCCTTCTCGAACGAGTTTGTAAAGCGTCGATTTCGGGACCTTCAGGTAGACGGCCAGCTCCTCAATGGTTAGGACATCGCCTGGTTTTTCTGTCATCAAACGCACCCTCCAATATCAAGGCAAAACTCAACCTCACAC
This sequence comes from uncultured Desulfatitalea sp., assembly GCA_937868765.1. Classification (GTDB taxonomy): domain Bacteria; phylum Desulfobacterota; class Desulfobacteria; order Desulfobacterales; family Desulfosarcinaceae; genus Desulfatitalea. The sequence goes on along the minus strand of CALMNL010000005.1, from coordinate 232,729 downwards.
CTCAAAATAAGTACAAAACTAACAGTTATTGACAGTTGCTGTCAAAGCTTTTAATAGCATTATATTAATATCACCCTTAAGAGTTTGGTGGTGACTGAATATGAAATCAATCACATGATGAAGTCGTATAATTGTCTGATTAAGGGTTTATTTTGGGTTAATGTGTAAAAATGCAGGCATGCGGAGAAAGCTAAAAGTTTAATTCATTGTAGCGAATGACAATTGACGGTATTTTTAACGGTATTTATTTAAATAAAATAAATTAACATTTTGAAATAAAATATATTATTTGCGAAATATGATGGACGCCGCCTCCACCAATTTAAAAAAGATAACCCGCCCACTAACCGCGTCCGGTTATTGGGCGGGTTTTGTTTTTCTTCGCATTGTCAGCGACTTATGCCGCTTTCAGGGTGTCGGCGCTCCCGCCCCGATCACTCCCTTTTCGGGAAATTCGTCACACCTCGCTTCTCTTACGCCTCAATATTCTCCGCATTCTCCCTCCCATTCGCCGGACCTCGTCCGGACTCCTGCATTTTTTACTGCAGCCGCTGTTCGGCGATCTCGTCGGCAAACTGTTTGATACTCTTCATGATTCCTTGAAACAGATCGTTGATGGCCATAGTCGGTCGCTCCTCTTAGTGGGTTCTGTGAGGTCGGCGGTGGAGATGGACTTGGAACTATTGTTTTACCCAGACCTGTGCCAAATCCAATTTTCGAGGTGCTGAAGTGGCCAGCGAAATAGATCGAAGTGCCAAATAATATCTTAAACCATCCCCCAAGAAGGCAGGTTTCCGATGACCCTGACCAAAGCCCAACTCGTTTAAGTGATCGCCGAGCAGAATGGTTTCCCCAAAAAGAGGAGATTCCAGATCATTGAGCGCATGCTTGAGATCATCAAAGGCACCCTGGCGAGGGGTGATGATCTCCTGGTGAGTGGGTTCGGCAAATTCTGAAAGAGCAAGGGACAGAGCCGTGGACGAAACCCAGCGACTGGATAGGTTCTAATGCTGTCCGCACGGAAAGTGGTGACGTTTAAGTGCTCGGGGTAATCAAGGGATAAGCTGAACCCTTAAAAAAGCCATTCGAATCGTTGATCGATGCAGTGTCATGTTTTCCGAACTTCACTTGGGATGGAGATTCAAACTGTCCGATTTCCGCTCTAAAATCTTTTTCCGCGCACTAAAATTCCGCCAATGAGCCGGTAAAAGCGACCTATTCATACCCGGAACATTGATCCCATTTCTCAATATTTCGAAAACTTGGCTTCGTAGAGAACTACATTCATTTTCTTTGCTTCTGCTGCCCTACTCTCACTTTTGCGGCCGGTTTTTGCGGTGATTTGGTTCTGAGAAATTCATCGGCCATTGGGCAGTCACCCAATCGCCATTTGGCGGCTGGAGACACAAATACCGAGCAATATTCGCCTTCTGCTTTGCGGCACTTGATGACTTTTCCTTCGGCCGAGGTGGTGTAGCATCTGGCGACGATGGGTTCTCGGTCGGCGCCCGGGCCCTCTTTACTTGTCGAATTCTTGCTCATGCCCATCTCCTTTCATTTTTCATGCTTCGGATTCGCAATGGTCACTATGGCCCCCTATATACCCAGGTGCGGCACCAAGCGGAATTCATGCTGCCGCCCATTGTGTTCTCTGGAAACATTTAACAATTGCCCAGAAAGGCCAGAGGCAATGTTGAAATATTTGTCTGAGTTGGGGAAAGGTCAAATGGACGGCCTGGCCCCACAAACGGATGCGATTCAGAATAGATCGGTACTCTGGGAAGGTATCCGATCAGGCACAAAAGCTATTTGGAATCATCGGGATCATATTTGGAACGATAATCATGCGTCGGTCTTCGGAAGCCGTGGAAATATATGAATGCAAAGAGCACCTCCATCGCGCCTATCGCGATCGGGAACTGTTAAATTGTTAACAGTCGTTAATATACATATTCACCTGCTGCCGACCCATCCAAAGCGCTCGCCAGGCAGTCAAATGGACCTGTGCGGAGCTTCGCAAGAGGCACGCCCCTTGCTCGAAGTAATGCAGCACTGACGTCCAGTTCAATGGAATCACAGGAACGCAGCGGATATCATCATTCCCGCCAGACAACCTTCCCTGTTAATGTTGTCTTTGGATTCCCGCGCCGAGGCACCCTGGCAAAAGCGATAAAACTAATTGTTTCAAGCTGGTTAATCCATCTCAGCCTCTTGGCATATCCTTTGCTCAAACACTGTGCGGGAGTTATCGTGTTAACACCACACGAAAGAATTGAGAATTCATAAAAGGAGAAAAACGGTGATCAAACGTCTTGTTATTGGGGTTGTTGCGCTGATGCTGGGCCTGGTTTTTATCGGCCCCGCCACGGCTTCGGAAAAAGGTAATCCGCGCAAAGGCAAATATACATATCGTAAAGTGTACTCGACCTGCATGGCGCGCGGCGCTGTGGAATCCCCCAAACCGACAGTCAACCCGGATGCCAAAACCCGGGCACAGTGGGACAAGGTTTTTGCAAACAAGGATTTTGCCCAGTTCGGCTGCGATCAGGAATGGGCTGCACTGACAGCGGAAGATCTCAACGATATCTACAGCTACCTGTGGGAATTTGCAGCGGATTCTCCCACCCCGGCCAAATGCAAGTAACCCATCAAACATTTTCAGGTTTGCGGCAGAAAAAGGAGAAAAACCATGCGAACGCGACAGGCTTTTAACTTCGTAGCGGCCTTGGGCATGTTGCTCGTCTTTATGACCGGGTGCAGCACCACGACCCCCAGCGCACCGGCGACCCAGCCGGCAGCGTCGGAGGCTGGGCCCTTTCATGCCATCGTGGACGTTGCTTTCGTTCAACAGCACGTTCAGACGCCCATGCCTGAGGGGGTCATGCTGATCGATGCGCGCCCCCGGCGTCCCAAGTACGATGAAGGGCATATTCCCATGGCGATCAGCATTCCCGAAAGCAAATTCGAGCAAATGCGGGACATGCTGCCAGTGGATAAAAATGCCCTGCTGATTTTCTATTGCGGAGGACCGGCCTGTGACCTGAGCCACAAATCGGCACGCAAAGCGGAAGCCCTTGGCTACACCAACGTCAAGGTATTCTCCGACGGCTTTCCAGGCTGGATGAAAGTCCCCGGCAATTTTGCGGCCGTTTCCACCGATTGGGTCAAACAACAGGTCGATGCCAAGGCCGATATGGTGCTGGTCGATTCGCGGCCCAAGCAGGGAAAATATGACCAGGGTCATATCCCCGGCGCCATCTCCATTTCCGACAGCCAGTTCGACAAACTCACCGCCCAACTGCCCGCAGACAAGAATAAGCTGCTGGTCTTCTATTGCGGTGGGCTGGCATGTCCTTTGAGCAGCAAGTCCGCATCCAAAGCCATCGCCTTGGGATACACCAATGTCAAAGTCTATCCCGAAGGTTATCCGGGGTGGGTGGCGGCGGTCGGTGCGGAGACCGTAACCGCGAAGGCTGCTGCCGGTGCGGCTCCCGTGGCCAAGCCCACGGCCAACAGCTTCAAGGCCGGCAAAGCAGAAGGGACCATCGACCCGGCGCAATTCAAGAAAATCCTGGCCGAGGACCCATCTCAAATCATGCTGATCGATGTACGCGACAAGAATGAATACGACAAGGGTGCGTTGAAGACGGCGATCAATATACCGGTCGACGATCTGGAGAAGAAGATTTCGACGCTCCCGGCGGATAAACCGATCGTCTTCGTGTGCGGCACCGGCGCGCGCAGCGGCGAATCATACTACATGGTCAAGGATAAACGTCCTGAGCTGAAAGAGGTCTACTACCTGGATGGAGAACTCACCATCCACAAGGACGGCACATTCGTGCTCAAAGAACCGGTCTAGCCTAAACAAGCACATCCTCGGGTGTGTTCCGGTCGTTCGCCGGTCGGAACACACCGCCTTTCAGCGTAGACAGGGTGCCACTCAGATTCGTGCATAAATTTGCGATTTGATATCTGGTACCAAGCAGCATCCCTAAGGTGCTTCGCAACCAACCCGTGACCTTGAACCTTTTCGTCCTTCTTCAATCCAGCCTCCTGCCCCAATTTTTCGTCAATCTCAAACAGATCGGGCGTTGAGCGATGGACACCAATGCCGTATTCCATCAGGAACATCAGAAGCTGTTCCCCGTTCATAAGGGATGCAACTATTAGCTGATTGTCGGTAAACCCGTTTGTCCCAATACGCTTACATATCCCGGTCAAAGCGCTTAACACCTAAACGGCCGCCCGTTGATCAAAAAATCTAATGCAACGATATGGGACCCAATGTGCTACAGTTGAAAGAGCTGATATTAAATTTCAATCGATGGGCGTTCCAAGGCTGAATAAAGCAGGTTTGAAGCGACCGGAGTTACAGGATGAGTTTCGATAAAACGGCAGCCCAAAAAATCCACACGCGACAGATACAATTTGCCACTTACAAATGCTCCGATGATACCTTCATCGTCGAAGGTGTTTTGAAAGATGATCGCCTGGCCGATTCATTCGGACCGGTAGGGCTCCGATCCCCTGGAACCATTCACCACATGATCATAAGGATGATGGTGAAGGGGCTCGACCTGCATATCGAGGATATCGAGGTTGAGATGCCAACGCTTCCGAATGAATATTGCATCGAAACGATCAAATGCCTTGAGCCTATAAAGGGAATGCAAATCGTTTCCGGGTTCACATCGAAGGTGAAAAATCTTGTTGGTGGCGCTAAGGGATGTGTTCATTTGGTGGCTTTACTGACTGCTATGGCACCAGCGGCGTTCCAGGGGGTTTTCAGTGGTCTGGATCGAAAATATAAGGCTCCAGGAATTGTCGGGCAGAAGATGGAAAACACCTGCTGGGTGTGGCGCACGGATGGGCCACTGATGAGTTCACTTACAGATGGCCAAAATGATATCGACTGAGAGGATTTAACTTTTGTCAAACCAACTCAATTCAATCAAATGTTCTGACGAAACCGAGCAAATTATCATCAACATCCCCTGCCGACTGGCTGAAAGAATTCAAAGGTACGCGAAGGAACACGACAGCACTTTAGAGGGCGTGGTCATCGAGGCGCTGGATGCCCTGCTGGGGGGGCGGACAAAGAAATAGTTGAGTTTTATATGAGGACTAAATCGAAAAGCGAAATGTCAGATTCCCTGACATCTGAAGACAGACTCCTGCGCCTAAAGCAGATCATCCCGACAACAATCCCCGTAAGCCGTTCTGGATGGTGAAAAGGAGTTAAAGAGGGTCGGTTTCCTCAAGCCGCCGATGCTCCCCGGAGAGTATCCTGTAGCCCGGGTTGAGGGGTGGATTCTCGGCGTGATGTGATGGGGCCTCAGACGCGTGAGTCGGCCGATTTAGAAAAGGATGGCGACATGAATGCAGGCAAAAAATGTTTGGTGTCCGGCAGAAGCATGTTTATGACCAGCGCCCCGGCTGTTTTCGCGGCCTTGCTCCTATGGCAAATGTTCACCGCTTGCACCCCTTCAGGTAAAATACCCGCCTCTGCAAAATCCGATTTCGAATTGATGGCCGAAGCATGGAATACTATTGAGGCGCACTATGTCGATCGGACGGCCGTCCAACCGACCGCCATGACATATGGCGCCATCAACGGCATGGTGGATGCGCTCGGGGATATCGACCACAGCACTTTTCTTACTCCGGAGGAAATCAAACGCGAGGAGGAATTCACCAAAGGCCACTACAAAGGAATCGGTATCGAAATCAAAATGAAGGACGGGCATGTGACGATTGTTGCGCCCCTGGACAATTCACCGGCCCAAAAGGCGGGGGTCCGGGCCGGTGAAATCATTCTGGCCGTCGACGGCAAGAATGTGGCCGGGCTCAGCCTGCTCCAGGTGGTCAAGCTGGTCTCCGGACCGGTGGGAACCAACGTGAGGCTGCTGTTACTCGATCCGCAAACCAGCCTGACGCGCGAGGCTACCTTGACGCGGGCCGATATTACCGCTGAAAATGTGACCTGGATCCGATTGCCGGGCACCCGCATCGACCATCTGCGCATCTCGGCGTTCAGCGAGAAGGTCACCCAAAGCCTCATTATAGCCTTGAAGGCGATCGAACGCGAAAAGTCGCAGGGAATCGTGCTCGACCTGCGCAACAATCCGGGCGGCGTGCTGGACGATGCCGTTTCCACCGCCAGCCAGTTCCTGCAAGGCGGAAACGTGCTGCTCGAGAAGGACGCCAAAGGGCAGCTCAGGGACATCCCGGTGGAAAAGGGCGGCGCGGCGCGGCATATTCCCATGGTCTGTCTGGTGAACGGCGGCACCGCCAGTGCTTCCGAAATCGTGGCCGGCGCACTCAAAGATCATCAACGCGCCAGACTTGTCGGCACCAAAACCTTTGGTACGGGAACGGTTTTGCAGAAATTTCCGCTCTCTGACGGATCGGCCCTGCTGCTGGCCATCAGGGAATGGCTTACGCCTGATGGGGAAACCATCTGGCACAAGGGCATCACCCCCGACCTGGTGGTGCCACTGCCAGCCGGGGTCAGCCCGCTCACGCCGCTGGAAGAGCGCGGCATGACGGCCCAGCAGTTGCAGCAGAGCAAAGACAGGCAGTTGCTCGATGCCATGGGCCTGTTGACCGGCAGGGCGGAGTAGTCTCTCGATCGGGAAATCCATCTGCTTCCCTCTTTCCCGATCCTTATCCTTGGATGCACCGTCAAGATTAAATAATGGAGTACCCCATCGCCACTTCGGACTGGATCGCCGACAAGACCGGCCTAACTCCGACCACGGCCAACACGGCACTCGGCCATCTGGAAAACCTGGGAGCCGTGAAGCGATCGACCGCGCAGAGGCGCAACCGCCTCTTCAGCTGTGCAGGTTATATGGTGGACGTAAATTTCGTTTCATACGGTGTGCGCAGAATACGGACTATCGCTGAATTATTGCCTTTGGTATCAGGTTCTTCTACAAACCGATTATCCTCGTCTGGCATCTGGAAATCCTGGATGAAATTGTCTTTTCTGGGCCGGTTGGTGGGAAAGCTGGTTATACTGGATTTCACTATTTAATATCGATGAGTTAAGAGAAGTTGGGGGTTAAGGAGCAGACCGTGAACCTTTCTTACTTCAGAACCATCGGGTGGGTATCGTTGTTAATGGTTTCGTTTGTCCTGGCACCGACCCTAAACGCCGACGATGACGGCCAAAAGCATCACCGGCGCGAGCGCAGACACACGGAGGACAATCATTCCGGTTACAGGAACCTGAAGCCGGTCAGCAATTCCACCTATGCCGACCAATGCGGGGCCTGCCATTTTGCCTATCAGCCGGAGTTATTGCCGGCCGCATCGTGGAAAATAATTCTTGATGGCACCGACGATCATTTTGGAGAGACGGTGGATCTTGATGAGGGTGCACGGCCTGAGATCAGTGGTTTTCTGGCATCGAATGGCGCCGATAAATCATCTGCCAAACTGGCTGGAAAGATAATGAACTGCCTGGGAGGTTCGGTACCTGCGCGAATCACCGACATTCCTTATATTCGCAGGAAGCATCATGAGATTGCGCCGGAAGTATTCCAACGAAAGTCTGTGGGCTCCTTATCCAATTGTATCGCCTGTCATCGAACTGCGGCCAAGGGCGAATATGATGATGATGCCGTATCCATTCCTGAATGACAACAGATCCATGCTATTTTCTTTGATGCAAATCAAAATGGTGTTGAAGCAACCGGACAGCCCAGGGTCCTTGAGGGCGTTATGAAATCGGCGCTGATCACGATATTCATCTGCATCGTTGTTTACGAAATCATCGAGCATCTCATCCTGCCGCTGTTCTGGATGATTCGATATCGCAAGCGCAAATCGTCTGGCGGCCCATCAGGTATGATCGGGAAAAAATGCCTTGTAAAAAAATGGGATGGCGATAGCGGCAAAGTTCAAGTGGGAAGTGAACTATGGGATGCGATGGGTCCTTCACAGCTGCTTCCTGGTGACGAGGTAGTGGTTCAAGACCTCAAAGGGCTGACGCTGAGAGTCTCGGCATCGGAAAAAGTACCAGACGCGCGGGAAAAGGGTCCTGAATCGGGACCGGCGACGGGCACCAGCGGAACGTCGCCCCCGGCCTGCTGCGGCTGATCCAAGCTGCGGGAGATGCCCAATGGCTATGCTGCCTTACCACAAACGGTCAAGGCGGTGCGGCGACAGTCGGCGCTCTCCCAAAAGGAAACGGCCCACGCCTTTACTGAAAAGCGGGACAGGCGGTGGCCTTACGGCCGCCATTCCTTCCTTGCCAAGATTTAACCACCTGAAAACAAGCGGTTTTATATCTTTTTGACATATCTCGCGTTCAAGGTTACATGTGAATAGATTGCATTGTTCCACGGACAGCGATCGGCGGTTCGATGGCCATGATAGCCCGTGCCTGGGAGGCGATTTCACCATCAAGCCCTGAATTGAGGCCGCTCATGTTGCTCGCGCGAAGCCGGACCATCAAGCAGGCCCTGAGACGCTACCATCTGGACCAGCACATGCTGACCCTGCTCATCGCCGCCTTCATCGGCGTCTTGAGCGGCTACGGGGCGGTTCTCTTTCGCCTGCTGATCAAGGGTGCCCAGTACCTTTTCTATAGAAATACCGGTGATATCCTCTCGTTTGCGCACACGCTCCCCATCTATATGATCGTCGGCATTCCCGCCCTCGGCGGGCTCGTGGTCGGGCTGATCGTCACCTATGCGGCCAGCGAGGCCAAGGGACATGGCGTGCCGGAAGTCATGGAAGCGGTAGCCCTGCGAAACGGCCGGATCCGCAAACGGGTCGCCGCGGCCAAGATTCTGGCTTCCGCCATCTGCATCGGATCGGGCGGGTCCGTGGGGCGGGAAGGTCCCATCGTCCAGATCGGATCCTCTCTCGGTTCGACTGCCGCGCAGATATTCAACGTCGCCCGGGCGCACCAGAAAACCATGGTGGGGTGCGGCGCAGCCGCCGGCATCGCCGCCACCTTCAATGCCCCCATCGCGGGCGTTTTGTTTGCCCTTGAAATTCTCCTGGGCGATTTCGGCATCGCCTCCTTTTCGCCGGTGGTTCTCTCTTCAGTGACGGCTACGACCATCTCCCGGCATTATTTCGGAGACTTCCCTGCCTTCAGCATCCCCGCCTATCATCTGAAAACCCTGTGGGAGTTCGCCCTCTATCCCATCCTCGGCATCTTTGCCGGGCTCGTGGCGATTTTGTTCATTACGACCCTGTACAAGTCGGAAGATCTCTTCGATGCCCTTCCGTTGCCCCAATGGCTGAAGCCTGCCATCGGGGGTCTGATGCTCGGTCTTCTGTTGATTAAGGTTCCCCATGTGTTCGGGGTGGGGTACGGCGCCATCAACCTGGCCCTCTTCAACCGGTTGTCCGGGGTCTTTTTGATCTCGCTGGTGCTTTTGAAAATCGCGGCCACCTCCATCACCATCGGATCCGGCGGATCGGGGGGCGTTTTCGCGCCTTCGCTTTTCATCGGAGCCATGGCCGGAGGGTTCTTCGGCTGGATTGCGAATCTCTATTTTCCAGGCACGATTGCATCGCCGGCCGCCTACGCCCTCGTAGGGATGGGGGCGGTGGTCGCGGGAACCACTCACGCGCCGATCACCGCGATCATCATCATCTTTGAGTTGAGCAGCAATTATAAGATCATTCTTCCCATGATGATCACCTGCATCCTCAGCACCATGGTGGCCTCTTCCCTGAAGAAGGGCTCGATCTACACCATCAAATTGCTGCGCAGGGGCGTGGACATCTCGGGCGGCATGGAACAGAACCTGCTGAGGTCCATGGAAGTCGAACAATACATGCTCAAGGATCCGCCGACGGTTCCCGAAGGGATGCGACTGCTGGACTTGCTCGAGGCGTTTAAAAAAGAAGATGTCTCCTATCTGCATGTGCTCGACGAAAATAGAAACCTGACGGGAATTATCTCCTTCAGAGATATCAGACCGCTCTTGCAGGAAGAAGGGCTTTGCTGGCTGGTCGTTGCAAAAGATGTTGCGACGACAAATCTGAAGACAATCGCGCCGCAAGACAGTATTTTGAAGGCGCTTCAGATTATGGGCGACATAGGTATCTCCCAGCTTCCCGTGCTCGGCGGGGAAAACGGGAAAAAGGTGATCGGCATTCTTCGGGACAAGGATGTGATCTCGGCTTATGACAAAGCCGTCATTCGGCGGGAGATCGAGACTGGCTGAAGCACCCGATAAAGAAGATTTCTCCTGCTTTTGACATTCACCGCTCCCGGCGGTTTCAAGGCGGCTATCACCCCTGGTACATGCCCTGGGCCACATCGGTCAACTCGCAGGCCTGCCCGTTGGCGCGCAGCACCTGAATCACCGCCTCGATACGGCCGGCATCCTCGATCTTCACCTGTGTGCCGTCTGGGCTATGCCTCACATCAAAAGATGCCGCCTTCAAGAAAGTTATCGCTCGCTCGCAATCATCCACCCGAAAGCCCATAACAGAGAAATCCTCCATGTAGGCTCTGGGCAGTTCCCGGTGCAGCATGCCTTCCATCTGTTTTTGATTTCTATTCACGACGGGGAAATAACCCATGGTTCGCCTCCCATTTTTTAACCCAGTTTTTCGGCAGGAGCTTCGCAATTTCCAGAAGAATACGCACCCCTCCACCGATCGCAACTTGCCACGGTGGTGTGACGATGCGGGTGGGCCCAGGCGGTGGTCACGACAAAGGTGGCGGTCTGGGTTGCGTCCTTGCGCAGGGGAAGTTGAGGTTCACCGGCCAAAGCAGTCATGAAACTCAACATTGCCACAACTACTCCAAGCGACAAGAACTCCAGATACCGTTTCATTGCATTCTCCTGTTTCAGGGTCTCGGCCTCAAGATCCTGCCGCCCGCGGGTATGGCAAAACCGTGCCCGCGGCCCTGCCCGACAAAAGGCAGTCCGGGCGCATGCGTCAAGGGACCGTTCAACGCCTGCCGGGCGGCGCGACCCTGCTGGCCCGGGCGTCTCGTTTCCGCTTGGCATTGCCGCGCCGCTGGCTGTTTTACCGCGTCTTGATCACCCGGTAGATGGTGTACTCCGATGTGACCCCGGGCAGGGCATCGATCTTGGCCTGAATCGCTCTTCTCTCCTCGCTGTCCATCCAGGTCTGCCAATCCTCCAGGGAAAACCAGGAGCTGATGGTCGTGATTTCATCATTGACATTGATGGCTTTGAGATATTCGCCCGAGATATAGCCCGGCATGGTGGGCACCACCTCGCGGATCTGGCGGATGCAGTTCATGAGCTCTCTCTCGGAATCTCTGGGAAACCTCCGACGGATAAAGACTTTTACCGACATGTTGGCCTCCTTTCTGCCTGGTGGGGTTGCCAGGGATATACGGACCCGACATCGCGTTGGTCTTGCCAGGGAAGAGCCTTTATTCCGAACGAAGAAGAGACCCGGGCCGCCGGAAGCAGATCGAGCCAGAGAGGTGGGGCGCGTCGGTCCGCTGGATGGCAACTGGATTCGCCGTCATCGGTGCTGCGGGGAGGATTGATTCTTTATTTTTTCCCATATTTTCCATCGGGACAAGGCGGGCTGTCAAATCAAATCGATTCCGGCGCGCATTGAGCCGATTGCAGATGCGGTGCGCCGGCAGGCATCGGGGCCTGGGACGGCGGTACCGCCCCCTGTTCGGCCGGCTGCCCCTAAGACTGGAAATATGTGGTCGTGAAGGCTATAGTGCTGGCACTCGAACGGGAAACAGAAATGAGGACCCAAACAATGAAAGAGGTGGATATGACCCTGATCAGGATCGATGAGACCCGATGCAAGAAAGATGGCCTGTGCGTCCAGGAATGCCCGGCCGGCATTATCAAACAGGCGGACAGGGAGAGCGTGCCCCTGATGATCCCCCGGGGGGCCCAGGCGTGCCTGCTGTGCGGTCACTGCGTGGCGGTCTGCCCGCACGATGCCCTCCACCATGAAACCATCCCCATGGAAAGGAGCCCGAAAATTGCAGAGGATCTGGCCATCAGCCAGGCGCAGGCGGCGCAGTTTCTCCGTACCCGAAGATCCATCCGACGGTTTAAAAACAAACCGGTGGACCGTGAGACGGTTCAATTTCTCATCGATCATGCCCGCTATGCGCCCACCGGCGGGAACAGCCAGCTGGTCACCTGGACGGTCCACATGGGCACGGAAAAATTGAAAAACATTTCGGACCTGACCATCGCATGGATGAAAGCGGCGCTGGCCTCGGAAGCGGGCAGTGCGCTGCCGCCCTACTTTCCGATGATCGTGGCCGCCTATGACGCCGGGATCAATTCCATCACCCAGAATGCGCCATGCCTCGTGATTGCCTCGGCACCGGGAAAATATGACAACGGCATGGTGGATCTCTCCATCGCCCTGTCTTATTTCGAACTCATGGCCACCGCCGGCGGCCTGGGAACCTGCTGGCTGGGGCTCATCGCCCGGGCCCTGAAACATTCCAAACCCCTGATGGCGGCGATCGGCCTGCCCGAGGGCCATAGCCATTTTTATCCGATGGTCTTGGGATATCCCAAGTTCAAGTACCATCGGCTTCCGGAGCGCAAGCCGGCCAAAATTTTCTGGAAATGATTTTGTCAGGCTTCGGCACCCGGTTGTATTTCCGGTAAACTGGCGTACAATTGGACATACCCATCGGCATGAAATGCCTTAGGATTTCGGATACGATAGATGGATGGACACCCCGGTGGCGCAACCATCAAGGAGGTAGATCGTGGCAGCTGTGAATGTCGAACATCTGGATTCGGTGGAATTGCAGAAGGGGGACGCGCTCCTCGTGGTGGACATGCAGAACGATTTCATGCCCGGCGGCGCCCTGGCCGTCGAAGGCGGGGACACGATCATCGACGCCGTCAACGCCCTGATGGCGTTGTTCGAGCAACACAACCTGGCCATCGTGTTCACCCAGGACTGGCACCCTGCGGATCACGACAGTTTTGCCAGCCGTCACCCGGGCAAGCATCCCTTCGATCCCTTCGAAGCATCGGGGATCGGTCCGGTGCTGTGGCCGGACCACTGCGTGCAGGCCACCGCCGGCGCCGAATTCCACCCGGGGTTGCAGGCCCGGTTCGCGGAAACGGTCATCCGCAAGGGCTACCACCGGAAAATCGACAGCTATTCCGGATTCCTGGAAAACGACCGGGTGACCGAAACCGGTTTGGACGGCTATCTGCGCGGTCGCGGGGTCAAACGGATCTTCGTCTGCGGCCTGGCCGCGGATTACTGCGTCTATTTCACCTCGGCGGACGGGGCCGACAAGGGATACAAGGTATTCTATCTCAGCGACCTGACCCGCCCCGTGGGCGCGCCGCCGGACGGGCTGGAAAAGGCCTATCAGAGCATGCGCAGCAAGGGCGTCCAGTTTCTGAATTCCGCGAATATCCGCGCCAAGCAGAAGTAGCCGGGGAGTTCGACGGCCATGATCGACATCACGGGAACTTATACGGACCAATACGAAATCGCCATGGGGCAGGCCTATTTTCTGAGCGGGCGCAAGGATCAGCAGGGCGTCTACGATTACTTCTTCCGCAAGAGCCCTTTCGGCGGCGGTTATGCGGTCTTTGCCGGCCTGCCCGACCTGTTGAAAGCCCTGGAGAATCTGCGCTTCGACGCCCAGGACCTGGAATTTCTCAAGGCCCAGGGCTTCCATGCCGACTATCTGGCCTACCTGAAATCCTTCCGGTTCACGGGCTCGATCTATGCGCCCCCGGAAGGGGAGCTGGTCTTTCCCACGGCTCCCGTGCTCAGGGTCGAGGGGCCGCTGATCGAAGGCCAGATGATCGAAACGCTGCTGTTGAACATTCTCAATTTCCAATCGCTGATCGCCACCAAGGCCAGCCGCATGCGCCTGGTGGCCGGAGAGGGGATGCTCATCGATTTCGGACTGCGCCGGGCCCAGGGCCTGGGCGGTTATCACGCTTCCCGGGCTGCGATGGTCGGCGGCTTCGACGCCACCAGCAATTCACGCGCGGCCAGGGACTACCACCTGCCGGCCTCCGGCACCATGGCCCATGCCTATGTCCAGTGCCATGACGAAGAACTGGCGGCTTTCCGCAGCTTCGCCCAAGCCCGGCCGGACGATTGCGTGCTGCTGGTGGATACCTATGACACCTTGCACAGCGGAGTGCCCAACGCCATCATGGTGGCCCGGGAGATGGAAAAACGCGGCCAACGCCTCAAAGCCATCCGGCTGGACAGCGGAGACCTCGCCTATCTCGCCAAAAAGAGCCGGGCCATGCTGAACGAAGCGGGGCTGCCGTACGTCAAGATCGCGGCCTCCAACCAGCTGGACGAATATGTAATCCGCAGCCTCAAGCAACAGGGGGCGCCCATCGATGTGTTCGGCGTGGGCACCGCCCTGGTCACGGGCCAGCCGGATGCGGCCCTGGATGGCGTGTACAAGCTGGCGCATGCCGACGGCCGGCCGGTGATCAAGCTCTCCGAGAATGTCTCCAAGATCACCCTGCCCGACCGCAAGCAGGTGTGGCGGGCTGTGGACGCACAAGGTCTCTTTGCAGGCGCCGATGCCGTATCCCTGGACGATGAAGAGAATATCGCCCGGATGCACCATGCCTTCACCCCCCATCAATCCTTCGCCCTGGCCGGGTTCCGGCTGGAACCGCAACTGCACCGGGTGATGACAAGCGGCCGGACCGCCTACGATCCGCCCTCCCTGCCCCAGACCGCCCGGTACTGCCGCGAGCGGTTGGCCCTGCTGCCCGAGGAGTACAAGCGTTTCGAGAATCCCCACATCTACAAGGTGGGCATCAGCAGCCGGCTGAAAACGCTGCGGGACGGGCTGATCGAACAATTCCGGAAGTGAGCGGGCGGCTGGGACAAACGCGGGCGTTCTTCATACCCTGGTGCCAAGCGCCTCCATCGTCCGGTCCTGCAAAAGCGCGGGGCGCTACTCCTTTTCGAGCTGCGCCAGCCATTCACCGACTAAGGCGCGGGCCGCCTGCACCGGTTCCCGGCCTGCGCGGTAGCAGAGCTTCCACTCGCTGGTCTGGCTTTCGTATTGGGGATCAGCAAACTTCATGAGTTTGCCTTTTTGAACCATCCGGGCGTCGAAGTCGACGCTCTGGCTCACGTCCATGAATTGATGCAAACGCGAGGCGATGAGCACTTTCGGGTTTTCGGGGTATTTGTTCTCCCAGGTGGCCATCTGGTTCTGGTAGCTCTCCTGCTCGGAGACGTTCTCCTGTTCATAGCCCTGTTTCATTAACTCGACCATCTTCGGGTCTTTGGCCTGCTTCTCCATTTCGGCTTCCATCTGCTTCAATACCGGCTGCATCTGCTTCTGCATGTCAGGCGGCATCTGGGCGACTTCCTGCCTCATCTTTTCCAGACCCTGGCGCTGTTCGGCCAATTGGGCGGCATACTTCTCGTCCGCGGTGGAGGCTTTGGGCGGGGCGGGCTTGGCGGAGGCCCGCTGCTGGGCATAGTCCTTCTTGAAAGCGTCGGTCTCGGTATAGGATTTGAACCAGTTCAGCGTATTTCGGACAAATGCGGCTCGGACCGCGGGCGAAGCCGCTTTGAACACTTTCTTGTCCGGATAGGCGGGAATATACCCGTTGGCCAGGGATTCAACCATGTACTTTTCCAGCTCATCGACCTTCAGGCCAAACGCCGCCATGGAATCCTGAGCCAGCGCAACGGCGATCCAGCCGCCGAACATGATCGAGCAGAACAACACAAGGTACTTCAGGCGCGGTGTCATCACGGTTCACTCCCCTAAGATGTTAGAATACAAAATGATCCAGACCTTTGGATGGGAAGGTTATATATTTGGAGGGGGATTGGTGGCAACAGGATTTCACGAACCGCCAAGAGGGGAGCGGCCCCTCCGGACGCCCCGCATGTCTTGAAAAATGGCGGGACCCTATCAATCCGCATGGATCACCACGGCGGCGGCGCTGAAGATGGCCCAGAGCGCGTCGTTCTCTTTCAAACCCAGCCGCCGTCGACCCGCTTCGGTAATGATCGCGCACAACTCGATGGTATCTGAAACGCGCACATCCACTTCGGTGACCAGCTTGCCCCGGACGATCCTCGCTACGGTTCCGCGCAGTCGGTTTTCGGCGGTGCAGACCGGTTCGGACGCCGATTTGACCAGCGTTACCCAGGGGGCTTTTACCTCGGCCACGATCAACATGCCGGCCCTGAGACCGAGTTTGTCGAGACTGTAACCGGTGATGAGGGCGGTGATGCGCCGGCCTTCCACGGAGACGACTTCCAGCATGGCCTGCACATCGCCGCGCTGGATCGTATCGATCTTCCCGTAGAAGGCATTGCGCGCGCTGGTTTTGCGTCGGTTTTCGCGCTCGATGTAAAAGCGCTCCACCCGGCGGATCTCCTCTTGGGAAAAGTCCACATAGGCCGCCGCCAGATTGGGGGTGGCGTGGCCCAGAATCTTCTGCACCACCGGCAAAGGGACGTTGCCCTGCATCAACTCCACGGCTCGCGCCCTGCGGATGGCTTCGGGGGTCCCCAACTCGCGGGCATAGCCCGCCGCCTCGGCACAGGCGTAAAATTTGCGCCGCACATGGGCCGGATCGACTTTGAAGATCCCGCCTTGGGGATAATGGCGGTCAAAGTCGACCAAAGTGGCTTGAATTTCGCCGGTCACAGCCTCCGGCACCTGGACCTCGCGGCCCGCCCCTGCTTCTTTTTCGTCGCCGGACTTGCGCAGGCGCACCACATGGCTGCAAAAATCGATGTCGCCGGCGGAATCCAGGCGCAAGACCTCGTTGAGGCGGCCCCCTGTGTAACGGATCAACAAGAAGATCAACAGGACGCGTTTGCGGGAAAGCCGGCGCTGGAGACCGGAAGCGGCTTCGGTCCAGGCCCGGAAAACCTGTTCGAGGTGGTTGAGTTGAACCGAGTCCAGGCATCGGCCGGCATCGGCTGCCGAAACGATCCGGGCGTGCCCGTCGGACATCTTCATCCCTATCCTCCTTACCGGCCGGCATTGAAATCCGGCCGCGCAACCGCTGCTTGACTTCCGGTGCAGCCTGGGTTAAAGCATGGTGAAATATTACACGAATTTTTTTTTATTCGTGATAGTAACCAATGTCAAGAGGTGATCGATGCAACCAGCCGAACTTTCGGGGATCGATGAACGCCGGCGCTTTCGTTTCGACCGGGTGGAACTGGCCGGTTCGTTCGGAGACCTGGGCACGCTTTTGCCCATCGTGGTAGGCATGATCCTGATCAACAAGCTGAGCCCCACCCTGGTGTTCCTCTCCTTCGGCCTGTTCTACCTGCTTACCGGATATTACTACCGGCTGCCGGTGCCGGTGCAGCCGCTCAAGGCGGTGGGCGCCATCGCCATTGCCTATCCCGCCCAGATCACCGAATCGGTCATAGGCGCCGCAGGGGTCATCTTCGGGGGACTGCTGCTGTTCCTGGCCTTGACCGGTCTGGTCGACAAACTGGCCAAACTCTTCACCGCGCCGGTGGTGCGCGGCATCCAGCTGGCCCTGGGCCTGGTTTTCCTGCGCAAAGGCATCCAGCTCATCACCGACCAGAACCTGTTTCTCTCCGGAGCCATGGGCCGTTGGGCCGACCACAACATCAACCTGATCCTGGGCGTGGTCGTTTTCGTTCTGGTGCTGTTGCTGCTGGACAACAAGAAGCTGCCGGCCGCCATCGCCGCCGTGGGGGTGGGGGTTCTGGCCGGCCTGACCCTGGGCGGACTCGACGGCCGAACGCTGGCCTTCGGGCCCACGCCGGTACACCTCATCGCCCCCTCGCTCCACGATTGGTGGATCGCCTTCATCATGCTGATCCTGCCGCAGATTCCCCTGACCCTGGGCAATGCTTGTGTGGGCACGGCCGACACCTGCAGCGTCCTGTTCCCCAAAGATCCGCGCCTGGGCAAGGCCCGTGCCGGCAAATTCGCCCTGACCATGGGCCTGGCCAATCTACCCACCGGCCTGTTCGGAGGGGTGCCCATGTGCCACGGCACCGGCGGCCTGGCGGCCCACTATCGCTTTGGCGCCCGTACCGGCGGCGCACCCTTGATGATCGGCGCCGTTTTCGTGGTGCTGGCCCTGGCCTTCGGCGAGGCGGGGATGACCCTGCTCACCCTGATTCCCAACTCGGTGCTGGGGGTGCTCCTGATCTTTGCCGGTCTGGAGCTCTGCCCCCTGATCCGCAGCCTCAAGACCAACGAAGAGTACTTCGTAGCCCTGCTCATCAGCGGCATCGCCCTGGCCGTGCCCAACATGGCCTGGGCCTTCGGCATCGGCATCGGGGTCGATATTTTCATCCGCAAAGCTAAAATCAAGATTTAGCAGGTTGTTGGAAAAGAGGCTGCGGGCTGAACCGCGATTTCCAGCCGCCGATCCGCCATCGGAAATATCCACGTCCCTCTCTGTGGGGTGTGCGCCATCCTGGGCACTTGCAGTATTCCAAAAACTATTTTAAAGAGGGCCTTGACCGAAACCCCATAGATGCAGGGCCCTCCTGGATTCGAAATCCTGATTTACATAGAATTCGGTTGTAAGATTTTGAATGCTTTTTCAAAAAGTATTCGGAGTAAAATTCCCTTTCAAGAAGAGTTCAAAGCGGAAAAGTGCAATGGAAACAATTAGAATCTTAGGAACCGGTTCCTATGTGCCCCCCAACATCGTCACCAATGACGATCTGGTTCGAAACGGGTTGGACACCTCGGATGAGTGGATCGCCAAGCGCACCGGGGTGCGGCAACGCCGCGTCGCCGACCCCCGGGTGGCCACCTCCGATATGGCCCTGGAAGCCGCACGCCGGGCCCTGGAGATGGCCGACATGGCGGCGGGGCAGATCGACCTGATCATCCTGGCCACCATCACCCCCGATACCTGCTGTCCTTCGGGCGCCAATTGGCTCCAAGGCAAGCTGAACGCACCCCAGGCGGTCAGCTTCGATGTCACCGCCGCGTGCTCGGGTTTCGTTTTCGCCCTGAACATCGCAGAACAATTCCTCAAGAATAAAACCTTCCGCAAGGCGCTGGTGGTGGGCGGTGAAGTGATGACCCGAGTGGTGGATTGGAACGACCGCGGCACCTGCGTCCTGTGGGGCGACGGTGCCGGCGCCGCCGTCTTGAGCATCGGCGAAAGCGGTCCGGAACTTCTTTCCACCCATATCCACAGCGACGGCGCCAACGGCCAGAATCTGCAACTTCCCGGTGGGGGGTCACGAACCACGCCCATCACCCACCACAGCGTGGACAAGGGCGTACACCACCTGATCATGATCGAAGGCAATATGATTTTCCGCGTGGCCGTGCGCTATTTCATGGATTCCATCAAGGAGGCGGCCGAACACAACCGAATTCCGGTGGATCAAATCGACTGGTTCATTCCCCACCAGGCCAACATCCGCATGTTCCAGAACATCTCCCAGACCATGAATATCCCCATGGAGAAATTCTACCTTACCCTTCATAAGTATGGCAACATCTCGGCGGCCTCGTGTGCCATCGCGCTGGACGAAGCCGTTCGTGACGGCAGCGTACGCAGCGGACAGTTGATCAGCATGCCGGTTTTCGGCGGCGGGTTGACCTGGGGCGGCGCCATGTTTCGCTGGTAGTCCGACGCGCAAACGGTCATCAGGTTCGAGTCCCGCCCGGGGCCGGCGCTTTGGACCCTCGCAGTACTTCTCAGGGGTCAAACTGGATGTTAATGCCTCGGCCCGTCGGCATCACCAGATCTTCCATTGCGTTGTCACGTTCAGGGTGGTGAGGATCTGTGAGCTCTGATACTCTTCGTCTATGTCGTCGTCGAAGAAATAGAAATATTTGTACCGCAGGGAAAAACTCAGGTAATCGTTGACCTTGGCCGAGATACCGTTGTCGATCTCGCTGCGAAGGCCCCAACGGCCGCCATCGTTGTTCTCCAACGACACGAAGTTGTCGAAGTTAAAATCATAAGTGAAATATTTCAGGAACGGGTAGCTGATGTTGAGGATGAACTCGAGGCCATAGTCGGCCTCTTCGGACGGATCGCTGACCTTCTTGTCGAAACCAAAACCCAGTTTGCTGTCCAGATAGGTTCTGAAATAGGCGATACCCGCCGTTTCGCGGATGAGCACGGGGCGCAGCCCATCCACGGCGCGCACCACCGTATCGGTCTGGAATTTATTATACGGCCGCCAGTTTTCGTCGAGATTGTACTCGTACAGGAGGGTGCCGCGCAGCAAATTCTGGAGATAATCGTCGTCCTGGCTGACATAATAGATATAGGGCGTAATGATGAAACGGTGTTTCTCGTTATAAAAGGTCAGATCGATGCGATCTTCCAAGCCCCATTTGTCATAGGTCTTGGAAGGCTGGTCCACCGGTGTTTCCACGTTTGGATCACGATCCACATCCACCGAGGTGACGAAGTTGGCCAGATACACATCGACCAGGGTTCTGAAGCGCCGTTCCAGGTAGGTATAGTCGGAACGCAGCAGGACCCGGTCGTTTTCGATGTCTGACACCAGCAGGTCGGTGACGGTCGACCAGCTGTTGGTGTACTTGAGTTCCGTGCCCAGCAGACGCTGGATCTTTTCGAAGGCCGACTGCGTAGCCGCCACCCGGTACTTGCGTTTGGATTCCAGGGGATAGCCTTGAACGCCCAATGTTTTTCCGAAGGTAAATCCGGTGACCACCAGGTCGCCGCTCGTGTCGTTGAGGGTTTTCAGCTGATCCCCTTTCAGATGAAAGGTAAAGACATTGTAATCCAGGTTGACCATGCGCATGAAATCCGATTTGCGCACGTCGCTGGTGATCGGGAAAGCGTTTATGGTGTTTTTCTCCACCACCGCCAGTTCGCTGTTGAACCGGTCACGCATAAGCTGCGTCAGGCGAATGTCGTCCAGAACCCAAGTCTTCTCTTCGATTCTGGCCAGGGTCTGGTTCTGTTCCGCCAGATATTTGCGTTTCCACAAGGTCAGGCGCTGGAGCCATTCCTGATAAACGCTGCTTGCAGTTGCGGTGGGCAGCGGTAGCGCTTTGCGCGGCCGCATGGCCTGGAACTGGACTTTGTTACCCAGCAGGAGATCGACCGTGAAGTAGTCGAAACGATCATCGAGCATGGCGATGGTGCGACCGTCCACCAGGTCCACCCGGGAGGCCTTGCCCGCATACAGGGCACCGGTATAGTCGCCGCCGCAAAGGGCCAGGTCGATCCCGGGAAAAGCCTCCATCATCTTCAACGTGTCCCCGAGAGCCAAGCCCGAAAGCAGGACGATGTAATGGACACCGCCAGCTGCAATCTCCTTGATCACCGGGTCGAGAGCGGCCTGTTCATCCTTGATGGTGACCTCGTAAAGGTTTTTCTCGGCGATATCGAAACCGAGACTTTTAGAGGAGAGCCCCACGAAAGCGATGCGCGTTCCCCGGATCTCCGCCACAAAATAGGGCTTAAAGGCCGGCCCCTCGGGCCGGACGATGTTGGCGGAAAGCAACAGTACATTGCTTCTCTTCTGCAGAAAACTCAGATTGTCCAGCCCGATGTGCATATCCTTGGAGGAAACCAGGGTCGCCCTGCATCCCATGGCATCGAAGAAGTCCATCATGATGGCGCCGGAGCTGTATTTGGAAAGCAATCCGGGATAAAAGGCATTGCCCATGTCCAGGTAGAGATCGGCCCCGGCCTTCCTCTCCGCCAGAATATTCTGGGACAGCACCAGCAGGGGGTCGACCTGTTCCTGGTTTTCAATTTTCAAGAAGGATTTCCCCTGGATATTGGAGGTGAGGATCAGCCTGATCGGTATCTCGGCATGGGCCTCGGCGAAGGCAGCAAGGGGAATTCCGCAGAGTAAAAAGATCCGGAAGAGAACGACCGCGATTTTCGAGACCAGATGGTTCCTGTGCATACGGTTCCTGTTTGTGCGCTAATTTGGATTGGCGGTTAAACCATGTACCAGGCACCCTGATGGATGAGGATACGGAATTGGTTTAAAATCAGGATTGTTAATTCTTAATGACGAAAGCGCCGGAAAGGCTTTGCAGTTTTTGCTGCAAATCGGCGTTGGCCGCCTTGAGTTGGGCGATTTCGGCATCGGTTTGCTGTTTGGCCGACTGGGAAGCCTCCAGCCGGGCGGAAAGATCCTCGATCTTTTGGGTCATCTCGCTGTTGGCGCTATTCAATGCCGCCAGTTGCGTCTCCTGCTCTTTAATATTCTTTTTGAGACCTGCGATCTCGTCGCGCAGCTCGAACTCTTTTTTGGCGGCCTGCTGCTTGAGTTCCTCGCGTTCCTGGCTGAACGCGTTCTTTTGGGCGACGATCTGGTGGTTAAGCTCCTTGACTTCCTGGTTGCGCTTGAGTTCCAAGGTATTGTACCGCTGGGTCAATTCATCGTAGCGGCGGGTGGTATCGGCTTCGAGCCGGTTGTACTTGTCGGTCAGGTTGGTGATCTGCTCTTCGCTCTGGGCCATGTCCATGCCGTACTTTTCATTCAGGCTGGATAAGTCGGCGCTCAATTTTTCATTGGTGGCGGTCAGTTGTTGTACTTTCTTCTTGTACTGCGAATTTTCCTGATTGATCACATCGTTTTCCCGTTCAACCAGGGACAGACGTTTTTTCAACTGACTGTTTTCCGCCATGATGTAATCCCGGTCGCGGTTTTCCGGTTTTACCGAACCGGCGGACGCCTGGCCGACGGCTCTGTCGGTGGCCACGCAACCAACGGTCAGCAGCAGCGCTGAAAGGACGCAGATCATCGCACACCTTTCGGTGCCGGCAATCAGTCGTCTTATGTTTCCAAGATGCATGCAAACTACCTCTTCGCTCGTTCATTTTTCAGGGCCGCACGGGAAAAACGCGCCAATTCAAAGATAAACCGTCATGGTTGCCCATGCCCGCGATGCCGACGGCAAACTTAGCGCAAGCCTATCTTTCTTGCAACCGCTATGTATTCCCGTCCCGATTGCAAAGGAACGCCGCTACCACAGCCGCCAGAAAACACGCTCCCCGCGCTTTTCGGCACGCACCTTCTCCATGTGCCGCAGAGCAGCGAACTCACGCTCCAACTGGCTCATGGAGATCGCGGTGTTCAACTGGCCCAACAATCCGGCAGGCTCTAACCCACCAGTGCGCTTCAGCACGGCCAGGATCTCCGACTGCACCGGCGTCAGGGCCACGGCCCCCCCATTTTCAAAAGTTTTTGCGCTGTGGACGGCCCATGGATCACAGGTCTTCACGGGAGAACGTGCCTCCATGTAGCAATCTTCGCACAGAATCCTGCCCAAGTGGGTTTTCTCGTCCCCTTCCGTTATGACACTTTGACAAATTTCGCATTTCATCGCGCACCGCCTTTCATTGCAGCCGCCATCAAACCCGGGGCTTTTGACTGCGCATGATCCTCTTTATAGTAGCCTCCACGTCTCCGGTGCCGGGGAAGCACTGCCCTTTGGGGCCCCTGACCGAACAGCAGGCACCCTTCCAATGCCACCCTTCGGACCGGGCCCTCGACCCGGCTGGAGAGTCGGCACCTTACGCTCTACCGAGACACGCCCTTGCCTGTCAACCCGGAGAGTGTCAAGAAATCCCCTTGACTTGCGGATCATTGCCCCATAAAGGCTGGCTGTTCAGGCCATGGCCCCTGCCTGGCCGCGGTCGGTTCAAAATAATGGCTCCCTGAGGATACAATACCGTATGAACGGTTCCGCGCCCCTGGTACGCTTACAACAAGTGTGCAAGCGCTATGGTGACCAGGACGCCCTGGTGGATATCGACCTGGAGATTTTCAACGGGGAATTTGTCACCATTCTGGGGCCTTCGGGCTGCGGCAAAACCACCCTGCTGCGGCTCATCGCGGGCTTCGAGCCGGTGACGGCGGGTCACATTCAACTCAACGGCCGGAACGTGGCCGGATTGCCCCCCGAGCAGCGTGAAGTCAACACCGTCTTCCAGAGCTACGCCTTGTTTCCCCATATGACGGTCTTCGACAACGTGGCTTTCGGCCTGCGCATGCGCGGCCATGAAAAGGATGAAATCCGGCAGCGCGTGAACGAGGCGCTCAACCTGGTGCAATTGATCGGTTTCGAAGGTCGGCGGCCCCATCAGCTTTCGGGCGGCCAGCAGCAGCGCGTGGCCGTGGCCCGGGCCATCGTCAACCGACCCCTGGTGCTGCTGCTGGACGAGCCGCTTTCGGCTCTGGATTACCGTTTGCGCAAGCAGATGCAGATGGATCTCAAACACCTGCAGCGACGCCTGGGCATCACCTTCATCCTGGTCACCCATGATCAGGAGGAGGCCTTTTCCATGTCCGACCGGGTGGTGGTGCTCAACGCCGGCCGCATCGAGCAGGCCGGTCCCCCCAGCGAAGTTTATGAGCAGCCGCGCAACCTTTATGTGGCCCGCTTCGTGGGCGAGATCAATCTGCTGGACGGTCAGGTGGACCAGGTGGAAGGCGAGCGGGTCGTGCTGCGCATCGACCAGTTGAACGTGCGCGTCAAATCCAACCGCAAATTCACCAGGGGTGACCGGGTGCATGTCCTGTTGCGACCCGAGGACCTGCGGGTGGAGACGCTCAAGGACCTGGCCGAGAACCCCGCGCTGAAAAACAGCTTTGCCGACGGCGGCTACTTTACCGGCACGGTCCAGGAGACCATTTACAAAGGGGCCACCTACGATGTGGCCGTCGTGCTGGACAACGGACGCCCCATCATCGCCACCGAGTTTTTCAATGCCGAGGACGCCACCGTCTATTTCCGGCCGGGGGACCGGGTGGCGGTCAGCTGGATCGAAGGCTGGGAGGTGCTGCTGCCCCATGAAGGATAGCCGATTTTTCCGCCGCCTCGTGGTCACGGCCATCCTGGCCTGGATGGCGCTTTTCGCCTTCGGGCCCAATCTGCTGGTGCTGTTGGCCAGTTTCGGCCGCGCCAGCGGCACGACCTTCGTGGAACCCGGCTTTTCCCTGCACAACTACCTGCGCCTGCTGGAGCCGGCCTACGGCCGCATCATGCTCTCTTCGCTGTGGCTGGCCGGCGGCGTGACGCTCATCTGCCTGGTGTGCGGTTATCCTTTTGCCGCCATCCTGGCACGTACCCGAGCGCCTTGGCGCAACGCGCTGCTGCTGTTGGTGGTGATTCCCTTCTGGACCAACTCCCTGGTACGCACCTATGCCATGATTGCCATTCTCAACGCCAACGGCATCGTCAATCGCCTGCTGCTGGCCATGGGGCTCATCGATGCACCGCTGCCCATGATGTACTCGTCCGGAGCGGTGCTGGCCGGCCTGGTCTACGCCCTGCTGCCGTTCATGGTGCTGCCGCTCTATGCGGCCCTGGAACGCCTGGATCAGCGCTATGTGGAGGCGGCCCGGGATCTGGGCGCCACACCGGCCAGGACCTTTGCCCGGGTGATCGTGCCCCTCACCATGCCGGGCATCGTCTCGGGATGCATGCTGGTGTTCCTGCCGGCGCTGGGCATGTTTTATGTGCCCGACGTGCTGGGCGGGGCCAAGGGCATGCTGTTGGGCAATTTCATCCGCGACCAGTTTCTCACCAGCCGCAACTGGCCCTTCGGATCGGCGGCCAGCGTGGCCATGACGCTGGTGATGGGCCTGATGCTGCTGCTTTACTGGAAGAGCAACGTCCGCCTGTCGCGCAGGGAGTGGATATGAGGCGTTATCTCAAATTCACATACGCCGCCCTGGTCTATGCCTTTCTCTACCTGCCGCTGGTGGTGATGGTGGTTTACTCGTTCAACGCTTCGCGCTTTTCCATGCAGTGGAAAGGCTTCACCCTGCACTGGTACGACGCGCTGATCCATGACGCCAGCCTGATCCAGGCC
The DNA here is from genome assembly GCA_937868765.1 of uncultured Desulfatitalea sp. Classification (GTDB taxonomy): domain Bacteria; phylum Desulfobacterota; class Desulfobacteria; order Desulfobacterales; family Desulfosarcinaceae; genus Desulfatitalea. The sequence continues at coordinate 206,957 of CALMNL010000005.1, read as the reverse complement.
GCTCTGCACTCGCTGACCATCGCCGCGGTGTCGGCCACGGTGGCCTGTTTCATCGGCACGGTCACGGCCCTGGCCATCCACCGCTGGCGCTTCGTGGGCCGCAAGGCGATCCACGCCGTGCTTTTTGTCATGATGATGTCACCGGACATCGTCATCGGCATTTCGCTGCTGGTGCTCTTCATCGCCCTGAGCCTGCCCCTGGGTTTCTGGACCCTGCTCATGGCCCATGTGACCCTGTGCATGCCTTTCGTGGCCATCACCGTGCATGGCCGGCTGCAAGGCTTCGACCCCCATGTGGTCGAGGCCGCCCGGGATCTGGGCGCCGGCGAATTGGAGGTGTGGCGCCATATCATGCTGCCCATGACCATGCCCGCCGTGCTGGCCGGCTGGTTCATGAGCTTCACCCTCTCCCTGGACGATGTCATCATCGCCTTCTTCACCACCGGTCCGACCTTCGAAGTGCTGCCCCTGCGCATTTACTCCATGGTGCGCCTGGGGCTCAAACCCGAGATCAACGCGTTGTGCGCCGCGATGATTCTCATAACCGCCGTTGCCGTTGTGACGACGCAGTGGCTGCTCAAGGAGCAAAAATGAAACGAACAATTCTCTCCATGCTGGTGCTGCTGTGGTTGGCCGGTTCGGCCTGGGCCGCCGAGAAGAAGCTGTATGTCTACTGCTGGTCCGAATATATTCCCGAAACGGTCCTCGAGCAGTTCACCGCCGAGACCGGCATCAAGGTAGTACTCGCCACCTATGACAGCAACGAGGCCATGTACGCCAAGGTGAAAATGACGCGAAAAGGCTACGACCTCATCGTACCGTCCACCGACTTCGTGTCGCGCATGCGCAAGGAAGGATTGCTGCTGCCCCTGGACAAAAAACAGCTGAGCAACATGGGCAACCTCAACCCCAAAATGCTCGACCAGCCCTTTGACCCGGGCAACACCTACAGCGTGCCCTATATGTGGGGCTCCACGGCCATCGCCGTCAACACTGCCGATCCGGTGGCAGCCAAGGTCGCGTCGCTTGCCGACCTGTGGAAACCGGAAATCAAAGGCAAGCTGCTTTTGCCCAACGACCAGCGTTCGGTGCTGGGCCTGGGGCTCAAGCGCTTGGGCTATTCCTGGAACGACACCGACCCGGCCCATATCCAGAAAGCGTGCGAACTGCTGAAACCGCTCATGGCCAACGTGCGCGTGTTCGACTCCGATTCGCCCAAACAGGCCCTGCTCAACAACGAGGTGCAAGTGGCGGTGCTCTACAACGGCGAAGCATACATCGCCAACGGCGAAAACCCAAAGATTCGCTATATCTACCCGCCCGAAGGCTTCGGCCTGTGGCTCGACAGTCTGTGCATCCCCAAAGGCGCCGAGAACATCGCCAGCGCCCATCGCTTCATCGACTTTATCCTGCGGCCCAAAATCGCGGTTTCCATCTGTACCGAAATGGGTTACTCCTCCCCGAACCTCAAGGCCATGGACCTGCTGCCGGCCGAGGTGCGTGCCAATCCCATCGTCTATCCCGACGAGGCCAGCCTGGCGCGGGGCGAATTCGAAACCGACCTGGGCAAAATAGAGCGTCAGTACGAAACCTGCTGGACCAGTCTCAAAACCGGCAACTAGTCGGCGCACCTTCAATACCTCCGCCGGCTGCGCCAATTATGGAAGGGGCGGGGAAACAGTTGGAAACGGTGCAGTGGAGGACGGTGGTGGTGGGGTGGACGTGGACGGCCTGCGACTGAGCAGGAAATCTGCCTTTGCCATAATGATTTATAATCCGGATGCTCCGCAGAAGGCCGCCTGTAAAGGGTCTGCGAGAACAGCCCCCATTAGAGCCGCACGTGATGCATAAAAGCTCTTGACACCAGCGTAGGAGAAAGTCTAAGGACAGGTCTAAAGCAAGCTGGATTGACGGACCAGACCCCGGCAACCGCCGATCAGCCGTTCTTCGCAGATCGCGAAAACCCAATTGAGTCAGCAAAATTATGGAGGGGACAGCGTCCGCCGGCACATTAAACACAATTGAAGATTGACGATACGGAACTTGCGCACCGCCAATTGCCCAACACTGCCTGAAACCGAAACCCTGAAACGACCTGCGCGTTTTGCCGGCACGATTACGGCCCTGTTCCTGAGCCTATTCTTTTTATTTCAAATTGCCGCCACCGCAACAGCAGCGCCAAATCAAAAGGCCGCGCCCGTGACGCAGGGTGCCTCTCAAACGGCCAAATCTTCCTCTGATAAAAAAATCAAAAATGCGGCGGTTCCCAAAACGAAAAAGGCTTCCCGGAAAAAGACATCCAAGGCCAAGCCGCTGATCAGCAATAAGACCAAGGCCAAGGCCGAAAGCATCACCAGCGAATTCTCGGACGCATTGCCCGAACGCCTTGAAAATGAAATCAGGCAATATTTCGGATTGCGCTACCGCATGGGCGGCACCGGCAAGAACGGCATCGACTGCTCGGCCCTGGTCCAGAAGGTCTACGCCGATGTCTTCGACATCAATCTGCCCCGCAGCTCCTTCGAGCAAAGCCGATTGAACGAGATGGAAAACGTTACCGGCGACCAGATCGAAACCGGCGACCTGCTTTTCTTCGGCCCCCGCCGCAAACATGTCAACCATGTGGGCATTTATCTGACCGGCGGCTATTTCCTGCATGCGGCGCGGTCCGAAGGCGTGACCATTTCCCGACTGGATGACAACTACTGGAAATCCCGCTGGATGCTCACCAAGCGGGTTAAGGGGCTGCAAATCGGATACGATACAGCACCTGATGCCGACGCCGAATTTGGTGATACCTTCACCGAGTTGGCCCTCGGTTCGGCTTTTTCCGGCGATTCCACCCGGGGTGTCAGCTACCTGGAGGGCGGCTTCAAGTTCAACGAATGGCCCGAATTCAGGCTGACCGGGTTTTATGCCCACGCCCTGGCCGAGACCGCCCCGGGTCCGCAAATGCCGGATTTGCTCGCTCTGCAGCCGGTCCCCTACTATTTGGATGATTCGCTCAGCGGATTCCGCCTGGCCACTGTCTTCTCGCCGTTGCCGTGGGAAGGCTTCCACCTGGTTCCCTCAGTGACGCAGATTTCCACGCGCAATGAAGCGACGGGCCTGAAAGATAAAACCCAAACACTGGGACTGGAAACCTGGCTGGCCCTGCCCTCTTCCCATATCGCCTTTATGATGGGAGCTCATGCCCAGAACCGGCACGACATATTCAACCGGCCGCTGGAGCTGACACCGGATTGGCAGACCCTGGATTTTTCCATCGGGTTGCGCTATCGGCTCTCCGACGCGTTCGACCTCTCGCTCACCGGCACCCATGCCTACCGCGCCGCGTTTGAAGACGAGGAGGCCCTGGACGGCGCGGACCGCCTCTTGGAAGACCTATCCTTCCGGTTGCGCTTCAAATTCTAGTTTGCTGTTGTTCAACAACCAGACACAGGCCGCGGCATGCTTGCCGGAACGTTGCCATCCTCTGGAGTACCCCGGTGCCGTTGCCTTCACGCCCCGCGCCGGCTATACCCCTCCAGGGCTTCGGCCATGATCGCAGCAATATGTTCCATGTGGCGGCGTACTTCGGCGCTATCGCGCCCCGGGTAATTGCGGAAAGAGATGAGGATGCCGTTCAGGGCCGCGAAATAGGTGGGGGCCAGCAGGCGCCGGTCAGCGTCCAGCCCGCAACGGTCAAGGACCCGCTCAAACAGGTCAAGCACCGAGCGGGCGGCTTCGTTGAGCTTTTCAAGGGGTTTTGCGCCCAGGCAACCGTCGAGCATGAAGTGGGTCATCATGCGGAAGTAGTGATCGTTTTCGGTCAGAAAAGAGATGAATTCGAGGCCGAAAGCCTTCAGATCCGTGATCTCGCCATTTGAAATGCGTGCATCCATGCGCACGATGATCCTGCGTGTCCCTTCCACGAAGGCTTCCACGAAGAGGCCCTGCTGGTCGGGGAAGTACCGGTATAGAGAGGAGACCGCGATGCCTGCCTCCTTGGCGATATCCCGCATGCTGACCGTCTCGAACGGTTTGCGGCTGTAAACCCGTTCGGCGGCGCTCAGAATGATATTCTGACGCTCCCTGCGTTCCTGCTTTCTCTGTTGGGCAAATGTGGTGGCGCTGATAGCCATGATCGTGCCTGCTCTGATTTTTTTATCCTGGAGTGCGGGAGTCAGGACTCTGCAAGCCAATAAGCCTGGCCCCTGCTTAACTCAAGCCTGCGCCGCCACCATGGCCATGGCCACATCCTGATAGGCGTGGTAAAGCCGGTGGCAGAAGCGATCCCAGCGTGCGCAGGCCTCAACGGCAGCGGGGCTCATCTCAAAAAGGTCGGTGCCGGAAAGAATTTCGACGATCTCCCGGCAAAGCGCCGTTACCAGATCTTCCGGCCCACCGGCAAGGATGTCGGCGGCGAAGCGCTCCGGCGCATACCAGGCCGCGGCACCCAGAAGATCCCGGTGAACCTGGGCCAGCAGCACGTTGCGCGGGCCCTCCCACAGCTCGTTTACCGCCGCATCCCGATATAGCCGGGGCAAGGAGGAAAAATCCTCCATTACGCCGTGCCCGCCGAAAAGGCTCATGGCCAGACGCAAGACATCGGGCGCATCGAAGCTGGTGGCCATCTTCTGAAGCATGATCAGCTCCCGGACCCGAAACCGCCGCCGCTTCAAATCTTCGGATTCACGGGCATCGGTTTCCCGGGCAAGACCGCCGGGCAGGGCCAGGATTTCGCCATGGAGTCGGAAGGCGCCGGCCAGAGTGCGTTTGGCCGCCTTTTCGATGGTCTTGAGCTGCCCGACCACCATGGGCATGCGTCCGATGGAAAGGCCGAACGCTTCCCGAAAGTCGCAATATCGGGCCGCCTCCCGCCAGGCGCGCATCATGCTGGCAGCACCGGAGAGCCCCACCGTGAGACGGGAATAGGTAAGCACGATGGCGACCATGTTGGCCAGCCCCCGATCCAGCGGCCCCACCGGATAAGCCAGGGCACCGTTGAAGGTCATTTCCGCTGTAGGCAGTTCGCTGGTGCCCATCTTCCATTTGATACGATCGATGGTGAATCCGTTGCGCTTCTCCCGCGCCTTATCGCCCGGCAACCAGGAGGGCATCACGAAGAGCCCCACCTTTTCCGAACCCTTTGGCTTGGCCGTCACCATGGCATAGTCGGCATGGGTGGCTGAGCAGAAGAACTTGGTGCCGTAAAGACGCCATTGACCATTCTCCAACCGTGCCTCGAGCAGATTGGCCCTGACGTCCGAACCCCCCTGGATCTCCGAAAGGTACTGGGCGCCGATGCCGAAGCGCCCGTCCCTGCCCTCCTTGCAGTGGGTCAGGATGGCCTGAATTTCAGGGGTGTCGGCAAAGCGCGCCAGCACCGCCACCAGTCCTTCGGTGCAGGTCACGGGGCAGGAAATGCATGCCTCGCCGTTCTGGTAGATAAGGTACATCTTGATGAAACGTTCCCAGGGATCGGTCTTAGCGGAAAACAGCGCCTCCCCGAACACCTCCTGTTCCATCACTTCCGTTTCATGAGGTCGCACGATGCGGTCGATGCGGTTGCCGTGGCCGTCGTAATGCATCACCCAGGGTCTTTTATCCGGCCAGGCGATGGTTTCGGCCATCTTGCGCCACCGGAACGAGACCTTTCTGGAAATTGCGCGGGCGGCGGCATCCACCGCGGCAGCCCGGTCACCGGTGAATACCTGAACCGCTTTCTGGACAAACGGATCTTCGGCGTAGAAATCGCAGTTTTCCCGCCATTCGAGAAAGGGGCCGAACCCGTAAGGATTATTGGAATTGGGATAGCTCATCGAATTCTCCCTTGGCTGGTGGCGGCATTGCCGCCGGGGTCTTGGATGGCCAGTCCGTCCTGCACACGACTTTTCAGGAGCTTGCCGCCGGGGCCTTATACGAACAACGTTCTCATTTGAACACTGATGTTCTGCGATGTCAACAGCCGGTCTCACCCGCTGGCATCATGCCAGGCAAGGAGTTGAAGGGGATTTAGATCTTTTTCAGCGGTCTCGGAAAAGCCTGATTCGCAAGCGCCAATCGCTGCAAAATAGGAAGGTCCGCTTCCAGCGAGCGTCGGGCGACTTAAACTCCCCTGAAACGTCTTATTGGATCGGCAGGGTTGCACTGAAGATGTCGAAATTCCTTTCGATAAGTGCCTGGGTGGCTGGATCGAGATCGACGAATGCGCAGCCGATGCCTTGTGCTTCGATGCGCTCGACCCTTACTTTGATTATGGATAGGTTTCTTTCACCTGGGAAGCGCAGGGCCAACCTCAAGAACTGCCCTTCACTGATAGAGCTGGTGCCATCGACCTGGATATAGAATCCTACCAGGCTGAAATCCAAAATTCGGGCCTGCACGTTCATCCCGATGATGCTGACCGGAAGGTGGAACTCAAATCTGGGGTGCCGCCGACACTCCCTTTCGACCGGGAGAAGATTTCTCTGGAATTTGACCATGGTTCCGAATGATCCTTTCAATGAAAAACGTGCCCGTACCAATCTGCTATCGACTGATTGGAAGGCGGCTACAGAAATTTATTATCCTTCTCCTGGATATTTTTCCGTCCCAAGGATTAGCATCGGCATTTTCCAAACGAAATGGCATTTTCACGTGGCCGTATTCGAGCACCTTTTAAACTGCACAGCGACAAATAAAAAGCCTGTTGGACAGCCTGCGTCAAGACTTAGACTCGCTAAGCATCGGCAAAGCGCCCCAGGAAACAAAAAAGGGCTGACCATTTATTGTGGCCAAGCCCTTGCTCTTTCATTGGTGATCCCAAGGGGATTCGAACCCCTGTTACTGGCGTGAGAGGCCAGTGTCCTAACCGTTAGACGATGGGACCACATCGCTGGTAGGCGCTCAATTATAGAAAAGCCGCTGGTTTGTCAACACCATTTGCCCGGGGGGGAAGTTCATGGAACGGCCCTCCTGGTTCCCTTGCGGAACCCGATGACAATGTAGATGATGGGGCCCAGAAACGGGATCAGGGCCACGAAAGCCCAGGCGGCCTTCTTTTCGATACCGCCGAAATCCTTGCGGGCGATGTCGAAGATGGCCCAGCAGGTAATCAGGTAAAAACCGATGCCGGTCAGCACGATAAATTCGGCGGCGCCCATCAAGCCTGTCCTTTCAGCAGGTCCATGATCTTGAGGACAGCCTCCACATAATACCTGCTGTGATTGTAGTGATAGATCACCTTGCCGGCCTGCCCCCGGCCGATGCCCGGCTTCCAGCCGTAGTTCTGAAGGTAGCTGGCGATGCTGAAGATGGCGTCGGCGTCTTCGAACAGGTTGATGCGGCCGTCGCCGTTGCCGTCCTGCCCGAAGGCCAGAATGTTGCTGGGCATGAACTGTGCGATGCCCAGGGCGCCGGCATAGGAACCCACCACCGACGGCGGGTCGATGCCGTGCAGGGAGGTATAAGTCAAGAACGCTTTGAGCTCTTTGTAGGCCCAGTCGGCTTTGGCATCGGCCTTGCGGTCGTATTCCAGACGGGTGAAGCGGCGCTCGGCGGGCAGACGTTCCCATAAAAATTCCCTGGGCCGGGCTTCGCTCAGGGCCGCCATGGTGGAGAGGGTATTGAGAATCGAACTTTTGCCCAGGTAGCGACCGAATTTGGTCTCGACCAGGATGATGGCGGTGATGGCGCGGGGATCGACCCCGAATTTCTGTTCGGCCCGTTTCAGGGCATCGGCGTGGGTCTGCATATAGGCCTGGGCATCTCGAATGTAGCCGGCACTGGTGAATTTATCGTAATCCAAGGTGGCCTCATTGTGCTGAAAATAGGCCGCCACGCCCTGGGTCTCGAAATACACGTCGTCATGCTGGTAAATTTGCTCGATGCGCTGGGGATCGAATCCGTCGGCGATGAGCCGTTTCTGCAGGGATTTAAACAGATCGGGAGGCGTGACCTGGGCCCGCGCGGGGGCGCAGAAAATCGCCAGGCACAGCACCACCGCCGCCGAGATGCGGAGTACCCCGGACGAATGGCATGAATTCTTCATGTCGCAATCTCTATTCATGGCCTTGAAGGCATTGTTATCATTACATGCGCCGGCCAGGACCGGCTTGATAGGCGCACCATGACATGGTATGGTGCGCAGTGTCAAATGGTAATGACGTCAAGGTGGTACCTGCCGTCTAAGGTCGCGCTCTCCATCTAATTCAATGCCGTCGCCCATCCCAGAGAGGCACCCATGGCCAAACGCAGCACCAAAACATTGTTCAGTTGCCAGGCATGCGGCTATCAATCGCCCAAGTGGCTGGGTAAGTGCCCGGAGTGCGGGCAGTGGGACTGTTTCGCCGAAGAAACCATCGCCGCAGCAGACAAAAGCGGGCCCTTGCGCGGCCTGGTCGATACCCTCAAGCCCAAACCGGTCCCCATCGATGCAGTGGCACTGGAGGATCAGGCGCGCTTCTCCACCCGCATCGCCGAGTTGGACCGGGTGCTGGGCGGCGGTCTGGTGGCCGGTTCACTGATCCTCATCGGCGGAGACCCGGGCATCGGCAAATCGACGCTGATGCTCCAGGCCCTGCACGGCATGGCAGCCGGCGGCCACACGGTGCTCTACGTGTCGGGCGAGGAGTCTGTACAGCAGCTGCGCCTGCGCAGCCGGCGGCTTTCGGCCGGCGCCCCGGGCCTGCTGGTGGTCTCGGAGATCGACCTGGACGCCATCCTGGGCATGGTGGACGAACACCGGCCCGACGTGCTGGTCATCGACTCGATCCAGACCATGTACAGCACTGACCTGACCTCCGCCCCGGGCAGCGTCAGCCAGGTGCGCGACTCGGCCATGCGCCTGATGCTCAACGCCAAAAAGTCGGGGATCCCCACCCTGCTGGTGGGCCATGTGACCAAGGACGGCGCCATCGCCGGGCCCAAATTGCTCGAGCACATGGTCGATACGGTGCTCTATTTCGAGGGCGACCGCAATCACGTGTTCCGCATCCTGCGGGCCGTGAAGAACCGCTTCGGCTCCACCAACGAGATCGGCGTGTTCGAAATGCAATCCGGCGGCCTGGCCGAGGTGCCCAACCCGTCGGCGGTCTTTCTCTCCGAGCGCCCGGACAACGCGGCCGGATCGGTGGTCACCGCCGCCATGGAGGGCACGCGGCCCATCCTGGTGGAACTGCAGGCCCTGGCCAGCGGCTCCAATCTGGGCACGGCCAGACGCACGGTGCTGGGGCTCGATCCCCAACGGGTGGCGTTACTCGTAGCGGTAATGGAAAAGAAGCTGGGCATGCAGTTGATCGGCCACGACATCTTCCTCAACGTGGCCGGGGGCGTTAAAATCGAAGAGCCTTCGGTGGACCTGGCAGTGCTGGCCGCCATCGCCTCGAGCTTTCTCGATAAGCCGGTGGCCGGCGATACGCTGGTGCTGGGCGAGGTGGGCCTGGCGGGCGAAGTGCGGGCCATCGGCAATATCGAAGCGCGCCTGATCGAAGCGCGCAAGATGGGTTTCCAACGCTGCATCGCGCCCAAGGGCAGTCTCAAGCGCATGGAGGCGCCCGCGCAGATCACCCTGGTGGGGGTGGGGAATGTGGAAGCGGCGATGGAAGCCCTGTTTTAAATGAATTTGACTTAACACCGCAGCAATATTATGAATCGAAAAAAAGGCGCAAAATCGAACCAGTGGCAGGACCATTACACGCGTCAGGCCCAGAAGGAGCACTATCCGGCCCGGTCTGTTTTCAAGCTGGCCGAAATCCAGAAAAAGCACCGTATCATCGCCCGCGGCGACCGCGTCCTGGACCTGGGATGCGCGCCGGGATCATGGTTGCTTTTCGCGGCCCAGCAGACCGGTCCGGCCGGAAGCCTCGTCGGTGTGGACCGCACGCCGGTCACCGAGCCCATGCCGGCCAACGTGCGCACCGTGGTCGGCGATGTGTACGAACTGCGCCAGGCGGCCGATGCAGCCCTGGGTGGTGGCTTTCAGGTGGTGCTCAGCGACATGGCACCGGCCACCACCGGGGACAAAGGCGGCGATGCGGCCCGGTCGTTCCAGCTGTGCCAGGCGGCCCTGGAGGTCGCCGACGCTCTGTTGCTCACCGGCGGCCACTTCGTCTGCAAAATATTTCAGGGCGAAGACTTCAAAACGTTTTGCGATCAGGTTAAAATGCGGTTCGACCGTATGGATATTTTCAAACCCCAAAGCAGTCGGAAAGCCAGCCGGGAGATTTTTATCATCGGCCTGGGCAAACATTAGGAGGAACCTATGTCAGGGCACAGCAAATGGGCCAATATCAAACACAAAAAAGGCGCGGCCGACGCCCGGCGCGGCAAGATCTTCACCAAGCTGATCAAGGAGATCACCGTGGCGGCGCGCACCGGCAGCGGCGACATCAATTCCAACCCCCGTCTGCGGGCCGCCGTCATGGAAGCCAAGGCCGAGAATATGCCCAAGGACAACATCGAACGGGCCATCAAAAAAGGCACCGGTGAATTGGAAGGAGTCAACTACGAAGAGTCCACCTACGAAGGTTACGGACCGGGCGGGGTGGCCGTGCTCATCGACTCGTTGGCCGACAACAAGAACCGCGCCGTTTCCGAGATCCGCCATGCCCTGGCCAAACACGGCGGCAATATGGGCGAAAGCGGCTGCGTGGCCTGGATGTTCAAGAAAAAGGGCTACATGGTGGTGGAAAAGAGCGCCGTGGCCGAAGACACGCTCATGGAAGTGGCCCTGGAGGCCGGGGCCGAGGATGTGCGCGACGACGGCGACAGCTTCGAAATCATAGCCGATCCCGACACCTTCGAAGAGGTCAAGGCCGCCATCGAAGCCAAAGGCATTGTCCATGTGGCCGCAGAGGTGACCATGGTGCCCCAGAACATGACGCCGGTGGAGGGCGAGACCGCCCAGCGCCTGGTCCGTTTGATCGAGGCCCTGGAGGATCTGGACGACGTGCAAAAGGTCTATACCAATGCCGATCTGCCGGACGACCTGCAGATGGATTAGGCCGACGGCGCCCTTCACAGGACGCTTTCATTGGGTCGTATCAGGCCATGGGCGGCGTGCCGCGCATGGCCTGATGTGTCTTGCAGGCAGGCCGTTTGGCTGCCTGATCCGAGAGGAATGCTGATGACTTCCGATGCCTTTCCCTTCCCTGGTGCGCCCCCGGCCGCAGGTTTGTACGACCCGCGTTTCGAGCACGACGCCTGCGGCGTGGGCTTCGTCTGCCGCCTCAATGGTACGCCCTCCCACGATATCGTCGAACAGGGGCTGCAGATCCTGCTGAACCTTTCCCATCGCGGGGCCTATGCCTGCGATGCGGATACCGGCGACGGCGCCGGCATCATGCTGCAGATGCCCGACCGATTTCTGCGCGCCGCCTGCAAGGCCGAGGGCATCGACCTGCCCGGGCCGGGGCACTATGCCGCCGGCCTGGTGTTCCTGCCCCCGGATATCCAGCAGCAGGAACGCTGCAAACAGACCCTGGAAAAGATGGTGCGGCTCGAGGGCCAGACCGTGCTCGGCTGGCGTAAGATCCCGGTGAAGAGCGATGTGCTGGGCCCCCTGTCGCGTCACGTCGAACCCGAAATACATCAGGTATTCATCGGACGGTCCAGGCAGCTCGAGGACCAGGATCACTTCGAGCGGGTGCTCTACCTGATCCGGCGTCAGGCCGAAAAGGTCGTGGCCCAGGCCGGCCTGGCCCAGGGCGGCTATTTCCACATCCCCAGCCTCTCCAGCCGCACCTTGATCTACAAAGGCATGTTCGTGGCCCACCAGCTCAAAGGCTACTTCAGCGACCTGAGCGAACCGGAGATGGAGAGTGCCCTGGCCATGGTGCATCAGCGCTACAGCACCAACACCTTTCCGGCCTGGGCCCTGGCCCACCCCTTCCGCTTTATCGCCCACAACGGCGAAATCAATTCATTGCGCGGCAACCTCAACTGGCTCAAATCCCGGGAAGCGCGCTTCGGCGCCGCCAAGTTCGGCAAGCACATCGGCAAACTGCTGCCCATCGTGCGGCCCGGATCGAGCGATTCGGCGGCCCTGGACAGCGTGGTGGAACTGCTCTACCACAGCGGTCGATCGCTGCCCCACTGCATCATGATGCTCATCCCCGAAGCGTGGCAGCACCACGACACCATGCCCGACACCAAGCGCGCCTTTTATGAATACCACGCCTGCAGCATGGAGCCCTGGGACGGGCCGGCCACCGTGCCCTTCAGCGACGGCCGGCTCATCGGCGCCGTGCTGGACCGTAACGGCCTGCGCCCCTCGCGCTACACGGTCACCCGCGACGGTCTGGTGGTGCTGGCTTCGGAAACCGGCGTGCTGCCCATCGCCCCCGAGCGGGTACTTCAAAAAGGGCGTTTGCAGCCCGGCCGCATGTTCCTGGCCGACCTCGCGGCCGGCCGGATCATCGAGGACGAAGAGATCAAAGCGGCCGTGAGCGGGCGGCAACCCTACCGCCAGTGGCTCGACGAGAACCTGGTCACCCTGGCCATGTTGGAGAAAGAAGACCGGAAAAACACGGCGTTGGAAGCGACCCCCGGACCGGCCATGACACCCTGGCAGAAACGGCTGCTCTTCGGCTACACCCAGGAAGACCTCAAAATGCTGCTACCGCCCATGGTCCGGGAAGGCAAGGAGGCCGTGGGCTCCATGGGCGACGACATCCCGCCGGCCATCCTGTCGCGCAAATCGCGGTTACTCTACGACTACTTCAAACAGCTCTTCGCCCAGGTGACCAACCCGCCCCTGGATGCTATCCGCGAGGCGCTTGTGACCTCCCTGAACGCCTATCTGGGTGGTGAAGGCAGCCTGCTGGAAGAGTCGCCGGAGCACTGCCGCCGCCTCAAGCTGGAAAGCCCCATCCTGACCAACGGCCATATGTCCCTGTTACGGGAACTGGATCGCCCTGGCCTGCGCGCGGTCACCCTGCAGTGCGGCTTTGCGGCCGGTTCAGGCGGTGAAGGCCTCGAGGAAGCCCTGGAACGGCTCTGCCGGCAGGGCGCCAAAGCGGTGGAAGACGGCGCCACCGTCCTGATTCTCTCCGACCGGACTGCGGATGCCCGGCGCGCGCCCGTGCCGGCCCTGCTGGCGGTAGCGGCCGTGCACCATCACCTGATTCGCCAGGGGCTGCGCTCCCGCTGCAGCCTGGTGGTGGAGAGCGCCGAACCGCGCGAGACCCACCACATCTGCTGCCTGCTGGGTTTCGGCGCCGGCGCCGTCTGCCCCTACCTGGCCTATGAGGCGATCACCGATCTCGTGGCTTCTGGGGAAATCGCCCTGGAAGAACAGGCCCAGGCCATCCCCAACTACATTCATGCCCTGGAAGGGGCCATCCTCAAGGTGATGTCCAAGATCGGCATCTCCACCCTGCAAAGCTACCAGGGGGCCCAGATCTTCGAATGCCTGGGGCTCAATCCTGAGCTGGTGGACCGCTTCTTCACCGATACGGCCACGCGCATCGGCGGCGCCGACCTGGCGGCCCTGGCCGCCGAAGTCCAGACGCGCCACGACCGGGCCTTCAAGGCCCCGGAGCGCACCGGTGCCCAATTGCTGCCGTCCGGCGGCCGCTACAAATGGCGCCGGGACGGGGAAGCCCATCAGTACAACCCCGTCATGCTGGCCCGCTTCCGCCAGGCCATCTACAAAGAAGATTGGAAAAGCTGGCAGGAATTCTCCGCCGGGGTGGACCAACAGAACCGCGGCGAAGGATTGCTGCGCGGCCTCATCGACTTCAAACCCTGGGACAAGCCGGTGCCCCTGGAAGAGGTCGAACCCTGGACCGAAATCGTCAAGCGTTTCAAGACCGGCGCCATGTCCTACGGTTCGATCAGCAAGGAGGCCCACGAAACCCTGGCCATCGCCATGAACCGCATGGGCGGCCGCAGCAACAGCGGCGAGGGCGGCGAGGACGCCGACCGCTTCACCCCCGATCCCAACGGCGACGTTCGCAACAGCGCCATCAAGCAGGTAGCCTCGGGCCGCTTCGGCGTCACCGCCGCCTACCTCGCCAGCGCCCGGGAGATCCAGATCAAAATGGCCCAGGGCGCCAAGCCCGGCGAAGGCGGCCAATTGCCGGGTTTCAAAGTCTACCCCTGGATCGCCAAGACGCGCCGCAGCACGCCCTATGTGGGCCTGATCTCGCCGCCGCCGCACCATGATATCTACTCCATCGAGGATCTCTCCCAGTTGATCTTCGATCTCAAGCGGGCCAACGCCCAGGCGCGCATCAGCGTCAAGCTGGTCTCCACCGTGGGTGTCGGCACCATCGCCGCCGGCGTGGTCAAGGGCGGCGCCGACTGCGTCCTGATCAGCGGCGACACCGGCGGCACCGGCGCCGCGCCCCAGGGCTCGATCCGCTATTCGGGCGTGCCCTGGGAGCTGGGGCTGCCCGAAGCCCACCAGACCCTGGTGCTCAACGGCCTGCGCAGGCGGGCCGTGCTCGAGTGCGACGGCCAGCTCAAAACCGGCCGGGACGTGGCCATCGCCTGTTTGCTCGGCGCCGAGGAGTTCGGCTTCGGCACCCTCTCCCTGGTGGCTTTGGGGTGCATCATGATGCGCGTGTGCCACCTGAACACCTGCCCGGTGGGCATCGCCACCCAGGACCCCGAATTGCGCAAGAAATTCGCCGGCCGGCCCGAAAGCGTGATCACCATGATGCGCTTCATCGCCGAAGAGTTGCGGCTGATCATGGCCCGTCTGGGGTTCCGGAGGGTGGCCGAGATGGTGGGCAAGGCCGACCGCCTGGCGTTCGCCCCGGCCGTGGACCACTGGAAGGCCCAGGGAGTGGATCTTTCCGACGTGGTCCAGCGGGCACGCACCCCGGTGCACATCATGGACCACTGCGGCGACATCCAGGCCCAGCCGGTGGACGAGAGTGTGGACGAGGTCATTCGCGCCGCCGCCGCGCCGGCCATCGAGAAGAAGCAGCCGGTGGAGATCCAGGTCAAACTGGGCAACGTGCACCGCACCGTGGGCACGCGCCTGAGCAGCGAGATCGCCCGGCGCTACGGCGAAGCTGGGCTGCCCGACGACACCATCCGCCTGCACTGCCAGGGGGCGGCGGGCCAGAGCTTCTTCGCCTTCGCCGCCCGGGGCTTGACCGCCGTCATCCACGGAGATGCCAACGACTACTTCGGCAAGGGTCTGTCCGGTGCGAAGCTGATCATCCGGCCGCCACTGGCGGCCACCTTCGCGGCCGAAGAGAATGTGATCATCGGCAACGTGGCCTTCTACGGCGCCACCGGCGGGGAAGCCTACATCCGGGGCAAGGCGGGTGAACGCTTCTGCGTGCGCAACAGCGGCGTCTGTGCCGTGGTGGAAGGCACCGGCGACCATGCCTGCGAATACATGACCGGCGGCCGGGTGGTGATCCTGGGCCCCACCGGCCGCAACGCCGGGGCCGGCATGAGCGGCGGCATCGCCTATGTGCTGGACGAGATCGGCGATTTCGCCCAGCACCGCTGCAACCTGGAGATGGTGGCGTTGGAAGCCCTGGAAGAAGAGAAGGAGACGGCTGACGTGCAGGCCATGATCCGGCGGCACTGGGAGTACACCCAGAGCCCGGTGGCCCGGCGGGTACTCGACAACTGGGAAGAACTTCGGCCCAGGTTCGTGAAGATCATGCCGGTGGATTACAAGCGGGCGCTGCTGAGCCAGGATCAGGTGGAATGAGAAAAATAAGCAGCCCTGAGGTCCTGCGGCGGACGTGCCACAAAGCTGCCGCCGAATACGCCTGCCAGCGTGCTATCAATAACAGATTGTACCCAATGAAACATAAGATGAAGGTGCCCCATGGGTAAACCCACAGGATTCAAAGAACACACCCGCGAGCTGCCCAAGCGGCGGCCGGTGGAAGAGCGGGTGGAAGACTTCCGTGAAATCTACCAGCCATTCCCCCGGGAGAAGCTCGTCCAGCAGGCTGCCCGCTGCATGGATTGCGGCGTGCCCACCTGCATCTCGGGCTGCCCCCTGGGCAACCTGATTCCCGAGTGGAACGACGCGGTCTACAAGGACCGCTGGCGCGAAGCCGTCGAGCGGCTGCTGGCCACCAACAACTTCCCCGAGTTCACCGGCCGCCTCTGCCCGGCGCCTTGTGAAGAGGCCTGCGTGCTCTCGATCAACGAACCGGCCGTGACCATCGAGCAGATCGAAAAGGAGATCATCGAGCACGCCTTTGCCCAGGGCTGGATTCAACCCCAGCCGCCCCAACAGCGCACGGGCAAGCGCGTGGCCGTGGTGGGCTCCGGGCCTTCGGGCCTGGCCTGCGCCCAGCAGCTCAACCGCGCCGGGCACAAGGTGACGGTCTTCGAGCGCGCCGACCGCATCGGCGGCCTGCTGCGCTATGGCATCCCGGATTTCAAAATGGAAAAGCACGTCATCGACCGGCGGTTGAAGATCATGGCAGCCGAGGGAATCGAATTCCGCACCAATGCCCATGTCGGGCTGACCTTCGGCCGGGAAGAGCTGCGGGCCTTCGACGCCGTGGCGCTCTGCCTGGGCGCCACGGTGCCCCGGGATCTGCCCCTGCCGGGCCGGGAGCTGGGCGGCATCCACTTCGCCATGGATTTTCTCACCCGCCAGAACCGCCTTTCGGCCGGCGACGATCTGGCGGCCCTGGGCATCAGCCCCATCAGCGCCCAGGGCAAGGATGTGATCGTCATCGGCGGCGGCGACACGGGCAGCGACTGCATCGGCACCAGCCTGCGCCAGAAGGCCAGGTCGGTGGTCAACTTCGAAGCCGTGGCCATGCCGCCGGCCGGCCGGCCCGAACACCAGCCCTGGCCCTACTACCCCATGCGCCTGCGCACCAGCAGCTCCCACGAAGAGGGCGGCGAGCGCCACTGGAGCATCCTGACCAAGGCGTTCCTCGGCGACCACGGTCGGGTCAAGGGGTTGGTCACCGTGGAGATCGACCTGACGCCCCAGCCCAACGCCCCCCCAAAAATCGTCGAGCGGCCCGGCACCGAAAAGCGCTGGCCGGCGGACCTGGTGCTCATCGCCATCGGCTACAGCGGTCCCGAGACCAACACCATCGCCCGGCAGCTGAACCTGGCGATCGCCTCCCAGGGCGCCATCCAGACCGACAGCCATTACATGACCAGCGCCCCCGGCATCTTCTGCGTCGGCGACGCCCACCGGGGCCAGTCCCTCATCGTCTGGGCCATCAGCGAAGGCCGCGAGGCGGCCCGGGAGGTGGACCTCTACCTCATGGGGGAAACCCTGCTGCCGGCCAAGGGGTGCTGCGATCTGCCGCTGGTCCGTTGACGTTCGGTTTCATGCAGATCTCGAGCGCGAACGCGGTCGCTCACTCCGCCGGTCCTTCGGATGTGACGTTCAACTGCGTCCAACACTGGTCGGGGGCGGCCTCGCAGAAGCGGCCGTCGCCGCCCAGAGCACCGTCCAGAATGAAAAGCCGGCGTTCGCGCTGGTTCAGGTAGTTCATGGGGCATCGGGGCGAGCGCCCCAGCTCTTCGTCCTCCTTTCCTTCGGCGTTCAGATGGCCGGTGACGCCGCAAGCGTGGCCCATCTCGTGGATGGCGCTCAGCACCATCATCTTCTGGGTCAGGCGCTTGAGTTCGGCGGCATCGATGGTCTCCAGGCGGGCCCTGATCTGCGCCCTGGGCCGGCCCAGGCTGTCCAGGACCGCCAGCTCCCCGGCGTTCTCCGGCGCCCCGGGATGATCGAGTGCATTGCGCATCTTGGAAATCACCCGGCCGATCATGCCTTGGACCCGATCCGGGAACAGGCGGCAACGCTCGGCGTCGCGGGGCGTACTGCCGGCGGTGTAGGCATACTGATAGGGATTGTTCCCAGCATTGGCGTCCCCCGGCCAGGGATCGGGCTCGATGATGCCTGGAATCATTTCCAACTTGACCGCGTACTTGCCGGTGCCCGAACGGGCGGCCGGGCCGTTGAAATCCACGCGCCGCTCCCGGGCGAGGGCGTCGTCGATCCGGTAGGCGCGGATGCCGGAGGCGCGATACCAGCGCTCGAAATCGAACACATCGGTAGGATCGATGACGAAATGGCATTTCTCCTTGGGGGGCAGTCGCTTGTGGATGCGCGCACCGGCTTCCAGCACCAGCAGCCCGCGATATTTGGCGTAGAGTTCCAGGCCGTCGCCTTTGGCCGTTTGCCCCGCCACTTCGGCCCCATCCCAGGTGGCCGGATAGCCCTGCACTCCCTCTTTTTGCTCCCAGGCGTCGGCGATGCGGTTGCCGTCCTCGTCCAGGGGGATGATCAAGTCCGGCGTCGCTTTGCCCTGCACATTGACGGGCAGGTTTTGACCGTCCTTTTGGCCGCTCACCTGCAGGGTGCCCCAGGCGCCGTAGTCGAAGGCGCTTACCACGACGGTCACATCCTCGACCTCACCGCTGGTTTCGGCATGGGTATCGTCCTTGACCCGGATGCGGGGGTCCTCCTGGTCCTCCTGACGCAGACGCAGCCCCCTGCTTTTCGCGGCGCCGGCCGGCCAGTTGAGGCACACCCCCTTCTCTTCGGAGGTGCTGGGCAGGGCAAACTGGAGTTTGGCTTTGGCGGGCTTGGCGCGGTCCCCCTTTTCATGCACCCGGATGTAGACCGTCACGGTGTTGCCCGGCCGGTCGGGCTGCTGCCAGTTGCCTTGGGGAATCCACTGGACGAAATCCCCCGGCGGCTCGACCCACACTTCGGGCAGATCTTCCTCTTTCCAGGGTTCGAGGGTCCATGACACATCCATGGGGCGTCCGGCGAGAACGATGGGGGCATTGCAGGTGACCTGACGGGTGCCGCCGGAGATGGTCAGGCCCTGTCGTGGCAAATCGCCCTCCCAATCGCCGTTTCCCGTCGAGAGGTTGATCCCCATGGGCGCGCGCGCCGCCGGCCCCATGCTGGTGCTCTGTTCGTATTGCCCCTGGGCCGATGACGCATACCCACCCACCCGAAACGTTGCGGCGCGGGCGTCGATGGTGAGTCGGGCGCCGCCGTCGCCGATGCCGGCCGCGTTGGCCGCCATCTTGAACCAGCTTGACTTGCCGGTGCGCTTGTTTTTGGATTTGGACATGTTTTCCGCGGCAAATGCGATCTGGCCGGCGGGCTTCTCTTCGTCCGGCGTCTCCCATTGATAGAAATTGGCATTGCTGTCCCTGGCCTTGACCAGTTTGAAATCCACCGTTCCGCTCAGCTCGCCTTTCTGGGTGAGTTCCTCGATAGTGTCGCTGGCCGGGTGGTCCCGGACCTGGCTGTCGTGGTGGATGCAGCGCCACATCACATGCAGCCGCCAGATTTCGATGCGGTTAAAGCGTTCTGCCTCTCGCGCCAAGGCGTTCACCGCGCCTGGCCCCTGTATTTGTAACAAAATCAGAACGAAAGTCATCAATACGGTTCTATAGGACATGGGCACGCCCCCGGATGTCTATTCGGACCAACTGCACTGCAGGCAGGCGGAAAAGGCTGGCGTAACGCGCACGCGGTAGGCGGCCTGCGCCAACTCGCCGTATGCGTTTTCCAGCATGCGCCACTGCTCGTCGGCGGCGCCCTGGTTGATCCGTTCAGCCTGCGCCATCATGGGGGCATTGAGTTGCTGAGCCTCGGCCGCCAGGCGCATCATCTCCTGCATGTCGCCTCTCGCCTGGGCGGCCTTGATCTTTTCTTTAAGGGCCTTGGCCTGCATTTCTTTGCTCTGCCGCTCGCCGGCCGAGGGGGGTGCGGGAGCACTCGGCGCCTGGGCCTTGTGCCGGTCGAATATCGCCTGCCCCTCGCTCATAAAGCCTCCCTGGCCATCGGGGACCTGCCGGAAGTAGACGCCCTGGAGCCGCGTGTATTTGTTGTACAACACATCGGCTTCCTGATCCGTATGGCCCGTGCGCTGGGCCAGGTCGGTGAAATACTTCTTGTCGAAACCCACTCCGGGCATGGGCGGGCCGGCGCTTTCCACATGGGCCACGGTCATATCGTTGGACTCCGAGCCTTCGATTTCGCAGCGGACGATCAGCGCCCCGCCCTCCCAGCGGCTCTCGCCGGCGGCGAACTGCTGGAGATAGGCTCTGGTCTGATCGGCATCCTGGCGGGTGAGCCATCCGTGGGAGGGATTATCCGGCAGTTCGGGGACGCTACCCTGCGGCACACATAGTGGATCCGCCCAGCCGCAAACGGGCAGCCAGGCAGTCAGGCACAAAAGGCAGTACAAGCAGTGGCGGTAGAACATCGATCGACTCCTTTCCGGGAAGCAGCGGTGCCGCAGTCAAAGCGGCAGCCGGCCCCTTCGGCCGCACTCCCATAATGCGGCGAAGCAGCGTGCCGAAGGCAAGTATTAGATTTCAGACTATTGCGCCACGAGTTCCACGCGCCGGTTCTTGGCGCGCCCTTCCTCGCTGGTATTGGCCGCCACCGGTGCCGTGGGTCCGGCACCGAAGGGTGTCAGGCGGGCGGGGGCGATGCCGTGCTTGCCGGTCAGGGCGCCGACCACGGCCGCAGCCCGAGACTGGGAGAGTTTGACGTTGTAGTCGAAGGCGCCCACGTTGTCGGTGTGGCCGACTACGTAAAGCTTCAGACCGGGGTCGCTTTTGAGCAGCTTGGCGATCTCGCCGATGGCCTGTTCCGAGGCCGGTTTGATCTCGGATCTGCCGGTGTCGAAGTAAATGCCGTACACAGCGGCCCTGCCGGAGGCGCGGATGCTGCCGGCCAGGCTTTCGGCGTTGGCTTGCACATCCTGGCGCATTAACTCCTTCTCGATCACATGGATCTTGTACATGCCATTGCCGGCGGCCTCCACTGCGGCCCAGGCCTCTACATTCTCCTTGACGACCTTGAGGGTCAGGAACTGTGAACCGCCATCCTCGAATTCATACACCGTCTCGCCGCCGATGGCCTTGGCGGCGTTGGCATAGTTGCGCGTGATCTGCAGCGCACTGGGAATTTTGATGCCGTCGTTGGCATAGTAGTCCACGTAGGTGTGGCGCCCTTCTACGGCTTCAGTCTTGCCGGGACCGACGGCAAATTCGTAGCGGTCGAAATCGAGCAGTTCATAATTGTAGATATGGAAGCCGGACATGCGGCTGAAAAGGGCCGGGTCGCTGCTGCCTGGCTTGTCGTTGGGGTCCGCAGCCGAAAGCACACCTGCCCCGAGCATCACGAAGAGAACACTTGTCCACACCAGAACCATTTTCTTCATTTACCGGCCTCCAGTACCTTTCATGGGGGTAAGAAGACATGCTGCGATGAATCTATCCGAAATTGTCTGCATTTTATTACCATCGCCTCAGTCGGCCGTCAATCCGGCGAAGGGCGCATCATCCCTTGCGCAAACACTGCATGAGATGATGGTGACGGCCGGCGCCAGGGGCGGCCTCGCGCAAAACGCTCCCTGCGGCGCCATGGCAGAAACCGGCTCTGTTGCGTCCCGGGCACTCGCGATGCAATTAAGGTGTATGTTTCATTGCTGATCAAATAAGCCCATAAAGCGACTCCCTCTTTCTGCGAAGCACTCCGCGTCCTGAATCCCCTCGTCGGCTCTTGGTCCATTCGTCGATCCATGTTATGGTGTTGAACCATTCTGAACAAAAAGACGATTTGACCGCATAAGGAGAAAACTGATGAAACTGATCCGAATCGACATGACCCGCCAGCAGATCCGGGAAGAAAACGTTCCGGAGGCCTACAGCGGCATCGGCGGCCGCGGGCTGACCGCCCTGCTCATCGATGCCGAGGTGCCGGCGCGCTGCGATGCGCTGGGGCCCGAAAACAAACTGGTCTTTGCCCCGGGCCTGCTCAGCGGCACCTCCCTGGTCAACACCAGCCGCATCTCCATCGGCGCCAAAAGCCCGCTTACCGGAACGATCAAAGAGAGCAACTCCGGCGGCAAGATCGCGGCCTGCCTGGGCAAGCTGGGTATCACAGCCATCGTGGTGGAGGGCCGGGCGCCGGCGGGCAAGCTTTTCGTGTTGACCGTGGATGCCCAGGGCAAGGCCGCCCTGCTGGACGGCACGAACTACAGGGGCCTGCGCACCTATGCCCTGTGCGCCAAGCTGCTCGAAACCCACGGGGCCAAAAACACCATCGCCTGCATCGGCCCGGCCGGCGAAGCGCAAATGCTTTCGGCCAGCATCCAGACGACGGATGTGGACGATCGTCCCTGCCGGGCGGCGGGCCGGGGCGGCCTGGGAGCGGTGATGGGCGCTAAAGGCCTCAAGGCCGTGGTGGTCAGCACCGAAGGCCGCAGCCCCGATGAAATGGCCGATCCCGAGACCTTCAAGGAACAGGCCAAGCTCTTCGCCCAGGAACTGCGCAACAACCCATTCACCAGCAAGGTGTTGCCGCGCTACGGCACGGCCTCGACCATGGCCGCCGTCAACGCCCTGGGCGCCTTTCCCAGCTACAACGCCACCAAGGGGGTTTTCGACGGCTGGGAGAAGATCAACGGCGACGCCCTGGCCAAGACCATCACCGCCCGCGGCGGGCAGGCCCAGCACATGGGCTGCGCTCAGTGCATCGTGCAGTGCTCCAACGTCTTCGTGGATGAAAAGGGCCGGTACGTCACCTCGTCGCTGGAGTACGAAACCCTCTGGTCCATGGGCGGCATGCTGGGCATCGACGACCTGGACACCATCGCCCGCCTCGACTACCTGTGCGACGACATCGGCCTGGACACCATCAACACCGGCGTGGCCGTGGCCGTGGCCATGGATGCCGGTTACAAGCCCTTCGGCGACCGCGAGGCGGCGATCCAGATGGTGGAAGAGGTAGCCCGGGGTACTGAGATGGGCCGATTGATCGGCAACGGACCGGATGCCGTAGGCAAGCATTTCAACCACCACCGGGTCCCCACGGTGAAGGGCCAGAGCATCGCGGCCTACGATCCGCGCGGCATGCAGGGCAACGGCGTCACCTATGCCACCTCCCCCATGGGCGCCGACCACACCGCCGGCAACATGCTCGGACTTTATTTGGGCAAGAAGCTCGACCCCTTGGCCCCCGAAGGCCAGGTGGACGGCTCGCGCAAGGTGCAGATCGGCATGGCGGCCATGGATTGCACCGGCATGTGCATCCTGGCCGGCATGGGCATGGCCACCCCGGCCGCCACCGAGGCCATGTTCAAGATGATCGGCGCCAAGCTGGGCAAGCCCTTTTCCGCGGCCGACTACGCCGGCATGGGCATGCGCGTGCTCAAGGTGGAGAGGGAGTTCAATCGAAAAGCGGGCCTGACCAGCCAGGACGACCGATTGCCGCGCTTTTTCCGGGAAGAGCCGCTGCCGCCCCACAACAAGGTGTTCCTGGTCAGCGACGAAGATCTGGACAAACTACACAATTTTTAAGAGATGCTCACCGTTCACATCAAACTATACGGCTCTCTGCCCGGACGGGTTCCGGGGTACGATCCTGAAAAAGGAGTGACCCTGGAACTCGACCCGGGAGCCCGCATCTCGGATCTGGCGGCCCGGTTGGGAATCGGCGCCGATGAAGAGGCGGTGATCGCCATGGCCGGCCGGGTGGCCCGCCGCGACGATCCTGTCGAAAACGGCGCCAGCCTGCGCATTTTTCCCGTGGCCCACGGCGGTTAAGCGCCGCAGCATTTCTTGTATTTCTTGCCGCTGCCGCAGGCGCACGGATCGTTGCGGCCGATCTTGGGGCCCTGGCGCACGAACTGCACGGTCTTGGGGGCCTTGCCGTCGTAAAAATACCAGCGGCCGTCGCTGCGCCTGAACTCGGCCACTTCGCTGTGTTCGATGGTTTTGCCCTTTTCCCGGTAGCGGGCCATGAACTGCACCGTGCCGGTCTCATCGTCCGGACCGCCACCCTGGCGCTCCACCACCTCGAACCCTTGCCATTCGGCATTTTTGCACCAGGCCGCGACGCTCTCCTTGTTGACCTGGCGGCGCTGGGAAGGATGGGTCGTTTCGTAGATGTAATCCACTTCGGATTTCACGTGGGCACTGTAGCGCGAACGCATCAGGGCCTCGGCCGTGGCCGCAGGCTGGGTGCCCTGAATCAAGGGTTGGCAACACTCTGCATAGGTCTTGCCGCTGCCGCAAGGGCATGCTTCCATAGTGCTATCTCCTGTTCATCGATGATGGTTGCGGGCGCGTCGGCATCAGTCCGGGCGCCGGCTTCCGGCCACCGCCTATAATGGGTTGGAATAGCCCCTGTCAAGGGTTCACATCGGGATCAGGCGCGCCTTTCCCGGGCCGCCACTTCGGGTTGGATGTTGCCGGTCACCAGGGGCGACAGCAGGTAGAGCGTCATGCAGCCGAGGCAGATGTATCCGAAAAAGGGCGAAAAAAGGCCCACGACGATCAGCAGGAGCGCCAGCCGCCCCAGCCAGACGTTGCGGCTCATGGCGCGCCCCATATGGATGAAATGGATGGGGTAGACGTTCATGATCACCGCCCCGAAGAGCACGGTGCCCACGGCGAACCAGCTCCAGAAGGTGAGCCAGGGCAACGGCTCGCCGACGCCCTGATCGAGGATCACCAGGGGCGAAAGCACCAGCAGGGCGGCGGCCGGCGATGGCAATCCCTTGAAAAATCCGGGAATGGGATGCTTGTCCAGGGTGAAATAAGTCAGCCGGGCAATGCCCATGAGAGAATAGAAAAAGGCGATCCAGCCCACCGGCAGGGCGGCGGCGAAGCCGGCCGGGGTCAGATGATCCAGGGCGATGTAGAAGATCCAGCCCGGCACGATGCAGAAACTCACGCCGTCGGCGAAATCGTCCATGATGTTTCCCAGATTGAACTTCCGCTGGGATGGGGCGTCGGGCAGCGGTTCGGTCAGGCCCAGGCGCCGGGCCACGGCCCCATCCAGCTTGTCGAAGGTGGCGGCGCCGATGATCATGAGGTAGGATTCCCGCAGCCGTCCCTGGTAGGCGAAAAAGACGGCAATGAGCCCCATGACGGCGTTCATGCAGGTCAAGGCGTTGGGCAGCACCGAAAGGATTCGTCGCCGGAGCACCTGGTCCCCGAAGCACAACTCGTCCAGACAGGTGGTGCCATATTTACGACAGTAGGCCGCGATCGATCCGAAGTTGATCACCAGGAACAGAATCTCCACGAAGAACAAATAGCGCAGCGGCAGGGTGCCCATCCAGGCGGTCCAGAAATAGATCCAGGACGAGGGGCTTTCGGGCACATGAAAGGCGTGGGCGTACAGCAACGCGGCGACCGGCGCCGCCACGATGGTGCGCAGCCGGTTGAACTCCACCGATTCGGGCTCCGTGCCTTGGCGCATGGCGAAACTGCGCATGAAAGCCGCGAAATTATCACGGACAAGCACCGTGACACATAACAATAACACGAACACGGCGTGCAACAGTTGGGCCCGGGTCGGATCCCCATGGGAGACCACCAGACGCCACATGGTACCCACGGCGATCACAGGAAAGATGATGGAATAGACCAGCTTGTCCATGAGCCGGTCAGCCAGATGGGCCAGGGGCGCATTGGGCCGGAAGCGGGCCGCGAACCATCCGTCCACCAGGTCGAAGGTCATGGAGATCAACAGGAAGCACAGTCCGACGGTGTAAAAAATCGGCTCCCAGCGCCACATCATCGCCACGGCGCACACCATACTCCCGAAGACGAGCACCGGCCGGCTGTAAACCAGCAGCGCGGCCAGTCGCGCGGAAAATTGAGGCGTGTCAGGCATCGCTTCTTCGTTCCTTGATTTGGGTCGGTCCGACAGGACCGTCACGCGTTCATGGCGATCATCCGCTCCACCGCCTTGAGGGCCGGCAGGCGGATCGGCTCGGGCACCTTGACCTCGTTGGTAAGGTTTTCCAGGCAATGTTCGACGTCGTCCAGGCCGATCTTTTTCATGTTCTTGCAGATCATCTTCCTCGAGGCCGGATAGAAGCGTTTGTCGGGATTGGCTTTTTGCAGCGGATGGAGCAACCCCTGCTCGGTACCGATGATGAATTCCCGCTCCCTGGCCTGGGCCACATGGCGCAACATGCCCGATGTGCTGGCGATGACGTCGGCCAGTTCCAGGATCTCCGGCCGGCATTCGGGGTGGGCCAGGAATGCTGCCTGGGGATGGGCGGCCCGGGCTTCGGCCACGTCCGCGGGCTTGAGCCATTCATGGGTGGGACAGTACCCTTCCCAGATGTGGATCTTCTTGCCGGTGCGCGCGGCGGCGTACCTGGCCAGGTTGCGGTCGGGGGTGAGCAGCATTTCGTCCGCCGAAAGGCTGTTGACCACCTGGACCACGTTGGCCGAGGTGCAGCAGACCGTGGAGAGGGCCTTCACGTCGGCCGTGGAGTTGACATAGGTGACCACCGGCATGGGCGGTAGGCTCGCGATCTTGTGCCGCAGGGACTCGGCGGTGATCATGTCGGCCATCAGACAGCCGGCGTCCAGGCGCGGCAGCAGCACCTTTTTTCGGGGGCTCAGGATCGAAGCGGTCTCGGCCATGAAATGCACGCCGCAAAAAACGATCACCGCCGCATCGGTCTGGGCCGCCTTACGGCTCAATTCCAGCGAATCGCCACATAAATCGGCCAGGTCCTGAATCTCGGGCGGCTGGTAATTATGGGCTAAAATAATCGCGTTGCGCCGCTTGCCCAGGGCCTTGATCTTTTCGATCCGCTGGTCGATCTCCCGGGCGCTGCGCCGGGTCTGTTCCGCTTGCATGGTCGCTCCGTTCTATTGTTGATCCATTTTGATCACATCCGCACCTTTAGGGATGGTAAAGGTGAATTGCGCATCATCGGGGTCGATGTTGAACCGGTAATCGCTCAAAACGATGCGCGTCTCGTCGCCGTAGGCGTTGTGCGTCACTACCTGGTCGATGCGGTAGGTCTGCTTGTCTACGGAAATCAGAATGTCGGCCAGTTCGGCGGTGGGTTTGTTCGGTATCAGTTTCAGGCGATAGTAATCCTTGTTCTCGGCCGCCTGCATCTGGATGCTGAAACTTTTGCGCACCTGCCGGATGTCCGACAAAAAGCCGGCCCCCCTGCCGCCACCGAAATATTCGGGCGCCTTGCCCACCATCACCTGGTTGTCCGCCGGCCGGTGGATCCACATGGTGCGGCCGTCGGTGATGATGCTCTGGGGCTCCGGTATGGTATATTCCCAGCGCATCTTGCCCGGCCGCTTGACCGTCAAGCTTCCTTCGGCGGTGTCGGTGATCTGCATCGCCTTGAGAATCGACTCCTGAAAAAAGGCGGCCGAAAACCCCTTGCCGTCATAACGCCGCTCGATGCCGTCGAGGATCTGATCCAGGGTGACGGGGCCACCGGCGGTCTGGGCAAAGACCGGCAGCGCCCCCAGCGTCACCATAATCATCAACAATACCAGCATGGATCTTGATCTCATCATCGCCTCATCTTCCTTTGCGCCATTGAAACCAACTTGTATATCAAACGCTTATTTTTATTGAAGCTGTACGGGTTTGTAAATAGGCTTGGCGAACAAATTTCCCCAGCTGCCGCGCCTCGCCTAAGCCTCCGGGTCCACCGAAACCATCAGGGGCGCCTGGAAATAGCGCGTGCCGCCGAACAGGACCAGGCTGATCCGGTCCACCTGGCGCATCCAGGCGCGCCATCGTTCGACGTCACCGTAAGCGGCCCGGACGCCCTGGAGCATCATCACCTCCATGCTGCCTGTACGCAGCCGTCGTTCGAAGGCCATGGACTTGCACAACGCCTGGAAGTAAAAGTGCTTCTTGGCCATGAGAAAGTCGAAGGGCGTCTGGCCCGGGCCGAACTCGTCCAGGAGGCTGCAGAGAAACGCCAGGTCTTTTTCGAAATCAGCCGTCGTGGGCGCCAGCTTGGCCAGCAGCAGGTCGATGAAGGCCACCTGGTGGGCATGCCACGGTGCGCGAACATGGCGCAGGACCGCACGCACCCGGTGCCGATGGGTGTCGCCGAGACGCGTGGCAAGCATCCGCTCCAGATCCGGCGGCGGCTGCCAGGTGATGTTCAATCGCTGAACAAAGGCTTCCCGGGCATCGGCCGGCACCGCCAGATACCAGGGATCACGCCGGCCTGGGGCGTAAAGGGGAGCGGTCACACGCCCGCGCGCCAACGCTGCCACCACGGCTCGGACGTCCTGTTGGGCAAAACGACGCGCACCCCAACGCGCCTCATAGGCATATCGGGTTTCGGCATCCGGGGAGAAGAGCAGGTCCAGAAACGAGGCCGCCTCGCTCGATTCGATATCGGCCAACAGCACTTCGATATCCGCACTGCCGATCAAGCTTTCCAGGCAGGCCAGCAGATCGGCCGCCAGATGGATGCCACGCGCCAGGACTTCCCGCACCCAACCGGCCAGGTCGGTCACTGCAGCACACTCGGTCATGGACCATAGATAGCACGGACGTTCAATTTTGGCCACAAGGCCCGCTGCCGAGGCAATTTGGCCTGCTGCGTCCGTTATTGGCGTCTTTCAGGGGTACCTTTATGGGGCGCTGGTGATGATGGGGAGATCACCCGGGCTTAAGACACACCCCCGCTGATTCGCTTGATTTGGTTCTGCAAGGTCTCCAATGCCCGGACCAATCCATCGAGTTGATGGTTCATGGCGCGCATCTCGATGACCTTGGCGGCGGCGCTGACGTCCACCAGACCCAGATTGGCGGAGGCGCCCTTGACGGTATGGGCGGCGCGCATGATCTGCTCGGCTTCGCCGGCCGCAAGACCGTCTGCGATCTTTTGCAGATCCTCGGCACTGGATGAGATGAACAGATCGATCAATTCGCGGTACTCCTCTTCTTCCAGCCCGAGATTGGCTGCCAGTTCATTGAAGTTCATGCGGCGCTCCTGTTTAAAACATATTTGGCGATCATTTCAAAAACCTGTTCCCGTTTGATCGGTTTGGTCACATAGTCGTTCATGCCCGCGGCGATGCACTGTTCGCGGTCGCCCTTCATGGCGTTGGCGGTCATGGCCACGATGGGCACGTCGGCGTATCCCGATTCACGCAGCTTCCGGGAGGCCTCCTGGCCGTCCATTTCGGGCATCTGCACATCCATGAAGATCAGGTCGTACTTCTCGGGGGCGGTCGAATACTTCTCCACCGCTTCGCGCCCGTTGCCGGCCACCTCGACCTGGTAACCGGCCTTGCCCAGCATGAGCGTGGCCAGCTTCTGGTTGACCGGATTGTCCTCGGCCAGCAGGATGCTCACCGAATGCTTCATGGCTTCGCGCACCGAGTACTGGGTGTGCATCTTGCGGCGTCCGTCTTCGACCGCGGCATCTCTGGCCTTGGCGCCCTCGCCCAGCAGCCGGCCCATCATCTGGACCAGACGCGGCCGGCGCACGGGCTTGGCCTGGAAACCGTCGAAGCCGGCCGCTTCGCACTTGGCGGCATCCCGTTCTAGAGCCGAAGAGAGGGCGATCAGGTAGGGCGGCCGGTCCAGGGCGACCCGCAGGCGTTCGGCCACCTGGTAACCGTTCATGTCGGGCATGCCCAGATCGATGAGGCAGATGTCGAAAGCCTCCCCCCGGGCCTGGGCCTGTTGCAGGGCAGGCACCACCTGGCGGCCCTCGGCCAGCCCCACCACCCGCATCCGGGCGGCCTCGAGCATCCGTTCGAGGATCCTGCGCGTGCCGGCATGGTCATCGGCCACCAGCACCCGCTTGCCTGCCAGCGAGGCGGGCGGTACCCGGGCCGGCAGCTGGGCCTCGGTCTTCTGCAACCAGGCCGTGAAATGAAAGACGCTGCCCTTGCCCATCTCGCTCTCCACCCAGGTATTGCCGCCCATCAGGGTCGCCAGGGTCTTGCAGATGGAGAGCCCCAGGCCGGTGCCGCCATACTTGCGCGAGGTCGATCCGTCGGCCTGCTGGAAAGCCTCGAAGACCACCTCCAGCTTGTCTTTGGGAATGCCGATGCCGGTATCGCTGATGGTGGCATGCAACAGAAGCGCATGCTCGGTCTGGTCCGCCACCGAGAGCTGCACGGCGATCTCCCCCTGCTCGGTGAATTTGGGTGCGTTGCCGAGCAGGTTGGTGATCACCTGGCGATAGCGCAACGGATCACCCTTGACCAGGGGCGGCACATCGTCATCGATGTTGCACAGCAGTTCGATGGGTTTGGCGCCGATTTTGGGCCGTACCAGCTCGCACACATCATATACCAGCAGCTCCGGATCGAAGTCGATGGTCTCGAACTCCATTTCGCCGGCTTCGATTTTTGAAAAGTCGAGGATGTCGTTGATCAGCAGCAGCAACGCTTCGCCGCTGCGCTTGATGGTGCTGGTGTAATCGGCTTGGATTTCGTTGAGCCCGGTCTCCAGCAGCATTTCGGTAAAGCCGATGATGCCGTTCATGGGCGTCCGGATTTCATGGCTCATGTTGGCCAGAAACTGGCTTTTGGCCCGGCTCCCCATTTCGGCCGCTTCTTTGGCTTTTTTCAGCTCTTCTTCGTTATGCTTGCGGTCGGTGATATCTTCCACGGTGCCGGTGTAGCGCGCGCCGACATCGGAAAAGACCGGCGAGGCATGCACGTGAACCCAACGGCAGCCGACGTGATCATCCCCGATGCGGCAGTCTTCGGAGAACAGCTTCAGTTCGTTGACGGCCGCCTGCCAGCGGTCCGCGATGGCAACGCGATCCGCGGCGGCCACGAAGGCGTGCCAGGGGGTGGTCAGGCTCTCGACCAGACTGATGCCGAAGATTTCCTGGTAACGGGTATTGGTGTACAAACAGCTGCCGGCATCGTCGATTTCGAAGACGCCGAAATGGATGGTTTCCGAGATCAGGCGAAAGCGCTCTTCGCTCTGCTTGAGCGCAGCCTGGGCCTCGCGTGTCTTCTCCTGCTCGGTCTCCAGCGCCTTGACGCGCTTGACCAGTTCTAGAATGGTAGCTTTTTCAGACATTCCGAAACACTCCGGCCCTCATATACGCCGAAGCTATTATCGGTCCGGCGCGGAGTGCACTTTAGAAGGGGGCTGACCGGTTTTTTCCGATTTGCCGGCCCAGGCCGGCTGTTGCCGATGCCTGGGGCCGGGCCGATTCCGGATGGGGCAAGGCCGGCGCCTA
The DNA here is from genome assembly GCA_937868765.1 of uncultured Desulfatitalea sp. GTDB lineage: Bacteria > Desulfobacterota > Desulfobacteria > Desulfobacterales > Desulfosarcinaceae > Desulfatitalea. Next base: position 176,037 of record CALMNL010000005.1, on the reverse strand, counting down.
AATGAATGGGGCCAGCTTAAGCATCAAATCATGCGCTGGTACGGCCCCCGGAATGTGCAGCTTCAGCTCGCCCCCATCGAAGATGAAAAAGGCGGGTACGCTCAGGATGTTGTAGTGCTGGGCCAATCGGGGATTGGCGTCGATGTTGACCTTGGCCACACGCACCTTGCCTTTCACTGTCTGGGCCAACTGCTCCACCATGGGGCCGGTGCCGCTGCATACGCTGCACCAGGGGGCCCAGGCATAGAGCAGCACCGGCAAGGGCGACCGCAGCACTTTGGCGTCGAAATCGGCATCGGTGACCATCACCGTCCGTCCATTCGTTAGACCCCGGCATTCCAGGGCCGCGCCGCAGCGGCCGCATTTGGGTCCTTCCTGGAGCTTGGCCGCAGGGACGCGGTTCTTGGCGCGGCACTGGCCGCACCGCAGGGTCAGCTTCTCCCCCGCGGCTTCGGCCTCCCGGGGCCGGGTGAGCACCTGCCCGCAGCGGCCGCATTTGGCAGTGCCCTCTTTATCGGAGGGAACCCGGTTTTTGGCGCCACAATGGTTGCAAGTCCAGATGTTCATGGCTTTCCCCTATCCTTGTGAAATCCATCGTCCGCCGGAGCTGGCCCGCACGGTCGCGACAAGATAACGCATCTATTCTGCTTGTAAAACCACTGCCGGAAGGCTACCCTGGCGACATGGACTTTTTCGATCGCGCCTACTTCTTCGACCAGGGCCTGCGCTTCGAATGCCAGCGCTGCGGTCGATGCTGCACGGGTGAATCCGGCACGATCTACGTGGGCCCGGAGGAGATCGCGCCCATGGCCGCCTACCTGGGCATGCCCTCGGAGCGTTTGATCGAAAACCACCTCTATCCGTTCAAGGGGAGCTACAGCATCCGGGAAGACCCCAACGGCAGCTGCCATTTTTACGACCAGGGGTGCGCCATCTACCCCGTACGCCCCGTCCAGTGCAGCAGTTATCCCTTTTGGTTCAGTAACATACGATCCGAAAAGAGCTGGTGCGCCCTGCACCGGGAATGCCCCGGCATCGACCAGGGCCGGCTGTACACCAAAGCGGAAATCCTGGAGCGGGTCCACCGCGCCATGAAATTTTGAACGGCCCTATCCCGCTTATATTGTTTATTTTTCGCAAACCTTAGAAAAGATCTAAAGAAATCCCCGGAATTGCCGTTAAACAATATGACCGCGCGCCCGGGGCCGCCGATCGCGCCTGGTGCCATGACTGTGAGATGGTGAATTTTTAGGAGGAACCAAATGGCCTATAAAATATTGACGGTGGATGACAGTAAGACCATCCGGATGATCGTGAAAAAAGCGTTCGCGCCTTACAACTGCGAGCTTTTCGAAGGTGAAAACGGAGTTGAGGGTCTGGCCATCGCCGCCAAGGAGAAACCCGACCTGATCATCCTGGACATCACCATGCCGGTGATGACTGGCATCGAAATGCTGGCCAAGCTCAAAGCCGAGAAAGATCTCAAGAACATTCCGGTCATCATGCTCACCGCCGAATCGGGCAAAGAGAACGTGATGAAGATCGTCAAGATGGGCGTGCGCGACTACGTGGTTAAACCGTTCAAGGGGGATCAACTGCTGGACCGAGCCAAGGCCATCCTGAAACTCATCGCCGTCGAATAGCCTTCCGCTGCCAACGGGACGCCGGTGACCGCCGCCGGCGTCCCTTGCATTTTATTTCCCGTTCGACACGTTATCCCAAACATCCAGAAACCCTTTTCTAAAGAGAAGCGGCGATTTCCGCCGATTGGACCATCTGGCGGAAACGCGCCGGTTCGGACGTGTACAGTTCAATGGCCGGCCGCACGCCCAGTTCGCCCACCAGGCGCACGCCCTGTTCCAGATAGCGGTACTGCGCATGCACCTGCCGCTGGGCCAGGGACTCGGTCATCTCTTTTTGCAGCGGCCCGGATAGCAGCCGGGCAAAGATATCGGGCATCAAACGGGCCACCAGGCCGCCGACGATAGCCTCTTCCACGGCCATCCACTCATCCACCACCTGCCGCACCTCGTCCAGGTTCCTGGGCGGCGCCTGACGCAGCGTCTGGCGGATGGCCGACTCGGTGGCGGCCCGCAGATCGATATGCAAGGTCTCCTCGACGGGCGCCACCAGGACGTTGACCGGGTTCTTGGCGCTGTTCTGCCAGAGGGTGTAGGGATCGTGGACGAATTCGATATGTTGCTGCTCGCCGAAGGTAAGGCGCGACGTATACGATCCGATACGGCCGGTGAATACGCGATTGCTCAGCTTGATTTTGATCATCGTCTGATCGTTGGCCTGGTCGAAGAAAAGGTACTCCTCGATGTATTCGTCAGCGATGTTGTGGACCACATAGGCCGTCACCCCCTGGGCGGCCGAAACCGCGGGCGTCGCCGGCGGCTCGCGCAAGGTGGCGATGGCCGCATAGGGATTGGGCAGTTGCGTGACGGCCAGGGCGTAGGCCACGGACTCCCGGCAATACTGCTCGAAAAGCACGGCATACTCTTCGCGTTTTTCCGGCACCACCAGCAGCCGCTTGGACGAACCGGCCAGGCGCCAGGATACCTTTGCGGCCGCCAGCCGCTCCTGGATCTGGGCAAGCAACCCATTGTTTTCGTTTAGATAGTCCCGATTGGCCTGGTTGAGCCGCGGGTCGAATTCGCCGGTGCCGTCGTTGAGCAGGAGCAGCGGCTCCTCGCGGTTTTCGCTCTGGATGTAGGCCAGCAGGCGGTCGGTATCGAAGACAGCCCGGGTGGGATTGGCCACGGCGGGCGGCGGAGCGACTGCCCACGGGCAGATCAGGAGCAAAAACAAGGTGCGGAAAACCCTTGGGCGCATGGCGTCTCATACTTTCTGCGGCAAACATCGAAAGCGGCCGGCGCCGGAGTTTCCGGCCGCACTGGCAATGTTGAGCAAAAAGCAAGCCAACTCAGCCCGAGCCTTGGAGCGGCTGGCCGACGGACCAGGGGCCGATAAATAAGGTGTTTTGACTTTCCAGGGACGCACGGCACCGGTCGCGGGGCCTTTCACCGGGTCGCCCGCAGCCGCGCAACTGACGGTTTCGGCTGGTATTTTGACGCAACTGGGCAAGCGCCAATCAAGTATTTACAACGGCGGCCGGAACGGGTAATGTCCCGCCCATTCAAACCCCGCCGCGTCGCGGCGGTCCCCAGGAAAAGGTCCCCATGAGCGAACCCTTTTTGAATGCCAAGCACCGTGTGCTGCGGCGCACCGTGCGCGCCTTTTGCGAGCAGGAGCTGCGCCCCATCGCCGCCGAGATCGATCAGGAGGCCCGCTTCCCCTGGGAAGTGATGGAGAAGATGGGGCGCCTGGGCTACTTCGGCATCCAGGCGCCCGCCGAACTGGGCGGCGCCGGCCTGGACAGCATCAGCTACGCCGTCACCATCGAAGAGATCTCCCGGGTGAGCGCCTCCATCGGCCTGTGCCTGAGCGTGCACAACAGCGTGGCCCTCTACCCCATCCTGGCCTTCGGCAACCGCGAACAGCACCAACGCTGGGTGCCGGACCTGGCCAGCGGCAAGAAGATCGGCGCCTTCTGCCTCACCGAACCCAACGTGGGCTCGGACGCCAGCGCCATCACGGCCACGGCCCTGCCCGAAGACGGCAGCTGGCGGGTCAACGCCAACAAGGTCTTCGTGACCAACGGCGGCATCGCCGACATCTGCCTGATCTTCGCCCGCACCGATCCTTCCGCCGGCCGCAAAGGCATCAGCGTGGTGGTGGCCGAGCGCGGCACCAAGGGCTTCGTGGTGGGCGACCTGGAGGACCTGTGCGGCATGCGCGCCAACCCGGTCTCGTCCATCCGGCTCTACGACTGCCAGGTGCCCAGGGAGAACCTGCTCGGCCGCCCCGGCCAGGGGCTGGCCATCGGCCTGGCCGCCCTGGACACCGGCCGCATCGGCATCGCGGCCCAGGCCCTGGGCATCGCCCAGGCGGCCCTGGAGGAAGCGGTGCGTTACGCCAACCAGCGCCAGCAGTTCGGCGTGCCCATCGGCCGCCACCAGGCGATCCAGATGATGATCGCCGACATGGCCACCCAGGTGGATGCGGCGCGACTGCTGGTCTACCGCGCGGCCTCGCTCAAGGACCAGGGCGCGCCGGTGGGCAAAGCCGCGGCCCAGGCCAAGCTCTTCGCGGCCGAGGCGGCCTGCCTGGTCACCGATCTCGCCGTGCAGATCCACGGCGGCTACGGCTACTCCAAGGCCTATGCCGTGGAGCGTTACTACCGCGATGCCCGGGTGACGCGCATCTACGAAGGCACTTCCGAAGTGCACCGCATGGTCATCGCCCGGGAAGTATTGGCGGGACAGTGAAAGGTAGACAAATGGCCCTCCACAGCATCGTGTGCATCAAATCGGTGGTGCGGACCGCGCCTGACGGCGTCGGCCGCCGCACGCCGGAGAACAGCGAGTTGAATCCCTTCGACCGCCCGGCCCTGGAGGCGGCCCTGCGCCTCAAGGAGACGCTGGGCGGCACGGTGACCGCCCTTTCCATGGGGCCGCCCGTGGGCGTCGAGGCCCTGGCCGAAGCCCGGGCCATGGGCGCCGACCGCGCCGTCTTGATCTGCGACCCGGCCCTGGCCGGCTCGGACACCCTGGTCACCGCCCGGGTGCTGGCCGCGGCGGTCCAGCGCCTGGCGCCCTTTGCCTTCGTCTTCTTCGGCACGCGCACCTCGGATAGCGACACCGGCCAGGTGGGCCCCCAGACCGCCACCTTATTGGAAATTCCCTTCGTCTCCGGCGTCAAGCAGATGAATCCCCGGGAAAAGGCCTGGGAGCTGACGCGCCTGATGGACGACTGGCAGGAGCTGTGGCGGGTGAGCGTACCGGCGGCGGTGACCATCCATCCCCGCTTCTATGCGCCGCGATCGATTCCCCTGGGCGGCATCGCCCAGGCCCACGACCATCTGGACGTACAAACCTGGCGGCTCTCGGACCTGGGCATCGCCGCCGACCGCGCCGGCCTGGCCGGATCGCCCACCCGGGTGGCCAAGTTGCAGAAGATCGTGCGCAAACGCAGTTGCCGCATGCTGAGCGGCGAACCCAGGGATCAGGTCGAGGCCCTGGTGGAAATTCTGACCGCCAAAGGATTGATGGGATCATGAGCAGAGCAGAGATCTGGACATTCGGCGACCTGCGCACCGCCCAGCAGTGGCGCGCCAGCCAAAAGGTGCTGGTCAAGGCCCTGACGGTGGCCAAGGAGGCCGATGCGGCCGTGAGCATGATCCTCATCGGCGCCCCCGAAGGCACGCCCGCGGCCTCGCCGCTGAACGATCCCGGTGCCTGCGTCGGCTTGAAAGAGGCCGCCGCCCAGGCCGCAGCCATCGGCGCCCAGACGGTCTACTGCCTGACCCATCCCCTGCTGGCCGCGCCGCGGGCCGACCTTTACGCCCGCGTGCTGGCCGACTTCGTCCAGCAGCGCAAACCCTGGCTGATCTTCCTGCCGCTCAACGACTTCGGCCGCGAGACCGCGGCCATCGGCGCCCAGCGCTGCCAGGCCGGCCTCATCGCCGACTGCGTCGCACCGCTCATCGAAAACGGCCGCTTCGTGGGCCGCTGCCCGGCCTGGGGCGGCCAGATCCTGGCCGACATCGTCCTGGCCGACGGCTGGCCCACTGCCTTCGTCACCGTGCCGCCCCACGGGGTGCAGATCCCGGTCAATCCCAGCGCCGTGGGCCGCATCGAAACCATCGCCCTCTCCCGCATCGCCCTGCCCGAGGGGTTGAGCCTGGTGCAGCGCGGGCTGGAGTCGGAGGAAGGCAAGCGCCTGGAAGAGGCCGAAACCGTGGTGGTGGGCGGCGCCGGCCTGGGCGACATGCAGGGCTTCGGCCTGGTGCGCGAGCTGGCCGGGGCCCTGGGCGGCGAAGTGGGCGCCACCCGTCCGCCGGTGATGAACCACTGGGTGGACGAAGAGCGCCTCATCGGCCAGACCGGCAAGACGGTGCGGCCCAGGCTGCTGGTCTCCGCCGGCACCTCGGGGGCTGTGCAGTACACCGCCGGCATCATGGAGTCCGAAACCATCGTGGCCATCGACCGCGACCCCGCGGCCCCCATCTTCCAGATCGCCGACATCGGCATCGTGGCCGACGCGAAGACATTGCTGCCCATCCTCAACCAGCGCGCCCAACAGAGCGCCCTGCGCCGGCTGGCCGACGCCACCTGCGCCCTCACGCCGTCCGAAACAGAAGAAGCCCCCAAGGCCGGCTTCGGCGCCATCGTGCGCCAACTGCGCGAAGCCCGCAACTGGAGCCAGGCCGACCTGGCCCACGCCACCGGCCAGACGCCGGAGTTTATCGCCCATGTCGAAGAAGACAAACTCTCCCCGCCCGTGAGCTTCATCCTCGGCATGGCCCAGGCCATGAAGATCGACCCCGGCACCTTCCTGCGCAAGGAAGAGCGCGCCGTCCTGCGCGACCGCCGCGCCCAGGCTTACTACCAGCGCACCCAGGCCTACAGCTACGTCACCCTCACCCCCGAGGCGGCCAACAGCCACCTGCGCGCCTTCATGATCACCATCGAAGCCCAGCGCGACCACAAACCCGTGGCCTACAAGCACGAAGGCGAAGAGTTCATCTACGTCCTGGAAGGCGACCTGGGCCTGACCCTCGACGCCAAGGAGCACACCCTCAAACCCGGCGAATCGATCCACTTCAACTCGGACGTGCCGCACAAGCTCAAGAGCTTGTCGACTCAACCGACGCGGTGTCTGGTGGTGCTGTACACGGTTTAGAATCACGCTGCTGAAAAGTACGGACACATTCTAAACAACGTTGAGTTAGAAAAAGAAGCATGAAGGGGCCGATACCAAAATAACAAAATCAGCAACTTCCCAATAAGTGCCCCTTTGCCAAAAATAACCCCAAAGAAACATCAATGAAACCACAAAGAGGGAATCGCCCTGCATTGGTTCACGCAGGTTGATGGGTTTTCAGCCAATATGTATATTGCGGTCTCTGAAAACGGTTCTTCACTGCAAGCCATTATTAAGCATATAAAATGATTGAAATATCAAAAATCGACAAGCTGATCCAATATATCGTCCTGGTTGCGGGCCAGAAGGATGAAGCCTTTGATCGCGAGTTGGGGCCGATTCACCTAATCAAATATCTTTACTTGTCGGATCTTGCCTATGCCGCCTCCCATGAGGGGCGAACATATACCGGTTTGCCCTGGCGTTTTCACCACCATGGCCCCTATTGCCAAGAGGCCTTTCAAAGACTCGAGCCTGCATTGCGGTCCATGCTCAATGCGACACCGGGAGACCCCTTGGATTTTAAACTTGCCAAAACAGAAACTGCTCCCGTGGAGACGGCGCCGGCCACTGAATACGAACCACTTACCCGACGGCAGGAAAAGAAGAGAAGCGAACAGCTTTCGCAGTTGAAATCCAAGCTGAAGGAAAGATTGAGCACCAGGGTACAACCCAAATTCAAATACACGGCACCCCGTTACGATGAAATTTTCTTTCAAGGTTTGGAGCAGCTCGATGCCGCGGTAGGCGAAAGCATTGACCCTGGTGACTATCGGGCATCCTTCTCGGAAGATATATGGAAGTCAAAGGCGAGGTCCGACCCTGGTTCATCCTGATGTCTCATTGCAGTCCATGATCGCACCGGACCCATGGTGGGTCGTGGATGAAAACCGCGGCTTCGAGCGGGGACGCTTCATATGGGCCTTTGTTCCGCATATTGACCAAAATCCATATACGCTGATTCCAACCGGACGCAAAGAGCCCACCGTCCATCAAGAAGCAAACGTCAAAATTTTACCGGTCAATCGAGGCCCGACTCGATATTCGGCGAATATCGTGAGGAGCTTTTGAAAATTCCTTATACCTGTTGACAGTAAAGCTTTTTATGGTCTAGGTGTTTCCACACTTTTTCAGATGAGATGTGCGACACTACCGGATAAGCTGTAGTCCCCTCTTCTCTCTGTCGCCTCTTTTACTCGACAAATAAAAATTAAACGCAAGATACGATACGCTTCGTCAATTTTCTGCATCGGCTTGGACCGCGGCGTAACCGAACAGTTTAATCAAAGCGTCTTGCCTTTATAGCAAATTGCTTTAATTGCTCCTTCGCAATAATATCCAAAGGAGACAAAATGCCAGAAAAAAGGTATGCAATTGGAGGTACGGATGGCTGGCTGAATGTCAAACGTGAGCCGTCCGGAGTAGTTGTAGCAATCCCCGAATATACCCAGGCCGAACTTGATGATACCGAAAACGGCAGGGACCATTTTAAAGTTCTGGAAGGGGTCGAACGTGGTAAAAAATTCTCTGTCAAAGCAGGGAACCTCAAGCCCGGCACCCCGGCGTATCGAACGGCGGCCAACATTCAGTTCAATCTTACAAGGGAGTTGATCACATACCCTGGTGGGCAGGTCAAAGCCGTTACGCATGCCCGTAATCCTATTCCAGTTGGGGCGCACCCAATCCAGATACCAGACTTTCCCCATTCCCTCGGGGCCATGTACATGGCGCAATCATCCTATGCGAAAAGCTGGCTTTATCTCGGGAACGGCAATGCAGTACCTGGTAATAATGATCGCTACCTTCATACCGGCTCGGTGAGCGCGGGCTGCGTTACGGTCGATCCATCCGGATGGACCAAACTCTACCAATATCTGATCCTTTGCAGGAGGGGTGATGGAAAAACGGTGGGTACTATTGTTGTGGTGCCTTGGTGTCCTTTGGTTCGGATGTGCTTTGGCACAAGAGAAGACGACCGCGCCCGGCTTCTCGACTGTGGAACAAGCCGGTGACCCTTCATTTGTGGCCGATTGGCTGAAGCAGAATGGTACGGTGGTGGATCGGACGGAAGCCAACAGGTTCTTTGAGGTGGGCATGCGTGAAAAACAGAAGAAGAATTGGTCTGCCGCCACCAAGGCCTTCGGCGAGAGCATGATTCGCTATCCGAGCCCTCAGGCATTAGCGGAATATGCCGAAGCAGAGCTGCAGATGCTGGGTGAAATTCGATCAAGGGATAAGAGTTACGAACAAAACAAGCTGCCGGACCTGGCGCACGCATTGAATTACATCCGGTCCGCATTGGCGGCCGACAGCGCTCTTGAGACGATGCCAAAAGCAGAACGGGGCAAGACTCAATTGAACGCGGATTGCTTGTCGGTCTATATCCAATCGGGCAAACACCAAGGCATTTGCCCATTGCTTGAAGCCTATGGCCTTATGCGATAGCCAACCGTTCCACCGCCAACTCTCCGGGAATCCCGGAAGGTTCCTCTTATAGGCACTATCTTTCAAGGGAGCTTGTTATGGTATTCCGCCTCAAGCCTTCTGCATCCCAACCATGAATCGGCATAATCTCAGGTTGAGGCTCATGAATGTGGGATGAACAATCGGCTACTACCCAAGAAATTACCCGGAAAATATTCGTTTTCCCGAAAAACCACATAGAAACCACTAAGAAATCGATCAATGATACCCCAATGGGTATTTTGGCAGTTGCCATTCCTTTGATATGGATCGAATCCGGTTCGATTCGGTAACAAACATTCATCCACAAATAAGGGACAGTTCGAAATCACCCTTAGCTATAAAGAAAGGGCGCCGGTCATCATCAACGAACTCGAGATTATCGTTGACACCTCTCCCCTCCTTTGGCATTGGATGAACCCGGTTAGGCGGCACCCACTCCTTCGCATTTGATTTCATCCCATGACTTGAGCGCCACCCCGCCCACGGGTGTTTTCCTTCATCGTTTGAAATTTCTCATTTCTTTTCAACCAACTTCTCAAGGAGGAAGATGGATGGCGTTCGACGGCTTCATCAAGATCGACGGGATCGAGGGTGAGAGCTCCGATGCAAAGCATCCGGGCTGGATCGAAATCACGGATTACGACCTGGGTCTCAGCCAGAAGGCTTCGGGCACGGCCAGCAGCGCGGGCGGGGCCGGGGCCGAGCGAGCCGGGTTTGCGGTCTTCTCCTTTTCCAAGCTGCTCGACCAGGCCACGCCACAATTGGCCCTGGCCTGCGCGGCGGGCACGCATATCGACACCATCACCGTGGAGCTGTGCCGGGCCGGCATCGACAAGCAGCGCTTCATGCAGTACACCTTTCGCAATTGCCTGCTCAGCAAAATCACCAGCAGTTCCGACACCGGCTTTCCGCAGGACGACGTGGCCTTCGTGTACGGCCAGGTGCGGTGGGCCTACACCCGCCAGAACCGCAGCGGCGGCCAGGCCAGCGGCAACGCCGCCACCGGCTGGAACCTGCAACGCAACTGCAAGGCTTAGAACCATCGATAGTATGAAAGGAGCAGGAGATGATTCGACACGTCGTCCGACGGGGAGACAGCTTATGGGGCCTGGCCGGCCAATACCTGGGCAGCGGGGCGCGCTGGCCCGAGATCCACAAATTTCACGATGAGTTCGCCCTGGGCGGCAAATACCCGCAATTGCTGCCCATCAAGGACCCCAACCTGATTTTCATCGGCCAGGAGATCTTCATCCCGCCGCGCTCGCAAAAGCCATACACCCTATCCCAGGGCAAGCCCTGGCCCAAGGTGACGGTGACCAAACCGGCTACCGGATTGGACCTCAAGGTGGTATACAAAATCGAGGACGGCCAGAGCCAATACAAGCAGGTGCTGCCCCACTGCACCATCGAGGCCAAGCTCAGCGGCACCATCGCCATCCAGAACATGACCCACGGCCGCTACCGTCACAACCTGGAGCTGGTCCTGAGCAAGGATGCACCGGCGGTCAAGCAGAAGCTCGGTCAGTTCAGTGACCATGCGTTCCGGGATTTGACCAAGGGGGTGGAACTGGGGTTCCAAGATGGACATGTCACTCTTAAGGCACCGATCATGGCCCAGGCCGGTCTGGGGCCTTACACGATCAAGGTGGTGGCCGAGAACCCCATGAAGCTGAAGGGATCTCTAAAGCCGGAGACCATCAGTGCCACTGCGGATGTGGAGGGCAGGAAGTATAAATATACCGCCGACATTGCGTTTGATGTTACCGTAACCCTCCATCCAACTCTGCCCAAGGTGACCCCGGAAACTGTTAAAGTAACCGTACCCGAAAAAGAACCTGCTCGATACAAAATAGGAACCAATGAAGATGTCACCTTCGCAGTATTCGTCACACTGCTCTTGCTCAGCGCGGCTGCATGGCCTTCGCGAATGGCTGGAGCTATGGGCGGCACTACATCCATAGGCCCTTTTTTGCATCACATTGACATGAATCATCCTCGACACCGAGGACTTGGCCCCGGCAGTATATGAATCAAATTCTTCCATCCGCTTTAAAATTTTTTCGTTCGCCAAAGTCGCGACGTATTCTATCGATTTTGCTGCTTTGTGCATCGAGTCTTGTTATATCCCCAAAAATTTACGGATATTTTTTGGACAAAACCTGCTCAGACGAAAAAATTGAAGCGCTTTTTGCTTCACTCAAAGACAAATACGGTGTTGACATCGTTTACGATGTGAACAAAGAATTCCTGTCAGACAAGGGGACCGCTATTGTGCCCGCCGGCCCTCCCCCGCAAAGCAAAGTCAAGCCCATCCGCCGGAGCGTGCTTATCCGATATCCCGAAATTTTGGAAACAGCCTTTAAAAAATACCCTATGACGGTAATTAAAGATTACCTGAATGCCATACATTTTGCCGGAGAAATCAATCGTGACGGTTTCTTCTATGCAGGTTCCTTCGATCCTTTCAGGAGGGTCATATTTATAGTGGATCATGGAGCGCAGAAGCCGGAAGCAGGTATGGGTACCTTTCATCACGAGTTCAGCTCTCTGCTTCTAAGCCGCCACTCCCTCTTACTCAACCCTTGGTTCGAACAAAATCCAAAGGATTTTAAATATCTTTACGATACAAATACAGACAAACTAAAAACTTTTAATAATTCTTCTTTGGATGGCACTGAGCCGGACTATGAAAAAGGCTTCATGAACACCTACGGCCAAACGGAATTCGAAAACGACTTCAACGAATACAGCGCCATGATCTTCACCTACCCGGAGAAGTTCAAACAGATCATGGCGCGCCATGCCCGGGTGCGGGGCAAGTTTCTGGTTTGGCTCAAATTCTACCAGGAGATCGACCCGATCTTTACCGAGGAGTACCTTTTGGGCGCGGAGCCACAGGGGGGATGATGCGAAGTGTCTTGGCGCTTTTGGTATGGTTCGTTTGTATCCTTTGCCCCGGATGCGGTTTGGCGCAGGAGAAATTCGCCGCGCCAGATACTTTAACAGTGGAGCAGGCTGGTGACCCTCTACTAGTAAAGGTTTACAAATTCACTTTTTTGCAGTGATTCCTTATGCAAAATCAAACTTGTTTAAACTATCAGTTTGCCAAAGGCCTCCAATGCATTTTTAAACTATGCCTTGGAGTGGTTTGATAAGCCATGGCGCCCCAACCCGAACCCACCCTATAACAGGCCTTGCCCGAAGGGCAGTTGGTGAACCGTGCCTGGTTGAAGGCGCGCGGCTTCAACCGGCCCAGGGTGGACTATGCCTTGCGGGCAGGCAAGTTGACCGCCGTGGCCCACGGCATCTACCGTCGGCCGGGACCGGCGTTCAAGTGGGAGCATGTGGTCTACTCCCTGAACCAGATGGGTTGGCCGGTGCGCGTGGGAGGCCGCAGTGCCCTGGAGTTACAGGGTATGGCCCATTATCTGCCCCTGGGCGACACCCAACGCATCGATCTTTACGGCGGGGGCAAGGTGCCCCCATGGGTGCGGTCGTTTCAGGCGTCGATTCAATTTACCCTTCACACCGTGCAATTTTTTGATCCGCTGCCCGGCGCGGCCATGCACCACCGTCCGTTCAGGGCCTGGGATTGGCCCATACCGTTCAGCCTGCCGGAGCTGGCCCTGTTGGAGCTGCTGGCCGGGGTACGCCATGGGGTTGATTTTTACATGGCCGACAAGTTCTTCGAATCGGCGGTCAACCTGCGGCCCGGTGTGCTGCGCGACCAGTTGCTGGCCTGCACCCAGGTCAAGGCCAAGCGGCTTTTTTTATGGTTCAGCGACCGCCGAAGGCATGCCTGGCGCCAGGCGCTGGATACCCAAGGGGTCGATCTGGGCCGGGGCAAGCGGCTGCTGGTCAAGGGCGGCGCCTATGATGCCGCCTATCTAATAACGGTTGCCAGGAAGATGGCTGTTGGTGAAGAACAACCTTTATACTGAACAGGTGCGCCTGATGGTGGCGTTGCTGCCCTGCGTGGCCAAGCAGGCGTGCTTTGCCTTGAAGAGCGGCACGGCCATCCACCTGTTTGCGCGGGATATGGCGCGTTATCCCCCATCAGTTTCGGGAGGGGTGTGCCACCGCGGCATCGGCGGCGCCTATCATTCCGATGACACCTCCCCTCCCTTTTAACAATACGATGGCGGCTATTCGTCGCGGGCCATGATCACCCCCTTGGGCAGTTGATTGCTTTGCCCGGCGCGGTATGCAATGAACCCCGCGTCCACGGCCTGGCGCATCAGCGTATCGCGATGCGCCGGGTGGGCGATGCGGATCAAGGCCTGGGCGCGATCGCTGATCGACAATCCCCTGGATTTGATCACGCCCCATTCGGTGGCGATATAATCCACTATCGATCGGGGAACGGTCACTACGGTTCCCTTTTCCAGGACCGGCACGATGCGCGAACGGCCCTTGTATTGGGAGTAGAGGGCCAAAACGCTGGCCCCCTGTCGGTCCTGGGACAGCATGGTCCCCATGACGAAATCGAGTTGGCCGCCCGTGCCGCTGATCTGGCGGGGACGGTCGCCGCCGATCTGCTCCGAGGCGACCTGGCCCACCAGATCGACCTGCATGGTCGTGTTCAAGGAGAACATGCGGGGCTGCTGGGCGATCACCAGAGGGTTGTTGACATAATCCACCGGGTAGGAAGCAAACATCGGGTTGTGGTCGATGAAGTCGTACAGGCGGCGGCTGCCCAGGCAGAACGCGAAGGTGGATTTGTAGCGGTCGATTTTCTTGCAGGTGTTGTCGACCACCCCGGCCTGGATCAGGTCGAACATCTTGTCGGTCAGCATTTCGGAATGGATGCCCAGGTGCTGCGCCCCTGCGTCCGCCAGCGCCTCCAACACCGAGTTGGGCAGACCGCCGATGCCGATCTGCAGGGTCGCGCCATCCCGGATCAGGCCGGCGGACACGATGTTCCTGGCGATCCAGCGGTCTTCTTCCTTGGCCGGCACCGCCGGCAGACAGAACGTCTTATACTCCCGGTCTTCCACGATGTGGTCCACCTTGGAGATGTGGATGGCTTCTTCCTGACCGCCGCAGACCACCGGCATGTCCTCGCGCACGATCACCACCACCTTCTTCGACACCTCGCAGAAGGCCATGAGCTCCGTGACCGACAGCCCGAAGTTGAAGTTGCCGTGGGCATCCATGGGGGCGGTGACGATGAACGCGATATCTTTGGTGCTCTGCTCGCGGATCACGCCGGGCGCCAGGTGCCAGGACTGGGCCCAGTAGATCCCGCTGCCGCGTTCGGCGAGCTGGCGCCGCACCGAGTGCAGGAAAAACCCGCTGTTCCATTTGAACACCTCGCCCTGCGGGTCGGCTTTGAGAAATTCATGCTCCAGAGTGTCCAGAGATGTCTGGATCGAGACATCCCTGAGCTCATTTTTGCGGGCGGCCAGGTGCTTGTCGATGATGCTGGCCATATTGGCCCCGATGCCCAGGAAAATACTCATGCCGGACTGCACCAGCCCGGCCGCCTGTTCGGGGGTGATCCGTTTGCGGTTGTATTCCTGGGAAAGTTGTAAATCTTCCATCTGTTTATCCTTTCCGGTTCTCTTTCAAACGAACGATAATTGCGCCACCGCTACACGACCGCACTGCCGGCCAGCGTGCGCCCAGCGGCGCGACTCTTCCAGTACTGGTAGCCTCCCAGGCCGGCGAGCAGCAGGAACCCGGCGATGTCCGTGTAAAGACCGGGTTTGATCAGCGCCAGCCCGGCCCCCAGCAGCAACAGCCGTGAAAGCCAGCCCAGGCGGTCGAGCAGATAGCCCATCATGCCCGACCCCAGCGCGATCGTGCCGATGGAAGCGGTCAAAGCGGCCAGGCCGATTTCGGCCATCGACCCCTTCCAGATCAGCACCGGGGTGTAGACGAAGAAAAAGGGAACCAGGTAGGCCACCGAGGCCAGGCGCATCGATTCGAACCCGGTTTTGAACGGACTGGAGCCGGCGATGGCCGCGCCGGCGAACGAGGCCAGGGCCACCGGCGGGGTGATGGTCGACAGGCAGGCGTAGTAGAAAACGAACATGTGGGCGGCCAGCGGGTCGACGCCCAGCCCGATCAGGACCGGCCCGCCCAGGATGACGGTCAGGATGTAGGCTGCCGAGGTGGTGAGCCCCATCCCGAGGATCAGCGAGGCGATCATGACGAAAATGAGCGACAGCAACAGATTGCCGCCGGCGGCATCGATCAGCAGTCCCGAAAATTTGAGCCCCAGGCCGGTCTGGGTGACGCAGCCAATGACGATGCCGGCGCAGGCGCAGGCCAGGGCGACCTCCAATGAGCCGGTGGCGCCCTTTTCCATGGCGTCCAGCACGTCACGCCAGCCCATGCGGGTGGCCTTGCGGAACGCGCTGACCACCCAGACCGCGATGATGGCCCACAGACCCGCTTTCATGGCGGAATAGCCCAACGTCAGAAAAAGAATCAGCAAAAAGGCGGGCAGCAGCAAATGGCCGCCGTTTTTGAGGGTGGCGCCCAGGCGGGGCAGATCCTCGCGCTTCATGCCCTGCAGGCCGGCCTTGAGGGCTTCCATGTGAACCATCCAGAAGAGCGCCAGGTAGAAGAGCACACCGGGCAGGATGGCCGCCTTGACTACCTCCAGATAGCCCACGCCGAGCATATCGGCCATGATAAAGGCGCCCGCGCCCATCACCGGCGGCATGAACTGGCCTCCGGTGGAGGCCACGGACTCCACCGCACCGGCGAAGCGGCGGCGATAGCCGATTTTTTTCATCAGCGGGATGGTGAACGAACCCGTGCTGACCACGTTGGCCACCGCCGAGCCGCTGATCGTTCCGAAAAACCCGCTGCTGACCACCGACACCTTGGCCGGTCCGCCACGATAATCCCCGGCTATCGCATTGGCGAAATTGATGAAGAACTCGCCGGTGCCCGATTTGACCAGAAACGCGCCGAACATGATGAAGAGGAAAATGAAGCTGGCGCTGACGCCCAGCGGGATGCCGAACAACCCCTCGGTGGACAGGTACTGGTAGGTGATGAACTGCTCGTGATCGATGGGGAAGTGGCCCCACATGCCGGGGATGCGGTCCCCGAAAAAAGTGTACAGCACGGCCACGATCGTGATGATCGGCAGGGCCGGACCCATCAGACGGCGGGTGGCTTCGAGCACCAGCAGGAGCAGCAGGCCGCCCATCCACAAATCGATGGGCGCGGCTTCGCCCCCGCGCATGGCCAGGTTCTTGTAACTGAGGCACAAGTGGACCAGCGTGACCACCGCAGCCGCTGCCAGCCCCCAGTCGAACAGGCGCTGCCCCAGCGGGGGTTGTTTGTCTTTATACCGGCGCAGCGGATTCAGCAGGAAAACCAATGTACAGGCGAATGCCAGGTGGATCGAGCGCTGCACCAGCGCCGAAAAAAGACCGAACTGGGCCGTGTAGATCTGGAACACGGCCATGCCGAGCGCGACGACCCGCACGACCTGCATGAGGGGCGGGCGACTGCTGGGGGTGGGGTTGGGTTGAGCCATGAGCCCTCCTATTGGTTACTGAGCGAATTTTTCATTAAAGCGAAGCACATCATTGTGTCCGCACCCGGATGCACAGCAGATCGCCGGCCTGCGCGTAATCCAGCAGGCGCAGCGTCCGCCCGCCGGTCGTCAGCGTGTGGTTGGCCAGATCCGGTGAACCGAGTCGGAAGAACACTTTTTCCAGTTCCTGATCGATGTCGGCCAGCTCCGACGATCCGTCGGGTCTGGCCCGGTAGGTGCCCATGGCGAACCCCTGCCCGTTCAAGGAGGATTTGAAGGTCATGTGGGTCAACAGAATCCTGCCCGCTGCGAGCACGCGGTAGTGCTCCGCGAAGAAGGCCCGGTCGTAGGAATGCAGGAAGCGCACCGTAAACTCGGCTTGCGGCTGCGTCTCGCAGCGCAGCACGACGCGCCCCGAGTCGCACTCGGCCACTTCCAGGAAGAGCTGTCCGGGCCTGGTGGCGCAACCGTTCGCGAGCAGCAGCAGGGCAAGCGCCGCACCGCAAAAGATGCGGCGCCTGCCGTCGACCTGCCGGGGTTTCCTGGCTTCACGATCGGTCATGCTACTGGATCAATCCTTTTTCCTTGTAGAACTTCTCGGCGCCCGGGTGGAACGGAATGGGCATGCCTTTGACCGCGTTTTCCAGGGTGATCCCCTTGAACTGGGCGTGGATCTGATTCAACTCTTCTTTATGATCGAAAACCGCCTTGAGAATGTCGTAGGCCAGTTGGTCGGTCATGTCCTGGTGCACGATGAAGATGCCCATCCACGACAGGGTGTGATGCGGCTTGTCCTGGCCCTTGTAGGTCCCGGCCGGGATGGTCGTGGGGAAGTAGGCCGGAAACTCCTTGTTGATTTTGTCCGCGATGTCCGGCGCGATGTCCAGGAACACGATGTCGCGCTGGGTGGCCAGATCGATCAGGGCCGGTGCCGGCGTGCCGAGCGTGACGATGCCCGCGTCGATGTTGCCGTCTTTGAGGGCTTCGGCCGTTTCGGTGGCCGACAGGAACTGCTCGTCGATATCGTCATAGGTCAGGCCGTACACTTTCAGTACATAGCGCGCCATAGCTTCCGTGCCGCTGCCCGGCGCCCCCACCGCCACTTTCTTGCCTTTGAGATCCGCGATGGTTTTGATGGGCCCGCCGGCCAGGGCGAAGAACTGGATGTCGATCGGGTAGGTCGACATCAACCCGCGCAGCTCCTTCACCGGCTTGCCGGCGTACGCTTCCAGGCCGTTGTAGGCCTGAAAGGCGGTGTCCGGCATCGACAAAGACAAGGCGTCCTGTTTCTTGGCGATCGCGCGGATGTTTTCCAGCGAGGCGCCGGATGGGTGCGCCGCGGCATAGTAGCCTTTGATGTACTTGTTGATCATGTTGGCCACCCCGCCGCCCAGCGGGTACCAGGTGCCGCCCGTCGAGGCCGTGCCGATCGCCAGGCGCTGATCGGCCGCCCAGCCGGTCGCGCCCATCGACAGCAACAACACCACGCTGATCGCCCACACGTTGATACCGATCCATTTTTTCATGATACGCTCCTTCCTGAGAGTCTTTAGGGGAACATTCCTGACAGTGGAGGTTTCCCTCCGGTTGTGGCCGCGGAAGCGTTCGATCAGAACGCACCCTCCGGCATATCCACGATTTCGCGTTCCGTGCGCAGGCACGTCTCGATCACCGCCTGGGTCTGCGGCAGCGTCGTGTCCACGAAGAAGGTCGCCGCGTAGAGCTTGCCCTGGTAAAAATCGGAGGCCTTCTTCTCCAGATTGGCCGCGGCGATCCGCGCCAAGTCCAGCAGCCGCCAGCTCATGACCACATCCCCGAAGGCCATCAGCGCCGGGTAGGTGTA
Source organism: uncultured Desulfatitalea sp. (assembly GCA_937868765.1). Taxonomy (GTDB): domain Bacteria; phylum Desulfobacterota; class Desulfobacteria; order Desulfobacterales; family Desulfosarcinaceae; genus Desulfatitalea. Next base: position 157,456 of record CALMNL010000005.1, on the reverse strand, counting down.
AGAGGCCCACTGCAGCGGGTCGGCGTCCATGCGAGCGCGCATGACGGCGGCCACTTCCAGCAGCCGCAGAACTACCTTTTCCAGGAGCTGCACTTGGGCGCCCAGTTGCGGATGTTCGCGGTGCCGCCCGCAAAAATCGGCGAGCTCCTTTTTGAAGGCCTGCAGGCAGGCGCCGTTGCGCAGGCTCATTTTGCGGCCCATCAGATCGGCGGACTGGATGCCGTTGGTGCCCTCGTACAGGGACATGATCTTGGCATCGCGCAGATACTGCTCCAGGGGGTAGTCCTTGCAGTAGCCGTAGCCGCCCAGGCACTGGATGGCGGTTTCGCAGACGTCGAAGCCGGTGTCCGAGCAGTAGGCCTTGATGATCGGGGTCATGAAATCGACCAGGTCCTGATAGTGCTGCTTTTCTTCGCCCTCCGGCAGCTCCAGGGCCAGGTCCGACCAGAAGGCCCCGGTGTAGATCATGGAGCGCATGCCGTCCACCCGGGCTTTCATCGACAGCAGCATGCGGCGGACATCCGGATGGTTGATGATCTTCACATCGCCCTTGCTGCGCGCGGCGACGTCCCTTCCCTGAACGCGCTCCTTGACGTAGGCCAGGGCGTTGAGGTAGGCGCAGCTGGCCATGGTCATGCCGCTGACGCCGGTGTTGATGCGCGCCTGGTTCATCATCTGGAACATGTGGGCCAGCCCCTTGTTCTTCTCGCCGCATAAATAGCCGATGCAGCCGTCTTTGGCGCCGAAGCTCAGGGCCGCGGTCGGCGAGGCGTGCAATCCCAGTTTCTCCTCGATGCCGGTGCAGACCACATCGTTGGGCGCGCCCAGGGAGCCGTCGGGGTTGACCCGCACCTTGGGCACGACGAAGAGCGAAATGCCGCGCACGCCCGCAGGCTCGCCGTCGATGCGCGCCAGCACCAGGTGCACGATGTTGTCGGTCAGGTCGTGCTCGCCCCAGGAGATGAAGATCTTCGAGCCTTTGATCCGGTAGTGATCTCCTTCGGGGTAGGCCGTGGTCTCAAGCGCGGCCAGGTTCGAGCCGGCGTTGGGTTCGGTCAGGCACATCGTGCCGGCCCAGGTGCCGTCGAACATCTTCGGCACATAGGTCTTGACCAGCTCCGGCGCGCCGAAGCTTTCGATCAGATGCGCCGCCCCGTGGGTCAGGCTGGGCGCCATGTTGAAGGATTGGCAGGCGCCGTACATGAAGTCGTTGATCACGATGCGCATCATGTGCGGGAAACCCTGCCCGCCGTGTTCCGGGTCGCGCGCGGCCGCTGTCCAGCCGTCGCGGCCGTACTGGGCGAAGGCGGTCCGGAACTGCGGCGGGCAGATCACCTGGTTGTTTTCGAAGCGCAGGCCGACCGTCTCGCCGATTTCGTTCAGGGGGTCCACGACCCCTTTGGCGAACTCGATGGCTTCCTTGACCAGCATGTCGAAGGTGCGTTCGTTCTGGTCTTTGTAGCGCGGCAGTTCACACAGACGGCCATAGCCGAGCTGCTCCTTGAGGATGAACATCACATCGCGGCTGTTGATTTTGAAACTTCCCATGTCTCCTCCGAATCGTTGTCTTTGATTTCTTTACTTATCCTTTGATGACCCGCGGCAGCACCATCTGGTGCTGCGGGCAGATGGATCTGGGATTCTGGTAGGCGCAGCCGCAGAAAGCGGCCATATAGCGTCGGATCGCGGGCAGATCGACGATCTCGTCGACGTAGCCCACCTGGGCGCAGTACTGCGGCCGGGAAAACGCTTTGTAGTCGGCCACGATCTGGTTCATCTGATCGATCACCGGCGCAAGGGGTTTGCCGCCGTCGTGTTCCTTGACCAGGCGCCGGGAGTACATGGCCACCGCGGCGGTCTCCCCGTGCATCACATACACTTCGGTGGCCGCCGTTCCGATGCTGAAGGCATTGGTATCGTTGCCCTGGGGGCCGCCCAGCAGGTAGTGCGCCGCGGCCGAGCCTTTGCGCAGCAGCACCAGCATCTGGGGCACATCGCTGGACTGGATCGAGTAGATCAGGCTTTGGCCGATGGCCAGCAGTTCGGCTTTTTCGGCCGCATCGCCCACGTCGATGCCCGAGGTGTCCTGGAACCAGATGATCGGGATGCGGTCCCGGGCGCACAAGATCACGAACTCGTTCATCTTGATCATCCCCTGACGGTAGAGCTTGCCGCCCATGCCGGGGTAGTCGGCGTACTCGGGATAGTTCTTGCCCAGGTAGCCCTGGCGGTTGCCGATGCAGGCCACCAGGTAGCCGTCGACCTTGCACAGCCCGGTGTAGACCTCGGGGCCGTAATCGGGCCGGAACTCCAGGTGCTCGCTGTTGTCCACCAGGCGGGCCAGGATTTCGTCGAACGCGTAGACCATCTTCTGATCGAAGGGCAGCAGCGCGTAGAGTTCCCGGGGATCGAACTTGGGCGCGGCCGCCGGGGCCACGCGGAAGAACTCGGGATCGTAGGCCGGCAGCGTGCGCATGTACTGCTTGAGCCCGTCGAGCACCTGCTGGTCATCTTCGTAAAGATAGCGGAAAAATCCGGTCTGCGCATGGTGAATACCTGCGCTGCCGGGCGGGTGGCTTTTGAAGTGCCGTGTGTTTTCGATCAGCTCCTGGGCCGATTCGACGTCGAAGCCGCCCTTGGGCGCCATACCGCTGACGATGCCGGCCCCGCCCACGGCCATGTTGGCGTCTTTGTGGGCGAAGAGCACGGTGGGGCTGATGGCCTGATAGCCGCCGCCGGCCGGGTTGGTGCCGAAGATCGCGGCCAGCACCGGCACGCCCAGCTGGTTGAGCTGGGCGTGCCGGTAAAAGGGCGCGCCCGCGCCGCGCCGGTTGGCGTAGAACTTGTGCTGCTCGGACAGTTTGGCCCCCGAGCAGTTGACCAGCCACACCAGCGGCACGTTGAGCCGTTTGGCCAGGTCCGTGACGCGCAGGATGTTCTCCGCTTGGCCGGCCAGCCAGGCGCCGGCCATCACCTTGTTGTCGAAGCCGATGATCACGGCCCAGCGGCCGGCGATGCGGCCGATCCCGTCCACCACGTTGGTGGCGCCCTCGGCGTTGTCGGCCGGGTTGAACAGGGTGTGCAGGGGGTGAAAGCTGCCCGGGTCGACCAGGTGCGCGATGCGCTGCCAGACGGTCATCTCGCCCCGGGCGTTGACTTTTTCGGCGGCAAGTCCCAGCTGCTGGATGGCCGCGCCTGCCCGAGCGATCTGATCTTCCACCTGCCGCAGCGGCGCCTGGTTCTCTTCGCCGCGTTTGATCTGGCCCTTTTTCAGGGGGGTGCCGAAGTCGGCCATTTTCGCAAAATACGGTCGCATGGCACGCTCCTAAGCGGTTTGAATGACGGCCAGCTCGTCATCTTCCTCGACGCGGTCGCCCACCTTGACTTTGATTTCCTCGACCAAGCCGGTGTGGGGGACGTAGATCATGGTCTCCATCTTCATGGCTTCGATCACGATGCCCTCGTCGTCTTCCTCCACCGTCTGCCCCGCATTGAAGTGGATTTGAATCACCTTGCCGGCCATAGGGGCCGTCATCTTTGCCTGCATACCGAACCTCCTCGATGAATTATTTTAAAAACGTGAGAAAAATGCCCGCCGCGATGACTGTGCCGATGACGCCGGCGACATTGGGCCCCATGGCGTACATGAGCAGGTAGTTCTTCTTGTCGGCCTGCTGACCCACCTTGTGCACGACGCGCGCGGCCATGGGCACCGCCGACACGCCGGCGGCCCCCAGCAGCGGATTGATTTTGGTCTTGGTGAAGCAGTTCATGGCCTTGGCGACCAGAATGCCGGTGGCGGTGCTGGCGATGAAGGCCACCAGCCCCAGGACGAAGATGAAGATCACGTCCCAGCGCAGGAAATTGTCGGCGTTCATGGTGGCGCCCACCGGAAGCCCCAGGAAGATGGTCACGATGTTGAGCAGTTCGTTCTGGGAAGCCAGGTTGAGCCGTTCGACCACCTTGCTTTCGCGAAACAGGTTGCCCACCATGAACATCGCCATCAGAGGCGCGGAGGCCGGGACCAGCAGGATGATCACCAGCACCGCGACGACGGGAAACAACATCTTCTCCAGCCGGCCCACCTTGCGCGTCTTGGCCATGCCGATCTTTCTTTCCTGCTCGGAGGTCAACAGGCGCATGACCGGCGGCAGGATGATCGGCACCAGGGCCATGTACGAATAGGCCGCCACGGCGCAGGTGCCCAGCATGTGCGGGGCGATCTTGGACGCCAGAAAAATGGTCGTCGGCCCGTCGGCCCCGCCGATGATGCCGATGGTGGCCGCCTCCGGGAGCGAAAAGCCCAGCAGCAGATGCGCGATGAAAAAGGCGATATAAACGCCGCCCTGGGCGCCGGCCCCCAGAAAGATCAACGAGGGCTTGGCCAGCATGGGGCCGAAATCGGTCAGGGCCCCCAGCCCCAGGAAGATGAGCGGCGGGATGACCTCCCAGTGGATGCCGTATTCGTAAAAGCGCCACAGAAGGCCGGTGCCGGGTTCCATCAGGCCGGCCAGCGGCAGGTTGGCCAGGATGATGCCGAAGCCGATCGGCAGCAGCAGCATCGGCTCATACTCCTTGGCGATGGCCAGCCAGATCAGCGTCAGGCCGATCAGCCACATGAACGCCATGCCGGGGGTCAGATGCACAAATCCGGTGGTGTCGAGCAGGGCGGAGAGCTTTTCGATCATTTTGCTTCCTTTTCCGGAAACCACCGGGCCACCACGACGGCCGTCAGTTTCACCGACCCCACCAGCAGGGCCATCCCGACAAAGACGCCGGTAATGCCGGCCGTGAAAATCACAAATGCCTCGCTCATTTCAGCGCTCCTTACCGATTGGCCTTTTTGATCCCCAGCTGGTCCAGGGCGATGATCATCTTGCAGATGTTGGTGGAGCCTTCGACCATGCTGTAGGTGGGCGCATCGCGGTAGTAGCGCGCCACCGGGTATTCGGTCGAATAGCCGTAGGCCCCCAGGATGCGCATGGCGAACTGGGCGCACTTGGCGGCGGTCTCGCCGGCGGCAAGTTTGGCCTGGGCCACATCCAGCCCGTTGTTGAGCTGGCCGTTGTCCTTGGCCACGGCGGCTTTGTAGACCAGCAGGCGCGCGGACTCGATATCGGTGGCCATCTGCGCGATCATGTCCTGGTTCATCTGGAACTGGCCGATCTTCTGGCCGAACTGCGTGCGCGTGTTGCAGTACTTGATTGCTTCCTCCAGACAGGCCTGTGCCAGCCCGACGCCGCCGGCCGCCGCCGACAGCCGCGTGTTGTTCAGCGAGCCGAACAGGATCCGCGCGCCGTCGCCCGTCTTGCCGAGCAGGTTTTCCTTGGGGATCCGGACGTTGTCGAAGAACAGTTCCCCGGTCGGCGAAGAATGGGAGCCCAGCTTTTCCAGAATCGAGGTTTTGATGCCGGGGAAATTCTTGGGCTCGATCACGAAGGCCGAAAGGCCCTTGGAGCCTAGAGCCTTGTCGGTGTAGGCATAGCAGATCAACACGTCGGCCAGGTGCGCGTTGGAGATCCAGGTCTTCGAACCGTTGAGCAGAAAACAATCGGCCTGCTCTTCGGCCGTGGTCTTCATGGACATGGTGTCCGAGCCCGCATCGGCCTCGGTGATGCCGAAGCCGCCCAGGTACTCGGCCGTGCACAACTTCTGGATGTACTTCTGTTTCAGGGTCTCGCTGCCGTATTTGTAGATCGTGTACGCGCAGCCCAGCACCTGCATGTTGACCTGCACGCGCAGGGAGCTGGAGGCTTTGGCGATCTCTTCGGTGACGATCATGGCCGCCAGCCAGCCCAGGTTGTCGCCGCCGTATTCTTCCGGGATCACCGTGCCGAAAAAGCCCAGCTCACCCATGGGCCTGACCGCTTCCTTGTACGGAAAGTAGTTGTTGGCATCCCATTCGTCGGCGAAGGGCGCGATCTTCTTCTTGGCAAACTCCGCCACCGCCTTTTTCAACATCGCCTGTTCTTTGGTCAATCCGAAATCCATGCTGCCACCATCCTTTTCGATACGAGGTAAATCGTTTAGTCCACCGGTTCGAACACATAGTTGAGCTGCCCGTTGGGCAGTCTGTTGACCACGGTCTGCATGGCCATGCCGATTCGAAGCCGCGCGATATCCAGGCGGCTGTCGATGCGGCCGAAAACGCGAAATGCGCCGTAGTCCAACAAGGCGATGCTGTAGGGCAGGTCGCCGTCGAACCCGATCGGGGCGAATTTCAATTGGCTGAAGGATACCAGCGTGCCGCTGCCGGACACCTCTTGCCACTGCATGGCGCTCGACAGGCAGCGACAGCAGTCGGCGCGGGGAGGGAAGAACACCTCGCCGCATTGTGAACAACGCGTGGCCATCACCTTGCCGTTTTCCAGGTGATCGATGAAGTCATTGACGCGCGTGGTCTTGGTGAAGCTGACCGTGCCGAACTTGCCGAAACGCACGTCTTCCTGTTTTGCGGTTTTGCTCATCGCTGTGTCTCCCCCTGCTACTGGTTGCCCAGAATGGTTACGTTGCCATAGACGCCGACGCCGCCGATGTTGTGCACCAGGCCGATCCGCGGATCTTTGACTTGCATCGGACCGGCTTCGCCGCGCAGTTGCAGCACGATGGTGCGAATCTGGCTCCCCCCGGTGGCGCCGATGGGATGGCCCTTGGAGAGCAGCCCGCCGTCCACATTGACGGGGATGCGGCCTTCTTTGTAGGTCTGCCGGGTGCGGATCAGCTCCGGCCCCTCGCCAGGCTCGGCAAAGCCGAGGTTTTCGTAGGCCATGATCTCGGCAATGGTGAAGCAATCGTGCACTTCGGCGACATCGATGTCCCGAGGCCCCACGCCGGCCATGGCATAGGCTTGCCGGGCCGCCTGCTCGGCCGCCCGCAAGCCGGTGAAAAGATCACGGCCGCTCAAATTGACGCTGGCGGTGGCCGAACCGACGCCTAAAATCCAGACCGGCTTCTTGCTCAAATCGGCCGCTTTCGCTTTGCTGGCGACGATGATGCATGAGGCGCCGTCCGCATTGGCGCAGCAATCGCCCACGCGCAGCGGACTGGCCACCGGACCGGCCATCATCTCCGCCGGATCGGTAAACATCTGCGGCGTCACCGCCTTGCGGTACACCGCGCGATCATTGATCTGGCCGTAAGTGGCCGCCTTGACGCGGACGGCGGCCAGATCTTCCAGGGTCGTGCCGTATCTGGCCATATGCGCCTTGGCGTACATGGCATAGTAGGCCGGCATCATGGTGCCGAAGGGACTCTCCCACTGAATGTCGCCGCCACGGCCCATGCGCTCCTGAGATTCGGCCGAGGAGATTTCGGACATTTTCTGCAGGCCGATCACCGCCACCACCTCGTGCAGCCCGGCGGCCACCAGGCTGTAGGCCAGTTTGAGCCCGGTACTGCTGGATGAACACAAGGTCTCGACGTAAAAGGTCGGCTGTGGATTCAGGCCCAGGTACTCGGCGACAATCGCCGACGGGGAGCGCTGCTTGTCATACTCCGGCGCCGAGCAAAGCACCGACGCATCGATCTGTTTGGCGCTGATCCCGGCATCGAGCGCGGCCTCCTTGAACGCCTCGAAGGCCAGTTCCCGAATCGATCCGGGATAACTGCGGACAAATTTGCTTTGCCCTACACCGATAATTGCGACTTTGCCCATTTGAATCTCTCCTTCTCAAAATCTTTGCGGTGGACCCTATGAGGCAAGACCATACCCCACCGCTGCGAAATACTTGGCGGCTCAAATATTGAATTGTATTCAGCTAAAAGATCGCCCCTCAGGGAACCAAAACCACCTTGACCGGGGCTTCCTCTGGAAATTCTCCGCCGGCAATCTGAACGGCCCGTTCGGCCTGCTCGATTGGAAAGCGGTGGGTGATGATCTCCTCTAACGGATATTTTTTGGACTCGGCGATCGCTATCGCCGGAAGTACAGAGGTCAGGTCCTGGCTGAAAACCCCGAGAACCGTCAACTCTTTGGTGACGATTTTGTCCAGAACCAGCGGAATTTCCTTGGTCGCGCCGTACAGGCCCGGCAGAATAACGCGGCCCTGCTGCTTGACCAGATCCAGAAGCATTTTCGCCCCGCCGGCGCTTCCGGTGACATCCATGGCCACATCGGCCATCCGGCCGTCCGTGATCTGGCGCACGAAGCCGGCCAGGTCTTCTTTTTCCACATCGACGACATGGTGCGCGCCAAAGCGCCGGGCCAGATCGAGCCGGCGCTTGTCTCTGGTCATGCCGGCCACGATGATCCTGCCGGCGCCGGCCTCCCGGGCGATCATCGCCGCCGCCAGCCCCTGCTGCCCCGGCCCCAGGATCACCACCGTCTCTCCGATGGAAATATTGCCCTTGTGGCGCAGCCAGCGCACGGCGTTGCCCAGCACCGCGCAAATGAGGATACCGGCTTCGGGGGAAATGGCCTCGCTGACCTTGTGAACCATCGCGCGCGGATGCAGGTAGACATGCTCGCCATATCCGCCGAACAGATGAGGCGGATTCTTGCAGGAAATCATGGAACCATAATTGTAATGCTTTTCGCAGGTCACATAGTGCCCGGTCAGGCAGGAGAGGCACTGGCCACAACCAAAAGCATATTCCACGATTACCCGGTCACCCACCCGAAGATGGTTGCGGGCGGCGAATGCTTCTCCGATCTCTTCGATATGACCGATGATTTCATGCCCCATGATGATCGGGTACGGTCGGGGGGCCTTGAAGGCCTTGCCGTTGTATATGCCCGGGTCGGACCCGCAGATGCCGGTCATTTCGACCTTCAGGAGGGCATCGTCTTGGGAGATGACCGGCAGATCGAATTCCTGCAGGTGCAAGGACCGCGGCCCTTCCAGCACCATGGAACGTGTTTTTCTCGCCATTAAGACCTCCTGCTCATCAGCTATTGCGGCCGCTCTCAGGCCGCCGTCTTGGGCAACTTGTTCTTCATGACGCGGCCCATGGCGTTTTTCGGCAAGGCATCAATGGCCGCAAACACCTGCGGGACCTTGTAGGCCGCCAGTCGATCGGCGCACCACTGCCGCAACTCGTTCCACTCGATGGCGTTTCCCTGTCGAAACACGACCACCGCTTTGACTTCATCATCGCCATAGTCGGAAGCAATGCCGATGACCGCCGCTTCGGCCACCGCCGGGTGGGCATTCAAAACCCCTTCCACTTCGGCGGCGGAGATGTTGTGCCCCTTTTTGCGCAGGATATCGCGGGCCCGACCGACGAAGTAAACATATCCATCCGCGTCCCGGCGGCCTTTATCCCCGGTGTAGAAAAATCCGTCCCGCAGGGCTTGGCGGGTGGCGGCCGGATCCTTGAAGTAGCCATCCATGAGAGCCGGATTCTGGAGGACGATTTCGCCGATTTCGTCAACGGCGCAATCGTTGCCCTGGTCATTGAGCAGCCGCAGCCGATTTTGACCATATCCTTCGGGAGCCGGCATGGGATACCCCACGCCGCCCTCGCGGGCGGGCGCATCCAGCGGGCTCATCAACCCCATGGGCGTTTCGGTCATGCTGTAGATGTTCTGCAACTTGACCCCGAACAGCCGCTCGAAGTTACGATATTCGCCGCGGGGCACGCCTCCGGCCATGATCGTGCGCAGGCTGGTGCGCCAAGGATCGGCCTGGCGGTACTTGTTGTAAAGGATCGTGGCCGAGGCCAACACCAGCACCAGAATGGTCGGACGGTGGCGCTCGATCTCGGCCGCAAGCCCGGAAGCACTGAACCGGTCGAGCAGAATCAAGGTGGCGCCTGCGGCCATGCTCCCCATGGTGGAGTAGCATTCCGCATTGATGTGGAACAGCGGATTGGGGGTCATGATGCGGTCCTCCGCGCCGGCTCCGATGGCGGTTACAAATGAACGCGCCGTCTGGATATAGGACCGGTGGGAAAGCATCACCCCCTTGGGCAGGCCGGTCGTTCCGGAGGTATAGGGATAAACCGCATGATCGCATTCCGAAACGTCCAGACCGGGCAGGTCTTCGGGTGAGCCATCCAATAGACCCAGGTAGCTGACGATTCCGTCGCCCTCGACGTCACCGATGGCGATGATCGGGGGAAACGGGCCGGCGCCGCTGATTTCATGGAGCGCCGGCGCATAGAGCGCTTCGCTGATGATGGCTTTGGATTCGGCATGCCGGATGATGTAAGTTAACTCGGGTCCCCGGAAAGCGGTGTTCACCGGAACCATGATGGCCCCGATCTTGTTGATGGCAAACCAACTGTAGAGAAATTCGGGCCGGTTGTTCATCATCACGCAAACCTTGTCGGTTTTGCGGATTCCCATTTTGAGCAACCCATTGGCCAACTTGTTGGTGATGCGATGAATTTGGGCATAGGACACTTGCTGATGGCCGAAACAAAGAAAGGGTTTGTCGCCGTAGCGGCGTGCATTGCACTCGATGAGCGCACCGATGGTACGAACGTTTTCCTTCACAGCCGCACCCTTCCATTTGATCCGGTCTTCAGCCGCAGGGCGGCGGCCGGAAAAGAATGAATCACAGCCAAAAGCTACGAAAAGTCATGTTCTTCTGAACAAAGAAGACTGTCGGTTCGATTTATCGACAATTCGTCCGCTGACCTTTCCAATATGCTCCGCACATAAATCCGCTGCCGCTTGCATCTCTCCCTTTTTCAGCAGCTCGACGATTTGCCGATGATGCTCAAGCGTGCTTTCGCCGATGGAAGTAGACGGCTTCACGTTCTCGAAAAAGCCCTGCGAGAGTTCAACGATGATTTTGTGCATGAGAATGATAATCGGGTTGTCCGTGGTTTTGGCGATCAACCCGTGAAACTCGAAGTTGGCATCCAGGCGGCCCTGTTCGTCTTCATTTTGGTAGCATTTACTGGCTTTCTCGATGTTTTTTTCCAGGAGGTCCACCAGATCATTTACCTTTTGCGACGGGATCAATTCTCTCAGGATCATGTGTTCCAGCGAGGCACGCGCCTCGGCCATGTGCAGGAAGGTCACATTGGCCATTCTCAGCGCGTTGCACATTTGCAGCGCAATGTCCTCGAGATTGACCTCTTTGACATAGGCGCCGCCGGTGCTGCCCTGCCGGACCTCCAGGGTGCCGAGTTGTTCGAGATAACGGATCGCCTCCCGGACGGTCCCGCGGCTCACCCCAAACAGGGTGCACAAATCGTTCTCGGACGGAAGCTTGTCCTTTGGTTTCAGATCGCCGCGAAGTATCGCCTGATAGATCTGGTCCACAATATTTTCGTAAATACGGCTCTCTTTGACGATTTTGAACACGGCGCCCCCATTTGTTATATGTTAAACATTTAATGTATGACATTTATTCGTGTCAAGAAAAACCTTTCGCCATTTTGAACGATGCCCGAACCGTTGTCCCCCTGATCGGCCGCCTGAAAAATCCTATCAGGAGGCGATGTTGGCCATGGTTGGACATTGAGCATAGATTTGAAGCGCGGTTCAAGGCCTACCGGAAAATCGACCCGATTTTACCGAGGAGTACCTTTGGGCCGCAAGCCACTGGTACCGCAAGGCCTCGCGCGCCAGCCGGAATGGCGATGGCCTGTGGGGGCGTTGCCGTCTTTTTAGAGAATCAACCGCTGGGGATCGCACTTTTCCCGCAGGATCTTCAACTCCCGGGCCGAGGGCGGCGCCAGCGGCCGGGCCCGGGAGACGTCCACCACGAAGGCCATGTGATCCAGAACGGTCCTGGGTTCTATGCCGGGGTAGCAGCCGTCCAGGTACATCTCCTTGGTATGGTCGTCGAAACGCATCACCGCCAGGTTGGTGACCACGCACTGGGGGCCGCCGGCGGGCAGGCCCGCTTTGCGCCGGCCGTCGGGACCGTCCAGGTGGCCCGGGCTGGTCAGGTAGTCCAACTGCTTCACGAACTTGCGCTTTTCGTGCTGCATGAAGATCATGCTGCGCGGCACGAAGGAGGCCACGTCGCAGCCGCCGCCGCTTCCGGAAAAACGGGTTTCCGGCGAGAAGTAGTCGCCGATGACGGTGGAGTTGAGGTTGCCGAATTTGTCGATCTGGGCTGCCCCCAGAATGCCGAGCACCTGGGCGCCGGTGACACGGTTCTGCATGGTGGCGAACGCCTCGAGCAATCCACCGTTGGCCGCGGTGTGATACATCACCCGCGAATCGGCCACGGCCAGGGGAATCTCTTCGAGTTTGGCGTCGATGGCGCCGGTCTCGAAGAAGATGACGCATTCGGGGGCGTGGATATTCTTGGCCGCCATGGCGGCCAGCATCGATATGCCGGTGCCGCAGAAGACGATGTCGTCGTTCTTGATCTCCCGGGCGGCCGTGATGGCCATCATCTCTTTCAGTGTGTATTCCATACCTTTCTCCCCGATCAGCGCCGGTCCAGGTCGACCGCATAACCGGTAGTCGGATCGGCCTGGATCATGGCGAGCCGTGCAGGGCCCACGCCATCGAGCAAGGCCTGATGATCAGCCGTGGCACGGAGCCGGGCCAGGTAGGCGGCGTAACGCTCGTCATTCTTGGCGGCACCGGCATAATCCTTCAAATAGACCGGATCGTAGTCGTAATACCGGTAGCAGGCCGTGGGATAGGCGCCGTAGGGCACCGGCACCACGGCATCCACATGGATGAACGGAATCTGGTTCTGATCCGAATGATGGCGCAATTCGTCGTCCCCTGCCAGCCGTTCGCAGGTCACGATCACGTGGCGGGCCGCCTTGGCCTGTTCCACATCGGCGAAGGTCAACCCCTGCATGCGGCAGTTGCCCCGGCGATCGGCCTCGTGCACATGGATGATGGTGACATCCGGACAAATGGCCGGCACCAGCACCACCTGGTCGGTATCGCCCCAACCGGGGAAGGGGTTGTCCATCACCACCAGTTTATGGTCCGGAAGGCCGGGCTCGGCCCGCCGTATCTCTCTGGAAAAGCCCCATTTGGCAATGATATCGGTGCCCAGGGAGGATCGTGTGGGCAGGAAGGGCACCCCCATGGCGCCGGCCAAAAAGCGCAGGGTCATCTGATAGTTGGTGTAATCCTCGATCTGAATGGCGCCCTGCTCCACGGCCTTTCGGAAACGGATGCAGGTGGCGGCGAACTTGCCGGTGCCGCCGTAGGCCACCTCGATTCTGGCCACGCAGCCCGCGCCGATCAGCTCATCGACCCCCTGGCCGTTGGAATGCACGTATAGGTGCAGCTTCTTGATATTCTGACGAATAATCTCATACACGGCCGCCATGGGATTGCGGTTGAGGGTAAATCCGCCGATGGACAGATGGCACCCGTCGCGGACGAAGGCGCTCACCGCCGCCTTCAAGTTCATGACCTTATCTTTTTTGAGCCTGGTCACGATGACTCCTTTATCTTTTAGTGGGTCCACATCGCTACGTATCTCCGGTTTTTTACCCTGCGCCGGGGAAAAAGTGAACAGATTAAGTCAATTCGTAATTCAAATGGGGCGTCGATCGCCCTTGACATCAATGAATGGCCGTTAGTAAATAAACGCACGTGCAATTTTCAAATCCGGTCTCCGGCCGAGACCCCTTCCGTCCCGTCCCCTAACCGCCGCATCGGTTGGCTGCGGCCTGTGTTCGCAAAAGGAGAAGCGTATGAAAAGAGTGCTCATGGTGGCCCTGGCATTGATGCTGTTTACCGCCAACGGATACGCGGCGTCCGCCAAGGTGGTCATCACCACCGGCGGTATCGGCGGCGTTTACTATTACTATGGAACCCAGATATCGGAAATCCTGAGCAAGAACAACATCGCCAGTGCCACGGCCATGCAGACCGCCGCTTCGGTGGACAACATGCTGCTGCTGCGCGACAAGAGCAATCCGGACAAATCCACCTATTACGTCGGCACCGTACTGCCCGACACGGCCTATTTCACGGTGACCGGCAAACATGAAAAATTCGCCGACAAACCGGCCCCGGGCAGGATCCTGTGGATGATGTACCCCAACTATCTGCACATCGTCACCACCGACAAGGCCGGCATCACCAAACTGGCCGATCTCGACGGCAAGCGGGTCTCCACCGGCGCACCGGGTTCCGGAACCGAATTCACCGCCCTGAACCTGCTCAAGGCCGCCAACATCGACCCGGCCAAATTCAAGAAATGGGAAAAACTGGGGGCCAAAGAGTCCGACGAGGCCCTGGCCAACGGCACCCTGGACGCCTATGTGTGGTCCGGCGGGCTGCCCACCGGTTCGATCGTGGAACTGGCCAATACATTGAAAAGGAAAGGCAGCAATCTCTTCATCGTGCCCCTGCCGGACAGCGACCCGGCCGTGGCCGCTTTCAAGAAGGAATTTGCCGGCCTGGCGGACAGCCAGACGATTGCCAAGAGCGTCTATGGCACCGCGGAAGACACGCCCACCCTGGCCTTCTGGAACATGTTCGTCGCCCCGGCCTCGATGCCCGACGACCTGGCCTATGCCATCACCAAGGCGGTCTTCGAAAACGTGGGGACACTGCAGGCATCGGTAAAAGCGGCCAAGGACACCACCATCGAAAATTCCGCCCGCTTCGTCGGCAAAACCGCCATCCCGTTCCAACCGGGGGCCGCCAAATACTTCGCCGAAAAGGGAATGAAGCAGTAACCGCAGCACATGAAAAGGCGCCGCCTGGCGATAGCAGCCATTATCGTTGCCGGCATTCTGGGGCTCTGCAAGCCGGCCGTGATTCGAACCGACCGCGACACCCGACTGGCAGTTTTCTTTCGCTGGCAGTCGGGTGAAATCCGATTCGTCAATTCCGTCACGGGCCGGCCCGTCGCCATCGACTTTCAGATCGGCCGTCGGTTCCAGGCCTTCTCGGTGCGCACGGACGAAACCACCGAGGCCTACTATACCAGCGGCACTTACGACATGAACACGAGGATCGCCGAAGAATACACCGACCAACTCCGCTTCTGCTCGGTAAAGGGTATCTCTTTGCGCGTGGGATTTTATACTTTTGCCGTCAAAGACGGCTGCCTGGAGCTGGCTCTGCTATGGACCCTGTGGTAAAAAGACTGCTGACCGTTACGGCGATCATCGGCACCCTCTACCATTTGTATCTGGTCATCCATCCCTTTACCCCCCTCGCCGATTTGCGTATTTCGGTGCTGGACCTCACCCAGGTGCAGCGCGCCGTCCATGTCTTCCTGATCGCCCTGCTGGGATACATGCTCAGCTTTCTGCGCATCCGGGCGCGCAGCAGGATCGGCGCACTGCCGCTTTTCGCCATGAGCTTTCTGATCATGATCGAATTCATGCGCCTGGATGTGCCCGTCCCGCTCAAAGGCTTTGCGGCGGTCATCTGGGTCTGCACCATGCCGACGGCGATCGTGCCCGCATCCCAGCGATGGTCGAGCCTGTTCTGCGCATTGCTCAGCTTTCTGCCGTTTCTCTATCTGGTCGTCAATTATGAAAAACTGATTTACCGGGCCATCATGCCCGAGCCCTGGGATCTGCTCATGTCCTACAGCGAGATCCTGCTGGTGCTGGGCGTCATCTTCCGCCTGAGCGGGCCGATCATGCCGAGCATCGTGATGGTCTTTCTGCTGTACAATCTCTATGGCGACCGCATTCCGGGCCTGTTCGCCAATCCCGGTTTCGATTTCGACATGCTGCTGGGCAAGATGTACTGCGAGACCGAAGCCGGCATCTTCGGCTCGATCACCGGGGTTTCGCTCAAGTATCTGATCTACTTCACCATCATGGGCGCCATCGTGGCGCGCCTCAATTTCGGCAAGATCATCGCCAACATCGCCCTGCTCTTCGTCGGCCGCAGCCCCGCCTCGCCGGGCCGGGCCTGCTCGGTGATGGCGGTGCTCATGGGCATGTTCTCCGGGTCGGGGGCCGCGGACACCCAATTTGTGGCCACTCTGACCAAACCGTTGTTCGAAAAGGTGGGCTACGACAAGCTGACGGCCGCCGGTGTGATCGCCACTGTGGGATCGATCGCCTACATCACCCCGCCGATGATGGGATCGATTTCGTTCATCATGGTGGAACTGCTCTCGATTCCCTACGCCTTGATCATCCTCATGGCCATCGGCCCCATGCTGCTCTACCTTCTGGGCATCGTCACCTTCAACGAACTGTATGTCCGCAAGGTGAACCTGCCCCAACTCGAAATACCGGCCCTGATCGATTTCTCCTACTTCAAGCGCTACTGCTACGTCTTCATTCCCATCGCCCTTATCATCTACATGATCTACAAGGGGTTCTCCATCAACATCACCGTGACCGCGGCCGCCCTTCTCTATGTGGTGTTCGCTTATGCCGATCCCGGCATCCGGCCGCCGCTGCGCAACCTGATGCAGGCCCTCGAAGAGGGCATCATCAGCCTGCTGCCCATCGCCAGCGCGGTGATCGCCGCCAACATGATCATGTCCATGATGGTCATGAGCGGCCTGGCCTCCAAATTTTCCATCATCATGCTCAACATCTCCGGAAGCAGCATTCTGCTGGCCGTCCTGTTCACCGGCATTTTCAGCCTCATCCTGGGTATGGGCGTGCCGCCCATCGCCACCTATGTCCTGACCTCGGCGTTGACGGCCCCCACCATCCAGCAATTGGCCATCCTGAACGGCATCCCCGAGGAAGCGGCCCTGCTGGCGACCCACATGTTCCTCTTCTACTTCGCCGTCCTGGCCGAGGTGACGCCTCCGGTGGCGCTCTCCGCCTACGCCGCCAGTTCGGTGATGGGCACCGACCCGATCCGCACCGGCGTCTATGCCGCCCGTGTGGCGCTGCCCAAATACCTGATCGGAACCACCTTCATTTTATCGTTGAGCGGAACCGCCCTGCTGATCGTTCCGGTGGTTCAGACGCTGCCCACCGGCCAGGCCATCGCCCATATCGTCTTTACTTTCCTCTTCACGATCCTGGCGGTAATACTTCTGAATGTGGCCGTGGTGGGCTATTTTCGCAGGAACTTGAGTGCATTGGAAAGAATCGTCATTGGCATCTGCTCCGTCCTGCTGTTCTACCCTTCATATCTGCTGAGCGTGGTCGCGGTGGCCGTTGCCACGCCGATGCTGGTCCGCACGTTCATCCGGACCCGCTCGACCGTCGCACTGATCCCCAGGGGTTGATCACCGTCGGTCAGCCGTTATTGAATCTTCCGCGATCGCTTTTCAAAATAACGACAATGCCGTTTGATGGCCCGGGCCGCGCGCACGATGCCGGGGAAAACGGCATACCCTGCGGTACCATAAAGGGCGCGGACCGCTGCGCCCCGGGCGGCCAGGTCCGCGTCGCCGCCTTCGGAGTCGACCACGAAGATGATGGGTTTGGTGCCCTGGCGCTGCTGGAGCCGGGCGATGGTGTCGGCGGTGTTGTCCGAATCATCCTGGCCGTGAAAGGCCTTGCGGGGGATGAGACGGTCCACGAGAATCAGGGAAATCCCCGGGTCCTGCTCGGCCAGGTCGACCAAGCGGGCCAGGTGGGGCGCGTCGCTGAAGACCAGCCAGTGATCCAGGGGATTGCCGGCAATGGAGCCGGCTTCGGGCGTGATCTGCCGCAGCGACTGCATGGTCCCGGGCGCCAGGGGCGGCACTTGCAGCCCTTCGCGGGCGCAGGTATCGCCGTAGATCACGCTGCTGCCGCCGCCTCCGCCGATGATGAACACACTTTGAGTGCAGGGCGTGGGAATATGGGCGAAGATCATCAGGGCATCCAGCCATTCATCCATGGTCTCCACGGCAATCATTTTGGCCTGGCGCATCACGGCGTCCCAAACGGCACGGCGGCCTGCCATGGCGCCGGTGTGGGAGGCGGCGGTGCGCGCCCCCACCTCGCTCTGGCCGCCTTTGATCACGACGATGGGTTTGGTTCGGCCGATGCGGCCGGCCAGTTCCATCAGCCGGCGGCCGTCGGACACGCTCTCCAGGTACATGCCGATGACGCGAACAGCCGGGTCCTGGCCGAACGCCTCGAGAAAATCCAGGGCATCGAGCACGCTGCCGTTGCCGACGCTGACCGCCTTTTCGACCCCCAGGCCCAGCGACGCGGCATATTCGGTGAGACGCTGGGTCATGCCGCCCGATTGGGAGATGATGCCCAGCGGCCCCGGCAGGCCGGGGATGGCCCCCCAGGCGGTGAGCCGCGATGCCGGCCGGTAGGGCCCCATGCAGTTGGGCCCGATAAGGCGTACCGCGTGCTCCTGGCAGACCGCCACCAGACGCGCCTCCAACAGATTGCCCTGTTCGCTGCCCAGCTCGTCGAAGCCCGAGGTCAACAGGTGGACGTGGTGGATCCCCCTGCGGGCGCAAGCGATCACCACCTCGGGGACTTTGTCGGCCGCCACCGCCACCATGGCCAGGTCCGGCGTTTCGGGCAGGGCCCCGAGATCGGGCCAGGCCTTGATGCCCAGAATGTGATCGGCTTTGGGATTGATAGGGTACAAGCCCCCGGCATAGCCCGACTCCTGGTACCTGGTCAGGAAGCTCAGGCCGCCGAAGCGGCCGGCGGAACGGGAAACGCCAACGAAGGCGATACTGCGGGGACTGAAGAATTTCTGCATGTCATCGGGCATGAGCTGCATGGGCGAAACGTCCTTGTTTCAGGGTCCTTGAACCAATTCGGTGAGGATGGTTGGCAGATTATGGGTAGCTTCTGGTTTTGGCAAGGGAAAAGACCAGGGCCGCCACGGGTCTATTCCATTGACAAACACCGGCGGTTTCTGTTGAGTGGAAGCAACCGACGATACTATCCCCCATCCACCAGGAGCACATCATGAGCAAGACCATCGAGAACCTGAAAGCCGCCTTTGCCGGGGAATCCCAGGCCCGCAACAAGTACACCTTCTTCGCCGAGGTGGCCCGCAAGGAGGGCTACCTGTATATTGCCAAGCTCTTCGAAGAGACGGCTGAAAACGAGCGCCAGCATGCCAAGGACCATCTGTTGCTGCTGCAGGGGATCGGCGACACGGTGGCCAACCTGAAGGAGGCCATCGGCGGCGAGGATCACGAGGTCCAGAGCATGTACCCGCAGTTCGTGCGGGAGGCCGAAGCCGAGGGCAACACCAGGGCCGCCAACGCCTTCCGGCAGGTGGCCAGGATCGAAGCCCATCACCGGGAGCGCTACAAGAAGCTGCTGGCCATGGTCGAGGCGGGAACGGTCTACCAACGCGCGCAGCCCATCAAATGGAAGTGCACCATGTGCGGCTATATCGTCGAGGGGACCGAGCCGCCCCAGAAATGCCCCTCCTGCGAGCATCCGCAGAAATTTTATGAGCCCGCCGACCTGGATATTTAGCCGCCCGGCGCGCTGAATTCAGATTGCAGCCGCTTTCCCGAAAGAGGGAATTTCCGGCCGGCACCGACCCTGTTTCAGGGCCTGGATCAGGTCCGCTCGGGTCTGGATGGGAACGCAGAAGCGCGTGGCGCAGGCACCCAGTTCGGGCAGGGTGTGGGCGTCGCTGCCGCCGCAGGCGGTCAGGCCGCAGCGCTGCCGCCACTGGTCGGCGGCCGCATTTTCCAGGGGGGTGTTGCGGCCGTTGCAGCTCTCGATGGCGCCGCACAGCCCCTGCCGGATGAGCCGTTCGTCCACCGGCCGGGCCTTGCGGAAGGGATGGGCGGCCACGGCGAGGCCGCCGCATTCCTGGACATGGCGCAGCAATTGGTCGGCGGGCAACTCCGGCGTGATCTTTTCGAAGGGGCCGAAGATCAGGAAATCGCCCTGGGGGGTGCTGTACTCCATGCCGAAGATCACGCACAAGCCGTCAGGCTGGACGCCTTCGGCAAGCACGTGGCGGATATCCATGAGATTGTGATC
Organism: uncultured Desulfatitalea sp.; assembly: GCA_937868765.1. Taxonomy (GTDB): domain Bacteria; phylum Desulfobacterota; class Desulfobacteria; order Desulfobacterales; family Desulfosarcinaceae; genus Desulfatitalea. The sequence goes on along the minus strand of CALMNL010000005.1, from coordinate 137,722 downwards.
GGTGATACAGATGCCGTCCAGGCCGCGCGTCCTGGCGTGGGCCAGAATCTCCCCGATCTGCAGGCGGCTGCACGGTGAGAGCCGCGTATGGATGTGCATATCGATCAGCATGGAGGCCATTTTAAGTATTTCCGCGCCCAAGGCAAATATTTTGTTTTCATGACAGGGCCGCCTGGGATTGAAAACCCCGATAGCCTGCTGCATTGACACCATCCGGTGGCGCGGGTATGAAAGACCTGCCGACCACCCCAGGACCTGAACCCGAGAGAGCCCGACCATGCCCAAGAAGTGCATCCTGATTCTGCTCGACGGGCTGGGCGACCGCGCGTACCCCGAACTGGGCCACCGCACGCCGCTGCAGGCCGCACAGACGCCGGTGCTCGACAGCCTGGCCCGCGACGGCGCCAACGGCCTGTACCATGCCGCCTTGCTGGGCCAGGCCCTGCCCAGCGAAAATGCCCATTTCACCATGTTCGGCTACGACATGCAGGACTTCCCCGGCCGCGGGGCATTGGAGGCGCTGGGTGCCGGCATCCCCCTTTCTGCCCGCGACGTGGCCGTGCTGACCCATCTGGTGCACCTCGCGCCCACCTCCGAGGGCACCCTGCTGCTCAACGATGCGAAACATCCGGCCACGGCCGAGGAGATCCAGTCCCTGATGGGCGCCGTGGAAAACTTCGCCCTGGACGGCATCCAGGTGCACCTGCACCCCACCGGCAAACTGGGGGGGATTCTGACCCTTTCGGGAGAGGTGGCCCCCTTCGTGACCGACTCCGATACCATGATGAACGGCACGCCGCTGATGGCCGTGCGCCCCTGGGCCGACCACGCCGACGATGGGGCGGCCCGCAGCACGGCCAAGGTCCTGGGCGCCTACCTGGAGTGGGTCCATCACACCTTGCAGGACCATCCCGTGAACCGGAGCCGGCGGGAGAAGGGCCAGGTGCCGCTCAACGGCCTGGTGACCCAGCGGGCCGGGCGCCTGAAGCCGGTTGCGTCCTTCTCGCAGGCCTGCGGTTTGAGGGGCCTGATCCTCGCCAGCGGCATCATCTACCTCGGCCTGGCCGCCTATCTGGGCATGGATGCCCGCCAGGTCACCGACGGTGACGATCCGGGCCGCGACCTGGCCCAACGGGTGCAAACCGCCCTGGAACTGGCAGGCCGCTACGATTTTATTCACGTCCACACCAAGACGCCGGATGAAGCCGCCCACACCAAGGACCCCCAGCGCAAAATGCGGGTCATCGAAGCACTGGACCAGGGGCTCGGGACGGTCCTGGAAGCCCTGCGGGCCGACCCGGAGTTGCTGCTGGTGGTGGCCGCGGATCACTCCACGCCCAGCGCCGGACCGCTGATCCATTCGGGCGAACCGGTGCCGGTCATCTACCACGGGCCCGGCATCCGGCGCGATGCGGTGCAGCGTTACGACGAAGTCAGCGCGGCCGGCGGGGCACTGGGCTTCGTGCGCGGCAAGGAGCTCATGTACCTGATCCTGAACCACCTGGACCGGGCCAAGCTCCAGGGAATCATGGACACACCGGTGGACCAGCCTTACTGGCCCGGCCGCTACGAACCGCTTCGGCTCGGCAAACGGACCCACCATCCCCCCCCGACAGACGGCGGCGATAGCGGCGATCGAGGGAAGGCGCGATGACCGAAGGCCAACCGGCGTACCCCATTGGTGTCATTCACGGTCGTTTCCAGATCCTGCACAACGACCACCTCAGATACCTGCTGGCCGGCAAGGCCCTCTGCCGGCACCTGGTGGTGGCCGTCACCAATCCAGACCCGCTGTTGACCCGGAAGGAGAACGCCGACCCGGTGCGCCACGACCCGCTGGAGAACCCCCTGACCTACTACGAACGCCACATCCTGGTCAGGGAGACCCTGCTGCAGGCCGGCGTGGCCTGGCAGGATTTCACCATCGTGCCCCTGCCAATCAGCGAGCCCGAACGCTATCGCTACTATGTGCCCCTGGACGCAATCTTCTTTCTCTCCATTTACGATGACTGGGGCCGGCGCAAGCGGCACTACTTCGAATCATTAGGTCTGCGCGTCCACGTGCTGTGGGAAGTGCCCCCCGAAAAAAAGGGCATCAGCGCCGGCGACATCCGCCGGAGAATGATCACGGGCCGGTCCTGGGAGCACCTGGTGCCGGCCTGCGTGGCGTCGTTGATGAGGACGTGGGGCATTGAGCAACGCCTGAAAACGATGCAGGCAGGGGGCGGCTCGCACCGATCATGAAGCAGGGCCCCATCCGATTCACCCGACGGCCGAGGAGGTAATCCCATGCCCACCGGCGCCTGCGGCATCGACTGCGATGTGTGCAAGCTCAATCTCAAGGGGGTCTGTTCGACCTGCGGGCCGGGCGACGGCGATACGGCCGCCGCCAAGGCCGCGGCCCAGGAGCGCATTCTGGGCAGCCCCTGCCCCATCCTGGCCTGCGCCCGGCTCAATCGCGTGCGCCACTGCATGGCCGATTGCAGCCAGTTCCCCTGCGAGAATTTCAGCAGCGGCCCCTACCCCTTCAGCGGGGCCTTTCTCTCCATGCAGCGCCGGCGGCTGCAAGAGGCGCCCAAGGCCTATGCCCCGGACGGTTCGCACCTCGCGGTGGACGAAGCCTACTGGCAGGCGGCGGCCCAACGGGACCCCTTGACGGTGTGCAACCTCACCTTTTTCGAAGCGGCGGGGCCGGCCTGTTTCCAGTTCCGGTTTCTCAACGAAGAGCTCCGCATCGATCTGGGGGCGCGCACCCTTTTGCGCCCGGAGCCCGGGGGCCGATGGACAGCGGTAAAAGACCCCTTGCTGGCCCTGGCCACCGTGCTCTATCTGAAGAACGTCCAGGCGGTCCATCCCCTGGGCCAGGATATCGTTTCGGGCAAGGATCTCAAGGAGGGCCATTTCTTCACCGGCCCCCACGTATTCCGCACCGATCCAATCCGCAGACGCTTCGGCCAGGATCTGCCGGGATTTCAAAAGGCCTGCCTGGCCCTGGGCGGCAAGCCCATGCCCTTGGCCGATGCCGCCTACCAATTGCTGCCCTTTCCGCGCCTGGCACTCTACTTTCTCTTGTGGCAGGGGGACGAGGAGTTCAAGCCCCGCCTGCAGGTGCTGTTCGACCGCCCCATCGAGACCATCCTGGCGGCGGACGCCATCTGGGCCCTGGTCAACCGGGTGGCGCTGGCCTTCGGCGACATCTCCGTCGGCCGCGCGGCCGCGGGGTCGTAACCCTCATCGGAAGAACTTTGACAGGAGCGATCATGAAACTCACCGTCGCTGCAGTTCAGATGGAATCCAGAAATGACGACTGGGAAGGCAATCGCCGGCGGGCCGAAGCCCACATCCTCGAAGCGGTGCGGGCGGGCGCCCGACTCGTTTCGTTGCCCGAATTCGCCCTGGCGGGCTACGTCTACGACGACACGATCTGGGAGGCTGCCGAGCCCCTGCGGGGACGGACCTGCCAATGGCTCGATGGGCTGTGCCGTCAGCATGGCGTCTATATCGCCACCTGCATCCTGGAAAAGGACGGCGCGGATTTCTTCGATACCTTCATCCTGTGCGGGCCGAACGGCGAAGTATGGTCCCATCGCAAGATCGAGCCGGCCGCCTGCGAAGCCTTTTTCTTCAAGGGCGGCGGGCTGAGCCCCAACGTCTTCGACACGCCCATCGGCCGCATCGGCATCGCCATCTGCTTCGACACCTCCAAGACGCACACGATTAGGAGCCTGATTCAAAACCGCCCGGAGATCTTGCTGCTGCAGTACTCCTGCCCCGCGCTGCCGGCCTTCTTCCTCAAGGGGGACCGGGACAACTGGGTGGAAGTGTATAAAAACACCGCGGCGCTCTATGCCCGACGCCTGGCGGTGCCGGTGGTGGCCTGCAACAAGACGGGGCGCTTCTCCAGCACGCTGCCCATGAGTCTCGGCCTCCAATTCACGGCGGATTTTGTCGATACCTCGGTGATCGTCGATGCCCGGGGCGAAGCGGTTGCCCTGATTTCCGGCAAATCCGGCGTGGCCTGCGCCGAGGTGGATTTGGGGCACGATCACGCCCCGGCGGCCGAACCCCTGCCCCGGGGCCGATGGTTTCTGCCGCTGACTCTGGTATCGCGCGTTTCCACCGAGTACGGCCGGAAATGCGGCATGGTCCGGTATGCCCTCTCGGCCAAACGCAAACGGGCCGCGCTGGGCCCTAAAATTTGATTGACAAGATTGTCCGCCCCTCTTTATAGTCAGGGGACTTTAAGGAAAGCAGGTCGGGCTTATGAGATCGAAGCAGTATCTGGATGCCGCGGCCGCCGCGCGCAGCACAGCTCGGGCGGAAGGCGGCGAGTAGCAAAAGCACCTCGTTGAAACCACGCCACGGGCTGTAACGGTCGGTCCGCGGCGCTCTGTTTGAAGCCCCGGATCGAAACCAGCGGTCCGGGGCTTTCATTTGCAAAGGAGATCGAGCGATGGCGCCATCAGACAAACCATCCATTCAATTCGCCCAGCGGATGTCCCAACTGCCGCCCTACCTTTTCGGCATGATCAACCAGATGAAGATGGAAAAACGCTGGAAAGGGGACGATGTCATCGATCTGGGCATGGGCAACCCCGTGGACCCGGCCCCCGAGCCGGTGATCGCCAAGCTGCTGGAGGCGGCCAACGACCCCAAGACCCATCGCTACCCGGTGGCCTACGGCATGCGCAACCTGCGCATCGAGATCGCCAAATCCTACAAGAAGGATTACGGGGTGGATCTGGAGCCCGACTCCGAGGTGATGTGCACCATCGGCTCCAAGGAGGGCATCTCCCACCTGTGCCTGGCCCTCATCGGACCGGGGGACACGGTGCTGGTGCCGGCCCCGGCCTTTCCGGTGCACATCTATGCCGCCATCATCGCCGGCGGCAGCGTGCTGCGCATCCCTTTGGAAGAGGAGCAGGCCTTCATCAAGCACCTGGAAGTCATGTGCAGCAACGTCTATCCCCGGCCCAAGGTGCTGATTTTGAACTACCCCCACAACCCCACGGGCGTCCTGGGCAGCCTCGAACTGTACGAGCGGGTGGTCTACCTGGCCAGGAAATACGGCTTCATGGTGATCCACGATTTCGCCTACAACAAGATCACCTTCGACGGCTACGTGGCCCCCAGCTTCCTGCAGGTGCCGGGCGCCATGGAGGTGGGCGTGGAGTTCGGCTCGTTCTCCAAGAGCTACAACATGGCCGGCTGGCGCCTGGGCTACTGCCTGGGCAATAAAGAGATGGTGGCCGGCTTGCGCAAGATCAAGGGCTACTACGACTATGGGATCTTTTCGGCCATCCAGGTGGCCGGCATCGTGGCGTTGCGCCACTGCGACGAGGATGTGATCCACCAGGCCCACATCTACCAGAACCGCCGGGACGTGCTGTGCGAAGGCCTGGAACGCATGGACTGGCCCATCACCCGGCCCAAGGCCGGCATGTTCGTCTGGGCCAAGATCCCGGCCCCCTTCGACCGCATGGGCTCCATGGAGTTTTCCATCCAGATGATGAGACGCGCCAACGTGGCCCTGGCGCCGGGCATCGGCTTCGGCGAGGAGGGCGAAGGCTACCTGCGCATCGCCCTGGTGGAAAACGAGCACCGCATCCGCCAGGCCCTGCGCCAGATGAAGCGCGCCATGAAGGAGATCGAGCAGGAAATGGCGTTGCCGGCGGCGGAAGCCTCCACGGCCGGCACCGCCCAATGAGTCCTAACCGATAAGGGGGGCCCGCCGACCTAGGCGGCCCCCCCGCCTTTCTTCACCTCTTCGTCCACCAGCACCCGGCGCAGGATCTTGCCCACGCCGCTCATGGGCAGCTCGTCCCGGAACGCCACCTCCTGGGGCACCTTGTACGACGAGATGCGCGACTTGGCCCATTCGATGATGGCCGCTCCGTCGATCTTGTCCTTGAAGGCCGGTTTGGGTACGACGAAGGCCTTGATCACCTCGCCCTTCTTGGGATCGGCGACGCCGATGACCGCCACCTTGTCCACGGCCTCGTGCTGCATCAGGAAGGTCTCCACCTCTTCGGGGAAGACGCTGAAGCCCGACACCTTGATCATCTCCTTCTTGCGTCCCAGGAAATAAAGGTAGCCGTCCTCGTCGAAGCGGCCCATGTCGCCGGTAAAGACCCATCCGTCCACAAGGTCCTTGGCCGTCTCCTGGGGACGGTTCCAGTAGCCTCTGAGCACGGCCGGGTTCTTGAGGGCGATCTCGCCCATCTCGCCCACGGGCATCTCGCGGGTGCGCTCTTCCCAGGAGACGATCTTGATCTGCTGGCCGGGGATGGGGATGCCCTGGCAGCCGGGGGCGTACTTGGGCCGATTCAGGGGCATGAAGGTATCGAAGGTGTGGGTCTCGGTCAATCCATAGGCGGCTTCGGCCAGCAGGCAACCGCCGGTGTCGGCGGTCCAGCGCCGGACGATCTCGTCGGTGAGCTGCACGCCGAAGCTGGTGGTCAGGCACAGTTTGAGCGAGGAAAGGTCGTACTTGCGGCGCTCGGGATGGGCCATGATGCCCAGGTTCATGGGCACGGCCGCCTGAAAGAACTGGACCTTGTAGCGATCGATGGCCTGCATGGCGGCCAGCGGGTCGAACATGGTCATCAGCACCTGGGTGGCGCCCTGGGCGATCATGGTGTCCACGGCCCCCAGCATCCCGGCGATGTGAAAGGTGGGCAGGATGGCCAGAGTGGTGACGGCGCCGCCCGGGTGCCCCAGGTGCGCCATGTTGCCGTCCAGCACGCTCAGCAGCGCCGCCACCTTGAACAGCTTGCCGCCATGGGTCAGCACGGCGCCCTTGGGCAGGCCCGTGGTGCCGCCGGTGAACTGCAGTTGCACGGTGTCGTCGAGGCCCACATCGCAGCGCACCGGGTCGTTCGGGTAGTGCGCGAGCATCTCCATGAAATCCAGCGTGTCGGGGGGCGTCTGCTTGGGGACGGCCATCATGGGAATCAGGTTCATGGTGGGCGTTTTGGGCAGCATGTCGTGGAAGCTGGTGCAGATGACGGTGTCGCTGGTGCACTCGCTACGCGCGGCGGCCACCACCGGGTAGAGCAGGTCGAGGGTGACGATGGTCGCCGTATCCGTATCGCGCAGCTGATAGGCCAGTTCCCACTGCTTGAAGAGCGGGCTGCACGGCACGATCACGCCGCCCATCTTGCAGATGCCGTAGTGGGCGATGTGGTACTGGGGGCAGCTGGGCATGAAGAGGGCGACCCGATCCCCTTTTTTCAGGCCGCGATCCAGGAGCAAGCGGGCGAACTGCTCGGACATGCGGTCGAGCTCGGCGTAGGTGACCTGCCTGCCGTAGAAGATGATGGCGGTGCGGTCGGGAAAATCCCGGGCGTTGTCGCGGAGGTACTCGAAAACAGGTTTTTTGCCTTTGGGATAGGTCACTTCCTGGGGAATGAATTCGGGCCAGTGCTTCATCCAGATACGGTCCATGGGTGTGCCTCCTGTTATTTGCGATGGTTTATTTTGGCGGTTTGGAACTTTCCGGTGGCATGGCGCTTTGTTCCCTTTCCACGGTCACCTTGAAATGCAGTGGGCCCGGCAGGCTTTCCGGCTGGATGCCGCCCAGAATCAGGTCCAGCAGGGGATCGACATGGTCCAGCAGGTTGTCGTCGGTGCCCAGCACCAGCTTACGGGTGGTCAGGTGCTCGATGGTCCCCAGGATCACCGAACGGATCAGGAAAGGGGTGAACCCGGAACGGATCTCGCCGGCGGCGATGCCCTCCTCGACCACGTCGATCAGGGGCCGCAGCCGGCGGCGCAGGGTTTCATAGGCCCGGCTCTTGCTGAACCGCCCGCTCTGTTTGAGAATCAGATAGCTGACGGCGGCATAGTGGGGGTTGGTCTGGTGAATCCAGAGCAGGATGTAAATCATGGCCCTGAGCTTGGAAACCGTTCCCCTGGCCATTTTCAGGTGAAATTCGATCAGCTCGCCCAGTTGGCAGGAGGTCTCCTCGGGGATCGTGAAGAGGATCTCCTCCTTGGAGGCGAAATATTCGTAGAGGGTGGGCTCCGAAATACCGGCGCCCCTGGCAATTTCGGAAATGGTGGTTTCGTGGAACCCTTTTTCGGCGAAGACCTTCTCCGCCGCCTTGAGGATCTGCTCGCGCCGGGGACCGGCTTTGCGGGTTCTGGCCAAAACGATGCGCCTCCGGGTGTCTGGGGTTGGGGGACACAACCGATTCAAATGGAGGCTAAAGCGGGGGGCCAGCGAAGTCAACAGGAATTATATCTTCGATTAGAAAATAGATAAAAATTTTAATCGGCAATAAAGTTTCGCCTCGCTGTCAACGGCCGCGGGCCCCTTCTGGTTCGGGATCTCGGATAGTTCGCATCCAGGCCCATCCCCAGTGTGGCCAAAAAGGTAAGCCGTTGCGTAAAAACGCCGCTCTGTTTTTTGTTGGGCTTAAAAGGAATTGTAGATCAAGTGGACACCGACCAGGGTCAAAAAGAAGATGAATATTTCTTTTAAGAAGCGGTCGTTGACATGGATGGCAATCCGGGGGCCGAGCTGGCCTCCGACCAGCACCCCGGGCAGGGCCAACCCGCTATCCAGCATGGGATTGACTTTCTACCGAATAAAAATTGAAATAATCAATAATCTGGCTCATCGAAGCAAACTCGCCATCTAAACGCTGAACGGTATCAATGATGCCCATTTGCTCCTGAGCGCCCAGCGAAAGGCACTTGTGGGTGTAGGCGTCTATGCAGTAGGGCAATGGCGCACGGTGGCCACTTTCAACGCGATCAAGGCTTTTTCACGTTCGGTGAGCCTGCCGGCGCCGGTGGCTGTGGCATAGTAGTCGAAGAATTTGCGGCCGGCCTCGGGGGCGTGTTCGCCGATATTGGCGAAATCTTCCAGGTCACGGGGTTCGTCGTAGGTTTCGTTCATCTCACGTTTCCTTTCTTGTGGATAAAGGGATGAGCCGCCTAAGTCCGCAAAGCGCATATTCGATGCGGGGCATCACCGGCGCCAGGCCATCAGTCGCGAAAAGAGAAATTTGGCCAAGGGCGTCAGCCGCGTGCGGTTATACGCGTCGCCGAGCTGCCGGATGACCTCGGCCTGGGTCGGGTAGGGGTGAATGGTGTTGGCGATCCGGCCGAGGCCCAATTTGTGAGTCATGGCCAGGGTGATTTCCGAAATCAGGTCGCCGGCGTTGGCCGCCACGATGGTGGCGCCGACGATTTTATCCGTGCCCTTGCGCACATGCACCCGGGCCAGGCCCTTGGCGTGACCTTCGAGGATGGCGCGGTCCACCTCGCGCAACTCCCGCGTGAAGGTATCGATGGCGAGACCCTGCTCCTGGGCCTGTTTCTCGTAAAGCCCCACATGGGCGATTTCCGGTTCCGTATAGGTGCACCAGGGGATGGTCAGTGCGCTGGCCGTGGCGCGTCCGAAGAACAGCGCGTTGCGGATGACGATGCGCGCCATGAAATCGGCCGCGTGGGTGAACTGGTAGGGCGAGCAGATGTCGCCGGCCGCGTAAATGTCCGGCTGGCTGGTTTGCAGGCGGTCGTTGACCTGCACGCCTTTCTTGTTAAAGGTGACCCCGGCTTTTTCCAGTCCCAAATTTTCGACATTCGGCGCGCGTCCCACGGCCACCAGCAGTTGGTCCACCACTTCATCGTACTGCTTGCCGTGAGATTCCACGGTGAGGCGGATTTTGCCGCCGTCGGCCCTGCCCAATTTCAGATCCTTGCCGCAGCACAGCAGCTTCACGCCGTCCTTTTGCATGGATTCCAAAACAATGCCCGAAGCGTCGGCGTCTTCCCGGGGGAGGATGCCGTGCAGGGTTTCCAACAGCAGCACTTGCGAGCCGAAGCGCGCAAAGGCCTGGGCCATCTCGCAGCCGACGGGGCCGGCACCGATGACGGCCAACCGCTTGGGCAGTTCGGTCAGGGAGAAAACGGTTTCATTGGTCAGGTAGGAAATGTCCTGCAATCCTCGGATGGGCGGCGCCGCAGCCCGCGCGCCGGTGGCGATCACCGCTTTTTTGAAGTTCAGCCGTTCGCCGGCCGCTTCCACGGTGTGGCCGTCGACGAACCGGCCCTCGCCGATAAACACGTCGATGCCAAGTCCACTGAAGCGCTGGACCGAGTCGTGGGGCGCGATGGCGGCCCGCAGCCGGCGCATGCGCTCCATGGCTTGGCCGAAATCGACGGTCACGCCCTCGGGAACGCGCACCCCGAAGGCGCCGGCATCGCGCACGGCGGCGGCGGCGCGCGCGGCCCGGATCACGGCCTTGGACGGCACGCAGCCCACGTTCAGGCAGTCGCCGCCCATCAGGTGGCGCTCGATAAGGGCCACCTTGGCCCCCAGGCCGGCCGCACCGGCCGCGCAGACCAGCCCGGCGGTGCCTGCGCCGATGACCACCAGGTTGTAGCGCGAAGCCGGCTTGGGGTTTTGCCAGTCGGGCGGATGAACGTGGGACACCAGTTGTTGATTATGGGCATCCCATGGGCTGATGATGTCTTTTTCCATCTCCGTCATGGACCACCTCCGAAAAACGGCTCAACCGCTTGTTTTAAGGTATAGACTGCATCGCGTTCAACGCCCAGTCGTAATCCAGGTACTTAACCGCATACCCGCCGGCTTTCAGGTAGTCGCCGTCCGCTGCGGAAAGATATCCGCCGCAAAAGTTGGCGACGGCGCGCTGAGTCTTATCGAGTCCTAAAAATCCTGAAGCTGGCGAGAACCCGGCGACGAAATCCTCTCCATACCATTTGAAGATAGAAGAAAAATAGACCGTCTTCTTTTCGCGGTCGATGCGCAGACCGGCCGGGCTCGCCAGAAAGCGCCGGGACTGTTCCTCGAGCTGGGCGTCAAGTTTAGCGGCGACATAGGCTTCACCGCGCAGCGTCGGGCAACTCTTCGCGGCACACACCAGGGCCATGTGAATGCGCGGCTCGCCGTACTGCTTGCGCACGATACCGTGCTCCAGGGTGTCCAGGGTAATGGTTTGGCCCCAGAGCCGGACCACCGGCTGATCCCAAGGCCCCTTGAAAATGCTTCCGATATCCTTGATGCTCTTAACCGGATAGTGGTCGACAATCAGCTTCAGCGTGGCCGCATTGTACAGGTTGATCAGAAAGGCCAGCCGCTCGGATGCCGGCCATGCGTTGAAGGTCGCTTCCGATATGCCGGCGAGGCCGTCCAGATAGCGATCCAATGCGGCGCCCCCGTCTTTCAGGCCTTGGTAGTCCACACGGCCGTCAACGACGAACCGTTTCAGCAAAGCGTCGTAGCCTGGGTGGGCAGGGTCGAAGGCCACCGCGTCCGCCATGGCCGCCGTCCAGAGCAGGGCCGAGAAGAGAAGCAGGCCAGTCGGCCGGTGGATGACGCCTATCTTCGTGTGAGTTTTCATGGATGCTCCTAATTTTGGGGAACCTTATCGAAATTGCGTTTGTAGAGCGCGAGCAGCTTTTTCACGGTAATCGGAAACAGGCCCAGCACGGCAAAGGAGACCAGCACGCCGGGGGAGAGGATGCCGGACAACGAATCGATCCGGGCCAGTTGCCGGCCGGCATTGACAAAAACCACGGTGCCGGCCAGCATGCCGATCTGGGACACCCAGAAGAAGGTGAACAGCCGCATGCGGGTGAGCCCCATCAGCAGGTTGATGACGAAAAATGGAAAGACCGGCACCAGGCGCAGGGAGAACAGATAGAAGGCGCCCTCCTTTTCAATGCCGGCGTTGATGGTGGCCAGATTATCGCCGCATCGGCCCTGGACCCAATCCCGCAAAACGACGCAGGCCAGGGTGGCGCCGATGGTGCTGGCGAACGATACCGCCACGGTGCCGACCACCAGTCCGAACAGGGCGCCGCCGGCCAGGGTCAGCACCGCCGCGCCGGGCAGCGACAGGGCCGTGACGGCGATATAGATGCCCATGTAGGCGGCGATCACGGCGAACCGGTGGGTTTGGTACAGTTGGTGAAATTTCTCCTGGGACTCTTTTAGATAGTCCAGGGAGAGATACTGCCCCAACTCGAAATAGCGGAACGCCAAAATGCCGAGCACAATGAGACCGGCCACGGCTGCTTTGGTGATCCAATTGTCGCTTTTTGATTGGTTCATGGGGGATAGCTCCTTCAAATGGTCGGCGCTGGGCCGCTCTTCAACCAGGGCACCTTCCGCGCCGCGCGTTTTCGCCCCACTATGCGTGTTTTCCAGCACTTTTCGCGACCGTGGCGGGATGGGGGCTGTTCTTGAAAGCGCCCCACCGCCTCCCCACGTTAGGCGCGCTTGAGATATTCCCTGATCTCAAGCGCCGCCGTGCCGCCTTCGCCGGCGGCGCTGACCACTTGCTTGGTGCTGGTGTCGCGCACGTCGCCGGCGGCGAAAATGCCGGGGATGCTGGTCTCGAGCAAGAATGGATCGCGGTTTTGAAAAGCGGCCGGCCGCCGGCCCGCGTGCATCAAGGATTGACCCGTCCTCACGAACCCCCAGGGATCCAGTTCGATGCCGCTGCTTTTCAAGAAGCCGCTGTTGGGCGACAGCCCGATGAAGATGAAGGCGCCGTCCACGGCCATCTCCTCACGCAGGCCGGTCTGGTTGTTCAAAATGGCGATCCTGTCGAGCTTGCCGCGCGTGCCGGAGAATTCTGCGACTTGCGTATGCCAGCGGATGTCGATGCGATCATGCGCGAGCACTTTATCCACAATGAACCGCGTGGCCTTGAACGCGCCGCCACGCACCAGAAGGGTCACACGCCTGGCGAACTTGGTCAGCAGCAAACTCTCCTCGGCCGCGCTGTCGCCGCCGCCCACCACGACCACCTGCTTGTCCCGGTAGAACGGCCCATCGCAGGTCGCGCAAAAGTGCACGCCGGCGCCCATGTATTGGGACTCTCCGGGTACGTTCAGCCGTTTATAGCGGCTGCCGGTGGCGAGCAGCACGGCGCGCGCACTGTATTGCTGCCCGACGCCGGTTACGACACACCGCAGGTTGCCCTTTTGCTCGATACCGCTGACTTCCTGGGCCTGGAGCAACTCGACGCCGAAACGCTCGGCTTGCCGGCGCAGGCGACGGGCGAAGTCAAAACCCTCGACACCCTCCGGGAACCCCGGCATGTTGTCCAGTTTTTCGGTCCCGGCTGCTTGTCCGCCGAGTGCGGCCCGTTCGATCACCAGCGTATCGATGGCTTCCCTGGCCGTATAAATGGCCGCGGTCAGACCGGCCGGGCCCCCACCGACGATGATCAGGTCGTAATGGGTCCGGCCCGCCTTGGTTTTCAGCCCGATTTTCTCGGCCAGTTCGGCATTGCCGGGCTCGGCCAGAAAGCTGCCGTCTTCGAAAACGATGGTCGGCACGATGCGCTTGCCGCCGTTCATTTCGATCACCAGCCGCTGCGCGGCCGGATCTTCTTCGATATCTACCCATCGATAGGGGATCTGATGCTCGCCCAGAAACATTTTACTCCTGCGGCAGTCCGGGCACCAATGCGCGCCGTAGACGATGATTTTAGGCTGATCCATATATTCCTTCTTCGTTTAGCGGTGGTTGTCTGCCCTTATGTCGCTGCGCCACGGAAAATATTACACGTTTTCTCACCGATGGCTTTAATGCCCGGGATGGAATGGGTTCTCCCTCAGGGCGCCTTTTTGGAAATGATGGGTGTGTGTTCTGAAGAGACCTTACGAACCGGGGAAGCGACCTCTTCCCAAATCCGAAGGGGCCGGCAAACTTTCAGGTTTGCCGGCCCTCCTTCTGACTCTGGGCCTGGGCCACGGTAATGGCCAGGACGTTGACCACGTTCTCCATGTCGGTGTTGCGCTGCAGGACGTTGAACGGCTTGCTCAAACCCATGAGCAGGGGCCCCACGGCCTTGGCGCCGCCCAGGCGGTCCACCAGCTTGTAGGCGATGTTGCCGGCCGCCAGGCTGGGAAATATCAGGACGTTGGCGCCGCGCCCCAGGCGGTTGAAGGGAAAGCTCTCCTGGAGCATCTCCGCCACCACGGCGGTGTCGGCCTGCATCTCGCCGTCGATGACCAGCTCGGGCCGGCGCTGTCGGGCGATGGCCAGGGCGGCCACCACCTTCTGGGCCTCGGGGTGGGTGACGCTGCCGAAGTTGGAAAAGGAGAGCATGGCCACCCGGGGCGGCATATCGAAAAATTGGGCCATTTCGGCGCTCAGGATGGCGATCTCGGCCAGGTCCTCGGGGTCGGGATCGATGTTGACGGTGGTGTCGGCAAAGAGCAGGGTGCGGTTCTTGGAGATCATCAAATAGAGCCCCGACACCTTGTGGACCCCCTCGCGCCGGGGGATCACCTGCAGCACCGGCCGGATGGCGTTGGGGTAGGACTGGGCGATGCCATGCACCTGGCCGTCCACCAGCCCGGCGCGCACCAGCATGGCGCCGAACACGTACCGGTTCTGCAGCCGGCGCTGGGTTTCGTTGAAGTTCCACCCCTTGCGCTGGCGCAGCTCATACAATTCATTCTCAAAGCGCTTCAGGTGGGGATTGCAGCGGGGATCGATGGTCTCGATCCCCTCGAGCGAGAGGCGCAGCTCTTCGGCCACGGATTTGATCTGGTCGGGATCTCCCAGCAGCACCGGCCTGGCGATGCCCTCTCGCAGGGCCTGGTGGGCGGCGCGCAGGATCACCGGGTGGTTGCCTTCGGGCAGCACGATGCGCAGGGGCCGCTGCTGGGCGCGGATGATGACCTTGCGCATAAGCTCGCGCTCGGGCCCCAGCGAGGCCTCCAGGCGCTGGATGTAAACCTGGCGTTCGGGCGGCTGCAGGCCGGCCACCCCGCTTTGCACGGCGGCCGCGGCCACGGCCGGCACCACCTTGAGCAGCACCCGGTTGTCCAGGGGCTTGGGAATGATGTAGTCCGGTCCGAAGCGGATGGGCCGGCCGCCATAGGCCCGGATCACTGCATCGGGCACATCCTCCCGGGCCAGTTCGGCCAGGGCGTGGACCGCGGCCACCTTCATCTCCTCGGTGATGCTGCGGGCACGCACATCTAGGGCCGCCCGGAAGATGTACGGAAAGCCCAGCACGTTGTTGACCTGGTTGGGAAAATCCGAGCGGCCGGTGGCCACGATGGCGTCGGGACGCGCCGCCTTGGCCGCATCGTAGTCGATCTCCGGGTCGGGGTTGGCCAGGGCGAAGACGATGGGCCGCTCGGCCATGGTCTGCAGCAGCGCCGGCGTGAAAGCCCCTTTGGTGGACATGCCCACCAGCATGTCGGCCCCCCGGACCGCGTCGGCCAGGGTGCCGCCGCCGGTTTCCACGGCAAACTCCTCTTTGTAGGGATTCATGCCCGCGCTGCGGCCCTTGTGAATGATGCCCTTGGTGTCGACCAGGGTGAGGTGCGCCTTCTTCACGCCCAGGCGCACATAGAGCCGGGCGCAGGCGATGCCCGCGGCGCCGGCGCCGTTGATCACCACCTTGAGGCTCTCCACCCGGCGCCCGGTGAGTGCCACGGCGTTGAGCATGGCCGCGGCCGAAATGATGGCCGTGCCGTGCTGGTCGTCGTGGAACACGGGAATCGCCATCTGCGCCTTGAGCCGTTCTTCGATGTAGAAGCAGTCGGGGGCTTTGATGTCTTCCAAATTGATGCCGCCGAAGGTCGGCTCGAGCAGCTTGACCGTGCGGATGAATTCGTCGGGGTCGGTGGTGTCGACCTCCAGGTCGAAGACATCGATGTTGGCGAAGCGCTTGAACAGCACCGCCTTGCCCTCCATCACCGGTTTGCCGGCCAGGGCGCCGATGCGGCCCAGGCCCAGCACCGCAGTGCCGTTGGTGATCACGGCGATGAGGTTGGCGCGGTTGGTGTAGTCGTATGAGCGCTCGGGAAACTTGTTGATTTCCAGGCAGGGGGCGGCCACTCCCGGCGTGTAGGCCAGACTCAGATCGGCCTGGCTGATGAAGGGCTTGGTGGGCACCACTTCGGTTTTGCCCGGCCGGGGCTCCTTATGATACCGCAGGGCTTCCTGATCGTAGCGCATACATCGTTCCTTTCGTTGAAAATTCAGACGCCAAAATAGGACCGATCCGCCGCACTTACAATAGAATAAATACCACCGCCGGTCCCGGCAGGCGCATTGCCATACTGCCTGCTATCTGCTAACTTCAGGCAATCTTTACCCATTTGAGCCTTCGATCCCAAGGAGTAGTGGATGACCCTGTTGCTGTTCTTGATGTGCGGGACACTTTTTGTCCTGCTGGTGCGCACGGAAAAACGGCTGTCGCGAAGCATCGAAGATCTTCAGGCGGCCCTCGAGCGGCTGCAGGCGCAGTGGGCGCAGGGTCGCGAGCCGGCGTCATCGGCTGCGGCGGCGACCGCGCCCGAGCCCATGGCGGCGCCTCCCGCGTCACCCGAGCCCGCGCCGGGCATTGAAGCCGAGGCCTTGGAAGCATCGGCAGTGCCTGCGGCGCCAGCCGATTCGCTGGAAGACCTGGTGTTACCGCTTGAAACACCGGCGCCCCCCGAGGAAACACCGACCCTCCAGGGGCGAGACACATGGACAGCGCCTTGGATCCCGGCCCCGCCCCCGCCCTCTCCCTGGGCCGAGCGCTGGAAGGCTTTCAAATCCACGGTGGACTGGGAGCAGTTCACCGGCGTCAAACTCTTCGCCTGGCTGGGCGGACTGGCGCTCTTCATCGCGGCCGGGTTCTTCGTCAAGTTCTCCATCGACCGTAACCTCATCCCGCCGGCGCTGCGCCTGGCGGTGAGCGCCCTCATCGGCAGCGGCCTGATCGTCGGCGCCGGCCGCTTCGGCGACCAGCGCTACGCCGTGACGCGCCACACCCTGGCCGCGGCCGGCATCGGCGTGCTCTTCAGCGTGGTCTTCGCGGCCACGCTCTACTACAGCTACCTGACCAAACCCATGGGCTTCGGCCTGCTGAGCCTGGTGTCGGCGGCGGCCTTCGTGCTGGCCGTCTTCTATCGCAGCCGGGCCGTCTCGGTCCTGGGCGCGTTGGGCGCCTACGTGACGCCGCTGCTGGTGAACACCGGCCAGGGCCGCATCGAGATGCTCTTCGCCTATCTGGCGGTGGTCAACGCCGGCCTGTTTCTGGTGGCCCGGCACCTGACCTCCAAGGGATTGCTGCTGGTGGCCGCGATCGGCACGGCAGTTACCCTGGGCCTGGCCAGCGCCCATGTCTTCGACCTCACGGCCGGCACGAACCTGGCCGTGGTGTGGATCTTGAACCTGGCCCTGTTCACCTTCTTCCTCGATCGGGCCGAGGCGGACCCGCGCCAGAGCCAGGCCGCCCATTGGGCCGGCATCACCGCCTTCGGGGCCACGCTGCTGGCCGCCGCCGGCCTGTTGCTGAAAACCGGCTGGGCCGCCCTGTTGACCGTCACCGCGGCCCAGGCCCTGGCCGTGACCTTGGCCTGGCGCCGGCCGGGATGGTATCGCCTGGTGATTCCCTATGCCACCCTGGGATTTCTGGTGGGCCTGGGCTGGGTCCTCTTCCGGTTCGAACCGGGCCAATTCTCGGGGGGCTTTCCTCTGCTGCTGCTCTACGGCGCCTGCGGCGGCATCGGTCCCCTGGCCCTGGTGGCCCGCCACGGTCTCAACCGCGCCGTAGTCACCTGGTTCCGGGTCTTTCCCCTGGCCGTGGTACTGCTCAGCCTCTCGGTGGTCCTGCAGGAGCCGGCCGTCTCGTTCTGGTTCTGGCCGCTGCTGCTCGGCCTGGAAGTGATCGGCATCGGCCTGAGCATTCTCTTCCGCGCTTTGGTCCAGGTGGCCGTCCTGGTACTGCTCTTCGTGCTGGGCGCCCTGCTCTGGCTGTTCAATGTACCGGGAGAGCTCCTGGGCGTCGGCTTCTTCGCCTTCCTCATGGCCGCAGGGGCGCTGCTGTGCGCCGGTGTCTTCGTGCTCATCCGGCGCCTGCCCGAAGTGATGGCCAGACTGCATCTGGAGCCAGGCGCGGAGCACCCCGGCAGGCCCCTGGCCGCGGCCCCCCATCTCGAGCAGTGGCTGGCCGCCGCGCCCGCAGCCGGGGTGTGTGTGCTGCTGGCCGCTTCGTTTCTCGTCGCCTACCCGGGATACCCCCATGCCGGCATGGCCACCCTGGCCTGCTTCCTGGCCCTGGTGCTCGTGGCCGTGCGCCGTTTCGAATTCGAGATCGCCGGCGCAGCGGCCCTGATCGCCGCGGCCGCGGCCCAGGCGGTGTTCGTCTGCCACCCGGAGCTGGCGCCGCCCAAGTACTTCGCGGCCCTGCTCTGGTCCGGCGGACTGTTCCTGGCGGCCCTGGCCGCCCCGTTTCTCTTCTTCCGGGAATCCGCGCGCTGGACAAGGCTCTGGAACAGTTGGGCCCTGTTCGAGGCGATCCAGGCCCTCTTCCTGCTCTTCGTCAGCCAGCGCTACTGGTTCGGCCCGGAGCCCCAATGGACGGCCCACTGGGTGCCCCTGGCCCTGATCATGGGCAAACTGCCCCTGGTGGCCCTGCTGCTGCGGCGTCTGGAAGGCCGTGCCGAGCGCAACGCCCTCCTGGCCTTTCATGGCGGCGTGCTGCTCTTCTACCTCTCGGCCCTGCCGGTGCTGGTGCTGAACCACGGCTGGATCGGACTCACCTTTATCTTCGAAGCCGCCTCCCTGCTCTGGCTCAACCGACGCATCGAACACCCGGGACTGCGCTGGGTGGCCCTGGGAATGGCGCCGGTGGGACTGGCGATCCTGGCCCTGAACCTGACCCGCCTGAAAGACATCGACAGCCCGGCGCTGCTCAACCCCGGGTTTCTTTCCGTGGCGGCGGCCGTGGCGGTCCTGACCTGGGCCGTGCGCAATGCCGGTTATCCCCGGCGCCGGCTCCAGGCGCTGGATCTGCCTCTATACTTCCAGTGGCTGGCGGTGGCCGCGGGATTTCTGCTGGTCAACCTGGGCATCGCCGACCTGTTCGCCGCGCCGGGGGAAAGGTTCCGGGTGTGGCCGGGGGAGAATTTTATCCAATGGGCCTGCTACGGCCTCTCCTGGGTGGCGTTGGGCGGCCTGCTGTGGCGCTACGACCGCCTTCCCCGGATGGTGCGTCTGGCCGGGTTCTACCTCCTGGCAGCGGGCACCCTGGGCCTGATCCTGCTGCCGGTGCTGCTGCCTCAGGCGGCCGCGCCCATGCGCCCCCTGCGCAACACGGCCCTGGCCATCTACCTGCCGCTGCTGGCCGCACTCTACTACCTCTTCCACCGGGAGCCCTGGGACGACCGCCGTTCCCTGGCCAAGAACGGCTTACTGGCTCTGTTTCTCGCCGCGCTCTTCATGGCCCTCAAATTCCAGTCCGGAACCCTCTTCGCCACCGGCCATCCCTTTGCTTTGATCCAGGCCCATACGCCGGCCAAGGCCGCGGCCTCGGCCACGGGCTGGTTGCTCTACGGCCTGGCCCTGCACATATGGCCCCGGCGCCTGGACCGGCCCTTCCGCCTGGCCGGGCTGGTGCTGATCGCAGCCGGCCTGCTGCGAGCGGTCGCCCTGCCCTTCGGCTTCCGGGCGGCCTTCGGCCAGATGACGCCGCTGCTCAATGCGCCCTCCCTTGTTTTTCTGCTGGGCCTGGCCGCCCTGGCCTGCCTGGCCCTGCGGGCCTGGGACGATCGCTGGCCGCTGGCCGCCGTGGGGCCCCGGCGCTTCTGGGGCCTGGCGTTGGCCCTGTTCGCCTTCGCCGTGCTCAATATCGAAATCGCCGCCCTCTTCGGCCTGCATGGCCGGCCCTTCAGCATGGCGCCCCACGGCAGCCTGGCCATGCAGCTGGCCTACAGCATCGGCTGGCTGCTATACGCCATCGGCCTGCTGGTCGTGGGCATCCGCTGGCAGACCAAGGCCGTGCGCTGGGCCGCCATCCTGGCCATCGCGGCCACGGCCGGCAAGATCTTCCTGCTGGATGTCAGCTCCCTGGGCCAGCTCTACCGGGTGGGCTCGCTGTTCGGATTGGCCGTGGTGCTGATCCTGGTTTCGTTTCTCTATCAACGCTTTCTATCCGAAGGAAAAAAAGATGCGCCTTGAGCCCCTGGGATGGATTTTTCTCGGTTTGCTGGGATTGCTGATGGCCACGCCGGCGGCCGCCGAAGAGAACTGGCACACCCGCGGCGAGCTGGCGGTGGCGGCCCCCGGCCTGGTGGAGACGATCCTGCCGCCCGAACTGGTGAGCGCCGCGGGCGACGGCCTGGATCTGACCCTGGCCGGACCCGACGGTCGGGCACGGAACTTCGAACTCTACTGGCGTGAAGCCGTGGCGGATGTGCACCAAATACTCACCGCCGCCCAGGTCTCGCTGGATGCCCAGGGCGGATTTACCTGGGAAGGCGCCGTGACCGACGGCATTGTGGTCCGCGAAGTCCGCGTGCAACTGGCCGTGCCCGACGCCCTGGCCCGCGTGGCCATCGAGGGGCTGCGCCAGGGCCAGTGGCAGCCAGTGGTGCAGGATGCGGCCGTCTTCGTGTCCGGCGCAGCGGTTCGCGGGTCCATTGCCGTGCCCGAGGCCGCCTATGAACGCCTGCGCCTGCGCCTGACCGGCCTGGATCGCCGTGCCCGTACCGCCGTGGCCCCTATCCGGGAGGTGGCGGTGACCGGCCGGCCAGCGGGAAAAGATTATGCCGTGCGGACCATCGACCTGCCCTTCCAGCGCTCGGAAGCCGAGGGCTTCATCGTCCTCGAAGCCGTATTGCCCGGCAGCGGGCTTTCCCTGCGCAGCGTGGAGGTGGCCACCGAAGACCCCTTCCAGGGCGCCTGGCAGCTGGGCCGGGAGGTGATCGAAGGGGGCCGCAAAGCCTTCAGCGTCGCTAAAAACGGAAGGCTCTCCCATCTGGGCAGCCAGCCCCGGTTGCTGACCATTCCCCTGGCCGAACCGTGGCCGGGCCGGTCGCTGGTGGTCAAACTGGAGGCCACCGAGCGCTACATCGGCGCCGTCACCGCCCTGCGGGCCGAAGCGCGGCTGCCCCGGCTGGTGTTCGCCGCCGAACAGGCCGGCCAATACACCCTGACCACCGGCGGCGGACAGAAGACGCCCCTGCGGGAGCAACCCGGCGATGCCCGGCGCCGCCCGGACCGGGAAGTGGCTGTGACCGCCATTAAGACCAATCCCCTCTGGCAGCCGGCTTCCCTGGTGGAACGCTTCCAGCTCCAGGGCGCCCCTTTCGATGCCGGGGGCTACGCCTGGCGCGCCCCCCTTCCGATCCCCCGGCCCGGATACTACCGCCTGGCCCTGAGCCTGGAGGCGGTTCTCAAATCCGAAAACCGGCCCATCCGCATCGTATTCGCAGAGCGGCAGGTGCCCTATATCCAGGGGCGGCAGGAGATCAAGAGCATCGACCTGCCGGTGGCCCTGCATCTCGACGAGAAGAAGAATCAGAGCCAGTGGACCATCCAATTGCCCGGCCCCTCACGCCAGTGGGAATCCTTGGACCTGCATGCCCAGGGGCTCTTCACCCGCCGCCTGCAGTGGGAACGGCCCAAGCCCGGCAACCTGGGCTGGGAACCGTGGCACGCGGTGCCGTGGGAGAGCCGCGACACCGGGGAATCGGTCCTGCGCCTGGACCTGAGCAGTCTGCCGCCCGGCATGGACCGCCTGTGGGCCGTCATCGACAACGGCGACAACGCGCCCATCGCCATCTCCAAAATCACCGTGCGTTACGCCGCCCCCACGGTCTACTTCCTGGCCCATGCCCCGGGCACGTACCTGGTGTATGGCGGCAATCCCCAGGCGGCCGCTCCCCAATATGACCTCTCCCTCGTCCAGGGCCAGCTGCTCGCCACCCTGGCCGAGGAGATCCGCATGGGCGAGTTGGAGGCGTTCCAGCGGCCGGCCTGGCAGAGCCGCTTCGAGGCGGCCTTCAAGGATAGCGGCTGGGGCCTTTATGCCGTCCTGGCGCTGGTGACGCTGGTGCTGGTGGTCGTGATCGTGAAACTTTTTCCCAAGGCCAAGGAACAATGATAGGGAAGTGAAGCCTAGAATCTGGACGAAGTAGCCAACACCCATCAGGAGGATGCAAATGAATCGATGGTTCCGTACGAAGTTCGTCGTTGTGATGACCGCTGTTATGGTTTTTGGGTCTGTGGGACTGGTTATGGCCCAGGAGGCTCGCAAAATCGACGCCTGCGGCCTGTTGACCCCGGCCGAAATCAAGGCCGCCGTCGGCAAGGAGGTCACCGAGGGCAAGCTGAACGAAAAGGCCAATCCCCTGGTGGGCCAGCCCTGCGAGTACAAGGTGGACGGTTATGGGGTGTTCAGCATCCTGGTGAAAACCGCCGCCCCCGGCGAAACCGCCGACAACATGATCGCCGAATTGAAGAAACGCCATATCGCGGTCTCCGATGCCGGTGCCGTGGGCGACCGCGCTTTCTTCTCCAGCCCGGGCTACGGCATGATCCAGCTCAACACCTTCAAGGGAGACAAGTATCTGGTCATCACCATGCTGATCCCCGGCGCCGCCGAAGCGGCCCAGAAGACGGCCGCCGAAACCCTCATGAAAACCGCCCTGACGAAGCTCTAATCGATACCAACAACACCGTGGCCGGTGGTCACTGCCGGCCACAACATCTCTACCGGACGGGGCCTGCGTTCTACCCATCACTATTCTTGAAATTCAACAGCAGCCATGCGCGGCAGTCGCTCCAATTCTTCATATGATAGCCAGTTGTTGAAAGGTAGATAATCACCTGGCGGGCGTCCTCCAGGAGCCAGAGGGTGTGGTCCCGCCTGGTCACCTGGGTGTTGCCGTCGGCGACCTAAATGTCTTCTTCAGGCCGCGGCCGGTAATCCTTCCCGGCCGTGGCCTCTTCGCCGGACCGGATGTGCGCATCAATCGCCTTCGCGATCCTGCCACGATGTGTGCAACCACGAACACGCGCCAGAGTTCCGTGCGACCCATCACATCACCGCGATGCAGACGCCAGGTTTGCCAACCCTCGATCTCCTTCTATTGCCCCTGGGCAAAAATGCATAGAACCCATTGACTCGAGCCGCGGGAATCTTAGCATGCTTAATAAGCGATACGCACGCCTTGATGATTTCGTATTGGCAATTGCTTTGCGGCCCATCCTCCAGCAGATATCCCGGCCCCACCAGTTCTCCCTTTTCTAATGGCAATTCAAAGCGGATCAAAAATGTGACCAGCCTCTTACGAAAATGAAGGAAATATCTGCGGAGAGACCGCAAATTCAAGGAAAGGAGAAATCCCATGAAAAAATATACCTTCCCAATTTCAATAATGATCGTTGCATGGCTCCTGAGTATCCCGTTTTCCGCATCGGCCGCGGACAAGGCCAAAGAATCGATGACGCAGGGCGCCGATAATTCGATGACCGCCAAAAAGGATCGGGACCAGGCGGCCGCCGAGGAGTCTCAATCTGAGCGCATGGCCGCCGAAAAGCGCATCGACAGCGTGATCCGCATGCTGAAGGAGGGCGTTGCCATATCCAACTCGATCCCGGCTTCCGCCATGGAAAAAGCCATAGGCATCGCCGTAATCCCCGATTGGACTAAGGCGGCCCTGATTGCTGGCGGCAGCTACGGCTCCGGTGTCCTTAGCGCCAAGCGGGACGACGGCCAATGGACCGATCCCCTGTTCGTATCGCTGACCGGCGGCAGCTTAGGTTTCCAGGCCGGTATGAAATCTTCGGAATTGATACTGGTCTTCACAGATCGGACCGAACTCAACCAATTGGCTAAGAACGAAGACATCTCTCTGGGTGCGGATGCCAGGGTGACGGCCGGGAGCATGAACAAGGGCAAGTCGACGGAGATAACGGAGGCAAAGATTCTAACTTTCGAAAAGTCGTCCGGCCTCTTTGCGGGCGCCGCCCTGGATGGAACGGTATTGAAGATCCAGCGCTCCCCCACTCTGGCATATTACAGCCTGCCCGACAATCCCGAGGAGGCACGGGGGTACTTCGGTAAAGAGAATGTCGATGCTTCGCTGTACAGCCAGATCATCGACGCCAATGTAAAGCGTCCCGCCATGAGCAAGGCGGTAGTACCGGATAGCGCCCAAAAATTCAAGAACGCCCTCGAGACGTTTGTCAAGAGCATCCAAGATCGCTCGAAACAATAGCCAAGCGGACAATCCATGAAGCCCATAGCCGTGCGGATTCGCAGGGGCGGATGGATGCAAGATCCCTTGCCGGCCCCGGGAGTTCTCTGTCCCCCGGGGCCGGCTCCAGTTTGATGGCGCGACGCCTCGCTCCCAAGTCGCAGTTCATATGGAGATATCATAGCAAGGAGAAAGCTTATGAAAGAGATGTTTCGCTTGGCGCAACTGGTCTTCTTGGCTGCATGCCTTGCTTCGCATGTCTTCGTCGCCAATGCACTGGCAGGCCCGTTCGGGGAGTTTGTTGTTTTCGGGGACAGCCTGTCCGACAATGGAAATCTTCTGCTGGTCGACGACCAACCTGATCCTGATCCCGAAGTGTACTGGAGGGGCCGCCTTTCCAATGGTCCGGTATGGGTTGAATATCTGACCGATGCCTCTCATTTCAATACCAACCTTACCGATCGGGCCCTCGGCGGGGCACAAACCGATGGCTTGGTGCCACCCGGGCTCATCGAGCAGGTCAGGGCGCACATCCTTCTCGCGGGCCCTCCTCTTTCGAGAACGAATCTATATGTGATCTGGATCGGCGGGAATGATTTTTTCAACGGAGACGGAGATTTTCTAAAGGCTGTATCGAATATCGATGAAGCAATCGAAATGCTGGCCGACAATGGTGCTATGTCTCTGCTGGTGGTGAATCTGCCGGATTTAGGGGCCGTAACATCCGAGGCGAACTCAGCCGAAGCACCCGCGGCCACGGCTTTTACCGTAAATTTCAACAGAGAATTGGCCAACCGCATCGATGCTTTCAGTGTCAGCCATCCGGATATACAGATCTATGAATTTGACATCGAGGCTTTATTCGAAAGAGTTCGCAATGACCCCGGGGCCTTCGGTTTCACTAACGCCACCGATCCATCGCCCAATTTCGGCGTGCCGAATAACTTTGACAGCGCCGGCTACCTTTTCTGGGACGACATACACCCCACCACCGAAATGCATGCCATCATAGCCGACGCGGTATATGCGGATTTGAACGCGCAGATTCCCACCACCGCGCATGAGACCCCCGCTCAGGCGGATGAGAGCGCATCATGTTTCATAACCGTTATGATGCCATGAATTTCAACAGCCTGTTAAAGACTTGGCAAAACCGTTCCAACAGAAGAAGTTGAAATGAAAGAAACTCCCCTCAAAGCGGCCAAGGGGAGTTCGTTTTTTTGAAAGAAATATTGCGCCAGCTGACAGCCTTTGCCCATTTCATCAAAGCGGCCTTATATTCCGGTTCGTGCGGAACACGTTCTGCGGGTCCCATTTGGTCTTTACTTCCCTCAGTCGATGAAGCCCTTTGCCCAGGGCCGTGTCGATGCGTTCGGCGCTTTCATCTTCGGTCAGGAAATTGACGTAGGTGCCTCCGGTCGAGAATCTTTTCAGGTCGTTCCAGGCCTGCCGCGCCCAGGCGATATTCGCCTCGTCCGCGTCCGCTCGTTCCCAGGCGCTCGCGATATTCAAGACATAGCGGGCCTCACGGTTGCCCACGGGCGAGTGCGCCTCGTCCAACCGGTTCAGCGCACCGCCGATCTGGAAGAGGATCACCGCGGAGTGCGGCGATCGTATTTCGGCCGCGTGGGCGATAAACTTCTCGCACAGAGCGGGCTCGATGCTTTGCAGATACTCGCTTTTCCAGTAATAACGACGACCTTTCGGCTGCGTGCCGTCCAGCAGCGCCTGCATCTGCACATACGGGCGGCGCACGAGGGTGTCGCCGATCGGCTTGCCGAAGGATTTGATGGGGGCCACCCAGGCTTCGCTCTCCTCGGGTCGACCGCTATAGCACGCCACGATGGCGACGATCGGCTTCGCATGTATTTCTTTGGGCAACCACGGCGCCGGCGGCGCCGGACGCATGAGCAGCACCAGGGTGAGTTCCGGCGGTGCCTTTTCCGCCAGGGTTCCGTAGAGGTCGAGCACGCCGGCAGCTTCGCTGGCCGGCCAGGCCACCACCCCGCCGACAATCTCCGGACCGATGGGGTAAAGCATGAAATCGATGTTGGTGACGACCCCGAAATTTCCGCCGCCGCCGCGTAACCCCCAGTAGAGATCGGCATTTTCTTCGCTGTCGGCCCGCACGAGCCGGCCGTCCGCAGTCACCAGGTCCATGCCGCTGAGGTTGTCTGCCGTCCAGCCCCAGCGTCGCGTCAGGTAGCCGAACCCGCCGCCGGTGGTGAGACCCGTGATGCCCGTGGGCGAGACGAAGCCCAGGACGGCCGCAAGGCCTTTCATTTGGGTTTCGCGGTCCACGTCGCCGAGCAAACAGCCGGCCTGGGCATGCCCGACCCGCCGCTGACGATCCACCCAGACGCCACGCATGCGTGACATGTCCAGCATCATGGCCCCATCGGCCGTTGCCAGGCCCGCGATGTTGTGCCCGCCACCTTTGATACAGAGCAGCAGATCATGCTCCCGGGCGAAGTGCACCGATGTAACCACATCGGCGACCCCGAGGCACCGCACGATGAATGCGGGCTTTTTGTCGATCATCGCGTTCCAGACGGATCGGGACTCGTCGTACCCTGCCGCTGCAGCCGTGATTAGGTCTCCACGCAGACGTGTTTTCAGGCCATCGAGCGCTTCCTGTTTGATGTCGATATCACGACCTGTCATTGTTTTTGCTTTCATGGCGTGTACTCCTTTTTGCGCCTGAACCCGCTGCCGTTTCCGTGAAAAGACAGCTCATCCCCCCTTGCCGCGACAGGCGTTGGGAAACTGATCGTGCGTACGCACCAAGAAACAAATAGGTTAGATGGTTTTGTGCGCCGAAACAGTCAACCGGGCGTTCCAGTTGCTGACGGGCCGTCTTTTCTTCAGAATGGATAGGGATGCTCAGGCAGAAGAATGGGACATGGATATTGGCTTATGAGCGCTTCCCCCGAGATGGGCCAGATTGCACCTCCATCACCCGATACCTCAATTATTCTCGAAGTTCTTCGGAAACAGCGTCGCGGACGAGAATCCATTTCAAGAGTGCCCAAAAACCGAACGGACCGAAAGCGGGCGGATACGATCCCGAAGCCGGTGCAACCCAGCATCAATTACCAGAAAGGTCTAAGCATCAAAAGGGAGGGGTCAACTATTCCCGCTTTTTATGCCCGTCAAGAAACGTGATCAAGGCCTGGTTGAAGGTCTCCGCCTGCTCCACGTTCTGCAGGTGGGCGGCGTCGGCGGTCACCACCAGGCGGGAGGTGGGGATACGTTCGTGAAGGAAGCGGGCATGGGCCACGGGGGTTCCCTGGTCGTGTTCCCCCACGAGGATCAGCGTGGGCGCAGTGATGGCGCGGACGCTCTCGCGCAGGTCGAGGTCGCGAATGGCGGCGCAGCAGCCGAGAAAACCGGGCACGGCCGTTTTCAGAAGGGCGGCACGGATCTTCTGGACCGCATCGGGCAGCCGCTGCTGGCCGGGACGGGTGAACCAGCGGTCGATGGTGGCGTCCACTACGGCGCTCATGCCCTTGGCGCCCACCAATTGGATGCGCTCGCTCCACAGCTCCGGCGGGGGCATGTGGCTGGAAGTGGAGCACAGGACCAGGCTGCGGAGCAGATGGCCGTGGCACGCGCCCAGCACCTGCCCCACCATGCCGCCCATGGAAAGCCCGCAGAAGTGAACCTGCGACAGCCCCAGGGCATTCAGCAACCCCACCGCGTCGGCGGCCAGCAGTTCGATGGAGTAGGGCCCTTCGGGCGCGTCTGACCCGCCGTGACCGCGGTGGTCATAGCGCAACAGACGATAGCCGGCGGCTGTCAGCGGCGCAACTTGAGGCTCCCACATGGTCAGATCGACGCCCAGAGAGTGGGCGAGCATGACCACCGGCCCATCGGCCGGGCCGTCCCAGCGGTAATTCAGTCCGGTGCCATTGGCTTGAATCCGGGGCATTTCAGACTCCTTCCTACATCTCCATGGCCGTGAACCCCGACCGTGCCACCTCGACGACCTTCTCCTTGCCGATGGCGGCGATAAAGTCGTCGATGCGCTTGGAGGTACCGGCGATCTGGGCCACGCACAGGCCGCGCTCGCGCCGGTCGAGGATTTCCATGGGAAAGCGCTGGTCGAGGGCGGCCAGCAGATTATTGTCGCCTTCGAACTTCACGATGGCCACCTCCCGCCAGAAGCTCTGGTCGATGTCCAGCTCCCTGGCCGAAATGACCTCGGTCATCTTCTCCAGCTGCTTGACCACCTGCAGCGCCTTGGCGTCGTTCGCTTCGCGCAGGGTCAGGGTCAGGCGGCTGATGCCCGGCTGCAGGGTGGCGCAGACCGTGAGCGTTTCCACGTTGTACATCTTGCGCCGGATCAGCATAGAGATCTTGTTCAGCACGCCGGAGCGGTTGAGCACGAAAGCCAGGATGGCGCGGCGTTTGGGCTGACCGTTACTGCTCATGACGTGCTCCTATTTGCTTTCACCGATCTGCTTCTTGGAAACGATCATATCTGCGATCCCTCCGCCGGCCGGCACCATGGGCAGCACGATCTCGCTGGGGTCGCAGCGCAGCTCCAGCATGAAGGCGCCGGGATGGTCGACGGCCTGGCGCAGGGCCTCTCCCACCTCGTCCGTATCCGTTACGCGCCGGTAGGGAATGCCGTAGGCCTGGGCGATGAGGCCGAAGTCGGGACTTTTGAGGGGCGTGCCGGCGTAGCGGCCGTCGTAGAAGAGGGTCTGCCACTGGCGCACCATGCCCAGGTAGCCGTTGTTGAGCAGCACGATCTTGATGTCGATCTGGTACTCCATGACCGTCCCCAGCTCCTGGAGGTTCATCTGGAATCCGCCGTCGCCCATCACGGCCCACACCCGCTCGCCGGGCCGCGCCAGCTTGACGCCCACGGCCATGGGCAGGGCGCAGCCCATGGTGCCGGCGCCGCCCGAAGTAAACCAACTGTTGGGGGTCTGAAAGTTGTAGAAGCGCGCCAGGATCATCTGGTGCTGGCCCACGTCGGAGACGATGATGTCTTTGCCCGCGGTGACTTCGGAGAGCCGGCGCACGATATACTTCATCAGCAGCCGGCCTTCCCGGCCGACGCCGGCGGCGATCTCTTCCTCGACTTCGGCGGCCGTCTCCCGGCGAAATGCTTCGATGCTCTCGAACCAGGCGCGGCGGGGCTGCGACGTGATTTGCGGGTCCCGGGCCAGCAGCCGCAGCACTTCGCCCACATCGGCGTTGAGAGCCACCATGGTGGACACGTTCTTGTCGATCTCCGAAGGGTCGATCTCCACGTGGATCACTTTGGCATTGGGGGCGAAGGTCTCCAGCTTGCCGGTGACCCGGTCGTCGAAGCGCATGCCCAGGGAGAGAATCAGGTCGGCGTGCAGCAGGGCGCGGTTGGCCTCCACGGTGCCGTGCATGCCCACCATGCCCAGGCTCAGGGGATGATCCACGGGCAGGGCCGACAGGCCGTGGAGGGTGAAGCCGATGGGGATGCGCGCCTTTTCGGCGAAGATCCGCAGGTCTTCACCCGCGCTGCGGCTCACGACGCCGTGGCCGCACAGGACGATGGGCCGCTCGCTCTGGTTGATCAAAGCGACCGCCCGCCGGACGGCTTCGCGCTCGGGCGCCGGCGAGTAGTAAAAGCCCGGCAGTTCGGGCTGGAAGGCCGAGGGATCGAATCGATATCCGTCGGATACCGCCTGGGTCTGGACATCCTTGGGGATGTCCACCAGCACCGGCCCGCCGCGGCCGGTCATGGCCACGTAGATGGCCTCGTGAAGGGTCTCTTCGATGCGGTCGGCCGCCAGCGGCATGTAGGTCTGCTTGGTCAGGGGCATCATCACCCCCACCACGTCGCTCTCCTGGAAGGCGTCGGTGGCGATGACGCCGGTGGCCACCTGGCCGGTGACGGCCAGCAGGGGCACCGAATCCATCATGGCATCGGCTACGGCCGTGACCAGGTTCATGGCGCCCGGGCCCGAGGTGGCCATGCACACGCCGATCTGGGGGTCGGCAGTACTTTGGGAGGCCCGGGAGATGCCCTGGGCCATGAAGGCCGCCCCCTGCTCGTGGCGGGCCATGATGAAGGTGAAGCACTTCCGGCGCTCCATCTCGTCGAAGATCGGCATGATGGCGCCGCCGGTGTAACCGAAGACATAGCGCACGCCCAGGTCCTCGAGGGCTTTCAAAACCAGTTCCTTACCGGTGGTCATGGGGGTTCCTCATCATCCTCAGAGAAAATTTCCCCGCATTTGTATGACCTGAACCGGTTTTGTCAACCTTGGCCACCGTTTACCAGGAATTGCCTGCCTTGACTTGCGCATCCCCGATGGGCATTGTAGGGGCCGTCGATTGACGCAATCTCCGCCCTCATTACCCAATACAGGAAGAGACCATGGGAAAGACGCTTTTCGAAAAGATTTGGGACCGCCACGTGGTAACCACCCTGCCCGACGGATCGGCCCTGCTGTACATCGACCGCCACCTGGTGCACGAGGTGACCAGCCCCCAGGCCTTCGAGGGGCTGCGCCTGGCCGGTCGCAAGGTGCGGCGGCCCGAGCTCTCCTTTGCCACCATGGACCACAATGTGCCCACCACCGAAGATCGCATGACCATCGCCGACCCCATCTCCCGGGCCCAGGTGGAGGCCCTGCGCGCCAACTGCCGCGACTTCGGCATCGCGCTGTACGACCTGGGGGACGACCGCCAGGGCATCGTGCACATGATCGGGCCCGAGCTGGGCCTCACCCTGCCGGGGCTGACCATCGTGTGCGGGGATTCGCACACCTCCACCCACGGCGCCTTCGGGGCCCTGGCCTTCGGCATCGGCACCTCGGAGGTGGAGCATGTGCTGGTGACCCAGACCCTGGTTCAGCGCAAGCCCAAAACCTTCAAGGTGGAGTTCGCCGGCCGGCTCGCCCCCCACGTCTTTGCCAAGGACATGGTGCTCAAGCTCATCGGCACCATCGGCACGGCCGGCGGGGCCGGGCATGTGCTCGAATATTGCGGCGAGGCCGTCCGCAGCCTTTCCATGGAAGCCCGCATGAGCATCTGCAACATGAGCATCGAAGCCGGCGCACGGGCCGGATTGATCGCCCCCGACGAAACCACCTTCGCCTACATCCGACAGGATCGCCCTTTCGCTCCCAAGGGCGCGGCCCTGGAGCAGGCCCTGGCCCGGTGGAAGGAGCTGCCCGGCGACGACGATGCGGTCTTCGACCAGCAGGTCACCATCGACTGCAACCGGCTCAAGCCTCAGGTCACCTGGGGCACCAACCCGGGCATGGTCATCGACATCGACCAGCCGGTGCCCGGACCGGGCGAGGCCGCCGGGTACAGCCGCGCCGATGTGGAGAACGCCCTGGCCTACATGGGCCTGACACCCGGCACCCGGCTCACCGATGTGCCCGTGGACGTGGTCTTCATCGGCAGTTGCACCAACGCACGCATCGAGGACCTGCGTCTGGCGGCCGCCATCCTCAAGGGCCGCAAAAAGGCCGAAAATGTGGAAGTCCTGGTGGTGCCCGGTTCCATGCAGGTGCGCCGCCAGGCCGAAGCCGAAGGGCTGGACGAGATCTTCAAGGCCGCCGGCGCCCAGTGGCGCTACCCCGGCTGCAGCATGTGCCTGGGCATGAACCCGGACCAGCTTAAACCCCGCCAGCGCTGCGCCTCCACTTCCAACCGCAATTTCGAGGGCCGCCAGGGCAAGGGCGGGCGCACCCACCTGGTGAGCCCGGAGATGGCCGCGGCGGCGGCGATCGCCGGAACGTTTGTGGATATACGAACGCTCTAAGACCTAAAACCCCCTGTAACGAAAGTATTGCCATGCAACCCTTTACGACCCATACCGGCCTCATCGCGACCCTGGATCGTTCCAACGTGGACACCGATGCCATCATCCCCAAGCAGTTCCTCAAATCGATCAAGCGCACCGGCTACGGTCCCAGCCTCTTCTTCGACTGGCGCTATCGACCCGACGGCGCCCCCGACCCGGCCTTCGAACTCGACCAGCCGCGCTTTGCCGGCCGTTCGATCCTGGTGACGCGCAACAACTTCGGCTGCGGCTCCAGCCGCGAGCATGCCGTCTGGGCGCTGCTCCAGGACGGATTCCGGGTGGTGGTGGCGCCCTGGAAAGAGATCAACGGCCAGCGTCTGCCCGCCTTTGCCGATATTTTCCGCAACAACAGCGTCAAGAACGGTCTCCTGGCCGTGGAACTCGCCGAGCACGAAGTAGAAGCCCTCTTCCGGCATGTCGCCACCCATCCCGGCGCCCGCATGACCGTGGACCTGGCGCGGCAGCGGGTCACCCTCGAGCAAGACCCGTCCCTCGTCTTTGCTTTCGAAATCGACCCGGGCGTCAAGGAGCAATTGCTCAAAGGACTGGACGAGATCTCCCTGACGCTTCACTACGAAGCGCAGATCAGCCGCTTCGAAAAAGCGCACCTGGCGGAAGTGCCGTAGCGCAGGCTTTACAAAAAGCCGTCCCGGGTGTAAGCACCGGACTTTCAGGCCACAATGCCTGACGACCACCCCTTGGCAGCCGACTGGGACGTCCCAATGAAAAAACACGCCTCGCTGGCCAGGCAGATGCTGATCTATTTCGGCTTCATCGCCATGGCCGCCTTGCTGATCACCATCGAGTTCGTGTGGGCCGTGCGCATCATCATGTCCCAGGCCCAGGCCCTGGCCACCCCGGCGGGGGGCTATGGCATCGATCGTCTCCTCGCCTCCTTGCACACCCTGCAGAACAAGGCCTTCCTGATCGGCATCGTCCAGGCCATCGTCACGCTGACCGTGCTGGTGATGCTCATTCGCCGCATCACCGACCCGCTCCAGCAGATGATCGACAAGGCCTGGCTGATCTCCGAAGGGGATCTGAGCCACACCATCCCGGTGGCCCGCAACGACGAAATCGGTTTGCTGGCCGAGACCATCAACGGCTTGACCAGCAACGTGCAGGAACTGGTGGCCTACGGCCTGTCAGCCGAGGGCTCGTTGCGCGCCTCGCTCAAGACGCTGAGCGAACGGGTGGCGGACGATCCGGTGGGTCGCGACCAGCTGGATAAAATCGAAAAGACCCTTTCCGGCTTCGCGCTGCTGCTGGAAGGGTTTCAACTGCTGCCGGCCCCCCCCACCCATACCGACACAGAGAACGAGGCGGATTCCGATGGGAACTGAATGGATAGCCCTGCCGGCCGGGCTGATCATCGCCACCCTGGCCACCCTGGTGGGCTTCGGCGGCGGTGTGCTGTGGATGCCCTTTCTGCTGCTCGTGACGCGTTTGGATCCGGCCCAGGCCGTCACCACGTCGCTGATCATCCAGGTGGGCGGCATGGGCTCGGGCAGCCTGGCGGTGATCAAGGCCCGCAAGGCCGATCTTTCGCTCTCGTTCTTCCTGGCGGCCTGCGCCTTCGTGGGCATTCCCCTGGGGGTCTGGCTCTCCAGCCTGATCGCGCCCAAGTCCCTCATCTTCCTGCTGGGCGTCATCAGCATGGCCATGGCCCTGATGTTCGTCTACACCCATGACGATACCAACGGCGCCGCCGCGCAGAAGAGCACCCTGCACCAGAGCGCGCCCTATCTCTGGCTCTCCACGCTGTTCGCGGTGCTCACCGGCCTGCTCTCCATGGGTGTGGGCGATTTTCTGGTGCCGATCCTGCGCAACCGCCTGAAGCTGGGCATGGAGGCGGCCATGGCCACCTGCCTGGTGGTGATGGCGGTCAATGCGGCGTTCGCGGCGGCCCTGCACCTTTTGATCGGGGACCCCTTCGCCGGCCGGGTGGTGATGTGGGCCCTGCCCGGCGTGCTGATCGGCGGCCAGATCGGGCCGCGCCTGGCCGGCCGCATCGATGACCGCACCCTCAAGGAGATCTTCATCCTGGGCCTCTCCCTGGCCGGCATTCACATGATGTTCAATGTTCAGGCGATGTAAGCACGGAAAGGCAGGGGCGCCATGCAAGAGCTCTCGGCCCGCGACATCACGGTCCTGTTCCTCTCCCTGGGAATTCTGCTGGGAGCCGCCCGGCTCATGGGCGAACTGGCCCAGCGGCTGCGTCAGCCGGCGGTGCTGGGCGAACTGCTGGCCGGTGTATTGTTGGGACCGACCGTTTTAGGCACCGTGGCGCCGGAGCTGAACGCCTTTCTCTTTCCGGCCGAAGGCCCCAGCGCCGTGGCCTTGAAGGCCATCGCCACCCTGGCCATCGCCCTTTACCTCATGGTGGCGGGCATCGAGGTGGATCTGTCCACCATCTGGCGCCAGGGCCGCATCGGCGCCAAGATCGGCCTCGCCAGCGTCGCGATCCCCTTTGCCTGCGGACTGGCCGCTGCCTGGCTGGCGCCCATGGCCCTGGGCCGACGGCCCGAAGCCGACGGTCTGGTCTTCATGCTCTTTCTGGCCGTGGCTCTCTCCATCTCGGCCCTGCCGGTGATCGCCAAGACCTTGATGGACATGGATCTGTACCGCAGCGACCTGGGCATGGTGGTGGTCAGCGCCGCCATCCTCAACGACCTGGTAGGCTGGATCATTTTCGCGGTGTTGCTGGGGCTGCTCGGCCATGGGGAAGGCAACGGCATCGTGCTGACCATCACCCTGGCCCTGGCCTTCAGCGCCGTCATGCTGACCGTGGGCCGCTGGTTGATCCACAAAGCGCTGCCGTATGTTCAGGCCTACACCCGCTGGCCGGCCGGCGAGTTGAGCTTTGCCATCATCCTGGCCCTGCTGGGCGCGGCTTTCGCCGCATGGATCGGCATCCACGCCATCTTCGGCGCGTTCCTGGTGGGCGCCGCCCTGGGCGATTCGGTCCACCTGCGGGAACGCACCCGCGTCACCATCGAGCATTTCATCTCGTCCATCTTCGCCCCGCTCTTCTTCGCCGGCATCGGCCTGCACGTGAACTTCCGAGCCCATTTCGACGGCCTGCTGGTGCTCAAGGTGCTGGCGCTGACCGTCGCCTGCAAGCTGGCCGGCGGATACCTGGGGGCGCGCTGGGGCCGGATGCCCGCCCGGGAGGCCTGGGCCGTGGGGTTTGCCATGGTATCGGTGGGCGCCATGGGCATCATCGTGGGCCTGATCGCCCTGCAGGCCGGCATCATCGGCCAGCGCCTCTTCGTGGCCCTGGTGATCATGGCCATGGCTACCGCCATGCTCAGCGGCCCGGCCTTGCGCCTGATCCTGAAACCGGCCCGCAAATGGGCTCCCCGCGACGCCCTTTCGGCCAAGCTGTTTCTGCGCCATCTGAAGTTCTGCACCCGCCGGGAGGCGCTGGAAGAGATGGTGCATGCGGCCTGCACCGTGGCGGGTCTGGACCCCCAACGCATTCTGACCGAAGTCTGGAGCCGGGAAGAGACGCTGAGCACCGGCATCGGCAACGGCATAGCCCTGCCCCACGCCCGGGTGGCAGGCCTGCGCGAGCCGATCCTGACCGTGGGGATCTGCGACGGCGGCATCGACTTCGACGCCCCCGACGGCCAGCCGGCCCACATCCTTTTCCTGATTCTGACGCCTGCCGACGACCCCCGGGCCCAGCTGACCATGGCCGCCGAAATCGCCCGGCTGTTCCGCAAGCAGGCCGTGCTCGACCGGGCGCTGCGGACCCGGAGCTTCACCGATTTTCTGGCTTTGATGAGTACTTCGACGGAATCCGATCCCATCCGGTAGCTGCTTTGCCCGCCGAGGACCGGCCGCCCTGCCTGAATTGACAACATCCTGAACTTGTGGCATTTCTAAAAAAAGCGGGGGAGAAGCGAATCGGATCGCGGCATGGGGGGTGCCGCAAGTTCCAGTTTCAAGCAACCTGCATCCGGAAGCCTGGCTCGGGATTCGGGCCGCCATCGAATGTGCCGAGGCGGCCCAGAGGGTCTGCCGTGGGCATGAAGACTTTATCGTTGCGGGCCAAGATGGCGCTGGGCGGGACGGTCATACTGCTCGTCCCGCTGATCTTGATCGCCGCCATTACCTTTTTCAACTCTTCCCGGATTTTGGAAGATCTCTCCAAGACGCGCTCCGTGCAACTGGCCCAGAGCCTGGCGCGCACCATTCACATCGACCTTGAAAAAAACCTGCATATCCTCGACGCCATCGCCGCGGATCCCCTGGTCGTCGACAAGGTCTCGAAGAAAGAATTCGACCGGCTGAATGAAAAGCTCACGGATCTGTACGCCAAGATAGGCATCGACTATGAAGGCCTGTCCGTTATCGACCAGGCGGGCATTGTCAGCGCGGAGGGAACGGACCGGACCAAAATCGGCATCTCGGTGGCCGACAGGGAATATGTGCGCATCGCCAGGGAAGGTAAAACGGGCATCGGTCCGGTCACCGCCTCCAAAGCCACCGGACAGCCCGTCTTCGGCATCTGCGCTCCGATCATGTCGCCGGAGGGCCGGTTTCTGGGCGGGGCGCTGGGCGTCGTGAAGGCCGATTTCCTGATGCGCCACATCGCATCGTTACAGCTGGGACAAACCGGCTATGCCTTCATGCTGGATCAGAATGGAATCCTCATCGCCCATCCGATAAAGGAATTCATCCTTGCGTTGGATACGACGAAACATGAAGAACTGGAAAAAATCGCGAGAAGAATGATCCGCCAGGAGATCGGCACTGGAGAATACACCTACCAAGGCACAGAGAAGATCACCGGCTTCGCGCCGGTGGCGTCGACCGGCTGGAGCATCGGCGTGACCCAGGACCGGCAGGAGGTCATGGCCTTGGCCTATGCCAACCGGAACCTGATCCTGCTGGCCAGCGGCTTTTTTCTCCTGCTGACGATCCTGGCGATTTTATTCTTTTCGCGAACCGTCAGCGCCCCGGTGCAGAAAACCCTCGCCACTTTGAATCAGGCCATCGATCAGGCCGCGGAAGCCATTGCCATCATCGGCCTCGATCGGCGGGTGCAGTTTGTCAATCCCGCCATGGCGGCGATCTTCGATCGGCCGATACAGGGGTTTATCGGCCGAGAGCTCCCCATGGGAAACCTCGGCCCCAATGAAAGGGAAAAAATCTGGAAGCACCTCGAGCAAGGTACGTCGTGGAATGGTTGCATCACGGACACCCGAAAAAACGGTCCCTTTTTCTCCCTGGAACTGACCCTGACCCCGGTCCGCGATGCAAGCGGCAAGATCGACTGTTTCCTGGCGGTGGGCAGGGATATCTCCCAGGAGCTTCTGATGGAGGCCCAACTGCGTCAAAGCCAGAAGATGGAGGCGATCGGGACGCTCGCCGGTGGCATCGCCCACGACTTCAACAATATCCTCAGCGCTGTGTTCGGGTATGCAGAATTGACCCTCGCCCACCTGGCAGACCAGGAACGATCGAAATATTACATGAAAGAAATTCTGAAGGCCGCGGGGCGCGCCCGCGACCTTGTGATGCAGATCATGACCTTCAGCCGACAGGCGCCGCAACAAAAACAACTGCTCAAGCCCAAGCCGATCATCAAAGAGGCATTGAAGCTGCTTCGGGCATCGCTGCCGGCCACCATCGAGATTCAAGCGGCTCTCAACAGCGATGCCACGATCATGGCCGATCCCACCCAGATTCACCAGATCATGATGAACCTGTGCGCCAACGCCGGATACGCCATGAAAGAAAAAGGCGGTATCCTTGAAATTCTTCTGGACGAAGTGGTGGTCGACCCAGCTTTCTCGCTGCAGTATCAGGGGCTGAAGCCCGGCCGATATTTGATGTGGAAGGTTTCGGATTCCGGCAGCGGCATCCCCTCAGAAATTGTCGGCAGTATCTTCGATCCCTTTTTCACTACCAAACCCCAGGGAGAAGGCACCGGCTTGGGCCTTTCGGTGGTCCACGGAATCGTCAAAGCCATGGACGGCAGTATTTCGGTCGCCAGCACGGTCGGCAAAGGTTCGTCCTTCAGCATCTATCTGCCGGTGAGCGATTTGGAAGCACAGCAAGTCGAGGGCGATACCCACGAGGAAGTTCCGAGAGGATCGGAATGCTTGCTGCTGGTGGACGACGAGGCCGCCATCGTCCAGACCGAAAAGGGGATGCTGGAAGACCTGGGGTATCGCGTCACCGGCTTTACGGACAGCACCGCCGCCCTGGAGCGCTTTGCCGGTGCACCCCGCGATTTCGATGCAGTGATTACGGATTGCACGATGCCCCGGTTGAACGGCTATGAACTTGCCAGAAGGATCAGGGAGATCCGAAATGACATACCGATTCTGATGTGTTCGGGCCACACGGACAAGAAAGTGGAACTTGAAATCCGGGAGGCCGGTATCGCCATATTTCTCCTGAAGCCGATCACCATGCGTGACATGGCCGTAGCTTTGAGGCGCACCCTCGATGATTCCACAGAAATCCCACCTTCTCAAATCGAATAGGCTCAAGATCCGCAACACCTTTTATACTTCTTCCCGCTGCCGCAGGGGCATGAGCCCCCTACTTCTCCCCCTGCAAGCGTTTCGAGCCTTCGATCATCGGGTGCCACCCGTACACCAGCGAGACCATGAACATGTCCATGCGCAGGTCGTCGGGGGCGTCGTCGTTGAGCGTCGACTTGTAGCCGAAGGTGAGGTTCAGGTTGTCGTTGAGGCTGTACCCCAGCGTGAAGCCCAGGCCGAGGTTGTCGAGCTCTTCGCCCTCGACGCCGTCGACGCTCGCTTGACCGCCGGTGTACCAGGCGCCGTCGAGCGATCCCCAGAGGTGTTCGGTAAAGTCGCGCGTCAGGTGGGCGTCGATCTGGAACATGGGGTCGGTCTCCAGGGTCTGCCCCATATAATCGTCGTTGTCGCCGAAAAGCCATACGGCGGGCAGCAGTTCCAGGGTCGTGCGCCGGCCCGGCACCCAGGGGCCGAGCTGCCAGACGATGGGCACGCCCAGGCGCCCGTACCAGCGGTTCTGTCCGATATTCAGGGGTTGGTCGTCATCATACTCGCCGATCGGCAGCGCCAGGTCGACGAGCAGGTCGACGGAAAAGCCCGGCTGATAGCGCAGGGCGTCGGGGATGTTCATCTGGGCCTTGGGGCCGAGGAGATTGATGTCGAATTCGAGCATCGGGTCGCCGAACCCGTTGACCGATTGGCTGACGGTATTGCCGGCCACGGTGGCGTCGCCCGAGATGCGCCCCATGGGCAGGAGGATGGCTGCCATGGCCGCGCGATCGAGCAGGGGAAAAAATCTCGCATATCCGGCCAGGGTCAAGGTGGCGTCGAAATCCGCTCCGGCGAGCACGGTATGGGCGGGATCGAACGGATTGGTGTTGCCGCTCAGCGACTCGAAGATCAGCGGCACCGCATTGGTGCCCGACAGTGTCTTCCAATAGAAACGCGCCGGGACCTGGGCCTGGGTCTGGGAGGGGCAGAGGGTGCCGACGACGATCAGCGTCGCGACGATGACACCCAACCATATCCCCGGGTTCATCTGGTATTTGTCGATTCTCATGGGATAACGCTCCTTTTTGAATGGATCGGCCTGCAACAAGCTGAGGGCTCAGGGTTTGGGATCGGCCAGCATCTCCTTGGGGGGTACAAACTGCCGCTGGTAGACCAGCGGCGGGAAGCCTGGATAGACCGTAACCCGTTGCGGCATGTCCTTTTCCAGGGTATCGTACGGCCCGCGGCTCGGTAGGATCACGTTGTTCGCCTTCACATAGTCGTCCCACAGCGCGAGCATCTTCTTCAGCTTGTCGGGGCGCTCCGCGGCGAGATCCTTGCGCTCGGCGGGGTCCTTGGCGACATTGAACAGTTCCCAGTCGCTCTTGCCGTACGGTTTGATCTGCCAGCGCAGCTTCCACTCGCCCTGGCGCACCGCGCGGTTGCCGAAGACTTCCCACGCCAGATAGTCCTGGTCGGTCCGCACCGAGTCCGCCTTGCCGGCCAGCATCGGGCCCCAGGATTTGCCCATGAGCGCCGGCACCTTGTGCCCATCCAGGGTCTTCGGATAGGTCGCACCGGCGATTTCAAGCAGCGTCGGCATGATGTCGGCGACATGCATGAGCTCGTGGTTGAGGCTGCCCTTGGTCCGCTTGACGGCCGGACCGCTGACGATCAGCGCATTGCGGATACCGCCTTCGGCGAGCCAGCCCTTGTACTGGCTGAACGGCGTCATCGACACCTGGGCCCACATCGGGCCATAGCCGACCCAGGTGCCCGGGTCGCCCCACGCATTGGGATGGGTCTGCGACCAGTTGATCGCCGCGAAGAGGTTGTCGCGCGAACCCGGGGAACCCGCGATCATCCCGAAAAGGTCGGTGCCCTCGGCGCCGTTGTCGCCGAACACGACGAAGATCGTGTTGTCGTACTCGCCGATTTTCTTCAGGTGGTCGATGAGCCGGCCGACGTGGAAGTCCATGTTCTCCACCATGCCGGCGTAGAGTTCCATCTTCTTGCCGAGTATGTAGAGGCTTGCGGGGGCAAGCACGATCGGATCGGGCACAAACCACATCCGTTCAGCAAGCTCGGTGCCGGCCGGCATGATGCCCATCTCGACCTGCCGCTTCAGCCGCTCCTGGCGCACCTCGTCCCAGCCCTTGTCGTACTCGCCGACATGCCGATCGCGCCAGTCCCGCGGCAGGTGGTACGGGTCGTGCGGCGCCTGGTGCGCCACGTAGGCGAAGAAGGGCTTGCCGTCGCCGTGGTTGGCGTCGATGAAGCTGATCAGCTTGTCGGTGTAGGTCTTGGTCGCGTAGTAATCCTTGGGCAGCCGCGTCAGGTAACGACCGTCCTCGGTGAAGACCGACTTCGGCACGGCGGCGGTGATGTTCGTCATGCCCCAGTAACTGCCGCCGCCGTCGAGCAGCGAGAAGTCGCGCTCGAAGCCGCGCGCCGCCGGGATCTGGTCGGGCGCCTTGCCCATGTGCCACTTGCCGACCATGTAGGTATGGTACCCGGCGCCCTTGAGCAACTGCGGCAGCGTGGCCACGCGGTTGTTGAGGTAGCCCTCGTACCCGGGCACGCCCGCCTGATTGGGCGCGATCCACTCGTTCATGTTGCCCAGGCCGTTCACGTGGGTATCGACACCGCTGAGCAGCATCGATCGCGTCGGCGAACAGCTCGCGTGGGTGTAGAAGTTGGTAAAGCGCACACCGTCGTTGGCCAGCGAGTCGAGGTTGGGGGTCTTGATCTCGCTGCCGAACGCACCCATGTCGGCGAACCCCAGGTCATCGCCGAGGATGATCACAATGTTCGGCCGGCGGGGGGTCTCGGCCCCCCAAGCCAGGACGGGCACGGCCAGCATCGCGGCCAGGAGGGCGATACCCAGCGCCTTCGGCAAGCGGGTCAACCTTACCGGTTTCTCGTTCTGTTTCATATGCTTTGCTCCTTTGATGCGACGTATGACCAATATCTTATAGCGCCCCCCGGTTTGGCAAGCCCAAACAGGCTCCGGGCCGATGGCGCGCAAGACCGGGCCGTCCAGGCTACTTGGGGAAGACGAAGGTCAGTTGCACCCGCAGCCCCCACCCCTCGGGGCCGTCGTCCGCCGCCTCGGCCCAATATTTTGCGCCCACGGCCAATTGGAGTATTTGCGGACCGATCTTGAACAGTTGCGCCGCCTGTACGATCAAGGGAACCTGCCATTGATCGGCGTTCCAGTCGTAGGCCGATTCCGTGTACGCGCCGACGGTCGTATACGTTTTGGTGGTATAGCTGAAAAAAGGCTGCAGGGCAGTCATATTGATATCGTCCCGGTCGTCGTCTCCGGCCACGGACCAGATATGGCTGGTTAGAAGACCGACCGTCCACGGCCCTCTCTGATTCAATGCCACCGCCGTCGGCCCGAGGCCCCATTTTTCCCGGCCGAGCACTTCGTCGGTGGCCGTCGGCAGCAACTCGACGGGCCCCACCCCCCAGATCCAGCCGAGGGCTGTCGGCGCGGACGGTGAAAAGTATTGGCTGGCGGCAATATCCCCAAGACCCGTTTCGTTCATCGCCGCGAAGGGAAAATCCTGTTGGTCGACCAACGGGACGATGGTTCGCGTGATCAGGTTCCACTTTTCGTTCAAAGCGAACGGAATCACCGGTTGCATGCTCACCGAGCTGACCTCGGCGCCGTCGTTGGCCCCGCCGTACTCGTCGTAGTTGTATTGCACCGGCACGTTGATCAACGAAGCGATCGGGTTCGACAACTTCTTGGCCAGTTCCGCCGCGTCATCCGACTGGGCCCGGGCCGCGGTCGCCGGCATCGAGGCGAGCATCACCAGAAAAAGCATCCATCCGTATCTCCTCATCGCCAATATTTCCTCTCTCTGGTGCGGGGTCCTTTTTTCACTGCTTTGTTATTGAATTCAGAAGCATTTCGGCCTCCTTGTAGTGCGGGTACTTCTCCTTCAGCGCCGTCAGAATCCTGATGGCCTCCGCGCTTTCGCCCTTCCGATTTAGGCAGAACGCAAGGGTATAGGCATACCTGGTGTCCTGCGGATTGAGCTCCGACGCCTTCCGGCACCAGGTCACGGCCTCGGCCAGCCGATCCGCGGCGGTAATCACGCATAGATTATAGGCGGCCTGAGCCATTTGGGGATCTGCTGCAAATGCTTTTTTAAGATATTTTTCCGCCGCACGCAAATCTTTCTTCTCGGCCGTCAAAAGGCCCATGTTGAAGTTGGCCGCGGCATTGTCGGGCGCCTGCGCGAGCGCCTTGCGCAGCCACGTCTCGGCCTGGTCGCGTTCGCCCAGGCGGGCATGGGCGATGGCGCTGTTCACCATCGGCAGGATGGCGTTGGGATCGAGCTTGAGCGCCGCCTGATAGGACGCCACCGCCTGCCGGTTCTCTCCCCGGCCGAGGCGGTAGTTGCCCAGGTTGTAATGGGCGCTCCACTGGTCCGGGCGTGCGGTCAAGTAGACGAGATACTCGCCCTCGGCCTGGTCGATCCGGGCCTGATCGGTGGGCGGCAGGCTCATCGGCCCGAAGCCCGCCAGCCCCGCGGCCGCGCGCACCCGCACCAGGCGGTAATCGTCGGCTGCGGCCGCGATCAGGGCCTGAAGGCTCTCCGCCACCGGGATCGCACCCAGGGCCTGGACGGCCGCGCCGCGCACCAGCGGCGACGGGTCCTGGGCCGCGGCGAGCAGCGTGGTCAGGAGCTTTTGGTCCTGGGACGGGGGCATGAGCCGGATGAGCGAAGCGGCAAAGACTTCGTCGTGTTGGGGATCGGCGATATAGGCCAGCATCGCGGGCAGCCGGGTCCAGTCCCGCTTGCGGGCGGCGTCGATGAGCGCGGCGCGTTCGAGAAGCGGCGCCTGATAGTCCCGGGTGCGCCATTGCCGCACGAACCCATCGGCCCAGGCGGCCTCCTTGTCGGCGTGGCAGATATTGCAGGCGTTGGGCGAGCCGTACGCAAGGGTCGCCGCCGGCGCTGGCGGCCGCATCGAATGGTCGCTGCGGTTCATGCGCGCGAACGAGGTCATGGGCATATGGCAGGCGATGCACTTGCTGCCCTCGCTCCCGGCGGCATGGCGGGTGTGCACCGGCGGGTCCTGCACCTTGTCCAGGTGGCAGGGCAGACAGGCATCGTTGAACTTCTCCTGCTTGAACCGGTAACGGCCGCTGGAGGTGTGGCAGTGCATGCAGTCGAGCCGGCCGGACTTTACGCAGGGGCTCATGGACCACGAGGTGAAGGTATAGTTTTCGCCCAGGTCCCGTCCGTCGGGGTAGTAATCGGGGTCTTCCAGGGTCACCAGATCGAAATGGTCGCAGAACCGCTCCCCGGGCGGAAACGCCGTGGTCAGCGGGTTCGCCTTGGCGTGACAGCCCGCGCACATGTCGTTGCGCTGCGCCGTGGTCATGGTCTTGGCGCTGATGATGCGGGGATCCGTCAGCGGCTGGCCCTGGGGTGTGGCCAGGGCGATCCGGTTGTGCTCGCTTGCCGGGCCGTGGCAGGCCTCGCAGTTAATGCCCGGCTCGGCCCAGGTGGTGTGGTAGGTGTCGGTGGCCAGGTCGTAGTTGGTGGAGAGCTGGCTGACATGGCAGTTGTAGCAGGCGGTGTTGAAGGTATAGGGGTACTCGCGCCAGTCCACCGGCGCGCCGCGCTGGCCTCCCGGGAAGTGGCGCACGCCGCTGGCCGCCGTGTCGAACCACTCCTGCTTGTGGACATCGTAGGCCACGGGAAGGGTCTGGAGCCGGCCCCTGTCGAACGGCGTGAGGAAGTAGTAGACGTTTTTGCCCCCGAGCGCATGTGCGATCTTGAATCGCTTCGTGCCCTGTCGGCCCGTCTCGATCACGACGCCTTGCTGGATGTCATAGCGGTACTTCTCTTGACCGATGGCAACGCTGCGGCGCTGCGGCGCGAGGTTTTGCTTGGCGAATTGCGCCGAGTAGGGCTGCATGGCCAGTCCGTGCATGGAGGTCGACCAGAGCCGATAGAACCGCTCGTGGCACTGCCGGCAGCTCGCGGAACCGGCGTAGGGCCCGGGCGGATTATCCGCGGCCCGCGCGGGGCCAACGAGGAGGATGCAGCACAGCAGGGCATAGATCGCACGCATGGTCACGATGCCTATTAATTGGCGGGCGGGTCACGACCCTTTGTTCTAATCTTATCTTACTCGCACGCCTACAATAACATGGGGCGCGGCGTCACATACAGCACTTTTTGTATTTCTTGCCGCTGCCGCAGGGGCACGGGTCGTTGCGGCCCGGTTTGGGCGCGGCTTTCACCGGCCCGGAGCGGCGCAGCGATTCCATGTGCAGGGCGCGGCCCAGGGCGGCCGCGTCGTTCAAAGCATCGGGCAGCTGTTTCAAGGCGTCGCT
This sequence comes from uncultured Desulfatitalea sp., assembly GCA_937868765.1. Lineage (GTDB taxonomy): Bacteria > Desulfobacterota > Desulfobacteria > Desulfobacterales > Desulfosarcinaceae > Desulfatitalea. The sequence continues at coordinate 93,063 of CALMNL010000005.1, read as the reverse complement.
GATGGATACGGCCTTCAATTCCACGGCCGCGGGGGAATTTTCCGGCAGATCCGGCCCTTCCAGAAAACGCAGGCAGAGAAACAGGGGGGTGCCGATGATTTTCTCTTCGGCCGATTCGGGGTCGTACCCTTCAAGGGCCTCGTCCCATAGCTCGCGCAGCCACTCGGAACCTTCGATATAGCCCCGGCAAAATTCCTTGAGCGCGGGCGACGGGTTGCCCGCTTCGTCCAGGCCGCACCCCGGCGGCAGGGACAACGTTTCGCTGTCCGCGGTCTCCTCGGCCCAGAAAGACCAGATGGAGAGCAGCGCGCCGGCCACCGCTTCCATCTGGCGCTTGGACTTGAACTCGGGCAGCTCGCGGGACTTGAAGAGCATGGGCAGCCATTCGGAGAACTGGACGACGTCCGGCGCCGACACCATCTGCAGGGTAAATCCGTAGGCATAATGCAGGTCGAATGCCTGTTGAACCAGCGGTTCGGCGGCGTAAAGCGCCGTGAGTGCATCATAATCGTGTTTGGGGATCGTCATTGGGGCCCTCCGGTGGTGATTGGAACGATGGCCCCTTATAATCCATCGACCCGCAAGGCGAAAGGATGAAAACAACAGCCGCCGCCGGCAGGGCATACCCTGGCATGCCGCTTGATTAGAGCAATGAACCCAGCGCTCCGGAAGACAGGACGCCGAAGCGCGCCCGCGATGCAAAATCGCTGAAAATAAAAGCGCAATGCGGCCTCAAGGCAAAGGACGAGGAGCTGCGAATGTAAAAAATTTTTTGAACAAGGTGTAAAAAAAACGAACAGTTCCAGAGGACCCGCCTACGGCTCCCCCGCCACGCCCTGCCGGTCGCTCGACCGGCTTTCTTTCCCGCCTGGCTTGAATTTTGCTCATTCCCCTAGTCAGTCTCCCCTTCACGACGCCAATGGCGCCGCGGCTATCAGGCGACGAATCGACCGATGACAAGATCCAAACGCCCTCGGCCTGCGCATAGCGAAAAGTGGTCGTAACCGACGTTCCGCAGTTTCCTTACGACACAAAAAAGGAGGTGGAGAATGGGCATGGACCGACGTCAATTTCTCAAAACCACGTGTGCAACCGTCTCAGGGGTTACCTTGGGCGCCTTGGGGTTCGATCTTGCGCCCATTGCCGCCTATGCCGCTTCGTTGCGGACCCTGCACGCCAGGCAAACCACCACCATCTGCCCTTACTGTGCCGTGGGATGCGGCATCCTGGTCCACACCATCGACGGCAAGGTGGTGAACACCGAAGGTGACCCGGATCATCCCATCAACGAGGGCAGCCTGTGCAGCAAGGGCATGGCGGTCTACCAGCTTTCGCACAACAACCCGGCCCGCATCACCACCCCGCTTTACCGGGCGCCCTATGCCACCCAATGGAAGGAGGTTTCCTGGGAGTTCGCCCTGGACAAGCTGGCAAACCTGATCAAAAAGGCCCGGGATGCCAGTTTTGAAATGAAGAATGCCGCCGGCCAGGTGGTGAACCGCACCATGGGCCTGGCTTCGCTGGGCAGCGCGGCCCTGGACAACGAGGAGTGCTATCTCTACCAGAAATTCCTGCGTGCCCTGGGGCTTGTGTACGTCGAACACCAGGCCAGGATCTGACACTCCGCGACGGTAGCGGCTCTGGGAGAGTCGTTCGGACGCGGCGCGATGACCAATCACTGGATCGATATCCGCAACAGCGATTACATCCTGGCCATGGGCAGCAACCCGGTCAAGAACCATCCCATCAGCTTCAAATGGATCATGAAGGCCATCGAGAAGGGAGCCACCCTGATCAGCGTCGATCCCCGGTACACCCGGACATCGAGAAAAGCCCAGGTGTATGCCCCCTTGCGCTCGGGCAGCGATATCGCCTTTTTGGGCGGCATGATCCACTACCTCCTGGAAAACAAGCTCTATTTCGAAACTTATGTGCGCGAGTATACCAACGCCTCCTTCCTGATCCACCCCGATTTCATGCTTCCCGGCGACAACCAGGGGGTCTTCTCGGGCTTGAAGGGCACCGAAACCACCGAAGGCTTTATCGACGGCAAATACGACAAAGCCACCTGGGCCTATCAGCGGGACGACAAGGGCAACATCCTGAAGGACAAGACCCTGCAAGACCCGCATTGCGTCTTCCAACTGCTCAAGAAGCACTTTTCGCGCTACAATTTGGAGATCGTCTCGTCGATCACCGGCACCCCCCCGGATAAATTGCTGGCGGTCTACGCCACCTATGCCAAATCCGGAGCGCCGGACAAATCCGGCACGGTGCTCTACGCCATGGGCTGGACCCAGCACACCGTGGGCACCCAGAACATCCGGGCCATGAGCATCATCCAACTCCTGCTGGGCAACATGGGTGTGGCCGGCGGCGGGGTCAACGCCCTGCGCGGCGAGTCCAACGTGCAAGGCTCCACCGACCACGGATTGCTGTTCCACATCCTGCCGGGTTATCTAAAAACCCCCAAGGCCGGCCAGGAGACCTTCGCGGCTTACAACACGGCCAACACGCCCCAGAGCGCCGATCCCCTGAGCGCCAACTGGTGGCGCAACTATCCCAAGTACTCGGCCAGCTTGTTACGGGAGTTTTACGGTCAGGAGGTTGCCCTGGAAGAGGCCTATCGGTATCTGCCCAAGATCGACGCGGGCGTGGATTACTCCTGGCTGACGATCTTCGATCTTCTGTACCAGGAGAAATTCAAGGGCTTCTTCGCCTGGGGCCAGAACCCGGCGTGCAGCGGCGCCAACTGCAACAAAGGCCGCCAGGCCCTGACCAAACTGGACTGGCTGGTGAATGTCAATCTCTTCGACAACGAAACCGCCTCATTCTGGCGCGGTCCCGGCATGGATCCCAAGCAGATCAAGACCGAAGTCTTCATGCTGCCCTGCGCAGCCTCTTACGAGAAGGAAGGCAGTCTTTCCAACAGCGGACGCTGGATGCAGTGGCGCTACAAGGCCGTCGACCCGCCGGGCAAAGCCCTGCCGGATGCGGACATCGTCAACGCTCTCTTCCAACGCATCCGGGCGCTCTACAAAGCCAAGAAGGGCGTCTTCGCCGAACCGATCCTCAAACTGCGCTGGGAATACGGCCCCAAGGACGCCGCCGGCAAGGTCACGCACATCGACCCGCACCGGGTCGCCAAGGAGATCAACGGCTATTTCCTGGAAGACAAAGTCATCAACGGCAAGCTTTACAACCGCGGCACTCTCGTCCCCGGCTTTACTTCGCTGGCCGACGACGGTTCGACCTCCTGCGGCAACTGGCTCTACTGCAACTCCTACACCCAGGAAGGCAACATGTCCGCGCGCAAGAACAAGGACGATCCCTCCGGCATCGGCCTGTATCCCGGGTGGGCCTGGAGCTGGCCCATGAACCGGCGCATCTTGTACAACCGCGCCTCGGTGGATCTGGACGGCAAGCCCTGGCAGCCGGAAAAACCGGTCATCGAGTGGCACCTCAATGTCTGGAAAGGCGACGTGGCCGACGGCGGTTGGCCGCCGCTCGCTTCCGGCGAAAAATCGCGCTATCCCTTCATCACCCAAACCGAAGGCCACGGCCACATCTTCGGACCGGGTCTGGCCGATGGCCCGTTCCCCGAGCATTACGAACCGCTGGAAAGCCCCATGGAGAAAAACCTGCTCTCCGCCCAATTCATCAGCCCGGTGCTGAAGCGCTTCGATCGTTCCACCACCTCGGATGTCAACCTGCGGGCCAGCCATGATCCCCGGTATCCCCTGGTCTGCACCACCTACCGGGTCACCGAACACTGGCAGACCGGGGTCATGACGCGCTGGCAGCCCTGGCTGGCCGAACTGGAACCGGGCATGTTCGTGGAGATAAGCTCGGAACTGGCCGCGGAAAAAGGCATCAAGACCGGCGAAATCGTCATCGTCAAATCGGCCCGCGGCCAATTGGAGGCCGTGGCCATGGTGACCGTGCGCTGGGCGCCGTTTACCATCGCCGGCAAGACCATCCACCAGGTGGGCATTCCCTATCACTATGGCTGGGTGACCACCGCCGAAAGAAAATACGCGGCCAACGACAAGAAGCCGCAAGTCTTTACTTTCGGCGACAGCGCCAACATCGTTACGCCCAACATCGGGGATGCCAACACCATGATCCCGGAAAGCAAAGTCTTCATGGTGGATGTGGTTAAAAAAGCGTGAGGCGACGTGGACCCTTAACACAGGAGCAGCCCATGGAACATATGACGCTTTGCATCGATATATCCAAGTGTACCGCCTGCCGCGCCTGCCAGGTGGCGTGTAAGAACTGGAACCAGTTGAAGGCCGAACAGACTCAAAACCGCGGTACCCATGAAAATCCGCCCGATCTTTCGGCCAACACCTGGAACCGCATCGTCTTCATGGAGACCCGCCTGGCCGACGGCAAGATCGATTGGGCCTTTTTCAACGACCGCTGCCGGCATTGCGAGGACCCGCGGTGCATGGAGGGCGCCGAAAGCCTTCCGGAAGCCATTGTCCGGGATGACTCGGGCGCGGTGATTTTTACCGAAAAGACCAGAGAGCTGGATTTTGACGATGTGGCCTCCTCCTGTCCGTATGGTATTCCACGCAAGGACGACGTCAGCGGCCGCATCGTCAAATGCACCCTGTGCGTCGACCGCATTACCCACGGGCTCAAGCCGGCCTGCGTCCAGGCGTGCTCCACCGGGTCCTTGAATTTCGGACCCCGCAAGGAAATGTTGCGTTTCGTCGAAGCGCGGGTCAAGGCCCTGGGCGCGGAAGCCAATGTCTATCCGGACCCGATGGAAGACTACAACACCCTGTGGATCTTGCCGTTGAATTCCAAACACTATCCCCTGGCCCAGGCCATGCCGATCCCCCGGCGGCATCGGATGGCCAAGACCCGGATGCCGATGGCCGTCGGCGTTGCGGCGCTGGCCGCGGCCGGATTGATGCACTTCAGGGAACGCGGCCTTCACGATCCGCACCGCAAGCAGGGCGAAACGAACCGTTAGACCGGAGCAAAGAAAAAGGAGAGCCTGCCATGTCTCAAATGGATTGCGATCTCGCTGAAAACGATGTGTATGTGGATATCCGCGCCTTCTTCGACCAGATCGCCATACTGCGGGAACCTTACCTGCGCGCCCTCCGGGCTGTTCTGGAGCCGCCCGCCATCTCCCGGGATCTGGCCGCCGTCAAACTCGAAAACGGCTTTCCCCTCTTCGACCGCCGAGAGCTTAAAGCCCATCCCGCCTTGCTCAAGGCCTATTTCCTGGATCTGTTGACGCTGGTCGAAGCCCAAAAGCCCGACGAGGCCAGGGCCATCCGCTATCAGGCGACCTTGGATGGCTGCTTCGAGGAACTGCTCGCGCAAGCCCTCGGGCAAGCGCCTGCCATGGCGGCGCAATCGGAAATGATGCGCTTTTTGCTTCAAGAGACGACCCATCCCCTGCTGGAAATCCAGGCCGCCGGCGTACAAAATCTTCCGGAATTGCAGCGCTGGGCCTGGGGATATTGCCCGTTCTGCGGCGATGCCCCCCTTCTGGGGCTGCTCGATGCCGAAACCCGGGCCAAGCATCTGCTCTGCGGCGCCTGTGCCACCCGCTGGCCCTTTTCGCGCCATCGCTGCTGGGACTGCGGCACCACGGGCAATGTCGACTACTTCACAGTTCAGGGAGACCCGCGTTTTCGGGTGGAGACCTGCGACGCCTGCAAGAGTTATTTAAAAGTAATGGATCAAGGGTATGGCGCCTTGGACAAGCGGGCGATGCAGGTCCATCTAACGACCCTGCACCTGGACCTCATCGCCCGGGACCGAGGCTTTAATCGCCGAGCGGGTTGAAGGCCGGCCCCATCATGCGCCACCCCCGCTTCATGGGGTCCCGCTCGGCCTGCAGTCCGAAAGTTACAATTTCAGTAACAATAATAATACTTGACATAAACCCGAATCTGATTTTAATGATGAATCGTATTCATTATTATAATTGGATTATGTTCGAGCCATTCGATCCAGTTCAATCGCCTGAATGACTCATATATTCAAATAGATGGGGAAGATCGAGGAGGACCGCCGATGGATTTCGAGTTCACCAGAGATCAATTGATGTTCAAAAAAGAGATCATCCGGTTTGCCAAAAAAGAGATCGTGCCGCGCATTCAGGCGTTCGAGCTTAAAAAGCAATTCGATTTCGAGTCATTCCGCAAATTGGGAGAGTTCGGCATCCTGGGGCTGCATTTTCCGGAGGCTTACGGCGGGGGCGGCGCGGATGTCATCACCACCGTGCTGGCCGGCGAAGCCCTGGGCGAGGCCGGGGTGGACGGTGGCTTGACCCTGGCGTACGGCGCCCACACCTTTTTGTGCGCGGATACCATCTTCCGGCACGGCACCGAAGCCCAGCGCCGCAAATACATCCCCAAGCTGGCCTCGGGCGAGTGGATCGGATGCATGGGCCTGACCGAACCCAACGCCGGTTCGGATGTGGCCTCCATGCGCACCACGGCCGAAAAACGGGGGGACACCTACGTGCTCAACGGCGGCAAGATCTTCATCACCAATGGTCCCATCGCCGATGTGGCGGTGGTGTACGCCAAGACCGATCCGGAGAAGAAACATGCCGGCATCTCGGCCTTCATCGTGGAAAAAGGCACCAAGGGGTTTTCGTCCGGCCCCAACATCCTCAAGATGGGAGTGTGCACCTCGCAAACATCGGAGCTGTTCTTCAGCGATTGCGTGATCCCGGCCCAGAACCTGCTGGGCACGGAAAACGAGGGCTTCAACATGTCTCTACAGACCGTGGAATGGGACCGCAGCGCTCTGTTGGCCCCGTTCATCGGTGCCTCCACCTACATGCTCAACCGTTGCGTGGAATACGCTAAGAAGCGCGAGCAGTTCGGCCGCGCCATCGCCCAGTTCCAGTCCATCAAGCACAAGATCGCCAACATCCGCATCTTCGGCGAGGCCGCCCGCGGCCTGGTCTACCGCATTGCCTGGTGCAAGGACCAGGGCCGGCCCTTGAATCATTTGGAGGCCGCCGTGGCCAAACTGTTCGTGGGCGATTGGAGCATGGCCCCCTCCAATGACGCCGTGGTGCTCTTCGGTGGCTATGGGTACTGCCATGAGTACGACATGGAGCGCATCTTCCGGGACAGCCGCTTGGCGCCCATCGGTGGCGGCACTTCCGATATTCAGAAAATGATCATATCCAAATTGATCTAAAAGGAGCGAAGATGAATTACGACTTCAGCCCACAGGAATTCGACTTTTGCATAAAGCTCCATGAAGCGATGTCACCCTATGCGGAAGAAAAAATCGAAGCCTTGCGATCTGCGGCGGATCTTCGGTATCATCTGGACCAGATTTTGTCCCTGCTGGCGGACACACCGTATTTGAAATTGGGAATCATGCCCGTGGAAGGACTCAACGGCCTGGTCACGCTCATGAGCGCTTTGGAGGCAATCGCGGCGATCTCGCCCTCTGTGGCGCTTTCGATCGGACACGGCACCCATATCTTCGGGCGGATCATCGATGCCTGGGGCGACGTCGCCCAGAAACAAAAATGGTTGAATCCGCTGCTCTCGGGAAAATTGCTGGGAGCGGTCGCCCTGTGCGAGGAAAGCCTCAACACCGACAGCGATGCGCTGATCACTTCCGGCGTCAGGAACGGCAACTGGGTCACGGTCAACGGCCACAAGCCACATGTGGTTAACGCTCCCATAGCCGACTGGATCGCGGTGGCGGGAAGTCTGGATCACAGACCGGTCCTTTTCATAATCGAAAAAGAGAACCCCGGCGTGAGCATCCGCGCGCGCAAAAGGACCCTGGGCTATGAAGGTACGGCCATGGCCGACATCCGCCTGGAAGGGTGCATCGTCCCGATGGACCAGGTCATTGCCATGGGTCGCAGCGACGGACTGTCCGGCATCCGCTTATTTGAAAATCAACTCCTGACAGGCCTCAGCCTGGGGCTGATGAAAAGCGCCTTCGAGGCGGCCAAGAGCCATGCCAAGACTCACAAAAGCGGCGGCAAGCCCATCATCGCCTACCAGGAGATCGGCTTCAAGCTGTCGGAGATGTTGACCCTGTACCAGACCGCCCAGTTGTTCGCCTTGCGCGCCGCCTCGTCGGCCCAAACCCGTCCTCGGGAGGCCGAGTCCCTGGCACTCTGTGCCAAGGTATTTTGCACGGAAGCCTGCGAAACCGTATCCGGCGAAGCCTTGCGCATTTTGGGCACGGCGGGCTATGAGGTCGGCAAGGGCGCAGAGCGCGCCTATCGCTGCGCAAAGTACGGTCAGATTGCCGGCACCTCCACGGAAATTGCCCGGGTCAGAATCGGCGACCAGGCCCTGGGATTACGCGTTTAGCTTAAAAAGGAAACCAGACCAAATGTCATTCAAGAAAGCCGCCACTGCGCAAGTCGCATCCAAATCGGCGCTTCGCCGACAGCGGGAACGCGAGCATCGCTATCAGACCATTTTGACTGCCGCGGAAAAGTTGTTTGCCCGGGAGGGTTATTCCCAGACCAGCATGGAGCAGATCGCGGAAGCGGCGGAAGTATCGGTGGGTGCGGTTTACTTCTATTTCAAGAACAAGGAGGACCTGCTGGTTCAGATGATGGATGCCATCGGCCTCCTGCTGCGCAGCATCATCGGCAACGCCTTTATAACCCATGGGGAAAACCTGGAAGGCTTCAAATGCGCCGGGCAGGCCTTTTTTGAGGATTTTTGCGTCAACTATCCCGAAAAGTGCACCATCATCTTCCGCGAGTCGGTGGGCAAGAGTCCGGAAGTCGAGCAATATCGCAAAGCGCTCTTCGATCAATGCATCCAGGATCTGCTCTCCGCGCTGTCGCTGGTCTGCCGGCACCAGGGCGTGACCTACACCGGAAAATTCTCTCCCGAGGTGGTCGCAGTGTCCATCATGGGGATCTATGAACGTGTGGCCTACCAGTACGTCATGTGGCAGGACCAGGCCGAGCACCTGAAAAGGATCGGCCGCGACGCCGTGGAATTCATCCTGGGCGGCGTTCAGAATCTTTTTTCCGAAGCGAAGAAGTAAGCCATGCATTTAAAGGGGGCCCTGCATACGCACACCACCTGTTCGGACGGCGACATGAGCGTTGCCGAGGTGGTGCATGTTTATACCGCGCTGGGCTTCGATTTTCTCGCCCTCACCGATCATGACTATTTGCTCCGGCCCAACTGCTACGATGTCCTCCAGACGATTCAAACCGACCTGATCGTCTTCGAGGGCCTGGAACTGACGGTGTTCGAGAAAGGCTACGTCCACGTCAACCGTATCAAAGGAGAAAAGGAGCGGCTGCATATCTTCAATCATCCATCGGAACTCGGCCTGCCCATGGACAAGGTGATCGATCGGATCGCCAGTGTGGCGCAGCGCATTCCCATCGATGCCGTGGAGGTGACCAGCAAGGGATTTCGCGTTCGCGAATATGAAATCGAAGCGCTGCCGTATGTCAAAGTGGCCACCGACGACGCCCATACCCGCCTTGGATGCGGCCGGGCTTGGATCGAGATGGACGGTCCCCGGAACAAGGACGGCATCATTCGGGCCATCCGGAATGGAGATTTTTGGAACTGTTATGCTTAGACGCCATTTCAAAACCTTCCACCAGGTTGAAAACCAAGGAAGTTTATATGATTGGACATCATGGCCCCAACGCCCGGATTGGCCTGCGGGCAGGTTTTGAATTGGTTTCTAACGGCTTTCCGCGGGGAAGTCGAAAGATACAACAGTAACCTCAAGCGATTCGTACCAGAGTTCCACACAATTTAAAGACGACCATCGGCAAAAATAGATCAACGGCTGAGCAGTAGAAGTGTTTCCTGATCTCCCGGGCCTCGGCCTTTATTCCAAAAACCAACAAAAAGAGGTGCTTCCAATGGCAAGGAAAGTGGCAATCTGCGCGGTCGCTCAAACGACCTATGCGCGCAACAAATGGGACCAGCGGTTCCAAGGCATGGCCCTGGAGGTTTTGGAGAAGTTGCGGGAGCAGATAGACATCAAATTCTCCCGCCACCGTCGGGAAGTAAAAGGTATCGACATGTCGATCAACGTCTCCGACGATGTGTTCGATGCGCGCACGATCTCCGACAATGCCATGACCGATGTGTTGGGCGCGCATTTCGGCTGCGCCGAAAAAGTGGCCCAGGAAGGCATTCAGGCCATTTACTACGGTCTGGCCGCGATCGCCTCCGGTCATTGCAACCAGGTCCTGATTATCGGCCACTGCAAGGAATCCCAGGGCCAAAGCCGCAACATGGTCACCCATGTGGCCTTTGATCCATTCTTTACCCGGCCGGTGGGCCTGGATTTCTGCGCGGCCGCCGGTCTGCAGGCGCAAGCCTATGCCCAGAAGAGCGGCCTGAACGACACCCAGTTGGCCAAAATCGTGGTGGCTGCGCGGCAGCATGCAGCTCAAAATCCCTGCATCACCGAACTCGAACCCCTGACGGCCGAGGCGGTGATGGCCTCCGACATGCTGGCCGATCCCATCCGTAAACTGCATGCCTACCCGGTCTCCGACGGCGCTGTCGGGCTGGTGCTGGCCGCCGAGGAGATCGCCCGCCGAATCACCAAAACCCCGGTCTGGATCACCGGCACGGGCAACTGCATGGACAGCTTCTTCCTGGGCGACAGAGATCTGACCGCCAATTTCGCGCTCAAACAAGCGGCGCAGCGCGCCTACCGGCGCGCCGGCATCAGCGATCCGAAGTCGGCCTTCGATGTGGTGGAACTTTCCGACCAATACGCCTATCAGCAACCCCTGTGGGCCGAGGGCCTGGGGCTTTGCGCCGAAGGCGACGGGGCGCGCTGGATCGACGACGACGGCCCCACCCGTCAGCGCGTCAATGTTTCCGGCGGCATGCTGGCCGGCAACCCCCTGATCCTGGGCGGCCTCGTGCGGGCCGCCGAAGCCGCGCTGCAACTGCGGGCCGAGGCCGGCGCGCGACAGGTGGCGGATGCCAGAACCGCCTTGGCGCATGGCGTGATGGGAGCGGCCGGCCAATTTCATTCAGTTCTTACTCTGCAACGGGATTAGGAGGCGATCCATGAAAAAGAATCGAAACGTCGGCATCGTCGGCGTCGGGCAATCGGTGTTTTCCAGCCATCGCGAGGATGTCAACCAGCCTGAAATGATTCAGGAAGCCGTGGCCGAAGCCCTGGCCCATGCCGGCATCACCATGAACGACGTCGACTGCGTGGTCCACGGCAACATGGAACTCTTTGAAATGGTTCACCAGCCGGACCTGTGGCACACCCTGGGCAGCGGCGCTTTCGGCAAAGAGACCCTGCGCGTCACCACCGGCGGCACCACCGGCGCCACATTGTGCTGCGTCGCGGATAACCTGGTGGCTTCGGGCCTGCACGACGTGGTGCTGGCCATCGGGTTCGAAAAACTTCAGGAAGGCCACACCACCGGCGGCATCACCAACATGGCCGACCCGCTCTGGGCGCGCCAACTCCAGACCGGCGCCCTCACCGGCATGACCGCGGCCCAGACGATTGAGGAATTCGGCGAGCAAAGGGCCAAAAAAGCGGCCATGCGGTACCGCATCCTCATGGACAAACATGCCATGAAAAACCCCAAGGCCCACCGCCGCCTGGGGCTGGAGTTCGACCAGGCCGAGGAGCTGATGACCAACTCGCCGGCCCTGGTGGGCGAACTGCGCATGATTCACATGTGCTCCCAGAGCGACGGCGCCTGTGCCATGATCTTCGCTTCCGAAGAAAAGGCGAAGCAATTGCGCAAAAATCCGGCCTGGATCAAGGATCACCTCACGGTGCACCGTGAGGAAAGCTTTTGCATCTTCGGCGACGCCCCGGTGCTGATGAGTCACCGTTATGCCGCCGAAAAGCTCTATGCCCGTAACGGCATCGCCGACCCGCTTAAACAGATCGATGTCTTTGAAATGTACGACCCATCGAGTTGGTGGGGCCTGGACTGGATCCGGGAATTTCTGCTGCTCAAAGGCGACGAGCACCTGCGCATGGTCGAAAACGACGCCATCAGCCTGACCGGCACGTTTCCCATCAACCCTTCGGGCGGCGTGATCGCCTCAAACCCGATCGGCGCCACAGCCATGGTGCGGGTGGCCGAAGCGGCCCTGCAGATCATGGGCGACGCCGGCGAACACCAGGTGCCCAAAACCGTGAACCAGGCCCTGGCATCGGGTTTCGGCGGCACCCTCTGGAGCGTGCTGCTTCTGCTGACCCGGGAAGTTCCGCGCTGATCCGCAGAGCAACCGAAGGTTAACTTTTTTGGCCAATAAGGAGGCCCAGCATGGCAATCAACCTGGCGCAATATATCGAAACCGCTGTCAAAAAGTTCAAGACGGCCCCCTACATCAACTTCTACGATAAAGTCTACACCTACGCCGACCTGGAAAACAAAATCCACAGCCTGGCCAACGCCCTCAAGGCCCAGGGGTTCAAAAAAGGCGACTTCATTCACGTGTGGGTCCAGAACAGTCCGGAAACCCTCATCGCTTACTACGCCATCATTCAGATCGGGGCGGTGGCCGGGCCCATCAACGGCTGGTGGAAAGGGCCGGAAGTCCAATACCTGCTGAACGACTCCCAGGGCACCGGCCTGATCGTGGAAGACCAGTACTTGCCGATCTACGACGAAATCAAGGCCAACTGCCCGTACCTTCAAAAAGTCATCGAAGTGGGCGACTCACCGCGTCCCGAGCACATCGCCTTCACTGATCTGATGGCCCAGGACGACACCCGCAAAGTCAAGTGCGATGCCGGCCCGGAGGATACGGCCTTCATTTTTTATACCTCCGGCACGACGGGCAATCCCAAGGGCGTGCTGCTCTCCCATAAAAACGTGGTGGCCGATGCCCAGGGCATCAACCGGGCCCTGGATACGGATGAAAGAAAGAACTTCCTGTGCTTCCTGCCCCTGTTCCACGTCAACGCCATGCTGACCTGCACCTCGTCCATGGAGAAAGGCCACCAGATCGTGCTGCGCAAAGCATTTTCCGCCGGCGAGTTCTGGGAAACCGTGGCCAAGTACCGCATCAATTTCTGGTCGGCGGTACCGGCGGTTTATCAAATTCTGCTGTCCGACCCCTCCAGCCGGAAGCACGACCTTGCCTGCATCGAGTTCGGGATCTGCGGCGCCGCGCCCCTGACCGAAGAATTGATGAAGAAATTCGAAAGCACCTTCAAGATTCCGATCGTCGAGGGCTATGGGCTCACCGAAGGCACCTGCGTGAGCACCATAAACCCGCGCAAAGGGGTGCGCAAGGTGGGCTCCATCGGCCTGCCCCTGCCCGGTCAGGAGGTCAAGATCGTGGACGAGCAGGGGCGGGAAGTGCCCACCGGCCAAAGCGGCGAGATCGTCATCAAAGGCGACAACATCATGAAGGGGTACTACCACAACCCGGAAGAGACCGCCAAAACCATCATCGACGGTTACCTGCACACCGGCGACGTGGGCGTCAAGGATGCAGACGGCTATATTTTCATCGTGGACCGCATCAAAGACATGATCATCCGCGGCGGCGAGAACATCTATCCCAAGGAGATCGACAACCTGCTGGCCACCCATCCCAAGATCGCTGAGGCCGCCACGGTCGGCGTGCCGGACAAGACCATGGGCGAAGAGGTCAAGGTCTTCGTGGTTGCCCGGGACGACACGCTGACCGAGGAAGAGGTCATCGACTTTTGCCGGCAGAATCTGGCCAAATTCAAAGTGCCCCGGTACGTGGAGCTTCTGACGGAGGATTTTCCGCGCAACCCGGTAGGCAAGGTCCTCAAAAAGACCCTGCGCCAATGGGCCAAGGAAGGTACCCCCCGGCAGGCCAAGGGACCGGAGGTGTCGGTGGCCGACATCTTCGGAACGATGGCGCAGCGCGCCATACCGGAAAACCTCAAAGGCATCCGGGCCAACTATGGCTATAAGATTATGGGGAGCGGTGGCGGCGACTGGACCGTGTGCGTCAATGACGGCACGGTCAGGATCGAGCAAGGCCTTCAGAATCCCAATGTCACCACCACCTGTGCGGACAAGGACTGGATCGCCATCACCTTGGGCAAACTGGATGGCATGACTGCTTTTTCTTCCGGCAAACTCAAGGTGGCGGGCGATTTGGGGCTGCTTACCAAGGCCACCACCTTCTTCAAGAAGTATGTTCCGCCGGCCGCGGCACCGGAGGTGTCGGTGGCCGACATCTTCGGTACCATGGAACGGCGCGCCATCCCGGAAAACCTGAAGGACATCCGGGCCAATTACGGTTATCGGATTACGGGTACGGGCGGCGGTGACTGGACCGTGTGCGTCAGCGACGGCACGGTCAAAATCGTGCAGGGACTCAAGGAACCCAACGTCACCACCACTTGCGCGGCCAAGGATTGGATCGCCATCACGCTCGGCAAACTCGATGGCATGACCGCCTTTACTACGGGCAAGCTCAGTGTCGAGGGGGATCTGGGGCTGCTGACCAAAGCCACCAAATTCTTCAAGAAGTACACGCCGCCCAGCGGCCAGACCGAGGCCGAAGGCGAAGAACTGATCGTCAAGAAGCAGATACTCTCTATCCCGCAGAAATTTTCCACCGGGCCGGTCATGGGCCGATTCCTCAAAGCCATCCAGCAGAAAAAAATTCTGGCCAACCGCTGTCCCTCCTGCGGCCGGCTGCAGCTCCCACCCCGTGAGGTGTGCGCCGAATGCGTGGTGCGCGCCGGAGAATTCGTGGAAGTCGGGCCGGAGGGCGTGATCTCCATTCTGGATATCACCTACTACGCCAGTCCCGATCCGCTGACCGGCGAGGTTCGTGAAACCCCCTACATCGCGGCACATTTTCTGCTGGACGGCTGCAAGGATCACGAGACGCTCTGGCACGAACTCAAGCCCGAGGACCGGCATCGGGCCAAGAAGGGCGATCGGGTGCGGCCGGTATGGGAAGAACACCGCAAAGGCGCCGTCACCGACATCAAATACTTCGAACTCATCGATTGATACAGATAAAGGAGATTGACCATGACCGCCAAAGCCGACAGTTTCATCGTCGATGGAAAACTGGCCCTGCCTTATCAGTACTTTGCCGGCAGAACCGGCAGCCGTTTCCTGATCCAGCTGCGCGACCAGAAGAAAATCCAGGGGCTGCGCTGCCAGACGTGCGATAAAGTTTTCGTTCCTCCCCGCTCCACCTGTGTGAGCTGTGGGGCGAAGATCGCCGACCATTGGGTGGAGGTGAAAAACACCGGCACCATCACCGGCCACACGGTCATCCGCTACGAGGAGCCCCACCAGCCGGTCAAACCGCCCTACATCTTGGCCTTGATCAAACTCGACGGAGCCGACACGCCCCTGGCCCATATCGTCAAGGGTATCCCGCTGACCAAAGTCAGGACCGGTCAGCGCGTCCAGGCGGTGTTCGCCAAGAAGACGACTTCTTCCATCCTGGATATCGACCATTTCCGGCCTCTGGAAGAAAAACCCAAGATCGAGCTGGGTTATTCCTATGAGGCGTTGGAGGTGGGGATGTCAGCCTCTTTCACCAAAACCATCTCGGAGACCGACGTCTACTTGTTCGCTGGCATCTCCGGCGATTTCAACCCCATGCACTTGAACGAAGAATTCGCCAAGTTGACCCCCTTCGGCACGCGCATCGCCCACGGCGCTCTGCCCCAGAGCCTGATCGCACCGGTGCTGGGCATGAAGCTGCCCGGCCTGGGAACGGTCATTCCGGAAATCACGGTGCGCTTTCGCAAGCCCACCTATTTCGGCGACACCATCACGGCCATCGGCGAGGTGGCGGAGAAGATCGATGCGCGCAAGTGGGTGCGCATGGAGTTGCGCTGGCTCAACCAGAAGGGGGAATTGGTGGCGGAGGGCAGTTGTCTGGCCATTCCGCCGGTGCCGCTGGGGTAGCGGTGGGCTTCCAGAAGCGGCATCTTGCGGTCCATATCCGCGTTCTCGCGCTTTTTAAATCCTCGGCGTAGAGGAACTACGCCTGCGGTTTCGAAAGCGCAGCGGCCTTGATCTGGACGGCAACCTACCACTTCTGGAATCCCAACAGACATACTGCGTAGCTCGCAAAGAGAAAAAGGAAGAATGCAATGACCATCGAATTTAAAACCGAATGCACTTGTCAGGAGTACTTCAGCAAGGCCCATGAGATGGTGCGCAAATCGATCCGGGAATTCATCAAGAAGGAGGTGCTGCCCTTCATCGACGATTGGGAGGAGGCCGGCGAATTTCCCAGAGAGCTGTACAAAAAGGCTGCCGCGGTGGGCATCCTGGGCATGGGGTTCCCCGAGGCGTACGGCGGCACGCCGGGAGACATTTTCTTCAAGATCGTGATGAACGAGGAGTTGATGCGTTCAGGGTCCGGCGGATTCTGCGCGGGGCTGGGCTCGCTCAACATCGCCATTCCGCCGATCCTGGCCCTGGGCAACGAGGAGCAGAAGCGCCGGTTCGTCACGCCGGTTCTGGCGGGCGAAAAGATCGCGGCCTTGGGGATCACCGAGCCGGGAGGCGGTTCGGATGTGGCCAACCTGACCACCACGGCGATCAGGGAAGGCGACGACTACATCGTCAATGGCAGCAAAACGTTTATCACCAGCGCCTGCCGGGCCGATTTGGTCACGACCGCAGTTCGCACCGGCGGCGAGGGGGCGCATGGCATCAGTCTGCTGGTGATCGAGGCCGACCGCCCCGGGTATTCGGTGGCCAAGAGGTTGAAAAAAACCGGCTGGTGGTGTTCCGACACCGGAGAGATCTTCTTCGACAACTGCCGTGTGCCGGTGCAAAACCGGCTTGGCCCGGAGAATCAAGGCTTCCTGGGCATCATGGCCAATTTTCAGTCGGAGCGACTGGCCTTGGCGATCATGGCCAACATGACGGCGCGCATGGCGCTGGAGGAGGCCGTCAAATACGCCAAGGAGCGCCAGGCGTTCGGCAGGAGGCTGAGCGGGTTTCAGGTGACGCGCCATAAACTGGCGGACATGGCGACGCTGATCGAAGCCAGCACGGAGTTCACGTACCGGGTGGCGGCCAAGATCGGTTCAGGGGTGGACCAGATCAAGGAGGTGGCCATGGCCAAGAACTTCGCCTGCAGCGTTGCCGATAAGGTCACCTACGACGCGGTCCAGATCTTCGGCGGTTATGGCTTCATGCGCGGCTACCTGGTGGAGCGGCTTTACCGCGACAACCGGATCCTGTCCATCGGAGGCGGCACCACCGAGATCATGAAGGAGATCATCACGCGCTTTTTAATCTGATGTTCAAGGGGGTAACGATGGAAAAGACCATCAACGACGTATTTGTCAGTCGGGCCAAGCGCTACAAGCAGCGGGTCGCCGTGGAGAAAAAGCGCGGCGGAACCTGGCAAAAAGCCACCTGGAGCACGTATTATGAACGCGCCCGCGAGACCGGGATGGGACTGTACAGCCTGGGGTTGCGCAAGGGGCAGATGGCAGCCATCCTCTCCGAAAACCGGTTGGAGTGGCTCTATGCGGACATGGGAATCCTCGGCCTCGGGGCGGTGTCGGTTCCCATCTACACCACCCTGGTGGCCGAAGAGATCAAACATATCCTTCACAATTCGGGTGCACGGGTGCTGTTTGTGGAAAACGTGCTTCAGTTGACGAAAGTGCTGACCATCGCCGGCGAGGTCCCGGAACTGGAAAAAATCGTTGTTTTCGATGCCGCCGACACCGTTGCCAGGGACGATGTCATGAGCTTCAATGCCCTGCTTGCCCTCGGCCAGCAGCAGCTTGAAAAGCAGCCGGAGCAGTTTGCGACACTGGCCGCCGCCGTGGTTCCGGACGATCTGGCCACCCTGGTATATACCTCCGGCACCACCGGTGTCCCCAAGGGAGCCATGATCACCCATAAGAACATCATGGCGGTCATCGATTCCCTGGATCGCATCACGCCCAAATTCGGCTTCGAAAGCGATCAGACGGTGCCATTTTTACCCTTGAGCCATGTCTTCGAACGCATCGCCGGCCATTTTTACGGCATGTATGTGGGGTTGACGGCCTCCTACGCGGAGAGTCTCGACACCTTCGCCAATGACGTGAAGGAAAAACGGCCGACCATGGTGCTCGCCGTACCGCGCGTTTGTGAAAAGGTATACCAGCGCATCCTGGCCCAGGTTCAGGAACAGCCGCCCTGGAAGCAAAACATGTTTCACTGGGGCTACGGCATCGGCCTGAAGATCAGCGCATTGCGCGAAAAGAAGCAGGCGATCCCGCTGCTGCTGGGGTTGAAATACAAACTGGCCTACGCCCTGATTTTCAAAAAACTGGCCATGGCCCTGGGCGGCCGGGTGCGCTGGATGACGGCCTCCGGCGCGCCCACCTCCCGGGATATCATTCTGTTCTTCAATGCCTCGGGAATCACCGTGATCGAAGGCTACGGCATGACCGAGACCTGCGCGCCGGCCACCATGAGCAACCTTTCCGACTACAAGATCGGCACGGTGGGCAAGCCGATCCCCGGCGTCCAGGTAAAGATCGCCGAGGACGGCGAGATCCTCGTCAAGGGGGACAACGTCTTCGCGGGCTATTGGAAGATGCCGAAGGAGACCCGAAACAGCTTCACCGCCGACGGCTGGCTCATGAGCGGCGACATCGGCCGGTTCGATGCCGATGGCTTCTTGACCATCACCGACCGCAAAAAAGACCTGATCATCACCTCCGGCGGCAAGAATGTGGCGCCTCAGAAGATCGAGGGCATCTTCATGTTCGACCCGCTTTTCACCCACTTTATCGTGGTGGGTGAACGCAAGAAATTCCTATCGGCCCTGATCACCATCCAAATGACTCAAGCGCATCTCCTGGCCGAACAAAAGGGTATCGCCACGCGCGGAGAAGCCCTGCTGGACGATCCGGAGTTCTTGAAGATCGTGGATGAGCACGTGGCCGAAAAGAACAAAAAGCTGGCCCGCTACGAAACGATCAAGAAGTATCACATCCTGAAGAATGAATTCTCCCAGGCGGGCGGCGAACTGACGCCCTCGCTCAAGTTGAAGCGCAATGTCATCTACAAAAAGTACGAGAAAGAAATTCAACGCATGTACGCCGAGAACTCCGAACCTCTGTCGCATTGAAGCGAGAAAGCATTTGCGCGTGAAGCTTCGATTGGCAGGGGTATGCCGGCAAGAAAGGGAATCGCCTATGAACCGAGTCGCCATTTGCGCGGTGGCGCAGATCAAGAACGAACCCGATATCTGGTATCAGCGCTTCCAGGGCATGGTGCTGGAATGCTTCGAATCCATTGTCCGACAGACCGGGGTCACCTTCGACATGGAGCAGGGCATCCGCAATGTGGTCACCTGCTCGGATGATGTCTTCGATGCCCGCACCATCTCCGACAATGCGGTAACCGACGTGGTGGGCGCCCACTTCCGTGGTGAAGAAAAAGTCGCCCAGGACGGCCTCAATGCCCTGGGATATGCCGCGGCCGCCATTCTTTCCGGGCATGACGATCTGATTCTGGTGATGGGTCACTGCAAGGAATCGCAATCCGAAAGCCGGTTGATGAACACCAACCTGGCCTTCGACCCGTTTTACTGCCGCCCCCTGGGCCTTGATTTTCTCACGGCCGCCGCTTTGCAGGCCAGGGCCTATATGCGCAAGGCCAAGCTTACCGAGCACCATCTGGCGCAGGTCGTCATGCACGCCCGGGCCAACGGCGCCCGAAACCCTTACGCCCGCGACAACCCACCGGTCACGGAGACCGATGTGCTGACCTCTCCGCTGCTGGCCGATCCCATCCGCCAACTGCATGCCTACCCGGTCACCGACTGGGCCGCGGGCATGCTCTTATGCTGCGAGGAGCGGGTGCACGAATTTACCGAAAAGCCTGTCTGGCTTACCGGCTTCGGCAGTTGCATGGACAGCTACTTTCTGGGCGACCGCGACCTGACCGGTAATTTCGCCCTCAAACGCGCCGCCCGGCGGGCGTACAGCATGGCCGACATCGCCGATCCATCGACGGCCTTCGACCTGGTCGAACTCAACGACGCCTACGCCTATCAGTTGCCCTTGTGGGCCGAAGGGACCGGTTTGACCCCCGAAGGCAGCGGCGGTGCCTGGATCGAAAGCGGCCTGGACCGGGTCAATCGCTCCGGCGGCATGCTCAACGGCAACCCGATCATGCTGGGCGGACTGGCGCGCGCCCTGGAATGCGCGCTGCAATTGCGCGGCGAAGCGGGCGAGCGCCAAGTGGATGGAGCCCGGCGTGCCTTGGCGCATGGCACTACCGGCGCGGCCGGTCAGCATCACGCCGTCCTGATCCTCGAAAGGTAAGGAGTCAATATGGGATACCGGAAAAAAAACAGACACGTCGGCATCGTGGGCATCGGCACAACCAAGTTCTCCAGCCACCGGGAGGAGGTGAACCAGCCGGAAATGATCCATGAAGCCGTGCGCCAGGCCTTGGATGACGCCGGCCTGGCAATCGACGACATCGACTGCGTGCTCCACGGGAACATGGAGCTGTTCGAGATGGTCCACCAGCCGGACCTGTGGCACACGCTGGGCAGCGGCGCCTTGGGACGGGATGCCTTGCGCCTGACCACCGGCGGCACCACCGGCGGAACCCTGGTCGGCGCGGCCGACAACCTGGTGGCCTCGGGCATGTACGACACGGTCATGGCCATCGGGTTCGAAAAGCTCCAGGAAGGGCATACCACCGGCGGCATCACCAACATGGCCGATCCGCTGTGGGCGCGCAAGCTTCAGTCCGGCGCCCTGACCGATCAGGCGGCCTGCAAGCTGATCGCCGAATTCGGCGAAGAGCGGGCGCGGCGCGCGGCCATGACCTATCGCATCATCATGGACCAGCACGCCTGCAAAAACCCCAACTCCCACCGGGCCTTCGGTCTGTCGTGGGACCAGATCGACGATTTGATGAAAACCTCGCCACCCCTGATCGGGGATCTGCGCTTGATCCACATGTGCTCCCAATCCGACGGCGCCTGCGCCATCATCTTCGCGGCCGAGAAAAAAGCCAAAGATATCACGAACTGGCCGGTCTGGATCCGGGATCACATCACCGTGCACCGGGAAGAGACCCTGAACCTGTGCAACAATTACTATCCCACCGCCACTACCCATCGTTTTGCAGCCGCCCAGCTCTACGCCCGCAACGGCATCGCCGACCCGCTGGCGTACTTCGATGTGTTCGAGATGTACGACCCTTCGGCCTGGTGGGGCGTGGATTGGTTGCGTGACTTCTTCCTGCTGGAGGGCGACGCGCACCTCAGGCTGGTGGAAGAACGGCAGATCGCCATCGACGGCCGGATGCCCATCAATCCCTCGGGGGGCGTGCTGGCCGCCAATCCCATCGGCGCCACCGCCATGGTGCGCGTGGCCGAAGCCGCCAAGCAGATCCGGGGCAACGCCGGACCGCACCAGATCCCGAAACCGGTGCGTCACGCCCTGGCCTCCTCGTTCGGCGGCACCATGTGGACCGTGCTGTTCATGCTCGAAAAAGAACTCAACTGGCAGGGGGTGTGACATGACCATCTATTTTGACGTTGCCGTCGCTGACATCTTCGCCACCATGCCTCGCCGCTACCGGCCCGAAGGCGCCCAGGGCCTGCAGACAACGCTGGGGTATGACATCCGCGGCGAAGGCCGATGGAAATTGACCCTGGCCGGAGACCGGATGGAAATCGAGTCCACGGGAGATCTCTCCGGGTGTGCCGCGATCCTGTGCGCTGACGGTGAGACCTTCGCAGGCCTGACCCTCGGCAGGATCGATCCAAATGAGGCCATGCGCGCCGGCAAGCTCCAACTGGAAGGCGATGGGGAAGCCTTCGCCGCCACGTACCGCATCTTCCAGAAGTACTCTCCGCCCATCCCGGCAATCCAGCCCTCCCAGGAGCTGCTGGTGCTCAAGAAGACCATTTCGGTCCACCAGCGGTTTGCCACCGGTCCGGTTTTCGGCAAATTCCTGATGGGCCTCAAGAATCGAAAGATCCTGGCCATCAAATGTCCCTCCTGCGGCCGCTTGCAGTCGCCGCCGCGCGAGGCGTGTGCCATCTGCCGCGTGCGCAACAGCGAATGGGTGGAGATCGGCCCCAAGGGAGAGATGCGCATGCTGGAGTACTGCTACTACGCCAGCCCCGACCCGCTTACCGGCGAGACCCGCGAAACCCCGTATGGGGCCATCGGCATTTTGCTGGACGGCTGCCGGGACGAGGAGGTCTTCTGGCACCTGCTGCGGCCGGACCAGCTCGACAAGGCCAGAAGAGGCATTGTCCTTGGAGATAAGGTGATTCATGGCAGCCGCCTGCGGCCGGTCTGGAACGAGACGCGCACCGGCAGCATCGATGACATTCTCTTCTTTGAGATAGACGAAGCATAAGGAGATCACGCCATGCATCCCAATTTTGACCTGTCCGATTGCTACACGATCCAGGGCAAGCTCGCCCTGCCTTATACTTATTTCGCCGGCAGCGTCGGAAGCATATTCCTCACCACTCTCCGCGACCGGCGCAAGATTATGGGCATCAAGTGCCATACCTGCGGCAAGGTCTTCGTGCCCCCCCGCCAGACCTGCGAGCGGTGCCTCGAAGACATCCGCGACCAATGGGTCGAGTTGGGCGACACCGGCACCCTGGAGAATTTCACCGTCGTCCGCTACGCGGACCGGCACCTTCCCCGCAGACCGCCCTTCGTGCTGGGCCTGATCCGCCTGGACGGGGCCGACACGCCCCTGCTCCACCTCGTCGCCGGCGTCGTGGTCGACCGGGTGGCCGAAGGCCTGCGGGTCCGTGCCGTCTTCGCCGCGCAACCCGAGAACACGATTCTGGGCATCGATCATTTCCAACCCCTATGAACGGAAGGGATTTTCGCCATGGCACTGCTCTACGAGAAGAAAAACGGCATCGCCTACCTTACCCTGAACCGGCCCGAGGCCCAGAACGCCTTCGACCCGGAAACGGTGGTGGAAATCGTGGCCGCCTGGACCGACTACAAGAACGACGACACCCTGCGCTGCGCCATACTCACCGGCGCCGGCCGTGAAGTCTTTTCATCGGGCGCGGATCTCAAGCGCCTGATCCCCCTGATGACCGGTGCGCGCCAGCCGGAAACCGAGGCGGACCACCAGGTCCAGAAAGATCCCTTCATGGCCCAGAAGGCCTTTCTGCGCAATTTCAAGCTGTACAAGCCGGTGGTGGCGGCGATCAACGGCCACGCCATCGCCGGCGGATTCGAGATCCTCTACGGCACCGACATCCGCATCGCCGCGGCAGGCGCCAGGTTCGGGCTCCAGGAAGTCAAGTGGTCCATCGTGCCCCTGATGGGCAGCACGGTCAAACTGCCGCGCCAGATGCCCTATGCCCGGGCCATGGAGATGCTGCTCACCGGCGAGCTCATCGACGCCGAAGAGGCGCTTCGCCTGGGCTTCATCAACAAGATCGCGGCCCCCGACCAGGTCATGGCCGAAGCCGAGCGCGTGGCGACGATCATCGCCAGAAACGGTCCCCTGGCGGTCAGGGCCATCAAGCAGTCGGCCCTGGAGGGGATCGGCCTGCCGCTCAAGGAGGGCCTGGCCAAGGAGCTGGAAATCGGCATCCCCGTATTTTTGAGCGAAGACGCCAAAGAGGGGCCGCGGGCCTTCAAGGAAAAACGGGCGCCGCGCTTCCAGGGCAAATAGCCTTTCTCCACGCCCGGGTCCCGACCGCCGAATTTTTGTGGCATTTGAACTGGAGCCCCGCTTGCGGCTCCGCAACAGACAACCGGCACGCAAAGGGAGAAATCTATGAACAGAGGCAGCGGTCTGAGGGGATGGATGCTGGCGCTGGTCTATTCTTGCGGTATGTTTTGCGGGGCGCAGGGGGCCCAGGCATCCGGGTTCGCCATCGTCGAGCAGAGCGTGCGCGGGCTGGGCACCGCTTATGCCGGCTCGGCCGCCATGGCCGAAGATGCGAGCACCCTTTTTTACAATCCGGCGGGGTTGGCCCGGCTTTCGGGGCATCGGCTCGAGGTCGGCGCGCATTTCATCATGCCTTCGGCCAAGTTTGAAGACCGGGGCTCCACCAATGTCCTCGGCCAGTCTTTGAACGTCCACGACAACGAGGGCGGCGATGCGGGCGTGAACGCCCTGGTCCCCAACCTGTATTACGCCCACAGCCTGTCGGAAAATTTCAAGATGGGCATCGGCGTGTTCACGCCGTTCGGGCTCAAGAGCGAGTATGACAGAAATTGGGTCGGCCGCTACTATGCCGTGGAATCGGACCTGCAGACCATCAACATCAATCCCAGCGCGGCCTTCCGGATCAGCCGGCAATGGTCCATCGGCGGCGGCGTGAGTTTTCAATATGCGGAAGCCACCCTGAGCAACAAGGCCGATTTCGGCCTGGCCATCGGCCAGTCCCAGCAGCACGACGGATTCGGCGAGATGACCGGGGACGGCTGGGGCTACGGGTTCAACCTGGGCGTCCTTTTCGAGCCGACCGAAAGCTCCCGCATCGGCCTGGCCTTCCGCTCCAAAATCCATCATAAGCTCAAGGGCGATATCGATTACACCTATGATGACGCCACCGCCCGGGCCATCGCCACCGCCGGCGATTACGTGAACGCCGACGCCTCCTCCGAAGTGGATCTGCCGGAGACGGTCTCCTTGGGCATCTATCATGCCTTCAATGCCAAACTGGCCCTGCTGGCCGGCGCCACATGGACCAACTGGAGTCGGTTCAACGAGTTGCGCGTCCAGTATGACTCCCGGCAACCGGATACGGTGATGACCCTGGCGTGGGACGACACCTGGCGTTTCGACCTGGGATTGGTCTACCAGTTCACCGGGCGCGTCACTGGCCGTTTCGGCGTGGCTTACGACATGACCCCCATTCCCGATGCGGCGCACCGCACGCCCCGCATTCCCGACGAAGACCGCTACTGGGTGGCCTTGGGCGGCGGCTACAAATTGAGCGACCGGGTCGGAATTAACTTCGCTTACCTGCACATCTTCGTCGATGACCCCAAGGTCGACAAGCAGGCCGTGGGCGAAGATTTGTCGCGGGGTGCCCTGGTCGGCCAGTGGGACGCCAGCGTGGATGTGATCAGCCTGAACCTTGCGTACACCTTTTAGAGTCGGCGGGGCGGCCGTTCGACCGGCTGCCCCGATGCAAGCTAGATGAGGTACCGGCGCAGCCCTTGACGAAAAAGCATCCCCGGGCCGCTTTCTCGAAGTAGATTTTCACCCACATTTGACCGCATCCCAATCACCGGAAATGATCTGCCCCCAGTGAAGGGTAAGCAAGCAGGGTTCAATCCAGCTGGGCGCCGTGATCCGCCAGCAGTTGGCGCAGGATCGACCGATGGCAGCGGTTCTCGTCGGCGCAGTAGCAGCCCACCGAAAAGTTCGTCTGCCGGGAAAGGGCCGCCAGCAGATCCAGCAGGCGCAGCTTTTCCGGCCGGCGCATCTCGGCGCGATAGCGCTGCTCGAAACGCTTCCAGCCCTTCTCGTCTTCGGCGGTGAGCCCGAGCTTGAGCAAGGCCTCGCTGGGCGCCAGCTCGGGCAGCCAGAGGTCGTAGAAGTTGCGCACCGCAAGATCGGCTTTGGGCACGCCCCGGGGCGGCCGGCGCACCGTGCCGATGCGCAGCCCCTCGCCTTCTTGTCGCGGCGTTCCCAGCCGCACCACCAAAATGGGCATCTTCTCCTCCTGGGCGGATGGTTCAATGGCTACCGAAGCGATGCTTTTCCAGGGTCTTGCAGATAAAGCGCTCCCAGTAGGCGTTATCCGGATGTTCCGGCAGATCGCTGCGGTCGAGGAGCTCCACCACTTGTTCCATGAGCTGCTCCAGGGCCGGGGCCACCTGGGTGGCGTAGTCGCGCCGGCCGGCCTTGACCGCCATCAGGAAAGGGGCATCGGCCAGGGGATAGCGGATGGTGTGGAAGGTCAGGATCTCCCGAACCTGGATGGCGGCCCGCAGGGCGTGGGAAACGGCCTTCCAGTCGATGTTCCGGTTTTCAGCGGCCAGTCGGGCGCGCTGGCCGTAGTCGTTGGCGAACTTTTCCAGGACCGGAATCACATGGCCCACGG
The DNA here is from genome assembly GCA_937868765.1 of uncultured Desulfatitalea sp. Lineage (GTDB taxonomy): Bacteria > Desulfobacterota > Desulfobacteria > Desulfobacterales > Desulfosarcinaceae > Desulfatitalea. Next base: position 67,048 of record CALMNL010000005.1, on the reverse strand, counting down.
CCACCGTCTCCTGGAACGCCTTGCCGCACACCTGGTATTGACGCAGCCCGGTCGGCGAAGCTTCCATCTCGAAGCAATGCGCCGCCCGCGGCAATTCATCCCACACCTGGCGCAGCCGCGTGCCGGCGGAGTACCGCTTGAGCAGGGCCAGCACCTGGGCGGCGGCAGCGAGGCGCGAGCCTCTGAGACCGTACTTGGCCGCCTGGCGCTGGGCATAGGCCACAAACGCTTTCAGGCTCTTGGAATAGAAGCGGTGACGCTGGGCCACGATCTCGCGCCAGATGTCGCTCTCCGCGACCCAGGCCCATTCCGGGGCGTGCAGCATGTCCAGGGCCACGGTCTGGCCTGCGCAGGCCAGCTGGATGAAGTAGTGCAGGGAGTAGATCTCTTCGTCCACGTCGGCGGCTTTGTTCTTGGTGATGCTGTCGCCGGTGGTGAAGGCCCGGCACTTGGGGATGCGACCCAGCAGGATCTCTTCGCGCGCGGGCAGGAAGACCCCCTTGTAGTCCAGGTCGGAGCTTTCGGTGGCCGTGCCGTACAGGTGGGCCCCGAATTTCATTTTGACGATGAGATCCATGGGCCCCACTTTAGCGGTTTCACCTGAAACTGCAAGCAATTCCCCATTCGCCCCTACTCGTCGGTCACGCACCCTTCCGAAGCCGATTTGACGTTCTTGATGTATTTGTAAAGGGTGCCGCCCGTGGCCTTGTAGGGCGGCGGGCTCCATTCCCGGCGGCGTTCGGCCAGCTCCTCGACGCCGACTTCCAGGCTCAGGCGGTTTTCCACGGCATCGATGGTGATGGGATCGCCGTCCTGCACCAGGGCGATGGGGCCGCCCTGCTGGGCCTCGGGGGTGATGTGGCCCACGATGAAGCCGTGGGAACCGCCGGAGAAGCGGCCGTCGGTGAGCAGAGCCACCTCCGCGCCCAGGCCCGCGCCCATGATGGCCGAGGTGGGGGTCAACATTTCGGGCATGCCCGGACCGCCCTTGGGGCCCTCGTAGCGGATGATGATCACCTCTCCTTTGCGGATGCGTTTTTCTTCCAGGGACGCCAGCATCTCTTCTTCGCTGTCGAACACCCGGGCCGGGCCGCTGAAGCGCAGCCCCTCCTTGCCGGTGATCTTGGCCACGGCGCCGTCCGGGGCCAGGTTGCCCCGCAGGATGCGGAGGTGACCGCACTTGTGGACAGGGTCGGCCAGGGGCCGAATGATGGTCTGGCCCTGGGAAAGCGATGGCACATCGGCCAGGTTCTCGGCCAGGGTGCGGCCGGTCACCGTGATGCAATCCCCCTGCAGCAGCCCGTTTTGCAGCAAATACTTCATCAGCGCCGGCAGACCGCCCACCTGGTGCAGGTCCTCCTGGACATGCACCCCGCTGGGCTTCATGTCGGCCAGCAGCGGCACCCGGTCGCTCGTCCGCTGGAAATCGGCCAGGGTCAGCGGTACCCCCACGGCCCGGGCCATGGCGATGAGATGCAGCACGGCGTTGGTCGATCCGCCCAGGACGGTGACCACCACCAGGGCGTTCTCGAAGGCTTCGCGGGTCATGATGTCCCGGGGCTTGAGATCCATCTCCAAAAGCCGCCGGATGACGGTCCCGGCCTGGCGGCACTCGGCCAGTTTTTCCGGCGATTCGGCCGGGCTGGTGGCGCTGTAAGGCAGGCTCATGCCCAGGGCCTCGATGGCCGAGGCCATGGTGTTGGCCGTATACATGCCGCCGCAGGCGCCGGCCCCGGGGCAGCTGTGGCGCACGATGGCCCGGCGCCGCCCTTCGTCGATCCGGCCGGCCAGGTATTCGCCATAGCTCTGGAAGGCCGACACCACGTCCAGCTTCTGACCGTCGAAATGACCGGCCCGGATGGTGCCGCCGTAAATCATCAGGCTGGGCCGGTTGACCCGCCCCATGGCCATCAGGCAACCGGGCATGTTCTTGTCACAGCCGGGCAGGCTGATGTTGGCGTCGTACCACTGGGCGCGCATGACCGTTTCGATGGAGTCGGCGATGAGATCCCGGGATTGCAGCGAATAGCTCATGCCCTCGGTGCCCATGGAGATACCGTCGCTCACGCCGATGGTGTTGAAGCGCAGGCCCACCAGGCCTGCGGCCGCCACCCCCTCCTTGACCGCCGCGGCCAGGTCGTTGAGGTGCATGTTGCACGGATTGCCTTCGTACCAGACGCTGCTGATGCCCACCTGGGGCTTGTCCATGTCGGCCTCGGTGAGCCCCACGGCGTAAAGCATGGCCTGGGAGGCGCCCTGGGACCTGGGCGCGGTGATGCGGCGACTATATCGATTGAGTGGCTTGTGCATATCGGCTTGCTCCTTTGCCAATTAGGTGCACCTTTATTTCTAAGACCTGGGTGTTTATTGTAAAGGTCTGCGACCAAGGGGAACCCGCATCGCCGTTGCCCCATGTCCCGCCTGCGGCATGATCGCCGGCACCCCCATGGCAGGAAAGGAACGCCCATGAAAAAAAATGCAGCCATCCGCTTTTTTTGGGCTGCGGCCGCAGCGCTGCTGACCCTGTGGGCCTGCGCCACGGTGCCCATCACGGGACGCAAGACCCTGCGCCTGGTGCCCGACAGCCAGCTGGCGACCTATGCCGTGCAGCAATACGACGAGACGTTGAAAAAGGCCGAACTCTCCGAAGACGAAGCCGCCACCGCCATGGTGCGCAGGGTAGGAATGCGCATCGCCCATGCCGCCGAGTCCTTTTTGCGTGAATCGGGAGACCCCCAGCGGGCCGACTCGTTCAAGTGGGAGTTCAACCTGATCCGGGACGACAAGACGGCCAACGCCTGGGTCCTGCCCGGCGGCAAGGCGGCCGTCTATACCGGCATCTTGAAGTATACCCAGAACGAAACCGGTCTGGCCGTGGTGCTGGGCCATGAAGTGGCGCATGCCCTGGCCGATCACGGCAACGAGCGCATGAGCGAGGGATTGCTGGCCCAGTTGGGCGGCATGGCCCTGGCCGTGGCCGTCTCCCAGGAGCCGGCCGCCACCCAGCAGCTCTTCATGGGGGCCTTCGGAGTGGGCGCCAACGTCGGGGTGCTCCTGCCTTTCAGCCGGATCCAGGAGAGCGAAGCCGACCGCATCGGCCTCGTGTTGATGGCCATGGCCGGTTACGATCCCAGGGAGGCCGTGCCCTTCTGGGAACGGATGAACAGCGGCGAAAAGGGCGCCCGCCCGCCGGAGTTGCTTTCCACCCACCCGGCGCCGACAACCCGCATCAAGGAGATCCAGCAGCATTTGCCCGAAGCCCTTGCATATTACGAAAAGGCGCGGGCGCACTGAGGGATGAGGCGGCATGGCAGCCTGCGTCGAAGCATGTCAGGCCGTGCGGTCCAGCTTGTTCAAGACCCATACCAAGACGATGGCGCCGGCCAGCATCCACACCGGGCCGAAGAGCCACAACCCCACGGGCACGGCCAGGTAGAAGCCGCGCATGCCCAGGGTGTAGTGCAGCGCCCCTTGATTGAGCACTTCGGCCACCCCTTCGGGGGTCACCGTGGGATCGTGGGCTTCCAGGATGTTGATCATGAAACCTGCGTGGTTGTAATAACGGATGGTGAGCGTGAAATTGAAGAAGGCGAAGAAGAAGAGCACCACCAGCAGCATGAGCTTGAACATCCACAGAATTTCGCTGCGTGCGCCGGCCAGGTTCAAGGCATGGGAGATCTCCTGGAACAGGCCGGGCTTGAAAGCCACGCTCAGCAGGCCCAGGCTGATCAATATGGCCGTCGAGGCCAGAAAGTTGGCCGCCATCAGACCGTTGCGCAAAGTTTGCACGGCCAGCAGTTCGCATTTGCTGTCCATTACACTGCGCACCCACTGGACGCGCACGTGGTTGGTGATGCCCACCGCCGTGCTCAGCGGACGGCGCCGCACCCGGCGGATCAGAATCCAATGGTAGACAATCAGCAGCATGAAGGTGGCCGCGGCGAACAGTGATTCCAGCAGGCCGCTGCTGAACACCGGCAGCAAATCGGTTCCCCATTTCCAATTCATGGCGCGTCTTTTCGCGGCTCGGGGCGACACCCCCTGCGGTTTCGACCGGAGCCCCTGTCCTGTTAAACGGATTCGACAAAATAAGGCACGGCGAGCACCGGCGCCGGTGCGTAACGCGCGACCCGTTCGCTGGTGCGGCCGACCACCGTTCCCGATGCCATGGGGCGATGGCAGAGGCCGATGACGATCAAATCGGTCTGCCGCGCCTGGGCGGTGGCGATGATTTGATCGCTTGCATCTCCTTTTTTAACAATGAGCTCCACGGCCGATCGGGTTTGGAGCGTGCCGCGGACCCATGCGTCCAGGCGATCGACTTCACCCGAAGCGCCGTTTTCAACGCTGAACAGGACGCTCAAGCGCGCCCCCAGCCGCTCGGCCAGAGAAGCGGCGATATGCAGCGCCTCGGCGGCCGAAGCGCTCAGGTTGCACGGGCACAAAATGTGCTCTATCTGCGGGCGGGATTCCGGCTGGTCCGTGTGGATAAAGCCGTCTATTTTCTGGCGTACGGTGAAGATCGGCACCTTGGACAGGTGCATGACCTTCTCGGCCACCGACCCAAGCACCCAATGCTTCAGGCCGTCCAGACCATGGGTGCCCATGACGATCAGATCGGCCTTCTCCTGATCCGCTGTCTGCAGGATGGCCTGCGCCGGCACCATGTCCGTAACCTTGTAATTAACAGGCAATTGTTCAACGGCCTCACCGAGCACTTCGCGGACATGAACCGCCACCTGCTTCTGGACGCCGCTCTTGGCATGCGCCAACTCATTGAGCAGCCGCTGGGTCAAATCCTTGGACAAATAGCGAGGGTAATCGGTGGGCATGGCATGCAGAACCGTCAACTTCGCACCGAACATATGGGCGCCAAGGTCGGCGTATTTCAGCGCCAGATCCGAAAGCGGGCTCATATCCACGGGACACAAGATGTGTTTGGGATTGTAGGTGCGCCTTGATTCCATATTTTTACTCCTTTCGATGCCTGCGCAGGCACCGGTCATCAGGTTTTGCGTTTGAATGCCGCCAACTCGCCCATCAGTTCGAGCTGCACCTGCTGGATCTCCACCAGCCGCTCCCACTGCCGCGACAGGAGGTGGTCGATCTTCTCGTGCAGGTGGCGGATCTCCAGCTCGGCCTTCAGGTTGACGCGGTAGTCGTTCTCCGCGCGCAGGCGGTCCTTGGCCTCTTGGCGGTTCTGGCTCATCATGATCACCGGCGCCTGAAATGCGGCCAGGCAGGACAGAATCAGATTTAGCAGGATAAACGGATAAGGATCAAAGGGTTTTCTGAGCAGGGCGATGGAATTGATCACGATCCAGACGATCAGGATACCGCTGAAAAGAAGGATGAACCCCCAGCTGCCGCCGAAGTCAGCCAGCTTGTCGGACAGCGCTTCGCCGAAGGTCAGCTTTTTCTGGAACTCCAGATTGATGTTGCTGGTCAGCAACTCCTGCTGCTGGAGACTTTGCAGCACATCTTTGTCCAACGCCGTCAGCTCGCCGCGTTCGGCGGCCATCAACCCCTGGACATACTGGAATCGGAATTGGTTCAGGTCGTTCTGGCAGATCCGGTCTTCCACCGTGAAGTCGGGGTGGCTTTTCTGGATCTCGGCCATGATGGCCGGCCGCAGCAAGGCTGCCGGTACGGGGGCGGGTTTGGTCTGGCCGCAGATTTTACAGGCGTCGGCATGTTGGGGCAGATGGGATGAGGAGGCCATTTCTTTCCTTTTTACTCCTTCAGGGGGTTTTCCAAGGCTCGCAGAATCCGTCCGGCGATGGCGGCATAATCGCCGCCCAGGTGGTGGGCGCCGGCCATGGGGATGACGTCGGCCTTGGGTGGCAGCGGGTCGCGGCACAAGCTGTCGCTCTCCTGCTTGCCATAAAAGCAGAGCAGCGGCATTTCGATGAGCTTGTTCACTTCCGGCCCGGTGGGATACGGGTCGGGATCTTGGCCCCCGCCCAGCCAGTCGCTCAGATGGAACTCGAACGCGGTCCGCCGGCTCGGCGCCAGCAGGGCGACGAGCGCCACCCGGCGGCGGAGGTCGGCCGGCAGGCGGGCGGCCATGAACGGCAGGACATCGGCACCCAGGGAGTAGCCGACAAGTGCCGCCTTTTCTTTGTGCCAGGCATCCAGATAGTATTCGAGCAGCCGGGCCATGTCCCGGGCGGCGATGTCCGGCGTGCGCGCAGTCCAGAAGTACTTCAGGGAGTCGAGGGCCACCACGCCCACGCCCTGGGCCGCCAGGGCCCCGGCGATCTCGCGGTCGATGCCGGCCCAGCCGCCGTCGCCGGTGACGAGCACGGCCATTTCAGGTTTCGCCGGCGTGCCGGCCGGCACTTCGACCACCGGCAGATCCAGGCGCTGGGACTTCTTCGCTTGCTTCGGCCCGGCCGTCAGGCGTGCGAAGTGTTGTTTGAACTGCGGCAGCCAGTTGGCGGGCACCGAAAAACCATGTCCCACCCTGGGCAGCATGACGAGTTCGGCGCCGTCCACCTGGCTGACGAACGCGCGGGTCTTGGCCGGGTCGCACACCTGGTCGATCTCGCCTTGAAGGGCCACCCAGGGATTTTCCAGTCGCTTGACCGGCAGGAAATAGTAGATCTCCTTGTGCGCGTCCCTGGTCCAGTCGAGCTGGCCGGCCTTGCAGGGCGGCCGGGCCAGGGGCAGGTCGGGGCAAAAGCCGAGGCTGATGCCGCCCCTGAAGGTATTGACCGGCGCCTGGGCCAGCAGCGCATAGACCAGGGTCGCACCCGACGAATAGCCGGCCAGCAGGGGTTGGATATAATCGGCGTAGTCGAGGCGTTTCTGAACGTACTTGCTCAAAGATTCGAAATCGGCGGCCGGATAGAGACACCCTTCGCCCTGGGCGTTGAGGGCCTTGAGGTAATGGATGATATCGATGCCCACCACCAGGGCATCCAGGCCGGCCAGCTCGCGGGCCATGTCCACGACCCCCAGGTTCCAGCCGCCGTCGCCGGATACGAACAAGACCACGTGGGACGGATGGGCGCCCGGACGGTACAGGTGCACCTGGCCGAAACGGCCGAACGAAAGGGTGCTTTCATTCAATGCGGCGGCCGGCGCTTGGGCCGCCCCCCAGACGATCAGCAAGGCCACCAGCACCGCACGGATCTTCATAAGCATTCCCTTCTCCTTATTTGAATATGATGCCTTTGAGCCCCCCGGACACCAGGGTGCCGATGTCGGCCAGGATGGAGGGCAGCCCCAGGCCTCCCGGGCAGGCCAGGTATTTGGGGCTCCAGACCGGGTCGAATTTCTCCTTATACTGGCGCAACCCCTGGAAATTGTAAAAGTAGGCGCCGTGGCGCGCCACCCAGTGGCCCAGCTTGTGCCACAGGGGCGCGGCCTCCCGGTCGGCCATGCCGCTCAGGGGCGCCATGCCCAGGTTGAACCAGCGATAGCCCTGGGCCCGACCCCAGAGCATCATCTCGAGGAAGAGGTACTCCATCACGCCGTTGGGCGCCTCGGGCAGATGGCGCATCAGGTCCACCGTCAGCTCCTCCTGGCCGGCGCTTTGCCATACATTGGTGAAGGCCACGGGCCGGCCTTCCAGATGCACCAGCGCCACCGGCGTCCGGCACAGGTAGGCGGCATCGAAAAAGCCCAGGGAAAAGCCCTTTTCCCGGGTGTTCTTCTCGGCCAGCCAGCGGTCGGAGATCGTCTGCAGGCTGTCCATGTGCGCCGCTACCTCAGCGGCCGGCACCATTTCGAAGGTGCAGCCCTGTTTGCTCAATTTGCGCTGGATGTAGCGCAGGTTCTTGCGCCCGCTGCCTTCCAGGCTGAAATCGGCCAGCGGCACGCGCGCCTCTTCGCCCAGCTTGAGCGCCACCAGGCCGGCATCCAGGTACATGTGCAGGTGGTGGTGGGCCACCTCGTAGAAAACGGTGCGGTCGGCGTACTTCTGGGCGTTGCGCTGGAACTGCCAGATCAATTCGGGCCATTCGGCCTCGGGGCCGATGGGGTCGCCCATGCTGATCCACGACTGGCCCGACACGCCGTACATGATGAAGGCCGTGTTCGCGGCATTGATCAGGAACCGCTTGTCCCCCAGGAGGGCCAGCTGGGCCGAGGCGTTGGTCGATCGATTCACGATGGTCCGGACGGTCTCCATCTCCTCGGGGTCGGGGGTATGGGGCCCCGGCGGCGCCGGCCGCAGCAGGCGCGCCAGGGCAAAAGCCAAGGCCACGGCCACGGCGCCGACGCTGGCCCGCATGAAGCGCGGCGCTTCCCCCTTGAGGCTGAACTGCCACCACAGCTCGTGGGCATAGGCCACGTGCCGGTAGGCGAAAAAACCCAGCCAGATGGCCGACAGGGTCATGGTGGCGATGGCCGCGATCCAGCCGGCGTTGAGCCGTTCGGAGAAAAGCGACGACTGCCGGAAGAAAAGCGGCCGACCGGTCAGCAGGACCAGCAGGACCAGGGAGAGGATGGAGGCCTCTTCGTAATCGAGGCCTTTGAGCAGGGAAACGACAATACCCAGCCCCAGCAGCACCAGCGTCAGCACATAGGCCGCATTGAGACGGCGCTGCAGGCCGCGGGCCAGCAGCAGCAGGGCCATGCCGGTCAGGCTCCCCAAAAAATGCGAAAGCTCCATCAGGTGCAGGGGGACCACCTTGTCGAGGTAAAGCAGGCGCCCGGCCGCGGGCGGCATCGCCCCGGAGAAAAGCAGGATGGCGCCGGTAAAGAAGACCATCAGGCTCAGGATGGGAACGAACAGGCCGGCCCACAACCGTTCGGCCACCGCCCTGGCCCGGGCATAGATGGTCTGGCGGCGCAGGAGTTCTTCGATGCCCAGCACCACCGTGGCCAGCAGCAAGGGCAGCAGGTAGTAAACGCCGCGGTAGACGACCAGCGCGCCCAGCAATTGCGGAACGGGGATCTGCGCCGGCGCCAGCAGCAGCACCACCGATTCGAAGACGCCCAAGCCGCCCGGCACCTGGCTGATCAGGCCGCCGAGCTGGGCGATGAGGAAGATCGCCAGGAAGTGCCCCAGGGAGAGCGCGGCCGTCTGGGGCCAGAGGGCGTATAGCACCAGGCCGGCCAGCAACCAGTCCACAGCCGCCACCATCAGCTGTCCCGCCGCTACCGGCCACGGCGGCAGGGAAAAGCGCCACCCCTTGACGGCCACAGCCCTGTGGAAGAATAGGGTCAGCCCTGCATAGCCCAGGAGCCCGAGCAGCAAGATCACGCCCAGGGGCCGCAGCGTGGCGAAGGGCAGGTGCAATCCCTGGGGCAGGACCAGGGGCTCGAAGAGGAAGACGAATCCGCTCAGGGCCACAAACCCCAGCCAGAGGCTGAGGCTGCAGAAGAGCACCACCTGGGTGATCTCCACGGCCGACAGACCCCAGGCCGAATAGATGCGGTAGCGGACCGAGGCCCCGGCCAGCATGGAAAAGCCGACATTGTTGCTGAAGGCATACCCCAGGCCCGAGGCCAGCGCCGTCTTGGCATAGGGCAGCGGGTGGCGGATGTACTTCAGGGCCAGAAAGTCGTAAGCGGTCATCACCAGGTAGCTGGCCAGGGTCAGCAGCAGCGCCGTACCCACCTGGCCGCTGGGTATCTGGCGCATCTGGGCCAGCAGGTCATGCCAGCGATAACCATGCAGCTGGCGGTAGACACTCCAGAGCGCCAGCAGAAAGAGCGTGAGCATCAGGAGCGGCATGAAGCGTTTGAACTTGGACATCATAAGACAAATCCCTTGCCATCATCGATCTTCGGCGCTGCGCTACTTACCGGGAAAAGGGGGCCCCGCCATCGGTGGCCGCCGACGTCGGCGCCACTGGCGAACAAGCCATATCAACACCCCGACGCCCAGGACGCCGGCCAACAGCCATTTTTCGAACCGTTTGATTTCGCCCAGAAAGGCTTGCGCCGCCTGCCCGAACAGATAGCCGGCGGTACCCAGCACGGCCGCCCACAGCAGCGCCCCCAGGGCATTGAATACAACGAAGCGTCCGACGCGGACACTGCTCATACCCATCACGAACGGCGTGATGGTGCGCAGTCCGTAAAAAAACCGAAACAGCACAATGGTGGTCCTTTCATGGCGTCCCACCAGCTGATGGGCTCGGGCGATTCGCGAACGCCAGCCGGGAAGCTTCTTCAGGACATACTCGCTGTGGCGCCGCCCCAGGAAGAAGAAGAGTTGATCGCCCATCAGGCTGCCGGCAAAGGCCGAGAGGATGACCATGCTGAGGCGCAGATACCCCTGGTGGGCGGCCAGACCGCCCAGCACCAGGATGGTCTCTCCCTCCAGGAAGGTGCCGATCCAGATGGCCGGATAGCCATAGGTGGCTAAGAAACTCTCCAGGGTCATTTCGCGGCTCCGTACCCCTCACACCACATTGTTAAACCGGCACCAGCAACAGGGGCCTCATGGTCTGCGCCATCACCTTGGGGCTGATGCTCTGGGTCCAGAAGGCGGCGGCACCGGACTTTCCATGGGTCCCCAGGACGATGAGGTCGGCGTTCTGGGTTTCGGCGGAGGCGGCAATGACCTGGGCCGGATCGCCCCGCTCCAGGCGGGCCCCGGCGGTCACGCCGGCCTTTTTGAAATCCACGATCCGGCTTTGCAGAAAACGGCCCAGATCCGCCTCGGCCATCTCCAGCATGGCCTGACTGGTGCCGGGGGCGAAGCGGCTGGTGGTGGCGATGCGGCCGGTGAGCCGGTTCAAGGTCGGCACCACCCCCAGCAGATCCAGGCGCGCCCCCATGGCCTGGGCCAGTTCGAAGGCCAACTGGAGGCCCGGGGCGTGGGCGGGGTCGCCATCGGTGGGTGCCAGAATCCGGCGGCACAAAAAGGTTCCCTGGGTGGCGGGCGCCTGTGGCCGGATCAGCAGCACCGGCAAGCTGCCCGCGGCCACCACCTGCTGGGCGATGCGACCGAACAGCAGGTCGCGCAACCCGCCGCGGCCGTGGGTGCCCATGATCACCAGGTCGTGAGCCAGCTCGGCTTCGTGGAGCACGATGCCCCGGGCCACGTCTTTCATGGCCGCGGTGTGCACGTGGTGTTCCAGGTCGATGTCGGCGCCGAAAAACCGCCGGCCGACCGCCTCCAGGTAGTCCGCGGCTTCGGCCGCTGCGGTGAGGTGCCGTTCGCCGTGGACCGCGGGTGGTGCATCCACTTCGATGACGTGCAGCAGGGTCACCCGGGCCTTGAGCGCCTGGGCCAAGCAGGCGGCCGCGGGCAGCACCGCTTCGGCCAGGGTCGATCCGTCCAGGGGCACGAGCAGGTGTTTGAACATCTTTAACCTCCCCATAGCGTCTGGTACAGCAGATAGAGGTTCAACAGAACGATCAGCGCGGCGACCCCCCAGGCCACCGCCGTGGTGAACGGCCGGTTGACCAGGTCCTGCATCAGATCGCGGCGACTGGAAAAATGGATCAGGGGGATGACGGCGAACGGCAGCCCGAAGCTGAGCACCACCTGGCTGATCACCAGGGTGCGGGTGGGGTCCAATCCCATGAAGATTACCGCCAGCGACGGCAGAATGGTGGCCAGCCGCCGCAGCCAGATCGGCAGATGGCGCTGGAGAAACCCCTGCATCACCACCTGCCCGGCCATGGTGCCCACCGTGGTCGACGCCAGGCCCGCGGCCAGCAGCGAGAGGGCGAAGATCCAGCGGGCCGCGCCGCCCAGCAGGGGTTCCAGGGTCTGGTGGGCCTCTTCGATCGAGGCCACATGCACCAGCCCGGACTTGTGGAAAGTGGCCGCGGCCATGATCAGCATGGCGGCGTTGACGAAACCGGCCACGCCCATGGCGATGGTGACATCGGCGATTTCGAAATGGAACAGGCGCCGGCGCTGGACCGGGTCCTTGACCACGATGCGGCCCTGGGTGAGCGAGGAGTGCAGAAAGATCACGTGGGGCATCACCGTGGCCCCCAGGATGCCGGCGGCCAGCAGCACGCTTTCGGCGCCGGCGAAGCTGGGAACCGTCGCATGGTAGAAGACCTGCCCCCAATCGGGACGGTCCAGGATCGTTTCGACCACATAACAGAGGGCGATGAACCCCAGCATGGCGGTGATGACCGCCTCCAGGGGACGAAACCCGCGGTTTTGCAGCATGAGGATCAGAAAGGTGACCACGGCGGTCAAAACGCCGGCCGGCCCCAGGGGCATGCCCAGCAACAAGTTGAATCCGATGGCCGCACCGAGGAACTCGGCCAGGTCGGTGGCCATGGCCACCAGCTCCATCAGGACCCACATGAGCCACACCAGGGGCCGCGGATAGTTCAGGCGGCACAGCTCGGCCAGGTTGCAGCCCGTGGCGATGCCCAGCTTGGCCGACAGGGTCTGGATCAGCATGGCCATCAGATTGCTGGCCACCACCACCCACAGCAGGCGGTAACCGAACTGGGCGCCCCCCTGGATGTTGGTGGCGAAGTTGCCCGGGTCCACATAGGCGATGCTGGCGATAAAGGCCGGCCCCAGAAAAGGCCACAGCCGCGCCAGGCCGCGCTTGGGGCCGCTGCCGGATAGCACCTGTTCGGCGGCGGTCAGGGTCGCGTGGTCGTCCGGAACCATTTTGCTTTCTGGGGTCGTCATGGTTGGGCCTCAAAGCTCATTTTAATGCATCGACCATGGAGCTGCGCCTCGAGCGGAAGCCGGAAAGAAGAAGCGCGGGTGCCGGGCTGCGATCATCTCGTGGCTTTACGATAGAGAAAGATAGCACGACAGCCCCCGCATATCAAAAGAACAGTGGCGCCCAGACGGCCAGGCAAATTAAATTTCAGTTGCGCGGCCGCAAAATCCCGGGCTAAGTTTGCGGGAGCTGCAGGGTGCCGGTGGCGAAGCAGATTATGGATACCAGGCGGCAGGAACGACGTCGAAGAATTAGCATCCGCTGAAACCAGGTTGAAGAGAACGCCATGCCCGACCTCAAAACCATCAAAGACCAGTTTCTGGCCAGGCTGTTCACCCGCTTTCCGCTTCTGTTCCGGCGCTGGGTGCGTCACCATCAGTTCGTGGCGTTCGCAGATGCCCCCTGGACGCCCTATGCCGGACCGGCCGCCCGCAGCCGGGTGGCGCTGGTCACCACCGCCGGCGTGCATTTGAAAAGCGATCGGCCTTTCAACATGCGCGATCCGGCCGGCGATCCGGCTTTCCGGCCGATCCCCTCCGGCGCACGCCCCGGCGACTGGGCCATCACCCACAACTACTACGACCACACCGACGCCGACCAGGACCTCAATGTGGTCTTGCCCCTGGAGCGACTGCGGGAGCTGGCCGACCTGGGCGAGATCGGTTCGGTGGCCGCCCACCACTACAGCTTCATGGGGCACATCCTTCCGCCCCACATCCACACCCTGATGCAGGTCACCGCCCCCCAGGTGGCACGTTTTCTCAAGCAGGACCGGGTGGACGCCGTGATCCTCACCCCGGCCTGAGGGCTGTGCAATCAGTCCGTGGGACTGGTCCAGCGGGTGATCGAAGCTTCCGGCATCCCCACGATCTCGGTGACCCTCTCCCAGGGCATCAGCCGCAAGGTCAAACCGCCGCGCGCGGTCTACACCGGTTTCCCCCTGGGGCACCCCTTCGCATTTCCCCACCAGCGCTTCCGCCAGCTGCAGCTGCTGCGATTGCTGCTCGGCTACCTCCAGAGCCTCGACCGGCCCGGTGAGATCGTGGTGCACAAACTCGTCCGTGACGAGGACCCCGAGCAGTACTGCGTGCTGTGTGACGGATTGTAGGCCGGATGACAAGCGGCGGGCCCCGTCTTACAATCTGCCGGACGCGAACGAGGGGGGTCGGAAGACAAGTCGGAAGCGAATCATGGAAGCCGTGAAGATCCGCTGGCATCACGCCATGGCCGAAATTCCCAAGGCGGCCTGGGACCGCCTGGCCGAGCCGCTGGAGACGCCTTTGCTGGAGTGGACGTGGCTGCACGAGCTGGAGGCCTCGGGCAGCATCGCGCCCGCCAACGGCTGGCACCCCCGCCATCTCACCGCCTGGCGCGGTGAACGGCTGGTAGGGGGCGTCCCGCTTTACCTCAAGCAGCACAGCCAGGGGGAGTTCGTCTTCGACCAGTGGTGGGCCCGCTGGGCCGCCCAGGCCGGCATCGCCTACTATCCCAAGATGGTGGGCATGAGCCCGGCCACGCCGGCCGTGGGCTACCGCTTTCTGATCGACGAAGGCCCCGAGGGCGCCGACGTTCAGGAAGAGATGCTGCAGGCCATCGACACCTATTGCACGTCCCGGGGCATCGCCGGGCTGCACCTGCTTTTCGTGGATCCGCAATGGCGCGCCACTTTGAGCGACCGCGACTTTCTGGCCTGGCACCACCAGAGCTTTCTATGGCGAAACCACGGTTGCCGCAGCTTCGACGACTACCTGCGGCCATTCAAATCGATCCAGCGCCGCAACATCAGACGGGAGCGCAGCCGCATCCGCCAGGCCGGTCTCGTGTTTCAGGCCCTGAGCGGCGACCGCATCGACCCGGCCTGGGCCGACACCATGTTCGATTACTACCTGAACACCAATGCCCAATACGGCCCCTGGGCCGCACGCTATCTCAATGGAGAGTTCTTCCGGGGCATTTTCAACCGCTACCGTCACCGGTTGCTGCTCATGGCGGCCTGCAAGCCCGAGGCGGGTGATCGCCCCGTAGCCCTTTCCCTGTTGATGCACAAAGGCAATCAGCTCATCGGCCGCTATTGGGGCAGCGCCGAAACCATCAAGGATCTGCACTTCAGCATGTGCTTCTACGAACCGATCCAGTGGGCCATCGACCGCGGCATCCGCTCGTTCGATCCCGGGGCCGGCTCGGCCCACAAACTCTACCGCGGCTTCGAAGCAGTGGCCAACACCAGCCTGCACCGTTTTTACGAACCCAACCTTCGACTGCTCTTCCAGCGGTTCATCGGCAGCATCAACGAGGTGGAACTGGCCAACATCGCGGCCATGAACCTTCAATTGCCTTTCGCCGCCAGAAGCTGAATGGGCAGGGGCCGGCAGACCCATGGCCTGCCGGCCCCAAGGTTATGAAAAGATCAATGCCTTACGGATTCAGACGCAATTCTGGGTCACAGGTTCAGAAAGTATATGGATTGGCGCTTGAGATACCATTGATATTTTGAAAGAAGGAATCTCCCATGGCATCAGCGGAGCGATACCCGCGGGCCATATCGTTCTCCTTCGACAGATTTTTCAGGTCATTGCTGGAATAGGTGGGTACCGTATCGAATTGGTCTCTTGAAATGGCGAGCACCACCTCCCCATTCGATTTGAGCTGCGGGTTGACGACTTCGAAGGGAAGCGCCGCGAATCTCGCCTGGTCGGTCTTGGAAACGACCAGATAACTCGGCACGCCGCCCGATCCGATGATCACATCATTGACAGTGCCCAAATATTCACCGCCGGTGCTGGTGGCCTGGGCGCCGATGAGTTTGCTGGCCATGTCGGCCTTGGCCGATGAATCGGCCAGCGCCGGGCTGGCGGCGAAGACCGCCAGCGCGATGGCTGTCAGGATTATGTATGCGTAATTTTTCATGGTAACCTCCTTGCCCTTCCCTTATGGGAAGGGGATGCGTCGTTTGGCAAACATTGCGGTCGAAAGCGAACATCCATCCATGGTCGCGACCGCGGCGACCTCTGACCAAGTCGGCCGTATTTGGATTAGCAAAAAGGTTTAAGCGTGGATTCGACGGTGTCAATCAGCTTTACCAAATCTTAACAAAAGCCGTTCAGACAATCAGGGCTCGGGTTCCATGGTCACCCGCAGGGGAAATTCGGCTTCCCGGGCCAGGGCGGTAACGGTAGCGACTTTGGTTTCAGCCACTTCCCGGGTGAAGATGCCGGCCACGCCCATGCCCTGGCGGTGCACCTGCCACATCAGGGCCGTGGCCTCGGCCAGGCCTTTGTGGAAGACCGCCACCAGCACCTGCACCACGAACTCCTTGGTGGTGAAGTCGTCGTTGTGCAGCAACACGCGGTACATGGGCGGCTGCTGGACGCGGGTCTGGTCGCGTTCCTGGACGGTGGTGATGACGCCGGGATCTGTCGGGTTATTGCTCATATTCACTCCTGCAACAAGCTGCACGCTGCCAGGGGCTCGCGTGGTCAGAGCGAACGTAATGCACAGCGGCGCAGAAACAACCCGTCCAGCACTCGGTGGGCCGATCAGGGACTCTGGCTGAACAGCCTTCATTCGGGGCCAATGCTTGCACAGTGCGTTCAGGTCATGGTCCGTGTCACCGGCCACACTTTTCAAGTGCCGCTACGGGTGCGCTCCGGGCGGCCTGGAAACTCGCTGCGCTCAGACAGTCCAGGCCGCTTATCCTCCGCTGCACCCCAGCGGCACTAAAAAGATATGGCCAATGGTGCCCCGCACCATGCCCTGAACCCACTGTGGCGGTTCACCGAGAATTGCTGTGAGTCGATTACCCCTATTCGATGGCCCTGAGCTGCGCATCGATGCGCGCCATGGCGTCCATGAAGGCCTGACGCTTTTCACGGGCATAGGGGTTGAAGCGATGCATGTCTTCGAACAGCTGCCAGGTGTCGTTGTTGACCACCCCCAGGATGTGCAGCAACCGCCGGTAGCCTTCGGTGTCGATGTCCAGGGGTGCCGCACCGAACTGTGACAGGCTGCGGCCGATGAAGTGGGTCAGCGAGAGGGTGACGGCGATTTTCCGGTCGTGCTGGGTCGGCGTGGTTTCGATGACCACCAACTGTTTTTCTGCCAGCCATTGCCGGATGCGTTTGTAGCGGTGGGGGGCGATGCGCACGGGGCACAAGACGATCTTGTGGCCCGCGGGGCTCTTGCCCGCGCTGTCCGGCCCGAACATGGGATGGGTGGCCAGGATCTCCACGTGTTCGGGCAGCAGGGACTGCATCCACCGGGCCGGCATTTCCTTGACCGAGCAGACGTCGGCCACGATGGTCCTGGGTGCCAGCAACGGCGCGATGCGCTCCAGGGTGGCCGGCATGGCCGAGATGGGCACGCAAAGGATGACGATCTTCTGGGCGCAAGCCTCTTCCAGGGAGACCAGGCGGCCGCCGGCATCGTTGATGTCCGCGTCTTTGTCCACTGCCCGGGTGTGCACCACCACCTTGAATTCCGGAGACATGTGGCGCACGGTGAGACGTCCGAAGCGGCCGTAGCCGATCAATCCGATCATAACACCTCTCTGATTTTGTCGAAGGCGCGGGCCAGCATCTCGGGGCCGATACCGAAGGAGATACGGATATGGCCCGGCCCGTGGAAAGCCTCGCCGGGCACCAGGGCCACGCCGGCCTGGTCCAGCAGCCGGGCGGCCAGGTCCGCGCTGGTCTCGCCGGGCCGCAGCCGGCTGCGCACGTCGGGGAAAAGATAAAAGGCCCCCTGCCCCGGTGCGCAGGGAAAGAGCTCCCGGGTGCGGGCCAGCGCCAGGTCCCGCCGCCGCTGCAGTTTGGCGCAGCGCTCGGCCACCACCGCCTGGTCCATGGAGAGGGCCGCCAGGGCGCCGTGCTGGGCGAAGGTGCAGGCATTGCCGGTGGTGTGGCTCTGGAGCCGGGCCAGGGCCTGGAT
Source organism: uncultured Desulfatitalea sp. (assembly GCA_937868765.1). Classification (GTDB taxonomy): domain Bacteria; phylum Desulfobacterota; class Desulfobacteria; order Desulfobacterales; family Desulfosarcinaceae; genus Desulfatitalea. The sequence goes on along the minus strand of CALMNL010000005.1, from coordinate 49,511 downwards.
GATGGCTTTGTCCGCGGCCACGTAACCCAGCCGGAAGCCGGTCATGTTGTAGTGCTTGGAAAAGCTGCGTACGGTGACCACCCGCGCCGGGTCCGGGCTCACGGTGGCCGCCGCCACATGGGACCGGCTGTCGAAGGTGTAGGCATGGTAAGCCTCGTCGGAGATCAGGTAGAGGCCCCGCTCGGCGGCCAGGCGCGCCACGGCCGCAACCGCTTCGGGCGCATAGACCGCGCCGGTGGGGTTGTTGGGCGAATTGATCAAAACGGCCCGGGTGCGCGCGGTGATGGCCCGCCGAATGCGCGCCGCATCGAGCTGGAAGTCATCCGCCGTCTCGACCAGCACCGGCCGGCCGCCGGCCAGTGCGATCTGCTCGGTGAAACTCACCCAGCAGGGCTTGGGCAGGATCACCTCGTCGCCCGGGTCGCACAGCACCTGAAAAAGGGAGTAGAGAGCCTGCTTGGCGCCGTTGGTCACCAGGATGTGGTCGGCCGTGCAGCCGTCGAAGGCCTGGGCCAGCCGTTCGCGCAGCGCCGGCTCGCCGGGCACCGGCCCGTAGCGCGTGTGCTGCTCGGCGAGGGCCTTTTGGGTGGCGGCGATCACCGGGGCGGGAGTGTCGAAATCGGGTTCGCCCACGGCCAGGCTGATGATCTCCCGGCCCTGGCGCCGCAGCTCCTGGGCCAGGGTGAAAATGCGCGTGGTCTTGGATTCGCTGACGGCCGCAAGCCGCCTGGAAAAGTGGGGTTCGTCCTTCAGCATGGCCGCAGGCTCCCGGTGCAGCGCATCGCCTGGCGCAGCACGCAATCCATCAGCACCAGGGCCGCCATGGACTCGACGATGGGCACGGCCCGGGGCACCACGCAGGGATCGTGGCGGCCCTTGGCCTCCAGCACCGTGTCACGGCCGTCGAAATCCACCGTGGCCTGCGCCTGGCCGATGGTGGCCGGCGGCTTGAAGGCCACCCGGAAATTGATGCTTTCGCCGTTGGAGATGCCCCCCTGGATGCCGCCGCTGTTATTGGTGCGGGTGCCCAGGCGGTCGCCCTTCTGCACGAAGGGATCGTTGTGCTGGGAGCCTTTGAGCAGCGTGCCGCCGAAACCCGAGCCGATCTCGAACCCCTTGGTGGCCGGTATCGAGAGCATGGCGTGGGCCAGCAGCGCTTCGAGCTTGTCGAAGACCGGTTCGCCCAGCCCCACCGGCACGTTGCGGCAGACACAGGCGACCACGCCGCCCAGGGAATCCTTGGCATCCCGGGCCGCCTGGATGGCCGTCATCATACGGCCGGCGGCAATGGGGTCCGGGCAGCGCACGGCGCTCTGGTCCACGGTCTCCCGGGTGATGGTCTCCATCTCCACGGCCATGGCCGGCACCTCGTGCACCGCGCTGACCCAGGCCACGATCTGCACGCCGTAACGCTCGGCCAGAACCTTCTCGGCAATGGCGCCGGCCGCCACCCGGCCGATGGTCTCCCGGGCGCTGGAGCGGCCGCCCCCACTTGCGGCCCGGATGCCGAACTTCATCTGGTAGGTGTAGTCGGCATGGGAGGGCCGCGGGGTCCGGGACATGCTGGCATAGTCGCCGGGACGCTGGTCGCGGTTGGGTACGAAGAGCCCGATGGGCGTGCCCAGGGTGCGGCCGTTCTCCACCCCCGAGAGGATCGTCACCTGGTCTGCCTCCTTTCGGTCGGTGGTCATCTTGCTCTGGCCCGGCCGCCGGCGGTCGAGCTGGCGCTGGATGTCGGCCTCGCTCAGTTCAAGATTGGGCGGACAGCCGTCCACCACGGCGCCCACGCCTTTGCAGTGGGACTCGCCGAAGGTCGAGACGCGAAAAAGCGTGCCGAAGGTGCTGGACATGTTATTTCCTTTCGTAGAGCGTCTGAAATACTTCCCAATAGTTGGGGAAGGATTTTCTGACGCACCCTTCGTCCAGGATTTGAGTTCCCGGCGCCTTGAGACCGGCCACGGCGAAGCACATGGCGATGCGGTGGTCGTTGTAGGTCTCGATGGCGGCCCCCCGGGGGATTCCGCCGGTGATGCGCAGTTCGTCGGCGCCGACCGCGGTCCGGATGCCCATCCTGGCCAGTTCCTGGGAGACCGCGGCCAGCCGGTCGCTCTCCTTGGCCCGCAGATGGGCCACGTTGCGGATCACGGTGGTGCCCCGGGCAAAAGCCGCGACCACGGCCAGGGTGGGCACCATGTCGGGCATGTGGCCCATGTCCACGTCGATGGCCGCAAGGTCGCCGCCGGTGACGGCGATGCCGTCGGATTCGTGCTCCACCCGGCAGCCCATCTGACCGAACACCTCGGCCAGGGCCACATCCCCCTGGCTCGAGTCCCGACGGATCCCCAGGACCTTGACCCGGCTGCCGGTGATGGCGCCCGCGGCCCAGAAGTAGCCGGCCTGGGAGGCATCCGGTTCCACGTCGTGGTCGCCGGCCCGGTAAACCTGGCCGCCGGGCACCTCGAAATGGGTGTACCCGTCGCGGGTCAGCTCGATGCCGAACAGGCGCATAATATCCACGGTCATGTCGATGTAGGGGCGCGACACCGGCCCGTTGCTCACCTCGATTTCCAGACCGTGGGCCAGGCAGGGCGCGGCCAGCAGCAGGGCCGAAAGGTATTGGCTGCTGGTGCCGCAGTCGATGCGGGTGCGCCGGCTCCCGGGATGGCCGCCGGGGATCACGATGGGCGGGCAGCCGTTGCCGCGCACCGCGCGCGCCTCGATGCCCAGCAGCCGGAGGCTGTCCAGCAGCGCGGCCATGGGCCGCTCCTGCATGCGCGCCGATCCGGTGAAACAATAGTCTCCCGTTCCCAGAATGGCCAGTCCGGCGAGCAGCCGCATGGAGGTGCCCGAATTGCCCAGGTCGATGGGCTCGGCCCAGGGCGCCAGGACGCCGCCGGCGCCCCGAATCAGAACGGCCCCGGACGGTTCGTCGGCGGCAATGCCCATGCAGCGCAGGGCCGCCAGGGTCAGCAGGGTGTCCTCGCTGCGCAGCGGGTTGCCGATGCGGCAGACGCCATTGGACAGGGCCGCCGCGATCAGCAGGCGGTGGGTGTAGCTCTTGGAGCCCGGCACCTGTACCGAAACCACTCGTTTGATGGGTTGGGCTTCTATTGCGATCATCGTTTTATCTTTGTCGTGTCGGTTGCCGCTGCCAGGGAATTCGATTCGCACCGGTCCCCCCTATTAACGTAGCCACCGCCCCAAAGCAAGCGCTTCAATGCTCCCGGCCCTCGGGAAGCAACCGGGCGCAACGGATCGCCAGCGAGCCCGAGCCCATGGGTTGATGACTTGAAGGAAAGACTTGTGCCGATGCAATCCGCTTCCGGCACGCAGGAGAACAGCAGCGTAAAAATTTTGGTTGACATGTTCGGATTTGTTTATTATAAAGCAAATTAATTTACTGAATTCCATTCATTTTATGATCTTGCAGCGCCGCCGTGGCCGCGATCCTTCTCCAAAAAAGCTACCAACTGCCCTGACGACCTGACGGTGCGAGAGCGCCTGTTCGCAATTTTCCTTGTGCCGATCAACAGCGATCCCCGTTGACCGCTGTATGTCCGTGTTCCGCTGGTCCATCGATACCCGATCTAAGGCAGAAGATAGGGCACCCGCCGCTTCTTCAGGAAGTCGATGCCGGTTCCATGCTACTGGTCCGCACGGATGCCGGAACGCCGGGAGCTCGAAGCAACTAATCTTAATTTTAAGACAAATTCAAATATACCGTGCATTTTAGAAACCTTTCCCTGGTTTAGAGCCAAAGATCCGTCCAAGAACCGCGGGGGTGATTCCAACCCCGTAGAAAGGAGCGCAGGCATGGATCCGTCAGGGGCGGTCGTCATCTCCGGCATCGACAAAAAATTGAGCTTGAAACAGAGGGTTGCAGACATGCTGCCGGACGGCGGCAACCTGAACCTCTGCCTGACCTGCGGCTCCTGTTCATCGGGTTGCCCGGCCAGCGGCATCGGGGATATGGACCCCCGCAAATTTCTGCGCATGGCGCTGCTGGGCATGGAGGAGGCCATCGCCGCCTCGCCGTGGGTCTGGTTCTGCAGCATGTGCCAGCGCTGCCTGCATGCCTGCCCCATGAAGATCAACATCCCCCAGCTCGTCTTTTACGGACGCCAGCAGGTGCCGAGGGAAAAAAGGCCCAAGGGAATCCTCGCATCCTGCGACCTGGCGCTCAAACACGACACCTGCAGCGCCATGGGCGCTTCGGAAGAGGACTTTCGCTTCGTGGTGGAAGACGTGCTGGCCGAGGTCCGCGAGACCCAGCCCGAGTTCAAGGAGATGCAAGCGCCCATCGACAAACGGGAGGCGATCCTGTTCGTGAATCAGAATTCCAGGGAACCGGTCACCGAGCCGGATGAAATGGTGCCGCTGTGGAAGATTCTGCACCGGGCCGGTGCGGACTGGACCTACGGCTCCAAAGGCTGGGCCGGTGAAAATTACTGCATGTTCATCGCCGACGAGCAGAACTGGGAGCGCATCGTCCGCACCAAGGCCAGGGCGGTGGACGACCTCGGCTGCCAGGTGTGGCTCAACACCGAGTGAGGGCACGAACTGTTCGCAGTCCGGTCCGGACTGCAAAGATTCAAGATCCCCCACAACTTCCAGGTGGACAGCATTTTCAACTACTACGCCAAATGGATCCGCAACGGCGATCTGAAGGTCAGCGCCGACTGGAACAAAGACCTCAAGCTCAAGTTCACCCTCCACGACCCCTGCCAGACCGTGCGCAAATCCTACGGCGACCCCATCGCCGAAGAGATGCGCTATGTCCTCAAAAAAGTGGTGGGCGAAGAGAACTTCGTCGAGATGCATCCCAACCGCTCGAACAATTACTGCTGCGGCGGCGGTGGGGGCTCCCTGCAATCGGGCTTCGTCAGCGAACGCCGGGAATACGGCAAATTGAAGATGGAGCAGATCCAGGCCACCGGCGCCACCTACTGCGTCGCGCCCTGCCATAACTGTCATTCCCAGATTCATGATCTTTCCGAGCATTACAAAACCGGCGTCCACACGGTGCATCTGTGGACCCTGATCTGCCTCTCCCTGGGCTGCCTGGGAGAAAACGAGCGGACCTATCTCGGGCCCGAGCTCAAAGAAGTCGGACTATAGAAGGAGGCACGTCGAATGAAGGCACAACCCATTGGCTCCGTGCTGGTGGTCGGCGGCGGCATCGCCGGCATGCAGGCGGCGCTGGACATGGCCAACTCCGGCTACTTCGTCTACCTGGTGGAAGAGAGCCCCTCCATCGGGGGCAAAATGGCGCAGATCGACAAGACCTTTCCCACCAACGACTGCGCCATGTGAATCATCTCGCCCAAACTGGTCGAGGTCGGCCAGCATTTGAACATCCAGGTCATCACCTACGCGGATATCGAGTCCCTCGAAGGGTCCCAGGGGCATTTCAAGGTCAAGGTGCGCAAACGGGCGCGCAGCGTCGATCCTCTTCGCTGCACCGGTTGCGGCACCTGTGTGGAAAGTTGCCCGGTGATCTATCAACCGGTGCCGGCGTGACAGTGAACGGCGCATCCAAAAACGAACAGGGGCGAAATCAACCCATGACGACAACCAACGCAATCGATTGGCCCAAGGTGAGCGGGATCATCGACAAGTACCAAACCGATCCCGAAGCGCTGCTGATGATCATGCAGGACATCAGCAACATTTACAATTACGTTCCCCAGGAGGTGATCCCGCTGCTCTGCGAAAAACTGGGCGTCCGCAACAGCCTGGTGTACAGCGTCGCCACCTTTTACAAAACCATCAGCCTCGAACCCCGCGGCAAGTTCATCGTCAGCGTCTGCACGGGAACGGCGTGTCATGTGCGCGGTGCCGAGCGGATCGCCGAAGCGCTGCAAGAGAAACTCAATATCCACGAAGGCCAGACCAGCGCCGACGGATTGTTCACCCTGGAAGCGGTGCGTTGCGTCGGCTGCTGCGCATCCGGCCCGGTCATCACGGTCAACAAGGACACCCATGGCGGCGTAGACCGCTCGGCGGTCCTGAAAATCATGGACGAATACAAACAGAAGGCCTCTTGAGGGCAGCGATATACGGAGGGCGATATTCGGTCATGGTGACATTCGCGAATCAAGAAGCACTGCAAGTCTATCGCGCCACCCTAAGTGCCCGGCACAACAAGGGCGGCAAGCGCCTTATCTCCCTGTGCTCCGGGTCGGGATGCGGCGCCTATGGCACTGCCAACGTGCATCGGGCATTGACGGGCGAACTGAGAAAATTCGGCCTTCAGGAGAAGACCGAGGTCCGCCTCACCGGCTGCCATGGCTTTTGCGAAAAAGGCCCCATCATGGTCATCCATCCCGAGGGCATTTTTTATTCCCAGGTCAAGGAAGCGCATGTGGCCGAGATCGTGGAGCAGACCCTGGTCAAGGGGGAACTGGTCCAGAAGCTGATCTTCAAGGACCCGACCTCCAAACAGAAAATCGTCAAGGAGGACGAGATCCCTTTCTACAAGCGCCAACAGCGGATCATCTTCGCCAACAATGGCTTGATCGACCCCACCAGCCTCGATCACTACCTGGCCGTGGGCGGTTACCAGGCCCTGGAAAAAGCGCTGTTCGAAATGGAGCCGGCCGGGATCATCGACGAAATCAAGAAATCGGGCCTGCGCGGCCGGGGCGGCGGCGGCTTCCCCACCGGCATCAAATGGGCAACCTGCGCCCAACACGATGCCGACCGCTATGTGATCTGCAATGCCGACGAGGGCGACCCGGGCGCCTACATGGACCGCAGTTTGCTGGAGGGCAACCCCCACTCGGTGATCGAAGGCATGATCATCGCGGCCCAGGCCATCGGCAGCAAGGAAGGGTACGTCTATGTGCGCCATGAGTACCCCCTGGCAGTGGCCAACCTGACCATCGCCCTGGACAAGTGCCGAAAGTGTGGGCTGCTGGGCGAGAACATCCTGGGCTCCGGGCTGGCGTTCGACATCAAGATCAGTCGGGGCGGCGGTGCCTTCGTATGCGGCGAATCCACGGCCCTGATGGCCTCCCTGGAGGGCAAGCCGGGCCGCCCGCGGGCCAAGTATGTCCACACCGTGGAAAAGGGCTTTCGCAACAACCCTTCCAATTTGAACAACGTGGAAACCTACGCCAACGTGCCAATGATCATCACCAAAGGGGCCGACTGGTACAGCAGCATCGGTACGGAGCACAGCAAAGGCACCAAGATCTTTTCACTGGTGGGCAAGGTGGTCAATACCGGGCTGGTGGAAGTGCCCATGGGCACGACCCTGCGCCAGATCGTCTTCGACATCGGCGGCGGCATCCCCAGGAAGAAGAAGTTCAAGGCCGTGCAGACCGGTGGCCCCTCGGGCGGCTGCATCCCCGAACGCTTCCTCGACCTGCCGGTGGATTTCGATGAACTGGCCAAAGTGGGTTCCATGATGGGGTCAGGCGGCATGATCGTCATGGATCAGGATACCTGCATGGTCGATCTGGCCCGCTACTTCGTGGAATTCCTCAAGGAAGAATCCTGCGGACAGTGCATTCCCTGCCGCGAGGGCATCAAGCAGATGGCCGATATTCTCGGTCACATCTGCCAGGGCGAAGGAAAAGAAAATGACCTCGCGCTGCTCCAGGAACTGGCAGATATGGTGAAAAATGCGTCGCTATGCGGCCTGGGGACCTCGGCCCCCAACCCGGTGCTCACCACCCTGCACTACTTCCGTGAGGAATACGAGGCGCATATCCGGGAAAAGAAGTGTCCTGCCGGCGTCTGCAAACCGCTCTTCCACTACGAGATCGATGCGGAGAATTGCAACGGCTGCCACCTGTGTTTTCTGAAATGCCCCCAGGAGGCCGTCGCAGGCAAGAAAAAAGAGTCCCATGCAGTCGATCAGGACAAGTGCATCAAGTGCGGCATCTGCTATGAGGCCTGCAAGTTCGACGCGGTCGTCATCCGATAGAAGAGGATAACGCTATGGTAGCTTTTAAAATCAACGATAAAGAGGTCCAGGGCGAAAAAGGGGAATATCTGCTCCAGGTCGCCCGCAGGAACGGCATCGAGATCCCCACCCTCTGCCACCACCCGATTCTGGAGCCGGCCGGGCTCTGCCGTCTCTGCCTGGTGGAGCTCTTCGACGGCCGCCGCACCCGGCTGGTCACCGCCTGCAACTATCCCATCTGGGAAGGCATGCGGATCCAGACCGATACCGAGGCCCTGCGCCAGATCCGCAAACTGATCGTCGAGCTGCTGCTGAGCCGGTGCCCCGAGGCCCCCTTCGTCCAGGAGCTGGCCCAGACGTATGGGATCACAGCGCCGCGGTTCACCACCGCCAACGACGACTGCATCCTGTGTGGGCTCTGCACCCGGATCTGCGAACGCATCGGCAACAGCGCCATCGCCCTGACCGGGCGCGGCATCGATATCAAGGTGGATACCCCCTTCCAGATGAAGGCCGAGGATTGCATCACCTGCGGCGCCTGCGTGGCCATCTGCCCCACCGGCCACATCAAGCTGGAAGACATTTCCAGGCACGACTTCCGCCCCATCCCGTCGGAATACGATGTGGGTCTGGCAGGAAGAAAACCGATTTACATCCCCTATGCCCAGGCGGTGCCCAAGACGCCGGCTATCGACCGCAGCGCTTGCGCCCACTTCAAGACCGGCGGATGCCAGATCTGCGCCCAAGTCTGCCCCGCCGGTGCCATCGATCACCAGCAGCAGGACGAAACCATCGAACTCGAGGTGGGCTCCGTGATCCTGGCCACCGGCCTGCAGGCCTTCAACCCCAGCCACACGGAACGCTACCTGTACGGCAAGCACCCCAACGTCATGACCAACCTGGAGTTCGAGCGCATGCTCAGCCCCAGCGGGCCCTTCAAAGGCCATATCCAGCGGCGGTCGGACGGCAAAGATCCCAAGAAGATCGCCTGGGTGCAGTGCGTGGGATCGCGCAGCCACCGCGAAGGCGCCAATCCCTACTGCTCCACCGTCTGTTGCATGGCCGCGCTCAAGCAGACCATCATCGCCCGGGAGCATCTGGGCAGCGACCTTTCCACCACCGTTTTCCTCATGGACATGCGGACCCATCGCAAAGACTTCGAAAAGTACTATGAACGGGCCAAGCAGCAGGGCGGCCGGCTGATCCGCTCCCGGGTGCACACCATCGAACCGGTGAGCGGCACGGGCGACCTGAGGATCCGCTATGTGCTGGAAAACGGCCATGCCCAATCCGACACCTTCGATCTGGTGGTGCTCTCCATCGGCGTCGAGATTCCCCACAAGACCGTGGACCTGGCGGCCCGCCTGGGGGTGCAACTGGGGCCCAACCGCTTCCTGGAAGCCGATTGCCTGCGCCCCGTCTCCACCTCACGCCCCGGCGTGTATGCCTGCGGCGTACTTACCGGGCCCAAGGACATCCCCCAGACCGTGGCCGAAGCCAGCGCCGCCGCTTCGGCCGCCACCGGGGCCATCGCCGCCGGCCGCGGCACCCTTTGGAAACAGAAGACCTTCCCGCAGGAAATCAGCGTGGCCGACGAACCGGTGCGGGTCGGCGTTTTCGTCTGCAACTGCGGCATCAACATCGGTGGGGTGGCCGACGTGCCCGCCATTGTGGAATATGCCAAGGGCCTTCACGACGTGGCCTACGCCAAGGACCACCTCTTCTCCTGCTCCCAGGATTCCCAGCAGGACATTATCGCGCAGATCAAGGAGCACCGGCTCAACCGCATCGTGGTCGCCTCCTGCAGCCCCTCCACCCACCAGGCCATCTTCCAGGAGATGCTGCGCAACGCGGGCCTCAACAAATACCTCTTCGAGATGGCCAACATCCGCAATCACTGCACCTGGTGCCACCTGCACGAACCTGAAAAGGCCACCCAGAAGTGCAAGGACCTGGTCAACATAGCGGTGGCCAAGGCCCGCCTGCTCGACCCCCTGGAGTACATCACCGCCAAGGTCACCGGCAGGGCCCTGGTGGTGGGCGGTGGCGTCGCCGGCATGGTGAGCGCCCTGGCCATTGCCGATCAGGGGTTCGGGGTCGACCTGGTCGAGCAGAAGGAGGCATTGGGCGGCCAGGCCCTCAAACTGGACAAAACCTGGAAGGGTGAACCCATTCGGCCTTTCGTGGAAGAGGTGATCCGCAAAGTCCAGGCCAACGACAAGATCGCCCTCCACTTGGGCGCCACCGTGAAGGAGGCCTCGGGCTTCGTGGGCAATTTCGTATCGACCCTATCCGACGGCCAAAAGATCGAGCACGGCGTGGCCGTGCTGGCCACCGGCGCCCGGGCCTTCCAGCCGGAGGGCCTCTACCTGCTGGGGCAGAACCCCAATGTGATGAACCTGCTGGACATGGATGTCGAAATCGCCGGGAAAAGCCAACGCATCCAGAAGGCAAAAACCGTCGTCTTCATCCAGTGCGTGGGCTCCCGGGTACCGGAACGGCCTTACTGCAACAAGATCTGCTGCAGCCACTCGGTGGAAAACGCCCTGAAGCTCAAGGCCCTCGATCCGCAGAAGGAAGTATTCATCCTCTACCGCGACATGCGCACCTATGGGGAGAGAGAAAGCCTGTACGCCAAAGCCAGGGAAAAGGGGGTCATCTTCATCCGCTACACCCTGGACCATCTGCCCCAGGTGGAGGAGGCCGACGGCCGGGTGAAGATCACCGTCAAGGACCACATCCTGCAGCAACCGGTGTCGATCCTGGCCGACGTGCTGGCCCTGGCCACGGCCATCGTGCCCAACGACAACAGCGCGCTGTCGCAGACTTACAAAGTGGCCCTGAACGCCGAAGGGTTCTTCTCCGAAGTGCACGCCAAGATCCGGCCCCTGGATTCAGCCACCGACGGCATCTTCATGGCCGGTCTGTGCCATTACCCCAAGCCCATCGAAGAGTCCATCGCCGAAGGCCATGCCGCCGCTTCCCGGGCCGCCACCATCCTGTCCAAAGAGATGCTGCAAATGGAATCGACCATTTCGAGTCCCGTGGACGAGAACTGCGACGGGTGCGCCTTCTGCATCGAACCCTGCCCGTACCAGGCCCTTTCCCTGGTGGAGTACATGAAGGGCGGAGAAGTCAAAAAGACGGTGGAAGTAGACGAAGTGCGCTGCAAGGGGTGCGGCAGCTGCATGGCCACCTGCCCCAAGCAGGGCATCGTCGTGCGGGGTTTCACCATGGCGCAGCTGGGCGCCCAGGTCGAAGCTGCCCTGGGGCTGATTTAGGCACCAGGCCATTGACATCGTGGATAGAGCGAAACGGGGGTAAAAGATGAGCGAACAATTCGAGCCTTTGATTCTCGCGTTCTGCTGCAACTGGTGTTCCTACGCCGGCGCGGACCTGGCCGGCGTGGCGCGCATCCAGTATCCGTCCAATGCCCGCATCATCCGCACCATGTGCTCGGGCATGATCCACCCCAACCTGGTCATCGATGCCCTGACCAAGGGGGCCGACGGCGTACTGGTCTGCGGCTGACATCTGGGCGACTGCCATTACCTGGAAGGTAATGTGAGAGCCAAATCCAGAGGCGAGGGCATCGATCTGATGCTGGAGGATTTCGGCCTTGAACCGGAGCGGTTCCGTATCGAATGGATCGCCTCGTCGGAAGCCCAGAAGTTCGCCGATGTGATCACCCAGATGACCGACACCCTGCGGGATCTGGGCCCCAGTTCCTATAACAACCGCGGCTAGCAGGAAGGAAAGCCCTCATGTCCATACCGCTTTCGAAAAAAATCGAAGGAAAAAAATTCGTGTGGGACGGCGCGCCCTATGACACCGAAGCGCAGGCCCGGCAGACCATGGAGGCCTATCGTCAGAATGGATTCGAAGTACAGCTCTCCCAGGACAACGGCCAATTCCTGGTCTACTCGCGCCGGCGCGCCGCCGTGCAGACTGCGAGCTCGTAACGGCACCGCGAATCTGCCTTTCGCACGAACAGCCATAGCGTTTGCAAGTCCATATAAAGGAGGTGAGAAACAGTTCACCCGGCCAGCCAGTATAAGGCGGCCAGACACAATTCTTATTGAAGGGAGGAGAATATGCCGGCTACCGTAGCAGAAGAGTGGTTGAACGCCTGTTCCGGTTGCGAGATTTCCATTCTCAACACTGGAGGCGCCCTGCTGGAGCTGCTGCCCCAGCTCAGCTTCGTCCACATCCCGGTCCTGATCGATCACAAGTACTTCGGACCGCTGGGCAAGGGCGCTTCCATGGAAATTCCCGAGGCGGTCGTAGGCATCGTATCGGGAAGCGTGCGCAACGAAGAACACAAACATGTCCTGGAGGAGATGCGCAAGAAGACCAAGATCCTGATTGCCCTGGGAAGCTGTGCGGCCTATGGCGGCATTCCTTCCCAGGCCAACATGTTCACCCGCGACGAAGTCTTCGAAAAGGTATTTCGCGGGTCGCCGTCCACCGATGCGGCCCCCGATCCCAAGCACGAAAACGTCCCCCCGTGGCTGGAAAGCTGCAAGGCGCTCGACGAGGTGGTGAAAGTGGACATCACCATCCCCGGCTGCCCGCCCCACCCGGACTGGATCGCCGATGCCATTACCGCTCTGCTGCGGGGCGGCACCGCCTGGTCCCTGCCCGAACGCAGCGTGTGCGACACCTGCCCTGTGATCCGCGAAAAGAAATCGGCCGGCGGCCCGGTCAAACGCTGCCTGGAGAATGTGGCCTTCAACCCCGAAGAGGGCCTCGACAAGATGCGCTGCATCAACGAGCAGGGTTTCCTCTGCCTGGGCCCGGTCACCCTGGCCGGATGCGCCGGCAAGTCGGGCGTGCCGCGCTGCGTACAGGCCCGCACGCCCTGCCGGGGGTGCTTCGGCCCCATCCGCAAGAGCGCCCGCCCCATGGTCGATATGATGGGAGCCATGACTTCCATCGGCCTCGATCCCAAAACCGTCGTGGACCGCCGCGCCATCATGAACCGCTACACCGGCGCCCACGGCAACCTCAAACCGCTGCCGGCCCGTCCGGCTGGAAGATAAGGAGGTGGTCAAGCCATGGGCCAAGTCATCAATATTCAACCGATCACGCGAATCGAAGGGCATGCCAAGGTGGTCATCCAGCTCGACGATGCCGGCAACGTGGCCGACACCCGCATGCATGTCCAGGCGTTGCGGGGGTTTGAAAAATTCTGCGAAGGGCGGCCCGTAGAGGAGATGCCGCGCATCGTCTGCCACATCTGCGGCATCTGCCCCTGGGCCCATCACCTGGCGTCGAGCAAGGCCGGCGATGCCTGTCTGGGCGTCACTCCGCCGCCGGCGGCCGTCAAGCTGCGGCGGCTCATGCAGATGATCGCCTATGTCGGCGACAAGCTGCTCAATTTTTACTTCCTTGCAGCCCCGGATTTCGTCATGGGGCCTGATACGGAGTACGCCACCCGCAACGTGGTGGGCATCATCGGCGCGGCCCCGGATATCGCCAAGCAGGTGGTTCACTTCCGGCACCTCACGGCCCAGATCCTGGAAAATTTCGCCGGACGCGCCATCCACCCCACCTTCTCGATGCCGGGCGGCGTCAGCAAGCCGATGACCGAAAAGGAGCGCGAAGATATCCTCGGCAAAGCCCAAAAGCTGCTGGAGTTCTCCAAGTTCACCATCGATTTCGCCAAAAAGAACGTCTTTGCCAAATACCTGGACGCCATCAAGTCCCTGGGCGTCATCAAGGTAGGGCACCTGGGAACGGTGACCGACGACGGCGCCCTGGATTTTTACGACGGCAAGCAGCGCCTGATGAAGCCGGACGGCTCCTACGACGATTTCCCGTCCGGCGCCTACCTCGACCACATCGGGGAGCATGTGGAGCCCTGGTCCTATCAGAAGTTTCCCTATGCCAAGCGCTGGGGCAGCGGACTCTCCATGGATCTTGCCAATCCCAGCGGGGTCTACCGCAGCAACTGCCTGGCGCGCATCAACGTGGCCGACAAGATGGCCACGCCGCTGGCCCAGGCCGAGCTGGAAGAGTTCCGCAGCCATTTCGGCCGTCCGGCCCACCTGACGCTGCTCTATCACTACGCCCGCCTGATCGAACTGGTGCAGTGCGCGGAGAGCATGGTGGCCCTGCTGGAGGATCCGCAAATTACCTCCACCGAAGTTCGGGTGGCGGTCAAACCCAGGGCCGGGCGCGGCGTAGGCATCGTCGAAGCCCCGCGCGGCACCCTGATCCACGACTATGAAACCGACGCCGACGGGCTGATCCTCAAAGCCAACCTTATCGTGGGCACCACCCACAACAACGCGGCCATGAACCTTTCGGTCAAACAGGCCGCCACCGAGCTCATCAAGAACGGCACCTACGACCAGGGGGTGCTCAACAAGGTGGAGATGGCGATCCGTGCCTACGACCCCTGACTGAGCTGCGCCACGCACCGCCTGGATGGCGGTATCGCCCTGGACATCACCATTTTGAATGCTACCGGAGAACTCGTCGACTACTACGAGACGTAGCATGGAGATCACTTGGACCGGGCCACGGAACCGCCATTGTGCGCCTTTCCGTGGCCCAATTTTACCCGAGGGGATGCGATGAAAGATCTTTTCGACTATGCGGCAGTCGTCTTCGGCTGCGGCAACATTCTGTTCGGCGACGACGGCTTCGGCCCGGCGGTCATCGCCCACCTGACCCAACACTACCCGCTGCCCGACGATGTCCTGGCCCTGGACATGGGCACCAGCATCCGCGACACCCTGGTGGATCTGACCCTCAGCGAAAAGAAGCCCGGCCTGATTGTGCTCGTGGATGCCGTGGACGTTCCGGGCCGCTCCCCCGGCGAAATCTTCGAAATTCCCATCACCCAGATCCCCGAAAAGAAGATGTCCGATTTCTCCCTGCACCAGTTCCCCACCGTCAGCCTGCTGGCCAAAATCGAGCGGCAGGCCGGGATCAAGATCGCCGTCGTGGTGGCCCAAGTCGAATCCATCCCCGAAGAGGTCCGGCCGGGTCTTTCGACAGTCCTCCAGAACGCCGTGGCGCCGGCCTGCGCCCACCTCGTCCGGGTATTGGAGCGGGAACACGCCCCAACATAATCCATACCGCCCTCGACATCGTCCGGTACCTTTCCGCTCTCCCCGGCATCGCCCAAAGGGCGACACACATCCATTCTTCTGAAATCCCCATAATTACATTGACATATGTAAATCAAAGCGCATATCTTGCGGACAAACCAAACAAGGCCGACATCTGTTGGAAAGGGCGGGACGATGAAACCAAGTCTTCATGGAAAACGTATTCTGGTCACCCAGTCGGACACCTTCATGGGCCCGGCCATCTGCGAAACCCTGAAAACCCAAGGCGCCGAGGTCATCGCCCATGTGGGCTCCCTGGCCGAACCGGCCGAGCCGGGCAGAATCGTGGCCGCGGCCGGCAAAGTAGATATCCTGATCGCCAACCTGGCCATCACGGCGCCGACGACGCCGGCCGCCGAAGTGACCGACCGTGAATGGGACGATGTCTTCAATGCGCTGGTCCACCCGCTGCCACGCCTCGTCCGCGCCGTATTACCGCCAATGATAGCCCGGTCATCCGGGAAGATCATCGTCATCGGCAGCGCCTCGGCCCTCAGAGGCATGCGGCTGACCTCCACCTACAGCGCCGCCAGAGGGGCCCAGATCGCCTATGTCCAGGCCCTCGGCGTCGAAGTGGCCCGGCACAATATCAAGGTGAACATCATCGCCCAGAATTTCGTTGATAATCCGAGCTACTTTCCGGAAGAGATTCAAGCCAATCCCAAATTCCAGGACAGGTTGAAGCGCGAGGTGCCCCTCGGCCGACTCGTTTCTGCCAGCGAAGATGCCGCGTTCGTGGCGTACTTATGCTCCGACGCCGCCGACTGTTTCGTCGGTCAGGTTTTCCCGGTATGCGGTGGTTGGGTATCCCGATAGCGGACACTCCCGCTAAAGGTTTCCGTGCAGCACTTGAAACCGCTGGTCAACTGAACAGTGGGCGATGCTTGGTCATCGCCGCTGTTCATCCATTTCAATTTCAAGAACTACCGCAACAACGGCCGCTGGGAAACAACCGCGTCAACGGCCCAGGAGTTTCCCGCAGGTTCCTGACACACCTGCTGCCCGATGGATTTCATAAAATTCGGCACTTCGGCTTTTTGGCCAACGGTCGCTGCAAAACCATGGAAGCAAAAATCTTAGCCCAGCTTGGGCCGGCCGCGTGCCCCGCAGAAATGGGGGCCGAAATACCTTGAGCTCTCTGATCCCCATGGAACCGGAACATGAAATAAAAGTGGCCAAACACCTGATGAACATGGCCGGCCTGAGGGCAATCCTGGGGCCGCTCAAAGAATGGTCCTTGAACCAAGCGGCCGGATGAGTTCTGATAGAACCCTATATAAAGAGGGGGCCGAGCTGAGAACAGCTCGACCCCTGGAGGAGAAAAAGGAACCAGTTGATATGTCGGTTCCTGGATCACTATCAATGGCAGCATCTAAAAGGCTGAATTGACAGTATCTTGAAAAATAGGGATCAGGGCATTCGAGTCAACGCCATTGCAGTAAGAAAATGGGATGGAATTCGGGTGACCCCTTTACATTTGGGCAAATGGCCACTAAAATCAGGCCAAAAGCCGTAAAACTTGTGGAGGGCCCTATGCACGCAGCACAATTAAAAACCGCAAAGACAGATCAGGTTATAAACCTGCTCAAGGAAGGTCTGCCAACCAACCTGCTCGATGAACTGCGCCAGGAGCTGGAGGTATCGGAAAATGCCCTGTCCAACATCCTGCTGATCCCGCAGCGTACTTTGAACCGCAGGCGGGCAGCCGGGCGCTTCAAGACCGACGAGTCCGAGCGAGTACTGCGACTTTTCAGGGTATACAACAAGGCGCTCGATGTGCTCGGAACCCAAGCTAAGGCAGCCAGGTGGCTTAAAAAACCAGCTCGTGCCTTCGGGGGCGTAACCCCGCTGAACTATGCTGACACCGAACCCGGCGCCCAGGAGGTGATCCTGCTCTTGGAGCGACTGGATCACGGGGTGTTCCCGGGATGATTCTTACGGCATGGCGAATCACTAAGAAGAAGTTCCAAAAGGATGCCTTTACCGGACGTGGTGCTAAAGAATACGGTGGCCGCTGGAACCCGCGTGGCTTAGCGGCTATTTATACCTCGGACACCTTGTCTTTAGCCATTTTGGAACTGCTCGTTCATTACGAGGAAACCGAAATCATCAGCGATTATATAGCCATCCCGATAGAATTCGATGATTCGAATATGTCCAGCCTCTCCATTGGGCAAATGCCTTCGGATTGGAAAGATTATCCCTACCCGGAGTCCACCCAGGATCACGGCAGGCACTGGCTGGAAACACGGTCCGGAGCCGTCCTGAAAGTTCCCTCCGTAGTGGTGCCTCAGCAGCACAACTTCATTTTCAACCCAGCCCATCCTGAGTTCCAGTCGTTTAAAATTGGCCCGGGGGTGGAAAACCCGCTGGATTCAAGATTGTTCTAATGTGGTTGGCGGTGTGAAGCCCGACCGAAAAGGCCCTAGACGCAGGGTCGATTTGCGGTCAGCGCCAGGTGATACTGGATCGAAATCCCCTTTAAGTTTCGACAGAAGCAATCAGAAGGATTCGTGTACTGACATTGTAAACGGAAAGAATGCAGGTCATGGGTCTGGCCGTACCGCTTTCGGTCCCCCACGTGTGGGAGACCGTTCATGGGTCAATCGTCAGATAAGTCATTCATGCAGCGGGGAGGGAAAACTACTACTGCCTGCAGAGGCCCGGAGCGATACTTGTTATCGGGCAATGATACGTACTTCAAAACCGCATGCCATTATACGCTCTGAATCTTGTCAATAAATTCGGGGAGCATCAAAATATTCACTTGCCGCTCTTTGGGCATATTGACAACAGCCTGTGCATAGCACCCGGTGCAGATGTGAACCATGGTGTCGGTTTGAAGGTGATCGAGCATATGCGCCAGGCCAACAGGTGTAAAACAACAGGAAGGCGCGCTGATCCTGTTTACAGAAAGCCCTTTGATCTTGTCGAAGACCTGATTTGTCGATTTCAAATCCACGGGAACAGGTGCAAAACGACGGTGCAACTTATAGCAGCCGGCATAGTAATCGATTTGTTGATTGCATTCTAAAGAGCCGATGGACTCAAGCAGGACCTCGGGAAAATAGATGATGGTTTCCGTTGGAAACGCGAACTTATAAATCGGAAAGCATGGTGAGCAGAAAAGAATGATCCTGGTAGCCCCCAACTTTTTGGCCTGTTCGATGTTGTTGCCGACAAACTCCTTGGAAAGCGTGCGGCACTCTTGCATTGCAGTCTCATCTTTTGCCTTGATCGCAGGCCGATAAAGATAATTGCCGCAGCAATATTCCTTGGACAAAAAGGTGAAATCAACGCCGCCTCGTTCCAATATCCGGGCGAATTTTTCCACCGCATTGGGAACCACCTTGAGATTTTGACAGCCCATAATGACCACATTTTCCGCCGAGCGATCAAACGGGAGATTCATCGCTTTCATCGTTTCAACGCGGTTGGGTAGATTTTCATAGGTGTGCCCGAGGGTCCGAATGGTTTCGACCATTTTAGCATCAATCAGCGGGTGCATCATTTTGTCCCTCTATTATGTGGTTGGCCCCATGCTTTCAAATTTTATTGGACCGAACATCGATAAACCATAATGCAATTCAGTAGTTATGGTCAATAGTCCGTGTACGAAGAATTTTGGCGGCGATCTGGGTTTCTTCAATACCATTGACAAACTTTACTCCTATTCTAACCTCAGCCAAACGCTCAGGTCGATGTAAGCGAATCCATTTTTTCTGAGCATAATAAATCGTTTCAGGGGAAGGGTATTTTCAAAGTTTATGGTATAAGAAGCGATACGACCGGTTGCCGTGTCTTTCATTGCGGTTAAGCGGTTGCCATTCAACCGAACCGAGAAAGAGGCGCTGAAAATTATGTCTTCCAGCGACAAAGCCACATGGACCTTTCGTGCCCGGTTCAGGCGCCATGCCTTTGGGTGGCGCTCACAACCGGCGATTGCGCGCATAAAGGAAGCGGTGGCCGAAATCAAGAAAGCGGCCCAAAAGAACCCGCTTCTGGGCGGTGAGGGCGCCGTGCTGTTTCTTGAAAGGATTTCACCGGCGATCGGACAGGTGGACAGCTCATCGGGGGCCATCGGCACCGCCGTGAACAATGCCATTCAGACGCTGACGATGATTATCGCCAACGCTCCGGCAGATGACAAACTGCGAGACGGCTGGCTCAAACGCCTCTGGCAGGCAGTGGAAACGGACGATATCCCCTGCATCGAGCTGCTTGCCGACCAATGGGGGGATTTGTGCGCATCGGCCCCATGTGCATCACTCTGGGCAGACGAATTCATCGCAGGCGTGCGGATGACCTGGGGGCCGAACCCGGAGCTGCACGGATTTTACAAGGGAACGGCCGCCTGTCTGAGTTCGCTGCACAAAGCCGGGCGCAACGAAGAGATCCTGCAGCTGCTGCAAATGGCCCCTTACAAGTTCTGGCATTATCGACAATGGGGCGTAAAAGCGCTGATGGCCATGGGGAAAAAAGGCGAGGCATTGAAATTCGCTGAGGATTCCCGCGGGCGAAATCAATCCGATGCCTTAATCAGCGAGGTCTGTGAAGAGATCCTCCTATCAAGCGGCATGTCCGAGCAAGCCTTTAGCCGCTATGCCATCCAAGCCAATTGGAAAACCACATACCTGGCGACGTTCAATGCCATTGCCAAAAAATATCCGCACAAAAATCCTGAGGATCTTTTGAAGTATCTTGCAGATAGCACCCCCGGGGATGAAGGGAAATGGTTTGCCGCGGCCAAATCGGCCGGTCTCTATGATCAGGCGATTGAATTGGCGCATGAAAGCCCCTGTGATCCAAGAACCCTGGTCCGGGCCGCCAAGGAGATGGCCGAAAAACAACCGCGTTTTGCCATGGAGGCCGGCCTGGCGGCACTGCGGTGGCTTGTCCGTGGCTATGGCTACGAAGTCACGAACCTGGATGTCCGGCAGGCCTGTCAATGGACCATGAAAGCCGCCGGGCATGCGGGCTGTTCGCCCGAGGCGCTCCAGCGCTTGCGTGATTTGGTGGCAGGCGAAGAACAAGAAGAGGGTTTTGTTTCCCGGATAATAGATGATTGTATGGAATATTCAGACAATGCAAAGCTCTTATTTTCGCAGGTTCACTCTGAAACTTGACAATGATCATTTTCATCTACAAATAGTTTGCAGTTCATTGCACGAATGTTCGGGCTGCCCCTTGTAGAACAGTTTGTGGTTAAAATATTTGAGACAGAAGTCTTTTGTCATTTTAAATACCTTTCTGAATTAGCCTCATTCGAAACCACGTCCTTCGCCTTCTTCTTCATAGGTTATCCCGTCACGGATATGGTAAATGCGCTTGAAGGTGGGAATGATCTTTTCATCGTGAGTGACGACAATAATGGCGGTTTCAAACTTTTTGGCCATATCGTTCAAGATCCGGACTACGGCCAGTGCGCGCTCGCTATCAAGCGGAGCAGTCGGTTCATCAGCAAGTATTACCGGGGGATGATTGACCAAGCCACGAGCAATAGCCACTCGTTGCTGTTCTCCACCAGAGAGTTGAGAGGGCATGGCCTTGGCGCGATGTTCCACATCAAGCGCTTTAAATAATTCTATTGCCCGTTTACGCGCCTCGGCGTTCGGCCTTCCCGCCAGCATGGGTAGAAGGGCGACGTTGTCGGTGACGTCGAGGAAAGGAATCAGATAAGGTGCTTGGAATACAAAGCCGATCCGGTCCCGCCGCAAGGCACGAAGATCTTTGACCTTCCAGCCGTCATCATAAATGACGTCATCTCCGAGTATCATTTTTCCGGCGGTCGGCTCGATCACCGCTCCCAAACATTTAAGGAGTGTGGTTTTGCCAGATCCAGAAGGCCCTATCAGTCCAACGACCTCACCAGGGGCAACGTGCATGTCTACCGTCTTCAGAGCATCAACGGCGGTATCGCCACTTCCATAACGTTTTTTTAACCCCTGGATACGAATACCCTTGGCAGTCATGTCAGCCCCCTATGGCTTCGGCCGGATCGACTCTGAGCGCGGCACGAATGGCGATAATGCTCGACAGCACGCAGATCATAACCACGGCGATAAACCCCATAACGGAGTCGAGTGGTTGCAGCAGTACATATTTGGGAAAGATTGGCGCCATCAATAACGTTGCCGAAATCTTACCCACCACAAAGCCGATCAATCCTAAAGCGATGGACTGTTGCATGATCAAACCGACAATGGTGCTATTCTTAGTGCCGATCAATTTCAAGACGGCAATTTCACGAATTTTCCCGAGTGTCAGGGTGTAGATGATGAAGGCCACAATGGCGGAGCTGACCATCGAAAGGATCACCAGGAACATGAAGATCTGTCTGGCAGAGGTGGCGATCAGCTTACCAACCAGAATCTCCTCCATCTGGCTGCGGGTGTAGACGGTTAAGCGCTTCCAGCGGCGGATCGACTCAGCAACTTCTTCCGGGTCATGGCCTGTTTCAACCCGCACCAAAACTGCATTGACGTAGGGGTTGGTGCTTAGCGAGGCAATAACCGCATCAAGCAGTCCGGGCACTCCGGGCCGATTGAAGGCAGGGTTCTCGGCCGTGCGTCGACGTTGCTCTCGGATGGCGTCATTATCTTTGAGAAACTGGGCTTCCTGGGCATCTTTAAGAGGAATGAACACCATCGGGTCGCCATTGGAAGAGACCATCCTTCTGGTCAGCCCGACTACGGTGTACTGGTTACGGCGGACCTGGATACGTTCACCAAGTTTAAATCCGGAAGCGATATCAGCGACGGCCTCGTAATGGCTCCGAGTAATCTGGCGACCCGCGACGAGATATGGAGGCCAGCCGGGTGTCCCAGGCTCTCCAGGAGTGACGCCAGTAACCATGGCACGCACGTCACCATCTTGTTTGCCCACCTGCATGGTGAGATAAGTGATGTTCGCAGCCCGTTCCACTCCCAGAATGCCTCGAATCCCACGCCAGACATCATCGTAAAGACTTGATGACTCAGCGTAGGGGCCAAGAGTGTCCTTCTGTACCACCCAGAGATCAGCACCGCTATTGTCGAGCAACACTTTGGCATCATCCACCATGCCGCGATAAATCCCCGCCATAGACAGCGTGATGCCGATGAGCAGACCAAGACCCATACCGGTAAAGACGAACTTTCCCCAGGAGTGCATGATGTCGCGTCCTGCCAAACTGATCATTGGGTTACCCCCAAAATATGGTCAACGACGTGAATCCGACTATGCTCATTCAGGGCGTTTTCGCTGTAGGCCACTGCTTGGTCACCAACCTTGAGCCCTTCTCGTATTTGCACACGACCCTCCAAATCGGCAATCCCAAGCGAGACTGGTGTAAAACGAAGATCGCTATTGGTGACCTGCCACACGCCCAATCTGCCATCAATGTGATGGATAGCGGCATTGGGGACAACCGGTGTAGCCGCAAGCATCGGTAAGGAAATCGTGATTTCGGCCAATTCTCCGATGGGTGGCAGCGGATCAGGAATTTCATCGAAGACAACCTTGGCCAGTGTTTCCTCAGTTACTGAGTCTGCCAATGGTTCGACTCTTAGTACACGTCCGTCCCGCAGTTCACCTGCCTGGGAACGTAATGCGACCTGGGCTGATAAACCGGGGGCGAGACCTCGCGCACGAATTTGATCGAAACGGACATTGACCCACAGTGTGCTCGGGTCGATAAGCTCCACGACAGCCTGACCAGCGACCACTGTGGTTCCCGGGTCGGCATCGCGCGAAACGACCAAGCCGTGAACTGGCGCAATCAGAGACAAATTACTGCGCTGCGCCTCTAACGCTTCTCGTTCGGCACGTACACGAGATAGCTCCTCCCGTGCAGCAGTCAGCCCTGCTTGTGCAACCAACAGCTCTTGTTGTTTAGTGGATACTACTTCTTCACTGGTGGCGTGCGCTTTAACTAACTGCTCGTAACGTAAAATCTGAGTCTGCGCAAAATCCTTACGCGCCTGCGCTTCGCTCAATTGAGCGTTTGCTCGTTTCAGGGTGGCATCCTGAGCCCTAATAAGTTCATCAAGATCCACCGGGTCCATTTCGCCAAGCACTTGCCCAGCCTTGACACGCTCACCTACGTGTACGACCAAACGCTTGACCCTCCCCGCAAACGTTGGGCCAATCTTGTAGGTATAACGAGCCTCAATGGTTCCGATGCCGAATAGCGCCGGTGAGATGCTCTTATTCTCGACTGTGACCAATACAACTGATACCGGAGCAAGCGGCCCCGAACGCAAGGCCACATAGACAAAAAGCGCAAGCAGAGGAGCAATTACAGCTATTAGCGCCAGGGTACGTTTTTGGAAAGGCAATCTTTTCATGATGCACTCCTGATGCCGCGTTGATAGATCGCAAAGACTTTCGGTGCGTTACGGCGCATATGGTTTACATCTCCAGCTATCAACGATTGCATGACCAATCCTTGAATGGTGCCGATAAAGAGCGTGACAGCAGCCTCGTTATCAAGTTTTGTGTCAAGCTCACCGCAAGTTTTTCCCTGTTCAAACAAACGGTCGAGGCACTCCCCATAACGGCGGAGGAGCGATTGCGCCATCCGCTTGGGCGCGGTTTTTTCAGAGCGTTGCAGTTCACCAAACAACATGCGGGGAATACCGGGATGCTCTGTTATAAAGTCGACATGCGCCATAAACATGCTTTCGAGTGCGGCCATCGGGGATGGTTTTGCGTGTACTGCCTTTTCGATGCGAGCCAACAAACGCTCGGAGACCCATTCCATAACAGCCTGCAAGATGGCATCTTTATTGGGAAAGTGGCGGAAGAGTGCCCCCTGAGTTAATCCCATGCGTTTGGCGATGGCCTCCGTGGTAATTTCACTTGGGTTTTGTTCTCCAGCCAGTTCGACTACCGTTTCAACAGTTACCACCCGTCGTTCTTCGGCGGGAAGATGTTTGCTCGAAGCGACCATTTGAACCTCCAGCGAATAAAGATAGTAATTACATACTCACTTTATTCACCGGAGGTTCTTTGTCAACATTTTTTCCGATGGTTAATCTGCAACAATCCAGGTCCCCGATACAGGGATAGGTAACGACCGTTTGCGTTACCATTTTCAAGCTATCCCTAAAACCCCCTTTTTGGCCTTGAAACCGGGCCGGGGTGCGGTCTTGATGGCAGCAAGATCACTCTGGGCATCATGGATGGGCTGCCTGGCCTGGAGAGGGTTTTTAAAGAAGAATTCCAAGGGGCCAAGGTTCCTAAGAAGCTCAAGAAAATGGTAGCTGGTGAGGTGCGTTCCATTTTTTATGCATCCACCAAAGCCAAGGCGTTATCGTTTTTTGATGCTTTTAAAAGCCGATGGGAAAAAGAACTTCCGTCCGCTGTAAAGTGTCTGGAAACCTCTCTGGAATCATGTCTGACGTATCTGCAGTTCCCAGAGGAAGAATGGGTGTGCCTGCGCACTACCAACGCCATAGAGCTTATCAATAAAGAGTTCAAACGAAGAACCAGGCCGGTGGAAATTGTTGCAGGAGAACAATCCTGTTACACCTTGCTGACCTTTGTTTGCTTGAAAATGGAACTGCGTTGGAGACCTAAACCCATAGGGAAAGTTCCCAAGAACCTGCCGATGTTCAAAAAGTTGGCAGAAGACAATTTCACACAATCAATTTGACACTACCCGCTTCCATTACATTCCGAAATTCAAGTCCAGGCCCCTATTCGATTCAGTCTTAATGCATAAATTTCATATTCATCCACAACCGGAAAAGATGCTCGGTTGATCGACTTTCCTTTGTTGACAGCTAAATCGATCCACAGCTAATGTTTGGCTATCCGAGCTATACGATCCAGCTTCATTCATTTCATCACAGTCCCTACAACCCCAGGAGGACGTATGCACTCAGTCAAAGCCCTTTGGAAGCTCATGTTTTTTGTTGTTGCAGTCGGTCTCTCAACAACTTCACTGATTCACGCCGAACAGCCGCAATTGCCTGCACCCGAAAACGTTCGCCTGGATGACCTGAATTTTATGACCGGTTTTCCTCCTGTGGGTGACAAAATCATCAATACCCAGAACAAAACCAAGTATCCCCAATTGCGATGGACACTACAGCACACGCGTGAACTGGTGCCAACTCGCAATATTCGGCGCGGAACTGCACCAGTGTCCAAACTGCCGGCTGCACCGCTTGACCTTAGCGCGTTTGCCTTCCAAGACGACAAGGGACAGCCGACCACCATCGGCAAGTGGCAAAAGGATACTTATACCGACGCACTGGTGATTCTGCATAAGGGCAATCTGGTTTATGAGCAATACCTGAACCGTGAGGCAGACAGAAACCAGCACCTTTTGTTTTCGGTTACCAAGTCATTTACCGGGCTAATGGCTGCCCAACTCGTCCACGAGGGAAAAATTGATGAAAACGCACTCGTTCCGCGCTATGTCCCCGAGCTGGCAAACAGTGCATGGGGGGACATGACGGTTCGACAGGTGATGGACATGACCGGCGCCGTCAAGTTCAGAGAAGTTTACACCGATCCGACCACCGAAATTTTCGGCTACTCCTTTGCCTCCGGCATGCTTCCCCAACCTCCCAACTATGCAGGCCCAAAATCCATTTACGAGTTCCTGCCTACTCTTCAAAAAGAAGGCGAACACGGTGCAGGCTTCATTTACCGCACCGTTCATTCAGAGGTTCTGGGATGGATAGTTTCAAAAGTTACCGGCAAGCACTGGGCAGACTTGATGTCAGAACAGATCTGGCAAAAACTTGGCATGGAGGAAGATGCCTACGTAATGATCGATTCAGTGGGCACGCCGCTGCAAGGTGCAGGTTTATGTGCAACGGCACGAGATCTTGCACGGTTCGGTGAGATGATCCGCAGTGGTGGTGAATTCAACGGGCAACGCATATTTGCCCAAGCGGTGATAGATGATCTGCGCAATGGCGGCGATCGTGAAAAGTTCAAAGCATCCGGAATGGCTTTTCGTCCGGGTTACAGCTATCGCAGTCAATGGTGGGTGTTGCATAATGCCGACGGCGCATTTGAAGCTTCAGGCATTCATGGCCAAATGATCCACATCAACCCGGCGGCTCAGATGGTTGTCGTAAAACTTAGTTCCCATCCGGTGGCCGGCGCGGGTTTCACGCACGCATACACGCTTAAAGCCTGGGACGCCCTTGCCAAGGCGGTTAAGCAGTAAAGGTTCCTCTTTAGCGTTCGCACTTTCAAGAAGTATTTCTGAATCCGATGAATCCGATCAAGACAGTGAGAAAGTGAATGCTACGCCTGATTTATTGATATAAAAAGAGCTATTTAAAAATAGAGATGATTCCATCGTCTCTTGCCAACCCGGAGCCGGAACCCCTCTGGTTGTCAAGGGCGCCGTCCTCAGCGTTCATCTCGCCCCTTGATAGCCAGAGGGGCAAAGGCTACTCGATGCCCCGGACATGGCACCAACAAAATTGCAGTCAGTAGCGGAGAACTTTACTTTAGGAAAATGCGACAACTTTATTGACAACGACCGCGGTTTGATCGGACGCGGTCGGGAGTATATTAACGAGCGACTGATATCAAGCAACTGGCATTGCCGCGTAATGCTCGGCCTGTGATCACAACGCTCTATCATCTGCTTTTTCTCTTCACGATCTAAAAGCCGAGCCTGCGTGCTAAAAAATCGTTTTCCACCTTGAGTTTGCCGATCTGCCGATGCAATTCGTCAACATTGGCAGCGGCCTTCTTTTGAGATTTTTGACGCTGGCCGAAAATTTCTGGGGCAGCATCGATCAATGCACGTTTCCAGGTTGAAATCATGTTTGGATGGACCTCGAAACGTTGTGCCAGCTCGGCGACGGTAGCTTCGTTCTTGATTGCGGCCAAAGCTACTTTTGCCTTAAACTCAGCGCTGTAATTTTTACGTTTTTTGCTCATGCCAGTTCCTTTCGGTTAGGCTGGCTTAGAGCTTAGCATATTGCCCAAATTTTGGGGGCCACCGCCGTTCTTCATTCTTTGAAACTTTTCGATTAGGTGAACGCCCTGGACGTCGGCTACGACTTTCTAAACCTTTAATACCTTCAGATCTGTAACGGGATTGCCGTTTTCGTAAGGTGGGGCGGGAAATTCCGCATCTTCGACATACCAGGCCAGCGTCACCTAAAGACTCGAAGAGCTTTATCCATTTTAGCCGCATTCTGATCTCTGGATTCATGCCACCTATTTATTAAATGATAATTGAAACGATGTCTGCGAATCACACACTTTATTGGAATGGTGCAACTTGGGTGCTTGATAATTTTACTTCGTTTATTTTGAGAGGACTTGTAAATAGCGTCGTTTTCAAATAAGCGCTCCAACTTCGACAACGGCAGATCTTCACTAACATGCCATTCTCTACTGACGCGACTTCTTATCCATTTTGATTTAGCAGCTTACCGGCTGAAGAAAGCATATTCGTGTAAAGTTCATCAGAGACATCCATCCCAACCTCTGCGATGCAGAGCGCAGCTTTCAGTTTATAGCAGTCCAAGAACAGTTCATTCCCCCACTCTAAGGCCGTATTGATATCTTTAATGCAGGTATTTTTGAAAGAACTGTCACCACGCACTGCACCAACCAAATCCACAAACATGCCCCAGTTTTGTGAACCCCAGTTTTTTCCGGAGCTGGAATTAATTGCGTCAACAGCTTTTTGCAGGTCCAGATTATCTGCATTGGCAATCTTGAGCGCTTCCGTGAATATGTAAGCGTTAGTGATGCCCACCATGTTATTGACCAGTTTCACTGCCAACCCTGACCCTAAAGGGCCCAGGTGAAAAATGTTGCTGCCCATGGCCACGAAATAAGGGCCAAGGGAATCCACCACAGTCTTTTCACCTCCAATCATGAATGAGAGAGACCCCTTCCGGGCAAGAATCACCGCACCACTGACCGGAGCATCGATGAGCGTGAAACCCATGGGCTGAGTGATAACTGCCAATCTCTTGATAAACGTTGGTGATACTGTCGCCATGATCACAGCGGTCAACTTCTGATCCTTTTTCATGCCTTTCACAATCCCTTGGTTGCCGATCAGAACGTCCTCCACCTGTGGGGCGCTGTTAACCATGATGAATACGACATCGCAGCCGGCCATCTCAGAGGCGGCTTCTGCCAAACCAGCGCCCATTGATAGGCATTCTTCAGTCGATTCCGGCCGTGCATCATACACCAGGACATCAAACCCGGCCCTGATAAGATTGCAGGCCATGGGGCTTCCCATCATTCCAGTGCCGATAAATCCAATTTGTCCCATGGTGTTATCCCTGTTTAGGATTGTGAGAAATACCCAGCTCGTTCATACATACGATTAATCTGAAAATTTCAGATCATCCGTTCCTGGCTTTCCCAATATTTCTTCCGGACAATCTTTTTATCCATCTTCCCGTAAGCTGTCCTGGGTATGGAATCATGAAATTCGATACGCTTTGGCCTTTTGTAGGCAGAGAGATCCTTTTTGCAGAATTCAAGGAGTTCTGCCTCACTGGTGTCCTTCCCGGGAGTCTTGACCACAATGCCAAGGACCAATTCCCCCCATTTTTCGTCAGGGATGCCGATAACAATTGTTTCTGCAACAGCGGGATGCTTGGCCAGGGCACTCTCTACTTCTGCTGAGTATACGTTCATCCCTCCCGAGATAATCATGTCATGTTTTCTGTCGACAAGATAAACGTATCCATCTTCATCCTGGTAGGCTAGGTCCCCTGTGTGAAGCCATCCGTTGACAATGGCTTCGTTTGTCTCATTTGGTTTGCGCCAGTACCCCTTCATCATATGGGGACCCTTGGTGATGATTTCCCCGCTCTTTCCGGTTTCCGCGTCCTGACCATTCTCATCGACTATTCTGAATTGAGACATCAGGATAGGCATGCCCGCCGACTTCAATCTGTCCAATTTGCCCTTTTCGACGGCCTCTACATGCTGCTTCTTGGTGAATACGGCCGTTTGGTTCGCGACTTCCATTTGCGAATACCCTTGGAGAAAGATCGGCCCCATAATATCCATTGCCTCTTTCAGCCGTCTTGGAGAAATTGGGGCGGCGCCATAGCTGATAGTCCTCAAGCTCGTAATGTCGTATTGCCCTCTTTTAGGATGGTCGAGCACGGCATAGATCATCGTGGGTACCATAAAACTCCAGGTGGCTTTCTCCTGTTGGACCAACTTGAAGAACCCTTCCGGATCAAACCCGTTGGTCACGATAACCTTACCTCCTTTTAATAGGCAGGGGGGAATGAGAAAGCCTGCCGCGTGGGGCAAAGGAGCAGTCTGGAGCATTGTTTCCCCTTCCCTTATGTCGAACTCGATTATCTCGCTCAAGACAATGCTCAAGTAGGACTTGTGAGTATGCATAACGCCCTTGGGTTCTCCGGTAGTGCCGCCTGTATACATGATCGCCCTAAGGTCGTCCTGGACAACTTCCGGATAAGAAGTCTTTGACACGCTCGACTCCAGCAAACTTCGAAAGCTGATCACCCCCTGGGACAGTATCTCCTGATTTTCTGTTACACAGATTATGGACTCCACAAAATCGTACCTTTTAAAGAACAGTCCGATTTTCTTGTAAAAGAATTCGTCTAGCAGCACGGCCCGTGCTTCCGAATCTTTTATGCGATAGTCGATGTCCTTTTCTGTCAGCATAACGTTCAAGGGGACGATCACCAGACCCGCTTTTGCAGCTGCATAATCTGCATAGAGATATTCAATGCTGTTTACGGTCATGATGACCATGCGATCGCCCTTTTTAAGGCCGAGGGAAATGAAGCCTTGGGCCAGCCTGTCCACGCTTTTGCCAACCTCATCATAGCTATACTCTTTGTCCTCGATCTTGAAAGCGATCTGTTCTTTATACTTCTTGAACGCCTTGTCTAAAATTGCGCCGACGTTTGTCTCTAACATGAACTGCTCCTTTCTTTTAGGTCGATGTGTTTTGATTACATTAATTCAGAGCCAGCCCATTTAATTCACGCTTGCAGCCATTTTGACTTGCAGCTTTCTTTCACGAACGTAATTTTCCTTTTTGACAAGGACAAAAGATAAACAGGCCCCTAGGAAGGATAGCAGGCCGAAGAAATAGTAGGCATTGTTAAACGAGTTTGTTATTTCCAAAACGAAACCCATTAGTGAGGGCGCAATTATCCCCGCAAACGAACCCGCTGAAAGCATTATGCCGCTGACCTTGGCGACGTCTTCCTTTGCAAACATTTCCATGTTCAAGGCATAAAAAAGGCCAAGCGAGCCAAAACCAAAGAAGGATGCAATCGTAAAACAGGCCAAACTCACATAGAGGTCCGGCGTGATAACGGCGTAAACGATCGTGGGCACCACTGCAATAAGAGATAGCGTCACCCATCCGGCCCGCGTCTTTAGGATAAACCTGCGGTCGGAAAGCCACCCCAGAACGAACGAACCAAGGGCCGCTCCAATCCACGGAATTGCCGAGAACAAGCCGGATTTAAGCAGAGAGGAACTCCGCGCCTTCATGAAATAAGTGGGAAGCCAATTGAGGTTTCCCCATAAGAACATCAGAAGGGCAAAGTAAACGAGACTGATAATCCAAACTGACGGATTTTTTAACAGTTCGATAAGCGTGGATCCTTTTGTATTCGGTTTCGACACGCCTTCGTACTGTTCAATACTCGAATGTATGAGGTCCCGTTCCGTCTTTGAGATGGAGGGATGATCACTGGGCTGGTCACGCAGGATTTTCCAGTTCATTGCAGCCATGATAACCCCTGCCACGCCAAATAAATAAAACACGCTGCGCCAGCCATAGCTTTGAACAATAAAGCCGCTCAGCAGTACGCCAAGCACGACACCGACAGGCATTGCAGCGAGCCACAAACCGGAAGCCCTGGCTCTTTCATTGGGAAGCATCCAGCGATTGACCAGTTTTGTATTAACAAGGACCAGGGGCCCCTCGCACATCCCGAAAATAATCCGGATCACAAGAAAGCTTATGAACGACCAGCCAAAACCTGTGAAAATGGTCATTACGGACCAGAGGAACAGAATAAATGTCATGAATTTGCGTGCAGAATATTTTTCCGCAAGAAATCCGCCATAAAAGTTGAAGACAGTGTATCCAATGTTGAAGGCGCTCATGATCATCCCCATAAGGGCAGCCCCCAAATTGAACTCCTTCATTATGAGAGGAGCGCTGACTGAGAAGTTCACACGATCAAAGTATGAGATCAGGACGACAACAAACAACCAAAACAGCATTTCCCAGCGATAGTTATTCTTAAACATAATCCCTCCTTATTCCCTTTTCTGTTGCCCAGAATTGTGCAATGCCCTTTGATGAAACCTCGACTACCAGCCTTAGTAATTCCCGCTATACTTGCTTAATCACAGCCCCAAAGTGGATTTCTTGGTGAGCAGAGATGGCAAAATCGTCCAGTAGCAAGGCTTTAGGGCTGAAGCCGACCCTGGGATTGGCCCTCAGGTTTCCGGTCTTTCAACAATTTTTCTCCTCAGGCAATTTTATGCTTTTTCCAGAATATGGATACACATGGACGCCTCTTCGATGCCGATATTGCCCCCGCCATTTTCTGCAAGGCCGATGCGGGCATTTTCCACCTGGCGTTGTCCTGCGTCTCCCCGGAGTTGCGCGCCCAGCTCATAGATCTGGGCTAGGCCGGAGGCCCCGATGGGATGGCCGCGGCACTCCAATCCGCCACTAGTATTGACCGGCTGTTTGCCGCCCAGGGTCGTTGCGCCGGACTCAGCGTACAGCCCGCCTTCACCCACGGGACAGAACCCCATAGCCTCCACCTGGTGTAGTTCTCCATACGCTGTGGCGTCATGCAACTCAGCAAAGTTGATGTCCTGAGGCCCCACACCAGCTTTTTCATAAGCCTGCCTGACGAGCCGTTCGCCAATGTCTACGCCGTCAAATTCACGATCCGAACCCGACCCCATGATCGAGGCACGGATTCGCACCGGGCGCGGTGCCGTGAGTTTTTTAAGGTACTTCTCGGAACAGATGATAGCGGCGGCGGCCCCGTCCCCTACCGGAGCACACATGGATCGGGTCAACGGATAGGTGACCGGGTGGTCTGCAAGGACCTCTTCAACGGTCATCTCCTGCTGGTATTGGGCCATGGGGTTCAAGGAGCCATGCCAGTGGTTTTTTGATGCTATCGATGCGAGCTGGCGCTGGGTGGAGCCGTATTTCTGCATGTGCCAGCGGGCAAAAGTTGCATATGCATCCATAAAGACAGATCGGCCGGCGCCGGGAGCGCTGTCCTCGATGGGAAGTCCCTGGGTAAAGGCTTTGCTGTATTCCACCAACATCTTCATGTGAGCATCGAAATTGCCCACATCCATGCAGGCGGCATAAGCGCCCAGGGACTTGGCCTTGTCATCACTGGTTATCTTCTCAGATCCCAGGGCAATGGCTACGTCGTACATGCCCGCCTTGATTCCCGTGTAGGCCAGGTGAAGGGCCGTGGAGGCGCCGGCGCAGGCATTTTCCACGTTGGTGACCGGGATGGTGTCGATCCCCATGGAGCGCAGCACCACCTGCCCCTTGATGGAGTGCTGGTTGGAAAACATGCCCCAGAAGGTGTTTGAGAAAAAAGCGGCTTCGAGTGCTTTGGCGTCCAGCCCGGCATCCTCCAAAGCCAAGCGGGTAGCCTCGTGGGCCATCTGCCTTACGCCCCGGTCCGGGTATTTGTTGAACCGAATCATGCCCAGCCCGATGATATATACGTTTGACATGCGTCGCTCTCCTTCGAATAGTGACAACCTGGCGCTTCAGCTTTCGTCAAAGACTTGGGCCGCAGCGCTTTCCGCTTGCGGATCAGTCGCGCGGTGGCTATGCGTGAATCAATTTGTGGCCGGCGGCGATGGCCAGCACGTCGTTGTACCCGTCTTCGATCAGCATGGCCCTGGCATCCCTGAACAGCTTCTCAACGGTCTACTCTTTGGTCAGCCCGTTGCAGTCTTGAAAGTTAATGAATTCCATTCGGATTCTGATGACTATACAGCAATATGGATGCCAATTTTGGAGTATCCATAACATCCTTAAATTATACATATAAAAATACTTATGTTGCCTTATGTGTCCCCATGGGGACGGCAAAATGTCCCCATGGGGACATTTTGCTTGACGGGGCATCAAAGCCGATGGCAGCATAAAAAGAATCACTTCATTAAAAAATGGCTGCAATCCATATGGACCAAAACCGCATTTCACAAGATTCACTGGCTACCCTGTTCGATGGCAACATCGCGGACAAGGCGCACCGCACAGGCGATTATGAAAATGCCTGGACGCACCTGAATCAGGTTTTGTCATGGCTTACAAACCAATCACCCTCCACGGAACGCGATACCCTGTTTGTGGGCTCTAGCCTGGAACTGGCCAAAACCTCTTTTGTGGTGGGCAAGGGGTTTGGTACACTGATTCAATTTCTGAAAAGCGCCTTGGAGGCTGCCGATCGCATCGGGGACCGGCGCTCGGCAGCCATGATCAACCTGCACCTGGGACGACTCTACTATTTCGGTGAACAACGCGATCTAGCCATGGTGGCTTTTGCCCTGGGGAAAGCCGAAGTGGAGGCCTTGGGCGACCAAGACATTGCCGCCAACGCTGCAGAATTGATCGGCCTCCATCTATTTATTCAGGGACGCTATCCCGAGGCCATGCCGTATTTCGAGGAGGCGGCCAAGCGGTTTGAATCCAGCGAACAGGGTCACTCCGGCGCCATGTGGCTGAGTTACTGCGCGGCATATCTCGGCCAGTACCATCAAGCCATCGGCACTCTGGATTTTTTCAGGCGACTGGCCATCGAACGTGGGGACCACACACTGGCAACCACCCTCAGGGCTGTTCTGGGGATTTTCCTGGTCGAGATTAACAGGACCAAGGAGGCGGCCTATCACTTGTCCGGTGCACTCCAGGAAGGTAAACAGACCCAGAACATGCTGGGCATTTACTTTTCCATGGGAGGCCTAGCCTTTCGCCACATGATGGAGGGCCGGCTGGAAGAGTCCCGCCAATGGCTGCTTCAGGCTGTTGCCGAGGGCGCCAAAGCCGGGTTGATTCGGCAGTATGCTTCTCCGTTTGTCCTTGAAATGCTCTTTGAGTTTCACCGTAATGGATTGGATCCGATACCGGGCCTTACATTCAAAGATGAATGCCGGCGCCTGATGGCAGAATCCAATATCCACCTGCTGGGGGTGGTCTTGAGGCTGCGCTCATTGGATGCATTAATCAAGGGGACGGTGCCACATCAGAATATCGAAGCCGACCTTAAACAAAGCGAAATACTGCTGATGCAGTCCGGCGATCCGATGCAGTTGGGTAAGACCCGTATCGCCATGGCCCGCTTGAAACTCAGTCAGAACGACCCTGTAACCGCCCGCCAATTGGCGCAAAAGGCGCGCAGAAACTTTTCAGGATACAGCGATGTGTTCTATCCGGATGATTTGCGACCCCTGCTGGCCGATACGGTCGGCAGCACACTGGAACATTCAGCCCGGGAAGAACTCGTGGATATGTTCAGCAACATGATCCAGGACCTCATTCCCAGTGATGATCCGGAGGAACTTCTTCAACGCACTGTTCGTGCCACAAACCGGTTCTTCGGCGCCGAACGTGGAGGCATTTTCTGGTTCAGGGGCAAACAGGCCAAGGAAAAGCCGATCTTACGCGCTACATGCAATCTCTCCCAATCGGAGATCAGCGCCGAAGCGTTTCGTTCCAATCTGGCCGCCGTATTCAAGTCCTACCGGGAGAAACGTCCCCAAGTGTTCCGTAATCCCGGCGGTTCATCCCTGCCAAGCCATATTCGGGCGATGTTGGCCGTCCCTTTCCAGGTGGAGGACCAAGTCGGCGGGGTGCTTTACCATGACAATGCCTATGTAAATGATTGTTTCGACAGGTTCACAATCAGTCAACTGGCCCGAATGGCCCAATCGCTATCTCAATACGTCGTTCACATGCTTCAGTTCACCCAGAGGCTGAAACAACAAACTTCGGGAAGAATGAGCCGCATTGGGCAACTTGATCAACGCGAAATTATTGGTCACAGTCCGACCCTCGAACGCACGTTGGAGCAGGCGGACAGGATTGCTGGCACAGACAGTACGGTATTGATTCTCGGGGAGACTGGGGTGGGCAAAGAACTGCTGGCCCGGCGCATTCACACCCGCAGTCTTCGCCGGAATCATCCCCTGGTGGTGGTGGATCCGACGGCGATCCCTGAAACGTTGGTGGAAAGTGAACTTTTCGGACATGAAAAGGGGGCCTTCACCGGTGCCGATCGGCAGAAAATGGGCCGGATCGAACTGGCCGATAACGGTACATTGTTCATCGATGAAGTCGGCGAGATCCCCAAGAGCATTCAAGTAAAACTGCTGCGCACCATTCAGGAGAAAACTTTGATTCGTGTCGGCGGCACCAAAACGCTGGATTCCAACTTCCGCCTGATCGCCGCTACGAACCGAAACCTTGAAGAAGAAGTTAAAGCAGGGCGTTTCCGCGGAGACCTCTTTTATCGTCTGAATGTCATTCCGATCATCATTCCACCCCTGCGGGAACGGATAGAAGATATCTTGCTGCTGGCCAGACATTTCATTGAACGCTTCACCGGCAAACACAACAGGCCGTCCTTGCAGCTGACACCGAAGAGCGAAGCCGCGCTCATAGCTTACAATTGGCCAGGAAACATTCGCGAACTGGAAAATACCATCGAACGGTCGGTGCTGCTTTCCGGTGGCGACGAACTTGAACTGAGCCTGCCATCCATGCAAAATCCTTTGCCTATTGGCCACCCTTTTGAAGATGTGCCTGGTTTGGAGGAGGTACAGCGCCGGTATATCCAATTTGTGCTTGAAAAAACGGGGGGCAAGATCGCCGGCGCAGACGGCGCCGCCGCATTGCTTGGAATGAAACGCACTAGCCTTTATAAAAGAATGAATAAATTAGGTATGCGTTAAATCGTTCTCTCTAAAGAGCGAAATCATGCTTGGCACGAGCCTGGGCTTGCCGAACTGAATCCAATAGGGGTAACCCCAACATTCATGCCACCAACTGCCATTTTGGGGTAATCCCAACATTCGTGCAATGAACCGCCAAAGCTCTGCCGATGAAACTGATCGATATCAATTTTCAAAGCAAACCAGCGAAAATAAGAGAACCGCATAGTCTGGATATTTCATGCAAGCATCATCTCGGATATTTGCTAAAATATTGTATCGCATTGAATTATATCATCATATTTTCAGGATGGCGGCTGGTAGCACGAATGTTGGGGTTGGGCCTATACCGGTTGGACGGCCGGGAAATCAAACACCCCTTCGAGTTAGGCACGGCCC
This sequence comes from uncultured Desulfatitalea sp., assembly GCA_937868765.1. Lineage (GTDB taxonomy): Bacteria > Desulfobacterota > Desulfobacteria > Desulfobacterales > Desulfosarcinaceae > Desulfatitalea. The sequence continues at coordinate 13,151 of CALMNL010000005.1, read as the reverse complement.
AGGCCGACGCCTTTTTTGCAGGTATCGAAGAAGGGCATCGAATCTTTCGTGAGTATGAGGAAGGGAAGAGCACCGATTGAAGCTGATGCTTCGCGTATTCCAAAATGCATTTTTACTTTGATACCTCCAATGCAGCCTATTCTTAACCGAGGGCTGCTTTTGGAATCACCCAGGGCCTCGGCTCGATCGCGGTTATGAATCGTTTTTTGGAGGTTTTTGCCTGGAACCGATAATTATCTGCGCAACAGTGACCGAGGGTTGAAACTTGATGGTACCGCCTCTGTGAGCCCTTGCCTCTTGCCGTTACTACCAATACCCGGCTTGTCCTCGTCACCCCAATAAGGGGTGCAAACATGAACAATTCCGAATTTCAAAGGTCCATCATCGAACATCGAAATCGAAACACGTCTCACGGAAAAATCTATCGCTATCTGGTGAGGCTTAGTTTAATTCCTTGAGTGCATTTTTGCGCGAATGTTCGTGGCACCTAAACCAGTCGATTGGCGGTTCATAGCGCGGCCACCTTCAGCCACAGGATGTACGTCAGGGCGGAAGCTAGGGTGCTCGCCGATATCACGGCCGCCGCCAGATCGCCGTCGCCCTGCATCTCCTTGGCCATGACAAAGGAAACCGTGGCCGTCGGCGATGCCAGCAAAATCAAGGCCGGCAGGAACTCACTGGGCGCAATGCCCATAATTCGGAACAGCAGCCAGCCGATACCGGGCAGAACCAGCAGCTTGAGGCCAGAGGCGCAGATGACAATCAGACTTTGGGCTTTGATGCGCTCGAAAGAGAGCGTGGCGCCGATCACCAGCAGTGCCAACGGCAGCGCCAGACCGCTCAGGATGGTCAGGCTGCGCTCGGCGATCAGCGGCAATGGCAGAGCGAAAATCGAAAAGGCCATCCCCGCCAGCACAGCCGCAATTACCGGATTGCCCAGCACCTTGCCTCCAATCAGACGCGCTCCAGGTGCGGTGGCGCCCTGCATGGAAAACGAGTGCAGCGCCAGGGTGGAGAGCACATTCTGCAGGATCATCAGGAACCCGGCGATGACACTGGCATGCACGAGGCCCGCGCTGCCCAGGTAATAGAAGGCCACCGCCAGGCCGAAGTACCCCAGATTGCCATGGCCCGCGCACTGGATGAAGGAGCCACACAAGGATTGCGGCATGCGTGCGGTACGGCAAGCCAGCCAGGCGGTGGCATAGGTGAGCAGGGCAGCCGCCAGGGTGATGAAAATCACGCCGGGGCTGAACCACTCGCGCAGGGTCGATTTGGAGATGGATTGGAAAATCATGGCCGGGATGCCCACATAGAAAACCAGGCGGTTGGCCGGCCCCAGGAACCCGTCAGGTAAAAAGCCACGCCGGTGCACCCCCCAGCCCAGCAGGACAATGATGAAAATCGGAACGATGGTCCCCCAGATCGGCATAACCCTAATTCCTCTAACAGTGGCCGATAAGATGATCGCACAAATTGTCCGGGGAGACAATGCAGCCAAACAAGGCTGTAGGGAGCACATAAAACCGATTCTCAATTTGCCTGAAATTGCCTTTAGCAATCGAGCCCAATTCTGCCCGCATGATTTGATACTGGTATTTAATCCAAAGCATTGTAGCGCACTTTACGAGCATCTATTTCAGTTGAAGGCGTTTACTTTATTGATTACTGAAGTTAGATTTTGTTTGGAATACCAAATTCTCTTTTGGATCAATCCTCCACCATTGGTATCCAAAAAAAAGACTTGCAACCCAGGTAATTAGGCATGTGCATCTTTATCGCCACATTTGAATGTTTTGCGGGACGTGATCCCAAGTTTTCTAATTCGGTGGCGTAATGTGCTTGGATTGACGGATAAGAGTTCAGCGGCCCCACCTTTACCATGTATCTTGCCACCTGTCTCTTCTAAAACAGAAGTGATGTGTCTTGAAATGGCAGCATCAAGAGTCAGGACGCCGGGCTTTTCACTTTTTTTATTTGAAGCTGGCGTTGGTTTTAATTGTGAAGCAAAAAAGTCACTGAAGGAGAGATATTTTTGCCCCATGCCCAAAATCATTGCTCTTTCAACGGCATTCTCGAGTTCACGTACATTTCCCGGCCAGGGGTATGCCATCAAGCGCTCTAATTCATCCGGCATCAAATATGGTGTGTAACCAAACTTCATGTCTTTTGATTTTTCAAGGATAAAATGTTGCAGCAAGGCGGGGATATCTTCTTTTCGTTCTCGAAGGGGTGGAATAGATATAGGAAAAACGTTTAATCGGAAAAAAAGATCTTCGCGGAACTTTCCACTTTCAAGCATTAATTTTAAATCCCTGTGAGTTGCCGCGATTACCCGGATATCTAATTTTATTTTTTCAGTGCCACCCAATCTCTGGATTTCTTTCTGTTGCAGAACCCTTAAAAGTCTGACCTGCGCGTCGGGCATCAACTCGCCGATCTCGTCAAGGAAAATGGTCCCGCCCTGGGCCCTCTCAAACATGCCGCGCTTCTGGGAGATAGCTCCGGTAAAAGCGCCCTTCTCAAATCCGAACAGTTCACTGTCCATTAGGGAAGGTGGAATAGCTCCACAGTTGACGGTCAGCATCGGCCCTTTTTTGCGCATGGAAAAATTATGAATGGCACCTGCAATGAGCTCTTTCCCGACGCCGGTTTCCCCCAGCAGAAGCACAGGGCTGTCCAATGGTGCCACCTGTCGCACCAGTTTCATTGTGGAACCCAGTCCTAAATCACTCCCCACTACTATCTGGCCGGCACGCCGCCGCAACTCATTTTGGAAATACCGACTGTCATCTTCCAGTGATTCTTTGAGTTTTTCTAACTCCCTGTGTCGCATGCTGTTGGTCAATGCAACAGCAAAAGGTTTGTTCAAGGTCTGGACGAGATCAAGATGCTCCTTTAGAAAACTACTGGTGGGATTACAGGCAACCAGTAAAACCCCCATGAGCTTTTTACCCAAGATAAGATCCATGATGATGCCGGCCATATCTTCGGCGCCACCGATATTTTGTGCTGCTGTTCGAGTACCATTGTAATCCCCAAGACGCTCGATCATCCAAACGTGGATAGCCCTCCGCCTTTCTATATCTTTGCGCACCTCGTTCGGAAGTATATTCTTAAAAGAACATTTCGTCCCGCCTTCGACAGTGGCAAAAGCAACCGTCTCGAGAATCCCAGTTTCATGCTCATAGAGGTGTAAAGAAAGCAGATCGGCAGGCATGTATTTGCGTATACATAACAAACATTTCCATAGAGATACTTCGAGATCCAGGCTCCCACATATTGATAGAGTAGCTTCGCGGAAAAAATCGCCCAATGAGATGCCTCATAGTTAGCTTTTAGAAATGTCATATATGACGATTTTGTCAAGAATGGCAACTTCAAATTGTCATATGTGACGTTTAGCAGAGAGTTCAATTCAAAATCGATGCCCAAAAATCTTTTATCTAATTGTTTATATAGCTTAAACGTTAGGTTTACGGGTTGGCACCTTTTTTGATTAAAGTTTAGCATAGTCGCAAATAGAATTATACATCAAGGTGGCCAACATGCGGGCATTATCGGGATTGAAGGTTTTGGATTTGAGCATGAATCTTCCTGGGCCATATTTGACTTGGCTTCTAGCGGCTTTCGGGGCGGACATCCTTAAGATTGAAAACCCCCAGGCGCCGGATCCCACTCGCGTTTTGGAATCAGACCCCCTTCATCCCTTTCCGCTCTTTGGTTTGCTTAACAGTGGGAAAAAGAGCATTACCCTGAACCTGAAAGATGCGGGTGCCAAAGAAATCTTCACCAGACTCTTAGGCCGCTACGACATCCTAGTCGAAGGTTTTCGACCAGGCATCATGGAAAAATTGGGGTTGGGCTATGATGTTCTAAAAAAAATACAGCCGCGGATTATTTATGTCTCGATCTCTGGATTCGGACAAAAAGGTTCTTACCGGTTAAAGGCTGCGCATGATCTGAACTACCAAGCGTTAGCCGGTTGCTTTCATTCAGCCATTATCGCCGGCGCCGTTCCTCTGGTTCCCAGCATACCAATTGCCGACCTGGCTGGTGGCAGCCTTTTTGGCATTTTCGGACTCCTGTCGGCTGTTATTCAGCGCGGATATTCAGGAGTCGGGCAACACGTAGATATTTCAATGTTCGACAGTGTCTTTTCACTGAACTTACTGGGACTGTGCAATTATTTAACGAAGCAGATATGCCCAGATAGGGCAGACAGCTTCCTTTGCGGCACCCAACCGTTTTACAATATCTATCAAACCATGGATGGTCGACACATCACTTTGGGTGCGGTTGAGTTCAAGTTCTGGAAAAATTTTTGCCTTGCGGTCGAACGCGAGGATCTGGTTTCTCGCCAATTCGGAGGTGAGCCAGTAGTTAAAATAATATCTGAAATCATCGGAAAACGGTCATTGTTTGATTGGTGTCTGATTTTCAAGAACGTGGACACCTGCGTCGAGCCCATTTTATCGATCGAAGAGGTTATGGATTCCGGAATAAAGAAGTCCCGCTCGGAACTGCAACCTCCGTTTCACCTGTCAGATTCCATGTCTGCGGAGTATGTCCCACCCCCCGGACTTGGGCAGCATAATGAACAAATTCTGAAGGAAATAGGTTTCTCCAAGAAAGATATTGAGGATTTATTGGATCGAGGCGCCATATGAAGCTGATTCAAAATGACGAACCGTTCTACGACGAGCGGCCATTTAACGCATGGGGGAACTTCTATTAACATTGACGCAGAGCTTTAAAAAGGAGGCAAAAAATGACCTATTCAATCATCAACGGCATGGCATCAACGTCAGGTGACAATTACCAGCTCAATACTTCGACTATAATAAAATATGCGGCAAGTACCTTCCCAGAGGTAGAGGTGGTTTCCCGTCAAATAGACGGTAAGCTTTTCCGCTACAATTACAAAGAGGCCCACGAGAGAATAAAGAAAATGGCGAATGCACTTATCCGTCTCGGCGTAAAACCGGGGGATCGCATAGGCGTGATGGAATGGAACACACATCATCACTTTGAACTGTATTTCGCGATTTCAGGGATAGGGGCCGTAGTGCTCCAACTGAACCTGCGTCTTTCGCCTGTAGATTTGGCTTATGTCATCAATCACAGCGAAGCAAAATTTGTGTTCGTGGGCGACTCGCTTTTACCGCTTATGGAGTCCATTTCCGACAAAATTCCGACAGTAAAGGGCTTTGTGGTTATTACTGAAAAAAATTTAGATGAGATTAAAACCAACCTTCATCCCGTTTTGAGTTACGAAAGAATTCTGGAAAAGGAAGATTCTAATTTCGAATGGCCCATGGTAAATGAAAAATCCGCATACAGTGCCTGCTATACTTCGGGAACAACAGGAAAACCGAAGGGTGTTTATTATTCTCACAGAAACATCTATCTGCACACCATGATGATGGTAATGTCGCAGAGACTCTGCCTGAAGGATACGATCATGCAGATAGTTCCGATGTTTCATGGTCAAGGATGGGGCGTCTGGCTATCCGCTCCCATGGTCGGGGCAAAACTAGTCTTTCCAGGACGCTACACTATGGAAACCACGGACATCCTTGTGGACCTGATGATCTCGGAAAAGGTGACGTTCAGTAGTGGTGCGCCCGCAATCTTTTTGCCCATGCTTGATTACATTCGCACCTTACCCAAAAAACCTGATTTTACAGGGTTACGCATGGTTTCCGGTGCTACGGAACCGCCCCTGTCGATGATGCGGGGGTACTGGGAACTTGGAAAAGCGGAAATTGTTCACGCTTATGGCGCAACAGAAACGACTCCTCTCGTTTTGGTAAATTCCTTTAAATCGACAATCAAGGGCTGGTCCATGGAACAACAGTGGAACAATCAAAAAAAACAAGGTCTTTTGGTTCCGGGACTTGATCTGAAAATAGTTGGCCCAGATGGGAATCAAGTCCCGCCCGACGGAGAAACGGTTGGAGAACTGCTTGTCAGGGGTCCCTGGATAACGGCCAGTTATTACAATGATCCCCGAACCGAAGAGTGTTTTGAGGATGGCTTTTGGAAAAGCGGTGATGCAGGGACCATCGACAAATATGGTTATGTTAAAATCACAGACAGGATCAAGGACGTCATCAAAAGTGGCGGAGAATGGATTTCCTCCATTGATCTTGAAAACGCTATCATGGGTCATGTGGGTGTCAAAGAGGCTTGTGTCGTCGGCCTTGCCCATCCAAAATGGCAGGAACGCCCTGTGGCCTTTGTTGTTTTACGAGAGAATGCTGAGGGCAAAATCAGCAAGCAGGACATCTTAGATTCTATTGGCGAGCAGTTTGCAAAATGGCAGCTTCCGGACGAGGTGGTTTTTGTGAAGCAACTCCCTAAAACCAGCGTAGGCAAGTTGGATAAAAAAACCCTTCGCTCACAACACGCAGACTTCTTCATAAATTAAGTCTACAAGCGTTAACTTTTTTCAATTCAAAAAAAGCTACTTGCAAAACGCAAAATAATTTTTAAATGGCCCATTATGAGGAGATCTGTAATGAATTTCGATTTCACAACGGAACAAGAGATGATTCGTAGGGAAGTACGCCGGTTTGCCCAGAAGGAAATCGCCCCCATCGCCGAGGAGATCGATAGAACAGGCGCCTACCCCTACGATATCATCAAAAAAATGGGTAAACTTGGCTTCATGGGCATTCCGTTTCCTGAAGCTTACGGGGGTACAGGCGGAGATTGGGTTTCGATGCACTTGTGTATTGAAGAAATTTCACGGGTTGATGGCGCCTTAGGCGGCCTTCTTGATGTCACGACAAGCGTAGTTGCCCAAGAAATTGCGGTTTTCGGCACAGAAAAGCAAAAACAACAATGGCTAATTCCCTTGGCACAGGGAAAAGAAATTGGGGCCTTTGGTTTAACGGAACCGAACTCGGGCTCCGATGCCGGGGCACTTCAAGCCACCGCCGAATTAAAAAATGGTGAATGGGTGCTCAATGGCACAAAACAGTTTATAACCAATATCGGTCTTGAGAATGCTTCCATGATTATCGTGGCGGCCCGGGTCAAAGAAGGAGAAAGAGCGGATACCATTTCGACTTTCATTGTTCCCAAAAACTCACCAGGTTTTAACCTGGGGGAACGATATAGAAAAATGGCCTGGAACAGTTCTGCTACTCATGAAGTCATTTTGTCCGATTGCCGCGTGCCGGAAGATAATTTGCTTGGGGATCCCAAAAGGGGGTTTGCACAGCATTTAGCTGTTCTGGAGACCGGACGCATCAGCATTGCAGCCATTGCCGTGGGTGTGGCACAAGCCTGCCTGAATGAAGCTCTAAAATACGCTCAAGAGAGGAAGCAGTTCGGGCGCCCAATTTTCGATTTTCAGGCGATCCAGTTCAAGCTGGCCGACATGGCTGTGTCGATCGAACTGGCCAGAAACCAATACCTTAAAGCCGCATGGCTCAAGGACCAGGGCAGACCATACGGCTTTGAAGCATCCGCAGCAAAACTTTTCGCATCGGAAATTGCAGAAAAAGTGGCCAGCGACGCACTTGAGATTCACGGTGGAAATGGCCTGATGGAAGAATATCCGATTTCGCGCTACTACAAAGGAGTTAAAATCCTTCAGATCGTCGAAGGCACCTCTGAGATCCAGCGCCTGATCATTGGAAGGATACTCGCCGGAAAAAACAACAAATAGGGAGGAAATTGCAAATGATGCTCGCAAATAAAGTGGTCGTCATCACGGGGGGCGCATCCGGACTCGGCGAGGCTTGCGCACGGATGTTTGTGGAAAACGGTTCTAAAGCGGCGCTCCTGGATCTTTCCGAGGATAACGGGAACAGGCTGGCAAATGAACTCGGCAAAGATGCCATCTTCTGCAAAACCGATGTTACGGACGAAAATGAGGTTGAAAACGCCCTGAATCTCACGATGGAAAAATTTGGTGCGATTCACATCGCCATCAATTGTGCCGGCACCGGAACACCGGCCAAAGTGATTGGCAAAAACGGTCCGCTCTCAATCTCCAGCTTCAGAAAAGTGATCGATATCAACCTCGTGGGGACAATGATCGTGGTCGCCCGGGCGGCGGCCAAAATGCTCTTGAACGAACCCCAAGAGGACGGCGAAAGAGGTGTTGTCATCAATACCGCTTCGGCAGCGGCGTTTGATGGGCAGATCGGTCAGGCCGCCTACAGTTCTTCAAAGGCCGCCGTAGTCGGGATGACCCTGCCGATCGCACGCGAATTCGCTGAATATGGAATTCGGGTCAATACCATTGCCCCCGGCCTTTTCGACACCCCCATGCTGGCAGGCTTGAAGCAGGAAGTCAGAACCGCCTTGGGGAGAATGGTTCCCTTCCCGAAACGGTTAGGCCTACCAAGAGAATATGCCTTGTTAGCTAAGCACATCGTCGACAACCCAATGTTGAATGGAGAAACGATCCGGTTGGATGGTTCATTGCGAATGGCAGCCAAGTAAACTCCCATTCATATCGGTTCTACAGAGAGGTGTTCAGAATGAATTTTGAAACTATTTTGTTTGAAACAGTCAACAATATTGCCTTTATAAGACTTAACCGGCCGGACAGGTTGAATGCTCTTAATCAAAAAATGATCAATGAAATTGGTCAGGTCATGGACGTGATTGCCGCGGATGAGAGCATTGGCGCGGTTATCATCACTGGCAATGAAAGGCTATTTGGGGCCGGTGCCGACATTAAAGAGATCAAAGGCTTGAATTCACCAGTGGCTGTTCATGCATTTTTTCGTACCAGCGAAGTCATGTTCAGCAAAATAGAGAATTTAAATAAACCGACCATTGCTGCCGTCTGTGGACCGGCTTTGGGCGGAGGGTGCGAGCTTTCATTAGCGTGCGATATCAGAATTGCCGCCGAAAACGCCCTCTTCGGCCAGCCGGAAATCAAAATTGGGGTGATCCCCGCAGGAGGTGGGACACAACGCTTACCTCGTCTTGTGGGAATCGGGCGGGCAAAGGAACTGCTATATTCCGGCGATCCGATAGATGCTGTTGAGGCCTTTCGAATTGGATTGGTGAATAAGGTCACCTCCGTTGAGCAACTGCTTCCGGAAGCAAAAAAATTAGCTCAGAAATTCGTTGAGCGTCCTGCTTTTGCCCTAAAAATGCTCAAATCAGCAATTAATCAGGGTATAAATATGGACCTTAGAAGCGCTCTTTCATATGAAATGCGCTGCTTTGAAATTCTTTTTTCCACCGAAGATCAAAAAGAAGGAATGAGCGCCTTTGTGGAAAAAAGGCAAGCCGCATTTAAAGGAAAATGATGAAATATGGAGGCGAATCGAATGACCATTATATTTCACCCTGGCGTGATGGAAGAAAGAAACGGTCGTTGGGTACAGATCGGCCGAAAGTGCAGTTCCTGCGGAAAAACTTCTTTTCCCGTGACCGAGCTTTGCCCGTTCTGTTCATCCGAAAACGGCGAAATGGTGTCTCTCAGCCGAACGGGTACTTTGTTTTCTTTTTCAATTACCAGAGTTCCAGTCGGACCCTATAAACCACCGATTGTCGCGGGTTTCATAGACCTCCCCGAAGGTACCCGCATATTTGGTCAGATTCATGCCGCCCCCGATGAGATCAAAACCGGCATTCTGATGACCATGAAAACAGGCGTCCTTTGGACCGAAAAGGATGGAACAGAGGTCATGGGCTATTACTATGAGCCTATTAAGACGGATGTCGGAGGTGCGGAATGATGCGAAGCGTATATGTTCTTGGAATCGGACAAACTGTTTTTGGCAGGCATGCAGACATGACAGTTAATGATTTAGCGGCTGCCGCGACCCTGGCCTCCGTCAGAGATGCCGGCATCTCTCCAAAAGAATTTCAAACGGCTTTTTGCGGATGCATATACAGTCCGCCGACGGTTGTTGAATCATCACTGATTCGCTTGGGTATCGGGCGGATCCCCATGTATACTGTTGAAAATGCCTGTGCCAGCGGCTCCAGTGCGGTACATCTGCTGTTCCGCGAAATCGCCCTAGGTGGCTGCGATGTGGGTCTCGCCTTGGGTGTCGAGTCCCTATCCGCTTATAACAAAAAATTTGGCAAAGGATTGATCGGCATCGAAGGCGACTTGGACGCAAAATCAGGGCTGACCATGCCCTCATTTTTTTCTATGTTATGCAATCGCTTGATCCAGGAACGCGGTGCGACACTCGAAGATATTTGCTATCCCTCCATCAAAAATCACAAAAACGGCATGACCAATCCGTATTCTCAGTATAAAAAGGAAGTTTCCTTTCAAGAAATCATGAAATCCCCGATGATTGCCGATCCGATTACGGTGTTGCAGTGCTGCCCGCAAAGCGATGGAGCCGCTGCTGTTATCCTTTGCTCAGAGGAATATTTCAAAAAAAATAACAAGAAAGCACATCGTGCGCCGGTCAAAATCGGAGGGTCGGTCATTTCCGTCAGCGGCGCGCATGACTCCTCCTTCGACCCTCTGGCGCTGGAGGCCAATATTATGGGTGTGATAGATGCATGTGAAATGGCCGGTGTAAACCCCCGAAAGGATATCAATGTGGTCGAAATGCACGATGCCTTCTCAGGGGAGGAGTTGTCGGCCTACGAGATGCTTGGTCTCTGCGACGCTGGGGAAGGAGTTTCACTGGCGCGTTCCGGTGCAGTAGCGATGGGTGGGCGCTGCCCGGTAAACCCTAGCGGAGGATTGCTCTCCATGGGTCACCCCCTGGGAGCATCAGGAGTCCGTGTAGTGATTGACATTGCGCGCCAACTTTGGGGAGAAGCTCCTAATCAGGTTAAAGGAGCGAAAGTCGGGATGGCGCAAATGCTCGGTGGTGTCCTATCAGGAATCGCATCCCCTGTTGTCGCAGGGGTTCACATACTGGTCAAGTAATCAAAACAGAACCAATAAGAAAGTGGAGAGTTGACGTCACAAAATGATCCTTTTCCGCTCTTTGGTTTGCTTAACAGTGGGAAAAAGAGCATTGCCCTGAACCTGAAAGATGCGGGTGGCAAAGAAATCTTCAACCTGTCAGACTTCTACTGCCATTCATAGGTTTTGGACAGCAGTGGAACGATATGATATTTGAAAATTAAGATCCCACTTTAAGATTAAAGAACAGCCCAATGATCAATATGGCAGAGTGGCCAATCTCGGTTGAACGATTTCTAATTTTCACAAAAGGAAAATATCGATGAAAATTATAGGTCTGGTATGCAGTCCTCGAACAGGGGGGAACACCGAAATACTGGTCGAGGAGGCTTTGGCCGCCGCCAGGGATAAGGGGGCCCAAACCGAATTGGTGCGGGTGGCCGACAAGCAGATCCTTCCGTGCAACGCCTGCGACGGTTGCTCCGATGATGGGCAATGTGTGATTGAGGACGACATGCAGGAAATCTATCAAAGACTCGAAGCTTCCGATGGGATTATTTTCGGTACGCCGGTGTACTTTATCAATGTCAGCGCCCAGGCCAAAGCGATTATGGATCGGACCTACGCGCTCTATCAAAAGAGGAAATTGCGCGGGAAGGTTGCTGCCGCTGCCGTCGCGGTAAGACGGGTCGGTGCCGGACAAGTGTTGGCTCTGATGTGTACATGGTTTGCGGTCCACCAGATGATCACTGTCGGCGGATGCATTGGGTACGGTCTAAAGAAAGGAGCGGTCCGAGAGGGGACGGGCGCAGGGCCGCGGAGCACGGCCCTTGGCGAGGCTAAGTCCATTGGAAAGGCCGTGGTCGACATGATTTCCCGAACTACAAAATAGACTGAGGAAAAAAGAATCGCGTTCATCCACAAAACCCGAATAATTAAAAAGCTGGATTGGTCATACCGTATCTGTCACAAGTGGTTGCTATATTGGCCTCAATTAAATCAAAGGAGGCCGCCATGACCGACTCTACGAGCATAGGGGGATTTTCCCAATTCCGAAATAAAGTTTAACAACTCTTTAGCACCACCGAATCATGTTACGAATATTTTAACAAAGACTTGATTACACTGCTGTCCAAAATAGAACTCAAAATGGCCTGGGCCGGTTGCCATTTCGAGTGGTTATAAGCACATGGTCTCATTTACATCAAACAGGCTGTCGATTTTTCGATGGTACTAAGTAACCCCCTTTAACAGTAGTAGATATTGGTAAGGCCTGCTCGATTGTGTAAATTCAAAGAGTAGGATTGCCTTTTAGGATATATAGAAAATGGGAATCCAAGATCGCAGAGAAAGAGAAAAGGAACAACGGCGAAATCAGATCATCGTTGCTGCCAGAAGGGTTTTTCATAAAAAAGGTTTCACCAAAGCGACGATGAAAAATATTGCGAAAGAGGCTGAGCTGGGTTTCGGTACGTTGTACCTCTACTTCAATAACAAGGAAGAGTTATACGCCGCAGTTTCCTTGCGAGTCCTACATTATTTTAATATGCGCATCTCTCATATTATTAATCAAGGCAATTTAAGTAAGATGCAACAACTTGACGCGCTAAAAAATGTACTGATCGATGTATATAATTATGACCCCATGGTTACCATAAATATGTATCATCTGCAGTCTATTCAGACGTTAAAAAATCTTCAAGAGGATTTGCTAGATGAGATAAAAAATCTTGCGCGTTACTCAACCATTGCCATTGCTAAAATTTTCGAGGAGGGTGTTGATGCCGGCCTGTTGATCAAGAAAAATCCATTCGCACTAGCAGATATTTTTGGATCTCTTTTTTCCGGTATCGTCTTATTGGAGACGAGTAAGAATTTTTTAGATGGTAAAAAAAACCATTTGAAATCGACCATTGCAATTGCTTATGAGATTTTCAACCGGGGTATTTTAGCGCAACAATCCTGAAATTTAGATTAGAAAGAATCAATCGAAAATAAATTTGGCCGCGGTATAGGAAGAGCCGGCGGGGCCACAGATTGGCATTATTTATGACGGCATTGTATATTTATTTGGATTAGTTTCGATTTAATCTGACACTGCACTTGAAAAAGTGAGGGTTACCGGTTTTGATGGAGGTGCCAACCAATAACATCAAAACCACAGGAGGTAACCCTCATGCTGAATGGTACCAAATGCGTCATCAAACACAAGATTGGATTATTGAACCTTGCCGAAGAATGATGTGGTCAACAAAAAAGGTACACCCCGTTAAGCCGCTTTCGAAATCTCGAT
>CALMNL010000004.1 GCA_937868765.1 uncultured Desulfatitalea sp. | reverse complement strand
ATGGTTGTTTATACCCCATGCTTTTCGGAGTGTCCATTTTGACCGTACCACCTCAAACCTGTTAAAGAAATACTAGAATCGGTTAATAGCCTAATATCCCATCGAAATGATCTTTTTAAGACGAGTTTTTTGCCTCTTTTAACCATGTCAGACATGGGTTTTGAGACAAAGCCATAAGCTGATGATATTAAAATAAAATTGCCGTATTCGTAAAGAATGCTGCAAAGGGGTTTGCTTTACCATTATCCTCGATCTTAGAAGCCAATTCTATGTCACCTAAAAAGACTGTTCCAACGCTATATTGATATAGTCATGCCCATTCCAAATTCATAAATTATTGGCTCTCTGCATCTATTTTAAATTCGCCTGAAATAGCTATGGCCTTTAGCAATTGAGTCCAAAGCCCGCATGCTGGATAGTGGTATGTAATCCATAAATATACGTAGCCTGTTGGAATCCAGATTCTGCTGGCACAAATACCTATAAGGCGCTGCTTTACGCGATCTTCCTTTTTCCTCTGAATTTATAAAAGTATTGAAATCCTAAATTTTATCTGTTTATAATAATATCAATCCGTTGAACTAAATAGATCAAAAAAATAATCTCCTGTGCTGAAACTAGAATTCTGTACCTGCTGCCCTGATATTATAATGTGGTTCATGGCTCTAAAGGTTGTACACGAAGCTATACAGGTAAAATAATGGCCAAGGTGCTCTTCATTAGTGGTTCGGTAGGCTTGGGGCATGTCACCCGTGATATAGCAATCATCAGTGAACTCCGAAAGATCAACAGGGATTTAAAAGTCGACTGGCTGGCAGCTCACCCCGCCAGTGTGGCGCTGAAGCAAGCCGGAGAAAACCTTCTTCCTGAAGCCGACTTCTACGCCAATGACAGCACAGCCGCAGAACAAGCTGCCGCCGGTCACAGCCTCAACTTGCTCAAATATCTTACAAGTGCAAGCCGGCACTGGAAAAACAATGTGGAACTCTTCAGGAAAACAACCAGTAAAGCGTCTTATGACCTAATCATTGGGGATGAAACCTATGAACTGATTGTAGCATTTAGGAAAGACCCAAGCCTGAAAAAAGCGCCCATGGTAATGATCTACGATTTTATCGGCCTCGATGTGGTAAGCCATAACCCTCTCGATTGGCTTGGCACTTACATCTGGAATCGTCTTTGGTCTGAGGACTATCGTAAGAGGCGTCCCCCGGTTTTCGACTTAGGGTTATACGTGGGCAAGGAGGAGGATGTCCCGGATAAAAGTTTTGGCCCTTTGCTGCCCAATCGCCGCGATTTTGCAAAAAAATATCTGGAATTTATAGGCTATGTCTTTCCATTCGATCCGAGTAACTATTCAGACACGGTCAAGCTTCGGGAAAAATTGAAATATGGAAATGGACCGCTGATCTTGTGCTCTGTTGGAGGAACTTCTATCGGCAAGGATTTGCTCGATCTTTGTGCTGCGGCCTACCCACACATGGAAAGGCAGATCCCGGGACTAAAAATGGTAATTGTCTGCGGGCCCAGAATAGACGCCAGCGAATTCAAGATCCCGTTGGGGGTCGAGATTAAGGGGTTTGTCCCTTGCCTTTACGAACATTTTGCTGCATGCGATTTAGCGATTGTACAGGGAGGCGCCACATCGACATTCGAGATAGCTGCTTTGGGAAAACCGTTCATATATTTCCCTGTCGAGGGACATTTCGAGCAGGCCCAAGTCGCAGAGAGGCTAACCAGGTATGGAGCCGGTGCCAGGATGTCCTGCTCCCGAACAACGCCGGCCGATCTTGCTGAGAAAGCGGTTTCCACGATTGGAAAAAAAATAAGTTATGCTAAAATTCCCGCTGTAGGGGCCCAGAAAGCAGCTAATTTAATCGCCCACAGATTTTTGGGCAAAATGCCTCCAGACAGTGTTGTATCTGCGCCTGGGTTAGCGAAGCTCAAGTAGCCATTTCAAATTTTTTTACGGATCGCCAGTTTAACAATGATTTGTGGGGCTTTTCTGATGAATTGGTTAGACCACCTTTTGTCCAAACGGGATTTGGCCTGTTTGTTGGAGTTGAGCCAAAAGTCGCTTCAGTGCTGGACCGAAGGGCAGATTAAAGATCTGGTACTTGGACTTAAACAACTAATAGGTTTCGAAAATGCCTGCTGCAGCCAAGCCAACATGCCCGATAATTTTCTTGAAAGGAATCCTGACGTTTCTTTTTTGGATATCTGCTACCCTGACGGTTTTACTGATGTTTATTGGGAAAAACGATACCATCTCAACGACCCAGTACTCTGCTCGGCAATGATCCTTCTTTCTCCGGTTACCTTCCGAGAAGTCGAACTGCATACCGGTCCCAGCAAAACAATTGCACTAGCCAGAGATTTCGGCATGAAAAATGGGTGGGCGCACTGCACAGTTGATCCGCAATCCTTGCGCTGCACGGTCTTTTTTTTGAATGGGCCTCAACCCGATACCAGCTTACGGGCAAAAAGAATCATCGAGCACATCATTCCTTTTTATTCACTCGCATACACACGGGCAATTCAGCGAACCAGCCAACCATCCCATCCCCTTACGCCAAAGGAAATCGAGGTTGTTAAGTGGCTAAAGGAGGGCAAGAGTTCTTGGGAAATTTCGGTAATCCTCAAGTGCAGCAAGAGAGTAGTCGATTTTCATGTTTCCAATATAAAGGCCAAACTGGATGCTGTGAGCCGCGCTCAATGTGTTGCCAAAGCAGTCGAGGGTGGTATCATAGCCATCTAAATCCGACCCCCTGCTTTTTTCTATTATCAAAGTTATAGCCCACCTACCTGTCATTTGTGACAGTACAATTCTTCAAAAAAAATAGTTATGAAGGATACGAGGACTTGCATCACCATGGCAAGGTAGCATCCCCCCATGGACTGGAGGAAATTGCTTATTGATGGCTAACCCCCTCCAAGGATAAACCCATATTGTAACGGAATGGTGCGTAACATCCGCCCCTTGGTGATTTTTCATCTTACAGGACCGATGCATGGAGCATCTGGGGATGAATCAAAGTACAGACAAATATTGGCATCGAGTTGACTGGCTGGCAAATTTATAACTGCCACTGCAGTCTCGGGGGACGGTTCCATTGTGGTTTGAGTGACAATAATTCCGGTCTGTCACTTTTATAGCTTTTGAATCGGACTCTTTTCTTCGCGCTCCACTTTCTTTAAAAATATTGACTGCTGGTCGTAATAGGGCGACTTCGGTTTGGCATTGTATTGTGAGCAAGAATGTAGCCAAAAAACTAAACCGCACCAACGGAACCAAGTATGTCCAGTGCATTCAGAAATCACCTACATCATTAAGGAGGCTCAAAATGCGCATTTCCGTGAAGTTTCTCGTAACCATGATCTTTTGTGTTCTCTTTTCAATGAATTTGGCACAAGCCGCAGTTATCAATTTTGTTGCTACTAATTTGGACAATACAACCCCCGGAGAAGACCTATGGGAGTATTCCTACATAGTATCCGAAAATACCTTCTTAGCTGATACTGGGTTTACCATCTTCTTCGACG
Organism: uncultured Desulfatitalea sp.; assembly: GCA_937868765.1. GTDB lineage: Bacteria > Desulfobacterota > Desulfobacteria > Desulfobacterales > Desulfosarcinaceae > Desulfatitalea. The sequence goes on along the minus strand of CALMNL010000004.1, from coordinate 1,809,713 downwards.
GAAACTTATATGGAACGCTTGATCCATCGCCTTTGGCGCCCAACTTGGATTGGGACGTGATTAGCTGGCTACCAGACCCAAATATTCCGGGTTCGGGGGCTTATGATGCCTATGCCTTGAGTGACGGTGCTTCATTGGCTGATCCATTTACTATAAGCTTTGTTTGGCTGGGGGCAGGTACTCCTGGAGCTCAGCCCTTTGAGTTGTATTCTGCACTGGACCCCGATGCGTTTCTTGAAATTTTGGAATCCGGAACGACAGTTCCCACGCAAACGGCGCCGGTGCCAGAACCGACAACCATTCTGCTTCTTAGTGCTGGTCTTGTCGGGCTCATACGTATGCGTGGTCGGTGTTCTGAAACAGCCTAATTTCTGATGCTGTCTTGTCTTGATCTGCGCTTATAATTCACAACCTATCAACAAAAGGGGGCAAAGGATGAAGAGGTATTTGCTGATACATAGCATGCTGATATCCATTATCGCTATATTTTTTGCTGCTAACGCCTTGGCGGAACTGACAGTTGGAAATTATACTCTGGTATGCAGCACACGGGTTACCAGAGTTGAATACGAGTATATCTATCATGCCCAGCTGAACAACGACGGAATGGTTGGGTACACAAATGTTTCTGCTTTCCTGGTGAGCCATTCACCGTATACAGTGGTTGTAGACAAACAGCTTGGGTTTCCGGATGTTGCATCAAATGCCAACGTCAACAGCTCGGACACATTTACAATCCGCCATAACAGAAGCTATCCCCTCAATTGGAGCGATCTTACGTGGTCTACTATCGGAACGGTCATGCCGCATGATATTACGATCTCTGGAATGGTGGTCGGTGGTGCGCCTCTGATTGGAACAATTAATCTGAAAGATTCTTCCGTTCAACCTCGCTCAACTTTTAGTGGCATTGGTATTGATGGGTCTTACACCTTGAATATTGATTCAAGCTGGCAGCCGCCATTTCTCTTGTGGGCGGACGGCTATGTTAACGGAAGATACATGACCATGCTATCTTACCTTCCATTGGGAAATGACAAGGTTGCTGCAATTTGCAATGTAACACCGGCTACAACCGCTATCGTTGCCTCTGCCATTGGAGTACCCATCGATGTAATTACACCTGCCACAGCCCCAATACCATCCACTACCGAAGTAGATTCAGTAAAAGAGAAGGTGCAGCACGTGCTTCAAGAGTTTTTAAGCATCTTCGATTTGCCAGACTCTTTTGATCTGTTTGAATCGCCGATAGAGGTTGGTTCAGATTCGGATTTAGTTTTTGACGCGGTGGATTTTTCGACTGATCCTATGAATAATGTTGCGGTTACGAGCAAAATGAATCCAGTTGTAGCGCTTGTAATCACTGACTCTACAACACCCGAGGAGGCAGTTTTCCTGGCGGACCATTCACTATTGACGAAAACTGCGCTTGAGCAATTTAATCATTATTTTGAAACACTTTATGGCATGTATGAAAACAGTTCTGCGGATTTGGGCCCCCTTCAAAGCGTGATCAGGCCTTTGATGGCTGAACAGATCGTCAGTACCGGCTCATTTGGTGTGGACGATTTGCTGGCATCATGGGCTTCCGATCCGACAAGAGCGCCAGCAGTCGGGACCGAATTCGTGTCTTGCTCGATTTACAGACCGATGACGGTGCAATATTACGGATCCCTCCCAATCCCTGAAATGCGCGATTCTTTCACCCAAGGCTTATGGGTACTTTTGACGGTCAGGCAAAATGGGAGGTTGCTCTACGACCTTACAAGCTTTGTAGATGTCGGGGGCGGGAATTGGCTATGCTACGGCAATCGCCGTCCATTTTACTCAGGCGGCTATGTGCGAGCGCGCTGCGAGAAAACGATAAGTGCCATCGGATCTGTTGTTTACCAAAGAGGATTGATCTTATGGGAAAATGACATAGGAAACAGCGCCATGTCAAACCTTGGGATGACAAATATGGCCATTTTTAACCCAGCTATGCCCGAAGGGAATATTTCGGGGATGAGCGGTCACTTCCTACGCATGGCGCGTCGCGCAGGCGGCTTGAGCACAGAATATCGAATAACCGATATCCCTTCACAATATGGCTCCTCCTTCTATTTTCATCGGGGTGATGGCGCTGTTAAGGATCTGGATCTTGCAGCCTTAGCAGCTCAAGAGAATAAAGAATTCGTCATGATCGGACTCAATGACGCGGATACTCCTCTTTACGTCTGGACCCAGCTTTTAGGCGCCATACCGCCAGACATGGGTGAATTAGTTTCTAATGACGATCAATATTTTGCGACCATCCAAACCCCGGGTGACTTCAGCGATGTCAATATTCCTGGTTTCACGGACGTAAGTTGGACTTTGCCGAATAACGATGCGCTTCTGCCATTCTTTGGAAAATTGGAATGGTACAATCAAAACTGGTCTTTCCAGGAAAGCTATGTGTACAATCCAGCTCTTTTCGGTTTAGCCAATTATGAGGATTTCTTTTCTACCACCATGAATACTTTAGGCTATTATGAGCCAGCCCGTCAGACCAACGCCGCCGTGATGGTACACCTGCCGATGAATCAAAGCGAATTTCGGGTAATTCGAGAGTATAATCGTTGGGCTCCGGAAGCCATTGCCGCTATCGACGATAAACTTGTTTTCGATATACAAAAGGCATACAGCGACAATGTAATTTCGAGCAGGTTGGAAACCCGTGTCAGGGCAACAGACCGGGCTGTTAACCGAATTCAAGTTGATCTAAGTGTAGATCTGGCGGAAGCTGAAGGCAACGCAGATACTATCAATAACAATATGTATGCAGAAATTCGATTGTTGTATCAACCAGCTGAAAATTGGTATTTCGGTAACAGAACGGATATGTTTATGGTTGGCGTGCGACTTCAACCCTGGTTTGGAAGGCTCTACTTAGTAGGTTATACTTGGGGTTCCCGAAATGCCGACGCCAGCAGCCTTTACATTATGCCAATGCCGATTGGCAGCTTCCCATTTAATACCGAACTTGCCTTTGGATCTTCATATACAATAGCTGCAGAATATATTGCGGCAACGAATTCTTTGAGAGTAGAATTCAACGGCCAGTCAAGTGATTTCAGCTTGGATGGATTGCCTTTTGATTCAGCTAATTTTCAGGCCGCTGACATAAGAGCCCAAGTGGTAGGTATTGATAATGCCGGGGACAGGGGTCGCATCAGAACTTCAATTGACAATGTTCTGCTGGATGGAGTTGGCTACGATAATTTCGATGCCGGCATCGGGATTAACAAGTGGTGGGTAAGCGCTTTTGAGTAAAAAACGTTTTACTGGAGGAGGGAGTTATGTCCATCATCATTCTGGAGCGGCAATACCCAAGTTACAAAAACAACGAAGTGGAGTTGCCCCTAATTGACCGGACAGTGCTCTAACTTAATCGTTCTTCTTTTGAACTGTCTCGGAGACATCATCTTCAATCCTTTGTGGGGATGATGCTCATTGTAATCTTCGAACCATTTCGGCATCTGCTCAAGAACAAATTGAGCGTCGTAAAGCGGGTTTGAATGTACATAATCGCGTTTGAAGGTTTTTACAAAAGATTCTGCCATCCCATTCGATTCAGGACTGTAAAATGGGGTTGTGCAGACCTTCAAGCCAATTGCTTCAGCAAAAAGACGCGTATCATCAGAAATGTATGCCGGGCCATTGTCGCTAAGCCATTCAACAGGATGCGGAAGCTGCAACACATTCCCAAAACGGGTAGCAACTGTTTCAAGCATCAGGTCCCGAACAAGGTTGCCGTCAATTCCCCCGGTGGTGGCAAAATAACTGATAATTTCACGGTCGCAGCAGTCAAGACTGAAGGCAACTCGAACTCTTTCCTTGCTCCAGCAACTGATTTCAAAGATGTCGAAGCACCAGCGATGGTTACTGCGATTGGTGATGACTTTGCCATCGTGCGATTTGACCGGCCTGGCAGTTCCTTTTTGCAGGAGCAGCCCCTGCATCTTCATAAGCCGATAAATCCGTTTGGGGTTTACAACAGGAAGACCCGTTTGTTCCAGTTCCCTGTTGATGATAGCGGTCACCCGGCGGTATCCATAAGTAATCCGCACAGAGATGACCCTTCGGATCATCGAAAGAAACCGTTCATCTTCAGGTTTACGGTAAAAGCGGCGTCGGCCCTGGGTGCCCTTTTTCATTTTTTCGTATTGATGCGAGCGCGACACGCCCATCGTTTTGATGATCTCGATCATGGGATATCGTCCTTTTTGAGCAAGGGCAGCCGCGAGATCAGTTTTTTTTCGCGTGCAATCTCAATGGCGTCTTTTAAGATCTCGTTTTCAAGAGTCTTGCGCCCAAGCAGTCGCTCAAGTTCACGGATCTGCTTGCGTAACTGCCGGACCTCCGAGACAGGCACCAGCTCTTCGTCGGTACGCATGGCGGTAAGCGCGCCATCATGTAAAAGCTTTCGCCACCTGAAAAGCTGGTTGGGATGTATTTCGTATTTTCGGGCCACCAGGGAAAGGTTCATTCCTGGCTGCTCGGATTCCAACACCATGGCTTTCTTTTGTTCGGCCGTCCAGCGGCGCCTTCGCTGGCTGTTCAGGACTTCAACCATGACCATGGACACCTTCTCTTTCTGGTTTGAGTGCTAGCACTATAGCTTGCACTACAACTTATTTCCAGTTTGATAGGTGTCCGGTCGAATTAGGGGCAACTTCACGAAGTAGTGGCTGCATGGCTTAGAGCGACTGAAAAATATCCGCAACCTGAAGGTTTGTATACCACTTTGGTCCAATCAGCAATGAGAGGAAGTAAAAATGGGTTACAATCCCTATCAGCTTATTCTGTAAATCCTGGCAAATATGATGAGACGACTGCATACCTGATCAAATTCAACAGCGAGTTTCTCAACATCGAGGGATACACATATGAGTTCGTGAATTGGTCGACACTTGAAGAATCCTTGGCATCGATAGGATTAGATTCATCGAGGAAATAGATTTTGATCGCTATGCCTCGGAACGATTAGCTATGCCGCCGCCGCCCAGAAAGCGCGGCACTTGGAGGAATCGGTCAGGCAGAAATGGGGGTCAAACTATGCAGCCGATATCGATAAGACTATCGAATAAGCCTATGGGTTGAAGCACGGCCTTAGCGAAAGCAATTGATCAAATCTCCATGAGGTTTGAAGGCAATGAAAGGGGTTTCGAATACCATATCGATGGAACCAGCCAGAAAAGTAAACCTGTAGCATAAGCTGACCGGCCGAGGCCAGTAGCATAATGATGCGAGAAGCTAATCGTATGGGGATCTTACCCGAAGGGATCAATGGTGCTGAAACCAAAATTAATACCATCCCCATGCACTGAATAGGAAAGGGATGGTTTTCTGAATGACCATTGGAGGAGACGGTATGAAGCAAAAAGGAATGATCTGGATCGCTTTTATGATCGTGGGGCTGATGGGATGTGCACCCGCCATCAAGGATCTTAAGCCAGCCCTCGGTGCTTCGGACACAGGCCGGATATGGTTCCAAACGCCTGGAAGCCTCATCGCCGCGCAAAAAAATTTTCAGTTCGCGCCCGGCCAAGCACAGATTCTCTCGGGTAACCTCAAGCTGCCCAAAGGGGTGGGCCCATTTCCCGGCGTGATTCTGGCACATGGCGCTGCCGGAATCACACCCACCGAAACCGAATGGGAAAAGCAACTGTTGAACTTGGGTTACGCTACATTTCTCCTCGACAGCTTCGGAGGCCGCGGACTGACGGAGGTCTATAGCCAGCAAAAGGCGCTCACGCCGGTCCAACGTGTTCCCGATGCCTACGGTGCACTGCGCATCCTTGCCACCCATCCTATGATCGATGCACGCCGAATTGCACTCATGGGATTCTCCCACGGGGCTATTTTAACCCTGGACGCTTCTACCCTCTGGGCCAAAGAGACCTTCACGAACGAGAGTGGACCAGCCTTCCGGGCCTTTATCGCCGTATATCCTTATTGCAACAATACTTTTCCAGAACTGACAAGACTCTCAGCGCCGCTGCGCATTCACTCCGGAGAATTGGATGACTGGGCCCCGGCCGAACCCTGCCAACAGCTGGTGGAAAAACTACAAAAGGCTGAAGTTGACGCCTCAATTATTATCTACCCAAGTGCCCACCACGCCTTCGACAACCCCACCCAGTCCTTTAAACAGATCACAACTGTTTACAGCTATAAAAATTGCTTATATGAATTGGACAGCATCCTGGGGCCGTATCCAACCGATGACGAAAGAGCAAAGTGCCGACAAAGCGGTGCTACCGTCGCCGGCAACCCGGAAGCCACTAACCAAGCCCACCGCAATGTCGGAGACCAGCTCTCCGAACTTCTCAAATAGCAAGCCGGGTTCGGTAACCTGTCAGCCCATCGCAGCGAGCGGCCTGGAGACCGGGCTCGAACAGTCCAGGCCGCTTCTCGTTGCACCCATGAACGGCACTATCTATCTTAAATAGACTACCCCGGCACTTACCTGAACTCACTGCGACTAATTGCTGCCCCTCATATATACTAACATGCCTCCAAGATCCGGACCAAACCCATTTCGGAAGAAAGAAGATAGTTTTCTTGCTATTAAAAAGGAAGCTCACAACACAAAAAAGGAGACAACAAAAATGGTTGGTTTCGATAACATAAAATTGACCCCCTATTTGTGGCGACTGCTGCACCAGCTGGATTGAGTTGCAAAGGCCACTTTTCCGGACTTATCAACCATCATCAATGGTCTTATAAATCCCGTTTCGTGTAAATGCTCATTGCTTGAAATTTCGTCATCGGGAAATCAATAAGTTTTGATAAAGTTGTGATTAGGTCGATTAAAACGTTACAATTCGGCTAACGGGCAGAAGGTTAAGAAAGGCGACCGTTTGCTTTACCATCTTCGACCACCGAAAAATTCCTTGTTTATGTACCAAATTCGGGCTGCAAACCTGGTTAAAGAATCTATGTCCGCTTGTTTCCGAGCTTTGACGAGTTTCTTAACCAGTTCAACGTCCCTGTTGAACTTAGGACAGTAGTTAGAAGGGGGGGAGATGAAGGTAACCTTGATTCTCGATTCCGCATGGTCGATAATTTCATTACCAATATAATAGTAAAGACATATCTTGGGTTTGGTAATTCGAAAATACCTATGAGCCGTCTGGGGATATTTCAGGCGCACGGTTGGGGTTCGGCCACGGAACCTCTGACCAATATGGTGGCTCTTTGCGCTGCCCGCCAAGTTCCACCATACGCTTCAGGATTTGTGTTGAAGCCGCACCGTCTTTACCATTCATTGTACAAACCCGTCCATAAACCGCGTCAGTTGTGACTGACTTGTTTTTTTGCCGTAAGTTCTCAAGTTCATATAATGATGTATACAAGTTTGCCCAATGGGCAACTTGTCGACTATGATAACCATGTTCTGATTTTATAATGCTTATCTCTATGCTCAATGCATCCGCTTAACGGGAGAAGGTCCATGATTTTATATGAGCCTGTGAGAGCTATCAATCTGCTGCAGTATGGGATTGAGATTCCGGTGCGTGACAGCCGCGCCGTAAATACCTTTGATGCACTTAGCAAGAATCCGCAGCTGGCCCCTTTTCGGACCAAATGGCATCTACCGGTTATCACCGAACGAATCACCCGCGAGGACCTCCTGCGAGTTCATGCACCGAACTATGTGGATAGGCTTTTTTCCAAAGAACTGGAGCAAGAGCTGCTATCCACCTTTGAGTTGATCGATGCCCAGGGCAGCTATCACCGCTATGATCCCCTGCAGGCCCGTCGTCCTTTGACCGATCTGTTTGCGGATATTCTCTTGAATGCTGCCGGAACGGTGCAGTGCGCCCTTTCGGCCTTGCGCCACGGCTTTTGTTTTTACTTTGGCGGCGGTATGCACCACGGCCATTTTGATCACGGCAGCGGGTTTTGCCCGATCAACGATATCGTGATCGCCGCCCGCAAGCTGCAGGCCCAAAGTGCAGCCCAAAGCGTGTGGGTCGTGGACGTGGATGCCCACAAAGGGGATGGCACGGCGGCGTTGACGGTCGGCGATGCTACCATCACTAGCTTGAGCATCCACATGGCTTCGGGGTGGCCCTTGGATGGCCCGCCCCGCTTGGCCGACGGCACACCCAATCCGGTCTTTATTCCCAGCGACATAGATATCCCAGTTGAATCGGGCGAGGAGCAGTACTACCTGGAACGTCTGTCCCAGGGCCTGAACCAATTGGACCATTATGGCCGTCCGGACGTGGCCATCGTAGTGAGCGGCGCCGATCCCTATAAAGGCGACGAATTGCCCTCCACGGCCGGCCTGCGGCTCAGCCTGGATCAAATGTTGGCGCGCGACCAGCTGGTCTACCGATTTCTAAAGGAGCGGAATATTCCAGCCGCTTATCTCATGGCCGGCGGTTACGGCGATCAGGTTTGGGAAGTTTACGCACGTTTTCTAACCTGGGCGCTGTGCGGCATTTATGGTCCCAGAAAAGGTTAAAATTCAATCTTTTTGACCACTTTCCGGCGGTATTGTCGGCCTTCCAAAAAATCCGCGGGGACTCAACCCATTGACAATCTCTTTGCCAATCCGCCTTTGCCATTGAGATTAACACTTTTACATCTTTACCCATCGTCTCTATAAGACCGGCTGATTTAACAAATTCGGCGGCATGACGATGGCTACAAAAGAGGTCAATTTAAAATCCCACCGCTCCGTGCTGCGGGATGAGGTTGTTTATCCTCAGGGCGGTCTATGGCTCTACCGCCTGGTCCGTCTTGGGCTGGCCGTGGTTTTTATTTGGTCCGGCCTATCTAAACTGATCAAGCCCCAATCATTCATATTGATCATCGAAGCGTATGGGTTTGTTCCAGATCCGCTGCTCTGGCCCATGGCCATATTTTTGTGCTTGGCCGAACTTGCGGGCGGCATCGGCTTGCTCTTGGATACACAATACGCGCTGGGCCTTATCACCGGCCTGCTGCTTCTGTTCATGATGGTCTTGGGCTATGGCCTGTGGCTCGGACTGGACGTCGATTGCGGCTGCTTTGGACCGGATGATCCGGAGGGCCAGGCCTATCATAGCCTGAGGCCCGCCCTGTTCAGAGACATGGGGATGCTGGCGAGCATCGGTTTTCTCTATTTCCAGCGATACCGGCAATCCATCAAGCCGCAACGATTGCCTTCGATTTTCAATTCTAATCCATCAAGGGGGTAAAGGAAATGAGGAAAATTTCAATACTGATTCTCGCCACGCTCTTGGTATCACTGCTTGCAGGTGGGGCATGGGCCAAGGATAAATTTGAAGAGGAAGTGGGCGTTGAAGCATCGGGCGTCAAGCTGGTGCGTGAAGTGCAGCGAGGCGGATATAATGTCCTGACGACCGATGAGTTGAAAAAATGGATCGATGAAAAAAAGGCTATGGTCATCGTGGACACCATGCCCTACGCGGACAGCTACAAAAAAGGCCACGTGCCGGGCGCCTTGCAATTTCTCTTCCCCATTCCTGAGATGAGCGAGTGGGATACCAAGGAGACGGACGGAAAGACCAAGGAAGATTTCGAAAAGCTTCTTGGGCCGGATAAAGACAAGACCATCGTGATATACTGCGGCTTCGTCAAATGCACCCGCAGCCATAACGGCGCGGCCTGGGCGGTGAAACTGGGCTATAAGAATGTCTACCGTTACCCCGGCGGCATTTTTGCCTGGAAGGGCGCGGGATATCAGATGGAGAAGTAAAATAGCGTTTACAAGCCATCGCGAAAATGCCTTTTGGCCCATTTAAAAGTCGATCCTTCAGAGCCTTTCCAAGAACTCTGGCTGAGCGGCCAGGAGCGACCCGGTCGGGCTCGGTCAACTGCTGGCGTTGACTGAAATTAAGGATAGATAGGGGCTTACAGATCTAAATCGGCTGCCAGAAAGAGATGAAGGAATCGAACATTACTCTTATCTAAGCAAGAATTCAGCTTTTACAAATGAAATATTGGATCTCTGCGGGATATCAAGCAGGTGTTGGCATGGGTGTGGCTGCCTTGGCAGTCGTGAAAAACCGCTTTGCAGGTTTTATCTGCTGCGCAATATAATGACACCCAATATCAAGGTATCAGTGATGAGCGGCAAAACCATTATGTAGAAAGTTCAACGAAATATTTCGACTATTAGCATAATGAAAAGGGTTTCTCCAAAAAGCTTACATAATATTTTCGGATTGCAATCATTACTATAATTATAACGTATATTTGTATAAGCTTACATAAGGTATATTATCAGATGTTATAGGTTCGCAGAGTAGTAGGATTTACATTCCTCGCAGGCCTATAACGCAATTCTACCTTTAAGATTGATATCCAGGGCCTTAAGAATGTCAATTACCCGTTCAAGACTGACAGAACTCGCTTAGGTATCGGCCCCTTTGAACTTGTTTTGGTTTAGGTCTTATTTACAAGCACCAAAAGCCCTGTTAAATGTTTTTTAAAATAACAGTGGGTTCCACCTTGGCGTCATAAATTGTTCCGCTAATACTGTAGGGCTCAGATGCTCCAGTACTCTTCGTGTTCCAAACCGCCAGATTGAAAAAAGCTGCTCTTAACAAAAGTGCGAAAAATTCTGGACACTACCCCCCAACAATAGTGAAATCAAGTGCCATCTGGCCAAGCGGGTCAATAATCAATATCGCTTTCAAAAGCCTTTCGAAGAAAATGCCCCCCTCAAATGTTGGAGCCGGGACAATATCAAAATACCTGGGCAACACGATATGACACTATGCTCTGCGGCCGTAGCGCTCGCGGCTGATTTTAACATATGGCAGGGCATCTGCCGGGTGCGGCCTTTTATCCTCGGCCGGGTATCCCATGGCAATGATCGCCTCGACTTCAAGCCCCTGCCGCAGGCCGAGCAGATCGGCCACATAGGCACCGGCGCTTTGCTGGGCATCGTGGTCGCGCAGGCGGATTTGGCTCCAGCAGCTGCCCAGCCCCAGATCGGTGGCCGCAAGGTGGAGGAAAACAGCGGCAATGCTGGCATCTTCCACCCAGACATCGGTCTTGGCGCTGTCGGCGCACACCACGAAAGCGAGCGGCGCATCTTTCAAAAAGGCGCTGCCGTGCGGCTTGGCCGCCGCGAGCCGCGCCATGGTCTGTGGATCGGTGATGACGATGAACTCCCAAGGCTGAACACCGCGGGAAGAGCAGGCGCGCAGGGCGGTTTCGATCAGCAGATCGATTTTCTCTTGCTCCACAGGCTGCTGCCGGTATTTTCGAATGCTTCTGCGTTTTCTGACCAGATCGATGAACATAGGCTTCTCCTAAGGTGTGCTTGGGATTTTAAACCGCCAGGCGCAAAACCAGTCGTCGGGATGGGCATCGGGCGGACAGCCGATGCATTCCGTTATGATGCGGCTGTCGATGCTGCGCGCAAAATAGGCGTATTCCACAAGGCCGGCCGATTTGCACGGGTAGTCCGCCAATCCTTTTGCTTTTCGCGCGGCCTGCACGCGGCACACACTCATGCGAAAGACCAATGTGCGATCATCTTCGAAAACTGTGGATTGGGTGTTGAGGCGGGCGTAGACCCTGAAATTCAAAGCCCGCGCAAGGCCGGCCAGGCCCGGCGTTGCGTCCAACCCGAGCAGGCGCTTGATACTCCAGGCTTCAAAGGGGCTGAAATGAGCCCAGCAACTGTCATTGCAGCGTTTGGCGTCGTTCATACCCCGGCTGAATTCCACGGCCTGGAACCAGATCCCGTCGTTGGCCAGCCAGTTTTTGGCAAGGGCATCGATCAGATCGAGCAACGCGGCTTTGTCCAGATCGGTCAGCGCCGCCGGCAGACCGTCGACCACTTTGAACCCCAGCGTTTCGCCCAGGCGCTTCATCTGGAGGCCCAGGCTTTTTTTGAAAGCAGTGTCGAGCATCGCAAGCGCCTGGGGCATGCCCATCTGATGGCGCACCTCGGTGAACCACAAGGCGTAATGGATGAGGATGCGGTGCATGTAATCGGGGACCAGCTTGAGCAACTCTTCTTTGGAAAGGTCTTCGATGCGGTCTGCAGGATGGGCATCAGGCATTCTATCGCTCCTTCAAAATTTGCGTTCGTGAATGGACAAAAGTCAACCGGTGGAGCATATCCCTTGGCAAAATTACCCCTTTTCCCGATTCTTTCGCAAGCGCAACCCCTTGGGCCATGTTAGGGTATCCCCTGTTGGCATACAATTCTCTATCTTTTGGCGATGGGATCTGGACGCTTTTCCTATCATTATAAAAACTGCGGAAAATATCGGGTTATCGTGGTCTCTTTCGATCGCTTTTTTTAAAAGTTTCTACCGTAAATAGATAAAACACAGTGGTAATTCCCAGGCATAAAGCACAAAAAAGAAATGCATCGATGAATGCCACTTTGCCGAGGGAATTTTCAGGATGGAGGTATTGCATCATCTGTCCTAATATCTGCAGAAAAAACGCCCCCCCTATCATCGTGAAGAAATTGATACCGGTCATGGCTGTACCTGCACTCTCCGATGGCATCAGTTCCTTTACATGGGCATACATAATTCCACCCGTAGCAGATGATAAACCAAATGCAAAAAACAATACGCCCAAAGCTATCATGTCAGTGCCCGGTGACATCTTCGTTAAAGTTAGAAGGATGCCACCCATCATGATTAATCCGGAGATTATTATTCCCTTTCTGCTTTTAAAAACCCTATCGGACAGCCAGCCTGATGCCGGACTGCCGATAACCAAACCGATATTCATTAAAACAAGCAGGTTGCCCGCTGATACCGGATCGACCTCGATTGAGTTGATCAGAAACGGAGCGGCCCAAAGAGATTGAACGGCAGCAAAAATGCCATAACGACAAAAGGTCCCCAGTGAAATGATCCAGTAATCTTTTTGTCTGAATAGACTGTAAAGTGCGTGCATGATCTCGCCGAATTTCGTAGATGCTGGTTCGGGGACACTCTGGGAAAAAGCTGCTTTGGGCCTATCCTGGGCAATGCAGTAAAATAGAAACACTAGAAATAGATTTACAGCGCCAATGATCCAAAATGAATTGCGCCACCCGATATTTTGGGCCATCAACACCAGTGGTGTGGCGGCTATGAGGTTGCCCGCTGTACCAGCGGAAAAGACAAGAGCGGATAATGTGGCAAAATATTTGGGTGTAAACCAAAGGGTAATAATTTTCAGGGTTCCCATTAGATTGCAAGCCATGCCGATCCCCATCAACACTCTGCCGGCAACCAGGACAGGAACCGAATGACCTGTGGCGAATACAAAGGCGCCAATGACGGCAACAAGGGATAGCGCGGTCATTGACAACCGCGGTCCGAGGCCATCCAGGTACATGCTGATTGGGATCTGCATTATTGCGAATGCATAAAAAAAAGCAGCTGAAATCCAGCTGAGCTGACGCGTATCGATATTTATTTCTTTAACTAGATCAGGTGAAATTACCGCTATGGAAGCACGGTAAAACTGAGAGAGTAAAAATAAGAAGCAGGAAAGAATTAAGATTAACCACCTCTTCTTCATTGAGCTAATTTTCATCCTCCGCCCCATGATCTCCATGCGCTTTTTCTTGCATCTGCCGCCACAGGATTTTGCCAGTTCCGCTTTTCGGAAGTTCTTCGACAAAGATCACCTGACGTGGGTATTTGTAGGCAGCCATTTGTTCTCTAGACCAGGCAATTATCTCCTGAGGAGTGACTTGGCCGCGGAACTCATCCTTAAGCACCACGTAGGCCCGAACTTCTTCGACCCTTACGGGGTCGGGAACTCCCACCACACACGCCTCTTTCACGGCAGGGTGGCCGTAAAGAGTCGTTTCCACCTCCGCCGGCCAGACCTTGAACCCCGCGGCATTGATCATGCGTTTGGTACGATCCACCAGAAAAAAGTAGCCCTCATCATCCACGTAACAGATGTCCCCAGTTCGCAGGAAGATTTTGCCTTCCAATTGCAGAAATGCTTTTGCGGTCTCTTCGGGACGATTCCAGTAGCCCTTCATCACTTCAGGACCATTAATCACCAATTCACCCGGCGTGTTCGGAGGCAATTCCGAAACCCCTTCGACTTCAACGATCCTGGCATCCACACCGAAATCCGGTATCCCAATGCACTGCATCTTGGCTCTATCGGGTGGGTTGAAATGGGTTTGAGAAATGGTTTCGGTGAGACCATAGCCCTCCACATAGGTTAGGCCGGTAAGATCATGCAGTTTTCGACCGACGGCTTCCGGCAGCGGAGCGCCGCCGCCGCAGGTGATTGAAAGGGAGCTCAAGTCGCGCCTGGCAACGCTATCATCGCTTAACAGGTCAACCACCATGGTTGAAATATTGACCCAGTGAGTGACCCGGTACTTTTCGATGGCATCCAAGGCGGCCCGACGGTCCCAACGCGTCAGCAAGACGAGCGTTGCCCCGGCATAGAGTGGGGCCAGCATGCTGTGCACCAATCCCGTCACATGAAAAAAAGGCAGCACTGACAGGTGCACGCTGGAGGCCGTATTCGTCACCCACAGGTAGGCGCTTATGAGGTTGGACATCACAGTCTCGTGCGTGTGGATGCAGCCTTTGGGCTTCCCCGTGGAACCGGAGGTATATGGCAGCAGGCAGATATCCTCCGGCCCGACCTCCACGGCTGGAGGCGTCAGTTGCTGGTCGATCAAAGTCTTCCATTCCAGACCGGCGTGCGGACCAGTTGGCGCCCGCATCATATACTCGGGCACGGGCAAGCAAGGCGCTTCTGGAAGAAAATCTCTGTATGCACCGGCGATCAGGAGCTTCAAGCCAGTCCTGGCGCACGCTTTTTCTGCTGTCGGCAGCAGATCGGTGGTTGTTATGAGGCCCACGGCCCCGCAGTCTTCAAGAATAAATGCCAGTTCCTTCTCATTGTTCATAGGGTTGATCGGCACAACCACGGCGTTGGCGCGCATGACCGCATAAAAAGCAATAATGTACTGGGGCGTGTTTTGCATATAAAGAGCGACCCGATCCCCTTTTCTGATGCCCTGGTGCGACAGAGCGCCACTGAGATATTTTATCTCGTTGTCCAAGCGGTCGTATGAAACCTGCGCACCATAGTAAATGAGGGCCGCTTTTTGCGGATAGAATTCGGTCGCTATTTCCACCAGTCGGAAAATCGGTACGGCCGGGTAGGTCAATGTCTTGGGCATCCTTTTGGGCCAGAAACGATCATGAGACATTGTCATTGATTCCTCCATTTGTAAAACGAGACATCTTCATAAAGTTGACCGCAATACCCTTCCTTAGTCAACAATTAATGAGCGATCGCTCGCATTTCAAACGCGACTGAGCGGTACATCATCCCGCTCCTGCGAGATTCCCAGGGCGGCAGCGGGGGCAGGATGCGATCGCGTTCCACCTTCCGATCATAGATGCCATTTTGGACAACAGTGGATCGGATGATGAAAAAAATCGAAGGTAAAGAAGCTCGTCGGTGGCGTTAAAGGATGCGTTCACTTGGTGGCATTGCTGACTGCTATGGGTCCTGCATCGTTCCAAGGGGTCTTTAGTGGAATGGCGCGCGAACAGAAACATCCAAAAATGGTGACAGAGAGGATGGAGAACAGCTGCTGGGTCTGGCGAACAAATGGACCGTTGATGAACCGGCTTAGAGATCCTGAGAGCTGAAGTGAGGGGGTACGTTTCGGCAATTGATCTTTGAATTAGAAAGGATTTCATTTTGCAAAACGGATCTGAACCAACCAAGTGGACTGAGGGTACCGAACAATTGTCATCAACCTTCCCTGCCGGTTGGCCGTAAGGGCTCAAAAATGCGCTGATGAACATGGCAACGCAATTACGGGCGTGGTCATCGAAGCCCTAGATGCATTGCTGGGTGGTCGGACAGAAGGACCATCCTGGGAATCCGACGGGAGAAATCCAAAGTTTCTGAAATGAGATCTGCATCTTACCATGGTAGATGCAACAGTGTTTGCCGCAGGCAATCCCCATTAGGCTCCCCTGCCCTTCCTCAGGTTCAAACTGGATTATCTGTGTGAGACTTGTGTAAGAAAATGTTTCGTTCTGTCCTAACTATACTATATAGCGCATCGGGCCAAAGAGATTGTATTTTGCCCGTACAGGTTTTAAACCCAGTTAGACAGAAGGCCGGTGTCGCTTTTGACAAAAAGGCCCGACCTGCCTGAATTCATCTTTGATACAGAAAGGAGCGCGCAATGGATTTCCAGCAGATTGAGTACCAGCCAGGCAAGGTTGCCCGCATCATTTTCAATCGCCCCAAACAGCTCAATGCGCAGAGCTACCTCCTGCTCGACGAGGTGGACAGTGCCTTTCAGGCCGCCGCGGCCGATCCGTCCTGCGGCGCGATAGTGCTGTCGGGCCGAGGCCGGGCTTTTTCCGCTGGCCACGACCTCGGCACCCCTGAGGAGCTCGCGTACTGCCAGGCGCACGGACTGGCAGGGCCACACAGCACGGACTGGCCCAAAAAAGTGTCGGACATGTATGCCTATTATGTCAAGAAGACGCTGGCCTGGCGCAACTGCCCCAAGCCCACTGTCGCCATGGTACATGGTTACTGCATATATGGTGGCTGGATGTTGGCGGCCGCCATGGACGTTCTCTTTGCCGCCGAAGACGCCCTGTTTCTGCCGGGCATGGTAGAATATTTCTCTGCGCCCTGGGACCTGGGGCCTAAAAAGGCAAAAGAAATTCTGCTGGAGCATCGCTTTGTCCCGGCTGCCGAAGGGCTTGCCTGCGGTTTCGTCAACCGCATCTTCCCAGCCGAACGGCTGGAGGAAGAAACGATGGCCTATGCGGCGCGTGTCGCCGACAACTACCTGGCGGCGCCCTCCTGGACCGGCACCATCAAGAACGCCATCAACCACATGCAGGATGCAATGGGCTTCACTTCCGAAATAGAAGCCGCCTACACCAGCTTCTGCCTGATGTACGGCCTGGGGGCTCATTCGGATGCCTCGCCCGAAAAGGGCGGCTTTGCCCGCACCGGTATCGCGCGACAAAATTTCGAGCGCTCACGAACCTGGTTGGCACGCCAAGGTTTGTGTGCGCCCGATTAACGCTGCCGCAATACTGTCCTTGTTCGAGTGCCTTTTTCGACGACCGCATTAAGCTATCAACTCCCGGTTCTTTTCAGGTGTCTGTAGTCCCAAGGGACAACAGCTTTCGGATAGGCCATATGCCGACCTTCGTTTGCATAGCTTCGTTTTCCATGTCGGATAGACGTTGGTACGATGAATATTTCTTCTAATACCATGCCAGACCGGACCGAAGAAGTTCCTCGTTCTCCCGTTTAAGCTCGGCATGCTCGATTACGAAGCAACGCAGCCCAACAAAGGCCCACACGATATCGATATTGACCTTGATGGCTCGTTCGCCTCTAAGCACGGAGGAGCGCATGGCTGCCCCCAGGAGGGCAAGAATGGATTCAGCATATCGTGTCCTGTGATGCCTGGGAGATGGATTCGGGCCCGGTTGCTTCCACAATTCGTTGATAGGGTTTGCGGTTAATCCGCAATTGAAAAATATCCGGCCGAGAATAGTGCCCGCCGATATCAAAGGCGGACTTGGCCGCAAGAATTTGTTCGGTTGATCCCTCGGCCATCAAGATGCGCTCGCCCTCGGCTGGTCCGGCGATGACTTCTCCGCGCGGGTCGATAATAAAACTATCCCCCCGATATCGCGAGGCCAGATCTTTGTATTCGGGGGGCACATCGTCGGCGGAATGCAGGCCGCCTGCCAAAATAACATAGGCCGCGGACTGTGAGGCAAAGGCCCTGGAGAGCAGTAACTGGCGCGACCACATGGGGTCGGGAGCGGCCGGCGCTTTCGGCTCCACACCCGGCCAGGCCGCGATGTGAATCTGGGTACCCTGGGACATGAGCGCATAGCCCGGCAGCACCATGTTGTGTTCCCAGCAGTTGAGGCCGCTGATCCTGCCATAGGGCCGCTCGTAAACGGTGAGCCCGGTGGCGTCGCCTTCGCCCCAGATCGTGCGTTCACGGTGCGTGGGTTTGAGCTTGCGATGTCTGCCCAGGATTTTGCCTTCCCGGCCGATGAAAAGAAGCGTGCAGTACACCGTGCCCTGAGTGGTGGTATCCCGTTCGACCAGGCCCATTACCACATCGAGGTTTGCCTTGCGCGCGGCTTCACAGAGCTGATCGGTAACAGGGCCAGGGACGATCACGGAGTTGGCCAGATAATCCGCTGCCGCCCGCCATTGCAGCAGAGCGTCTTTGCTTTCACCCCAGATAAAAAAAGGATAGCCGGGAAGCCATGTTTCACTGAAGGCGGCAATCGTTGCCCCCTGCTCGCCCGCTTCGGCAATCAGGCGGCAGGCTTTTTGGACAGAGGCTTCCACCTTGAAAAAGACCGGCGCTGCTTGAATGGCCGCTAATCTGAAGGTTGCATATTTTCCCATCGCGATCTCCTTGGAATCTGCTTTTCGAATCGTTCGTGCGCCACCGCCATGTGATCCGATATTATGCGTTTGCCTGAGGATGTTTGCACTGTCAAGGCTTGAATTTCCTCAAATTGCATATCTTTTTTACAGCGCATCGAGCAAAGAGATTGTATTTTGCCCGTACTGAAGTTGTGGCGCCTTCACCATCTGCGGCCTCCGGTAACGCCCCCACAGATGGTTCACCTTTCCCATTTTTCAGGTCAACAATGATTGTTGCCACTCGTCTTGCGAGCATGCTGTCCTTTAGGCCAAGGCGCTTATGGGCCAGCGAACGGCGCCACGCCATTCTTCTGGAGATACCGGCTCTGGCACATCTGGGGCAATTGCGAAATCAACGAAAACCATGTAGGCGTCCTTGCCGTTGATCCCGGCCAGGTAATAAAGATGTGAAAGGCGATTGGCCATCTGGTAGAAGGGTGTATACCAGCAAGCGTCTTTAGCGGCACGAAATGCTGATTTGGCCTCGTCCAAGCGCCCTTCGATTCTGCGGAGTGCATCGGGTGAAGCCTTGCTTCGGTAATCGACGGCTTCGTCGTGGTATTCAGCGTAATCATCATTCTGGAGCGGGGACCGCCAGTCGATCATAACGCGGTTGTTCCAACCGAAAGCCTCAGCAATTGCCTTATCCAGAGTCCACTCAGGATTACGGCAGGCACTGGCTGGAGACACGGTCCGGAGCCGTCCTGAAACTTCCCTCCGTGGTGGTACCACGGCAGCACAACTTCATTTTCAGCCCAGCCCATCCTGAGTTCCAGTCATAAAAAATTGGCCCGGGGATGGAAAACCCGCTGGGTTCAAGAATGTTCTAATGTGGTTGACGGCATAAAGCCCGACCGAAAAGGCCCCAGACGCAGGGTCGGTTTGCTGCCAACGCCAGCCGAGCCAAATCTTTTGTTTAAAATTTAAATCTATCGCTTTGGCCCGTCTGCCAGGCACAATTGCCGGTGAAATCCTTTCAAGCAGCAGGGCGGCGGCCTCGCCATCAGGAAGTGGGTCTTTTGGAACGCGTTCCTTCTATCCTTTCCTTTGGTCGAAACGACGGCCAAAAATCATGCTCGCTAAGGTCACTTTCAACATTTGCAAGGTTCCACCAGCCACGCCCCATGCGCGGCCATCTCTCAGAAGTCTCTCTAACGGGTACTCATTACTGTAACCATAGCCACCAAACACCTGCATGGCCTTGTCCGTCACCTCCTTTACCATTTCGTTTGCATGGCATTTGGCCATCGAAGCCTCGTACACGGAAGGCAGCCCCTGCCCAGCTCCGGACGCCGCTCGATAAACCAGCAACCTAGCGGCATCCAGCTGCATGGCCATGTCGGCCAAAAGGAATTGAATCGCCTGAAACTCGCAAATAGCTCTGCCGAAAGCCTTTCTTTCGGAAGCGTAATGTCTGGCTTCCTCAAAAGCGCTTCCCGCAACGCCAAGGCACATGGCGGCATTACCACAGCGCTCGATATCGAAGGTGAGCATTAAATTTTTAAATTTCCCCTGTTCGATGACGACATCGCTCTTTGGTACTTTGACGTCATTAAAGATGAGATCGCAGGAGGGCATGCCCCGTAGCCCCATAAATTGCTCTTGCTTTCCGAAACCAAACCCATTGACCCCTTTCAGGACCAGCACGGCGCCAATGCCCTTGTATCCTTGCACACCCTCGAAGCGTGAATAGACCAAATAATGGCTTGCTTCACCCCCGCCGGAAATAAAAGTCTTTTGGCCGTTCAGCAGGTAATATTCGCCTTTATCGACGAGCTCCGTTGTCAGGGAGGTCAGATCGGACCCGGCATTCGGCTCGGTCATGGCGACCGAAACGCTCAGTTTTCCCTGGCATACGCCTGGAAGGACGGCCTGCTTTTGCGCTTCTGTCCCGAACATGGAAATCACCCGCACGGGTCCCACATTCGATTCGAAGACCGGCGATGCAATGACAGGGCTGAACTTGGCCAGCTCCTCGATGGCCAGCACGGCCGTCAAGGAATCCATATCCTGGCCCCCATAGGCCGAAGGCAAGACCATGCCTAAAAGACCCATTTCGGCATATTTGGCGATAAGACTTCGCGGAAACTCACCGGTTCGATCAACCTCTGCGGCCAGTTCTTTCAGGTTTTCCCTTTTCCCCAACATGCGGATGCTGTCGAGAAGCATTCTTTGCTCTTTGGTAAGACTGAAATCCATTCCCCTTTCCCTTTCAGAAGGTCGATCCTTGTCTCAGACCGCTTCGGTGATCTTCTTGATGTCTTTAATTTTTTCAAGATTGATGATGTTTTCGATCAACGCATCCAGATGCATCGGATTCTTGGCGGATGCAAATTCCTTCAGCTTCTGGATCAAGCGTTTCTCATCCATGGGATCTCTGGGATCGCCCCTCGGGATATTCACCTGGCGAGTTAATATCCGGCCATCTTTGATTTTTATTTCGACACGAGACGATGTCTTATCAGGATACAAGGCATTTAACTCCTGGTCGGCTGTAACGGTGACTTTTTTTGCCAACGCAACGACTTTGGGATCCGCCAGCCTTTTCTCGATGAGCTGGTCTGGTCCGAGGTGCCCGTCGCATATGCAGACGGCCACCACGTATGGAATAGAGAACTGAGCTGATACAAAAGTCGGATCCGGCCCCAGGTCTTTTCCAACGGCCATTTGGGCGATTCCATAGGTCTGGACATTTATCTTCTCGATCGTTTCGGATTCGATTTTGCCGGCATCAAGCAGTTCCAGCACGGCCTGCGCGGATCCATGGGTATGGCGGCAGGCCGTGTAAGGCTTGAAGTAAACATCCATAATGGAATAATGCTGCCCCAGGCCATCTGTTATGCGCTCGTATTTCGGTGCTGCCGGGGAAGTGATTTTGCAGAATCCGCCTCCCAGAGCGGTCCCTTCCAAAACATCCGGAAGACCTGTAAGGCCATGATGGGCTAATCCACAAGCCAAAAGGCCGGCCATGGCGCCGGCGCCTCCCTGGACGATTTTAATGGTGTAACCGCCCATGAGGTGCTCCGCCATCGAAAGCGGCAGCAAGTATCCGGCATTTCCCAAGGCTGTGGCGGTGCGATGCGCATCCAGACCATACATCTTGGCCGCCGCAGCAGCGGCTCCGAATGCACCGCAGGTTCCGGTGGGAAGAAAGCCCGCCAGCGTATGCCAGGGATGCATAGCCGCAGCCGGACGGTTTGCGGCCTCATAACCGGCTACAATGGCTTCGATGACCTTTGCGCCGTCTCGTTCGTTTGCTTCCGCAAGGGCCAGGGCTGCCGGTATGACCGATGTCCCCGGATGGTTGCCACCGAAGCGCAGTCCGTCTTGAGCCTCAATGGCTTCGGCCGTGGTGCCGTTCAGGAAAGCGGCATGATGACAATCGGTCTTGAAACCGCAGCCCAGGACCGTAGCAGGGCCGCTGGCAGCGATGGACTTGATGTACCCGATCACCTGATTTACGGCACCCAGTTTCAAGGATCCGTAAACATTGGCCACGTAATCCAGAAGGCACCACTTGGCTTTGCAGACCACTTCCGGCGGCAGGTTATTGAATGTCACATCAGCGCAAAATCGGGCAAGTTGGCGTGTATACTCCATTATTCCCCCCCCACGTTCAGATGTAGCCGCGCTTCTCGTAGATGGCGATCATTCGGAACGGATCCAATACCTCCCGAATAACGCGCAGTTCCTCAGCGGTGGGCGGCGCGGTCGGGCAGACCTGTCGGGACACTTTAAGATCCCAGGGCGTATTGGCTTTTATTTCTTCGATGGAACAGTCCGGGTGGTAGGTTTGCAGATACGCCTCTTTGGTTTCCGGATCAAAACCGAGCACAGCCTTATTGGTGATAATAACGGCAGGCCCCGTGTTTGGTGGAAGACCGCATTTTTCGCGGGTGCCGGGCCCGTCGATGTAACCGGGCGTAGTGATGAAATCCACCCTTTCGGCCAGGCGGCGCTTGTCATGGAGTGCTATGATCAAGGTTCTTTTGGCCAGGGAGCCGATCGGATTGGCCCCACCGCTGCCGGGAAGCCGGCTCTTGGGACTATGGTAATCACCGATCACGGTGGTATTGATGTTGCCGTACTTGTCCACCTGGCTGCCGGAAAGAAACCCCACGTCGACCCGTCCTGCTTGCAGGGTCATCCCCATGATTTCAACCAATCCGCCGATCATGGCCGCCCCTGGGTTCAGGCAAGGATCGCCGACCGACAGCGCCGGCCGCTTGGGATCGGCATCGATGACCCCTGACTCCTGCATCAGCATTGCTTCCGGAGCATGGGTATGCTTGGCAATGTTGGCCGACATCGTAGGAAAACCGGTCCCTACGATGACCACATCGCCGTTTTTGATTTCACGCGCGCCGCAACATGCCATCAGCTCTGGTTTGATGTACTCTTTTATCATCTGCAGCTCCTCTTGATTAATAGGCGTAGCTGACAGGATAGGAATAATCGAATTTTGCATTCAACTTCTTGAAAGCGGCATATCCGAAACGTTTCACATAATGGTCCAGATAGGCCGTCCGGTCTTCGATGCCCAGAACCCACTCCTGCAAAAAAGCCTGGAAACCTTCGACCGTGTTGGAGGCTTGTTGATAAAGATAGCCGAACGAAAAATCGACATCATAAAACCCGGGAGTATAGCCGGGATGGGCTCCAAAAGGCTCTTCAACCACCGCGGCCACCTTGAAGCCGGGGACTATGGTCCGGGAGGGGTCTTTTCCGATGACCTCTCGCGAAACAATCCGCTCACACGTGATGATGACCTTCTTGGAGGCATTCGCCCCCACTTTGCAGTCCCCGCCGATGCCCCAGATCTGGGCATTGCCTTCTTCATCGGCCTGCTGCACGTGGATGATGGCAACATCCGGATTCAATGCCGGCACAAGCAAGGTAGGGGATCCGTCAAAAGGAGAAGCGATCATCTTGTACTTGTTTTCGCCCATGAACGATCGGACCTTCAGGAGGTCCGATCCCAGCATGTCTTTTACCGCCACAAAGGGCATGCCCATGCTGCCGGCCATCAGCATCATCGGCAGGGACAAATTGGTATATTCTTCGACTTCGATTTTATGAGGGATGCCCTTTTCCAGAGAGCGCCGGTAGCAACGTCCCAGCCCATACAAGCCCAAAGACAGGAAGGTGGATATGAACCTTTTAACCACACCGGCACCGATCATCAGATCGAAATCATCGGCCGCGTTCGAACGGGTGATGGTGAGCTCCTTTAGGCCTTGGCGGATGATTTCGTGAATAGCGGCCATCGGGGTTCTTGCAATGTACCCGCCAATGAAAAGAAAGTCACCGCTCTTGACGTGTTTTGATATCGCGTCTTTCATGTTCATGATTTTGTTCATAGGCAAGACTCCTCGACTTTTAATGGACAACTCCTGCCATTGTCGCTTCCAGATTATGATCAAACCAGCCCATGTGTCTTGACGCACATCATATGGCGGCTGTGCGACTTTTGGTATAGAAGCGCATGCGAATATATAAAATGTATATACTGAGGATTGTCAAGAAGAATTGCAAAGGAGCGAGGCTGTATATCCTCCTTCCAAAAACAACATGCGTTGACAAGTATATTCGATCTGTATATTGAAAATATATACTAGATAAATTTCTCGGCGCGCAAATGGCCGGCCAAACGCAAACGCTATTCTCGGGGGGTGAAATTTATGAGTGACGTCATGGAATACAAGATGTTCATCGACGGCAAATGGGTGGACAGCGAATCGGGGCAGACCATGGACGTGATCAACCCTGCCAACCAGGAAATCGTGGCCCGGGTGCCTCTGGCAGGCCCGGCGGATGTCGAAAAAGCTGTCGATGCATCCCGGAAAGCTTTTGAAGCTGGAGTTTGGGCCAACCAGAGCAAAAGCGAAAGAGCCCGCATTTTAGGCAATATGGCCAAACTTCTTTTCAAGAACAGCGCCCGGCTGGCCTACCTGGAATCTCTCACCTCAGGCGCCTGCATTCGGCAGACCAGCTTGATCGATGTGGGAAGCTGCATTATGTCCTTTCACACAACGGCACAACTGCTCGATCAGCTGCCCGAGGTGGAGCACGCACCTTATGCGCCGAGCGCACCGCTTCACAGTTTCATGAAGCGTGAACCCATCGGCGTCTGTGTCGGCATCGCTCCATGGAACGTTCCCCTTTCATCAGCTGGAGCGAAAATCGCTCCCGCCCTGGCCATGGGCAACAGCATGATCATGAAGCCGGCCAGCATCACACCGCTCACAACCCTGGAGCTGGCGCGGTTGGCGAAAGAGGCCGGGGTGCCGGATGGCGTGCTGAACGTCGTGACAGGGCCAGGACAAGCTGTCGGAGGAGCCCTGGCGAGCCACCCCGAGGTGGGTAAAGTTTCATTGACCGGATCCACTGAGGTGGGGCGTGAAATCTATCGTATGGCTGCGGACACGATCAAGAAGATCACTCTCGAATTAGGTGGCAAATCCCCGCTCATCATCCTCGATGATGCCGACATGGATGTGGCGATCAATATCGGGTTGACGGCTTTCCTCTTCCACCAAGGGCAAATTTGTCTATCGGGTACTAGGATATTCGTGCCCAGGAAAATGCAGGCGTCTTTGGTGTCGGGAATGATCGAAAAAATAAAATTGCTCAAGATTGGAAACCAATTGGATCCCCTCACCGATCAGGGGCCCATCGCCTCCCAGGCGCAGCTGAACACCATCATGCGATACGTCGAGATTGGTAAAAAAGAGGGGGCCGAAGTTGCCTGCGGCGGCAACCGCCTCTGCGGTCCGGAATACGATCGCGGCTTTTTCTTCGAGCCCACCATTTTTGTCAACTGCAACAACCGGATGAAACAGGTCAGGGAAGAAATTTTCGGTCCGGTGCAGTGTGTGATCCCCTACGACGACGAGGAGGAGGCCCTGGCGATGGCCAACGATACCATGTACGGCCTTGCGGGTGGCGTTGTCAGTACCAATACAGCCCGCGCCCAGAAATTGGCGACCCGGATGCGCACCGGGACAGTATTCATCAATATCTATCATTTGACGCGAGCCGATGCACCGTTTGGCGGTTACAAGCAAAGTGGTATCGGCACCGAGAAAGCGTTCGAGTCACTTCGCGAGTACAGTTACGTAAAACACATCTGCCAGGATATGACGGCCAGCGCAAAGGACAAGTTCTGGAACTATCTGCTGGGTATCAAATATTAACCGAAGACAGGGAGGTTCTCACATGAGCATGACCCAATACGTTGCATGGGAATACCGTGGCGTTCTGGATATCGGCTTGGGGAGCATCAGCCAGATCGGTGCGCACTTCAAGGCCCTGGGGGCCCGTAGAATCGGGATCATCACTGACCGCGGGCTGGTTAATGCCGGCGTGGTCGATATGGTCAAAGATGTGATCGAGGTGCAGGGCGCTCCCGTGGTCGCGGGGGTCTACGACAAGATCGAGCAGGACGCCAGGGCCTTGATCATCAACGATTGCATTCGCTGGTGTGGTGCGAACGGTGTCGAAGGGCTGCTCGCGGTTGGGGGCGGAAGTGTGTTGGATTCGGTAAAGGCGTTGAAGATCATGCTGGGCTTCGGCGTCCGGGATGTTGCCGAACTCATGCGGGGCACGGCTGGAATTCACACAGGGTTGGTCACCCAACCACTCAATTTTCCGCACATCGCCGTCCCCACCACCGCCGGCACAGGGGCGGAATCATCACCCGGAGCGGTTGTGCTCGTAGAGGAAGACGGCCTTAAAGGCAACATCATGCACCCGCACCTTCCAGCACAGGTGGCCGTTCTGGACCCACAGGTCACCCTGAGCCTGCCGCCGCGCCTGACAGCGGAAACCGGTTGCGATGCCCTGTCCCATTGTCTGGAGGCTTTTTTTGCGCGGAACGCTAATTCTCTGTCCGACGCGCTGGCGCTCCATGCCATCAAATTGATCAGGAAGTATTTGCCCATCGCCGTCAAAGATGGAAAGAATGTGGAAGCCCGCATGCAAATGCTGATCGCCAGCAATATGGGCATGCAAGCCTACTCCAAGGCGAACGGATCAGCTCCCATTCATAATTTCGCCCATGCTGCGGGACCCAAGCTGAACATTTCCCACGGGCTGGCTTGCGGCGTTTTCATGTCCAATGTGATGAAAATCCTTTTCCCTTTGTATTTGCCAAGGATCCTGGAATTTGCGGCTGCTTTTGGAGTTAAGACGGATGGGTTGAGTGCTGAACAGGCTTATGGGTTCGTGCTGGCGGCCATGGAGGAATTCAAAAAAGAAATCGAAATTCCCGAGGTTTTTCCGTATAAGCTCACCCCTGAGGACAAGGAGGACTTGAAATCCAGGGTAAAAACGGACATCGCCGGTTTCAGGTTTCCACTTCCGGATGAGGCTATCAACTATGTCCTGGACTTCTCTTTCAGCAAGTGACAATTGACTCAAAGAGGCGCAATAGCTGGGAGAAAGCATCAACGCGGCTGTCGCGACGCTGAACAAAATTAGGTGAACCATGTCGATCAAGTATGCAATCTTGGGGCTCTTGAACTATTCCGACATGCACGGATATAGGATTAAGACCCATATTGAAAATAATTTCGGCCATATGTGGTCGATCAACTTCGGACAAATATATCCGAGTCTGAAAGAACTGGAAAAAGACGGACTGATAAAAATGCGGGAAAAGACGCCTTCAGATAGCGGCGGACCCCATAAAAAGCTCTACTCGATAACCAAAAAGGGGCGAAGTGATTTCACCCGTTGGCTCACAACGCCACCTGATAAGCCAATGCTCATCCGGGACCCCTTTCTGCTCAAATTTGCTTTTTTCAGCTTCGGCGATATCGAGGAAGCCAAAAAAATCATAGACAAACAGATTGAGCTGTTTGACGCTCAATTAAAGCGCCGAAAGATGAACCGTAAGCGATGGGAGCGACAGACGGTCTATGTCCGCCTTCTTGCTGAACTCGGCGTCAGCCAAAATGAATTGTATTTAAAATGGCTGCGCCGGGCAAAAACGGAAATAGAACAAACGCCAAGACCTTCGGACACTTCATCAAATAAGCAAGGAGGCAAATGAAGGCTTGAATTGGCGAATGAAAGCCCCTGTGATCCAAGAACCCTGATCCGGGCCGCCCAGGAGATGGCCCAAAAAACAACCGCGTTTTGCCATGGAGGCCGGCCTGGCAGCCCTGCGATGGCTTGTCCGTGGCGATGGCTACGAAGTCACAAGCAAGGATGAATTGGCACTAAGATCAAAGCATGATTTAGGCTGACGCATTTGCCCCATATCTACCTTTGGTCCCGGCCGAAGCGGTCCCATCAGCTATGCTGTTGATAGTATTTATAATTTTAATATAGAAAGGGATACTCCAAGTGCACTCAAACACGCATCAAAGTATACCGCCAACGAAAAAGGTAAACAGTATTTGGATAGAGAGCTGCAATTAATGAAAGGATGAACATCCAAAAATGCCTTTCATCCGGCTCGCTTTGCTCGCGGCTGAAGGATAGGTTACCGAAGCGCGCTGCTTCGCGCCCCATATCGAAGCACCGCATTCACCTAAACCCGTTAATCTTATCTGCAACACTGGCAAACGGATCAACTTTGGAACGGCTCCATTCAAACCTTGCGCTTTTAGCAGAAAGGAAAATTTTATGGACATCGTCAAAGGATTTCCGGCCACCAGTCAGGACAATTTCCAGCTCAACGTAACCACCATCATCAAACATGCCGCCCGGAGTTTCGGGCGCCAGGAGATCGTCAGCCGCCGGCTGGACGGCAGTATGTTCAAGTACACTTACGCGGACGCCCACGAACGCATGAAACGGTTGGCCAACGGCTTGCGGTCCATCGGCGTTCAAGTGGGCGACCGGGTGGGGGTGCTGGCCTGGAACAGCCACGAAAACTATGAAATCTATTTTGGCCTGCCCGGTCTGGGCGCGGTCATGCTGCTGCTCAACCTGCGGTTGATACCGCAGGACCTGGCCTATGTGATCGATCACAGCGGCGCCAGTTTCATCATCGTGGACGAAACCCTGCTGCCTATCGCCCACGCGGTGGCCCCTTTGTGCAAAAGCCTCAAGGGGTTCGTGATTATCACCTTGCCCGGCAAAAAGCTGGCGGACGTGAAGACCAACTTGAAAAATGTTTATTCCTATGAAGACCTGATCGCCGGGGCCTCCCCGGATTTTGAATGGCCCCACATGGATGAAACGTCTGCTTATGCCGCCTGCTACACCACCGGCACCACCGGCAAGCCCAAAGGGGTATATTATTCCCACCGGGATGTGTATCTGCACTCCTGCGCCATTGGCAACAACGCCGAAATCAGCATCGCCGACACCTACTGTCAGATCGTGCCCATGTTCCACGCCCTGGGGTGGGGCCTCAGCCAGGCCGCCACCATGGTGGGCGCCCGCCTGGTGTTTCCGGGCATGTATACCTTAGACAGATTGGAGGGGCTGAGCAAGCTGATCGTGGATGAAAAGGTAACCGTCAGCGCCGGGGCTCCGGCCATTTTCATGCCCCTGCTGGAGTACATCCGCGGCCTGGACAAAAAACCGGACCTGAGCGGTGCCCGTCTTCTTTCAGGGGCCAGTGAGCCGCCGGTAGCCATGATGAAAGGGTTCTGGGAGCTGACCGGTGCGGAAGTCATTCACGCTTACGGCGCCACTGAAACGACCCCGCTGGTGACCACCAATCGCATCATGCCCTGGCTGGCACGCGAGTTGACCGAGGACCAGCGGTGGGAGTTGAAAAAGAAGCAGGGCTTCACCGTGGTGGGGCTGGATATAAAGGTGGTCAACGCCTTCGACGCAGAAATCGCCCACGACGGAAAAACACCCGGTGAAATTCTCGTCCGGGGCCCCTGGATCACGGCGAAGTATCACGACGCCCCCGGCACGGAATCGCAGTTTACCGCAGACGGATACTGGCGCAGCGGCGATATGGGCACCATCGACGAACACGGCTATCTCAAGATCACCGACCGCGTCAAAGATGTCATCAAAAGCGGTGGCGAATGGATCAGCTCGGTTGATATGGAAAACGAAATCATTTCTTTTCCTGCGGTGCTGGAAGCGGCGGTGGTGGGCATCCCCCACCCCAAATGGGAAGAACGCCCACTGGCCCTGGTGGTGTTGCGCGAAGGCGAGAAGGAAAGAGTAACCGCCGATGATATCCGCAATCACCTGGTCAAAACTTTTGCCAAATGGCAGTTGCCGGATGAGGTCCTGTTTGTGAAAGAAATTCCCAAAACAAGTGTGGGCAAATTGAATAAAAAGGAGATTCGCGCTCAATACAAGGAGTTCTATACAAAATAAAAGGAGACAATATTCGCCGCTGCCCGCGCAGGCGTTCGCTAGGTCTCGATCAGCCCGTTCTGAATCGCAAAGCGGGAGAGCTCCGCGTTGTTGCGCAGGTTCAATTTCTTCAGCAGCCGGAAGCGGTAGGTGTCCACGGTCTTGATGCTGATGTTGTAGGTGGAGGCAATCTCCCGGTTGGTGTGCCCCAGGGCCAGGCGGCGCAGCACCTGCAGTTCGCGGGTGGAGAGGGTGTCCAGCGGGGATTGGGGCTGGCTGCCGCGGGCCACGCGCAGGGCCAGGGATTCGGCGGCGTCTTCGGTCAGGGAGAGCGGGGCGCCGGCATGCACTTTGCGGATGGCCTGGACCAGTTGTTCGGGGGCCGACTTCTTGGTCACGTAGCCCTTGGCCCCGGCCTCGATGGCCCGCACGATGTACTGGTTCTCGGTGTGCATGGTCAGCACGATGATGGGGATATCGGGAAATTCGGGACGCAGGCGGGTGATCACCTCCAGGCCGTCGATCTCGGGCATGGAGAGATCGATGACCGCCACATCCGGCTTGAACTGCCGGATCTTGGTGATGGCTTCGCGGCCGTCGGCGGCCTCGGCCACCACCTCCATGTCGCCGCTCTCTTCCACCAACCGCCGCAGGCCGGCCCGGACAATGCTGTGGTCGTCTGCCAGAAGCACTCGAATCAAGGCTGCCTCCCGGAATTCGCGCCCAGCGGCACGCTGAAACGAACGGTGGCCCCGTGGCCGGGCTGCGACTGAAACACCAGGCGGCCGCCCACCAGCGATGCCCTCTCGCGCATGCCGGCCAGCCCCAGCATGTCGTTCTCCGACAAACCTTCGGGATCGAAGCCCTTGCCGTCGTCCGCCACCTCCAGCACCAGCTCCTCGTGGCCGTTCATCTTGAGCGTCACCTCGGCATGGGCCGCACGGGCGTGGCGGACCACGTTGGTCAAGGCCTCCTGGGCGATACGGTAGGCGGCCGTGGCAATGGCGTTATCCACCGCGGGAATATGGTGCTGGTTAAAAATACAGGGGAACTGCGCCCTGCGCTCATATTCGGTGGTCAGCCACTCCAGTGCATCCACCAGCCCGAGATCGTCCAGAACGCCCGGCCGCAGCCGGATGGCCATGCCGCGTACCTCTTCGATGGTGGTGTCGATCAAACCGCACATGGCCTCGGCCCGCGATGCAATTCGGGCATCTTTCTGCCGGAGCCGTTCCTGAAGCCAGACAGCATCCATGCGCAAGGCCGT
Organism: uncultured Desulfatitalea sp.; assembly: GCA_937868765.1. Classification (GTDB taxonomy): domain Bacteria; phylum Desulfobacterota; class Desulfobacteria; order Desulfobacterales; family Desulfosarcinaceae; genus Desulfatitalea. Next base: position 1,778,725 of record CALMNL010000004.1, on the reverse strand, counting down.
GAGCAACTGCCCCAACTCGTCATGCAACTCCCGGGCGATGGCGGCACGCTCCTTCTCCTGGTTGGCCATGATCGAGCCGGACAGGCGCCGCAGCTGTTCCTGGGCCTTCTTCAAGGGCGTGATATCGGTGGCGATACTGCAGATGCCCCGAATATGGCCCGACTCCTCGTAAATGGGAAATTTCATGGCCAGATAGGTGTGCGGCCCATCCTCCTGGGGGATGCGCTCCTCCACCTTCAACAACGGTGCGCCATTCAAGGCACCGGCGTCGTGCAGCCGGAATTGCTCGGCCACTTCGGCCGGCAGCAGATCGGCGTCGGTCCGGCCGCGGGCGGCTTCGTTGTGCACGCCGAAGAGGGTCTCGAAACGCGAATTGACCATCAGGTAACGTCCCTGGGTATCTTTGATGTAAACCACATTGGGAGTGTATTTGAGGATCGCGCTGATCTCCCCGCTGCGGATGCGCACCTCGCGCTCCAACTCCATGGAGTGCCGGCTGAGTTCCTCCTTGGCCAGTTGCAGGGCCTCTTCGGCCCTGAGACGGGCTTGGATTTCGCGGCTGGCCTTTTTGTAAAGCACCAGCACGAACAGCCCCACCAGGGTGGCCACAAGGACGGCGACCGGACCGGCCACGCGCAGCAGGGGACCGGAAATGGCCCGCGCAATGACCTGCATGTTGCGCAGGTGGATGATCTTCCACCCCGGGAAGAGCGCCAGCCCGGCCTGGTGCATCAAGTATCGGTTGCCCTCGCTGTCCTGCACCTGGTCTTTGCCCAATTCGCTCAAGCCGACCCAGTTGCGGGGCCCGGCGCCGAACTGCCGCTCGACCTCGGCGGGTACGGCACTCAGGGAGGTCAGCTGCCAGGCCAGCTGGTAAAGCCACTGCGGCCGGTTGGTGATGAAGATAATGCCCTGGGGGTCGGTGATCAGGACCAGGTCGCCCTCGGAGATGCCCAATGCCGCCGCATCGACGATGGGGCTTTTGATCACCGCGACACCCACCGGCGATCCGCCGGCAGCCGCATATACCGGATAACTGTTATAGATGCCGCGTTTGCGAGAGGTGGTCCCCACTGCCATGTAGATGCCGTACCGGCCTTGCAGGGCCTGCTGGAAATAGGGCCGGAAGGCAAAGTTGCTGCCCACGAAGCTATCGTCGTCGGAGCGATTGCTGGAAGCGATGGTCGATCCGTCCCGATTCATCAAGTAGCAGACGTCCGCCTCCAGGGTGGCGACGAAATGGTCGAGCACTCGGTTGGCACGATCGAGGGCCTCGGCGTCGCCGTTCACCAGGGCGTCGCGCAGAGCGGGCAGGCCGGCCATCGCGATCACGGTCCTGCGGTGCTCTGTGAGCATCCGGTTCAGGCTGCTTTCGATCAGTTCGGTGTTGGCCACCGCCTGGCGCTCGGCTTCTTCCAACGCCGCGTGGTGCAGGGCCGTATAATACAGCACGCCGCCGGCCAACGCCGACAAGAAGGCCAGCAGGGAGAGGCTCAAGAGTATTTGGCGCAGGTTCATCGGCGATGCTGCGGCCAATAGCCCGATCGATCCGGCCAATGGCGCCTTTGCGTTTCGATTCGCGGGTGCCCCCGGCCGCCGGCCGTGGATGCGTTCAGTCACCGCAGGTTTCACAATAGCACTCCGTCACCGTTACGGCAATGCACCCGCCGAGCGGCAGGGATTCTGGCTGAACAGCATTCATTCGGGGCCAACGCGCGCACAGTGTGTTCAGGTCATGGTCGCACTTCTCCCAAGTGAAGCGCCCGCTGCCCCGCCTGAGCGTAAGGAGAGGACTCAGGCCCGCCGGAGGAGCCTGGGGGCCTCGGCAGGCGCTTTATGGTTCAGGGCCTGGGCCACTGTGATGGCCATCACGTGCACCACGTTTTCCATATCCGTATTTCGCTGCAACACATTGAACGGCTTGCTGATGCCCATGAGCAGCGGCCCGATGGCCTTGGCGCCCCCCAGGCGATCCAGCAGCTTGTAGGCCACATTGCCCGAGGTCAGATCGGGGAAGATCAGCACGTTGGCGGCACCGCCCAGCCGGTTGAAGGGAAAGCTCTCCTTGAGGATATCTTCCGAAACCGCGGTGTCGGCCTGCATTTCACCGTCGATCACCAGGTCGGGACGGCGGGCTTGAACGATCTGCATGGCCCGGGTCACCTTCTCGGCCTCGGGATGGCGCACGTTGCCGAAATTTGAAAATGAGAGCATGGCCACCCGCGGCTGCATGTCGAAAAACACCGCCATTTCGCTGGCGAGAATGGCGATTTCGGCCAGATCTTCGGCGCTGGGCTGGATGTTGACCGTGGCATCGGCGAAGAGCAGCGTGCGATTCTTCGAGATCATCAGGTACATTCCCGACACCTTGGCGATGCCGGAACGACGGGGAATCACCTGCAGCACCGGCCGGATCGCATGGGGATAGGCCTTGTCGATGCCGTGCACCTGACCGCTCACCAGCCCCTCGCACACCATCATGGCGCCGAAGATATAGCGATTCTGCAATTGCCGCCGGGTTTCGGTGCGGTTCCAGCCTTTGCGCTGGCGCAGGGCGAACAATTTTTCTTCGAAGGCGTCGAGGTGCGGATTGCGCCGGGGATCCACGATCTCGATCGCTTTGAGCGACAGCTGCAACTCACGGGCGAGCGCCCGAATTTCGTCCGGATCGCCCAGCAGCACCGGTTCGGCGATGCCCTCCCGGTGCGCCTGGTATGCGGCACGGATGATCACGGGATGGTTGCCCTCGGGCAGTACGATGCGCTGGGGATTCTGCTGGGCCCGGATGATGATCTTGCGCATCAATTCGCGCTCGGGGCCCAGGGAGGCTTCCAGTCGATGGGCATATCGCCCGGGTTCGGCGATGGGCTTGCGGGCCACGCCGCTTGCCACCGCCGCGGCAGCCACGGCCGGCACCACTTTGAGCAGCACGCGGTTGTCCAGCGGTTTGGGGATGATGTACTCGGCGCCGAACCGAATGGGGGTGCCACCGTAGGCCCGGATCACGGCATCGGGCACATCTTCCCGCGCCAGGGCGGCCAGAGCGTCCACGGCGGCCAGCTTCATGGCTTCGGTGATGCCCGTGGCGCGCACGTCCAGGGCCGCCCGGAATATGTAAGGAAAACCGAGCACGTTGTTGACCTGGTTGGGACAGTCGGACCGTCCCGTGGCCACGATGGCATCAGGCCGGCAGGCCTTGGCCGCCTCGTAGGCGATCTCGGGATCGGGGTTGGCCAGGGCGAAGACGATGGGTCGCGGGGCCATGCGGGCCAGCAGGGCCTCATCGAAGGCGCCCTTGGCGGACATGCCGACCAGCATGTCGGCATCCCGGGCGGCCTCGGCCAGGCTGCGGGCCGGCGTATCGCAGGCGAATTCTGCTTTGTAGGGGTTCATCCCCTTTTCGCGGCCCCGGTGGATCACCCCCGTGGTGTCCACCAGCACCAGGTGCTCCTTGCGCACGCCCAGCTGGGCATAGAGCCGGGCGCAGGCAATGCCGGCCGCACCGGCGCCGTTGATGACCACCCGCAGCGATTCCAGTTTGCGCCCGGTCAATTCGACGGCATTGAGCATGGCGGCCGCAGAGATGATTGCCGTGCCGTGCTGGTCGTCGTGGAACACCGGAATGGACATCTCCTGCTTGAGGCGCTCTTCGATATAGAAACAGTCGGGGGCTTTGATATCTTCCAGGTTGATGCCGCCGAACGAAGGTTCCAGCAGCTTGACCGTGCGGATGAACTCCTCCGGGTCGGTGGTGTCGACCTCCAGGTCGAACACATCGATATCGGCGAAGCGTTTGAAGAGGACCCCCTTGCCTTCCATGACGGGTTTGGCGGCCAGCGGGCCGATGCGGCCCAGGCCCAGCACCGCCGTGCCGTTGGTGATCACGGCGATCAGGTTGGCCCGGTTGGTGTAGTCGTATGAGCGTTCGGCATCGGCATGGATCTCCAGGCAGGGTGCCGCCACGCCGGGCGTATAGGCCAGGCTCAAATCGGCCTGGCTGAGGAACGGTTTGGTGGGGATCACTTCGGTCTTGCCCGGCCGCGGTTCCCTGTGGTAGCGCAATGCTTCTTTGTAATATTGCATGACGGTCATCCTTTCCACGATACGGGGGCTTTAAGATAGCCGGGGCCAACCCACAATTGGCGGAATTCTGATCGTAGTGTCAGAAAATTTCTGATTTCAGGCCTCCCCTTGACAGCCCGCCCCACTATTGTACAACAGATTCAGATCCTTTCTTCGGCATGCGCGAGAATGAAACCGCCTGTGGATGGGGTGATCCGACCTTGGGCCATGGGAGACTGGTTCTCCATCGGCGGATGGGACGAGGAAAAGGCAGGGGGGAAAAAGATCTTCAGGCAAGCACACGCGCGATCAAGGGGGGCAAATGAAAGAGACATTGAAAGCCGGCATCGAACACACCTTTACTCTGCGCATCGACGCATCCAAGACCGTCCCGGCGCTCTATCCCGAAGCCGAGGAATTTCGGGTCATGCCCGAGGTGTTTGCCACGGGCTTCATGGTCGGCTTCCTCGAGTGGACCTGCATCCAGGCCGTCAATCCCCACCTGGACTGGCCGGCCGAGCAGACCGTGGGGACGCGCATCGACGTCAGTCACACGGCGGCCACGCCGCCGGGGATGACGGTCACCGCCAAAGTGAAACTGGTGGAGTTGGAGGGCCGCCGGCTGCTGTTCGAGGTGGAAGCCCGGGATGAGATCGAGCTCATCTGCCGCGGGAAACACGAACGCTTTGTGATCAACAAAGAGAAGTTCGATGGTAAATTGAAGGAAAAAGCCAAGGCTCGGCGTTGACGCCCGCGAGAACAACGCACGGACCGCCACCTGCCTGCAGGCACATCCGATTGGCCCGCCGACCCGGGGATGGCCGGTGACCATCAAGCCGCCCCGGGACCTTCGAGAGGTGGATATTCATGATTGAAGGTGCCTCCGAAAGGAAGTTTCGCTTCATCCCCTTTCGCAAGCGCGACATCGTCGAAATGTGCCTCCAGGACAAGTTGCTCGACGGCCGGGAAGAGGACTTTCGCCAGCTCTATCGCATGCTTGACAGCATCTTTCACTACGAGTTTCACAAAACCGTGGAAAACCTGAAGGATGCATACGCGACCATCGACCCTGATGCCGACACGCGGCATCATGAGCGCGCGACTTGTCCTGACAGGGTTCAATTCGTCGAACTGTTGCGGGAGCTTCTGGAAAAGGCCAATTACGAGCGGGTTACGGAGGCCGAGCTGAATCAGGCCCTGCAGCAGTCCTCCCTCTTTAAGATTCGTTTGTTCGTGGATTTCGGCGATTTTTCCGAAGTGCTGCTCTTCTGCCGGGGAGAATCCACCCGGCGGGAAATGGTGCCCGGCTGGATGGGCCTGTTCTCCCGAAACATCGAATTCATCAACTACGACCGGGTGATGGTGTACCTGCGGTTCCGGGACGACGCCATCCCATCCGATGACCGCCTGCCCGCCTGCCGGCCCGGCGCCACTGTGCTCAAGCTGTTCCGGAACGTGCCCAGGGCTGACCTCGAAATGCTTTTCCCCAACACCCATGTGCGCATGCGCCTGGTGGACAAGTTGCTGATCGGCATACCGGCCGCGGTCAGCGGCGGCATCGTACTGACCACCAAGCTGGGAACCGCCCTGGTGCTGCTGGGGTCGCTGTTGGGATTCTGGATGGGACTCAGCAGTCACCCCGTGGAATTGAACAAGACCACCCTCATGGCCCTGCTTGCAGGCCTGATGGCCCTCGGCGGCTACCTCTGGAAGCAGATCAACGGCTTCAAAAACCGCAAGTTGAGATTCATGCAGGCCCTGACCCAAAATCTCTATTTCAAAAATCTGGACAACAATGCCGGCGTCTTCCATCGCATCGCCAACGACGCCGAAGAAGAAGAGTGCAAAGAATCCCTGCTGGCCTACTATTTTCTCCTGACCAGCCAAGGGCCCTTATCCAGGAGCGAACTCGACCGCAAGGCCGAAGCGTGGATGGCCACCAAGTGGCAGTGCGCCATCGATTTCGAGATTGACGACGCCCTGGAGAAACTCATCGCACTCAAACTGGTGCATGCAGCCGGCGGCAAATTCACCGCCCTGCCTCTGTCGGAAGGCATTCGGGTCCTGGACCAGCAGTGGGACAATTATTTCACGGCCGCCGGAGGCACCGAATGAAGCGGCTGCCTCCGGGACTCTGGGCGAAGGCGGAATAGTTCTTGTCCAGCTCATCGCTTTGCTGATAATCCTTCAATGATTTTATCGAACGGTCCAAGATTCACGCAACAACCGCCAAGGAGGACGCTAATGCCCAAACAACTGCCGGTCTTGATCGCCATCCTGGCGCTGCTCACCCTTATGGCCTCGCCGCTATGCGCGGAGACCAAAGGCGACCTCGGCGTCAGGGGCGCGGCCGATTCGGTGGCAGCGAAGATCACCCGCATAAACGGAAATACCATTACGATCACCGATGCGCGCGGCAACGTCAAGACCCTGGAAATGGAATCCACCAGGGGCATGGCGGTCGGCGACAAGACGGGCTGGTGCGAGGAGGATTGCGGCCGGCTTAAGATCGGAGATCAGACGATCCGGGTGCAACGGGTAATCGAAAGCAGGCGGTAGGCGCCGACCGGCCATGAATTCGAATCTCGTGCTGATCGGCATGCCCGGCTCGGGCAAAAGCACCGTCGGCGTCATTCTCGCCAAGCGGACGGCCCGCGACTTCGTGGACACCGACCTGCTCATTCAAGCCGCGCAAAAGCGGACCCTGCAGGCCATCGTCGATACGGACGGTTACGCCGCTCTGCGGGCTATCGAAGAACGGATTCTGCTCGGCCTGGGCGTCCAAAACCATGTTATTGCCACCGGGGGCAGCGCGGTCTACAGCGGCCCGGCCATGTCCCATCTCAAAAAAGACGGCCTCGCCGTCTTTCTCGATGTGGACCTGGCGCTGCTGGAATCAAGGATCCAAGATTACAGTACCCGGGGGCTGGCCAAAAGACCGGACCAGAGCCTGTCGGAGCTGTTCGATGAACGGTTCGGGCTCTACAGCAGATACGCGGACATCACCATCAAGTGCACCGGGGCGATGCGCCAGGAAGATGTCTGTGCGCGGATCATCGCAGAAACAGGGAGATTCAATCCGACGCACCCCATTTGAGCGTTTTCTTCGATTGGATGGACATGACCCGGCATGTCGCAATAGAATCCATCGGCTGCTGGGCAACCACATGCTCCAGGGTTCTACCGCGAGCCGGCATCGAAACCCGACAGGAGAGAATTCTTCATGACCGATTATAAACACAACATGGGCGTATTCTTGTCCGCGGACCGCGTCCGGATCTTCTATCAGAGCTGGCAGGTGGCCGATCCCAGGGGCATCATGGTGATCTCGCACGGATTGGGCGAGCATTCGGGCCGGTACCAGAATCTTCTGGAAACCCTTTCCGGAAAAGGTGTTTCGGTTTATGCATCCGACCACCGGGGCAGCGGCATGTCCGGCGGCATCCGGGGACATGTGGATGACTTCGGCAAGTTCTACCGGGATATCAAACACCTGGTCGATACGGTGGTGAAAAGGGAGAACCCCGGGGTCCCCATTATTCTATTGGGACACAGCCTGGGCGGGCTGATCGCGGAGCTGTATGCGCTCACCTACCCCGAAGATTTGACGGCCCTGATTCTATCCGCGCCGGCCCTGATGCCGAGCGTGGCGGTTCCGGCATGGAAGAAAGCCATGGGCCGGCTGGTCTCCAGGATTTTCCCCAAGGTCACGGTGAGCAATGAAATCGACCCAAGGGACATTTCGGCGGAGAAGGCGGTGGTTCAAGCCTACCTGGACGATCCGCTGGTACATGACCGGGTCTCGACCAAATTCTACCAGGAGTATTTGAATGCGGCCGCCGAGGGGATTCGACGGGCCCACGAGCTCGAGATGCCCCTGCTCTTGATCCACGGAACGGCGGACAAGATGGTCAGCATCGACAGCAGTCGGCACATTCTTGAGCAGGCCGCCTCGCAGGACAAGACCATGGAGGCTTTCGACGGCCTTTTCCATGAAACCATGAATGAAAAAGTGGAAGCACGCGAGAAGGTGTTGAGCATCATGGAACAATGGATTCTCAAGCATCTATAGCAAAGGTGACCGCCCTGAAAACCCAAATCCATGTCCGCGTCGCATCCGTTGACGATGCGCCAGCCATTGCGGCTGTTTACAATTACTACGTCACCGAAACCACCGTGACCTTCGAAGAGGAGCCGGTGTCCGCCGCCGCCATGCATCAGCGCATGCAAGCGGTGTGGGCGTCATCCCTGCCCTGGTGGGTGGCCGAGCGCGACGGTGAAATCGCGGGCTATGCGTATGCCGGCAAGTGGAAGGGGCGCTCGGCCTACCGTTTTTCCACGGAGGTTTCGATCTACGTCAACCCCGCCCATGTGCGGCATGATATCGGCACGGAATTTTACAGCCGCCTGCTGCCGACCCTCAAGAGCCTGGGCATGCATGTGGCCATCGGGGTGATCGCCCTGCCCAATGCGGCCAGCGTCAGCCTGCACGAAAAATTCGGTTTCGTCAAAGCAGGCCATCTCAAGCAGGTCGGCTTTAAATTCCAGCAGTGGATCGACGTCGGTTTCTGGCAGCGCATTCTGTAGGCGTGCCTCGTCATAAGGACTGTTTGCCAATGGAAAGAGTGCAGAGCCTGCTGGGGCTTTTCTCCATCATCGCGCTGGCCTGGGCGATGAGCGAACAGCGCCGTAAATTTCCCGTCAAACTGGTCGTCGCCGGCCTGGCCGGACAGCTCGCGATCGCTTTGGTACTGCTCAAGATCTCCATTTTTCAAAAATTTTTCATTCTGCTGAATCAGGCGGTGCTGGCCCTGGAAGCCGCCACCACGGCGGGCACCAGCATGGTGTTCGGCTATCTGGGCGGCGGCGCCGCGCCCTTCGAGGCGTCCGCACCGGCGAACCTCTTTATCCTGGCGTTTCGGGCCTTGCCCCTGGTGCTGGTGATCAGCGCGCTCTCTTCGCTGCTGTTCTACTGGAAAGTACTTCCGCTGCTCGTCAGAGGGTTTGCCTGGTGCATGACCCGAACGCTGGGCATCGGCGGGGCGGAAGGATTGGGCGTATCGGCCAATGTCTTCGTGGGCATGGTAGAGGCGCCGCTGTTCATCCGGCCGTACCTGCGCAAGATGACCCGCAGCGAGCTCTTCTCCTTGATGACGGCCGGCATGGCCACCATCGCCGGCACGGTCATGGTGCTGTATGCCTCGATCCTGGGCGCTGCCATCCCGGGCGTGATGGGGCATATCCTGGTGGCCTCCATCATCAGCGTGCCGGCCGCCGTGACCCTCGCGAAAATCATGATTCCCGAGACCCGGCCGGTGAGCGGTGGAGAACTGGTCGGCCTCGAGGAGACGCACAACAGCATGGATGCCATCACCCGCGGCACCCTCCAGGGGGTGCAACTGCTGATCAATATCGTGGCCATGCTGGTGGTGCTGGTGGCCCTGGTCCAACTGGTCAATATCCTGCTGGGGCTGCTCCCCGACCTCGGTGCCGGACCCGTTACGCTGCAACGCCTTTTCGGCTGGGTCAGCGCGCCGCTGGTCTGGCTGATCGGGGTGCCGTGGTCCGAAGCGCCGTCGGCCGGCAGCCTGCTGGCCACCAAGACCATTCTCAACGAATTCGTGGCCTACCTGGATTTGAGCCGGCTGCCGCCCGGAACCCTGAGCCCGCGCACGGCATTGATCATGACCTATGCCCTGTGCGGCTTTGCCAACCCGGGCTCCCTGGGCATCATGATCGGCGGCATGGGCACCATGGCGCCCGAACGGCGCGGCGAAATCGTCTCTCTCGGATTGCGCGCCATCATCTCCGGCACCCTGGCCACCTGCATGACCGGCGCGGTGATTGGGTTGCTATGGCCGTAAAAGCGCGCTATTTTTCGATCTGGGCGGGTATCATTCTCCTGGCCGCCATCGCTTACGGCTATCGCCACGAACTCGCGGGGGTCAAGGCGCGCGTGGTGGCCGCCTTCGCCCCCGCCACCGGCTTTCAGCAGGCCTCCAATGCCATCAGCTTTCCAGCATCATCGGACGGCCACTTCTACATTCGCGCCCTGGTCAACGGCGTTCCCCTCATCTTCCTGGCCGATACCGGGGCCACCCACATGGTCATCTCCCCCGGCGATGCCGAAAAACTGGGCCTGACGCCGGATCGCCTGCGGTACGACCGGGTCTACGAAACCGCCAACGGGGTGGTGCGCGGCAGCACCATCACGATCGACGATCTGGAAATCGGGGCCTTCCATATGAACGACCTCATGGCCTCGGTCAACGAAGCGCCGATGCGCAACTCCCTGTTGGGCATGAATTTCTTCAACCGGTTGGCCAGTTATCAGGTCAAGGCGGATGTGCTGACGCTCTATTGGCCGCAGTAGCCGGCCGTCAGAAGCCGTTCAAAAGATCCCCCGGTTCCATAATCGGGCAATCACCCTTCCCTCTTGGCGTTGAACCGCAGCCGCGCAATGGCCCGCACCCCCCACACCACGGCCATGGCCAGCACGATGCGCGGAAAGGTGATCCAGGCCGCCGGCACGCCGATGGCCACGAAGAGCAGCGTGTCTTCGAGCAGCGAATGGTTGACGGCGATATGGTAGTTGAGCCGGTCGGCGTCGGCGGCCGAAATCTCGTTGCGCTCCACGGCATCGATCAGCACCGCCGAGCCGTAGGCCAGACCCAGAATCTGGGCTACCAGCCACAGGAAGGCGCTCTGCCGGGAGAGCCCCAGCAGTCCCATCAGCGGCGCGAAAAGGCGGGACAAGAAGCCGATGATATTGAACTCCTTGAGCAGGTTCTGCAGAATCATCAGTCCGGTGACGATCAGGACGATCTTGAGCACCAGCCAGCCGGCCCCGATGAGCCAGTTCACCAGCAGATCGCCGATGTGGGCGAACGCCAGGCCGTGCTGGGCGGCCATGACGGCCCCGAGCTGGGCGGGCAGCAGGGCATTGAGGGCCACGGCGGCGACGCACGAAGTCCCCAGGCGCAGGCCGATCATGCGCAGCGCCGATGAGCGGGTCTTTTTCTGGATGGCCGTTTCCACCGGCATATTGTGCGATATCAGACACATGAGCGCCAGAATGGTGATCTCGCGCAGGTCCAGCGGCAAGGTGGCGATGACGGCGATGGCCGCATAGATATTCACCAGAATGCTGGTGATGAAGACCACCGCCGATTCGCCGGGAAGCCCGATCAGGGCGAAGGCCGGAGTGAGCAGGCCCCCCAGGCGGGCGATCAGGCCCCAGTAGTTGAGCAGGCTCACGGCCAGGCTGATGGGCAGCATGATCTTAAGGAGCCAGACCACCAGCTGGATCGCTTTGGGCAGGGCGGTACGGACGCAATCGGCGATACGTTGGGAAAGGGTTCTCAAGTGGCTCGGTCCAATTCGAGTTCGTCCAAAAGCCAAAAAAATGATATTTACAACGGTATCAGGATTTATGCCACTGAAACCAATCGGGAGGGGTTCGCTATGGAGGATTACAACAGCATCGTGAAAACCCTGTCGCTGACCATGGGTGCGGCCTGGGCCAGCGGCATCAACCTGTACGCCGCCATCCTGATGTTGGGCCTGATGGGCGTAACCGGCAACATCAGCCTGCCCGAGCACCTGCAGGTGCTGCAGAACCCGCTGGTGATCGGCGCCGCGGGGATCATGTACCTGGTGGAGTTCTTCGCGGACAAGACGCCGGGGGTGGATACCGGCTGGGACACCCTTCACACCTTCGTGCGCATCCCGGCCGGCGCGCTGCTGGCCGCCGGCGCCGTGGGCGACGTCAACCCGGCCGTGGCCGTGGCCGCGGGCATTCTGGGCGGCGGTGTGGCGGCCGGCAGCCATGCCTTCAAGGCCGGCTCGCGGGTGCTGATCAACACCTCGCCCGAGCCGTTCACCAACTGGACCGCCTCTTTGCTGGAAGATGTGGCCGTGATCGCCGGCATGTGGGCCGCCCTGCACCACCCGATCTATTTCATCATCTTCTTCGTGCTCTTCATCGCCATGCTGGTGTGGCTTCTGCCCAAGCTGTGGCGCGGCATCAAGAAGATCTTCGCCGCCATCGGTCGCTTCTTCGGCCTGGGCCAAAGCACGGCCCCGCCCCCGCCGGCGCCGTTGCCGGAGCTGGCCCAGGATCTGGAATCGAAGCTGGGCCAGCTGCAGAACCTGCTGCAGAAGGGGATGATCACGGAAAAAGAGTACCAGGCCAAGCGGGAGGCGCTGTTGAACAGCCTTTAGCCCTTCCCTTTTGCCTCCTCTTCATCGCGCAGGATCTTGCGCAGGATCTTGCCGATGGCCGATTTGGGCAGCGTATCGCGGAACTCCACGATCTTGGGCACCTTGTAGGGCGCCAGGCGCTCCTTGCAGAAGGCGATGATCTCTTCGGCCGTTGCGCTCTCGCCGGGGCGCTGAACGATATACGCCTTGACGGTCTCGCCGCGGTAGGGATCTTTGATGCCGACGGAAACCGCCTCGGCCACCTTGGGATGCTGGAAGAGCACCTCGTCGATCTCCCGGGGGTAGATGTTGAATCCGCCGGCGATGATCATGTCCTTCTTGCGGTCCACGATGTAGAGGTAGCCCTCTTCGTCGCGGGTGGCGATGTCGCCGGTGTAGAGCCAGCCGTCCCGGAGCTGGCCGGCCGTCTCCGTGGGGTTGTTCCAGTAGCCCTGCATGATGAGCGGACCCTTCATGATGATCTCGCCCGGCTCGCCCGGGGCCACGTCCCGCTCGCCGCCGTTGATATCCACCAGGCGCACGTCGTTGTCGGGGAACGGGATGCCGATGCTGCCCACCTTTTTGAGCCCTAGCACGGGGTTGGCGACGCCCAGGGAGGTCGATTCGGACATGCCGTACCCTTCGCTGAAGGGGATGCCCATCTCTTTGACCCGCTCGATCAGGTCCACGGCCATGGGCGCCGCGCCGGAGTTGAGCAGGCCGATCTTGCGGTCCAGATTCAGCGACTCGGCCTTGGGATGGTTGATCAGGGCCGTGATCAGGGTCGGCACCGTGGGGAAGAAGCTGATCTCCTCCACCTTGCCCAGCAGGTCCATCAATTCGTCGATGTTGAAGCGCGGCACCTGGATCTGGGTGGCACAGGTGAACATGGACCAGTTGAGCACCACGATGTTGCCGTAGGCGTGGAAGTAGGGCAGCAGGGCCAGCACGTTGCGTCGCTCGGGCGGGATCAGGCTGATGGTGGGATTGCCCCAGTTGGCGCAGGCCAGCACGCCGGCCACCAGGTTGCCGTGGGTGATGATGGCCCCCTTGGGGATGCCGGTGGTGCCGCCGGTGAAGAGGATCACCGCCGGATCCTGCGGCCCGAGGGATACCTTGGGAATCTTGGTGCTGGTGGATTTTTCCATCAGTTCGCCGAAATGGAGCCAGCCTTTTTCCAGGTCGAGGCTCTTGGCCGTGCTGGGCGGAAAGCCCTGGATGAAATCGGTCACGGCGGTGACGATCACCCGCCGGATCTCCACGGCCTGGCACAAGGTGCGGATGGCCGGCAGGACCATGTCGAAGGTGACCAGGGTGGTGAGCCCCGAGTTGGTGGCCATCATCTGCAGTTCGCTGGGGGTGTAGAGCGGATTGAGGTTGACCACGATGGCCCCCAGCGATAGCACCGCGTAGTAGGCGATGGGGTACTGGGGGCAGTTGGGCAGGTGCAGGCCCACGCGGTCGCCCTTTTTGATCCCCAGGGCGCCCAGGGCGTTGGCGAAGCGCATCACCTGGCAGCGCAGCTCCCAGAAGGTGATTTCCGACCCGAAAAAGGACAAGGCCGGCTTTTTGGGAAACGATTTGGCCGCCAACCCGAGGAACTCCTGCACCGGAATGCGCGGGTAGCGAATGGTGGTGGGGACGTTGTAGTCGTAGTGTCGGTGCCAGGGTCTGGATTCCATAACTGCCTCCTTCATGAAGTAAGGAACAAACGGTCAAAGAATCGACGCGCCAGGGAACATGTACCGGGCCGGCCGACCGGCCCACGGATCGGATGCTGAACAAATGGGATCGTGAGGGAAAAATTTCAGAGTGCCCTCAAGATATCCAAAAAGACCGACGCCGTAAAGTGGTGAATGGGTCGGGATATTGTGTCGAGACGATAATGGCATTATGCTCGGGAGTGTCATAAAACGGAGGCGACACGAAGGAGACGCCATGCATACCCTGCTCGTTTCGGCCAACACGGAAAAGATCAACATGCCCACCCTGCCCATCGGCCTGGGCTGCGTGGCGGCGGCGGTGACGGCCGCCGGCCATACCGCGGATTTTCTGGATCTCCTGGGCATTGAGGATTGGCGGGCGCCGCTGCGGGAGGCGCTGGCCAGACGCATGCCCGATCTGATCGGCATCTCCATCCGCAACATCGACGACCAGACCAGCCTGAACCCCCGTTTCCTGCTGGAAGCCGCCCGGGAAGTGGTGGCCGTCTGCCAGGCCCGCAGCCAGGCGCCCGTGGTGCTCGGCGGCGCGGGCTACAGCATCTTTCCCGAAAGCGTGCTCGACTTCACCGGCGCGCCCATGGGCATCCAGGGCGAGGGCGAGCTGCCCATGGTCATGCTCCTCGACCGACTGGCCGCCGGCGCGCCCTTGGACGACGTGCCCGGCCTGTACCTCAAGGGCAAGGGCTTGCAGGCGCCGCGGACCTATACCCGCGACCTGGACCGTTTCCCCCTGCCCGGTCCGGAGCTGTTCGACGCCCGCTGCGCCGATGATCCCAACTACTACCTGCCCATTCAGACCCGCCGGGGCTGCCCCCTGGATTGCAGCTACTGCTCCACGGCCACCATCGAGGGCGGCGTCATCCGCCGGCGCTCGCCGGCGGCCGTGATCGAAGCGCTGAAACGCTGGCGCGCCGCGGGCTTTTTCCGGATCTTCTTCGTGGACAACATCTTCAACCTGCCCGAGAGCTATGCGGTCGAGCTGTGCGAAGGGCTCGCCGCGGCCGGCCTGGGACTGAACTGGCGCGCCATCCTCTACCCCGGCAAGATCACCGAACGCCTGGCGAAGGCCATGGCCCGCGCCGGCTGCCGGGAAGTCTCCCTGGGGTTCGAAAGCGGCGCCCCCCCCATGCTGGACAGCCTGCACAAACGCTTCTCTCCGGAAGAAGTCGCGCAGGCCAGCCGTCTGCTGGCCGACCAGGGCATCGTGCGCATGGGTTTTCTGCTGCTGGGCGCGCCGGGCGAAACCCGCGACACCGTGATGCAGAGCCTGGCCTTTGCCGACAGCCTGCACCTGGAGGCCATGAAGGTCAGCGTGGGCGTGCGCATCTACCCCTATACCGACCTCTCCCGCACCGCCGTGCGCGAAGGGTTGATCGTCTCGGAAGCCGAACTGCTCATGCCCCGCTTCTACATCGACCCCGGCCTCGACGAAGCCTGGCTGCGCCAGACCGTGCAGGCGTGGCTGGCCGACCGGCCCAATTGGATGACATGAAATTGGATGAAGCCTGCTCAGTGCTGCTTTACCGGCGTTACCGGCCGTCGCTTTGCGCCCCTACGCCATCGAATCAGGGATGCTAAGAGTGCGCTCCGGGCGCCCTGGAAACTCGCTACGCTCAAACAGTCCAGGGCGCTTTTCCTCCGCTGCACTTAAGCATCCCTAAGATTCGACGCCTGACGGGACTCAAAACGACGGCCGGTACCGCCTGCTTCCGTGCCAGTTTGGGATGTGTTTTTAGGTGGTTAAAGGATAAGAGCTAAAGGGAAAAGCGCTGAAACTGATTTTACAGATCGTTCGTATCGAACGTATTGCAGGCCCCATAACTGCCGGTAGTAAATCCCCGCTTGAACCACTTCACCCGCTGGGCCGACGTGCCGTGGGTGAACGCATCGGGCACCACGTAGCCCCGGCTCTGCATCTGCAGGCGATCGTCGCCGATGGCGTTGGCGGCGTTCAGGGCCTCCTCGATATCCCCCGTCTCAATGATCCCCCGGGTGCGGTCGGCATGGTAGGCCCAGAGGCCGGCGAAGCAATCGGCCTGGAGTTCCTGGCGCACCAGCAGGGCGTTGGCCTGGGCTTCGGACAGTTTCTGCCGGGCTTCGTGGACCTTGGCCGAAAGACCGGTGAGGGTCTGCACGTGGTGGCCCACCTCGTGGGCGATGACATACGCCTCGGCGAAATCGCCGGGCGCCTTGAAGCGCCGCTTCAGTTCTTCGAAAAATTGCAGATCCAGATAGACCTTCCGGTCGGCCGGGCAGTAAAAAGGCCCGGTGGCCGACTGGGCATAGCCGCAGGCGGACTGCACGGCGCCGTTGAAGAGCACCAGCTTGGGTTCGATGTACTGCCGGCCGGCCTTGGTAAAGATGGCGTGCCAGGTGTCTTCGGTGTCGGCCAGCACCACCGAGACGAATTCGGCCTGGGTGCGCTCCGCGGCGGTCTGCTCGTAGGGTGCGTTTTGGGAAGTGGTGCTTTGGGTGCCGGTCTGCTGCAACAACTCCGTGGGATCGATGCCCAGGTACAGCCCCACCAGCACCAGGATAATGGTCCCGATGCCGCCGCCGGCCAGCTTGCCGGATACGCGCATGCCGCGCCGGTCCTCGACGTTGGAACTCCTGCGCCCGCCTGTCCACCGCATGTTTCGGCTCCTCGTGTGATTTTGGAAAGTAAACTTCCATAACAGAAGGCGCCTTGCCTGGCAAGGGTGCCCCCGGCTTGACATCGTGACAACTGGTTTTAAGCTAACTCGCATACGTTAATTGAACGATCGAATGCAACCTTCAACCACAGGAACGAATCAATCGAGCAGCGGATCGCGGCGATTCAATCCATCCCAAAGCGTCGGGGTCCCGGCTCGATGACCACTTCAGTCCAGGAAAAAAATCTTCAATCGACACCAGACGAATGCAAATCGTCGCAGGGTTCGGGTTCACACCCTCCATGCGAAGCAGGGCGGTCTTCACGAATCGCCGCCCTCTTGGTTTAACCTTCGCCGGCGATGCCGGACCTCCGATGATCAGCAACGAGGAGAAGCGTCATGAAATGCGACTGCACGAAATCCAATCTCAGCGTCGTTCTGCTGTTCCTGGGCATCGCCGCTGTCGCGGGCGGTCTGTACGCCTGGAAGTACATCTCAGCCCAGGTAGCCAACGCCTCGGCCATTCAAAGCGAACCCATGGAGTCGGTGACAACGGCGACGGCCAGGCCCTTCGCGTATCGTGAACAGACCACCGCCATCGGAACGATCCTGGCCCTGCGCTCGATCACCTTGAGCAATGAACTGGCCGGCACCGTACGTGAGGTGACGCTCGCCCCCGGCCAGGTCGTAGAAGCCGGCACGGTGCTCGTCAGCCTGGATGTTTCCGTGGAGCAGGCCGAACTCAAGGCCCAGGCCGCCCAGGCCCGACTGGCGGAAACGACCCTGGACCGCATTCAAAGAGCCCGGGTGGCCATGGCCGCGCTGGAGGTGGATCGCGCGGCCGCCGAACGGGATGTCGCGCTGGCGCGCATGGCGGCCATCAAGGCCAATATCGACAAGAAAACGATCCGCGCGCCATTTCGCGCGCGCGTGGGCCTGACCGACGTGCATCCCGGCCAATATCTGGAGGTCGGGACGATCCTGACCACCCTGCAGGGGGTGGATGACGCGGTGCATGTGGACTTCACCGTGGCTCAAAAGGTGGTTGAGGGACTCGCCGTGGGCCAGACGATCCAGGTCTTCTCTTCCCTTTCGCCTTCGCCAATCCTCGCCCGCATCGAGGCCTTCGATGCCCGCATCGACCCGACCACGCGCAATGCCATGGTGCGCGCCCGCATCGATGACATCGACCGGGTGCCACCCCCCGGCTCTTCCGTGCGGGTCCAGGTGCCGGTGGGCGCACCGCATCCGGCAGTGGCCGTGCCGGTGAGCGCCCTGCGCAAAGGCCCCCAGGGGGACCACGTGTTCGTTATCGCCGAGGATGCCCAGGGCAAGGCCCGGGCCCATCTGCGCAAGATCGAAAGCGGCGCGCTGCTGGGCGATGAAGTGGCCGTCTACAGCGGCCTTTCGGCCGGGGAAACCATTGCGGCCGGCGGCTCTTTCAAACTCCGTGAAAACGTGCTCGTGGCGGTGACGGGAGATTCCGCCGGGACCGGCACTGAGCAGAGAGAGGTGGACGATGGCGCAGCACATCGAACCGCAACCGACCCTAGGTGAACCGCCCCGACGGGCCTTCACGGACATTTTCATCAAACATCCGGTCCTGGCCCTGGTGGTCAACCTGGCCCTGGTGCTCGCCGGCTGGCGCGCGCTGTCGGCCCTGCCGGTCCAGCAGTATCCCAGCCTCAAGAGCGCCTCGGTGATCATCTCGACCGTCTATACCGGGGCCAGCGCCGAGACCGTGCGCGGCTTCCTGACCACCCCCATCGAACGCGCGGTATCGGCCATCAGCGGCGTGGATCACATCGAGTCCACCAGCCGGGCCGGCCTGAGCACGGTGACGGTGCACCTGGCGCTGAATCATGACAGTACAGCGGCCCTGGCCGAAGTGACCGCCCGCCTGCAGCAGGTGCGCAGCGAACTGCCCGCGGAAGCCGAGCCACCGGCGGTGGAGGTGCAGCGGGCCGACCGGCCCTACGGGACCTTTTACATCAGCTTCACCTCCGGAGAACGCAGCGTGCCCGAAATCACCGACTGGCTGATGCGTTCCCTGCAGCCGCAGTTCGCCACCCTCGAGGGGGTCCAGCGGGTCACCATCGAAGGCGGCCGGCCCATCGCCATGCGGGTCTGGATCGACCCCGAACGGCTGGCGTCCCTCAATCTGTCGCCGGGCGACGTGCAGGCGGCCCTGCTGCGCAACAACTTCCTGGCGGCCGTGGGCCGCACCAAGGGCAACCTGGTGCAGGTCAACCTGCTGGCCAACACCGACCTGCGGACGGCCGAAGAGTTCAAAGATCTCATCGTGACCGACCGCAACGGCGCCATCGTGCGGCTGAGCGACGTGGCACGGGTCGAGCTGGGGGCCGAAGAAGCCGAAATGGTGGCCAAGTACAATGAGAGCCGGGCGGTCTATCTGGGGATCTGGCCCCTGGTGGGTTCCAATGAAATCGACGTGGCCAAGCGGCTGCGGGACGAGATGGAACGCGTCCAGCCCACCCTGCCGAAGGATATCGAGATGCGCCTGGTGTGGGACGGCACCATGTTCATGCGCAACGCTCTGGAGGAGATCACCAAGACCCTGGGCGAGACGATCCTCATCGTGGGCCTGGCGGTGTTCCTGTTCATGGGTTCGCTGCGCACCGCCCTGGTACCCCTGCTGGCCATGCCGGTCTCCCTGGTGGGCGCCGCGCTCTTCATGCTGGCGTTCGGATTCAGCCTGAACCTGCTGACCATCCTGGCCATCGTGCTGTCGGTGGGCCTGGTGGTGGACGACGCCATCGTGGTGGTCGAAAACGTCGAGCGCCACGTGCGACTGGGCCAGACGCGCATGGCGGCGGCCGTGACCGCCGCCCGCGAATTGAAGGGGCCGATCATCGCCATGACCATCACCCTGGCCGTGGTGTATGCCCCCATCGGGTTGCAGGGCGGGCTGACCGGCTCCCTGTTTCTCGAATTCGCCATTACCCTGGCCGCCGCAGTGGTGGTCTCCGGCTTGGTGGCCCTGACCCTGTCGCCGGTGATCAGTTCGCGCTTCGTTCATCCCCAGGGCCAGGAAGGATGGCTGACCGTTCAGGTCAACCGCGTTTTTGCCTTCGTCCGCCGTCTGTATGCCGGGGCGCTCGAACGGGTCCTCGCCATTCGCTGGGCCATCGCGGCGGCCGCGCTGCTGATCATGGTGGCGGCCTGGCCGCTCTATCAACAATCGAAACGCGAACTGGCGCCCGTGGAGGACCAGAGCCATATCAGCTTTTTCATGCAGTCCTCCCCCGATTCCACCCTGGAAGCCTCCGACCGCGAATCGCTCAAGGTGGTGCGGGCGGTCAGGTCGTTTCCCGAAGCGAATTTCATGTGGTCCCTGACGGCCTCCTGGGGCGGGTTCGGCGGTATGGTGGCCAAAGACTGGAAGACGCGCAAGCGCTCCACCGCCCAGATGTTCGGAGAGGTCTTCGGCGCGGTGTCCCGGGTGCCCGGATTGCGGGTCTTTCCGCGCCTCGACCCGCCCCTGCCCACCCCCGGCCAGTATGATGTCGAGTATGTGCTGCAGAGCGAAGCACCGCCCGAACAGATGCAGCAGATGGTACAGGCGATCATCACGGCCGCCATGCAGAGCGGCAAGTTCCTGTATGCTGACACGGACCTGAAGATCGATCTGCCCGAGGCCCACGTGGTCATCGACCGCGAGCGCCTGGCCGACCTGGGGCTCGACCTGGCCACTCTGGGCCGGGAGCTGGGCACCCTGTTGGGCGGCGCCTACGTCAACCGCTTCAATTACTACGACCGCAGCTATAAAGTCATTCCGCAGATCGGCGACGAAGACCGCGCCACCCTCGAACCGCTGCTCGACCTCAAGGTCAAGACGCCCCACGGGGGAATGGTGCCGGTATCGGCTTTCGCCCGCATCGAAACCGGCACGGCGCCACGCAGCCTGAACCGTTTCCAGCAGCGCAATGCCGTACGCATCTTCGGCGGCGTCCAACCCGATATCACCAAGGAGGAGGGGCTGCGGGTGATCGAAGCGGCCGCGGCGGCCGCAGGCGGGCCCGGCCTGAGCCACGATTATGCCGGCGAGTCGCGCCAGATCCGGCAGGAAGGGGATTCGCTCACGGCCACCTTCGGCTTCGCCCTGGTGCTGATCTACCTGGTGCTCAGCGCCCAATTCCGCAGCTTCCGCGATCCGCTGATCATTCTGGTGGGCTCGGTGCCCCTGGCCATCTCGGGGGCCTTGATCTTCACCTATCTCAACCTGACCACCATCAATATCTACTCCCAGGTCGGGTTGATCACCCTGGTGGGGCTGGTGGCCAAAAACGGCATCCTCATCGTGGAATTCGCCAACCGCCTGCAGGAAGAGGGCTTGACCAAGGACCAGGCGGTGCGCGAGGCGGCCCTCACCCGCCTGCGGCCGGTACTGATGACCTCCGCCGCCACGGTCCTGGGCCACTTCCCCCTGGTGCTGGTCTCCGGACCCGGCGCCATGGCCCGCAACAGCATCGGCACGGTGCTGGTCACGGGCATGTTCCTGGGCACGATCTTCACCCTGGTGGTCGTACCGGTCTTCTACTCGCTGATCGCCGGTGCCCGCCAACCGGCTCGGGCGGAGGTACTTGACAAGGAGGTGATGCCAACGCCCTCGGGCGCAACTGCCGCATAGATTTTTCAGCACGCGGTGGCAGATGGAAAACACAAACCTATTCATTCCGGCGGAAGCTCCGACGGTGGATGACAGATCCCTATCCTTGCCGCCCTTTGATCAGAGCGCTTCCTCCATCTCCTGGACCTGGCCGGTGCCGTAGGAGACATGCTCCGCCACGGAGAGATATTCCGACAGATCGGAGACCATGCTGACGAGACGGTTGCCCAGTGTCAGGCTCAGGTTCTTGTAGAACAGCGCCGCATTAACCGGGTCTTTCATCATGATCCCGTCGAGGTCGTCGCGATCGAAGGCGATCAGGGTGGACGGTTCGAGGCATGTGGCCGTGGCGGTATAGATATAGCGGCCGGCCAGGGCCGACCAGCCCAGGGCTTCACCGCCATGGCTCACCGTGTAGACCGAGCTGTCTCCCATGCTCAGCCGCACGCTGCCTTTGATCAGAATGTAGAAATACTGCGCCGACTTGCCCTCCTTGAACAGGACCTCCCCCCTTTCATGGGTGGATTTGACGCCGAGGTCCATGATCCGGGCGATGAACTTTTTGTCCAGACCCCCCAGGATGTCCGCTTGTTTGAATTGCATGGTCACCTCCCCGGGCAAATGCCCTGTCAAAAGGTTTGCTTGGGCATCCAAGCCGAAGCCGGGGCGGTGTAGGGAAAGGGAGGGAAACCAACTGCAGGCGCGTGCGGAACCTGGCCGGTGGAATATCCACGGGGCATCCAATCGGGGCCGCCCGTTTCTGGGACTCGGCAACGCTTGAATGCGAACTGGAATGCCAAACACTAAGGATCGGAAGCGCGCCTGTCCATGGCCGAGCACGGTTTTTCTTCAGGGGTGGCGGACCATTCGGCCGCCATCAGGGAGCGGCGCGCAGGCCGGGACTCTCCGCGAGATTCCCGGCTTTGTCCACGGCCCGCACCACATAGGCGTGGGGCCCGGCCGGATCCCCCTTGAACACATCGTCGAAATGGAACCGCACCGGGCTGATCTGGGGCCGGTGGGGAATGCGGGCGATCTCCTGGCCGTCCCGCAGCACCACGTAATGGTCCACGGCCGCAGCGCCGGCATAGGCACCGTCCCAGCTCACCCGCACGGCGGTGCGGCGCATGGCCGGCATGGCCGAGTCCGCCTCCACCCCCACGTTGCGGGGCGGGGTGAGACCTATGCCGGGCCGCTGGAAATAGGCGTTGGCCCCGTCCTTGCCGGCGGCGGTGACCCGGGCCTCGATGGCCGCCATCTGGGTTTCGGTCAAAGGCACGTCGAGCTGGGCGGCCGCAAGGTTGGCGCTCAGCTGGCATTTGGCCGGATCGTCGTCCACGTGGCCGATGCCGACGATCAGGGTGCAGACCCCTTCGATGGAGAGGGCATGGCGGATCAGGTCCCGGCTGGGCAGCGCCGCCGAGCCCACCTGGCGGTAGACGTGCGCCACGGCGTTGGAGAAGACCGGCGCCTTGTGGTAGTAAGCGGCATCGGCGAAAACTTTCATACCGATGACCCCCATGTCGGCCGCGGCGGCCGTGGCGATGGCATTGTGCCGGTGGGCCAGGTATTTTCCGTCGCTGGCATTGACGGCGACCAGCAGCGTGTCGATGACCCGGCGATGATCCCGCCGGATGGCGTACATCAGGGCCGGCGAATTCCAGTGCCCGCTGATACCGATGTGGCGGATCCGTTTTTCCCTGCCGGGATTGCAGCCCGTGCGGTTGGTGCCCTCCCGGAAGTCGAGCATGGCCGCCAGGGCGCCCATCCAGGGCCGCTCGGGCGAGGGATCGTCGAACCCCTCGAAGAGCATGTCCACTTCGTCCATGGTATTGATGTTGTGAAACTGGATGCTGTCCAGGTAGGCCCCTTCGGGCGAGGCGCCCCGGCCGTCGCCGAACATCAGGGTCAGCGCCCGGCGCAGATCGTCGACGCAGGTGACCACCCCCGAGCCGTCGGTCATGCCGTCGCTCCAGTTGCTGCGAAAGCGCTGGCCTTCGGGGCAGCGGGCGGTGCGGATGTGGGTTTTGCCGGCCATGAAGAGACGGGCGCGCGCGCCGGGGTCGTAATTGGGGGCGGCCTGCGAAAGCCCCAGCCGTCGGAAGGCCTGGCCGTAGTTCTGCTGGCTCGGCCCGTAGATGTTGGAGGTATCCATGTAGGTGACGCCCAGGCGATGGGCTTTTTCGATGATGGCGATGGGATCGACGCCCTCTCCGGTCCATTGAAGGGAGGCCTGGCCGCCCAGTCCGAGGGTGGTGACCAGACGCCCGGTGCGCCCCAGCCGGCGGGTGATGGGTAGTGCCATGGAATTTGCCCTCCTTGGTTGCAGCAGTGGATCGCCATTTGAATGTTAACGTTAAAAGGATGGATGCAGGGTGTACAGGCAGACGATGCCCTCCTGCCGATTCACTTCGGCCTTGGTGTGTTCGCCGTCCAGGACGCGGGTGAGCAGTTGCGTGATCGTGCGGCCCAGTTCGTCCAGGGGGGTTCCGTCGAGCACCACGCCGGCGTCCACGTCCATGTCGTCTTCCATCTGCCGATAGAGCCTGCTGGTGCTGGCCACCTTGATCACCGGCACGATGGGGTAGCCGATGGGATTGCCGCGGCCGGTGGTGAAGAGGATCGCCTGGCAGCCGGCCGCGGCCAGGCCGGTCAGGGATTCGGTATCGTAGCCGGGGCCGTCCATGAGCACCACCCCCTTGGCATCGGGCACCTGACCATAGTCCACCACCTGGGTGATGGGGCGGGTGCCCGACTTGACGATGCACCCCAGGGATTTCTCCTGGATGGAACTCATGCCGCCGTCCATGTTGCCCGGGGCGATGACATAGGCAGCCAGCGGCCCCAGCAGGTCGTGGGTCAATTTTTCGGCCTCGGCCACCATGGCGCCGATGCGGCCGGCCACCTCGGGATTGCATGCGCGGCGCCGGAGGATGTGGCTGGTGCCGATCATTTCGGTGTCTTCGGTGAGGATCACCCTTCCACCGCGATCCACCAGCCAGTCCGAGACCCGGCCCACGCCGGGGTTGGCTGTCAGGCCCGAAAAGGCGTCGGACCCGCCACACTCCAGGCCCAGACAGATCCGCTCCAGCGGCAGGGGCCGGCGTGCCAGGCGGGCCGCGTCGGCCATAAGGCCGGTGACGATCTCGATGCCCCGGGCAGCGGCCCGGCGGGTGCCGCCCGCCTGCTGGATCTCGAAATGGGCCGCCGGCTTGCCCGACTGCGCGATCCGGGCGGCCAGGCCTTCGGCCTTGATCATCTCGCACCCCAGCCCCACCACCAGCGCGGCGGCCACATTGGGATTGCGGCCGAGATTGGCCAGGGTCCGAATGTGCATGTCGTTTTCCACGGCCCGGCCGCAGCCGTGGCCGTGGTACAGGGGCACCACCTGGGGCACCGCCCGGGCGATGGCCGCCACCACCCCATTGGCGCAGGCCACCGAGGGGATCACGGCCACGTAATTGCGGATGCCGGCCGATCCGTCCGGCCGCTCGAAGCCCTGGAAAGTCTCCATTTTATAAATTCTCCACGGACATCAGGTTGTGGGTGTGCACCCATTCGCCTCGGCGGATGGCCTGCTTGGCCCGGCCGATGATTTCGCCGTACTTGACGATGGGGGCCTGGGCCGCCAGATCCGTCAGGGCCACCTTGTGGCCGCAGGGGATGTCGGTGAGCGCCACCAGGGCCGGGCCCTGCGGCCGCGTCAGGGTCTCCCCCTGTTTGAAATCCCGCGGGGTCACGGCCACATTGTCCTTTTCATGAACGGTGATCAATTGCGATGCCATGTAAACTCCTTTTGCATCCCTTCCGCTTTATCGCGGCCGGATGCGGCGCTACCCGGCGTAGTACTGCATGGTGGCGTTGGGCAGTACCGCGGCATGCGTGCCCGCGCCGTGCTTACCGGCGAGGATCGCCAGGGTGCTTTCCCAGTCCCGGGTCCAGGTGATCACTTCCGGATTGCCGAACCAGTCGCCGAAGGTCTTGTCGTAGTGTGGCGCCATGATGATCAGCGCGACGCTGCCCGGCAGGTGGGAGATGGGATATTGGCGACCGCCGTGGGCGCGGCCGAAACGGCCCAGCAGGTAATGGACCACCTGCCCTTCGGGGGCGTTGGCGATGACCACCACGGTTCCCTTGAAACCGTCCAGGGCCAGCATGCCCACCAGGGCCGCGATGGGCATTTCGTTGGCCTTGGCAAAGGCATTGGCGATGGCCACCTGTTTGTTCCGGGGCCGCGGCCAGGTGTCATACACCTCTTTGGCCAGGGCCACGGCCTGGGCATGAACGGCAGATAGATCGCCGGCGAAAAGGGCGGTGGTGGCGCCCCGGCCGTCGAACAGGACATCGACTTTGAAATCCAGGGCCACCATGCGGGCCGCCTCTTCGATGTTCTGGCGCAGGATGTTGTTCTCGTGCTTGCCCAGACCCGTGGTCTGGGGCGCCTGGGCATGGACCTTCAGGTGGTAGTGGCTGATGGTGTCGATGTGGGCCACGCCGGGCAGCAGCAACTTGCCGCCGCCGGAAAAGCCGGTCTGGGGATGGGCGGTCACGCAGCCGATGCCGATCTTGACCTCCGCGGCCATCACCTCCCGGTTGATCATCACCGGTGTGCCGTAGCTCGTGGTGCCCAGCGTCACGCAGTTTTCGTAGCAATTGTGGTTGAATACCCGGTACTTGGCCAGGATTTGCGGCCCGAGCTTCTTGCGCAGCTCGTGCTGGGTGAGGGCGCCGTGGGTGCCCAGGGCACAGACGAAGGTGATCTGCTCGTCGGCGATACCGGCGGCGGCCAGTTCTTCGAGGACCAGGGGCGCCAGTTCGTAGGTGCGCGTGGGACGGGTCATGTCGTCGAAGACGATCACGGCCGACCGCTTGCCCCGGGCCAGTTCGCGCAGGGGCGGACCGCCCACGGGATTGCGGATGGCCGCGCGCATCTGAGAGACGGTCAGGGGCGGACGGTGCGCCCCACGCATGGGGCAGATCTCCACTTCCCAATCGTCGGGCAGGTCGATCGCAAGGGTCGTATTGCCGTACCAGAGCAATTGCGGCAGCTGCACACGCATGGCAACCCTCCTGTTCGCGCGCATTTCACGCCGGCCGGGCTGTTCAGTTATACCGAACACGCTTTCGTTTTGACGAACAGCTTACCATGTACGGGGTTCCACCTTGCCTGTCAATTGTTCTCTTTTTTCAGGATCCCCCGGGCGTGGAGGGTCGCTTCGATGGCCTCCCGGGTCCACGCGGGGTCTTGTTTTACAGTGCCCTCGGCGTAAATGGCCATGATTTCCCGGGCATAAACTGCGGCCTTGTCATAGACCGCGGCGGTGGCCCGGCCGATTTCCGCCCAATCGCCGCTTTGCAGGAAGGCGTTGAAAGCGGTTTTCAATTCACAAAAAAGGTGCGGCGCCAGGCCGCCGCCGAAGGCCATATAGAAACCCAGACCCGCCGCGTCACGCTCCGCGGCGAAGCGGCGCAGCGGCCCCAGGGGGCCGCTGTCGGCCAGCATGTCTTTCAGGGCGCGGGCCAGCAGTTCCACCGGCGTGTGGGCAAAGTCGGAGAGCATCCGCCGCCAGGTGGCGCGGTCGAACACCTGGTCCGCGAGTTCGCTCAGTTCGTGCTGGATATAGGTATCCTGCTGCAATTCCAGTATGCGGTCCAGATGCCGCCGGATGCCGTCGGCATGAGCATCGGGCAGATTGCAGCAGGCCTTCAGGGCAAAGGCCAGGGCGGGCCGGCCGCTGTTGGGGATATAAGCGATCTCGTCCCACACGAACATGCGTGCCGCCTCGGTGCGCAGCACCACCTGGTCGTCCTGGACGAAGGCCGGCAGGGTCAGCAGGTCCCGGGCCAGCTCTTCGCCCAGGCGCCAGACGGTGCGGCCGTGCAAGGTCCGGCGCTCTTCGATGCGTGCCAGGAAAAAGGTGGGTTTCAGGCTGTGGGCATAGCCGGCGCCGTAAAAGAGGCCCTGGGGCGTAAGCCGCGCGTTGATCGCCTGGCTGTCAAACGGTTCGAATTCGCGGTCGCCGATGGTCAGCGGCTGGAACTCGGCCTCGGCCAGTGATTCCCACAGCTCTTCGCGACGGCCGATCCAATCCAGCACCGCGGGGGCTTCATGCTCTTCCCAGGGGGGCAGGCGGTGATCCCATTTGTACAGGTCGCGCAGGCGCAGGGCCAGGCCGCAGACCGAGTAGAGTCCGGCGTGGCGGGCGTCGGAGAGATCGCAATTATATCGCACCTGGCGGATCAGACGCTCGAAATCCATTTCCATCTCCCGGGCCAAGTTGAGCACACGGCCTTGCGAAAGGCAATATGACGCCGGCCCGGTGTGTGTCAACCACCGGTTGCTCCGCTATTTCAGCAGCGAATGCCGGCGGTGGGTCCGTGCCATGTCGATGGTATAAAGGGCCAGGCCGCCCCAGATGCAGCCGAAGGTGATGGCGTCGGCGGTGGTGAACGGTTCGCCGTAGAGATAGACGCCGATCAAAAAATGACCGGTGGGGGCGATGTACTGGGAAAAACCGAGGGTGGCCAGGCGCAGCTGCCGGGCGGCGAAGGCGAAGAGCATCAGCGGCAGCAAGGTGATGATTCCGGCGCCCACGAGCAGCAGGTCGGTGCCCGGGTCCGCGTGCAGGAAGACGGCCTCTCCCCGCGCGTACAGGAGCGCCAGCCATCCGGCAGCCAGGGGCAGCAGCAAAAGGGTCTCCACCATCAGGCCGGTGATGCTGTCGGTCTCCACCTGCTTGCGGATCAGCCCGTAGAGGCTGAAGGTGGTGGCCATCAACAGCGCCAGCCACGGCACGTGTCCGTATGCGAACACTGCGAACAGCACGCCGGCGCCGGCCGCGACGATGGCCAGCCGCTGCAGCGGTTGCAGCCGCTCGCCCAGAAAGCAATACCCCAGCAGCACATTGAGCAGCGGGTTGATGTAATAGCCCAGACTGCTCTGCAGGATTTCGCCATGGGTGACGGCCCAGATGAAAGTGCCCCAGTTGGTGCTGATGGCCAGGGCGCTGGCGGTCAGCGCCATCAGGGCCCGGGGGCGTCGCAGCAGGGCGCGCACCGGGCCCCACCGCCCTGAGACCAGAACGAAGGCCAGCAGGAAGAACCAGGCCCAGACCACGCGCTGCAAAAGGATCTCCAGGGCCGACACATTCGGTCCAAACTGGTTGAAATAGATGGGAAAGAGCGCCCAGAGGCCGAAGGCGCCGATGGCCGCCCCGGCGCCCCAGGCGGCGTTGTCCCGGGGGTTACGCGGCATTCATCTCCTTCTGGCGCTGGGCGATCTTTTTGCGGCTGGGCAGCATGAAGGCCATGGGCAGGGTCGCCAGGAACATGAAGCCCATGATCCAGGAGACGTCGTTGTAGGCCAGCATGGCGGCCTGCCGGGAAATCAGCAGGTTGACCAGGGCCAGACCGGTCTGCTTGATGGCCGCAGGGTTCAGGCCGGCGTGGGCCAGGAAGGCGGCCGCCTGCTGCTGGAAGTCGTTGAAATTGAAATTGTAGGGGGTGATCTGGCTCACCAGCTGGACACGGTGCACCTGCACCCCCCGGGAGACCAGGGTGGCGGTCAAGGCATACCCCATGTTGCCGCCGATGCGCCGGGCCAGGGTGTAGAGGCTGGAGGCGTCGGTCATGTTCACCTTGGGGATGGTGCTCAGGGAAAGGGTGCTGGTGGTGACGAAGACGAAGGGCAGGCCGACCCCCATGACCAGCAGGGTGGGCACCATATCCCAGATGCCCACCGACAGGGACAGCTGGGTCAGGTCGTAATAGGCCCAGCAGGTGACGAAGATGCCGAAGGTCACCAGCAGGCGGGCCTCCACATGGCGGTAGAGCCGGCCCACCACCGGCATGCAGACGATGAGCATCATGGCCCGGGGCGCCAGGACCAGGGCGGCGTCGAAGGCCGGATAGCCGAGAAGGGTCTGGGTGAACTGGGGCAGGATGAAGGTGCTGCCGAAGAGCACGATGCCGAAGACGATGCCCATGGTCGCCCCGAGACTCAGGGCCGAATTGCGCAGGATGCGGAAATTGACCACCGGCTCGTCGGTCTTCAACTCCCAGTAGATCAACCCGACGATGGAAATCAGGCAAACGGCCGCGCCCAGCTGGATCATGCGCGAATCGAACCAGTTCTCCTGCTCGCCGCGCTCCATGACGATCTGTAGGGTGGTCAGGGCCACCGAGAGCAGGAAGATGCCCAGCCAGTCGACCCGCTTGATGCCCCGCCGCAAATAAGGCGGGTCGTGCACGTAGGCCGCCACCATGAGAATGCCCGCAATGCTCACCGGCACATTGATGTAAAAGACCCAGGGCCAGCCGTAATTGTCGGTCAACCAGCCCCCCAGGATCGGTCCCGTGGCCGGCGCCAGCACCACCCCCATGCCCCACAGGGCCATGGCCATGCCCTGTTCTTCCTGGGGAAAGGTTTCGCGCAGGATGGCCTGGGAGACCGGGATCAGGGCGCCGCCGCCGATCCCCTGGATAACACGATAGAACAGCATCTGGGGAAAGGAGACGGCGGTGCCGCAGAGCATGGAACCGAGGGTGAACAAACCGAAGGAGAAGAGGTAGAGCCGCTTGCGGCCGATCAGCGCGCTCCACCAGCCGGCCATGGTCACCATGATGATCTCGGCGATGCTGTAGGCAGTGGCCACCCAGGTGATGGCCGAGATGTCTTCGCTGAAGGTGCCCATCATGTGGGGCAGCGAGACGTTGACCACGCTGATGTCCATCACCGCCATGAAGGCGCCGAACATCACGGCCACGGTGATCAGCCATTTGTTGACCGCCGGCGGGGCCGGCTTCGAATTAAGGCTGGTGGAATCCATGTGCGGGTCACTCATGAGAGGTCTTATCTGGGCGGATCGGGCCGGCGCTCAGCCAGGCCGGTCGCCGGTTCGGCCTTGATGTTGACTTCGGGCACCACCGACATGCCGGGCACCAGCAGATAGCCCGCCAGTTCCTTAGGCCGGTCGAAGACGATTTTCACCGGCACGCGCTGCACCACTTTCACGAAGTTGCCGGTGGCGTTTTCCGGCGGCAGCAGGCTGAAGCGCGACCCCGTGCCGCGCTGGATGCTGTCCACGTGGCCGTGAAAGGTCACATCGGGGAAGGTGTCCACCGCGATCGAGACCGGCTGGCCGGGGCGCACATGCGTCAACTGGGTCTCCTTGAAATTGGCCGTGACCCATACCTCGGGCGCGACCACGGCCATCAGGGATTGGCCCACCTGTACGAAGGCGCCGGGCTCGACGCTCTTTTTGGCCACATGGCCGTCGCAGGGCGCCACCACCTTGGTGTAGGAGAGGTTCAGGGCGTCCTGGGCCAGCTGGCTTCTGCGCGCCGCGGCCTGAGCCTCGGCCTGGCGCACATTGTCATCCGCGGTATCCAGGGCTGCCTCGGCCCGCTGCACCAGCGAGCGCTGGGTGGCCACCTTGCCGCGCGCCGCATCGCGATCGGCCGCGGCGGTCTGGGCCACGGTCTCGGCATGCTCCAGCTGCTGGGGGGTGATGGTATGGCTGGCCGCCAGTTCCTGGTAGCGCTTCAGATCGGCCGCGCCCTGCTGAAATCTGGCTTCTGCGGCGGCCAATTCGGCTTGGGCCTGATCCAGTGCCGATCGGACCGAGGCCACCTGGGCCTCTGCTTCCCGTTTCTGGCTCAGCGCGACATCGATGAGGGCCAGGGCGTTCTGCACCATGGCCTGGGAGGCATCCAGACGGGCCTGGAAATCCCGGGGGTCGATCTCCAGCAGCAGGTCGCCGGCGACCACCGCCTGATTGTCGGTGACGCACACCCGGGCCACGTGCCCTGAAATCCGCGGCGAAATGGGCACGATATGCCCGTCGACAAAGGCGTCGTCCGTGGCTTCATGGGACACCAGATGCAGGTAGTACGGCACGCCCAGGGCCGCGAGCAAAATTATGATGGCCGCCAATCCCAGGCGGAACAGGATCCGGCGATGGCTCGGCCGCTGGCCGGCCTCGTTCAGCCGGGAGCGTTGCACCGGCGTTTGCGGATCTTCTTTTTCAGGAGGCATAGAGGTCACATCCGGTCCAGCGGCTTCGGCACCAGGGCTGCACAGGCGAATCGCAGGATATGCGCCGAAATCGTTTCAGGGGTTGACGAAAGCTCACGATCCATCATCACCGACCGCACCAGATGGGGGATGAACCGCGCGGTCAGTTCGGGATGCGGGTCCTCGAACTCGCCCAGGGCGACGCCCCGGCAGATGATGGCTTCGATCAGCGCCCGCAGCTCGGTGCGCTTGCCGTTCCAGAGGGCATTGTCCGTCACCTGGCACCAGGGCACCGAGCGCATCAATTCATACAAGTAAGGATTCTGGCAGGCGAAACGGACGATTTCGCGCACCACCGTCTGCAGATTTTCCAAAGGGCTCTGCTGGTTTTGATCCACCTTCTGCTGCAGTTGATCGATCAATTGGCAGAAGCCGTTGTAAAGCACCGACAGGTAGAGGTCATCCTTGTTCTTGAAATAGACGTAGAGGGTGCCCTTGCCCACCCCGGCCGCCTCGGCCACGTCGCTGAGCAGCACCTTGTGAAATGGCTGGGCCGCAAAAAGCGCGGCCGCGACATCGAGAATTTTCAGTCGTTTCAAGGGGTCCAACACCTGCATGGCTGCTCCGTAATTGAAAGCGGCGGATCGTGGCGCCAATACCGACCAGCCAGTACTATCCGACTGAATTCGATTCTGTCAATGCCGATGATTCAATCGCTGAAAGATATTTCAGGCTTGTCCGGGCGCGGCCGCAAAGGGGTCCTCGGGCCGAAAGGGTGTGGCCACACAACAGCGGCATGAAAGATGCTTCGTATCTATCGGGATCGCCGGTGACGGCATTATCGCGATCGTTCCGGTGAAGCAGGTCGACCGCATCCGAACCAGGTCCAAGGCGCTGTTCAGGCAAGGAGCGCCGTTGCCGGATCAGGAGGTTATTATGGGACTCATGCCCATCATCATGGTTTCACCGCTCTGGGGGCTGCTGCTGTTCTATTATCTGCCTGCCGGCGACGCCCTGATCTACTATATCGTGATCCTGATGATTGCGGCTTACTGCCACTATCTCATGATGTGGTCCATGCATGCCACACCCAGGACCGGACTGGATGCCATGATCGGTGAGAAAGCCAGGGCCATCAGGGATATCGATCCGGAGGGCAAAGTCGAGCTGCGTGGAGAAATATGGTCGGCCGTCTCGGCGAACGGCAGAATCCCTGCCGGAGAACCGGTGAGGATTGTCGCCGCCAGAAAACTGATCCTGACCGTGAGCCGTCTCGAGGGACCAGACGCAGCGGAACAGGGGGTCGGACCTTGACCATGCAATTGCGCATCGCGCCAATACCACCGCTTGTCCGGGAACCAGGAAGCGCCGACCGCTCTATCCTCGACCGGAGGCCCGGTGCGGCCGACCGGAGAGAGCAGGTGGGTAAAATATTCACACTTTGAAGGCAATGCTTGGAAAACGGGCTCTCCCGGTATGAAATTCTTACGCACCTGAATGCGTTCGGCAGTCGGCTTTCCGCAGATGAGTCCCGACATCGCTTTTTCCCGACGCTGATCCCACGCTGCAACCACGCGGCAAAGCATGACCGGGTCCCCGGCCCTGCAGCCGCCATGCAGGCCGAGGGCGTGGCACATAAAGTGCTTTTAGTCTGGATAGGGCCATATCGGGCCGAATGGTTTTGACAAAACGCCATGTACGGCGGTCAAGGAGGCTAGCAGATCAAGATGAACGGGCGCATCAAAATTATACTGCTGACGCTATGGAGCGGTGTCGTCCTGGCTGCAGCCTATCTCTATCTGACCAGCGATCTCTCGATTCAAACCATCGCCCAAACCCTGCACCAACATATAGTGCAATGGGGCGCCCTGGCGCCACTGCTTTTCATCGCGATTTACGCCCTGCGATCCCTGGTCTTCTTCCCGGGAGCCTTGCTGGCCGTCATTGCAGGCATGGTTTTCGGTCCGCTTTGGGGGTTCGTCTACACGGTAATCGGGGAAAATATCAGCGCCAACATCTCCTTCGTGGTCGGCCGCTATTTCGGTGCGGACTTGCTGCGCCGGCTGGCTGCCCGCGGCAGGGCGTTATCCATGATCAAATGCAAACTGCAGCAAAACGGCATGATCGCGGTCGTCACGATGCGCCTGATGTTTCTGCCCTTCGATCTCGTGGGCTACTCTTCCGGTTTATGCAACGTCCGGCACCGTGATTTTGCCTTGGGCTCCCTGGTCGGCACATTGCCGGGCCTGGCCGTGTTTATACTGTTGGGCGGCGCCATAAAACAGACCGATTACTTGTTCGCGGCGTTGGCCATCGCCGCCGCCATGATGGTACTGGGGAGATTCCTCAACCATCGGGAGGCGCTTGACACCATGGGCCACGGTCATGAACAGGCGCAAGCCCTGAAATAAAAGGCGCATTCCGGCCTGACAGGTAGAATTGAGTGGGCGCTTGTAGAAAATGATTTGCGGGCAAGAGCTGGGCAGCCGGGGTTGAGATGAACTTTAAGATGGTTACCACTTAAGGCAATGAAGACGTCCCTGTCCGGTCGACAGGCGGTGTGGTCGCAGAGAGGAGGAGTGGTGATGCAACATCAACATTCAGGAGAAACCATTGAGGCGCCGGTTATCGATCCAGTCTGCGGCATGACCGTGGACAATCCCTCTGATGAGCTCTCATACGAAGTGGACGGGCACAGTTATTACTTCTGCAGTGCGCATTGTCTGCAGAAGTTTAAATCCGAGCCCGGGCAATTTATCAAGAAGAGCACGGGAGCGGAACACCCCCGGGTACACAAGACGCACGCCCAAGAGCCCGGTGTCTACACCTGCCCGATGCACCCCGAAGTAGAGCAGCAAGGGCCCGGCACCTGCCCCAAGTGCGGCATGGCGCTCGAGCCGCGAATGCCCCGGGCGTCCGCGGGAAAGGTCCAATGGACCTGCCCCATGCACCCCGAAGTGATCCGGGACGAGCCCGGCAGCTGTCCCAAGTGCGGCATGGCCCTGGAACCGCGCGGCGCGGAATTGCCGGAAGAAGAGGAAAACCGCGAATATCTTTATATGCGCAACCGGTTCTGGGTCGGCGTTGTCCTGAGCCTGCCGCTGTTGCTCATTGCCATGCGGGACATGTTGGGATTAGGCGTTCTGGAGCGGCTTTTCGGACCCGAAACGCTGCACTGGACGGAATTCTTTCTGGCGACCCCGGTGGTGCTCTGGGGGGGTGGACCTTTTACGTGCGCGCCTGGAAATCGGTGGTCACCTGGAACCTGAACATGTTCACCCTCATCGGACTGGGCACGGCCGTGGCCTACGTGTACAGCGTGGTGGCCCTGTTGTTCCCGGAGATCTTCCCGGCATCGTTCAGAACCGCAGACGGCACGGTGGGCGTCTACTTTGAAGCGGCGGCGGTCATCGTCACCCTGGTGCTGCTGGGCCAGATGCTCGAACAGCGCGCCCGCAGCCGTACGGGCGCAGCCATCAAGGCACTGCTGGGACTGGCGCCCAAAACCGCGCGCCGCATCAAAGCGGACGGCACGGAAGAAGATGTGCCGTTGGAGCAGGTTCGGGTGGGCGACAAACTGCGGGTCCGGCCCGGTGAAAGGATCCCCGTGGACGGCACCGTTGTCGAAGGCGCCAGCCATGTGGATGAGTCGATGATCACCGGCGAGCCCATTGCGGTAGAAAAGAAAAAGGATGCCAGGGTCATCGGCGCCACGGTCAACACGACCGGCGCCCTGGTCATCGAGGCCGAGAAGATCGGGGCCGACACCGTGCTGTCACAGATCGTGCACCTGGTGGCCGAAGCCCAGCGCAGCCGGGCACCGATCCAGAAGCTGGCCGACCTCGTGGCTTCCTACTTCGTGCCGGCGGTGGTCGCCGCGGCGGCAATCGCCTTTGTCGTCTGGGCGCTCATCGGCCCCGAACCGCGCATGGCCTATGCCCTGGTGGTGGCGGTCTCCGTGTTGATCATCGCTTGCCCCTGCGCCTTGGGACTGGCCACGCCCATGTCCATCATGGTGGCGACGGGCAAAGGCGCTGCGTTCGGGGTATTGTTCAAGGATGCCGAGTCCATCGAAACCCTGCGCAAGGTGAATACTTTGGTGGTCGACAAGACCGGCACCCTGACCGAGGGCAAACCGCGACTGACCGATGTGGCCGCGGCCCAAGGATGGCAGGCCAACGATGTGCTGCAACTGGCCGCCGGCCTCGAGCGAGCCAGCGAGCATCCGCTGGCCACCGCCATTGTCAGCGGCGCGCAGGAAAAAGGCCTGGCGCTGAGTGAGGCTGCCGATTTCGAATCCCATACGGGCCGGGGGGTTTCGGGCAGCATTCAGAATCACAGCGTCCTTTTGGGCAATGCCCAGCTGCTCGATGAACACCATGTCTCCTTGGACGGACTGGAAGCCAAGGCCGATCAGCTGCGGGCCGACGGCCGCACCGTGATGTATCTGGCCGTAGACGGCAAGGCCGCCGGGCTGGTGGGCGTGTCCGACCCAATCAAGGCCACCACGCCCGAGGCCATTGAAAGGCTGCACGCCGAGAACATTCGCATTGTCATGCTGACCGGCGACAACCGCACCACCGCCAAGGCCGTGGCGGCCAAACTGGGGATCGACGATTTCGTGGCCGATGTCCTGCCGGAAGACAAGGCCGAAGCGGTCAAGCGTTTCCAGCGGGAAGGTCAGGTGGTGGCCATGGCCGGCGACGGCATCAACGACGCACCGGCCCTGGCCCAGGCTGAGGTGGGCATCGCCATGGGCACCGGCACCGACGTGGCCATGGAGAGCGCCCGGGTCACGCTGGTCAAAGGCGATCTACGCGGCATCGTGCGCGCCCGCCTGCTCTCCCGAGCCACGATGCGCAACATCAAGCAGAATTTGTTTTTTGCATTTATCTACAACGCGCTGGGCATCCCCATCGCCGCCGGCGTGCTCTACCCGCTGTTCGGGCTGCTGCTCTCGCCCATGATCGCGGCCGCCGCCATGAGCTTCAGTTCGGTATCGGTGGTGGGCAATGCACTGCGGCTGCGGAAAGTCAAACTGTAGAGCGCGGCACCGGAGAGCAGCACCATGGATGCGATTTTGGCCGCTTCGGCCCCCCTGCCTGTGGAACGGGCCGACAAGCTGCAACACAGAATCGACGGGGTCCGGGCGGCGCTTGCCGGTGGGAATGGATCACGCGAGCTGTCCGAGCGAATCATTGCCAGGGTCGAAACATGGTTGCTCGACGATGAGCAAAAAGCCGTGGTCGCACGAACTCCCCTATATTTGTTCTATCTCGAAGCCGCCGCATACCTTAAACCAGCGGGCAGCTCCATCGGGTATGGGCCGGATAGCGGCATCGATGATCCAATTGAGGCCAAGGCAATATCCGATATTATCGCGGCTTGCGAAGGATTCGCGCAAGACGGCCGCCTGGACCCGTCGGCCGATGGCGATTTCCGCAACTCAGGTGTCCCTATCCTCTTATTGGCCGCGGCGCTGGCACTGGCCGAGCGGCTGGAACTGCATCATCCAGCCACCCTGAACCGAATCGGTCATTGCATCCGGGAGCAACCGGTGCTTCAGGGCAACGTACTGGCCCGGGCCTTTGAGGTCCAAAGCATCGGGCCACAGCCGGAACGGGCCGATACGGTGCGGGTGCGCATCCAATGCAGCAATGCCTCGGCGCACAGTGGTTTGAAACATTACGAGACCGACATCGGGCGATTCCTGGCCAGCTTGAATAAGACCGTCCGGCCGCGCTTCGCGTTCAACCATGTGCGCTTCGAAATCCAGGCCTGCGGCTATGAGCCCATGGATTACAAGTTTCGGGTGGACGGCGCCGCCGCACTGCAACTTTTCATGGGCCACACCCTTTACGGGGACAAGCGTGTTTTCCTGCGAGAGCTCGTCCAGAACGCCGTGGATGCCTGTCATTTGAGAAGCATGATGGAGCCGGATTACACGCCTGCGATCACCATTCAACTCAACCGGGAAGAAAACCGCATCACCATCCGAGACAACGGCATCGGCATGGACCGCCGCTGGCTGGAAAAGTACTTCCTCAACGTCGGCATCTCCTTTTACCGCTCGGGCGAGGCCGGCGACATCTCCCTTCAGCCGGCGTTGCAGCGCAGTTTTATCAGCAATTTCGGGATCGGGTTTCTGTCGACTTTTCTGATTGCGGATCGAATCGTGGTCAAAACCAGAAGAAAGGGCGCCGGCGGATTGCTGATCACGATCACCGACATCGGGGACTACTTCGATGTGCGTCCGGCGCCCGATACGTTGCCCACTGGAACCGAGGTGCTGCTGGAGTTGAAGACAAACCGCCTTAAAGGCTGGCGTGGCATGGAGTATTTGGGGTATTTGAAGAGCGTCGCCCGTTTTGTATCCATCCCGATCCAATTCACCGACGCGGCGGGCCATACCACCGTGATCGGCTGCGAGCCGCTGAACCGGTTCGGTGACGATGCGTCAGCGCACAATTTCTCGGCACCCTTGGAGATCGCGCCTTCCCGGGGATGGGTGCTGATTCGCACCCGGGGGGACGATGAACGATCCATCGCGCTGGATACGTCCTCCGGTGGCCTGTCCATCTACCAGAACGGGATTTTCATTGACCAGAGCGACGACCTTCTTCCCGCCAAAGCCAGAAAGTTCGTCACCGGCCGGCTCGATTTGACCGGCGAACATGTGTGCGAGCTGAGCATGGACCGCCACCGGATCTTCTGGCCCCAGAAGCAGTTGCGCTATTTCCGGCAGGCGGTCCTGGCGGCCATCGCCCAGGCCGGGGGGCGACTGCTCAATGCCGCTTCGCCGCATGAACTGCTCCCGCCAAGCCGCCAAAGGCTGGAGCAGACCCTGGCCTCTTTTTTCGACATCACGACGATGGACGATGTCCTTTTTCAGGCATTGCCGCAGGGTGTCCGGGATCTGCTTCGGAAGCAGTTGCGCGCCTTACTGCGAACAAGCCTCTCTAAATCGGATTCGCCCGGCCGGGACCTCTTGGATATTGCCGAAGCCCAGGGATTTCAGCACGAGTGGCAACAAACGGTCATTAAAGCTATGGCCCAATGACCAACCAGCGGAAACCCATGTATAAATGCAAATTCGCCACACGATTGCTCCTTCACACGCTCATCGGTGTGATCGTCGGCTATGGTGTTTTGCACCCCGCTTCCGTTTTCATATTTCACAGGGCGACGCACCAATCCATTTCCCATATAGATTCTTTAATTTCGGCTTTCAGACCGGACCATGGCTGGATGGCGCTATATTTCTCCTTTATCGGAGCGCTGTTCGGGCTTTTGAACGGCTTGTACCTGCAGCGCACGGCGGTCCTGTACGAGAAGGTAAAAAAGCTGTCCCTTACCGACGAACTCACCGGGCTGTTCAACCGTCGCCACTTCATCCAGAGCCTTGAGCGTGAGATCCGCAGAGCGCAACGCTACGGTAATGATCTGGCACTGATCATGATCGATATCGATCATTTCAAAAAGTACAATGACGCCTTCGGGCACCTGGCGGGGGACCGGCTGTTGCGGAGTTTTGCCCAGCATCTGGCCCGGACGGCGCGCGGCACCGATGTGGTCGGCCGTTATGGCGGCGAAGAGTTTGTGATCCTAATGCCCGATACGGGGATCGAAATGGCCGCCCACCTGGCCGAGCGCATCCGGCAGGATATTCAAGACCACCTTTTTGAAACCCATGGAAATCCGAAAAGTTTCAAGATTACCGTTAGTATCGGTTGTGCGCAGCTTCCTGAAGTAGAAGGACAGTCGCAGGCAGATGATCTGATCAAATTGGCTGACGATTGTCTATATCATGCCAAAAGCAACGGTCGGAACCGTATTTGCTGTTAGCCTTTTCATAATTATTCTCGATCCCCGACATGGCGAAACCAACAGTTCCAAGTGCCTGGAGCCGGTTCCTGCTTTGCCGATGAGTGAATTGGTCCGTGATTTTCAGTTGGGGGAAATGGGAAAAGCAATATTCGTTTTCTTTTTTTCCAGTATGTATTTGATTGCCTACCCGGCGGGAACTGGCTCATACCAAATGCGTCGTTTGTTCTATCCTTCGCGGCCTGTTCCCGGAGCACCACGGAATCCAAGCGAGAAAAGGATAAATATCGAAATATGCATCAGTACGCCTGCAAGCATGGCGTAGGAAAAGCCAAAGCCAACAGCGGGAGCAATTGCCAGCGTGGAGCCCAGAACCGAAGCGATGCCGTTTACCGCCCACATGCGGGGAGCGATTTGAGTCAGCCTTATTTCTTCCAAGTGCATCATTCCCAGGGGGAAGGGCACGCTCATGAAAAACCTTAGGAAAACAGTAAAATGAATGCCACCCTAATTCTCAAAGAGGGAGGCGTGCCCAGCAGGAGTCCGAATATCCATCCGAGCAGGAATATATATAGACCGGCCAGCATGGCCACTATCAAAGAGACTATCTTCAGTTTATCAAGAGACCAATCGGCCGGCCCAGCTTCCGACGCCAGAGCCGATTATCGGATTCAGGGAACCACCTCAATAACGCCCTCCATCCCCTTTTCGCGGTGACTTTTGAAAAACAGAAGCTTTTTGCTGCAATAAAAAGGATATGTCCCGACTTTGGTCGGTTTAAATTTAATGGTCTTGGGGTCAGTGCTAAGCTCTGCCTTAAATTCAATCCCGGCCTCGGGGGACTTTGCAACGATGTCGTGGGGGATGAGGCCGCTTTCTTTGGACACCTTCAATTCCACAGGCGTGTTGACTTTTACCACGATGTGGTTCGGCTTGAAAAAATAGCTTCCGCCTATAATATCCACATTCTGAACGCCGTCCTTGTCAATGGTCGCTACGGTTTTGTTCGGCTCTGCGCCCAGCGCTGAGCCAAAGGTGATCGAGACGGCGACAATGACCAAAAGATATTTTATATTTTTCATGGTTTCCTCCAATACATTAAAGCGTACCTGATACTCTCATTCGCGTACAGATCATAGCAATACGCCCACGGCTATTACAATCTGCAATGCGTACAGGCAGAATATATGCCCTTTATCCAAGCGCACCAGGGTCAGACCGAAGCAGTATCCTGCCGCACTCATGAGGACCAGTAGAAGGCCGAACTTTCCTGTGCATTCCGACAGCGAACGGACGGGGCCGGCCGCTTTGCCTGCCTCTTCTGATCTCAAACGCCAGCCAGGCCTGGTAGGTATTTCGTTAAGCGAATTCCCTGAGACCAAAGGGCGGTTAGATCGTAGTGCGCAGCACTCCGGTAATAAATCTGTTTTTTATTGAACGCGATGGTCGATACCTCCATGGATAATTCCGGCGCGATAGTAGCATATCACTGGCCAGACTTTTGAACAGCATCCCAGACAGGTAATTTTAGCTTAAATATTTGCCATATAGACTGGCTCCAAGGACTATGCATTGCTATCTTGTTTCTCAAATCGATTCAGCCGTGTTTGCCGGTTCTCATGCTAATATTGTAGACACTGGCAATGGTCGCCCCGACCAGCCAACCGAAAATGAAGGTCTCTAAAATGCCTAAAACCATTTCCCACCAGGGCATATCCGTCCGCAAAACAGCAGCGAAATCCACACCGTGAAATAAAGAGTTGAAAAAGAAGACGACACCGTCCCTTCCTGCAGTCATCATGATAAAAGCACATCCCACGTAAAGAAGGGCGCCGGTGATTCCCCAGGCCAGGCCGAAACGCTTAATGTCGATGCTCGTCATTTTTGTCCCCTCCTTTACCATTGCCGTGGCCGTGGCCTCGCATCATGAAAATGTGCATGGCAAAACAGCCGATGATCAGCAATGTGAAAAGCCCGTTTGAACTCACCCCTAAACCTGGCAGCACAAAGACTAAAAGGAGCGGCAATATGCACGCAAGCAGCATCCATATATGATGTTTCATAGTTGTTCCTCCTTGCGATGAAATACTGCTAAGTGCCATGGCCAGGATGCATCACTCGGCCGCGCGGCCCGCACAAATATAAATGCTTCCGAAGTAAAGCTCTTTGAATGCCACCATCTCGAGGTGGTGCCCGATGGATTCCCACAAATGACGTTCGGCCAGATCCATGGTCACCCCGAATGGCCTCGTGAGCCGGGCAAATATCCTGACCAGCCACATCGGCCATCCCGTCGGCATCTTGAAGACCAGGATGACCGTTCGCCCACGGGGGCGAGCGCTTTGGCCGCCCGCCTGATCACGGCTTCATATTCCGGCACCAGCGTTGAACGCGAAAATTGAAATGATCCCTTCGACCGGCCTGGGAAATCAGATCTACGCCCACAAGCCTTCCCTAGAGGTCGATTTGCCGACGCAGCAGTTCAAACTTTCGGCCATAGTATCGACTTGTGCGGGCGAATCATACAAAGCGAACTTCTCCGGTTTGCTTGTCCACCAAAAGGCGCTCGATGGTATTGCCCTCTTTGTCAATCAGGCGCGCCGCGTAGTAGCGTCCCCGGTTGGCCAGATCCGCCACGGGGTAGTTGCCGGCATATTTTTCGCTGACGGCGTCGTGAATGATCAGCGCTGCCGTTCCGGCACTCATGCCGTCCCGAATTTGTTGCACTTTTCCAGGGACCTCTTCGGAGCGTTCATGTGGGTCGCCACAGGCCGGATCGCGCGGATCGCTCAGAAATTTCATGATTTGCTTCTTGGGATTCACGATTGCCATTATGGATTTCCTCCTTCCAAAAGGGAGGCCTCTGCCCGCAACCGATGGCACCAGCCGGATCCCGTTGCGGGCAAGGGCATTTTACTGCGCGGCCGGATAGCCCAATTCACTGAGCTTGGCCTTGATGGCCGCTGCCGATGCCGGCGCATCCCATTGTACCGTAACGGTTTTTGCGGCGGGATCGCCATCGATGGTCTTCACGCCATCAATTCCTTTCAGACCATTTTTAACGCTCATCACACAATGCCCGCAGGAGATGTTCGGGACGAAAAATATCTGCTTCTCCATGATGGCAACCTCCATTATTCATCTATTGCCTGGCCTTTAATGAAATCCAGACAGTTATGGTGTAATTTGCCATGTGAAATCTCTGGCCGCTACGCCGGCCACATCCCGTATGGTCAGGGTCACGGAGGTGACGGGTCCTGACAGTTCGGGAAATACCAGGGTGCCCCTGCGGTGATGGCCGCCCGGCGGAGAGCCGTCCCAGGCCAATGGTTTATACTCCCGCCCTTTGTCGTCCCGCAGTATGCTCACCGTGGTCAGATCCTGTTCCAGTGGCACGGAGTGGGTATTGAGCTGCACTTCGAAACGGGGCGCCTGCCCGGTGGCCAATTGGGCCGGCGTCACCTCCACCATGACACCGCCGTCATTGCTGACCTCGGTTTTAAAACCGGATGCAATCGCAAGGGTGGCGAACAGGAGCAGGGCCGACAATCCTGCCTGGAAACAAAGTCCCCTTACGGAGAGAAATGGTCTTTTCATCTTAAAGTCTCCTTTTTGTTATGCGGGTTGATGAACTCGATGCGAGAATTTCAAACCGCTTTTGACTCTCAGGCGCAGCATGTATCCGATCCCCAGAAGGTTGGACAGCACCCCGAGCGCAAAGAATTGCACCTGGTATTGCGCCAGGCCGGCGGCGGCGGCCGATAAAAAGGGCAACCCAATGGCGGGCAGAAAAGCGGCCACATAATGGGAGCAGCATAATGCCATGCTGATGGTGCTCATGCCCCCCGAGGCCGCCATGCTCGATCCGGCCCCGCGAAGACGCGCACCGGCGGCGTGCGCGCGAAGCGTGGTGAACAGGCCGGCCTGCACACCGAGTCCGGCGGCCAAAGCCAGGACCCACCACCGATACGCTTCGAACTGGACACTGGCATAAGACCAACCCGAGGTCAGGGTGAGCAGGGCCAGATAAAAGCCGATGATGCCCAACGCAGTCGCCAAGCCGATCATAATGGGCTTTTTGCCAATGTTAATCGGCCGCCTGTCGGGTATGGGCGCCGCTGCCCTGCCGGCGGGCGCCGCCTGATATCCGGCCGCCGTCACTACCGCGATTAATCTATCGATGTCAGTACTCTCCGGATCGAAACGAACCCTTGCCGTCGATTCGTCTAACTGCACCTGGGCAGCAAAGACCCCCTTTTGCTGAATCAGTGCCTGGCGGATGCGCTCGGCACAGGACCCGCAGTGCATCCCGCTGATGGTAAGAGCGAATGTCCGGCCTGACCCCGCCCCGTCTTCCACAGCGGTATCTCCATGGATATCGGCCCGCGTGCCGGAAGGACAGCAGGGGGATTCACTTGCCGATTTCGTGGATTGAGTTACGCGGTTCATCTTTCGCTCCTCGATACAAATCATATGTATTTAGCAATTGCCGATCGTTCCCGGCATTTTTTTGCTTTTAGCGAAGCATCATTCGTGCCAGGAATTCCTGCCGGAAGCCGACCAGACGTCGCGCCCTTAACCTCCGGCAGAGGTCGAAGATATCACGGTCTGTCCCAAGACCCTGTGAATCACTTCCTCCAACTGGTCCAGGCGAATGGGCTTCACCAAAATTTCGCCGCCGGCCAAATCACTGGCTTCCCTGGCTGTCTCCGGAGGGCAATACGCGGTCATGAGGATGACCGGCAGGTATGGATCAAAGGATCTGAGCCTTCTCAGCACATCAATGCCGGTATCTTGTGCCAGGTTGATATCCATCAAAACAAGGTCCACCTCTTTGTGTTGGATCAAGGGCAGGGCACCGCGACCATTTCGGGCTTTTTGGGTGACACAGCCCCAGCTTCGCAAGATCACATCGAGCATGAACCGGTGGTTCTCATCGTCTTCGACAATCAATATGGTCGGAGTACTTTTCATGGGGATATCTTTTTCAAATCGACGGCCATATCGGCACCCATCCCATCTTCCGGTTGGCACGCTGCCATTGCTTGATCTGCCGGTCCAAAGGCGAAAAAGCATGCCCAATCCTCCGATGCCCGGTTAGCCCTATTCAGGAACGGATAGGGTTCGTCCCTGATGTCCTGAAAAAAGCATAGAATATGCCAGGAAGGCTCATCCCGAATTGGGGTTGAAACGAAGCAGGTTCGGTGTTACTTCTTACACAGACTGTGAATTTTTTTCACACCGGTTATGGCGTTTTGACCGGCTCGAGCCATCTCGTTCAAGGCATGGTTTCCGCATGCGATTCCTCAGCAATAAAAAACTTTATCTACCTGCCTTAACGCTGATTGCCGTTGTTTTGTCATTAATTCTGATCATCGCCGTTTCGACCGTCAGGACCCTTTCCCGCCAGCGGCAAACCGCTCTGGCCTTTTTGAACAGCCAGGGCGTCACGATATTGCAGTCATTGGAGGCCGCTGTTTTGGCGGGCACCCATACGCCTATGTGGACGCAGGACGCTATAAAGGTCCTGATCGAGGAGTTCGGTAAAAGCAAAAATCTTGTCTACCTCTATATCTTCGGCGCAGATGGGCGAATTACCCATGCTTCGCCCGCCTCCCTGGCGGGCACATTGGCCGAATGGCGACCGGTACTGGAGGATGACCAGCAGATCATCTCCCGCCAGCATAAAAACGCGGCCGGGCGCCAGGTGTATGAACTGGCCAAACGTTTTTTGCCGCCGCCTGTTGGCCCATACGGTCAAAGTTTGCCGGAGGCCGGCGGCCTGGGGATGATGCGCTCTCACCACATGGGCGATACGGTAGTGCTGGGATTGAGCATGGC
Organism: uncultured Desulfatitalea sp.; assembly: GCA_937868765.1. Taxonomy (GTDB): domain Bacteria; phylum Desulfobacterota; class Desulfobacteria; order Desulfobacterales; family Desulfosarcinaceae; genus Desulfatitalea. The sequence goes on along the minus strand of CALMNL010000004.1, from coordinate 1,733,794 downwards.
GGAAGTCGAAATGGCTCACAGGGCGGATCTGCAGCACGCGTTCATCATGGGCGCGATTTTGCTGGTACTGGGCAGCGGTGCACTTTTCTTTGTTTTCGTGATCCAGAACTATTATCTGGTGGACAGGGCCCTGGACAAGAGCCGCGATTATTTGAAACTGGTCATGGCCAGCATGGCCAACGGCCTGTTGAGTATCGATGCCACGGGCAACATCATCACGATCAACGATGCCGCCGAGCGTCTGCTGGGAATCGACGCCAAAGATATCAGTCAGCTCAATCTGCAATCCATCTTCGATTTCAAGTCTTCCGGCATCGATCGGGCGCTGACCGACGGCACCCCCGTAACCGACGTGGAGATCGTTTATGAAAAGCCTTCCGGCCGGCTCGTGCTCTCGCTGAGCGCCTCTCCCATTGTCGATGCGGGTAGAAAACCGCCGTACAGCGGGGCGGTCGTCATACTGCGCGACCTGACCGAGATCAAGCGGCTGCAGGCAAAAGTGCGCCGCAGCGAGAAGCTGGCGGCCATCGGCGAATTGGCTGCGGGTATCGCCCATGAGGTCCGCAATCCGCTGAGCTCCATTCGCGGATTCGCCCAGTTCCTGAAACGGGTGCTCAAGGACCGCCCCAAAGAGGGCGAATATGCCGACCTGATGGTTAAAGAGGTCGATCGGATCAACAATGTGGTCACCAACCTGCTCTCCTTCGCGCGCCCATTGCAGCCCGAGCCGACCCCCACGGATATCCGCGAATTTCTCGGCCACACCCTTCGGCTGGTCGAGGAAGATGCCAGAACCCGCAAAATCGACATTCGACTCGACCTGCCGACGGACCAGGATCTGCAAGAGGTCAAAATCGACGGCAACCAGATGACGCAAGTGATGCTCAACCTGGTCTTAAATGCGCTGCAGGCCGTGGGGGCCGGCGGCCGCGTCCGGTTGGCCGCGCGCATCGAGGGCGGGTTTCTCGAACTTTGCGTGGAAGATGACGGTCCCGGCATTCCTCCCGAACGGGTCAAGCGGATTTTCGATCCCTTCTTCACCACCAAGGAAAAGGGAACCGGCCTGGGCCTGGCCATCGCTCAAATGATCGTGGAAAACCAAGGGGGAGAAATTCACGTTTCGAGCCCGGTCCCTGGAAAAACCAGGGGCTGCCGGATAACCGTCGTGGTGCCGGTGGCCGACCCGGTTTTCCCCAAGGCCACCTAAGAAAGAGCGCCCACAGCATGCAAACCAAAATTCTGATTGTCGATGACGATGATACTCACTGCCGGATGCTCCAGGCCGTGCTGAGCGCCGAGAAGTATGAAACCGCCACCGTTCCTGACGGCCAGGCGGCGGTCGAAGCCGTGGTGGGAACCTTCTACGATCTGATTCTCATGGATATCCGGATGGCGCGCATGGGCGGCATCGAAGCCCTGGATAAAATCAAGACCTTGAATCCCGAAATCCCCATCATCATGATGACTGCTTACTCTTCGGTGGATTCCGCCGTCAAGGCCATGAAATCCGGCGCCTACGACTACCTGACCAAGCCCCTGGATGTGGAAGAACTCTTGTTGTCGATCGAAAAAGCCCTGCGGCACACCCGGCTTGAAAAAGAGAATCTTTTGCTCAAGGAGCAACTGGGAAGCCGGTTCGATTTCGCCAACATCATCGGCCGCAGCAAAGCAATGAAGGAACTGCTGGAGACCGTGGCCCTGGTGGCCCCCACCGATGCCACGATATTGATTCTGGGCGAAAGCGGTACCGGCAAGGAGCTCATCGCCAACGCCATTCATCAGAACAGCCCCCGCAAGAACCATCCGCTGATCAAAATCAATTGTGCCGCCTTGCCGGAAACGTTGTTGGAAAGCGAGCTCTTCGGCCACGAGAAGGGCGCTTTTACAGGCGCGCTCAGCGCCAGACAGGGGCGCTTTCAACAGGCCGACGAGGGAACGATTTTCCTCGACGAAATCGCCGAAATGCCGCTGCCGCTGCAATCCAAAATTCTGCGCGTGTTGCAGGAACGCGAATTCCAGCCCGTGGGCAGCGCCAAGACCATCAAGGTGAACACCCGCATCGTCACCGCCACCAATAAAAACCTGCAGGAAGAAATCCGGGCCAACCGCTTCAGGGAAGATCTTTACTACCGTATCAATGTGGTCAGCCTGACGGCACCGGCCCTGCGGGAGCGACGCGATGACATTCCCCTGCTTGCGGATTTCTTTCTCAAACGCTTTGCGGAAAAAAACAAAAAAGCCTTGCAGGGATTCACCCCCAAGGCCATGGACCTGCTCATGCGCCACGACTGGCCCGGTAATATCCGCGAGCTGGAAAACGCCATCGAGCGCGCCGTGATCATGGCCCGCGGTCAGCGGATAACTCCGGAAGAATTCCCTTCGCCTCTGCGGGGACCGGAGGCGGATTCGGCGGAGCCGGATGTGCAAGAAGCGTCGCCTCAAGCAGTAGATCCCCCCGTCGATCGCTCGTTAAAGCAGCTGGAAAAGGAGACCATACTGCGGACCCTGGCCGAAAACGACGGCAATCGCACCCGCACGGCGAACATCCTGGGCATCAGCCGCCGCACGCTGCAGTTGAAGCTCAAGGAGTACGGCGTCTAGCGCCACAGGTAGTCTTTATGTCAGAGGAAACACGATACCAAAAACTCTGGTTCGGACCAACGGCCCGCGCAACGATAGGTCCCGGATTTATGCACAGGAGCGGTATCGGTCCTTTGGTCATCCCCCATCCGCCGGTGGCAAACTGGTTGCTGCGGCGAGGATTGTCGGATCCTTTGAGTCGTGACATGGGGTTTGATCACGAATTTGCTCATCTGCAGACAGTCCCTGTCATTTTAGCCTATGCGCTTGGGATGCTGGGTTGCGCCATCGCAGCGGGCAGGTCCGGCCCAATGCTCATTTTGTATGTTGTCATGGGGGTACAAGGTGCGTGGGAAATTGTATCCGAAGGATTGGTATGGCTTCAAGATCCCGGGCGCTACCGCATCGCCTACAGGGGTTTGAGAAGACTTCCCAGAGCCCTGTTTTGGGGTACCGCGGCTCTGGTCGCGGTCGCCGGCTGGCTTGCCGTGCTTCTTCCCCCTTAAATAATGCCATTGATCGGCTTTTGCGATCCATCATCTGCTCCCCGGCAGGAATCGCCTGTACCGCCTTTATTCCCCGGTTTGCCTATTCTGGGGATAAAGCGCGGTGTTCGACGGGCGTAGCAGGCATAGACTTCACCCAACGCCAGCAACGCTTTTTTCTCTTCTCGTTTGGCCAGCCGCACATATACCCATACCAGCACGGGAAGCATGACCAGGGTCACGAGCGTCGGCCATTGGAATAAAAAACCGAGCATCACCAGCATAAACGCTACATATTGCGGATGGTGCATCCTGGCATAAGGGCCACTGGCCGCCAAGGTTCCCTGACGCTGCGCCTGGTACAATACCCGCCAGGCGGAAACCAGCAGAATCATCCCGCCCATGATCAACAAGTTGCTGACAATGTGCAGGGGGCCGATATGGGCGTCACCCTTCCAACCCAGCATAGTTTGCAGTAAATGGCTGCTGTCATGGGAGAACCAGTTGATACCGGGGAAGTGTCAGGTCAGCCACCCGGACAAAATGATCGGTCGGCATTGGGCGGCCTCCTTTCCATGGTTCCTTAATTGTGCTTGCGATAGACTGCAGAGCATCTTCTGTGCCAAAGATAACAGCCAGAATAAAAGTAGTTTTCGAATTATGGGCCGGGAAGCAAGTGGATCGATAGGTTAGATATTGCGCATTAGGTGGGAAGAATTTTCGCAGCTATTTTGCAGAAAGTGCTTTGAGCGGGGCGGCTTTCTTCACCAAGCCCCTATCCCCACTGTTCCTCCCGCCACGTTGTTTACTGCCGTGGCGGGAGCATTGCAATTGTTCTCCGGTTTTGGATGGACGCTTCCTATCGGGGTGAAGCGAAAGCATAAAGCACGCCATTTACTTCTCCAGCGCCATCACATCGGCGGATACCGCACAAGATAAATATAAGCGGCGGCGGCTTCCTGCACCGTAATATAGGGGTAGGCCGGCATTCGCTGCCCGCCCATCATCATCATGTGGCGTGATCCGTATCCAACCTGCCAGACAATGCTTTGCATGGACTGTTCAAAGGGAAAGCTGGCAAGCGAGGGGATGATGCCCTGCATCATGCCGCCGCTCCGCATTCCCGGACCCGTTGCGTCATGGCAGATCTGGCAGGTGCCCTTGACCAGGTGTTCGCCCACCCGACCGGTGTTTTCGCTGACCAGAGTCGATTTTGCCTGAGATGCGGGAGCGCCCACAAGCATTTTAAGGTACTGGATCAGCGTATCGACTTCTTTGCCTTGCAGATGGCTGAAGGAGGGCATTTTCTTGCCACCCTTTTGAAGGCGCTCAAGGACGCTTTGCAAAGCCTGGGAGGCAAGCTCCTGGGCCATTTTTTCTCCGATCGGCCTTCCCATTTTCTTCATGCGCGCTTCGACAAGCCCTGCAGCGGTTGCCTGTATTGGACCGATTACTGAATTGATCTCAGGTGGTGCGCCATGGCCTTCCGGCCCATGGCAAGCGCGGCAGTCCAGACGGTAGAAATCTGAACCGGCCAGAGCGAATTTTTCGTCCCCCATCTGCCGCAACTCCGAATCGCTGAATTGGTCGCCTGAATAATTACCTCCCATCATTCCGCCCATGCCCATGCCGCCGGGTGGCGGGCCTCCTTCCACCGGAAATTCAGGTTCTACTCTGGTGGACGCCGGAGGCGGGCCATCACCTCCCATTTGTCCCATCGGAGTCATGCTGATGTCGAAAATGCCGATCAGCTTGAGCCAGCCCGGACCCACGGCGGGGGTCACCACATAACCCGGACCGTGGCCGTGTGCATCGGCGGCCGGTTTGGGTCTGTCTGCCGATTGGCTCTGGGCCGGTTTCATCCCGGCCAGGATCAGTATCAGGCAAATAATCAACACCGGCCCGAAAATCGATGCCATTTTAAGTCGCATGATCTCCTCCTTACTGCATTTTTTCGGGGACATTTCCGATGGTCCGATTTCCGGAAATTACCTCCAGATCTGGATTTTCGCGGAGCCTGTGCACCCAGCCGGTGCTTGCGTCGGGCATCCAGTGCAAGCGATAGTATCCGGGCGGCGCCTGGGGGAAAAGATAATGCCCCGTGGCGTCGGTGCACGTTTCCAGCGCAAATGGGTCCTCCTGTTGCAGGGTGCCTTTGGACTCATACCATCTTTTAACAGCGGCCATCGAAAACCCCGTGTAGCGTTCGAGAACGATCTTCACTCTGGCATTTGACAGCGGCATTTTCTTCCACTTGATCACTCCTTGCACACTGCCCATCTCTTCCTGCAGCAATGATTGCTGCGTCGTCATATCTGTTGCCGCGGTCGAAGATGGAGCCGCTTCGGCGGTACCGACGGGTTCGGGCGGCCCAATATGCCCGGTGCCGGTGCCATTGCTTTGATATGGATCGGATGGCACCGGTTCTTGTTGGGACGGCAGGGCAGAAGGGACGGCCTGCTGCGGCACGATCTGAATGCTGCCGCGCGGAATTTTAAGGATAAGATAGTCCTTTGTCTGCTGCCAGATCACCAGATCCCCAGGATCGCTCGAACTCTCGCTTTCGCGCCGGGTGATTGATTTTATGACCTGTCGTTGAAACCGGATAGTCACGCTGTCGGCATCCTCTTTGACCACGACACCGTTTTGAGGCGTTTTTGGATTTTGAAACTCGATCTCATCGGCAAGGCATGGCTGTGCGAACAAAAAGGTCAGGCAAAGGAGTACTGCTGCACGTGTGTGCCTCCTGGCCGTCATACCCGGTAAGCTTCCAGCAAACATGTCTTATACCGTCTTCAATTTTCAACCAGATTCTTGAATTCCACGGTGGTGATTTTACCTGCCGTCACGGTCACCGGTTTGGCGGCCGGTTTGAGTTTTTCATCCCAGATTTTCAATTGGTAGCTTCCCGGCGGCACGTTTTTTATTTCAAATCCGCCGTTGACGTCGGTCAAGGCAAAATAGGGATTCTGCAGAACAATCACGTAAGCATACATTTCCGGGTGGACACTGCAAAGCAGGGGAACCTCTCCCAGGGTGTCAAACGTCTCGGTCTTTTTGACCCCCGGCCCGTATATCCCCAGATTAAACGAGGTCGCAGCGCCTGGGGGCGCAAACACATTGTGGGACACGGTGTCGTCATTGGTGAAATCAACCGTGGAACCTTTGAGGACCGGCAAGATGTGCGGCTCGAAGACCAATCCCTTCTGACTCATGTGGGGATTCTCTTTAGGAGGGGTGAAGTCTCCCTTTACCTGGTCTATATAGACCAACGCCTGATATCGCTGGACAAAGGGGGAATCGACCGTGCCCTTGATCGTGCCACCCGGGTCCTGTTGCGCCCGGCCCGTCAGCGGAATCAAGCTGAGGCACAGGGCGATGCTACAAACCAACCCTGAGATGACCATACTTTTCATTGACTTTTTCATGCCATCCTCCTCCTTTTACTAGAACGCCCAATCGATTAAAAAGGCGATCTGATCGTCATCTTTGGTTTCGCCGTCAGCCGCCACGGTCGGCTGATCCGTCGTATATATTCTGCCCTCCAGGTTGACCCTGATGTTGGCACGCACCAGCATGGCCGAACCAACGATAAATCGGGCCAGATCGGCGTTATCGACATTTTTCACCGTCATATCTTCGTATCTGATGTAAGGAATGAGCCAGGGGAAGACAAAATACTGCGCTTCGCCAAACCAAATATGCTTGTCCTCGTTGGCCTGCCGGTTGTTACCGGTGATATATCCTCCGGCTACAGAGAGGCTCTGATAAGTGATGCGGGCATCGCCACCGATTCGATCGAATCGGTCCGCGTTTTCCTCGACATAACCTTCGTATGCAAAAAATCCGAGCTGGACCGAATTGTCCAGCCAGTATCCCGCCGGGCTGGTACCGACGCCGCCCGCGGCGGACGTCTGCCCGGAGCCGTCATAGCCCAGCCCGCCGAATTTGATGGAAAAGGCCGTATAAAAGTCCTTATTGGTGTTTTTCCGATCCGACTCGACAACACCGGCGCCATAGCGCCAATGCCGGCCATAGCCAACCACCTGGAATCCTGGCTGGTTATCCAGGTCCAGTTCTGTGGCATAGAGGTAGTCTTCCAGGGTAATGTTATTTTCGTTCCTGGCATTGGGCAGAGCAATCGCGTGTCTGCCCACGTTGCCGGCCTTGAGGTCGAGGTGATGCTCGCCGATAACTCCTGAAAACAGATTTTGCCACATCAGCCATGCCATCGGCGTCGTGGTGGTCGTGTCATCCTCTATTTCAAAACCGATTTGGGCGAAGAAGGCAAAATCGTTTTCAAACGATCCTGCTCCTAACAGCGTTACTTCGGAAGGAAAATTGAAATCGCTGTTGCCGTCCTGAGGCCCGTAAGGGTGGTAGGCCACGTTGCCCGTGGCGCGGATGGAAATCGGCGGCACGCCCGGGATGCTGGACGGCCAGACCGCTTTGGGGAAAACCTTTTTGTAGGCTTCGGCGCCCATGGATACCGGTTGCTCTTTGACATAAATCTCGTCGGCATCGGGCAGTTTGTAACCATTGAGGCGGAATGACTCCCCCATGGCTGTCAGCTTGGGAAAGGGGGCATGACACAGCATGCATGAGGTCTGGTATTTTCTGGCAAATGCCGGAATGGCATTTGCGTTGTCTGGAAAAATTACGATCAGAAGAACCGGCGGAAGGCAAAAAAGAACAGCCATAGACATAATTCGTCTCATTCTTTTCTCCTTTTTCAGGGTTCTTAGATGATAATGAAACTATACATCAATTCCGCTGGATTGATACAAGAATCTGGCCCAGGGGGTAATTCATACCCTGTCGAAATATGTATTACTTCGCACCCGGGTTACCATCGCCTGCGCTCTCCGTTGAAGAGTCACGGGTCTCGCACGTGTAAGCGGAAAGAAATTGATTGTATTCGGATCGCAGGCTGGTGCACTCTCTTTGCAGCCGGGCAACTTTAGCCGGATAAGCAGCCTGCAATATTCATACTGGCGACATTGAAAACCACCGACAAATCAGCGGCGACGCGGCTTGGCCCGGGCCGTGGGCGCGGCCGCCAGCGGGTCGTCGGGCCAGAAGTGTTTGGGATAGCGGCCCTTGAGTTCCTTTTTGACGGCCGGGTAGCTGTTGCGCCAGAAACCGGCCAGGTCCCGGGTGATCTGGGCCGGCCGGCCCGCCGGAGAGAGCAGGTGCAGTTGCAGGGGCAGCCGGCCGCCGGCGATGGCGGGGGTCTCGGTGCAGCCGAACAACTCCTGGAGGCGCACGGCCAGCACCGGCGGGTCGCTGCCGTAGTCGATGGGCCGGCGGCTGCCGCTGGGCACCACGATTTGGGTGGGGGCCAGCGTCTCCACGAGCTGCTGCTGGCGCCAGGTGAGGCGGCTGCGCAGGGCGCCGGCAAGATCCAGGCGCCCCAATGCCTTGCGGCTGGTGACCCCTTCCAGGTACGGCTCCAGCCAGCGCTCCAGATCGGCCAGCAGCGCACTATCGGAGAGATCGGGCCACGCTTCGTCGCCGGCCCCCAGGCGCTGCAGCAGCACGACCCGGGCCTGCCAGGTGCGCAGGGCCGGCGTCCAGGGCAGCACCGCCAGGCCCATTCTGCGGATGGCCGCCACCACGGCGGCGGTCACGGCCCGGGAATCGGGCGCGGCCAGGGGCTCGCTTCGCAGGGTGAGGGCGCCCAGGGCCTGACGGCGCTCGGCGGTCAGGATCTGGCGCTGGTCGTCCCAGGAGATCTCCTCCCGCCATCGGATGCGGCCGCCGAATTGATCCAGCAGGGTGTCGCGGTCGTAGGCCGCAGCCAGAAAGATGCGCGCCTCGCGCCGCTCGCCGTCCAGTTCGGCCACCACCAGGCAGTCGTGAACACCCAGAGGGTCGGGCGGATCGAAGCAGGCGCCGCGGCCGTTGGCCAGGTGGTAGCGGCCCGGGCTGCCCGGTCGGGCCAAAGCGATGCGGTCCGGATAGGCCCAGGCCAGCAGCCGGCCCACGTGGGTCGGGACTTCCGGCCGTTGCTTCACGCCGAGGCGTTGCCGCAATTGCGAGGCCACTTGCACGATGCGCCGCAGGGCGCCCGGGTCTGCCTGGCCGTCGGCAAGCGCCAGGGGCCGGTGGCTTTCGAAGGCGTGGAGCGCTTCCAGCCGCAGGCGCAGGTCGGCCTCGGCCCGACCGCCGCCGAATCGTAACGGATCGCGTTCGCTCAGGAGGGCCGCCAGGTCGCAGGCCGCGGCCTCCTGCCCCTCCCCCTGGGCCGCCAGCAGCATGTGGGCCAGCCGTGGGTGCACCGGCAGTTGGGCCATGCGGCGCCCGTGTTCGGTGATCCGGCCCTGGTCGTCCACGGCCCCCAGGTCGGTCAGCAGGGCCAGGGCCTGTTCATAGGCACCGGCCGGCGGCGGGTCCAGCCAGCCCAGGGATTCGGGTGAGGCCGCGCCCCACAACGACAGCTCCAGGGCCAGACCGGCCAGATCGGTGTCGAGGATCTCGGGCCGGTTGTGGGCCGGCAGGGTGGCGTGGGCCGTCTCGCTCCACAGGCGGTAGCAGATGCCCGCCGCCAGACGGCCGGCCCGGCCGCGGCGCTGGTCGGCCGAGGCCTGGGAGACCGGCAGGGTCACCAGGCGGGTCATGGCGGCCCGGGGATCGAAGCGCGGCGCCCGTTGCAAGCCGCCGTCGACCACCACCCGGATGCCTTCGATGGTCAGGCTGGTTTCGGCGATGGACGTGGCCAGAACGATTTTATGCCGTCCGGGGGGCGGCGGCGCGATGGCCGCATCCTGCTCGGCCCGGGCGAGGTTGCCGAAAAGGGGTGCCACCTGCCAGCTCCCGGGCAATCCGACCCCCGCCAGCAGGCGGGCCACCCGGCGGATCTCCGGCGCGCCGGGCAAAAATGCAAGGATATTGCCTTCGTCGGCGGTTACGGATCGCAGCACGGCATCGGCCACGGCCCGTTCCATGGGAAGCGACGACCGCGGCGGCGCATAGCGGGTCTCCACGGGGAAGGCGCGGCCCTCGCAGCGGATCAGGGGGGCATGGTCCAGCAGGGCGGCCACCGGCGCCGGGTCCAGGGTGGCCGACATCACCAGCAGGCGCAGATCCTGGTTGAAAGCGGCCTGCACTTCCCGGCACAGGGCCAGCCCCAGGTCGGCGTCCAGATTGCGCTCGTGGAACTCGTCGAAGATGACCAGGCCCACGCCGGTAAGGCCGGGATCGGATTGCAGCCGGCGGGTGAGCACCCCCTCCGTCACCACCTCAATGCGGGTGGCTGAACTCACCCTGCTCTCCAGGCGGATGCGGTAGCCCACGGCCTGTCCCACCGTCTCGCCCAGCAGATCGGCCATGCGCTGGGCCGCGGCCCGCGCCGCCAGACGGCGGGGGGCCAGGAGCAACATCCGGCAGCCGGCCAGCCAGTCGGCCGCCAGCAGCGCCAAAGGCACGGTGGTGGTCTTGCCGGCCCCGGGCGGCGCCACCAGCACGGCCGCCTTGTGCCGGGCCAATGCCGCCTGGAGCGCTTCGAGCACCTCGGTAACGGGCAGGTCGGGAAGCATCGGTGTCAATCGATCCTTGGTTGAACGGCTGTGGTCCATTCGATCCCGGGGCGACTAGGGGGTCTTGGCGGCACACGGACAGGGGCGATTCGGGTCGCTCCCGGTTGCTGCCACCGGCGGCGGATCGGTGCCGGCGACGCTTTCGGCCCAGAAGAATTCGTCGCGATGGACGTAGTTTTTGAGATAGCCCCGGATGCCGCCCTGGGAATCGTGGGCCGCGATGGCCAGGTACTTGGGATTGGCGGCAAGATCGGTGGACTGCATGGCCGGCGGCACTTCGAGGCTTTCGCGCCGGCGCCAGACGAGCCCGGTCCGCGCCAGGTCCGGGATCTCCTGGAAAAGGCCCGTGGGGTCCATGGGATGTTTCCAGGGGGGATGCTGCCAGGCGACGTGGTCCCAGTGGACGATGGTCTTGTGGATCACGGGGGCATAGGCCGGGTCGGCCGCACGCACGGCCGATACGGCGAGTCTGAGCAGGCGATAGGTGGCGGCGTGATCCGGATGGGTGTCGAATTCGGCGGTGACGTAGATGTTCTCCGGCCTTCTGGACGTGAGGATATCCTCGAGATCGGCCAGCAGATTGGGGCGGTTGTAGGCGGCGGAGGCACCGAAGCGGTAGGCGTGATAATCTTTTCGCCCCAGACCGCGGTTGCCGTAGGTGGCCGAGCGGTTGAAGGGCGTCACCAACCGGTCGTCCGGCGACGGGCAATCCACGAGAATCCGTGTCAGGAAAGCATCCGGGTAGCCGAGAAAGATCAGCTGATCTTCGGACACCCCCAGGAGGCGCTGGCCGGCCACCGCCTCGGCCTGCCGGAGCAGTCCGTCCGGTGTCCGGGTGTTTTCGCCGTTGGTCATATATACCACGGTAACCGGCTCGCCGGCCTGGACGGCCTGGAGGATGACGCCGGCCGAGGTGAGGATATCGTCGTCGGGGTGAGGCGCCACCACCAGGGTGTGGGCATGCACCGCAACGGCCGACCCAAGGAGCCATAGCAGCATCCCCGCCCATTTGCCTGCCTTCATCGCGCGCGCCCTTCCACTGAATCCACAACCCACCAATTTAACAAATCATATTATAGCCGGAGCGGTCCGCACAATAAGCAAAAAGCCCTGGGTTGTCAAAACCATTCCACCCCGGAAGCGGCCACCCGGCCCGCTCCCAATGCGTTCGGCCGCTTGCCAACCGACCCGGGCATCCCCATTGTACGCCCAACAAAGGAGACGACGCCATGGCAAATCTAAAAGGGAAAACACTCTTCATCACCGGCGGCAGCCGGGGCATCGGCCTGGCCATCGGCCTGCGGGCCGCCCGGGACGGCGCCAACGTGGCCATCGCGGCCAAGACCACCAAACCCCACCCCAAGTTGCCGGGCACCATCTATACGGCGGCCGAGGCCATCGAAAAAGCCGGCGGCCGGGCGTTGCCGGTGGTGATGGACATCCGTTTCGATGATCAGATCTTGGCGGCCGTGACCAAAACCGCCGCGGTCTTCGGCGGCATCGATATCCTGGTGAACAACGCCAGCGCCATTTTTCTGGCCGGCACGGCGGAGACGCCCATGAAGCGCTTCGACCTGATGCACCAGGTCAATGCCCGGGGCACCTTCGCCTGTTCCCAGGCGTGCCTGCCTTATTTGAAAAAGGCACCCAATCCCCACATCCTGAACCTGTCGCCGCCGCTCAACATGGACCCCAACTGGTTCGCACCCCACGTGGCCTACACCATGGCCAAGTACGGCATGAGCATGTGCGTGCTGGGCATGAGCCAGGAGTTGCGTCCGCTGGGCATCGCCGTCAATGCGCTCTGGCCGCGCACCCCCATCGACACCTCGGCGGTGCGCAACCTGCTGGGAGGCGAAGCGGTGGTACGCGGCAGCCGCAAGCCCGAAATCCTGGCCGATGCGGCCCATACGATCCTCACCCGGGAGAGCCGCGCCTGCACGGGCAACTTTTTCATCGACGAACCCCTGCTGCGCGAGACCGGTGTGACCGATTTCGAGCCGTACGCCGTCGATCCGGGCACACCGCTTTTTCCGGACTTTTTCCTGTAAGCGTCTGATTCGAAACATCCAGGGGACGGCCTTCGTCGCCAATTGCCATTTGACATCCGCTGCCGGCCCCGCCTAAACTGGCTCTCCTGCGGCAAGGCAGAAACGCTTCCCCCACCGATCCTTTGCCTGCCTTGCATGATCTGCGCTTCGGCACGAAGCGAATGAACGAAAGCGGTGCACAGGCATGCGGGCCGAGTTGAAAAAGAGCGCCTGGCTGAAGATCCGGCGCATCCAGGCGGCGCCCACCAAAATCTTCCTGCCGGCGCTGGCGGCCGTGGCGCTGCTGGCCGTGACCTTTTTCTGGCTGGTGCCGCCGCGCATGGAAGCCCATTTGATGGACCGCAAACGCGAGATGATCCGCGCCCTCACCGAAGTGGTCTGGAGCACGGTCCAGCACTACGCCGATCAGGCCCAGGCCGGCTCCCTCCCCCTGGCCGAGGCCCAGCGGCGGGCCATCGATCTGCTGCGCGGCCTGCGCTACGGCCCGGACGGCAAGGACTACTTCTGGATCAACGACATGCACCCGCGCATGGTGATGCATCCCTACCGCTCGGACCTCGAAGGCCGGGACGTCAGCGATTTCACCGATCCCACCGGCAAGCACCTCTTCCGCACCTTCGTGGAAACGGCCCGGCGCCATGGAGCCGGCTTCGTGGACTACCAATGGCAGTGGCAGGACAACCCCAAAAAGATCGTGACCAAGATCTCGTACGTCAAAGAATTCGTACCCTGGGGCTGGATCATCGGCACGGGGGTCTACGTGGAAGACGTGCGCGCCCAGATCGGCGCCATCGTGCATCACATGTCGCTGATTTTCGCCGCCATTCTGCTGGTGGTGATCGTGCTGGTGGGGTATGTGGTCTGGGAAGGGGCCGGCGTGGAAAGCCGCCGGAAAAAAGCCCAGGAGCTGGCCGACCTGCAGCGGGAGCAGTTGTTCCAGGCGGCCAAGATGGCCTCCCTGGGGACCCTGGTCTCCGGGGTGGCCCACGAGATCAACAACCCCATCACCTCGGTGCTGCTCAACATCCAGGTTTTCGAAAAGTATTTCCAGGGCAGCCTGCCGGTGCTCGATGGCCATTGCGCCGAAGGCCGTACCCTGCAATTCGGCGGCATGAGCTACGACGGGCTGCGCCAGCGCATGCCCCAACTGCTGCGCGACGCCCGCGAAGGGGTCACCCGGGTCAAACAGATCGTCGGGGAATTGAAGGATTTCGCCGGCCAGCGGCCCTCGGACCTGCGGGATCGGGTGGACCTGAACCAAATGGCCCAGAAGGCCATCGCCCTGGTGGAGCACATGATCAAGAAAAACACCGACACCTTCGAAGCGACCCTGGCCCCCGGCTTGCCGCCGGTCGCGGGCAACGACCAGCGCCTGGAGCAGGTGGTCCTCAATCTGCTGGTCAACGCCTGCCAGGCCTTGTCGGACCGGCGCCAGGGCATTTTCGTGAGCACCGGCCACGATGCCGGCCGACATGAAGTCTGGCTGGCCGTGCGCGACACCGGCGCCGGCATGCCCCCCGAGGTGCTGGAACGCGTCACCGACCCGTTTTTTACGACCCGGCGCGACAGCGGCGGCATCGGCCTGGGGCTCTCGATTTCGGATACCATCGCGCGCGACCACGGCGGACGCCTGACCTTTGCATCGCGTGAAGGCGAAGGCACCACGGCCACCCTGATCCTGCCCGCCAACGGGACAACCGGCGGCCCCAGAGGAGAGGCTGAATGACCCAAGCACTCCATCCCCCGGCGCCCATCCTGGTGATCGATGATGAGGAGCCCATTCTGCTGGCCATCGACACCACCCTGCAGCTGGCCGGATTCAATCATGTGATCTGCTGCCGGGAGAGTCGCGACGCCATGAACCTGCTGCAAAGCCGCGCGCCCTGCTGCGTGCTGCTGGATCTGAACATGCCCCACCTGGACGGGCGGTCCCTGCTGACCCAGATCCTCGCCAGCCGGCCGGAACTGCCGGTCATCATCATCACCGGCACCATCGACGTGGAGACCGCCGTACAGTGCATGAAGGCCGGCGCCCTGGACTACCTGGTCAAGCCCGTGGATGAAAACCGCCTGGTCACGGCCATTCACCAGGCCCTGCGCTTCCGGCAGCTGCACCAGGAAAACCGCGCCCTGCGCCAGCAGCTGGAAGAGGAGCCGCTGGCCCACCCCGAGGCCTTTGCCGAGATCGTCACGGCCAGCCCCAAAATGACCGCCCTCTTCCGCTACATCGAGTCCATCGCGCCCTCGCCCCAGCCGGTGCTGATCCGCGGCGAAACCGGGGTGGGCAAGGAGCTGGTGGCCCGGGCCATCCACCGTCTCTGCGGCCGCACCGGGCCGTTCGTGGCCGTCAACGTGGCCGGCCTGGACGACAATGTCTTTTCCGACACCCTCTTCGGGCACGTGAAGGGCGCCTTCACCGGCGCGGACAGTGCGCGCCCCGGCCTGGTGGAAAAGGCGGCCGACGGCACCCTGTTTCTGGACGAAATCGGCGACCTGAGCCAGGGCTCCCAGGTCAAGCTGCTGCGCCTGCTGCAAGAGCACGAATACATGCCCCTGGGCCAGGACAGCCTGCGCATCAGCAATGCCCGGGTGATCGCCTCGACCCATGCCGATTTATGGGATCTGCAGCAGCGCAACGTGTTCCGCAAAGACCTGCACTACCGCCTGCGCACCCATCTGCTGCGGCTGCCGCCCCTGCGCGACCGAAGGGAGGATCTGGCCGTACTGGCCGACTTCTTCACCGAAAAGGCCGCCCGTTCCCTGGGCAAGGAAAAGCCGGCGGTGCCTGCGGAGCTGCTGCGCCTCATGGCCGATCATCCCTTCCCGGGAAATGTGCGCGAACTGCAAGCCATGATCTTCGATGCCGTGGCTCAGCAAAAGAGCAACGTGCTGCCGTTGGAAGTGATCCGCGACCACATGGCCCGGGCTTTGCGCGACCGGAGCGCCAACCCGGATGCCGCGTGGGTCGGTGAGCTGCGCTTTCCCGACCCATTGCCCACCCTCAAAGAGATGGCGCGACTGCTTATTCAGGAAGCCATGCAGCGCGCCGGCCACAATCAATCCGCCGCGGCGGCCCTGCTGGGCATCTCCCAGCAGGCGTTGAGCAAACGGCTCAAGCCCAAGTGAACATCGCCGGCCGCCCAGGGCCACAACCGAATTTGTAGCCACAACAAAGGTTGTGGGAAGGAAAATCGGCAGGCCGCTCCGATGCCGCCGGCTCTTCCACGCAGCAACTTACAATAAAAATTGTAGCCACATCCCTGCCCTGAAATTCATGAATCGATAATTAATCCATAATAACTGAATGTTAAATAACATAACATTCTGGCATATCATTTGCTGTAGAACACTAAACTGATTGTTCCTGTCTATAATAAAGAAATATCGATTACCATCTGAATCATGTTCATATGCGGCTCCTGAGCCGGAGCTTTTCGGCTTTTTGTTCGACGGACAAAAATAATTCGGCAAGAAAGGATCCGTTCCATGACCAACCCGTATGTGGAAGCGTATCGGCTCTCCATCGCCGATCCCGAGTTCTTCTGGGGAGAGGCGGCGGAGGATTGTTTCTGGTATCGAAAGTGGGACCGGGTGCTCGACAACAGCAACCTTCCATTCTCCCGCTGGTTCCGGGGGGCGGAGGTCAACAGCTGCTACAATGCGCTGGACCTGCATGTGGACACCGGCCGGGGCGACAAGATCGCCCTGATCTACGACAGTCCGGTGACGAACACCATCCGCAAGTACACCTATCTGAAATTGCGGGACCAGGCCGCCCTGTTTGCCGGCGTCCTGGCCGCCCAGGGGGTGACCAAGGGGGACCGGGTGATCCTCTACATGCCCATGATCCCCGAAGCGGTCATCGCCATGCTGGGCTGCGCGCGCATCGGCGCCATCCATTCGGTGGTGTTCGGCGGGTTCGCCCCCAACGAACTGGCCACGCGCATCAACGATGCCCAGCCCAAAGTGATCGTCTCGGCCTCCTGCGGCATCGAAGTCAACCGCGTGATCCCCTACAAGCCCATGCTGGATCAGGCCATCGCACTGTCTAAATATCCCCCCGAGCGGTGCATCATCATGCAGCGGCCCATGGCCGAAGCCGAACTGATCCCTGGCCGGGATCTGGACTGGGCCCGGGAAATGGCCAATGCCAAGCCGCAACCGTGCGTGCCCGTGCTGGCCACCGATCCGCTCTATATCCTGTACACTTCCGGCACCACAGGCCAGCCCAAGGGGGTGGTCCGCGACAACGGCGGCCATATGGTGGCCCTCAAATGGTCCATGAAGGCCATCTACGACATCGGCCCGGATGATGTGTGGTGGGCGGCGTCGGATGTGGGCTGGGTGGTGGGGCACTCGTACATCGTCTACGGCCCCCTGTTCATGGGTTGCACCACGATCCTGTACGAAGGCAAGCCGGTGGGCACGCCCGATGCCGGCGCCTTCTGGCGGGTGATCTCCCAGCACAAGGTATCGGCCATGTTCACGGCCCCCACCGCCTACCGCGCCATCAAGCGCGAAGACCCCAAAGGCGAACTGGTGAAAAAGTACGATCTGTCCAGCTTCCGTACGCTCTTTCTGGCCGGCGAGCGTTCCGATCCCGACACCATCCAGTGGTCGGAACGGCATCTGCAGGTGCCGGTGATCGATCACTGGTGGCAGACTGAAACCGGTTGGGCCATTGCCGCCAACTGCGTCGGCCTGCAACGCTTCCCGGTCAAATACGGATCGCCCACCAAAGCCGTCCCCGGCTGGAACCTGCAGGTCATCGGCGATGACGGCAACCTGGCGCGCCCGGGCCAGATCGGCTCGCTGGTGGTGGAACTGCCCCTGCCGCCGGGAAGCCTGATGACCCTCTGGAACAACGACCAGCGCTTCATCGACGCCTACATGTACGAGTTCCCCGGGTACTACAAGACGGCGGATGCCGGCTTCATCGACGAAGAAGGCTATGTCTACGTGATGGCCCGCACCGACGACATCATCAACGTGGCCGGGCACCGGCTCTCCACCGGCGCGATGGAGGAGGTGCTGGCCGGCCATCCCGACGTGGCCGAGTGCGCGGTGCTGGGGGTGGCCGACGATCTCAAAGGCCAGGTGCCGGTGGGTTTCCTGGTGCTCAACGCCGGCGTGACCCGCGATCCCCAGGAGATCGTCCGCGAAGTGGTCCAGCGGGTGCGCGAACAGATCGGCCCGGTGGCGGCCTTCAAGAAGGCCACCGTGGTCAAGCGGCTGCCCAAGACCCGCTCGGGCAAGATCCTGCGCAGCACCATTCAGAAGATCGCCGACAGTCAGGACTACAAAGTACCGGCCACCATCGACGATCCGGCCATCCTGCCGGAAATCGAAGTGGCCCTGGTTTCAATGGGTTACGCCAGAGCCCGCAACTAGCGGGCCATTTGATTGCACACCAACAAACAATTCCAAGGAGGGATTCCCATGGCAGATGCAAAAGCAAGCACCCCCACCGGCAACCCGGCCGTCGTCGGCCTGGCCGGATTCGGATTGACCACCTTCATCCTGCAGATCCACAACCTGGGCTATTGCGAGATCGGACCGATCCTGGCGCTGGGCCTGGTCTTCGGCGGCCTGGCCCAGATGATCGCCGGCTACCAGGAGTTCAAATGCGCCAACAACTTCGGCTACAGCGCCTTCGTTTCCTACGGCGCCTTCTGGATCTCCCTCAGCGTGATTTTCCTGCTGAACCATTTCGGCATTTACAAATCCAGCGGCACCGATGTCGGCTGGTTCCTGGTGGCCTGGACTTTGTACACGGCCATCATGTGGGTGGCCGCCATGCGTATCCACGGCGCCATGGCGATTACCTTCACCCTGCTGCTCATCGGGTTCATCCTGCTGGACCTGGCCCACTTCGGGTATCCGGGCCTGACCCACGCCGCGGCCTATGTGCTGATCCTCTGCGCCGCCAGCGCCTGGTACATGATGGCCCACGTCATCTACCTACAAGTTTTCGGTACCGACATCCTGCCGGTGGGACGCCCCTGGATCGATCCGGCCGCCAAACAGCGTCTCGCCCGGCTGGCGGAAAGTACCTCCTCCTGATCGCGTGAGCGCCGCGATCCCTCCCAACGGCCGCCCCGGCACGCCAACGGGGCGGCCGCTCCTTTTGGTTCCCGTCTTGCCATGGCCGTCGGGGCGCTTATCTTGCGCTGGTTGCAGGCAGGCTTCCTGGTCAACTCCCCAACGAAACCACGACCAACACTGATTCAGGGGGGATTATTGATGAAATCCAACATGGAGAACACGGCACACAGGAAAGATGATGCCCTGCGGCGAAAAATACGCGAAGGCCGCCGCATGTTCCAGATTCCGGAAAATACCAACCATTATTCCATCGAAAACTACAAAGCCGCCGAAAAAAAATTTGTCAAGCTGTGCATTCTCGAAGGCCGCTGCTGGAATTGACGGATCAGCGCAGCAGGTTCAGATTGGGACGGCGCCGCTCGGATGGGTGGTCGCGGAAGAAATCCGCCGCCGCCAGCCGGGCCACTGCCATTTCCGGTGCATTGCGGATGCGGTTGTAAAGGGTGTTGCCGAAGGCGAAGTTGGCGGCGAGGTAGGCCGCGTAGCGCTTGAACCGCCGCAGGGCTTTGGCCGGCTCGAAATGCAGGTCGAGCAGGTCGGCCAGGCGCAGGGCCACATCCTTATATATAGAGGCGCCCGGGGCCGCGCCGCCGGACCAGTGGGCGAAACTCCAGGGCCGGGCGATGGCCAGCCGCCCCAGGGCCACGCCGTCGCAGCCGGTGGTGGCCAGCATCTTGAGGCAATCTTCGGCGTCGAAGACATCGCCGTTGCCGAACACGGGAATGGATACCGCCGCCTTGACCTGGGCGATGTACTCCCAGCGCGCCGGCCGGGTACGCAAATCGGGCGCTACCCGGGGGTGAAAAGTCAGGGCATCGGCCCCGGCATCCTCCAGGCGCCGGGCCAGGGCCACCGGGATGGCCGGGTCGTCCCGCCAGCCGGTGCGGAATTTGACCGTCACCGGGCACTGCACGGCACGGCGCACCTGGCCCACCAGGTCGGCCGCGGCGACGGGGTCCTTGAGCAGGGCCGCGCCCTGGTTGAATTTACAGATCTCCTTGACGGCGCATCCCAGGTTAATGTCCACGCCGAAAAATCCCTCGGCCTCGATGCGCCGGGCCGCCGCGGCCATGCGGCCGCCGTCGGAGCCCAGAATCTGAACCGTCAGCCGGTCGGCCTCTTCATCCCGCCAACGGAAATAAGAGGAGGTGTGGCGGTTTTCGGTGGGGATGCGCGCAGCGCTGCACATTTCTGAAAACATCAGGGCGCAGCCGCCCAGTTCGTCCAGCAACTGGCGGAAGGCCACGTGTCCCAGCAGGGTCATGGGCGCCAGCACCAGGCGTCCGGATATGGTGCGACGGCCGATGACCAGCGGCCGATTGACCAACTGCGCTAGGCCGGAAGGCACGGCGGCCGTCATCGCCCGGGCTCCATGAATCGCCGCGGGTGACAGTAAAGGTAAAGGCCGGTGGGTTTGGCCGGGCCGGCCAGGGAGATGCCGAGCCGTTGCGCCAGGTCCAGGGCCAGGCGCGTGGGCCGCGAGAGGCCCATGACGATGGGAATGCGCGCCCGGGCAGCCTTTTGCACGAGTTCATAGCTGATACGCGACGACATCATCACCACCTTGGCCAGAGAAAGACGGCAGTCCAGGAAAAGACGCCCGATGGCCTTGTCCAGGGCATTGTGGCGCCCCACGTCCTCCATCACCGAAAGAGGCGCAAGACCGGCGTCGAAAATCGCTGCGGCGTGGCTGGCTGCGCTGCTGCGGCGCATGGGCTGCAGGGCATCCAACCGGCGCAGGACCTTTTCCGCTTCTTCCAGCGGGATGGTGGTATCATCGATCATCGGGGCCAGTTCCTGCACCACCTCCTCAATCACGGTCTTGCCGCACAGCCCGCAGCTGGTCTGGCTGATGTAGCCGCGGCGGGCCAGGTACCCGTCGATGCCGGCCCGCCGTTCGGGGCTCAAGGTGACGGTGACCACATTGGTCTGCTCGGTATCGCAAGTGGCAATCTGGAGGATCTCCTCGGGACGGTCGACGATCCCCTCGGTAAAGCAGAAACCGGCGGCGTGGGCGATCTCGTCGCCGGGTGTGCGCATCACCACGGCGTAGGGTTGACCCTGGACCCGGATGGCCAGCGGCTCTTCGTCCAGAATCTCCATCTCAAGGGAGCGGCATCGGGCATCCTGCCAGAGGGTGATGGGGCGTGGGCTCGTGCTCAAAAGGGCTTTTCCTTTCTTTAACATTGAGAAACAGCTTGCCGAACGCTTTTATAGAGCATAAAAACCGGTTGGTTGTCCATGGGTGAATGTTGCCGAGCCCCACACCGTTTTATATTTTTCTTGACAAAAAAATCGGAAAGCTTAATATTCCGCATTTTTCAAGAGAGGCCATTGATTTTAGGGAGGTTTACAATGTACGCGGTGGTTGCGACAGGGGGCAAACAGTATAAAGTCGAAGCAGGCGAAATCCTGCGCGTGGAGAAGCTGCAAGGCGATGTCGGCGCCCAGGTGGCCTTCGACCAGGTGTTATTGCTGGCCGACGGCGAAACCATCCGGGTGGGGCAGCCCACGGTAGCGGGCGCCACCGTGAAGGGCCACATCGTCGAGCAGGGCAAAGGCAAAAAGATTCTGGTTTTCAAATTCAAGCGTCGCAAACGCTATCGCCGCAAGCTGGGCCACCGTCAGCTCTTCACGGCGGTCAAGATCGACGCTATCGAAGCATAAATCGCCGTTTGCGCGTATCGTAAGGAGAAATCACCATGGCACATAAGAAGGCGGGCGGAAGCTCACGCAACGGTCGCGACAGCGCGGGTCAGCGCAGGGGCACCAAACGGTTCGGCGGCGAAGTCGTCAAGGCCGGCAACATCATCGTGCGCCAGGTCGGCACCAAGATCCATCCCGGCGAAAATGTCGGCATGGGTACGGATTACACCCTTTTTGCCAAGATCGACGGCATCGTCACCTTTGAACGCAAAGGCCGCACCGGCAAAAAGGTCAGCGTTTATGCCGCGTGAAATTCATCGATGAAGCCACTATCATCGTGCAGTCCGGCGACGGGGGACGCGGTTGCGTCAGCTTCAGACGTGAACGCTTCATCCCCCGGGGCGGCCCGGACGGCGGCGACGGTGGCTCGGGCGGCGACGTAATACTCACGGCCGCCACCAACAAACGCACCCTCTATCACCTCCAGTTCAAAAGCGAATACAAGGCTCCCAGCGGAAAAGCCGGCGAAGGCAGCCAGCGGGCCGGCCGCGGTGGCGAAGATCTCGTCATCGAGGTGCCTGTGGGCACCCTGGTCTTCGATGCCGAAAGCGGCGAACGACGCTACGACCTCACGGCCCCCGGCCAGCAGGTGATCGTCGCCCGGGGCGGCCGGGGCGGCAAGGGCAACCTGCACTTCAAATCTTCCACCAACCGCGCTCCGAAATTTTCCCAGCCGGGAGAGCCCGGCCAGCGCTTCACCCTGCGCCTGGAGCTTAAATCCATGGCCGATGTGGGCATCATCGGCCTGCCCAATGCCGGCAAATCCACCCTGATCAGCGCCATCTCCTCGGCCCGCCCCAAGATCGCAGACTACCCGTTTACTACCCTGACCCCCAACCTGGGAGTGGTAGCGGCCCATGGGGCTGAACCGTTCGTGGTGGCTGATATTCCGGGCCTGATCGAGGGGGCCCACGCCGGCGCCGGCCTGGGCATCCGCTTCCTGCGCCACGTGGAGCGCACCCGGCTGCTGGTGCACCTCATCGATGCCGGCGCGCTGGAAGAGGCCGACCCCGCGGCCCCCTATCGGATCGTCAACCATGAACTGGCCATGCACAGCGCCGCCCTTGCGGAAAAACCGCAGTTGGTGGTACTCAATAAACTCGATGTGACCGGGGCCGATCTCATGGCCGACCGCTTCTGCGAGGCACTGCCCGATCTTGCCGTGCTGCGCATCAGCGCCGCGGCCCACAAGGGGCTCGACGAATTGATAATCCACATGCGAAGACATTTAGACCGGCTGGATGAAACCCTGTGAGCGCGAAAAGAATCCGGCCCGGCGGATCGCCCTGTTCGGCGGCACCTTCAATCCCATCCATCGCGGCCACCTGCAAGCAGCCTTGGACGTGCTGGCACAATTCCGCCTGGAGCTGATCTACTTCATTCCCAGCGCGCTGCCGCCCCATAAGCGCCAGGGGCAGCTGGCTTCGGCCCGGGAACGGTTGACGATGGTGGAGCTGGCGCTGTCCGGGCACGCGCGACTGCTGGCCTGTGATGTGGAAATCCAGCGCCAGGGGCCGTCGTACAGCATCGATACGGTGCGCCACTTCCAAGAGGCGGCCAGCCCGGACGGACGGATCTACTTCATGGTCGGACTGGATGCCTTCATGGAGATCCACACCTGGCGCGCCTTCGATCTTCTCTTTGCGGAGGCGGCTTTCATCGTCATGTCTCGTCCGGGAAGCGGCCAATGGACGCCGGAAATGCGCCGCCAGGTGGCGTCCTATGTCCAGCAGCGCATCTCACCTGCGTACCGCCTGGATGATGAAGCAAAGTACCTGGCCCATCCGGCGCTGCACGAGATTCACCTGGCGTCGGTGACCCCCGTGGCGGTGGCTTCTTCACAGATCCGCGACCTGATCCGGCAGGGCCGTTCCATAACCTCATGGGTGGCGCCGGCCGTGGCCGAATACATTGCTCAGCGAGGATTGTATCGATGAACGAAAATTGGGACAATGAACTGGATATCTATGTCCAGGCCGCCCTGGAAAAGAAAGCCGAAGGGGTGGTGGTACTGGACGTACGCGGCAAGACCTCTATCGCCGATGCCTTCATCATCTGCAGCGGCCGCTCCAACCGGCAGGTCAGCGCCATCGCCGACAACATCCAGCGTTTTTTGCGCAAGCAGGGCATCAAACCGTTGAGCGTGGAAGGCCAGGGCGAGGGCCACTGGGTTCTGCTGGATTACGGCCACGTGATCCTGCACGTCTTTTATGAGAGCACCCGGCGCTTCTACGATCTGGAGGGGTTGTGGGTGGACGCCCGGCGGGTGGTCACTCCCAGCCTGAAACAGCAGCAGCAAGCGCCCACGAGGCAATTCGACGGCGAAGAGATCGTGGTGGAGTGATCGGGTTTGACTGCCGGCCCGAGGTGCTTAATATGCCCCCAACTCGGCGTTCAACCTTTCAAATCGATCATCAGGGAGAAAAAAGCATGCAAAGGCCCAAACCGGTGATGCTGATGATACTGGACGGATGGGGCATCGACCCGCCGGGACCCGGCAATGCCGTATCGCTGGCCCGCACCCCCAACCTGACCCGGCTGCTTTCCGAATACAGCCACACGCGCCTGAAGACTTCGGGCAGGAATGTGGGGCTGCCCGACGGCGTCATGGGCAACTCCGAGGTCGGCCACCTGAACATCGGCGCCGGCCGCATCGTCTACCAGGATTTGACACGCATCGACCTGTCCATCGAGGATGGCTCCTTCTTCGACAACCCCGCGCTCAACCGGGCCGTCACCCGGGTTCTGGAGAAAAACAGCGCCTTGCACCTTATGGGACTGGTTTCCGACGGCGGCGTCCACAGCCAGCTCACCCACATCCTGGCC
The DNA here is from genome assembly GCA_937868765.1 of uncultured Desulfatitalea sp. Taxonomy (GTDB): domain Bacteria; phylum Desulfobacterota; class Desulfobacteria; order Desulfobacterales; family Desulfosarcinaceae; genus Desulfatitalea. The sequence continues at coordinate 1,709,503 of CALMNL010000004.1, read as the reverse complement.
CTGCTGGATCTGGCCAAACGCCGGGGCCTGAAGCAGGTATTCCTGCACGCCATCCTGGACGGTCGCGACACGGCCCCCGATAGCGGCCAGAAATACGTGGCGCGCGTACAGGAACACATGACCCGCATCGGCACCGGCATCATCGCCACCATCTGCGGGCGTTACTACGCCATGGACCGCGACACGCGCTGGGACCGCACCGAAAAAGCCTACCGGCTGCTGACCCGCGGCCAGGGCACGCCTGCCCAGGATCCGGTGGCCGCCGTCCGCGAGGCTTATGGCCGGGGCGAGACCGACGAATTCGTCAAGCCGGTGGTGATGACGGACCCCCAAAAACGGCCCCTGGCGCTGATCCAGGACGATGATGCCGTGATCTTCTTCAACTTCCGCGCGGACCGCACCCGTCAGCTGACCCGGGCCTTCACCGAACCGGATTTCAAAGGTTTCACCCGCGAGGCGCTTCCCCGGCTGAGCGACTTTGTCTGCATGACGCTCTACGATGCCGCCTTCACGCTACCCATGGCCTTTCCGCCCGAGCGCCCCACAGATATCCTCGGCGAAGTCGTCAGCAAGCAAGGCCTGCACCAGCTGCGCATCGCCGAAACCGAAAAGTACGCCCACGTGACCTACTTCTTCAACGGCGGCGAAGAGACGCCATTCCCCAACGAGGATCGATGCCTGATCCCCTCGCCTCGGGAGGTCCCCACCTACGACCATAAGCCGGAGATGAGCGCCGAAGGGGTCACCGAGGAGGTGCTGCGGCGCATCGCTTCCGACCGCTACGACCTGATCGTGCTCAACTTCGCCAATATGGACATGGTGGGCCATACCGGCATCATCCCGGCCGCGATCACAGCGTGTGAAACCGTCGACCGCTGCGTGGGGCGCATCGTCGAGGCCGTTCGGGCCAAAGGCGGCGCCTTGCTCATCACGGCCGATCACGGCAATGCCGAAACCATGATCGCGCCCGACGGCAAGGTACATACGGCGCACACCACCAACCCGGTGCACCTGATACTGGTGGACGACCGGCGCAAACAAGCGCATTTGAGAGAGGGCGTCCTGGGAGATATCGCCCCCACCATCCTGGCGATCATGGGCATTGCCCAGCCGACCAAGATGACCGGGCGGTCGCTGGTCACAGGATAGGGCCAACAGCAGTACTTTTGAGGAGAAACAAGGTGCCGATGGTCAGCGACATGGATAGCCGCATCACGGACTTCGTCACCGGCCGCAGGCTGGCCGACGCCGGCGCCGAAGCCAATCGCCAGCGCATCGAACGGCTGCTGGTGGAAGAGAAGGGGTTCGCCAGGGGCGATATCGAGGTGGATGCGCCCATCACCCTGGATATGGGCGCCGAAATCTATCGATCCTGCCTGGATCTGGTGGTATCGGCGGGCGGCCGTCGCTGCATGGTGATCAAATGTGCCGCGGGCTCTTTGGCCTCACGGGAAAGAGAAGTGGTGGCGGCCGCCCGGCTGCTGGATAGCTGCCAGATACCGCTGGCGGTGGCCTCGGATGGCAAGACCGCTATTGTATGGGATGCCATCAGCGGGAAACAGCTCGGTGAGGGTCTTTCCGCCATTCCCTCCCGCAGCCAGGCCGAAGCCCTTTGCGGCGGCCTGGCTCCCCAGCCTTTGGAAGAAGGGCGCCGGGCGCGCCTACAGTTGATTTTCCGCTCATACGACAGCATGAACGTTCATCGCGGCACAACGGCCGACTGACGCAACGCTTCACCGTTATTCGCCGGCGACTTCCCTTCCGCAGCTTTTGCAGATCTTGGCCCGGCGCTTGATGATCTCGGCGCAGAAGGGGCATTCGCGGGTGAAATAGCGCTCGTGTATTTTGGTCACGGCCCCCTCGATGGCTTCCTGCAGCTTCTGATTCGCGGCCTTCATGCTGCGCAGCGGCTCGATGGCCTCCAACTCGCCGATGTCACCGATCATCTCCGCGGCTTTGAGACGGACCCGCACCGGTTCGCAGGCGTCGCTGAGCAACCGCATCACCGTTACGCCGTCTTTATTGACATAACAGTCGGCCAGGATCGAAAAGCCCTTCTTGGTCTGCTCCTTGAGCATCTCTTCCCGGGCCATGACCTCGTCGTCGATGATCTGCCCCGTGCCGCCCATGGAACTGAAGACCGGCATGCATTCGAACTGTTCGGTGCCCGGATAGTTGAAACAACGCATCGAGGCGCGCTGGGAGAAGTTCTCTTCCAGGTCCTTCCACCCCTGAATGTAAAGGGGGCACTCATCGTTGAAACACATGAACAGGAGGGGTTCGCCCCATCCCAGTCCATCGGAAAAACTGATAGGGGGAACCTCCCACAGCTTCATCTCCTGTCCACAGTGGGGGCAGCTGGGCTTTTTCATCGCCAGCACGCGTTCCATGTACTCTTCCTTGCTCTCGATGGCCATTGATCGCATCTCCTTCATTACGGCATCTTGATTAGAGTCCCTGGCCACGCGCTGGTTTTTAAAACCTGCCGCCACATCCAAAAGCGGCGGAGGGGTCGAAATCGTCTGGTCCGGGGGCCCCGAAATAGCATGGGCAAATTAAGCCCGGATCCGGTATTGTCAACGCGCCCGACCTTTGCCCGGCCTGCAGAAAAAACCTTGTCGCGGCCACCGGCCACGCCGGCCACTTGAGTTTTGCCAAACCGTTGCTATTCTGACCAACGAATATCGGATGACCTGTTCAAATAAAGGAGGTTTGCATGAGTATCGATCGCGTCGTCATGGCATTTGCCGGCATGATGGTTCTGGTCTCTCTTCTGCTGGCGCATTTTCACAGCGGCTACTGGCTTTGGCTGACGGCATTTGTCGGGGCCAATCTGTTTCAGTCCGCTTTTACCGGCTTTTGTCCGCTGGCCATCCTTTTGAAGAAGATTGGCGTGAAAGCGGGCGCGGCCTTTTATACCAGCGGCAATTGATGGGTGACGGCCTGAATTCCGCCGGCGCGGACCGGGCCCGAACGCATTCAGTTGAAGGGTTCGATGGAGGCCGGCTTGCTGGAATGGGATGGGCATTGCACGGAAATTAGAAAGGCGGCTTTACCCGGAGGTAACGCCGCCCTTCGAAATACTCTTTAAACCCTTAGATGGAGTCTTTGAGCTTCTTGCCGGCCTTGAATTTGACGACATTGGAGGCTTTGATCTTGATTGCTTCGCCGGTCTGCGGATTTCTGCCTTTGCGGGCTTTGCGGCGGCCTTTCAAGAAGGTGCCGAAACCCACCAGAGTCACTTTGCCTTCTTTCTTCTTGAGCGCCTTGGTAACGCTGTCAATAAAAGATTCCAGAGCCGTTTGGGCGGCGGCTTTGGTAATCCCGGCCTCGGTGGCCATTTTCTCGACGATCTCCGCTTTAGTCATCTGAACTCCTCCTTTGAAAGTTTATAAAGACCCGCCAATGGTGCATATAAAAGGCATTTACAGTCTGCTCCGGGCTTTGTCAACAGGGAAATGTTGATTTTTAGCGGGTTTTTTCATGTCTAGACCGTCCGGGTGGCCCGGGCAAGCCACTTGCGCTGGGCGATCACCGCCAAACCGCCGCGCACCGGAGGCTGCGAGGGGCGTGTGGAGTGGAATACAGGGCAGCATCAGTTCATCATGGCCGCAGGTCGATCCAACCCTCGATACTGAATGGCTTCGGCCACATGCTGGTTGGAGATTGCTTCTTCTTCCGCCAGATCGGCGATGGTACGGGATATCTTCAATAGGCGGTTGAGCGCGCGGGCCGACAGCCCCAGCCGGTTGACGGCCGCCTCCAAAAATCGGCTGGTGGCCGTGTCGATGGCGCAATGCTTCTTGATCTGGCGATTGCCCATGTGGGCATTGCAGAACATTTTCGTGCGCCGGAACCGCAGGGCCTGCACCCGGCGGGCCGCCATCACGCGGTCGCGGATGCGCTGCGAGGATTCGGCCGGGCGCTCTCCCAGCAAGTCGGCGTAGGATACGGCAGGCGCCTCGATGTGAATATCGATGCGGTCCAGCAACGGCCCGGAAATCCTGGCGCGATAGTTTTCGATCTGCTTCATCGAGCAACGGCAGGGATGGCGGGAATCGCCGCAATAGCCGCAAGGACATGGATTCATAGCCGCCACCAGCATCACCCGGGCGGGGTAGGTGATGCTCGAATTGGCCCGGGAGAGCGTCACCTGGCCGTCCTCCAGGGGTTGGCGCAATACTTCCAGGACATGTTTCTTGTACTCCGGCAGCTCATCCAGGAACAGGACGCCGTTGTGGGCCAGACTCACCTCTCCCGGCCGCGGCACCGCGCCGCCACCGATCAGGCCGGCGTCGGAAATGGTGTGGTGCGGGGCCCGGAACGTGCGCTGGGTAATCAATGCCTGTTCCCGGGCCAGCATGCCCGCCACGCTATACACCTTGGTGGTTTCGATGGCTTCTTCGAAAGTCAGCGGCGGCAGGATGGAGGGCAGGCGCCGGGCCAACATGGTTTTGCCGGCGCCCGGCGGGCCGACCATCAGAAGATTGTGCCCGCCGGCCGCCGCAATTTCAAGAGCGCGTTTGACATGCTCCTGGCCTTTGACTTCGGCGAAATCTTCGTGGCCGGAGGCAGGGGGAGAAAACAGCTGCTCGACATCCACCTGCTCGGGCGGCAGTGTTTCGCCGCCGCGCAGAAATGCTACGGCCTGGGACAGATTTTCGATGCCGTACACGTCGATGGCATCCACCACCGCCGCTTCCTTGCGATTGGCATGGGGCACCAGGATGCCTTGAAAACCGGCCTGTCTGGCAGCCAGGGCCATGGGCAACGAACCGGACACCGCTTTGACCCGTCCGTCCAGGCTCAGCTCCCCCAGGAAGAGGAAACGGGCCAGGGCCGCGTGGGGCACGACGCCGCCAGCGGCCAGGATCCCCAGGGCGATGGGCAGGTCGAAACCGGTGCCTTCCTTTTTGATGTGCGCCGGCGCCAGGTTCACGGTGATACGATCATCGGGGAAACTGTACCCGGAGTTCTTAATGGCCGCCTTGACCCGCTCCTTGCTCTCCTTGACGGCCGTCTCGGGCAGCCCTACCGTGACAAAAGCCGGCAGGCCGGGGGCGATATCCACCTCCACTTCCACCAGGTAAGCATCCACACCGATAACTGCGCTGCTCAATACCTTTGCCAGCACCTTGCGCCTCCTTTAGCTATAGATATAATTCGAGCATGGACCCAAAAGAAGATCCGTCCGCCGAACAAAACAAATTTGTTGTCAAAAGGACGCATCATGGGATATTAGTGTGTCGATTTTAACACATCCCTTTGGGGGAATGTGGGGGGCAGATGGTTTGGCGCCCCTGGACCGAAAAATTATTTTCTTCCAAATTAAGCGGATACGTTGCGGATAGCCTAAACGGCACGGCCTTTGCGTATAGTTGCCGGCCAGACGCCGGATCCGCTTGCACCTTTCGGGCAAGTGCGCGCAGCCAGCGGCGCCGGAGCGATAGCGAAATGTGGAATTTGGAGGACAGCGGTGTGTCGAGAAGATCGTCGGGGGTAGCTCCCGTTCCGGCGTGCCAGCGCAAGGGGTGCTCGTGAATGGGATCCAACAGACCCCGCGACAGCCGACGCAGACGTGAATAACAGGCTTGGCAGCAAGCCGCAAGGAAATATAGAGCCATGAATCAAAATCACCTGCAACGGACCCTCGTCAGAGAAGTAAGCTGTTCTGGCGTCGGCGTTCATTCAGGCAAACAAGTCAACTTGAAGGTCAAGCCGGCGCCCATCAATCACGGCATCAAGTTCATGCGGGTCGACCTGCCTAACCGCCCTTCCGTATCTGCCCGTTTCAACAAGGTGGTGGACACCAGCCTGGCCACGGTGATCGGAGAAGACGGTTTCATTATCTCCACCATCGAGCATTTGATGTCGGCCCTGGCCGGACTCAACATCGACAACGCCCTGGTGGAGGTGGATAACTATGAACTGCCCATCATGGATGGCAGTGCCCTGCCCTTCGTGAAGATGCTCAAATCGGCCGGCACCCAGGTCCAGGACGCGCCCCGCCACTTCTTCATCGTCCAGGAACCGGTGGAGATCGAAGATAAAGGCAAGTTCGTCGGCGTTTACCCGGCGCCCTATTTCCGGATCACCTGCACCATCGAGTATAGCCAGTGTCCGCTGATCCGAACCCAGACCCAGGACCAGATCATCACCACCGATGTTTTCGCCAAGCAGATCGCGCCGGCACGCACCTTCGGATTCCTGCAGGAAGTGGAAATCATGAAGAAGTTCGGCCTCGGCCAGGGAGGCTCCTTGGACAACGCGCTGGTCATCGACCAGGACAAGGTGCTCAACCCCGACGGCTTGCGCTTCAAGGACGAATTCGTTCGGCACAAGATGCTGGACTGCATCGGCGATTTCTCTTTGATCGGGCTGCCGATCATGGGGCATGTGGTGGCCCGTTGTTCCGGGCATGCCTTCAATCACGCCTTCCTCGAAAAATTCTTTCTCCAAAAAGGCGCCTGGCAAACCCGCACCTTGGAAACGAACGACACCTGGTCGGCGGCGCCCTTGAAACAGCTTGCCAACTAACAGGCGCCCCTCTATGATGCCTCCCCGCCTGGCACGGCGCCCGATGCCTTCGGTTTATAGAGGATTGCAGTCACCATGATCGCGCGCATGAGACGCATATCAAAATTCGTAATCCCGATGATGTTTCTCGGTATCCTGGTGGTGGCGTTGCCGGCCATGGGCGCCCAGGATGCAGTGCTGACCAACATCATCGTGACCAATACGCGCGATGACCTGTTGCTTTACCTGACAGTGAAGAACGCATTCTCTCCCGAGATCGAGGATACCATCCAGCGCGGTGTGCCTGCCACCTTTTCTTTTTACCTGAACCTCTACCGTGTCCGCCAGTTCTGGCCGGACAAAGCCATCACCACCGTCGAGGTCCATCACACGCTTAAATTCGACATCCTGCGCAAAGAGTATACGGTGACGCGCTCCTGGGACGGCAACGCGCCGATGACCTTCAAAACCCTGGAAGAGGCCGAAAGGCGCATGGCCGAACTGGACAGCCTCCCCATCGTGTCTCTGGACCGGTTGGAGCGGGGCAAGCGGTACCAGATCCGCGCCAAAGCCAAGCTGGACAAGCTGACCCTGCCCTTTAAATTGCACTATGTTCTTTTCTTTGTTTCCCTTTGGGATTTCGAAACCGATTGGTACACCATCGATTTCATCTATTAAATAAGCGTACAGGCGGTCGGCCGATCCGCTCATCTTCCAGAATGCCATGAGCCCTCGCGAGAAAAAGACAAAAAGCACCCTGAGCGTAGAAGAAAAGCGGCGACGCAAAAGGGAGCTGATTCTCATCAGCCTGATCATCCCCGTGGTGACCCTGCTGGCGCTCGGGCTGAACCGTCATCTTTACTTCCGGGCCGATTTTCCGGTTTCCAACCAGATCCTGATGTTCATTCTGATCAACATCAATCTATTGCTCTTGTTGTTGTTGATCTTTCTGGTGTTCCGCAACCTGGTCAAGCTGCTCTACGACCGCAAGCGCAAGGTCCTGGGCGCCAAATTGCGCACGCGCCTGGTCATGGCCTTCGTGCTGTTGACGCTGTTGCCCACCACCGTGCTCTTTTTGTTCTCCATCAGCTTCATCACCAGCAGCATCGAATTCTGGTTCAACGTGCCGGTGGAACAAGCCCTGGAAAACTCTCTGCGGGTCGGTCACTCCATGTACCAGCGCGCCGAAACCGAGAGCCGCTATCTGCTGGAGCGCGTCGCCTACCAGGTGGAAAAACGGGCCATGCTCGATGCCGGCAAGGAAACCGCCTTGATCAACTACGTCCAGGTGGTCCAGCGGGAGTTCAACCTGGATGCGATCGAATTCTACGATACCGGCGGCGATCGCAAAACGTATGCACTGACGCCCCGGCTGGAAGACAAGCCCTTCGAGCGCATCTCCGCCGGCGAATTGCTCAAGCCGCCCAACGAGGCCGGCGTGCATACGATTTCCACGGCCCTCAAAAAAGGTGAACTGTTCCGCACCATCGGGGCCGTGCCGTTCGGCGCAGGGGGCGCCGAAGCCAAAGGCTTCATCGTCATCTCCACCTATGTGCCGGCCGAGCTTTCGGACAGCATGAGCTCCATCGTGCGCGGTTTCGAGGAGTACCAGCAGATTACACTGCTCAAGCGGCCGATCCAGACCTTTTATTACATCACCTTGTCGGTGGTGGCGCTGCTGGTGGTGTTCTGCGCGGTGTGGCTCGGTTTTTACCTGGCCAAAACCATCACCATCCCCATCATGCGCCTGGCCGACGGCACGCGCCGGGTGGCCGAGGGGGATTTGAGCTTTGCCCTGGATGTTCAGGCCGACGACGAAATCGGCAGCCTCGTGGACGCTTTCAACAAGATGACCCGCGATCTGCGCATCGGCCGGGAGCAACTGGAACTGTCGGCCCAGATGCTGCGCGGACAGAATATCGAGATCGAAGCTCGGCGCCGCTACATGGAGATCGTGCTGCAAAACGTGTCGGCCGGTGTCATCACCCTGGATGCCAAGGGTATCGTGACCACCTTCAACACCTCGGCCGAGAAGATGCTGAACCTGAAAGCGGCGGATATTCTCCAGAAGAGTTATAAAACCCTGCTCTCCGGACCGCGCCTCAAGATGGCCGAGGAGATCATGGATTCACTGAGCGGCACGAAACAGTCGACCATGGAGATCCCGCTGCGAACCTCCATCGACGGCCGTCCGCGCAGCTTCCTGGTTTACATCAACGTGCTCAAGGACGAAGCGGGGCAGCACATGGGCCTGGTGGCGCTGATGGACGACCTCACCGAGCTGGAAAAGGCCCAGCGCATGGCCGCCTGGCGCGAAGTGGCGCGGCGCATCGCCCATGAAGTCAAGAATCCGCTCACGCCCATCAGCCTGTCGGCCCAGCGGCTCAAGCGCAAGTACGCCAAGGTGATCAACGAGCCGGTCTTCGACGAATGCGCCCAGACGATCATCACCCATTGCGAGCTGATCCGCAACCTGGTCAACGAATTCTCCACCTTCGCGCGCTTTCCCACGGCCGATCCCAAACCGTGCGTCCTGGCGCCGATCATCGAAGAAACCGTGGCGCTCTACAAGGAGGGCCATCCCAACGTCCAGTTCCAGGTGCGCATTCAGGACACGCTGCCCACCATGAACCTGGACCGTCAGCAGATCAAGCAGTCGATGATCAACCTGGTGGACAACGCCCTGTCGGCCATCCGCCGCCACGGCACGATCACCATCTCGGTCTCCCACGATCCGATCCTCAAACTGGTACGCATCGAAGTGGCCGACGACGGGGTGGGCATCTCCAATGATGACAAGATCCGTCTGTTTGAACCCAACTTCTCCACCAAGAAGACCGGCATGGGACTCGGTTTGACCATCGTCAACAGCATCATCAGCGACCATGGCGGCATGATCAGGGTTCAGGACAACCACCCCCAGGGCGCCAAATTTGTCATCGAACTGCCGGCCTGAAGCAAAAGGCGGGCGATGAAAGGAACGGATGCATGTTTCCAACCATTTTGATCGTGGACGACGAACCCTCCATTCTCAAATCCCTGCAAGGCCTGCTCATCGACGAGGGCTTCGAAGTGAACACGGCCGCCAACGGCTACGAAGCGCTGCAGCACATCGAGGCCGAGGCGCCCGACCTGGTGCTGATGGACATCTGGATGCCCGGCATCGACGGGCTGGAGACCCTCAAGGAGATCAAGAAGAACAACCCGCACATCCAGGTGATCATGATCACCGGCCACGGCACCATCGAAACCGCGGTGCAGGCCACGAAGCTGGGGGCCTTCGATTTCATCGAAAAACCGCTCTCCATCGAGCGGGTCATCGTGGCCATCAACAACGCCCTCAATTTCCGGCGTCTGGAAGAAGAAAACCGCTACCTGCGCAAAAAGACCATCGACAAAAATGCCATCACCGGCGCCAGCCCGATGATTCAGGGTCTGCGTGAAACCATCGCCAAGGTGGGCCCCAGCGAGAGCTGGGTGCTGATCAAGGGAGAGAACGGCACCGGCAAGGAACTGGTGGCGCGCAACATCCACAGCCTGAGCCCGCGGGCCTCAAAGCCGCTCATCGACGTGAACTGTGCCGCCATCCCCGAGGAGCTCATCGAGAGCGAACTTTTCGGGCATGAGAAGGGCGCCTTTACCGGTGCCAACAGCAAGAAGATCGGCAAATTCCAGCTGGCCGACCAGGGTACCCTCTTTCTGGACGAGATCGGCGACATGAGCCTCAAGACCCAGGCCAAAATTTTGCGGGTTTTGCAGGAAAAGCAGTTTCAGCGGGTGGGCGGCAGCCGCACCTTGCAGGTCGATGTGCGCGTCATCGCCGCCACCAACAAGAAGCTGGAAGAAGAGATCACCAAGGGTCTGTTCCGGGAGGATCTCTACTACCGGCTCAACGTGGTGCCCATCGAGGTGCCCAGCCTGAAGGACCGCCAGGAAGACATCCCCATGCTGGTGGACGCCTTCCTGGAAGAGGCGGCCCACAAGAGCCGGACCCCCAAGAAGAGCATGGCCCCCGAAGCCGTGAGCATGCTCCAGCAATACACCTGGCCGGGCAATGTGCGCGAGCTCAAGAACCTGGTCGAACGCCTGGTGATCATGACCGCCGACAAAGTCATCACCGCCGACCACCTGCCCAAGCCCTACAACCCCCGCATCGCCGCCGGCGAGTCCCAGCCCCTGGACGCGCTGTTCGGCATGAAAGAGCTCAAGGAGGCCCGGCAGCTCTTCGAACACTACTTCATCCAGCGCAAGCTGCGCGAAAACGACCACAATATCACCCACACGGCCAAATCCATCGGCGTGGAGCGCAGCTACCTGCACCGGCGCATCAAGAGGCTGGACCAGGGGAAGGCATGATGATGGTTACAGGTTTTAAGTTTCAGGTTTAGGAACTTGCGGATCATCTCCGGAACATGCAGAGGCCGTAAGCTCGCGGCCATCCGCGGCATGGCCATCCGGCCCACGGCCGACCGCGTGCGCGAGGCGCTCTTCAACATCCTGGGCGCCCGGCCCGTGGACGCCGTGGTGCTGGATCTCTTCGCCGGCACCGGCGCATTGGGGCTGGAGGCCTTGAGCCGGGGAGCGCGCGAAGCGCTCTTCGTGGACCAAGCCCCCGCGGCCCTCCAGGCGATCCGCAAGAACATCCAGTTGTGCCGCCTGGAAGCCAAGGCCCGGGTCGTCCAGTGGAACATCCTGAACAACCTGAACTGCCTGCGGGGCGAAGCCGGCCGCTTCGACCTGATCTTCATCGACCCGCCCTACAACCGCGGCCTGATCCCCCCCGCGCTGACCCACCTCGCGACCCTGGCGCTGGCCGCCCCCGGGGCCTTGATAATCGCCGAGCACGATCCGGCCGAAAGCATCGCCCCGCCATCTGCCGCCTGGGAAAAAGTCGACGAACGCCGCTACGGACAGACGCAGTTGAGTTTTTTCTCCAAAACCAACTAGCACGCCCGCCATCGGCCATGCAGCGCTGGAGGATCCAAAAAACGGGCCGACGGCGCGATGCGCCACACGGCCACCAGCGCCAGACCCATTTTCGGCAGCTTCAGCCGACCGGGCCGGGAACACGCCCAGCCAGGCGGTCCGCCGGCGGTCAAACCTGCTTGAACTTTCTGAAACCACTTCTGAAACATTGCATCCCGAGCCTTTACATGCTAGAAGCACTGCAAACGAAGGAACCCCTACCCGGCCTGAAACGAGCACAGCGATACGGAAGGAACCCATGAAACGCATTGCGGTCTATCCCGGCTCTTTCGATCCCGTCACCTATGGCCATATCGATATCGTGCAAAGGGGAAGAAAACTCTTTGACAAGATCATCGTGGCCATTCTCAACAACCCGGCTAAAAAGGCGCTTTTCCCGGTGCAAGAGCGGCTGGAGATGCTCAGGGAGAGCATGGCGGATATTTCGGGCCTGGCCTTCGATTCGTTCGACGGTCTGCTGGTGGATTATGTCAACAAACAGGGGGCCCAGGCGATCCTGCGCGGCATGCGGGCGGTTTCGGATTTCGAACACGAATTTCAGCTGGCCCTGATGAACCGCAAGCTCAACCGTGAAGTGGAAACGGTCTTCTTGATGACCGGCATGCGCTGGTTCTTCACCAGCTCCTCGATCATCAAGGAGGCGGCGCTGTTCGGCGGAGATATCTCCGACATGGTGCCGCCCCATGTTTTCCAGCGGGTAAAGGAAAAACTGAAGAACAACAAGCGCTAGACGCCATCGGGCCGGAAAGCCCGACGCCAGGGAAACGGCCGCCATGGACTTGTGGCATCTCAAAGTCTTCTGCAAAGTCATCGAACTCGAGAGTTTCTCCAAAGCCGGTGAAGCCGTGCGGCTTTCCCAACCCACGGTCAGCAGCCATGTCAAAGAGCTGGAGAACTATTTCGGCGTGCAACTGGTGGACCGTCTTGCCCGCCAGGCCGTGCCCACCAAGGCCGGCGCGCTGCTGTACCAGTATGCCCAGCGGCTCACCGCGCTGCGGGACGAGGCCGAAGCGGCCATGGCCGAATTTCTCGGGCAGATCAAAGGCCGCCTGACCATCGGCGGCAGCACCATACCGGGGGGCTACATCCTGCCCCGCTGGATCGGGCTTTTCGCCCGCGACTATCCCCAGGTGCGCGTGGCCTTGATTGTCGGCGATACCGCCGACATCCTGGGCCGCATCGCCGAAGGCGAACTGGAAATCGGCATGGTGGGCGCCCTGAGCGACGACCGGCGCCTGCGGCAGGTCCCCGTGGTCGAAGACCGGTTGTGCCTGGCGGTGCCGCCGGCCCATCCCTGGGCGCGCAAACGTTCGGTTCCCGTCACCGCCCTGGCCGGCGAGCCTTTCATCGTCCGCGAGCAGGGCTCCGGCACCCAACGCTCGGTGGAAGAGCACCTGGCGGCGGCCGGCATTCCGGTGAGCACGCTGCACATCGTGGCCGAACTGGGCAGCACCCAGGCCGTGCTTCAAGGCATCAAGAACGGCGCCGGCATCGCCCTGGTTTCGGCCCTGGCCGTGGCCGACGACCTCAAATCGGGTGCGCTCAAACGCGTGGCCATCGAAGGCCTCGATCTGAAGCGCCGGTTCTACCTCACCCGCCATCGCCAGCGCACCCCCTCGCCGGTCTGCAGCGCCTTCGTGGATTTCCTGCGGCGACAAGAGGGTCTGGAGGCCGCGCTCGCGCCGGAGACATTTTGATTTCCAGCGATATTGTGCTTATCGTGGATGCGGTCCAAATGCATGCGATTGCCAAGCAAGGAGCTGTGAAGTCATGCCCATCCCCATTTCAGCCACGGCCCGGATGATTCTGGAAAAGCGTTATTTGATCAAGGATGCCGCCGGACGGGTGAAAGAAACGCCGGAGCAGATGATGCGCCGGGTGGCCCACCACGTGGCCCAGGCCGATCTTGCCTTCGGCGGCAAGGCCCGGGCGGCCGAGTCCGAAAAGACCTTTCTCCGCCTGCTCTCCAATCTGTGGTTTCTGCCCAATTCGCCCACCCTGATGAATGCCGGCCGGCACCTGGGGCAGCTGGCCGCCTGTTTCGTGCTGCCGGTGGACGATTCCATCGAGAGCATCTTCGACGCCATCAAACACACGGCCATGATCCACAAATCCGGGGGCGGCACCGGATTTTCCTTTTCCCGGATCCGACCGGCCGACGACACCGTTTCCACCACCACGGGGGTATCCAGCGGCCCGCTGTCGTTCCTCACGGTGTTCGACGTGGCCACCGAGGCCGTCAAGCAAGGCGGCACCCGGCGGGGCGCCAACATGGGCATTCTGCGGGTGGATCACCCCGATATCGAAGCCTTCATCACGGCCAAGACCAACCTGAACCGGTTGACCAATTTCAATCTGTCGGTGGGCATCACCCAACGGTTTCTGGACGCCCTGGCGGCAGGCGCCGACATCGACCTGATCAACCCGCGCACCGGCGATGCCGTGCGCTCGGTTCCGGCCCGCAAGCTGTTCGATCTGATCGTGCAGTCCGCCTGGCGCAGCGGCGAGCCCGGCATCGTCTTCCTGGACCGCATCAACCAGGACAACCCCACACCGGGTCTGGGGCCCATTGAGGCCACCAACCCCTGCGGCGAGCAGCCGCTGCTGCCCTGGGAGTCCTGCACCCTGGGGGCCGTCAACCTGGCCCGCATGGCGTCGGCCAAGGCGGTGATGTACGGCCGTTTGCGCGCCACGGTGCGGGCCGCCGTGCACTTCCTGGACAATGTCATCGAGGTGAACCGATACCCGCTGCCCGAAATCGAGGCGGCCAGCAAGCGCACGCGCAAAATCGGGCTGGGGGTCATGGGATTCGCCGACATGCTGATCCAGATGGGCATCCCCTACGACAGCCCGCAGGCCGTGGAGCAGGCCGAAGCCGTCATGGCCTTCATCCAGCGCGAGGCCCGGGAAGCCTCGGCCGCCCTGGGCAAAGAGCGGGGCAACTTCCCGGCCTTCGACCAGAGCCGCCTGGCCGGCGCGGCGAACATAACCATGCGCAACGCCACGGTGACCACCATCGCCCCCACCGGCACCATCAGCATTCTGGCCGGCGCCTCCAGCGGCATCGAGCCCCTCTTCGCCATCGCCCACCAACGGCGCATGCTGGACGATCAGAGCGTGTCCGAGGTCCACCCCCTCTTTCTCAAGATCGCCAGGAAGCACGGCTTCTTCTCGGAAGCGCTCATGGCGCGGGTCGCCGCCGACGGGTCGGTGCAGGCCGTCGAGGCGGTTCCGGAAAACGTCCGGGCGCTCTTCCGCACGGCCCACGACATCGCGCCCCAATGGCATGTGAACATCCAGGCGGCATTCCAGAAGCATACCGACAACGCCGTTTCCAAGACCGTCAACTTTCCCGCCGAGGCCACGGCCGAGGATGTGGCCCAGGTCTTTTTGGAAGCGGCCCGCATGGGCTGCAAAGGGGTCACCATCTACCGCTCCGGCAGCCGCCACCACCAGGTGCTCACGGTGGCCGGCACCCGGGAAGAGGCCGAGCGCATCGCCCCCCGACCGCGCCCCCAGCGCACCTACGGCCTCACCGAGCGCATCGGCACCGGCTGCGGCCGGCTCTATGTGACCATCAACTCCGACGAGGTCGGCATGTGCGAAGTGTTCGCCCAGATGGGCAAGACCGGCGGATGCGCCTCTTCCCAGATCGAGGCGGCCGGGCGCCTGGTCTCCCTGGCGCTGCGCTCGGGGGTCCAGCCCGAGGCGATCATCAAGCAGCTAACCGGCATCCGCTGCCCGTCCCCCATCTGGCAGAACGGCAAGATGGTGCTCTCCTGCCCCGACGCCATGGCCCAGGTGCTGCAGCGGGTAACCCAGACCGAGAGCAATCCGTCGTCCCAGCCGGCCGGCGTCTGCCCGGATTGCGGCGCCGCCCTGACCCACGGCGAAGGCTGCCTGAACTGCTACAACTGCGGGTTTTCCAAGTGTGCGTAAAAAATAGTTTTAGGATTTAAAACCTAAAACCATTCTCGTATTTATAAGCCGTTTGACATTTTTCAGGCGCAACGATAGGAAAGCACGATTAAAATCAACTCCCCAAGGAGACTGGAATGAACGACGAACGTTTTCTCTTCACCTCGGAATCGGTGACCGAAGGTCATCCGGACAAAGTGGCAGATGCCATTTCCGATTCGATCCTGGATGCCATCATGGCGCAGGACCGCCGCTGCCGCGTGGCCTGCGAAACCCTGGTCACCACCGGTCTGGCCTTCATCGCCGGTGAGATCACCACCGCCTGCTATGTGGACATGCCCGCCATCGTGCGCAACACCATTCGCGAAATCGGCTACAGCTCGTCCCAGATGGGCTTCGACTGGCAGACCTGTTCGGTGATCACCAGCATCGGCCACCAGTCGCCGGATATCGCCCAGGGCGTCAACGAGGGCGAAGGCCTTTACAAGGAGCAGGGCGCCGGCGACCAGGGGTTGATGTTCGGCTTTGCCACCGACGAAACCCCCGAGCTGATGCCCATGCCCATCATGTACGCCCACAAGCTCACCCGCCGCCTGAGCCAGGTGCGCAAGAACGGTGCGCTGGATTTTCTGCGGCCCGACGGCAAATCCCAGGTGACCATCGAGTACGAGAACGGCGTCCCCCGGCGGGTGGATACGGTGGTCATATCGGCCCAGCACAAGCCGGACGTCACCTACGACGATCTGCGCGAGGCCATCATCGAAGAGGTGATCAAAAAAGTACTGCCCAAGCAGATGATCGACGGCGACACGCGCTACTACATCAATCCCACCGGCCGTTTCGTGGTGGGCGGCCCCATGGGCGACTGCGGCTTGACCGGCCGCAAGATCATCGTGGACACCTATGGCGGCCAGGGCAGCCATGGCGGCGGATGCTTTTCGGGCAAGGACCCGTCCAAGGTGGACCGCAGCGCCAGCTACATGGGCCGCCACGTGGCCAAGAACCTGGTGGCCGCCGGATTGGCCAGAAAATGCGAGGTGCAGGTGGCCTATGCCATCGGGGTGGCCCAGCCGGTATCGGTGATGATCGATTTCATGGGCACCGGCAAGATACCCGAAAGCCGCGCCCGGGAGATCGTCACCCAGGTGTTCGACCTGCGGCCCGCGGCCATCATCGAGTACCTGGACCTGTTGCGCCCCATCTACGCCAAAACGTCGGCCTACGGCCACTTCGGCCGCACCGAACCGGAATTCACCTGGGAGCGCACCAACATGGTCGATGCCATTCGTCAGAAAGCCGGGATCTGATCCTGTTTCTGAGCCTGGTCCCCGCCCGGGGGACGCTCCGCTTTTCGATCTATTTTCCCAGGGCCCTTGACCCCGGGGCCTATGAGGACGATATTCCCGTGCATGCGCCCGCAGCGCAGGGGAAAAGGAGGAATCAACGCAATGCCCGCAGCAACCGAACTGAAAACCCGCCAGGCCTTCCTGGAGGTGGATCCCAAACTGCCCTACAAGGTCGCCGATATCGGCCAGGCCGAATTCGGCCTCAAGGAGATGGCCCTGGCCGAAAACGAGATGCCCGGCTTGATGGCCGTGCGCAAAAAATACGGCCCCGCCCAGCCGCTCAAGGGGCTGAGAGTCACCGGCAGTCTGCACATGACCATTCAGACCGCCATGCTCATCGACACCCTCAAGATCCTGGGGGCCGACATCCGCTGGGCGTCGTGCAACATCTTCAGCACCCAGGACCATGCCGCCGCGGCCATCGCCAAAAAGGGGTCGGCCGCGGTCTTCGCCTGGAAAGGGGAAACCCTGGCGGAGTACTGGTGGTGCACCGAGCAGGCCCTGATCTGGCCCGACGGCGGCGGGCCCGACCTCATCGTGGATGACGGCGGCGACGCCACCATCTACATCCACCAGGGGGTGGCGGTGGAGAAGAATCCCGACCTGCTGAACCAGAGCTATGACAGCGAAGACATGCGCCTGCTCATGGCCCGCCTGAAGGTCAGCCATGCCCGCGACCCGCAATTCTGGACGCGCATCGCCGCCAGGGTGCGCGGGGTGTCCGAGGAGACCACCACCGGCGTGCACCGCCTCTACCAGTTGCAGAAAAGCAACGAGTTGCTCTTCCCGGCCTTCAACGTCAACGATTCGGTGACCAAATCCAAGTTCGACAACCTCTACGGCTGCCGGGAATCCCTGGCCGACGGCATCAAGCGGGCCACCGACGTGATGGTGGCCGGCAAGATCGTGGTAGTGGCCGGTTACGGCGATGTCGGCAAGGGGTGCGCCAACTCCATGCGCGGTTACGGCGCCCGGGTCCTGATCACCGAAATCGACCCCATCTGCGCCCTGCAGGCGGCCATGGAAGGCTACGAAGTGACCACCATGGAAGCCGCCGCCCCGGTGGGCGACATCTTCGTCTCCGCCACCGGCTGCTGCGACGTGATCCGCGGCGAGCACATGGAAAAAATGAAGAACGAGGCCATCGTCTGCAACATCGGCCACTTCGACAGCGAAATCGACATGCGCTACCTGGAGACCACCGCCGGCTGCACCCGGGAGAACATCAAGCCCCAGGTGGATCGCTGGCGTCTTACATCCGGCCGTTCCATCATCGTGCTGGCCGAGGGGCGCCTGGTGAACCTGGGGTGCGCCACGGGCCATCCCAGCTTCGTGATGAGCAACAGCTTCACCAACCAGTGCCTGGCCCAGATCGCCCTGGCCACCGAGCCGCACGAGCGCAAGGTCTACACCCTGCCCAAGGCGTTGGATGAAGAGGTGGCCCGCCTGCACCTGGAACGCCTGGGGGCGAAGCTGACCCGCTTGACCCAGAAGCAGGCCGACTATCTGGGCATCTCCGTGAAAGGGCCGTTCAAGCCGGACCACTACCGTTATTAGTCACTTCGGGTTCAAGAAATAAAGAAGGCGGAATCTCCATATCATATGAGATTCCGCCTTCCGCATTTGTTGGGGGCGCTCACGCCACCGTGGCATCCGCGACAAGCGCGTCGTCTTCCACCACGAACCGCTGCACGATGGCGAAGAGATCCTTGAGGGCGAACGGTTTGGCCAGGAAGGCGTCGGCGCCCAGCGACAGAGCCGATATCTCGTCGGCGGGATTGGCGGACATGGTGACGAACCGGACCTGGGGACGACGCTGTTTCAAGAAGCGCAACAGCGCGAAACCGCTCTTGTCCGGCAGATGGACCTCGGAAATCACCAGGTGCAGCGCCCGGCCCGCCTCGAGGTGCTCGTTGACGCCCTGGTAATCCTCAAAAACCAGAATCTCCCGGTTGACGCTGTACATCATCACGTTGGCGATGAAGTCCCGCGTCAGCGGTTCGTGATCCACCACGGCAATTTGGACATTGGCAACGATATCGGCCTCACACCCTTCTGAGCGTCGCGTGGTCCCCTGGCATCGTTCGCTCGCTCCACAAGGCGCCGCCAGCGCTGCGCTCATTTTCGCAATGATATGGCCACACCCCCGCATCCACCGCATTGAGCGGTGAAACAGGGCTGAATGCAAGGTCGGCAAGGTCCCGGGGTCTGAAGGGAAGAGAAGGAGAAGGCCCCCCGGTCGGGCGCTTGGATCGAAGCAAAACGCAGCGGGCCATCATAGGCTGTCCACGGGCAAGGGGTACGGGCCGAAGCAGTTAACGTTCCGGATCAACGAGAGCACCTGCGATAGATTCTTCTTAAGCCATGCGGATGCGACGTGTCAAGGCCGAGACGGGCGGGCGGCTTTGTAACCGTGGGGAACGCATACCAAATCTTATCAGCGCGGCCCGCAACGGCCTGTCCGCCGGCTAGGAGGGGCGGGATCGCAAGCGCTCGATCTCTTCCTTGGCGCGCAGGTATTTTTCGGTGGTGATCCGCAGGCGCTTGGCCAGCACCTCGGCAAAGCCCCGGAAAATGACATAGCGAAACACGAAGCGGTTTTCGTTGGGCAGTCCATCGACGTTGGAGATATCGATCTTCAGGCAGGTGGCCTGGTCCAGGGCGAATACCGAGACGGAGAGTTCGCTGCCGTTCATGCTGCCCACTTCGCCGAAGACATCGCCGGTGCGCTGCAGGATCGCCATCTCGGCGCCATTTTTCAGAATGCGCACCCGGCCCGCGATCAGGTAATAGATCCAGCCGTCATAGCTGCTTTCATCGACGATCAACTCCCCGGGCTCGTAGCGCACGATCTTGCTGATGCGCAGCAGTTCCTTGAGATCCTTTTCGTTGAAGGATTCCAGGGCCGGCAGGGTTTTGATCTTTTCGATGACATCGACGCTCTCTTTGAGTTTATCCGTGGTACGCATGCGTTGGGCTCCTTATCTCCGATCGCCGTCCCATGGGCTTGAAAACGGTCTTCTTACCTTAGCGTCCCCCTCCCGCTTGATCAACAGTTTATTCCAGCTTTTAGCGCCTGCCCGGGGAGGGTGCCGCCCCATCTGCCTTCCCACACCCGGTGTTCGTCCGACCAGGATGCAAAAAAATGTGCTTGACACCCCATCCGAAATGTGATTTTTCAAAGTCATATTTTGTAAATCTGATTTACAAAATGTAACTGTGAATAGATCATTATTGCACAGCTTTTAGTACTCTTAAAAAATCTCACTGCCATAGTTTTAAATATCTGAAAACGCCTTGAAGTATACATACAAGGCGGCGGCTGTCTGTACTTTTGGGGGAGGAAGCCCGATGAAAAGTGCACGCACGGTGATGATCTCCTGCGCCCTGAAAATCCTCGCAGTGATGGCGGCCCTCTGGACCCTGGCACCGCTTGGGGTTTCAGCGGATCTGGTGCCCTTGTCCGACTCCCAGATGGCGCAGATCTCGGGCACGGGGTTCTCCCAATTCACGGTGGACGGAAACACGGTGCGGGCGGATTTCAACATCCAGGCGCTCACCTATACCGAAATCGGCTCGCTCAAGATGGGCTACTGGGACGACGGCGGCGGCACCGCCTGGGACCAGAACTGGACCGGCGTCCAGATGGGCTCCGCTTCCCAGGATATGACCCTGAGCGGCTTCTTCATCCAGGCCACCTTCGACAACCTGGCCGATACCGCGAACCGCAAGCTCACCAGCGTGTTCTTCGGCTTCAACCAGGTGTCGGGAAATCTGAGTGCCAATTTCCAAAGCCTCAGCAAAATCGGCGTCAACGGCGAACCGGACGACCGGCGCGCCAACCTCGGTGTGCAGACCTTCTCCTTCAACAACTCGGAATTCGCGTTCTCATTACAGTTGGAGGGGGATTACAGAGGCATCTGGGTACGCTTCGGAGACGGCACCACGCGTCAATAACCGGCGTCCCCTGACACCCTTGAAAGGAGGTGATGGGCCCGCCCCCAGCGGAAAACGGCAGACACGGGGCACCTGCCAGCCAGAGTTCCAGATCCAGTTCGACCGAAGCAGGTTTTTTATCCATCATGGATCCCCTCGGCGCCTCGAAATGGTTCGACCGCCGAGGGTCGGAAGCATGCAACTACTATCGGAGGAGGATCGAAAAATGAAGAGATTTGTTATCGTATTGGCCGTATTGATGTTGCTCCCCTTGAACGCCTTTGCCCTTCAGCCGATGAACGACGCCAACATGGACCAGATCACCGGCCAGGCGGGCGTGAGCATCGCCATCGACGACGCGATCATCTATCAGAATATTGAATACATCCGCTACACGGACGTCGGCGGCACCGACGGAACTGATGGTTCGGTGAATATCAGCAATCTCTACATGATGGTCAACATCAACGCCATCACCAGCCTGGATGCCGATGGTCTGCCCGAAAGCCCCAACCGCGCCGTTCAAGGCGTTTGGGATAACGGTTCCGGTACTCCGTTGTTTAATTACAACAACGTCGATGCTCAGATTTGGACCGATGCAAATGACGATGGGATTGTCGATCCCACCGAGCTCACCGCAGGAGAGGATGGCATTAACGATCATTTCGAAGCCAAAGCGCTGACCATCGATGTCGGCACCCTCGCAGTTCTGACCGCTGGCGCGGTGAACAATACCGGAAATGCGGCGGCAAGAATGGCCGGCGTGCGAATCGGCCTGCCCACGATGGAAGTCAACCAGACCGCGCTGACCTTTGACGTTACGATCACCGCTGCCGGCGCGCTCAACGGCGGGGGCACCGGAATGCCCTTGAGCAACAGCTACGGCCGGATTTCCATCGGCAACATGACCATGGGTGTTCTGGACGGCGTTGTTGAAATCGCACCGCACTGATTGTAAACTGGATAAGTTGTATGTTGCGATGAATTGTTGAGAGTGAAATCCGGGGGCCATAAGGTTGCACGCGGCCCCCGGAGTTCGCTTCTGATAGTTTTCAGGCTTCGAAGCTGTACCCAATTCAAAAGCGAAGATCCGCTCCGGGTGCGGACGCATAGCGGGCGCGCATCGCATGCCAGACAGCGATGCGTGAGCCCCGTAATGCCACGCTGGCCGGAGGATTCTATCGAAAAGAGCGGCCCTTCGGGACACTGCATGAAACTGCTGAACGCTCATATCCTCATCCGGCTTGGAAGCGCCCTGCTCTGGCTGTTGTGGCCCGGCCTCTGCCCGGCCGACCTGCAGCCGCTGGACAACGCCGAACTGGCGGCCGTCAGCGGCACCGGCGGCTTGAGCATCGCCCTCGACGAGGTGTCGGTCTTCATGCACACGGGTTCGTTCAGCTACATCGACAGCGATACGGGCAACGCCCTGACCCTGGAAGACCTGGCCCTCACCAACGGCGCTTCGCTGCCGGCCTTCTTCGCCGCCGGTGACCGGGACGTGAACGGCGACGGCCTGATCACGCCGCTGACCCTGGACGTGGGGGCCATCGACGATCCGGCCTCGCCGGCCTATGGCCAGGCGAGGGTGGTGCTCGAGGCCCTGGACTGGTTCCAGGAGGCCGCGCTGCACGCCGAGACCCTGCGCTTCTGCGGCCAGGATCTGGGCACGCTGGATATCGGCGTCATCCACCGGCCGTCGTTCTACTGGATGGTGGGTGCACATGAAAGTGGCGGCATCGACTGGGAGTACGGCACGCGCCTCTCCATCGATACGTTTAAACTGAGCTATAACGACCTGAACGACAGCCTGGCCGCCAACGGCATCCACTTCGGCCTGCACGACGACGGCGACCCGGCCGACCCGGGCACCTGGCAGATGACCGGCCTGTTTCAGGTCGGGGCCATGGTCGAAGGTAACCCGGCCACCTTCGACGTGGGCCACGGGGAGGACGGCCTGGCGGCCGTGACCCTGAAACTGCCCATGCAAGGCAGCCTGCGGGTGGCATCCCTGCAGTGGGGCGGCACCGATTTCGGGCCCATGGCCATCGACGACATCCAGGTGCACCGCCTGACCGTGCGGTTCATCCCCTGACCCCCCACCAGGATTACGATGATTACGATGATGGCGATGATGGCGATGCATGCAGAAAAGTGTTGGCGGCCCGCCGTTTCGTATGGCAGGATGGGCCAGACCACGCTGGCGGATCACAAATTGAAAACGGCGACGGAGGCCCCCGGGTGCACATTGTCCTCTTCTTCTTCATCGGCGTAGCCGTGCTGGGCGGTTTTTTCCACCAGGCCGACACGCCGCCCACCGAGATGGCGGTGGCGCCGGTGCCCGGCAGCGCCCAGAAAATCTACGCCACGGTGACGCCCGCCTCCCAGCTCAAAGACGACCACGTGATCAAACAGAATTTCGACTACAGCTGCGGGTCGGCGGCCCTGGCCACCCTGCTGAACTACTACATCGGCGAAGAACTCACCGAAAAGCAGGTGATCGCCGGGCTGCTGAAATATGGCGACGCGGCGGCCATCGCCCAGCGCCGGGCCTTTTCCCTGCTCGACATGAAACGCTTCGTCGAAGCCCTGGGCTATCAGGGCGCCGGCTACAAGGC
Organism: uncultured Desulfatitalea sp.; assembly: GCA_937868765.1. Lineage (GTDB taxonomy): Bacteria > Desulfobacterota > Desulfobacteria > Desulfobacterales > Desulfosarcinaceae > Desulfatitalea. The sequence goes on along the minus strand of CALMNL010000004.1, from coordinate 1,686,186 downwards.
CACCCTGGACGACCTGAAGACCCTCGACCGGCCGTGCATCGTGCCGGTGACCGTTTTCAACTACCGCCATTTCGTGGTGTTCAAGGGCATCGCCCATGGCCATGTGCTGGTGGCCGATCCGTTCCAGGGCAACAGCAGCTACACCCTGGCCGAGTTCGAAAAGCACTGGTACCTCAATTCGCTCTTCATGGTCTCGCCCAAGAACGGCGGCGCCGTTCTGAATGCCTTGCGCCTGAAGGAAGAAGACCTGCGCTTCATCGACGAGGATACGGCCCGGGATACCCTCTTTTCCCACGGCCCGCCCTGGCCGGGCGAACGGGAATGGGAACTGAATAAAAGCATGCCGCGCGACGACGTGGCCCAGAGCAAGCGCTTCGACAGCGTGCGCGTGATCCAGGCCCCCGAACCACCGACTGAAAATCCCTAGAGAGGAGAAGATTCTTGCTGAACCGCTCGATGCTCCGGTCTTGCCTGCTGATCGCCGCCACGGTCCTGTCCGTGTCCTTCGCCCCCCCGCTGCTGCTGGCCCAGAGCGAAAGCGGCACCGCCACCGGCCCGAGCCCCACGCCGCCCCCGGCGCCCGGCGCCGACACCGTTGCGTCGCCGGCCGGCCCGGGCATGGGAACCAACGATCTGGATGCGCTCCACCAGCAGATCAAATCCCTGCAGCAGAAGGTGGAGGACCTGGAAAAAGAGTCCGAAGCCCGCAAGGCCTTGAAGATCTCCGAAGAAGAAAAAACCGCCACGGAAAAAGAGGTGCTCTCGGCCGTGGGCCGGGAATACACCCTGATTCCCAAAAAGCAGCTCGGGTTCGAATACAGTCTGGATTATAGTTACTTTTCCGCGGACCTGCTCGAGGATCTGCGCAACTCGGAGGGCAACCGCCTGGCCGTGGAGCGGCGCGGCAACCACACCCTGACCAACTCCCTCTTCCTGGAAAAGGGGATCTTCAGCAACCTGAGCCTCAACGGCACCCTGCCCTTCGTCTACAAGTTCGACGAACGGAGCATCAACGACAGTCGCGAGGTGACCGATCTGGGCGATGCCAGCGCCGGCCTGCAGTACCAGCCGTTCAAGAGCGGCGGCGACTGGCCGGCCATGATCGTCTTCCTGCAGGGCTCGTTTCCCACCGGCCGCAGCCCCTACAAGATCGATCCCGAGACCGAGCTGAGCACCGGCAGCGGCTACTATGCGGCCACCGGCGGGTTGACCTTTTCCAAGAGCATCGATCCGGTGGTCCCCTTCGGCAGCGTGTTCTACACCTACGGCTTCCCCACCACCGACGTCGATCAGATCCAGTCCAGCGGCCTGGTGCTCACCGAAGTGGACCCCGGCGAGAGCTACGGCTTCAGCCTGGGCATGGCCTCGGCCCTGTCTTATAAGACCTCGATGAACTTCTCCTACCAGTACACCTATCACAAGGAGACCGAATACGACTTCACCGACGGCAGCGCCTACTACAGCAACAGCTGGGTGACCTCCAGCTTCAGCATCGGCGCGGGCTGGCGGCTCTCGCCCAAATATTCGCTCTTCGTCAAGGTCGGCATCGGGCTGACCAGCGACGATCCGGACTTCACGGTTTCCTTCCGCATCCCGGTGCGTTTCGATCTCGGCGATTAGCATGGCGCAACCGATGTCCCAAACAGACTTCCGCCTTCTGTTGCGCCTGGCCCGACGCGCCCCCCGGATCGTCTGGCTGGTGGTGGCCCTGGCGGGGGTCTGGTGGCCGGCGGCCCCGGCCTCCGCGTCGTTCATCGAGCAGATGGCCGTCGATGCCCGGGCCATCGCCATGGCCAACACGGTCACCGCCGATCCGCCGGGCATCGGGTCCATCCACTACAATCCGGCCGGGCTGTCCAAGCTGCCCGAAGGCAAGCAGATCGGCGCCGGCCTGGCCCTGCCCGTCATCAAGATCACCTCCCAATATGACGCCGATCCGGATTTCGAGGGTTTTTTCGGCGGCTACAACGACGACCCGCTGGCCGGCACCGAGGGGACCAACTCGAGCGGCCACATGTACGTGCCCATCGTGAACGAATCCATCGACTTTCTCATCGCGCCCACGCTAGGGCTCTCCTACCGCCCCCCCAACTCCCGCTGGAGCTATGCCATCGGCAACTACGTGCCGTTCGGCGTCGGCTTCGCGCACGATGACGACATGGACCCGGTGCGCTACGGCGCCAAGCGCGTCTACGAACAGCATCTGGTCTACCTGGCCCCGGCGCTGAGCTATCAGGTGACCCCCAAGCTGGCCCTGGGCGTATCCGTGGGGGCCGGCCAGACCGCCCTGGGCGCCACGGTGGACATGCGTTCGCCCAATGATCTGGTCGCGCTGACCCGCGTGCTCGGCGATGCCACCAAGGACCTGGAGATCCCGGTACTTTCGGAGCTGACCCTGCCGCCCCCCTGGTTCGGCGGCGGCGTGGGGCCCTACGATCAGGTGGCCAGCATGCAGATGGACATGCGCGACGATTTTTCGCCCAACTACAACGTGGGGCTGCTGTGGGACCCCATGAAGTGGCTCTCGGCGGGCATCGTCTACCAGAGCCCGGTCAAGGTGCAGATGACCGGCCAGTACCGCTTCGACTACACCGAAACCTTCCAGAAGATGATCAACTGGATGGGATCTTCGCCGACCCTGGTCACCGTCTCCGGCATGCTCAATTTGCCCATGAATGCCGTGCCGTACCAGACCGGCACCGTCACCTCGGAATTCGAACTGCCCCAGCGCGTGCAGATGGGCCTCAAGCTCAAACCCTTCGAGCGCCTCAGCCTGCTGGGCGACCTGCACTGGGCCAACTGGTCGGTGCTCAAGGAAGACCGTTTCGTCTTCGACCAGGACATCCAGCTCTTGCAGCTGGTCAAGGTCCTGGGCTACACCGGCGGCAACCGCAACCTGGTGCTGCAGCGCGATTTCAAAGACACCTGGAGCTGGAGCGTGGGCCTGCAATACCAGTTGACCAATTGGCTGACCTTCCTGGCCGGCTACGAATGGCGACCCTCTTCGGTGGAAATGTCGCACTTCGACAACTTGTACTGCCTGCCGGACATGCACTCCTATGCCGCCGGCTTCAGCATCATGACCAAGAATCACATCCAGATCGATCTGGGGTTCGACTACCTGGTCGGCAAGGATGTCTATGTGCCCAACAACGGCAGCGACCTGCTCAACTCCACCGACCCGTTCAAACCGGTTTACAACCCCTATGCGGGCCTGGATTACAGCCAGAAGACCGAGACATTCATCGGCGCGTTCAAGATGACCATGCCCTGGGAGGTCATGACCGGAATGCTGGACCATACCCTGTCCCTGCTCAACCCCTTCGACTGAAACCTCGCCTTGCGATGGACGCTTCCCCGCAACACCCCGAAAGGAGTCAATCATGACAGCATCGCGAAGCACGGCCTGCTTCAATTGGATACTGATTCTCGCCCTCTTCGCGGCGACCGCCGCGGCCGGGACGCCGACGGCGCCGACCCCGCCGGCGACCTTCACGGAAAACGCCCGGCCCCTGGGCCGCATCGCGCCCGGCGAAACGTTTTTTCCCATTTCGCTGAAAGTGAGCGCCGACAATGCCCATGTCGCCTATGCCGCCAAGGATCCCAAGGGCATGTTCGCCGCCCTGGACGACCAGCGCGGCCCCTATTGCCCGGGGGTGGCCAAAGGCACCCCGCTGATCGCCGGCGGGAGCGGCCCGGGTAAACTGCATTGGGCCTACATCGCCTTTCGGGAGCAGAAAAAAGCCCAGGCCGTGATCGACCTGCAGCCGGAGCCGCTCTTCGACGGGGTCGACGCCTTGGTCTTCAGCCCCGACGGCGCCCGCTGGGCCTACCGGGCCGGTATCTCCGGCAAACAGGCGGTGGTGGTCAACGGCACGCCCCAGCCCGCCTTCGATGTGATCGACATCCGCACCGGCCCCCGCTTCAGCCCGGACGGCGCCCGGCTGGCCTATGGCGCCTTGAACGGCAAGGCCGGCTGCCTGGTGGTGGACGGCAAGCCAATGGAAATCGACGGAACGGTGGAGAGCATCGTCTTCAGCCCCGATGCCAAGCGACTGGCCTATGCCCTGAAAAAGGGGGACCGTCAAACGGTGGTGGTCGACGGCCGCCCCGGCCCCGCTTTTCAAAAGGTGGCCCAGCTGACCTTCAGTCCCGATGCCGCGCACTTCGCGTACATGGCCCTCAAGGAGGGAACCGGCTGGGTCGCGCTGCGCGACGGTGAGGAGCTGCCGGGCGGCGACGGCGTGGGCACGCCGCTCTTCAGCCCCGACAGCCGGCACCTGGCCTATGCGGCCTTTAAAGGCAAGGCCTGGTACATGGTGCGGGACGGCAAAAAGGGACTGGTGTTCGACCAGCTCGGGGTCTCCGTGTTCAGCCCGGACAGTTCCCGCCTGGCCTATATGGCGCAACTGAAAGACAAGGCCTGCATGGTGGTCGACGACCGCATGGAGCCGGTGTACGAGTCGGTCGGCCTGCCGGTCTTCAGCCCCGACTCCAGGCAACTGGCCTACCGGGCCCGGCAGGCGGACAAGTGGCTGGTCGTCCAGAACGGCCGGCCCCACGAAGCCCGTTACGACGGGCTGCGGCGTCCGGTCTTCAGCCCGGACGGGAGCCGCCTGGCCTATGTGGCCATCCAGGGCAAGGAGATGATCATGGTGGTGGACCAACGCGCCGTAAGCCGCCACGATTCGGTCACCTTTCCCTTCTTCAGCCCCGGGGGGACCCACATGGTCTATGCCGGCTGCACCCGGGACCAGTGGCGCATCTACGTGGACGGCACGGCCGGCCAGACCCTCTTCGATGCCACGCTGAAAGACGAGGCCATCACCTTCGACGGCGAAAACCACTGCCGGACGATCGTGCTGAAGATGCCCGGCCCCGAATTCCTGCGGCTGGACGTTCACATCGCCGGTGGCACCACGCCATAACCGCCCGAAAATAACAACCGCCGATCAGACGCCCGGGGCGATTCGCAAGGATCGCCCCGGGCGCGTTTTTATGCCCGGCCCTTCCCGCCGAACCGGCACGCCCCGCGGAACCCGCCCGCCTAAAGCTTTCCTTCCGAGCGCCGATACCAAATGGGGTCGGCACGGAATTTCCCACGGAAGGAGCCTTCATGAAACCATTGCGTCTGATTTGGATTGTGTTGATTCTCTGGTCGGCCGCGGCGGGTCCGGCCGCGGCGGAACTGCAGCCCCTGGCCGACGCTGACATGGCCGGCATCGACGGCGGGTTCGGCCTTCTCATCCCGGCCGGCGAAACCCTCGGGCTGATGATGGCGGTGGATAGCTTGTACTATCTGGATGAGGACGGCATGGCGCCCTCCTATCAGAAGGCTTTTCTCAGCATCTGCGGCCTGCATATGGATGGTTCCATCGCCACGGGGGGATTGCCGATCTCGGTGCAACCGGGCCATTTCAAATCGCTCATCGACGGTTCGGTGGTGACCGGGCTGAACTTTCTCCTCGATGACATGACCATCCGCATCGACCATCTGACCATCGACGCCATCCGCGTGGGCGGCGCGCCCGGCCAGGGGCTGAGCTTCGGGGCCATCGGCCTGCAGAACTTCGTGATGGAGATTTCCGGGAACATCCAGATGTACGTCCATTAGCCGCCGGCTAAAACCACAGGGCCGGCAGGTAAGTGACGATGATCAGGCAGATCATCAACAGCACCAGATAGGGCAGCGAGGCCCGGTAGAGCAGGGTGATCGGCCGGTCGAACTTCAAGCTGGCGATGAACAGATTCATGCCCACCGGCGGGGTCGAGTAGCCGATCTCCAGGTTGACCAGGAAGACGGCGCCCAGATGGAAGGGGTCGATGCCGTAGCTCTGGGCCACCGGCGCGATGATCGGCACCATGATCACGATGGCCGAAAAGATATCCATGATGCAGCCGACCCCCAGCAGCATCAGGTTCAGCCCTGCCAGGAAGAGCAATTTGTTCCTGGTCAGCCCCGTGAGCAGTGCGATGACCTTGTCCGGAATCTGGGCATCCACCAGGTAGGCCGTGAATCCCATGGCCATGCCCAGGATGACGATGACCGCGCCGGTCAGCACCGCGCTCTCCACCACGATGCCGGGAAGCTGGCGGCGCCAGTCGATCTCCTTGAGCACGAAGCACTCCACGACGACCACGTAGATCAGAACCACGGCCGATACTTCCGCAATGGTGACGAATCCGCCGTAGACGCCGGCCAGGATGATGGCCACCAGCAGCCAGTCCCATAGCGTCGCGCGCAAGGCCGCTTTGAACCGTTCCCAGGAGATCTTCGACCGCCGGGCAGCGCTTTTCTTCAGCCTGCGTCCCTGGGCAAAAGCATACGCGCACAGCACCAGCAGCAACAGGATCCCCGGCGCCAGGGTCACATGGAAGAGTCGGGCGATATCGATCTGGGCCACCACGCCGTAGAGGATGATCGGCAGGCTCGGCGGAAAGAGCAGCCCGAGACTGCCGCCCGTGGTGAGCAGCCCCAGGCTGAACTGTTCGCCGTAGTGCTGCTCTCTGAGGATGGGGTACAGCACGGCGCCCATGGCGATGATGGTGACCCCGCTGGCACCGGTCAGGGCGGTGAAGAAGGCGCAGGCGCACAGGGCCGCGATGGCGCTGCCGCCGGGCAGCCAGCCGGCCACCGCATCGAGGAAGGCCAGCAGCCGGTTGGGCATGCGGGAAGCGGTCAAAACGCAGCCGGACATGGTGAAAAGCGGCAGCGCCACTAAAATGGGCATGGTCGCCAGGCGGTTCATCTCGATGGGGATGGCTTGCAGCACGGTGGGATCCGGATCGCCGCCGAGCATCAGGGTCATGGTCAACGCGCCGATGCTCAGAAACAACGGCAGATTGAATAGCGTCAGCAATAAGATGGCGCATATGAGGATCGTCGGCAGCATTCAGCGGGCATCCGGGGAGATCGGCGGCCACTGCGTCCAGCAGCGCAGCGCAGAGCGAAAAAAGACCATCAGGAAAAAGAGCGGCAGGCAAACCGACCGCCAGCCCAGCGCGCCGAAGAGAATGAGTTCGTTTTGCAGAAACAGGACCGCGGCATAGCACAGGGCCGCCGCCACCAGGAGGGCGGCCAGGCTGGTCATGATCACAGCCGCTTTGCGCCATTGCGGCGAGAGAAAGCGCATCAGCGCGCCGATGGTGATATGGCGCCCGTGCTTGAGCCCCAGGGTCGCGCCCACCAGGGCCAGCCACAGCACCAGTGTCGGTGCGGCCTGGAGCAGAAACGGTGAGCCCATGTGCAGCAGATTGCGGGCAAAGACATTCACGGCCACCGCGGCAATCAGCAGCCCATACAAAGTTATGGCCAGCGCCCGTTCCGCCTTTTCCAGCCATCGATCGAGCTTCAGCAATCGTTTCAGCATGCTATTGCCCACCGGCATCCCATCAATTTGAGGGGCGCTGCTTATCGGCCGGGGCGCCCGCTTTCATCGCCATGCCCGCCACCTGGTCGAAGAGGCTTTGGGGATAGATATCGGGAATGCATTTCGCATAGCTCTTGCGGGCGTAGTTTTGAATCTCCGCCGTCAGCTGCGCCGTGGGCGTCACCAGCTGAATGCCCTGGGCCTGCAGGACCCCCAGCGCTTCGCGGTTGTCGCGACGGGTCAGCGCCACCAGCTTCCGGCAGTACTTGCGCGCCGTCGCCTGGAGTATTTTCTGGTGGTCGGCCGGCAGACCTGCCATGGTTCTCTTGTTCATGAGAAACGCCGCCGTGGCGTTGGTAACGGGAAGATCGAGCATATAGTGCACGCGCACATACCATTGAAAGGCCACGGCCGCCAGCGGGGGCGCGTAGAAGCTGTCGATCATGCCGGTTTCCAGACCGGTGTTGACATCGGCGACATGCAGCGGGGTGGTGCGGACGCCGCACGTCTCCAGGAACAGTTCGGCGATGCGGTCCCCTTGCCAGACCCACATTTTGCAGGATTGAATCTGATCCATTCGCGAGAGGTCCCGCGCGGAGAACAGATACACCCAGCCGCCTTCGGTAAATCCCAGCAGGACGAAGCCTTTCTTTTCAAATGCGGCGGCGAACGTGTCGAACATCTGCTCGCGAACGGTGTCGATGGCCTCGTCCCCGCTGAACAGCAGCGGCGATTCGAGCACCCGGATTTCCGGCAGGATGATCCCCAGGCCGACGCCGGAAAGGCCGGCCGCCTGGATGCGGTTGGCCTGCATTTTGCGCAGGACGTCGGCCTCATCGCCGCTGACCCCGCCGGCATAGATGATGAAGTCCAATTCGCCCTGGGTCTGCGCCCGGACCTCCGCCACCATCTCTTCGAGCACCTGGACCCAGGCGCTGCCTTCGGGGGTGACCACGGCCACCTTGATCGTGGTTTTGGCGGCCGGAAGGGTCGCGGTCGCGGCGATCAGTCCGAAACACACGCATAAACAGCCGATGAACCGGACCGCACCGGATGGCAATCTCATGTCGTTCCCCCTTCAGCTTCGAATTTCAGGTCAATCATCGAAAAAATGATCGGCGGCATTCAGATACACGGCGGCCCGCTTGGCGGCCACGCTGTCCAACAACGGGAAACGGGATTCGGGCGACACTTCGGCCGACAGCTCGGTCAGCGCCCTGGTAAACGCCGTCCGCTCCTGTTGCTGCACGAGATGATAGCGCGCCCAATAGAGTTCGCGCAATCGCATGGGCTGCGGGATCAACAGCCGATGCTGGTTGTAATGCTGCCGGGCCAACTCGGGATTGCCGCCCATCATGGGCGGGCGGGCGGCATAGTAGGCCAGCAGGACCAGATGGGCACTGGCATAATAGTAGGTCGGGTCCAGGGCGATCACGCGGCGCATCGCGCTTTCCACCTGGTAGGCCCGGGACATCGCGCTGACCGATTGAAGATTGTGAAGGACAAAACCGGCCAGGTTGAATCCATACCAGAACAGCGCCGGCACGTCCGCCGGCGCCAGCGTATCGAAATAGGCCACTGCGCTGCCGGCCTGGCCGAGGTGGTCGCGGATGTCGGGGTATTTGCAGGCCAACGCCTTGAGCGCGAACGCGGCGCCGGTCTGGAAGCAATGCGATACCTCTTTTTCAAGGTTTTCCCTGGTAAGGCCGAGGCCGATCACCGGGGGCTGGCCATAGCGCAGCGCCTCGCTCTCCGTTTCCAGGACGGCAAAGGCGTACCCCGCGTACAGCCGCGCGATCAGCACGAGCAGTTCGGTGTTCCGGGGGTCGCTGACGCTGAGACCTTCCAGCAGTTTCACGTGGGAGGGAAAGGCGTGGGAGAGCAGATAAAGATCGGTTTCCTGCTCGTAGGCCGGCTGGCCCGCATCGATGATGCGGCCGACCTGGTTGATCATCACGCGGCGCGGCGAACAGGCAACCGTTGCGATGGTGATCACGGCCAGCGCCAGCACCGGCCATGGGGAGCGGCGCATGTGCATGCTCATTCAGGCCTTCCGCAACAATGATTTTCGTCAAGCAAAGGGGCGATGCAGATATCGGCACCCTGCGGCGCAATGCCACCTGGTGCTGGCTGAATCTATTACACGAGATGGCCGTTACAGACAAGATTTTTGTGACATTTAGCCATGGACATCGCGCTGCATATCGGCTAAATTGCGCCGGTGCCCTTACAATTCGAGCGGGTTGAAACGCGCCTGGCAGTAAAACGCCCGGGGGCGGCCCGTCTATTTGCCAGCATCGATGCAACGCGCGTGTTGACGCGCCGTCTGCGCCGAGCGCGGCATGCCCCCCGATGGATACGATTCGCTTCACCTTCTTCAAAAGGAGATGCATCATGAGAAATTCTGCATGCCTGATCGCGGCGGTGCTCCTCACCTTGCTGGGACATGCCATCGTTCAGGCCGCGCCCGAGATTCAATCCGGCGACCGTTGGCCCCAGGCCGCGGCCCGCGCGGTGGCCGTGGATGCGGCGGCAGGGCATGTATTTCTCGCCCGCGGCAACATGCTCACCATTCTGGACAGCAATCTGGCATTTGTCGGCAGCAAGGAGATGGGCGGTGAAATTCTGGGCATCTTCTATGCGGCCGAGCGTGTCTATGCCGCCATGGGCACCAATGGATTGCAAATCGTCGATGTCTCCAATCCAGCCGCGCCGGCGGTGTTCGCCAACCCCTTTACACCGTCGGACGGCAGGGGCATCGAGAGCGTCTTTGTCGCGGGGCAATATGCCTACACCGTCGGCCTCAACCGTTTCATGGTGGTCGATGTGAGCAGCCCGGCCGCTCCCTCCGAAGCCGCCGCCATCACCCTGCCGGGCCTGCTGGTCTATTCGATCAACCTCTTCGTCTCCGGCACAGTGGCTGCCGTGGCCGACCAGGTCAGCGGGCTGCACCTCATCGACGTTTCCGTTCCCCAGGCCCCTGTCTGGCGGAGCGTCACCACCATCCCCGGCGCCTGGGATGTTTCGGTTTCCGGTAACCACGCCTATGTCACCGCTTCGGCCGGCGGAATGACCATCGTGGATATCACCGATCGAACCAATCCGGATGTCCTGGGCACATTGGCGCCCGCAGGCGTCAATTTCCTCGGGATTTTCGTGACCGGCGGCACGGCCTACGTGGCCGACGCCAACCATGGCGTGGGGGAAGTAAATGTCGCCGATCCGGCCGACCCCACGCTGGTGCAGACCCTGGCCGGCACCGGCGGGGCCTACGCGGTGACGGCCAGCGGCGGCGATCTGTGGGTCTGTGACTTTTCCCAGGGGCTGCAGAAACTCGGGTCCAGCACCGCGCAGTACGATCCGCCGGCGGATGCGGCAGATCTCTTTGTGGATGAAGATTACTACTTGTATATCGTGGACGGCACCGCCGGCGCAGGCGACGGGACGGAAGGGCTGCGCATCCTGGATGCGTTCAATCTGGGCAATTTCGTCTATAAAGGGTTCGTCGCCACGCCGGGTCAGGCCAGCGCCGTCTTCGTTGCCGGCGACTACGCCTATGTGGCCGACGGCACCAGCGGTCTGCAGATCGTCGATGTGGCCGACAAAACCGCTCCGGCCATTGTCGGCGCCCTGGATACGCCGGACACGGCCCGGGATGTCTTTGTTTCCGGCGACTATGCCTACGTGGCCGATGGCGCCGACGGGCTGCGCATCATCAATGTAGCGGCCAAAAACAATCCCCAGTCGGCCGGCGCCTATGACACCGACGGAACGGCCTGCGCGGTATTTGTCTCGGCCGACGTCGCCTACGTCGCCGACGGCGACAGCGGCCTGCAGATCATCGATGTCGCCGACAAGGGCAACCCCACCCGGATCGGATTCCTCGACACCGCGGGCACGGCTTATGATCTTGTGATTTCCGGTGATTACGCCTATGTCGCCGATGGGTCCGACGGCGTTCGGATCATCAACATTTCCCACCCGGCCTCCCCGGCCAACGCGGGCAGCTACGACACCGGCGGCACCGCCATGGGGGTCAGCCTGTCGGGCGGCTACCTCCGTGTGGCCGACGGCGCGAACGGCCTGGTGACGCTGGATGTCTCGACCCCCGCCAGCCCCACACCCGTGACCGCATGGGCGACCGGCACCAACGGCACCGCGCTCAAGGTATTCTCGGTCAATGAATACGCCTTCCTGGCTGAGGGGCTGGCCGGCGCCAGCGTCTACAAGCTAACGGATGAAGAGCCCTTTGAACCGACGCCGTACAATCCCCCCGACAGCGGCGGCAGCTGCTTTATCGACACCATCGCGGGCGCGCCTTGAGCCCTCGTCTCCGGTCGGCACCAGACATGCCCCCGGGGGCCGGCGTCTGCCTGCCCACGCGGCCGCCCGGATTCGGCTTGACAAACATCCGGTTCCTTTATAGGTATACGCCTTTCGCTCGAAAAATACGCACGCATGACCCGAGGCGGTTTAGCCTACTGAATTCGATATAAATATAAACCCGAAAGGAGAGCAACTGATGGCAAAATTGATTCCCCCTCATGGCGGCAAAGGTTTGACCGTTTGCCTGTTGGAAGGCGCAGCCCTGGAAGCCGAAAAGAAAAAGGCGGCCGGCCTGAAGAAGGTGACCATCTCCCCGCGCGTCAAAGGCGACCTGATCATGATCGGCATCGGCGGCTTCAGCCCCCTGACCGGCTTCATGACCAAAGCCGACTGGAAGAGCGTCTGCGACAAGTTCCTGCTGGCCGACGGCACCTTCTGGCCCGTGCCGGTGACCCTGGACGTCACCAAAGCCGAAGCCGACGCCGTGAAGGCCGGTGACGAAATCGCCCTGTTCGACCCCGAGGGCAACGAAATCATGGCCACCATGAAGGTCACCGAAAAATGGGACATGACCGACGCCGACAAGAAATACGAGTGTGAGAAGATCTTCATGGGCGAAGGCACCAAGACCGCCGATGACTTCTGGAAGATCGCCAAAGACGACCACCCCGGCGTGCAGATGGTCATGAAACAGGGCCCCGTCAACCTGGCCGGCACCGTGAAAGTGCTCAGCGAAGGCGAGTATCCCAAGAAGTACGCCGGCGTTTATCATCGCCCGGCCGAATCCCGCAAGATTTTCGAAGATCGCGGCTGGAGCGAAATCGCGGCATTGCAGCTGCGCAACCCCATGCACCGCTCCCATGAGTACCTGTGCAAGATCGCCGTGGAAGTGTGCGACGGCGTGTACATCCACAGCCTGGTGGGCAACCTGAAGCCCGGCGACATTCCCGCCGAAGTGCGCGTAAAATGCATCGACGCCCTGGTGAAACATTACTTCGTGGAAAAGAACGTCGTGCAGGGCGGCTATCCGCTGGATATGCGCTACGCCGGCCCCCGCGAAGGCTTGCTGCATGCCACCTTCCGCCAGAACTACGGCTGCTCGCGCATGATCATCGGCCGCGACCATGCCGGCGTCGGCGACTTCTATGGCATGTTCGAAGCCCAGACCATCTTCGACAAGATTCCCAAGCCCACCGAGCCCGGCAAGGCCCTGCTCTGCAGCCCGCTGAAGATCGACTGGACCTTCTACTGCTACAAGTGCGACGGCATGGCCTCGCTGCGCACCTGCCCGCACGGCAAAGAGGACCGCGTACTGCTCTCCGGCACCATGCTGCGCAAGATCCTCAGCGAAGGCGGCAAGATGCCCGATCACTTCGGCCGTGACGAAGTCGTCGCCATCCTGCGCCAGTACTACGAAGGCCTGACCGAGAAGGTCAAGATCAAGACCCACAAAGCCGCCACCGGCGAATAATCGCCACCGGCAGAACGGCTTTACTAAAAAACGGAGGAGGGCCATCGCCCCCCTCCGTTTTTTTGTCCTAAAGATAGAATTCCACTGCCTGAAACCTAACCCTTAAAACCTGAAACCGTCTCTGCCTTCCCCTTTCTACTTCTTCTTCCCCATCGCCGCGTTTATTTTATCAAGCAGTTCATTCAAATCGTATGGTTTGGTCAGGTAATCGAAGGCCCCGGCCTTGATCCCGGTATGCGCCGCCTCATCCGAGGCATGGCCCGAAAGCATGATCACCGGCAGATCGGGCGCCATGATCTTGATGATTTTGAGCACCTCCAGACCATCCATGTCTTCCATCTTCAGATCGAGCACCACCACGTCGAAGTCCTGCCGGCGCAGGGCCTGGATGCCTTCGCGGCCGCTGTAAGCCTGAATGGCCTCTATATTGCGCCGGGCCAGACGCTTGGCCAGGGTGGCGACGAAGCCCTTCTCGTCGTCGATCAGCAACATACGGACAAGCGGGCTGGTATCGACTGGATCGCTCATGGGCCGCTCCTTCTTACTCGCGCCGGCTGGTGATCTCCTTGACGCGGGCCTGGATGATCTTTTCTTCGTGTTGGCGTTTTTTGCGGGCGGCCTGTTCCACCTTGGCCACCAGGTCATTGATGTCGCAGGGTTTCATCAAATAGTCGAAAGCGCCCTGCTTCATGCCCTCGATGCCGGTCTCCACCGTGGCGTGCCCGGTGAGCATGATCACTTCCACCAGCGGGAAACGGCTCTTGATCTGCTTGAGGGCCTCGATCCCATCCATGCCGGGCATCTTGATGTCCAGGATGACAACCTCAACGGAAGATGTCTTGGCCAGCTTCTGCAGGGCTTCTTCTCCGCTGTAAGCGGCATGAATCTCCAAATCCCTTTTGGTCAGGCGCCGGGTCATGGCCTCGACAAAGGGAACCTCGTCGTCTACCAGCATAATGTTCGCGATCGTCATATAACTTCTCCTTGGCGTTTGAATGTCTATATTGAGGCATTGCGCGCGGGAAGCGTAATCAGAAAAGTCGTCCCCTTGCCCACAATGCTTTTGACTTGGATATCGCCGTCCATCTTGCGAATGATGCCGTAGCAGATGGACAGGCCCAGACCGGTTCCCTGCCCCACCGGTTTGGTCGTAAAAAACGGGTCGAAGATACGGCCGATGACCGCTTCGGGGATCCCCGGGCCGGTATCGCTCACCTCCACCACCACCTTGTCTTCGCGCGGGTAGGTTTTGAAATCGATCAACCCGCCGGTTTTCTCCATGGCATAGATGGCATTGTTGACCAGGTTCAAGAGCACCTGGTGCATTTCGGTTTCCGATGCCTTGATTTCGGGCAGATCCGGATTCAAGCTGCTGTGCAGCTCGATATTGGCGTACTTGGCCCGCTGGGACGAAAGCGTGATCACCTCCTCGATGATCTCGTTGAGCTGCACCATGCCGATGGTCGAACCGCTGCCCCGGGCGAAGCTCAGCAACTTGGTGGTGATCTCCTTGCAGCGCTTGCCCTGGGTGTTGATCTGTTTCAGGGCGCGGTGCAGTTCATCCATGTGGGGATTGCCGGTGAACTCCTTTTCGGTGAGGATGTCTTCGATCCAGCCGGCTTCCTCCACCATGATGGCGACCGGGTTGTTGATTTCATGGGCCACGCCCGTGGCCAGCTCGCCCAGGGAGGCCAGCTTGCCGCTTTCGATCACCTGCTTGTTCATCATCTCCTTTTCCTGATCGGACGTGGCGATGCGGTTGACCATGCGAATGGAGAGCAGCAGGGCCATGGCCAGGATGCCCGCGCCGCCAATCACGAAAATGACCAGGGAGAGCCGCTGGGCAAAGCGCTGATCAGCCAGGGCGTCCGAAACCTTCTGTTGGAAGACCAGCAACCACTCTTTGTTTTTGAGCAGGGCGCTGACATAGATGGTCATCTGTCCGTGTTCGTCGGGCCGCTCCTCGGAAAAAATCTCCCGGGTGAGGGGCTGATCGCAATCGATAAACCGCCCGAAGCACCCTTGGGCCACGTTGAACTGAAAACGCGGCTTGGTCTGCAGCTCGCCCTTTTTATTGACGATGGCCGCAAACCCGGTCTTGCCCACGTGAATGTTTTCCACCAGATTGTTGAAGGCGATGAAATCGATGGTGGCCCGCATGATCCATGGCTTGTCGCCATCAAAACGTTTGACGGCCACGATGAAATGGGGAAACCCCCGCAACCCCAGAAAGACGTCGCTGACCACCACCTGGTTCTTCATGACGGCTTGAAACCAGGGCGCATTGTTATAATGCACCCGGCTCAACTTGAACGGCCCGGCGTAGGCCACCTGGTTGCCATCGGCATCCACCACCCCCAGGTCCACGAAAACACCGCTATAATTGTTTTTCAGGGAGAGCAGTTTCGCCTGCAGAAACTCCGGATCGTTCAACTGGGCAAAACTGAAATTTTCCGAAAGGAACAGGATGTCGGCCAGTCGGGCATTCAGAAACGCATCGATCTGGCGCTTGTGGTTCTCCACCAGGGCCACGAGATGGGCATTGACTTTTTCATGGTAGGCGTTGGCGAAGGCGTAGTAGATCGTCCAACTCACGAAAAACACCGGGACGAACGACACCGCCAGGATAGTAAAGATCATGTTGCGGATCAGATGCTTGTAATAGGGAGCGCGAACCGATTTTCGCCACATGGATGTGCTCCTCGTGTTGTGCCGGCTGAACGCTGTCGGGCATCTGGCCTCAATTTATCATCAATTCGGCGGTCTGTCGATCTCCCGCCATCCTTTGGACACTGGCCGTGGTGGGCGGCCGCGGGCCGCCCACCCCATCCAACCTTAATGCGGCACCGTCACCGGCATGCCCATCATGGGCCACAGGATGAAGACCGCGAAAGCCACCACAGCCAGCAGGATGGCGCTGGCCGGAAGACCGTACAGGAAAAACTCACCCGGCGTGAACTGTTTGGAGTCGTAAGCGATGGCGTTGGGTGCAGCCCCCACCAGCAGCAGGAAGGGCATACCGGCGGCCACCAGGGAAGCGAACAGGATCACCTCGCCGGCCACCCCCAGATAGGGGGCGATCACCAGGGCCACGGGCAGCGAGATGGCAATGGCCGCCACGTTCATGATGAAGTTGGTCATCACCATGACGAAGAAGGCGATGCCCATGACGAAGACGAACCAGTTGGCCTTCTGGAAGAGAATCAGCCAATTGACCGCCAGCCAGTTGGCGGCGCCGGTCTCCCACAGGCAGAAACCGATGCTCATGGCCCCGCCGAAAAGCAGGATGATGTTCCAGGGAATCTCTTCCAGATCCTCGATCTTCAGAATATTGGTGACGAAAAAGAGGATGGTGGAGATCAGGATGATGGCGGTCTTGTCGATGGCCTTGAGCGCCGGCACGAACGATCGCAACGACATCACCAGGATGGCGCTGAAGACGATCACGGCGGCCAGGATCTCCCGGCTGGTAATCCCCCCCAGATCGGCATTGAGCTGCCGGGCCTTGTCTCTCAGCCCGGGAATGGTTTTCTTCTCGGGTTTGAGAAATACCATGAAAAAGCCCCACAGCAAAAAGACCATCATCCACCCGATGGGCGCCATGTAGTAGGTCAGCTGGAAGAAGGTGATATCCTTGTTGGCGATATCCTTGAAAAAGCCCAAGGCCACGGCACCGCGGGCCGCACCGAGCAGCGTGATGATGCTGCCGGCCCCTGCGACGTAGGCCATGCCGATGAAAAGGGTCTTGCCGAAATTGGTCTTCCGATCGCCTTCACCATAGAGCGCGTAGATCGAGATCAGCAGCGGGTAGATGGTGGCCGCCACGGCCGTGTGGGCCATGATGTGCGTCAGGGCCGCCGTGACCACGAAGGTCCCCAGCACGATCATGCTGGTCCTTTCACCTACCACCATCAGCATCTTGTAGGCCAGGCGCTTGGTCAAGCCGGTCTTGGTGAACACCAGGCCGATCATCACCGAGGCGAAGATGAACAACACCGAGGGGTCCATGAAATCCTTGAAGGCCTTCGCCGGCTCCCGAATATGAAACAAGGCCTGCAGCACGCCGATGGCGATGCTGGTGATGCCGATGGGCACCACTTCGAAGACCCACCAGGTGCCGGCCAGCAGGAAGACCGCCAGGGCCCCCTTGGCCTCGCGGCTCAAGGCGAAATGCTTGCCCAATGGGTCCACGGCATCCGGCCAGGGCGGCGCCCAATAGACCACGGCAAACAATACCAGACCGAGCAGAAGAAATCCGTTTCGTTTCCAATCGAAAGCGCGATGGTTGGTCGCAATTGCATCCGTCGCCATTTGTCCCCCTTTATCAGATCCTTTTAAAAATGGTTTTTCGCAATCCTGAGCTAGAAAGCGCACGCCTTCATGGCATGAAACACCGCCGCGAAGACATCGGTCATGCGCAGCAACCCCACGATTTCGCTGCCGCTGGTGACCAGCAGCGATTGATGGTGGCCCACCACCAACAGATGGATCGCCTTGTCCAGAGAGTCGTTTTCGTCGATATACTCTCCCTCGGTGGGGCGGTGCATGTACTTGGCGACCTTTTCCTGACCGGCCTTGCGGCACAGATCGTCCAGGGGCTTGTCGAAGAGCTTGTAGTTCTCGAGCATGGATAGTAGAAATTTTTTGCTGAAGCCGAACTTGGCCATGCCCGGGGTGTCCGCGCTCATCTCCTGGTACTTGGGCTCCAGCGAGCGCAGCACGTCCAGTTGCCCCAGTTTGCCCACAATTTTATGGGCCTTGTCTTCCACGAGAATGGCCCGATGCTTGTAACGGGTCTGGTCGAACTCCTGCTGGGCCTTTTCCAGAGCCAGGACCGCCTCATAGATGCTGGCGTCTTCGGAGATGGCCGCATACTCCGCCCGCGGCACCATCAGATCTTTCACCTTTAAATTCTTCATTGTTCGCCTCCTCCCCCGGCCGGCGCCGGAGTTTCGGGTTTGATGTTCGGAAATTCATATCGACCCGCCGGGCTCATTTCCTCTCCTTGCGGGAACGGTTGCTCGCGTTGCTCAGCGCCCTGTGGATGCACGCCATCAGGCCGTCCAGATCAAAGGGAATCAGAAAATCGTCGAAGGCCCCCAGGCGCATGGCCTCGATGGAGAGATCCAGATGGTGGCCCGCATTGATCGTGATTACGTCCACCAGGGGAAAATCTTTACGGATCGTGCGCAGGATGGCGATCCCTTCTCGTTTCAGGCCTTCCAGGCCGAGCAGGACCAGGCACCTTCCAGGACCGGAAAGCAAGGCCGCCACCTTCTCTTCGCGCTCGGTGGTGGCGACCATGAAGCCCTCCTGGCGCAGATGATGCGTCAGCTGGGTCCATAAAGTGCTCTCTTTGGCGACGATGATGATTCGTTGTTCCATGGGCTCGGGCTGCCTGCTCTCCATCGATCGAATTGAAGGAGAAACTTCTGAGCAAGGCCCGTGCCACGGCTATCTAACTGATATTGCTATAAGCGATCCCGCCCCTTCACAAACCCGGAACGGAATTAAGCCAAAATGCAACATATTAGTACGAGATAGAAACATTATGAAACATATTCGTACGACGCCGCCGAGTCATGCCGGGCCGGCGCCGGAAACGATCTCGCCGGCCTTCAGATTGCCGGCCGCATGGCGGCGCAGCACCCTGGAGGCCATCCCGATGACGTCATCGATCACCACGATGCCTTTCCAGGTCAGGTAATCGAAAACCTCCTCTTCGATGCCGCCGCAAATCACGGTGTGGGCCCGTTCGGTCATCACCATGTGGCACAACCGCTCCGAGGAGGGTTCGGGCAGAATCAAGACTTTTTCCTGCAGAATGCGCCCATCCTCCCCCAGCTCGGCCAGCAGCACCTCCGCGGCCAGGTCGAATCGAGGGGCCACCTCTTCTTCGGAAAGGGGAATGAAAATCTTGCGTATCATGGCGTATCGATCCCGTAATGTTTCATTTTGCGCCATAACGTGCTGCGGGCCCACCCCAGCTGCTGCGCGGCCCGCTGTCGATTGCCCCTGGCTTTGACCAGCGCCTCCAGGATGATGCGCCGTTCCGCCATAGGCCAGGTCCCGTCGGTGGGCGGCGCCGCCGGTTCGGCCGGCGCATCGACCGGAACCTCAGTTGATTCCCGGGACGCATCCACGGGAGTCAGGCGCTGGCGCTCTTCACCCAGGTAAGCGGGCAGGTGCCGGGGCGTGATCTTGCCCTCACGACAGACATTGACGGCATACTCCACGATGTTGCGCAGTTCGCGCACGTTGCCGGGATAGTCGTAGGCCAGCAGCAGACTCATCGCTTTGGACGCGTAGCCGGTGACCTCTCGATTGGTGTTGTGGGCAAAGAAGTTGAGATAATGGTCCAGCAGCAGGCGCACGTCCCCCTCCCGTTCGCGTAAGGGGGGAATGTGCAGGCGCAGCACATTGAGACGGAAAAAGAGATCCTGACGGAAACGGCCTTCGCGCACCATGCGCGCAAGGTCGCGGTGGGTGGCGGCCACCACCCGCACATCGGCGGCAAATCCCTTGGTGGCCCCCAGGGGATATACAATTTTGTCGTCCAGGAAGGTGAGCAATTTGACTTGCAGCGGCAGGGGCAGATCACCGATTTCGGTAAGGTAGAGCGTGCCGTTGTGGGCCAGATAGAACCGGCCCTGCTTGTTTTCGGTGGCTCCGGTAAAGGCCCCTTTGACATGGCCGAAGAGTTCCGACTCCAGGAGGGTCTCGGGCAGGGCGCCGCAATTGATCTTCACGAAGGGCCCCTTGGCCCGCTCCGACTCCTGGTGCAGGGTTTCGGCCAGCATATCCTTACCGGTGCCGGTCTCGCCGGTGATGAGCACCGAGGCATCGCTCTGGGCGATGACCGGAACGATGCGAAACAACTTTTCCATCTGGGGGCTCTGGCCCACCACCCGGCCGAAACGATAGGCCTGGTTGGCTTTCTCGCCATGCGCTTTGAGCGGTCGCAGGTCCTCCACGGTCTCGACGAAGCCGACCGGGTTCTCGCCGGCATCGAAAATCGGCGCCAGGGTGCCGCGTACGGGAATGCGCCTGCGGTCCCGGTTGATCACGTCGGTCTCGAAGCAGACGTTTTCGGAGAGCTTTCCATCGGCCGCCGGGCACGCGGTAAGACAGACCCGGCTGCGCATCACATGGCGACAGGCGATTCCCTGAACCGCCGCAGCCGTAACGCCTGTGATCGCTTCCAGCGCATGGTTGCAAAACAGCGCCCGCCGCTGGCGGTCCATGATCAGCACCCCGAGCGGCAGCTCGTTGAGCAGCCGGTAAAAATCGATGGTGCGGTCCAGTATTTTCTCGGCTTTGGCTGATTTGGGCGGTTTGGCGGGCATATCTCAGCATCCAAAGGCTCAAGACCGCTGGCCGAAGCCAGGCGGGACCGGCCACGAATTTTCAACTTCAACGAAAAAGGGGGCTGTCGCCCTGCGGCCACAGCCCCCTTGCATTCAACTCCTTGACAGCGTAACGCCTATTTGCGTCCCGAATACTCCTGGTACGTCATGGCCACCGTACGATACACCAGGTGCGCCAGCTTGGAGAAGGGGGTATAGGCGAAGAGCGACCATACGAAGATCAAATGCAGGAAATAGACCAGGGCCATCAAGCCATACTGGTGCCCCAGGCGCAGCATTTCGGTGAGCAAACCGGTGCCGCCCAGCAGCATCACCAGGCCCAGCAGGTACCAGTCTTTGTAGCTGGAGGTCTGTTCTTTCTGCCCCATGCGCTTGGCGATCATCAGCCCGCCGCCGATGATCAGGGCGATGCCGCCGATGTTGCCCAGCCATTTGATGGGGTTGATCTGGCTGTAGGGGCCTTCGATGTGGAAAACCCACTCGGCTACGAAGAAGCAGGCGGTGACGATGAACAGGCCGATGAACCCGTAAAGTACCATCATGTGGGCCGTGGCGCGCTCCTTGTTCTCGCCGCACTCGCTGAAGCGATTGTGCTTGGCGATGGTGGGGACCACACGGACCAGCGCCTGAAGGAACGCCACAGGCTCGATCTTCTGCTTGTCTGTTTTGCCTTCGGCCAGCGCATTGGCATGAATGTCTGCGACGAACCGTTTCAAGCCCAGGGCGAACACGACGATCGCGAAGGTAAAGGTGGGGATCATGATGATATCCACCAGATAGTTATTAATGTAATTGTTCTGCCAGATTTCCTCCCCCGTGGGCGCGAAACTGAGCCAGCCCAGGCCGACCAGATTGGTCAACATGCCGACCACCAGGATGATAATGGCCGGTATGGCCAGCAGGATGGGCAGCTTGCTCGGATCGTTGACCATTTTGCCCAACGCCTTGGGCACGGCGTATTCCGTGACGGCGTAGGCCCGCACGGCGGCCAATACGTCTCCGGGCTTGGCGCCGCGGGGGCAGCGGGTGGTGCAATCGCCGCAGTTGTGGCACAGCCAGATATCGGCGTTGCCCACGAGACGGTCCTTCAAGCCCCAGGACGTGGCGATCATCTCTTTGCGCGGAAACGGCTTGTTGTCCGGAGAGATGGGACAAGCCACGGAGCAGGTGGCGCACTGGTAGCACTTCTTCAGATCCTGGCCGCCCAGCTTCATCACATCTTTGATAAAGCCGACATCGGGTTCGACCATATAAGAATCGGACATACTGTTACCTCCTCAATTATACGAAACCAGGGTGAATGTTCGTTTTTCGATCAAAGCCCCTCGTTAGAAGCCCTTGAAGGGGTTCGGCCCCAATGCTTCGATGCTGGCCACGAAATCGTCGACGATCTTGGGAATCTTGTCGTACTCGTCGATGGCGATCTCGAACTGGCCCACCCGCTCAACTTCCAGGGCCAGGCTGGCCAGGGCTTCGCCGATCTTCTTCATGCGGATGCCGGCCAACTCGCTGCCTTTGACGAAGTGGCACTGGTAATCGTCGCCGTGCTTGCAGCCCAGCAGGAAGACGCCGTCCATACCCTGGGAGAGCGCATCCTTGATCCAGATCACGTTGACCGAGCCCAGGCAGCGCACCGGGATCAGCCGCACGTCGGCCGAGTAGGAGAGCTTGTTCAGGGCCGCGATGTCCAGGGCCGGCAGGGCGTCGTTCTCGCATACCAGGCCGAGGATGCGCAACGGCGGCTCGGAGTAGTCGTCGGACGATGGCACTTTGATGGCCTTCACCATGGAGCCGATGCTGTCGATGTTGTAATCGGCAAAGCCGATGATGCGCTCGGGGCAGGCCCCCATGCAGGTACCGCAACGCCGGCAGCGGGTGGGATTGGGCTTGGGCGTGCCTTTGGCATCGTCGTCCAGGGCGCCGAAGGGGCACTCCTGGGTGCAGCGTTTGCACTGGGTGCAGCGCTGGAAGAAGAAATCCGGGAAGGTCATGTCGCCCGAACGGGGATGGACCGCCACACCGCGGTTGGTGGAGCTGATGCACTGGATGGCTTTGAGGGCCGCGCCGGTGGCATCTTCCATGGCTTCTTCGGTGGTCATGCTGCGCCGCACGGCACCGGCGGCATAGATGCCGGTACGCTGGGTTTCGTAGGGGAAGCAGATGAAGTTGGAGTCGCAGTAGCCGTTGAACAGGGCGATATCCCGGAAGGCCGGACCCTGGCGGTAGGCCATGTTGACCACGGGGTCGTCTTTGGTGGCAGGCACCATGCCGGCGGCCAGAACCACCATGTCGGCCTTGACCTTGAGCTGTTTGCCGAGCAGGGTATCGCTGGCTTCGACGATCAGGCCGCCGCCGTTCTTGGAGACGTTGAGCACGCTGCCCTTGGTCATGAAGATGCCCGGATCCTGCTGAAGGCTCTTGTAGAAATTCTCGTTCAAGCCCGGGGTGCGCATGTGCTGGTAGAAGACATAGGCCTTGCCGTCTTCGTAATCTTCGCGGACGTACTTGGCCTGCTTGAGGCTCACCAGGCTGGTAACGGCTCCTGCGAAGTCGAAATCGCTGTCGTCGGCATCCTTGCCCGGGCTCTGGATGAAGACCACCGACTTGGCCGGTTTGCCGTCGGAAGGCCGCACGATCTTGCCCTTCTTGGCGATGGCTTCGAACTGGGCGTTGGTCACCACGTCGGGGCTCTGGCCCACGCCCAGATGGGCATATGCTTCGCCTTCGATGGTGTCCGGCCGCCAGCCGGCGGCCAGAATCACGGCGCCGAACAGCTCGCCGTTGGGGTCCAAGGTCAGGATGTCGACCCTGCCCTCGTTGTATTCCATGTATTTCTTGTTGAGGGTCTCGGCGTCCAGCTCCTTGCCGCTTTCATCCACGCGCATCTCGGGCGGCAGGGGATAGGGCACGTCGAACTCGATCTTCTCGCCGGGCTTTTTGAAAGTGACCGTGAACTCGCCCGGCTGGCCGGCCAGACGGGCCACGACGGTGTTGGTCTTGACCGTGATTTTGGGGTTGGTCTGCACGGCCCGGATCTTGGCATCGACCACCGGCGGGATCAACTGGTCGTAGGGGTCGGCAATGGGCAGCTGGCTGCGCCAATTGAGGGCCGCGCCACCCAGCTGAGCCTCTTTTTCCACGATGGTCACCGCATAGCCGGCCTTGGCCGCATCGAGCGCCGCGCTCATGCCGGTGATGCCGCCGCCGATCACCAGGATCTTCTCGGAGATCTTCTCCAGCTTGAACGGCTCGGGCAAGGTGACCTTCTGCACCCGGGCCATGCCCATGCGCAGGTAATCCTCGGCCATCATCTGGACGCGGTCATAGTAATCGGCATCGGCCTTCTGCTCTTCGGTCAGGGGCGGAAACTTGTCGCGGGGATGGGACCAGGCCACGCCTTCGCGCAGGTTGACCCGGTCCACGATGCAGCCCGGAAACCGGAAGGTATCGAAATTCACGCGCCGGGAACAGGCGGCCAGCACCAGGGTGTTGACGCCGCCCTCGATTTCCTTCTTCAAAAAGTCGACGCCGGCGGCGCCACACAGATTCGGATGGGTCTTACAGCTGTACCCCTCCTCTTCGGCAACGCCCTTGATCGCCGCAACGTCCAGGGATTCGCCGATTCCGCAACCTTCGCATATATACACACCATATTTTTTATCCATGGATGACCTCCTACTGCCTTGCCAGGGTTTGGATGGCCTTCAGGGCCATGCCGGTAGCATTCTGATTCGATGAAACCACGTCCGCCGGCTTATTGGCACACCCGGCAGCGAACATGCCGCCCTTCTCGAAATCATTGAGGATGAAGCCGTCGGCGTTGTACTTCAGGTCCGCCGCCGGCTTGGCATTGGCGGCCGTAGGCTGCATACCGGTGGCAAGGACCACCATGTCCACGGTCTGCTTGATCTTCTCGCCGGTCACGGCGTTTTCCGCCGTCACGGTGATGTTCTTGGTGGCTGGATCCTCGCTCACCTCGGCCACTTTGCCTTTGATGAAAAACACCTTGTCGTCGGCCTTCACCTTCTTGTAGAACTTCTCGTACCGCTGGCCCGGGGTGCGCAGATCGATGTAGAAGATGTAGATCTTGGCATCGGGGTAACGCTCGCGCACGTAAGTGGCCTGTTTCAGCGACGCCATGCAGCAGATGTAGGAGCAGTAGGGCAGATGGTTCTGATCGCGCGACCCGGCGCACTGCACGAAGGCGATGCTCTGGGGGGCCTTGTCGTCCGAAGGCCGGGTAATGATGCCCTTGCTCGGGCCGTTGGGGGAGGCCAGGCGCTCCATCATCATGTTGGTGATGATGTTGTCGTACTGGCCGAAGCCCAGGTTGTCGATCTTGCGGGCGTCGTAGGGTTCCCAACCGGTGGCCCACACCACGGCGCCGGCCGAAAGGTTCAGCGTCTTGGGCTGCATCTCCAGATCGATCGCGTCGTATTTACAAGCTTCCTTGGCTTTCTGGGCGTCGGCCGTGCCGATGATCTGCTTGGAAAGCACATAGCGGGCCGGGAAAGCCATTTCGAACGGCAGGTGGGCGCCCTTTTTGGTGCCCATGCCGAAATTGAACTCATCGTTGATCTCGGTGGTGCACGCTTCGGCGCAAGCGCCGCAGCAGGTGCATTTCTCGTTCACGTAGCGCGGATTGAGCTTCACGGTCACGTTGTAGTTGCCCGCCGCGCCCTCGACCTTTTCCACTTCGGCCAGGGTGAACACCTTGATGCGCGGGTTGTCCTTGATGCGGCGAAAGTTGATTTCCAGGCCGCAGGTGGGCGGACACAGTTTGGGGAAATACTGATTGAGCTGGGCGACCCGTCCGCCCAAGTAGGGGTTTTTCTCCACCAGGTAGACTTCGTACCCCACCTCGGCGGCTTCGATGGCCGTGGTCAGGCCGCTGATGCCGCCCCCAACCACCACGATGCTTCCATTTGCGGGGGCCTTGTTTTCACTTGTCATGCTATCCCTCCGTACGTTCTGAATTTGTCAGAAGCAGTTCCTGCTTTCCGCAACAACCGCCGGAATCCGCTCCAAAAAAATAAATTTGCGCCGACCGCGCGCCTTGGCGGCCAGGCGATACCCCTGGATCTTGTGACTCTGAACCGTGCAGCCGGCATCTGGCGCCGGGGGTTCCAGATGCCGGCTTCACGTTTCAAAACCTGCAACAACAAAAGGGTGATCGCCTGCGCCCTTTAATAAAAACCTCCAGGCGCGCAAGGCGCCTGGAGGTATAAGGTGTCAGCGCTTAACTCTTAACCGACACGCGCCCATTACGGGATGATCTTGATGTAGTCTTTTTTGAAGGTTGACCATTCTTTCTTCGCCGGATCAAACTTGGAGTTGACGAAGCAGAACCAGTTGGCATCATCCTGTCCGGGGTAGTCGGCCTGATAGTAGAAGCCCGGGTAGCGGGTCTCTTTACGGAACTGGATGTGACGCAGGTGAGCTTCCACGGTCCAGATGCGGTGCTCGATTTCCCAGGCGCGCATCAGTTCGTGCAGGTCGCCGGCGGCCATCTTGGCGCAATCTTCGCGCATGGTCTGGAGCAGATCCATGACGATTTCCAGGCTCTTGCTGCTGGTCATGTAGTAGGTCGCCGTGCCGGCGCCGTACTCATGGGTGGCCTTCATCAAGCGGTACATCATGCCGTTCGGCTTGATGTAGTTGGGGTTGATGTTCTCGGCCGTGGTATAGTTGCAGTGATCCAGGTAGGTACGGACCGGCTTGTAGACCAGATCCACCAGTTCGGCCTTGGACTGCTTCAGGGTCGGTTTGAAGTCGGCATGATCCTTGGCGTAACGGACCATCTGCTTGGCGGCGATGCGACCTTCGGCATGGGAGCCGGAGGAGAACTTGTGGCCGGAGCAGCCAACGCCGTCGCCGGAGGTGAACAGACCGTTGACGGTGGTCATGCGGTTGTACACTTTGCCGTTGTCGGCTTTAATTTTGTAGGCATCCGGCACCCAGGGCAGGTCCGGACCGGAGGTCCACAGGCCGCAGCAGCCGGAGTGGGAACCCAGCAGGTACGGTTCGGTGGGCATAACTTCGGAGTTTTTCTTCTCCGGTTCGCAGTTCTGGGCGCACCACAGGTTGGCCTGGCCGCAGGTCATGTCCAGGAAGTCTTCCCAAGCTTCGGACTCGAGGTGCTTGAGCTCTTTCTTGTCCATGGTCTTGCCCAGGGTCGCCAGAGCGGTGACGGTGTCCATGATGATCGGGCCGCGGCCCTCTTTCATCTCGAACAGCATCAGGTGGTTGCGCAGACAGGTCGGGGTGATGGCGGCGGTGCCGTAAGGAGCGTATTTCTGCAGCTCGGCTTTGGCGGCGTCGCTGGCGGCGAAGTTCTCGCCCAGGCCGTTGAGGGTCTTGGCCTTGAAGAGCAGGAACCAGGCACCCACGGGGCCGTATCCATCTTTGAAACGAGCCGGCGTGAAACGGTTTTCCATCATGGAGAGTTCGGCGCCGACCTTCATGCACATGGTGTAGGTGGAACCGGCGTTCCACACCGGATACCAGGCGCGGCCTTTGCCTTCGCCGACCGAACGGGGCTGGTAGATGTTCACAGCGCCGCCGCAGGCGACCATCATGGTTTTGCATTTGATGATGTAGACCTTGTTCTCGCGCACCGAGAAGCCGACGGCGCCGGCGATGGTGTTGGGCTTGTTGGCATCCAGCAGCAGTTCGACGATGAAGCAGCGCTCGATGATGTTGTCGGTGCCCAGGGCTTTTTTCGCCGCTTCGGCCACGACGCGCTTGTAGGACTCGCCGTTGATCATGATCTGCCACTTGCCGGTGCGGACCGGTTTGGCACCCTTCTTCAGGGTACCCATGGTCTGGCCTTTTTTGCCGTCGAGGTTCTTGCCGTCGGCGGATTTTTTCCAGATCGGCAGGCCCCACTCTTCGAACAGGTGCACGGAGTCATCCACGTGGCAGCCCAGGTCGAAGATCAGGTCTTCGCGCACCAGGCCCATCAGGTCGTTGCGCACCATGCGGACGTAATCTTCCGGAGCATTCTCGCCGACGTAGGTGTTGATGGCGGAAAGGCCCTGGGCCACGGCGCCGGAGCGCTCCATGGCGGCCTTGTCGCACAGCAGCACGGTCTGGCCGGGCTGCAACCATTTCTTGACTTCAAAGGCGGTGCCGCAAGCGGCCATACCGCCGCCGACGATGAGGATGTCGACTTCTTTTTCAACGACTTCAGGATCCCGTACGGCTTTAAGTTCACCCACAGGCTTATTCGGTAATGCCATATCTAACCTCCTAAAAGATGATTCAAAGTGTATGGTTCAATGAATTCAAACAGCCGCCTTAGGCAGTCTTGGGCGTGGGCATCTTGTAGCCGTCGGCTTCCTCGGTGGAGAGCAGCTGGCTTTCCAGATCCTTGCCCTTCAGGTTCTCGTAGGCATTGGCGGCGCCTTCGGGAGTGGTTCGGATGGGGAACTTAAAGCGTTTGATGAGTCCATTGCGGAACTTGCAGGTCCACATGACGTCTTCGGTACCCATCATGGGCATGATCGAGCTTCCCAGGGGCACGAAGTCGGCATAGCCGCGCACTTCGATGGCTTGGGTGGGGCAGATCTTGACGCAGGAGAAGCATTCCCAGCACTGATCCGGCTCCTGATTGTAAGCCTTCATGGCGGTGGGATCGAGGACCATCAGGTCGTTGGGGCAAATGTACATGCAAGCGGTCTTGTCGCCACCCTTGCATCCGTCACATTTTTCCTGAATGACAAAACTTGGCATTTACTATTCCTCCTAGATTTGGTTACTGGAATTCAACCAATTGACGCCACATAAAAACCAAAGCCAATCTCTTTGCTGTTTCGACACCCCCCTTCCTATTGATTGTCCGATAGCTGACGGATCGGACTATTCTAAAAGGAAAACCCTTGGATCGCCGTTCGGGTGGCGCCGTTCCCGCGCCGAAATCGTTAAACTTCTTGAATAAATTTTAATAAAAAAATCAGCCGGTTATAAATAAAATAAGGTATGATGAATACCA
This sequence comes from uncultured Desulfatitalea sp., assembly GCA_937868765.1. Taxonomy (GTDB): domain Bacteria; phylum Desulfobacterota; class Desulfobacteria; order Desulfobacterales; family Desulfosarcinaceae; genus Desulfatitalea. The sequence goes on along the minus strand of CALMNL010000004.1, from coordinate 1,657,659 downwards.
TTGTGGTCCCCCCTTGTCAATGATTTTTCGGGAACAAAATCCCCATTCAAAAAGATCTATCAGCATACTCCGGCATGGCAATCAACATATGGCGGGTCCCTCGACAACCTGTACTATATCTGGTGCCCCCAGGCGATCGCCCACCGAAATTCGTCCGCTTTTCTCGGTGAACCATCACGCTGCATTCGGGTCATGGTCCGGAACGCCATGGACCATAAATTTTTTAGTACCGCTGGGGGGCAGCGGAGAAAAACGGGATTTCATCCCCAACTTTGACATTCGTTTCAAAGACCGATATGAAACGACCCCATGAATATCGAATCCGACCCTTCTGAAACGGAACCCGAACTCGTCGCCCTGGCTCCGGAAGAACGCTTTCAGTTCTCCTGCGGACCGGACGTTGCCTGTTTCAACCACTGCTGTCAGGACCTCATCCAGGCCTTGACGCCCTATGACGTACTGATGCTACGGACCCACCTGAAGCTCTCCTGGCCTGAATTCCTGGAGCGCTACGCCGCCCTTTACACGGGCCCGGGCTCCGGCCTGCCGGTGGTTTCATTGCGGTTCGCGCCGAGCCGCGAGCGGCTCTGCCCTTTCGTGACCCCGTCGGGATGCAGCGTGTATGCGTCACGACCGGTTTCCTGCCGACTCTACCCCGTGGCCCGGGCACTGCATCGTTCGCGCCAGGACGGCCGCCTCAGCGAGCACTTCGCCCTGATCCGGGAGGCCCATTGCAAGGGATTCGATCAGGGACCGGCCATGACCGCGCATCAATGGATCGCCAGCCAGGGCGCCCGGGAAGGGTTGGAGGCCTCGGACCGCCTGATGGCACTCATCGCCTTGAAGAATCGGCTGCGCCCCGGTCGGCTCGCGCCGGAAGAAGAGAAATGGGTGGTCATGGCGTTTTACGATCTGGATCGACTCAAGCAGGAGGCCGCCGCAGGCCACTTGAAGGGGACCCATGTATCCGTAGCCCCCTTGCCCGACACCGCCGATGACTTCGCCTGGCTGAACTGGGGACTGGCATGGGTGCGCCGGGCCCTGTTCGGCGACGCGCGTTGAGGCACCTTCCTTCTTCCAACCGTCATCCGCAGGCTGTCAAATCATATCCTGCGCCTTGAGGGCTTTGAGGATCGCCTTGGTGGAACCGGCGCGGTTCATGGTGTAAAAATGCAGGGCGGTCTCCCCCGCCTGCAGCAGTCCCATGCATTGCGAGACGGCGAAATCCACACCCACCTTCAGCACCGCCTCTTTGTCGGCGGCATCGACGTCATCCAGCCTTCTCTTCAACTCGGCGGTAATGGTGGCCCCGCAGATTTTGGCCAGCATTTGGGTCATTTTCAGGGTGTAAACCGGCATGATCCCGGCAATGATGGGCACCGTGATTCCCGCGGCCGGCACTTCTCAACATAGTTGAAGAAGAAGTCGTTGTCATAGAAGTACTGGCTGACGATATACGCGGCGCCGTTGTCGATTTTGCGTTTGAGAAAATCGATGTCCTTTTCCAGGCTCTGGGCTTCGATGTGGCCCTCGGGATAACCGGCGCAGCCGAGGGTGAAATCGTAATGCTTTTTGATGAAGGCAATCAGCTCCGAAGCGTGGCCCATGCCAAGGGAGAGCAGGAAAAGTAAATATTGACACGCCCCCAGCTTTTGCATAAACGATTGCCTTAACGGAAAAGCGCCATGAAGGCGCTTCATCATGTTGATGGCATGGCGGTTTCGCTACCCAGCGCGGGCCGCCGAACTGAGAACGGGTCAGGCCGGGAAGGTCGGGCACGGGATGAATCCCGTGCGACGTCTCCCGGCCTTTTTGTTTTAAATCTCCACAGGGAGCGTTTACGGGAAAGGAACGAAGCGGTTGGTTAAGCGGATCTGCGTCATCGACGGCCAGGGGGGCGGCATCGGCGCCACCTTGATCAAGTACCTCAAGGCAGCCTGCGGCGAGTCCATCGAACTCATCGCCCTGGGCACCAACGCCATCGCCACGGCCAACATGCTCAAGGCCGGGGCCAACAAGGGGGCCTCGGGGGAAAACGCCATCCGCCACACGGTGGCGCGCGCCGACGGCATCGTCGGCCCCATCGCCATCACCTGGGCCAACGCCATGCTGGGCGAGGTGACGCCGGCCATGGCCGCCGCCATCACCTCCTGCCCGGCCCCCAAGATCCTGCTGCCCCTCTCCCAGGAGCAGATCCGCATCGTCGGCATCGTCAATGAACCGCTGCCCCATTTCGTGCAACGTTTGGTGGAGCGCGAGATCAAGGAGGTGTTGAACCATGTGTGAAGCCAATGTCTATCTGGAGAAAAACGGCATCGAGGAGCTGGTGATGGAATCGGTGGACATCGTGGAGCCTGAAGGGGACGACACCTTTCGCCTGGTGGGCATCTTCGGCGACCAGAAGATTATCCGCGGCCGACTGAAAGCCATGAAGCTGGTGGATCACCGAATTGTATTTTGTGTTTGAAATCAAAAGAAGGAAAAGCCATACGGGCCTTCTGACAGGCAGCGAAAACAATATCGATGAAGTTGTTTTGGACGGTTTCGGGGCGGCCGGCGCCTCCTGCAACCTCAAGCGTCTGGACGAGCTGGACCCCGCCCGGATGGTCAGCGCAATATGCCGATGAGCATGCGCGTGCCGACCAAGAAGAGCAGCACCGCGAAAACCCGCTTGAGCCGTTCCACCGGCAGGTGGTGGGCCAGGCGCACGCCCAGGGGCGCGGTCAGCACGCTGGCAACCACGATGCCCAAGAGGGCCGGCAGGTAGATGAACCCCAGGGAATGGGAGGGCAGGCCGGCGACGGAAAGGCCGTTGACCACATAGCCCACGGTGCCGGCGATGGCGATGGGAAAGCCGATGGCGGCCGAGGTGCCCACGGCGTGGTGCACCGGCACGTTGTGGAACATCATGAACGGCACCGAGAGGGTGCCGCCGCCGATGCCCACCAGGCTGGAAAAAACGCCGATGACGCCGCCGGCGCCGGCCATGGCGGCCCGGCCGGGCAGCTCGCGGCTCGCCTTGGGCTTCTTGCCCAGCAGCATCTGGGTGGCGACGAAGTAAAGGAACAGCACGAAAAAGCCCTTGAGGAATCCGGTAGACATGCGGGCCGCGATCCACGCGCCGCCGAAGGTGCCGAGCAAGACGCCCGGGGTGATGCTGCGCACGATGGGCCACCGCACCGCGCCGTGCCGATGGTGGGCCATGAAGCTGGAGACGGCCGTAAAGACGATGCTGGCCATGGAGGTGCCCAGGGCCGCCTGCATGATGACCGCCTGATCGACCCCCTGCCAGGTAAAGGCGTACACCAGCATGGGCACGATCACCAGCCCGCCGCCGATGCCCAGCAGCCCGGCCAGCACCCCGGCCACGGCGCCGACCCCCGTGTAGACCATGAGCAGCGTCAGCATTGCAGCGTTCATTTCCCTTTTCCCTCCTCGTTTCGCGATCTTTCGGGAACGTTCAAGGGGCAATTCTGTAGTTGAAGTCACCCCAAACCGCAAGTGGAGTTTGGGAGGCGCACCGGCAATCCACGATGGTCCGTCACGGCATGTTCGGGTCATGGCCCGAACGTGCCGTGCGTGCATGCAGTGGAAAGAACGGATGCTTTGACAGACCGGCCGGGATTGCATATTCAAAGCAAAAAGGGAGCTCCGCCATGTTGTTCGAAATCGCAGACCGCTTCGGCTTGCGCCGCTGGCGCTTCGCCTGGATGTACCTTCGCCGCCGCACCCCCTGGGACACCGGCGTGACGCCCCCCGAGGTCATGGCCTTCCTCGAGGTGACGCCGCCGGCAAGGGCCCTGGACCTGGGCTGCGGCACCGGCACCAATGCCGTCACCCTGGCCCGCCGCGGCTGGCAGGTGACCGGCGTGGATTTCGTGCCCCAGGCGATCCGCAAGGCCCGGGCCAGGGCAGCCGCGGCCGGCCTGGCCATCGATTTCCGCCGGGCGGATGTCACCGACCTCGGCGACCTGACGGGGCCCTTCGACTACGGCCTGGACATCGGCTGCCTCACCGGCCTGACTCCCGACCAGTGGGAAAAATACGCCGCCCACCTGACCCGCCTGCTGCGGCCCGGCGCCTGGTACATGCTCTACGCCTGGCTGCCCAGGGTCTGGAAAGGCCGCACGGTGGGCATCTCGGTGGAAGAGACCGAGGCCCTGCTGAAATCTCATTTCGATAAAGACCGGGTGGTGGTGGGCGCAGAGCGCGGCTTCGGCACGGCCTGGTACTGGTACCGGCGGCTCTGAGCCGTCTCGGGTGGTTGTCTTCCTCCGACCCTTGGACCGCTCGGCATCCAGCTGATTCGGGCGCGCCCGGGATTCATCCGCCTGATCACATGAAGTGCCAAAGATCTGCTGCCGGTCAGCTGTCGGCGATGGTTTCGAGTGCCCTGAGGATGTGCAGCACGGCGGCATTCACCGGGGTCGGCACCCCGTATTGGCGGCCCAGGGAGACCACCTTGCCGGCGAAGATCTCCACTTCGGTTTTTCTTCCGGCCTCGATATCCTGGAGCATGGAGGTCTTGCCTTCGGGCGCGAGACTGGCGAGCACCCGGCCCCAACCCTCCAGGTCGGCGGCCGTCAAGGACACGCCGGCGTGGGGCGCGAGAGCGATGACTTCATCCATCAGAAGGCGCATCAGGGCCTGGGCGTCGGGCGAGGTCTGGAACAGGCGGTAGGGGGCGCGCAACACCGCCGAGGCCTGGTTGATGCCGACATTGATCATGAACTTCCACCACAGGCTGCGCAGGATATCGGCGGGGGTCTCATGGGCGATGCCGGCCCGGGCCAGCGCTTCTGCCAGCCGGACCACGCGCTCGGCGCTGCCGGCGGCACCGGTGGGGCCGAAGACGATCCGGCCGGGCTGGCTGTAGGTGACGCGACCCTGGTCGTAAACGGCGTCGATGCCAACGGCAATGGCGTAAACCAGTTTGTCCATGCCGCAGCGGGCGCCGATGATCTCTTCGCTTTCCAGGCCGTTCATCACCGACAGAATCGTGGTTCGGGGACCGACCAGGGGCTTAAGGTCGGGCAGGGCTTCGGCCAGGTGATGGTGCTTGAGGGCCACCACCACCAGATCGGCCGGGGCGGTTACCGCTTCCGGCTGGCACACGGGAACCGGGCACGGCTGTCCGTTGACGATCAAGGGCGAGCGCGCAAGCCGCGCATGGCGCGCGCCGCGGGCCACGAAACAGACCGAGAAGCCTTCGGCCGCCGAAAACATGGCGGCATAGGCGCCGCCCATGGCGCCGGCGCCCAGGATGGCGATGGTGCGGATGGTTGTCATGGCGTCCCCTCGACGGAGGGCGTCGATTCCTTGCGCCGGATCATGCGTTTGATGGTATAGGCCATGACGTGTTCCTCGTTCTGGTTGAACACCTGATGGGCAAAAGTGACGATGCCCTGCTCGGCCTTGCGGGTCTCGCGGCGCTCCGTCACCTCGATCTCGACCCTTACCGTATCGCCGATGAAGACCGGTTTGAGCACGGTGAGTTCGACCCCCAGAAAGGCAATGCCCGTTCCGTGCAGGATGCCGGAGAGAATCGTCAACCCTTCGGCCACCGCCAAGGTGAGGGTGCCGGGCACGATGCGCGCCGGGTAGGGGGTCTGGGAACGGACATAATCCGCGTCCATGAACAGGGGCTCGAAAAAGCCGAAGGAGGTGGTGAAGTTCACGTGATCGGCCTCGGTGATCGTTCGGCGATCCGTGGAATACTTCCGACCGGGAAGAAAATCTTCATAATACATGCCATGGAGCGTCATCGTGAAATCCTTTGGGTTCGGGTTCGACTGCCATTTTATCTAATACAGATAGCCAACGCCGTCAACGCGCCCCGTGGCGAATCTGCCCAACATCCAGTTGGCGACCGCCTCGGACGATGCGGACCTGTCTGCCCGACCCGATTTGCATTTTGCCGCCATATTTGGTAACTGCCCAACCAGCCGGACTTCAGCGCCCACAATTCAGAATTCAGGATGGCCGCGGCCGTCTGCCCAAATTTTAAGGCGGGCTGCGCGTTTTCCATTCTGTCGCCGGTATTCTGAATTCTGTCTGCCAACGCAAGTTGTCATGCCGGATCCAATTCTGCAGTCGTGCTTTTCTCCGACCCGATCCAATTGGCGCTTGAACTCTAGAAAAGGAGGATATTCAATGAAAACTGACATAGAAACCATTCAGCGGCTGGTACTCGAGGCAGCCGAAACCGCTCGAAAGGAAACCGCCAGCGAACCCGAACCGGAGAAATCCAGAAAGGCCAAATGGCCCCTCACCTGCACCGTGGGACCCGGCCTGGAAGGCGCTATCGCCTGTGAAAGCAAAGTGGGATACGTCAATGGTGCCAAGGGGTGGCTGGTATATCGTGGGTACAATATCTTCGAATTGTGCGCCTATTCCTCCTTCGAAGAGGTCTCCTTTTTACTTCTCCACGGAAAAATGCCCAAAGCGGTCGAACTTGATCTTTTCAAACGCAAGCTATTCAATTATGCACGTATCAACAAAGTCATCATGCAGTTGATGGGCTTTCCCATCGACCAGATGAGCGTCATGGGCGCCTTGCGGCTGGGTGCGAACCTGATGCGCAGTCAATACCGGAACCTGGACAAAGCCAACGCCCGCCCCGCCCCCTTCGACGCCATCAGCGCCGACGAAGATTCCATCGCCATGGAAACCCTGCCTTCAGGCTCCGAACGTGCCACCTTCGAGTTCCGGAGTTCGGTCAGGCGCGCCGCGGCCAAGCCCAAACGCGGCTTCGACAAGGCATCCGGCCTGGAAGACAGCTGCCATCTGATCGCCGGCATCTCCTGCATCGCGGCGGCGGTCTCGCGCATCCACAATGGGCTGCTGCCTCTGGAACCCAGGCCGGACCTGAGCTTTGCCGGCAACTTGATCTACCTGATCACCGGCCGCCAGCCGACCCCGGTGCAGGAGCGGGTGATGGACATCGCCTTGATCCTGCACGCCGACCACGGCATGAATGCCAGCACCTTCGCCACCATGGTGGTGGCCTCCACCCTGGCCGATATCTACTTCAGCGTAGGCGCCGGCATAGCGGCCCTGAGCGGCCCCCTGCACGGCGGCGCCAACGAAGAGGTGCTGCGCAGCCTGCGGGAGATCGGAAGCGTGGAAAAGGTAAAACCCTGGATCGAACGCAAGCTGGCGGAAAAAGGCAAGGTGAGCGGCTTCGGACACCGGGTCTACAAGGCCTACGATCCCCGCGCCCGCATCCTCGGCCCCCTGGCCGGCCTTCTGATCAAGGAGAAGCCCGAATTGAAACCGCTCTACGCCGTGGCGCAAAAGTTGGAAGAAACGGTGCTCAACACCTTCGGCAAGGAGAAAAAAATCTTTCCCAACGTGGATTTCTACTCCGGCCTCATCTACAGTTTTCTGGGCTTCGACGACGAACTCTTCACCCCAATGTTCGCCGCCAGCCGTGTAGCCGGATGGACCGCGCGCGTACTTGAGTACATGGAGAACAACCGCATTTTCCGGCCCCGCGGGCTCTATATAGGAGAATTCAATAAACGGTATGTGCCCCTTAAGCTACGGGCATAGCCGGCGGCTGCCCATCTGGTACGCTTTTACTTCGACCCCTTCTGGCCGAGTCGGGCAGAAAGCCGGACGATCGGTCGCAGGGATCATGTTTATCTCCTGATCATATCCGACACCAGCCGATCGCGGCCGAAAATCGCGAAGCCCACGGTGCCGATCAAGCCAAATACGAAAGCCGTGACCAGGTTCGCCGCCGGGCTGATCTGCCACAACAACGCACCGCTCAAAGCGGCTAAGGAAACGACCACATCCCGGACGAGGTAGTACACTCCGAACATGGCCGCCTTGCAGTGAGCCGGCGCCAGGTCCATGATCAGCGCCTTGCGGGTGGGCTCGCCGAACTCCTTGAGCCCCCGCAGGATGAAGGCCGCGATCAGCCAGGCGAAAGAACGGCTGAAGAGCAGCACCAGCGGAAAGAGCGTGAAGAAGACGAAGGTGGTCAGCACGAAGGGCTTTTTGGTGCCGCGATCGGCCAGCCAGGCCACCGGAAGATATACCAGGACCGCCGTGGTCATCTCGATGGCGGTCAGCAGGCCGAACTGCACGGCCGAGACGGGCTGGGCAATGGTCTTCATGCACCAGACCACCACGAAGGCATAGGGGAGCTGCTCGCAGAAGCGCACCAGGATGTCGGTGACCAGCAACCCCTTCATGGACGGATGCATCAGGCGCAACAGTCTGAAAGGGTTCTTCTCCGGGCCGAGTCCGCTCCCGTGCGAGGCCGCACGCGCATCCCGGCCATCGTCTTCGATCATCCGCTGTTGCAGCGCCAAAGCGGCCAGAGCCATGCACAGCGCCGCAACGAAGGCCAGACGCACCCCGTCGCGCTCGCCCCACATGCCGATGAACAGGCCGCCCAGCAGGGGCCCCAGGGCCATGGGAATGCGCCGGACCAGAGAGTGCAAACTCACCCCCATGGTGCGCTTGTGGTGCGGCAATACTTTGTAAATCAGGCTCAGCGTGGCCGGCAGGGAGATGGCCGACCAGGAGATGAATAACACGGCGCCGATGAGCACCGCCTGCCAGGCCGGCACCATAATCACCAGGCTGTAACCGCCTATGGCCACCAGATTGAAGATCAGCAGGGAGCGCTTGGCGCCGACGCGGTCCGCGAGATACCCTCCGGGAAAGGAGTAGAGCGCCGACAGCAGGTTGTCCATGGCCTGGAGCAGGCCCACCGCCATCACGCCGCTGCCCAGGGCCAGCAGGTAGATGGGCAGGAAGCGCTCGGCCATGCGCTCGCCCATGCCCACCAGTGCCACCATGATCAGGACGCCGGCCGTGCTGCGCCGCAGGCCCAGGAATCCGGCCAGCGCCATGGCCCTGCCCTTGATGGTGCCTGAGCTTTCCATGGCGTCTTGCGCTACGCTCCGTCCCTGGCCATGGCCAGGCGGCACCAGGCATACAGGGCATCGTACACCTCGAATTGCCGCTGGAGGTTTTCCAGGTCGTCGGGAAAGCGCAGGCTGTACCCCACAGCAATGGCCTCGAAGCCGGCCGCCAGGGGATCGGCCTCGATCCGGTCGGTATCGGCGGCATTGATGACCCTGGCCATGCGCAGCAGGGCCGGGTCGGTCAGTTCATACGCTTCGATGAGCACATCGAAAGTGCACAGGTCATCCCGGTGATGCAACGCGGCGCCGGGGGTGTCGAAGGGGATCGCACCGGTCTTTTCGGCCGTGGCCAGCACCATCTTCTTGGGCACGAAGAGAAATTCGGCTTCCGAATCGATGAAGCGGGTGATCAGCCAGGGACAGGCCACGCGGTCCACATGGACGTGGGAGCGGGTAATCCATTTCATGGCGGTCTTCTCCTGTCACTGAATCTATTTTTCCATTTCAGGAAAACTCTATCCGCCGCAGGGCTTTGTCAATGGCCGCCGGTCGAGTGCCCGGCGCTCTCTGGCGTGTGGTTATTTACGCTTTTGAAGGGGACCTCGGTTCAAAGAGTCTGGGGGGAACACCGAAGGCGCGGTCGCGCTTTCTCCGGCTTACCGGCAGCTCTGGCCGCAGCGGGGGCAGCTCTGCATGCTCAGCGGCTTTTCCAGGCCGCTGTCGGCCAGCAGGGTCTCGTTTTGAAAAATCTCGTCGGTGGGGCCGTCGGCCGTGACCCGGCCGCGGTGCAGCACGATGGTGCGCCGGCACAGCTCCATGGCCAGGTCCAGGTCGTGGGTGGCGATGATCTTGGTGTGCTCGAAGGTCTTGAGCAGCTGGATCAGCCGGCGGCGCGACCGCGGGTCGAGGTTGGCGCTGGGCTCGTCCATCACCAGGATGTCCGGGGACATGGAGAGCACCGCCGCAATGGCCACCGAGCGTTTTTCTCCGCCGGAAAGCTTGTAGGGCGGCCGCTTGCGCAAGTGGGTGGCACCGACGGTCTCCAGGGCCTGCATCACCTTGAGCTCCACTTCGGCTTCGGGCAGCCCCAGGTTCAGGGGGCCGAAGGCCACATCGTCGAAAACCGTGGGCATGAACAACTGATCGTCCGGATCCTGGAAGACCATGCCCACGGTGCGGCGCACGGCCTTGAGGTTTTTGGCGGTCACGGGGTAGTCGCCGATGCGCATGGCCCCCTGGGTGGCGGCGAGGCAGCCGTTGAGGTGCATCAGAAGGGTGGACTTGCCGGCGCCGTTGGCCCCGACCAGGGCCACGGACTCCCCGTGGCCGATGTGAAACGACACACCGTCCAACCCCACGGTGCCGTCCGGGTAAACGAAGTGCAGATCCTTGGCTTCGATGGTGTGGTGGCTCATGCGAAAAATCCCGTAATCCACAGGCCCAGTTTGATGGGCAGATTGTATACCCGCATCAGAACAAATAGCGGTACCCACAGCGCGATGTGGCGCACCTCCGGCAAGCCGAAATGCGTGGGCCGCAGTACCGGCATCTGGCCTTCGAAGCCCCGGCAGCGCATGGCCAGATGCACGCGCTGGGCACGGTCCAGGGTGCGCAGCAGCAAATGGCCCACCATGGAGACGAAGGGCTTGAAGCCCAAACCGCTGGCTTCGAAGACCCGCAGCGAACGGGCCCGCACCAGACGCGCGGCTTCGTCGGTCAGCACGAAGATATAGCGGTAGAGAAAAAGCAGCTGAATCACGAAGGGCCTGGGCACGGCCAGCTTTTCCAGGCCCAGGCAGACCGTGTTGAAACCCGTGAGGGCGATGAGGGTCAGGGCGGCGGTGACGGTGAGGCCGAAGCGTATCAAAATGGAGAGATAGGAGACCCATCCGCCGGAAATGCCCAGGCCGCCCAGGCGGAAGAGAATCTCGCGGTCCAGCAGCGGATTGAAAGCGCCCACGAAAAGAGCGAAGGGCGCCACCACCAGCACCTTGCGCAGCAGGTAGGCGAACGGCAGCCCGCCGCCGGCGATCATGACCAGCGGAAAAACGAAAAAAGGGATCAGCGCCGACAGGGTATACTTGTCGAACGAAACCACGGCGACGATGAACGCCAGGGTGGTGATCAGCTTGGCCCTGGGGTCCAGGCGGTGCAGCGGTGTGCCGCCCGTCGCCAGCGTGTCCATGCGGCCGATATCGAAAAGGTTTTGATCTATTTTAAACATGCGCCGGGCACCCCCGGGCGGCGGCGTCACGGCCCCCGCCCCTGGGTGCTTTTATGAGATGTCGCCCCGTTGGGCAAGCCTATTTCGTGTGGTTGGCCCGCCGCTTCAGCCCGAAACCGATGAGCCCGGCCAGCAGCAGGGTCAAAATCCCGCCCACCAGACCGGCCAGCGAAGTGCCGGGCGACACGGCCGGCCACGGGGAGTGGGCTTCGGTTTCGGCCTGGGCGTCGCCGCCTTCGGTCTTGAGCCCGTAGTCCGGCATGAAGGCGGTCTTTTCCTGAATCTTTTCCAGGGAAGCGTGCACCCCCTTCTCCGGGCGCGCCAGCGCTTCGCTGCCCGAGGTCTTGAACATGGCCCACTCCAGGCCGTCGGGATTGGCCGAGGCGAACCAGCTCAGGGCGCCGCCGGTGAGGACGGCCACAATGCCGAGGGCGACCAGAACGGTGCGCAGGGAGCCCCGGCCCGCGGCCGGGCTCGCCGCGGCGGTGACCAGTTCGGGCCGGGCCTTCCAGACAAAGCCCACCACGGCCGCCGTGACCAGGCCTTCCACGATCCCGATGGCCAGGTGGATGGGCTGCATCATCAGCACGAAGGTACCGAAAGGCAGTTCCGAGACGCCCGAAAACAGGGTCTCGAGCACCACGCCGAACGCCCCCAACTGGAGGCCCACTATGGCCGCCGCCAGCGAGCCGGCAAAAATGCGCCCCTGGCCGTCGCGGCCTTCGACGAGGCGTTTGAAGATCAGGGGATAGGCCACGAAGCAGGGGAAGAAGCCCAGGTTGAAGATGTTGCATCCCAGGGCCAGCAGGCCGCCGTCGGCGAAGAAGAGCGCCTGCACGGTCAGGATCGAGGCCATGGTGAGAAAGGCGGCATGGGGCCCCAGCAGGATCGCCAGGATCATCCCCCCTCCCAGATGGCCGCTGGAACCCGTGCCCGGAATGGTGAAGTTGATCATCTGGGCCGCGAAAATGAACGCGCCCAAAACCCCCATGAGGGGGACCTTGCGGTCGTCCAGCTCCTGTTTGACCTTCCTGGAACTGTAGGCAATCAGGCCCGCCGTGGCCGCCCACATGGTGCCGCCGACAGCCGGTGAAATCAGAGCATCCGCCATATGCATAATTCACTCTCCTGTGTCTGATTCGATGGTCCGGATCCCCCAAAAATGGTGCCCGAATCTTCCGGTGCCAAGGGGGGCGCCGATTTTATTTTTCCCTCGCAAATCGCATCGCCGCGAGACCTTCCGCAGCCGATGCGCGCTCCGCACGACGCGTGCTTAGAAAGTTACCGCCAGCTGCGCCGTAACCGTATCCACTTGCTGGTAATCGTCTTCGAATTCGTCGTGCAAATACTCCAGGGCCAGATTGGTGTGGTCGAAGAAGCCCCAGTTGACCACGGCGCCGCACTGGGTTTCGGGCAGAAAGTCGGCGCCGTCGTCGGCCCCGCCGTAGCGCACGGCCAGCTCCAGGTTCTCCAGCAGGGCCACGCCCAGCTCGGTGTTCCAGGCCGAGGGTTTGCGCGCCCGGGTGTCGCCGGTATAGATCTCGCCGGCCTCGAAATCGTCCAGGGCCGCCACATACTCGCCCACGAGTTTGAAGCGTTCGAGGAACCGGAGCGTGACGAAGGCGCTCCAGCCGGCCACCAGGGCGTCGAGGTTTTCCGGGTCGGGCAGAATGTCCGCATCGTCGAAGCTGTCGGCGGCCGCCAAGTTGGAAGTATAGGAGATCCCCAGGTCGAGCCCTTGGAAGGGGTTGGCCTTCACGGCGGCCACGAAGCTGTTGATATGGTCGTCGTCGCCGGCCTCCTGGGCGTCGCCGTTGAAGGCGCCCGCGGAGAGGTCGAGCTTTTCGCCGAAGAAGCGGTAGCCGGCCACGGCGGCCCCTTCGTTGGTTTCGCCCAGCACCAGGGTGTTGGGGTCGGTGACGAAGTGGGTCTCGAAGTTGCCGAAGGGCACGTACTGCTTGCCGGCGATGACATATCCGCCGCACCGCTCGCCGCCGTCGAGGGCGATGTAGCCTTCGTCCACGAAGAGGTCGTCGTCCTCGTACTTGAAGAGCACATGGCCGTCCACGTGGGCGTGGATCTTGGCGTCCACGGCCAGCTCCACCGTGGCCAGGTCCACGTCGCTGCTATCCTCGTCCTCGATGGCCGGGTCGTCGAAATCCACTTTGCCGTACCCGGCCTCCACCTCCACCAGCCCGCTGACGCCGATGCGGTCGAACCAACCGGGCCCCTCCACCTTGCGGCCCATGGTCTCCTCCAACTGCGCCACCCGCTCTTCCAGGCTCTTCACGCCGCCGGTCTTTTCCTCCGCGGCCCGCGCGGCGCCGATCCAAACCAGGCTCAGCACCAGACAGGCCCCCACCGTCACCGATCGCCTCATCGTTTGCAACCTCCTTTTGACGTTCGCCATACCCACAAAAAAAGCCAAAAAGGCTGGGACGCCCGCTAACAGGCACCAGCCTTCTTGGCTCGTTTTAAAACACTCGGATCGGTACAACAGGAAACTTCGGTTTCCAGATGCGCGCCACTATACTGAGATGCCCTGCCCGAGTCAACCCCTTTGCGCCCCCTGCCCCGTTCCCCAACCCATAATCCGATTGACATGCCCAACCCCAAGCGCGTAACTTCCCCCCAAGCGCACCGAGACCACCAACAACCCGAATCGCCCACTGATAACCGGCGTTAAGCACCAACCGATTCTATTCACACCCGTAAGGAAATCTTCCCCAATGGACATCCCACGTATCTTCAACATCACCGAAAGTGCTCACCGCATCCATAACCCGATCACACCCGAGAAGCTCGCCACGCTCGGCGCGGCGCTGCGCCTGGAACCGGGGGCGCGCGTGCTCGACCTCGGCAGCGGTTCGGGGGAGATGCTGTGCACCTGGGCGCGCGATCACGGCGTCGGCGGCACCGGCGTCGACATGAGCCAATTGTTCACCGCGCAAGCCAAACGCCGGGCGGAAGAACTCGGCGTCGCCGATCGCGTCACGTTCATCCACGGCGATGCCGCCGGCCATGTCGCCGACGAAAAGGTCGATGTGGCCGCCTGTGTCGGCGCCACCTGGATCGGCGGCGGCGTCGCCGGCACCATCGCGCTTCTGAGGCAGAGCCTTCGCACCGGAGGGATCATCCTCATCGGCGAGCCCTACTGGCGGCAGTTGCCGCCCACCGAAGAGGTCGCCAAGGGGTGCCTGGCCCACGCCATCGCCGACTTTCTCATGCTGCCGGAACTTCTCGCCGTCTTCGGCCGCCTCGGCTACGACGTCGTGGAAATGGTGCTGGCCGACCAGGACGGCTGGGACCGCTACGAAGCAGCCAAATGGCTCACCATGCGCCGCTGGCTGGACGCCCATCCCGGCGACGCGCTCGCCGAAGAGGTTCGCACCCTGCTGACCTCGGAACCCGGGCGCTACGCCGCTTACACGCGCGAATACCTGGGCTGGGGGGTCTTCGCCCTGATGCCGCGCAACAGATAGAGGCGCGTCAGGATGAGATTGCGCCTGGATCCGTTTCTTATGGTCTGGTTATCCGTGCAAACAACCGTCGGGCAAATCAATATGATCATTGAAGCCACCCAAAATGACTGCGACGTTTTAGCCAAACTCATCCGAGATTCCTTCCGCGACGTCGCGCACCGATTCTCGCTGACAAAGGAGAATTGCCCCAAGCACCCCTCCAATTGCGCGCCCTCCTGGATCGAAGCGGATATGTCGCGCGGGGTACAATACTACCTCTTATATGCAGCCGAAAACCCGATCGGTTGCGTGGCCATCGAAAAAGCCGGCGCCGATCTCTTCTATCTCGAACGCCTCTCGGTCCTCCCTGAAATGCGCGGCCGGCATTTTGGAATCCAGCTTGTTCAGCATGCCTTCGCCTGCGCCGCGGCCAAAGGCGCCCGGAAGATCGGTATCGGCATCATCGATGCCCAAACGGATCTGAAAGCGTGGTATGCGCGGCTCGGTTTCGTGGTTACCGGGGCAAAAAGCTTTCCGCATCTGCCGTTCACGGTCTGTCTGATGGAATTCGGATACGACCAACCCGCCTGACCGGCCGCGCGTCCCGGCCACCAGCAAGGGGCGAGTCGTATAGTGCCACGGCCCAGGGGACGGTAAATGCTCGGAAAAGGGCCTCGCTTCGGAATTGAGGCCGATGAGCGCCTTTTTTGGCAAAAGCATGATTCATCCGACGATATGGATCGGTCCGAAGCTCATCAGGCTGTTTTTCCATGGTTGAAAGCATCGTTCCACCCAGCGTATAAAGGAATTTTCCGGGGCCAGGCAACGCACCATCGCCGATCCATCGATGGCAGCGTTCCAGGCACATTGGATTCGAAACGGCACCTGTAAAATGAGCAATCATATCACCAGCGTCACATTGAACCATGAAGCCTACCCCACCGATGGTCACTACCCCTTTTCCCTGCCGATCTTCCGCCAAACCCGACGGATCACCTTCGAATGCCCCGTGACCTTCTTCGTGGGCGAGAACGGCTCGGGCAAGTCTACCCTGCTGGAGGCCATCGCCCGGGCCGCCGGCATCCACATCTGGCGCAAGTCCGAGGGCCGGCGCTACCAGCACAACCCCTATGAGCGCGAGCTGTACCAGCACCTCCGCCTGGCGTGGGCCGACGGCCGGGTGCCCGGATCGTATTTCGGTTCCGACATCTTCAACGACTTCCGAAGAATCGTCGACGCCTGGGCCGCCTCGGACCCCGGACAGTTGGACTATTTCGGGGGCCGGTCCCTGGTCACCCAATCCCATGGCCAGTCGATGATGTCTTATTTCCGTTCCATTTATAAGATCCGGGGCGTTCACTTCCTGGATGAGCCGGAAACGGCCCTCTCGCCCCGCAGCCAGCTGGCGTTCCTGGAGATCCTTCGCGAGCACGGCAAGGCTGGGCACGCCCAGTTCATCATCGCCACCCACTCCCCGATCCTGCTAGCCTACGACGATGCCCGGATCTACAGCTTCGATCACAGTCCCCTGGCCGTCATCGATTACCGGCAGACCGAGCACTACCAGGTTTACAAGCGCTTTTTTCTCGAACGATAGAAGCGCCCTAAACGCCTCGGTGGGATTTTTCGGCCTGGATCGCGTATTGACTTTCAACGGATGCCGCCCTTAAGTTGGGTCCACCCGGGAACGGCATTTTTCGCCGGGCAACCGAAACCGGTTCGTCGACCATCGCCCCAAGGAGATCGGCTGCATGCGACCCATCAAAGAAGTGCTGGAATCGAAAAACATCGCCATTTTCGGCGCATCCCAAGACCCCGCCAAACCCGGCGCCCTGCTGATCGACACCCTTCGGCAAAACGGATTCAAAGGGCGCATCGCCGGCATCAACCCCAAGGGCGGAGAATTCCAGGGGGTTCCGTTTTACCGCAGCATCGAAGCGGTGCCGTTCGACGTGGGCCTGGTGTCGATGATCATTCCGCCGGCGGCGGTGCCGGAAGCGCTCCGGGCCTGCGCGCGCAAAGGGGTCAAAGGCGCGGTGATCTCCTCGGAAGGGTTCGCCGAATCCGGCGACGGCGGCCGCGCCATTCAGCAGGAGATCCGCGCCATCCTCCGGCAAGCCGACATCCGCGGATTCGGCCCCAACACCCTGGGCCTGGTGAACACCGAAACGGGCTTGACGACCTCCTATTTCGCCAACCGCAACATGCTGACCCCCGGCACCGTCGGCTTTGCCGCCCAGTCCGGCATCTTCGTGGGGGCCCTGCTCATGCACATGAGCGCCTTTCCCGTATACCGCATTTCCAAGGGCTTGGGATTGGGCAACAAGGTCGACGTGGACGAGAGCGATGCCCTGGAGTACCTGGCCGGCGACGCCCAGACCCGCATCATCGGCCTGTATCTGGAAGATATCCGCGACGGGCAACGGTTTTTCGAGGCGGCCCGCCGGGCGGTCCGGCAAAAGCCCGTGATCCTGCTCAAGGGCGGGCGCAGCCAGGCGGGCAGCGCGGCCACCGCATCACACACCGCGAGCCTGGCCGTGAACGATGCCGTGCTCGACGGCGTGCTGCGCCAGACGGGCGTTGTGCGGCTCAACGGCATCGACGAGATGCTCTCCCTGTTCATGGGCTTCCAGTGGGCGCCCCTGCCGCGGGGCAACCGCATCGCCCTGGTCACTTTCAGCGGCGCCCAGGCCATCATGTCCATCGACCGGGCCTCGGAAGTCGACCTGACCCTGTCCCGTTTCAAGGCCGAGACCCTGGATCGGCTGGCAGCGGTCATCGCCACCGCGTCAAAACGCAAAAATCCTGTCGATACCTACCCGGACATGAACGTTCACGGCTTCGAAAAAACATCGCTCGCGATTCTGGAAGCCCTCTTCGACGACGACGGCGTGGACGGCATTCTCTTTATCTCCTTCGCCGCCTACGGCGCCGAGATGCTCGGGCCCCTGGCCAAGACGATCAAGGAAAAGGCCAACAAACCGGTCTTCGTCTCCCTGTTGGGCGATCCCGGCCAGGAGAACGCTTGCCGCGCCTTTCTCATGGAACAGGAAATTCCCTACTTCGATTACCCCGAAAAGGGCATCGAGGTGTTCGCCCGCATGTGGCGGTACGCCCAGCAGCGCGCCGCGGGCCGCGCCTGACGGCCGCCGTCTCACCCTTTTGCCAGGCACCCTGTGAAAGCGGCCGCTCCATATCCTATTCAAGTTTGTGAGGATAACATGAAAAAGTATTTGCCCATACTGATCATCGGGATCGCCATCTTCGGGTTCGTCCAGCAAGCCCCCAGATTCTTCCCCTGGCTTCCGTTTTTCGGTTCCGAGCTATCGAGCAGCGACAGGGCTATAGACACCGCCTACAAGAACAAGCAGAGCCATTTTCAGGTCGGCGGCTCAGGCAAAGTCATCAAGTTGCTTTCGGACGACACCCAGGGCAAACGGCACCAAAAGTTTCTCATCCGCCTGAACTCCGGCCAGACCCTGTTGATTTCCCACAATATCGGCATCGCCCCCAGAATCGATACGCTCAAACCAGGGGATCACCTCAATTTCTATGGCGAATACGAATGGAATGAAAATGGCGGGGTGGTGCATTGGACCCACCATGACCCCGATAATCGTCATGCGGACGGCTGGCTGAACCATAACGGAAAATTGTATCAATAACAGCGCCTTTTGAGGAGCAGGCGCCCGCGCCAACGCCAAGAGGAAAGAAATGCATCATGGGCGATACGTACGTCCACGGCTATGACCCCAGAGAGAACCTGCGTCTGCAGGACCAGGCCGCCACCCTGGAGGAACTGCTGCACGGCGACACCCGCTATCCGGCCGGCAGCCGGGTGCTCGAAGCCGGCTGCGGCGTCGGCGCCCAAACCGTCACCCTGGCCGCCAACAGCCCCGGCGCGCGCATCACCGCGGTGGACATCTCGGAAAGTTCCCTGGCCCAGGCGCGCCAGGCCGTCGCGGCGGCCGGCTATACCAACGTGGATTTCCAGCAGGGCGACCTGTTCCACCTGGATTTCACGCCGGCCTCCTTCGACCACATCTTCGTCTGCTTCGTGCTCGAACACCTGGCGCAGCCGGTAGAGGCCCTGCGCCGCCTCCAGCGACTGCTCAAAACCGGCGGCACCATAACCGTCATCGAAGGGGACCACGGCTCGGCCTGCTTCCATCCGGACAGCGAGGCGGCCCGCAAAGCCATCCAGTGCCAGGTCGAGTTGCAGAAACGCGCCGGCGGCAATGCCAACATCGGCCGGGAACTATACCCGCTGCTCACCGCGGCAGGCTTTGCCTCCGTGGGGGTGTCGCCGCGCATGGTCTATGTGGACAGCAGCCGACCCCGGTTCGTGGAGGGTTTTACCAAGAAGACCTTCACGGCCATGATCGAGGGGGTGCGCGGCCCGGCCCTTTCAGCCGGCCTGCTCGACGCCGATACCTTCGACGCCGGCATCCGGGCCCTCTACCGCACCGCCGAAGCCGACGGCGTCTTCTGCTATACCTTCTTCAAGGCGGTGGCCGCCAAGGCGCAGTAAAAAACGTCCAGCCGATTCGGGAGGACCAAGAGCGCCATGCTCTACCAGGATAGCTTGATTACAATCACCGCAAACGAAATCGTCTTCAAACACTACTACTTCCCCTTCGGCCGGGAGAAGCGGGTGGCGCTGGCCGACATCGTTCGGGTCACCGTGAAGCCGCCCACCCTTCTGAACGGCAAATGGCGGCTGCACGGCACGGGCAATTTCAAGACCTGGTTTCCCAGGGACACCAGACGCTACCAGCGTGACCGCATCTTCTTCGCCGAGCTGAAAGACCGCTGGGTCCATATCGGTTTTACGGCCGAAGACGGCGCCCTGGTGGAAAAACTGCTGAGAGCGAGAATGCTGATAGGAGAAACATGAAAGCCCTCATCTACCGCAAATTCGGCCCGCCCGAAGTCCTGGAATGGGTGTCGGACTGGCCCGAACCCGAAATTTCGCCGGAAGAGGTATTGGTCAAGACCACGGCCGGCGGCCTCAACCCCAAGGATGTGCTGCTGCGCAAAGGCCGATTCCGGATGCTGGCGCGCACGCCGCTTCCCCGGGTGTCGGGTCTGGATGTTGCCGGCCACGTCGTGGCCGTGGGCGCGGCCGCACAGGGCTTTAGCGTGGGAGACCCCGTGTTTGGAATGACCAATGTCTTTGCCGGCGGCGTCCACGCGGAGCTGGCCAAATTCCATCACGACGAGATCTGGCATTGCCCGCGCACCATCTCCATGGCGGCGGCCGCCACGGTCCCCCTGGCGGCGCAGACCGCGCTGCAGGCGCTGCGGGACTGCGGCCGGCTCGCAAGCGGCCGGCGTATCCTGATCAACGGCGCCAGCGGCGGCGTCGGCCATTTCGCCGTGCAGATCGCCAAAATCCTGGGGGCCGAGGTGCATGCGGTCTGCGGCCCGCGCAATCTCGCATTCGTGAAGTCCCTGGGGGCGGATGGGGTTTACAGCTATGCGGAGCGGCCGCCTGCCGCCATCGAAACGAATTTCGATATCGTTTTCGATGTCTTCGGCAAATGGACGCGCGGGGCCTTTGCCCGCCAACTTGGCCGGCACGGCATCTATGTCAGCACCGTGCCCAAGGCGGCGACGCTGTTCGCCGAAGGCCTGGCGAAAATCGGCCTCGCCAGGACGAGCCGCCTGGTGCAGGTCCACTCCCGGTCGGCGGATCTCCGGCATCTGCAAGGGTGGATCGAGGCGGGCCGACTCGTGCCCCACGTGGAAAAAATCTATCCGGTGAGCCAGGCCGCCGACGCCCACCGGCACATCGAATCCAGGCACACCGTCGGGAAGGTATGCATCTCGTTTTAAAACCCATTTTGCCCCCTGCTTGGGGGAAGCCGCTGTTTCCCTCTTGCCGGCAGAATTCGGGCAACGCGCTGTTATCAATTCGTTATCAATTTGAAATACATAACAATATGAAGACGGAGGATCTTCTAAAGTCTGGTCTCGGACTGCCGATATTTAAATATTAGAGGAAACCGCCGGAGTTGTTCCGACGGTGGGCGGTTGCTCATTTTTCCCAACGGAAACGGTACGTACACCAGGACAGGAGGAAATCATGCTGTTAATGAACAAAGGCGGCAAGCTCTATGATGTTCCCGAACAGATCGCGGAGCAGTATGTGGCAGCCCAGTGGAGCGGCTCCCGGGAAGTGATCGGCGATATGCTGAGCACGTTGCGCAAACCGGCGACGGCCGGTTTGGAGGCCATCGACGGCTGCTGCAACGCATACCCCAACTATTGCCCCAACCGATAAGCACCCGTATCGTGAACCCGGTCCGGCCGGGATATCGGCCCGGCCGGTATCCCGGCCGGTGTGGACCATCCATTTTCCTTCCCAACCCCTTGAAACCAGATCAGGAACAGGTTCAACCCATGACGCCGAATGCCCCCGCATTTACCGATATCGCCGGCGTGACCTTTCAATTGATCACTGCCTGCAACCTTTCATGCGAATATTGTTTTCAGGATGCCTGCAACGTCACCGCCTCGCCCCAGTCCGGCACCGGCCCCATCGTCGATCCGCGGCAGACCGCGGCCCACGCCATCAAGTTTCTGCAGCTCAGCCGCCAGAAGCTGGGGGTGGTCTTTTCGGGCGGCGAACCGCTGCTGGTCCCCGTGCAATGGTATCAGACCTTTTTCCAGGCCATGGACGACTACCTGCAAGCCTCCGGAAAAACAGTTGAATACAGCATTCAAACCAACATTTCGATTCTGAAGCCGGCGGTGGTCGATCTCTTTAAAAAGTACAAGGTGCACTTTTCGGTGCATTACGACGGACTGCTGGACGATCCTAAACTGCTCTCCGGCAAGCGTCGGGACAACATCGTCACCCTGCGTCAAAACGATATTCCGGTGACGGCCCTGGTGGTGGGCACCCCGGCCTCCCTGCGGGCTTTGCCCGAGACCATCGCCTTTTTCAAAGCGCAGGGCATCCGCTTCTACCGCCTCAACTTCGTTTCCAGCGAAGGCCGCGGCCATCAGGTACCCGAAATCCCCCCTGGCCTCAGGGCCGAGATGGAGTTCGAATCCGCGTTTCAGGCATCCCAGGCGGATTTCGCCACCCGGGAGACCATCATTCTGAACAAGTTCCACCTTTACCACAACAACGTCCTCAGCGGCCGCCCGTTCGTCCCGGCCCCCCGGCCCCAGCGCTGCCTGGCCGGCATCGCCTCGGCCTACGTGGACGTCCAGGGGCTGGTCTACCCGTGCAGCTTCTTCACCCATGTCACGGGTCCGGTGGCCAGGGCCGGGGAGCTGCCGGCCTGTTTGGAGACCGGTGCCGACGCCATCGCACGCTGCACCCTGCCCAACGCATATTACGATGCGGCCTGTCGCGAGTGCGACGCCGCGCCAATCTGCGGCGAATATTGCGCGCTGGCGCCGGTGGACGATACCCGGTCGTTCTGCGCGGCCCAGCGGGAGCTGCGCGGCCTGATGGACAGGAACCGGGACCTGGCCGAACTGATCGCCAAGCGCTTCATCGCGCATAAACTGGCCAATCCCGCGGACCGGCCCGCCGCGTGCGGCACCCGCAAGTAGCTGCTGCCATGAGGCCTTCTGCCGACCGGGTGCTCAACCGGAATTTCACCCTGTTTTTGGCCGGACAGAGCGCGTCGATCCTCTGCAACGCCCTGTATGCCGTGGTGCTGGTCCTGTTCTTGAAACACATGACCGGTTCGGCCAGCATCCTCGGCGCAGTGCAACTGGTGGCCTTGCTGCCCTGTGTGCTGCTGGGCCCGTTCGCCGGCGCCCTGGTGGACCGCTCCAGCCTCAAAACGGTGGTCGTCGCCAGCTATGCCCTGCGCGGCCTGCTGATGCTCCTGCTGTTTCTTGTCAGTTCGGCCTGTTTCCTTGAACGCGAATCGATCGATCTCGGCTTCGCGCACCTGGATTTTACAGCCGCCTTTCCCTTTACACTGTATGTCGTCTTTGGCGTGTCCCTCTTTCTGGGAACGATCGATGCGGCCTTGAACCCCGCCATGTGTGCAATCATTCCCGCCATCCTGGCCCCGGCCAAGGTCCAGAAAGGCAACTCCCTGATGCAGGGGGCCACCGGCCTGCTGACCATGGCCGGCAACGCCCTGGGGGGCCTCTTCTTCAGCACCATGGGCGCCCCGCCGGCCTTCCTGCTCAACGGCCTCTCCTATCTGGCGGCGGCGGGCACCGGCCTGTTCCTATCTGTGGTCCCCGCGGGCCACGGAGAACCACGCCCTCGCGCCGGGAAGCATTTCATGGCCGAGGTGAAAGAAGGCTTTGTTTTCATCCTGACCAACAAGGGGCTCCGGAACCAGACCATCGTCTACGCGCTCTCCAACCTGGTCTTTCCGGCGGTGATGCTGGCGCTGCCTTTTCTGGTGGAGGATGTGTTGAAGCTGAGCGAGGCCTATTACGGCTACCTGATGAGCGTGCTGACCTTCAGCGCCATCGCGGG
This sequence comes from uncultured Desulfatitalea sp., assembly GCA_937868765.1. Classification (GTDB taxonomy): domain Bacteria; phylum Desulfobacterota; class Desulfobacteria; order Desulfobacterales; family Desulfosarcinaceae; genus Desulfatitalea. The sequence continues at coordinate 1,634,625 of CALMNL010000004.1, read as the reverse complement.
CTATTTTCTCTTCGGCCTGTTCAAGACCACGGAGAAGCAGAACTACCGGGTGATCTGCGCCATTTTCATCGTCGAAACGCTGGTGTTCCTGCTGCTGGCTTTCACCCTCGATGTCTACCTGGTGTTCGTGCTGCTCGCCGTGCTTTCCGTCTGCATGGCTGTCTCCCGGCTGATCAACACCGCGCTCAAGCAGAAGGTGATCCCGGCCGAGATCCGGGGACGGGTCTTTGGCACGCTGGACGCCATCAACGGCGGCCTGGTGCCCCTCTCCCTGACGCTGGGCGGCGCCGCCATCGACCTTTTGAACAAGAACATCACGCTGCTCTTCTTCGGCATCTTCGCCGCCTACGCCCTGCTGGCCGGGGTCTTCGTGCTGGACCGCTCGATCCGCAAGTTCTATCTGTCCGGCTGTGCGACGGCCGTACCCGATGAAGGCGCCCCTTCCATCTGATCCATATCCAGAACGGTCACAATGGCGTTGCCGGCGTCGTTGCAAAAAAGCAGATGATGCGCCCGGAGGCGGTCCACGGCGACGCGCACGGTCGCTTCATCACCGGCCCCGGCGCCCTGCCGCAGACCGTCCATCAACCCCTTGAAATCCATGACCCGGACATCGGCGAGTCGCAGGATGCGCAGTTCGAGGTCGCTCAGCGCAAAACCGGTGAGCAGGTCGCCGTCGAAGAACTCCCGGTAGACGACCGTATCGTCCTCGACGCCGAGGGTGTAGCGGTAGCGGTGGTCGTAGTAAAACTGGTTGATCCTGGCAAAGCTCTCCCAGAGCGGACCGGGCTTGCCCGCGAAGTCGAAGAGGGAGAACCGGTCGATGCCGGTCATCATCTTCTCCGGCAGCAGGGCGCATACGGCATTCTGGTCCCATTGGACCAGTGCTTCGGCCTTGAGCATTTCGTAAAAAGCCGAGTGTTTGGCCACCCGCAAGGGAATGAGGTTGTGGACGAACATATGACGATCGAAGTAGAATCGCAGGAAATGCAGGTTATCGATGCTCTCCAGGACGTCCACCTCCTCTTCGCCCACGATGCCGCAGATGACATTGGCCGAGGGAAGCTTGATCCTGTACTTGTGGGCGAACTTGACGAACAAAAGGTTGTCCGAAAAGTTGTTGCGCTTGCGCATCTTCTTGAGCAGACGGTCCGAAAGGCCCTCATACCCGAAATGGACCCTGGCCAGCCCGGCCCGGAAGAGTTTTTTCACGAGCGCCGGCGTGAACTGCTTGGGGATCACCTCGGCGATGAACTGCAGGTTGCGGGTCTGGCGCAGCGCGATGAACTCGTCCAGCATCTTTTCCAGCCGGGGAAGGTCGTTGGCCACGATGTCGTTGTCCATGAAGGCGAAAAATGCGGTGGGATATTTGCCGAGCAGGTATTCCACTTCCGCCTTGAGCACGGCCGGATCCTTTTTCCGATTCTGATACCCGTCCGCGTAGACGCAGAAACGGCACCTGTTCCATGTACAGCCCCGGCTGGACTCGAGCGGCAGGATGGGGGGCAGGGCCTGTTGGCCGGCCTGCTCGCGGTACATAAAGTAGTCGTCGTAGTCGGAGAAGATACGGCTGTCGAGGTCGAAACAGGCGCTGGTCTCCAGGCCGGAGGCCTTCACCCCGGCCCCGTCGCGATACAGCAGGCGCGGCACCGCGTTGAACGCTTCGGTTCCGCTTGCCAAGGTCCGCCAGAGGGCCAGCAGCGGGTATTCCCCTTCGCCCCAGATGGCGAAATCGAACCGGTCGCAGACGGCCATCAACGCTTCGGCCTTGTCCCGGTTGCGCAGGCCGCCCAGCACGATCCGGGCCTTGGGAAAGGTCTGTTTGATCAGCCGGGCCAGGACCATGCCGGGAATCCACTGCTCATATTTGCAGGGGATGCCGAAGAGCAGGGGCTCGGAGGCGTCATAAGCCGCCAACTGCTGCCGGACCACCGCCTCGAGTCGGCCCCGGGCGCCGGCCCAGTAATCGCTGTGGCGGTTCAGCTTGTCGCGCCACGGCAGCCGCGCCTTGATCACCGCATTGGCTTTGCTTCGGGCGATGTCGTCCTGGTATTGTTCGGCGATCAAGTAGAGATAGGGCAGCAATTCGAGGTGGGTCGTGTCGCTGTCCCGTTCAAAGGACGGCAGCATCCGGTCCAGCAGCAGGTTCCAGTAGATGATATCGGTTTGAATCTGGTGGTGGCCCAGGAAGGCCTTGAGCACCGAGAGCGCCGCGGAGGGTGTGTCCAGGCGCGCGGGCGGCAACGCGTTGAGAATGACTTTCACCTTTATTGCCCCGCTTTTACCATTTGCGCTGCATGATCTCTTGCCGTTTGGTCCTGAACTCCGCTTCGCTGATCAAGCCCTCTTTGCGCAGACCATCGAGCTTTCTCAACCGATCCATGGGATCGTCCCGATCCGGGCCCCCGCCGGCGGGGCCGGGTTCGTTTTCGATGCGAATCATGGCCAGGCCGCCCTTTCGCATGTGCAGGGCACTGGTAATGATAATGGCAAGACAGACGATGCTCCAGAAAATGCCGAAAATCACCAGCACCGGCATCTCCACGCCGTCATCCCGGCCGATGAGCACGAACATGGCGCCTCCGAACACCAGGAACAGCGCGCCCATCACCACGCCGATGAGGCCTGCCTGGCGCGTCGGTTTGACCACGTTCGTCTTGGCCGCGGGGGCCTGGTCTTCATCCGTTGACCGCATCCGGTATTCCCTCTTTCATTTTGTTGATTACTGTTTCGGCATAAGGGCCGTTTTCCGCAAAACGAACACTCATTGAGTGTTATCGGTTACAATGAAGGCACTTATTATCTTTTTTTTGGAATGTGATCGATATTAATGATTGTCTACGAGGCAATGAAAGGGGATAACCGATGACAGCCTTCGCCCCGCATCCCCTGCCCGCCATCTTCGTCGGGCACGGCAATCCCAAGAACGTCGTACGGTCCAACCCGTGGACCGACGGCTGGAAAGCTCTTGGCGCCGCGATCCCCAGGCCCGGGGCGATTCTCGCCGTCTCGGCCCACTGGTACATCCCGGCCACGCGGGTCACGGCCATGCCGCATCCCCGCACCATCCACGATTTCGGGGGGTTTCCAAAAGAACTGTATGAAATCGAATACCCGGCCCCCGGCGACCCGGCCCTGGCCCGGCGCCTGCAGGAGCTGCTGGCCCCGTTGGCCGTGGAACCGGACGAAAGGTGGGGGCTCGATCACGGCACCTGGTCGGTGCTCCATCATCTCTTCCCCCGGGCCGATATACCGGTGGTGCAGCTCAGCATCGACCGGGCGCAACCTCCATCCTACCATTATGAAATCGGAAGGCGGCTGGCCCCGCTGCGAGACGAGGGGGTTCTCCTTTTGGGAAGCGGCAACCTCGTACACAACCTGGAGGCGTACGCATGGGATCAGCCTGGTTTGGGGGCCTTCGGCTGGGCCTCGGGCTTCGAAGAGAAAGTCAAGGATCTGCTGCTGTCCGGGCAGGAGGCCCGAATGGTCGATTACGCGAGTCTCGGGCCGGAAGCGCGGCTCGCGATCCCCACTCCGGATCACTATCTACCCCTGCTCTACGTGCTCGGGGCGCGAAGAAAAGAGGATAAGGTCCACTTCCCCGTGGAGGGGTTTGACGGGGGCTCGGTCTCCATGCTGGCCATATCGATTTCAGATTAGCCCCACCCGCTTGCCCGCCCGTTCGAAGACATCCAGGGCGTGCAGGATGTCCGCCTCGGTATGGGCTGCCGTGACGCAGGTGCGCAGCCGCGCCAGGTTGGCGGGTACGGCCGGCGAGACCACCGGCAGCACGAAGATGCCGAACTCCTGGCACAGGGCCGTCATGTGGAAGGCCAGCTCATCTTTGCCGCAGATGATGGGCACGATGGGGGTCTGGCTGTGCAGGGTGTCGAAGCCGCGGGCCTTGAGCCCGCCCAGGAACATTTCCACATTGCGCTGGAGGGTGCGGACGCGGGCCGGTTCCTCCTCGATGACCTCCAGGGAAGCCTTGGCCGCGGCGGCCTGGGCCGGCGGCAGGGCGGCGGAAAAGACGAAGGCGCGGGCCACGTGCTTGAGGTAGGTGATCAACGCCTGGTCTCCGGCCACATAGCCGCCCACACTGGGAATGGTCTTGGAAAAAGTGCCCATCTTGACGTCGATGGCGCCGTCCAGACCGAAATGCTCCTCGATGCCGCGGCCCGTGGCACCCAGCACGCCCACGCTGTGGGCCTCGTCCACCATCAGCAGGGCGTTGTGTTCCCGGCACAGGCGGCTGACCTGGGGCAGGTCGACGATGTCGCCGTCCATGCTGAAGACGGCGTCGACCACCACCAGCTTGCCCTTGTCCGGACCGGCCTGCCGCAGCCGCCGCTCCAGGTCGGTCATGTCGTTGTGGCAGAAGCGCAGGAACTGGGCGCCGCTGAGCAGGCAGCCGTCCACGATGCTGGCATGGTTGAGCTTGTCGCAGATGACGACGTCGTTACGTCCCACGAGGGAAGATACGGTGGTCAGGTTGGTCACATAACCGCTGGTGTAAACGATGGCGTCGTCCGTCTTCTTGAACCGGGCGACCGCCTGCTCCAGCTCGGCGTGCAGCGGCAAAGTGCCGGCCAGGATGCGCACCCCGTGGGTGCCGGTGCCATAGCGTTCGATGGCCTGCTGCGCCGAGCGGTCGATCCATGGATGGCCCAGCAGGCCCAAATAACTATAAGAAGCGAAGTTGAGCATGCGGCGGCCGTTGCACGCCACCCAGGCTCCCTCCACCGCCTCCAGTGGCTGCAGATAGAAGTAAAGTCCCGCCTCTTTGACTTCCGCGTAACGCCGATTGATCTCCGAAATTCGCTTGCGGATCGAATCCATGGCCCCTCTCCATAATCGGACAATGCCGATGATGGCTCGACCGCAGAATGATACAGCTGCGCCGTGCCGCCCCTGAAGCCGCGTCCGGTCTCGATGGAAATCCGTATGCCCGCTCGCAGCGGGATAGAAAGAGAATGAGTTCGATTTTACCTGATTGTCAGTTCCGGGGATATAGCGAAAAACCCTTGGCGTTTGCAAGTGCTAAAATTGTATCATGAACTGGCCACGCTGCACGGTCCAAGCAGAGCGGGGCATTCAAACCGGCGAACACGACGCCGCGTCGGAATTAATGGCCCCATCCCGACGAAAGGCTTGCATGCGCGGGCCCCTGAAATCACTCCGGAATGGGAGCCACCATGCGCCCCATGAACAAAAGGGTGCCGGTGGGGTTGTGTCGAATGAAGAAGAGAAAGGGATGATCGGCCCGAAAAACCTCGGGCGGTGCCGGCATGCTCTTGGTGGCCATCTCCACCGCTGTGGCGGCCGCCGCCTGCGTGCCCTCCTCGTTGACCTCGATAAAAGCCTTATGCTTGACCTGTGAAATGTAGAGCTTGCCTTTGGGCCAGCCCATGCCCCTGAAATCCGCGCGCTCCATTTCGAAAGCATTCTTCATGCCCATCTGCTTCAGGGGCCTTGCCAGATCATAGCCCGTCTCAAACTTGAACCTGGGCAAAGAGAGCGCCACCTTGCGCGGCGCCTGCCGTTCAAGCGCAGCGAACCAGTCGGGCAGGCTTTGGCGGTTCATTTTGGCTTCCAGCGCGCTCAGCCCCTCCACCTTCCTGGGCAGCAAGATCAGCATGGCGAGCGTGTTCCCTTTGTAAGGGATGGAGATGGCCTGGAAATCCTCCTGGGACAAGAGCTTGAAGTCGTTCTTCTGATTCATGAAACGCACGTTCGACGGCTCGGCGCCCGGCCGCTGGAAAGGGGCCTCCCGGGTCAGGCTTTGATCGAAGGCGCGCTCCCAGATGCCTTTGAAATAGATGGCGTTGAGAATCACGCAAACCGAGTTGGGGTCCAGCTGGTCGAGGATTTTGTCGATCCCGGCCTCGGTCTTCTGCCTGACCCAGCTGTTGACGGCGCCCAGGTCGCCCGGAAAGATCTCGGCGTCGTAGCTGTTTTTCAGAAGCTGCTTGTAGGCCGGGCCGACGTCGCCGCCGGTGAGGATCAGGGCATTGGCGATGCGCAGTTTCTGGCCATCAGGGTCCAGGCCTTGCGCCAGGGCCGCGTTCAAGGCCTTGAAGGCGGCAGGCAATCGGTCTTGATCCAGCTGGAAGTGCAAGGCCGCTTTCATCTCCCGGGCCGTCTCCTCCCGCGCGCCGCCATAAGTCATGGCCAGCGCCGACGAAACGCTGTAGGGCGAAAAGAAGGTATTGGCGCTCCCCTGGCTGAGTTGTCGGTAGAGTTGCACACCAAATGCGGTATTGCTCTGCGCCAGGGTTTCCGCGGCCGGCGGTTCCGCAGATGCCAGGGCCGGCGATGGCGCGCGGGCAGTCAAAAAGATCAGGCACAGGAGCAGCATCGACCCGATCAGGGCGACTTTCTTCATGATCGTTCCTTTCCGGCCTATGAAGATTCGAACGCGTACCAAGGTTAACCGGATCACCCCGATCTTGCAAGCATATCGTACAACCTCTTGACGGGCGCCCGGCCTCGGCATAGAGTCGCTACAGGTCATCAGGAGATAAGACATGCTGAAAAGACTCGGGAAAACTTTCATGCCGGCCCTGCTCGGCGGGCTGTCCCTTTTCATCTGGGCTGCTTGTGCCAGCGCCGGACCCGACACCGGCCCCACGGCTGTAACCGCCGCGGCCGGCCAGGAGTGGAGGGGCTTCGTCTCCCAGCAGAAAGAAGAATTCATCCAGGTGGTGACCGCCCCGCAGGAGTGGACCGCGCTCTGGCAGCGCGCCTTCGATCAGCCCGCACCGGCAGTGGATTTCGAGCGTCACGCGGTGGCCTGCGTCTTTTTGGGGCATTCGGCGAGCTGGCTCTTCGCCATCGCTTTCGAGAATCCCCGGGTGCGGGGCGACACCCTGGTGATTCCCTATGGCCTGATCGAGATGGTCCTCGAATTGAGCGGTCCCTTCAAGGCCGGCGGGCAATACGCCATGAAGGTGTTCGAAAAGCGCGAGGGCTATCGCATGCTATTGGAAGAGGGGTTCAACGAACAGAGAATCATCCAGCGAAAGTGAGGCCCTATGCCGGCGCCCAAGACATCCTCCCGCGGTCGTTCGAGTCAAGGCTTGATCATTGGCATGGCGATCCTGCTGCTGTTGCTGGGCGGCATGGTGCTGGACCCTCAGGCCGGGCTGGCCTGCTTCGGCCTGGCCGGCCTTTTCAGTCTCGTCGCCTTATGGTTCGCAAAAGGCTGGACCCGTTATTTTTCCATCGTGCTGTTCCTTGTCGCGCTGCTGCTGGCCGCCGCCAAATTCCCCGACGCGCGCCGTCAGCACGACACCTATCGAGAGAAAGCGACCAGTGGCGCTCCCACCCCCAGCCCATAATCGAGGACCCAATGAGCGCGGACGACCCGAAGAGATCTACACCGGCAGCGGCACGCCCCCCGTCGGTGAGGTGAAGCGCAACGATGGCTTCAGGAAGAATCTGGACTTGTGGCAGAAAGATTTGAGCACCCCATGACGCACCGGCCGAGCACACCTGCATCCATTATTTCCGACAGCGCCGGTCTCAATCTCGCCCTGGGCGAGCAACCGAGCCCCTGGCTGTTAAACTACGCCTGCGCGGTCAATGGCTTTGCCGCACACCCGCCCGCCAAAGATTTCGTTTACTGCGAACTGGGCTGTACGCAAGGCACCGATCTTCTTTTCCTGGCCGAGGCCAATCCGGGGGGACTCTTTTTCGGCATCCAGACCGACGGCGCCCCCCTGTCCTTTGCTGAAGAGCTAAGGGTTTCGTCGGGGAACGGCAACTGCACCTTTTATGAGCGGCCCCTGGCCGCGCTGGGGGGGATTATGCTCCCGCCGGTGGACTTTCTGGTCCTCAAGGGGGTTTTATCCCGTTACGATGCGGCGGCCCGGTCGGCCGTCCCGGCCTTTGTCGCCCGGCACCTGAAGCCCGGCGGGGTCGTCGTGTGCAGCTATCGGACGCCGCATGCCTGGGCGCTGTGGGAACCATTGATCCATTTTCTGCGGACCGCCGCGGAAGCGCCCGGGGATCGGGCAGAGAACCTTCAGCGGGCGATTACGGAACTGCAGGTGCTGCGCGACGCCGGTGCGGCCCTGTTCCAGGTTTCCCCTTTGATGGCGGCCGCCCTGGACAGCATCGATAGCTTCGGCGTCCAGGCGTTCGACCGGGCCTTTCTCCAGACGCCCGACCGAATTCTCCACTTCGATGAGGTCTGCGGCGACATGGCGGGCCTGGGCCTCCCCTACGCCGGCGCCCTGCCCCTGGCCGTGAACTATCCCCAGATTTGTCTGCCGGCCGGCCTCCAGGCGCGCTTTGCGTCACTTGCAGGTCTAAGGCTGCGTGAAGGCTGGAAAGACCTGGTGCGGATGCCCTTCTTCCGCCAGGACATCTTTACTTCCGCTTCCAAAACCGCGGAGCCGGAACTGTCTGGAGATACGGTCTTCGGATCGCACCTTTCGCGCGATCAGTTCCAGTTCTCGTTCGACCTGCCGGGAGCCGCGTCGGTTCGTCTCGACGGGCCGCTGTTTCAGCACCTGGCCGATCTGCTGGCCGGCAACGCGCTGCGTCTTTCGGACATTCTTTCGACCCCGGCGCTCGGGAATTTTCCGACGGCGGAGCTTTTATCCTCCCTCGCCTGGATGACGGCCATGGAACAAATCCGGCCTTTTGCCTCCCCGGCTCACGGTTATGGAGAAGTGCCGCCCTTCCGCCTCTCCCCTTTCAACACGGCCATGCTCCAGCGTCAGCTCTCCGGTCAGCAACAGGAAGTGCGCCTGGCTTCATGGACCCTGGGCAACGGCCTGGCCGTCGGCAGCCGGGAGGCGCTGGCGCTGCTGGCCCTTTCGGAGGCCGGCCCGGCGCACGCGGAAGATTGGGCCGGGCACTGGCTGGTGAACCATGCCCTGGTCGACGGTGCTCCGGGCGCACCCGCTCTGAGTCGGATCATTCAACATTTACGGGCCAACCCCCGTCCGCTGGCGGCGTTGGGCCTTTGCGAAAAAGCACAGCGAAATTGAACCGGAGGCTCCGATCATGACGACCCCACCGTCCAACGCACCCTTTGCGCGTACCTTTTCTCTCGAGTTCCCGGGCCAATCCGCGGGCAGCGTGATCGTGATCCGCTTCGAGGGCGAAGAACGGCTCTCGCAACCCTATCGCTTCGTCATCGATTTTGCCGCCAAGGCCCCGGACCTGGACGGGCTCATCAATCAGAGTGCCGTCTTCACCATCGGCGGCCCGGCAACCGGTCGCAAAACGGCCTACCGGGGGGTGGCGGTGGAGATCGAACAGACCGGACGAACGGGCGGGTTCAACCTGTACCGGGTGGTGGTCATGCCGGCCATCATCAACCTGGCCAAGCAGATCCAGTCGGAAATCTACATCGACGGCCAACCGATCCCGGAGGTGGTCCGACAGATCTTCGATGGGGCGCACCACACGCCGGTCCTGCGCCCCAAACCGCTCAGCTGGCCGGATGTCCCCCTGCCCTTTATATGTCAGTATCAGGAGAGTCTGCTGCACTTCGTGACCCGCTTGATGGAGCGGGAAGGGCTCTATTACTTCTTCGAGGAAGAAAGCGGCAGCGAAAGCATCGTGATCGCCAGCGGGCCAGGCGCCCATAAACTGATCGCTGCACCCTTCAGGTTTCATGAGGCCTTATTGCAGGATGCGGAGCATGATGAATCGGCCGTCCCGATCCTCTGCATGCGGCGCCAACTGCTGCCCCGGTGCGTGGTTCTGAAAAGTTACAACTACCAGAAATCCTCTCTGGGGCTGCTGGAAGAATCCGCCGCCGTAAAGCCGGATGGCGTGGGCGAGATCGTGATGACCGACGTGTATTTCCGCACTTCTGTGGAAGGCAAGCGCCTGGCTGCGATTCGGGCCGGTGCGATCCAGTGCCAGGAACGAATCTTCAGCGCGGAAAGCGCCGCCGTGGGCCTGCGGGCGGGCGCGCTGTTCAGCCTGACCCAGCATTACCGGGCCGATTTCAACCAGCAATATCTCGTGGTGGGGGCCACCCACCAGGGGCAACAGCCCGGCAACTACCTGAACGGTCTGGGCATCGATTTCGCCGGAGACCCTGCCCGCCGCACCTATTGGAACCGGTTGGAGCTCATTCCCGGAGCGCTTCAGTACCGGCCGGAGCGCCGGACGCCCAAACCGTGCATCAGCGGCACGCTCACGGCCATGGTCGACGGAGAAGGCAGCGGCCGCTATGCGGAGATCAACGAAAACGGGGAGTATAAGCTGCGCTTCCTCACCCTCGGCAAAGAAAGGCCACCGGGAAAAGGATCGTGCTGGATCCGGATGGCATCTCCCTATGGGGGCGAAAATCATGGCATGCACTTCCCCCTGCTCAAAGGGACCGAGGTCATGGTGGCCTTCCGGGATGGCGACCCCGATCAGCCGTTCATTGCCGGCACCATCCCCAACTCCATGCAGCAACCGATGGTCAGGGACGTCAACCTCTCCGCCAACGTCCTGCGCACGGCCGGCGGCAACAGCCTGACCCTGGGGGATCAAAAGGACAAGGCCCATGTCGATCTGGAGACGGCCAAAGGCAACCGCCTGCGGATGAACGACGACGCCGACGACCCGGGCATCGACCTGGAATCGGCCAGCCAGGAACAATGGCTGAGCCTCGAGGACGAAGGCGTTCGCGGCGAGATCGTAATGGCCGCCGCCACGCCTCTCGAGGCCTTCGGCGTCTCCGCGAACATTCCGGGCTTTACGAATCAGAGCAAGGTGCGGGTCGGCCGGGCGGTGTCGGGCATCGAGCTTTCGACCAACCACTCCGTGAACCGGGTCACCCAGGTGTCCGACAGCTCCATCTCCCTGGGCAACCACAGCAAGGTGGCCGTGGGCGTCATGAGCGCCTTCGCCCTGGGCATGAACACGACGGTGGCCGGAGGCCCCCACAGCCGCGACCTGCTGTGGGGCGGGTCGGAGTACAGCGCCTCGGACATCACCCGCTTCTGCGGCGGAGACTATATCAACATCAACGGCAAGACCCTCATCGGCGGCGAGAAGGAGGTGGTCATCGGCGGCGGCTTTCTGCCGCCCATGGAAGCGCCCTACCGGGCCCTGAAAACCGCCTTCCTGGTCAGCCTGGCCCTGAGCGTGACCACCACCGCGGCCGGCTGCACGGCCGGCATCCTGCATTCGTCCCTGGAGAAGAAAATGGCGGTCACCGGGGTCACCATCGCCGCGGCCCTGGTGATGTGGAAGATCAAGAAGGCCTACTTCACGGCCCTCAAGACCGCGCCGCCGCTGACCGGCTACGGCGGCCTGCTGACGCTCAATCCCCTTATCGCCCGGCTGAGCGTCAATCCCGTGGGCGGTTTCGTCAACCTGACGCCCGTCAACGCCCGGCTGGGCAGCGATCCGGTCAATGCCGTGGACGCCAGCAAAGCGGGTGTCAAGGTCACCGGTGCCATGGTGGCCGTCGATGCCGTGTCCATGGCCATGCTGCAGGGCAAGACCGGCGTCCTCGTCAAGTCCCCCGGAGGGTTCAGCATCGAGGGGGGCGCATTTGGCAGCGTCAAGGTGGGCGCATCGCGGCTGATCGTGACCCCTGGTTTTTTCCAGGCCGATGGCGGCCTGCTCAGGTTAGGATGAGATGAAGATCGTCAAGCCCGACAACCTGGCCCTGTTGGCCACCCCCTGTCGCCTGGATGGAAAGCCGTCGCTTTCGGTGGCCGTCATGGCGTGCTTCTCTCTGGATGGGCCCGAGGATCGGCGAATGCTTTCAGAAGCCGAACTGTGGGCCACGGTCATGGCCCGACTGGGCGAGGGCGAGATGCTGGACCAGGGGTTTCCCAAACCCGCGGGCGAGTTCCTCGTGCACGCCACGGCCTGCGCCGTCCAACCCACCACCGGGATCGAAATCACGGTGCAGGTGGGCCATCTGGCCAAGACCCTTCAGGTCACCGGCGATCGCTTCTGGACACCGACGGGCGCCCCCGGCGTTCCGGCCGTGTTCACGCGCCTGCCGCTGACCTGGCACAACGCCTTCGGCGGTCCGGGGTATGGCTTGAACCCCCTGGGCAAAGGGTTTCGGGTCGAAGCCGACGGCCGGCGTCCGCTGCCCAACGTCCAGTACCCGGACAAAGTCATGACGGCAGCGAACGAAACACCCCGGCCGGCCGGATTGGAACCCTATCCCCCCGATTGGCCCCAGCGGCAATCCTTGCTGGGACATTTCGATGCGGCCTGGCTGGCCGAGCGCTGGCCCGATCTGCCCCAGGACGCCGCGCCGGAGTACTTCCACACGGCCCCCGAAGACCAGCGCCTGATGGGTTTTTTCCGGGGCGACGAAGAGATCCGATTGACCGGGCTGCATCCGGAGAAGCACACCATCGTCTCCACGCTGCCCCGGCTGCGGGTCCGGATCTTCGTCGAACAGGTGCGAGGGAAAGACAAAGAGTTGATCGAAGTGGAGAACCGGGCCGAGACCCTGATGCTGTACCCCGATGCGCTGCAGGGCATCCTCCTTTTCCGGGGCAGCCTGCCGGTGGCCGACGAAGACCTCGACGACATCACCGTCCTGATGGCGGCCTGGGAGTGGCAAGCCGAAGCCCCCCAACCCGCAGCAAAGTACTTCGATCAAATGCGGGCGGCGCTGGCGACGCCACCGGCACCGGAATTTGAGGCCGCGCCGCAACCGGAAGCCGCGGCGTCCGGTGATTCGGCAGAGGCCGCGCCGCCGCCCGCCTTGCCGGACATCGAAGCGCTGAATCGGCAAGTGGCGGCATTGGAGGCGGACTCGGAGCAGCGCCTGCGGGCCCTGGGCATGAGCCGGGAAGAACTGCTCCAGAAGTACGGCGTCGAAGAAAAGGGTGAAAACGTCTCCCTGGAAAGCCTGACCGCGGAGATCGAACAGTTCGAAAAGAGCACGGACGAACGTCTGCGGCAGATCGGCCTCAGCCGGGAAGAACTGCTGGCGAAGTATGGACCGGAAAAAACCGGCGCTGCCGACCCGGCGGCGCTCCAGGGCCAGGTAAAAGACCTGCTGGCCCAATCCCGGGACCGGTTGGCCGCGGCCAACCTGACCGAGGCCGATCTGCCGGGCAAGCTGCCCGAGGAGATCCAGGGGCAGATCCCCTCCATGGCGGACGCACAAGCAGCGCTCGACAGTTGGTCCCAGGCTAGCGAGACGGTCCGGGAAGAAACCCGCTGCGATGAAACGGCCCTACCGGTCGCGGCGGCCTTGAACGCCGGCGAAGTCATGGCGCGCCACCGCGCCGGCACGGGGTTGCGGGGCATCTCGGCTTCCGGTGAAGATTTCAGCGGCTGCGATCTGCAGGGGGCCGATTTTACGAATGCCATCCTCGACAGGGCCGTCTTTGCCGGCGCCAGACTCCAGGGCGCGATCTTTACCGGCGCCGTACTGCAGGCCGCCGATTTCCGAGGCGCGGATCTGACCGGCGCCCTGCTCAGGGGGAGCAGCGGGCCGGAAGCCGACTTCGGTGAGGCGCACCTGGCCGGGGCCGACCTGACGGCCGGCGACTGGACCGGGGCCAAATTCCGCCACGCCGATCTTTCCGCCGCCCGGCTGTCGCAGGCGCTCCTGCGCCGGGCGGACCTGACGGGTTGCCGGTTGCCGGGCGCCGCGGCGCAGGCAACCGATTTCAGCGACGCCTGTCTGGCGGCAACCGACTTCAAGGGCGGCGATCTCTCCGGTGCGGATTGCTCCGATGCCAATCTGGACAACGCCTGCCTGGCGGAGGTCCGGGCACCCGGCCTGCGGCTCTTCGGCGCCACGGCCCGAAAGAGCGATCTGCGCGGTGCGTTTCTGCGCGGTGCCCGGGGCGGACCGGGAACGGTACTGAACGGCGTCCGGCTCGGCGGCGTCGATCTGGCCGAAGCGTGCCTGGGCGGCGCCCATTTCATCGATGTCGACCTGGCGGGTGCGGCCCTGGACGGCGGCGATTTCAGCCGGTCGCTCTTCGAAAGATCGAACCTGCGCAATGTCACGGCCAGGGGCGGCAGCTTCATGAAAGCAACTTTCATAGCTTCGGACCTGGGCGGTATCGACCTGCTCCAGGGCTCCCTGCGCCATGCCACGCTGGAAAAGGTCGATCTGCAGGAGGCCAGCCTTTACGGCGTGGACCTTTACGGCGCCGCTTTCAAAGAAACCGATACCCGCGGAGCCAACCTTCAGGCGACGCTGTTGACCCCGCCCCATTAAGCGCAAGAAAGGCCCTGTATGGCATTGGAAGAACGCATAGAGCAGCAAATTCGAGGTGAGGTGCTGACCGGGGCCGACCTGGCGGGGCAGGCCCTGGCCGGACTGCGTCTGGACGGCCTCCTGGTGCTGGAAAGCTCGCTGCAGGGTGCGAATCTCGAAGGCGCATCGCTGAGAGGCTGCCGGTTCGTCGGCGCAGACCTGAGCGGCGCGAACCTGGCGGGTGCGGATTTGACCGAGGCGCGCTTCGACCAATGCCGCCTGACCGGCATCCAGGCCCGCCGGACCATCTGGCGCGGGTGCCTGATCCAGGCGTCGGACCTTGCCGGTGGCGACTTCGGCCAGGCCGATTTCACCGATGCCGTCGTATCCCATGCCGATCTGACCGGCGCCCGGTTCGCGGGTGCGGCCCTGGTCAATGCGTCCATTTTCAGCTGCCCGCTGGCGGAAACCGATTTTTCCGGGGCCGACCTGACCCGCTGGACCGTGCCGGATGCCGATCTGAGCCGCTGCCGTCTCGACGGCGCCGACCTGACGATGGCGATCCTGAAGGGGTCCTGCCTGGCGGGCCTCTCCTGGGTCGGGTGCCGGCTGACCCAGGCGGTCCTGACCGAGGCGATCCTGACCGGCGCGGACTTCAGCGGCCTGGACCTTGCGCGCGTCGTTCTGAGCGGGGCGAAACTCCAAGGCGCCACGTTCCGCGGGGCCCGGGGGGCCTATGCCGCCTTTCAGGGGGCCGTTCTGGACGGCGCCGACCTCTCTGGGGCCGACTTTTACACCGCCAACTTTTCGGGCGCCTCGCTGGCAGGAGCCGACCTGGCGGGAATGGCTGCCCCCAACGCCCTTTTCCGCCAGGCGGATTGCAGCCAGGCGCGCTTTAGAGGTGCCAGGCTGGCGCACACCGATTTCTCCCATGCACGCATCGACGGCGCCGATTTCACCCGGGCCGACCTGAAGGGCGCCAACCTGCACGCTCTGGACCCCGGCCGCGCGCGCTGGGAGGGGGCCGACCTGACCCACGTCCGCAAGACCAACCCGGAATTGCTCGCTGCGGAGATATGGAAATCACCGCTGAGCAGCACGAAGTAAACCCAGAAACTGGAGGAGACCGGCCATGCCATCCATTTTGCCCATAAAACGCCCGACCGCTGCCGGGGCGATGCTTTTGACCGCATCCATACTGCATGCCGAAGCCATCGGATACGTGGTGGGGCTGAGTGATGGAAGGGTGCTGCGGGCCCGTCGGGCCAAAGGCTGCCTGGTCAAGCCCGAGGCGATGGACCTGGTCCTGGCGGTGGACGCCGGGGCGGAGGGGATCTTCATCATGGCGGTGCTGGCCGGCAGCAAAGCGGCCACCTGCCTCTGCGTAGATGGCGATCTGGCCATGGAAGCCCACGGCGGCCGACTATCGTTGACCGGTCGGCAGGTGGAGGTGGCACCCCAGGAGGCGGCGACGATCCAGGCCCCGTTCGTCAGGATCGAGGGGGACGAGGGGCGGCTGCGCTTCAGAACCCTCACCCTGTTGAGCCGCCTGTTTTCCTTTTCGGCGCGCCGCGCCGCAGGGGTCTGCGAGCGCCTGGACCTGACCGCCCGGCACGTGTTCCAGCGGTTGAACCACCTCTTCCGCCGGATCGAGGGGTTGGAAGAGACCCGCGCGGGCAGAGTCGCGGTCCAGGCCCGGGCAGGAGTGGATGTACGCGGGGGAAGGGTTGCGGTGATATCCAACGAAGATGTGAAGATCGACGGCCGCAGCGTCCATATCGGATAAGGAGGAAACCATGTTCGCCACCACCATGGCCGGCGGCCAGATCGCCGCCACGGCGCCGGATGTCTGCAAGACCGTGGTCGGCACCGCCACGGTGCCGGTTCCGTACCCGGCCACGGGCATGCCCGCGGGGGCGATGCCGGTCACCAAGAAGGTCTTCATCGTCAATGCCCCGGCCCTCAACCTCATGTCCAAGGTGACCCCCACCATGGGGGACCAGCCCGGGGCCTCGGGCGGTGGGGGCGCCGTCTCCAACACCATCATGGGCCCCATCGAATATGTGACCTCCAGCCCCAAGGTGTTTCTGGAAGGCGCGCCGGCCGTGCGCCTCAGCGACAGCGTGACCATGAACAACCGCAACACCGTCGGGGTCAACGGCCTGCCGAGCCAGACCAAGGTCATGATCGGGTGATGGCGGCCGCTTGCATCGGCCAGAATCGATGCGCGAACCAGACCAACCCCAACCCGGGCCTTGATTCCTGAAGCATTCAAGGTAAGAATCGATACAGGCAAAGCCCCGGAACAAGAATTGAAGCGTTGGGGATGAGTATCATGACCCGCCTGCTATGGACCATCAATCAGCGCCTCGCGCCCCGCCCCCCGGTGCAGATATTTGCGCTGGCCGCGTCGGGCGTCCTGATCGTGGGGTGGTTCGATTACCTCACCGGATACGAGGCATCGTTCTCATTGCTGTACGTCGGTCCGGTCGCCGTGGCCGCCTGGTATGCCGGCCGGTATGCCGGTGTCCTCATCGCCGTCCTCTCCTGCTTGAGCTGGTACGTGGCCGACTTTGCCGCCGGAAGACAGTATACCCATTCTTCCATCGAAATCTGGAACGAATTCATTCGGTTTCTATTTCTCGCGATCGTCGGTTGGCTGCTGGACTTGATCCATAGAAGTCTGGCGCGGCAGAAACGCCTGGCCCTCACCGATGGCTTGACGGGATTGTTCAACCGCCGCGCCTTCGAGGACCAGCTCCGACATGAGGTGGCGGTCGCCGGCCGTCGAAAGAGCGCCCTGACCCTCGCTTACGTGGATGTGGATGACTTCAAACGGGTGAACGACCTGCACGGGCACGCCGGTGGCGACCTGGTGCTGCAAGCCCTTGGGGAAGCACTGAAAGGATCGTTGCGCGAATCGGACACGGTGGCCCGGCTGGGCGGCGACGAGTTCGCGCTGGTGCTGCCCGATACCGACGACCGGGGCGCGCGGCAACTGATCGCCAAGCTCGCTCACAAACTCCAGGAATCGGTCTGTGCGCGATTCTGGAAGGTTTCCTGCAGCATCGGCGTCGTCACGTTTCTGGGCCCGGCCTTTCCGCCGGAGCAGGCGCTTTCGGCCGCAGACCGCCTCATGTATGAGGTCAAGCAGCAAGGCAAGGGAGCCATTGCCTTCAGGGTGTTCGGGCCGGCGGCCCCATTGGAAACAGAGTGAAATCTCCGCGAAGTCCGTCGATGCTTTCTCTTTTGGATTTGCGCCTGCGGTGAGAGCGCAACGATGCCTTAATGACAGCGCCCTTGTTCATGGTATATGAGCACCGGACGCAAGCCAGGGAAAAAAGGAGAGGTCCATCATGACCGTCATCGGGATCAATGGAAGCCCGCGCAAAAAATGGAACACGGCCACACTCGTCGGCAAAGCGCTGGAAGGCGCCGCGTCCCAGGGGGCGCGGACGGAGCTGGTGCACCTGTATGACCTTGACTTCAAGGGCTGCAAGAGCTGCTTTGCCTGCAAGCTCATCGGTAGTCCCAGCTACGGCCGTTGCGCTCAAAAGGATGGTTTGAGCCCGTTGCTCAGAAAGATCGAAGAGCAGGCTCAAGCGATCATCCTGGGGTCGCCGATTTACTTCGGTGCGATGAGCGGAGAGATGCGCTCGTGCATCGAACGACTGCTCTTCGCCCCGCTGGAATATGCCAGTCCCATCCGGTCGACATTTCCGCGCAAAATCAGGACCGGCTTCATCTACACCATGAACGTCTCCGAAGAGATGGTTTCCGCCCGGGGGTATGCAGCCATGTTCAGCGCCACCGAGACCTCCTTCCGCATGATTTTCGGGGGTGAGGCCGAAACCTTCTGCTGCTATGATACCTACCAGTTCCCCGACTACGGCAAGGTCGTCATGCAGTATATGGACCCGGAGAAAAAGCTGGCGCGGCGCGATACGGTGTTCCCGGAGGATTGTCGCAAAGCATTCGAATTGGGCCGCAGGATCGCTGCAAAGGGATAATCCGCATGCAACTCACAGACAAAGTCGCTCTGGTCCTGGGCAGTGTCAAAGGCATCGGCAAGGCCATCGGCCTGGATCTGGCCCGGGCCGGGGCCAATGTGGTCTATACTTGGAACGATTGGCCCGAGAGCGTGGAGAGCCTGCGCCGGGATGCGGCCGCGGCCAACCCCGGGCACTTGATCGTGAACATCGATCTGCTCGACACCGGTGCCGTCGACGGCCTGCTGCGCCAGGTCATCGAGCACTTCGGGCGGCTGGACATCCTGATCAATAACATCGAGCGCGGCGGCATGCCGGTGGTGCATGGCGCCTACACCCGCGCGCAGTGGGACCTGGAGTTGGGCACCACGCTGCGCGCCAAGCAGTGGGTCTTTTCGGCCGCCCTGCCCTACTTGAAGCAATCGGGCCACGGTGTGGTCGTCAACTTCTCTTCCATCGCGGCGGTCGTGGGCCGCAGCGGACCGGCCAGCCTTCTCTTCAACGAAGGCTATGCCGCCGCCAGCCGGGGCATCTCCCTGCTGACCGAAACCTGGGCCCGCCTGGGCGCGCCCGAAGTGCGCGTGAACGAAATCATGCTGGGGATCTGCGAAACACGCCACGCCGAGGGCACCCGGGGCTGGGCCCTGCTCGGCGAAGAGCAGAAGCGGGCCATCGTGGACCACACCCTGCTGGGCCGCACCGGCCGGCTGGAAGATGTGACGGCCGCCGTGCGCTTCCTGGTGTGCCATGCACCCTATATGACCGGCAGCGTGCTGCGCCTGGACGGCGGCTATGTGCTGGGCGGAGAAAAAATCGCCCCCATGCCCAAAGGGGTCCTGTAGCCCCTGCGAACCGGATGGCTTCTATTTTTTAGGGCGGATGCGGGCAGTAGCCATGCCGAACACGAAGAGCCGAATCCAGTCGAAGGCAAAGGCGAGCAGCGCCGCTTCGTCCCGGCGGATCTTCTGCACCAGGGCCGGCGCCACGCGGTAGCGTTTCAAGAAGGTGCTGCCGAAGAGGAACTCCCGGAAGCGGTCGAGGTTGTAGGCGGCCATGAAAGCCATTTTGGCTTTGGGACCCTGGGGCCCCTCGGCGCCCCAGGGATCGTTTTGAAACAGGCGCCGCACCTCGGCCCAGGCCAGGGTCAGGGGGTAATAGGCCTCGGCCGCCTGCTCGTCTAGGTAGGTCTCCATGGTCAGGGCGCGCGGCTCGCCGGGCCCTAAGCAGAAATCGGGCGGGCGAAAGAAGTAGACCGGTTCGGTGCGGCCGGTGGCCGCTTCGTAGCGCGCCCCCTGCTCCACGGGAAACAGGCGGCAGGTGTGAGGCCGGTCGGCATACACCCGGCAGCCCCGGTCGGTGAGAAACGGGCAAGGGGCCTGGTCGGCATCGGTCATGCGCAGCAGCACTTCGGGAAAGTGGTGGCCCGGCCGCAGCACCACATCCACAAATCTTTCGATGAATTGATCCGAAGAGATGCCCAGACACCCCTTGAGGCGCAGCACGTCATAGGGATAGAGAAACAGATTGAGATTGTGGCAGCAGCGGTTGAAGCAGGCCAACCCGCCGTGGCAGCGAAAATTGAAGGACTCCCGCGGTCCGAGGGGGCGTCCGGCCACCGGCTGCCCCTGGGGATCGTCGATGTACTTCATCGCCGCCCCCCATCGTCGGGCAAGGCCAATTTTTCGACGAGCATCTGGGCAATGGTCATCCGGAGCTTGTCGGTGAAGCCCAACCGCTGGCGCAGCTCGCGCTCCAGCTCGGCCAGGGCGGCATACAACGTGGTGCGATCCAGGATGGGCGCGCAGGCGGCGCCACACTGGCGGTCGAAGTCGCCGCAGCCGGGCCCCACCTGGTGCCGGCCATCGGGTCGCCGCAACTGATGGGGGATGCCGTGCAGCCGGCAGATCATGGGCCGGTAAGCATAGAGCTGGCAACGCCCCAGGGCGTTGAGCGGGCACATGGTCGCCTCGGACGGGGGCTCATCGCCGACGGTTTTCATGCGGGCCACAGCCTGGGCCGCCTGGGTTTCGATGCGGCTGCGCTCGGCATCGGGCAGCGCGCGCAATCCCTTTCGCAGATAGAAATATTCGACCAGGGTGTGATGGTAGAAACGGGTGCGGCAGCAGTTGTCACCGCACCCCTGACAGACGAAGCCATGGGCGCTGGCGGCCTTTTCGTAATCGGCGTCCATAGCCGAATAGATCCGCGCCAGGGCATCCAGAGCCCATCGGCGGGACGATTCTTCTTTTGCGGAGGAGGTGGGCGCTGTCATCGCGGTGGTCTCGTCTTTATCTCATTTGGGCCGGGAAGAAGATGCGCGCATAGAGCGACAGGGCGTAGCGGTCGGTCATGCAGGCCAGAAGGTCACACACCAGGCGCTCTTTGGAGCCGGAACGCTCGTCGATGGCCGGCAGGCGCATGTTGGCCAGTTCGTCTGCCAGCACCGTTTCATTTTCCAAGAGGTAGGTGTAGAGTTCGGACATGATCTTCTTGGCTTTGATGAATTCGTTGTGCACCATCGGCGAGCGGTACACATGGTCATAGAGAAACTGGCGCAGCTCGGTCATGGCGCCGAACACGGTATCGCTCATGTTCAGCTCCAGCTGGCCGTTGCACGGGCGGGTCTGCTCGATGAGGTCGGTCATCATGGTGTTGATGCGCAGGTCGTGGGTGGGGCCCAATATGCGCAGGCACGCTTCGGGGATGTCGCTTTCGGCGATCACGCCGCTGCGGATGGCATCGTCCAGGTCATGGTTCAGGTAGGCCATGATGTCGGCCACCCGCACCACCCGGCCTTCCATGGTGGCGGGCAGCTCATGGGGATCGTCGGGCATGATCTTGCCGTAGCCCTTGGAGTGCTTCACGATGCCATCGCGCACCTCGAAGGTCAGATTCAGCCCCCGGCCGGCGTTCTCCAGCACCTGTACCACCCGCAGGCTCTGGGCCTGGTGGGAAAAGGCCGGCGAAAAGATCTCCTTGAGCACCATTTCGCCGCCGTGGCCGAAGGGGGTGTGGCCCAGGTCGTGGCCCAGGGCGATGGCTTCGGCCAGATCCTCGTTCAAAAACATGGCCCGGGCGATGGTCCGTGAGATCTGGGCCACCTCCAGGGTATGGGTCAGGCGGGTGCGGTACTCGTCCCCCGAGGGATTGAGAAAGACCTGGGTTTTGTGTTTGAGGCGCCGGAAGGCGTTGCTGTAGAGGATACGGTCTTTGTCCACCTGGAAGGCGGTACGGATGGGGCAGGCCGCCTCAGGGGTCACCCGCCCCCGGGATTCGGCACTGCGGCAACCATGGGGGGAAAGAAAATTGGCTTCGCGCTTTTCGAACTGCTCTCGTAGTGTCATGCTCGCCATACCATCCAACGGCGCTTTGCCGTATCCGCATCAGGATGCGGCCCCATTCGTCAGAGCCGCCCTTAACAGGATCGGCCCTCTGTGGTATAGGCTCTAGCAGGCCGTTGAAAATGCCGCTCAAAACGACGGAGTATCTCCGTATCCCATAATGGGGCGCCAGGCAACGGTTTTCGGATATGAACGACCATCATTTGATATTGGGGCAACTGACCGATTTCATCACCGGCCGCACCATCGACGACACCCACGATGAGCGCTACCGCCAGAAAATCGCCCGGCTGCTGGTGGTGCAGAAAGGGTACGCCAAGGCCCAGATCCGGCCGCACCATCCGTTGACGGTCCGGGCTACCACCAAATCGGCCTGCGTGCCCATCACTTTTATAATAGATGCGGCCGGACACATGGCCATGCTGGTGCATTACGGGCCCGGATCGCTGGTGACCCGCCACCGGCCGGCCCTGGCCATGGCGCGGCTGGCCGCCTCCCACCAGATTCCGCTGGTGGTGGTCACCAACGGCGAAGCGGCCGACGTGCTGGACGGCGCCTCCGGACGCCTTCTGGGCAGCGGTTGGGAGGCCATTCCTTCCGAGGCCGCATTGACCCGGCAACTGCAGGATTATAAATGGGATACCATTCCAGCCGGTCGGGCGGAGATGGAGGCGCGAATCGTCATGGCCTACGAAGTCGATGACCGCTGTCCGTGCGACGATACGGTTTGTATTATAAAATAGGGTCGTAAGTTTATAGAACCGATACGATCCTCGACATAAAAGCTAAAACTCAAAACCCGACACCATCGTCGTATTCTATGCCCGACCACGAAAAAAACATGCAGTTCGCCCTGGACCAGGCCCGTGAGGCCCTGGACGCAGACGAATTCCCGGTGGGCTGCGCGGTGCTGCTGGACGGCCGGGTGATCGCCACGGCCCGGCGGGTCAACAGCCAGGGAAGGACGCCCAGCGAGCTGGACCACGCGGAAATCAGGGCCCTGCGGCAGGTAGAGGCGCTGGGCGCGGATCCGGAGCGCCGCCGAATGGTGCTCTATGCCACCCTGGAACCATGCCTGATGTGCTTCGGCGCCATCCTGATCAGTGGTATCGGCACCCTGGTCTATGCCTACGAGGATGCCATGGGCGGCGGCACGGCCTGCGATCGCAGCCAACTGCCCAGCCTCTATCGCGACAGTGCCATCCGGATCGTCTCGGGCGTTTGCCGCCGGGAGAGCCTGGCGCTGTTTCAAACTTACTATCGCAGGCCGCATATCGGCTACTGGCGGGACAGCCTCCTGGAGCGCTATACCCTGGCCCAACCGTGAACCCGGGCCTGCGCCCCTGGTTTTATTCGCTCCCGCCCGTTTTTCTCTTGCATTTCCGCCACTGTTTTTATATTCAAATGTGATTTTAAAAGATAGGCCCGCTGAATACCGGCTGATTTCAAAGGTCTACAAGACAGTCCCGGAAGGGCCCGAACAACCCGGAATCGAGGAGGTGCCGGCATAGCTCTATTTAAATCTGAAAGAGAAGATCAGTCGCAACGCACCCGTTTGAACCAAGGCATTCGTGCCAGAGAGGTGCGCGTCATTGATCCGGACGGTAATCAGCTCGGCATATTGCCGATCCGTGAGGCTCTTGCCGCTGCTTCGGAATTCGGCCTGGACCTGGTAGAGGTTTCGCCCACCGCCAAACCGCCGGTGTGCAAAATTATGGACTATGGCCGGTTCAAATACGAACAGACCAAGAAGCAGCATGAAGCGAAAAAGAAACAGGCCACCTTTCAGCTCAAGGAAATCAAGGTTCGACCCAAAACGGGCGAACATGATCTGCAGACCAAGTTGGGACACATCAAAAAGTTCCTGGAGCGAAAGGACAAGGTCAAGGTGACGGTCATGTTCCGTGGCAGGGAGATCGCCCTTTCCGACAAGGGCCGCGAGTTGCTCGAACAAATCGCAGCCGAAGTGGAGCAGGCCGCGGTCGTGGAACAGCAGCCCAAATTCGAAGGGCGCACCATGATCATGGTATTGGCACCCAAGTAGTTTCAGATACATCGGATTCATCGGGCGGATCGATGCTACAGCGCCGCCTGGTGCGCGTGACACCTGGACCAGAACCCGCGTCCGGCGTCCCGGGAGGTTGCGCGCGCCGTTTTTTTGGGCTCAGGAAAATGGAGCTACGCCGGCGGACGAGATCCGCACACGGCAGAATATAAAGAGGAGAACAGGACCATGCCCAAGATCAAAACCAACCGATCGGCTGCCAAACGGTTTCGCAAGACCGGCAGCGGGAAATATGCCTTTTCCAAATCGCACCACAGGCACATTTTGACGTCGAAAAGCCCCAAGCGCAAGCGCGGGTTGCGGCAGGAGCAAATCATCTGCACCAGCGACATGAAAGAGGTGCGTCGCCTGCTGCCCAATGGATAAGGAGAACGACCATGCGTATTAAAAGAGGATTCAAAGCCCGCCGGCGCCGCAACAAGGTGCTCAAGCTGGCCAAGGGCTTCCGTGGCGGCCGGAGCAAGTTGTTCCGCACAGCCGCCGGCACATTGGACAGAGCGCTCAACTACGCTTTCCGGGATCGGCGTCAGCGCAAGCGGGACTTCCGCCAGTTGTGGATCGCCCGTATCAATGCCGCGGCGCGCATCAACGAACTTTCCTACAGCAAGTTTATCAGCGGCCTGAAAAAGGCCGGTGTGGCCCTGGACCGCAAGGTGCTGGCCGAGCTCGCCGTGTCCGACCCCGCCGGCTTTTCCAAGATCGCCGCTCTGGCTTCGCAGCAGAACTAACCGGGCGTTGAACAACCGACATGACCTGATGGGCGTAGGATGCCTTGAATCGGCGGCCGTACTGGACGGCCGCCGAGGTGTCGGTTTTTTAAAGCTGGATGGATTCGATTCGCGAGGACAGAGCGCCATCCGCCATGCGGCCGCGCCCCTGCGACGGCGGCCGGTCATCCGCCACAACCTTCGAAAAAGAGACCACCGTGGAGCAGAACATCGACCAATTGCGCGCGTCGGCGTTGCAAGAGCTTGAAACCGCCGCCACGCCCGAAGCCGTTCAGGAAGTGAACACCAAATATCTGGGCCGCAAGGGAGTGATGACCCAGGTGTTGCGCGCGGTGTCCCAGCTGCCAGCCGACGAACGCCCGGCCGCGGGCCGGCGGGCCAACGAGATCAAACAGGAGATCGCCGCGGCCGTACAGGCCGCCGCCGAGCGGTTGGCCGCCGGCGCCGGCCCGGTGGAAGGCATCGACGTCTCGCTGCCCGGCCGCAAGAGCGCGCCCGGACCGCTGCACCCCCTGACCCAGATCACCCAGCGCATCTGCGACATCTTCAGCCGCATGGGCTACGAGGTGGTCGAAGGGCCGGAAGTGGAGAGCGATTACTACAACTTCGAGGCCCTGAACATCCCCAAGGACCACCCGGCCCGGGACATGCAGGACACCTTCTACGTCTCCGAAGATATCGTGCTGCGCACCCACACCTCGCCCACCCAGCCCCGGGTCATGGAAAAACGCCAGCCGCCGGTGCGCATCATCGCCCCGGGCAAGGTGTACCGCTGCGACTCGGACATCACCCACACCCCCATGTTTCATCAGGTGGAGGGCCTGCTGGTGGATGAAGGGGTCTCGTTCAGCCATCTCAAAGGCACCCTGACCGCCTTCGTGCACCAGATGTTCGACAGCGAGACCCGGGTGCGCTTCCGGCCCAGCTTCTTTCCGTTCACCGAGCCCAGCGCCGAGGTGGATATCCTCTGCGTGATCTGCCGGGGCCAGGGCTGCCGGGTATGCAAGCAGACCGGCTGGCTGGAGATCCTGGGGTCGGGCATGGTCCATCCGGCGGTGCTGGAGAACGTGGGCTACGACACCTCGCGCTACACCGGCTTCGCCTTCGGCATGGGGGTCGAACGGATCACCATGCTCAAATACGGCGTGGACGATATCCGCAAGTATTTTGAAAACGACCTGCGGTTCCTGCGGCAGTTTTGATCCATAACCAACGCGATGCCGGCGTGTGCCAATGAGCCGGTGACTCGCAGCGAAGATGACTTATGAAAATTAGCTTGAGCTGGCTTCGGGAGTTTGTGCCCTGCGACATGACCGTGGACCGCCTGGCCCACCTGCTGACCATGACCGGCCTGGAAGTGGAAGCGGTGGAAGAGCGCTACGCCTATCTGGAAACGGTGGTAGTGGGCCGCATCGCGGCCGTGGCGCCCCACCCCAACGCCGACCGGTTGAAGCTGTGTACCGTGGAAACCGGTTCCCACAGCTGCTCCGTCGTATGCGGCGCGCCCAACGCCGCCGTGGGCATGCTGGCGCCCCTGGCATTGCCGGGCACCCACCTGCCCGGCGGCCTGACCGTGGCCGAGGGGACGATCCGCGGCCAGAGTTCGGCGGGCATGCTCTGCAGCCAGGTCGAACTGGGCCTGGGGCCGGACGGCAGCGGCCTGATGGCGCTTCCCGCGGAGCTGGTCCCGGGTCAGCCCCTGCACGAAGCCCTGGGGTTGTCCGATGCGGTCATGGAGGTGAGCCTGACCCCCAACCGCGCCGACTGCCTCAGCGTCATGGGCATCGCCCGGGAAGTGGCCGGCTTCGCGGGCGCCCGGGCCAAGCGGCCGGAAATCCAACTGCCCGCCGGCCAGGGCGACATCCAGAAAATGGCCTCGGTGAACATCGAGGCGCCCGACCACTGCCCGCGTTACGCCGCGCGCCTGGTGGACGGCATCACCGTGGGCCCCTCGCCCTTCTGGCTCAAAGACCGGCTGCTCTCGGTGGGCCTGCGGCCCATCAACAATATCGTGGACATCACCAACCTGGTGATGCTCGAAACCGGCCAGCCGCTGCACGCCTTCGACTTCGACCAACTGGCCGAACACCGCATCGTGGTGCGCACGGCCGCCGCCGGCGAACGCTTCACCACCCTGGACGGCAAAGAGCGCGTCCTGGACAGCCACATGCTGATGATCTGCGACGGCCAGAAACCGGTGGCCGTGGGCGGCGTCATGGGCGGCATGAATTCCGAAATCGAAGCGGGCACCACCCGGGTGCTCATCGAGAGCGCCTACTTCAACCCCCTGAGCATCCGCAAGACCGCCAAGAAACTCGGTCTCAAGACCGATGCCTCCCACCGCTTCGAGCGCGGGGTGGATCCCCAGGGCACCCTCTACGCCCTGGATCGCGCGGCCCAACTCATGGCCGAACTGGGCAACGGCCGGTTGGTGGCCGGCTGCATCGACGTAAAGGATAGCCTGCCCGCAACCAAACCCATCGCCCTGAGCGCGGCAGCCACCAACCGCCTGCTGGGCACCGCTTTCGGCCGGGACGAAATGGCCCGCCTGCTGGAAGGTATCGAGCTTGCGACCCAGGTGCAGGATGACGACACCCTGGTGGTGACGATTCCCAGCTTCCGGGTGGACATCAGCCGGCCCCAGGATCTCATGGAAGAGGTGGCCCGCCGGGCCGGCTACGACCAGATCCCGGTGACCTTTGCCCCCCTGCCCGCCGTGACCCGGCCGGCACCCAAGCTGCTGACCCAGCGCCGGCGCATCCGCGAGCTGTTCACCGGCATGGGCTTTGCCGAAGCCATCACCTACAGCTTCGTGCACGCCGATTCCTGCCGCCGCCTGCGCCTGCCCGAGGGCGACCGCCGCTGCCGCCAGCTGGCCATCCTCAACCCGTTGAGCGAGGACCAGACCGTAATGCGCACCAGTCTCATCCCCGGCCTGCTCGACGCCATGCAGCGCAACCTGGCGCGTCAGACGCGCCATCTCAAGTTGTTCGAAACCGGCAAGATCTTCATCAGCAGGGGCAGCACGGCCCAGCCCGAGGAGATCGAGATGCTGGCCGGCCTGTGGACCGGCGACCGCACCGAGGTGGCCTGGTACGCCAAGAGCGAACCGTGCGACTTCTACGATCTGAAGGGTGCCGTGGAAGGCCTGCTCGAGGGTCTGCACGTGCGGCCGGTGGCCTTCACCCGCCTGGCCGACGCCCAGTGCGCCTTCACCCAGCCGGGCGCCAGCGCCCAGATCCTGGTCGGCGGTGAAGCGCTGGGCCTCATCGGCCAGGTGCACGCCCAGACGCTCCAGGCGTACGATCTAAAGCAGAACGCCTTTGTCTTCGAGCTGGATTTGGCCCGGCTCATGGACCATATTACCGAAGAGCGCCAGAACCGCCCCCTGCCCCGCTTTCCTTCGGTCAGCCGCGATGTGACCGTCATCGTGCGCAAAGAGCTGGAAGCCGAACAACTTTTAGCGTATGTAAAAGAGATGAATGCATCGCTGATGGAAGAGGTGCGTCTCGTCGATGTCTTCGACGGCCAGCCCATCCCCCGAGGGTGCAAGAGTGTTTCGCTGCGCATGATCTACCGCTCGGCCGAAGCGACCCTGGAAGATGCCGCCGTCAACCAACTTCACAAGCAGATCTCCGACCGCTTGGTGGAGCATTTCAAGGCGGAGCTGCCGACCTGAAACGGGGTATGGAAAGGAGCGCCCATGGCCGCACCCGAACATCCACCCGAAATACCCGACAAGCTCTACTTCCGCATCGGAGAGGTCAGCCGCCTGGCCCAGGTGCCCCCCAGCGTCCTGCGTTTCTGGGAGAGCGAGTTTCCGCGCATCCGCCCCAAGCGCACCGAAGCCGGCCAGCGGCTCTACCGCAGGCAGGACGTGGAACTGGTCCTGACCATCCGGCACCTGCTCTACGACCGCAAATTCACAATCAAGGGCGCCCGCCAGTATCTTAAATCCGAAACGCAAGCCGATGCGGAGCCCACCCCTGCCGGTCTGCGGGAACAGATTTTGGCCGAACTCAAAGCGATCCGCGATTTGCTGGACTGATATTTTACTTCCCGGGTTCGGTTTCCGCCCGCAGGCGCACCGAGAGCTTCTGACGGGTCGCCTGGCCGTCCCGGTCGAGCACCAGCAGTATGCCGTTTTCGCCGGCGGGAAGTATGCCGGGAATGAAGCCCCGCCGCCCCTCTTTGGGAATCTGGCTGCCGGGCAGGAAGGCGATGGTCCGCAAGGGGAATATGTCCTGGGTGAAGGTGCCGCCGGCCGGCACCACCACGGCGGGGATGTTGCCCTTGATGGTGGCCGGATCGATGCCCTGATAGACGAAAACACCTAAATCCCGCCCGTTGTGCAGGTAGCGGGTCTGGTCCCAATCCAGGGTAAGCGGCGTTGTGCCTTCATTGGAAATGGTCAGGCGGAAGCCCACATAGAACTCCGCGCTCTCTTTGAGAGGCGCCAGCACCGCCCGCAGGCCGGGACCGCCGATGGTTTGGGTGGCCGGTTCGCTGCGCCATCGCTCGACCGGCGCCGAGGCACAGGACCATACGGCCAGCAGCGTGACCGCGATCAGGGTTTTGACGATGGTTTGCATCTCCAGCTCCTTTCCTCCCCCCTTACCAGCGGCATTTTCGGATGTCAACGCCCCCTGAAACCAGTTGACATCCCATTTTCCTTGACTTATAAAGGGCACCTGGTAAGCGGGCATAGCTCAGTTGGTAGAGTACAAGCTTCCCAAGCTTGGTGTCGCGAGTTCGAATCTCGTTGCCCGCTCCACCCTAAAGTCCGGTATTTCATCTGAACCGAACTTGGTAAAGTAGAGCACGTGCGGTTGTAAGTTTCAGATGACGAGTTCCATATAGTATCCGGGTCGGTAACGATCTACTTTCCAGGGGAACGGGCTTAAAGCCCGTTTTTGTTTTTGCGCCAGGAATGAAGGAAATGATGACGGCAGACAGCGAGACAGAGACCCCCCAGGTCATCGGCATGGCGGCCAACCCCATGGTGGTCAAGGTATGGCAATTGGCCGAACCGCTCTGCCTGTCCGAAGGCCTGGAACTGGTGCATGTGGAATACCAGCGCGAACCGGCCGGCCGCACGCTGCGCATCTACCTGGACAAGCCCGGCGGGGTGACCCTGGACGACTGCGTCAACGTCAGCCGCCAGCTGGGCGATCTGCTGGATGTGGGTCTGGACACGGAAGTTTCTTATCGCATGGAGGTCTCTTCGCCCGGCGCCCAGCGCCCGCTGGGCAGACTCGGCGATTTCGAACGGTTCAAGGGCACCCGGGCCAAGGTGCGCACGGCCCAGGCCCTGGCGGGAAGAAAGAATTTCACGGGCACATTGCAGGGCATCAGCGGGCTGTCCGTTCTGCTCCTGGTCGACAACCAGACCATGAGCATTGCGTTTACCGATATCGTCAAGGCGCACCTCATACAGTGAATGGAGTAAACCCATGTTAATGGCAGACGTGAAACGCGTAGTCGAACAAGTGAGCCGTGATAAAGGCATAGACCGCCAGATCCTGATCCAGGCCCTGGAAGAGGCCCTGCGCTCCGCGGCACGTAAAAAATACGGGGCCAAGATCGATATCGAAGCCAATTTCAACGACCAGAGCGGAGAGATCGAACTGTTCCAGTTCAAAGAGGTGGTGGAAGAGGTCACCGAGCCGGACCTGCAGATCAGCCTGCAGGAGGGACGCAAGCTGGACCCCGAATGCGAAGTCGGTGACAGCCTGGGCACCAAGATGGACGCTGCCACCTTCGGCCGCATCGCGGCCCAATCGGCCAAGCAGGTGATCATCCAGAAGCTCAAGGATGCCGAGCGCGACGCGGTCTACAGTAACTTCATCGACCGTAAAGGCGAAATCATCAACGGTATCGTCCAGCGTTTCGACCGCGGCGACATCGTCGTCAACCTGGGCGCCACCGAAGCCGTGCTGCCGGTGCGCGAGCAGGTGCCCCGGGAGAGCTACCGCCGCGGCGACCGCATCCGGGCCCTGATCCTGGACGTGCTGTACGAAAGCCGCGGTCCCCAGGTGGTGCTGACCCGCACCCATCCCGACTTTCTGGTGATGCTCTTCAAGACCGAGGTGCCCGAAATCGCCGAAGGCATCGTGGACATCAAGGGGGCGGCCCGCGAGCCGGGCAGCCGGGCCAAGATCGCCGTGGCCTCCACCGACTCGGATATCGATCCGGTGGGCGCCTGCGTGGGCATGAAGGGCAGCCGCGTGCAGAACGTGGTCCAGGAGTTGCGCGGCGAGAAGATCGACATCATCCCCTGGCACGTGGACGCCGCCAAATTCGTCTGCAACGCCCTGGCACCGGCCGAAATCTCCCGGGTGATCATCGACGAAGAGAACCGCGCCATGGAAGTCATCGTGCCCGACGACTTCCTTTCGGTGGCCATCGGCAAGCGCGGCCAGAATGTGCGCCTGGCCTCCAAGCTCACCGGCTGGCACCTGGACGTAAACAGCGAGAGCCAGTACAACCAGACCATGCAAAGCGGCTACAACTCGCTGATGCAGGTGGAAGGCATCGGCCCCGGCATGGCCGACGCGCTGTTCGAGAAGGGCTACTACTCGGCCGAAGAACTGGCCGGTGCCGACATCGAAGATTTAACCCAGATCCGCGGGATCGGTGAAGAAAAAGCCAAGCAGATGATCCTCAACGCCAAGGTGGCGCTGCTGGCGGCCAAGACCAGGGCCGAAGCCGCTGCGGCCGCCGCGACGGCCCAGGCCGCGGCTCAGGCTCAGGATCAGAAACAAACCCCAGCTCAGACCCAGGAGCGGAGTGACGCGGCAGCGCCGACGGAGGCCGCGGCCACATCCCCCGCCGAAGCATCGGACCCTGTTGAGAAGGAGAATGTGCCGGAACAGATCGATACCAACGAAAAGCCGCCCCAGGAATAGCACTGCAACAAGGAAGATTGCGCCGAGCATCGGCAACGAACACATGTGAAGGGGGATGGATGACACAACCCAAAAAAAGAGTATACGAGCTGGCACGAGAGCTCAATATGACCAACAAGGCGCTGCTTGAGAAGATCAGCTCCCTCGATCTTGGTCTGAACTCCCATATGAGCACTCTGGATGACGGCCACGAAGCCACCATCCGACAGTTTATCCAGGGCGGTCCTTCCCCCGATCTGGATGAAAAGCGGGTCAAACCCACGGTAATCCGCCGCCGGCGCAAAGCTGTCGAAGAAAAGGTCGAAGAAGAAGCGGCCGCCGAGGCCGAAGCGCTGGCCGAGGCCGAAACCCCAGTTGCAGAAGCCGCCGAAGAAGCCGAAGCTGCCGAAAGCGTTGAGGAAGCGACGGCCGAACCCGAAGAGGCGCCTCAGCCCGCCGAGGCCGAAGCGCAGGCCGCGTCTGCGGCCGAAGCGGAAGTCGAAATCGAAACCGATGCGGCTGGAGCCGAAGCGGCGCCCGAAGAGGCCGCCACTCCGGAACCGGCCGAAAGTGAAGTCCCGGCAGCGGCCGCCGAAGCCTCGGCACCCGAACCGGTCGCGCAACCCGCCGAAGTGGGCAAAGCCAAGGTGGAGTTCAAGGGAAAAAAGAAGAAGAAAGAGTCGGCCGCCAAGATCATCCGGCTGCCCGACCGGCCGGTGGTAACGCCCGAACCTGAGCCTGCCGAGGCACCGCCGGTGCCCGGCCCTGCTCCCGAGCCGGCTGCGCCCAAAGTCGACCGGGGCGAAAAGCCCAAGAAAAAGACCAAAGGCAAAAAAGCGGAAGTCGAAGAAGAGGTGCAACCCGACAAGAAGTTCCTCAAGAAGAAAATTTCCTTCCGCAAAAAGGAGGTGGTGGAAGGCGCCGATCTGTACGACCGCGTCCGGCCGCGCAAGGGCCGCAAGGGCGCCAAGGTCAAAATGGTGCCCATCGCCCAGAAGACCCAGATCACCCAGGCCAAGGCCATCAAGCGCCGGGTGCGCATCGACGACACCATCATCGTCTCCGATCTGGCCAAACGCATGGGCATCAAAGCCGGCGACATGATCGCCAAGCTGATGGGCATGGGGGTCATGGTGACGGTGAACCAGACCATCGACTACGACACCGCCGCCCTGCTGGCTTCCGAATTCGGCTATGAGGTGGAAAGAGCCGCCTTCGAAGAGGAAACCATTTTGCAGACAACCACCGCCCAGAGCGACGATCCGGACGCGCTGCTCCACCGACCGCCGGTGGTCACCATCATGGGCCATGTCGATCACGGCAAGACTTCGCTGCTGGATGTCATCCGCAAGACCCGCGTCACGGCGGGCGAGGCCGGCGGCATCACCCAGCACATCGGCGCCTACCTGGTCACCACCGAGAAAGGCGACATCGCCTTCCTGGATACGCCCGGCCACGAAGCCTTTTCGGCCATGCGTTCCCGCGGGGCCCACATCACCGACATCGTGATCCTGGTGGTGGCCGCCGACGACGGGGTCATGCCCCAGACGGTGGAAGCCATCAACCACGCCAAGGCGGCCAAGGTGCCGATCATCGTGGCGGTCAACAAGATGGACAAGCCCGACGCCAATCCGGACCGGGTCCAGCGGCAACTGGCCGAAATCGGGGTTTCGCCCGAGGAGTGGGGCGGCGAGAACATCTTCGTCAAGGTCTCGGCCAAGCAGCAGATCGGCATCGACGATTTAATGGAGATGATTCTGCTGCAGGCCGAACTGCTCGAACTCAAGGCCAACCCCCACAAGCTGGCCACGGGCCACGTGGTCGAAGCCAAGCTCGACTCCGGACGCGGTCCGGTAGCCACCGTGCTGGTCAAGGAAGGCACTCTCAAGACCGGCGACGCGGTGGTGTGCGGCGTGCACTACGGCAAGGTGCGCGCCCTGCTCGACGACCGCGGCAAGAAGGTGGACGAGGCCGGGCCCTCCCATCCGGTGGAGATCATCGGCCTTTCGGGCGTGCCCATGGCCGGCGACGAACTGGTGGCCCTCAAGGATGAGAAGGACGCCAAGCAGGTCAGCGCCCACCGCATTCAGAAGCAGCGGGCCAAGGAGCTGGCCAAGACCAGCCGCCTGAGCCTGGAAAAACTCTTCGAGCGCATGAAGGAAGGCGAAGTCAAGGATCTGAACCTGATCATCAAGACCGACGTGGACGGCTCCATGGAGGCCATTCGCGACTCGCTGCTCAAGCTCTCCAACGAAGAGGTCTCGATCAACATCATCCACGCGGCCACCGGCACCATCACCGAGTCGGACATCTCGCTGGCGGCGGTCTCCGAGGCTATCATCATCGGGTTCAACGTGCGCGCCAACCCCAAGGTCCAGGAGATGGCCCACGAAGAGCATGTGGATATCCGTTATCACAACATCATTTACAACGTGATCAAAGAGGTCAAGGACGCCATCGTGGGCCTGATGAAGTCCACCTTCGTGGAGCGCTCGCTGGGTCGGGCCGAAGTGCGTGAGATCTTCCACGTGCCCAAAGTGGGCACCATCGCCGGTTGTTACGTAACCGACGGTAAGATCGAACGCGGCCAGCTCTCGCGTCTGCTGCGCGACGGCGTCGTGATCTACGATGGCAAGAACACCTCTTTGCGGCGCTACAAGGATGACGCCCGCGAGGTGCAAGCCGGTTACGAGTGCGGCATCGCCCTGGAGAACTTCAACGATATCAAGGTGGGCGATGTGATCGAGTGCTACTATATGGAAGAGATCAAGCCGGAAATGGCGTGATGGCAAAGCGGTCTTCGGCCCAGGCGCACATGGTGGTGGGAATCGGCGTCTTGACGTTCCAGATACACGACTGCCGCTCGCTCAAGACCAAACGCGGCATCGTCAAGACCATCATCCACCAGATCCAGAACAATTTCAACGCCTCGGTGGCCGAGGTGGGGGCCAACGATATCCACCAGCGGGCGCAGATCGGATTCGCCCTGGCCGGCGCCGATCACCAGGTGATCAACGCCAAGATCGACAAGATCATCAACTTCGCCGAAGAGCTGGGTCTGGCGCAGATGATCGATACTGAAATGGAGATTATCCATTTATAAAAATATGTTCCATCGAAACACGGAAGGAGAGAGGTTCACCCGTCCAACCTGGCGGATCGGGAAGAACTGAAGAACTATCATGAGACCCTTTTCCCGCAGCGACCGGGTGGGCGGCTTGATCAAGGAGGTGATGGGAGAACTGCTGCGCAAGCAGATCAGCGACCCGCGCCTGGCCAAGGCCGTCATCACCGATGTGGAAGTCACCCGCGACCTGCGGCTGGCCAAGATCTACTTCGCCACCTCGAGCGGTGAGAATGCCCCCCAGGAAGCCCTGGAGGCATTTCAAAGGGCCCGCGGCTTTCTCAAGCGCGAGCTCGCCCAACGCCTGGCTTTGCGCTACATGCCGGACATCCAGTTCCATTACGACCAGTCCATCGACTATGGCGCCCGCATCGAGCAGCTTTTGAAATCGGTGAAGGAACATGATGCGAACGATCATTGAGCAGCTCGAACGCCACCGGCGTTTTCTGGTCGCCTCCCACGCCCACCCCGACGGCGATGCCATCGGCTCCCTGCTGGCCATGGGGCTGGCCCTCAAGGCCATGGGCAAGGAGGTATTGATGTACAACGAGAGCCCGATCCCGGCGGTCTACCGTTTCCTGCCGCGGGTGCACACCATCCGGCAGCAGATCGATCCCACGGCGCGATTCGACGCGGCAATCCTGCTGGACTGCGGCGACGTCGAGCGCCTGGGGGCCGCCGTGGCCGAATTGGACAAGATTCCGTTGCTGATCAACATCGACCATCATGTGACCAATTCGGGATTCGGGCATCTGCAGTTGGTCGACGAGGAGGCCTGCGCCACGGCCGAGATCGTTCACCGGCTGATCGAAAAATTACCGGTGGAAATCGATGACACCATGGCCACGGCCATTTACACCGGCATCCTGACCGATACGGGTTCGTTCCGTTTTTCCAACACGAACCAGTCGGCCTTTGCCATCTGCGCGCAGATGATCGCCAGAGGCGCCAATGCCTACGAGGTGGCCCAGCATGTGTACGGCACCTACTCCCTGGGCCGCATCAAGCTGCTCAACCTGGCCTTGGATTCATTGGAAATCTCGCCCAACGGCCGGCTTTCGGTGATGACCTTGACCCGGCGCATGCTGCGCGAGACGCGCACCCAGGACGAAGATGTGGACGGCATCATCAATTACGCCCGCCGCATCCAGTGCGTGAAAGTCGCGGCGCTGATTCTCGAACAGAACGTCAACGGCAGCGCCGCCAAAGGGCGCAGACACTTTCACGTGAGCCTGCGATCCGACGGCTCGGTGGATGTCTCCCAACTGGCTGCCCAGCACGGCGGCGGTGGACATGCCAGCGCAGCCGGTTTCAGCGTGGAGTCGCCGCTCTCAGAACTCAAGGTCGAGCTCATGAAATTTGCCGAGACCATCGCCGAGAAATGCGACCCGAATTGAACGGCGTCATCGTTTTGGATAAACCGGCGGACATCACTTCGGCCAAGGCCGTAGCCGAGGTGAAAAGAAGTCTGGGAGCCGCCAAAGTGGGTCACACCGGTACGCTGGACCCCTTCGCCACCGGCGTGCTGTTGTGCTGTGTCAATCAGGCCACCCGCTTGGCCCGCTTCTTTCTGCATGGCGACAAGCGCTACGAGGCGCTGTTGCGCCTGGGGATCGCCACCGACACCCAGGATGCCACCGGCCGGGAAGTGCACCGGGCACCGGTCCCGGCGCTAACCGATGCGCAGTTGCGATCGCTCTTCGACCGCTTCCTGGGGCCCCAGTGGCAGCAACCGCCGGTCTATGCGGCCCTCAAACATCAGGGCACGCCGCTTTACAAGCTGGCCCGTCAGGGCCGGCCGGTGCAGAAGCCCCCGCGGCCGGTGACCATAACGGCGCTGCGGATCCTGCACACCGCGTTGCCCGATGTGCGCTTCGAGGTGGGCTGTTCGGCCGGCACCTATGTGCGGACCTTGTGCGCCGACATCGGTGCGGCCATGGGGTGCGGCGGCCATCTGGCCGAGTTGCGCCGCACGGCCAGCGGCGGTTTCACCATCGCCGAAGCCGTAAGCCTGGAAAGGTTGCGGGCCCTGCCCGATGCCCAGGCACGCAGACGGCTCCTGGTTCCCATGGAGAGTGTCCTGCGCCACCTGCCCACGTTCCAGGCCGACGACGCCGTGCTGGCACGGGTGGCCCAAGGTCAGCCCCTGACGCCGGTGCAACTGCCCGAAGCGGCGATCCACGGGGATGCAACCGGCCATGGGCCGCTCAAGGTGGTCGATGCCCAGGGACGGCTGAGAGCGGTGGTCGAACGTGCGCCTGGCGGCCAGGCGTACAATTATTGTTGTGTTTTTAGTTGATTCATAGCATATCCGGTTCCGAGCATTGGTTGAATAAAAGGAGGAAAGAGATAGTGGCTCTGACGACCCAAGACAAAAAAGGATTGATTGAACAATACAAGCTGCACGACAGCGACACGGGAAGCCCGGAGGTACAGATCGGGCTGCTCTCCCATCGCATCCAATATCTCACCGAGCATCTGAAGGTCCACACCAAGGACCACCATTCGCGTCGCGGGTTGCTGATGTTGGTCGGACGCCGGCGTCGGCTGCTCAACTATGTGAAAAAGAACGACATTCAGAGATATCGGACCATCATCGACACTCTGGGGCTGCGCCGATAGCACCCCGACCGCGCATAACGCGTGCGGCCTGCGACCGAATTCCCGCAACACCCTGCAAACAGGGGTGGCGGGATCGGTCTTTGCTGCATTGGTAAACTCTCCGGTGACGTGTCCGGCATGGCCGGAAAAAGCAGCTGATCCTGTGGGTTGCATACCGGGCCGCAATCAAGATTGAGGAGTAATTTTATGGAACAAATCGTACAAACCGAAGTGGGCGGCAAGCCCCTGACCATCCGATCGGGCAAGATCGCCAAGCAGGCCGGCGGCGCCGTGCAGGTCCAATACGGCGATACCATCGTTCTGGTGACGGTGGTGGCGGCCAACGAAGAGAAGCAGGCCGACTTCCTGCCGCTTTCGGTGGAATATCAAGAGAAAATCTATGCCGCCGGACGCATCCCCGGCAACTATTTCCGCCGCGAGATCGGACGGCCCAGCGAGAAGGAGACCCTCACCTCGCGCCTCATCGACCGGCCCATCCGCCCGCTGTTTCCCAAGCAGTGGCGCTATGAGACCCAGGTGATCGCCACTGTGCTCTCCATGGATCAGGAAAACGATCCGGACGTGTTGGCCGTGGTAGGCGCCTCGGCGGCCCTGACCCTCTCCGACGTCCATTTTGCCGGGCCCATCGCCTGCGTGCGCGTGGGCCGGGTGGAAGGACAACTGGTGGCCAACCCCACCCTGAGCCAAATTCAGGATTCGGACATCAACCTCATCGTGGCCGGCTCCAAGACCGGCGTGGTGATGGTGGAAGGCGGCGCCAAGGTGGTATCCGAAGCCGACATGCTCGAAGCCATTTTCTTCGGCCACGCAGCGATCAAACCGATCATCGAGATCCAGGAGCAGCTCCAGGCCGCACTGGGCAAGCCCAAACGGCCCTTCGCCCCACCGGCCAAAGACGAGGCCCTGATGGCCCAACTGGAGGGCCTAGCCGGCGCCCGCATCCGCGAGACCCTGAACATCCCTGAAAAGATGGCCCGCTACAGCGCCATGCGCGCCCTGAAAACCGAAATCGTCGATGGGCTGGGCGAGGAATACGCCGAGCGCAAGACCGAAGCTTATGAGCTGCTGGGCGACCTGCAGAAAAAGATCAGCCGCAAGATGATCCTGACCGAAGGCCGGCGCATCGACGGCCGCCGGTTGGACGAGATCCGGCCCATCGCCTGCGAGGTGGGCCTGCTGCCCCGGCCCCACGGCAGCGCCCTGTTCACCCGCGGCGAGACCCAGGTGCTGGGGGTGCTGACCCTGGGTTCGGGCCAGGATGAACAGCGCGTGGAGACCCTGTCGGGTGAAGAGATGCGGCCTTTCATGCTGCACTACAACTTCCCGCCCTATTCCGTGGGCGAAGTCAAGCGCGTGGGCGCCCCCAGCCGCCGGGACATCGGCCACGGCGGCCTCTCCACCCGGGCCCTGGAAAGCATCCTGCCCGACACCGAAAAATTTGACTACACCATCCGCCTGGTCTCCGAAGTGCTCGAGTCCAACGGGTCCTCTTCCATGGGTACAGTCTGCGCCGGTACCCTGGCCCTCATGGACGGCGGCGTGCCCATCAAGGCGCCGGTCTCGGGCATCGCCATGGGCCTGATCAAAGAGGGCGACCAGGTGGTGATCCTCTCGGACATCCTGGGCGACGAAGACCACTTCGGCGACATGGATTTCAAGGTCACCGGCACTCGCGAAGGCATCACGGCCCTGCAAATGGACATCAAGATCCTGGAGTTGTCCAAGCAGATCATGGCCACCGCCCTGGACCAGGCCAAGCGCGGGCGGGAGCACATCCTGGGTCGCATGCTCGAAACCCTGGCCGAACCACGGGCCGAAATCTCAGAATTCGCGCCCAAGATCTTCATCATCAAGATCCATCCCGACAAGATCCGCGATGTCATCGGCCCGGGCGGCAAGGTGATCCGCGCCATCCAGACCGAGACCAACACCAAGATCGAGATCGAGGACAGCGGCGTGGTCAAGATCGCCGCCACCAACGAAGCTGAAGGCCAGATGGCCATGGAGCAGGTCAAAGCCATCGCCATGGAGCCCGAAGAGGGCGCCATCTACGAAGGCAAGGTGGTCAAGACCACCGACTTCGGCGCCTTCGTGCAGCTGGCCCCGGGCACCGACGGCCTGGTGCACATCTCCCAGCTGGCCAACCGCCGGGTGGCCAAGGTCACCGACGTGGTCAAAGAGGGGGACGTCGTCCGGGTCAAGGTCCTGGAGATCTCCCAGGACGGCCGCATCCGGCTGAGCATGAAAGCACTCCTGGAAGAGGAAAACGATCAAGGTGGTAAAGAAAAGCGTCCTCCCAAACGGGATTAGGATCGTCACCAAAAAAATCGCCCACGTACGCTCGGTCTCCATGGGAGTCTGGGTGGACGTGGGCGCCCGCGACGAATCCGAGCATCAGAGCGGCCTCTCCCACTTCATCGAACACATGATCTTCAAGGGCACCGCCCGCCGCTCGGCCTACCAGATCGCCAAAGAGTTCGACGCCATCGGCGGTCATACCAACGCCTTCACCTCCATGGAGAACACCTGCTACCACGCCAAGGTGCTCGACAGCCACCTTGCGACCATGGTGGACATCCTCTCGGATATCTTCCTCAACTCGGTCTTCGACCCCCGGGAAGTGGAACGCGAACGGCCGGTCATCCTCCAGGAGATCGGCATGGTGGAAGACAGCCCCGAAGAGTACCTGCACGTGCTGGCCGGGCAGAACTACTGGGGCGATCACCCCCTGGGCCGTTCGATTCTGGGCACCCGCGAACACATCGCCGCCTATTCGGCCGACACCATTCGGGAATTCTTCCATCGTCTCTACCACCCGGAGCGCATCATCGTGGCCGTGGCCGGCCATGTGGACCACGAGCGCATCGTGGCGCTGATCGGCCCCAGCTTCTCGGCCATCCACAACGGCCAGCCGCTGCCGCAGCGCACCGTGCCGGCGGTCAAGCCCCGCAACAAGACCCACAAGCGCCGCCTGGAGCAGGTGCACCTGTGCCTCACCGCACCGGGTATCGCCGTCACCGACCCGCGCCGCTTCGCCTTTTCGCTGCTCAATGCCATCCTGGGCGGCAACATGAGCTCGCGCCTGTTCCAGGAGATCCGCGAAAAGCGCGGCCTGGCCTACTCGGTCTACTCGTTCATGCTGTCCCACGTGGACTCCGGCATGTTCGGCGTCTATGCCGGCGTGGGCCCGACCAACGTCGCCCAGACCATGGATCTCGTCCGCCAGGCCCTGGAGCGCCTGATCGAAGCGCCGGTGAGCGCCGAAGAGCTGCGCGACGCCAAGGAGTACACCAAGGGCAACCTGCTGCTCTCCGAGGAGGGAGTGGACAGCCAGATGGTACGCATCGCCCAGAACGAAATCCACTTCGGCCGTTACATACCCTTGGAGGATGTGGTCAAGAAGATCGACAAGGTCCAGGCCGAGGAGATCCAGGCGTTGGCCCGGGACCTCTTCCAGCCGGAAAAGAGTGCTTGGACCCTGCTAGGGCCGGTCAAAGAAAAACCCGCTCGCAACAGATAGGCGCCACTCCAAATTTTCTGGCAACATGCGCCCTTGAAAAAACTCGGCCGGTTCCCGACGCATGAACCGGCCGAAACTGGTGCTCCGCAATCTATGGATCACGTCAGGCTATTCACCTTTATATTGAAGCATATCTTTAAAGGCTTCTGGATTGGCCTTTACATCCGCTCTGTATTCTTCAATAGCCTTTTTATATACCCCTGGATCGATGCTCTTTAATTCACCATTGGGATCAAGCTCCAGATATTTCAGGCCCTTGACTGATTTCACGGCTTCTTCGGCGCTGACGGGCGAAAAACCGGATGTCCTGGCTCTCCACAACCCTATCGTAACCCCTTCCCGAAGGAAGTACCGTTTCCCCGCTTCGAAGGTAAGATCTGCGACACATGTATTTTCGGTCTCAACTACCACATAATGCTGGCCGGGCTCCACATCGGTGGTGAAATAGGTGTCGCCCATCGTTTCACCGATGAATCGGTCGTCCAGATAATTCCAGAAGACAATGGCGCCTCCCAAATAGGTATCACGGAGGATGACCAATAAGGCCTTATTCTCTTTGGCGACAAGTTCGGGATGCTGTTCGGGTTTGAGCATTTGCGTGGTGGCGCAGCCGGTAAACAGTGCAACACAAGCCATCAAGATTACGAAACGCTTCATCTAATCCTCCTTCAAGATTGTTGGAACGTCATGTGGGCATTTTCGCTTTTTTCATGTGAGGTCAATCCCGGGATTGACCTATGGCCGGGATTGGGTTAGCAGCAGTTACAGCAACCTGTTATGCCGTCATGGAAGAGCTGGCCAGAACCGTTTTGCGAAAGACCTGCTTAAAATGATACCCCAACCCGTCATCGCCTTCAAGCGCCTGCGCCCCCAGCGCGATGGCGACATTCCCCTGCCCCGCTACATGACGCCCCAGGCCGCCGGCATGGATATCTGCGCGGCCATGGATGAACCGCTGACCCTGGCGCCGGGCCGCATCGCGCTGGTGCCGACCGGATTCGCCATGGCCCTGCCCGCCGGCTATGAGGCCCAGGTCCGGCCGCGCAGCGGGCTGGCCATCCGCCATGGGGTCACGGTAGTCAATGCGCCGGGGACCATCGACAGCGACTACCGCGGCGAGGTGCAGGTAGGCCTGATCAATCTGGGAATGGAACCCTACACGATTCAGCGAGGTGAGCGCATCGCGCAGATGGTGATTCAGCAGGTGTGCCAGGCACGTGTCGAAATCGTGGAGGTATTGGATGAAACCGAGCGCAACTCGGACGGGTTTGGAAGCACTGGGAAATAAGGGGTTTTAAGCCCGATCCGCCACCCAAAACCTAAAACTCAAAATCTAAAAACCATAAAAAGGTGCCTGAGCTTACCGTGGAAAATGACTGTTGCACGATATCGGTTTGTGTCCTGGCCAGCGGCAGCAAAGGCAACGCCATCTACGTGAGCGACGGCCGCAACGCCATCCTGGTGGATGCGGGGTTGTCGGGAATCGAAATCGAGCGGCGTATGCACGCGGCCGGCCTTGCAATGGGGGCGGTCAAGGCCATCGTGGTCTCCCATGAACACAGCGACCATATCCGGGGGGTGGGCATTCTCTCACGGCGCTACAAGCTGCCGGTATACCTTTCGGAGGGCACCCGGAAGGCGGCGGGCAGCCAGTTGGGCAAAGTACACGATATTCGCAACTTCGACATCGGCCGGGCATTCGCCATCGACGGCCTGGCCATCCACCCCTTTGCCACCAGCCACGACGCCGAAGATCCGGCCGGGTTCACCATCGGCTGCAACGGCCATAAAATCGGCATCTGCACGGACCTGGGCATTGCCACCGGCATGGTCAAGGAGCATCTGAAAGCGTGCCGCCTGCTGGTGCTCGAAGCCAACCACGACCCCGCCATGCTCATGGAAGGCCCATATCCCTGGCCGCTCAAGCAGCGCATCAAGAGCCGCAACGGCCACCTCTCCAACGAAGCGTCGGGCGAACTGCTGGCCGAGGTGAGCCACGCCGGTTTGTGCCATGTGGTGCTGGCCCACCTGAGCGAGACCAACAACACCCCCCACAAAGCCCTGCACGGCGTGAATAAAGTGCTGGGCAGAGGCCCGCGCCCCTTTCAAATCCATGTGGCCTGCCAGGACCGCTGCACCCAACTGCTGGCGATACCCTGACAACTAAATGGTAGGACGGACGTAAAATTAGGGAATCGACCCCACCCGCTCCCCATACCGCACCAGGGCCTCGATGCCCTGGGAGGAGTACTCGGCGATGTCGGGGTCGATGACGGCCCGGCCGGGCGGCAGGATCACGATGACGGTCGACCCGCCGAACTGGAAGTAGCCCTTCTCCTCGCCGCGACGGCAAAGGCCGCCGTCGGGCCGGTGCTGGACGATGCTGCCCACCATCATGGCGCCCACTTCGATCTGGAGGTGGGTCCCCAGGCGCGGGCTGTGCACCAGGCACCAGTGGCGGTAGTTGGTGGCATGCACCTCGGGCTTGTGGCGCAGGGAAAGGGGGTTGACCGAATGCAGGGGACCGTCGATGACGTGCACGGGCCCCTGGCGGCCGTCGTCCAGGTAGCCGAAGCGGTGGTAGTCGCAGGGCGCCAGGCGAAAAACCAGGCACAGGCCCCCTTCGAACATGCCCGCCAGGGTGGGACGCCCCAGCAACTGGGGCACGGTCACGGCGGCACCCTTGATGGTCAGGCGGCTGTGGCTTTCGATGGTGAACATCTGCAGGCGGCTGTCGGCGGGTGAAACCAGGGCGTCAGCGGCCTGGGCCACCGGCCGGGCCGCAGGTGTCAGCCGCCGGATGAAAAAGTCGTTGAAGGAAGCGAAGCCCCCCGGCGGGACGACGGCCTCGGCCAGGTCGATGCCGTACTGGCGGACGAAAGGGGCGATATTCTTGCGGCTCGGCCCGCTGCCCTGGATGGCGCCGTAAAGCTTCGAGAGGGGGTGCCGGCACAGCAGGCGGTTGGTGATGGCCCGGCCCCAGGGCCGGCCGTAGAAGAGTTCCATCCATTGGCTGCCGTACACCTGCTCGACGTCGATCTGCCGGGTACGGCGGTTGTAGATCAGGATGTCGTCGGCCATGATGGGGGCTTCCTATCCTTTGGATTCGATCTTGACGGCCACCGCGAAACGCCCCGGCCCGGAGATGAGCAAGCCGATGCAGACGCAAGCCAGGGCGCCGGCGTACAGGGGCAGCGTCTTGTAGCCGCTGTTGAGAAAGTTCAGAAAATAGAGGGCATAGACCGAGGCCAGCAGGGCGGTGCAGAGACGGAAGAGGTAGCCGGTGAGCAGGCCCGCGCTCCCCAGCACCTGGATCATCAGCACGGCCAGCCCCACTCCGGTGTCGGGGAAGGCCGCGCTGAAAAAGGGAATCTCCTTGCCCACCGGCGCCCAGGCCCGGCTCCCCTGGATCAGGCGCGGCAG
Source organism: uncultured Desulfatitalea sp. (assembly GCA_937868765.1). GTDB lineage: Bacteria > Desulfobacterota > Desulfobacteria > Desulfobacterales > Desulfosarcinaceae > Desulfatitalea. The sequence continues at coordinate 1,590,774 of CALMNL010000004.1, read as the reverse complement.
GGCGAAGACCAGCAGGCTGGCCGCCAGTCCCAGGCGGGTAACCAACAATCCGGTGCTCTCGCGGCTTTCACTGGCCATTGGTATCGTCGCTCCTTATCTATAGGGATGATTGCGGGGGCTTGCGGCCGATGAACAGCACGGCGATCCCCAGAGTCAATTGCCGGTAGCGCACTTGTTCGAAGCCGGCGGTGCGCATCAGCCGGGCGAAGACGGCGGCCGGCGGGAACTGGGCCACCGAAGCGGGCAGATAGCTGTAGGCGAAGGCGTGCCTGGAAAAGAAACGGCCCAGCAGTGGCAGCAGGCGGTTGAAATAAGACAGATACGCCCTGCGCAGCAAACCCGCTTCGGGGGTGGCCAGTTCGAGCACCGCCACCTGCCCGCCAGGCTTCAACACCTCCAGAAAGCGCCCCAGCACCGTGACTTTGTCCTGGATGTTGCGAATGCCGAAGGCGATGGTCACGGCATCGAAGCTGTTTTTACGGAACGGCAGCGCAAAGGCATCGCCGGCAGTCAGGTGCACCCTGGGGCGGCCGTGGTCGTCAAGCACCTTGGGCCGGGCGGAATGGAGCATCTGCAGGGCGAAATCGGCGCCGACCACCACGGCCCGCGAATCGAGCCGGCCGAGGATCTCCAGGGCCACATCGCCGGTGCCGCACGCCACGTCGAGCAGCCTGGCATCGGGCGGCAGCGACAGGGCTTCGGCCAGGGCGCGGCGCCACTGGACATCCCGGCGCAGGCTCAGCAATCGGTTGAGAAAATCGTAGTGGGGCGCGATGCGGTCGAACATCTCGCGCACGAAGGGCAGCTCCTCTGATTTCATTGACAAAGTAAGCTCTTGCATTAAGTTTGGCCATTCATTAAAAGGGCGGCCGTTGCCTGTCGATACGACGATTACCGATTTTGCTCAAGCGGTGGCCCGCAAGCGTCGATAGGTGTAACACAAACCACACATCTCCAACAAGGATCAATCGGGAACCTGTATGCGGAGCAAAAAGGATTACTACGAAGTCCTCGGCGTGAGCAAAAGTGCATCGGAAGGCGATCTCAAGGCCGCCTATCGCAAACTTGCCCTCAAATACCATCCGGATCGCAACCCCGGTGACAAAGCCGCCGAAGAGAATTTCAAGGAGGCGGCCGAAGCGTACGAAGTGCTGCGCGACCCCCAGAAGCGGCAGATTTACGACCGCTATGGCCATCAGGGTCTGGAGGGTTCGGGATTCTCCGGATTCGGCGGTTTCGAGGATATTTTCTCCAGCTTCGGGGATATCTTCGAGGATTTCTTCGGTTTCAGTTCCCGTCGTGGCGGCCGCTCCCGGGCCCAGCGGGGTTCCGATCTGCGCTACGATCTGAGCATCGGTTTCATGGAGGCGGCCTTCGGCGTGGAGACCACCATCGATCTGGAGAAGCATGAAACCTGCACCGATTGCGAAGGCCGCGGCGCCGAACCGGGCACCCAGGCCGAGACCTGCCCCCAGTGCCGGGGGGCGGGACAGGTGGGCCGCAGCCAGGGCTTCTTCACCATCCGCACCACCTGCCCCCAATGCCGGGGTGCCGGACAGGTGATCGCCAAGCCCTGCAAGAGCTGCAACGGCAGCGGCCAGCGCCTGGCGCGCAAGACCGTCTCCGTAAAGATCCCGGCCGGGGTGGATACCAACTCGCGCCTGCGCCTCTCCGGTGAGGGCGAGGGGGGCGTCATGGGCGGCCCGCCGGGCGACCTCTATGTCTTCATCCACGTCAAGCCCCACGAGTTTTTCAAACGGGAAGAGAACGACATCATCTGCCAGATCCCCATCTCCTTCATACAGGCCATCCTGGGCGCCGAGATCACGGTGCCGACCCTCAAGGGTGAAAAGATGCTGGAGATTCCCAAGGGCACCCAGTTCGGCGATGTCTTCCGTTTCCGGGGCGAAGGCATCCCCTCCCTGCGCACCGGTCGTCCGGGAGACCAGATCATCCAGGTCACCATCAAGACCCCCACCCATTTGAACAAGAAACAGGAAGCGTTGCTGCAGGAGTTTGCGGCCCTGGAAGAGGCCAAACTGGGCAAGCGCATCAAGGACCTTTTTAAGAGTGCCGCCGCCAAGGCTGCCAACTGAAAGAGATAGCTTATGTTCGAACTGAAGATCCTGACCCATTTCGCGGCGGCCCACCAATTGCGTATGGTGGCCAAAAAGTGCGAAAATCTGCATGGCCATAACTGGAAGGTGGAGGTGTGCGTGGCCGGCGACCGGCTCAACGACGCCGGCGTGCTCATCGACTTCGGCGAGCTCAAAGCCCGCGTGAACGCCATCATCGCCACCCTGGACCACAAGTTTCTCAACGAACTGAACCTGTTCGGCGGCAACCCCTCCTCGGAAAAGATCGCAGTCTACATCGCCGAGACCCTGGCGCCCCAGCTCCCGGCCAGCGCGCGCGTCAGCCGCGTGACCACCTGGGAGTCCGAGGACGCCTGCGCCACCTACATTCCTTGAGTGCCGGCGGGAAACCGAATGCGACGATCAGCGCACGCACGGTTCGATTTCCAGATGGATGCCGAACCGATCTTGTACGCTCTCCTGGATGGCCCGTGCCAGGGATAAGACCTCCCGGCCCGTGGCGCCCCCCTGGTTGACGATCACCAATGCCTGCCCGGCATGCACCGCTGCCCTTCCCATGGCCTTGCCTTTCCAGCCGCAGGCTTCGATGAGCCGGCCGGCCGGCACTTTGACGCGGCCGTCGGCCAGGCGATAGCAGATGCAGCCGGGGTCGCCGGCCTGAATCGCCTCCCACTGGCGGTGGCTCACCACCGGATTCTTGAAAAAACTGCCGGCACTGCCCAGGAAACGGGGGTCGGGAAGTTTGGCGCGGCGCAGGGCACAGACCACGTCGAAGATGCGCCGGGGGCCGGGGGAAGCATCGGCCATTTTGAGGCATTCGCGGCGCACGTCGGGATAATCGAGCACCGGTTGCCACTGTTTGGGCAGTCGCAACCGGACGCGGGTGATCATGCCGCTGCCGGCCAGTTCCTGCTTGAAGATGCTGTCGCGGTAACCAAAGCGACAGGCGGCGGCATCCAGGGTAAAGCGTCGCCCGTCGCGCAAGTCCACACCGTCCAGAGAATCGAAGCGCGTTTCGAGTTCGACCCCGTAGGCGCCGATGTTCTGCACCGGCGCGGCGCCCACGGTGCCGGGAATCAGGGCCAGATTCTCCAGTCCCGGCCAACCCTGGTCCAGGGTCCAGGCCACCAGATCGTGCCAATCCTCGCCGGCCCCGGCCTCCACGATCCAGGCCTCCTCTGTTTCGGCCAGCAGCCGACGGCCCATGATCTCCACCTTGAGCACCAGCCCCTGGGGCGCGCCGCCGAACACCAGGTTGCTGCCACCGCCCAGCACCAGCTTGGGGGCCGGGCCGTAATCGGGATGGCCCAGCAAGGCTTCGATATCCGCCTCATTATAAATTCGGATCAGCGTGCGGGCCGTGGCCGGCAAACCGAAGGTGTTGTAAGCTTTCAGATTGACGTTGGTCTCGATTAGCATTCGGGGGGCGAGTATGGCTCAGCCGGTACAAGGGTGTCAAGCGTAGCGCACGGTCTGGCTCATCTCAGGCGCGAAGATGCACCAGTCGATATTGCTCTTCTTGGCTTCGTACATGGCCGTATCGGCATTTTTGATCAATTCGTCCGCGGTGGCGCCGTCCCTGGGGAACACGGCGATGCCGATGCTGGCCGACATGAATTCCACCAGGACCGGGTCGAAGCGATAGGGCCTGGCCAGATTGTCCAGGATGCGGCGCACCACCACATCGGGCTGGATCTCTTCGGGTGTTTTCAAAATGATGGTAAATTCATCGCCGCCCAGCCGGAAGACGATGTCGCTCTCGCGCACGGCAGCCTTCACCCGATCGCCCACGGCCTTGAGCAGCCGGTCTCCGATTTCATGGCCGAAGGTGTCGTTGACCTGCTTGAACCGGTTAAGGTCGAAAAAGAGCAGGGCCAGGCCGGAATCGTAGCGCTGGGCATATTTGATCTCATTTTCAAGCAGTTCGATGAAAGCCTTGCGATTGTAAAGGCCGGTGAGGGCATCGTGGTAGGCCAGATAGAGCAGCTCCTGCTCGGCCTTCCGACGGTCGCTGATATCCCGGGTCACGCCCAGGATGCCGCTGATGCGCCGGTGCTCGTCTTTGATGAAGCGGGTGTTCACCTCGGTCCAGATTGCGGTGCCGTCCTTGCGCACCTGCTCCACCTCGGTGGTGCGGTTCTTGCGCAAGGCGGCCTCGGGTTTGCTCAAGAGCGCCAGCTCTTGGGCGATCACCTGGGTGGCCAACTCGTAAGATGCCGGCGTCAATACATCTTTGATCCCCAGCGTCAGTATCTCCTGGGGTGAGTATCGCAGCAGATGACGAATCGACGGACTTACATAGGTGAAACGCCCGTGCAGATCAATGGTCCAGATCACGTCGGTGGAGTTTTCGGCGATGAGCCGGTGCATGGCCTCGCTTTCGCGCAGGGCCCCCTCGACGCGTTTGCGCTCCTCCATCTCCTTGGTGAGCATGAAGTTGCTCACTTCCATCTTGGAGGTCATCTCGTTGGCCTGCAGGATCGCCTTTTCCAGGGTCAAATTGGCTTCTTCCAGCTCGTCCTGGACCTCCTTGAGGGATTTTTCGGCGCGTTTGCGTTCGGCGATTTCCTGGCTCAAGAGGTCGGAGCGGACCTGGAGATTGTCCTTGAGTGCCGAAATACGCTGGAACATCAGCGCATTGGCAATGGCCAGGGCCAGGGTCTGGGCGATGTTCTTGATGAATCGGGCCTCGTCCGCATGGATCGGCTGGCGATTGCCCTTGTGAGGCAGTGCCAGCAAGCCCACCAGGCTCTCCTTATGCACCAGCGGCACCACGTAATCGGCCTTGAGCCCGGAGAGCCAATGGATCAGAAATTCGGTTTCGGGTGTCGGCTTGGCGATCTGGTCCTCAAAAATGCCTTTCAGCCGCATCAATTGCGGCACCAGCGCTTCGGGCAGATCGTGGCATTCGCCTTCGACGTCGGCAAGCTGACGGGATCCCTCGTCATACACGAAGATCCGGGCCCAGGCGAACGGCAGGTTGGCCCGCAGGGCCGCGCTCACCTCCTTGGAGAGGTGTTCGACCTGGCTCAGCACCAGCATCTCTTTGATGAGATGGACTTCGGCCTGCTCCAACTGGCGCCTTGTCTTGGAAAGCAGTCTGCCGGCCAGACGGTCGGCCCGGATCAGGGCATAGTGGTTTAGAAAGAACCAGGCGATCAAGCACAGGAAGATGATTTCGGAAGGCAACGAATCGTGCTTCACATGCGCCAGGCTCCAATCGTAAATATAGATATTGGGCAATAATATCAGAATTATAAGAATAACACGCAGCACGGTGCTCTGCACCAGACTGCGCAGTTGCACCTGACGGTGTTTGAGCACGCCGTAGGCCAGTACGGCCATGGGCAAGAATGAAAAATTGCCCGGCGGGTAAATGTCGACGCCGTGCATGGCCGGAATGTTGAAGAAGGTCATCAGCGCCGCCAAACCAAAGGACGAGAGGATGTAGATGAATTTCAGGCGCAGTTTGGGGTTGGCCTCGACCTTGAGCCGGCGCGCAAACAGGTAGATGAAATAGACCATGGCCGCCGCGCCGTACAGGCCGAAGAGCTGGAAAGCCGGCCCGCCCTTGGCGATATAACCCCAACTGTATTTGTAGAGACCGGTGAGGTAGAGATCGCCCTGGGTGGTCAGGGCAAACAGCGCGCTCAGGCAAAAGAGCACCAGCAGGATGACCTTGCGGCGGATATCGAGGAGGTGATGAACGAAGACCATCGTCACGAAGGGTAAAAACACATAGAAAAAATGGACCTTGCGCTCGATGGACAAGATCAGGTCCAGATCGCTGATCAGGTGGTGACAGATGAAGATCGGCGCCAGAAGGGAATTCCAGACGCAGACCAGGGAAAAGAGCACTTTTTCCCTGGTGCGCGGCCCGCGGGTGAGCGCCAGAAAGACCAGGTAGAGCGCGCACAGCAGGGAGAAGGTCGGCGGCAATATGTATATGGACATTATATTATTCATAAAAAAGCAACCGCTCGACGCGCTCCGATCTTCCTGCTGGCCGGGAACGTTCCGGTTCCTCCCGGCCTGGAATGGCTGCACGGGACCGGAGATATTCACCCACCCGGTGCACCATGGCTCGCGTGAAACTCTTGCGCCGAGGGCACCGAATAATATAGATGAACTCTATCTACTATCGGCCAGAGAGCACAAAACATTACACCCTTTGACCGGCAGCGGCATAAAATTTCCATTTCTGCAAAGGTTGAAAAGCCTTTGTGAAAAGGGCCCTTATGACGGATACGCCTCCTCCCCCGAGGGTCGATGAAGCGCAGCGCCTGGCACTGGAACGCAAAAGCGCCGAGGTCACCGAGTTGCGGCAGGCCCTGCGCCAGGCCGAGGATTCCTATCGGATCCTGGTGGAAAACGCCAACGATGCCATCTTCGTGCTCCAGGACGGCAAGGTGAGGTTCGCCAATCCCAAGGCCCTGGCCCTGGGGGGCGTATTGGCCGAGGATCTGGACAAAATCCCCTTCACGGAATACCTGCATCCCGACGAGCGCGACACCATCGTCAAGCGCCACGAACAGCGTCTCAAAGGCGAAAAGATCCTCAACATGTACCCCTTGCGCATCATCACCCGCCGGGGCGATACCTTCTGGGCCGAAGTGAATGCGGTGCGCATCGAATGGCAAGGCCTGCCGGCCACCCTGAACATCATCCGGGACATCACCTCCCAAAAGATCATCGAGCAGAACTATTTCCAGACCGAAAGCCTGGCTACCCTGCGCACCTTGTCCGGCGGCATGGCCCACTCGTTCAACAATCTGCTCATGGGCATCCAGGGGCGCGTCTCGCTGCTGCACCGCAGCCTGGCGGCCAACGATCCCCGCAGAGAACACCTGCTGGGCATCGAATCGTGTGTGGAGGAGGCGGCCAAGCTCACCCAGCAGATGCTCGGTTTCGCCCAGTCGGGCAAATACAGCGCGCGGCCGGTGAACCTCAACGAGGTGGTGGAGGAGGTCGCCCGCACCTTTGCCCGCAGCCAGAAGGAGATCCAACTGGTCCGCGAGTACCAGACCGGGCTCTGGACCGTGGAAGCCGACCGCCAGCAGATGGAGCAGGTGGTGATGAACATCCTGCTCAATGCCTGGCAAGCCATTCCCGAACAAGGCCAGGTGATCATCAAGACCGAAAATTTCGAGCTGGCCGAGGGACGTGAACATTTCAAGGAGACCCACTCCGGCAAGTGCATCCGGCTCACCGTGAGAGACACGGGCGTGGGCATGGACGATACCGTGCGCAAACGGGTGTTCGAACCTTTTTTCACCACCAAAGGCATCTTCAACCACCGCGGGCTGGGGCTCTCCAGCGCCTACGGCATCGTGGCCAACCACAACGGCTTCATCGATGTGGAGAGCATCCCGGGCAGCGGCACCACCATCGCCATCTACCTGCCGGCCATTCCGGATGCATGAAGCGCCTGCGAGCCATGCCAAAACGGATAAATGACCGTGACCAGCCGGCACACCTCACTCAAATGCATTGATTCGCATCCCTGTGCGCACGGTGCGTTCGGGGCAAGGTCCGGCTCACCGAGAATCGCTGGCCATCGACCGTGCCGATTGATTTAATCCCGAATGATGTTACCATAGAGACTCGCTAAAACGACTCGGATCTGAACAGGAGTTCCAAATGCCGTCCCTATCTACCCGCAAGTATGATTTTGAAACCGGCGTCTACCGCCCCCCCAGCGAAGGCGGCAGCTACTCGCTGCTGGTGCGCTTCACCCGCAACTGCCCCTGGAACCGCTGCGAATTTTGCGCCATGTACAAAACCGAAAAATTCGAACTCCGCCCCCTCGAGGAGATCAAAGGGGATATCGATGCCATTGCAGCCCTGTGCAACGATCTGCGCGAGCTCTCGCGGAAAAACGGCCAGGGCGGCACCGTGACCCACGAGGCCGCGGTGGCGTTGATCGGGCGCTATCCGGAACTCAACAATCACCATGGTTTCGCCATGGTCTACCACTGGCTGATGTCCGGGGGTAAAACGGCCTTCATCCAGGACGCCAACAGCCTGATCATGCCGCCCGATCAGTTGATCGAGGCCCTGCGGCACCTGCGCGCCACCTTTCCCTCGCTCACGCGGGTGACCTCCTACGCCCGTTCCAAGACCCTGGCCCAGCGCCGGCCCGAAGAGCTCGCGGCCATCCGCGAGGCAGGAATGGACCGGCTGCATGTGGGTCTGGAAACCGGCGACGACACCCTGCTCAAACGCATGAAAAAAGGGGTGACCGCCCAAGGGCACATCGAAGGCGGCCAAAAAGCCATGGCCGCCGGCTTCCAGCTCTCGGAGTACTGGATGCCCGGCCTGGGCGGGAAAGAGTTCTCCGAAGCCCACGCGCTCAACACGGCCCGGACGCTCAGCGCCATCAACCCCCATTACATCCGCTCCCGGCCCTTCAATCCCCTGCCGGGCACCTCGCTGGAGACCGCCGTGGCCGAGGGGTCGCTGCAGATGCTCACCCCCCGGGAGCAGCTGCTGGAGCTCCAGCAGATGATCGAAGCCCTTACGGTCACCTCCCGGGTCTGCTTCGACCATGCGGCCAACTACTGGACCGACCGGCGCGGCGATCTGCTTTTCACCCACGGTTATGAAGGCTACAAATTCCCTGAAGAAAAGCCCAAGGTGTTGGCGCGCATCGCCGAGGGATTGCAGAGCGACTTGCGGCGCCCCGCTTTCCTGAACTTGTAAAATGAGGTCACGGGCCCGGCCCGGAGGATCATGCAACGTTCCCACGCGATAGGTCTGCTGCTGGCCGCGGCCCTGATCTGGAGCACCGGCGGCTTTCTGATCAAGTGGGTGCAGTGGCATCCCCTGGCCATCTCCGGCATGCGCAGCGCCATCGGCGCGCTCTTTCTGCTGATCGTCTTCCGCCCCAGGAGCTTTCGCCTCAACCGTTACCTGTTCGGCGGCGCCGTGGCCTATGCGGTCTGCGTCACCTGCTTCGTGGCGGCCAACAAGCTCACCAGCGCCGCCAACGCCATCCTGCTGCAATATACGGCACCGGCCCACGTGGCGCTCTTCGGCTACTGGTTTCTGGGCGAGCGGCCGCGGCGGGTGGATTGGCTCACCCTGGGGGCGGTGTTCATCGGCATGCTGCTTTTTTTCCTGGACGACCTGACCCTGGCGGGATTCTGGGGCAACGTCGTGGCCCTGGTTTCCGGGGCGGGATTTGCCTGGATGGCCCTTTTCCTGCGCAAGCAAAAAGACGCCGACCCGATTCGATCGGTGATCCTGGGCAACCTGCTGGCCGCCGCGGTGGCCCTGCCTTTCATGTTCGGCGGGCCCGGCCCATCGCCCAGGGGGTGGCTCGGCCTGCTCCTGCTGGGATTGTTCCAGGTGGGCACGGCCTATGCGTTCTTCACCCTGGCCATCCGCCATGTGACGGCCCTGGAATCGATGCTGATCCCTGCCATCGAACCGATTCTCAACCCGGTCTGGGTACTGTTGTTTATAGGCGAGAAGCCCGGGCCCATGGCCATCGCCGGCGGCGTGGTGATCATCCTGGCCATCACCCTGCGCGGCCTGGAGCCCTGGCTGGTCAAGCGGGCTCAACCCTCCAGCTTGGAGCGGCTCGGCCCCAGCACCTGAAACGGCGGCGTGACCACCTGACCGGGCATGGCCTCCCAACTCTTGTTGCAGAAAGAGGCCCGGATGATGTAGCGCCCGGTCGGCAGCGCAGCGGGCAGCTTGTAACGGATGTTCATCATCTGCCCGATGTCGGCGAAGGTCGGGCACGGCGTCTGGGTGTTCACCGAGAAGAATGGCTTGAAGGTGGTCATGGGCTCATTGCGGCCGTCCTCGCCCACGCTTTCCAGGGAGAGCTCCGGATCCACGCCGATGGGAAAGGCGGTCATGCGGATGAAGCGCAGCACCAGCGAATCGCCGGGTTGGTAGGTATCGAAATCGGTGACGATGCCGATGAGCTTGTTGTCTTTGGAGATATCGGTGCCGACGCCCGAAGTGGTCTCGTCCCAGGAACGGGCCGGCCCCACGTCCACATGAACCATGTCGGAGTGGTAGTATCCGGCCCCGCCGAAACCCAGCTTGCGCATGTAGCGCCACACCCGGGCCGAATCCACCCCCTGGATCTTGATGTCCGCGGCCATGCCGTACTGGTGCAGGCTGGCGGTGGCGGCCAGGGCCCCATTTTCCCGCAGCTTGGTATTGTACGAAGGACTGCGGTAGCCGGAGTGGATTTCGATGCGTGCGCCCGGCTTGAAATGATCTTCCAGAAAGTCGATGAATTCGATCAGGCGCAGGGAGATTTCGGCCTGGGGATCATCCGCGGGCGCGTTGAACACCTTGCGGATGGTCAGCAGCGCGGCCGAATCGTACTGGCTGACGCCCGCGCGATAGACACCGGAAAAAGAGGCGCCGGTCTTGGGGTTGGTCAGGCGCAGACGGCCGTTGCCGCTGTGGAAAAAGCGCGGCAGCTCCGCGGCGCCGGCGACATCCGGCCCGCCCCCTGCCACGCTCAACAACCACAGGCCGATGAGGACCAGGATTCGGATCCTTGACTGCATGGGGCACTCCTTACATGCTTTTTCTTCGTCGGATGCCGGAATCTTCTTTAGCTGATTTTTCAAGCAGAAGCAAAAACGCCTTTTACCCCTAGCGCGCCAGTACCACCCCACAGCAGATCAAGGCCCCGCCGATGAACAGGTTGGTGGTGAGCGGTTCGGCCAGAAAGACGACCCCGCCGGCCACGCCCACCAGGGGAATGAAGTAGATCAAGGTATTGATGGCACTGGGCCCCAGGACCGGAACCGCCCGGTTCCAGAAATCGTATCCCAGGGCCGAGCAGACAACACCCAGAAAGAGCACCTGGCCCCAGGCGACGGCGTCGGGCCAGGGCCAGGGGTAAAGCCACGATTCCACGGCGGCCGCCGGCAGCAGGGATACGGCACCGGCCAGCATGATCCAGGCCGTGAGCAGCAGATGGGGATAGCGGCCCGATAGGCGCTGGACCAGAAAGGTGTAGGCGATCCAGCAGCCCACCGCCCCGAACATCAAAAGGTCGCCGAGGGCCGATGCCGCGCCCCGGTCGCGGCCCACCAGCAGCCCCACGCCGCCCAGGGCGGCCAGGGCCCCCAGCCAGGTGGCGGCCCGGGGCCAGCGCCGCTGGCGCCAGGCCAGCACCAGTTCGGTGCCCAGGGGAATGGTGGCGATGATCAGCGAACCATGGGAAGCGGTGGTCAGTTTCAGGCCGATGTTTTCGAAGGTAAAGTAAAGGGTCACGCCGCTCAGGGCCAGCGCCCAGACCCACTTGCCGTCGCCGGGCCGCAGCGGCAGAGCCCGTCTGCGGGTCACCAGCCACAACAGCAGGCCGGCCAGAAAGAAGCGCAGGCACGCCAGGGTCAACGGCGGAATCTGGCGCACGGCGCCCCGGGTCACGGAAAAGGAAAGGCCCCAGACGAGGATGCAGAAGCCGGCCAGAAGGAGCGGCAGAAGTCGCGATTTTTCCCTGCCATCCAACTACGTTCCGCTTTCTAGATTCAACTTCAGGTGGCCCATCAACGCATCGCGGGTCACCAGGGCCCGCACATCCTGCACATGCTGCCGGATATTCTCCAGCCCCCCCTCCTGCCGGTCCACCAACACCACGGCACGTTCGACGATCAGCCCTTCCTCCCGGGCCCGCTCGATGGCCTGAATGGTGGAGCCGCCCGTGGTGGCCACGTCGTCGATCACCACCACGCGGCTGCCGGCCGGAAGATCGCCTTCGATCCAGCGGGCGATGCCGTGGTCCTTCTTGGTTTTGCGGATGGAAAAGGCGGCGATGGGCTGTCCCTTGAGCTCCGAGGCGAAGGCGGTGGCCATGGCGATGGGATCGGCGCCGAAGGTCAGACCGCCCACGCCCTGGGGCCGCAAATCGGCAATGGCCGCGAACATCAGATGCCCCACCAGGAACATGCCCCGGGGGCTGAGCACGGTGGGTTTGCAGTTGACGTAGTAGTGGCTCATGCGGCCCGAAACCAGCTTGAAGGTCGGCTCGGCCGCATATTTGAACGACTTCTGGCACAATAGGGCAATCAATTCCTGATGCATGGCCGCTCCCTGGGAAGATGCATGAACTGCTTGATTGCAGGGCACTTATGGGATAATAAAGCCTCCACTGTTGGAAGAAGCCGTAGGTTGGGTTCCAGTGGAGGCGGAGCAAGGAAAACCGGGGCACGGCACTCCTTGAACTCGACGCCGTTCATAGCAGGAATGGCCGGAACGGTCAAAGTATAAGTGGATGGCCCAATGAGCGAAGAGAATGCCGATGCCATCATCCGCATGTTCCACGTGCACAAGCGTTACGGATCCAAGTCCGCCCTGAAAGATTTTTCCCTGGACATTTACAAGAACGAATATCTTTTCGTGACCGGACGCAGCGGGGCCGGCAAGACCACCCTGCTCAAGCTGCTCTACCTGGGCGAGCCGGTGACCGAAGGCCAGGTGCTCGTGGACGGCATGAATCTCTCGCGTATCGCCCGCAACCGCATCCCCCACCTGCGGCGCAAGTTCGGCATCATCTTTCAGGACTACAAGCTGATCCCCACCAAGACCATATTCGAAAACGTGGCCCTGGTGCTGGAAGCCGCCGGCCGCAAGCCGTCCATGATCGCCAAGAAGGTCAAGAGCGTGCTGCGCATGGTGGGCATGGAGGATCGCATGAATGCCTTTCCCCAGAGCCTTTCGGGCGGCGAGCAGCAGCGTGTGGCCGTGGCCCGGGCCGCGGCCGGCGATCCGAAGATCATCCTGGCCGACGAACCCACCGGCAGCCTGGATGAAGAGTCGGCCGAAGTGATCATGAGCTTTCTGGACACCTTTCACTCCCGGGGCGCCACCATCGTCATCGCCACCCACGACAAGGAACTGCTCGCGCGTGGCCACGCGCGCATCATCCAATTGCGCGACGGACAGCTCTGGTCCACCGAACCGGCTTAGGAAGGACGATGCAAAGGTTTTACCGACGCGCCATCAAAGACATCCTGGAAAATCGTTTTCTGACGGCCATCACAGTCATCACCATCGCCCTTTCCATTCTGATTGCGGCGGCTTTCGCCCTGTTTTTCGTCAATGCCGGCGACATGCTCAATTTCTGGCAAAAGGGCATCCGCATGATGGTCTACCTCAAAACCGACGCCACGGAAGCCGAACGGCTGGACACCAAGTTTCGGCTCCAGGGGCTGGAGGGCGTCCAGGAAGCCGTCTACATCTCCAAAGAGGAGGCCCTGGCACGGCTCAAAGCCCAGATGGCGCACCATTCGGCCCTGCTGGAAAACCTCAAGGAGAACCCGTTGCCCGATGCCTTCGAGATCACCTTGAAGCCCTCGACGCGCAACAGCGAAGAGCTGGGCTTCCTGGCCGAACGGGTCCAGGCCCTGCCCGGCGTCACCGAAGTGGAGTACGGGCAGCAGTGGATCCAGCGCTTCACCCAGGTGATCAATCTTTTCAGCCTGGCCGGGTCCGGCATCGGCGCCCTGTTTTTCATGGCCACGTTGTTCATTGTAGCCAACACGATCCGGCTGGTGCTTTACTCCCGCCGCGACGAGATCGAAATCATGCGCCTGGTGGGGGCCACCGACCGCTTCATCAAGATTCCATTTTACCTGGAAGGCATGATCCAGGGCGGCGCCGGAACCATCATCGGCCTTCTGCTGCTCTATGCCGGCTACCTGGCGCTCGCCCTGCACTTTGCGCCCGGCATGGCCGGCGGCATGATCCAATTGCGCTTTTTCTCGGTGGGCGTTTGCCTGGCCGTGGTGCTGGGCGGTACGCTCATCGGCTGGCTGGGGTGTTGGGTGTCACTCAAACAATTTATGAAATGAAACCGTCACGCATCCGCTCACAACTCACCGCCTCGCTCGCTATCCGGCGCCGGGCCCTGCTTTTCGCGACCAGGACCCTGCCGGCGGTGCTCTTGATGCTCTCCGTCACGGCCGTCCTCGCTCCGGCGGCCGAAATCGCCACGGTATTGGTGCAAAACCTCAATGTGCGCGCCGGTCCCGGAACCGAGCACGACGTGGTCTTCAAACTGGCCGAAAAGAGCCGGGTGCGCGTGGTTTCCCGCAGCGACGGCTGGCTGAAGGTCGATTTCAACGGCCGCCAGGGATACATCCTGGACGATCCCCGCTTCGTGGATCGGCAAGCGGCGGCTGAGGAGACCCGATCGGCGACCGGCAAGGGGCGGTTGAACGACCTTAAGCGCCGGGCCGAGAACATCGAAGCCCAGCTCAAGGCCTCCCAGAGCCAGATACAGAGCATGACGCGCAAGGAGCGCACGGTGCTCGACGAGGTCGAAACGGCCGACCAGGCCCTGGAGAGAGCCCGCCGGGAGGTCCGCGAAGCCCAGTCCCGCATGGGGGCCCTGCAGCAGAAAGTGAACGATATCCAACAACGGTCCGACCTTCTGGAAAAAGAGATTCGGGCCGGCGAAGCCTATGCCGCCCAGCGGCTGGTGGCCGTTTACAAACTCAATGCCATGGGAAGAATCCAACTCCTGGCCACCGCCAACTCCTTCTTCGAATTCGTGCAGCGCAAGGCCGCCCTGGAGCGCATCCTCTCCCAGGACGAAGCGCTGCTGGAAAAGCTGCGTACGGATCAGGCCGCCCAGCAGGGGCTGCTCGAACAGCTCAACGCCAGCCAGGCCGAGCAGAAGGCCTCGGAACTGGCCCTGAACCAGCGCATCGCGGCCCTGGCCGCCGAACAGGAACGGCGCGGCCAGCTGCTGAGAAAGATCCGCTCGGAAAAAGAGCTCGAACGGGCCTCATTGCTGGCCCTGCGCCAGGCATCCCAGGAACTCGACAAGACCATGGCCGCGCTGGCGGCACCCCCGCCGACCCCGCCCCGGGTGGAAGCGCCCGAAAGACCGGTATCACCCCAAGCGGCACTGCCGCCCGAAAAGCCCCTTCCTGCGGGCCGCGGTTTGGCTTTCGAGCAATACAAGGGGTTGCTCGATTGGCCCGTAAGGGGTAAGATCATTTCGACATTTGGACCGTATACCGATCAGAAAAGCAATCTGGTCAACTTCCAAAGCGGCATCAACATCCAGGCCGAGCGAGGCGAACCGATCCGTGCCGTGGCCGAGGGCCATACGATCTTCGCCAATTGGTTCAAGGGGTTCGGCAACATGTTGATCATCGATCACGGCAACCACTACTATACGGTCTATGCCCACCTGGAAGAACTTTTCAAGGTCAAGGGCGATCGTGTCGAAAAAGGAGAAGTGGTCGCCACCGTCGGAGATTCCGGTTCGCTCACGGGGCCGGCGCTCCATTTTGAGGTCCGTCACCACGGCAAACCCATCGATCCATTGCAATGGATCCGCAAAGGATAAATACCAAGGAGATTCCTACATGTTTGGCTCAAGAAATGGCTCCCGCTGGGCACTGGTCGGCGTCATCGCACTGGCCGTGGCGCTTTTCATTCCCGGTGCTTACCGCAACCTGGCCGCCGACAAGGAGCAGACGTATGAAGGCCTGAAGATCTTTTCCGATGTCATCGATATGGTTCAGAAGAACTATGTGGACGAGGTCGATTCCAAGAAACTCATCGAAGACGCCATCCAGGGCATGGTCAGCAGCCTGGACCCCCACTCCGCGCTGCTCACGCCGGATGCCCTGAAAGAGTTGCAGATCGACACCCAGGGGGAGTTCACCGGTATCGGCATCCATGTGACCATGCGCGACAATGTGGTCACGGTGATCGCGCCCATCGACGGCACGCCGGCCTACAACGCCGGTATAAAAGCCGGTGACAAGATCATCAAGGTGGACGGCACCTCCGTGGACAACCTCACCGACGCCGTCAAACGCATGCGCGGTCCCAAGGGCACCGAAGTGACCATCACCGTGATCCGCGACAACGAACCCAAGCCCCTCGAATTCAAATTGATCCGCGACGTCATTCCCATTCAGAGCGTCCGGTCCACCGTGCTCCAGCCGGGGTACGGCTACGTGTGGGTGACCCATTTCCGCGAGAACACCGCCGACGATCTCGAAGCGGCACTTGAAAAAATGGAAAAATCCGAAAAGCCCCTCAAGGGGCTGATCCTCGACCTGCGCGACAACCCGGGCGGCGTGCTGGACCAGGCCATCCGCATCTCCGACATGTTCATCGATGAAGGCATCATCATGACCAGCAAGGGCCGCCTGGATCGGCACACCCGGGTTTACACGGCCACCAAGAGCGCCACGTCCCGCACCTACCCCATGGTGGTGCTCATCAACGGTGGCAGCGCCAGCGCCTCGGAGATCGTGGCCGGCGCCCTGCAGGACGACAAGCGGGCCCTGATTCTGGGCACCACCTCCTTCGGCAAAGGCTCGGTCCAGGCCATCGAGAACCTGCGCGACGGCTATGCCCTGAAGCTCACCATCGCCCGCTACTACACCCCCAGCGGCCGCTCGATCCAGGCCAAGGGTGTGGAACCGGACATCGTGGTGCCGCATCAGATCCTCGAAGAGGCGGCCCCCGAAAAAGAGCGCCTGTTCAAAGAGCGGGATCTGGCCAATCACCTCCAAGGGGATTCGGAGAAAGAAGCCCCGGCCAGCAAGGAAAAAGCGCCTGAGCCCAAACAGGACACCAAAGATAAAGACAAGGACAAGGGCAAGGAGAGCGAGCCGGCCAGGACCCGCCTGAGCCCGCTGAGCCCCGAGCAGCTGGTCAAGGACAGCCAGGTGCGGCGCGCCCTGGACATTCTCATCAGCTACGAGGTCTTCAAAAAACTGGGCAATGGCTAAAAAGCGCGCCCAGAGCAAACGCGGCGGCCGCAAACGATCCCGGGGTCCGGATTACTCCCTGCAAACCCTGAAGATTGTTTGCGGTCTTTGCGTGCTGGTCCTGCTGGTGGTCGGCGCGGGATTTCTGGCCGAGCTGGTGCTGAAACGACCGCCGCTGCCCGCCAAAGCCGCCGTCCAGCCCAAGCCGCGCTATCAGGTGCCGCAGGTGACGGTGCCGGCCCAAAAGCCGGTCTACGAGCTGTTCCCCCAGGGTACTCCCCAGCCGCCGTCCCGCCCCGCCGAACGGCCGCCGACCCCCCAACGGCTGCCCCAGTTGCCGGGCGAGCACCCGCCGCTGGTGGCCATCATCATCGACGATATCGGGTATGACCGTCACATCGCCGGCGAGCTCATGGACCTGAATGTGCCGTTGACTTTTTCCATGCTGCCCGGCGCGCCGTTCAGCCAGCAGATCCTGGCCCAGGCACGGGCCAAGGGGCTCGAAATCATGCTGCACCTGCCCATGGAACCCAACGAATACCCCCAGGTCGACCCTGGTTTAGGCGCACTGTTCGCCCATATGGCGCCGGACGACCTGATTTCCCAGCTGAACGCGGACCTGGACCAGTTTTCCGGGGTCAAAGGGGTCAACAACCACATGGGCTCGAAGGTGTCCGCCTCGCCCGAGCAGATGCGCCAGATCTTTTCCATCCTCAAGAAGCGTGGTCTATTTTATATCGACAGCCGCACGGCCGCCGACACGGTGGCAGGACCCTCGGCCCGCCTGCTGCAATTGCCGTTTGCCGAACGGGACATCTTCCTCGATCACCGGGAAGACCCGGCATTCATCCGCAACCAGTTGAACCTGCTCGTCAAACGCGCCCAGATCCAAGGCTATGCCGTGGCCATCGGCCACCCCTATCCCGTCACCTATCAGGTCTTGAGCGAGTATCTGCCCCAGCTCAAGGCCAAAGTCTCCCTGGTCCAGGCCAGCGCGGTGGTGGATCAGGCCATGCTGGCCCAGGCCCGCACCGCCCACGCCGCGCGCTGACCGCCACCCTTTTTCCGGCCCCATCGGTTTTCGTCATATCCCGCTTCTTGCCCGGGGTTGACAATTGAAAATATTTAACCATTATTTGGCCGATTTCTCACAGAAAAGCCAGATTACGACAAGGAGCCATCGTCCATGGAAGGAAAAAAGCAGACCCATCAATTTAAAACCGAAGTTCGCCAGATTCTCAACCTGATCGTCAACTCCCTTTACTCCAACCAGGAGATCTTTTTGCGCGAATTGATCTCCAACGCGTCGGACGCCATCGACAAGCTGCGCTTCAAGTCCCAGACCGAACCGGCCATTCTGGGCGACGATGGCGAATTCAAGATCAAACTGCGGCCGGACGGCATCGCCCAGATCCTGGAAATCAGCGACAACGGCATCGGCATGACCCATGACGAGGTGATGGAAAATATCGGCACCATCGCCAAGAGCGGCACGGCCCAGTTTCTGGAGTTGCTCAAGCAGGCCCAGAGCAACGAGACCTTGACCCCCGAACTGATCGGGCAGTTCGGCGTGGGGTTCTACAGCGCCTTCATGGTGGCCGACAAGATCACCCTGGTCACCCGGGCGGCCGGCGCCGCGCCGGACGAAGCCGTGCGCTGGGAGTCCGTGGGCGACGGCAGCTTCACCATCGAACCGACCCGCCGTGACCAGCGGGGCACCACCATCACCCTGCACCTGAAAAAGCGCGGCAAGGACGATCCCGATTACACCGACCAGTGGCAGATCCGGCGCATCGTCAAGCAGCACTCCGATTATGTGGCCTATCCCATCGTCATGGACGTGGAAAAAGAGCTCCCCATTCCGGACAACGAGCAGATCAAGGACAAGGACGGCAAGCCCATCGGCGAAACCAAGCGGCGGGTGATCGAGGAGGAGACGCTCAACTCCCGGGAGGCCATCTGGACCAAGCCCAAGGACGAAGTCGACGACAAGGCCCACGAGGAGTTCTACAAACACCTGGCTCACGACTGGAACCCGCCCCTGACCCGGCTGCACTTCAAGATGGAGGGCACCACCGAGTACCATGCCCTGCTCTACATCCCCTCCAAGGCGCCCTTCGACCTGTTCCACCCCGAGCGTAAGCACGGCGTCCAGCTCTACTGCAAGCGGGTCTTCATCATGGACGACTGCAAGGAGCTGATCCCCGAATACCTGCGTTTCGTCAAGGGCGTGGTGGACGCGCCGGACCTGAACCTCAACGTGAGCCGCGAGATCCTGCAGCAGGACCGCCTGGTGATGAACATCCGCAACAACCTGGTGAAAAAAGTACTGGATCTGCTCAAGGAGATGCCGGCCGAGCAGTACGAGAAATTCTACGAACCCTTCGGCCCGGTGCTCAAGGAGGGCATCTACACCGACACCAACAAGCGTGACAAGATCGCGGCCCTGGCGCGTTATAAAACCACCAAATCGGATGGCAAGTGGGTCTCGCTGGACGAGTACGTCAAGCGCATGCAGCCCGACCAGAAAGAAATCTATTATATCACCGGTGACGACCTCAACGCCCTGATCAACAACCCTCACCTGGAAAAACTCAAGGAGAAATCCTACGAGGTGCTGCTCATGGCCGATCCGGTGGACGAATGGGTGGTGCAATCCCTCACCGAGTACGAGGGCAAACCCATCAAGAGCGCCGAAAAAGGGGACCTGGCCCTGGACCAGGTGGATGAAAAGAGCAAGGAGGAGTTCAACGCCCTGTTCGGCTTCATCAAGGGCCAACTGGAGGCCAAGGTCAAGGAGGTGAAGCCGTCGGTGCGCCTGACCGAATCGGTGGCCTGCCTGGCGGGCGAGGATTACGACATGAGCGCCTACATGGAAAAGCTGCTCAAGGCTGCCGGCCAGAAGCCGCCCGAGGTCAAGCGGGTGCTGGAGCTGAATATGGGCCATCCGGTGATGGCCCGCATCAAAACCCTTTACGAGAATGACCGCGACAACGCCGCCCTGAAAGACTACTGCCAGGTGTTGTACGACCTGGCCGTGGTGGCCGAAGGCGGCAAACTGGAGAACCCGGCCCGCTTCTCGCGCCTGGTGGGCGAGATGATGACCCGGGCCATCGCCTGATGCCTGACTGTTCCGCAACGCCCCGGGGCGACCGACCGTCGCCCCGGGGGCCGCTTTACGGGCGGAAAATGCTCCCCTTTTTAGGTTTGACAAAGTCGGAGAGGCTTCCTAAAAGTGGGCCATGCCCTACTTTTACCATCCCTACGCAATTCTGCTGATCTGCGCCGTAGCCATCTCCGCCGCCCTGGGCATCACGGTCCTGAAGCACCGCCCAACCCTTGGCACCCTCTCTTTCGCCCTGCTCATGGGCGCGGTGTGCATGTGGGCTTTCTTGAGCATTTTCGAAGTCATTTCCTATGATCTGCCCATCAAGCAATTCAGCGGGAATCTGAAATATCTCTTTATCGTGACCATTCCGGTGGCGTGGTTCACCTTCAGCCTATACTACGCCAACCGCGTTCGCCGGATGAAACCGGAGCACCTGGCCCTGTTGAGCATCGTGCCGGCCCTGACCGTCCTGCTCACCGCCACCAATGGCCTCCACCACCTGATGTTTCAAAACATCCAATGGCATCGCAGCAACAACCTGATCCTGCCGGTACGCCAGTTCGGATTCTGGTTCTGGGTGCATACGGTCTATTCCTACGGCCTGCTTTTTCTGGGATTTCTTTTCCTGGCCCGCTCCACTGTCGATTCCCAGCGGCTGTATCGCAGCCAGGGGGTCTCCCTGCTCATCGCAGCCCTGGCGCCCTGGCTGTGCAACATGCTTTTCCTGTTCGCCGGCGATGGCGGCGGTCCCCGCCTGGACCTGACCCCCTTTGCCTTCACCATCAGCGGCCTGGCGGTCATGTGGGGCATCGTGCGCTACCGTCTGCTGGACATCATCCCGGTTGCCCGCGACATCGTGATCCAGAACATGAACGACGGTGTCATCGTTCTGGATGTCCACCAGCGGATCCTGGATCTCAACCCGGCGGCCGTCGAACTGGTGGGCTTTCAACCGCCGCTGATCGGGCAGCCGGCCGCCGGCGTTCTGCCGTGGTGGCCGAATCTGCCCGAGCATATCGGTTTCAATGGCCCCCAGACCATCCCTCTGAACATGGAACTGGACCATATAAACGACCAGCGTCGCCTGCAGATCTCGCTATCCAACATGATTTACAACGAAAAACTCATCGGCTACCTGGCCATCATGCGCGACGTGACCGGCATGAAGAAGGCCGAGGAGGCCTTGCGCCGGAGCGAGGCCCGTTTCAAGTCCCTGAGCGAAAACGCGCCGGTGATCATTTTCACCCTGGATAGCGACGGCATCATTACCTATCTCAATCCCGCCTGGGTCTCGATGCTCGGGCATGACCGCCAGGATCTGATCGGTCGGCCGTTCACCTCCTGGCTTCCCGAGGACCAGCGCGGGATCTTCAGCGAGCTGATGATGCGCCTGATCCGGGGTCAAGTCAGAATTACCGAAAGCACCGTCCGCTTCCGTAAAATAGACGGGGAAGAGCGCATCTTCGATTTCAGCGCGGCCGCCAATTCCGATGAGGAGGGGCGGATCACCGGCATTATCGGTTTTGCCAAAGATATCACTGAAGAAGACCGTCTCAAGACTCAATTGTTCCAGGCTCAGAAGATGGAGGCCATCGGCACCCTGGCCGGCGGCGTGGCCCATGACTTCAACAATCTGCTCATGGGCATGCAGGCCAACGTATCGCTGCTGCGTCTGGAAAACGACACCACCAATCAATCCCAGGAAAAACTGAGCCGCATCGAAGAGCAGATCCAGAGCGGCGCCTCCTTGACCCGCCAGCTGCTGGGCTATGCCCGCAAAGGCAAGTACGTGGTCAGCGCCATCGATGTGCACCCCCTCATCCAGGAGACCCTGGAAGTGGTCAAGCGCACCAATAAAAACATCCGCATGCATTGCGAACTCAAAGCCGCCCCGGCCGTGCTGCAGGCGGATCGCGGCCAGATGGAGCTGGTTTTCCTCAATCTTTTCGTCAATGCAGTGGATGCCATGCCCAAGGGCGGAGACCTCACCGTCACCACCGAACTGGTGCACCATCCCGACGGCGCGGGCCTATGGTCCGAAAAGATCGAACCCGGGCGCTACATCGAAATCAAGGTCACGGATACGGGTGTGGGCATGGATGCCGCCATCATGGAGCGCATCTTCGAGCCGTTTTTCACCACCAAGGAGATCGGACGCGGCACGGGGCTGGGATTGGCCTCGGTTTATGGGGTGGTCAAGAACCATCATGGACATATCCGGGTCACCTCCAAGGTAGGACAAGGCGCCACCTTCGTGCTGCTCTTTCCGTCGGCCACCACGATCAAGGAAAAGGCGGCGCCCGCCGCCGAACCCATCATCTATCCCCAGGGCCGATACGTGCTGCTGGTGGATGACGAAGCGCCCATTCTGCAATTCATCGGCGAGTTGGTGCACAGCCTGGGCTTCAAGGTCCACCTGGCCGGCAGCGGCCTGGAGGCCATCCGCCTCTTCAAGACCCACCACAAAGAAATCGACTTCGTCGTCCTGGACATGATCATGCCCGATACCGACGGCTTGCAGGTGTTCAAGGCCCTCAAGGCCACAAACCCCGACGTCAAGGTGATTATCGCCAGCGGCTACGGGCTGAGCGAACAGTCCCAGAACATCCTCGAGCAGGGCCCCCACATCATGCTGCCCAAACCCTTCACCCGCAGCGAACTGGCCGAAGCCATCACCAGGCTGCTGGGGGCCAGATAGCGATTGTCGCTGTTTTCGCCCGTTTTGAATGCGACGAAACCATCCCATCCTTGGACGGCGGCGGACTGATCGGAATTTATAATCTGGATAGAATCGCCTTGGCCGGGATCAGGCCGGTGGCACTGGCCGAGACGATGTTGCCGGCCACCCCCGGGCCGTCACCGGCCACGAAGAGGCCTTTGACATTGGTCTCGAGTCGGTTGTCGGTATCCACCTGGGTGGCGAAGAATTTGATCTCCGGGGCGTAGAGCAGGGTTTCGTCGTTGGAGACGCCCACCACCACGCGGTTGAGCTGTTCCAGGCCGTCCATGAGATTGGCCAGGATGCGTTCGGGCAGGGCCATGGCGATGTCGCCACACACCACATTGGTCAAGGTGGGGCGGATGTAGCCCTTGTGGATGCGCTGCCAGGTGCTGCGCCGGCCGCGCTTGAGGTCGCCGTAGCGCTGCAGAATCGGTTTGCCGCCGCCGATGAGGGTGGCCAGCCGGCCGATGGCCTCGCCGTATGCCTGGTTGTCGGTGACCGGTTCGGTGAGCACCACCTTGGAAAGAAAGGCGAAATTTGTGTTTTCCGACTTCTTGTCCCGGAAGGCGTGGCCGTTGACGCAGACGAAGTTGCTGTAGTTCTCCATGGCCACGTACCCCCCCTGGTTGGTGCAGAAGGTGCGGGTCTGGTCGTCATATTTGGTGGTCTGGATGAAAAAGGTAGGATCATAAATGATGGCGCAAAGATCCTGGAGGATGTCATTGTGCACCTCCACCCGCACCCCCACCTCGATGCCCCGTTGGCGCACGCCCAGTTCCAGCTGTTGGGCCAGGCGCCCCATCCAGTCGGCGCCGGCCCGACCGGGGGCCAGGACCACGCAGGGCGCCCGGTAGATCTTGCGGTTGGTGACGACCCCTTTGACCCGGCCGCCATCCACCACCACCTCGCGCACATCCTCGGAGCTGTGGATCACCACCCCCCTCTGACGCAGGTATTCGGCCATGCCTGCAATGTGGCCCGGCAGGCGGTCGCTGCCCAGGTGCTTTTGCTTGATGATCAGCAGGTCGATGCCGTAGCGTTTGGCCGCCTTGCGAATCGCCTGGGCCGCCTCCATATCGGTGGGGTAGATCGGACCGTCCATGCCGAAGCGGTTGAAGATCTGCTCGGTTTCGGCGATGAGCGCCTCGGCCTCGGCCGGCGACATGAACTGGGTCAGGTCGGTCTTGCCCAGTTTGTGGATGTAGTTGAGTTTGCCGTCGGAGAAGAGGCCGGCGCCGCCGATGCCGCACAGAATATTGCACGGCTTGCAGCGTTGGCAGGGGTCCTGGGCGCTCATGGGACACTTGCGCCGCTCAGGCGGCTTGCCCTTGTCCACCAGGAGCACTTTGAGGTCCGAATTTTCGCAGAGGTGATAGGCGGCAAATAGACCGGCCGGCCCGCCGCCCACAATGATGACGTCGAACTGGGTGATGCTGGATGTTTCCGGGGAAGCACTCACGGGGCAGCTCCTCTTATCTAATGTTGAACCCCCTCGTCGCGGGCGCTGTGCCGGCGGTTACTGTTCCTTGTCGAAGCCGCCGTATAGGTTTTTGGCGCAGTCGGGACAGATGCTATGGCTGAAGTGGGCTTCCGTGCGATCCTGTATGTATTTTTCGATGCGTTCCCAGAACCCCTTATCATCCCGGATCTTGTGGCATTTGGCGCAGATCGGAATCAATCCCTCCAGGGTCTTGACCTCCCCCAGGGCGGTGTGCAGACGTCCGATCAACTCCTCTTTTTCCCGATTGTCCCGCTGGGAGGCCATCAGCGC
This sequence comes from uncultured Desulfatitalea sp., assembly GCA_937868765.1. Taxonomy (GTDB): domain Bacteria; phylum Desulfobacterota; class Desulfobacteria; order Desulfobacterales; family Desulfosarcinaceae; genus Desulfatitalea. Next base: position 1,566,356 of record CALMNL010000004.1, on the reverse strand, counting down.
CAGGTAGGCGCGCCGCCGGGTGCGATTGATGGCGCGCAGCATGGCAACCCCCAAAAAATTCAACGGAATCAAGAACAAGAACGCACCGATGAACTCCGGCAGCGGCAAGGCCAAATAGAAATAGCCCACCACGACGCTGCCGAATCCCATGAAGAGGCAGGCGATCACCGTGCAATCCAGCCGGTTGGCTAAAAACTGGTAGTAGACCAGGGTGAACAGGATCGCATCGACGCCCACATAAATGGCCGGCATCTTTCGGGTAACGGCCAGCATGAAGATCGATACGGCGATCACCATTTGGACGCCCAGCACGATGAAGGGATAGGCCGTAAAATAGTGCTTTTGCCGCCGGATATATTCGGCGGCAGCGACGATGGCGGCCACGGCCGCCAGACGCACACCCAACAGAATGCAAATGGTGAGCTGGCTCCTGGCCGTGATAAGGTCGTTGATGAAAAAGGAGAGGCCCATGAAGGCGATCACCAGCAGGGTGAGATGGGTCCCCCTGCGGATCTCGTTCCAGGAGCATTGCAGGTAGTGTTTCTCGGTGGCCCTGGAAACGAATTCGCCCGTAAAGGAGATGGAGATGTCGTTGTGTGGCTGGTCCATTATCTTTGCGCCGCCTCCAGTTCGCCCATTAGCACATTGAATTCTCACGCTTTTTAATAAAGCACAATTCCGGGCGGGAAGAAAGGGCGATTTGAAGCCTACGCAAAGGCGGTCCCTTACGGATTTGTCAAAAATGGCTTTGACTTCGGCCCTGACCGGCCTCTATAGTATCAATTAAGCGATCCCCTCGGCCGCGCCGGGGCAAACACGCCATCGCATGACCGCTCTCCCCTCGCCTGCTGCTGAGTCGCGCCCATTTGCTCCCGGTCCTCCGCCGCTGCCGTCGGCATTTCAGCGCCATAACCCCTAATCCGCACGCAAGGAGGTTCGTATGGCAGTCAAAGCCCTCATCAAAAGAAGCGTTCCGTCCAGCAAGGCCAGAGAGATGATTCCCCTGTTCCGGCAGATGCGCGCCCTGGCCATGAACATGGACGGCTATATTTCAGGGGAAACCCTGCGCAACCTCAACAACCCCGAAGAGTACCTGGTCATCAGCAGTTGGCAATCTTCAGACGATTGGATCAGATGGCTCAAAAGCCCGGAACGGCAGAAGATCCAGTCGCACATCGATGAACTGCTGGGGGGGCAGACCCAGTACGAAATTTACCATTACGGCTTCAGCGAATAGCTTTGCGCTACTTGAAGGTTTCCAGAATCTGACCGGTGGCGGTCTGGAGATCGTACCAGGCGAAACGTAACGCGACCCTGGCCAGGGCCAGCTGCGCCTGGGTGACGATCAGGTCGCGTTGGGCTTCGTTCAGCCGCACCAGGGAGCCCACGCCGGCCTTGTACTCTTTTTCAACCAGATCGCGCTGTTGCTGCATCAATTGGGTGTTGGTCTCCTGAAGCCGCAATTGCGTCTGGGCGTTGCCGATCTGTTCGGTGATGTTCTGGACTTGGGAGGCCACCTGCACCTTGGCATCCGCCAGGAACATCTCGGTTTCATAGAGGCGCGCCTTGGCCTCACCGTGCCGGGCGCGGGTCAACCCGCCGGAGAAAATGTTCCAGTTCAACCCGACGCCCACTGTGTTCCCGAAATCGTCGCCTTCGAAATCCATGTCCCCGGGACGCTCTCCACTGTAGCTGCCCATGAGGGAAACGGTCGGGAAATAGCCTGCCCGGGCAACCTTGACAGTGGCCTCGGCCTGGCGCACGGACCAGTCACCCTGCTGCAGATCGGGCCGCAGGCGCAAGGCCGTTTCCACCTGTTCAGCCGGTCGCGGAACGGCCAGTTCGACCTCGCTGGTCGGCGTCAAATCGGCCAGTTTCAGCTTTTCGGGAAAGCGCCCCTGGGGGACGCCCAATAAAGCGGACAGGCTGATCAGGCCCCGGCGGTAATTGGTCTCCTCCTGGATTCGACGGCTGTGGGCGCTGTTGCCCCGAATTTGGAAGTTGAGCACATCGCTCAGGGCACCGGTGCCCACATCGTAGCGCAGGCGCGATTCGGTGAGCAGCCGCTGGTTGAACTCTTCGTCGGCGATGGCGATGGCCACATTTTCCTTGGACAGTTGGGCCTGCAGGTAAGCAAAGGCCACCGCCGACAACAACAGGCGTCGGGCATCCTGGCGGGCCGCCTCGCTGGCCTTTTCGCCATACCGCGCGGCCGAGAGCCGAAATTCCCGTGCAAAACCGTCGAACACCAGCCAGCTGGCCGTCAGCCCGGCGTTGTAATAATCCTCCGGGTTGGCCAGGTCCGAGCCGAAAAGCTGGGCGATGGCCTGCTGGGTTCGAAAGCTATTTTCCGCCATATCGACCCTGGACACGCTGGCCGAGGCGTCCACCTGGGGCCAATAGGGCGCCTGGGCCTGCTTGACGATCTGGGAGGCCTCCATCACCCGCGCCTGGGCCACCTCGAGCGATGGATTGGTAACCAGGGCGATACGGGCGGCCGTCGCCAGATCGAGCACCTCGATCTTTTCCAACTCGGCCAGGGCCGGATCGGGCGGTTGGGCCATGGCTGGATGGGGGATAGTATTGGTCATAAGCAAAATGGCTGCAACCCATAACATGACAGAACAGAGATGCTCTACTAATCGCATAGCCTCACTCCTGTATCCCTCGACTATGGTTAAGTTTCAATATTGGCTCAGGTGACAAGCACGATTCATATACCACGAAGAGGGACCGTACAATTCAAATATTGACCTGGCGCTTTTCCTTTACATTTCTCGGAACTATATGGATCTGAGGTTGGCATCACGAGCATACATAACAATTACCTAATTTGGCTCTTAAAAAGATTTACAAGTCATCTCAGAAAGCAGCTCTTCAATCAAGATCCCGGCGGAGCTCATAGAACTGGTCAAATTTTGCCAAAAATTTGTAAGAACCCTTAAAAGATTTAATAAGAGTTCATTAGATGGTTGACCGCTGGCTGTCCTTTTGGATCACCCTCTCGATTCATTTTATCGAATTTATAATTAACTAACCCCTTTTTTTTATAAAATAATTTGATTTCTACAGGCGGCCGGACACCCTGCGTCTATCCATATGGCGCGCTATTTGCTGTCGCAATTGCAAGCGCCAATTTCGGTGCTCGACGCAAAACCATATCAGAGGAAAGCATGAGCCCGTTGATTAAGAACCATAAATGCAGGCAGATTGACAACAATTCTGGTTTCTCGCTGATTGAACTGGTCATTGTCATGGTCATCGCCGCCGTTGTGATGGCCATCGCCGCGCCAACAACCATTGCTTGGCTACGGGAGCGGGGGGTTCGCAATGCCGCTGATCAACTGGCGATGGATCTTCAGCGCGCCAAATTAATGGCCATCAAGGAAAATGCCAATTGCACCATCACGACCAACACTCCAGCTGCGAATCAATATACTATCTCCCTCAATAACGAAGTGGTGGACCTTGGCAGATATCCCGGCAGCGTCGCCTTTACCAATAATCCGGAGGCGACTTCCGCGGCCATCACTTTCACCCCCCAGGGGCTGTGCACCACCATTCCTGCGGCCGTCCTGCTGACCAACCAGAATGGTGTGCTGACATTCCGCGTGAGGGTCTCGGCGGCCGGCGGCATCTCCGAAAAGCTCTATAACCCCGGCACGGGCAAATGGAATTAGGAGACTGAAATGAACGCCAAGAAAAACAAGCCCCCCAAAACGACCAATGCCGGCTTCACCCTTCTCGAGCTGGTGGTGGCCATGATTGTTACTTCCATCGTGGGAATTGCCATGGTCTCCAACTCCATCAGCCAGCAGCGCAACGCCACCATGGTGCGCGAAACGGCCCAATTGCAGCAGCAGCTGCGGGGCGCCATCTATATCATGGAAGGGGATATCCGCATTGCGGGATACGACCCAGAAGCATCAGGTCTTTTTGGCATCATGGATGTACGGCATTACAGCATCACCAACGAGGTGACAGCTCCAGCGGTAACGGCCGCGCCATTAGGCAGCCCCTCGTTGATTATAGCCTACGATTGGGACCCGACCAATGCAGCTGCCAGCGGCAACGGGGTTTCGGACGAACCGATTCATGCTTATCGCCTCTATGATGACAACAGCGATAATATTAACGATCTGGTGCAGGATGTCATCGTGGCCGGAAATGTGACGCGCCAATTAGTCGCCGAGGGCATCGAAGCTATCGGGTTTGCCTATGCGATCGATTCTGACAACGACGGTGTGCTGGACCGAACCGCCGGCGGCAATTTAATTTGGGCGGTGGATTCCAACAACGACAATCTGCTGGATACCAACCTGGACACCAATGACGACGGTTTTGTCGATATCAACGATGCCGGCGGGAACTTTGTGATCGAAAGTGCCGACGGCCCCGCGGGTCTCATCAATCCCCAGGCCGACCGCGCCAGCATCCGCATGGTGCGCATCTGGATGGTGGCGCGGGCCCGCAACGCTGATCAAAGATACCGCAATACGAACCAGTATGTGGTGAGCAACCAAATCGTGCCCGCCCAGGCCGGTGGTTATCAGGACAATTTCCGGCGCCAGTTGATGGATCATACCGTTCAATTTCGTAATATGGGGCTTTAATCCCACCCAGTAGGGCCAGCAAGGAGAATGGGCATGAACAGAAAGTTTAGAAATATGCTAGGCGACAATCATTGCGCCCGGGGATTCACTCTCATTGAGGCGATCATTGGCATGTTCGTCTTCACCGTCGGCATTCTTGCAGCCGTCAGCATGCAGGTAACGGCCATCAACGGGAACAGCACGGCGCGCGACTTGACCATGGGAGCCAATGAGGCCGCCAATGAAGTCGAGAACCTCAGACCGTTGGACTACATGACAGACGATAATCTGACAGAAGGCATTCATGGCCCCATCCAGGTTGATAACTATACGGTCACTTACAACGTCCAGCGCAACGCACTTCTTCAAAACACCATGCTGGTGAATATCACGGTCAACTGGCTGGAGCGCGGCGCTCCCAAAACCATGAATATGGTCTATATCAAACACGATACGATTTAATTCAGAGGTGGTTATGAAATACCGTACGCATCTTCAAAACGAAAATGGATCCGCATTAATCGTTGTGATTCTCGTATTAATGGTAATTACCGTGCTCGGTGTGCTGGCAACGAGGACCAGCACCATCGAGCTGCAGGTGGCCTCCCACGACAAGCTGCACAAGATGACCTGGTATACCACCGAGGCGGTTTGCGACGGCTTGGCACCCGAAATGATCGAGCAGAACATCGAAAGTCGCGGGTTCGGCAGCCAGACGCCGCCCTTCAATTACGGCCCTACCAGCGATCTTTGGGTTCACAACAGCGAATTCTACCTGAACGAAGCGTGCAACGGAGCCGATATGCAAGTGGACAATCTATCTGAAACAGCTGTCCAGGTTGCCATCTTCGGAAACACCACCCTCTCTCCGGGAAACGCCCTTCAGCTTCCCGAAGGGTACCATGGGCGCGGCAAAGGGCTGGCCGGCGGCGGCGCCCAGATCGTTTACACCATCAGCGGCCTTGGCAACGGCCCGGCCAAGAGCCAGGCTCGGGTCGTGACCGGTTGGCGTCATTTGATTTAGGCGTCCTTCAAAACATTCCGAAGCCGATTTTCGTAATCCAAATGGAGAATGGAAATGAAACGCATCTTCGCTAAAATTATCGACCAGACGAAAACTACGGCCATGAGACTGGCTCTGTTGGGCGTCATCACCTGGACTTTCGCCACACCGAGCCATGCCGATTGGCAGTCGCCCGTTATGGCCGACTATGTCAAGGTGCCGGTTTTTGCTTCAACCTCGGCCAAACCCAACATCATGATCATGCTGGACAACTCTGGCAGCATGAACTCCCTGGCCTATGCCGACGGCTATACCGGCACACCGTATAACGGCACCACGGTGAGCTTCCCTGTATCCCTGGCCAGGGATGATATGGAAGAGGGCCCGTCTGGCGGCGCCATGCGCGATGGCAGCGCCGGCGCCAACGACCTGGATTTCGGCACCGATTATATCGGCGTGCGTTTCCAGGAGGTCTCCATCCCCCAGGGCGCGACCATCGTTTCGGCCCGCATCGAATTCACCTCCAAAGGCAGCTGGGCCTCGGTGATCACCGATCTGGTCATCAAGGGGGAGGCCTCCGACGATGCGGCCTTCCTGGACAGTGCGGTCGCTTACAATATCTCCAGCCGGACCGCTACCGCGGCCTCTGCGGCCTGGACCCCCGGCGATTGGGTGGATGGCATGCGCTACAGCACCTCCGACCTGACCGCCATTGTCCAGGAGATCGTCAACCGCGGCGGGTGGGCAGCGGGCAACGCCATGTTCTTCCGCTTCGAAGGAAGTGCATTTCCCTCGACGCTCACCGGCCATCGCGAGGCCCAGTCCCGGGAAGTGGGCCAGGCAGTAGGCCCGACCCTGTATGTCACCTATATTGACCAGGCCGCCGGAACCCGCTACTACGGCTATTTTAATCCCGACTATTTCTATAAGTTCAGCAGCAACGTCTTCTGGCCGACCTATAAAAAGGTCAGCTACGTGCCGGCCACCAACACCTGGAACGTGAAGACCCTGGCCGGCGCCTCGGCCACGCTCAACGATGCCACCATTGCGCCGGCGGTCAAGAGCAACGGGCTGTGGGACGGCAACTGGATGAACTGGATGGCCATGCGTCGTGTGGATGTCCTGCGCAAGGTACTCATGGGTGGCAAGGCCACCTCGCGCACCGGTGGCGGCAACCAGCAAAACCAGTGCGAATCGGCCGCCACAGGGTATGGGACCTACTGGAAGACCTTCTCCAGCGCTTCGGGGCCGGCCACAACCCCCTACAAGGGAAGCTATACCTATGGGGTTACGGAAACCGGGTATCTGAACGTCAGCAGCACCAACTACAAGCTCGATATCCAGAAATACATCGCCATCGAGCCCCTGGATTTCTTCGAGGGCAACCTGGCCGGCGTGCTCCAGCGCATCGGCGACCGCGCCCGTTGGGGCAACATGTGGTTCAATGCCGGCAGCGGCACCAACAATAGCGGCGGATATGTCGCCAACACCATCGACAACGGCTTCGGAATCAACTTTCTCCCCGACTTGCAGAGCAAGAAGTGCAACACCTGGACGCCTCTGTCTGAAGCTTTTTACGTGGCTACCCAGTATTTCAAACAAGAGGCGGTCGCCACCGGCCTGGATTATCCCAATCAATCCCAGTTGTTCGGTATCGGCATCAACTCTCTCAAGGATCCTTACTGGGACAAAGCCGCGCAGAAGTCGGTGCCTTGCGCCAAAAGCTTTGTTTTGCTGCTTACCGACGGCGCCTCCACCAAAGACAGCAAAATTCCCAGCTCTCTCAAAGATTTTGATGGTGACGGCAAAGATCTGTCAGCCTGCAACGAATCCACCGATTCCGGCTGTAACTATCCATCCGGCGGCACCGATTATCTCGATGACGTCGCCCTTTATGCCCGCACCACGGATCTGCGGCCGGATCTGAACGACGCCCAGAACCTCATCCTCTACACTGTGTATGCCTTCGACAAGGACCCCAACGGCCGCAGTCTTTTGCAGGATGCGGCGCGCAACGGCGGTTTCGATGATTTGAACAGCGATGGCAAACCCAACGGCACCTATACCGATCCGGCCGACCAGCGCCTGGAGTGGGATGCCGACAGCGACGGCGTGCCTGACACCTACTATGAAGCCAACGATGGTTACGAGCTGGAAAAACAATTGCTGGCGGCCATCGAAAGCATCTTGAAACGGGCCTCTTCCGGTACTGCCGCTTCGGTGGTCTCCAACTCCAGGTCCGGCGAAGGCGCCATCTACCAGTCCATCTTCTATCCAGCGGAAACCGTGAACGGACAGACCGTGAAGTGGGTCGGCCAAGTCCACGCCCTTCTGGCCGATGCCCACGGCAATGTGCGCGAGGATACCAACAACAATCATAAACTGGACCTGGCGGATGACCTGTTCATCGTATTCGGGGACGAAACCGCTCAAAAATATAGAGATTCGGATGCCAACGGCATCCTGGACGCCACGGACGCCGGCCCGCTGACCATAGACGGCAAAACCGAATTTAAATTGAGCGAGCTCAATTTCCTCTGGTCTTCCAATGGCTGGCTCAACAACTTGACCGATGCGACCCACCAGCGAACCTACGGGTCCACCGATGCCCAGCGTTACATCTTCACCTTTGCGGACGCGGATGGCGATATGGCCGCGGACAGCGGCGAAGTCAAGGATTTCGTGGCCCTGGCCGATCCGGCCTGGTCCCAGGTGGTCGACCCAGGCGACTTCTTCGCCTATATCCATGCCTTTGCCCCGTACAGCCCGCCCATCGCAACTACCGACACCGATTTTCAACCCCTGGTCAGCCGACAGATCCGCAGGGTGATCAACTTCACCCGGGGTGAAGACCAGAGTTCCGACGCTGTCGGCGCCCAGGAACTGGCGGCTTTCCGCAACCGACAGTACGATGGCAACGGTGACGGTAACTTCGAAACCTGGCGCCTGGGCGACATCGTGTTCTCCACCCCCACCGTGGTGGGCGCGCCGGCCGAGGATTTTGACCTGATCTACCGGGACAAGGGGTATGCCACTTTCTATAAACGCTACCAGTTCCGTCGCAACGTGGTCTATGTGGGCGCCAACGACGGCATGGTGCACGCATTCAACAGCGGCTTTTTCAATGTAACCCAGAACGAGTTCACCTTAAAGCCCTACGACACCTCCGGTATCGAGGTGACCACGGGCGGTCCTTACCATCAATGGGACTTGGGCGCCGAGCTGTGGGCCTATATTCCCCAGAACCTGCTGCCCCATCTCTACTGGCGGACCCAGCCGGATTACGAGCATGTCTACTACATGGATCTGCAGCCACGTATTTTCGACGCCCGCATCTATCCCAGCAAAGGGGCCAATGATCCGACCAACCCCAATGGCTGGGCGACGGTGCTGGTGGCCGGCATGCGCTTCGGCGGCGGCAAAATCGCGGCCGATATCGACAAATCGGATGGACTCTATAACTCTGCTGTGGATAAGGCCATGAGTTCGGCCTTCGCTATCTTCGATATCACAAATCCGGAAGCGCCGCCGATCCTGTTGGGCGAAATCGCCTTCCCCGAGCTTGGCTTCACCACCTGCCATCCGGGCGTGATTCCCATGCGTGATTTCGATGTCGCCAATCACACCGAAAAGACCAACCAATGGTATCTGCTCTTCGGGTCAGGACCGATTTCCAAGGATAGCGCCAGTGTCAACGGCGCCAACTATGACGCCCTCATCGACGGCACCAGCACCCAGCAGGCAGCGATGTACGCCGTGGATCTGGTGGAACTGGCCAACAACCACCGGGTGGTAACCCTCACCAGCAGCGGCCCCAAGACCTATACGGCTGCCGCTGCATCCGCTGGCTATTATCTGGTGCGCTTCCCGGAGGCCGAAAGCAGCGTTTCCAAGCCCATCACCGTGGACTGGAACCTGGACTTCAACGCCGATGCGGCCTATTTCGGCATCAGCTTCGGCAACCATACCGATGGATGGAACGGCAAGCTGCGTCGCATCGTCATGGAAAACGGCACCAACCCAACAGTGTCAACCAACTGGACCGTCAACAGCACCTTGCTGGATTTGACCGACAAGATCAGCAGCAACCTGGACAACGGCCAGCCGATCATGGCCTCGGCCACCGCCGGCACCGACAAGGCCGGCAATCGCTGGCTCTACTTCGGCACCGGCCGATTGTATTCCCAAGAGGATAAACTGAATACCGATCAGCAGTCCTATTATGGAGTGAAAGAGCCATACACCATCGTCAACGATGAAAAGAAGTTCAATTACAATGAAGTGGGCTTCGATGACCTGTTGGACACCACCAATATCAAGGTCTACAACAACGGCGAAACCGTGACAGGATATACCGACTTCCAGGCCTTGGTGGACAAGATCGAGGAAGATTACAGTGGCTGGCGACTGGAGTTCGACTATGCGAAGGGCGAACGCAACCTGGGTGAGGCCGTGCTGGCCGGTGATGTGTTGACTTTCACCACCTATACGCCTTCCGATGATCCCTGCGTGATCTCCGGTGAAAGCCAGGTTTATGTGCTGTACTATCGTACCGGCACCGCCTACTACCTGCCCATCATCGGGCTGGACACCAGCGATATGGCCGGCGACAACGCCCTGGTGCTCAAAAGATCTTCCCTGGGACAAGGCATGACCATCACGCCCAACATCCATGTGGGCCGTGAGGAGGGCTCCCGGGCCTATATCCAGACCAGTACCGGTGCCATCAAGCCGCTGGAGCAGGACAACCCCGGCGCGGTGAAAAGTGGCAAAGTGGCCGCCCCACCGGACACACTGACTTGTCCATAGAAAGCTAACAAGCCCCATCCCTTCCCCTTGAGGGGAGGGGATGGGGATCTCGGCAAACGATTGATGCTTAGGTAAAAAAACCCAATGGGAGTACAACCATGAAATTCTTCTCGATGGCATATACGATGAATCAATCTGTGAGACCATCCCTTAAACACGTCCTGCTCACCGGACTGATAATTTTACTGCTTGGGTGGGTTCTGCCGGTTTCGGCCGCGCCTCCGGAACACCGGAAAAACAACTCCACCGAGGAAGGGCTGCCGCTGGTCTTATCCAAAGTGAATGTCACCATTGAGAAAAAGAGCCTCGAGCATATCTTCACCATGAGTGGCAAGTTCGGAATAAGCCCTGAAACCCTTATCATTGGGACGGATGGCAAAGAGGTGAGTATCAAAAAAATGTTGGTACCCTGCGATGCTGAAGTGAGTTATTCTGTAGAAAATGGGGGCCGCGTGGCGCATCGTATCAATATCAAACGCGTGGCTGACGGCGCCAGCTGGCAGTGGACCAGCGAAAAGCCGGAATAGCAGCCATTGCCTCCCAAAAAGCTTATTGATAAAGAGGCCGCCCTGCACCTCGCGTGCAGTGCGGCCTCAATGTTTTCGGCGCTGGAATGACCCCGGCCCTGTCTATTTCATTTCATCACCTTGCAGTAAATCGCCTTGCCGTCGCCCGGCGCGTAGAAATCATCCAGGACCGCCTCCTGGCGGTAGTCGCAGTTTTCGTAGAAGATGCGGGTGCTGGCGTACTGGGCCCGGGTGGAGGTCTCCACGTAGATGCGGCGGCCGCCGGCCTTGTGGATCAGCCGTTCGCTTTCGCGCATGAGGCGACGACCCAGGCCGCGGCGCTGGAAGTCGGGGTGCACGGCGATCCAGTACAGATCGAAGCTGTTGGCGCTGCCGGCGATGGGGCCGTAGCAGGTGTAGCCGGCCAGGCGGCCGTAGTGCTCGGCCAGGACGAAGTAATAGCCGCTGGGCTCGCCCTTGGCGAGGCGCTCTTGGACCAATTCTTCGGCGATGCCGATCTCATCGGGGTTGAAGTAGCCGGTGAGGGTCACCAGCCGCCGGATGCGTTCGGGATCTTCGGGTTGCAGCACGTAGCGCCAGCGCAGGCCGTGCATGGTGTCGGCCTCGGGCTGCTGGCGCGCCGTGACCCGGGCGCTGGCCGCCGCCAGACCTTTGAAGAAGCCCAGGGCGTTGGCGCCCAGGGTGCGGTTGCGGTAGCCCCCCTCCTGGACCACCAGCGTGGGCAGGTTCATTTCCCCGATCAGGCGGCCGTTGGTTTCGAAATCCCTGGCCAAAAGTTGCCACGTGCCGGTGGGGTCGCCCTTGGCCGTGTCCAGGCCCAGGGCCACCACCAGGAACTGGGGTTTGAAGGCCCGGATGCGTTGGAGTGCTTTTTCCAGGGCCTTGGCGTAGGTCGGCCCGTCCACGGTTTCGGGCAGGGGCAGATTGCAGTTGAAGCCTTCGCCTTCGCCTTCGCCGCGCTCGTCTTCGAATCCGGTGAAGTAAGGGTAAGCGAACTGGGGATGGCCGTGGATGGAGACGGTGAGCACATCGGCCCGGCGGTAAAAGATCTCCTGCTGGCCGTTGCCGTGGTGGTAATCGATGTCCAGGATCGCCACCCGGCCGTGGGCGCTGAGGAACTGGGCGGCAATGGCATTGTTGTTGAAGTAGCAGAACCCCCCGAACGCGCGGCGCTCGGCGTGATGCCCGGGCGGCCGCACCAGGGCATAGGCGATGCGACGGCCGGCCAGGATCTGGGCCGCGGCGGTCAAGGCGCAATCCACGCCGTGGCGCGCGGCCGGGTACGCCTCGTGGTGGATGGGGGTGAAGGTGTCGATGCAGTAGTATCCCGAAAGCACCGACGGTTCCTTGGGCGGCCGGGTCTGGTTGCGGATGGGGAAGATATAGGGATAGAGCGATTTGCCCGGCGGCATCTCCTCGCAGGCCCGGCGCAGGTAGTTGACGAGGTCGGTGTCGTGCACGGCCGTGATGTGTTTGTCGGCGAAGGGGCGCGGCCGGCTCAGGGCGAACAGGCCGCTGGGGTTGAGGGCCACCAGGATGCTGCGCACGCGCACCGGCGCCTCCACGTAACCGCGCTCGTGGACATGGTGGATGTCGTGCTTGTCGTTGACCACCAGGGCGATCTGCTCCAGGGAGCGGCTATCGACGGCCGTGTGCACCGCTTCGGGCTTGACGTAGCGATAAGCCCGCAGGGCCACCGGGTCCTCCTTGAACGAGGCCACCACCCGGTCCACGTAGTCGGGGGGGCAGTAGGCGGCGTATTTGCGTTCGAGGACGGCCCGCACCACCTTGCGCGCGAACTCCCGGCGCAGCGGGCTTCCCCGGTCCAGGCCGTCGTATACCAGATGGGGCATGCAGGTATCGCCGGGCTTGATGGGCAATTCGTAGCCCGTATGGACGATGGGCCGGGCGCCGTAGCGTTCGTAGAAGCGCAGCCGCTGGCGGTTCTGACGAAGCATGGCCTCGTCCGGGCATTGCCCGGCCTCATCGGGCAGGCACTCGAAGAAAAGCCCTTTGGCCTCGAGGGCCACGGCCTCGCCGCGCACCCGGTCATAGAGGGCGCTGCCCAGCCCGCCGCCGGTCTTGCCGCCGGCCAGGGCGATCCAGTCCAGGTAGCAGAAACCGATCTCCGGTTCATGCAGCAGCATGGCGAAACCCTGCACCCGGCGGCGCAGGTTTTCGGCCACCAGCAGGATGGTGCGGAACCGCTGTTTGAAGGGGTTGCGCAGTTTTTCGCCGATCTGGGCGATCTCTTCTTCGGGCGCCGCGCCGAAGCGGGTGCGAAGGATCGTCTGAACCTGCTGGATGATTTCGCGATTGACGGGCAGGACGTCATCGTAAATTCGGCGAATTTTGAGCACGGTCAATTCCTCATCTGTGTTTGCTTCGGCCCGCGGCCTTTGGCGCTATGCCGTCGATGCAGTGTTGAATGAAATGTGCGGATTGTCAACCGAAGGAATGAACGACGGTTGATTTCCAAATGCGGTTACCCTGGAGTTACCCGCTTCCTATCTTTCTATCTTTCTTTATTTATGGTAGGAGGCCAAAAATGACGTTATCTCCTAATCGATGTAGGCTTCTCATGAGAATCGCCGTTATAGGACAAGCAAAATCTGGCACGACAGCATTATTTAGCAGTGTTCTCCAAGGACTCGCCGGAAAGGTGGATACAATATTTGAACCCCATCAGAAGCAGCATCTTGAAGGTGTCTATTCAGTTAAGCCGGGTTATGACCATACGTTGGCAAAAATCCTGATAGGCCAAATACATCAATTCGGCATAGATACCTCACGGATTGAAAAAGCAATTCTGATTGTCCGAGACCCGCGTGACAACCTTGTAAGCCGGTTATTATATCGAGCCAACCTGTTTCAAAAACAAAATGATTCTCAATCTTTTAACAAGTTTTTAAAGCTGATCAAATTGAAAGTTGAAAAACCCGATGCCATATCGGTTAAATATCTATTTGAGGAAACCGCCACCCTGTTGGGAAGGAATGCATCTTTCGGCATCGGCTTTGGTTTAAAAAAATCATGTCTGAATACCGTTGATTTTGCCAAGACCTCAGCTGAACTATTTATTGTCAAATATGAAAATTATATTGATGGTCATATAAATGATTTGGTTGACTATCTGGGCTTTAACATAAACTGTAACGTCACGGTATCCGAGAAGTTGAAACGCGTTGAACGATCAAAATCATATGGGGAGTGGAGAAATTGGTTTACTGACGAAGATATTGCGTTTTTCAAGCCGATTTTTCACGATTACATTAACTTTTTTGGCTATGAGAATGATTATTCATTATTTAGTCGGAAACCGATCAATCGGATAACATCCGTCGATTATATTCAACAATTTGCTCCTTAGGTGAATTTGTGTCCATCCGGTGATGCACAATTGTTGTTGCTTTTGTTTCAATGCAGAATATTTGATACGCCGCTCAGGGTAATGAGATTCCCTTTTTCTACTGGTTAGCAGGGAGATAAGGCGATTGATCGTGTTCAGACAGATAGCCTCGAACAGGATTAATAAACGAACGTCACTTAAGCAACAGAGCATCAAGGTCAAGCGCTTTAGGGCCGATTGGGGTAACGATTATTTGTTGAGGATCTTGAAAGGCTGATTTCAAAACGCGGTTACCCTGGGAACGGCGGCGATAACGGCCCCGATGGCCGCGTCATAGCTCAGGCCGCCGCGCGCAATGGCGGCGGCGAAACCGGCGTCCGGCGCGATGCAGGGATTGGCGTTGATCTCCAGGATCCAGGGACGGTCGGACAGGTCCACCCGAAAGTCCACCCGGGCGTAGCCGGACAGGTCGAAGAGCTCCCAGCAGGCCAGGGCCTGATCCTGGAGGCGCTGGAGCAGCGGACCGTCCTCCGGGCCGAAGTCGAAGCGCCGGGGGGTGTGGTGATAGGCATAGGAGGATTCGTCCCACTTGGCGTTGTAGTCCACGATCCTGGCCCGGTCGTCGCCGTAGCCCTCGAAGATGATCTCGGCGGGCGGCAGCACCCGCGGCCCTTGGGGGCCGTCCAGGACCGAGAGATTGAACTCGCGGCCCTCGATGAAGGTTTCGGCGAAGCAATGGCCGCCCAAATAGGGGGCGCGCCGTCGCAACCGCTCGGGCAGGCCGGGGGTTTCGGCGCGCGTTACCAGGGCCTGCTCGTCCAGGCCGATGCTGGCGTGCTCCCATACCGACTTGATGATCCAGCGGTCGGGCCATGTCTCTTTGGGCGGCAGCTTGCACAGGCGGCGGCCGTCGCAGGGACCCACCCAGGCCGGTGTGGCGAGTCCGCCGGCCGAAAGGCGCTGTTTGGCCAAAGCCTTGTTGGAGGTCAGAAAGAGCGCTTCGGCCGAGGCGCCGGCATAGGGCAGCCCCAGGGCATCGAGCAGGGAAGGAAAGAAGTGCAGCAGGCGGCCCGTGCCGGCCAGGGACTCCACCAGATTGAAGACCAGGTCGGGCCGTGCGGCCACGAGCTGCTTTTGGACGGCAAAAAGGTTCAGGTCGCAGGTCAGGCGCACGGTGGTATGGCCCAGCCGTTCGAGGGCCGCCGTGACCGCATCGGCCTGGACCAGCACATCCTGTTCGTCGGGGGAACTCTGGTTGCTCAAGGCGTTGTGCACCACCGCAATGCGCATTTTACTTCCCCTTCTCCGAACTCTTCTGCGCCCGCCGGATGCGCTGGCGGGCCGAGTTCATGATGCGTTCGATGAGTTGGACGAAGGGGATGCCCACATGGGTGCAGATGATAGGCAGGTCGGAGTGCTCGGGATGCAACCCGGCCAGGGGGTTGACCTCCATGAACTGGGGGTTGCCGTCGGCATCGCAGCGGATGTCGGCCCGGCCGGCATCCCGGCAACCCAGCACCCGCCAGGCATCCAGGACCACCTTTTCGGCCTGGGCCACCACCGGGTCCTCCTGGGGGCGCCCCAGTTCGTAGCGCACGCGCTCTTCGCACTGCTCCTTGTTGATGTAGGAGTAAACCTCGGGTTCCGCGGATTGCAGCAGATGGACTTCGATGGTGCCCAGCACCCGGGCATCGGCGCCGGTGCCGACGACCCCCACGGTGAACTCCCGGCCGGGCAGGAACTTCTCCACCAGCACCGGCTGGCGGAAGGTGACCATGAGGTTGCGGCAGGCGGCCCCCAGATCGTCCCGGCGCCGGATGATCGAGTCGGGGGAAACCCCCTTGCCGGTGCCCTCGGCCACCGGCTTGATGAAGTAAGGCGGGGAGAAGTGCACCGCGCGCAGGTCGTCCGGGCCGGCCACCACGGCGAAGTCGCAGGTGGGGATGCCGGCGTCGCGCAACACGCGCTTGGTCATGCCTTTGTGCAGGGTCAGGGCCATCACCAGCGGATCGGAGAAGGTATACGGAATGTCGTAGGCATCGAGCAGAGCCGGCACCTGGGCTTCGCGGCCGATGCCGTACAGACCTTCGGCGATGTTGAAGACCAGGTCCCAGCGGTCTCCGGCGGCCAGGCGCTGGGTCAGGTGCCGGATGTGGCCGATGCGGTCGGTGGCGTACCCCAGGGCGATGAGCGCCTTTTCCAGGGCTTCGATGGTCTCTTCCCGATCGAACTCGGCCGTCTCTTCTTCTCCGTATCCGGCCTCGAGATAATCGGAGCGCAGGTCATAAGTTAATCCAACTTTCATCGACAAGCCCCTCCCACACCACCTCGTCGTAAAGCAATTGATGCCATCGGGCCGCCTCCTCTTCAGCCACGCCGGCAATGCCGATCTCCAGGCTTACCTTGGCGATGGCCCGCGCGGCCGGGCACTCCTGGTCCCAGCCCTCGAAAATCCCCGTTGCCGAGTAGGTATGGGGAAAGAGGCGGCAAACCAAGGGTCGCACAGTCAGCGGCAGTTGGCAACCCTGGGGCGAAAGAAAGCAGCAGTCGCCGTTCGCCTTGCGTTTGAGCACCCGGCGGCTGCCGTCCGGCCGGAAGACATGTTGTTGCCAGATGGGATCTTCCGTCTGATCGGCGTAGGCCAGATCGTCGCATCCCTGGTACTCGTAAAAATCCCGGCGCTGGGTATGATAGCCGATCCTGCGGCAATCGCCCCAGGTAACGTAAATTTCGTGTCCCTGGCAGCAGGTGCGGCCGGCCCGGGCGCACTCACTGCATAACCGGCTCTGGTCGTGCGTAGCGGCGGTCACCGCCCCTGAAATTCCCTGACCGTTGATCGCATTCCATGAACCACTCATACCATCGGCCTCCTTTCCGGCGCGAATGCCCCGGCAGGCCGCGACATCGAAGCGGCTGTTTTGCAAATCCGACTGCTGGCCACAACCGCCTGAACGCAAAACGCCCCTTTCAAAGGGGCTGATCCATCGCGGCCGGACGTACGTGCCGAAGATCGAGGCCTCGCTTCAGGCCTCGATCTTCGGCGTCACTCTCATCAGAGGGCATCCGGATATTGGAATATTTTGTCTTCGTAATTCTTGAGCACCACCTTGTCGCCGTCGCGACCCTGGCAGTAATCGGGCGTGATCGGAATCTTGCCGCCGCCACCGGGAGCGTCGATGACATAGGTGGGAATGGCGTAACCACTGGTAAAGCCCCGCAGGCCGCGGATGATATCCACACCTGTTTGCACCGGGGTGCGGAAGTGGGCGGAACCGGAAATGGGATCGCACTGGTAGAGGTAGTAGGGCCGCACCCGCATCTGGAGCAGATGATGCACCAGGCTGCGCATGGTTTCCACCGAGTCGTTGATGCCGCGCAGCAGCACGGTTTGGGATCCCAATGGAATGCCCGCATCGGCCAGCCGCTGGCAGGCCCGGTAGGCTTCGGGCGTGCACTCGTCCGGATGGGTGAAGTGCAGGCTCATCCACAGGGGGTGATGGCGCTTGAGCATGCGCACCAGTTGGGGCGTCACGCGCTGGGGCAGCACGGCCGGAATCTTGGTGCCGATGCGAATGATCTCCACATGCTTGATCTGTCGCAATCGGGTCAACAGCCAATCCAGACGCGCGTCACTGAGGGTCAGGGGGTCTCCGCCCGACAACAGCACGTCGCGGATGGTGGGGGTACGGCGAATATACTCCAGGGCGTTTTCCAGGCGCCGGCGGTTGAAGAAGAGCCGGCCGTGGCCCACCACCCGGGAGCGGGTGCAGTAACGGCAGTAGGTGGAACAGAAATCGAGGGTCAAAAACAGGACCCGGTCGGGATAGCGATGCACGAGTCCCGGTACCGGGCTTTGGTTTTCTTCTCCCAGGGGGTCGTCGTCCTCCCCTTCCATTTTCACGAACTCGTCGATAACCGGCACCACCGTGCGCCGCAGGGGATAATCGGCGGCATGCCCCACCAGCAGGCTCAAATAGTAGGGCGTAATGGCCAGGGGCAGCTTGTTTTGCAGGCACTCGGCCGCCATTTTCTCTTGGGGAGTCAGGCGCAGAAAACTTTCGAGCTGACCCAGTCCGCGCACACGATTGGCGATCTGCCACTGCCAGTCGTTCCATTGGCGCTCGGTGATGTTGGGGTAGTAGCACTGTTTGAAACGGCGTCGAGGGGTCGGGGTGTCGAGGGGCAAGCTTTGAATGACCAGCTTGCGGGTGGATCTGTTTTTGGCAGGCGGCTGTAAGGCGGATGGACAGCAAGCCTGCTGGCTTGGAGGTTCTTCTTCTACCTCCGCGCCGAGTTCCGGAGAACATGTGGTCTTGACATCGGCTTTGGCAATTACCTGGCGACAAGGGTTGCGATGCATCGTTTTTTCTCTCTCCTTCTAAAGAAGAATCTGTTTCTGCCCGTTGTCTTTTTGGGGACCCGACATCCGGGGTTTCTACCAAGATGCCGCATCCGTTTGGGTCCTCTGGTACACCTGGCGCATCGGCTGTTCCTTTGCGTCGCGTCCTATTTGTGGAACGCTCCATAACAAAACGCGTGCCACCTTACAATCGGTCAAAAAATCAAACACTTAAATTTTATTTACATCCCAGCACCGGAACCGACTGTTCCGCTTTTGCCTCCGGTCTGGTGCCATCCCGCCCCCAAACCGGGTCGGAGGAAAATACAACTCATTGGTATTTATGCACATACAAACCCGGCGCCGGCTGTTCCGAATCGAAAGAAGAGGAAATTACAGTTCTTTTTTTGGACGCCAATACGGTATTGAAGAGTCTCTATTTTGGAGCGTTCCCCGCCGGCCCGCCCGCGCATTTTTCTTCTCCGGCAGCGCCGGCCTCGGAAGACTTGTGAATGTCGATGATCTTGGTCCTTTCACCGTAAGGCATGGTTTCATAGTGGGTGATGCCCTGGAGTTTGGCGGTGATACCCCGCATGCGTTCGATCTGGGCCAAGGCTCTTTCCATGACAGGTCCGCCCTCGGAAGCATTCCGCTGGACCGCCAGGATTTCCAGGAAACCGGACAATGCCTGGAGCGGCTGATTGAATTCATGGCACACCGCCCCCGCAGTTTCCAGGACCCCTTCCAGCTTCTCTTTCTGCAGCCGGTCCCGGGCGGCTCGATTCTTCTCGGTCAGATCGGAGAGTACCACCACGGTGCCGATGGCGTCCACTCCGGGATTTTGGATGGGGGCCATGCTGAAGAGAAAATCCCGGCGCGCCCCGTCGGCGCAATGCACCTGGGCTTCGAAGCTGTGGCCGCCGCCTTTGCGGGCCATGATCATCTCCTGGCGCTGATACGTGGCGGCCAGATCGGGCGGAATCTGATCGGGCATCTCCAGCGGACGCCGTCCGATGATCTGATCCCGGGTCAGCCCCAGAATCTCTTTGGCGAAAACCTTGTTGCATCCCTGGAAAATCCCCTGGGCATCCTGGAAGTAAATAGGGTTGGGGATGGTGTTGATCAGGGCATCCAGTAGCTGTAAATAGCCTCGCAGACGATCTTCGGTGTTTCCGCGGTAAGCTTCTTTTTGAAGATGTTCGGCTTCCAGCCGTTCGATTTTCGAGGCGGCCTCGCCCAGTCCGGCTTGCGCCCGTCGCAGGTCCCGGGTTTTGCGCCGCAGGTATATCGTCGCAGCAGCCCCCCAGGCCAGGCCGAGCAGCACAATGATCCAGGCGTAGACGGGCATGAGCGCAATTCCTTTGAATCCTGGAACCCCCGGGTCCCAAGGGGGCATACGCAGTTTCTTCCACAATATCCCCAGCCCGCCTTTTGTCAAGCCCGGCCTGAGGATCAGGAAATTGTTGCCAATTTGAGCGCATATATATAATGATGGCCGGGTTCCGAGCAGTATGCCACCGCCTTCACGACAAAAGGAGCACATCATGCCGATCACGACGGTACGCTGGGTAACGGGTAAACAGTTTGTGGGCACCGACTCACGCAACCAGTCGGTGGTGCTTTCCGGCGACGATCCGGCCAGAGGCGTCAGCCCGTCCCAGATGCTGCTGGTCGGCCTGTCCGCCTGCACTGCCTACGATGTGTTGGACATCATGGCCAAGAAACGCCAGCCGCTGACCATGCTGGAGATTGTCGCCAACGGCGAGCAGGATCCCAAACCGCCCTGGGCCTACCGCCGCATTCATCTGAAATACCGGGTCAGCGGCAATGGCTTGACACCCAAGGCCTTGACCCAGGCCATCCAGCTTTCCCAGGAAAAATATTGTTCCGTGGCCGCCACGGTGCGTGGAATATCTGAAATCACGACAGAATTCGAGATCGTCCCCATGACCGGCGAAAGCCTTCCGGGTTAGGATCCGATACAGGCATATTTTTTGCTGCGCCATTTTGAACTCAACATCTTTTGCCAGCGGTCGATATGCCCAATAACGGCCGGTGATCAACGGCAAGGTTGCAACGCATCGGAACTTCCAAGCGCCAAGACGGGGAAATGCGCACGGCGATGATACCGACACGACAGGTGAACCACTGGCTGGGCATTCTAATTTTTCTGTGCCTGACGCTTTTGCCCGGCGCCGGGGCCCGGGCCGACATCTACGTCTACGTGGATCACCAGGGGGTCATGCACTTCACCAACACCCCCACCTCCAGCAACTACAAAGTCTACATGAAGGAGACCCACCGTGAGGAGCGGAGCGCCGAACCGAGGCCCTGGTTCAGCATCGAAAGCTACGACGATGTCATCGCCGAAGCCGCCCGACTCCACGGCCTCTCCCCTTATCTGCTCAAGGCCATGATCCACGTGGAGTCCTATTTCAATCCCAAGGCGGTTTCCAAGAAGGGCGCCATGGGCCTGATGCAGATCATGCCCGACAACCTCGGCCCGCTGAACATCAACGATCCCTTCGATCCCTGGGAAAACATCATGGGCGGCGCCCGCTATTTCCGGGCCATGCTCGAACGCTTCAACTTCCAGCTGCCCCTGGCCCTGGCCGCCTACAACGCCGGTCCTTCGGCCGTGGAACGCTACAACGACATCCCGCCTTACAAAGAGACCGAAGATTACGTCAAGAAGGTCATGCGCTTCTTTCGAATCTATAAAAACGGCTGATCAGGAGGTCAGCGTCATTTACTTCTGCGCTTTTCGCGATTGGCGTGGCGCCAGCACCAGGGCCGTGCGGCTGGGCAGGTAGAGGCTCAGGCGGTGGGGGGTCTGATTCGGGGTCTCGGCCGGCAGGGTGAAGTGGGGCCGCCGGGTCTCCACGCGCTGGTGACCACCGTATTGCAGCGCGTCCGAATTCAATGCGATCTCATAGCGCCCCGGCGCAGCCGGGAATTGATAATCGGAGAATGACCGCACGGGATGAAAGTTGAAGGCCCAGATCAGGCCGGCCCGTTCGAAAATCAAAATCTTGTCGTCGTTGTGCTCCCAGATATGGTGCGCCCAAGGCGCCTCCAGCACCTTGTACCTGCGGACCAGGGCGATCATATCCTTGTCGAAGCGATCGAGCTGCTGATAGCGCAGGTTCGGATTGTCCACCAGGGACCACTGCCGTCGGGCATAGTAGTGGGACCAGTTGTTGCCTTCGCGCGGGAAGTCGATCCACTCCGGGTGGCCGAATTCGTTGCCCATGAAGTTCAGATAGCCGTGGCCGGCCGTGGCCAGGGTGATCAGGCGAATCAGCTTGTGCAGGGCGATGCCGCGGGCCACCGATAAACTATCGTCCTGCACTTGCATGTGGTAGTACATGTCGGCATCCATGAGCCGGAAGATCAAGGTCTTGTCGCCCACCAGGGCCTGGTCGTGGGATTCGGCATAGGAGATGGTGCGTTCGTCATGGCGCCGGTTGTTCAGCTCCCACCACAGCCCGCCCATGTGCCAATCCTCATCGCGGGTGTCCTTGGTCAGTTTGATCCAATAGTCGGGAACGCCCATGGCGAATCGGTAGTCGAAGCCGATGCCGCCTTCTTTCCAGGGCCGCGCCAGACCGGGCATGCCGCTGACATCCTCGGCGATGGTGACGGCGTCGGGCCGCAGTTGATGGATGACCTGGTTGGCCAGGGCCAGGTAGCAAAGCGCATCCTCGTCCGTGTTGTCGTTGAAGTAATCGCCATAGCTGGTAAAGGCTTTGCCCAGACCGTGGTCCAGGTAGAGCATGCTGGTGATGCCGTCGAAGCGGAAGCCGTCCACCCGGAATTCGTCCAGCCAGTAGCGGCAATTGGAGAGCAGGAAATGGAGCACCTGGGGCTTGGCGTAGTCGAAAAGGCGCGAATCCCAGGCGATGTGCCGCCCCCGGCCGCCCTCGTGAAAAAATTGATACTCGGTGCCGTCGAAGCGGCTGATGCCTTCCACCTCGTTGTTGGCCGCGTGGGAGTGCACCAGGTCGATGAGCACCCGCAGCCCGGCCGCATGGGCCGCATCGATCAGCGCCTTGAGCTCTTCGGGGGTTCCGAAGCGGGAGGCGGCGGCGAAGAAGCTCGAGACGTGGTATCCGAAACTGCCGTAGTAGGGATGCTCGGGAATGGCCATGATCTGCAGGGTGTTGTAACCGGCGGCCACCACCCGGGGCAGCACCTGGGCCGTAAATTCGGCATAGGTGCCGATGCGCTGGTCTTCGGTGGCCATGCCCACATGGACTTCGTAGATCAGTGGTGGCCGGCGGGACGCCCTGAAGTCTGGCAGCTGCCAGACGTAGGGGTTGGGCGGTTGCCACACCTGGGCGTTGAAGATCAGGGTCTGCGGATCCTGCACCACCCGCCGGGCCCAGGCCGGAATCCGGTCGCCGCTGCCGCCGGGCCACCGGAGGTGCAACCGGTACAGATCCTGGTGGCGCAGCCGGGAGGCCGGCAGCCGGATTTCCCAGGTGCCGTTGCCGTCGATGCGCGCCAGGGCCAGCTCTTCGCGCACTTGCCAGTCGCACAGGTCGCCGATGAGATAAACCGCCGTGGCATTGGGCGCCCACTCCCGCAGCACCCAGCCCTCGGCCTCGCGATGCAGCCCGAAGTATTCGTGACCGGAAGCAAAATCGGCCAGCCGCCTGCCCTTGGGGGTGAGCCGGCGGCCGGTCCGGACGATATGGGCGATGCGCCGGGCAATCGCCTCGCGATGGGCCCCCAAATAGGTATCGGAGGATAGAAAGCGCTTCAGTCGCTCTTTTTCGGAAAGATTCGGCATGGCGATCAGGTCAACAAAGGCCTTTCCAGCATCCGTTCGTAAAGATCGATGTATTGGCGCGCATTGACCGAGTGGGTGAACCTCTCCGCGGCCTGACGCATGATCCGGGTCACTTGCAGGGCTTTGACCTCGGCCGGCAGCAGGTAGAACGCCATGGCCTGGTCGACCGCCCATTTCAAGCCGCCGGCATCGTACACATTGAAGAGAAATCCGCTGCCCCGGTCGTTGGCCACATCCAGGAGGGTCACGGTATCATGTATGCCACCCGTTTCGTGGGCCACGGGCAGAGAGCCATAGATCTGACCGATCATCTGGGGCAGCCCGCAGGGCTCGAAGAGCGAGGGCATCAGAACGAAATCGGACGCGCCGTAGGTCAAGTGCTCGAGGTCTTCGCTGAAATCGCAAACCGCCACGCGCGAATGGAACTGGTGCTCGTTGACGATGTTGCGGAAGACATGCTGGTAGGGCCCGTCGGCCACGAAGACCACCTGCAGGTTCTGCTCCCAGTACTCGGAAATCATCTGGTAGAAGATGTCGGCCAGCAGCTGGCAGCCCTTCTGGACCGGGTCCAGGCGCGACGGCCAGAAGAAGATCGGCGCATTGTCGTCTTCGATCAGGCCCAGCAGCCGCTGCAAACGGCGCTTGTTTTCGAGCTTGCCCCGGGCGTGATCCTTGGGTTTATAGGTTGCCGCCAGAAAAGAGTCCTTCTGGGGGTTGAAGGCCGGATCGGGGGCGTTGAGGATGCCGGTGGCGCACCCGGCGCTGGCCTTGTTGATCAACTCCTGACGCAGGTGGGGCTCGATGAAGTCGTGGCGCCCCTGGACGATCTCGTCCAGAAAATGCTGGCTGACGGTATTGACGAAGTGGGCGCTGAACACCCCGCTCACCAGGAAATCCACCGGATCGGCATCCCGGGCGCTTTCATAGGACTCTGCGTAATGCATATAGTATAGATGATCCCAGAAGTAGGCGGCATCGATGCCGCGGTCTTCGATATGGGCCAGGGTGGTCTTTACGGTGTGGATGTTATGGATCGTAAACAGGCAGGGGACGTGCATCTCCCGGGCCATGGCCGGTATCAGGCCGGTCATCCAGTCGTTGCAGTGGATCAAGTCCGGCCGCACCCGTGGCACGATGTTGTTGATCACTTCGCGTTGGAAGGCCAGGGAGATGTGGGTATTCTGATCGCCGTAGTTGGAGTAGACCCGGTTGAGGTAGAAAAAGGCGCGGTCCTGGGCCAGGTGGACGCGGTCGTTGGGCATCACCCGCCGCAACGTGCGCCGTTCCTTGCGCAGGAAGGGGGCCAGCCGGTCCTCGAAAATGGAGCGATAATCCGGCAGGGCCACATGCACGTCGGCCCCCTGCTCGAACAGGGCGCTGACCAGAGCGGCCGAAACATCGGCCAAGCCGCCGGCTTTGGCGGTCAGAAAATGGGCCAGGTTGCCCATGCGATCCGGCAGATAAGTCACTTCCGGGGTGACGATGAGCACCCTTGGTTTTCTTCTTTTTATGGACATCGAGTTTACTATCCGGCCCAAGGCCAGGCTGAAAGCGGTCTTGTTGAGCGTTTCTTAACGACGGCGGTATATCTCCAAGGTCTACATGTCACCACTGGTTTCGTTTCCGGCCGGGCCGGCTAAGCCCAGGTAATCAATCCAGGCGTCACCCGGATCCAATCGTCCGCGTGGGGCACCACCCGTACCGTGAACCCATAACGGCCCGAATCCCGACAGGCCAGGTTGCAGCGGTAAAGGTAGCGGCCGCCGCCCAGATCCTCGACCATGGTCATCTCCTGGGTCTGGCCTTTGCTCAACTCGGCGGTGCGTTTCATGCGGCCGTAGTAAAGCTCGACGTCCACCTCTTCAGGCTTCAAATCGCCCAACTCCACAATGCTGCTCACCGAAAAGGAGTCTTCCACCTGGAATGGCCCCTCATGATCCCGTTCGGGCAGTCCGACCTTGATATCCTTCCATAGATCCTTGAGCCGTTTGTGCAGCACGCTCAAGCGCTTGGCCTCGTCCCCCTTATCGGCCAGCAGCTCCTTGTAGCGCTGCACAGCGGGCAGGTAGAAGCGCTGCTGATACTCGGAAACCATGCGGTGGCTGCAGAATTCGGCCATGGCCATCTTCATGGAGGCCTTCATCTTGGCCAGCCACTCCGTGGGCATGTTGCCCGATGCGCGATTGTAAAAACAGGGGATCACATCGTTTTCCAAAACATTGTACAAGGCCTGATTCTCCACGGCATCCTGATAGGAGGGATCGGAATACTCCTCACCGCTGCCGATACTCCAGCCGGTGGCCGGGGTATAGCCTTCGTCCCACCAGCCGTCCAGAATGCTCAGGTTGAGGGCGCCATTGATGGCCGCCTTCATGCCCGAAGTTCCGCAGGCTTCCATGGGACGCCGGGGTGTGTTGAGCCAAACATCCACCCCTTGGACCAAATGCCGGGCAATGCCCATGTCGTAGTCTTCGAGGAAAGCGATGTTGCTCGAGACATTGTGCTGGCGCGCAAACTGGATGATATTGCGGATCAGTTCCTTGCCTTCGTTGTCCTGGGGATGGGCCTTGCCGGCGAAGATGATCTGCACCGGCCGGTCCTTGGAAGTCAAAATGGCCTTGAGCCGCTCAGGGTCCCTCAGGATGAGATTGGCGCGCTTGTAGGTGGCGAAGCGGCGGGCGAACCCGATGGTCAGGATCTCCGGATCCAATGCGTTCTCGGCCGCTTTGACCACGGAGGTAGGGGCGTTGCGGCGGCTGTACTGCTTGACCAGCAGCTCGCGCACCTTGCTGATCAGCCGGGTCCGGTTCATTTCATGGGCGCGCCACAACTCTTCGTCGTAGATCTCGTCGATGCGCTCCACATTTTCGATCTTGCGGCTGGAGTAATGCCATTCCGGCCCCAGGTAGCGCTCGAAGAGCATGACGATCTCCGGAGCGATGAAACTGGAGATGTGCACACCGTTGGTGACGTGGGTGATGGGGGTGTCCTCCTCCGAACGATCCGGCCAGACATGCGACCACATGCGCCGGGCCACCCGGCCGTGCAGCCGACTGACGCCGTTGCAGTACTGGGACATGCGCAGTCCCAGAATGAACATGGAGAAGGGGCCCTGGGGATGGGAGTTGCCGGTTCGGCCCCAGGAGAGCAGTTCGTCTTCGCTGATCTCCATCTGCTTGGCCAACGCCCGGATGTAGGGACGCACGAGCTCCGTGGGGAACTCGTCGTGGCCGGCCGCCACCGGCGTATGGGTAGTAAAAACCGAGCTGCGCGTCACGATCTCCATGGCCGTCGGCAGATCCAGACGATACTGGTTCTTGATCTGGGCCAGGCGTTCGACATTGCAGAAGGCGCTATGCCCCTCGTTCATGTGCGACACCGTGGGCTCGATGCCCATGGCGGTCAGGGCCCGCATGCCGCCGATGCCCAGCAGCACTTCCTGGGCCAGGCGGATGCCCGGCTCGCTGTTGTACAAGCGGGCCGTGATGTCCCGGATGGCCGGCGGGTTCTCCATCACGTTGGTATCCAGCAACACCAGGGGGATGCGGCCGATCATGATCTTCCATACATCGGCCAGGATCTCCCCCTGGGGACCGGTTACGCTGATGCGCAAATCGAGTCCATTGCTGTCTTTGACCCGCATCAGGGGCAGTGTGTAAAGATCGGTTTCCGGATAGGTCTCCTGCTGCCAGCCGTTGGGATCGAGCAGTTGCTGGAAATATCCCTGACGGTAGAGCAGCCCTACGGCCACCATGGGCAAACACATGTGGGAGGAAGATTTGAGATGATCGCCGGCAAGCACGCCCAGACCTCCCGCGAATAGCGGAAGACTTTCGTGGATTCCGAACTCCATGGAAAAATAGGCGATGCGCGCACCGGTGCCGTAGGGGTTCTGGCCGAGGTCGGGGGTGGCCAGCACCCGCTCTTTGAATTGCTGACGGACGCGGTCCAGGTGAGCCAGGAAGCTGTCGTCCTTGGAGAGCTTGAGCAGCCGCTCCTGGGAAACCTGAGTGGCAAAGACAATGGGGTTGCGTCCGGACTCTTCCCACAGGCGCGGATCGACGCGCCGGAAGAGTTCGATGGCATCCGGTTTCCATGACCACCAAAGATTACGAGAAAGCACCCCCAGAAAGCTCAAGGAGCCGGGCAACCGGGGGAAAACTTGAAACGCGAGGACATGCTTCATTATATTGCTCCCATGGGATTCGGTCTGCGAGGGGTTTCCGTTCTACGAGGGCCAACTTAATCACAACCAATACGGATGTCTATGTTTTTGTTTGAACTGCGCCCGATGCGGTCCCACCAAGAGCAAACGGCCCGTTTTTCCCGGACGGCCGGTCGTACGCGGGGTTAAACCACCACCACCGCATTCTGGGCGTTGGCGATGCCGCTGTGGACATATTTGTCGGCGGCATCGTCGGTGACCCAGCGTTGACCGTCCACCACGTAACGGTATTGATATTCGCGCCCCTTGTCCAGGGTCACGGTGACGCTGAAATCGCCGTTCTTGAGCGCCTTCATGGGGGTCTTGTCGATCTTCCATTCGTTGAACTCTGCTACGAGGCTGGCTTTGGTCGCTTGGCCGACATTTTTTTTGTCGAGTTTGAAGGTGACTTTGCATTTGTCTTTCAGGTACTGTTTCTTGATGCTCATCGGGGCCTCCCTGTCGCCGGTGTTTGCCCTCGACCGCTTGTTTTCCCAATAGCGATTCGACCCAGGAAAATGCGCGGTCCAGGCTGTCATTGCGCCATACGTAATCTCGGGCTTAGGAAGAAGATCACCAAAAAGGGACTCGGAATGGGAGATGCTCAGGGTCGCCGTATGGCTCTAATAAGTTGAAACGATAAATCGTTTGGTCGAGCCGTCAATGTTCTTATCATTATTTTTGAACGGGACATTTGTCAACAACCTAACTTCTTCCACACCCGCAGCAATTCGCTGACGCCCCATGCCTGGGCATCGCAGCCCCGGTGGACGTGCGGGGCATCCCCATCGACGATCTCCGGCACCTGGCCCACACAGTGGGTGTTGATCAGTTGCAGGCTGCTGGAAAGCCAGGCCCTGGCCGCAGCCCTGCCCGCCTCGCCGTAGCGGGCGGCCCAGGCTTCGCAAAAAGAGGGAAAGGGCCAGGTCCAGGCCGTGCCGTTGTGGTAGGCCGGCTTGCGGCGGGTGTCCTCGTCCCCCAGATAACGCCCCCAGTAAGGATGGTGGGGGTCGTTAAGCAGTTGACCATCGCGATTCACGGCCAAAGGCACCTCCACCGGCCGATCGGCCAGGGAGCGGATGGCGCCCGGCACCAGCAGCGCCTGGCAGGCGGAGAGGATCTGCCGGATCATCTCCGGGTCGCGGAAGGCGCCCAGGGTCACGGCCAAAAGCTGGTTGGGGCGCAGGGCGTCGTCGGGCCGCGCCTGCCGGGCCGTCTGACCCGGCTCGGCATGGCAACAGTCGCTCAGATAGCCTTGCCCGGGCAGCCAGAAGAGATCGACGATGCTGGCCTGGATGCGCCGGGCCAGATCCGCCCATGGCTTGTCCCGGCCCGAATCGATGCGCTCGAGTAAAGCGGTCGCCGCGTACCATAACGCCTGGATCTCGATGGGGTATCCCTGGCGCGGGGTGCCGGCCGGAAAGTTGGTGTCCATCCAGGTGAAATGGGAAGGGCTGTAGATCAACCCCGTGGCCTGGTCCATGCGGATGCCGTTGGCGGTGCCGGTCATCAGGGCGCGGGCCATGTCGATCAGCACCTGGCGCACCGTGCGGCCATTGCAGGTCTCGGCGAGAAAGCCGTCGTGCCCTTCGGCGGCCGCCAGGTCGGCGCAGGCGATGAAGAACCACAAGGGTGCATCCGAGGTGTCCCGATTGCTGGCGTCGTTGCCCCGGATCATGTTGGGCAGGGTGCCGCGCTCTTCGAACTGGGCGAACTGCAGCAGAATGGCCCGACTGGTCTTAAGCCGCCCGGCCGCGATCAGACCGCGCACCACGATGAGCGTGTCGCGGCCCCAATCCAGGAACCAGGGGAAGCCGGCGATGATCGTATGAAAGTCGCCCCGGCGCACCACGTACTGGTCCAGGGCCGCGGCCAGGGCCTCGCCCAGGGGCAGGTCGCCCGCCGAAGGCGGCGGCGGGTTGAACTCGGGCGCGGCCGGCATGGCCTGGGTCCGGGCGCCGGTCACCCGGGCCATTAGGGTGGCCCGCTCGCCGCCCTTCAACCGGCAGGAGAAGTAGCCTGGTCCGAAGAGGTCCGAATCGGGGTCCAGTCCGCGCTGGGCCTCCAGGGGCCGGTGCACCATGTAGTACCATTCGGGGGCGCTAAAGAACCGGCCGTTGTCCACCTGCATCCAGAGGTTGCGTTCCGGGGCCGGAGTGAACCGGAAGCCTTTTTCCAGGGCGGTGACCGCCGCCGGCCATTGATGTTCGGGCCCGGTGAAGGCCTTGGTGACATGGTGGAAATTGCGGTCCTCCACATCGGGCCGGATGATGAGGGTCACGGCCTGATCGTCGGCCAGTTCGTCCTTGCCGCTGAGGCAACGCAGCCGTTCCACCTGGATCAGGACGGTGTTGGCCGGCTCGGCCGGCATCATGGCGCGCATGCGCAGGACGATATGCTCACCCTGGCCGGCCAGCATCTGGTAGCGCCACCAGGCGCCGCCGCGGTAGTCGAAGCCGAACTCCTCCAGCGCCTCGGGGGCCACCGCCTGGGAGTAACCCTGATAAACCACCCAGGCGCGCAGGCGGGCGAGCATGATGTGGCGGTCTTCCGGGAAATCGGGATTCAGGTTGGCCGCCAGCAGGGCGTCATAGCGGCTTTCCAGCCCACCGTCGGCGTGCACCCGCATGGCGGCGCCGCGGCCGTTGCTGCCCAGCACCCGCAAG
Organism: uncultured Desulfatitalea sp.; assembly: GCA_937868765.1. Classification (GTDB taxonomy): domain Bacteria; phylum Desulfobacterota; class Desulfobacteria; order Desulfobacterales; family Desulfosarcinaceae; genus Desulfatitalea. The sequence goes on along the minus strand of CALMNL010000004.1, from coordinate 1,536,072 downwards.
GGCAGGCGGTGGCACTCGTTGCGGGTAAAGGCCATGCGCACCCGGGCCCGGGAGCCGTCCTCGAGGTACAGCAATTGGGATTTGCAATGCCTGGGTTGGGGCGGCTCGAAAATGGTGAGCTCGAGGTCATGCAGGGTGTGCACTTCGGGCGGCGCCAGAGGGCCGAGCAGCGCGAACGGACGGCCCTGGGCATCGGACAGACTCGCTTCGGCAGCCAGGACCTGCCCAGCCTGGCTGATCCTCACCCGAAAGGCCTGGGGCGCGCGCACCATCAGCAAAAATCCGGGCGGCACCATCACCTGGCGCCGCAGGTCCTGGGGAAATTCCCAGAAGATCACTTGGGCCGCCTCCCCGTCTGGGTTCAGATCCCGGCAAAACCCTTCGGGGTCGGCCTGGAGTGCCAGAGCCGCCTGGTCGGGCGCTTCCAGTGGCCCCTGCGCATGGAACATTGCGGCAATCTCCAGGGCCTTGGCCCTGAGCCGCTGGCGGACCGCCTGGGGCGGCGCGGCCGACGCATCCCGGTGGGTTTCCGCCAGCCAGGGATCGTCGGCGTTGGCCAGGCACACCGCCTGCCCGGGGGCCAGTTGCAGATGGCCGATGCGTTTGCCTAGACGAGAGGAAACCTGCTGGCCGCCGATAAGGTCCACCAGCGGCGCCTTGAGGAAATCGATAAAACGGGCGTCCCAGCCCGTATTGACCGCATGCGCGACGTCCAGGTTGACCAGCACCAGAACCCCCCGGCCGCTGGCTTCATGGTGCCGCGCCAGCGCCACGAAATTGCCCTCGCCCTGGGCGATGAGGCGCAGGGTCACGCCGGCGCCGAAGGCCGGATGGGTCTTGAGCAGCCGGCACAGGTGGGCGATGGCATCCACCTGGTTGTCCGCCGCGCCCCAGTTCAGGGCGCAGGCATCGTGCACGTTGATTTTTTCGGTGGCCAGCCACTCCACGCCGTTGGCGAAACCGAAGGCGCCATGGGGCGCCAGCAGCGCGCACAGAGCGGTGCGCATGCGGGCGTAGAGCGCCGAGGTGGCCGCCAGGCGATTGTTGTCGTGGGTCTCGGCGAAGTGGATGGCGATCCCTTCGGCGGTGCTGATCTCGTTGGCCTCGCTCAGGTACCACTCGATCTGGCTCCGGTCGTAGTTCTGAAAGAGTTCCGAGTAGGCCCAGTTGAAATTGCCCCGGTTGAGCAGGTCACGGGTCACCGAGATCTTGCCCCCCAATCCCTCGAGCAGAAAGAGGGTGTCGGGAAACTGGTCGCGCACCTTGGCGATGATATACTGCCAGGCCGGCATGGGGATCATGTATCCGGCGTCGCAGCGGAAGCCGTCCACCCCCCGGCGGCACCAGGTGAGAAAGACGTCGGCCATATAGGTCCACATCTCTTTGTGGCGGTAGTCCAGGCGGGTGAGGTCGGCCCACACCACGCCCCAGGCCCCGGGGTTCTCGATCTCGCCGTTCTCCTTGCGGGCCAACCACTGGGGATGGGTTTCGTGCAGGCTGGCCGCCCAGCCGGTGTGGTTGATGGCGATGTCGATGATCACCTTGCCGCCCCGGGCGTGCACGGCGTCCACCAGCTCGATGAACTGCTCCAGGGGGGTGGCCTTGGGGTCAAAAACCGCCAGGGCCGGGTCCACGGCGGTAAAACTCAGCGCGGCGTAGGGACTGCCGAAACGCCCCATGCGGGCGTAAGTGGTGGGCGTGGGATGGATGGGCAGCAGTTGCAGCAGCCGACAACCCAGGCGACCCATGATGAAATCCAGTTCGGCGATCAGGTCGCGGAAGGTGCCCGAAGGTGGAATCACCGTGAAGCCGACGCCATCCAGCTGCTTGATGCATTCGGCCGTGGCCGAGCCGTCGCTGCGGGGGCAGTTCTTGTGCGGGCCGAACTGGCGCACGAAGGCGTTGTAGACGATATTGCCGCAAACGGTGTCGGCCGGCTCAACGTTGATGGCGGTGTTGGGGCCTTCGGGCCAGAGCGGATCGGCCGCTCCCTCGGGCATGAAGAGGCACTTGGCTTCGAAATGCCCCACCTCGTTCAGGGCCAGCCGCGCCTCGAAAAGGCCCGGTTCGGTGCATGCCATGGGGATGTCGAACCAATCCCGGGCCAGAGGCGCTTCGTTGAGCTCCACACTGCGGATGATCTCCCGGCGGATGATCCGGCCACGGCCGAGATTGGTGCGCACATAGGCCTGGCCGCTTCGGTCGGGGCCCACCCGCAGCCGAAACACCGCCACGTCGCCTTTGAAACGAAGCAGATGCTGTCCGGGGCCGGGTTCCTGGAAGAGAGAATCGCGCCTCGCTGCCTTTGCGGACATGGATACTCCGTGGGACTAACGCATTATCGCTGCGATCATTTGCAGAGCTGCTGGAGAAAAGGCAGCAATCGCACGCGCATATCGGGCCGTTCCAGGGCAAAGGCGATGTTGGCCATCTGGAAACCGACCTTGCTGCCGCAATCGAAGCGGGTGCCTTGGTAGCGATAGCCGTACAGCGCCTGCTGGTCGAGCAGCCGGGCCATGGCGTCGGTGATCTGGATCTCGCCGCCGGCGCCGGTCTCCTTGAGTTCCAGGATGTCGAAGATTTCAGGGGTCAGAACATAGCGACCGATGATGGCCAGGTTCGAAGGCGCCTGGTCGGGTTGGGGCTTTTCCACCAGGCCGCGCACTTTGGTGAGTCGATCCTTGGGCATATCGGCGTCCAGGATACCATAGCTGGCGGTGGCGCTGCGATCCACCTCTTCCACGCACACGATGGAAGCATTCAGGCGGTTGAACTGCTCGATCATCTGCCCGATGACCGGCTTTTCCGATTTGATCAGATCGTCGGCCAGCAACACGGCAAAAGGCTCGTTGCCCACTATTTTGCGGGCGCACCAGATGGCGTGCCCCAACCCCAGCGGCTCGTTCTGGCGGGTGTAGATAAAAGTGCCCGATTCCGGCACCAGGTGGTTGATCTCCCGCAGCAGGGCGTTTTTGCTGCGGGCCATCAGGGTCTGCTCCAGTTCGCAAAAGTGGTCGAAATGATCTTCGATGGCCTGCTTGCTGCGGCCGGTGACGAATATGATCTCGGTGATCCCCGAGGAAAGGGCTTCTTCCACGGCATACTGGATCAAAGGTTTGTCCACCACCGTCAGCATCTCTTTGGGCATGGCTTTGGTCGCCGGCAGGAACCGGGTGCCGAGACCGGCCACCGGAAAGACCGCTTTGCGAACTTGCATGAAACGCTCCTTTTCTTTGGATACTGGCGTTTACAGCCGATTCAACTTTCTGTCTGACCTTTACTCCACCGCCTCGATCCAGCCCAGCGGATCCTCCGCCCGGCCGTACTGGATGTCCATGATGGTATCGAACAGCCGCTGGGCCACCGGTCCCACCTTGCCCTGGCCGATGGCGATGCGCTTGTCTTCGTATTTGAGCTCGCCCACCGGAGAGATCACCGCCGCCGTGCCAGAGCCGAACACTTCCGACAGCCGCCCGCTCTCGTACGCTGCGAAGACTTCATCGATGCTGATTTTGCGCTCGCTGGCGGCCATGCCCCAATGCCGGGCCAGGGCCAGCACCGAATCGCGGGTGACGCCCGAGAGGATGCTGCCGTTAAGCATGGGGGTCACGATCTGGTTGTCGATGACGAAGTGGATGTTCATGGAACCCACCTCTTCCACATACTTCTGCTCCACGCCGTCCAGCCACAACACCTGGGTGTAGCCCGCCTGGTGCGCCTTTTCGCCGGCCAACAAGCTGGCCGCGTAATTGCCCATGGTCTTGGTGTCGCCGATGCCGCCGCGCACGGCGCGCACATGTTCACGGGTCACCATGATCTTCACCGGATTGAACCCTTCGGGATAGTATGCTCCCACCGGGCACAGGATGATGAAAAAACGGTAGGTGTGGGAGGCGCGCACCCCCAGGAACGGATCGGTGGCGATGATCGTCGGGCGAATGTACAGCGAAGTGCCGGGCGCGCTGGGCACCCACCCCTTTTCCAGCCGCAGCAACGCCTTGAGCGCTTCGAGGGCGAAGCCTTCGTCGAAATTCGGAATGCACAGCTTGGTCGCCGAATAGTTCAAGCGCTTGAAGTTCTCCCGGGGCCGAAACAGCTGGATCTTTCCCTGGGCCGTGCGATAGGCCTTGAGCCCCTCGAATATCCCCTGGCCGTAGTGCAGGACCATGGTGGACGGCTCCAGGACCAGCGGGGCATAGGGTTCGATACGCGGATTGTGCCACCCTTTTTGCGGATTGTAATCCATATTGAACATGTGATCGGTGAACACTGTGCCGAAGCCGAGTTTGGTCTCGTCCGGCTTGGGTTTCAACATCTTGCTCTGGGTGATGGTCAACTGCATGCGATTCTCCTGGACCTTCAAAGGCTTCGATATTTTGAGGATTTTGTCCGCTGTGGCGATCGGCGGGCACAAGTGAGCAAAACCATAACACCACCGGCGGTCCCATGCAAGCCCGCAACCTATATTCAAAGGCTTCGCGCCCGATCGGGGACCTTTATATTACCTGCGTATTGCCTGGCACGGTCGGCTGCGCAGGGGATGCGCATCGGCCGCTCTGATTGTAGCAATCAGGGGCGGTTTCATGTATAAGGGCAAATCATGTGTCCGGCCCGTGGCCGGAAGCCTCTCGGATGTAGGAGGCGATTTGAATTTGAATGGCATGGCGGGAACGCGCCGCCGTGCTCGTGAAAGGAGTCTATCGTGGTCAAACTGGAAACCAGCATGGGCGACATCTTTTTGGAACTGGACGAGGCCAAGGCCCCCAAGACGGTGGCCAACTTTCTGGGGTATGTGAATGCCGGGCATTACGACGGCACCATCTTTCACCGGGTGATCGACGGCTTCATGATCCAGGGGGGCGGCATGACCGCCGACATGCGGGAGAAGCAGACCGGCGCGCCCATCGAGAACGAGGCCGACAACGGTTTGAAGAATGATACCTACACTGTGGCCATGGCCCGCACCTCGGACCCCCACAGCGCCACCGCCCAGTTTTTCATCAACGTGAAGAAGAATGATTTTCTCAATTTCAAAGCCAAGAATCCACAGGGATGGGGTTACGCGGTGTTCGGCAAAGTGGCCAAAGGCCAAGGCGTGGTCAACAAGATCAAGGCCGTCGCCACGGGCCGCAGCGGCATGCACGACGACGTGCCCAAAGAGCCGGTGGTAATCGTCAAGGCTTCGGTGGTGGCCTCGGCCGAATAGGCCTGCCCTCCATCCGCCGGAAAGGGGCGATGGAAGGGCCGCATCTTTGGGATCGTCGGTTGCGGGCGCCGGATCCGCCACGCCGCAAACCGGTCGAATACCACGTTTGAGGATATCGCCATGAACGTCGTTTACCTGTCGCCCCATTTTCCACCCCAGTACCATCAGTTCTGCCGGCATTTGAAAGAGGCCGGCGCCAACGTACTGGGCATCGCCGACGCGCCCTACGACCAGCTGGCGCCCGAGGTGCGCCACGCGCTGACCGAATACTACCGCGTGGACGACATGCATTCTTACGACCAGCTGGTGCGCGCCTGCGGCTACTTCACCCACCGCTACGGCAAGCTGGAGCGGCTCGATTCGCTCAACGAGTACTGGCTCGAGACCGAAGCCCGGTTGCGGGACGACTTCAATATCTTCGGCGTCCGGGGCGGCACCATCGGCCACATCCGGCGCAAATCGATGATGAAGGAGAAGTTCCGCGCAGCCGGCGCGGCTGTGGCGCCGGGCCGCGTGGTGCACACGCGGGACGAGGCCCGGGCGCTGATCGCCGAAACCGGCTACCCCGTGGTGGCCAAGCCCGACGCCGGCGTGGGGGCCCTCAACACATACCGTTTGGACAACGACCTGGATCTGGCCGCCTTCTTCCAGGACAAGCCGCCGGTGCCCTACATCATGGAGGGGTTCGTCCACGGCGGCATCTGCTCGTTTGACGGTCTGACCGACCGGGAAGGACGAATTGTCTTCTACACGGCGCACGTTTACAGCCAGGGCATCATGGAAACGGTCAACGAAGCACGCCATGTCAGCTACCACTCCCTGCGCGTGGTGCCGCCGGCCCTGGAATCATTGGGCCGACGATGCGTGCAGATCTTCGATGTCCGCGAGCGATTTTTCCATATGGAGTTCTTCCAGACCGGACCGGAGCAGTACGTGGCTCTGGAAGTCAACATGCGGCCGCCCGGCGGCTATACGACCGACATGTTCAACTACGCCTGCGACATCGACATCTACCGGGCCTGGGCCCACCTGTTGGTCAACGGCGATGCCGGCTTGAACTACACGCGCAAGTATCACTGCTGCTACGCCAGCCGCAAACACGGCATCCCCTACCGCTTCGGGCACGAAGAGGTCCTGCGACGGTACGGTGACAGCATCGTCCAGGTGGCCAGCGTGCCCGGGGTGTTCAGCAGCGCGCTGGGCGACATCGGCTATATCTTCCGGTCACCGGAGATCGCGCGGATCGAAGAGATTACGGCGTTCATTCATGAAACAAAATAAATGTGGGTTTTAAGTTTTAGGTGTTAGGTGGCGGCATGCCATCTGATAGATTTTCAACCTCAACTTAAAACCAAAGACCTAAAACTTAAAACCATAAAGAACATATGCTGATCGAAGAACACCGCTGGCACAGCCCGGCCCTGGGACGCGAGATGGCTTTGAAGGTCTACGGCCACTGGGGCGATCCGTTCATCGTCTTTCCCTGCTCCCGGGGGCGCTATTACGATTACGAGGGACTGGGGATGATCGCGGCCATCGCCCCTTACATCGACGGCGGCCGTATCAAACTCTTCTGCGTGGACAGCGTGGACAGCGAGTCCTGGTATGACTTCGGCGTGCCGCCGGCCGTGCGCAATGCGCGCCACGAAACCTACGACCGATACGTGTGCGATGAAGTGGTGCCGTTCATGCGCGATCACTGCCGCCAGCCGGCGGTACGGCCCATGACCAACGGTTGCAGCATGGGCGCCTACCATGCCCTCAACTTCTTCTTCAAGCACCCCGACCTTTTCCAGGGCACCATCGCCCTGAGCGGTCTCTACCGCCTCGACCGCTCGGAGTTCGGCCTGGACGGCGGCAACGGCCTCGCCGACGTCTATTTCAATTCGCCCCTGACCTATCTGGCCAATTTGTCCGACCCGTGGTATTTAGAACAATATGCCCGGCGCACGATCATCGTCTGCGCCGGACAAGGGGCCTGGGACGAGGAGGCGCTGGCCGACACGCGTAACCTGGCGGTCATCTGCCAGGAGAAGCACATTCCGGCCTGGATCGACATCTGGGGACATGACGTCAACCACGACTGGCCCTGGTGGTACAAGCAGATGAACTACTTCTTAGGCCGGCTGTATCCCTAGCCACGAAGACAATTACCCTTCCCTTCAACAGGAGACCTCATGGGCAAGACCACCGAAACCGAGAATCTGGCCGTGTTTTGCGACTTCGAAAACGTGGCCCTGGGGGTGCGCGACGCCCGCTACGATGCCTTCGACATCGACAAGGTGCTCGAACGGTTGCTGCTCAAGGGCAGCATCGTGGTCAAAAAGGCGTACTGCGACTGGGAGCGCTATAAGGAGTTCAAGGCCGTGATGCACGAGGCGGCCTTCGAACTCATCGAAATTCCCCATGTGCGCCAGTCGGGAAAAAACTCCGCCGATATCCGCATGGTGGTCGACGCCCTCGATCTGTGTTACACCAAATCCCACGTGGATACCTTCGTGATCGTCAGCGGCGACTCCGATTTTTCCCCTCTGGTGAGCAAGTTGCGGGAAAACAACAAGATCGTCATCGGCGTGGGGGTCAAGAACTCCAGTTCGGATCTGCTCATCGCCAACTGCGACGAGTTCATCTATTATGACGATCTGGTGCGCAAGAAAAAAGCACGCAAGAAGGCCACCCGCAAAACCACCCGCCAGGGCGCCAAGCCGGCGGCCCAGACCGCCGCCCCCGCCAATGCGGCCGCGACCTCTGCAGAAAAGGATCCCGAAGAACGGACCCAGGAGGCCCTCGACTTGATCATGGAAACCCTGGAGGCCCTGGCCGAAGAGCGCGGGTCCGAGGAAAAGATCTGGGGCTCCATGGTCAAGCAGACCCTAAAGCGCCGGCGCCCCGGCTTCAACGAGTCCTATTATGGTTTCCGCTCGTTCAACAAGCTTCTGGAAGAAGCGGCGGCCCGCGACCTGATGGAACTCGAACCGGACGAAAAATCGGGCGGCTACATCATCAAGCGCTTTCATCAGGAGGATTGAAGCCCGCCATGCAGGTCTCATTCCTCATTTCCCAAACCTGGCAAGACTATTGCTAAACTATACTGCAGCCATAGAGGGCCGGATTTCATCAGGGCCGCCCAAATGGCCGCGCGGTGGTTGTACCAGCGCATAACAAATTGAAATTGTACCGGATCGTATCAATTACCCTGAATTCCGCCCCACTGAGGATGATCTGCGAACCCCCGCGCCGGGTGTCTAAAAAGTGACACCTGTTCACTAAAGTACAGGCAGGATTCAACGCGCCGGCTCTCCAACGCCACCGGTTTTGCAACGGGGCGGACAACCGGCTGCATGCACAGCAACCCCTTGGGAACACCGGCTGGTTCGGCGGTGCTCCTGATGAACCTGGCGAAAGGGGATTTTTTATGAGCTCAGCGGCAAAAATTCTCGTGGTCGAAGACGATGCCCATGTGGCCACCGTATTGGAAGCGCGGCTGGCGTCGTTCGGCCACGATGTGTGTGATATCGCGCGCAGCGGACCTGCCGCCGTGCGGGGTGCTGTGGAGCACCGCCCCGATCTGGTGTTGATGGACATACTGCTGGAAGGGGATATGAACGGCGTGGAAGCCGCCGAATTGATTCATAACCAGGTGGATGTGCCCGTGGTCTTCATCACTTGCTTAAGCGACCACTCCATGCTGGACCGGGCCGTCAAAGCCAATGCCTACGGCTATATTCTTAAGCCTTATGACAATGCCGAGTTGCGCTACACCATCGAGATCGCCCTGGTCAAATACCAGGCGGCCAAAGAGCGGGAGAACCTGATCGGTCAGCTGGAAAAAGCGCTGACGGAAGTCAAGCGGCTCAGCGGCCTGCTGCCGATTTGCGCCTCCTGCAAAAAAATCCGGGACGAAAACAACCGGTGGCAGCCCATCGAACACTACATTCACACCCATTCGGAGGCCGACTTCTCCCACGGTATCTGCCCGGAGTGTGCCCAGACGCTCTACCCCGATTTCTATCCGCCGCGCTCGGTCAAATGAGATTTTACCGGCCTTTGGGAAACGCCCAGATCAACGGCAGGGTCAGCAGCGGCAGCAGAGAAACCACGGTCAGGACCGGCTCGATAGTGTAAAGATCGGCCATCCTGCCGACGATGGGCGTAAGGATGCCGCCCAGACCGAAGGCAAATCCCATCATCAGACTGGAGACCATGGAACGGCCCTTGGGCGCCAGTTGCTGGGCCAGGGCCACCCCCAGGGGCATGGTGGCCAGGACGAACATGCCGGCCAGCACGGCGCCCAGATAGACCCAGCGGCCCGAAAGGTGCAAAAAGAGCAGCATCACCGGCGCCATCAGACTGTGGGTGAAAAAAAAGATCTTTTTGAAGCCGATACGGTCGGACAGATGGCCGGCGGTCAGTCCGCTGATGGTGCCCGACATGGTGAACAAGGTGAAAATCACCCCGGCCGCCACCACCGAATTGCCCCGCTGCACATAGAGCACCGGCATGAAGGTCAGAAAGGACTGCCCCACCAAAGCCCGCAGCACCATCACCATCCAGATGAGGGCCACGCTTTTCCAGGCATCCCCCAGGCTCTCCTTGATCGATCCCAGAAACCCGAGAGCGCCCAGGCCTTCGCTTTGGGGCATCGGAACGGCGACGAACAGGTAGGCGACCGAAATCAGCCCCAACACCATGGTCAGCGGCAGCGCCCCCAAACCGTACCGCGAAGCATACCAGGTGATGAACAGCGGACCCAGTCCGAAGGCCAGCGTCCCGCCCGTGTTGAACACCGACATGGCAAACCCGGCCTTGTTGCCCGAATAAAGCGGCACCAGCCCGGTCACCGAGGGGTGAAACATGGCCGAACCCACCGAGCCCACCGAAACGGCCAGCAGCAGGGTCCAGAAACCGGTGGCGATCCCTGAAAGGGGAATGAACACCACAGCCATGATCAGGCCCACCATGATGAAACCACGGGTCTGGTACCGGTCGGCCAGGTAGCCTACCGAAGGTTGCACGACAAAGGCCAGCATGCGGTTGATGCCGGCGATCAGCCCCACCTGGGTCAGGGACAGCCCCAGCCTCTCCACGAAGAGGGGGAAAAGCGGCGTGGTGAACGAACTGTAAAAGTCACCGGTGAAATGCACCAGGGTAAGGGCAAAGAGCACTTTGACGTTAGCTTTGGCGCTGGGGGACATGCGTGGGCATCGCTCCAGAAACAAAAAAATCTTCCCGCGTCCCCGGGAACCCCTCAATATCTGAAAACAATCATCAAGGTGTCGCGGACCGAAAGGAAGGGCGGACTATAGGCATTGATAAAAAAGGCGTCAACCTATTTCGAGGGATCGCAGGGTTGGATCTTCAACCAGCGACGCAGGCATTCATAAGCGATCTCATCCCGCAGCTTGATGCCGTGGGTGGGGATCAGGCCCACCCGCATGGAAACCTTATCGTCGTCGCCCCAGGGCCACCAGGCCACACACAGCACCAGGTTGTGCAATGGCAGGGAGGTGAAGACCGCCTGGCCCGGCATCAGACCGAACTTATCGTTGACCCATTGAGTGACATCCACGGTTTCGGGCGGCTCCGTGGTAAAATTCCAATGGTGGCGAAACTCCTTGAAGAGCGGGAAAAAGACCAGCTCGGTCTCTTCACCGCAAAGCACCACCACGGCCATGCCCCGCTTTTGGTCCCATTGCCATTGGTAGGAGGGTGGAATATTCAGGCAGATTTTCCGGCAAATTTCCTGGAAGGGCGCCAGATCCTCCATTTTTAATTGCATATCCGATCCCTTTCCCCTTGCCCTTGCCGGAGCCGACGGGGGTATCCTTTCCCGCTAATGGCCATATCCCATCCTAATCTATCGGCCACCCCACTGATCTCTTTAGGCTGGACCGCCATTTAGCTCTTTTTCGCCGCCAATGGCCCCGGAATCGAAAAGAGGGATGTTTCGGTTGCCCGACCACTGATTTTATAGCATAGAAGGCTGAATGCCGCTATCTATCGGCCGCTAAAAACGGAGGGCTAAAGCCATATGACCCATGTCACCTGGACCGGCGCGGCCGGACTTCGGTTTCAAACCGAGAAGGAAGTGATTCTCATCGACCCTTATTACACCCGGGTCGACATCTTCAATACCCTGCTTAGGAGCATCACGCCCGATCCGGCAGCCATCAATGCCGCCCTGCCCGATCCGGAGAAAGTTGCGGCCATCGTGGTGGGTCACACCCACTCGGATCACGCCCTGGACGTGCCCTGGATCGCTGCGCGCAACAACTGCGCGGTGGTGGGCAGCCGCTCCCTGGATATCCTGATGTCCCTGAACGGCCTGCCGCAGCGCACCCGCGTCTGCGCCGGCGGCGAATCCGTAACCCTGACCGATACAGCCTCCGTGACCATGATTCGCTCGGCCCACGGCCTGGTGGCCATGGGCAAGGTACCGTTCGAGGGCGAGATCCGACCCTCGATGACGCTGCCTATGAAGGCCAGCGGCTACCGGGTAGGCACGGTGTTCGCGCCCATGTTGCAGTTGCAGGGTATTCGTTTTCTGCATGTGGGCAGCGCCAATTTCGAGGAAAAAGCGCTCCAGGGTCACGCCTGCGACGTGCTCTTCCTGTGTGTGCCCGGCTGGAAGCGCCGGCAGGGCTATCCCCAGCGACTCATCGCGATGACCCGACCCAGCACCGTGGTGCTGTTCCACTACGACAACTTTTCCAAACCCCACCTGCCGGGAACCAAAACCCGCCCGATGCCGTTGATCGACATGCCGGGATTCATCCGCGCTATCCAGGAATATGCACAAAATGTTTCAGTCCGGGTTCCCGACGTCGGCGAGGTGATGGAATTCTAGCGTCTTCGGCAACAGAAAAAAGGCCCGCCGGACTCGCCGACGGGCCTTTACCTTTTCTAATACGGAACGATCAGGTTATGCCCTGACCTCTTCCTTCACGCCGACAGCCATCTTGTAGAGGATGGTCAACACCAGGGCGCCGATGGCATACACGCCGACGGTGATGCCGATCTCCCACGGGGTGGGCGCATACTCGTTCACCTCGTGCAGGGGGTTGGGCACGAACCCGCCCGAGATCATGCCCAGGCCTTTGTCGATCCAGGTACCGGCGATGATTAAAGCGCAGGCCACGGCCAGGGTGGTTTCATTCTTGCGGGTGCCGGGGTTGACGGTCAGGATGATGCCGATCACCATCAGGGCCATGGAGGTCCACATCCAGGGCACCAGGGCACCGTGGCCGTGCAGGCCCACGAACAGGTACTTGATGTGATCCATGTGCTCGGGAATCTGGCTGTAGAAGGCCACGAAGATCTCGCACAGGAAGAAGAACACGTTGATGCAGATGGCGTAAGCCACAGTCAGGCCCAGGCTCTGGATCTGCTCCTTGCCCGGGTCGAACTTGGTGGTCTTGCGGATAAAGAGGCACAGCAGCACCAGCAGGGCCGGTCCGGCGGCGAAGGCCGAACTCAAGAAGCGCGGGGCCAGGATCGCCGTGAGCCAGAAACCGCGGCCGGGAAGGCCCGAATACAGAAAGGCCGTGACCGTGTGGATGCTGACGGCAAACGGGATGGAGATGTAGATGATCGGTTTGAGCCATTTCTGGTAGTGTACGCCGTTGCGTTCGGCCTCCAGCACGTTCCAGCCCACGACCAGGTTGATCAGCAAATAGCCGTTGAGCACCAGGGCGTCATAAAACAAGACGCTGTTGGTCGTGGGGTAGAGAAACACGTTGAGACCGCGCATGGGCTGGCCAAGGTCCACCAGGATGAAGAGCAGGCACATGACCAGCGCGGCGATGGCCAGGAATTCACCCAGGATGGTGACCTTGCCGTAGGCCTTGTAGTCGTGCAGGTAATAGGGCAACACGACCATCACGCCTCCGGCGGCCACGCCGACGAGGTAGGTGAAATTGGCGATGTAAAAACCCCAGGAGACATCCCGGCTCATACCGGTGATGCCCAAGCCGATTTGCAGCTGCCCCAGATAGAGCACGAAACCGGCACCGATGACCCCCAGCAGGGCCACCACCCATGTCCAATAAGCTTTGCTTCCTTTTAAGGCTAATTCGAGCATACCCACCTCACACGATGTAATAGACGCATGGTTCGGTGCCTAGGTTCTGTTTGCGCCGGATGGTAAAATTCTCTCGCAGGACTTGCCGCACTTCGGATTCGGGATCTTCCAGATCGCCAAAGACGATGGCGCCGTTGGAGGCTTCCACGCAGGCCGGCATCTGACCTTCGGCCAGGCGCTCCACGCAGAAGGTGCACTTTTCAACGACACCCTTCATCCGGCGTGGATATTTCAGGTTGATCTCGCTCTCCACCAGACCCTTGAGGGGATCGACAAAGTTGAAACTGCGCGAGCCGTAAGGACAGGCCGCCATGCAGAAACGGCAGCCGATGCAACGGTGCATGTCCATCATGACGATGCCGTCGCTCGCGCGCTTGAAAGTGGCCTGGGTTGGGCAGGCCCGCACGCAAGGGGGATTCTGGCAATGGTTGCAGAGCACCAGATAAGGACGCTCCTCTGTCTCTTCGCTGATGAAACGGTTGGGGACGTTGGGAAACGCATTATGGTAGTGAGTTTCCCATATCCATTTGATCTCATGTCGCTTCTCGGTGAAATGGGGGACGTTGTGAAGCTTGTGGCACGCCTCGATCATCGGTTCCAGATCCGCCGGAGTTTTAAAACGGCGGGCGTCGATCACCATGGCCCACTGTTTGGCGGTCAAGGCGTTGGGGCTTTGGGTGAATTGCATCTGGGACCCATGTTCGGCGGCAGGGGCGATGGCCTTGATCGCCGGCTGAGCGCCAAGCCCCAAAGCGGCGATGCCCGCCAACTTAATAAAGCGTCTGCGGCTGCTTTTCATTTCGTTTCTCCTTGGGGGTTTTGAATGTGGCAATCCCAGCAGTAGGGGGCGACGGACGCATAATTATGGCAACGGTCGCAAAAGTCGGCCTTGTTGCTGTGACAATCCAGACAGGTGTTGGACAGGCTCATGTTGAAGGTTTTGCCTTCGGCATTGGTGAAGTCCCGCAGACCGGAACGCACCACCTTGAGCCGCCACTCGTCGAGCAATTGCATGTGATTGGCCCGCATGAACTCGGTGGGCATGACGCATTGCTTGGCGGCCTTGGCCTTTTCCGTCAGGACCACCTCGGGCATGGGCGCCGCCTTGGCCCCTTTTATCAGGACGTTGTACAAGAAGGGCGACAGAAACAGGACCAGGAAAACCGCCAGTCCCAATACGATCCATTTTTTATCATTCATCGGCTTCCTCCATTCCCGGCAGCGGTTCGCCGCGCAGGTCCGTGGTGCGTTCTTGTTCTCCAGGCAGGACGAGGGCGTTGGCCACCAGTTCGGTCATACCGGTGACCTGTACCTCCGGCACCCAATAGGCCATGGAGGTGGGCAGCGCCGCCCGGTCGATGGCGCAGACGCAGGCCAGCATGTTCACGCCGTGTTTCTCATGGACGTATTTGACCGCGTTGGCCCGGGGCAGACCGCCGGCCATGCGCTCTTCCATGTTTTCACCGGCATTGAGGCCCGAACCGCTGCCGCAGCAGAAGGTCTGCTCGCGGATGGTGTTGGCCGGCATGTCGTAGAAGTGATTGGCCACGTTCTGGATCACGTAGCGCGGTTCGTCGAACATGCCCATGCCGCGGGCCGGGTTGCATGAATCATGGAAGGTCAGGATCTTATTGTCATTGCGCTCGGGCTTAAGGTCCAGCTTGCCGTGCTTGATCAGATCGGCGGTGAACTCGGCGATGTGCACCATCTTGGTGGAGGCCGCGTTTTCGAAGCGCGTGCCGGTGATGGGGTTGACCGGCACTTCCAAAAAGTCGGCCGGGCCGTTCATGGTGTCCATATACTGATTGATCACGCGCCACATGTGGCCGCACTCGCCGCCCAGGATCCATTTGACCCCCAGGCGCCGGGCCTCCAGATACATCTTGGCGTTGAGCCGCTTCATCACCTCGTGGGAGGTGAACGAGCCGAAGTTGCCGCCCTCGGAGGCGTAGGTGCTCCAGGTCACGTCCAGGCCGTACTTCTCCTTGAGGAAGTGGAACAGCATCAGGTAGCCCATGCAGGTGTAGGTGCCGGGGTCGGCGAAGACATCGCCCGAGGGGGTGATGAAGAGGATGTCGGCGCCCTTCTTGTTGAAATTGGGCTCCATGCGAACGCCGGTGATCTCTTCGATGTCGTCCACGAAGAAATCGATCATGTCCTTGAAGGCGTGCGGCTGGATGCCCAGGTGGTTGCCGGTGCGGTAGCAGTTGGCCACCGGGGTGGCGATCCAGTCGATGTTCAGGCCCAGCAGGTTGATCAGCTCGCGACCAAACATGGTGATCTCGGCGGTGTCGATGCCGTAAGGGCAATAGAGCGAGCAGCGCCGGCACTCGGTGCACTGGAACAGATAGTACCACCACTCCTTGAGCACGTCGATGGTCATGGGGCGCGCACCGGCGAAGCGGCCCAGCAGTTTGCCCATGAGGGTGAAGTCGTTGCGGTAGACCGAGCGCAGCAGTTCTGCGCGCAGAACGGGCATGTTCTTGGGGTCGCCGGTGCCGATGAAGAAGTGGCACTTGTCGGCGCAGGCGCCGCAGCGCACGCAGATATCCATGAAGACCTTGATGGAACGGAACTTCTCCAGGCGCTCCTTGAACCCTTCGTGGAGGATCTGCTGCCAGTTTTCGGGCAGCTTCCAATCCTCGTCGGTGGGGTTCCAGGCCCGGGCATTGGGCAGGCCCAGGTACTCGACGCTCTTGGGGTTGGCGGCGTAGCAGTACATGCCCTTGCGGATATTGACCGGCACGTCCATCCACTGCTTGGCGGGCGGACGATAATCGATGTTCGATAAGAGTTCGGAGGGTTTGGGTGTTTCGTCTGCCATGGTCGTTTACTCCTTTTCCTCTTCCGCGGTCGATTCATCGGGCATCTTGTCCACCGGCAGTCCGGCCTCGATCATTTTTTCGCGGAACTCGTTTTCGTAGGCCTCGTAGGTGTGCACCTTGACCGGATAGTTCCAGGGGTTCACATGCCGCACCTCGCGGGTGTTGGCCGTCATGTTGCGCGTCGGGCTCAGGAAGATGCCGCCCATGTGCATCAGCTTGCTGAAGGGGAAATAGGCCAGCAGCGTGCAGACCAGGATCAGGTGGATATAGAAAAGCGGTCCGATGCCTTGGGGCACGTTGAAGGCCAGGGCCTTGAAGGTGACCAGGCTCATGGTCAGGTCCTTGATCGCCGCGATCTCCACCTTGGTGAAATAGCGCATCAGGATGCCAGTGAAGGCGATGCCCATGATGAGAAACAGGGG
Organism: uncultured Desulfatitalea sp.; assembly: GCA_937868765.1. Taxonomy (GTDB): domain Bacteria; phylum Desulfobacterota; class Desulfobacteria; order Desulfobacterales; family Desulfosarcinaceae; genus Desulfatitalea. Next base: position 1,519,539 of record CALMNL010000004.1, on the reverse strand, counting down.
GAAATAGTCCTGGGCCAGGGAGATGTAGCGCACCTTGGAAATCAACAGGCGCCGCAGGAAAAGGTAGCTCACCGCGGCAAACAGCACGATGCCCGAGATGTAAACGCCGGGCAGACCGAACTGGATGGCGTCGTAGGAGATCTCGAAGCGGAAGAAGCTGTCGATGGTCTCGATGGCCTTGATGCATAAGGGCACCGGCTCCAGAAAAAAGCGCAGGTGACGCACCAGGGTGGCCAGGAAGGCGTAATGGAAGGCCAGGGCGCCGATCCACAGGAAGAGCTCCAGGTTGTAGCTGAAGCGGCCTTCCTCGGTCATCTTTATGCGGGTGTTGCGGAAAAGCGACCGGAACGTCAGGATTTCCAGCGCCATGCGGATGAAAACACCGAACTTGGTCGAGGGATTGTCGATCTTGTTCTGATTGATCCACGGCATGGAGCGCTGCTGGCCGCCGGTGGTGGGAATGGCGAACGGCACAGCCGACCGCGACCAGCCCATGACCTTGCGGATCACCCCCACGACGAAAAGGATGACGGCCGCATACGGTAGAACAATCCCAAACAGCCAGGGGAGAGCGGGGCCTCCCGCCCAGGCGATCAGGGCCAGCACAAAAACCGCCAGCAATGATGATAAGTAAAATTTATTCATCTACCCGCACCTCACTCTTGGCCCCGACCGATCGGGGCCCTCCATATGAAAAGGGTTTAAACTCGTTCGGGCGGCCGCGGTCCTGTCCGCGCCCCCGCCGGAGCCGGGATCACTCATTGTCCGGCTCCTTGATCTTGATCTTTGATAAGGCCTGCTCTGGCAAATGCCTTGTACGTCGTATTTTTCATTTCGTTGGCTTTGAGTTCGTAAATCTTTTCACGGCATTGCATGTAAATGTCGAAGGCTATCAGCGCCAAACGATCGATGCGGCCGTCGAGCAGCGAAAGTTCGTCGGCGGCCTTGGGCAGGGTGCCCAGCGTTTCACGCAGGATGACCTTGAGGTCGAACACGAAGCCTACGGCTTGGGCGGGAGAAAAGGCTTGAATGGCGCGCACCCGGATAACAGGATCGAGAGCCGCTCTGGCCGCCGCCTCGTCCAAGCCTGCAACCAGGAGATCGATCAGGGCCGTCAGGCTCTGGCGGGTGGCGTGGCCCACCGGGTTGGCGAAAGGATCCTTCTGGCTTCGCAGAAAGCGAGCGGTCTCAGGGGGGTAGGTATCGATTACCCGTGCGAGCCATCGGCCCAGAATGGCTTCTTTTTGCGATCCTAGCGGCGCCATCACACTCATGGGGCGTGTCGTCCAACTGTCCAGAATTTAATGTGAATTGCGTGCTTCCCCTCGCTCACGACCCCCGACAGCACTGACGGATCGCAGGGCCGACCCCCGAGCAAGCTTCGACCTATAATCAAGATCGGCACGTCATGTCAAGGAGAAAGGGGGTTGCTGAAGCGGCTGAAATGATGCTGGTTATTGCGAGGCCCGTGGGGGGACAACGGCTTGACAGCCCCTTTTAATAAGGTAGATGTCCCGACCAAAAGGATGCCGACCGGCAGATGAATTCTGGAATCCGGATGCCGGATGCCGGTTCGGGGCCGGATTAAGCAAAGATTTCATCCAGCCGGAACCACTCAAGCGGCGGGCCCGGCATTTGACTCACCTGGACCATTTTGGCGGCCACCTGATCCGCACGGATAGGACGGAACCGACGCAAGCCCGGCAGCCAGCAAAGGAGGGGTAACATCCAACTCCCCAGTCGCTCGCCGGGACGCGGCTCGGCCCGCCGGCCGAGCAGCAGCGAAGGCTGGAAAATAGAGATGCGGCCGAAACCCAGGCCCTGCACGCGCTGCTCCAACTCGCCCTTCATCTGCAAGTAGGCATTACGGCTGCGGGCATTGGCGCCGCTGGACGAAACCAGCAGGTAATGCGGCACCCCTTGCCCGGCGGCCAGCTGGGCGGCCTCGAACTGGTAGTGCACATCGACGACGCGCTGGGCGGCGATGGATCCGGCCTGTTTGCGGGTCGTTCCCAGGCAAGAGAAGAGCAGGTCGCCGGAGAAGGCTTCGGCGTGTGCCTCCAGCTGCGCGAAATGCACCACCTGATTGAGAACCTTGGCCGACGGGTGCACGGCCGGCCGCCGGGTGAGGGTCACGACCCGGCCGATGAAGTCCGCCGCCGCCAGCTGATCGACCAAGGCCTGGCCGATGAGCCCGGTGGCGCCGATGACAATGGCTGTTCTGCTCATAATCTAATGCCCGTTGCACGGTTACGGAGTGCTGTTGATCTGCGTGATCTGATCATTGATGGTCCATAGATCGTACAGGTAGCCGAGGCCGAAGATGCCGCCCGAGATCAGGTACAAAATCCCCGTAAACCATTTGCCCATGTAAAACCGGTGGATGCCGAACAGTCCCAGGAAGGTCAGCAGGATCCAGGCCACCGTATAATCCAGTCGCCCCGCCCGAAATCGCCGGTCGGACTGGCGGTCCATGGATGGGATCAGGAAGAGATCCACGATCCAGCCGATGAAGAAGAGCCCCAGGGTAAAAAACCAGATGGTTCCCGTTACCGGCTTGCCGTAGTAAAACCGGTGGGAGCCGGTAAAGCCGAAGATCCACAAGATGTATCCGACGGTCTTGAGGTGGGTGTCCTGCGAAGGATTCATTCTCTTCCCCTTGATTTTGGAATCTGTCATCAGCATTGGCTATTTTTGAATGCACACGGGCTGGACGCGCTACCGAGCAGATAGATCCTCTTTTGCGGTACCGCATAATCTTCTTTTCTGATTTCTTTGTACTGCTTGTTATAACGTTCGATCTCCAATCTCTTTTCTTCCATCGGGATGTTCGTCGTCGTGCCACCATGAACCTGATGAAATACGGCCTCGCCGATCAATTGCACGACTTCGGTGTCCTCCAGCCGAGCCGCCTCTCGAAACATATCAAGATTGAGAAAGCCGCCTCCGGGCAAATCGAACTTTTCATTGCACCCACCGAACCTGATGAACGTCTCTTTTTTAAAGAAAATGCAATTGCTTTCGAACAATCTGGCGAACCAGATCACCCTGTACTCGTCGGGTGTTATGTCTGAATTGGGCCGTGGCAGCGGCACTCCGATTTCAAACAACCGATACCCATCCTTGGGCCAGCCGATCTTTTCCAGCAATTTGTCCTCGACCTGTTGATTATAGCCTTGCCCGATAGTAATATTCTGCCTTCCAGGTCCCAGAAAAAAGTAGCGCGTCATGACAATAGGATTGGGAAAGGCCGAGAAAGCTTTCAGCGCCATCCGCAGCACACCGGGGGTCAAAATGCAGGCCCCATCGATCATGACGCAGACGATATCTCCTTTCGCTTTGCCGACACCGAAATTAATGGCATACGCCGGAGATGGCGGTGGGTTATTCAAACGATAATAGCTGAAATTTGTTCCATTAGAGCAAACGTCGTTCTCTTGCAAAGGTTTGGCCGATCCGTTCTCGATTACAATCACTTCGTAATCTTTGGCCGAAACCCCCTCCTGGTACTCTTCCTGGAGCGAACGCAGCGTGCGAGGTGATTCGCGCTGCATGTTGTAAACGATAACGATGATGGAAAGCATGCGCCCAGAATTTGAGGATGCCTCATGGGTCTGCCCCATGGATTTGGATATAGCCGATCGACATAGCCTTTTTGCAATCGTTTTCAGCCTATTTTTCATAAGCGAAATAGCGTTTAGCATATTTCCATCTTCATGCCGGTGGTTTCGATGTCATTTAGATCAGGGCAAAAATTAGCAGCCGCGTTCAACCTCTTTTTGGACGGCGATCAGGATTCGTACACTCTGTCGGAACAATGTTTCTCTCTGAATTCGCGCCAAAAGAATTTTCACTTGGCATTGGCGAGCTGCATCAATGTCTTTGCCTCGGCGTCCGCTGCTTTTGCGGCCTGAGATTCCTTTGCTTCATGTCGTGCGCTTCACGCCTTGCCCGCCATCCGTGGGATGGGGTTAATAGCACGCCCCTACTTTATGTAAGCGTCATAATGAATGCAACTTTTATTAAGATAATTTAGCGAATCAACAATTCGTGGGCAGGCCTTGAGGAAAGCCGCCTTTTGATTCTTCTCTGTATTTCAAATGGAACCAACCTGAGTAGCCATGAAATAATGATGTTTTGCCTTAAATATAGAAGCAGCCTCAGCAATCTTTCCCTTCGGGATAATGCCAGGTTTCCGGCGCGAGCGCTTATTTTTGCGCCCTCAAAGCGCCGAATCCATTCTATGTCGAGCTCATATTCAGAATTTCCGCCTGAATCCGAATTTGCGGCTGGAGGATTTGGAGCAGTACAGTAATCGGTCTGATATTTAAAACCGGAAGGAATCGGCTGCTCTGGCCATGAAAACAACCTCTGTTTATGGCAGGTAGCGATTAGCTGATCTCGAATGGACGCAAAAAGGTCAAGCCACTGGGATGGGGAACTGTCCCATGTTTCTATCCACGTAAAGGGCCGCATTTGCAGCCGCTCAGGAAAGGAACCGAAATTGGGCGCTACGATCGGCAGACCAGAGCGCAGAGCGGCGCTAAGGGTGTAGCTGTAGGTCTCGGGCCATTGCGCTGGAAACCAGATCAAATGAGGAGAAAGATTGGAAATCAGAGTCTGCAGATCTTCGTCGCGGTAAGGGCCATGCTGATGGACCTCTTTGCTCAACGGCCGATACGCATATCCAAGAAGTTGAAAATCCAATTGGATTTTTCGAATTTGAGCCAAAACGGCACAAGATTCTAATATATCCGCCCCCTTTTCACGACTCAGCGCGCCCAAGACTAATATTTTAAGCGGCTGATCCGCTGAAACCGAATTCAATTGCACCGGTGGGTAAGGATAATCTTTTTCCCAATCCGGGTGATAGGCTATGATGGGCTGTAGGTCGGGGTATTTCCGCTTGTATATCTCGCAGGTAAACGCGGAAGGGGCAAAGATCCGGTCGACCGATCCCAAAAGCTCATGCATCGCTCGCGCGTCAAGGTCGGGCAAACCAGAATCGCCAGCCGGCAGGCTTCCTTGATGTGGCAGGTCATTTCCATGAATCAGATCTTTTTGAAATTTGCCGTTTTCATCCGCAAGCGTGGGATTTGAATTTATATAATAGTAATCATGCAAAGTAATGTCTGCGGGAACGCCCAAATCCTTTCCGATCTTCCATATTGCGGAATTTATTCCAATGATATGATTGAAATGAACTCGAGCAATTTTGAGATGTTTGCAGGCTTTTAATAACTCCTCATATTCTTCGGGTATTGAAAAGCATAAACTGTCTGATTGAGGGGTCACCCCAAACCTGAGCGTCATTTTCAACCCATTATTGGATGGCATCAGCGTAAACGGATTGATCTCAGCACTCAAATGCTCCACTATATCGCATATATGCTTTTCAGTACCCCCTCCCATATTATGCAACACATAAAGAATGTTTTGCTTTTTCGATGCTCTCATCAGGTGCATCGTCGCATTAATACGGTATGTTTGAGCCGGATTTTCAGTTATATGTTCACGAACCAGCCGGTGATACGACGGGTAGAGCATATCCAGCTTCTTCTGGGCATTATTGTGCAATGGGTTTTTTCCGCTTCCGAAACTCACACTGCCTGCGTGGTAGACAAAGGTATCGGCAGCGAGTACATGTTTCCACCCTTTAGCTTTCGCGCGCATGCAAAAATCGCACTCTTCTCCATATCCGGCGCCGAAGTTCTTATCATCGAAGTAGCCGACGGCATCAATACAGGCCCGCTTAATGTACATACAAAACCCGACCGCGGTGGGTATTTCCACAAATGCTTCCGAATTTACGGTTGCGAAAATCTTGTCCAGCTCTTCTAACGACAAATCTTCGCTGAGGGCGTTGTCCTGGCAGTTTTTAGGAAAGCTGCAAATGGTTGCATTATTCGAAAATGGGGTAACGGTACCGATGTCCGCCCGACTATAGGCGATTCGGCAAAGGCGATCGACCCAATTGTTGGAAACGATCGTGTCGCTATTAAGAAGCACCACGTCACGGTCCTGATGCAGGCGCATGCCATTATTGACACTCGCAGCGAAACCGGCATTTTTTGTATTGCGGATCAGATGCAAGCCGTCGGGGTTGTCTTGCAGGCTTTCGAGCCAGAACTTAATCGCCTTATCGGGCGAGTCGTCATCTATTATCACTATTTCGCAGTCGTTTTGCTGGGAGTACTGCTGTACGCTGCTCAGGCACTTTTTAAGCTCTTCTAATCCGAGATAGACAGGAATGATTATGTTTATTTTAGCCACCGAGTCCTCTTCTCAGATAAAAATCGCGCCACCCTGTATAATCTGCGCGATGATATTTCATCGATCACCTTTTTAGCTTCATCATGCTCCCTTAATTTTTCATTATATCTTTCACGTTCTTGATTGTACTTTTCAACAAGCTCGCCATACGCCTTTCCAAGGGACATCCACTGTTTCGTTTTTTCCACCAAAAGAAGATTGGTCCTGTGCAAAGCATCGGCAAGCGCGTGGGCAAACGGCGCTTGCGCCTTAAGGCACTGCCGGGCGTCGTCGAAATACGCTTCCGAATCCAGGCCGTTTGAAATCAATTTTTCATACACCTCGTTCGCCTTTTTCTGCAGTTCATCGCGGCCGTGTTTCCCGATTTCCGTCACCTTGTGGTGCCTCAATTCCGAAGTCAGTTCTTCCCTAATGACCGGGGTGACCTTTTCGATAGAATTCGGCCATTCAAAATCCAGATCGCATGCCATTTTTTGGGCGGTGCCGATCCAGTCCGTTAAAAGATCGTCATAGCTGACAAGCGTTCGTGGAAGATTACGTGAATAATATTCGGCTTCCAGGACATAGGTAAGCCATAATTGAAAGGCCGTTCCCTCGTCGAAACCGTCACGTTTCTGCAGGGATCGCCAGACCTCGATGGGATTTCGAACGGTCAGGACGCAATAGGGTTGAGCCCCTAATTTTTGCAGGAGGTTTAACCAGAATGGCAACAGGCGGCAGAGCCGGGGGTCCTTCAAAGCGATCGTTGGGCTGTCCTCAAAATCCTTTTTGAGGATTTCGAGAATTTGATCGCCAAAATGGCTCATATCGCTCCTAAGCCACCAGTGCTCCGGCAATGGACGCCCATCGAACCAAGTCGAATTCAAGCCGGCCAGAATCCGCTCATGTACTGCGATCAGCTCCTTGTTCTCCCAAAAACCTTTGGCATTTATTTCGTGGTGGCCCTTTAACAGATTCCCGCCCAAACTTACGCCGAGTATGTTGACCATCCGCGTCAGCGCGGATGTACCGCTCCGATGCATGCCCAATATGAAGACAATTTTTTCCAGTTTGTCGATGTCACCCATGGCGGTACCGCGGTAAACCAATAATTAGGTTATTAAAAATGGTTATTCGTAGTTGTATTGAGTAAAGTACGGTTCGCATCTTTTCCTTACGGCGGCAATTTGCGCTTGGCTCAGCTTGTTCTTGTATTTATTGTTTTCCTTGTGGATATAGTGAGCCGGAATCTCAAGAGGGCCGGCATCTTCTTCGATGAAAGCAAGCAACTTTTGGATGGGCTCCTCCGGTCTGTTCGTAAATTCTTCATAAGATATTTCTAGTAATTTTTCAGGCTCGCCCAGTTTGAAAGCATTTATAATCTGCATGGCCTCGACCCAATAATTGACCCCACCCATCAGTGAATGCACCGGCATTACTTTGCCTTCCATCAGACTGCAGACGACATTCAATGGATTCCTATGGATATGGATAAACTTCGACTCTGGAAAAGCGGCGCTCAAGAGCAGAATCCCATATATGTTCTGAGGCGTTTTATCAAACCATCTTGCGTTTATGTTCCCGCGTTTTTGCAGATATAGCTCCGCATATCTTTCCGCCAGCATCTTTCTCGACACGGAGGTCCTGTAAATCGCCAGGAATTCTTGCTCTGAAATTCCATCGATTTCTCTGTGTTTTTGAATGTGCTTGTTTTTGAAATATTGAATACCGTAACGGTGAGTTGCGAACGGATCACCCCATCGGAAGAAATGGGTTTCTTCCGGGCATTCAAGATTGGGGTGGATTCTCAAAACATCGCGGAGTAGGGTCGTGCCGGATCGGACGCAACCCACGATAAAAAATGGGGGCTTTTTCATTTTTGACCTATCGCATTGCTGTTGCGCTGTTGTTCATTTTTCGTCGTATGCCGAATTTATGTTTTTTGATGAATGCTTCGTAACTTCCTATTATTTGTTCAGGCTCTCCCTGATCTTGTGTGATCCCATTTTCAATCCACACCACCCGATCGCATATCTCTTTGATCAATCCGGGCATATGGGAAACAATGGCGACCGTCAGGTTGGATTTGATCCTTTCTTTCATTGCAGCGACCGATTTTTCCCTGAATGCTGCGTCCCCCACCCCGATCACCTCATCTATCAACAACAGCTCCGTGGGGGCATGCAACGAGATCGCAAATCCAAGCCTCGCCTTCATTCCAGAGGAGTAGGTGCGTATCGGATCGTGGATGAATCCTTCCAGCTCTGAAAAGTCAATGATCGCAGGCAATTTTGCTTCGATCTCGCTGCGTTTCATTCCCAATAGCATGCCGCTGAATATCGCGTTTTCACGGCCGCTGAGATGTGGCGTAAATCCGATCTGCAATGAGAGCAAGGAGGCCCGGCACCCGTTGCTGACGATGGTGCCCTTGTTCGGAGCGATAATGCCTGCGAGCAGTTTCAGCAGGGTACTCTTGCCCGCGCCATTACGGCCTATTATTCCTAAAGTCTCTCCTTTGCGTATTGAAAAGGAAATGTCATTCAAGACCCAAAAACGCTCTTTTCGAAAAAGTCCGCCTTTTTTCCAGTAAAAAACGCCGGTATTTTCGAGCCGTATTATTTCGCTGTCTGGTCCGCCATTGTGCATCAATACATCACCTTGGGATATAACCGATCGAATTTTTTCAGAAGGCGCTGGGCCGCCCAAATCAGGCAAATGGATAATAATGCTATGAAAAGGAAGGGACCCCAATGAGGGGCTTTGTCATGAAGCAGTATGGAGCGATATCCGTCGATAATGCGCGCCATCGGATTCATAAGAAAGAAATTTCGGTAGCTCCCCGATATCGTATTGATATCAAAGAAAATGCCTGACATGAAAAATCCGAGCATAAGCAATTTTTCGATGAGTTGTCTGATATCCGGGACAAATGGAACGATCACCGACAAGAGACACCCGCAAGCTGAATTGAGCAGGAATTGGATTGCAATGAGCGGAACCAGGAATATCCATGAAAGGCTCGGCTTATATCCATAAATAGTCAAAAAAACGAGATACATGGAAAAGGCGCAAAAGAAATGAAAGCAATTATTCAGCAGTGCGGCACCTGGCAAAATGATCTTTTCCAGTCGAATTTGCCGGATCAGCCCCAAGTGCATGATGATTGCATTCGAGCCCTGGTTGACCGAGCCCGCAAACCATTTCCAGACAATCAGACCACACAGCAGAAAGGGAATAAAGCCTGGACCGCCTCTTTTAAACACGATGCCAAACACCACATAGAAAGCCACCATGTAAATGACGGGCTCGACGAGCCACCATAAAATGCTGGCATAATATCGTGATGCTTCGGCCTTCAAATCAGCATAGGCTTTATAGAGCATCAATTCGATCACATTGAGCATGACAAGCTTGCCCTTGCGGCACAATCAGAATTTAAAACAATGTCCGGGATCCGAGAATTTATGTTCACTCGGATGCGATTTCCCGGCGAACCCATTTTTCCCAAATAAATGGGTAACACCATACCCTTTTATGCGTGTTTCGAAGCTTCCTGGCGATCTTCCAGCGATGCCATCGGGCCCACGGGTACCACTCGTGAAATTGAATCATCAACTGCTTGCACCGCTTCAGAAGGTTCTCCTCGATCATTCTATATAGCAACGGGTATTCGCCGCCTTCGATGTTGATCTTGATCATATCGATCTCGCCTACATCGAGTTCATCGAGAACCCTTTTTATGTCACGCAGATTTATTTCAACCGCCTTATGGTTTTCTATTTCAACTTTTGGATGTTTATAGACACTGGAGCCAGGCCCCCTGAGCAGAAGCATCGAAGCGCTGTCCCGGTCTGATAAACCATAATCATGCACCCTGATGTTCGGCGCATTTGAAAAGGCCTTGTTGAGGCCGGTAAGCATAGTCGGATTCGGTTCAAACACATGCAGGTTCGAATGATAGCGTGAATTGATTTCTTTGGCCCACTCGCCGCTGAATCCGCCGACATCCATCACGACGCTGTTATGATCGAGCGTGTGCTCGTACAACAACGTCTTGTTCCGCAGAAATTTGAAGATGTTAGGAGAATAGTTGAAGACCTCCAGCACCATCTTCATATGATGTTCGAGATTTCTGTTCCACCGGCGCTGAATGAGCACATAGGGGAGAAAAAGAATCTTTTTCAATTTATAGCAGAGCATGCCACACCTTTGGACACCTTGTTCTTGAATGATGCACGTTGGCTGACCAGGATCGTCTGCCGCGAATTTCCAAGAAGTAATTTTCCCATATCGTTTCGTTGCCGCTATTGCACGTCATAACCATAAGAAGCTAAATCCACCTTCATGATCTGGCTCAGATTTCGATTGCTTTCGCCGAACAGCCCTTTCGTTTTCTCTATTATTTTCTTTTCGAAGGTTTTTTCAAACCAATTGTGCATAAATCGTGGGAAAAGGTCATTGCGCCGCTTACAGGCATTTAATCTCTTTCTAGCCGTCGCCGATGTGTCTTTAAAAAGGCCGGAATAATTGAAGCCGTTCGCCACAAAAAAATAATTGAGCCACCTTTGTAACATCAAATTCATCAGAATCCGGCCTTTGTTTACTCTTTTATCGAAGGGCAGGCTATCAAGTGCATTTTGCGAAAATGCGGCATTCTTCGAAAAATCGCATATCGATCGCACGAATCTTTTGGGATTCTCCGCGAACTGCTCAAAACACAGCACCAGCACATTTCTCTCTCCAAATAACCGAAAATAATACGTCACCAACCTATCATACTGTAAATAGGACGGGTTATACTGGGGGACCTTTCGGCCGTCCACCGGATTCAAATACCGATCGATGGAATGGGGCATTCCCCATGAGATGAATGAGCTATAAAGCGAACGAAGCATCGTTCTTTGTTCTCGCACGATGATCAGTATTCGACCTTCAGGAAAAACCTGGCGCAATCGGTCGGACAGCTCCTTGCCGTTGTATCCTCCGCAAAACATATTCCCTGACAAAGCTTCGGAGGTGACCACCGGGATGCGATCGCCGATGCGCCCAGGGGGAATACTGTCGTTGAGAAACCCATTCACGCGAGTCGGCTCAAAGGCCAGCGGTGGCGGATCTATCAGATTCAGTTGAACGACCACCGGATTCATGATGACCTCAAATCCCGCCTCTTTCTGGAAAAGATGGTGTTGAAGCCAGGAGGAAAGGCACTTGGGATATCCGACATGAATCAACGGAGGGGGCAGACCGTTCTCTGAGAAGCTGAACCCCGATATGCTACCTGTCACCATTTACAGCCCTGTGCATGTCATTTTAGTTCCTACCGTTCTGTTGCGAGGCCATTTCCCGCACTCGGCGACTGATGGCGCGTTCGGCCGAATGGAGGATGAATTTCATGGCAGGTGGCGAAAGTTTACCGAGATATATGGCCTCCTTCACCGGGGGCCTGTATTTCTCACCGCGGATATTTACATATTGTTGTCTCATTCGCTCCAACAGTTCCTCTCTGCTTTCAGGACGATCCCCCGTGGTGACACCTTTGTGGAATTGGTGAAAGGTGCCTTCACCAGGGAGTATGAAAAGTTCGCTCTGCTTGTACTCACAAACACGCTTATAAAAATCGAGGTTTAGAAGCCCCCCACCCGGCAGATCGAAACGCACATCGCATCCCCCGACCGCATCATAGATTTTTTTGGAAAGACAAAGGCAATTGCTTTCGGCGTTTGGATTGAAAAACCCGTGCGCGCAGGAGCCGCTCAGGCATGAAATTTCGAATAAGCGATAACCTTCGTCCGGCCAACCGATCCTCTTCAGCAATGCCTTTTCGGCTTCTTCATCATATCCGGAGTGGATCGTATCCTGCTGTAAACCTTCCCCTATGTGATATCCAGGAACCGCCACGACCGCATTGGCGGACATTCTTTGCGCGGCCAGTACAAATTGAAGTACGCCGGGCGTTACCATGCGCGCTCCATCGACCATGATGCCGACCATGTCGGAATCGGATCGTTCCACCGCAAAATTGATAGCGCCCGCCGGCGAAACGGTATTGTCGTCTCTATAATAATATTTAAAATTTCTTCCGTACGATAAAACGGCTTTTTCACCTAGAACCTGATCCGAAGCATTTTCGACGACAATCACTTCATAGTCTGATTCTGTCACATTATGCTGAAACGCAGGTGTCAGGCTGAGCAGGGTATTCCGGGCCTGCTCGGGCATTCGGTAAACCACAACCACCATTGCAAGAAAATTCTTCTTATGCCTCGCTTTTCGAAAAAACACCGTTGTACCTATCTGTTAAAATCGCATTACAAACAAATCGCTTGCAATTCCCGGTAGAGCCGCCAGCAGGAGGGCGGGACCGAATCTTCTTGCAGCTGCATGTGATGGCGCAAGTCAGGTGAAAAAAATCCATTCTCGGGATCGATGCGGTTCAGCTCCAGATCCAACAGCAACCCATTGAGCTTTTCGTGCAATACCTTCTGATCCCAATCAAATGAAATCACCGGAAATGGATTTTGCTTATATTCCCTCAACAAAATGCGGTTGTAATGACTCCATAGGTCGAAGGCTTTTTCGATTTCAACCCCGATTCCAGATCCGCGGTTTTGCAGGGATCGGGCGACCGCCAACGGGTGCCGAAAGATACCAATTAAAAGCATATCAGGGATCAGCTTCTTCCAACCAGCCAGCGTGAGGAGCGTTCGCGGATCTTTAAAACCCCACATTTCATGATCGTGATAGGATGCAATGATCTCCCGCGCTCTCTTTAAATGTTTCTTTGACCAGTTGACCGCCGCGGGTGGATTTTTCCACGATCCGCCGTTTTCAACCAATAGTTCGTCATTCAGTTTTACGATGTCGTCGTTTTCACGGTTGCCTTTCAGATTATGATCATTCCAGGTATTGTGCTTGCCCAGAAACAAGCCTGCTGCCTGCAATGAGCCGATCAAACAGCTCGTACCGCTACGATGCATCCCAAGCACGGCAATGACCTTTTGAGCGGGACTTGTCTTGGGCTTCATATTTTTAGTCAAAAAATCGAACAGCATACCCTGCATCGGCGTTTATTCCTGAACCCCGGCGCAACCGTTTTTCTTTTTCCTTACGGCCTCCTCAATTATGGCCCATCGTCTCTTTTCATTCTGAAACGCTCTCATAAAATTTTCCCACGGATTCAAGGCGATGGGCGCCTTGGAGGCAATGCCGAGGATCGATACCGGAAATTCAGGATCCCCGAAAAACTCGACAAAGGAAAACGCGAACCCCTTCAGCAGACTTTTAAACCCCTCGGGCGTGAAACGCCAATAATCGTATGGGTAATTGTGAATCGGGAAATTCATCAAGGAGCTTATAATCAGGATGCCATCGTTCTTGAGTACACGGTGGAGGTTTTCGAGCGCTTTTCGGGGATATTCGACATGCTCGAGGGTTTCAAGCATGATCGCGGTGCCCACCGAACGCTTGGGAAGCTTGATATTGTGGAGATCGACGACCTTATCCACCCCCAACCCCTCTCGAAAATCCGTCCCGATATAAGCTCTCCCTGGAAATAAGGGACGCAAGTCGGCAATCTCTTCTTGCCCGGGAACCCTGAGCGCGCCGAACTCATAAATAGGCTCCACAACCGGCAAGGTCTTAGCGCATATTTCCGCGAATCTCTTTATTGATTGGAGCATCGGCCCCCTAGCCTCACCTGTTGGCTTGTTCAAGATGCTTTGTGTTTAAAAAGTTCCACGAGATGTAAAATAGCCTCTGCCATCAATTCACTGGCTCTAAAAACGCGCGGATATCCTGGCGAAACGGATTTTTTTCGGGCGAATATGTCAAAACGATGTCGGGGTGTCAATGCCCGCGCACCATCAATATGCCAGGCATCCATGCAATACGCCGTATTCATGCATGATGCTCCCCCGGAAGGCATGAAAGCGAGATCGCCCCCGCGCGCCACGCCGGGGCCTGCCATCAAAAAGGCATGCGGTCCTGTGGCTCACGGCTGGGGTCGTCGGCCGATGGCATCGCCGATCTGCCGACTCAGGGTGGCCAGCAGGCGGCTTTGGGCGGCCACATAGGCGGAAGGGCTGCGTCTCGCGGCGGCTTCCTGGAGGCGGACGTTCCAGACAATCGGCTGGGCCGAGGGGCGCAGGTCGGCCAGGGTCACGCTGCCGGTGAGGCGTACCATGCCGTCGGGGAAGGCCTCGAAGTTGTTCAACTGGAGGGTGACGATGATATCGGGCCGGAAGCCGGTGGGCCAGGGTGCGCGCTCGATGCGCGGAGACGGGCCGAGAGTCCGCAGGTTTTCCAGCAGGACGCGGGAAATCTCGTCCTGAAGCTGACCGGCCCAGCGGTGGTATTCATCGACGTTCATGCGATTTTCACCGGTGCGCCAGACCAGTTGGGGTCGGTCCAGGTAATCGGGCAGCATTACCTCGGCGATGCCGATGGCCGGCCCTTTCAGGTCCGCTGTGGAAACCTGAGGCCCGGCGGCCATAGCGTCGAGGCTGTAATAAGAGACCGCGGACGAATGCGCGCCGCAGCCGGCGATCAGGGCGAACAGCAGCATTCCCATGCATCGGCGGAGATTTGCGGACAGGGTCATGGCGTTGGTTCTCCTTTCCCGAATACCAGGGCTTCCGGATGGCGCTGCAGGTAGTCGGCCAGCACCGAAATGGCCCGGCCGGCTTTGGCCAGTTCCTGCATCATCTGCTGCAGGTCGTAGGTGAGGGCGGTGTTGCCGCTCATCAGGCCGTCGGCCGAGGCCACGGCGCTCTCGGTGCGGGCCAGTACCTGGCGCAATTGCTCCAGCGCCGCATTCATCTGGGGCACCGAGGTGTCGTTGAGGGTGGCTGTGAACTGTTGCAGCTCGACCAGGCTTCGGCGCAAGGCGGCAATGGCCGCCACGGTATCCTCGGAGCCGACCAGTTTGCGGATCTGGTGCAGGCTGGCTTTCAAGTCGCCGCCGATCTCCTCCATCGGCAGTTTTTCCAGGCGGCCGACAAAGGAAGCGATGCCCGCGGTGATCTCCTCGGTGGCGCCCGGCACGGTGGGGATCACCGGATAGCTGCCCGAAAGGGCCAGCTGCTGGGGCGCCGCGTCCGGAAACATGCTCAGGTTCACGTAGAGTTGGCCGGTGAGCAGCACGCCGGTGCGCAATTGGGCCCGCAGCCCCTTGGCCACCAGCTTGGCGATCAGCTCGGCGCGGTTGATTTTCGCATTCCCCAGCACCGCGATGCGCTCGGGTTCGATGGCCATGAGCACCGGGATGCGAAACGCCAGCTTCTTCTCATCGAACTCCAGGCGCACATCCACCACCTCGCCCACCTTGATGCCGCTGAACTCCACCGGCGCGCCTTTGTTCAGGCCGCGCACGCTTTCGTCGAAATAGGCCAGCATGTAGTTGCGCTGGGTGTAGACCGGCTCCTCGATCTGATCGCGGCTTTCGTAAAGGGTGAAAAGGTACTCTTCCGTCGCTGGTTTATCAGGCGGCTCACTGGTCGGGATCTCGAAGCTGATGCCGCCGATGAGCAGGCTCATCAACGACTCGGTGTTGATCCGCACCCCGGCGGTGTCCAAGGTCACGTTCAACCCGCTGGCCTCCCAGAAGCGCGTGTTGCGGCGCACCTGCTCGTCTTGCGGCGCCTGGATGAAGATTTTGATATCCACGGCCGAGCCGTCGGGGGTCATGGCATAGCCGATCACCTGGCCGACCTTGATCTGCCGGTAGTAGACCGGTGAGCCGACGTCCAGCGAGCCCAGGTTCTTGGCCCGCAGCGTATACTGCCGCCCCGGGGTGTCGATGGTGACCGACGGCGGCGCTTCCAGGCCCACGAAACGGGTGGTGTGCGCGCCGGTCTTGCCGGGCTCGAAACCGATATAGGCTCCGGAGAAAAGGGTGCTCAAACCCGAGACTTCGCCGGCGGCCACCCGGGCGCGCACCACCCAGAAGCGGGTATTCTCGGTGAGGTAGTCTTCCATCTCCTTTTGCAGATCGGCGGTCACCGTGACCTTGGTCAGATCTTCGCTCAGACGGATGGCGTTCACCTTGCCGATCACCACATCCTTGTACTTGATGCGGGTCTTGCCGGCTTCCAGCCCCTCGGCCGACTTGAAGGTGATGGTGATGGTCGGGCCGGCTTCGTGGATGGCCTTGAAGGCCAGCCAAAGGCCGACGAGCAGGGCCACCAGGGGAATGACCCAAACCAGGCCGAAGCGCCGCGGGGGCCGCACCGCGGCCTCGGGCAGCTCCTCGGGCATCGGGGCTTCCGGGCTATTTTCCGAAGTCATGCGCTTATCTCCATGGCATCCCAGATCAGGCGCGGGTCGAAGCTGTTGGCCGCGAACATGGTGGTCACCACCACCGCGCCGAAAAAGACGATGCCCACCCCGGCATCGATGTTGGCCAGGGCCCCCAGTCTCAACAAGGCCACCATGACGGTGACCACATAGACATCCACCATGGACCAGCGGCCGATCACCTCGGTGATGTGGTAGAGCCGGGTGCGCTCCTCCGGCCGCCAGGTGGAATGCCGGCGCACGGAAACGAGCAGAAAGACCAGGGCCACGATCTTGAGGGCCGGCACGACGATGCTGGCCACGAAAATGATCAGAGCGATGTACCAACTGCCCGTGGTGATGAAGTAGTACACCCCGCTGAGAATCGTATCGGACTGGGTGCTGCCGAGATAGGTGGTATGGGTGACCGGGTACACGTTGGCCGGGATATAAAAGAGAATGGCCGCTATCACCAGGGCCCAGGTACGGGCTTCGCTGTTGGGCTTGCGCAGGTGCAGCGCCCCGCCGCATCGCGGGCAAAGCAGCCGGGGGCCGACACGAAAGCGGCTGAGCAGGCCGCAATGATGGCAGGCGACCACGCCGGCCCGGGCCGCGGTGGTCGGCACCCGGAGATCGATGGTGTTCAATTTTCGGGGTTCAGCCGTTCCCATATGAGCTCCGGGTTCAGAGAAGCGGTGGTGGCCGCCACCATGAAGATCAGAACCAGAAAGGCGTACAGGGCAATGCCGGGTATGATGGTGGCCATGCTGGCGAGTTTGACGATGGACACCAGGATGCCCAGTAGAAAGACTTCGGTCATGCCCCACGGCTGCAGAGACCGGATCAGGCGGAATACGGCGGCCGTTTTCCAGGATATGCGCCCGACCTTGAGGGGCAGCAGCACATAGATCAGGCCCAACAACTCCAGAAGGGGAAAGACGATCCCCGTGACCAGCACCAGAATCCCCATCCAGGGCATGCCCTCCTGGAAGAAGACGAAGATGCCGCTGGTCAGGCGGGTCTCCTGCGTCTGGCCTTCGATGTTCAGCGACAGGAAGGGATAACTGTTGGCGATGATGAAAAAGATGATGCCGCTCACCGCCAGCGCCAGCGTGCGATCCAGGCTGTTGCGCCGGTCGCGGCATAGGAATGCGCCGCAGCGGGCGCAGACCGCCACGCCGTTGGGTGGCAGAGAGGGTCGCCGCTGGAGCAGATCACAGTGATGGCAGGCGAGGTAAGCATCCGGAGACATGCTCTTATTGGGGCATGCGCACAGGAAAAGTCAAACGAAAATTCGTTTCATCCCTTTTCTCCCCGTGCGCGATAGCGCTGCTGGGCCGAAAGGATCGTCTTGCGCAGCCGGATGGATTGGGGCGTGACCTCCACCATTTCGTCTTCGCGGATGAAGTGGATGGCCCACTCCAGGGTCATGGGCTTGACCGGCGCCAGGATCACGTTTTCGTCGTGGCCCGTGGCGCGCATGTTGGTGAGCTTCTTCTCCTTGCAGGGGTTGGCGTTGAGGTCGTTGGCGCGGTTGTGCTCGCCGAAGATCATGCCCTCGTAGACCGGCACCCCCGGCACGATGAAGAGCTGGCCGCGGGGCTCGAGGTTGAACAATGCGTAGGCCACCGAGGTGCCCTGACGGTCGGAGACGATCGATCCGGAAAAGCGGCTGGGAAAGTCGCCCCGATAGGTGTCGTAGCCGGCGAAGTAGGTGTTGATCAGGCCCGTGCCCTTGGTGTCGGTGAGGAACTCGTCCCGGTAGCCGATCAAGCCCCGGGCGGGAATGCTGAATTCGATGCGCACCCGGCCGCTGCCGTGGTTGATCATGTTGGTCATCAACCCCTTGCGCACCGAGAGCTTTTCGGTCACCACACCCATGAAGCGTTCGTCGCAGTCGACGAAGAGTTGCTCCATGGGTTCGGTTTTCACGCCGTTCTTCTCTTTGTAGATCACCTCGGGCCGGCCTACGGCCAGCTCGAAGCCCTCCCGGCGCATGGTCTCGATGAGAATGGCCAGTTGGAATTCGCCCCGGCCCTTGACCAGGAACACCTCGCGGCTGTCGGTCTCCTCCACCTGGATCGCCACGTTGCGCAAGGTCTCTTTGAGAAGGCGCTCGCGCAGGTTGCGCGACTGGGAAAAGCGCCCCTCGCGGCCGGCAAAGGGCGAGGTGTTGACCGTAAAGCGCATGCCCACGGTGGGTTCGTCCACCCGGATGCGCGGCAGCGCCACGGCGCTGCCCCGGGTGCCGATGGTGTCTCCGATGCGCACCTCTTCGATGCCGGCCAGCACCACGATGTCGCCCGGATCGGCGGCCGGCACCTCCTGCAGGGCCGGCCCCTCGTAGGTCTGTAGGCAGGCTACCTTGAGCGGCCGCGGCACGCCGTCGGCGCCGACGCATACCAGGGCATCCTTGTTATGGGCCTGGCCGTTGGCCACCCGGCCCACGGCCAGGCGGCCCAGGTAGTCGGAGTAGCCCAGGTCCGAGACCAGCATCTGGAAGCTGGCCTCGGGCAGATGGCCGGGGGCCGGGATCTTTTCCAGGATCATGTCGAACAGGGGGGTCAGGTCCTTGCCCTGGTCCGTGGCCTTGGCCTGGGCGATCCCGTCCCGGCCAATGGCAAAAAGATAGGGAAAGTCGAGCTGATCTTCGTTGGCATCCAGGTCGATGAAAAGGTCGTAAACCTGGTCGAGCACCTTGTCGGCCTGGGCGTCCTTGCGGTCGATCTTGTTGATCACCACGATCACCTTCAAGCCGGCGGCCAGGGTCTTTTCCAGCACGAAACGGGTCTGGGGCAGCGGCCCTTCGGAGGCGTCCACCAGCAGCAGGGCGCCGTCGGCCATGGAGAGGGCGCGCTCCACCTCGCCGCCGAAGTCGGCGTGGCCCGGGGTGTCGATGATGTTGATCTTGACCCCTTTCCAGTGCACTGAACAGTTCTTGGCCGCGATGGTGATCCCTCGCTCACGCTCCAGGTCCATGTTGTCCATGAGCCGCTCGTTGACGGTGGCCCCTTCGCGGATCTGGCCGCTCTGGCGGAACATGGCGTCCACCAGGGTGGTCTTGCCGTGGTCGACGTGGGCGATGATGGCCACGTTGCGAATGTTGGCGTTGAGGATGGGTTGGGATGATGTTGGGCTCATGGAAAACGGACTCTCCTTAAAGAAGGCGGCTTAAATCTGAAACCACCTCTTAATTTTTTGGTAACCGGGCAAACTATGACATTTGATATCAGATGTCCACAGGATTTGTTGAGTTGTTGGTTTGTTACAACGGCCAGACGTGCGGGATCAGCAGGCTGGCGCCGCCGACCACCAGCAGATTCAGGGGGATACCCAGCTTGAGGTAATCGCTGAAGCGGTAACCGCCCGGGCCGTAGACCAGCAGGTTGGTCTGGTAGCCGATGGGAGTGGCGAAGCTGGCGCTGGCGCCGAACAGCACGGCCATGATGAATGGTTTGGGATCGACCCCCAGCCCCAGCGCCGTGGAGACGGCGATGGGCAGCAGCAGCACGGCGGTGGCATTGTTGCTCATCACATGGGTGCACAGGCTGGTGAGCACCAGGATGCCCAGCAGGACCATGTGCGGCGACCAGCCGTTGAGCAGGCCCAGGAACAGCTCGGCATAATAGCGGCTGGCGCCGGTGGTGGTCATGGCCGTGCCCAGGGCGATGGTGGCCACGATGAGCAGCAGCACGTGGCTCTGCAGGGCGCGGTAGGCCTCTTTGAGGGGCAGGCAGCCGGAGAGCACCATCAAAAAGACGGCGCCCAGGGCCGCCGTCATGATATCGACCAGGCTCGAGGCGGCCGCGGCCACCATGGCGGCGAAGATGCCGGCGGCCAGGGGCGCCCGGCGCTGGTGCACGATCTCCTCGTGAACGTCTTCGACCACGATCCAGTCGGATCGGTGGCGGAACTTGCCGATGCGGTCGGCGCGGCACCACACCAGCAGGATGTCGCCGATGCGCAGGCGGATGTCCTTGATCTGCTTTTCGGTATAGTGCAGGCCGCTGCGCTCGATGGCCACGATGTGCAGGTCCTCGTCGCGCATAAGATCGGTTTCGCCCAGCACCTGGCCCAGCAGCTCGGACTGGGGCGGGATGATCAACTCCACCACCAGGGTCTCGGCCGGCCCGCCGAAGCTCAGCTCCTTGGCCATGGGGGGCAGCTCCACCGCCTTGCCTTGCAGGATATGGGTCAGTTCGTTGGGGCTGCCTTTGACCAGCAGCCGGTCGTCGGGCGCGATGGTCACCCGATCCCGGCAGGGATGGAAGATGTGGGTGTAGCGGATCAGTTCGAGCACCTCGATGCCCGGATATTTAGCGTTCAGATCGGTGCAGGGGTTGGCGCCCACCAGGCGGCTGCCCCGGGGAACCACCATTTCGGCCAGGTAGCGCCGCCGGGGCTGGTTTTCCAGCTCGCAGGTGGGGTTGGCCACATCCGGCAGCCAGCGGGGTGCCGCCATCAGGATGATCCCAAGACCGGCCAGGGCCAGGGGCAGCCCCACGCGGGCCACCTCGAACATGCTCAGGCGGCCGTAGCCCAGCTGGGCGGAAAGATCGCTGACGATGATGTTGGTGGAGGTGCCGATGAGGGTGCAGGTGCCGCCCAGAATCGAGGCATAGGAGATCGGGATCAGGAATTTGGAGGGACTGACGCCCAGCCGGCACCCCATGCCCAGCATCACCGGGATGAACAGCACCACCACCGGCGTGTTGTTGATGAAGGCCGAGGAGAGCCCCACGATGACGACCACCACCAGCAGCGCCAGGCGCACCCGGCCCCGGGTCAGGGCCATCACCCGACGGCCGAGGATCTCCACCGCGCCGGTGCGCGCCATGCCCTGACTGACCAGGAACATGGCTCCCACGGTGACCACGGCCGGATTGGCGAAGCCGGCCACCGCCTCGGCGGGCTTCAACAGGCCGGTGACCATCAGGGCCACCATCAGACCGATGGCCACCAGGTCGATGGGCAGCCACTCGCCGATGAGCAATACCAGGGTGACGGCCAGCAGCAGCGTGACCAGCATGATCTCCATCGGTCGCTATCCCACCTTGCGCAGCTCGTACTGCCGCGAGCCCAGGCCCAGCTTTTCGGCATAGGCCAGCTGCAGAGGCCAGTCCACTGCCGGGTAGAGCCCCTTGAACTTGTCTTCGCCCGGGCCGGTGTGGGTGGTGAGGGTGCAGTTGGCCAGGGCCGGTTCGGCATTGACCAGGTCGGCCGAGGCCTGGTCGATGGCCACCGGGTCGGTGGAGGCCAGCACGCCGATGTTTTTGACGATGGGCGCGTCGCTGGCCGCGTAGCAGTCGCAGGCCGGCGACACGTCGGTGATGAAGTTGACGAAGAGCGACTTGCCCGGCTTGGCCAGGATCACGGCCGCCGCATACTCCATCATGCCTTCCAGGAAGCGTGGGATCTCCTGGTCCCAGGCGATCTCGATGGCCTTGTTGCTGCACATCAGGATGCACTCGCCGCACCCGATGCAGCGTCCGGTGTCGATGATCGCCTTTTCGTCCACCAGGGCCAGGGCGTGCTGGGAACAGTGCTCCACGCATTCGCCGCAGCCCACGCAGTTTTCGGCCTTGACCTGGGGCGATACCGTGGAGTGCATGGCCAGCTTGCCTTTGCGCGAGGCGCCCCCCATCCCTACGTTTTTCAGCGTACCGCCGAACCCCGACAACTCATGCCCCTTGAAGTGGGCCACCGAGATCAGGGTGTCGGCCGCCATGATCTCCCGGCCGATCCAGGCCTGCTGGAAATGCCGGCCTCCGGGCACGGGAACCGCCGTCTCGGTGTTGCCGCGCAAGCCGTCGGCGATCACCAGGGGCGCCTCGACCACGGCATAGGCGAAGCCGTTGTGGATGGCGGTGGTGAGGTGGTGGGGGGCATCCGAGCGGGTGCCGGCGTAGAGGGTGTTGGCGTCGGTGAGAAACGGCACGCCGCCGGCCTGCTTGATGGCCGCCGCCATGGTGCGCAGGTAGATGGGCCGGATGAAGGCGGTATTGCCCATCTCGCCGAAATGCAGCTTGATGGCCACCAGGTCGCGCGGCCGCACGACGGTTTCCAGGCCGGTTTGACGCATCAGCTGTGTCAGCTTGGCCATGGTGTTGGTTTGCACATCGGCGCGAAAGTCGATAAAGAAGACGGGGCTGGGCATGGCGTACCTCCTGGCTTGGGTTGCGGATGATCCCTCCTAATCCGGCCGGAAAACCGTGTAAAGCCCAAAGATGAAAGTGCAAAGCGAAAAAGTCAAGGAAACCGTCATGGATATGGATAAACGCCTGGCAGTGCTGGAAAGGTTCTACGGCCTGCACGCCGAATACGGCGCCCCCTTCGCACTGGCCTGCCAACAGGGGTGCGCCCTGTGCTGCACGGCCAACGTGACCCTCACCACCCTCGAAGCGCTGCTCATCCTCCGCCACTGGGAGGGCCAGGGCCGGCCCGCGCCCGTGGAGGCCCTTTCGGCCGCGGCCCGGCGGCCCCGCTTTCAGCCCAGGCTGACCATCAACCGCATGGCGGCCCTGTGCCTCCAGGGCGCACCGGTTCCCGAAGAGGCGGCCGATCCCGAAGCAGGGCCCTGCCCGCTGCTCGAAGGGCAATGCTGCACCATCTACCCCGTGCGGCCCCTGGCCTGCCGCGCCATGGTGTCCCGCGAACGCTGCATCCAGGGCGGGGCCGCCGACATGCCCGACGAGATCCTCTGCGCCAACCACCTGCTGATGCAGTTCGTCGAAGCCCTGGACCCGGCCGGCGCCTCGGGCAACCTGGTGGACGTGCTGCTTTTTCTCCGTCAACCGGCGGTCTTCTCCGCCTATGCGTCCGGCCGGCCCGCCGCCGTGCCGCCGCTGCTCGCCCCGCACCACGCCATTCCGGCGCTGATGATCCCGCCCGAGCTGCGCGACCGGCTGCTGCCGCTGGCCCGGGCCGTGCAGCGCTGCTGCCGGAATGCGGCCGAGCCATCGGTGTAACACCCAACCCAAGTGTAGCATCCGGCATTGACTATCAATGCCTCGGCATGGGCCGGACGGAAATTTGACACTCGGGACCTCCAGCGGCCCCGGGCCGGCATCCTTCATACATCCCACCGGAAGCAATCCCATTACATTGCAAACAGTTAGGTCTTTCGGCATGCTTTTAGCATAGCCATGCGTCGGCGGACCTCACACTCGATGCTCTCAGCGCCCTTTGTTCCGTCCCGACCACCCCAAGCCACAGGAGAGGTACAACATGAACCTGAGACGCATCCGCAAAAAATTATTTTCATTGTTGCGTTACCTGCCCAAATCCCTGCGCGACCATTTCTTCCGGTCGCGCCTTTTCATACCGCCGCTGCCCGAAGATCTCTGCTTCGAAATCGCCAAGACCCAGGAGGATTTGGATCAGGCCTTTCACATCCTGCACGAAGCCTATGTGAAGGAAGGCTTCAGCAAACCCCACGCCAGCCGGCGCCGCATCACCGATTACCACGCCCTGCCCTCCACCACCACGCTGGTGGCCAAGCACCAGGGCCAGGTGATCGCCACCATCTCGATCATCCGGGACGGCCCCTTCGGGCTGCCCACCGACCAGGTGATGGATCTCACCCGCTTCCGCGAAAAGGGCGAGCGCCTGGGTGAAGTCTCCTCCCTGGCCATCCGCCCCGACTTTCGCGGCCGCTCGGGCGAAGTGATGTTCTACCTGTTCAAATACATGGTGCACTACAGCCTCGACTATTTCGGCCTGGACCGTTTCGTGATCGTGGTCAACCCCGATCGCATCACGCTCTATGAGTCGGTGCTGTGCTTCGAACCCCTGCACCGCTCGGCCCTCAAGCACTATGCCTTCGCCAATGATGCGCCGGCGGTCTGCGCCACCCTCGAATTGAGAAGGGCGGCCGACATCTGGCACGCGGCCTATGCCGGACAGCCCGCCCACAAGAGCATCTACCATTTGTTCTTCGGCGGCTTCAGCGAGGCCGAACGCCGGCAGATGTGCTTCCCCGACCGCCCCTTCTACACGGTGAGCGACCCGGTGATGACCCCCGGGCTGCTCGATTTCTTCTTCAACCAGTGCACCGACAGCTTCTGCCGGTTCAATGAACACCAGATCAAGACCCTGCGCAGCATCTATCTGGAGAGCGACTACGCCGCCGTGTGGCCGCCCATGTGGGCCATCCCCCATGAAAACGCCCGACGCAACCGCCGTTACGAAGTGTCGTGCGCCGGCATGCTCCACACCGGTCCCCAAAATCCCGTGCCCCTGACTGTCCTGGATGCCTCGCGCAGCGGCCTGCGGGTGCGCGCCGACGCCGAGCTGGCCATGGATGCCGCGCCGGTGTTCAAGATCAAGGTGGCCGAAGGCAAGTCCGTGCTGGTCAAAGCGCGCCTGTGCTGGCGCGCCGGCCTGATCTACGGCCTGGAGATTCTGTACGCGGGCCGCTTCTGGGAGCAATTGCTCGATTACCTGGAGTGCCAGTTCGCCTTGACCGCGCAACCCTCAACCCAGCCAATGGCGGCAGCCTGAAAAGGAGGATCTGGACCATGCCGGATAAAGAGCGACTGATCCGCGAGGTGCGGCGGTTCGAATGGTACATCCGTCATGGATGGCCCATCCACCGGCGCCTGGTGCGCCGGCACCTGACGCCCCGCTGCCGCCGTTGCATCCTGCCCGAAAGCTACGCGCCGCTGGTGGAGGGCCTGTGTCCCCATTGCCGCGACAGCAGCCCGGTTCAACCCCCGCTGTCCGTTGAGCGCAAACGGCAGATGGAAAACGACTTCGACCGCCGCCTGCGGTCGCTGCCGGCCGAGCGGGAACGGCTCTACCACGCCATGGTGCTCTTCAGCGGCGGCAAGGACAGCAGCTACATGCTCCACCGCCTGCTGCAACGCTATCCCGACCTGCACCTGCTGGCCGTCACCGTGGACAACACCTTCATGAGCCCGGTGGCCATGGAGAACATCCAGGAGATCGTCCGCCGGCTGGGCGTCGATCACATGACGCTGCGGCCCCGGGCGGCCACCATGGAAAAGATGTACCGCCATGCCCTGACCCACCTGAACGACCAAGGGTGTGCCGGCACGGTGGATCAGTTCGACGGCGATTTCTTCTCGGACCTGGCCCGCAACCTGGCGGCCAGACTGGAGATCCCCTATATCGTGTGCGGCCTGTCGCCGGCCCAGGTGGAGAACATCCTGCATCTGCATGACTACCTCACCTCGGCCGAAGACGAGGCCCGGCCCCGGGAAGCGGTGGCCGGCATCCGCCTGCGCGATCTCTTCGACGACCGGGAAATGGCCTACTGGTGGAATGGCCCAGCCTGGCCGGCCGAGCGCCGGCCGCGCATGCTGTTCCCCTTTTACTTCTGGGACCTGGACGAATCGCTCATCAAGCGGGAAGTGCTGCGCCTGGGCCTGATGCCCCGGGGCGACGAAAGCCCGCTGATCACCAACCATCAACTGATCCCCCTCATGGGGATCGTCGATATGCTGACCTTCGGTTTCTCTTCGTTCGAGCCCGAATTCGCCGGCATGGTGCGCCAGGGCAAGGCGGACCGCCGGCACTGGCTCTACACCTTCGAAACCCTGGAGTACTCGGCCAAGACCGGCCGCTTTCTGGGGGCGGCGGTGGACGAAGCCCTGACGCGCCTGAACCTGACGCGCGCGCAGGTCGGCATTGGAGGCGGAAATGGCACGCGTGACAAACTTCGCCACCCTGCCCGAACTGCTGGATCGGCGGGTCCGGGCCACGCCCGGGGCCACGGCGTTCCTGGCGCGCGACCCGGCCGGGGTTTGGCGGAAAACCAGCTGGAAACGGTTTCATAAGCGTGTCCTGGCCCTGGCCGACGCCTTGCGACAGGCCGGCCTTACGCCCGGAGACCATGTGGCCGTGATGCTGCCCAACTCGGTCCGCTGGGAAGTGGTGCAGCACGCCGTCTACCGCATGGGCGGCATCGTGGTGGGCCTGGATTGCAACGATCCGGCCGAACGCCTCGCCGAACTCTTCTCCCATTTCCATGCCAAGGCGCTCATCGTCGAGCGTCGCGATCTGTTGGCACGGATACCCGCCTCCGTATCGCAGGCGGCGAAACTGATCGTCAGTGAAGATCCTCTCCTTCCGAATGCAGCTGCGCCGGCGGACGCACCGCTGCCCGTCATGCCAGCGCTGACGCCCGATCAACCGGCCACCCTGATCTTCACCTCCGGCACCACCGGCCGGCCCAAGGCGCTGGTTTACTCCCACCGCCAGCTGGCCCTGGCCATCGCCAGCATCACGCCGCTGCTGGCCGACCTGCCCGACCAGGCCCACACCGTCTGCTGGCTGCCCCTGGCCAATCCCTTTCAGCGCATGACCAACTGGTGCGCCATGGCCGCCAACTGGAAAAGTTACATGGTACCGGACCCGTCCCGGATGCTGGCCGAACTGCCTGAGATCAGACCGCACTTTCTGGTGGCCGTGCCGCGCTTCTACGAAAAGCTGCACCAGGAGATCCAGGGCCGCCTGGAACGGTTGCCCGGCCGGCGACGGGCCGCATCCCGCTGGGCACAACGGGTGGCCGGCCGTTATTGGCAGGCGGCCTCCCAACGCCCCCGCGTGCCGTTGGCCTTGACCTGCCAATACCGGCTGGCCGACCGGCTGGTGCTGCGCCGGGTGCGCCGCGCCCTGGGCGGCCGCCTGCGTTTTTTCATCAGCGGTTCGGCGCCGTTGCCCCCTGCCGTGGGCGAGGCCTTCGCGGCCCTGGGCACTCCGATTCTCGAAGCCTACGGGATCAGCGAAAACATCGTTCCCATGGCCATGAACGCTCCCGGCGCCTATCGTGCGGGCAGCGTGGGCCGTCCGCTGGCGCCCAACGCCATTCGCATCGCCGCAGACGGAGAGATCCTGGTCAAAGGGCCCTGCGTCTCGGTGAAGCCCGCCGAGGCGTCGGCGGAGGGTTACTGGAGGACCGGCGATCTGGGGGCCCTGGACGCCGACGGTTTTCTGCACATCACCGGCCGCAAGAGCGATGTCTTCAAACTCTCCACGGGCCGCAAAATCGTGCCGCGCCCGCTCGAGGAAGCCCTGGCGCGCATCGAGGGGGTAGCCCATTGTGTGGCCGCCGGCCGCAATCGCAAATTCGTGGTGGCCCTGCTCAATGTGCCCGAGCCCCACTGGCTGGCACTCCAGCAGCGGCACCAGGGCGCCGAAGGCGCCTATCATCATTTGCGCGACCAGGTGAATCGCGCCTGCGCCCATCTGCCCGAATACAGCCGGCCTGCGGATGTGGCCGTGATTTTTGAGACCTTTACGCCCCAGGGCGGCGAACTGACCGCCAATCTCAAGCTGCGGCGAAACTTCGTGCTGGAGAAGCACGCCAAGGCAATCGAAGCAATCTATCAACGAGTTGAAAAAGAAGCGCGAGTTGAAAGCGGAAGTCGGAAAGTTGCCAAGTTCTGACGGATTGACGATGGTGCTGAAATGTTGCGACACTACTTTTTGACCGGCGGTACCGGGGTTGTGGGCAGTGCGTTCTTACGCCGCATAGCCTCCCGGCAGGAACGGGTCACGCTGCTGATCCGGGCCGAAAACCAGGCCGCGGCGGACGAGCGGCTGGCCAACCTCCTGACCTTTTGCGCGGCCGCCCCCGAGGCGGCCCGCAAGATCGAAGCCTTGCCCGGCGATCTTTACGCGCCAAGGCTGGGCCTGGCCGAAGATGCCTACCGGCGGGTGGCCCAAAATTGCACGCACCTGGTGCACTGCGCCGGCAATGTTCACATGAAGCTGCCCCTGGAGCAAGCCCGGCGCCAGACCCTGGCCATGACCCGCGGCATTTTGGAACTGCTGGACGCTTCCCCGGCCGCACGCAAGCTGGAATATGTCAGCACCGTGGGCGTGGCCGGACACACGCCCGGCGAAATTCCCGAAAAGTGGATGGAGCACCCCCGGCGCTTCCGCAACTCCTACGAAGCGGCCAAAGCCGAGGCCGAGGAGCTGGTGCGGGAGAAGATCGCCGCCGGGCGGCCGATCACCGTGCACCGCCCCAGCATGGTGGTGGGTGACGCGCACACGGGAAAGACCATCGCTTTTCAGGTCTTCTACTACCTGTGTGAATTTTTCAGCGGCGGCCGCAGCCACGGCTTTCTGCCGGCGGTCGACGGCATGCATCTGGACATCGTGCCCGCCGATTACGTGGCCCGGGTGCTGGACTGGTCCAGCGGCCGCGAACAACCGTCGTCCACCATCCTGCACCTGTGCGCCGGGCCCCTGGGCGCCCTGCCCCTTTCCCGTCTGATCGCCGAGGTGCGCCGCGTTTTCAGCGCCTACGGCCGCCAGTTGCCCACCCTCAAGGAACTGCCCCTGCCACTGTGCCGCCTGGCGCTGCGCCTGATCCGTCCGCTGATCCCGCCCGGGGATCGCCGGGCCCTGGCGGCCATGCCGTCCCTCTTCGCCTATCTCAAAGAGGCCCAGAGCTTCAGCAATAAGAACACGCGCGCCCTGCTGGCGGCCGACGGCATCGAACTGCCCGACGTCGAGGAGTACTTCGACAGGGTGGTGGGGTATTACTTGCGCCAGAAGGGTTAGCGGACGGCGACTGCCGGCCGCCGGCTAGGCTGCGGCGACGTGCCCGGCCTCGTCCAGCACCCTTCTGATCTTGTCGGCCAGATCCTTCTTCACGAGGGGCTTGTAGGCAAAGGCGCGAATACCGATCTGGGCGGCCAGCGTATCGGATATTTTGTTGCTGTAGCCGGTGCACAGGATCACGGGGATGTCGGGGCGGATGGCCATGAGTTCCACGGCCAGATCGGCGCCGGTCAGGTTGGGCATGGTCATATCGGTGATCACCAGGTCGAAGTCGTGGGGCTTGGCGCGGAAAAGGTCCAGGGCCTCCACGCTGCTGGTGCGCGCCGAGACCTTGTAGCCGAGCTTTTCCAGGGTCTGGGACCCCATCCTGACGATGGCCAGTTCATCGTCCACCAGCAGAATGCGCTCGGTGCCGCTCGGCACGGCCTCCGCCTCGAACTCCGCCACGGCCTCGGACCTGGCCACCGGGAAGTAAAGATTGAACTCGGCGCCTTGGCCCGGTGCGCTCTTCACCGTAATCTTGCCCTTGCAGCTCTCCACGATGCCATGCACCATGGCCAGGCCCATGCCGGTGCCTTTTCCCGGCTCCTTGGTGGTGAAGAAAGGTTGGAAAATCTGTTCCAGATGCGCCGGCGCAATGCCGCAGCCGGTGTCGCTGACACTCAGCCGCACATAATCGCCGGGTTCCAGCTTGGCCGCCGGGTCCTGGCCGCTGGACGGGCCGCGCACATCGCTCAGCGTTACCGTCAACAGGCCGCCGCGTTTCTCCATGGCCTGGGCGGCGTTGGTGCACAGGTTCATGAGGACCTGGTGGATCTGAACGGGATTGCCCATGATAGTGGCCGAGCTGGCCAGATCCTGGCGGATTTCGATGGTGGTCGGCAGCGATGAACGGATGAGGCGCAGCGCCTCGGCCGCCACCGTGCGCATCTGGATGGGGCGCAGCTGTTCGTCGGACTGGCGCGCGAAGGCCAGAATCTGGCGCACCAGGTCCCGGGCCCGTTTGCCGGCGGTGAGCACCTCGCGCAGATTGTCTTCCAACAGCGAGCCCGGCGACGCATCGTCCAGGCCCAGCTCCGTATAGCCGATGATCGAAGCCAGGATGTTGTTGAAGTCATGGGCGATACCGCCGGCCAGGGTGCCGATGGCCTCCATCTTGTGGGCCTGGCGCAATTCGGCTTCCATGCGTTTGAGCTCGGTGATGTCGGTGGCGATCTGAATTTTGACCATGCGGCCGTCGGTCCACTTCACGGCCCGTTCGTGGTTGACGTACCACTTCTGGGTCACGGGATTCTGTTCGTGCCAGACCTGAACACCCGTGGGCGCTCCGTCGCTGCCGACGAGCGCCGGGTTGCGGCAATCCTCGCAGGGGGCCTCTTTGCCGCGCAGGGTCTCCCAGCAGCGGGTGCCGGTGAGATCCTTGCCGAAATTCTGAATGTGCCGCTTGTTGACGAACAGGATCTCATAGGACTCGAGATCGGCCACGAAGATGGCGGCATCGATGCTGTCGAGCACCGTGAGAAAACGTTCGTGATGCAGCTGCAGGTCGGCCTCGATGAGCTTGCGCTCGGTGATGTCGCGATTGCCCACCCGGCGGCCCAGGAAAGTACCGTCGGCGGCAAAAACGGGCTGGCAGTTGTGGTTGATCCACAAATGCCGTCCGTCGCGGGTGGTGATGCGAAAGTCCAGGGAATCGCTCCCCTGGTCGCTGGTCAGATCCCCGGCCAGATGGGCGGCGACCCACTCGCGGTCCGCCGGCTGCACGATGGTGGTCATCAGGCCGGGGTCACGCACGAAGGCCTCCACGGCGTAGCCGGTGATGCGCTCGCACGAAGGCGAGACATAGCGCAGCGCGCCATCGGGACCGATCCAGTACTCCCAATCGTAGTTGAAGTCGGCCACGATGCGGTAGCGCTCCTCGTTCCGGCGCAGGTTGGCGCTCACCTCTTGCTCGTTGGCCAGCGCCTTTTTCAATCCGGTGAGCATGAAGGCCGTGGTGGTGGTGACGAAGGCGTTGAGCAGCATGAAGTTGGCCATGAGCACCAGCCACTTCTGCAGCGCGTTTTCCAGGACCAGGGCCCACTCCAGCATGCCGAAAGAGATCAGCACCGCAATGCCGCCCAGGGTGAGGAAATTGAGCACCAGGCTCCACAGCGCCGCGCCCATGCCGAGGATGGTGCTCATCATCACCGAGGCCCCGAAGAGCCAGATGTAACCGCCGCCGTTCATGCCCACCAGCATCGAGACGCCCACACCCAGGGCGTACAGGCTGAGACAGGCCAGATAGCCGCGGGCCTTGAGGGAGAGACGGCGGGCCAGCAGCGCCACCACCATGTTCAGGTAGGCGGCGCAATCCAGGATCATGACACTGAAAAGGCCCTCTTTATGGGCCAGGAGCAGCGAGGGGATCAGGGCCACCGGGCCCAGGGCGCTGCACAGAAAGCACATGATGAACAGAATGCGCTCCTGCCAGAAGGTCAGCGGGTCCTTGCTGCGCAGCTCGGGCGCCAGGAAACGGTTTTCCAGCTTGGTCCAGCGCGTCTTGAATTTTGCCAGCCCCTTGATTTTCAAGAAGAGATCCCTCACCTCGGTCGGACGCCGCCTTTCAGGCCGTACCTGCCAGCGGATCGTCCGGCCGTTTCCCGCCGTCGATCTTCTCCGTGTAGAACAAGGTGGCCCCCACCGGCGCGAAAGAGAGCAGCACGAGGTTGAGCACGGGGATGAGGAAAGGCAGGCCGAAACCGAGGTGAAAGCCCATATGCCGCCTTAGAAAGGCGGTGCGTTCCGAGAAGGGCGCCATTCGCCGGGCCGGCACCAGGTCGGTGTTGTCCCAGGCGAGGAAGAGCACGGCCGCCAGGGGACTGATCACGGTGAGCACCGGCCCCAGGGGCGTGAACCATCCCACCACCAGCAGCACCAGGGAGATCACCACGGGCAGCAAACCCCGGGGGATCTCCTGGCGCAGCAGGTGGTAGAAATAACGGTACCAGGCCATGGACGCACCGTGTTGCACCGTGCCGGTGGCCAGGCGTTCGGTGATCTGGGACATGTAGTCCATGATCACCACGCTGAACAGCACCTGGGCGATCAAAAAGCCCACCACCGCGGAGATGGCCAGCAGCACCAGGGCCAGCAGCCAGGAGACCAGATACCAGAGCCAGACGATCCAGGGGCTCTCGGGCCGGTTCCACATGAGGGTGAGGATTTCCTGGTAGTTCTCCAGAATGATGGCCGCCGCGGCCACGGTAATGATCACCAGCAGTGCGAAGCGTAGCAGCCCCAGCATCAGCAATCGGCCGTTGCCCAGGCCCAAGCGCAATCCTTTGAAGTTGTAGGCGATGCCCTGAAATATGGCTGTCATGGCGTCCTATTCTTCGTCCTGGAGCAACCGGGCGGCACGGTCGATGTCGTCCAGACAGAAGACCAGCAACCCCTCCTGGCCCTCACCGGTGGACGATCCGTACATGTAATTGATATTGATGCCCTCGCGGCCCAGCCGGCCGGCCACATCCGCCAGGCGCCCGGGCCGGTTGCGCAGGGGCACGGCGATCACCGGTACGATGTCGAAGACATACTCGTGCCGCGACAGCAGGTCCATGGAGCGGTCCGTGGCGCCCTCGCTGGGCAGCAGCCGGATCAAGGCGAACTCGGCCGAATCCCGGCTCATGGAATCGTAGCTCGCCGCCGAGGCGATGCGTTTGAGCGAGCGGCCCCGGGCCTTGAACAACTCCCGGACGTAATTCGACGCGTCCTGAATGGTGATGGCGTCGATGTTGATCCCCGCCTCGGCGAACAGCGCCGCCAACCGTCCCAACTCGCCGGGGACATTTTTCAAAAACAGGGAAATTTCCGTGCGCACCATGACGCCCTCCTCTCCCAAACAGTTCCCTGCCCTTTGTCCGCCTCCGATTCCAAGGCGTGGCCCTGAAATCAGAAGCCGATGCCATATCGATCTTTTTGAGGATACCGATCCCGGCCCCGATACGCCACAAAAAATTTAGGCGCCGCCGCCAGACGGTTCAAAGGGATTAAATATTGAAGCACAATGCGGGGGTTTGCTCAAGGGATCTTTCACTGCACCAGGGATTCTGGCTAAACAGCATTCATTCGGGGCCAATGCGCGCACAGTGCGTTCAGGTCATGGTCCTTGTCACCGGCCACACTTTTCAAGTGCCGCTAAGGGTGCGCTCCGGGCGGCCTGGAAACTCGCTGCGCTCAAACAGTCCAGGCCGCTTTTCCTCCGCTGCACCCCAGCGGCACTAAGAAGATATGGCCAATGGTGCCCCGCACCATGACCTGAACACCCTGTGACGGTTCACCGAGAATTGCTGTCGCTGCGCGCCTTCAGCCGAGGCGGGCCTGCAGGAAATCCGCCATCTGAACCACCAATTTTTCGAAGGGTTCGCCGACGTACGGCTCGAAATGGGTCATGGGCAGACTGATATAGGTGGCCCGCCGCATGCGTTCGGCCGTCTTGCGGGGACCATCGGGAGGAAAGAGCGAATCTTTTTCGGCGCCGATGACCAGCGCCGGGCAAGTGATCTTTTTAACGTGCCGAACCGGTCGGTAGAAGGTCAGCGTAAAAGCGATATTCGCCGGGCAGTAATTGTGCTTATCGAATTCTGCTGCGTCGTTGATTCCCAACAGGGCCAGCATGCCCGGCATCGCATCCGGCGTGCACATCATGCCGAATTCACCGTTCGGGGTGCTGGCGATGCGTACGTTATGGCGGTGATCGGTAAAGGCGGCGGCCCACAGGTCCCGCAGGCCATGGCAGATGCACCGGAGTTGAAATGACAACGGATAGTTCCAGGATGTGGCGATGCCATCGGTGAAAGGCACCTGCAAGACGATGGCGGAAAGGCCCGGATCGCGGGAGGCGACGACGATGACGTGCCCGGCGCTGAACGAGGTGCCCCACAAGGCCATGCGTTCGGCATCCACCGCCGCCAGGGAGCGGACATACGCAACGGCAGACTCCCAATCCTGGACATGCCGCGAGGGGTGGATGTAATTGCGCGGCAGCCCCGCGCTGTCGTTAAAGCCGCGGTAGTCGAAGAGAAACACCGCCATGCCCTGCCGGGCGAAACGTTCGGCATAGGCCGGCAGGCGCATCCAGCGCTGGCCGCCGAACCCATGGGCCATGACCACCACCGGCGGTCGGGCGACCCCCTCCGGCAGATAGAGCCAGGCACCGCATTTGAGGCCGTGACTCATGAAAGTGTGATCGACCCGGGTAAAGCGCAGGGCACTTGCCGGCATGGCTGACCTTCCTTGGTGCAAACGGGTGAAGCGGGGCGGCGCTGATGGATCGGCGGATCCTGCCAGCCCTTCATATGAAAGCTGTGTTGAATTTTCAATCGAAAGCTGCGTCCTGCGGACCCTTATCCAGGCCGCTGCCCCCAGATCGCGGGCGCCGCCGCAAAACCCATAAAAAATGCGGGTTGACGCCCCTGATGCCGGCCGGTAACATTTCACCCGGAATGACCCGCATCTGAAGCCATCCCGGCGGCGGCACCGTAGAAATGAGCAGACAATGGCCCATCGCGAGACCATACCATTGCGGTTGCGCCATCAGGTGCGGCTGGCCGCACTCCTTCTGATCACTGCCTGGTTGGCACCGGTTCTCTTCTATTGGGTCAGCCGCCAGCTGCAGCCGGATCTCTTTCTGGCGTTACTGCCGGGGCTGGCGCTGGCGCTCCACATCCAGGGACG
Source organism: uncultured Desulfatitalea sp. (assembly GCA_937868765.1). Lineage (GTDB taxonomy): Bacteria > Desulfobacterota > Desulfobacteria > Desulfobacterales > Desulfosarcinaceae > Desulfatitalea. Next base: position 1,484,763 of record CALMNL010000004.1, on the reverse strand, counting down.
GCTGTTCCGCTGGGCAGGCGCCAACCATCGTGCCGGAGAACCAGACCGGCTTCTTCCGACCCTGGGCGGTGCCAACTGGGTCACTCTGCTGCGCGCCGGCGCCGTTGTCGGATTGGCCGGTTTTCTACCATTGACGATCCTGCGCGGCCAGAAGCTGCCGGACCGCCTGGCGTGGGTGCCAGGTTTGATCTATCTCGGCATTTCCCTGGCGGATCTGCTGGACGGTTGGATCGCCAGGAAGCTGGGCAGCGAGACCGATCTGGGCAGACATCTGGATATCGAAACCGATGCGGCCGGCCTCCTGGCGGCCTCCCTGGTGGCGATCGGACTCGGCCGGTTGCCGCACCTCTACCTGATGGTGGGGCTGGCCTACTATCCGTTTGTCCTGGGCATCTGGATGCGGCGAAAGCTGGCCCTTCCCGTGGTCGCGCTGCAATCACGCCCCTATGCCCGCATCATAGCCGGTTTTCAGATGGGGTTGGTGGCGCTGGCGCTTTTCCCGCTTTTCAATACCGCTTTTACGCGCGTGGCGGCCTATCTTTTCATGACACCGCTGCTGATCGGTTTTCTGCGCGACTGGCTGGTCGTCTCCTGCCGGCTGGAAACAGATGCCGCCCAGCAAACCCCCCTGGATCGCTGGTCCCGGTCCTGGTTCACCCGAGCCCTGCCGCCGGTGTTGCGCCTGGCGTTGCTTGCGGGCGGGATCGCGACGCTCGTCGATGGTGAGGTGGCGTGGACGCACCCGGCCTGGCAGCTGGCCCACAGCCTCTGCTGCCTGCTGGCCGGTCTCGGCGTTCTGGGCCGCAGTGCCGCCCTCGGCCTGGCGCTGATGCTCGGCAGCGAACCGTCCCCCTTCGGGACGTCCATGCGTGCAATGCTGCTTTTCGGTTCGGCCACCGCCCTGATGTTGACCGGCACGGGCCCCATCTGCCTCTGGGCCCCGGAAGAGAGGATCCTTTATCGCCGGAAACCCGTCAGGCGCAAGACCCCAAGCGAGACGCCATGACGTTGCCGCGGCCATCTTTAGACCAGGCGCCGATTCCGCCGTTCGCTGTCCGGCGCAGGATGCACAAGCGCTGGCGCTGGCTGCTCGGAGGGCTCTGCCTGGCCCTGGCATGGCAAGCCCTGGCCAGGGTCGCCTGGGCAGGGGTGTGGGATCTTCTGTCCCGGCTGGGCCCCCTGGCAATCCTGGCCCTGGTGTCCATCAATCTGCTGATATTGCCGTTGATGACCGGCCGGTGGTGGCTCCTGCTGCGAACCCTGGGCGCACCGGTCGGTTTGTTGGCCGCCTGCGCCTACAAAGTGGCCGTCAACGCCATCAACTATCTGACTCCCGGCCCGCATTTCGGGGGAGAACCTTTTTCCGTCTTTCTCCTGCATCGCCGGCACAACATATCGCTGGCGTCGGCTGCCACGTCGGTGGCCCTGGACCGTCTGCTGGAGCTGTCGGCCAGCATGATGGTCCTGACATTCTGCCTGATCCATCTGGCCTTCACCCGGAGCGCACCCTTTTCCGGGAGCAAGGGCCCGGCCCTGGCAGCAGGACTGCTGTCGGCACTATCCTTGATGCTGGCCGGGCTCTTCACCGGCCGCCGGCCCCTTTCGCGGGTTGCCTTTCTGATTAAAAGACTTGACGCAAGACCCGCTCGTTGGATAGCAAAATTCTTGGAGCCATTGGCGCAAACCATCGCACAGGGCGAAGCCATGGCGGAATCCATTTTTCGCGGGCATCGCATTCAATTTCTTTTTGCCAATCTCTTCTCCCTTGGTCACTGGCTCGGGGTCTTTGCCGAATTCTGGTCGATGTCCGCGCTGCTGGGGCTTCCCTTGTCGTTGGGGCAATTGACCGCCGTCGTGGTGGTTGCGCGCCTCTCCTTTTTCACGCCCCTGCCGGCGGGCATCGGCGTCCTGGAAACCGCCCTGCCCTGGGTGACCGCCGCCATTGGGCCGGGTAGCAGCCTCGGGGTCAGCCTGTGTGTGATAATCCGGATGCGAGACCTTCTCTTCAGCCTGGTCGGCCTGGGGCTTGCCGTACGCTATTGGGCTGGTCGCCAGAAGGCCGTATCCGCCAACCAAAACCAGGTAGGCCCCATCGCTCGAAACAGGTCGGGCGGATAGAGCGGTTGCCAAACCCTTGAGCGCGCGCAGCGCCGCAGGCGCTCGCATTTCAGGACCAGTCAAAGGATGGGTGCATGGAGCAGGATCGATTTCAGGACGGCACCCGCGGCCCGGATGGCGAGGCCCGGGACGACAGGCCACCCGACGGTGCGCAACGGCAATTTTTCGAGCAGTTGCCGCGATTGTCCGAGGAGTGCCTGCGCCATCATCGGCGCCCGCTGGTCACGGTTTCCTATGCCCAGAGCGTGGATGGCAGCATCGCCTCCCGCGAGCGTGAACCGCTTCAGTTGAGCAGCAGGCAATCCATGGTCCTGACCCATCGTATCCGAGCGGCCTGCGATGCCATTGTCATCGGCATCAACACATTGCTGGTCGACAATCCCCTGCTCACCGTGCGACTCATCGAAGGCCCGAACCCCCAGCCCATCGTGCTGGACAGCAAGCTGCGAGCCCCCCTGCATGCCCGCCTGCTCGAGCGCACCGACCGTGGCTGCTGGCTGGCCTGTACGGGCGATCTTGATCCCCGGCGGGCCGGCGCATTTGAAAGTAGCGGCGCGGAGATCATCCGCTGCCGCAGGGATCCCCGGGGAAGAGTCGATCTGCCCGACCTGCTTCGCCTGCTCGGCGCAAGGGGCGTTCGCAGCATCATGGTGGAAGGCGGCAGCCAGGTGATCACGAGTTTCATCGAAGCGCGCCTGGTGGACCAGATGATCATCACCGTCGCCCCCAGCCTGGTGGGCGGCTTGCCGGTGCTGGATCGGCCGGCGGCCGCCAATGGCTGCCGGTTGCAGCTCAATCCAATTTCCTTCGAAGCGTGCGGCCCGGACATCATCGTCTGGGCCCGGCCGCAGTGGCAGGACGCATGAGGCAGCGTCGTCTGGAATTTTCGGCACCGGGGCGGGTCGCCATCCGGCGAGGCCCGCTGCAGCCACCGAACAACGACCAGGTACTGGTGCAGACGCACCTTTCGGCAATCAGTGCGGGCACGGAGATGCTGGTCTATCGGGGTCAGTGGCCGCAGGGCGTAGCGGTGGATGCCACCATCGATTGCCTGGCCGGCGCCTTCGCCTATCCCCTGGCTTACGGATATTGCGCGGTCGGCCGGGTGATCGCAACCGGCGCCGCGGTGACGAGGGATTGGGTCGGCCGCCGGGTCTTCGCCTTTCACCCCCACCAGGACCTGTTTTGCACCTCACCGGCAAACCTGCACCCCATTCCGGACGATCTGGACGATGAAAACGCCGTGTTTCTGCCCAGCATGGAGACCGCGGTCAATCTCCTGCTCGACGGTGCTCCCCGGATCGGCGAAAAGGTGGTGGTTTTCGGCCAGGGGGTCATCGGTCTGCTGGCCACCGGCTTGCTCGCGCGGTTTCCGCTGGCCGCGCTCACGGCCCTGGACGGCTACCCCTTGCGACGCGAGGCATCGATCCGCATGGGCGCCGGCGAATGCCTCGACCCGGCGGACCCGACCGTTGTCGCCCGCCTGGGGGGCGACCCGGGCCAGGGTGGCGAGGCGGACCTGGTATACGAACTCTCCGGCAACCCGGCCGCGCTGGCCGCCGCACTGAGCCTCACACGCTTCAACGGACGGGTGGTGGTCGGATCCTGGTACGGAGCGAAAAGGGTCGCGCTGGACCTGGGCGCGTTCTTCCATCGCGGCCGGGTTGCCTTGACCAGTTCCCAGGTGAGCAGCCTGGCCCCCGAACTCGCCGGCCGCTGGTCCCTTGGCCGGCGATTGCAGGTTGCCTGGCAGATGCTGCGCGAAGTCCGCCCCTCCGGCTGCATCACCCACCGGTGCCCGCTGGCCGAAGCCGCTTCGGCCTACGCGCTTATTGACCGCAACCCGGAGGAGACGATCCAGGTGATTTTGGATCACGGTCCCTGAGAGCGCTCTGACTTCAAACCAGGAGGAAAACATGTACAGTCTCGGCCTGCGACGCGAATTGAGCGCGCGGCATTACCTGATCGGCGGCGACTGGGGCGCGGAGAACACGGAGCATTCCCATCGATACCGCATGGAGCTGGTCCTGGAGAAAAAGGAACTGGACGCACACGGTTACCTGGTGGACATTGTGGAGGTGGCCCACCATCTGGATGCCATCGTCGCTGAATTCCAGGGCAAGACGTTGAATGCACTGGCCGCTTTTCAGGGGTCGAACCCCAGCATCGAGCGGCTGGCCACCGTCATCCATGATCTGGCCAGGAAGCGGCTGGCCCATTTTCACCTGGAATCCCTCGGGGTCACGATCTGGGAGGACGATATCGCCTGGACCGCCTACCGTGCCCCCGCATGATGCGCATCGGCTTCATCATCTACGGCAGCCTGGACGACCTTACCGGCGGTTACCTCTATGACCGCATGGTGGTTCAGGGCCTGAGGCGTCAGGGCCACGCGGTGGAGGTGGTCCGGTTGCCATCCGGCCCTTATCTCCGGCGCTTGGCGTTCGGTCTCTCACCGGGGCTGCGGCGCCGGTTGCAGGCCGGCCGGTTCGATATTCTCATCGAGGACGAACTCTGCCACCCCTCGCTTTTTCTTCTGAACAAATGCTGGCGCGCAAACTCCAGACCGGTGCGGGTGGCCCTCGTCCACCATATCTTATGCGGCGAGCCGCGCCGGCGCTGGAAGAATTTATTGCTGGCAATCGCCGAGCGCGGTTTCCTCTCATCGGTGGACGGGTTCATCCTCAACTCGGAGACCACCCGGCGGACGGTATCCGCCCTGGCGCCCCACCGTCGGCCCGAGGTGGTGGCCTACCCGGCAGGCGATCGCTTCGGCAGCCCGCTTTCAATCGAAGCCATTCGCTCCCGGGCACTGAATCCCGGGCCGTTGTCGTTGATCTTCCTGGGCAACGTGATCCCGAGAAAAGGCTTGATGCCGTTGCTCCAGGCCCTGGCCGGGGTGGAACGCGATCGCTGGCGCCTGACCATCGTGGGCGGCCTGGAATGGGACCCGGTTTACGCCGCCAGGGCCAGGCGGCTCGCCCGGCAACTGGGCCTGGGGGATGCCGTCAAGTTCATGGGGGCATTGCCGGATGCGGAACTGGTGAAAATCCTGGGCACCGGCCATATCTTCTGCATGCCCTATGCTTACGAGGGATTCGGGATCGCGGCCCTGGAAGCCATGGCCTTCGGCCTGCCGGCCTTCGGCTGCCGGGAAGGCGCGGCTGCGGAAACCATCCGCCACGGGACGAACGGTTTTCTGATGGACGTCGGCGACCTCACGGGATTAAGATCGGCGCTGACATCGCTGCATCGGGACCGGGAGCGGTTGGCGCGGCTCTCCCTGGCCGCCCGCGCGACCTTTTTGAAAAGCCCGACCTGGCAGGAGGGCGTTACGGCCATCGAACGCTTTCTGCAACAGATGACGGTCCGGCACGACCGGCTAAACCCGGCCGTGCCGGATTGACACGCTTGGACCACAGCAACGAAGGGGCCCCATGCCGCAGACCATATTCAACGCCGGCACCAGCCGACAGGCCCTCCTGGTCACTTCCGAAGACGGCGCGTATGCCGGCTATCTGGCCGCCAAGAAAAGCATCGATGACCGGGCACTGAATCACTATGTCTGGGATATGCTGCGCCAGGCGCTGCCCCAGGCCGCGGAAGGCGAGCCGCTGCGCATACTGGAAATCGGCGCCGGCATCGGCACCATGCTGGTGCGGGTGGTGGAGCGGGGCTTGCTCGCCGGACCGGCGACCTACTTGCTCACCGACGGCGATCCGAACCAGCTCGGGACGGCCAGGAAATACCTGTCCCGCTGGGCCCGGCAGCAGGGCCACCCCCTGACCTGGTCCGGCGAAGACCGGTGCCGGCTGCGGACCGCAGGCGCGGACGTCTCGGTGGTTCTCGGCCTTGCCAGCGCCGAAACATTGGCCGACCGGCCCGATGCGTTTGCCCCCCCGCACCTTCTGATCGCCCACGCGGTGCTCGACCTGATCGATTTTCCGCTCCTGCTGCCAAGCCTTTTGGCGCGCCTCAAAGATAACGGCTTGGCTTATCTCACCTGCAACTTCGATGGCGAAACACTTTTTCTGCCCGGTTGCGATGGTGATCGGGAAGTCATCCGGCGCTACCATGCCTGCATGGAAGCACGGCTCGCCGGCGCCAGCCGCACCGGCCGGAGACTGCTGGCATTTCTGCAGCGGCCGGGCCTGGAGATCCTTGCCGCCGGCAGCGCCGACTGGGTCATCCATCCCAGGAGGGGCGGTTACTCACTGGATGAGAGCCGTTTCCTGCACGCCATCATCGCCACCGTGGAAACGGCGCTCGCAAAGACACACCGCCCGCCGACCGTTCTGGGCGCCTGGTCCCGATTACGGCGCCGGCAGCTCGAGACCGGCGAATTGTCTTTCCTGGCCCGCAACCTCGATCTCCTGGCACGACGCCAGCCCGGTCCATCATGAAAACCGAGAAATCCCCATGGCCGCGGCTGCTGCCCCTCATCGCCGCTATTCTCTGCTTGAGCGCGCTGCTCAATCTTGACTACCCGGCCGGGCCTCTTGTGTCCTGGCGGCTGTTGCTGCCGTCCGCGGACGTCTGGCTGCTCACCGGTGTCATGGCCCTGGCGGCCTGTGGCGGTCGAAGGCCCCTCTTCTGGACCTGGTGGGCGGTAACGATTCTCTTTCTCGCGCTGCGGGTGTTCCGCATCGGCGAAACCGCCGTGCCGATGTACCTCAACCGACCCTTCAATCTGTACATCGATTCGCGGTATCTCCTGAGCGTCTATGACCTGCTCGTGACCTCCGCGCGCCAAGGAGCGTTTCCGCTGATGGCGGCCGGCTCGCTGATGGCGGTCCTGGGGGTTATCGCGGCGAGCGCCTGCGCCTGGTGGTTATCCGGAAAAGCCCTTTCGGACCGCCGGTGCAGGACCGCCTTTCTGGCAGGTTCGGCCCTCGTCCTGGCATCCGGGCCGGCCGTGGGATGGCACGCATTTGAGCCGCCGGCGGTGGTCCGGTTCGGTCGGGAGCTCTACTTGACGCGGCAGCGGGTGGCGCAGGCGGGCGCCTTTGCCCGCCGCCTGGAAAACGCGGCAAAAGACATGACGCCGGGGGCCGGGTCTCTCAAGGGACTCGAAGGCGCCGATGTCCTGCTGTTCATCGTCGAGTCCTATGGCCGAACCGTCTTCAGCCGGCCACAGTACCGGGCGAAGATGACGGCCACCATGACCGCCTTCGGCAGGACGCTTGCCCGACACGGATTTCTGGCGGTCTCGGACTATCTGGTATCGCCGACTTACGGCGGAATATCCCGACTGGCCCATGCCACCCTGGAGTCCGGCCTGCGGGTGAGCGATGATCTGCAAGAGAACGCGCTGTTGCGCTCCGACCTGCCGCCCCTGGCCGCCTATTTCCGCGCCGGCGGCTATCGCACCCTGTCTGTGATGCCCGGCACCCGCTTCGCGTTTCCCCAGGGGGCCTATTTCGGCTACGACCAGGCCTATTACGCGGCGGATTTCAACTACCAGGGCCCTGCCTTCGGTTGGGCGCCCATGCCGGACCAATTTGTGCTCGACCGGGTGCGCCGCCGGGAGTTCGCCCGGCGGGATAAGCCCCTCTTCGTGCGGTACGTCTTGATCAGCAGCCATGCGGCCTTCAATATTCAACCCCCGTTCATCCCCGATTGGGACCTCATCGGCGACGGGCGCATCTATCATGACCGTCCGCCGATCTACTTCCCCGTCTTCTGGCCCGACCTGAAAAATGCGGAAGTAGCCTATCTTCGTTCACTGGCCTATGAATTCGAAACGCTTGGAGACTATCTGGCCAAGTATGTCACGGCCGACTCGCTGATCATCATCCTCGGGGACCACCAACCCAACCCGCAACTCACCGATCCCGATGAGCCGTGGTCGGTGCCCGTGCATGTCATCAGCCGGAACCCCCGCCTGCTGGCCCCCTTCCGCCAACGGGGCTACACGCCGGGCGTCATGCCCGACCAGCTGCTCCCGCATGCCGGAATGGAGCGGTTCATGCCGGATTTTCTGTCGGACTTCCGATAGCTGACTTGCCGTGAATCCAATTTTACCAGCTCGCCGGATGGTTGACCCACACCACGACGGCATCCTCGGGCCCGGTATTGGTGAAGCTGTGATCCTCGGTGGAAGAGAAGTAGAAACTGTCGTCCTTGGACAGATGGTAGGTGGTGCCGCCCACCGACAAATTCATTTTGCCGGCGAGCACCAGGCCGAACTCCTCGCCCGGATGGCGGTAGTTGCCCTCCGAACTGCCGCCCGGAGAGATGATGGCCAGACGGGCATCCATCTTGCGGCCCGCGATGGGGGGCACCAGAGTTTCGACCCTGGTCTTGGATCCCCGGAAAGCGCCCTGGGCCCGTTCGTGCTTGTGCAGGATGATCTTGCCGGAGGAGTGACTCTGGAACAAGTCGACCAAGGTCACGCCAAGGCCGTCGGCGATGCGTTTGAGCTTCGAAATACCCGGGTCGACCTTGCCGTTCTCCACCATCGACAAGTAGGACGACGAGCAGTCGGCTTTGTCCGCCAACTGTTTCAGCGAAAATTTCTTCGATTTGCGCAACTCGCGCACTCTTGCGCCGAATTGTTCCATAGCCCCCCCAGAGCGAAGGTGGTTGCCTGCCGGCACAGCCCCGAATGCAAGCCGCCAGGCCAGTTTCGATTGTCATGGGACTCGGGTCGATGCCGGGAGTGAGACGTTCAGATGTCGGCGATGTCACGTCGACTAACATACCCGCGAACAAATGACAACCGCCCGACGTTCAATATATTGAATTTTTCTTCGCCCGCCGCCTGCCCCGCGCCTGGAATCGGAGCGAGCCGACATGGCGATAAAATATGGCTCCAATATGATTTCTAATATCTTGAAAATCGGTTGCCGGCCCTTTGCCGGTTGAAAAAATGCTTGACAAAATTTCAGTATCTCATAAACACTTTCAACTATCGGCCCTCTGAATGAATTCAATGCGCCATTCTTGCCGCAAGCCCGAACAGCCCATCGCTTCGTACGCCGCGGTGTGCGGCTTGCGCATTTTTCGCTAAAAACGGCCCCTTCCAGCCAGTCTATGGGCAGCGGCCGGTGCGACCTGATCATCAGGTCTCTTTTCTCAGATCCATACGGGTTCGGTCTCCCAGCATAGGGGGCACTATTTTCCGGGGTTGTTCATGAATCCCATCTTATCAATCGCGTACCACTCAACAGGGGAGGATTGTCATGGGAAACAATGGATGGACTCGCAGACGCTTTATTCAAGCCGGACTTCTGACCACCGGGGCGGCGGCCCTGGGGGTCGGCGTCACCAGGCCCACGGGACTGTGGGCGGCCACACCCAAAATCAAGGGACCGATCAAGGTGGGCTACCAGGCGATCATGTCCGGCACCCTGGCCGGATATGGCGAATTCCACAAAATGGGTGTGACCCTGGCCATGGAGGAGATCAACGCCGGCGGCGGCATCGCGGGCAACAAGCTGGAGGTCGAATTCCGCGACTCCACCCTGAAGGCGCCGGAAGCGATCCAGAACGCGCGCTACTTCGTCGACAGCTGGGGCGCCGATTTCCTCGGCGGCGTGGACTCTTCCGGCCAGGCCCTGGCGCTGGCCCCCGTCATGGCCGAACTGGACCGGATCCTGATCGTCACCCATGCGGCCACCGAAAAGCTCACCGAAGAGCAGGTTTTCAAGAACGGCATCAAGCAGATCTTCCGAATCTGTACGCCGACCTACCAGGACGGCAACGCCGCCGCCTTCGTGGCCAAAGATCTGCCCGCCGCCACCTGGGCCACCATCAGTCCCAAGTACGAATACGGCTACACCTGCTGGGACATGTTCAAGAACACCCTGACCAAGCTCAAGCCGGGGGTCTCGTTCACCGCCGAATCCTGGGCGCCCTTCGGCACCACCGACTTCCGTTCGCACATCAACACGATCCTGGACGCCAAGCCCGAAGGCCTCTACTCCACCGAATGGGCCGGCGAACTGATCACCATGGTCCGGCAGGCCGGGCAGGCCGGTCTGTTCAAGAGCATCAAACATGTCATGTTCCCGGTGGGCGCGGCCATGGATGTGCTCGAGGGACTGGGCGCCGACATGCCCGACAACGTGTGGATCTCGGGGCGCTATTTCTTCCTGTATCCGAACAACAGCACCAACAACGATTGGGTCCAACGCTTCCGCAAACGCTGGAACCACTATCCGGCCTACGTTTCGGAAACCGGCTACTCGGCCATGTTCGCCTTGAAGAAGGCAGTCGAGGCCGCCGGGTCCAAAGAGACCAAGGCGGTTATCCAGGCCCTGGAAGGCATGACCATGGACTCGCCGGCCGGCCAGCGGGTCTTCCGCAAGGAAGACCACCAGGCCATGTACGACGTGCCCTGGGGGCTGACGGTGGCCAGTGACAAATACCCCTTCAAAATCATGGGCAAGCAGATCCTGGTGCCGGCCAAGGAGTGCTTCAACCGGCCGCCTTTCGAGGGCGAGGGAACCCGGCCGCCCTTTTGATGCCGGGCCGTAACGCGACCGTTTCGACCCCTTTCATCCTGCGGGTCGATAAATCCGGCCGGCGGCACCGCCGCCGGCCGCATCGGGAGGTAGAGGAGCGTTGTGAACCTGGAATCCTTGGTGCACGTGTGCCTGGCCGGGCTTTCCACCGGCATGTTCATCTGGCTGGTGGCCAGCGGTCTGACCCTGATCTTCGGCGTGCTGGGCGTCCTGAATTTCGCCCATGGCAGCTTTTACATGCTGGGGGCTTACTGCGCGTTCACGGCCCTGAAGCTCATGGGCGGCAATTTCTGGCTGGGCCTGCTGGTCGGCCCGCTGGTGGTCTGCGCGGTCGGCTTCGTCATCGAACGATTCTTTCTGCGGCACGTGTACGGACTCGAGCTGCCCTACCAGCTCCTGCTGACCTTCGCCTTCGTGCTGCTGTTCGACAATCTGGTCAAGATCATCTGGGGCGCCGGCTCCATCGGTTCGCCCAGCGTGCCCGGGCTGAGCGGTTCGGTCAACATCCTGGGCCGCTTCTTTCCCGTCTACAACCTGTTCATCATCGTCGTCGGACCGCTGGTGGCGCTCGGCCTGTGGGCCCTGATCGAAAAGACCTGGTACGGCCGCATCATCCGGGCGGCCTCCACCGAGCGTGAAATGGCCGCCGCCATCGGCGTGCGGGTGCCGGCCCTATTCACAGGCGTGTTCGTCTTCGGCACCTGGCTCGGCGCCGTGGGCGGCGCTCTGGCGGTCCCCTACATCGGCCTGCTCACGCCGGGCATGGGCGAGGCCATCATCATCGAGGCCTTCGTGGTGGCCGTCATCGGCGGTCTGGGCAGCCTGAAGGGCGCGTTTCTGGGGGCGCTGGTCATCGGCCTGCTCTCTTCTTTCGGCACCCGCTTCCTGCCGGCCTTCGACATGTTCCTCACCTTTATCCTCATGGCCGCCGTGCTCCTCTGGCGGCCCCAGGGCTTTTTCGGGAAGGCGGTCTGAGCCGTGAAGCGATATGCTCCCATCCTCTTCGCAGGGATCGCGCTGGCCGCGCTGGTCCTCATCGGTCTCATCGGCGGACGCTTTCTGATCTACCTGACGTCGCGGGTGATGATCCTCTCCATCTTCGCCATGGGCTACAATATCCTGTTCGGGCGCACCGGCCTGCTCTCGTTCGGGCACGCCGCCTTCTATGCCGGGGGCGCCTACGGGCTGGGGCTGTTCATGCTGCATGTCCTTCCGCACCCGCTGCTCGGCATCGTGGTAGGGGTGGCGTGCGCCGCATTGCTGGCCGTAGTGATCGGATTCTTCTGCGTGCGCCACACCGAAATCTACTTCGCCATGCTGACCCTGGCCTTCGGCATGATGGTCTTTTCGCTGATCTGGAACCTGCGCGACATCACCGGCGGCGACGACGGCCTGGTCGGCATCATCCGGACGCCCATCGCGCTGGGGCCGCTCTCCATACCGATCATCAAGCCGCAGTCCTACTACTTTCTGATCCTGGCGCTGCTGCTCCTGAGCGTGTTTCTGATCTACCGCATCCGCCATTCCCCCTTCGGCCTGGTACTGGCCGGCATCCGGGAAAACGAAAAGCGGGTGGCGTTCGCCGGCGTCTCGCTGAAGAACTACCGGCTCGGCGCCTTCGTCCTGTCGGGCGCCTTCGCCGGCCTGGCCGGCGCCCTGGGCACGCTGCTGGAGAGCAGTACTTCCCCCTTTTCGGCCCACTGGAGCCACTCGGCCGAACCGATCCTGGTGACCCTGATCGGCGGGCTGCAGACCTTTGCCGGGCCCATGGTGGGCAGCGCCGTGTTCATCGTGCTGCGCGAAGTGATTGAACGGTTCACCCACAACTGGATGCTGTGGTTCAGCATCATCCTGCTGGTGATCATCATGGGGTTCAGGGGCGGCATCGTCGGTATTTTATCCGGCCGAAGAAAATAGAGGCCGGCGACCCTTCACCATCCGATGGAGAAACCTCCATGTCCAGGGAGATCCTGAAAATCGTCAGCCTGAACAAAGCCTTCGGGCGCGTCCAGGCCGCCGCCGACATCAATCTGTCACTCCAGGAAGGGGTCCTGACCTCCATCATCGGCCCCAACGGCGCCGGCAAATCGACGTTGATCAACATCCTCTCCGGTTCGATCCCCCCCGATTCCGGCCGGATCTACTTCCTCGGCACCGACATCACCCGGCTGCCGGTCCACCGGCGGGTGAAACTGGGCCTGTGCCGGTCGTTTCAGCTGGTCAACATCTTCCCGGAGCTCACCGTCTTCGAAAATATTCTCCTGCCCGCCCTGGCCGCGGCCGATCGCACCCGACACCTGTTGCGCGCCATCCGCCGCGAAACGGCGGTGCGCGCCCAAGTCGCGCAGCTTCTGGAACGCATCGGGCTGCAGCACGCGGCCGACACCGTGGCCAGCGCTCTCTCGCACGGTGACCAGCGGGTGCTGGAGGTGGGGGTGGCCCTGGCCGCCAAACCGAAACTGCTCTTTCTCGACGAGCCCACGGCCGGCATGAACCCCGTGGAACGGGTGCGGGTCCTGGAAAACATCCGCGAACTCTCCCACAGCAAACAGACCACCTTCGTGCTGGTGGAACACGACATGGATATCGTCTTTTCTTTGTCCGACCGGGTGATCGTGCTGCATCACGGCGAAGTCATCGGCGACGGCACCACCGATGCGGTGAAAAATGATCCGCGGGTGCGCGAAGTCTACCTGGGCCAGGAGGTGCCGGCATGATGCTCCAGGTCGAGGGGATCAATACCTACTATCGCAAATCGCATATTCTCCAGGATGTCTCCTTTTCCGTGGAAGCGGGCGAGGTGGTGGCGCTGCTCGGCCGCAACGGCGTCGGCAAAACCACCTCCCTGCGCTCGGTGATGGGACTGACGGCCCCGCGCAACGGCTCGATCCGGTTCCAGGACCGGGAGGTGGCCGGCCAGGCGCCGTACGTCATGGCCAAGGCCGGCATGGCCTACATGCCCGACGATCTGAAGATCTTTCCGGATCTGACCTGCGAAGAAAACCTGGAGATCGCCCGGCGGCTCTCCGGCCGCGACGGCTACTGGAATCAGGGGCGCGTGGAGGAGCTGTTCCCGGTGCTGGGCGACCGCCGCAAGCAGCTGGGCATCCTGCTCTCCGGCGGAGAGAAGAAAATGCTCGGCATGGGGCGGGCGCTGATGGCCAATCCGGACATGATTCTGCTCGACGAACCCTCCGAGGGACTGGCCCCGCTGGTGGTCGACCACCTGGCGGCGGTGATCGAGGCGATCCGGGACAAGGGCATCACCCTCCTGCTGGCCGACCAGAATCTCAAATTCTGCCGCCGGGTGTGCGGCCGGGGCTACATCCTGGAGAAGGGGCGCGTGGTGCACGCGGACACCATCGCAGCGATCTGGGATGACGAGGCCGTCATCAAGCAGTACCTGGCCTTGTAACCGCAGGTGCCCGCGGGGTAGCGCCTCCGGGCTCCGGCAACGGCCGAGTAATTCAAGAACTTCCAAGCGTCGAGGTGATGTATGGCTCTGGATATTTTCGATTTGAGCGGCAAGGTGGCCATGGTGACCGGCGGCACCCGCGGCCTGGGCGAAGTGTGCGCCACGGCCCTGGCCAAGGCCGGCGCCGACGTGGCCGTGTGCGGCCGCAGCGCCCAAGACCTCGCGCGGGTCACGGAAAAGATCCGCGAGCTGGGCCGCAAGGCGCAAGGTTTTACCGTGGACGTGACCGACAAGGGGCAGGTGACCCAGACCGTGGCGGCCATCGCGAGCGCCTTCGGCCACATCGACATCCTGGTCAACAACGCCGGTGTCAACCACCGGGTACCGGTGACCGAGTACCCCGAGGCGGAATGGGACCGGGTCATCGATACCAACCTCAAAGGCTATTTCCTGGTGGCCCAGGCGGTAGCGCCCCACATGATCGCCCGCGGCTACGGCAAGGTGATCCACATGAGCTCGATTCTGGGAATGGTGGGTCTCGCCAACCAGGTGGCCTATGCCGCTTCCAAGGGCGGGGTCAACCAGATCACCAAGGTCATGGCCATCGAGTGGGCCCCCAAGGGTGTGCGTGTCAACGCCATCGGCCCCACCTACTTCGAAACCGACCTGGTGGCGCAGATCCGCAACGACCCCCAGCGGTTCCAGTTCATCAACGAGCGGACGCCCATGGGACGCTGGGGGTATTTGCCGGAGCTGGAAGGAACGGTTATCTTCCTGGCATCGCCGGCCTCGGATTTCGTCACCGGGCAAACCATCTACGTGGACGGCGGCTGGACTATATGGTAGCGGGTCCGGCCGACCGCCGGCAGGGCGAGGTGAACACGCATGACAGCTCCTCAGAGCACGCGATTCTGGCAAAAGAGCTATCCCGACTGGCTGCCGCCCCGGATCGAGGCGGCCCCGGGCACGATTCTGGAGGCCTTCGACGGCGCCGCCCATGCCGCACCGGCATCGGCCTGCCTGCACTTTTTCGACACCACCTACAGCTACGGCCAGGTCCGCCAGTGGTCGCGACGTCTGGCCGGCGCCCTGACGCAGATGGGGGTGAGGCCCGGCGACCGGGTGATGGTGATCATGCAGAACATCCCCCAGATGGTGATCGCCTGTCTGGCGGTGTGGATGCGGCGGGCCGTAGCGGTGCCGCTCAATCCCATGTTCACCGGCCATGAGCTGAAGCACTATCTGCATGACAGCGGCGCCCGCTGGATCGTCTGCCAGGAAGACCTCTACCCGGACCGGGTGGCCCTGGCCGTCCAGGACCGGCCGGCGGTCCAGGTGATCACCACCGCGCCCATCGATCTGCTGCCGCCGGGAGCCGCGCCGCCCGAACAGTTCCGGTCCGGCGCCAAACAGCGCTTCGACGGCACCCGCGATTTCCTGGAGCTGATCCGCGCCGAAGGGCCGCCAGAGGATCAGGGCCCCCCGCCTTCACCCGATGACCTGGCCTACCTGGTCTACACCTCCGGCACCACCGGGCCGGCCAAAGGGGCCCTGATCCGCCACGGCAACGTGATGCACAACGCCCTGGTGTACGAAAAGGCGTGCCGCCTGGGCGCCGGCGACGTGATCCTGGGGGTGGCCCCGCTGTTTCACATCACCGGCATCGTGGCCCACGTGGCCATCGCCTTTCACCTGGGCGTCGCCATCATCCTGGCCGGGCGCTTCGACGCCGGCGAAACCTTGCGCCTCATCCAGGCCCACCGCGCCACCTTCACCGTGGCGGCCATCACGGTCTACATCGCCCTGCTCAACCACCCGCAGCGCCGGCAATACGATCTGTCCAGCTTTCAAAAAGCCTACAGCGGCGGCGCGCCGGTCTCGCCGAGCACGGCGGCCAAGTTCCGCGACGCCATGGGGCTGACCATCTACAATGTCTATGGGCTGACCGAAAGCTGCTCGCCGGCCACCATCACGCCCCTGGGCCTGCAGGGTCCGGTGGACGCCCAGAGCGGGGCCTTGTCGGTGGGATTGGTGATCCCCGGCCACGACGCCTGGATCGTGGATCTGAAAAATCCCGAGGTGGAGATGCCGGTGGGCGCGGAAGGCGAACTGGTGCTGATGGGGCCGGGGATCAGCGACGGCTACTGGCAAAAGCCCGAAGAGACGGCCAAGGCCTTTCGCGACGGCCGCTTCCATACCGGCGATGTGGCCAAGCTGGACGCCCAGGGGTGGTGCTACATCGTGGACCGCAAGAAGGACCTGATCAATGTGTCGGGGTTCAAGGTGTGGCCCCGGGACGTCGAAGATGTGCTCTACCGTCACCCGGACGTCAAGGAGGCCGCGGTGGTGGGCGTGCCCGACGACTACCGCGGCGAAACGGTCAAGGCCTTCGTCTCGCTCACCGACGAGGCCCGGCGCCGGGGAGACGTCTCGCCGCAGATGCTGATCGATTTCTGCAAGGCGCACATGGCCGCCTACAAGTACCCGCGGATCGTCGAAATCCGGGACGAACTGCCCAAGACGCTCACCGGCAAGTTCCTGCGCCGGCAGCTGCGGGACAATGGATAGGACCGGACCTCTCCGCCTCCGGACGGCCGAGCCTATCATCAAAATTAAAGCCCGAACGGAGGAAAATAAAATGCCCCTGCGAACCCCCGATCAATATATCGCGTCTCTGCGCGATGGCCGCGAGGTCTGGTTCCGCGGCCAGTGGGTGCCGGATGTTACCGCGCACCCGGTCATCGGCAAGGCTGTCCGGCATGCCACCATCGACTATCACATGGCCGAAAGCGACCGGTTCCGCGACCTGGCCGTGGTGACCGAGAACGGCCAGGCCTACAGCCGCTATTACAAAATCCCCCGAAACGCCGAAGACCTGCTGCTGCGCTCCCGGCTGATCGAAGCCGCCACGGCCGAGGGCGACACCCTGGTGGTGCTGATCAAGGAGATCGGCACGGACGCCCTGTTCGCGCTGCTTGCCGTCACGGCGCAGATGGACGACCCCGTCTATTACCAGCGCGTGCGCGCCTTCTATGACCACTGCCGCCACAACGACCTGGCCCTGGCCACGGCCCAGACCGACGTCAAGGGCGACCGGGTGCGGCGGCCGTCGGAACAGCAGGACCCGGACCTCTACCTGCGCGTGGTGGAACGCCGCGACGACGGCGTGGTGGTGCGCGGCGCCAAGATTCACACCTCGGTGACGCCCAATGTCAACGAGGTGATCGTGCTGCCCACCCGGGCCATGGGCGCCGGCGAGGCCGACTGGAGCATCGCCTTCGCCCTGCCGGTAAACACCCCCGGCGTGAAGCTGCTGGCCAGCCCGTTCGGCGACGCGCCCGTGAACCCTGGTGAACGGCCCATCAGCGCCCGGCACAAGATGATGGAGACCATGACCGTCTTCGACGATGTCTTCGTGCCCAACGCGCGCATTTTCCTCGACGGCGACACCCGGCGCGCCGGCGCGCTGGCCCTGACCTTCGTCGAGTACCACCGCTTCACGGCGGTCTCCTACAAATTGCCGCTGGTGGACGCCATCGTGGGGGCCGCGGCCGTCATCGCCGACTTCAACGGAATCCTCAGCGCCACCCATGTGCGCGAGAAGCTGATCAGCCTGATCGCCTACGCCGAGACGTTGCGAGCGCTCACCCACAAGGCCGCCGAGCGCTGTGTGCCCAAGCCCCGCGGCCAGGTGGCGCCCGACCCGCTCCTGGTCAACATCGCCAAAAGCCATTTCGCCCACGGCTACCACACGGCCGTGCAGCACCTGCAGGAGCTGGCCGGCGGCCTCCTGGTCACCGGCCCAGGTGACGAGGACTGGGCCGCCCCTGACACCCGCCCCTACCTGGACAAGTACCTGGTGGGCCGCAAGGGGGTCTCCGCCGCCCAGCGCATGCAGATGATGAATTTCATCCGGGATCTGACCGCATCGGACTACGGTGCTTACCAGGAGGTGCTGGCCATCCATGCCGAGGGCTCGCTGGAGGCCGAAAAGCTGCAGATCTTCCGAGCGTACACGGACAACGGCAGCGCCGGGCGGGTGATGGCCCTGGCCCGCCGCATGGCGGGTCTATAAATTTCGAAGGAAATCGATCGCGGCCGCATTGTAGGCGTCTGGCTTTTCCCTGAACAGGCCGTGGGATGCACCGGGGATCGTCACCGCCTGGGAATGCTTCAGGCAGGCCAGCAGCGCCGCCTGCATCAGGCCATAGAGGCGCGGGCTTTTCTCGCCGGCGATCAGCAGCACCGGCGCATCTATCATGCCGGCGTCCCGGCAGCCGAACCTCTCCCGGGCATCCGAGACGAGGCTTTTCAACGACCAGACGTTGTCCCGGCGGATCTGCCGGGCCGCCTCGGAGAGCCTTTTCCAGGTGCCGGGCGCGCTCACGGCATCGGTGAACAGCTCGATGCCGCCGTCCCGGTTGCCCTGCAGCAGCCGCGCCACGGCGGCGGTCACGATGGCCAGGCGCTTTTCCAGCGCCGCGGTCACTTCCGGGGTCGCGGGAAGCATATCGTTCAGCGGCGCGGGATCGGAAAGCACCATGCCCCGCACCCGGTCGGGGTGCCTTGCGGCCAGGAGCAAGGCGACATCCGCCCCCCGCGAATGGGCCACCACATGGACCGGACCGGCGTCCAGCTTTTGAATGAATACGGAGAGATCGTCCGCGTGCTGGCGGACGGAAAAATCATCGCCGTGCCCATCCCAGGGCTCCGGATAGCAACGACGCAGGCTGACGGAAATGGTGCGGTAGCCCGCGCCGAAGGGCCCCATCTGGAGCCCCCACGTACGGTAATCGGACAACGAGCCATGGACCAGCACCAGCGGCGCGCCCCGGCCGCGTTCAAGGTAGGCCATGTCATAGCCGTTCACTTCGAGCGCCCGGACCCCCGGCGGCAGCTTCCAACTTCGCGTGGACATGGTGTTCTCCTCCTCCGCCGCCGCCCCTACTCCCCGCCGAACAGACAGAGCTTGACCTTGCTCCACTCCTGGGCCTCGACCCACTGGTACTTTTCCCAGAAGAGGTCGTCGCTGGCGTAGTACTTTGCTTTGGCGTGCCGCGCCAGGAACTTTCGGAACTCGCCCGGCCCGCCGTTGTACATGGCATAGAGGACCCTGGCGACCAGGGCGGGATCGGGCTGCCCGTCCCGCAGGAGCTTATCCTGCTTCTTGAGGACATACTTGTTGAGGTAGAGGTTCATGATGTCGCAGCCGGCCGCGGCATTGTAGCGGATATTCCAGCGCAGGGCATCGAGCTTGTAAAGCCCGCGCCAGACCCGCTCGTTGACCTGCATGAGGCCCACCGAGGTGCCGTTATAGGAGCGCAGATAGGTGACTTGTCCCTTGCGGACATGAAACTGCCGCCAGCAGCTCTCCTGCCAGGCCGTGGCCAGCACCGCCATGCGGATGAACTTGCGCTGCGTTTCGGCATCGCCCGCCTGGAACGCCTTTTCCGCGGCGTCGTCCAGGATTTTCTGCACGGCCGGGATGTAGGTGTCGACGTTCGCCTCGGTGACCAGCCACCGGGTGAGGGCCTCGGCCGAAGGTCGGGCGTCGTCGGCCCAGCAGGCGGCGACGCCGCCGGGCAGCAGGCGCTTGAAGAGGCGCTCGAGGCGGATGAGGATCATGGTGTCCTCGGGCATCGGTGCCACCACGGGCTCGGCCGGAATCTCCGGGGCGCTGCCGAGGTCGAGGGTCTTTCGCAGGTCCGCGTCGACGTCGGCGCCGTAGGTCCACGTGAAGGCCCGTTCGTCGGACAGGAGCCCGGCCAGCCGGATCAGCCCGTTGCGGCTGATCTCCATTCCCAGGGAGGGGCCGATGGCCTGCAGGCTTTTCAGGGCGTCGGTGGCGGTGAAAAACGACAGATAGCCGAGGAGTTTGCCGGTGGTGTTTTCGCGTTCGCGCTGGCTCCGGAAGACAGGCGAGACGGCCGCCCAGGTGGCGACGAACTGATCCTGGACGAAGGGGTCGGTGAGCGTGCCGTCGGCCAGTGCCTGGACGAAGGCATAGCGCGCCTCGAGCAGGGCGGTGAGCAGGGTCTCTCTTTCGTCGGCCGCAAGCGGCGCGTTGCGCAGGGAGGTGAGCAGGTAGACCAGGAAGATGTCCCAGTCTTCCCACTGACCGGTGAGCCGGGCCAGGGCCGCCTCGTCCAGGGCCTCGGGGGCGGTGGTCTCGACCGGCGGGGTCTCGTCCAGCTCGGCCAGGATGGGAATCCGGATGGCGTCCGAATCTACCCGGACCTGGCCCGGATGCATGCCGTCGACGAAACGCTTGACCCTCTCCTCGGTCTGCGTCGGCAGCACTTCGGGCAGCAGGGCCTTCAATTCATCGACCGGCGGCCCCAGATCGACGGTGATGCCGCTCAGGTAGTCGAAGACTCTGCCCTGGATCATTTTCCAGATCAGGCCGACGACGCGCGCCGGTTCGTGCTCCTTGTCATAAACCTGGGAGTCGACCACCACAAACCCGAGGCGCCAGAGCTCCGGGTCGATGCGCGGGTTCAGCACCAGGCTGACATAACCCTCCCAATGGATCTTGAAGCGGCATTTTTCGCCGGGCCGCACCCCCAGCCGGATGTCCACCCGGGTCTCCAGGCGGACGAAGCCGCCCTCCGGGGAAAACTGCGGCTCCGATACCGTCACCCGCCGGCACCCCTCGGCCTGATCGACGAGCACCGCGGTGTTCTGGGGATCGGTGAAGGCCGCGGAGATCACCAGGGCGCGCAGGAAGGGGTAATCGATGGTGATCGGCATCTCGACCGGCCGGCAGAAGCCGTTGCCGGGCAGCAGTGCCGGAAGGAGTAAGCCGATGCTCCAGACGCAGATATACTTAAACAAATCAGCCATTTTCCACACCGTGAGCGGTTCGATGTCCGGACGACTCTATTATAAAGCAGGGGCTTTGTAAAATGGCGGCATGGTTAGGGAAGCCATGGCGATATTCGCCGATTGTCGGGTCTGCCGGAAAGCGCTTATGCTAGGGGTAACCGGCTTTGGGCGCTTCCACCCGCACCGTTTCGATTCTACCCACCAGGCCTTCACGCGACAGATCCGAAGTGAGCACAAAGAGGGTCTTTCCATCCGGGCCGCCCAGCATGCAGGCGTAGGGCAGGGTTTCGACGTTGATGCGCTCCGCGATTTGGCCGCCCTCGAAGACGCGCACCACTTCGCCGCCGCGGCCGGGGGAGGCGACCCATATGGCGCCTTCGGCGTCGAGGCAGATGCCGTCGGGCAGGATGCGCTGGACGAGTTGTCTACGGTCGGCGGAGATGCCGAGGTCGTCGAAGGCGGCCCAGGCCCGGCGGTTGGAGAGTGTGCCGTCGGCGGCGATGTCGAAGGCCGTCAGGCGCGAGGCATAGGTCTCGCCGACCACCAAGGTTTTTTCATCCGGTGTGATGATGCAGCCGTTGGGGAAGGCCATCTCGGTGGCGACCACCTGTGCTTTTCCGGTGGGCCGGACGAGAATGATTTCCGCCAGCTTTTTCGCCGGCGTTTCGATGGGGGCGCCGAAATTGCCGATATAGGCGTTGCCTTTGCCATCGACCACCATATCGTTGCAATGGTAGGTGGCCAGCCCACTTAAATCCGCGAACGGGGTCAGTGCTCCATCCTTTAGCTTCAACAGGCGCCGATCGGTCATGGAGACCACCAGCATGGTGTCGTCCGGCAACCATCCCAGGCCCGACGGTATGCCGGGCACTTCGGCAATGGTCTGCAGCGCTCCCTCCAGATCCACGGTGGATATCCTGCGGGTCCGAAAATCCGAAAACCACAATCTGCCTTCGTGCCAGCGCGGTCCTTCGGGAAATCCCAGGCCTTCTGCTAATATGGTCGTTTGTTTCATGGACGATATAATTGCCTTCGTATCATGGGTTCGCAAACACTGTTCCTCTGTTCTCCAATAATTATAACAACGCAGCTATCTCACCGGTTAACAACTATTACGTCGCTGCTCTTCATGCGCTTGAACGGGGTCCATACAGGGCCTTCAGCCAAGCGGGCCGATCAGCAAGGCTAATGGCATGGCAAAGATAGCCGCCGAAAGAATCCACCATTTTGATATTGCCTCGTGTCGCTTGTTAGCGGCAAACGCGAATCCAATCGAAACGAACGCGAAGATAGCCGAGGCAAGCGCGATAGACACTGCGATCAATCCTCGAGTCACACATCCGATTACCGTCAGCGGTGTGACATACAGCCCCACAATTAGAAGCGGCGCCAAAATCGGTAATGCGAAATGTTTAATGTAAAGATTCATCTCTTATGTTGCGGTCAACGCGCCCTTCTCAAAACAAAGGTTCGGCGCTATTTTCTCCATAAATAAAACAAAATACGAAAGTAAAAAGGAAGAATCTTCATAATGGTGAAGGCTAAAGCCGCAAGCAAGGGACATGTGATTCTCCCTCTGTTGACGGGCATGATTTCTTCCTCAACAATACGCAAATTAGGTACACGGCATTATCGGGCAACCGAAGGAATGGCTTTGCGGCGAGGGAACCGAGCCCGCCAACAGCCATATGGGCACTTTTCCTATTTTTTTTCTTCGCCTCCTATAAAACGATAGATGGCTGCACCAAGCAAGCTGCCAAAAATCGGCGCTACCCAAAAAAGCCAAAGCTGCGCAATCGCCCAATCGCCCACAAACAAAGCAACCCCGGTGCTGCGAGCCGGATTCACAGATGTATTTGTTACAGGGATGGAAATCAAATGGATGAGGGTCAGACACAACCCGATGGCTATAGGAGCAAGCCCCTGTGGCGCTCGTGTATCTGTGGAGCCAAGAATGACGAGTAAAAACATCATGGTCATGACAACTTCGGATATCAGTGCCGCAAGCAAACTATACCCGCCAGGAGAATGAGTACCATAGCCGTTCGAAGCAAACCCCGCGGAAAGCTCAAAGCCGGTCTTGCCACTAGCAATAAGATACAGAACCCCACCAGCTAAAATAGCACCCAAAACCTGCGAGAGGATATAAGGCAATAACTCCTTTGCCGGAAATCGTCCGCCAGCCCAAAGACCTACCGAGACAGCCGGATTAAGGTGGCAACCAGATATATGCCCGATGGCGAAGGCCATCGTCAGTACGGTTAAACCAAATGCCAGGGAAACACCTAGTAATCCAATACCGACATTTGGGAACGCTGCGGCTAATACAGCACTGCCGCATCCGCCAAGAACTAACCAAAAAGTACCAAAAAATTCTGCGCCATACTTTTTCATTCATTCCCCTTTTGTTTGTGTTAATTACGATGCCCACCTGCTGGCATGAGAGGCGTGTGATCTTTTCCGCGCCCTTCTCAATACCGATGTTGGGCGACCGGTTAATTAAGCCTTACTTCCCGACCCCGGTTCCAAGGCATATGCCTGAGAACTAACGCTATGCTGCAACGCCCGAAGAAGGTAACCATCACGGTTCCCAAGAGAAGCATTATGTAGATGTACCATCGAACTTCAGGCCAGAATCCAAAGAGGGTAAAGGCAAAATAGACAAGACGAATCTGGGATGGGAATGCGGCGGGATTTCTCTCTTGTGCCAAAAAGAAAAGAACTTGTACTGCGCTGATAGCCATCACGATGTAGTAGCCAGGAGACCATCCCGCGATCGCCGCAACAATGAAGGCCAGAGTCAGTGCCCAAAACCACCAGCGAATGTCTGTAGCGGTCATTTTTAATTCCATGTTCCCTCCATTGGCTTTCAATTAACGCCCAACGTTCGGCCTTAGCGGGAGCGGCCGCTTTTTGGCCGCGATCCGCTGAAAGCCTGGTTCTATGCCTGAATTTTTGGTTTGCAAAAGTAGATTTTCTTATTTCCTTCAATTTCAGGCACTCTGACTGTGAGCCGTAAACAACACATGCGGTACAAAGGTTTCCATATATCGTTTTCTTTATATTCACATAAAAATTTCCATGCAAATGCACCTTTACGCTGGATGATTCGGCTTTCATGCGAGAGTAAAAGCCATCTCAAAATAATCTTTTGTCCCCAACTCTTTGCTGGAGGCAAATGTTAAATCCTCGAAATATTATTATATGTCTCCGGTTTAACATTTGCCTCCGCCGCGATTTTGAACCAAAATCTTTATTTTGAGATGGCTTGTAGTAAAGATTGCGCACCTCCGTTGAGGCGTTCATATCAACCAGCCCGGGCGCGATCTGTACGTGGGAAAGCTACCTGCCACCTTAGTTCAACAAACTATGGCATGTCAACGGGATAGCGCCTGGGAGCGGGGGTCGCTGCGGCCCATCCGGCGGCCCAGCTGGAAGCTCAGGGTCAGCGCGGCCAGGGGCAGCCACACCCACAGCATTTCGGAGATCATCAGGTGCCAGCGGCCGGCGGAGAAGAAGCGCTGGGGGTTGATAGGGGCCGTGGCGATGGGCCGGAAGGGCAGGAAGTAACGCTGGTCGGAGAAGGGAAGTAGAAAGCCGATGCCCAGACCGGCGTCGGTGGCGGCGTCCAGCAGGCCGTGGGAGGCGACGGCCGCAAAGGCGATGAAGAAGATCGCCATGAGATTACGCCGGAATTTCGGGCCGCGGGCCGGCACGGCCAAGGCGATGGCCGCGCCGAGCAGGGCGGCGAAGAACAGGGAGTGGGAGAGCCCCCGGTGGCCGAGGAGCGCACCGTAGGGGACACCCAGGGAAAAGCCGATGACGTCCAGGTCGGGCGCGGCGGCGGCCAGCGCCAGCAGGACAGCCAGCCTGCCTTTGGGCACGCCGGCCGGCGCCAGCTGGCTGGCGGCCGCACCGATGAGCATATGGGTGAAGGCGGTCGGCATGAAAACGCCCTTAAGCGCGAACCTTGCGCCATGCGCCCAGCAGGATCGACAGGGCGGTGACGACGCCGTACAGGGCCATCCCGGCGGCGGTCAGAATGAAAATACTGCTGAGGCCCATTCCCAGCATGCGCACCGCCACCGACGCGCCGCCCACTGTGACGAGCATGCGCAGGACCCCGGCGGAGACCGGCCACAGCACGGTCCCGGCGCCCTGGGAAGCAAAGTAGAGGCTCAGGCCCACGCCCTGGAAGAGATACACGGCGCCGACGATCCGCAGGTAGCTCGCGCCGGCGGCCAGCACCGCTGGATCTTTGGAAAACAAGCCGATCCACCCGTCGGGCCAGACCGCCACCCCCAGGCCGATGATGCCCGAAAGCAGGCCGGCGGCCGCGGCGCCGGTCCAGCCGATGCGCAGCGCTCGGTTGAGGTTGCCGGCGCCCATGTTCATGCCCACCATGGCCGTCAGGGCCGCGCCGATGCCGAAAATCAGGGGAATCAGCAGGAATTCCAGACGGGCGCCGATGCCGTAGCCGGCCAGGGCCGCCGGGCCGAAGCGGCTCACCAGGCTCGTGATGCACAGCACGGTGAAGACGGATAGAAACGGCGACACCGAGGCCAGCAGGCCGACCCGCAGTATGTCTTTGAACAGCGCCGCCTGGAACCGCATCGCCCCGAGCCGCAATTTCACCGAAGGATTTCCGAAGACCAGGGGCCCGAGCAGCAGCACGCTGATGAGGGTCGCCGATGTGATGGCCGACACGGCCGCTCCCGCGATGCCCAGGTGCGGAAACGGGCCCCAGCCCAATATCAGCGCCCCGGACAGCGGCACCTGGAGGCCCACGCCCAGCACCATCAAAGCCGCCGGATATTTCATGGCGCCCATGCCGCGGTAGACGCTGGCCAGGGTGTTGGCGACCCAGATCATGACGCACCCCGAGAAGAGGACCGTGGCGTAGGACCGGGCCTCGACCAGGATCTGGCCGCGGCCGCCGAGCAGCCGGAGGATCGCGTCCCCGAAACCGAAATAGGCCAGCCCGAACAGCGCGGTCCCGGCCAGGGCCAGGACCAATCCATGCCAGATCAGGGCTTCGCCCCGGTCGACGCTGCGCTTGCCCACGGCGCGCGCCACCGCCGAGGCCACGGCCCCGCCCAGGGCGCCGCCCGACATCATCTGCATCAGCATCAACAGCGGAAAGACCAGAGCCAGGCCGGCCAGGGACACGGTTCCCAATTTGCCCACATACCAGCCCTCGGCGATGCTCACCGATGACTGGATGAAAAAGGCCAGCACGTTGGGGCTGGCCAGCCGCACCAACAGGGGCGGGATCGGCCCCTCGAGCATCTCTTCGGTCAAATTGCGGCTTCGGGCCACAGCCATCATGGCAACCCTGCTTTCCTGAATTCGAGGTCCATCCATCTTGATTCATCTTGGAGGCCGCCCGGCGGTTGCGCCCACCGGGTCCCGGGCCTTTCCGGAGCAAAGCCTTTTCAAGGGTACGCCATTCCCGCCCCCACGGCAACGGCTGCTTTGGGCCGATGCCCGGTTGCTTTACGACTGGCCGGGGGTGCTTAGACTCTCGGGCAGCGGCCGACCCGGGAAAAGGGGGACACCTGCACAGGCAACAAAGACGGGTCGACGCCCACTGAAAAGATAAGGGGGATAAACGCCATGAAAAATAAAATCATCGCCGTGATCGGCGCGACAGGGGCCCAGGGCGGCGGATTGGTCCGGGCCATTCTCAACGACCAGAGCGGCGGGTTCGCGGCCCGCGCCATCACCCGGGATGTTCGCTCCGAAAAGGCCCGAAAGCTGGCCGAGCTGGGCGCCGAAGTGGTGGCGGCCGATCTCGGAGACGCGCGCAGCTTGAAAAACGCCTTCGAAGGAGCCCACGGGGCCTATTGCGTCACCTTTTTCTGGGAGCACTTTTCCCCGGAAAAGGAAGTCGCCCACGCCCGGAGCATGGCCGAAGCGGCCCAGGCCGCCGGGATCGGCCACGTGATCTGGTCGACCCTGGAAGATACCCGCCGGTGGGTGCCCCTGGAAGACGACCGCATGCCGACGCTCATGGGCCGGTACAAGGTGCCCCACTTCGACGCTAAGGGCGAAGCCGACCTCATCTTCACCGGGCTCGGCCTGCCGGTGACGCTGCTGCACACCTCGTTTTACTGGGACAACCTGATCCACTTCGGCATGGGACCCCGGAAGGGACCCGACGGCCGACTGACCATCGCTTTCCCCATGGCCGACAAACCGCTGCCGGGCATCGCCGCGGAAGACATCGGCCGGTGCGCCTACGGCATTTTCAAACGCGGACCGGCGTTCATCGGCAAGTCTGTCGGCATCGCTGGTGAGTTTCTCACCGGCGCCCAGATGGCGGCGGCGCTGACCCGGGCCCTGGGCCGCGAGGTGCGCTTCCATGCCATGGCGCCGGCCGACTACCGGCGCCTGGGGTTTCCCGGCGCCGAAGACCTGGGCAACATGTTCCAGTTCAAGCGGGATTTCAACGAGATCTTCTGCGGGGCGCGGAGCATCGACCTGTCGCGGTCGCTGAACCCGTCGCTGCAGACTTTCGAACAGTGGCTGGCCCGCAACAAGGAACGGATTCCCATCGAAGCGTAGCGTCCGGGGTCTGCGCCGAAGCATTCAAAATTCGCAACGGCAGGCTTTCGATCAGCATGCACGCGGCGGATGCGGCCGCATCCGCCGCCGCGGACCACTGAGCCATCGAGCTAGGGATTTCTCTTGTCCTTAAAGATGTGGTTGGAAATCACCACCCGCTGGATCTCGGAAGTGCCCTCGTAGATGGTGAAGACCCGGGCGTCGCGATAATATCGCTCCACCGGATACTCCTGGGTGTAGCCGTAGCCGCCGTGCAGCTGGATCGCCTGGGCCGTGACGCGGTTGACCATCTCCGAGGCGTAGAGCTTGGCCATGGCCGCCTGCAGGGTGTAGTTCTCGCCGCGGTCCTTGGCCGCGGCCGCGGCCAGCATGAGCTGCCGCGCGGCGGCCACCTCCACGGCCATGTCGGCCACCATCCAGCGCAGCCCCTGGAACTTGGAGATGCTCTGGCCGAACTGGGTGCGCTGGCGGGTGTATTTCACGGCGGCGTCCAGGGCCGCCTGGGCCACGCCCACGCTCTGGGCCGCGATGCCGATGCGGCCGCTGTCCAGGCCCTGCATGGCGATCTGGAAGCCCTGCCCTTCGTCGCCCAGGCGCTGGTCGGCCGGCACCCGGCAGCCGTCGAAAATCAGGTCGGTGGTGTCCGAGGCGCGCAGGCCCAGCTTCTCTTCGACCTGACCGACCTTGAAGCCCGGGGTCTTCTTGGGCACGATGAAGACCGAGATGCCCTTGTGCTTCTTGGTCTCGTCGGTCTTGGCCGTGACCAGCACGACGCCGGCGTTCTTGCCCGAGGTGATGAAGCGCTTGGTGCCTTCGAGGATATAGAAGTCGCCGTCGCGGACCGCCGTGGTGCTCTGGCTCACCGGGTCGGAGCCGGCGTCGGGCTCGGTCATGGCGAAGGCGCCGATGGTCCGGCCCTGGGCCAGGGGCACCAGGAAGCGCTCCTTCTGGGCCGCGGTGCCGAAGCGCAGCAGGCTCTCGCACACGATGGAGTTCTGCACCGACATGACCACGGCCGTGGCCGCGCAGGCATAAGCGATCTCCGAGAGGGCCGATGCGTAGCCCACGGCATCGCTGCCGCTGCCGCCGAGTTCGGCGGGCACCATCATGCCCATGAGGCCCAGCTCGCCCATCTGCCGGAGCACATCGGCCGGAAAATTCTTGGTGCGGTCCCGTTCGGCCGCGCCGGCGGCCACCACACGGCGGGCGAACTCGCGCACCATGTGTTGGATCATGAGCTGCTCTTCGGACAATTTCACCATGTGCGGCTCCCGATCTGTTGCAGTAAGCGTTCAGCACAATCCCACCCGGCGTATCAGGTCAGGGATGGTACACCACCACCATCAGCTCGGCGTCTTGTTTGCCCATGTTGCGCATGTGGTGCTGGATGCCGGAGTTGAAGTGCAGCGACTGGCCGGTTTCCAGGCGGTTGACGTGGTTCCCCACGGTCACCTCGATGCAGCCCTTGAGGACGTAGACGAACTCTTCGCCCTCGTGCTGGTACCCCACCCCCTGGTGTTCCTGCATGGCCTTGACCAGGATGCGGAAGGCCTTGAGGTGCTTGTGCTCGGCGCCGGGGGTCAGGGTGGTGTAGGCATAGTTCTGGGTGCGTTTGGTGTAAGCGTCGGCACGCTTGTCCCGGGCGCGCTCGGGCGCCTTGAGCAGGTCGCCCGAGTCGATCTGCAGGGCCCGGCAGATCTGCAGCAGCGTTCCCACCGGCGGCATTTCGGCGCCGGTTTCGACCTCCTTGAGAAAATCGATGCTGCAACCGGTCTCGTTGGCCAGTTGATCGAGGGTGATCTTTTTACGACTGCGGGCCGATTTGATGCGCTGGCCGATGGGAGAGGCTTTTTTAGGACGGGGCATGGCGGCTCCTTTTGGCGTCTGTCCAACCGATGGCTGGGTTCAGGATAGTCCAAGCGGCCGATGCAGATCAAGAACAGATCAGAGACCATCGCTTTTTGGGCGGACCAGCAGCCAGAGCGGCCAGAGAAAAATGGCGAAGAGAACCACATGGCGGTTGATCACGCCGAAGGGGACCACCCCCAGCAGCGACGCCATTCTGGAAGCGAAGGCCGTGGTGTCGGTGAGGGCGCACACCCCAGCGCCGACAAGGACATAGAGCACGCCTGAGACCGCGAGCCAGTCGGACATCGCTCCTCCACTACAGGCCTTTGCCGCTGAACAGGATCACCTTTTCGTTGAGGAACTTCACGTTGATCTGTTTCTTCTCGCCGCCCCAAGTGCAGTCCTTCATGCCCATGGCGGCATCGCACTTGTCCGGGCCGCCGATGAGGGCCACGACGTCGTCGTAGGGCATGCCCATCTTCAGCTTGTTGTAGTTCTCGGGCGTCAGCTTGCTGCAGGCAACGGCGAAAAGCGCTGCGGACAGCAGCAGGACAAGGACGGTCACGGTAAGCGTTCGACGCATGGCGGCTCCTGTTTCAGGGTTGGATCGGCCGGCCCGCAGGGGCGTTCCGAAGATCGCGCCTGCGGGCCGCAAAACGGCGGGTGGCGCCGCGCCGAGTGCTATTTCTTGTATTCGTAGAACCCGCGGCCGGTTTTTCTTCCCAGCCAGCCGGCTTCGACATACTTGCGCAGCAACGGGCAGGGCCGGTACTTGGAATCCTTGAACCCGTCGTAGAGGGTCTCCATGATCGCCAGGCAGGTATCCAGGCCGATGAGGTCGGCCAGGGTCAGCGGCCCCATGGGATGGTTCATGCCCAACTGCATCACGGTATCGATGGCCTCGCGGGTGCCCACGCCGTGGTAAAGGCAATAGACCGCTTCGTTGATCATGGGCATCAGGATGCGGTTGGCGATGAAGCCGGGGTAGTCGTTGGCCTCGGCCGGCGTCTTGCCGAACTTCTCGGAGAGCCGCCAGGTCGTCTGGAACGTCTCTTCGGAGGTGGCGATGCCACGGATCACTTCGACCAGCTTCATCAGGGGCACCGGGTTCATGAAGTGCATGCCGATGACCTTGTCGGGGCGCTTGGTCTGGGCCGCGATGCGGCCGATGGGGATCGAAGAGGTGTTGGAGCTGAGGATCACCCCGGGCCGGCAGATCTCTTCCAGCTTGCGGAAGATTTGGAACTTCAAATCTTCCCGTTCGGTGGCGGCCTCCACCACGAAGTCGGCGGCGGCCATGTCTTCGAGCTTGGTGCTGCCCTTGATGCGGCCCAGCACCGCCGCTTTCTGCTCCTGGGTCAGCTTGCCTTTTTCGATGCCACGGTCGAAAAATTTGGCGATGGTCGTAAGACCGCGCTGGACGAACTCGTCCTGGATGTCGTTCATGATGACGTTCAAGCCGCTCATGGCGGCCACCTGGGCGATGCCGTTGCCCATCTGACCGGCGCCGACGACGCCGAAAGTTTTGATTTCCATCATCGCTCTCCTTCACAAGCAGTAAGTCTGCTCTATAAATATTCTACAGAAAGATAACCTTTGCCTAAAACCTAAAACCTGAAACCCGCAACGATCATCTCTTCACTACCATCGCCACCGCTTCGCCGCCGCCCAGGCACAGGGAGGCCACGCCGGTCTGCTTGTCGCGGCGGATCATCTCGTGGATCAGGGTGACCAGCACGCGGCAGCCGCTGGCGCCGATGGGATGGCCCAGGGCCACGCTGCCGCCGTTGACGTTGGTCTTCGCCGGGTCGAGCTTGAGCTCCTGCATCACGGCGCAGGTCGAGCCGGCAAAGGCTTCGTTGATCTCGAACAGATCCACCCGGTCGATGCCGATGCCCTCTTTGGCCAGCACCTTGGGCACGGCCCAGATGGGGGCCACCAGCACGTACTTCATGTCGATGCCGTAGGAGGCCTGGGCGCCGATGGTGGCCAGGATCTCGCAGCCCAGCGCCTGGGCGGCCTGGCGCGACATGACCACCACGGCGGCCGCGCCGTCGCTGATCACCGAGGCGTTGCCGGCGGTGGTGACGCCGCCTTTTTTGAAGGCGGCCCCCATCTTGGCCAGGGCGTCCAGGGTGGTCTCCCGGGGGCACTCGTCGGTGTCGAAGATCTTGGGCTCGCCCTTGCGCTGGGGAATGCTCACCGGCATGATCTCTTTCTTGAAGCGGCCCTCCTTGATGGACGCCAGCGCGCGCTGATACGAGCTCAGAGCGTAGCGGTCCTGGGCGTCGCGGGAGATATTGTACTTGTCCGAGCACAGCTCGTTGGAAATACCCATGTGGAAGTCGTTGACGATGTCCCACAGGCCGTCGTGGACCATGTGATCCTGCAGCTGACCCGGCCCCATGCGGTAGCCGAAGCGCGCCTTTTCCAGGTAGTATGGCGCCGCGCTCATGTTTTCCATGCCGCCGGCCACCACCACGTCGGCGTCGCCGGTCTGCACGGCCTGGGCCGCCAGCATGACGGCTTTCAAGGCCGAGCCGCACACCTTGTTGACGGTGAAGCATTCCACTTCCCAGGGCAGGCCGGCCTTGATGGCGGCCTGCTTGGCCGGGTTCTGGCCATAGCCGCAGGGGAGCACCAGGCCCATGATCACTTCGTTGACCCGCTCGGGGGGGACGTTGGCCCGCTTGACCGCCTCGGCGATGATCCTGCCGCCCAGCTCGGTGGCGCCGATGCCGGCCAGCGTTCCGTTGAAACTGCCCAGGGGGGTGCGGACCGCACTGACGATAACCGCTTCACGCATGATGAGATCTCCTTTGATGCAACAGGCCGAAGGCGAGCCCCTTCGGCCCTGCGTAATGGGGGGATGCAACCGACGGAAGCCCCCTTATTACGAACCCGTCGACGGTATTGCAAGCCTCTTTTGTTACATATCCTGCTTGAAAAACTGGTCGGGTTCGGTGACCTGGCCCGGCCGGGGGGTGTATTCGGTGGGGACGGTGCCTTCCTTGAAACACTCGAATACAGTTTCCTTGGATTCGGGAATGGGCAGCAGACCCGTCTGGGCGTCGATCTTGGCGAAAACCACCCCTTCGGGGACCTGGAAAACCTGCACCGGCTGATCCTTGACCACCTCCTGCATGAAACCCAGCCAGATGGGACTGGCGGCCCGGGCCCCGGTTTCGCCTTCGCCCATGGAGCGTTCGCGGTCGAAGCCGACCCACACGCCGGTGACGTAACGCGGGGTGTAGCCCACGAACCAGGCGTCGAAGAGATCATTGGTAGTGCCGGTCTTGCCGGCCACCGGCCGCTTGAGGGCGCGGATGCGCTGGGCCGTGCCGAATTTGACCACCCCTTCCATCAGGCTGGTCATGATGTAAGCCGTGCTCTCGTCGATCACCTTTTTGCGCTCCGGATTCATCTCCTCCAGAATGTTGCCGTCGCGGTCCACCACCTTGGTGACGAAGGTGGGCTGCACCAGGTAGCCCTGGTTGTCGAAGACCGAATAGGCCCGCACCAATTCCAGCAGCGAGACTTCCGAGGTGCCCAGGGCCAGCGAGAGGTTGCGGCCCAGGTCGGATTCGATGCCCAGCTTGCGGGCATAGTCGATGACATAATCCACGCCGATATCCTGCAGGATCTTGATGGTGACGACGTTGCGCGATTTGGCCAGCGCTTCGCGCACCAGGGTGGGGCCGTAGAATTTTTCGCCGTAGTTCTTGGGTTTCCAAGCTTCGTCCTGGCTGGGGTCTTTAAAAATGATCGGCGAATCGATGACCACCGTGGCCGGGGTGTACCCTTTGTCGATGGCGGCCGCGTAAATGATCGGCTTGAAGGCCGAGCCGGGCTGCCGGCGCGACTGGGTGGCGCGGTTGAACTGGCTTTCGGAAAAGTCCCGGCCGCCCACCATCACCTTGACCAGGCCGGTGCCGGCCTCGAGGCAGAGCAAAGCCGCCTGGGCTTCGGGGGTCTGATCCAGCAGCACTTGCCACGCCTCTTCCTTTTCCTCCCTGGCCACCAGTTCCACCAGCACCACGTCGCCCACGGCCAGCGCCTGGCTGGGCCGGCCGATCTTGGCCTTGTACCACTCGATGTCGGGGTTGGGCTTGCGCGCCCAGCGCATGGTGTCGATGGTGATGATCCCCCGCTCATGGCCCATGCGCACGGTGACCCGGCCGGACCTGTCGTCCACGGCCACTACCACCGCCTTCACCGATTGGCCCGGCGCCAGGGGTTGGAGCGCCAGCTCCTTCTGCCGCTCCTGACTGAAGCCTTCGATCTGGTCGGGGGCCAGTTTTTCCAGCGGGCCGCGGAAGCCGATGCGCCGGTCCAGCTCCTTGAGCCCTTTCTGAATCTCGCGGACAGCCGCTTTTTGCATATCGATGTTCACGGCGGCATAGATCCGCAGCCCCTGGTTGTAGAGCGCGTCCTCACCGTACTTCTTTTCGATGTAGCGGCGGATGTCCTCGGTGTAGACCGGCACCTGTTCCAGGTAATAGTTGCGCCGCGGCTTGATATCCAGCTCCTGGGCCATGGCCGCGGAGGCTTCGATCTGGGTGATGTAACCCTCTTCCACCATGCGGGTGAGCACGTAAATCTGCCGCTCCTTGGCCCGGTCGGGATAGTGGAAGGGAGAGTAGCGGCTGGGCGCCTGGGGCAAGCCGGCCAATATGGCGCATTCGGCCAGATTCAGATCCTGCACCGATTTGCCGAAGTAGTTTTCCGCAGCGGCCTCCACCCCGTAAGCCCCGTGTCCCAGGTAGATCTGGTTGAGATAGAGGTAGAGGATCTCGTCCTTGGTGAAGGCCTGGTCGATCTGGTAGGCCAGGATCGCCTCCTTGATCTTGCGCTCGTAGCTGCGTTCGGGCGTCAGCAGGAAGCTTTTGGTCACCTGCTGGGTGATGGTGCTGCCGCCCTGGACGATGGCACCGGCTTCGATGTTCTTGAAAAAGGCCCGCAAGATGCTGAGCACATCGATGCCCTTGTGCTTGTAGAAACGCGAATCTTCGGCCGAGATGAAGGCCTGGCGCAGCTGCAGGGGGATCTGGGCCATGGGGATGACGATGCGGCGCTCCTTGTAAAACTCGGCGATGCGGTTGTTGTCATCCGAATAGACCGTGGTGATGACGGGCGGTCGATAATCCTTGAGACTGCCGATCTTGGGCAGATCCCGGCTCATATAATAAATGAAGCCGGCCGTGGCCGCAAAAGCCATCAGCATCAGGAACAGCACCATCCACAGGGACCATTTGATGATCCTGGCATAGGGGCCCCGCTGCTCCTTGCGGGCCCTTTTTTTTAAAATCTGGGACGCGGTGGTGGTGGATTTGGCCATGGATGCTCACCTGGACGGTGGATTCTTCGGCAAGCGCCGGCGCCCGTGGGCGCCCGCACTTTGTACGGGTTTCGTCGAAGTCCACCCAACTTAACAAAAACAGACCGATACGGCAAGACAGGGTTGCCGGCCACCGCGAATCGGAGACCGTGGGGACGCCCAAGCCCCGGATCATGAACAAATAAGCTAAAGGAGACCCCGGGCCGGTGCGATAAGGAATAGAGGCGGCATCGTCCGTCTTGAGCGGTATTTTTACGGATTGGAAACCTGAAGGGCACCCATGGAAGAATCCCCGGCGTCGGCCACCCGGCCCGATGAAGCGCCCTCCGATTGGCGCGCAACGGAAATCAGTTACCACAGAATCATGAATGTGCGTCTGATCATGATCGCCGTGCCGGCCTACCTCTTTTTCGTCTTTTTTTATTATCTGCGCGACAATTACCTGCAGATGGGCATCTTCGTGGCGCTGACCCTCGATGCCCTGGTATCCCAGTTCCTGGCCATGAGGACCGACAATACCAGGAAGCTGATCCGGGTCAAGCAGGTAGGCGCCGCAATCGCCTTCGGCCTGTTGGCGCTGAGCATCGCCATCGGCATCCTGACCAGCGACATCTACATCTCCTATCCCTGGCTGTTCTTTTACCCTGTGACCGCCGCGCTCTTTTTAGGCGGCCGCATCGGGCTCATCTGTGCCTCGCTCTTTTCCGGGGCTATGGTGTGGCTCATCTTTCGGCTTCAATTCCCAGCGTGGAACGAAGCCTTTGTCAAGGTATTCAAATTCCACTCTATTCTGACGCTGCTGGCGATCACGGCGGTTGCCGTAATTGCAGAGCGCGCGCGGGTGAACATGCGCAACCACCTGGTGGAGGCGCGCAACAAACACAAAGCGGCCGAGGCCCGGCAGCGCCGGACCAACGCCGAACTCAAGAGCGAAATCGAGATGCGCCTGGAGTCGGAAAAAGCCCTGGCCCAGAGCGAAGTCCGATACCGCGCCCTGTTCGAAGAGTCGTCGGTATCCATGTGGGAGGAGAACTGGTCCCAGACCCGTCAGGCGATCGATGCCCTGCCGGCCGAAGCCCGCGAGGACCTGGAAGCTTATTTGAAAGACAATCCCCGGGAGATCCGCCGGCTTTTCACCACCATCGGGATCACCGACGTCAACCGGGCGACCCTCACGCTATATGGGGCCCGCGACCGCTCCCATCTGCTGGCGCATATCTGGACGCTCCTTCCGCCGGACGTGGAGGATTACATGCGCCAGCGCCTGGTGGCCGTGCATCGCAACGCCCCCTACAACGGCCAGGCCACGGTCCGAAACATCGACGGCCGCGCCCTGCATCTGCTGGCAACGGCCACCATCCCGGCCGGCTATGAGCACAGCTGGGCCAAGGTATTCTCCTCGGTTTACGACATCACCGAGCGGGTGGCCGTGGAGGAGGAAAAAAAACGGGTGGAGCTCCAGATGCAGCACACCCGCCAGATCCAGGCCGTGGCTTCCCTGGCCGGCGGCATCGCCCATCAGTTCAACAATGCCCTGGCCGTGATCCTGGGCAACCTGGATCTGATGGAGCTGGACCCCGCGGGGGCGGGGCTCAAGAACCGCTTCATCGGCGGGCTGCGCGCCAGCACCGAACGCATGCGCGGGCTGACCGATCAACTGCTGGCCTATGCCCGGGGCGGCAAGTATCGACCCGGGGATTTTTCCATCAACGAACTGATCCTGGATTTTTTGAAAAGCAGCAGGACAGCACGAAATCCGGCCGTCAAGATCATCACCCATTTCGAAGAGGATGTCTCTTTGGCCGGCGGCGACAGCACCCAGATCCGCACGGTCCTGGAAGCGGTGTTGACCAACGCCGTCGAAGCCATGCCCGGCGGTGGCGAGGTGGTCATCGCCACCTGCTACCAGCGGCTCGACGAGGGCCCCAAAGGACCGGACGGCTGCCTGCCGCCGGGCCGCTACGCGGCCGTCACCATCGCCGATCAGGGCATCGGCATGGACGAAGAGGGGCTCCGGCGCATCTTCGAACCGTTCTTTTCCACCAAATTCGTGGGGCGGGGCCTGAGCATGGCCGCCGCCTACGGCATCGTGCGCAACCATGACGGTATGATCGAAGTACGGTCGACCCCCGGCAAAGGCACCCAGGTCACCATCTACCTGCCCGGCATGCCGGTCTCCCCGGGCAAGCCCGCCGCAGGTCCCTTCCAGGCCGCCGCCTGACCCCCGAAAATGGCCTTGCTTTTCCACCACGGTTCCAATATGCGGAATTCCAAACAGTTATCTTGATTGTGAGGACTTCCGGCAACCGTCGGCCCGTTCCTCTTTCCACCCCCTGCGAAAGGAGCGAACCCGTGCGAAAGCTCATCGTCGTAATTGCCGCATTCATTCTGGTGGCGGTCGGCTATCTGCTGCTGGCGCCGATCCCCATGGCGCCGGTGGCCTGGCAGGCGCCCAGGGATGCCGGTTATGTGGGACCCTTTGCCGTCAACACACGCCTGGCCGAGTTGCACCGCATCCCCATCGGCGCCGAAGCCGGCCCCGAGTGCGTGGTCCTGGGCCCCGACGGACGATTGTATGCCGCCGTGGAGGGGGGCACGATCTTGCGCATGACACCGGACGGCGCCACCGTCGAGCCCTGGGTGCACACCGGCGGCCGGGTGCTGGGATTCGATTTCGACCGCGATGGGCGATTGATCGCCGCCGATGCGGTGCGCGGGCTGCTGGCCATAACCCCCCAGGAGGGAAAAGAGAGCGAGCGTGAGATCGAGGTGCTGGCCGATAAAGTGACCGTGGACGGCGCTGCGGACCCCATCCGCTATGCCGACGCGGTGGTGGTGGCCACGGATGCAAAGATCTATTTCACCGATGCCTCCCGCCGCTTCGGCCCGGCCCAATGGGGCGGCACCTTCAACGCCAGCATGCTCGATATCATGGAGCACGGCCTCACCGGCCGGGTGCTGGTATACGATCCGGCTACCGGCGCCACCGAGGTGGCCGCCACCGGACTCTCGTTTGCCAACGGCCTCGCCTTGTCGGCCGACGGGCAATGGCTCTTCGTGGTGGAGACCGGCGCCTACCGCATCTGGAAAATTCCGGTATCGGCCCGGGGAGTGGATCTGACCAAGCCCTCGACCGGCGCCCGGGTGCTCATCGAAAACCTCCCCGGCTACCCCGACAATCTCATGCGCGGCCGAGACGGACGCATCTGGGCCGGCCTGGTCAAACCGCGCAGCAAGCTGCTCGACTGGATGGCCGACAAGCCGCTGCTGCGCAAGATGGCCATGCGGCTGCCCCACCGATTCTGGCCCGTGCCGCCGGCCTACGGCCATGTCTTCGCCTTCGACGAAGACGGTGGGATCGTGGCCGACCTCCAGGATCCCAGCGGCGCTTATCCCCAGACCACCGGTGTCACCGAAACCGCCGAGCGCCTATATATTCAGAGTCTGCATGCGCCGATGCTGGGCTGGCGGCCCAATGATTTAAAATATTGACTGGACCGCCGACAATCGGTACTAATACGGGTTTCAACGACAGGAGCATGCGAACCATGAAAGCGACCCTCGATTTCAAGAAGCTGGACGGCTTGATTCCGGCGGTGGTCCAGGATCACCTCAGCGGCGAAGTGCTCATGGTGGGCTTCATGAACGCCGAGGCCTGGGAAACCACCCTCGCCACCGGCAAGGCCACCTTCTGGAGCCGTACGCGCCAGACCCTTTGGACCAAGGGCCTGACCTCGGGCAATGTCCAGCTGGTCAAAGAGATCCGCATCGATTGCGACGACGACACGGTGGTGCTCAAGGTCGAGCAGGTGGGCGGCGCGGCCTGCCACACCGGACATCGGAGCTGTTTTTTCAAGCGCCTGGGCACCGACGGCGAAATCGAAGTGGTGGGCAAGCCCCTGTTCGATCCCAAGGAGGTTTATAAAAAATGACATTACCATTGAAACTCGGCGTTCCCAAGGGCAGCCTGCAGAACGCCACCATCGCCCTGTTCAAACGTTCGGGCTGGTCCATCGATGTCAACGGACGCAGCTACTTTCCCGAAATCGACGACGACGCCGTCGAATGCGCCATCTGCCGGGCCCAGGAGATGTCGCGTTATGTGGAAAACGGCACTCTGGATGCCGGCCTGACCGGCAAGGATTGGATTGCCGAGAACCAGTCGGATGTGCATGTGGTGGCCGACCTGGTCTACTCCAAGGTGAGCTCGCGGCCCGCGCGCTGGGTCCTGGCCGTGCCGTACGATTCGGGCATCACCACCCTCGAAGGGCTCAATGGCAAGAAGATCGCCACCGAGCTGGTGGGTTTCACCAAGCGCTTCTTCGCCGAACGCAAGATCGATGTCGCCGTGGAGTTCTCCTGGGGCGCCACCGAGGCCAAGGTGGTTTCGGGCCTGGCCGACGCCATCGTGGAAGTTACCGAAACCGGCAGCACCATCAAGGCCCACGGCCTGCGCATCATCTACGACCTGATGCAGACCAACACCCAGCTCATCGCCAACCACACGGCCTGGAAGGACCCGGCCAAGCGTGAAAAGATCGAGCAGATCGCCCTGCTGCTGCAAGGCGCCCTGCGCGGTGAAAAGCTGGTGGGCCTGAAGATGAACGTCTCCAAGGAGAACCTGGAGAAGGTGGTGGCCCTGCTGCCCAGCCTCAACGCCCCCACGGTGTCGCCCCTCTACCAGTCCCAGTGGTTCGCCGTGGAGAGCGTGGTCAACACCCACGTGGTGCGCGAGCTGATTCCCAAACTGCTCAAGGCTGGCGCCGAGGGAATCATCGAATATCCGCTGAATAAGGTGGTTTGATTGATCTCCCAACGCCTAGAACAGATGACCTCCTTCATCGTGATGGACGTCATGGAAAAAGCCGCCGACCTGGCGCGCCAGGGCATCGACATCGTCCACCTGGAGGTGGGCGAGCCCGATTTCGACGCGCCGGCCTGCGTCACCGAGGCGGTCACCAAGGCTATGCGCGACGGCTTCACCCACTACACCCACAGCCTGGGCGTCCGGGAGTTGCGCGAGGCCATCTGCGCCTATTACCACGACACCTACAAGGTCTCGCTGGACCCTGACCAGGTGGTGGTCACCTCAGGCAGTTCGCCGGCCATCTTCATGGCCTGCGCGGCCCTGCTCGATCCCGGGGACGAGGTGATCCTCTCCGATCCCCACTACGCCTGTTATCCCAATTTCATCCATTTCGTCCAGGGCCGCTGCGTGCGGGTGCCGGTGCATGAAGACGACGGGTTCCAATACCGCCCCGAGGAGATCCGGGCCCGGCTCACCCCGCAGACGAAATGCATCTTCGTCAACTCCCCGGCCAACCCCACCGGCACCCTGCTCTCGGACGACCGCATGGCGGCGGTGGCCAACCTGGGCCCCTGGGTGCTCTCGGACGAGATCTACCACGGCCTGGTCTACGAAGGCCGGGCCCGGTCGATGCTCGAGTTCACCGACCGGGCCTTCGTGAT
Source organism: uncultured Desulfatitalea sp. (assembly GCA_937868765.1). GTDB lineage: Bacteria > Desulfobacterota > Desulfobacteria > Desulfobacterales > Desulfosarcinaceae > Desulfatitalea. The sequence continues at coordinate 1,444,715 of CALMNL010000004.1, read as the reverse complement.
CAACGGCTTTTCCAAGCTGTTCGCCATGACCGGCCTGCGCCTGGGCTACATCATCGCCCCCAGGGCCTTCATCCGGCCGCTGCAGAAGATTCACCAGAACTTCTTCATCTCGGCCAACGCCGCCGTGCAGATGGCCGGCATCGCGGCCCTGCGGTGCGCCCAGCCCGATGTGGCCCGCATGGTGGCCACCTACGACACCCGCCGCCGGGCCATGGTCGAAGGGCTGCGCCGCATCGGCTTCCAGATCGCCGTGGAGCCCACGGGCGCTTTCTATGTCTTCGTCAACGCCCGGCACCTGTCCGGCGACTCCTATGCCCTGGCCTTCGACATCCTGGAAAAGGCCCACGTGGGCGTCACCCCGGGCATCGATTTCGGCCCCCACGGCGAGGGCTTCCTGCGTTTTTCCTACGCCAACTCCCTGGAGAACATCCAGGAGGGACTGGCCCGCCTGGGACGCTATCTCCAGCAGCGTCAAGCTTAAAAGCCACTATTGGGCTGCCGGTATTCACCATTTGAGATGCCGGCGGCCGTGTCCTTTCTTGCCCTGCGCGCGCTCCTCCGCCAAAGCGCACCGGACAACGAAAAATTCCTAATTATTTAAGGCCAGACAGCCGAAAAAGGATCAGCACAAAGAGGCGTATTGCGTCCTCAGAGAGAAACTCGGTTGAAAGGCCAGGAAAGCGGATCATGCAATCTTTTCAAGACAAAAGCCGGATCGGACAATGGCATGGCTGGATCAGGCGGATGATCCTGGGGCTCTGTCTCCTGATTGTTCTAGGTGTCCCCGGGGCCCACGCGACCCAGGCGCAGGCCCGGGATCTCACCGATATGAGCCTGGAAGACCTCATGGCCGTGGAGGTCACCACCACGGTCTCGCGCAAGGCCCAACGCCTATCGGATACCGCGGCCGCCGTTTTCGTGATCACCGCCGAGGACCTCCGCCGCTCGGGGGTCACCTCGATACCCGAGGCCCTGCGCATGGTGCCGGGCCTCGAAGTAGCCCGGCTGGACGCCAACCGCTATGCCATCACGGCCCGGGGCTTCAACGGCAACTTCGCCAACAAACTGCTGGTGCTCATGGACGGCCGCACGGTCTATTCGCCGCTCTACTCCGGGGTATTCTGGGATGTTCAGGACACCCTGCTCGAAGACATCGCCCGCATCGAGGTGATCCGCGGGCCGGGCGCCAGCCTGTGGGGCGCCAATGCAGTCAATGGCGTGATCAACATCATCACCAAGCCGTCCAACGAGACCCAGGGCGGACTGCTCACGGCCGGGGTCGGCACCGAAGAGAAGGCGTTCGGCGGCATCCGTTATGGCGGTGCCCTGGGCGATCAGGCCCACTACCGGGCCTATGCCAAGTATTTCAAACGGGACAATGCCCTCACCCTGGCGGGGGACGACAATTACGACCAATTGGAGGTGACCCGCGGCGGCGGCCGGGCGGATTGGCAGCTTTCGGACCGGGATGCCGTCACCATCCAGGGCGATTACTATGACAGCCGTGAGGGCGTACAGGGCACCTATCCGATTTACGAACCGCCCTACGTCGCCCCATTCCATGAAACGATTCCGATCAGCGGCGGCAACGTGCTGAGCCGCTGGCAGCGGACCCTTTCGCCCCGTTCCGATTTCATCTTGCAGGCCTACTACGACCGCACCAACCGCTCTTTGGCGCTACTGGACGAAAACCGGGACACCTTCGACCTGGATTTCCAGCACCGCTTCGGGCTGGGGCAGCGCCAGGAAATCATGTGGGGGGCCGGCTACCGGCTGACCCAGGCCACTCTGGACAACAGCGAGAGCGTGGTCTTCCGCGACGAAAACCGCAGGGACCGGCTCTACAGCTTCTTTGTCCAGGACGAGATCGCCCTGTGGCCGGAAAAGCTCTCCCTGCTGGTGGGCAGCAAATTCGAAGAGAACGATTATACCGGCTTCGAGGTGCAGCCCAATGCCCGCCTGCTGTGGACGCCCCTGCACCAGCACACCTTCTGGGGCGCGGTTTCCCGGGCGGTGCGCACTCCCAGCCAGGCCGAGCACGATACCAGGCTGACCTATTACGTATTTCCGGGCACGCCCGAGACCGTGGTCCGGTTCTACGGCGACGAAGATTTTGAATCCGAAGAGGTGATCTCCTACGAATTGGGCTACCGGTTCGTGCCCGAGGAGCGCTTCTCCCTGGACCTGGCCCTGTTTTACAACGACTACGACAAGCTGCGCACCGCCGAAATGGGCGCCCCCTTCCTGGAAGGGACCCCGCCCAACCTGATCGTGCCCCTGTATGTGGACAACGAAATGAAAGGCCAGACCTATGGGGCCGAACTGGCCCTGGAGGTCCGGCCCCGGCCATGGTGGCGCTTGAAGGGCGCCTATACCTATTTGCAGATGCGTCTGTAGCGCTATGACACCAGCAACGACCCGGCTGCCGAAGATGCCGAAGGCGAAGCGCCCCTCCACCAGGTGTCGCTGCTCTCTTACCTGGACCTGCCGGGCGACTGGGGTCTGGACCTGTGGGGGCGCTATGTGGATGACCTGACGGCCCAGGGCATCTCCGAATATGTCACCCTGGATGCCCGCCTGAGCTGGCGGCCCATCGAGCGGCTGGAACTGGCCCTGGTGGGCCAGAATCTCCTGGACAAGGCCCACCAGGAGTTTCAGCCCAGCTATATCCAGTTTACACCGGCGGAGATCGAACGCAGCGTCTATGTCAAAATGACCTTGAAATTCTAGGGTCGAGGGATTTTTCAGTGCACGCGTACCGCCGCCCATATTTCTCAACGGAAGCGAGCCGGTGGCGCCACGCGGTTTTTTTCTCGTTTTGATGGCCTGCATGGCCAGAGGGGGGACGGGCGAACGCCGTGCGGCGGATCTGACGGAACTGAGCCTTGAAGAGTTAATGGGCGTGGAATTTATTACGATTTCGCACAAAAAATTTCGTTGGGGCAACACTCCATCGGCCGGGTCGGCCAATTGGGCCGAAACAAACCACCGATCGGCCGGAAAAGGTGGAGAACCGAAGAAAAGCACGGGGCAGCGGCGGGCTATTCTAGAATGCGATTGAAGCGTACCATATATATTCTGATGATCGGCTGGCTGCTTTGCGTCGCCGCAGGGCCGGCCGGTGCCCAGACGCCTGCCACCGAGTATCAGATCAAGGCCGCCTTCCTCTACAATTTCGCCAAGTTCATCGAATGGCCGGCCAGCGCCCATGTGTCCGATGCAGACGTTTTTACCATCGGCATTCTGGGACCGGACCCGTTCGGTTCGGACATCGCCGTCATCGAAGGCAAACCGGTCAAGGATAAGCCGCTGCGGATCGTGCGCGGATCGACCCTGGATGAGCTCAAAGGCTGCCAGGTGCTTTTCATCGGCGCAACCGCCGCCGCCGAGCTGGAACAGATCGTGAAGCAGCTCAAGAGCAAGCCGGTGCTCACCGTGGGGGAAAGCATGGGATTCGCTCGCCAGGGGGGCATGGTTCAACTGATGACGGTGGAAAACAAAGTGCGCTTCGAAATCAATGCCGAGGTGGCCGAGCAGGCCGGGTTGAAAATCAGCTCCCACCTGTTGCGGTTGGCCAAGATCGTCTCCTCGGCAGATGCAAGCGAGAGCGACTGAGATGCGATTTCAAAACCTTTCCATCAAACATAAATTGATCACCCTGAGCATGTCCACCAGTGCGGTGGCCCTGCTTTTCGCGCTGGTCATCTACGTTACCGGCGCATTTTTCGTTTCACGCGATACCACCAAGGAACGCATCTCCTCGTTGGCGCGGGTACTGGGCACCAACTGCGTGGCCGCATTGACCTTCGATGACCCCGACGCGGCGCGGGAGACGCTCAAGGCCCTGTCGGCCGAACCCCAGATCGTTTTCGCGCGGGTCTACGACGACAAGGGAACCCCCTTCGCCGAATATCGGCGCAACGATCCACAAGCCGACAAAGGAACGGCACCGGGGGCGGCGGCCGCCCCGGTGGCGCAATCCGCCGAGTCGGTCTACACCATGAGCTACCGCTACCATGAGGGCCAACTGCAGGTCATCGAACCGATTCTACTGGACCGCCGCCCCATCGGCGCCGTCGAGGTCACTTCGGATTTGAGCGAGCTGGTGCGCAATATGAAACGGGTGGCGGCCCTGAGCTTGATCGTGCTTCTGTTGTGTTTCGGCGTGGCCTATGCCGTTTCCACCCTGGCCCAGCGCACCATTTCAGGCCCGATCACCAGCCTCACCGACACCATGAACAAAGTCTCCCGGGACAAGGATTACTCGGTGCGCGTCCACAGCGACAGCCGCGATGAGCTGGGCACCCTGTTCCGGGGCTTCAACCAGATGCTCTCGGAGATCCAGGCCCGGGACGAAAAGCTCTACTTCACCCAGTTTTCGGTGGATCACATGGGCGATGCGGCCCTGTGGATGGATGCGGCCGGCCACATCGTCAATGTCAACCACGCCGCCGGGGTGGCCCTGGGCTTTCCTCCCGAAACGCTGTTGTCCATGACCATCGAAGACATCGACCCCAGCCTGAACAAGGCGCGCTGGGCGGCGCTTTGGGAGAAGGTGCACCAGCGTACGGCAGTCACCTTCGAAACGAACCACCTGAAAAAAGACGGCAAGTTCTTTCCCGTGGAGGTGTATGCCAACTTTCTCGAGTTCCAGGGTCAGGAGTTCATGTGCGCCTTCACCCGCAACATCTCCGAACGCAAGACCCTTCAATTGCAATTGGAACAAGCCCAGAAAATGGAAGCCATCGGCACCCTGGCCGGCGGCGTGGCCCACGACCTGAACAACATCCTGGGCGGCCTCGTCGGCTACCCCGACGTGCTGCTCATGGGCCTGCCGGCCGACAGCCCCTTGCGCAAGCCGCTGCTCTCGGTCAAGGCCTCGGGCGAAAAAGCCGCTGCCATCGTTCAGGACATGCTCACCCTGGCCCGGCGCGGGGTCGACCTGCGCAGTGCGGTCAATCTGAATGAAATCGTGAACGACCACCTCAATTCCCCCGAACATGCACGCATCCAGCAGTTTCACGCCGGCGTGCGCTTCGAAACCCGAATGGCCCCGGATCTGCCCAACATCCTGGGATCTGAAATCCATCTGTCCAAGACCATCATGAACCTGGTCTCCAACGCGGCCGAGGCCATCCATTACAAGGGCCGGGTGGTCATCGCCACCTTCCCCCGGGTGCTCGATGCGCCCCTGGTGGGCTTCCAGACCATCGCCGAAGGGGAATACGCGGTGCTGCGGGTGGAAGACGACGGCACCGGCATGTCCGCCGAAGACATGGCCAAGATCTTCGAACCGTTCTACACCAAGAAAAAGATGGGCCGCAGCGGCACGGGCCTGGGCATGAGCGTGGTTTCCGGAACCGTCAAAGACCACAAGGGGTTCATCGACCTGCGCAGCATCGAGAACAGCGGCACGCGCTTCGATCTCTACTTTCCGGTCACGCGGACCGCGGTGAACGAAAAGAGCAATACCTTCGACCTCGCAAAGCACCTGGGCACCGAAAAGATCCTGGTGGTGGACGACGTGCGCGAGCAGCGGGAGGTGGCCACGGTGCTGCTCAGCCAGCTCGGCTACCGGGTGGAGACCGTCGCCAGCGGCGAAGAGGCCGTGGCCTACATGCGCCAGAACAAAGCCGACCTGATCGTGCTGGACATGATCATGGACCCGGGCATCGACGGTTTGGATACCTACCGCCAGATCGTCCAGCTGCACCCTAGGCAGAAGGCGGTGGTGGCCAGCGGATTTTCCGAGACCGACCGGGTTCGGCAGATCCTGGCCCTGGGCGCTGGCGCCTATGTGCGCAAGCCCTACAGCCTCGAACGGTTGGGAGTGGCCGTGCGCCAGGTGCTCGACAACGGAAAAGCCTGAGGGCGAAGTGCACCGTTGCTTGAAAAGCCTTTGAAAAAGCCGCCGCCGATGGTATGGGAGCCTTCCGAAACGAGCCCGGGAGCCACCGCGTGAAACCTGCCCCCAAAATGCCCAAAGGCTGGCTCGCCTGGCCGCCGCTGGTGGCCGGCCGGCTGGTGCAACGCTACAAGCGCTTTCTGGCCGATGTCGCCCTGGACGACGGCCGCACGGTGACGGCCCACTGCCCCAATTCGGGCAGCATGGCCGCCTGCTGCCAGCCGGGGCAGCCGGTCTGGCTCTCCAGCCATGACGACCCCAGGCGAAAACTCAAATTCACCTGGGAGCTGATCCGGATGCCCGGCTCGCTGGTGGGGGTCAACACCCTGGTCCCCAACCGCCTGGCGTCCCGGGCCATCACCGCCGGCTGCATTCCGGCGCTCGCCGGGTACGGTCCGCCGCGCCCCGAAGTCAAAGTCGACGCCCACACCCGCCTGGACTTGATGCTCTCGGATGGCAAGCGTCCCGATTGTTACATCGAAATCAAAAACTGCACCCTGGTGGAAGGGGGCGTGGCCCTCTTTCCCGATGCCCGCACCGCGCGCGGCCGCAAGCACCTGGAAACCCTGGCGCGTATCAAGGCCGACGGCGGCCGGGCCGTGATGCTGTTCATCGTGCAGCGCAGCGATGCCGATCTGTTCGCGCCGGCCGACGCCATCGATCCGGATTACGGCCGCAGCCTTCGACAAGCGGCCGCGGCCGGCGTGGAGATCCTGGCCTACGATACGGCCATCGATCTGGCCGGCATCGCCCTGCGCCGCCCCTTGCCCTGCCGGCTGTAACCACCGCCCCGCGCCGGAGGTGCCGTGCGTGCTTGGCCTGCCAATCAACGCCTTTCAGCGGCAATGGCCGCCGGTTGCTTTAAGAACAGGTGACGATTGACTTTCCACCCCCACTCGGGTAGGTCTTTTGACGCTCGCCAACGGAACCAGAGGATGCGTGGGATCTGATGCCGGATAGAAAACTCGTCAACGCCATTGTCAGCCGGGAAAACCTGATCCGTATCCTGGACAACCTCAACGAAGGCATCATCGCCCACGATCTGCAGCGCCGCATCTTCTTCTTCAACGCCGAAGCCGAACGCATCACCGGTTTCCACCGCGACGAGGTGCTGGGCCACGACTGCCACGAGGTGTTCGGAGCGCCCTTCTGCGGCCAGCGCTGTTCGTTCTGCGACGGCGCGCCCTTCCTGCGCGAAAGCATTGCCTACCCCCTCAACATCACCACCAAACAGGGCGAACCCCGGCGCATCGAATTCAGGGCCACGCTCATGCGCGACGACCTGGGCGAGGTAGCGGGCGTGCTGGCCGCTTTCAGCGATGTCACCGTCCTGCGCGAGCTGGAGCGGCGCAGCGGCGAGACCAACCGCTTTGCCAACATCATCGGCGCCGACAGCCAGATGCGCGCCCTGTTCCAGCAGATCGTGGATGTGGCCCAGTACGATTTTCCGGTGCACATCTTCGGCGAGACCGGCACCGGCAAGGAGCTGGTGGCCAACGCCATCCACAACGAAAGCCGGCGCGGCGGCGCGCCTTTCGTGCCCATCAACTGCGGCGCCCTGCCCGAAGGGTTGATCGAAAGCGAACTGTTCGGCCATGTCAAGGGCGCTTTCTCGGGCGCCATCCGCGACAAGAAAGGCCGCTTCGAGCTGGCCGACGGCGGGACGGTCTTCCTGGACGAGGTGGCCGACCTGCCCAGGCCGCTGCAGGTCAAGCTGCTGCGCTTCCTGCAGGAGGGCCGCTTCGAAAAGGTGGGCGGCGAGCGCACCGTATCGGTCAACGTGCGCCTGATCAGCGCCACCAACAAGGATCTGCGCGCCGAAGTGAAGAAGAACAACTTCCGCGAAGATCTCTTCTACCGGCTCAACGTGATCCCCATCCACATCCCGCCGCTGCGCGAGCGGTGCACCGACGTGCCCCTGCTGGCCGGCCATTTTCTGCGCCAGGTGGCCGAACGCACCGGCCAGGCCGCACCCCGGATCTCCGATGCCGCCATGGCGCTGCTCATGGACTACCACTGGCCGGGCAACGTGCGCGAACTGCAAAACGCCGTGCAGTTCGCCCTGGTCAAGTGCGACAACAAAACCATCATGCCCGCCGACCTGCCCCTGGAGCTGCGCCCGGCCCAAAATCAAGGCGCCGCCCCCCGACAAGAGCGCGGCCGCAAGCTCAACCGCCAGGCGGTCCGGGAGGCCCTGGCCAAGACCGCCGGCAACAAGGCCCGCGCCGCCCGCACCCTGGGTGTGGGCCGGGCCACCCTTTACCGTTTCCTGGAAGAAAATCCCGAAGCCCAAGTGAACGATTAAAAAAGGGGCGCCCCATGCGGAGTGCCCCTTTTCACTACCCTCATTTTTGGACTGGATCGCGTCAGGCCGCGTCGATGGCCCGGCGGTCCTGCATATCCATGAGCACGCGTTCGCGCCCCTTGTCCAGGCCCAGCGCCTTGCGCTTCTTGTCGATGTGGTTAATCATCAGGCGGGCGATCTCGTGGGGATCCACGGCAAAGCCCCACTTGCCGAAGCCCATGGTCTCCAGTTCCTCGAACAGGTGCTTGTGGAACTTGGTGCCTTCCACGATGGGGAAGGTGACGCCGAAGACCGTGTAGACGCCCGAGGCCACGAAGTATTGCCCGATGCAGATGGCCTTCTCGCTCATGTACTCCGGGGCACAGCCGGCCACCGGCAGGTCGGCGATGCTGTCGCCCAGGCCGCCGGTGCGCACCATTTCGGAAGCGGCGATAAGGATACGGCTGTTGTCCACGCACGAACCGATGCCGAGCACGGGCGGCATGCCCACGGTCTCGCACACCTCTTTCAATCCCGGTCCGGCCAGGTGGGCCGCCTCGGGGGTGGTCAGGCCCGCCTTGGCCAGGGCGATCTGGGAACAACCGGTCTGAAGGACCAGGACATCATTCTTGATGAGCTCTTTGACCAGTTCCACATGCACCCAATCTTGCTTGACCCTCGGGTTGGTGCAGCCCACCACGCCGGCCACGCCTCGGATGCGGCCGTTGATGATGTTGTCGTTGAGCGGCGTATAGGAGCCGCGGAAAGTGCCGCCCAGCATGTAGTTGATGTACTCGTGGGAGAATCCGTGCACGCCGACGTTCACGTTCTTGGGAATCTCAATCTTGGCCTTGCGGTTCTTGAAGCGCGTGATGGCCTTGATGACGATTTCATCGGTACACGCCTTGGGATCGTGGTCATTGAACTCAACATGGGTGGCGCCCTCGATGCGGCAGCGGGGGTTGGTGGTGATCAGCGGCGTGTTGTAGCATTCGGCCACCTTGACCAGGCCCTGCTTGATGCACTGTACGTCCACGGCCATGGCATCCACGGCGCCGGTGATCAACACGGCCTCGGTGGACATGAAGTTGCCGGCATGGGGAATGCCGTGGCGCACCAGCACTTCGGCCCCCGAACAGCACATGCCCGCCAGGTTGATGCCTTTGGCGCCGGCCGCCTTGGCCGCTTCGATCAGAGTGCGCTCGTGCACCGAAGCGATCATGGACTCGAACATGTTGGGCTCATGGCCGTGGATGATGATGTTGACGTGGTCCTCCTTCAGCACCCCCATGTTGACTTCGATGCTGATGGGCGACGGCGTGCCGAAGAGGATGTCGGAGATCTCGGTGGCCACCATCGATCCGCCCCAGCCATCGGCCAGGGCCGTGCGGCTGCACTGCTTGGTGATGTTGGCGTAGTCCTGGTCCACGCCCATGTGGGTGCGGTGCATCATCTCCATGATTTCGCGCATGGCGCCGCGGGGCACGATGCCGTGTTTGCGCCAGTTTTCCAAGGTCTTGGGCGGCACGCGCTTGGCAAAGGGGATCTCACCCTCCACCTGGGTGTAGGTGCGCTCCAGTTCTTTGTACAGATCGGTGGCGATCTCCTTGACCGACCGGCCTTCGGTCTCGATGCCGATGGATTGGGCCACGGCTTCGAGCTTCTGGACATCCTTGATCTCATAATCCTTGATCTTGCCGTTGACCACTTCGCGGAACAGATCGACCATGCCCATGCCGTGGTCGGTGTGGGCCGCGCCGCCCGAAGCGATGGCCCGGGCGAAGTTGCGCGCCATGATGGTGTCGATGGTGGCGCCGCACACACCCACTTTGCCGTAGGGATCTTTGCTGTTGAGCCGGCAGGGGCCCATGAAACAGTGCTTGCAGCAGGCCGAATCGGCGCCGATGGGGCAGGCCTTCATGTTGGCGGCCCGGTCGAAGGCGGTCTCCACGCCCTCACGGCGACCCTTGGTAATCATCTGGGCGGTGGCGTCACAAGTGGTGAAGTCCTTTACCGGGACCTCTTCTTTTTCGGTCTTCTTCTTGATTTCCATAACGTTTCCCTTCTTGGAAAAGATTGTTGGGATCACTCCGGCGCCGGTGGTTCCAGGAAACCGGTCGATACTTATTAGTAATGGTTCCTAATTTTCTTTAGCCCGGCGGCCAGCCGCTGTCAAGCCGGAAAAAGATTGTCCTGAAAAAAGATCTGCATCCACTTTTTAAAGCCATTTCCCGAAGTTTGCATTCCATGGGAAGCTGTATTATCTAAATTGATCTTTTCCGGCGTTGAACCGATACCCAGCGGGTGAGATGCCGGAAAACACATTTGCAACCCCCATTCAGAAAGGAAAGGGAGCCATGGCCCAAGAGCAAGTCAAGATATACAGTCTGAGCACCTGCAGTCACTGCAAATCCACCAAAAAGTTCCTCAACGACTGCACCATCCAATACGAGTTCGTGGATGTGGATCTGCTGGAAGGGGACGAGCGCAAGGCCATTCTGGAGGATGTGAAGAAGTTCAATCCCAAGTGCTCCTTTCCCACCATCATCATCGGTGACAAGGTGATCGTCGGTTTCAAGGAAAACGAGATCAAGGAGGCGCTGGGGCTCTGATGGATGCCAGACAACTTTATGATAATCTGAAGCAGATCCAGGAGGCCAAAGGGTACTATTTCAGCAACGACAAGGACCGGGTCTTTGAGCTGCTCGAAGCGCTGCTGGCCAACAAACAGCGCTACGGCTACATGGCCTGCCCCTGCCGTCTGGCTTCCGGCGACCGCGAAGCGGACAAGGATATCATCTGCCCGTGCGTCTACCGCACGCCGGACGTGCAGGAGTACGGCAGCTGCTACTGCAATCTGTATGTATCCAAGGCCTGGAACGAGGGCACCATCGCCCATGACTACGTTCCGGAGCGTCGGCCGCCCGAAAAAATGGGTTTTTGAGTCCGGTCTCCAGGACCGCTTTCCGCCCGGACGTCGGCTGGGACCTCCGGGCGGAGCAGCGGGCCGGAATCAGTTCTTGAACTTGCCGCACAGGGCCTTGCCGTATTGCTGACATGCCTTGACGCCGTCGGGGGTGTCGATGGCGGCTTCTTTCAGGTTGAGGGCCCCCAGATCCACCATATCCATCTTGTAGACGTGCTGCATGGTGTCGAAAATCATGGGCCCGGATTCGCCGCTGTGGGTGTAGGAGCAGAAGGCGCCGCCCATTTTGCCCGTAAGATTGGCCTTCTGGGCCAGGAACAGAAAGTTCTTCATGCCGTTGGTCATGTCCCGGTGATAGGTGGGGCAGCCGAAGAGATAACCGTCGTAACCATTCAATTCCGTCTCGCTCTTGATCTCGGCGATCTTGCGGATATCGGCCTGCTGGCCGGTCATGCGGATGCCTTCGGCGATGAAGTTGGCCATCTTTTCGGTCATGCCGGTCCTGCTGATATAAGCCACCAGAATCTTGTGCATCGTCTTCTCCTTTTCGTTGGAAGCACGGTTCAATTTCAAAAAGCGAATCCGTCAAACGCAGTTTTATTTATCCTCGATGGCGAAGCGCGCCAGGTTGGATTTCTGGGGCACGTATTCGCCGATGGGCACCAGCTTCTTGTTGAACTTTACACAATCCACGATGGCGTTCCACAGCTTGAGCATCTGCTGGGTCTCACCGTCGTTTTCGGGAACCATTTCCACCAGGTTTTTCTCGACTTTAATTTTCATAACTCCCCCTTCCGTGTTGATGATTGGTATGGATGTGAACCCGTTCCTGCCTGGGTGGCGATCTATCGCGATGCTTCGAAGCAATGTGCCTTCGCAGCGCTTCGATTCCTGACATAATCAAGATGCATGCCACGCCACCGGCTGCCGACACTAATTTAATTTGTTTTAATTTCAGATAAATATAAATCTACCGCCAGGCACACCCCCTTAGATGTCCCTGCAACAGCAAGCAGCGAGACACAACTGTCTCGCAACACCAATACACTTTTGGCGCTCGGTCGCCCTTAGCCGAACTTGTCGTAGGCGACCATGTCGGGTTCCACGCCCAGGTCGTGGAGCATGCGTTCGACGGCAGCTACCATGGGAGGCGGTCCGCACAGGTAGTATTCGATTTCAGTGGGATCGGGGTGATTGGCCAGGTATGTGTCGTGGGCCACCTGGTGGATGAAACCCACCGGCCCCTGCCATTTGTCTTCGGGCTGGGGATCGGAGAGCGCCACGGTGTATTTGAAATTGGGAAAGCGCCGTTGCAGGTCGGCAAACTCCTCGTCGTAAAACATCTCCTGGCGCGACCGGGCGCCATACCAGAAACTGATGCGCCGGGCGGTGTTCAAGGCCAGCAACTGCTGGCGGATGTGGCTGCGCAGGGGCGCCATGCCGGCACCGCCGCCGATGAAGCACATCTCGCGCTCGGTCTGCTTGGCGAAGAACTCACCGTAAGGGCCGCTGATGGTCAGACGGTCCCCGGGCTTGAGGTTGAACACATAGGAGGAGCCCAGGCCCGGCGGCAGATCCATCTTGCCCGGCGGCGGGGTGGCGATGCGGATGGTGAAGCGCAGCTCATCGGTCTCGATGGGCGGATTGGCCAGGGAGTACGCCCGATTGACCGGTTCTTCGGCTTTTGCCTTCAAGGTCAAAAGATTGTACTGCTTCCAGGCGGCCTTATATTTTTCGGCCACGCTGAAATCCTTGAATTCGGCTTCGAATTCGGGAATGTCGATCTGGATGTAGGCGCCGGCCTTGAAGACGATGGTTTCACCCGGATCGAGCTTGATCACCAGCTCCTTGATGAAGGTGGCCACGTTGTCGTTGGAAACCACTGTGGCGTTATACTTCCTGATGCTGAAGATTTCGTCCGGGATGCGGATGGCCATGTCCTGCTTGACCTTGACCTGGCAGGCCAGGCGGATCTTCTCGGCCCGCTCCCTGCGGCTCACCAGGGAAAGCTCGGTGGGCAGGATGTCGCCGCCGCCCTCCAGCACCTTGCATTTGCAGGTGCCGCAGGTGCCCTTGCCGCCGCAGGCACTGGGCAGGAAGATCTTTTTGTCGATGAGCGCGCCCAGCAGCGTCTTGCCGCCGGGGGTGGTGACGCTCTTGCCCTCGTCGCCGTTGATCACGATGCGGCGGTCGCCCTTGACCGTCAGCCGGGATTCCACCAGCAACAATATCCCCACCAGCAGCAGGACGACCCCCAGGAAAACGGCCAGGCTGACTAGATAGATCGGCGGCATTCCACTTCTTCCTTTTATTCATGCGTGCGCGCAACCGCGCGCGATGTGGATTACAGGGTAATTCCGGAAAAAAGCATAAAACTCATGGCCATCAGTCCGGTGACGATCATGCGGATGCCGAAACCCTGCAGCCCCTCGGGCACGTCGGCATAGCGCAGCTTCTGCATCACGGTGGCCATGGCGACGATGGCCAGCAACCAGCCCAGCCCCGAACCGAAGCCGTAGACCACGGTCTCGGCAAAAGTGTAGCGCCGTTCCACCATGAACAAGGCCGCGCCCAGGATGGCGCAATTGACCGTGATCAACGGCAGAAAGACCCCCAGCGCATTATACAGCCCCTGGGAGTAGCGGTCGATGACCATTTCCAGCACTTGCACGATGCCGGCCACGGTGGCGATGAACAGCACCAGCTTGAGAAAACTCAGGTCCATCTCGGGCAGCCCGGCCCAGGCCAGGGCGCCCGGGGCCAGCAGGTAATGATAGAGCAGCCAGTTGGCCGGCGTGGTGATGGTCATGACGAAGGTCACGGCGATGCCCAGGCCCAGAGAGGTCTTCAGGTTCTTGGAGACCGAGAGGTACGAGCACATCCCCAGGAAGTAGGCCAGCAGAATGTTGCCCACGAAGACCGACTCGACGAAAAGACTGATCAGGCGTTCCATCATTTATCCTTTAAAAGCGTATGTTCCAGCCAGACGAAGAGCGCGATGGCGATGAAGGCGCCCGGCGCCAGCAGCATCAGCCCCATGTTTTCGTAGCCGGCGGCGTAGAAGCCCTTGGGTACCACCTGGAAACCGAAGAGCTTGCCCGCGCCCAGCAACTCCCGGAAAAAGGCCACGCCGCCCAGGATCGAGGCATAGCCGATGCCGTTGGCCGCGCCGTCCACGAAGCTGCGCCAGGGAGGGTTGCCCATGGCGAAGGCTTCGGCCCGGCCCATGACGATGCAGTTGGTGATGATCAGGCCCACGAAGACCGAGAGCTGCTTGCTGATGTCGTACATGAAGGCCCGCAGGAATTCGTCGGCGATGATCACCAGCACGGCGATGATGGCCACCTCGGCGATGATGCGCACGTTGCGCGGAATCTGGTTGCGCAGCAGAGAGATGGTCAGGTTGGAGAAGGCGGTCACGAAGGTGAGGGCCAGCCCCATGACCAGGGCGGTTTTCAGCTGCACGGTCACGGCCAGGGAGGAGCAGATGCCCAGGATCTGTTTGGAAACCGGGTTGGATTGCCACAGTGCCTCGGAAATGGCCTTGTAACTGAAACTTTTGGATAATTTACGCATGGCGGCGGATCCGTCGGGTTACGGGTTAATTGGCCTGGATCGTTGGCTGGTGCTTTTGTCGGAACTGGATGGCCACTGGTTCGTAGGCGGCCAGAATCTTCTTCAATCCTTCGCTGAGGAACTTGCCGGTCATGGTGGCGCCGCTGATGCCGTCCACGTAATTGATGCGTTTTTCGGGCGGCATGGCGTCGGCGGCGCTGCCTTTGGCGATGTGGATCGAAACGAACCGGCCGCTGGCGTCGAGGATCTTCTTGCCTTCGAAATTCTTGCAGAACCAGCGGCTTTCGATCTCACCTCCCAGGCCGGGGGTCTCCTGGTGCTGAAATACGGTGAAGCCGACGATGGTGGTTCCGTCATTGGCGATGGCCAGGTATCCCCGGATCTGGCCCCAGAGCCCCCGGGTATCAATGGGCACCACATAGGCCTTTACGGTGTCGTCCTTTACGTACAGATAAAGGGGCAGGTCACCCGGCGCCCGTTCGTTCTCCTTGAGGATGCGACCGCTGTCGTCCACCCACAGGCTCCGGACCGAGCTTTCGAAGAGGCGCGTCACCTCGGCGTTCGATATGGCCTGGCCTTCGGCGATGATGCCGAACGCCTTGAGGATGTTCTTCTGGCGATCGACCTCGATGTTCTTCTGCTGAAAGGGCTTGAGACCCGTGTTGGCAGCGGTGAGCAGCAGGCTGCACACCACGCACAGGATAACGGAAAAGACGATGGATTTCATAGCGTTGGACATGGGCCCCCTAAACTTTCAATCGTGCGCTTTCCAGATTCCGCGCCCGCGGCATGGATCTTACACATTGGGTATTCTCCGGCGCACCTGCAGGCCGACCGCGACCTGGTCGAGCAGCGGGGCGAAGACGTTCATGAACAGGATGGCCAGCATGATCCCCTCGGGATAGGCCGGATTGAACACGCGGATCAAGACGGTCAGGATGCCGATCAAAAAGCCGTAGACGTAGCGCGCGCCGTGGGTATGAGGCGCCGAGACCGGATCTGTCGTCATGAAGGCGATGCCGAA
Organism: uncultured Desulfatitalea sp.; assembly: GCA_937868765.1. GTDB lineage: Bacteria > Desulfobacterota > Desulfobacteria > Desulfobacterales > Desulfosarcinaceae > Desulfatitalea. The sequence continues at coordinate 1,429,000 of CALMNL010000004.1, read as the reverse complement.
GGCCGACCCGCCGACGAGCAGGTGGTACCAGGGATTCAGGCTGTAATAAGGGGCGCTGTCCGGGCCGGCCAGGAGGTTGAGCAGATAGCCCATGGCCAGAATTCCCAGGATGTCGCCGACGATGATGCGGTAGCTGGCCACACCCAGTAAGATCAGCACCACCGCGCCAATGAGGCAGAGCAAGGTGGAAGAGGCGCCGATGCTGTCGGGGTAGAATCCCAGGAACAGGGTGCCGAGATCATAGCCGGCGGCGGCCAGGGTCTTTTCCGCCATGCCGCCGGCCGGCGTCGCCGGAATCACCGCCAGGGGCGTGGCCGCCGACACCGCATCCACGGCCTGGACACCGGTTTTATAGACCGCGGTCCACACCGCGTCGCCCGACATCTGAACGGGGTAGGCGAAATACAGGAAGGCGCGGCCGGTGAGGGCCGGGTTGAGAAAGTTGCGGCCCGTGCCGCCGAACACCTCCTTGCCGATCACCACGCCGAAGGAAATGCCCAGGGCCGCCTGCCACCAGGGGGTGGTGGGCGGCAGAATCAAAGGAAAGAGCATGCTGGTGACGAACACTCCCTCGCTGATGGGATGCTTGCGGATGGCCGAAAAGACGATTTCCCAGCCGAAGCCGAACAGGTAGGAGATGATCACCAGCGGCAGCACGGTCTTGGCGCCGAACAGCAGCATGGGCCAGAAGCTCGGGGGCTGGCCGGCGGCCTTGAAGGCCTGCAGGCCCACATTGTACATGCCGAAGAAGAGGCACGGCAGCAGCATCAGGATCACCAGCATCATGTAGCGCTGCACCGAGAGGCTGTCCCGGGGGTGGGGTGACTGGCCGGTGACCGTGCCGGGACCGAAGAAGACCCGCTCCATGGATTCGAAAAAGGGGGCCAAGCGGGCCAGGGGCCTGCCCGGCTGAAAGTGCTTATGCTGGTTCAGGAAAAACTTGTGGATGGGATTCATAGTCCTCTGTACCGCATGGGCCGTCGGGGTTATTCGCGCTTGTGGGCCTGCTCCCTGGCATAGGCCCGCCGGGCGGCGATAAAGGTTTGACTCAGCTCGATCTTGGACGGGCAGACATAGGCACACAGGCCGCACTCCACGCAATCGAGCAGGCCGAGCTGCAGATACTCCTCCACCTCTTCGGCCAGGATGGCCTTGTAAACCATGTGGGGCAGCATGCGCACCGGACACACATTGGCACAATGCAGGCAGGCGATACAGGCCCTGCGGTCGCCGTGCAGTTTGCAACCGTAGACCAGCGGCTGCGGATTGAGCCTGGATAGAAAGGTGCGCGAGTAGCTGGGCCGGCCCCAGCCTGGATTGAACAGGGCCATGAAATCCGGCGCCTCGTCCGCAGGCACGATGTTGAGGCTGGTCTCATAGAGCCCCATGAAGCCCTCGGCCGAGGAGGCATAGCCCCGCAGCAGGCCGCCCACGATCCAGCGCTCGGTACCGGTCAGGCGCCCGGGATCTGCCAGTTGGGCGAGCGGCGCGCCCAGGCGCACGTCGTAATGCTGGCGGACCGGCGCCGCGGCGCCGCCCACGGCCACGATACGCCGTGTGGGGCAGCGCCCCTGGCGCAGCAGCTGCGCCAGCAGCAGCAGATCGGCACCGCTCACGAACCAGGCATGGTTCTCGGCCGCGTTGCGTTTGATGTGATACAGGACCGCACCGGGATCGTCGCTGGGATAAGCCCCTTCCACCACATGGGTCAGCATCGCACCCGCCGGACCCAGTTCGGCCCGGCTCCTGGCATCGGAGAAGAGCACCACCGGTCCGGCGGTCAGCTTGCCCAGGACCTTCAATCCGAACCCCAGCAGGGCGGCCTGATCCTTGAGGTAGACCGACGGGGAAGGAAGGAACGGTTCCTTGGCAGCGAGCCCCACCAGAATCATGGGCGGAACGCGCTCCGGGTCGGGCAGGTCGCGGAACGGCAGCGCGCGCAGCACCCACCACAGGCCGCCCTCCAGGATGCGGTGTATCAACTGGGCGCGCTCCATGGCCGCCAAGCCCTGTTCATCGAGGAGCGGAAAGCGGATCTCGCCCTCTTCTCCCCTGGCCCGCGCGATAACGATAGCCTTCACGGACCGGCGCGGGCCGAATTGGATGCGCTGGACAGTGCCGCCGGCGGGCGAGAGGAATTTGAAGCGTTCATCGCGCTTGTCTTCGAAAAGCGGCGCGCCGATCGCCACCGGGTCCCCTTCGGCCACCAGCAGGCGGGGCTTGATGTGGGGAATTCTGTCCGGCAGGAGGGCTATCCGGTCCGGGTCTGGAAGGCGGTTCACAGCATCGGCCGGTGCGCCGACCATATGAAACCGCATACCGTTTTTAATGGTTACTCGTCGCATAGGAGATTTGAGCCACCGTAGGACTGTTCCGGATGGATGCCGGCGAAGGAAAAACCGAATCCGGCGCCGGGGCAACCGACCGGAGGATTATGGGGGATTGAGCGAGCTGAATACCGCCGACCCTGTTCATGGATAAGGCCCGTACAGTACCGTTGCACTACCATTTTGAGGTTTTATTTTCAACCCATACATGATAACGATTCCTGATTATATAATGGGCATCAAGCAAAAGGAGAAAATGATGGAAGACGCCTGTAAACCCATCCTCAATACCGGCTTGCGGGGGGTGACCGTTGCAAGCACCAAGGTCAGCGATGTCGTCGGCGATAAAGGCAAATTGATCTATCGGGGCTATCTGGTGGGGGATCTGGCCGCCAAGGCTTCGTACGAAGAGATCATCCACCTGCTGCTCTTTGAAAAGCTGCCCAACAAAGCCGAGTTGGCGGCCCTGAAACAGCAGCTGGCGGCCGAGCGGCCGATACCCGCAGCCCTCATCGAAGCGCTTAAAACCCAACCCAAGATGGCGCTGCCCATGGATATCCTGCAGGGTGCCGTGGCCCTGCTCGCCAACCACGACCCCGAGATCGGCGATGCGTCCCATGATGCCAGCGTGCGCAAAGCCATCCGCCTGGTCGCCAAGCTGCCCACCATCGTGGCGGCCTGGGAGCGGGTGCGCAACGGTCAGAACCCCTTGACGCCCGATCCGAAGCTGGATCATGCGGCCAATTTCCTCTATATGCTCTTCGGCAAAAAGCCCCAGCCCGAACTGGTCCATTTCTTCGATGTGGGACTGGTGCTGCATGCCGAACACTCCTTCAACGCCTCCACCTTCGCAGCCCGGGAAGTGGCCTCGACCCGCGCCCACATGTACGCCGCGGTATCGGCGGCCATCGGATCGCTCTCCGGCGAGCTGCACGGCGGCGCCAACGTGCGCGTCATGCAGATGCTCCTCGATATCGGCAGCCCCGATCGGGTCGAAGCTTACGTGAAACAGGTCCTGGAACAGGGCAAGTTGATCATGGGGCTGGGCCACGCCGTCTACAAGACCGACGACCCGCGCGCCCACATCCTGGCGCCCATGTCCAAGCGCGCCGGCGAGCTGGCCGGCGAGACCCGCTGGTACGAAATCTCCAGGGTTCTGGAGGAAAAAGGCAAAAAAGCCTTCAAGGAACGCAAGGGCACCGACATCTACGTGAACGTCGACTTCTACAGCGCCTCGCTGTACTACTCCATGGGCATTCCCGTGGATCTGTACACGCCGCTGTTCGCCCTCTCCCGGGTGGCCGGCTGGACCGCCCATGTGCTGGAGGAACAGTTTGCCGGCGCGGCGCCCAAGCCCATGCTCTATCGGCCGGAATCCAAATACGTCGGCGAATATTGCGGGCCGGAGGAGTGCGCCTTCGTGCCCATTGACCAACGTTGAGCCTTACGGCGCGTTTCGCCCGGCTCTGCCGCGCGAAACGCGCCGATGACATCACCCATGCATGCAAACGTAAAAACACTTCTGGAATCGGATCGGATGGACCGGCTGCGCATGACCCGCCAACGGCGGGTGATCCTGGAAGAGTTGCGCAAGAACAACATCCACCCCACCGCCGACCTGCTCTACGAAATGGTTCGCAAACGCCTGCCCAAGATCAGCCTGGGCACCGTCTACCGCAACCTGGAGATTCTCACCGCCCTGGGAGAGATCCAGACGCTGGAGATCAGCGGCAGCCAGAAGCGCTACGATGGAATTCCCCAGAGGCACTACCATATCAGGTGCGTCCACTGCGGCCGTATGGACGACGCCCCCATCGCCCCCTTGAGCAGCCTGGAGGATGAGCTCTACGGCGCCACGGTTTACACCATCATGGGCCACCGCCTTGAGTTCATGGGGCTCTGCCCGGAGTGTTCACGCAGCGAGGAGGCCCGCCGCGCAGCCGAACAGGTGTTGGGCATTGCCTCGGATGTGCCCAAACCTAATTGATCGTGAGCTCCCTGCGCAGCCACTCCTTGACCACCCCTTCCACGGCATAGACCCCTTTGAGCGAGCCGTTCTCCCTGGCAAAGGCCTTGCGGATGGCCGGCGGCATTTCGATGCGGGCGATCTCCTCGGCCGTTTCGGAGTTGCGGCGGATCAGATAGATGACCGGCGGCTCTTTCCAGGTGCTGACGGCAAAATAGATCGTTTCATCATTTTTGGAGCGGATCACGTAATTGCCCCGCGCCCAATTGTTGCCCCATTCCAGGTAGAGCCGCACCGCCTCTTCGGGAGTCATCTCCCAGTCGATGGCATTGAGCAGTTCGGTGTCTTTTTTAAGTCTTTCCATGGAACCCATGGTTATCTCCTTTCAAAATCGCTCTCCCTGAAGCCGGAGAGACGTTGGCTGCGGCGATGATGTTTTATGAAAATTTAGCAATTAACATGCCGCTGTCCAGCGACCGGCCGTGAAGGCAGCGGCCGGGCATCGGCTTGATCGCCGGGAAGCCTTGTGATACGGGTGAATCATCCGTTCTGGTCGACGCCGCCCGGTATTGCCCCGTCTGCATTGAAATTGACCGACGCAGCCGTTTCCACGGCCCGCTTCCGCTCCATCCAGACGACATGGGGAGGCGGCAACCCATGATGCTCATGCACCTGTATTGCGAGACACATATGTATCGTTTGTGCGCCTTTCCCGCGAGACACTATTATTAACCGTAAAAACATTGAGTTGTCGTACCGAAAACCATCTGCTAAAAGTAAGGAAGGGCATCGGGTGTATCACGTCTCACCGGCAATCGCCGCCGGCAGGCCCGCTCGTTCTATGAAAAGAAGTATGCTGATGGCGTCCCGGCGCTGCCGAACGGCGCCGAAAGCCACCTGATTGCCGCTTGGCACGGGTTTTGATTAAACAAGCTGAGTCCGCAGTACCGAGGCCGCATGATTGGGACTGCATGCAAGCGAGGTCCGAATTTTCTCCCGGAGGCATCCGCCACGTGAAACCCTGCGATCAGAACCTTCAGCGCACCATCGATTTGACGCAGGAGATGATCCGTCTGGCCGATCGCGGCGATGTGGATCGGGAGGATACCGGCTGCGGCATTTTGTACGGCATGCTGCGGGATGCCGCCTACAAGCTCTGGCGCATGGCCGAAGAAGAGCAACAGCGCCACCATAATAAACTAAAACAACCAAAATCATGAAAAAGGAGGATCTATCGTGGTCAGTTTGAAAGGAACCCGGACCGAGAAGAATTTGCTAGCCTCTTTCGCAGGCGAATCCCAGGCCCGCAACCGCTACACCTTCTTTGCCGGCAAGGCCCGCAAGGAAGGTCTGATTCAAATCGCCGATATTTTCGAAGAAACCGCTAATCAGGAAAAAGAGCATGCCAAACGGTTCTTCAATTTCCTGGAGGGCGGCGAGGTCGAGATCGTCGGCGCCTTCCCGGCCGGCATCGTGGGCTCCACCTTCGACAACCTCAATGCCGCTGCCGCCGGCGAAAAGCATGAGCACACCGAAATGTACCCCGGTTTCGCCAAGATTGCCCGCGAGGAGGGTTTCGAAGCCATCGCCATGGTCTGGATGGCCATCTCGGTCGCCGAGAAGCAGCACGAGAAACGCTATCGCGACCTGGCCGCCAACCTGGCCGCCGGCCGGGTTTTCAAACGCGCCCAGGCCGTGGTCTGGCGCTGCCGCAACTGCGGCTACCTGCACCAGGGAATGGAAGCGCCCCAGATGTGTCCGGCCTGCGCCCATCCCCAGGCCCACTTCGAACTGCTGGGCGAGAACTGGTAACGGAAGCAACCCGGGCGGCTTTACCGGCGCCCGCCCCGACCCTTTAACCTCATAAGAAGGAGAAAGAAAAAATGACCCAACGGCTGGAAGTCTACAAGTGCGGCGTTTGCGGCAACATCGTCGAAGTACTGCATGCGGGAGCCGGACAATTGGTGTGCTGCGGCCAACCCATGACTTGCCTCAAGGAGAATACGGTCGATGCGGCCAAGGAGAAACACGTGCCGGTGATCGAGAAGATCGCGGGCGGCGTGAAGGTGAAGGTGGGCAGCGTGGCCCATCCCATGGAAGAGAAGCACTTCATCGAGTGGATCGAAATCGTCGCCGACGGAAAGTCCTATCGCCAGTTTTTGAAGCCGGGACAGGCCCCGGAAGCCACCTTTATGATCGAAGCGGCCAATATTTCAGCCAGAGAGTACTGTAACCTGCACGGCCATTGGAAAGCGTAATCACCAAGGGAGCATAGCGGATATGCTCCCTGCTTTTAGGAAAACGGAAAGCGCTTTCAGCAATTTGGTGATGAAAGATAGATGCAACCGAGAGGAGGTGAACCCATGACCAACTGGAAATGCTCGAATTGTGGTTATGAACTGGAGGCCAAGGCCCCTCCGGAAAAATGCCCGTCCTGCAAAAAGCCGTGCGAGTTCCTCGACAACAGCTGTTACACGCCGGATTGCCAGAGCACCGGTAAAGACCAGCGCATTAAATGAAAGGAGGGATTCATGACGACCACCCCGCAACATTGTCCGGGTTTCGAAGCGTTCCGAAATCTCAAATCTTTTCAATGCAAGTGCCCCGAGTGCGGCGCGAGCAAAGAGATCTTTTCGGACGAATTTCAAAAAACGCACAAGTGTGATGCTTGTGGCAAACCCATCGATTTCAAGCAGTGCAAACTGGAGGGTCCGGCCTGATACCGGGCCCCGGCCCCTGCCCCGACCCAACGCCAAGGAGAGCGATGATGGATCCAGTCTTCCTGTCACGGTTGCAATTCGCCGCGGCCACCATGTTTCACTTTCTCTTCGTGCCGCTGACCCTGGGCCTCTCGGTGCTGGTGGCCTACATGGAGACCCGCTATGCCCGCAGCGGCGACGAAACCTACCTGCGCATGACCAAGTTCTGGGGCAAGCTCTTTTTGATCAATTTCGCCCTGGGGGTGGTCACCGGCATCACCCTGGAGTTCCAGTTCGGCACCAACTGGTCGCGCTATTCGGCCTTCGTGGGGGATATCTTCGGCTCCTTGCTGGCCATCGAGGCTTCGGTGGCCTTCTTCCTGGAATCCACCCTGATCGGCGTGTGGATCTTCGGCTGGAAGAAGCTCTCACCCAAGGCCCACGCCGCGGTCATGTGGCTGGTGGCCGCCGCCGGCAATGTCTCGGCCCTGTGGATCCTCATCGCCAACGGCTGGATGCAACATCCGGTGGGGTATGTCCTGCGCAACGGCCGGGCCGAACTGGACGATTTCGCCGCCGTGGTGTTCAATAAATTCGCCATCATGGAGTTCCTGCACACCGTGCCGGCCGCCTTCATCCTGAGCTGCTTCCTGGTCATGGGGATCAGCGCTTACCATTTGCTCAAGAAACAGGAGATCGACTTTTTCACCCGCTCGTTCAACATCGCCCTGGGGGTGGGCCTGATCGCCTCGGTGTGGGTGGTGGTCCAGGGCGACCGCCATGCGGTCCACGTCACCGAAGTACAGCCCGCCAAGCTGGCGGCCATGGAGTCCCACTGGGAGACCTCCAGCGCGGCCCCCATGCTGCTGTTCGCCATCCCCGACGAAAAGAACGAACGCAACATGGTCGAATTCGGCCGCATTCCGGGCCTGCTCAGCCTCCTGGGCTACCATGACATCAATGCCGAGGTACGCGGCCTCAAGGATTTCCCCAAAGAGGACCGTCCACCGGTGCTGCTCACCTTCCTGTCGTTCCGCACCATGGTGATCCTCGGCACCCTCTTTCCATTGCTGACCATTCTCGGCTGGTTCCTGCGCAAACGCCTGGTGGAGCACCGCTGGTACCTGATGCTCATGATTGCCGCCATTCCGCTCCCCTATATCGCCATCGAGGCCGGGTGGGTCCTGGCCGAGGTCGGCCGCCAGCCATGGATCGTCTACGGTCTGCTGCGCACGGGCGAGGCCGCCTCGCCCGTGGCCGGCGTCCAGGTCGTCTCTTCGCTGGTGGCTTTCATCCTGGTCTACGGCCTGCTGGGCCTGGTGGGCTTTTTCCTCATCGGCCGGTTCGCCCTTCAGGGACCGGCCTCTGTGCAACCTGCGGCGGCCCGGGCCGAATCCGGCGGCTACGATCAATAAGGAAGGGGGAACGATACCATGCTTTTGCAATCCATCTGGTTTTATGTCTGGGGCCTGTTGTGGGCGGTCTTCTTCATCACCGACGGGTTCGACTTCGGCATCGGCACCCTTTTCCCGTTCCTGGGGCGCAGCGACCAGGACAAGCGGCAGATGATCGGCGCCATGGGACCGCTGTGGGACGGCAACGAGGTGTGGCTGATCACCGCCGGCGGCGTCACCTTCGCCGCCTTCCCCCTGGTCTACGCCGTGATGTTCTCCTCGCTCTATACGGCCCTGATGCTGATTCTCTTCGCCCTGATCCTGCGCGGGGTTTCGATGGAATTCCGCGGCAAAGTGGATTCGCCGGCCTGGCGCTGGGTATGGGACGCCTGCCTCTTCGTGGGCAGCGTGCTGCCGGCCCTGCTCTTCGGCGTGGCCTTCGCCAACATCTTCCAGGGCCTGCCCCTGGACCAGAACCATTTGTTCCAGGGCAACCTGCTGACCCTGATCAATCCTTACGGGCTGCTGGGCGGCGTTTTGTTCCTGCTTTTCTTCCTGGTGCACGGCGCGCTCTGGCTGGCCATCCGCACTGGCGGAGACCTCCAGCAACGGGCCGTGCGCACGGCCGCCTTCATCTGGCTGCCGCTGCTGCTGGCGGCCGTGGCCTTTCTGGTCTACAGCGCTGCGGCTACCAATCTTTATGCCAATTACCTCGCCCGGCCCTACCTGTTCGTGGTGATCCTTTCGGCCGTCGCCGGTCTGCTGGGCATCCGGGTCTTCCTGGCCCGCCAGCAATATTTCAAAGCCTGGTTCGCCTCGGCCCTGGCCATCGTTTCCGCCACCTTCTTCGGTATCATCGGCCTGTTTCCCAACATGCTGCCGTCCACCAATTCCGAGGAGTACAGCCTCACGGCCTTCAACGCCTCCTCCAGCCCCCTGACCTTGAAGATCATGCTGGTGGTGGTGCTGCTCTTCATCCCCGTGGTCCTGGCGTACCAGATCTGGGCCTACAACCTTTTTCGCACCAAGGTCGGCGAGGAAGCGGCTCACTGAGCAAAGGTTGATCCTCCAGCGGAAAGGTGCTAGACAGCATGATCAGGCGAAAAGGATGGATGGTGCATTGTTTCACGGCGGCAATGGTTGCCATGGGTGTCGCGCTGCTCCTCGCATGGGGGGCGGCGGCCGAGACCAACAAAGGGGCCGAACAGATCAAATTGCCCGGCGGCGCCCAGGGGGTGGTGACCTTCCCGCACCACCGCCACCAGCAGGCCCTGAATAACTGCATGGCCTGCCACACGCTGTTCGCCCAGGCACCGGGCAGCATCGAAAAGGCCAAGGCCGAAGGCAAACTGGCCCCCAAGCAGGTGATGAACACCCTGTGCATCCAGTGCCACCGGGAACGCAAACAGGCCGGCCAGCCCAGTGGTCCCACCGGCTGCGCCAAGTGCCATGTAAAGGAGTAAGCCCATGCTCGCTATCGGCCTGCAAGGCAGCCCACGCAAAAAGGGCAACAGCGATGTGCTGCTCTCCATGTGCATGCAGGAGATCCAGCAGATGGGGGCCGAAACCGTGACCGTGGATGTGTGCCGGCGCGCCATCGAGCCTTGCAAGGAACTGACCGTCTGCGAAAAAAAGGGGATCTGCCCCATCGAGGACGACATGAGCCGCGAGATCTACGGCCTGCTGCGTCGGGCCGATATCGTGGTGGCCGCCTCACCCGTTTTCTTTTACGGCGTTACGGCCCAGCTCAAGGCCTTGATCGATCGCTGCCAGACCCTCTGGGCGCGACGCTACTCCCTGAAGCTCAACGATCCGGGCCACCGCACCCGCCGCGGCTTCCTGCTGGCGGTGGGCGCAACCGCCGGCAAGCAACTGTTCGAAGGCTTGAACCTGACGGCCAAATACTTCTTCGACGGGATTTCCGCCCAGTACGCCGGCACCCTGGCCTTCCGGCACATCGAAAAGCGCGGTGAGATCGCCTCCCATGCCACGGCTCAGACCGAGGTGAAGCAGGCGGCCCAGAGCCTGATGTATGGCCTGGCCGAAAGGCCCAAAGTGCTATTCGCCTGTCGTGAAAACGCCTGCCGCAGCCAGATGGCGGCGGCTTTCGCCCGGCTTTACGGCGGCGACCGTTGGGATGTGACCAGCGCCGGCAGCCAGCCGGCGGCCCAGGTCAACCCGGATATGGCGGCGGTCATGGCCGAACGGGGCATCGACATGGGGTTTCTGACCACCCAGGGATTGGAGACGGCCCTTGAACACCATCGCCCGGCCGTTGTCGTCACCATGGGGTGTGACGAGCAGTGCCCCGCGGTGCCCGGCGCACGGCGCGAGGATTGGGCGCTGCCCGATCCAGCCGGGCAATCCCTCGACGTGATGCGCGCCGTGCGCGATCAAATCGAGGCCAAGGTCAAGGCATTTATCGAAACCGCGCCCTGAACCATCGGCCAGGCGTCCCCGATGGACCGGGCTTGAAACCCTTGATATTAAACCCACACAAGGAGGAAAACTCGAATGGACCGTTACGTTTGTTCAATTTGCGGCTATGTGTATGACCCTGCGCAGGGCGATCCGGACAATGGCGTGAAACCCGGCACCAAGTTCCAGGACCTGCCCGAAGACTGGGAGTGCCCGGTCTGCGGCGCCTCCAAATCCGATTTCGAAAAAGAAGAATAACCACGGCCGATTTCCCCCGGGTGCCCTTTTTGCGGTTCGGCGAAAAGGGCATTGCCATTTCTGGAAGACGGTCTGTTTTCAGCCTATCAGCAAAGGAACCGTAAGATGAAACCCATTGAAATTGCCAAAGGCGTCTACGATGTCGGCGTCAACGACTGGAACATCGAAGATTTTCACGGATACTCCACCCCCCTGGGGACCAGCTACAACGCGTTTCTGGTCGTGGATGAGAAGGTGGCCCTCATCGATACGGTGAAAAAGGAGTTCGCCGACCAATTGATCGCCAACATCGAGCGCATCATCGATCCGCGCAAGATCGATTACATGATCAGCAACCACACCGAGATGGACCACTCCGGCGGCCTGGCCCGGGTGATGCACCGCATCGGCGAAGAAAAACCGCTGTACTGCTCCAAGCTGGGGGCCAAAAACCTGGCCATGCACTTTTCCCAGCGGTTCAACTACCATGCCGTGCAGGAGGGCGAAACCCTCTCCCTGGGCCAACGCACCCTGACCTTCATGGAGACGCGCATGGTGCACTGGCCCGACAGCATGTTCACCTATCTCAACGAGGAGCAGATGCTCTTTTCCAGCGACGGGTTCGGTCAGCACTACGCCGGCTTCGAAAAGTTCGACGACGTCATCGGCCACGTCATCATGCCCCATGCCAAGAAGTACTTCGCCAACATCCTGCTGCTCTATGCACCACTGATTCTCAAGCTCATCGACAAGGTGACCAAGATGGGCCTGGCGATCAAGACCATCTGCCCGGACCACGGCGTCATCTGGCGCCAGGACCCCGGCAAGATCATCGCGGCCTATGACCGGTGGAGCCGCCAGACCGCCACGCGCAAGGCCGTGGTGGTCTACGACACCATGTGGCACAGCACCGAACGCATGGCCGATGCCATCGCCGCCGGCCTGAGCGCCGAGGGCATCAAGGTCCGGCCCATGTACCTGCGCAAATGGCACCGCAGCGACGTGATGACCGAGGTGCTGGATGCCAAGGCGGTCGTCGTCGGCTCACCGACCCTGAACAACGGCCTCTTTCCCACGGTCAGCGACTTTCTGACCTATATGAAGGGGCTCAAACCCCAGAACAAGATCGGTGCCGCCTTCGGTTCCTACGGCTGGAGCGGCGAGGCGCCCAAACAGATCACCCAGGAACTGGAAGCCATGCAGTTCGAGATCGTGGCCCCCACCCGGCGCCAGTTCGTGCCGGACGCCAAAAGCCTGGAGGAGAGTTACGAATTCGGCCGCGCCATCGGGCAGCAGATCGCAGCCCAGGTGCCCGCATGAGAAAACCGAGCCTGGACCTGGCCGCCTGCACCCTGTGTATGGGGTGCGTGGCGGTCTGCCCGGAGGTGTTCAGCCTGAACGATGCGGGGTTCATCGCCGTGGCCGAATTGGAACGCTACCCCGAGGCCTGCGTGAACGAGGCGATCAAATATTGCCCGGAGGATGTCATTTCCTGGGAAGAAGAATAGATTTGGAGGTACCCATGTCCAAAGCCATCCTGTTCGTCTTCAACGGCGACCCCATGTGCTTCATCCATGTGCTGCTCAACGCCCTGGATATGCAGGCCCGCGGCCAGTACGGCCGCATCGTGATCGAAGGCGCCGCCACGCGCCTGGTGGCCGAACTGCCCGCGCCGGAGCATCCCCTGCACGGTTTGTGGGAGAAGGTCAGGGCCGCCGGCTTGATCGAAGGGGTGTGCAAAGCCTGCTCCCAGAAACTGGGCAGCCTGGCCGCGGTCCAGGCGCAGCAACTGGTCCTGCTGGACGAGATGAACGGCCATCCCAGCATGGCCCGCTTCCGCGAGGCAGGATATGATGTCATCACCTTCTAGCGCCTGGGAGCCTGTGCGTGCGGCAGCTTAAATCGCGGGTACTGGCGCTAGTGCAAACCGACGATCTGCCGGCGGCGCTGAACGCGCTGGCGCAATGGCCGCCGCGCCAGGTGGTCAACCCGCTCATCGGCCTGCTCTACCACAGCGAAGCGAGGGTGCGCTGGCATGCCGTGGCGGCCCTGGGGCAAGTGGTCGCACGCCTAGCCGACGAAGAGATCGAAGCGGCCCGGGTGGTGATGCGGCGGCTCATGTGGAGCCTCAACGACGAGTCGGGCGGCATCGGCTGGGGCGCGCCCGAGGCCATGGCCGAAATCATGGCCAATCACGAGCGCCTAGCCTGCGAGTACGCCTGCATCCTGGTCTCCTACCTCAATCCCGACGGGAATTTTCTCGAACACCATGGCCTGCAGCAAGGGGTCCTGTGGGGCCTGGGACGCCTGGCCCAGGCGCACCCCGACCTGGTGACCGAGGCCGCGCCGTTCATCCGACCGTATCTCGCTTCGCCCGACGAGACCCTGCGCGGCCTGGCCGCCTGGGCCGCCGTGCGTATGCGAAGGCCGGCCCTTAACGCCCCCTTGCAGGCCCTGCGTGACGATCCGGCGCGAACGACGATCTTCGAGCAGGGCCGATTAATGGAGCACACCATCGGCGAGCTGGCCGCGGCGCAGCCAAATGATCCTTGCAAGCAGGGAGAAGGGCCCTAACCCGGATATTTATACTGGGGATAAAGCTTTTTGGCACAGTCCGGGCAGATGCTGTGGCTGAAATTGGCTTGGGTATGCTCCCGAATGTAGGCTTCGATTTGGCGCCAATATCCATGGTCGTCCCGGATCTTCTTGCAAGCGGCACAGATCGGCAGCAGCCCGCTCAAGGTCTTTATCTGCGACAGCGCATCCCGGAGTTCGCGGATCAACCGTTCTTTTTCCTGCTCCACCTTTGTGCGTTCGCTGATATCATGGACGATGGAGTAGAGCAGGTGGTGGCCCTCGTATGCAAACGGTCCCGAATAGACCTCCACGGGGCGAATCTGCCCATCGGCCAGCTGATGGAAAAAGTAAAAATGGTTGCGCTGTTCGGCCTTGGCGCGGGCCATCTCCTCGAACACCTCGTCCGCGGTCAGGGTGTTGATCTGCGTAATCTTTCTGGCTTTCAACTGCTCGGCGGTGTAGCCATAATAGTTGCACGCGGCGGCGTTGGCGTCCACGATGCGGCCGTCCACCGGGTCGATCACCAGCATGGTGGCATGGTTGTTGTTGAACAGATTGCGGTAGCGCTCCTCGCTTAGGCGGATACGCTCCTCTAACCCCTTGCGTTCGGTGATGTCTTCATAGGTGCCCAGGATACCGATCACCCGACCGTCTTGATTCCGCAGCGGCACTTTGGTGGTCCTGAGCCAGATTCGTTTTCCCTCGGGTGTGTCCTGGGGCTCTTCGTAATTGATTTTGGCGACCCCCGTGGTCATCACCTCACGGTCGTCCGCGCGATACATTTCCGCCTGCTGTTTCCAGCCCATTTGGTAATCGTCGGAGCCCACGATCGCGGCGGGATCGTCATGCCCGGCATCGCTGGCAAAGAGCCGGTTGCATCCCAAGAAATTGGAATTCGAATCCTTCCAGAAGATCCGGACCGGAATGGTGTCGATCACCAGTTGCAGTGTTGCGTTGGCCTGGGCCAATTGGCGCCGGTTCTCCTCCAGGATTCCGATGACCCGCTTCTCCTCGGTGATGTCCGCCGCGAATACGGCCAAATGAACCACCTCTCCGTGCTCATCCAGAACCGGATAGACCGAATGGCGAAAAGTTCTTCCGACACGCACATCTTCGAAGCGAACCGGAGCGCCCGTCGCGATGACCTTCTGCAAATAGGCTTTTCTCGTTTCCACCACCTCGGGCGGTAGAAAATCGAAGACGTTGCTTTGACGCAAGGTCTGGATATCGGTCTTCAGGCGTTCGGCCGTCACCCGGTTGCACTGGATCACGCGGCCCTGGGTGTCCATGAGAAATGCGCTATGCGGGGATGCCTCCAGAATGGCCCGCAAATGTTTTTCACTGCTCTGCAAGGCCTGCTCGGCGCACTTGCAGCGGGTGATGTCATTGAACATAAGGGTATAGGCCGACGGTTGCCCATCCCGATCCAGAATCACATCCACGACGATTTCGAACCATTTTCGGCCCACCGCGAGTTCCAGAGACTCCCGTTTTTTGCTTTCGGACGCGCGCGCTACGGGACATCGCGCCATGGGCCCGGAACCGGCATGGACGATTTCACAGCAATGCCGGCCGATCATGGCTTCGAGGGGCCGCTGAAAGAGCTCCGCCGCGGCCCGGTTGGCGCGCCGGATGACCCACTGGGTATCCAACACCCAGGTGGGGCTTTCGAAGGTGTCGAAAAGGGTTTCCCAGGCACAGGCCGGATCGTTGGCCGAAGGCGTCCGTGCTGGCTTTTCTTCGAGTCGATCGTTCATCGCGTCCACTCCATGGCAAGGCGAGCCGAGTCTCGGAGTCCGACCGAACGTTCTTCAATTTCAGCGGAGGCGGATAAAAAAGCCTAACTTAGGCTTCAACCGGGTGTCAACGAGTTCCTGCGGATGATGCGGCTTCGCAGATGTCAGGCAATTGCCGCGCTGCCGTCGAACCGGTGCGCTGATGGGGGCCCCGGTCCGTCATTGCCCCGCGACGGCACCTCAAAGCGCCTGGAGATGGTTTAAAATGGCGCCCATGCGCTCGTTGGACGGCCCGATGCGCTCCCCCTGTCCGCGAATATCGACCGGGTTCTGTATGTACGGCCCCGGCACCAACTCTTGGCCGCAATTGGCGATGAGCTGGTCGATGCTCTCGGCGGTGGATTCCAGGTGGAACTGCAACCCGAGCAGGCCCGGCGGACAGAAAAAGGCCTGGTGCGGGCACGCCTCGCTGCGGGCCAGATGTACGGCCCCGGTCGGCAGGTCGAAGGTGTCGCCGTGCCAGTGGAAGGCGAAGAAGCTTTCGGGAAACAGGGCTGTCCAGGGCGCACCCTGCGCGCCAGCGGCCCGGGAGACCACGTGCCAGCCGATCTCCTTGTGACGATTCCTGTAAACCTTGGCGCCCAGCACATCGGCCAGCAGTTGGGCCCCCAGGCAGATTCCGAGGATCTTCTTTTGCGCTGCCAGGGCCTGCTCCAGGAAACGCTTCTCGTGGATCAGCCAGGGATGAGCGTCCGTGTCATACACTCCCATGGGGCCGCCCATGACCACCAGCAGATCGAAGGCCGGCAGCGGGGGCAGCGGTTGGCCGCCGAACAGGGCCGTGGCCGAAATGGGGTGACCGTGTTGCCGGGCCCAGGTGTCGATATGGCCCAGGCCTTCGAAGGGAACATGTTGCAGATAGTGGATACGCATACACACCTCGCTTGGAGCGTCTGGATGTCGGGTGGGAGAGGACCGTAAGATAGCGCGCGGGGCACGCGCGCACAGATTGAGCCGTTCATACCCCCTTCTATCCGGCACCGCCTTGACTCAGGTCAATTTTCTTCTCGCACCCATCGGGAATCAGGGCAATGCCAACGAGGCGCGGCCCGGCTTTCAAACGCTTTCTGGTAAACGGCCTGCCCTGCGTACCATAAGTGAAAATCTCAAGCAACCCAGGCACCTGGTCCAAGCCGCGGCCCTGCCGCTCACCCTGGCCATAAGATGCCGGAGCATGGGGCCATCGCGGGCGCCCCAGGCCACCGATGCCCCGGGGGAAGAAGCTGTTGGCCGTGCCCTCCGCGTGCAGGGCATCTTTTGATCCGAAGCGCCATGGTGTGGTATGGAATATGGTCGACCGCTATAGGCGGTGGGCCATCCGATATTGAACTGATGAAGGGAGTCCAAAATGGGAGTTCCGCGTTTCCTGTTGGCGGTTTTAGGGGCAATCGTTTTGACAATGTCGCTCGGTGGAGCGCAGGCAGGGGCCGCCGATACAGCCCATCTGGTGCTGATTTTGGATGCGTCCGGCTCGATGTGGGGTCAAATCGACGGCAAAGCCAAAATCCAGATCGCCAAAGAGGTGATGGGCGATCTCACCGACAAGATGCCCGCCGATTTTGAAGTCGGCCTGATGGCCTATGGCCATCGCCGCAAGGGTGACTGCAAAGATATCGAAATGCTGGCGCCCATCGCACCCTCCAATGCCACGGCCATGAAGGCTAAAATCGAGGCCATCAATCCCAAAGGCATGACCCCCATCAGCGACGCGGTGCGGCAGGCGGCCCAGGCGCTGCGCTATAAGGAAAAGCGGGCGACGGTCATTCTGGTGAGCGACGGCCTCGAGACCTGCGATCAGGATCCTTGTGCGCTGGCCTCCGAGTTGGCCATGAGCGGGGTGGATTTTACGGTGCATGTGATCGGATTTGACATCAGCAAAGCTGAGCAGGGGCGTCTGCGCTGTCTGGCGGACAAGACCGGCGGCCTTTTCCTGGCCGCCGATAATGCCGGTCAGCTGCGCAAAGCGCTGTTTCAAACCGTTGAAGAGGTCAAGGCGCCACCGGCGGCTGTGGTGAAGGATCCCGGCACCGCGGAGCTCAAGGCGCCGGCAAAGGTCCCGGCCGGCTCGGATTTTTCCGTCCAGTGGAAGGGGCCTGACAGCCGTGGCGACTATATCACTGTTGTCGAAAAGAAATCCCGTGACCTGGACCACGTCGACTACGCTTACACCAAGCGAGGCAACCCCAGCGGTTTTACGGCTCCGGGCAAGACAGGCGCTTATGAGCTGCGCTATGTCCACGCCCAAAGCAAAAAAGTGATCGGCCGGGCCGATATCGAAGTCATGCCGGTTCAGGCCACCGTGACGGTACCGGCCGAGGCCGATGTGGCCACCACAATCGACGTCAAATGGCAGGGCCCGGCCTATACCAGCGATTACATCACCATTGCCCGGCCCGATCGGGAGCCGAGCGGTTATAACAATTACAGCTATACCTCGGCAGGGTCGCCGTTGAAACTGCAGGCACCGTCCGATCCGGGCACCTATGAAGTGCGCTACATTCTTGGAAAGGACGATGTCATGTTGGCCAAAACCAGCATTCAGATCAAAGGCGTCAGCGCCGCCGTGCAAGCGCCGGCCGCTGCCGATGTGGCCACGGCCTTCGAGGTGACCTGGCAGGGACCCGGCCACAAGAGCGACTACGTCTCCATCGCCAAACCGGAGGATGAACCGGCCGGCTACGAATACTACACCCATACCAGCGAAGGCTCACCCCTCAAACTGCAGGCGCCCGCGACACCGGGGACCTATGAAGTGCGGTACATCCTGGGGCAGGACAACAAGCTGCTGGCCAAAACCACCATCGAAATAAAAGGTGTCTCGGCGTCGGTGCGAACCTCGCCCGCAGCCGACATGGGCAGCGAGTTCGACGTCACCTGGCAGGGCCCGGGCAATGCGGCTGACTACATCTCCATCGCCAAACCGGAGGATGAACCGGCCGGCTATGAGTTCTACACCTCTACCAGCGAAGGTTCACCCCTCAAACTGCAGGCACCGTCAAGTCCGGGCACCTTTGAGGTGCGTTACATCCTTGGGCAGGAGAACAAAATGCTGGCCAAAACCACCATCCAGATAAAAAGGGTCACTGCCAAGATATCTGCGCCGGCGACGGCGGTCCGGAACACCGCATTTGAAGTCCGTTGGCAGGGACCGGGGTATAAACCCGACTTCATCTGCGTATCGCAGTTGGATCAAGACCCCGGCGACTATGTGAACTATAACGATGTCGGAACCGGCAACCCGGTCATGATCACCGCCCCGGACGAACCCGGTACCTATGAGGTGCGCTATATCCTCGGCAACGGCAATATCATTCTGGATAAAGCCACCATCGTCATCAAGTAGAGGCAGCCGCATCATATGCCCTTGGCCTTAATGGGCGCATTTGCACCCGCGCGGTCTTTTTGGTGGGATAATCTTGCCATGCACCGGGGAGCGGCCGTTTCGTTTCGAATCGTTTTCAATAGCCTTTTCGGCAATTCCGTTATCTTCCGGTCGCCGGCGTCGCTTTGCAAAGCAAGTTGCGTGTGCTATAGGCCTGGCTGCAACTTCCGGATCGCAGAACCCCTTCACCGATCGCGCTGGGACCGCCTGTCGCAGTCGCCTCTTTCGGTCAGAAGGCTGGCCCGGAGCGGCGCGTCCCGGATGAGGACGCAAACAGGAACGGGGAGTCCTTCATGCAAGCGAAAAATGCCGCCGATCACGTCCGGAAACGCTACGAGGGAACACTAGGCGAAGCCTACCACCAGAAGCACGCGGTACCACCGGCGGCCCATGAATGGATATCCCGCAGCCGGGCCGCAAAACTGGCGCCTTATATCAAAGCGAAGGATGTCGTTCTGGAATACGGCGTGGGACCGGGATGGAACCTGGAAGCGCTCGCCTGCCAGAAGCGCTTCGGTTACGATGTATCGACCTTCCTGGCCAGTCAACTTGCGGCCAAAGGCATCCAGTTTGTCGCCGACACCAGTTCACTGCCGGATGGCGCCATCGATACGGTGGTATGCCATCATGTGCTCGAGCACACCCCGGACCCGGCGCGGGTGCTGGCGGAGATCAACCGGCTGCTGCGGGGCGCCGGCATCCTCATCCTGATCGTTCCCTACGAAACGGAAAGAAAATATCGGACCTACCATCCGGATGAGCCCAACCACCATCTCTATTCATGGACGGTTCAGACCCTCGGCAACCTGGTGCGCGACATGGGCTTTTCCATCCGCAAGGCGGAGCTCGGCCGCTACGGGTACGATCGCTTCCTGGCGGTGCTGACCGCACGCCTCGGACTGGGCGCCGGCGGCTTCGACCTGTTGAAAAGGTTGGCCCTGTCCGTCGCCCCCCTGCGGGAGGTCCGGATCATCGCCGACAAACAGCCCTGATGCGCAAATCGAACGGGCGGCCATTTTCCCGTTCTACCCCAGGCCGATCCGCGGGGCCGCTTCGCTCATGCCGGCGATGACTTCCGCTATAAGGTCGGACAACTCGGTGCCCAGCATTCCGGCGCCCTTCTCGATCACTTCCCGATTGGCGCCGGCGGCGAAGGTTTTCTGCTTCCACTTCTTGAGAACCGATTTCACCGTCAGCTCCGCAATGCTCTTCGAGGGCCGCACCAGCACGCAGGCCGTGACCAGGCCGGTCAATTCGTCGACGGCATAGAGGCTCTTTTCCAGAAGGGATCGCGGTTCCACTTCCGTGCAAAGGCCCCACCCATGGGAGACGACGGCCCGGATATACGCTTCCGGCCAACCGCGCTCCCGCAGGATCTGTTCGGTCTTGCGGCAGTGTTCCTCCGGGTATCGCTCGTAGTCCAGGTCGTGTACCAGGCCGACGATTCCCCATGCTTCTTCATCTTCGCCGTGCTTGCGGGCCAGGTGACGCATGACGGCCTCCACGGCCAGGGCGTGATTGATCAGAGACTGGCTTTCGTTGAACTCCTTCAGCAGCGCCAAGGCTTCTTCCCGGGTGGGGTGGGGTTTTTCCATGTTTGTCCTTTCAAGATGGCCCATCTTCGTCGTTGCGTCGCAAGCGTCTGCCCCCTGCATCACTGCCACCGGCACCCTCGCAAGAATACCCAGGGGTGGTCCACCATCGGACCCGAGGCCACCGTTTCCTGCGTTCCCTCCTTCAACAGCAGCGCCCTTTGCGCCCTGGGGTCCTCCACGAGCCGATAGCACACGCCTGGTTCGAGTTCCGCCCGTATCACATAACAACGAATTCTCTGGGGAATCAGGGGGTGCCCGTATGGCATGTTCATGACCCAGAGGAGATGGGGCCCGGGCTGCAGCAAATAGGCATATTTCCAGATATCGCTGGGTACGCGCATGGAGTGGAGCATCTCGCCGTCCAGGCCACGCAGCAGGGCGGGATAATCCTCGTCTTCGACGATTTGCGCCACCTGGGAAGGGGCGTCGCTGGGTGCACCACCGATCGGGACGAACGAACGCGGACCATGGGCGCAACCGATCACCCAGAGTGCAACGAACACCATCGTCCATTTCAATTGAATGGCCATCCGGCGACTTCCCTTGAACTACCATGACATGGCTGCCCGGGAACGTCCCTGTTGGGTCACTATATCAAAAACAATTGAAATTTTAAATTTCGGATACAAATTAGGCGCTCGGCACGGTTGACCATCGGTTTGGACACGCACACCCCCAAGGAGCCCCGCGATGATTGAACTGACCATAACGGACACAGCGAAAACGGAACTGCGCAAGGTACTGAAAAATTTCTCTGCTAAAACTGTCCGGTTGATCCAACAGGGCTTTGGCTGAGTCGGCCCCCGGTTGGGCATGGTTCTGGATGAATCAAGGGAAGCGGATGACGAGACCGTGTACGTTGAGGGCATCGACTTCGTTTACGACAGGCGCGACAAATATTTGTTCGATCAAACTTTCATCGACTACAGGGACTCCTGGTATGGGGTAGGTTTCGTGCTCTGCTCACCGGCTTCGGAGCCGTGTTAGACGCCAGCCCGGCGTCATTCGGCGATGCATTCTTTTTCCATGGCTTGGGGCTTTGCCTGCCCTCCTGTCTACCGGGATGACCAAATTAGTTTGTTCTGCATTGAATGCGATCGGCGGTATCTGTTGAGATCGCTACGGCATGTAGGACCTGATGAAATCCCGCACCTCCTCCCGGCCATGGTAGATCCCGAAGTGTCCTTCGCACAGGATGTCGGCATCGAGGTCCAGGATCAACTACAGCGAGCGCAAATAGTCGGTACGGTTGGAGCGCAGGCTGGGGTGCAGGGGGCCGTGGATGTCCTGACCGAAAAGGATTTTCTGGCCATCGATGTCGACCGTGAAGACCAGCGATCCGGGCGAGTGGCCCGGGCAGTGGTAGGCCTGGATCTCTCCGTGGCCCACGGGAATAGCTTGCTGGGGACCTTCGATTTTGAGGTCGATGCGCAGCGGCGTCATGCGCCGGCCGTACCAGGAGGCCGCGGTGGCCGCGCTGTCGCCGGCTTCGAGGAAGGCGGCATCCAGCTGGTGGGCGACGATCCGGCAGCCCAGGTGGCCGCGCACAGCTTCGGCGCCGCCGCTGTGGTCGAAATGGCAGTGGGTGAGCAGCAGGTGGGTGACCGGCACCTCCGGCGGCAGGGCCCGGCCGATGTTGGCGAGCAGGTCACGGATGGCTTCGCCGCAGCCGGCGTCGATGAGGGCCGCGGCCGGCCCCAGGCGCACCAGGTATGCGGCGGCATCCTCGGGCGAGGTCAGCTCGGGACCGGCCACCTGCCAGAGATTTTGGGTGATCTGCATCGTTCCTCTCCTCGAATGAAAAGGTCGTTGCGACAGCCGACGGGCCGGGCGATCTACTGTAAATCCTGTAAAAACAGTTCGGCGATGCGCTCGTCCGCCCAGCTCTGAAACCGCCAGTTTTTGAGGAAGCCGCAATGGCCGCCGTAATTGAGGCTTTCTATCGTGAGGAATTCGGTCCGCCCCAACGTATTCAAATCTTCGGCCGGGATCACGGGGTCGTCCTGGCTGGCGATGATGTGAACCGGCACCGCCAGCTGCTTCAGCAATTCCCGGGTGATGGTATAGCCCCTGAAATAAGCGGCCAAGTCGGGAAAATCGGTGAACCGGGCGGTCAGGAAATCGGTCATCGCGGTCAGCGTCCCGTATCGGCCCAGGGCTCCGAGAGCTGCCATGTCCGGAAAGAGAAGCCGCTTGCGCGCCAGGGAGCGCCGCCATTTTTTCATAAAATAGCGGTGGTAAAGCGACCAACCGCTTTCGATCGCCACAGTGGCCTTGGCAGGATCGATCACCGGACTGACCGCTACGACCCGGTGCAGACGGATGCCGCTTTGCGGTGCCCGCACGGCCACCCGTATGCAGAAGTTGCCGCCCAGGGAGAACCCGCCCAGAAACATGCGGTCATGGGGATAAATTTCCTGTATTTGCTTCACCGCGGCAACGACTTCGTCGATCCGGCAGCTATGGAACAACCCTCGATTCAGATGGTGGGTATCGCCATGGTCCCTCAGATTCAAACGAAAGACGTCGAAACCAAGTTCGTACAAATAACCGGCCGCAGACATGAGATAGAGGGAATCGGCGCTGCCTTCCCATCCGTGGATGAGGATGGCCAGACGGCCCTTGGTCGCTTGGCGCTTTGAATACCACCCTTTCAGGCGGACACCGTCCGGGCAGTCGAGGATCACGGGTCTGGAATGGGCCAGCATGTTTTTGGCCCGCTGGGCGACCAGGGGACGGCGCAGTTTCAACCCTGCCAGTACCGACTGCACATGCGGGTTTCTGAGCAAGGCCGGCGGATCAAAATGGTTCAACATGGGCAAAGGGTCGCTCCATCTTCTTTTCGCATACAAGTTCTTCGGTACCCATTGCGGCCAAGGCCTGTCGGTGTCCGACTGTGCCATGACCATGGGATTTGGGTTTTCTGCCATAGCCTTGCGGATTAGGGCAAGACGGTTTTTCAAGGCCGCGCCTATCGATAAAGATGCCTTTTTCCGACAGCGCCTGTTTGAGAACAGCGTAAACTTACGACGCTTCGCCTTGATTATGACTTTTCCCTGCGCATTCAGACCGAGACACGCGTCCAGCGGGATTTTGACGGTAATACTCCTGCAAAACACGATACAGATCCGGTGCCTGCTCAATCATCCACCGCGGCTGATCGAAGAATTGCTCTGTGGCGACGGCAAAAAATTCCGCTTCGCTGGTCGCTCCGTAGGCATTCAAGAAAGATTTCCTGCCCTTTTCGATGTCGTGTTTGAGTCGCAGGTATTCACGCGAGCATATCCGGACCCATTCCTGATACTCGGTTTTGTCGCGCAACGGCGGCGTGCCGTTGGCCAGGCCGTCGAGCATATCCAGCTTATGGGCGAATTCGTGGTAAATAACATTGTGGCCGAGCTCTGGATGGCGGCCGCCGCGCAGGGCGGCATCCCAAATAATGATGACCGGTCCCTGCTGGAACGCCTGCCCGATAATGGGTTGCGCGACCTCCAGGGGTGCGGATGTGTTTTCGAAGAAACCCGGCTTGCGTTGCGGCGGAATAACCGTAGAAGGATAAACGATGATGGATTCGACATTTCGGTAGTAGTTATGGGGCAGCCCCAGAAGAAGCAGACAGGCCTGGGCGGAGATCGTGACGCGGATCTCATCGGTAAGTTCGAGTCCGCCGGCGCCTTCCCAATTTTTCTCGGCGATAAAGACCTGGATCAAGGCACGCAGATGAGCGCGCTCGGCATCCGCCAACATGCAATAGTGGGCGACATTACGGCGGATAATATCCTCCCACACGGGAGGGAAAGCCAACTCGGTAAGCCTCTGTCGACGACGTTCGGTAAGCCAATGAAACAACATAACCTCCTATGGCGCTCTTGTTTTCGTCAGTTCTTGCCCTAATTGCGGGGAACTGTCCACGCGCCAGCGCAGCGACGGCGCCGGCTCCGTTTCTATCCCTTTGTTTAGGGCAACAACGCCACCCTCCCGTTGCCTTGCTCAAATCACAGCCGCCTGCGTGCTCATACCACCACTACGTTGCTTCGGCATTTGAAATGTGCGCCCCCTGAATCGATCCATGGCCCAAACCTGCCGCAGGCATGGGCTGCGAACCCATGCGGCGCGGTCAAAATGCTGGGTGAGAGATTGCCGGAGCGACGCGCGGCGTTTTCAACAGCCTGTCAAGGGGCACAACTCCGCGACTTGCCGACAAGCGGAAAATGGCCTTATCGCCAACAGGCGGTTTGGCTTTTAAAAAATTTTGCTGAATTGACTTAACGCAAGGTATTTCGCAAATTATCGGATATGATCCCATCATGACGACCGATTGAGCAGGCGGTTGAAAAACCGCGCGACTTGCCTGACGGCCTGATTCGATTCTTTGTTTTCAACGGCCTGTCAGCGCACCGGTGAGCCGTCACGCAACGAACGGCGGAAGTCCCAACGCCCAGGAGGACGCATTCATGGACAATCCCATTCCCGGCAACCTGCTCACCACCGCCATGGCGGTGATGCCCCACATCGACGTGGACCGGGCCCTGCAAATGGCCCTCTCCCTGGATGTGCCCTTCTGGCCCCAACTGCCCAATGCCAGCTACTACGAGGACATGTACGTCCAGGCCGCCGAGCACTTTCCCGGCATCGTGCTGGACCTGGAAAAGCGCACCCTGCGCTTTTCGGTGGACAAATTCGCCGAAGAGCTGGAAGCGGCCCTGGCCCGTTTCGACGATCCCGACTTCTTCGATGTGAGCGAGACCTACTCGGCGGTCTACCACCGCTTCCTGAAGACCCCGGACCTGGCCGCCCGGCCTGCCATCCGGGGCCAGCTCGAAGGCCCCATCAGCTTCGGCTTCAACATCCTGGACCAGGACGAACGGCCGATTCTCTTCGACGACACCGTGCGACCCTTCATGCTCGATTTCATGGCCAAGCGGCTGAACACGCAGCTCTCGCGCCTGAAACAATTGAACCCCAACGCCTTCATGTTCGTGGACGAACCAGGGCTTCAATTTCTTTTTTCGGCCATGGCCGGCTACGGCGATCTCAAGGCCAAGGGCGATTTGGACCAGTTCTTCTCCCAGGTGGACCGCCCCCGGGGCATCCACCTGTGCGGCAACCCGGACTGGGATTTTCTGCTCAACCTGGACTTGGAGGTGCTCTCCCTGGATGTCTACACCAACGCCGAGGTATTCGCCTCCTACGCCAAATCCATCGCCAAATTCCTCGACCGGGGCGGCGTGATCGTCTGGGGCATCGTGCCCACCGGCTTCGAGGCCTTTGCCAAGGAAGAGATCCCCACGTTGCTGCAGCGCCTGGAAACCGTCTGGAACACCCTGGCCGCCAAGGGCATCGACCGCGAGCTGCTCATCTCACGGGCCATGCTCTCGCCGGCCACCTGCTGTCTGGTCAATCCGGACAAGGAACGCACCGTCGAGCGCGCTTTTGCGGCCGTCAACCAGATGGCCGCCGCCCTGCGGGAAAAATATCGGCCATGAGGCGCCCACTGCGCAAAGCATTGGGCCAGCCGCCGCTAACAGCAGAAAGGAGGTACCGATGAACCTGTCCACCACCTACATGGGCCTTAGGTTGAAGAACCCCATCATCGCCGGCAGCTCCGGCCTGACCGGCTCGGTGGCGCAAGTCAAGTCTCTGGCGGAAAACGGCGCCGGGGCCGTGGTCCTCAAGTCGATCTTCGAAGAGGAGGTGATGAACGAATATGCCGATTTCATCAAGGAAGCCAAGGCGCAATACGGAGACCCTCAATACTTCGATTACAACGCACAGCGCAGCCCCATCGAATATTATGATTATGTGATTCGCGAACAGAATTTGAAGAAGTACATCGACCTTCTTCAGGGATGCAAGGCGGCCGTGGATATACCGGTGATGGCCAGCATCAACTGCTTCTTCTATTCGTTGGAATGGCTTTCGTATGCCGTGAACCTGGAACGGGCCGGCGCCGACGGCCTGGAACTCAACATGTTCTTTCCCCCCTCGGACTTCAAGCACTCGCGGGAAGAAAAAGAATCGCTCTATTTCGAGATCGCCGAAAAAGTGACCAAGGCCGTTCGGATTCCCGTGGCCCTGAAGATCAGTCCCTACTTCACCGATCTGGGCCCCATGCTCCAGCGCCTGTCGCAAACCGGCATCAAGAGCCTGGTGCTGTTCAACCGCTTTTTCAGCCCCGATTTCGACATCGACAAACTGGAAGTGAAACCATCCTTCGTCTTCAGCTCGCCCGGAGACCTGGCGCTGTCGTTGCGGTGGATCGCGGTGATGGCCAACAAAGCGGAATGCGATCTGGCGGCCTCCACCGGTGTCCACGATGCGGCGGCGGTGATCAAGCAGCTCCTGGCCGGGGCCAATGCCGTCCAGGTGGTGTCCTGCCTCTACAAGAACGGGCCGAAGTATATCCAGGAGCTGCTCGCCGGCCTGGAGCGTTGGATGGCGGGCAAGAAATATCGCGCCCTCGCAGACTTCAAAGGCAAGCTGAGCCAGGCGCAGAGTACCGATCCGGCCGTCTACGAACGGGTGCAGTTCATGCGCTACTTCGGGAACAAGAAGAATGTGACGCTTTGACGAACCAACAACACAGGGAAATTTTCTCATGAGTTCAGCCGATCTTCGCGAGTGTGGCCCCGTCGACATTTCCGACCAGGATGTCCTGACGGCCATGAAAAAGATGCGCGGTTACATCGACATCACGCCGGGCGATTTCCGGGAGGTGTACCGCGTGGCCTATGCCCTGGCCAAAGAGAGGATGATGAACGCCCTGAAAGCCGGGGACATCATGACCCGGCAGGTATTTACCATCGCCACCGATGACGACTTGATCGCCGCCGCCACCCTGCTGGCTGAAAAAAGCATATCGGGTGCGCCGGTGACCGATCCCCGGGGCCGCGTCGTGGGCGTGATTTCCGAAAAGGATTTCCTGCGTAAAATGGGCGCCGCCCAAAGCGGATCTTTCATGCAGGTGGTTGCATTGTGCCTGAAGAATAAGGGGTGCGTGGCCACCGCCATGATCAACCGCAAGGCGGCCGACATCATGAGCGCACCGGCCGTCACCGCCGGTCCCGACATCGCCGTCGGCGCCATCGCAACCCTTTTCGGGGAAAAAGAGATCAACCGACTGCCCATCGTCGACGCCCGGGGCAAAGCCATCGGCATCGTCACCCGTTCGGACCTGGTCAGCTCATTATGCATGCTAGGATAACTTCTCATGAACTATTTCCACAAGATGAAGGGACACACCCAGAGCCCGCCCCGTGTGGGCGCCGCTGAAATCGTCTGGTCCTGGGTCGGCAGTTTTTTGGGCATCGCGGCGGTGGGCCTGATCCACTTCAAACTCCTGGACCAGACCGGCCTGATGATGATCATCGGCTCGTTCGGCGCCTCGGCCGTGCTGGTATACGGGGCTATCCGCAGCCCCCTGGCCCAACCGCGCAACCTGATCGGCGGGCATGTGCTTTCGGCCGCGATCGGCGTGGCAGCCTATCGGTTTCTGGGGACGCAACCCTGGCTGGCCTCGGCCGCGGCGGTGGCCACGGCCATCGCCCTCATGCACTTGACCAGAACCCTGCACCCGCCGGGCGGCGCCACGGCCCTTATCGCCGTGATCGGCGGCGATACCGTGCATCGACTGGGTTATCTGTACGCCTTGATGCCCGCCGGCCTGGGTGCGGTCGTCTTGTTGATCATCGCCCTGGTCGTCAACAACATGGCGACCAACCGGCGCTATCCGGAGTTCTGGTGAGACCGGACCCCTACAATGGTAGGATTCACCCCCCGTTCCGCTCCCAACCCGTGACTGTGGCGCTCCCGGCGAAAAGCATTAAATTCAAGTCACATGAAACGGACGCGAATAAAACAGGAGGTGACCCATGAGCGACGATCGCATTCAAGATTTTTTCGACAACGCCGGCGATGGACATATCGATACCCGCGAAGCCAATTTCAAATGTGATTCCCCTGACCCGAACCTGGGCTGCGACCTTGGTGTTGATGTCCAGGGATAAAAGCAAAGGAGGTCCACCATGATAGGCCTGATGTTGACCTTGATTTTGTTGGGATATTTCGTAAATCGGTGCATGGCGGTGGGCGGTGCCGCAGTGGCCTGCAAACTGTGACGTATCAAAAATCAGTGTCTTAGCAGCGCATCGTGTTAAATATGTGGCCGATCTAAATCATTGAGAAAGAGCGGGGCCTGGTCGTAAGGCCCCGCTCTTTTCGGTGCCTTCCTCCATATGCCGAATGAAGCCGGTCTTGCGCTTGGCCCCTTTCGCGTCGCAAATCGACTGATCGAGTACCGCAATAGCCACCTGAAACGTGCATCGGTTTGTTGTCGCAGCTCGTCCGGCTCCTTTCACGGTACCGTTCCGGCAGCAAATTGAATCCCCCTGAGGGTGGACGTACGCTTGGCGACCCGGCGGGGTTCGGGCTTTGACTTAAGCCGACTCGTTGCCATTATACGTCGGTGTATCGCGAAGGGCCGAAGCGGCTGGCGCAGCCGGAGGAGGTAGCATGGCCAAAATCAAAACGAGCAAGTCTAAGACCATCACCATTTCAGGCATCGTGGAAGAGCTGGCGCTCGACGATGACGATATCGCGCTGCAGATCGTGGACAGCGGCCGTATCTACCGGGTGACAATGGACAACCAGGGCCGCAAGCTGCTCGATTATGTGGACGAAACCATCGAGGCAACCGGCTTTATCATCAAGAGCAAGGGGGGCAGCGAAATTCAGATCGTTCGCTTTCACCTGGCCGACGAGGTCGATTCGGACAAAGCGGAAATCGAAGAGGACGATTGGTCTATGGACGACGATGATGATTTCCTGAACGACCGCTACGACCAATGAGCGGACCAGGATTTTATGGAATATCTTCCGGCAACCTGAACAGCCGGCACGTGTTGGTCCAGATCACCGGCGCCAGGCTCTCGGCGGGCACGCCGCGCAGCTGTGCCAGCTTCAACAGCACCGTGCGTACGAAAGCCGGCTCGTTGCGTTTGAACTTGTTGCGCTCCGGCGTGGGCGTCAAGTAGGGGGCATCGGTCTCCACCAGCAGCCGCTCGACCGGAATTCGCCGAGCCTGGGTGCGCAGGGCCTCGCCCCGGGCGTGGATGGTCAGAATGCCGGTGATGCCGATATAAAGCCCCAGCTCCAAGTAGCTGTCCAACTCCTGGTCGCTGCCTGAAAAGCAGTGCACCACGCCGGTGCGTTCCGGACCCCAATTGTTCTTGAGAATCTTCAGAAACCGTCCGCCACTGTCCCGCTCGTGAAAAATCATGGGAAGGCCTGCATCGGCCGCCATGTCCAACTGCCGCTGAAACCAGAGCTCCTGGTCGGCCTGGGGCGAATGCATCCGGTTGAAATCCAACCCGGTTTCCCCCCAGGCCTTAACCCGCGGGTGGTCGGCCAGGGCGCGCAATTCCGCCAGGGTCTTCTCATCGCAGTGCCGGGCGTCGTGGGGGTGCATTCCCACCGATGCAAAGGCATGCGCGTACTTCTCGGCGATGGCCACGGCCCTGCGTGTGGTCGGCAGATCGATGCCCACCACCATCAGGGCGCGGACCTCTGCCTGGCGGGCGCGCTCGATCACCGCTTCGCGGTCGCGGTCATAGGTCCGGTCGTCCAGGTGGCAATGGCTGTCGAAAATGTTCATGCCCGGCGGATACCATCCCAGGCCTGATTTGGCAACGGCTTCCTCCATTCTGCGCTTCCAATTTGCCCCAAAAGGGTCTAATAGAAATCCTCTTGTACTAATGAATACCGAAGGAGGATGGAATATGTTTCCAATCGTCACGCGCGAAGAGATGGCTCAAGGCACGGTGATCTTGAACGAAATCGAAGCACCTCTGATCGCCCGCAAAGCCAAGCCCGGCCAATTCGTGATCCTCAAAGCAAACGAAGAGGGCGAGCGGATTCCATTGACCATGGCGGAGACCAATCCCGCCAAAGGCACCATCACCATCATTTACATGGTCGTCGGCAAGTCCACCGCTCTTTTCAGAGACCTGAAGGTGGGCGACGGCTACCAGGATGTCATCGGTCCCCTTGGCCGGCCCACCCACGTCGAGAAGGTGGGCACCGTCCTGTGCGTGGGCGGCGGCACCGGCGTGGCGGTCTTGCACCCCATCACCCGCGCCATGAAAGAGGCGGGCAACCATGTCATCTGCGTCATCGGCGCCCGCAACAAGGATCTGCTGATTCTGGAAGAGAAGATGAAGGCCGCCTCCAACGACCTGCGCATCTGCACCGATGACGGCTCCTACGGCCATCACGGCTTCGTCACCGACGTGGTCAAAGAGGTATTGGCCCAAACCCAGGTTCAGCAGGTCGTCGCCATCGGGCCGGTGCCCATGATGAAAGCGGTCTGCAACATCACCAAAGAGAAGAACGTACCGACCCTGGTCAGCCTCAACCCGATCATGATCGACGGCACGGGCATGTGCGGCGGCTGCCGGGTGAGCGTGGGCGGCAAGACCAAATTCGCCTGCGTGGACGGCCCGGAATTCGACGGTCATCTGGTCAATTTCGATGAGTTGAACCTGCGGCTCAAAGCTTACTGCACGGAAGAGAAGCAGTGTTACGACGGTTACTGCCGGTTGGCGGAATGATGGGTAGCAGCCCGCGAAAGGAGACGTGAGATGAGCGAAAAGAAAGAGAAGACGGGCCGCGTGCCGATGCCCGAGCAGGATCCCAATGTCCGCAAACGCAATTTCCAGGAAGTCCCCACCGGATACACACCGGCCATGGCCCAGGAAGAGGCCGCGCGCTGCGTGCAGTGCAAAAAGCCGGGCTGCGTGGAAGGCTGTCCGGTAAGCGTCGATATCCCCGGTTTCATCAACCTGGTCAATAAAGGAGATTTCACCGCCGCCATCCGCCATATCTGGTCCATGAACGCCCTGCCGGCGGTGTGCGGCCGGGTCTGTCCCCAAGAGATCCAGTGCGAAGGCAAATGCATCCTCAACAAGAAGGGCACGCCGGTGGCCATCGGCAACCTGGAGCGTTTCTGCGCCGACTACGAGCGCGAGCACGGCACCGGCGCCCTGCCGCCCACGGCGGCCGCCACAGGCAAGCGCGTGGCGGTGGTGGGCTCCGGCCCCTCGGGCCTCACCGTGGCTGGCGACCTGATCCAGAAAGGCCACAGCGTCACCATCATGGAGGCCTTTCATAAACCCGGCGGCGTGTTGGTCTACGGTATCCCCGAGTTCCGCCTGCCCAAGGCCATCGTGGCCCAGGAGGTCAATTTCCTGGAGCGCCTGGGGGTGGAGGTGCGGTGCAATTCCGTGGTCGGCCGCACCGTTTCGCTGGACGAACTTTTCGAGCAGGGCTACGACGCTATATACCTGGGCGTGGGCGCCGGCCTGCCCAGCTTCATGAATATTCCCGGCGAAAACCTCATCGGCATCCTCTCAGCCAACGAATACCTTACCCGGGCCAACCTGATGAAGGCCTACAAGTTCCCCGAGGTGGACACCCCCATTCCCCTGGGCAAACATGTGGCGGTGCTGGGCGCCGGCAATGTGGCCATGGACTCGGCCCGCACGGCCATGCGCCTGGGTGCGGAATCGGTGAAGATCGTCTACCGCCGCTCCCGGGACGAAATGCCGGCCAGGGCCGCGGAGATCCACCATGCCGAAGAAGAGGGTATCGAGTTCATGCTGCTCACCAACCCGGTGCGCTACCTGGGCAACGAGGCAGGCCGCCTCACCGGCATGGAGTGCCTGAAGATGGAACTGGGCGAACCGGATGCCTCCGGCCGGCGTCGGCCGATACCCATCAAGGGTTCTGAATTCCAAATCAAATGCGACCTGGTGGTGGTGGCCGTGGGATCGGGGGCCAACCCGCTGCTGACCCAGTCCACCCCGGATCTGAAACTGAACAAGTGGGGCTACATCCAGGCCGACCAAGAGACCGGCAAGACCTCCAAACGCGGGGTGTGGGCCGGCGGTGACATCGTCACCGGCGCGGCCACGGTCATCCTGGCCATGGGCGCCGGCCGCGCGGCGGCCAACTCGATCCACAAATACCTCACCTGGGGATGGTAGCTCCCCGGCACGCGGCATGCTCCTGCTGCCAACGCTGAGGCCAACCCAAAATCGGGGTCGATCCCGGATCGGCCCCGATTTCCGTTCATAGACCGACACGAAGTTACATTATTAATCTAAATAAATTAAAAAAGTAATGGCATCATATTGACACATGGCCATCCAATCATATCTTCTGCTCAAATCGCAATGGCTGCCGCAAGGCATCAAACCCATTAGCCAAGCATGCAGGAGGTAAGATTATGGAACTGATTCGCTGGAACCCCATGAAAAGCTTGTTCGATGTCCCCAGCCGCTTCGATACCCTTTTCGACGGCATCTTCTTCCCCACCCGGGCCGATTCCGGGAAAGAGGGCATCTGGAGTTGGAACCCGGTGGTGGATGTGTACGAGAATGATGATGCCCTCGTCGTGAAGGCGGAGTTGCCGGGGGTGGACAAAGATCAGATCAGTGTGAATGTGGAGGGCCGCATCCTGACCCTCAGGGGCGAGCGCAAGACGGAAAACGAGGCCAAGGAAGAGAACTACTACCGCCGTGAGCGCACCTACGGACACTTCGAACGCTCCTTCACCCTGCCGGCCGAAGTCGATCCGGAAAGCACCAAGGCCGAATACAAGGACGGCGTGCTCAAGATCGAAGTGCCCAAGCCCGCGGAGCAGAAGCCCAAACAGATCACGGTTCATTGATGGAGATGATAGCGAACGGCCGAACAGGTATTGAGTTGAATGGTGTCGGCGGCCGGCCCGGTCCAAACCGGGCCGGCCGCGGCATTTTTCAGGACCGCATCTGACCGCGTATCTGGAACCACTCTTTCTCGGTCTTGGGCGGCGTACGGATTTCGGCCTGGGGCTTGCGCACCAGGCGGATGGCCTCCGACGGACAGGTAGGGATGCACAGGCCGCAGCCGATGCATTTTTCCTGCCGGATGGCGTAAGCCCCATCCCCCGGTTCGATGGCCGCGATCTGGCAACGTTCATCGGCGCACACCCCGCAGCTCACGCATTGCTCGGCATCGATCTCGGCATAATAGGCCGAGTTGACCGCTTCCGAAATCCCCAATTCATTGATGGAGCGCAGCACCCCGCAGCAACAGCCGCAGCAGTTGCAGATGAAGTAGTGGCCTTCAACCACGTTGCTTGTCAGGTGCACCAGTCCCGCCTCTTCGGAAATGCGCAGCACTTCGTAAGCTTCGGCCTTGGTGATGGCTTTCGGAATCAGCGGGTGATTGTCGAAAACACCCGGTACCGGCGCGATCCCCAGACACACCTCCAGCGGCTTGTCGCAGCCCTTGTCCAGCAGTTGCTTCTCTTTCTTGCAGATGCAGGGACTCAAACCGAACGAGAGCCCTTTTTCGATGAGCTCCGACACCTTTTCATAGGGCATGGCCTCCTGGTGGGCCTCGATCTTTTTTTCAACTGGTACCACCTGCATCAGTTGCGGCTTGTTCTGGAAAAACTGCTTCCCGAACACCGGAGCATATTCCTCGCACAGCTCGGCCATCTCCCGGTCCAGGCGCTTGAGCTGGAATTCATAGATGCCGAACACCCAGGGAAGGGCCCGGTAGACCTGGGTGGTGCCGAAATCGATGCCGAAGAGCTGACCCCGATGCCACATGGACCGCAGCCTGTCGCCGAGACCTTCCAGGGGCCGGCCGGTGCGCTCGGCCACCTGCTCGGGCGTTTCGAACTTAAGCTTCAGGTCGCAGAATAGGTCCGCCTCTTCGGGGGTGAAGATCTTTTCCAGCAACCTGAGCTCCACCCCGCTCTCGGTGGGGGGAAAGCCATTGGGCATGTTGTCGAGGAACTTTGCCAGTTTGTGGTAGACAGGGGCCGCTGCCATATGTCGTAGCTCCTTTCATGGATTTTGCCCGGTGTTTGCACCAGGTTTAGGCATATCTTCAAGTTTAAAGCGGTTCACGATCTGGGCGAAAGCCGAAATAGAGGCTGTCGACCAGCCCATCCATCATGGCCGGCAGCGCCGAATGAAAAGCTCGCGTTTGCACCAGGCCGTCGATCACCAGCATGGAAAAGCCGTGCACCATGGCCCAGCAGGAGAGGGCCATGGCCATGGGGTCGCCTCCATGCACCACCCCCTTGGCCTGACAGGCCGTAATGGCGTCGAAAAGAGTTTGAAACGAGGCGGCGGACGACAACTTCAGCGCTTCCGAGGCGCGCAGCGGATCCTGCCCGGGACCGAACATCACCCGGTAATGGGCCGGATGGTCCAGGGCAAACTCGATATAGCCGATGCCGCAAAACTTGAGCCGCTGCAGCGGATCGTCCGGAAAAGCCGCCATGCGCCGGCGCATCCGCGCCACCATCAGGTCGAAGCCCTCTTTGGCCACGGCCGCCATCAGGGCGTTCTTGTCCGGGAAATGGCGGTAGGGCGCCGCATGGCTCACCCCGGTCCGGGCCGCCACCTCCCGGATCGTCACTGCCTCGGCGCCTTTTTCAATGATCACGGCCAGCGCGGAATCGATCAGCGCTGCTCGCAGGTTCCCATGGTGATAGGCGTCTGTCTTTTTCACAGGAGAAATGGGCACTCCTTTTATGTTGACGTTGTCAACATCATTAGCCGTCAATGTTGACAACGTCAACATTAATTTGGTCCGACGCTTGCGTCAATGTCGTCAAAATTCAATTAAAAACTTGAAATTCATACAACTTTAGAGATATTAGACTACGAGATCGATCCACCGGCACAGAGCGACGAAAAATGTATAAAATCGATTCGAAAACCTATGATGACTATATCCGGGCGATTACCGACATCAGCCAGGCGATCACCTCCGATCTCTATCTGGAGGAACTGCTCAAGCTGATCGTCATGGTCACGGCCAAGGTGACCGGTGTGGCCATCTGTTCCCTCTGGCTCATCGACGAATCCGTCACCCCTCCCAAAATCCGCCTAAAGGCCACCCAGGCCATCGCCCCCGAGTATGTCAAGGACCGCAGCCTGAACCTCAATGAAGGCGTGGTGGGCTATGTCGCCACCAATAAGCGCCCGCTGACCATCAAGAACGTGCTGCGCAACCGTCGTTTCAAGGAAAAGGAGATGGCCCGCAAGTTGGGCCTGGTTTCCATGGTGGGCGTCCCCCTGCTGTTCAAAGACGACAAAGTCATCGGTGTGCTCAACTGCTTTACCAGCGAGCCGCACGACTTTTCCGAAACCGAAGTCAACCTGCTCACGGCCGTGGCCAACCAGGCCGCGGTGGCCATTCTCAACACCGAGCTGATGGTCAAGACCAAGGTCATTCAGGAAGAGCTGGAAACCCGCAAGCTGGTGGAGCGGGCCAAAGAAATCCTGATGCAGCACAAGAACCTAAATGGCGAGGCCGCCTACCGCTGGCTCCAGAAGCAGAGCATGGATTCACGCAAATCCATGCGGCAGGTGGCCGAAGCGGTACTGCTCTCCCAGGAGATCAATCTGAAATAATCCTTTCCCCGCATCAACTTCAGTAACACTGATTCAAAATCCGATTTCCATGGTCGATCCTGAAAATACGACGCTTCCATCTTTGTCGTTGACTATAAAATTCAGCCACACTAAATTAAGACCTGCATTTGTAAGCTGGCCCGTCAATGAAGACTGGCCGTTTGCTTCAGTTTGATCCAGGCCGCCCAGGGTTGTGCGGCCCCTATTAAAGCATGGACAAAGGCGTCTATGGCCCTAGAGCTTAAGGGGCAGACGCCTTTTTGCGTCTTTACAACGGCGACCACCTCCCGGCGCCCGTTAAAGGCCCTCGGGATCTACATCGGATTATTTTACCTCCAAAATGGAAGGAGAAAAAGTTATGCGTTTTGATAAGAGAAATGATGTCCTGGGGACAGTGAACCGCGGCAACCCTGCTGAATCCGGTCTGTGCACCCTGTGCCGCGCCGATTGCGAAGGCAAATGCGAAACCTGGCTCTCCAGCCTGGTGGGCCGCAAACTGCTCTATCCCCGCGACTTCGGCTTGGTCACCGCCGGCGGCAACAATACCACCCATGTGGGCGTGTCCTACAACTCCCTGCGCATCCAGGGTTATGCCTACGGCGCCCGGGGCATCAATGGCAACCTGACCAACAATCCCGACGACTGCATCTTCCCCAATGTCGATCTGACCACCGAGTTCGGCTGGGAAGTCAAAACCAAGGCGCGCATCCCCCTGATGACCGGCGCCCTGGGCTCGACCTTCATCGCCGCCAAGTATTGGGATTCCTTTGCCGTGGGCGGCGCACTGGTGGGCATGCCCATCGTCATCGGCGAAAACGTGGTGGGCGTGGACCGCAACTCGGAAATCAAGAGCGGTAAAATCAACGTTTCTCCGGAGCTGGACCGCCGCATCAACACCTATCTGCGCTATTATGACGGCTACGGCGCCATCTTCGTGCAGATGAACGTGGAAGACACCCGCAACGGCGTCGCCGAATACGTGGCCAACAAATACGGTGACAAGTGCATCATCGAGCTCAAATGGGGCCAGGGCGCCAAGTGCATCGGCGGCGAGATCCAGGTCACCAGCATCGACTACGCCCTGTTCCTCAAAAAGCGCGGCTATGTAGTCGACCCCAACCCCGAGCTGCCCGAAGTGCAGGCCGCCTTCGAGAAGGGCGCCATCCGCTCGTTCGCCCGCCACAGCCGGCTGGGCGGCACCAACCTGAGCAGCGTCGAGCAGGTGCGCGAAGATTTCATGCGCTCCGTGGAGTACCTGCGCAGCCTGGGCTTCAAGCGCATTTCACTCAAGACCGGCTCCTACGGCATGGAAGAGCTGGCCATGGCCATCAAGTTCGCCTCGGACGCCAAAATGGATCTGCTGACCATCGACGGTTCGGGCGGCGGCACGGGCATGAGCCCCTGGAACATGATGCAGAGCTGGGGCGTGCCCTCCATCAACCTGCATGCCAAGGCCTATGAGTATGCCAGCATCCTGGCCGCCAAGGGCCAGCGCGTGGTGGATCTCTCGTTTGCCGGCGGCTTTGCCCTGGAAGACAGCATTTTCAAGGCCCTGGCCCTGGGCGCTCCCTACGCCAAGATGGTGTGCATGGGCCGCGCCGTGATGATTCCGGGCTTCCTGGGCACCAACATCGAAGGCGCGCTGAACCCGGACCGCAGAGAGCAAATCTGCGGCAACTGGGAACGCCTGCCCAAGACCGTCAGCGATATCGGCAGCAAACCCGAGGAGCTCTTCGCCTCTTACTTCGACATTCAGAAGAAGATCGGCAAGGACGAGATGAAGAAGATCCCTTACGGCGCCATGGCCATGTGGGCCCTGGCCGACAAACTTTCCTGCGGTCTGCAGCAGTTGATGGCCGGCGCGCGCAAATTCTCGGTCAAAGAGATCTCGCGCAACGACATCTTCGCCGCCAACCGCGAAACGGCCGCCGAGACCGGCATTGTGCACTGCGCGGATGCCAACGACGCCTTCGCCAAGAAGATCCTCAACGGCTGATAGCGTCTCGGATCGATCATGGGGCTGCCGGACTTCGGTCCGGCGGCCTTTTTATTCCGACTTTGCTTTTTGATACTTGCCGATTGCGCCCTTGCCGGTACCCTTTATGTGGAATAGGGCCGTGTCGGCGGCAGAAAGGATGGCTTCGGCGTCTTCGCCGTGGGTGGGATAGGTGGCGATGCCGCAACTGGCCTGCAGCCGCACCTGCTTGCCCTGGCTTTGCAGATAAACGGCGTTGCGGATCCGGTTCTGGATATCTTCGGCTTTCTCCAGGGCCAGGTCGAGATCGTGGTCCGGCAATACCACGACGAACTCGTCCCCGGCATA
The DNA here is from genome assembly GCA_937868765.1 of uncultured Desulfatitalea sp. Classification (GTDB taxonomy): domain Bacteria; phylum Desulfobacterota; class Desulfobacteria; order Desulfobacterales; family Desulfosarcinaceae; genus Desulfatitalea. The sequence goes on along the minus strand of CALMNL010000004.1, from coordinate 1,390,810 downwards.
GGCCACGGCATAGGCCGGCGCCTTGAGTGCGCCATGGAGGATCGCCGCCACCTCCTGGATAGCACGGCTGCCGTTGAGATGCCCATGGGTGTCGACCACCTTTTTGAAGTTGTCCAGGTCCATGAAGATCACCGACAGGGCCCGGTCCTGGCTGCGGGCGCTCTGAATCTGGCGCGGCAGCGAATAGTGCAGGTAGCGCTGATTGTACAAGCCGGTGAGGTTGTCGTGCAGGGCCTGCTCGCGGAAACGCTGCTCGCTGGCCCGCAGGGCCTCTTCGGCTGCCACGCGGGTGGAAATGTCCACCAGCGAGATCACCACCCGGGCCATGGTGGTTTCATGGCCGGCCAGTACCATCACCCGGGACATCACCTGTTTGGCCTGGCCGTGGACGGTGCGGATGGTCATCTCCCGTTCGGGTATGACTCGGCTCTGGCCGACCATCACAATGATCTCTTTGGCCATTTGCTGGAAAGCAGGCCCCATGATCACCCGTGGCAAGTCGGCCAGCACGGCCTCTTTGTCTTCGGCTTCGATCAAGGCCAGGAAAGCGTTGTTGCAATCGGCGGTCTTGATCAAGCCCATACAACGGCCGATCTCTTCCGGGTGCGCCGTAAAGAAGCCTTCCAAATCGGCGATCCCCGAGGCCTGCAGCGCCTCCAGATGCTGTTTCAGGATCGAGGCATCCCGCTCCAGCATGGCTACCGGCGCCGACTGAAACAAGATCCGATAGCGCTCTTCGCTCTCCAGCGCCGCCATTTGGGCCTGCTTGAGGTGGCTGTGATTTTCCACGAAGGCCATCACGCCGGAAACGGCACCCGCAGGATCCACCACCGGGCCGAGGTGGAAGCGCAGTTGACGGCACTCGCCCTGCTTGGCCACACAGGCATAATCCCGCATCATGGAAAGTTTGGTTTGCATGCACCGGCGCAGATCGTCACAGATGCCGGCATCGATGAAAGCCTGAAGCTCATAGACATTGATCTCTTCCTGGGTGAGCCCGTCGGGCCAGGGCATGAGGTCGCGCATCTTGCTGTTAAATGCCTGCAAATGGCCTTCCGGGTCGATGGTGAAAATGCCGAAAGGCGCGCTGTCACCCATGATCCGGTTGCGGTACTCCAGAGCCTGCAGGGCCGCCTCGGCCCGCTGGCAACGGCGCAAAAGGTCCTCGACATCACGGGTCTCGGAAAGACCTTCACTCACTCCTGGGGCAAGGGGCGTTTGGGTATTTTCCATTTTTCGCTGCGGTAAGAGAATTGTTCAGCCGCTGGCAGCGGCGGCCGAGGTCAAACGGGCCGGGCTGGTCGGTAACGCCGCGGCGCCTTTACTTGGTAATGTCGTCAAGCAATGCTTCGTCCACCATCTTGGCGGCGATTTTCTGGGCGTCCACCACGTAGGTGCCATCCCGGAGCTGGGCCCGCACCTTGGCGACTTTTTCAATGTCTACCTCGGGCATTTGGCGAATCGCCTCCCGGGCGGACATCAACTCCCGGGCCTGGGGCGACAGGGCCACCCGGTCTGCCTGAACGGCAACCGGCGTGGCTTTGGCGGCTTTTTCTTTGGCCTGGGCGGCCGATGCATCGGGTGTGCGCTGGATCGGACTAATTTTATTATAAATCTCCATGATCGCGCTCCTTTGAACGACGCCCCCATGATAGCCATAATGCCTTAAAAGTGCAAGGGCCGTTCATGGGAATCAAAAGACAGTCCCCACGCCGATGCCAAAATGAAAACGCGGGCTATTGTCGGTGGGGGGCGGCCACCTCTTGATTTCCAGGGCGTTGATCACCGGGTAACGGTAGGCCATCTGCCCGATGAGCCGCTCCTGGCTCTCTTCTAGGGTGCCCACCACGGTTACGAGCGTGCCCTGGGGATAGATGGCCGGGTCGATGAACTGCTTGGAATGAATGAGAAAACGGCCTTTGCTCTGGTCGTTGTCCTGGGGGCGATCCCCGCCATCCAGTTCCAGCTGCAGCACCACCAGCTCAGGACCCTGGGCCAGCATCTCGGAGGCGATCACCTTGCCGCCGAAGATCACGGTCTGGCCCTTGAAACGTTCCGGGTTCTGCTGAAGCTCGGCGAAGCCGCCCTCGTAGGTAACCTGGGAACGGACCTCCTTGGAGATGCCCGTGGCGCATCCCGGGAGCAGGGCCGCTGCGGCCATCCACACCATCATCCTGACAAACCCTCTGGGCATGTGCGCTCCTTAAAAAAATATGAGTTCCGATAGGCTGCTACCACCGATGATGGGGGTAGGGCCGCCAGTACCAATAGGGATAATAATATGGATAGGGGAAGCCCCACCACGGGTCCCAATAGGGATCGTAGGGAACGGGCATTTCCTTGGGCCACAGATGAAGCTCCACTGCCTGCAGCCGTACGTAGGGAAACGGTTCCGGCCTCGCGTCGGTGGCCGAACTGCCCAGCAGTCGGCCTGCCACGGTGATTTTGCGATCCTTGGCGTACACTTCCGGGTCGAGGAAGCCGGGGTACTCGACGATCAAACGGCCCTGGGACTGGTCCTTGGATTGGGGTTCGCGGCTTACGCCCAGCGGGGCCTGGATCACCACCATGCGGCTGTGGTCCGCATCGTTGGTCACCGCCAGCACAAAGCCGCCCAGGATCACGGTCTGGTCGATGTAATCGGCCGACCGGGCGATCAGCTCGGGAAAGGGAAGCTCCGGCAGGGCCTCGTCCTCCACGGACCGGGACATCACCGAACAGGCCGTGAGTATCAATATCGCCAGGACCCAGCTCAATTTCCAGATGCGTTGCATGGCATCCTCCAGGTCAAAGACGATGAGGGCGAATGCGTGCTCGCCATCAAGTTCCCAAAAGTAAGCCTAACCCCGGGAAAAAGCAATGCGCGGCGCACCAGGACTCGGGCTGTCCTGACCCAACGGCGATTTTGAATAGAGGCGGAGGAATTGAGACGGCTTCTATCGTCTATTGAAAACGAAGCGCCAGCCCGAGCATGATGCTCTGGGAATCCCAGTTGACCTCATTGAGCCGGGTGACCTGGTGGCCGCCGGCTGCAAAATAGACCGTGTTCTGCCCGGGGTCGGTCTCCCACCGGCAGTAGTTGTAATTGAGATTGAGGTTCAGGTAGCGGTTGAGCCGGATCAGCCACTCGGCCTGCAGCGAGATGCCGGTGGCATCGGCCTCGTGCCGGAAGCTCACGGGATGGTCCAGGTCTTCACGCAGGTTCCAGTTGGCTTCGGCTTCGTAATCGGCCCAGAAATGATAGGCCAGGCTCACCCCCCATTCCATGAACGGCGCTGTGTCAGACTTGGCCGGCAGTTGGTACCGTACGTCTAGGCCAGTCCAGGCGCTCATCCAAAAGGCTTCATAGAGGCTGTTGAGGTTGCGGTTGAGCGGTCCGACTTCGGGCGGCGGACTGTAGCCCGGCGGCGGCACGGCACTCAACACCTGATCGCCGTTGGTGATGCGCAGGTTCTGCTTGTGGAACGAGGCGCCCAGCATCGGCGCCAGCAGCCATCGGCGTTGCTGGAAGGTGAATGGGTAGCCGCCGCCCAGCATCACATCCCAAAGCTCGTCGTCGTTGGTTTCGCTGATGGAGCGCGACCATTCCAGGGTACGGTCGTCACCGCCGTAATCCGAATCGCGCACCGTGCCGTCATCAATCCAGGCGTAATTGATGTGGCCCCGGCCGTAAAAATGCCGGCCCACCTGGGCCTTGGCGCCAAGGGAAAGCTGGTAGCTTTCGACATCGGACCATGCCAACTCGGAGAGCACGTTGGGATGGGTCCCGCCCGCATTGCCGGCAATGTTCCAGTCCAGCTCGTCGCAGCGCACTCCGGCGGCAAGGGTCACGGTGCCTTTGACATGGGTGGAAATGGCCTGGTAGACGGTCTGCACGCCCGAAGCTGCCGGGGCGTCGGCGCCGGTTGGATTGGCGTGCCCCCCCTCAACCATGACCCAGAAGCTCAACGGGAGTTGCATCGCCATGCAGATGAAGAACCGACACCAGGCCCAACGCACAATTCGCCCCATGGATCCGTTTCAACCCCTGTTGATGCCCGATACGTCGAAGATGGTTCGGCTCGACGTCCGGAAGAAATTGACTTCAATTTTTGGCCGCGCAGCCACGTGATTTTTCGATGTAAGGGGCTCCCTTATCCGACTTGCCGACCGGTGTCAAACAGGAAAGCCGGACCACCCGCATCCTGCAGAAACCATCTCACGGCTATGCAGACAAACCTTGTTGACTCGCCTAGGCTTCCTGCATTAGAGATGGGGTTTTCGTATTGACCGGGGTTGCCCGGGGATTTCTTCCCGGCGGAGCCGACCGCCGCCGGTGGGGTTTGAGACTAGGGTGCTTTATGCGCGTTTTCTTCGTCGCCGTGCTGCTGATCGTCGCGGGAGGCGCCGCTCCGCTGGTCTGGATCCGCCGCGCGGCCGCCATGCGAACCCTGGCCGTGACAACCATGGCCCTGGGGTGTCTGATCGGCGGGGCGGATGCGGCGGCCAAGCTCTTCGCGCCGTCGTCGGTCTCCGTTACCGTGGCCTTCCTGAGCCGATTCGAACTGGCCTTCAAGCTCGATCCCTTGTCCGCCTTCTTTCTGATGGCAGTTTTCGCTATCGGCCTGCTGGCCGGGGTGTATAGCTTCCATTACCTGGAGACAGACCGGCACCCGCTGCGCACGGCCCTGCATTACTTCCTGCTGGCCCTGCTGCTGGCGGCCATGGCCCTGGTGGTCGCGGCTGACAACATCATCGCCTTCGCCTTGTGCTGGGAGCTGATGTCGCTCTCCTCCCTGGGGCTGGTGCTCCACGATTACGAGCAGGGACCCAACCGCAAGGCCGCTTACCTCTATGCGGTCTTCTCCCATGTGGGGGTCCTGGCCATCCTGGCCTCTTTTGCCCTGATCTACGACCACACCGGCGCCTTTGGATTCGAAGCGGCGGCCGACCTGCCCGAGAAGACCAAAATCTGGGTCTTCGTCCTGGCCTTCCTGGGCTTCGGCTCCAAGGCCGGCATCTTTCCGCTGCACATCTGGCTGCCCCATGCCCACCCGGCAGCCCCCAGCCACGTCTCGGCCCTGATGTCCGGCGTGATGCTCAAGATCGGCATCTACGGCATCCTCCGGTTATATGCGGTTCTGGATTGGCACACGCCGCTGGCCGGCCGCCTGGTACTCATCGCCGGTTTGATTTCCGGCATCCTGGGGGTAATTTACGCCCTGGGCCAGCACGACCTCAAACGGTTGCTGGCCTACAGCAGCATGGAGAATGTGGGCATCATCCTCATGGGCCTGGGGATCGGCATGATCGGCGTGGCCGGGGCCAAGCCGATCATGGCGGTGCTGGGATTCGCCGGCGCCCTCTGGCATGTATGGAACCACGCCATCTTCAAGTCGCTGCTCTTCATGGGCGCCGGGATGGTGGTGCACCATACCGGTACACGAACACTGGATCTGCTGGGCGGATTGGCCAGGCGCATGCCGATCACCACCGCCGCATTTGGCATTGGCGCCCTCGCCATTTGCGCAGTGCCGCCCCTCAATGGCTTTGCCAGCGAGTTTTTCATCTACTTAGGCGGGTTTTCGGGTCTGGCGCTGATCGATACCGACTTCGGGCTCAGCATTGCCGCGATCGTGTCGCTGGCCCTGATCGGCGCCCTGGCCCTGGCGGTCTTCAGCAAGGCGCTGGGCATCGTCTTTCTGGGCGAACCCCGCAGCGCCTCGGCCGCAGCGGCTCACGAACAGGGGGTTTGCATGTGGATCCCCATGCTGGCGCTGGCCGCGGCCTGCGTGCTCATCGGTGTCTTTCCGGGGTTGGTGCTGCCCATGGTTCTCAAGGCCGTCACGGCCCTGGGTCTGGGCTATGGCCGGATACCGCTGGTGCCCTTTGCCGACCTCACCGCCGCCATCGCCCGGGCGGCCCTGCTGCTGACGGCTGTGGTGGCGCTGCTGCTGGCGTTGCGCAAGTGGTTGTACCGGGGCAAACCGGTGACGACCGCCGGCACCTGGGGCTGCGGCTTCACGCGACCCACGGCGCGCATGCAATACACCGGTGCCTCGTATGCGGATTCGATCCTGACCTTCTTCCGGGCCGTGGCGCCCCTGGGCGAAGAACATCCGGCCATCCGGGGCCGTTTTCCGGACCGTACCTATTACATCAGCCACATCCAGGATCTGGCCGAGCGGCATGTCGGCCACCTGGTGGTACGGCCGGTGCAGCGGTTCTTCGACCGGCTGCGCTGGGTGCAGCACGGAGACATCCATATGTATATCGGCTTCATCCTCATCGCCATCGTCGTGGCGCTGGTGTTTATATAGGGGGAGAAAGGCTTGCAATCCATCATCCTGCTGGCAGGGGCCATGGCGCTGGCACCGCTGTACGCGGCCCTGATTCTCAAGGTCAAGGCCTTTTTCGGCGGCAAAAAAGGGCCGCCGCTGCTGATCCACTACTACACCCTGGCCAAGCTGTGCCGCAAAGGATCGGTCTACAGCACCAGCACCACCTGGATCTTCAGGGCCGGCCCCGTGGTGTCGCTGGCCACGGCGGCTATGGCCCTGATGTTCCTGCCCCTGGCCGGCCAGCCGGCGCTGCTGTCATTCAAGGGCGACGCGATCTTTCTCCTCTACCTGTTGGGGCTGGGCCGCTTTTTCATCATCGCCGCGGCCCTGGATACCGGCTCGCCCTTCGAGGGCATGGGCGCGGCCCGCGAGGCCTATTTCCCCATCTTCTGCGAAGCCACGCTCTTCATGACCCTGGTGCTTTTCTACGTCCTCACCGGCGAACTGCGCCTTTCAAGCTACCTGGCCGGCGGCCAGTCCATGGCCCTGTGGCGGGCGGCCGGCGCACCGCTGCTGCTGGTGGTCATCGCTCTGTTCATCGTGCTGCTGGCCGAAAACGCCCGGGTACCGGTGGATGATCCGGCCACCCACCTGGAGTTGACCATGATCCACGAGGTCATGGTCCTGGATCACAGCGGACCCGATTTCGCCTTGATCGAACTGGGCGCCTTTTTCAAACTCTTCTTCTACGCCGGGCTGGTGGCCCGACTCTTCTGCCCCGTCACCCCGGCATCACCGGTCGCCGCGGCGCTGGTTTTCTTCGTGGTGCTCGCCCTGGTCTACACCGCAGTTGGACTGACCGAATCGCTCATGGCCCGCTACCGCATGGACAAGGTGCCCCAGTTTGTCCTTACCTCCTTTGCCCTGGCGGCTTTCGCCACGGTCATCACCCTGGAGTTCATGCCATGATCGACCTGGTGGATACCCTGCTGGTGCTGGTGCTGCTGGCGGTGCTCTCGTCCCTGGGCAGCAGCCGGCTGCCCTCCCTGATCAAGGCCCTGGCCTTCCAGGGGGTGGCGGTCTCCATCGTGCCGCTCTTTCTGGGACATACCCTGGGCACCGGTACCCTGGCTTTTACCCTGGTGACGCTGCTGATCCGCGGCTTTGCCATTCCCCTGTACATCTACCTGGCCATCCGCAAGGTGGCCATCCGCCGGGAAACCGATCCCCTGGTGGGCTACCACGCCTCGCTGCTCATCGGCCTGATCATCATCATGGTCGCCATTTTCGCCAGCCATCACTTCCAGCTGCCCCTGGCCCAGGGCCGGCGTCTGTTGCTGCCCACGGCCATCACGCTGATGGTGTCCGGCATGTTCCTGCTCATGGCCCGGCGCAACGCCATCGCCATGGTGCTGGGCTACATGATGATGGAAAACGGCATCTACCTGGTCGGTACAGGCTTTGCAACGAGAGCCGCCCAGCACATCGTCGAATTCGGCATCCTGCTCGACATCCTGGCCGGTGTGATGATCATGGCCATCGTGCTGCAGCATATCAAGCAGGCCTTCGACAGTGTGGATACCGACCGGCTCAGAAACTTGAAGGAGTAAAAAGCGGGCATGTTGGAACTCACTTTTCTGATCCCTTTGCTGGCCGGCCTCGCGGCCTTCTTCCTGCCGCGCACCACGGCCCGGCCGCTGCTGGTGCTGGTGGGGGTCGTGCACCTGGCGCTGTCGGCGCTGTTGTGGGCCCGGCGGCCGGTCTCCCTGCTGCCCGACTTCTTCGCGGTGACCTCGGTGGGGTTGCTCTCGCTGATCGTCATCTCGCTGCTCTTCCTGTTGATCTCCATTTACACCGTGGCCTACCTGGACGACAACGAGGTCCAGGCCGAACACATTTTTTCGGGTGCCCTGCTGATTTTCCTCTCGACCATGACCCTGGTGACCCTCTCGGATCATCTCATGGTGATGTGGATCGCCATCGAGGCCACCACCCTGGCCAGCGCGCCCCTGATCTACACCCACCGCTCGGCCGCCTCGTTCGAGGCCACCTGGAAATATGTGCTGATCTGCTCGGTGGGCATCGCCCTGGCCCTGCTCGGCTCGCTGCTGATCACCCTCTCCATGGATGCCGGCGGCGTGGACGCACCGGTGTCCTTTTCTTCCCTGGCCCAGGCCGCGCCGCGCCTGGACCCCAAATGGCTCAAGGCCGGCTTCGTCTTCATCCTGGTGGGCTACGGCACCAAGATGGGGCTGGCGCCCATGCACACCTGGCTGCCCGACGCCCACAGCGAGGCGCCCAGCCCGGTGTCGGCCCTGCTCTCGGGGGTGCTGCTCAACTGCGCCTTCCTGGGAATCTTCAAGACCCACAAAGTCATGCATGCCGCCGGCCTGGGCCACTTTTCGAGCACGATCCTGATCTGTTTCGGCCTGGCTTCGATGATCGCCGCCGCCACCTTCATCCTCAAGCAGTTGGAGTACAAGCGCCTGCTGGCCTACTCCAGCGTGGAGAACATGGGCATCATCGCCTTCGGCACCGGCGTGGGCGACCTGGGGGCCTATGGCGCCATGCTCTGCCTGATCCACCACAGCCTGATCAAATCGTCGCTCTTTCTCTCGTCGGGCAACATCCTGCACGCGTACGCCACCCGGGCCATCGAAAGCGTAGGCCTGCTCGCCCGGCGCATGCCCAAAACCTTCCTGGCCTTTTTCAGCGGCTTCGTGGGCATCGCCGGCATGCCCCCCTTCGGTATCTTCATCGGGGAGCTGCTGATTGTCATCGCCGCCTTCCGGGCCGGCCTCTACCCCTACGTCATCGTATTCATCCTGGCCCTGGGCGTGATTTTCGCCGGCTTTGCCCAGCACGCCCTGCGCATCTGCTTCGGCGAGAGCGACAGCCCGCAGGCCCTCCCGGAAAAGGCCGCCCTGGTCTGGCCCCAGTACCTGCTGCTGCTCACCTCGCTGACGCTTTGCTTCTGGATGCCAGACACCCTGAACCAGACCATCGGCCGGGCCGTGGCCTTCATCGGCGGAGGGTTTCAATGAAGACCGACTTCGCCGTCATCGGCCACGGCCAGGCGCTCGCCTGGGAACAGGTGCCGCTGCTCGCCTGGGAAGATTTCTACCGGCAAGTGCGCGCCCTGTTGGGCCAAGGGGCCAAGGTCGTTCACTTCTTCGTCTGGGCCGACGGCCCGACCCACAAACTGCTGGCCGTGCTGCGCACCGAGTGGCTGCTGGCGGCTGCGGCGCCGGTGCCCGACCACTACCCCTCCCTTACGCCGGCCCGGGAGCCGCTGCATCTCTTCGAGCGCGAGATCGCCGAGCAGTACGGCATCCGGCCCGAAGGCCACCCCTGGCTCAAGATGGTGCGCTACCATGCCAACCGGCGCGGCGTCCCCGACATCTTCGGCAACGACTATGGTCAGGAAATCCCCGGCAACTATCCCTACTACACCGTCCACGGCGAAGCGATCCACGAGGTGGCCGTGGGGCCGGTGCACGCCGGGGTGATCGAGCCGGGCCATTTCCGCTTCAACTGCATCGGCGAGCGGGTGCTGCACCTGGAGATCCAGCTGGGCTACCAGCACCGGGGGGTGGAGCCGCTCCTGAGCCGGGCGGACCACCGCCGCCGGCCCGGGATCGTGGAATCCATCGCCGGCGATACGGCCGTGGGCCACAGCCTGTGCTATGCCCAGGCCATGGAGGCGCTCAGCGGCCAATACCCGGACGAGGGCGCCCGGCGCATCCGCACCCTGGCCCTGGAGCTGGAGCGCATCGCCAATCACATCGGCGACCTGGGCGCCCTGAGCGGCGACGTGGCCTTTCTGCCGCCGGCCAACTACTGCGGCCGCATGCGCGGCGACTTTCTCAACATGACCCTGCTGCTGTGCGGCAACCGCTTCGGCAAGGGACTGGTGCGGCCCGGGGGGGTGCGCTACGATCTGACCGAAGCCCTCCGCACCGAACTGCTGCGGCGCCTGGGCGAACTCAAACCCCAGGTGCTGCACACCCTGGATCTGCTCTTTGCCACGCCCAGTGTGCGGGCGCGCTTCGAAGGCTGCGGCGTGGTCAGCCTGGCCGAGGCCGACAACCTGGGCCTGGTGGGGCCGTGCGCCCGGGCCAGCGGCTTGACCTACGACGCGCGCCGGACCTTCGCCACCGAGACCTATCCGGAACTGAACATCCCCAAGCACGCCGAGATCACGGGGGACGTCTTCGCCCGGGCCAAGGTGCGGGCCCTGGAGGTGCGCCAATCCATGGAGCTCGCGGCCACCCTGCTCTCCCGACCGGTGCTGACCCGGCCGGTGGAGACCACCGAAGAGCGCCACCTCAAGCCGTCGGCCTGCGTGGTGACCATCAACGAGGGCTGGCGTGGCGAAATCGCCCACTGTGTGATCACCGACGCCCGGGGGAATATTTTGCGCTACAAGGTCAAGGACCCCTCGTTCCACAACTGGAACGGATTGGCCATGGCCCTGCGCGACACCGGAATTTCGGATTTTCCCCTGAACAACAAGAGCTTTAATCTGTCCTACTGCGGGTTCGATCTGTAGGCTGCAACCGGAAAGCGAAGACATTCAGATGCTCAAGACCTTGCGCAACCGAATCGAACAAGGCTATCGCACCACCGCCTATCCCCAGAGGCCGGTGCAGCTGCCCGAGCGTTACCGCGGCCGGCCGCGCGTCCTGGCCGATGCCCCGGACGAGCTGGCGGCCCAGTGCGCCGCCGCCTGCCCCCAGGAGGCCATCGACGCGCAGAACCGACGCATCGACCTGGGCCGCTGCATCTTCTGTTCAGAGTGTGAACGCATCTCCCAGGGCCGCTTCATCGCCTTCAGCCAGAATTTCGAGCTGGGCGCGGCCAACCGCGCCGACCTCGTCACCGCCGGCGATCTGCCCGACCTGGCCCGGCACGCCAAGCGGCACTTCAAGCAGCTCTTTGGCCGTTCGCTGCAGCTGCGCCAGGTGTCGGCCGGCGGCTGCAACGCCTGCGAGGCGGACCTCAACGTGCTGGCCACACCCTTCTTCGACCTGGCCCGCTTCGGCATCAACTTCGTGGCCTCGCCACGCCACGCCGACGCCATCGTGGTCACCGGCCCCGTCTCGCGCAACATGCGCGCCGCCCTGCTGCAGACCTACGAGGCGGTACCGGCCCCCAAGGTGGTGATCGCCGTGGGCGCCTGCGCCATCAGCGGCGGGCCGTTCGACGGCAGCCCCGAGGTCGGCGAAGGCCTGGAGCGCATCCTGCCGGTGGATCTTTTCATTCCCGGCTGCCCACCCCACCCCATGTCAAACTTGCATGCGCTGCTTTCCTATTTTAAATAGGAAGGCGTGAGATGATTTCAGATCGTACGTTTTGAAAGCACCTCGGGTTCCCGGACCTTTCTTGAATTCAGCTGCAACAACTTGTCCCGGAGGCCTAATGCGCTTTGCGCAGATCTATCCGCTCTATGATCAAACCCGGTTCCTGGACGCCTACCAGCTGTGCCGCCCGGCCTACGACGCCCAAGATGATTTCAACCAACTGGATTTAAGGGAAATCCTGTTGCTTGCGCGCCTGGCCCGGCGCCTGGGGGGCCACGGCCTGGCGCGACGGCTCTTTCAAACCGCACGGGATAAAGCGCCCGGCAACCCGCTGGTGATCTACTATGCCGGCCGCACCGATGACGACTTTCATCATGTCCTGCGACAGCTGGAAGAGGTAGAGGCGGTCTGCCTGGCGAATTTCGAGAACGACGCCGACAAGGCCGTGTGGTTGGGCTCCACGGCCTGGATCTATGCCAGCATCCGGGATTTCGAGAGGGCCCGCCGGCATCTCGCCACGGCTGCGACGCTGGGCATCGAAAGTGCCTGGGTGCGCTGTTGCGAAGCCGAAGTGCTCTGCTTCGAAGACCGTTGGCCCCAGGCCCTGGAAGCCATCGAAGCCTCCTGGGCCCTTTCCCCCGGCATGCCCCAGGGGGCCGCAACCCTCGGACGCATTCTGACCAAGCTGGGCCGCACCGACCAGGCCGCGGCGCGGTTGCAGGCGATTGCGCAGCAGAAGCAGTCGTACGAACTGGCGCTGACCGCCATCTGGTACCTGTGTGCGGTGGCCGAACGCGCCCCCCGGGAAGAAAACCTGCGCTTGACCGGTCAGGCGGCGCAGCTGGCGCAGGATCTGGAAGTCCTGGCGCCCCTGGCGGACGCAGAGCTCCACGAGCACCTGGCCCTGGTGCGCCTGGATATCGCCTGGCTGCGCAAGGACCGAGCAGCCATGCAGGCCGAGGCGGCCGCGGTCCAACACCCCTTCTACCAGACCGTGCTGGCCAACATCGAGGCCAATCCCGCCGGCCGGGAGACGGTCACGGGCTATGATCCGGTCTTCCAAAAGCACAACACCTGTCTGCCGGCCAGCGTGGCTTCGGTCCTGGGTCGCTTCGGCCAGACCATCGACAGCGACCGGCTGGCCGACGAGCTGACCTATAACGGCACTGCCGCCTGGCGCATGCTCGACTGGCTTAAGGTCCAGGGCCTGCGGGCCAAGGCCTTCATCGTGGACGGCGAACTGGCCCGGCGGCTGATCCAGAGCGATCTGCCTTTCGTGGTGATGGTCAAGTCCATCTATTACTATCACGCCATGGCGGCCGTGGGGGTGGATGAGGCGGCCAGCGTGCTGCTGATACACGACCCCTCCAGCACCCGCCTGGATAAAGTGCTGCTGACGCGCCTGGGCGATGACGAGGGACCGTTCGGGCTCGAGGCCATCGCCGTGGTCCCGCCGACCGAGGCCCACCGGCTCTCCGCCATTCCCGAAGCGGCCAGCGCCCCCTACAGCGCCTTCATCGCCTACCAGGAGACGCGCGAAACAGCCGGCCTGGCCGAAGGCCGCCAGATCATCGAGGGCCTGCGCGCCGATTTTCCCGAAGATCCCTTCGTGACGCGCCTGGAAGGCATCCACCTGGGTTTGTCCGGCCGGCTGGGCGAGGCCATCGAAGTCCAGGAGCAGCTGCTGGCCCGATTTCCCGACTGCGAACACATCCGCCAGGAGCTGCTGGCCAATCTCTACCGCACCGGCAATCGCAGCCGCATCCGCAAGATGCTGTCGCGCATCGTCTTTCACAAACGCATGCCCGGCATCCGGGCCACCCAGCAGTGGCACTATCCGCCCGCTGAATATGTCTCCCAGTACGCCAGCTACGTCGGCATGGTCAAAACCAGGCAGGCGGTCGCGGCGCAGCAGCTTTACGACGCCCTGGGCCGCGAACCGTCCCATGCGGCCAGCTACCATGTGCTGGGCGACCTGCGGGTGCAAGAGGGTGATTTTTCCGGAAGCACCCTGCCCTTTCGCTGCGCCGCCCTGCTCGAACTGGAGAACCACCATTACGCCCGCGCTTATCTGGACGCCCTGGCCAAAAACCATCGGCTCCGGGAAGGATTCGAATTTCTCAAGGCGCGCACGGACAAACTGGGCGACACGGTGGCGGGGGGCGAGGTCTGGAGCACCCTGATCGATGCCTACGAGGACTACGGCTATCCCGACGAAGCCGTGGCCGGCCTGCGGCAGGCACTTTGCAAACGCCCCCGGGACGCCTGGCTGCTGGCCTATGCAGTGGGCTTCTGGGGCCGCATGGGCTTCAAGGCGGAGGAGCGCGAGAGCCTGGCAGCCCTGCAGCAGATCGGCCATCGGCCGGCATTTCTGGAGGCCGCCACCGCCTTTTACCGCTCCAACGGCGATTGGGCCACAGCCCTGACCCACTGCGAGCAGTGGAGCGCCGAGCAGCCCCACAACCTGGAGGCCCGCCGAGCTCTGGCGAACCTGTGCTCCCTGGCCCACGGCATGGACGCCGCGCTGGACCTGACCCGGCAATGGATGGCGGACAACCCGGACCACGACGGTTTCGAAATGCTGCACTACGATTTCCTCAAGGCCCTTTTCATGGACGAAGAGCGCCTGACGCTGCTGCGCAACCGGATCAAACGCAACACCTTCGACACCTGGGGCCTGCGGGAGCTGGCTTTTGCACTGCTGCATCTCATTGATCTCGACCCGTACCACGCCCAGGGCGCCATCCGCGGCGAGATCGCCCAAACGCTCCTGCGATGCCGCAGGCTCTCGCCCCACGAGCCGGTGCTCTTCGCCATCCGCGCCGAAGCCGCCGCCCTGGCCGGCCGCATCCAGGGGGCCATCGATCTCTATCTCAAGGCCGTGCACCTCGATCCCGAATACAGCCACGCCTTCCAGCAGGCCTGGTACCTGTCCGGCAAGCTGCAGCAAGACACCCGCAAGGCCTTGTTCGCCGAACTGGAACAGGCCATGTTCAAATGCACCGGCTTCCTGAACATGGCCAAGGAGCTCGTGGAGATGGCCGCCGAGTGCTTCGGCAGCCGCACCGCCCGCAGCCTGGTGGACCGCTGGCAGCGAAGATTCCCCGACGATCCTGAAATCATCAAGGCCAAGGCCCGCCTGCTGCTCTACCACGGCCAGGGCCGCTCGGATGCCGAGCGGGCCGTGGGCCTGCTGGAAGCAGCCATGGCGCGCTTTCCCCATCACGCCGACTTCAAGTTCCTGCTCTCCCGGGCCCACCGCATCCTGCGCGACCAGGAGAAGTGGGTGGCCGGCTCGCTGGCCATCCTGAAGCAATTTCCCCTCAGCAGCATCCAGCGCCGGCAACTGGCCGACTATTACCAGTACCAGGGCGAACTGGCCCGGGCCGAGGCGCTGCTGCGGGAGGGCGTCGCCTTGACCCCCCTGGACGGCCGGGTGCGCTATGATCTGATCGATCTATTGTTCAAGCAGGGCAAAAAGGAGGCGGCCGCCGACACCGTGGCCGACAGCCTGGCCAAGATCCCCGAAGACGTGGGCTTCCGGGGCGCCGTCGTGGAGCTGCTCTTCGACAACGGCCTGGACGAAATGGCCGTGAGCGCGGCCGAGGGCGGCACCCGGCGATATCCCCGGGGCGCCGTATTGTGGAAGGAGTACGGGGACGCCCTGTGGCGCAGCAGCCTGACCTCGGACATGGAGGCCGTGGCCGCCGCCTACCGACGCTCCCTTGCGTGCAACGCACGCTTCTTCGATGCCGCCGACCGCCTGGCCCGGCTGTGCGCTCACCAGAAGCGTTTCGACGAGGCGCGCCGGGTCATGGCCGAGCAGCAGCCCTACGCGGTGGACCAATGCCAGCTGCTCACCCGGCTGGCCTGGATCGACCGCATGGAAGGCAAAAAGAGCGAGGCCTTCGACCAGGTGGCCGACATCGTCAAGCGCTTTCCCAAAGAAGCGTGGCCCTGGCGGCTGCTGCTGGAGTGGATCAAAGCGGACGAGAACTGGGAGTTCGCCCGGCGCGTGCTGGGCGATGTGCCGCCGGTGCTCGAAGAAAATCCCGATTTCGCCTGCGACAAGCTCTTTTTGCTGCACAAGGCCGGCGTGGACGACGAGGCCACCCGGGCCCAGTGGGCGCGACTGCTGCACGACTTTCCCGAAAACGAGAAGATTCACTGCCTGCGCTTCGACATTCTCTACGCGCAGGAGAAGTATACCCCGGCCGGAAAGATCCTGGCGGCCATCGAAAAGGTCTACCCGGACTCGCCCTATCTACTGGCCCGCAAAGTGGCGCTCAAGGCCGACCTGCAGGAGTTCGACGCAGCCCTGGCGGCGGCCCTGGCCTTGATGCAGCTGCCGGCCGATGCGGGCGACTGGTGCCGTCACACGGTCCGCAAGGCCTTCAAGGAACACAATCAACTGGGCCGCCTGGTCCGGGAAGGCCTGGGCGCCTGGCGGAACGGGGCGGCCATCGGGGCCACCTGCTTCGAGATGCTGGTGGCCGACACCGTCCAGGCCTGGCCTCTGCCCGGCCCGGGCAGCCTGGGGCGGCTGCTGTGGCGGATCGGGATTGAACCCCAGGCGGTGAAGCAGTTGAAGCAGATGCTGGCCACGGCCCAGGACCGCGACAACCCCATGGGCAGTTATACGGCGGCCATCCTCAGCAAGCTGGAAGATTTCGGCCTGCGGCGCTACCTGTTCCGCTTCGCCAAAAAGCACGCTGCCTTTGCCGAAACGCGCACCAAGGTGTGGCAGATCATCGGCCATGCCCTGGCCACCGCCCCGCGCAAGAAAGGCCGGCAGGCCCGCCGGTGGATGGCGCGCTGGCAGGCCCATCCCGGCTGCGAGCTGTGGGTGGTCACCAACTATCTCATCGCCATCGAAGACAGCCGCGGACTCGGCCGCGAGCGCAAGCTGCGCCTGATCCTTGCGACCGCCCGGGAAGCCGTGCGCACCCTGCCGACGGACCACACCCTGCAGTTCGTGGTCGGCAAGTATGCCGAGGCAGCCCTGCGCCTGGGCATGGATGAAGACTTTCTGGCCTGGACCGACCAGTATGCCAGCGTGCTGGAAGACACCGACAGCGGCTACTGGAAACGGGCAGGCGAGAACCACCAGGCCTTGGTCCTCTTGAAGTTCCGCCAGCTGCTGCGGGCCGAGCCCCAGGCCGTACCCGAGCTGGCCAAGCTGTTCAAGAAGGACATGGCCTGGCAGCGCGCGGGGGCCTGGGTCATGCCGGCATGGAGGCAGCGGGTCAAGCGCCGGCAGGCCGGGACGTTGACCCGCGCGGCGCTCAAGGCTTGATCAGGATGGTGGGGTAGAGCCCCTCCAGCTTGCCTTTGGGATAGGGCTGGATGGTGTTGAACGAGATGTTCTGGTTCTTCTGGGCGTGGCCCTTGTTTTTCTCCCCGTCGAAGAAGGCGCCGTTGGCTTCGAGAATATGGTGGATGCGGTCCTTGAAAGCCTTCACGAAAGCCGCGCCCTTGCCCTCGAAGCACATGTCTCCCTGGCAGAAGGGCCGCTCGATCCGGGAGAAGGCCTCCAGGCTCATGCTGTTGGCCTCGAAGCTGGCCTCGTCGGTGATCAGGCCCCACACCAGGCGGCCGGCCGGAACGGCCAGGGGCCGGTCGGTATCGATGATGGTATGCGGCATGATCACGCTGTCCCGGCCGATGTTCAGGCGGCATTCGGGCTTGCCGTGCAGGAAGCTGTTGAAGCCCACGAAGACGTTTTCGCCCAGGTCGGCGTCGATGATCTTGGCGCCGTGGGCCGTGACATTGTACCCCTCCAGCCGGGAGTTGATGATGTAGCAGTTCTCCTGGGCATTGGCCCCTTTGCCCATCCAGGCGTTCTGCAGGTAGGCCCGCTGGGAGACCAGCACGTTTTCATTGATGCGGGTCTTGGGCCGCACCACGGCGTAACGGTCCAGGGAGGCGGTGTTGGGCACCGGCACCGAGGGTTCGATGTGCACCACGTCGAAAATGCGCTGGAACTCGTGCTTGCGCGCCTCCACGAACTCCATGAAAATCCCCTTGGGGGCCTGGCCGGCCTCGAAATGGATGTAGCGGCGCAGCGCCTCGGCCGGATGGCGGTAGAGAAAGTTGAACTTCTCGCCCCCGCGCACCCAGATCGTTCCCGGGTCGATGTTCAGGTGGCTGATCTCGCCGGCCTGGATGTAGGAATAAGCCCCGATGACGCAGTCGGTCTGGGTGGTCAAATCCACGGTGGCGAAGGGCCCCACGAAACAGCCCTCGCTGGGCGAGCCGTGG
This sequence comes from uncultured Desulfatitalea sp., assembly GCA_937868765.1. Lineage (GTDB taxonomy): Bacteria > Desulfobacterota > Desulfobacteria > Desulfobacterales > Desulfosarcinaceae > Desulfatitalea. The sequence continues at coordinate 1,372,986 of CALMNL010000004.1, read as the reverse complement.
ATGTTGGCGTACTGGGTCGAGACCGTGTTGTGGATGAAGAACTTCTCGATGGTTTCCGGGTCGTGGGAGTAATTGTGCACCAGGGTCTTGATCAGGATGCTGTCCTCGATGTCGATCATTTCGTCCTTGGTCATGTGGATCTCGAAATCCTGGTAACGCAGCACATCTCCTTTTTTCTTCAGTTCGTCTCCCCGGATGTCGCTCTTGTAGAGAATGGAGTTGGTCGTGCGGCACTTGCCCAGGAAATAGCTGCCCGCCAGGCTGGAGTGCTGGAATTCGAGGCTCAACGGATGGTTGGGAGTGATACCGTAAAAGGCGTAGAATTTGAGCATGTGCTCGAGGCGGATCAGCTGGCTCACATAAGGGGTGGCGTCGAAGGCCATCTCGCGCAGGTTGATGTTGACCCGCTGGATGATGCGGTCGAACAGCTTGAACAACTCTTTCATGTGATTTCCTCTTTGTTCCCGGGTGGGGTGTGCTTCATCATGTGAAATACGGCCGCGAATACATCCGTCAGGCGCAGGATGCCCACGATCCGCTTCTCCTCGGTGACCAGCAGGGAAAAATGGCGGCCCACGATCAATTGATGGATGGCCTGCTTGAGGGGTGCGGCCAGGTCCACGAACTCGCCCTCGGTGGGCGCCTTCATGAATTTTTCCACCTTCAGGCCGGCGGCCTTTTGCAAATGGGCGTCGGACAGCGCCCCATCGGGCCGCTTCTCCTTCTCGACGGTCCAGATCAGGTTGGGGCTGAACCCGAATTGGCGCAGCCGGTCCGCATCCCGGCTATCGGTCTCCTCGGGCTCCAGGGCGTACAGGACGTCCAGCTGGGACAGCTTGCCCACCACGTGGCCCCGGTCATCCAGAACCAGCACCGCCCGGTGGCGGTACTTGAGGTGATCGAACTCCTCCTGGGTCTTTTCCAGGGCCAGAATGGCGTCATACAACGTGGCCCCCACGGATACGGTGGCATACTCGGACAGCGGAACCAGCAGCTCCTTGATGGTAAACTCGTTCACGGGCATCCTCCGGTGAGCCCCCGCCGGGGCCTTTCAAGGCACGGTATGGTCGGCCGGCGGACCATATCATCTTTGGACGCGATAATGAAGCCGTCCGCCGCCGGCGCCCAAAAAAAAGGCCCAGCCGGACGACCGGCTGGGCCTGGAACCAAAAATGGCGGAGAGACCGGGATTCGAACCCGGGGTGGAGGTTTCCCCCCACACTCGCTTAGCAGGCGAGCGCCTTCAGCCTACTCGGCCATCTCTCCGAGATGAACCTTTTAACTGGCGGAGGGAGTAGGATTCGAACCCACGGAGCTTTCGCTCAACGGTTTTCAAGACCGCCGCCTTAAACCACTCGGCCATCCCTCCCTCAAAGTAACCGCTTTTAACACCAAGCTCCGGTGGGGGTCAACCGTTTTGTCGCGGACCCTCCGGAAACATCCATAAATATGGCGGGCTTGGGTTGCGATAAAAAGGCGGTCCCGCAAATTTCGACTGGTGCCATCCGACTTCCTGCTATTAAAAGATTCTCTACTTTGTGCACGACAGCGGTCAATGGGTGTAGGATCACCGCGCATTGACCGTGGATCAAGCCTTAAAACCCAGCGGTCGCATCGACCTCTGTACGGATTTCACCGCCCAAGACCGCCACACCAAACCTTTTGCGGACCTCTTTATCGTCTATGGTTTTGCCCTGATCGTTCATCCGGCCGCCGCGTCTGCCAGGGCCAGGGCCGCCGCGATGCCGCTCTGAAGGATTTGTTCGGACGCTGCCGGGTCGGTGGCGATGCGTGCGAGTTGCAGGGCGCCCACCATCACCGAAAAGACGGCCATGGCGGTCTGCCGTTTCTGGTCGGGGGTGAGGCCGGCCGGCAGGTGGCGTTCGATCAGGGCATAGAGGATCTCGATGCGCTCGGCGACAACCTGTCGCGTGGCTTCGGGGTGGCGGGCGATTTCGGCTGCCGTGGCGGCGATGGCGCAGCCCTTGTCCGGATGGTCGCGGTGATCGGGGTGCAGGTAGGCGCGCACGAATTTTTCCAGGCCGGCGAAATTCTCTTCCGAGGTCTGGCGATCCTGCTTCTTGTAGCTGTCCTGAAGGGCGCTGCCAAGGGCCGTGGCCACCAGGTCTTCCTTGGACTTGAAGTGATTGTAAAACCCCCCATGGGTGAGTCCGGCCTCGGACATCAGGCTGGCCAGGCCCACCGAGTCGATGCCGTCCTTGCGGAACCGGCGGGAGGCGATTTTGACGATGCGCTCGCGCGTCAGCTCTTTGTGACCCTTTTCATATCGCATGGCTGAGATCCTTTCATGACCTGAAATATGGGGTCTGAATTCCCGCTTTTCAACGGTATTTTTCCCCATAAACGCCCTTTTTTCGCCCTCCTATAAAATTATGGTTGACATATAACATGACGGCTATAATATTACAACCATCATTCAATCATGCTGCCAAGGGGAGGAATTGCCATGACGCCATATCAAACTAATACCGACCAATCATTCGTCGGCGACACCTGGCTCCCGCTGCGCCCGCTGCCCGCCGAGGCCACCCTCGCATCGACATCGACCGGTCCGGTCCTGATCCGCCGGGCTGTTCCCGACGATGCCGTCCGCCTGACCGAAATGCACCGGCGCCTTTCGCCCTTGTCGCGCTATCAGCGCTACATGGCGCCGTATGTGCCCGACCAGGCGGAAATGGAAGCCCTCGGCCGGCTCACGTCCGACAGTGGCGAGGCCTTCGTGGCCGAATCCGTGGGGCCCGCGAAGCATATCGTCGGCCTGATCTACTACATCCGCAGCAAACCGCCGGAGAGCGACCGGGCCGAATTCGGCGTAACGGTGGCGGACGACTTCCAGGGCAAAGGCCTCGGCCGGGCCATGCTCGAACACATGTGCGACCGGGCCCTGGCCAACGGGGTGCGCTGGATGGAGGCCAATGTACTGCCGCAGAACAAGAAGATGCTGCACCTGCTGGATACCTGCGGCCGGCCGCTGGGCAAACACCGGTCGATGGATTGCGTGACGGCAATCATCGATCTCGGGGAAGCCCTGGACGAAGCCAGCCTGATCTGCTTTTTGTCCGAAGCCGCCGAGGCGGCCGAGCGGGCCACGGCCGCGGCCCTTTGCGGCTGATGCGCCGGGCCGCCCAGCCGGGGATCAAGCCTTGAAATCATGGACCATGTGTGTTTCATTGAACGCACCCACCGGCCCGCGTTTCCCGGGGTCGAAAACGAGGAGGTTCATGATGAATTTAAGCAAGCAGGTCAGCCTGAACTTGAACATCCGCGGCCTGGGCCAGTCGGCCACCATCGCCATCAACGACCGCAGCAAGCTGTTGCAGCAGCAGGGCCGCACGGTGTACCGCCTGGGGCTGGGCCAGTCGCCCTTTCCGGTGCCCATGCCGGTGGTGGAGGCGCTGAAACTGCACGCTCACGAGAAGGACTACCTGCCGGCCGCGGGGCTGCCGGCCCTGCGCGAGGCGGTGGCCGGCTTCCATCGCAAGAAGGACGGCGTGGAGGCGCGGCCCCAAGACGTGCTCATCGGCCCGGGCTCCAAGGAGCTGATGTTTCTGCTGCAGCTGGTCTACTACGGCGAGCTGATCGTGCCCACGCCCTGCTGGGTCTCGTACATTCCCCAGGCGCTGATCGCCGGCCGCCGGGTGAGCCTGATCCACACGCGCATCGAAGACAAGTGGCGCATGACGGCCGAACTGCTCGAACGGCACTGCGCCGGCGAAGAAGACGACTTCCGGCCGCGGGTGCTGATCCTCAACTACCCCGGCAACCCCGACGGCTGCACCTACACCGCGACCGAGCTGGAAGATATCGCCCGGGTGGCCCGCAAGTACCAGGTGGTGCTGCTCTCGGACGAGATCTACGGCCAGCTGCACCACGGCGGCCAGCACATCTCCGTGGCGCGCTACTACCCCGAGGGCACCATCGTCAGCTCGGGCCTCTCCAAGTGGTGCGGCGCGGGCGGCTGGCGCCTGGGCACCTTCACCTTTTCGCCGGCCCTGGACTGGCTGCTGGACTCCATGGCCGCGGTGGCCAGCGAAACCTTCACTTCGGTGAGCGCGCCCATCCAGCATGCGGCCATCTCGGCTTTCCGCGGAGATATCCGCATCGAGCGTTACCTGTGGCACGCCCGCCGGATCCTGGCGGCCCTGGGCACCCAGTGCGCCGCGCTCCTCTCGGCCGGCGGCATCCGGGTCCATCCCCCGGAAGGGGCCTTTTACCTCTTCCCCAGCTTCGCGCCCCTGGCCGAACCCCTGGCCCGGCAGGGCATCAAAACGGGCAAGGCCCTGTGTGAAAAGTTACTAGCCGATACCGGCGTGGCCATGCTGCCGGGCGAGGCCTTCGGACGGCCGGCCGAAGAGCTCACCGCCCGCCTGGCTTATGTGGACTTCGACGGCGCCAAGGCGCTCTCGGCCAGCGAAACCATCCCTCTGGATCAGCCGCTGCCGGAGAACTTCACCGACCTGTGGTGCTTCAACGTGATCAAGGCCATGCGCCTGATCGTGGAGTGGGCGGCGCAGTAAAACGTCGAGTAACCGGAAGATACCGACGGCCTCGATCAGGAGATGATCATGGAAAAGACCAAGCCTCACATCTGCCCGGTGGCTCTTGCCGGCCCCCTGGCCAGCCGCTGCCGCCGCTGGGTGCAGAATCCGGCCAAGATCCTCGGCCCCTACCTGCGCGAGGGGATGACCGTCCTCGATTTCGGCTGCGGCCCGGGTTTCTTCACCCTGGAAATGGCCCGCCTGGTGGGCCCCTCCGGCTGCGTGGTGGCCTGCGACCTGCAGTCCGGCATGCTTGATCTCATCCGTCGGCGCCTCGCGGGCAGCGGTTTGGAAAGCCGCGTAACGCTGCACCAATGCCAGGCCGAGCGCATCGGCCTGGCCCTGCCGCTGGATTTCGTGCTGGCCTTCTATATCCTCCACGAGTTGGTCAATCCCCGCGCCTTCTTCCAGGAGATTGGCGCCCTGCTCAAGCCCGGCGCGCAGATCTTGGCGGTCGAACCACCCTTGCATGTTTCGAAAAAGGCGTTCGCGGCCATGCTCCAGACCGCCCGCGATGCCGGTTTTTCCCACGACCCGCCCCGAGTCTTCCTCAACAAAACGGTGCACCTGCAAAAAGCCAGCCCATGACTTTCAAGGTTTTCTAAAAAATTGGGCCGCCATGCGGTGGATAGGGCTGATCGGGAAGAAACCGCAGCGCACGACTTGGACCGGATCCGTTCGAAGGGAGTATACAGGCCCCCCAAAGCCTGCTAAAGGGCTCCCGCGACGGCCGGCTGAAAGGGCTTGACTCCCGGCGGCCGGGAGACCATATACAGACAGACGCACCCCTCGAACAAACGAACCATTACCGGAGGCTACCCCTCATGCGCATCCATGGTTTCGGACGCCGATCGCTTCTGTTACTGACGGTATTGCTCATCGGCCTTGGGGCCGTCCCGGCCGGCGCCGGCCAGGTAATCACCGACGAACTGCGCCAATGGGCCCGGGAGGCCGTTGCCAGCGAAAAGGCCCTGGATTCCAAGGCCGCGGTCAACACGGTCAGCGTTCTCTACTTCCAGAACCAGACCAGGCGCCCCGATCTGGACCCGCTGCAAAAGGGCCTGACCCTGATGCTGATCACCGACCTTTCCAAGATCGAGTCCTTGCAACTGGTGGAGCGCTCCCGGATCCAGGCCCTGCTGGAAGAGCTCCGCTTGGGCACCACCGGGCTGGTGGACCAGCAGACCGCGCCCCGGGTGGGCCGCCTGCTGGGGGCCGCCTATCTGGTGGGCGGGCGCCTGGTGCCGGCGCAGCAAAACGGCCTCCAGATCGACTCGGACGTGGTGCGCGTCTCGCGCCAGGACACCCTCGGCCGGCCGGCCAGCACCGGGCCGTTCGAAGAGCTGATACGCATGGAAAAGGAGCTGCTCTTCGAGATCGTGCGGCTGCTGCAACTGGACCTGACCCCGGCCCAGATGGAAACGCTGCGCAAGCCGTTGACCACCGACCTGACGGCCCTCATGGAGTGGTTCCAGGGGGTCGACCTGAGCGATCAGCAGAAATACGACCAGGCCGCCGAGGCCTATCAGAAGGCCATCGAGGCCGATCCCGGCTTCAAGCAGGCCACCGACGACCTGAACGAGTTGCGCGCCCTCAAACTCGTCGCCAGACCCGTCGATACCATCGAGGTCCTGGAACGGCTGCGCCAGAAGGTGTCGGTGGTCGACCGGCCCGAGCCGGACGAGATCTTAAAACGCGAGCACCCCGTCGAGGTGCAGAGTTCCGATGTCAACGTGCGCTGGCGCTAACCCCATCCATAGGGAGCATGATCATGAGTTTCCGCGGCGGATCTGAACGCTGTCTACGACTTCGCCGGTTCGCGGCGCTTGCGGTCCTCGTGCTGGCCGCCTGCGGCGGCGGCGCCTCCTCCCAGCAGAGCGGCGGCACCAGCGCCCTCTCCTTCCAGGTGGTCTGGGACCGGCCCGATTACCAGCGCGAAAGCCTCACCGACTGCCTGGATGTGGCCACGGTCACGGCCGCCGTCTATGCCGAGAGCGGAGAACTGCTCGGGGCGGGCGGCCCGTGGGATTGCGCCACCGGCAGCGGCGTCATCTCCGGTCTGCCGGCCAATTATTACGCAACCATCCAGGTGGCGGGCTATGGCCCGGACGGCAGCCCCCTTTATTCCGGGCAGAGCGGCACCCCCATCTACCTGACCCCGGGAAGCGTGGACGGCGGATTGATAACGGCCGGGCCGTTCGTGCCCCAACTGCTCGCTCCTGCCGACGCCGCCATCGTGGCCCCTGACGGCCTGACCCTGCAGTGGACGCGGCTGGTGGGGGCCGCTGCCTACCGGGTGACCCTGGCCGATTCGAGTTCTTTCGCCGCCGAAACCATCATCGGCGAGTATGACGTCGTCAGCCCGGCCATCACCAGTTTACAGCCGGATACCACCGGTTTGATCCTCGACCAGCCCTATTACTGGCGCGTGGTGGGGCTATCGGCCGGCGGCCTGCCCGGGGCCGCCTCCACCATCCGGCAGTTCACCCTGCGGGAGGTACAGATCACCGCCATCACCTTCGTGGGGGACGATCCGGCCGGCACGGCCGCGCCCCAGGTGACCACCACCGTCATTTTCAATTATGCCGCCATCGCCTTTTCCCAGGAGCAAAGCGACGCTGTCATTGCCCAATGGTCGGCGCCGATGGACTCCACCGATTACTTCGCGCTCCAGGAGATCATCACCACCTATGAGCTCCTGGGCCAGTCGGACATCACCGTGACACCGGCCCCCTGCACGGGCTGGAGCGGCTTGACGGTCTCCATGGTCTACAACGCGAACGCCTATGGATTTTCGATCCTGCCGGAAGTCTGCGATCCGGTGGATTGGACTACCGGCGTGAGCACCCTCGTGACGCTGAAGGACGAGCTGGTCGCCAAGTATGCCCCCTGAACCCGGCGACGGACCCATTGCTTCTTCATGTTCTGCTTTGCAACGACAAGAGGATACCCCATGACGAAGAGAGCTCTAAGCTGTATGCTGCTGGCCGTTGCATTGCTTTGCCCGGCCGCTCCCGGCCGTGCCGCGGATTTTGAAGCCGAAACCGCCTTCCACTACCAGGCCTGGTCCAACGACGCCGATGAAGACGGCTACCAGACCTACGTGCCGCTCTATCTGCGCGGCGCCCTGTCCCAGTTCCGCTGGGAGGTGGTGGCCGGTTATGCGGACACCGGCGCCGAGTTTGAAGTCCTCGGCGATCGCTCGATCAGCGGCTTCCTGGACACCCAGCTCAATCTCTCCTATGTCCTGGCCCATACCCTGGGCCTGGACTGGCTCTTCGGGGTGGACACCAACCTGCCCACCGGCCGGACCGGGCTGGACCCCCGGGACCTGCGGGTCATGCTCGACCCGGACCTGGTCTCCATCGTCACCCCGGGCCGGGGCCTGGATTTCAACCCCTTCGTGAACGTGGCCCGGCGCTGGCAGAACTGGACCTTCGGCGCCGGCACGGGGTACGCCATCCAGGGGGAATATGACTATAGTTCCGTGGACCGGGATTACGATCCGGGCGACATCTGGAATGTCGCGGCCGAGATCCTCTACGAATGGCAAAGCGGCTGGCAGGCCCGGTTCTTCGGCCAGTACGCCATGTTCGACACCGACACCCTGGCCGGCGAAGATCTGCTCGAACGAGGCGATACCCTGCTGGTGGGCGCCGGCGTGCGCTACAAGCAGGAGGCTTATCAACTGGGCCTGACCGTCCGGACCATCACCCGCCAAAAGAGCGAGTACCGTCTGGTCTCCGGCACCGGCATCGGCACCGAGCCGCACAACGGCTACGGCGACGAGTGGGGGGCCGATCTGGACGCCCGCTACCAATTGAGCAAGGCCACCACCGCCAGCGCCCTCCTCGGCTATTTGTATGTCGCCGAAAACGACTACGACCCGAGCAACATCTACTATGTGGGCCAGCGGACCAAGACCTCCCTCTCCCTGGGCCTGGGCCACGAACTGAACGACTGGCTGCACCTGCAGGCCGCCCTCGCCGGTTTTCTCATGGATGACGACCCCAACTGGATCCACCCCGGCCAGGAGCGCAGTTACCAAGGTTGGTCGCTATGCATCGCGGCAACGACCAGGTTTTAGGCACCGCCGGGCTCCCTCATCCCCCCAGCCGCCGAGAAGCGTTGCTTCTTCCCCGCAAAGATCGTGGGCCCTTTTGATGCGGGCCCGCGGTTTGGACCACATCTTCGCAATGCGCTCGATCTAATCTTCGGACCGAGGCCGGAACGGGGAGAGCGGCAGCCCGGCCCGCACGCTAAAATGCCGGCCTTGGGGCCGGACCTCCAGGGTTTTGATCTCGACCCGCGCCTTCCCGCTGCCGGTGGCGGTGAGGAAAAAGATAGAGCCGGGCCACCTGCGCTGCCTCCGCGCTGTCGTCGAGGGTCACCGCCTGGCTCTGGATGAGGTCATTGAAAAAGGCTCGGTCGAAGCGGTAATCGCGATAGGGGCTGTCCCTGGGCCCACCACGAGCACCAGGCACGCCAGGGCGCCCAGAAGCAGTCGCCCGCGCCATCGTTTGATTCCTGCGGCGGTGTTATGAACCACCCCCTGTATTGCATGCATGGTCCGGATCTTAGCCGCAGCACCGCCCTTTTCCCAAGCCTCAAACAGAATGTTCGCCGCCGTCCCCTTGGCTTTCGGCCTGCGCGGGCTGGGCGTCGAGCACCTGCCGGATCAACCGGGAGAGGTTTTCCATGGCGAGGGGCTTGAGGGCGAAGGCGCGGATGCCCAGCATCTTGGCTCGCTCCTCGGTGATGTTGTCGCTGTACCCGGTGCACATGATGATAGGCATGTCCGGGCGCAGCGTGAGGATCCGGGTGGCCAGCACGTCGCCGGTCATCCCGGGCATCACCATGTCGGTGATCACCAGATCGAAGGCGCCGGGATCGGACTCGAGCAGGGCCAGGGCCTCGGCCCCGCTGGTGCGCGTCTCCACCTTGTACCCCAGCAATCCCAGCATGTGTCGGCTCATGTCGCTTTGGAATGACTCGTCGTCCACGCACAGGATCCGTTCGGTGCCCACCGGCAGGGCCTCGGCCCTGGCCGTCTTGGGGGCCGGCTCGCCTTCCAGGGCCGGCAGGTAGACGTCGAACCGGGCGCCCTGGCCCGGCGTGCTGTGCACCGTCACCACCCCTTTGAGGGAGGTGACGATGCCGTGCACCACCGAGAGCCCCATGCCGGTGCCCTCCCCCTTGGGTTTCGTTGTGAAGAAGGGCTCGAAGATGCGGTGCAGGTGCTCGGCGGCGATGCCGTGGCCGGTGTCGGCCACCGACAGCTTCAAATAGGGGCCGGGATTGAGATCGGTGAACTGACGGGTGAAGGTTTCGTCCAGCACCGTGTCCTCCATGCTCACGGTCAGGCGCCCGCCCTTTTCGCGCATGGCGTAGCCCGCGTTGGCGCACAGGTTCATCATCACCTGGTGGATTTGCACCGGATCGGCCATCACCGTGGCGTCGCTCTTGATCTGCTGCACCATCTCGATGGTCACGGGCAAGGTGGCACGCACCAGCTTGAGCACCTCCTTGATCAAGGTCTTGATCCTGGTCGGGGTGGGTTCGATCTCGCTGCGGCGGCTGAAGGCCAGGATCTGCTTGACCAGATCGCCGGCCCGCTCGCCGGCGGTTAACACCCGCTGTAGGTAGCCGTGCAGGGGCGACTCTTTCTGCACCTCGGACAGGGCGATCTGGGTATAGCCGATGATGCCGGCCAGGATGTTGTTGAAGTCGTGGGCGATGCCGCCGGCCAGGGTGCCCAGGGCCTCCATCTTCTGGGCCTGCTGCAGCTGGCGCTCCAGCTGCTGGCGGCGTTCTTCGGCCTCGGTGCGCTCGGTGATGTCGATGGAGACACCGCCCAGGCCTGCCAGGCGGTTCTCCTGGAAGATGGGAAAACGCGTGGTGAGCAAGTGGCGCGTCTGGTGGTCGGCCATTTGGATGGTTTCGGTGGCGCTGTCGGCCGTGCCGCTCTCCAGCACCGCCTGGTCGTTGGCCTGGAGTTGACGGGCGGTCTGGGGGTCCCACACCTGGTCGTCCCGCAGGCCGACGGGCGCCGGCGCCGTGGTGCCGGCCAGGCGGGAAAAGCCCGGATTGATGAAGCGGTAGCGGCCATCCGGATCTTTCATGAACGCCGGGCCGGGCAGGTAGCGCATGAAGGCGTCAAACAGCTCCTGGCTCTCCTTGAGCTCCTTTTCGGCCTGCTTGCGGGCCGTGATGTCGAGCATGATGCCCACCAGGCCGGCCACCTGGCCGTCGGCGTCCCGGAAGGTGGCCTTGAACATGATGAAATCCTTGAGCTCGCCATTGGCGGTGGCCACCTGCTGCTCGTGAATCTGGATGCCCGGGGACTGGATCAGCAGCATGTCCTGGCGATGATACTCAGGCACCATCGCCTGGAAGGGCAGATCGGGCAGATCGATGATGCGCCGCCCCAACAGCTCCTCCTTGGCGATCCCCAGGGTTTCGCTGTAGGCGGTGTTGCATCCCAGGTATACCCCCTCGTCATCCTTGAAGAAGACCGGGTTGGGAATCGTGTCGAGCAGGGTGTTCATGAATTTGATGTTGTCCAGCAGCGCCTTTTCGGCCTGCTTGCGGTGGGTGATGTCCGAGATCACGGTGGTCAGGCCCTGTACCTGCCCCTGGGCGTCCCGCCGGTAGCTCCAGTCCACCTGGGTTTCGATGATGCGGCCCTCCTTGGTGCGATCCCGGCTGAACCAGGGGCTGGGCCGCGGCTGCTGGGCCACCAGATAGGCCAGGTGCTGCGCCAGCTGGCGCCGCTCGCTCTCGGCGGCGATCAGATCAAACATGGAGCGGCCGGTCAACTCCTCCTCGCTATAGCCGTAGAGCTTGGCATGGGCCGGGTTGACGAAGGTGATCGTTCCCCGGGTATCGATCTCGCGAATGCCGTTGGGCATGGTTTCGATGAGCCTGCGGAAACGCGCCTCGCTGGCCCGCAGGGCTTCCTCGGCCTGGCTGCGCTCGACGATCTCCAGCTGCAGATCCTTGTTGGAACGGATCAGTTCGGCGGTGCGCTCGTCCACCCGCTTTTCCAGTTCGGCGTGGGTGCGCCGCAGGGCCTCGTCGGTCTCGCGATGGGCCAGGATGGCTTTGGCCGCCCGGTAGAGCACGGTGCCCACGATGAGCAGCATGCTCAGCGAAATGCACAGCAGCGTCAGGCTGCTGCGCTGCAGGAGGTCCGCCAGCATCGCCCGGGGCGCGCTGATATCATAGTATATTTCGAAAGCACCCAGGAATACCTGATGGGAGAGGATCGGAACGTAGATCTCCACCACGTCGCGTGAGACGAGCCGGTTTTCCAGGGTGCGGCCGCCCCTGACCACCAGTTGGGAACAGATCTCGCCCCTGGCGACCCGTTCGGTGAAAAGAGGGCTCTGGTGGATCGACCCCACCTCCTGCTCATCGGTGGAGAAGATCACCCGGCCGTCGGGATCGAAAATCTTTAATTTTTCCAACTGGAAATCCGCCTTGAGCTGGGCCACCGCCTCGATCAGCGTCGGCGGCAGCATGTCGGCGTTCAAGGGTCGGGTCTCGATCTTTAAGGTGCGCATCAGGTGCACGGCCGTGCGCCGTGCCTCATCCTCGCTCATCCGCAGCAGCAGGTGGCGGTAGGCCGGCTTGAGCAGCAGGCTGTGATAAAGCGGGAAGAGGCAGGCCACCGCCAAACAGGCCAGCAGGATATTGCGCAATAAGGGGAGGCCCATCACGAAGCGGGCCACCTGGAAAAACGAGAAGCGTGTCGGCGTGGAGGAATCGTGCTGCCCAGCGGATGAAGGCATGGGGGGCCTCCTAGGGGTTGCGCCCGGCCCGCCGCGGGCGGGTCGGCAGTTGCCGGAAATGCCAAGGGATTAGCAGAAAGCGGTTGTGCCACGCAAGGTGCAATGCGCGGTGATGCCAACTTCGGCCGTTAGCGCTTGAGCAGCGCGGCCAGGCCGCGGGTGATCTCTTCGGCCGAGGCGGGTTTGGGCAGGAAGTCGTCGGCCGGACGGTAAAGTTCCGGGTTGCGGGAAAAACGCGTGGAAGTCACGCAGGAGGATTCCGCGGAGAGGATCAGGATCGGAATATGGCAGTACTTGCCGTCGCCCTTGAGCATCTTGCACACGGCCAGCCCGTCGATTTCGGGCATCACCACGTCCAGCACGATGGCATCGGGCGGATTGGCGCGCACCTTCTCCAGGCATTCGTGGCCGTCGTACGCCTCCTCCACTTCATACCCGGCACGCTCCAGGATGCGTCGCACCAGGGCGCACTGATCGGGCTCGTCGTCCACCACCAGAATTTTCTTTTTGACGCTCATGGGGGGCTCATCCCTGCTGGGGCGGAAGGCCGGCGTTCCGGCGGCCGACGGGCGACACCGGAACGCGCGACCCAGTGGTTGCAGGCAACGTACTTCACTGAATGGCAAGAAACGACTAGTCTACCTTGGGCCTGGGCAGCACGCCGGCCCGCTCGGCGATCTCGGGCACCTTGTGCTCCCATTCGATGGCCATCAGGTGGACGCCGGCCACGCCCGGCATCTCCTTGAACTCCTGGATCTGCTCGATGGCGAACTTGATACCCTCTTCGGCCATCTTGCCCTTGCCGGCCCCCTCGATGCGTTTGATCACATCGTCGGGCACGTCCATGCCCGGCACCGATTTGGCCATGTACTTGGCCATACCGGCGCTCTTGAAGGGGGTCACCCCGGCCAGGATGTAGCACTTTTCGGTCAGCCCCATGTCCACGGCCCGCTTCATGAACTCCCGGAAGCGCGGCATGTTGTAGATGCACTGGGTCTGGATGAAGTCGGCGCCCGCGTCGATCTTGTTGGCCAGGCGGTAGACGCGGAATTCGGTGGGCTCGGCGAAGGGGTTGGCGGCCGCACCGATGAAGAGTTTGGGCGGTCCGTCGATATCTTCGCCGTTGAGGAACTTGCCCTCGTCGCGCATCTTCTTCACCAGGGCGATGAGCTGCATGCTGTCCAGATCGTAGACATTCTTGGCTTCGGGGTGGTTGCCGAAGGTCTGGTGGTCGCCCGACAGGCAGAGCATGTTGCGGATGCCCAAAGCATGGATGCCCAGGATGTCGCTCTGCATGGCGATGCGGTTGCGGTCGCGGCACACCATCTGAAAGTTGGGTTCCAGGCCGGCCTGCACCATCAGGGCGCTGGCGGCTTTGCTGGACATGCGCACCACGGCGGTCTGGTTGTCGGTGACGTTGATGGCGTCCACCACGCCCCGCAGCGGATTCATCTTCTCTTTCAAGTGCTCCACATTGGCGCCCTTGGGCGGCCCGCACTCACCGGTAAAGGCGAAATGGCCGGCTCTCAGGACCTTTTCCAGATTGCTTCCGGATTTATAACCGTTGTCGCTCATCGCACCAGCTCCTCTCTCATGCTCTTGCGGGGTCCACCGTCCCGGGCCGTGCGCCAATCCTTGGCAGCCCTGTAATTGCGCAGGTCCTCCAGGCGGCCCTGCTCCATCTTCTTGCGCACGATCAGGTCCCAGATGCAGACGATATCCTTGGAGACCTCGCACTTGCCGTGGCTGCTGCCGCCGCAGGGACCGTGCTGCAAACTCTTGGAACAGCGCGCGATGGGACACAGGCCGTCGAAGTAATGGATGATGCAGGTACCGCAGCCCGCACAACGCTCTTCCCAGATGCCGTGCGTAACGGCGCCGCCCATGAAGCGCGTGTTCACCGTGGGGAAGAAGCGCTGCAGGGGATAGGCTTCGGAGAGAAACTGGGGTCCCACGCCGCAGGCCATGGACAGGACCGCATCATACTGGTCATGGACATCGCGCAGCTGCTCGATGTATTCCGGGTCGCACTGGCGCTCGAGCATCCGTTCGTCCACCTTCAGGGGACGCCCTTCCTTCTTGCGGGCGATCCGCAGGGTGGAGGCCAGAATCTCCACCTCTTTCAGGCCGCCCACATTGCACACCGTCACGCACCCCTTGCAGCCGACCAGTGCAATGTTGTCATAGGGCTTGATCATCTCCAGAATCTCGCCCAGGGGTTTTCGATCCGCTATAATCATGGTTCACCTCGATATGGTTTAATCCGTCAACAGCAGACATTATCCGTCATGACTGGCGGGCGACCGCTACCGGCCGCCTTCGACCCGAGTCTTCGCCTGAAACCAGCCCTCACCTTACTAGTTACAGGGGTTCAGCGGGCTGGGCCCCATTTGCTTCGCCCGTTCGGTCATCTCCGTGGCGATCTCGGCAAAGCGCGGTCCCTGGGCCGACGAGAGATTGAACATCTCCACACGCCCTTCTTCCATTTGCATCTCTTTTAAAGCGCGTTTCACGTATTCGACTTTACGACGGGTTTTGAGATTTCCTTCCAGGAAATGGCATTCACCCTCCAGTCACCCCGCCACATAGACGGCATCGGCGCCCTCCTCGATGGCGCGCAGCAGGTGCAGAATGTCCACACGGCCGGTGCAGGGCACCTGGACCACCTTCACGTTGGACGGGTAGTTCAGCCGCATGGAGCCGGCCAGGTCGCCGGCCGCGTAAGCGCAGTACTTGCAGCAGAAGGCGACGATCTGGGGTTCGTAGGTCGCGCTCATGGCTTTTCCTCTCCTTTAGTGAGTCTCGGGTTTGTGATGATCCACATACATTACCGCGCCACGCATTCGGCGAAGAGCGCCGCTGTCTTGGCGATCAACTGCTGATCGGTGAAATGCTTCAGGGTGATGGCCTTGCCCGGGCATTCGGCCACGCAGCAGCCGCACCCGTGACAGCCGGCCGGGTCGATGACCGCGTGGCCTTCGCTGCCGATGTAGGGCACATGGTAGGGGCAGGTGCGCACGCAGGTGCAGCATACCGCACACCGGTCCGGTTCGACAATGGCCGTGACGCCGCCCACCCAGATGGCGTCCTTGCTCAGAATGGTGGCGGCCCGGGAAACCGAGGCCTGGGCCTGGGCGATGGTCTCGTCGATGGATTTGGGGTAGTGCGCCAGGCCGGCCATGAAGATGCCTTCGGAGGCGAAGTCCACCGGCCGCAGCTTGGCGTGGGCCTCTACCAGGAAGCCTTCAGCGTTGATGGGCACCTTGAACAGCTCGAAGAGATCCTTGTTTTCGTTGGGCAGAATCGCCGTGGCCAGCACCAGCAGGTCCGGGTTCAGCTCGATGGGCCGGCCCAGGATGTGATCCTTGACCGTGACGCTGAGTTCGCCATTGTTCTGCACCACCTGGGGCGGGGCCGTAAGATCGAAACGGATGAAGATCACCCCCTTTTCGCGGGCCTTGCGGTAGAGATCTTCGCGGAAACCGTAGGTGCGGACGTCGCGGTAGAGAATGAAGATGTTCATCTCTGGTTTCTGCTCTTTGAGGGCGATGGCCGTCTTGACGCTGTGGGTGCAGCAGACGCGGCTGCACGACGGCCGCTCGGGGATGCGCGAGCCCACGCACTGGATGAAGACGGCCGTGTCGGCGGCCGCGATGCGCGGATCGCCACCGGTCATGGCCTCGTCCATCTGCTTGTGAGTCAGGATATTGGGATGCCGGCCGTACTCGTATTCCGTGGGCACATACTCCTTGCCGCCGGTGGCCAGCACCGTGGCGCCGTGCTCGATGGACACCGTGGTCATGGTGGTGCCGCCGATGGCGATGGTCGAAGTGAAGTTGCCCAGGATGCCGGAGGTCTCGATCACTTCCGCGTCCAGGTAGAGTTTGATCTTCGGGTGATTGCTCACCCGCTCGACGAGCGCTTCCACGTAGGGCTGGATCTTCTCCCCCTGCCAGGTGGCCCGCAGCCAGAGGGCATTGCCGCCCAGATGGCTCGAACGTTCCACCAGGTAGGTCTGGAACCCCTGGTCGGCCAGCCCCAGGGCCGCTTCCATGCCGGCCACGCCGCCGCCCACCACCAGGCCCGCGTGTTTTACTTCCAGGCTCACCTGATGCAGCGGTTCGATGTAGGCCGCCTTGGCCACGGCCATGCGCACCAGGTCCTTGGCCTTTTCGGTGGCCTTTTCCGGGTTGTTCATGTGCACCCAGGTGTTCTGGTCGCGGATGTTGGCCATCTCGAAGAGATACTTGTTCAGGCCGGCCTCGCGGATCGTCTCCTGGAAGAGCGGCTCGTGAGTCCGCGGCGAACAGGAGGCCACCACCACCCGGTTGATGCCTTTCTCCTTGATCACCACTTTCATCTTGTCCTGGGTGTCCTGGGAGCAGGTGAAGAGATTGTCTTCCACGTGCACCACATGGGGCAGGGTCCGGGCGTACTCACGCACGGCCGGCACGTCGGCCACGCCGCCGATGTTGATGCCGCAGTTGCAGACGAAGACGCCCACCCGGGGGGCCTCGCCGGAGACATCGAGCTCGGGCGGCAGCTGCTTGGTGCGGATCAGGGTCCCGCGGGCTTCGGCCAGATTCTTGGTAGCCGAGGCGGCGGCGGCCGAAGCCTCCATGACCGATTGGGGAATGTCCTTCGGTCCCTGGAAGACGCCGCAGACGTAGATGCCGTCGCGGTTGGTGGCCACCGGTGCCAGGTCCCGGGTCTTGGCGAACTTGTGGCTGTTGAGTTCCACGCCCATGGTGTTGGCCAGGCGCACGGCCGCATCGTTGGGCGCCAGGCCCACCGATAGAACGACCATGTCGAAGATCTCTTCGACCAGCTCGCCCTCTTCGTTGGCATAGCGCAGGCGCAGATCACCGCCCTCCAGGGGATCAATGGTATGCACCCGCGAACGCACGAAGCGCACGCCCTTCTCCTTTTCGCAGCGCATGTAGTAGCGCTCGAACTCCTTACCGTAGGTGCGCATGTCCATGAAGAAGACGGCCGTGTCGAGGCCGCTCTTGCTGTGCTCCTTGGCGATGACCGTCTGCTTGGCGGCGTACATGCAGCATACCGCCGAGCAGTAGCTGTGGTCGCACTTGTTGATGTCGCGCGAACCGATGCACTGCAGCCAGGCGATCTTCTTCGGTTCCTTGTGGTCCGACGGCCGGATCAGGTGGCCCTGGTAGGGGCCCGAGGCCGAGAGGACGCGCTCGAACTCCAGGGCCGTCACCACATTGGGATGGTTGGCGTAGGCGTAGTACTCGTGCTTGCTCGGGTCGTAGGGCGAGAAGCCCGGCGCCAGGATGATCGAGCCGACCTCCACCACCGTGCGCGTGGGCTGCTGGTTGTGGTTGACCGCCTTGGCCAGGCAGGCCTCGACGCACTGGTAGCACTCTGAGCAGATGCCGCACTTGAGGCAGCGTTCGGCCTCGCGCTTGGCCTCTTCTTCGTCGTAGCCGAACGAGACTTCCAAAAAGTTGCACTCCCGGGCCGCGGGGTCCAGGCAGCGCACCTTGACGCGATCCTTCTTCGGTTCCCGGGCGGTCTCGGGCTTCACGAACTCCCACGTCTTCTCCCGGCCTTCCTTGAGGTCCAGGCCGTTGACGAAGCGGTGGATGCTCTCGGCCGCCTCCTTGCCGCAGGACACGGCGTCGACCACCGACTTGGGGCCGTAGAAGGCGTCGCCGCCGGCAAAGACCCACTCGATGGGGGTCTGCAGGGTCACGGGATCGGCCTGCAAGCCGCCCGGCCGGGAGATGGCGATGTTCTGCTCCTTGAGGCCGGATAGATCGGTGCTCTGGCCGATGGCGATGATCACGGTGTCGCCGAAAAAGGGCTGGCAGGCGTTATCGTCGTACTTGGGGTTGAAACGTTTGTTCTCGTCGAAGACCGCCGTGCAGGTCTTGAACTCGATGCCCGATACCTTTTTATTCTTGTCGATGAAGAAGCTCTTGGGACCGAAGCTGTTCACGATCTGAATATCGCTTTCCAGGGCCTCCTCGATTTCGTGCTGCCAGGCGGGCATCTCCTCGCGCTTTTCCAGGCAGATCAGGGTGACCTTCTTGGCCCCCTTGCGCTTGGCGGTGAGGGCCACGTCGATGGCCACGTTGCCGCCGCCCACCACGATCACCTCTTCACCGATCTGGACCTCTTTGCCCATGGCCGCATCCCGCAGAAAATCCACGCCCTGCAGCACGCCGTCGGCATCCTCGTTCTCGACCCCCAGCCGGCGGCCGCCGTGCAGGCCGATGGCCATGAAGCAGGCTTTATAGCCATCCTTTTTGAGGCTTTCCAGGGTGACATCCTTGCCGAAGGCCACGTTGCAGCGGATCTCCACGCCCAGCTTGCGCACCGTGTCGATCTCCATGGCCAGGATGTCCCGTGGCAGGCGGTATTCGGGAATGCCCACGCGCATCATGCCGCCGGGTTCGGGCAGTTTTTCGAAGATGGTAACGCTATATCCCTTCTGGGCCAGATAATAGGCCGCGGTCAGGCCGGCCGGACCGGAGCCGATGACCGCGATCTTTTCATCCCGTTTGGCTTCCTTGATTTCCGGTACGTAGGTCTCGCCGCTCCGGCGCTCGTAGTCGGCCAGAAAACGATGCAGCTCGCGGATGGCCAGGGGCTTGTCCACATCGTTGCGCGTGCACTGGCCTTCGCAGGGGTGGTGGCACACGCGGCCGCACACGCCGGGGAAGGGATGCTCCTGCTTGAACAGTTTCAAGGCCTCCTTGTAGCGGCCGTCGTTGATCAAGGCGATGTAGCCCTGGATGCTCACGTGCGCCGGGCAGGTGGCCTTGCAGGGTGCGGTGCCGCGCTTCTCGATGGCGTAAGCGCTGGGCATGCCCTGGGGATAGAGCTTGAAGGCGGCCTTGCGTTCGCGCAAGCCTTCGTCGAAGTTGTTGGGTACGTTGATGGGACAGACCTTGGCGCATTCGCCGCAGGCCGTGCACTTGTCCAGCTCGACATAACGCGGCCGCTGCAGCAGGGTGACCTTGAAATTGCCGGCCTCGCCTTCGACCTTTTCCACCTCGCTGGTCGTGAACAGATCGATGTTCAGATGCCGGCCCGCTTCGACCAGCTTGGGCGAGATGACGCACATGGAGCAGTCGTTGGTGGGAAAGGTCTTGTCCAGCTGGGCCATGACCCCGCCGATGGCGCTTTTGCTTTCCACCATCTTGACCAGGTAGCCGGAATCGGCCAGATCCAAGGAGGCCTGAATACCGGCGATGCCGCCACCGACCACCATGACGGAGCCCACCACACTCTTCTTCGTCTCGGACGTTTGTTTGGATGCCATCGAAATTCCCCTGTTCGATTATGAGATTGGTTTCTGAAGCCAAGAGATTCCAAAGCAACCTATATGCCAATTTGGAACCCATCCCCATCAACGAATTAATGCATTGATATATAACATTAATTCATTGCGGCCGCTGACCCTGCCATCGAAGGGGGGCCTTCATTGCGGCTGGACAACCATGCCAAAATGGGATATTTTCCTGGAAAAGGGCGTTAAAACAGGCGATTAATGCGAGTGTGCCAAACTGGAACGGCAATTTTCGAACCTGCCATATTGGCACAGGGCGCTGGGGGTGAAGCGGCATGAGCAACCATATCATTCTCATTGATGACGACCATGACTACCTGCAACTGCTGGCCGGCAAGTTGCAGGATCTCGGTTATGCGGACCTGCGGCTGGCAGACAACCCCCTTGAAGCCGCGGCGGCCTTCGAACGGGGGGAGCTCTTCGACCTGGCCCTCATCGATATGACCATGCCCGATATGGACGGCATGGCCCTGCTGGACCACATCAAAAACACCAGCCCGGGCACCGAGTGCATCATGGTCACGGCCATCAACGAGGCGCGCACGGCCGTGGAATGCCTGCGCCGGGGAGCCTACGACTATCTGGTCAAGCCGGTGGCCAAAGATGTCCTGGCCCTGACGCTGCCCCGGGCGTTGGAGCGCAAGCGCCTGTTGGACATTCTCGACCTGGAGAAGCGTCAATCCCTGGCGGAACTGGTCAACCCGGCGCCGTTTGCACCGATCCTCACTCAGGCCCCGGCCATGCGCCGGGTGCTCAAAGAGGCCGAGCTGCACGCCGCCAGCAACGTGCCCATCCTGATCACCGGCGAAAGCGGCACGGGAAAGGAGCTTTTGGCCTGGGCCATCCACCAGGCCAGCCCCAGGGCGCGCCATCCCTTCACGCCCATCAACATGGCCTCGGTCTCCGCCACGCTTTTCGAAGCCGAATTTTTCGGCCACGCCCGAGGCGCTTTCACCGGTGCAGCCGGCGCACGCACCGGATTTCTCGAGCACACCCATCACGGAACGCTCTTTCTGGACGAGATCGGCGACCTGCCCTTGGAACTGCAGGGCAAGCTGCTGCGGGTCCTGCAGGAAGGGGAGTTCTCCCGCGTGGGCAGCAGCGACCGGGTCAGGGTGGACCTGCGATTCATCGCCGCCACCAATGAAAACCTCGACCGCATGATCGCGCGCAAGGCGTTTCGCAAAGATCTCTACTACCGCATCCGAGGCGGCTGGCTGCACTTGCCGCCCCTGCGCGAACGGCCGGAGGACATCCCGCTCCTGGCCGAAGCCTTTCTCTCCAAGTACGACGCCAAAGCGCCCGCCGGGCGGCGCATCACCCCGGCCGCCCTGGCGGCGCTGGCCGCCTATGGCTGGCCGGGCAACGTGCGCGAGCTCAAATCCATGCTGCAGTCGGCCGCCAACCTGGCCCAGGGCGCGCCCGTCGACCTGGCCCATCTGCCCGAGCACATGCGCGCTCTGCCCCGGCGCGCCGCAGCTCCCGCCCACCCCGTGGAAAAAGGGCTGCGGCCCCTGGCCGAAGTCGAAAAAGAGCACATTTTAAGCGTCTACAACCTGCTGGCCCAGAACAAATCCCAGAGCGCCAAAGTGCTCGGCCTGGGCCTCAACACCCTACGCCGAAAGCTGGCGGCCTACGGCGTGGAGTAACTTCCGGCCGCTCGGGAACGAGGCAGGTGCCCGACCCTGGGATCGGCTCGCGCGGGGCGGCGCCGGCGGGCCCGCGTTCGATTGCGACGCTCTCTTTTCCATTGCCAATCTTCAACGACCTATCCTATAGTTCCGGCCATCCCACCATAGCTGCCACGCATTGCATCTTAGCGCATGATGTCCGAAAAGGGCCGCTGCGTCATGGATTTTTCAAAAATTCAGAGGAGATACTTATGAAAACGATTGTTCGGCGCAAGCAAATCAGGATGATCTTCATCACCGGCGTGGCCCTGCTCTGCCTGTCGTGCGGCGGCGGCGGCGATAGCGACGGCGGCGACAGCACTTATTTCCCCGGCTTTACCCCCGCCTCCGTGGACACCCCCATGACCGTCGACGAATACAGCGCATCGACGACCGCCAGCATGGTCAGCTTCGCACATGGCGTCGGCAATCTGGCAGGGCCGCTGAATGGCTATATCTCCCAGAATCGAACCAATTCCGCCCGGCAGGTCGCAGCGCGGCAGGTCCTCTGGCACGATGTGCTCGACCAGATCCGTTCCCACCTCGCCACCGACCACTACCAGGCGTCCGGTTCCGGCTCGGACCGGCAAGGATGCCCCTACGGGGGCAGTTACGCGATTACCTTCGCCTTCGACGGAGAGGACCCGCAGACCGAATGCGACCTGCTCAATCTGACCGGCACCATGGTCATGTACGATTGCTGGATGGACGCGGACAGCATGATGGATGGTCGGATCGACTTTCAATTCACCGGCGACGCCTGTTATCCAACGGCCATGGCCATGGCCCTGACCGACTTCACCATGGGCGTCTATGACAGCCGGCTGCTCTCCCCTTACCTGGATATCGAAGCCTATGGGCTGGTCTGGTCCGGCGGAACCCTCTACTCCGGCACCACGGTGTTGAACGGACAGGCCATCGGACAGGACGGCGGTGCGGAAATCGCCGTGGCTTTTTATGACTATACTGAAAGCGCCAGCACCTTTTTGGGAGACGACGGCTTCTACTACCTGAGCCTCGACATCTCCGGCGGGCTCACCGGCCCCTGCGTGGATGGATGGGCCTACGTGGAATCCGATCCCTATCTTCCGATCATCCTGAGCGATTACGGCTCCTGTCCGGTAGACGGCCATCTGGTGATCTATGGCGATTACGCCATGGACGTGATCTACTACGGCGACGGCAGCGTTCTGGTGGGCGAGACGCTATATGGCTCCTGCGAAGATTTGAACCCCAGCTGCCCCCTGCCCTAGCCGCGGAACCTTCGCCCGACCCCACGGAAGCAAACCGAGCGGCACCGACAAACATCCGGTGCTGCTCGTTGTTTTTAGGCCTCTTTTGAAACGTCACACCCGCGCCAAGTCTTCCAACAGGGCCCTGAGGAATTGCCACACCCGCCCCACCGAAGGTATATGGAGCCGTTCCGAGGGCGAGTGGGGATCGCGGATGGTGGGTCCCAGGGAGATCATCTGCATGCCGGGATAAAGCGCGCCGATGATGGCGCACTCCAGGCCGGCATGTATCACCTGGATCACCGGATCTTTCCCGAAGAGCCGGGTGTAGACCGCTTTGGCCCGTTCCAGCAGGGGATCCTCCATGCGCGGCGGCCAGGGCGGATATTTGTTCTCATCGGACACATCGGCGCCGGACAGTTCGGCCAGCGCGCGCACCGTGCCGGTAATTTCCGCAAGCCTGGTGACCACACTGCTGCGCTGGCTGGAAAGGACACGCAGGCGGCTGGCCTGGACCGAAACTTTGGCCAGGTTGCTGGAGGTCTCGACCAAGCCGGGCAGATGGGGCGACATGCCGGCCACGCCGTGGGGAAAGGCCAGCAGCAGGGAGACGACGCGTTCGCTGGCCTGGCGGGTCAGCACGATGGCGGCATCGCTCCGGGCCGAATCGACGCGGACGAACAGGCCGGGTTCGTTGGCGCCATACTCGTCGCGAAAAGTCTTTTCCATCTCGGCCACGACGCCTTTTATGCTCCCCTCCACGGCGCCGCAGGCGAACAGGCCCTGGGCGTCCCTGGCGATGGCGTTGTGGCGGGATCCTCCTGCGAGCGTCATAATGCGGCACTCGGCGCGCTTGTGCAGGGCAGCCAGCGTGCGGGCGAGCAGTTTGTTGGCGTTGGCGCGATGTCGATGGATGTCGATGCCGGAATGGCCGCCGTTGAGCCCGCCGACTACTAATTGATAAAGCCCCCAGCCGTGCGGTATCGGCTCGGCCGGCAAATCCTGGCTCAGGTTGCTGTCCACGCCGCCGGCGCACCCGATGGTGAAAATCCCCTCGTCCTCGGAATCCAGATTGATCAGAATACGGCCTTGGATCAGATCCTTGCCCATCTGCTTGACCCCTGTGAGGCCGGTTTCCTCGTCCACCGTAAAGAGCAATTCCATGGGAGGCCGGCGCAGGTCGGAATGGTCGGCCACCGCCAGGGCATACGCGATGGCGATGCCGTTGTCCGCGCCCAGGGTGGTGCGGTCCGCCATGAGCCAATCGCCCTTGCGCACCGACCGAATGGGATTACGGGAAAAATCATGATCGGAGTCGGGCGTCTTTTCACACACCATGTCCATGTGCGCCTGGATCACGACCGTGGGCGCCCTTTCAGCACCCGGGCCGGCCGGCAACCGCAGTACCAGGTTGCCGGCGGCATCCGTGGCGTCGGCGAAACCTCTCTCTTTGCCCCATGCCTGCAGCCAGCGGCACAGGGCCGCTTCGTTCTTGGAACAACGGGGAACGGCGTTGATCTGTTCAAAATAGTCCAATATCAGGGTACTGCTGTCTTGCATGGGTGTCTCTCCCGAATCGAGGGTTGATCCTGGCGCGCGTCTCGGCGACGGCTCCGAATGTCCGGCGAGCATATGGTGGTGGCCGCTTGATGTCAACAACAATGGAAATCCATCAATTTCCAGCGCTTAAAAAGTTACAGATCAATAATCTGTTGACATTTGAGCCCAAGTATGATCGAAAAAAAGGCCTTTTAGGGAATTCCAGGGGCACATAGCAGGATCCATTCGCGAAAACGACGGGGCCGCCGCTCTGCGGGCACGGCACAGTCGGTCCAGGAGGTTTTGCACCATGGGCTTAGATCTAATTGCGGCCAACAACGGATGGGCCATGGCGGTTACGGGCGCTATCATCGTCATGATCGGTCTGTCCGGTCTCGCCTTCGTCATCTCCCAGTTGCACAAAGTGCTCGCCCTTTTCGACACCCAAAAACCGGCACCACCCGCGAACGCCGCCGAAGCGGAGTGCCCTCCCATCGAGGTGGTGGACTGGCTCTGCGATCCGGGTGGCGCCGCCCGCGTGTGCCAGTTGTTCACCGCGCACATGGGCGAAGGCTTCAAACTCACCGCACTCTACGAGGAACTCGTGAAGAACGACTGTCCTCACCCGCACTTGACCATCCGTGCCTGGCGCGAACAGGGCATCCTGGTTCCCGCCGAAAAGGGCCACTTTTGCTGGAAACAGGACTCTTGATTCAAGTTTACTCCTAAAGACCTGAGGACAAATTATGGAACTGGCGCTTGGATTTCTGAAAAACACCGGATTCGCCATGGTCGACTGGCGATACATCGTCATGATCTGCGTCGGCTTTTTCTTCTGCTATCTCTCCGCTGCCAAGAACTATGAACCGCTGCTGCTGCTGCCCATCGGCTTCGGCATCGTCGTTGGTAACCTGCCATTTTTCAAGGGTTTCGGATTGGGCATCTACGAAAACAACAGCGTGCTGCACTACCTTTACTTCGGGGTGACCTCCGGTATCTACCCTTCCATTGTGTTTCTGGGATTAGGCGCCATGACCGACTTTTCTTCGATGCTGGCGCGGCCCAAACTCATGCTGCTGGGCGCCGCCGCGCAGATGGGTATCTACTTCACCCTGTTGAGCGCGCTGGCCCTGGGGTTCGCACCCAACGAGGCCGCCTCGGTGGCCATTATCGGCGGCGCCGACGGGCCTACCTCGATCTTCCTCACCGCCAAGCTCGCACCGCATCTGATCGGACCGGTCGCGATCGCAGCGTACTCCTACATGGCGTTGATCCCCATCATCCAACCGCCCATCATGCGACTGCTCACCACCAAAAAGGAACGACAGATCCGCATGCCGGACGACGAACGCCACGTATCGCGCAAAGAGCTGGTCATTTTTCCCGTTGTCGGGGTAGTGCTCTGCTGCCTGCTGGCCCCGGCCTCGATCCCCCTGCTCGGGCCCTTCTTCCTGGGAAATTTCATGAAAGTCTCCGGTGTCGTGGACCGGCTGGCCAAAACCGCGAGCAATGCCGTAATCGACACGGCTACCATTTTCCTGGGATTCACGGTGGGCGCCAGCACCCAGGCGGACGTATTTCTCACCCCGACCTCGTTGAAGATCTTTTTCCTGGGCTCCATCGCCTTCTCCATCGCCACCGCTTCGGGCGTCATTTTTGGCAAAATCATGAATCTCTTTATGAGAGAGAAGATCAACCCCCTGCTGGGTGCCGCCGGTGTCTCGGCGGTGCCGGGATCGGCGCGCGAAGTCCACATGGTGGCGCAAAAGGAGGATCCCGGCAATTACCTGCTGATGCACGCTATGGCCTGCAACGCCTCCGGGGTCATCGGATCCGCCATCTGCGCCGGTATTTTGTGGAGCTTCCTGATGAAGTAATCCGCACGCTTGCAACCCCTATCGATACCTGTCTCCCGCAGGTCGACAGGCGCGTAACGACCTGCGGGGTAGCATTTCGCTTGACCCTCTTACCGGCCTGTGCCACCATGAAATCAAGCGAATCGCTGCTGCACCGACGGTGCTGACCGGGCCATTACCTGCTGTGCCCATTCGAATCGGAACGATCTGCCACCGGATGCTTTCACGTGATCACCGGCAGTGACCGGCGCCAACCACCACCCCCACTGCCGAGTCCCATAACCCTTCATGACAAGGAGGTCCCATGATCGCCAAAATCATCATCAAAAGGCGCTTCAAGGCGGGAAAATCACGGCAAGTCATCGCGCTGCTCAACGAACTGCGCTCAAGGGCCATGCATCAGCCCGGGTACATTTCCGGAGAGACCCTTTCCAAAAGGGGATTTCCCAATAATCTGATCGTCATCGGAACATGGCAGAGTCTGGATGAGTGGCAGCGATGGCGCGACAGCGACGAACGCAAGAAGTATGAAGCCATGCTGGATTTACTTCAGGAGCGGCCCACCGAATACGAAGAATTTCTACTCGGCACCGCCCTGTCCATCGACGAATAATCGGAAGCAAAGGATGATACATGAAGAAGTGGCAATGTTCGGTATGCGGTTACATTCACCAGGGCGATACGCCTCCGGAAAAGTGCCCGGTGTGCGGTGCGGACCAGAGCCTGTTCGTTCCCTACCAGCCAGATGCCGGCGAGCCGGCGGCCACACCCGCCGAGGCGCCGGCCAAGGCGGCGGTCACCGCCAATCAGTGGCGCTGCACCGTGTGCGGATATATTCACCACGGCAGTGAACCGCCGGAAAACTGCCCGGTATGCGGCGCCGACAGATCCCTTTTCGTTCCGGTGACCGAGGATGCCCAACCGGCCATTGCCACCGGCAGCACCCCCCCGGAGAGCACTGAGCCGGAAGGGACGCCCGCGCCCAAGCCCCAGGGCACAGGCTTTAAGCCCCCCTGGGAAGGCAACCCACGGCTTACCTTCATTGCCCAAACCCTCACCCGGTTGCATGGTCACCCTATTGCCGTGCACATCCCCAATGGGGTCCTGCCGGTCACAGTGCTGTTCTGCCTGCTGGCCTTGCTTTTCAAGTGCGAATCTTTCGCCATCGCCGCGCGTTACAACCTGGTATTCGTCTGTCTGGCCATGCCCATCGTGATCGCCACCGGCCTGGTCGACTGGCTCAACCGATTCGGCGGCCATATGACCTCGATCTTCAAAAACAAGCTCATCTGTGCCGGGGTTGTAACTGCACTCTCCCTGGTGCTGACTATCTGGTGGCTGGCCGTACCCGACATTTACCAGAACGGGTTTTGGGCCAACTGGTTCTTCGTGCTGCTCCATCTCGTCGATCTGGGCGTCGCCGGACTGGCCGGCTGGTTCGGCGGGAAACTGGTTTTCAAATAGTACGGCCCGGTCACCCGCATGCCACGAAAATGCGTCGCCCTCGCAAACCCTTATCTGAAGCGGGTTTGCGGGGGCGACGCAACCACAGGCCCAACAGCGGGCGATCGCTTCGTCACCAATACATTGGGGCGCCTTTTTACGGACCTCCCAGGATGGACCCGAAAAGCGGAGCACCCCTCCGCGCAACAAGCATGGCCCAATCCCTGTCTTGATCCGCCTGCACAACCTGAAACCCACTCGGCAACCCCTTTTCCACACCCGTTCGCTCTGCGCACCTGAATCCGGAAAGCATGAGCAACCCCGTCGGTGCCAGCAACGCGCCGAAGCGGGGAAGCAGTCGGGCCAAGGTGGGCGGCCGTAAATTGGCCAACAACAGATCGTAGCATCCAGACGCCATCGTCTCGACCGAACCCGCGACGACAAGAAAGCGCTCCGCCACTTCGTTCAGCCGGGCATTGTGCCGCGCCTCGTGGCAGGCCTGGGGATCGATATCCAACCCCACCACCCTTTCGGCACCCAGCAAAAGCGCCGCAATTGCCAATACGCCATTGCCGGTCCCCACATCGAGAATTTGCGCTCTCTTTCCCGGCGCGCCCCTCCCGATTATCGCCGGGTCCAAGGCTCGCAGCATCAGGCAGGTGGTCGGATGATCGCCGGCACCGAAGGCTGTTCCTTCCGCCAGGCGCACGCCTGCCGAGCCCGGCGGTATCCTTGCGGACATCGGCGCTGCCATTAAATAGATGCGTTCGGAGATTTTTGCGGGGCGATAACCCCCCAAAGCAATGCGAGTGACGCCATGGTGTTGGCGATAGTGAAGTCGTCCATCGGTCACCAGTTGCTGAAGCATCTCCCGAAAGTCGCGCCGTACCAGAGCCGGAAACGTTTCCCGCAGGCTGCGGAAAAGCCGGTCGACAGTCAAGCCGCCGACGCTTTCGGCGATCAGCCTCAACAATTGCGCTTGCATCGGCATCTTCAATGACGCTCCCCGCGCAGAAAAGGCCTTACCCCGGAGAACAGGGGGCAAGGCCGATTGGCGCTTCAACTTCGCTTGGCCGGCAACGCTTGCGCACCATGCGCCGTTTTCCCATATGCGCTATTCAGCAACCTCGGCCTTTTTCAGCTCTTCGGCATACCACTTGGCAAATTCGAACATGCCGATGAAGCGGTCATCGTTGTTGATGATCCCCACCGCCATTTCCAGCACTCCGCGGCCATAGGCGTTGCTGTATTTCTCCTGGCCGCATTGTTGCAAAAATTCGCGAACCAGTTGCTGGGTCGTTCGTTTGGTCGGATCGCGACGAATGTCGATGGGGTCCTTGGGCTCTTCGAAGGGATTCCATTGGTCATAGCCGCGCTTTAGAATATGTCGTTGGCGGCGGGGTGACATGCTGTCGAAGATCGCCTTCTTGCGCTGATCGGAATAGCTGTGCTGATCGGCCATGGCCCCCTACTCCTTGTCGCCGGCGGATGTTGCGTCCGTGTCCGATTTTTTCTGGCGTACGCCGAGGTACTCCTCGGTGTAGTCGGTGAGCAGGGCCATGGACAACGGCACCAGCATGTCCGCCAGGCCCGGATAACGGCTCTCGATGGCCTGGGAGAGCGCCAGCGAAATTTCATACAGACGTTGATAGATCGCATCCATCTTGACCGTGGGGTAGGTTTCTCCGGGATTGAAGTCGGAAAGACCACAAGTGTGGGCCTTGCCGCCGATCACCGTCGGAATGCCATATATGCGGCAGGTGATTGGCCGGAAAGCATATATATCACATCGATCCTGGGCGTTCAGCGCCGGGCAGCGCACCCGCTGGGTGGCCATTTCCTCCAGGATTTGATCCTCGGGCCGGCCCTGTTCGTGCTCCTTGAAAGCTTGGCGTTTGAGGCGGTAAATCTGCCGATCCGCCTCGTTGGCCCGCTCGATCAACTCCTCCCGGGGCTTGCCCTCGCACTGTTCATCAAATTTGGCTTTGATATAAAGCGCCTCGACCAGGGTCAGATCAAAGAGCGCATGACAGCAATCGGAACACCCCTCTTGGCAACGCACACACGGTCCATACTCCTGGCGCACGCGCCCAAAAAGAGCGTCCGCTTGTTGAACCAGCGCTTCGTATTGCTTAAAAAACATGCTGAAATCCATATAAAAATCTCCTTGTTGTTTCACGTGAAACAATCGACGGCGATGGGTTTCACGCTAGACGTTTTGATTATTTCCCGATGCAAAACTTCCTGAAAATGGCGTCCAAAACATCACCGCCGGCGGCCTGGCCCGTGATTCCTTGTAATTGTACCAGGGCGTGCTTGAGATCCATGGCAACCATGTCGGTCGCCGCCCGGTTGTCTTTCAAGCCGCGGGCCGCATTGCGGGCGTCGAACAATGCGCCTTCAAGGGCGAGCTTGTGCCGGAGGTCGCTGACCAACGTCTCGCCCATTTCCTCTCTCGCTCCTTGTCCCCATAAGGCGCCGATGCCTTTCTTAAGCCGGTCGAGCCCGTCGCCTGTTTTGGCCGACACGAATATGGCCGGGTTTACCCGATAGGCTTCCGGCAGACGGATCATTTCTGCACCTGTTACCAGATCGCATTTGTTGACGACAAGGAGGAACTCTCGCCCTTTTATTTCAGCGAGAATCCGCTGATCCTCGGCACCTGGCGTTGTTTGAGCCTCGATGACGAACAGCACCAGGTCTGCAGACCGCAGGGCTTCCCGGGTCTTCTCGATGCCCATGCGCTCTATCGGGTCCTGGCTCTCCCGCAACCCGGCCGTGTCGATCAACCTGATGCCGACGCCCTCGATGGTGGCACTGGCCTCCACGGGATCCCGGGTGGTGCCGGGAAAGGGCGTGACAATGGCTTTTTCGCGATCGATGATCCGATTCAGCAGACTCGATTTGCCCACGTTGGGCCTTCCTACGATGGCCAGCTTCAGCCCATCCCTCAAAATCCGCCCAAAACCGTATCCACGCAAGAGGCCCTGAATCGGCTCGATGACCCTCTCCTGGAGCGCACGGTCATCGATGGCTGCCGCGCTGACACCGACGCTGCCCTGCTCCCCGAATTCCAGGTCTGCCTCGATCTCTGCGAGCATATCGGTCACCGCATCGACGATGCCGTTGATCCGAGATCCAAGCTCACCGCTCAATTGCCGCGCAGCCAGCTTCAAGGCCATCTCGCTGCGGGCATTGATCAAATCGGCGACCGCTTCGGCCTGGCTGAGGTCGATACGGCCGTTAAGAAAGGCGCGCCGGGTGAACTCCCCGGGTTCGGCCAGCCGCGCCCCCAACGTCCGCACCATGTCGAGAATCTTTTGGAGAACAATCTGGCCGCCGTGGCACTGAATTTCGATGATGTCTTCCCGGGTATACGAGCGCGGTCCTGGCATGAAGGCCAGCAAGACTTCGTCCAAAGGCTGTCCACTGCATGGGCCGACGAGGTGTCCGTAGTTCAAACGGTAAGGTTTAAAAGGCTGGCTTTGGGGTGGTTTTTCCTTTGGCCGGGCGCTTCCGGGCCGGAAGAGCCGTTGGGCGATGGCGCCTGCTTTTGGGCCGGAGATCCTGATGATCCCGATGCCCCCGCTTCCTGCGGCGGTGGCAATCGCCGCAATCGTGTCGCCGTCGGCTCCGGCGACCGATCCCTTCGCGGGGATGGTTTGGTGGCGCTCACCATCCCCCATTTTAAAATTGGGGGTCAACTCTTCCCCCGCCGCCGCCGTTTGGGAAAGATGACGAGCTTGCGGTAATAGCCTTCGCCCACGCTCTGGGTGCGCACCTCCTGATTGTCTTTGAGGTGCAGATGCACGATCCTCCGATCGTAGGCGTTCATTTGTCCGATGGTCACGGGCTTGTTTATTTTTTTCGCCTTTTCGGCAAGCTTGGAGGCGAGCTTCTGTAAATTGCTCTTGCGGGCGCTGAGGTAACCCTCCACGTCCACCATGACCCGGATACGCGTGTCGTTCTTCTTGTTGATGATCTTTTCCACCAGATACTGAATCGCTTCGAGCGTCTGTCCCCGCTTGCCGATCAACAAGGCGCTGTTGCCGCCTGCGACCTTGAAAAGGATACGGCCGTTGCGCGTTTCGGCGTCGACCTGGCAACCCTCGGAAATGAAATCGATCATCCGCTGCAATGCGGCTTTGCCGTCCAATATCGCCTGATCCATATCGACCGATTCAATCTCGGCAGCGGCCACCTCCTCTTCGATCTCATCACCCTCTTCTTCATCGAAAGCGTTGGCGACCAGGTTGCGTGCCTGTTCACGTGCATCTTCCTGGAGCTGGCGCTGGGTGCTGCCGTTGATTTTAACCCGAATCTTCGCTTTTTTGACGCCCACGAATCCGAAAATGCCCGATGATCCGTGTGAAACCACGTCGTATTCCAATTGGTCCACTGCTTTGTTCAGCTCCTGGCCGGCCTTTTCCAGGGCTTTTTGCACATTCTTACCTTCGAACTCCACATATTCGCTCATGGTTGAAACCTCCATTATACCCTCCCTCCGAGCGCTGTTTCCGGTCCCGGTGCCGCTAGCTCATTTTCTTCATGATGTAGTATTGCTGTCCAATGGAGACGATGTTGCTGACCAGCCAGTAAAGAACGAGCCCGGAAGGAAAGTTGATGAAAATGAATGTGAAAACGATGGGCATGAGCATCATCATCTTGGCTTGGGTCGGGTCTCCCGCCTGCGGTGACATCTTTTGCTGCAACAGCATGGTGCCACCCATGATCAGCGTGAGCACGGGGATACCGTACGGTTCGGTCATGAAGGGTATTTTAAAATCGAAATGAAAGAGCCTGTCGGGCGCCGACAGGTCGTTGATCCAGCCGAAAAATGGGGCGTGGCGCAATTCGATGGCCTGGTAGAGCATGCGATAGAGCGCGAAAAAGACCGGGAGCTGGATCAACATCGGCAGGCATCCGCCCATGGGGTTGATTTTGTAAGTTTTGTAAAGGGCCATTGTCTCTTGATTGATGCGAGCCTTATCATCTTTGTATTTTTGGCGGATCTCCTGCATCAGGGGCTGCAACTTGCGCATGTCGTTCATCGATTTATAGCTCTTGGTCGCCAGCGGCCAGAAAATCAAGCGGGTAATGATGGTCAGGATGATGATGGCGATGCCGTAGTTGGGGATAAAGCTGTAGATGAAGTTCATGAAATACAGGCAGGGCTTGGCAATGATCTCGACCCAGCCGAAATTAATGGCTTTGTCGAGGTCGTTGCCGGCGGCTTTGAGCACCGAGAGGCTTCTTGGCCCCATGAAAATGCTGCAATCCAGGCTATAACTGCTGCCGGGAGCGATCTCTCCGGTTTCCTTGACAAGCTGATTTTCAACGATGGGAACAGCGTAGGATACGGCCATGATGCCCGGCCCGGGCGTGTTGTTGATGAGGCTCTCCATGAAGTAGTGCTCTTCGATGGCGATCCAGTGCAGGTTCCCCTGCAACTGCCCTTCCTTCTCGATATCCTTGATCTTAACCTCTTTCAGGGAACCATCGATCAAGCCCAGGGGGCCCTGGAAACCGTAGCTGGAGGCGTCTTTGGGAATTGGATGCCGCAGCCCAAGCTTCAGGACGCCCTGAACGGCCTGGCTGCCCTGGTTCTGAATCTGTACCTTAAGGTCTATGAGATAGCTTTCCGGAGAAAACCGGTACGTTTTTTCGATGCGGATGCCGGACGGGCTGGCGTAGGTAAAGCGCAATTCCTGCGGCTGGCCTTGAACGTCGATCTTATTTCCTTCGATCCCTGCTGTGTACAGTGCCTGGGCTCCGCCGCTGCCGCTTTCGGCACCGAAAGAGGAGATCACCGTGCTGCCGGTCCCTTCCGGGATGAGCTCCTTTAGTGGCGAGTCCTTCTCCACTGTCTCCCGGTAATTTTTCAGCACCATACTTTTCACCGCCCCCCCCTGTTCAGAGAGGGTCATGCGGTAAAGCCGTGTATCCACGACGATCTCGCGTGCGGCCCGATCGACGGGCGAAGCTTCAACGTTTCGGGCGGTGGTTTCTTGGGCAGGGGTGGCCGCAGGCGCCGGCGTTGCGCCTTCGCCGGCCTTCGCGGCAGGGCTTTCGGCCGGCTTTTGGGCCAGCGTTTGTTCGGTGGGAGTTTCGGATGGTTTAGGTGCGAAGGTAATGCTCCAAACGAAAAAAACCAGGAAGGACAGCCCGATGGCCAGCAGAAGCCGTTTTTGTTCCATTTGTTTCTCCTTGATGATCGTAAACCTGCTTATCGCTCCAAAAAACCGAAGGTTCTATCGACGGCCGGAAGGACGTGAAGGGTGGGCGCAGGGCGGCTCTTGAGAAGAGGCCGGATCGGCCGAATTCAGGGGACCGGATCGAAACCTCCATCACACCACGGGTGGCAGCGCAACAGCCGCCGGCCAGCGAGAAGACTTCCCTTCAGAAGCCCGTATCGCTCCAGCGCTTCCATTGCATAGCGCGAGCACGAAGGCTCAAACCGGCAGGCCGGCCCTATCAGTGGTGAAATGACGAGTTGGTAGGCGCGGATCACCACTTTGGCAATAGCTACGCCAATGCGATTATACGGCCTTGGGAGGCTCGATGGATGCTTCAATCCGTTTGAAAATTTTCTCAAGAGATCCAGTCACCGCCTGATTACCGCTCTCGGCCGCTTCTTTTTTGGCAATCACGTGGATATCCCAAGGGTGTTCCAGCGTGCGGCGATTCTGCCGGAAGTACTCTCGCACGAGGCGCTTGATGCGGTTGCGCGTCGCGGCATTGCCAACTTTACGACTGACCGTGATGCCGATGCGGCTGCTGCCGTGGGGACTGGGTTCGAAGAAAGCGACAAACAGATGGCTGTGGACTTTCTTCGCCTGGGTTGCCAGGTGCACGAACTGGGCGCGTTTGAGCAGCCGATCGGCCTTGGTGAAGCGGTAATTCAACGATCCTTCTTCGGATTCCAATGTTGAGGTCATCGTAAACGGAAGGAGCCCCCGAGATTCAGAATGTCCGAATCCGGAAGCAACCCTCCCGTCTCTGTTCTGCAATCGACCGCAGCTAAAAAGTTTACGATGCCATCCAAGGGTGAAAATCACGGCGCCGGGGGACCCGCTCTGACCCGCCCGACGCTTCGCTCGGCCCTTATTGCGCCAGCCGCTTGCGCCCCTTGGCGCGCCGACGGTTGATCACCATTCGGCCGCCTTTGGTGGACATACGTTTGCGGAATCCATGGGTTCTGACGCGTTTGATCTTGCTCGGTTGATACGTTCTTTTCATGATGCTTTTCCCTTATTGTTCCAGTGTATTGGGATACGGGTCGGCGCCCCTGATTCTCGAAATAAATCGACCGTTTAACCGGTGCGGCCGCTTGTTCAAACCGCAAACTTAACCCTAAGCTTTAAAGCTTGTCAATATTTAATTCCGCGGCCGGCTTCAACCCGGTTTTCCGT
Organism: uncultured Desulfatitalea sp.; assembly: GCA_937868765.1. Lineage (GTDB taxonomy): Bacteria > Desulfobacterota > Desulfobacteria > Desulfobacterales > Desulfosarcinaceae > Desulfatitalea. The sequence continues at coordinate 1,338,164 of CALMNL010000004.1, read as the reverse complement.
AGGTTTCCAGAACGTCGAACTCTTCCAGGTGAAAGCGGCTTTCCGGGTAAATGGTAACTTGCCGGCCGATGCTCTTTTCGAGCGATACGATGATATGGTTTTCATCCCCCAGGAGCATCTCGGCGATTTGAGGATTCACCTTGAGGGTCAGCCCGGCGCCCATCATATCCCGGGAGTTGCGCAGGATTTCCCGATGGATGTTGTAACAGATGGTCTTGCCCGACAACAGGTGGCCTTCGCCCTCGCAGTAGAAACAAGGCTCGCACAACTGTCGGTAGAGCGGCTTGCGGATACGTTTGCGGGTCATCTGGATCAGTCCCATTTCCGACATGGGCAGGATGTGGGTCTTGCTGCGATCTTTGGCAAAGGCCTCGGTAAGTGCATTGAAGACCTTTTCCTGGTTGGTCTTTTTCTCCATGTCGATGAAATCGATGATGATGATGCCGCCGATATCGCGCAACCGGATCTGATAGGCGATCTCCTTGACCGCCTCCAGGTTGGTCTTGAGGATCGTTTCCTCCAGGTTGTGCTTGCCCACATAGCGGCCGGTGTTGACATCGATGGCCACCAGCGCCTCGGTGTGCTCGATGATAATGTACCCGCCGGATTTGAGCCATACCTTTTTTTTCAGCGCCCGAAAGATATCCCCTTCCAGGTTGTAGGCATCGAAGATCGGTTCGCTGCCCTCGTACAACTCCACGGAGTCCTTCAGGTTAGGCATGAAGGTGTCCAGAAACGAGAGAATCTCCTGACAGCCGCTGCGCGAATCCACGATCAGTTTTTCGGCCTCGTGCACCAGCAGGTCGCGCACCGCCCGCAGGCTGATGTCCAGTTCCTGGTGGATCAGACAGGGGGCCGGTGCGTTTTGATATTTGCGCTGGATGCCGCTCCACAGGTTCTTGAGAAAATCCATTTCCTGGGCGATCTTTTCGGGTCCCACGCCTTCGGCGGCGGTGCGCACGATATAGCCCAGGTGATCCTTGCGCAGTTCGCTGACCATCTCCTTGAGACGCAATCGTTCGGCCTCGTCCTCGATGCGTCGTGAGACGCCGATATGGCTCGAGGTAGGCATCAACACCAGAAAGCGCCCGGGCAGCGATATGTAGGAAGTGATGCGAGCCCCTTTGGTGCCGATGGGCGACTTGGCCACCTGCACGAGCATCTCCTGGCCTTCGGTGATCAGATCCACGATGTTGGGCGGGCTTTTTTCCGATCCTCGGATCGTATGACCGCCCATGGCCACTTCGTCCGATTGGCCGTAGCCCAACTCCACGCTTTCACCGAAGGCCGCCTCGAGATCCTCGTAATTGTCGGTCTTGATGTCGTTGACATAGAGAAAGGCCGCCTGACTCAGACCGATGTCCACGAAGGCGGCCTGCATTCCGGGCAAGACCCGTTGCACCCTACCTTTATATATGTTGCCGGAGCTGTCCGAAGAGCCTTGGCGTTCGATAAACAGTTCGGCGATTTCTCCCTCTTCCAGCAGCGCCACTCGGGTTTCGTGGGGCATGTCGTTGATAATGATTTTTTTGTTTGGCATAATCTATAATAATTTAATTTAGTTAAAAATTTAAGCTATCCCGTTCGCCGCTGCATGTCAACCGTCTTGAGACGCCCCTGAACACCCATCGGGTGTCAGGAGCTTCATGGTGCGCACACCGCCAACGGCAAGGTCACTCATGCCCAGGACGCTGCGCAAAATGTCGGCCGGTCGCAGGGTCATGCCGTGGCCTTTGCGAATGTCCAGTTCCATGGTCTCGCTATCGATGCGCATCAGGCGCGCAACGCAGCTTTTCAGGTCGACCTGCCGCTCGGCAGCCCTGGGCTTGCTTCGGGTATAGGGCCATGAACTCCTTGCATGAAAACGCTCCAGCAATTCCGATTCGGCCTCTCCGGCGGTAAGGAACAGCCGATAGCGATCCATCTCCGGCTTTTCTTTGATGCTGCCCGGCGCTATCCGCCGACAAGCGACGATGTCGAGACCGGCCGGCAGTTGTTCGGCCAGACGCGCGCTTACGCTCTGCACGTCGATGGCACTATCGGCCTTGAGCCACATGCGCTCGGACTGGCTCTCCATGCCCAGCGGCAGCGGATCATCGAAAGAGAGGCGGGGCATGGGATGAAATCCTTGGGAGTAAAGCACCATGATGCCCGCCCGCCGCAGCGCCCGGGCGAAAATGTTGGCCAACTCCAGGTGGCCGAAAAAACGCGCATCATCCCGCTTGCTGTAAACCAGCTCCAGCGTCTGGTACTCCACCGCCTTATTCTCCCCGGCCGCCTCGACATGGGGACAGGCTTCAAATCGCTGTGGCTGCAGCGTTTCGAAATCACAGACACCACACTGGTGGCAATGACCGCGCCGGCAATCCTTGAGCGTCTCTGCCTGGTAGGCAGCATGCCACTGCGTTTTCAAAAACGCCGGGGCCACCCGGGCATCCAAGTGATCCCACGGCAGCGGCTCATCGAGCGCCCGCTGCCGGGCGCTGAAAGTGTCCATCGCCAGGCCGCAGCTTTCGAAGGCCTGTCGCCAGCGTTCGATATCGAACTGGTCGCTCCAGCCGTCGAAGGTGGCCCCGTTGCGCCAGGCTTGCTCGATAACCCTGGCCATGCGCCGATCGCCCCGGGCCAGGGCCCCTTCCAGCAGACTCATGGCCGGATGCTGCCATTTGACTTGAACGCCGGGCACGCGCAGCCGCCCCTTGATCCGTTCGATGCGGGCCCAGGCATCGTCCATGCCGATCTGTCCGGCCCATTGGAACGGTGTGTGGGCCTTGGGAATGAAGGTGGTGACACTCACGTTGATCTGTCCGCGCCGTTTGCCGGGCTTGATCTTCTTGAGCGCCAGGACCAGTTCGGCGATGGCATCCAGATCCGCCTCGTTTTCGGTGGGCAACCCGATCATGAAGTACAGCTTGATCACCTGCCAGCCCAAGGCAAAGGCGTCGCGTACGGTGTTTTCGATTTCCTCGTAGCGGATATTTTTATTGATCACATCCCGCAGGCGCTGGCTGCCCGCTTCGGGGGCGATGGTAAAGCCGGTCTTACGCACCTTCTTGATCTGCTCCATCAACTCGGGCGTCAACGTCCCGGCCCGAATGGAGGGCAGCGATACGGCCACATGCTCATTCTGGCAGCGCTGCATGAGCGCAGCCATGATGCCGTTCAGGCAAGTGTAATCCCCTGTGCTCAAGGATAGCAGTGATAGATCTTCGTACCCGGTGGCAGCCAGGCTGGCCGCGCTGAGCCGCAGCAGCGTCTCGGGGCTGCGTTCGCGCACCGGACGATAGATCATGCCGGCCTGGCAGAAGCGGCAGCCACGACCGCATCCCCTGGAAATTTCGAGCCGCAGCCGGTCGTGCACCGGCCGGCCGAAGGCGACGATGGGCTTTTCCGGGAAAAAGGCGCGGTCCATGTCGGCCACCACCGCGCGGGTGACGCGGGTATAATCGTCAAAGCGCGGGCGCAGGCGCTGAAGCCCTTGGTTATCGAGATGATCCGAAAAAAAACGGGGGATGTAAACGCCGTCGATGCGGGACCAACGCCTCAACAGCCGTTCCCGTGGCTCGCTCTGGGCGTGCCACGCCAGCCAGGCATCGACCATCCGGGGCAACACCTCCTCCCCGTCGCCGAAGACCATGGCGTCGAAGAAGGGGGCCATGGGTTCGGGGTTGCTGACGCAAGGCCCGCCGGCAATGACCACCGGATCGGCCTCGCCGCGCCGGTCTGCGTAAAGCGGAATGCCGGAAAGGTCCAGCATGTTGAGCACGTTGGTGTAATTCAGCTCGTAGAGCAGGCTGAACCCCACGATGGGGAACTCGGCCAGGGGCGTCTGACTCTCCATGCTGCACAGGGGCACGCCCGCCTTTCGCAACTGCGCCTCCATGTCTCTGGCCGGGGCGAAGACGCGTTCCACGGCGACATCGCTGCGCTGGTTGAGAAGGTGGTAGAGAATCTGGATGCCGAAGTGAGAGGTGCCGATTTCGTAAAGATCGGGAAAGGCCAGCGCTAGCCGCAGCAATACCCGCCCGGAATCCTTGACCACCCGGTTACACTCGGTGCCCAGGTAGCGGCTGGGCTTTTCCACTTGTCCCAAGATATCTTGAATGCGCGTAGGTTGCATGTTACATAGGTGCCACGGCACCCCGTTCGCCTTCCAATTGTTGGAGAAAATTAAGAAAAAGGCCCTTCATGGCAAACTTTCGATTCCAAAGCAAGCTCAAAACCGCACTGCTGTTCATTGCGCTACTACTGCTGGCCGCGCCGCTCCAGGCCTTCGACCGTGAAACCCCGGTGGTGCAGGCGGTGCGCAAGGTGGGCCCGGCCGTCGTCAACATAAGTTCGGAAGTGGAGGTCCACAACCAGCCGAACCCCTTCGGCGCCAATCCATTTTTCGACAATTTTTTCAAAGACTTTTTCGATCCAGGACCCCAGAAGCGGGTCAGTCTCGGATCGGGGGTGATCATCGACGGCGCCCGGGGCTTCATCTTGACCAACGCCCATGTGCTCGAAAAAACCGCCACCGTGACCGTAACCCTTCTCGACGAACGCCAGTTCCAGGCGCGCATCGTGGGCGCCGATGCCGATTCGGATCTGGCCGTGCTGCAGATCAAATCCGATACCCCTCTGCCGGCGGTTCAGATGGGCGACTCCGACGACATCATGATCGGCGAGACCATCATCGCCATCGGCAACCCCTTCGGCTTCTCCCACACCGTGACCACCGGCGTGATCAGCGCCGTGGACCGCACCATCAACAGCGAAGACCGGGTCTACCGCCAGTTCATCCAAACCGATGCCTCGATTAATCCGGGCAACAGCGGCGGGCCGTTGCTCAACATCAACGGCGAACTGATCGGCATCAATACCGCCATCTACGCCAAGGCCCAGGGCATCGGCTTCGCCATCCCCATCAACAAGGCCAAGCGCACCATCGCCGACCTGATCCAGTACGGCCACGTGATCCAGGCCTGGGTCGGGGTGGTGGTCCAGGATATCGACGCGCGGCTGGCCAACTACCTGGATCGCCAGGATGCCCAGGGGGTCATCATCACCCAGGTGGAGGACGGCAGCCCGGCAGCCCAGGCCGGCTTGCGGGACGGCGACCTGATCCTCTCTCTGGGACGCACCAAGATCAAATCCTTCGACGACTACCAGGCGGTCGAGCGCGCCATCCCCGCGGGCGACACAGTCCAGCTGTCGTACTGGCGCGATGGGCGCACCCGGAAAGCCGACATCCGCACCACGGCCTATCCCGAAGCGCGGGCGCCTCAGTTGGCCTGGCGTCGCCTGGGCGTCGCGGTACAGACCATGAGCCCGGAGCTTCGCCGCCGTTTCCGATTGAACGCCAAACAGGGAGTCGTCATCACCGAGTTGCGCCCGGGCTCCTATCTGCATCACATCGGCGTCGCCTCCGGCGACTTGATTTTACAGATGGACGACCAAACCATCGCCGATGAACAGCAGTTCGCCAATGCCATGATCCGCTGCCGCCTCAAATCCTCCCTGCTGATGCTCGTGCAACGCGGACCCCAGGTATACCATCTGACCGTGCGCCTGTCGCCTTAATGGGTGCCGCGACCGCAATTGATAAAGGATGGTCCCATGCAGCGCATTAAAATTCATCGGTTGTTGAAATCCGCCGCCCCGATCGAAGCCGTTCTGGTCATGGGCTGGGTCCGAACCAAGCGCGACGCCAAGGGGTTTTCGTTCATCGAACTCAACGATGGCTCTTGCCTGACCAACCTGCAGGTGCTGGCCGACGAGGCGCTGCCCAATTACGAAGAGATCCGCAGGTTGACCACCGGATCGGCCGTGGCGGTCCAGGGAGAGTTGGTTCCGTCCAAGGGCCAGGGTCAGCAGTGGGAGCTCAAGGCCACACAAGTGAGCCTCATCGGCACCGCGCCGGAAACCTATCCGCTACAGAAAAAGCGTCACACCGACGAATTCCTGCGCTCCATCGCCCACCTGCGGGCGCGTACCAACAAGTATGGGGCTGCCTTCCGCATCCGCTCGGAGCTGGCCTATGCCGTGCACCGCTTTTTCCAGGAGCGCGGGTTTCGTTACATCCACACACCGATTCTTACCGCTTCGGATTGCGAGGGCGCTGGTGAAATGTTCCGCGTCACCACCCTGCCCCCGGGCATCCACGAGATCGAAGAGGATTTCTTCGGGGTGGAGGCCAATCTGACGGTCTCCGGGCAACTGGAGGCCGAGATGCTGGCCCTGGCACTGGGAGATGTCTACACCTTCGGTCCGACCTTCCGGGCGGAGAACTCCAACACCCGTCGGCATGCGGCCGAATTCTGGATGATCGAACCGGAAATGGCCTTCTGCGACCTCCAGGAGGATATGGCCCTGGCCGAAGCGTTGATCCGTTTTCTCACCGGCCATGTGCTGGACCATTGCGCGGAGGATGTGAATCTGTTCGCCCGCTTCGTGGATAAAAACCTGTTGCCTCAGTTGGAGCTATTGGCCAACGCCGAATTTGCCAGGGTTCCCTATGCCGAGGCAGTGGCCATCCTGGAAAAAAGCAAGCAGCCTTTCGAATACCCGGTTTCCTTCGGCATCGACCTGCAATCGGAGCACGAGCGCTATCTCACCGAACAGCACTTCGGCAAACCGGTGATCGTCTACGACTTTCCCAAGACCATCAAGCCATTCTACATGCGACTCAACGACGACGGCCGGACGGTGGCCTCCATGGATGTGCTGGTGGCGGGCATCGGCGAGATCATCGGCGGCAGCCAGCGTGAGGAACGCTACGAGATGCTGGCCGAGCGCATGGCCCAGATGAATCTGTCCAAGGAAAAATATTGGTGGTACCTGGAATCGCGCCAGTACGGCAGCGTGCCCCACAGCGGGTTCGGGCTGGGCTTCGAACGCCTGATCATGCTGGTCACCGGCATCAACAACATCCGGGACGTCATTCCGTTCCCCCGCACGCCCAGAAGCATCGATTTTTAAGCGCTTACCCATCCAAATTTCAAGATAGGCGTTAGACTCTCAGGCAACGCAGCTTGGCCAGATCCTCGGCATAACCATACAGATGCAGCCCTTTGCTTTCCACGATCATCTCACCGTCCCGGACGCCGATCTGGCCGGCCATATACTCTTTCAGGTTCTGTATCCCGGCCAGGTTGGCCGGCAGTCCACCCCACAGATCCCATGATCGGAAATAGACGATAAAATGCAAGGTCTCGTCCTGGATACGGGTGTCGATGGAACGCAGGCAGGGTGGATCGATGAGGGTCACATCCGAGGGGTGGGCCACTTGCAGAACCATCTGGTTGTTGCGGTGGCCGAATCGTCTATAAGTGTCGATGATCCATTCGATCTGGTTCAGATAGAGCCGGCCCCCTTCTTCGAAGACGATCTTGCCGTCCACCGGCCGCCGGTCGATGATCTCCTGCTGGCTCTGCTCCCACCAGGTCAGCTTGTCGCCCCGCAGGGGCACCCGGGTGAGCCGTTCGCCATAGGTGTAGGATTCTCCGGGTTCTTTGTGACCGGTCATCAAATATTCGATATACGAGCGCTGGTAGCCTTGGCCGCCGTAGATATAGGCTTCTTCCACGGGATTGGGAATGCCGCAACTGGCGGGAATATCCGGAATCAGGGGTTGGGTGCCCGGGTATTGGACATGCCCCATGAAATAATCGTACTCCAGCCGGGTCTGACCGGCATACGATCCGCGGTCAATGGTAAACCTTCTGCCATGGTCGAGGATATCGTGAACGGCCTGGAACCATAAATCGGGTAAATCACGGGCACGAATGGTGTGTATGTTCATCAGCAGGGTCCTTGGGGAAAAAATTTTTTATTGACACCTATTCTTATTTTGTGCGAATGGAAAGTGCGCTTACGCCTAACCACTTCCTTCTGCTTACTTTCGGATTTGTCATTGCTGAACGGGCATCATGCCGTACCTGGGCCTGGTCGATTGCAAAAGAGCGCACCCAATTCAGAACCCCTAAGGCCCGGCCGCAGGCCTTAGGGGTTCGCTCTTTTATTGTCGCCGCTTAAATATCCAGCGTGCTCACCTCCAGGGCATTGTTCTGGATGAATTCCCGGCGCGGCTCCACCTCATCGCCCATCAAAATCGTGAAAATCGCATCCGACTCCACAGCATCTTCGATCCCCACTTGCAGCAGAACGCGCTTTTCGGGATTCATAGTGGTTTCCCACAGCTGCTCCGGATTCATTTCTCCCAGACCTTTGTAGCGCTGCATACTGATGCCCTTTTTGCCTTCTTCACCAATAAAGCGCAACAGCGCCCGCAACTCCTGGATTTCTCCCAAGCTCTTGCCGCTCTCGGTGGAAAGGACTGTAAACGGCGGAAAATTATAGCTCATGACCTGCCGGCCGGCCGCCACGCACCGCTGGTATTCGTTGGAGTAAACCAGGCCACGGCCCAGCTTGATGGGCGCTAGGGCCTTTTCGTTGCCGGATCGCTGGATAAGGATTTCGAATATCTCCTTTTCGCTGTTCCAGACGGGCGCCTGGACCTGGAATCCCATGCTTTTCATGGTGGCTTGCAATTGTTCCATACGTGCTTGATCGCGCAGAAAGTTTTTATCTTCGACCCCCTCCTGGACCAGGACATCCACCAGTTTGGCCGGAACACCCCGGTTTTCCAGTTTGGCGCATACATTCACATATTCGGTCAGATTGCCGGCGAAGACGTAGAGTTGATGATCGGCCAACTCCTGTCCCTCTTTGTTTAACTTCAATTTGAGTTTCTCGCAGACTTTTTTGAGGATGAAATCATTGAACTCCTGTTCATCTTTCAAGTATTGTTCGCTCTTGCCCTTGCCGATGCGGAAAAGCGGCGGCTGGGCGATGTACAGGAATCCATTTTCGATGATCTCGGGCATCTGCCGGTAGAAGAAGGTGAGCAACAGCGTGCGGATATGCGAACCGTCCACATCGGCGTCGGTCATGATGATCACTTTCTTGTAGCGGATCTTCTCGATCTCATATTCTTCTTGACCCACACCGGTCCCCAGCGCCGTGATGATATTCTTGATCTCTTCGCTGCGCAGGATCTTGTCAAAACGGGCCTTCTCCACATTCAATATCTTTCCCTTGAGCGGCAAAATGGCTTGGAACCTTCTGTCTCTGCCCTGTTTGGCCGAGCCGCCGGCCGAGTCGCCTTCCACGATGAAAAGTTCGCGCTGGTTGGGATCGGACACCTGACATTCGGCCAGTTTACCAGGCAGACTGGCATCAGCCAGCGATCCTTTGTTGCGCGCCAGGTCCCGGGCCCGCTTGGCCGCATCCCGGGCCCGCGCGGCGTCCACGGCCTTGGCGATGATCTTCTTGGCCACCGTGGGGTTTTCTTCCAGGAAAGCATTGAGTTTTTCGTTGACCAGCGATTCCACCTGACCTTTGACATCACTGTTGCCCAGTTTGGTCTTGGTCTGTCCTTCGAATTGCGGGGATTTGATGCGCACACTGACGATGGCTGTCAATCCCTCGCGCACGTCGTCACCGCTGATCTTGGCGATCATGTTCTTGGGCACGTTACCGTTGCTGCCATACTGGTTCAGCGATCGGGTCAGGGCGGCTTTGAAGCCGATCAGGTGAAACCCGCCTTCTACCGTATTGATGTTGTTGGCGAAAGAGAAGAGATTTTCTTTATAGGTGTCGTTGTACTGGATGGCCACCTCGATCTGAGTGTCGCCTTTTTCTCCCTCGATGAAGATCGGTTTGTGCAGGCTGTTATGGTGGCGGTTCAAATACTCCACAAACGAAACGATACCGCCGGCATAGTGAAATTCCTCCTTCTTGTCCCCGCGTTCGTCTTCCAGCAGAATGCGGATGCCTTTGTTCAGAAAGGCCAGTTCCCTTATACGCCGGGCCAGAATATCGTAGTTGAACTCCACTGTATTGAAGATCGTGGCGTCGGGGACGAAATGGATCTTGGTGCCGCGCTTGGTGGTTTCACCGATAACGGTCAATTCGCTGGTTTTTTGACCGCGCTCGAAGGATTGCCGGTAGATCTTTCCGTCTTGGTAAATTTCGGCCACCAACTGAGTGCTAAGGGCGTTGACCACGGAGACGCCCACACCGTGCAGGCCGCCGGAGACCTTGTAACTATCGTTGTTGAATTTGCCGCCGGCATGCAGTTTGGTCAAAACCACTTCCACGGCCGGCACCTTCTCGGTCTTGTGGATCCCCACCGGAATGCCGCGGCCATTGTCTTCCACGCTGACGCTGTTGTCGGCATGTACCTGAACGATGATTTGATCGCAATAGCCGGCCATGGCCTCGTCGATACTGTTATCCACCACCTCGTAGACCAGGTGATGCAGGCCGGCCACATCCACGTTACCGATATACATGGAAGGTCTCAGCCGGACCGGCGTGAGACCTTCCAACACATCTATACTACTGGCATCGTAAATCTTGTTTTCCATATACTTCTATACTCTCATGGGCATTACCGCACTCACGAAGGATTTGTCTTCGACTCCATCGATGAGGCAGGGTTTGGTGTCGCTGATGATATTTAGCACGATTTTTTCATCATCCACGCCGTTGAGCGCCTCGATGAAAAACCGGGGATTGAAGGCCGCCTCGATCTTCTCGCCGCTGTAATCGATGGCCATATCTTCCTTGGATTCGCCGATGTCCGGGTTGGTGGCGTTGATCAGCAATTTCCCGTCATCGAAGGTGAAAACGGCGGCCCGGTAGTTATCGGTGCACAGAATCGACATGCGCTTGAGCATGTTGTAGAAAAGTTCTTTTTCCACCTGGATGAGGTGGCCATTTTCGCGCAGCACGATCTCTTCATACTTGGGGAACTGGCCTTCCAGCAGGCGGATGGCCAGGGTGTCGCTGGCGCTCTTGACAATGAAGTAGCTGGCCTGCACGCCGACCTGGATCGTACCGCTGATCCCCAGGAACTTGCTGACCTCATGCAGGCCTTTTTTGGGAATCAGCACGTTGGGACCGGCCGTCACCGGGACATCGACCGGCATGGTCAGATCGAATTTGGACAAACGGCTGCCGTCGGTGGATACCATGCGCAGGTGGCATGGATTGAGCTGATCGGCCCGCTCGAACAGGACCCCGTTGATATGCGGTTTTTTATCCTCGCCGATCCCGCTGATGACAATGGATTTATCGATCATCTGCTTGAGCGCGGCCGCGGAAACCTCGAACAGATCGACCTCCTCGAAGGTGGGCGTCTCCGGGAAGTCGTTGGCGTTCATACTCATCAGATGGTACTGAACCTTCTCGGTGCCGATGTCGATCCAGCGGTTCTCTCTTTCCTCCAAGAGGATATCGTCATCGGGGTATTCCCGGGCGATTTCGTAAAGCTTGCGCGAACTGATGGCGATGGTCCCGGGGGTGTTGACCGTAGCGGGCAGGCGGCCTTCGAAACAGGTCTCGAGGTCGGTGGCCGTCAAATGCACATAGGTGTCTGAAGCTTTGATCCGAATGCATTCGGTTATGGCCAGACTGCTGCGCCGATTGGTCAGTCCCTGGATTTTGGCCAATACATCCACAATGCTGTTCTTGTCGATCGTACACTTCATTTTTCTTATCCCTATTCTTTTTTAATTAGAAATTAATATTGATGGTAATAGGGCCTGTGCATATGTCGAAATCTCGTCTATCCGGTTCTAATGAAAGCCTAAAAAGATTCTTTACGATGTCGATAAGCATGTCGATAAAAATTCGATAAAAGGCGCGTTGCCAACACGACCGCCGGTCTTATCGATAACGGCCGAGTTATGAACAATCCATGAACAACGGTTGTCGATAACCTTGTCGAATGCGTTCAAATCTACTCTTTTTCCGAGGCGTTGATCCATTTTTTAATGGACGGCACCGTCTGGGTAGTCCACTTTTCCGACAAGCGCAACTCGATGTATTGCCGATAGAGGCCATCCAGCAGGTGGAACGGTTTCTCGTACAGATAAAGCTTTTCCAGGATGATCCCCTCCATCTCTTCGCCGGCCTCCAATGGGCCGGTTTCGGGCAGTTTCAACCCTGAAAAACTCAGACTCTCGCCTTTGACCGCAAACTGCCACTCCACCGATCCGCTTTTGTAAACAAGGTGCAGGTCGGTGATCAACGCTCCCTTGCGCAAGGCCAACAGCGCCTCTTCCAGGCCGGCGGCATCGCCCTTGATGGTGATGTTCTCCTTGCCGTTGGCCAGCTTGTTTTCCAGCACCATGCGGTTGCCCACATCCAGGTCCACCATCTCCGCATCGCACTGGCGGATCTTTTCCATGTCGTTTTCAATGGCGTACCAGAGCCAGGTGAGAAATTCATTTCCCAGGAAGCGGTAACGGTTGTAAGCAACGGCGATATCAAGCATCGGTCAGGAATCAAGCCTCGTTTGCGTCAAAAGAGAGTTTTTCCAAAGCGTCCCGCTGGCTGCCGGTCAGCGTGCCATCGAAAGCGGCCATCGTGTAGGGAATCAGGCGCAGCAAATGCAGGCCGAACGATTTATGAAAGAGCGTTTCCAGATGTTCGTTGGCGCTTTTCAGGTTGGAAAAAAACCACACTTCGTTCTTTTCGTAGTGCCAGACCACATCGTATACACTGGGGGTCGAAGGGATCTTTTGCTGCAGGCGCTGGACGATCTGCTCCTTGAGCGCTTTCTTTTCATCCTTGGACAGAAAGTCCCGCTCCAGGGCCTGGGCGCGCCGGGCCGTTTCAGCGGTCAAATGCTTTTGCAGCAGTTTGGGCGGAATCGACTTTTTGTCCACACGAAGTGAAAAAATGAAGGTGGTACCGATCAAAAAGCGCGACCCTTCGAACTCGGTGGAAAAAGGATCCTGGAAGCTGGTCCACCCCGCGGCCTGCTCCGACGGCTGCCCGTCGATGTCGGTGATGGCGTAACGCTTGAGCGCCGCTCCCACGGTTTCGATGATCGGATTTTCCAGTTGACCGTCCACCCGGTAGCGTGTGGCCGATGTGCTCGCTGATAGTAGACCCATGTTTCCTCGGAAAACTACAACATCGTGTATTTCTTCATCTAAAAAACGTCTAAATATAGCGGGTCTGACCCGATAAAACAAGCTGATTTTGAAGGGTTGACTTGAGTGGATGAATCCCTTAGCCTGGGCTGCGCGCATATTCCTAAAAATTACATAATCATCTGTTAATAAATGAAATTCATCGCCGATTTTCACATCCACTCCAAGTACTCGCGGGCCACGGCCAGGAACCTCGACCTGGAGCACCTCCACATCGCGGCCCAGATCAAAGGCATCACGGTGGTCGGCACCGGTGATTTCACCCACCCGGCCTGGTGGCAGGAAATTTCGGATAAGCTCGTTCCGGCCGAAGAGGGGCTCTTCGCCCTGCGCCCCGCCCTGGCGGCCGCCTGCGAACGCCAGGTGCCGCCGGCCTGCCGGCAGCCGGTGCGCTTCATCCTGACCACGGAGATCAGCAACATCTATAAAAAAGAGGGCCGCACCCGCAAGAATCACAACCTGATCTTCATGCCCGGCCTGGAGAGCGCCGACCGGCTCAACCAGCGCCTGGACAAGCTCGGCAACATCCGCTCCGACGGGCGGCCGATCCTGGGGCTCGATGCCCGCGACCTGCTCGAGGAGGTGCTCGAGACCAGCGACCAGGGTTTTCTGGTGCCGGCGCACATCTGGACCCCCTGGTTTTCCCTCCTGGGATCCAAGTCCGGTTTCGACAGCGTGCAGGAGTGCTTCGGTGATTTGAGCGGCCACATCTTCGCCCTGGAAACCGGCCTTTCGTCCGATCCGCCCATGAACTGGCGCGTTTCCCAACTGGACCGCTACACGTTGATCTCCAACTCCGACGCCCACTCGCCGGCCAAGCTGGGGCGCGAGGCCAACCAGTTCGACACCGACCTGGCCTACCCGGCCATGCACCGGGCCATGGCCCATGCCGATAAGAATGGCTTCCTGGGTACGGTGGAGTTCTTCCCCGAAGAGGGCAAGTACCACGTGGACGGCCACCGCGACTGCAACTTCCGCTGCCTGCCGGAAAAGAGCCGGGAGCTGAAGGATCTGTGCCCGGTGTGCGCCAAGCCCCTGGTACTGGGGGTGCTGCATCGGGTGGAACAGCTGGCCGACCGACCCGACGGCGTCCGACCGGAGCGGGGACGAGACTTCGAGCGCCTCGTCCCCTTGGAAGAGCTCCTGGCCGAAGTGTTCGAGATCGGCCCCCAATCCAAGCGGGTGGCCCAGGCTTATGCGCAGCTGCTCGGCCGCTACGGTTCTGAATTCAACATCCTGCGCGAGCTGCCCGCCGAAGCGCTGGCCGACTGTTCCATTCCCCTGCTGGGCGAAGCCATCACGCGCATGCGGGCCGGCCAGATCCATTTCGAGCCGGGCTACGACGGTCTGTTCGGCTCCCTGCGGATTTTCCACCCCGAGGAGCGCGAGCGGCTCAAGGGCCAGTGCGTGTTGTTCGACCCCGGCGGTGATCATGCGACGCCTGTCCCGCCACCTAAGGCCGAGGCGCCGGCCAAGGCCCGGGTCGCGCCGCCGGTTATACCGGAGGCGACCGCCCCCTCCCCGGACAATCCCGTGACCTCCTCCTTCAAGCTCAATTTAGAGCAGCAGCGAGTGGTCGACCATCGGGGCGGTCCCTTGCTGGTAGTGGCCGGACCCGGCACGGGCAAGACCCGCACCATCACCGAGCGCATGGTGGCCTTGATCGAAAGGGGTGCGGCGCGGCCCGGTGCCATCCTGGCCGTCACCTTCACCAACAAGGCGGCCCAGGAGATGCGCCAGCGCCTGGCCGCCGCCCTGGGACCCGGCGCCGAGCTGCCCCTCACGGGTACCTTTCACGGCCTGTGTCGCCGACTCCTGCTGGAGAGGGCGCAAGAGGCGTTCAAGGGCGCGGTGATCGACGAGCCCACGCGCCTGGCCGTCATGGCCGATGCCCTGCAGCTGGCCGAAGCGCCCGCCGGCCTGTCGGCGGCCGCGGCGGTAGCGGCCGTGGTCCAGGCCAAGCAACGGCTCCTGACGCCGGCCGACGACTTGAGCCCCGTGGCCCTCGCCACGGGGCATGACATCGAATCCTTGGCCGCGGTCTATGGCGCCTACCAGCGCCTGCTGCGCCTCCAGCATCTGCTGGATTTCGAGGACCTGATCTGCGAGACGGTTCACGGCCTGGCGGCCGACACCCGCTGGCGCCAAGTCCTGCAGGCCCGCTTCACCCACCTCTTCGTGGACGAGTTCCAGGATATCAACGCGGGCCAGTACCGCCTGGTCCGGATGCTGGCGCCGGACGACGCCCATATCTGCGTCATCGGCGATCCAGACCAGGCCATCTACGGTTTCCGCGGGTCGGACGTGCGATATTTTCAGCAGTTCGCTGCCGACTACCCGACCCTGACGTCGGTGCGCCTGACTCGCAACTACCGCTCCACCGAAACCATCCTGGCGGCCTCCCACCAGGTGATCCGGGCCGGTGCCCGCCAGGGCGTCGACGAAACCCGCATGCGCACCTACTCGCATATCGCCGGCCGTCCCACGGTGACGGTCCTGGAGGCGGCCACGGCCCGGGCCGAAGCCGTGGCCATCGGCAAAATCATCGAAGATCTGGTGGGCGGCACCGGCTTTCATGCCATCGATTTCGGCAGGGTGGATCGCGGCGCCCGGGAGTTCAGCTTCGCCGATATGGCCGTGCTCGCCCGTACCACCGAGCAGTGTCGGCTGATCGCCGAGGTGCTCTCGGCCGCCGGCCTTCCCTGCCAGGCGCCGGACCGTGGCCTGCTGGCCGACGATCGGGCCGTGGCCAAGTTGCTGGCACTGCTGCGCGTGCTGGCCGACCAGGCCGGCTATGTGGATCTGAACATCCTCACCGACCTGACGGCCCCGGGCATCGGCCGCGAGACCCTCAAAGAATTCAAGCGCTGGGCCTATGCCGCGGCCCTGCCCCTGGACCAGGCCATGCACACCGCGGTGCGTCTGCCCCTGCCGGGCATGATCACGGCGCGCCAGCAGCGCCTGGTGGCCCTGGTGCGTTTCATCCACGGGTTGAAAAGCCAGTGCGCGGGCAAATCGGTGGAGGCGGCCGTCGACCTGTGCTTGTCCCAGACCACCCTGGGAAGCCAGGTTCCGGACAAGATGCGCCGGCAGCTGCTCGAGAGCGCCGCAGCCTTCGACGGCGATCTGCCGGACTTTCTGGCCGCCCAGGCCCTGCAGAGCGACACCGACCTCTATCGGCCGGAGGTGGAAAAGGTAGCCTTGCTCACCATGCACGCGGCCAAGGGGCTGGAGTTCGGCGTGGTGTTCGTGGCCGGCTGCGAGCAGGGCCTGATACCCTACCAGCGCGCCGGCGCCGGGGTCGATGACCCGGACGAGGAGCGTCGCCTGTTCTTCGTGGCCATGACCCGGGCCAAACGTCAGCTTTACTTCTCCTGGTCGCGCCGGCGCACCTTGTTCGGCGCCACCCTCGAGCGCCGGCTGTCGCCCTTCGTGGATGATATCGAGGCGCGGCTCATCGCCCAGAGGGTCGGTGCGCCCCGCAAACCGGTCCAGGAGCAGCTTTCCCTGTTTTGATCGGAGACGATCTCGATTTGCCGCTGGACAAAAACGCGACGATCGTGGCAGTATGCGCAACGAAGCTTGAACCAAAAACGCAGCGGTCTTTCGGCCGGAGTTCTGAACCACAACGCCCATGCCCGAAACAATCATTCCCTTCGATGCCCAGGGACGGCTCCTGGCCAAGGCCCGGGGGTATGCCCAGGCTTTGGACCAGCTGATCCAGGACGGTGTCCAGGCCGTGGATCCGCTGGTGAGGGCCCTGCCCCTGGCCGACAACGACCTGAAGCTCAAGATCGTGCTGATGCTCGGCGCCATGGCCGACCCCCGGGTGATCCGGCCGCTCCACGATCTTTTACGGGATGCGGGCCAGGCTGAAAATCTGCGCCAGGCGGCGGCCGTGCAAATCAGCCTGGTGGGCAGCCTGCTGCCGCCGGCGGCGCGCGGGGAACTCGTAGAGGCCCTGATCTCCGATCTCATGGCGGCAGACCCGGCATTGCGCGCCTATGCCGCGTTCGCCCTGGGCTGGGAGGGCAACCAGGCGGCTGTTCCGCCCCTGGTGGATGCCCTGTGCGACGAGGACCCCGAAGTCCAGCAGGCCGCCGTGAGCGCCCTGACCAACATCAACGACGACCGCCTCTTTGCGATCCTGGCCCAGCGGCTCAAGCGCGGCGCCAAAGAGCAGCAACGCACCATCCTGTACCACTTGAGCTGTTTTACCCGCCGCCGGGCCGAAATCGCGGTGATCTGCACCGAGTTTCTGGCTCATCAGGACGCCGATCTGCGTTACGACGCCCTGGTGGTCCTGGACACCGTCAGCAAGGGCGAGAAGCCGCTGGAGGTCTATCTGCGCTGCCTCCAGGACGGCGACCCGCGCATCCGCGAACAAGCCTTTGCCTTGCTGCTCGGCGCCGACAAGCAATCCCTGAAACCCTTCCGCCCCCCCCTGCAGGCCCTGCTGCAAGAACCCACGGCCGCCGTCCGCCAGGCCGCCGTGCGATTGCTGCATCACATCAACGACGGGCCGGCCGCGCTGTAAAAAAACGCACAGGCGCGGCTTCAAAGCTATTGGAAAGCCTTCAGTAAATTATGAGTTGAACAGGTGAAGCAGGTTTTGTTAGTTTTTGGTATCGGATAATTTCACACTGGCAGGAAACGAGGCTTATGTCCGAGGAGCATGCCAAACCCTCCAGGAAAAAAGGGCACCGGCCGGCGGGAAAAGTACCTCCGAGCGCCGCACCGCCTCCGGCATCCCTTCAGGACGTCACGCGCAGCCTCGCCTACGTGCCGGCCAATGTCATGGTGGCCGACGCAGCGGGGATCGTCCGTTATGTCAACCCGCGAACCCTTGAGAACCTTGGATTCGAGCCTGTCGATATGATCGGACGGGCGATGACTTCCTTCTGGGATCAGCCCGAAGAGATTTCCAGGGATATCATGGCCCGGCTCGCGCGGGACCGTTTCTGGCACGGCAAGGTCCGGCGGAAGCCCAAACATCCGGGCGACGACCACAACCGTTGGGAACAGGTTTCCCTTTCCCTGGTTCCGGTTTCCGAATCCGGCCAGGCCTGCATCATCCAGATCGGACAACCGGTCGACCCCGGCCAAGACGAAGCTTTGGAGGCCCGCCTGCGGCAAAGCCAGATGGATGTCAACGATCCAAGGAAGACGCAGCGCGCCCTGCAGGAGAGCGAGTTGCTGTACCGCACGCTCATGGATGCCGCCCCGGAGAACATCGTCCTGACCCGCATGGTCGACGGCAGGATCGTGCATGCCAATCCCGCCTTTTACCAGCGCTCCGGCTGGAGGCCCGAAGAGTGTCTGGGCCGCACCACCCTGGAATTGAATATCTACGTCAATCCCGAGGACCGCGACAGGCTCGTCGCCATCCTGAAGAAAGAAGGACGGGTGGAGGGGTTCCAGGTACCGGTCCATTTCAAAGACGGCATCCCTTCCGTTCAGTTGTGGTCCGCCAGGATCATCGACATCTTCGGCGAGTCTCATTTGCTGGTGGTGACCCGGGACATCGGCGAACTGATCGCGGCGCGGGAGGCGCTCGAGGAGAGCGAGCGCAGCTACCGCACCATCCTGGAATCTTCGCCCAACGCCGTGGCCGTTTCGCGTCTTTCGGATTCCCGCTGCGTTCTGGTCAACGATGCGTTCACGCGATTTACGGGATACAGCCGCGAGGCGGTCGTCGGACGGCGCTTGCAGGACCTGAAGCTGTTCGAAAATCGGGCCGATGAAGACCGCTTTGGGGAGACCTTTTCATCCCAGGGCCGCGTGGACGCAATGGAGCTGCGCTTCCGGAAAAAAGACGGCAGCTTCAGTGAAAATCTCGTCTCGGCCAGGCCCATCCGCTTCGGTAAAGAACCGTGTGTTTTGATGTTGGCGACCAACATCGACACGCTCAAGGCGACCCAGCGGGCCCTTGCCGAACGGGAAGTCAATTACCGTACCATCCTGGAGACGGCGCCGTACGCCATCATGGTGACGCGGCAGCAAGATGGAAAATATATCGAGGTTAACGATGCCTTCTGCGACGCCACCGGATACGACCGGGAGGAGGTCATCGGCAAGACCTCACTGGAGCTGAAAATTTACAAAGACGCCAGCGACCGGAAAAAGTTGCTGGCAGACTTGCAACGGGACGGTCGCGTTTACGGTATGCAAATCGAGTTTCGCACCAAGGACGGCCGTCTCGTCGATTACCTTTTTTCCACCACCCCGTTCATCTACCAGGGCGAAGCGTGCCTGCTTTCCATGTCGGTGGATATCAGCCGGCAGAAAGCGGCCGAAACTGCCCTGCGCCGCAGCGAGCAAAAGTATCGTAATGTGTTGATGAACATGGATGAGGGCTACTGGGAGGCGGATCTTCAGGGCAACTTCACCTTTGTGAACGACGCCGAATGCCGCATTCGCCGCTGTCCCGCCGAGAAACTGATCGGAAAGAAATATCAGGATTGCAGCTCCCCCGAAACGGCCAAAAACATCATACAGACCTTTGACAGCGTCTGCCGGACCGGTGCGTCGGCCATGCTGCGCGACTACGAAATGATCAGAGAAGATGGATCGCTGGCCGTGATCGAGTCTTCCGTTTCTTTGCGGAAGGATGAAAACGGCCGGCCGGTGGGATTTTTCGGCATTGCCCGGGATATTACAGAGAAGAAAAAAGCCGTGACCGAACTGGAACGGTACCGCCAAAACCTTGAAGAGATGGTTCGCGAGCGCACCCGGGAGCTGGAGTCGGCGCAGAGCCAACTGGTCAAGCGCGAAAAGCTCTCGGTGCTCGGCCAGCTGACGGCGACGGTCAGCCACGAATTGCGCAATCCGCTGGGGGTCATCCGTTCCTCCAATTTTTATCTCCAACGAAAGATCGGCACCGGAGACCCAAAGGCGGATAAGCATTTCAAACGAATAGAAGAGCAGGTGAACCTTTGTGACCTCATCGTGGCGGACCTGCTCGAGTACACGCGGGGCCGCACCGTGGCTTTGGCGCAGCAGCCGATCACCCCCTGGCTCGAGCAGCTCATCGAACAGCTGGCCGAGACGCAGAATCTCGCCATCGAAAAGCATCTTTCCAAAACAGTGCCGCCGGTACGCCACGACCAGGAGAAGATGCGACGGGTCATTATCAACCTTACCGAAAATGCCGCCTATGCCGTCCGAGCCATGGCGGAGTTGCAGGCCAAGGCGGCAAAGGCCTATCAACCCGTTATCCGTGTGACCACGACCGAAGAAAATGACATGGTGGCCATCGAAGTGTGCGACAACGGCACCGGCATGGACGAAACCACGCGCAAACATGCCTTCGAGCCCCTTTTTACGACCCGCGCCCGGGGCACCGGCCTCGGTCTGGCCAATGTTCAAAAGATCATAGCGGAACACGACGGTGAGGTCTCGCTTGTCTCGGAGCCGGGCAAGGGCACCTCGGTTACCGTGAAGCTGCGGTGCAAAAGGGACGCGAAGTGACGACCAAAGCATGCCCCTCGAGTTCAAAAAGGGTGAAAAAGGCTTCTTCCCTCCCGCCAGCGTCCAATTGAGACGCTTGACACCTGCCCATCGCTGCCCATAGTTCGTGCGCGTTCAATACAATCGGAACGATGCGAAACGGATTATAATCCACCCAGGAAGGGATGGCTGTGAGCACGGCACAAGGCATCATCACGCTGATGGGCTCCGGCGAGCTGACCACCAGCATGGTCGAACTGCACAAGGCGCTGCTGGCCCGCTACGGCGGCACGGGACGGGCATTTTTCATGGACACACCGGCCGGGTTCCAGCTCAACGTGGACCATCTTTCGGCCAAGGCGGTGGAATATTTCCGCAAGCGGGTGGGGCACGACCTGGGGGTCGCCTCCCTGCCAGCGGCCGATGCCGACGCCGGGACGGTGGCGGCGTGCTACGACCGCCTGGGTGCGGCCGACTATATCCTGGTGGGACCCGGCAGCCCCACCTATGCCCTGCGCCAATGGCGGGCGACCCGGGTGCCCGAGCTGCTCGAGCGGCGCATCCGCCTGGGCGCCTGCCTGGTGGCGGCCAGCGCCGCGGCCCTGACCCTGGGCCGGCTGACTTTGCCGGTCTATGAGATCTACAAGGTGGGCGAGGCGCCCCACTGGGTCGACGGGCTCGATCTGCTGGCCGCCTTCGGCCTGGATTGGGTGGTGGTGCCCCACTGGAACAATGCCGAAGGGGGCAACCATGACACCCGCTACTGCTTCATGGGCGCCGATCGTCTGAAGTTCCTGGAGGCCCGCCTCCCCCCGGGCGTCACGCTGGTGGGAGTGGACGAACACACCGCCCTGGTCCTGGACCTGGCCGCCGATCAGGCTTACATCCGGGGGGTCGGCCAGGTGGTCGTGCGGCGGAACGGCGCCGAACAGGTGCTGCCCAGGGAGGCGCCGATCCCCCTGGCGCTGCTGCGGGGGGAAAAAACAGGGGTTTTTCCGTCCACCGACGCACCGCCCGCGGCATCGGAGGGAGCGCCCCCGCCGACGGCCGCAGACCCGGTGTGGCCGCCCGTGGAGTCCCTCGCGGAAGAGGTGCAGGCGCTGCTGGACCTCGACCAGGTGGGTCCGGCAGTCCAGTGCCTGCTGGCCCTGGAGGCGCACATCCATGCCCAGGCCGAGGCGCTCCAGGAACGCAACGGCCTGGGCGCGGCCCGGGAGGTGCTGCGCCAGACCCTGCTGCTCTTCGGCACCCGGTTGGCCGAGCGGCTGGCCCGCAACCGCAAGACCCTGGAACCCCTGGTCACGGCCCTGCTCGAGCGGCGTGACGCCTACCGCGCCCAAAATGCCTGGGCTGCGGCCGATGCCATTCGGGATTGTCTGACGCAAGCCGGAGTGATAGTGGAGGACGCGCCCGAAGGGGCCCGCTGGCACCTGGACGAAAACCGATGATGACGCCGGAAAGACATAGGGAGAACGGTTGCTGACCACCACATCCATCCAGATCGAAAGTTTCGAAACCTTCGCCGCCCATTGGCCCGCTTCGAACGACGGCCTGCACTGGTCCTCTCCGTTCGTGACCCCCTTCTGGCTGGAGACGGTCTTCCGCCACCTGGGCGCGCCGGGCGAACCGCACATCGTGGCCGTCAAAGCCGACGGGCGGCTGATCGGTTTTGCACCCCTGGCGCTGAAAGGCGCCACGGCCCACTTCCTGGGCACCCACGAGGTGTGCGACTACCAGGACCTGGTGTGCGTGCCGGGCTGCGAGGTTCAGGTGCTCGATGCGCTCCTGGATCATCTGGCCGGGCTGGGCATACGAGAAATGGACCTGCGCACCCTGCGGCCCGACAGCCAGATGATCGGCGCCCTGCGCCGGCGGGCCCTTCCCGCATGGGAGGCCGGCCTGGGGCCCGACGAGGTCACCTTCGAGACCCCCCTGCCCGCCGATTGGGAAGGCTATCTCGGTCAGCTGGACGGCAAACAGCGCCACGAGGTGCGCCGCAAGGTGCGCCGGCTGGAAAACCAGAGCGACTTCACCTATGGCCCCCTGGCCGATCCAGAGGCGGGGGCCGACCTCTTCGTGCGCCTTTTCCGCCGCAACCGCGCGGACAAGGCCGATTTCATGAACGACACCATGGTGGGCTATTTCCGCGCGCTGATCAACGTGCTGGCGCACCGCGGCCTGCTGCGGCTCATGTTCCTGCAGGTGGCCGGCGAACCGGCGGCCGGCGTCTTGTGCTTCGATTACGACGGGGTACGTTACCTATATAACAGCGGCTATGAAGAACGGTATGAACCGTTGAGCGTCGGGATCCTCAGCAAGGTGTTCAGCATCCGGGATGCCGTGGCCGGCGGCTGCCGGCAATACGACTTTCTCAAGGGCGCCGAAATTTACAAGCGCCGCATCGGCGGCCGGGAGCTGCCGCTGCACCGCTGCCGCTTCACCCTCTGAGGCCATGGGGGAACCGCCGTGCAGATCGCCATGCTCAGCATCCACGCCAGCCCCCTGGGGGCCCTGGGAACCCGCGACACGGGCGGCATGAGTGTTTACCTGCGCCACCTCTCCCGCTGGCTGGGAGCGGCCGGGCACCGGGTGGACGTCTTCACCTGCGCCGGCCCGCCGGCGCCGCCCCAGGCGCTGGCGCCCCGCGTACGCCTAGTTCATATCGGCCGCGGCGCCCTGTCCGGGATGGCCAAGGAGCGCCTGCCCGGTCACGTGGCCGAGATCTTCGCCGCCCTGGAGGCCTTTCGTGCTGAAAACGGCCTGCGCTACGACCTGATCCACAGCCACTACTGGATCTCGGCCGCGGTGGGTGCGCTGGCCCGTGACCGGTGGCGGCGGCCGCATCTGGTGATGTTCCACACCCTGGGCGCGGCCAAGAACACCCCCGGCTCGGGGGAGAACGAAAGCGCCCTGCGCGTGGCCGCAGAGCGACGGCTGGCCGCGGCCGCCGACGGCATCGTGGTGCCCTCCCGGGCCGAGCTGGCCCATCTGACCGGGTTGTATGCCGTGCCCCGGGAGAAGATCCACACAGTGCCCTGCGGCGTGGACCTGGCCCTTTTCCAGCCCCGGGGGCGCGAGGTCGGCCGGGATCGGCTGGGCCTGCCCGCCGAAGAAGAGATGGTGCTCTTCGTGGGCCGCCTGGTGCCCCTCAAGGGGCTGGCGAATTTGATCCGGGCCGTGGCCCTGCTGCGGCCGCAGCGGCCGCGCCTGGGCCTGCGGGTCATCGGCGGAGACGATCCCCGGGGACCGTCGGCGTTGATCCACCTGACCCGGACCCTGGGCATCGCCGACGCCGTGCACTTTGCGGGCCCCATCGACCAGGCCGAACTGCCGTTTTACTACAGCGCGGCCGATCTGCTGGCCCTGCCCTCCTACTACGAAAGCTTCGGGCTGGTGGTGCTGGAGGCGCTGGCCTGCGGCACCCCCGTGGCCGCCACGGCCGTGGGCGTGGTGCCCGACGTGATCCGGGAGGGGCACAACGGCGTTCTCCTGGAAGGCCCGGCGCCCGAGGACATTGCCCGGGGCCTCGCGCGTCTGCTGCGGATGCGCCGTTCGCCCGTAGAAGAAGCGCACATCCGCAGCAGCGTGGCGGATTACGACTGGCGCGCCATTACCGCTGAAATCGAAAAGATCTACCAAGGAGAAATGAACCGTGAAAGCACCCGTTGATATTCTGGTCATCATCGCCCATCCCGACGACGCCGAATACGGCTGCGCCGGCACCGTGCTGCGCTGGATCCGCGAGGGCCGTTCCGTGGCTTATGCCGTGTGCACCAGCGGCGAAAAAGGCACCAGCGACCGCAACGTGCGGCCCGAAGAGCTGGCGCGCCTGCGCGAAGCCGAGCAGCAGGCGGCCGCGGATCTGCTGGGCGTGCGCGAGGTCATGTTCCTGCGCTATCCCGATCAGGGCCTGGAAGATACGCCCGCCTTTCGCAAACTCCTGGTGCAGGTGATCCGCACCTTCCGGCCCCACACGGTGGTCACCACCGATCCCTACCGCCGCTACGTCTGGCACCGGGACCACCGCATCGTGGGCCAGGTGGTGCTGGACGCCACTTTTCCCTTTGCCCGGGACCACGCCGCCTATCCCGATCTGCTGGCGCAGGGCTACGAACCCCACAAGGTCAAGGAGCTGCTCTTCTTCGGTGCCGAGGATATCAACTACTACAGCGACATCAGCGACACCTTCGAACGGAAGCTGGCGGCCCTCAAGTGCCACGCCAGCCAGATGCGCGAACTCAAAGCCGAGGATCTGGAGGCCTGGCTGCGTTTGCGCTACCAGAAGCTGGCCGGTAAGAGCGGCTACGAGCTGGCCGAGGCGTTTCACCGGGAGATGATGCCGGGATGAAAGCGTTTGCCCTGCTGCGCTCGGCGGTGGCCTGGGCCGCCGGCGTGTGTGCGTTCGTCCCCCTGGGCGGCATGGTGGTGGTGCTGAGCTTCCTGGCGCCGCCCCGGCGCTTTCACGCCTTCACCAGTTGGAGCTGCCGAATGATCCTCAGGGCCCTGGGGGTGCGCGTCACGGTAACGGGCCGGGAATATCTGCATCCCGGCCGCCCCTATCTCTTCGTGGGCAACCACGTCAATCTCTTCGATGTCTTTGTCTTCTACGGATACATCCCCGTGTTTTTCCGGGGCGTGGAGCTGGACGAGCACTTCGACTGGTTTTTCTACGGCCGGATCATCCGGCGCCTGGGCATGATCCCCATCAGCCAGACCAGGGGCCGGGAGGCCTTGCGCAGCCTCAAGACGGCCGAGCAGGCGCTGGCCGGGGGGACGTCGGTCCTGATCCTGCCCGAAGGCGGCCGCACCCTGGACGGCCGGTTTCAACCGTTTAAAAGGGGCGCCTTCCGCTTGGCCCGGCGCGCCCAGGCGCAGGTGGTGCCGGTGGTCATGACCGGCGCCTTCCAGATCCTGCAAAAAGGTCGCCTCTTCGTCCGGCCCGGCCGCATGGCGCTGCGCTTCGGGCCCCCCCTGCCCCCTGCCCGGCTGAAGAAGATGGAGACGGCGGCCTTGGCGGATCTGGTGCGGCGGCGCATGCTCGATCTGTTCGGCGGCGCCTAGCGCCGGTCACCTTTCACCCTTGGATTCGTCCAAAATCTTGCGGATGGTGACCGCCAGGTCCTTTTTGATGATGGGCTTGAAGGCCAGGGCCCGCACGGGCAGCCGGGCGGCTTTTTCTTCCGAAAGGTTCCGGCTGTAGCCGGTGCACAGGATCACGGGGATGTCCCCCCGGATGCGGGTCATTTCTGCGGCGAGAATATCGCCGGTCATATGGGGCATGGTCATGTCCGTGATCACCAGGTCGAAGGCGTCGGGAGCGGTCTGGAAAAGGGTCAGGGCCTTGCGGCTGTCGGTCTCGGTGACCACCGAGTAGCCCAGCCGCTCCAGGGTCTGGCGGCCCATCTGGGTGATGGGCAGCTCGTCGTCCACCAGCAGAATGCGCTCATGACCCGAAGGCAGCGGTTCGTTGTCGTTCTCGTATTTCACCGAGTGGCTGCCGGCCACCGGAAGGTAGATGCTGAAGACGGTGCCGCGACCCACTTCGCTTTCCACGAAGATTTTGCCGCCGTAGCTCTCCACGATGCCGTGCACCATAGCCAGGCCCATGCCCGTGCCCTGTCCCGGGCCTTTGGTGGTGAAGTATGGTTCGAAAATGGAGGGAAGAATATCGGCGGGAATACCGCTGCCGGTGTCGGCCACCGAAAGGATCAGGTAATGGCCGCTCTTGAGTTCGTCATGCGGGCCCGCTCCGCCGCTTTTCACGAAATCATCGATGAGGTCGATGCGCAGGGTGCCGCCCGTTTGCTCCATAGCATGGCCCGCGTTGGTGCACAGGTTCATCAGGATACGGTGGACCTGGGTGGGGTTGCCCAGGATCGACGCCTCGCTGGCGATGTTCTGCTCGATGGCGATGTTGGACGGGAGCGTGGAACGGATCAGCTTGAGCGTCTCCTTGGCGATGGAACGCACCTGGATCGGTTTGACCCGCTCGTCCGAGCGGCGCGCGAAGGCGAGGATCTGCTGCACCAGTTCACGGGCGCGCTTGCCGGCAACGAGGACTTCGCGTAAATTTTCTTCCAGCACGGTGCCCTTGTCGGCATCTTCCAGGGCCAGCTCCGTATAGCCGAGGATCGAGGCCAGGATGTTGTTGAAGTCGTGGGCGATGCCGCCGGCCAGGGTGCCGATGGCTTCCATCTTCTGGGCCTGGCGCAGATCGGCCTCCATCTTTTTTACTTCGGTGATGTCCGTGGCGATCTGCAGCTTCACCAGGTGACCGTCGGTCCAGCGGATGGCGCGGTCGTAGTTCACTGTCCAGCGGCCGGTGGCCTCGTTGCGCTCGTGCCATACATGCACGCCGGTGGGCTCGCCCCGGTCATTGACCAACCGGTCGTTGGTGCAGCAGTCGCAGGGTTCCGAACCACCCCGCAATACTTTCCAGCAGACTTCTCCCGTGAAATCCCGGCCCTGGCGCTGGATCAGCTGTTTGTTCATGAACAGGATGCGGTGGGATTGCAGGTCGGCCACATAGATGGTGGCGTCGATGCTGTCGAGGACCGTGAGGAACCGCTCGTGGTGCATGCGCAGCTTGTCTTCCACCAGCTTGCGATCCGTGATGTCGCGGTTGCTCACGCGTCTTCCGAGAAAGCGGCCTTCGTCGGAGAAGACCGGCTGGCAGTAGTGACTGACCCACTTGAGGCGGCCTTCCCGGTCGAGGATGCGGAAATCCAGGCTGGCCACCGGTTCTTTTTCCCGTGTGTCGCTTTCGAGATGCCGCGCCACCGCAGCGCAATCCTCTTCGTGAACGATCCGGGCGAGCAGGGCCGGATCCCGGAGAAAAGCGTCGACCGCATACCCGGTCATCTCTTTGCACGAAGGCGATATGTATTTGAACTCACCGGAAGGTCCGACCCAATACTCCCAATCGTGGGTGAAGTCGGAAACAATGCGGTAGCGCTCCTCGCTTTGGCGCAGGCTGCGGCTGATGGCCTGTTCGTTGAGCAGCAGACGCTTGAGCCCATCGAGCATGAAAGCCGTGGTGATGGTGACGAAGGTGTTGAGCACCAGAAAGTTGGCGGTCATCACCAGCCACTTTTCCATGGCGTTTTCCACCATGGCGGCCCACGGCAGCGTGCCCAGGTCGATGAGCAGGGCCACCCCCAGCAGGGCCACGGTGTTCAGGATCATGGTGATCACCGCCGCGCGCAGGCCGATGATGGTGCTGATCATTACCGAGATGCCGAAGAGCCAGATGTAGCCGGCGCCCACCGGCCCCAGCAGCCAGAGCAGGCCCACGGCCAAGGCGTACAGATTGAGGCAGGCCAGGCCCGCCCGCCGCCGCAGCGGCCAGTTCGGCTTGAACAGCACCAGCAGGATGCTGCCGTACACGATCAGATCCAGCAGCATCACGTTCCAGCGCCGCTCCAGGTAGGCCAGGGTCAGCGAGGGAATCAGCGCCACCGGTCCGCAGACGCCGGCGATAAAGCACATGATGAACAGCACCCGCTCCTGCCAGAAGGTCAACGGGTCGCTGCGCCAGACATACGCCGGCAGCATGCGCTTTTCCAGTGCGATCCAACTGGGGGCACATTTATCGAGGAGGCCCACTTATTTTACTTCCCATCGCAACTGGAACTCCACCTCCTCGACCCCCTCCTCCCGTTCGTGCTCGACGGTGAAGACGGCCGAGGCCGGAACGGTCAGCCGCTCGCCGGCGATTTGAATCTTGAAGGGTTTGCCCTGTTCCAGGCGGTCGGCCAGACGCCGCAGTTTGGCCGCCATCTGTCCGCGGCTGTAACCTTTTTCGATATCCCGGTCCGCTTTGCGCTTCATGGACACCTCTGTTCGTCGGAGATTGGGGTTGCCTTATTTCGTTGCTACGCTTCGAATGCGGATTGCGCCAAGAAGTAAAGTCAGGCCCGTGAATGGTGCAGGCGTTTCGATTGTGGCGATGATGGTGCCACTATAAAAGGGCTCGGGCTTTAATTCAACCGGATTTTCGGAACGTGGGGGTTCACCGGCGGCGTCAGCGCCAGGGCTGGGTGAAGGTGACAGTGGGGCGCTCGTCCGCCGCGCCGCTGGCAAAGGTGAAGGCTGTGACCGAAGCATGGCTGGGGTAAGGGGCGCCGTAGCCCGCTTCACGCAGCCGGCCTTTGTTGGCGGGCAGAAGGTCCCATCCCAGGGCCCACAGCACGGTGAAGGTAATCACGTCGCCGTGGGAAACCGCCGCCACCTGCTCTCCGGCAAAGTTCCGGCGCACATAGCGCAGAAAGCCTTCCATCCGGCGGAAGATATCGACCGGCTGTTCGAAGGGAGCCGGCACACCGGTGTAGATATCGCCGCGCTTGCGGTCGATCTGGTCGCCGGGCACCCCCTCGAAGAGGGTGTGCACCTCGTTGAGGCGGCGGTCGATGCGCAGCCGCAGGTGGGGATGCAGGGCGCGGATCTCTTCGGCCGTCTGACGCGCCCGCAGCAAGGGGCTGGTGAACAGTGCCCGCAACGGTGTTTCGGCCAGGAAAAGAGCGGTCTCCCGGGCCTGGCGCCGGCCATTGGCGCTCAGACCGAAGCGCGGCAGGCGGCCATAGAGGATCTTGTGGGGATTGTGCACCTCCCCGTGACGCACCAGGTGCAGGACGGTTGGTTTCATGACCCCGCGCTATACCATCTTTGCGGCCGGTTGGCCATGGGCGCTTTTCCGGGTAGGGTGGCCGTTTCCGAAAAAGGACCAAGCCAGCGCCGGCCATGCAAGATTTTGCACTCCGGCGGCCCGCGTCCAGGCCCCCCGCCCCGCATAGTATGGCCAAAGACCGGCATCTTGGTTCCCGCACGCATCGGGCATGTTCTTTGCTTTATTTCCCATAATTTCATTTGCGGCGTGGGCGGACAATCAGGAGGGTTCGATGACGATGCGATGGACGAGATGGCTGGTCGGTGCAATGATCGCGCTGATGCTGGGATGTGGTGGCGGCGGCGGCAATTCCTCTTCTTCGGACGGTGGCAGCAGCAGCGGCGGAGGGAGCAACAACAGCGGCGGCAGCGCCACCGGCGGGCTCACCAACCCGGTGTGCGCGGCCGGTGACAGCCAAGGGGCCGTGCAGGCGCCGGTCTTCGTGCGCAACCTGGACGGTCAGACCAGCTGGTTCGCATCTCCCCTCGTGGTCGATCTGGACGACGACGGCCACGACGAAATCGTCGCGGCTTATTACGATCTCTTCGTCTTCGACGACCAGGGCAATCTGCTGGACCGCGAGGCCGGCAACGGCAGCCGGGTCTATGCGCCCCATGTGGTCACCGACCTGGAGGGAGACGGCGTGTACGATATTGTCTGTGGCCAGGGGAAAAACGTTTATGCCTACGAATGGCGCAACGGTGCCTTGCAGCTCAAAGCCGGCTGGCCGGCCGACACCACCCGGGCCGGGGAGTCGCCCGAAGTGCGCGGTATGGCGGCGGCCGACCTGGACGGGAATGGCTCCATCGAGATTGTGGCCACCACCACCCAGACCCAACCGGCCGAAGACGGCGGCGCCCAGGTGTTTGTTTACGCGGCCAACGGCGGGCTCTACCAGCCGGCCGGCCTGAGCTATCCGGCCTGGCCGCGTTACAACAACCGCACCGGCGAAGGGGGCGACGCCGACCGTAACGGCTACGGCCACCACGGATACGGCTGTTACGGCCTCAACGTCGGCATCGGCAACATCGATGACGACGCCGCGCTGGAGATCATCGTCACCTACGACAACCACGCCATCCAGGCCTTCGATCCCAACGGCGTGGCCATCGATTCATCGCCCTGGTTCACCAACCGCAGCAACGAGTATGAGGGGGAGCGCCTCACCTGGGGCCAGTTCATCCGCTGGGCCGATCCGGTGGTGGAAGAGAATCACTACCACCTGCACACAGGCGAATGGCCCAATCCCGGAGAGGGGCAGGAGTGGCTGCAGTGGACCGCCTCGCCGCCCAACGTGGTGGATCTGGACGGCGACGGCGACAACGAGGTGCTGGGCGTGCCCAACGTGGAGTTGGGGATTCCCTACGTGACCCAGGCCTACACCATCATGGTGCTCGAAGGGGCTTACGGCGACGGCAGCCGCAGTGCCATGCGCCTGGCCGGCTGGGAGACCCTGCCCCGGGGCGGATCGCCCATGACCGACGACGACTGGTATCCGCCCAGCGGCGTGCCGGCAGCCGCCACCATCGACATCCAGGGCGACAGCCGGCCGGAGATCGTCGTGTCGCTCAACGACGGGTTCATGTACGCCTTCGACGCCGCGGCCCAGCAGTTATGGCGCTACAACTACACCCACGGCAAGAGCCTCATGTACGCTTCGGAGGCGACCATCGCCGACCTGAACCAGGACGGCTCGCCCGAAGTGGTCTTTTCAACTTATGGAGACCCCGACTCGAGCGATTCGGGCCGCCTGGTGATCCTGGCGGCCAACGGCGCACCGCTGCACGACATTCCCCTGCCCGATCCCGGCCACAACGGCAACGGCAACGGCGCCCCGGCCGCGCCCACCATCGCCGACCTGGACGGCGACGGCCAGCTGGAGATCCTGGTGCAGACCTTCGAGCACGGCATGGACATCTTCACCATCCCCGGCTCGGCCGGCAACTGCATGCTCTGGACCACCGCCCGCGGCGGCCCCCTGCGCATGGGCACACCCAACGAGTAGGTTTCCCTGCGCGCGCTCCCCGCGTATCCGTGCTCGTACCCCGATCCACCCCGCCCACGAGCATCGCCTGGACGAATACGCGCGGGAGCGCGCCATTTCATCCAATTCCGCCGGCAAGCATTGACATGCCGCCGATCTATAGGCTAACGTCCCGATAGATTACATTAAAAAAGACCATGGGACGAACGGCGCCGATATGGTTTGCATGGTCGCAGCCATTTTTACTATTCAACTGAATAGCTGAGACCGTACCGCTATGACCCGTTCCCATCATGCTCCCATCGAAGATCTTCTCGATCTGCTGCAGGCCCTGCCCCACCCGGTGGCCGCGTTCAGCGCAGCGGACGGGTGCCTGCTGGCGGCCAACGCGCGGTTCTGCCATGCATTGGCGCTGCCCGCAGAAGAGAGCGCTCAGATCCTGCGCGATGGCTCCGGCGGCGCGGCTTGCGATCAAAGCGCCTATCGCCTGCGCATCATCGACGAAAGCATCGTCCATTTTCTGTCGCCGAGCGGCATTCGGTCGCTTTTCGCTGCCCAGGTCAAAACGGCCCGGCTGGGCGGCCAAGCGTGCCAGGTGATCGTGCCTGCTGCGCAGAGATGGCAGCATACGCCAGCGTCGGGGGAAAGTGAAACCGGTCAATATTACGACCTGCTCGAAAATTTGAATGAGATCATCTATGTCACTGATACAAATGCCAACGTGGCCTATGTCAGTCCCAATGTCTACCGGCTCTCCGGCTATCACGCCCATGAAGTACTTGGCAAAAGCTTCACCCACTTCGTTCATCCCGATGATCTCGAAGGCCGAATCGGGGTGTTTCTGAAAATCCTGGGCGGCGGGCAGCAGGCCACCGAATACCGGATGATCACCAAGAGGGGCGAGGTCAAATGGGTTCGGACCGATGCACGACCCGTGCTGCGCAATAAAGTGGTGGCCGGCGTTCAGGGCGCCCTGGTGGATATCACGGATCGAAAAGAGGTCGAAGCGGCGCTCAGGCGCTCCGAAGAGAAGTACCGCAACGTCGTTCAAAACTCCAAAGATGCCATCTTCGTGATCCAGGACCACAGGCTCAAGTTCATGAATCCCAGCGCCCAGACGATCCTGGGCCTTGCTCGCGAAAGCATCGCCGGCCGGCCCTTTATGGACTTCGTCCATCCGGACGACCGCGAGATGATCGCCGATCGTCACCGCCGGCGCCTGGCAGGCGAGGCGCTTTCAAACAGCATCGCCTTTCGTATCATCAACTGGGCGGGCCACGTCAAAGACGTGGAGCTCAATGCCGTCTTGATCACCTGGGAAGGCAAACCGGCGGTCCTCAGTTTCCTGAGAGACATCACCGTCCAGAAGAAGATGGAGGGTCAACTGCGCAACACCCAGCGGATGGAGGCCCTGGGAACCCTGTCCGGCGGCGTCGCCCACAACTTCAATAACCTGCTCATGGGCATCATCGGCCACGCCTCCCTCTCGATGGCCGACCTCGCCCCCGCCACCCCCGCCTACAACCATCTGGAAAGAATCGTCGGCCTGGTTCAGAGCGGGTCGAAACTCACCCGCCAGCTCCTCCAGTACGCCCGCGACGGAAGCCGCGAAACGGTTCCGGTGGATATCAATCACCTGGTCAAAGAGGCATCCGAAACCCTCGGCGCCGCCAGGAAACAGATCCAGATTCGTTTCAACTTATCCAGGCAGGTGCCGCGCATCAAAGCGGACCAGGGGCAGATCGAGCAGGTCCTGTTGAACCTGCTGCTCAACGCCGCCGACGCCATGCCCGAAGGGGGGGACGTGTTCATCGAGACCGCCTGCCTGAAAGGGGCCCGGGCCGAAGGCAAGGTCACCCTCTCCAAAAGCATGGATTACGTGATGATAAAGGTTTCCGATAGCGGCAGCGGCATCCCCGATAATATCCTCGACCGCATTTTCGAACCTTTTTTCACCACCAAAGGGGTTGGCCAGGGCACCGGACTGGGCCTCTCCACCGTTTACGGCATCGTCAAACATCATGACGGCGAGATTTGCGTCGAATCCCAAGTGGGCAGAGGCAGCACCTTCTGCATCTACCTGCCGGCGCATTCGGCCGATTGTACCGGACCGGCCGCTGCGTCCCAGCCGCCGGCGATGGCATGTCAGGGAACCATCCTGCTGGTCGACGACGAAGCCCACGTGCTTCATCCCCTGGCGGCCCTGCTGGAGCATTCGGGCTTTACCGTTTTTAAGGCCATCAACGGGTCGGCTGCGCTGGAGATCTTTGAGAAGGATTGGGCGCGGATCGACCTGGTGATCCTGGATCTGGTCATGCCCCACATGAGCGGCAAAGATCTCTTCTACCGCCTGAAAGAGGTCTGTCCCGGGGTAAAGGTGTTGATCTCGAGCGGATACGGTCAGGACGGCCAGGCCGAAGCGCTGATCGCCGACGGGTGTTCGGGCTATATCCAGAAGCCCTACAATATCGAAACGTTATCGAAAATCATGATGGAGATCATCGCCGCGCAGTGAAAGCGGACGCAACGGGGCCCAACACCAGCCTGAAATTCACTCAAGAAACTGCCGGGAATGATCGATCTTAAGATGAAGTCGTGGGGATCAAACTGACGTCATTTGGGTTGAATCGATGAAAATTGTCACCCTGATCATTCTGATTCTCTTACCCAACCTTGCTTTGGCGACGGATAAGGCGGATCTGGTGCTTGTGATCAAGTCCGAGGCCAAATTGTTTCTTGTGAAAAACGACAAGGTTTTTAAAGCGTACAAGGCGGCCTTCGGCCCCAATTCAAGGGGCCACAAACAGATGGAAGGCGACAAACGGACGCCGGAAGGCAATTACGTTCTCGATTATAAAAAAGAAAAGAGCCCCTTTTATAAATCGATCCACATCTCCTATCCCAACGAGGAGGACCGCAAGCGCGCCGAAGCGGCCGGCGTCGACCCCGGCGGGGCCATCATGATCCACGGCCGTAAAAAAGCCTCCACCCAGCTGCAATTGTGGGCCATGGAAAATCTCAATTGGACCGAAGGGTGCATCGCGGTTTCCAACAGCGCCATGGACGACATCTGGGAGGCGGTCGACATCGGCACCCCCATCGAAATCAGACCATGACCCCATGACCTGCTTCAGCGGCAGCGGTTGACGGGGCTGGCAGTGAGGAGGCGGCATGAGCAGGCTCATCGAGGTCAACCCCAGCGGAAGCATCGCAATTGTCGTTCTCAACCGTCCCGAAGCCTATAACGCATTCAATCTGGAAATGATCACCGCCCTGGCCGGTCATATGACCCGGCTGGCATCCGATGCCGCCGTGCGGGGGATCGTCCTCACGGGCAGAGGCAAGGCCTTCTGCGGCGGCGGAGACCTCAAATGGGCGGTCGGTTTCGCCGAGCCGGCCGGCCGTGCTTTCCATGCGCTCGCGGCGCAATTCCACCAGGCCGTCGTCGAGATCAGAAGAATGCCCAAGCCGGTGGTGGCCGCCATCAACGGGGTGGCTGCGGGCGGCGGCTTTTCCCTGGCATTGGCCTGCGACTTTCGCATCATGGAAGCCTCCGCTGATCTCAGGCAGGCCTATACCGCCAGCGGGCTCTGCATCGACGGGGGCGGCACCTTCACCCTGCCGAGACTGGTCGGGCTGGCGCGGGCGCTGGAAATCGCCGCCTTCGATCCGCCGATCTCCTCCAGTCAGGCCCTCGCGTGGGGCCTGGTAACCCGAGTGGCCGACGACGGCACGGCCTTGCAGGCGGCGCAGAGCATGCTGGCCCAGCTTCTGGAAAAATCTACCCACTCGTTCGGCTGGTCGAAAAAACTGCTCACCGATGCCTTCAATACTTCCTTCGAGACCCAATTGGAATCGGAACGCCATGGCCTGGCCGCCTGCGCCGACCATCCCGACGGCCGGGAAGGCCTGAAGGCCTTCATCGAGAAGCGCAAGCCGAAATTCAACCCTTGAGAAGACCCGGACCGGGCCGATCATGGCGCCGATTCATCTATCGCTCGAATAATGGGCATGGAGGGCGATGAACGAGACTCAGATTGAAGCATGCGACATCCAGACGCCGGACGGGAAGATTTATGTCCGGAAATGGATTCCGGAAAAGCAATCGTCGGACATTCCCGTCGTTCTGCTTCACGACTCGCTGGGAAGCGTCGATCTGTGGCGGGAATTCCCGGAAGTCCTGGCCGCCGGCCTAGCCCGAAATGTGATCGCCTATGATCGGCTGGGATTCGGAAAGTCGGATGCGCGCACCGGCCTGCCCTCCCTGGGCTTCATCGAGGAAGAGGCCACCCGCTATTTCCCGGTAGTCAAAGAGAAGCTGGCGCTGGGCCGATATATCCTGTTCGGCCACAGTGTCGGTGGTGCGATGTCGATCAATATCGCTGCGCGGGACAGCGACTGTGCGGCCGTCATAACGGTAGCCTCCCAGGCGTTCGTGGAGGATCGCACCGTTGCGGGCATCAAGGAAGCGATGCAAGGCTTCCGGCGGCCCGAACAGATCCGGCGGCTGGAACGGTGGCACGGCAGCAAGGCCCGATGGGTGCTGCGGGCCTGGGCCGATGTCTGGCTTTCGGCCGAATTCTCCGGTTGGAGCCTGGCCGAAAGCATCGGCAAAGTGGTCTGCCCCGTATTGGCGATCCATGGAGACCGGGATGAATACGGTTCAAAGGCATTTCCCGAATTCATCGCCGGCCGGGCCGGCGGCGTGTCGGAAATGGTGATGCTTCGAAACTGCGGCCACCTGCCCCACCGGGAGAAGACCAGGGAGGTCATCGAAGCCGTACAGACCTTTCTCGAAAGACACATCAAAATGCGGGCGGCGTCGGGATTGCCGGCCTGATAGAAGGCGGCGGGCCAGCGCGCGAACCCTCAAATGACCGACCTATGGGTCGGATTAGCATCGACCCGTATCTGTTATAACTTACAATCAAGTATAATAATACTGCGAGGGCCGCTTGACAAAATGCCTCTCCGTCTGTACATTTAAATGTACATTTATGGAGGCAATACAATGAAAACGATCCCATTCACCGATTTCCGCAAGAATGCATCCGGCTTTATCAATGAGGTGGAACACGGAGAAACACTCATCTTGGTTCGGCGCGGGAAGCCGGTTGCCGAGATAGTTCCATTCACCGGCAGATCACAAAACATGCCTTCATGGAAACAACCCGGTGTACGGCTGCAAATTCAAGGAAGCGATCTGTCCTCCGCAATATTGGAAGATCGCGAGGCCTCCACATGAAACTGGTGGTTGATTCATCCTCCCTTGCCAAACGGTACGTCCAGGAATTTGGCAGTGAAAAACTGGATCTTATCTTGCAAAACGCCTCTGAATTGGCCCTTTGCATTATTCTGGTTCCAGAGATTATTTCAGGACTCAACCGGCGCATTAGAGAGGGCGCTCTGGATCTAAAAGCGTATCGTGCCGTAAGAAAGCGACTGCTGAGCGATGTTCGAGACGCGGTTATCCTTCAGATTACGCCTTCCGTGATTTCTCAATCAGTTAAATTGCTGGAAAACAATGTCTTGCGGGCAATGGATGCTTTTCATGTAGCTTGCGCTCTGGAGTGGGGAGCGGATCTGTTCGTGACCTCGGATCGAAGGCAATTGACGGCGGCCCAAAAAGCAGGTCTGCGTACCGAATATTTAGGCCAACCGGGCGCTTAATAGGGAGTCGAGTTCCTAACCAATACCTGATAAACCTTTATCTTCGTGACTGCGCTGTTAACCACAGATAGCTGCATATGAAATGGCAGAATGAAAATGCCTGAAAACAGGGTTGAGTAGTGCACCTTTTTAACACCAACAAGACCGGCCGGCCCCGTGGACCAGAACAGCGATCAGTTGTTTAGACGAAATGCAACCGCCGTTGCCTTGGTGGAATTCTTTTGGGGCCTGGGATTTCCGGTCATCATCGAATCCACCTTCCTGCAGATCTTCCTGAAGAATTTCGGCGCCGGCGATTTCCTCATCGGCCTGGTGCCGGCCATACTGATGACCGGCATTTCCCTGTTTCCCCTCTTTTCCAGCTATCTGACCCGCAACCATGAACGCAAGCGCCCCCTCGTGCTCTGGCTGCACGTCGTCTCCTCCGTCGCCATTCTGGCCTTCGGCGCGTTTCTGTTCTTCGTGCGCGACCGAACCCTGATCCTCTCCGTATTTTTCATTGCGTACATGATCTTTTCAGCCTGTCTGGGGCTGACCTTCCCGGTCTGGCTCAACTTCCTGGTAAAGATTTTTCCGCCCGGCAGGAGCATCCAAGGGCTGGCCATCATGTATACCGCCCAGAACATTGCGAAAATCATCGCCAGTCTCTTCATTATCAAGGTGGTGGAGGCCTACGCGTTTTCGCTTGCATCGGCCGCCTGGATCTTTCTGGTCGCCGGCCTGCTCTTTCTTTCCGGCTCCTTCTGCTTTCTGCTGAATCGCGAGCTGCCCGCCGCCGAACCCCTGCTGCCGTCAGGGGGGTCCTTTCTCCAGCATACCTGGAGCGGGGTGACGGAGATCGTGCGCAACAAGAACCTGCTCAAATATCTGGCCGGGGATCTGGACACCTACATCGTGCT
This sequence comes from uncultured Desulfatitalea sp., assembly GCA_937868765.1. Classification (GTDB taxonomy): domain Bacteria; phylum Desulfobacterota; class Desulfobacteria; order Desulfobacterales; family Desulfosarcinaceae; genus Desulfatitalea. Next base: position 1,300,505 of record CALMNL010000004.1, on the reverse strand, counting down.
GACCATCATCGGATTTTATGCCAACTATGCCACCCAGTACTTCGGCATTCCGGATCACAATGCTGCGGGCCTGTTCGCCTGTTTGATCTATGTGGGCGCGATCCTGGCCAACGTCACCCTGGGCACCCTGAACCTGCTCAGTTTCAAACAGAAGTTCCTCTCCACGAAAATTGTTACGCTCATCGTCCTGATCGTCCTGATTGCCGCGCCCAGCCTGCCCGGATTTCTATTGGCCAGCCTGTTGATGGGCTTTTGCAGGGGCACCCGCAGCATCATCTATTCACCGGCCGTCAAAATGTTTTCCGATCGACCGGACGCCACCAGCTATTTTGCCATCGTGCCCCTGCTGACCCTTGTCTTCGGCTCGGGGTATCCCCTCTTTTTCGGACACATGCTGGAGCGCCTGGATTCCCTGGGTGCGGGCGCCTATCAGATCATGTTCGGCGCTAGCGCTCTATGTGTGGCGGCTTTCCTTGTTGTCGGACTTTTTGTGGAGTTTTCGCCTGCGCCTACTCTTCAGCCAGGACCGCTCCCAGGATCTTCACCGCATCGGCGACAAAATGGGCGCAACGCTCCGTCTTGATATTCTTTTCCACATACGCACGGTGCCCCTCCTCGGAGAACACATCCAGACCGATGAGCTTGGGGCAGTCGATCTCTCCGTGCAAGGCCTTGAAGCGCTTTACGAAGGCGCGGGTCTTGGCGATGACCTTATTCAAGCGCGGCGGGTCGCCGGGATGGGCGAAGCCGTGCTGCATGCCGATCACCAGATAGGCGCCGCTGACCGCCCCGCATGTGCCGCCCACCCCGGACCCCCCGGCCAGCGGCAGCGATATTTGCCGGGCCAGATCCACGTCCAGATCGAAATCCCGCGCATAGGCGGCCAGCACCGCCTGGGAGCAGCGGAAGCCATCCATGAACTCTTTGAGGGCGGTTTCGTGTCGTTCCATGTTCTTTCCTCCGTTGTTTTCGGTTGACAGCCTGGCGCCTTCAGGGGAGAAATAATCTATCGATATTTTCGTGTCCAACGCAACTTTTTGATGGTGATCATCAAAAAAATCGAACGATGAAACCGCCATGGAACTGCGACAACTTAAAACCTTCATGACCGTGGCCCGTTTCCTCAATTTCAACCGGGCGGCCCAGGCCCTGAATTATGCGCAATCGACCATTTCGACCCAGATCCGGCTGCTCGAAGAAGAGTTCGGCAAGCCCCTGTTCGACCGTCTGGGCAAGACCATCGTCCTGACCGAGGCCGGCCAGGTGCTGCTTCGCTATGCCGGCAAAATGCTGGACATCGAGCGGGAGACCATGGCCCAGGTGGCCCGGCACGACGAGACCCAGGGGTCGCTCACCCTGCGTGTGCCCCAGAGTCTCAGCGTTTATCTGCTGCCCCCGGTGATCAAGGCCTTCCGTGCGCGCTATCCCAGGGTGGGCCTGGATATCAGCAACTGCGCCCAGACCATCCAGCAGGAGTTGCGCAGCGGCATCATCGACCTGGCCTTTCTGCTGGCCGATTCGATCGTCGAGCAGGATCTCATCGCAGAGCTGCTGGGGTACGAAGAATTATTGCTGGCAGCAGGGCCCGATCACCCCCTGGCCGCCCATTCCGCGCTGGAAATGGCGCATCTGGCCGATCATACCGTGCTGCTGCCCAAACAGGATTGCAGCTACAAGCTGCTTTTCGAACGCCTGCTGGCCGAAGAGAAGGTCGGGTGCGCCTCGATCATGGAATTCAACAGCGTCGAGGCCATCAAGCAGTGCGTGCAGCAGGGCGTGGGCGTGACCCTGATTCCCGCCATGGCGGTCCGTCAGGAGCTCACCGCCGGCACCCTCGTGCGGCTGCCCTGGAGCGAAGACCCTCTGGAAACCGCGGTACTGATGATCCGGCACAGGGACAAATGGATTTCGCCGGTGCTGGGCGCCTTCATGGAATTGGTCAGAACGCACTGTGCCGGCATAAAGCCATCGTCATCCAATCCAAGGAAGAACAAAAAGGAGGTGCGAAAATGAACAGACCGATGGAGCCGCGGAACACGAAACGACCCGACGCGAAAGGTGGCGAATCACCCCGGCCGTTCCTGCGGGCCGGGCGCCTGGCGTGGCGGGTTGCGCTGCTGCTCGCCTTTTGCAGTGCGCCGGTCATGGCTGACGGGAAGGATCTGCGGGCGTTCTATATGCAGAACTGCGCCGTTTGCCACGGGCCGGACGGCTCGGCCGTCGACGCGGAAGGCAAGCGGCTCAAAGGCCGGGACTTTACAAGTCCGGAATGGCAGCGCGGCGCGCGGGACGAAAAGATGGTCAAGACCATCTTGAAAGGCAAATTCTTCGGCTTGGCCATGCCGGCCTTCAAAGACACCCTCACCCCGGACGAGGCGCAGCGGATGGTCACCGAGATCCTCCGCCAGAGCAAGAAGGGACAGCCGATCGCACCGGAGGCCAGAGCGCCCGGCGCAAAGTAGCGCTTTGCGCCAGGGCTTGTTTACCAGCTCGTCGAAGCGGAAAAAACCTTCAGGGTCAGCCGCATGTGGATTATTACGCGCAGCTCGCCCGAAGTGACAGGAGGCACCCATGACCAAAGCCATCGAGGCGTACCGTACGTTCGGCCAGCGCATCGAAGCCCTGATCCGGCCGGCCACCTTTCCCCTGGCCATCAAGATCGTCCGCTCGCAGGCGGAGATCCCGCCGGAATTCAAACGCCCTTCCCGGGACCTGGGGGTGCAGAATTTCGTCTGCCAGAATTTCAAGATCGCCCGCTCCTACGGCTGGAGCATGGCCGTCACCGAGGCGGACATCAACTGCAAGCTGGCCCGCGCGGTGTACGGCTGGGACGTGCTGACCGCGGCAGAGAGAAAATGGGCCGAGGCCTTCAGCGTCGGGCTGTATGCCAAGGACGGACCGACGGCCGGCAAGTTCGAGCAGCATCTGCATGCTCTGGATCATCCGTTCGAAGGGCTGATCATCGCGCCCCTGACCCGCACCCGGTTCGTGCCCGACACCATCATGGTCTACTGCCTGCCCGGCCAGGCCATGCGCTTCGTCCAGGGCTACCTCTTCATGGAGGGGGGCGTGCTCGAGTTCAGCGCCGCCGGAAGGGTGGGCTCCTGCCACGAGGGGGTGATCAAGGCCATCAAGACCCAAAAGCCCCAGTACGTCACCCTGGGCAACGGCGACCGCATCTGGGGCGGCGCCCAGGACCACGAGGTGATGTTCGCCTGTCCGGCCGAAAAACTGCCGGTTTTGATGGAAGGGTTGGAGCGGACCCATGCCGCCGGCCTGCGCTATCCCATTCCCCAGTACATGAACTACACGCCGGGCTTTCAGGCGGCCTTCGAACAGGCGGCCATGGACCGGGCGGGCGGCACTATCAAGAAAGCGCCCTAGTCGATTTTCGAACATGATTCCGATCTGAGGCAAAATCCCCCTTTGCCCCAATTTGAGCCAAACAGCGCTTTACATTCTCCGATCATATTTGGTAGCATGCCGATTTCGCCGGAAAGGCATCAAAGCGGCTGCGAACGCCGCCGGGCGGAGGGCAAACCGTCGGCTGCACGAGCTCCCTTCAAACGCCAACGGACGGCATGGATCGATGTGCGTTGGGACGAATTTATTAAGGCAGGACGATCGTCTTTAACTTTATGAAAATATTCAATCAAGGGAGGCACCCATGGCACAACTGATCGCGGACCGCCGGGACATCGATTTCGTCCTGTTCGAGCAACTGGACACCGAGGCCCTGCTCAAAACCGACAAGTACAGCGAATTCAATCGCAAAACCCTGGACCTGATCATCAACGAGGCGCGCACCTTCGCCCTCAAGGAGCTGCTGCCGGTGTGCGCCGAGGGCGACCGCCAGGGCGTGACCCTGGAAGACGGGGTGGTCAAGGTGCCGGCCTGCTACCACCGCCCCCACAGGCTCTACGTGGAAGGCGCCTGGACCTCCCTGAGCGAGCCGGCCGAAAAAGGCGGCCAGGGGCTGCCCCCCTCCGTGGCCCGGGCCGTGGCCGAATACATGGTGGGCGGCAACTACTGCTGCGTGAACTACGCCAATTTCGGGCACGGCACGGGCAAAATGATCGACCTGTTCGGCACCGAGGAGATGAAGCGTCTCTTCGTCAAGAAGCTTTATACGGCCCAGTGGAGCGGCGGCATGCTGCTCACCGAAGCCGAGGCCGGTTCGGACGTGGGCGCCCTGACCACCGAGGCGGTCAAAAACGACGACGGCACCTATTCTCTCACCGGCACCAAGATCTTCATCACCAACGGCGAGCACGACCTGAGCGAGAACATCATTTCACCGGTGCTGGCGCGTGTCCGGGGCGCCGCCGAAGGCACCAGGGGCATCTCGATCTTCATTGTGCCCAAATACTGGGTCAACCCCGACGGCAGCCTGGGCGAGCGCAACGACATCGTGTGCACCGGCATCGAAGAGAAAATGGGCATCCACGGCAGCGCCACCTGCACCATGACCCTGGGCGGCAAGGGCAAGTGCCGGGGCATCCTGCTGGGCCAGGAAAACCAGGGCATGAAGATCATGTTCCACATGATGAACGAAGCGCGCCTGAGCGTGGGCTTCCAGGGCTTCTGCCACGCTTCGGTGGCATACCTCTACGCCTTGAATTACGCCCGGGAGCGCATCCAGGGCAAGGATATGACCGGCGGCAAGAACGCGCCCTCGGTGCCCATCATCCGCCACCCGGACGTGCGCCGCATGCTCATGTGGATGAAGGCCCACGTGGAAGGCATGCGCAGCTTCATCTACTTTACCGAGAGCCTTTTCGCCAAGTCGGCCCTGGCCTGCAGCGACGACGAATGCGACTACTACAAAGGCCTGATCGAGCTGTTCACCCCCCTGGTCAAGGCCTACTGCGCCCAGCGCGGCTTCACCGTGACGGTGCAGGCCATGCAGGTGTACGGCGGTTATGGCTATTGCAAGGAGTTCCCGGTGGAGCAGCAGCTGCGCGACTGCAAGATCGCCTCCATCTACGAAGGCACCGACGGCATCCAGGCCATGGACCTGCTGGGCCGCAAGATCGTGGCCGACGGCGGCAAGTCGTTCGGCAATTTCATCCGGCAGGTGCAAGATGTGATCGCCCAGGCCAGGGAACAGCAGGGGCTGGCCGACCTGGCCCAATCGTTGGAAGCAGCCGTGACGCGCATGGGCGAAGTGGCCGGCGACCTTGGCAAGACCGTCGTTTCGCCCAACGTGAAGCAGGCTTTCGCCCACGCCTTCCCGTTCCTGGAAGTGATGGGCGATGTGATCATGGGCTGGATGCACTTGTGGCGCGCCACGGTGGCCGCCAGAACCCTGGCCAAGGGGGCCAAGGCCAAGGACGAGCCCTACTACCGCGGCCAGATCAAGACCGCCGATTTCTTCATCAACACCGTGCTGCCCTGCACCGTTGGCCAGATGGCGTCCATCGCCCGCATGAGCAATGCGGCCAACGAGATGGACGAGGCGGGGTTTGGCGCCTAGGAAAAAGAATCACTTTAAATAGAAGCTGGAAGACAGCTAAGCATCAGCACACCAGAACGAAAGGAAATGACCCACCATGGCCGGTAAATTTTTCAGCATGCGCAACTTGAAGTTTCTGCTCTACGAAGTATTCGATACCGCCGCTCTTACCAAGGCGCCCTATTACGAACAGCACAACCAGAAAGCGTTCGACCTGGTGCTGGATGCGGCGGCCAAGATCGGCCAGAAGAAGTTCTACCCCCTGTTCGAGGAGATGGACCGCAAACCGCCTTACCTCGAGAACGGTCAGGTCAAAGTGCATCCGGCGGTTCGCGACATCATGAAAGAGAGCGGCGACGGCGGTTGGATCGGCGCCACCTTCCCGGAAGCCTGGGGCGGAGAGCAGTTGCCCCATATCCTGCACTGCGCCTGCCATCTGATCACCTCTTCGGCCAACTACTCGGCGGGCGTTTACGCCGAACTCACCACGGGCGCGGCCCGCCTGATCCACTCGTTCGCTTCGGACGACCTGAAGAACAAATACCTGCCCAACATGATGTCCGGCAAATGGCAAGGCACCATGGCCCTGACCGAGCCCCAGGCCGGCAGCTCGCTGAGCGACATCACCACCACGGCCTACCCGACGGACCAGGGTTACTACCGCCTCAAGGGCACCAAGGTCTTCATTTCCGCCGGCGACCACGACGGCGTGGACAACGTGGTGCACATGCTGCTGGCCCGCATCGAAGGCGCTCCCCCGGGCGTCAAGGGCATTTCGCTGTTCCTGGTGCCCAAGCTGCGCGTGGAAGGCCCTGGCAAGCTGGCCTCCAACGATGTCAGCGTTTCCCAGGTGTTTCACAAGATGGGCTACCGCGGCGCACCAATTACCGAACTGAGCTTCGGCGACAAGGACGACTGCCGCGCCTTCCTGGTGGGTGAACCCAACCGCGGCCTGATGTACATGTTCCAGATGATGAACGGCGCCCGGATCGGCGTCGGCCTGGGCGCCACAGCCATCGCCTCGGCGGCCTACTATGCCTCGCTGGAGTACTGCAGGACCCGGCCCCAGGGACGCCGACTGAACCAGAAGGATCCCAACACGCCCCAGGTGGCCATCATCGAGCACCCCGACGTGCGCCGCATGCTGCTCTTCCAGCGGGCCGTGGTGGAAGGTTCCGAGGGCCTGCTGATGCAGTGCGCCCTGTACGAAGATCTGCAGCATATCTCGCCCAAGGAACAACATGCGAAATACGAACTGCTGCTCGACCTGCTCACCCCCATGGCCAAGACCTATCCGTCGGAGATGGCGATTCTGTCCACCAGCCAGGCCATCCAGTGCTTGGGGGGCTACGGCTACTGCGAAGATTTCCCCGTGGAGCAGCATTTCCGCGATTGCCGCATCCACCCCATCCATGAAGGCACCACCGGCATTCAGGGCATGGACCTGCTGGGCCGCAAAGTGGTGATGAAAGACGGCCAGGCCTTCAAGCTCTTCTTGGAAGAGGCCCGGGCCACCATCGCCCAGGCCCAGGGATTGACTTCCGTCGCGCCGTTGGCGCAAAAGCTGGAAGCGGCGCTGACCCACCTGGAGCAGATCACCCGGCAACTGGTCGGCTCGGCGGTCACCAAGGGCGCCGAGGTCTTCCTGGCCGACGCCACGCTCTACCTGGAGATGTTCGGCATCATCGCCATCGCCTGGCAGTGGCTCCGGCAGGCCATCGTGGCCCAGAAGGCCCTGGACGGAAACGCCAAGGCCGCAGACCAGAACTTCTACCAGGGCAAGCTGGTGACGGCCGACTACTTTTTTGCTTACGAGCTGCCCAAGACCCAGTATCTCGCCCAGCGCCTCACCGACGGCAATCCGCTGACGGCGAAAATGGAGAGCAGCCACTTCAACGATTGATTCTGTGGGGTCCTAACCGGAAAGGGCGCGGGGGATTTCCCGGCGCCCTTTCCGTTCTGGACAGGCGGCCCTGCGGCGGGTATGATGCCGACCGCTATGGTTACCGCCATGATCATCCTGTCGGTTCTCTTCTGGATCGGTACCATCGTCGTGGTGCCGCTGGTGGTGGTCTACCTGCCCGCCGACTACCTGACCAACGAAGCGGCCTCGACCTTGAAGCACCGGCTCCCGGCGGCCTGGCGCTACCCCTACCTCATCGTCAAGAACATCTTCGGCGCCATCTTCATCCTGGCCGGCATCGCCATGCTGGTGCTGCCCGGCCAGGGCATCCTGACCCTGGTGCTGGGCATCGGACTGATCAGTTTTCCCGGCAAACACCGGCTCATTCAGCGCGTCCTGGGCCGGCGGCGCATCCTCAAGATCCTCAACCGCTGGCGCGTGCGCGCCGGCCGGCCGCCCATGGATCCGCCGCCGGCCACGGCTTGACAAATGCAGGCCGGATTGGAATGATACCCTACCCTTCCGGCATGGCCGGAGATGAACGCTAAAGACCGAGGCGCCAAAGGCCGATCCTTCCGGCTGGAGGACCAATGAACCCATGACCGCAGCCCCCAAAATCTTGTTGCCCGCCCGCCAGGACCCGCCGCGCCGCACCTGCCTGGCCTGCGGGGGCAGCCTGCCGCCGCGGCACCGGCGATATTGCGCCAACGAGTGCCGCATGCAGCTGCTGGCCACCCTGAACCGGCGCACGGGGCTGCTGCGGGCGCTCAACATCCGTTACGCCACCTTTTATTTTACGGAATTCGTGATCGTGATGGACATGCTGCCCTACGACCGGGAGCAGATTCACAGCTACATGCTGCCGCGCACTTTCGGCAAGAAGCCGGTGGAGGATTTCTGCGACCTGTCCAACATGCTGGGCAGCCAGTGGTGGGATATCCGCGATCGCACCAAGAAGCGGTACGTGGCCTCGGAACGGCTGCTGGAACAGGCCCGCAAACCGCCGCTTCCCAAGGAAACGGTGATCCCCTCGGCCCTGGTCGTTCCGTCGGTGCGTGCCAGCAGCCTGGTGGCCCTGGAACTGCGGGCGGCGGAACTGACCCCGGCCAACCTGCAGAGCCGCATCAAGCAGGCCTACCGCCGCCAGGCCAAACGCCACCACCCGGACATCGGCGGCAATGCCCACATGTTCCTGAAGATCCAGGAAGCGTACGAAAAATTGATCGAGTGGTCCAAGAATCCCACCTACATCCGGCGCAGCGGTTTTCCCGACAAGTGGCTCTATGAAGGGTTCAACAACCGCTGGCTGCAGCCGGTCATGCGGCGCAACCCGTCCGTGCCGTGATCCCCGACGAAATCGGCGGAAACCGACGTTTCTCGATGGAACCTAATTCTTGCCGGCGTTTTTCTCCAGCAGCTGGATAATGCGCTCCTGCTGCTTGAGGATCTGCAGGTTGGTCTCCACGGTGTAGCGCGTGGCGATGGCGATCTGGTGCAGGTAATCTTCGGACATGTTGGTGGAAAGGGTGCGGGTGCCGCCGGATCCGTCATATTGCATGGCGCGGTTGAATTCTTCGGTCAGATCCAGATAGATGCCCACCGGCGGGTAGGCGTGGTGCGGGCCCGGCCCCTGGGGGGGGCGCTGGTCGGCGGCCAGGACGGCGATGAAGGCCATGAGGATGACCAGCGCCAGGGCCGATCCGATAAGTGTCCAACGGCGGTTTTGCATGGTGACCTCCTTTGCGCTGACGGGTTCGGAATCCGCAATCCTGAAGCGGTCATTCAGAAGGTTTTCCCCTTCCGGATTCTTGATGCGCGCTTCTATCTTCCGGACTCTATCAGGAAATCGGCTTCGTCGGTAGTCACCTCCTGCGATCCGCCCTCTTCCGACGGCGCCGGCAGAATCACGAGGAAGGCGCTCTCGCCCAGCTTCTGCAGCTGGGCCGGGATGCCCATCTTGTGCGCGTGGCCGGCGCCCGCCAGCAGCACCATGACCCTGTCCGGGTGCTGGTTCGAATAGTGGGCCGCATTCGCCGCCATGGCCGTATCCCACAGCAGCTGGGCCTGGCAGAAGTTGTCGAAGTTCATGCGGCCATGGGCGTGGAAGCCGAACGCTTCCCGGACGAATTCACGGTATTGGGGGGTTACCTCGCAGCGGATCTCCGGCAGCGATGCACGCTGGCGTTCCGAAAGGGAGTCGAACCCGTGATACGCCACCTGGCGGGTCACCTCCCCTGGCACGTTCAGGCCCACCATGGGCAGTCGATATCGGCGGGCATACTCGAATATGGGGCGGTAGAGCTGCCAGTCGAAATTCCAGTTGTCCAGGTAGATGGGCTGGAAGGCCGCCTCGTCGATCTCGCCGGCCACCCAGCGGTCCAGCGCTGCCTGGTCCTGCTTGCGGAACATCTCCAGGCCGATGGCCACCTTGCGTCCCGAACTGTGGAGGGCCTGAATCACCGCCAGCTGAGCGGCATGGTCGGCCGGATCGGTGTGATGTTCGCCGACCAGCACGAAACGGACCGTCTCCAGGCGCGCCAGGGCCTCCTGTTCGGAAAGGCGGCGGCCTTGGGCCAGATCGTAGAGCCGAAGTGTTTGCGGTGCGGGGAGCATGGGCTGGCAGCCGACGGCCAGCATGGCAAAGGCCAGGAACCATACAATCTGTTTCATGGGGACGACTCCCGCTCCGGCCATGCCGGACGATTAGGGTTCTGCCGAAGATGGTGGTTGCCGGAATCTAAGCGCCGGCCAGCCGGCTGTCAAAGAAAGGGTTTCATCTGGATGCCGGCTCAACATTCGGCGGCGCCGGCCGATATTGCTAATACGCTAAAATCGTGCGAAGGGTTTTCAAGCAAGGGGATCGTGGGGAGCGATGCGCCATGAACGCTTTTTGGCAAGGCAAGAAACTGAAACAACTCAGCCTGGAAGAGTGGGAGTCGTTGTGTGACGGGTGTGGCCGCTGTTGCCTGGAGAAGCTGCGGAATCCCACCACGGGCAAAATTTACTACACCCGCGTGGCCTGCCATCTGCTGGATCTGAACACCTGCCGCTGCAGCCAATATGAGCTGCGGCACATTCTGGTTTCCGATTGTGTGGAGCTTCAGCCCGAAAATATCGCCCGCCTGCGCTGGCTGCCCAAGACCTGCGCCTACCGCCTGGTGGCCGCCGGCAAGGACCTGCCCGAGTGGCACCCCCTGGTGAGCGGCTCCCCCGACTCGGTGCATGCCGCCGGCATCTCGGTGCGCGGCAAGGTCGTTTCCGAGCGGTTCGTGCCCATCGACCATCTGGACAAGTTCATCCTCAAGGAACGGTTATAGGGTCGCCTGGTAGGTGGTGATATCGGTGGCGAGAAAGGCGCTGCTGCCGTACAGCTTGGGCGCCAGTTCCGGCCAGCGGGCGGGGTACATGGTGGTGAAGACTCGCTGGAACATCATCTCCATGAGGTGGTCCGCGGTGATGGTGGCCTTGGGAGCGCGCAGGGTGGCCTCCGCCTGCTGTTTGTGCTCCAGCCTGGTTTTCAGTTTTTCCAGAAGTTCGAAGTAGAGCAACACCTGGCTGGGGCCCTGGCCGAGACCGCTTTCGGCCTCCTGGGCCAGTTTGTTTTTCATTTGACTGATCTTTTCCGCCGTGGCCTGCTTGAGAAAACGGCGCTTGTCGCCGCTTGTGAAAAAGGATTGTTCGGCCACGGCCCGCTCCACGGTGCGCTCGATTTCGCGCACCTCGTTATGCAAGCCGACCTTGAGTTCGGAGACGAAAGCATCCGGTACGCGCACCTCCACCCGTTCAAAATCCGAAGCGTTCTTGGCCATGCCCTCCTGGAATTCAGCCACCGCGCTGTTCCAGAACAGGCGCTGGATGGCGGCCACCTCTTTTTCCATGTCCGGCCCGGTGGGATCGAGCAATCGCAGGCGGTTGAGGATTTCGGGAAACACGTGGGCCGTTGTGCCGAACAGGTTCTCGCCGGTGACGATGCGGTAGAGGATGGCGATGGTGGCATGCCAATCCTGCAGATGCAGAATGGTCGCCAGATCCTCGTAAACCTCCAGCAACAGGGCGTTGGGCATCAAGTGGGTCGGCGTGGCGTAGAGCGGTGTGCCCGCCAGCTGGGGTTGGGGAATCAATACCGGGTCTTCGGCGTCGATGGCCACGGCGGTCTCCACGTCGATCAAGCCGATGGAGAACTTTTCGGCATCGTTGAGAAAACCGGGATAGTCGTCGGGGTTGCCGGCCACGAAGAGGTTTTCGGGCTTCAGGTCGCGCAGGGCCAGACCCTTTTGGCCGATCCAGGCCAGCAGGTCCAGGATGTTGGTGCACAGGCTCTCGACCGGCCTCAGATACTGGGTAAAGCGCGTGCCGCGGATATATTCCTTTATCTGGCGGCGGTACTGGTTGACCAGGGCGCGGTTGTCGCGCATCACCTGGGAAAGCAGTCTGTTGGCCTGGTCCGTCAGCTCCTGGGGCAGGTCCTGCTCGTCGCGCTGGATGATCTCACCGGCCACGTGGCCCAGAAACCATTGCCGAAGCTGATAGGTGGAGACGGTTTTGCCGGCGCCGGCGTGTTGGACCAGCTGGCGCAGGTTCTCTTCGCAGCCATGGTACACCGTCTGGAGCGCATGGCACACGGCCCCGGACTCTTCGCCATAGCGGCAGACAAAGGCATGGTGGTCCCAAAGCAGTTCGGGATGTTCCCTGGCTTCGTCCAGGAGGCGGCCGTAGCCGCTGTGGATTTCGTCCAGCGTGGTGCTCAGGAAGTGGTGTTTGGCCAGGTCCATGAACAGGGCGAACGAGTCGTCAATCTTCAGGTGTTCCTGAAGCGCCGCGTCGTTTTCCGCCAGCTGAACATACCTGGCCTCCAGGGCCTCTTCGCAGAGCGGGGTGTCCTGGGGCAGGGCGTGCACCAGCTTCAGGATCACCGACACCCGCGGCACGATGCACAGCCGGGGGGCCAGGCGCGCCACGATGCGCGCCTCGGTCTCGATCTGGCGCTTGTAATCGCTGAAACGGGGCATGGGCACAGCCGGAATCTTGATCACCATATGAGTGTCGTAGATCACGTAGAAGCACTTGCTGCGGCTGCCGCCGCCCTGGCCCAGCAGACCGATGGACATGCGCCGGGCCATCCACTCCCCGTCGATGAGGATGCGCATCTCATAGGTTTCGTTGGGACAGGTGGGCCGGGTTTCGGTGCGTACGATCTGGGCGGGCACATCCGGTTCGGCCTGGTTCTGGCGCTTGAAGAGCTCCAGAAAAAAGCGCAGCACCTGCTGTTGATCGGATAATTTGACCGTGTTCTTGTAAAATTTGGACTTGGTTTTGGGTCCGGCCCGTTTCCTGCGCGCATCGAGCTGGTGCTGGTCCACGGGCGGGGTGGTGGCCGAACGCGCCAGGCGGGTCGTCACCACCGGATTGCCCCTGGGCCGCAGCAGCATGGCGATGAGGATCGAGACCACCAGCACCGGTGCGCCGATGACCCATTGAGCGTAAAGCTGCACGAATTCGGCGTTGACCCCCTGTCTTTCCAGAAACGACCCCATCCGGACTCTGAGGCGGTCCAGCACCGAGAGGGGCTGCCCGACCGGGCCGCCCTCCGAAAGCGCCGGCGCCAATCGGCCCGCCGGCTCGGGGGCGGGGGGAGCGCTTTGAGCGCCGGTCACCCATACCAGGGCGAAGAGGAGCGCCAGGAGGAGCGCGCACCGGCGACGGGTTTTGTTTTTACACGCTTTTTCCAATGGATCCCGCTAAGCGGCCAGTCGCTGACCCATCTGGATCTGGAGCTTGACCGGCCCTATTTCCACGATATCGTCGTGGTTGAGCTTGACCGTTCCCTTGACGCTGATCCCATTGCGCTTGGGGCGGATCAGGCCGCCGGCATACCGCAAGAAGTAATCGCCGGACTGCTTGGTGATCACGGCGGCCGGGCTGCCCAGCAGCAGCGCCCAGGTGCCGCCGATGACGATGTCGGCATCGCTGTTTTTGCCAATGGATACCTGGTGCTTGTAAAGGGCATAGGTGCCCTCGCCGCCTTCCAGGAAAGCCAGGCGGTCCGCGGCCGCACGCGGCTGGGGCGGCACGGCCGGCGCCTCGGGATCGGCTTCCGATTCCGTTGCCGGCTGTTCAAAATCAGGCGATTTGACCACCATGGTGCGCGTGGTGTTCATGGTGTCGGCCAACTGGGCGCGCAATTCAGGTGTGACCTCCACGGCGATGGTGTCGGTCCAGTCCGCCTGCAGGGTGTGTTTGCCGATGGTGATGATGTCGCCGTCTTCCAGGGTGCATTGGGTGATGGCAACGCCGTTGCGGTGCGTGCCGTTCTTGCTGTTCAGGTCGGTGAGGGTGATCGCGCCGTCGTGATGATCCACCCGGGCGTGGTGCCCCGAGACCGTCAGATTTTCGATGATGATGTCGTTGTCCCCGTGGCGGCCGATGGTAAGGCTGCGCCCCTCGGTCAAGGGATAGGCGTTGAGGAGCTTGTCTCGGAACAGCAATATCAGCTTGGGCATACCTTCGATTCCTTATCGCAAAAGGCGGTCGGGCCAACTGCAACCAACGGGTCCGAGCTCTATATCGGCCGCCCGCACGAGTTCATGACCCCTGCTGCGGCTGTCGGCCGACAAAAATTGTCACCGCCGTTCGCATGGCGGCCCGCACTCGACCCGCGGCAACAGACGCTTATCAGTATTTTCAACCCTTTTCGGAGCCGGGGGTTTGACAAGCGGGGCGGTATGCTTAAAATTCCATGCAAATATCAGACCACCGAAAAGGAGAATTGTACAAGGAGCTTATATGCGGTTAGACAAATTCACCATCAAGTCCCAGGAACTCATTCAGAATGCCCAGAGCCTGGCAGCCCAGCACCACCACCAGCAGATCGAGCCCGAACACCTGCTCGGCGCCATGCTGGCCGAAAAGGAGGGCGTGGCCCGGGCCATCCTGCGCAAGCTGGGGGTGTCTCCCGACGGCGTGGCCCAGGAGGCGACCCTGGCCCTGGACCGCCTGCCCAAGGTGAGCGGCGCGGCGGCCGAAGCGTATCTGTCGCCCCGCAGCCGGGCCGTCCTGGAAGCGGCCTTTGCCGAGGCCGCCAAGATGAAGGATGAGTATGTCAGCATCGAACACCTGCTGCTGGCCGTGGTGGATGAAAAGAGCGGCGACACCAGCCGGATCCTCAATCGCTACGGGATCACCCGCGAGAGCATCCTCAAGGTGCTCATGGAGATCCGCGGCTCCCAGCGCATCACCGACCCCAATCCCGAAGAAAAGTACCAAGCCCTGGAAAAATTCAGCCGCGACCTCACCGCCCTGGCCCGCCTGGGCAAACTCGACCCGGTCATCGGCCGGGACGACGAGATCCGGCGCATCGTGCAGGTGCTCTCCCGCCGCACCAAGAACAACCCGGTGCTCATCGGCGAACCGGGCGTGGGCAAGACCGCCATCGTGGAGGGGCTGGCCCAGCGCATCGTGGCCGGCGACGTCTCCGAGTCGCTGAAAAACCGGCGTCTGGTGGCCCTGGACATGGGCGCCCTGATCGCCGGCGCCAAGTACCGCGGCGAGTTCGAGGATCGCCTCAAGGCCGTGCTCAAGGAGGTGGAGAAGGCTGAGGGCGAAGTGATCATGTTCATCGACGAGCTGCACACCCTGGTAGGCGCCGGCGCCGCCGAAGGGGCCATGGACGCCTCCAACATGCTCAAGCCGGCCCTGGCCCGCGGCACCTTGCGCTGCGTGGGCGCCACCACCATCAACGAATACCGCAAGTACATCGAAAAGGACGCGGCACTGGAGCGGCGTTTCCAGCCGGTGCTGGTCTCCGAACCCTCGGTGGAGGACACTATCTCGATCCTGCGCGGCCTCAAGGAGAAGTACGAGGTACATCACGGGGTGCGCATCCAGGATGCAGCCATCGTGGCCGCCGCCACCCTCTCCGACCGCTACATCGCCGACCGCTTCCTGCCCGACAAGGCCATTGATCTCATCGACGAGTGCGCCTCCAAGCTGCGCATCGAGATCGACTCCATGCCCGTGGAGATCGACGAGGTGCAGCGCAAGATCACCCAGGCCGAGATCGAGCGCCAGGCCCTCAAAAAGGAGAGCGACACCGCCTCCATGGAGCGGCTGGCCAAGCTGGAGAACGACCTGGAGACGGCCCGCGCCGAGCTGGCCCAGATGAAGGCCCACTGGGACCAGGAAAAGCAGTTGATCGCCAGGATCCGCAAGATCAAGGAGGATCTGGAACAGACCGGCATCGCCCAGCAGAAGGCCGAACGCGAGGGAGACCTGGCCCGGGTGGCCGAGCTGCGCTACGGCCGGTCCATCGAACTGAACAAGCAGATGGAGCAGGCCCGGGCCGACCTGATGGCCCTGCAATCCGAGCGCAAGATGCTCAAGGAAGAGGTGGATGACGAGGATATCGCCGAGGTGGTCTCCCGCTGGACCGGCATCCCGGTGAGCCGCATGCTCGAGAGCGAGCGCGACAAGCTGGTGCGCATGGAAGAACGCCTGGGCCGCCGGGTCATCGGCCAGGAGCGCGCCATCGAGGCAGTCTCCAATGCCGTGAGAAGGGCCCGCTCGGGCCTACAGGACCCCAACCGGCCCATCGGCTCGTTCATCTTCATGGGCCCCACCGGCGTCGGCAAGACCGAGCTGGCCAAGGCCCTGGCCGAGTTTATTTTCGACGACGAGCAGGCCATGGTGCGCATCGACATGTCCGAATACATGGAAAAACACGCCGTGGCACGGCTCATCGGCGCGCCGCCAGGCTACGTGGGCTACGAGGAGGGCGGCTACCTCACCGAGGCCGTGCGCCGCCGGCCCTACTCGGTGGTCCTCTTCGACGAAATCGAAAAGGCACACCCGGAAGTGTTCAACGTGCTGCTGCAGATTCTGGACGACGGCCGCATGACCGACGGCCACGGCAAGACCGTGGACTTCAAGAACACCCTCATCATCATGACCTCCAACGTGGGCAGCCAGTATATCCAGGAGCTGGGCAGCAACCAGCGCGCCGAGATGGAGCGCCGGGTCACCGAGGCCCTGCGGGCCAGCTTCAAGCCCGAGTTCCTCAACCGCATCGACGAGACGATCATCTTCTTCAACCTCTCCCAGGCGCAGATCGGCGCCATCGTCGACATCCAGATGCGGCGTCTGGCCAAGCGCCTGGCCGAGCGCAAGATCACCCTGGAACTGGCCGACAGTGCCCGCGAGCTGCTCATCGAGCACGGCTACGACCCGATCTACGGCGCCCGGCCGCTCAAGCGCGCCATCCAGCAATATATCGAGAACCCCCTGGCCTTGGAGATCCTCAAAGGCCAGGTGCTCGAAGGCAGCCGCATCCGGGTGGAGGCCGAAGGCGAAGGGATGGTGTTCAAGACGGGCGTTTGATTTTGGGTTGTCATCGGCCGCAACTCTCTGTAATGTATTAGGCATCCCACGAGTTAGCAGGAGGATGACGGTTACGGTCAGAGAGCGGTTGCGACGATTCTATGCCCAGTTCAGCGGCGACGACCACGTGCTGATTCCCATCGTGGCCGACCCGGACGCCATTGCCAGTGCCATGGCGGTCAAACGGCTGCTGTGGCGCAAGGTGGCAGGGGTGATCATCGCCAATTTGAACGAGGTGCAGCGCACGGACAACCTGGTGCTCATCCGGCTCATCGGCGTCACCATGGTCCCCTTCAAGACGGTGGATCCAAAGCGCTACAACCGCGTGGTGCTGGTGGACGCCCAGCCCGACCACCACGAACTGCTGGCCGGTTTGAAACCCCAGGTGATCATCGACCATCACCCGCTCGGCGAGCGCAGCCAGGCGCCGTTCGTGGACATCCGGCCCAAGTACGGCGCCACGGGCAGCATCCTCACCGAGTATTTGCGAGCGGCCAAGATCAAGCCCTCCACCCGCCTGGCCACGGCCCTGTACTTCGCCATCAAGACCGACACCAGCGATTTCGAGCGGCACACGGTGATGGAGGACCTGGAGGCCTTCCAGTTCGTCTTCCGTCTGTCGAACATCGCGCTGGCCCGGCGCATCGAGTGCGCCGAGATCCGCTTGGATTTCCTCAAATATTTCAAGCGCGCCCTGGAGGATATGACCTTGCGCAAGGGGCGCGCCTTCGTGCATCTGGGACCGGTGGTGCACCCTGACGTGTGCGTGCAGATCGCCGATTTTTTCATGCACACTGATCAGGTCAAATGGAGCATCGTCTCCGGGGTGCACCAGCGCAAGCTGGTGGTGATCTTCCGCAACGACGGCATCCGCACCGATGCCGGCAAGCTGGCCAAGCGCGCCTTCGGCAAGTGGGGTTCGGCCGGCGGCCACAAGAGCGCGGCCCGGGCCGAAGTGCCCCTGGAAGCCCTGGAGGCGGAAACCGGCACCCGGGATAATGCCCGGCTCGGTCGCTGGATCATCCAGCGCATCGAAAAAGGGACCGGCCAGAGCCGCAATGCCAATGTGGACCCCAAAAAGATCAAGGGCCCCGATGCCAAGGCACAGGGATCAACATGAAAGTGACCCTTCTCGGTTCCGGCACCTGCGTGCCGCGCCTCGCGCGCAGCGCCTGCGCGGTGTTAGTGGAAACCAAGGCTTCGAAAATACTCCTGGATCTGGGGCCGGGCACCATGCGGCGCCTGCTGCACTGCGGCGTCACGATCTTCGACCTGACCCACATCTTCCTCAGCCATTTTCATCCCGATCACACCGCCGAACTGGTGCCCCTGCTCTTCGCCACCAAGTATCCGGATCGCAACGCCCGTACCCGGTTGCTGCGCATCCTGGGCGGCAGCGGGTTCAAGCGCTTTTACCAGGCGCTGCAGGGGGCGTATGGTGACTGGATCGTACTGCCCGGAGAACAGATGGCTTTGACCGAGATCGACACCCTGGCCGGCGAATCCTTTCATTTCGAGGACTTCACGGTGAAGGCCCGGCCCGTGGACCACCGCCCCGAGAGCCTGGCCTATCGCATCGAAGACGCCGCCGGCACGGTGGTGGCCTATTCCGGCGATACCGACCCGTGCGAGGGCCTGGTGGCGGCCGCGCGCCTGGCCGATCTCTTCATCTGCGAGTCGGCCATGCCCGACGGCCGCAAGGTGCCCGGCCACATGACCCCCGGCCTGGCCGGCCAGGCAGCGACCCAGGCCCAGGCCCGGCGGCTGGTGCTGACCCACCTCTATCCCCCCTGCGACGAGGTGGATATTGTCAAACAGGCCCAAGGCACGTATAAAGGGCCGGTGTTTGCGGCCGAGGATCTCATCTCCTTTCAGTTGCCCTGACGGGCGCTTCAGGGAATCACATGCGATATTACCCCATTTGTCTGGATATCCGGGAACGCCCCTGCCTGGTGGTGGGCGGCGGCCAGGTGGGCACGCGCAAGGTGCGCACCCTTTTGGATTGCGACGCCCGGGTGACGGTGGTCAGCCCCGAGGGTACCGAGGAGCTGGCCGCCCTGGCCCGCAAAGGCCGTGTGGTCTGGGAGCGGCGCGACTACCGCAGCGGCGACCAGCAAGGCATGTTTCTGGTCATCGGGGCCACCGATGTGGAGCCCCTCAACCGCCAGGTGCAACTGGAGGCCGAAGCGGACGGGCGGCTGTGCAACATCGCCGACCAGCCCGAGCGCTGCAACTTCGTGCTGCCGTCGATCATCCAGCAGGGCGACCTGATGATCGCCGTCTCCACTTCGGGCAAGAGCCCGGCCTTTGCCAAGCACCTGCGCCGGGTGCTGGAGGGCCAGTTCGGACCCGAGTATGCCATTTTCCTGGACCTGATGGGCGCCGTGCGCCAGCGATTGCTGGCCGAAGCCCACGCGCCCGAGGCGCACAAGCCCATTTTCGAGCAACTCATCGCCAGGGGTCTGCTCGAACTGATCCGCCAGGACGACCGCGCCGGCATCGACCGGGTGCTGGCCGAGGTGGTCGGTTCGGCCTTTTCTTACGAAGATCTTCTGGATGAAGAGAACTAGCGCCGCAGGGAGTAAGAGGACCCACTATGCAGATCCTGTTCGTATCGGCCACGCTGTTATACATGCTCAGCGCCGCGGCTTACTGCACCTATCTTTTTCTGCAGCACGAGCGGCTGCAGCAGGCCGGGGTGTGGCTGCTGGCGGCCGGCTTCGGATGCCAGACGGCGCTTTTCGGCTGGGCCTTTGCCGCCACCGGCAGCGTGCCGGTCAACAACCTGCATCAAACCCTGACGGTGGCGGCCTGGACCCTGGTGGGGGTCTTCCTGGCCCTGCGCACCAAGTTCAACCTGAAGATCCTGGGGGTATACACGGCGCCCCTGGCGGTCTTCATCCTGCTGGCGGCCACCCAGTTTCCCAATGAGCCGCTGCAGCCGCAGAATCTGCTCAAAGGGGTCTGGCTCTTCACCCACATCCTGGCCACCTTCATCGGCGACGCGGCCTTCGTGCTGGCGGCCGGCGTGGGGGTGCTTTACCTTATTCAGGAGCGCAACATCAAAGCCAAGCGGCGCGATTTCTTTTTCAAGCGGCTGCCGTCGCTGGATCTGCTTGACACCACCGGGTATGCGTGTATTGTTACCGGTTTTACCATGCTGACCATCGGATTGATCACCGGCATGGTCTACGCCAAGATCATCTGGGGTCATTTCTGGCAGTGGGATGCCAAAGAGGTGTGGTCGGCCGTGACCTGGATCTTCTATGCCGTGTTGTTGCACGAGCGCCTGGCCGTGGGCTGGCGCGGCCGCCGGGCCGCGATCATGGCCATCGCCGGGCTGGGGGTGCTGTTGTTCACCTTCTTGGGCGTCAACTTTTTGCTTTCGGGGCATCACGGGCAGTTCACCCGCTGGTAGCGGTGGACGGCCGGTAGCGGGTCATGGATAAGATCATCCTCATCGGACTGAATCACAAGACGGCTCCCATCGAGATCCGGGAGTGTCTCGCCTTTTCCGAGAGCGACGCCTGCACCGCCCTGGCCGGGCTGTGCGGCGAGCCGGCCATCGAGGAGTCGATCCTGCTTTCCACCTGCAACCGGGTGGAGCTGCTCTTTACGGCCCGGCAGATTCCGGCCGCCATTCAGGCTGCCAAGCATTTTCTCTCCCACCAGAAACAGATTTCCCTGGCCGATTTCGAAGACGCCCTCTACCTGCACCAGGGGGATGCGGCCGTGCGCCATCTGTTCCGGGTGGCGGCCAGCCTCGACTCCATGGTGGTGGGCGAGCCCCAGATCCTCGGCCAGGTGAAGACCGCCTACCGCCTGGCCACCGAACAGAAGAGCTCGGGGGTGATCCTCAACCGCCTGCTGCACCGCACTTTTTTCGTGGCCAAGCGCATCCGCACCGAAACCGGCATCGGCGACCACGCCGTGAGCATCAGCTACGCGGCCATCGAGCTGGGCCGCAAGATCTTCGGCAGCCTGGAGGGCAGACGGGTGCTGCTGGTCGGCGCCGGGGAAATGGCCGAGCTGGCCGTGGAACACCTGATCCGCAACCGGGTGGGCCAGGTGGTGGTGGCCAACCGCACCTTGGAGCGGGCCATGGCCCTGGCGGCCCAGTACAAGGGCAGCGCCATCCGCCTGGAGGAAGTGGCCGATCAGCTCAACCGGGTGGACATCATCATCAGTTCCACCGGATCGCCCGGCTATGTGCTGCGGGCACCGGAGGTCAAGGCCGTGATGCGCGACCGGCGCAACCGGCCGCTCTTTTTCATCGACATCGCCGTGCCCCGGGACATCGACCCGGCCATCAACACCATCAACAACGCCTATGTATACGACATCGACGACCTGAACACCGTGGTCGACACCAACATCGAAGATCGCCAGCGCGAGGCGGTCAAGGCCGAGCGCCTGATCGACGAAGCGGTGATCCAGTTCCGGCAGTGGTACGACAGTTTAAACGTGGTGCCCACCATCAAGGCCCTGCACGCCAAAATTCGTGCCGCGGCCCAGGCCGAACTGGATAAGGCCTTTCATCAGCAGTTGGGCCATTTGAGCGCCGAGGACCGCAAGGCGGTCGAACGCCTGATGGAAAGTACCGTCAACAAGCTGCTGCACGATCCGACTCATTATTTGAGAAGCAACGGCTGCCAGGGAGACCGCTCGGTGTCGCTGGACGTGGCCCGCAAATTGTTCAAGCTGGATGATTGAGCGAGGAGGAAACGTGAAGAAAATCGCATTCTTATTCCCAGGACAGGGATCCCAGAAAGTGGGCATGGGGCAGGATTTGCACCAGGCCCACGATTTCGTCCAAGCGTTGTTCGAAGCCGCCGACCGGGCCACGGGTCTGCCCATCACCCAGCTCTGCTTCCAGGGCCCCATGGAGACCCTCACCGAAACCGTGAACCTGCAGCCGGCCATCACGGTGGTGAACCTGGCCTGCCTGGCGGTGCTGCAGAAAAAGGGCGTCGAACCGACGGTATGTGCCGGTCACAGCCTGGGCGAGTACAGCGCCCTGTGCGCGGCCGGGGTGGTTTCGGCCGCCGATTGCCTCAAGCTGGTCCACAAGCGCGGCGAGCTGATGCACCGCGAAGCCACGCGGCACCAGGGCGCCATGAGCGCCGTGGTGGGCCTGAACATCGAGCAGGTCAATGCCATCGTGGCCCAGGCCGCGACCCACGGGGTGGTGGCCGTGGCCAATCACAACAGCGCCGACCAGATCGTCATCACCGGCGCCCCGGATGCGGTCAAGGCCGCCGGCGAGGCGGCCGCGGCCCAGGGCGCCCGGGCGATCCCCCTCAAGGTGAGCGGGGCCTGGCACAGCCCCCTGATCCAGGGGGCCGAGGCGGAATTCAAGGCCTTTCTGGACACTGTCGCCTTTGAGCCCCCCAAGCGCCAGGTGCTTCACAATGTGACTGCCGATACGGCCGCCGATCCCCAGGCGGTCAAGGATCTCATGGCCCGCCAATTGTGCAGTCCGGTGCGCTGGTACGACACCATGACCCGCATGGCGGCCCGGGGCATCGAAGTCTACGTGGAGATCGGACCGGGCAAGGTGCTCACCGGATTGCTGAAAAAGGCGCTGCCCGCCGGCGGCAACGCTCGGGTTTATAACGTGAGCGACGTCGGCTCCCTGGATAAATTCCTCCAAAACGAAGCTTGATCACAAAAAACGACGGCCGCCCGCATCCCCTGCCGGCGGCCGTCGTTTCAGATTCCCGGTTACCTCTGTTCAGGCTGATCTTCCGGCTCCACCCAGACGATATGCTCTTTGTTGATGAAGAGGGTCTTGCCGCTGACCGAACCGTAGCTGGCATCGATCATGACCACGAAAGGGCCCTTGTGGAGCGTGAAGATTTCGGAGACCCGCTGGTGGGGTGAGATGTTGACCCTGCCCTGGACCGTCGAGCCGTCACTGGTTTTGATGGTGATGGTGCGGTAATCGGTGCGGTGAGCGTGTTCTTGGCTTGTCATGGCGCTTCCTTTCGGTTATTTTTCTTTACATTAACAATTTCGTTGTGCTATCGAAATTTCTTTTTACTGGCCTAAACCTGTTGCGCAAAGAGAGTTGCCTATGAAAAAAAAGGATATCAAATTTTTTGAGGACCTTCTGCGCAAACGCCTCCAGGAGCTGTTGAGTCAAGCCGATGATACCGTTTCGGGGATGACCGAGCAAAAGGAAAATTTTCCCGACCCCACCGACCGCGCCACCTTGGAATCGGACCGCAACTTCATGCTGCGCATCCGGGACCGGGAACATAAGCTGATCAAGAAAATCAAGAAGGCTTTGGAACGGATCGAGAACGGAACCTTCGGCATTTGCGAATCCTGTGGCGAAGAGATTTCCGTCGAACGCCTCAAGGCCCGTCCGGTCACCACCCAGTGCATCGAGTGCAAAACCAAAGAGGAGGCGCTTGAAAAGGCCCTTGGACTCTAATCACCTCGGGGGCATCGATCTCCACATCCACTCCACCGCCTCGGACGGCACCTGTTCGCCCTCCGAGATTTTGCAGATGGCGTCCGACCTGGGACTGAAGGCCATCGCCATTACCGACCACGACACACTCGAAGGCGGCCGCGAGGTCTTGCGCGGCCCCCTTCCGTCCGAACCTCTCTTTCTCAATGGCGTCGAAATCAGCACCAAGGCCCCGGAAGGTTTCTCCATGGGGGGCAGCCTGCACATTCTGGGCTACGGCGTGGATATCGATGACGCACCCCTGCAACAGGCCCTGTTGGAACTGCAACAGGCCCGGGACTCACGGATTCCACGCATCGTGGCCCGTCTCAATCAGGCCGGGGTTCCGATCACCATGGAGGCGGTCCTGGCGCATGTGGGCGACGGCAGCCCCGGCCGGCCCCACGTGGCCCGGGCCATGATCCAGATGGGGGTGGTGGCCGATGTCGATGAGGCCTTCGATCGCTACCTGAGCAAAGGCCAGTCGGCCTATGTGGACAAATACCGCATCCCCTGCCGGGAAGCCCTGGCGTTGATCCACGGCGCCGGGGGTGTGGCGGTGCTGGCCCACCCCTACCTGGTGCCCGGCGGGCAAGAGGCCCTCACCGGGTTGATCCGCACCCTGTGCGACATGGGCCTGAAGGGGGTGGAGGTCTATTATCCCGAGCACTCCCCCCAGGCAATGGCGCTTTACCTGGCGCTGGCCCGCCGCTTCGATCTGCTGGTCACCGGCGGCACCGACTTCCACGGCGACCTGCTGCCGGAAATCCAGATGGGCCGCGGCCGCGGCGATTTATGCGTGCCCTTTGCCCTATACGAAGCCTTGATGGCTGAAATCACGTCCAAGAGATGATTTGAACATGGCGCCGGCCAGCGATTATCGTCCCCTGATAGCGACCCTCGGGCATCCTTTCACGGATTTGGCCCTGCTGGAGGAGGCCCTGCGCCACAGCTCGTTCGTCAACGAGCATGCCGCCGCCGGCCTGCGCGACAACGAGCGCCTGGAATTTCTGGGGGATGCCGTGCTGAACCTGGTGGTCGGCCACATGCTCATGAGCGCCCACCCCGCCTTGCGCGAAGGGGAGCTGTCGCGCATCCGGGCCAACATGGTCAACGAAAGTCAGCTGGCCGAGATCGCCAGATCCCTGGATCTTGGCCGATACCTGCAACTTGGCAAGGGCGAGGCCCAGACCGGCGGCCACGAAAAGAATTCCATTCTGGCCAATGCCGTGGAAGCCGTGGTGGCGGCCGTCTACCTGGATGGCGGGTTCCAGGCCGCCTTTGCGGCGATCGAACGCCATTTTCGCGCCCTTATCGAGGCCGCCGACGGCACGGCCGGTCAGGACTTCAAGAGCCGGCTGCAGGAGGCCGTGCAGGGCAAGTACCGCGACGTGCCCCGCTACCGTGTGGTGGAAGAGCAGGGCCCGGACCACGACAAGACCTTCGGTGTGGTGATGACCATCGGCGACCTGGAAACCCGCGGCACCGGCAAGAGCAAGAAAACGGCCGAACAGGACGCCGCGCGCAAGGGCCTGGCGCGGCTAAACGCGCTCTAGCCTCCCAAAACAGCACTGCATGGAAACGAAAACATCCCTTGCCTCGCCGTTCGTGGTTCCGGTTTTCCTGCCCCATGCAGGGTGCCCGCACCGTTGCGTTTTTTGCAACCAGCGCAGCACCACGGGCCAGGAGGAGTCCCTGCCGTCGGTGAACGCCGTGCGCCGGACCATCCGCGAATTTTTGGCCCACCGCAAGGAACGGACGCGCCGCACCGAGATCTCCTTTTACGGCGGGAACTTCCTGGGGCTGTCCCCCGAATTGATTTCATTGCTGTTGGCCACGGCCACCGCTTTCGTGCAGAGCGGCGAGGCCGACGGCATCCGCTTTTCCACCCGACCCGACACCATCGATGCACCCCGGATGAAGCTCATCGCCCGCTTCCCGGTCACCACCGTGGAACTGGGGGTTCAATCCATGAACGATGCCGTGCTGCGGCAATCCCAGCGGGGTCACACGGCCCAAGCGGTACGCGAGGCGGTGGCCCTGCTCAGACGCCGGCCCTATGCCCTGGGCCTGCAGATGATGGTGGGCCTTCCCGGCGACGCCCCCGCCACGGCCCTGGCCACCGCCCGCCAGATCGCCGATCTCGGTCCTGATTTCGTTCGAATTTACCCCACCCTGGTGCTCCGGGGCAGCCTGCTCGCCAGCCAGCATGCCCGCGGAGAATACGAGCCCCTCACCCTCGAGGCGGCCGTGGCCCTGGTGGCCGACATTTACCAGATCTTTCATCGCCACGATATCGCCGTGGCCCGTATGGGATTGCAGGCCGGTCCGGAGCTGGCCCCCGACGCCGACCTGGTGGCCGGCCCCTTTCATCCGGCCTTCGGCGAGATGGTGCAGTCGGCATTGTGGCTGGACGCCATCTCCCGCCATCTGGAAAAAGAGGGACTGCAAGGGGGCGAGGTGGTGCTGGAGGCCCCTGCCCGCCTCTTGTCCCAGATCAAGGGCCAGAAGGATTTCAACCTCCTGGATCTGTTGCAGAGGCATCAGCTCAGATCCTTGGAAGTGCAGGCCAATCCGGCGCTGGCCGAAGACACCCTGCGGATCAACGGGCAGACGTGCTCCCGCTGGTAGGCCGTCGGGTTATCCGATTATCAAGTTCGCTTCAGAGAATTCAACATCTCAACTTAGTGGATGCAAACCGCCGATTTGAGCACGAGCGTGCCGATGGCAATGGCCAATTTAAAGCTGGCCAACACGAGGGTTGCCGGATGGGCTTTAAGGAGACGGGCGCCAAGCGTCATGCGCTGCACCTGGGCACCAAGTAGTATTCACACAGGAGATGATTTTCGGTTTCGCAAATAGTTCGCAGCCGCCGACCTCCCAATACCATTCTGTCTAGGTAAGCCCCACAGGTCACCAGTTCGTGCTGGACATCAAGCGGGTCGTAATGCAAAAAAGGGCAAAGCGCCGCCAGTTGTGATCTCGGGCGATCCACCGGGCCCAATTGCGCCCCAACTTTAAGGAGTTGATCGGAAGTTAATTCGACATTCCCAACAAACCGAACGAAATCCACCCGGACCCGCTCCAGGGTTTCGACCAGTTGACGATGCTTCGAATCCAGCAACGCCAGAACTATGTGCTCGTTGCGTTTTAACGCGGCGCACAACTCTACCAGAACCTCTCGGTCCCGCAGCGGTCCAAAGCGGACGACGACCATCGTCTGGGGATGGCTTGCGGCTTTGCCCATGCATTGAATCGGGCTCCACGTCCATTGTCCGTCCGAAGACAATGAATGGAATCTTTTCGTTGTGTCGCACAACAGGAATTTTATCTTTTGCCCGGTCCGCGGGTTCCTTGATGCGATTTTATCAGGCATGCCTCACCGTCCCATGAGGGTTTTTTGCCAAGAGCAGCCGTCCATCCCGGACGAGCTTGAGCAAGCTGAGCAGGACCACCATGAACTCCAGCCGGCCGAGAAACATGGCGAGGGTTTCCGCCCACAGAGCGACATCCGGCATTTGGACGGCGGTTACCCCCACGGAGAGACCTACCGTTCCCAGGGCGGAGGCAAATTCGAAAAGAGAATCCCCGAGCGTGTAGCCACAGGCGCACAAGAGAAGCACGCCGCCAATGAAGGTCGCCAGGTACAAGAAAACAAAGACCGCCGCCTGGCGCACCCTGGTGTCATCCACGAAGACTTGTCGATCTCCCTCCCAGAGAGAGCCTTCAAAAATCGCATTCAGCGGTAAAAATGCGCGCCTGATCTCCCAGAGGAGCATCCTCCAGAACAAGTAGACCCGGAATTGTTTGATGCCGCCGGCGGTGGAGCAGGTCCCCCCGCCGATCAGCATCAGCACGACAAGGATAAACACGCCGGAAGCGTTCCAATTACCATACCCCACAGTGGAAAAACCGGTGGTCGTTAACGCCGATACCGTTTCGAAGACCGCGACGCGAATGGATTTGGTAAGTTGTGGATAAAGGGCCTGACAGGTCAGAAGAAATACAGCGGCCGCCGCTAAAGGCATCAGCGCTGCCTGCAGGCGGACTTCCCCATTCCTGGCCACCAGGCCGATTCTACCGCGCCAAAGGGACCAGGCGGTGACAAAGCTCAGATTGCCCAGCACCATCAGCGCCAGGGTTACGGCCTCGATGGTCGCCGAATCCCAGTAGCCGATGCTTTCGATCCGAGTGGAAAATCCTCCTGTGGATACTGCGGCAAAGGAGTGGTTGAGGGCGTCAAAGAGCGACATTCCGGCAAGCCGGTACGCCACCGTGCCGGCGGCGGCGTAGCAGGTGTAGATGATCAAAACCAGACGCGCCGACTGGCGCACATGTGGAACCAGTTGATCGCCGCGGCCTTCGGCGCTGGAGATGCCCACCCCCGTAGGGCCGACAATGGCCGACATCATGATGATCGCAAGCCCAGCGCCGCCGGCCAGTTGAATGATGCTGCGCCACAATAGAATCATGGGGCCGGCCCGGGTCACATCCACCACCGAAAGGCCCGTGGTGGTCCATCCGCTCATGGATTCGAAAACGGCCCTGGAAAACGGAAGTCCGATCGCTGCGGTAAACGGCCAGGCCGAAAAAAGGATGACCGCGATCCAGCTCAGCAGCACGATGACGCCCCCATCTTCTATCGAGAGGGTGACGCTGGGTGCGCTGCGAAAAATCCGCCACAAGACCAATCCCGCCAGAGCGCAGCAGCCTGCCGGCAGAATGAATGCGAATGCTTGCGCGAACTGCTCCGGATAGGTGACTAAGGCCAGCAGCGGGGTCAGCATCAACCCGGCCGATAAAAGCAGTATCAATCCGGTCGATGAAAGGATCGCGGCATACTGTTGCCTGAGATATTGCGGTCTTCGCAACCCAGCGGCCTCCCCTAACGCAGGTCCCCTGTGAAGGTCTTGAGTACAGCGCCATGGTTATCAGGCAAGGTGATCAGCACCACCCGGTCGCCGGCCTGCAGGTCATTGGCGCCTCTCGGGACAATCGCTTTTTTGTCCCGTATCACCACGGCCACCAGGGCGTTTTCCGGCAAGGCGATATCCTTCATAAGCTTGCCGGCCATCGGAGAATCGGCATCCAGCATGATTTCGGTTACATTGACCCGGCCTTCTCCCACGGGCAACAGGTTCATGATTTGTTCCAGTTCCGCCCGCTGCTCGATCAGGCTGCCGACAATGTGCGTTGTGGAAAAGGCGGACACCCCCAACTTTTCGAATATTTCGGTGTTGTCCGGATCGTTGGCCAGAGCCACGGCGCGGGGCACGCCGAACTGGACCGTGGCCAGCTGGCAGATGACCAGATTGTCCTGATCGTTGGGGGTGATGGCCAGCACCACATCGGCCTCCATGGCGCCGGCTTGCTTGAGGATGGCGATATCGCTGCCGTCACCGCAGATCACCAGGGCGCGGAGCTGGCGAGCCAGTTGCACGCACTCCTGCCGGTTCCGGTTGATGATTGCGACCTCATAGCCTTTGGCGGTGAAGCTCCGACACAGAAAATAGAGCGTTTTGCCGGCGCCGACGATCAGTACCTTCATGCTTTAGACATCCCTTCCCCGGCCTGGCCGCTGGCAACGGCCAACAGGAACATTTCGGCCGCCACGGATGTGGGGCAAATGGTCTCGATGCCCAGCTGGTTGTAAACCTGCTCCCGGCGAGGATCGAATACTCTGGCCAGCACATGCGGGACATCGAACAACTTGCGGGCCACCTGAGCGACCATCAGGTTGACATTGTCTTCATGGGTAGTGGCGAAGAAGACGTCGGCATCCTTCAACTTGGCCTGCTTGAGGACCGAAAGTTGGGTGGCGTCCCCGGCGACGCGAAAGCCGCTGAATTCGGATGAAAGGTCGTTAAAGGTTTTCTCTTCCGAGTCGATCACCACCACCGAATGTCCGATGCGGCTCAGTTGGTTGGCCAGGTCCGACCCCAGCCGCCCGCAGCCGACGATTACGATGTAAAGGCTATTTTTCATCCCGGCCCTCGCGCGCGTTTACATTTTGAACAGCGAGGTCCTGCTTTTCCGGCCCGAGATCGATTTTCCCGAATTTGTGAACCGATACGGTTCTATCGAGGTTCGCGGCCGCCGGCTTATATGTCGGATCGATGTCCAGGGCGGCTCGATAGAATTTTTGCGCCTCCACCCAATCCCCATTGATTTCCGTCAAGGCGCCGAGGAGGTTATAGGCCTCCGGTTGGCCCGGGGCCTCGGCGATGGCCTTGCGGGTGGTTTCCCGGGCTTTGGCAAAATCGGTATCGGTAATGTGGCGCTTGGCCAATTCGATCAGAGATTCATAATCGGTTGCGTTCTGTTCATCCAGCGCTTCTCGCTCCAGCACCCGCGTCGCAAGATCCCGTATCTCAGCCGGGCTGAAGGGCTTCTGGACAAAGTCCACCGCCCCGAGCTTCATGGCCTCCACGGCCGATGCGATGGTTCCGTGGGCGGTGATGATGACCACCCGGGTTTTAGGCCATTGGTCCTTGGTCCGACGCAACACCTCCAGGCCATCCATCCCCGGCATCTTCAAATCCAGGAACATCAGCCGGAAAGGTTTGTCAGGCAGCTTCTGCAAGGCCTCTTCTCCGTTCACAGCCGTCTGTACGGGGATTCCCAAGGGTTCCAGGGCCTGCGACATGGTCAGTCGGATGTTCTTTTCATCATCGACGACCAGGATGTATTTGTCTTCCATGGCTCCTCCTATCGGGCGATGGGAAGCGTAAAAATAAAGGTGCTTCCATGACCAGGCGCCGATTCTACCCAGATGGCCCCACCATGGGCCCGCACGATCTCCTTGCAGATGGCCAGGCCCAGACCGGTTCCCCCGGCCTCCTGTCCTTTCACCTGCACGAACTTCTGGAAAACCCTGGATTGGTATTCAGGGGGTATCCCCGGTCCGTCATCCCGCACGGAAAGGTGCAGGTGAGGTCCGATCCGGTGCGCCGAAAGCTCCACATTTCCGCCTTTGGGGACATATCGCAGGGCATTTGAAATCAGGTTGCTTAATACCCACGTGATCTTGTTGGCGTCCGCGCGGACGGCGGGCAGATCCTCGGCCGACTGCATCGCCAGCGAGACTCCCTTGATCTCCGCCTGGCTTTTGAAAATCTCTCTGGCATGTTTAAAAAGCGTTGAAACCGTGACATTCTCGAATTCCAGATCGATCCTGCCCGCCTCGATTTTGGATAGATCCAGCAGATCATTGACCAGGGCCTTCATCCGATGAACCTCCTCGTGGGCTGCCTGGAGCAATTCCCGATCTTTTTCTGGAAGCGCCCGAGCCGCATGCTCCAGCAGTAAATCCACGCTCATCCCCAGGCTGGTCAGCGGGGTGCGCAATTCATGGGAGGCGGCCATGACGAATTCGCTCTTGAGCTGTTCGATCTCTTTCAAGCGGGTGACATCTCTTAATAGCAGCACGATGCCGGACAGATCACGCTCCACACCACGAATGGGCGTGACCGAAAACAGGTAGTGCCGCGACCGATCGCCATGGGTCATGGTAATGATGCGCTGTTCGTCGGGGGCGCTGGATTTTGTGCCGGTTTCGATGGTCTTGCCAATCAAATCGCAGACTTTTGGGTCCCGAAGAATAGCCGTGCAATGCATCTCGGCGGCTTCCGACGCTTCCACGCCCAATAGCCTGCATGCCGCCGGATTGATGCCGGTTGCCATGAGCTGGGTATTGAAAACCACAAGACCATCTTCGATGCTGTGCAGAATCGCTTCGCCCTTGTTCTTCTCGGAAATGATCTGCTCGATATTCATCGCATGGTAGCGCGCCAGTTGGGTGGCCATTTGATTGAACTCGGTCGCCAACCGGCCCAGCTCGTCGTTGGTTTCCACCGGCACTTGGACGGCATAGTCCCCCGAGGAGATCTTCCGGGATGCTTCCATGAAGCGCCGGACCGGCCGCACGATCCGTTCGGCCAGAACCAGGCTGAAGATCAGGGCCACGAGCAATGCCGAAGCGGCCACGAGCGCCGTGGACCAGATGGCCCGTCCGGCGACGGTGCCTGCCTGCACACTGGCGGCGTACATGGTCTCCTCGTTGAGATTGCGTAGCTTGATACACGCCTGCCGTACCCTGGAGAAGAGAGGGAAGATCGTTTCGCGATAGGAAGTTGGCTGCGAGGGACGGGCCGCTTCGCGCCAATCGGTCAAAGACGAAAATTCCCGTCGATATGCCGCATAGTCGGTCTCTATGGATTTCACCAACTCCTTTTCGCCGCCGATCGTAATGTTATCTTTGGCCCGGGCCAGCCACTCGAGGAACTCTGCTTCGTTCTCGCGAAACTGAGTGATGCCTTTTTGCGTGTCGCCCAGAAATAAGAGCAAAATGCCGCTGTCCTGGCGTTCCAGCGCGTCCACCATGTTTTCCGCGGCAAGGATGCTACGATAGTTCTCGCTTAAGATGGCTTGCGTCGCCTTGCCCAGGGAGACCAGGTTCGTCACCGCCCACGCGAACACCAGAACCATGAGGGCAACGGCGACGCCGTATCCGATCAATATTTTCTTTTTTAGAGCCATGGGTTTGCTCCCAAAATGAGTCGTCGCAGGCACTCCCGAACCACAGCAACGGGCATGCCATAGGCGAACTATATAAAATCAGAGAGATATTAATTGGAGAAGTGGATTGGCCTTGAAAATTGAAAAGTTGGAGCCAATTCGGCCTTGCATAATGCAAGGCCGCCGAACCGGCGGACCGGATCAGATTTCGTAGGCTTTGCGCCTGCGCCAGAGCGTCGCCTGGTCGATCCCCAGAACGTCCGCTGCCTCCTGCAACGATGCGGTATTGGCCAACACCCGTCTGATGTGCAACTCTTCGATGGTGGCCAGCGGCACCAAATCACCGATGGCTGGAACACCGGCCGGCCGAACGATGTTGTCGGGAAGGTCGGCTTTCCCGATTCTTTCGCCGGCCCCCAGGATCACGGCGCGTTCGATGGCGTTGCGCAGTTCGCGAATATTACCCGGCCAGCTATGGCTCGTCATCAATTGCGCGGCCTCCGGGGTAAATCCCAGTATCGACTTGTGGTTCGATCGGCAAAAATAAGCGAGAAAAGCATCAGCCATCGGCATGATATCTTCCGGGCGCTCCCGCAGCGGGGGAATCGTCAGGCTGATGACATTGAGGCGGTAAAACAGGTCTTCCCGAAACCGGCCCTCGGCCACCAGGTTTTCCAGTTCCGCATTGGTTGCCGCGATCACGCGCACATCCGCCTTTCGGGTCGTTGACTCTCCGAGGCGTTCGTACTCTTTATCCTGAAGAAACCGCAACAGCTTTGCCTGTACCGAGGGGGCCAAATCGCCGATTTCATCCAAAAAGAGCGTGCCACCTTCGCAGGCTGCGATGCGTCCTGGATATTCTCGAACCGCACCCGTAAATGCCCCTTTGACGTGGCCGAACAATTCGCTCTCGAGAAGGTCGGCCGGCACGGACGGGCACGCCACGATCCCCATCGGTTTCGCCGACCGCGGGCTCCAATTGTGGATGGCTCTGGCCAAAACGGATTTGCCGGTGCCGCTTTGTCCGCAAAGCAGAATTATTGCCTCCGACGGCGCGGCTCTTTTAGCGGTATCGATCACCCGCTGCATGCTGCCATTTTTGCTCAGGAGCCTGTCCTCCGGCCCGCGCCGCTGAATGTTTTCTCTGAGTACGGCGATTTCGGTTTCCAGTTCCCTGATCCTGCCGATGCGGCGCGCGAGCAGCTTGATCTGGTCCGGTGTGAAGGGCTTGACAATATAATCGGTGGCGCCATGCCGCATGGCCTCTACGGCGCTTTCGATGGAGGCATGGGCCGTGATGACCACGATCTTGACCCACGGTGAATTTGAAAGCAAGGCGGGGATCAACGCCATGCCATTTTCTTCACCCAACTTGAGATCGATAAAGGCCAAATCGAATGACCGTCTTCGACTCTCCGCCATGGCGTCGGCCGGATTGCTCACCGCTATGACGACATGTCCATCGGCGGCCAGACAGTAAGATAGCGTTTTGCGGATATTGACCTCATCATCCACAATGAGAACGGTGAGTTGGATTACCCCGCGGGTTAAGTCATCGACCGGCGTCATTTTATATGCATCCCATTTGGTTTCCTGCCTTTCGCTCGTCGGCCGAGGCGATTATTGCCGGCATGGAAATTCGGGCTTTAGCTATTATCGCGCGAAGGTTCGCAGTATTCAAAACAAAAAGGAGAGCACCCGTCTGATCCGTGGCGGCTCTCCTTTTTTTCTTCAGGTATTGGATCTGGTTAGTTCCGTGCGGCGATTCCCAGCGAGAATCCCGGCTCGTTGATGGTGGCCGAGAAGGAGAATCCGGGAACGGGCACCGGTGCCACGTATACCGGGGCGGGCGGCGGCACCACCACCACTGGGGCCGGCACGTAATAGGTGTGATGTTGCACCACCGGGCGCGGCGCCGGCACGTAATAGTGATGCACATGATGGCGCACGGGCGGAACCCAGGGGCGCACGGGATGAACATATTTGGGGCCATGATAGCCGTGGCCGCCATGCGCCGGAGGTCCGCCATGATGGCCCTTGCCATGGCCGTCGGCCCAGGCGTTTGCCGTCATGAACATCGCCAGTACCGCACCCACTGCCAGAAACCACTTAAACAGGCTTTTTTTCATATTTTCACCTCTCTTGTAACAACCTTCTGTTGCCTTGCCAGAAAACCGCCATGTTTTGGCCCCAAGAGACGCCGGGGTCAAGGGGAAAGTTTACAAACGCTTACAATTTTCCCGATCGGATGATGGAAAAGATCAGCCACAGCCCCAGGATGGTGGCGATGATATATCCCGTGATGCCGAGCAGTTGGGTAACGGAAACCGTTTCCAGGCCGAAGCGGTGGATCGCCAGCAGCAACACGTTCTGGGAGGAGTTGAGGATCAGCGAGGCGGCGATGATCGAGGCGGCCAGCACCAGGCCGATGGTCAGCCGGTTGAGTCCCGCTTCGAACTTGCGCGCGGCCTGGTCCAGGCCGTCATGGCGCAGCTCCAGGCGGTGATCGCCCGTGGCCAGGCGGCGCAGCAGCTCGTGGGTCAGCCTGGGTACGGAGCGCAGCAGGCCGCCGGTGGCGCGCAGCTCGCGGCCCATGTTCTTGAAGATTTTCTGGGCTTCGTACCCCCTTTCGAGCAGCTGCTTGGCGTAGGGCCGGGTCACCTCCAGCAGGCTGGCCTCCGAACCCAGGATCTTGCCCAGGGCCTCGGTCTGGATGAAGGTCTTGAGCAGCAGGAGCAGATTGCGCGGCAGCGAGATGTGGTATTTGCGCACCAGGCGCATGGTCTGGTCGTAGACATCCTTGACGGCGATGGTTTTCAGGGAACGGCCGTAAAAGGGCTCGCTGATCTCCTTTAGATCGGCGCGCAGCTGGTTCAGGTCCATGGTCTGGGGGTCGATCAGGCCGGCCCCCTGGAAAGCCTCCATCACCAGTTCGTAATCGTGTTCGGAAAAGCCCAGAAAGACATGGGCGATCTGCAGCATGGTCTCTTCGTCCAGGTAGCCCACGATGCCGAAGTCCACCAGGCTGACCCGGCCGTCACGCATCACGATGGTATTGCCCGGATGGGGGTCGGCGTGGAAGATGCCCGCCTGCATCAACTGGCGGGAGAACGAGCGCAGGCCGATGAGGGCCACCTCCTCGGGATCGATGCCGGCTTCCCGGATTTCGGCCACGTGGTCCATCTTGATGCCGTCGATATGCTCCATGGTGAGCACCGAACGACTGGTATGGGTCCAGTGCACGCCGGGGATGTAGATTTCGTCGATATCGGCGAAGCTCTGGGCGAAGCGCTCGATGTTGCCGGCCTCCACCAGCATGTCCAGCTCGCGGAAGATGGTGCGTTCGAACTCCTTGACCAGGTTGGCTGCGCCGATCACCCGGCCCAGCTCGGAGCGCTTCTCGATGCGCGACGCAAAAAAATACATCAGGTCGATGTCCTTGCGGATGCGCTTGTCGATGCCCGGCCGGATCACCTTGACGGCCACCTGTTCGCCGGTCTTCAGGCGTGCCGAGTGGACTTGCGCCACCGAGGCGGCGGCCATGGCGCGGGGTTCGAAATGAGCGAAGAGCGACTCGAGGGGCTGTTGCAGCTCGTGCTCGATGGTCTGCCGGATCTCGTCAAAGGGCACCGGCGGCACCCGGTCCTGAAGCTTGGTCAACTCCTCGATGTATTCCGGCGGCAGTATGTCGCCGCGGGTGCTCAGCAGCTGGCCGAGTTTGATGAAACTCGGTCCCAGCTCCTCGAATACCCGGCGGATGCGTTGCGCGTCAGGCAGGCCGGAGGATTTGACGCCCGGCCGGCGGCGGGCAAAGAGCCGATCGGAAAGCTCGCCCAATCCGTGCTTGATCAATACATGGGAAATGGCGGCGAAATGTCCGATGCCGCGGATGCGGCGGCTACCCCAGGGCAATGGCATCAATCCATCCTCTATTCCGATTGGGCCGCGTCTTTTTCAGCCGTTCTGTTGACCGGCGTCCAGCGGCGGGCGATCTCTTCCAGCTTCTCCTGGTCGGCCACATAGCTTTCCACCAGTCCGCACTCGGCGCACACGTAGTTGTCCAGGGGCGCCATGGAGAACAGGCTGACCGGGATGCAGTTGCTGCCGAAGGGACCGCCCTTGAGGGGCAGATCGTCGGCGCAATAGATGTTGCGGGAGCCGCATTTGGGACAGGTGCCTTTTTTCATGGGGGTCTCCTTCCGTGTAGAGAATGGGTGGGGAGGTGTTCCGTCGATTTATGAACCAAACCCCGACCCCTGTCAATGTCGCTCGCCATCATACCGGCCCCGAGGCCGTCAGCCGGCGTCCCGGCATCGGCGTTTCATTCCCTCTTTACAGGTGCTGAATCGGCGGCTGCTGTTTGGCGCCGGCCGATTTGACCTCGTGTGCGCGCATCGCTGCAACCAGTTGAACGATATCCTGGGGCAGTGTGGTAACCGGCTGGCCGGTGGAGAGCGCCAGGCAGTAGATATGGGCCACCTTCTCC
The DNA here is from genome assembly GCA_937868765.1 of uncultured Desulfatitalea sp. Lineage (GTDB taxonomy): Bacteria > Desulfobacterota > Desulfobacteria > Desulfobacterales > Desulfosarcinaceae > Desulfatitalea. Next base: position 1,264,315 of record CALMNL010000004.1, on the reverse strand, counting down.
AGCAGCTCGGCATGCAGGACAGCCTTGTCGAGGGTTTTGCCCAGGGCCAGGATGCCATGGTTCTGGATGATATAGGCATTGGCATTGTTGGCCAGCATGGTTTCCACGTTGCGGGCCAGTTCCGGGCTCCCGGAAACGGCGTAGGGGATGATCTCCACCGCCGTGCCCAGGGAGAAGGCCACCTCGTCGAAAAGGGCCGGAATCGGCCTGTTGAGCAGGGCGAAGACGCTGCCGTAGTTCTGATGGGTGTGGACGATGGCCTGCACGTCGGGTCGCCGGCGGTAGATGGCGGCGTGCATGCCCGCCTCCATGGAGGGCTTGAGTCCGCTCTTGCCCTGGATGACGGAAAGGTCCAGGCCCAGCACGAATAGATCCTCGACGGTCATCGTCTGGTAGCTCAACGAGGAAGGCGTAATAATCATGGAAGCTTCGTCGCCGCGCACGGATACATTGCCCCCCGAGCCCCTCAGGGAACCAAAATAGCCGTGTTCCGAAAGCCAGAGACTGGCGTCGAGCACGCTCTTTTTACACGTTTCGTAGTCGCTCATGGCAAGAAAATCTCCCCTGAATAGAATTGGTAGTAAATAGATGTTGACTTGATAAATTTAATGCTATTAAAATTAAAAAAACTCAAGATATATTCCCTGGTCCACCGATATCGCCGAGAGTTGCGAGGCTGTCTCTCGTCGGGGCAAAGTATCTCCGGATGCCGGAGCGAGGTGCGTTGCCGATCCCTTTCTCACATGGATCCCAAACTGAAGCAAAGGAGAAATTTCATGATGCGCCACGCAAACAGATTCCTTACGGTCGTCTTGTTCTTGGCATCGTTTTTATTTCCGTTGCTGATCGGGCCGGCGATGGCCAGTGAAGGGGCTGGTAGCAGCTATACTCCCGGTACCTATGGCGATTTTTCCATGAATTATGCACCCCCCGGCCTTTATATTCGCGAAAATGTCATCTATTACGACGGCGATATCGATGACTACCCTGTGCTGCCGGGCATCGAAGCCAAAATGGACCAGACCGTCTGGGCCAACCTGCTGGTCCTGACCTATATTTCCGAAAAGCAGTTGCTGGGTGGTAATTACTTTTGCGTGCTGAACGTCCCCTACGGGTTTTCCGCGGACCTGGATGTCGAGGTGCTCGGCATGACCTTGGAGGACAGTGCCTCCGGACTGGGGGATATCCAGGTGGTGCCCTTCGGCCTGATGTGGAATTCGGGCTATTTTCATTTCACCCTCTCCGAGAATTTCGTGTTGAAGACCGGTGAGTATGACGCCGAAGAGCTGGCCAACATCGGCCGCAACTATTACTCCTATGAAACCTTGCTGGGTTTAACTTGGTTGCATGAAAAGCGGGGCCATGAGATTTCCTTCCTCGCGGGGTATATGACCAATCAAAAGAACGATGACACGGAATACCGCACGGGGAACGAATTTCACCTCGATGTCACCCTGGCGCAGTATTTTTCCGATAGTTTCGGCCTCGGCGTGGTCGGTTACTATTATAAGCAGATCACCGCGGATGCCGCCCCTGGTTTAGATATTGAATTCAAAGGGGAAGGCCTCGGCGTGGGCCCGGCGGTGATGTGGTCGCCGTTCAAGGATTTCCAGATCATCGCCAAATGGATCAACGAGGTCGATGCCGAGAATCGCTTTCAAGGTGACTGGGGCTTTATCGCCGGCAATTATAAATTTTGAACTCCGGCAAAGCGGACTTTTTTAAAAAACCGGGAACTGGAGAAATTGCCTGTCCGGCTCCCGGTCTCTTTTTTCATGCCTTTTTCTCCTGAAGGCCCGCTATGTTCAAATTTTGAAATCCGTTTTCTTGCCCCATACCCCCAGTGCGATCCCCAGCTCTTCATGATCTTTGCCGTACTGCTCCACGGGAATCCCCTTGAGGGCGGCGTCGATGGCCTGCCGCAGGGCCCGGGCACCGGCCCGGGGCCCCTTGGGATGGGCATGGATGCCGCCGCCCGATCCGATCATGATGTCCCGGCCCAGGGAAAGCATGATGTCGGCCACATTGGCCGGCGTGATGCCGCCCGACGGCATGGGCATGGTGGGTTTGAGGTTGCCCATGGGGTAGGTCAGGCAGCGGGTGGTGGCCATGAAGCGGTCGTGCATGTAGATCGCCTTGCCGCCCATGGAGAAGGGCAGCACGATGGCGTCGGCGCCGCACAGACGCGAAATCTTGCCGAAGATGATGGGCGAGGAGATCCCCTGGTGGGGGGACATGAAGTAGGCGCCGGCCAGATCCATGTGGGCCAGGATAGGCACGTTGATGGCCGGGTCGTCGGCCAGGGCGCGCATGGCTTCGGGGCCCACGGCCAGATAGTTGACCATCATGGCATTGGCGCCGGCGTCGATGCAGCGCTTGGCCAGATCGAACATGCGCGGCAGGCGGTCGGTGACATTGACCGTGTAGAGGGTGTGCTCGCCGGTCTCCTCGAAGACCTGCTTTTCGATGGCCATGTAGGTCTTCACCCGCTGGACCGCATCGTTGTAGCGCATGTTGGCGATCAGCTCGTCGTCCTTGATCACGTCGCAGCCGCCCAGGGCCGCCTCCTTGAAGAGTTTGGCCCCTACTTCCAGAGGATAGCCGCTGCACGGCTTGATCATGTTGTTGAGCAGCGGCCGGTCGCGCGTAAGGCCCAGGGCCTGCCACCAGCCGTCCAGGCCGAATTTGGGGCCGTTGTACTGCGCCAGGGTGGCCTTGGGGACGCGCAGGTCCAGCAGCTTGAAATTGGGCACCAGGGAAATGTTACCGATGGTGGCGGTCAGCATCATGGGCAGCTGGTCTTCGACATTGGCCGACGGAAAGGCGACCTGTAGGATGTATTGCCGCCGCTTCACATCCTCGGGTATCCCGTACTCGAAGTACGGCGCCTCGTAAACGCCGATCACCTTGGCCACATGCCTGGCGCGGATTTCCGGCGTTTCACCGGGTACAGGGACCCAGGTGCCGGTGGTCTGCTCGATGGCCAGCACCTGCCCCATGACGGCCATGTCCATGGTTCGGTCGGCTTCGATCCAGTAGGTGGCGACGATGTGGCTTTCCATGTCGATGCCTTCGGGCAGGGCGATGGGTTTGTCGGCGAAAGCGTCCATGGGCTTCGCGGTCGATTTATCGCTCATAGATTTTGTCTCCTTTATGCCAGGGTAGAATTCCTCAACCTAAAATCCTTCTAATGCTTCGGTATCAGATCCAGCAAGTACTGCCAAACCGCCAAGGTCTTCTTCAGGGCCTCGTCATCATGCTGCATGCAGGTATACATGCGCGTGCCGGCCAGGGTGCACAGGCCGTGAGCCATGGTGATCACCTGGTAGTCGTCGGCCACCTGCTTGCGGTTGAGAATCTGGATCAAAGCGTCGGCGGCGGTGAGGTCCACGGAGAAGAAGGCGGTGGTCATGTAGTGCATGATCGGGCCGAAGTTATAGACGAAGAAACCCAGGTCGGGACGGGTGGCGAAAAGTGCGTTGAGCGCCCGGGTGAGGCGCTCGGCGTAAGCGGTGGATTTTCCCACGGCGTCGTGTTCTTCCATGAGCTTGAGGGCGTGGTAGCAGGCCGCCGTAGAGATGGGGTTGGCCGCCAGGGTGCCGCCCACGAAGACTTTCTGGCCCAGGCTGCCGGCGCAGGCGCTCATCACCTCCTTGCGGCCGCACACTGCGCCCGAGGAGGGATATCCGTGGGTGATGATCTTGCCCAGCACGGTCAGGTCGGGCTTGATGTTGTAGTACTTTTGGGCGCCGCCCATGTCGAGGCGAAAACCGGTGACGACCTCGTCGAAGATCATCAGGGCACCGTACTGGTCGCACAGCTGGCGGATGGTCCGGTTCCAGTCGGGATGCACCGGGTGCGCCCCGGACTCGCCGCCGATGGGTTCCACCAGGATGCCGGCGATGCCGCCCTTGTCCTGGTGCTCTTTGAAGGCTTTTTCCAGGGCGTCGAAGTCATTGGGCGGCACGTCCACGATGTGGCTGAAGCATTCATTGGGAATGCCCTTGGATTCCAGGGCGCCGGTCTGGGGGATGTGGATGGAGTAGACCATCTGGTCGGACCAGCCGTGGTAGCTGCCGCCGATCTTGATGATCTTCTGCTTGCCGGTGAAGGCCCGGGCGATGCGGATGGCGGCCATGTCCGCCTCGGTGCCGGATTGCAGAAAGCGCACCATCTCCACGCCGGGCATGTGCTTGATGATCTGCTCGGCAGCCAGCAATTCGTATTCCGAGGTCAAACCGGTGGCCGGACCCTTTTCCCGGATGATCTGGACGATTTTCTCATCCAAGGCTTCGAAACCGTGGCCGAGGATGATGGGTGCGCCGCAGAGCAGGTAATCGACGTACTCGTTGCCGTCCACGTCCCAGATCTTATACCCTTTGGCCCGGTCCATGGCCAGCGGGAAGGGCTTGTTCTGGCTCAGGTTGTGCTCTACGCCCCCTGGAATCAGGCCTTTGGCCTTTTCGAAGATTTCCACCGAGCGCCGGGTTCGTTCGGCGTAGCGCTTGTGTTCCGCCGCCAGCTTCTCCTGGGGAATGGGACGGACCGGGCGGGAAAGGATCTGCTTTCGTCGCGCCACGATTTCTTCGTACTCCATATGCGTTCATCCTCCTTTTGCGCTCTACCCATCGATCGGCCGCGGGCGGTTCATTGCCGCAACTCACAGGTGACGTCCAAGTCCTTGTTCAACCGCGCGCAGGCCTTTTTCTGGGATTTGTAATAAGCCAGGTACTCCTTGAAGATCTCATCGTAGATCTTGCGATGGTTCGGGTTGGGGGTGTATTCGGCCTTGATCTGGATGCATTCCGGTATCTCTTCGGCCTTAAGGTGGCCCAGGGCGATGGCGGCCAGGAACGCCGCACCCCGGGCATTGGAGAAGATCGGATCCTTCACCTGGCGGATTTTGCGGTCGAAGACGTCGGCCAGAATCTGCGACCAGACATCGGAGTTGGCCCCGCCGCCGATGAAGTTCAGGTAGGAAAAAGGCCGCCCCATGAACTTTTCCACGGGCTGCAGCAGCCACCGGGCGTTAAAGGCCACCCCTTCGAAAACGGCCCGCACGATGTCTTCGCGGGTGTTCTGCAGCGACAGATTGAACAGGGAGGCCCGAATGTAGCAATCTTCCACGGGCGAGCGCTCGCCATACAGCCAGGGCGTGAAGATCACGCCGTTGGCCCCGGCCGGCACCCGGCCGACGATCTGGTCCATGACCTTGAAGATGTCCGGTGCATTGGCTTCCCGCATCAGTTCGTCCTGGTGGTAGAGCACGTTGTCGCGGAGCCAGGTAAGGCATTTGCCGGCGCACTCCTGTTCGGAGAGGATCAGGTAGCGCCCGGGAACGGGGCTGGGAAACGACCCGAAGTTGTGGAAGATGTCGGTCTTCTTGAAAGGCACGTGGGCCGAGATCCACGAAGAGGTGCCGATGTACAGGTGGCCCTCGTAATCCCGGACGGCGCCCGAACCCACGCCGGCCGAAGGGACGTCGGGGGTGCCGCCGATCACCGGCGTGTCCGGCGCCAGGCCCAGCTCGCGAGCCACTTCGGGCTTCAACGGTCCGAGAATATCCAGGGCGCCGATGAGGTCGGGGAGCTTATCGCGTTCGATACCCGCCATCTTCAACAGCTTGTCATGGTAGACGATGTGCGCCGGATCGCGATTGTCGGTGACCCAATGAAGCAGGATGGAATCGTAGGTGGCCGCGAAGCGCCCGGTCAGGCGCATGTTGACGTAGTCTTTGGGATCGAGGAATTTGTAGGTCTTGCGGTAGAGATCCGGCCGGTGCTTCTTCAGCCACAGGATGTGGCACAGCGGGTCCTTGCCCGAGCGCGCCGGCGCGCCACCGGTGAGTTTGAGCCAGTTGCGGAACTTGAACAGCGAGTAGCCCTCTATGTTGACCAGACCCGTGAGCCTCTCGCGGATGGCCTCGGCCCCCCGGCAATCCATCCAGATGATGCCGTTCATCAGGTGCCGCCCTTCCCGGTCCACGGGCACTGTCCCCGACCACTGGGCGGTCACGCTGACCGCAACGACCTGCTCGGTGGCCACCAGCCCCATGCCGAGCGTCTGTCTGGCGGTGGTCATGATGGCCGTCCACCACTGGTCCGGGTCCTGCTCGGCACCGCCGCCGGGCAGCAGGATCACGTCGTTGGTCTGGAACTGGCTGCCGATCACTTCTCCGCGAACGGAGATCAGGGTGCTCTTGGGTCCGGAGGTGCCCAGGTCGATGGCCAGAATATACTTTTCTTCGCTCTTCATCCATTCACCCGCATTCGGCTGGAAGTGTTTTCAGACGCTCATCCGGTGATGGTGCGCATCACATTCTCCACGATTTGGTTCAGGGTTGCCTCGGGGTCGGCGGTGATCTGCGCGAGCACCCCGCTGTTGTAAAGCGAGATGATGCCGTGCAGCATGCTGGTGGCCTGGATGGCCAGAAATTTCGCATCCATTGCATGGCCCTGCCCCTCGGCATCGCAGACCTCCTGGATCACTTTTTCGGCAAAGGTGCGCGTCCGCAAAGAACTGCGAAACTCGTCGTCCGATAACGCCTCCTGGGGCGTACCGATATAATCGCTGTGCTGGCGAATGCGACGGTTGAACATGATGTCGTAGATATTGATGTTTTGTGTGCCGAAGGCCACGAAGACTTCGATCATCTTGCGCAGGCGCGCCAGCGGCGTCCTGGCTTTGGCGACCGCGGCGCACAGCTGGTCATACAGCATGCCATAGGCCTTTTTGTGGATGGCGATGAGCAACTCGTCCTTGTTGGCGTAGTAATTGTAGAGATTGGCGGCCGTCATCTTCATGCGGGCGCCGACCTTGGCCATGGACAAAGCCTCGTAGCCGTTCTTGACGAGGATCTCGAAGGCGCACGCCAGAATCTGATCGCGGACGGCATCCACTTCTTCGGTGCTTCGGGTCTTTTTAGGCATGTTTAAATCTCATCCGTTTGAACCAGTTTTGATTCCTTTAGTCGCAGAATAAAATATAGGTTGAGCAATGTCAGGACGATGAACACGAGCATGGCCGGCGTCTTGGATTCGCCCGCCGCGCTCCAGAGATCCATGCAGAAGACAAAGAGAATTCCCGAAACCTGCCCGGCAAACAGAAGCAACCCCTGGGAGGTGGCTTCGGGAGCCGGGTATGAGACCTCGGCGGAGTACTGATAGCAGATGGGGCCGCCGGCCAGCAGGAAAAACCCCATGGTAAAGCAGGCCGCCAGGAGCGAGCCATAATGGGTCGCGAAGGTCAGGCCCACCAGCCCGGGCAGGGCAAACAACGTGGTAATGAGAATGAAGACTTTTCGCTTGCGCAGCCGGTCCGAAAGCAAAGGCAGGATGGAGGCGCCGATGATGCCGCCGATCATGAGCATGGCCCCGGCAAAGCCGGCCTGGGTGATGGAGAACCCCCGCGGCCTGAGAATCTGCTCGATCCAGGTGGTGATGGCATTGAAGATGCCCAGTCCGATGAAGAAAACGATCAGCAGGTAGCGCATGTCTCTCTGCCGCAGGATGTGTTTCAGGCCGGCCAGGACCGGGATGCGTTCGTCATGGCCTGGCGGACAGGGCGGCGTGGGCGGGTGTTCCCGGTTGAACAGCAAAAAGAGCGCGGCCCCGGCCAGGGCCACAAGGCCGTAGGCGCGCAGCATATTTTCCATGCCCCAGCGCTGCAGGAGCAACGGCGTTGCCGCCATGGCCGCGATGATGCCCACGAACTGGGCCAGCACCGAAATGCCGGCCTGGGTGGCCCGCTCGTGCAGTGGAAACCAGCGCACGCCCAGCTTGGTGACCGCGTTCAGGATGAACGGCTGGGCCACGGCCAGGCCGACTTGCGCCAGCACCACCATTTCGTAGCGTGCCCCGAAGAGGCCTTTTACCAGACTGAAAAGGCCCAACAGCACGGCCCCGATGCCGATGCCCACCCGGATGCCCCAGGTGTCGATCACATAGGAGGCCGGAATGGAAACGAAGAGGTAGACGATCATGAAGATCAGGGAGAGCAGGTCGATCTGCAGGGCGGAGACCCCATAGAAGGCCATCGCTTCGCTGGTGATGGGCGCGAAGGTGATCCACTGCACCTGAATCAGGGCGTTGATCAGGAAAAAGAAGAAGAGAATGACCCAGCGATATCCGTACACCTTGATGCCGATCGGTTGCGCCGTCACCAGATGGGTCTGCGTCATGAAACGACCTCCCGCCGCAGGGTCTATGCGGACTCGGCGAACCGAGCGCGCGCGTATGAACAGACCGGGTATGATTTAATACCATTCAATTAATAGGGTTCAGCCAAAAAGTCAACGGCTCTTTTTGGGGATGGCCGGCGGAGGGATCACCCCACGCCGTACTCTTTGAGTTTGTTGTGCAGGGTCTTGCGGCTGATTTTCAGCACACGGGCGGTTTCGCTCTTGTTGCCGCCGGTGGCGGTCAGGGTGTCGAGGATGGCCTCTTTTTCGATCTCTTCCAGGGGCCTGGGGGGCAGGGGGCGGGCCGGTTGGGCCACGGGCGCCTCGGAGGCGCCGCGGGCCGTGAAATACGGCGTGGTGAGGGTGGCCGGCAGATCCTTTTCCGTGACGGTTTCGGCCGTGAGCAGGATCACGGCCCGTTCGATGACGTTCTCCAGCTCGCGCACGTTGCCCGGCCAGGCGTGCTTGAGCAGGATGTCCATGGCCAGGGGCGATATGCCCCGGATCTGCTTGCGATTTTTTTCCGCGTATTTCTCCAGGAAGTGCTGGGCCAGCAACGGGATGTCGTCGACGCGCGCGCGCAGGGGCGGCACATCCACCCGCACGACATTCAAGCGGTAGAACAGGTCTTCGCGAAAGCGGCCCTGGGCCACTTCCGCGGCCAGGTCCCGATGGGTCGCGGCCAGGATGCGCACGTCGATGGGAAGGAGCTGTTGGCCGCCCACGCGCTGGATCTCGCGTTCCTGGATCACGCGCAGCAACTTGGCCTGCATGGCCGCCGAGGTCTCGCCGATCTCATCCAGAAAGATGCTGCCGTGGTCGGCCTGCATGAAAAGCCCCTCGCGGCGCCGCTCCGCACCGGTGAAGGCCCCCTTTTCGTGGCCGAAAAGTTCGGATTCCAGAAGGGTTTCGGTCAGGGCCGCGCAGTTGACCACCACCATGGGGCGCTCCCGGCGGGGACTGTTGTAGTGGATGCTGCGGGCGATCAACTCCTTGCCCGTGCCGCTTTCGCCGCAGATCAGGACCGTTGCCTCCGACGGCGCGATCAGGGCCAGCATGTTCAGCATCTCTTTCATTCTGGCGCTCTTGCCGATGATCCGCCGCAGGTCGAAACCCTCGCCCAGCCGCTCTTTCAGGTCCCGGTTCTCGGCCTTGAGCCGCGTGTGTTCCAGAGCGCGCTCCAGGCTGAGGCGCAAGACATCGAAATCCAGCGGTTTGGTCATGTAGTCGTAGGCCCCGGATTTGAGTGCTTCCACGGCCGAATCCACCGACGAGTAGGCGGTCATGATCAGGATCGGGATGGCCGGGTTGTAGGCCTTGATGCGCTTGAGCGCCTCGATGCCGTCCATGGCGGCCATGCGCACGTCCATGAGGATCAGGTCGAAAGGCCCTTCGCCCACCCGGGCCACGGCCTGGGCCCCGTCCTCGGCCAGCGACACCGCATACCCCCAGCTGGCGATGATGGTTTTGAGCGTCTTGAGGTGGTTGGCGTCGTCATCCACCACCAGGATTTGAAAGCGGTTTCGTTCAGCCATGATACCCTAATCCTCATTTTCCAGGGGGAGCAGGAGGGTGATCCGGGTGCCCTGCCCCGGTGCGCTGCTCAGCGTCAACTCCCCGTTGTGGGCCTCGATGATCTTGCGGGCGATGGCCAGCCCCAGGCCGGTGCCGTTGGCCTTGGTGGTAAAATAGGGATCGAAGATCTTGCCCAGATTTTCGGAGGGGATGCCGCAACCGGTGTCCTCGATGGTGATGGCCGCCCTGCCGTCACCGGCCGGGCCGCTGGTGACCGTCAGCCGGCCGCCGGGGGTCATGGCCTGCAATGCATTCAGATAGAGGTTCAACAGCGCCTGGTTCAGGCGGTCCGTGTCCAGCGGCGCCGTCAGCGGTTGCGGCGAGGCATGGCGCTGGAGGACGATGCCCTGGCCGGCGGCCTCCGGCTGGATCAGGCGCAGGGAGTGCGCCAGCAAGGCATCCACGTCGCCGCGCTTCAGGCGCACATCGCTGGGCCGTACGAAGTCCAGCAGTTCGGTGATGACGCGGTTCAGGCGCTCCACCTCCTGGATCATCACCTCGGCGGCCTCGCGGGCCGCGCTGCCCTCCTCGGAACCGTCCTTGAAAAAGGTGGCCATGCCCTTGATGGAGCTCAAGGGATTGCGGATTTCATGGGCCATGCCCGCGGCCAGGCCGCCGATGGCCGCCAGCTTCTCCTGCCGGCGCATGGCGGCCTGCAGCCGGCGCACCTCCGACAGGTCCCGCAGGATCAGGACGCGACCGACGAAACGCCCCTCTTCATTGACGATGTTCGAGGCGCTGACACTCACCGGCGCCGAGCGGCCTGTGATGAATTCACAGGTCATCTCCCGCTCGACCACCGCCTGACCGGGCCCCAGGCCGGCCATCAGTCCGGAGACGTCGGCGGGCAGCACCTCCTCCGGCATCCGGCCGACTTTGTCGGACAGGTCCAGACCGGTGACCCGTTCGGCCGCCCCGTTATATACCGCGATGCGACCCTGGCTGTCCGTGGCGATCAATCCCACCGGCATGCTGGTCATCACCTCGTCGGCCATTGCGCTGGTATCCTGCAGCCGCCTGCGGGCCGCGCGGTAGCTCTGCATCCAGTACATGGAGACGAAGCCGGCCAGCCCCAGTAACACCAGGACCCCCGAAATGATCACGGTATTGCGCACATCGGCCCGCCTGGCGGCTTCGTAGGTGGAGGGGTCCAGGCCCACTACGATCACGCGGTCTAATGCCGGATCGGGCCTGAAAGGGGGGGCCTGGCCCTCATCATCGGGCATCATCATGCGCCGGTGCATGCCCGGGCCCATGCCTTGATCCATGCCCCGGCGGGGTGAAATGGGAACGAAACGCTTGTACACCTCGAAGGCGCGGCGGCCATCCGCGCTGGTCACCATTTGCCAGCGGACCCTGGCCGGCGGATCATCTGCTTTCGGCCAGGGGCCCCGGTCGACGGTGGTGCCCACCCGTGCCGGATCGCTGGCCGCCACGATGCGGCCCTGGCTATCGATCATGGTGATGTAGAGCACTTCGGGCACCTGGGCGCTCTCTTCGATCAGGGCCTGGATGTGGTCGTTGCCCCAGCTCATGCGCATCATTCCCGTGCGCGCCCCGGCTTCCACGGTCTTGATCAGGGCGGACCCTTTTTCGATCAGCACCTGAGAGATGAAATGCTCCTCCCGGTTATAGCTCTGGATGGCCAGCACCAGCACCGTGACCAGCAGGATCACCACCGAACCCACCAGGATCCAGTGGGAGCTTCCCAGAATGTGCTCAAACCGGTACCCTGTATTTTTCTTCGGCATCATTTTATCCTGCGAGGTTTTGAATCCGGCCCCAGCGCCTGTGTAATATCTGCACAACCTTCTGTTCAGCAGTGGGTAATATAGTAACACCCGGCGGCCTTTTAAAGGCCGGCGCTGCATTTAAACCCCTTTCGGGCTCTAATCAAACAAGATACGTGCCAGGGTGGAGGTGGGGGAGATCCTTGGCCGGCAAAAAACCTTTCTAGGGACCGTCACGGGCGCTTTGTTCACATTTCCATGGCCAGTACGAACCCCTGGGCCACGGCCCGCTTGGCGTCCAACTCGGCGACCTGGTCGGCACCGCCGATGAGGCGCACGGCAAGGCCCCGGGCTTCCAGCTCCCGGGCCAGGTTGCGGCAAGGCTCCTGGCCGGCGCAGACGATCACATGGTCCACCTCCAGGCAGACCCTTTCGCCCCGGCGGCGGATGTGCAGTCCCTGATCGTCGATGGCCTCGTAGGTCACTTTGTTGAATTGGATGACCTGGCGGTGATGCAGTTCCTGGCGGGCGATCCAGCCGGTGGTCTGTCCCAGGCTTGCGCCTATTTTGCCCGGTTTGCGCTGGAGCAGATAAACCCGGCGCATGGGCCTGGGCTGGCGTGGCGGCTCGGCCTTGAGGCCCCCCGGCCGGGTGCCGCTGATGTCGATGGCCCAGCGCTTGAGGAAGCGCTCGCGGTTCGGTTCGCCGGTGGGGGGCGGTTCGGTGAGAAACAGGGCCACGTCCACGCCGATGCCGCCGGCGCCGATGATGGCCACCCGGGGGCCCACCGGCTGCTGACGCACCAGCAGATCCGCATAGGTGAGCACGCAGGGGTGGTCGGCCCCGGCTATTTCCAGATGGCGCGGGTTCACGCCGGTGGCGATGACGATCTCGTCGAAGGGGCCTTTTTCCAGCAGGGCCGCAGTGGCCGGCATTTTCAGATGCACCGTGACGCCGAGCAGATCGAGCTGGTGGCGGAAGTAACGCAGGGTTTCGGCGAACTCCTCCTTGCCCGGAATACGCACGGCCATGTTGAGCTGGCCGCCGATCTGGTCGGCCTGCTCGTAGAGGGTCACCGTGTGGCCGCGACGGGCGGCGGTCACGGCGAAGGCCAGGCCGGCCGGTCCGGCACCCACCACGGCCAAACGCCGGGGCCGGGGGGCCAGTGTCAGGGGATACTCGGTTTCATGCCCGGCCCGGGGGTTGACCAGGCAGGAGGCGGTTCGTCCGCCGAAGATGTGATCCAGGCAGGCCTGGTTGCAGGCGACGCAGGTGTTGATCAGATGGGTCCGGCCGGTGGCGGCCTTGGCGATGAAATCGGGGTCGGCCAACAGCGGCCGGGCCAGGGAGACAAGATCGGCCTGGCCTTCGGCGAGCACCGCTTCGGCCACCTCGGGCATGTTGATGCGGTTGCTGGCCACCAGCGGCACCGAGACGGTACCCTTGAGCCGCGCCGTCACCCAGGCAAAGGCGGCTCGCGGCACGCAGGCGGCGATGGTGGGCACCCGCGCTTCGTGCCAGCCGATGCCGGTGTTGATCAGGGTGACCCCGGCCTGTTCCAGCCACCGGGCCAGCAGGGCGATCTCTTCCCAGGTGCTGCCCTGATCCACCAGATCGAGCATGCTGAGCCTGAAGATGATGATGAAGTCGGGGCCGGCGGCGGCCCGGATGCGCTCGACGAGGGCCAGGGCGAAACGGGCGCGCTGCTCGAATCCGCCGCCCCACGCGTCGGTGCGTTGGTTGGTGCGCGGCGCGAGGAACTGATTGATCAGGTACCCTTCCGAGCCCATGATTTCCACGCCGTCGTAGCCCGCCTGACGGGCCACGCGGGCGCAGCGCACGAAATCGAAAATCTGGCGTTCGATCTGCTCGGCAGTGAGTGCCGCGGGTTTAGAAATGTTGATGGGCGCCTGCAGGGCCGAGGGGGCCACGGCCCGACGGTGGCGCGCATAGCGGCCGGCGTGCAGGATCTGCATGCAGATTTTGGCCCCTTCGGCGTGAACCGCCCGCACCACCGCACTGTGGTTGCGGATTTCGGCGGCGGTGGCCAGCTGGCTGCCCGGTTCGGCGAGGCACCCTTCGGCGTTGGGAGCGATGCCGCCGGTGACGATCAGTCCCACCCCGCCCCTGGCCCGTTCGGCATAAAATGCCGCCAGGCGCTCATGACCGCCGGGCTGCGTCTCCCAACCCAGGTGCATGGCTCCCATCACCACGCGGTTGGGCAGTGTGGTGAATCCCAGGTTCAGCGGCGAGAGCAGGTTGGGATAGAGGGGGTGGGCCATGAGACGGGGCTCCTTTAAGCAATCGTCCTTGTGGTCATTATAATGCAGGTTGGGACGGTCACGGCAAGCACAATTCATCGCGTGGCGGAAACGGCGGTTTTTGTCGAGGCCTAAAGAATCCGGCCCTGGCAGCCGATGAACCAGAGACATGACATGAGGAAAATAGAGGCGGCCCACTGCGCCTTGCCGCTTGCAGAGAGGCGTTCGCCAGAGGGCCCCGGGGAATGGAACAGGTTCATGGCGCTGGTCAAGGTTGAAAAGTTGACGGAAGGTGCGGTGCTCGCAGAGGATGTCCTGGACGGCAAGGCGCGTTTGCTGTTGTCCAAAGGGCAAAGCATCGGCGAAAAGCAGATCCGGGTGCTGAAAATGTGGGGCGTCTTCGAAGTGGACGTCGAAGGCGCCGAAGCGGTCGTCGAGGAGGCGCTGCCCAGCGCCGATCCCGAACAGATGGCGGTGGTCAGCGCCCAGATCAAAAAAGCCTTCGGCACAGTGGATATCCAGCATCCGGCGGCCAAGGAGGTGGTGCGGCTCTCGATCCAGTACCGGCTGAACCATTTCCGGCCGGCACCGGTGGCGGCCCCGCCGTTGCCCCCGCCGGACCGGCAGCCGGCGCGTGCCACGGAGGTGGCGGCCAAGATCGAGCGCATCGATGTCAAGCTGCCCGAGGTGCCCTCGCTGGTTTTCGAACTCAATGAAATCATCGCCGACCCCATGTCATCGGCCGGCGCCATCGGCCAGGTGGTCAACAAGAGCCCCAGTCTGGCGGCCACCCTTTTGCGTATCGTCAATTCGGCTTTTTACGGCTTCAGGTCCAAGATCGACAGCATCTCCCGGGCCGTGACCCTCATCGGCTCCAAGGAAGTCTCCAACCTGGCCCTGGGCATCACCATCATGGAGACCTTCCGCGGTATTCCCAAAGAGATCCTGGATGTGGCTTCGTTTCTGGAGCACAACCTGGCGTGCGGCGTGGTGGCGCGGATCCTGGCTGCCCATGGCAACATCGCCCACAGCGAGCAGCTTTTCGTCTCGGGCATGCTCCACGACATCGGGCGGCTGGTGTTGTGCAAATATTTCCCCGAAATCTTCCAGCAGACCGTGGTCGATGCGGCTCGTGAGGAACGTTCGCTGCTCAAGTCGGAGCAGGCCCTGCTCGGCTGCACCCACGCCCTGCTGGGCAAGAAGCTGCTCAACAAATGGAAACTGCCTTATGCCCTGGAAAACAACGTATTCTATCACCATCAGCCGTCGGCCTCACCTTCACCGGAAACGGCCGCGGTCATCCAGATGGCCGACATGATCGTGCACGGCATGGGCGTGGGCACCAGCGGCGAGCAGGTCGTTCCCGGCTTCGACAGCAAGGCCTGGGAACGGCTGAATCTGCCGAGCAGCGCCCTGCGCTCGCTGATCAAGCAGGCCGAGCATCAGATCGAAACTTTCGGCGACCTTTTGCGCAAGGGATAAGGATATGCTTTCTGATGTCGATAAGAGCGTGGCCGACCTCCAGGCGCGCATCGATTATCTGGAGGAGAACCGCCGGTTTATCCAGAATGCCCTGGAAAGGGTGCTCTCCCTGGCCGATTTCAGCTTCGACGTCAATGACCCCGGCGGCCGGGAGCGCTTGCTGGGGGAGGCCACCGAGAGGGTCCTCAAGATCATTCCCATGCGGGGCTGCTCGATCTATCTGGTGGACGACGCCTCCGCCGAATTCAATCCGGTCTTCTGCCGCCCCTGGGACCTGTGCCCCGAAGTCCAGGCCCAGGTGGAGTTCATGATCGATGAGGGCTATTTCGCCTGGGCCATCCGCGAGCGGCGCGGTCTGTTCATCACTTCCCAGGACCACCGGCACCATTTCCTGCTGCACGTGATTGCCAACAGCGCCAGCGTGCAAGGCATGTTCATCGGCTGGATGGCCGATGCGGGCGAACAGGTGCCCGACACCTCCCTGAGCCTGCTCTCCGTCACGCTCTTCAACCTGGCCAACGTGATGCAGAGCCACGATTTGTTTCTAATGATGCGGAGCCAGAACACCCTTCTGGAAGAGAAGGTGGCCCAGCGCACCGAGAAGCTCAACCAGTCCGAGCAGCGCCTGCGCGAGGCCATGATCCGCCAGGAGCGGCTGGCCCAGGAGGCCGAGGCCGCCAATCAGGCCAAGGGGCAGTTTCTGGCCAACATGAGCCATGAAATCCGGACCCCCCTGAACGGGATCATCGGTTGTACCGAGCTGGTCCTAAGGTCGGACTCCATGGCACGCTGCCGGGAACTGGCGCGCATCTCCCTCGACGAGGCGGAACATCTGCTGCATCTGATCAACAACGTGCTGGACTATTCCAAGATCGAGGCCCGAAAAATCGAGTTGGAAAAGGTGCCGTTCGATCTGCTCGAATTGATCGAATCCGTGGTGGGCGGCTTGAGGGTTCAGGCCGAGGCCAAGGACATCCGCCTGGAGATCCAGACGGCGGGCGGTCCTGATCCCAAGGTGATCGGCGACCCGCTGCGGCTGCGTCAGGTGCTGGTCAACCTGATCAACAACGGCATCAAGTTTACCCGCGAGGGATCCGTAACCGTATCGGTGGCGCGGATCACCGCGACCGCGATGGAGCAGCGGCAGCGCCTCTGTTTCGCGGTCATCGACACCGGCATCGGTATTCCCAAAGAGCGGCAGGCCGCCATCTTCACACGTTTCACCCAGGCCGATCAAAGCACCACGCGACGTTACGGCGGCACGGGCCTGGGAACGGCCATCGCATTTCAACTGGTGGAGTTGATGGGCGGTCGGCTGACGGTGGATAGCCAGCCCGGGCAGGGCACCACCTTCGCATTCATCATCGATTTGGAATTGAACCAGGCCTGCCTGCCTGCGCAGGCCCTGGATGGAGAAGGCCTCAAGCCCAATACCGCCGAACAGGCCGACGCGCCAGGTGCGGTTCTGGTGGCCGAGGACACCCCGGTGAATCAGATGGTGATCCGCCAGCATTTGGAAGCCCTGGGCCACGACGTGACCCTGGTGGGCAACGGCCGGGAGGCGGTATCCGCCTGTCAGGCCCGACGTTTCGATCTGATCGTCATGGATGTCCAGATGCCCGAGATGGATGGCCTGGAAGCCGCACGCCGCATCAAGCAAGCCTTGGGGCCGGACGAGTGTCCTCCCGTGGTGGCCTTGACGGCCAACACAGATTCCCAGACGCTTTCGGAATGCCAGGCCGCCGGCATGGATGCGGTGCTGACCAAGCCCATCCGGCGCCAGCCCCTGCTGGAGGCGGTGACCTTGTGGCTGCGACGCGCCAGAGAAAAGCGCATCGGCCGGGAGGTCGGTGTGGTCCATCCCGCTGCCCCCGTTGTGGAAAGTCCGCGATTAACCGTGGATGTGCCTCCGCTGGACTGGGAGGCGGCACTTTACGAATTCGGCGAACCGGAGATCGTGCAGGAGGTGGTCGAGCAGTTGATGCAGAGCCTGCCGGCCTATCTCGATGAGATTCGCGGCGCTTTGGGTCAGGGGAATTACGAGCAAATCAAACGACGCTCCCATGCCATCAAGGGCGGCGCGGCCACGGTGGAAGCCAAACCGCTCTCGGCCGTGGCCGCGGAGCTCGAAGAACAATGCAAACAGGCCGTGCCCGCAGAGGTGGCCGAGACCGTGGAACGACTCTCGGCCGCGTATGAAACCTTCAGGCAGTTCGTGGGTACGCTGCCATTTACCCGGTGACACCGGGCATCGATGCAGGCCCCCGCTGGGAAGCGGGGCCGGGGAGGTATATGTGAAAATTCTGATCGTGGATGATGAAATGGCCGCATTGACCAAGATGAAAGTGCTGCTGGGCGCCTTCGGGGAGTGCACCCTGTGCACCAACAGCCAGCAGGCCCTGCAGATATGCGCCAAGGCCATCGAAAGCGGCCGGCCCTTCGAGCTGATCACCATCGACCTTCACCTGGGGCATGCCGACGGCAACGATCTGCTGGATGAGATCAATCAGCTGGAAATCAAACACCGTGCGGCGCCCGCCAAAAAGCTGATCATTACCGCTTCCGGGACCAAGGAAAACCTGGTCAAAGCCTTTCACAAAGGTTGCGATGGGTTCATCGTCAAGCCGGTGCAGCGGGACGCCCTGGAACAGAAGATGCTGGCCATGGGCTACGTCAAGAAACAGACCGACCCCCCTCCGGGCACCGGTCCGGCGTGATCTTTTGACAATACGATATTGACGAACAGTGTGTGCCATCGCAAAAGAAGGTTGACACCCCCGCCCCCAATGGCCTAAATTCCGCTCTATTCCGAGCAAGCGCTCAGTTTTTAATTTCGTGAAAGAAAGGAAGACTTATGCTGAATACCGCGCTTTGCAAAATGTTAGGGATCAAATATCCCATCATCCAGGCCGGCATGGGGCCGTTCAGCAACAACAAACTGTGCATCGCCACGGCCAATGCGGGGGTGCTCGGGCTGCTTTCCACCAGCGGCATCACCACCAAGAAGAATCAGCCGCTGATCTATAAGCATTTTGCCGAGACCGGTGGCGCCTCGCCCGACGATGAGCCGGAGGTGATCTTCCAGAAAATTTATCAGCAGACCTTCGAGGCCACCAAGGCCAGCGGCGGCATCTTCGGCGTCAACGTCATGGTGTCGGCCGAGCTCAAGCCGGTTGCCGAGATGATTATCAACACGGCCATCAAGATGCGCAAAGAGAACCCCGAGATGCACGACCGGTTCAAGGTGATTTTCACCTCCGCCGGCGACCCCATGGGCTGGGGTGACAAGATCAAGGGCGCCGGCTTCAAGTGGCTGCACGTGGTGCCGTCGGTCAAGGGCGCCGAGCGCTGCCGCAAGGCGGGCGTGGACCTGATCGTGGCTTCGGGGCACGAGGGCGGCTTCCACACCTCCTGGGAACCGGTGCACAGCATGATCCTGCTGCCTGCGGTGGTCGAAGCCATGGCCCCCCATGGCGTCCCCGTGGTGGGCGCCGGCGGCTTCTGTGACGGCAAGACCCTGGTGGCCGCCCTGGCCCTGGGCGCGGCCGGCATCCAGATGGGCACCCGCTTCCTGGCCACCAAGGAGAGCGACTTCGCCGAACTGTGGAAGCAGGGCATCGTCAAGGCCGGCGACCGTGGCACCCTGGTGGCCCGCGGCTTCGTAGGGCCGGCCCGCTGGATCAAGACGCCCGCCAGCCTCCAGCATCAGCAGAACACGCTGCAAAAAGCGCCGGGCGTCTTCCTGGGAACGCCCGACGACGGCATGAGCAAAGGGGCCCTGGAGTTGATGGACTACGAACGGGAAGGCATCGACGCCACCTTCGCGGGCGACGAGAGCAAGGCGCTCTATGCCGGCGGCGAGTGCGCCCAGCGCATCGACGACATGCCGCCGGTCAAGCAGCTGGTGGACCGCATCGTGGCCGAAGCCCGGGAGATCATCGGCGGCTTTCCCAAACGCTACCTGTAAGATTGAATAAGCGCTGAGAATAGAAAAGTTAAAGCAAAAGGGGCGTTCCTGTTCGGCAGGAACGCCCCTTTTGCTTTTTGTACTTATCTTCTATTTATTCGGCGATTCGCAGAGAACACAGGAAGTGCGGCTCCTGGGCATCGCAATCAAAGTTCAGGTCACGCACGTCGAATTGTCTTTCCTGCGGTTCGTTTTCTCTCACCTTGGGGACATCTATTGGAAATTCCATATTCCACCTCCAAAAAGCGTTAGCGCCATCCTCGAAAGTTGAAGACAACTCTGGTCACCGAATCGTGGTTGTCAATGCGGCGGCTGGGCACGCAGTTTTTCAATCTTGCCTCGCGGTTCGCGTTAGGATATGAAGCAGCCTTCGGATAATGCAAGGAAAATTGCGCGAGGGAGAGCCGGTATGGAACCGATCAAAAAATTTTTTACCAGGGACAAATTCGCCGAGCATGTGGGTATCGAGCTGCTCGCGGTTTCAGAAGGATATGCCCGGGCGGCCCTGGACATCAAGCCCTATCATCTCAATGCCGTGGGCATCGTGCACGGCGCGGCCATCTTTTCCCTGGCCGACCTGGTGTTCGCGGTGGCGTCCAACTCCCACGGCACGGTGGCGGTGGCCGTCAACGCCAGCATCTCGTTTCTCAAGGCCACCAGCAGCGGCCGGTTGTTCGCCGAAGCCTCCGAGGTTTCGCGCAATGCCAAACTCGCCTCCTACACCATCCGCATCACCAATGAACAGGAGCAGTTGATCGCGACGTTTCAGGGGATGGTGTATCGGAAGAAGGATAAGATTGTTTAGCCATTCCTATGCTTCGCCTTCCGGCATGACGCCAACGGGCTGTCGGGCCAGCCAGCCTTCGTGTTAAGCGCCGAAGTACTTCTATGGTTCTTCCTTCTTGGTATCCAGCGATAGGACTTGGATCACCTGTTCGTAAATGCCGCAGCCGGCCATGCGGGGCGCGTCGCCCATGGCGGCCTGTACTTTCTGAAGGGCCTGGGCCTGGATGCGGTTGCCGCGCAGGACGATGCGCACCAGGAGTTGCAGGGCGAAGAAGCTGAGCAGCAGCGCAATGGCGATGGTGAGCAGGGCGTGGAGGAAGAAGTCGCCGCTCAGGTAGGCCTGTTTCAGGAAATTGACGGCCGTGAGCCAGCCCACGTAGACCAGAAGCACTACCGTGGGCAGGTTGAAGAGCAGTTGTAGAAAAGTGCCGCTCAGGGTCCTGGCGCGGCCTTCGATTTCGCTCTCCAGGGTCTGGGCCCACAGGTTTCGCAGCGCACCGGTGACGACCGGGCTTTCGTCGGACGCCGGGCGGCGCACCTGGGGGTCGAAGCGGCCTGCCACCAGGCGTTCGGCGATGTCGGGCCAGCGGGTCAGCCAGGCCTGCTGGTAGTTCTGCAGGGCTTTGTCGGCGCGGTTCTGGTCGCCCAGGGCCTCCAGGGCCGCGCCGATCTCCTTGTGCCGTCGCCAGGCCGAGACCAGGCCCCAGATCTGACTCAAGGGGTTGCCCCAGCGCACCAGGGCCGCCAGGCCGGTGCCGAAGAGGATCAGGCGCGACCAGATGGCCACCATCCAGCCGATGGGGCCGGTCCAGCGCTGGGCCAGCATCTGGTAGAGACGCGCGTGGACCCCCACCACCATGCGCTGGTCGTCGGCGCGCAAGGCTTGCATGGCATGTTCCAGGGCTTCTTGTTCGCCATTTTGCCATTGCTGCAGGGCCTGGCTCAATACCGGCCGGTCATGGGCGGCGGCCTGGCGGACCTGTTCGGCCAGGAAGTCGCCGATGCGCCGGGCATTGGCCAGCCGCCGGTCCGGTCCGAAGCCGGGCCGGCTGAAGGTGTCGAAGAGCAGGCGGCGCAGCTCTTCGTACTGATCCAGGTCGTGGCGCGGGCCGGCCTGGGGCTCCCATCGGGGACGCTGCAGGTGGCGCCGGGCCGAGGTCAACAGCAGGCGCTGGGGCGGGGTGTCCCAGGCCTGGTTTAGATAGGCCTGAAAATCGGGGACGATCTCGTCGGTAAGCTCCTTTTCCCCCAGGCGGTCCACCTGGTTGAGCACCGCCACCAGCGAGGCCCCGTGGAAGCGCTGCACCAGGGGGGCCATGAAGTCGGCATGATCGCGGCGCTTGGGGTTCTGGGCGTCGAAGACGCACAACAGGATGTCCGATTGTTCCACGGCCTTGAGGATCAGCGGCCGGTGCTGGTCACCGGCGGTGCTGTCGGTGTCGGGGGTGTCCACCAGGATCATGTGGCGCAGCAGGTCGGCCGCCTGGCTGGCCCGCATCGTTGCCTGCGGCGCATCCGGCCCCAGTAGCTGGGTCGCGGCCTCGGCGTCGTTGGAGAACAGCACCAGGCCGCGGGTGGTGGGCCGGGTGTGGCCGGCCGGCGAAAGATCGTCCACGCCGGCCAGCGCATTGAGCAGGGTCGATTTGCCGGCCCCGCAGGGACCCACCAGGGTCACCACCAGGCGCCGGTCCATGCGTGTTCGCAACGATTCGATCATGTGCCGGGCCTCGGCAGCCTGCTTGGCCAGGGGGCCGGCCGGCTGCCACAGGGGCACCCTCGTCAGCTGTTCACCCAGCCGGGCGACGGCCTGGATGTGGGTTTCCAGCTGGCCGACGGCCGCCAGCAACGCCAGTTCGCGATCCATCATGGCAAGATCTCCTTGAGGCCCGACAGGTGGGTTTCCACCCGGGCCAGCAGGGTGTCGGCCTGATCAACGGCCTGATGGGCCCGGGTCAATACGCCGCCCGTGATCTGCTCTTCGAAGAGCATCTGTACTGCGGTGAGCTTGTGGGCCAGCCAGGTCTGCGCCACCGGGGCCAGCATCTGCGCCAGCTGCCGTTGATCGGCCTTTTTCATGCCGGCCGTGGCCGGGATGGCGATGAGGGCGTAAAGGTCGTGCAGCCCCAGCAGGCCGGTGAGTTTGACCTTGATGCCCGCGGCGCCGACCGGGTCGCCGGTATGCAGGATGTAGGTGATGGCCGCCGTGGCCGGAATCACGTTGAGCAGGGCCGCGAAGGTCTGGCGCAACTGGTCCAGGACCCCCATGCGCCGGCGCAGGGTGTCGGCCAGGGCGGCCAGATCGCTTTCCAGCTGCTCGGACCAGCTCAGGAGCAGACTCTTTTGCTCCTGGATGTGGGTCAGGGTGGCGCGCCAGTCCTTCTGACGCGCCGCTTTCTGAGCTGCGTGCACCGCGGGAGGGGCCGGCTGCAAACCGTCGGGCCCCTGGATCTGAGCATCCACCGTCTGCTGGTAAAGGGAGGTGGCCGCGTCCAGCAGGTCCATGGCCATGGGGCCGGCCGGATCATCCGCCTGGCCCTGGGCCGAAGGGGGTTCCGATGCAGATCGCAACCGCCGCGCGGCCGAGAGCACGATCTTCAGTGGCCACTCCACCACCCGGCCGGTATGGCGCATCACCTTGATATGCGGCGGATCGCCGGCCAGCCAGATTTCTGCAAAACGGCGCAGCACCCGGTCCGTGGGAAAGCGTCGCAGGGCCCGCTGTACGCTGGCCCGTTGGGCCACTTCCAGGGCCGTGGTATAACCCGCCAGGCCTTCCCGCGCCTGGCGGGCCAGGAGGTGCAGCGCGGCGGCCTGCCGGGCGGCATCCTGGAGCATGGAAGCCATCAGCCGGCGGCGCATGGGCAGAGGATCCAGGTCGGCCAGCAATGTGGGCAGGTCGGGGCCGGCGCCGATGGGACGCATGGTCATGGGCGCCTGACCCGCGGCCACCCGGTTGTCGTCGTCGGCCCGGAACAAGCCCAGCACGTGCTCCTTGTAACCCGCTCCGTAAAGGTTGGCGGCCACGGTGAGGGCATGTTCGCGCACTTCGGCCTCGGTAAAGCTGGGATACACCCGGTAAACCAGGCAGCACGGCCGGGTGCCCACGCTGGTGAGCAGGTGCGCGATGAAGTCGGTGTTGTCCCGGTTGTTGTAGGTGGCGTTGGTGAAGATGTAGATGAAGGCGTCGGCGCCTTCCAGGCTTTGACGCGCCAGTTCGCGGTTGGCGTAGTCGCCCCGGGCGCCGGTATCGATGTCGGGGGTATCCAGCAGGACCACCCGGGATGGCCCGCTGCCGAAGGTGCAGTACAGGGGATCTCCGGGGGTGGTGAGTTGGACGCTCTCGGTCAAGGGCTGCAGCGGGGCGCCGAAGATATGCGCCAGGGAATCGAGAAGGGCCGTGTGGCGCGCCTGGGGCTCGGGCAGGCCGGCCAGCACCCTTCGGTTGAGTCCGGCCCGGCCGCCGGTGGGCGACAGGGTCCGGCCGATGAGGGTGTTGAACAGGGTGGATTTGCCCGCCGAGCCGCCTCCGCAGATGGCCACCACCAACGGAAAGTCCGGGGCCAGCTTGGGCAGCAGCTTTACATCCAGGGCGTGGGTCCAACTTTCCAGCGCAGGGGTCGGGCCCACCGCCAGCGTCGCCAGCAGTTCGGGCAGATCCGCGCGCAATTCACGCAAGACCTGAATCCTTGTCGCTTCGGGACTCATCAGACATTCCTTCTTTTTACGGGTGGGGCCACTATAATCCCAAACCACCGGTTGACAAAACCTATTCTTACACTAGCCTTGGATGAAAAGGTCGACGTATCGAAGGAGGAACCGCGTATGGCGTGGCAGAGAATCCCAGGGTTGGCGGGCAGGGTCTACCGACCCGAGGCCCCGTTTGGAGGCCGCAAACACCGTTGCCCGGATTGCTTCGCCTGTCAGCAGTGCAGCCAGGAGCGATGCGCGCTGTGTACTGCCGCGTCGCGGGAATCTCCCGTACCGAAATCACCCGAGAAGCACTCCTCAAAGGAGGTTACCCTATGAAATCCATCGATTGCCTTGTCGAGCGTCCCGCCAACATCGGGGTGGCCGTGGCCCTGATGACCATGGGCATGGGCCTGGTCGTCATCGGACTGACCGTGCTGCCGGTGCTGGGCATCTTTCTGTCGATCCCGGTTTTCTTCGCCGCTTTGGCGTTCCTTTTTGCCTCCCGTAGCCCGGAATGTTCCATAAGATCTTGATACAACGAAGAATACATCCAAGCAAAACCCGGTCCGGGGACCGGGTTTTCGCGTTTGGGCCCATTATCGGGCGGATTTCGGACCCGCCCGGACGGCTATTTCAGTTGATCCCACATGGATCGGCCCCGATCCATGGCGCTGGGGCGTTCCCCGGCCGGACCGCCGGTGGCGGTTTGCGGCCGTATGCCGCGCAGACGGGCCACCCGTTCCTCGACGGGCGGGTGGGTGGAAAAGAGGCTCAGCAGGCTGCGGCCCGAAAGCGGGTTCACGATGAACATGTGGGCCGTGCTCGGATTGCTCTGCATGGGCAAGCGTCGGTTGTAAGCCCCCAGCTTCTCCAGGGCCGAGGCCAATCCTTCGGCCTTGCCGGCGAAACGGGCGCCGGTGGCGTCGGCCTGGTATTCCCGGGAGCGCGAGATGGCCATCTGGACGAGCATGGCGGCAAACGGCGCCAGGATGGACATGAGAATCAGCCCCAGGCCGCTGGAGCCGCCCTCCTCGTCACTGCGGTACCCGCCGAAAATGGCCGACCAGCGGGCCATGCTGGCCAGCATCATGATGGCGCCGGCCATGGTGGCGGCGATGGAGCCGATGAGGATATCGCGATTCTTGACGTGGGCCATCTCATGCGCCAGTACACCCATGATTTCGTCGCGGCCCATGAGCTTGAGCAGTCCCTGAGTCACCGCCACCACGGCATGTTCGGGGTTGCGTCCGGTGGCGAAGGCGTTGGGCGTGTCCTGGGGGATAATGTACACCCGCGGCATGGGCAGGCCGGCATTGTGCGCCAGGGTGTTCACCATGGCGTAAAGGTCGGGCGCCTGCTGGGCCGACACCTCCTGGGCGCGGTACATGCGCAGGACGATCTTGTCCGAGAACCAGTAGCTGAAGAAGTTCATGCCGGCGGCGAAAATCAAGGCGATGACCATGCCCTGGCGGCCGCCGAACATCTGACCGATGAGCATGATCAGGATCGTCATGACGGCCAGCAAAAACGCGGTACGAAGCTGATTTCCCATTTTTTCTTCCATCTCCATGTGAGTTTGGCAGGCACAAGGCCTGCACGACAAGCCCAAAGATAGGAACGTTCCCCCGGCGCGCAAGGGAGGTGTCTGCTGTACCGGAATCGGCTGAAAACCGCTTTCTCTCTTGCAAATCGCCGCGATTTTTGGTGAATATGGCTGCGTTTCCATTTGGGTGTCCAAATTACCATATATCATTAGAGGTGCCGCATGGCCGACGATTCAACCATCAACGATCCACCCGAGTCGGACAAACCGTCCGAAGAGAGTTTCGCAGAAATGTTCGAAGCCTATAGCGCCGGCATGAAGGAAGATCTTCGTATCGGCGACAAGCTTCATGCCCGGATTATCTCCATCAGCGACAGTTCCGTATTCGTGGATACCGGCACGAAGAACGACGGTATCGTGGACATCGCGGAGCTCAGGGATGAAAACGGACAGCTGCCTTATGTGGTGGGCGATGAGCTGGATCTGTACGTGGTGGCCATGGATGAGAGCGAAGTGCGCCTGTCCAAAGCCATTGCCGGCGTGGGCGGCCTGGAAATGCTCAAAGACGCATTCTCGGGCGGCATTCCTGTGGAGGGGCGCGTCCAGCAGGTGATCAAGGGCGGTTTCCAGGTGGAGGTGCTCAAGCGCCGTGCCTTCTGCCCCATCAGCCAGATCGACACCCAATATGTCAACACACCCGAGAATTATGTGGGTCAGACCTTCCAGTTCCTCATCAAGAAGCTGACCGAAAATGGCCGCAACATCGTGCTCTCCCGCCGCGACATCCTGGAGGCCGAACAGAAAAAGGCCCGCGACGCCTTCCTGCAGGATCTGAACAAGGACCAGGTGTTCGAAGGCCGCATCACCCGCCTGATGCCCTACGGCGCCTTCGTGGAGCTTATCCCGGGTCTGGAGGGCATGGTGCACATCTCCGAGTTGAGCTGGTCGCGCCTGGAAAAACCCGAGGATGCGGTGCAGCCCGGCCAGACCATCCGGGTCAAGGTGCTGCGCATCGAGGCGGGCAAGAAGGGCCAGAAGATCGCCCTGTCGGCCAAACAGGTGGAAGGCGACCCCTGGGATCGCCTGCCCGAAGCGATCAAGCCCGGGGCCAGGGTTTCCGGCAAGGTGACCCGCTGCACCGATTTCGGTGCGTTCGTGGAAGTGTTTCCCGGCGTGGAAGGCCTGGTGCACGTCAGCGAGATGAGCTACACCCAGCGGGTGCACAAGGCCCAGGACGTGGTCCAGCCCGGACAGGCGGTGACCGTGGTGGTCAAGGAGATCGACATGGCCAAGCGGCGCATCGGCCTGAGCCTGCGCGATGCCGAAGGCGATCCCTGGTCCGACATCCTTCAGAAGTTCACCAAGGGCCAGCCCGTGGACGGCACCGTGGAAAAGCAGGAGAAATTCGGGGTCTTCGTGCGCCTGGCGCCCGGCATCGTGGGCCTGCTGCCCAAGTCGGCCATCAGCCGCTCCCCCAGCGCCGCCCAGATCGACAAGCTCAAATCCGGTGACCCCATCGCCGTGACCATCGAAAGTCTCAACCCGGCCGAGCGCAAGATCTCCCTCAAGCCCCGGGATGCCGGCGACGAGGATGAATGGCGCCAGTTCCAGAAGGAGACCCCCGCGCCGAGCGGATCGTTGGGGGCTCTGGGCGAAAAACTGGCCCGCGCCCTGCAAAAGGACGAGAAGAAGTAAAGGACCTGCCCATGGCCACAGGCGATATCTATGACCTGGTGATCGTAGGTGGCGGCCCCGGCGGTCTCTCGGCCGCGGTCTATGCCATGCGCGCCGCCCTGAAAACCGTGCTGATCGAAAAGGCGGTGCCCGGCGGCCAGATCAATCTCTCCGACAGCGTGGAGAACTATCCGGGCTTCACCCATGTCAGCGGTGCCGAACTCTCCATGCGATTCGCCGAACATGCCCGCGCCTACGGCCTGGAACAGATCAACGAAGAGGTGGCCGAAATCCTTCCCGGGCTGACCCACCACACGGTGCGCCTGGCCGATGGCCGGACCCTCGCCGCCCATGCCGTCATCCTGGCCACCGGCGGTTCACCGCGCAAGCTCAAGGTGCCCGGCGAAGAGACGCTCTACGGTAAAGGGGTCTCTTACTGCGCGGTGTGCGACGGCTTTTTCTTCCGGGGCAAGCAGGTGATCGTGGTGGGTGGCGGCGACAGCGCCTGTGAAGAGGGGCTCTACCTGGCCAAGCTGGCGGAAAAGGTCTACCTGGTGCACCGCCGGGATGCACTGCGCGCCAGCCGAATCCTGCAACAGCGCGTGGAAGCCGAATGCAAGATGGAGGTGCTCTGGAATACGGTGATCACCGAAATCAACGAAGCCAACGGCGGCGTGGGCGGCGTGCGGCTACGCGATACGCGCAACGGCCAGGAACGTGAAATGCCCATCGACGGCGTCTTTGTCTTCATCGGGTTCGACCCCAACAACCAGCTGGTGCCGGCCGGCATCCGACGCAACGCCGACGGCTTCGTGCTCACCGACGACCAATGCGCCACGGCCATTCCAGGCATCTACGCCATCGGCGACCTCAGGGAACGGTATGCCCGCCAGATCGTGCTGGCCGCCGCCGACGGCTGCATGGCCGCCCTGTCGGCGGCCCATTACGTCGAAGGCCGCAAGGCCGCGGCGGCCGACAGTTGCGAGCTGCCCACACCGGCTTAAAGGTTTGACCGCACCCCTCCGCCCCTCCAAGGACAGCGACAAGCGCCTCTGGTCATGACCAGCGGCGCTTTTTCTTTGGTCATCAAATACATTGCATTACTAATCATCTGTGTCTATATTTGTAATGTCTTAAGGGATGGGGCAATGGAGGTGCTCATGGCTGAGGATGACAAACTTCAATCGCAAACCACCTTCGCGGATTTGCGCGGACGCCAGTCGGTGCGGGCCACCTTCAAGCTCACCGACATGTGCATCGAGGCCATCGGTATCGTGGCGGCGCAGCTGGGCATCAAGCAGAAGTCGCTTTTTGACCACCTCTTCAGCGACACCCAGACCCTGAGCGCCATTGCCAGCAAAGTCCGCAATGCCCGGCTGGACGGGGTCAACCGCATCCAGAAAACATTTGTGATCAGCCGCGGCGCCCTGGTGAGCCTGGAAGAGGTCGCCCGCAGCTATAACACGCCCCGGGATGCCCTCATCGAAATATCGGTCCAGCGTCTGCTGCCCATGATTGCCGAACAGCGCCGGCGCCATGCCAAACGCAAGGCGCTCTTCGGCCGTATCCAGAAACATCTGGAGGCGGGCCGCAAGCTGCTGGCCGACGCCTATGCGGAGTTGGGCGAAGAGGAGCTGATCACCGACCGCCTCAACGCCGCCATGTCCATATACGAGAGCGCCTTCAAGCACATGAGCGCCTTCATCGAAAAGAGCGAAAACATCGAAAGCTTCGAGCCCGATGCCTTCACGAAGGTCGATATCGTATTTGAAGAGGAGTGATCAGGCCAGATCGATGAGCAGCGGCACCCCATGCAGCTGGCGGCTCTTTTCAATGGTGGCGCCGAGTTTCCAGCCCGTGCATCGGGCCCGGCCGTCGAGCAGTTTGGCGATGCCATCGACGACGCCCTGGATGTCGATCACCGGGTGACGGGAGAAAACCGTCGGCAGGCCGTAGGTCAGGTTGCAGGCCAGGCACTTGCCTGGCCGCTGGTGCAGCTCCAGGGCAAAGAGCAGCTTTCCATCCTTTAGACCGTTGTAAGCCAGACGGATATCATAAGCTCCCTCCGCCGGGTCGCCCAGCAGGGCGTCGAAGAAACGGTCGGCGCGATCGGCCGGGAAGAGATCCCGGAGTTTTTCAGGAGTGAAGAGCTCGGCCAATTTGTCGTTGGTATTTGTGCTCATGGAGGACGCATCCCGATAGGGTCAGTTTAGGAAGCCGGCGGACCTCACCGCGCTGGGAACCGTAAACGGCTTCGGGTCGATCGCATAGCCTCGTCTTATACAAGACTTTGTTCCGTAAATCAAACCGGCCGGGGCCTGCAGCGGCATCACGCCGCAAGGCAAATCAATCCCTTTAGGTAGTGGGCTTCTGGAAAGTTCAGGGAGACGGGATGGTCGGCCGCCTGGTGCAGGTGGCCGATCGCCCGGACCGTGCGTCCGGCATCGGCGGCGGCGTCGGCTACGATTTTCTGGAAAAGGGGCGGCGCCATCAGCCCCGAACAGGAGAAGGTCAGCAGCACGCCGCCTGGCCGCAGCAGTTTGAAGGCCAGCAGGTTGATATCCTTGTAGCCCCGGCAGCCTTTGTCCATCTGGCCGGCCGAGGCCACGAACTTGGGCGGATCGAGCACGATGAGGTCGAATTGGCGCCGGCTGTCGCGATAGGTGCGCAGCAGTTCGAAGACATTGGCGGCCACATGTTCCAGGCGGTTTTCTTCCAGGCCATTGAGCTGGGCGTTGCGGCGGGCCAGGGCGAGCACCTCGGCCGAGGCATCCACCTGGGTCACCTTGCGGGCGCCGGCCCTTAAGGCCCACAGGCCGAAGCCGCCGGTGTAGCAGAAGCAGTTGAGGACTTCGGCGTCGGGGCTGAACGGCGACACCCGGGTCTGGTTCTCGCGCTGGTCCAGGTATAGCCCGGTCTTGTGTCCCCGGGCCAGATCCACCCACAACGACAGTTCGCCGGCTTGAATCGCCAGCAGATCGGGCGGCGCGGCACCCCACAGCACCCCCCGGGTTGCGGGCAAACCTTCCTTGGCGCGCACATCGGCGTCCGAGCGCTCATATATGCCCTGGCAGGGATGGATTCGGCCCAACTCCGCCACGATGGTCTCCTTCCAGCGCTCGCTGCCGGCCGAAAGAAACTGGCACACCAGGAAATCGCCGTAGCGGTCCACGATCAGACCCGGCAGCCCGTCGGACTCGGCATGGACCAGGCGCAAGGCCGTGCAGGGCGAGAGCAGAGGCATCTTCCCACGGGCCGCCAGCGCTTCGGACAGGCGCCGCCGGAAGAAGGCCGCATCGATGGCTTCCTTCTCCTCGAAGGACCAGACCCGGATACGGATCTGGGAATGCGGGGAATAGGCGCCCCAGGCCAGGAAGCGGCCATCTGGGGCGCGCACCGCCACCGTGGCGCCCTCCGGCACAGTCGGCGCCTGACGCAGGGCGCCCGAAAAAATCCACGGGTGGCGGCGCGAAAGAGATTTTTCGGCTTTGGGGGTGACGGCGACGGTGGGAGGTGTGTTCATGGTGGCGATCCCGATTTTTTACAGGTGGCGTTAATTTGACCGTCCAGGAGCTCGCGCAGGCGTTCGGCCAGCTCACGCAGGATGATCGGTTCCTTGATCACCGCTTGGACGCCCAGCCGTTCGGCCAGGCCCGGCTCCGGTTCGACGCCGTAACCCACCGCGAGCATAATGGGCAGGTTCGGTCGGATCCGCTTGACGCTTCCGAGGAATGCCTCCAGTCCTGCTCCCGAAAGAACTCTGGCCGCCAGCAGCAGGTCGAACCCCTGGGGGGCGGATCGCAGCGCCACCGTGGCCTCCTCTCCACTCGAAAACACCTGCAGGCGATATCCCAACTTTTCCAGTTTGGGAACAAGGTCCCCCAGCGCGCTGGCCGACGGGTTAACCACGAGCAGACGCTCCTCGCCACTAGGCATGTGGCTGGTGCTGAAGGCGGCCAGCTCCGCTGGACTCTGGATCACCGGCAGGTAGACATTGAAGGTGGCCCCCTGCCCTGCGCAACTTTCCAGGGTGATGGTCCCGCCAAAGCGCTTGACGATGCCATGGGACACCGAAAGGCCCATGCCGGTGCCCTCCCCCGGCTTCTTGGTGCTGAAAAATGGGTCGAAAATGCGGAACTGGATCTCTTCGGGGATGCCGTGGCCGGTGTCGCTCACCGAAAGTTTTACGAACGGCCCGCGGTCGGGGTGCACATCTTCGGGAAGTGGCTCGACCCGGGGATCGACCAGGGCCAGCCGCACGGTGAGGGTGCCCCTGCGGCCGCCCATGGCATGCGCCGCATTGGCGCACAGATTCATCAACACTTGGTGGATCTGGGTGGCATCCACGGACACCATGGCTTCGCTTTGCAACTCGCGGATGATCTGGATGGAAGAGGGCAGCGTGGCGCGAATCAGATCGAGTCCCTCGCTGACCAACTGATCGATGCGCCTGGGCTGAACCGCCACTTCGGTCTGGCGGCTGAATGTCAGGATGCGGCGGATCAGATTTTTGGCATGATCGCAGACGTCCAGCACGCTCTTGAGCGCTTCGCCCGCCTGGGGATGTGATTTGGCATGGCGCCGGGCCATTTCCGCATGGGCCATGATCGCTGTCAGCATATTGCTGAAATCATGGGCGATGCCGCCGGCCAGGGTGCCAATGGCTTCCATCTTCTGGGAGTGGAGCATCTGGGCCTCCATGCGTTTGTACTCGGTCAGGTCCTGCCACGACTCGATGGCCCCGATCACCTCACC
The DNA here is from genome assembly GCA_937868765.1 of uncultured Desulfatitalea sp. Lineage (GTDB taxonomy): Bacteria > Desulfobacterota > Desulfobacteria > Desulfobacterales > Desulfosarcinaceae > Desulfatitalea. The sequence goes on along the minus strand of CALMNL010000004.1, from coordinate 1,232,673 downwards.
GTCCGTGTGGCGCAGCAAGCCGGCGGTGCCGTATAGCCAGCGCTCCTCGGCACCGGGCTGCTGAAAGAGGTATTCCGCTTCGCAGGCCCCGGCCAGGCGGTGCGATTCCGCGCAGCCGGGGCTGTTTCCCTCGGCTGTTTCCAGGAGCTGCTGGCTCAGCGGCGGCCGACCATGGTGATAGAAAGCCGACCAGTGCTGCGTGGTGCCGATGACCTGGGCCGCCTGGACACCGGTCAGCTTTTCGCAGGCGTGGTTCCAGTGGGTAAGGACGCTGTGGCGGTTCACCACGAAGGTCGGCATGGGCAATCCCTGGACGATCTGGTTGAGCAACGCCTCTCGTTGCTCGATCATCCTGGTCTTGCGCGTCACGCTTTTCTTCAGGGAAAGGTTCCAGGCCATGATCAGCGATGTCAGCGTCAGCAGCAGAACCGCGGCCGCCGCCGCGTAGCGCCAGTATCGCCGCTTTTGCTCGAAAAGGGAGAACCACTTCAAATAGATCCGATCATAGGTACCGTTTTTTTGAACCAGGGAGAGCCCTTCGTTCAGCCTGGCCAGCAGATCGGCATTGCCCGCGGCCACGGCAAAACACAGCTTCTGGGTCAGCACGGGCGGTCCGATGGTCTTCAGGTTTTCCAATTTGAGCCGGCGCATCAGCTCCAGGCCGTGCAGACGCGGCAACACGGCCGCATCGTGCTGTCCCGCACTCAGGCTCCGCAAGGCCGCTTCGGGAGAATCAACCGCCATGATCTTGGATGTAAACGGGTTGGCCTGCAGCCAGTCATGGGCATAGACGCCCCTAACCACGATCACCTGTTTGTCTTTGAGGTCCATCACGGAATGGTAAGGGGCGTCGTCGCGCACAAAAACGGTATAGTTGACCACATCGTGGGGAACCGAGAAGTCAAAGAGATGGTCCCGTTTCCGGGAATAGAGCACGCCGCTCAAGGCGTCGAGAGTGTGTTCTTCCAGGGCTCGGCGCATCTGATCCCAGGGGCCGGCCACGAAGTGCACTTCCAGGCCCGCCTCGCGCGCCACGGCCCGCATCAGCTCCACCGTGTACCCGTCGGGTTGACCGCTGCTGTCGGCGAATTCGTAAGGCGCAAAATCGTTGTTGCATCCCACTTCAATGGTTTTGGCAGGGGCATCGGCAAACACCCCCGGGGCGGCCAACAACAGAATGCAGGCGATAGCTCGTAAGGCCGCCGACGTCACCGGCGACTGGCGGTCTGCCATGGGGGGCCGGCGACGGTCTGAAGCCGTGAAGTGCAATTTCATTTCGAGCCTTCATGTGTTTTAGGGGTGAACCAGGGCCTGTCGATCAGCGAACTGCTTCTAATATATACTCGGCCATGAGTAAACATGTAACTCGCCAACATTCTCAACCGGCGTGGGGTTCGCCGATGCACAAGGATGGGACTCCCCCAGGGAGACGCTCACGCCCCGAACCCCGGACAGCCGGTCATGGATGCGTGCTTGCGGCTCAGCGGATAGTTGCGGCAGAAGTTCGGTTTGACCTCGTGGATGGCGCACACCCAGCGGTGGTTGGCGCTGCCGCGCTTGAGAAAAGGACAGGCCGTTGCAAAGCGGTTGGTGCCGGGCTTCATCCAGATGCGGTATCGCTCGCGACCGTCGGTGGTCCGCGCGACGCCCACCCAGGCCAGGAGATCTTCGCGGCCTGCGGCCTTAAACCGGGCTACATCCGCGGCCGTGAGGCTGTCGCGGTAGGCCAGCGTGCGGCAGCAGCGGCCGCATTGCCGGCAGACGAAGCCCTGCATGTCGGTCTGGAGTCGGATTCCCGGACGGCCGGTTTCCGGATGGTGTCCGGGGCGGCAGGGGATCTGGAATACCCGCCGGCAGATGGCCGCCAGCTGCTCCGGCGCGGGTCTGGCGCGGCACAAGGTTTGACACATGTGTTCCACCAGCGCCTCGCCCTCCAGCCAGCGCATGGGACCAGGGCGGTTTTCGGCGATCCACAGCCCCTCCCGGCCCGGCTCCCGGCGGCAGGCCGCAGGGTCGTCCGCCAGTTCCCGCAGGATTTCGCTGAAGACCATGGGCTGGGGGCGATAACCCCGGAAGTCGATGCAAACGGCCTCCAGGGCTTGGTCGGCGGTGAGAAAAAGAGTCTCCGGCGCCATCGAGTTCCCCCTTTGAAACGCTTCCCGAAGGAAGTTTTTGGATCAGCATCAATATAACCTATTGCATTTTTTGGCACTGGGCCGCATTCTATCACTTACAGGCGGGGAGGTCGGGTGCGCGGTCCAGGCCAAACAGAATGTGGACGCCCTTTTACGAGAAGATGTTGCGCATGAAAGCATATCTGGACAAAAGCATCAACAGGTTCTTCGGGTGGCTGGAGAACATCCATGGCAATCTGGCCATCCCCGGCCCCTTCCGGGAAGAAGAGATCTCCTACTGGCGCGAGCGGGTGTTGCAGGTCATCGTGGTGACCGGCCTGATCATGGGATTGCTGGTGCTGCTGATTTCGGCCTTCTTTCTGGTGAAAAGCGGGTACTGGCAGCTGGCGCTCTTCGATGCCCTGATCTACCTGAGCATCGGCGCGGTGATGCTGTTGCGCTCTTCCAGCTATTTCCTGCGTTCCTTCCTGATACTGGCCACCATGTACGCCCTGGGCATATGGCTGATCATAACCCTGGGGCTGCTCAGCGGCGGCCCCAGCTGGCTCTTCGCCTTTGCCGTGATCGCCGGGATCCTGCTGGACATCAAAGCCGCGGTCTGGGCCATTTTGCTCAACACCCTCACCCTGGGGCTGCTCGGCTGGATGACCCACCAGGGATGGGTGGCCGCGGATCAACCCTTTTTCCCCACCATCCATCGCGCCATCCTTTCCGGCGTCAACTTCATTTTTCTCAACGCCTTGATCGCTTTCTCCATTGCCCAGTTCACCCGCGGTCTGCAGATCACCCTGGCCAAGGCCCACCTGGCCCAGGAGGCGCTGCGCCACGAGATCATCGTGCGCAAACAGACCGCGCGATCCCTCAAGGAGAGCGAAGAGAAATACCGCCTGCTGGCCGAGAACATGTCCGACGTGCTCTGGTCGCTGGATATGGATCTGAATGTGACCTACATCAGTCCGGTGTTCAAGAGACTCTTGGGATGGTCGGACGAAGAACAAAAGACCTTGGGCCTGGCCGGCACCATGACCCCCGAGTCGCTGGAGAAAATCCTGGACCTTTACAACCAGCGGTTGACGGAGGCTGAAATCAGCGGCAGTTACAATCAGTCCATCACCCAGGAAGTGACCTTGCTGCACAAGGACGGCCACACCATTCCCGCCGAAATCCGGGCCTCGTTCCGCGTGAGCGAGGAGGGCAAGCCCATCGGCATTTTCGGCGTGACCCGCGACATCTCCGATCGGGTGCGGGCCCAGCGCGAAAAAGAAGAGCTGGAAGCCAAATTGGCCCAGTCCAAGAAAATGGAGGCCATCGGCCTGGTGGCCAGCGGCGTGGCCCATGATTTGAACAACGTGCTGTCCGGGCTGGTCAGCTACCCCGATCTGCTGCTGCTGGATATGGACGAAGAGAGTCCGATGCGCAAGCCTCTGGAGACCATCCGGGCCACAGGCCAGAAGGCTTCCGAGATCGTCCAGGATCTGCTGACGCTGGCCCGCCGCGGCGTCCAGAACATGGAGGTGGTCTGCCTCAACGAGGTGATCGAGGAGTATCTGGATTCCCCCGAAAAGGCCGAAATGCTAAAGCGGCACCCTGGCGTGGAGATCCGGCTGAGCCTGGCCCCCGACCTGTTGCATATCCAAGGTTCGCCCATCCATTTGAAAAAGGCGCTGATGAACCTGGTGCTCAACGCCGCCGAAGCCGAGCCCGAGGGCGGCACCATCATCATCAGCACCGCCAACTGCTATCTGGAACGGCCTGCCGACGCCCTGGCGCACATGCCGGCCGGCGAGTACGTGCAGATGAAGGTTGCCGACAGCGGCACAGGCATCACCGAGGAGGACCTCAAGCGCATCTTCGAGCCGTTCTTCACCCGCAAGGTGATGGGCCGCAGCGGCACCGGCCTGGGCATGGCCGTGGTGTGGGGCACGGTCCAGGATCACCATGGGGCCATCATCGTTCACAGCAAAAAGGATCAGGGCACCACGGCCGAGCTCTACTTTCCGGTCACGCGCCAGGCGCCCCAGGCCAAGGAGGAGGTCCCGGCGACCGAGGCCTTCCTGGGCAACGGCCAGGTGATTCTGGTGGTGGATGATGTGGCCGAACAGCGCGAGATTGCGGCCGATATTCTGGATCGTCTAGGATATCGGTCGGTCACGGCCGCCTCGGGGGAAGAGGCCCTGGCCTACCTCCAGCAGCAGCCCGATGGCGAGGTGGCGGCCGTGGTTCTGGACATGATCATGGACCCGGGCATGGACGGCCTGGACACCTACCGCCACATCACCCGCATCAAACCCGCCATCAAGGCCATGATCGCCAGCGGCTTCGCCGAGACCGAAAGGGTCAAGGAAGCGTTGCGCGCCGGCGTGGGGGCCTACATCAAAAAGCCTTACATGCTAAAGGATATCGGACTGGCCCTGAAGCATATCCTGGCCGATGCGGTGGAAAGATAGCTCGCCCGGCAATTTTCGATGAATCATCATGCTGCCTTCGGGTCATGGGCTGCGAACCGATGCGTTTCTGTGAGAATTGCTGAGCCTCGGCGGGACGAATTGTGTATCGCGCCGGGTTTTGGTATAGATGGCCCGATCCTTAACTTGAACCGCGGGAGGCATGCCATGACGACGGCCAAAGATATCATGACCACCGAAGTGATCACCCTGAGCCCCGAGACCGATATCGTTCAGGCGGCCAAGGTGCTGCTGGACAACGGGATCAACGGGGCGCCGGTGGTGGATGGCAAGGGCGGCCTCCTTGGCATCCTGTGCCAGAGCGACCTGGTGGTGCAGCAGAAGCGGCTGCCCATGCCCACCATTTTCACCCTGCTGGACAGCTACATTACCTTCACCTCTTCCAAGCAGATGGAGAAGCAGGTCCGCAAGATTGCGGCCCTGACGGTGGCCGAGGCCATGACCCCCAATCCGGTGACCATCAAACCGGACACCGAACTGGAGACCATCGCCGGCCTGATGGTGGACAACCATTTTCACACCCTGCCGGTGGTCGCCGAGGGACGACTGGTGGGGGTCATCGGCAAAAAGGACGTACTCAAGACGCTGCTCTATGCGCCCAAAGGGCACTGACGGATAACGACGGGACGAAGATCGAAAGATGAAAGCCTACACATGCAACGACTACCGCCAGGAGATGGTGCTGATCGGCCTGCGCCGCCGCCTGACGGACCCCTCCCTCAGCCAGACCGAAAAAAAGGAGTTGGAGGCCCAGATCCGCAAGCTGGAAATGGATATGGGCATGAATTAGGTCGAAATGGTTTCGGAGCCCGCCCTTCGATGGACGGCTCCGAAACCATTTTTTTATAGATCCTGCATCTCCAGATGATGCGCCAGCTCAATGGCCCCCGTCACGCTCTGGGCGGCCGGGCAATGGGGCAGATAGACGGCGAAGGCCGCTTCGGCCGCCGGGCGCTGCTCCGGCTTGAGTTTCAGGGTATACCGCACCTGGATGCGGGTGATCTTGAGCACGCCATTGACATTTTCGATGTCGCCGGCCACATCGGCGCGGTAGCGCTCTTGCGGCGTGGGGATTTTGCTTTTCGCCAGCACAGTGGCGAAGGTGCCCATCATTCAGCCGCCCACGGCGCCCACCAGGTGGTCCAGGGTGGCCGCGTGCTCCTTGTCGGGCTCGACCTTGTAGAATCCCTTGATGCCGCCGTGGACGCCGTAATAGACCGGCTCGGCGAAGCCCTTGATGAGCGCTTTGCGGGTCGGGCCTTTTTCCCGGGTGATGACGATTTCCGATCGATGGATGATTTCTCCCATGGGTGCCTCCTTCGTTTTTTGAAGGTACTATAGGACCTGGGGGCGCGGCTGTCAGCGCCGGCCGGTTCACGCCGCCAGCAGGGCCAGCAATTCCAGAGGGCGATCAATGATGTACCGCGCCCCGGCCCCGCGCAGTTCCTCGACGGTCCGGAAGCCCCAGGCCGCGCCCACGCCCGCCATGCCGGCGCGCCGGGCCGTCTCCATGTCCACGCCGCTGTCGCCCAGAAAGAGACACGCTTCGGGCGCCGCGCCCATGGTTCGGGCCGCGGCCAAGGCCTGTACCGGATCGGGCTTCTTGGCAATGGCTTCCTGCTGGCCCAGCACGGCCCGAAAAGGAACTCCGGGGAAATAGTGGGTCACCATCTGTCCGGTAAATTGGTGGGGCTTGTTGGTGACCACCGCCATTTCGATCCTCCGGGCCGTCAAGGCCGCCAGCAGCGCCTCGATGCCGTCATAGGGCCTCGTCTTTTGGTGCCAGTTCTGGTTGTAGTCGGTCAGCAGGGTTGCAAGGCAGCGCTCGATCAGCCGGGGCGAGCGCTGATCGGCCGGCAGGGCCCGGGTCATCAGCATGCGGGAGCCGTCGCCCACGAACCAGCGAAAGGCCGCGAGGGGGTGGGTGGGAAAACCCTGTCCGGCCAGCACCCGGTTGACGGCTCCCCCCAGATCTTCCAGGGTGTCGAGCAGGGTGCCGTCCAGGTCGAAGATTACCGCGGAAATGGTCATGGCCTCTCCTTTGAGACAAATTCATCTGTGCGCTATACCGCGTCCGGACAGGCGGGGCAAGGGAGGGAGACCGAAGGTCGCTCGGACAAGATGAAAGTTGAGCTATTCCGTCATGCTATATCAAAAGGTGGGAAAACGGTGCGCGGAACCTGTTGACAAGGTTGCCTGGGGGTCGGCTATAAAGTGGCGTCGGCCGGCGCCACTTCCGATCCGGCCCATCTTCACAGGGGGTATCGCGATGAAAGGTTTTTTCGAACGGCTCATTCCGTGGATTCTATGTCTGGTGTGGGTGACGGCGGCCACGCCGGCCCCGGCCCAGGAGTGCCTGAGTCCGTCCCCTTCCCTCAAGGCCGGCAAGGACCCATACGCCGCCGTCAATTCCCGGGATTTAACGCCGGCCGAACACGAGGGCCTGGTGCGGCTGTTCAAATCCCTGGCCGGCGACTGGCAGGGGCGCGCCGACACCTTTTTCTGCCGCAGCGCGTCGGATCCTGCCGACCGTATCGTCGAACAGCTCACCGCCGCGGCCAAGGTGGAGGTCGACTATTATGGCAACCTGGTGCTGGATGGCGAACTCTTCAACGCGGCCGACCGGACCCGGGCCGACAGGGATCTACACCTGTTTCTCAATAATCGCCGGCTGCGTGTCGACCATGATACCGGTGCCGGCGACGTGGAAATCCAGAGCGTCAGCGAGAGCGGCTTCTCCTGTGTTTACCGCCGGGTGGCGGCCAGCGGCGCTACCGGCTCGTCCCGGCGGGAGTATTTCTTCAGCCTGCAGGTGGACGGCAACCGGCTGAGCATCGAACAGACCATCTATGTGCAGGGCAAGCTGAGCTCGGGTTCCAGTCTGCTGCTGGCGCGCTGAAGGAGATGCCATGGAGATCGTGATCGATGAGCGGGAGGCCCGGGTGCTGGGCTGCCTGATGGAAAAGCGGCTGGCCACCCCCGAATACTACCCCCTTTCCCTGAATGCCCTGACCAACGCCTGTAACCAGAAAAGCAACCGCGATCCCGTGGTGGCCTGGGACGAAGCCGCCGTGGCGGCCGCGGGCGACAGCCTGATCGCCAAGAAGCTGGTGAATAAAAGCATGGTGGGCCGGGTGCCCAAATACGAGGAGCTGTTCACCACCACCCGCACCCTGGTGCCCCGGGAGGCGGCAGTCCTGTGCGAACTGCTCCTGCGCGGGCCCCAGACCCCCGGCGAGTTGCGCAACCGGGCCACGCGCCTGGCCCCCTTCGAGAGCATGGAAGCGGTGCTCGAGACGCTGGCCAATCTGGAGTCCTGGCATCTGGCCCAGCGCCTGGCACGCCTGGCCGGCCACAAGGAGTCGCGCTACGCCCAACTGCTCACCGGCGCGCCGCCGGCGGCGCCGGAAACCAAAGCGCCGGCCGTCGCATCGGCCCCGGAGGGCGCCGAACGCATGGCGGCGCTGGAAGTCGAGGTGCAGGCCCTGCGCGACGAGGTTCAACAATTGCGCGATACGCTGGAAAGCTTCAAGAAGCAATTCGCATGAAGCGGACCGCCTGGCTCATAACCGGCCTGCCGGCCTGGGCGCTGCTCGGCTGGGTGTGCGTGGCCACGGCCCTCGCGGCGCCGACCCGGACCATGGTCGATCCCACCGGGCGCACGGTACAGGTGCCCGCCGACCCCCGGCGGGTGGTGGCCCTGGCCCCTTCGGTCACCGAGATCGTCTACGCGCTGGGCCAGGAGGGGCGCCTGGCGGGGGTCACCCGTTACAGCAACTATCCGCCGGCCGCCCAACAACTGCCCCGGGTGGGCTCTTACATTCAACTGGACGTGGAGCGCATCGTCGCCCTGCGGCCCGACCTGTGCATCGCCGTTAAAGACGGCAACCCCATCGCCGCCGTGGAGCAGCTCCAGGCCCTCGGGATACCCGTCTATGCCGTCAATCCCCTGGATCTGGAGACGGTGATGCAGAGCGTCCTGGCCCTGGGCGGGCTGCTGGGGGCCGCGCCCCGGGCCCGGGCGGTGGTCGACGACATGCGCGCCCGTATCGAGAAGGTGACGGCACGGGTGGCCCAAAGCTCCCGCCGCCCCAGCCTCTTCTTTCAAATCGGCGTGTCCCCCATCGTCTCGGTGGGCAGCCACACCTTCATTCATACCCTCATCGAGTTGGCCGGGGGCACCAATGTCGCGGCCGGGCCCAGCCCCTACCCGCGCTTTTCCCGGGAGCAGGTGATCGCCCTGGCCCCCGACGTCATCGTGATCTCGGCCATGGAGCGGACCGCCCAATTCGAACAGGTCAAGGCCGAATGGATGCAGTGGCCGGCCATTCCGGCTGTCAAGCACCAGGCGGTCTTCATTGCGCCCCACGACCTCTTCGAACGTCCCTCCCCCCGGCTGGTGGAGGCCCTGGAGGCCCTGGCCGCCTATCTGCACCCCGACCTGTTCAAGGAGCGGCCATGAGTGCCGAATCCACCCACCTGGCCCGCCGCCTGCTGGTGGTGTCGCTGCTGCTCTTGCTGGCCTTGCTGGCCGCCGTGTACCTGGGCCTGGCGGCCGGCTCCACGGGCGCCGGGGCCCTGGACGTGCTGCGCAGCCTCAAGGGCGGTGAAGATTTCCGGCTGCTGCACGACATCGTCTGGCGCCTGCGTCTGCCCCGGGTGCTGCTGGCCGCGCTGCTGGGCGCCACCCTGAGCCTGGGCGGCATGGTGTTCCAGGCCCTGCTGCGCAATCCCCTGGCCGAGCCGTACATCCTGGGCGTGTCGGGCGGTTCGGCCATCGGCGCCATCATCGGCATCCTGCTGGGTCTGGCGCGCTTTCCCGGCGTGTGGTTCACCGCCTTCATCGGCAGCCTGGCCACCCTGGGGGTGCTCTTTCTGATGGCCGCCGGTCGATCGTTTTCCCGATCGAACACCCTGCTGCTTTCAGGGGTCATGGTCAACGCCTTTTGCGCGGCGGTGATCATGTTTCTGGTCTCCATGGCCCAGGACAGCCGTCTGCACAACATCATCTTCTGGCTCATGGGCGACCTGGCCGCCGCCACCGGCGACAAAGTGGCCGCCCTGGCCGCCACGGTGCTGCCCTGCTTCGCCCTCATCTTCTTTCGCTCCCACACCCTGAACCTCATGGCCCTGGGCAGCGACATGGCCCACGCCATGGGGGTCCAGGTCCAGCGTACGACCGCCCTGTTGCTGGTGGTCACCTCCCTGATGGTCAGCGCCACGGTGAGTTACTGCGGCCTCGTAGGTTTCGTTGGCCTGGTGATGCCCCACATGCTGCGCCTGGCCCTGGGGCCCGATCACCGGGTGCTGGCGCCGGCCTGCATCCTGGGCGGCGCGGCCTTCATGGTGGTGTGCGATGTGCTGGCCCGAACGCTGCCCAGCCAGGGCGAAATGCCCGTGGGGGTGATTTCGGCCCTGGTGGGTGCGCCGTTGTTCGTCTACCTGCTGCGCAAGGAGAATTAAGAGAGAGGCCCAGGCATGACGGATGCCCTATCGGTAGACAAGCTGGCCCATGCCTTCGACGGCCGCACGGTGCTGACGGCGCTGGGCTTCGCCGTGCCGTCGGGCAGCTTTTTCACCATCATCGGCCCCAACGGCTCGGGCAAGACCACCTTGCTCAAGCTGATGGTGGGTCTGCTGCGGCCCCAGGCGGGCGGCCTCACGGTGCTCGGCCGTCCCATCGCCGCCTATTCGGTCCGCCAACTGGCCCGCGCCATGGCCTACGTGCCCCAGACCGTGCCGCCGACCTTCGCTTTCACCGTCCAACAGGTGGTGCTCATGGGCCGGGCACCCCACCTGGGGCTGCTGGGCCTGGAAAGCGCCGCGGACCTGGACCTGGCCCGGGAGGCCATGCGCCTGGCCGATGTCGAGCATCTGTCCCGGCGACGGCTCGATCAGCTCAGCGGCGGCGAACAGCAGCGGGTCCTCATCGCCCGGGCCATCTGCCAGCAACCCCGGATCCTGCTGCTGGACGAACCCACGGCCGCCCTGGACCTGGCCCACCAGGCGGCGGTCATGGATTTGATGGAGCGGCTCAAGCACGACCAGGGCATCACCATCGTGATGGTCTCCCACGACCTGAACCTGGCGGCCATGTACGCCGACCAGATTCTGCTGCTGGACCAGGGCCGTATGGCCGGCCTGGGCCCGCCGCAGACCGTGCTCGATTTCAACCTGCTGGAAAAGGTCTACGGCTGTACTTTGCTGGTGGACCAGAGCCCCCTTGGCGACTATCCCCGAGTGCACCTGGTGCCGGGTCGTTACCTGACCCCAAGATCGTCTTGACACGGCCGCTGCAAATGGGTTAGGGCCAGGGCATATATTTGTTCAGGTGCTTCGCCGGAAGCTGAAAAGGGAACCCCGTGAAATTCGGGGACGGGCCCGCCGCTGTGACCCCGCCCGGCCGATCGTGTGCCGGGAACCTCATGCGCCCAGTGCGCCACTGTCCGTTTCGGACGGGAAGGCCGCGCATGGGGCGGGGAAGTCAGAAGACCTGCCGGAACAACGCAAGCCGTGTGCAATGGCGTGGACACACATTGTACGTTCCAAGTCGGCAAAAAAGATCGAGCGGATAAAAAGGGACATCCCGGATCGAGACACTCATCGGTCCGGGATTTTTTTTGACCGGACCCGGCGGACGGCGCGGGTCGTCCCCCGTAATGGATCCGATATGGAGGAGCAAAGATGCATCGGATGGGCGTGGACGTTGTTGTCGTGGGGGTGATGGTGCTGGCCTGTATGTGGGCCGCGCCGGTGATGGCTGAAGAGAAGGCAGTGGGGGCCGATGCGGCGCCCGTGATGGGCGAAGTGGTGGTGACCGCCAGCCGCGAAAAGGAGGATGTGACCCAGGTGCCGGCGAATGTAACGGTGATCGATGCCCGGGCGATCCAGCGTTCCAATGCCAAGAACGTGGCCGAGCTGATGGCCGAGGCCGGCCTGCACGTAAGCGATATCGCCGGCAACCAGCGCAGCTACACGGTGGACCTGAGGGGTTTCGGCGAAAGCGCGCCGGCCAATCTACTGATGATGGTGGACGGCCGGCGCATCAACCAGGCCGACCTGAGCGGCGTCGACTGGACCCTGATCCCCCTGGACCGCATCGAGCGCATCGAGGTACTGCCCGGCACCCGGGGCGCCGTGATGTACGGCGACAATGCCACCGGCGGCGTAATCAACATCATCACCAAGGAGGGCCGTGGGCTGGAGGGCCGCCTGACCGGCGCCTACGGCAGCTATGATACCTACAGCGGCTCGGCCGGGGTGGAGGGCAGCGCGGGAATGGCCTCCTTCGACTTCACGGCCGACTACCTGGATTCCGACGGCTATCGGGACAACAGCGCGACCCGGGCCAAGAATGCCGGCGGCACGGTCAAGCTCGATCCCAGCGACCGGCTCAGCCTCAACTTCAGCGGCGGGTACCACCAGGACGACACCCGCCTGCCCGGGGCGATCCTGGAAAGCGACTTCGCGGCCGGCGCCGACCGCACCGACACCTTCCATCCCGACGATTATGCGGACACCGAAGATTTCTACGGCAAGGCCGGCCTCGAGCTCTTCTTCCTGACCGACGACGCCTTCCGGCTCGATCTGGGATATCGCAACCGGGATGTCGATCAATATGCGTCCTTCAGCGAGGGCTGGTTCACCGGCAGTACTGGCATCGAAACACTTTCCGCCTCGCCCCGCCTGACCTTCCAGGAGCGTTTCGGCGAAGTCTCCAACCGCATCATCTTCGGCGCGGATTTCGGCCGGACGGAAGAGGACATTACCAACACCTCCATGTTCTTCGGCGACCTGACGGTGGGGGGGTTCAGCTTCGAGAAGAAGAATTTGGGCTATTATGTCCATGACGATCTGGGGGTGAGCCGCCATCTGACCCTTTCGGGCGGCTACCGCCACGAGCGGGCCTGGTTCGATTTCGACACGCCGGAAAAGCCCCGCCTGGACGAGGAGGCCGCCACCGGGGGCATCAATTACGCCATCGGCCGCGCCAAGGTGTATCTGAACTACGGCAAGAGCTTCCGCTACCCGCTGTTCGACGAGATGTTCGACTTTTTCACCAACCACCCGAACACGGATTTGAGGCCGCAATCCTCCCATGACCTGGAGGCGGGCACCCAGTTCGACATCGTCGAGGGCTTGACCTTCGCCTTCAACATGTTCCGCATCCAGACCGAAGACGAGATATTCTACAACCCGGTCGCCTTCACCAACGAGAACCTGGACGGCGATACGTTGCGGCAGGGGGTGGAGATCAACTTGAATTACCTGCATAACGGCTGGTCGGCCGGCGCGGGCTACACTCACACCAGGGCCAGGATCGAAGACGGTCAATTCGACGGCAGTACCATTCCCGACGTGCCCGCGAACAAGGCCACGGCCCATTTGGGCTATGCTTTCGACATGGGGTTGTTCCTGGGGTGTGAAGCCATCTACACCGGCACGCGTTACCTGGTCAGTGATTTCAACAACGTCGCCGACAAGCAGGAGGACTACACCCTGGTCAACGCCAAGATCAAATACGACTGGCGCTGGCTGACCATCTTCGCCAACCTGAACAATGTTTTCGACACGAGCTATGCTTCCTACGGCGGGTTGAACTACGCCGGCGAACCGGGCTACTACCCCTCCCCCGAATTCAACCTGCTGGCCGGGGTGAGCGCCCGCTTCGGCGGCAAGTAAACGGAGCGGCACGGCCATGATGCAATTCTTCCGCAGCGGCGGGCCGGTGATGTACCCCTTGCTGGCCTGTTCGTTCATCGTGTTGACGGTGGTGATTGAGCGCGCCATCTTCTGGGTCCGGATCGGGTTCGAACGCAACCGGCCGTTGGTGGACGAGGTGCTGGAGCTGTGCCGCCGGGGCGACTGGGAGGCGGTGCGCCAGAAGACCAAGGGGTGCCGGGATTTCGTGGTGCGCATCCTGGTGAGCGGCATTCTGCACCGGGAGTTCTCCATGCTCAAGGCCATGGAGGCCGCCGCGGCCGACGAGGTGCAGCGCATGCGGCGCTTCATGACCGTGCTGGACACCATGATCACCGTGGCGCCCCTCTTCGGGATCTTCGGCACGGTCACCGGCATCATCACCTCCTTTGAAATGCTGGGCGCCAGCGGCATCGAGCGCCCCGAGGCGGTCACCGCCGGCGTGGCCGAGGCCCTGATCACCACGGCGGCCGGCCTGGCGATCGCCATCTTCACGATCTTTCCCTACAACTACTTCAACGCCAAGGTGCACCTGGCCACCCTGGACATGGAAAAATACGCCACCAGCCTGGAGATCGTTTACGAGAAGCTGGTGCATAAAACCAAGGTTGAAGAGCAGCGCCCATAAGCGCAGGAGGGAAGTCGGCTCATGAAGATTCGCAGTCCAGTGGCGAAGCCGCCGCGCATCGAGATGATCCCGTTGATCGATGTGGTATTCCTGCTGCTGGTGGTCTTCATCTATGCCATGCTCTCCATGGCCGTGCACAAGGGGCTGCCCGTGGCCCTGCCCACGTCGGCCGGTGTTCAGACTGAAAAGCACACCCTGTTGTCCATCACGGTGACGGCCGGCGGCGACGTTTTTGTCGACAAGGCGCCGGTACGCCTGGCCGAATTGGGCGCGTTGCTGCGGCAGCGCTCGGAAACGGACAAGGAGGCCGGGGTGCTGCTCTTTGCCGATCGGAACCTGCCCTACCAGTCCCTCTTCCGGGTGCTGGACCAGGTGCGCCTGGCCGGTATCACGCGCATCAACCTCCAGGCCGAGGGAGAGAAGGCGCCATGACACGCTGGATCATACCCGTCCTGGGGGCCCTGGCCGCCCATCTGCTGCTCTTCAGTTTCGTTCCCCAAGGGGGCCGGCCGATGTGCAGCGTCGCGGAAAGCCGCACCGTCCAACTCTCTTTGGCGGCGATGCCGCCGGCACCCCAAGCGGCCCGGCCCGCCCCCCCCCGCCTGATTCAGCCTAAAAACCAGGTCGTTCAAAAACCTCGAAAAATCGAACCGGCGCCCAAAGTGGCCGCGGCCCGGCCCGTGCGTCAACGCCCACCTGCCCCGGCAGCCCGGATCGCGCCTGAAAGGCCGCCTGCCGGAGATACCCCGACAGACCCGTCCGCGCTGCCGGCGGACGCGGCATCTTCGCTGCCGGTGACGCCCCAGCCCCAAGGTGAGGCAGGCCAGGTACAGGCCTCGGTGCCACTGTACGATCTCAACCCGCCGCCCGTCTATCCGGCGTCGGCCCGCCGTCGGGGGATGGAGGGCACCGTCGTGCTGGAAGTGCTGGTGGATCGCACCGGCCAGCCGGCCCAGGTGCGGGTGCTGCAAAGCAGCGGGTATGACCTGTTGGACGGCAGTGCCCTCAAGAGCGTGCGCCAGTGGCGCTTTTCGCCCGGCCGGCGCATGGGCCGGCCGCAGGAGATGTGGGTCCAGGTGCCGGTGCGCTTCCAGCTCCAATAAAAAACCGTGCGCCGGCGCCCGGTTCATCGGGGCGCGCAACGCACGGCATCGAGGGGGGAGGGAGGAAAACGCCTCTGGGGCAGGCCCCTGTCTTAGAAGGCGTAGGTAACGCTGATGCCGCCGTATACGTTCACATCCTGGCCATAGATCCCGTTGCCGGGGTCGGCGTCGGCCAGCACATCGTCATCCAGGCTGTCGGTGTAGACGATCTTGCCGCCGATGCTCAGCGCATCGGTCACGGCATAGGTCAGCGCCAGGGAAAGGTCGAGGTTGTAGAGCCCGCTGTCCGTGCCAGCGCTGTAGAATTCGGCAAAATTCTCGCTGGCATAGCCGATCTTGCCGCCCACCGACATGTTCAGCTTGTCTATCAGATCCATGCCATAGGTCAGGCCCAGGTCGGTGTAGTAGCCATCCACTTCGTCCCAGTCATAGTAGAAATCGAAACCCGCCGACAAGCCGCCGATGAGGGGATAGGAGAGGCTCGTATACACTTCGCGGGTGCCTTCGGCGCCGGCGGGGAAGAGATACTCGATCACGCCGACGGTAACCCCCAGCTTCTGGATGTCGAAACCGTAATAGAGGGTCAGATCGACTTCGGAGAACTCGTTGTCGTCGGGGGTGTCGTCGTAATATTCATCCAGGTCGTAATTGGCCCAGACATTGAGGCCGAAACCGTTCTTGGAGACATCGATGCTCGGTTGCAGCACCGGGCTGTCGTTGACGGTGATGCCGCGCCACACATAGGCGGACATGAGATCGAGATTCGCAGTGGCATCGGCGGCCCAGGCCGAGCCGCTGGCCATAACCATTGCCAGTACGATTACGGGAATCAAGCGTTTCATGGTATTCTGTTTCTCCTCTTGTGGGGATTTGAGTTGTTTCTTAAAGGGTCGATTGCCGGTCTGCCATGGGCGACGCGGTCGGCGTTGCGATACAGCTTGGGGCTCACCTCCTTTCCAGCGGTGACCGACGCGCCACGGCAGTGTCAATCTTTGCCAGGTAAATAGAGCAGATTGCGTGCCAGGCGGTTTCGACCGCCTCTCTCTTAAAGCGATTGCTTGCAAAAGTAAATGGTTATGGTGTAATCTCGGTGCGCGTGAATGCTGCGGGCAGTGGGCGCGCAGCATTCAAATATGTAACAAGGCTGGTATTAAATAACAAACTTGTATCATGATAATCCAAAATCTTCATCGTTGCGTTGGCTATGAAACCCCATTTTTTCAAAGACCCCGTTCCCTGGTGCATCGCCCATCGCGGCGCCCGGGATGAAGCCCCGGAAAACACGCGGTCGGGTTTCGCGCGCGCCTTGCGCTACCCCATCGACGGCATCGAGCTGGACGTGCAGATGAGTGCCGATGGCCGCTGCGTGATCTACCATGACGCCACCCTGCGGCGGGTGGGCGGCGGCGGCCGGCGGGTGGCGGAGATGTCGGCGGACCGACTGGCGGCCCTGGATTGGGGCGGATGGTTCCATCCCGACTTCAAGGGTGAGCGGCTGCTGACCCTTGAAGAGACCGTGGCCGCCTTCGGGTCGCGCACCCGGCTGCTCATAGAGATCAAATCTTCGCCGGCCGAACGGCGCAGTGGTCACAGCGCGCGCCTGACCCGCGCGGTGGTCGCCTGCCTGGCGGCGTTGCCCGCCGATGTGCCCCGCGATCACATGCATGTGCTCTCGTTCGATCCCCAGGTACTGCAACTGGCCCGGCGCCTCGCGCCCCAGTGGCGCTATGTGCTCAACCTGCCCGAAGGCAATCCCGCGCAGGTGATCTCCTGGCCGTCGGCGGATCTCGAGGGGTTGTGGGCCGTGGACGGCCGCATTGCGGCCTTGACGCCGACCCTGGTCGCATGGGCCCGGGAACGCGGCCTGCGGGTCTGCACTTACACCTGCAACGGGCCGCGCCATTTGTCCAAGGCCCTGCGGCTGGGGGTGGACGCCGTCCTGAGCGACCGTCCGGGTTGGTTGACGGCCCGCCTGAAAGGTTGACGGTCTTCCTTTTACGCAATGTGGCCGTACATGTGACCCAGCTCCGGAAAGATCAGGGCCTTGCAGGCCAGCTGGCACGCCTTGAGGCTGCCGGGCAGGCAAAAGAGCAGGCTGCCGCCGATGACGCCGGCCGTGGCCCTGGAAAGCAGGGCCGCCGAATCGATCTCCTCGTAGCTCAGCTGGGCGAAGATCGGCCCGAAGGCGGTCAGCTCCTTGTCAAAAAGCGGCCGAACCGCTTCGAAAGTGACGTCCCGGGGCGTGATGCCCGTGCCGCCGGTGAGAATCAGGGCCTGGGGGGCCGGGTGGTCCAGCAGCCGGGTGACGGCCGCACGGATGGCCGTCACGGCGTCGGTCACCACTTCGTGGGCCACCACCCGGTGTCCTTCCCGGGCAGCGCGCCTGGCGATCCACTGTCCGCTTTCATCCTGTTCCAGCGAGCGGGTGGTGGAAACGCTCAGCACCCCCACGGTGAGGCTTTCCGGGCCCTTAGCCCGATGTTCGTGATGTCCCATCTTCTGCTCTCGACGCTCCAGTGAGGGTGACCTGATCCCGGCCGTCCGACTCCTCGAGCAGCACATTGACCATTTCGCTGCGGCGGGTGTTCAGGACGTAGCCGGTGTAGTTGCTCTGGATGGGCAGCTCGCGATGGCCGCGGTCGATGAGCACGGCCAGTTCGATGCGCGCCGGCCGGCCGAAGTCGATGAGGGCGTCCAGGGCCGCCCGCGTGGTGCGCCCGGTGAACAGCACGTCGTCCACCAGGAGGATCTGCCGGCCGTCCACCGAAAAGGGAATCACCGTCTTCTTGACCACCGGATGGGCGCTCATCTGGGTCCAGTCGTCCCGGTAAAGGGTGATGTCGATTTCGCCCACCGGCACTTCGGTGCCCTCGAAGTTCATCATGTGGTGTTGCAGCCGTCGGGCCAGGAACACGCCCCGGGTGTGGATGCCGATCAGGGCCAGATTGTTGTCCTTGTGGTTCTCCAGGATCTCGAAGGCCATGCGCTTGAGCATACGGTCGATGCCGGTGGCGTCCAGAATGTGTCGGGTTGTGCCCATCTGCCTCGTCCTCGGTTAAGGTTGCGGGAAGGGATGTGCTGCCACCTCATATAACAGGCCGTGATCCTTTGGCAACAACTTCGGCGCGGCCCCGGCCCCCGGACACCGGGAATGCTTTGACGCCGGGGCCGGGTTGGCATAGGATGCCGGATTCAGGAGAATACGCCCAAATGCCATCCCGCCCTGCCATGCCCCGTTTCCTGCCCGCCACGGCCGAAGAGTGCCGGCACCTGGGCTGGTCCCGGCTGGACGTGGTGCTGGTCACCGGCGATGTCTACCTGGATGCGCCGCACATCGGGGTCGCGGTGGTCGGCCGCGTGCTCCTCGACGCGGGGTTTCGGGTGGGCATCATCGCCCAGCCCGATCTGCAATCGGAGAACGACATCGCCCGCCTGGGCGAACCGTTGCTCTTCTGGGGCGTCACCGGCGGCTGCGTGGATTCCATGATCGCCAACTATACCGCCGCGGGGCGCCGGCGCCGCAGCGACGACATGACCCCCGGCGGCCGCAACGACCGACGCCCCGACCGCGCCGTGCTGGCCTACAGTCATCTGATCCGCCGTTATTTCAAGCAGACCCGGCCCATTGTGCTGGGGGGCATCGAGGCCAGCCTGCGGCGCATCTCCCACTACGATGCATGGTCCGACACGGTGCGTCGCTCGGTGCTCTTCGACGCCAAGGCCGATTTTCTCCTTTACGGCATGGCCGACCAGAGTGTGGTGGCCCTGGCCGAAAGACTGCAACGCAGTGACGATGTGCGCGACCTGCGCGGGCTGTGTTTCATCAGCCGGGAGATGCCCGCGCCCACCGAAGCTTTTCCCGGCCCCGACGTGCGGCTGCCGGCCCACGACGAGGTGGTCCGGGACAAGGCCGCCTTCGCCCGCATGTTTTCCCTTTTTTACGAGAACGCCGACCCGGCCACGGCCCGGCGCCTGGTCCAGCAGCAGGACACCCGCTACCTGGTGCACAATCCGCCGGCCCCACCGCCCGAACCGGCGGCGCTGGACGCCGTCTACGAATTGCCCTTTGCCCGCGAGGTTCACCCCTACTACAGCGCCCAGGGGCCGGTGGCGGCCATGGAGACCATTGCCTTTGCCATCACCACCCACCGCGGCTGCTTCGGCGAGTGCCGCTTCTGCGCCATCACGATGCACCAGGGACGGCAGGTGGTGTCGCGCAGCCCGGCCTCCATTCTGCGCGAGGCCCGGGTCATCGCCCGCCATCCGAGATTCAAGGGCATCATTGCCGATGTGGGCGGCCCTACGGCCAACATGTACGCCATGGGGTGCAGCCGCCGCCCGGGTTCGGCCTGCAGCAAGAAGGGATGCCTCTTTCCCGGTCCATGCAAGCGGCTGGGGGCGGATCACGGCCCCCAGATCGAGATGCTGCGCGCCCTGCGGGCCGTCCCCGGCGTGCGCCAGGTGTTCGTGGCCTCGGGGCTGCGCTACGATCTAATCCTCCGCGATCTGCGAAATGGCCGGCGCTATCTGGAGGAATTGCTGCGCCACCACACCTCGGGCCAGCTCAAGATCGCTCCCGAGCACATTCACGATCCGCTGCTGCGGCTCATGGGCAAGCCGGGCCGGGCCGCGCTGGAAGCCTTCCTGGCGCTGTTCCAGGAGACCAACCGCCGCCTGCCCCGCGGCCGCTTTTTGACCTACTACTTCATGGCCGCCCATCCGGGCTGCGGCCTGGAAGAGATGCGGGCGCTGCGGGCCTATGCCGAAAAGAAACTGCGTTTGATCCCGGAGCAGGTGCAGATCTTCACCCCGGCGCCCTCCACCTGGGCGACCCTCATGTACTATACCGGCCTCGATCCCTTCAGCGGCGCACCCGTCTTCGTGGAGCGGCGCCTGAAAGCCAAGATCGCCCAGAAGGCGGTGCTGACGGCCGATCGGCGGCATTAGGTCCCGCTTGATTTCGAGAGCCGTATCTCCTATGGTGCGGAGGCTATGGCCCAACT
Organism: uncultured Desulfatitalea sp.; assembly: GCA_937868765.1. Classification (GTDB taxonomy): domain Bacteria; phylum Desulfobacterota; class Desulfobacteria; order Desulfobacterales; family Desulfosarcinaceae; genus Desulfatitalea. The sequence continues at coordinate 1,212,639 of CALMNL010000004.1, read as the reverse complement.
CCCCCTCAGCGGCATTATCATCGCCGATGGCCGGTCGATGGCTTTGGCCGATGACCCGGCACCGGGCGCCGGCCCGGACCGGCCCGATCCGATCCGCTTGGCGTCGGCCCGGACGGCGCTCGCCCCTCTGGTGGACGATATCGTGTGGGTGACCGATGATCCGGCCGCCCTGCTGGACCAGGACGGCCTGATCGTGCGCGATCACTTCCTGCCCGCCGGGCTGCTGAGCGCCATCCACGCCGGATTGTTCGCCGCGCGCCACGACCATGCCCTGGTACTTTCAGCCGGCCCGGCCATCCCCTCCGGGCCGGTGCTGGATCTGTTGCGCCAGGCGGTGGCCCCCCGATGGGATGGGGTGCTGCTGGAGGCTGCCGGCAGTGCCCAGCCTTTGCCGGCCCTATACCACAAACGCTGCTTGAAGCTGCTGGCCCGCCAGCTGGCCGAAGGCCGCCGGCAGGCGGGCGGGTTCCTGCGACAGCTCCATCGCCACCTGATCCCCGAGGAGCAGGTGCGCCGGGCTGATGCGCAGTGGCTGCCGCTTTTCCCCCAATGACGCCAACGTTCAAGGAGTAGGAAGATGGACCTCAATGCCCTTGTGGATCAAGTCAAGCGCCATCCGGAGTTTGCCCGGGTGGGGATGGTGCTCTGCCATCAGGGGGTGGTGCGGGGCACCGCCCGGGACGGCCGGCCGGTGCGCGGATTGCGCGTGAGCGTGGATCGGGCCCGCCTGGACCAGGTGGTGGCGGAGCACAAACAGCGGCCCGGGATCGTGGAGATCCTGGTGCAGATCAACGCCGACCGGGACCTTGCGGTGGGCGACGATGTGATGCTGCTGGTGGTGGCCGGCGACATCCGGGAAAATGTGATTGCCGCCCTGAGCGACACGCTCAACGCCATCAAGAGCGAGGTGACGCACAAGACGCAGTATTTCGCCTGAACGGAGGACCCATGTCCGACCTTACCCACATCGACGACAAAGGCCGGGTGCGCATGGTGGATGTGAGCGCCAAGCCGGCCACCGAACGGACGGCCCGGGCCCAGGCCAAGGTGGTGATGAGCCCGGCGATGTTCACCATGATCTGCGATCGGAGCGTACCCAAGGGCAACGTGCTGGAGACCGCGCGCATCGCCGGGGTGATGGCGGCCAAACAGACGTCGAGCCTGATCCCCATGTGCCATCCGTTGAACCTGACCCATGTGCAGGTGGATTTCTTCCCCCAGGCCGACACCCATGCCATCCGGCTCGAGGCCCTGGCCCGTTGCGTGGGCAGCACCGGCGTGGAGATGGAGGCGCTCACCGCGGCCGCGGTGGCGGCCCTGACGGTCTACGACATGTGCAAGGCCTATGACCGCGCCATGCGCATTACCGACATATTTCTGCTGGAAAAAAGCGGGGGCAAGAGCGGCCGATGGCAGAGGGAGAAGCAGACGCAAAGTGAAATATGAAAGGTCAATGAGTTCCATGGCGACAAGATCCAAGACAAGGCTGCTTCTGATATGGGGCGGTCTGCTGGCCGCTGGATGGCTGCTTACTGCCTGCCCCCCCAAGCCGGTCACCCTGGAGACGGCCCTCCAACGGCTCTCTCCGTCCGATTATCCCGAGTTCGGCGATGACGGCCGCTACGATCAGCTGGTCCCGGCCCTGGAGATGAGCCTGCGCTATCTGCGCAAACTGCCGGCCGAGCGCCCTGTTTTGTTCGGGCCGGACAGCTACCCCGTGGCCCACCTGATCCGTTCCCTGGAAGCCTTTGAACGCCTGGCCGACCAGAAGCCCCCGGCCGCCGAGCTCAACCGCATCATCCGGGAGCAATATCGGGTCTACGCCGCGGCCGGAGACGCGAAAACGGGCAAGGTGCTGTTCACCGGCTATTACGAGCCCCTGCTTTTGGGCAGCCTGAGCCCATCTGAGAAATACCCGGTGGCCATCAACTCCCGCCCCGCGGATCTGGTGGAGATCGACCTCTCCCTGTTCGCCGACGATTTGAAGGGCCGCCGTATCGTGGGCCGCTACGCCAACCGGACCGTGACGCCCTACCCGGTGCGCGAGCAGATCCGCCGGCAGTCCGACTTCAACCGCATCGCCCCGCCCCTGGCCTGGGTGCGGGACGAAGTAGATCTGTCCAACCTCATGATCCAGGGTTCGGGCAAAGTGGCGCTGGCCGATGGCCGCCTGCTGCAGATCCAGTTCGACGGCTCCAACGGACAGCCATTCCGCAGCATCGGCCGCCTGCTTATCGACCAGGGCAAGATCGCCGCGGACCGGATCTCCATGCAGGCCATCCGGGAGTACCTGCGGGCGCATCCGGCGGAGGCGCCACAGATCCTCAATTACAACCCGCGCTATATTTTTTTCCGTCTGGCCGACAGCGGCCCCCTCGGCGCCCTGGCGGTGCCGATCACCCCGCTGCGCTCCATTGCCGTGGACCGCACCCTCTTTCCCTCGGCGGCCCTGGCCTTCATCACGGTGCCGGTCCCCAAGGTCAGCGCCGGGCGTATCGCGCAGTTCGAACCCCGCCACACCTTCGTCCTGGCCCAGGACACCGGCAGCGCCATCACCGGCGCCGGGCGCGTCGATCTGTTCTGGGGCCATGGCCCCGAGGCCGAGTTGGCGGCCGGCCATATGAAAAACGAGGGCCGCCTCTTCTTTCTGGTGCTCGATCCGGCGCGAGCGGCTTCCTGAACGAGGGTCACCGGACTCGGATAAGTAAGGATTTTGGCAGGATGGCGCCCCCATTGACAATGGGGGTCAAAAACCATACAAGGGGCCAAATTGTCGAAAGGAGCCTCCTATGTTCGGCATCGGCATGCCGGAACTCTTGGTGATACTCGCGGTGGCGCTCATCGTCATCGGCCCCAAGAAGCTTCCGGAATTGGCCAAGTCGCTGGGTAAGGCCATGGGTGAGTTCAAGCGGGCCACCAACGACCTCAAGCAGAGTATCGAAAAGGAAACCGGTCTGGATGAGGTACGCCAGAATTTGCGCGAGACCGGCCAGGAGGTGCGGCGCTCGTTCGATGCCGACGATACCCGGTCCTCTTCGGTTACCACCGATTCCACTGTCAGCGGACAAACGCCACCGTCGGCGGACCCGGAAGCGGTTGCCGATGAAGCCGCCGCCGCGGCCGATGCCGCGGATGCACTTCCCAAGAGTGATATGGCAGCTGCCGACGCCGCCAAGGTGAACAAGGCCCAATGAGCGAGCTGGACAAACAGCCTTTCACCGCCCATCTGGAAGAGTTGCGATCACGGCTGATCAAGGCCAGCATTGCCGTGGCTGCAGGTTTTCTTCTCTCCTATGCCTTCAAGGAACAGATCTTCGATATCCTCACCGCACCGCTGATGCGGGTGATGCCCCATGGCGATCACCTGATCTATACCAATCTGCCCGAGGCCTTTTTCACTTTTCTGAAGACCGCCTTTTTCACCGGTATCATGCTGGCCTCGCCGGTGATCCTCTACCAGTTCTGGATGTTCGTCGCCCCCGGCCTCTATGATCGCGAAAAGCGCATGGCGCTGCCGATTCTGCTGCTTTCCGTTCTATTTTTCGGTGGCGGCATTCTCTTCGGCTATTTCATCGTCTTTCCTTTCGGATTCAAGTTTTTTGTCGGCTTTGCCAGCGAAACGGTGCGGCCCATGCCCTCCATGCGCGAGTATCTCAGTTTCGCTTCCAAACTGCTGCTGGCCTTCGGCCTGGTGTTCGAAATGCCCATGGTGATCACCTTTTTGGCGCGGCTGGGCCTCGTCTCCGCCGATTTGCTCAGAAAATTCAGACGCTATGCGATCCTGATTTTTTTCATAGCAGCGGCGATTTTGACGCCACCCGATGTTATTTCCCAGATTCTCATGGCCCTGCCCATGATGCTGCTCTACGAGGTCAGCATCCTGGGCGCGCGTATATTTGGCCGAAAAAGATTTGAAGAGGAGGCAGATGCGGAGGCGGAGCAAGCGCGTTGACACCCGTTACCCTTCTCATCTCCCGGACGGACCTTATTAACCCTTGACAGAGGAGGTGGAAAATGACGAAAAAAAGAGCATGGACGCTGGCGGTCCCGGTGATGGCCCTGCTTCTGCTGGCGGCAGCGGCTTATGCGGCCGGTGTACCGGCCGAGATCAAAATGCAGGCACCCTATGAACACAAGAAGTCGATTGCCGTCTTTACCCACCAGAAACATGCCGAGGACTACAAAATCAGCTGCGGCGAATGCCACCACGACGACAAAGGCCAGCCGTTGACCAACCTGAAAGAGGGCGACCCGGTCAAGAAATGCTTCGATTGCCACAACAAGCCGGGAGAATTGAAAGGCAAGGAGGCCAAGGGCTTGAGCGACAAGGAACTGCGGGCCTATCATGCCAATGCCGTGCACGAGAACTGCCTGGGCTGCCACAAGAAGTACAACAAAGAGAATAAGGATAAAGGCAAGGCCGCACCCCAGAAATGTGAGGAGTGCCATCCCAAGAAGGCCAAGGAATAGCCTTGCCGGAGAGCCTGGGGCGTTGCGCCTGCGCCGAAATAGCGAAGGGCCGGTTGCGGTTGCAACCGGCCCTCTTTTTGTTTTCATGACCGATGGGGTGTCGGCTTGTGCCCTGACTCGGGTGGCTTTCCGGTTCCGGCGGCCTTCCGAGCGTAGCCGGTTTCTCCCGGTTTGCGGCTTTTGTTTGCTTCCTGCGACCCCCCACGCCCGAGTTGATGTCCGGGCAGGGTTTGAATTCCGTCTGTCGGCAGATCCGTGTTGGCTGACAACGGTTCTATGAAGCCATTTCGTGCTTAGGACTTTATACTTCTTCCAGATCGGCGACCGATTCCTCAGTTTGAGAAGTATTGCCGACCCACCGGACCAGAACGTGGTTCGGCTTGTCTTGCACGATCCCTTCGACGATACCGCAGTAGCCGGACACCTTGCGACTGAATTCCCTGTAAGTAACGATAGCGCCCTGATTCATCATCGAACACCTCTCAGCTTTCATGGCAACAGAAACAGCAAGAATTGTGCCGGTCACTTTTAAGTCCCTCGGTTCTCAAAAGGTTCTTTGGTTACAGGGCCATACCCCGCGGCCCGGGTCTCCCTGCCACCCATGGACATGGGGCAGGCGAGACCGCCTGTAAAAAGGAGTACCCAACACCTATGTTGTCAACTACATAGCGATGGAACGCCAAACCTTCTGGGGATAGTCGGCAAGAGCCGCCGGTGCCGCCTGGCAACCCGCGATGCGAGGAAATGCTGGAACTGCGGAGAACCAGGAACAGCCGATCAACCCTCTACGCCAGCATGCTCTGCCCATATCAACCCCTGGGGGTGATTGCAAGAGGTAAGATGAGGCCGTTGGGAGGCCGGTCACATGTTGCGCCGGTATTGCCCGCCCACGGCGTACAGGGCCTGGGTGATCTGGCCCAGGCTGCACGACCGTACGGTCTCCATCAGGGTTTCGAAGATATTGCCGCCGGAAAGCGCGGTCTGCTGCAGGCGCCGCAGGGCCTGGGGAGCGGCGCGGGCGTTGCGCTGGTGGAAGGCGGCCAGGCGCGCGAGCTGGGACTCCTTCTCCTGGGGGGTCGAGCGGGCCAGTTCGATGCTGAAATTGTCGGCCAGGCGCTCCTGGGAGGCGTTGGGGTCGCGGAACGTATTGACGCCGATGATGGGCAGTTCGCCGGTGTGCTTGAGGGTCTCGTAGTGGATGGACTCCTCCTGGATGCGGCTGCGCTGGTAGCCGGTCTCCATGGCCCCCAGCACCCCGCCGCGGCTGCTGATGCGGTCGAACTCGGCCAGCACGGCCTCTTCCACCAGGTCGGTGAGCTGGTCCACGATGAAGCTGCCTTGCAGCGGGTTCTCGTTTTTGGCCAGGCCCCACTCCCGGTTGATGATCAGCTGGATGGCCAGGGCCCGGCGCACCGACTCCTCGGTGGGGGTGGTGATGGCCTCGTCGAAGGCGTTGGTGTGCAGGCTCTGGCAGTTGTCGTAGATGGCGCACAGGGCCTGCAGGGTGGTGCGGATGTCGTTGAATTGGATGTCCTGGCTGTGCAGAGAGCGTCCCGAGGTCTGGATGTGGTACTTGAGCATCTGGGAGCGCGCGCCGGCGCCGTAGCGACCGCGCAGGGCGATGGCCCAGATGCGCCGCGCCACGCGGCCGATGACGGTGTACTCCGGGTCCATGCCGTTGGAAAAGAAGAATGACAGGTTGGGACCGAAGCTGTCGATGGGCATGCCCCGGGAGAGGTAGTACTCCAGGTAGGTGAAGCCGTTGGCCAGGGTGAAGGCCAGCTGGGAGATGGGGTTGGCGCCGGCCTCGGCGATGTGGTAGCCGGAGATCGACACGCTGTAGAAATTGCGCACCCTGTGTTCGACGAAATACTCCTGGATGTCGCCCATCATCTTGAGGGCGAAGTCGATGGAGAAAATGCAGGTGTTCTGGCCCTGATCCTCTTTCAGGATGTCGGCTTGCACCGTGCCGCGTACCGTGGAGAGGGTCTGGGCCCGCAGGGCCGCCGCTTCGCCGGGATCCGGGTCGCGTCCCTGTTCGGCCCGGAAGCGGTCCAGCTGCTGGTCGATGGCCGCATTGAGGAACATGGCCAGCATGATGGGCGCCGGGCCGTTGATGGTCATGGAGACCGAGGTGTTGGGGCTGCACAGGTCGAAGCCGTCGTACAGGGTCTTCACGTCGTCCAGGGTGCAGATGCTCACGCCGGCGTTGCCGATCTTGCCGAAGATATCCGGCCGCCGGTCCGGATCGAAGCCGTAGAGGGTCACCGAGTCGAAGGCGGTGGAGAGCCGCTTGGCCGGGCTGTCGGCCGAAAGCATTTTGAAACGGCGGTTGGTGCGTGCCGGGTCGCCTTCGCCGGCGAACATGCGCGTGGGGTCTTCACCGGTGCGTTTGAGAGGAAAGACGCCGGCCGTGTAAGGGAAGTAGCCGGGCAGGTGCTCGCGCCGCAGCCAGCGCAGCAGCGCCCCGGGCTCGTCCAGGGCCGGCAGGGCGATCTTGGGGATCTTCTGGCCGGCGAGCGATTCGGTGTGCAGGGGCGTTCGAATCTCTTCGTCGCGCACGGTGTAGACCAGCTGGTCCTGGGTGTAGGCCTGGCGGAGCTGCTCCCACTGCCCCACCAAACGCTGGCAGGCCGGATCCACCGTTTCGCGCGATTTCTCGATTTCGTGATTCAGTTCGGCCAGCAGGGCCGCGCGTCCGCCGGAGGGGGCGCCCGCGCCCAACGCCCGGGCGCTCTGCTCCAGATGCCACACCCGGCGCAGGGCGTCGGATTGGCGTTCGGTGTGGGCATGGTAGCCACGTACGGTTTCGGCGATCTCGGACAGATAGCGGGTGCGCTCCGGGGGAATGATGATGGTCTGGGAACTGGAGGTCCGTGCCGGCGGCTTGGGCAACCCCGAAACGAGGCGCACGCCGGTCTTGGTCGCGATGGTGTCCAGCAGGTCGTGGTAAAGCGCGGTCACGCCGTCGTCGTTGAACTTGGCGGCGATGGTGCCGAACACCGGCATCTCTTCCGGCAGCCGATCGAAGGCGGTGCGGTTGCGTTGCACCTGTTTGCGCACATCGCGCACGGCATCCTCGCCGCCGCGTTTTTCGAACTTGTTGACCACCACCAGATCGGCGAAGTCCAGCATGTCGATCTTTTCCAGCTGGGAGGCGGCGCCGAACTCGCTGGTCATCACGTAAATGGAAAGATCCACATGCTCGATGATGCCGGCATCCCCCTGGCCGATGCCGGCGGTCTCCACGATGATCAGGTCGTAACCGGCGGCCTTGGGCACGCGCACGATATCGGTCAGGCGGGCCGGGATTTCGCTGGAGGCCCGACGGGTGGCCAACGAACGCATGAAGACGCGCCGGTTGCCGATGGCATTCATACGGATGCGGTCGCCCAGCAGGGCGCCGCCGCTCTTGCGCCGCGACGGATCGGCGCTGAGCACGGCCACGTGGATCTGTTCCTGGTCCAGCAGCAACCGCTGGATCAGCTCGTCGGTGAGCGAGGATTTGCCCGAACCGCCCGTACCGGTGATGCCCACCACCGGCACCGTGCGTCCGGCCGCCTTGGCGCCCAGGGCCGCGCGCAGGTCGGCCCACTGGTCGTCCGAACCGTTCTGCTCCAGGGTGGTGATCAGGTTGGCCACCAGGGGCGGATTGTCCGGCGAAAGTTTGTCCAGGGCTATTTCGGCGCGTCCGGCCCGGGGGTAATCCAGCCGGCGCACCATATCATCGACGATGCCCGCGAGCCCAAGCCGGGCGCCGTCCTCGGGGGTGTAGACCTTGGTTACCCCGTAGGCTTCCAGGGCCTGCACCTCGGCCGGCACGATCACGCCGCCGCCGCCGCCGTACACCTGGACATGGGGTACGCCCGACTGGCGCAGCAGGTCCACCAGGTATTTGAAGAACTCCATGTGGCCCCCCTGGTAGGAGGAGACCGCCACCCCCTGGACGTCTTCCTGCACGGCGGCGTCCACGATATCGCGTACCGAACGGTTGTGGCCTAAATGGATCACCTCGACGCCGGCGTCCTGCAGCAGCCGGCGGTATATGTTGATGGCGGCATCGTGGCCGTCGAAGAGCGCGGTGGCGGTGACGACCCGGATGGGATGACTGGGGACGTAGCGTTCGGTGGCGACCGACATGGGACCTCCTTTGAATCGGGCCTTCGGGATGGGACGCTGCCGGGTGCCATTGGGTCCGTACCCGGTTACAGAGGACACGCGTTTCAATCATTATGATTTTTGGCGCCGACGTCAACTGTTAAGCGGAGACTCAGGCGTCAGGTGAAAGATACATCCGCAGCTCTTGACACTTTCTCGAAGGCGATGAGATAGTGCCTATGCAATGACCCGTGACGGCGACGGGGCCCGAGCCGATCCGCACTGCAGGGCGTCCGATCGCCGGCCAAAGCCCACAAGGAGGTGGCGGTGGATTTCGATTTGACCCGGGAACAGGAAATGATCCGTAGGGAGGTGCGCGCCTTTGCCGAAAAAGAGATTGCGCCGGTGGCCGCCGACCTGGACGAAAGCGAGACCTTCTCGCCGGAACTGACCCGCAAGATGGGCGAGATCGGTCTGTTCGGCATGTTCGTGGCCGATACGTATGAAGGTCAGGGCCTGGACTATCTGGCCTACATCATCGCCGTGGAAGAGATCGCCCGGGTGGACGGCTCCCAGGCCGCCACCATCGCGGCCGGCAACTCCCTGGGCATCGGCCCCATCTGGTATTTCGGCACCGAAGAGCAAAAGCGGCGCTTCCTGCCGCCCCTGTGCCGGGGCGAGGCCTTGTGGGGGTTCGGCCTCACCGAGCCGGGCGCCGGCTCCGATGCCGGCGGCAGCAAGACCACGGCCGTCAAAGAGGGCGGCCACTGGATCCTCAACGGCAGCAAAATCTTCATCACCAACGCGGCCTGCGACCTGACCCTGGGCGTGACCGTCCAGGCCATCACCGGCACCCGCGCGGGCGGCAAGCCCGAATACACCTGTTTTCTGGTGGAAAAAGGCATGCCCGGTTTTCAGGCGCGGCCCATGAAGGGCAAGATGATGTGGCGCGCCTCCAACACCGCCGAACTCTTCTTCGACGGCGTACGCGTGCCCGAGAAGAACATCCTGGGCCGCCCCGGCGACGGCTTTCACCAGATGCTGCAAACCCTGGACGGCGGCCGCCTCTCCATCGGGGCCATGGGGCTGGGCGGCGCGGTGGGCGCCTACGAGGCGGCCATGCGCTATGCCCGCGACCGCGTGCAGTTCGGCCAGCCCATCTCCAAGTTCCAGGCCATCGCCTTCAAGCTGGCCGACAGCGCCACCGAGATCGAGTGCGCCCGCAATCTGCTCTACAAGGCGTGCTGGCTGCGCGACCGCCACCGGCCCTTCGCCAAGGAGGCGGCCATGGCCAAGCTCTACTGCTCGGAACTCATGGGCCGCGTGGCCGACCATGCCGTGCAGATCCACGGCGGCTACGGATTGATGAAAGAGTACGGCGTGGAGCGCTTCTACCGCGACCACAAGCTGCTGGAAATCGGCGAAGGCACGTCGGAAGTGCAGCGCATCGTCATTTCGCGGCATATCGGGTGCTAGGCAAGGGGTTTCAGCTTTCAAGTTTCAGGTTTCAGGTGAAGGAAAGAACGCTTATGGAAGAATTGGTATTGGTGGAAATCGAGGAGCATGTGGCCGTCCTGACCCTCAACCGCCCCGAGGCCATGAATTCGTTCAACGTGGCCATGGTGCGGGCCTTGGGCGAGCGCCTGGCCGAGTTGCGGTTCGACAAGCACGCGCGGGTGGTGATCGTCACCGGCAAGGGCGACAAGGCTTTCAGCGCCGGTGCCGACCTCAAGGAACGGGCCGGAATGAGCCCCGAGCAGGTCAAGGAGTTCATCTTCAACATCCGGCGCCTGATGGACGATGTGGAGCAGTTCCCCCGGCCGGTGATAGCCGCGGTGAATGGGGTGGCGCTGGGCGGCGGCACCGAACTGGCGCTGGCCGCCGACATCCGCCTGGCTGCCGACACGGCCACCATGGGGTTGACTGAAACGCGTCTGGCCATCATTCCCGGCGCCGGCGGCACCCAGCGCCTGCCCCGCCTGGTGGGCAAGGGGATCGCCAAGGAGCTGATTTTCACCGGCGCCCGGATCACGGCCCAGGAGGCCCTGCGCATCGGCCTGGTCAACTATGTCCATCCGCCGGGGGAATTGCTGGCCGCCGCCCGGCGGCTGGCCGGCGAGATCTGCCAATCGGGCCCCATCGCCGTGGAGCAGGCCAAGTACGCCATCAACCGCGGCCTGGAGACCGATCTGGCGACCGGCCTGGCCATCGAGTCCAACGCCTACTGGCTCTGCATTCCCACCGAGGATCGGCTGGAGGGGCTGGCGGCGTTTCGGGAGAAAAGAAAACCGGTGTACAAAGGAAAGTAGTTTTCGGCTTTAAGTTTTAGGTGATGGATGATGCCTGTTTAAGAAAGGATTACGACATGACCGAATACGATTATTGGAAGTTATTCCCGCGCATGCCGCGGGAAGTGACTATCGGCGACATCACCATCCGCGATGGGTTTCAACACCTGGAGAAATTCATCTCCACCCGGGCCAAGATCTTCTACCTGGAAGAGCTGATCTTCGCCGGTTGCCGCAACATCGAGGTGACCAACCTGGGCAATCCCTTCCTCATGCCCCAGTTCAGCGACGCCGAGGAGCTGTTCAGGCACCTGCGCAGCGACCGCTTCAAGCAGCGTTGCGCCAAAAAGGGCATCCCCTACGATCAGATCGTGCTCACCGCCATCACCATCCGCGAACCGGCCGTGGACCGCGCCATCCGCATGCGCGAGCAGGGCATCGGGCCGGACCGCGTGCTGATGATGGTCTCCACCGAAGAGGAGCACCACTTCGCCAATTCGGGCTGCACCTTGCCCGAATACTGGGCCGAGTGCGAGCGCGCCATCCGCAAGTGCAAGGACGCGGGCATCAAGATGTGCGGCACGGTGAGCACCATCTGGGGCAGCCCCATTGGGGGCGCCACGCGTTTGGAGGATGCCGTGGAGTTCACCAAGCGCTGGCTTTCCATCGGCGCCGACGACATCGAGCATGCCGACCACGACGGCAGCGCCTCGGCGGCCCAGGTCTACCGTTACTTTTCCATGATTATGGACGAGATTCCCGATCCGGCCGTGCACCTCGCCCACTTCCACGAAACCAAGCGCGTGGCCTCGGCCTCGGTGCTGGCGGCGCTGCAGGCCGGCATCCGCAACTTCGAAGCCACCCTCGGCGGCCTGGGCGGCCAGCCGGCCAATTTCCTCGACGACTGTCCGGTGCCGGGCACCGGCGATTACTACTATGACGATCCGCGTTTCGTGGGCCTGGTGTGCCTGGAAGATCTGCTGGTACAGGTGGACGAAATGGGCATCCGTCACGGCTACGATGTGGACCGCATCCTGTGGCTGGGACGCCAGATGGAAAAGACCGTGGGCCAGCGCCTGCGCTCGGAGGCTATCATCAACGGCCGAACCCTCAAAGAAGGCCACCGCGAATATGCCCGGCCGGGGTTGGCCAAACGCAAGGCCAAGAACAACGAAGCGGCGGGCCAGAAGCTGCCGTCCGGCTGGGGTCCGCAAGCGGTGCTGCCGGCCCACCTGCGGCCCTAAAATCGCTTTCGACGGCATAAGCTCGGCCGGGATTTGCGAAAGCACATCCGCGCCGATTCAAGAAGGAGAGATATCATGGGATCAGCAGAGAAGCCGCCGATCAATGTGGATTACTTCGCAGATTTGACCGGTGATATCGCCGCCTGCGACGACGCTTGCCGCGAGCATATCGGCGACCGCATCCGCCGGGTGCGGGAAGAAAAGGGACTCTCCATCACGGCCTTGTCCCAGCTCACCGGGTTCGACGAAGCCACCCTGCGCGCCATCGAGGACAACCGCCTCAGCCCGCAACTGGGAACCATCATCAAGCTGAGCAAGGCTCTGGACAGCGCCTTGCGGCGGCTCATCGCCGATGAAGGCCAGCGGCTGTGGGCCATCACCCGCAAGGACGAACGCAAGGTGGTCGAGCGTTCCGCCACCAGCCAGGGGCGCAAGGCGGCCTACACCTACATGAGCCTGGCGCCGGATGTCAAAGGCCGCCACATGGAGGCCCTGGTGGTGCAGTTGGAGGCGATGCCGGAGCAGGAGCGATCGGTGCACACCGGCGAAGAGTTCATTTACGTCCTGGAAGGCACCGTGGTATTGGACATCGGCGCCGAACGCTTCGAACTGACGCCGGGCGACAGCGCCTACTATCTCTCCACCACGCCCCACCTGCTCACCGCCAAGCAGGACCGGGCCCGGATTCTGGCGGTGATTTATAGTGAATGATGCCCACGGGATCACGATGGTCGACACCGCTTCTTCTTCCGCTCGACTCCGCACCTGCGTGGCGCCCGAGGGGCGCTTTATTTTTGGCGTGCACAAACCGAGTTATACGGTTACCAATCTGCGCTCCCGGGAGTATCTCCAGCCGTTGGGCCTGAGCACCGACGGCGAGGCGTGCCTCAACACGGCCAACTTTCCGGAAGGCGATGTGGCGGAGCCCTCCGCGGACTGGATCTACGAGATTCCCAACGCCTTTCCCTTTCGCGGCACGACCTATATCGGCAGCGCCTGGGCCGAGCGCGCCGCCGCTGACCCGGGCGGCATCGCCATTGCCGCCCGGCCGCCGGTTTCCCTGACCCGTACGCTGCAGACCCATGCCAAAGATGCCGCGCCGGAAGCGTTTTTGCGCCATCTCCCCCGGCCGCTCCAGCTGGCCGTGGCCGCCACTTCCACCGATGCCGACGACCTCATCGCCCTGGCCCACGCCAGCTGCGATTTCCAGGCCGATGCGCAAACCGGCAGGCCCTCGGGTCTCATCTACCGGGCCGAGCCCACCGGCCTCCTGCGGGCCATGATCCACGACGAACAGCTCTTCGACGCCGTGGCCAACAACCCCCATCTACCCGATATTTTCAAGGAAGTCATGGTGCTGCGCCCCGGCGCGCAGGGGAAGAGCGAGATCGTGGGCGAGTGCCGGCGGCCGGGCAGCCATGTCTTCGAGTACCTGCGGCGCAACAGCTACATTCCCTGGGGCCACTATGCCGCCAACATGGCCCATGACACGGTGCGCTATGCGGCCGGCGCCCTGACGGCGGAAGATGTGGGCGCCATGCGCCACCTTTACTACCAGCGTACCTACGAGCGCACGGCGCGCATGCTCGATTTGCCGGTGGCGGCCCGGCGCCGGGAATTGGGCCCGGACGAGCTGGAGGCCTTGCGGCGGCAGGTCGTCGGGGTGCTGGCCCGCCGCGGGCCGGGCCCTCCCCTGCCTTTCAATGCCACCCTGTGGGGGTGGAACTACGGCTTCGACTATGCGCCCAACGGCTATCGGCTGCACGCCAGCCACCAGCAGATCCACCAGCAGTATGCCCTGATACCGGCGGCGGTGGCCGCCCCGGACGGGGGCAGCCTGCCCTCCTATGCCTGCGGCGACCAGATCCAGGAATTCATCCAGGCCTTCAGGCGCCAGAGCGGGCGCCCATTTTTCGACTGCTACCTGGCGGCCATCGCCGCCAACCGGCGCATGGACGGCCGCGCCGACCGGCCCGCCGACCTGGTGGTGCACCAGGACGCCCATGTGGTGCTCTTTGCACCCAAGGCCCAGACCTCCCAGTGGGAGCTGCAGCTGATGACCCGCGGGCCGGTCGGCAACGTGCTGGAGGCCGATCGTGAGGTGCGGGCCAGCCTGGACCAGGCCCTGCTCAAGGCCATGCACGTCCTCACCGGTCTGGGCGCGGCCATGATCACCGTGATCGAATGCTCCAAACGTTTCGACACCAACGATTCGGATCAGCGCCTGCTCTACTCTTTTCTACCCCGCCTGCCAGAATCGCCGGGTGCCTTCAGCGAGGCCCAGTTGCGCTGGATCAACGGCCACCACCCCGAAGATTTCGCCGAAGCCTGCCGGTTGAAACGGATGTAGGATTCACCGCCGGATGGACACGGCAATAGTGGCCTGTTTTGGATGCTGCTGTTGGGGGGCTAATTGGCGCGAACGCACCGGACGGCCGCCCACTCCCGCAGTTCTGCGAGTTTTTCGGCCATGACGACCGAGAGCGGACTGGTTTTGCGGATCTCTTCGATGATGAGTTCGGTGGTGATCTTCATTCCCTGGGCATTGACCCGGTAGAGGGTGGAGACGATCGCCTGTTCGATTTCGGCGCCGGTGAAACCTTCGGTTGCGGCGGCCAGGTGTGGCAAGTCGAAGTTCTGGGGGCCCATTTCCCTTTTCGAAAAATGAATTCCGAAGATCGCCTGTCGGGTCGGCCCATCGGGAAGATCGACGAAGAAGATCTCGTCCAGGCGCCCCTTGCGGATCAGCTCCGGCGGCAGGTTGGAGATGTCGTTGGCGGTGGCCACGATAAACACCTGCTCCTTGCGTTCGGCCATCCAGGTGAGGAAGGTTCCCAGCACCCGTTTGGAGGTGCCGCTGTCGTAATCGCCGGCCGCGATCCCTTTTTCGATCTCATCGATCCACAGGACGCAGGGGGCCATCACTTCGGCCATCTTCAGGGATTTTCTCAAATTCCGCTCGGTTTCCCCGAAGTACTTGTTGTACAGCACGGCAAAATCCAGCCGCAGCAGCGGCAGCCCCCAGGCGCCCGCCACGGCTTTGGCCGCCAGGCTCTTGCCGCCGCCCTGAACCCCCAGCAGCATGATGCCCTTGGGCGGGTCCAGGCGGCACTGCTCCGGGCTCTGCTGGAAGGCGGCCTTGCGGGTGTCGAGCCAGGCCTTCAAATGGGACAGGCCGCCCACATCGGAAAAGTGGGCGGTGTCGTACTCGAAACTCAACAGTCCGTCCATATTGAGGAGCTGGTATTTGGCCTTCATGACGGCAGGCAGGTCCGCTTCCGAGATGGCCCCGTCGTCGCAAATGGCCTTGCGTGCCAGCCGCTTGCAGTCCGAGGCGGTCAAGCCCATCAGGTTGTTGACCAGCCGGTCGAGGGCCTTGCGGCTGATCTTGACTTTATGCGCCGGGCCGTTCTGCCACTTGCGGCACTCCTCTATGACAATCTGCGCGATCTCCTTTTTGGGTGGTATGGGCATGGCGAAGGTGGCGCTGAACGGTTGCAGTTCCGTGGGCAGTTCGATCTGGTGGGAGAGCAGGATCAGGGTGTGGCCGATGTAGTCATACCCCAGGGCGATTTCCTTGATGAGACGCACCACGTGGGGGGCATCCTTGAGATAGGGATGAAAATCGATCAAGACATATATGCCCGCCGTACGCTGGGCTTTGATCTTCTTCAAGAGTTCTTCCGGAGCGGTGAGTTTGGGCTCGGCCACCTCGAGCATGTACCCCTGCCCGTCCTGGTGGACCAGCCCTTCGGTGACGGTCCAGGAGAAAGCCGGTTGTTGCGTCCGCTTGGAAATCCGGCGGATGATGGCCAGCACCTCTTGTTCTTCGTGACTTTCGATGACGACGAGGGGGATTTGCGACCGGATGATCAACGCCAGGTCGTTTTGGCTGTTTTTGCTCGGCAATGCCCTTTCCCTTTTGCTTTTCCAGTGTCCGGTTTTTCTGCTTCCGACCCTACCGCGTCAACTGACGGTACTTGATGCGATGCGGTCGTTCGGCTTCCGCGCCGAGGCGGCGCTTGCGATCCTGCTCGTATTCGCTCCAGTTGCCGTGGAAGAAAAGGACTTTGCTGTCGCCTTCGAAGGCCAGGATGTGGGTGGCGATGCGGTCCAGGAACCAACGGTCGTGGCTGATCACCACGGCGCAGCCGCCGAAGTTCTCCAGGGCCTCTTCCAGGGCGCGCAACGTGTTGACGTCCAGGTCGTTGGTGGGTTCGTCCAGGAGCAGCACGTTGGCCCCCTCGCGCAGCATCTTGGCCAGGTGCACGCGGTTGCGCTGGCCGCCGGACAGGGTGCCCACCTTCTTCTGCTGGTCGGTGCCCGAGAAGTTGAAGCGCGCGACATAGGCCCGGGAGTTGACCAGCCGGTCCCCCAACTGGATCTGCTCGTTGCCGCCGGTGATCTCTTCCCAGATGCTCTTCTGGGCGTCCAGGGTGCGGCTCTGGTCCACATAGGCCAGCCTGACCGTTTCGCCGATGCGGATCGAACCGCTGTCGGGCTTTTCCTGGCCGGTGATCATCCTGAACAAGGTGGTCTTGCCGGCGCCGTTGGGACCGATGACGCCCACGATGCCGCCCGGTGGCAACCGGAAGCTCATGCCCTCCACCAGCAGTCGCTGGCCGTAGGCCTTGCCCACGTTGTCCGTTTCGATGACCACGTCCCCCAGGCGCGGGCCGGGCGGGATGTAGAGTTCCAGATCCTTCTCCTGCTTCTGGGCCTCCTGGGAGAGCAACTTTTCGTAGGCGTTGATGCGCGCCTGGCTCTTGGCGTGGCGGCCCTTGGGCGACATGCGGATCCACTCCAACTCCCGGGAGAGGGTTTTCTGACGGGTGCTTTCGCTCTTTTCTTCCCGACGCAGCCGCTCCTGCTTCTGCTCCAGCCAGCTGGAGTAATTGCCTTTCCAGGGGATGCCGTGGCCGCGGTCCAGCTCGAGGATCCAGCCGGCCACGTTGTCCAGGAAGTAGCGGTCGTGGGTCACGGCGATGACCGTGCCGGCATAGGCCTGCAGGTGGTGCTCCAGCCAGGCCACGCTCTCGGCGTCCAGATGGTTGGTGGGCTCGTCCAGCAGCAGGATGTCCGGTTTTTTCAACAGCAGCCGGCACAGGGCCACACGCCGCTTCTCGCCGCCCGAAAGCACCTTGACCGGCGTGTCGGCCGCCGGGCAGCGCAGGGCGTCCATGGCCATCTCAAGCCGGGCGTCCAGGTCCCAGGCCTCCAGCGCATCCAGCTTCTCCTGCACCTCGCCCTGGCGCTGGATCAGCTTGTCCATCTCGTCGTCGCTCATGGGCTCGGCGAACTTGTTGTTGATCTCTTCGAACTGCTTGACCAGATCCACGGTCTCCTGCACCCCCTCTTCCACCACCTCGCGCACGGTCTTGTCCACGTCCACCAGCGGCTCCTGCTCCAGGTAGCCCACCGTGTAGCCCGGCGAGAGCACGGTCTCGCCGTTGAAGTTGGTATCCACGCCGGCCAGGATGCGCAGCAGCGAGCTTTTACCGGAACCGTTGAGGCCCAGCACGCCGATCTTGGCACCGTAAAAGTACGAAAGGGAGATATCTTTCAGAACCGGTTTCTGGTCGTAGAACTTGCTGACCTTGATCATCGAATAGATGATTTTATTGACGTCGTTGCTCACGGGATGACTCCTTCTGGGGATCGATGGTAAGCAGAAATAAAAAAGGGGCGGCCCCTCTTACAGGAAAGTGTTTGCGCCGGGTTAAGGTTGAAAACGTCGGCAGGAGCATGTGTAAAACGGCAGGGGTATAAAATCAAATGCTTTTTGGCCGAGCCGGTGCCCGTCCGGGTGGGGCCGGGCGGGCGCCGGCTCGGGTCGGGTCTATTTGGCGGGGAAATGGGCCGGATCGATGACGAACCACACATCCTTCACCCCCTGGCCCTTGGTGTCGCCGGCCGCTTTGTCCATCACGAAGTAGTACAGCGGCCAGCCGCGGAAGGTGGTTTGTTTTTGGCCGTCCCCTCGGGTGATGGTGCCGAAATCCGAGGCGGCCACTCCAGCCGGCGGGGCAATGCTGTCGCGGTGGTAAAGGGGCCACTTTTCAAGGCAACCGTCGTTGCAATTGCTGGTGCCGGCGGCATCCTTGGCGAACCAATAGAGGGTCATGCCTTTGGCATCGGTGAGATAGTTGCCCAGGCCTTCCTTGGCGGCGATTTTTACGGCGTGGTGGTCGGCCAGCGCCAGGGTGACAACCAAAGCGCCGAGGGTGATCGTCATCAGTAGCACGGATAATTTTTTCATGGTGGTTTCCTTTCAACGCCCCGTGTGGGGCCGTGTAGGCTGTCGGTTTTGGACATGTATACGCACCCGGGCCGATTTTGGATTGCCCACGGTGCCAAGTTTCTCGCCTTGACACCCTCCCGGCCTCCATTATGTTTGCCCAAAACTGTTGCCATCGGAAATTCCCGGAAGGAAAACCGCGTGAGCCCCAGCGACGATGCCACCCTGATGCACCGAATCGCCCGAGGCGATGAACGTGCCTTCGACCGGTTCTACGAGCGCCACAAGAGCACGGTCTATGGTCTGGCCTTAAATATGCTGGGCGAGCCGGCCACTGCGGAAGAGGCCACCCTGGATGTCTTCGTGCAGATCTGGCGGCATGCATCGGAGTACAACGCCCGGCACGCATCGCCGCGCACCTGGCTGCTGGCCATTGCCCGCAACAAGGCCATCGACCGTCTGCGGCGCGGGAAGGTGCGTCCGGACCTGCAACAGCCCCAATGGGCCGATGACCCGCTGACGCCGCTCCCGGCCCCCGGCGATCTGGAGACGGACGTGGCCGATCGGGACGAGCGCCGAAGGGTGGTCCGCGCCGTGCGGGAGTTGCCTGAAGCCCAGCGCCAGGTGTTGCGCCTGGCCTACTTCCAGGGCTATTCCCACGGCCAGATCGCCGAGGCTTTGGCGCTGCCGCTGGGCACGGTCAAGACGCGCATCCGTGCGGCCATGCAGCAGCTCAAGGCCGCGCTGGGGGCAACGTGACCATTGGCCGAGATCCAAACGGCGGCGGCGTGCGTATATTACAAGAAAACAACAGGCACCTGGGAAAGCCATGAACAGCGATTGCGAGCACATCACAGACCTTTTGCCTTCCCTGGCGCTGGGCATCCTGGATGCAGACGAGCGCCAGCGGATTGCGACCCATCTCGCCCATTGCGACCGTTGTCGATCCGAGGTGCAGGGGTATGACGCCGTGGTCGGCCGCCTGGGCCTGGGATCGCCGCAGATCGCGCCCCCCGCAGCATTGAAGCAGCGGCTCCTGCGGCGCATAATGGCACCGGAGGCGCCCCGCGAGCGGCAGCCGTTCGCCTGGTTTTCACGGCTGCTTGTCGGCTGGCCCCGGCTGGCGCCCATCGGGATGATGGCCGGATTGGCCCTGGCCGTATTTTTGGGGATTTCCAATTTCTACATGTGGCACCAGGTGCGCACCTCCGGCTCCGGGTCCGGTTTGGAGAATGTGAGCCTGGTGTACCTGCACCCCACCGGTGCGGCCCCCGGCGCCAGCGGCACGCTGCTGATGTTCAAGGAGGGCGGCTGGGGCATGCTGGTGGTCCAAGGGCTGCCGGCCTTGGCGCCGGAACGGGAGTACCAGCTCTGGCTGATCCAGAAAGGTCAGCGCACCAGTGGCGGCCTCTTTTCAGTCTCCGCCCAGGGCGAGGCACAGTTGGAGGTGCGTTCGGCACGTCCCCTGGCCGAATTCGAGGCCTTCGGCATTACCATCGAGCCCCGGGGCGGCAGCACCGGCCCCACCGGCAAGAAGGTGCTGGGAGGGCACACCCGGCGGGCCGATGCCTGATGGAACGTCAGCGGGCCGATTTGGCCCGGTCACCGAACAGTGCCAGGAGCGCTTCGTGAACCACGGTAGTGCCGCGTACCTTTCGTACGATGAAGAGATAGATGCCGGCCAGGCACGCGATCACGAAATCCTGAAGACTCTGGAAGAGAGCCAGGCGAATCACGTTGCCCCAATCGCTGTACCCCATGGACCAGTTCAGTTCCAGGGGCCAGAAAAGGGAGACCGGCGAGCTGGTCAGGAGCATGTCGGCGGCCACATGGGAGAAGATCAGCAGGGCGCTCGTGGCGAACCCCAGCTGGGGGCCGTTGGGCCACCGGCGCATGAGCCGGGACGCCAGATAGCCGGCCCCCAGGGCGAAGAGCAGGCTGTGGGTCGGGCCGCGGTGAAAGGCCGAACCGTTTCCGGTGACGAGCAGCCCGAAGAGGATGTCCAGGTCGGGCAGGTTGGCCAAAACAGTGATATAGGCGCACAGGGCCAGGCGGTTACCCGAGCGCTGGGGGGTTCGGGCGGTCTCGAAAGCGACGAGACCGATGGCGGTATGTCCTAAAGGCATGGGCATGGGAACAGCCTCCTTGTGACGCAAAAAGTGTGGTTCGCAAACGCCTCGAAACTTGAAGCATTTTTCATGCCCATCCTGGGCGCAAAGATATGCCTTCCTCCCGAGCAACCCCTGATTCTCATTTGATTCAGATAGGTTGCCCGTTTGGAGGGTTTGATCCGGCCACCGGCCGACCCGTCCCTGCCGGCCCCCGGCGTATGAAAGAAAGTAAATGGTTGGGTAGCGCGCTACCCTTGGGTTGCGGAAAAAGGCCACCTAAGACGGCGGAACGCGTTGCCGGCCTTCAGGATTTTTTGGCCGCGGCGCCGGCGAGCAGGGCCAGATCCCGGATGGCCTCGTACGGGTGGGCGCCCACCAGGCGGCGGCCCTGGATTTGAAAGGTGGGTACGGCCGTGATGCCCAATTCCCGGCTGCGGCGCCAATCCGCGTCCACCGCGGCCTGGTAGCGGCCCTCGTCCAGTACCCTTTGGGCCGCCGCGGGGTCCAGGCCCGCGGCCGCGACCAGCTCGGCCAGCACCTGCAGCTGGGCGATGTTGCGGCCGTGGGCGAAGTAGGCCTCGAAAACCAGATGGTGGAAGCGCTCGCCCCGGCCTTCGGCCTCGGCCCATTTGCCCAGCTCCTGGGCCCGGCGGCTGTTGTAGGTCATGGATCGCGCGGTGAAGGGCAGCCCCAGATCGGCGGCCGTGCTTTTCAGGCGGGCCAGGACCGCGGGAATATCCACCCCGCGACCGGCGAAGAGCTCTTCCAGGCTGCGCCCCCCGTCCGGTGTTTCGGGGTGCAGCGGAAAGGCCGTCCAGCGAACCGTCAGATCCAACTCCTGCTGTGCTCGTTCGATACGCCCGGTAACGAAGTAGCACCAGGGTCAGATGTAGTCGGAGAAGACTTCTAAAACCGATGGCATACGTGCCCCTTACACTTAAAACCG
Source organism: uncultured Desulfatitalea sp. (assembly GCA_937868765.1). Classification (GTDB taxonomy): domain Bacteria; phylum Desulfobacterota; class Desulfobacteria; order Desulfobacterales; family Desulfosarcinaceae; genus Desulfatitalea. The sequence goes on along the minus strand of CALMNL010000004.1, from coordinate 1,191,244 downwards.
AGTCCAGGCGTCGGAGATCCTGACGCCCGGACTCGAATCTTACCGATTGGCCTTGCGGTAGCCGAGCTGATCCTGGGCGATGATGGTCTTGCAGATGTTGGCCGAGCCTTCCACCATGACGTAGGTGGGGATGTCGCGGTAGTAGCGGGCCACCGGGTACTCGGTGGAGTAGCCGTAGGCGCCCATGATGCGCAGGGCGTAGTTGGCGCACTTCATGGCGGTCTCGCCGGCGAAGTACTTGGCCTGGGCCACCTCCATGCCGTTGCCCAGGTTGCCGTCGTCCTTCTGCAGCGAGGCCTTGTAAACCAGCAGGCGGGCGGCTTCCACGTCGCACACCATCTGGGCGATGAGGTCCTGGTTCATCTGGAACTTGCCGATGGGCTGGCCGAACTGCTTGCGCTCGTTGCAGTACTTGGTGGCGATGTCCAGGCAGGCCTGGGCGCAGCCCACGGCGCCGGCCGCGGCCGAGAGGCGCGTATTGTTCAACGAGCCGAAGACGATCTTGGCGCCGTCGCCCACTTGGCCCAGCAGATTCTCCTTGGGCACACGGGTGTTGTCGAAGAAGATCTCGCCGGTGGGCGAGCTGTAGGAGCCCATCTTGTCCAGGTCGGTGGTCTTGATGCCGTTGAAGTTGCGCAGTTCGACGATGAAGGCCGAAAGCCCCTTGCCGCCCTTGGACTTGTCGGTGAAGGCATAGACGATGGTCACGTCGGCCTGGTTGGCGTTGGAGATCCAGGTCTTGGAGCCGTTGAGCACGAAGTGGTCGCCCTTGTCCTCGGCCAGGGTCTCGATGGACATGATATCCGACCCGGCGTTGGGCTCGGTGATGGCGAAACTGCCCAGGTAGTCGCCCTCGGCCAGCTTGCGCACATACTTCTGCTTGGCCGCCTCGGTGCCGTAGCGGTAAATCGGAAAAGCGCAACCGATGGCCGACAGGTTGTACTGTACCCGCAGGGAGCTGGACACGCGGGCAATCTCTTCGGTGATGATGGAGGTGGCCAGCCAGCCCATGTTCTCGCCGCCGTACGCTTCGGGAATCACGGCACCGAAGAATCCCAGTTCGCCCATGGGCTTGATCACTTCCTTGATCGGCAGGTAGTGGTTGCGGTCCCATTCGTCCACGAAGGGGGCGATCTTTTTCTTGGCGAAGTCCTGGACGGCCTTGCGCAGCATCTCGTGTTCTTTTGACAATTTGAAATCCATGTTGGCTACCCTCCCATGAGTAGAATAATGAAGATTCAGACGCCCGCCGGGGCGTCGCTATTTGCGTTCCAGCACCGCGGCGATGCCCAGGCCGCCGCCGCCGCAGATGCACTCCAGGGCCAGACGCGCATTGCGCCGCTTCATCTCATGCAGCAGTGATACCAGCACGCGCGTGCCCGTGGCGGCAATGGGGTGGCCCAGGGAGATGCCCGAGCCGTTGACATTGACTTTGGCATAATCGTCCGGCCCCACGCCCATCTCTTTCAGATCGGCCAGTACCTGGGCCGCGAAGGCCTCCTGCACCTCGATCAGCTCCATCTCGCCGATCTTGTGGCCGGACATGGAGAGGGCCTTGTTGACCGCCACCGGCACCGTGCGGTAGGCGTGGCGCGGGTCGTCGCCGGCCACGGCGCACACCTTGAAGGTCGCCATCGGGGCGATGCCCAGGGCCTCGGCCTTTTCCCGGGTGGTGACCACCACGGCGGCCGCGCCGTCGTTCTCGGTGGAGGAGTTGCCGGCCGTGCACACGCCGCCCAAGACGGGTTTGAGCTTGGCCAGTTTTTCGATGGCGGTGTCGCTGCGCGGGTTTTCATCCTGGGCGACCATCAGCGGGTCGCCCTTGCGCTGGGGCACGGGCACCGGCACGATCTCGTCGTTGAACTTGCCGGCCGCCATGGCTGCGCACGCCTTGCGATGGCTTTCCAGCGCCCACTGGTCGCACGCCTCGCGGGTGATGTTTTCCACCTTGGCCGCGGTTTCGGCCCACGCCATCATGGAGGGCAGGATGCCGAAGCGCTTTTCCGGCTGGGACATGACCCGGGCGCGCTGAATACGGTCGTAGAAGCGCAGCCCCCAGATGGCCAGGTCGCCATGCCCCCGGGGCATGCCGCCGGTGCCGCCCACGCCCCACTTGATGCTGCCGGGCAGATAGAACTCGGCGTTGCTCATGCTCTCCACGCCGCCGGCCACCACGATCTCGGCCTGGCCCGCCTGGATCAGGGCCGAGGCGAAACGCACCACGTCCAGACCGGTGCAGCAGCGCCGGTCGATGGTGACGCCGGGGATCGAATCCGGCCAGCCGGCCGTGAGCAGCCCCATGCGGGCGATGTTGACATACTCGCCGTTCTGATAGGCCTGGCCAAAGACCACCTCGTCCACATCGGTGGCCGCGATGCCCGCCTTCTGGATGGCGGCGTTCATCACGAGGGCCGCCAGGTCGTAGGCCTCGATGCCTTTCAGGGCGCCCATATAGCTGCCCACCGGCGTTCGTACCCCACTGATAATGACCACTTCTTTCATAACGGTTCCTTTGTACGTTAGATTTTATAAAGTCGAACGGCGCCCGACGGTCCCCTGGACCGCAAAGGCTGCAAATGCGACGCGTTCCGCAACATTCCGCCTGCCCGCCGGGGTGGCGCGGGGTTTCTGCGAGGCAGGCGGGGCAAGCGGTTTGGCATCTGGGACCAAGCGGCACCACATAACAACATCCCTATAGGGTGTCAATACTGGGCTAATAGGCTTTCTGTTTCAGGACAGGGCTGCCATAGGCATCTTTTGATGTGGTTACAAAAAGACAGTTTGTAAAACATTTCGACATCGCAGGCATTGTGCCGCACCCCATGGGCGGTCCCGCGTTGCGATTTTCCGAGTGCCCGCTGCCCTTCGCCCGGATCGCACTTCCTAAGACCTTACACTCACATCCCTGCAGGAGACAAGTCTTTGATCGCAATCAGCGCGCCCTCCGCGTGAACCCGGTGCTCAACCGCCTTTCAGGGCCGCCGGCGCCGATTCGCCGTCCCATTTGGGAGTTGACAACCCGGGCCTTTGATGATTAGTTGTCCGATCAATCATCGATCCAAGCCAAAGGTATTTAAGGAGATCCTCATGAAGCAAAAGTACGCCATCATCCGTGATGATGACCAGAAAACCCTGGTCATTCGCGAATATGCAGAGCTGGACAAGGAAATGATGTCCCTGCTGTGCGAAGAGACCTACACCCAGGACAAGATCAACACCGCCCTCAAAGAGGGGCCCCAGTCCGTGATCAACGCCATCCGGACCAACAACATGTACCCGCCCACTCTGTTCGCCCAGGCCATTGCCCAGGCCATCACCGGCCTGCTCACCGAAGGCGGCAACCAATCCGCCGAACTCTTTTTCGATGACCGGGATCTCTTCAACCAGGAGGTCAGCCTGCCTTCCGAAGAGCTCGAGGAAGAGGTGGACGTCGATGAGGAAGTGGATGTGGATGAACTGCTGGACGAGGCCATGGAAGACGATTTCGAAGATGACAAGGTGCTCAAGGAGCTCAAGTCTTCGATTCAGGTGGCGGATGACGATGCCCCTGATATCGATGATGTCGTCTGACCGGGGCTTTCGGGGCCGAGAAAGGTTGGCTTGGAGGAGGATCGGATCGATTCAACAGCAAGGCCCCGCTATGCCTGGAACGCTCACGCGCCCATCCGATTGGATGGGCGCTTTTTTTTCTGCATCGGTCATCAGGATCCGCCGGACGCCGTGGCCTTGAGCTTGGCGGCCAGTTCACGCGGGCTTTGCTGGCCGGGGATCATTTCCACGATCTTACCTTGCCGGACCACCATGAGGGTCGGCACACCGATGATTCTATACTTCAGGCCCAGGGTCTCGCCCACATAATAGACCGGAAAGGGCAAGCCCAGCTCGTTTACCACGCGCTGCACCTCCTTCACATCGCCCTTTTCCATGCTTGCCGCGATGATCTGGGCACCTTCCGGCTTTTGCTCGCGATAAAGCCTGGCCAGTTCCGGCAGCTCCTCCCGGCAGGGGGGGCACCAGGAGGCGAAGACCGCCACCAGCCCGCTGAACGCTTTATCTGTGATGATTTGATGAAACTGTTCCGCATCCAGGGAGCGGACCGGATTGGTAGTGGGCGGTGGTGGACTGCACGCGACCAGGAGCGTGATCAATAGGACCGCCGGCGCGTATCGAAGTTTAAGGTAAAGATGCTTCACGGGGGGTGCCTGCCTTTGGTTGGGGTGGCCAGACCCCGTCGGGGGCTGGTATCGGCAGCTATCATAAACTTCGGACCGATATTGGCAAGCGAAAAGGTTGGGCGGCCTTCTCGCTGAAAAGCGTTGATTTGCAGCCCATGACCCGAACGCACCGTGACGGTTCACCGAGGATTGCGGAAGGTTATCGTCTCCTTGCTTCATTACGGGATTGGTGCTAACAGATTTCGAAATCTATTTGCTTACTGGAGCGCAAGTCCCACCGGAGAAACGCTATGTGCCTTGCCATTCCCTCCCGGATCGTTCAAATCGAAGGCAGCGATGCCACCATCGACGTGGCCGGCGTCCAGCGCCGGACCAGCCTGATGCTCCTGGAAGATGCCCAGGTGGGCGATTATGTCATCGTGCATGCCGGTTTTGCCATCCAGAAACTCGACGCCCAGGCCGCCCTGGAGACCCTGGCCCTGTTGCGCGAGGCGGCCGCCGCGGCCGACAAAGATGTTCCGTCGTAACACCGTGAGTCATGGCGCAGATTCAAGCATCCGACCATAACCCCATTGCGGCCAAGCAGGTTCACGTTCGCGGGGTCGTTCAGGGGGTCGGTTTCCGGCCCTATGTACATCGTTTGGCCCGCAGCCACGGGGTGCGCGGCGAGGTGATCAACACCAGCGCCGGCGTGACCCTCCAGGTGGAGGCCGCCGCCGGGGCGCTGGCGGCGTTTCTGGCGGCGCTGCCCAGGGAGAAACCGCCCCTGGCCCACATCGTGGCCGTGGAGATCCTGGACCGGCCAGTGACGGGGTATGCCGATTTTACCATTCGTCCCAGCCAGGCCGATGCCGCCCGCACGGCCCTCATCTCACCGGATGTGGCTGTCTGCGACGACTGCCTCCGGGAACTCTTCGATCCCGGCGACCGGCGCTGCGGCTACCCCTTCATCAACTGCACCAACTGCGGGCCGCGCTACACCATCATCGACGATGTACCCTACGACCGCCCCAACACCGCCATGCGCGGCTTTGCCATGTGCGCCCGCTGCCAGGCCGAGTACGACGACCCGGCCGACCGGCGCTACCATGCCCAGCCCAATGCCTGCGCCGTGTGCGGCCCCCGGGTCTGGCTGACCGACGCCCACGGGGAGGCGCTGTCCGGCGACGATCCCATCGCCCGGGCTGCGCAGCTGCTCAAAGAGGGGCACATCGTGGCGCTCAAGGGACTGGGCGGCTTCCACCTGACGGTCGACGCCCTCAACGACCCGGCCGTGGAACGGCTGCGGGCGCGCAAGCACCGCGAGGAAAAGCCCCTGGCGGTGATGGCGCCCGATCTGGCGACCATCGCCGGGTTCGCCCAGCTGGGCCGGGACGAGCAGGCGCTGCTCGGCGCCATCCAGCGGCCCATCGTGCTCCTGCCCAAGCGCCTGCCCGAGCGGCTGGCCTATTCGGTGGCCCCCCGCAACCACTATTACGGCGTGATGCTGCCCTATACGCCCTTGCACTATCTGCTCTTGGCCCAAGGGTTCACCGCCCTGGTGATGACCAGCGGCAACCTGAGCGAAGAGCCCATCGCCATCGACAACGACGAGGCCTTGGCGCGCCTGGGCGCCATCGCCGATTACTTCCTGCTCCACGATCGGCCCATCCGTCTGCGCACCGATGACAGCGTGGCCCGCCGGGCCGACGGCCAGACCCGGCTGTTGCGCCGCTCCCGGGGTTTCGTGCCGCTGCCGATCTTTCTCAAAGACGATCTGCCCATGGTGCTGGCCTGCGGCGGCGAGCTCAAGAGCACCGTCTGTCTGAACCGCGGCAACCAGGCCTTCGTCAGTCAGCACATCGGCGACCTGGAAAATCAGGCCACCGAAGATTTCTTCGCCCAGACCATCGCCCATCTCCAGCGCATCCTGGACATCGCGCCCCAGGCCGTGGCCTGCGATCTGCACCCGGACTATCTCAGCACCCGCTGGGCCCTCTCCCGGTCCGATCTGCCGGTGATCCAGGTGCAGCACCACCACGCCCATGTGGCCGCCTGCATGGCCGAGCACCAGTTGACGGGCCGGGTCCTGGGCCTCTCGTTCGACGGCACGGGCTACGGCCCGGACGGCACGGTGTGGGGCGGCGAAGTGCTGGCCGCCGACGAAACCGGTTTCCAACGCCTGGCCCACCTGGCCTGCGCGCCCATGCCCGGCGGCGCGGCCGCCATCAAGGAACCCTGGCGCATGGCGCTGGCCTGGCTGCACCACTGTTACGGCGACGACCTGTGGCACCTGGATCTGCCCCTGGTCCGGCAGACCCCCCGGGAAAAAGGCGAGATCCTGGTGCAGATGATCCGGCGCCGGGTGAACGCGCCGCTGACTTCCAGCCTGGGCCGGCTCTTCGATGCCGCGGCCGCCATCATCGGTTTGCGCCGGGCCGTGGCCTTCGAAGGCCAGGCCGCCATGGAGCTGGAGATGATCGCCGATGGCCGCGCCCAGGGCGGATATTCTTTTCCGTGGGGCGCGGGTGCGGTCAAGCAGGTAGACGCCGGCGCCATCCTGCGCGCCCTGGTCGAAGACATTCTGCAAGGCACACCGGCCTTCATCGTCTCCCGGCGCTTCCACGACACCCTCATCGACGGCTGGGCCGCCCTGTGTGCGGCGCTGCGCGAGGAAACCGGCCTGGAACGGGTGGTGCTCAGCGGCGGCTGCTTCCAGAACACCCTGCTGCTCGAAGGGCTCGGCGCCACCCTGAGAGACCGGGGATTTGCGGTGTACAGCCATCAGAGCGTACCGACGAACGACGGCGGGATTTCATTGGGGCAGGCGGTGGTGGCGGGGAATAGGATTAAGAATGGTTTTAGGTCTTAAGTTTCAGGTTTTAGGTGGAGGAATGCTGTCGTTTGATTATATAAAATAGACCTCATGCCTTGACTTAAAACCTAAAACTTAAAACCGGATTAAAAAAGGTTACCGATGAACGAGAGCAGCCGATTATTTGCCGAGGCGTTCCGCGATCCGGCCCTGGCCCAATGCCTGCTGCGCAGCATCGAGCGCCGGGCCACCCGGCCCATGCGGCTGATGGAGGTGTGCGGCACCCACACCATGGCGATCTTCCGTCACGGCATCCGGGCGCTGCTGCCGTCGAACCTGACCCTGCTCTCGGGACCGGGCTGCCCGGTGTGCGTCACCGACACCCAGGAGATCGACGCCTTCATCGCCCTGTCCCAGCGCGAAGATGTCATCGTGGCCACCTTCGGCGATTTGATCCGCGTGCCGGGCAGCTATACTTCCCTGCAGAAAGAGTCGGCCGAGGGGGCCGATGTGCGTGTGGTCTATTCGGCCATGGATGCCGTCCAACTGGCCCGGGAGCGACCGGATAAGACCGTGGTCTTCCTGGGCGTGGGGTTCGAAACCACGGCGCCCACCATCGCTGCGGCCGTCCTGGCGGCCCGGGAGATGGGGCTGGCGAATTTCTGCGTCTATTCGGCGCATAAAACCGTACCTGCGGCGCTTTCGGCCCTCATGGCCAATCCGGCGGTAAAAATCGATGGCTTCCTGCTTCCCGGGCATGTGTCGGTGATCATCGGCTTGAACGCCTACCGCGACTTTTTCCAGGCCCATGGCATTCCCTGCGTGGTGGGCGGCTTCGAACCATTGGATATCCTGCAGGCCGTGGACCTCCTGGTGGCGCAGATCGATGCCGGGACCCCCGCCCTGGCCAATGGCTACCCCCGGGCGGTGACCGCGGATGGCAACCAGAGGGCCCGGGCGGTTTTGGCCCAGGTGTTCACCGCCTGCGACGCCCGCTGGCGCGGTCTGGGGCCCATCCCCGGCAGCGGTCTGGCCATCCGGCCGGAGCTGGCCCGTTACGATGCCGCGCAGCGCTTCCAGATCGCCGTGGTGGAAATGCCGCCGCCCAAGGGGTGCGCCTGCGGCGAGATCCTCATCGGCGCCCGGACGCCGCCGCAATGCCCCCTGTTCCGCAAGCGCTGCACGCCCATGGATCCCGTGGGCCCGTGCATGGTTTCGAGCGAAGGCACCTGCGCGGCCTACTACCGCTATCATGACGCCAACGGAACCGGTTGACCTTTTCCCTGGTTCGCTGTAATCGCGGGAACCAATGATTCTGAATGTGATTTAGCGCCTTGTCGGATCTGCTGCTGAACCCCGAGCCGTTGTGGAGGAGCGCCTGTATGGCTTCTTGGCATCGTGTCGGGCCCTACGAGTCCGTGGCCCTCAGGGAGGCTAAGGCCGAAAGTGCCCGTAAAAAACTGCAAAAGAAATATCCCAACATCCGCCCGGTGATCCTCAAGGGCAGGGTCATCGCCCACGGGTGGTGGGGCCAGGCCTGGTGCCAGAACCTGGAGCGGTATGCGGATTTCATGCCGCATATCGAACAGGGCCGCAGCTATGTGCGGTACGGCGCCGTATTGGACCTGCAGATCGCCCGCGGCCTGATTACGGCCGTGGTGCAGGGGTCCCGGGAACGGCCCTACAAAATTCAGATCCACGTCGACCGCATGGCTCCCGCCGATTGGCGCCTGCTGCGCCAAGGGTGCCGGGGCCGGCTCGATTCGCTGGAATCCTTGCTAGCCGGCGAATTGCCGAAGCCCCTGACCGATCTTTTCCAGCGCCAGGGTCAGGGGCTCTTTCCGCTGGCCGATGAGATCCATTTCGAATGCACCTGTCCGGAGGGCGAGGGGCTGTGCAAACACCTGTTGGCCGTGCTCTATGGCGTGGGCGCCCGACTGGACGAATCGCCGGAGCTGCTTTTCCTCCTGCGCCAGGTGGATCCGCTGGAACTGGTGCAATCAGCCGCGGACGCCCCGGAGCAAGCGCCTGGGGAGGCGGTTGCGGAGACGGCTCCGGCCTTCAGAGCCGGCGCGGCCCGCAGGCGGCGTCCGGTCAAGGCGGCGGGTACGTCCGAGGCTGCACCGCTGCGCCGCCGACGGATCGTGGTGCCTCCCGCGCCCCAGCCGGCGGCAGCGGTCGAAGCCACCCAAGCCAAAAAGCGCCGGCCGGCCGCCGAAACCCCGAAAGGTCCGCCTTCCCCCACCGAAAAGGTCGTGGCCCTCATCCAGCGCTCGGCCCAGGGGATCGATACCGCAACCCTTCAACGCCGCACCGGCCTTTCCGTGGCGGTGATCCGAGCCGCCGTCTACACGGCCCTGCGCAAAGGATTGATCCGGCGGGTGGGCTGGGGGCTCTACAAAGGCGCCTGACGGCGCCGCGAATCGAGCGAAGCCCATGAAAATCGAAAAAATCCTTCTCGATCACGGCAGCGGCGGCAAGCTGGCCCACCAGCTGACCACCGACCTGCTGCTGCCGCTGTTCAACAATCCGCTGCTGGCGCCCCTGCATGACGGCGCGGTCTTCGACGTGGCTGGCGGACGCCTGGCCTTTTCCACCGACAGCTTCGTAGTGGACCCCATCTTCTTTCCCGGCGGCGACATCGGCGACCTGGCGGTCAACGGCACGGTCAACGATCTGGCCATGTGCGGGGCCGTGCCGCGCTATCTGAGCCTGGCGCTGATCCTGGAAGAGGGGTTGCCCGTGGCCGACCTCAAGCGCATCCTCGCCAGCATCCGGAACGCCCTGGACCGGGCCGGGGTGCAATTGATCACCGGCGACACCAAGGTGGTGCAACGGGGGGCGGCGGACAAGCTTTTCATCAACACCGCCGGTATCGGGCTGGTGCCGCCGGGGGTGGTCATCGGCGGCGACGGCGCCCGGCCCGGAGACTGCATCCTGCTCTCGGGCACCATGGCCGACCATGGCATCGCGGTGCTCACCCAGCGCGAGGGGCTGCGTTTCCAGTCCGAGGTGGTGAGCGACACCGCGCCTCTGGCCGCCATGGTCCAGGCAATTCTGGCCGCGGCCCCCGGCGTGCGGGTGCTGCGCGATCCCACCCGGGGCGGCGTGGGCACCGTGCTCAACGAGATCGCCCTGCAATCCAAGGTAGGGGTGGTCATCGACGAGGCGCTGCTGCCCGTGCGTCCGGCCGTGGCCGGCATCTGCGACCTGCTGGGCTTCGATCCGCTCTACCTGGCCAACGAAGGCAAGCTGCTCTGCTGCGTGCCCGCCGACCAGGCCGCAGCGGCCCTGGCCGCCATGCGCCGGGAGCCTTACGGCCGCGAGGCGGTGGTTATCGGGCAAGTCGTGGCCGAACATCCCGGCCGGGTGGTGATGCGCACGTGCATCGGCGGCCGGCGCATCGTCGATATGCTTTCGGGAGAACAACTGCCCCGCATCTGTTGACAGAGGGGATTTTTACCAGGGATTTAGATGAAAATAAGACACTTAGGATCGCCGGGTGTATTGCTCGCCATTGTTGTGATGGCGTTCGTCGCGGCCTGCGGCGGCAGACAGGAATACCTGCTTGAAGGCAAGACCATGGGCACCACCTACCACATCAAGGTGGTGGCCGGCCGCAGCTTCGACCCGGCCGCGGCGCAGGCCGCGGTGGCGGTCTGCCTGGAACGGGTCAACCAGAGCATGTCCACCTTCCGGCCCGACAGCGAGATCAGCCGCTTCAACGCCCTGGCAACAGCCGACACGCCCCTGGCCATATCCAACGATTTTTTACGGGTGATGCAGACCGCCCAAAGGATTTATCACCTCACCGACGGGGCCTGGGACGGCACCGTGGCGCCCCTGGTGAAGATTTGGGGCTTCGGCAAGGACGGCCCCCTGCGCCAGGTGCCCGCCGCTGCGGCGGTCGAGCGGGCTCGGCAGGCGGTGGGGTTCGACCTGATTGCCATCGAAGCGGACGGCCGTCTGTCCAAAAAGCGGCCCGGCGTGACCCTCGACCTGGCTTCCATCGCCAAGGGGTACGGCGTGGACCAGGTGGCGGCCGTGATCGCCGGCCTGGGGTTTAAAGATTACCTGGTCGAGATCGGCGGCGAGGTGTATGCTGCCGGCCAGCGGCCGGACGGCAAGCCCTGGCGGGTGGGCATCAACCGGCCCGAAGCCGCGGCGGCGGCCGATGCGGTCTACAAGGTGGTGCCGCTGCACAACCGCGCCCTGGCCACCAGCGGTGACTACCGCAATTTCTACCAAGTGGAAGGAAAGAGTTATTCGCACATCATCGACCCGCGAACCGGCTCTCCCATCGTCAACCATGTGGTCAGCGCCTCGGTGGTGGCCGGCGACTGCACCCTGGCCGACGGCCTGGCCACCGGCCTGATGGTCATGGGCCCGGCGCAGGGCGTCGCCTTGCTGGACCGACTGGACGGCGTGGAGGGGCTGATCGTCACCCGCCGGCCCGACGGCACCCTGGAAGACCATCTATCCAAAGGCATGGCGGCATTGATGACCGAGTAACCGCGCCTTGGATCCTCCCGCCCGGCGGCGATAACGGTTGACATTGAATGGCTTGTCCTATAAACAATCCGGGAGTAATTTTCTAGCCCAATGAATTAAGGTACTTATGCGGTTAATGGGCCTTTTGTGAGGAAAAGGCCTAGTACAAAGGAAAGGAGTGGCCGTGGAAATAGTCGTATTGCTGAAACAGGTGCCTGCCACCGAGTCGATGATCGCGGTGGCCGGCGACGGCGTGTCCATCAAGAGCGATGGACTCAAATATGTGATCAATCCCTATGACGAACTGGCCGTGGAAGAGGCCCTGGTGATCCGCGAGGCCCAGGGCGGCACCGTGACCATTGTTTCGGTGGGTCCGGCCAAGGCGGCCGAAGCCATTCGCACCGGCCTGGCCATGGGCGCGGACAAGGGGGTGCTGATCGATCCGGGCGACCTGGCGCTGGACGGCTTGAACACCGCCAAGCTGCTGGCGGCGGCCCTCAAGGCCATGCCCCACGACCTCATCGTCGCCGGCCACCGGGCCGTGGATGACGACAACTTCCAGGTGGCCACGGCCGTGGCCGAACTGCTGGGCATTCCCAACATCTCCATGGTGGTCAAACAGACCATCGCCGGCGGCAAGATCCGTTGCGTGTGCACGGTGGAGGGCGGCACCCGGGAAGTGGAGGCGCCGTTGCCGGCCCTTATCGCCGCCCAGCGCGGGCTCAACAATCCGCGCTACGCCAGCTTGCCGGGTATCATGAAAGCCAAGAAGAAGCCCCTGGAGACCAAAAAGGTCGCCGACCTGGGGCTCAATGCGGCCGATCTGCAACCCAAGGTCAGGATCAAGGCGCTCAAGACGCCGGCCGAACGCAAAGGCGGCCGGGTGATCGCGGGAGATTCGGTCCAGGCCAAGGCAGCGGCCCTGGCCAAGGCCCTGCACGAGGAAGCCAAAGTCATCTAAGTCAAGGCGATAGTTGCCGGCGGCGGGAGTGGCCGGACCATCCCCGCCCATGAGTCATAGCGATCAAAAAAAATCAAGGAGCGGATCATGACGCAGAATATACTGGTGGTTGCCGAGCAGGCGCAGAGTGCCTTTCGCAAGGTGACCTTCGAGGCGTTGAGCGCCGGACGGCAGTTGGCCGGCGCCCTGGGCGGCGCGGTGGAGGCCGTGGTGATGGGCAGCGGGGTCGAGGCTTCGGCCGCCCAGCTGGCGGCTTACGGCGCCGCGAAAATCTATGTGGCCGACGACGGGGCTTTGGCCGATGCGGCCACCGAAGCCTATACGCGGGTGCTGGCCCAGGTGATCGAAGCGGCCAAGCCGGCAGTGGTGCTGCTGGGTGCCACCACCCAGGGCAAGGATCTGGCAGCCCGCCTGTCGGCCCGTCTGGACGCGGCCCTGGCCGGCGACTGCGTGGCCGTCAAGGCCGAGGGCGGCCAGGTGACGGCCACCCGCCCCATGTACGGCGGCAAGATTCTGGCCGAGGTGACGCTGTCCGGAAGCCCGGTGATCGTTTCCATCCGGCCCAACACCCAGACCGCCAGCCAGGCGGCGGGCGCCGGCGCCGTGGAGAAGGTGGCCGTGCAGGTGGGCGATGTGGCCACCAAAGTGGTGGCCCAGCAGTTGGATGCGGGCAAGGTGGATCTCACCGAGGCCGATGTGATCGTCACCGGCGGCCGCGGCATGGGCTGCCCGGACTATTCCGCGGTGGAGGCGCTGGCCGCGGCCCTGGGCGGCGCCGTGGGCGCCTCGCGCTCGGCCGTGGACGAAGGCTGGCGGCCGGCCTCGGACCAGGTGGGCCAGACCGGCAAGACCGTCTCGCCCAACCTCTATGTGGCCTGCGGCGTGTCGGGTGCCATCCAGCACCTGGCCGGCATGTCCTCGTCCAAGGTGATCGTGGCCATCAACAAGGACCCCGAAGCCCCCATCATGGCCAAGGCCGATTACGCCATCGTGGGCGACCTGTTCGAGGTGCTGCCGGTCCTCACCGCGGAGATCAAGAAGATCAAGGGTTAATGCAAATCTATCTCGAAAGCCTGGGCTGTGCCCGCAATCAGGTGGACAGCGAAACCATGCTGGCCCAGCTCAGGTCGGCCGGGATGGTCGTCACCGGCGATCCCTCCTTGGCCGATGCCATCGTGGTCAACACCTGCAGCTTCATCGAGGCCGCGGCCGATGAATCCATCGACGCCATCCTGACCCTGGCGCAGTACAAGCAGGAAGGGCGCTGCCGGCGGCTGATCGTCACCGGCTGCCTGCCCGAGCGCTACCGCGAGGAGATCGTGGCCTCCCTGCCCGAAGTGGATGCATTCCTGGGTACCGGCGCCTATGACCGGGTGGTGGCCGCCGTGCGCGGCGGCTTGGCCTCGGGGGCCTGCCTGCTGCCCGACCCCGACGCCATCGACACCGTCCATCCGGTGTCGCGCCGGCCCTTGACGCCTCACGCCGCCTATCTGAAGATCGCCGAAGGGTGCAGCCGGCACTGCACTTATTGCATCATCCCCAAGCTGCGCGGCCGGCAGAAGAGCCGGCCCATGGAGACGCTCCTGACCGAGGCGCGGGCGCTGATCGACGCCGGTGCCCGCGAACTGACCCTGGTGGCCCAGGAGACCACGGCCTACGGTCATGACCTGACCCCCCCGGGGAACCTGGCCGGGTTGCTCACGGCCCTGGCCGGCATCGATCCGGGGGTGTGGATCCGGGTGATGTACGGCCACCCCGAGAGCCTCGCGCCGGAGACGATTCAGGCCCTGGCGGCGCACGCCAACCTCTGCCCTTACCTGGATCTGCCGATCCAGCACGCCAGCGAATCGGTCTTGCGGCGCATGGGCCGTCGGTATAATGATCAGACCCTGCTGCGGCTCTTCGAGACACTGCGGGCCAAGGTGCCGGGCATCGCCCTGCGCACCACGGTGCTGGTGGGGTTCCCCGGCGAGAGCGAGGCCGACTTCGAGCATCTCAAGGCCTTCATCGCCAAGGTGCGCTTCGACCACCTGGGGGTGTTCGCCTATTCGGACGCCGACGACCTGCCTTCCCACCGCCTGGCGGGTCATGTGCCGGCCAAGCTGGCCCAGGCGCGGGTGGACGAACTGATGGCCGTGCAGCGCGATATTTCCGCCGAGAACCTGGCGCGCCATCTGGGCCGGACCCTGGAGGTGCTGGTGGAAGAGCGCCAGGAGGATGGCTTCTGGATGGGCCGCAGCATCTACCAGGGGCCCGAGGTGGACGGCGTGACTTTCATCCGGCCGTCGGCTGAACGCTCCCTGGCCGTGGGCGCCCGGGTGCCGGTGCGGGTGGTGGAGAGTATGGATTACGATCTGACTGCCGAGGCCGTATGACCGACCTGAAACACAAGATTCTATCTGCCGTCCGGGATGACCTGACCCTCATCGAAGCGGCGCTGGTGGAGAACCTGCACCCCCAGTTCGACCTGGTGCGCCAGGTGGCCGGGCATCTGCTGTTTGCCGGCGGCAAGCGGCTGCGTCCACTGCTCATGCTGCTGTCGGCCCGGCTGTGCGGTTATGACGGCGAATCCCGCGCCGCCGATTATGCCGTGATCTTCGAATACCTGCACGCCGCCACCCTGATCCACGACGACGTGGTGGACGGCGCCGCCCTGCGCCGCGGCCGGCAAGCGGCCCACCATGTGTGGGATCCGCCCACGGCGGTGCTCACCGGCGATTTCCTGCTGGCCCGTTCCCTTTCACTGGCGGTACGCACCGGACTGACCGAGGTCATGGGGGTCATCGCCGGTATTACCGAACAGATGTCCCAGGGCGAGATCCGGCAGTTGACTCACAAGGGGGACCTGACCCTCACCGAGGCGCGCTATCTGGAGGTGATCCGCTGCAAGACGGCCGTGCTCTTCCAGGGCGCCTGCCGCGTGGGCGCGCTGATCGCCGGCGCGACCAAAACGCACCAGGAGGCCCTGGACAGCTACGGTTACCACCTGGGCATGGCCTTCCAGATGGCCGACGACTTGTTGGACTACACCCAGGAGAGCGCGGTGCTGGGCAAGGCGGCCGGCGCCGACTTGCGCGAAGGCAAGCTGACCCTGCCGGTGATCCGCGCCTTGCAAAAGGCCGAGGGGCCGGATAAGCAATGGATGACGGCCCTGATCCGGCGCGGCGATTTTTCCGCCGACGAGTTCGGCGCCCTGGTGGCGCTCATGGCCCGCTACGGCGGCATCGACTATACCCGGCAACGGGCGTCGGAACACGTGCGCAAGGCCAAAACTTCCCTGGAAATCTTCGGTGGCGCCGCGTCGGTGGCGCCGTTGCGCGATATCGCCGATTACGCCTGGTCCCGGGCTTCTTGAAGCCATAAAGGAGATCGAACATGAAACTGCGCGCCCCCTTGCTTTTCATTGTCCCGGCCCTGCTGCTCGGCGCGGTCGCCCTGGCCCACGCCCAATCCGACACCGGCGACCAGGCGGTTCTGGGGGTCGGCACCAGCAAAGTGCAGGCCGCGGACATGACCGCCGGCCGCGAAGCGGCCCTGCAGGCGGCCCTGAACATGGCCGTGGCCCGGGCGCTGACCGATCTGGTTTCGCCCGAGACCATGGCGGGCCAGTTTCAGGAGATTAATCAAACGATATTGAGCCACCCGGATCAATTCGTGCGGGATTACAAGGTGCTCACCGACGCCACCGCGGGAGACACCTACCGGGTGGTGGTGCAGGCCACCGTGCTGGTGGGCCGGCTCAAAGAGAGCTTGAAGCGCAGCGGCGTGCGCCTGGGTCGGGCCGCCTATCCGCGGGTGCTGGTATGTGTGGCCGAGCGCCGCGGCGGCGCCGTTGCGCCGGTTTACTGGTGGCGCGGCCGCACCGAAGTGATTGAAAACATATCCCAGACAGTGGTTTCCCAGGCCCTCTCCGAGGCTGGATTCCCGCTGGCCGAAACATCCGCCGTGGCGGCGGGCACTTACCCGCCGGAATTGAACACCGCCGAGGCCGCGGCATTGGGCAGCCAGTTTCAGGCCGAAGTGGTGGTCACCGGCATGGCCGCCGTGGATGCCATCGAATCCACCCCGGGCGGGGCCGCAGGCCCCTTTAAGGCCACGGTGCGGGTACAGGCCCTGCGGGTGGCCGACGGCCAGATCATCGCCCAGAAAGAGGTCACCATCGACGGGCCCGGCGGCGAAGCGGAACTGCTGCGGGCCGCGGCCGCCCAGGCCGGCCAGGGGCTGGCCACCCAGATGGCCGAGGCCTGGTTCAAGCAGGCCTCGGCCGGCAGCCGCCTGGAGGTGGCGGTCAAGGGCGTGGGCGGCAAGATCGCCAATTTCGTCAAGTTCCGCGGCGTCCTGAGCGGGCTTTCCGGAGTGGACAACGTGCTGCTCAAGACCATGATGCCCGATCAGGCCATTCTGACCCTCAATTACCAGGGCACCTCCCGCTCGCTGGCCGACGCCATCCTGTCGCACGCCTTTGAAGGATTCAGCGTCACGGTGGACGGGGTTTCGCCTGAAACCATTCAGGTCACCATCGTGCCGCATTAAGAGGGGGCTATACAGGATTTCGCCGTGAAACGATCCACCGCCACCATCAGCATTCCCAACATCCTGACCGTGGTGCGCATCCTGCTGACCCCGGTCTTCGTGATCATGCTCCTGCAACGGCTCTATCCCCAGGCGCTGCTGGTATTTGCCTTCGCCGGACTGAGCGACGGCCTGGACGGCTTCATCGCCCGCTATTTCAACCAGCGCACCGTGCTGGGCGCCTATCTGGATCCCGTGGCCGACAAACTGCTGCTGGTTTCGGCCTATGTCCTGCTGGGCATGTTGAATGTCACGCCGGACTGGATCGCGGTGATCGTCATCGCCCGGGATGTGATCATCGTGCTGGGCGTCGCCATCATCACCCTGACCGCCAAGACCTACGAAGTGAAGCCCAGCCTGGTGAGCAAGGCCACCACCGTGGCCCAGATTCTGCTGGTATTGCTCTGCCTTTTCGACCCGCACGCGGCCAAACTGACGGCCCTACACACGCCGCTGGCCTGGATCACGGCCGTGCTGACCACCCTGTCCGGTCTGCACTACGTCTACCTCGGCATGAACATCCTTCAGGAAACCAACGAAAAGGTGGGATGACATCCCCATGGGCTTATAGGAACAACGTCTCGCCGTGCTTTAGATCGACCCAGCGATCGCGCAGCCCCTGCGCCTCCATGGCCCGGGACAGATCCAGGGGCGGAAAGTGGACCGGTTCGTCCCCCAGGCGGAAGGTGCCCCAGTGCACCACCATCAGCTGTTTGGCACCGAGCTGCCGGAAGGCGGCCACCGTCTCTGCGGGGTTCATGTGGCTGGGGGCCATGAACCAGCGCGGTTCGTAGGCGCCCAGGTTGATGATGGCCAGGTCGATGGCGTACCCCCGGCCGAGCTGGTCGAAGCCGTCGAACCAGGCGGTGTCGCCCGATACATAGATCGTTTTTCCGCCGGCGGTGCGGATCAGGTAAGAGCCCCACAGCGACCGGTTGGGTCCGGCGATGGGATTGCGCATGGTCCAGTGGTTGCACGGCAGCAGGGTGATTTCCCAGCGGTCGTCGCTGTAGACATCGAACCAGTCCAGTTGGGTGCGCCGCTGCATGCCCAGGTCGTAAAACACATCGTCGTATCCCAGGGGTGTGAGCACGTGGGTATCCGGGCCGAAGCCGGCAAGGGTGCCGGTGTTCAAGTGATCGTAGTGGCCATGGGTGAGCAGCACGTGATCCACCTTCGGCAGGCGGTCCCGGTCGAAGGCCAGGGGCGTGAAATCTTCGATGA
Source organism: uncultured Desulfatitalea sp. (assembly GCA_937868765.1). Lineage (GTDB taxonomy): Bacteria > Desulfobacterota > Desulfobacteria > Desulfobacterales > Desulfosarcinaceae > Desulfatitalea. Next base: position 1,173,027 of record CALMNL010000004.1, on the reverse strand, counting down.
ACCAGAAGATGTCGTCGAAGACCGGATCGACGATCAGGGAGTGGGGCCCGTCCTTGATCAACACGCTGGCATGCTTGATGAAGGTCACCGAGACGCCGTCATGACCGTACACCTTGTCCCAGTCCACCTGTACCGGGGTGACCGGCTGTTCGTCCAGGTGGGCCTTGAACGCGTTTTCGCTGAAGAGCTTCCAGCGCAGCAGCCGGCCCAGTTTACGCTGCCGGCCGCCGAACCCCAGGGGGTTGAGAAACACGCCGTCCCTGCCGTGATGGGTCTTGGCCGCCGCCAGTTCGCGCAGGCTGGCTCCGTTCAGGGGCTGATAGTGGGGCCGCGCGGGCTGCGGCGAAGATGGATCGAGGGCCGCGCGTGCGGTCGCCGGCGCGATCATATGATAGAGGGCCATGGCTTGCAGGCCCGTGATCATTTTTTGAAGAAAGATTCTGCGATGCATGGGCGGATACTCCTTAAAGCGGTTCGAAAAACATAAGGCGCCATTCCCACGGGTCAATCCGGCGCCCCCCGACCACTTCGCCCCAAGGCAGGGAATAGAAATCTTGCCGCATGCAACAGCCGTGACGCACGCCAAGCAGCCTGATTTGGCCTTGACACTCCCCCCGACCGATGCTAACAAGGCCATACTTTTAGGCACGTAGCTCAGGGGGAGAGCACTACCCTGACACGGTAGGGGTCATGAGTTCAAATCTCATCGTGCCTACCATCTGGAAGGAAAGGGTTGCGACGGACACTCGTAACCCTTTTTGCTTTGGCGGCGCTCGGGAAAGAGGGCCTGGTCTCAAGGAGGCATTATGAGAGCTGCAGGGTCGACCCTGGTGTGGATGGCGATCGTCGCGGTAGCGGGATTCGGGACGGGATGTACCGCCTTGCAGACCCGCGCCACGACCGCCTCCAGCGGATCGTGGTCCGGCACGGCCCCCGCAGCCACCTCGCCGTCGCCCGCGGCGCCCTCCGATTGGACCATGGCCGCCACCGGCGCCTATACCGGCGACCGGGGCCGGGTATTCTACGCCATCGGCAATGCCGGGGGCATGCACAACCTGACCCTGCTGCGGGCCACGGCCGACAACCAGGCCCAGGAAGAGATGTCCAGGATCCTCACCCGCTATGTGCGCGACCTGGCCCAGGCCGCCGGTCCCGATGCCGAAGGCGCGCCGCTGTACCTGCTGGTCAAGTCGGCGCTGCAGAAGGCGCGGATCGTGGATCACCGCCAGAGCCAGGGCGGCATGCTGGCCCTGTGTCGCCTGGAACTCTCCGCCTTCAAACAGATCCTGGCCGCCGAGGGCGAACTGGACCCGGCCCTGCGCAAGCGCATGCTGGCCGAGGCCGACCGGGTGCACGCCGAACTGGCCGGAAAGTAAAAATGGTTTTAAGTTTCAGGTTTCAGGTGGTGGTATTTTGTCGATCTGAGCCTCCAGGGGCTGCAACGGCCGTGCCCCACACCTCCGCGAGTGCGGGGGGCTTGCCTTTGGCACCCATTTGTGCGACTCAAGCTGCATCTGTGCGCAGGGATTTGAATTGGTTGGACGAAAGAGCAGTACGATGAAAAGCGCCATTCAGCAGTGGATACGCAACGCCGCCCTTGCGGCCCACGCCGCCGGGGCACTGCCGTCGGATCTCTTTCCGGCGGTGGAAGTGGACGAACCCAAGAGCGACGCCCACGGTGACTTCGCCACCAACTTCGCCATGCTGGCGGCCAAGAGCCAGAAGCTGGCACCGCGCAAGATTGCCCAGGCCCTGGTGGACCACCTGTCGGACCCGGACGGACGCCTGGCCCGGGTGGAGATCGCCGGCCCGGGCTTCATCAATTTCTACCTTCAGCCGTGGGCCTGGCCGCCGGTGGTGGCCCAGGTCCTGGCGCAGGATCAGGGCTACGGCGCCACGGACATCGGCCGGGGCCAGCGCATCCAGGTGGAGTTCGTCAGCGCCAACCCCACCGGCCCCCTGCATGTGGGCCATGGCCGCGGGGCCGCAGTAGGCGACAGCGTGGCCCGTATTCTCTCCCTGTGCGGGTATGACGTCCAGCGTGAATACTACATCAACGACTCGGGCCGCCAGATCCAGACCCTGGGCCGCTCGGTGATTCTGCGGGCCCGGCAGTTGCTGGGCGAAGAGATCGACTTTCCCGAAGATTGCTATCCCGGCGACTATGTTCGCGATATCGCCCGGGGCGTGCTCGACGAAAAGGGGGCGGACTTCATCCGCGGGGCCGACGACGCGGCCGTGCTCTACTGCGCGCGTGTGGCGGCCGGGCAGATCATCGCCGGCATCCGCCGGGACCTTGCCCTGTTCGGCATCGGCTTCGACCGCTGGTTCAGCGAGCAGAGCCTTTTCGACAGCGACGAGGTGACCCGCTCCCTGGAAGAACTCAAGGCGCGCGGCGTCGTCTATCTCCAGGAAGGGGCCTGGTGGTTCAAGACCACCGATTTCGGCGATGAAAAGGATCGGGTGGTGGTGCGCCAGAACGGCCAGACCACCTACTTTGCTTCGGACATCGCCTACCACCGCAACAAGCTGCAACGGGGCTTCGACCGCATCATCGATGTCTGGGGGGCCGACCACCACGGCTACATTCCGCGCATGACCGCCGCCGTGGAAGCCAGCGGCGGCCGCCGGGAGCAGTTCCAGGTGCTGCTGGTGCAGCTGGTCAGCCTGCTGCGCGATGGCCAGCCCGTGGCCATGGGCAAGCGCTCGGGCGATTTCGTCACCCTGCGCGAAGTATTGGACGAAGTGGGCCGGGACGCGGCGCGGTTTATTTTCCTGACCCGGGACTACGTCACCCCCCTGGATTTCGATCTGGAGGTGGCCAAGCAGAAGTCCAACGACAACCCGGTCTACTATGTGCAGTACGTGCATGCCCGCATCGCCAGCATCCTGCGCAAGGCCCGGGAGCAGGGAGTGGCCGAGGTCGCCTGGCGCGAGCCGGCCGGCCGCCGTCTGGTGGAAGCCGAAGAGATCCAGTTGATCAAAGCCCTGGCACGATACCCCGAAGTGGTGGCCGCCGCCGCCCAGGCGCTGGCGCCCCACCGCATCACCTTTTTCCTCATGCAGCTGGCGGCTCTGTTCCACGCCTATTACAACAAGCACCGGGTGCTCACCGAAGACGGCGACCTGACCCTGGCCCGGCTCTGCCTGGTGCTGGCCGTACAGAAGACGATTCGCAACGGATTGAGCCTTTTGGGCGTTACCGCTCCCGAGCAGATGTGAGGCGGATGGTTTGACGCAGGCGCAAAGCAAATACACCTTTCGGCTGACGCCCAAAAGGCTGATCGGCGGGGGTGTGCTGGCCCTTTTTCTCCTGTCCTGGATGTTCGTGCTGGGCCTTCTGGTCGGCCGTGGGACCGTGGCGGTGCCGCGCAAAACCCAGGTCCTGAACAACCAGCTGGCCGAGCAGAAAGAGAAAGCCCTGGCCGAAGAGCGCGCAGAGATGGCGGCCCAGGCCAAAGAGAGCCAGGAAGAAATCAGCAGGTTGGGCATCTGGAAGCTCAAGGAGAAGTCGCCTGCCAATTCGCCGGTCAGAACCCAGCCGACGCCCACGCCGGTAAAGCCCAAAGCCACACCGATCAAGCCGAAGGCCACGCCGCTCTCCCAAGCTGCGGCCAAGCCCGGGGAGGCCGCCGCCCCCGAGCCCAAACCGGCACAAAAGGTCGCGCCCACCGCCACGCCCACCCCCGAAGCCCGGCCGGCCGCCGCGGCGCCGGCCTCCGGCGAGTCGCGGTTCACGGTGCAGGTGGCGGCCTTCAAGGACCAGGAAAGCGCCGGCAAGCTGGTGGACGCCCTGCGCACCAAGGGCTATCCGGCCTATCAGCTCAAGTCCGGCAAGGATGCCTGGTTCCGGGTGCGGGTGGGCGCATTCGAGGGGCGCCCGGCGGCTGACGCCATGCTCAAGAAGCTCCAGGGGGAGAAATACAAGGCGGTGGTGGTAGGGACCGATTGAGGGCGGACGATAGTCGCAAGAAAAGAGTTGGATAATTCTACCGAACAGAGGCCAAGCCCATGAAAATCAGCACCGAAGAACTGCTTCACGTGGCCAAGCTGGCACGCCTGCGCATCGATCCTGCGGCCGTGGAAAAACTGGCCAGCCAGGTGGGCGCCATCCTGGCCTACGTGGACACTCTGGCCCGGGTGGACACCGAGGGGGTGCCGCCCACGGCCCACGCCATCGGCGTGACCAACGCCTTCCGCGAGGACCGGCTTCAGTCCCACCTGACAACGGATCTGGCCCTGGCCAACGCGCCGGCCCGGGAAGAGGATTTCTTCCTGGTGCCCAAGGTCGTCGGGTGACCGCCATGTTCAAGGTTTGCCCCAAGTGCGGGTTCGAATGGCGCACGCGCGACGATTGGCTGATCGATCCTGAACTGGTTCTGGTGGGGTATCAGGCCAACTTCAGGGCCGTCGAGGCGGGCATCCTGCTGTTCAACCATGGGTGCAAGACCACCCTGGCGCTCATGGCCGAAGATTTCAGGGACCTTTACGACGGCCCGGTGTTCGTCGAACGCGCCACGGGCAGCAGCGAATGCGGCGGCCACTGCCTGCACCAGAACGATCTGGGGCCTTGCCCGGCCCGCTGCGAATGCGCCTACGTGCGCCACATCCTGCAGTTGATCAAGACCTGGCCCAAATCTTCCCCGACAGCCGATACCACCGCTGCCGGGAAGCTGAAAAAAGGTTGAAGCGATGACCCATTTATACGAACTGACCATAGCCCAGGCCCGCGACCTGCTGCAGCGCAAGGAGATCTCCTCGGTGGCGCTGACCCAGGCGGTGCTGGACCGTATCGCCGCCCTGGACCCGACGGTTCAGGCCTTTCTCACCGTCACCGCCGAAGCCGCGCTGGCGGAGGCGCGTCAGGCCGACGCGGCCATCGCCCAGGGGCGCACGGCATCGCTCACCGGCATCCCCGTCGCCCTCAAGGATGTGATCTGCACCCAGGGGGTGCGCACCACCTGCGGGTCGCGCATCCTGGAAAATTTCATTCCGCCCTACGATGCCTTCGTCACCCGGCGGCTCAAGGATCAGCAGGCGGTGATGGTGGGCAAGCTCAACATGGACGAGTTCGCCATGGGTTCGACCACCGAGCACTCCGCTTTCCAGGTGACCCGCAACCCCTGGAACACGGCCTGCATCCCCGGCGGTTCCAGCGGCGGTTCGGCCGCGGCCGTGGCCGCCGACATGTGCCTGGCCAGTCTGGGGTCGGATACCGGCGGCTCCATCCGCCAGCCCGCTTCCCATTGCGGCGTGGTCGGCCTCAAGCCCACCTACGGCCGGGTGTCGCGGTTCGGCCTGGTGGCTTTCGCCTCTTCGCTGGACCAGATCGGGCCGCTGGGCAAGACGGTGGCCGATTGCGCCGAGATGCTGCAGGCCATTGCCGGCCATGATCCGGCCGATGCCACCAGCGCCCCCCAGCCCGTGCCCGACTATCGGGCGGCGCTGACCCGGGGGGTGCACGGCCTGCGCATCGGCATTCCCCGCAGCCATTTCGAAAGCCCGGGCCTCGATCCCCAGGTGGCCGACACGGTGCGCCGCGCCGTCGCCACCCTGGAGGCGTTGGGCGCCGTCACCGTGGAGGTGGCCCTGCCGCATACCGACTACGGTGTGGCCGCCTACTACGTCATCGCCCCCTGCGAGGCCAGCTCCAACCTGGCCCGCTACGACGGGGTCAAATACGGCCTGCGCGACGGCGGTTCCGAAGAGCTGCTGGAGATGTACCGCGCCACGCGCTCCCGCGGGTTCGGCGCCGAGGTGCAGCGCCGCGTCCTGCTCGGCACCTATGCCCTTTCCGCCGGTTATTACGATGCCTACTACCGCAAGGCCTCCCAGGTGCGAACGCTGATCATGCGCGATTTCGCGGCGGCCTTCGAAAAATGCGATCTGATCGCCTCGCCGGTGACCCCCACTCCGGCCACGCCCATCGGGGCCCATGCCGACGACCCCCTGGCCATGTATCTTTCGGACATGTACACCCTGAGCGCCAACCTGGCCGGCATTCCAGGGATTTCGGTGCCCTGCGGCTTTTCGGCCGACGGGCTGCCCATCGGATTGCAGCTGCTCGGCAGCCATTTCCAGGAGGAACGCCTGCTGGCGGCGGCCCATGCGTTCGAGCAGGCCACCGAATATCACCGGAAGAAACCGGTCTTGAGCCTTTGAGCGACCTTTTCATTTCGTTCTCGAATGCGGTATAGGTCGGGTACGGGAACACTTTCGCGCCCGGAACCATAAAAGGATGGAAACGGCCATGAGCATCCAACCCCAGGGAGAGAATCTGCGCAGAGCGGTCAAATGGATCAGCGACCAGCGCCGGGACGACCCGGAGGTGTCGGTCAACGCCCTCATCGACCGGGCCTGCCTGACCTTCAACCTTACGCCGGCCGAGGCCGCCGCCCTGGAAGAGTTGTTGCGGGGCGACGATCCCGATGCGGCCGCCGGCGATTAGGCGGCCCTGACCGATGGCGCGCATCCGCATCCTGCCCGACATCCTGGCCAACAAGATCGCGGCCGGGGAGGTGGTGGAACGGCCCGCCTCGGTGGTCAAGGAGTTGGTGGAAAACGCCCTGGACGCCGGTGCCGACCGCATCGTGATCGAGATCGAAGAGGGCGGCCGTGCCCTGATCCAGGTGGCGGACAACGGTGCCGGCATGGGCCGGGACGACGCCCTGCTGGCCCTGGAGCGCTTCGCCACCAGCAAGCTGCGCGCGGAGGAGGATCTGGCCGCCATCCGCACCCTGGGGTTCCGGGGCGAGGCCCTGCCCAGCATCGCGGCGATTTCCAGGCTGACCCTCACCACCCGCGAGCCCGGCGCCGACAGCGGCACCCAGGTGCGCGTGGCGGGCGGCAAGATCCTCGAAGTGACCGAGGCCGGCGCCGCGCCCGGCACCCTGATCCAGGTGGGCCAGCTTTTCTTCAACACCCCGGCCCGGCGCAAATTCCTCAAGAGCATCGCCACCGAAACGGCCCATGTCGCCGACACCGTGGCCGGCATGGCCCTCGGCTACCCCCAGGTCCACTTCAAGCTGCTGCACAACGCCAAGGTGGTCAAACAATGGCCCAAGGTAGGCGACCCGACCCTGCGCGCCGCCGATGTGCTCGGCCCGGCGCCGGCCGACCTGCTTGCCGTCGCGGCCCTCGACCGTGATTATGCTCTGCAGGGAGTTGTGGCGCCCGCCCGGCAGACCCGGGCCACCGCGCGCTCCATTTACCTGTTCGTCAACGGCCGGCGGGTGCGCGATCGGGTGATGCAGCACGCCCTGATCGAAGGGTTCCGCGGCCGCATCATGAGCGGCCAGTTCCCCCTGGCCGTGCTCCAGCTGGCCCTGCCCTGCGACCAGGTGGACGTGAACGTGCACCCCACCAAACACGAGATTCGTTTTGCCGACAGCCGCCGGGTGCACGGCCTGGTGGCGGCCGCCGTGACCCGGGCCCTGACAGCTGCCGAAAAGCGCCTGTGGGCCGCGCCCCCGTCCCGGGCACAGGGCCTGGAACCGGTCCGGCAGGTGGCCGAACCGATGCCGGCCTACGCCCCGGCTTTTCCAGAAAGCGAAGCGGTCCGGCCACCGGTTCCGCCCGCGGCCACCGGGACGCCGGCCGTGGCCGCCGCACCGGCCCAGCAACCCCTCTGGGCCGGCCGCCGGTTCGCCGACCTCACCGTCATCGGCCAGTTCCGCGGCACCTATCTCATCTGCCAGGATGGCGACGATCTGATCCTGATCGACCAGCACGCGGCCCACGAGCGCATCGTCTATGAGGCCCTGGGGCGAAACGCCGGCCGGGTGGAAGCCCAGCACCTGCTGCTGCCCGAAACGGTGGAACTGGGCTTCGGCGAAGCCGAAATGCTGACCCGGCTCATTCCGGGACTGGCCGCCCTGGGGCTGGAGATCGAACCCTTCGGCGGCAACACCTTCGCCGTCAAGAGCCTGCCCTCCCTGCTGGGGGAACAAGCCGCCGCGTCCCTGGTGCGCGCCCTGGTGGAGCACAGCCTGGAAACGGGTCTCGCCGCCGGGGTCGACAGGTTGCTGGACGAGTGCCGCCGGGTGATGGCCTGCCACCGGGCCGTGCGGGCCAATCAGCGTCTCAACGAGACCCAGATTAAAAGCCTGCTCGAGCAGATGGACCAGTGCCCCAACGCCTCCCACTGCCCCCATGGCCGGCCCACCTGGATTCGCTGGACCCTGCGGGAGTTGGAGAAAGTGTTCGGTCGCACGGGCGCGTCGACCGGAAGTTAAAAGTGGGTCGTTTGAGGCGGCTCGACCCTTTCCGCTTTTCGATGACCTGAAGCAACGATGAAAAACCGTTGACTGCACAACATATTGTATTGGGAGACAGCCAAGGGGGCATAGATAGTAAGGGCGCCAATCCCCGCCAACGAGACAAACCCGCCGCCGGTGCTATTTCGCGTGCCGTCATGTTACAGAATCCAGGAGTGATAAGCAGGGCCGGCGATGCCGAACCGAAATGTGGCACGGCTGCTGGGTAAACGGGTAAAGAAAAGTCCTTGACATAATTTTTAGGTGCTGTTAGGTTGGCCGCAAGTTGTAGGTGGCCAAATGTATTGAACCACCGCCATTAACTGAATTGGGCCAAATATCCAATTGAAACGAATGCAACCCGCGATGCAGTCCGTCTCGAAAGGAAATGCCTGAAGCCAGGAGTTTGGCGGCGGCCGATGCTTTGGCCGTTTTTTTTTGTTGGTTTGGCTTTCTATTAACCCATTGTCTTTGAAGGAGGACAACAGATGAAGAAACTATTGGTAGTTCTTTTAGTACTGGGGTTGGCAGCCCCGGCCATGGCCGCAGAGACGGCACTCTACGGCAGTTTCCGTACCCATTTGGGGTACTATGACGTAAGCGAGGATTTTCTTGGCGGACCGTACATGGACGGCACCATCGGCGCGGGCGGCGGTTTCGACGATCAGGGCACCATGCTGTCCTTCAGCGGCCAGAGCCGCTTCGGCGCCAAGATCAAGGCTTCCGACACCCTCAACGCCGTCTTCGAGCTAGGGCTCAGGGAATCCGACCGTACAAATTCGGATCTCACCCAGACCTACCTGCGTTTGGCCTATGGTACCTGGAACTTCGGCGCCGGCAGCCTCACCCTTGGTAAAGACTACACCCCGGCCACCTTTCTGGGCTATTCCAACATGGTCGCCGACATTGGTGACATGGGCGAAGCGATCTTCCTGGTGGCCGGCCTGCCCTACATCGGCCGTCAGCCCCAGATCAAGCTGACCGTCGGTGGTTTCCAGGTGGCTTTGATCGAGCCCAACGGAAACGCCGCTACGCTTACGGGATATGCCGATGACAAGGATTTCTACATCCCGCGCGTTGAACTGGCCTACCAGCTCAACACCCCCATGATCAGTGTTCGGCCCGTGGTCGGTTACCAGACTTATGACGTGGTCAACCGCGGCGCTGACGAAACCGACAAGAGCATCGACAGCTACCATTTTGGCTTGGGTGCAATGCTGCGCCTCGGCGGCTTCTACGCCAATGCGACCGGTTCCTACATGGTCAACCCGGGCAACTACGGCGAAACCAACCTCGTTGTGGGGACTACCACCGGTCTGATGAACGCGGCTATCCTCGACGACGACGTCGAAGATTCCGAACTGACCCAGGCCACCCTGGCCCTGGGCTTCAAATTCAGCCCTACCTTGCGGGTTGAGGCCGGCGGCACTTACAATTACATTCAAAGGGATGTCGCTCCTAATGGTGCTGATCTTAGCAGCGATCAGACCGGCTACCTGTACTATGCCCAGGTGGGCATCGGCCTGGCTCCGGGCGTCACCGTGACCCCGGAAATCGGCATGGTGGATCGCGGGGACTTAAAAATCGATACCCAAGAGGATGCAGATCAGGGCACCATGACTTATGGCGTGGTCAGCTTCAGGATCGATTTCTAAGCACCTGAAGTCAATATCTGTGTAAAAGTGTAAAACCAAAAGCCGGAGCCATTGGCTCCGGCTTTTCTCGTGAATACAGCTTCTGTCTTCAGATCTCCAGCGCCCGCCCTTTTTGCCTTAGCTTCCGCTTCTTCCGATCCGTTTCCGCCGCACCGGCATTTCGAGCCTATTGACCCAGTTGGGGCAACATTTTGCGGTACCAAAGCAGGCTATCTTTTTTATCACGGGTTGCAAACACCGGGGGTTTCCAACGGTATGGCACCGCCGGTTAGGGCCTGGTGCTTGCTAAAGGGTACGAATGCTTTTAATCGGGGGTGAAAGAGAAATCGCCCTGCTCATCAGACGCTTTGCGAGCACTTCGCGAAACCATGGTACTCGGCACATTTCGCGCACTTTTAGAACCAGGCTGTTCCGGTCTGACAGCCTGGTTCCCGATAGAATTCGCTGGGTTTGCATCGAAAAACGATCGTGTAAGGCTTACCGGGGCTGTTTCAAATCAAAAGCCACCAGGCTGCTCTCGGCATCGGTGAAGATGATGGCCCCTTCCTTGGTGACCACGGCGATCAGCAGTTCGTTGGTGCCGTCGTTGTCGAAATCGCCGATGGCAAAATCCTGGATGCGGCCGGCGAGCTGGCGGGTGGTCCAGGCCGGCGCCAGGCCCAGGGTATCCCAGGCCAGGGCTTCGATCCGGCCCGAGCTGAAGACGCGCTGCTGGGCCATGATCCGCCTGGCCCGATCTTGATTCTGAATCACGAGCACTTCGAGCTTGCCGTTGTTATCAAGGTCGGCGGTGCGGATGCGTACGGGCAAATAGGCCTTGGCGTTGATGTCACCCAGCATTTTAGAGGGCGGAAGATAATAGAGCATGGTGCCGCCGTATTTGTCCTCGCTCATCCATTGCTTCTTGCCGTCCGGGGTCAGCAGCCGCAAGTTATCGTCCCCATCCAGAACCACCATGCTCTCGCCATTGTTTTGCATGATATCGCCGTAGGCAAAGCCCAGCAGGTTGCCCTTGTTTGCCTTGAGCACCTGGCGTTCGGGCACATATTCACCGCCTTTCCAGGCCATTTCGAAGATGGGGTCGGCATAAATGCTCTCGTCGCTGGTCTGCTTCTGGCCGAGCAGAACTGGGCCGAGGGCGGGGTGGCGCACCACGGAATAGTAGTAGCGGCTCTTCTGGACGATGGGAGCGAAGGTCCGGCCGTCGAATTCGTACACATAAGACTCCAGGGTATTGAGGGTCGAAGAGAAGCCGGTGACGAAAATTTCGGGGGTGCCGTTTTTATTGATGTCGCCGATGCTGACGCTGATAAAACGCCCCTGCCCGCCTTGAATTTCCGCCACGGTCTGCTGCTTGCCCTGGATGAAGCGGTAGATGAAGATCTTATCCGGGGTGGCCACCACGGTCTCCTGTTGGCCGTCTTTGTCCAAATCCCCCACATCGATGCCGTTGATCAGGTATGCGTAATTGCGGCTTTTCCAAAAACCGGGATTGTCTGTGGTCCCTGCTCCCGGAGCGGCTACAAATGCGGGGTTAAGTGTGTTGCCGCTCTGCACAGCGGCCGGTGCAGACGCTGCCAAGGGGCTGGGTGGCAGACTTTCGGGCGAGATCGGTTGACCATTTTGCAATAGCTTTTCGGGGTGCATGTGGATGTCGGGTTGGGCGGGTGCTGCTGCTGCGGCTGTGGCCGCCGTGGCGGCGGCTGTGGCGGGTGCCGCCGCGGCGGTGGCCGCGGGAGGGGTGACGCCGAACAGCTGGCGGTCGATCTCGCCGGCCATGAGGTTGATCTGGGGGATCACTTCGCCCAGGGTTTGGGTCTGTTTGAAGAAGGTCAGCGGCCCATGACCGCCGGTGAGATCCAGGGCCTTGGCATCGATGCTGACGCTGTCGCCCAGCACCGTCAGGCTGCCATGGATGGCCACATCGGCGCCCAGCTTGCCGGCCACGGCCTGGGCCAGCTTGTCACCGGTCAGGCCCTTGGCTTCGGCCAGGGCCTTTTCAGTGACGACCGGGTCGATCACTTCTACCTTGCCCGGGGCCGACAGCCGCGAAGTCAGCATCTCCACGATGCCTTTCTGCAGAAAGCCGTAGTCCTTGTCGCTGTGAATGGCAAACGGCAGAATCGCCACCTTGGCCGGCGCGGCGGCTGCCATGGCCGGCAGAAAGACCAGACTGAACACAATGGCCGAAACCAAGCGCGTGCGGTTAAAAATTTTCAATGCAGACTCCTTTTAGTCCTACGGTAGTTTTAAGCCGAAGACACCTCGGTCCAAACGACAGTATGCCTTCACCTAAAACCCGACAATTGAAACCTGAAACCCTTGTTCATGCTTGATTCAGTTTTTTAGACAGCAGTTCGTTGACGATCTTCGGGTTCGCCTTTCCCTGGGTCGCCTTCATCACCTGGCCCACGAAGAAGCCCATCAACTTGGTCTGGCCGGCTTTGTAGCGCGCCACCTCGTCGGCGGCCCGGGCCAACACGGCGTCGACGGCCTGTTCGATGGCGCTGGTGTCCGAGACCTGGACCAGGCCCTTGGCCTGGATGATGGCGTCGGCCGATTGACCCGTGGCGGCCATTTCGTCGAAGACGGTCTTGGCGATCTTGGCGCTGATGGTGCCTTTATCGATGGTCTGGAGCAGGGCGGCCAGGTCGGCGGCGCTGATGGGCGATTGCTCGATGGTTTTTTCCTGGCTGTTGAGCAGCCCCAGCAAGGGGCCCATGATCCAGTTGCTGACGCTCTTGGGCTGGTCGAACCGCGCGAGGCAGGCTTCGAAGTAGTCGGCCAGCTCCCGGGAGCCGGTGAGGATGGCGGCATCGTACGCGGGCAGCTGGAACTCCCGGACGAAACGCGCCCGGCGCTGATCGGGCAGCTCGGGCAGGCTGTCGCTGACCGATTGCACCCAGGCCGGGTCCACCACCACGGGCGGCAGGTCGGGGTCCGGGAAGTAGCGGTAGTCGTGGGCATCTTCCTTGCCGCGCATGGAGAGGGTCACCCCCTTGTCCGGGTCCCACAGGCGGGTCTCCTGCACCACCGCGCCGCCGTCCATGAGGATTTCCGTCTGGCGGGCGATTTCGTAGCGCAGGGCCTTTTCCACGTGCTTGAAGGAGTTGAGGTTCTTGATCTCGGCGCGGGTGCCGAAAGGGGTCGTCCCGGTGGGGCGCAGGGAGACGTTGGCATCGCAGCGGAAGCTGCCCTCCTCCATGTTGCCGTCGCCGATGTCGATCCAGCGGATGATGGCGCGCAGGGTGCGCAGGTAGGCGCCGGCCTCTTCGGGCGAGCGCAGGTCCGGCTCGCTGACGATCTCCATGAGCGGCACGCCGGTGCGGTTCAGGTCCACCCGGCTGACCGGCCGCGTGGGGTCGTGGAGCAGCTTGCCGGCGTCCTCTTCCATGTGGATGCGGGTCAAGCCGATGCGCCGGGTCTGTCCGTCCAGCTGGATCTCCACGTGGCCGTCGAGGGCGATGGGCAGTTCGTACTGGGAGATCTGGTACCCTTTGGGCAGGTCCGGGTAGAAGTAGTTCTTGCGGGCGAAACGGCTCACTTCCTGGACCGCGCAGTGGGTGGCCAGGGCCATGCGCAGGGTGAATTCGACCACCTGCTTGTTGAGCACCGGCAGGACCCCAGGCATGCCCAGGCAGACCGGACAGGTGTGCGCGTTGGGCGGGCCGCCGAAACGGGTGGAGCATCCGCAGAAGATTTTGGTCTCGGTTTTGAGTTGGGCGTGGACTTCCAGCCCGATGACCGGTTCGAATGTCGTCATGGTCGGCAGATCCTTCGTTGTATGGCGGCTGGGCCTCTGGAACCGGCCCAAACCCGGTGACTCTGGCCAATCCACCCGGCCAAGTCAAGGGATTTATGCTTTGACAAGGGCGGAATGAATGGATAGTAGCCTAATCCGGCCTGGCGGTAAGCTTTTTACCAGGTAACGGGGCCATTGGCAATCGGGGTGGGGGACGGCGAAAATGCGCTATTTCTTGTGCGTGATCGGCATGGTGATGATCGTGGAGGGGCTGCCTTACTTCGCCTTTCCGGACAAGATGAAGCCCTGGCTCCAGAAGCTCATGGCAGTGCCGGATCGCTCGCTGCGGCGCATGGGGTTCGGCTTGATGGTGGTGGGGTTGTTATTGGTCTATTGGGGCCGAAATTGAGGCGGCCCGGGATTTTGGACGGCTGTCGAAATGTTCAATTTGAGTGACTATGACTATCATTTGCCGGAATCCTTGATCGCCCAGGCGCCCATGGTCCAGCGCGACCGTTCCCGCCTGCTGCACCTGGGGCGGGCCACCGGTCGGCCGGCCCACCGGCGGTTCGACGATCTGCCGGAACTGCTCGCTGCCGGCGATGTGCTGGTGCGCAACAACACCCGGGTGATTCCCGGCCGGCTGCTGGGACGCAAGGAGAGCGGCGGCCGGGTGGAGGCCCTGATCCTGGACTATGCCCAGGGCGCGGCCCGCAAGGTCTTCACCTGCCTGGTGAAGGCTTCCAAGCGGCCCAGGCCCGGCACCCGCCTGATCTTCGATGGGGGGCTGAGCGCCACCGTGGTGGCGCTCCAGGAGCGCACCTGTTCCCTGGCCTTCGAGAGCGCCGAGGCGTTCGAGCAGGTGCTGGAGCGCATCGGCCACGTGCCCCTGCCGCCTTACATCCGCCGGGGGGACACCCCCACCGATCAGCGCACTTATCAGACGGTCTATGCCAGCCGCAGGGGGGCCATCGCCGCGCCCACGGCCGGCTTGCATTTTACGCCCGAACTGCTGGCCCGCCTGCAGGCCACAGGGGTGGTCGTGGCCGACGTGACGTTGCATGTGGGCTACGGCACCTTCCTGCCGGTGGAGGCCGAGGATATCCGCGACCACCGCATGCATGCCGAGTGGTTCAGCCTGCCGGCGGCCACGGCCGAGGCGGTGAATGCGGCCAGGCAACGAGGCACCCGGGTGGTGGCCGTGGGCACCACCTGTGTGCGCACGCTGGAATTTTGCGCCGATGACCAGGGGCGGCTTGCCGAGCGCAGTGGTGAGTGCGACCTGTTCATCTACCCCGGTTACACCTTCAAAGCGGTCGACGCCATGATCACCAATTTCCACCTGCCCAAATCGACACTGCTGATGCTGGTGTCGGCGTTTGCGGGCAGAGAGAACATTCTGTCGGCCTACGCGGAGGCGGTGCGCGAAGGGTATCGATTTTATAGTTATGGGGATGCGATGCTGATTGTTTGAGAGATCTCGACGGCGTATCCGGCGGCAACTCCGTGGCATACGCCTCTATTGTGCCATTTTTGGGGCCATGAGAAAAAATGACTTTCTTTCAACTGCAGAAAACTTGCGGAAACAGTGCGGCCCGGGCCGGGGTTATCGAAACCGGCCACGGCCGGATCGAGACCCCGATTTTCATGCCGGTGGGGACGCAGGCGACGGTCAAAGCCGTCTCTCCCGAGGAGCTGGAGGCGGTGGGGGCCCGGATCATCCTGGGCAACACCTACCATTTATATCTGCGGCCCGGGACCGAGGTCATCGGCCGTTTCGGCGGGTTGCACCGCTTCATGCACTGGCAACGGCCGATCCTCACCGACAGCGGCGGTTTCCAGGTCTTTTCCCTGGCCGAGCTCTCCAAGATTTCCGAGGAGGGCTACGCCTTCCAGTCCCATCTGGACGGCGGGGCGCGCCATCTGCTCACCCCCGAATCGGCGGTGCAGGTGCAGATGGCCTTGAACAGCGACATCATGATGTGCCTGGACCAGTGCATCGCCTATCCGGCCGGGCGGGAACAGGCGGCCGCGGCCGCCGACCTCACCACCCGCTGGGCCCGGCGCTGCAAGGCGCACTGGCAGGCCGCGGCCGAATGCCCCAATGCGCTGTTCGGCATCGTCCAGGGGGGCATGTTCCCGGAGCTGCGCACGCGTTCGGTGGAGGAGATCGCCGCCGTCGGTTTTCCCGGCTATGCCGTGGGCGGGTTGAGCGTGGGCGAGCCCAAGGCGCTGATGCTGGAGATGGCGGCCCACACGCTGCCGCTGCTGCCCGCCGGCGCCCCGCGTTATGTGATGGGCGTGGGCACGCCGGCCGATCTGATCGAGATGATCGCTCTGGGGGCCGACATGTTCGATTGCGTCATGCCCACGCGCAACGCCCGCAACGGCCAGCTCTTCACCGCCGCCGGCACCCTGAACATCAACAACGCCCGCTACCGCGACGACACCGCCCCCATCGAACCCGGCTGCGACTGCTATACCTGTCGACGATACTCCCGGGCCTACCTGCGCCACCTGTACCTGGCCAGGGAGATCCTGGTGCACCGGCTGGCCACTATCCATAATCTGCATTTCTATTTGCGGCTTGTCAAAGAGGCGCGGGTCGCTATATTAGAGGGTGATTTTCCGCGGTTCCGCAAAGCGTTCTACGCCCAACTGGAAACCGGGGCCGGCGGCGCGTAAGAACCGGAAAATTGGACCGTTCCCCCTTTTGATGCGATACGTTCCGACCTGTTCGAAGATTCCAAAATTCTTCTCTTGAAAGGAAATGGCCATGAAAGAAAAAGTCGAAGAAGCGATCAAGAAGATCCGGCCGATGCTCCAGGCCGACGGCGGCAACGTGGAGCTGGTGAGCGTCAGCGACGACGGGGTGGTGAAGGTTCGGCTGCAGGGGGCCTGCTCCGGATGTCCCATGTCCCAGATGACCTTGAAAAACGGCATTGAGCGCATCATCAAGCAAGCGGTGCCGGAAGTAAAGACGGTGGAAGCGGTGAAGTAGGACCGGCTGAAGAGAAAAATCAACCCGAATCGCCAAACCGGCTGGAGTTGAATCATGTCCGTAGCCCAGAAGATCAGTGCCGCCATGACCCAGTCCTCCTGGATTCGCAAGATGTTCGAGGAGGGCGCCCGGCTCAAGGCGCTGCACGGCGCCGATAAAGTGTTCGATTTCAGTTTGGGCAATCCCAACCTGCCCCCGCCCCCGCAGTTTCACGACACCCTGCGCGATACGGTGAGCGCCTGCGGTCTGGGCGACCACTGCTACATGCCCCAGTCGGGCTACCCCCAGGTGTGCGTGGCCGTGGCCGACTACCTGGCCGGCGAGCAGGGGGTGACCCTGGCGGCGGCCGATATCATCATGACCTGCGGCGCGGCCGGGGCGCTCAACGTGATCTTCAAGGCCCTGCTCGATCCGGGCGACGAGGTCATCGTGCCCACCCCTTGTTTCGTGGAATACCGCTTCTATGTGGACAACCACGGCGGGACCGTTCGCATGGTGCCCACCCGGCCCGATTTCACCCTGGACCTTGGGGCCATCGAAGACGCCATCAACGCCAAGACCAAGGTGGTGCTGATCAATTCGCCCAACAACCCCACCGGCCAGATCTATTCGGCCGAAAGCCTGGCGCACCTGGGCGACCTGCTCACCCGCAAGGGGCAGGAATTAAAGCGCACCATCTATCTGGTCTCCGACGAGCCCTACCGCAAGATCGTTTTCGACGGCCGGCCGGTGCCCAGTATCTTTGCGGCCTATCCCGAAAGCCTGATCGCCACCTCCTACTCCAAGGATCTCTCCATCCCCGGCGAGCGCATCGGTTTCGCGGCGGTCCACCCGGCGGCCACCTATAAAGCGGACATCCGGGCGGCCCTGACCCTCACCAACCGCATCCTGGGTTTCGTCAACGCCCCGGCCCTGATGCAGCGCGTAGTGGCCTGCCTCCAGGGCGCCAGCGTGGACATGGGCCAGTACAAGCGCAAGCGGGATCTGCTGTGCGATGGACTGGCCGATGCCGGCTATTCCTTCGTCACGCCGCCGGGCGCCTTCTACCTCTTCCCCAAGACCCCCGTGGCCGACGACGTGGCCTTCGTACGCGAGCTCCAGCAAGAACTGATTTTGACCGTGCCGGGCAGCGGTTTCGCCGGTCCCGGCCATTTTCGCATCGCTTTCTGCGTGGACGATCAGACCATCCTCAATGCCCTGCCGGGCTTCAAGCGGGTGATGGCCAAATATCGCTAATCGGTGTCCATTCAGGGAGGTGCGATCGGTTTGCCGGTGAACAGCGCCTTCCCGGGTGGCGCTCAATCAACCCCCCACCAATGGAGAGCCCCATGAAAATTCTCAAGATCGATCACTTGGGTATCGCGGTCAACAGCATCGACAATGCCAGCACGTTCTGGACCAAGGTTCTGGGCCTGCCCTTCGAAGGCAGCGAAACCGTGGCCGAGCAAAAGGTGACCACCGCCTTTTTCCCCGTGGGCGAGAGCGAAGTGGAGCTGCTCGAATCCACGGCCCCCGACGGTCCGGTGGCCAAGTATATCGAAAAGCGGGGCGAAGGCATTCAGCACATCGCCTTTCGCGTGGACGACATCGAAGCGGCCCTGGCCGAGCTGAAAGCCAAAGGGATCCGCCTCATCGACGAAAAGCCCCGCATCGGGGCCGGCGGCGCCAAGATCGCCTTCCTCCATCCCAAAGAGACAGGCGGGGTGCTGGTGGAGCTGTGCCAGCGGGACCATTAAGGGATTTCCCGGGTCCGAAATTTCGCCTTGACAGCGGCTTTTTTCGAAGGGTATAGTTCCATCCACAGTAACAATGTTACTTTTTTTGGAACGGCCCGGCGCCCTCCGCCCAGGATGCCGGGTCCCCTCGAAAGCCGATGCAAATGAAGCCTGCAACGCTCCCAACGCCTCCTCCCAGCCGATCTCTCCGCAAGGCTTCCGCATCTCGGAACACCGGGGATAACAAAAAAACAGTAACATCGTTACCGACCCTGCGGCCCGAAGTCGAGGCCCGGCTGGAACAGGCGGTGCTCGACATTTTTTCCAACGCCGACTTTCACCAGGCCACCCTGCGCGATGTGGCCAAACGAGCCGGGGTCAGTTTCAGTACCATTTACAAGCACTACGGCAGCAAGGAGCGCCTGGTCTTCGCCTTCGTGGACGTGTGGCTGGGCAAGCTCACCGAGCGCATCGTCGACCACCTGCAGGGCATCGAGGACTTGAAGGAGAAGCTGCGCAAGGTGCTCTGGCTGCAGCTCGACTACTACGAACGCCATCCCCATCTGGGCCGCATGCTGTTTCTGACGCTGCCCATGGCCACCTGGATGGCCGACGAAACCTTCGAGCAGAAGAAGATGATCCACCTGTATCTGGATGTGCTGAAAAAGGGGCAGGCCCAGGGCATCCTCAACCCCAACGTTCGGGCCGGCGTGCTCCTCGATTTCATGCTCGGTCTGGTCCAGCGCACCGTCTTCATGTGGTTTCAGCGCGGTCGCAGAGAAGGTCTGGCCGCCCAGGCCAATGTTCTGTTCGAGCTGGTGTGGCGGGGCATGACCATCGAAAAGTAAAGCCAAACCATAAAGGAGAACTCCATGGCACAGCAACCCACCATCGACCAGTGGAAAGCACTGGCGGCAAAACAGCTCAAGAGCGCCTCCGTCGACGTATTGAATTGGCACACCCCCGAGGGCATCACCGTCAAACCGCTGTACACGGCCGAGGATCTGGAAAATCTGGAGCATGTGGGCACGCTGCCCGGCTTTGCGCCCTATGTGCGCGGCCCCATGGCCACCATGTATGCCGGCCGGCCGTGGACCATCCGGCAGTATGCGGGGTTCTCCACGGCCAAGGACTCCAACGCCTTCTACCGCCGCAACCTGGCGGCCGGCCAGATGGGCCTCTCGGTGGCCTTCGACCTGGCCACCCACCGGGGCTACGACTCCGACCATCCCCGGGTGGTGGGCGATGTGGGCAAGGCCGGCGTGGCCATCGATTCGGTGGAAGACATGAAGATTCTTTTCGACCAGATTCCGCTGGACAAGATGTCGGTCTCCATGACCATGAACGGCGCGGTGCTGCCGGTCATGGCCATGTACATCGTGGCCGCCGAAGAGCAGGGGGTGGCCCAGGAGAAGCTCTCGGGAACGATCCAGAACGACATCCTCAAGGAGTATTTGACGCGCAACACCTACATCTATCCGCCGGTGCCCTCCATGCGCATCGTGGCCGATATCATCGCCTACTGCTCGCAGCACATGCCGCGCTTCAACACGGTGAGCATCAGCGGCTACCACATGATGGAGGCCGGCGCCACGTCGCTGCTGCAACTGGCCTTCACCCTGGCCGACGGCGTGGAGTATGTGCGCGCGGCGCTCAAATCGGGCCTGAGTATCGATGACTTCGCGCCGCGGCTCTCGTTCTTCTTCGGCGTGGGCATGAACTTCTTCATGGAGATCGCCATGCTGCGGGCCGCGCGCTTCCTGTGGCACGAGCTGGTCAGCCGCTTCAACCCCAAGGACGCCCGTTCGACAATGCTGCGCACCCATGTGCAGACCTCGGGCTGGAGCCTCACCGAGCAGGACCCCTACAACAACATCATTCGCACGACCATAGAAGCCCTGGCCGCGGTGCTGGGCGGCACCCAGTCGCTGCACACCAACTCCTTCGACGAGGCCGTGGGCCTGCCCACCGATTTTTCGGCGCGTGTCGCCCGCAACACCCAGCTGGTGATCCAGGAAGAGTCCCAGGTGTGCCGGGTGGTGGATCCCCTGGGCGGCTCGTACTACGTGGAGGCCCTCACCGGCGCCCTGATCCGCGAGGCGCGCAAGATCATCGACGAGGTGGAAAAGCTCGGCGGCATGGCCAAGGCCATCGAGACCGGCATGCCCAAGATGCGCATCGAGGAGTCGGCCGCCCGGCGCCAGGCGCGCATCGACCAGGGTCTGGATGTCATCGTGGGGGTCAACAAGTACCAGGTGAAGGAAAAGCCGCTGGAAAACGTCCTGGAAGTGCCCGAGACCGTGCGCCACGAACAGGTCGAGCGGCTCAAGGGGATCAAGGCCAAACGCGATCCCCAGGCCGTGGCCAAGGCGCTGGCGGGCGTCACCGAGGCGGCCAAGTCGGGCGGCAACCTGCTGGGCGCCTGCATTCCGGCCGTGCGCGCCCGGGCCACCGTGGGCGAAATCTCCGATGCCATGGAAAAGGCGTTCGGCCGTTTCGTGGCCACCACGCAAGTAATCTCGGGCATCTATGCTTCGGAATATAAAGATCCGGCCGTGATCGACAGCCTGCGCAAGCGCACCGAACAGTTCCTCGAGCGCGAAGGCCGCCGACCGCGCATCCTGCTGGCCAAGATGGGCCAGGACGGCCACGACCGGGGCATCAAGGTGGTGGCCACGGCCTTTGCCGATTTCGGCTTCGACGTGGACATCAGCCCCATGTTCCAGACCCCGGAGGAGGCGGCGCGCATGGCCCTGGAGAACGACGTGCACGTGGTGGGCGTCTCGACCCTGGCCGCCGGCCACAAGGCCCTGGTGCCCCAGCTCATCGCGGCCCTCAAGGCCCAGGGCAGCGAGGAGATCAAGGTGGTGGCGGGCGGCGTGATTCCGCCGGCCGACTACGATTTTCTCTTCAAGGCCGGCGTGGTGGGTGTGTTCGGTCCCGGCACCTCGCTGATCAAATCGGCCAACGAAGTGCTCAACGCCCTCGAGCGAGGCTAAGCAGGTCGACATGACCCCGCTGCCAGCGAGCTACTATATCAAAGGGGTGCTCACCGGCGACCGGCGGATTCTCTCCAAGGCCATCACCCTGGTGGAGAGCCGGCTGCCGGCCCATCGCGAGATGGCCCAGCACCTGGTGGAGGCCCTGCTGCCCGCCACCGGCAAGGGCGTGCGCCTGGGAATCTCCGGCGTGCCCGGGGTGGGCAAGAGCACCTTCATCGAAAGCTTCGGCACGCTGCTGGTGGAAAAGGGGCACCGGGTGGCGGTGCTGGCCGTGGACCCCAGCTCCCAACGCTCGGGAGGCAGCATCCTGGCCGACAAGACCCGCATGGAGCGCTTGTCCGCGTCGCCGGCCGCCTTCATCCGGCCGTCGCCTTCGGGCGGCACCCTGGGGGGCGTGGCGCGCATGACCCGCGAAACCATGCTTTTGTGCGAGGCGGCCGGCTTCGATGTGGTGATCGTCGAAACCGTGGGGGTGGGTCAGAACGAGGCCGCCGTGGCCAGCATGGTCGATTTTTTCCTGCTCCTGATGATCACCGGCGCCGGGGATGCCCTGCAGGGCATCAAGAAGGGCATCCTGGAGCTGGCCCATGCCGTGGCCATCAACAAGGCCGATGGCGACAACCTGCCCCTGGCCGAGCGCACGCGCAAGGAGCTGGAAAATGCCCTGCACCTGATGCTGCCCACCTCGGCCGGCTGGACGGTACCGGTGGTCACCTGCAGCGCCAGGAGCATGGCCGGCCTGGAGAACATCTGGGGGTTGGTCAGCGAGCACCGCCGGCGCCTGGGGAACAGCGGCGAGCTGCAGGCCCGGCGCAGAGAGCAGGACCTGGAGTGGATGTGGTCCCTGATCCGCGAAGGACTCCAGGAGCGGTTCCATCAGGATCCCCGGGTCCGGGCACGGCTGCCGGATACGCTGGACCGGGTGCGCCAGGGGCGCCTGACGCCCACCGGAGCGGCGCGAACCCTGCTTTTTTTGCTTGACAACGAAGGCTTACATAAGAAAGAAGTGTGAACTCCAAAAAGCGTAACAACGTTTCTCGGCGTGTGGAGTCAGAACCTGCGAGGCCCGGCATGGCCATCTTTGTTCCGGGTCGGTATCGGCCGTTTCATTGTCATTTCCAATCATCGGCCTGTTCACTTTAAGGGAAAGGATATCGGTATGGGCAGTGTGGAAGATAAAATCAAGGCGCTCAAGGCACGTGAAGCCAAAACCCTTGAAATGGGCGGCGCCAAAATGGTGGCCAAGCAAAAAGACAAAGGCCGCCTGACCGCCCGGGAGCGGCTCAATGCACTGTTCGACAAGGGCAGTTTCCGGGAGCTGGACATGTTCGTCCAGCACCGCTGCGTCAATTTCGACATGCAAAAAGAGGAGATCCCCTCCGACGGCGTCATCACCGGCCATGGCCTGGTGGACGGCCGGCCGGTCTTCGCCTTCGCCCAGGATTTCACGTCCCGGGCCGGCAGCCTGGGCGAGATGCACGCGCAGAAGATCTGCAAGGTGATGGATCTGGCCCTCAAGGCCGGCGCGCCCCTGGTGGGCCTCAACGACTCGGGCGGTGCCCGCATCCAGGAGGGCGTGGACGCCCTGTGCGGCTACGGCAATATCTTCTACCGCAACTCCCTGGCCTCGGGCGTGATCCCCCAGATCTCGGCCATCATGGGCCCCACCGCCGGCGGCGCGGTCTATTCGCCGGCCATGACCGACTACGTCTTCATGGTGAAGAACTCTAGCTACATGTTCATCACCGGCCCGGAGGTGATCAAGGCGGTCACCGGCGAAGAAATCTCCTTCGAGGATCTGGGCGGCGCCATGGCCCACAACGAAAAGAGCGGCGTGGCCCAGTTCGCCTGCGAAGATGACGCCGGGACCCTTGCACGCATCCGCGAGCTGCTCTCCTACCTGCCGAGCAACAACATGGAAGATCCGCCGCGGATCACCGCCGAGGACGACCCGCGGCGCACCGATCCGGCCCTGGACAAGATCATCCCCGAAAACCCCAACGCGGGCTACGACATGAAGGCCGTGATCCGGTCGATCGTGGACAAGGGCGTGATCCTGGAACCCCACGAATACTTCGCCAAGAACATCGTGGTGTGCTTCGCCCGGCTCAACGGGCGCACCATCGGCATCATCGCCAACCAGCCGGCTTTCATGGCCGGCGCCCTGGACATCGACGCCTCGGACAAGGCCACGCGCTTCATCCGCTTCTGTGATGCCTTCAACATTCCGCTGCTGACCATCGCCGACGTGCCCGGCTACCTGCCCGGCAGCCACCAGGAGTGGGGCGGCATCATCCGCCACGGCGCCAAACTGCTCTGGTGCTACAGCGAGGCCACGGTGCCCAAGCTGCTGCTGATCACCCGCAAGGACTACGGCGGCGCCTACATCGCCATGTCGTCGCGCCACCTGGGGGCCGACATGGTCTTTGCCTGGCCCACGGCCGAAATCGCCGTCATGGGCGCCGAAGGGGCGGCCAACATCATCCACCGCAAGGAGATCAAGGAAGCCGCCGATGCCAAGGCCAAGCGCCAGGAGAAGATCGCCGAGTACCGCGATCTGTTCGCCAATCCCTACCAGGCGGCCGGCCGCGGCTACGTGGATGCCGTTATCCGGCCCAGCGAAACGCGGCCCCGGCTGATCGACGCCCTGGAAGTGATGTGCACCAAGCGCGAAATGCGGCCGCCCAAGAAGCACGGGAATATACCCGTTTAGGGAAGGGTTTCAGTTTTAATGTGTTAAGTCTTAAGCAATGGCATTCTACCGATTCAGGGAAGCGAGCGAACCCATGACCGAAAAAGAGAAACAAATGGCCGCCGCACTGGCCGCCGTTTCAGCGTTCATGCAACAGGAAGAAGAGGCGTTCCAGCAGCAGATGGCCGCCGCCATGGCGCCGCCCCCGCCGCCGTTTCAGCCCGCGGCGAACCTGTGGGGCCAGAGCGGCCGCCAGAGCATGATGCAATTGCGCAATTTGATGCAGATCAAAACATTCCACCGCCTCGCATAGTCGGCAAGTTTAACGTATCAGAAGGCATTTAGAGGAGACGTATAAGATGAGCGATCACGATCAAGTTAAAATGGTCCCCATGAATTACGATAAGAACCGGCCCAAAGCGCCCAACCCGGTCAAGATCGAAGACTTGTCGTTGCGCGACGGCCACCAGTCCCTGTTCGCCACGCGCGGCCGGACGGAAGATATGATCCCCGTGGCCGAGATGATGGACGAAGTGGGCTTCTGGGCCATCGAGACCTGGGGCGGCGCCACCTTCGACACCATGCACCGCTTCCTCAACGAAGATCCCTGGGAGCGCATCCGCACCCTCAAGCGCTACATCAAAAAGACCCCCTTCTCCATGCTGCTGCGCGCCCAGAACCTGGTGGGCTACCGCAACTACGCCGACGACACGGCGACCGCCTTCGTGGATCGGGCGGCGGCCAACGGCATGGATATCTTCCGAACGTTCGATGCCCTCAACGACTACCGCAACTTCGAGACGGTGGTCAAAGGGATCAAGGCCGCCGGCAAGCACTTCCAGGGCTGCATCTGCTACACCATGACCGAACCGCGCATGGGCGGCGAGGTGTACAACATCGATTACTTCGTCAAGAAGGCCAAAGACCTGGAGAGCATGGGCGCCGACTCGATCTGCATCAAGGACATGGCCGGCCTGATCGCCCCCTACGACGCCTACAACCTGGTCAAGGCCCTCAAGGCGGCCGTCAAACCGCCCATCCACCTGCACAGCCATTTTACTTCGGGCATGTCGCCCATGAGCCACCTCAAGGCCATCGAGGCGGGCGTGGACATCATCGACACGTGTATGACCCCCTACGCCTACCGCACCTCCCACGCGGCCATCGAGCCCCTGGTGATGACCCTGCTGGGCACCAGCCGCGACACCGGGTTCGACATCCAGCTGCTGGCCAAGATCAACGAGAAGCTGGAAAAAGAGGTAATGCCCAAGTACAAGCACCTGCTGGACGACTCCAAGACGTCCATCATCGACATCAATGTACTGCTGCACCAGACGCCGGGCGGCATGCTCTCCAACCTGGTCAACCAGCTGCGTGAGATGGACGCCCTGGACAAGATCACCGAAGTGTACAAGGAGCTGCCCCGGGTGCGCAAGGAGCTGGGCCAGATCCCGCTGGTCACGCCCACCAGCCAGATCGTGGGCATCCAGACCGTCAACAATGTGCTTTTCGACGACAAGAACGAGCGCTACAAGATGATCACCGACCAGGTCAAGGATCTGTGCTACGGCCTCTACGGCAAGACCGCCGTGCCCATCGACCCCCAAGTGCAGAAGAAGGCCTTGAAGGGGTATTCCCGCGGCGAGCAGCCGATCACCTGCCGCCCGGCCGAGGTCATCGCGCCCGAGCTGGAAAAAGCCAAGAAGGAGATCGGCGACCTGGCCGTGGACATGGATGACCTGCTGATCTACGCCATCTACCCGGTGACCGGTAAGAAGTTCCTGCAGTGGAAGTACGGTCAGGAAGAGCCACCCGCCAGCGTGCAGCCCATCACTTTGGAGAAGGTCAAGAAGCGCGACGCCTTGGTGAAAAAGGCCCTGGCCGGCGAACTGGTGGAGAAGAAGAAGGAAGCCCCGGCCAAGAGCGACAATGCCCGGGTCTTCAATGTCTTCGTGGACAACGAATTCTTCGAAGTCAGCGTCGATCCCCAGGGCGGCCCGCCGGTGATCAACATCGCCCAGTCGGCCCTGGCCATGCCGGCCGCGCCCATGGCCCCGATGGCGCCGGCCGCGCCTGCTCCGGTGGCGGCCGCCCCGGCCCCGGCAGCAGCCCCTGCGCCCAAACCCACGCCCGCGGCTGCGCCCAAGCCGGCCCCGGCCGCTTCCGGCAAGGGCAAACCGCTCAACGCCCCCATGCCCGGCATGATCGTCAACTATGCCAAGAAGGTGGGCGACACGGTGACCCAGGGTGAGACCGTGGTGGTGCTCGAGGCCATGAAGATGGAGAACGCCCTGCCCGCGCCGGCCAGCGGCACCATCACGGCCATCAACTTCAAGAGCGGCGACACCGTGCCCAAGGGCGCCGTGCTGTGCACCATCGAGTAGCAAACAGACGGACGGCTTTCGGCGGCAACGCCCGGGGGCGGGAATGATCGCCACACCTGCACGGCAATGATTGCGAGAGAGCATAGGGGCCCCGGCCGCTATGCTCTTTTCGCTTCGGGAATTCCATAATTATATCAGGAAGGAAAACGACATGAAGATTCATGAGTACCAGGCCAAAACGCTCTTCGAGCGCTTCGGCGTTCCGATCCCCAAAGGCGCCGTGGCCTTCTCGGTGGAGGAGGCCCAGAAGGTGGCGGCCACCCTGGGCGGTTTTCCCGTGGTGGTCAAGGCCCAGATCCACGCCGGCGGCCGCGGCAAAGGCGGCGGCGTGCAACTGGCCCGCTCCATGGACGAAGTGGCCTCGGTGGCCGGCCGTATTCTGGGCATGACCCTGG
This sequence comes from uncultured Desulfatitalea sp., assembly GCA_937868765.1. Taxonomy (GTDB): domain Bacteria; phylum Desulfobacterota; class Desulfobacteria; order Desulfobacterales; family Desulfosarcinaceae; genus Desulfatitalea. The sequence goes on along the minus strand of CALMNL010000004.1, from coordinate 1,146,186 downwards.
TGACCCACCAGACCGGCCCCCAGGGCCGCCTGGTCAAGAAAGTATTGGTGGAACAGGGGCTCAACATCGCCAAGGAGCTCTACCTGAGCATCATCGCCGACCGCGCCAGCGCCCAGATCGTGATCATGGCCAGCGAGGCCGGCGGCATGGACATCGAGGCCGTGGCCGAACAGACACCGGAGAAGATCATCAAGGTCTACATCAATCCGCTCACCGGCATCCAGTCCTACCACTGCCTGCAGGCGGCCTACGGCCTCAAACTGCCGGATGCCGCCATCAAGCCCATGACCCAGATGCTCAACAATCTCTACAAGCTCTTCGTGAGCTACGACGCCTCCCTGGTGGAGATCAATCCCCTGGTGCTCACCGCCGAGCAGACGCTGCTGGCCCTGGACGCCAAGATCAACTTCGACGACAACGCGCTCTTCCGGCACAAGGACCTGGCCGATTTCCGCGATCTGGACGAAGAGGATCCCCTGGAGATCGAAGCCTCCAAGTTCAATCTGAACTACATCAACCTGGACGGCAACGTGGGCAACATGGTCAACGGCGCCGGACTGGCCATGGCCACCATGGACATCATCAAGCTGGCCGGCGCGCGGCCGGCCAACTTCCTGGACGTGGGCGGCGGCGCCAATGCCGAAATGGTGGAGAACGGCTTTCGCATCATCCTGAGCGACCCCAACGTCAAGGGCATCCTGATCAATATCTTCGGCGGCATCCTGCGCTGCGACGTGCTGGCCGAGGGGGTGGTCAAGGCAGCCCAGAAGACCGGCATCAAGGTGCCGGTGGTGGTGCGCATGGAAGGCACCAACGTGGAACAGGGCCGCAAGATCCTGGCCGATTCAGGGTTGAACCTGACCGGCGCCGTGGACCTGAAGGATGCGGCGAAGAAGGTGGCCCAGATCGTGGGCGCCTGATTCTTTTGCTTTCGAAGACTAACGCTATCCCAACGGAGTTTGCATATGAGCATTTTCGTCAATAAAGATACGAAAGTCGTTGTCCAGGGCATCACCGGCAAGGAAGGCCAGTTTCACACGCGCCAGTGCGTGGCCTACGGCACCCAGGTCGTGGCCGGGGTGACCCCCGGCAAGGGCGGCCAGAAGATGGATGAGGTGCCGGTCTTTCACACCGTGGCCGAAGCCAAGTCCGCCACCGGCGCCGACTGCAGCCTGATCTTCGTGCCGCCGCCCTTTGCGGCCGCCGCCATCATGGAGGCCGTGGATGCGGGCATCGAGCTGATCGTGGCCATCACCGAAGGCATTCCGGTGCTGGACATGATGAAGGTCAAGAACTACCTCAAGTCCAGCCGCACCCGGCTCATCGGGCCCAACTGCCCGGGCATCATCACCCCGGGCGAGTGCAAGGTGGGCATCATGCCGGCGCCGATCCACAAGCCGGGCGGGCCCATCGGCGTGGTGTCGCGCTCGGGAACGCTCACCTATGAGGTCGTTCACCAGCTCACCGGCCAGAACATCGGCCAGACGACCTGCATCGGCATCGGCGGCGACCCGGTCAACGGCACCAATTTCATCGACTGCCTGAGCGCTTTCCAGGCCGACCCGCAGACCAAGGGCATCGTCATGGTGGGCGAGATCGGCGGCGGTGCGGAAGAAGAGGCCGCGGCGTATATCGCCAAGAATGTGACCAAGCCGGTGATCGGTTTCATCGCCGGATTGACGGCGCCTCCGGGACGACGCATGGGGCATGCCGGCGCCATCATCAGCGGCAAGAGCGGCACGGCCCAGGGGAAGATCGATGCCATGGGGGCCGCTGGTATTCATGTTTGCAAGGATTTGGGCAGATTGGGAGAATTGAGCAAGGAAGTATTTAAGGGACTGTACTAGGACAAGATAGAATCTTGGCTTAGCGGCGTCTGGAGCAACCGGTCCGCGCCACACGCCATCGATCAAGGGATGCTAAAGCACGCTGCGGGCGCCTTGGAAACTCGCTGCGCTCAAACAGTCCAGGGCGCTTTTCCTCCGCTGCGCTTAAGCATCCCCCAAGGCATCCGAATGATTCGATGTCTGACGTGTCGCGGACCGGCTGCCCCAGACGCCTGCTTCCGTGCTGGTAAGGAAAAATGATATGCATGAAATGGGGATTGCCATGGATATCCTGCGCATCGTGCAGGAGTCCATCCCGGCCGAGATGGCCGGTTCCAAGGTGCAGCGGGTCAATCTGAAGGTCGGCAAGCTGTCGGCCATTGTGCCCGAGAGCCTGCGCTTCTGTTTCAACGTGGTGGCGGCCAACACGGCGGCCGAGGGCGCGGAACTGGCCGTGGAAGAGGTGCCGGTGGTGGCCCGCTGCAACGACTGCGGCCATGCCTGGACCATCGACGAGGCGGTCTTCGTCTGCCCCAAGTGCCGGGGCGCCAGAATCGAAATGCTGTCCGGCCGGGAGCTGGACATCGTCTCCATCGAACTCAGTGAAGAGGAGGGCGACCATGCTGACCCCCGATAAGACTTTGATCTACCGTCACCACGAAGGGCACAAGGGGCCCCACAGCCATCCCCACCCCCACCCCCATGGCGGCGGCGTGGATACGCAGCGTTCGGGCAGCCGCGAGATCAAGGTGGTGCGCCGGGTGCTGGATGCCAACGATATGATGGCCGCCCGGAACCGCGAGCTGTTCGCGGCCAAGCAGATCTTCGTGCTCAACGTGATGAGTTCGCCCGGCTCGGGCAAGACCACCACGCTGCGCAAGACCTTGTCCCACCTGATGCCCGGCCTGCGCTGCGCGGTGATCGTGGGCGACATCTGCACCACCATCGACGCCGACCGCCTGGCCGAATCGGGCGCGCCGGTGGTTCAGATCAACACCGACGCCTTCGGCGGCGATTGCCACCTGGCGGCGCATGTCATCGAGCGCGCCTTGGCCGGCCTCGATTTGGATGCCATCGATGTGCTCATCGTGGAGAACATCGGCAACCTGGTTTGCCCGGCCGAGTTCGACATCGGCGAAGACAAGCGCGTGGTGATCCTTTCGGTCACCGAGGGCGAAGACAAGCCAGCCAAGTACCCGCTCATGTTCCGCGAGTGCGACGCGATGCTGCTCAACAAGATCGACCTGCTGCCCCACCTGGAGTACGACGTCCAGGCCACCCTTTCCAGCGTGGCCCAGATCCATCCGGGCATGCCGGTCTTCCAGATATCGGCCAAGACCGGTGAAGGCTTCGAGGCCTGGCTGGCATGGCTTGCCGCCGAAGTCGATGCTAAACGGAAACGATAGATTCTTAAAATCTACTTCTTCAGCAAATGAAGGATACACACCCCGCCGGCGCCCACCATGTGGGCCATGGCCAGGTTGACTTTCTTTACTACCTGCCGCCGGCCGCACTCCCTGCGCATCTGCCATAGGATCTCGGCGATCTGCCCAACGCCCGTGGGCCCGATGGGGTGTCCCATGGAGAGCAAACCGCCGCTGCTGTTGATGGGGTGTTTGCCGGTGAGGGCGGTCACCCCCTCATCGATCAGGCGGCCGCCCTCCCCCGGCGCACACAACCCGAGCGCTTCGAGGTAGAGAATCTCTTCGATGGTGAAGGCGTCGTGCAGTTCGATCAGATCAAGATCTTCCGGCCCGGTGCCGGTCTTCTCGTAGAGCAGTTTGGCTGTGTGTCGGGTCAGGCTGAAGGTGGGATCTCCGTCGGGCAGTACGCTTCGCAAAATCGAGCCAATGACGGTGGGGCAGGCCTTTTCCGTGAACTTCCGCGCCACCTCCTTGGCGCACAAGATTACGGCCGCGGCGCCATCGCCCACGGGGCAGCAGTGCAATACCGTGAGCGGATCGGAGACCATGCGGGCGTTGTGAACTTCTTCCAGGGTCACCGCTTTCTGGTACTGGGCATAAGGGTTGAAGCTGGCGTTGAAGTGGCTCTTGACCGACACCTTGGCCAGCTGGTCCACGGTGGTGCCGTATGTCTGCATGTGGTTCTTGGCCATCTGGGCGAAGCGCATCACCGGCGAAAAGCGCAACGGCTTGCCCTCTGCCGGCGTATCGTCCGCTTTTTCGCCGGGCTTGGTCGGCGTGAGGGCATTTTTGTCCACCCCCATGGCCAGGGCCACGTCGCACGACCCGGAGGCGATGGCCAGGTAGGCCTCCCGAAAGGCCGAAGAACCGCTGGCCGAAGCATTCTCCACATTGGTGATGGCCACCCCCGTGCGCCCCATGGCCCCGCAGATCTGGTGGCCGGGAAAATAGACCGCTTTGCCCATGGAGCCGCAGTAGGCTTCCTGAACGTCTTCCCACTGCATGTTGGCATCCTTGAGGGCATTGCGAACCGCCTCGGTGCCCATAGCAGGGATGGACCCCTCCGGGAAAGAACCATAGCGATGCAAACCAGCGCCTATCACAACGACTTCTCTGCTCATGGAGGTCTCCTTCGATGACAGGGGGCGTGCCGAATACCGTTTCTAAATATGGGGAATTGTCCTCCTAAGAAAAATAGGACCCTGCGTAAATATGTGAATAACGGATCACTGTCAATGCGCGGACGATTTTGAAATGCTCGAGGCTGGAGCTAAAGGAGGCAGGCAGCGGGGGCCGAGCCGCCAGTCAACCGAACCCCACCAAAAATCTAAATATTTTTTTCCCGACTTATGCGCCAGCAGCATAATACTGATAATTACCGGTATAAAATGGCCGCCAAAATCCCCATCATAACTGCGCATAAATATGATTAGTTCTAAATTTTCGGTAAGATACAGAAAAACACAGTGAATTGAAGTCCAATGGCCGATTTTTTAGCTGCATAAGAACCCTTTTCAATGTATGATTACATGAATTCAAGCGGTTAGAAGCAACTAGCGACAGTTCACGGAATGGCGGTATCAGGCCACCGCCTCAAAAAGTGTTCGGCCACATAATATTAAAGTTAAGGCATATGATTTTCTTCATTTTAACTAAGGGCGCTTTTAAAGAAATGGAATCTATGCTCCATTCCACAAAATCACCTATCTGGGTATCAGGTGGTGTGCTCACAGAAGAGGAATTACTGAATTTAAGGTCTAATGGGATAGAAATTACAAATTTTAGCTATAAAATTGATCCCTTTGATCGTGAAAAAGTATTCGATGCTGTCTCCATAATCGAAGAGCATCATCCAGGTGAACGAATTTGGGTCGAAATAATTACCAAGCCTCAACAACTGCTTTCACGGGATCGCGGCAAAGTGCGCCGCTCCCCGTGAAGCATGCGTTAAAACTTCAGGACCATATGAACAGAATTCTATACATGCTCTCAGACAAAAAAGCTTCAATATCACTTTTTTGATAATGCATTTAATGGGAATACATTGGCATTTGGTCACAGGCAAATCATATGTTTCTGAATATATGAGCTTTGATAAGCAGCTGTTGCTGAAGTTGGGAGCTTTTCTTATGTATTTGCTTCTCGCATAACTATCATTTCAGAATATTCAGTTTTTTAATTGGCTAATGGTTGTTATTTTACTTTTTTCCGGTATAGGAACAGCCGCTTTAGGATTTTTGAGAGTCGGTTGGGGGCAATATTTTTAAACAAATTAGGGCGTTGCTGAAGTAGGTATTTAGCGTGGTCCCGACTGATGAAAGTGATTCAAAAAGCCAAGCCATTATCTTTAACATGCGCTTCTGATAGGAGGGATTAAGATGGCCGGCGCTTACACAAACAGGCAGCATACCATTTCGGACATCTTGGATGGATACAACTCAATTGTTGGAATCACCCGGATGGAATATGCGGAAATCGAACGCTTATACCGCTATATGGACATGGTCGAACGGCGCCAATTGGCCGCACAAATGTCCGACCGCGGCTTGGCAGGGCTAATCAATGCGTTGGAAAATGGTTTGTCTTATGAACAGTTTATTGCCCGGTAGGGGCAGCGATGGATCTTCTCGGCGCCGCTGCCGTTTCTGCGCCATCGTTCGCGGTTCACAGAACCACCTCGCCATTTGAACAAAGATGGTGGTCAGGTCATGAAATTCGAAAAACTGCCATGTCTCATGGTGGCAATTCACCCATGAAGAGTAGAATAGACGGGATGCGCCAACGTCAATTATGCTCAACGGAGCGGGCTGCTGCCCCACGAAAGCAGACATAAACATCTGACTATCGCTTTGCTGATTTAAAATATAAGCCATTGGGAATGGCGGACAAACGGACAAGCGTATGGGTTTCGGAACAAAAAGCAAATGCAGCGATGGACCCGCAGATAATGAGGCGGCTGTTCAGGTAAAGGGACTGCTAAAGCTGGCCTATGCACTCGGTGCAAGCCATGCAGCAATGATTGCACCGCATGAAATTATGGTCGAAGACCGATTGGCAGATATATGCGCCAACGGCCGGTGCGAGAATTACGGCTTGTCCCCCGGATGCCCACCGCATGTCAGCGGTCCAGTCGGGTTTCGCGAGCTGCAAAGAAAAGCCGGATACGCAATTGTCTTTAGAATGACGGCTTCCGCGAGGACTCTTTTTTCCGACGAATGCACGACGCTCATGAGAAGACTGCAGGAGGTCGCCGCCAAAATCGAAAAGGCGGCCGTCCGTGGCGGCTATCGCGAGTCAAGAGCATTTGCCGGAGGTTCCTGTAAAAAACTGTTCTGCCATGACCAGGCGGACTGCGCTGTGCTTTCGCAAAGCGGCGAATGCCGCTACCCGGATCAGGCACGGCCTTCGATGTCCGGCTTCGGCATCAATGTTTGCGAGCTGATGAAGCGTTGCGGATGGCCGTCCGATATCCGCCCCCATGACGGTGAAGCAGACGCCGACACAACGTCATGGGTGGCGGGAATGGTCCTCATCATTTGAAACCGATCCGAAGATGCGATGACGCGTCAATTGCATGACTGAAAGCATCGCTAACAGCTTAGATGCCGATAGCGGTATCGCCCGCAAAAATAATTTCTGAAAGGCTATTGGCCTTTCATGCCCCCCATGATAGGCTGTCGACCATATGGTGTAGCTTTCCAAGGATATCCAGAAGCGCCTCGGTCCTTTCAAGTCGCTTGCTCGCCGAAGGATCTAAAATCAAAAGGCACCCATCTATGTAATATGCGTCCTGATTGGGGGTTCCAAGATCAACGTTAGAGTGCGATTTGGTTCCCAAGTTCCGATATTTCCGATAACTGTAGAAAGCGGGAAATGTTACAGCACGACACTACTGAACGGGCGCGGCCGGAAGTCAACCTGACGTTACTGCTTCTCGTCTTTATCGGGTTGTATTTCACCTCCTGGGAAAACTATCTGCTTTTCCACGCATTGGCAGAAGGTTTCAGTATCGTTGTCGGTTTTTCCATCTTTGTCATTGCCTGGAACTCGAAAAAGTATATCCGCAATCCGTACATCTTGTTTATCGGGATCGCCTATGCCTTCATTTCACTTCTCGATTTGCTGCACACCCTTTCTTATAAGGGGATGCCAATTTTCACAGATTACGATTACTATGCAAACCAGTTGTGGATCGGGGCCCGCTATTTGGAGAGCATCACGCTGCTATTGGCCTTCGCCTTCCTGCGCAACGGCACATCCCCTAAGGTGAACACCGTATTCGCTGCCTATCTGTTGGTAACAGGGCTTTTGATCGCGAGCATATTTTACTGGAAGATATTTCCGGAATGTTTTGTTGCCGGCAAGGGATTGACCACTTTCAAAATCGTCAGCGAATATATCATATGCACCATACTGATAACGGCGATCTATCTTTTGGTGAAAAACCGGGAAAAGTTCGAGCCCAAAGTATTTAAAATGCTTCTATGGTCAATGATTTGTACCATAATATCGGAACTTGCGTTTACCTTTTATATCAACAACTATGGGTTCTTCAACCTGGTCGGTCACTATTTCAAGATATTTTCGTTTCTGTTTATCTATGAAGCCATCATAAAAACGGGAATCGAAAAGCCCTTCGAGCTGATTTTTCGCGATCTCGACAGGGTCAATAAAGAGCTCAGCCAGGAAATCGATATCCGAATCAAGGCCCAAAGGCAGAAAGAAAAGTTGATTGAAAGCCTAAGACAGGCACTCGAAGAAATCAAGACGCTGAAGGGTATCCTTCCGATATGCATGCATTGCAAGAAAATTCGTGATGATAAAGGCTATTGGAATCAACTCGAGCGATACATTCATGAACATTCGGATGCAAAATTCAGCCATGGGATCTGCCCCGAGTGCCTCGCCCAGCATTACCCGAAGATCTATAGAGAGATGAACAAATAGCCGGCCGAATAGAGGTCGCAGCCCCGGCCGGCCGGATCAGTGCTCCGGCAGACAGATGACATCCTTCAATTGGGAACAGTTATGGCGGAATGCGTTTTGTCCGCAAGGATGCCCCTTTGCATGCCCGGTTTCGGGTATTATCATGCAGGGCGTAAGACTTTCGCCTATACGATTTACGGCCATTAGATCCAGTTGGAAGTTACATGGCCAAATGTAGCGTTGAAAAGAAAGGGCATTCATAAACAGCATACCCCTCGTCGCGCTGATTCAGGGGTATGGGCGCCCCGCCTCTTTTAGGTGAATCGGTTTACCTAAAAGAGCCGGCACCGCCCGTTTTTTCCTGAAAAAGAATCAACCAAGGCCAGCACCGATGCGTATCACATGTATGGGGCTGGCCTTGTCTTTTTGGGGTGCCGGCAAGCCATCTTCATCTTATTTGACCCTTTAAAAAAAGGAGAACGTTCCATGAAAAATTCACTATCAAGGAGCCTCCAGGCTGTTTCGGGTGGCGCCAGATCTCAACTGCAATCACGAATCCAGGGTGCGGTGATCACCCCTGCGGATCCTGAATACAATCCAGCGCGCCAGGCCTGGAACCTATCGGTAGACCAGCATCCGGCATTGATCGTATTGGCCGAAGAAGCCGGGGATGTGGCCGCCGCGGTGCAATATGCTGTTGAGAACGAGCTGAACATCTCGGTTCAGGCCACCGGCCACGGCCTGGCCCAGCCGGCCGAGGGCACCCTGCTCGTGGTCACCTCACGGATGAAAAGCATTCGGGTGGACACGGCCGCCCGGACCGCCTGGATCGGCGCCGGAGCCAAATGGGGTGAAGTGTTGGCGCAGACCCAGCCCGTCGGCCTGGCACCGCTGCTTGGTTCCTCTCCCGACGTGGGGGTGGTCGGCTATACCCTGGGCGGCGGGTATGGCTGGCTGGGACGCAAATTCGGGCTGGCCGCCGACAGCGTGCGATTCTTCGAACTGGTGACGGCCGATGGACATACGCTGCGCGCCAGCGCCGAAGAAAACAGCGACCTGTTTTGGGGGCTGCGCGGTGGTGGCGGCAGCCTGGGCATCGTGACCGGGATGGTGATCGACCTCTATCCGATCACGACGGTGTACGGCGGCAACCTCTTCTATCCCATCCAGGCGGCCCGTGAAGTCATGGCCCGCTATCGGGAGTGGATCGCGACCGTGCCAGACGAATTGACCTCTTCGGTGGTGCTGATGAATTTCCCGCCCATTCCCCTGGTCCCGGAACCGCTCCAGGGGCAATCCTTCGTGATGGTCCGCGGCTGCCACTGCGGCCCCTCGGCCGAGGGCCAGGCCCTGTTGCAACCGTGGCGGGACTGGCGCGCGCCATTCATCGATGACTTCAAGGAGATGCCCTTCGGCGAGGTGGGCACCATCAGCAACGATCCGGTGGACCCATTGCCGGTTTTCAGTACCGGCGCATGGATGAAAGCGCTGCCCGACACCGCCGTGGACGTACTCGTCCGTCACGGCACGGCCGGTGACGGCCCGCCGCCGTTGCTTATGACCGAAGTGCGCCACGTCGGCGGGGCGGTGGCCAGGGGCCGGTCCCAGGCCGGGGCGTTCGGAAACCGGGAGGCCGAGCTGCTGCTGTTCATGGTGGGGCTGACCCCCACGCCTGACGCCTATGGGGCCTTGGCACGCTACACCCAACAGGTCAAGGAGCGGTTGGGGCCCTTTCTGACCGGCGGCGTTTACATGAATTTCCTCGAAGGGCAAGAGGCGCGGCTGCGGGCCAAAGACGGCTTCCCACCGGAAAACTATGCGCGGTTGATCCAGTTGAAACGTGATTACGATCCGCACCATCGGCTGCGCTCGGGATTCCTGGGATAGGCGCCACGCAAAACGGGTGTTGCCTCAATTGCCCGATACGGCCAGGTCCGCTGCCGAGGTATTGCTGGTGGTTGTCAGGAGGGGCGTGGACCACCAAAATGAAGATGGAGGAGGCTGGCGGCGATCTCGTCCTTGATCCGCTCAGTTATGTCGCTGGCCATCAGCCGTTCAAAGCGGACATCCATCACATAGGCTTTGACCTTGAAAATGGTAAGAAAACCATATTCATACCGGTCTTCCACCAGCACGTTCACCGGCTTTTTCCGGCAGACGTAAGGAGAGCACAAGGCGGCTTCCTTCATCAGATTTTTCATATCATTAACATTTACATGACCCGGCAGGCAGAACTCCACCACGACCTGTTCGGTGAGTTCTCCTGAATTGGAATTGGTAACCGTTTTACTCAGGAATATTCCGTTGGGAATTGTAACAATGCTGTCATCGAAGGTTTGAATGCGGCTGGTGCGCAATCCGATCTGAACCACTTCGCCATAGTAGGTGTCCACTTTGATCATGTCGCCGACACGAAAGGGCCGGTCCATCAGAATCAAAACGCCGGCCAAAATATTCTTGACCACTTCCTGGGCGCCCAGCCCCAGGGCCACGCCGGCAGTGGCCGAGATGGCCACCAGGGTTTTGAGCTCGGGCTGGATCACCACGGAAAGGACGAATCCGATGACGCCGATCCAGGCGATCAGCCGAAACAATGGAAACACATTGGTGATCAGCACCCGCCGGCGCGGAAACCGGTCGGCCAAAAAATTGGAAAGACGCCGCATGCCCCCCAGAAGCAACCATGCGGCGATCACGATGGCCAATGATTCCAGAATCACTTGAAGGTCAAACAGCGCTTTGAGCGACTGAATCAAATCCTCTTTCACGAAAAACCTCAAATGGGATTCAATAAATCAAATTCAACTGCTCCAATGTCGAGGTGACGGCATGATGCGTTATGGGCGACAACTCGAACACCTGCCCATCGCCGTTTGGATGCCTTAAGGCATCTGCCGCCAATTTCACCTGGACAAGATATTCCAGGAGTGCTCCGCTGTGGACGTAGGCTGTCCGAAATACCTGCTGGTGTTCACGGATGCCGAGGGTGCCGTGGCCGGCGATCTCGGCCAGGCTCAACAGGTGCAGGTGATCCAACGTCTTGACAAAGGTCATGTCCAGGCGGTCTGGCGGACGCAGATACAATGAATCGGACGCTGCGTCGTAGTGACTGCCGAGCAGCATAAAATAGAGCGCGGCGTGAAAATTCCGGCCGCTGTTGGCCAGCAGCGCGCGGTAGTAATCGTCATTGGTGGATTGTTCCCGATGCGCCTTTTTTTCAAGGCAGACCTCGAGATCATCTTCCGCGGTGCAATAAGTCACATCGAGGCCGCTCTTTTCCAGCCTTAAGGCCAGGGCTTTGCGCATGTCCTCCTCGCTGATGCAATCCACATCGACCAGGTGGGAAAAATAGCGCGACGCACCCAACATCCGGTCTATATTTTCCCAAGGCAAACGCCGGCAGGTCACCATCCACAAATGTCTTTGCCGGGTGCGCAACAAGATGTAAAAAAATGCCTCGGCCGCCCGGCAGCCGCCGATGACCCTCAGCAGCACCTGGTGTCCCCCTTCCATCATGATGATCTTGGGCGCCAGGTTCATCACCTGTTCGCTTAATTGCGCCACACTTTCGCAAGGTGCAGCGAGTTGAAAAAGTCGTTGAAAAAAATCAAGCACCCGATCCTGGCTGGACAGTCTATGCGGTATATCGCATCGCAGGACTTCGCTCTTCCCTATCGCTTTCTGATCCAGGCAGTTGATCAAACTGGTTTTGCCGCTGCCCTGGGGGCCGATCAGCGCAACGCTGGTGGGGAGGCCCTTGCGCCAACGTTGCAGGGCCTCGGAAAGTGTTTCGAGCTGTCTTTCGCGCCCGATGAGCAGCGACGCGTCCTCCAAAGGTGTCGGCATTAACAATCCGCGGCTTTGCTGCGGAAAACGGTCCAGCTGCCCGAACGTTTCGGAGCGGCTGGGCAGGGTGCTGACCTGCAGGGTCTTCGGGAGGGCTTTTCCCGCTGCCTTGCTTTTTAAAAAAGGCGTGAACCACATCGTGTGTCAATACTTTCTTCTGCCAATGCTGTCGATCAGCAGCCCGATGGCGGGCCGTCCGATAATACCCTCGAAATTTGCCGCGCTTTTTTCGCTCCTTTTCATTGCGGCATTCAGCTGGCTGACAATATCGCTCGCTTTTGTCAATTCAAGCCAAAGGGCTGCGCCGTCGAAAAGTAAGATCCATGTGCCCCATCCACAGCACCGCCTCGGTACGGGAAAAAACAGCCTTCAGGCCCCACCATGAATCCATCGGAGACATTTGGCCGCATGAAACGCCATCTCCGGTGTTGCCCGGCGGGATTCCGGGTTCTGGGACCAGGCGCAGCGCAACGGGCAGCCCTTGAAGTAGATGGTGGTGCGGATGCCCGGTCCGTCGTGCAGTGAAAAACGCTGGACATTGAAGATCACGGCCGTTTCGGCATCGGCACCCGCAATTTCGGGGCACGCATCCACATCGCCGCTTTCGGTTCAGGTTCGGAGCATCGTTGGTCTGTCTGATCAACGATCGATTATCTTCGAAAAACCAAATTAACGTCAAGCATATCCCTTAAACCGGACAGCATCGTGCACAACGGCAGGCCGATGCAAATCCGGCCGCCGGGCGGATATTGGGAAGACCTCTCTTAGCTAAAAGCCGGGCAGGAAAAGGCGCGGGGCCTGGCGCTCACGCTGAAGCGTTCCAAACCCCGCGCGATGTCGGTAAGCGTTTCCCCTGGTGTGCGGTTTCGGGCGGTTGGGAAGGCCGATGGCTCAGCTGATGATCTGGCACGCCTTCTCCTTCTGTCCCCAGAAGGGCGACATCTTGCGCAGCCGGTCGATGATCGGCGGCAGCTTGTCGATCACCAGGTCGATCTCTTCGGCTGTGTTGTAGACGCTCAGGCTGAAGCGGATCGAACCGTGGGCCGCGGTGAAGGGCACGTCCATGGCGCGCAGCACGTGCGAAGGCTCCAGCGAACCGGAGGTGCAGGCCGAGCCGGACGAGGCGCAGATGTTGAATTCGTCGAGCATCAGCAGGATCGATTCACCCTCCACGAATTCGAAGGCGATGCTGGAGGTGTTGGGCAGGCGGTGGGCCGGATCGCCGTTGACGATGGCGTTGGGAACGCGCCGGACCAGCTCGCTCTCCAGCCGGTCGCGCAGGGCCTTGACCCGGGTGTTCTCTTCGTCCATCTGGGCCGCGGCCAGCTCGGCGGCTTTGCCCAGCCCCACGATGGCAGCCACGTTTTCGGTCCCGCCCCGACGGCCGTGCTCCTGGTGCCCGCCCAGCAAAAAGGGCGCGAACTTGGTGCCCTTGCGGATATAGAGCGCCCCGATCCCTTTGGGGGCGTGCAGCTTGTGGCCCGACAGCGACAGCAGGTCGATCTGGTTGTCGCCCATGTGGATGGGCACCTTGCCCACGGCCTGCACCGCGTCGGTGTGGAACACCGCGCCGCGCTTGCGCACCTGGGCCGCGATCTCTTCCACCGGGAAGATCACGCCGGTCTCGTTGTTGGCCCACATGAGGCTCACGATGGCCGTTTCGTCGCTGAGGCTTTTGTAGAGGTAGTCGAGGTCCAGCCGCCCGGCCTTGTCCACGGGCACGAAGGTGACGCGGTAGCCGTTGCGGCCGAGATATTCGGCCAGGTTTTTGACCGCCGGGTGTTCCACCTTGGAAGTAATGATGTGGCGCTTTTCGGGATAGGAGCGCAGGGTGGCCCAGATGGCGGTGCTGTCGCTCTCGGTGCCGCACGAGGTAAAGACGATCTCATCGGGCTGGGCGCCCAGCAGCTCGGCCAGCCTGGCCCGGGCCTCGCGGATCTTCTTGCCCACGTTGCCGCCGAAGGTGTGCATGCTGGAAGGGTTGCCGTAGAATTGGCCGAAATAGGGCAACATCTCCTCGATCACTTCGGGCGCGACCTGGGTGGTGGCATTGTTGTCCAGATACACCGGTTTCATGCGGTCACCTCCTCCACCACCAGCTCCTTGGCCACCAGCTCCTTGAGCTTGGACTCCACGTAATCCTTCAGGGTGACCTGACTCATGGCGCAGGCCGCGCAGCGCCCCTTGAGCTTGACCAGCACCCGGTTGCCGTCCACATCCACCAGCTGGATGTCGCCGCCGTCCTGCATGAGGGCCGGCTTGATTTCACGATCCAAAGTCTCCTCGATGAGTTTGATCTTCTGGATATTGGTCAGCGGCTTGGGTTTGGCCGGCTGTTCTTTCAGCGATCCATTCACCCGGTCCAGAATCTGCTGAATGGTCTCGTGACACTTGCCGCAGCCGCCGCCGGCCTTGATGTAGTTGGTGATCTCCTCGATGGTCTTGAGGCGGTTGTCCGTGGCGGCGCGTTCGATCTGAACGTCGGTGACGCCGAAGCATTCGCACACCAGATTGCCCTCCTGCACCTTGTCGGGCTGCCCGCGGTAGCAGGCGATGGCCTTTTCCAGGGCTTCGTGGCCCATCACCGAGCAGTGCATCTTCTCCTTGGGCAGGCCTCCCAGGTGTTCGGCGATATGATCGTTGGTGATTTTTTCGGCCTCTTCCAAGGTCTTGCCGATGAGCAGTTCGGTGAGGGCCGAGGCCGAGGCGATGGCGCTGGCGCAGCCGAAGGTTTTGAACTTGGCATCCACGATGCGGCCGTCATTGCCCACCTTGAAGGTGAGCTTCAGGGCGTCGCCGCATGCCATGGAACCGACTTCACCGACCCCATCGGGATTTTCGATTTCGCCCACGTTGCGCGGGTTGAGGAAGTGATCTTTGACCTTGTCCGTATATTCCCACATGGTGTTCCTCCTGGCGGTTTCGCTGCTTTCATAAAGGTAGCGGCATAGTAAGCACGAATTGCCGGATGAAAAGTCGTGGGATGCCATTTGGGTGCCGTTGCCCGGCGGAACCCCCGGCGCCCTGGTTTGACAGTCGGGCCTTCGTCAATACCTTTACACCATAACCGGAGGGAGGTGCCCCATGGAACGCCGCAAAGCGGTTTTTGCCGGCAGTTGGTATCCAGATCGTGCCGCCGAATGCGAAAGGGAGATTGGCCGGTTCCTGGAGGGGCCGCAGCCCCTCGCCGAAGCGCCGGGAGGTCACTGGCTGGCCGGTATCGTGCCCCATGCGGGCTGGTACTACAGCGGTCGCATCGCCTGCCGGGTGATCCATCTGCTCAAGGAGCCGGAGCCCATCGACCTGGTGGTGGTCTTCGGCATGCATCTGCATCCCGGTTCGGCCAACTACATGATGGCCGAAGGGTCCTGGGAAACCCCCTTCGGCGACCTGCCGGTGGCCCTGGAGCTGGCCCGGGCGCTGCGGGACCGCTTCGATTTCCAGATAGAGACCCCACGCCGCTTCAACCAGGACAACACCGTGGAATTGCAGTTGCCTTTCATCAAGAAACTGCTCGATCCGGCGGCCATCCTGGCGCTGGGCGTGCCGCCCGCGCCGCCATCCCTGGAAATCGGAAGGGCCGTGGCCGATTGGGCCCGGGAAAACGGCAAGCGGGTGAAGATCATCGGTTCCACCGATTTGACCCATTACGGCGCCAATTATGGGTTCTTCCCCCATGGCCGCGGGCCCCAGGCAGTGGCCTGGGTGCGCGACCAGAACGACCGCCAGGTCATCGACGCCATGCTGGCCATGACCCCTGAAGCCGTGATCCGCCAGGGACTGGAAAACCAGAACGCCTGCTGCTCGGGAGCGGCGGCCACGGCCGTGGCCGCCGCCCGGCAGTTGGGCGCCACCCAGGCCCGAGCAGTGGCCTATGCCACCAGTTACGAAAAAAGCCCGGGGGACAGCTTCGTGGGGTATGTGGGCATCGTGATGGGAACATGATTTTGCCGCTCAACTTTTGCGCAAGACAGCCGATAGGAAAAGCGGCGGTTGCCGCCGGCTCCGGCTTGGGGATTCTGCCCAAAAAAGAGATGGCCAACGATCATGGAATCCTATAGAAAGGCCGGTTGGTCGGAGCTGGGTACTATTTTCCGGAGGTTGATGTTCCATGAAAATGATTCAAACCATACGTCAATTTTTCAAAACCCCCAAAGCGGTCCAACGCTTTGAATATGTGCGCGAAACAGTCATGCCGCCCCCTGTGGACACCACCCACTGCGCGACGGCGGAGGCCGCAACCGAAATGAGGGCCCCCGTGCCCGAACCCCGGGTCGAGGAGATCGCTTTTTCCCACCAGGGGGATCTGGAATCCTATGTGCGCGGCCTGGCCGTGCCCAAGGAGGCCATCGAGCGCTGGATCTCCGCCGGCGTCCTGCTGCCCGAGGAGACCCGGGTCGCGTCCAAGATGATCCGTATCATCTGCAATAACAAATAGATAAATAGCATATCAAAAGAAGCCGAAAACTGCCCTAAAGTTCTGCCCCCGCCGGCCGATACAATAAGCCAGAGGCTTCGCGGGGGAGCCTCTAAGATATATTCACAATATATCTTCCTTTAGCCGGCGGGGCGGCTGCGGCAGCCGCCCCGTTCCTTTTGTGGCCGACGCGCTTTTCGGTTTTGCTGTGCTCCTGCCCCTACGATTATTTCAAGCCCGGCGCCTCCCGACCGATACCATTCATATCCAGGCTGCTCCGGTGACACGGAGACGGAGGAAATTCATGGCTCGAAAACCACTCTTGTTCTCATGTGCGGCCCTCCTGCTCGGCTTAGGCACGCTGGGCATGGGGTCGAACAAGGTCGCGGTGGCGCCGCTCTCCCTGGAAGGGCTCTATGCCTTTTGCGGGCTGCCCCTGGCGTGCGGAGCGCCGATCTCCTGGGAAGGCAAAGCCGTAACGCTCCAGGGGCGGCTGGACCCCCACAACCTCTTCGACAAAACCAACTATCCCCAGCTGCCGTATGAAAAGTTCCGCCTGATCGACGACCAGGGGCGATCGGTGGAGGTCTGGGCCCAGGCCAAGGACAACCGGCCGATTTTCGAGAAACTGGCCGGGCGTTCTTCGGACGAGATCGTGGTGCAGGGCCGCCTGGCGGCCGTCAAAATGCCCGTGGCCGGCGACTGCAGGACCGGCGTGAAGGTGGAGATCGACGATGCGCAGCAAATTTCATTTAAATAAAGGCAATTTCAAAACCATAAGATCAGGAATCCTTTCGCTCGGTTGCTTTTTGGCGGCCATGTGGGTTTCACTGGCCTTCGCCGGGCCGGTGGAACTGGCGACGGCCCGACGGGTGGCCGATAACACCCTGCGCCACCATGTGGCCCTCTATGGCGACTGGAACGGGACGACCCGGCCTGTGGTGGCCGCAGGCGCGCCGGTGGTCTTCGAGGGCGGCAGCGTGGCCTATAACTTCGCGGTGCATCCCAGCGGCCACGTGCTGGTGGCCGTGGACGATCTGATCAGTCCGGTGCTGCTCTACTCCACCCGTTCCGCCTTCGACCCCTCCCGGGCAGGGCAGCCCCAATCCCTCGAATCCTGGATCATTCCCGAAACCCACCGGCATGTGCGCAACGTGCGGGAAAGGGCCGCCGCCGGCACCCTGACCCGTTCCGCCGGGGCCGCCACCGAGGCCGGCCGCCGCATCGCCAGGGCCTGGGCTTATTATGCGGGCGAGCCGGCCGATGCCGCCGCCCGGGGGACCCTCCTGGAGACGGCCGCCACCGCCCGGGGCGCCACCGTGGGGCCCCTGCTCACCACCACCTGGCACCAAATCGGACCTTACAATCTGCAGACTCCCGAAGATACCTGCGGTCAAACCCTCACCGGCTGCGTGGCCACGGCCTGGGCCCAGCTCATGCGCTACTGGCGCTGGCCCATCACCGGCACCGGCACTGCCAGCTATGTATGGACCGACAGCAATGACGATAACCATACCCTGAGCGTGGATTTCGATACGGCCGCCCCTTACGAATGGGACAATATGCCGAGCACACTGTCCGACAGCACCGCCGCCCAGAAGGATGCCGTTTCCCTGCTCATGTATCATGTGGGCGTTGCTGCAGAAATGCAGTGGGGGTGTAGTGTGTCCGCCAGCTCTGCCTGGGCGGATGAGGTGCTGCCGATCTATTTCCGGTATCAGGCCGGGGCGACCTATTACGGGCCGGCAGAGCTCTCGGGTTTAATCAGCACCGAACGATTTGCTATTCTGAAGGCGGAGTTGGATGCCGACCCACCCCGGCCGGCGATCCTTTCTATTTTTACTGCCGCAGAAGATGTGGGCCATGAAGTGGTTGTGGACGGTTACCAGACTACGGATACTGGAAACTTCGTTCACATTAACTTTGGTTGGGAGGGGTCCTACGATGGCTACTTTAACTTTGATAACGACATCCAAACAGATCCTTATACATGGGAGGCCCAGAACCACCAATTCGTCGTAGGCATCCAGCCCGACAACGACCCGCCCGTGGTCGATGCCGGCGCCGACCAGAGCGTGAACGAGGCGACCCAGGTACAGCTGAGCGGCAGCGCCACCGATCCCGAGGCCGCGGGCATGGCCTATCGCTGGACCCAGACCAGCGGCCCGGCCGTCACCCTTGCCAACGCCACCACCTTGACCCCGATCTTTACCGCGCCCGGCGTGAGTTCCCAGACCAACCTGGTGTTCCAGCTCAGGGCGGACGATCTCAACCGGGCCTGGGCCGCGGACACCGTTACCGTCACCGTGGCCAATACCGGCGGCGGCGGTGGTGGCGGAGGCGGCGGTTGCTTCATCCTGTCCCTCGGCGCGATGGAATAAATCGACGTCGATCCTTTTCGAGAAAGGCGGCCGGTCCTCCGGCCGCCTTTTGCTTTCCGATTTGGCGCGATTCAAAACGGCATTGAAATAGGCTCGGCCGCGTGCCATAACCAATCCTGATGAAAACCGTGAAGACCCAAAACCATCTGGTGGATTCGTTTCAGCGAACCGTCAACTACCTGCGGGTGTCGGTGACCGACCGCTGCAATCTGCGCTGCCGCTATTGCATGACCAGCCATACCCGCTGGCTGCCCAAGGGCGCCATTCTCACCCTGGAAGAGATCGAACGCCTGGTGGCCATCGGCGTGGAACTGGGCATCACCAAGGTGCGCCTGACCGGCGGCGAGCCGCTCTGCCGCAAGGGCATCGTCGATCTGATCGCCCGGCTGAGCCGCCTGGAAGGCTTGCAGGACCTGACCCTGACCACCAACGGCACCCTCCTGACCCAGAAGGCGGAGGCCCTCAAAGCCGCCGGCTTGCGGCGCATCAACATCAGCCTGGACACCATGGATGCCGCCGGTTTTTACCAGATCACCGGCCTCAACCTGCTCGATACCGTCTGGCAGGGCATCACCCAGGCGGCGGCGGTGGGGTTCAACCCCATCAAGATCAACTGCGTGGTGATGCGCGGCAGCAACGAGGACCAGATCGTTCCGCTGGCCCAACTGACCCGGCGCCAGCCGTTTCATGTGCGCTTCATCGAGTACATGCCCATTGGCGTGGACACCCTGTCGGCCCAGGACCGCTTCGTATCCATGGCCGAAGTCCAGCAGCGCCTGGAGCAGCTGGGGCCCCTGGTGCCCCTGCCTTCGCAGAACGGCGACGGCCCGGCCCGGCGCTTCCGCTTCGAAGACGCACCCGGCGAGGTGGGGTTCATCGGCTCCATGAGCGAGCATTTCTGCAGCCGCTGCAATCGCCTGCGGCTGACGGCCGACGGCCATCTGCGCCCCTGCCTGCTGGCCGACGACCAGGTGGCGGTGATGGGCGCCCTGCGCGGCGGTGCCGGGGATGAAGAGATTGCCGCCCTGTTCGCCCGGGCCCTGGCCATGAAGCGCGGGGAGCACCGCCTGAGCTTCGGCGGCGACTGTCGGCTGCGTACCCAAATGACCGACATCGGAGGATAGGCGCGGTGGCTCATGCGCAAAGCGCTCCCGACTGCTGTGCCGCGATCCTGGCCGGCGGCCTCAACACCCGCATGGCCGGCCGCAACAAAGCCTTTCTGGAAATCGACGGCCGGGCCATCGTGGATCGACTCATCGAGACCCTGACCCCGCTTTTCCCGCAGGTCGTGATCGTCACCCGCCAGCCCGAGCTGTACGCCGGCCGGGCCCTGCGCATCGTGGCAGATATCTTCCAGGCCCGATCTTCCCTGACCGGCATCCACGCGGCCCTGGCCCACGCCGACACCCAATGGGTATTCGTCTGCCCCTGCGATGCCCCGTTCATCCAGCCGGCGCTGGTGCGACTGCTGTTGGATGAAATCTCTCCGCAAGTGGATGCGGTGGTGCCGCGTATCGGCGAGTACTACGAACCCCTGTGCGCCGTATACGCCAGGAACTGCCTGGCCCCCATCGCGGCCCAGCTGGCCCGGGAAGAGTTCAAGATCACCGGCTTCTTCCGCCACATCCGCGTCAAACAGATCGGCGAAGCCCAACTGCGGGCGGTCGACCCCCGCCTGCGCTCTTTTCTGAATGTGAATACGCCCGAGGTCTACCAGGCGTTGAAAAACGAGGACGAGACCCTTATCGGGTAAGAAAGCGTGCTGCGATGAAATCGGCGATGGCTTGGATGTCGTTGACATCCAGGCGCGGCACGCCCAGGTCGACGGCCACGTCCGAGGCCACGGCGATCAGGGTGCCCGGTTCCGCCTTGGTGTGCAGGGGCGTGTCGTGGGCCGCCTTGCGGAAGACTTCGATCTGGGGCTTGCCGCCCTGCTTGTAGCCTTCGGTAAGCACCAGGTCCATGTCGCCGAAGAAGCGCGTCACGATCCGGTCCAGGTCCATCTCCGCGTCCACATCCTTGACCAGGGCGATCTTTTTGGGCGAGGAGATCACCACCGTGGCGGCCCCGGCCTGCTTGTGGCGCCAGGTGTCCTTGCCTTCGCGGTCGATGTCGAAGCCGTGGTGGTCGTGCTTGACCGTGCCCACCCGGTATCCCCGGCGGCACAGCTCGGGAATCAGCTTCTCCAGCAGGGTGGTCTTGCCGGAATTCTTCTTGCTGACGATGGAGACGATGGGCGGCGGCAAGAACCGGATCCCATCGCCGACCCGCACGGTGCCGCCTTTGAGCACCCGGGCGAAGATGCCTTCCCGGGGCATGATGCAATCCCCGGCCGCATAGTAGATGGCGCACTTGCGATGGCACTCTTTGCCGATCTGGGTGATCTGCACCTCGGCCTGGTCGCCGATGCCAAGGCGGGTGCCGACGGGAACATTCAGCCAGTCGATGCCCCGGGTGGCGATGTTTTCGGCAAAGTCGCCGAAATCCACGGCCAAGCCGCCCTCCCTGGCCCGGCCGATGCTTTCGGAGGCCAGAAAGCTCACCTGGCGGTGCCAGTCGCCGGCATGGGCATCGTGCGCCACGCCGTGGCCGGCGATGAGCAGGGCTTCGTTCACCGGGCTCTTGCGGGTGCCTTTCTTCTTGCTGATGCTGATGGCGACGACTTGCATGGGAACGGATCTCCTTGGTGATTTCCCTGGCTTGTATCACAACCCGGACTTGATCACCAGGTCGGTGATCGGACCCCGCGAACGGTCGCCCTTGAGCACCAGATGGGCGTAGATCCGGTTGCCCTTGAATTTGTTGACCAGCCAGTTGAGGCCGTTGTTCTCGGCGTTCAGGTAGGGGTGGTCCACCTGGCGGGTGTCGCCCAGGCAGAAGCATTTGACCCCCTCGCCCATGCGCGAGAGCAGGGTACGGCACTCGCTGCGGGTCATGTTCTGGATCTCGTCGATGATCACCACGGCGTTCTCGATGTTCATGCCCCGGATGTAGGTCAGGGGCAGCAGCTCGAAGCGCATGGGGTTGAGTTGGGGCGGGTGCTGCTCGGCGTCGATGAAGATGCGGTTGGCCGGCCGGGTCTTGTGCAGCTTGAGCACCAGGTCCACGATGTAGCGGGTGTAGGGCGCCATCTTCTCCTCGACGTCGCCGGGCAGGTACCCCATCTTCTGGCCGATTTCGATCATCGGTTTGACCACATAGATCTTTTCCACGCTCTTTTTTTCCAGGAGCAGATATAGGGCGCTGGCCAGGGCCAGGTAGCTCTTGCCGTAGCCGGCCTCGCTCTGGATCGAGACCACGCTGATGGTGGGGTCGGTCATCAGCTCCAGGGCCAGGTTCTGGTAAACGTTGCGCGGGGTGACGTTCCAGATCTTGTGCTGGTAGTCGATGACCTTTTCGCCGCTGTTGCCGAAAAACACCGGCTTGCCGGTGTCGCTCCACATGAAGCAGTTCGCGAAGGCCTCCTGGGGCGAGGCGACGAAGCCGGTGACATGCTCGGCTTCGGACTTGAACGGCGCAGAATCCTTGAAGTTTTCGCTGCGGATGCCGCGCAGCGAGGCCTGCAGCTGCATCACCTTGTCGTTGGTGACCAGGATGGGGGTGTCCAGCCGGCTGTTCTGGATCTCCTGCAGGATGTGGCTGTCCACCTGCTGATGAAACGACGGGGAAACCTGTTCGGTGCGCAGGACCGTGAACTGGTCCGGATGATCGCAGAGGTGTTCGACCACCTTGGCCACGATGTGGCCCAGGCGCGGGTCTTTCTTGAATTTATCCAGTTCGAGCAATACGTGATAGGGAATGAAGATGTGGTTTTCACTGCCGTTGCGCAGTTTGAACAGCGCATCGGGGTCGTCCAGCAACACATTGGTGTCCACGACGTAATTTTTGCTCTGGCTCATAGCCCTCCTCGGGTCGCTGTCGCTGAAGGGTTGGGTTGGGCATGGAATGGACGGAAAGGCGGGGGTGGCTTCGGCTTGGCCGCGATCTTGGCGAAGGATGGTGCCGTTCCAAGAGGTTGCGCATGCACGAACTATAACCGAAGTGGGCCGATCCGCACAAGCCCGGGGTTGGACCCATTTCGGCAGCCACCCTGACCGGCCGATGTGAGCGTCGCGTGAGCGATCCCGCCCGGCGGAAAACAAAAAACGGGGAAGGCGTCGTTCGCCTCCCCCGTCAGGGTGCTGAAAACCGGCACTCGGCCGCGCCGGGATTATACGATGGTGACGTTGTAGGCATCCTCCATGGGGTCCTTGAACGGCACGCTCACCTTGAGCAGCCCGTTCTCGTAGGCTGCCGTGGCCGCATCGGCCTTTACCGGGCAGCAGAACCCGGACGTGGTCACATAGTCATAATCGTCACGGGGTGCGACCAGATGGAAGGCATCGCTGTTGATGCGCAGGCGGATATCCTCTTTCTTGGCCCCGGGGATGGAGATCTCCAGATTGAGGGCGTTGGTATCTTCATCCACATAAGTGCAAAATTGGGCGGCGACCCGTTGTCTTTCCTCTGACATGGTACTCACCTCCTTATCGGAAGCGGCCCGGCCGATGCCGGCCGAGGCCACTCGAACGCTGTGTGTCGCTTGACGGCTGTTGCCGATGCGGAAACACTAAGTCCGAAACCCGGCGGCGCAAGGGATGAAGGCCATCCCAGGGAGCCGGCGGCCAAATTCTCCTTATTTCAAAGGTCCGAATGTGATATAGGCTGCCTGCCCCGAGACGCGGGGCGGACCGATAAGGAATTCTTTCACACCATGTGGCATCATATCCGGAACCACCGTTACGAATTGCTGTCGGCCGCGTTCAGCGGCCTGTTGCTCTGTCTGGCCTTTCCCAAAATCAACCAGGGCTGGGTGGCCTGGTTCGCCCTGGTACCGCTTTTAGTGGTGCTGCGCCGGGCCGGCGGCCGCACCGGATTCGCCCTCGGCTTTGCGGCCGGCATGGCCCATTACCTGGGTCTGATCTATTGGACGGCCTACACCATGAATGTCTACGGCGATGTGCCCATGCCCCAGGCCGTGTGCGCCTTGTCGCTGCTGGCCGCCATTCTGGCGGCGTTCTGGGCTGTCGGCACCATGGGGCTGTGTCTGGCATGCCGCGCGCCGTGGCACTTGCTCATCGGCGGCCCGGCCGTGTGGGTGCTGACGGAATGGCTGCGCACCTGGCTGTTCACCGGCTTTCCCTGGGAGTTGCTGGGCTACAGCCAGCATGCCTACCTGCCGTTGATCCAGGTCGCCGATCTGTTCGGCGTAACCGGTCTTTCGGCCTTGATCTTTTTCGGCAACACGGTGCTCTGTCTGGTCTGGTTGCATTGGCGCCGATTGCCCTGGCGCGAGGGCATGGTCAGCCGCGGCCTGGCGGCTCGTGCCGGCCTGCTGCTGGGCGTGCTGCTGGTGGCGGTGGCCGGATACGGGTTCTATCGTCTGCAGGCCACCGATGCCGAGATGGCCGCTGCGCCGCGGGCGCGCCTGGCGGTGATTCAGGGCAACATCGACCAGGCCCATAAATGGGACGTGGCCTTTCAACGCCAAACCACTGAAAAGTATGTGGATCTTTCCCTGAAAGCCGCCCACCGGGGGGCCGATTTGATCATCTGGCCGGAAACGGCCGCCCCTTTTTACATGTTCCATGATGCCGATCTGACCGACATTGTTCTGAAAGGGGTGCGGGCCGCCGGCAAGTACTTCATCATCGGCTGTCCCGCGGCGGAACAGGTCGGCAGCGAATTCGTCTATTACAACCGGGCCTACCTGTTTGATCCCCAAGCCCAGGTGATCGGCAAGTACGACAAGGTCCACCTGGTGCCTTTCGGCGAATACGTGCCCCTCAAGCGCTGGCTGCCCTTTTTAGGCAAGATGGTGGCCCAGGTGGGGGACTTCAAGGCCGGGCTCAAAGGGGACACCCTGATGTGGCGGCAGCACCCCATCGGCATGCTGATCTGCTATGAAGCGATCTTTCCCGACCTGGCGCGGGCCATGGCGGCCAACGGCGCCCAACTCCTGGTCAACATCACCAACGATGCCTGGTTCGGCCGCACCAGCGCCGCTTACCAGCACTTCTCCATGGCGGTTTTCAGGGCGGTGGAAAACCGCCGTTTCCTCGCCCGGGCGGCCAATACCGGCATCAGCGGTTACATCGACCCCTGCGGCCGGGTGCTCGACGCCACGGCGCTTTACCAGGATGCCGCTCCGGTGGCCGATGTCCGCCTGCTGCAGCGCCGCACCCTTTATACCCGCTGGGGCGACCTGCCGCTGGTGATTCTGAGCCTTGTGCTGGTGGTGTCGTGCGTGGTCGCCGGCCGCGCTTACTACAAGCCCGAACCTGCCCTATAACAGGCTGTTGAAAAAGAGGAATCAGGCCGCTTCCCACTTCTAAAGTTTCCGTTATTTAAGTCGATACTTTCTCTGACATTCAAAGCTTTGCCCGCACACCAGTTCATCGCGACCATGGGGACTCTTTTGAAGGAGCCGAAGGGCTATGCAGACACAAGCAGTACAGGCGCTCGCCAATGTGACTTCGACCAGTTCAAGTCAGAGGGAAGACGCTCGCCAATCGGAGCGGGAAAGGGTTCTGCAGGATATCCTGAAACTCAGGACCCACCAGGAGCTTGCCCAACGCTCCAAGGCCTCGATGAGCATTTTCGTCATCTTTATGGTCTATATCTTCATTACCCCCTTTTACAACGAACATCCCGGCACCGCGATGGTGTTCGCGGCGTTGATCCTGGCCGGCTGCATATGGCGGGTCCTCGTCGGCCGTTACCCCTCCGAGGAGGTGCTCGTCTCTTCCGCCTGGCTGTTCCGATTTGCCGTTGCCACCTTGGCCGTGGCGTTGCTGTGGGGCGTCTTCGTAGGGCTCGCCTTCACCTATTACCACACCGAATGGGTCTATCTTTTAATCGTTCTGAGCACCACCGGGATTTCAGCCGCCGCCACCTCCACACTGGCGCCCAAACCCACCTTGGCCAGGGCCTACGTCCTGTTCATGGTCGGCCCCATCATCGCAGTGGGCCTGTTCCACGGCACCCGGGCATCGGTCTCCATGAGCATTCTCCTGTGTATCCTGTTCGTCGCCTGTCTGATTCTGGTCAAGGATAACAACCAGATGTTCTGGGACGGCGCCCTGAACTTCGAAACCATGAACCTGCAGAAGCGGGACCTGGAACAAGTGTTCGAGCAGATCGCCAAAAACAGCGATTCCCTCAAGAAAGCCTCGATGGAATTGTCGGCGGTGTCCGCCCGGATGTCCCATAGCGCCGATGGCATGTCCAAGGAGTCGGCCCGGGTGTCGGATGCGGCGCTGGGATTCAACAACAACTCCAAGGAAATGGCCGCTTCCATGCAGCGTTTGAACGGCCAGACCGAGCAGGTGGTGCGCTCCGTCGATGCCTTGTCGGGAACCATCCAAACCATCGCCAAGACCACCCGGAATACCAAGACCATTGCCGTCGACGCCGTCGAGCAGGCCGGCCACACCACCCGCAAGGTGGGTGAGTTGGGCCAGTCGGCCCAGGCCGTGGGCAAGATCACCGAGACGATCAAAGAGATTTCCGAGCAGACCAAGCTGCTGGCGCTGAACGCCACCATCGAAGCGGCGCGCGCCGGCGAGGCGGGCAAAGGCTTCTCGGTGGTCGCCAATGAGATCAAGGCGCTCTCCGCCCAGACGGACGAAGCGACCCAGCAGATCAAACAGCAGATCAACATGATTCAGGCCGCCATTGCCGAGACCGTCACCGAAATCGGCCGGATCTCCGAAAGAACCTCCGAAATCAACCACTCCGCGGCTGCGGCCGCCGACTCGGTGGAAGAGCAATCCATCGCCACCCAGGCGATCTCATCCTCCGTATCCGAGTCTTCCGGAGAGATATCGACCATCAGCGGGCACGTCCGCCAGAACAGCGAAGCCGCCGACAACATTTCCCGGGGCATCGCCAGCGTCAGCAGCGCGGCGGACGAGGTGGCCGCCAACAGCGCCAAGGTCAATGCCAGCGCCGAAAGCCTGATGCGCCTGGCCAATGCCTTGAATGACATCGTCGCCTCGTCCCGCCGCATGTAGCATCCCCGATAGACTCGGGTGCAGCCGGATGGAACCGGAGCCGCTTTGAGCAGCGGATCCGTTACCGCCGTCCCCTATCCGTGCTGCCGAGCGATCCTCGTGCTTGACATGTTTTCATCCAGGTATAGAATAGCGCCAAAAAAACCAAGGAGGTCGCCGCCATGTCCGTCGAAATCAAGCAAACACTGAAAGTCCTGCGCGCCAAACTCACCCAGCTCGGAGAATGTCTTTGACCTGGAAGCCAAGCAAAACCGCCTCAAGGAGCTGGAGAGCATCATCTCCAGAAACGGATTCTGGGACAACCCCGAAGCCGCCACACCCCTGCTCAAAGAGCAAACCTTCCTGACGTCACGCCTGGATGCTTACCGCGCCCTGGTATCGGAACTGGACGACAACGAGCTGCTGGTCACCATGGCCCTGGAAGAGGGAGACGAACAGACCCTGGCCGATGTGCAGGGGCAGGCCGACGATTTGGCCAAACGCGTGCACGCTTTTTCCCTGGACATGATGCTCGACGGCGAACAGGACGCCAACAATGCCATCGTCTCCATCAATGCCGGCGCCGGCGGCACCGATGCCCAGGACTGGGCCGAGATGATGTTCCGCATGTACCTGCGCTGGTGCGAACAGCGTGGCTTCAAGACCGAGATCGTCGACATCCAGCCCGGTGACGAGGCCGGCATCAAGAGCACCACTTTCACGGTCAAAGGCGAATACGCTTTTGGCTACCTCAAATCGGAGATCGGCGTGCACCGACTGGTGCGCATCTCGCCCTTCAATGCCAGCGGCAAGCGACAGACGTCGTTCGCATCGGTCTTCGTCTATCCGGAAGTGGACAACGATATCGTGATCCAGATCGAAGAAAAAGATCTGCGCATCGACACCTTCCGCGCCAGCGGCTCCGGCGGTCAGCATGTCAACAAGACCTCCAGTGCCATCCGCATCACCCACCTGCCCACCGGCATCGTGGTGCAGTGCCAGCAGGAGAAGTCCCAGCACCGCAACAAGGATATGGCCATGAAAGTCCTGCGCTCGCGGTTGTACCAGGCCGAAAAGCAAAAACAGGACGCCGAACTGCAGCAGCTCCACGACAGCAAGGAGGAGATCTCCTGGGGCAGCCAGATCCGCTCCTACGTGCTGCATCCCTACCAGCTGGTCAAGGATCACCGCATCAACATGGAAGTCGGCAACGTCAACAGCGTGCTGGACGGAAATCTGGACGCCCTCATCGAAGGCGTGCTGCTGGCGGGCAAGGCCTGATTCCCGATCAAAAGCGAAGACCCCGCGGAAGCGATCCCGCGGGGTCTTCTTGCTGTCAGCCGAAGCGTCGGCAGATGGCTGCCGACGCTTTGGATCATCATCAATAAGTATAGGTGACCACCAGGCAGGGCCGCTGGTCGGCCGTCGCCGCTTCGCTGGAAGCGAAGAAGCGGTGGCTGTTGGCGGCGGCCACGGCGTCGGAGTTGAGCATCAGGCCGAAATTGGTGGCCGGGGCGTCGACCCACTCCTGGACCATGGTGGTGACATCCCAGGTTTTATATCCCGGGCTGGTGTTCAGGCGGTTCACATCCTCGGCCGGCGCGACGTCCGACTGGGCCAGGGGGATGCCGTTGTAGCAGAGCGTGCTGGCGGTCCAGTTGTGAACGCCGTCATAAGTGTAGCCGGTGGCGGCGCTGAGGTTGGGGTTGTAGTGGATTACTTTGTGCACGGAGACGTCGTAGGTCGCATCGCCGCCGGCCGCGGTTTGATAGAGCGTGAGCACGGCGCTCTCGATGCGCGCCCCGGCCGGGATGCGGGAGAGATCGAGCTTCATCAGTATCGCGTTGGCCGGCCGGTTGACAGGCCAGGTGTAGGTGTTCAGCTGACCGCTGGCGACGCCCACGGTGGTGTTGATGTTAATGAAGGTATCCTGCAACGTGCCGGGGTACTCGGCATCGGGCACATTGCCGAATACTTCCGTCTTCACCACCGGCCGTGAATAGGTCACTTCCAGGGTGGGCCGCTGGGCGGTGTTGGCCGCTTCGCTGGAGGCGAAGAAGCGGTGGCTGTTGGCAGCGGCGACGGCGTCGGAGTTGAGCATCAGACCGTAATTGGCGGCCGGATCGGCCGTCCAATTCCGCACCATGGCGGTGACGTCCCAGTTCTTGTATCCCGGGCTGGTGTTCAGGTGGTTCACGTATTCGGCCGGCGCGATGTCGGACTGGGCCAGGGGGATACTTCTGTAACAGAGCGTGCTGGCGGTCCAGTTGTTCACGCCATCGTAGGTGTAACCGGTGGCGCTGCGCAGGTTGGGATTGTGATGGATGACCTTGTGCGCGGAGACGTCATAGGTCGCATCGCCGCCGGCGCCGGTCTGATACAGAGTGAGCACGGCGCTTTCGATGCGCGCATCGGCCGGTATCCGGGAGAGATCGAATTTCATCAGCACGGCGTTGGCCGGCATGTTGCGCGGCCAGGTGTAGGTGTTCAACTGGGTGTTGGTGAACCCCACGCCGGTGTTGATATTGATGAAGGTATCCTGCGCGGTCCCGGGGTAATCGGCATCTGCTGTATTGCCGAAGACGACTGTCACGCTTTCGGATGCTTCCGCACACGCCAGGTCGCCGCCGTCGCAGTTCTGGTCGATACCGTCCCCGCAAACCTCGGCAGCGTTGGGGTGAATGGCGGCTACGGTGTCATTGCAGTCGCCCTGGCTGACCGTGTAGCCATCTGCGTCGGCGTCCACAGGCGGCGTCGGTGTAGGTGTCGGCGTCGGCGTGGCAGTGGGCCGGGGCGTCGGTGTGGGCGTGGGCGTCGGCGTGGCGGTGGGCCGGGGCGTCGGTGTGGGCGTGGGCGTCGGCGTGGCAGTGGGCCGGGGCGTCGGTGTGGGTGTCGGCGTCGGCGTGGCAGTGGGCCGGGGCGTCGGTGTGGGCGTCGGGGTCGGTGTTATGCTGGAAGAAAACTGTACTTCGTTGGAGTTGCCGCTTTGATCCGTTCCCGTATAGGCGCGGGCCACGAAATAGTAAGTCGCCCCATCCTGAAGATTATTGAGGGTGCAGGTGGTGGCGGTGCCGGTCCATGCCGGTGAGCTGTAGTTGTATGCGGCACCGGAAAGACGTTGATAAACGCGGTATCCCTGGGGGGTGGGCGTGTTGGGATCCCACTGGAGCGTCACCTGAGCGGCGAACAGCGGCGCAGCAAACAGGGTGATGGCACCGACCAGAAGTGCTGCTGCGAATACACTTCTACCCCTTTCGCGGAAATGGACTTTCATGCGCGAACCTCCGTGAATTATTTTGAGACAACCGGTGGATCCACAGAGGGTCGCAGCCGCTTGCCTTCGGTCGCCCTGCCGCCATCTCTGCTCTTGAAGAGAGTAGAATTAGGCCAGTGGCTATGCGCCCCACGCCTTTCGGCGTGGGTTGCCTTTATCGAGCAAGTTCCACAGAACTTAGCCAGTGCATACGTGATGCAATTGGGGTGCCAAGGCGCCATGGTGTATGCCGAGGCCTTCATCTGGTGTAAATTTGATCCTTTATAGTTCCAGATACGGAGGGTTGGCTCGCGAGTGCAGAATGAGTGCATCCAAAAGTACAAAAATTTGCGCCCGGGTAATAAAAAAATTCACGCGCCCACCGTGGCGCGGCGCTTAACCGCCTCGATACCCTTACAATTCTTGCTTTGCGGGCTTCGGGTCGGCCCCTGTGTCAACCAGATGGCGCAGGCCTATTGGCAACGACCGTTTTTCAGGATAGGAACTGAGTCGTGCGAGAAGATCTGCTTTGCTTCCAACGGAGGTGAGAAAGAAATGCCTGTCACACGGAAAAACCTGCCGCGTCTGCCCATCGCGCTGACCATCGCCGGATCGGACAGCTCGGGCGGCGCCGGCATCCAGGCCGATTTGAAAACCTTCCAGGCCCTGGGGGTTTTCGGCATGAGCGCCATTACGGCCGTGACCGTGCAAAACACCCAGAAGGTCTATGCCATCCAGGAGATGACCCCTGAGATCGTGCACGATCAGATCACCTGCCTCTTCGAAGACACCGAGATCCAGGCGGTGAAGATCGGCATGGTCTCCAGCGTGGCGCTCATCGAAACCATCGCCGCGGCCCTGGGTTCGGTCCGGCGGCCGCCGGTGGTGCTCGATCCGGTGATGGTCTCCAAGAGCGGCTATGCCCTGCTCCAGCCCGACGCGCGCCAGGCATTGATCCAACGGCTATTCCCTCTGGCCCGGGTGGTCACGCCCAATGTCCCCGAAGCCGAACTGCTGGTGGGCGCCGAGATCAAGGATGCGGAGCAGATGCGGGCGGCAGCCCGGCGCATCGTGCAGATGGGCGTGCCCAAGGTGGTGGTCAAGGGCGGTCACCTGGGGGGCGACCATTCGGTGGATATCCTGTATGACGGCGCGGAATTCACCGAACTGAGCGATGCACGCATCGCCACGCGGCATACCCACGGCACCGGCTGCACCTTTTCGTCGGCCATCGCCGCCTGGCTGGCCCGCGGCTGTCCCTTCACCGAGGCGGTCCGCCGCGCCAAGCAATACGTCACCGGCGCCATCGGCCACGCCCTGGCCATCGGCAAGGGCCACGGGCCGACCCACCACTTTTATGAGTTGTATGCCCGCGCGGGGGTGAAGGCGGGGTGTCAGGGCTTGGCCCCTGCCAGGGGGTTGTCGAAATCGAAGCCGAACAGGCGCGGGTTTTCGCCGATCACCGCGGCCGAGAAGATCGAGAAGACATAGTCGTAGGTTTCGTCCGGTATCTTCTGCCGGTATTTGCCGAGCAGCTCCCAGAAGTTGCGCTGGCGCGGATTCTGGGGCATGCTCTGCAGCAACGGCACCACCCGGTTTTCGCCCCAGTTGTAGGCGGCCATCACCAGCAACCCGGAGGCCTGGGCGTCGGTGGCATAGATGTCGCGCAGGTAACGGGCCGCGGCCAGGGTGGCGCGCTGAAAGTGGTGACGTTCGTCATCCGGATCGGGCTGCGCTTCCTCGGTCAGCGGTCCGGTGCGCAGGCCGTATCTATCGGCCGTGGCCGGCATGAACTGCCACATGCCCTTGGCGATGCCGAAGCGCGTGGGCGGCCCCACGGCATTCACATCCAGGCCGCTCTCCTGCAAGGCCAGGTAGAAGAACTGGGGCGGGAGGCCCTGTTCGGCCAGGGCGCGGGTGATGATGGGGATATACCCCTTTTCCTTCGCGCGGACCACGGCCCGCTGCAGGCGGCCGCTCTCTTTCCAGCGGGCGATGTACTGCATCACCGTGCGCTGGAAGTCTTCCGGGATGATCAACTCGCACTCGCCGAAAGCCCGGGCCGTCTTGAGCACCAGGCGTTCCTCTGCGCTCAGGCCCTTGCTGTAGATGTCGAGGGTGTCGGTGAACTGGTCGTAGCTGGCTTGCATTTCGTTCTGGCGCTGCCGCAGATCTTTGACGCGGGCGGCAGATTCGGTCGTGCGCCGCTGCTCGGCCTCGGCCAAGAAGCGCACCAGCAGGAGTTCCTGGGCTTTCATCTTGTAAAAAATATCGGCGGCGATCTCCCGCTGGCGGCCATACTGCACGTGGCGGTAAAGTGCATAGCCCGACGTTATGACCAGCAGCAGGACGACCCCGGCGATGATGCCGAAGTAAAACCGGCGCTGCTTTTGCTGAACTTCGGCGAAGGCCCGGCGCACCATGATGGTGTGCTCGCCGGCCGGCGCTTCGGCGTCGCCGAAGTAATGGGCCTTGTAGTGATCCAGGTCGGCCGGCGTTTGGCGCACCGGCGGCGCCGACTCCGGCGGTGTCGGGGGCGGCGGCGCGGGCGGTGCGGTTGCCAGTTCGATGGCCGGGCCGCCGGCGCCCAGGTGCACGACGATCCGTTCGTCGATGGGCTGCCGGTCGATGCGCTGCGCGTCGAGGAAAAGGCCGTTGGCGCTCTTCAGGTCCTCGATCCACCACCGGCCCTGCTCCCAGAACACCCTGCAGTGGCTGCGGCTGACCACCTCGTCCTTGAGCTGCACCAGGCAGCTCGAACCCCGGCCGATGACGAACTCCCCCATGGGCGCATATTCGACGCCCGCCGAAAGGCCCGTGCGCACGAAGAGTTTCAGCGGTATGGGACTGGGAGTCGAGAAGGTGCCGGTCAGAGTGTTCATGGGGGCATCACGCGATTTATGGGGTTCCAGTGGGTGATGCTTTTCTATTATTGCAGATATCCATGGAATGCAAGGCGTTGGCTGTCATGGGAGGTCCTCTGGCCGGCTGCTCATCCGGCGAGCCGCTTGGTGTCGAGCACCACAACGGTGGTGCCGGTGCCTTCCTGGATGAGCCGGTCGACAATGCTGCCGATACCCCGCAACCGCTGCCGTAAGCGGGGGGGGCGGCCAGGTGTGCCGATGACGATATGCCCTACGCGGTGCTCCCTGGCGAATTGAAGGATGGTCTTAACCACATCGTCGCCTTTGTAGGTAAATACAGTGGCCCCCAGTTGCTGGGCCAGAGTCAAGGTGTCGGCCAGCATCCGTTGGGTGGCCGCGTCAATGGCCGCAGGTCCCTCCTTGGCGGTTTGCACATAAAGGGCGTACCAGTTGCGGTTCAGCCGGCCGGCCAGGCGCGAGGCGTAGCGCAGCAGCGCCCCGCTGTTCGGGCCGCGGGAACTGAGGCAGACCATCACCTGGTCCGAGTTGGCGGAGGATTCGTCGGCCTGGGGATCGCGTCGGCGAGCGTCGATCTGGGCCGCCAGCTCGCGCAAGGCCAGCTCGCGCAACTGCTCCAGGTTGGCGGGCAGGAAAAAATGGGTCAATGCGGTTTCGATGCGCTCGTTGGTGTAGACTTTGCCCTCCTCGAGGCGCCGGCGCAGATCTTCGGTGGTGATGTCCACATTGACCAGCTGGTCGGCCTCCAGCACCACTGGATCGGGAATGCGCTCGCGCACCTTGACGCCCGTGGCGCGCTCCACGGTTTCGTATAGGCTTTCAAGGTGCTGTATGTTCAGGGTTGAGATGACGTGGATGCCGGCCGCCTGCAGGTCCTCCACATCCTGGTAGCGCTTATCGTTTCCGCTTCCGGGCGCATTGGTGTGGGCCAGTTCGTCCACCAGCGCCACCGCCGGCCGCCGCGCCAGCACGGCTGCCAGATCCAGCTCTTCGATGGTGATGCCGCGGTAGGTGAGCTTGCGCCGAGGGATCTGTTCCAGGCCGGCGAGAAGCGCCTCGGTTTCGGCCCGGCCGTGGGTTTCCACCAGGCCCACGGCCACATCGATGCCGTCCGCTTTGAGCCGGTGGGCCTCCAGGAGCATCTGATAGGTCTTGCCCACGCCGGCGGCGTAGCCCAGGTAGATCTTGTGCCGGCCCCGCCGGGCGCGGCGGATCATTCGCAGAAAGCTTTCGGCACGATGGTCAGGGATGGTCATGGGTTCTCTCGATCCAATGCGAGGTTCAGCAGGAGCACGTTCACCAGCGGTTCGGGGGTCAACCAACCCCCTGGGCGCCGGGCATGCCGTTCTACCAGGGCCGCCACGGTCGCCTCCGGCAGACCGCGGGCCGCGGCCACTCGCCGCACCTGGCAACTGGCTGCGGACAGGGTGATGTCCGGGTCCAGACCGCTGCCCGAGGCGGTCACCAGATCGGCGGGCACCGGCATAGCCGGAGAGGTGTTCAGTCGACCGATCAGTTCCTGGGCTCTGGCATGCAGGGCCGGGTTGGTGGGCGATAGGTTGCTGCCGCCCGCCGCAGCGGCATTGTAATCTACGGCCGAAGGCCTTGGCCAGAAGTATTCCGGCCGTGAAAACCCCTGGGCCAGGGCCGCGCTGCCCACGACCTGACCGGCAGGATCGCGCAGCAGGGAGCCATTGGCCGTAAAGGGCGTCACGCTTTGACCGATCGCCAGGATCAACAGAGGATAGCCCAGGCCGCAGATCGCCAGGGTGACCAGCATGATCCGGCCGCCGGCAGCAAGCTGAGAGCTTAGGGTGGGTCGTGTTTTGGTCTGCATAGTTCCTCCTAAACGGCCCCGAGCCAGTGTAACCCCAAATCGATGAGCTTGATGCCGCCAAACGGGGCCAGGATGCCGCCCAGCCCGTAAATCAAAAGGTTGCGCCGCAGGATGGCACCGGCGCCCATGGGCCGGTAGCGCACCCCCTTGATGGCGATGGGAATCAGCAGGGGAATGATCACGGCGTTGAAGATCAGGGCCGAAAGGATTGCGCTTTGGGGCGTGGCGAGCCCCATGATGTTCAGGGTTGAAAGACTCGGAATGGCCAGCATGAACATGGCCGGAATGATGGCGAAGTACTTGGCCACGTCGTTGGCGATGGAAAAGGTGGTCAATGCGCCACGGGTCATGAGCAGTTGCTTGCCGATCTCGATCACCTCGATGAGCTTGGTGGGGTCGCTGTCCAGGTCCACCATGTTGCCCGCCTCCTTGGCCGCCTGGGTGCCGGAGTTCATGGCCACCCCGATATCGGCCTGGGCCAGGGCCGGCGCGTCGTTGGTGCCGTCGCCCATCATGGCGATGAGCCGACCGGCGCGCTGCTCCCGACGGATATAGGCCAGCTTGTCCTCGGGTTTGGCTTCGGCAATGAAATCGTCCACGCCGGCTTGCTTGGCGATGGCCTCCGCGGTGAGCGGGTTATCGCCGGTCACCATGACCACCCGCAGTCCCATGGCCCGCAGGCGCGCGAAACGATCCTGGATACCCGGTTTGAGAACGTCCGCGAGGCCGACCACACCTAATACGACATGGTCCTCGGCCACCACGATGGGCGTGCCGCCCTGGCAGGCGATGCCGGCCACCACGGCGGCAAGCGCGGCCGGCAGCGGGCCGCCCTGGGCCTGGACATGGGCCTGGATGGCGTCGGGGGCGCCTTTGCGAAAGGCGTGGCCGTCGGGCAAGGTGAGGCCACTCATGCGTGTCTGGGCGCTGAACGCCAGCACCCGGGCCTCCGACGTCTCACGGGGCGCCGCGGCCCCCAGGGTCTCGCGTCCCAGGGCCACGATGGATTGGCCCTCGGGGGTGAGGTCCCCCAGCGAGGCCCAGACGGCCGCCCGGGCCAGCCGCTCCGGGCTCACGCCCGGCATGGGCAGAAATTGGGTGGCCTGGCGGTTGCCCATGGTGATGGTGCCGGTCTTGTCCAGCAAAAGGGTGTCGATATCGCCGGCCAGCTCCACGGCCTTGCCGCTTTTGGCCAGGACATTGGCGGCAAGGGCCCGGTCCATGCCTGCCAGGCCGATGGCGGCCAGCAGGGCACCGATGGTGGTGGGGATCAGACAGACCAGCAGCGCGATCAGGGTGGGAATCGGCAGATCCACCCCGAAATAGCGGCCCATGGGCCATAAGGCGCCCGCGACCATCAGAAAGGCCAGGGTCAGGCCGGCCAGGGTCACTGTCAGGGCCAGTTCGTTGGGGGTCTTCTGACGCACGGCGCCCTCTACCAGGGCGATCATGCGATCCAGGAACGAGTCGCCGGCCGCGGCCGTGATGCGGATTATGATCTCATCGGAGAGCACCCGCGTGCCGCCCGTGACCCCCGAGCGGTCGCCGCCGGCCTCGCGCAGGACCGGCGCGGATTCGCCGGTGATGGCCGACTCGTCCACGCTGGCAGCCCCTTCAATGATCTCGCCGTCGCCGGGGATCAGTTCGCCGGCCGCCACGCGCACGATATCGCCTTCGATCAGCGCTTCCGAACTCACCGGCTCCTCCCGGTCGGCGGAGATGCGCCGGGCCGGTGTGGCGCGGCGGGTGCGCTTGAGGGTATCGGACTGGGCCTGTCCCCGGGCTTCGGCCAGCGCTTCGGCGAAATTGGCGCACAGCACCGTCAGCCAGAGAATCAAGGCCACGGCCAGGGTGTAGGTCCAGGCGCCCCGGTCCTGGACCCGGTCCATGATCCATACCGCCGTGGTCATGAACGCGCCGATTTCGGTGACGAACATCACCGGGTTGCGGACCATGGTTCTGGGATTCAGCATGGCGATGCTCCGGCCCATGGCGGGCCGCGTGAACCTCGGATCGAAAATGGAGGCCACCCGCGCTTTGCGGCGCTCCCATTTGGGGTGGCCTTTGTCGATGATTTGGTTTTTCATATGACCGCTCCTTGCTTTTTCCGGGCCTGTCTATGGATGAATCATGGAGAGATGCTCCGCTATGGGCCCCAGCACCGCCACGGGCATGAAGAGCAGCGCCCCCACCAGGAGCACGCTGCCCAGGATCACGAATCCGAAAAGAGGTGTGTCGGTGCGCAGCGTGCCGGCAGTTTCGGGTGCGGCCGGTTTGGCGGCCAAGGCGCCGGCGATGGCTAGCGGGAAAACAATCGGAATGTAACGCCCCAACAGCATGACCAGGCCCGTGGCCAAGTTCCAGGGCACGGTGTTGTTGGTCAGCCCCGCGAATCCTGAACCGTTGTTGGCCGCTGCCGAGGTGAATTCGTAAAGGATCTCCGTGAACCCATGAAAACCGGGGTTGCCCACTGTGGCCGCCCCCCAGGCCGTGGCGCTGAAAAGCGCCGTGCCGCTCAGGATGAGCAGGGGGTGGATCAGGATGGCCAGCAGAGCGAATTTCATTTCGCGGGTTTCGACCTTGCGCCCCAGATATTCCGGGGTTCGGCCCACCATCATGCCGCCGATGAACACGGCGACGATGATGTAGAGAAACAGGTTGATCAGGCCCACGCCCACGCCGCCGAAAGCGACATTGAGCCACATCCCTGCCAGTGCCACCAGACCCGTGAGTGGATTGAAGCTGTCGTGCATGGCATTCACCGAGCCGTTGCTGGTGGCGGTGGTCAGCGCCCCCCAGGTAGGCCCGGCGGGAAGACCGAAGCGCAGTTCCTTGCCCTCCAGGTTGGCCGAGGGGGCCACGGGCAACCCTTTCAGGGCAGCCGTCGAGGCGCTTTCGAAGGTGTTGGCCAGACCCACCATAACCACCAGCAGCACCCCCATCACTGCGAAAATCACGGCGGCGTGGCGCAGGCGACCGATGATGCGGCCGAACATCCACACGCTGGCCATGGGAATCAGCACGATGCAGACGCTTTCGACGACATTGGTGAAGAATGAAGCATTTTCGAAAGGATGCGTGGCGTTGGGGCCGAAGAACCCGCCGCCGTTGGTGCCGAGCTGCTTGATGGCCGTGAAGGCCGCCACCGGCCCCCGGGCGATGGTCTGGACCGCACCCTCCAGGGTCTTGGCCATGGCCGCGCCCTGCAAGGTCATGACCAGGCCGCCGAGCACCAGCAGGGCGGCAACGATGACGGACAGCGGCAGCAATATGAGCAAGGTGGCCCGCAGCAGATCGGCGTAGAAGTTGCCCAGAACGGTTCGGCCCGCCACTCCCCGGGCCAGGGCCGAGAGCGCGGCGATACCGGTGGCGGCCGACATGAACTGGAGCCACATCAACCCGAAGAGCTGGGAAAAATAGCTCATGGTCACTTCGCCGGCGTAGTGCTGCAAGTTGGTATTGGTGACAAAGGAGGCGGTCGTGTGGAAGATCAGGCTGGGTTCGATGGACCCCTTGGCGTCCGGATTGAGGGGCAGCAGCGGCTGCAAGACCAGCACCAGGTAAACCACCGCGAACATGACGGCGTTGAACAGCAGTAAAGACAAGGCATATTGTTTCCAGTCCTGCCCCACGGTGATCGCCCTGCCCCCGCATGTGAGCAGCAATGCCTCAAACCTGGCGCGCCAACGGCCGGGTGTCGCGGGCGGCTCCATCACCCAGGCCATGCCCCGTCCCAGCGGCCAGGAGAGCAAGGCCGGACCCCCGAGAAGTGCGATGATGAAAAGAAACGCCATAATGGCCTCCATTGTGGATGAGAAAACCCGCCTCCTGTCCGCCGGCTAGAAACGGTCCGGGTGGATGATGGCATAGATGAGATAAACCAAGCATATGGTCAGGGCGATGCCGGCCAGGTAGATCATGACTTCTTCTCCTATAAGCGATCGCACCAGGCGACCAGCGCGGCCAGGGCGCCGAATACGATCAGACCGACCAGCAGGCAAAGCAGCTCCAGCAGCATTTCAGGCCTCCTTGGCCGTCGGCGACGGTTTCCCGGCGAGGTTGGGATTTACGGCCAGGGTGAAGCTGAAGGTCGTCCCCTGGCCGGTGGTGCTCTCGACGCCGACACTGCCGCCATGGGCCTCGACGAGCTGCTTGACGATGGTCAGCCCCAGGCCCACGCCGGATTTGTTGTCGCCTTCAGCGCCGCGGTAGA
Source organism: uncultured Desulfatitalea sp. (assembly GCA_937868765.1). Taxonomy (GTDB): domain Bacteria; phylum Desulfobacterota; class Desulfobacteria; order Desulfobacterales; family Desulfosarcinaceae; genus Desulfatitalea. The sequence goes on along the minus strand of CALMNL010000004.1, from coordinate 1,107,148 downwards.
AGGGTTCGAAGATGTGCGGCAAGTGCTCCGGCGGGATGCCCGCCCCGGTGTCCTGCACCGTAAAGCGCACCCGCTCTTCTTCCGCGAAAGCCTGCACGCGGACCGTGCCGCCCGGCGGAGTGAAACGCAGCGCATTGGAGAACAAGTTGAGGAAGACCTGGCGGAGCTTAGATTCATCCGCCAGCACTTCTGGCAATTCTTCGGAGACTTCGTTCATCAGCCCGACTCCCTTGTCCCTGGCCTCGGCCAGCAAGCTCGCCACGGCCTCTTGAACCAACTCCCGGGGGGCCGCCGGTCCCAGCGTCAACTGCGCCTTGCCCGAAGCGATTCGATCCAGATCGAGCCAGTCGCCGATGATTTCCACCAGCCGTTCGCTCTCTTCCCGGGCCGCCAGGAGCAGTTCGGTTTGCTTGGCATTGAGCCCGCCCACCCGCTCTTCCAGCAGCAGATGAATGGACATGCGCAGCGCGGTCAGTGGCGTCTTCAACTGGTGCGACACCGTGGAGATTACACCGCGTTTCATTTCGCGCTGCTCGATCTCCTGGGTCACATCCCTGAGGATTAGGGCCGTGCCGCTGGCTTCCATAGATCCCGGACCCGAGGGGATCGGGACCACCGAGGGCTGGAAGAAATGCTCGCGGTTCTCGATGAACCGCTGGATCAGCGCTTCTTCCCGTCCGGGCGCCACGATCCGGTTCTCCTCCAGGGCCTTGCGTCGGAACTCCGACAGCCATTCGAACCCCGGGCCGCCCGCCGCCACGCCCGGGCGCAACCCGAAATGGCGCGTGGCGGTTTCCGTGGCCAGCTCCACACGGCCTTCCAGATCGAGCACCGCGATGGCGCTCGGCAGCGCCTTGAACAGTTCGCCGGTGGCGTGCTGGGTGCGTGCCAGGTGCAACCGTTCCTGTTTGCGGGTGGCCCTTAAAGCGGCGGCCATTTGGTTAAATTCTCGAGAAAGACGGCCGATCTCGTCCCGGGCGTTGCTCTCCAGCACCAGGTCGAGATTGCCCTGGCGGATCTGCTGGGTCGATTCGATCAGACGGCGCACGGGGCGCAGAATCCACCCGTGCACCAGCCAGCCGAAGAGCAATGTTATCATTGTCGAGACCCCAATGGCCCCCAGCAGGCGCCGGTGGGCCGCGGCGGCCAGGCGCCGAGCGGCATTGTTGGCCTCGGACATGTTGGCCTGGTTCATGAGCAGCACCTGCTGGGCGCTGTCTTTGATGCCGTCGAACAGGGGCAGCAAGGTGGCGAAGTAATCGCTGCGCCGGGATTCCAGCGGCCGGCGGAGATTCACCGCGGCCGGGATGGCGGCGCTGTACTGCTCGAAGAGCCGGCCGATGCGTGTCACCAGCTCTCCTTCGCCGGGTAGGGTGATGTTACCGCGCGCTGTCGCAAGGGCCGCGCGGAACCTCGGCAGATGCGTCTGGACGAGTGCCGCTCCCCTGGCATCCTGTCCGGCCAGGGTGAAAAGCAGGCCGCTGTCGGTGCGCTCCAGCGACTCCTTCATCTCCTGGCAGGCCGTCACGCTGCGATAGTTCTCCCGCAGAATCACGTCGATGGCATTGCCCAGGGCATCGATCTGGTTGATGGTCAGCACCCCCAGCACCACCACCACGGCCAGCAACCCGCCGAACCCCAGCATGAGCTTTTTTCCGATGCCAATCATGATTCGCCTCCCGTCGTTTTCGCTTTTATAGTCGAGCATAGGGTGTGCCAGACTGAAATGCCCGTGTTATCGATTGGTTAGGATATGAGAAGGCCCGCCACGCCTTGCGATGGGCAAGGCCGGGTATCCACCGGCCTTGTAAATTGCAAGGTCGCCTCGAAGGTTTTCAGATTCCGTACTGCTTGCGCTTGCGCCACAGGGTGGCCTGGTCGATGCCGAGGATGTCGGCGGCCTCCTGGAGGGAGTGGGTGGAGGCCAGCACCCGGCGGATGTGGTGCTCTTCGATGGATTGCAGGGAGAGGTGGTCGCCAAGGCGCACGGGGGGCGCCTGGGGCGCGATGGCCGCCGGAAGGTGGTTGGTTCCGATGAGCTCGGTGGCACACAGGATGGCGGCCCGCTCGACCACGTTGCGTAGTTCGCGGATGTTGCCGGGCCAGGCATAGGCTTGCAGCGCGGCCATGGCTTCGTCGCTGTATCCCTTGAACACCTTGTGGTTCTGGACGCCGAAGAAGGCCAGCATCTCCTCGGCGAGGCGTCGTATGTCCTCCGGCCGCTCGCTGAGCGGTGGCAACTCCAACTGGATCACATTGATGCGGTAGTAGAGGTCCTCCCGAAAGCGACCCTCTTTCAAGGCCTTTTCCAGATCAGTGTGGGTTGCCGCCAGGAGCCGCACATCAGCCGTGCGCGTCTGTGCGTCGCCCACGCGTTCGTATTGATGGTCCTGGAGAAAGCGCAGCAGCTTGGGCTGCAGGGGCAGCGGCAGGTCGCCGATCTCGTCCAGAAAAAGGGTACCGCCCTCACAGGCCGCCACCCGGCCCGGGGCATCGCGCAGTGCGCCGGTGAAGGCCCCCTTGACGTGGCCGAACAGTTCGCTCTCCAGCAGCTCGGGGCTCAGGGTGGGGCAGGAAATCGTGCCGAAGGGCTTGTGGGCCCGGCGGCTCCAGCTGTGGATGGCCCGGGCCAGAACGGTCTTGCCCGTGCCGCTGGGGCCGCGCAGCAGCACCACTGCTTCGGAAGGCGCCGCCTGCCGGGCGATCCCTATGGCCTGTTGCATGCCCGGGTGCTGGGAAGCGAACGAGATCGCCGGGTGGAGGCGGCCCAGGTCCTCCTTGAGCACGGCGATGCGCTGCTCCATGGCGCGCACCTTGGCCACCCGCCCAGTCACCAGCATCACCTGCTGGGGGGTGAAGGGCTTGGGGATATAGTCGGTGGCGCCCCGCTGCATGGCCCCCACGGCCGTGTCAATGCTGGCGTAGGCCGTGATCACCACGATCTTGGTCCAGGGCGCGATGGCTTGCAAGGCGCTGACCAGCTCGAGCCCGTCTTCGGTGCCCAGGCGCAGGTCGACGAAAGCCAGGTCGAACGCCTGCCGGTCGGCTTCCCGGCGAGCATCCCCGGCATTGCTCACCGCGATCACCCGGTGGCCCCGGGACTCCAGGCACAGGGCAAGGGTCTTGCGGATGTTGGCTTCGTCGTCCACGACCAGAACGTTCAGGGGCTGGATTTCTGTTTCGGGCGGGGCGGTTTTCGCCATGATGCTTGCCTTTCGATTTCCAACTGAGGCTTCAAATTCCCAGATAGGCCTGCCGCACCCGTTCGTCGGCGACCAGCGCCGCTGCGTCAGCGGCCAGGGTGATGCGGCCGTTTTCCAGGACATAGCCCCGGTGGGCCACCTTGAGAGCCAGATTGGCGTTCTGTTCGACCAGCAGGATGGTGGTGCGTCGTTCGCGGTTGATGGCGGCGATGGTCTCGAAGATGCGCCGCACCACCAGGGGGGCCAGGCCCAGGGAGGGTTCGTCCAGCAGCAACAGGCGCGGCCGGCCCATCAGGGCCCGGGCGATGGCCAGCATCTGCTGCTCACCGCCGGACAAGGTGCCGCCAGGCTGGCGCCGGCGCTGGGCCAGGATGGGAAAGAGCCCGAGCAGGTCGTCCAGATCGGCTTTGATACCCTGCGGGTCCCGGCGCAGGAAGGCGCCCATTCCCAGGTTTTCCAGCACGGTCAATTCGGGGAAGATGCGCCGGCCCTCGGGCACCTGGACAATACCCCGGGCCACGATCCGGTGGGGGGCCAGGCCGTGGATCGGTTCGCCCTGGAAGTAGATCGCCCCCCGGCGCGGCGGCGTCAGGCCGCAGATCGACATCAGGGTGGTGCTCTTGCCCGCGCCGTTGGCGCCGATGAGCGTCACCACCTCCGCTTCGGCCACCTCCAGGCGGATGCCCTTGAGCGCCTCGATGTTGCCGTAGAAGCTGTGGATGTCGTCGATCTTGAGCAAAGGTTCAGGCGTTATCATCTTCCCCCAGGTAGGCCTTGATCACGGCCGGATTGTTGCGCACCTGCCCCGGCGTGCCTTCGGCGATCTTGCGTCCGTAATCCACCACGCAGATGTGTTGGGCCAGGCTCATGACCAGGCGCATGTCGTGTTCGATGAGCAGGATCGCCACCCCCTCTTCCTCCCGCAGCTGCACGATCATCCGGTTCAACTCCCGGGTCTCCTGGGGGTTCATGCCCGCGGCCGGCTCGTCCAACAGCAGCAGTCGCGGTTCGGTGGCCATGGCCCGGGCGATCTCCAGACGGCGCTGGGCGCCGTAGGGCAGGCTGTTGGCCGGGGCGTCGGCATGGCCCGCGAGGCCGAATTTTTTCAGGAGCCGGAAGCTGTCGGCCGCAGCCCGGCGCTCCTCGTCCCGGGCGCGCCGGCTGCGCAGGATGGCACCGGCGATACCGGCCCGGGTGCGGCAGTGGCGGCCGATCAGGACGTTTTCCAGGGCGCTCATGTGGCCGAAGAGGCGGATGTTCTGGAAGGTGCGGCAGATGCCCAGGGCCGTGACCTGGTTGGGCTTGAGGCCGCGCAAGGGCACGCAGCGGCCTTCGCCGGCCTGGAAACGGGCGTCTCCGGCGGTGGCCCGGTAGATGCCGGTGATGCAGTTGAACAAGGTGGTCTTGCCGGCGCCGTTGGGGCCGATGAGGGCCACGGTCTGGGCCGGGTGGACGGCCAGGTCGATGGCCTCCAGGGCCCGCAGGCCGCCGAAATCCATGGTCAAACGGCGGATGTCGAGCAGCGGCGTCATGGGCCCTCCGTCTTGTCGGATTCGGTCGGTTCGAAGGCGTAGACCCGGCGCCGGGCGCGCACCAAGCCTTCGGGCCGAAAGACCATCACGAGCACCAGCATGGCGCCGAAGACCAGCCAGCGGTAATCGGCGAAGACCCGCAGGGCTTCGGGCAGGATCACCAGCACCAGGGCCGCCAGTACCACACCGGTGATGGAGCCCATGCCGCCCAAGACGACGATGCACAGCACCAGGATCGACTCCCAGATAGTGAAGTTGCCGGGGTTGATGAACTTTTGCTTGGCGGCGAAGACCACGCCGCCCATGCCGGCCCAGCAGGCGCCCAGGGCGAAGGCACTGAGTTTGGCACGGGTGGTGTCGATGCCCATGGCCTGGGCCGCGGTTTCATCCTCCCGCAGTGCTTCCCACGAGCGGCCGATGCGCGAATGCTGCAGGCGGGAAACCACCAGGATGGTCAGCAGCGTCAACACCACCATCAGGTAGTAGATGGCGATGTGGGTCTGGCGCAGGTTCAGGATCAAGCCGAAGAAGTCGGGCGGCGGGATGTTGTCGATGCCGCTGGGGCCGAAGGAGAGCTCGTTCCAGTTCTCCAGAACGATGCGGATGATTTCGCCGAAGCCCAGGGTGACGATGGCCAGGTAGTCGCCCCGCAGCCGCAGCACGGGAAAGCCCAGCAGCAGGCCGAAGAGCGCGGCCAGGGCCGCGCCGATGGGCAAGGCGCTCCAGAAGCCGACGGCATAGTGCAGGTTGAGCAGGGCGTAGCCGTAGGCCCCCACGGCGAAGAAGGCCACGTAGCCGAGCACGAGCTGGCCGGCGAGTCCCACGACGATGTTGAGTCCCAGGGCGATGACCACATAGATCAGGGCGTTGGTGACGAGGATGGTTTTGTTCCAGGAGAAGAGCAGGGGCACGGCCAGGAAGAAGAGTGCGGCGGCGGCCAGGGCCGGGCGTTTGAGGCGTGAATCGGCGGTCAGATGCTTCCAGCGGGGGGCGGCATGCGCGGGGGCGGTATCGGTGGCGCTCGGGCCGGTAAGCTTGCGGTCGAGGAGGCGGCGCCAGATGAAGGAGAGCAGGAAGAAGGCCGCGCCCACCCAGATCAGCCGTTCCCAGCGCCAGGTCACGGTATGCTCGATGGTGTCCACGCGCACGACCATGATCGGGAAGGTCAGGAACATGAACCAGATGGCGGCGATGAATGATTTTTTGATTTCTTCTTTCGGGTCCATCTTTTCCTAATGGCTTATTGATAAACTCCCCGGCGTGTGCGGCAAACGCTGCGCGACACACACCTCGAAACAAGGGATGCTAATGCTTGCCGCACATGCCTGCCTCCGTGCAAGTAATGAATACTCTGATCATACTTTCTCCGTTTGTTTGCGCCCCAATAGCCCGCTGGGCCGGAAGATCAGGATGCCCACCAGGAAGAGAAAAGCGAAGACATCCTCATAGTCGCTGGAGACATAGCCGGTGAAGAAGCTTTCGGTCCAGCCGAGCACCAGGCCGCCCAGCACGGCGCCGGGCATGCTGCCGATGCCGCCGAGCACGGCGGCCACGAAAGCTTTGATGCCGGCGAGAAATCCGATGTAGAAATTGATCTGGCCGACGTGCGAGGCGATAAGCACCCCGCCGATGGCGGCGATGGCCGAACCGATGATGAAAGTAAGGGAGATGACCTGGTCGACGTCCACCCCCGAGAGCATGGCCATTTCCCGGTCCTGGGCCGTGGCGCGCATGGCCTTGCCCATGCGGGTGAATTTGACGAGCAGGGTGAGCAGCAGCATGACCAGGGCGGTGACGGCGTAGATCACGATCTCCGAAGCGCGCACGATGTGGGCCACCGGTTTCAAGCAGGCGAAGTCGGGGATTAGATTGGGAAAGGGCAGGAAATTGGCGGTCTGGGCCATGCGCACGTAGTTCTGCAAAAAAAGGGACATGCCGATGGCGCTGATCAGGGCCGACAGTCGCGGGGCCCGGCGCAGCGGCCGGTAGGCGATGCGCTCCATGGTCCAGCCGTAGGCGGCGGCATAGACCACCGCGGCGGCGGCGGCGATCAGCAGGATGGCCATGCCGTTCCAGCCGGCCAGGGTCAGCACGCCGATGACGATCAAGGCCGTGAAGGCGCCGATCATGTAGATCTCCCCATGGGCGAAGTTGATCAGGGAGATGATGCCGTAGACCATGGTGTAACCCAGGGCGATGAGGGCGTAGATGCTGCCCCGGGTCAGGCCGCCCATGAAGAGCGATAGCAGGTAGTCCCAGTTCATCGCGACCGTCCGCTATTTGATCTCCGCATATTTACCGCCCTGGACCTGATACATGGCGAAGCCCACGCCGATGGCGTCCCCGCGTTCGTCGAAGCGGATGATGCCCAGGGGGGTGGCGACCCACTCGGAGCGCAGGGCCTTGACGATGGCGTCGTAGTCGGTGGCGCAGGCTTTCTCGAAGGCGTTGACCAGGGCCAGGGTGGCGGCGTAGGCGTTGAGGAAAAAGGCGCCCGGATCTTCCCCGTACTTCGCCTTGTGGGCGGCCACAGCCTCGATGGCGATGGGATTGCGCGTGGTGTCCACCGGGCCGGTGGCGTAGACCCCTTCGGCGAATTCGCCGGCCACCTTGATGAAGGTGTCGTCCTTGACGCCGTCGTCGGAGACGAAGGGGATGGTCATGGCCTTCTTGCGCATCTGGGACACGATCTTGGAGGCTTCGGGGTGGTAGCCGCCGTAGATCACGGCCTGGGCGCCGGACTGGTTAATCTTGTTGACCACCGCGGAGTAATCCACCGCGCCGGGCGTGATGCCCTCGAAGAGCACCACCGCGCCGCGCGGATCGGCTTCGATGAAGCCTTTGGCGAATTCGGCCAAGCCCTTGCCGTAGTCGCCCTTGTCGTGCAGCACGGCGATCTTCTGGGCCTTGAGCCGACCCAACACGAAATCCACCTCCAGGCGGGCCTGGGCGTCGTCCGAGGCGATGGTCCGGAAGAAATTGGGATATTCGCCGCTCTGGGTTAACGCCGGGTTGGTGGCCGAGGGGGACATGGCGACCAGGCGGGCCTCCTTATAGATTCCCAGGGCCGCCTTGGTGGCGCCCGAGCAGATGTGGCCGACCACGACCTGGGCCCCGTCGCCGATCACTTTGGTGGCGGCGTTGGCGGCCAGTTCCGGCTTGCAGACATCGTCCTCCACCAGCAGTTCGATGCGCCGGCCGGCGATCCCGCAGGCGGCGTTGCGCTGGTCCACCACCAGCTGGGCCGCGCGCACCGAAGGGATGCCGTACGAAGCCAGGTCGCCGCTGTGGGAGCCCACCACGGCGATCTTGATGGGCGGCAGGTTTTTTTGCTCGCTGGCGACGGGGGCACCTTCTTTCTGCGAACATGCGGTCCAGAGCGAAACGAAGGCGATCAGAAAAATGGCGGCCATGAGGGGCGCCCGACCCGAGATGCGAACGTTCATCCTCTCCTCCTTGCCCATGTAATTCATCGAACTTTAGTTTTCCCTTACAGGTAACGGGCTAATTTTGCAAGCAATGTATCCTGAAACGCGATTCGTTCGGTCCAAAACGGGCCCTTGGCGATTAACCATTTGACGCTGGCATCCAATCGCCGTAATAGTTCCGGCAGAAAGCGGCCTGGGTCGGCAGCAGCGCCGGGAGATCCAACCATTGAAAAAGGAGCGGTCAATGGCCAAGAACATTGCGCTGGTGGTCAAACCGGATGCCCATGCGCGGCGCCACGCCGATGCGTTGGAGCGCTGGCTCGCGGAAAGGGGCCATACGGTGGTGCGACGGCCCAGCGATGCGGACACTTCCACCACGCCGCGCCCCGGCAACGAGGTGGCCCCGGACGATCTGCATTTCGTCTTGGTGCTGGGCGGCGACGGCACCCTCTTGAGCGCCGTGCGCTGGCTGGGCGACAACCAGGTGCCGATTCTGGGGATCAAGTTCGGCGAGCTGGGCTTTCTGGCCGAGGCCGGCGAAGAGCAGATCCACATGGCCGTGCAGGCCATCCTGGACAACCACTTCACCACCTGGCCGCGCATGCGCCTGGAGGCGGAGATCTGGCGGGGCGGCGAGCGCCTGGCCCACGAAATCGTCTTCAACGACGTGGTGATCAACAAGGGGGCCCTGGCCCGCCTGGCCTTGATCAAGACCCACGTCGACGACCGCCACCTCACCGATTACCGCGCCGACGGCCTGATCGTGGCCACCCCCACCGGCTCCACGGCCTACTCCCTGGCGGCCGGCGGCCCGATCATGCATCCCGCCGTGGAGGGCATCCTGCTCACCCCCATCTGTCCCTTCACCCTGACCAACCGGCCGCTGATCGTTCCGCCGGGTTCGCGCATCAAGATCCAGCTGGCCGAGCGCTCGGCGGACATCATGCTCACCTTCGACGGCCAGGTCGGGCTGCCCATCGATGAAAGCCACACCATTCTGATCCGCAAGGCCGACCGGCCGGTGAATCTGATCACATTGCCCGAGCGCAACTTCTTCGATGTGCTGCGGACCAAGCTAAAATGGAGCGGCAGCCGGTAGGTGTCCGTTCAGAAACGGCATCTTGCGGCCCAGCTTTTCGTTGGCACCTTTTTGCGATCCTCGACGTAGTAAAACTACGCCTGTGGTCGCAAAAATGCGCCGCCTTGATCTGGACCACAAGCTACCATTTCTGAACGGACACCAGCCCGTAACCTACTATGGCCGTGCCCCGGCATCGGTCTTGGGCGGAATGGATTCGGGGGGCAGGTTGCCGCGGATCAGGTAGCTTTTCTGCAGCGAGTCCACCACGCGGTTGACCTGTTCGACCCCCTGGCGGATCTCCTGGACGCCTTCCTTGAAGGTGACGGAGATCTGGGGGATATTCTGGCTGCCGGCCTTGATGTCGCCCGTGATGGCTTTGATCTCGGCCAGGATCTGTTCGGTCTGCTTGATGCTGGCCTGCAGGGCCACCAGGTTTTCCTGCACCAGGGTCATGGTCTGGGGCGCCTGGGCCGTGGTGGCCTCGAGGTTGTCCATGATGCGGCTCATGCGCTGGATGTTGTCCGCCATGCGCTGCCACACCTCTTCGGATTTGAGCAGCGAGCCGATGGCGCCTTTGCCCGCCTGCAGGTCGCTGGTGATCCGTTCGACGTTGGCGCTGACCTTTTCGATGTTCTCCACCGAGGCGATCAGCGGCCCCTTGGGGTCGCCCAGGCGCTGGGTCACCTGGCTGATGTCCTGGATGGCCTTGACCACCAGCAAAGCGGTCTTTTCCACCTGGAATTCGGCCAGGATGTCGGTGAGCGAGCGTTTTTCCCGGGAGCGGATCTCCCCTTCGGGCTCGATCGGCGGCGCATCCGGAGAACCGGGAAGGATGGCGATGTACTCCGAGCCGATCAGGGTGGGGCTCTCCACCACCGCCACGGCATCCTGGCGGATGCGCGAAGCGTAGCGTTCCAGGATGGCCAGCTTGACCTGAACCCGGTTCTTTTCCAGGGTGATCTTGACCACCTTGCCGATGTCGGTGCGGAACAGCTTCACCGCGGCGTTCTCCTGCAGGTTGTAGCTTTCGGCAAAGGCGGTGTAATAGGTGATATATTTTTCGAACCAGTCCTTGCCGCGGCCGATGATCACCAGGGTGGCCATGAGCAGCAGCACCACGCCCACGATGAACGTGCCCACGATCTTTTCCAGTCTCGAAAATTCCATTTCCATGGCTATTGCTCCGCGCCGGGGGGTGGTTTCACCGTCACCGTGGTCAGGCCGCCGTCGGCAATCATCACCTTGCGGTTGGCGAAACGCCGAACCAGGCGCCGGTCGAAGGAGAGGAACACGATGGGCAACCGCTCGGCGATCAGCTGACTGAACAGCCGGGTGATCAGGTCGAACTTGGCGTGGCCGATGAAATCCTCGGGCTGACCGAGGAGCAGCACCGCCGGTTTCTTGCTGATCTCCCGGATGACGATGGCCGCCTGGGTCTCCATGGCGTTGAGGCCGGAGGGCCGGCGGTCCAGTTTTTCACGGATGCCGAAAGCTTCGCACAATTCCAGCGCTTCCGGCGTCAGATCGATGGAAAGCGTATTTTCGTGGTAGTAGCGCTGGAGCAGCAGGTTCTGGCGCACCGTCAGATTGCTGATCAAGGCGGTGTCCCGGGCCACATAGCCGATCTGGCGCTTGTATGCGAGCATCTCCCGGTATTGCCGCAAGTCGCACTTTCGGCCTTTGAAATAGAAGCGGCCCTTGAGCGGGCGGGTCAGGGTGGCCAGGGCCCGCAAAAACAAATAGGCATCGTCGGCCTGCTGACTGTCGATGGCGCATACGTCCCCCGGATCCAGGGCGAACGAAAAGCCCTGAATGCCGGTGCCCGACCCCACCGCCCGCAGGCTGTAATCCGACAGCTCGATCAGATGAAGGCTCACAGGTAAAATACCGTTGAAATAAACACGTTGATCACCAGGCAGTACAAAAAGCATTCGATGGACGAACGGGAGGTGGCGATGGGCACCTCGGTTATCTGCCGTTTCATCTCAAAGCCGCGATATAAACAGGTGCCGGTGATAATAATGCCGAAAAGCAGTGCCTTGAGCAGGCCCGCACCGATGTCGGCCGGGGTGATGGCCTTGGCGATCTGGTAGAGAAAGCCGCCCATGGGGATGTCGGTGGCCAGCCAGATGATGGCGTATCCGCCGAGAATCGAGACCAGGTCGAAAACCACGAAAAGACCCACCATGGCGGCCGTGATGCCCACCAGGCGCGGGACGCAGACCACTCGCACCGGGTCCACCCCGGCCATTTCCAGGGTATCCAACTCGTGCAGCACGCGCATGTAGCTGATTTCGATGGTCACGGCGGTGGCCGAGCGCAGGATCACCAGCAGGGCGGTGATGATCGGTCCGATCTCGCGTACGATGAGCAGCACCGAGATGCGGCTGAAATCGTATTGGCCCGAGAGCCTGGAAAACTGGATGATCACCATGCTGCCCACCAGCAGGGCGATGGGGATCAGGATGGGCAGCGCCTGGACGGCGGTGAAGTAGAGCTGCTGGACGATGATGCGGCCCACCAGGATGCGGCCGGTTTCGGGGTGGGCGAAGATCTGGGAGAAAATGCGGTAAAGGAAAGCGAACAGGTCCAGCAGATGGGTGATGGAGTCGATGGCCTTGCGGCCGATGTAACCGGTAACCCGTTCCATGGTTTTGGTGTTGGCCCCCTCCATCTCCCCACCGAGCGCGGTGGCTGCAGGTGGCTTGGTTGACTTACCCAAATTCTTACAATATATTAACCGACACGGTCAACCGGTTTACCTAACTTAGTGAACTACCATAATAAAATGCGCCTATACCTGCTATTGTGCGCCGGTCTGCTGCTTGTGCCGCGGATCGGACTCGCCGAACCCGGGATAGAACTGGTGGAAAGCTTTCCATCGGGCAGCGTCAATTGGTCCAAAGGCGTTCTGGTGGCCAGGGGCACCTTTACCCCGGAACGGTCCGCGACGCCGGCGGAGGTGAATCCGGAACATAACATCGCCATGGCGCAGCAGCAGGCGGTTCGCAATACCCTGCGCACCCTGCAGGCGGTGCGTCTGGACAGCGGTCGGCGCATCGCCCAGCTGATGGCGGCGGACGCGCAAATTGACGCAAGGGTTCGGGAGATGGCCGCGGCGGCGCGCGTGATCGAGATTCAGCCTTTGACCATCGGCGCGGTGCGGGTCGCCGTTCAATTGGAGTTGCTGGGGGGATTCGCCCAGCTGGTGCTGCCTTCCGATATCAAGCAGGTGGAGTCCATTATTCAGATGCCGGCCCCGGGTCGGGGCACCCCGGCCGGGACCCGGCCGTCTGCTCTGCCCGTCCCGCCGGCCGCCGACGGATTCAGCGGGCTGATCGTGGACGCGCGCGGCATCGGTGCCAAGCCGGCCTTGGTGCCCTTGTTGCTCGACGAAAACGGAAAAGTGGTCTATGGGCCGGCTTTCATCAGCCGTGAGTTTGCGGTGCAGCACGGGGTTTGCGAATATGAGCGCAGCCTGGAGGTGGCGGCCCGACGCGAACGGGTGGCCTCCCACCCCCTGACCATCAAAGGACTGCGCACCTTGCAGGGCCGTGAGTGCGACATCGTGATCAGCAATGTCGATGCCGACAGGTTGCGCGACGCTTCGGCCAACCTGGGTTTCTTAAAGCAGTGCCGGGTCATCATCGTTATGGATTGACCCGTTTGCGAGGAGGCAGCATGCCAAAGCACCGGCGTTTGTGGTGGTTGATCGTCTTCTGCTTGCTGTTGGGGTGCGGTCCCGACACCATCTTCCTGCGACCCTCCCTGGATACGCCGGCCCAGCATCTTGCCAACGGCAATGCCTTGCTGGTCCAGGAAAAATGGAAGGATGCCGGTCGTGAGTTCGAACGCGCCAAGGAGCTCGATCCCTTTTTCACCGAAGCTTACGTGGGGCTGGCCATCGCGCTGGGGCGCGATGGGGATTTCGAAACGGCGGCCCACATCATGAATCAGGCCCGCCAGACGGCTACGAGCGAAAAACAGCGCCAAGCGATCATCGAAGGCGAGGCCCAGCTGCACCAAATGATCGTCGACCAGGGTTTTTTCAAATAGGGCCATCGCCGGATGGTCTTTAAGAGGGTTCTTCCGTTGCGCCGGTCCCTCCAGACCCGCTTTTCCCGGACTGGCCGCGCAGCTGGCCGCAGGCGGCCATGATATCCTGCCCTTTGCTGTACCGCACCACGCAGGTGAAATGCTTCTCCATCAGAAACGCTTTGAAGGCCTCGATGCGTGTTTCGCTGGGGCGGTCGAAGGCGCTGCCCGGATAGGGATTGAAGGGTATCAAGTTGATCTTGGCCTTCAACGGTGCCAGCAGCTTGGCCAGCCTGCGCGCCTGCTCCGGTCCGTCATTGAGGTCCTTGAACAGAATGTACTCGAACGTCAGCTTGCGCCCCTTGGGCAGATTGTACTGCCGGCAGGCCTCCAACAGGTCGGCGATGGGGTATTTGCGGTTGATGGGCATCAATCGGGAGCGTGTGGCGTCGTCCACGGCATTGAGGGAGATGGCCGGGTTGATGCGCGTATCACGTCCCAGATCCAGAAGGCGGGGCACCAGTCCGGATGTGGAAACCGTCACGTGGCGCGTGGCGAACTTCATGCCCCAGTCGCTGTTGGTCAGCACCTCGATGGCCTTAACCAGATTGTCGTAATTGGCCAGGGGCTCACCCATGCCCATGAACACCAGGTTGGTCAACTGGCCCGGGTCGTCCATCTGTTTGCGGGTCTCCCACACCTGCCCGACGATCTCGGCATGGTTCAGGTTGCGCACCAGGCCGCCCTGTCCGGTGAGACAGAAGCGGCACCCCTGGGCACAGCCCACCTGGCTGGAGACGCACAGGGTGAAGTGATCGCGCTCGGGTATCAGCACTGACTCCACCGTCTGGCCGTCGGTCAGGCGAAAGAGAAACTTGCGCGTGCCGTCGGCGGCCGTGCGTGTGTCGGCGACGCCCAGGCGATGGATGACGAACTGCTCGGTCAAAAGGCTGCGCAGGGCCTTGTTCAGGTCGGTCATCTGCTCGAAGCGGTCCGCCAGGCGCACGTAGAGCCACTTGAGAATCTGGTCGGCCCGGAAGGCCCGCTCGCCCCGGGTTTCGAGCCAGGTGAGCAACTCCGGCCGGGTTAATGCTTTGATATCGTCGCGCACGTTCTTTCCTGTTTTAGAGACAGCGGTACTTGCCCGGCACCTTTATAAATGTTATAGCACGCCGTTCTGGAAGCAGGCCCACGAGACGGCCCCCTTGTCGGCGCGGCTCTTTTTTCTTTGCTTGACTTATCATTTATATAAGTTTATTTCCAAAGTTTTATTGATGGAAAGGCACCAGCGGTTGTACGATGTTTGACAGCCTGAGCGAGAAACTGGACGCGGCCTTCAAGCGCCTGAGAGGTCACGGCACCCTCACGGAGAGCAATATATCCGATGGGTTGCGCGAAGTGCGCATGGCCCTGCTGGAAGCCGACGTCCACTTCAAGGTGGTCAAGCAGTTCGTGGCCGACATCAAGGAACGGGCCATGGGCCAGGAGGTGATGGCCAGCCTGACCCCGGGCCAGCAGGTGATCAAGATCGTCAATGAAGAGCTGACCCGCCTGATGGGCGGTCGCCACGAGGGGCTGAACCTCTCGGGCACCCATCCGGTGCCGATCATGATGGTGGGCCTGCAGGGCTCGGGCAAGACCACCACCACCGGCAAGCTGGCCGTGATGCTGCGCAAGGAGGGACGCAAGCCGTACCTCGTGCCGGCCGACGTCTACCGGCCGGCGGCCATCGACCAGTTGCAGAAGATCGGCGGCCAGCTGGGCGTGCCGGTGTTTGAATCGCGCACCGAGATGAACCCGGTGGATATCTGCCAGAAGGCACGCGTGGCGGCCCACAAGGCCGGGTGCGACACCGTCCTGCTCGATACCGCCGGCCGGCTGCACATCGACGCCGAACTGATGGACGAGCTCAAGGCCATCAAGGCGGCCGTGCATCCCAGCGATATCCTGCTGGTAGCCGATGCCATGACCGGTCAGGACGCGGTCAACATGGCCAAGTCCTTCAACGATGCCCTGGACATCGGCGGTGTGGTCCTGACCAAGATGGACGGCGACGCCCGCGGCGGCGCGGCCCTTTCCATCAAGTCGATCACCGGCAAGCCGATCAAGTTCGTCGGCGTCGGTGAAAAGCTAAACGATTTCGAAGCGTTCCACCCGGATCGCATGGCCGGTCGCATTCTCGGCATGGGCGATGTGCTCACCATGATCGAGAAGGCCCAGGCCGTGGTGGACGCCAAGCAGGCGGCCGAGTACCAGAAGAAGCTGCGCAAGAACCAGTTCACCCTGGAGGATTTCCGCGATCAGATGTCCCAGGTGCGCAAGATGGGCTCTCTGACCGATCTGCTGGGTATGATCCCGGGTTTCGGCAAGCTCAAGCAGATGAAAGGCGTGGAGGTGGACGAGTCCGAGCTGACGCGCATCGAAGCCATCATCAATTCGATGACGCCCCAGGAGCGACGCAACCACCAGATCATCAACGGCAGCCGGCGTCGGCGCATCGCCCTGGGCAGCGGCACCAGCGTGCAGGACGTCAACAGCCTGCTGAAAAATTATACACAGGTCATGAAAATGATGAAAAAGTTCACCAAGGGGAACATGCGCGGTCTGGGACGCGGCATGCCGCCCATGGGTCGGTGAATGGAATTTAAAAGGAGAACGAGTTAATGGCAGTTAAAATGAGATTGGCCAGACACGGCGCCACCAAGAGACCCTTCTACCGCATCGTGGTGGCGGACAGCGAATGCCCGCGGGACGGCAGGTATCTGGAGAACGTCGGCACCTACAACCCTTTGCAGACGCCGGCCAAGGTGGAGTTGAAGACCGACCGGGTGCTCTATTGGCTGCAGCAGGGCGCGATTCCCACGGACACCGTCAAGAGTCTTCTCAAGCAGCAGGGGGTGAGCACCCCGGCGGCGCAACCGGCCCAGCCGGCCCAATAGCTCCATCGAAGCAGCATCGCCGCAATTTGAGCAACCGTTGATCCGGGGAGGTACGCGATGAAAGACCTGGTAAAGAGCATTGCGCAGGCATTGGTGGATCATCCGGAGCAGGTTACGGTGACCGAGGTGGAGGGCAACCAGACCTCGGTCTTGGAGCTCAAAGTGGCAAAGGATGATTTGGGCAAGGTCATCGGTAAGCAGGGACGCACCGCCCAGGCGATTCGCACCCTTTTGAGCGCCGCGTCCGCCAAGATGAAAAAGCGTTCGGTCCTTGAAATCATCGAATAGCTCTCTTGCCCCAGGCGATCTGGTTCAAATCGGCAAGATCCTCGGTGCCCATGGCATCGGTGGGGCGGTGCGGGTTTATTCGTACGCCGAATCGGCCGATTGCTTCGCCGTGCATACCACGGTGATGTTGATGGATGCGCAGGGCGGCATCCATCGCCGCGAAATCGTCTGGTCCCGACCTCACAAGCAGGTGATGCGCCTGGGCTTGGACGGCGTGGCCGGCCGGGATCAGGCCGAAGCCATGGCTGGTTGGGGCGTCTATATCGCCAAGAAGGATCTGCCGCCCCTTGCGGCCGATACCTACTATTGGAGCGATCTGATCGGCATGGCCGTCTACACGACGGAGGGGGAGCATCTGGGGCAGATCACCCAGATCATCCCCACGGGCGCCAACGATGTCTATGTGGTGCAGACGCCCCCGGGCCATGCGGTCAAGGAGGTTTTGCTGCCGGCCATCGAATCGGTGGTCCTCGAGATCGATGTGCCCGGGCAGCGTATGGAAGTTCGATTGCCTGAAGGGTTGATATAGGCAATTAGATGAAGGTAGTCGTTCTGACCATTTTTCCGGAACTGATGCAGGCCTTCTGGGAGAATGGGATCATGCGCCGGGCCATCGAGGGCGGCGCCGTGGCCGCCGAGGCCGTCAACATCCGGGATTTTGCCCAGGGGCGGCACAAGGTGACCGACGACCGGCCCTACGGCGGCGGGTGCGGCATGGTCATGAAGCCCGAGCCGCTGGCGGCGGCCCTGCGGCAGGTCCAACAGAAGACCCCCGGGGCCCTCACGCTGCTGATGAGCCCCCAGGGACGGCGCTTCGACCAGGCCATGGCCCGGGAACTGGCTGCCTGCGAGGCGCTGGTGATCGTCTGTGGACGGTACGAAGGCGTGGACGAACGGATCAGCGAACAGTTCGTCGATGGGGAGGTTTCCATCGGCGACTTCGTTTTGACCGGCGGTGAGGTGGCGGCCATGGTGGTCCTGGATGCCGTCATCCGGCTGCTGCCCGGCGTGCTGGGAAACGAAGATTCGGCCGAGCAGGACTCGTTCGGTCACCAGCGGCTGGACCACGCCCATTACACCCGGCCGCCGGAGTTCCAGGGGCAGGCGGTGCCCGAAGTGCTGCTCTCCGGGCACCACGACCGCATCGCCCATTGGCGGCGAGCTGACGCCTTGCTGCGGACGTTCGCCCGGCGGCCCGATTTGCTGCGCGGGGCATCGCTCAGCCAAGAGGAGAAGGCGCTGCTTGGCGCATGGCATCGTGAGCTCGAAGGCATCATACGCAGCCAAGGTGGCATTGGCCCTGATCCATCACCCGGTGGTGGACAAGAACGGTAAGACCATTGCCGCGGCGGTCACCAACCTGGACCTGCACGACATCGCCAGGGCGGCCAGGACCTTCGGGGTAGAGGCCTTTTACGTGGTGACGCCCCTGGTGGACCAGCAGCGGCTGGTGGGTCAGATCATCGACCATTGGGTGACCGGCGCGGGCGCGCGCTACAACCCGGACCGCCGCGACGCGCTGGCCTTGATCCGGCTGCAACCGTCGCTCCAGTCGGCCCTGGACGATCTGGGCGCGCGCTGGCGGCAGCCGGCCCGAACCGTGGTCACCAGCGCCCAGATGGCCGCCAGCGACTTGGACTGGAACGGCCTGAGACGCCTGGCAGCGGGCGAGCAGCCGGTGCTGCTCGTTTTCGGCACGGCCTGGGGCCTTTCGCCGGAGCTGATGGCCCAGGCGGACTTCAGATTGGCGCCCATTGCCGGTCGCAACGGATACAACCACCTGTCGGTGCGCTCGGCGGTGTCCATCGTGCTGGACCGGATGTTTGCCGGTGGCGCCGGAGATGAAACGCAGAAAGTGGAAAGCTGATTCATTCTGCTGGTAAAATTGGCGTACGCCTATAGCTTGAACGCCTTATCGAAAAAAGGGAGACAACCATCATGGAAGTGATCAGGCAGTTGGACCGGGAGCAGATGCGCATGGATATGCCCGATTTTTTGCCGGGCGACACCGTGCGCGTGCACGTTAAGATCAAAGAGGGTGACAAAGAGCGCATTCAGGTGTTCCAGGGCATAGTGATTTCCAAACGCAAAGGCGGCATCAACGCCACCTTCACCGTGCGCAAGGTCTCCTACGGTGTGGGCGTGGAGCGCATTTTCCCGTTCCATTCACCGATCATCGACCACGTCGAAAAAATCACCCGCGGCCGGGTGCGGCGCGCCAAGATCTACTACCTGCGCAAACTGCAGGGCAAGGCGGCCCGTATCCGCGAAAAGCGGGTGAACTAGGCCGTTGGCGGCGGATCTCTGGGCCTTTGAAAAAGCATTGCGGGCCGAGGGGTATGCGAAAATCGCCGGCGTGGACGAAGCCGGCCGCGGCCCCTTGGCCGGTCCGGTGGTTTCCGCGGCCGTCGTTCTGCCGTCCACTTTCGATGCCGCCGGGATCAACGATTCCAAGCAGCTGACGGCCTTGCAACGGGCCCGGCTTTACGATCGCATTTATGCCCACGCCGAAAGCGTGGGCATCGGCATCGTGGACCCCCTCGAGATCGACCGGATCAATATCCTCCAGGCCGCCCGCCTATCCATGGTCATGGCCGTGGCCAACCTCAGGCCGCAGCCCGATTACCTGCTCATCGACGGCAAATTCGGCATCGCCTCGGCTTGCCTCCAGAAGCCGCTGGTCAAAGGCGATGCCCGCAGCGTTTCCATCGCCGCCGCCTCCATCGTGGCCAAGGTGAGCCGGGACCGGCTCATGCACCGCTACCACGAGGAGTTTCCCCAGTTCGGCTTCGACCGTCACAAGGGATACCCCACCGCCGCCCACTGCGCGGCCATCGCCCGCCACGGGCCCTGCCCCATCCACCGCCGCACCTTCAAGGGCGTCTGCGAACACGTCTGTAAATTTGAAACGCCGACCCCGGCCGTTGGGATGCCTGCCGATGCCCCATGAACGGCAGCAATATGGCCAGAGCAGCGAAAGTCTGGCCGTTGCGTTTTTGGAAAGCCGGGGCTATACCATCGTGGCGCGCAACTATCGCACCCGACTGGGCGAAATCGATATCATCGCCCGGCACAACGGCGCGTGGGTATTCGTGGAGGTCAAGGCCCGCCGCTCCGGCCGGTTCGGCGATCCCAAGACCGCCCTTACGCCCACCAAGCAGCGCAAACTCTCCATGGTGGCCCTGTCTTTTCTCAAGTCCCGGGGCGGCACCCAGACCAAGGCCCGTTTCGATGTGGTGACCGTGCGGCAGGAACAGGGCCGGCCCCGCGTGGAGGTGATCGCCAATGCCTTCGATCTCGCCTACCTCTGAAAAGCCGGCGCCCGGGCTCTACGTGGTGGCCACTCCCATCGGCCACCTGGCCGATATCACCCTGCGGGCCCTTTCCGTGCTCGCCGGCGCGGACTTGATCGCCGCCGAAGACACCCGACATACCCGGCGGCTGCTGGACCACTATCAGATCCGCAGCCGACTGGTCTCCTACCACGAACACAACGAGGCCCGGCGCACCGCCGAGCTGATCGTCCAGCTGGCGCAGGGGGCGGTCATCGCCCTGGTCTCCGATGCCGGCACGCCCTCGGTCTCGGACCCGGGCTTCCGGCTGGTCCAGGCCGCGGTGGCCGAAGGCATTCCGGTCTTTCCCATCCCCGGGGTCTCGGCGGCCGTCACCGCCCTGAGCGCTGCGGGGCTCCCCACGGACCAGTTCACCTTCGTGGGCTTTCCGGTGCGCGGCCAGAGCAAACGCCGCCGGCAAATGGCGGCGTTGGCCCATCTGCCCCATACCTTGATCTTCTACCAATCCCCCCAGCGCCTCATCTCTTTTCTGGAAGAGCTCACCCGCACCCTGGGCGATCGCCCGGCCGTCCTGGCCCGGGAACTGACCAAGCTGCACGAAGAGTTTCTGCGCGGGCGGCTTTCGGAGATCCTGGCCGACCTCAGGGGCCGGGAAAGCGTCAAGGGTGAGTGCACGCTGCTGGTGGCGGGCGCCGAAGCCGTTGCGGTGCCGGCCGAGGTGGAGGATCTGGATGCGGCCATCCGGCGCGCCCTGGCCGGGGAAAAATCCTCCCTCAAGGCCCTTTCCAAGGAGCTGGCCGTTCGTTTCCGGGTGAGCCGCAAGCAGGTCTATGAACGGGCCCTGGCACTGAAGGCCGGAAACGGGGAGGCTGATGCCTGAGATCGTCCTCCACCCGGTCATCCTGGCGGTGAGCGCTGATGACCAGCGCCTGGTCCGTCGTGCCAAGGTGGCGGCCCTGCGCCGCCGGGCGCGCGAGGCCGCGGTCCTGTCGGCCCGCTATGGCGGTTGGACTCTGGGCGAACTGCAAAAGGACGACGCCGGCGTGCCGCTTCCCAGCAACGGTTTTTACTGGTCCTTGAGCCACAAGGAGCGTATGGTGGCGGCCGTGGTCTCCCCCCGGCCGGTGGGCATCGACCTGGAACGGATGGCCCCCGTATATGAACGGCTCTACGACCGCATCGCCGATGCCGACGAGTGGGGCCTGGCCCCGGATCGGAGCGAGCGGCTCTTCTACCGCTTCTGGACGGCCAAGGAGGCGGTGCTCAAGGCCGTGGGAAAAGGTTTGACCGGGCTCGAACGCTGTCGGGTGCAGGCCATCGTGGACGATGACCGCCTGCGGCTGTCGTATGAAACGGAATCCTGGGGCGTCACCCACTGCTGGGTGGGCAACGATCACCTGGCCACGGTGACGTCGGACCATGTGGATTTGCAGTGGCATGTTTAGGCATAGCCAGCAAGCCCACAAATCGTACGCGGACGAATACGAGAAAGCAGAAGAGAGAAAGGAAACCATCATGCACGTCACCTTCCACGGCGCGGTCAGAGAAGTGACCGGCTCAATGCATCTCATCGGCACCGACACGGACCATGTACTGCTTGACTGCGGCCTGCACCAGGGACGGCGCAGGGAGGCCGCCGAGAAGAACCGGGTGCTGCCCTTCGATGCCGCCATGATCAGCAACATGGTGCTTTCCCACGCCCACGTGGATCACTCGGGCCGCATTCCCCTTTTGGTCAACAAGGGCTTTGCCGGCCGCATCGTGTGCACCCGGGGCACGGCCGACGCCTGCGCGTACCTGCTGCCCGACTCGGCTCACATCCAGGAGCAGGACGCCGAGTACCTGAACTACAAGACCGTGCGCGGCGCCCTCTCCCACGGCCCTTCGTTGAACGGCAAGCCCATCGGCCCGCGCAAATACGAGCAGCTGCGCAAGATGCTCAAGAAGGGGCGCAACCAGATCAACCGGGAAGCCATCGCCGATTTGATGTATAAATACCGCCTGGAGGCCATCGAGCCCCTCTATACCGTGGCGGACGCCGAACAGGCCCTCGGCCAGGTGGACGGCGTGCCCTACCGTCAGACCGTGACCATCGGCCAGGACCTGACCTGCACCTTCTACGAGGCCGGCCATATATTGGGATCGGCCGTGAGCATCCTGCGCCACACGGCCAACGGCCGCACGCGCACGGTGGCCTACACCGGCGACATCGGTCGTTTCGACAAGCCGATCCTGCGCAATCCCTGCCACAACTTCGACCCCCAGGACCGCGATATCGACCTGTTGATCATGGAGAGCACCTACGGCGACCGCGACCATGAACCGGTGACGGACCTCAAACCCCAACTGCAAAAAGCGCTCAACGCCACCTTCCAGCGCGGGGGCTGCGTGCTGATCCCCTCGTTCGCCTTCGGCCGCACCCAGGAACTGTTGTACTTGATCCACGAACTGTACGACGAAGGGGCCGTGCCGCGCATGCCGGTCTACGTGGACAGCCCCCTGGCGTCCAACATCACCAAGGTTTTCGCCGAGCACCCGGAAGTATACGACCAGGAGAGCCATGAAACCTTCCTGAGCCGGGGCAAGAACCCCTTCGACTTCAAACAGGTGCATTTCGTCCAGACCGTGGAGGAGTCCATGGCCCTGATGCGCGACAACAATCCGCACATCGTCATCTCCGCCTCGGGCATGTGCGAGGCCGGGCGCATCCTGCACCACCTGCGCTACAAGGTGCACAGCTCCAGGAACACCATTCTCATGGTGGGTTTCATGGCCCAGCACACCCTGGGCCGTCGTATCCAGGAGTTGGGCGAAACCTATGCCGCCAATGGCCGCAGCGGCCAGCCGCCGCTGGTCAAGATCTTGAACAAAGAGTATCCCCTGCAGGCCCAGGTGGTCAAAATCGGCGGCTTTTCGGCCCATGCCGACCGCAACGAAATGCTGCGCTTTCTCAAAGAATCCCAGCTGCGGATCAAGAAGATCGCCGTGGTGCACGGCGAAGAAGCACAAAGCCTGGCCTTCGGAAATCTGCTGCGCGAGAAGGGCTACGATGCAGTGGTGCCGATGGTGGGGCAGACGATGGTGATCAAGTGAAAAGCGGAGCGTCAGGGAAGATTTTTCGGTGATCTCCCGAGGCCGCCTTCGGCCGGGGCGTTGAGAACCATTTTCTCCGGCAGTATTTCCAGGCTGTCGCTGTAGAAGTAAAGCAGGTGAAAGCGCCGGCCGGTGGGGTCATGAAAGACGCCGAAGCGCTGGGAGTGGGCCATCAGGCGCAGGCCGTTGCCGGCGGTGGAGTAGTAGTCGCGGTTGTGGATGAAGCGCTGGTAGACCCCCTGGACGTCGAAGCCCGGCCCGCAGTCCTGGATCTGGACGATCAGCCCCTGGCGGCCCAGCCATACCCGCACCGTGATGGGCTTATGCGGATCCTTGTTGTGGCCGTGACAGAAAGCATTGGACAAGGCTTCGCAGAGGATGCCCTTTTCGCCGATCAGTTCGTAGCGAAAGGGCCGCAACCACTCTTCCAGAAAGGCGGCGATCTGCCGCTCGTAGAGAAACAACCAGCTGTATTCCGGCTGATAGGGTGAATCGGCGTGCTCGGGGAACTGGGCGGGCACGACATTGTCTTCCCGCGCCAGCCGCGGCGAATCGATGAGCCGCAGGGCCTGGGCGGGGGCGATCACCAGGAGCATTGGGGGCCTCTATCCATCAATGGTTCTGCATCTTCCGGCCATAATCGCGGCGGCCAGGGCCTTTTCGTCTTTGGGCAGCCGCGCGAAACGGGTATAGGCGCTGCCCACCTGGTCGATGACATGGGCGTCGCTGCCGGCCACCGGCGTATAGCCCATGCGGCGGGCGAAGGCCAGAGCCTGGGGGGCGGCCTCTTCGCGGGTCCGGCCGCCGGCCGTTTCCACGGCATGGATGCCCGGCGGCATGGTCTCCAGGGTCAAACAGTGGGAAGTGCTGCCGTAGTTGTTCAATGGATGGGCCCAGACCATGGCCGCCCCGGCGGCCCGGACCCTGTCCGCCAGCTCTTCGATGGCCATGCCTTTGCGGATGCCGTCCATGTGGTCCAGGCCGATTACCAGAAAATGGCCGTGGCGGCTGCTCACCTCCACGCCACGGTAGATGCGCCGGCCCGCCAGGCTGCGGTTCAGGGCGGCGATCTCCGCGGCGGGCCAGAGCTGGTCGTGCTCGGTGAGCACCACGCCGTGCAACCCTCGCCGGGCCATGATCAGGGGAAGCTGCCCGGGGTCGAGGGTTTCGGCGCAGGCGGAGTAGCGGCGCGTGTGGACATGCAGGTCAATATGATACCGCCATGAGCCCACTTTTTGAAACCACCTCTCGTGGCATTGTCTTTGGCGCTTGCGATTACCGGAAGTGTTCCGCCAGCTCCTGAATGAGGGAAGCGACCTTCATCTTTCCCATGGCCACGTTGCCGTCCTTGCCCAGGATCAGCACCATGTGCACGTGGGCGCGGCCCGAAGAGGTGGTGGCGAAGTCGGTGGCCTCGTTGAGGCAGCGGCAGATCACGTGGGCCTTGGGCGCTTCCACGTGCACCAGCTGGCCGCGGCCCACGTTCATCATCTCGGTGGTCTTCTGGGCCTTGAGCAGCACGTCGTTGGCCAGGGCACCCAGTTCGGTCAGGTTCACCCCGGCGGCGTTGCATTCGGCCACCATCTCGCCATTGGGCGAGAAGGCCCCCACGGCCTGAAAGCCGTCCACGCTCTTGAATTTTTCCAATACTTCTTTGATACTCGCCATTTTGTCGTCTCCTTTCGCGGATGTTCCCGCACTGCCGTCCTTGGACGGCGAATCGGCGGAGGCCGCCGCCGCGGATTTTTCGGATTCCTGCGCCAGCATCCGTTCGTCCTTGATCCGGGCGCTCTCCATCAACAGGTTCATCAGGTGGGTCGTGATGCGCCGTTTGAGCTTTTTGGCCGGCAGGCTGCGAAAACTGATCTTGACGTTGTCCAGGGCCAGGATCACCAGGGCCGCCTCTTCGCCGGCCAGTTTTCCCAGCACCGCGTCGCACAGGGCGCCTTCGTTGAAATAGAGCAGACCCTGGACGCCGTCCGGCCCTTTGATCTCCATCAGGCAGGTGTTGCGCTCCATTTCGATGAGCTGCAGGAAGCTGGGCAGGGAGATGCCGGTCAGGACGCCGCCGGCCGTGTCGTGTTCGAGCAGGCCCAGGATCAACTGGGTCAGCTCGTCGAAATCCACCGGCTTTTCCAGCATGCGGATCAGGCCGCTCTGGTCCAGGCGGTTTTCGATTTCGGGGGTGGCAAAGGCGGTCATGACGATGGCCGGGATCTCCGGAAAATTGTTCTGGAGAAAAGCCAATAGTTCAAAACCATCCATTTCCGGCATCTTCAGATCGGTCACCACCAGGTTGACCTGGGTTGCCGCCAGCAGGGCACAGGCCTCCTTGCCGTGGCGCGCGGTCAGCACTTCGAACCGCTCCCGGTAGGGCTCGAAGCCCGCCTGCATGGTGAGCAGCAATTGTTCTTCGTCGTCAACAATCAACACGCATTTCATGCCCGGCTCTCCAACCTGAAATGGGTAAAGGTGGAGCAAGGCATGTGCCAGTCGCCAAAACATCTCAGATTTATAATGATATTGAATGGTTGTATGACGGATAGAAATGCGGTGGACTCCAGGCTGCGGCATCCTGGGTGACCCAGAATGGGACAGTGCCCTGTTTTGGGGCAGTCGGCGCCGATGACCACCAGATTGTAGCGGTCCGCCGGCTTTGGGTTATTCCAATCCTGGGGTGCACCAGGGATGCCAGCGCCTGATTGTGCTTGCCCCATGGCGCGATGGTCAAAGGGGTGCTTGCGGTTCGAGCCATGATGCTGCTCCTTTACCCATGCGGGGCTGGAAATCGACGGCAGATATCGATGTCGGGGGCTCTGTCGCTCCGGAGTCGACCCGACAGGCCGCGCCGGCAAGAGAAAACTGTAGGCCCGAAAGCGAAACAGTCAAAAAGAGAATGGCTGGGTCAGCTAAGGTGCGGTACCGTTCAGCCCCAGACACTTGAGTTTGCGCACGAGCGTCGAGCGTGAAATGCCCAGGGCCTTGGCGGCATGGGTCTGGTTGCCGTTGAAATGGCGCAGGGTCGCCAGGATGTGTTCGCGTTCGACCTGTTCCAGGGTACGGGGGATGCTGATGGCGGCGTTCGCGCGATTGATGGGCGTTTGGTTGCAGATGGCCGTCCCCAACAGGCACGAAGGCTGAATAGCGGTCGAGGCACGCACCAGCACGGACCGTTCGAGGATGTTGCGCAGTTCGCGCACGTTGCCCGGCCAGGGATAGGCCCGCAGGGCCTCGATCTCTTCGATCGCCAGGCGGACCGGTTGGTCCGGCGTGATCTGGGAGAGAAAACTGCGGCACAGTTCGGGAAGATCTTCCAGGCGCTCGCGCAGCGGCGGTAAGGGAATATGCATCACTCCCAGGCGGTAGTAGAGATCTTCCCGGAAGCGCCGCTCGCGCACGGCGGCGGCCAGGTCGGCATTGGTGGCCGTGATGATGCGCGCGTGCACGGGGTTGAGGGTGCGGCCGCCCAGGCGGCGGATCTGCTGGTCATCCAGGGCACCGAGCAGCTTGGATTGCAGGTGGGGGGGCATTTCGCCGATCTCGTCCAGAAACAGGGTGCCGCCGTCGGCCATCTCGAAAAGCCCTTTGACTGTGGCCGCCGCGCCGGTGAAGGCGCCCTTCTCATAGCCGAAGAGTTCGGCCTCCATGAGGTTTTCCGGAATGGCCGCGCAGTTGACGGCGATAAAGGCCTTGTCGGCACCCTGGCCCTGGAAGTGGATGGCCTTGGCCACCAGGGTTTTGCCCGTGCCGGTTTCGCCTGTGATCAGCACCGGCGCGGCGTTGGCGGCGGCCAGGGCGACCAGGCGGCGCACCTCGGGCAAACGGCCCACCAGTACGGCGCGATCGCTCTCGCGCCGTCGCTGAAAGTGCTGCACCTGGGCCACATGCTCCAGATCCAGGGTGCGCAGGGCCTGGCGCACGGCGAGGTTCAATTCCCCCAGGGCGAAGGGCTTGGAGAGGTAGTCGTAGGCGCCCACCTTGATGGCCTGCACGGCGTTTTCGAAGCTGGGGTATGCGGTGATGAAGATGATCTTGATGCTTTCGTTGTGCTCCAGCAGTGGCTGGCAAAAGCGGATGCCGTCACCATCGGGCAGCTTCTGGTCCAGCAGCACCACGTCCACCGTGCGTTGGGCGCACAAGCGCAACCCTTCGGCGCCCGAGTGGGCCGTCAGCACCTGCACGCCCTGGCCGTCCAGTCCGTGGCGGACCGTATCGCACAGCAGGCGGTCGTCGTCGATGACCACCAGGGTCCGGTCATGGGTAGTCTGTGCCTGGATGATATTCTTCTCCCGGCAGGGTCATGGTGACGGTGGTGCCCTGCCCGTGTCTGGAGTCGATCTGGATGGTGCCGTTCATCTTGGCCAGCATCTTGCGGACGATCACCAGCCCCAGTCCCGTGCCGTGGGATTTGGAAGTAAAGAACGGTCGGAACAGATTGGCCTGTTCGCTGGCGGACAGGCCGCAGCCGTTGTCGATAACCTGCACCTGCACGGCCCCGGGCAGCTGCTGGACCACGATGTCGATACGCGGCGATTCGGTCCGCTCCAGCGCGTCGGCCGCATTGGTCAGCAGGTTGAGCAGCACCTGGTGGAAGATGCGCTCGTCGGCCATGGCGATGGTCTCGGTCTCGGGCACCTTGAACTGAATTCGAATGCCCTTGCGGGCGAAATCTTCTTCGGCCAGGGCCAGAAACCGGCGCATGAACGGCTCCATGGGTACCGGTGCCGCTTCAGCGGTCTCGTACATGCTGAAGTTCTTCAGCGCCTTGAGCAGATATTCCACCCGCGCCACTTCGCCCATGGCCCGGTCCAGAAACTGACGGATGGTTTCGGGCGGATAGCGATCCAGATGCAGGGAGAGCACCGAGAGCACCATCTTGATGGAATTGATGGGGTTGCCGATTTCATGGCGGATGCCCGCGAAGATATAGCCCAGGTTCTCCATGAGATTGGCGGCCTCGGCCACCGACTCGAGCCGCTTCTTTTCGGTGATGTCGCGGATGATGCCCTGGTAGCCCTCGATGTAGCCCTCGGGATGGTGCAGCAGATGGGCGGTGAGCAGGCAATCGAGAATCATGCCGTCCTTCTTGGTGAAGCGCACCGCGAAGTCTTTCACGAAGCCTTTGGTTTCGATCTCCCTTTGAAAGCGCTCATACTCTCCGGCATCGGTCCACAGCAGTGTGGCCGCAATCCGCAGCAATTCGGCCTGTCCGTAGCCGAAGAGCTGGACGGCCGCCTCGTTGATCGCCAGGAACTGGCCCTGCCGGGAGGCCATGAAGATGGCGTCCTTGGAATTTTCGAAGAGCAGCTGATAGCGCAGATTGCTCTGAATCAGCTTTTCGGTGCGCGCCGTCACCAACGCCTCCAGATCGTGCTGGTAACGCTGGTTCTCCAGCTCGATCTTCTTCTTGGCGCTGCGCAGCTGCTTGATCTCCAGTGCCTTGGCCACTGTATGGCACAAACGGTCCTTGGAGATGGGCTTGGAGAGGTAGTCATAGGCGTTGAGGCGCACGGCGGCCGAAGCGGTCTCCACCGTGGGCTTGCCCGTGATCAGGATCACCGGCGTGTCCGGCTGCACCCTCTGGCTCAGTTCCAGCAGGGCGATGCCGTCGTCCTGACCGAGGAAGATATCCACCAGCAACGCATCGAACGGCTGGGCCTGCAGCAGGCCGGCGGCATCGGTGAAGCAGTTGGTCACATGTACCGCGCGGCCTTCGGCGGAGAGCATGCGCTGAAACGCTTTGGCCGCAAGCTGATCGTCGTCGGCGATCAGCACCTGGACATGGTTTGGCGAATGGTTCCGGTCAAGTTCCATGCACGACCCTTGTGCGATTGAGGAGGTAATTTTATGGCAGTAAAGGGTTTCGGCAGGCTGGGAAAGCGGCCAGCGCAGAGCGGAGGTAGAAATGGGGATTGCGATGTCTGAGCAAATGCCACCGAGCACTTGCCAGCAATCTACCACTGACCGGGCAAAATGCAAACCGATTATTGATGCTCTTCCCCGCGGCCGGTTATGGGGATCTTTTCTTGAACAGCCTGCCCAAGCGTTGGAGCGTGAAGCGCCGGGTCTTCCGCCGGTCCACTGTTGGCTCGGTGGGAAGCGGCGCCATGGCCGCCGGAGGGGGCGGCCCAAGTGGTGGGGGCGGGCGACGGCAGCTCAGGGTGTCGATGCGCGCCTGCAGGGAAGCGGACAGCTCCGGTACCAGGGCCAGGTGAAGATAAAGGGCCAGGGCATGCTCCCGGCGGTGGCTGGCTTCCAGGTGTTTGGCCATTACCAGCAGAGCCGCCCAGACCGCCTTGCCGTCCGCGCGCATTTCCCCGGCCAGCGCCTGGGCAGCGGCCGGGAATTGCTCGGGCAGATGCAGGCGGGCCAGGCAGTCGGCCGCCGCGGTGATGTGGATCCGTTTGGCCGTGGGGCTGCGGAGCAACTTTTTCAACTCGTGCAGCGCCTCGCCGTACGATCCCAATTGATAAAAAGCCTGGGCGCACACCAGGGTGTCGGTCTCCGTGGCCTGGTCGCCCCAACCGTCCCGGATCCGCCGGATCTCCTCGGGGCACAAGGTCCGTTGGCGCTCGGCCTGGGTCGCCTGCATCTCCTGGCGGATGCCCTGGAGCTGGGCCTTGATGGCGGCTTGAATGGCCGGATCCATCTCTTTGGCACTGGCCAGCAGCCCTGAAAAGAGGTTCATGGCCTCCTGGTGCAAGCCCTGGGCACAGTAGGCCTCCGCCTCCCTCTTGACCAATACGGTCGTAATTTTTCCCACCATGGCACACCTTTGATTGTGACTTTACGTCGGGCGGCGAGATCGCGTGAGCAGCCGGGGTGTCGATGGATGCACCCCATGCTCCGGTCCATCGTAAAACCCATCTATCGGCGGCGGTTCAGGGGGGGGGGGCCGCGCCCGGGAGCGATGCAACCACTACAAGCAACTCTGTTGATTGGATCGCCGGATGACAGGGGGGATGAGCGCATCCGGTTGGATCTGGTGGAAAAAGCAATAGAAAATTACATCCGCCCTGTCAAGGATTACCAGATGGCCGCGGCGGGGCATTTGATGGTCCGGTCCCGGCCACCCGGCATTGTGTTATTTTGGGTTGGATTTGGTTGCTTCTTGCTGACGGCCCTACAAACATATTGACACCTAGAAACTAAAATTCATATTTGAGGCTATCCGATCATCCACCTGGAAAGAGACGTAAATATGGGGAAGCTGCTCAGTACCAAAGAGGTGGCGCGCCACCTGGGGGTCAACGAGAAGATGGTCTATGCGCTCATTGCCGAGAAGGGGTTGCCGGCCTCCAAGGTGACCGGCAAATGGGTCTTTCCCCAGCATCTGGTGGACCAGTGGGTCGAGGCCCACACCATCAACCTGCCGGCCCGGGCCGGTGCCATGCCCGGTGTGCAGGGATTGCTGATCATCGCCGGCAGCAACGACCCTCTGCTGGAACAGGCCATCGGCCTTTTCAATGCCACCCACACCGACCATCTGGCGGTCTTCGGCAATCTGGGCAGCATGGGCGGTATCCGTTCCCTGAAACAAGAGCTGTGCCACATGGCCACCAGCCACATGCTCCAGGAGAATGGCAGTGACTACAATTTCGAGATCGCCGGCGAGTTGATGAACCCCATGCCGGTGGTAGTCAATTTCTGCCGCCGCCGCCAGGGGCTCATCGTGGCCAAGGGCAATCCCCGCAAGATCAAAGCCACCTCCGACCTCGGTCAATCCGGCCTGCGCATGGTCAATCGCCGCCTGGGCACCGGCACGCGACAGTTGCTGGACCGCGAATTGCAGCAGGCCGGGGTCAACGGCGCCCAGATCCAGGGGTACTACGACGAAGTGCAGCGCCACATGGATGTGGGCCTGGCGGTGCTCTCCGGCAAGGCGGACGCGGGACCCGGCATCCAGCCGGTGGCCGAAGTGCTGGGGCTCGAATTCATCCCATGGCGCTGGGAGCGCTATGATCTGATGATCCACAAGGAGCGCTTTTTCGACCAGACCATCCAGCTCTTCCTGGGCCTGCTCCATGAAACGGCCTTTCACCGCATGGCCGCCGGATTCAAGGGGTACGACACCACCATCAGCGGCAAGATGATTTTCGCCCACCCGCGGGCCAAGAGTGAAAATAATTCCACCCTTCAATCTGAGGAGGCACAATGAAACACAAGGGGTTCCTGGCCAAAGGCTCTCTTTTGATGATCGCTTTGCTGGCGCTGCTGTGCGGCGCAGCCTGGGCCGCCGAACCGCAGGCGGTGATGATGGCCACCACCACCAGTACCGACGACACCGGGCTGCTCGATTACCTGGCGCCCCATTTCAAGAAAGCCACCGGTTATGAGCTGCGCTGGACCGCCACCGGCACGGGCAAAGCCCTGGAACTGGGCAAGAACTGCGACGTGGACGTGCTGCTGGTGCATGCCCCCAAGGCGGAGATCAAATATGTCGAGGAGGGTTTCGGCATCAACCGCACCCTGGTGATGTACAACGACTTCGTGATCACCGGCCCGGCCAGCGATCCGGCCGGCATCAAAGGCAGGACGGTGGCCGAGGCCCTGGCGGCCATCGTGGCCAAGAAGGCGGTCTTCGTCAGCCGCGGCGACAACTCCGGCACCCACAAGATGGAGCAGGAGCTGTGGAAGGCGAGCAATCTGGCCCAGCCCGAAAAGGAGAGCTGGTACATCTCCACCGGCCAGGGCATGCTGGCCACCATCAACGTGGCCGCCGAAAAGAACGGCTACACCCTCACCGACCGCGGCACCTATATCAAGTATGAGAGCGACAAGGCCGGCAAGGCGCCCCAGGTGATCCTGGTGGAGGGGGATGCGCCCCTGCGCAACCAGTACAGCGTCATCGAGGTCAACCCCAAGCGCTGCGAGAAGGTCAATAATGCCCTGGCCCATCAATTCGCCGTCTGGATCACCGGTCCCCAGGCCCAGAAGCTGATCGGCGACTTCAAGCTCATGGGCAAGCAGCTCTTCACCCCCAACGCCCCGCACTGATGGATTACCTTTTTCAGGGCCTGCTGGAGGCCTGCCGGCTGCTGCTCGGCGGGGACCCTGAGACCTATTCGGCAGTGGCCGCCACGGTGCGCGTTTCGAGCTACGCCATGGCGGCCAGCCTGCTGATCGGCCTGCCCCTGGGATTTATCCTGGGGCATCTGCGTTTTCCCGGCCGGCGCCAGGCGCGCCTGGTGGTGGACACCCTGCTTTCGCTGCCCACGGTGTTCATCGGCCTGCTGGTCTACGCCTTTCTCTCCCGTAGAGGCCCCCTGGGCGACCTGGGGCTGCTCTTCACCCTGCCGGGCATCGCCATCGGCCAGACCCTGCTGGCCCTGCCCGTGGTCGTCGCCCTGACGGCCACGGCCGTCGAGAGCATGGATGCCAACCTGCGGGTCACCCTGCTCTCTCTGGGAGCCGACCGCTGGCAGCTGATGCGCGATACCCTGTGGGAGGCGCGCCACGGCATCCTGGCCGCCGCGCTCAATGCCTACGGCCGGGTGATGACCGAAGTGGGCATCTCCATGATGGTGGGCGGCAACATCAAGTGGCACACCCGCACCATCACCACGGCCATCGCCCTGGAGACCAACAAGGGCATGTTCGCCATGGGTATCGCCCTGGGCCTGATCCTGCTGTTCATCGCCTTCGCGGTGACCGCCACGGTCTCCCTGCTGCGCAGAAAGTAGGCAACCGCCATGGCCCTTTACCGACTCAACCGGATCATCCAGCGCTACGACCACCGCACGGTGCTCTCCATCGACGGCCTGGAACTGGCACAAGGCAGCATCACCGGGCTGGTGGGCGCCAATGGCTCGGGTAAAACCACGCTGCTCAAGCTGCTCGGCTTCGTGGAGCGGCCGGCCCAAGGAGAGATTCTCTTCGACGAACGTCCTGTGCCCCCCCTGGACCCGGCGGCCCGACGCAGCATCGCCCTGCTGCCCCAGGAGTCCCACCTGCTCAAACGCACGGTCTACGCCAACGTGGCCTACGGCCTGCGCGTCCGCAACGACCGCAAAGAGGAGCGCCAGCGGGTGGCCCAGTCCCTGGCGTGGGTCGGGCTGCCCCCGGAGAATTTCGCCCGGCGGCCCTGGTTCGCGCTCTCCGGCGGCGAGGCCCGCCGCGCGGCCCTGGCCGCCCGCCTGGTGCTGCGGCCCCGGGTGCTGCTGCTCGACGAGCCCACCACCAGCGTCGACGGCGCCAGCGCCCAGCTCATGAAAGCGGCCGCGCTCCACGCCCACCGCCAGTGGGGCACCAGCCTGGTCGTCGCCAGCCATGACCTGCCCTGGCTCCACGAAATCTGCACCGATGTGGTGCATCTCTTCGCCGGCCGCATCCTGGGCCGGGGCCAGCAGACCCTGCTCTTCGGCCCCTGGCGCCAATTGTCCCCGGGCAAAGTCGCCATGGCCCTGGGCGAGACCCAGCGCTTCATCGCCCTGCGCCCCGAGAAAGAAAAAACAGCGCTCACGGCCGCCATCGACCCGGCCCGCCTCACCCTGCTGCAACCCGGCGAAGCGCCCCCTGAAGGCCGGGAAGTGATGGAAGGCATCGTCACCCGCCTCGCCCTGGACCGCCCCACCGGCGGCATCCACGTCGTCGTCGCCGTCGGTCCCACCGAGTTCAGCGTGCCCCTGCCCGCCGGCCACCCCGCCCTTGCCGCCCTATCCCCGGGCCGCCCGGCGCGCATCGCCTATGGGCCGGGGGAGGTGCGCTGGTACGATCAGAATCTGTTGAATCAAGCCTCAAGTTGTGAATCCCCGGGTCGATAAACACAATACGACCAGGGGCGGATAGCCGATCGGATCTGTAACAATCCAGACACAAAATCTTAACAGGGCCCTTTGCGGATGGACGCCCGCCGCTTGACCGGTCGTTGGCGGTCCGCCTTGGCAGAGCTTCGGAGCAGTGCCCGATTTCCACAAGAGGAGATTTTCGATGACGCCACTTTTCTCTTTGTTCCAGCCCGCCTGGCGCCGGTGGGCATCTTCCCTGTTGTGCTTTTTCTTTCTGCTTTTTCCGGTGACAGCCCGGTGCGACGCGCTCGGCGAATTTCTTCTCAAAGAGATCAAGGCCAAACCCAATGCCGCGTATTCGGAAGCCGTGCTGCTGCTCATCACCCGCGACCTGGGATGGTATGAAAAGAATATGGGGCAGCTGCCCCAGGCGCTGCAGGACCAGGTGCAGGCCCTGCGCATCCGGGTGGTGGGCGAGTCCACCCGCGCCGCCGCCGAAGCCATGGGGGAACCGGCCGACATCTTCCTGGCCAGCGGTTCCTGCAAGCCCGGTCGTGACATCGACCTGCTTTACGTGGGCAAGGATACCCCCAGAGCCCGGCAGGCCATCGACGGCGCCATCGTCCAGACCACCGCCGGCATTTTGACCAAAGGCGCGGCGGATCCGGTGCTCCAGGCCGCCAGCCAGCAAGGCCTGGCGCTTCCCAAAAGTCTCAACGGCGCCGCCATGGATGTGGTAGCCTCGGATCTGCCCAATTTCGGGTACAACGATCTGAAGGCGGCCCTTGCCAAGGCGCGCGACCTTCAAAAAACCGGCAACGGGGATGCCGCGGCGCTTCTCAAAAAAGAGATGCACGCGGCCCTCATGCGCAACCTGGATGCCCAGGTGGCCGCTTCGGCCAAGGACATGTACCGGGGCGGCGCCGGCCAGCGCTTTTTCGTCACCAGCTATCTGGGCGACCCTGATAAAGTCCGGCGCATCGTCCCGGAAGGGGGCGGATGGGTACTGAAACCAGGCGGCCCCGAAGCGCTTTCCGATTTGTTGCTCGCGCAGGTCACGGCGCTCATGCCCACCAGCCGCCGGGCCCTGTTCGCCAAGGTGGCCAGCGACTATGCCATGTTCTTCAAACACGGCGAGGGGGGCATCGGCGGTACGGCCAAGTATGTGGATCGCATCTGGGGCGACGTGGACGAGATCGCCCTGATCTCCTACATGGATGATGATGAGGGCAAGGCCATCCTCACGGCCCGGGACATCGCCCAGCGCCCGTCGGCCGCCTCCGCCATCCTGGCGGATGCCGGATTGAGCGAAATCCAGGTGATCGAAGGCGTAAAACGCGCCATGCACCAGACCGTGGAGAATCAGCTCCTGCTGGATGTAAACCGTTTGCTTACCGAGCTGGAAAAAATCGAGGCCGCCAAGGGCGCCAAGACCCTGGACGACCTGGAGGCCCTCTACCAGAAGCAGCTCATCAAATTCGATCTCAACGACCTGGCCAACGGCCTGGCCGCCCTGGGCGACGTGCCCGGCGCCCAGCCCGAGGCGGTCCTCAAGACCTTGCAGCGCGAATTCGGCGGCCGGGCCCTGGGGCCCAACGTGCTGGGGTACGTCGAACGCCAGCTCAAACTCTTCACGGGGGAGTCGGCCGACCAGATCAGCCGCCGGCTGCTGCTGACCCTGCTGACCACCAACGAGATCTCCCCGGACGAGTACTACGAACTCAACCGCCACATCCGCGAAGGCACCCAAATACCGGCCGGTCCGGCGGCGGCCAAGCTCCGGCAGGCCCGCCAGGAGGTGTTGTACCTGAGCTCGGTGGACATGCTGGAACTGGGCGGCGGACCCGGCTCCATCGACGAGGTGGTGGCCGATTGGCGCCGTCAGCGCAGCACGGCCCTGATCCGCGCGGTGCCCGACGAGATCCGCCAGACCGTGATGGAACTCAAGACCCTGCAGCCCGGGGATCTGCAGGCCCTGGGCTGGCTCGAGGCCGAGATCCGGCTGCCCATGGAGACCCGGCTTAAAATCAAACTGCTGCCCGACCAGATGGCGGATATGGCCGCCCGCCTGCAACACCGGCTGGCCCAGCAAGCCCTTTCATTGATGGAATGGCAGCAAAAGAGCCGTCAGTACATCTTCAGCCTGACGCCCACCGAATTGGGGCAGGCCGGCGATCTGGGCCCCATGGATGCGGTCTTCTCGGTGGCCGTTGGTCTGTATCAGACCTACACCATCTTAAACAGCAGCCCGGCCATGAAACCGGAAGAGGAAAACCTGGCCCTGGCCAATGCCTGGGTGACGGCGCTGCCCATCGTGGGCGATTTTGCCGACGGCCTCCTTTCGGGAATCGAAGCGGGCTTTACCGGCAACAAGCGCAAGGCCCTGGAGGCCGGCCTGTTCGTCAGCATC
The DNA here is from genome assembly GCA_937868765.1 of uncultured Desulfatitalea sp. Lineage (GTDB taxonomy): Bacteria > Desulfobacterota > Desulfobacteria > Desulfobacterales > Desulfosarcinaceae > Desulfatitalea. The sequence continues at coordinate 1,071,119 of CALMNL010000004.1, read as the reverse complement.
GGCATCATGGGCTGCGTGCCCGGCGGCCAGATTCCGGCGGTGGTGGCCGGTATGGTCATGGCCGGCGCGCCCATCGCCGAAGGGGTGTACGATGCGCGCCAGGCCCAGAACCTGGTCCAGGCCTGGATCGCCTCGGGCAACTGGGAGGGCGGCGGCGACCAGCCCATGGTGCTCACCGGCCTGTTCGACCGCGCCCACGTGTTCCACGAATTGACCTATGCGGATCTGTTGACCGCCAAGGGGGATGCACCCTACGAATCGGAAAAGGCCGACGGCTATTTCGCGGTGCCTACCATCAACGCCTCCATCCGCGATTACGCCGAAAAGTACATCTTCCCCCAGTATCCGCGCATCAAGGAGCTGCGCGAATCGCTGAAACTGCTCTTCCCCAATTTCAACGACAAGGATTGGGAAGATGAGTTCGATGCCAAAACCAAAGTGCAGGCCCACGGCGGCAAAGCCGCCCTGCTCTTCTTTGCGGAATACCGCCGGATCCGCACCCAGGCCCTGAACCAGACCATCACTCATCTCAAGCAGTGGGCCGAAGAAGAGTTCCGGGTGGCCCGGGATTACGAGGGCGAGATCAACAAGGCCAAGGAGGAGCTGCGCGCCCTGCAATCCGAGTTGAAGGTCGGCACCCTGGTGGCCCACGCGGACAGCAGTGCCCAGGCCTACCTCAAGGTGATCCAGAACAAGATGGAACAGGAGAGCCTGCCGCTGTCCCGTTTCCGCATCTACAAACACTACCTGCAGGAGTACCGGCAGATCGCCGCACTGCACCGCAAGATCGCAAGCCGCCTGGCCGAGGTGCCCGACGGCTACAAGCCTGGCAGCTGGCACCTCACCGGCTATCCCGAGTTCGACCGGCCGCGCATGGTCAAGCTGGACGCCATGCTGGCCAATGGGCGGGAGCACGCCGTGCGCCAGGTGGAGAAGCTGATCCGGGACTTCGGCTTTTCCGCCAAGGGCGGCTTCGACCCGGCCAATCCTTGCCACCAGAAGGCCCTGCAAATCCTGCTGGGCCATCGCTACAAGGTCAGCTTCATCGAGAACCTGGTCGAGTACTTCACCACCCTGGCCGAGGCCGAATCGGCCTGGAGCGATGCCTATGACGCGGCCCGCGCCCGCTACGTCGAAGTGCGCGACCGCTATGCCGAAATACCCGTCACTCAGGCGGATGCCGCCGCGGCCGCGCTCGGCGACGCCGTGGTCACCTTCGTGGCCGCCATGCCCTACGCCCTGGCCGCGGGAGAGCGCGATCTCTACCGCAGCACGGCCGGCGATTTCAAAATCAAGATGGACCAGGCCATGCGGGACTACGAGTATGCCGGTTTTCTCACCGGCGAGGCCGGCAAGGCCCTGGAATCCTGCCTCATGGCCGCCCTGAAGGTGGAGATTTCCCTGTCTCCCCTGGTGCCGGCCAAAGGCAGGACCACCCGCGCCAAGGCCACCCTGAGCGCCGGCACGCCGCCGGCCGAATACTTCTTCCGCTGGAAGAAAGAGGGCGAATTGCGTTTCAAATCGCCCCACGGCGCCGAAGTGGAGGTCACCGTGGACGGCCCCGGCACGGTGGTCGTTGAGATGATGGACGACTTCCGGGAAAACGCCAAGCTGCTGGCCCGGGCCTCTATGCGCGTGGTGCCGGGCGATGCCAAAGAAAAAGACGATGACCAGGATAAAAAAGACCAAGATAAAGACAAGGACAAAGAAGATACGCCCGCAAACCTGGCGGTGACCCTCAAGGCGCCGACCCAGGTGGTGGCGGTGGGCCAAACGGTCACCCTTTCCGCTTCGGCGGGCGGGGGCGTGCCACCTTACCGCTATCGCTGGTCGGGCGTAAGCGGCAGTTCGGCCGGCACATCGTTTACGCCCGCCCACGTGGGCGACTGGGGCATTTCGGTGCAGGTGACCGATGCCAGGGGCCAGACCGGCGATGCCGTGGCCACGGTGCGGGTGGGACCCGCCAAGGTCAAGATCGAGGGGGCCGAGGGCGAGGTGTTTTACGGTAGCCAGGCATTGTTGAGCGCTTCGGGCATGGGCCTGGAAGCTCCGGCACCGCCTCCCAAGCCCCAAACCTCAGTGGATTGTTCCAAGGATGGAAGCAATCCCTTCTGCGTGGATTACAAAAATTCAGGCACCGCCACCTATACTCCTGATGCGCGGCGCAAAATACCGGATGACGGCAACTCCCGGGAATACGCGTGGATCCCGGATCCGGACAAGGAGTACGAGCAGGAGCCCTCCGAAACCCAACACCCGAGCAAGGTGGTCTGGCTCTCCGAGCCCGGCGTGACCTTCGATCCGCCCGAAGGGCCCAGGCCCACCACCCAGGTCACCTATGACCGCCTGGACGAAGTCAAAATCTGGTGCCAACTGCTCAAATTCATCGACGGCGCCTACCAGACCGTGGCCGAAAGCGAGCCGGTGACGGTCACCGTGGTGCCGCCGGCCCTGAGCATCAGCTACGAACCGGCCAACGGCCGGGCCTATGTGGGCCAGCAGGTTGTCGCCACCGTGCACGCCAAGCCCGGTGTGGACGGCAAATTGATCGATTTTCGCTGGCTCGACCCCCCCTTCTCCAACCGCTGGGAGTTAGACCCCAACGGCCGGCGCATGGCCTTCACCGTGCGGGACACCAATCCCATTGCGCTCAAGGCCAAGGCCCGGGTGCCGGTACACGGCGACGAACTCGGCGATGTGGAGGGCAGTTATACGGGCATGGCGTACGGCGTCAATGCCTGGATGGTGCAGCCGCCCAACCTGCCGCGCACCTGGGACCCCAAGGCCGGCGGGTTGAAAACCATCCCCCGCACCAGCCGGGCCACCCACGAACGCATCTTCCTCAAAGCGGAACTGGTCGGCGATGTCCTTCCCGACGTCGTGCGCTGGCAATGGAAGGTCAATTCCGGCACCTCTTTGAGCAACGACATCTCCCAGAGCCCAACGGTATCCCGCAGCGAACCGGGCACCATCGTGGCCCGGGTCACCGCCTTGAACCGGGATGGCAACAAGCTGGGCGAGGCCGAGGTCACGGTGGAGGTGATCGGGTTGGTGCCTGCGCCGGCCGAGGCCAAAGCGCCCGCCGGGGGCAAGGATGCGGCCGCCCCCAAGACCGCGCCCCAGACGCCGGCCGAAAAGAGAGCGGCCGCCCAGCGGATGATCGAGCAGACCCGCGAACATCTCTCCCGCGGCGAAATGCCGGCGGCCGAAAAAGCGGTGCGTAAGGCCCAGGAAATCGACCCCCAAACGGCGGCGCCCGTGATCGCCCAGGTGACCAAGGCCGCCAAGCAGAGCGGCTGGCGGGCCGTCAACCAGCGTGATTTCGCCAAGGCACGGGAAGACCTACAGGTGGCCGATCGCCTGGCCCCGGGCAATGCCGACACCCAGGCCAAACTGGAAAAGCTGACGCGCTTCGAAAAGATCTGGCCCCGGGTGGAGGCCAAGGTGCCGGAGTTCGACCGCCATGTCGCCGAGCAGAAACCCTTCTCGGCCCAGAAGGCCCTGCTGGAGATCCAGGAACTGCAACGCGACATGCCCGGTGGCGGCGATAGTCCCCTGAACCGGCATATCCAGAAGGGTTTCAACCAGGTTTTTGCGGCGTACAGCGCCTTCATATCGGACTGGGAAGCGCGCAACGCCCAGTACTTCAAGGCGCAGAACTGGCAGGCCATGCTGGACAACTCCCTGGCCGCCCAGCAGCGCGAGCTCAGCCCGGCGCGGCAGCAGGATATCGCCGCCTCCATCGCCTTTGCCAAACAGAAGCTGGCCGAGCAGGCCAAGAAAGAGGCCACGCCTCCCGGCGGATCGTCGCCACCCAGACCGGTGCCACCCCACCCACCGGTCAAGGCGGCCACGGCCGGCACCACGCTGAAGCTGGCCAGGACGATTTACGCCCCCAACCAAGAGATCGTCCTCGATTTCGAAGCTTCGCCGCTGTTGCCCAGGAACACCTGGGTGGGGCTGATCCCGGATCATATCGCCCACGGCTCCACGGCTCGCAACGACCAGCACGACATGGCCTTTCAGAATGTCGATGGTCGCGCATCGGGCCGGATGGTGTTCCGCGCGCCGAAGAAGATCGGCAAATACGGCTTCCGCATGAACGAGACCACCAATGGCAAGGAGTTGGCCGCCGTGGCCTTCGAGGTGGCAGTGCCCGTGGAGGGCAATCGGCTGAAGCTGGCCAAGCAAGTCTATGCGCCCAACGAAGAGATCCAACTCGATTTCGAAGCCTCTGCCCTGCTGCCCAACAACACTTGGGTGGGATTGATCCCAGACCACATCGGCCATGGTTCCACGGCCCGCAACGACCAGCATGATACGAGCTTCCAACCGCTCAATGGCCGGTCCTCCGGCCGGATGGTGTTCCGCGCGCCGCGCAAAATCGGCCAATACGGTTTCCGCATGAACGAGACCACGAACGACAAAGAGGTGGCCTCGGTGGCCTTCACCGTGGAAGTCCCCCTGCAGGGCAACAGCTTGACCCTGCCCAAAAACATCTTTGCCCCCGAAGAAGAGATTCAACTGGACTTCAAGGCCTCGCCCCTGCTGCCCAACAACAGTTGGGTGGGCCTGATCCCCGATCATATCGCCCACGGCTCTACGGCCCGCAACGACCAGCACGATACGAGCTTTCAGCCGCTCAACGGCCGGGCCGCGGGGAAGATGGTGTTCCGCGCACCGCGCAAAATCGGCCAATACGGTTTCCGCATGAACGAGACCACGAACGACAAAGAGGTGGCCTCGGTGGCCTTCACCGTGGAAGTCCCCCTGCAGGGCAACAGCTTGACCCTGCCCAAGACCACCTTCGCCGTCAACGAAGAGATCAAGCTGACTTTCAAGGCCTCGCCCCTGCTGCCAAAAAACAGCTGGGTGGGCCTGATTCCCGATCACATCGGCCACGGCTCCACGGCCCGCAACGACCAGCATGACATGAGCTTTCAACCCGTCAACGGCCGAGCCTCGGGCCAGATGCTCTTCCGGGCGCCGGCCAAGCCGGGCGTCTACAATTTCCGCATGAACGAGACCACCAACGACCAAGAGGTGGCCCACGTGACCTTCAAGGTGGTGGAAAGGAAGAAGTAGATGGGTTACTCCAACAGGATCAACGATCCGGCCTTCGCCAAATACCGAGCCGACAGCGACCGGTATGCATTTATCTTTGCATTCATCATCGCGGCCGCCGCCGTTCTGGGATTTTTTCTGTATGGCGAACTCGGCAAGGAGATGGAGAACCCCGACGCCTTGTATATCGGCCTGGGCATCGGCGGCATGTTCATCGCCATCGCCTGGATCACCAATCGGTCGAAAAAGGGGGCCAAGAGCTGGGACGCAACGGTGTGCGACAAACAGGTGATCAAAAAGACGCGCCGGCGCAATGCCGCGGACATGGACTATCACGCACGGGAGTACTTGCTGTACAAGGTGGTACTCCGCGCGGGCGACGGAAAACTACATGAAATCACATCGGAAAACGACGACACCGTGTATAATTACTACCAGGTGGGCGACCGGGTGCGCTATCATGGCAGCTTGCGCTCCTATGAAAAATACGACAAGTCGAAGGATACCATTGTCTTCTGCAACGCCTGCGCCAGCCTGAACGAAATGAGCAGTGACCGCTGCCACCGCTGCCATTGCCCTTTGCTGAAATAGTGACTGGAAGCAGATGGCAAACCATAGGGGAGCTCCGATGCCTCACAAAACCGAACCGATGACCTGGGAAGTGAAATTTCCGCTGCTGACCAATCCCCATATCGTCAAGGCCTGGGGGATGGCCATGGGCGCCACCTATCTCGTTTGCATGCTGATTCTGGCGCCCATGATGATCGCCACGGGCGAGATGGACGGTCTTGCGATGCTGGCGTTGATCTTTCTGGCGGTTGTGGCCGGCCTGGGCCTGCTTGGTCTCGGGATCATGGGGGTGCTTTTCGGCAACCGCTCCCATGCCAGGTTTACATTGTCCGAACAGGGCGTTTCTTATGAATCGGAGGACCACAAGGCGCGCACCCTGTCCCGCCTGGCCGTACTGGCCGGCGGTCTGGCGGGCAGTCCGACCGCGGCGGGGGCCGGCTTGCTGAGCATTTCCAAAGAGCGGGTCCACCTCAGCTGGGCCGCGGTCTATGAAGCCAGATACGATGACCGGCATCTTACCATCCGGCTGCGAAATCAGTGGCGGGATTTACTGCATCTTTACTGCACCCCGGATACCTACGACACGGTCCGGGATGTGGTCCGGGCAAAGGTGTCTCAAAAAGGGGACCCAAAAAGCGGTGCCGCTCGATCTTCCCCGCTGCCGGGCGCTTTGCTCTCGACCCTGCTGGTCGTGGCCGCCTGCCTGCCGCTGTATGCGCTGGGGGAGATCGCCGCGCTGCATCTGCTGATCCCTTTGTTGATCATGCTGTTCAGTCTCGCCATGGTCTGGATGATTCCGCTTTTCGCATGGGCCGTTCTGCCCCTGGCCGCCTATATCCCCGTTCACCTGGTCTGGACCCTGTCCCGGCCGGTGACCATCAAACTGGTCAGCACCTATACGTATCGCCGATTCGAACTCCTGGACGCGGGCGAATGGATCCTCATCGGCCTGGCCGTCGCGGGGCTTTGCTATCTTTCCCGGATATCGGTGCGGTCGCTGAAAGGTCGGTACATCCCCGTGCTCATGAGAGATCAGCAGGGTGCGGAGCAGGGGCCGTGCCAAAGCGGATCTGGTCAACTGCGGCCTAAATAGCTCCGACGGATTGTTTGACTTCCAATCTCTCGACCGCTATAGACATCGATAAAAAAGGATGGTTCTATTTCGGATGCATAAGAACAATATCGGCACAATGAGATATCTTGCGGCGCTGATGGTATTGTACGGCCATGGATACAATCTATGCTTGGGAAAGCATGGCTGGCTGGACCCAATATCAGGATGCCTCAAATCCATCTCCCCCTACAAGAGGGCTTTACCCGGTCTGGGCGTGATGCTCTTTTTTGTGATGTCCGGGTATCTGATAACGGCCAGTTTCATCAGACGCGGTCATTTGGTCGATTATTTTGTGGCCAGAATTTTGAGAATCTATCCGGCCCTCATCATGGCCGTCCTTTTTTGTGTATTGGTTGTCGGACTGCATGTGACAGAATTGCCTAAATCAGCCTACCTCCTACACAAGCAAACCTTGGAATACCTGTTCTTCAATGGCTCCCTGATCAATATACAATTCAATCTGCCCGGCGTCTTTAATACCTTGCCCTGGAAGGGCGGCATAAATGGGTCCTTATGGACCCTGCCCATCGAGTTCTTGATGTATGTACTGGTGGGGGCAGCAGGTCTGATCGGCCTCTTCAAGAAGCCTTGGATCTTCAATCTCCTGGCGGCCGGCATAATCCTTTTCGGGTTGATCAAGCCGGACAACAATTTGCTACTGTTGAAACCTGGGCACATTCATATGAGCCTGTCCTTCCTGTTTGGCAGCATATTGTATGTCAACAAAGAGAGAATACCGCTCAATCTTTACGGGGTGGTCCTGCTTGCAGGCGTTTCATTCCTTCTATGGAAGACGCCCTATTATCATGTTGTGGCGCTCTCATGCTACGCCTACCTCATCATGTTGACCAGTATGCATCCGCGGATCCGGTTACCCAGATTGGATAAATATGGTGATTTTTCTTATGGGTTATACCTCTACGCCTTTCCCCTGCAACAATTGAGCATATATTACCTGGGCCATCGCAGCCCCAACCTGATCAATGCCACTGCCCTGGCCGGGGCCATGGGTATGGCCTTCATATCGTGGCACGTTATTGAAAAGCGGGCACTTTCGTACAAGGAAACTTTGAGCCGGCAGATCTCCAGTTACATGGGAATCCTTCGAATCAAGCCCAAAAATATCCTTTCCACGAACCTGGTCCGCGCCGACGCGGCAAAGGCCAGGCGCGATTAACGGCGCCCATCGTCCAAGGTTCGCTTCCAGCAATGAATTCAACAGGTTTTTAGGCTTCAGGAAGGATGCAAAAATCTTCGTGCTAGACCGGGAGGAAATTAACCGGTTGCCTGTGAGCCAGCGCCTATGGTGTCGGGCAGCGTCCCCTTATCCTGGGAGGCGGCGGCGCTTTTCGTTTCTGCCGCCGGTCTTTCATAGGCGGCAAGGCGGGCTTTTACTTTCATGGCCTTTACGCCGATGGCCGTGAGGGAGAGGATGGCTGCCGCCAGCAAGGCGTCGGTGAGCGTGCTTCCGTAAGCCGAGAAGTTGTACAGGCCCGAAACGAAAAGCGCGATCCCCACTATGCCCGATGAAACCAGGAGGGGGCAGTAGAGGTTGCCGATCAAGGCGTCCGATGCCCATTTGGGCCGGCGGGGATTGCGGGCCCACAGAAGCACGAGGAAAAATGAAAAGGTGGCCGACGACAGCAATACAGCTCCAATCAATACCCTCATGCGTCCCCCTGTTCTAAATGGAATGCGGCACTGCCCGGGGCTCTGTGCCGCCGTTTGCCTGTGCACGGCCGGATACCCTCCAAATTAGCATGGGTTCATTACCCAAACCTTTCTGTCACATTATAATTTTGAAAGGATGGACGACGGCGGCGCTGACCCTGCATAGAAGCCTGCCCAGGGGGACGCAAGGGCGGCGTCGATATCTTGGGTGTGGCGTGTGCTGATAGACGACCCGGGTTGCCAGACGGAACAGATGGTGCGGTGCGGCCATCGGAAGCGATTCGGCGACCGGCAAAAGGCGAGGACCTGGGGCTGCTCTATCCGATATTCGGCATCAATGCCCACTTGATGATCCACCGGCGGGTATCCGCAAGCCGGTCCAGACAGACGATGCCACCGTTTTGAAACTTGAACGGCGGCGGCTCGGTCGCGCCGATGATCAGGTAGGCGGTCAGCCGCTCCATGAAAGGCAGGTGGCCGACCAGCATGCGATTCTCTTGCGCGGACAGGTTCGCTGAAAAAAGTGCTGCGTCATCCAACGGGTCGATCCCTTTGATTTGGTCGACCCCATTCTCGGGCTTCAAGAAGGCGGCAAAGATTTCCGCGGTCTGCCGGGCGCGCTTTTTACCGCTATGGGAGATCTTGTCCACCTTGACGCCGTAACCGGCTGCCACCCCGGCGATCCGCCGCACTTCGGCGAGGCCTTCTTCGGAGAGCCCTTTTTCCGGATCGGCCTCTTTGGGCAGACTCTTTCCGTGTTGGACCAGATATAACGACATGATTTTCTCCTTATCATCATTCAAGGAAAGTCCCTTCGCCGTCCGTCATATTCCTTCCCGACCGAGAGGTCAATGCGGTGTCACCGTTACCGGGCAAGACGCGTGTCGGCCCTGGCGCCATTTTCTCCTGGTTGACAATAAACCGGGCTTGCTTATATTCAACCACATGGTTGAATATCCAAACGATCAGAGGCTTTCCGAAATACTCAAGGCAGTGAGTGATACCACGCGCCGCTCCCTCTTGACCCAACTCTGCCAGCAAGGCACCAGCCGCGTCACCGACCTGGCGAGCCTTTACGACATGTCCTTGAATGCCATCTCCAAGCATATCAAGGTATTGGAAAAAGCCGGACTGGTGGCGCGCAGGACCATCGGTAGAACCCATTGGATCGAACCCAGAATCGAACGGGTCCAATTAGTGGAAAAATGGTTCAAGCAGCTCAAATCAATCTGGGAGTTGCGCCTGGAAAGACTCGATGAAATCTTGAAAGACGGAGGTATTTGAAATGACTGAACTTAAAGTAAATATAGACAAGATTATCCATGCACCCATCGAAAAAGTCTTCGATGCGTGGTTGGACCCGAAAACAATGTCGAAATTCCTGTCGGCGTGCACACCGGGCAATCCTGAATCCGAGGTGCATAACGATCCCCGCGAGGGCGGTAAATTCACGATCGTTATGCACGTCGGCGAAGAGAATCTGCCGCATACGGGGGTGTACCTGGAAATCAAGCGTCCTGACAAGCTGGTCTTCACCTGGAAATCTCATGTCTCGCTCGATGACAGCAGGGTGACCCTGAACTTCACCAAAGCAGGCGGCCATCAGACAAAGGTTTCGCTACTGCATGTGAAGTTCATCGATGAAGAAAAACGCGCCATGCATGCAGCCGGCTGGGGAACGATTCTGGACCAGCTTGATAGGGTGATGCACTGATCCATCACTTAAGTGTTCGGCGCGTGGCTTGGTTGAATGCATTTTCGGGCTTGTTCAGCAAGGTGTGAAGGACGAAACAGGATCAGGGGAACGGCAGGCACCTGCGGCCGCTCCCCTCTGTTTCATCCGGCGCAAGCAAGGTGGTCTGTTTTGGCCGGTGGGCGGCTCTCGAGGCGAAACATATCGCATTTGACCGGAATGATTAAACAAACGACCGAGAGCTTGATTTTTTGAAAAATATGTGGATAAGGATACGGCCGCAATTTTTGCACCCGCCGACACGGCATGATGCATGCCCGCGGGTGTGAATCGTCAGCGGAAACTGAATAGAGCAGGGAATTTCGACGACTGGATGGGACTATGAACGACACCTTGATCGGCCTGTTTGTCAAAAGCATCATCGAAAACCGCACCCGACCCGCCTTCTCGGACTATATGGGCAACGGCCATGCGCCCGTCACCTACGGGCAACTGGCCTTCCGGATCCTGGCGATTCATGATCTCTTGGCGGCCTGCGGAATCGGGCAAGGCAGTAAAGTGGCGGTACTGGGAAGAAACTCGGCCAACTGGGCCACCGCCTACCTGGCAACACTGCTGTACGGCGCGGTGGTGGTGCCGGTGCTGCCCGAATTCAAACCGGAAGAGATCTTTCACATTCTCGAACACTCGGACGCCCGGATGCTCTTCTGCGCCGACGACATCTTCAAGAAGATGAATTCGTCGGGAAAAGCGGTTCCCGTCCCCGTCCTCTCGCTGGATGATTTCAGGGCCCTGTCCGGCCTGGAGGAATTCTCCCGGCAGGTCGGCCGGATCGATGCCGCAAAAGATGATGGCGCGCCCCTTTCAGCGGGCCTGTTGGGCGCAAAAGCCGAGGGGCAGGATGGTCCGGAAGCCCTCGCGTCCATTGTCTACACCTCGGGAACCACGGGTTTCTCCAAAGGGGTCATGCTGCCCATGAGAAGCCTTCTGGCCAATGTCGTTTTCGCCCAGCAGAACATGCCGCTCCATCCCGGCGACACCATCCTCTCGTTTCTGCCCACGGCCCATGCCTTTGGTTGCGCGTTTGAATTCCTGTTTCCGTTTTCCCGCGGATGCCACATCACCTTTCTCGACCGGATGCCCTCCCCGACCATACTCCTCAAAGCGTTTTCAGAGATACGGCCGCGGTTGATACTATCCGTTCCGTTGATCTTCGAAAAAATCTACGGCAGCAAAATCAAGCCGCTGCTGAGTGGAAAAGCGGCGCCCCTGTTCAAACTGCCGCTGCTCAAAAGCATCCTCAACACCGTGCTTCGCAAAAAGCTCGAACAGCTTTTCGGCGGCAATTTCATTCTGATCATCATCGGCGGCGCGGCCCTGAATCCCGAGGTGGAAAATTTTCTGCACCGCATCCGTTTCCGTTATACGGTGGGATATGGCATGACCGAATGCGGGCCGCTGATCAGCTATGCGCCCTGGGACTCCTTCGGGAAGTACTCGGTCGGCCGGATCGTCGACTCCCTCGCCGTTCGGATCGCTTCGGACGATCCGGCCAACGTTCCGGGAGAAATCATGGTCAAGGGCACCAATGTCATGCTGGGGTATTATAAAAACGGAAAGGAGACCCGCTCGATCCTGTCCGCAGACGGCTGGCTCGGCACCGGAGATCTGGGCGTCATCGATGCGCAGGGAAATATCTTCATCCGCGGACGCAAAAAGACCATGCTGCTCGGACCCTCCGGGCAGAACGTCTATCCCGAGGAAATAGAAGCCAAACTCAACACCATGCCGCTGGTGGAAGAGTCCCTGGTGGTTCAAAGAGACAATCGCCTCACGGCCCTCGTATTCCCCTCGGCCGAAAGGATGAAAGCGGAAAAGATCGACGACGATGCATTGATCGCGCTGATGGAAAAGAACCGCAAGGCGCTGAATACAAAGGTCTCCTCGTATTGCACGGTTTCCAAGATCGAAATCATGAAGGAAGAATTCGAGAAGACGCCTTCGCGGAAGATAAAGCGGTTTCTATACTCATAGCTTTCGGAATTGATGCAGACAGTCACCCGGAGCCGGCTCCCCTGTCGGCTTCCGAAGCGTGATCAAAAGTTTTTTATTTCGATCGTGACACAAGCCTCTTTCTCGATTGCCTTGAAAACTTCTTCATGAGGTAGATCTTTTGGCGATATGGTCACTTTTGATAGGGGCGATAGTCGATGACGGCCCCGCATTGTTCGCAGCGGTATCGGACTTCTTCCTGCCCTTGCAGAGTCTCGAAATCGTAATGGCGCACGCCAAGGGCTTCGAAGCATTCAGGGCAGTGGCCGCCGCCGAGTTCTTCGGCGGTCAACGTCAAATGGCAGTGGCGGCAGCGCAGCCGTTGGCCGCTTGGCGGCAGCAGCTCCAGATGGGTATGGCGGCAGGCGGCCATCCGTCCTTATAGTCCGCGCTGGGCGTCGCTGCGCAGGCGGCGCGGGTCCCGGCTGTGAATCACGTCATCCACCAGGGAGATCATCCGGGCTTTATCCGGTTGCAGCGTGCCATTGACGGGAAGATAATTGGAAGCATGCACGCCCACGAATTTCAGCGGGTCGATGGTGATGCCGTCGAGCATCGTGCGCATTTCCGCCAGGGTCTCGAAGGGATCGAGCAGTTCGAATGCGCCGGTCTCGACCTGCCGGAACAGCGGCGTGTGCGGGACCGGCGTCACGGTCATGGCCGCCAGGTAGCGGGGGCGCATGGCGTTGATCATCTCGGCCGTGGCCCGGGCATGCATCTGCGAAGGTTCGCCTCGCCCGGCCAGACCGAGCAGCACCATGGCCGAGAGGTTGAAATCCGCTGCCACCAGATTCTGGCCCGCCAGCAGCATTTGCGGCGCGGTGACCCCTTTGCGGACTTCGCCCAGCAGGCGATCGTCGCCCGTCTCCACCCCGAGGTACACCTTGGTCAGGCCCGCGGCCCGCAGCGCTCTGAGCTCCGCCATGCTTTTGCCCAAAGTGCTTTTCGGGCCGACATAGGTCCCGACGTGGCGCAGGGAGGCAAAGGCGGCGTACAGCGCCGTGAGGATTTCGAGCAGCATGTCGGTGGGCATGGCGATCGCGTCGCCGTCGCAGAGAAACACTTTGCGCGCATCCCCCAGGCAGTGCCGCGCCATCCGGATATCTTCCTTGATTTCCGGCAGCGGCCGGATGCGAAAGGGCTTGTCCTTGTAAGTGCCGCAAAAGGTGCACTGGTTGTGGGAACACCCCAGGGTGCACTGCAGCAGGTAGCTGTCGGCTTCGCTGAACGGTCGAATGATGGTGCCTTCATAGCGCATGTTCGGATGGCTCCCGATAAGAGGGTCGTTGGCGCTACATACCACATCAACGCGTCAGGATCTATCACCGTCGCTATTTCCGCCTTCGCCGCTTGCCCACTTGCAAAAGGTAGTACAACCCATTTTCCCGGCTGGCTTTCTTTCCATCACGCCAATCCATCAGCCACTTCGCTCCGGGGATCGCCGTACTCGACACGAGTCCCAAACCCGTGGTGGCAAGGGCCACGGGCGTGAGAGGTGCTGCAAATAAAGAAAGCGCGGCCACCGCCGCGCCTGCAGCGATACCGGTCGCGCTCAAAAGCAATCGTTTGCGTTGGCCGCGGAGCCAATCGTCACAGGTCTTACGGGCTTCGTTCAGCTGGCCGGCAAGGTCCGGGATGGTCCTATGTTCGAGCTCCTCGGCGAACTCCCTGGTCCATGGCTCTGCTTCGATCCGACGCGCCATCCAGCCCAGTTTGTCACGGGCCTGTTTCAGGGCGTCTGCGTGGACGCGCCGGTAGTCCAGGACTTCCTCCAGGGGGATTTTCGGATCGAGTATCGGCAGATCCAATTGCTTATCCTTCAACGTATTTACGGCGATGATATCGGATTTGATCTGCAGGTTTCGGGCGCGTTCGATCTGCAAGTTTCTGATCTCAGGGGTCCGCGACGCTCTTTTCAGTTTCAGGGAAAGCAACCGGTTATGAAAAGGATCATCGGTGATCGGGGTGGCCGCGGCCTGCAGCAAGCCGGCGAACAAAGCGTGGTTCAGCATGATGGCTTCGCCAAGGGACAGCGGGAAATCCGCATAGCGGTACTCCCTGACGTTTTCGCCCAGGATTCTGGCTTCGTCGAACACGGCGCTCGTCTCTCGCAGGCCCTGGTATGCAAGGCTCAACTGATATTGTTCCTTCTCATTTTTCCAGGATGCGCCGCCTTCGGCATAGCCACCGCCGTCTTCGTAAATCTCGAGCTGCTTCGCCGCCTGCCTGGGCACTTCTCCCAGCAGGCGACGCATCGGCGCGTCGATCTGCTGGGATTTCTCCCGAATTTGCTTTGGCACTTTGGCCAGGGCAAGCGTCCAGCGGCCTTCTCTTCCTTTCGTCTGACAGGCCGACAGAAACTTCGCATCGGCCATGTCCGCCAGGATTTCGGCGGTTATCTGCTTCTCATAGATCCGCAGCACATCTTCAGGGGCAAGGCGGTGCAGTATACCCTCCTGCTCGAGCATTTTGACTTCCGGCATTCCCTCCGCCGGTCCGATTGCTCCCCAGGAGGCCTTCTCCGGGTCGAGCAAGTAGAGCTTGTCGAAGTACAAAGCCGCCACTTTCAGCAGCGGCAGCTGCGCGTTGGTGAAGGTGGCGTATGGGTAATAGAAAAGGTTGTGCCCGTTCATCGATCGACTCCTTTCTCCTGGCGGATGGGTAACCAGGCAACGTTTGAATTTCACCGATCCTCAATGACGGGAAAGACGGGCGAATCCGCACTTTTGACCGAGCCGTGATTAAGCCGGTGGAACCGTTGGAAACGGGGTTGGGTCAAACTTTTTTCGCTGAACCGCCTTGGCACCGGCCGGAATGATCGAAATGAGCGCGAAGCTTTTTTATGCGCAGGAAGGTTATCGTCCATAGTCGAAGTCATTTTAGCCTCAAAGCGAGGTGGACGGTACAGACAGCAAATGGCTTTCCACAAAAGTTTGCAAGGCCGGAGGCGCCCCGGATCAGGGGGTCACAATGTTGAATCTGCCGTCGGGCTTTTCGATCAGGCGCAGGAAACCGATCAGGTCCATTTTACTGCCGTCAACCCTCAGATCGTCGGAAAAGACCATCTCCTTGATGCCCACCTTGCCCACGAGCATGTCGATGAACAGCCCGTGGGTGATCTTGACGGTGGCGTTGGCGCCGCTGGTCGGCTCGGCCTTACGGTGATGCAGAACGGCGTTTTCGAGGGTCAGCACATGGTTTTCGTTCAGGTCGGTGAAGGTGATGTTGATGGTCATCTCCTTGCCCGCGGCAGCGGGGCCGTTGAGGCGCACGGCCATGGAATCGAAGAACCGCTCCACCGGCGTCTGCATGATCAGGTCGATGGCGTCGGCTATGCTGACGCCGCTTTTGGGCGCGCCGTAGCGCAGTTCGCTGGCGGCGGTGAGGTATTCGTTGCGCCACACACCGGATTCGGCCTGGTAGCCCAACTGCTCATAAGTCTGGGCCAAAAGCGCCTTGGCCCCGTCATGGTCCGGTTCGGCGAAGACCACGTGGTTGAGCACCTCGGCCACGAAGCGGTAGTCGCCCTTGTTGAAGGACGCCTGGGCCTTTTTGAGCACCGCGGCGGCCCCGCCCATATAATCCACATAGCGCTTGGCCGCTTCCGCCGGCGGCAAGGGATCGAGGTTGGCCGGGTTGCCGTCATACCAGCCGAAATAGTGTTGGTACACCGCCTTCGCGTTGTGACTCAGGGTGCCATAGTAGCCCCGGTTGGCAAAGTACTTGGACAATGATTCCGGCAGTTGGATCTCTTCGGCAATCTCTTTTGGCGTAAGGCCCTCGTTGGCAAGGCGCACGGTCTGGTCGTGGATGTACTTGTAGAGGTCGCGTTGCTTTTTCAGAAATTCCACGATCTTGGCGTTGCCCCAGATGGGCCAGTGGTGGCAGCCGAAGTAGATTTGCGCGTCGCTGAACAGCTGCAGGGCCTGGTCGATGTAGCCGCTCCACAGCAGGGCGTCGCGCACCTTGGCCCCGCGCAGGGTGTAGAGGTTGTGCATGGTGCGAGAGACGACTTCAGCGCCGCAGAAGGTTTTTACTTCGGGCAGATAAAATGTCAATTCGGCCGGGGCCTCGGACTCGGGGGCATATTGAAACACGAACTTGACGCCGTCGATTTCCATGGCCTGGGGTGTGCGGTCCACGATGGCGTTGGGCTGGGCGATGCCGAAGCTGCCGCGGGCGTTGACCTTGCCCAGGCCGCTGCCCACCTGGCCGGTCTTGCCGGGTTGCAGCGTCTGGCCGAACTGGTAGACCGCCCGCCGGCCCATGGCCGTGCCGGCAATGAGGTTTTCGCTGGTTGCTTCATGCATGAAGCCCTTAGGGGCCACGATCTCGATTTTGCCATCCTTGATATCCTGGGCCGAAAGCACCCCCAAGGCCCCGCCGAAGTGATCGATGTGGGTGTGGGTGAAAATGACGGCCGCGATGGGCTTCTCGCCCAGGTTCTGGCGGGCAAAGGCCAGGGCCGCGGCCGCCGTCTCCTTGGTGGTCAGCGGATCGACGATGATCCAGCCGGTCTTGCCTTCGATAATGCTCATGTTGGCCAGGTCAAAACCCCGGAGCTGGTAGATGCCGTCGGTGACCCGGAACAGGCCATGAATGTTGTTGAGCCGACCCTGGCGCCACAGGCTGGGGTTGACCGTGTCCGGCGCCGGACCCTGCATGAAGTCGTAGGCCGCCATGTCCCAGGCCATGGTGCCTCTCGGGCCCATGATCTTCAGCGGGTCCATGGCGGCGATGAAACCCCGCCGGGCCTGCTCGAAATCCTCCGGATCGGCCAGGGGCAGATACTGCGCCGCTTTTTGGTTGTGCGCCACCGTAGCCGCGGTGGCGGTCCCCTGGCCCTGGTATTTGAGATCCAGGGCTTCATCGCCGCACCCGGACAGCCATAAGGCCATAGTTCCCGCACCGGATACCGAGGCACCGGCGGCCACGCTTAATGCAACTTTGGACCCCGTTGAGCAGCGGTCCAGAAATTCGCGCCTGGTAATCGCTTCCTTCTCCATACACGCTCCTATTTTGCTGAGACGATGATTGTTATAATTAATCGGTAGGTATAATGATTCAATCTTATGGGCCGCGGTTCATTTGTCCCTCAACGATCGCTGGCAGTTCGGCGACTTGGGGGTGGCGGTCTACTTCGCCTGCATCCGCTCCCACACCTTGAGCACCCGCTGGCGGGTATTGAGCATGTAGGCCTGCTCGGGCTGCTTGGGCCAGGGCAGCGGTTCCCACTCGGCTTCCTTGATCATCTCGGCGGCGGCGTCCAGGTCTCCTTTGGTATCGCGCAGGAAATCTTCGGCCATGGCGATATACTGCCGGGTGGCTGCGGGGGAGCGGCGCAGGTGCTCCCGGGCGTCCTCGCCGGTGAGCACCAGTTTGTGACCGGGGCAGAGGATCTCGATATCCAGTTGGGCAAAGCGGGTGATGTTGGCCAGGTAGCCGTCGATGTCCACGAGAAACTCGGGCAGTACGGCGCCGGCGCCGTCGTTGTTGCCCGCCGCCTCGGAGGAGATGAGGATCTTGCGGGCCGGGATCCAGTAACTGGTGAAATCCCGGGTGTGGCCGGGCGCGGCCATGGCCTGGACGGTCAGGCCGCCGCCCAGGTCGAAAATCTGGTCCGGGGCAGCGGTCAGGTCCACGGTGACCGGTTCGAAGGGCGCTTCGTTCAGAGGCTCAAAGCCCTGCTCCCGGGCCAGGGAGAGGCTGCCGGCGTTGAGCAGCGTGATCAGCTCGATGGCCCCGGGCCGGCGCAGAATATCGGCGCTGGTCGGGGAGGCCACGATCGCAAGGTCAGGCCAGACCCGCTTGAACACGCCGGCCGATCCCACGTGGTCGAAATGGGCATGGGTCAGGAAGAGATAGGCCGGCGCGCGACCGTCCAGAGC
This sequence comes from uncultured Desulfatitalea sp., assembly GCA_937868765.1. GTDB lineage: Bacteria > Desulfobacterota > Desulfobacteria > Desulfobacterales > Desulfosarcinaceae > Desulfatitalea. The sequence goes on along the minus strand of CALMNL010000004.1, from coordinate 1,053,067 downwards.
CGCGCGGATGTCATTGACATAGGCCTGGGCGAAGGCGCTGACCCCGGCGTCGAAGAGTGCCGGCCGATCGGCGTTGAGCAGGTAGACCGGCCCGCCGGGCGGGCCGGTGACATAGAAATCCGGGGCAATCTTTCCAGAGTCGAAAATACGCATGGCAAACCTCTTCCCTTCGCTGGGGTATTCAGAACCCAGAGGTTGGAATTCTGAGCTGTCGGTAATTATGGGGTCACATCGTTGGCCCGGCCGAGGGCGGTGCCAAGATCGCCGTATATGGCCGCCGGTATGCCGGTCGCGGATACAGGATAATAGCTTTCCAGGAAATGGTTCAACGCCATCCATTCCTTGAGCTCCTGGACACCGGCGGCCGCCGAAATGTCGATTCTCGGATAATCGTTCGGGTCGAGCGGGTTGCCGAGTTGATCTTTGGGGATGACCGGAATGCCGAAGGCGGTCGTCAGGTCCAGCATCTGCAATAAATACAGGTTGACGGCGACATGGTACAAGGTGGTGGTGTCCGAAAGATCGAGCGCCGGGCCGGTCACGGTGCTGTTCATGTCCGCTGACAAGTAGACGGCGGTCACTTTCGCAAAAAGCGGGTTCGAAGAATTGTAGTCATAGCGGATGCCCGAGACGTTGAGATAGTAATCGTCTCCCAGCAGGGGCGCGCCGCTGGCTGAAATTTCGCAGATATTGCGGATCTCACCGGCGTTGACATACAAGCTCATCAAGGGATAGCCGGGCGCGGCGTCGCCATAAGGCGAAAAGCCCAGCGGCAACGCATTGTAGACATCGGAAAAGAGGATGTTGCCGCTTTTGCCCTGATAGATATTATCGCGAATCACGCCGCTGGCGATGACGCTCAGATCATATGGAACGGCGGCCGTATCGAGGTCCGTGGCCGCCCTGCGGATGGCATCCGCCAGCAGATCACCGAACCCCGTTTCCTGAATCGATCGTTTCTCCAGGTCGAATCCGATTTTGGAAACCACGGTATCGGCGCTGACGCCGAGCGCGGAAAGGGCGTCGGTGATGACCGGTTGATAGCTCAGCACCATCTCCTGCGTGGTTTGGTCGCCGGTAACGGTATCGTCCACCCTCAGCAGCTCGAACTGATGGCCGATGATTTTATTCTGCCGCCTGCTGAAGCGGATATCGAGCTTGCTCAAATAGGAGCCATACTCGCCGGGGGCGATGATAATGGTGTCGGACGCGCCTTTGACCAGTTCCGTTGCCGTGGCCGTATGGGTATGGCCGGAGGCGATAATATCGATGCCGGTCACATTCTCCGCAATGTCCACATCTTCGCCCGTACCATCGACGAGCACGCCGGAGTGAGAAAGCAAAATGACGATGTCCGCTCCGGCGGCCCTCAATGCGTCTACCTTGCTCTGCAAAAATGCATACCCATGTTCGAAGGCCACGGGTTCGGTAAGGGGTGCCACGCTCTCGGCATCCGGGCCCAGGACGCCCAGCACGCCGACCGTCACGCCGCTGGATATCTCGATGAGTTTGCTTGCCACCACCGCCTCTTGCGCCGCCAGCGCCTCGATGTCGTCATCGCTGGGATCCTGGGGATCGGTGATCAGGTTGGAGGCCACGATGGGTACGCCAAAACCGGCCTGGCGGGCGTCCTCCACGAGATTGTAAAGTCCTCGAAGGCCCCAGTCGAACTCATGATTGCCGAAGGTCACGGCATCGTACCCGAGGGATTCGATAAAGCGAAAAGCGGCGGGATCGGAAGCCGTCAGATCGTAAATGGTGCCCATGGTAAAATCGCCCGAGTCGAACAGCAGCACGGTCTCTTCCCTGGCGGCCGCGTCGCTGCGAATGCCTTGGACCAGGGCCGCTATCCTCGCGTATCCTCCCAGCACGCCGTCGCCGTCGGTGGTGTCAAGCGGCGTATAATCCGATTGCGGTCCGTATCCGGTGGCATGATGATGCACATCCGAGGTCTGGAGGACCGTAAAGGAAATGGTGTCGTGCCCTGAACCGCCATCATCGCCGCAGCCGGTGAAAAACCAGAGCGCCAGGCAGATCAGAAGCCATCTGGCCCATTCAATTCTCTTTGACGATGCGGGCATCATGGCGGGCCTCCTTTTCAATGCGGGGTCATGGATTGTGGGAATGCAGAAAGGACTCTACAACAACTGACGGCCGTTATTCAAGGCGTCAAGGCAGGTTTCCGTGGTGCGCGTTACGAAGGGCTTTCCGGTACGGTCGCGGTTCCCGGTTGCGGGACGGTCTCGGAACCGGTGCCGGGATCGAAACGGCACCGGCATCCGAACGGGTGCCGGTGCCGCCAAGACTCGGGAATAATAAAGCCTAACGGTACTAGAACATGCGGAAAATGAAATCCAGCTTCCAGGTGGAGAAGTCGGGGGTCTCGGACGCATTGTCGAAATCGACCCAGGTCTTGTTGTAGCTGCCCTGCAGGGCGAAGTAGCGGTTGATATCGTAGCGCAGGCCGATCCCGCCGCCGTAGGTAAAGGCCTCGTCGGTCTTGGTGGGCGTGTAGTCGGTGCAGATGTAGCCATACCAGGGGTCCCACCAGCAGGCGCCCTGGGGGGGGCCGTCCGGGATGTTGGTGTCGAAGAAGGTGTACCCGACGGTGCCGGAGATAAAAGGGGTAAACGCCCCTTGCAGGAAGTAATAGATGCCGTTGAGCGACAACACCGAGGTCTCCAGGTCGTTGCTGTACCGGGCGGCGACCGCACCGTCCTCGGTGGTGCGCGTGGCGTCGTAGCCGCGGGAGGCCCAGTTGAACATGCCGTTCAACTGGAAGTGGTTGCTGAAGTTGTACCCGAAACCGAATCCAAATCCGAAATCGTCATTGATCTCCACTTCGGAACCCCCCTCGCCGGAGAAGTCCACCTCCTCGGTGTAGGTCAACGGCAGGAAGAACTCCCAGGTGCCGGCCCGCTGGCCGGCGCCGCCCGAATCGGCCGTGCCGGGCATGGCCGCCCAAGCCGTGGCCAGAACCATTACCATCGCGATTGCCTTACTCCAGTTTTTCATTGCGTCTCTCCTTTAAAAGTTACTTTTCGTTGGCGGTCAGCAGTTGCCGGGCCGCCTCCAATTCCTTCTTCTTTTCGGGACCCACCTTGGGATAGCGCAGGTCCAGGTCGTCCATGGCGTCTACCACGGCCAGGGCCACCACCAGGCGCGCGAACCATTTGTTGTCGGCCGGCACCACGTACCAGGGGGCGTGCTTCCTGGCCGTGTTGCGGATCATGGCCTCGTAGGCCGCCATGTAGGCCTTCCAGTGGCCGCGTTCTTTGGCGTCGGCGGTGGAAAACTTCCAGTTCTTGTCCGGGTTGTCCAGGCGTTCCAGGAAGCGTTTCTTCTGCTCGTCGCGGGAGAGGTTGAGGAAGAATTTTAGGATCACCGTCCCGTTGCGCGCAAGATAGCGCTCGATGGCCACGATGTCTTCGTAGCGCTGCTCCCAGATCTTCTTGCCGGCCAGTTCCGGCGGCAATTGCTGCTTGGCCAGCAGCGCTTCGTGGACTTTGACCACCAGCACCTCTTCGTAGTAGCTGCGGTTGAAGATGCCGATGCGGCCGCGTTCGGGCAGGGCCTTCATGCAGCGCCACATGAAGTCGTGGTCCAGGTCCTCGCTGGAGGGGGCCTTGAACGAGGAGACCTGCACCCCCTGGGGGTTGATGCCGGACATGACGTGCTTGATGGTGCCGTCCTTGCCGGCCGCGTCCATGGCCTGGAAGACCAGCAGCACGCTCCAGCGGTCCTGGGCGTAGAGTTTGCCCTGGGCCTCGGCCAGCCACTCCACGCCCCGGGTCAGCAGCTCCTTGGCTTCGCCCTTGTCTTCGGAGGTGAACCCCCGGGTGTCGGCCGGGTCATGATCCTTGAGGCGGAATTCCTTGCCCTGGGAGATGCGATAGGGTTCCAGGAACTCTTGAATCCGCTTCTTTCGTGCTTTATCCATGGGAACACCTCCTACATTGGTCTGAAGCTGAAAGGCGCTGGCTGAACATGACGCCGGCGGGCCGCTCCTTTCAAGGAATGAAGCCCGCCGCTTTCTCCGGCCGCACCGGGATCTGCTCCTCGGCCAGGGCCACCCAGCCGCCGCCCATGGCTTTATAGATGTCGATCAGGCGGCGGAACAGTTCGTCCTGGCCGGTGGCATAGGCCAGCTCCACGTTGAACAGGCTGCGTTCGGCGTCCAATACTTCCAGGTAGCTGGTGTAGCCGCCCTCATAGCGCATGTGGGCCAGGCGGGCGTAGTTGCGCAACGCCTTGAGCTGCCGGCCCAGGGCGTCGAGCCGTTCGGCCGACTTGGCGCGGCCGATCAGGGCGTCTTCGGTTTCGCGCAGGGCGTTCTGGATGGTCTGCCGGTACCCTTCCAGGGCTTGCCGCTGGAAGGCTTCGGCCGCCTTGACCTCGCCGCCGATGCGCCCGGCGGAAAAGATCGGCAGGGAGATGGGGGCGGCCACGCTCCAGGTTTCGGCCGGACCGGTGAACAGATCGGAGAGATCGGTGCTCACCGAGCCCAGGGCCGCGGTCAGGGAGATCGAGGGGAAATAGGCCGATTTGGCCACGCCGATGCTGGCGTTGGCCGCGATCAGGTTCTGCTCGGCCAGCAGGATGTCGGGCCGCCGCGCCAGAACGTCGGAGGGCACGCCTGCCGGAATGGCGGGCAGCGCCAGTTGGTCGATGGTCAGGCCCCGGGCGATGGGCCCGGGGTTGCGGCCCAAAAGGACGCTCAGAGCGTTTTCGGTGCGGGCGATGGTGGCCTCGTAATCGGGAATGCGCGCCATGGCATCCTCATACTGGGATTCGATCTGGCTCAGGTCCAGTTCCGAGGTGACCCCCTGCTGGAAACGCATGGCGAACAGATCCAGGGAGGCCTTGCGGCTGGCGGCGGTCTGCCGCGTGATTTCCAGTTGCTTGTCCAGGGCGCGCAGGTCCACGTAGGTGCCGGCGATGGCCGTCACCAGGGTCAGCACCACGTTGCGCCGGGCCTCTTCGGTGGCCAGCATCTGGGCCCGGGCCGCCTCCGAGGCACGGCGATACTTGCCCCAGAAGTCGATCTCCCAGGAGGCGCCCAGGCTCACCTCGTATTCGCTGTAGGGATTGTCTCCGCCGGCACCGCCGAAGCGGCTGGCCTCCGAAATTTGCTGGCGCGAGGCGCTGCCCCCGGCGCTGGCAAAGGGGAACTGGTTGCCGCGGGTGGAGAAGTAGCGGCCGAAGTACTCTTCGATGCGCGCCGTGGCGATGCGGATGTCCTGGTTGTTGGCCAGGCCCTCGGTCACCAGGGCCTTGAGGGCCGGATCGTTGAACTGCTCCCACCAGGCCGTGTTGGCCACGTCGCGCACCTCTTGGTCTCCGAAGCGAAAGGTGGCCGGCGTCGGCACTTCGGGCCGCACGTAATCCGGGCCCACCGACCAGCAGCCGTTCAGGAAGAGGAGTAGAAGTACGGGAAAGACGATTTTACGCATGCTGCTCTCCTTTCCCGGCGGCGGCGCCGGACTCGGAAGAAGTGGCGTGGCCGCCGGAATCCTTGCGGTGGGCCAGCTTTTCCACGATGTAGAAGGTCATGGGGATCAGGAAGATGGCGATGAAGCTGGCCGCCAGCATGCCGCCGATGACGCCGGTGCCCATCACCCGGCGCGAGACGGCGCCCGAGCCGGTGGCGATGGCCAGGGGCACGCAGCCCAGGATGAAGGCGAAGCTGGTCATCAGAATCGGCCGCAGGCGCAGCTTGGCCCCTTCCAGGGCCGCCTCCATCAGCGGGCGCCCCTTCTCGTACTCCACCTTGGCGAACTCCACGATCAGGATGGCGTTTTTGGCCGCCAGGCCGATGAGCATGATCAGGCCGATCTGGGCGTAGAGGTTGAACTCCATGTGGCGCAGCCAGATGCCGGCGAAGGCGCCGAACACGGCGACGGGCGTGCCCAACAAGACGCTGAAGGGCAGCGACCAGCTCTCGTACTGGGCCGCCAGGATCAAGAAGACGAAGAGCAGCGACAGGCCGAAGATCACCGAGATGGGCACGCCCTCCTGGGCTTTCTTCTCCTGGTAGGACATGCCCAGGTAGTCAAAGCCCATCTCGCGCGGCATGGTCTGCGCATACACTTCTTCCAGGGCCCTCATGGCCTGAGCGCTGCTGTACCCCGGCGCGCTGGTGGCGTTGATCTGGGCCGAGCGGTAGAGGTTGTAGCGCATGGTGAACTCGGGCCCCGAACGCTGCTGGATGGCGGTCAGGGCCGTAAGCGGCACGGTCTCGCCGGCCGCATTGCGCACGTAGAACTGGCCGAGCTGCTCGGCCTGGGTGCGGTATTCGCCTTCGGCCTGCACGTAGACCTGCCACTGGCGGCCGAAGCGGTTGAAGTAGTTGACGAAGATGCCGCCCATGAAGGCCTGCAACGTGCGGTAGACCTGGCCCAGGTCCACGCCCTGCTTGAGGGCCTTGTCCCGGTCCACGTCCACGAAGAGCTGGGGCACGGTGGGCAGGAAGGTGGTCGAAACCCGGGCGAACTCGGGCCGCTTGCGCGCCTCGGCCAGGAACTTCTGGGTGTTGTTCCACAAAAAGGCGACATCCTTGCCGGCCCGGTCTTCCAGCAGGAAGGTGACGCCGCCCGAGGTGCCGATGCCCGGAATGGCCGGCGGCGAGAAGGCGAAGGCCAGACCTTGGGGCAGGCGGCTGAGCTTCTGGTTGAGGCCGGCCATGATGGCCGTGTACTGCTCCTCGGGCGCCGTGCGCTCGTGCCACGGCTTGAGCGAGACGAAGAAAAAGCCGCTGTAGGTGTTGGAAACGCCCGAGAGCATGCTGTAGCCCGATACGGTGGTGACGTATTCCACGCCGGGGGTCTCCATGAGGATCTTCTCCACCGCCGCGCACGCGGCGTTGGTACGCTGCAGGGAGGCGGCGTTGGGCAGTTGCACGCCGGCGTAGAGATAGCCCTGGTCCTCTTCGGGCAAAAAGCCGCCGGGCACCCGGTTGCCGATCACGCCGATGGCGCCGGTCATGACCGCCAGCAGGATCAGGCTGACCACGAACTTGCGGATGAAGAAGCCGCACCATTTGACGTAGCCGTTGGTGGCCCGGCCGAAGACGTTGTTGAACCAGCGGTAGAAGGCGCCCAGAGGGCCGCGGGCCTGCTTCTTGGGTTTGAGGATCAGGGAAGAGAGGGCCGGGCTGAGGGTCAGGGCGTTAAAGGCCGAGATGATCACCGAGATGGCGATGGTCACGGCGAACTGCTGGTAGAGTTTGCCGGTGATGCCCGGGATGAAGATGGTGGGCAAAAAGACCGCCGAGAGCACCAGGGCGATGGCGATGACCGGTCCCGAGACTTCTTCCATGGCCTTCAAGGTCGCCTCCTTGGGCGACAGGCCGTGCTCGATGTGATGCTCCACGGCCTCGACCACCACGATGGCGTCGTCCACCACCAGGCCGATGGCCAGCACCATGCCCATCAGGGCGATGGTGTTGATGGAGAACCCCAGCAGGGGGAACAGGGCGAAGGTGCCCACCAGGGAGACCGGCACGGCCAGGGCCGGGATCAGCGTGGCGCGCCAGCCCTGGAGGAAGATGAAGACCACGACGATCACCAGGATCAGGGCTTCGTAGAGGGTCTTGACGATTTCCTTGATGCCCTCGCGCACCGACTGGGTGGTGTCCAGAGGAATGGAGTAGTTCAGGTCCGGGGGAAAAGAGGTTTCCTTGACCCGTTCCAGCAACTGCTTCACGCCGTCCACGGCGGTGATGGCGTTGGTGCCGGGCAATTGGTAGAGGGCCAGGACGGCCGAAGGCTGGCCGTTGAGCCGGCCCGTGAGGCTGTAGGTCTGGGAGCCCAGCTCGATGCGGGCCACGTCCTTGAGGCGCACCAGCGAGCCGTCGGGGTTGGCGCGCACCACGATTTGCTCGAACTCTTCGGGGCTCTCCAGGCGCCCCTGGGCCCGGATGGCGTAGGTGAACTCCACCCCCGGCGGCGCCGGCTCGGCGCCCACCTGGCCGGCCGGGTTGACCGTGTTCTGCTTCTTGATGGCGTCCACGATCTCGGAGACGGTCAGGTTGAGCTTGGCCAACTGGTCGGGCTTGACCCACATGCGCATGGCGTACTGGCCGGCGCCGAAGACCGTGACGCTGGCGATGCCCGGCACGCGGGTCAACTGGTCGTTGAGGTTGATGTAGGCGTAGTTGGCCAGGAAGGTGGCGTCGTAGGTGCCCTTGGGCGACGTGAGGGCGATGAGCATCAAGGGTGCGGCCGTGGATTTCTTCACGGTGACGCCGTAGTCGCGCACCTCGGAGGGCATCTTGGCATCGGCCTGGGACTTGCGCATCTGGGCCAGCACCTGGTCGATGTTGGGGTCGGTCGCGACGTCGAAGTTGACAAAGAGTTTCATCTCGCCATTGTTGGCGTTGAGCGAGTACATGTAGTTCATGTTGTCCACGCCGCTCATCTCCTGCTCGATGGGTGTGGCTACGGACTGCTCCACGGTCTGGGCGTCGGCGCCGACGTACACGGTGTTGACCACGATTTCGGGCGGCACGATGTTCGGGTACTGGGCGATGGGCAGTCCCAGCAGGGCCACGATGCCGATGATGACGAAGATGATGGAGATGACGATGGCCACGATGGGCCGATTGACGAAGAATTTTGCCATGGCAGCGACCTTTCGGCGTTTGGTTCAGGGCTGGGGGTCAGGGAGCTATTGGGCCTTAGTCGTCGGGGCCGGGCTGGGGGCCGCCGCCTCCTTGGGAGTCACCTTCACGCCGTCGCCCACCTTCTGAATGCCTTCGGCCACCACCCGGTCACCGGGGGCCAGCCCCTCCTTGACCACCCACAGGTCGCCGGAGCGGCCGCCCATCTTCACGTTGCGGATGTGCACCGTGTTGCCGGCATCCACCACGGCCACCTGGTAGTTGCCCTGCAGTTCGCCCACGGCCCGCTGGGGCACCAGCAGGGCGTTCTTCTCGGTGCCGATCAGGGCGCGCACCTTGGCGTACTGGCCGGGCCGCAGGATGTTGCCGGGGTTGGGGAAGGTGACCGCTACGCGGATGGTGCCGGTCTGGGGGTCTACCTGGCGGTCGGCGAAGGCGAACTCGCCCGGTTGGGGCCAACTGCTGCCGTCGGCCAGGATCAGGGTGAACGCGGCGCGCTCGCCCGAGCCGGAGGCTTCGCGCTGTTTGTGGCGCGCCACGGCCTCCAGGTATTCTTTTTCGCTGATGGGGATGTACACTTTGGCCGGGTCCACGGTGGAGACGGTGGTCAAGGCCTTGGCCTGGGGGGTGCCCACCAGGTCGCCGATCTGGGCCGTGGCCGCGCCGGCGATGCCGTCGATGGGCGAGGCGATCTTGGTGAAGCCCAGCTCGAACTCGGCCTTGCTCACCGCGGCCCGGGCCTGCAGTTCCTGGGCCTCGGCGGCCTGGACACGGCCGATGGCGTCGTCCTTGTCCTTCTGGCTGACCGCGTTGGCGGCCGCCAGCGGTTCGATGCGTTTCAGATTGGCCCGGGCGGTCTGCAACACGGCTTTCTGTTTGGCCAGCACCGCCTTGGCCTCGTCCAGGGAGGCCTGGAAGGGCCGCGGGTCGATCTCGAAAAGGGGCGTGCCGGCCTTGACGAAATCGCCCTCCTTATAGTTCTGCTTGATCAGGTAGCCCTGCACCTGGGCCAGGATGGTGGCGTTGACCGAGCCATCCAGGGAGGCCACCCATTCGCGGTATACGGGCACGTCCCGCTGCACCACCGAAACCACTTCCACTTCGGGCGGGGGCGGCGCGGCCGCCTCTTTTTTCTCCGAACATCCGCTCAGAACCGCCGCGGCCAGCAGCGACGCCAACAACACCGATAGCTCTTTCACGTTCACAGATCCCTCCTTATGGGTATGGTGACGGTGAATTCCGATTTTTCGCCGATTTTCGATCATACGGAATGTGTGATCCTATATCTCAAACCAGACTCCTAAAGTAAATTCGAAAAAAGCACCCCAAACGCCGCGGATCATGTCTGCTTGGGCATTTCAATGATGTCGAAGGCCACGCAACCCCACGCCGGCATATCCAGGAAAAGGCCCTCATCGCGCAACGCCCGGCCCCGCCGTTCATAATGGGCATCACCTAAAAGATCTCTGAGCAGCAGGGGCGTCCCCGGCAGATCGATCTCGGCCAGCCTTAAATAGCACTGACCCTGGTGCGCGGCGTAGTTGACCGTCACGATCAACCGCTCTTCAGGCGCCCCCAGCCAGGCATAGGCGATGAAATTGTCCCAGGTCCAGTTGCCCTCCCAGGCCGGGGTGCATTCGAGCAGCCGCCATTGACCGTGGCGCACCGCCGGTCGGCGCAGCACGGCCAACAATCGGTCGTAGAAGTGGCGGATGGTTGCATCGCCGGCTTCCAAGGGGCCGCGGGCCAGATGGGGCGAAATGCGTTTGCGGTATCCCTCCAGTTGGCCCTGGTGGAAAAAGCGCAGGCCGGGGGCAAGATAGGTGACCACGGCCGCGGCCCGGTGGATCTCGGGTGAAAAATGGGCGGCGGCGCGCGGCTCGTCGTGATTTTCCAGGAAGCGGGCCAGCTTGTCCTGGAAATCCAGCCCGGCGCAAAGGTGCTCGCGGACCGGGCGGGCCCGGCCCTGCCCCAGGCGGTCGTACAGCCGCTTGTCGTAGGTGTAGTCGAAGCCCTGTTGCTGCAGGCGCCACTCCAGATCCCAGTAGACTTCGGCCATGAAACGGAAGTCGGCCTGTTTTTCCCGCACCCGGCGGATCGCTCCGGGCCAGAAGTCGGCCGCCTGGGCGCCCCAGGTTCGCTCGAAGACGTCGGGCAGGATCAGCATGGCCATGTCGCAACGTACGCCGTCGCATTGGTCGGCGATGCGCAACAATTCTTCTTCCATGGCAACTTGCAGGGCCGGGTTGGCGTAGTTGAGCTGGAAGGTGTCGGGCCAGCCCGGAAAGTAGGGATCCCGGCCGTGGGCCAGCAGCCGAGAGCCCGCCTCGGGTCCGGAACGTCCGTAGTTCTGGGGCTCGCGAAACAGATTATGTTCGGAGCCGGTGATATAGTAGTCGGGGTGGTCCTGGACCCAGGGGTGGTCCAGGGCCGTGTGATTGGGGACGAAGTCCAGCATCAGGCGCAGGCCGTGTTGCCGCAGCCGCCGGCGCAAGCGCGCCAGGGCCGCCTCGCCCCCCAGGGCCGCCGACACTGTGTATCCGGTGACGGCGAAACCGGAACCGGCGATATCCTCCTCCCCCAAGTCGGGCAGGGTTTGGAGGAACTCCCGGCGCCATTCGGGGTTGCGGCGCGATACGCGCCGGCCGGCCGCGCCGGTTTGCCAGACGCTCAGCAGCCAGACCCATTCGAAGCCCAGGGCGGCCAGGTCCGCGAGGGCCTCTTCGGGAATGTCGTCCAGGGTCGCCGGCCGGCCCAGCGCCCGGGACAGGGCGGTGAGCCAGACCCGGGTGTTGATCTGGTAGAGCAGCGGGTAGCGCGAGGACGCGGAAACGGCGCTATTTTCCATGGTTCGAACCCTCCGATAGCGCCAGGGCGACGCGCGCCGCTCCCAGCAGAGCGGTCTTGGGATTGAGGATCACCCGCACCGGCATGGCCTGCATCAGGGGCTTCATGCGGCCCTTGGCGGTAAAGGCGTTCATGAAGAGCGGCTCGCGCAGCCGGGCGACGATCTTGGGGGCGATGCCGCCGCCCAGGTAGACCCCGCTGGTGGCCATGAGTTTGAGCGCCAGGTTGCCGGCCTCGGCGCCGTACAGGGTGACGAAAAGGTCCAGGGCCTGGTCGCACAGGGGGCTGCGACCGTCCAGGGCCGCGCGCGAGATGACGGCCGCGGGATCGTCCGAGGCCAGCGCCTCGGCCAGCCAGGTCGGCTCCTCGCCAGCCCCGCGCGCCTTGAGAAAATGGTAGATGTTCACCAGCCCCCGGCCGGAGACCAAGCGCTCGGCGCTCACCCGGGAGTGCTGCTTGAGCAGATGATCCAGCAGCGCCATTTCCAGGTGGTTGCGCGGGGCGAAATCGGCATGACCCCCCTCGCAGGCGAAAGGCCGGAGTTCTTCGCCGTGCCGGTACAGCCCTGCCTGCCCGAGGCCCGTTCCGGCGGCGATCAGCGCGCAGTGGCCTTGGGGATCGGGCATGCCCGGGTTGAGGGTCTCGAAGTCCGCCGCTTCCAGTTCGCCGATGCCGTGGGCCTGGGCCGCCAGGTCGTTGAGCAAACCCACCCGGGGCACCTTAAGTTGCCGGGCGAGCACGGCCGCGTCGATGATCCACGGCAGGTTGGTGGCTTCGCAGCGGCCCTGGCGCACCGGGCCGGCCACCCCCATGCAGGCATGGGTGATGGGATGGTCCGTGCCGGCGAGAAATCTGCGCAGCACGCTCTCCAGGCTGGGCGCTTCCCGGCTGGCGAAGGTCTGCTCGCGGACAAAGGCCAGGCGGCCGCCGGCCGGCGCCAAAAGCGCCAGGCGGGCGTTGGTTCCGCCGATGTCTCCGGCGAGAATCAGAATGTCATGGGGGGCATGCATGTCAGGCCGTTTCCTTTACGCCATCCTGGGGCGGTTGCCCGTCCGGTTCGGCTGCCCACTCCCGCAGCATGGTGAAAAAGACCGCCAGCACGGTGGCGCCCACGAACAACCCGATGAATCCGCCGGTGGCCAGGCCGCCCAAAACGCCGAGCAGGATCACCAGGAAAGGCACATTGGCGCCGCGGCTGATCAGGATGGGGCGCAGAAACTGATCGATGTTGCCGACGACGAAAAATGACCAGATGAAGAAGAAGATCCCCCAGGCGGTCTCGCCCCTGAAGAGCAACCATCCGGCGGCTGGAAGCAAAATGGCCTGGATCAGGCCGATGGGCACCAGGGCGAAGAGCCCGGCGGCCGTGGCCAAAAACAACGGGTTGGGCACCCCCGCGATCCACAAGCCCAGGAACGCCAGGACCCCCTGCACCAAGGCCGTGACCAGGATGCCGACCACCACCGAACGCATGGTGGTGCCGGCCACCCGCAGCAGTTGCCGGCCTTTTTCGCCGGAGAGTTTGAAGGCCATGGTTTCCAGGCTCCGGCGCACGGCGTGGCCCTCCTTGAGCAGGAAGAAGAGCAGCAACAGGCTCAGCACCGCGGTGAGCACCACTTTGGCCATGCCGGTGCCGGCGCTCACCAGGGAGCCCAGCAGCGTTTTCAGGTACGGCTTGGCCAGGGCGATCAATTTGGGCGTGTAGCCGCCGATGTCCCGCCACACCATCGCCAACCGCTCGCCGACCCAGGGGATTTTCCGAAACCACTGGGGCGGGTCGCCCATGCCCTTTTCCACCAGAGACTGGGCGTAATCCAGGGCCTCGGGCGCCTGGCTCACCAGTTGGGAGCCGGCAAAGATCAAAGGCAGGAAGAACACCAGGGCGATCAGAAAGGTCGGCACCAGCGCGGCCAGGCCGGAGCGTCCGCCGAAGAGCCGTTCCACTTTCAAAAAGACCGGCCAGGCGGTCACGCTGAACACCATGGCCCAGAGCATGGCCCGCAGGAAGGGAAAGATGATCACGATACTGCCGACGATCAGCAAGGCGACGATCGCCAGCACCATGACCTGTTCGATTTTGGTCTTGTCTTTGCTATTGTCTATCGGCATTTCCATGCTTCTTCTACTTCCCGAAGGAGATGATCTCCATGCGGTTGTTGGTGTCCGGATGCTTGGACGACGGGCCCTCGGTGAGGATCACCAGTTCGCCCTGGACGCCGTTGTCCCGCAGCCAGCGTCGGGTGTAGCTTTTCCAGACATCGGGGTGATCGGGCTCGTGCACGGCGCAAACCCCGTAGGAGAATTGCAGCTTCTGGCAGGTCCGCTCCTGGGAGCTCACCGCCACGATCCACACCGGCAGCCGGAAGCGGGCGATGCGCTGGGCCGTGTGCCCGCTGTGGGTCGGTACGAAGACCGCCGCGGCCGAGGTGCATTCGAGCACCGTGCCCACGCTGCGGGCGATCAGGTCGGGCAGCGCCAGGGCGCAATTCCGGGACGCATCGTCCAGGGCCGCGCGCAGGCCGTTGGCCGGGCGATGGGGCTCGACCGCCGCCGCGATCTTGGCCAGCATGGCCACGGCCTCCACGGGGTACTGGCCCATGGCCGACTCGCCCGAGAGCATGACGCAGTCGGTGCCGTCCAGGATGGCGTTGGCCACGTCGGTGGACTCGGCCCGGGTGGGCCGGCGGTTGCCGGTCATGGATTCGAGCATCTGGGTGGCGGTGATCACCGGCTTGCCCAGCAGATTGGCCTGGCGCATGATGCTTTTCTGAACCACGGCGATCCGCTCGATGGGGATCTCCACGCCCAGGTCGCCCCGGGCGATCATGATGCCGTCGGCGGCCTGAAGAATTTCGTCCATGTGCTCCAGGGCCCGGGAACGCTCGATCTTGGCGACGATGAAGGGGTGGTAGTCCAGGGCCGCCGCGGCCCGGCGCACCGCCTCGATGTCGGCCGCGGACTGCACGAAGGATTGGCTGACCGCATCCACGCCGTTTTGGGCGGCGAACGTCAGCACCTTATGGTCATGGTCGGTAAAGGCGCTGATGCCCAGATCGATGCCCGGCAGGTTCAGCCCCTTGCGCGAGCGCAGCTCGCCGCCCACCAGCACCCGGCAGCGCACGGCCGGCCCCTGGACCTCGACCACTTCCAGTTGGATGAGGCCGTCGTTGAGAAAGATGATGTCCCCGGGCCGCACGGACTTGGGCAGGTTCTCCAGGGAGACCGAGACCTGCGTCTGGTCCCCGTCCACCGGCGCGATGGTGAGGAGGAAGGTGTCGCCGAACTTCAAATGAATCGGCTCCTCGCGGAACTGGCCGATGCGGATTTTGGGGCCGGGCATGTCGGCCAGGATGGCGATGCGGCGGCCGGCCTTGCGGGACGCGGCCCGCAGCCGCTCGATGACTGCCTGGTGGCCCGAGAAGTCGCCGTGGGAGAAGTTGAGCCGGGCGATGTTCATGCCGGCCTGGATCATATGGACCATGATCTCTTCCGAATCCGAGGCCGGTCCGATGGTGCAGACGATTTTGGTTTTGTGATTGGCTAAAGGCATAAGCTTCCTTTTCCTGTTAAATGGTCATCTCCCGCGGCTGGCCGGTGGCCGTGAGCACGCTGTTCCAGATCCGTCCCCGGGGATCGATCTTCTTGCGCTGGGCCGTGGCCATGGCGATGGGCACATGGGTGTATTCGCTGCCCCAGTAGCCCACCACCATATCGGTGCAGCCCGCCAGGGCGGCATGCACGGCGTTTTGCCCCAGCAGCAGGCAAAAAGCGGCGTCGTAGGCATCGGCCGGCACGCTGCGGATGGTGTAGCTGGGATCGATGTATTTCAGGTTGAGTTCCACGCCCTTTTGCTTGAAATGGGCATTGATGCGTTCCTTGAGGAAAATGCCGATATCCTGCAAGCGCTCGTTGCCCGAGGCATCTTTCTCGCCGGTTCTGGCGAGCAGTTCCTGACCGGCGCCTTCAGCCACCACGACCACCGCGTGGCCGCGGCGTGCCAGCCGCGCCTCCAGGGCCTTGAACAGAGGGTCGAGGCCGAACGGCACTTCCGGGATCAGGCAGAAATTCACATCGCTGTTGGCCAGGCAGGCATAGGCGGCCACGAAGCCGGATTCACGGCCCATGAGCTTGACCAGCCCGACCCCGTTGCGGGCGCCCTGGGCCTCCACGTGGGCCGAGGAGATGGCCGTGCCGGCCTCGGCACAGGCCGTGGCAAAACCGAACGAGCGTTGGATGCTGGCGATGTCGTTATCGATGGTCTTGGGGATCCCGACCACGGCGATCTTCAATTCGCGGCGGCGGATCTCGGCGCACAGGGCGCTGGCCCCGCGCAGGGTGCCGTCGCCGCCGATGGTGAATAGCGCGCCGATGTTCATGCGTTCCAGGGTGTCGACCATCTCGCCGATGTCCTGATTGCCCCGGGACGACCCCAGGATGGTACCGCCCTGCTCGTGAATGCGCTCCACGACCTCGGGGGTCAGCATCAGCGGCGCGTGCCCGTAGCGAGGGCTCAATCCTTCGTAGCCGAAGGGAAATCCGAAGATGGTGCGCACGCCGTAATTGTGATGGAGCGACAGGACGATGGCCCGGATCACGTTGTTCAGGCCCGGGCAGAGACCGCCGCAGGTGACGATGCCGCACTTGAGCTTGGCGGGATCGAAGTAGATCTTCTCCCGGGGGCCGGCCTTTTCCAGCGTGGGAACGGGTTTCCCGGCGTCGATCGACGTCTTGATCCGGTGCCAGTCCGCGTGAAAGACCACCCGGTCGTCGGCCTCGAAAAAATCGATGCCCTTGAGCGGTGAAGCGATGCGCCCCTCGCCCAGGCGTGCTATCTCAAAGTCCAATTTGCTAATCGCCATGCCTGCTCCTTGCTATCCCTGCCGGGAAACCATGTGCTTCAGCAGGTCCACCACCCGGTTGGCGTAGCCCCACTCGTTGTCGTACCAGGTGATGATCTTGAAAGCCTCCTGCTCGCCCTTGAAGTTGTTGCGCAGCGTGGTGATCGAATCGTAGATGGAAGAACTCCTGGAGTGCACCAGATCGGTGGAGACGATCTCTTCGTCGCTGTACTCCAGGATATCTTTCATATAGGTCTGGGAGGCTTGCTTGATCAGGCCGTCGATCTCTTCGATGGTGCTCTTGCGCCCGGAGCGGAAGGTGAAGTCGATCACCGACACATCCGGCGTGGGCACCCGGAAGGCCATGCCCACCAGCTTGCCCTTGACTTGGGGAATCACCTCGTGCAGGGCCTTGGCCGCGCCGGTGCTCGACGGAATGATGTTCACGGCCGCGGCCCGGCCTTCGCGCCAGGTCTTGCGCGACGGGCCGTCCACGGTCTTTTGCGTGGCGGTGTAGGCGTGAATGGTGGTCATGGCCCCCAGTTCGATGCCGATGCCCTCCTTGAGCAGCACGTGCACCACGGGCGCCAGGCCGTTGGTGGTGCACGAGGCGTTGGAGACGACGTGATGGGTTCTGGGGTCGTACTCGTTTTCGTTGACGCCCATGACGAAGGTCTTGACACCCCCCTTGGCCGGCGCCGTGATGATCACTTTTTTAGCCCCGGCCGCAAGGTGCAGCCCGGCCTTCTCGATGTCCGTGAACAGGCCCGTGGATTCGATCACATATTCCACGCCCAGCGTCTTCCAGGGGAGCAGATCGGGCGTCTTGGCGGCCGCCACGCAGCGGATGGGGTGACCGTCCACCACGAGCACGTTATCCTCCGTTGCCCCTTCGGCCCGGCTCGTGGCAAGCGGTTTGGGAAAGCGTCCGTGCACCGAGTCGTACTTCATCTGGTAGGCGAAGTACTTGGCATCGGTGCCCACGTCCACGATGGCGGCGACATCGAAGGCGTTGCCCACCAGGCCCTGTTCCGCCATGGCGGCCAGCACCAGGCGTCCGATTCGGCCGAATCCGTTGATCGCGACTTTGGTAGCCATAGGGACCTCCTTTGCATGGATGGGTGGCGCCGGCGTGAAGCCTCAGCGGCCACCGTCGAAAAGCGTGGTGCCCTCACTTCTCAGGTCGGCCACGGCCTTTTGCACCCGTTGGGCCAGGGCCGCCTCCCCAAGCTTCATGTAGGTACGCGGATCGTATTTCTCCTTGTTGCCCACCTCGCCGTCGAGCTTGAGCACGCCGTCGTAATGCTTGAACATGTGGTCGGCGATGGGACGGGTAAACGCGTACTGGGTGTCGGTGTCGATGTTCATCTTGACCACTCCGTAGTCCACCGCCTCGCGGATCTCGGAAAGGGTCGAGCCCGAGCCGCCGTGGAACACCAGGGCGAAGCGCGCGGCCGGCCCATAAGCCTTTTCCACCGCCGCCTGGCCTTCCTTGAGGATGGCCGGTTTGAGCTTCACCTGACCGGGCTTGTACACGCCGTGCACGTTGCCGAAGGTGGCGGCCAGCAGGAAGCGCGCGCCCCGGACCGCGCTCAGCCGCCGGTGGACCTCGAGCATGTCTTCGGGCGTGGTGTACAGTTTCTCTCCACCCCCGCCGCTCACGCCGTCTTCGGTGCCGCCCACCACGCCGGCCTCCACTTCGAGGATTATCTCGCTCTTTTGACAGCGTTCGAGCAGCGGCGCGGCGATATCCAGATTTTCCTTGAGCGGCAGGGCGCTGCCGTCGAACATGTGGCTGTTGAAGAGGTTGGGCAGGCCCGCGGCCCGGCGCCGCTCCGTCTCGGCAACGAGCGGCAATACAAACGAGTCCAGCACCCTGGCCTGGCAATGATCGGTGTGCAGGGCCACATAGATGGGATAGCGCGTCGCCACGCGGTGCACGTGTTCGGCAATGGAAATGGCCCCCAGGGCCATGTCCTTGACGTCGATCCCGGAGGCGAAGGTCCCGCCGCCGGTGGAGACTTGGATGATGCCGTCGCTCCGGCTCGCCGCCAGACCTTTGAGGACGGCGTTGGCCGTGGTCATGGAGGTGACGTTGATGGCCGGGTAGGCGAACTTCTTCTCCCGGGCCCGATCGAGCATGCGGCAGTAAGTCTTATAATCGGCAACCGGCATAATGACCTCCTTTAACAGGGTGGCGCCCGCCGCGGGTTCCGCCCCCGGCGCGCGCCATCGCATGCCGCTACTTCTTATCCGGCTTGGACTTCAAGCCCGTGGTCTTGAGGGCGCCTTTGCAGCGTTTGCTCACCTTGGCGTCGTTTTTCTCCAGGCACTCCATGATCCGCCCCTGGCCCGCCGCCACACTCTTGCACAGCGTGGTGATGTCCGCTTCGCACTCCTGGACCGCGTAATTCAGGGCCGCCACCGCCCGTTCCAGTCGGGCCGAGGCGTCGTACAGGGCATACTCGCACCCGCCGCTGAGCTTGTCCTCATGGGCGTAAAGGCAGGCCAGGATCCGGCCCTCGCCCGGGGTCACCGATTTACAATAGGTCGCGATTTCGGTCTTGCATCCATTGGCCACGGTGTCGATGAGGGTTTCCTCGGCAAGCAGATTGCCGCAGAAGCCGAAGAAGACCGCCGCCAGCACCACCATCAGTAAAACACGTTTCATTCCATCCTCCTTCTTTTCCTCGGGTTGTTGATATGATCCCTGCCGATCAGGGCTCATGAAAAAATTGTATCGATACCCATGCGCGGGGGTGGGCACGCACGGTCAAGCGTCAATAGGGTGCTCCGGCCTTCTGCATCTCCTCCAGCCGCCGTTGTTCGAGCAACTCCATCTTGCGGGCCAGGAACTTGTCGCGCAGCAGGTGCTCTTTGTCCAGGAGCGTGTCCGTCGCCGGGGCCCCGCCCAACCAGTTCATCTCCACCAGGTAGATGTGTTTCAGCCAGTCCATGGTGCCGTCGCTCTCGGCCTGGGCGATGAACAGGTTAAGCCAGGCAAGGAAATCGGGATCGCCCTTGCGAATGGCAAAGCCGTAGTGCTCGCTGGTCGCGGGCGCCAGGAGGGCCTTGATTTTGCTCGCATATTCCGGGTGACTTTTCTGCCAGACGCGCACGAAGGGCGAGTCGTGCACAGTGGCGTCCACCTCGGCGTTCAGCAGGGCGGCCACGGCCTCGTCGTGACCGGCATAGGTCTTGATCCTGTCGGCGGCGAAGAGCTTGCGGGCGAAGCGTTCCATGGTGGTCTGCCCCTTGACGCCGATGCGCAGACCGGGGATCTCCACCAGGTCGAAATAGGATTGGGTCTTGGCCGTGGCCAGTTTGGCGTGCACCAGGGCCGCCTGGCTCACCTCGAAATAGGGGGCGCTGAAGTTGACCCGCAGGCCGCGCTCGGGCGTGCGGGTCATGGCGGCGATGACGATGTCCGCTTCGCCGGCCAGCAGCCGGGGAATTTGTTCATCATAAGCAGCCGGAAAGATGAATTTCACCTTGACGCCCATTTCTTCGGCCATCAGCCGCGCCAGATCCACGTCGATCCCGATGAGCCGCCCCTTGGCCACCATGCAGAAGGGCGGCGTGTCGCGGTTCAGCGAAACCACGAGCTCTTTTTCTTCCATGATGCGCTGCATGTCGCCGGCCAGGGCGGAAGAAGCCGCCAGAAGCAATAGTGCCAGAAACCATGTCGTGATTCTTTTCATCCGCGCTTTCCTCTCATGCTTCTCATGCTTCGCCGGCCTCGGGCAGCGTATCCCGCGGCGGCGCATCCAGCCAGCAGCCGGAATCGATCTCGCCTTCGGCCTTGGCCACGGCGCAGGTCACGGCCAGGTCGCCGGTGACGTTCAGGGCCGTGCGGCCCATGTCCAGCAGGGCATCGATGCCGAAGATCATGGAGTAGGCCATGGCCACCGCCGTGCCCGGCTCCACGGTCATGCCCACTGAATTGAGCACCATCATCAGCATGATGGCGCCGC
Source organism: uncultured Desulfatitalea sp. (assembly GCA_937868765.1). Classification (GTDB taxonomy): domain Bacteria; phylum Desulfobacterota; class Desulfobacteria; order Desulfobacterales; family Desulfosarcinaceae; genus Desulfatitalea. Next base: position 1,032,788 of record CALMNL010000004.1, on the reverse strand, counting down.
TGCCCGGCACGCCGGCCGTGCCGATGGAGGCCAGCACGGCGGTCAGGATCACGGTCATCTGCTGGCTGAAAGTGAGCGGCGCGCCCACGGCGAAGCCGATGAAGAGCACGCACACCCCCTGGTAGATGGCCGTGCCGTCCATGTTGATGGTGGCCCCCAGGGGCAACGAGAAGGAGTAGACGCCCTTGGAGATGCCCATTTTCTTTTCGGCCACGTCCATGCTCACCGGCAGGGTGCCGCCGCTGCTGCGGGTGACGAAGGCGGTGACCATGGCATCCTTGGCCCGGGCGAAGAAGGCCAGGGGGCCGACCCGGAAGACGAGCAGAAGACCGCTGTAGGCCACGGCCAGATGCAGCAGCAGGGCCACGTAGACGCTCAGCGTGACCATGCCCAGGGGCCCGAAGGCTTCGGAGCCCTGCTCGCCGAAAACCACCGCGATCAGGGCGAAGACACCGATGGGCGCATACTCGAGGATCCAGTGGACCACTTTGTACATCACCTCGGCGCAGCCGTCGAAGAAGGCGAAGACGGTGTTGGCCGAGGCGCGGATGCGCTCTTCCTTGCTCTCGCGCAGGTAGGCGATGCCCATGCCGAAGAGGATGGCGAAGAAGATGGTTTGCAGCATGTTGCCGTCGGTGATGGACTTGAAGGGATTGAGGGGTACGATCTCCAGCACCGTCTGAAGCAGCGAGGTGGGCTCGGCCTTGAGCCCGCCGGCGCCGGCGGTTCCGGCCAGGGTCATGCCCAGGCCCGGTTTGAAGACATTGCCCACCAGCAGCCCGATGGCCACGGCCAAGGCCGTGGTGAGCGTGTAGAGCAGCAGGGCCTTGACCCCCACCTTGCCCAGCCGGGCCGGGTGGATGCTGGCGGCGCCCACCACCAGGGTGAAGACCACCACCGGCATGACGATCAGCTTGAGCAGGCGCACGAAGATGTCGCCCAGGGGCGAGACCCACTGGATCTTCGGGCCGAAGATCAGCCCGGCCACCGCTCCTGCCGCCAGGCCGACGAGGATGCGCAGCAGGAGGTTGGTTCGGAAGTAGAAACGCAGTACCTTCATTTCCCTTCTTCCTTCTTTTTAAGCCGAATATTTCCCTATTTCGGTATCTGCCGCGGATCGGTCATGTTCTCCGGCCGCAGCAGGTCGTCGAGCTGTGCCTTGGTCAGCCACTTCTTCCGCAACACCAGGTCGTAGACGTTGCCGCCGCTCTTGAGCGCCTCCTTGGCGATGGCGGCCGACTTTTCGTAGCCCAGCACCGGGTTGAGGGCCGTGACCAGGCCGATGCTGTTCTGCACGTAGTGCCGGCAGCGCTCGGCGTTGGCTGTGATGCCGGCCACACAGCGGCTGGTCAGGGCGATGCAGGCATTCTTGAGGATCATCATGCCGTGCAGCAGGTCGTAGGCGATGATCGGCTCGGCCATGTTCAACTCCAGCTCGCTGGCTTCGGCGGCCATGGAGACCACCGCGTCGTAGCCAATGATCTGAAAGCAGATCTGGCTCACCAGCTCGGGAATCACCGGGTTGACCTTGCCCGGCATGATCGACGATCCCGGCTGCATGGGCGGCAGGTTGATCTCGTTGAGGCCGCAGCGGGGCCCGGACGAAAGCCAGCGCAGGTCGTTGCAGATCTTGGAGATCTGCACCGCGGCGCGCTTCATGGTGCCCGACATCTGGGCGAAGGCCCCCGAGTCCTGGGTGGCTTCCACCAGGTTCTCGGCCAGCCGGACAGGCAGGCCGCTCACCTGGGCCAGCAGCTTGGTGACCTTGGCGGCGTAGCCCGGCGGGCTGTTGATGCCGGTGCCGATGGCCGTGGCGCCCATGTTGACGTCATGCAGTTCAACGGCCGCGTGCTTGAGGGCTTCCATGGCGCTGCCGATCATGCGGCTGTAGGCCGTGAACTCCTGGCCCAGGGTCATGGGCACGGCGTCCTGGTTCTCGGTGCGGCCCATTTTCAGAATGCCGGCGAATGCTTCGCCCTTGGCGGCCAGGGCCTTTTGGAGCTCGTCCATGGCGGCCAGCAGATCTTTGAGCGACAGGATCACGGCCAGCTTGATGGCCGTGGGGTAGACATCGTTGGTGGACTGGGAGCAGTTCACGTCGTCGTTGGGGTGCAGGTGGGCGTACGCGCCCTTGTCGTGCCCCATCAGCTCCAGGCCGCGGTTGGCGATCACCTCGTTGGCGTTCATGTTGGTGGAGGTGCCGGCCCCGCCCTGGAACATGTCCACCACGAACTGGTCGTGAAGTTTGCCGGCCAGGATCTCGTCGCACACCGCGCAGACGGCCTTCATCTTCTCCTTGGGCAGCACGCCCAGCTTGTGGTTGGCCATGGCGCAGGCCTTCTTGATCATGGCCAGGCCGTCGATGAAGTGGCCGAAGTTGCGCAGCGGCACCCCCGAGATCTGGAAATTCTCCAGGGCCCGGGCGGTCTGCACGCCGTAGTAGACCTGGTTGGGCAGCTCGCGCTCGCCCAGCGAGTCGTGCTCCCGGCGGAAGCCGCCCAGGGCCGCGATCTCTTCGGTGCACTGTCGGCCGCGATCCCGCAGCCGTTCGCCGATCTTCTGAGCCACCCGGGCCACGATGCGGTAGTACAGGGCCGGTTTCTTCTTGCGGAAGGCCTCGACCTCCTTGCGCGTGATCTGCCACAGTTGGGCCCCCTGGCGGGTCACGGCACTGGCGGCGTGGGGCAGGTCGTCGAGCAGGGCGCTCTCGGCGATCAGGGCCCCGGCTTGCAGCAGCGCCACGCGCCGGGTCGCCCCGTGCAGGCCGCAGACGATCTCCACTTCGCCCTCGATGACGATGCCGGCCCACAGCCGCGGTGTGGATTCGTGGAAGATCCATTCGCCCGCGGCATACGCCACCTTCTGCCCCTTCTCGAAAAACGACGAGAGCTCTTCCGGGTCCACGTCCATGGCCTTGGCCACATTGCCGACGGCCTGTTCGAATTTCAATTTCATGAAAGCCTCCTTTTTATAAGACCAAGCGGCCGATGATCAGGCCCACGCAAATGGCGGTCGCCGTGGAGACGATCCCCGGCAGCATGAACGAGTGGTTGAGCACGTAGCGCCCGATGCGGGTCGTGCCGGTGCGGTCGAAATTGATGGCGGCGATGAGCGAGCCGTAGGTCGGCAGGAAGAAGTAGCCGTTGACCGCCGGCCACATGGCCACCAGGTTGGCCGGCGCCATGCCCAGGCTGATGCCCAGGGGCATCAGGGCGCGGGTGGTGGCCGCCTGGCTGAAGAGCAGCACCGAAGCGAAGAACAGCCCCAGGGCGAAGGTGATGGGATAATTGGCGGTGATCTCGCCGATGGTGCCGATGATCAGCTTTTCGTTGCCCTTGATGAAGGTGTCGCCCAGCCAGGCCAGGCCGAAGATGCCGATGACCGCCGTCAAACCGGCCTGGGCCACCTCGGTCTTGGGAATCTTGGTGGCCGTGGTCTTGGTGGCCAGCAGCATCAAGGCTGCCAGAGAAAGCATCACGATCTGGATGGTTTCGGCCATGCCCAGGGGCGCCAGGCCGTCGCCTTTGGGGATGGCGGGGCGCAAGCCGGGAAAGAGACCGGCGAGCACGATGAGCAGCACGCCGGCGAGGAACATCAGGGCGCTCAGGCGGGCGCCGGCGGGCAGCGCCTTGCGCTCGGTCTTGCCCTGCGCCTCACCGGGCGGCTGCAGTTCTCCGGCGGAAAGGCGGCGCTGGTACTCCGGATCGTCCTTGAGCTCCTTGCCCACACGGGTCTGGACCACGGCCGCCACGAGCACGCCGATGACCGTGGCCGGCAGGCAGATCAGCATGATTTTGGGCAGCCCCACTCCCAAGGGCTCGAACATGGCGATCATGGCCGCCATGGCCGCCGACACGGGCGAGGCGGTGATCGCCTGCTGACTGGCGATGGTGGAGACCGCCATGGGCCGCTCGGGTCGGATGCCGTTTTCGTAGGCCACCTGGAAGATGATGGGCAGCAGCGGGTAGAAGACATGACCGGTGCCCGCGCCGAAGGGAAAAAGGTAGCACACCAGCGGCGCGACGATGGTGATCTGGCGCGGGTTGCGCCGGATGATGCGCTCGGCCAGGCTCACCAGGTAGTCGATGCCACCGGCCGCCTCCATCACCGAAGCGGCCATGATCACCGCCAGGATGATCAGCATCACGTCGATGGGCGGCGCGGTGGGCGCCAGGCCGAAGCCGTAGCTGAGCACCAGCACGCCGGCGCCGCCCCACAACCCCAGGCCCACGCCGCCCGAACGGCTGCCCAGGAAGATGGCGGCCAGCACGATCGCGAACTCTAAGATCAACTTCACTACCATCGTCCGGTCTCCTTTTCATTCAGGCAGCGGCATCAGCTCCGCTTCCATGTCCATGAAGTACTTGCGCCGCAACATTTGCAGGGTGCCGTCGCGCTTCATCTTTTCCAGGTGGGCATCGATCCAGGCCAGAAACTTGGATTCGCCTTTGCGCACGGCGATGGCATAGGGCCGCGGCAGGAAGGGTTTGCCCACGATGGTCAGGTTGGCGTCCACCTGGGCCTCGCTTAACAAGGTGATATCGTCCTGGCACACGGCCTCCACATTTTTGCTGCGCAGGGCGTGCAGCGCCGCGGGCAGGTTTTCGAAGGCCACCAGCCGGGCCTCGGGCGCGATGATGGGCAGGTCTTTCTCCTGGACGGCGCCGGCCACCACCGCCACCTGTCGTCCGGCCAGGTCCTCCACTCCCCGGATGGGGCTGCCCTTGAGCGTGAGCAGCAGCGAGCCGGTGATGAAATAAGGTTTGGAGAAATCCAGCACCCGCCGCCGATCTTCGGTGACGGTCATCGAAGCGATGATGAGGTCGATCAGGTCGCTGTAGAGCAGCGGGATGCGGCTGCCGCTGGTGACCGGAACCAACTCCAGCGCCGATTCGTCATCGAAAAGGGCCTTGGCCAGGCCGCGGGCCAGGTCGGCGTCGAAACCCAGGATTTCCCCCGAAGGCGCTTCATAGCCGAAGGGGGCGAAGTCGGTCTTGACGCCCGCGCGCAGGCGGCCGCGGCCCCGGGCATCGGTTAGGCCATCGGCCCAGGCGGTGGACAGCAGGACGCCGATCAGCACGCCGCAGACCATCGCCGTGACAGCCGTTTTTCGACTCTTCATCGGATACCCTCCATTTGGATTAGGCGATTGACGCCATGGCCCGACGGATCAAATCCACCAGGGCCTGATCGCTGAATGGCTTACGCAAAAAGCCCGCGGCGCCTGTCCGAAACGCCTGGTCTTCGATCCCCCGGGCCTCGTTGGCGGTGATGAAAATCACCGGAATCTTCCAACCGGCCGCTTGCATGCGGGTCTGGAGTTCGAAACCGGACATGCCCGGCATGCGCACGTCGATCACGGCGCAGTCGATCTGCTGACCGGCGCCCATTTCCGACAAAAAGGCTTCGGGGGAGGTGAAGGCCCGGGCCTGCATGCCCCAGGAGTTCAGCAGCCGCGCAAGGGCCCGTGCCACGGATGGATCGTCATCGACAATGTGAATGCGGGGAGGCGATTGCGCCATGGGCCCATTCCTTGCTTTTGGCACCGGGCAGGTCGCCCGGCTCAATGCTGCTGCCAGGTCCGATCCGGGTCGAAGGCCTCGATGACCGGGGCGATTTTGGCGGTGGCCGGGCCCAGGTTCTTTTCGTAGATCACCCCGGCGTGGTTCACCTGAAAGCTCATGACCCCCGAAACGCCGTAGGTCGCCGGATAGGCCAGCACGCCGAACCCGCCGATCATGTGACCGTTGACCATATAGTCGTAGGGCCCGCCGTCGGCATGCGGCCCCTGGGCCTTGAGGATACGGAAATAGTAGCCGTGATAGGGGATCGGGCCGCTGGGTTCGCCGGTGCGCCGATAGCCTTCGGACCAGGCCTCGGCCACCAGGCGGCCCAGGGGGCTGGGCGCTTCTCCCGGGGCCGTTTCCCAGTATAATCCGTTGCGTCGGCCGGGATCGCCGGCGAACTTTTCGGCATATTCCAGCAGGCCGTCGCCGTCCCGATCCTGCATGGCATATTCGCGCTGGGCGTCGACGATGGCCAGCAGGGTCTGGATCGTGTCCAATTCGTTCTCGCCGATCCAACGGTTGAGCATCTCCTCCTTGCCGGCGGCCGTGTCGAAGAACCACCGGGCGCCATGCTGGACCATGGGGATGGGAAACGGCCAATCCTGGTCGCCGATGATCAAGATCATGCCTGCGCCTTCCCGGCTCAGGGCATGCTTGCGTTCATAGGCCTGGGTAAATTTTTCCCGCCGCTGCTGGTCGGCTACGGGATCTCCGGAAGAGAAAAGCGCCATTCCGTCCTTTCCGAAAATGGCGAGCAGGTGCGCGGCGTCATTGGATCCTATGGCGGCCGCAAGCGCTCCCACCGCCGCTTCGGGGGTGGCGAATCCTTGCAGGTCCTCTGCCGGGCCGGAGGCCCAGGCAGTGGGGATTACGACGAAAAAGAGCAAGGCCGCGGCCAAGGTTTTAGTGATCGCTGGATGCAGGGTTTGCTTCTTCCTTGTTGTCATGCCTACCTCCTGCCGCCGCCGCCGCCGCGGCCGCCGCCGAAGCCACGGGAACCGCCGCTGAAGCCGCCGCGGCTGCCGGACATGCTCTGGCGGCTGGAGCTGCCGCGGCGGCTGTAATCACGGGTGGTGCTACCGCCGCGGTCCATGCCCGAAAAAGCATCTCCCTGCCGGCCGGAGTAGTCGCGATTGCCGCCCGAGCGGTTGTCCAGGCCGCCCGGCCGGGTGGCATCCTGGCGCCGGTAATCGTCGGCGCCGCCCCGGGCCAGATCTTGCCGCCCCTGGTCGGCATAGCCGCGGAAATTCTCCCGGGACTGCACCGAATCGCGGGTGGCGGCGCGGTTATACTTCTGCCCGGTGGCCTGGTCGCGGTAGGCGACGCCCTGGCGGTGCTGGGGGTTGTGCTGCCACTTCTGGTTTTGCCGGTTGCCGCCATGATGGGTGACGCGATCACCGCGGTTGATGTTGGTGTTGCGGTTGATGTCGATGTCGATGTCGCCGCTGTGCCAGTTGCAGCCGCCGTGAGCATAGTGGCCCCAGGCCGCCCCCCACATCACGCCCATGCTGAACGAGATGAACAAGCCCCCCGGCGGATAGACGTAAGCCGGCGGATAGTAGTAATAGGGCGGGTAGGCCGGGTAAGGCCAGACCCCGTACACCACGGTGGGGTTGTAGACCGGCACGTAGACCACCTGGGGGTCGGCCGGTTCGATGACGATCTTCTCCTCCTGCTCGGTCACCTTCTGCTCTTTGGTGCTTTCCAGGTTGCCTTCTTCCTTGGCGCGCTTGCGCAGCGCCTGGACCGTGTCCATGACCTCTTTCTGCTGGGCCAGGAAGGCGTCGCCCAGCTTCTGGGTCCAGTCGAGCTTTTCGCTCAGCATGGCGAGCACATCCGGAAATTCCACCAGGGATTTGACGCTGGCATCCCAGGGCTGTTTGTCCACGGCCGCCTTGAGGCTCTCGCCCTTGAGGTTCTTGTTCTGCTTCTGCCAGCGTTCGGCCTGCACCACCTCCAGGGGATAGGTGGCGGCCATCAGGACCTGGGCCAGCAGCGGATCGGGGTACAGGGCGATGGGCGCCACGATCTGTTCCAGCTCCTCGGGCTTGAAGGGCTTGGGTTGCGCCGTCTCTGCGCGGCACCAGGGCGCCGCGGCCGCCAGGAGCGCAATGACGAGGAGCATCGCCCGGAAGCAGGTCGTGACCGCCGGGATGGGTTTCATGGTGGACTATCCTTTCCGTGACTTCATGGTGACGTGCATGCCCACCAGCCAGGCCACCTGGATCACCAGGTAGAGCTGGCCCATCACCGCTTCCAGGTTGGCCAGGGCGCGGGCCGCGTGGGTCATGGGGATGATATCGCCATAGCCCACGGTGGTGATGGTGACGAAGCTGAAATAGCGCAGCAGGGCCAGGGTGATCGGTCCCTGCCCGGCCGGCGGGCTGAACTGCCCGGGGCGGATGCACTCCAGCACCCTGTAGATTTGGGACCACATCACCGCCATGAGCAGGTACACGACGATGGCCCCCGCGATCATGTCCGCCGTCACCGCCTTCTGGCGGAAGATGTGCGTGAGGATCGAAAGCGTTATAGTCAACATGAAAGCCGCGTCGCACAAAGCGCCGAGGATCGTCAGCCACCGCTGGTTCGCAAGCGGGCTCAGCCAGGTCAGGGCGATGGCCGGTACCGCCAGGCCGAGCGCGAGCGTGAGAAAGCGTTTGTTCCGGCCGAGCGAGTAGGTCGCGTAGATGAAAACGGCCGTGAGAAAGAGATCTTCCAGCAGCAGGCGCAGGTGGAAAAAGGCCTCGATCAGCGGCGCGGCCACCAGCATGCCCAACAGCAGGAGCAGCAGTTTGGTGAACCGGCCCTGGGGCAGCAGCGGGTGCGTCTCTGGCGGTGCTTGGGTGTCGGTGGCCATGTTCCCTCCTATCAGAGGGGTGTGGCCTGGGAAATAGGACCTTGGTCTTATGCACGGCGGGACTCAGCGCGATGGGCCGGCCGGGCCTTCGGACGAGGTATCCGGACCGATGCCCAGTTTCTGGGCAGCGCGCACCAGATCGGGCACCGAGCGGGCCTTCATTTTTTCCATGACCCGGCCGCGGTGGATTTTGACCGTCTTTTCGCTGGCGCCCAGGGCCGCGGCGATCTGTTTGTTGAGCAACCCGCCGACCACCAGCGCCAACACTTCCCGTTCCCGGGGCGTCAGGGTCTGGTATGATCGATCCACGGCCTTGTGTTCGGCGCGCGTCCGGCGCCGGCGCCGATCCCGCTCCAGGGCTTCGTTGACGGCCCCCAGGAGCGCCTCTTCTCTGATGGGTTTCGATAGGAAATCGACGGCGCCGGCCTTCATGGCGCTCACCGTGGACGGAATGTCACCATGACCGGTGATGAAGATCAAGGGGATCGCCAGGCCGGAGGCATTCAGCCGCTGCTGCAGCTCAAGCCCGTCCAGGCCGGGCATGGAGAGGTCGAGCAGCACGCAGCCGGGCATCGCGTGCTCCGCCCAACAGCGGAGAAAGGTTTCGGCCGAATCGAAGCTCGAAGTATGGTAGCCGGCGGACCTGAGCAGCCGCGTCAGGGATTTGCGTACGGCAGGGTCGTCGTCCACCACGAAAATCGTCTGATCCGGACGTGCGTTGTCTGGCGGGGCGTCCATTTCATTTACATAACTCAAGCCACGGGCAAAGTGAAATAAAAGGTGGCGCCGCCTTGGAGGTTGTTTTCGACCCATATTCGGCCTTGATGGCGCCGGAGGATGGAGCGGCAGATGGACAGCCCCATGCCCATGCCGTCGGGTTTGGAGGTGTGGTAGGCATTGAAGATCTTGTCCTTTTCCTCGGGTGCCACCCCACCGCCGGTGTCTTCTATGGCCGCGGTGATGCCCGAGGCGTCCCGGAAGGTGCGAATCCGGATGCGGCGGTCGGTCCGGGGTTGTTGTTCCATGGCTTCGAAGGCATTCATCATCAGGTTCATGACCACTTGTTGCAGTTGGATGCGGTCCCCGCGCACCGGCAGCGGACCGGGGTGCGCGTCGGTCTCCACGGAGACACTGCGGCCGGCGGCGTCACGCCTGAGCAGATCAACCACCTCCGCGATGACGCTATTGAGGTCGATAGGCTCGAAGGTGGTGGTGGAATTTTTCAACAAAGCCCTCAACCGCTCGATCACCTGGCCGGCCCGGGCCGCCTCGCCGGCGATGTCGGGCAGGATCTCCCTGACTTCGTCCAGGGCCGACGCATCCAGAAACCGCTTGGCCGCCTGAGCATTGCTCATGATGGCGCTCAACGGTTGATTGATCTCGTGGGCCAGGGTGCCGGCGAGTTCCCCCATGGTGGAGACGCGGCCGGCGTGCAGCAGCGCGTCATACAACCGCTTGGATTCCTGACGGGCATGCTCGCGTTCGGTGACATCCATGACCAGCGCATAAAAACCGCGCACGCGGCCCGAGGGGTCCGTATCCGGCACGTAGATCGCTTCGATGGAGATGCGCCGTCCGCCCTCCAGGGCGATACGCTTGGCGAAGCGCACCGGTTCGCCGGCCAGCACCCGGCCTACATGGTCTTGGATCTCGGCGTAGAGGGCCTCGCCCACCACCTCCCGTATGGGGCGGCCGAGCACTGCTTCGGGCGCGATGCCGAACCATTCCTCGTAGGCCGCGTTGAGGAAACGATAGCGCTGCCGGCGGTCGATGTGGGCGATGAGCACCGGCAAGGCGTCGGTGATCCGGCGCAGCCGCTGCTCGCTTCGGGCCAGTTCGGCATCCGTCCGGCGCAGGCGGTTGCGTTGCATGAAAAGGAAGACGATCAGGACACTTTGAAGCAAAAGCACGAGCAGGCCGGCCATGATGGCGTGGCCGTACTCTTCCCACAGGGAGGGCCGGCGGAAGCGGATCTCGGCGTCGGGGGGCAGTAGCCGTTCGTCGATCCGCCAGCGGTGCAGGGCCCGCCAGTCGTAGCGCGGCGGGGTCATCTCCTGGGGGGCCGCAGAGATGCGCGCCGCGGGCGTGCCCGCCAGCAACTGCAGGGCCACATCCGCGGCTTGCGCGCCGGCCGCGCGCTCGGAAATCAGGCGGCCGCCCACGGCCCCGAAACCGAAGAAGCTTTCGTGCAGGACGAAGACCGGGGCATTGGCCGCTTCGATCAGGGACTTGAGCGCATCGGCCGGATCGAAGACAATGCCGGCCTGGTCCTTGATCATCAGTCCGTAAAAAATGGCCGTGTCGGCGGGCGGCGCGGCCGCGCGGCGTCGGATCTCTTCGAAAGAGAGGCTGTCCAGGTAGTCGAACCGCACCCGGCCGGCATACGGCGCGAAGGCCCGGCGGCATTGCTCGGTCCAGAAGTTTTCCAGGGGGGAGGCGCCCAGGACCACCATCACCGATCGCGTTGCCGGCAGCAGTTGCAGGATGTTCGCCATGGCATCGCCCAGGCCGATGCGCAGGGGGACCGCCACCGCGTTGTCCAGGCGGGGCACGCCGCCCAGCACCTGTTCGGCCACGCCGGCCATCAGGATCGGCGTGCCGGGAAACAGCCTGGCCCGGTGCTGCACCGCGAATGTGACGGCGGGCCCGCCCGTGGTGACCAGCAGGTCCGGCGGCCGGTGCGCATAGCGCTTGGCGAGGAAATCGAGGAAGACATGGGCCTGATCGGGTTCGCCGAAGCGGGCCATCTCCAGGGAGACGATCTGGACCTCCACGGGCCAGGGGGCGCGTGCAGAGAGCTCGGTGCGCAAGACCGAGATCACGGTGCTGATGGGCGTCATGTTGCGGCCGTAGGCGTCGAGCACCAGCACCGTTTTCGGGGCCTCGGCGCCCCAGGCCGTCGCGCAGAGCCCCAGCAGCAGGAGGGCCATCCAGCCCCGGACGCGGCGGGGGAGGCGAAAGCGTCGCTGGATGCCGTTGCCGCCGTGCATGGGTTTCATTCCAGCAGGGCCTCCACGCTGCGGTCGGGCCGGATGCGGAAAACGAGGGTTTGGCCGGGATCGGCTCCGGCCTGACCAAGCACGGGCTTCAAATCGACCACCGCGCTGATTTCCGGACCGTTTTCGACCTGAAACCGCACCATCGCTTGAGCGGGCAGCGCGGGCGGATCGGTGGGCCGCCCGGCCCGCTGGGTCGCGCCCCGGGGTACCGGTGACAGGGAAGCATAGCGGGGGCCCGCGGCGCCGTGGCGGGTGTGGCCGGACAGATAGACATAGGCCAGGTCGGCCCCGGTCTCGTTGCGCACTTCGATCCAGCGCGGCTCCGCGCGGCCCGCAAAGGGTCCATGGGCGCAGGCGGCCAACGCCAGCACCAGGGCCCACCCCAGCGCCAACCCCAATAGTGGGCCAAGCCAGGCCCTGGAAGATTTCTGCTGCGCTTCGCGTGGGATCATGGGTGTGCTCCATTGCTGCCGGGGTAATGAATTTTTCTATTGATAATAGTGAGATATAACTTATTTAATTTAATAACGACTATGTCAAAGATGCGATTGCATGTCAATGCTTGTGCATATGTCGTCACGGTCCCGTCAAGGTCCGTCAGGGGCGCCGATCCCCTAAAATGAATTTGATTTTTAATCCCCTGTCGTTTTACACAAACTCATCGCTTGAAGATAACAGGGAGGCGCCCATGAAGAATGACCGACGCATCACCATCGCCTTTACCGACGGCACGGACATGCAGTTCGAGTTTCCCAGGCAGATCGACGATCCCACCAAGATCGTCACGGCCCTGCGCGGAACCTTGAAGGAACAGTCGCTGGTCATCGAGGTCGAGGGGGCCATGTACACCATCCCTTACAACAACGTGAAGTACATCCGGGTCTCCCCCTGCCCGGACAAGCTTCCGGAGACGGCCATCACCGGCGCGCGCCTGAAGGAATAAGCGCCCGCCGGCGACCCGCGCGGTCGCCCGAGCACCGGAAGGAGGAGGTTATGCCCGAAACCGCAGCACCGGAGAGGTCGAAGACGTCCCGGTCGTTGTCCACCTTCGTATATCGGACCCTGGCCCTGCGGGTTCTGGCGGTCAGCCTTTGCGTCGCGCTGGTCTTCGGCCTGCTGATCTATGCCGCCCAGTCGCGCAACATCGGCCGGAACGTGCTCGAGGGCGCACTGAACCGGCTGGACCTCATCCTCTATCAAACCCGCCTGATGGCCCAGGAGCAGGCCATCGAACCCGGACGCGCGTTCGAGCAACTGCTCGGCCTGGGACGCCTGCCCATCCCCGCCCGGCAGCATTACGGCGACTTCGTCTACGCCTTTTTTTATACGGCCGCCGGCGATAAAAAGGGGACATTCAAAAAGGCCGACGATCCCCGCGCCGACCTGGCGCAACGCTTCGTGGCCACCACGACCAGCCGCTTTCCTTCGCCCGAGGCGCCCTTTCACCGGGTCGTGCGCCTTGCGGGGCGGCCTTATATCCATCTGGTGGCGGCGGTGGAAACCCCGGAGCATGCCGTCGTCGGGTATGCCGAGGCCATGTTCGCCCTCTCGGACCGGACCCTGGCGGCGGTCCGGCGAAGCACGTTCGTATCCATCGGCTACATGTTGGCCGTGGTGCTGTGCACCGCGGCCATGCTCTACCCGGTGATCCTGCACCTCACCCGCCGGCTGGCCCGCTATTCGGAAACATTGCTCGATTCCAACATGGAGACCCTCGCGGTGCTGGGCAGCGCCATCGCCAAGCGCGACAGCGACACCGACGCCCACAACTACCGGGTGACCATCTACGCCGTGCGCATGGCCGAAGCCCTGGGCATGGACCCTGTGGCCACCCAGCGGCTGATCAAGGGCGCCTTCCTGCACGACGTGGGCAAGATCGGCATCCGCGATGAGATCCTGCTCAAGCCCGGGCGCCTGGACGAAAAGGAGTACGCCGTCATGAAGACCCACGTGGCTCACGGCGGCGATATCGTCCAGCGCTCCAAATGGCTGGAGGAGGCCGCCGACGTGGTCACGGCCCACCATGAAAAGTACGACGGCAACGGCTATCCCCGGGGCATGAAGGCCGAACAGATCCCGCTGGCCGCGCGCATCTTCGCCATCGTGGACGTCTTCGACGCCCTGAACTCCAAGCGCCCCTACAAAAAGCCGCTCTCGCTGCAGGAAACCATGCAGATCCTGGAGCAGGGCCGGGGCACCCACTTCGACCCGCGCCTGCTGGACCTGTTCGCCACCCTGGCGCCGGGATTGTACAAGGAATTCAGCGACCAGGAGGGCGCGCCGCTCAGGGCCGCCCTGGAACAGATCACCCGCAAATACTTTTCGGCGGGCATCGAGACCCTGACCTACTGATCCCGCCACGTAGGACCAAAGTCCTATAGGCCGATGCGCCGCCGTCTTGATAGAAGAAAAGATACTCTGGCTTTTCCAGTTGAGCGCACACGGACCGCCGCCCATTGCCTGCGCCGATGCCGATTTTCCCCTCCACGACGCCGTGCCAGATTCCTTTTTTCGGGAGGAGCGCGCCGATGCATCGGATTCCCCTTTTGCTGCTGGTCGGAGTCCTGGGTCTGTGCGGCTGCACGGGCATCGGGCCCAGGACCATCCCCCGGGACCGGTTCGATTACAACGCGGCCATCGCGGACTCCTGGAAACGCCAGATGCTCTACAATTTGGTGAAAATCCGCTACGGCGATGCCCCGGTCTTCATGGATGTCTCATCGGTGATCAGCCAGTACCAGATCGCCGGCCAGATCAACCTGGGGGCCACGATCAACAACAACCCCTGGAGCAGTTCGGAATCCATGGGGGCCACCGGCAATTACGTGGAGCGCCCCACCATCACCTTCACCCCCGTCGTCGGCGACAAATTCGCCCGTAGCCTGATGTCGCCCATCCCGCCCGCGGCCGTCCTCAGCCTGATCCAGGGCGGCTATCCGGTGGACCTGATCCTGCGCGCGCTGGTCCACGAGATCAACGGGCTGCGCAATCGCTTCGGCGGGGACCTGCGAACCTCCCCCATGACCCCCGAATTCCACGAGCTGGTCCGGACCATGCGCAAAATCCAGGCGGCCGGCGCCATCGGCATGCGCCACACCCGCATGGACCAGGGGGAGTCGGCCCTGCTGGTGATTCGCGGCCGCGGCGATCCGGCCGTCGAGGCATTGTCCCAACAGGTGCGCGGCCTCTTGCATCTAAACCCCCAGGCCGATGAGTTCCGGGTCGCGTACGGCGCGATTCCGAAAGACGACCGCGAGATTGCGATCCTGACCCGTTCAGTCCTGGAGGTGCTGGTGGACATCTCCGCCGACATCGAGGTGCCGGCCGCCGATGTCCAGGAAAAGCGGGTCGCACCGGCCGCGGCGCAAACGGTGGCCGGGCAGAGCGTACCGCCGTTGATCCGGATTCAGAGCGCCGCCGCCAAGCCTTCCGACGCCTTCGTGTCGGTGGCCTACCGCGGCACCCATTTTTACATCGACGACCGGGATCTGGGCTCCAAGAAGCTTTTCACCTTTTTGATGTTCGTCTTCACCCTGGTGGAAACCGGGGACAAAGGCGGCGCGCCGGTGGTGACCATTCCCACCGGGTAGGCCCAACGCCCGCCCCAGGGCCGATGCGCGGGCATCCGGCAGGGATGCGCCCGTTCCGAGTTCAGGGGTTCACGCCACAATCATGACAGCCAAGGAGGGTCGCGATGACGAAGATCCGAACGAATGCCGAACGACAACGCCTGGCCGAAGCCGGCCAGGGGGTGGCCTGGCGCAAGTGGGGCCCCTATCTGAGCGAGCGGCAGTGGGGCACGGTGCGCGAGGACTACAGCGAGAACGGCGACGCCTGGAACTTCTTCACCCACGACCATGCCCGCTCCCGGGCCTACCGCTGGGGCGAAGACGGCCTGGGCGGCATCAGCGACGAAAAGCAGCGGCTCTGCTTCGCCCTGGCCCTGTGGAACGGTAAAGACCCGATTCTGAAAGAGCGGCTCTTCGGCCTGACCAACAGCGAGGCCAACCACGGCGAGGATGTCAAGGAATACTACTTTTACCTCGACAGCACGCCGACCCACTCCTACATGAAGTATCTGTACAAGTACCCCCAGGCCGCCTTTCCCTATGCCCGGCTGGTGGATGTCAACCGGGGCCGCACCCGCTACGAAATGGAGTACGAACTGCTCGATACCGGCGTCTTCGACCAGGGCCGCTACTTCGACGTCTTCGTGGAGTACGCCAAGCAGGGCCCTGAAGAGATCCTGGTGCGCATCACCGCGGTCAACCGCGGGCCGGAGGCGGCCGAGCTGCACCTGCTGCCCACCCTGTGGTTCCGCAACGACTGGGCCGCCTGGATCGCCAAACCCTCCCCCAAGCCGCTGCTCCAGCAGGCCGAGGGCCCGGCCGGCACCCGGGTCGTGGCGGCGACCCATGCGGCCCTGGGGGCGTATCGCCTTTGCTGCGAGGGCGACCCGGAGATGCTCTTCACCGAAAACGAGACCAACCACATCCGGCTGCGTCTGGACTACCCCAACGCGGGGCCGTACCTCAAGGACGGCATCAACGACTCTGTGGTGCACGGTCGGCGGGAGGCGGTCAACCCCGAGCGGCGGGGCACCAAGGCAGCGGCCCACTACCGGCTGCGCCTGGAACCGGGCCGGTCGGCCACGGTGCGGCTGCGCCTGGCCGCTCAGGCAACGACCGCCACGGAGTTTGGACCGGCCTTCGATAACGCCATGGCCGCGCGGCTGGCCGAGGCGGACGAATTCTACCGCGCCGTCACGCCGCCCTCGGCCTCGGCCGACGCGGCCGCCGTGATGCGCCAAGCCCTGGCCGGCATGCTCTGGTCCAAGCAGTACTACTACTTCGACGCCGACGCCTGGCTCGAGGAGCACCGCGCCCACCCCCTGCACCACGGCAGCCGCCCGTTCCGCAACTGGGAGTGGTTCCACATGATCAACGACAACATCATCTCCATGCCCGACAAGTGGGAGTACCCCTGGTACGCGGCCTGGGACCTGGCCTTCCATACGTTGCCGCTTTCCATCGTGGACCCCGACTTCGCCAAGGAGCAGATGGAGCTGATGCTGCGCGGGTTCTACCTGCATCCCAGCGGTCAGTTGCCGGCCTACGAATGGAACTTCAGCGACGTGAACCCGCCGGTGCATGCCTTCGCCACCTTGTTCCTGCACCGCACTGAGCAGGCCCTGCGCGGCGAGACCGACATCCCCTTCCTCAAGTCGGCCTTCAACAAGCTGCTGCTCAACTTCACCTGGTGGGTCAACCGCAAGGACCGTTTCGGCAAGAACGTCTTCGAGGGGGGGTTCCTCGGCCTGGACAACATCGGGGTCTTCGACCGCAGCGCGCCGCTGCCCACCGGCGGTCACCTGGAACAGGCCGACGGCACGGCCTGGATGGCGCTCTTCACCCAGAACATGCTCGAACTGGCCGTGGAGCTGGTGCCCCACGACCCGAGCTACGAAGACATGGTCTTCAAGTTCGTCGAGCACTTCCTCTATATCGCCGCGGCCATGAACAAGCCCGGCCCCGACGGAATGTGGGACGAAGAGGACGGCTTTTACTACGACCTGCTGCGCCTGCCCGACGGCAGCGGTACGCGCCTCAAGGTGCGTTCCATGGTGGGCCTGCTGCCCCTGTGCGCCACGACGGTCATCGAGCGCTGGCAGCGCGAGCGGGTGCCCGGGGCGGCGGCCGCGGTCCGGGCGCGCACGGCCCAGATGCCCGAACTGCTCGACGGCATCCACCCCACCGGTCCCGGCCGCCTGGGGGTGAACGAACGAGGCATCTTCGCCCTGCTCAACCCGCAGCGGCTGCGCCGGGTTCTGTCGAAGATGCTGGACGAAAACGAATTTTTGGGACCCTACGGCATCCGCTCGCTCTCCAAATATCACGAACAGCATCCGTACATCTTTAACGCCGGGGGCCAGGAGTACCGCGTGGGCTATCTGCCGGCCGAATCGGACACCGGGATGTTCGGCGGCAATTCCAACTGGCGCGGCCCGGTCTGGATGCCGGTCAACGCCCTGATTCTCCGAGCGTTGCTCAATTTCTACGTCTACTACGGCGACTCGTTTCAGATCGAGTGCCCCACCGGCTCGGGCCGGATGTTGAACCTCTTCGAGGTGGCCCAGGAGATATCCGGCCGGCTCACCCGCATTTTTCTGCGGGACGCCCAGGGCCGCCGGCCGGTCTACGGCGGTTCGGAGAAGTTCCAGACCGACCCCCACTGGCGTGACCACATCCTCTTTTACGAGTACTTTCACGGGGACAACGGGGCGGGGCTGGGGGCCAGCCACCAGACCGGCTGGACCGGCATCGTGGCCAAGCTTATCCAGCTCTTCGGGCTGCTCGATGCCGAAAAGCTGCTGGCCGCCGGCAAGGCCGACGCCTTCGAGCCCAAACAGCAGGAGTGACGGTTTACCCCGGGGCCTGCATGCGGTAGAACCGTTCCAGGTTCTGCTCCATACGGCCGCAGACGATGACGATGCGCTGCCAGCCGTCCGGGACGATGGCCTGGGTGTGGGCCAGATTGTTGCGCAGCATCTCCAGCTCGTTGACGGCCTGGCGCACCTCCCGGCGGGAAGTGAAGCCCAGAGCTTCCTGGAAGGCCTTGTCATAGGAGAGAATCGCGCCCTTGTCGCCGAACTGCAGGCAGTCGATCAGCTCCGCCCGCTGGCCGCGGCGCTCGCGCTCGGCCTGGAGCTCCACAGCCTTTTGCACGCGAGCGGGCGACAGCGCGTCGCGCCAGGCCTCACCGCCGTAATTGCGGCGCAGGATCTCGGTCATGGCCATCTCGGCCAGGGTGATGACCCCGAAGAGAAACATGCGCATGGGCGGCTTTTCCAGGTCGGAAAGGGTGATGATCGCCGCCGGCTGATCCAGGAGGGTCACGAAGCACCGCCGGTGGTGCGAGAGGACGCCCACCACCGCCACCAGGCTGGCCGATTCCGGCAAGAGTTGGTCCTCGGCGCCGAAAGAGATCAGATGCTCGCCGCAGCGGCCGGCCCCCAGATCCTCCCGCCGGACATAGCCGCGCACCAGCCCCTGCACCCGCAGACCCGCGCAATCGAAATCCCTGTCCGCCAGAAAGCGGCGGACCTGCCCGGCATCGGTTTCGGCATCGAAGGAAACCAGGGGCTCGGCCAGGTCGAGAGCCGTAAAGCCTTTGAAGAACAGACGGTTGAGACGTTCGTGCTGGGGCATGTGCATGGGTGAAAGCCTCGGAGTGAAATTTTTGGGCCGTTTGGTCGTTTCTGGTCCGACGTTCCTGCTCTACAACAAGTAAGGTCGGCAGTCCAGGGCCGCGGCGGCCCGGGCCGCTGCGGCGATTGGCCTATGCTATGAACCGAAACGGCGCCTTGCCGGAAAGGCAAGGCGCCGCTGGAGATACACGCGCGACTCGGGTGTACGGGAGGGATTATTTCACCCGGCCCTCGCGCCAGGCTTTGATCAGGTCGTCGTAGTCGACGGTTTCGCCCTTGGGTTTCTCGTTGGCCAGTTTGGGCTTGGGAGCGCCGGGCTGGGCCAGCCAGTAGGCTTCATCCTTCTTGGGATTGAGTTTGGGACCGCGGTCGCCCTGGACGCCGGCGCGTTCCAGGCGCTCCATGACCTTGTCCTGCTCTTCGGCCAGGTTGTCCATGGCCTTTTCCACGGTCACTTCGCCGGAGACCGCTTCACCGATGTTCTGCCACCACAGCTGGGCCAGTTTGGGATAGTCGGGTACGTTGGTGCCGGTGGGGGTCCAGGCCACGCGGGCCGGGCTGCGGTAGAACTCCACCAGACCGCCCAGCTTGGGCGCCCGTTCGGTGAAGGATTTGTCACGGATGTCGCTGTCGCGGATGATGGTCAGGCCCACATGGGATTTCTTCAGCGAGGTGGTCTTGCAGACCGTGAACTGGGCGTAGAGCCAGGCCGCCTTGCGGCGTTCCAGCGGGGTGCTCTTGAACAGGGTCCAGGAACCGCAATCCTGGTAGCCCAGCTTCATGCCCTCTTCCCAGTAGGGGCCGTGGGGCGAGGGGGCCATGCGCCACTTGGGCGTGCCGTCGGCGTTGACCGTGGGCCCGGGTTCGACCATGGTGGCGGTGAAGGCCGTATACCAGAAGATCTGCTGGGCCACGTTGCCCTTGGCCAGAAACGGCAGGTAGGTGTAGAAGTCCATGCCCAGCGCGCCCGGAGGCGCGTACTTGCGCAGCCACTCCATGTACTTGCGCAGGGCGTACTTGGCGGCCGGGCCGTTGGCGGCGCCGCCGCGGGCCACCGTGGCACCCACCGGCCGGTCTTTTTCATCCACGCGGATACCCCATTCGTCCACCGGCTTGCCGTTGGGCAGGCCCTTGTCGCCGGCACCGGCCATGCAGAGCCAGGCATCGGTGAAACGCCAGCCCAGGTCCGGAGATTTCTTGCCGTAGTCGTTGTGACCGTATACCGGCTGGCCGTCGATCTCTTTCACATCGTTGGTGAAGAACTCGGCGATGTCTTCGTAAGCCGACCAGTTGACCGGAACGCCCAGTTCGTAGCCGTATTTTTCCTTGAATTGTTTCTTGAGGTCCGGGCGCTTGAACCAGTCGTAGCGGAACCAGTAGAGGTTGGCGAACTGCTGATCCGGCAGCTGGTAGAGCTTGCCGTCCGGGCCGGTGGTGAAGGATTTGCCGATGAAGTCGTCGATATCCAGGGTGGGCAGGGTCACATCCTTGCCTTCGCCGGCCATGAAATCGCTCAGCGCCACCACATAGGGGTAGCGCCAGTGGGTGCCGATGAGGTCGGAGTCGTTGACATAGGCATCGTAGATGTTCTTGCCCGACTGCCACTGGGTCTGCAGTTTTTCGATGACGTCGCCTTCCTGGATCAGGTCGTGGGTGACCTTGATGCCGGTGATTTCCGTGAAGGCCTTGGCCAGAGTCTTGGATTCATACTCGTGGGTCGGAATGGTTTCGGAAACGACCTTGATCTCCATGCCCTTGAAGGGCTTGGCGGCGTTCATGAACCACTCCATCTCTTTGAGCTGCTGTTCCTTGGTCAGGGTGGAGGGCTGGAACTCTTTGTCCACCCATTTCTTCGCGGCGGCCATATCGGCCATCGCCGGGCCGGCGATCAGCGCGAACAACAGCGCCGCGATACCCCCCAGGAGGATTATCCTGGGCACTCGATTCTTGATCCTGTTTGTCATCGCTCTCCTCCTTCAGGCCTCCATAAGGTGGGTTTGGCTGCAGGGCCATATCGCCGACGGGAAGGCCTCGTACGCCGCACGACATAAAGCGGGCCCCTGTTGATGAAAAGGATGGATCATCCCCAGCGCATTTCGACCACGACCCAGACCAGCGAGATGCTGAACGCGATCCATAACGAGAGATCGGTCAGGCCGATCCAGGCCAGGTGAATGTACGCGGTGCCGAGCAATCCAATGAACAAACGGTCCCCACGGGTGGTGGCCATGGGCCAGAAGCCCCGCCGTTCCACGGTGGGGGAGATCACCTGCCAGATGCCCATGGCGACGAGCAGGAGGAAGATGAAGATAAAGAAGATCGCCGTGGGCTTGGTCCAGTACATCCATTCCAGATTCATGGCTCGTCCTCGCTACACCCGGCCCAGCGCGAAGCCCTTGGCCATGTGGTTGCGCACGAACCAGATGACCAGGGCGCCGGGCAGGATGCACAGAATGCCCGCGGCCGCCATCAGGCCCCAGTCGAGTCCGGTGGCGCTGATGGTGCGGGTCATGGTGGCCACGATGGGCTTGGCCTTGGTGACGGTCAGGGTCCGCGCGAAAAGCAGCTCGACCCAGCTGAACATGAAGCAGAAAAAGGCCGTGACGCCGACGCCCGAGCGGATCAGGGGCACGAAGATGGTGGTGAAAAAACGTGGGAAAGAGTAGCCGTCGATGAAGGCCGTCTCATCGATCTCCCGGGGAACGCCCGACATGAACCCTTCCAGAATCCACACGGCCAGCGGCACGTTGAACAGGCAGTGGGCCAGGGCCACGGCGATGTGGGTGTCGATCATCTGGAGCGTCGAATAGAGCTGGAAGTAGGGCAGCAGAAAGACGGCGGCCGGCGCCATGCGGTTGGTGAGCAGCCAGAAGAAGACGTGCTTGTCGCCCAGGAAGCGGAAACGCGAAAAAGCATAGGCCGCCGGCAAGGCCGTAACCAGTGAGATCAGCGTATTCTCGGTCACGTAGATCATTGAGTTGAGGTAACCCGAATACCAGGACTCATCGGTGAAGATCTTGACGAAGTTGGCCAGGGTCGGATGGGTCGGGTAGATTGCGAAGGCCCCTAATATGTCGGCGTTGGTGCGCAGGGACATGGTGAGCATCCAATAGATCGGAAGCAGCAACAGGCCGAAGTAAAAGCACAGGGCGATGGTTCGTTTGTGGACTCTCATTGCTTTTCCCTCCTGCCGACATTCTGGAGCACCTGGTAGAAAATGAAACTGAACAACAGGACGATCACGAAGTAGATCAGCGAGAAGGCGGCCGCCGGTCCCAGATCGAACTGGCCCATGGCGATCTTCACCAGGTAGATCGAGAGAAAGGTGGTGGAGTTGCCCGGTCCGCCGCCGGTGAGTACGAAGGGCTCCGCATAGATCAGGAAGCTGTCCATGAAGCGCAGCAGGATGGCGATGGTCAGCACGCCGCGCATCTTGGGCAGCTGGATGTAGCGGAATACGGCCCAGCCCGACGCCCCGTCGATCTTGGCCGCCTGGTAATAGGCTTCGGGGATGGCGCGCAGGCCCGCGTAGCACAGCAACGCCACCAGCGGCGTCCAGTGCCACACTTCCATGAGCATCACCGTGATCCAGGCGTCGGTGGGGCTGGCGGTGTGATCGAAAACGATGCCCGCTTTGTTGATGGCCACCCCCAGCATACCGATGTCGGGGCGGGTGAAGATCAGCCAGATGGTGCCGATCACGTTCCAGGGAATGAGCAGCGGCAGCGCCAGGGTGACCAGGCAGGCCGACACGCCCCAGCCGCGCTTGGGCATGGCCAGGGCGATCATGATGCCCAGGGGGATTTCGATGAGCAGCACCAGGCCCGAAAAGAGCAGTTGGCGCCACAGGGCCTCGTGGAGGCGACCGTCGTGCAGGACTTCTTCGAACCACTCGGTGCCGGCGAAGTAGGTCTGGCCCGGGCCCAGGATGTCCTGCACCGAGTAGTTCACCACGGTCATCAGCGGCACAATGGCGCTGAAAGCGACAACGATGAATACCGGCAGGACCAGGAACCAGGCGCGGTTGTCATCCCATTTCTCCATGCATGCACTCCGTTCTTTAACCTACCAATTTCCCATCGGCAAAGAGCCGGGTCCACTCCGGCGGAAAGCGCAGCCAGGCTTTCTGTCGCGGCGCCGGCTTCTCCTCGGGCAGGCGGGCGCGCAGAATTTGGCCGCCCAGGGAGAGGGTCACGATTTTGCTGCTGCCCTGGTCTTCCACGGCCTTGACGTCGGCCGGCAGGGCGCCCTCCGCCGCCTCGGTCGCGAGCTCCAGGTGCATGGGTCGGATCCCTAGTTCCAGGGCGCCGCGGGCCTTGGCCGCCAGTTCGGCTGTTCGGTCGTCCAATCGCAGGGCCGTGCCGTCTACCTCGGCGACGTTGCCGCGCACCTTGCAGGGCAGGAAATTCATGCCCGGACTGCCGATGAAGTAGCCGACGAATTTGTGCATGGGGCGTTCGTAGAGCTCTTCGGGGCTGCCCACCTGCACGACCTCTCCCTCGTACATCACCACGATGTGGTCGGCGAAGGTCATGGCCTCCACCTGGTCGTGGGTCACATAGATCATGGTCGTATGGAAGCGCTCGTGAATCTCCTTGAGCTTGCGCCGCAGCTGCCACTTCAGATGGGGGTCGATGACGGTCAGCGGCTCGTCGAAGAGAATGGCCGCCACGTCGCTGCGCACCAGGCCCCGCCCCAGGGAGATCTTCTGCTTGGCGTCGGCGCTCAGGCCGGCCGCCTTGCGGTGCAGCACCGGCGTCAGCTCGAGCATCTCGGCCACCTCGGCCACCCGCTCGCGGATCTTGTCCGCCGGCACCTTGCGGTTGCGCAGGGGAAACGCCAGGTTCTCGGCCACCGTCATGGTGTCGTAGAGCACCGGGAATTGAAACACCTGGGCGATGTTGCGCTGTTCCGGCCGCCGGCCGGTGACATCCTCGCCGTTGTAGAGCACCTGGCCCTGGCTGGGTTTGAGCAGGCCCGAGATGATGTTGAGCAGGGTGGTCTTGCCGCACCCCGAAGGGCCCAGCAGGGCATAGGCGCCGCCATCCTCCCAGGTCATGTGGATGCGCTTGAGGGCGTATTGATCGGGTTTCTGGATTTTGGGAAGGTAGCTGTGGGCCACCTCCTGCATGTCGATGCGCGCCATGGGGCGGGCTCCTTATCTTCTCATCTGTCTACGTAGCAGCTCTGATCCGGCGAGGCCACCAGTTTGCCCTCGGGATCGTAGACGAACAGGTGGCAGGGATGGACGTAGACCATCACCTCCCGTCCCAGCTTCAGCGAGTGCACTCCGTCATCCTGGACCACCAGGCGCGTGTTTTCGTAGTTGATGTGGATAAAGGTTTCGGATCCATTGATTTCGCACAGCTCCACCACGGCGCGGATGGCCACATCCTCGGGGGAAGTACTTTTCAGGAACAGGTGGTTGCAGCGCACGCCGAAGGTATACGGGCCGGGCGCCAAGTGGGCCATGTGCCCGTTGAGGGGCATCTGGATGGCCTGCCCCAGGAGTGCCCGGTGGTCCCGCACATCTCCTTTGATGAAATTGATGGGTGGGTCGGAGAAGATCTCCGCCACGCGCATGGTGGCCGGGTGGCGATATACTTCCGGCGTGGGGCCGGCTTGCAGGATGCGGCCTTCGTCCATGACCACGATATTGCCGCCCAGCATCAGGGCTTCGGCCGGCTCGGTGGTGGTGTAGACTACCACGGCCGAGCGTTGTTCGAAGATCTGCTGCAATTCCACCCGCAGCTCTTCGCGCAGCTTGTAGTCCAGGTTGACCAGCGGTTCGTCCAGCAGCAGCAGTTGGGCCTCCTTGACCAGGGCGCGGGCGATGGCGGTGCGCTGCTGCTGGCCGCCGGAAAGCTCGGCCGGCAGCCGGTCCAGCAGGTTGTCGATGTGCAGCATGGCGGCGGTCTCGCGCACCCGCCGGTCGATATCGGCCTTGGGCATCCCTGCAAGTTTGAGGGGCGAGGCGATGTTGTCGAAGACCGTCAGCGAGGGGTAGTTGATGAACTGCTGGTAGACCATGGCCACGCTGCGCTTGCGCACGCCGACGCCGGTCATGTCCCTGTCTTCCACCAGGATGCGGCCTGCCGTGGGGCGGTCCAGGCCGGCCATGACGCGCAGCAGCGAGGTTTTGCCGGCCAGGGTGCGACCCAGGACCACATGCCGCGAACCGGGGGCCAGTTTCAGGTGGATATCTTTAAGGTGAACTTCCCGTCCGACGATCTTGTCTATGCCTTGGAGCACCAGCGCCATGATCTTTTCTCCGTGCATCTGTGCGAAAGGTACGCAATGTGGACCCGAAACGGAAGCGCAAATGGCAGCAGGGATAGGGGTCCTATAACAAGCCGCAGGGGGTTTCGCAAGCGAAAATAAAGTTTCGTGTTCTAAAAATTGCCGGGCAAAAAATGATCGATAATGAAACACTTCGGAATTCCAGCCGGTTCGACGCCGCCTCGGCGGCGGCCGGATGGCCGGTCATTCGGCCACGAACAGTTTTACCTCGGTCCTGGTCAGCACCTCCACCAGGGCCGACGGCGGCGCCTGGTCGGTGAACAAGGCATCGATTTCGGCGATGTTGCCCAGGCGCACCATGGCGTTGCGGCCGAACTTGGTGTGGTCGGTGGCCAGAAAGACTTTGCGGGAGTTGTCGATGATGGCGCGGGCCGCGCGCACCTCCCGGTAATCGAAGTCGAGCAGGGTGCCGTCCAGGTCGATGCCAGAGATGCCGATGATGCCGTAATCCACTCGGAACTGCTGGATGAAATCGATGGTGGCTTCGCCGATCAAGCCGCCGTCGCGATGGCGCACCAGGCCGCCGGCCACGATCACTTCGAAATTTTCGTTTGTGGACAGAATGGTGGCCACATTGAGGTTGTTGGTGATGACCCGCAGCCGTTTGTGGTGCACCAGCGCCTGGGCAATGGCTTCGGTGGTGGTGCCGATGTTGATGAACAGCGAGGCGTGGTCGGGTATCTGGGCCGCCACCATCTGCGCGATGCGCTTCTTTTCCTGGTAAAACAGGATCTTGCGCTCTTTGTAGGCCACGTTCTCGGTGCTCGAGCCCATGCCTGCGCCGCCGTGGTAGCGCTGGATCAGGCCCGCTTTGCTCATCATGTTGATGTCGCGGCGGATGGTCTGCGGGGTGACGTTGAACTCCTTGGCCAGCTGCTCGATGGTCACGAAGCCTTTGCTTTGAACCAGTTTCTGGATCTGTGCGTGGCGCGAACCGAGGCTGAGTTTGTCGCCGGCCGCGTCCGCCGCGTCTTCGGCCGGCCGGGGAGAAATGGTATGGGGATGGGCTGTCATGGAATCGGTCGTTCCTCCAGGGAAGGGCAAGCGGCTGGTTGAATGTAATCTATCGAACTATTAATTTTCGCAAATGAAAATTTATTGCTGACACTGCCGGAGATTTTTGTTAAGTGTCGATCAAAAAGATCCGATATCCAATATTGTAAAGGTAAAGCGACCTTAACACCCGGGCCGACCTTTCACAAGGGAAAAGCCGGGTGGCGGAACGGGTAAGAGAAGCGGCATGCAGACCCAAGTGCTCATCATCGGCGCCGGCGTCACCGGCGCCGGCCTGGCCAGGGACCTGGGGTTACGGGGGGTCCAGACCGTGATCGTCGAAAAGCGCGACGTCAACAACGGCGCTTCGGGGGGCAACCACGGCCTGCTGCACAGCGGTGCGCGCTACATCGCTTCCGACCCGGCCTCGGCCGCAGAGTGCCATCAGGAAAACCAGCTGCTCAAGCGCCTGGCGCCCCACTGCGTGGAGACCACAGGCGGCCTTTTCGTGGCCATGGCCGGCGACGATGAACAGTATATCGCCGATTTCGCCGATCGCTGCCGGCGCTGCCGGATCGACACCGCGCCGGTGGACCTCAAAGAGGCGCGCGAGCAGGAACCGGCTCTCTCCGACCGGCTGATCGCGGCCTTCAGTGTCGACGACGCCACCATCGATCCCTTCAAGCTCTCCCTGGACAACCTGGCCGATGCCCGACAGCACGGCGGTCAACTGCTGCGCTACAGCAAGGTGATCGGTTTCGAAATCGAAGATGGCCGCATCCGCGCCACCCGGGTGCGCGACGACCTCACCGGCCGGGAGCACCGCATCGAGGCCGAGGTGGTGGTCAACGCCGCCGGCGCCTGGGCCGGCGAAATCGCGACCCTGGCCGGCGCCGAACTTTCCATGCGCTACTCCAAAGGCACCTTGCTGGTGACCCAGAGCCGCATGAGTCACCGGGTGATCAACCGGCTGCGCAAGGCCACCGACGCCGACATCCTGGTGCCCGGCGGCACGGTCTCCATCCTGGGCACGACCTCCGAACGGGTGGATTCTCCCGATGTGATCTACCCGGAGATCCACGAGGTGGATCACATCATCGACGAAGGCGCGGTCATGGTGCCGGCCCTGGCCGATACCCGGTACATTCGCGCCTACTGCGGTGTGCGGCCGCTGATCGGCGGCGGCGCCCAGGGCGGCGGCGGAGACGACCGCGCCGTGAGCCGCGGCTTCGCCCTCATCGACCACGGCGGCCGGCCGGAGAAGATCGCCAACTTCGTGACCATCACCGGCGGCAAGCTGACCACCTATCGTTTGATGGCCGAAAAGACCGCCGATCTGGTGTGCCGGCGCCTGGGCGTGGCGGCCCCCTGCCGGACCCACACCGAGCCGTTGCCCAACACCGTCGACGCCCGCTGGACCGAGCCGGGGCTGGCCCCCAACACCTGGCTGCGCACCCATGCCGCCGATGACCTGCTGATCTGCGAATGCGAAATGGTGCCCCAGAGCGTGGTGGAAGAGATCGTGGCCAGCATCAAGCAGCAGGCCGGCCGGCCCGGGCTCAAGGCCATCGGCCTGCGCAGCCGTATCGGCAAAGGCCCCTGCCAGGGGACCTTCTGCAGCCAGCGTCTGGCCGCCCACCTCTACGACCGGCAGCACCTGTCGAACCACCAGGGGGTCGAAGAGCTGCGCGCCTTCCTGAGCG
Source organism: uncultured Desulfatitalea sp. (assembly GCA_937868765.1). Taxonomy (GTDB): domain Bacteria; phylum Desulfobacterota; class Desulfobacteria; order Desulfobacterales; family Desulfosarcinaceae; genus Desulfatitalea. Next base: position 1,005,159 of record CALMNL010000004.1, on the reverse strand, counting down.
AGCGCTGGCGCGGCCAGCAGCCGCTGCTGTGGGACACCTCGCTGGCTCAGGCCGAGCTGCTGGAGGCGATGCATTGCGGGTTGTTCTGTCTCGAACTGGAAGAAAAGAAGGGTTTTAGGTTTTAGGTATCGGGAAAGGGAGGGTTTTAAGTTTTAAGTTTCAGGTCTTAAGTGGAGGTATGCTGTCCTTTATATAAATCGATTCCATCCTTCACCTAAAACTCAAAACATAAAACCATCTTTCAGTGAGCATATGGTGATGAAGGAAAAGGAGATTGCCTGCGACCTCGTGATCATCGGCACCGGCATGGCCGGCATGGCCGCGGCGCTGTTCGCCGCCCGCCGGGGGCTGGACGCGGTCCAGGTGGGCATCACCGGCGAACTGGGCTTTGCCAGCGGTCCCCTGGACCTGCTGGGGGTGCACCCGGTGGCCGAGGGCCGGATGGTGGGCGATCCCTGGCAGGGAATTGCGCGACTGTGCCGGGACGAACCGCTGCATCCCTATGCCAAGCTGGAGATCGCCACCATCCGCCGGGCCATGGAGGATTTCCTGGCCTTTCTGCAGACCGGCGGGTATCCCCATGTGACCCTCGGCGCCCGTAACCAGATGCTTGTCACCGCCGCCGGCACCCGCAAGCCCACCTATGCCGTGCCCCACACCATGCAGCACGGCCCCACGGCCCTGGCGCACCAGGCACCGTGCCTGCTGGTGGGGTTCGAGGGACTCAAGGGGTTCAGTGCCCGGCAGATCGCCCTGAGCCTGGAACGCCACTGGCCCGATTTGCGGCCGGTGCGCCTTCCCTTTCCCGATGCCCAGGGCGAGCTCTACACCGAACACATGGCCCGGTCCCTGGATGCGGCCGAGACCCGGCAAAAGCTGGTGGACGCCATCCGGCCCCACCTGGGCGACGCCCAATACGTGGGGCTGCCCGCCGTGCTGGGCTTTTACCGCACCGAACGTGTGCTGGCGGATCTGCAACAGGGCCTGGGTGTGCCGGTCTTTGAAATCCCCACCATGCTGCCGGCGGTGACCGGGGTGCGCCTGCGGGAGCTGTTCGAACAGCGGCTGCCCGCCATGGGCATTCGGCCCTTGTGGCAGCAGCGGGTCCTGGGGGTTCAGCGCGTGAACGGCGGCCGCTGGTCCCTGGCCGTGGGCTACACCGAGGCCGAGCGCCTGGTGGTGGCCCGCAGCGTCCTGCTGTGCAGCGGGCGCTTTTTCGGCAAGGGTCTGCACGCCCGGCGCCATGCCATCCAGGAGACCATCTTCGATCTGCCGGTGGTCCAGCCCGTGGATCGGGAAGCGTGGCATCACAAGGATCTGCTCGATCCCCAGGGCCATCCCATCAACCGGGCCGGCGTGGCCGTGGATGAAAATTTCCGGCCGGTGGACCACCAGGGCAACACCCTTTTCCCGAATCTCTTCGCTGCCGGTTCGCTCCTGGCCTACCAGGACTGGATGCGCCAGAAGTGCGGCAGCGGCCTGGCCGTGGCCACGGCCTGCGGCGCCGTCAATAGCTGCGCCGATTTTTTGAAACAGGTTGCGCCGGCGTGATCCGCCCCGGGGGGGCGGCCGCCGCCTTTGCAAATGGATAGCGTTCCCGCGTGCCCGCGCGGGAACATCTCCGAAAGGTGCCCCCATGCGCCTGACCTACTTCGCCTACCTCGCCGCCTCGATCTGCCTGGCCGGTGTGCTCTATCGGCTGGGGCGTTGGTTTGTCCTGCCCCTGGGGCCGGAGAGCCTTGAAACCACGCCGCTCCGGCGGGGGATCAACGCCGGCAGGGCCGTGTTCGCCGCCGTGATCCACCCGCGGCGGCTGGCCCTGATGCTGCGCGCTTTGCTTCTGGAAGTGGCGGGCCAGCGTCAGATCCTGCGCCAGAGCCCGCTGCGCTGGGTCATGCACATGGCATTGAGCTTCGGCATATTGCTGCTGCTCCTGGTTCACACTTTCGACGACTACACGGTGGCCCGGCTCTTCTCCGATTACGCCGCCACCCTGAACCCCTACATGCTGCTGCGCAACCTGCTGGGGCTGCTGGCGCTGGCCGGCGTGATCGTGGCACTGGCCCGCCGGTGGCGGGACCCGGTCATCCGCGGCACCACGCGCCGCGCCGACCGGCTGCTGCTCTGGCTGCTGGCGGCCATCGTGGTCAGCGGCGCGGTTTTGGAGGCGGCCCAGATCGTCTCGCCCAACTTCTTCGACCAGATGGTGGTGGATTACATGGGCAGCGACGATCCCGAAGAGATCGCGCCGCTGAAGGCCTATTGGGCCAAGTACTTCGATGTGGCCTTCACCCCGCCGCCCGCAGCCGACGCCGCCGCACTGGAAGAAGGTGCCCAACTGCACGCCGACTACTGCGCCAGTTGCCACGCCCGGCCCACCTCGGCCGTGATGGCCTATCCCCTGGCCAGGGCGTTCAAACCGCTGGCCGCGACCATGGCCCGCATCGATCTTGAGACCTGGCTCTGGTATGCCCACTACCTCATCAGCTGCCTGGCCCTGGCCCTGCTGCCGTTCACCAAGCTGTTCCACCTGCTGACCACGCCGTTGAGCCTGATGGTCCGGGCCCAGGGGCCGGCCGCCGCCGATGCGGCCGTCAATCGGCCTGCCCGCCGGGCCATGGGCCTGGACGCCTGCACCCATTGCGGCGAGTGCAGCCGCCACTGTTCGGTGGCGCCCATCTTCCAGGTGATTCCCAACCGGGAAATTCTGCCTTCGGAAAAACTTTCCGGCGTGGCGCGCCTGGCCGCCGGCCGCACTTCGCCCCGCACGGCCATGGCCCTGGCCGAGGGCAGCTTCATCTGTACGGCCTGCGGCCGCTGCACCCTGTGGTGTCCGTCGGGCATCGACCTGCAGGACCTGTGGGCAGCCTCGAAAAAAGATCTGCGCCGCAGCGGATATCCGGATCCCCACGGCTGGATCCGGCGCCATTCGGCGTCCCAGTGGGCCGAAATTCTCGCCGGCCACGCCGCACCGGCCGCCGCGAAGCCGGCCGTCTGCCTCACGGACAATCCCAACACCTTCTGGGCCTGCGTGCAGTGCTCGACCTGCACCAACGTCTGCCCGGTGGTGGCGGTCAGCGCGGACCCCCAGCGCGATCTGGAGATGACCCCCCAGCAGGTGATGAACCTCATGCGCCTGCAGCTCAAGGAGGCGGCCATGGGGGCGCGCATGGTATGGGATTGCGTCACCTGCTACAAGTGCCAGGAGCATTGCCCCCAAGGGGTGCGGGTGGCCGACGTGCTCTACGAACTGCGCAACGAAGCCTGCCGGCGGCTGAGCTTTGCGCAGGAGCGTCGTGCATCCAACCCGAACCGGACCACAATCATCCCTCCGGCATCGTCGGAAGGGAAGCCAGGAGCCTGAGCGCATGGCGGCACTCCGCTATCTTTACTTCCCCGGCTGCAAACTGACGCCCTTTTTGCCGGATTACGACCGCGACACCCGGGCCGTGCTGGCGGCCCTGGACGTGACCCTGGAAGAGAGCGAACTCAACTGCTGCGGCTACCCGATGCGTCACAACGATTTCACCGCCGCCATGTACTGCGGCGTGCGGGTGCTGGCCCTGGCCGGCCACAAGGGCCTGCCGCTGCTGACGCCCTGCAAATGCTGCTACGGTAATCTCAAACAGGCCGACTACTGGATGCGCCGCAGCAGCGACCTGCGCCGCCGGATGAATACCCTACTGGAAAAAGAGGGGCTTTTTTGGCGCGAAGACCTGGTGGTGCGCCACCTGCTCACGGCCCTGGACCAGGACATCGGCCCGGCGCGGCTCGGCGCCCGGGTGCGCCGGCCCCTCGACCGACTCAAGGTGGCGGCCCACTACGGCTGCCATGCCTTACGGCCCGGGGATGTCACCCAGTTCGACAACCCCCTGGCCCCGACGATTTTCGAGCGGGTCCTGGCCGCGACCGGCGCCCGGTGCGTCGAGTGGCCCCTGCGGCTGGAGTGCTGCGGCCAGCCCCTGTGGGAGAAGAACGACCGTCTGGCCCTGGCCCTCACCCGGCGCAAGCTGGTCGATGCCCGCGAGGCCGGCGCCCGGGTGCTGGCCACTGCCTGTACTTATTGCCAGCTCCAGTTCGACCAGGCGCGGGGACCAGGGGACCCGGCGGCGGTTTCGGTATCTAAAATTTTGGCGGCGGCTTTCGAAATAGAAGAAGCTGAGGTGTCAGGTTTCGAGTTTTAGGGTTTAGATGGGGAGCGATGGTTTTAAGTTTTAAGTTTTAGGTGTTAGGTGTGGTATTCTATCGATAAAAGAAATCCCATAGACAGCATGCCTTCACCTAAAACTTAAAACCTTTATTAAGGAGAAGAGCGATGGGCGAATATATCGGCGCATTGGACCTGGGCACCACCAGCAACCGCTTCATCATCTTCGACCGCTGGGGGCAGATCGTGGGCCTGCATCAGAAGGAGCACCGCCAGATCTTTCCCCAGCCCGGCTGGGTGGAGCACGACCCCATGGAAATCTGGCACAACAGCGGCGAAGTGATCCGCGGCGCCCTGGCCAAGACCGGCCTGACCGGAAAAGACATTGCGGCCATCGGCATCACGAACCAGCGCGAGACCACGGTGGTGTGGGACAAACACACCGGGCAGCCCTACATGAACGCCATCGTCTGGCAGTGCATGCGCACCGACGACCTGTGCCGGCGCCTGATGGCCGACGGCGGCCAGGACCGCTTCCGGGAAAAGACCGGATTGCCCATCTCCACCTACTTCTCCGGGCCCAAGCTGCGCTGGATCCTGGATCACGTACCCGAGGCGCGGGCCGGCGCCGGTCGAGGCGAGGCCCTCTTCGGCACCATCGAGACCTGGATCATCTGGTGGCTCACCGGCGGGCCGGCGGGCGGGGCCCATGTCACCGATGTCTCCAATGCCAGCCGGACCATGCTCATGAACCTGCAGACGCTGGCCTGGGACCCGGAGATCTTGAAGATTCTGGACCTCCCCGAGGCAATGCTGCCGCGCATCGTGCCTTCTATCGATTCCGACACCTGGGGCCTCACCCGGGCCGACGGCCCCCTGGGGGCCGAGGTGCCGGTGTGCGGCGCCCTGGGCGACCAGCAGGCGGCCCTGGTGGGCCAGACTTGCTTTGCGGTGGGCGAGGCCAAGAACACTTACGGCACCGGCTGCTTTCTGCTGCTCAACACGGGGCACGAGGCGGTCGCCAGCCGTCACGGCATGCTCACCACCGTGGGCTACCAGGTCCGCGGCCAGCAGCCGGTCTACTGCCTGGAAGGGGCCATCGCCATCGCCGGAGCCCTGGTGCAATGGCTGCGGGACAACCTGGGCTTCATCCACAGCGCGGCCGAGATCGAGCCCCTGGCCCGCGGGGTGGCCGACAACGGCGGCGCCTATATCGTGCCGGCCTTCTCGGGCCTCTTCGCCCCCTACTGGCGGGCGGACGCCCGGGGGGTGATCGTGGGCCTGACCCGCTACATCGACCGCCGCCACATCGCCCGGGCCGTGCTCGAAGCGGTGGCTTACCAGACCCTGGACGTGGTGGAGGCCATGGCCAAGGACTCGGGCGTCTCGCTGACCAGCCTGCGGGTGGACGGCGGCATGGTGGCCAACGAACTGCTCATGCAGTTCCAGGCCGACGTGCTGGGCGTGCCCGTGATCCGGCCCAAGATCACCGAGACCACAGCCCTGGGCGCCGCCTCGGCCGCGGCCCTGGCCATCGGTTTTGCTTCGGGCATCGACGAGCTCAAGCGCAACTGGGCCATGGACAAGCGCTGGGAGCCCAGCATGGCACCGGAGCAGCGGGTCCGGGGCATCGCCGGCTGGAAGAAGGCGGTGCAGCGGACGCTCGATTGGACCACCTAGCCGCCCCGTGGCGTGCCCCTTCGCGGGGTTTCGACGGGCGCACAATTTCATTGGCCCGGTACCGCCGGGCAGTGTATATTTTCCGTGACCTGTTGGGTGGGGCGATCGACCCCGAACATCCTGCATGGACCGGCCAAAAAGAGAGCAATCGCATGGCGACCAGGTTTCTGAAAACATTTGAACGAGCCGTCATCTTCGCCTTGATTTTTATGATGGTCATCGTGGTGGCGATATCGACCCTCGAACTGGGGTACATCATTGTCACGCAAATCGTCTCGCCGCCTGTCATGTGGCTGGAAATTCATCAGCTTCTGGATATCTTCGGCTTTTTCATGCTGATCCTCATCGGGATCGAATTGCTGGAAACCATCAAGGCCTATCTGATCGAAAAGGTGGTGCACTCGGAAATCGTTTTAGAAGTGGCCCTGATCGCCATCGCCCGCAAGGTGATCATCCTTGACCTCAAGGAGTATTCGGGACTGACCGTCATAGGCATTGCGGCACTCATCCTGGCCATCGCCGTTGCTTACTTTTTTCTCAAACGGACCATCAAGGGGCATCGGCCGGAACCATCCATCGAACCGGATGCGGGCAAGGGTCCCGCTGGATAGACAACCCAAACGATGAATCGTTTGAACGGCATGGAACAGTATTCGATCCGGCAACGTCGCGTAAAGCATCACCGGTAAGATCCCCACCTTCGTTTTGGCGCTCGAGCCGCAGCATTTTGCTTCGCCCATCGGCCATGCGCGCTGGTCCCGCGGCGCTCGAAAAGGGGTCGCGTGCGCCAATGCAGTTTTTAGTGTCTCTTTCTGCGAGAGTTGCGTATAGTATTCTCATCAGTCACCCGGACAATGCCATCTATCCACCCAAACCGCGGGTCTCCCAGGGAACCGGCGACGGACTGTCACCTATGCATTTTTCATTTGCCACCGCAAATACCATTCTCTTCGGACCGGGTACCATGGGCCAGGCGGGCCCGCGGGCCGCGGCGCTGGGCCGGCGGGCGCTGGTGGTCACCGGCCGCGATCCCAAGCGGGCCGCCGGCCTGGGCCGGGAGCTGGAAAAGGCCGGCATGGCCTGGTTGACTTTCCCGGTGAGCGGCGAACCGGAAATCGAACAGATGACGGACGGCGCGGCCCTGGCCCGCCGGGAGCGATGCGACCTGGTCATCGGCATGGGCGGCGGCAGCGCCCTGGATGCGGCCAAGGCCATCGCGGCCCTGGCCGTCAACACCGAGCCCATCGACACTTACCTGGAGGTCATCGGCCAGGGCCAGCCCCTGACCCGACCGCCCCTGCCCTGCATCGCCGTTCCCACCACCGCCGGCACCGGCAGCGAAGTGACCCGCAACGCGGTGCTCAAAAGCCGGCGGCATCAGGTGAAGGTGAGTCTGCGCAGCGACCGCATGCTGCCGGTCCTGGCCGTGGTGGATCCGGAGTTGACCCTGGGGCTGCCGCCGGCGATCACCGCCGCCACCGGCTGCGACGCCCTGACCCAGCTGCTGGAAGCATTTGTCTCGGCCAAAGCCAACCCGTTGACCGATGCCCTGTGCCGCGAAGGGCTGGCCCGGGCGGCTGTGGCGCTCCCCCGGGCCGTGGCCGATGGAGACGACTTGACCGCCCGCACGGACATGGCCCTGGCCAGCCTCTTCAGCGGCCTGGCCCTGGCCAACGCCGGCCTGGGGGCGGTGCACGGCATCGCCGGGCCCCTGGGCGGCATGACCCCGGCGCCCCACGGCGCCGTGTGCGCCCGGCTGCTGCCCGAGGTGATGGCGGCCAACATCGGCGCCCTGGCCCAAAGGTCTCCGGGCAGCATGGCGCTGGAGCGGTATAGCTGCGTTGCCCGGATCTTCACCGGCCTGCCCCAGGCCACGGCCGTGGACGGCGTTCAATGGGTGCGGCAACTGGTGGCGCGGTTCGCCATCCCGCCGCTTGCCCGCTGGGGGTTCCACGCCCGGGCCGTGCCGGCCCTGGTGGCCAACGCCCGCCGGGCCAGCAGCATGAAGGGCAATCCCATCGAGCTGACCGAAGCAGAGTTGACTGCTATCGTGATGACGGCCATGGGTTGACCCGTTTACAAGCACGAAAGGAAGATCGGCATGAACCAGCCGCCCGGACCCGATGGATCCGCCCCGCCCCAGATGGTGGAAAGGCGCAAACATGTCGAAGCGTCGTTGCAACAGAGCGAGGAGCGCCATCGGGACATCATCCAGACGGCCATGGACGGCTTCTGGCTGACCGACACCCGGGGGCGCCTGCTGGAGGTCAACGCGGCCTACTGCCGGATGAGCGGCTACAGCGAACAGGAGCTGCTGGCCATGAGCGTCGCGGATCTGGAAGCTGACGAGACGCGCGAGGCGATCGCCCGCCGCATCCAGTCGGTCGTGAGCGCAGGTGAGATGCGTTTCGAGACCCGCCACCGCCGCAAGGATGGTGACCTCTTTGAAATCGAGGTGAGCGCCAAGTACCGGCCCGTCGAAGGGGGGCGGATGGTGATCTTCCTGCGCGACATCACCGAGCGCAAGCGCGCCGAGGAATCTCTAAGGAAGTCGGAAGAAAAATTCGCCAAGGCCTTCCTCGCCAGCCCCGAGGCGATTACCATTACCTCCATGGAGGATGGCAAATACGTCGAGGTCAACGATGTCTTCCTGAGGAAGACGGGTTTCCGGCGGGATGAGGTGATCGGCCGCACCTCCATCGAGCTGGGGATCTGGGTGGATGCCGCCGACCGGCAGCGGTTCCTGGAGGAGCTCACCGCCAAGGGGGCGTTGCGCGATTTCGCCGTCTCCTACCGCATGCATTCCGGAGAGATCCGCGATTACCTGGTTTCCGGCGAACAGATCGAGATCGAGGGAAAGACCTGCATTCTCACTTTCGCCTTCGACATCACCGAGCGCAACCGCGCCGAGGAAGAGCGGGTCAGGCTCGAAGCCCAATTGCGGCAGGCCCAGAAGATGGAATCGGTGGGTCGCCTGGCCGGCGGCGTGGCCCACGACTACAATAACATGCTGGGCGTGATTCTCGGCAATGCGGAGATGGCGTTGAGCCAGGTCGACCCCGCGGACCCGGTGCACGCCGACCTGCAGGAGATCATCCAGGCCGCCGAGCGCTCGGCCAGGATCACCCGGCAGTTGCTGACCTTTGCCCGCAAGCAGATCGTCGCGCCCAAGGTGCTGGACCTCAACGAGACCGTGGCCGGCATCCAACAGATGCTGGCGCGGCTCATCGGCGAGGATATCCAGCTCGACTGGCAGCCCGGCCCGGACCTGTGGCCGGTCAGGGTGGACCCGTCTCAGATCGACCAGATCGTGGCCAATCTGTGCATCAACGCCCGGGATGCCATCGCCGGCACGGGCCGGATCGCCATCGAAACCGGGAATGTGGCCCTCTCGGCGGACGACTGTGCCGGCCGCCCGGGGCTGGTACCCGGCGAATATGTGCGGCTTTCCGTACAAGACGACGGCTGCGGCATCGATGCGGCGGTCCTGCCCCATATCTTCGAGCCGTTCTTTACCACCAAGGGGATCGGGGAGGGCACCGGCCTGGGCCTCTCCATGGTGTACGGCGCCGTCCAGCAGAACAACGGCTTCATCACGGCCGAGAGCGAGCCGGGCAAGGGAACGACCTTTACCATCTATCTGCCCCGGCATCTGATCGAGGTCCGGCCGTTGGAGAAGGCGGCGCGGCCGGGAGCCCCCCCCGGCGGCCGGGAGACGATTCTTGTGGTGGAAGACGAGCCGGCTATCTTGTCCCTGGCCACCCGGATGCTCGAAAAGCAGGGCTATGCCGTGCTGGCCGCAAAATCGCCGACCGAGGCCGAGCGTCTGGCCAGGGATCACGCCGATCGGATCCACCTGCTGGTGACCGACGTGATCATGCCCGGCGTCAACGGCCTCGAATTGTGGCGGCGCCTCAGCGTCCTGCGACCGGGACTCAAGTGCCTGTTCATATCCGGCTATCCGGCGCACGTGATCGCCGAGCGCGGTATTTTGGCCCCCGGCACTCATTTCATCCAGAAACCGTTCACCAGGAAGGACCTGGGCCTGAAAGTGCAGGAAGTGCTGAATCGATAAATTCTTTGCCAGGAATGGAAGTGATCGGAATCGGACAGGGATGGAACATGTCCTCATCATCGGCGGCGGCGTGGGCGGGGCCCTGGCCCATGACCTGACCCTGCGCGGGTTCCGGGTGACGCTGGTGGAAAAGGGCGAGCTGCTCTCGGGCACCACCGGACGGCATCATGGGTTGCTGCACAGCGGTGCCCGTTATGTGCTCCACGACCCGGCCGCCGCCCGGGAGTGCTGGGAAGAGAACCAGATCCTGCGCCGCATCGCACCCCAGGCCATCGAACCCAACGACGGGCTCTTCGTGGCCCTGGACGAGACCGATCTGTCGTTCCGGGAACCCTTCCTGGAAGGGTGCGCCGCCGCCGGCATTCCGGCCCGGGAGATCTCCGTGGACGAGGCCCTGGCGCGGGTGCCGGGCCTGAACCCGGAAGCCAAGGCGGCGGTGCGGGTGCCCGACGGCAGCATGGACGCCTTTCGCCTGGCCCTGCCGTTCTTTGCCACGGCCCGGGCCAACGGCGCCGAGATCCGGCCCTATTGCGAGGTGACCGCACTCGAACGCCGGGGCGGCGCCGTCACCGGCGTGCAGGTCTGCGATCACCGCACCGGGCGCAGCGAAACCATCGGCGCTGACCTGGTGGTCAACGCCGCCGGCCCCTGGGCCGGCCGCATCGCGGAGATGGCGGCCGTGCAGGTGCCCATCCAGCCGGCGCCGGGGGTCATGGTGTCGGTGGCCGGCCGTCTGACCCACATGGTGGTCAACCGGCTGCACCCGGCCGGCGAGGGCGACATCATCGTGCCCCAGCGCCGCCTGAGCATCCTGGGCACCACCGCCTGGCTGGCCGATGACCCGGACCGGGTGACGGCCCCGGCAGCACATATCCGGCGGCTATTGACGCTTGGCGCGCAACTGCTGCCGGCCGTCCGCAGTCTGCAGCCCCACGCCGTGTGGAGTGCCAGCCGGCCGTTACTGCGCACCGACCCGGCCCTGGACCCCTACAGCATCAGCCGAACTTTCGACTGCTTCGACCACGCGGTGCGCGACCGGGTGGAGGGGCTGGTGACCCTCATCGGCGGCAAAGCCACCACCATGCGGGCCATGGCCGAAAAGAGCGCCGACCTGATCTGCCGCAAGACCGGCCGCAACATCGCCGGCCGCACCCGGGAGACGGTGTTGCGGCCCTACCGAGGCTATTGGCGGCAGGCGGTGCCGTAGATGGAAGAAAGGAGCGGCGACATGGCTGTGCCCACCGGCCAGGGCGAACCGGAACCGATGCGAACCATTCGATTCAAGATCTCGCGCTTCAAGCCGGGGCGGATCGATCCATCCCGCTTCGAGACCTTTGTCCTGGCAGTAAATGAGAACATGACGGTATTGGACTGCCTGGAGCAGATCCGCCTGGTCCAGGACCCGACCCTGGTCTACCGCCATTCGTGCCACCACAGTGCCTGCGGCACCTGCGCCTGCATCATCAACGGCACCGAGCGCCTGGCCTGCCTCACCCGGGTATGGGCCCTTGCGACCACCACCGTGACCCTGGCGCCGTTGCGCGGCTTCGCGCGCATCGCCGACCTGGCCGTGGACATGACCGGCTTCTATCGGGAGATCGAGGCGGAATGGGAAGTACTGCGCACCGCCGAGCCCCTGGCGGGTGCGGCGGACAGCGGCGGCGCGCTGCGGCTGGAAAACTGCATCGAGTGCGGCGCCTGCGTTTCGGTCTGCCCGGCCGTGCAGGCCCACCCCCCGTTCATGGGACCGGCGGCCCTGGCCGCCCTGCACAACCAGATGCAAAAGACAACGGCCGAACAGCGTCCCGCACTGCTGGCCCGGGCGGCCGTCCCCCACGGCGAGCCCATGTGCGAGCGGGCCCTGGCCTGCAGCCGGGTGTGCCCCACCGGTGTCTATCCGGCCCGGCACATCGCCGACCTGCGCCGGCTGCGGCTGGGGTGACCGGCTCCATCAGGTGTCGTCCAGCGCCTCGCGGACCTTGTGCACGAAATCTTCGTTGGAAAACGGTTTCTGGAGGAAACGCACCCCTTCGTCCAGCACCCCGTGGTGGGCGATGGCATTGGCCGTGTAGCCCGACATGAAGAGGCATTTGAGCTCCGGGTGGATGGTGCGCAGCCGCTCGACCAGCTCGCGGCCGTTCATCCCGGGCATCACCACATCGGTGACGAGCAGTTGGATGGCGCCCTCGTGCCGGCCGGCCAGCGCGATGGCTTCGTCGGGCCCCGGGGCGGCCAAGGCCCGATAGCCCTCCATTTCGAGGATCTTGCCGGCCAGGGTCAAGATCGCCTCCTCGTCCTCCACCACCAGCACCGTCTCGCCGCTTCCCCTGGGAATCGCCGCCGCCTTCTCCTGCCCGGTTTCATCGGCCCGGCCCTCACGCGAGGGCAGGTAGATGCGGAAGGTCGAGCCCTGGCCCGGCTCGCTGTAGACGTTGATGAAGCCGTCGTTCTGTTTGACGATGCCGTAGATCGTGGCCAACCCCAGCCCGGTGCCTTCGCCCACCCCTTTGGTGGTGAAAAAGGGTTCGAAAAGATGGGCAAGCGTCGCTTTGTCCATGCCGCATCCGTTATCGCTCACCGCCAGCTGCACATACTCTCCGGGCAGAAAGCCGGCATGCTGCGCGCAATAGGCATCGTCGAAGCGGCTGTTTTTCGTCTCGATGGTGATTTTGCCGGTATCGCGGATGGCGTCGCGGGCGTTGACGCACAGGTTGGCCAGGATCTGGTCGAGCTGCGAGGGGTCCATCCTGACGCTGCGCAATCCCGACCCGGGCAGCCAGGCCAGGTCGATATCCTCGCCGATGAGCCGCCGCAGCATCTTGAGCATGCCCTCCACGGTGGCGTTGAGGTCGAGGATCCGGGGGGCGATGGTCTGCCGGCGCGCAAACGCCAGCAATTGACGGGTGATATCCGCAGAACGACGCGCGGCATTGAAAATTTCCTTCAGGTTGGCGTGCAGCGGGTCGCCGGGGGTCGTCCGGGCCAGGGACAACTCCGCGTACCCCTGGATCACGCTGAGCATGTTGTTGAAGTCGTGGGCCACGCCGCCGGCCAGCCGGCCTATGGACTCCATCTTCTGGGACTGGCGCAGCTGCTCCTCGAGGGTGTGGACCCGGGTGATGTCTCGGGCCAGCCCTTGAATGTGCAGAAAGTTGCCGTCGGCGTCCACCACCGGGCCGCCGCTGGCCGTATGCCAGCGCCATTCGCCGTTGATATGGCGCACCCGGTATTCGAAACCCCGTGAGAGTTCACCCGCCACCATCCGCCGGCGGATGACTTGCTCGCAGATCTCAATATCGTCGGGGTGTACGAGCTCCTGGTAGGGGCGGCCCACCAGCGCCTCCGGTTCATATCCCAACAGATAGAACGCCGCGGGGGAGACGAAGAGAAATCTTCCTTCGGCGTCGAGGGTATAGAGGATATCCCGGCTGTTTTCGACGAGCATGCGGAACTTCTGTTCGCTCTCCCGCAACGCCCGCTCCGTCCGTTTGCGCGCGCTGATGTCGCGGATATTGCATTGGATGACGCGCTTTTGGTCCACCGTGTAGGCGTTGCTGACGAACACCGCCTCTATTTTTCGCCCGTCGCCCGCTGCCAGCGACAGGTCTTCGAAGCGGAAGTAGTTGTCGCTCTGCAGCGTGCTGAAGGCCGCCTGGGAGCCCGCGATCTTTTTGAACGGCGCAAGCTCCCACAGGCGCCTGCCGAGCAGCTCCTGGCGCGGGCAGCCGAGCAATGCCAGCAGGTACGGGTTCACATCCGTCACTTCGCCGGTGTCGCCGTCGAGGATCAGGAGGCCGTCCTTGGCCGATTCGAAAAGCCGGCGGTAACGCTTTTCGGAATTTTCCAGGGATTGTCGGGCCCGTTCCCGCTTGAGCACCTCCCAGGTCATGTCGGATAGAAAGGCGACGGCTTCGGCGTCCTTTTCCGTATAATCGGCCCGCTTGTTGCCCACCCCCAGAATCGCCATCACCTTGCCCTGGCGCATCACGGGCACCACCAGCTCGCGCACCACCCGCGCGTGGCCCGCGGGCATGCCCTTCTTATGCGGCAGGGCCTCGTAGTCGTTGTGGATGACCGGCTTTTTGGCATGCACGCACTCGACCCAGACGCCGGCCTGGTCGATGGCATAGTGCATGCCATTGCCCTCGGCGCGGCAAAACTCTTCGCGGGTACGGGTGGACCACTGCTGCAGGGAAAGGTTCTGCTGATCGGCTTCGACGAAGTGGTAGAACCCGATGGGGCTCTCCACGAAGGCGCAGATTTCATCCAGGGCCTTGGTCAGAAATGCGTCCGGCGGATGGTGGTCCGCATATTCGATCAATTCCATCCGTTTCTGGATCAGCCGCTGGGCTCGGCGCTCTTCGCTCTGATCGCGGAATACCAGCACCACGCCGGTCATCGCCCCCTGTTCGCCGGGGATGGGCGCGCCGCTGTCGGCGATCGGCCGCGCCACCCCGTCCCTGGCGATCAGCAGGGTGTGGTTGGCCAGGCCCACCACCCGTCCCTCGCGCAGCACCCGGGTCACGGGGCTCTCGACCGGGTCGCCGGTGGCTTCGTTGACAATGTGGAAGATTTCCGCGATCGATCGGCCGCGGGCCTCGGCCTCGCGCCAACCCGTGAGGGCCTCGGCCACGGGGTTGAGCAGTTCCACGCGGCCCTGGGCATCGGTGGCGATGACCGCGTCGCCGATGGCTTTGAGCGTGATGCTGTGGCGCTCCGCAGCGGCGCGCAGGGCTGCTTCGGACCGGTACCGCGCCTGGTAGTGGTTCTTTCGTTCCCGTTGCCAGAGGACCAATCCCACCACGACGATCAGCCCCACCGTGCCCGTCAGCGCCAGCAGGATCAGCATCGCGTTCAGGTGCCAGGCGGCGTAAACTTCGGCTGCATCCATCTTGGAAACCATGAACCAGGCCGAATCCGGGATGGGCTTGAGCACCGCCACGACTTCGACGCCGCGGTAATCCCTGCCCTGGACCAGACCCTGCCTGCCCTGGATCGCCATGGCTGCCGGAAGATCGGCCTGCCCCAGGGGGATCCTCAGTTTCAAGGCCGTCTCTTTCCGGTGACGCAGCTCGCTCAAGAACAGCACGTCGTCGCCCTCGCGCCGGACGATCAAGGTTTCGGCGCTATGATTCGGCAGCGGCCACGATTGGATCAAAGGAAAGAGGAAGCGTTGCGCGTCGCTCACCAGGATGATGGCACCGACCGGTTCGGCGGCCGTGCGGCCGCCGGCAAAGAGGGGGGCCACCGTGGCGATGTGGGGGTTTGGATAGCGCTGGTCGGCATGCAGTTCGGTCAAGATGGGTTTGCGCTCGCGGAACGCATCCGCCAGGGAGGCCATATAGGCGGCGTGGGCCTTCCCATTGCCGGTCAGGCTCAGGCGAACCTGTCCGGCCGGGTCCGTCAGCAGGATGTCGGCGTAATGGTATTGCCGCAGCAGGACTTTAAAATCGGCCAGCAGCGCCTGGCGGGTCTCGTCGGAGGGATGCGCCATCCATAGGGCGACGCGTTCGGCCAGAAAAGCGCGTCCCATGAGGACGGCGGCATTGCTCAACCGCTCGCTGCGCCAGGCCGCGATCTGGTCGGTCTTGAGCTGCGCGATGGCCTCCAGATTGGCCGCCGCCTGCTGCCGCACCGTCTGTTCCTGGTGACGGTAGAACCAAATCCCGCCGGCGACGGCGATCAGCAGGGTGAGCGCCAGCGCCGCAACCATCCAACTGGGCAGAAACCCTTCTTCATGATTCATGAATGTTCCCCCGGAATGCTCCCACTCAATTCTTGCCGCCATTGCGACAGCGTATCTGGGATGGCGGGCACCTTATCCCGGTGGGTCTCCAATAAGGTGTCTATGTGGCTGCCAAGGGATCCGCCCGGTTGGACCGGGCCGACGCCCCGCAGGAGAATTTTATGGACAAGGGCGTTGAGGTCCAGCCGGTTTGGTTCTTGTTGTCATTTTAGATGGTAAGGCATCAGGAGTCAAAAGGAGAAATTCCCACTGGCATGCGGTGATGTGCGTCCGCGGTTGGCGCGGGCCCGTTCACCGCTCCTGGGACGGCAGCGAGAAGAAAAAGAGCGCCCCCTCGTCCGGGGAGGCCTGCGCCCACACCTGGCCGCCGTGGCGTTCGACGATCTGTTTGACCGCCACCAGGCCCATGCCGCTGCCTTCGAAGCTCTTGGGATCGTGCAGCCGCTGGAAAATGGCGAACAGCTTGTCGGCCTGCTGCATGTCGAATCCGACGCCGTTGTCTTTCACGAAAAAGGTCCGGTATCCATCGCGGCCCATGAACGGCGCCAGGGCGCCAACTTCGATTTTGGCCGGTTTGCGGCCGCGGGTGAATTTGAAGGCGTTGCTCAGCAGGTGGCGCACCACTTCCCGGATCAGGATCGGGTCGGCTTGTGCCGATGGCACCGCATCGAGTTCCAGGCGCACCTCCCGACCGGGTTCCGCCATGCGCAGCTCATCGAAAACCGCACGGAAGAGGCCGTTCATATCGATGCGCTCCGGTGCCAGGTCGCGGCTGCTCAGTCGGGAAAAAGCGTGCAGATCGTCGATGCGCCGATCCATGGCCTGGAGGCCGGCGCGGATGCGCTCCAGGGAGTTGCGACTTTGGGCCTTAAACCCTTCCGGCAACGCTTCCTGCAGTTGCCGGCTGTACTTTTCCACGTCGCGCAGGGGGGTGCGCAGCTCCCGGGAAATGGATTGGATGAAGGCGTCCAGTTTCTGGCCCAGGTTGGCCCGGCCCGCTAGGGTCTCCTGCTTCTGGTGCTCCGCCGACCGCTGCTGCAGCCAGAACATGAAAAAGGCCGCGGCGGTGAGCAGGACCAGGAGCAGCGACCCGCTCAGGATGGTCCGGCCGCTCCTGGCCAGGGGCGCGAACAGCTCGGCGGCATCTATCTTGACCACCATGGACCAGGGGGTGCCGGGAATCGGCCGGAGTGTGGCCACCACCGGCACCCCCCGGTAGTCGACCCCCTCGACCACCCAGCGCCATCCCCGGGCCACCATGGCGGCCGGCAGATCGGCGCTTTCCAGCGGCATGCGCAGGGTGAACGCCACATTGCGCTGGTGGCGCAGGGGATTTAGAAAGAGTACATCCTGGCCTTCGGCACGCACCAGCAGCGTTTCGGCCGTCGGGCTGGCCGTGGGCCAGCTTTGCACCAGAGGGTAGAAGTCCGCACGCGGATCGATGCGCAGCAGCATCGCCCCCGCGGTCCGTTCCTTGCCGGACGCCACGTATTTGAGCGGCGTCAGCAGGTCCAGGTGGATCTTTGGGGGTTGGCCGTCCAACCCGGCGCCCGCGTCGATCCGCAGGTCGGAGACCTGGGCGCAGCCGCATTTGACGGCCTCCGCGGCGAGGTTTTCGGTTTCCGGGTCCAGGGAGCTTACCTCCTCGCCCATGGAGAAGAGGACCTCGCCCCGGGTGTCCAGGATCGCCGTCGTCCGGTAGCCGCCTTGCAGGGTGAGCTTGTCCAGGTAGGCCCGCAGGTCCCGGGTGACGCCGTTGCGCAGTTCTTTTGCCAGAAAGCGGTTGAGGCCGATGGCTTCAGCCTCCTTGCGCCGCTGGCCCATCCACTGGGTGATCTGGGCGGCCTTGTAATCGGCCACGGCGCTCAGATTGGCATAGCTGTCGTTCCGGATGCTCTTTTTCAGCTCCTCGAAACGCAAATAGCCGGCGGCGGCGATCAGCCCTGCCACCAGGAGGAACACAACGGGCACCACCAGGACCTGAAGCAGATTGGGGTTGCGCGGGTGGGAGGGGGGTTGGGAGGCCAACTTCGAGATTCCTTTCTTATAGAACTATCTCAAAATGCCTTTTGGGCCAAAGGTTCTGAAAGGGAGTTCCATAAACAGGCACGGGAATTCTACGGTCGCCCCGTATCTTCGGAGCCATTCGGGGCGACCGGCGGATGTTTTTACGGGAGGGGGTCTTTTTGCTTGAACAGCAGGTTCTTGAGCCAGTTCACGCCGAACTTGAGCAGGGCCACGTCGTCGGTCTTGAGCTGCTCCCGGGTGGCGTCGTCCACGGGCATGCGCTGCAGGAAGGTGCTCTCGAAGACGAAACGGCGGAACTGGTCGAGGTTGTAGCTCACCATGAAGAACATCTGCTTGGCCTGGTCGGTGAGCTTGATGTTCACCGGGAACGAGCGTTTGCGCACCACCAGGTCGGTCCATTCGGCGTTGACCGCGTCGCGTTCGTCCACCCCCTGGTCCTGGCGCCAATCGGCCACGGTCCATTCCTGGCTCTCGTCGAAACCCTTGCAGTGCGGTTCGTTGATGAAAAAGAAGAAGCCGTCGTCGTCGGCCCCCTCCTTGTGCTGCAGGGTGCCCACGCCCAGGGGGTAGTACCGGCAGGCCGTGGGTCGGTCCTCGTAGACGATGCAGCCTTTATCGCGCACGAAGGCGCACGACTCCTGGCCGTCGTCCAGGTGCTTGAGGGTCACCATGGGCAGGTCGGTCTTTTCCAGCAGGTGGGGCTCGGTGTAGATGGCCAGAAACTCGTCCGACGGCAGCGCAAGGCGCCGTTTGAGCCGGATGATGTCGTAGGGGGTCAGGATGATCTGGATGCCCCGGCAGCACTGGGTGAAGCAGGAGACGCCGGGATGGCATTTGAACTGGAACCGGCTCTGGTAGCCCAGCCGGGTGGGGTTGATATGGGCGTTGTTTTCCGGGTGGTCGGTGTTCATTTCATTCACTCTCGATTTTCTTTCTAAGCATGGCGCTCACGCGATCCAGCTCCGCGAGGCTCAGCTCGGTCACGGGTATCGGCGGTCTTAAAAACGCGCCCGGCGACATGAACTTCATCATCTGGGCCGCGAAATGCTCGTGGCTCTCGAACTCGCCGCGGGGGTACGCTTTCAGGTGCCGCAGCCGTCCGTTGCGGGTGTACTGGAAGAAGAGGTACTCTTTCTCGTCCACCAGACACCCGCGAAAGCCCCGGGCATAGCCTTTGAGCGCCAGTATCTCCATACTACATCAATTTGGCGTTGATCCAGAGGTGGACCAGAATGCTGGCAATATAGCCGGCCAGGATCACCGGGGTCCACTTGAGATGGGCGCCGAAGGTGTATTTGCCCCGGGCCGTGCCCATCAGGCCGACGCCGGCCGCCGAACCGATGGAGAGCAGACTGCCGCCCACGCCGGCGGTGAGGGTCACCAGCAGCCACTGGCCGTCGGACATCTCCGGCGACATGGTGAGCACGGCGAACATCACCGGGATGTTGTCCACGATGGCCGACAGGATACCCACCATGGTGTTGGCCCAGGTGGGCCCCATGCCCGTATACATGAAGTGGGAGATGGCGGCCAGGTAGCCCAGCTGGGCCAGGCCGCCCACGCAGAGGATTACGCCGTAGAAAAAGAGCAGGGTGTCCCACTCGGCATGGGCGATGCGCTTCATGATGTCGAACTGGGCCACTTGAGCACGTTGATTGGTGAAATCCTGGAGTACTTCCACGGCGCCGATGACCCGGCCTTCCCGATCCTTCAAAGGCAGGGCCGTGAAGGTGACCCATTTGCCGTGGGGGCCTACGTTGGGGAAAAAGCCGCTGGAGTCGTAGGCATCTTCCACATAGGGATTCTTGCGGTAGCCCTGTTTATAGTGTTCCGCGATCACCTCTTCGGGCTTGTAGTCGATGATCAGGTCGGCCATGGAGGGTCGCTTGCTGGGGTAGAACGGCTTCCACTGGTTGCTGGTGCCGACCATCTTTTCGGCCGGGATGCCGGTGAGCTCTTCGCAGGCCTTGTTCCAGTGGGTGATCACATGGTTTTTATCGATGGCGAAAGTGGGTTCGGGGATCTGATCGATGAACTTGTCGAAGCTGCGCTTGCGTTCAATGAGTCGCCGCAGCGGCTGGTAGGACAGATCGCCCACGGTGCCCAGGATGCCGTCATACGCCTCGCTGCGGCCCTCGTGTCGTTTGATGTGGAAGGCGTAGAAACCCAGGTAGCCCAGACCCAGCATCATGCCCGCGGCCGGCGGCAGGTGCAGGAAGTTGTGAAACGAGACCGCGGTGACGATGGTCAGCAGGAAGAGGGCGATGACCACCTTGGCGCCGTATTTCATCTTCACTTTTTCATCCACCTTCTTGGGCGTGGCCTTGCCGATGGCCAGGCTCATGCAGACGGCCGGCACCAGCCAGTTGACGGCCGATGGGATGAACAGGTCGAAGAACTCGATGAACGAGAGCTTGCCCTTTTGCCACACCATCAGGGTGGTGATGTCGCCGAAGGGCGAATAGGCACCGCCGGCATTGGCCGCGATGACAATATTGATGCAGGCCATGGCCACGAATTTGATGTTGTCGCCGGCCACGGCCATCACCACCGCGCCCATGAGCAGGGCGGTGGTCAGGTTGTCGGCCACCGGTGAAATGAAGAAGGCCAGCACGCCGGTGATCCAGAAGACCGCCCGCAGGGTGAAGCCCCGGCTCACCAGCCAGGCGCGCAACGCTTCGAAGACATTGCGTTCTTCCATGGAGTTGATATAGGTCATGGCCACCAGCAGAAAGAGGAACAGCTCAGCATACTCCGTCAGGTTGTATTTGATGGCGTTGTGGGCCGTGTGGGTGTCGCCCATCTGCATGTAGGCGATGCCGATGAGCACCCAGATGATGCCTGCGGCCGCCAGCACCGGCTTGCTTTTGCGCAGGTGGATCTTGTTTTCCAGGGGCACCAGGCAGTAGGCGGCCACGAAGATGATCAGGGCCAGATAGCCGATGGCGGTGCTCGTCATATCGGCCGGTGCGGCGCCCGCTTCCGAGGCCAGCGCCATGGCAGGGATTCCCAACAGGAGCAAGATGGTTCCCAACAACTTCATTTCGGTTTCCTTTCCATGCAGCCGCGCCAATGTGAACGCACGGTTCCAGACGGGCCGGCTTTGGGGGTCGGTTCAGCGTGGTTCTGGTTCTGTTAAAAAGGCCCCAACTTATTCGGAAGATGCTGTCCGGTCAAGAAAATTATCACGCCGGCCGACCGTGGAAAGCGACCCGGGAGAAGGCCTCCACGGATGGCAGGGGCCTTCGTGCCCCCCTTGAAAAAAGCGACGTCCCGCCCTGGGGCGGGACGTCATGGGGAACCGTGGTGCTTCCTGTCAGACGGTTGGTTCGCTGGTTTCCTTAACGGCCATTTGGGTTTGGAACTTCTTCTGGTAGTGCAGTACTTTCTGGATATAGCGTTTGGTGGCCTCGAAGGGGGGCACGCCGCCGTACTGGCGCACATAGCGGCTGCCGGCGTTGTAAGCGGCCAGGGCGAGCTTCACGTTGCCGTCGAAGCGGTCCATCAGCGAGCGGAAGTAGCGCACGCCGGCATCGATGTTGCGGCCGGGGTCGAAACTGTCGAAGAGACCCAGGGAGCGCGCCGTTTCCGGCATGAGTTGCATCAACCCCTGGGCGCCGCGTTTGCTTACGGCCTGGGGGTTGTAGCTGGATTCGGCCAGGATGATGGCCCGGATGAGGGTGGGATCTACATCATAGGCCTCGGCGGCCTGCATGATATGCTCGTGATACGGCAGCTGCGGTTTCGATGCGGCCACGGTCTGGCCCTCTTGCCCGGGTGACGCCACCAGGTCGTCCATGAGCGCGGATGCAGACAGATCGGGTGCCATCTCCAGGGCCGCGATTTCAATGGACGGCAGGCTATGTTGAAGGCTGCCCAGGGCCGATGGAATGGCCAGCATGGCCACGGCCAGGTAGGCGATGAGACCATTGCGGACGACCCGCTGGGCCAGATGCTGTTCTATGTATTGAATCCACTGCATTCTATAAAAGGTTTGACCGTCACTATGGTTTTGCATGTATTTGCCCTCCATCGCTTCAACAAGCGTGCCACAAGCCTTCCGGAACAGATTGTCGAAGTTTTTCAAAAACATGTAAAAGTAGTGCTGGTAGCGCAGTATGAAGTTCGGGTTACCTTTTTTGCTGGTGTGGGGCTCGATTTGGGAATTCCGTTTCATATCTGCTGCTCCTCTCCTGACCGCGGTTTCGCCTCCTGATGAGCAACAGCCATACCACCCCTCTTGTGGTGGGGGGGGGTCTGCTTCTAACCGTCTTTAAATACGGGCGAATTCAAAAATTTAGGGTTTCGCAGGCGGATCGGCCGCCGGCTCTGAAGCTATCATCCTGAAAGAGCAAAGCGATGAAAACACAAGAGACGGCTTTCAATCTGAAAGCGGTGCAGCGGGATGATCGTAAGGGGCTCAGCCGATGCGTTGGGTCTTTCCAGGGGGGTTCATCGGGAATAGCGTCCGGGCGTGGCGTGGTCGCCGGCCTGGAAATCGAACGCCACCTGTTTGATCGAGGCTACCGAGGTGAGGGTATAGGTCAGGGCTTGGAGATAGGCCGTGGCGCCGGTGGAGCCCATTTCCTGGGTGAGGCGCTGTTCCTCCTCGATGTGGATGAAGGCCGTTTCGCCTTCGATCTTTTTTAAAACAGCCCGGGGCAGATGGGATTGTTCGAAAAGGGCGTTCAAGCGTCCGAGCAACCGTCGGGGAGTGCCGTTGGGGATGGATTCGTAAGGCAGCGGCTTTTCGTCCGGGCCTACGAACCAGACGCTCGGGCCGAACCGTTCGGCCACCTGCCGGGACCAGCGGGCCAGTTCGTTTTTCTGGATGGCGAGATTGTCCAGCCGGGACTGCAACGCCTCTGTCTGGGATTGGGAAAGGGATACTTGCTGCAGGAGCCGGCCGTTTTCCAGCTGGAGGGTATCCACGCTTTTACGGCAGTCGGCAAGGGCCGCCTCGGCGGCCGGCGCCTTGCCGTCGCTGCATCCCACGATCAAGACCGGCAGCAGGAACAGGGCCACGCAGAGGCGTGGAATCGGAGTCATGGGAGTCCTTCCCGTTTCACCCGGTCACGCTGAAAATTTAAGGATAGAAGCTCTCAGGGACCGGTGGCTTGGCGTTGGAGGTAGTTTTGGGCATCGATGCTGCCCAGTTCGGCGGCCCGCTGAAACACAGGGCGGGCCTCTTCGGCCCGACCGGCCAGGAGCAGGCACCATGCCCGGCCGTAAAGATAGCGGGCATTGTCCGGAGCCAGGGAAATGGCCTTGTCGATGCCGGCCAGGGCATTGGCATAATCGCCCAGTTCCGCATACGCCACACCCAGGCTGAAATGGATTTCACTGTCGTTTGGCGCCAGCGCCAGCGCTTTTTCATAGGCCCGCACCGCGGCCTTGTAGTTGCCATAGGTGCAGAGCATGCCGCCTTGATCGAGCCAATAGGCGGCCGATTCCGATCGGGGAATGGATGGATTGGCATACTCCGCCTGGACCGCCGGGATCAGGCTGAGAAACAGAATTGAAACGGCCCCGGTCAAGAGGCCCATGGTTTTCAAGGCATCTGCCATTCGCATGGTGTGCTCCTTCTGAGATTAAGCCGCACCCCGTGGATATTCACAGGGCGTTTGTTGCCACCATGGCTGTTATCGGCAGCATTCCACCACAGTATTAGGTGGATGACAATATGATTTTGGAATTGGTCGGTTGTTGGGGCGTTGCGCCGGGGCCCGCAGGCCCCGGCGCCTGGGTGATGGGTGCCTGAGCCCCCTGGTCGGCGGATCAGTGCATCGACAGGCCGGGCGAGCGCATTGCATGGAAGCAGCGCCGGATGAAAGCCGCCACCGCATAGCTGATGCCGATGGTCACGAACGATACGGAAAAGAAGACGACGAACATAACGCCTATATAAAGTATTGCAGCTATTACGAAATCAATCATTTTGCGCGCCTTTCCAAAAGAAGTTTTGCCGTTTATCCAGCAAATTGTTTGCCACTGTTCCGCGTCGTCGGCCGAACATTTTCTAATCAATTGGAATAAGGGCAAAGATTCTTTTGCGAAGGCGCTTCGGGCACCCGGATGGAGCGGCCCGGACCTGTCATCTTGAGACTCTGGAGAAATAGAAAATGAGAAAAAGATTTCATAATGAGAGGGTGCCTTCGCACCGGCGCAGGCTGTCGTACAGTACAATGCCCACCGCAGTGGAGAGATTCAGGCTGCGGATGGTGTCGCGCATGGGGATATAATAGGTGTGTTCACCATAGCGGCCCAGGATCTCCGGCGGCAGCCCCCGGGTTTCGGAGCCGAAAATCAGGAACTGCCGCCGGCTGTTGGGGATCTGCCAGTAAGGGGTCCGTCCCCGTTTGGTCAGCAAGGCCATCTCGGGGCCCAGCGGCCGCATGGCGGCCAGCAGGTCTTCGAAATCGTCCCACACCGTCAAAGGCACCTTGGGCCAGTAATCCAGGCCGGCGCGTTTGACCTGGCGGCTGTCCAGGCGAAAGCCCAGCGGCCGCACCAGGTGCAGCCGGGCGCCGGCGCCCAGACAGGACCGGCCGATGTTGCCGGTGTTCCAGTGTACCTCGGGAGCCACCAGCACCACATGCCGTTCGCAATCGATGGGCGGTGCAAGCGGATTGACGGTTTCGTTCATGGGAACAAATCCTGATGGTTATCGCCGGCGACAGCCGCAATGGGGACAATACGCAAATCCAGCGTCCAGGGCGGCGCCGCATTGCGGGCAGGTTGCGCGATCCGCTGTGCGGAGCGGCATCGACCGGCCGTCCGCATTGTCGACCGCTTGCCGGCAGCGTTGGCAAAAATCAAAGGGTTCACCTTTTTTTACCCGCAGCAGGGGAATGAAAAAGAGGCTCGCATAATGATCGATGCGCTGGCGGACCACCTGGTGCAGCCCGCAACGGGGGCAGCGTCGGGGGTGGGCATCGAGAATTTTGGTTTTGGGCTGTACCCCCGCAATCAAGAAAAACATCGCAGATATCTCCCTGGATGGGCACTCCTCACGGAAACCTGTCTATTTATGAACAAAGCTGCCGGCCGTCAAATTAAAGTTTGGGCGGGCGGCGCCGATATTTTAATAAGCAGCTTCGTTGGAAAGGAAAGCACCATGGAGATTTCCCCCCTCAGCACCAATACGGCCATGACCGCCATTGCCCGTCAGCTGAACACCAATTCAGCCATGCAGACCGAGATGCTCAAGCAAATGGCCGACAGTCAGCAGCAGATGGCCGAACTGCTCCAGGCCATCGGCGTCGGCCAGCAGGTGGACGTCCAGGCCTGATCGCCGCACCCCCTTCGATTTCCACCGCCTGCCTGCAACCGGCCACTTCTTTGCCGGCCCCGGCTTGCCTCATCAGGGGAGTATCCTTATCTTCGCCATCAACCACGGATCCACAAACCCACAGGAGACGGCGATGATCCCTAAAAAATTGGCCCAAGCAATCAATGAACAGATTAAGAACGAACTGGAGTCGGCCTACATCTATCTTTCCATGGCCGCCTATTTTCATTCCCAGAGCCTGGACGGCATGGCCCATTGGATGCGCTGCCAGGCGCATGAAGAAACCATTCATGCCATGAAGTTCATCGATCATCTGACCAACCGCAACGAAAAAGTGACGTTACTGGACCTGGCCCAGCTGAAAACCCAGTGGGCATCACCGGCCGAAGCCTGGAAAGATGCCTATGCCCACGAACAGTTTATCACATCCAAAATCAATGACCTGACGACCATCGCGAGACAGGAGAAGGATTACCAATCCGAACCGTTGCTGGCCTGGTTCACCTCCGAGCAGATCGAAGAAGAGGCGACCAGCAGCAAGATCGCCGGGGAGATGGAGATGGTGGGCGACAGCAAGACCGCCTTGCTCATGCTGGATCGTGAACTCGGCGGCCGCGCATTTCCTGCCGGATCGCCCTTCGATCCCACCGCTTATGCCCAGGCCACCTGACACGGCGCGGCAGGCTGTCGAAATATCCCCCGGATGGGACCGGTTTTCGACAGCCTGCCCGAGGTCTGCATAAGCCCGCTAACTGCCTAAAGTTTTTAACTCCCGCGGCGATAGTTATCCACAGGTGAATACTGTTGCAGGGAGACCCCATGTCCGACAATGAACGCCGGGACAAGCTCTTCGGTGATATAGCGGTTGAAAAACAGATGGTTACCAGGGAGAAGCTCGATCGCGCCCTGGTGATCCAGCGCTGTATCGCCAATCGGACCAGGGTCTACATGCCCATCGGATCGGTGCTGCAGAAGATGGGGTTGCTCAGCGAGCCCCAGGTGGAAGCGATCCTCTCCCTTCAAGCAGCACCCGTTCAGGAAGCGCCGGTTCCCGCCGCGACCGCTCCGGCCATCGAATGCCAGCCGGTGGAAGGCGATCCTACGGCCGCCGTCCAACTGGAGGTCTCCCCCGACAAGCTCACGGCCGCCATTTCGCCTGCCAAGGCCGGTCAGGCCCCGCCGCCCCTGGATGTGGTCAAGCTGATGCTCATGGAAAAGGAGATCGCCTTCGGCATCGTCAACGACTCCCTGCTGGCCGCCCATTTGAGCCGAAATCCCATGCCCGCGGAGCCTTTCGTCGTGGCCCGGGGCACCCCCCCCGTGGCCGGTGAACCGCCGGAGATCCGCTATTACTTCGACACCAATCCCCTGCGCATCGGAACGCTGCTGGAAGACGGCACCATGGACTGGAAGAACCGTGGCGATATCCCCCAGGTGGCCGTGGGGGATCTGCTGGCGGAAATGGTGGGCGGCGTGCCGGGCAAGCCCGGTACCAGTATCTTCGGTCTGGAAATTCCACCGCCGCGGGTCAAGGAACCGGTCCTCAAATTCAGCAAGGGGGCCGAACGTTCCGAGGACGGCCGCCAGATCCTGGCCAAGATCAAGGGAACCCCCAAGCTGGGTGTCGACGGCCGCATCGGCGTTTTCGGGGTACTGCCCATCGACGGCGATATCGGCATCGAAACCGGGAACATCAATTTCGACGGCCATATCGAGGTCAACGGCGGCATCGACAACGGTTACAAGGTCAAAGGCGGCAGCCTGAGCATCAAGGAGATCCAGAATGCCGAGATCGAAGTCAGTGATGATCTGGTCAGTTACGGCGGGGTCTATGCATCGACCATCCTGGTGGGCGGCCATTTAAAAGCCAGCCATGTGCACAACTGCACCCTGGAGGTGCTCGGCGACCTGGTGGTGGAAAAAGAGATCTTCGGCTGCACGATCCTGGTCAATGGTCGCTGCATGGTCGACAGCGGCAAGATCATCGCCTCCAAGATTACCGCCAAGAAAGGCATCACGGTCAAAGACATCGGCACCCAGGCGGCACGGCCCAGCGAGTTGATCGTGGGGGTGGATTTCAAATTCGAACGGGACATGAACGCCTGCAAGGAGCAATTCGCCGATCTGGAGCGACGCAAGAGCGAGTTGGCCAATGCCATCGTGGCCCTCAAGGGGCAGATCGACAAAATGGATGCCGAACTGGGCCAGGTGGCCCAGGAGCAGGATGGCTGCATGGTCCAGAGGCGGCAGTTGGAGGAAAAACTCAAGGCGCCCGAGATTGCCAAAAATCCGGAGAAGCGCAGCCTGCTCGACGAGTTGATCGCCGATCTGGCCGCCAAGTATGACGCTCTGGACAAACGCGTTCAGGAACTCATGAGCATGGACGATGTGGCCCGCAAGCAAATCAGCCTTCACCAGAGCACCATCAAGGAGATCGAGCAGCAGATCGCGGCCACCCAGGAGCAGATCACCCTGCTCGAAGAGGCCGCCAAGATCGATCCCGGCATACCCGTCGTCAAGGCCACCGGCATCGTCTACGCCAAGACCCTGGTCTTCGGCCCCCACCGCAAGATCCTGATTCCCGAGGACATGCGCAACGTGCGCATCGCCGAGTCCGAAGAAGAGCCCAAGCAATACCAGATGAAGATTTCTAGCTTGCGCTGATCCCTTCCTGTGATATGAGCTTTCAAATTTACATTCTGTAACGACGGTGGGTGTTGCCGGCGTATGAATTCATTTAAAAGGAGCGATCCATGAAAGAAGTGGTGATTGTTTCGGCATGCCGTACGGCCATCGGTGCCTTCGGCGGTACCCTGAGGGACAGCCATGCGGCCTACATCGCGGCCGCGGCCATGAAAGCAGCTGTGAACAGGGCCGGCATCGACCCGGCGATTATCGACGACGTGCGCTTCGGTTGCTGCATAGAGCCCGCGGACGCCTTGAACGTTTCGCGCGTGGCGGCCCTGCTGGCCGGGATTCCGGAGACCAGCACGGCCGTGACCATCAACCGGGTCTGCATCTCGGGCATGGAGGCGGTGCTGTCCGGCATGGCCATGATCCAGGCCGGCATGGCCGACGTGATCCTGGCCGGCGGTGTGGAGCACATGTCGGGTGTGGCCTACCAGGTGCCCGCCGCCCGCTGGGGCTGCCGCCTGCAGGACCAGACCTTCGTAGATGCCCTGATCCGCAGCCTGCACTGCGGTTCGCACATCGATCCCCATCCGGAAAAAGGCCCGGTGGACGCCACCAAAGCGCCCCTGAGCCTCTTCGTCGGCAAACCCTATATCATGGGCCACACGGCCGAGTTCATCGCCCAGCACCTTGACATCTCCCGCCAGGAGATGGACGAGGTGGCCCTGCGCAGCCACAACAACACCGAGCGCGCCACCCGCGAAGGGCTCTTCAAGGAAGAGATCGTGCCCTTCGAGATCCCCCAGAGAAAAAAGGCGCCCCTCGTTTTCGACAAGGACGAGCATTTCCGGCCGGGGCTGACCATGGCCGATCTGACCAAGCTGCCGCCCGCCTTCATCCCCAACGGCGGCAAGGTGACGGCCGGCAACAGCAGCGGCATCAACGACGGCGCCGCGGCCATGGTGATCATGTCCGCCGAGCGGGCCAAGGCCCTGGGCCTCAAGCCCCTGGCCGTGATCCGGGCCACGGGCCGCGGTGCCTGCCATCCCTCGGTCATGGGCCTGTCGCCGGTGCCGGCCGTCAAGGACCTCATGAAAAAGAGCGGCCTGAAGATCGCCGACTTCGACCTGGTCGAAGTCAACGAAGCCTTCGCGGCCCAGTACATCGGCTGCGAGCGCGAGCTGGGCCTGAACCGCGACATCGTCAACATCAACGGTTCGGGTATCGGCCTGGGCCATCCGGTGGGCGCCACCGGCTGCCGCATCATGGTCACCCTGATCCACACCCTGCGCCGCCACAACAAGCGCCTGGGCCTGGCCACCCTGTGCGGCGGCGGCGGGGTCTCCATGGCCGCGGCGCTGGAAATCGTCTAGAAGACAGTTGAAAAACGTCGCCCAAGGCCGTCATGCGGAAAACAAGAAGCCCACCCCGTCCGGGGTGGGCTTCTCTGTTCTGTGAGGATCTGTGGGATGACCGATTAATACATGTCATCCATGTCGGCGCCGCTGGGCATGCCGCCGCCGGCCTTTTTCTTTTTCTCGGGCTTGTCGGTGATCATGGCTTCGGTGGTCAGCATCAGGCCGGCCACCGAGGCGGCGTTCTGCAGAGCGAAGCGCACCACCTTGGTGGGGTCGATGACGCCTGCGGCGATCAGGTTGGTGAACTCTTCGGTGGCGGCGTTGAAGCCGAAATCGTCCTTGCCTTCGGCCACCTTGTTGAAGACCACCGAGCCTTCCAGACCGGCGTTGGTGGCGATCTGGCGCAGCGGTTCGCTGAGCACGCGCTTCATCAGTTTCACGCCTTGCTTTTCTTCGCCCTTGGCATCCACCTTGTCCAGGGCCGGGATGCAGCGCACGAGAGCCACGCCGCCGCCGGGCACGATGCCCTCTTCCACGGCCGCCCGGGTGGCGTTGAGCGCATCTTCCACGCGGGCCTTCTTCTCTTTCATCTCGGTCTCGGTGGCGGCGCCGATGTTGATCACGGCGACACCGCCCACCAGTTTGGCCAACCGCTCCTGGAGTTTTTCGCGATCGTAATCGGAAGTGGTGTTCTCGATCTCGGCGCGGATCACCTTCAGGCGGCCTTCGATGGCCTGGCGTTTGCCGGCGCCGTCCACGATGGTGGTGTTGTCTTTGTCGATGCGTACGGTCTTGGCGCTGCCCAGGTCGTTGATGGTGATGTTCTCCAGTTTAATGCCCAGGTCTTCGGAGATCACCTGGCCGCCGGTGAGAATGGCGATGTCCTGGAGCATGGCCTTGCGGCGGTCGCCGAAGCCGGGGGCTTTGACGGCGGCCACTTTCAAGGTGCCGCGCAGCTTGTTGATGATCAGGGTGGCCAGGGCTTCACCGTCCACGTCTTCGGCCACGATGAGCAGGGGCTTGCCCATGCGGGCCGTCTGTTCCAGCAGGGGCACCATGTCCTGCATGTTGGAGATCTTCTTCTCGCTGAGCAGGATCAAGGGGCTTTCCAGCACCGCAATCATCTTCTCGGAGTTGGTCACGAAATAGGGGGAGATATAGCCGCGGTCGAACTGCATGCCTTCGACCACCTCCAGGGTGGTCTCCATGCTCTTGGCCTCTTCCACGGTGATGACGCCTTCCTTGCCGACCTTCTCCATGGCGTCGCTGATCAGTTGCCCGATCTGGTCGTCGTTGTTGGCCGAAATGGCGCCCACCTGCTTGATTTCATTTTTGTCCTTGGTGGGTTTGGACATCTTCTTCAACTCGGCGATCACGGCCGTGGCCGCTTTGTCGATGCCGCGTTTGAGGGCCATCGGATTGGTGCCGGCCGCCACCAGTTTCTGGCCTTCGTTGAAAACGGCCTGGGCCAGAATGGTGGCCGTGGTGGTGCCGTCGCCGGCGGTATCGCTGGTCTTGCTGGCCACTTCGCGCACCATGCGGGCGCCCATATTCTCGAACTTGCCTTCCAGCTCGATCTCCTTGGCCACGGTGACGCCGTCCTTGGTCACCAGGGGAGCGCCGAAGGATTTTTCCAGCACGACGTTGTTGCCCTTGGGGCCCAGGGTCACTTTGACCGCATTGGCCAGTTGGTTGACGCCGTTGAGCATTTTCTCGCGGGCCTCGAAGCCGTAGCATATCATTTTAGCAGGCATGGTTTATCACCTCCTCAATCATTTCGTCGATTATTCCAGAACGCCGAGGATGTCGTCCTCGCGCATGAATACATGTTCCACACCGTCCACCTTGATCTCCGTGCCGGCGTACTTGGAGAAGAGCACCCGGTCGCCCTTCTTCACTTCCAGGGGCACCCGCTTGCCGTCCTCGCCCATCTTGCCCGAACCCACCGCCACCACTTTGCCTTCCTGGGGTTTTTCCTTGGCCGTGTCCGGAATGATGATGCCGCCGGCGGTCTTCTGCTCTTCCGCCACGCGCAGGACCAGCACACGATCGTTCATGGGTTTGATCTTCATCTTAATCACCTCCTGTAAAATGCCTCGGTTCGAAAAGTGCTTTGACTCCTACGGGAGTGGTCGTTACCTTTCCCCGAGTCCTGTGAATTGGGATTATTAAGGGTAGGGGCCGGATCAACTTGCCCCGGCCGCCTTAGAATTGCCGGTGCCTACGGGCCGCAAAACCCCCGCTGACTCATTTGGCGGCAACTTTAAGCACCGTTTATTTCTTGTCAAGAAACCGGCTAAGGGTTTAGATTAAAAACCAAAGCGGCCGAAGCTGGCGCCTTGGGGCGCCTAAAGGCGATACGGAACTTCAGCCTTCGATCCACCGCAATGAAATGGAGCGACCCCCATGATCGTTGGAATCCTCAAAGAGATCAAACCCTCGGAAAGCCGCGTGAGCATGACCCCGGCCGGTGTGGAGCTGATGGCGGCGGCCGGCCACACGGTGCTGGTGCAGAACGGTGCCGGCCAGGGCAGCGGCTGGGAAGATGCGGTCTATGTCCAGGCCGGCGCGCGTCTGGTGGCCGCGGCCGCCGACATCTATGCCCAGGCCGAGATGGTGATGCACGTCAAGGAGCCATTGCCGGCGGAGTACGACCTCATCCGGCCCGAACAGATCGTTTTCACCTACCTGCATCTGGCCGCCGACGAGACCCTGACCAGGGCCCTGATCAAGGCCCGTTCGGTGAACATCGGCTACGAGACCATCCAGAAGCCGGACGGCTCCCTGCCCTTGCTGACCCCCATGAGTGAAGTGGCCGGCCGCATGTCCATCCAGCAGGCGGCCAAATACCTGGAAAAGCCCAACGGCGGCCGCGGGCTGCTGCTGGGCGGCGTGCCCGGCGTCGAGCCGGCCACGGTGTTGATCCTGGGCGGCGGCACGGTAGGCACCGAGGCGGCCAAGATGGCCTGCGGCCTGGGGGCCAAAGTCTATCTGCTGGAAAAGAGCCTGTCGCGCCTGCGCCATCTGGCCGATATCCTGCCGGCCAACTGTTTCCTGCTCATGTCCGGCCCCGAAACCATCCGGCGCCTGCTGCCCGAGGCCGACGCGGTGATCGGCGCCGTGCTGCTGCCCGGCGCCAAGGCCCCCCATCTGGTCACCCGTGAGATGCTCAAGTCCGTGCGCCCGGGCGCCGTGTTGGTGGATGTGGCCATCGATCAGGGCGGATGTTTCGAAACCAGCCGGCCCACCACCCACACCGATCCGGTCTATACCGTGGACGGGGTGCTGCATTACACCGTGGCCAACATGCCGGGTGCCGTACCCCGCACCTCCACCCTGGCCCTGACCAATGCCACTCTGCCCTATGCCCTGGAGATCGCCAACAAGGGGTGGCGTCGGGCCGTGCGCGAAAACGCCGAGATCGCCTGGGGCGCCAACGTGATCCTGGGTCAGGTGACCCATCCGGCCGTGGCCGAAGCCTTCGGCTTGACCTATACTCCTGTGGCACAGGTGGCCTGACCCATGGCCTCCTCACACCAGGACGCCACCGCCAAGCCGCTGTTGTGGGCCGAGATCGATCTTGCGGCCATCGCCCGCAACGTCGGCGCATTGCGACGGGTGACACGCCCCGAGGCCCGGTTGCTGGTGGCGGTCAAGGCCAATGCGTATGGTCATGGCGCCGTGGCCGTGGCCCATACCGCCCTGGCCCATGGGGCCTCGGATCTCGGCGTGGCCCGCATCGACGAGGGCCTGGCGCTGCGCCGGGCCGGCATCGAGGCCCCCATTCTGGTCTTCGGCCATACCCCGGCCACCCGCGCGGGTGAGTTGCGGGCTCACCGCCTGGTGCCGAGCCTCATGGACCTGGAACGGGCCCGGGCGCTCTGCGCCGTGGTTCAAAGGGCCAGCCCACCGCTGCCGGTCCACATCAAGGTGGATACCGGCATGGGGCGCCTGGGCCTGGCCTGCGACGACCTGCGACCGCCGGGCAGCGGCAGTGCCGTGGAAGAGATCCTGGCGATCATGGCGCTGCCGGGTCTGCGGGTTACGGGGCTTTTCACCCACTTTGCCACCGCCGATCATGCCGAACTGGATTACGCCGAGCTGCAATTGCGGCGTTTCGTTCAGCTCAAGGCCCAACTTACGGCCGCCGGGTGCCGGGGCCTCACCTATCACGCGGCCAACAGCGGCGCCATCATGTCTCTGCCCGACAGTCATCTTGATATGGTGCGGGCCGGCATTGCGGTCTACGGCCTCTACCCCTCGGCCCAGGTGGACCGCAGCCGACTGAATTTGCGGCCGGCCCTGGCCTTGAAAGCCACCATCGTACATCTCAAGCAGGTGGCGGCCGGCACTCCCATCAGCTACGGATGTACGTATCGAGTGCCGGCGGCCACCACCATCGCCACCGTGCCGGTGGGCTATGCCGACGGCTACCATCGCATTCTCTCCAATCGGGGCATCATGCTGGCGGGCGGCCGCCGGGTGCCGGTGGTGGGCCGGGTCTGCATGGACCTGACCATGATCGATGTAGGCCAAGTGCCGGGGTTGCGCGTGGGCGACGAGGTGGTGATCATCGGCCGTCAGGGAGACGAGGTGATCGGCGCCGACGAAGTCGCCGGCCTGGCCGAGACCATCAACTACGAGGTGGTCTCGGCCCTTACCGAGCGGGTGGCGCGGGTTTATATCACTGGGTCACCGGAATGATCTGGATGGTCACGCGGCGGTTCTGGGCGCGGCCCTCGGGGGTGTCGTTGGAGGCGATGGGCTCGGATTTGCCGCGGCCGGCGATGAGCAGGCGGGCGGGCAGCACCTTCTGGCTGGCCAGGTACTCGGCCACGCTGCGGGCACGGGCTTCGGAGAGCTGCTGATTGTAGGCGTCCGAACCTGTGCTGTCGGTGTGGCCCACCACGTCCACGGTGGTCTTGTTGTACTCGTTGAGCACGATGGCTACCGAATTGAGCACTTCATAGAAACTGGCGTTGATGTCCGCCGAATTGGTCGCGAAGGTGATGTTGCCCGGCATGTTGAGCGTGATCTGGTCTCCATTGCGGGTGATGCTCACGCCTGAGTTTTGCAGGCGCTGACGCAGCTTGGCCTCCTGCACGTCCATATAATAACCGACACCGCCGCCGGCCAGCGCGCCGACGCCGGCGCCGATCAGGGCATTGCGCTGGCGGTGTTTGCTGTTGGCGGTGAGCAGACCGATGACCGCGCCACTGGCCGCGCCGATGCCGGTGCCGATGGCTGCCTTGCTTACCTGCTTCTCCTGGGTGTAGGGGTTGACGGTGCTGCAGGCGCTCAAGAAGAAGAGCAGGCTGGTGAGCAGGCTGATCGTTTGAATACCTTTCGAATGCATGATTTCCTCCGAAGTTATGGGGGGGGTTAGGGTTTTGACGGGGGGGGGCCGTAACGCCGGGCCAGATCCTGGTAGATCAACCCGCGGCCGCCGAAAATGTCCAGGGCGCTGCCCACGGTGAAGTCGATGCGTCCCCGGCCCAGCCGTTCGATGGCATCGATATCTTCCTGACAGTATATGCCGCCGGCATAGGTGATCGGAAGCCCGGCCCACTGCCCCAGCAGGGTCACCAGGGGCAGCTCGATTCCCTGGCATTTGCCTTCCACATCCACGGCATGAATCAGATATTCCGCGCAGTGGCGCGCCAGGCGGTCCAGCAGGCGGGGCGTGATGCGCTCCCGGGTGAAGGTCTGCCAGCGGTCGGTGACGATAAAGTAGTCATCTCCCCTGCGGCGGCAACTCAGATCCAGTACCAGGTGTTGGGGCCCGATGCTTTGACTGAGACTGGAGAGACGATCTTCGTCCACGGTGCCGCCGCGAAAGACCCAGGAGGTGACGATCACGGCTGCTGCGCCGGCCGCCAGCCATGCGCCGGCCGTCTCCAGGGAGACCCCGCCGCCCAGTTGCATACCCCCCGGCCAGGCGGCCAGGGCCGCCTGGGCGGCGGCCTGATTTCCGGGGCCCAGCTGAATGATGTGGCCGCCGGCCAGCGCGTCCCGGCGGTAGAGTCCGGCGAACCATTCGGCCGGACGATCCGCCTCGAAATTGGTCCGCACCGCATCAGGGTCGGCATCCGAGAGCGTGCCGCCCACGATCTGTTTCACCTTTCCCTGGTGCAAGTCGATGCAGGGCCGAAACTTCATCATTTATCCTCGCCGCGGCGGCCTGATCCCGAAGGCGCGGGCAATCAACTAATTTGGTTGCATCCATGCGTGGTTAGGCCTTAAATAATAACTTGGCGCCCATAATGCATGCTTGAGGCCCGAAGCGCAAGGATCAATTTTGGAGGTGACCGATGCCCGACGATCGTTCCATTCTCGATCTCGACGACGCCCTGAACCGTGCCTTGGGAGATGTGGCCTTCCTCAAAATGATGCTGGACGAATTCCATCTGATGCTCCCCGATCTGATGCGCACCATGACCCAGGAGATAGACGCCGGAGACCTTGCAGGCGTGGGTCGCACCGCCCACCAGCTCAAAGGCGCGGCGGCCAATCTGGGGGCCACCGCGGTTTCGTCCGCAGCTCTGGCCCTGGAACGGATCGGCAAGAGCGGCAATCCCGAAGGCATCCAGGCCGCCATGGAGCGGTTGAAATCCGCCCAGCAAGCCTTATTCATTTTTATCGATCAAATCGATTGGGCGACCTTGGGAGAAAAATGAAATGAACCCGCGAGGCACTACGAAGCACATCTACTTTGTTGTACTCCTGCTAACAGCGGCAGCCCTTATGGGCTGCAGCACCGCCTATCGGGCCCAGCCGCTGCCGTTCAAGACCCCGGAGGCCTACAACAATGCGGTGATGGTGGAGCGGACCGCGGTCGGCGGTACGGCCTTCGTCGACCCTGCCGCCGCCAAAGAAGCCTTCGGTTTCGATGTCCGCGGCGCCGGCATGCTGCCGGTGCAACTGGTGTTCGACAACCAGGGCCAGGACGCCCTGAACATCAACCCCGGCCAAACCTTCCTGGAGGACGACGAGGGTAACCTCTGGCCGATCCTGACCGACGCCTTCGCCTACGAGCGGGCCACCAAATATGCCCAGACCAACAAGATCTTCAAGGAGGGCGCGTACAACGGGTTTCTGGGCGCCGCGGCCGGCGGCCTGATCGGCGCCGCCATCGGTATCGTCACTGGAGATAATGTGGCCGCCGCGGCCGGCAAGGGCGCAGCTCTGGGCGGTGCGGCCGGCGCCACCATCGGCGGGGCATCGGCCTATGCTTCCGGCGATGCACGGGCCGAGGTGGTCAAAGACCTGCGTGCCAAATCTCTGGAGAACAAGTCGATTGCTCCCTACAGCCTTTCCCACGGCATCATCTTCTTCCCGGGTGAAGCCAAGTCGGCCCGACAGTTGCGACTGCAACTGCAGAATGCCGTCACCGGTCAGGTTCACACAGTGTTTATCAAGTTTCCGCCCGTGGACGCCTCAAAGCCACGACAGTAATGGTTCGCCGAAAGACTCGATGACGGCAATCCCGTAATTCGTTCAAGCGGCACTGGGCTCTTCGGTTTCGGCGATGAGGGCCTGGACCGTTTCCAGCAGGGGTGAGGTCAGGGGCCGCCACTTGGGGTGCAGGGCCTTGTCTTCGAACCAGGTGAAATCCACGGCGTCGAGTTTGGCTGGGATCTCGTGCTGGTTCTGGTCGCCATAGGTGCTGGCGGGGTAGTACTCCACGTAGGTCATGCGGTGGGAATCGATCTTGAACTTGGCGGCCACCGAGGTGGCGACGTGGCTGGCGCAGCTGCGTACGGAAACGCCGCGGTAGGGCGATTGGTTGCCGGGAAGATCGCTGACCACCACGATCACGGGCTTCATCAAGGTCACCTTGCCGTGTTTGCTTTTGGACAGATCGAAGATGCGCAGCCGGCAACGGCCGGCCGCAAGTTGATACACGCCACCGAATCCTTCCCAGGAAAAACAATCGTCATGGATCAGCATGGTGTCACGTCTTCCTCGTCGTTTTCAGCACCCCGCCTGCGCCTGTGTTGCGTCTCTGTCTGGCGCCGATTTTAATCATCAAAGAATAAAAGTCGAGACGCACGTTTCCGCAATTGGGAGGGGAGGCGAGGCGCTGTGTCCTCTTTATAATCGCCGCGTCAGCGTGCCGTATAACCGCAGCAGTTTGTCGGGCAGTTCGCGCACGTCGCCGATCACATGGTGGTGCATGCGGCCATAGAGGTCATCCAGGCGCGGGTCGCTGCCGATGTTGACGGTAATGGCCTTGACGTGCACGCTGCGGGTGCGCGCCTCCTGCACGGCCCGGCGGGTGTCGGCGATGGCGTAGTCGGCCTTGTAGCCCAGGTCGTTGGGGAAACCGTCGCTGACCACGATGAGCAGCCGCACCCGGGAGGCCGCGGCCGCGAGTTGGGTGGTGGCATGGCGGATGGCGGCGCCCATGCGCGTGCTGCGCTGGGGCCGCAACCCGGCGATACGGCCCTGGACCAAGGTTCCCAGCGGTTCGTCGAAGTTCTTGATGCGGAAGTAATCCACCGAATGGCGGCCGGTGCCGGAGAAGCCGGCGATGGCATAGGTATCGCCCACCACCTGCAAGGCTTCGCAAAACAGCACCAGGGCCTCCTTGGCCACATCGAGCACCGTGGCCTGGCCGCCCACCACGGCATTGGCCGTGGAACGGGACAGGTCCACGAGCAGCAGGGCCGCCACGTCGCGCTCCTGTTTGAGCCGCTTGATGAAGAGCCGGTCCGAGGGGATGCGGCCGGCCTTTAGATCCACGGCAAAGTCGATCAGGGCGCGGTGGTCGAAGGCGTCGCCGTCGGGCCACTGGCGCAGAATGACCATGCCTTCGGGTTTGAGGAATTCGAAGGCGCGCCGGATGCGGGCCACCAGGCCGCGGTATTGTCCCAGGGTCCGGCGGTAGAAGTCGCCGTCGGCGGCCGCCGGCACCACGGTCTCCTGGACGCGCACGTGGTCGTGAAGATAGTCCTGCAAGGCCACATCCCATTCGGGGTAGTAAAAAGCCGGTCCCCCGCCGTCGGCGGCCCGGCCGGCGTCGATGCCGGCTGCGGCCAGCAGGGACGCCAGATCCAGCCGGGAGAGATCGACTTGCACCGCCGTACCTTCGCCGGCCGGGTTGCGGGTCAGCACCAGGGTCTGGATGTCGTCGGCGGTGATGCGGCCCTGTTGCTGGCTCAGGGTCTCCTGCAGGTCGGAGCGGTAGAGACTCAGTCCCTGTTCGGCCAGGCGCACCTGTATGCGCCGGGCCAGGGCGGCCTGGGGCGCCAGGGCCGCGGCCACCAGGTCCCAGCGCAGGCGGCGGCCGAAGGGGGGGCTGAACGCTCGATAGGCCTGACCCATGGCGGACAGGGCGCGCACGCAGGCGCCATAGACCCGGCACACCATCCGGGCGCAGGCCTCCACTGGGCTTTGGTCGTCGATCTGGCTGTCGAATTGGGCCGCGACCTCCCGGGCCAGGGCCACAGACGGCGCCGGGTCTCCTTCATCTGGAGCCAGCCCCAACACCAGGCGGTCGTAGAGCGGGGCCAGCAGATGGTGCCACAGACCCTGGCCGGCCATTCGCCGGGCTTGGGCCCGCCACAGCGGCAGGGTGCGCGCCACCAGACCGGGATAGGCCCGGGCAGTGCGGCGCAACACCCGGGCTTGCTCGAAGAGATCGAAGAGGTCCTCGGCCAGCGCCGGCCGCTCGAAGGAGTCGAAGAAACGCTGGGCGTCGGTGCGCTCGGGGACCTCCTCCGCCCCCGTTCGGCCGGCCGTCTGACGGGCCACTTCGGCAAACAGGTCTGCGGCCCGTTCCAGGTCGAAGGCAAAGGTATCGTACTCGAAAAAGCCGGCTTCCCAGCGCACCAGGGCCTTGGCGGCAGCATGGTTCTCTTCGGCCCGGCTAAAGCCGTCGATCTCCTCGGGCAGGTAGATGCAGCGGCTGTCGCTGACCAGCCAGGCGGGCGGGTTTTGCCCCGCCTGGCTCGGCAACTGGGAGATGGGCTTGATGAGGACGCCGCGATCCAGACGCGCGGCCAGATAGCGGTCCAGCCGGGCCTTTACCCGGGTCAGGGGTACGGCTACCTGCAACCGGGCGCAGGCCTGCTCGCCCAGCTTGGACGAGAGATTGAGAAAGGCGGCGGCTGCATTGGGCGCCTGGCGGTGCAGGGCCAGGGCCTGGTCCATGAAATCGGCCAGGGCCGCCGGCGCCAGCAGTGCCAGGCCCTTGGGCATGCCTTCGAGGAAGTTGTCCACCAGCTGCAGGTCGGCGGCCACCACCCGGGCCAGGGCCTCGATCTGGGCCTGCCGGCGCCGGGCCACGAAACCGCGCACCGCCGTGGGAATGACATACACCAGCCGAACGCTCTGATTGTAGCTGATCTCCTGGCCAAAGACCGCCGCCAGCAGTCCGAGGTAGGCGTCGGCCGCGTCCCGTTCACCCGCGTTGAGCAGTTCGCCGAGCACATCCAGCGGTTCGCTCAGGGTGTAGGTGCCTTTGCCGCGCATAATGGCCAGGACGGTGTTGAACTTTTCCACGAGCGGTGGATCGGCCAGCAGCACCGGTGGCAGGTGCTGGGCCAGCAGCCGGGCCAGGGTCGGTCCGGTCTTGGCCGCCTGGCGCACGCATTCCAGATATTCGGAGAGGGCGGGCTGGTCCGCCGGGCCGATCAGGCGCAGCAAGCCTTCGGCCAGGGCCCGGGCCAGACCCGGTTCCACCGT
This sequence comes from uncultured Desulfatitalea sp., assembly GCA_937868765.1. GTDB lineage: Bacteria > Desulfobacterota > Desulfobacteria > Desulfobacterales > Desulfosarcinaceae > Desulfatitalea. Next base: position 965,514 of record CALMNL010000004.1, on the reverse strand, counting down.
GAGGGCCCAGATGGTCTCCCGGGCCAGCAGGGCCAGCCGGTCGTCCGCCGGCGCGGCATCCATCAGCGCCACCCGGCCCCGGACCCACAGGTGGGTGTCGGGGTCGGCGATGCGCAGGGGTTCCAAAGCGTGCAGGTCGGTCATGGGGACCCCTAAAACAGGTCGGCGATCAGGTCGTGCAGCGTCTCCTGCAGGCGGTCGTCGTCGGTGAGCGGCAGGCACAGGGCCGTCCGGCAGGCCTGGGCCGGGGCGATGCCCCGCCGGATGAGCTGGGCGGCGTAGATCAGCAACCGCGTGCTGGCCCCCTCGGTGAGCCCCTGCTCGCGTACGTTGCGGATCTTGCCGGCCAGGGTCACCAGGCGCTCGGCCATCTCGGGCGCGACCCCGCCTTCATTGGCTACGATCTGCGCTTCGCGGTCGGCTGGCGGGTAGTCGAACTGCATGCCCACGAAACGCTGGCGGGTGCTCTGCTTGAGGTCTTTCAGAACCGACTGGTAGCCGGGGTTGTAGGAGATCACCAGCATGAAGTCGGGATGGGCCTTAAGCACCTCGCCCTTTTTGTCGATACTGAGCATGCGGCGATCGTCGGTGAGGGGGTGGATCACCACGGTGGTGTCCTTGCGCGCTTCCACGATCTCGTCCAGGTAGCAGATGGCCCCCATGCGCACGGCGCGGGTGAGGGGGCCGTCCACCCAGACAGTTTCATCATGCTGGAGCAGAAAGCGGCCCAGCAGGTCCGAGGCGAAAAGGTCCTCGTGGCAGGCTACGGTGACGATCGGGCGTTTGAGCCGCCAGGCCATGTGCTGGACGAAGCGGGTCTTGCCGCAGCCGGTGGGGCCCTTGAGCATCACCGGCAGCCGGGCCTGGAAGGCGGCTTCGAACAGCTCGATTTCGTCGGCATTGCTCAGATAGAAAGGTTCCTGGGTGATGGTATAGGGTCGGGGATCCAAGGTATCCATGCGCGCGTGACCTCGTCTGGCCCGTGGCCCGGTTCTCATTGACAAACCCGGCAGGGCGTATATTATGGCTCGGGAATTTTCCCGCCCGCCAACTCCAGCACCGCCCCCCGACGGCCTGAACGTGGCAAATCCATTAAAGAGGGCATTTATAGTATCGATGGACACTAAAAACAACCCAGATCCCATTCATCGCCTGCGTTATCAGGACAAAGAGATCATCCTGGTGGGTACGGCCCATGTCTCCAGACAGAGCGTGGAACTGGTCCAGCAGATCATCCAGGAGGAGAAGCCGGAGACGGTCTGCGTGGAGCTGTGCGCCGGGCGCTTCCAGACCCTGCGCCAGAGCGAAAGCTGGCAGCAGATGGATATCGTCAAGGTGATCAAGGAGAAGAAGGCGTTTCTGCTGCTCTCCAACCTGATTCTGGCCGCCTTTCAGAAGCGCATCGCCGCCAAGCTGGAGATCCGGCCCGGCCAGGAGATGATCCAGGCCATCGAGACGGCCGAAGCCATGGGCGCCGCCGTGCACCTGGCCGATCGCGACGTGCGGGTCACCCTGGCGCGCACCTGGGGGCAGATGGGCTGGTGGGCCCGCTGCAAGCTGATCGCCAACCTGGTGCTCTCGTTCGGCCAGGCCGACGAGATCAAAGCCGAGGATGTGGAGGCCATGAAGCAGCAGGACATGCTGGCCACCATCCTGGACGAGGTGGGCCAGTCGCTGCCCACGGTGCGTCGCACGCTCATCGACGAGCGCGACCAATACCTCACCGAAAAGATCCGTACCGCGCCTGGGCAGAAGATCGTGGCCGTGGTGGGCGCCGGCCATGTGCCCGGGATCTTGCGCTATTGGGATCGGCCCGTGGATCTTTCGCAGTTGGATGGCATGCCCCCCAAGGGCCGCACGGGCGAGGTGCTCAAATGGCTCTTCCCCGGTATCATCGTGGCCCTGCTGGTCTACGGCTTTTTCATGGGCGGCAAGGATGTGGGGCTGCACATGCTGGTGTGGTGGTCCCTGGCCACCGGTCTGCTGGCCGGCGTGGGCGCCCTGCTGGCCCTGGCCCATCCCCTGACCGTACTTTCGGCGGTGGTGGCGGCGCCGGTGGCCGCTATCCATCCCCTGATCGCCGCCGGCTGGGTTTCGGGTCTGGTGGAAGCCATGTCCCGCAAGCCCCAGGTCCGGGATTTCGAGCACTTGCAGGAGGATATCCAGTCGATGCGCGGTTTCTGGCACAACAAGGTGACGCGCATCCTGCTGGTGGTGGCCTTCACCAACCTGGGGACCACGCTGGGCATCTTCGTGGCGTTTCCGCTGATGATGAAATTTCTGTAGCTATTCCGGCTGTGCCACCTTGACCACCCGGCGTTGGACCACCCGGCCGTCGTCCAGGGTGTGGGTTATGGTCACCACCTGCAGCCGGTTTTCCGCGAACCACTGGATGCACTGGGGGTAGAGCAGCCACTCCAGGGCCAGGCCCTTCTTTTTGACCGTATCCAACGTATCCCCTTCTTCGATGGGAAAGCTTCGCTGACCGATGATCGGGCCGGAATCCTCGCCGTAGTCGATGAAGTGCACCGTGCAGCCGCCCACCTTGCAGCCGTAGCGGAAGGTGTCGCCGTAGCCGTCCACCCCCGGAAAGGCGGGTAACAGGGCCGGATGGATGTTCATGATGCGCGGGAAGCCCGGGTCGATGTTGAAGTGATCGATGAAATAGGGGGTGAGGTTGCGCATGAACCCGGCCAGCACCAGCAGATCCGGCCGATAGGGCGCCATCTCCGCCAGCAGCCGAGCTTCGGCCGCCACCCGGCTGACGACAAAGCGCCCTTTTTTTTCAGCCGGCACGGTGGGGCCCAGGAGCGATTGCTTGGTGGTGATCGCCGCGATGTCGGCGTCTGCCGGCAGCGGCAGGGCGTCGGGCGCCTGCCCGCATCGCCGGATGATTTCGGCATAGTCCACCACAAAGGTGGGGATGCCGTGCCGCCGCGCCCGCTCCAGCCCCTTGGCCCCGGGATTGTCCGTGCCCACGAAAACCACCCGGGCGTCGATGCCGCCGGCTTCGCAGGCATCGATGATCGCCTGCAAATTGGTGCCTCCGCCGGAAATCAATGCGCCGATGCGAATCTTGGATGTCATCGTTGGGCTCCTTTGATGCCTTGGGGTTAAGCCTGTGGCCTGGTTTCCAAATCTGAGCCAATGCCGGACCACCGGTGGATTCAGGCAACGGCTATCAAAACAGCGGGCGACTGTCAAAGGGCCGACAGACGAAATGGACGATTTAAGGTTTCCGCCCCCCGGGCCGATACCTAAATGAACAATGTGGTTGCATTCAGCATTCGATTGGAAACGCAATGGATAGGTACGTCGCCCGCCAGCCCATCTTCAACCGCCGCAAACAGATATTCGGCTATGAATTGTTGTTCCGGGACGGCAACGCCGGGTACACGCCCAACATCGACGGTGACGTGGCCACCGCTACGGTGCTGGGCAACTCCTATTTCAATATCGGCATCGACACGCTGACCAGCGGGAAAAAGACCTTTATCAACTTCACCCAGAACCTGCTGCTCAACAAAGTGCCGCTCCTGCTGCCCAAGCAGGAGACCGTGGTCGAGATCCTCGAAAACGTCCGACCCACCGCCGAACTGGTGGGCGCCTGCCGTGAAATGGCCGAACAGGGGTATGCCCTGGCCCTGGACGACTTCGTCTACACGCCCGAACTCAAGCCCCTCATCGATCTAGCCCAGATCATCAAGTTCGATTTCAGGCTTACGCCCCCGGACCAGATCCAGGCCTACCTGGCACGCCTCCAGCCCGCCAACGGCTTGCGCCTGCTGGCCGAAAAAGTCGAGACCCACGAAGAGTTTCAACGGGCCAAGGCGCTGGGATTCGAGCTTTTTCAAGGCTACTTTTTCTGCAAGCCGGAACTGGTCAAGGGCAAGGAGATCAGCGGCTCCCAGTTGGTACTGCTACAGATTATGGCCGAAGTGAACAAAAAGGATTTCTGCTTCGCCGATCTGGAGCGGCTCATCGCGCCGGATGTCAGCCTCTCCTACAAGTTGTTGCGATACATCAACTCCGCCTTTTTCGCCAGAGCCCAGAGCATCGGGTCCATTCAACAGGCCCTGGTTTACATGGGGGAGGCTGAAATCCGGCGCTTCGTCTCCCTGGTGGCCATTTCGGGGCTGGCCAAAGGCAAGCCGGACGAACTGGTCCGGGCGGCGTGCATCCGGGGAAAGTTCTGCGAACTGCTGGCCGAGATGGTTCCGGGCCCAGCGGCGCCCTCGGAGCTTTTCACGCTGGGCATGTTCTCTCTCATCGACGCCATCGTCGACCAGCCCATGGAAAAAATCATGGCCGAGCTGCCCCTGGCCGAGAGCATCAAGAGCGCGCTCGTGCATCGCAAAGGAGAGTTGATCGGCTACCTGGGTCTGATGGAATTTTACGAAAAGGGCCAATGGCCGCTGGTGGCCCGTCTCGCCGAGGCCCTGAAGATTCCCGAGTCCAGGCTGCCCGAATGTTATCACCAGGCCTGTCAGTGGGCCAACACCTTCCCCGGCAGCGAGTGACGGTGCCTTTCGCATCGGTTCGTTGGCCCGGCTTCCATTGAAAAATGCGCGGCTTTTCAGCTAAATAGAATGCCGGCCTTTCCGTTGACAAGCGGAGGCGTTCATATTATTTTCTCGGACCAACTCGGAACGCCGGGCCAGGGCGGTTCGGCAGAAAGGACGATGCAGTCATGGCAAAAGGGATCGTGGATGTAAACGACAGTGGTTTTGATGCAGAAATCTTGCAAGCCGACAAGCCCGCCGTGGTGGATTTCTGGGCTCCCTGGTGCGGTCCGTGTAAGGCCATCGGCCCCGTGATCGAAGATCTGGCCGGAACCTACGGTGACAAAATCAAATTCGCCAAATGCAATGTGGATGACAATCCCATCACTCCCGGAAAGTACGGGATCAAAGCCATTCCAACCCTCATTTTCTTCAAGCAGGGCAAGGTGGTGGATCAAATCACCGGCATGGTGGCCAAATCCAAACTGGAAGAGTCGCTCAAAGGAATCCTATGATACGCACCCGGATTGTTTCGGGCGCACCCAATTGGATATCTGGAATGGCTTCCCGCTCTTTCATACTGACAATGCTGGCCGTGGCCGTGATGCTTTCGGGCTGCGCCTGGTTCGGTAAAGACAAGCCCGAAAAGCCGGCGCAGCAGCTGATCGAAGAGGGTGTAAAAGAATACGATCGCGGCCATTACAAAGATGCCCTGGAGGCCTTCCAGCAGCTCCGGGACTGGTATCCTTTCAGCAAATACGCCATTCTGGCCGAACTGCGGATCGCCGATGCCCACTACCATCTTGAGGAGTACCCCGAAGCCGTGACGGCCTATGAGGAGTTCGAACGGCTGCACCCCCGCAACGAAGCGATTCCTTACGTGATCTACCAGATCGGCATGTGCCACTTCAAGCAGATCGATACCGTGGACCGGGACCAGTCCTCGGCCCGCAAGGCCATGGAGACCTTCCAGCGGCTGATCCGGCAGTATCCGAACGATCCCTATGCCAAACAGGCCGCCGGGAATCTGGTCACCTGCATTCAAAGCCTGGCGGGTCACGATTTCTATGTGGGCGAATACTATTACAAACGCAAATATTACAAGGCCGCCCTGTATCGATTCATGGCCGTGATCAATCAATACCCCGACGTGGGCTACCATAAAAGGGCCTTGGAATACATCGCGGAATGCCAGGCTTACAAACCAGTGGAACCCCGGGCTGCGGCCGATTAGGATCCGCTCGGGAATGGCCTGTTCGCCCATTTCGGTGCCGAGCCGGCGGGTATTCTCAAAAAGCTGTTTACATCACGTCAAAAAGAATGTAATAAACGCGTTTTACTTTTGGAACATCGCCGGCGCGTGGCGCGGGAAGACCGATCGAAAGTGGAGACGACCAATGGCACGAGTATGTGAAATTTGCGGAAAAAAATCCATGGTGGGCAGTAATGTGAGTCACGCTCACAATGTTTCCAAGCGTTTGTTCAAGCCCAATCTGCAGAGTGTGCGCGCTCTAAAGGACGGCCGCCGGTGCAAGATGATGGTCTGCACCAACTGCATCAAAGCCGGCCGCGTGGTCAAAACCGCCTGAACCCCGGCCCATAGACACCTGCTGCTTTCGTTTCCGATCAGTTTAAAATGAACGATGGATCGATGTCGCGTGCGTCGATCCATCTTTTGTTTTTCCCATGGCACCGCCGGGCTCCGCGGCGGTCGCGGATCGCTCGATGGGACCTCTTCCCTCATCACGGCATCTTCCCACCACCACGGCTTTCTGTGCGTCGGGCAAAACCGGTGGTTGATTATTGCGGCCGGAGCTGCTAAAGGAGGGTTCCTGTTTGCAGGCCAGTAGCTCTAATGGTAGAGCACCGGACTCCAAATCCGGGTGCTGGGGGTTCGAGTCCCTCCTGGCCTGCCATTTTTTTACATGATCCTGAGCTCGACCGCCGACCCCCATCGGATCGGCGGTTTCGTTTTCCCCGCAGGCTATATGTTTCCACCTTTGCGCAGCAGCAGACGGGCCTCGGCCTTGCGGATGCGCTCCTCCTGAGCCTCTTTTTTCTGCCGGGCCCCTTGCAGCTTGGCCGTCAGTTCATCGAAATCGGCCGGTTTCATGAGGTAGTCGAAGGCACCCAGACGCATCCCCTCCACAGCGGTTTCGGCCGTGCCGTGGCCGGTGAGCAGAATCACTTCCACCAGGGGATGGCGTGTCTTGATCTCCTTGAGCACCTGGATGCCATCCATTCCCGGCATTTTGATGTCCAGGATCACCACTTCGATATTTTCCTTTTTGAGCAGATCGAGGGCCATGCGGCCGTCATAGGCCGGGGTGACTTTCTCGCCGGCCTCCTGGAGGCGCAGGGAGAGCATTTCCACGAAATCTCTCTCGTCATCGACCAGCAGAATATGGGTCGCTATTTTGATCATTGCAGGTCTCCTTAGGTTGGTTCCACTTGATTGGGTAGTTGAAGGATAAATTGTGACCCCTGTCCCAGGCAGCTGCGCACTTCGATGGTCCCGCCCAGCTTTTCGACGATCTGGCGCGAGACGTACAGTCCGAGGCCCGTGCCCTGACCGGGGGTTTTGGTGCTGAAAAAGGGTTCGAAAATCTTTTCCAGATTCTCTTTGGGAATGCCGGTTCCAGTATCGCCCACTTCCATGGTGACCCCGCCGCCGTCCGTGCCGGCCAGCCGGATCCAGACTCGGCCCCCTGCGGGCGTGGCATGAATGGCATTGCTGACCAGGTTGATCAGGACCTGTCGCACCTGGTTGGGTTCGATCCAGAAACCCTTCGGGTGGGTCGTCGTCTCCAGTTCCAGCTTCAGGTTCTTGTCCCGGGCCTGACCGGCCAGCAATTGCAGGGTCTCACCGGCCAATTCGGCCAGGTCCACTTCGGCCAGCACCGATTCGTTCTTGCGTACGCTGCCCAGCAGTTGATGGGTGATGGTGCGCGCCCGCTTGACACTGCTTTCGATCTTGTCCAGCGCCTTTTGAAAACCTTCCCGGTGGGGCAGGCCGGCGGCCTGCTTGTTGAGCAGCAGGCGCATGTAGCCGGCCGCCTCGTTGATGATCGCCAGGGGGTTGTTGATCTCGTGGGCCACGCCGGCGGCCAGGGTCCCCAGGGCCGCCAACCGCTCGGTGGCGATCATCTGCTGGCCCAGGCGCATGCGGCACTCGGCCTCCAGTTGCTTTTCGCGGATCGTCACGATCCGATCGTGGGCTTGGCGGATCTTGCCCAGCAGGTGTTCGAACTCGATGGGCTTGCTCAGGTAATCGAACGCCCCGGCCTTGATGCCCTCCACCCCATCCTGGGTGGCGGCATGGCCGGTGAGCAGAATTACTTCGGTGGGAAGCGCCATCTGCTTGATGCGTCGGAGCACCTCCAGGCCGCTGATGCCCGGCATCTTGACATCCAGCACCACCACGTCCATGGGACGTTCGGCCAACAGGGCCAGGCCGGCCTCGCCGCTGGCCGCCTGGCTGGCGGTTATCCCGCGCTTGTTCAGCCGCTTGACCAGCGTCTGGCGGAAGTCTTCTTCGTCATCCACCAGCAGCAGTCGAATTTGTTTATCCGCTTGCATCTCCATGGAATTGGCCTCGACAGAGCCGGCTTGCGGCCCCAATGAACCTTTTATACAACCGATTTCGATCCTACACCAAGCCCAAAACCCCCCACCACACCTTGGCGATGAAGATCAGGGCCGTCAAAAGCACGGGCATGACGATCATTCCGGCCTTGGTCAGGTCCGCGGATTTGAAGTAGCGATAACTGTAGGCGATGGCATTGGGCGGACAACCGATCACCAACAGGAAGGCAAAGGAGGTGGCCATGCCGAGGCACAGGGCCAGGATGGTGGGGTTGACGCCTTCCATCTGGGCCAGGGGGATGGCGATGGGCAGCACCAGGGCCGCGGCCGCCACGTTGGCCATGACATTGGTGGCCAGGGCGCCGAAGATGGCTACCCCGGCGAAAAGAACCAGCCAGCCCTTGCCGTTGATCAGGGGGAAGAAGAGGTGGGCGAAATAGCCCGCCGCGCCCGAGTAGTCCATGGCCAGGCCCAGGGAGATGCCACCGCCGAAGATAAAGAGCGCCGTGCCCCACTCCAGGTTCTCGTGGATGTCGTCCCACGCGATGATTTTAAACAGCACCAGCGCGCCCACGCCCAGCATGCCGGTGACCGAATAGTCCAAACCGTGAAACCCCTTGAGCAACCAGGAGGCGAAGGTGAGGAGGATCACGACCAGGGCCAGCTTGGCCTTGGGCGTCATGGGCTCGGCCTTCTCCTCGAACTTGGGCAGCTTCAGGGTGTTGTCCGGCCGGAAGATCACATAGTTCATCCCCACCGCCACAAAGACCGTGATGATGGCCGCCGGCATGGCGTAGATCATCCAGTCCAGGAAGGAGAGTTCAATGCCCGTGAACTCCTTTAAAAAGGCTGCCGCCGCCATGCAACGCCCGCCGCCGATCAGGGTGCCCATGCCGCCCGCCGAGCAGGCAAAGGGCAGCGACAGCATCATGAACTTGGCCGTATTGCTGTGGGGATCGATGCCCACGGCGCGCATCAGGGGCAGCATGGTGGCGATGCCGATGGCGCAGGCTGCCGCGTCATGCATCACCGACGAGGCAATACCCAGGCCGCAGCAGATGATAAAGGTGAACTTGGTGACGCTGGTGCCGGCCAGGCGCACGATAAAATAGCCCAGTCGCTTGGTGATGCCCACTTTTTCGAGGGCGATGGCAAAGACCAGGCACACCATGATGAAGACCACCACCGGGTGCATGTAGGGCGCCCAGGCCCCCTTGACGTCCGAAATCCCCAGGGCCACCAGCAGCACGCCGATGCAGATGGCCGTGATCTCCAGGGGAATGGGTTCGACGATGAAGAGGACGATCAGGGTCGCGAGCATGGCCAGCAGCCGCTTGGCCTTGGGCGAAAGACCGTCCACATAGACGATTTCCGCTTCAACCAGCTTCAGATCGGTCGCGGCCGCCGCCAGGGCCTGGGCCGCGCCGGCGTTTTGGGTTTTGTCCCGCAATTGGACCTCATACACCTGTTTTTTGTCATCCTGGGAGATCAGCTCAAAGCGCGTGCCCTCCTGTTGCAGGATAAGCTGCTGCGGATCGCCTTTGATTTTAAAACGGGTACCCTCGGGCCGGGGCAGCAGTAAAACGATGACTCCCAGTAAAATCGCCATGGCCAGTTGTACGAACTTGTTCTTGAAAATCATCTTGGTCTCCTCGAAAACACCTTGTTCAATCCGGTTATTAAAGCGATAAGAAGTGGGGCCGGCCGCTCCGGTGCCTTTAACCTTTCACCTCTCTATGGTTTACGCAGCGTGATGGTCTGGATACGCGCTTTATAAATCCTCTCCTGGTGCTGGCGCCGGTGGGCGGCCGCCTCAGTGACTTTGTCCAGCAATTGGGCGATGTCGCAAGGCTTGAGCAGGTAGTCGAAGGCCCCTTGTTTCATGCCCTCGATGCCGCTTTCCACCGTGCCGTGGGCCGTGAGCATGATCACCTCCACCAGCGGGTGCCGGCCCTTGATCTCTTTGAGGGTTTGCATGCCGTCCATGCCCGGCATGCGGATGTCCAGGATCACCACCTCGATGGTGTCGTCGCTGTCCAATAACGCCAGGGCCTCCTGGCCGCCGAAAGCCGTGAGCATCTCCAGCCCGCGTTTGTGCAGCCGCTTGACCATGGTCTCCACAAACGAGGGTTCATCGTCGACCAGAAGCACTTTGATCTTCGTCATGGTGATTCCTCAGCACGGGAATGGGCCGCCGCAGCGCGGCCGAGGGGAGTGACAAAGCAGCATGCGTGCCAGACGGCCCGGTGTCGGTCCCCGTCGTCGGCGGAGTCTTCTATAGATTTGTTATTGTTTTATTTTTTAGGTAAGTGGCGGGGTCGACGGGTGCCTTCAGGCAGGGGAAAAGTCCCTTTTGGCGGCGCGGCGGGCGGGGCGGTTTGCACCAGTGGTTCAATTCGCCCCGGTCTGCTTCTTGAGCTTTTCGCGCAGGGTCTTGCGGTCGATGCCCAAAATTTCGGCGGCCCGGCTCTTGTTGCCGCCCACGCTTTCCAGAACGGCGTTGATGTGGTCCGCCTCCATCTGGGAGAGGGTCCGCATTTCGCCGGGCAGGGAGCGGATGGTGAAGCGCATGGCGGGCGGCAGGTCGGCCACGGCCACCTGCGGGCCGTCCACCATGACCACCAGCCGCTGCATCAGGTTTTCCAGTTCGCGGACGTTGCCGGGCCAGGCATAAACGCCGAGCGCTTGCAGGGCGCGGTCGGACAAGGTGATGGACGGTCGCCCCATCTCGCGGCAGAACTCGCTCATGAAATGGTTCACGAGGATCGCAATGTCTTCCCTGCGCTCCCGCAGCGGTGGAAGGGGGATGTCGATGATATTGAGACGGTAGTAAAGATCTTCGCGGAAGAGCCCTTTTTCCACCATGGCCTGCAGGTTCTTGTGGGTGGCGGCGATGATGCGGGTGTCCACCTTGCAGATCTGGCTGGAGCCGACCCGGAAGAACTCTTTGTTCTGCATGATGCGCAGCAGCTTGGCCTGCAGATTGAGGCTGGCGTCACCGATTTCGTCCAGAAAGATGGTCCCACCGTCGGCGATCTGGAAGTAGCCGGCACGGTCCTCCTTGGCGCCGGTGAAGGCCCCTTTGACATGGCCGAAGAGTTCGCTCTCCAGCAGGCTCTCGGGAATGGCGGTGCAGTTGACCGAGACGAATGGCGCGGCCGACCGGGCGCCGCGGTAATGGATCGCCCGGGCCACGAGCTCTTTGCCGGTGCCGCTTTCGCCCGAAATCAGCACGTTGGCCGTCATGGCCGCGGCCTTGTCGATCAACCTGAAAACGGCCTGCATTGCCTGGGAACAGCCCAGAATGCCGAAGTCGCCGGGGAGCGGCACCGCCGCCCGGGCCTGCCGCCGCCGGGCAAGTTTGTCGGTTACCTTCTCCATGGCCGCCAGCAACTCGGTTTCGGTGAACGGCTTGGCCAGGTACTCGTCCGCGCCACTTTTGACCGCCTGGACCGCCCCATCGATGGAGGGGTAGCCGGTCACCATGATCATTCCCAGGTCAGGATAATTCTCCCCGGCGTGGGTGATGAGTTCCAATCCGTCGTGCCGGGGCATTTTGTAATCGGTGATGAGAACATCGATGGGCTGTTCCTCGAGGATTCTTACCGCTGCGGGCACTTCGGCGCAGGTGACGACCTCGTAACCGGCGGGGGTCAGGTTGCGCTTGATCACTTCCAGCGTGTTGAGGTTGTCATCCACGGCCAGGACCGTGCAGCGACTGGATCTCTTCGGGGCCATGGATGCTCCTTCAATCTGTTTGGGGGCAGGCCGCCGCACTTGTGCCCGGGGTATCGCGCCGGCCATCGGATAATGGGAACTGAATGCTAAAGTTCGACCCCCGGCCGGGCTGGCTCTCCACCGAAATGGTACCGCCATGCTCCTTGACGATGCCGTAGACCACCGATAACCCCAAACCGGTGCCTTTGTCCACCTCCTTGGTGGTGAAGAAAGGCAGGAAGATCTTGTCGCGGATCTCCGGGGCGATGCCGGTACCGGTATCGCGCACCGTCAGGTAGACCCCCCGGGAATCGGCATGGGTACGGATGGTCAGCCGGCCGCCATCGGGCATGGCGTGGATGGCATTGATCACCAGGTTGACCAGGACCTGGTTCAGCTGGGAGGGGTCGCCGCAGATATCGGGCAGCGCCCGATGCAGCGCCAGTTTCAGGTGGATGCCGGTCTGGGCGCAGCGTGGTTCGATGAATCCCAGCCAATCCTTGACCAGGGTGTTCAGATTGGCGGTGGTTTGTTTGAGTCGCGGCTGGCGGCTGAAGAAGAGTATCTTTTTGATCACTTCCCGGGCATAGAGCGCCGATTTGACGATTTTGATGAGGTCGTCGTAGGTCTGCTCGGGCAGATCGGGCGTGTTGGTCGCCAGCTGGGCGAAACCAAGGATGTCGGCCAGGGGATTGTTCAGTTCATGGGCGATGCCGGCCGCCAACTGTCCGATGGTGGCCAGGCGGTCGGCGTGGCGGATCTGTTCTTTGAGGGCCTCCTCGGCCGCACGCGCCTCCTGGGCGGCGATGATCAACCCCAATTTGCGAGCCACGGTCTGCAGGAACTGCTTTTCCCGGGGCAGAAAAGCCGGCGGCGCTTTGTTCGAGGCACCGGCGCAGGCCACTGTCACACGTCCACGGCGCTTGCCGCCTGCGGTGATGGTCTTGCTCAGCTGGTGACCTCCCGGGCGCATGTCGCCGCTCTCATAGACAGCGTCGTCCAGCTCGATATGCACACCCAAGGTTTTGGGGTGGCTGAAGGCCCGGGGAATGATCGCCAGGATATGCCGCAACCGCTCCTCGAAGGCCAGTTCCGGGTCCAGGCTGAGCTGGGCGATTCGGTACCGGCATTCCAGGATCTTGTACTTTTCTTTCAAGATCGGATATTCGCGCGCCATCGGAGCCAACCTTCCAAAACCCGCAAGCCTTCCCGGGCCGCACCGCGGGTCGTCGCCAGGCGGCTATTGCTTTTTGAAGATTTCATCCAGGGTTTTGGATAGTACGGCCACCGAAAAAGGCTTGGGCAGGAACGCCTGGGCACCGGCATTGAGGATCTCCCGGGCCGGCCCGTCCAGGGTGAAGCCGCTGCAGACGACCACTTTTAAATCGGGCAGCAGCTCCATGAGCTTGGGGTAGATCTGATTGCCGCCCATGTCGGGCAAAATGACATCCAGCAGGGCAAAATCGATGGGCCCCTTGTAGGTGCGTGCGATGTGCAGCGCCTCGTGGCCGGACTTGGCTTCCAGCACGCGGAAGCCCAATTTTTCGACGATGGCCCGGTTCACCTCCATCACCAGGTGCTCGTCTTCCACGATCAGAGCCGTACCGGTGCGATGGATCTGGGCCGCCGCACGCTTTTCGGCCTCTTCCCGGGCCACCTGGGCGGCGGGCAGAAAAATGGAGATCACGGCGCCGCGGCCGAGCTCCGAATCCACATAGACATTGCCGCCGTGTTTCTTGACGATGCCGTATACGGCCGCCATGCCCAGGCCGCGACCCTGGAACTTGGTGGTGAAGAAGGGTTCGAAGATACGGTTGCGGGTGCGCTCGTCCATGCCCTTGCCGGTGTCGGCGATCTGTAGCAGGACGTGCCGGCCCGTTTTGATCCCCGGATATCTAGTGCGATCGTCGGCCGTCAAATCTGCATTGCGCAGGCTGACGGTGACGCTGCCCTTGTTTTCAATGGCTTCCGAGGCGTTGGCCAGAATGGCCGCCAGCAGCATCTGGATCTGGGTGCCGTCCACCTCGATGGGATCCGTGCCCTCGTCCAGATCGGTCTTGAGTTCCACGTGTGAAGAGAGGCTGTGGCTCACCAGGCTCAAGGCCTCCTTGACGAAGCGATGGGGCGAGACCACCTGGGTCTGGAATTTTCCGCCCCGGGCGTAGGCCAGCAACTGCGCGGTCAGGTGCACCATCTTCTGGCCGGCCTGGTTGATGGGCTCGATGAAGCGCAGCACCCGCTGGTCCACCAGGCCGTCCATCTGGATCAACTCGATGTTTCCCAGGATCACCGCCAGTGCGTTGTTGAACTGATGAGCGATGCCGCCGGCCAGGGTGGCGATGGATTCCATTTTTTGGGCCTGCTGTAAACGGGCCGTAAGGCGCAACTGCTCTTTCTCGGCCAGCTTGCGCTCTTCTTCCAGGGCCAGTGAGCGGGCCAGGGTGCTGATGATGTAGGCGTCCACGTCGGTAAAGACGCGCCTGCGGGTGTCCAGGATGCAAAGCGAACCCACGGTCTTGCCTTTGCAGACCACCGGGTGTCCCAGGTAGGATTGAAATCCGTGGCGACGGATGGCCGGGTCGCTCTGGGCATAGGGCGTTTGGCTCAAGTCTTCGATAACCACCGGCTCGAATTCGGTCTTGAAGATGGTGGCGTTGCAGACATGGCCCAGGGAACTTCCGGCGGCCGCATAGCCGGCGGGCAGATTGCACCCCGCCCAGCACTCCAGCGAGCCGTTGCGCTCATCGCGCCGGTTGTACATGGCCGTGCTGCCTTCGAGCAAATGGCACGCCTGCTGGACGATGATATGGATATTCTGATCCGGATCCGAGCCCAGTAAGCTGAAAATATCGCTCATCCTCTTTATCTTCTGATCGATGTGAGGCGCACGGTGAGGCTCGCGGCGCTCTGGGAGCGGGGGCTTATCTGGTTTTGGATCCGCGGGTTGCGTCATGAATAGACCTTCACTTTATAAAATGAAGCAAATCCATAAGCTCATTTCATATCAGGGTGTAAAATTCAAGAAAAAAGCATTATTAAAATATATCGTCATTTCGGATAAATACCATCACACGCGGCGAGTTCTGTCAAATTGATAGAGCGCCGTCGGCGCCCGCCAACATGGTCCTTTTTCGGCCTCCAATCGATTCGGACTGTTTACAGCCGTTTGTATTCATGGCAGAAAATGACTTGGTCGGAAATGCAGGCAAGCCGCAGAGGGGAACAAGCGCATTTTTTCGGTATTCAAGGAGGAGACATGAAACTCATACGCATGGGGCCCAAAGGCCAGGAGCGGCCCGGTTTGTGGCAACCGGATGGCATCGTGGATCTGCGCGAGCATTTTGCGGAGATTCCCGACATCGACCCATCCTTTTTCGAGCAAGGCTGGCTCGAACGCCTGGCCGGGTTGCGGGTGCCCGGCCGGGAATTCAAGATCCGCTGGGGGGCACCCATCGCCCGGCCCTCCAAGATCATCTGCCTGGGCAAAAACTACGTGGAGCACGCCAAGGAGGGCGGCTTCGAGGCGCCGACCCGCCCCCTGATCTTCTGCAAAACCCCCAACACCCTCAACGGCCCTTTCGATCCGGTGCTGCTGCCCCGCAGCTCGGGTCAGGTGGACTGGGAGGTCGAACTGGCCGCGGTGATCGGCAAGGGGGGCAAGCGCATCGCCGAAGAAGAGGCCATGGCCCATGTGGCCGGCTTCACGGTCATGAACGACGTCTCCGGCCGCCAGGCCCAGTTCGCCGACTCCCAATGGTTCCGGGGAAAATCCTTCGACACCTTCGCGCCCATGGGACCGGCCCTGGTGACCCTGGATGAAATCGGCGATCCCCACGACCTGCGCCTCAAGGCCGCCCTCAACGGCCGCATCATGCAAGATGGCCATACCCGTGATCTGATCTTCCGCCTGCCCACCCTCATCGCCAATATCAGCGAAGATATCACCTTGTGCCCCGGGGATGTGATTTCCACGGGAACGCCGGCCGGCGTGGGCATCTTCCGCCATCCGCCCATCGTGGTCCAGGAGGGGGACGAGGTAGAATGCTGGGTCGAGAAGATCGGCAGCATCCGCAATCGCTTCGTGAGCCATATCGATGACAAGGTCTGAGCATTCAGGCGCCGGAGGTCAGAACACGGCGGTTCGGAACGCTAGGCGAAGTACTTCTCCGCCAGCAGGCGCGCCACCGTGTCGGCCCCGTTTTCTTCGGGCGGTCTTCTGCGGGGCAACCGGAGCAGATCGGGCAGCAGGCAAAGCCAGCGGCCCCCTGTGTAGTCTTCGGCGCTGATGGGATGGGAAGCGAGGTGGGTCTGGAGGAAGCGCTCCAGGGCCGGTGATTCGGGCGACTGGGGCCGGGGGATGTAGCCGAAGGGCGTTCCGGTGAGCCAGGCTTCGGCGATGGTGCTGTAGCCGGCTTTGCCGATGAGCAGGTCCGCGGCCTGCAGCAGATCGGGATGGAAGTGCTCGGAACGGGTGGGCAGCGGGATCACCCTAGGATGGGGACTGGAGACGCCATCTGCACCGGGGATGACGATGTACGCATCGATGCGGCGGGGCAATCGGGACAGGAAGTGAAAGCGATCCGGGACCCCGCCCAGAGAGAGGAGCACCAGAGGCGCATCGGCCGGAACCTTCAAATACCGGCGGATCTGCCCCGGCTTGGTGCGGGGCGCCCGGGCGATGGGGGGCACGCGCACGGCCCCGACCGCCGGCCGGCACAAGGGCTCGGTCTGCAGGTGCAGGTCCGCCCGGGTATAAATGCGCTGGAAGAAATCGGCATGGGGCCGCAGGCCGGGGGCGGCGGAAAAATACCCTGCGTAGATGAAATCCCAGGTGAAGTTTTCGATCAGCACCGCAGGCAACCCCGCCCGCCGGGCCACGGCCAGTCCCAGGGGGGAGATGTCGCAGAGCACCAGTCGGCACTTCAGGCGCTGCAGCGCTTGGCCGAGGCTTTCCAGGTGGGCCGTGTCCCAGGGCAGCCAGGCATCCAGGGCGGCTGCCGTGGCCGCCGGGTCCTCTTCCAGGGGCGAGCGCTGCACCATGCCGATGTCGGTCTTCAGGGGGTGATACCCGAAGGTCGCGCCCAGCGAATCGGCAAAGATCCAGGCCGGGCAGTCGGTGAACAGTTCCAGGCGCACCTCTGGCAGAAAACGGGCCAGCGCGGCCATGACCGCTGCGGCCCGGCTGGCGTGACCGAAGCCGTGATAGCTGATGAAACCGGCGATGGCGGGTGGTTGGTGCATGATGGGGGAGAAATAGGAGAGTGCGGGTGAAAAGTCAAAGCGTTCTGCTCTTTAGCGGGGCATCGATCTGGCCTTCACGTCCACCGATCTGGTCTTCGACGGCCACCGGGCCCCGGACTGTTCGCTGGACAGCCGCCGGGCATATGAATTGGGGTACGACCCGACACCGTTGGGATCGGCGCTCCGGCAGATGGCCAGCGGCATGGCCATGCAGCCGGTGGAGACGGACGACAGCGCTACTGCCAGTCGAAAGCCGGGTTGACAGCCGTTCCCGCATCATTCGATAATTCATTAAATCCGGTTTGGGCGCCGGCGGTGATCAGGACTGGTGTCCGCTGGAGAGGGGGCAAACTGTAGCTGACGCCGGCTCATTCGACCCGTGCCGCTGCTTGCATGCCATTTTTCTTTCCGCGCCCGGCTCCGGCCGAGCTTGTGCCGCTTGGCCGAGACGCTTCGGATAGCGTTCAGTATCAACCGGATCCCCAAGGAAGAAATTCATGTCCAGAAGCCGAAGCAAACCCAAACTCAGCCAGAATATAACGATCCCGCTGCTGGCGGCGGCCATTCTGTCGATCTGCATTCTGGGGCTATTGTGGATCAAGGGCGAGTACGACATGTATCAGGCCGATGCCAGGACCATGGAAAAGAACTACCTTGCCTCCCGAAAGGAGTATCTGGCAACGGAGGTCGGTAAAATAACCTCTTATATCGACTACCAGCGGGGACGACTGCAGCCCCGCTTGCGCCACTCCCTCCAGGCCAGGGTGCTGGAGGCCCATGCGATCGCAACCAATCTTTACGAACAGTACCGGGAAATCAAAAGCCGGCCGGAGCTGCAGCGACTCGTCAAGGACGCGCTGCGACCGATCCGTTTCAATAACGGCCGCGGGTACTATTTCGCTTTCAACTTTCAAGGGATCGAAGAGCTTTTCCCCGACCGTCCCGAAATGGAAGGCAAGGACATGCTGCCGGTCCAGGGGGCCCAGGGAGAATATGTGGTCAAGGACATGCTGGGCATCGTCAGTGCCAATGGGGATGGCTTCTATGCTTACACCTGGACGAAGCCGAACCGGGAGGGGCATTTTCCGAAAATCGCCTATGTGAAAGCGTTCGATCCCTTCGGCTGGGTTCTGGGCACCGGGGAATACCTCGACGATGTCGAAAATGACATTCAACAGGAGGTCATCGGCTTCATCGAGCAGTTTCATATCGGCAAGGATGGGTATGTCTTCGCGGGACAATGGGACGGCCGGTCGCTCTGCGGGCCCGAAAAAGGTCAAGACATGTGGGAGATCGAAGACATACAGGGGAACAAGATCGTCCAGCAGATGATCGCCATTGCCAAGGCGGGCCACGGCTACCTGACCTATGTCATGCCCCATATCGCGAACCAGCGACAGGCGCCCAAGCTCAGTTATGTCGTCGGCATCCCGGAATGGCACTGGTACCTGGGCACCGGCATTTACATAGACCAGATCGAGACCGTGCTGGCCGACAAGAAACGGGAAGTAGGCCGGCAGATCGTCCGCTCGCTTTTCCAGATGGCTGCGATCTTGGCCGGTTTGATGGTGTTTGTCGCCCTGGTGGCGTTTCACATCTTCCGAAAGGCTCGCAAGAACCTCGGGACCTTTTCCGGTTTCTTTGCCCGGGCCGGCGTCGAACCGGTGGAGATCGATGCGGAGCAGATGGATTTTGCCGAACTGGAGCAACTGGCCCAGGCCGCCAACCACATGGTGCGCACGCGAAAGGCCATGGAAGCGGCCCTCAAGGAAAGCGAGGCCAAGTACCGCTATATCATCGAGCAGGCCCCCATCGGCATCTTCCAGAAGGAGCACGCAGGGCCCTTTCGTTACGTCAATCCCGGCATGCTCCGGCAGTTTGAATGCGATTCGGCCGAGAGCTTCAGGGCCACCTATGCCGACTTGAAAAGCGCCTGGTGCCACCCCGAGCGATATGAGGAGTTGGCGGCGCTGCTGGCCACAGAGGGAAAGTGCTTCGGGCTCGAAGCCGAATTGCGCTTGGTCGGTGGCGAACTCAAGTGGTTTTCTATTTACGCAATCCTGGACGATGCGCGCAAATTCATCAACGGTTTTTCCTTGGACATCAGCGATCGCAAACGTGCAGAGACCGAGCGCGAGCGTCTCCAGGCCCAGCTGCGCCAGGCGCAGAAGATGGAATCCATCGGACGGCTGGCCGGAGGTACGGCGCACGACTTCAACAACATGCTTTCGGTCATTCTCGGCTATTCCGAACTGGCCATGTTTCAGCTGGATCCAGGACATCCCGTCTACGGCAATCTGGTGGAAATCTCCAACGCCGCCAACAAATCGGCCAACCTCACCCAACAACTCCTCGCTTTCGCCCGCAAGCAGCCGATTGCGCCCAAGGTACTCGATTTGAACGATACCATCGAAGGCATGCTCAAGATGCTGCGGCGGCTCATCGGCGAAGACATCGACCTGACCTGGTTGCCCGAGACCAAGCTGTGGCCGGTCAAAATGGATCAATCCCAGATCGATCAAGTCCTGGCCAATCTCTGCGTCAATGCCAGGGACGCCATCAACGGCGTCGGCAAGGTGACCATCGCCACGCGCAATGTCGTGTGGGACGCGGCGGACTGCGCCGCACAGACCGATTGTGCTCCCGGCAGCTATGCCTGTCTGACCATATCCGACAACGGCTGCGGCATGGACGAGGCCACCCGGGAGAAAATCTTCGAACCGTTCTTCACGACCAAGGAGGCGAGCAAAGGAACCGGCCTGGGCCTGGCGACGGTCTATGGCATCGTCAAGCAGAACAACGGTTTCATCAACGTGCGCAGCGCGCCGGATCAAGGCACGGAGTTCAGCATCCATCTGCCCAGATATGAGGGCCAGGTCGCTGCGGGCGATGCGGTCGGCGAGGCGGACGTGCTCGCCAAAGGTCGGGAAACCGTTCTGGTGGTCGAGGACGAAACGGCGATTCTGGAGTTGATCAATGCCATGCTGACCACGCTGGGCTACACGGTGCTCCTGGCCGATGCGCCCGACGAAGCCCTGCGGGCGATAGAAGCTTACGATGGCAAGATTCATCTGCTCATCAGCGACATCATCATGCCGAAGATGAACGGATGGGAGCTGTCCCAACGAATCCAGGCAAAGCGACCCGATATCAAGTGCCTGTTCATCACCGGGTATATGGCCAGCGTGATCGCCGATCGCGGCGTCCTGGACCAGGGGGTTCACATCCTGCGAAAGCCTTTCGCCCTCAGTGACTTGGCAGCCAAGATCCGGCAGGTGCTGGGGCCGCGATAAGTCAATTCCCGCAACAGTATAAAATCCCGTAAACGAGAAGGTGTCGTGGGGCCGAACCGACAACCGCCCAAGGGTGACGGCGAGGATTGCCCTGCGATTGACACCATTTCCGGCACCTTCTATAGTGGCGTCGCTCGAGGCGTGCGGCCGCCGGCCGTTGTGGCATCCATCCTGATCGAACATCGAACCCTAACGAAAGCATCTGCCATGAAACGTCTGGTTTGCTTCACGGTGCTGGCCGCGATGGGAATGCTCGCCATGGCCGTTTCGGCCATGGCCGCCCTGGGGCCTGGGGAAGTACCGCCTGAATTGGAGCGGTGGCAGGCCTGGGCCCTGCACGACCACCGCGAGGCGTTGTGCCCCGGCCGCTATGATGGCGGCGCCGAGATGCGCTGCCAGTGGCCGTCGCGGCTCAGGCTGGAGGTGACCGCCACGGGCGGCGCCTTCGAGCAGCGCTGGTTGATGTTTGCCGACGGCTGGGCCGCTCTGCCCGGCGGCGGAGCGGTCTGGCCGGACAGTGTGGTGATCGACGGCCAATCGGCGCCGGTGGTCGATCACCTGGGGGGGCCTGCGGTGCGCCTGGGCTCCGGTGAACACCGCATCATGGGTCGCTTTTCCTGGGGCCGCCTGCCGGAAACCATGCCTGTGCCGCCCTCCCTGGGCCTGCTTTCCCTGGCCATCGACGGTCGCGAGGTGCATTTGCCCCTGATCGACGCCCGGGGCCGGTTATGGCTGCGGGAAGGCGAGACCACAGACAGCGGGGCGGATAAATTCAGCATCCAGGTGTTCCGCCTGCTGGACGACACGGTGCCCATGCAGGTGACTACCTTGCTGCGCCTGGAGGTGTCGGGCAGGCCCCGGGAGATCTCACTGACCCAGGTGCTTTTGGCCGGCGGCACGCCCATGGCCCTGGACAGCGCGCTGCCGGCGCGCATGGCGGCCGACGGCCGTTTGAGCCTGCAGGCCCGGGCCGGGCGCTGGGAAGTGAGGCTGTTGGCCCGGCTGGCCGGACCGCAATTCAAGATCAGCGCCGGCCCCTGTCCCTATGGTGAAGAGATCTGGTCGTTTCAACCGCGGCATGAATTGCGCATGGTGGAGATCTTGGATGCGACCCCCGTCGAGCCCAGTCAGACCGAGATGCCCGAGGACTGGCGGCAATGGCCGGCCTATCTGCTCAAAGCGCAAGAGAGTCTGACCCTAAAGGAGATCCGGCGGGGAGACCCGGACCCCGGGCCGGATCAATTGAGCTTGCAGCGCAACTGGTGGCTCGATTTCGACGGCGGCGGTTTCACGGTGCAGGACCAGATCCGGGGGGCCTTGCGCCGCCAGTGGTCCCTGGCTATGAATCCGCCGCTGGTCCTGGGCCGCGTGGCCGTGGGCGGCGAGGAGCGGGTGATCACCGAACAGGGCCCCGAGAAGAAGATGGGCGTGGAATTGCGGCACGGACAGCTGGATCTGCAGGCCGACGCCCGTCTGCCGCAGCGTACCGGCGCGTTGTCGGCCACCGGCTGGGACCAGGATTTCCAATCGGTCTCCGGCGTGCTGCACCTGCCCCCCGGCTGGCGCCTGGTGGCGGCCACCGGGGTGGACCAGCTCTCCGACACCTGGCTGCAGCGCTGGTCGCTGTTCGATTTTTTCCTGGTGCTGATCATCGCCCTGGCCGTCTATCGGTTGCGCACCTGGCGGTGGGGCGGCGTGGCCCTGATCGCCATGACCCTGATCTTCCACGAGCCTGGGGCGCCGCGCCTGGTGTGGCTGCACCTTTTGGCTGTATTGGCCCTGCTGCCGCTGCTGCCGGTCGGCTGGTTCAAGCGCCTGGTCCAGCTGTGGGGCATCGGTGCGGCGGTGGCACTGCTGGTGACGGCCGTGCCCTTTGCAGTGCAGCAGATTCGCTGGGGGCTCTATCCTCAATTGGCGCCGGTGAGTGCGCCCTACCCCGTGTCAAGCCGGCACGCCGGGGGCTTTGCCCCGGCTTACGAAACCGATAAGGCCCAGGAAAATATGATGGAACGCGAGGAGGCCCTGGATCAAGCCGAAGAAGAGGAGGGGCTTCAAAAAAGAGGGCCGGCGCTTGCCGCCGCGCCCTCGCCGCCTGCGCCGGCTGCCATGACGCGCCCGATGGACCAGCAGGACCCCGATGCCCTGATCCCCACCGGGCCGGGACTGCCCGACTGGCAGTGGCAATCGGTATCCCTTGCCTGGAGCGGCCCGGTGGCCCGCAGCCAGACCCTGCGTCTCTTCCTGCTGACCCCCTGGGCCAATCTGTTTCTGGCACTGGTGCGGGTGGCCCTGCTGGCCGCCGTGATCTGGGTGCTGATCGGTTGGAGCCCCTGGTGGCGCGCCTGGTGGGAGCGTCTGCGCCAGCGCCTGGGCGTGGGCGTGTTGATGCTGGTGGTTGGGGCGGGGGTTTGCGCGCTGCACCCGGGCACGTCGGCCGCCGAGGGGTTCCCGCCCCGGGAGCTTCTGGACCAATTGCGCCAGCGTATCCTGGAAAAGCCCGACTGTCTTCCCCATTGCGCCGATGTCAGCCGCATGGAGATCACGGCCGGCGGCGATGATCTGCAGGTCCTGCTCAAAGTCAATTGCGCCGCCAGGGTGGCCGTTCCGCTGCCGGTCAACCGCAAGTCGTGGACGCCGGAGCAGATCCTGCTGGACAATGCCCCGGTCGGCGGTCTGGCCCGGGACAATGACGGCCAGTTGTGGGCCCTGATCCCCGAGGGGTTGCACACCCTGGTGCTGCTGGGCAATGTGGCCCAGGAGGGGGTGGTGCAGATTCCCCTGCCCCTCAAGCCGCACACGGCTTCCCATGTGGTGCAGGGATGGCGCCTGGAGGGCATCCACGAGGATGGCAGCGTCGGTTCCAGCATTCAGCTGATTCGGATCCAATCCGATGCCCAACCGGTTGCCGCGACCTCCGCCCGGGACGGCTTGCCGCCCTTCCTGGAAGTGGTTCGCGTGCTGCGCCTGGGGTTGACCTGGCGGAGCGACACGCAGGTGCGCCGCCTGACCCCCACCGGTGCTCCGGTGGTGGCGGCCGTTCCCCTGCTGGCCGGCGAGTCGGTCACCACCGAGGGAGTCCAGGTGCAGCAGAACCAGGCGTTGATCAATATGGGGCCGGACCAAAAATCGGTGGCTTTCAGCGCCAACCTGCCCATTACCCCCCTGATCCGGTTGGAAGCGCCCAAGGGCGTTCCCTGGACCGAAACGTGGGTGCTCGACGCCAGCGCGGTCTGGCACTGCGCGCTGGAAGGCATCGCCGCCGTGCACCTTCAGGATGCGGCCGGCCTGTGGCAGCCCCGCTGGCAACCCTGGCCGGGCGAGCAGGTGACGATTCAGATCAGCCGGCCGCCGGCCGTGGCGGGCCAGACCAAAACCATCGATGGCGCCGAACTGACCCTGACCCCCGGCCAGCGCTTCGGCCAGGGGCAGTTGCAGCTCCATCTGCGCAGCAGCCGCGGGGGGCAGCACACGATTTCCCTGCCGCCCAACGCCAATTTGCAACAGGTGACGGTCAACGGTCTCAGTCTGCCGGTGCAGCAGGATGGCAACTTCGTGACCGTGCCCCTGCAACCGGGTGCCCAGGAGGTCGTGGTGCAGTGGCAGCAATTGGCGCCTTTTTCCGCGCTCTATCGGGTGCCGCCGGTCAAGATCGGCCAGGCGGGGGTCAATGCCCGGGTGACGGTGCAGATGCCCGACAACCGCTGGATCCTGCTGGTGGGCGGCCCGCGCTGGGGGCCGGCCGTGCTCCTCTGGAGCTACATCGCGGCCATCGTGCTGATGGCGCTGATCCTCGGCAGGGTGACCCTGACACCGCTGAAAACCTGGCAATGGCTTTTGCTGGGGCTGGGGTTGACCCAGATTCCGGCGCCCATGGCCCTGCTGATCATCGGCTGGCTCCTGGCCCTGGGGCTGCGTGAACGGCAGCACATGCCCGGCGGCTGGTTCTCCTTCGATCTGATCCAGATCGGCCTGGTGCTCTGGACCGTGGCGGCGCTGGTGGCGCTGTTCGCGGCAGTCCAGGCCGGGCTGGTGGGCCAGCCGGACATGCAGATCGAGGGGAACGACTCCACCTATATGACGCTGCACTGGATCCAGGACCACATCGACGAGAACATGCCGCGGCCGTGGGTCTTCAGCCTGCCGGTGTGGTCTTACCGCCTATTGATGCTGGCCTGGTCGTTGTGGCTGGCGTTGGCGCTGCTCGGCTGGCTCAAGTGGGGATGGCGCGCGCTGGGGAGGCAGGGGTTGTGGCAAAAGGTGGTATGGCGGCGGTCGAAAAGCTCAGCAACTGAATAGGGCAGCGTATTTTTCAATGGTCGCCGGAGACATCTGCCTGGGTGCTTATCAAGGGAGTTGAGTTTTAAACCGAAACTGTCTAGAGAAGGTATGTCGCCGAAATGATCTCGTGAGCAATAACAGGTCGAATATGCTTCAGGAACTCTCCATTCGCAATTTCGCCATCATCGAGGATCTGACCATCCGTTTCGGGCCGGGGTTGACCATCTTGAGCGGCGAGACCGGTGCGGGCAAGTCGATCATCATCAATGCGGTCAATCTGCTGCTGGGCAGCCGGGCCTCGGCGGCCCTGATCCGCACCGGCGCCGAGAGCGCGGAACTGGAGGCGCTTTTCGACCTGCCGGCCAAGAGCCCGGTGGCCCGGGCCATGACGGCGGCGGGCTGCGATCCGGCCGAAGGGCTGATGGTGCGGCGGGTAATCTCGGCCAACGAGCGCCATCGCATCTATATAAACGGCCGGCTGGCCACCATGCAGGCCCTGGGGGAATTGACCGCGCGCCTGGCCAGCATCTCCGGGCAGCATGCCCACCAGGGGCTGCTGAAAGAAGAAGAGCATCTTTCGATCCTCGATCACTTCGGCGATCTGCTGCCGCTGTGCGGCCGCTACGGACAGGCCTATGCCGAAATGCTGCCCATGATCCGCCGGGAGCAGGAGCTGTTGCGGCAGCAATCGCGCCAGGGAGAGCAGATGGAACTGCTGCGCTTCCAGCGCCAGGAGATCGCCGCCGCGGCACCGGCTGCGGGCGAAGACGAGGCCCTGGAGAAGGAGCGGCTGCGCCTGAAAAACGGCGAGGCGCTTTTTCAAACCGTGCAGCAGTGTCTGGACGGGCTTTACGCGGCCGACGGCGCCACCTATGAATCCGTGGGGGCCATGGCCAAGGAACTGGGCCGGGTGGCGCGGCTGGACGAGCGCCTGGCAGCCCGGGCCAAGGAGCTGGAGGAAGTACTGTTCCGGGTGGAAGATATCGCCGCCCATCTGCGCGACTACCTCAAGCACCTGGACCTGGACCCCCAGCGGCTGGATGCCGTGGAAGCGCGCCTGGACCTGCTCAACAAGCTCAAGCGCAAATACGGCGGCACCCTGGAGCGGGTGCTGGCCCACGGGGAAGAGATCGAACGGCGGCTCAGCGAGATCGATCATATAGACGAACACATCGCCCAGGTGCGGGCCGAGCTGCGGCGCCAGCACGAAAGGGTGTGCCGGCTGGCTGGCGAACTGGCCGGGCGGCGCCGGGAGGCGGCCCGCAAGCTGGCCGTCGGCGTGGAGAAGGAATTGGCGGCGCTCAAGATGGCCGGCACCCGCTTCGCGGTGGAGGTCCAGTCCGTTCCGGCGGCCAAGGAGAGCAGCCCCTTCCTCTGCTGGGACGGCCAGGCCCTCACCGAGAGCGGCGCGGACCGGGCCAGCTTCCTGATCGCCCCCAATGTGGGCGAGGCGATCAAACCCCTGGCGGCCATCGCTTCGGGGGGCGAGCTCTCCCGGGTGGTGCTGGCCCTCAAAGCCATTCTGGCCCGGGGCGACGACCTGGAGACCGTGGTCTTCGACGAGGTGGACGCCGGCATCGGCGGCGGCACGGCCGAGTTGGTGGGCAAGAAGCTGGCGGCCCTGGCCCGGCGCCACCAGATCCTGTGCATCACCCATCTGCCCCAGATCGCCAAGTTCGGCGACCACCACCTGCGCATCGTCAAGGGCGTATCCAAGGGCCGCACCCGAACGACCATCACCCCCCTGGACGACCGGCAGCGGGTGGAAGAGATCGCGCGCATGCTGGGCGGCGAAAAGATTACGGAAACCACCCTGGCGCATGCGCGGGAAATGCTGGCGGTAAAATAGTGTCCATCCAGAAATGGCCAATTTGCCCGATATCGGTGTTGCGCGAAGAATTTAATCCTCGAAATATCAACCATATGTCTGCGGTTAAATTTTTCGCGCGCCTTGATCTCGGCCAAATTTACCTATTTCTGGATGGGCACTAAATAGGGAGTACATTCATGGCCAAGCGACCCTGGAAGCCCGGCACGATGATCTATCCGGTACCGGCCGTGCTGGTGAGCTGCGGCGATGCCCGGCAAGGTTACAATATCATCACCATCGCCTGGACCGGCACCATCTGTACCGATCCGCCCATGTGCTACATCTCGGTGCGGCCCGAGCGTCATTCGTATGCGCTGATCAAGGCGAGCGGCGAGTATGTGATCAACCTGACCACCCGGAAACTGGCCTTTGCCGTGGACTGGTGCGGCGTCAAGTCCGGCCGGGACTTCGACAAGTTCAAGGAGATGGGCCTGACGCCGTTGCCGGCCCAGAAGGTGGCCGCGCCCCTGATCGCCGAATCTCCCTTGAGCATCGAGTGCCGCGTGCGTGAAGTGATGCCCCTGGGCAGCCACGACATGTTCATTTCCGAGGTGGTGGCCGTCAATGCCGAAGAGCGTCTTTTCAATCCGCGCACCGGTGCCTTCGAATTCTCCCATGCCGAGCCCATCTGCTACTCCCACGGCCGCTATTTTCCACTGGGGCGCGTGCTGGGAACCTTCGGCTACTCGGTGCGCAAGAAGAAACGCCCGGCCGCCGGAAGCAGCGGCAAAAAGCGCTGGCCGCATAAGACCTGACCGCCTGATAGGGGACCCCTGCCGGTGAAGCAACTTCTCTACAACCTGCCGCCGTTTCTCACCGCCGCGATGCTGGCGGGGATGGGCGTCACGGCGTGGTGGCGTGGCGGCCGGGCCAGGGGCAACCGGATTTTCTCCCTCTTTTGCTTCTTCGGCAGCCTGCTCTATGTGGATATCCTGATCGCCTTCAATGCCCCTTCGCCGCGCGTGGCCCTGATCACCAGCCGCAGCGCGCACCTGCTGCATCCTTTTATCATTCCGCTGCTGATTCACTTCTTCCATATCTTTTTGAACATCGAGCGTCGGCGGTGGCTGGTGCGCCTGGCCTACGCCTATGCGGCCGTGACCTCGGCCTGCGCACCGGCGGGTTTGACCATCGCCACGGTACGGCGTTTCGATTTCGGCTATTTCGGCCAGGCCGGCCCGCTCTTCTTTCTGACGGCCGGCGCCGCCGGCGCCGCTACGATGTACATTGTTATACTCGTGTACCGGGCCATGGCTGCCGAAAAGAATGCCATTCAGAAGAACAAGCTCAAATACGTGTTCATCGGCTTCGGCACCTTGACGCTGCTCACCAGCCTCACCAGCCTGACCGTCTGGGGCCTGCCGATCTACCCGGCCGGCACCTTCGGTTTCATTCCGCTGCTGGTGCTGGCGGCCGGTATCTTCCGCTACGACCTGCTGGACATGGGGTGGCTGATCCGCAAGGGGATTCTCTACGCGACCCTAACGGTGCTGCTGACCGCCGTCTACCTGCTCATCGCCGTGGCACTCCAGGCGTTCTTCAAAGAATTGCGCCCGGGTTTCGGCTATCTCTTTCCCCTGGCCGTGGTGGCGCTGATCGTCTCGCTCAGCGGCCCGCTGAAAAGCGGGTTGCAGGAGCGCGTGGAGCGTATCCTGACCAAGGGGCGTTACGACTACCGTCAAACCCTGCGCCACGTCAGTCAGACCATCGCCACCGTGATGGACAAGCCGACGATCACCCAATTGCTGCAGGAGACGATCATCGATGCCATGCAGGTTAAGAACTGCGCCCTGTTCCAGGTGGATCCCAAGGATGGCCGCTACCGGACGGTGGCCCTGGCCGGCGAGCCGGTACCGGCGGCCAGAGCGGCGGTGCTCGAGGCCGATGCCCGTTTAATCCGGTATTTGGGCCGCGTCGAGCGGGCGGTGATGAAGAAAAAACTCCTGGAGGCCGCCTCCGATGATGAAGCGACCCAGGTGTTGACCCATCTCTCCTGGTTGGAAGGGGAAGTGGCGTTGCCCATGCGTTTCAAGGGGCAGCTCAAGGGATTTCTGGTAATGGGCGAAAAGCGATCCGGGGAGACCTTCTCCAGCGAAGACATGGATCTGTTGGAACCCTTGTGCCACCAGGGCGCCGTGGCCATCGAGAACGCCCATGCCTACCAGGCCTTGCGCGAGCTGAACCGCACCCTCGAAGCGCGGGTGGCCGCCCGCACTTACGATCTGCAAGCCGCTCTGGAGGAGAAGGAGCGCTCCCAGGAACAACTGATCCGTTCGGAGAGTCTGGCCGCCATCGGCATGCTGGTGGCCGGGGTGGCCCACGAACTGAACAATCCCCTGACCAGTGTCACCAGCCTGTTGCAATCCGCAGTGGAGGAGCTGCGCTCCGGATCGCCGGAATGCCCGGTGGAACCGGAACTTATCGACGACCTGCGGTTCGCCGACAAGGAACTGGCCCGGGCCCGGGGCATCGTGGCCAGCCTGCTGGGGCTCTCCCGCCAGACCCAGACCTACACCGAGGCGGTCGACCTGAACCTGGTGGTGCGGGACACCCTGCGGGTGCTCCACAACCAATCCAAGCACGCCGCCGTGCAGATCGTCGAGGCGCTGGACGCGGGGTTGCCGGCGATTCGCGGCAATTTCGCCAACCTGGGCCAGGTGGTGCTGAACATTATCCAGAATGCCATCCAGGCGGCCGAGGGACCACAGGGGCGCATCGTGCTGACCACGGCCCTTGACGCCGACCGGCGCCAGGTGGTGTTCCGGTGCGAAGACAATGGCCCGGGCATCGCCGAAACAGTCCGGCCGCATGTGTTCAAACCGTTTTTCACCACCAAGCCGGTGGGACAGGGAACCGGCCTGGGGCTCTACATCTGCCACCAGATCGTGCAGAAACACAACGGTACCATTGCCTTGGATTCGGTCCGCCCCCACGGCATGGCGGTCACCATTCGCCTTCCGCTGGATGGGCCATCACCCGAATGAGCGCTGCGTGTTGATTCGGGCAACCAGGAAAAGCACTCGACGGCGATTATGGGGATCTGTTCGGCATCCTTGACAATCTTCGGCGCTTGATACTAAGAAGTGAGCTTCGAGATTGATTTTAAAGGAGACGTCATGCCGATCTACGAATTCAAATGCCTCGATTGCCAGGAATTTATGGAGATCCTGGTGATGGGGGCCCAGGATAGTCAGGTGGAAATGAAGTGCAAACAGTGCGGGTCCGAGAATCTGGAACGGATCTTGAGCACCACCAATTTCAGCGTGTCCGGCGGCGGTGCCGCGGCCGGCGCCGCGGGACCGTCCACCGAATCGCGGAGCTGCTCGGGCGGGTCGTGCACCACCTGGAATCTGCCCGGCCACTCGAACTGATCGAGAGCCCTTGCTGCATTGAACGGATCAACATCGGCTCACAGGGCACCCATGGCCGCGCAGACCATTCACCGCCAGGAAAAAGAGCAGTTCATCAAGCTTTTCGAAAAGGATCGCATCGACCGCTTCGAAGAACGGTTGGCGGTCCTCGAGCTTTTCCTGGCCAGCGAACACCATGTGACCGCGTCCGAACTGGGTGCCCTGGTGCGGCAGGCGGGGCGCGATTTAAGTGATGGGTTCGTCCTGGAGACCATCGAATTGATGTGCCGTTATGGCTTTGCCCAGGCCAATCAATTCGACGACGGTCAAGTGCGTTACGAGCACCGCCATCTGGGGCAGCATCACGACCACCTGATCTGCACCAAATGCCAGCGGATCATCGAATTCCAGGAAGCCGACATCGAGCGGTTGCAGCTGAAAGTGGCGGCGTCATATGGCTTTCACATGCTGCAGCACAAGATGGAGCTGTATGGGATCTGCGGGCAGTGTCTGGAACAGCGGGAGCAGATTCTTTCGCTGGACGCAGCCCGCCCCGGCGAACGCCTCAAGATCGTGGCGTTCGGCGGCGGTTCGCAATCCAAGCTGCGCCTGCTCAGCATGGGGCTGCGGGTGGGCGACGAGATCGAAGTGATCACCAACATCCACCAGGGCCAGGTGGTGATCGCCCTGGATTTCAAGCGGCTGGTGCTGGGCAAGGGCTTGGCCCAGAAGATCAGGGTGGAAACGATCCGTAGTGGGCGGTGATCCCGCCGCCGTCGGCCCCCGCAAGCCTTCAATATGATTGGGTGTAAGCGATGAATCTTTTGAAAGCGGCGCCTTTGCTGCTCTTGATGCTGCTGATGACGGCCGCTGCGGCCAGTGCCGCCGAACGTCTGGCGATAACGGCCGACATTGCCAATGTTCGATCCGGTCCGGGCACCAAATACGATCAACTCTGGCAGGTGGAAAAATATTATCCGGTGACGGTCGTCGAGAAGAAGGGCGGCTGGTGCCGAATCAAGGATTTCGAAGGCGACGAAGGGTGGATCGAAGGATCGCTGCTCAGCAAAGTCAACACCGTGATCGTCAAAGTTGCCAAATGCAATGTGCGTTCGGGACCCGGCACCGATTTCGAGATTGCCTTCAGCGTCACCAAAGGGATCCCCTTTAAAGTTCTGCAGACCAAGGGCCAATGGTTAGAGGTGGAGCACGCCGACGGCGACTCGGGCTGGATAATGAAAAATCTGGTGTGGTGACACTATGATGAAGATTTATGACAAGCTGGATCCCCAGCGGAACAAGGTGACGGGCGTGGGGTCGGCCCTCATGGATATCCTGGCCCATGCGGACGATGATTTCCTCAATCGGGTCGGGGCGATCAAGGGCGGCATGACCTACGTGGACAAGGCGATTATCGATCAAACCATCGCGCTGATGCCGGTGCCGCCCCAGGTGGTGCCGGGCGGATCGGCCTGCAACACGGTGGTGGGCATCGGCCGATTGGGGGGCAGGGCCCGGTTCGTGGGCAAATGCGGCAACGGGCCCATGGGGCGGCGCTTCCGTGAAGATTTGGGCAAGCAAGGGGTGGAATCGGTGATCTTTCCCTCGGATTCGCCCACCGGTCGGGTGCTCTCCATGGTCACCCCGGACGCCCAGCGTTCCATGTTCACCTTCCTGGGCGCTTCGGCCGAGGCCCAGCCCGAGGAGATGACCGCCGCCTGTTTCGCGGAGGCCGCCATCGTGCACATCGAAGGCTACCTGCTGTTCAACCGGGAGTTGCTCGGTGCCGTGGTCCGGGCGGCCCGGCAGGCCGGGGCATTGATTTCCCTGGATCTGGCCAGCTTCAACGTCGTGGCGGAAGCCAAGGATATCCTGCCCGACCTCATTGCCGAGCATGTCGATATTCTCATCGCCAACGAGGACGAGGCGGCGGCCTACACCGGAACCCGGGACGAGGCCGAGGCTTTGCGCATGCTCTCTGCCGACGTGGATCTGGCCGTGCTCAAGGTCGGGGCCCGGGGCAGCCTGGTGGCCCACGACGGCCAGGTGATGCGGTTTGCGGCCAAGGGCAATGGGGACGCCGTGGACACCACCGGTGCCGGCGATTTGTGGGCTTCGGGATTTCTATTTGGATTGGTAAACCGCCGGCCCCTGCCCCAGTGCGGCGAGCTGGCGTCCCTGTGCGGGTATGAAGTGTGTCAGGTGATGGGGGCCAGCATTCCGGATCAACGCTGGATGGCAATACAAAACTACATGGAGGCGCAATGGCCAGGAGGAAGCTCAGCCGCAAAGAGTTAGTCAAGGAGCCCGACGAGTTTATCACCCTAACCGGAGAAGTCATCCGTTGGGCCAAGGAAAACACCCGGCCCCTTATTTATGGCGTCTGCATCTTTTTCGGAGTGGTTTTGCTGGTGTCGGCCTACCGCCTTTACAGCGCCCACCAGCGGGACAATGCATCCGCTCTGCTGAATCAGACCCGGATGGCCTATCAGGCGGCCCTTGAGGCCGATCGCGACCCGGTCAAAGCCTTGGCCGCGGTCAAGGCGCAGTTCGAGCGTTTGTTGGATAAGTACGGTAATTGGTCCGCCGGTCGGCTGGGACGGGTGCTTTATGCCCATGCGGCGCTGGCCGCAAAAGCCACGGACGAGGCCATCGCGCTTTATAAATCGGCCCTCGACGATTTCAAAACCGACCCCAGCCTGACGGCCAGTATCCTTAACGGCCTGGCCGCGGCCTACATGCAGAAAGGGGACAGCGCCGCCGCCATCAGCGCCCTGGAACAGCTATTGGCAGGCAACGGCAAGATGCTCAAGGACGGAGCCCTATTCCAGTTGGGCGGTCTCTACAAAGCCGCCGGTCAGGAGGAGAAAAGCCGCCAGGCCTACAAACAGTTGAGCACCGATTACCCCGACTCGGTCTATGCCAACATTGCCAAGGAAAAAGCGGCCGGATAACGCTTATTCCTGATAATCGGCCACGTCGATATTGTATTTCTTCAGCTTCTGGTTCAGGCCGCTCTTGCCGATGCCCAGCAGGGCCGCGGCATGGGCCTGGACATAATCGGCCTTTTGCAGGGCATTGAGGATCATCTGCTTTTCCACGTGGGCCAGGGCTTCATACAGTGTCGCCCGCGGCGGCAGATCATCCAGGCGCAGAGAACCTTCCATAGAGATGTTTTTCCGAAAATCCTTGGGCAGGTCATCCACCCGGATGGTGTCACCGGGGCACATCACCATGGCTCTTTCGATGACGTTTTCCATTTCGCGCACGTTGCCCGGCCAGCTGTACTCGAAGAAGAGTCGCTCCGCCTCCTTGTCCATGCGCACCACGGGCTGCATCCCATGGTGTTCGTCGGCGTATTTGGCCATGAAATGGGCAGCCAGGGGCCGGATGTCCTCCATGCGTTCCTTCAGCGGCGGCAGCACCACGTGTACCACATTCAGGCGGTAAAAGAGATCCTCCCGGAAGCGGCCCTGGCGGATCTCTTCGCGCAGAGACTTGTTGGTGGCCGCGATGAGGCGGATGTTGACCGATACCGGCCGGGTACCGCCCACCCGTTCGAACACCTTTTCCTGAAGCACACGCAGCAGCTTGACCTGCAATGGCAGTGAGAGTTCGCCGATCTCGTCCAGAAACAATGTGCCCTGGTCGGCCAGCTCGAAGCGCCCCTTTTTCATGGAGATGGCACCGGTGAAGGCCCCCTTTTCGTGGCCGAACAGCTCGCTCTCCAGCAGAGTTTCGGCCAGGGCCGAACAGTTGACCGCCACGAAGGGCTGGTTGCGCCGCGGGCTGTTGAAGTGGATCGATTTGGCCACCAGTTCCTTGCCGGTGCCGCTGGCCCCCTCGATGAGCACGGTGGCCGTGGCCGGGGCTACCTTGCGGATGGTCTCGAAAACATCCTGCATGGCCTTGCTCTTGCCGATGAGGTTGCCGAAGCTGTAGCGGTTCTCGACCGCGCTGCGCAACTGGCGGTTCTCCTTCACGACCCGGTACATGTCCACGGCTTTGCGCGCGTAGAGGATCAGCTGTTCGTTGTCGAAGGGCTTGAGAATATAGCTGTAGGCCCCCTTTTGCATGGCTTCCACGGCTTTTTCCACTGTCCCGTAGGCGGTCATCATGATCACCGGCAGTTCGGCGTCCCTGGTCTTGATGTGCTGCAACAGCTCGATGCCATCCATCTTGGGCATCTTCATGTCCGTGAGCACCAGGTCGACATCCGATTGGGCCAACACTTCCAGGGCCTCCTGGCCGCTGTTGGCCGTCAAGGTTTCGAACCCCTCCTCCTGGAGCACCGCGCTGAGAATCAGGGGATAATTTTTTTCATCGTCGACGATGAGGATCGTGTCCATGGTCACTCTTCCTTTGTAATGGGCAGGCGGATCGTCACCCGTGCGCCTCCCTCGGTGCGATTGTCGATGCGCACTTGGCCCCCGTGGGCTTCGATGATGTTGCGGACGATACCCAGGCCCAGGCCGGTCCCCTTGTCCTTGGTCGTGAAGAAAGGATCCCAGATTTTTTCCATGGCCTGGGGCGCGATGCCGCCACCCTGGTCCTCCACGGCGACCCACAGACTGTTGTTGGCCGATTTGGCCCATACGGCGATTTCGCCGCCATCGGGCATGGCCTGCATGGCGTTGATGAAGATGTTCAGAAACGCCTGGTAAAGCATGTCAGAATCCCCGACGATGATGGGCAGTTCCTTGTCGAGGTAGGTGTGAATTTTGTAGCCCCGGGATTCCGTCTGGGTCGCCAGGAAGCGGATGTTCTTGTCGATGACGTCCTCGATCCGGCAAGCCAGCAGATTGGGGGTCTTGGGTTTGGCGAAGTTGAGAAAGTCGGTGATGATGGCGTTCAGCCGGGAAGATTCCTCGATAATGATGCTGGGGATCTTCCGCATGGGGTCTTCGGGTGCCATCTTTTTCTGGAGCAGCTCGGCCGAACTGCTGATGATTCCCAGCGGGTTGCGAATTTCATGGGAGACACCGGCCACCATTTCGCCCAGGGAGGACAAATGCTTGGCGCGGCTGAGCTGTTCCTTGAGCTTGAGCTGCTCCTGGGCCCTTTTTTGAATGATCCCTTCACCGCGCTTGACCACGAAGATCATGATCACCAAAAGGATCAACATGACGGCGCTGACCGTGATCAAGGTAAGCACCTGGAATCTGAAAATGCCCTTGTAGTCCCCGGACAGATCCTGCTCGATCTCCACCACCCCCAGCACCGGACCGGCCACCGGGCTCAGCGGCTTTTCCGCCCGCAGTGGTGCGAAGGTGACGATTTTAATCTCCTTGGGTACCCCCAGGAACAGCTCCCAGAAGCTGCCCTTCTGGACCAGTTTCGAAGATGCCCGGCCTTCCAGGGCATTCTGGAAACTGGTGCCGCCCTGGTTCTCTAACCCCACCAGCTCTTGTGAAAAACTGTAGGCGATGACGTCTCGGGTGCCGTAGATGTTGACCAGGTCCACCTTGAAGCTGTGCAGGGTGGTACGCACCACGCTGTCCATGCGGTCGAACTGATCTTTGTTGCGCAGCTCGATCTTGCCGAATTGCAGGCCCACCGGCAGGATGAACTGCATGAAGACCTGGTGGTTCAGGTTTTCGATGAGCAACAGGGCATAGGCCTCGCTCTTGGTGAACTGCATGCTGCGGATCCAATGGGTATTGAACATGGAGAGCACGATGGTGCCGGCAAAGATCAAGATCAGACTCGAGAAGGAAAAATATTTGACCAGTCTGAAGGGTTTGGCGCGCTCGGATACGGGCTTGGGTGTCATGGAAGGCCTGCTCGTCAGTCTGTTCGGTCCTCGTTGGGGGCTCGGCCGGCTTCTGTGTCGGAAAGCGGCGCGCTTTTGACACAGACGGCGCCCTGGCGTCTTAAACCTGACGCTGATGATCGGTTTGCCGGCCTCCGGATGGTGTCACGGATGTATCCAGGCCTTTATCCGATTTTATACATCGGAGGCATCTATTTATATATAACTTGATGACAAAGGCCTTAAATTAAGTTTTTCCGAAAAAAGAACCAATGCCTTCACAATCGGCCTAAAGTTTGCACCTCAACCCGTCGATGACTTGTTTGGCCGGATATGAGGCAAGCGTTCGGCTCCGGCAAAGCAAGCGGGACAGATCGATGGCCGCCTCCAAAGTGGGATTTATAGGAAGAGCGGCCGGCAAAGTCAAGGCGGTGGGGATGGGGTGCGGATCTAACCAAGTGAATTCCGGCAATGTTTCGATCGGCCACCATATATTGTTGTGTCGGAAAATTTGCCACAATATAGCTTAATTAAGTCTAATTATATATAAATTATAGATAATTTTACTTGACACCCGGAAATGCTTCGATGAGGATGGATTCCATCACCAAAAGAAGGCCCAAGGAGAAGATGGCGCAGCATGACGCACTTCCACATCCAAACATCGGGATAGGCAGACAATCGAAGATGGCGAAGAATTCACTAAAAAAAATCCGCGAATCACGTTTGATGAGTAAATCCGAACTCGCCAGAGAAGCCAATGTGTCACCGATCACCATCACGCGCATCGAGGAGGGAAAGCCGTGCCGCATGGAGACCAAGCGTAAGATTCTCTTGGCCCTTGGATACAGCTTGTCGGATGCCAAAAAAATCTTTAGCGAATGAGAGTGGACTATGTTTGGTACCAAGAATCGATTGGTGGGACTCGATATCGGCTCGAAAGCCATCAAGGCCGCTGAAATCGTCGAGAGCAAAAAAGGCTTCGCCCTGGCCAAGTTCGGCATGGTCGACCTGCCCCAAGGGTTGATCGAAGACGGTGCGATCAAAGACCCCGAGGCGGTGGCGGAGTTGATCCGCGGCCTGTTCAAGACCTACGGCATCAAGAACCGCAGCGTGGCGATCTCCATCGGCGGTTATTCGGTGATCGTCAAGAAAATCAGCGTCCAGACCGCCACCGAAGCTCAACTGCACGATACGATCCATTTCGAGGCCGAGCAGTACATCCCCTTCGACATCAACGATGTGAATCTGGACTTCCAGATCCTGGGGGAAAATGAAAACAACCCCAACCAGATGAATGTCCTGCTGGTGGCGGCCAAAAAGGAGATGGTCAACGACTATGTCAATCTGGCCGAAATGGCCGGGTTGGATCCGAAAATCATCGACGTGGACGCCTTTGCCCTGCAAAACGTTTTCCAGATGAACTACGAACCCGCTTCCGAAGAGAACATCGCCCTGATCGACATCGGCGCCAGCAAGACGTCGCTCAACATCCTCAAGGGAGAGAATTCGGTTTTCATGCGCGACGTCTCCCTGGGGTGCGGCCAGATCAACCAGAAGATCGCCAGCCTGGTAAGCTGCAATGCCGACGAGGCCGAAGCCATCAAGTTCGGCGAGGGCGGCGACAAGATTTCGGCCGAAGATTTGTCGGAGATCATCTCGTCGGTGGTCACCGACTGGTGCACCGAGATCCGGCGCGCTCTGGACTTCTTCTATTCCACCTACCCGGATGATCAGATCAAGCGGATCATTCTCAGCGGCGGCGGCGGCAATATCCATGAACTGCGGCAATTGCTGGCCGTTGAGACCTCGGCAGAAGTGAGCACCATCAATCCGTTCCAGCGATTTTTCCTGGACGGTGCAAAATTCGACACGGAATATTTGGAAAAAATCGCCCCCCAGGCATCCATATGCATGGGGTTGGCCACCCGCAAAGTGGATGACAAATGATACGCATAAATTTACTTCCCTATCGGGCAGCCCGTAAGAAGGAGAACATTCGTTTCCAACTGAATGTTTTCATCGGATCGATCGTCTTCGCGCTCCTGGCCGTCTTCTGGTACAACTCCATGCTCAATGGGCGTATTTCGGATCTGAATGATAATATAAGGAGCACCAAGGAGCAGGTGGCCAAGTACCAGGCGATCAACAAGGAGATCGAAGAGATCAAGAAGACCCTGGCCCTCCTCGACAAGAAGATCGAGGTGATCCAGTCGCTGGAGCGCGACCGCAAGGCGCCGGTCCAGAACCTGGACAGCATCTACCAGCTGCTGGTGGAAAAACGCATGTGGTACACCCAGCTCGAGGAGAAGGGGGATACCTTCAAGGTCAGCGGCGTGGCCATCGACAACCAGACGGTGGCCGACTATATGACCCGCCTCGAGAAATCGGATCGCTTCCAGAATGTCCGCCTGGTGGCCAGCAAGCAGTATAAGCTGAAGGACAAGGAAGACCTGAGCCTCAAACAGTTCGACGTCAATTTCCAGAAGAAGACGACCAACCCGCAAACTCCGGCCGAGGTTAAAAAGAAATGAAGAAAGGCAGCAACACACCCGCCAGCGCCGTGGCGCCTTTATTGGCAAAGCTCGAGGAGCTGAGCAAACCCCAGCGCATCGGTATCTTCGCAGCCGTGCTGGTGGTGATTTTCGGGCTTTCGATCTACCTCCTGTTCTGGCCCAAGCATGGTCAGATCTCCGGCTTGAAGACCCAGTTGGCCTCAGTGCAGCAAGAGCTGGGAAAGGCCAAGAAGAACGCCGCCGAACTCAACGACTGGCGCAACAAAAGGAGCCAGAAAGAGGCCGAGTACAAGCAGGTGAGCCGAGCCTTGCCGGAAAAGGAGGAGATCCCGTCTCTGCTGGCCGGCATCTCCCAGGCCGGCAAGGAGGCCGGATTGGAATTTCTGCTCTTCCAGCCCAAACCGGAAATGCCCAAGGAGTTTTATGCGGAGATTCCCGTGGACATCAACGTGAGCGGCAATTACCACCAGGTGGCGGTCTTCTTTGACAAGGTCGCCAATCTGCCACGGATCGTCAACATCCGGGATGTGAAGATGACACCCCAATCTAAGAAGGAAGAGAATACCAGCAGTCTGACCACCACCTGTCAGGCGGTTACCTATAAGTTCATCGAGTCGGCCCCCGCAGGCAAGGCGGGTCAACCGAAGAAAGCACCCAAAAGATAGGCAAGGTTGCGAATGAAAAGGCATTTGAAGGTATTACGAAAAGGCATTTGGGTTATTCTCCTGGCAGGGGTCATGGCCTGCGGCGAGGAGCCGGCGCCTGCGCCCCCGCCCAAGGCGGTGAGCAAGAAGATCGCGGTCCAGCAGGTGACGCCGGCCCCGGCCGCCGTGTCCTCAACGGCGCCATCCCCCGCTGCCGGGGGTGGGGGGGCATCGTTACCCGCTCGGGCGGCAGCTTCGTCGTCGCCTGGGGTTGCTCCCGGGGCTGCGGCAATGCCGGCAGCGCCGCCGGTCCAGGAAAGTCAGGCGCCAGCAGTGGAGAAAGCGCCTGCGCTCAATCCGGCCGCAATGCCGGCCCAGGCCTCCCCAGCGGCGACACCAGACCCGGCATCCACAACGGACGCCGGCAAGCCTTCTTCTCTGGTGAAAGAGTCCATGCAGCTCGCGGCTTCCTATGATGCCGAAGGCCGATTCGATCCGTTCGAGCCGCTCTTCAAGGAACAGCAAACCCAGAACCTGTCGGTTTCGAGGGACAAACGTGCCAAACGAACGCCCCAGACGCCTCTGGAAAAGATCGCCCTGGCCCAGCTCAAGGTGACGGCCATCATCCGCGCTGCCAGCGGCAACCGGGCCCTGGTGGAGGATGCCACCGGTAAGGGGTATGTGGTCCAAGTGGGGACTTACATGGGGCTCAACGCGGGCCAGGTGACGCGCATCGACAACGACCGCGTCGTGGTCGAAGAGGAGATCGAGAGCGTCACGGGCGAATTCCGTATCGAGAATCAAGAGCTAAAACTTCAGAAACCTGCTGGAGAGCTATAACATGAGAACGACACCAACGTATATCGCGGTCCTGATCCTATCCATCTTCGGTTTGACGACCCTCTTCACCGGGTGCGCCTCCCAAACCGGCCCCGGCGGCGCAGGGGCGGCTTCCTCCGCCCCCGTTCAGGCCACCATTAAGTCCGTGACGGCCAGTGAAGCCGACGGCCAGGTGGTGGTGACCGTTTCGGCCGACGGCCCGGTCACTTTCTCCTCCCTGAAACAGCCCGATCCCCTGGCCGTGGTGCTCTATTTCCCGGAAACCGCGGTGGACCAGGCCCGGGTGGATCTGCCGGCTGACATCGGCCTGGTGCCGCGCATCACGGCGCGCCAGGGCAACGGCAACCGCACGGCGCGGGTGGAGATTTTGCTGAGCGCCGATGTTCCGTATACCGCCGCAGCCGAAGGCAGCACCGTGCAGGTGCGCTTCCAGAAAGCGGCGGCCATGGCCCCCGCGCAGGCGACGATGCCGGTCGCGGTCGGCTCAACCGCCGGTGGGGCCGGTGCACGCGCCTCCAGCCCGCCCATCCCGGTTTCCAGCAAGGCGGCCTGGGTCAACAAGGTGGATTTCGTGGGCGAAGAGAACGGTAAATCCACCCTGGTGGTGGGGACAACCCAGCCGGCGGAGTATCGAATTACCAAGGTTTCGCCCCAGCAGATCGAAGTACGGCTGCTGGATACCAATATTCCTTCATATCACCAGCGGCCTTTGATCACCACCCGTTTCAACAGTGCCGTGGACCGCGTCACCCCTGTCCAAACCAAGGGCAAGAATGACGCCGCCATCCTCGTCGATCTGCGCGAATCTGTGCCCTATGTGGCCGAACAGGCGGGCAACCAGTTGCTGATTCACTTCGAGGCCTCCTCGATTCCGCCCAAGCCTTTGGAGCAGGCCGATCTGCCGGCCTGGAAACGGGTACTGGACGAAGACCAGGTTCAAAGTCAGGCCGCCCCCCCTGCCGGGATGCGCGACGCGGCCCTGCCCATGACCGCGCCACCGCCGCCGCCGATGGCAAACGCTGCAATGACCACTGCCCCTGCTGCCGGGGGCCGGGCGGATATGCTGGCCCTGGACGAGGCGGCCGCTGCCGAAGAGGCCGAGATGCAGGCCATGCTGGGCCCGCGGCGCAAGCATTTCACCGGCGAGAAGATCGCCCTGGATTTTTACGAAACCGACATCAAGAATGTCTTCCGCATCCTTAGGGAGGTCAGCGGCAAGAACTTTGCCATCGACAAGGATGTTACCGGCAAGGTGACCATGACCCTGGATGAGCCGGTGCCCTGGGACCAGGTGCTGGACCTGGTGCTGCGCATGAACCAGTTGGGCATGGTCCAGGAGGGGGAGATCATTCGCATCGCCACCCTCGAAACCCTTAAAAAGGAAGATGACCTGCGCAAGGCCAAACTGGAAGCTTACCGCAAGGCACGCGAAGAGGTCAAAGCCCTGGAGCCGCTGATAACCCGTTACTTCCCGGTGAGCTACTCGAGCGCGGCCAGCGAAGTCAAACCGCACATCGAGAAGATTATGACCAAGGACCGCGGCAGCGTGAGTGTGGACGAGAAGAACAATCAGGTGATCGTCACCGACACCGCCGCCGTCATCCGCCAGGCCGAGGAGATCATCCGGCGTATCGACAAGGTGACCGCCCAGGTGGTCATTGAGGCGCGCGTCATCGAAGTCAGTGACAATTTTTCCCGGGAGCTCGGTATTGATTGGACGCTGGATTATGGGCCCGGCCTGCTGGGAGACTTGGCCACAAATACCAACATGGCCATGAACTTTCCATCCGAGGCCAATTCTTCTATCGGCATCAACTTTTCCCGCTTGACTGGGGTTCCCTTTGTTCTTGACGCCAAGATCAATGCCTTGGAAACCACCGGCGAAGGCAAGATCCTATCTTCACCCAAGATCCTGACCCTGGACAACAAGAAGGCCAAGATCAAACAGGGCGTGGAGTATCCTTACCTGGAGCGTGACTCCTCGGGCGGCTCGTCGGTGAAGTTCAAGAACATCGACCTGCTGCTGGAAGTCACCCCGCATGTCACCCCGGACAACCGTATCTCGATGATCATCTTCATCACCAAGAACGATGTGGCGGGGATTACCGCCGGCGTGCCCTCGGTGGCCACCAACGAGGCCCAGACCGAGCTGCTGGTCAACGACGGCGACACCATCGTTATCGGCGGCATCATCAAAGCATCTGAAACCAAGGGGTCGGACGGGTTCCCAGGCTTGAACAATATACCCATACTGGGCTGGATGTTCAAGAACACCACTACAAAGAAGCAGAGCAACGAGCTTTTGATCTTCATGACCCCGCGCATCGTGCAGCTTGAGCAGGTGGCATTGCAGTAGAATAGATGGAGATATTTAGGTTGGTAGCAAACTTCATGTTTAAGTTGAAGCTAAATGAATAACGGAGGAACAGATGCTAAATGTGGCCTACAAAGTGGGTTTGATCATGTTGATATTAGTAACTTTAGGCACCTATGGATGCGGCTCGTCCGACGGCCCTCTAGATGAGATAGAACAGCGATATTCTGCAACTTTAACTGTTCTGGATCTTGATGAAGAAACAATCCAAGTAGATGTTGTTCAAGACATATGCAGTGACGACAATGGCACCATTGAATACGAGGATTTTTCGGATGCTCTTGGAGAAGTTACGGTAACTGCCAGCGAGGGCACTGCAGGCTTAACGCTCAAATCTTATGAGATACAATACACTCCTCTTGAAAGTGCTGATTCATTGAACATACTGCGAATGCCCCCAGAGCTTGCAGATCCGCCTGATGGCGCGACCTCTGTAGCTGTGCCGGCAAACAGCACTGTTACCTTTACCATAACATTAATAAGCGTTGATACAAAAGCAGCATATGTATACCTTAGGTCTTCAGATTCGAACCTTAGCAACTTAGCGGTCGCTAGGTATCACATAGAAGTGACGCTGCACTTTGAAGATGAGAATGGAAATGATAAAGATATAACCGTTGAAAGGACTGTGTATTTTTCCGACTATGATCACTGCTGATGTGATCGGATTACAAGCCGTTTCCATGCGAAAGCGTGGAAACGGCTTTTTTATTTTAGCGCTTTTTACAAGCTGATTTAGATCCTTCCCGAAGGTTTCAAATTCAATTTTACCTGAAAGTCTAAAACAATAGAGCCGCTTATTATATTCAAATCTTTGGGGCAATGTGCCGCCGCGCAATGACCTTGCACGAAGGGTTAGAAACACCTTTCGTTATCGGGATGAATTGTTAGCGCCTCCCCAACCGCTGCTTCGCCTTCAAAGCCAAATCACTTTCCGGTGGCGCCAGATCGATCACCGTCTCATAGGAAGCCCGCGCCTGGGCCGTCTGGCCGGTGAGCAGATAGGCTTCGGCCAGATAGTAGTGGATTTCAGCGGTTTTGGGCGAAAGTTGCGCGGCCCGTTCCAGGTAACGCAAGGCCAGGCGGCCCTGGTTCATGGCCAGGTAGGTCCGTCCGCCGCCCACCAGGGCATTCACCAGGTTGGGCTGCAGCTTCAACGCCTCTTTGTAGTAATTCAGAGCTGTGTTGTACTCTCTCTTGTTAAAATAGGCGAACCCCAGGTTGGAGAGCGGGTACTGCGGGGTGGCATAGAGCGCGTCCTTGGTGATCTCCTTGAAGGTGGCGATGGCCAGGTCCCACTCCTCCACGGCCAGGTAGGCGCCGCCCAGGTTGTTGCGGGCCGGGGTGTAGCTGGGTTTGAGCTCGATGGCCTTCTTGAAGTGGCTGATGGCGTCGGGCATCATCTTCTTGGCCATGTAGACCAGCCCGAGATCGTTGTGCACGAAGTGGTCTTCCGGGTCGAGTTGCTCCGCCTTGATCAGTTCGCGCAGGGCGGAGGTGTAATCTCCCTGGCGCATGTAGGCCTCGCCGATCTCCCGAGTGGCGGCGGCCAGCTCTTTGTCGTGCTGGGTCTGCTGGCCGGCGCAGGCCCAGAAGCCAGTCAGCAAAAGGATACCGAGCCATGCGATCCGGAAACTTGCTTTGAAATGATTCATCTGTGACCTCTTGTCCATGGGTGATCGCCCTGCCTGAGGGCGTGCTATCGATTGGATTGCCAGGTGACCAGGCCGATGCCTTCGGCGCTGAGCATGTCCGTGATCGCGGAGTTCAAGGGGGCGTCCGACAGCAGGGTGCGCTTGTTGTCTCGAGCGGTATAGAGAAGGCCCGGGATAGTCACGGTGGTGTTCAACTCGGCCGGTCGGGGGGCTGCCAGGAACGACGGATTTTCGATCAGGCGTTCTCCCAGTCCCGACAGGATTTTAGCGGCGATGGCCAGATAACTCTCTTCCGCGCCGATCTGCACCAGCACATGGCCGCTCTCCTGAATGGCCTTGGCCGCTCCGCCGTAAAGCTCTCC
This sequence comes from uncultured Desulfatitalea sp., assembly GCA_937868765.1. GTDB lineage: Bacteria > Desulfobacterota > Desulfobacteria > Desulfobacterales > Desulfosarcinaceae > Desulfatitalea. Next base: position 921,535 of record CALMNL010000004.1, on the reverse strand, counting down.
GAAATCCACCAATGCTTCCCGGCCCTCCAGGGTGGCCACCAGGTTGGCAAAGGCTTCGATCTGAATGCCGCCGAAGGGAAAGGTGATCGGTACGTTGGGCGCATAGGAGAAGTGCAGCGCCTTGGCCAGGTGCTGAGTGAACTCTCGTTGACTGGTGGCGGTCAAGGCCAGGATGTTTTTGACCGGGTGGCGGGTGCTGGCGGCCTGCAACGAGGCGGTGGCGCCGCCGGGCAGCACCTCTTTGAGCACCACGCCGTTTTGCTCCAGGTAGCGCCGCATGGCTTCGGGCGTCTGCTGCTCGGCCGATGGGATGGGGGTGATGCACAGCTGGCGTCCATCGCCTTCCGGTTTGACCCACTTGGCCCTCACCGTCACCTGCACGCCGTGGTCCTCGAATCCGACCAGAGTGGGGGACTGGTCTTCGGCTTTCACCGAATCGAAGATGGCAGCGATGATCTCCTGGGCCGAGTCTTCCTTATTGTAGGAGACCACCTTGGCCTGGGGCCACTGCTTTTCCAGCATCTCCGCCGGCTGCCCCATGATCTTTCCGTCCTGGGAGAAGAAAAGACGATGGCGGTCCATCTCCATCATGGGGTGTCGGGAGAGGTCGATCTCGAAGTCCGTCCCGCCGGCCAGGGGCACGTAGTAGGTGCCTTTTTCCATGAGCCTGCCGCCCACGGCGGCGGCCGCGGCGGTCAGCGGGTCCTGGGGCGCCGGGGGAGCGGTCGCCGCCGGTTCACTGCCGATATCCCCCGGCGGCATGTCGGGCTGGTCGGACGCGAGGGGGCCGGCCGCTTCGTCCGTTTTGCCGGCCATTGCCTGGGCCTGCGCCTCCCGCGTGGCAGGATCGGGCAGATAGATCTTGCGACCGGCATAAATCCGGTTGATGTCTTTGATCTGCGGGTTGGCTTCCTTCAGCAGCTGAACACCCTGCTCGTAGGCCTTGGTGCCGTAGCGACCGTAGCGCCGGGAAACGATCTGGTAAACGGTGTCGCCACGCTGAATCTCGTAGGCCGTTTCCTTTTTTTGCTTCAGGGCCTCCAGCGCTTTGTCTTTGGACAGGGTGACGATGGGGATGGTCACCACGCCGCTCTCCTGGCCCGGCAAGGCGCCGTGCTCGAGTTTGCGCAGGGGAATGTCGATGGCCTGGCCGGGTCGCACCAGGTCGATGTCCGGGACATGGGGGTTGAGTCGCTGGAAGATGCCCAGAAATTCGCGAAAATCCTGATTGGCGATTTCGCCTTTCTGGCGGAAGATTTTTAGGACCCAGTCGCCGCGCTGCACGACATAGGGTTCGCACAGGATATCCCAGCCACGGTCATAGCGCACGATGTAATTCTTGTAGACCAGGCTGCTGCCTGCGGCCACCGACGGGCAGATCATCCAGAGAACAAACAGGGCCGATGCGATTCCCCGCAAGCTTCGGGCACGCATCCGGCCGGCATGCTTCCTGATCGCTTTTCTGAGGGATTCAACCATGATTGCCGATGCTCGTTATCCTTTTTTCTTGACAAGCTTCAGGTCGAGGGCGATCTCCCGGCTCACGGCCTGAACGAACCGGTCGAAGAGATCGCCCGACAGAGGCCGCCCCGGTGCCGGCACCTGCGCAAGGTCGCTGGGGTGGATGTAGATCGGGGCATTCATCAGCGCCGGCTGGGGCGCCACTTCGAACTCCGCCGGAAACTGGTTGGAGAAGTAAAGATCCTGGAAACCGGCGAACTTCAGGGCATGGGCCGTGGAATCGATCACGGCAGTTTCGGTCTTGTTGGCCAGCCCCTGCGCCACCGCGCGTTTGAGACCCGCCAGGCATTCGCCGCCGTGGGTGCAGGCGATGTGGCCGTTGCGGTTGGCGCGCAACTGCCAATCCATGATCTCCTGTTCGGCCACCTGGACGAAATGCACCCGCTGGCAGCCGGCCAGCTGGTTGTAGTGTTCCACCAGTTGGATCACCCGGGGCATGGAGACCGGGTTGCCGATCATGGCGGCCTGGGCCACCGAAGCACGCACGGTCTGGGGCACGAAGGTCCGCTCGCCGGGGGCCTGGCGGTAGTATTGGTAGACCGGATCGGCATGCTCCGACTGCACGCCGATGATCTTGGGCAGGGCCGTAATCAGGCCCACCTGGTAGAATTTGATGAAGCCGCTCATCACGGCCGTGATGTTGCCGGCGTTGCCGATGGGCACCACCACCACCTTGTCGGCCACCTCGTACTCGAATTCCTGGGCGATCTCGTAGGAGTAGGATTCCTGGCCCAGCACGCGCCAGGCGTTCTTGGAGTTGAGCAGCGCCACTTCGTACTGCTCGGACAGGGCCTCCACCACCTTCATGCAGTCGTCGAAGACCCCGGGGATTTCATAGACCTTGGCGCCGCTGCCCAAGGGTTGCGACAACTGCTGGGGCGTGACTTTTTTGTGAGGCAGCAACACGGCCGACTGAATGTTGGGCCGCAAATAGGCGGCGTAAAGCGCCGCTGCGGCCGAGGTGTCGCCGGTGGAGGCGCACACGGCCAGTATGTTGGATACCTTGCCGCTGGAAATCAGATAATTGATATAACTCAAGGCGCTGGCCATGCCGCGGTCCTTGAACGAAGCGCTGGGGTTCTGGCCGTCGTTCTTGTAGTAGAAGCGCAGGCCTACATCCTGCTGCAAGCCGCGGTTGGCCTCCACCACCGGGGTGTGTCCCTCGCCCAGGTAGACCACCGCTTCGAGCGGAATGTTGGGGCCGATGAACTCGTGGTAGCGGTAGATGCCCTTGAGGGCCGGCAGGGTCAACATGCGCCGGTAGTCGAAGAGCCGGCGCCACTGGTCCGGCGGTATCTCCTTGAGGCGGTCGAACTGGGCGTCGTGGATCAGCAGCACCTGGCCGCACTTGGGGCAGGTGTAGAGCAATTTCTGGATGTCGAACTCGGCCGCGCAGGCCAGGCAGCGGTAGATCAGCCGCCCCGACGGCCGCGGGATCAAGTGGGATTTGACCTCGGGGGGGAACTGTTCGGGTTTCATGGCGCGATGCGTTCCTTTCCGCCCATGTAAGGGCGCAGCGCTTGGGGAATCGTCACCGATCCGTCGGCCTGCTGGTAGTTCTCCAGCAATGCGGCCACCGTGCGGCCCACGGCCAGGCCCGAGCCGTTGAGGGTATGCACCAGTTGGGTCCCCTTCTGGCCTTTGCGCTTGAAGCGGATGTTGCCCCTGCGCGCCTGGAAATCTTCGAAGTTGCTGCACGAGGAGATCTCGCGGTAGATGTTCTGGATCGGCATCCAGACTTCGATGTCGTAGGTCTTGGCCGCCGAAAACCCCATGTCTCCCGTGCACAGCAACACCACGCGGTAGGGCAGCTCCAGACGCTGCAGAATCGTTTCGGCGTTGGCCAGCAGGCGCTCCAGTTCGTCGTAGGAGCTCTCGGGGGTGGTGAACTTGACCAACTCGACCTTGTCGAACTGGTGCTGGCGGATCAGCCCGCGCGTGTCCTTGCCGTAGGAGCCGGCTTCGGAGCGGAAACACGGGGTGTAAGCGGTGTAGCGGATGGGCAGCCGCTCTTCGGCCAAAATCTCTCCCTGGTGGATGTTGGTCACCGGCACTTCGGCCGTGGGAATCAGAAAAAAGTCCCGGCCCTCCAGCTTGAAAAGGTCTTCTTCGAATTTGGGAAGCTGGCCGGTGTTGGTCATGGTCTGGCGGTTGACCATGAAGGGGGGCAACACCTCGGTGTAGCCGTGCTCGATGGTGTGGATATCGAGCATGAAGTTGATCAATGCCCGCTCCAGCCGTGCGCCGGCGCCCAGGTACAGGGGAAATCGCGCACCGGCGATCTGGGCGGCCCGGGCGAAATCCAGAATGCCGAGCCGCTCGCCCAGGTCCCAATGCCCTTTGACTTCGAAATCGAATCTGGGCGGCGTGCCCACGGTCTTGACCACCGGGTTGTCTTCGGCGCTCTGGCCCACGGGGACCGAAGGGTGCGGGATGTTGGGAATGTTCAGCAGAAACTGCTGGAGCCGTTCTTCGTGGCCGGCCAGATCCGCCTCCAGGGTCTTGATGCGGTCACCCACCGCGCGCATTTCGGCCATCATCTCGCCGGCCGTCTGCTCCTGTCCCTGCTTCTTGAGCCGGGCGATCTGCTCGGAGGCCACATTGCGCCGGTTGCGCAGTTGCTCGATTTCGGCAAGAACCGCGCCGCGGGCCCGATCGGCTTCGGTAAAGGCGCTCCAGTCGGTGGTGCCGTGCCGTTTGGCCAGGGCTTCCTGGACGGCCGCTAAATTTTGTCGTACAAACTTGCTTTCCAACATACCGTACCTATATTGATCCTGTTTTTTTTCCTGAAAACCGGCCGTTCAAGCTAAATGGGCGTTCGGGCCCGCCGGCGGGCCGGAAAGGCGAAGCGTAGCGGTCGCGCTGTGGCCAAAACTGTACTGCAAGCATGTGATTTGGTCAATGTTTAATATGAGTTGATGCAGGTGCGCGGATTCGGTAGAAAGTCTTTTTGGACCATTTGGATACCCTCATGGAAATCGGAGAGAGCGATGGAGGAAATCAAAGAGAAGAAACAGGAGTTGCGCAACGAAATGGGGCGGAAGGTCTCCGCCATCCCCCAGGATCAGATGGCCGCCAAGGTCAAAGCCATTGAAGAGCGGCTTTTCGAGTTCGCCAATTATCTGGAATCACGCATCGTCCTGCTTTACACGCCGGCCCAGGGCGAAGTGAATACCATGGACATTCTCAAACGCAGCTACCTGTACAACAAGATCGTCGTGCTGCCGGCCTTCGATCCCCAAAACCGCGCTACCCGCCTTTATAAAGTGGATGACCTGGCCAAGGATCTGGTCCAGGGACCACGCGGCAATCTGGAACCCAATCCCAAGCGCTGCAAGACCGTGCCCATCGATTGCCTGGATATCGCCATCGTTCCCGCCCTGGCCATGGATGAAAAGGGGGGACGCCTGGGGCAGGGCAAGGGGTGCTACGACCGTCTGATTCCCGATCTGCCCATGACCACCCGCAAGGTCGGCCTGGTCCTGGAAGCGCAGATTCTTGCCAACGTGCCCACTGAAAGCCATGACAAGCATGTGGACATCGTGATCACCGAAAATCGCATTATTTATAAGATCTGACGGGCCGATACCGGAGGGAGACAGACCCGAGAGCGGCGGTGCGCGCCGGAAGGCCGTTCAGCCGCATTTTGTCATCATGCCTTCGTGCCGGCCCGATCCTCGACCGGATTCAGTACGGCCTCCAACCGTTTGAGATTTGATGGTTCGCCCACCGCTATAACGGTATCGCCGGCTTTCAACTCCGCTTCGAAGGATGGGTTGAACAGCATCTGGTCATCGGCCTTTTTAATGGCGATGATGATCAGGTGGTATTGCTGCCGGATGCCGGAGTCTTTGAGCATCAGGCCGTTGAGGGCCGAGGACGCGGCCACGGGGATCTCTTCCATCTGGATATCTTTGTGGTGCTGGGTGAAGGCCAGCTCCAGGAAGTTGGTGACGGTGGGGCGGATGATGCGTTGCGCCATGGTGGCGGCGCCGATTTCATAGGGCGCCTCCACCGTGTCGGCACCGGCTGCCGTCAATTTTTTCTTGGCCGCCTCGCTGCCGGCCCGGGCGATGATTTTCAGCCGGGGCGCCAACTGCCGCGCCGTGAGGACGAGAAAGACATTGTCGATATCCGTGGCCAGGGCGGCGACCAGCGCCTTGGCATGCAGCAGCCCGGCCTTTAACAAGGTGGCCTCGTCGACCGCATCGGCGCACAGGTAGATCATCTTTTTGGCTTCGAAAGTGTCCACATGCTCCGGGCTTTTATCGACCACGACCAGATCGTAATGCTCCCTGTGAAGCTTCTCGCAGATCACCTTGCCGATGCGGCCGTATCCGCACACGATGTAGTGATTTTTCAAGCGGGCAATTTTACGGTCCAATCTTCGCCTCCCCAGCAATGTACGTATGCGGCCTTCGACCACGAACTGAATCACGGCGGCCGCGACATAGAAATAAAAGCCCACCCCCAGCACGATCAGCGCCATGGAGAAGATGCGGCCTGGGTTCGTGAGCGGGTGCACTTCGCCGTAGCCCACCGTGGCCACGGTGGTGACCGTCATGAAAAGGGCATCCATGGCGCTCCAGCCCTCGATGAGCATGTATCCGGCAGTGCCGATGGCCGTAAAGAGGATGGAGATCAGTACCGCCAAAATGAAGCGTGTCGTGGTTTTCATTCAGGATCGAGCCTGGTTGATTCGGGCGGTGGCACCCCGGTTCGGATGGGGTCCTGCCGGCGCCACCTTTGCGCAACGCGTCGGTGGCATCATTTTTATGAAGAACAGGGATAAAATGCAAGTTCAAGGATCAGATGGGGCAGGCATCCTGCGCTGCCGACTATCCGCTTGACCGTCCCGGTGGGCTCTGATAGACGGCTTTCGGGGGGGATTGGACTCTCGATGAAATTTGATCGCCTGCGTCAGGACATGGTAGAAAAACAGATCGAAGCCCGTGGCATTCGCGACGCCAACGTCCTGGCCGCCATGCGCAAGGTGCCTCGCCATCTGTTCGTCAGCGAAGCCCTGATGGATCAAGCCTACAACGATTTCCCCCTGCCCATCGGCGAGCAGCAAACCATCTCCCAGCCCTACATTGTGGCCGAGATGACCCAGGCCCTGCAGCTCGGGCCCGATGATCGCGTGCTGGAAATCGGTACCGGATCGGGCTATCAAGCCGCCATTCTGGCCCAGATCGCTTTCCGGGTCTATACCATCGAGCGCATCTATTCGCTCTACACCAAGGCGCGCAAGCTCTTCGACCAGTTGGGCTATCACAACATCGTCACCCGCTACTCGGACGGCACCACCGGCTGGAAAGATGAAAGCCCCTTCGATGCCATCATCGTCACCGCCGGCGCACCGGAGATCCCCCAGGTGCTGGTCAATCAACTGGCCGTGGGCGGTCGCCTGGTGATTCCTGTCGGAAATCAGTATGTTCAGGAGTTGATTCAGCTTGTGCGCGATGAAAATGGGGTGCGCCAGATCAACCTGGGGGGATGCCGCTTCGTAAAACTGGTGGGCGAGTACGGCTGGAGCGAATCCTGAATGTTGCGGCGATGGTACGACTGGGTGTTGCACTGGGCCCAAACGCCCCACAGCCTGTGGGCCCTTTTTCTTCTGGCCTTTGCCGAATCATCGTTTTTTCCCATCCCACCCGATGTGCTGCTCATCGCCCTGGCTGTGGCCAGGCCGCCCAGGGCTTTTCGCTTCGCCCTGGTCTGTTCGGTGGGGTCGGTGCTGGGGGGCTGTCTGGGATACGCCATCGGCTACGGATTCATGACCGGCATCGGCCAACGCATTGTCGACCTGTACGGCTTCGCCGATAAAATGGCATATATCGGCGACCTTTACCGGCGCTATGATGCCTGGGCCGTGGGCGTCGCCGGCTTTACGCCCATCCCCTACAAGGTATTCACCATCGCCGCCGGTATCTTCAAGATCGACCTGCCGGTCTTCATATTGGCCTCCGTCGTCTCCCGCTCGGCCCGCTTCTTCCTCGTTTCCGCCCTGATCTATCGTTTCGGACCCGGCATCCAGTCCGTCATCGAACGCTACTTCGATCTGCTGGCCGTGGTTTTCGTGATCCTGCTGATCCTGGGCTTTGTGCTGATCAAATATAGTTTTTAGCATCGCCTGTCCCCTCTGCCCTGAGCGTCAAATCTTCGTCCCGGCGCAGACACGCATTTGCTGAGGATATCCTTTAATTCAAATGGCTTTTATCTATGGGTCGTCTCGTCGAACTCCAGGCATGCCTTTTGCTTGGATAGAGCAGGGGCCGTTTGGCCGTGAATGAGGGTCAATTTTTCAGGGCGCGAACCAGATGTTTACCAAACGCCGGCGACAAACAGATCCCAAAGAGGCGATCCTCAAGGGGATCTATCAGGAAAATCTGCGGATTACCGGTAAGACTGCGGCCGTGGGCCGATTCGGCCCCAGGCGGCGGACGTGGGTGCAACTGGCCGGGATCGCCACCGTCATGGCGACCCTGATTCTTGGCGCCGGCAAGGAGCTCAAGTCTTCCTACGGCCCGAAGGCGCCGGTAACGCCGTCCAGGGCTGCGCCGTCCGCCATGGGCGCGTTCGGCCCCCTGGTAAATTCTGAACCGGCCCCGCCCACCGCCGAATCGGACGGGGCGAGCCTGCTGGCCCAGGTTCCCGTCTGGGACTTCACGGCTGCCAGCGATCCCCAACGCGAGGACTACAGCCTGTTGCTCTCGCGCGACGACCGGGTGCGGCTTTCATCGCTTTTTGGATTGGAAGTCAAAACCATCGTGATCGACCCCGGGCATGGAGGGCACGATCCCGGCGCTCTCGGTGCCCTGGGCACCCGGGAAAAGGATATCACCCTGGATGTGGCCCTGCGGCTCAAGGAGCGGCTGGGCAAGGTCGGCCGCTACCATGTCCTGATGACCCGCGAGGGCGACCAGAGCCTCTCCCTGGCCGGACGGGTGGTCTTCGCCCAGCAGCACAAGACCGATCTTTTCATTTCGGTGCATGTGAATTCACTGCCCGATCAGCGTTTGAACATCATCGAGACATACTACTTCGGGCCTCCGCTGAACTCCGAAACCTTGCGGGTGGCCGAGCAGGAGAACAAGGAGTCGGGATATGCCCTCGGAGAGATCAACGCGATCATCGAAGATATCGGCAGCACCGTCAAGCGCCAGGAATCGGCCCGGCTCGCGGCGGCCATTCAGACCAGCCTTTTTCGCAACGTCAAATCCCACGACGCGCTGGTCCGGGACCTGGGCATCAAGATGGCGCCCTTCGTTGTGCTCTCCAAGGTGGAGGTGCCCAGCGTGCTGGTGGAGATCTCCTGCCTCACCAATGAAACCGAAGAGGCCAAACTGATGTCCCCCGCCTACCGGGAGAAAATCGCCGCCTACATGGAAGAAGGCATTAGCGCTTATCTGGATACCAACCACACCATCGCGTTACATGGAGAAAAAAAGGATGACTGAAAAACAAGAAATTCTGAATGTCGGCATAGACCTGGGCACCTCGCGCAGCGCCATTGCGGCCAGCAACGGCCGGCGCAACTGGCTCGAAAGTTTCGTGGGCTGGCCCAAGGACTTCGTGGCCCGCAAGGTGCTGGGCAAGCCGGTCCTCTTCGGCGAAGAGGCCCTGGAGAACCGCCTTGCCTTGGACATCTACCGTCCCCTCGAGCGCGGTGTTCTCAAGGAAGGCTCCGAGCGCAGCGCGGCGGCGGTCAGGGAGTTGATCCGCCATCTCATCGAAACCGCCAAGGGCGAAAATGGTTACACCCAGACCCGCGCCATCGTGGGGGTGCCGGCCGAGTCGTTCAAGGTCAACAAGCTGGCCATCATCAACCTGGTGGCCGATTTTGCCGACACCATCATGGTGGTCTCGGAACCATTTTCGGTGGCTTACGGCCTCAACGCCCTGACCAATGCCATGGTCATCGATATCGGCGCCGGTACCATGGATTTCTGCATCATGCGCGGCACCATGCCGGCCGAAGAAGACCAGCGCACGATCCTCACCGCCGGCGACTATATCGACACCCTTCTGGAAACCATGCTGCGCGAACGCTACCCCCATGCCGACTTCACGCTCAACATGGTGCGTCGCTTCAAGGAACAATACAGCTTCGTGGGCGAGCCGCCCGAGCCGGTGATCGTGGAACTGCCCGTGACCGGCAAGCCCACCCGCCACGACATCACCCAGGAGATGCGCCGGGCCTGCGAAAGCATCCTGCCGGGCATGGTGGAAACCATCCTGGAGCTCATCGCCGGATTCGATCCCGAGTTCCAGAAGAAGGTGCGCAACAACGTCATCCTGGCCGGCGGCGGCAGCCAGATCCGCGGCCTGCGCGCCTACCTGGAAGGCGTGCTCAGGGAGTACGGCCCCTGCCAGGTGCAGGTCGCGGCCGACCCGCTCTTCGGCGGCGCCGACGGAGCGCTGGCCATGGCCGTGGACATGCCCGATGAATATTGGGAGAAGAAGTAGGGGCGTCGGTCAGATATCTTTAATCAGGCGGTTGGCGGCGGCCTTGTGGGTCGCCGCCGCCAGGGCGGTCACGGCCTGGTCCACCTGGCGCAGGGAGCGCTCGGCGTCGTCGGGCAGATCGTTGCGGCCCACCTTGTCCCAGGCTTCCAGGACCTGGGCCAGGCGGAGGCCGTGAATGTCCCGCGCCGGCTGATAGACCGTTTCTTCACCGACCGGTCCTTCCAGGGCCGACACCATCCCGCCTTGCATCAAATGTTCGATCTGTTCCACCACCAGGCCATGGGGCAGCTTCAATTGTGCCGCAATGGCTTCGGCCGAAAGGGGCGGCCTGCCGTTCCGGAAACTTTCCACGATCTGCCGCAGCACGCAGACGGACAACCTTTTCTGCAAATGCAGGCTGATGCCCTGGTAATCGAGGCGCAGCATCTGCTGGCCCATATGCTGGCAGGCATAGGCGATCTGGGCGCCGAACAACACGATGGTCCAGCTCAGCTGCAGCCAGATGAGGAAGAACGGCAGCGCTGCGAAACTGCCGTAGATGGCGTTGTATTTGGAAAGCAGCACCTGGGTCTGGATGTAGGTCCCCTGCAGGATCTGGAAGACGGTGCCGGCGATCACGCCGCCGAGGATCGCGGCCACAGGGCGAACACGGGTGTTGGGCATCACCATATAGAGGAGGATGAACACAATCCAGATCAGGCCGAAGGGCAGCAGTTTGAGCAGGAAGAAGATCAGGGGATCGGCGATCTTCAATACGGCGATCCGGGAGGTCATGGCGGTCACCTGGGTGGAGATGTAGACCGTGACGCTGCTGGACATGACCACCAGCAGGGGGCTGATGATCATGATGGTCAGATAGTCGGTGAACTTGCGGATGAACGAGCGGGAGCGCACTTTCCAGATAGCATTGAGGGCGGTTTCGATGTGGCCCAGCACCTTGATCGCCGTCCAGAAGAGCAGCAGTACACCGATGCCGGCGATCAGCTCTCCCTGGGTGTTTTCCAGAAGGGTGCGTGCAAAGCGGATGATGCGCCCCGCGATCTCCTCCTGGCCCGCCAGGCGCTGGTAGATCTGGGTTTCCAGGCGGTCCTGCAGGCCGAAGCCCTTGGAGATGCCGAAGGCCAGGGCCACCACGGGCACGACGGAGAGCAGGGTGAAGAAGGTCAGGCTGGAGGCGCGCAGGGCGCAGTTGTCGCGCACATAACCGCGAACAGCCAGGACCATCATCTGGGCCGAGCGCAGCAGCACGGTCCTGGGCCTGGAGATTTGGCCGCGCCCCGCCCGCCAGATGTCGGTGCTGAAGAAGTTAATGATTTTGCTGCTGAGGGAAGGCTTTTGCGGCATAATTGGATATCCTTCCATGGCTCGGGTGACGGAGACGACATCATTCTAAGGCACGTTGGCGGGAGGTATCAAGCAATTATTCGGAATGCCGCGGGAAGTCGTTGTCCCGCCATCAAGGTGCAAGGCGCACGTTGTCGATGTAGACCGTGCGCGGTCGGGGCAGACGGACGGCGAAGATCGCCAGATTGGCGATGTCGTCCATCTGCATCTCCCGTTGTGCCGGTGCCGTGCGGATCTCTTCCAGGGGAATCGAGATGGTCTGCCATCCGGACACAATTTGAAAACTGCGGTTGAAACGGTCTTCGTAGCGGTAACCGCGCAGGTCGTGGGCTCTATCGTTGACCCGGCAGGTCAAGGCAATGGGCTCGGGTTCCGGGTTGAAGAGATCGATTTTCAGGAAGGCATAGCCGCGCCAGTCTCTCGGAAAATATTCGAGGGCCACGCCGCTGTACCGGTCGGTTCCCAGTTCTGCCCGCAGGGAGGCCTCTCCCTGGTGGTGCACGCTGCGGGCGATGAAATAGGGCGCATCGCCTGACCAGCGCTCGCGCTCGAAGGGCGTTTCCAGTCCGCTGAGCAGGGGAAACTGGCGGCGGGCGATGCTTTCATCCGCCAGGGCCCGGCCGGCCGGCGCCGCTTCCCACATGACCCAGGCCACCAGCAGAACCATGAGCCCCAGATGGACGGACCGGGCGAGTTCTTTTCTTCGCGGCGCACAAAAGACCAGGCCGAGACAGACCCCCAGGAGGTCTTTGCGCAGGTCCAGCCAACTGAAGGTACGCCCCACGTAAAGCTGGATTACTTCGACGCTCCACCCCAAAAATGCCATGATCCCGATGGCGGCCAGCATTTGCGCCCCGAACGGCCGTCGGGCCAACGGCTGCCAGTGGGTCACCAGCAAGTAAGTGAAAAGGGCGAAAGCGGGCAGGTGCCCGAGATCCCAGAGCCGGTCCAGGGAGCGCGATTCGAAGCGGCCGTCCCCTGCGAACAGCAGCACCCCAAAGACCAGCGCTGCCATCCACAGAAGAATAACGGGCCGCCGGAAAGCCATGGCGGCTACCGGCCCAGCGGCTTGGTCAACCGCACGGCCACCACCTCGCCCCGGGCGCACACTTCGCCCTTGGAAGAGAGGGTGACGCTCACCACCACTTTGCGTTCCTTGATCTCTTTGACCCGGCCGCGCAGCTCCATGGGGGCATCGATGGGAGTGGGCCGCAGGTAGTCGACATGCAGCGAGGCCGTGACGAAGCGGATCTCCTGGCCGCTGTCCATGGGCAGGCCGGCGGCGCGGTAGGCCGCGGCCGCGGCCGTGCCGGTGCTGTGACAGTCGATGATCGAGGCCAGGAGGCCGCCGTAGACGTAGCCCGGCACGGCGGTGTGGTAAGGTTGGGGCGTGAAGGTGCACACCGATTCGTCGCCATCCCAGTAGCTTTTGATCTGGAGGCCGTGGGGGTTGAGCCGTCCGCATCCGTAGCAGGCGCTGTGTTCATCGGTGTAGTAATCCTGGAAAGCTTTTTCGGTCATGACGGCTCCCTTCCTGACATGGGGTAATCGGTGATGGCTCGCAGCCACTGAGATTTATAGTCAAGGGATCGCAACGGTGTCAATGCACCGCCCCAAAAAGGCGCCGCCGGCCTCCACCGCTTGCTGCGGTCGATGCCGGCGGCGCAGGCACGATCGGATAAAAACCGGTTAGAACTGGCTCTCTTCGGTAGACCCCTTCAGGGCCGCCACCGAGGACTGGCCTTCGGTGATGCTGTTCATGACCCGGTCGAAATAACCCGTGCCCACGAATTTCTGGTGGGTGGTGCCCATGTAGCCGTCCTCTTTGCCGTGGGCGAACTCGGCCTGCTGGAAGCGCGAATAGGCCGCCATGCCCTCTTTTTTATAGCTGTGGGCCAGGTCGAACATGCCCAGGTTCAGGGTGTGGAAGCCGGCCAGGGTGACGAACTGGAATTTGTAGCCCATCTTGGCCAGCTCCTTCTGGAAGGTGCCGATGGTCTTTTCGTCCAGGTTGGCCTGCCAGTTGAACGAGGGGGAACAGTTGTAGGCCAGCAGCTTGCCCGGGAACTTGGCATGGATGCCTTCGGCGAAGCGCCGTGCCTCTTCGAGATCGGGCTTGCCGGTTTCGCACCAGACCATGTCCGCGTAGGGCGCGTAGGCCAGGCCCCGGGCAATGGCCAGGTCGATGCCGCTCTTGATGTAGTAAAATCCTTCGGAAGAGCGCGGCATATCCTCGAGGAAGGCACGGTCGCGCGCGTCGATGTCGCTGGTGATCAGGCGGGCCGCCTCGGCGTCGGTGCGCGCTACCAGGACCGTGGGGACCCCGGCGATATCGGCCGCCAGGCGTGCGGCGACCAGCTTGGTGATGAACTCCTGGGCCGGCACCAGCACCTTGCCGCCCATGTGGCCGCATTTCTTGGCCGAGGCCAGCTGGTCCTCGAAATGCACGCCGGCGGCCCCGGCTTCGATCATCTCGCGCATGAGTTCGAAAGCGTTGAGCGGGCCGCCGAAGCCGGCTTCGGCGTCGGCCACGATGGGGGCGTACCAGTAGGGGCCCTTTTTGCGGCCGTCAAGGACCTGGATCTGGTCGGCCCGGCGCAGGGCGTTGTTGATGCGCTGCACCACGTTGGGCACGCTGTTGGCCGGGTAGAGGCTCTGGTCCGGATACATCTGGCCGGCCAGGTTGTTGTCGGCCGCCACCTGCCAGCCGCTCAAGTAAATGGCTTTCAGCCCCGCCTCCACCTGCTGGACCGCCTGGTTGCCGGTCAGGGCGCCCAGGGCCGGAATAAAATCTTCGGTGTGCAACAGGTGCCACAGCCGCTCGGCGCCGGCGGTGGCCAGGGTGTATTCGATTTTGAGCGTACCGCGCAGCTTGAGTACCTCCTCGGCCGTATAGGGCCGGACGATGCCATTCCAGCGCGGGTCGTTCTTCCACATATATTCGAGGGCCGAGATTTCATCCGGAAAGACTTCGTGGCACGTGAGTCGGTCACACAGGGCCTGGGCTTTTTCGGCAACGGTTTGCATAGACTTTTCTCCTTTAGTCCAGTTGTTCGTAAGCTTTCAAAGTCAGAAACTCTTCGAATGCCTCGGTTGCGATGATATCTTCGAACAGGCGTCGGGCCCGGTCGTACGGCACGGCGCGGTAATTTTCGGCGCCTACCGCCGAACGGAGGCGCGCCAGCTCCTCGTCCGCGATGCGGCGCACCAGGGCCATGTCCACCTTGCGGCCGTCTTGCAGAAGGCCTTCGGGATGGTGCACCCACTGCCACACCTGGGCCCGGGAGATTTCGGCCGTGGCGGCGTCTTCCATCAGGTTGTAGAGCGGCACGCAGCCGTTGCCGTTGAGCCAGTGGGCCATGTACTGGATGCCCACCGAGACGTTGTTGCGCAACCCGGCTTCGGTGATCTGCCCCTTGGGCACGCGCAGCAGGTCCTGGGCCGTGACGTGGACATCCTCGCGCTGCCGGGAAACCTGGTTGGGGGTGGGCATGGCCTTGTCGAACTCTTCCCTGGCGATGGCCACCAGGCCGGGGTGGGCCACCCAGGTGCCGTCGTGGCCGTCGCCGGCTTCGCGGATCTTGTCTTCGCGCACCTTGGCCAGGGCCGCTGCGTTAGCCGCCGGGTCCTCCTTGATGGGGATCTGGGCTGCCATGCCGCCCATGGCGTGCGCCCCGCGGCGGTGGCAGGTCTGGATTACGCGCAACGTATAGGAGCGCATGCAGTGGCGGGTCATGGTGATCTGGGCCCGGTCCGGGAAGATAAAGCCCGGGACGTTGCGGAAACGTTTGATGAAGCTGAAGATATAGTCCCATCGGCCGCAGTTTAGGCCAACGATGTGATCGCGCAGCTCGTACAGGATTTCGTCGGTCTCGAAGGCGGCCAGGACGGTTTCGATCAGCACCGTGACCTTGATGCTTCCCTGGGGGACGCCCAATGTCTTCTGGGCATGGACGAAGATATCGTTCCACAGCCTGGCCTCTAGATGGCTTTCCAGCTTGGGCAGGTAGAAATAGGGGCCGGTTCCCCGGGACAGCTGCTTTTTGGCGTTGTGGTAGAAGAAGAGGCCGAAGTCGAAAATGCTTCCCGATATGGGACGGCCGTCCACTGCCATGTGCTTTTCTTCCAGATGCCAGCCGCGGGGACGGACCAGCAATACTGCCCGTTTGGCGTTGAGTTCGTACTGCTTGCCCTCGGCAGAGCGAAACGAGAGGGTGCCCTCCACGGCATCGCGCAGATTGATCTGGCCTTCGATGGTGCCTTGCCAGGTGGGTGCGTGGGAATCTTCGAAATCGGCCATGTAGGCCGAAGCACCTGAATTCAACGCGTTGATGATCATCTTGCGGTCCACCGGACCGGTGATCTCCACCCGGCGGTCCTGCAGGTCGGCCGGAATGGGGGCGATCTTCCAATGGCCTTCGCGGATCTCCTTGGTCTCGGGTAGAAAATCGGGCAGTCGGCCCTGGTCGATCTGCGCCTGGCGCTCCTGGCGCCGGCCGAGCAGTTCCAGGCGGCGGTCGTTGAAGCGGCGTTGGAGATCCGCCACAAAAGCCAGGGCGTCCTGGGTCAGAATGGCTTCGAAGCCGGGTTGCATGGGGCCTGTGATTTTAATTCCGGGTAAACTCATCTCTTTCCTCCTGATCTTAGGAGTATCGTTTGGCGCAGGTCGGCTGAAACGTTCACTTAAAGGGGTTGCTCGCCGCACGGGGGCTGCCGGGCCGGTCCGCGGTGGGTCGCGACAGGTGCGGCCGGATCGGCATTTTCGGTAATAATAAGGGATGGCGGCTGCTTGTCAATGACGAGACAAGAAAGGTGAAAAGGAAATTGAAAAGCGCTTTGTCCGGCCGTCAATGATGGTAGGGCTGCCCGGGGCGCAACCGTTGGGCCTCGGTGTAAGGCAGAATCGGGGCGATGATCCCGGCGCGGATCTGGTCCTGGGTTTCCTGCCAGAAGGTGGGGGAGAGCAGGTCGCCGTGATGCTTCAGAAAGATGGCGCGCAGGTCAGGCGCGAGGGCCAGAAAAGAGCCGAACTCTTCGGGGAATACATCGTTTTCGTCCACCATGAACCATGGTTCGTCGGAAAGCTCGTCTTCATAATCCCGGGCCTGGGGCAGCCAGCGAAAGTTGCACTCGGTGAGGGGGCACAGTTCGTCGTAATCATAAAAAACCACCCGGCCCAGCTGGGTCACGCCGAAGTTCTTGATCAGCAGATCGCCTGGGAAAATGTTGATGCGGGCCAGATCCTTGATGGCGCAGCCATAATCGATGACCGCCGCCTTGGCCGCTTCGGCGTCGGCCCGCAGCAGGTAAAGATCCAAGGGTATCATGCGGCGTTCCACGTAAACGTGGTGCAGGATCACCCGGTTGCCTTCGATGGAACTGGAGTGCCGGGCTTCGTTTTGAATCTCGGCCAGCAGCTCGGGGGTAAAACAGCAATCCTCGATCTCCAGGTTTTCGAATGTCTGGACGTCCACCAGGCGTCCGGCCCGGTCATGGCGAAAGACATAGTCGTACTTTTCCATGACCTGGCGCGCCGTGGCGTGCTTGGGGGTGGCGAAACGGTCCCGGATCAGTTTGTACACCAGCTGGTCCTGATCCATGTTGAAGACGATCATCACCATGCCGCGCTGGCCGGCGGCAAAACCGAATCGGTCCAGGCTGCACACCCGCTGGTGGGCCAGCAGTTCGCGGTAGAGTTCGGTCTTGCCGTGTTTGTGATATCCCAGACCGATGTAAAGTTCGGCGGTGCGTTTGGTGGGCATCAACAGTTTGAGAAAGCGCACCAGTTCCTGGGGACAGTCGGTCTGGACATGAAAGTAGGTGTGGGTGAAACTGAAGAGCACCCGGATCTCGGCGGTGCGCAGCAGCAGGGCGTCCACCTGCAGTCCCTGGTGGGTGTTGGACAGGGCGAACACCAGGGGCACGAACTGCTCGCGCCAGCAGAGACGGCCGATGAGATACGCGCCGGTCTCCCTGAAAAACGGCACGTTGATCATTTCGATATGCAGGGACGTGCCGTCTGCGCGCTTTTTGCGCAGCATCAAGCGAATTCGTTCGGCACACAGGCGGCTGTCCACCCCCGGATCCGCGAATGGGGTTCGAAAACCGAAACGGCCCAAAATACTCTGGATCGTTTCGTCGGTCACGCGGTCCGTCTCGATCCTGAAAATCATGGGCTGTCGCGCCGGGCAGGCGTCCCGGGAAACCTCCGGCGCCACGAATTCCATCTCCGGGTCGATTCCCACGGTCTGTAGGATGCGCCGGTTGATGGAGTTATAAAAGGTGCAGGCCAATTCGGCATCGGGTTTCGCAGCCAGGCCGGCCGCAAAGCGCGATTTGATCGCCATCCACACCCGGGGGTTCTGGGTGTAGAGACCCAGGCCGTCCACGATCCGACGGCAGGTGTCGCCGACCACCTGCTGGTAGAGGTCCAGGCGTTGCACCGTGTCTTCGTGCATGCCTTTCCAGTCGCGCTGTTCGAAGCGCTCGGTGGCCCGCCGGGTGATGGCGGCAAACTCGGTGGTGAACCGTTCATACCCGCGCCACAAGCGTGCCAACGTCTGATCGGCCAGAAGTTCGAAACCGTGCGGCATGTAGGCCTCGGGTTCCGTCGGCTCTTTGGCGGCATCCAGGCGATTGAACTCCACATCCACCTCCGGATCTTTCCCAACCGCCTTCGGCGTCAATGCGCTCTCGGCTTGGCAATGATTTTCCGGCATTATAGCGCCGGAAAACGAAATGTCCACCTCGGCAGGAGTATATTCACTATCCTGCGAGGCCGCGCAGGCGGTCCTTCCAGGGTCGATGAGTGCAAGATTACATTACATAAATTTAATTTGATTCTTTTGCCGATGTTCCCATATGAGACCCTACTCGCCTAAGTCCGGTGCGAAGTCCGCAGCATCTTTTTTCTTCTTGCCAAGCGTGCCCAATGCCTGCTTAATGCGTTGATAGCCGCTGGTCGAAAAGCTGGGTCCGTGCGACCGGTACCGCATGCGGGGCATGTGGTGCTTCCAGGTTCCACATGCGCATGGGCTGCCAGGCCGATACAATGCCTTTGAACGCCAAATAGAACATCGAAAGGATTGAAGATGGGCAATCAAGAACTGCTCGCGCAATTGGAAGCCAAGAACCGTCGGGCCCTGGAAGGCGGTGGCCCGGAGCGGGTCCGCAAGCAACACGAGGGTGGCAAGCTGACGGCAAGGGAACGGCTGGATGTTCTGCTCGATGCCGGCACCTTTCAAGAAGTCGACCGCTTCAAGACCCACCGCTGCGCCGACTTCGGCATGGAAGAGAACAAGATCGCCGGAGACGGCGTGGTCACCGGCTGGGGGGCCATCAACGGTCGCCAGGTATTTGTCTTCGCCCAGGATTTTACCGCTTTCGGCGGATCGCTCTCCCTGGCCCATGCCGAGAAGATCTGCAAGGTGATGCGCATGGCTGCCAAGGTGGGGGCGCCCATCATCGGATTGTGCGACTCGGGCGGCGCCCGCATTCAGGAAGGAGTCAACAGCCTGGCCGGTTACGGCGATATCTTCCTGCTCAACGTGATGGCTTCGGGGGTGGTCCCCCAGATCACGGCCATCATGGGCCCGTCGGCCGGCGGCGCGGTCTACTCACCGGCCCTCACCGACTGGATCTTCATGGTGGAAAAGACCAGCCACATGTTCATCACCGGCCCCGAGGTGATCAAGGCCGTGACCCGCGAAGTGGTCAATAAAGAGGATCTGGGCGGCGCCATGGCTCACAATGCCAAGAGCGGCGTGGCTCATTTTTCCGCTCCCGACGATCGCACCTGCCTTCAGATGATCCGCCAGCTGGTGGACTTTCTGCCGGCCAACAACATGGAGGACCCGCCCCGGGCCGCCTGCGCCGACAGTCCGGACCGCCGGGACGAAAGCCTGCGCGAGGTGGTGCCGGCCGATCCCAACAAGCCCTACGACATGCGCCGGATCATCCAATCCAACCTGGACGACCAGGCCTTTTTCGAGGTGCATCAACACTGGGCCCGGAACATCGTGGTGGGCTTCGGCCGTCTGGACGGCATGCCCGTGGGCGTCATCGCCAACCAGCCGGCGGTGATGGCCGGCTCCCTGGACATCGATGCCAGCATCAAGGGCGCGCGCTTCGTGCGCTTCTGCGATGCCTTCAACATCCCCCTGATCATCTACGAGGATGTGCCCGGTTTTCTGCCCGGCACCCACCAGGAGTACGGCGGCATCATCAAGCACGGCGCCAAGCTGATCTACGCCTTCTGCGAGGCCACCGTACCGCGCATCACCCTGATCACCCGCAAGGCTTACGGCGGGGCCTACATCGTCATGAGTTCCAAGCACATCCGCGGCGACATCAACCTGGCCTATCCCACGGCCCAGATCGCGGTCATGGGCGCCGAGGGCGCGGTCAACATCATCAGCCGCGAACAGATTCAGGCGGCCAAGGATCCCCAGGCCGAGCGCGCCCGGCTCATCGGCGAATACCAGGAGAAGTTCTCCAACCCCTACCGGGCCGCCGAGATGGGCTACATCGACGACGTCATCGACCCGGCCGACACCCGGCCGCGGCTGATTCAAGCCCTGCGCATGCTGCGTTCCAAGCGCGACACCAACCCGCCCAAGAAGCACGGCAACATACCTTTATAGAAAGGGGGAGCGCACCATGTCCTGGGAATATGTCTTCGAATTGATCAAAGGCATCCTGATCACCCAGACCGGCATCCCCAATCTGCAGGTCGGGCAGGTGGTTATGCTGCTCATCGCCTTTTTTTTCCTCTACCTGGCTGTGGCCAAAGGGTATGAACCGCTGTTGCTGGTGCCCATCGGCTTCGGCATCTTCCTGGTGAATTTTCCCCTGGTGCCGCTGATGGGGTTCACCGAAAGCGGCGCGCCCGAATTGATCCGGGCCTTTTACCATTACGGCGTGGAGTGGGAGATCATCCCCTGCGTCATCTTCCTCGGCCTGGGGGCCATGACCGATTTCGGGCCGCTCATCGCCAACCCCAAGACCCTGATCATCGGTGCCGGCGCCCAATTAGGAGTGTTCATCACCTATCTCGGGGTGCTTTTTTTCGGCTTCACCCTCAAGGAGGCCGCCTCGGTGGGTATCATCGGCGGCGCCGATGGTCCCACCACCATCTACCTGACCACCAAGCTGGCGCCCCACCTGCTGGGGGCCAACGCCCTGGCGGCCTATTCCTACATGGCCATGGTGCCGCTGATCCAGCCGCCCATCATGCGCCTGATGACCACTCCCGAGCAGCGGCGCATCCGCATGCGGCAACTGCGGCCGGTTTCGGCCCGGGAAAAATTGCTCTTCCCCCTGGTCGGCGCCATCCTGATCATCCTGTTGATTCCGGCCGTGGCGCCCCTGATGGGCATGTTCATGTTCGGCAACTTCATGCGCGAGTGCCTGGTGGTCAAGCGCCTCAGCGATACGGCCCAGAACTCGTTGATGAACATCGTCACGATTTTTTTGGGCGTATCGGTGGGGGCCACCATGCAGGCGGATGTCTTCCTGAGCTGGAAACCGCTGCTGATATTCGGTTTCGGCCTGCTGGACTTCGTGGTGTGCACCTTCGGCGGAATCCTCACTGTGCACATCATGAACCTGTTCCTCAAAGAAAAGATCAACCCCCTGATCGGCTCGGCCGGCGTCTCGGCCGTGCCCATGTCCGCGCGCGTTTCCCACGCCGAAGGGCTCAAGGCCGATCCCACCAACTGGCTGTTGATGCATGCCATGGGGCCCAATCTGGCCGGCGTCATTGGCTCGGCGGCCGCAGCCGGCATGTTCATCGCCATGTTTCAATAGGAGGGCGCCAGGATGCGAACCCGAAGTCTTTACCTGTTGTTGCTGTGGGCACTCATTGCGATGGTGCCGGCGGCCCCCCTCTGGGCGGCCTTCGGAGAGGATATTGAAAAACCGAAACCGGCCTTTTCCCAGGCGGGTGGCGACTGGATCGCCCAGTTGGTGCCGCGCGGCAAGAGCACGGCGATTCAGATACGGTTTCACCTCACCGGCGGTGACATCACCGCAGTGTCGGGCGAGGATTTTCCCCCGGAAAAGCACCCCAAGGTCGACAGCAAGAATTTTCGTTCCGATTTTTTCAAGGTGCAGGCCAGGGTGCCGGCCGGCGCAGAAGCGGTATTGGCGGTGAGCTCCGACTATTTCACCAGCGCCACCGAACTGTGGGGCGGGCACCAGGGGTCGGGCACGGCCTGGAGCACCCTTGGCGCCACCAATGAGGGCCTGGCCGACCGCGTCAACCGGTTGAGCGTGACGGTCAAGGACGGCGGCCCATTGGATGCCGACGGCCAGGCCAACGGCCAGTTGGTGGTTGTCTTCGGACCGCGGGACTCTTTCTGGGGCTATGCCCTGGGGACGCTCTTCATCCGGTTTTTCGGCATATTCCTCGTCCTGACCATCCTCATGATCGGCATGAACCTGTCGGGCTGGGTATTTCGGACGCTGGACCGGCGCAGGGAGCAGCAGCGTTCGGCCCTGGTCGCCGCCGCCCTGGAGCAGGTCGCTTGCCAGCCATCGGAAGAGATGTCCGGGCAGGTGCCCCCGGAGCTGGCCGCGGCGGTGGCCGTGGCCTTGCATCTGCACACGACGGCCGTCCGGCCCCGGGCAGCGGCGGTCGATCAGACCCAAGGTCCATCGACCTGGTCCCAAAACGGCCGGGCCAGGCTGATGGCCGATCGCATGCCGGTTTTCGATCGCCAGAAACGATAGCCAATCAATAAGGATATGAAGATGACCGACTATAAACTGACCATCAACGACCAAACTTTCGACATCGCCATCGGCGCCATCGAGGGCGGCATCGTACAGGTGCTCGTCAACCAGGTGCCCTATGAGGTCAGGATCGACAGCAGCGGCCGGCCGGTGACCGCCTCCCCGGCGCCGGCCGGGGTTGCGGCCCCGACGGCATCGGGCACCGGTGTCATGCCTGCGCCCAAGGCCGCAACCCCCGGCCTGTGCGGTGCCGGCGAGGTGGCGGCGCCCATCCCGGGGAAGATCCTGCATTTGAAGGTCAAGGTGGGCGAACGGGTCAAGAGCGGCCAGACCGTGGCCATCATGGAGGCCATGAAGATGGAAAACGACATCCTGAGCCCCATGGCCGGCACGGTCAAGGAGATTCGCGCCGCCGTCGGTGCCGACGTGGCCACCGGAGATGTGATCATGGTGATTGGATAAGGCCGGTTGGATTTGAAGGAGGCGCCGGGGCGCCCGATGACGCCCCGGCGCTGAAACGACAATCAGCCGATGGCCTCGGGCCTGCAAAGCAGTTCGGCATGGGTGGCGATGCGCCCGCATCCGCCACAGACGTACTGCATGGCGGTCAGTTTGGATTTGCAGACATGCCGGCTGTCCACATCCGGGGCTCCGCAGAACCGGCATTTTTGGCGGTCGCCGCATGGCTTGCACAGATGGCCCGGCTCTTTGGCCCGGGCCCCGCAGCGTTCACAAGTATAGCTTGTCATGGCGCCCTCCTTTCCTGGAGCTCTCAAATTGCGCCCAATATGATGACGCATCCTTCCAGCGTCAAGGGCGCCCCCGATCCAACCCTCGAACATCGCCGCATCCATAGAAAGGCCTTGACACCGGACCCGGTTTCATCTTTTGTGGGGGGCAATCGCGGTCGGTCCGGCCGCGTGTTTTCATTCAGTCATCTCCCGGCACGCTTCAGCCACGCGTACGGATATCGTCAACCAAGGAGGCTTTTAGATGAAAGCGAACAGTGTCATTCTCCCCGCCGATCAAATTCCCCGACAGTGGTATAACATCCTGGCCGACATCAAGATGAATCCTCCCCTGGGCCCGGACGGCAAGCCCCTCAATCCCGAAGCCCTCGCGCCGGTCTTTCCCATGAACCTCATCGAGCAGGAGGTGAGCAGCCAGCGCTGGATCGATATCCCTGAACCGGTGCTGGACGTGCTTTCCATCTGGCGGCCCGCGCCCCTGACCCGCGCCGTGCGCCTGGAAAAGGCCCTGCAAACACCGGCCCGCATCTACTTCAAATACGAAGGGTGCAGCCCCCCCGGCAGCCACAAGCCCAACACCGCCGTGCCCCAGGCCTACTATAACAAGGTGTTCGGCATCCAGAACCTGACCACCGAGACTGGTGCCGGCCAGTGGGGCAGCGCCCTCTCCTTCGCCTGCTCCCAGTTCGGCCTCAAGTGCAAGGTCTACATGGTGCGCATCAGCTTCGACCAGAAGCCCTACCGCAAGGCCATGATGGAGACCTGGGGCG
Source organism: uncultured Desulfatitalea sp. (assembly GCA_937868765.1). GTDB lineage: Bacteria > Desulfobacterota > Desulfobacteria > Desulfobacterales > Desulfosarcinaceae > Desulfatitalea. The sequence goes on along the minus strand of CALMNL010000004.1, from coordinate 897,948 downwards.
GCAAGTGCATCGCCAGCCCCAGCACCGAGACCCAGGCCGGCCGCGATGCCCTGGCCAGGGACCCCAACACCCCCGGCAGCCTGGGTATCGCCATCAGCGAAGCCGTGGAAGCGGCCGTGGGCGACACCAGCGGCAAGACCCGCTACTCCCTGGGCAGCGTGCTCAACCACGTCATGCTGCACCAGACCATCATCGGCCTGGAAGCCAAGAAGCAGATGGCCATGATCAACGAATTTCCGGACATCATCATCGGCTGCGCCGGCGGCGGCAGCAACTTCGCCGGCATCGCTTTCCCCTTCGTGCTCGACAAGATGAACGGCAAAAAGATCGAGATCCTGCCGGTGGAACCCATGGCCTGCCCCACCCTCACCCGGGCCCCCTTCGTCTACGACCACGGCGACACGGCGCGCTACACGCCGCTGATGCCCATGTACAGCCTGGGCCACGCCTTCGTGCCGGCGCCGATCCATGCCGGCGGCCTGCGCTACCACGGCATGGCGCCCACCGTCAGCCAGCTGGTCAACGAAGGCCTGCTGGAAGCCAAAGCGGTTTCCCAACTCGAAGCCTTCGAGGCCGGCATCCTGTGGGCCCGCACCGAGGGCGTCATCCCGGCCCCCGAAACCACCAGCGCTCTGGCCCAGGTGGTGCGCGAAGCCAAGCGGGCCAAAGAAGAAGGCAAGGAGAAGGTGATCCTGTTCAGCTTCAGCGGCCACGGTCTTCTGGACCTCACCGGCTACGAGAAGTACTTGCACGGGGAGTTGACCAACTACGTCCTGAGCGACGACGAAATGGCCAAATCCATGACGGTCTTCAAGGATTTCCCCAAGCCCCAGGAGATCAAGAGCCGTTAGGAACGAATGCTTCTGCTCACAGCTCCCGGCGGCGGAACCGCCCGCCGCCGGGCATTTTTCAAGTCTTGACGGTAGAAATGATCATGGATGATTCGCAAAGACGCTGCCCGCGCCTGGGCAGCATGGTCACCTTCGGTTACTGCCGCGCCTGCGAAAGCGACCAGCGGCCGTGCTTCAAGGTGCTCGACTGCTGGTGGGAGCAGTTCGACGTGGTCGATTACTTCCGCCGGCGCCTTTCTCCCGAAGACTTTGCCCGCCTGGCCTGCCCGCCCCCGCCCAACAAAGTCGCCAGCCTGCTGGATTTGATCCGACAGGCCCAGGAAAGATGTAAAGGGTAGAGCCCATAGTGCGCCAGCACCGGCCGCGGTAGGAACCCGCGGTTCATCCCCACGCGTGTGGGGAAGTCGCCCTTTCGGGCGAATTGTCCTGGCTTGACCACGGTTCATCCCCACGCGTGTGGGGAAGTCTCCAAGGGTTTTCTTGTACGACATAAATTCGGCGGTTCATCCCCACGCGTGTGGGGAAGTCTCGGTTGAATTCTCCGACGAGGGCGGCGTTGCCGGTTCATCCCCACGCGTGTGGGGAAGTCAACCGGCGCTATGAAGAGGGCGACCAAAGGCGCGGTTCATCCCCACGCGTGTGGGGAAGTCGCCTATCGTTCGGAAGCGCCCAAGTTCGGCCGGGGTTCATCCCCACGCGTGTGGGGAAGTCCATAACCAGCCGGAACTGTAGGTATTTCGGTACGGTTCATCCCCACGCGTGTGGGGAAGTCCTTGTTTTCGGTTCCATAGTCGATGCACCTTTCGGTTTATCCCCACGCGTGTGGGGAAGTCCGCCGTACTCAGGGGACGACTCGCCCACCGAGCGGTTCATCCCCACGCGTGTGGGGAAGTCATTCACGCATCCTCCCCCTGGATTGCTGTGTTCGGTTCATCCCCACGCGTGTGGGGAAGTCACGAACCTGATCTCGAGGTCAGGATGCTGCTGCGGTTCATCCCCACGCGTGTGGGGAAGTCGTACACGTTGGCGATGCGCTTGCAGATGGCAACGGTTCATCCCCACGCGTGTGGGGAAGTCTCCCCCAGCCACGAGCCCGCCGGCCGCACCAGCGGTTCATCCCCACGCGTGTGGGGAAGTCCTCTTCTCCAGCCACAGAGGCAAGGTAACTGTCGGTTCATCCCCACGCGTGTGGGGAAGTCCTTACGCGCCAATACCTGGGCATAATAAAGCGCGGTTCATCCCCACGCGTGTGGGGAAGTCTGATCAAATGGAAGAAAACCAAGCAAATTATGCGGTTCATCCCCACGCGTGTGGGGAAGTCGGCAGCACCAGCGAATTGAATAGACCTCATGGCGGTTCATCCCCACGCGTGTGGGGAAGTCTGCCCTGAGTAGCGCCACGGCCTCGTCGCAGGCGGTTCATCCCCACGCGTGTGGGGAAGTCGTAGCCCGGTGCGCCTCCAGCAACTCCCCGGACGGTTCATCCCCACGCGTGTGGGGAAGTCCTCACAATGCCTATATTCATGGTCATAGACGGCGGTTCATCCCCACGCGTGTGGGGAAGTCTTGCTGTTGAGGCCCACTGCCCAGAAGTGCTCCGGTTCATCCCCACGCGTGTGGGGAAGTCGCGCTCATGGCATTTTACCGCCCACGAAAGGGCGGTTCATCCCCACGCGTGTGGGGAAGTCGCCATTCCCCCGCCCAGGCGCTATCCACCCAGCGGTTCATCCCCACGCGTGTGGGGAAGTCACGATGGATCCGTTGCCGATGTTGGGAATGATCGGTTCATCCCCACGCGTGTGGGGAAGTCAAATGCTTAGGCCATACAAGGGATTGCATATCCGGTTCATCCCCACGCGTGTGGGGAAGTCTACCAGCGGGCAAGCGCCTCCCGGCCTTCTGACGGTTCATCCCCACGCGTGTGGGGAAGTCGGGTTAATCATTCAAGATTACCTATCAATCAACGGTTCATCCCCACGCGTGTGGGGAAGTCGAAGGAATATATTGGATACCAAAAGAACTGCGCGGTTCATCCCCACGCGTGTGGGGAAGTCAGTTCCGCAAGGGGCGCCTGGATGTAGTCTGCCGGTTCATCCCCACGCGTGTGGGGAAGTCAGGAATAGCTGTTAGGGCACTACCAGCCAGCACGGTTCATCCCCACGCGTGTGGGGAAGTCGGGTAAGTGTAGCATCCACCAGGGCAAAGGACACGGTTCATCCCCACGCGTGTGGGGAAGTCGTATTCGGTTTGGCATACCATATGCTCTCTCTCGGTTCATCCCCACGCGTGTGGGGAAGTCGGTTAATTGTAATGTACATTAAAAAGGTATTGCGGTTCATCCCCACGCGTGTGGGGAAGTCATCAATAAAAGGGGAGGGCACGCAAATGATCGCGGTTCATCCCCACGCGTGTGGGGAAGTCGTCAAGAACGATATCAATATCGCCCCGATGCTCGGTTCATCCCCACGCGTGTGGGGAAGTCCTGTGATTCTGACGGTGCAGAAGACGACGGCACGGTTCATCCCCACGCGTGTGGGGAAGTCTTCTCCCCCCTTCTTACAACAACACTCAGCGTCGGTTCATCCCCACGCGTGTGGGGAAGTCCCACTACCTGAGATGAAAAAGGCCAGTAAGGACGGTTCATCCCCACGCGTGTGGGGAAGTCGGGTGGATACCCCGGACATCCCCAAAGACATGCGGTTCATCCCCACGCGTGTGGGGAAGTCCGAAGCAGCGCTGGGCACAACTGCCATTGGTGCGGTTCATCCCCACGCGTGTGGGGAAGTCACGGGCACAACAGACGCGGAGCGGATTTTCATCGGTTCATCCCCACGCGTGTGGGGAAGTCCAAACAAGAACGCCTTTAGAAAACTTGGAGAGCGGTTCATCCCCACGCGTGTGGGGAAGTCATGGGCATCATTCGATGCTCATGGCAGGCCAACGGTTCATCCCCACGCGTGTGGGGAAGTCAAGATCGGTAATGATCTTTTCTTTTTCGATAGCGGTTCATCCCCACGCGTGTGGGGAAGTCGCGTACCAGTATGGACAAAAAAATAGCCGGGTACGGTTCATCCCCACGCGTGTGGGGAAGTCTGCCTTATTAGGTACGCCATGAGAACTTAGCGCGGTTCATCCCCACGCGTGTGGGGAAGTCATTTGTCCGTATCAAAGATCCTACGAAAGGATCGGTTCATCCCCACGCGTGTGGGGAAGTCCGACATGAGAAAAGCCTGCATTTTAAGGGTTTCGGTTCATCCCCACGCGTGTGGGGAAGTCGACAATATGAACCCGCGCCAAAGGTGACGTACCGGTTCATCCCCACGCGTGTGGGGAAGTCAAAGTGACAATAATTGTCACGTTTTTTGAGTACGGTTCATCCCCACGCGTGTGGGGAAGTCATATCCTTAGTAAATCGGAATGTACTTGGAGCCGGTTCATCCCCACGCGTGTGGGGAAGTCGCTACTGAGCCTAACGCAATATCAACTAAGGGCGGTTCATCCCCACGCGTGTGGGGAAGTCTGCCCGGCGTGTGGCGGATACCAGGTGATGCGCGGTTCATCCCCACGCGTGTGGGGAAGTCTGCTCTTCGCAATAATCTTGAAAGGCTTTATCCGGTTCATCCCCACGCGTGTGGGGAAGTCATACCGTTCCGGCATCATAGGCGACCGTACCGCGGTTCATCCCCACGCGTGTGGGGAAGTCTAGTAGGGGTTTTCCGCGATGTTGGAGTACATCGGTTCATCCCCACGCGTGTGGGGAAGTCGAATTGCAAGTATCAATGAAAAGATGAGCAAGCGGTTCATCCCCACGCGTGTGGGGAAGTCGGCAGGCGTCGCACGGCGGCGGCTCTTTGAGCCGGTTCATCCCCACGCGTGTGGGGAAGTCGGCGGATGGCTGGCCTCTGCCACCACCAATACTGGTTCATCCCCACGCGTGTGGGGAAGTCTCAAAAGGTATGGTCAAGCTGCTTGTTCTTCCCGGTTCATCCCCACGCGTGTGGGGAAGTCCCGGTCGTTACCGCCCAAAACATAAACTCACGCGGTTCATCCCCACGCGTGTGGGGAAGTCTCAGGGTCTTGTTGTTCCAGCCAATCTATCAACGGTTCATCCCCATGCGTGTGGGGAAGTCTTTCCATGCAGAATTGGTAAAGATGTGGATGGCGGTTCATCCCCACGCGTGTGGGGAAGTCCGCAATGGTGGCCATATCCGGCACGCCCTGCACGGTTCATCCCCACGCGTGTGGGGAAGTCGAATTGCAAGTATCAATGAAAAGATGAGCAAGCGGTTCATCCCCACGCGTGTGGGGAAGTCTTATAGTGCAATACCGCGCGGCTGGAGAAACAACGGTTCATCCCCACGCGTGTGGGGAAGTCACATTCGGCCAATACCCACCGGAAAAATCGCCCGGTTCATCCCCACGCGTGTGGGGAAGTCCTGGCCTATTTTGATGAGGAGGAAACGGTCTACGGTTCATCCCCACGCGTGTGGGGAAGTCCTGCTTGCTTGCCACCACGGTGTCGTCAATTGCGGTTCATCCCCACGCGTGTGGGGAAGTCGGCAATTAGGTGTGTCTTAAGGTCGGCAATCTCGGTTCATCCCCACGCGTGTGGGGAAGTCAGCAAAACCAAGCAGAAAAAACAAGATTAAAGCGGTTCATCCCCACGCGTGTGGGGAAGTCTTTCCTTGAATGAATTGAATGAAGCGATAAAGCGGTTCATCCCCACGCGTGTGGGGAAGTCCCTTTGCCATATACCTGATAGAAGAGGGCGAACGGTTCATCCCCACGCGTGTGGGGAAGTCTTATCGCCAATAATCAGCAAGTGATCCGATCGCGGTTCATCCCCACGCGTGTGGGGAAGTCCCGTGGTGGCAAGCAAGCAGGCCATGGTGTGGCGGTTCATCCCCACGCGTGTGGGGAAGTCGCTCTTTTGTGGCTGGTGATAGGTGCCGCCCGCGGTTCATCCCCACGCGTGTGGGGAAGTCACACCCAGGTAATTTCCAATGAAGTTGCAACCCGGTTCATCCCCACGCGTGTGGGGAAGTCGGGAACGTGGCGATCAAATTGAAAGCAGACGCCGGTTCATCCCCACGCGTGTGGGGAAGTCGTCCGCATCGTAGGCAATGACCACGTCCAGTCCGGTTCATCCCCACGCGTGTGGGGAAGTCCTACACATCCGGCAGGCCGCCGGGTGGTGATGCGGTTCATCCCCACGCGTGTGGGGAAGTCTCGATCCTGATTCCGGCGCCGATGTCAAGGCACGGTTCATCCCCACGCGTGTGGGGAAGTCGTCAATCAGCACTGGCACGCTGCGCGATGAGGACGGTTCATCCCCACGCGTGTGGGGAAGTCTCGTGTGCCACGGGCAAGAGGCAGACGACGCCCGGTTCATCCCCACGCGTGTGGGGAAGTCTTCCGTAAGGTGGCCAGGGAACGCGGGCAGAACGGTTCATCCCCACGCGTGTGGGGAAGTCCCATTTTCGGCGCGGATCGGCCCGACCTTATCCGGTTCATCCCCACGCGTGTGGGGAAGTCTATCAGCTTTATACCTGGCACCATTTGCAAGCCGGTTCATCCCCACGCGTGTGGGGAAGTCAAGACCGAAAGCCCGCTTGCCCGCTATTTGGGCGGTTCATCCCCACGCGTGTGGGGAAGTCCTGGCCGTTTCGCGCATCAAGGCCCAGGTTGGCGGTTCATCCCCACGCGTGTGGGGAAGTCTTTACCTGGGCGGTTCCCCATCGTTCCCAAACCGGTTCATCCCCACGCGTGTGGGGAAGTCCCGATTGGGGTTGTCCAGTGGTAGGCAATGCCCGGTTCATCCCCACGCGTGTGGGGAAGTCGATGTCTACAGGCATGTGAACGGTAGTAATAACGGTTCATCCCCACGCGTGTGGGGAAGTCCATTTCAGGTTAAGGCAAAACGCCCGCCGGGCCGGTTCATCCCCACGCGTGTGGGGAAGTCTCACACAAACCCGAGGGTGTGTATGCCTTCTGCGGTTCATCCCCACGCGTGTGGGGAAGTCATGTCGTCTGGAGGGCACCTCGGTCAGATAACCGGTTCATCCCCACGCGTGTGGGGAAGTCTCACGCTTGAAGCCGCCCCGAAGGCGGATATCCGGTTCATCCCCACGCGTGTGGGGAAGTCTTGCGCCCTGATCTCATGGAAGAAAACGGAAGCGGTTCATCCCCACGCGTGTGGGGAAGTCTCTTCCTGGAATCCACTAAAATTATTTCAGATTCCGGAAGGCTGATTTTCCACCGATAAAATGGAGCGCCATTGTTATCTTAAATCGATTTGTCAAAAAGCGATTTTCCCTTCACCCTTGTCCGCTTCCAAGGGCATAAAGGAGACGAGCCGGAGCCCGTCATAGTCGATGGGAACCCGGCGGTTTTCGCCGAACGTTTGGAAATCGAAGCCGGATTCGGTGTTGGTGGCCCAAGCCATGGCCACATTGCCGGTTTCCGCTAAAAGCGTTACTTGCTCCCAGATCATTTCGCGGATGCGCTGGGAAACATCGCCCACATATACACCGGCGCGTATTTCAAGGAGCCAGACCGCCAAACGGCCACGCAGTCGGGGCGGCACATTTTCGGTCACGATCACCAACATGCTCATTTCACTTGCTCCTGTGGCCTTGATCACCGATGCTTGCGGGCTCGGGGATGGCCGGAGGCTGGGCGTCATCCGGTGGCGGCGGCGGTTGGATTTCGCCAGCCGCCAGAATATCCTCGATGGCCGGAATGATCCGCCTTAAAAGGTGTGTCTGGCGGAAGGCATCCCGGCAGGCGATGCGCACCTCTCTGTCCGGCTGGGCCGGATTATTGGCCGCGATTTGAAACGCCACCGGCACGACCGTTTCAAACTTGAAAACATCGGCAATGTCGTAGACAAAGGACAAAGGTTTGCCGCTATGCAGGAAGCCGACGGCCGGAGCGTATCCGGCCGCCAGAATCGCCGCCTCGGTGACGCCGTACAGGCAGGAGGTGGCCGCGCTGAGGCACTTGTTGGCGATGTCGCCCTTCTCCCAATCCTTGGGGTCATAACGCCGTCCGCGCCATTGGACACGATATTGTTGGGCCATCAGCTCGTAGAGCTTTTTGACGCGGATACCCTCGATGCCTCTCAACTGGTCCACGCTGCGCCGTTCGGGCGGCTTCTCGCCGAAGCGTATTTCGAACATCTTGCGAACCACCTTCAAGCGCAGATTCTCGTCCAGGGCCAGCTTGGCCTGATAAAGCAGTTTGTCGGAACGCGCCCCGCCCGGCTGTCCGGCCGAGTATAGCCGCACACCGGCCTCGCCCACCCAGATGAGTAAGGTGCCCACCGTGGCCGCCAGCTTGACGGCAGCGTGGCTGATGCGCGTGCCAGGTTCCAGCATGATGCAGGCCACCGACCCTACCGGGATGTGCTTGCGCTCCAGGTCCTGGCCATCCACTTCGTTGATCACCACGAAGGCGCCGTCCTTGACGTCGATGCGCCCGTAGTAGACAAATATCATGGAGACGCGATCCTTGATGGGGATGGGCTTCAATGGGACGAAATCGGCTTGATTCAAGCTTTTGATGTCCTCCTATACCGATTGCCGGTCGACCGTTCCTATTTTTCCTTCTGGCCCTTTTTCATTGCCAATCGTTTCCGGCTTTCCGGCTCGACCAAATAATTTTCAGATGATACCACCCTTTTGCCGGTTTCCGCCTCCAGCTTTTCGCGGGCCTCGCCGGAAATCCGCCCTCCCTTGTGGGCCGCGACTTTATTCTCCACGAATCCCCTGGCATCCTGCTCACGGGCAATCTCGGTGGTGGCGGCCTCGCCCAGCATGGAGAAGATCAGCTCCAAGTCGGTCATGTGGTCGCGCAGGTTTTCCCGTTTCAAACCCTTGAGCTTTTTATACTCACCCGGCGTCAATCCAAACGCCGCCTTGCTGATCTCCGAAGTCAAAATGGCATATTCCGGCTCTCCGTTCACGTCTCGCTTCTTCCACTCCTCGGTCAATTCGGCCCGGATGGCGATGCCCCGCATCCGCTTTTCGATCCATTCATCGGAATAGCCCTTGGCCTTGTAAATCTCCCGCGTGCGGCGACTGGCCAGCTCCGGGTCCTCGATCTCCTGCACCCGTTCGTAACCCACCTTGGCCAGCCAGCGCTTGAACGGTTCGGCCTTGGGCGAGGGAATGGATTGAATGATGCGGAAGATGCCTTCGGTGTTGGCGCAATCCGTTTCCCGCAACTTGCCGTCCGGCGCGGGCAATTTCAACCCGTGACAAAACGTCACGGCTTCGTGGCTCTCCTGTTTCAATCGTTGTTTAAGCTTGCGCCAATACGCCCCGGCATCAAGGCTGTCGGTAAGTGCCCCACAAACATCCACGACCGAAAACCACCATTCGTTGCTGTGAATGGTTTTCCTGATCTGCTTTCCACGAAATAACGCTATCTTTGTCTCCATTGCCTCTCCCCCTTTTTATCGCCTAAATTGAAGCCTACCCTGCTTATGTGATCGGCGCTATAGACAGCAGGCCAAGTCCCATGGACTTGCCATGCCCTATGCCATTCTGCACCCCGGCTCTGAAGCGTCCCGGGTCGGTAACCTCCAAAGCCCCATCATACAGAACGGAAAAGATAGAAATAGCATTGCCGTCGCGTTTGCGGCCCGTAAGCATCTGTTCTTGGCTTACCCTTACGTCCACGCGCTTCGCGGGCGTATCAGAAAGGTCGAAGGATACCGTTTGTGGCAATGAAAAACCGTGCTGAGCGCCTTTGCGATCAAGCCATTCTTCCTGCTCCTCCAACTTCAATAGCCCTTTCCTTTTGCCATTGCGCGTCACGCATGGATTTGCGCGCAATCTGAATCGAAATCGCCGGCCATTTTGGATGGAAGCAAGCGAGAGCCGTGCGTTCAAATCGATGGCCGGGTCAGCCTTAGCAAGCCAGCCCTTAATGCCGATGCCGGACCAATCCGGAAGCATCTTGCTTTGCACTAGAATGGTCGGGTAGCCGGTGGGTCCAGCTTCCGGCTCGATCCGCCACAAAAACAGACCACCAGGGCATTTCTGATCCGGCGCGGCGAAAGCCCGACACAAGGTGGAATGAAGTTGATAGGGATCCGAAAGATCGCGTCGCGCTTCCCGGCATCTGGGGTCAAGGTGGATTCTATGCAGGAACATGGGACGCCTCCTTGGGAAAAGGAATCCACTCCGAACTCACGAAGCGTGCGCCGAACCGGCGCTCGGCAAAAGATGAGAGCGGCTGATCCATTTTGAGCACGCCGGAGCCATCGGTGGATTCTAAGGAAATTAGCAGCTTTTCGGGTGGCGATTCCCATTTTCGCACCGAACAGATCCATGGCCATCGCGTGAGCACTTCCTTCAAAGAAGCATCTTGAACGGCATTTTCAAGTGCAATCGGTTCGGAGGGCAGGTAGGATTTGCGCCCCAGGGCGAGCGGCCAGACAGGATCGATCAGGTTGGCGTGAACCTTATCGAGAAACGCTCGGTCCTCTCCTTCAACCCCCACAAGGAAAGCCGCATCGGCAAGATAGAAGCGTTGGGATACAACCCCATCCTTCGATGGCTTTCCATCTGCTTTGATGATGGTATCGTTGGCGGCGCAGCCGGCGGTCTGGTAATCTCGCTTGGGAACCCCCGGCCGGTCGTGGCGAACTCCCATGGACAGCTTGGTTAGTGGTTGCAGGTCGGTCCAGTTTTCACGGTCGATGCCCAGAGCAGCGGCTAACAACCCGATTACGCCGGACTTGCTGGGTTCTTTTCCGGTATCGCGCTGGTCGAAACGGCTGGTGGTGCCCCACGATTGCATGGGGCCCACCAGGCGCAGCAACAGTGTCGGCATATATCACTCCTTCAGCTTGGCCATGCTATGGTCGAGCAGTTCCTTAAGTGAATCTACCTTGGTCCCAAATCCATCGGTGTCCACTCCGACAAGATTCAGAGCCCAAATATCTCCTTCGCCGCCAAAAGCCGCATTCAGCGCCTTGGCCTTTTTAATCAGCTCTTCGGCCGACTTTTTGGTTAGCGACTCATCTTTTTTGGGGCGGATGGCGGTTTCGAATGCATTGGCCAGGTTGCGCGCAGCGCCGTTTCTGCGAATTGAGATGGCAACGAACTCCGGTGGGTTATGCGCCGCGAAGGTGTTCTGCTTGCCGGTGGGCTCGGCCACGACGAATCCTTCCAGGAAGGCGCGTAACCCTTTTGCCGCCAATTCCTTGTCTGCTTGCAAATTGGAAATGAGCTTTTCCCAATCCACCACGGCATAACGGTAAAAACAAGCCGAGTTGAATTCTATGGTGCCCATCATGTCAGCGCCGGCTGTATCCTCGGGTTTTAGATCGTCCACGGCCGTGTAGAAGTCGAATTCACGCTCGACGGCATGCGTCGAAATGGCGTGTGCTACTTGGCAGGCGGCGTACTGGTTTTTTTCAGGCATGTCGGCCAGCATGCGCCCGAATAGGGCAACATCCAGCGCCTTGCCACCGTTGAAAACCTTGTCCAGCGCCTTTTTTAGTTCGGGATCGGCATTTTGGGCAGCCTGTTTTTTGGCCTTGCCGGGCTTTTTCCCTTCAGGCGCCGCAGGAGCAGCGGCGTTGATGGTATCCCACTTCGAATTTATGATCTCAGCAATATTCGCGATCTCGCGCTGGCCCATAAATAAAAGGTACTCGCTCTTTCCATCCTCCTTCACCGTGAGCTCCATGCTCGCCAAAGCCAAACGCGCCTTTTCGGACGCTTCGGCTTCGACGTGATTCTTATTCTTTAATGCCTTGGTAAGCTCATCCAAGAGCCGTTTGGTTCGGTAGGCGATATCCTCGGTGGTGAGTTCATTTTGCTTTACCAATTCCGCGAAATGTTGTCTTACCGCCCGCTTGAGACACTGGCTGGAGACACGAGCTCGGCGGGTGCCCCCAAAAAGGGCATCTTTAGGAGCGCCTGTATCGTCACGGTTTAAATTGGACGGCGCGAAGTTCTGTAGTGCATGAATTTCGACGAAAGTCTTCATTTACCTTCCTCCTCTGGGGTGTGGGTCGTCATTTCATTTTCGGGTTCCATATTCCTGTAAAAATCGCGCGCCCAGGTCTTCTGTGTGCGCTTCTGATCGTCCTGCCAGAATAAAAGCCCCTTCAGCAGCTCTTCGAAATCAATCGAAAGCTCCCTCAGGAGTGAAAGTATTTGGCGCAGGCGGTGCGGTAGTTGGTTCGCGTCAGCATCCAGTAACGCAATGAAGCGCCGTTCGGTGCTCGCGGAACCGCTGGCTGCTTGATAAGCCGCGCAAGCTTTCCCAATCGACATCGGTTGGCCCGACCTTTCTTTGCGCCAGTGTGCCGCCCACAGTCCGGCCACGAGGTAATGCATTTCCCGCCGCCAGAAGCTATCGTCATTCTTCATTAAGGGTTCGACGTAGGGATAGGCGGGCACAAACATCCCGGGGTCGAAAGCGAGGCTGCGCCTCAAGACCGCCCGCACTTTGGTGTCTTTCTCGTTCAGGCCTTCCAGCCACTCGACAAATCCGCTCATGCCTCCTCCTTCTGTGGTTCGAGCTTCATGATTTCTTGTTTAAGTTCTTGAAGTTTGCGCCGTACCGGCTTTTCTGCCTTCACAATTGCGCGAATAGCCCATGCATCGCCAATGCTGACCGCGGCACGATGCTGATCCCAGGCAGCTTCCAAAGTTTCCCGGACCGACTTCAACCACTGATAACGGATATCCTCGGAATCCCTTCCGAGTGTGTATTCATGTAGTATCTCGTGAAAGCGTGTTTCCAATGTGGACCAATACCAAGCAATAGCCGACATCTGTTCTACAAATCCATCGATGTCTTTCCCTGTGGGTTGGCGCTCACCTCGGCTCAAGATATTCCGTGCAAAGGAGCGGCAAGCCAGCCGGAGCGATTTCTGTGCATCTTCAGAATCGGTGAGGAGTTGCCGTATTTCAGTGCGGATGAGGCGAACCCCCTCAAAAGCTTTTGGCAAGATGAAGCGCTCCATGCGCCAGAAATCAACGTTCGCACTTGGTGGCTCATATCTCAGGCCAAGGACCAAAACTGAATTAGGCATTTTTCTTGCGTTAGTGCCTGCCAACCGAAAGGCGTTCTGAACAGTAAGCGGGGCAAGATCGTCGGCATCGGGAAGTAATGAGTCAAAATCTCTCCAAACTCCACGATTCTTCCTAAATCGAATAGGTAAAATTCCTTTGGTTTTGTCGATATTATATGCTTGCATTGGATCTGGGCTATTGAAGGCATTTTCAAACCCATGCCCAGCAATGAACCTCATGCGAGTCACCCTATGCATCGGATGTTCTTCAAGGAAAATCATTCTGGGCGCCCACGTATATAAGTCTGCATAACCCGATGCAATTCGCTTTGGCGTGCCGAGAGGAAGTGCATTCGGTTCACGTTCCCACAACCCTGTGTCAGTTCTTGCTACGTCTCGATTTGGGTAATGAACAAGGTTGTAACAAAGAGTTTCAAAAACATTTCGTCCGAGAGGAATACACATCATTGCATTTGGCGATGGAGAAGGATAATAGCCTCGGCCACCAGAGATTGAAAAACTCATCGTTGCTATCAGCCAACGGGCACATTCCTTCGGCTCTCTTTCTCCTGGCTTCTCAGTGTTGGTGTGATCAAAAAGCACTTTGTTGGATGTTGCGTTGTATTCGGCCGTTAACTTGGTCCATGGTTCGATTTCATCCTTTGGGACGTTCGGATTCTGCCCAAATGGATACTTCTCGTCAAACAGCCAAAACCGATCTCGCCATTTTTCCAAATATGCCTGTATTCTTTCGCCCGGTAACCCATCTCTAAATAACGCCTTGGCTTGTTCGATATCGGTCGGCCCTTCCAACGCGCGGTACAGCACCGCAAGCAGAAAGCGGTGCAAGGCCGCCACCACCAGCGGCGAAGGGTCTTCGATGGCGGCGATCTCTTTGCTTCGCAACAAGGTGTCGCGGATGCCAAGCTCGTTGTGGGTGCCATCCGGCATTCGCAGTGGAATCCATTTTTCGTCAATCAGGTTGAATCGGCTCATTCGGCCTCCTTTGTCTCGTACAATATGCCAAGGTCGTCATCCAGACGCACCATGGCGTTCTCTATCCAGCATCCTTCGTCATCCAGCACCAGCGGAAAACAGTTGCGCAAGAGGGGCGATTTTCGCCAGCCTTCGGGTGTTCCCATCGACCTAAATTTCTGGACGACATTTTTACGCGATAGACTTACGGATCTCATAAACCAGAGCTTGGCTTGCGAGAATGCCGGAATCTCTTCAGTGTTGAATCCGTCCTGCGGCCAGAGAGGGATGGCCACGACCGATTCTTGCCCAAGGCGGGTCTGGGCCATCAGGGTGCGGTGCACCCCGGGCTCATCTTCATCATAAAGCACAAGGCGGGCCGTATCGTTCCAAGAGGCATCGTCCGGAAACCCTATGATCGCCTGGTTGGCCTGCATCTTCAGGGCACAGGCGTCGCCTTCGCCTTTCATGAGCGCGCTCTCCATTCGCTCCCGCAAAGCCTCAGGAACGACGACTTGTTCTTCGTAAGCCGCCTGCACCAGAACATCGATGTCATCCGGCAACGTAAGGCCCTGCTTCGGGTGCAAGAGAATCCACGTGCGCAACAAAAGGTCTTCCCGGTAAACAGTCCCCCACCAGAGAGGATCATCGAACAGCGGAGGCGCATCGCCGGTAAGGCCGGCTATCAGTAAAACCGGTTCCGAGACCGGTCTGGAACCCGATGCGTGCCGCCACAATCGGCCGGCTCTTTGGAGCACAAGGTCGATGGGCGCAAGATCGGTTGCGATCACGTCGAAGTCCAAGTCCAGACTCTGTTCGGCCACCTGGGTGGCAATCAGGATTTTACGTCCGGCCCGATTGGCGTCCGGACCAAAAGCCGCTATGGCATGATCCTCCCGCTGTTGCCGCCTATCGGCCGGATAACGGGCGTGAAAGAGAAATACTTCCGTTCCATCGGAGAGGCGTTTGCCTATCCTTTTGCCTGCTCTTTCGATAGGGGTTCCTTCGGGGAAAAGCCCGAACAAATCTTGCGCCCTTTGCACGGTATTGACCAGCGCCAAACCCAGACCGCCACTTATGAGTTGACCTTCGATGGCCGTGCGCATGCTCATCAGGTCCGGCTCGATTCCGACCAGCCGGAGAGACCGGCGTCGCATCGGATCGGCCGCGAATCGGATCTGCCTTGCCTGGCCGGATTGGAAGACGGAAAGGCGGGGATACGCTGTCTCCTCTTCCGGCAATACACTATTCGTCACTTCCGCCAACTTTCTCCGAATGGAAGGCGGCAAGGTTGCCGAAAGAAGTACGACCGAAGATCCCAGCGCCATGAGCCAACGCAGAAGCTGGACCAAAAGCGTACCCGTATATGCGTCGTAAGCGTGAATTTCGTCGAAAATCACAACTCGGTTCTCAAGGCCCCATAAACGGACAAAGTTGTGACGAACCGGCAGAATCGGAAGTATGGCCTGGTCCACGGTTCCCACGCCGTATTCGGAAAGGAGCGCTCTTTTTTTGTGAGTGAACCATTCGCCGGCCCGAATCTCACCGCCCGTTTCAGGGTCATGGATGCCTGAAAACCGTAAGTTTTGAAAAGCATCGCTCAGCAGCGTGGCGCCATGCAATAGCTGCAAGTCTACCTTCCGTTGCGATCCTTCGTTGGCCAAGAATTTGAGGACCCGCTGGAACATAGCGTTACCGGTGGCCTTGGTCGGTAGCGCCACATACAGGCCCCGGTGGCCGAAGCGTCGCTGCAATTCGAGATGGGCGAACAGGGCTGCTTCGGTTTTGCCTTCCCCCATGGGCGCTTCCACCAACAAAATCGAGGGAGCCTTCAATAAGGGCAACGCGTCGGCTACAGCCTGCTGCAATGGCCTGGGGGAAAAGCCGAAGACATTCTCGAAACTCTTTTGCGCGGTTGCAAGCGGCGCTCTGCGATTCCATCCGATCAGGTCCAAAGCCTGCTCAGCTCTAATCCTGCGATTTTGAAACCAACCGGGCAGATCCTCGGTGTCTCGGGGCGTTCCATAAGGAAACCACGCTTCATTAGAACCGATCCAATCCGCGAAACTGGTGAGCCCGGCCAGCAGCATGAAGTCGGGGCCAGTAAGCGTTTTCTTGGTCGGGGGGCCGCCTGGGTTGAAGAACGCAATCAATGTTTCAATGAGGGCCTGGCGTGCCTTGGTCCACTCTTGTTTCCCGAGAACGCGCCGATCGCCTTCCAGATGTTCCCGTTTAAATGGAGATATACGCGCGCCATGATGGCATCCGACTGCATCTGCGACCAGGTCCGCCAGATCCTCCGGCCAGCCAATTTTGAGCAAGAACTCCGTTAAGGCGATCTGACTGACAAATCCATGTCCAATATTCGTGTTTGGGCTTCGTCCTGCATCCAACTCCGAAAGATTCTTCCACTTACACTGAAAACCCGGGCAAGCTTTTCCAAGGTCGTGGCAAGCTACGACAACCAAGAGCCATGGACGCGCCTTTTCCCAATTCATGTCCAAAACAACGCCCATTCTATGCCGGGTTTCTTGTGGTTCCCTTTCTAAAATGGCATCTGAAACAGCGGCAACATCCAGCATATGCAGGATGAGCGGATGCCAAGCACCGCCATCATCATCGCCTTTCTCTGTTTTGGCCCAAAAATTGGTTAACTTGGGGTCAATCATACTCCTTTACCTTATTATTGGTGTTCGTAAAGACAACGCGCCGCGATATGTCCAAACTCTTTGGCCTGACCATACCACCCGCCTGTGACAGATACGGTCACACCGGGGGGAAATTTTTCATCTTTTTGGCAGGGAGGGGTGCCTCTTTTTTATGGATCGGATCGGCGGTCATGGCAACCCTTAAAAATCGGGATATCGCGTTTCGAGCTGCCCCTGATCTCGTAATTCTCCGTAAATTCCAACAAGGGGCCGACGAGGGCGCAGATGGCCGAGAAGGAGAAAATAGCCGGATCGGTATGCGGATACGGCGCATATTTAGAATGCGAAGGCGGGTAAGGGACAGAACCGTGTGCGGGTGGTCCGCACGCACGGTTCGGAGGGGGTAGGAGTCGGCCCCGGAAGGTCAACCGGTCATTGTCGCATGACCCTTAGGGGGGCGGACAGGCGGTCGCCCTCTTGCGGCCGCCCCTGCGGGTTGGCGACAAACTCTGAGAGGCATTGCCATGCGTCGTGCAACTCACCTAGAAAAGAGTTCCGGGTGTCGGTCCACATTCCAATACAGGTACCGGACCACGAAGGGCGTGGTGGCGCGGATGCGCAGGGCCGTGAACGCCTGAATACCCTCCGGAAAATCGGGGGGAAAGGAATTCACGTCCTTGAAAGTCCTGAGATCCATGGTCATGACATGCGGGTCCCAATAAGGATAGAGATGGCCGGTGGCCTGGACATTGACATCGGTCCCATCGTCGCCCACCAGGACCGCCTCGGGCCGGACGAGGACGCCGTCGCTGAGACGCCTCAGGCAAAAGGCATCGATGAAACACTCCGGGGTGTTGCATTCCGGGTTCAAGGGGTGCGTGGCCATCGTGGAGATGTACGGCGCCTTGTCCACGACCAGGTGCAGGCCCATGAGCCCCTGCCGATTGATTTTCAGCGGGTGGTCGAAGGGGATGGTCTGCCACTGGGTAGTGACCTGGATCTCCTTTTTGATCACCTGTTCCTCGGGAAATTGAAGGGAGCTTTGAGGCGGATAGATGACGGGGTGGTAGCCAGTAGCGCCGGATGCCGGGTCCGGCGCGGGGACAGCCCCCTGCCCGCCACGGCAGCCCAAGGCCAGGAGCAGCAAAACCGCCAGGGCGGTCCAGAGCGTTTTCGACGGCATGGTCTTCTCCTTCAAACCAGCTTGCCGAGGCAGACCAGCCGGTCGGTTTTGAACAGCGCATGGGGGCTGACGCAGTGGGCCGGTTTATCGGTCAGGGCCGCGCCGGCGACCTCAAAGGCCCGGAAGACCAGCTCGCTGCACATGAAACTGGCATCCTCGCCCTGGGGGTCCGTTTTGGCGTCGATTTTGTCGGCGACGATGATCAGCCGCCCTGCGGCGAAGTACGGCGTGATGAGGCCCGCCCGGGCCGCGCTCTTATAGTCATAGGGTTTGTTCAGCACGGCCTGGTGTTCGGCCCAGGCGCAGGCCTTCGCTAATTGGGCGGGGGTGGCCGTGCGGTGGCGGAAGACCACGGCATAGCTCACCTGGGACAATTTGAAAAAAAGCGGCTCGCTGGTGACGCCTTCCTTCGGCATGGCGTCCACGGCCCACTGGGTGCCCTTTCTGGCACCCAAGCAAAGAATCGCATGGCTGACCGTACCGGCGGTGGCCGCACGCACGCCCACCGAGTTGGCCGTGTGGGCGCGCGTGGCGATGATGTCGCCGGCGAGCAGGTCTTGCATCATGATTTGGGCCGAGGCGGCCGGGGCATGGTTCTGACTTGCTGTGTTGGCTGAGCTCACGATCTCCTCCTATTCCGGGTTCAGGTTTTTTTAGGCGACACAATCCGTCGCCGGTCCCAATAATCCGCACCGCTCTATCCCGCATCGCCCTTGACCAAGGGAGAAGCCGCAAATCGAGGATCAGGTGAGCGCCCAGCTTTAGAGATGTAATTAAGGCCTGATCGTTGGTCGTTTCGTTCGACCGGAGGGTTCGGCGGATGGCGGAACGAAGCCTTGCCGAAGATGATTGGTCAATAATATGCAGATTTGCGTTCGTCAATCCTTATTCGGGGTGGCAGCAACGAATCCGCAAACGCCAGGTTCGCTCGGCGGTCAGAGCGCCAGGACAAAGCTCTTCGGGTGATGAAAATCGGGTTTGGTATCGGGGTGGACCAGGGCCCAGTAGTCGAGACGACCGTCCGGGGCCCGGATCACGGCGGTCAATCCGATGGCCAGGACCGCGGCGCCGATGCCGAGGGCGTCCAAATCAAACGCGGTGACAAGGTCCATGCGATCCGCCTCACGCTGCACCGCAAAGGGCGTTTGCGCGATGGCCGATTCCTCCCGCATGCCCCGGCGATAGGCGTCGAAGCGGTAGAGATTCCAGTGGCCGGCCGGCGAGAGGTTCAACTCCCAGTAGGCCGTCGAACCGGCCGGTTGGACGAAGCATTCGAAACAGGTCTCTTTCCACAGCTCGTGGCGGCGCTCGCTGGACGTGGCTGGTGGTGCGATGGATACCCCCCACAGGGCGCCTGTGAGTCGGTATGCAAGGCGCAGGCGTCCGCCGTCCCGGCTTAAGCTCCCTTGGATCGCGATTGCGCTGCCCCCGGGGGTAGCGTGGAAGGGATGCAATTTGAATTCCGATGCATGCATGGGCCTCATCATAATTCACCGATTCCGGAACGGCAAACCCATTTCAGACGGCGGGACAGGCCGATCCGGCTCTTGACCCTCAGGGTCGGATTGCATATATAGTTTCGATTTTTCAAAATTCAGTACCCGGACATGTAGCCGGTCAAAGAGGGGGACGATCATGGGAAAGACTTATAATATCGCAGTGATTCCGGGGGACGGCACCGGTCCGGAGGTGGTGGCCGAGGGCCGCAAGGCGCTGGCGGCGGCGGCCGCCAAGTTCGGCTTCAAACTGGAGATGACCGATTTCGATTTCGGCGGCGAGCGCTACCTGCGCACCGGCGAGATCCTGCCCGATACCGCGGCCGACGAACTGCGCAAGTTCGACGCCATTTACCTGGGGGCCATCGGCCACCCGGGGGTCAAGCCGGGCATACTCGAAAAAGGCATCCTGCTGCGCCTGCGCTTCGAACTGGACCAGTATATCAACCTGCGGCCGGTGCGCCTCTTTCCGGGCGTGGAGACCCCCCTGAAGAACAAGGGGCCCGAGCATATCAACTACTGCGTGGTGCGCGAGAACACCGGCGGCATCTACACCGGCACCGGTGGCATCTCCATGAAGGGCACGCCCCATGAGGTGGCCGTGCAGAGCGAAGTCTACAACCGCTACCAGGTGGAGCGCTGCCTGCGCTACGCCTTCGAATACGCCCGCAAGTTCGGCAAGAAGGCCCAGGGCATCGGCGACGCCAACACCCTGGCCCTGGTGGGCAAGACCAACGTGCTCACCTATGTCTTCGACTTGTGGGAGCGCGCCTTCCACGAAGTCGGTCAGAAGGACTACCCCGACGTCAAGCGCGAATACTACCATGTGGACGCCACCTGCATGTACATGGTCAAGAGCCCCGAGTGGTTCGACGTGCTGGTGACTTCCAACATGTTCGGCGACATCATCACCGACCTGGGCGCCGAAACCCAGGGCGGCATGGGCATCGCCGCCGGCGGCAACATCAATCCCGAGGGCGTGAGCATGTTCGAGCCCATCGGCGGCTCGGCCCCCAAGTACACCGGCCAGAACATCATCAACCCCCTGGCCGCCGTCTGCGCCGGCGCCATGATGCTCGAAACCCTGGGCGAAGTAAAGGCGGCCCAGGCCATCGAAAACGCCGTCAAGGACGTCACCGCCCACAAACTCAAGAGCCTCTCGGCCGGCAAGATGGGCTACAGCACCAGCCAGGTGGGCGACCTGGTGGCCGAGCGGGTGTAGTACTTCAACGTTCGGATTTTAGAACATTCAAAGAGACAGGCGACCCCATCCGGTCGCCTGTTTTTTTCAAGGCAGCGGGAACGCTGCCCTGATTCGACTTGCCGCCGGGATCGGTTCATCGGTAGACTGGGCCCATGACAGCCCAACCCTTTATCACAATGCGCAACATCACCGTGCGCCTGCGCGACCGCTGGCTGCTGGAGAATACCACCTGGGAGATCCGGCGGGGCGAGCAGTGGGTGGTGTGGGGGGCCAACGGTGCGGGCAAGAGCACCCTGGCGCGGACCCTGATGGGCCATATGCCGGTGGTGCAGGGGGAGGTTGTGCGGCACTACCTGGACGATCCGGTGGTGGCCGCGGGGCGCCGGCCCATGGCCCTGGTCTCGTCCGAGCAGTACCATCACCTCTTCCAGCGGGAAGGGTTGCTGGGCGAGATGCGCCATTTCAGCGGCCGTCTCCAGGACCGAACGCTGGCGCGTGACCTGCTGATTCTTCAAAACGGCACCGTTCCGGCCGCGTCGGCGCACCGGGAGCGTGTTCTGTCCGCCTTCGATCTGGGAGTCCTGCTGGACAAACCCATGGATGCACTCTCTTCGGGCGAGATGCGCAAGCTGTTGCTGGTCCGCGCCCTTTTGCCCGATCCGTGTCTGCTGATTCTCGACGAGCCCTTCAACGGGCTGGATACCGTCTCCCGGGAGCAATTGGAAGCAGTATTGCGTCGCCTGGCGGAAGCCGGCACCCAGCTGGTGCTCATCACCCACCGCCTGGAAGAGATCGGCGATCTCTTCTCCCACGTGCTGCACCTTGCAAACGGCCGGGTGGCGTGGCAAGGAGAAAAGCAGGCGTTCCTGCAGAGACTGGCGCAAAGAGAAATCCCGGCCTCCGCGTCCAGTGGTCTACCGGCGGCGACCCGTCCGCCTTTTGAAGCTAGCGCTTCCGCCCTTGAGCCCCTGATCCTCATGCGTGATGTGACCGTGCGCTTCGGCGACCACCTGGTGCTGGACCGCGTCAACTGGACGGTTCGCCCCGGGGAGCATTGGGCCATCACCGGCCCCAACGGTGCGGGCAAGAGCACTCTGCTGGCCCTCGTCACCGGCGACCAGCTCCAGGCCTACGCCAACGAGATCGTGCTCTTCGGGCGGCCGCGGGGGTCGGGCGAAACCCTCTGGGAGATCAAGCGAAAAATCGGTCACCTGGGCGATGTGCTCCAGGCACGCTACCAGCGCCAGGTCACCGCCTTCGACGTGATCTGCTCGGGATTCTTCGACTCGGTGGGGCTCTATCGGCAGTGCGACGACACCCAGCGCCGCACCGCGCGGCAATGGGTCGACCACCTGGGGTTGGCCGATCTCGCCGGCCGCCCCATGGCCCAACTCTCATTCGGCCAGCAGCGCCTGGCGCTGGTGGCGCGGGCCATGGTCAAGAACCCGCGCCTGCTGATTCTGGACGAACCGTGCAACGGCCTGGACGGTTACCACCGCCAACGCCTGCTTACGATCCTTTCGCGCATCATCCGCGGCGGCGCCACCCAGCTGCTCTATGTCAGCCACCGGCCCGACGACCTGCCGGCCGGGATCACCCACCGGCTCTGCCTGGCGGCGGGGCGGGTGACCGGAGAGTGCCTGAATAACACGGATGGCATCTGCTGATATTTCACCAGTGCTGCTCAAGATTTGAACAGGGCGCTGCATCCCGGCCATCCATAACCATTTTTCTCATCGGACCTATTAATCCTTAAAATTCAATCGGTAATAAATTTTTAGGGGCGGACGCCCGAGGCGGCATATCCCTTGCTGAACAGTGTTGCAAGCCGTTGCGACAGCAAAAAACATTGATTCAACACCGGCAAACCGCTCGGATCAGGAGCATGAAACAAAGGAGGAACCATGGATCGTGAATGGCTTTTCATCTCTGAAAGACTGAACGATGTCAGCCGGATCTGCGGCCGTGAACATCCGATTTACGAACATGTCGGCAACTTCGGTTTGGCCTTGTATGTCATGGGCTTTTTCAAGTGCCGGGACATCATGATGGTCGAAGACGTGGACGATGTCGAGGCCGGCACGATCCTGAAGGAGCATTTCGTTCCGGTTGAAAAAGAGAAGATTCCGACGAACTACAATATTCTCAAATTCAAGGAGAAGTACTTACTCGTCATCGGCGATCCGGTCTTTCCGACCCATTTCGCGGTATTGATCAATCAGCACAGTCCGCAGCCGTTCTTTTCCAAGCTGAAAATTTACGGGGCGGGATACGACAGCCTGTCCGAACTGGAAAGCGAATTCATCGGATGGGAGGGGATCGGACCCGAAGACTTTCATTATTACCGGATGAAGTCGTCGGTAGAACCCAGGACGCGCTCTCTTACGGAAGAATACATCGACCAGAAAATCGGTGAGCGCCTGATTGAAGATTATACGGCCCCTAAACGGGAGAGAAAGCGAGTCATCGAGTGGGTCGGTAAATGAGGCCGCATCGATAGTGGGCTTACCGGTAAAAACACCAGATGTCCGGTGGGAAGTCATGAAGCAGCCGCCTGTGGAAAAAAAGAACAAGGTTCGTTCTTCATTGAAGAATTCGCCGTCGAAAATCTACATCATAAAAGACGACGGGAATTATAACGTCTGGGAATATGAGTCCAACAACCAATCAAGCAAGGAGGAAGGGTCGTGTCGGTAATTCAGGATACCATTGCGCGGGTCAGACAATTGGATGTGGAGCAGATAGAGTTTCAGCAGGCGGTAACGGAAGTGTTGGAGACGCTCGAACCGACGGCGGAACGCCATCCGGAGTTCGTCAAGGCTGGAATTTACGAGAGAATCGTCGAACCCGAGCGGGCGGTCCAGTTTCGGGTGCCCTGGGTGGATGATAAAGGCCGGGTGCATGTCAACCGGGGCTTCCGGGTGCAGTTCAACAACGCCATCGGCCCCTTCAAAGGGGGGCTGCGCTTCCATCCCTCGGTGAATATGAGCATCATCAAGTTCCTGGGATTCGAGCAGGTCTTCAAGAATGCGTTGACCACCCTGCCCATGGGCGGCGGCAAAGGCGGGTCCGATTTCGACCCCAAGGGCAAAAGCGACCATGAAATTATGCGTTTCTGCCAGGCGTTCATGAGCGAGTTGTATCGTCATATCGGCCCCGAAACCGATGTTCCGGCCGGCGACATCGGTGTCGGGGCCCGAGAGATCGGATACTTGTATGGCTATTACAAGAAAATCCGCAACGAACACACCGGGGTGCTGACCGGCAAAGGACTCGAGTACGGCGGAAGCCTGATCCGGCCCGAAGCCACGGGATACGGCACGGTCTATTTCGCGGCCGAGATGCTGGCCACCCGGGGACTGGATTTCAAAGACAAGGTCGTCGCCGTGAGCGGTTCCGGCAATGTGGCCCAATTTGCCGTGGAAAAGGCGACGCAAATGGGGGCCCGGGTGATCACCGTCTGTGACTCCAGCGCTTCGATTGTAGATGAAAAGGGTATCTCTCCCGAAAAATGTTGTTTCATCATGGATCTGAAGAATAACCGGCGCGGCCGCATCAAAGAGTATGCCCAAAAATACGACTGTGTCTGCTATGAAGGCGAAAATGTCTGGGACGTGATCCGCCAGCAGGGGATCAAGGTGGACATCGCGCTGCCCTGCGCCACCCAGAACGAACTGAATGCCGAAAACGCGGCCGCCCTGGTTCGAAACGGCTGCTTCTGCGTGGCCGAGGGCGCCAACATGCCCTCGACGCCGGATGCTGTCAGAGCATTTCAGGAAAGCAATATTCTCTACGGTCCGGGCAAGGCGGCCAACGCCGGCGGCGTGGCCACATCGGGGCTGGAAATGAGTCAGAACAGTCTCAAGATGTCCTGGACGCGTGAAGAGGTGGACAAGCGCCTGCTGATCATCATGAAAAGCATCCATAAGGCCTGCCTGGAGTCGGCCGAAGCCTACGGCAAAAAAGGGGATTATGTGGTCGGCGCCAATACGGCGGGATT
Organism: uncultured Desulfatitalea sp.; assembly: GCA_937868765.1. Classification (GTDB taxonomy): domain Bacteria; phylum Desulfobacterota; class Desulfobacteria; order Desulfobacterales; family Desulfosarcinaceae; genus Desulfatitalea. Next base: position 873,552 of record CALMNL010000004.1, on the reverse strand, counting down.
TGTCAAAGTGGCCAGAGCCATGCTCGCCTATGGAATTGTTTAGCCAATCCTCACTATCTGTAATATACAATTCCCAAGCGTGATGTGCGACCCGTGATCCCACAGGTCGCACATCACGCGGCATCCAATCTCGAATGGTCGCAACAAGCAAAACGAGCGCATCATGGCCTATTACGCCCATGTCAGTACGGGCTGGAAAAGTCTCGATCGCATTATCGATCACCTGCGCAGAGGAGACAATGTCGTCTGGCAGGTGGACACCATCGATGCCTATCGAAAACTGGTTTCCTATTTCGCCACCCATGCCCTGACCAACCATGAACCGCTGGTATACCTGCGTTTCGGCCGTCACGCGCCCTTGCTGGAGCAGCGCCCCAACCTGCGCATCTACTCGCTGAATGTGGCGGCTGGATTCGAATCGTTTTCATCTCAGGTCCACGACATCATCACCCGGGAAGGGCGGGATATTTTTTACGTGTTTGATTCCTTGTCCGATCTGCTCCATGAATGGGCCTCGGACCTGATGATCGTCAACTTCTTCTTCGTCACCTGCCCCTATCTTTTCGAATTGAACACCACCGCCTATTTCGCGATCCTGAGGAACCACCATTCCTATAAAGCCATTGCTCGGATTCGCGAAACCACCCAGGTCCTCATCGATGTGTACACTTACCACCGCAAGTTATGCATTCACCCGATCAAGATTCAGGACCGCTATTCGCCCACCATGTTTTTCCCCCACATCAAGGAACGGGATCATCTCGTGCCGGTGATCAACAGCGTCGAGGCATCCCAACTGTTTTCCCATCTCTTGCAGGAAAAATCGGCCCCGGCCCATCGCATTCTCGATTACTGGGATCATCTTTTCATTCAAGCCGAGAGCCTGATCTTCAACAAAGCCAGCGTTTCGGAGACAGTGGACAAAGTCGAGCAACTCGCCCGACTGGTGCTCAGTCGAAATAAAAAAATGCTTGCGATGATCCGTCAATTTCTCGTCCTGGAGGACCTGCTTCAGCTCAAGGAGCGCTTGATCGGCTCCGGATTCATCGGCGGAAAAGCCCTGGGAATGCTTTTGGCCAGAAAAATCCTGATGCACGCAAAAGACATGCAATGGTCGCGGTTCCTCGAACCGCACGATTCGTTTTTCATCGGTTCGGATGTATTCTATTCCTATATCGTCCAGAACGGCTGGTGGAAGCTTTTCATGGCCCATAAGACCGAGGCGGGCTATTTCGAAAAAGCCGCCGAGTTGAAAACTAATATGCTCCAGGGCAGCTTCCCCGAGCACATCCGGGAACGCTTTCAGACCATGCTGCAATACTTCGGACAGTCTCCGATCATCGCGCGCTCCAGCAGTCTATTGGAAGATGCCTATGGCAGCGCCTTTGCCGGCAAGTATGAAAGCTTCTTTTGCGTCAACCAGGGGCCGCCGGAAAAACGCTACGAGCGCTTCGAAGAAGCGGTCAAGCGAATCTATGCCAGCGCGATGAACGAGGATGCCCTGGCCTACCGGCGCCAGCGCGGTCTCGACCATCTGGACGAACAGATGGCCATATTGGTGCAACGGGTGTCGGGCAGCTATCGCCAGAACTATTTTTTCCCCGAACTGGCCGGGGTGGGCCTGTCCCACAACCCCTATGTATGGAAAGAACGCATGGACCCCCGGGCCGGCATGTTGCGCATCGTCATGGGGTTGGGGACCCGCGCGGTCAACCGGGTCGAAGACGACTATCCGCGCATCGTGGCCATGGATGATCCCATCGTGAAACCGCTTTCCGGCATATGGGATTTAAGGAAATATTCCCAGCACCACGTAGACTGCCTGAACCTGGAAGAAAATGAGCTGCAGACGATCTCTTTGAGAGAATTGATCGCAAAAAATCCCGGTCTGCGCCTGGAAGCCCTGGCCGTGCGGGAGGAACCGGCGCAGCCTTACGGGCAAAAGGAGGGTGGACCGCCGCAGGTTCAATGGATCTTGACCTTCGATCCCTTTTTATCCCAAACCCGCTTCATTGAATTCATGGCGGCCATGCTGCAACGCCTCGAGCAGGCCTACGGCCATGCGGTGGAGATCGAGTTCACCGTCAACTACAACCAGGCCGACGAGATCCAGGTGAATCTGCTGCAATGCCGACCCTTTCAAACCTTCGGTGGACGCGCCGATGCGGCACCGCCCGAGCAGATTCCGGCGGCCGATATCTTCATCCAGACCCTGGGCAATTTCATGGGCGGCAATATATACATGCCCATTGTCGGCATCATATGGGTCGATCCGGCCCGATACGCGGCGCTTTCCACCTCCGACAAGTACAGCGTGGCCCGCCTGATCGGCAAGTTGAACCGCCGCTATGCCGACCGCCGGAGCCGCCCCACCATGCTCATCGGACCGGGACGGTGGGGAACGCAAACGCCGGCCATGGGCGTTCCCGTCACCTTTTCGGAAATCAATCACATGGCGGCGTTGGTGGAAATCAGTTATCGGGCCGGCGGACTGATACCGGATCTGTCGTTCGGCACCCATTTTTTTCACGACTTGACCGAAACCAACATCTTCTACGCGGCGGTCTACCCTGAAAGAGAGGGCGTGATCATTGACCCGGCCTGGCTGGACACGCTTCCCAATAACTTATGCGATCTTTTTCCCGGGCAAGAACGTTTCGAGCCCGTGGTCAAGCTCTGTTCGATGGACGGGACCCAATTGATCCTGCAATCCGACATCAATACCCAGCAGATGGTCTGCTATCGGCGGTAAGAGACGGGAGCGTCCGCAAGTTGCATTACATTTTATCCATTCTTACGTTGCGCACCAAACTGGTGTTTCTCTTCCTTGCCCTGACACTGGTGCCTTTGATCGCCATCGGCTTCTTTTCCATCCGGAATACCGAGCGTTTGATCAAGAGCCTGGTGCTGCGGCAACTTGAAAATATCGGCGCCGACAAAGGCGCTATTCTCGAACGCTGGCTGGAGGAACGCAAACAGGATTTGCAGGTGATCGCCGGCACCTCCATTGTCCAATCCATGGATGCGACCGCCATCGCTCCCTATTTGAGCCTGATCCAGAAGCATTACGGTGTTTATAAAAATTTGACGATCCTGTCCGCCTCCGACCAAGTGATCGTCAGCACGTCGACGACGCACGATTTTGCCGGCAGCACCTCTTGGGAGGAGATCGGCGGGCCGGAAAGTCCGGTGCTGACCAAAATTATCTATCTCGACGAAGAGCGGGAATCGATCTTTCAGATTGCCGCGCCCATTTTCAATTCGGGGGCGCGCATCGGAACGGTTCTGGGGACGGTGGGCACCAACAATATCATTTACACGATCCTGAGCGTCTCCCTGGGCCAAACCGGCGAATGCTACCTGGTGGACAGCGACGGTGCCTTCCTGGCGCACAAGGAGCCGGAGCGAATCTTATCGGAAAACATATCCCAATCGGACAGCTTTAAGAACATCTTCGGCACTCGCGATCGCTCCAGAACCTACCTGGATTATCGCGGTATAGAAGTGTTGGGGTTCTCCCAGAAAATCGGCGGCACCGATTGGTACCTCGTGGTGGAGCAGGACCGCGCGGAAGCCTTCCAAGATCTCGAGAAGCTCAAAAAATATATCTATCTCACGCTGCTGCTGGCTTCGAGCAGTACCTTCGTGCTCATTTGGGTGATCTCCCATCACATCGTCGGTCCCATCCGGACCCTGAGCCGGTCGGCGCACACACTGGCCAACACGGACCACGACCCGATCGCAACGGACCTTGTGGGCACCCGGCGCGGCGACGAGATCGGCATCCTGTGCCGGGCCTTTGCCAACATGGCGCTTAAGATTCGGGAGCGCCAGGACAGCCTGGAACAGCAATGCAACCTCAAGGAAGCCGAATTGGAGAAAACCGGTCATACCCTCAAGCAGTTCAAGCTCATTGCCGAACGATCGGAAAAGTTCGCTGCGCTGGGACGCCTGGGCGCGGCGGTCGCCCATGAAATCCGCACGCCCCTGACCTCGCTCAAGCTGTTTTTGGAATCGGTGGAGACGGAAATCGAGATATCTCCTGAATATGCGCAGGATTTCATGGTCGCCATGGGACAAATCGCACGCATCGAAACCGCCATCAACCGGCTGCTCGATTTCACCAAGCCCAAAGACCTCTTTTTCTCCAAAATAGATACCGCCGGACTCATCCATGACGTGGTTTCCATCATAAAACCGCTGGCCAACAAGCAGGAGTGCGTGTTGCAGATGGATCTGCGGGAACCGCTGCCCGGCATCGCCGCCGATAAAAAACTGTTGGAAGAGGCGTTGATCAACCTGCTGATCAACGCCCTGGAGGCGAGCCAACGCGGCGGACACATCGCGGTCACGGCTATGGCGGACACCCTGCGAATCGCAGACGAGACCAAGCCTTGCGTGCGCATCGATATCCAGGATAGCGGCGCCGGAATTCCCGAGGAACACCTCGATGTGATCTTCGATCCGTTTTTTACGACCAAACCGACCGGTTCCGGGCTGGGGCTGCCCATGGTCTTGAATACCATCAAACGGCACGAAGGTGAAATCCGGGTCCGGAGCCGGTTGAACGAAGGCACCCTGTTTTCATTGTTTTTACCAATCACTCCTAAAATGCCGGAAACGTATGGAAGAGATACTGCTGATCGATGATGACGAGGGTTTGAATCACTTCCTCAGTCGCTTCTTTAAGCGAAAGGGATACGCGGTCACCGCTTGCTTGAACGGCCGGGCGGCCATGGAAGCGATTTCCCGTAAACGTTTCGATCTGATTCTGTTGGACTACAAAATGCCGGAGCTTAACGGCCTGGACACCTTAAAGCAGATCAAGGCCGCGCAAGTGAACACGCCGGTCATCATCATGACCGCCTACGGCAACACCGATACCGCCATCGAAGCCATGAAGCGGGGGGCTTACGATTATCTGAACAAACCGTTTGAACGCGAAGAACTCAGCCGCATCGTCGCCGAAGCCCTGGAACTCAATCAGCGCATGCAGGAAGTGGTGCATCTGCCCGATGCCGCTGCCGGGGCGCAAGCCCCGATCCCTGCCCCGAAAGGCGTGATTCGAATCATCGGCCGGAGCAAGAGCATGCAGGCCGTCTATAAAATCATCGGCCGGGTCGCCGAAAAGGATGTCTCCGTTTTGATCACCGGGGAAAGCGGGACCGGCAAGGAAATGGCGGCCAAGGCGATCTATCACCACAGCCGCCGCAAAGAAGGTCCTTTCATGGCGATCAATTGCGCGGCTATCCCGGAAAATCTATTCGAAAGCGAATTGTTCGGTTATGAGCCGGGTGCCTTCACCGGGGCGCAACGCCTCAAATTGGGCAAGATCGAGCGCTGCGACGGCGGCACTTGTTTTCTGGACGAAATCGGCGACATGTCGATGGCCCTGCAGGCCAAGCTGCTGCGTGTATTGCAGGAGGGCGAGTTCGAGCGGGTGGGCGGAAAAGAGACCCTGCGCGTGGACGCCCGCATCATCGCCGCCACCAACAAGGACCTTGCCGGGGAAGTGCTCAGCGGCCGTTTTCGCGAGGATTTATTCTGGCGCTTGAAGGTCATCACCATTCATATGCCGCCGCTCAGGGAGAGAATCGAAGATATTCCCGATCTGGTGGATTGTTTCGTGCAGCGCTTCAGCCGTGAATACGCCAAACCGATTCACCATGTCTCCGAAGCCGTCCTGGACATGTTCCGGCAGTATGCCTGGCCGGGGAATGTCCGCGAACTGGAAAACTGCATCCGTCGGGCCGTAATCCTATGCGACGGGGAAGTGCTCTCCCCAACCCATATCGAATTGGCGGAGGCTTCCAGGGAAATCCCGGCTCCTGCCGAGAGTCGGCCGCATTTGATGAATCAGTTAAAAGAAAAGCTTCAAGCCTTGCTGCCGGAGATCGTGCGCCTCTCCAAACACGATGTTCACGCCAACATCATCGAATTGGTAGAGGAGACAATCATTCGTCAGGCCCTGGAAGACAGTGGCCACAACCAGGTCAAGGCCGCCAGAATGCTCGGCATCAGCCGCAACACCCTGCGCCACAGGCTGAAAAAATATCAGCTGGAGTAGGAAATTAAATCCTCTCTCGCGGATCAGTCCCGATCGCAATCGATCGAAGCGTGGGCCGAGATCGAGGCTGTGCGCATGCGGCGGTTGATCGCAAGGTGCTCCTGGGCCAGGCGCACCGCGTCGGCCAGGTTGGGATGGCGCTGGAGGTAGTCCTCGAAGAAGCGCTGCACTTTTTCTTCCCGATCCAGCCCGGCCGAAGGCACGATGGCCGTGATCACCCGTTCGTAGAGCAGGGGGTGGAAATTCTCCAGGGCGGAAAGCGAGTTCCGATACCAGTCCCATAGGTGGGGTTGGACCACAGGATTGGCGGCCGCGGCCACGATGGGCATGAAGCGGTTGCGCGGCGGCACCCCCGCAAAGCAGAAGGCCAGGGCCTCGGCGGTGAGCGCCCATGTCTGGAAGGCGCCCAGTCCCGCCAGGATATTGAGCCGGTCGTGTTCGCTGGGGGACACCGCATAGCGCTGGCGGAACCAGGCCAGGGCCGGGCCCCCCTGGGTCCAGGCGCCGATCTGCATCACTGCCTTGGCGATGTCCGCATGTACCGCCTGGCCGGCGGTGAGGCGCCCGAACTGTTCCTCGCCGAAATCCAGGGCGCTTTTCAAGCCCCAGACCGCCCCCTGCCACAACAGCTGGTCGCGCAGGATGGCGGTGGTATGGGACTCGCCCTCCACCGGCTGCAGCCCGATGCGCCCCAGCACCTTTGCCGCCAGCTCCCTTCCCAGCGCAGAGATGAGCGCGCGGCTGGCTTCCGGAGCCACCAGCATGGCTTGGAACAGATGGCCGCCGATGCTGGCCAGGGGCAGGAAGGCGTCCTCCTCCAGGTAGTACTTCTGCAAGAAGGAGTGGTATTCGGCCAGAGGGATTCGGCCCTGGCGCACCAGGGCATAGAGATCGTTCTGCAGCCCCCAACGGTCCTCGGGGCCCAGGGCGCCTTCGGCGGCATGCCTGCCCAGCGCCGCCAGATTGTCGGCATCCTGATAGTCCACCCGATAGAAACCGGTTTGGTCGTTGTTGAGCTTGTAGGCCACGGTACCGGGTGGCAGTGTCACCGTGGTGGCGAGATCCTGCATCATCAGGGAACGGGTCTGTTTCCGGCCGTCGGCGTCCCAGGTGGTCAGGGTGAGGGGCACGATCCAGCTCTGTTCGCCGGGCATTTCGAGATAGGTGAAGCGCTTCTGGCGCAGGGTCAGCGTGGTTTCCCGGCGCTCGGCCGTGATCAGGGGGTGGCCGGGTTGCCCGATCCAGCTTTGCATCATGGCCGTGATGGGCTGGGCCGAGGCCTGTTCGAAGGCTTCCCACAGATGGCGGCTTTCGGCACAGGCGTAGCGGTGTTTTTCCAGATAGCCGCGCACCCCCTTCTGGTAGGCGTCGACGCCGATGTAGCCCTGGATCATGCGCAGAATGCTGCCGCCTTTATTGTAGATGATCGGCGCGGTGCTGGAGTTGATCACCACATGTTCGCCGCCGGGGATCTCGATGGCGATGGTGTCGCGCAGTCCGTCGCGAACCAGGGCCGTGGCGGTTTCGGTGAGCAGAAACTGGTCCCAGACGCCCCAGTCGGGATGGTAGTGGGCCACCACGCCGAAACCGAAGTAGGTGGCGAAGCTCTCATTGAGCCACAGGTACTTCCAGTCGGAGGGGGTCACGAGGTTCCCGAACCACTGGTGGGCGATCTCGTGGGCGATCACTTCGCAGATGCGCTCGATGCCGGCCTTGCTGGTCAACTCCGGAAAGTGCAGCAGCAAATTCTCCCGGAAGGTGATGGCGCCCCAGTTCTCCATGGCGCCGAAAGCAAAGTCGGGGACGGCGATGAGATCCATCTTGGGCAGCGGGTATGGGATGGCGTAATACTCCTCGCAGTAGCGCAACGCCTTGCGGCCGAAGGCCAGGCCCAAACCGGCGGTGTGGGCCATGCCCGGCAGATGGGCCAGACGCACACGCGGGTCTTCGTCGTCCAGGGCCAGCTCGAATTCGGCTACGCCGAAGAAGAGCAGGTAGGTGGACATGATCGGCGTGGGGCCGAAGGTGACGCGCTTGCGGCCGTCCGCGAGGCGCTCCTCGCTCACCGGCAGCGTGTTGGCCAGGGCCGTGAGATGGGCCGGCACGGTCAAGGTCAGTTCGAAGACGGCCTTGTGCAGGGGATGATCCATGCAGGGGAAAGCCTGGCGGGCCGAACTCTCCTGGAATTGGGTGACGGCCAGGCGGAAGGTGCGGCCGTCGTGGCTGGTCTGGCTGCGGTAGAAGCCGGCCATCTTGTCATTGATCATGCCCTGGTAGTCGATGCACAGCTCGAATCGGCCGCTGCGCGGCGCCGGCAGTCGGATCGTCAGACTCTCCTTGGCCGGGTCCACGGCGAAAGCCAGGTCGGCCCAGTTTTCGCCATCGCGCAGCCGGCATTTCCAGACGGCCAGTTCCAGCAGGTTCAGGGGGACGGCGTCCACCGGCTGGTCGGCGGTAAGTTCGATGGTCACCTGCCCGTCGAAGCGATACTGCTCCAGATCCGGGGTGATGTGGATGGCGTAACGAATGGGGTGAATAGTGGGCATGGGCGAACCTTTCATCAACGAAGCAAAAAGGTGGTTGAAGGTGGAAAGCGTGAAGGTTGAGGCGCTGATCGATTCAGAAGTTAGCCGGTCATGCACGCAACTTTCAACTGTTATTTTAACAATGGATCTTCCCCTTGCAAACCCGCGGGGGGTGGCGTATGTTGAATCGAGTTTTTTGTCGTAATCATGCCATATTATGACGGGCTGAGCATGGGACTGGGGGGTGCGCATGGACAAAACCGTTCGAACATTGGTAATTGCCTTTGCCATTATCGGCCTGGGGCTGCTTGGCTACTATTGGGTCGGCCGTTGGCATGCCCGGGGCGTCGAAACCGCCGTCCAGCAGGAGAAAGATCGCTGTGCGGACCGCGTGGCCCAACTGGAAGCTGAAGTTCAGCGGCTCAACACCGAACTGGGACCGCTGGCCCAGCAGTACAAGGGCGACTTGTCCCGGGCTTTCGGCATCGAAAAGGGAACGGCCGCGGCACTTCCGGGCGAGACGGTGGACTGCAAAAAGATCACGGCCCAGGCCGTGGCCTTCTTTCAGTATCTGGACAGCAAAGGCTATTGGCCGGGCGAAGAGATCCGCGCAGAGGATCTGTTCGAAGATGTCTTCAAGAAGCTGGCGGACAACCCGCCGGTGAATGTGGGTGAGTTGGAAAACCTCTACAGCCTGACGCGAAACATGACCCATCTGTACCGCGTCCTGGGCAAGGAGCGCATTCTCCAGATCAAGGAGGTGCTCACCAAGGAAGCAGCGGTGGTCGAGCCGGCCATGGCCGTTCTGTATAGTTGGTTGACCCTCTGCAATGCCGGGGAAGGAGGGGCCACCGAGCCAGCCAAGCTCAAAGCCCTGTATCAATATGCCTGCTACTTTCTCAACAGCCTGGGCGGTCGCAGCTATCTTCTGCGCCGGGACAGCAAACTGCGGATGCTGATCAACTACTACGCCCTGCTGGTGATAGACAAGGCCAACGACACCCAGTTAAACTCATACGGCCTGGACATCCGGCCGCACCTGGATTACCTCTTCTACGACATCAACAACCAGAAAGGTCTTCTCTACCGGCAGCGCTATCTGACCCAACTGGTGGCCCTGCAAAGCAAGTATCATTAAATCCCGGATGCATGCCCGGTGCTGCGGTACCGGCAGACAGGTCCGGAACACCTTCCGATCGGAGGTGCCGGCGATTCAGAACGATCCTCAGCGGCTCTGCCCGCAGGTGGTGGCGGTGCCGGGCACAGGGCGCTCCTGGCGCCTGAATCGGTTCAGCTGCAGCCGCACCATGGCGGTGGAGACCAGGTTGCCCAGGCACAGGCCCAGGGGGCCGATCCAGTTGCCAGGCGTTCCCATTGCCAGAGCAACGGCGCTGCTGATCAGCACGGTGGCCAGGAAGGCGGCCTGGCCGGCGATGACGGTCATGGGTTTGCGGGCCACGCCGGCCAACCCCTCGCCCTGGGCGCGCAGGGCCACGGTGATGGGAAAGGCCACCAGCCCCAGGGCGGTCAGACGCACGATGGGCAGGTCGGCCGGTGCCAGGTTCTGTAGGCGCACATAGTAGAACTCGGCCGGGCCGGGCAGAATGAATATCAAAGGCAGCATCCCAAGGATTGCGCCGGCCATGAGGGCAAAAACGATGGTGCGGTGCTCTTTGCTTCCGGGCGGATGAAAGGAAAGCACTACCTCCTGGAGGCGGGTGGCGCCGAAAGCCACGGGGGTGGCCAATCCCAGGGCCAGGTAGTAGGCCGGCAGCATGCGTTCGGGGGCGTCGGCGCGGGCGATGAATGCACCCAGCAAAATGCCCACCAGCGAAAGCAGGTACCCGCCCACCGAAAGTGGCAGATTGAACCAGAAAAGCTCCATCTTGCGGGGCGGGGTATTTTCGGCCGGGGGGAGGGCCGCCATGAAGGGCGCGGCCAGCAGGGCCGAGGCCGCCACCTCCGCGGCCACCGGCAGGGAGAGACACACCACGGCCCACACCGGTCCCACGGCGCCCAGGGCGCAGAAGACCGGCGCCAGCAGCACCGTGATGACGATGCGCGCCAGGGTCGCCAGGCTGGCCCGGCCCGAGGCCAAGCCATTGTACATGCTCACCTGGTAGGGAATGCGCAGGAAGAACAGGAACTGCAGGGGCACGCTGGCCAGCAGGGTGGTATGGGCCGGCCGGGCGATTGAGGCCGGCAGCCCGATCAAATGTTCCAGCAACAGGCGCGCCAGCGGCGGCAGGCACAAGAGGGCTTGTATGAGCACCACCGCCGCCCCCAGGCGCATGGCGACCGTGCGGAACCGGGCGAATCCTTCCCGGGTTTTGCCGAAGACCATGCCGGTGGCCACCAAGCCGAAGCCCAGGGTGCCGAGCATGAACAGGATGGAGTTGGATTGGGCCAGGCCCGCCAGGTTCAGCGTGCCCCCCTCTCCCCGGGAGGCCACCATGGCTACCAATGGATAGGTCAAACCCTGGGAAGCCGACTGCAGGGCCAACGGCGCGAAGAAAGCGGCCAGGCGCGCATGGGACGGCATGGTGTGCGGATCGCTTTGTGGGTTCATGGACGGCGCAATCAAGCGAGACGAAAGTGGGTGTCTGCAAGTTTCAGGTTGATGAATCCCGATCGAGATCTGACCTTAAACCTTAACCATCAACTTTTCCATCGAAAAAATCGAGCGCCATCCCAAGGGAAACGGTGCGCCGCCACGGCCAGGGGACTTGACCCTGGTGGGGTGTTGGTTTAGTAACTGTCCTGGACAAGCTGTTCCAGCGCTCACCTAAATCATAACCAACAGGGACAATCCATGACCGCCGGGAGTTTAGCCTCGAATGGAGCCAGACGCGTTTGGGCCCTCGGGCTGTGGGCCGGCCTTCTGATCGCTATCCAGCTGATCATGGCGGGGGTTCCCGCCCTGGCCCAGCCCGTCCCGGCGCCGCCCGTGGATTTGATCTTCGTCATCGACAACTCCGGCAGCATGCGCAAGAACGACCCGGAGTTCATTACCGGCAAAGTGCTCGAAAGCTTTGTGCGCCATCTGCCCGACCAGGCCCGGGTGGGGATGGTGCTTTTCGACCAGAGCTCCCGCCTGCTCGAACCGCTGGCGTTGAGACCACCCGGCGAGGCCCAGGAGCGGTTCGTGGCCGCGCTGGCCAAAATCGACTACAAGGGGCGATACACCAACAGCGCCGTGGGCATCGAGCGGGCGCTTTACGAGCTCAAAGTCAACGGCCGGACCGAAGCCCGGCGGGGCATCGTTTTCATCACCGACGGCATCGTGGATACGGGCAACGCCCGCAAAGACCAGGAGTTGAACCAGTGGCTCAAACAGGATCTGACCGCTGAATGCAAATCCCTGGGTGTGCGCATCTTCGGCATCGCCCTCACCGAAGCGGCCGATTTCATTCTGATCCAGGCGCTGGCCACACGAACGGGCGGTGAATATTACCGTACTTATACCGCACCGGAGATATCGACGGTGCTGGACAACATTCTCAGCCGTCTGACGCCGCCCCTGGATGCGGCGCCGACACCGGTGGCGTCGATCGCCCCGGCGTCCGGACCGGCGGTCCCGGGCAGGCCCGGCGCCGCGGCTGCGGGCCAGAGCGCCCCGCCGCAGCCCGCAGCGACCAGTGTGCCGGTCGGTCAGGTCCCCGCCACGGGGCCGGGGGGGCTCTGGTATTTTCTGACCCTGGGCCTGGTCGTACCCCTCATCGCCGCGGCCATCGTGTTGACCATGATCGCCTACCGGAGAAAGGCGGCGGCACCCTCCGCCCCGGCGCCGCCCAAGCAACCTGAAGCCCACCTGGAAGATCTGGATGGTATACTGGGCCAGGGCACGCCGGTGATCGAGATCCTCAAACCCCGCACCACCATCGGCCGGGATGCCCGCAACGACATCGCCATTCCCAAGCCGACCATTTCCAGCTTCCACGCCACCATCGAGTGCAAAAACATGGTCTTTTACCTGGAGGACCAGCGCAGCACCAACGGCACCCGGCTCAATGACCGCAAATTGGACGCCAACATGCCGGTGCGCCTCAAAAGCGGCGACCGCATCACCCTGGCCACCTTCGCCTTTAAATTCGTCCTTCCGGATCAGATTCCCTTCGGCGAGACGATGATGGTCTCCATGACCGCCCTGGAAGGTCCGGAGTCGGGCTCCACCATGATCATCGACCTCAACGGCGACGAGGGCGAGCGGGGGCTGATCACCTGCATGCAGAGCCACCTGCTGCAACTGCACGCCATGGGGCCCAAGTACCGGGTATTCGCCGGCAAATATTTCAGCTACGACACGTTGGCCCTGATTGCGGCCAAGGCGCATCAAAACCTAAAGAAAACCGAGGAAGGCGGCGATCAATATTGTGCGCCCATCGTGCAGGGCAAAAGTTTTTATCTGGTGTGCTCGCTGCCGGTGGCCATCAGCGGTGCGGCCGATTGGTATGCCGCCCGTTATGGCGGTTTCACCCATTTCATCATGAAGTGGATAAAATCGCCGGCTTACCAGGCGGCCCAATGCGACCGGCTGTGCGTGGTCACTTTCGGCCAGGACCCGGCCACCTGGGTCAGTTTGACCATCGTGCCCACCCATCAGGAGCCGGAACCAGTGGAGATTATGTCGGTGGATTTTCTCAATGAAGCGGAAAAAGCCATGTTGGCCCTCGATTTCGATCGCCATGGGCGGGTGATGTGACATGGCCGAGACAGCCAAACTTCAAGAGCAAAAGCTGATCGATCTGTTCAACTACCTGATCGAAAAGCGGGTCATTATCTCCCTGCAGGTGGTGGATGCCGATTTCGAACGCCTGACCTGCGTGACCCAGATTCGGCGCGAGGCCGACGGTCCCTGGCTGCAAATCGATATGCCCGAAGGTTTTCAGGCCGTGGCGTTCAAGCACGGATCGATGCACCTGCGCTTCAATTTCAACGGCCCCGACCAACTGGAGTACATCTTCACCACCCGGGGCGGCTATGTCAAAGGCCGTGACCTTCACCTGCCGTTTCCCGAATACGTGGAGCGGGTGCAGCGGCGCAAGAACTTCCGCATGCCCACCCCCATCGGCACCAAAATGATGTTCCGCACCGAGCGCGGGCCGGCGGTCCTGAGCCTGATCAACATCAGCCTGGGGGGCATACTCGGTGCCCTCGTCAAGCCCGCGGCCAAGGACCTGCAGGGATCGCTGCTGGCCATGGGCCAGACCATCCAACACGCCGGCATCATTGTGCCGCCGGACAGCGATACCGAGGAACTGATCATCATCATCCACAAGATGGAAGTACGGCGCATCGAGCACGACACGGAGCGCAACATCTATCGCTACGCCTTCGAATTCAAAGAGATTCAACCCAACGAAAACAAGAAGTTGACCCAGGCGATCTACCATTTCCAGCGGGTATTCCTGCAGCGGCGCTGACCCAAGGCAGGGGTTGCTTCGCTGTAAACGGCGACCGCGGCGGCGGGCCGCTTTGCAGGCCATCGAAACCTGTGTGCTGCGCTTTTTGGAAAAGGCACATCAATAAGCGCGGGAAGGGAATAGGAGAAGAAGATGTTTCGACCCCAGATCAAAGTCATGGATTGCACGGTGCGTGACGGTGGCTTGATGAACAAGTGGCAGTTCGACGACGACTTCGTGCGTGCGGTCTACAAGGCTTGCAACGACGCCCGTATCGACTACATGGAGATCGGCTACCTCAGTTCGGAGTCGGCATTCTCCCGGCAGGAGTACGGCTCGTGGAAGTTCTGCGCCGAGTCGGACATCCAGCGTGTCACCGAGGGCATCGAAAGGAAGATCAAGCTCTCGGCCATGGCTGACATCGGCCGCATCGAGTATGACGATATTCCCCTGAAGGCCGACAGCTCCCTGGACATGGTGCGCGTGGCCTGTTACGTGCACCAGTTGGACGCGGCCATCGCCCTGGCCCATCACTGCATGGAAAAAGGCTACGAAGCCACCATCAACCTGATGGCCGTCTCCACGGTTGGGTTGCGCGACCTGGAGGAGGCCCTGGACGACCTGGCCAAGAGCCGGGTGCCGATTATCTACCTGGTGGACAGCTTCGGCGCCTTTTACTCCGAAGATATCGACACTCTTTCCCGCAAGTACATGGCCAGCCTGCCGGACAAGACCATCGGCATCCACTGTCACAACAATCAGCAGTTGGCTTTCGCCAACACCATCGCGGCCATCATCAACGGCGTCAACTACCTGGACGGCAGCCTCTACGGCATCGGCCGCGGCGCCGGCAACTGCCCGCTGGAATTGCTGCTTTCCTTCCTGAAGAATCCCAAGTTCCGGGTGCGGCCGCTCATCGAAGTGATCGAGACCCACATCATTCCGTGGCGCAAGAAGATCGACTGGGGCTACTTCATCCCCTATATGATCACCGGCGTGCTCAACCAGCACCCCCGCGCGGCCATGGCGCACATGGAATCGGATCGCAAGGAAGAGATCACCGAATTCTTCAACCGCATCACCAACGCCACCGATCTGGTATAGCCCGGCAAAAAGCGATCAGGAGGCCGTCGCCACCGCCAGCACGATCTTGCCGAAGTGGCGCGAGGCCTCCATCTCTGCATGGGCCGCCGCTGCCTCGGCCAGGGGGTAGACCCGGTGGATCAAGGGCAGCAGGGTACGCCGGCGGATATGGGGCAGGACCCGATCCGCGAAGGCGCTGGTGATATCCTTCTTTTCGGCCACCGGCAGGCCACGCAGCACCGAACCGATGACGCGCTGGCGTTTGACCAGCAGCAGGCCCAGGTTGATTTCAGCCGTGGCGCCGCCCATCAGCCCGATGACGACCAGGCGTCCGCCCACCGCCAGGGCGGCCTGATTCCTGGCCAGATAGGCACCGCCGATATGATCCAGAATCAGATCGGCCCCTTGCGCCTGGGTGAAAGCCTTGACTTCGGCCGCGAAATCCTGCTGGCGGTAGTCGATGACCAGATGGGCCCCCAGGGCCTTGACCCCCTCCACCTTGGCGGCGGACGCCGTGACCATGGTTGGGGTATCGGGCACCAGGATGCGGCACATCTGGATGGCAGCCGTGTTGACCCCGCCCCCGCCCCCATGCAGCAGGACGCTTTGTCCGTTTTGCAGCTGACCGATCATGAACAGGTTCAAATAGGCGGTGATATAAACTTCGGGGATCGCCGCGGCCTCCTCGAAAGAGAGGGCGTCGGGGATGGCCATCAGATGCCCTGCATAGGCCAGGGCGTACTCGGCGTAGCCGCCGCCGGCCACCAACCCCATGACCCGCTGACCCGGTCGCCACTCCTTGACCCCTTCCCCCAGGGCGTCGACCACGCCGGCCACCTCCAGCCCCAGGATCTCCGATTCTCCGGCCGGGGGCGGATAGAGCCCCCGGCGCTGCACGGTGTCGGCCCGATTGACCGAAGTGGCCATGACCCGCACGCGCACCTGCCCCCGGCCCGGCTCGGGCAGCGGCACTTCGCCCAGGCGCATCACCGACGGTGCGCCAAAGCCGTCTAGAACGACTGCTTTCATACAGATGGTTCCTTATTCTGAAGGGTTGATGAATAACTATAACATGGCTCCTTCAGCCATGGTCTAAATTATTTTCGGAGCTGTTGGCCTCCACCGACACAAGGCGTTCTTGCCAGACCCTTTAAAAGAAAAATGTTATGTACTGAGCGATCTTCGGGAGCGGTTCAAGTCGAACAAAAAAACCATTGACAAGGCCACCGAATCGGATTAGATATTTCGACATATGTCGAACAATGAAAAAAATAGCAGCGTAGTTCAACTCGCGGAGATGTTCAAGGCCCTGTCCAATCCCAATCGCCTCAAGATCTTCATGCAGTTGATCGGCTGCTGCCAGCCCGGCACGCGCTGCGATTTGCAGAGCGAGTGCTGCGCCTTCGTGGGCGACCTTTCCAGGGACCTGGAAATCGTGCCTTCCACGGTATCGCACCACATGAAGGAGCTGCGCCGCGCCGGCCTGATCAAGATGCGGCGCCAGGGACAGAAGATCGAATGCTGGGTGGACCCCGAAGCCATCCAGCGTCTGGTGCGCTTTTTCTCAGGATAAAAAGGGGAAAATTTTTTCGTTGATCTGTTCGAAAAGTGTCGAAAATTCGAATCAAAAAGGAGGCATCCATGGATCATCTCAAAGAGAATGAACGTGAAAAGGATTCTGTGCGGCAAGCGGTGCGCAGCCGCTACAGTCAAATTGCGACCTCACCGGCATGCGGGTGCGGCCCTGCGACCGCGTCCTGCTGTGGCAGCAGCCAGCCCCTCACCGCCGGCCAGATTGCCCGGCTGGTGGGATATTCTTCCAGGGACCTCGGCGGTCTGCCCGAGGGCGCCAACATGGGCCTGGGGTGTGGCAATCCCAAGGCCATTGCCGCGCTCAGGCCCGGCGAAACGGTTCTGGATCTGGGCAGCGGCGGTGGATTCGATTGCTTTTTGGCGGCCAGGGAGGTGGGGCCAGGCGGGCGGGTGATCGGCGTGGACATGACAGCCGAGATGGTGAGCAAGGCCAGGGCCAATGCCGCTCAGGCCGGTGTTCGCAACGTGGAGTTCCGCCTTGGGGAGATTGAACATCTGCCCGTGGCCGATGCCAGTGTCGATGTGATTCTCTCCAATTGTGTGGTCAATTTGTCGCCGGACAAGCCGCAAGTCTATCGCGAGGCTTTCCGGGTGCTCAGGCCGGGCGGCCGTCTGGCTATCTCCGACATGGTGGCCATTGCGCCGTTGCCCGAAGCGATGCGCAAGGAGATCGCCCTGCTGACAGCCTGCGTCGCCGGCGCGGAGACCATCGAGCGCCTGAAGGAGATTTTGGTGCAGGTCGGTTTCAGCCAGATCCGCATCGAGGTCAAAGCAGAGATCCGTCAGGCGATTCAGCAATGGGCACCGGGGAGACATATTGAAGACTATGTTGCTTCGGCCACCATCGAAGCGGTCAAGCCGTAATCGAGATCCATGGAAAGGAGCGCTGCCATGCAAGGCAAGGAGATTCGCAAAATGGTGTACCATCAATATGAACAGGGATTTCACTGCGCCGAAGCCATCGCCAGGACGGTACTGGGGCGTTTTTCAGGAGAACCGCATCCGGAAGCCATCAAGATCGCCTCCGGCTTCGGGGGCGGCATCGCCGGTTCGACCCGGGAGCTGTGCGGCGCCTTCACCGGCGGCGTGATCGCCCTCGGTTGCCTGCTGGGACGGGAACTGCCGTCGACGGGGCTGAAAGATTTCGCGACCGTCACCAAGGAATTCCGACAACGGTTCCTCGATACATTCGGTGAACTTACCTGCCACCGGATTCTGGAAAGAAGTGATCGGCAGCAAAATCCCTACGGATGCGTCAAGCTCACGGCACAGGCGGCGGTGATGGTGTGTGCGCTTCTGGGTGAACTGGAAGCCCGGCGGCAGTTGGATTTGATCGCCAAAAGAACATTGCCGGTGGAGATGATCACCGCCGGCCAATGCCCTTTCGGCGGCTGCGCGTGTTGACCCCTGCCAGGGGATAAGGTATGCACCGGTAGCGGCATTCATGCCCATGCGAAGGGAGCGGACGGTGAAACTCTTCGAACCGGTTACCATCAATGGGATGACCCTGCGTAATCGCATCGTCATGGCCCCCATGCAGTTGCGAATGGGGCTGGGCAACCCCCGGGCGCGTGCATTCTACCGGGAGCGGGCCGTCGGAGGGGCCGGCGCCATCATCATGTGCGGCACCTCTGTGGACCTGCTGGTGGACGATACGGCCTGGGGCCGGGCCGATGGCGTGGCACGTTTTGTGGACGATATGCTTGATTTCACTGGCGAAATCCATGCAACCGGCGCATGCATCGGTATCCAGCTGTGGCACGGCAACCAGTGGCCGGCCGGCAACGGCGGCTTCTCGCCCGGCGCCGAGCAGGTGGCGCCCTCGGCAACAGCCCAATGCCGGGCGCTGACCGTCGCCGAAATCCAGGCCATGATCGCCAAATTCGCCGCGGCTGCGGCCACCGCCCAAAGCGCCGGCCTGGATTTCGTCGAGGTGCACGGCGCCCACGGCTACCTCGTATGCCAGTTTTTCTCCGGCGCCGACAACCGCCGCACCGACGCCTATGGCGGTGATCTGCCCGGCCGCATGCGTTTCGGCCTCGAGACCGTGCGGGCCATGCGCCAGGCGGTGGGCGCGCATTTTCCGATCTTTTTCCGCATCGGTGCCGAAGAGCGCCGGCCGGGCGGCGTCACCCTGCGCCAGAGCAAGGCCTATGCTGTAGAACTGCAAAAGGCGGGGGTGGATGCTTTCGATGTCTCCATCGGGGCCATGGCCGGACGCAGCGCCTCCCCCGGCCCGCGAGCCAAGCCCGGCACTTTCGTAACCCTGGCCCAGGGCATCAAATCCGTGGTCTCGGTACCGGTCATGGCCCTGGGGCGCATCAACACGCCGGATCTGGCCGAAGCGGTCCTCGCCGACGGGCGCGCCGATCTGATCGGCATCGGCCGGCAGTTGATCGCCGATCCCCGTTGGCCCGCCAAGGTCCGGCAAGGCCGGCCGGAAACGATTGCAGCCTGCCTTTCGTGCAACCGCTGCTTTCAGCCGCTGCGCAGCCCGGAATGGTCCTGGAAGTCGCACCAGCCCCTGTGCCAGGTCAATCCCCGGGCCGGACGCGAGATGGAAGCACCATAAAGCGAGGAGCGATCAATGCGCATGGATATCACAAGGGTCGGCACCATCGGCAGCGGCCTGATCCGGCCCGAAGGGATCATGGCCCTGGATGACGGCACGCTGATCACCGCCGACGCCCGCGGTTGCTGCAACCGCATCCGGCCCGACGGCCACGTCGAACGCTTCGGCGACCTGGGCGGTGCGCCCAACGGTATCTGCATCGATACCCGCGGCAACGTCATCGTAGCCAACATCGGCAACGGCCAGGTGCAGTCCCTGGGCAGCGACGGACGCCATACGGTCTTGATGACCCATGCCGAGGGCCGGCGCATGGTGGCTCCCAATTTTCCCCTGCTGGACGATAGCGGCCGCCTGTGGGTTACCAACTCCACCGAAAACGAAGATATCAATGCGGTCTTGATGCGACCCACCCCGGACGGCTGCGTGGTGTGCATCGAAAACGGCCGGCCGCGCATCGTGGCCGACGGCATTTATTTCGCTAACGGCGTGGCCTTGGATCGTGCGGGCGCCTTTCTGTATGTGGCTCAGACCATGCGCAGCAACATTCTGCGCTATGCCGTCCGCGGCGACGGTTCCCTGGGACCGGGAGAAATCTTCGGGCCCAGCCCCCTGACCCACCAGGGCTTTCCCGACGGCATCGCCTTCGACGAGGCCGGCAACCTGTGGGTCACCTTTCCCCAGCGCAATGCCGTAGGTTATCTCTCCGCCGCCGGCGAGCTGTGCATGTACCTGGAAGACCCCCAGCGTCATGTGCTTCGGCGGCCGGCCAACATCTGCTTCGGTGGCCCCGGGCGCCGAAGCGCCTTCATCGGAAGCCTGGACGGTTCCGATGTCCCCACCTTCGAGGTGCCCCATCCGGGTCTGGCCCTGGTGCACCAGAAGTCTTGATATTTCAATAAAAACGATCTTTGATTCCCGCCGCAACCTGGGCACTGGCCGAGATCGGTCGCGTCATGCGTTGGCCATTGACATGCCGCCGCGATCTTGACATAAATGGATTTCGTAAAATCATTTAACTCCTTCGGTTTCTGGGTTTTCGGCTTCAAAACAATCCAAATTCTTATCAAAAGCGGCGCCACCCCGAACGGGTGCGGACAGTGGTATTGTTCGGCTGTGCAATGCAGCCATACTACGAATGGGAGAAAGGATGGAGGTATGAGAACAAGGCTTCAATGGTTGTCCGCAGGTTTGATGGCCATGACCCTGTTCGTCACTGCAGCCGTTTCGGCCGACGGCGGGTGGAAACAATGGAAGACAGAAAACGGCATCGTTGGCTATGAGCGTCCCGTCCCGGGGTCCAAATACATCGAAACCAAGGCGGAAACCGAAATCGATGCGCCCATGGAGGTACTCCTCGAGGTGCTCATGGATATCCCCAATTTCTCCAAGTGGATGCACGATTGCAAGGCGGCGGTCCTGCTGGAGAAGGAAAACGATTTTCACCGGGTGCTCTACTTCAATCAGAATGTTCCCGTCATCGGGCAGTCGGACCGCTGGGCGGTGATCGACTCCAGCACCACCTACGATCATGCCGCCGGCAGCTGCACCACCGTTCTGGAATCCATTGACCGCCCCTACCAGCGACCCGACGGCAAGGGGATTCGGATGAACAGGTATACCGGAACCTTCGAGCTGAAAATGCTGAGCCGGGACAAGACCTGGGTGCGCTATACGGCGTTCAGCGATCCGGGGGGATTCGCACCGGCCTTCGTGGCCAAAGCGACCCTTCGCAAGGTCACCTTCAACGGCGTTCAGAATTGGGCCAGGATGGCCAAGGACCCCCATTACATTCAGGCGGCCCAAGCGGGCGTCGCCAAACCCATCATCGACCAAGCCATCGCCGGCGGCATCCACAAGTTGTCCAAAAAATAGACATATCTAATCTCAATCGCCAGGCGTGCAAGCCAGAGGGTTCCGGTCGGTTCCGGAACCCTCTGGCATTTGATTGGATCGCAACGGTCTGCGCGGCCGAGGCGTTGCGCTTCGTCTTGAATCAGGGCGCGCGGAAAGCAGATAGGACAAGGAGATCCTATGAGATAGGGTGCCTAAAAGGTATGTATGGTTTTGGGAAAAGTGGTGACCGGCAGGACCACGGTGAAGATCGAGCCGCTGCCCTCCTCGCTGTTGACCAGGATTTTGCCGCCGTGTTTGGCGATGATTCCCTGGGAGACGCTCAAGCCCAACCCCGTGCCGTGGCCCTTGGCCTTGGTGGTGAAGAAGGGATCGAAAATCGACGAGATCACATGCCGGGGGATGCCGTGGCCGTAGTCCACCACCTTGATGGCCACGTGGTCCGGGGCCTTTTCGTAGGGCAGGGCGATCACCTGAATCTTGCTTCCCTTGGTCGAGGCGTCCACCGCATTGAGGATCAGGTTGAGAAACACCTGCTGCAGTTTCTGGCCGTCGCCATGGATGGCCGGCAGGCTTTGGGTGACTTGCAGCTCG
Source organism: uncultured Desulfatitalea sp. (assembly GCA_937868765.1). GTDB lineage: Bacteria > Desulfobacterota > Desulfobacteria > Desulfobacterales > Desulfosarcinaceae > Desulfatitalea. The sequence continues at coordinate 851,865 of CALMNL010000004.1, read as the reverse complement.
ATCTTGATGCCGGACATGCGCACCTGATTCTCGGCCAGCCGGATGGTGTCCCTGAGCAGTTTTTCCAGTTCCAGGGTCTGGATGGTGGCCGCGCTTTCCCGGGCAAAGTCGAGCAGGTTGCCGATGATGTGCTTGGCACGGGTCGTTTCGTCGGCCACATCCTTGAGCATGGACATGCGCTCTTCTTCGGAGAGCGCGGCGTTTTCTTCCATGAGCATGTGGGCCGTGAGCATGATGTTGTTCATGGGGTTGTTGAGTTCGTGGGCCACGCCGGCGGTGAGGGTGCCGATGGCGCGCATTTTATGGGTCTGGATGAGGGCCGCCTCGCGATTGGCCAGCTCCTTGATCATTTCGTTGATGGCCAGGGCCAGTTCGGTGAACTCGTCGCGATAGTGGCGGCGGGGGGTGATGGGGGTGAAATCGCCGGCGGCGATGCGCTGGGCATACGAAGAGAAGCGGGTCAGCACGGTGGCGATGCGGGTGCCCAGCAGATAGGCATTGATGATCAGCACCACCAGGAGCACCACCAATGAGAGCATGTGAATGGCGATGGAACGCTGCAGGGTGCGGGTCAATTCCACTTTCTCCTTACCCATCAGGCCCTGGGCCATGGTGATGATATCCTTGCCCTTTTCGCGCAGCTGGCTTTCGATGTTGCCCATGAAGACCGCGTCGAACAGCTTCGATGGCGATTTCCGCTGAATTTCCTGCAGTTCTTCGAGCCGATCGGTATAGCCTTCCAGTTGGCGCAGAACCGTTTGCTGCTGACTATACCCCAAAAGGGAGGCAAACGACTCGGCGTTGGTGATAAAGACCTCCTGGGCTGCATGGATGTTTTCCAGGGCATCATCCAGGTTGGTACGGTAGAGAAAGAAGTTCTTTTCGTAGCGACGGGCCTGCTGGATCTCGATGGTGAGCTCGTTGGCGAATTCCAGAAATTCAATGCGGCGTTGGATGCGGTAGATGCTGGCGATCAGCACCGCGGCCACCCCCAGCGCCAGGGCGAAGACAATCGCATTGGCAATGAAAATCTGTGTTTTGACGTTGAAGCGTTTTCTGGCGAGCAGTGCGCGACGCGCTTCTCCAATGATCTCCATGCGGTCGTAAATGTTCTGGATATTGCCGTTCTGTCCGTCCCTGGGCTCGCTCAGGGACGTCGCGTCTCGGGCCATAAGATCTCCTCGAAAGAACGGATCGGGCGGCTTTCCCCAAAAAGCCACACCTAATTGTTATCGTTGGCCGCGCTGAAATCGACCTTGGAGCCCAGCGCCTCGGCGGCCTTGGCAATGACTTTGCGCAGGTCGTCGGGCTTGAAGGGTTTGGCGATGAAGTCGAAAGCCCCTTTTTCCATGGCTTCGCGGGCCAGGGCGATCATGGCATAGCCGGTGATCATGATGACCTTCGTGCGCGGAGACTGCTCGCGGACGATTTCCAAAACCTGCATGCCGTCCATCTCGTCCATGCGGATATCGGTTACCACGATATCGAAGCTTTTTTGCTTGATGCGCGCCACGGCGGCGATGGGGTCCTGGAACACTTCCACCTCGCATCCGATTTTGGCCAGGGCCGGCTTGAGCCGTTTGCCCACAATGGGTTCATCGTCGAGCAGCAGGATTTCCAACGAAGCAGACATGAGGCCCTCCTTGGATAAGGGCGCCGGATCGGGCGCCGGTTGAGCGGCAGGCAACGCCTGTCGGTTTTGATTAGCGGAAGCTCTCGGCCGCGGCACGGATCACGTAGTTGATCAGATGCACTTCCACATAGTTGACGCCCGGGACTTCGCCGGCCAGGCTCTTGATGGCGGCTGTCTTCTTGCGCCGTTCGCGCTGCAACGCCTTGCTGGTGACGACCACCTTGCCGTCCCGGGCCTGCACGCGGATGTCGTTCATGGTGCGCAGCAGCTTGGCCTTCACCTTGGCTGCCAGAGCGAGGTCGGCCAGACTGCTGATCGAATAGGTCATGGGCTGGAACTTGCGGTATCCCACGGCGGTGGTCAAGGTGCCCACCGCTTCGTCGGGATCGATCTGCCCCAGATTGATGATGAGATCGTACATGGACGGATCCATCTCGTTTTGGCCGAAGGCCGCCTGGGCCCATTGGGCGCGTTTGAGACGGGCGCCTTCCAGCAGCTTGCCGGCCTTCTGCGGCGAAACGCCGCGCTGTCCGGCAAGGGCCTCGATCTGTCGGGCAGGGTCGGGCAGCAGCCGGGCCTTCAGGGCGTGGGAAATGCCCAGCACATAAAGATGCGCCCCTAAACCCCAGCATACGATATTATCCGGTGCCAGTCGATCCAGAACTTCGGCTTCCACGCAGGCCAGCGACAACTGGCGGCCCTTGGCCTGCCGGCGCCACCAGGGGGTAGCGGTACGGCCCAGGCTTTCGGCCAGCTTCGGCTCGGGGATGGCGTGCTTGGCGGCGATGGCGGGCAATACTTCCGGCCCGAGGGTTTGGAAGCCCACGGCCTTTGCGGTACGCGCCGCGATCTGTTCTTCTACTGCGGGATCCTCGGAAGAAATGATGATGATCGGCATAAGATTCTCCTCTTTGATGGCGCCACCGGCGGCAGGACGCTCAAACCGCATCCGCAGGAAAATTCTCCGACGAGTGGACTTCCAAGTTGAAAACGCCTTGGATCTCTTTGCTCAAAGCTTCTATCCGCTTGTGCAGGCGGCTGCCGCCCGTGCCCTTTTCCCGGGTGTAGACGATGACATTGCCATACTGGCAGGTCACGCCGACGGTCGGGAACTCTTCCACCAGCTCGGCTTTGATGCGGCAGGCCAGGGCCAGATCCTTTACCGGCTGCAGACTCTTGTCCGTGGTCCGGAAGCCTTCGCTCCGGGCCGCTTCGCAGATGAAGCTCACGGCATCGGCCACCGTCAGCGCGCCGATGCGCACCACCAGGTCATACAGGTTGCTGTCCCAGGGATCGACGCCGTGCAGGCTTTTGGTCCATCCGCGGCGCTGGTTGTCATCCTTGAGGATGATATCGCGGGCCTCCTGGGCGCTGATGCCTTCGCGCTGCATTTCGTTTTCCACCCGGCGTTCCAGATCGGCGGTGATGCGTACCTTCAGGACGCCTGGAATTCCCTTTAGCAGTAAATGCCCGGCCAGGCCATGGTAGACGACGTTGCCGTCGCGCACCCGCTCGGTCAGGGCCGCCCGGATGTAGGCCAGGTAGGCCTGCCGGCTGTGGCTCAGCCGCTCCAGGATGCCGGGTGCGTCGTGGATGGCCCGGATCAGCTTGATCTCCGATACATGAAAGCGCGTGCTGGCATCCAGCAACAGGTCGCGGCTGATGACGGTGTACCCCAGGCAGGCGGCCACCTGTTCGGCCACGGCCTTGCCCATGGAATAAGATCCTCTCGATATCGTGATGATGGCCATTGCAAATGCTCCTTTATCTTCACTCAGGCGACGGTTGGTATCAGTAAAACAGCGCCATCATGGCGACCATGACCACCAGGAAAGCCACGCTCACCACGGTGCCGGCCTTGATGAAGTCGACGGTGCGATAGCGGCCCGGTCCCATGTACAGCGCATTGACCTGGTGGGTGGGCAGCACGAAGGAGTTGCTCGTGGCCAGGCCCACCACCAGTGCCGCCATGCGCGGGTCGGCGTGGGCCGCGATGGCCATGTTGACCACCAGCGGCACCAGCAATACGGTGGCGCCTACATTGGAGATCACCAGGGAGAAGAGCGTGGCCAGGACGCCGATGACCGACAGCAAGACGATGGGCGGCACGGTGCCGATCAGGTTGAGCACCGTGTGGGCGATCCAGGCCGCGGTGCCGGTCTTCTCCGTGGCGATGCCCAGGGGGATCAGGCCGGCCAGCAGGAAGATGGTGCGCCAGTCCACGGAGCTGTAGGCTTCATCGATGGTCAGCACCCGGGTAATGACCATGCCCAGGGCACCGGTCATCAGGGCCACCGACAGTTGGATGTTGAAGACCATGGTCATGGTGAGCGCCGTCGCCAGCCAGATGGCCGCCCACACTGCCTTTTCCGGCCGCATCTCTTCGACTTCGGTGGGAATGCTGAAGAGCAGGCCACCTTCCCGCTGCAGCGCTTTGAGGCGTTTCCAGGTGCCGAAAAGCCGGACCACATCGCCCACCTGCAGTTCGATTTCTCCCATCTTGGCCCGGTAGGTCTCTTCCTGGCGATAGATGCTCAAGGGGCTGATGCGGAAGCGGTCGCGCAGGTTGACCTCCCGGAGGGTCTTGCCGATGAGCGACGAGCGGGGCGCCACCACCGCCTCCACGACGCCCGATTGGGACGCCTCCAGGTCCATCTTGTAGGCTTCCAGCCGGTCCCGGATGTGCATTCCTTCTGCGGCGGCCAAGCGGTCCACATCTTCCTTGCGGCCGTAGACCACGATCTCGCTGTTGGCATGCAACGCCATATCCGCCGACGGCGAGATGGTTTTATAATCGGGCGGTTCGGTCATGGCCACCACGTTGCAAAGGTAGCGGTCGCGCAAATCCCGCACCGTAACCGGATCGCGATAGTGGGTGAAGTCTTCGGGGGTGGTCAGCTCGTACATCTCCCCCCATTGGTTCTCATCTTCGCCGGCCGCGGACGCGTCGGCATGGCCGCCATCATCGACGACGCCCTGGGGCAGAATGAATCGGCCGAAGATAATGAAGCAGGCGATGCCGCCGGCTACCAGCGCCAGGCCGATGGGGGTCACGTCGAACAGACGGAACGGTTTGAGATTGAACGGCACAAGCAGGTCGTTGAGCAGGATCAACGGGCTGCTGCCCACCAGGGTGATGGTGCCCCCCAGGATGCAGCTGAAACCGATGGGCATCAGCAGCTTGCTCAACGGGATCTTCTGGGACTTGGCCACCCGTTGAATGGCCGGCAGGAAAAGGGCCGCGGCGCCGATGTTCTGCATGAAGCTGGAGATGATCGCGATGGTCACGGAGATGGCGATGACCACCCGTGATGCGCTGTTGCCTGCGATCTTTACCACCGGTGCCACCAGCTTGTTGACGATGCCGGTCTTGTCCAGGCCCGCGCCGATGATGATCACGGCGATGATCGAGACCACTGCGTTGCTGCTCAGGCCCACGAAGGCCTCCTTGGGGGTCACCAGGTGCAGCAGCGGCAGGGTCACCATGATCAGGATGGCCACCACATCCACGCGAACCCACTCCACCACGAAGAGAAAGATAGCCAGGGCGATCATGCCCATCACCAGCATCATGTTCAGGGTCAAGGGTTCCATTCAACTCTTCTCCTTCTTGCTCACGGTGATCAACGGGCACTCCATGTGGCCCGATACTCTTCCAATCCAGTGACCCTTGGGCGGCAGGTCCATGGAACTGCCCCACACGACGACTTGAAAAGGGGGGCGGTCGGCCAGGAATTTCAACATCTCCTGGGCCGGGTCGCCCACCCGAAAGGCCGAGCGTACCTCGAGGCCCTGCTGGATGAAGGGCTCTGCGGCGCGGGTCAGCAACTGGGCGGCTTGATCTTCCATGCGGCTCAGGGTGCTGCGTTTGGATTCCAGCACGGTCCGCTCCATGAAGCGCATCTGGGCCAGCATCAAAAAGGTCACCCGGGCATCCATGCGCAGGGCCAGCTCCCGGGCATAGCTCAAGGTCTCCGGGCTGACCGTCAAGCCGTCGAAAACGATGAGAATGTCCTGAAACATGCAGCCTCCCTGCTTTGGGAGGCATTTAGAGCAAGGGGCCTGCCAGAAATGAAAATGGACATATTTATTTGAATATATAGAAATAAAAATATTGAAGGGCTATTCCGTGGGGAGCGCGATGTTGCAATGTGCAACGGCACTGACGGATTGGGGGGAGCGGATCGGCGACGTGGGACGCCCGGATTGCGATGTTGCGAAAACCAACGCTAACGTTGCAATGCGCAACGTTTAATCCAGTCCGTACTTCTTGAGCTTGCGCCACAAAGAGGCCCGGTCGATGCCCAGGATATCGGCGGCCCGGGCGCGGGCGCCATCGGTGAGCTTGAGCACGTGGGCGATATAATCCTGTTCCAGTTGCTCCAGGGTCATCAAGGGGCCCTCCGGCCGCTTGTACTCGCGCAGCTCCAACTCCACCAGATCGGGCGGCAGGTCCGAAACTCGAATGATTTCGTCGTGGCATACGGCTGCGGCGCGCTCGAGGATATTCTCCAGTTCGCGCACGTTGCCCGGGAAAGCATAACGGGTCAGCAGCGCCATGGCCTCCTGGGAGATGGCGCTGATCTTGCTGGCCCCCCTGCGTTGCAGGCGGTGCAGGATGTGATAGGCCAGCAGGGGGATATCTTCCCGGCGTTCGCGCAGGGGCGGCAGGTGGATATTGAAGACATTGACCCGGAAGAGGAAATCATCGCGCAGGGCGCCGCTTTCCACCGCGGCCTTGAGGTCTTTGGCCGTGGCTGAAACGATGCGCACATCCAGGGGGATGGGCCGTGTGCCGCCTACGCGGATGACTTCTTTTTCCTGCAGCACGCGCAGCAGCTTGACCTGCATGGCCAGGGGCATTTCACCGACCTCGTCCAGGAAGAGCGTGCCGCCGTCGGCCATTTCCAGCAGGCCGGGGCTGCAGCGATCGGCACCGGTGAAGGCCCCTTTTTCATGGCCGAACAGTTCGTTGGCGATCAGGGTTTCGGTCAGCGCGCCGCAATTGAAGGCCACGAAAGGCTTGGCGGCGCGCGGGCTCAGGGCGTGCAACGCACGGGCCACCAGTTCCTTGCCCGTGCCCGAGGCGCCGGTGATCATCACCGTGCAGTCGGCCGCCGCCACCTGGCGCACCAGTGCTTCCACCCTGCGCATGGCGGCGCTGGCACCGATGAGCAGCGGTGGCAGACCTTGGCCTGCGGCCATCCGCCGCGCTTTACCATGCGCCAGGGCCTCCTGGACCCGTTGGCGCAGTTGCTCGGGCGTGAAGGGCTTGGCCAGGTAGTGAAAGGCGCCCTCTTTGGTGGCGGCCACGGCGCCGTCCAAGGTGGCGTAACCGGAGACGAGAATTACCTCCACGGCCGGAAAACGGCCGCGAACCTGGGTCATCAGGTCCATGCCGCTCATGGCCGGCATCTTGACATCGCTGATGAGCAGGTCACAGGGCGTCTTTTCCAGATGCTGCAGCACCCGCTGGGGGGTGGAAAAGGCCGACACCCGGTATCCCTGATTTTCCAGAATCCGTCGCAGTTGCTTGAGGGTGATGGGGTCATCGTCTACGATGACGACATGGTCGTTCATGGCGTCATCTTATTCATATGGCCCGCGGCGATGCAAGCTCCGCGTTGCTGGTGAACCGCAGTCAACGACTATTCCCACTTGATGCACTCCACCGGGCAGCTCCCCATGGCTTCCTCGATGCACTCGTCCACCCCGTCGGGTTTGATCACCTTGGCTTTGCCGCTGGCTTCATCGAATTCGAAGACCTCCGGGCAGAGTTCCACACAGCTTTCGCAGCCGACACATTCATCTTCATCGATAGTGACACGTTTGGCCATAATTCTCTCCTTTGAGGTTCAAAACGTCATTGAATATTTTGAAACCATTCTTTGTTTACTGCTTCTTTTTCCTGGCGTAGTCGGCCGCGTTGATACCGGCCACGCACCCTTCGCCGACCGCCTTGGCCATCTGCCAGGGCGGGCCGCACACATCGCCGGCGGCATAGATGCCGGGCATGTTGGTGGCCTGCTGCTTGTCGGTGCGGATGTAACGCATCTCGTCGTCGAGCAGGATGCCCAGGTTGGTGGCCAGTTGCAGCAGTCCCTTGGCCCCCTGTTCGATGAATACGCCGCTCACGGGGATGGCCGCACCGTCGGTCAGCGCCACCGCTTCCACCTGGGCGCCGCCCTGGATGGCCTCGACCTTGGCCCCCAGGTGGACCTGGACCGGGCTGGTCTCCAGTTTGGCTTTCAAGGCCTGGGAAACCGCCAACCGGTCGCACACCAGGTGCACCTGTCGGGCGCCGATCTCCACCAGGGTCAGGGCACCATCCACGGCCGCGCTCTCATTGCCCACCACCGCCACGCTTTCGCCCTTGTAGAAGTGGCCGTCGCAATCCACACAGTAGCTGACCCCTTTGCCGATCAGCTCTTTTTCGCCCTTGACGCCCAGGCGGTTGCGGTGAGTCCCGGTGGCGATGATCAGGGCCGAGGCGATCAAGGTGTCGCCGCTTTCGGTCTTGAGGGTCAGACCGGACGCACTGCTTTCGATGGAGAGCACGTCGTCTTCGGAAAAATGCGCTCCGAAACCGGCGGCCTGTTTGCGGCCGTTGGCCAGCATCTGCTCGCCGGCCACATTGAACAGGCAGCAGAAGTTTTCGATATGGGCATGAAACAGGCTGCTCTTGTTCTCCTTGCCCAGCACCAGTACCGACACCTTTTTGCGGGCGGCATGGATGGCCGCCTGCAGGCCGGCCGGTCCGGTGCCCAGAATCACCACATCATAGCGTTTGGGGGTGTTCATTGCGCCTCCTTGGGGGTGGGAGTCCTGCGCCTCGATGAAAACGACTAAAGCTGGGCATGGTTCTCCAAAAAGCAAGCCATAAAAAACCCCGCGGTCCCTGGGGGCCGCGGGGCTGCAGGTTCAATCGGTGGTCGGCCTATTTGCTGTCCGGGAACAGCACCTTGGGTTTTTCGGTGCTGCCGGTGGCGTTGGGATAATCGGGGAACACATAGGCTTTGGTATTGGTCTCGATCATATGGCGCGCCTCTTCCATGAAGGTGTTGTAGCGCTTCTTGCACTCGTAGAAACCGTGCCACCAGGAATAGTCGGGGGCCATCATGGCCGCACCCATGCGCGCGCGCCGGCCCTCGTGGTGCCACAGTTCGTAGAACTCCACCTCCATCTGTTCGTCGAAGTACTTGGTGTTGTCCAGAAGCTTCTTCGTGTAAAGGTCATCGAAAATCTTCTTGGCCGGTGCGAAGTAAACGTCGTTATACTCCTGCACCACCTTGTCCAGTTTGACATAGTGGTCGTCCACCCAGGTCTTGCCGTGGCACTGGATGCAGACCATTTTCATCTTGTCGCGCTCGACCTTCCAATCGGTCTTGGCGGGCAGGGCCGCGAACTCCGAAGGCCGCACGGTCTTGGGGGCTTGCAGTTCCCAGGAGAGCCGTTCGGTGACATCGTGGCTGGTCAGGGTGGTGCCGGCGCCCGACATGTGACAGGAGGCGCAGGTGGGACCGCGGAAGTCCACGCCCGGGGTCCAGGTGCCCGGCGCGGCATCCCAGTTGTATTCGTTTTTATGGGCCGTATAGATGTCGCCGTGTTTGGATTCCATGTAGATTTCGATCTGGGGGTGGTCCGGTCCCAGGTGGCACTGGCCGCATGCCTCGGGTTTGCGCGCTTCCATGACGGAAAAGCGATGCCGCGTGTGGCAGGAGGTGCAGCTGCCCTTGCTGCCGTCCAGATTGATCCGCCCTACGCCGACGTTGGGCCAGGTCAAGGGATCCAGAACCCCATTATCGTTTTTCAGGATGGTGCCATGGCAGTGGTAGCAGCCGGCGGCCCGTTCGAAATCGCTGTTCATGCCTTTGTTGAGCCAGGGATCGATCTTCCAGATGATCTCCATGGTATTGGCGTGCTTGGAGACGCTGTACTGTTTGGCCTCGTCCGGATGGCAGCGGGAGCAATCCTTGGGCGTCACCACGGCCGATATGGGGACCTTGTACTCCTTGCGCCCATATTTGAGATCGGCGCGTTCATACTGCTTAAAATGGGATTGACTCACATCGGGATCGCTGGCTTCGGCGGCATGGCAGTCGTAGCAGGTGATGTTGGCGCTGGCATGGCGGCTGTGGGCCCAGTCGGCAAAGAGGCCCGGGTGCTCGGTCTTATGGCATTCGAGGCAGGCCACGGCTTCGGGCGGCATGCTGCGCTCGATTCGGAACGCCTTTTCCGTAGGGATGTTCTGTTGCTGCGCGCCGGCCATCTCGCTCAGCGCGACGACCGCCAGCACCAGCGACAGACCGCCGGCCATGGCTCCAATCCAATGTTTCATGGTCTCCCCCCTGTTCTTCTATGCTTCGTTTTTATCCGTTCGTTCAGCCGGCCGTGCGGACGAGGCACCGGGCTACAATCCCAGTCCACGATAGGGCGGCTGGTATTCCTTGTAGAGATATTGCGACGCGGGATTGTGCACCAGGTCGCGGTGGCAATCCACGCACTTTTTCTCGTAACCGGGGAGCGGATACAGCACGGTGCGATGGGCCAGCATGGCGCCGCGTTTGTCGGGGATATACAAGAGGTTGCGATGGCACTTCATGCACTGCTGGTTGTCGAAGGTATCGTATGCCCGCTGCCGGTTCTTGGCGTGATCGTATTCTCCGCCCAGGAAATGGGCGGCGACATCTTTGATGCCGTGAAAGGTCTTGGCGTAGAAGAAGTTGAAGGTGTCATGGGGGGCCGGCAGGTGGCAATCCATGCAATCGGCCACGAACCCCTGGGCGTTGTTGACATGGGTGGAGGTTCGCCAGGTGTTGAAGGCGAATTGGATCTCATGGCAACTGGCGCAGAACTGGGGCGTGGAGGTGCGCACCATGGTGTAGTAGGTCATGCTGAAGAGCGGAAAACCGATGACCACTCCCAGGCCGATCAGTGCCAACGTGACGATATGTTTTCGTTTCATACGTCCGTGCCTGATGCTGAAGGGATAAAAGAAAAAAACCGGTATGATGGGTAAGGCATAACACAGTAAGACCGCGCAGGCCAAGGGAAAATTGCATCACCTTGCGTCAGGGCCGAATCGCCTTATAATTGTCGTTATTTACAGCGGCACCCGATAGGTGAAACCTCAGAGGAGTGGTCATTATGGAAAAACCCGTCCAGCATGCGCATGCCTGTGAACTCGAAAGCGATGCCTGCAAAGCCGATGTGGCGGCCTGCAAGCAGATGAAGGCCCGGGTGCCCGAGATCGCCGAACAGATCATCGCCCATTGTCACACCGACGAGTGTTATACGCATATCGATTACGAGCCGATTCCGTCCGAAGGATTCGTTTCCCATCTCATCGACCGGTTTCGTGAAATCCTGTTTCCCGGCTATTTCACCAAGAACAAGCTGGACCCGGCCAACATGAAGTACAGCCTGGGACAGAGTGTCTCGGAACTCTACGACATGCTCTCCGAGCAGATCGCCCACCATGTGCGCCACGACTGCCTGCGCTACAACCTGCCGTGCAGCGAGTGTCAGCAGAGCGGCCAGGCCAAGGCGCTGGCCGTGCTCGAATCGATCCCCGACATCCGCCGGGTGCTGGCCACCGACGTGCGGGCCACCTACGAGGGCGATCCGGCGGCCAAGAGCCACGACGAAATCATCTTCAGCTATCCGGGCATCTTCGCCATCATGGTACACCGGGTGGCCCACCGCCTGTTCGAACTGGAGGTGCCGCTGCTGCCGCGCATCATGAACGAGCATGCCCACAGCCTCACCGGTATCGACATCCATCCGGGCGCCAATATCGGCCCCAGCTTCGTCATCGACCACGGCACCGGTGTCGTGATCGGCGAGACCACCCGTATCGGCCGCAATGTGCGCATTTACCAGGGCGTGACCCTGGGGGCGCTGAGCCTGCCCAAGAATGCCGGCGAGCAATACCGGGGCAAGCAGCGGCACCCCACGATCGAGGACGATGTGATCATTTACTCCGGGGCCACCATTCTGGGCGGCGACACGGTGATCGGCGCGCGGTCGGTGATCGGAGGCAATGTGTGGCTCACCGAATCGGTGCCGCCCGACACGACGGTGATGATGGAGCACCCCCGGCTGATCTACAAATCGGCCAACCACCGCAGCAAAGGAGCCTGATATGCAATTCTATAGCACCGTTACCGCCACCATCGGCCGCACGCCGCTGGTGCGATTGAATCGTTTGGCTGCGCAAGCCCCAGCCGAAATCCTGGCCAAGTTGGAATTCTACAATCCCCTGGGCAGCGTCAAGGACCGTATCGCTGCCGCCATGATCGCCGAGGCCGAGCGTCAGGGATTCATCGGACCGGGCAGCCTTATCGTGGAGCCCACCAGCGGCAACACCGGCATCGGCTTGGCTTTCGTGTGCGCCGTGCGCGGGTATCGCCTGTTGCTGACCATGCCGGAAACCATGAGCGTGGAGCGCCGCAAGCTGCTGACCCATCTGGGCGCCGAGCTGGTGCTGACGCCCGGCCCGGAAGGCATGGCCGGCGCCATCGCCAGGGCCAGAGAGATCGTGGCTTCCAACCGCCAGGCGTACATGCCCAACCAGTTCGAAAATCCGGCCAATTCCCAGGCCCACCGCGAAACCACCGGGCCGGAAATCTGGGCCGACACCGAGGGCAAGGTGGATATCCTCGTGTCCGGGGTGGGCACCGGCGGCACCATCACCGGTGTGAGCCAGTTCATCAAGGCCAAGCATCCGGCCTTCCGGGCCGTCGCCGTGGAGCCGGCCGCCTCGGCGGTGCTTTCGGGCAAGGCCAAGGGGCCCCACAAGATACAGGGCATCGGCGCCGGCTTCATCCCCAAGGTGCTCGATATGTCCCTGGTGGATGAGGTGGTCGCGGTGGGCGATGACGATGCCTTCGACACTGCGCGCCGCCTGGCGGCCCAGGAGGGGATCCTTTGCGGGATATCGTCGGGCGCCGCTGTTTGGGCGGCGTTGCAGCTGGCCCGCCGTCCGGAAAATGCCGGCAAACGCATCGTGACCATTCTGCCCAGCACCGGCGAGCGCTACATCAGTACCCCCCTGTTCAAATAGATGAAAACGGCTGTGATCGATGCTTCTTCGGCCATTCTGCTCTTCAAGGCCGATTTGTTGGAACTGATGGCCGCGGCTTTCCGTCTGTGTGTGGTGCCGGCGGTTGTCCAGGAGATCACCGTGGCCGGCCGTTACGGCGCAGCCGAATTCAAGGCAGCCGCGGCGGCCGGTCTGCTCGAAGCGGTCGCGCCGCCGCGAGCAGACGGTCTCCCGCGCCTGGCCGCCTTGGACAAGGGCGAACGCGATACGATCCTGGCCTTTGAACAAGGGGCCGCCGATTTTATCATCATGGACGATCGCAAAGGCGCCCTTTATTGCCGCAGCCGACGGATACCCTACATCAACGCCCTGCTCTGCCCAGGGGTGTTGGGCGCCGCCGGTTACCTGGACGAAAACGCGCAGTCGACCGCCTTCGATCGGGTGTTGCGCCTGGGGCGCTACAGCCGCTGGGTGACCGATTTCGCCCGTGCCTGCACGCTCCGGGATCTCCGGCGCTTTTTACCGGACCCCATCGCAGCGCTGGCGGGCCCGGCCGTGCAGCCGCCGTAAGGTAAGGAGCATTTATTAAATAATTGACATTTTGACGATTTTCATACATTTATTTTGCTAACAACCAAGCGGAATTAGCCCTCACGGGGGCGGCGGGGACCTTGACCGGACCGACGCCGACGCCGACGCTGATGCGGGGCCGAACATATTGATAAATTACATGTCATGCAGGATTGGAGAAAATGGGTATTCAAGAGCGTAAAGAGCGGGAGAAGGAGCGACGGCGCCAGCAGATCATCGTGGCCGCCAAGCGTGTGTTTTCGGACAAAGGCTTCAACAAGACCACCATGGAGGACATCGCCAAGGAGGCTGAACTGAGCCCCGGCACGTTGTACCTCTATTTCAAGAACAAGGAGGAACTCTACGCCTCCCTGTCGCTGCGGATCCTGCAGTATCTGCACATTCGCGTTTCTCATGTGATCAACCAGACCGAACTCGACCCCATGCAGAAGCTGGATGCGCTCCAGGATGTGATGTTTGACGTCTACGACTTCGACCCGTTGATCATCATCAATATGTTCCACCTGCAATCCAGCGAAACCCTGAAAAATCTCTCACCGGAGCTGATCGAGGAGATCAAGACCCTGTCGCGCAACTCCATCGGCGCCATCGCCAGGATCTTCCAGGAGGGCATCGAGGCCGGCAAATTCATCAACTGCCATCCGGTGGCGTTGTCCGACATCTCCTGGTCGCTTTTTTCAGGAGTGGTCCTCTGGGAGGCCAGCAAAAAAATCATCGACGAAAAAAAGGACCATCTCAAATCGACCCTCAAACTGGCCTACGAAATCTTCAACCGCGGTATTCTGGCTTCGGCACCCGAAAACACCGACGCCAAATCGAAATGAGGCTCCGGGACAACAAAAAAACCTGCCGCCATCCGGCGGCAGGTTTTTTTTTTAAGGGCGATGACGCGGTATTACTCCGGTCTATTCTGTGGGATGGCACTGAATGCAGCCGGTGGGGCCATTGGCGGCCAGTTTCTGATCGGTGAGGATGCGGGTCGCCTGCAATTTCTGGTTCTGCCTGTTGATCTCTTTGTGGCAGCCGATGCACATGGTGTGATACGCGTTCTTGAAGTAGCGCGCCTGTAAGGTGGCATCCTTGGCGGGACGACCGTCTTCGCTTTTCGGGACTTCAACGATATCATGACAACCCGACGCGCTGCAGCCGGTGATCGCCGATTCCCGATTCCAGGTATGATGGCATCGCTGACAGTTGTAACCGAAATGAACGGCGTGGGGAAACTCCACGGCCACGCGTTTGGCTTCGGCCGATAGCGGCTCCAGGGTGATGGTCCCCATGGGGACGCACATTTCCTCTTCCGCGGCCCAGACCGTTCCCCAGATCAGGCCCAACACAACCACCATCGCTGCTGCGATCCAGACATTCTTGCGCATCTTCTACCCCCTCGTGGCGATCTTGGAAAAAATTTCTGCCGCTATAGTATGTTCCGCTCGACTTTTCAACGAAAAACAAATCCATCGGCGTCGGCGTGTCAGGTTTAATCCGGTAAGTATCAGGTGCGATGCCGATTCTCGGGGAATGGTCAAGGGTGCGCCCCTGGGCCGCCCGACCTGGAAAGCTGCCAGGGGGGGCCGGATGGGGGTGGCAAGCGGGATCAGGGGCGCACAGCGCGCACGGCGCCGCAGGCATTTTGACGCCGCTGCTGGCGCTGGAAAACCGTTTCGGGCTTGGCCGTCACCACATCCACCACATCGTGGTAGCCCCGGGTATAAGCTTCCGCGCTCCAGTACCATTCGGCGCCGCTGGCGGGGAAGAAGGGCTTTTGCTTGTAGAGCGCCCCCAGTTCGCTGGCCTTGGGCAACCGCCAGTCGTCGAAGCCGCCGGTGTTCAGCGATTGTATGTATTGCTGCGCGGCGGGGTAGTCCAGGCACCCTCCCAGTTCCTGGTACGTGTCGAGCAGGTTCCAGGTCAGACCGGTGGTGGCGTCGGTGAAAGTGCCGTCATCGTTGACCTTGAAGCGGGCCGAGGTGCGCAACTGGCCGGCCAGTTCGCTGCGCGCCCGGGCGGCGCGCTGCTGCTGCTGGGCCCGCTTTTCCCGCTCGCGCTGGAGCCTTGCCTGTTCTTCCTGTTGGCGTGCCGTTTCTTTCTGCTGCTGCAGTGCCAATTGGCGCTGGGCTTCGAGCTGACTCATCAGGGCTTGCGCCTCGCCGGTGTAGGGACCGGAGGCATGTTCGCGCAGATAGCGATCCAGCCGCTGGGTGCGCTCGTACAGGCTGTTGGCGGGATTGGATGCATAGGCTTGAACCGTTTGCCATTGGCGCTGGACGGCCAGGTTTTTGTTCAGCTCGACCAGTTCGCTTTCCAGCGCCTGCCTTTGGGTGCTCTGGGGATGAGCCTCCAGGTAGTCCCGGTAGGCCTGGGTGATCTTCTCGTAATCCGTCCCCGATTCATTCTTGATCTTGTGCAACTGGGCCAGGTCGCGCTTGTCCTGCAGTTCGGCCAGCATCTGGCGGCCCGCTTCGGCCAGGGGCATGCCCTGGAACTCGGCGATGAAGGTTTCGTAGCGCTGGACGCACGGCTCCCAGCGCTGGGTCTGCTCGCATTTGGCGTCTTCGGTTTTAAGGTACTTGAGGTGCTGCTGCCCCATTTCATTGATCAGGGTGTCCACGTCGCCTTGATATCGGCCCGATGGGAAACGCTTGAGGTAGCTCTTATACACCTGCAGGCGCTCGCTGAAATCCATGCGCGCGGCGCGCTTCAACTCTTCGTAATAGTACTGATCAACCAGGTTCTTGATGTCGCCCATGGAGTCCATGATGCGCTTCTGGTAGCGGCTGTTGGGGTACTTTTCCAGAAAATCGCCATAGAGGCTGACCGCCTTGCGTTCGTACTGGTCGTCCACCGGCAGGGAGCTGATTTTCAGAACGGTCTGGTCGAAGTCGCGGTCTTCCTTGCTTTGCTCGAGCTGGGTCAGGCGCAATTTGATTTCGGATGTGTGGCCGGAGTCCGGGTGATCTTTGAGGTATTTCTGCAGCAGGTCTATTTTTTGCTCGATGGACGGGGCCTCTTCCACCTGGCCGAGCATTTTGTAGTATTTGTCCGCGATATTTTGATTTTCCACAAGGTAGAAACCGACGATGGTGGCGGTGGCCAGGACGGCGAAGATGCCCACGGCGATGGCGAACAGCGTCATCAAACGCATGCCAGCTTTGCGGATCTTGGGCTCCGGGGCGCGTTCCAGGCGGACCAGCCGCTTCGATGGTGCGCCGCTGGGCCGCTCGCGTCGCTCCATGGGCAGGGGCGGGACCGGCGGCATTTCGCTGGGGCCGGTGATTTCGTCCTTGATCTTCAGGCTCTCCATCAGCACCTGCATCAGCGGCATCTTGATGGTGTCTTTCTTGGTGGTGTCGACGGGAGCGAGTTCGATGGTGGCGTTGTCCCAGCTGATGATGCGGAAGGCCGCCTCGCGGCCGGCCAGATCACTGGTTTCGGCATGCACGATCTGGCCCTGCTGGACGTAAAGGGTTCCCGTGTGTCCTCCGGCGGAAACGTTGAGGGTCAGCGAAGATTGTTCCATTTCCGCCATCTGCAGGAAGGAGGGCAGGCCGATGCCGTGAATCTGGCCGCCCACGCCGCTGCTCATCTGCTGCATGACTCCCTGGCTCAGGCTGCGCTTCACCAGTGTCTCGAGCTGGTGGTAGTGATCGTCCACGATCCAGTCGGAGCAGTAGCCCATATGGATTTCGATCTTGGCCTTGTTGCGCCGCCACGGCCACAGCGCCCCGTAAAACTCACCGGTCTTGAGCGGCAGAATGAACAGGGACTGGTCGTTTTCCACGCCGCCCAGATATTTCGCCGAAGAGTTCTTGCGCAACTTGCGGGGCAGCGGCTTGCCGGCCGGCTTGACCGGAGGGCCGAAGAATTTGGTCATCAAGGCTTCGAGGTCGGTGATGGTGCGATCGGTGCAAGTGGCTTGATACAGGCTGCGGGACTCCTCATAGAAGCGTTTGCTGATCTCCGGCAGGCCGTCCAATTCGCGCGCCAGGGCGATGAACCCCTCCAAAACAGACTTGTTGGCCTTGAGCTCCGCGATCTCGTCGCTGTCGCCGGTGAGAATTTCGTCTATGAACCCTTGATCCATGAACCATGCTCCTTGGGGGCTGAGGCCGTGTCTTGACGCCTTGCCATTGATCCCGATCGGGCTATTCTGAAATTTACATTTTAATTCGGCACTATAAGTGAAAAGTCAGGCCCATGTCAAAGAGAACGTTCGGTCCGACCGGGTCGACAGGAAAGAATATCGGCCGGTCAGGCCGGATGCTAAAGCAATATGGGCATCAAGAAGGCGGCGGCGCTGGCCAGCATGTGAAAGAAGACCGCCGGCCAGATGCTCTGGGCGCGCTCCCGCACCATCCCCAGGGAGAGTCCCATCAGCATGGCCCCTGCGAGGCACGAGGCGATTTTAATGGTATTCGGCGGGTCCTGCTGTCGGCCCCATAGCAGGTGGAAGAAGGCAAAACCCATGAAGAGCAGCGTGCTGCCCAGGTTGGGCCAGGAGATGAACCAGCGGGTGTCGTAACGCTGGATCCGGGCATATTGGGCCAGCAGACCATGGACCAGGGCGCGGAAAAGGATCTCCACAGCCAGGGGCATGCCCACTACACCTAAGCAGGCCATGTAGAGCCACTCCTTGTCGATCGCCCAGGCGGCCGGCGCCCAGGCGCCGCCGGCCACGCCGCCGGCCAGTACGGCCGGAAGGAGGGCCCACCACTGGGAGCCGATGGGGCGGCTCCAGCCATACTGCCACCCCCGGTGATCCACGACCAGGGCCAGGCTGAAGGTCGAGGCCAGCAACAGGCTCAGCACCATGCCGAAATCGGGATGCAGCCAAAGCGGATGCAGCTGGGGCAGCGCCAGCCAGTTCGCCGGATTCCAGATCAAGCGCACGATGTGGGCGCACAGGACGATAAAGGCCGCCAGCGCGGCGGCCAGACCGAAGCGATAGGTTTTCTGGGCCAGATCCGGTTTGCGCACCGCCTCCTGGCAGGCCTGGACGATTTCTGTCGGGCTCAGGTGCGTACCGCTCTCCCGGGGGGAGCCGCCGATATCGGCCGCGCCACCCCACTTGTTGGTCAGGGTGCGGTTTTTGACCGCCCGATCCACGAAGTTGAGGCGCTCATAGATTTCGTCCAGGGTGATGGGCATGAACATGTCCATCTGGCGCACGGTGTAATTTTTAAGCCCCTTTTTAAGAAATACGATTCCCAGACGGTTGCCGTAAAGCTTGTTAAGGTGGGGCTCGATTTCGTAGATGCCCATGTCCGCTTCGACCACGGCGGCGATCCGCTGGTCGCTCAGGTCGATGCGCGCCAGCTCTTCCACGCCGAAGTAGTCGGCGAAATCGCTGGGCTTGTAGAAGATCTGGTCGACCTTGTGCAAAATGGCGGCCGTATAGGTCAGATAGTCGGCCTTTGCCCAGCGGCCCTCCTTTTTCAAGGCGATCTCTTCACTGCGCAGATGGTCGATGACCCGCTGGATTTTGCGCATCAGCTCAGGCGGCAGGGCGCTCAAGTCTTTGAGCTCCAGCCCCAGGGCATCGATGATGCCTTCGTAGCGCACCAGGGCGAAGAGCAGCCGCCGCTGGGTGGCATCCTGACGGGCGATGCGGGCATGGTTGAGGATGATCCAGATGGCCAGCACCGTGTCCAGGTCCGGTTCGTTGGCGAAGATATTCCATTCCCGGTTCTGCAGGTCGAGCCCCTTCATGTAGAGCACCAGGGCCTGTTCGCAGGCGGCCAGGGTGAAAGAGCGCACGCAGCCTTCATGGTGGTCGAGATTGTACACCTGGCGCTCGTGATCCATGAACGGCTCGCACTGGGCCACGCCGTCCAGGAAAATGGTACCGGAAGGGGACTTCTTGGCCACCGAGGCCGAAAACGAGAGGCCGGCCTCGATATGGACATTCTGGTTGGGAGCTTCCAGGCAGGTCAACACCCGGTCCTGACCGTTGGACTTGACGGTATAGCGTTCGGGCAGGTTTCCGCCCTTGGGTCGGCCGGTCAACAGTGGAGGTTCTTCCAGTGGAAACCGGCTGCTATGGTTATTATCAGATGACGCATTCATGGAGGATTCCCACCGGCGCGACTTTTAATATCAATCCAGCGTTGCTTCTGCGCCCTGCCGATGATAATTGGGTCCTGATGTTTGCTGCCAATGATAATTCTCTTAATCGGGGAATACCTTCTGGTTCTACCGCTAACTTTTCCACCAGCCGGGAAATCGCTGTGTGCAGGCCCAATATCCATAGCAGCGGTTCACGGCGCGGTCAAGTCGATAGGTCGAACCGGCCGTCCGCTGTCCTCGGCGCGAATGCAATAAATCGTTGCCTGGGGTTCCGTTCTCGACTAAAAAAGATTATCTTTGGGCGCGTTGCCCATACCAACCTTGGTCTGCACGATAGATGACGGCAATAAAACGGGAAACAAGCTTTGATACTGGAGGCGGCCCATGCGTTCGGCCATGGTAATTTCCGCGGTAGCGGAGGATATCGCCGCCATACGCCAGGCCTTTGGTCCGGAGTTCCGTTTCAACACGGCCGCGGATGTGCCGTCGGCGCTGCGCATTCTGGACCGGACGCGCTTTGACCTGATCTTCGTGGATCTGGAGATCCTGTCCGCCTATACAGCCGACAGCGGACCCGAGAGCGCCCTGCAGATCTTTCAGCAACGGTACCCGGCCATCGAGATGGTGATCATGACCCCGCCCTCCCAGATCCGCCGGGCGGTGGGCTGGGTCAAGGCCGGCGCCCGCGACTACATCAGCTAT
Source organism: uncultured Desulfatitalea sp. (assembly GCA_937868765.1). Taxonomy (GTDB): domain Bacteria; phylum Desulfobacterota; class Desulfobacteria; order Desulfobacterales; family Desulfosarcinaceae; genus Desulfatitalea. The sequence goes on along the minus strand of CALMNL010000004.1, from coordinate 831,829 downwards.
CCCATCTCCCTGGATGAAGTGCGCCTGGTGGCCGACTCCATCGCCCAGTCAATCCTGCGCCAGTCGGAGCTGGACTACCTGCGCGACAAGTTCTGGAAAACCGATGCCCTGGACGTGGTGCAGACCAAGAGCCAGGCCATGTTCGAAGTGTTCAAGAAAATCCGTTCGGTGGCCTCCACCAAGACCACCGTGCTGCTGGTGGGCGAGACCGGCACCGGCAAAGGGGTGCTGGCCAAGCTGATCCACCAGCACAGCAACCGCCAGAACGCCCAATTCATCAGCGTCCATTGCGGCGCCATTCCCGACACCCTGCTGGAAAGCGAACTGTTCGGCCACGAAAAGGGCGCCTTCACCGGGGCGGTGCGCAAGAAACTGGGCAAGTTCGAGATCGCCAACGGCGGTACGATCTTCCTCGATGAGATCGGCACCCTCACGCCGCCGGCCCAGATCAAGCTGCTGCAAGTGTTGCAGGATGGTACCTTCAGCCGCGTGGGCGGCGAGGAGACGATCCAGACCAATGCCCGGGTGATCGCCGCCACCAATTCGGACCTCAAGCAGTTGTGCGAGGCGGGCCAGTTCCGCAAGGATCTTTACTACCGGCTCAACGTCTTTCCCATCGTGATTCCCTCGCTGCGCGAACGCACCCAGGACTTGCCGCATCTCATCGAGATCTTCCTCAAACGCCTGAACCGCGAATTTCAAAAATCCATTCACAGCGTACACCCCCAAGTGATCGAAAGTCTGTCCCGCTACGACTGGCCGGGCAACGTGCGTGAACTGGAAAATCTCATGGAGCGGGCTTACATCCTGGAGAACTCTGCCAGCCTGACACCCGAAAGCTTTCCCCTGGAACTGTTCGAGGGCGAATGCCCCGCGGCCGTGATGCCCATCAACGCCCGACTGCCGCTCTCCGACGCCCGCAAGATCGCCCTGGAAGACTTCGAACGCCAGTACATCAAGGAACTGGTGGCGCGCAACCATGGCAAGATCAATATCTCGGCCACCGAAGCCGGCATCACCACCCGGCAATTGCATAAATTGATGAGCAAGTACGGTATCCGCAAAGAAGAGTTCAAGCACGACACCGTCGTTCGATAAGGCGCCGATGACCCCGAACCGCCCCGAAAATCTCCGGCCGCCGCCAGGAACCTCCGGCAATACCCCTTTTATATACTGGACCGTACTGGCGATCCTGCTGCTGACGGCCCTCTGGCTGCGGGTGGACGATCTGCTGGCCTGGCGACAGCATCCCGGCAATGCTTTTTTCGATGGCCGGCCGTTGTTGATCACCCTGGACGGTTATTACTACCTGGCCCTGGCCCGGGATCTGCGCGAGGATACCTATGGTCAGCCGGACAGCCTGCGCGGGGTGCCCGCCTCGCCCCCCCGGCCCACGCCGCCGCCCCTGTTGTCGATCATGGCCGCCACGCTCTCCGCCATTACCTCCTGGCCTCTGGAATGGATCGCTTTGATGCTGCCGCCCTTGCTCGGCCTGACGCTGGCCGTGCCGCTGCTGCTGCTCAGCCGAATCTACGGCGGCCGGCTGATGGGTCTGGTGGCCGTGGCCATGGGGCTTTGGCCGCGGTACTTTGTCTACCGCAGTCATATGGGCTGGTTCGACACCGATTGCCTCAATGTCACCTTCCTGCTGACCATCTGCTATCTCTTCATCCGCTTCGGCCTGTCTGCCGGCCCGCGGCGCTATGCCTGGCTGGCCGGCGGTGGCGCGGCGTACCTGCTTTTTCTGCTCTGGTGGGATCAGGCCCCGGCCATCGTGACCCTGATCTGCATGACACCACTGGTCATCGTGATGCTTCTTTACTACCGGCCAGGGGCACGCGAGCGACGCATCGCCCTGGTCGTGGGATTGGCGGCCGCCGCCGTCGTGGCCGTCTGGCAGGGCCCGCGCATCTTCGTGAGTCCTTTCCGCCACGCTTACGAACAGTTCGACTACATCGCCAAACGCCAGGCCGCCGACTTTCCCAATGTGGGGGTCTCGGTGCACGAGCAAAAGCAGATGGCCCTGGCCGACATGGTGGCCATGAGCACCGGCCACCCGCTGAGTTTCTTCCTGGGCCTGACCGGCCTGGCCGCTCTCTTCTACCAGCACCGGCGCAAGGCGGCGGCCTTGATCGTGCCTTTTGCCGTGGGGGCGCTCACCTTCATCTTCGCCCGTCGCTTCCTGATCTTTCTCACCCCCTTTCTGGCCGTGGGCCTGGGGTACGCGGCCCAACTGGCCTGGGGGCAACAAGCTCGGTGGCCGTTCTTGAAATATGCCACGCCCCTGCTCATCGCCGTGGTCGTGTTCCTGCCCTTCAGAGAGAGCCTGGTCCGGGTTTATTGGCCCAAGGAAGGGCCCGGGGTGATCGAAGGCTTCGATCGGCTGGCCCGCGGCACCGATGCCAAGGCCCTGGTGTGGGCCTGGTGGGATCACGGCTACCCGTTGCGCTACTGGGGGCGGCGGGCCACCATCAACGACGGCAGCCTGCACGGCGGGCTGCGCACGGTGAGCAACGCCCTGCCGCTGGCGGTGCCGGATGCGGCCCTGGCCGCCCGCTTCATGCGCTTTTACGCCGTCCAGGGGCCGGCCGGAATGGAAAAGCTTTTTGGAACCCTCGGCAATACGGCCGCGGGCCTGACCCTGCTCAAGGCCATATTGGGCGCGGGCCCCCAAGGGGCTGTACATTTGATCGAACAGGCCGGCCTGGCCCCGATTTCCGAATGGCAACGTTTTTTCTTCCCCGACCCTGGCCGGGAGATCTATCTTTTCCTGGATGAGCGCCTGGCACGCACGGCTTACTGGTGGTACTGGTTCGGCACCTGGGATCCCCAGCGCCGGGCGGGGGCGCATCCCCTCTTCAAGTGGCTGCCCGACGGCCAACGGACCGAGGATAGCATCGCTTCCAAGGAGTTCAACCTGGACCTGAGGAAGGGGACCATCGCCCTGGGCGGCAAGACTTACCCGCTGGCGGCGGTGCATCTCTTTGACGGCCAAGGCTGGCGCGCGCGGCGCTATGACCGGGACAACGGATTGATTTTCGCCTATCAAGGCCCCACCCGCAGCGGGGCCTTGATGGATCAGAGTTTCAGTGAGAGCCTGTTCAGCCGCTTGTTCCTTTTTCAAAAGAACGACCCGGCGTATTTCAGCTTGTATGCCGAGCGATTTCCTGACTATCAGGTGTGGCGGGTGGCGGCTGAAAACAGCGGAGGCACGAAGTAACGCGATGCAAAAGCACCTGGTCATATGGTTTGCGATCCTGGGGGCCATACTGGCCTGCGCCGCCTGGCAACCGGGCAGCGCCCCGGCGGAACTGCACGAGGTGACCTTTTATTACGAAGGCCGCGCCCGATCGGTGTGCATTATCGGCGATTTCAACCAGTGGACCGGCGACAGTCACTGCCTGCGGTCGGATGCCGGAGACCACTGGTCCATTCGGCTGCAGTTGCCCCCGGGGCCGTTTCACTATGCCTTCATGGTGGACGGCAAGCGATGGGTGCTGGATCCCAAAGCGTTGTTCGTGGAAAACGACGGGTTCGGCAAGCAAAACTCGGTGGCGATGATCGAATAGTTTGTGACGCTCGGGCTTCGTCGCGCGTATATTAACATAGAAGCTTTTGAATGGAGGAAGTCGACCGGCTGCTGAATGGACACGGCGGAGGAAAATAGGCTGATCAACGCGATTCTGGGCGGCGACGCCGAGTCCTTCGCTGTATTGGTGCACCGGTACCAGCGCCCCATCTATAATATGATGTTGCGCATGACCGGCAATGCGGAAGATGCCACCGACTTGACCCAGGAGGCCTTTCTCAAGGTGTACGAAAACCTGGAACGCTTCCGGCCCACCGGCCGATTTTTCCCATGGCTCTACACCATCGGCCTGAACCTGGCCCGGGATCACATGCGCCGGCAGAAAAGCGTGGTGGAGGCGGTGAGCCTGACGACCGAGCGGTGCGACCTCGAACAGGCCCAGGGGGGCGATGCGCTCTCCCTGGTGCATATGGATGCCGAACGGCTGCCGCGCCTGCTGGCCGCGCTGCCGCTGGAGTACCGCGAAGCCCTGGTATTGCGATTTCACGAGGGCCTGACCATGCGCGATGTGGGTCTGGCCCTGGGCATCTCCACCAGCGGCGCGAAAATGCGCGTTCAAAGAGGGTTGCAGCGCCTGCGTGACAAGCTCCGATTGAAAAAACCCTCTGTCTGACCCAGGGAAGCATATGAGGAAGCCACATGGCACCTGAACCTGAAAAAATCGACGGATCCCGCGAGGAGCTGAGAATCCTGGCCGGCCGGATCGCGCGCCTGCCCGATGCCCCGCCGCCCCCGGGCCTGGTGGAGGCGATCATGGGACGCATCCAGCCCAAGAAACGCTCCCGCTGGCAAAGCTGGATGCGCCGCATTCAGACGCCTTGGACCGTGATGCCGCTCCGGGCGATGCCCGCGGCGGTGGCACTGCTGCTTATTGCGGGCGGATTGGCCGTCTGGCTCCAGGGCCATCCTGGCGGATCCCCATTGCCGCCGCCCGGCAGGGCCGTCCTCAAACCGATCGATCTCGTGCTCGACTGGCCGGCAGCCGGCAAAGTGGCCGTCATCGGCTCGTTCAATCATTGGAATCCCGATGGATACCAGATGCACCGCGACACGCCCGGGGGACCCTGGCGATTGAAGCTCGAGCTTTCCCAGGGCCGCTACGCTTATGCCTTTTTAATCGACGACCAATGGATTGTTCCCGATCCGCACTCTTTGTTGCAGCAGGATGACGGTTTCGGCAACCTTAACTCGGCTCTTATCGTTGAAAATGGCAAATCGAATGCAAACCAACTGTAAGCTTCTATATCTGTGCTTGTGTCTGTGCGTGCTGCAGGGAGGCCTCGCGACGGCCTGGGCCAAGGAAGACCGGGAGGTGGCGGCGGCTGTCCAGGAGGCCCGTTTGAATGGGGTGTCCGAGCGCGAGCTCAATCGCATGCTGACCGCCGGCTACCGCTATGAGATCCCGGAAAAAACGCTGACCCGATGGGTGGATGCTGTGGCCGGCGCCGCCCGCCAGGGAGTGCCGGTCGTCCCTCTGGTGGATAAGCTCGAGGAGGGATTGTCCAAAAAGATCCCCCCTGCCCGCATGGATGACGTCCTCGATCGCCAGATCGGGCAACTGCACACGGCGGCTCAACTGGTCAAGGGCTGGCGGCACGACCCCGGAACGGCGCCGGGAGCCGTGGTGCGCATCGCCGACCTGCTGGCCGCCGGCCTGACCCCGGCGGAAATCCAACAGCTGCTCAGCCGGGCGCCTGCCGTGACCCTCGACGAACGGGTGGAGGCGCTCACTTTCTATGCCGTACTCAAACAGGCCGGCCTGCCTGCCGACCTATCCCAAAAGATGATCGCATCCGGCCTGGCGCAGCGCTACTTCAAATCCTTCCCGGTGGATTTGGCCTATACGGTCAAAGCCGCCCGAGCACAGCATCTGGCCGACGAGACCATCGCCAGCGAAGCCATGAAAGTCATGGCCGGCACCCACACCAACCAGCAGGCCCGTCAGGCTTTGGGCCTCCAGCAGGCCGAGCATCAGGCCGCTTCCCAGGGAAAAGGCCCCGCAGCGGGCGGTCAAGGCCAGGGCGCCGGTGGGCCCGGCTCCGGCCAGGGTCACGGCGCAGGCACCGGTTCCGGAGATGGGGCCGGTGGTGGCGGCGGTGGCGGCGGAGGCGGTGGCGGCGGTGGTGGTGGCGGCGGTGGCGGCGGTGGTGGCGGTGGCGGCCACTGAAGCGATCCGCCCAGACCGCAATCTCGTTTCGAATCTGAACGAGCCGACCCGCTTTCCTTGCCAAAAGGCAGGTCCCTGCAATAGAAAAGCCCCGCCCATGCAGTGCGGGGCTTTCCGTTCTCAAGCTCACCCGGATCCGCTCAAGGTCCTGTCTGCAATTCGTCCGTCAGGCTCATGAGGAAAGCCACCACATCATCCACTTCCGAAGCGGTCAATCCCATGTCACCCACATCCTGGATGTTTTTGTTCTCTTCCACTTCGGAGGCCGGCCAGGGGGCTACATCGCGGGTATTGTGAAAATCCACCACTTCCTTGAGGGTCGGGAAAACGCCATTGTGCCCATAGGGCGGTGTACGGGCGACGTTGCGCAGGGTGGGTACCTTGAATTTGCCGTAATGGGCCGCATAGTCGGCATCGCCGATGAGCGGTGCGGGGCTGTTGTAATCTTTTTCCAGAAAGCCTCCCAGTCCCGGGTCCACCGGATTGCCGGCCAACAAAAGATTGGCGGGGATGCCGATGTTCACATAGCCGTAGTTGGTGAAAAGGGGTTTGGAACCGTCTGGCGCCGGCGCGGTGCTGTGGCACTGGGCGCAGTGCTGGGCGACCAGGGCGGCCCCGCGCTGCTCGGCCACGCTCAACTGGTTGCGGTCGAAGCGGGAGGTGAATTTCTGTACCTGGTTGGAGCGTTCGAAGGCGGCGATGGCACGGCCGATGTTGTTATAGGCCGAAGCCGTGTCGGTCAAGGCACCGGTGCCGAAGACCTGTAGAAAAAGACTCGCATAGGAGCTGTCCCGCACCACCTGGACCACGGCCTCGGCATCGGGCATGTTCATCTCCACAGGGTTGAGCGGCGGCCCAAGGGCCTGCTCGGCCAGGGGATCGCCCAAGACCAGACCGGTGGCCCGACCATCCCAGAACATGCCACCCACATACTCGCCGGTGGCCATGTTTTTGTGCAATACGGGGCTGTAGCCCGCATACGCCGCCGAAGGGGCGTTGCGTCCCCCTTTGCTGACGCCGTCAGCACCCACAGAGACTACGGATGTATATGGATCGCGGCGATTGTCCGGATCGGCGAAACCAGAGGAGTGGTGATGGCAGGTCAGGCAGGACTGGGTACTGTTATAGGAGAAATCCAGATCCTGATACATGATCTTGCCCAACTGGGCGATGGGGGGCAGGGGTCCGGCCATGGCGACGCTTCCCAGCGCCAGGAACATGGCGGACAACAGCAGTAAGAGCCTCCAGAATAGTTTCATGGGACACCTCCTTTTGGGGTTTTGGGCCAAAGGCAAAGAATGAGATGATGGAAAAACAGGCGGGCTCCCCACGCAATGAACGGCAGCGGCATGCAGCCGATGCGTGGGGTAGCCCTGCCTTCGCAGGAGCGGGGTGAGGTCCGTTCAAACAGGGACGTTCCGCGGGAAATGACTAGGGCGCGACCATCTCCGCCGTGCATTCAGGGGTATCATCCCTGGCAGGAGCCGTCCCGCTTGCGGTCGTGCTTGCGGTCCCGGGTCTGATCGGCGGCCAGGAGATTGTGCGTTTCTTTGTCGGTCAGTTTGCAGGAACCATCACGTTTGCGATCCCTGATGCGGTCCTGATCGGCGGCCAGGAGATTGTGCGTTTCTTTTTCGGTCCATTTGCAGGAGCCATCGCGTTTCTGGTCCCTGGTGCGGTCCTGATCAGCCGCCAGCAAGCGGCCGTCGACCGTACCAGTGAGGTTGGAACCGGTACTTTTCTTCACGCGCTTGCGCTGGTGGGACTGGGACTGGGACTGGGTGCGCGTTCGGGTCTGGTCGGCGGCCAGGATATTCGCGTCACCTTTTTCCGTCCATTTGCAGGAGCCGTCGCGTTTCTGGTCTCGGGTGCGGTCTTGATCGTCCGCCATAACCAGCGTCACGCTGCACAGAAAAACGATCAACATCAAGACGATGGAACTTTTTTTCATGGATTTTCCTCCTCTTTTACCAGTGTTTAGAATGTGGGGCGAAAAATGAAATGCGATGGTGTCCCTAGTCGACCATATGTACGCGGCGCGCGCCGAAATGGTCACAAACTTTTCAGGAGGTCGGTAAATTTCCCGGAATTGAACCGCGCGCTAACATTGTGCTAACAATCGCCTAATAATTGACGAAGCCATCCAAAGGGGCTATGGGATGGGCGCCGCCAGAACGCAGGGCCATGGGGCCGAAACACCGGTCCGGGCGGTGCCTGCACAATAATCAGGCAACCCGAGGCAAGAGAAGGGCTCTTTGCATGGATTGGTATCTGTTTGTCATAGTGGTGCTTTTCGGCACGGCGGTGCTCGACCTGATGGTGGGGGTCGCCAACGATGCCGTCAATTTCCTGAATTCGGCCGTGGGCTCCCGGGTGGCGCCCCGGCATGTGATCATGATCGTGGCCAGCCTGGGGCTGCTGGCCGGCGTGCTCTTTTCGGGGGGCATGATGGAGGTGGCCCGCAAGGGCATTTTCCATCCGCGCTATTTCACCATGCCCGAGCTGATGTTCATTTTCCTGGCCGTGATGCTTACCGACGTGGTATTGTTGGATCTGTTCAACACCTTCGGCATGCCCACCTCCACCACCGTCTCCATCGTCTTTTCCCTGCTGGGCGCGGCCGTGGCCGTCTCGATGATCAAGATTCTAAACGGCGACGGGACCCTGCTGGACCTGGCCCGGTATATCAACACCGGTAAAGTGCTGGCGATCATCACCAGCATTCTGCTCTCGGTGGGCATCGCCTTTTGCACCGGTGCCGTGATCCAGTTTTTCGTGCGCATGGTCTTTACCTTCGATTATCCCAGATACCTGCGGCGTTATGGCGGACTCCTGGGCGGGATGGCCCTGGCCGTGATCACCTACTTCGCGCTGCTCAAGGGCGCGGGGCACGCCGCCATTCTGCCGGCCCATGTGCTCACCTGGATCAAAACCCATACGTGGACCATTCTGCTGGGCGGCCTGGTTTTTTTCACGATTCTGTTTCAACTGCTGCTCTGGTTCTCCAGGATCAACATCCTGGGCCCCATCGTATTGGTGGGGACCTTCGCCCTGGCCATGGCGTTCGCGGCCAACGACCTGGTCAACTTCATCGGCGTGCCCATCGCCAGCTTCCAGGCCTATGTCTTTGCCCGGGCCAGCGACGCGCCGCTGACCATGACCATGGAGGTCCTGGAGCAGCCGCTGCCCATCAACATCTTCTTCCTCCTGGCGGCCGGCGCCGTCATGGTGGGCACGCTGTGGCTTTCGCGCAAGACGCGCACGGTCACCAAGACCGAGGTGAGCCTGGGGAGGCAGGACGAGGGGTTCGAGCGTTTCGAATCTTCTCAACTGGCCCGGATCGTCCTGCGCATGACCACGGGGGTGTTCGAAAACGTCGTCAAGATTGTGCCCGGCACGGCGCGCACCTGGATGCGGGCCCGCTTCGAGACCGGCGCCGGCCGGACGGTGGTGGGCGCCGATGGCAAGGTCCCCGAATTCGACCTGCTCCGGGCGGCCATCAACCTCATCGTCTCCAGCGCCCTGATCGCCTGGGGCACCAGCATGAAGCTGCCGCTCTCCACCACCTATGTCACCTTCATGGTGGCCATGGGCACCTCCCTGTCGGATCAGGCCTGGGGCCTGGAGAGCGCCGCCTACCGCATATCGGGCGTGCTGACGGTCATCGGCGGGTGGTTTTTCACGGCCCTGCTGGCCTTCACCATTTCTTCGCTCTTCGCCCTGGCCATCGGCTATCTGCACGGCATCGCCATCATCGGTTCCGTGGCCCTGGTCGCTTACATGATCGTGCGCAATTTGAAGGTGCACCGCCACAGGGAAATGGCCACCGAAGAGCTGGAACTGCTGGACCTGAAGCGTGTCTCCGACGCCGGGTTCGCCGTGCGCACCTGTTTCGAGCACACCGGCCGCTTCCTGGGCGTGGTGCGTGAATACCTGGACAACTGCTTCGAAGGCATCCTCACCCGGGACCGCAAGCTGCTCAAGCGGCTGCGCCGGGAGACGAGCAAGGTCCAGAAATGGTCCAATACCATCGTGTCCAACATCTTCAAGACCCTGCGCCTGCTGCAGCACGAGCAACTCAAGCAGGCCGACAACTACGCCCATGTGGTCAATGCGCTGCAGGAGATTTCCGAGAGCCTGCGCGATATCATCATGCGCTGCCACGTGCACACTTCAAACCTGCACGCCGGCTTGCTGCCATCCCAACGAAAAGAGTTGCAGCGCATCCGCAAATGCATCGACGGCCTGCTCAGCGATACGTCGTCGGCCCTGCTGAACCAGAGCCCCTTCGAGTACCGGGACGTGGCCGCCCACTTCATCAACCTCAAGGCGCTGGTGGAAGAGTGCGATCGCCGCCAGGTGGACCGCATCCGCAACGGGACCTCCAAAACCCGTTTGAGCGTCCTGTTTTACGGCATCAACAATGCGTGCATGAAGATCGGTGAGCAGACCATGCAACTGCTCACCATCTTCAGCGAAACCCTGCATCTGGGACAGAAGAACTAACGCATGTCCATTCCTGGATGAATACCATGGAAGGATCGCCACAGAGGTGAAGAAATCCCCGACCGCCCATCTGAGGATCTTCATCCCCTTTGCCCTGGGCTACTTTCTCTCCTACCTCTATCGCACCATCAATGCCGTCATCGGTCCCGATCTGGCCGGCGCCCTGGGCATCTCCCCCGCCTCCCTGGGGCTGCTCACCGCGGCCTACTTCATCACCTTCGCCTCATTCCAGCTGCCCCTGGGCGTGCTGCTGGACCGCTACGGTCCGCGGCGGGTGGCGGCGGCGCTGCTGCTGATCGCCGCCGCCGGGGCGCTGGTCTTCTCCCGGGCCAACACTTTGACCGCCCTGGTGATCGGCCGGGGGTTGATCGGATTCGGCGTGTCGGCCTGCCTGATGGCGGCCTTCAAAGCCTATGTGCTCTGGTTCCCGGTGGAACAGCTGCCCCGGGTCAACGGATTCCAATTGGCCGCCGGCGGTCTGGGGGCCCTGGTGGCCACCGCGCCGGTCGAGGCGGCCCTGGCTTTCACCGACTGGCGCGGGGTGTTCCTGGGGTTGGCGCTGCTGACCCTGGTAGCCGCCGGGGCCATCTTCTGCATCGTACCCACCGAGCGGCCGGCCCACACCGATGCTGGCTGGGGCGATCAGATCCGGGGCCTGGGCCAGATCTTGACCAGCAGGGAGTTTTGGCGCGTCGCGCCCTGGACCACCGTTTCCCAGGCCGCCTTCCTGGCGCTTCAGGGGCTGTGGGCCGGGCCCTGGCTGCGGGATGTGGCCGGCCTGGAGCGCGGCGCCGGTGCCCGCATATTGTTGCTGCTGGCTCTGGCCATGACGGCCGGCTTTGTCTTCTCCGGCTCGCTGGCGGCGCGCCTGTCCCGCAGCGGCATCCGCCCCATGACCACGGCCGCGGCCGGCATGGCCGCCTTCATCGTCGCCCAGGTGCTGCTGCTCCTGCCGTTTGCCCGGGCCGCGGCCCTGCGCTGGATGCTCTTCGGTTTCCTGGGCACCACCGGGGTGCTGACCTACGCCGCCTTGAGCCAGCGCTTTCCGTCCCACCTGGCCGGCCGGGTCAACACGGCCCTCAACCTGCTGGTCTTCGTGGCGGCCTTCGCCACCCAGTGGGGCGTCGGCGTCATCATCCAAAGCTGGCCCGCACCCCCCGGCGGCGGCTACGCCCCTGAGGGCTATCCGCCGGCCTTCGGGCTGCTCGTCGGGCTGCAAATGCTGGCGGCCCTGTGGTATTTTGTGGCCGGCCGCCGCGGCCGCGCCGCTCTTTGAGCTTGATGCCCTTTGGATTTTGTGCTCTTTTGAACCCATCCATTTTCTTTTCTCTTCTTACTACTTTCTTCTTTCCACTTTTCACGTGTAACGCAAGCCAGAAAGGAGACAAGGTATGAAAGCAATGCGGTTCCTTGGCGTGGTTATGCTGGGCGTATGCCTGTTGTGGGGCTGCGCCGCAACCAAGAAACGGTTGGACCCGACCCTTGGCACGGTGCTCGATCCCACCTATAAAATGGAACGGGTGGCGGCCGACAGCCCCTTTCCGGGCGTCAACGGAGCCACGGTGGGCAACGACGGCAACCTGTACGTGACCCATACGGGCAACGGCACCGTCACGCGCATCGATCTGGCCACGAAGAAACCGTCGCTCTTCGTGCCGCCCTATGCCGGCGTCTTCATTCCCGACGACATCGCCGCCGACGACAAGGGCCATCTCTATGTCACCGGTACGACACCCCTGGTGGGCGAGGTGTACCGCATCGACCGCAACGGCGTCAAAACCATCATCGCCAGCGGCATGGCGGCTCCCAACGGCATCGAATACAATCCGCGCAACGGCCGCCTGTTCGTCAGCGAATGCTTCCAGGGCAATCGCATTTACGAAGTGGATCCCACCGGCCGTCAACCGGCACGTCTGCTCGTGGACAAAGATGTGATCCCGGTGCCCGAGGGTTTCGGATTCGACCCCGACACCAACGACCTCATCGTGCCGGACATGGGCACCGGCAAGATTTTGCGGGTTCACCCCGACACCGGCGCCATCAAAACCATTGCCGAAAAGTTCACCACCCCCATCGCCCTCACCATCGGGCCGGACAAGATGGTCTACATTCCCGAACTGGCCACCGGTGCCGTGTACAAAATGGCCCTGGACGGCACCCGGCGGGAGAAGATCGCCCAACTGGTGCCCGGTCTGGACAACCTCGCCATGACGCCCGATGGCCGCCTCTTCGTGACCAGCTACTGGAATGCCACCATCTTCGAAGTGACCACCGACGGCAGCGGCCGGTTCGAGCAGCTCTTTCCCTATGGGCCCAATCAGCCCGTGGGCATCGTGGTCAAGGAAAACGGCCTGTGGGTGGCCGACGCCATCATGGTGCGCAACGTACTGGACGGGGTCTACCAGCCCACCAAGCTCAATGCCTGGGCCAGCCACGGCATGCCACTTCCGCTGAGCCTGACCGACGGTCCGGGCAGCAAAATTTTCTGGACCGACTGCATCCATGGGGCCGTGGCCCTGGGCGACCCGGTCACCGGTGAATTCAAGGCCGTGGCCGGCGGCTTGAAGCTGCCCATGGCGGCCCTCATGAACCCGGCGGCCACCGAACTTTACGTGGCCGAATACGGTGCCGGCCAGATCACCGCCATCCATCTGGCGGACGGCACGCCCAAGGTGCTGGCCACCGATCTCCAGGGGCCCCTGGCCATGGCCCTGATCGGCGAGCAGCTCTTTGTGGGCGAGGCCAAGGCCGGCCGCATCAGCCGTGTGGACCTGGGGACCGGCCGCAAGACGGTGCTGCTCTCGGCCCTGGCGGCCAAACCCGGCGCACTGGCCGATGACGGCCAGGGACGTCTGCTGGTGCTCGACGGTGCCGCCCAGAAGTTGCTGCGCGTGGATCCCCAGACCCTGGCCGTCTCCGTGGTGGCAGCCCATCTGCCCATCGCTTATGGCACCGTGGGCAGCTATCCACCCGTGGAATTCGCCCTGCCCATGTCCGTCGACAAGCAAGGCAGCATCTATTTGACCACAGCCGACCGCGGACTGCTGAAACTGAAAAAAATGCCCTGAAGCAGCGGGTCTCCGCTTTGCCATCGAAAAGAAGCAACTCACCGACGGGGTGTCTCTCCATGAAATCCCGGGGCCGCGGAGATGGTCCCGGGATTTTTTTAGCCACAGGTTTGCCTGATATGAGTGGCCCACCTGGCCATGATCCAGGGCGGGCCAACCGGGGCTGCCCGATTACCGAGGCACACCCGGGCCATGGCGGCATTACGCCGGAATCGGCGGATAACCCCGAGGTCAAGGTTGAGAATTTTGAAGGGCACTGATTGGTTTTCGAATCAGCGGGCGGATAGATGAGGGGCGATGGGATGCATCGATCTTGGAAGTTCCGGTCCGGCGGGGGAGGCGGACCGAACCAGCGGATTACTCGTTATCAAAGGATACGCCCAGGCAGTCGCCATGGGTCCAGGCCACGCGGGCTTTGAGAATCAGATCGTTGGACCGGCCCCTGAAGGGAACGGTCATGAAGATCTCCTGGCCCACGCGGGCGCTGTTTTTTCCAGCGGCCTCGATCAATGCCCCACCTTTTCCGAAATTGCGGACATGCCCGGAAAACTCATCCAGGCAGATGGGCAGATCGCAGACCGTGCGGCTGTGCATCCGTCGATCGCTCTGATACAAGGCGTTGAACATGTGACCCCCTTTCGTGAGACGCTCCGGGCGACTTGAGGCGCCACCGCGGCGCCTGACCGGATGACGCAAATAGGCACATCAGGACACAAAGCGTCACCCTCGCCATCAGACTACAGCAAATTTCGGGCCATCCCGTCAAATTTTTCATTTATTTGAAATGATATGTAATATTTAATTCAAAGGTCGGGCGCGTTGAATATTTGACATGGGGATGTGTAAAATGCAAAACCAACTCTTGGCATAATGCAAAGCCCAATGGGCCGCCAAGGATTCATAATTATGTCAAAAATATCGGCGTGCGCCTTTGTAGCGGCGCTTGAAATAGCTGTTGGCGAGTGAGGAGACGTGGACCGCCCGTTCCCGGGTGGCGGCATGGATGAACTGGCCATTGCCGCTGTAAATGCCCACATGGGAGACACGGCTGGTCCTGCCGGTGGCGAAAAAGACCAGGTCACCGGGCTCCAGGGCATTTGGCCCCACCGGCGTGCCGCTGGAAAACTGGTCGAAACTGCTGCGCGGCAACTCCAGGCCGTGCAGCCGGTAAACCGTCATGGTCAGGCCGCTGCAATCGAAACCGTCCTTCTGGGAGGCCTTGCCGTAGCGATAGGGTTTTCCCAGAAAGCGACGGGCCGTGGCCACGAGGCTCTCCTGGATGGCGGTGGGGGATTGCGCCGGCGTCCGGGACGGTGCGGGCTGGGCGATATAGAAATCCTGGATGAGCCCCCTGGCCTGCAGGGATTTGGCTCGCCGCTGGGCATCGGCCAGCGTCTCGAAGCGTTCGAAGCGCACCTTGTACAGATGGTCCTTGTCGACGAAGTAATAGGCATCCACGCCCCTGGCCTGCAGCCGTTCGGACAGGGCGGCCGCCCGATCGGGAGAGGTAAAGGCCCCCACCTGGATCGTAAAAGGAATGATCTGCAGTGCTCCCGGCCGCTGGGGCGCAGAAGGTTCCTGGGCCAAGGGGGTCGTCGGCGGAGGGGGCGGCGGCATGGGGGGCGGCGGCACCAGGAGCGGTTCTTTGGGGCCGCCGCAGGCCGCCAGGAGGAGCAGGCCCGCCAGGATCGTACCGGGCAGGCGCCGCCGGACCGGGACCGGACCGTTGCCACCGACAAAACCATTCATATTAAACCCTTAACACGTATTTCGCGGACAATTCAACAAACCAGATTAAACGCCCTTTATGTTTTGTGACCCTGATCCAGAACGGAACGGATCTTGACGGCCATGTCTTTCAACGAGAACGGTTTCTGGATGAAGTTGATTCCCTCTTGCAAAACGCCATGGTGCACGATGACATCGGCGGTATAGCCGGACATGAAAAGATGATGAACTCCGGGGCGGATGGCCAGCAGGCGGTCGGCCAACTCCCGGCCGTTCATCTCCGGCATGATGACATCGGTGATGAACAGTTGAAACAGCAGGTCGGGTTGCGCGGCCATGCGGATGGCCTCGGAGGGAGTGGCGGCCGTGAATACGCCGTACCCCAGGCATTGCAGCATCATTTCGCCCATCTGGCGCAGCATCGGATCGTCTTCGACCAATAGGATCGCCTCCCCTCGGCTTTGGGGGACCTGGTCGCCGTCGGCGAGCTGGATGGTTTCGCTGACCTCCGCGGTTTGGTTTGGGAAATAGATATGAATGGTCGTCCCCATCGCCGGCTCGCTGTAAACATGGATGAACCCTTCGTTTTGCTGGACGATGCCATAGACCGTGGCCATCCCCAGCCCCGTCCCCAGGCCCGGACCCTTGGTGGTGAAAAAAGGCTCGAAGATGTGGGCCTGGGTCTCCTGGTCCATGCCGCATCCGGTGTCGCTGACCGTCAGCAGCACGTATTCGCCAGGCCGACAGTCGGGGTAAAGCTTGCGGTCGCCTTCGCCCAGCGAAACCGTTTCGGTGGTGATGGTGATCTTGCCCACCCCCGCGATGGCATCCCGGGCGTTGATGCACAGGTTGGTCAGCAACTGGTCGATCTGGGAGGGATCGATCTTGACCGTGCACTTCCCAGGGCAGGGATTCCAGTTCAACTCGATGTTCTCGCCGATCAGCCGGTGCAGCATCTTGAGCATGGCCGCCACCGAAGTGTTGAAGTCCAGCAGCATGGGGACCACGGCTTGCTTGCGGGCAAAGGCCAGCAGCCGGCGGGTGAGATCGGCCGAGCGCTGGGCGGCGTCGAGCACTTTGCACAGATTCTCCCGCATGGGGTCCGAGGCCTCGAGTCCGGCCAGGATCATCTCGGTGTACCCGATGATGGCGCCCAGAATGTTATTGAAATCGTGGGCAATGCCGCCTGCCAGGGTGCCCACGGCCTCCAGCTTCTGGGACTGGAGCAGTTGTTCCTGCAGCTTTTGTCGTTCCGCCTCGGACCGCTTGCGCTCGGTGATATCCCGGATCGCCCAGACCCGGCCCATCTTTTTGCCGTCCAGGAGCATGGGCGACGAGTAATGCTCGAAGACCCTTCCGTCTTTCAGTCGGATCTCGCCGAAATTTTTGCGATCGGTTTCGAAAAGCGCATCGACTTCGGTGAAGATCTGGTCCGGGGTGACCAGTTGTTCGCGCATGTAGCTCAGCAGGGACGCCTCGTCGTCGGTGGCCTGCAATGCCTCGGGAATCCCCCATAAGCTGTAGAACTGGCGGTTCGCCTGGGTCACGCGGCGCGCCTGGTCGGACACCAGAATGCCATCCGGCGTGGTATTCAAGGTGGCCCGCAGCAGTGCCAGCGTTTCCATGCGGGCCCGCTGTTCCCGCTCGCGTTCGGTGATATCCAGGAAGTTGACCAGGAGGCTGTCGCCGATCAGGCTGGCGCCGATCAGCAAGGCGCGCGCCGCTCCGTCTTTGCAGGTTACCTTGAACTCCTCGGGCGGGATGACGGCGTTTTCCTGCATGGCCCGGTGGACGGCCGCCTGCCACTTGGCCGCCACCCGCTCCCGATACTCCGGATCGGGGAAAGCGAGCCGCCAGCACTGCTCCAGCGTCGATGCCTCCGCGAGGGAATATCCCAGCAGCTCCAGGTAGCGATCGTTGACCTGAATGACCTTGCCGTCCAGCGAAAGTTCGGACATGGCCGTGGGGGCCATCTTGAAGAGCGCGCGGAAGCGGGCTTCGCTCTCCTGCAGGGCCGCTTTGGCCCTCTGCCGTTCGGACACATCCCGGATGACGCCCACCGCGTGCCAGTTGCCTTCGAGGTTCAAGGCCGAAATGCTGAGCTCGACGGGGATTTTGTTGCCATTTTTTCCCAGGGCGACGAGTTCCAGCGTCTTGCCGATGGCGCCGCCGGCCCCGGTGGTGCGGAATTGTTGGATGACGGCGGCATATCTCTGGTATTGATCTGTCGCGGCCAGCACCTTGTGCAGATCCTGCCCCATGATTTCATCCGCCTGATACCCGAAGATCTTTTCCGCGGCTTTGTTCCAAAAGGTGATCGAGCCGTCGGCGTCGAGCATGACGATGCCGTCATGGGCGCCGGCGCTGATCCCCCTGAATTTGGCTTCGCTGTGGTGCAGCGATGCCAACACCTGCTTGTTTTCGCGCATCACGAGCATGCCGCGCCAGGCCTGGTAGGCGCTCAGAAGGGCCGCCAGCAGGAGAAAGCCGAAGCAGGCGACGGTGATATCCCGTGTCAGCGAGGCGATCTCCCGTTTGGCGTCGTCGTAATACATGCCCGAGCCGATGACCCAGTTCCACGGCTTGAACAGCACGACATAGGAAATCTTGGGAAGCGTTTCGTTCCGGTAGTCCGGATTGCCCCACTCGTACTGCACGTAGCCGGCGCCATTCCGGTTTACCACCTCCAGGATATCGACCAGCAACCGGTTGAGCACTTTGTCGGGTATGTTTCTGATTTCGATGCCCGCCAGATCCGGGCGAACCGGATGCATCAGGATGCGGCCCTGGAGGTCGTTGATCCAGAAATAGCCGCTCTGGTCCGAGCCGTAGCGGAGCGCCTGGATCCTCTGCAGGGCACGTTTTTGGGCTTCGCCCACAGAGAGAGTCCCGTTATCCACATCGGCCTGATACGTTTTGAGTAGCTTTTCAACCGTTCCCACCAATTCCCGCAGGGTGCCCCGTTTATCGGCCATGATGGCTTTTTCCATCCTGGGCATCATAAACAAAAAAACGGCGGCACCGAACAAGGCGACGCTCAGGAAGGCCGGAAAGGCGAATTGGAAAAATTTGCGCATTCTTAGCTTATTGCTGCCGGTTTGTTCATCATGGCTCCCGGCCCCTGCGGACCTCGGCGGCCGGGTTCCAGCACCTCGATTTCTAATATCGGCCGAAGGCCCGGATATATAAGGCTTAGGACAAGGATTTTCCGCTGCGGGCCGAATCGGTCGGGCTATCGCGAGGCGCCTGGTTGGGGGCCGCTTCGGTCCGCCCCATCGTTGACCGGGCAGGCCGGAGAATCCTTCTGAAAATCGGCGCCCGCTTCAGGGGGCCGCTTGACCAGCAGGACGCTGGCGGCGGTGGCCCTCATGATCTCCATGGGAAGGCTGCCCCGCATCCGGCGATACACATCGTGGCGCAGGCTGGCCCCCAGCACGATGACGCTGTCTTCGCCGGCCGCCAGCAGGATCGCCTCCGCAGGGCTGCTTCCCGCGGGGGTCATGATGGCGCTCGCGGTGCCGCATCCGGTCAGCCACTGCCGGGCCTGACCCAGATAGGTGTGAACCTCCTCGATTTTGGCGGCCGTCATTGCCGGCTGGGGCACAAACACCAGGTTCACCGGCGGCGCGATGGCCGGCAGCAGATGGCGCAACAGGGCGAACTGCGGCCGGCAGGCCGCCGAGCCGTCGGCGCACACCAGGTAGCGGCTCTGCGGTCCCCCGCCGCGCACCACCAGCAGGGAGGTGTGCAGATCCAGGGTCAGCATGCGAGTGGCGTCGCCCCTGACCAGACGCCCCATTTTGCCGCGCCGGGGCCGGGAGATCACCAGAAGGTCGTACCCGTGCTCATCCACCTCGCGGTTGAGGGATTCGACAAAGGGACCGAAGGATTCGTAAAAGGGGATGCGGCCGCCGTCGGGGGTCTTGCAGACAAACATGTGGCCCTTGGACATGTCGCGCAGGGTGATGCCCCCGGGCTGCGCCAGGACCCCTTCGGCCACCAGGACGGCCAGCGCCTCCAGGAGGATGCGCGGCCCCCTGGGCAGGGCGGCCGCCTGGCTCAACGGGATCTCCCGGCCCACCGGGGCCGGCTCTTCGGCGGCATGGGTGCCGGGGCGCACCGTAATCACCGCCAGCTCGGCCCCCAGGCGCCGCCGCAGGGCGGCCGCGAAGCCCAAGGCCTTGCGGGCATCGGGGGTTCCATCGGCATATACGAGCAGTTTCAGCATGGATACCTTCAATCCTCCGTTTCCCCAGGGGGATGGCCCGCTTGCTCCTGAAGCAATTTGCGTCTCTCCGGGCAGGCGCGGGGCTGAATACCTGCACCGAATATTTCCCAATTGCCTTTTTTAAGGTCGGGGCACTCCCGGAAGACCACCACCGGGCAGGTGGCGCAGACCTCTGCGCAGAAGCTTTCGCGCATGGCCTGCCGAATGGCCGCGCCCGTGGTGGTGCGGATGTTCTCTTCGCCTACCTCTCTGAGCAGACCGGAATTCTTGAGCACCTCGAAGACCCGGTGGTTCACGCCCGAAAAATAGAGCCCGCCCTCCCGCCGGCGCAACTCGGCCAGCAGGATTTCCAGAACATGAATGCCGCTGGCATCCAGGGTGTTGACCTTGTGCATGCGGACCAGCAGATGGGCCGTGGCCGGGTGGTTGCGCAGGCGGCGCTGCAGATCGTCGCTCACGAAAGCGGTGGAGCCGAAAAAGATCGATCCTTCCACGTGCACGATATCCATCTGGCAGCAGATATCCCCGTAGGCCGAACCCACCATCTTGCCGGTGGCGGGATCCGGCACCATGGAATAGATGCGCGGATGGGAGATGGCGGCCAGGTGCAGGCCGATGGAGAGCAGCACCCCCACATAGACGGCGAACTCCACGCTGAGAAAAAGGGTGCAGCCGAAGGTGACCAGCAGCACGGCCGCATCCGCGCGGGTGCTCTTGACGGTGCGCACGATCTCCCTGGGGTGGACCATCTCCCAGGCCACCACGATGAGCACGCCGGACAGGGCGGCCATGGGCAGCTTGGCGGCCAGGGGGGCCGCCAGCAGCAGGGTGACGGCCACGGCCAGGCTGGAAATGATCCCGCTCAAGGGGGTCTTGGCCCCCGAACGGTAATTGACCGCCGAGCGGGTGAACGAGCCGCTGCCCGGATAGCCGCTGAACAGGGCGGCGGCGACATTGGCCAGGCCCTGGCCGATGAACTCCTGGTTGACGTTGAGCCGCTGGCGGGTGACGTCGGCGATGGTCCGGGCGATGGTCATGGCCTCCACCAGCCCCAGGATGGCGATGGCCAGGGCACCGGGCGCCAGCGGGGCAACCTGGTCGATGTCCAGGAGCGTGGGCCAGGAGAGCGGCGGCAGGCCGGAAGGAATGGCGCCCACCACGGCCACGCCCCGTTGGTCCAGACCGAAGAGCGCCACCAGGCCGCCGCAGAGCGCCATGGCCAGCAGCGTGCCCGGCCAGGCGGGGCGGATTTTGCGGACCGTCACGATGACCAGGATGGTCCCGAGCCCCAGCAGCGCCGGCAGCCACTGGACCTGGTGCAGATGGCGCAACACCTCGTAAAGCTGCTCGGAGAAGAGCACCCGCTTGGGCAGCCGCAGCCCCAGCAGCGCGGGTAGCTGCTTGGTGGCGATGAGCACTGCCGCGCCGGTGGTGAAACCGGTCAAAACGGCATGGGAGACGAAATTGAGCAGGGCCCCCAGCCGGGCCAGGCCCATGGCGATCTTGAGCAGGCCCACCAGCAGCGAGAGAAAAAGCGCCAGCTGAATGTAGTCCGGGCTGCCCGCTGCGGCCAGAGGGCTCAGGGTGCCGAAGACCACCAGGGAGGCGGTGGTAGTGGGGCCGGTGATCAGATGGGCCGAACTGCCCCACAGGCAGCCGACGATGGTGGGCACGATGCTGGCATACAAGCCGTATTCCACCGGCAGCCCGGCGATCAGGGCATAGGCCATGGATTGGGGCACGGCCACCACCGCCACGGTCAAGCCGGCGAACAGGTCCGGTTTGAAGAAGCGCCACCGGTAGCTGCGCAGCCAGGCCACAAACGGGACGTAGTTTTGCGGGTGAAAGTGCACGGCTTCTGCCTGCCTTGGCTTGATATCTTCTTCCCGACCTTACGCCGGCGAGCCCCATCCGGTGAAAAGGATACAAAAACAAACGGCTTTCCGGCAAGCATGTTTTCGCCCCTCCGGCCGCAAGGCGCAAAGAATCGTTTGACAACGACATTTCGAGCCAATAAGAGTTGCACTCGATGCATGTTCCTGTTCCGCCGTGGTCCCCCCCTTCCTACTGCGCCGGATCTTGCTGACTTACAACTTGCGATCTTTTCACGGGCGCGGATTCCCATATGCCCGTACCTGTCGCTTTTGGCTCCGCCTGCGCCCGGGGCCGAGCTATGAATCGATGCCCCCGAAGGAGGGAAACGCCATGAACACCCCGCACCCCAAAGAGCTGATCCGCAGCCTGAGTGCCGATCACTGGAATGAAATGCGCCGCAGCGGCACCCTGGGGCGTCCCGACCTTTCCAAATGCAGCCTCAAGGGTCTTGACCTGAGCGGCTTCGATCTGAGCCAGAGCGACCTGACCGGCACCGATCTGAGCGGCGTCCGGCTCGTGCGGGCCAACCTGGAGGATGCCAACCTGCGCCAGGCCAACCTGGCCCAGGCCGAAATGACCGAGGCCCAGCTCAAGGGCGCCATGCTCATGTCGGCCAACCTGAGCCGCGCCACCCTGGTCAACGCCTCGCTGCGCCAGGTGGAGTTGAACTCTGCGCGGCTGAACGATGCCGATCTGACCGGCGCCGATCTCTCCCGGGCCGTGCTCAACGCCGCCAATTTCAGCCAGTGCTCCTTGAGAAAGGCCGATCTGCGCAACGCCCGCTTGAACGCCACCCAGTTGGCGGGAGCCGACTTGTCCGGCGCGCAGTTGACCCAGGCCGATCTTTCGGGCGCCATTCTGGAAGGCGCCAACCTCACCGGCGCCTTGCTCGACAAAGCCGGCTTGAAGGCGGCCAAGCTCAAAGGGGTGATCCTGCGCGCCCACAACCTGCGCGAGGTGGACCTGAGCGGTTCGAACCTGCGGGGGGCCGACCTGCGCGATACCCAGCTCGAAGGCGCCAACCTGAGTCAGACCGACTTGACCGGCGCCCGTCTGGCCAACGCCCAGATGGCCCACGCGCGGTTGAAACGCGCCAAGGGTCTGGAGGCCGATTTCAGCGGGGCCAAACTGGTAGGGGCCGACCTGCGCTGGGCCGTGCTGCACCAGTGCCGGATGAAAGCGGCCGATCTGAGCGGCGTGCGTCTGGAGTATGCCGAACTCAAGGGGGCCGATCTTTCCGATGCCACCCTGGTGCGCACCCACTTCCAGAAGAGCAGCCTGGAAGGGGCCAACCTGAGCCGCGCCGACCTGCGCGAATCCAACCTGGAGCAATGCGATGTGAGCCGGGCCGACCTGACCTACTGCGACCTGCGCCAGGTCAATCTGGGCGGCAGCCGCGGCGAAGAGGTGGACCTGCAGTGGGCCGATCTCGGCGGCGCCCAGATGACCGCCAGCTATCTGAAGGGCGCGCGCCTGAACCACGCCAACCTGCAGCGCGTGGACCTGCGCCGGTCGGTGCTGGCCCTGGCCGAGCTGTGCGAAACCCACATGCAGGGGGTGCTGCTCAAAGGCGCGGACCTGTGCCGGGCCCGGCTGGTCAAGGCCGACCTGCGCCAGGCCGATATGAGCAATACCTCCTGTATCGGCGCCGATTTTACCGGGGCCGATCTCTCCGGCGCCGAGATCGAAAAGGTCGACATGTCCGATTGGGTCATCAAAGGCATCCATTGCACCCATGCCTTCAACGCCGGCCGGCGCCTGGATTTCGGCGCCGGACAGTTCGAACGCGTCTTCTCCGTGGCCGAAAACATCACCGGGGTTTCCATGCCCGTGCCGCTGTCCGACCTGGCCTACTATACCGGGCGGATCATCGAACGGGCCATCAAGCAGGAGTTCGGCGACCACACCCTGTTCTTCGTGGGGCTGCACTTCGCCGACGAGAATCGCACCGACTTCATGTTCAAGAACGTCGGCACCGCCGAGCAGCTGAAAATCGTCAACGGCCGGCTGGCCAATATCCGCCGGCGCCTGGTCCCCATCCTGGAGCGCCTGACCGCCGAGGAGCGGCGGGCCAACATGCTCACGGTCCAGGAGGCGGTGGAGATCCCCTTCCGGCCCGAAATGGTGGCCCGGCCCAAGGAGATCGTCACCCGCATGAACGACCGCTACGTGAAAATGCACACCCTGCTGCAGCATATCCTGCTGGCGGTCACCGACGAGACCAAGGCCGCAGTGCCGGTGGAACTGGCCGCGCCCGACGAGCGCGTCGTCAAGACGGCCGCGGGCGGCCAGACCTGCATCGAAACCGATACCTATGTGATGTTCTGAGCATGATCGCCCGCGATCCGAATGGCCGCGATCCTTCAAAGGGCTTTATTTCGCCGCCGTCGTGCGATACATAAGCCGTTCGAGTTGTCCGGCATGATCCTTTGACTGTATCGAAAAGCCCATGATCGCAGCGGAAAACCTCACCAAATCGTACGGCGGCCAGATCCTGTTCGACGCCATCAGCTTCAAGATCAATGCCCGCGAGCGCGTGGGGCTGGTGGGGCGCAACGGCCACGGCAAGACCACGTTGTTCCGCATTCTGGTGGGCGAAGAGGAGTTCGACGGCGGCGCCCTGGCCATTCCCAAGGGCTACCGCATCGGGCATGTGCGCCAGCAGATCAGCTTCAGCAGGGAGACGGTGCTGGAAGAGGGCATGCTGGGCCTGCCGCCCACCAAGGCCGATCACCACTGGGAGGTGGAGAAGATCCTGACCGGCCTGGGTTTCAGCCAGACCGACCTGAAGCGCCACCCCAAGGAGTTCTCGGGCGGGTTCCAGGTGCGCCTCAACCTGGCCAAGGTGCTGGTCTCCGAACCGGACCTGCTGCTGCTCGACGAGCCCACCAACTACCTGGACATCACCTCCATCCGCTGGATCGAGCGCTTCCTGACCGCCTGGCCCCGGGAGTTGATGGTCATCACCCACGACCGCGGCTTCATGGACCGTGTCGTCACCCACACCCTGGGCATCCACCGCCGGAAGGTGCGCAAGATCGCCGGCGACACCGAGAAATACTATTCCCAGATCGCCCAGGACGAAGAGATCTTCGAGAAGACGCGCCTCAACGACGAGCGGCGCACCAAGGAGATCGAGCAGTTCATCACCCGCTTCCGGGCCAAGGCACGCCTGGCCGGCCTGGTGCAGTCGCGGGTCAAGGCCCTGGCCAAGCTGGAGAAGAAGCAGAAGCTGGAACAGCTGCGCGACCTGGATTTCAGCTTCCGCGACCTGCCCTTCCGCGGCAAGCAGACCCTGGCCGTGCGCGAACTGAGCTTCGCCTACCCCCACCGGCGGCCCCTGTTCAAGGATCTGGACTTCGTGCTGCACGCCGGTGAGCGCATGTGCGTGGTGGGCCCCAACGGCAAGGGCAAGACCACCCTGCTGCAGCTGCTGGCCGGCAAGCTGGCCCCGGCCGCGGGCAGCGTGGTCTACCATCCCGGCGTGGCCAGCGGCTTTTACGAGCAGACCAATATCCAGGTGCTCAACGACCGCTATACGGTGGAGGAGGAGATCCTGCACAGCCACCCGGACCTGGACCGCCAGCGGGCCCGCAACATCTGCGGCGCCATGATGTTCGACGGCGACAACGCGCTCAAGAAGATCGAGGTGCTCTCCGGCGGCGAGAAGGCCCGGGTCATGCTGGGCAAGCTGCTGGCCACCCCGCTGAATCTGCTGCTGCTCGACGAGCCCAGCAACCACCTGGACATGGAGTCGTGCGACGCCCTGCTGGCGGCCATCGACAGCTTCGACGGCGCCGTGATCATGGTGACCCACAACGAGATGTTCCTGCACGCCCTGGCCCAGCGCCTGGTGGTCTTCCACCAGGACCGGGTGACGGTCTTCGACGGCACCTACCAGGAGTTCCTGGACAAGGGCGGCTGGGGCGACGAACCGGGCGCGGCAACCCCCTCCAAGGGCGCCGCCGAGCCGGCGACCCCTGCCGCCGAGGAGGCCAAACGCAACAAGAAAGAGCTGCGCCGCATGCGCTCGACCATCGTGGGCGAGAACGCCAAGCTGCGCAAGCCTGTGGAGACGGCCATCGCCGAGACCGAGGCGTTCATCGAAAGCGAAGAGCGGCGGCTCGCCCGGCTCAACGACGAGATGGTGGCCGCGGCCCAATCCAAGGACGGCGGCCGCATCCAGCAGCTCTCCCAGGATATCCGCCAGTGCCAGAAGAACATCGATGAGAAGTTTGCTTCACTGGAGGGCCTCTACAGCCGGAAAGAGGCCCTGGATGCCCAGCTGGCCGCCCAACTGGCGGAGCTGGGCGATGCCTAGCGCGAAGTAAAAGCGCTTGCACCTGGCCGAATCTTAAGTGTATACAAAGACTGATGCAGTATCTCGCCGCGAAGGAACGACGGCCATGTACCTCTCTCACTACCTGTTAACGGCCAAGCCCTTTCAAATCAACACCGATCCGCGCTTTCTGTGGCTGGGAAACGATCACCAGGAGGCCCTGGCCAACTTCAAGTACGGTCTCTCCGAAGGCAACGGTTTCGTGGTCCTGGTGGGCGCCGTGGGCACGGGCAAAACCACCCTGGTCAACGCCCTGCTGGAAATGCTCGACGAACGGGTGATCGTGGCCACCATCAACCAGCCCGGCTTCGACGTGCTGGAGTTCCTCACCTACACCGTTCATTGCTACGATCCCGGGGCCGCAGTGGCTACCAGGGCCGATTGTCTCAACTTCTTCAGGGTTTTTCTCCAGAAGGCCCATGGCGAGGGCCGGCGCGTGCTGCTGATCATCGACGAGGCCCACCGGCTCTCCAACGACGTGCTGGAAGAGATCCGCCTGCTCTCCAACCTGGAGCAGGACGGCGCCAAGCTGATCAATATCTTTTTCGTGGGCCAGACCGAGCTGCTGCACAAGCTGCGTTCCTCCGCCTGTCGGGCGCTGCGCCAGCGCGTGACCCTTTTCTACCATCTGCGGCCCCTGTCGGCCCAGGAGACCCAAACCTACATCCTGCACCGACTGCGGGTGGCCGGCTGCTCCCGGCGGCTGTTCTCCAGCCATGCCATCGCGGCGATCTACGGATATACGCGGGGCTGCCCCCGCCTGATCAACAAACTGTGCGACCGGGCCCTGCTCACCGGTTACGTCCAGGACCTGAGCCAGGTCAACGCCCGGGTGATCCGCGAGTGCGCCCGGGAGATGCGGCGCATCGACCCGGTGCCGGGCCCGCTGGCCAAACTTTTCGGCATCTTCTTCAGCGACTGGCGCTGGACCTGGGCCGAAGAGTGGCGGCAGCGGCCCTGGGCCGAACGGCTGCGGCGCTGGCCGGCGGCCGCAAGAGATGCGCTGATCAAGCGTTTCGGGGGCGATCGGACCGGTGCGGGCCAGAGGTTCAACCTGGCCGCGACGCCTTCCCTGCTCGGCGCCTGGATCCGCGGCGTCGGCGCCCACATTCTGGGGCAGAAGCGGGCCTGGACCGTGGTCGTTGCGGTGGCTGTCATCGCCTGGCTGGTGATCGACGGCTGGAACACCCTGCGCTCCAACGAATTGGAGCTGGAAAAGGCGGCTCGCGTGTCGGGGCCGGCCGGAACGCAGGCGTCCCAACCCCAGGTCCAGGCGAGCCGCCCCATGACGACGCAAACGGCGACACCCCCCAAGGCCGCCGGCCCGCCGGGTGCTGGAGCGCCCGTCACCACCGCACCGCCATCGGTCCCGGCCCTGGCCGCCAACCTGATGGACCGGCACGACTACCAGGGCGCCATTTCCCTGCTCGAAAGCAATGGCCCCGGTGCCGGGGAGGCCTCCCTGTACGCCAGGGCCCTGGTGGGGCGCGCCGACCAGATGGTGGAATCCTCGCCCCTGGAAGCGCGCAAGCTTTTGCTAAAGGCCGCGGCCGTCGATCCATCGAATGCAGCGGCCCATCTCCAACTGGGTCACCTCTATACCCGTTCCCAGGAGTATCCCCAGGCCGTGGAACACTACCAGGCCGCCATCCGCCTTGCGCCCGACTCCGCGGAGGCGCTTTACAACCTGGGCTTCATCTACGCCGCCGACGACGCACCGGCCAAGGCCGAACAGATGTTCAAACGCGTGGTGGCCCTGAAGCCGGAATTTCTGGACAAGGCGCTCTTCAACCTGGCCGTGGTGCAGCAGAAACTCGGCAAGCGCAAGGAGAGCGTGGCCTCCCTGGAAGCGGCGCTGGCCGTCCGGCCCGATAACGAGAGAGCGCAAGCCTACCTCAAAGCCCTGAAGAGTGGAGCGCGGGGGACGCAATGATGGCGGGCAAAGCGACCAAATGCCTGGCGCTGTCGATCTGGATGCTGGCTTTTCTCGCAGGATGCGGCGGTTCGCCCGACCTGAAACAACCCACGGACGAAGCGCTTGCCCGGGAGATCCTGCCCATGGACCTGCCCGCGGCCACGCCTACCCCCCCACCGCCGGCACCCAAATTCCTTACCCACGTCGTGCGGGAAGAGGGTGAAACCTACATGGCCATCGCCCGCTGGTATACGGGCGACGGCGAGAACTGGAAGCGCATCGCCGAGGCCAATCCCGATGTCGAACCGCGTTACATCCGCATCGGTAACGCCATCCGCATTCCCGAGGAACTGCTGGTCACCCGTCGGCCCATGCCCAGGAGGGCGCCCGCGCCCCAGGAATCCCATCCGGCACCGACCGCCACGCCGAAGCCGCCCAAGCCCACCCCCGCGCCCGTGGAGCTCTACGGTCCCGTCGGCACGCCGGCGATACCCGTCAAGCCCGCCCCGGCCGACGGAACCCCCGAACTGGAACCGCTCGGGAAATAGGTTGTCGGCAAGCGGGCCACGCCTATTCCACAAACCCCTCGTCCGGGCTCCAGCGCCGGATGCGCAACAGGTCCGGGAAGGCCTCGGGCTTGTAGATGGACTTGTTGAGCAGCAGGCGCAGGCACTCCTGGATGCTTTCGGACATGGTGGGGTGGGGGAACATGGCTTCGAGCACGTTGAGGGCGTTCTTCTCCTGGTCGATGAGCAGGGCGATGGACATGATGGTGCTCGACACCTGGGGGCCGGCCGCGCGCATGCCCAGGATCTGCTGGGACTCGTCGTCGCGCACGATGATCTTGACGAATCCGCTGGCCGCGCGCATGGCGATGGCCCGGGGCAGCAGGGCGTTGGAATAGGTGGCCACGCGGTAGGGGATATTGCGCCGCCGGCACTCCCGCTCGTGCAGGCCCACGGCGGCCACGGCCGGATAGAAGAACATCACCGTGGACATGTTGGGGAAGGCCAGCGACTGAGTGGGCAGCCGGAACATGTGTTTGACCGCGTGGCGGCTCTCCATCACCGCCATGTTCACCAGGGCCGGCCGGTGGGTGACGTCGCCGGCGGCATAGATGTTCGCGCGTACGCAGCCGTGGGGGTCGCAATCCAGGTAGCCGCCCTTGTCCGGCCGGATGCCCACGCGGTCCAGATCCAGGTTGCGGATATTGGGTTCCCGGCCGATGGAGATCAACACCGCATCCACCTCCACCACCGTGGCGTGGCCGTCGGCGAAATCGAGGACCACCTCCAGGTGATCGGGCTTTTGCAGGATGTCGCGCAGCTGGACCGAGTGGAAGATCTTGACCCCCCGCTGCTCCAGGTTGCGGCTCACATACTCGCTGACATCCTCGTCTTCGAACGGGATCACCCGTTCCTGGTGGTCGGCCAGGAACACCTGGGTCTGGCCGAAGTTGGCGAAGATGGTGGCGTATTCGCAGCCGGTGACGCCGGCACCGATGATCATCAGGCGCCGGGGAAAGCGCTTGAGGCCCAGGATGCCGTCGGAATCGAAGATCCGTGTCTGGTCCACGGGGATGTGGGCAAACGGTCGCGGCCTGGAGCCGGTGCAGATCAGGAAATGGTCGGCGGCCACGATCTTCTCGCCCCCGCCGGCCAGGGCCACCGCCACATGGCCGGCATCCTGGAAACGGCCCCAGCCGCGCAGGTAGACGATGGTGCCGGGCCCCTTCCAGCGGCCGTGGGCGAACGTCTCCAGCTGCGAAAGCATCTGGTACTGCTTTTCCTTGACCGCCTCGATGACCGTGTCGCGCACCGCCTGGTAATCCACCTTCAGATCGGTGCAGCGAAAGCCGCGGTCGGTCTTGGAGGCGATGGCGAAATCCTTGGCCAGCTCCCACATGGTCTTGGAGGCCAGAGCGCCCCATTTGACCCCCGTGCCGCCGATTTCGTCGCCCTCCACCAGGCACACCGTGCGGCCGGCGTCGACGGCCCGGATGGCGCCGGCGTAGCCGCCCGGCCCGGCGCCCAGGATGCACAGATCGAACTTTTCCGGTTCAGCGATCATGGTCCCATCCTTTCGTTATTCCCGGAATTCTAACAGCTTTTGGCCCGGGTGCAAGGGGGCCCGGGGCCGACGGCCGCGAGGGTTTGCCAAGCGCACGATTCGGGGGTATAGTCCCCTGCTCAGCGACAACGCCGGAGGCGGCGGCTGCCCTTTCCCTCCGGCCCTGCGAGGGAGGTCTCCGATGACAGAAGACAGTTGCATTGAAGAGTCCACGCCGGAGGCATGCGTCAGCAAGATTTTCGAGATCAGCGGCGTCAAGTTCGATCCGGAAATCGCCGTGGATCTGTGGCCCAAGATTCTCCAGCACAAGTGGCTGCTTTCCGAAAAGCTCGGCCGGGACGTGGGGCTGCGCACGGCCGGCGTGGATTTCGTGGACAACATGGAACAGGCCGTCAACGAGTACCTGGCTTACAAGCGCAAGGATCTGCTCAACAGCCTGGGGGCCCAGACCATCGGCCGCAAAATCTGGGATACGATTTCCGACTCGCAACCGCCCAAGCAACTGGTCCAGCGGCGCATCATCCTGCCGCTCACCCAGCCCGAACTGGCCGCCAAACACGGCGTGATTCCACCCA
Organism: uncultured Desulfatitalea sp.; assembly: GCA_937868765.1. GTDB lineage: Bacteria > Desulfobacterota > Desulfobacteria > Desulfobacterales > Desulfosarcinaceae > Desulfatitalea. The sequence goes on along the minus strand of CALMNL010000004.1, from coordinate 801,769 downwards.
AGACCATCATCTTCTTCGGTCCGCCGGGCACGGGCAAGACCCACTTCGTCAAGGCCATCGCCGGCGTGCTCTCCTGGCATTACATCGAAATCGTGCCCAGCATGCTCATGGTGGATGGGGTGGAGAAGGTGGGCGCCAACCTGCGGACCATCATGGAGAAGGCGCGCAACCTGGAAGAAGCCGTGATCTTCATCGACGAGTTCGAAGAGATCGCCGGCAGTCGCGACAGCGCCAGCCGCACCGACAAATCCATCACCAACGAGCTGCTCAAACAGGTGCCGCTGCTCAAGAGCCAGGGCAATCGCATCCTGCTGGTGTGCGCCACCAATTACATCCACCAGCTGGACGCGGCCCTGCTGCGGCCGGGCCGCTTCGACTGCATCATCCCCGTGGGCGGCCTCAACGACGACGAGCGCCTGACGATCCTCAACTACTACATCGCCCGCATCAACGCCGGCGACATCGACATGGCCTGGCTGGTGGAGCATACGGCGCGCTTCACCCCGGCCGACATCGAATACTTTTTCCAGCAGGTGGCCCAGTACGCCTTCGAGCTGGAGCTGGCCGGCCAGACCGATTTCAAAGTCAACACCGCCACCCTCCAGCAGATTCTGCCCCAGATCCGGCCGACGCTCACCGACGAGATCATTGCGGCCTTCGAGAAAGACCGCGCCAAGTTCGCGCGGGTCTGAGCCCAGGCGGCGCGCGATGCGGAAAAGGGAAGAAGAGAAGCGGGGCGCGCCCGGGAGGTCTTTCAAGAAGCCAGAATCTTCGCGATCAAGGCCGCCTTCTCCCGGTCGGTGATGTAGGGCCGCGTACGCACATCGGCGATTCGCCGCTCGCGCTCCCGCTTGCGCCGCGCCGCCTCCCGGACCTTGGCCGTCAGCGCTTCCAGGTCGCACGGCTTCATCAGAAAATCCCGCGCCCCCTCCCGCAAGGCTTCCACGGCCGTGGCCACGGTGCCGTGGGCCGTGAGCATGATGGTCTCCACCAGCGGCCGCAGCGCGAGGATGCGCCGCAGGGTCTCCAGCCCGTCCAGCCCCGGCATCTTGATGTCCAGCAGCACCACGTCGACATCGTGATTGGCCTGTAGATAGTCCAGGGCCTCTTGCCCGCCGAGCACGAAGTCCACTCGCAAGTCCCGGTAGGCCAGGCGCTTGGCCAGGGGCTCCACGAAGCCCTGTTCGTCGTCGACCAGCAGCAGATGGATGGGGGTCATGCTTTACTCCCCCGCCGGCGTCAATCGGCGCGCGGCGGGTACCCGGTGATGTCGCGGATCTTGGCATAGAGCGGCTGCAGCCGCTTGTACATCTGCTTGTAGACCTCCCGGTAGAGCCGCTCGTACTGGCGCTGGTTCACGGGATCGGGTTCGAAGAGCCGTCCGGTGCGGGTCATGGCCTGGACCGCGGAAGTGAAGTCGGTGTAGAACCCCAGGCCCACGGCGGCGTCGATGGCCGCGCCCAGGCCGGCGGTTTCGTAGAGATGGGGCCGGGCCGTGGGCAGGCCGAAGATATCGGCGGTGAGCTGCAGGGCCTGGTCGCTCTGGGAGCCGCCGCCCGAGACTCGCAGCGTGGTGATGGGCGTGCGGGTGCGCCGTTCCAGCCGTTCGCGGCCTTCGCGCAGGGCATAGGCCAGCCCTTCGAGGATGCTGCGGTAGAGGTGGGCCCGGGTGTGCACGTCGCCGAAGCCGATGACGGCGCCCTTGGCCTCGGGCCCCGGAAACTTGAGCCCCGGGGTCCAGTAGGGCTGCAGCATCAGGCCCATGGCCCCCGGCGGCGCCTGCTCCAGGAACTGCTCGAAGAGCTCTTCGGGCCGGACCCCCTTGCGGGCCGCCTCCTGCTGCTCGCAGTGGCCGAACTGCTGCTTGAACCACTCGACCATCCAGTAGCCCCGGTAGACCTCCACCTCCACGTTGAAGTGGCCGGGCACGGCCGCCGGATAGGAGGGCAGCAGGCGGATGGGCTCGACGTAGCGCCGGTGGGTGACGTTGATGGTGGCCGTGGTGCCGTAGCTCAGGCAGCCGATGTGGTTCTCCAGGGCCCCGGAGCCGATCACCTCGCAGGCCTTGTCGGCCGCGGCGGCCACCAGCGGCAGGCCGGCCGGAATGCCGGTCTCGTCGGCGGCCCGGCGGCTGATCTGCCCCAGCACCGTGGCCGGCGGCTGTAGGGTGGGCAGCAGCGGCGGCCGCAGCGGCAGCACCTGCCAGTGCCAGTCCCACCAGCGGGCCCAGTGCAGCAGTTTGTAGTTGAAGGGGATGTAGCCCACCTGGCACCCCACCGAATCCACGTATTCACCGGTGAGCCGGTAGGTGAGATAGCCCGAGAGCAGCAAAAATTTGTGGATGCGGCGCCAGACGTCGCCCTCGTGCTGGAACAGCCAGTTGGCCTCGGCCTCGGCCCGCAGGTAGTTGATGGTGCCGCTCAGGCCGGCCAGCCGGAAGATCCAGCCCCAGATCCCGCCCAGGGGCGGCAGGCCGCGGGCCTTGCGCTGGTCCAGCCACAGGATGGCCGGCCGCAGGGGGAGGCCGTCGGCCCCCATGGGCACCACCGTGGCCCGCTGGGTGGTCAAGGCCACCCCGGCCAGGGAATCCTTGAGCCCGGCATTGTCCTGCCAGAGGCGCCGGCAGGCCGTGCACAGCGACTGCCAGAAAAGCGCCGGGTCCTGCTCGGCCCAGCCCGGCTGGGGCGCCACGTAGGGCTCAAAGGGAACCTGGGCCTTGGCCCGCATCCGGCCGTTGAGATCGAACACCATGGCCTTGAGGCTCTGGGTGCCGTTGTCGATGGACAGAATGAGGTCGCCTGCGTTCATGTGCCTTCCTATTTGCGATACCCGTTCAGGATCCGGATCGGTCGATCTTCACCCACCATTCGGCCATCGAGGGGAACCGGTCGAGGAGACGGTCCAGTTGATACTGCAGCCACTGCCGGATGTGCGCAAGCAGGCCGGGCGGATGGATCTGCCAGGCGAATCCGTGAGCCGCTTGCCATTGCCGCAGGTAGGCACGCACCTCCCTGCGCCAGCGCAGCCGGTCCCAGCCCAGCACCGGCCGGCACAGGAGCTCGATGCGGGCCAGGTGCGACCTGCCCCCCTCGGGCAGCAGCAGGCCGATGCGCACCCGGCGCAGCAGCAGGTCCGAAAGGTGGCGCACCGTTTCGTGGGCCGCCGCGTAGGGCAGTTCGGCCCACAGGGTGGGGGTGCCGGGGATGTTTTGCAGGTCCTCGGGGCTGGCCTCGGCCGCGATGGTGAAGGCACCGGCGCCGTAGCGGCCGCAGAGCCGCTGCCAGGCCTCGGGGGCCATGCCCGGGCCCGGCGGCAGGGGTTCGGCCGCCGCGAAGCCGGGGCTCTCGGGGGTGGGCCGCGTCAGGTGCGGCAGGAACGGCTGGGCCGCCTTGAGGGCATCCAGGGCCACCCGCCGGTAGGTGGTCAGCTTGCCGCCGGCGATGGTCACCAGGCCGCGGTCCACCCAGATGTCGTGTTCCCGGGACTCTTCCGAGGGCGCCTTGTGGTCGCCGCCGCTGATGATCGGCCGCAGGCCGGCGAGCGAAGAGATGCACTGCTTCAACGACAGACCCAGCGAAGGGAAGAGCGTGCGCACGGCGGTGAGCAGGTATTGCGCCTCGTCGTCGCTGATGCGCGGCTCCACGGCCAGGCTGCCGTGGTGGTCCAGGTCGGTGGTGCCCACCAGCACCACCCCTTCCCAGGGGATGATGAACACCGCCCGGCCGTCCTCGGGGTGCATGCACGAGACGGCGCACTGGACCGGCAGCGTCTGGCTGGGAAAGACCAGGTGGCTGCCCCGCAGCGGCCGCAGGTGCCGCTTGCCGTCGTGCTGGGGATGCAGTGCCTCGGCCCAGCAGCCGGTGGCGTTGACCACCGCCGGCGCGGCGATGGTGTGGATCTCGCCGCTCTCCACGTCCTGGAGGGTGACGCCCTGCACCCGGCCGTCGGGGTCCCGGTCCACCGACAGCGCCCGGGTGTAGTTCAGGGCCGTGCCGCCGGCGGTGCGCCCCTCCGCGATGAGGCGCAGCACCAGCCGCGCGTCGTCCACCTGGGCATCCCAGAACTGGTACCCGCCGACCAGCGCCCGGCGCTCGATGAAGGGCACCTTGGCGAGCAGTTCGTCGGCGGAGAGGAATCGGTGCTGCCGCTTCTGGGCCATGAGATCGTAGATCGAAAGGCCGGCTTCCAGGGTCCAGCGGCCCGGCCCGTGGCCTTTATAGACCGGCATCAGGAAGGCGATGGGGGTCACCAGGCCCGGCGCCTCGCGCAGCAGCCGCTCGCGCTCCTTGACCGCGTCGCGCGTGAGCATGAAGTGGCCCTCGCGCAGGTAGCGCAGTCCTCCGTGGATCAGCTTGGACGAACGGCTGGACGTTCCCCAGGCGAAGTCGTGCTGCTCGGCCAGCACCACGGTCAGGCCCAGGCGCGTGGTCTCGTGGAAGAGTCCGGCGCCGGTGACGCCGCCGCCGATGATCACCAGGTCGCAGCTCGATGGAAGGTGGGGCATCGTTTCTCCCGACCGTTGGTGGAACTTTTTTCATTTATGGCTTCGGCGTCGGAACCGGTGACAGGCCTGCGCCACACGCCGCCGAATCAGGGATGCTAAAGCGCGCTCCAGGCGCCCTGGAAACTCGCTGCGCTCAGACAGTCCAGGGCGCTTTTCCTCCGCTGCACTTAAGCATCCCAAAGATTCGCCGTCTGACGTGTCGCAGACCCGTCACCGGTTCCGCCTGGCACCGTGGGATCCTGAAAATGAAATGCTATCCTTTCCATAACATAGGATGTTGCAAAAAGGCGATAGGTGATATTGAATTACAAAAACGACCCGCCAAGGAGCATGCCATGCCCGCAGAGTCCCGTCGGCCCCAGTGGATCGAGCAAGCGCCGCCCCGCGACTCCTACCGCGCCATTTTCAAGTGGGGCGCCCCCGACCGCTTCTATCACCCCAAACCCGGCCTGCTGGGCTACCTCCAGGAGCGCCTGGCCCTGGGCCCGGATCCATGGCGCGCCCCCCGGCAGGCGGGGACCACCAAGCTGCGGCCAGCGGCGGCCCCGGCCCTGGATGAGATCCATGCGGCGCGCTTGACGGCCATCGTCGGCCCGGAAAACGCGCAACAGGACGGCTTTTCCCGCACGCGCTACGCCCACGGCCAGTCCGCCGAAGAAGTGCTGCGGCTGCGCGACGAGGCGCCGGCCGCGGCCAGCGACCTGGTGCTCCATCCCCGCCACAAGGAGGACGTGGCCGCCATCGTGGCCTACTGCCACGCCCAGCGCATTCCGCTGACGGTCTTCGGCGGCGGTTCGTCGGTGACCCTGGGAGTGAAACCGGCCCGGGGCGGGGTGACCCTGGTGATGGCCACCCACATGCACCGGGTGCTGGCCTTCAACGAGACCAACCAGACGGTCACCGTGCAGCCGGGCATCCTGGGGCCGGCCTACGAAGACTACCTGCATCACGCCCCCGAGCGCTGCGCGGCCCGTCAACGCTACACCGGCGGCCACTTTCCCCAATCCTTCGAGTTCTCCTCGGTGGGCGGCTGGATCGCGGCCCTGGGCTCGGGCCAGCAGTCCAGCTACTACGGCGATGCCTGCGACCTGGTGGTGAGCCAGGAGTATGTCACGCCGGTAGGCACCTTTACCACCGCCGACTTCGCGGCCACGGCCACCGGGCCCAAGGTCAACGACATCATGAAGGGCAGCGAAGGGGCCTTCGGCGTGCTCACGGCCGTGACCCTGAAGATCTTCCGCGCCGACCTGGGCGGCCGCAAATGCTTCGCCTACATGCTGCCCAACTGGCTGGCGGCCGTGGAGGCGGCCCGGCGCATCTCCCAGGGCGAATTCGGCATGCCCTCCATGCTGCGCATCTCCGATGCCGAAGAGACCGATGCCGCCGTGCAGGCCTACGGCCTGAACCACCCCCTGGCCCAGCGATTTCTGCAATGGCGCGGGCTCAATGCCCACCAGCGCTGCCTGCTCATCGGCCAGGCCGACGGCGAGAAGCATTTCGCGGCCAACATCGCCCGCCGCAGCGGGCGCATCTGCCGCCGCCTGGGCGGCCTGTGGCTCAGCGGCTACCCGGCGCGCAAGTGGGCCCACGGCCGCTTCCTCGATCCATACATGCGCGACGATCTCTACGACATGGGCGTGCTCATCGACACCCTGGAGACCGCCGTGCCCTGGGACCGCCTGATGCAGGTCCACGCCGGCGTGCGTGCTTTCATCACCGACCGGCCCCGCACCATCTGCCTGACCCATGCTTCCCACTTCTACCCCCAGGGCACCAATCTCTACTTTATCTTCATCACGCCGCTCATGCCCGTGGAAGCCTATTGCCGCTTCCAGGCCGACATCATCACCCGGATCCTGGAAAATGGCGGCTCGCTCAGCCACCACCACGGCACCGGCAAGCTCATGGGCCCCTGGATGGAACAGCACCTCGGCCCCGAACAGATGGCCGTCCTGCGCGCCCTCAAGCGCCACTTCGACCCCCACGGCATCATGAACCCGGGAGGCACGCTCGGCCTGGACGGCCCGGCCGCACCGGCCGACTGATGCCGGAAAACCGAAAAATGCAATTATTCCATTGACGTAAAAATGCAGAAGCGCATAAGGTGCAGTAAATATCGCAGGTCAAACCAAAAAGAAGAGGGCCCAAACAGGCGGGGACGGCCATTTATGGCGGGTGGCCCGCATAACACTAAATGGGAAAGATCTAGATTGCATTTTCGTGGTCTAGCAAGGCAGAATCGGGTGACTAGACCACACTTGTGAGGAAATATCCCATTCGTCCCTCGATTAGACGTCAAATAAGGCGTCTAATAGGCGGACTAAACCAAGTTAGAGGAAGGGAAATAATGAGTGCTAAAAAGAATAAAGAACAAGATTTGCAGGAAAAACTTAATGCTGCAAATGAAGAAATCAGTGTTTTGAAAAAAAAGATAGAAAACGAACAATATAAACTAAGCAAATGGCATACCTCTTTTTGGGATGATAGTACACACTTCAGTATAAATAATGAAAAAAAAGAAAAACTTCTGATATGGATGGATTACAAAGTCTTTAATATGCCCAATTGTGAAAAAAACATATTTCATGATGCACTAAAAGGATTTGAAGAATTCTCAAAACTTAAAGGGTATATTGTTTTTCTTTCTATCGATACCAGTCTAAATGATAAAATAGCATTTAAGTTCGATTTGCCTGATGGGTCATCTAAATGGTCAAGAAATAAAATTTATAAAAATTTGGACGAATATTTGATTAGAATAAAAGAGAATAAGGGCGTAGATGACATCAAAGTAAATTGTTCTAAACTTCAGGAGTTCCAACTTAAATCCAATTTAAAAAATCGTATGCTGATAATACAGCATGCTTACACATCTTTTAAAGAAATATTTGACTTTTCATTAAATCGAAAAGACAGTGAGATTAAACAAGGAAAGGAAAAAATTAGACTTCTCCAAATGCAGATGGAAAGTCTAGAAAAAGACAGAAATTCTGGCGAGGAAGAAAAGGCCTTGCTTGAAATGAAATTAAGCGACTTAAGAATTGAAAATCAACTATATCAAAATGAGTGTTTTCGAAAAGATTCGGTGATCGAACATTTAAGAGAAATACTGGTAGAATCTTTGTCAGCACAAAGACAAATTATAAATGTTAATGGAGATTTAAACATGAGAAAAAAAATTGGGAATATATGTGCAGATAGAAGTAATGTAATGATTGACTCTGCAAATTCTACTCAACTAATAAATACACAACAAGATATCAATGAATTGCTCAATAAAATGCTTAAAGTATCTGAAAATGATGATGGATTATCAAAGAAAGAATACATTTCAATATCCAACAGCATTAACGAAATTAAGTCGCAATTAGAGTGTAAAAATCCAGATGGCCATATTATTAAAGAGAATATTAATTTTCTTGGCAGCGTTTCCTCAATTGCAAGTTTTGCTGGTCAATTAACTCCTTTGATTGCTACTTTTTGTGGCATGTTGTTCTAATTTAATCCTCTAACCAAGCTTTTGCAACGGAGCGCAAAAAGCCGCGCCCGCTGAAAAGCAGCGTTAGCCAACAGAATAAGTGCAATGGATAAAGAATTTCCAGCAAGATTACATGTCCTGTTTGCCAGTGAAGCAAAATATGGAGTTGTCATTAGGCGTGGGCCATCTAAGCACACTTGTTTTATAGAATGGGATAGGCGCAATGATTCATTTAAGCCATCACAATGGTTGAAGGGGCGTGTTTATGAACGGCGCTCAGATTTATCGCCAAATGGCAAATATCTGATCTATTTTGCAATGAATGGTAAATGGGAAACAGAAACGAAAGGGGCTTGGACAACTATCTCCAAAAGCCCCTGGATGAAAGCGATAGCACTATTTGGAAAAGGGGATTGCTGGAATGGTGGTGGACTTTTTTTAAATAGCAATACTTACTGGCTAAATGACGGTTGTGGGCATGAAATTATCAAGCAAACTAATGAAGTAATCCGTGATTATAACTATTGCCCTAATGAAAACTATGGTGGCGAATGCCCCGGTGTCTATTTCATTCGTTTGCAACGCGACGGTTGGGCCTTAAAAGGACATCAAAAAAAGGGCAAATGGGAAGACGTAGTAGTATTTGAGAAACCACTGCCAAAAGGTTGGATTCTTAGAAAGGTAGCACATGCTCAAGTTGGCTCGCCCGAGGGCAAAGGTGTATATTGGGATGAGCACGAGCTTGTTAGTGACGATGGCGTGGTTGAAAAGTTTCCAGAATGGGAATGGGCGGAGTTGGATGACAAGCGAATAGTATATGCCTCGAAAGGCTGCTTGTTTTCCTCTTCGATAAAATCAGGCTCTAAATTTGGGCTATCAAATCTTTTACATGATTTTAATGATATGGTATTTCAACGAGTTGAAGCACCATATTGAATGATTTTTGGCTAACAAGCGGCTGTTGGCGGACTCGGTTCCCTCGCCGCAAAGCCGCAGCGTTCTGTGTGAAATTATGAAATGTCCTTTTTGCGGAAAAGAAATGGAAAATGGAAATTTGTTTGGGGATAGGTACAAACTGAAGTGGCTGCCAAAATCAAAAAACCTCCTTCTCGGTATATGGGCAAAAGGAGCCACACCAGTAGATAGTAGGTCTAATAAAGGAAAGCTTTATAAACGTCCTTTTGTCAAAGGAGATATGTGCAGCGATTGCAAAAAGATAATATTGGATATTTTCTGATTTTAAAATGGCATAACGACATTCGCTTTCTAATATTTGATGTTCATGTAGGAAAAACACAGAACATTTTTCTTCACTGGATTCAGGCCAAACGGCGGCCCTCTCCGGTGAGCAATGCGTTCTATGCGGGCTAATATGAAATCGAGTGAATCACAAGCAGAATTGCTTTCCTTTCTTAAAAAGAAGGCGCCTAACCAAATCGTGACAGTGATTCATGAAAACGACTATGCTGTGTTTAAATTCAATTTCACGGAAAAAAGCGAATATGAAATAGAATTATACCTTTATGATGATGATCCTACTATTGAGGCAGGAATAGTGGCTTGCTTAAAATCGACAACAAAGAATGAGTCTTTTTGGTATATGCCATTCGAGCCACAGGCCTATGAATCACCTGAAACTCTTCTTAAGGATCTGAAGGAAAGCCTTATATTGCTTATTACAAATGAAAGTAGAATTAGCCAATAAAAGGGAGCATTTGCATGGAAGTTTTTATGCGAATACAAAGATAGTGATGTATGGAGGCCATTGTACAGCATGTGTTGTTTACGGCTTACATGCAAAGTGCCTCCAATAAACGGGAATGAAAAGATTTACTTTTGTAAACCAGATATTTTGGCATAGAACCTTGGCTTACAGCGGATCGCGGCCAAAAAGCGGCCGCTCCCGCTGAAGCCTACGTTAGCAACTAAAAGGAGGAGATGTGGTTAAACCTCTAGAGAACCTCACAAAGCAAATATTCGTTGCATATGCCTATTATCTTTACGATCAAAGAGATTATCGCAAAGTCTATGCTTCTCTAGAAAAGGCATTTGATGTAAAATTTATTTTTGCGGATGAAAAAATTACAAATATGCATATTCTCCAAAAAATCATCAGTTTCATCCGAGGATCTGATTTTTCACTCTTTGACATCTCAGCTTGGAACCCGAATGTGACACTGGAATTGGGAATAGCACTCGCATCATCAGATGATTGGTATATATGTTTTAACCCCGATAAAACGGATATCAAAGAGGTTCCTAGTGATATTCGCGGCTTAGATAGGATTCAATATCAGAGCTTTTCTGAGTTTGAGGATAAGCTCTCCGTTCTTTTAGACCAATGGTATCCAAGAAGTACACGTCGAAGTGTAGATGACTATTTTGATGACGCAAAAAAACAAATCCTTTTATTGATTCAGAAACAGCCTGGACTTCGGGTCGTAGAAATCGCTGATATTTTAGGGATGAACAAAAAGATGGTGCAAGTTGTTGTGGCACCACTTGTTGGAAACGAACTTCGTATGGAAGGTAAGACGAGAGGTGCCAAATACTACTTATCGTAATTTGCTAACCATGGCATTCAGTGGATCGAGCACCTGCCCAAGAAAAGTGGACCCTAAAACCTAACTGGCGATGTCCCGATGGCAAGAACAAATGGCCCCATAAAGACCAAGAGCCACTCAGGCGAGTTCACGACAAGAGCAGTTCAATTGGCAGCGCATCCGGATATCCTGCCAAGGGCTGTCACCATTTAAATCCATGTTCAAGTACCGCCAATTGCCGAAGGAATAAAAATGGATAGAAAAGCTAAAAAAAATGCTTACAGAGAGATTGCCCATCCTATGGGGGTCTTTCAGATCATAAACAAGGTCAATGGCAAAATTCTTATAGGTTCAAGTACCAATCTGCCGGCGATACTTAATCGCTTTAAAGCCGAGCTGAAGATGGGCAGCTGTCGCAATGTCGTTTTGCAGGAAGAATGGGTGCAATTTGGCCCGGATGCGTTTGTATTTGAGCAGCTTGAAATTCTCGAGCCGTTGGACGACCCGGGTTACGACCCTGCTGAGGATCTCCGAATTCTTGAGGCGCTATGGGCTGAAAAGCTAAAACCCTATGGCGAAAAGGGCTATAACAAACAACCCAAAACGACCACTTGAATCTTTTCTGCAAGCAGGCGGTTATTTACTATCGCGCGACTGCGCACCGCCGCGAGCAGGCGGCGCGCGTCCAAGGAGCATTTATAAATGTATTCCATTTCCCGAATCTTCGCGTGTTCGACGTTGCTTGTTTGCCTCTTCGCCGGCTGTGCCACCACAGAGCCGGCCGGCATGCTTAAAACGCCCACCGGCAAGGCCGACGTCATCATAGCGAATGCGTCCAAGGCCGAAATCGCGGACAGAATAACCAACGCCATGCTGTCGTCGGATTTCCAGACCGAAAGGATCGATCAGGATTACAACGTGCTTTCGTTTGTCAAACGGCATTCGGAAAAATGGACGTTCCGGTACACCTACAACATCGTCAACCATCCGCCGGAAGGCGTAAGGGTCCTCACCAACATCACCCGAATCATGAATCCCGGCCGCAGGGATCAGGTCGTAACGGATATCAGCCGGAATTCCAAGGAGGCTGAAAGTGCGTATGCCCTATTGACCCGGATCCGCGACGGCGCCGGTTCCGAGAAGACCGCAAAGGATCATCCCAAGACAGGGTTGGGGATGACCATGAAGGATTACACCATCACTTCGGTGGCGCCGGGAGGCGCGGCTGAAAGATCAGGCCTGCAGCAGGGCGACGTCATATTGGAAATCGACGGCGAGCCGATATCCGGCGATGAAATGAAAGATGCCGTGCGCATCAACGGAAGGCCGGGCGCAACCGTCCATCTGCTGATAAAAAGGAGCGGTCAGGAGCTCGTTATCCCTCTGGCGAGGTAAAACCGCCGGTCAAGCGGAAAGTCATGCCGTCGGAATAAGTGAATTGCTTGCCCGCCAGATACAAGGTCACCCGGCCGCCGCCCAGCACCTGCCATCGTTCTCCGGCGGCATCGCTCAGCATGCCGGTCTCTTCGTCGATGCCGATGAGCGGCGTTGCGGGCAACTCCTGTTGCAGCAGCGGCGCCCAAAGCTGCCCGAAGGTATTGTGGTGCGGCAACACGCAGCCGGTGGGGATGGCCCCGAGCCCCGGCACGACCTGCCTGGTCTGGGGATCGAAGAAATGCGCGCAGGCCACCATGGCCCCGGCGCTGCTGCCGGCCAGGACCGCCCCACGGCTTAGAGCGCTTTGAACGGCCTGCCAAGCCTTGCTGTCGGCCAGGGTCTGGGCCAGATAGTCTGGAAATCCGCCCAGCAGATAGATCAGTCGTGCCTGTGCCAACAAGGCGGCCACGCCGGCATCCTGGGCGCCGGCCCGATCGATCAAAGGCGCTACCGTCACCCGCCGCGCGCCCAGCGACGCGAACCAGCGCCGCCCGTTTCGCCCGGCGCGCTCATGGTTGGCGTCCGGCGCGGCCGCCGCCGGAACAATCACCACCGGCGCATCCATGCCGCCGCAAAGCTCCATCGCGCGCAGATCGGATCGACGCATCTGCCCCTGAAACTCGCCGCCGCCTTGCAGTAGGACATAAGCCATCGGCACGCTCCGCCAAGCATTCAATGAATACAGATAATCGAGGATGAGCAAAGGGATGTCAAGCCTGACCGAATGTGCTTCATCCACCTTACGATTGACATCGCCAGTCCCCCAGGCAAAAATGGGTGGAAAACAGCTGGACCGCAGACCCTTCCGAGGGCAAGGAGCCGCCATGCGCAAGCATCATCTTTTTTGGCTGTGGATACTCTTCTGGGCGGGGCCCTGGGGCCTGCCTTCGGCCTCCCGGGCCGAATGCCCGCCCGCCCCGAGCGACGGCCAGACCATCTATGTCCCCGCCTATTCGCACATCTACGGCGGCGACCGGGAGCGGCCGTTTTTGCTGACGGTCACGCTGAGCGTGCGCAATACCGACCCGAACCACCCCATCCGGGTCACCGCGGCGGACTTTTACGATACCCGCGGCGCCCTCCTGCAGCGGTTCGTGACCGCTCCCCAGGTGTTGCAGCCCTTGGAATCCGTGCGCCATGTGGTGCCGGAAAAGGACAAGACGGGCGGGTCCGGGGCCAATTTCATCGTCATATGGAAGTCCGACCGACCGGTGAACCCGCCCATCGTCGAGGCGGTGATGATCGGGACCCAATCCCAGCAGGGGCTTTCGTTTACTTCTCGCGGCCAGGTGATCGTCGATACCAGGTAACAGCGACAACAACTCTCTTGACGGAATATACTTACGGCCAGTATTTATGATCATACCCATCTGGAGGATTTCATGAAGTATATTTTTATTCTACTCGCAGCCTTGTCGGTCATCGCGGTTTCGCCGAAACACATTCGTGCCGGAAGCGGCAGCGAAGCCTGCGTCACCCATTGCACCGAGGCCGCCTCAGAGCACTATACTGAAGGGACGCCCGAGTGGTCGGCTTACTTCAATGGATGTATGCGCACCTGTTGGATGAAATGACGAGTACCCCTCCAGGGGTGAGATGGTTTCGTCGCGTTCAAGGCGGGCGATAGGTCCGCGTCCGCGCAGAGGGCCGATGCTGAAAAGGCGGCAGCGCGTTGGCCGGGTATGCGATCGTGAATGAAAGACCGAAGGCCGAGCCCCGGCTCAGCCTTCGGTCTTTTTCGAGGGGTGCATGCGAATTACTGCTTCACCAGTTCCGCCCGCCGGTTCCTGGCGCGCCCCTCTTCGGTGTCGTTGCTGGCCACAGACGCCAGGGGGCTGGGGGCCTCGAAGCCGTCCTGGATCTTGTACCGGATTTCGAAGCACCGGTCTTCCACGGTGGCATCGGTATTCTTTCCGGTCTTGAACTTGAAGGCGTCGAAGGGCACCGTTTTGCAGAAGGTGAGCGGCATGTTGGCCATGCGGCTGAACAAAGGGTGTTTGGAACAACCGGCGGCGTCCTTTTGGGGGGCGGCCTGGGTGGGGAGGGCGGTGGCCAGGAAAATGGCGGCAACCAGAAGGAAATCGAAGAGATTTAGAAGAAGTTTTGGGCGCCGCCGCATGCCGTTCCCCCCAAAAACGATGAAGAGCGGGTATTGACAGAAAGCGGGTGCCCGGATTTTGCGGCCCTCGCAAATGCTTTAGCGAAAGGAGCGATGATGCCGCTTGCACCCGGCACCGGCACCGGCAGAATTCAATATCTCGATGTCGCCCGGAGCTACGCCATGGCCATGGTCTTCTACGGGCACTTCATCGAGCGGCTCATGATGCTCGACGAACCCGCCGCCGCCACCTTGTACAAGTTCATCTACGCGTTCCACATGCTCCTCTTTTTCGTTCTTTCCGGCTTCATCGCCAGGGAGCGCGACCTTTCGTCGGGCGCCTGGCAATATTTCCAATACCGATTCCTATCCCGGTTGCTGCCCTTCATTTTCTTCACGGTGGTTTTCATGGGATTGGCCGCCCTCTTCCCGGGCGACTTCTTCGACCTGAAACTGCCCAGCATCCAGGGCTATATCGGCGGCCTGGTGATGACCGGGCTGGGCATTCCCCTGTTCTGCGTGCCGTCCTGGTTCCTGCTGCTGCTCTTTTCCGTGGAGATGATCCATTATCTGTTCTTCCGCTTGGGGATACGCGATGCCGGCGCTTCCCGGACCGATCTCAAGATCCTGATCGCCATTCCCGCGTTCTACCTGTGCGGCTACTACTTGAACCTGTACGGCGATTTTTTGAACCTGGCCAAACACCGGATGTACAACTTCCTGTTCGTGCACGAGGCGGTCATCATGTACGCCTTCTACCTGGCCGGCTACTATCTGCGGAGACGGCACTTTCTGATCGGCGAAGGGTCCGCCAAGTTCCTGGCGCCGGGAGCCATGATCGCATTTCTCATCGTTTGGTTTACTTTCAGATTGAACCAGGGGCCGTTCAATTTCAACTACTACAACGCCGTGGTCATCATGATGTCCTCCCACGGGCACCTTTTCTGGTTCCCGGCGACGGCCCTGGCCGGGTCGCTGGGCGTCTTTTTGCTGGGCAAGCTCACCGCCGGCTGGAAAACCATCGCCTGGATGGGGCGGAACACCCTGATCCTCATGTGCCTGAACGGTGTTTTCTATCATTTTATAAATCCGCCGATCAGCCAGTGGGTGCTTGCCCTTTATGCCGGCCGGCCGGTGATGATTTTCCTGTCGGGCCTGGTCATGACCGTGGTCAGCATGGCGCTCTGCGTTCCGTTCATTTACCTTCTGAACCGATATGTGCCCCAACTGGTGGGCAAGCCCAAGATCCGGGGGCCCTGGTTGCCGGCGCTTGTCAGGACATGATGGCGACCCTATTATCACTTGTCCTGCTCGCTGGAGCGACCTGCATTGAAGGAGGCAACGGATCGATGAACACCGAAAAACGCGATTTCGACAAAGAGGCCGCGGCATGGGATGAAAACCCCGTGCGGGTCAAGCTGGTAAAGGATGTTTCCCAAGCCATTTCGCGGCAGATCGCCTTGAGCCCCGACATGGAGGTGTTGGATTTCGGCTGCGGCACCGGACTGCTGAGCCTGCAGATCCAGCCGCGCGTGCGGTCGGTCACCGGCGTCGACAGCTCGCCTGGCATGCTGGCGCAATTCGACCGCAAGATCGCCGAGTTAGGCCTCAGGCAAGTGAAAACCGTCCTGCTCGACCTCGACCAGGGGCACCCCCTGCCTGGTCGGTACGACCTGATCATCAGCAACATGACCCTCCACCATATCCAGCGCGTCGAACCGCTGCTGGCGCAATTTTACAACGTACTGCGCCCCGGCGGGCATCTGTGCCTCTCCGATCTGGACCCGGAAGAGGGCCGGTTCCATGGGGACAATACCGGCGTGTTCCATTTCGGGTTCGAGCGCGCGGCGCTGCGCAAGGCCTTCTCGGCCGCAGGCTTCGCGGATGTCGCCGCGACCGATGCCGCGGAGGTGGTGAAACCGGGCGCCGATGGAAAGATGAATCGGTTCGGGGTCTTTCTCATGACCGGCCGGAGGCGATGACGCCCCGGCATCCCGCCGGATCGGCCGCAGTTCCCTACATTTTTCTTGCGCGCAAACCGCTCCCGCAATAAAATCTGACGAAATTTTGGAAGGTTGAAGGCGCCCCTGCCGAATCCCCCGGCGCCGGGAGGTTCGGGACGGGCGCTGCGGCTTTTTTGGGCGCAGGCAGGGTCCATTCCCGGATGGACACGGGGTAATGGCTGAACCGCCAACGGGAATATCGAGGGTTGCACAGGAGCGCTCCATGAAGAGACCGGTGTCCGTTTATCTGCTGCTGTTGGTCCTTTGGGCCGCCGAGGGGTGGTGCGGCGAGGATTGCGAACAGATCGGCAGGCAGATCGAAGAGGTGACCCTGCAGATCCAGCAGATCAGCGAATCGTACATGGACCAAAAGGGCCAGCTGCGTATCGGTTCCAAGGAGGAAGCAGAAGCCCTGGCCGCCCAACTCAAACCGCTGACCGAGCGCAATAAGGAGCTGACCCAGGAGTTCGCCAAATGCATCGGCATGCCGACCACCGATGCCGAAGCCCAGCAGTACCTAAAAGATCGCGAAGCCGCCACGGCGGAAGCCCAAAGGCAATGGGAGGCCCAGGCCAGGCAATTCGCCCCCGGCAACATGGGCACGCCCGGCGCAGCGGCCGGCGCCGGCGGATCAGGGGCCGGCTCGGGCGGGATGGGCGTCGGCACCCAGATGCTGATGATGCCGCCGGTCCAGGAGCCGACCTACACACCAGCGCCCACGGGCGGAGAAGGCCTTTCGCCGTCGAGTTCGGGCCGCACGCCCGCAGAGAAGGCCGCGGCCCTGGCGGCGGTCAATGCGGAACTCGAGCGTTTGCCCTTGATGCTGCCCGAAAAAGAGGATGCGCCCACCCAGAGCGACATCCTCAAGCTGGCCGCCGGGCGCAATGCGTCCTCACGCAGGCTGTTTCGGCCGGAAGAGCTGTCGGCCTATGCCCAGGCGGCCAACTGGACCGTGCGCTTCGACGGCCAGGCGCCGGACGCGCAAAAGGCCAAGACCTGCTCTTTCGCCGTGAGCTCCGCCACCAACTACTTCAACAAGCCGCACTTCGTCATCGCCTTCGCCGCCGCCGTCTTCTCCCTGGATCCCCAGAGCACCGCCAATGCCAACAACCTGGCAGCGGCCATCGTCACCGCCGGCGAGCGGCTCCATCCCGGCCAGGCGCAAGCCGGGGAGCTGGCGCCCTTCCGCCAGGACGCCGAGGCCTGCTACCGCTACGCCCTGGCCGCCTCCATGAAGGCGGAGGCCTGGACCGACGAAAGCCTCACGGCGCTGATCAACCTGGGCAACCTCTACATCGACATGGAGAAGCTGGACGAGGCCCGCTCGCTGTTCCAGGCGGCGCGCAAGCAGAGCCCCTTCTCGTGGGACGCGGCCCTGGGCCTGGCCGCCTATTTCCATGCCGTGGGGCAGCCGGACAAGGCGCGCGCCGTCCTGGAAGACGAGAACCTCGACCGGCCGCAGACCCTGATGGTGGCCAAAAAGGCCTCCAAGGTTCTGGAAAAGAGCGAAGCGGTGCCCGTCGACGCGCCCGACGAGACCTTCGAAAAGAATATCGAGATCGTGGCCGCGGCGCCCATCGCCACATCCGCCGACTTCATGGCCCAGATCGACCAGAGCGAGCGCAACAAAATGCGCTACTTCGTCGAGCACCTGCCGGTGCAGGGCAGCTTCAAGGCGCCGCCCATCAAGAAGCTGACCCAGTACGCCGCGCTCAAAGCCATCACCGGACCCCAGGGCCAGAGCGCCCTGAAGGATTTCATGGAGATGCTCCAGATCTACTCCATGTCGTCCTTTGCCGCCCAGGGCAAGGAGCAGCTCAAGATGCTCGAGCGGTTGGGGTTGAAGGTCGATCCCGGCGTGGACCTGGACGACGTGGCCAAGCACCCGGAAAAATACAAGGACGGCAAGCGTCGGCCCAAGGTGAAGGTGGACAAGAGCGAGCTCATGAAAAACCTCGGCCAATGGCAACAGCAGGCCGAGGTGGCCAAGCGCGAGCTGGCCACGGGCAAGACCGGCGCCCTGACCGAACTGGTCTCCCAGGTGGATCCTTTCGTCGCCATCCTGCAGATCGATCCCCAGAGCTACGCCGACCCCATGAACATCATCATCCAGAAGCACAACTTCGCCGTGCACAACCGCAAGAGCAATCTGTACCGCGGATACCTGCGCACGGTGAACAAGCGGGTGCACCAGGCCCTGCTCGAGATCATCCAGCGGTATAACGAGAAGGTGGCCACGGCGGGCAAGATCCAGGAACAACAACTGGATCAAATCGAGAAGCAATGCGAGGCGGCGAACATGAGCGGCAGCGCCGAATGCCTGCTCCGCAAACATGCGGCGCATACGACGTTCTTCAACGCCTGCAACAATGCGGCCGAAACGGCCTTCGGCTCGGCCACCAACGTGGCTACCGTGGCCTACATGCAGAAGATCAAACCGAATGCCGAGGCCTATTACTACGACGTCTTCCGCCACGTGGCCCTGATCAGCGACCCGGAGGTGCGCGCCCAGAAAGACGCCGAGCTGCGCCAGGCCATCTACGGGGAACTGGTCTATGCCCTGAGCATGGTGGGCACGGCCCACGGCTCGTTCGCCTACCACGACGAGTGGGATTGCGGGTGCAGCCTGGAACAACTGCTGCAACAGCGCGAAATGGAAGCCGAGGCGCGCCGGGAAGAGGAGAACGCGCGCATCCAGCGCAACAAGGCGGCCAAGCTGGCCTTCGAATCGGGCGAAATCCCGGAATCCACGCCGCTGTTCAAGAAGATCGACGGTTACGGCTTCGACTTCGACTACTTCTTCTTCAAGGGCCGCATGTCGCCGGCGCGGACCACGGTCACATTCAACCTCAAGCTGCCCGTGCCGGGATCGCCCGAGCTGTTCGCCTCCCAGTCGATCAGTGAATTCACCGGCGCGGCCACCTACGGCCAGGGCATCAAGGTCACCCTGGGCGCCGACCAGGCCGGGGTCAAGGCCGGGGCCTACTTCAATCTGAGCTCTGCGGTCACCACCGACGGTCAGGGGGTGGTCAAGGACTACTCGGTCACGGCCGGCACCGGCCTCACGGTTTCGGGCAAAGGCGGCACCTCGCTCTCCGTGGGCGGGCAGCTCACCTTCGGCCCCAACGGGGTGCAGGATTCGGACTTCTCGGCGGGCGTCGGCCAGGACTTCAAGAACAACTACGGCGGTGCGGGCAACGTCGCCTTCGAGGCCTCGACCAAGCGCGGCTGCTCGCTCTCGGGCTCGGTGGAGCAGACCCTGGAAGGCCCCGGCGAATTCATCAACGAGGCCAAGGAAAAGGCGGTGGGCAAAGACATGGCCAGTATGCTCCCCAGCACCGATGATCTGTTTAAGCAGAAACAAGAATGGCCGGGAACCTTCAAGAAAGAGAAACAGTGATGACCATTCCCGTGTGTAAAAGCGGGTTGGAACGCACGTCGCCCTTCGGCTACACCTGCCACCGCTGCCTGGGCTGCTGCCGATTCAAGAAGATCCAGCTCAATCCCTATGAGATCGCCCGGCTGGCAAAGAACCGCGGTCTGTCCACCACCGACTTCATCGGCCGCTATACCACCAACGGCGGCACGGTGCTGCGTTTCGACGAGGAGGGGACCTGCGTCTTTCTCGATGACCGGGGATGTTCGGTGCATCCCGACCGGCCCCTGGTCTGCCGGCTCTATCCCCTGGGCCGGCATGTCCATTTCCTGGGGGTGGAGTACTTCAATCAGATGGCATCCGAGCCGGGCTGCCGGGGCGTGTTCCATGATAACGGCACGGTGGCGCAATATTTGGACGAGCAGGGGGCCGAGCCGTTCATGCACGCGGCCGACCTTTACCTGGACTTGCTCCGTCGCCTGCTCGACGCCTTGCAGGATCAGGAGATGGAACCGCCCTATTGCGAAAAGGTGCTGGAAACGGTGCGGATGGTGAGCGAGCGCCCGGAAGGCGGCCATGACCTGTCCTGGATCGACATGGACCGGGCCGTCGGCGATTATTGCCGGCAGACCGGGCTCCCCGTTCCCGATGAGATCGAGGCCAAAATGGCCATGCACGTCAAGGCCGTCCGCGCGTGGGCGGCATAACCTCAACAGGAGATGATCGTATGGAATCCAAGTCACGGAAACAGCGTCTGAAGAAGAACATCGCGATTGCCACCATGGCCGCCTCCCTGGGCGTATCCCTGGGCGTGCCGGTGGGCGACGTGCTGATCGGGGATGCGAAAGCCGACAGTCCACCGTCTTATTCCCGCCAGGACAAGGACAATGTGGCCTCGGGGCAGATGAAATACTCCAACCAGACCAAGATGTCGAACCAGGGCAAGATCGAGTCGGTCCAGGGCAAGTTTAAATCGGACCAGATGAAGGTGGAATCGAACCGGACCGATCCCGCCGCCTCCCAGAGCAAGGTGGGGTACAAGATGGAACCCAAACCCGAGCAGACCAGAAAGTAATCGTCTGGAAAGCATCATGCCGGCTGCGGGCCGCGGCCCTCACCGCCACGGACCGCAGCCGGCGGATCGCGATAGAAATCCCAGTCCTTGCCGATCAGCGCCTGGATCCTGGACAAAGGCAGTTGAAACCAGCAGTCGTCGACGGTTCTCTTGGGGCTGGTATTGCCCGGGTGGATCAGCGCGGCCATGAACCGGTTGTCCGCCAGGGCGGCGATCTTCGCCGCCGGATCATTCCAGACGAAGCGCAGGTCTTCACCGACATTCACATCGGCAAAACGATTTTCTTCCCAGAAGGATTTTCTGAAACAGAGCGTCGCGCCATGCACCCAGGGCTTCAGGGTTCCCGGGAAAACATACTCCCATGCAGCGCCGGCTCCGGGCTCGAAATAGAGCACCCGCTTCAATCCGCAGATATCCGCGCCGCCGAGGTGATCGATCTGGTAGCGCAGCCGCCAATCCGCCATCCAGTCATCATCATCCCAATGAACGATGAGCTCGCCTCGGGCCAGTTCGCAAGCCTTGTTGCGCTTGGCGCCCACCGTCCACTTCTCTTCGAGCCGGATATACCGGATGCGCGCATCGACGGCGCATAGATCGTCCACCGGATCGGTCCCATCGTCGATGACGACCAGTTCCCTGGCTTCATGTTCCTGGCGCAGGAAGTACCGGATCGCCCGGGACACAAACCGCCTGCGGTTGTGGGTGGGCATGATACAGGACACCAGGGGCTTGGGCGGAGCCGGCATCAGGTCACGAAGAGATCTTTGGAGGAGAAATTCGGATCGGTGGTCAGGTTCACGCCCAGGCGTCGCAAGCCGGCCTCGTCGCCCGGCGTGGGCATGTGGGTCATATGC
The DNA here is from genome assembly GCA_937868765.1 of uncultured Desulfatitalea sp. GTDB lineage: Bacteria > Desulfobacterota > Desulfobacteria > Desulfobacterales > Desulfosarcinaceae > Desulfatitalea. Next base: position 780,401 of record CALMNL010000004.1, on the reverse strand, counting down.
ACCTCACAGCCCTTGAGCTCGGTCAATTTTTCCATGGCCAATTTGGCGACCGGGTTCGAAGGCGCGCTGATGCTGAGCGCGATCAGGGTTTCGACCAGATCCAGGCTGAGCGTTTTTTCGTTCAGAATGTGGGTCTTCAGGTTGCTCACCGATTCGGTGATGCCCTCGGGCAGCAGTTTGATCTGTTGCGGGATGCCTGCCAGGTGCTTGATGGCATTGAGGACCAGGCTGGACGCGGCATGGAAGAGGGGTGAATTGTTGCCGGTCACGATGGTGCCATCCTTCAATTCGATGGCCGCGCCGCAATAAATTCCTTCGTTGCCGCGGTTGCCCTGCTGGGCGCTCAGCGCCGCTCGATGGGCGGGTTTGATGACCGAACGGTATTCCGGGCTGATGTTGAGATCCTTGATTAAAAGTTCGACCCGCTGCACGGTCTCCTTGTCGGTCAATCCCATGACATATTCGCAGCGGTAGCGGAAATATCTGCGGATGATCTCCTGCTTGGAGGCCTCATGGGTCAGCTCGTCGTGGGTGATGGCGAAACCGGCCCGGTTGACGCCCATGTCCGTGGGGGATTGATAGGGAGAATTGCCGCCGCTGATCTTCTTCAAAATTCTTCGGAGGACCGGGAAGACTTCCACGTCGCGGTTATAGTTGACGGCTTTCCGGTTATAGGCTTCCAGATGGAAGGGGTCGATCTGGTTAAAATCCCTTATGTCCGCCGTGGCCGCTTCGTAGGCGATGTTCACCGGGTGGTTGATGGGCAGGTTCCAGATGGGAAAGGTCTCGAACTTGGCATACCCGGCCTTAAGCCCGCGTTTGTGTTCGTGATAGACCTGGGAAAGGCAGGTGGCGAGCTTGCCGCTGCCCGGGCCGGGGCCGGTGACGATCACCAGGGGCTTGTCCGATTCGATGAAGCTGTTGGCGCCATAGCCTTCGTCGCTGACGATCAGGTCGACGTCGGTGGGGTACCCCTTGGTATAGGGATGCGTATAGACCTTGATGTTTCTTCGTTCCAGGCGGTTCTTGAATAATTTTGCCGAGGGTTGCTCGCTGTAGCGCGTGATGGCCACGGCCAGCACCTCGATGCCCCAGGACCTCAGGTCGTCGATGAGCTTAAGGGCTTCCGAGTCGTAGGTGATGCCGAAATCGGCCCGTATTTTCTTTCGTTCGATATCGCCGGCATAGATGCAGAGAATGATATCGGCGTTTTGTTTCAGGTTTTGCAGCAGCCGCATCTTGACGTTGGGGTCATACCCGGGCAGGACCCGGGAGGCATGGAAATCGTAAAGCAGCTTTCCTCCGAATTCCAGATAGAGCTTGCTGTCGAACTTCTTGGTTCTTTCAAGAATTTCAGCTGTTTGCTCGCGAATGTACTTTTCATTGTCAAAGGCCGATACCGAGGTCATGGGCGCTTCTCTTCCTATCTTCCTATGATGGATGCGGCGGAATCATCCGAGCCGTGTCAATTCAGTAATACTTAACCGAACCGTGTTTTATAAACGGGTCAAATGGGTTAATCAAGATTTTTCATGCCTCCTCTGGCCGTGCGCCTGCGCAATCGACCCGGCGCGCCGTGGGACCGGCAGGGCCCTCGACGACGGGCCTTTTCGAAAACCGGTTGCCTCGGCATGGTTAATCGATTAAGTTTGTTCGGCACCCTTGCCTTTCATTCCCGGTGACCATCAAGAATAGAAGACCGATCGCAAGTCGCGCTCGAATACAATGCGCCTCGTGATGGCATCGTAAAGGGAGACCATGGCTGCCGGCTGCATGCTGAATATGGACTCGGAAGTGAAATCGCTTGCGGAGGAAGAAGCATGAGGACCTGGAGTAAACGCACACGCCCCGGACGGCAGGCGCAACCGGTGATTTTCCTGAAATGCTGTTTGGTCATTCTCTTCTGTCTTGGCATCGTCGGCTGCGCCGGGCTGGCAGACCGCCGTTTCAAGCGCACGGTGGACCGCACCGAGGGAAGCTTGACCCTGGCAGGGCTGCGGGAGCCGGTGACCGTCCGGCGCGACGCTTTCGGCATCCCCTGCGTGGCGGCCGTGGACATGGAAGATCTGGCCATGGCCATGGGCTATGTGAATGCCGCCGACCGGCTGACCCAGATGGTGGGCATGCGGCTGGTCTCCCAGGGCCGGCTGGCGGAAATGGCCGGGCCCGCCGTGCTCGACCTGGACCTTTACATGCGGACCCTGAACCTGCGGCAGACCGCCGAAAACCTTTACAAATTCGCCAGCGCCGAGAACAAGGCCCTGTTGCAGCACTATTGCGACGGGGTCAATGCCTATCTGGCCCTGCATCGGAAAAATCTGCCGCCCGGGCTGGCCATCGCCGGCTATGTGCCCGAGGCGTGGCAGCCCATGGATTCGGTGACCATCTTCGCCCTGGTCAATCTGGCGCTCTCTTTCAATCTGCATGAAGAGGTCGCCGCGCTGGCCATGGCCCAGGTGCTGGGCGCCGAAAAGACAGCCTGGCTGCTGCCCGTCTACCCGGACGAGCCGTTGCCCTTCGATGAGGCGTCCAAGCTCGAAGGCCTCGACCTCAAAGGCGCGGCCGCAATGACCACGGGTTCGGTGCACCTGCAAGCGCTGCTTCAATCGGTGGGGCTCTCGGGGGCGGCGGCTTCCAACAACTGGGCCATCGCCAAAGAGAAGACCGCGGGCGGCGCCAGCATCCTGTGCAACGACATGCATCTCTTCCTGAGCATGCCGGCCCTGTACAACATGATGCACGTGCGTTGCGGGAAGCTCGAAGCGGCCGGCATGAACATCGCCGGGCTGCCCTGCATCGTGGCCGGGTACAACGGCCACATCGCCTGGGGCATGACCATGGTCATGGCCGACAACCAGGATCTTTTCCTGGAGCGGCTCCAGACGGTGGACGGACGGCTCCACTATCTCCACAAGGGGCAGTGGCTGCCGGTGACCGAGCGCGAGGAGCAATTCCGGATCAAGGGCAAGGCGCCGGTCACGAAGATCGTGCAGGAGACCCAGCACGGGCCGCTTTTGAACGAGGTTCTGGGCCGGGAGCCGATTCACCTCTTTCAGGCCAAACATCTTGCGATGCCGTACGGCATCGCCCTCGGACGGGTGACCGCCGTCGAAGGGGACGACAGCATCAATGCCTTCTTCCAATTGAGCATGGCCCGGTCAGTGAGAGAGGCCGGTGAAATCATCCGGCGCATCCGGGCCATCCCCTTGAACATGGTGTTTGCCGACAAGGAGAATATCGCCTGGCAGGTGATCGGCAACTACCCGCTGCGGGCCAGAGGCCGCGGGTTCGTCCCGTCCCCCGGCTGGACTGGCGCATATGACTGGACCGGTCTTCTGGATACTGGCCTTTTGCCCCATTCCCTGAACCCCGCGTCCGGTTACGTCGCCACGGCCAACCACCGCACGGTGGACGCCCATTATCCCCATGTGCTCTCCTCTTCGTGGTACTGGCCCGAACGCATCGAGCGCATCGCCCAGATGATCGCGGCCGGAGACCGCCACACGGCCGAGAGCTGCCGGCAGATGCAGCTGGACGTTTATTCGCTTTTCGTCCCCAAGCTCAAGGCCGTTCTACGCGAGGGCGACACGGCCCGGGCCATCGGCCGGGAGATAGCGGCCTGGCCGAACCAGAACCGCCGCCAGGCCGCCCGCGAGGCCCTGGCGCTGCTGACGGCCTTCGACGGCCACATGGCGGCCGATTCGGCCGGTGCGGCGCTGGTGTCGGTCTTCTACGACCTGGTCACCCGGCAGATCTTCGCCGACGAACTGGGCGGGACCGAGACCGACGCTTGGAAGGCCTTCATGGTGCTCAACAACGAAAGTTACAACGCCACCTGCGACCATCTCACGGTGCGGGGCGACGAGAGCCCTTTCTGGGACGACATCCGCACGCCCGAGAAGGAGACCAAGGCCCGGGTCCTGGCCAACGTGCTGGCCGATTCGACGGCGTTTCTGGAAAAGGCCCAGGGCGGCGACCCGGGGCAATGGCGCTGGGGGGCGCTGCACACTTACGTCTGGCAAACCGACACGAGCCAGATGGCGCCCCACCTGGATTTCATCGAGCGCCTGGGGCTCAGGGCCCTGTGGCCGTACTTCAACCGCGGCCCCTACCCCGCGCCCGGCGACCACTTCACCCTCAATGTCGCGGCCTATACCATGGGCCGCGACTTCGACACCTGGTTGATCCCGTCCATGCGCATGGTGGTGGATTTCAGCCGGGCAGAGCCCATGGCGGCGGTGAACAGCTCGGGCCAGTCGGACAATCCTTCGAGCGCGCACTATGCGGACGGCGTCGATGCCTGGCGCACAGGGGCGTACATCCACTTCCCCTTTGGGGAGGCGGCCGTGAAGGCCCAGTACCAGGAGGTGCTGGTGCTGGCGCCGCGATGAAAACAGAACGCCCGGTTCCATAACCGTTTCAATTCCTTTTTCAGGTGGAGGATTCCGGCAGCAGTATGAACATCTCCGTCATTCTGGCCCATCCCGACGGCCGCAGCTTCAACCATGCCATTGCCCGTGCGGCGGTGGAAACCCTTGAAGAAAACGGCCATCGCGTCTTTTTCCACGACCTGTACCAGGAGCGTTTCGATCCGCTGCTCTTTGCGTCCGAGATTCCCCGGGAGGCTGACCTGCCGCGGGATGTCGCCCGCCACTGTGCGGAGATCGCCCAGGCGGACGGCATCGTCACCGTGCATCCCAACTGGTGGGGCCAGCCGCCCGCCATCCTCAAGGGCTGGGTCGACCGGGTGATCCGGCCCGGCGTCGCCTACGAATTCCTGGAGGGCGACAGCGGCGAGGGGGTTCCCCGGGGGCTGCTGAAGGCCCGGACGGCCGCCGTCTTCAATACGTCCAACACCGAAGCCGGACGGGAGCGGCAGGTGTTCGGCGACCCGCTGGAGACGATCTGGAAGAATTGCATCTTCGGCCTGTGCGGCGTTACCGATTTCCATCGCCGCATGTTCACCATCGTCGTCACCAGCACCGAAGCCCAACGCCGGCAGTGGCTCGACGAAGTCCGGCACACTGTGGGGCGGCTGTTTCCGAACGGTCAGGCCGACGTCGGCTGCGGCGCGGCCGGCGCTTGAAGATAGAGCGTCTGGGTCGGGTACGCGAATTCGATGCCCTCCTGGGCGAAACGCTTGAAAATGCCCAGGTTGATGGCCTGCTGGATATCCATGTAGATGTTGAAGTCAGGGTCGAGCACCCAGTAGACGACCTCGAAGTTCAGCGAAAAGGCGCCGAACTCCTTGAAATGCGCCCGCTCGAAGCGGACCTTCGGCTGTTCTTCCACAACCGTCTTGATGAGGCCGGGAATCATTTCGAGTTTCGCCTGGGGGGTCTGGTAGAGCACGCCGACGGCAAAGACCACCCGGCGTTCGAACATGCGCTTGTAGTTGCGGATCCGGCTGCGCAGCAGGTCGTCGTTGGCGAAGATCAGCTGCTCGCCGGAGAGGCTGCGGATGCGGGTGGTCTTGAGGCCCACGTGTTCCACGGTGCCCATGAGGGCATCGACGATGATGAAGTCGCCGATCACAAACGGCTTGTCCAGTACGATGGAGAACGAGGCGAAGATATCGCCCAGGATGTTCTGCACGGCCAGGGCCACGGCCACGCCGCCGACGCCCAGCCCGGCGATGAGGGTGGTGACGTTGACGCCGAAGTTGTCCAGGGCCACCAGCAGCAGGAAGGTCCACAGCAGCAGGCGCAGCAGAAACGAGATGGAACTGAGCATGGTCACCGCTTCGGCGTTCTTGGCGAGCTGTTGGCGGCGGTAGTGCTCGAACCAGGAGCGGATGGCCCGGGAGGCCAGGCGGCCGATCTGCCACAGCAACCCGATCAGGAACAGTGCTTCGATGACCCGTGACACGGTGGCGGGCAGTTCCAGGAAAAGCGTGCCGGCGTATACGGCGGCCACCAGCATGAAGGCCGGATGGATCTCTTCCAGGACTTTGAAGACGATGTCGTGCCAGGTACTGTTTCCGTCCTGGGCGGCCCGGCGCAATGGTTTGAGCAAAAGGGCCTTGGCGATGCGTGCCGCGCAATAGACCGCCGCGGCACAGGCAAGCGCCAGCGCCCAATCCCGCAAGGGATTGTTTAAAATGACATAATTCATCGCTGACCTCCTCGGCAAGTGTTCCCGCCACCGTAACAACCGGTCCTCCCGATGTCAAACCGGACGGCTGCCGGCCGCCCTCTTACCCCCAAGAAAAAATTCAAGTCTTTCTTCTGATTCACCGATACGAAGGGTGATGTGGGATATTTGAAATGCCGCCTCGGCATGTTTTGAAAAGGGGGGTTGCAATGAAAGCGCTTGTGGTCGATGATTCGCTGGTGGTGCGCACGATTATTGAAAATACCTTAAAACCTATGGGATACCAGGTGCTGCAGGCCGGCAACGGCATGGAGGCGCTGGACCTTCTGGCCAAATATGCTGAATCGGTGGAACTCGTGCTCCTGGATTGGAACATGCCGGTTCAGGATGGTTATGAGACCATCAAACAGATCAAGACCAATCCTTATTATGACCATATCTGCATTCTGATGGTCTCCACCGAATCCGAAGATGAAAAGATCGGGGCCGCCATGGCGGCAGGTGCCAACGGCTATCTGTCCAAGCCCTTCGAGCAGGAAGAATTGGCTGAAAAGGTGAAAACGACGCTGGCGGCCTTCAGGGCCCGGTAACTTTGGAGAATAACTATGAACAAGGTTCTATTGGTCGATTGTGGCGCCGCAGCAACCAAAACGATTGCCGGACTCCTGGGCGACACCTGCACTTTGGCCAGCTGCGCTTTCGGTGACGGTCTGGCACCCCAGGACAACCGCATGATCATCCTGGAAGCCGCCGGGCCCATTGTTGACGAGGCCGACAAGGTGTCCAAGATCCGGGTGGCCTGCCGGTTCAGGGCCATTCCCATCGTCGTCCTCCATCCGGCGGACGACCTGGCCACCTGCGACCAGTTCCTGAGCGCCGGCGCCACCGAAGTGCTCTCCCTGGAGGCGCCGCCCGGCGCCTGCCGGCAGATTCTCCAGGGCCACCTGATCCCCCACCGCACGCCCATGGCCAAGGAGATGGAGTACCTCACGCCCTTCATCGAAAACACCGTCACGGTCCTGAGCAAAATGGCTTTCGTGGAAGCGGTCTTCCGCGAGGTCTATTTCGAGGATGATCTGCGGATCTACGGCGACATCTCCGGCATCATCGGCTTGTCCGGCAACTCCGAGGGCACCGTGGCCATCACCTTGTACTGGGACCTGGCGCGCAAGATCATCGCCAACATGATGAAGGTGCCCGAAGCCAAGATCAATGCCGAATACATCCACGACGGGACCGGCGAGCTGATCAACATGATCAGCGGCAGTACCAAGAAGCGCTTCAAGGGCACCCAGTTTCACTTCGACCTCTCCCTGCCCACGGTGGTGGTCGGTTCCGGCCACCAGCTCGGTCATCCCGACGGGTCGAGCATCGCCGTGCTGATTTTCGATGTGGGCCAGGAGGCGTTCGTCCTCCAGGTGTGCCTCAAACCCAGGAACAAGGCCAGCGAACCGGTCGCATCCGTGAAAGAGATCGAGTTGTAGGCCTATCGCGGCCGGAGAAGCAAGAGGCCCAAACCGCCCATGACTGCCAACAAAGAAATGCTGCTCATCCACCGGGATCGTCCCTTCGTGGATAAGATCGTTCCGGTGATCCAGGGGTCAGGCTATACGGTGCACAAGGCCACAGGCATGCGCAATGCCCTGTCGTGCCTTGCCGCCGGCAACGTCGGGCTGATCGTCTGCGACAAGGACCTGGACGATATCAAGGGCATCGACTTTCTGGGGTTTATCAAGAAGGATCCCTTGCGCGAAAACATCCCCTTCATGTTCCTGGTCTCCCAGGCCAATCAATTCCGGCCGACCGAGGCCTTTGCCCTCGGCGCCGTGGACTACCTGGTCTATCCTCTGGATGCCCGCATGCTGCTCGCCCGCCTCGGCGAAGCTTACGCACTGGGTGGCGGCAACCGGCCCCAGGCTCCGGTCCGGCCCCTGCCCCAGGAGCGGCCGACCGTGCGGCCGGCCATGGCCAAGACTGCCCAGAAAACTCCCATCCCCAAGGTCGAGACGCCGCCTGCGGCCGCGGCGGCACCCAAACCGGCCGTCGTGCCGGCCATGCCGGTGGCCCTGCCGACCATGATCCTGGAAGTCTCCCGGGATGGTGTCATCTGGATGCCCAGCCGTATCAAAGCCTTCACGGATCAGAGCATCGCCGTGCAGACCTCGCTCTTCGGCAAAGCCGGGGTGGCCCTGATGGTGCGTTTCAAGCTGCCCGAAGGCATCTTCGTCATCAAAGGCCATATCAAGACCATCGATTTCAAGGATTTCCAGAAACCGGCGGACATCGATATCGCCGTGGCGGAAGATGAGACCTGGCGCCGCATTTACGGCATCCTGACCCACGGGCCGAGCGCCGCACCCGCGGCAGCCGCGCCGGTCGCCGAAAAGGCCTCTTCCGGACCCGCGCCCAAAGCGCCCGGCGAGATCGCCGCGACCATCGCCCTGGATGAGACCGGCGCCGAAGCGCTCATCAGCGGCGCCCAACTCCAGCAGAATGCGGCCAAGAAGAAGCCCTCCTACGATATCCGCTTTTACAACAGCCTCATCGGCAAACAGCTGGACAACTACCGGGTCATCTCGCTGATCGGCGCGGGCAGCATGGGCGGTGTGCTGCAAGGCTGGGACGTGGCCCTGGAGAGAGAAGTGGCCCTGAAGATCATCTCCTTCGAGCTCTCCTCCAAGGAAGAATTCCGCGAGATGTTCATCAAGGAAGCCCGGGTGGTCTCCAGGCTCAACCATCAGAACATCGCCCAGATCTACAATATCGGCACCAGCAGCGACATTCTCTACTATGCCATGGAGTTTATCAATGGCATGACCCTCCGGGACATCGTCAAAAAAGGCGGCAAGCTCAAGGTGGCCAAGGGCGTAAAGATTTTGATCACGGTGCTCAAGGCCCTGGAAGTCGTCTACCAGAACAGCGTCGTCCACCGCGACATCAAGCCGGCCAACATCATGGTAACCCGCACGGGGGTCGTCAAGCTGCTGGACTTCGGCGTGGCCCACAGCAAGGATGCCAAGAGCGCCGGCAAACGCATCATCGCCGGCACACCTTTATACATGTCCCCCGAGCAGATCGCCGGGCTGACCCTGGACCACAAGAGCGACATGTACTCGCTGGGCGCTACCTTCTACCACGCCTTGTGCGGCTCGCCGCCCTTTGAATCCGACGATATCAAGGCGGTTCTGGACATGCATCTGAACGAGACCATGACGCCCCTGTGCCAGAAAGACCGGAGCATTCCCATCGCCCTGAGCGGGATCATCGAGAAGATGATGGCCAAGGATCCCACCGAGCGCTACCCGACCTTCACGGCGGTGATCGAGGCCCTGGAGCTCTTGAACGCGTAACCGCCAGACATCCCCCCCGTATCCTCTTGTCGGTCGACCGGTGGGTTTGAACCCGCCGACGCATTGGATTGCCCCGGCTTGGACCTGTTTCCCAATTCTGCGGCGACTTCCCCCCAAGATCCTTATGATGTGTATCATTCCGATATTGTGACCGATTTGTTGTTTGATGATCCGATTCCCCATAATGAAACCCAAATGATCAAAAAAAAGATTTGACAATGAACAGGCGACCCAATAGTCTATGACTGACCGGCCAGTCATCGCTCCTGAAAAAGTGAGGAACGCATGCCCAAAGAGACCTTCACCAAGATCGCCGCCGATAAGCGCGAAAGGTTGTTGCGGGAAGCGGCCCGCCTCTTCGCCGAACGGGGTTTCAACCAGACCGATGTGGCCGAGCTGGCCAGCCGGGCCGGGGTGGCCAAAGGTTCCATCTACAACTACTTCGAGAGCAAGGAAGACCTCTATCTCTTCGTCTGCCAGGACGGCATGGAGCGCTCGCGCAACGCCGTTTACGGCGACCTGAATCCCGAATGGGATATCTACCGCCAACTGGCCCACATCTTCCGCCAGGGCATGCGGTTCGTGCTATCCTTCCCTGAATATCTCAGTCTGTATGACGGCATCGCCTCGCCGGGCATGGAGCGCTTCGCCGATCAGCTCTCCATGGCCGTGGAAAAGCATACCTCGGACTACCTCAAGCAGCTCATCCGGCGGGACATCGAACGAGGGCTGGTGCGCAGCGATCTCGATGTCAACTACACCGCCTTCCTGATCAACAGCCTTTACATCGTGCTGCTCACCAGCCTGGTGTCCCAGCACTACAAGATACGCATGCGCGAATACCTGGAGATCGAAGACACCCTCGATGAATCGGTCATTGCCGAGCACCTGAGCCGCACGACCACCATGATCGACCGGTTGCTGCGGCCGCCCAAGGAGTAGGAAGGGCGTTCGGTGCGGGCAGGACCTCAATTTTAAAAGGAGGCACATCATGACCCAGACCACCGGCGGACAAATCATCGCCAAGATGCTCAAGGCCGAAGGCGTCGAGAAGTTCTTCGGCATCGTGGACGGCACCTATCTGCAGCTCTTCGCCCACTGCGTGGAGGAGGGGATCCAGATGATCACCCCGCGCCACGAAGCGGTGGCGGCCCACATGGCCGGCGCCTACGCCCGCATGACCGGCAAGCTGGGGGTGTGCATCGCCAGCAACGGCCCGGGCGTGGCCAACATGCTGGCCGGTGTGGCCGTGGAAAACGTGGAGGGCAACCGGGTCTTGCTGATCACCAGTTCCCGGCGCACGGGCATCACCTACCCGGACCGGGGCGGCGCCTACCAGTGCTTCGACCAGGTGGGAACGATCAAGAACATGGCCAAGTGGTCGGCCACCTGCGCCTATCCCGAGCGCATTCCCGAGCTGCTGCGCCAGGCCCTGCGAAAATGCTGGCAGGGGCGGCCGGGGGTCGTGCACCTGGACGTGCCCGAAAACCTGATCAACGGCCCGTGCCCGCAAGCCCCGATCCTCTCTCCTTCCCGATATCGCCGCACGGCGCCCCAGGCCCCGCCGGAAGAACAGGTGGCCCGGGCGGCGGAAATCCTGATCCAGGCCAAGCTGCCCATGATCCATGCCGGCAGCGGCATCATCCATGCCCAGGCCTATGCGGCCCTGCAACGGGTGGCCGAAGCCTTGCATGCGCCGGTGACCACCTCGTGGGCCGGCCGCGGCGTGCTCGACGAACGGCACCCCCTGGCCTGGCCCATGGTGCACATCGAGGCCAACAGCGCCGTGCGCAACCAGGCCGACGTGTGCCTCTGCCTCGGGTCGGACATGGGCGAGACCGACTGGTGGGGCAAGGCGCCCTACTGGGCCAAGCCCGAAAACCAGACGTTCATCCAGGTGGACATCGACGAAGAGCGCCTGGGCCGCAACCGGCCGGGCGACCTGGCGGTACTGGCCGACGCGGGCCTCTTCCTGGAAATGATGCTGACGCGCCTTACGGCCGCCGCCGGCCGCATGAACCTGGCCGCACGGCAGGCGAAAGTGGCCGAACTGGCCAAGATGAAGGCGGCCGACCGGGCCAAGATGGACGAGATGCTGGCCCTGCCGGCGGACCCCATGATCTCCTGCCACGTGCCGGTGGTCTGCCGGGAGATCTTCCCGGACGACGCCGTGGTGGTCTTCGACGGCGGCAACACCGCCGTGTGGGGCAACTTCTACACCCCCATCCTCACCCCCAACACCCAGCTGAGCACCCCCCACATGGGGCACCTGGGCGCCGGCGTGGGCCAGGCCCTGGGGGCGGCCGCGGCCCGGCCCGACAAAGCGGTCTACTGCCTCATCGGCGACGGCGCCATGGGCTTCAACATGCAGGAGATCGAGACCGCCGTGCGCAACGGCTACAAAGTCATTTTCCTGGTGCTGGCCGACAAGGCCTGGGGCATGGTCAAGATCAACCAGATGTTCGCCCTGCAGGCGGTCAAGGAGAACTTCAAGACCGCCCTGGGGCCGGACAAGAGCGGCACCATCAACACCGATCTGGGCGAGATCGCCTGGGACCGGCTGGCCGAGTCCATGGGCGCTTTCGGTGCCCGGGCCGCGACGCCGGCCCAGCTGCGCGAGGCCCTGGCACAGGCCCGGACGGCCGACCGCTGCGCCGTGATCCACTGTCAGGTGAACGCCGAGGCCCACATGATGGCTCCGGGCCTGATGTACTTCAAGGCCATGCATCAGGAGCCTTCGGGCGCTTGAATAACGCCCATCCGGGTATGGCTATTTTCGCCCAAGCGCTCTGATCCCCGGATGGACACTGACAATAGGCCAACTGCATAAACAGGAGGATGCCATGGATGCGGCCGCCATCGATCGGATCAGCCTCAATTTCAGCCAAAGCGGATTGTTGGGTCTCAACATCGTCATCGGCTTGATGATGTACGGCATGGCCCTGGACATGCACCTGGAAGATTTCAAGCGCGTGATTCGTTCACCCAAGGGGCCGGCCATCGGCCTGGGCGCCCAGTTCATCCTGCTGCCGGCCTTTACCTATTTACTGACGTTGATCCTGCCGGTGACCCCCTCCATGGCCCTGGGCATGATGCTGGTGGCCGCCTGCCCGGGCGGCAACCTCTCCAACCTGATGACCTACCTGGCCGGTGGCAACGTGGCCCTGTCGGTGAGCATGACGGCGGTCTCCACCGCGGTGGCGGTTTTCATGACGCCGTTCAACCTGGCCCTGTGGGGCAGCGTCAATCCGGCCACCCACGCGATTTTGCGCAAGGTCTCGCTGGATCCCCTGGACGTCTTTCAAACCATCGTCCTGATCCTGGGCATCCCGCTGCTGCTGGGCATGACCACCTCCAAGTTCTACCCCAGCCTGGTGGAGAAGATCCGCAAGCCGTTCAAGGTGGTGGCCATGGTGATTTTCAGCCTTTTCGTGCTGGCCGCCCTGGGGGCCAACTGGCAGAACTTCCTGCGGGCCGTGGGCATCGTGGCCTTTGGCGTGTTCGTGCACAATGCCCTGGCCCTGACCATCGGATACACCTCGGCCCGGGCCTTCGGGCTGCCCGAGCCCGACCGCCGGGCCGTGAGCATCGAGGTGGGCATCCAGAATTCGGCCCTGGCCCTGGTGCTGATCTTCCAGTTCTTCGACGGCCTGGGCGGCATGGCCATCATCGCCGGCTGGTGGGGTGTCTGGCACATCATCTCCGGCCTGACCGTATCGACCTTCTGGTCGCGTCGGCCCATCGCCGTGAAAGCAGTATAAAGGAGCTGACCCATGACTGAGCAGCAAACCCCCTATCGCTCCGTCCTGGTCACCGGGGCGGCCGGCTACATCGGCCGCCAGCTGGTGACGGCCCTGGCCGCCGATCGCAAGGAGCTGACCACCATCGTGGCCACCGACCTGCGCGAAGTGCCGCCGGAAAAGCGGTTGGCGGGAATCGATTACCTGGCGGCGGACATCTGTTCGCCCGAGTTGGTTCAGGCCCTTGCGAAGTACAAGGTGCAGGTGGTCGTTCATCTGGCCGCCATCGTGACGCCGGGCCGGGATTCGGATCGCAGCCTGGAGTACAAGGTGGATGTGCTGGGCACCGAAAACGTGCTCAAGGCCTGCGTGGCGGCCGGTGTGCAGAAATTCATCTACACCTCCAGCGGCGCGGCCTACGGCTACTACCCGGACAACGCCCCCTGGCTCGACGAAAACGATCCCATCCGGGGCAACCAGGAGTTCGCCTACTCCTACCACAAGCGCCTGGTGGAAGAGATGCTGGCCCGACACCGGAGCGAGCATCCCGAGCTGGCGCAGCTCATCTTCCGGCCCGGGTTCATCCTGGGGGCCGACACGCGCAACCAGATCACCAATCTCTTCGAGCAGAAACGGATCACCGGCCTGAAGGAAGTGGACAGCCCCTTCGTGATCATCTGGGACCAGGATGTGGTGGCGGCGATTCTGCAGGGCATCTTCCAGGGCGGCAGCGGCATCTTCAACATGGCCGGCGACGGGGTCGTGACCCTGTCGGAGATGGCCCGCCTGCTGGGCAAGCCCTACCTGGCCCTGCCGTCGGCTCTGGTGACGGCGGCCCTATGGATCGCCAAGCGCCTGCGACTCACCCAGTATGGTCCGGAGCAGGTGCGCTTTTTACGCTATCGGCCGGTGCTCTCCAACCGGCGGCTCAAGGAAGAGTTCGGGTTCACGCCCCGCAAGACCAGCCGGCAGGTGTTCGATTTCTACCTGGCCCAACGGAGGAAAAGCGATGCGACGGGAGTTCAACCGTAAGACTATCGTGGTCACCGGCGCGGCCGGCGGCCTGGGGTTGGCCTATGCCCGGCGCTTCGGCCGGGCCGGCGCCCGGGTCGCCATGCTGGATGTCAACGGCGCGGCAGTGGCGGCCGCGGCCGAAGCCTTGCGCGCCGAGGGTGTCGAGACCTTGGCCGTGGCCTGCGATGTGGCCGATCCGGCCGAGGTGGCCGCCGCCATGGCCCAGGTATTCGAGCGTTTCGGCGACATCGACGTGCTGATCAACAACGCCGGCATCAGTGCCCGGGCCGCCTTCGACCAGACGCAACTGGAAGTCTTCCGCAAGGTGATGGCGGTCAATTTCTTCGGCCCGCTCTACGGCACCAAGGCGGCCCTGGGCAGTTTGAAGCGGCGCAGGGGGCTGATCATCACTATCAGCTCCCTGGCCGGATTCACGCCCCTGCTGGGCCGCACGGCCTATTCGGCCAGCAAGCATGCCCTGCACGGTCTGTTCGATTCCCTGCGCAGCGAGCTGCGCGGCAGCGGCGTGGGCGTGCTCATCGTCTGCCCCGGCTTCACCGCCACCGGCATCGGCGCGGCGGCTCTGGACGGCGACGGCAGCATCACGCGGCATCCCCAGTCCACCGTGGGCCAACCCGCCAGTCCCGACGATGTGGCCGAGCAGGTCTTCCAGGCGGCCTGCAAGAACAAGCGGCTGCTGGTCCTGACGCCCGCCGGGCGGATCGGGCGGATGGTCAACAAAATATCGCCGGCCCTGTACGAGTGGCTGATGACCCGGGCGGTTAAAAAAGAGTTGGAACGCTAAGATTCGAAAACATCAAGGAGTAAATGCCATGATTAAAATGACCCCTTCCGAAGCGTTGGTGGAAACCCTGGTGGCCGAAGGCGTGGACACGGTCTTCGGTATCGTGGGCAGCGCCTACATGGATGCCCTGGATCTCTTCCCGGCGGCCGGCATCCGTTTCGTGCCGGTGGCCCATGAACAGGCTGCCTGCCATGCCGCCGACGGACTGGCGCGCGTCACCGGCCGGCCCCAGGCCTGCATCGCCCAGAACGGACCGGGCGCGGCCAACTTCGTTTCGGCCATGACCGCGGCTTACTGGGCCCATTCGCCGGTGGTGGCCATCACCCCCGAGACCGGCAGCATGGGCCTCGGCACCGGCGGCTTCCAGGAGCTGGACCAGATGGCCATGTTCGAACGCCAGACCGTCTACCAGGTGCGGGTCAACCGGCCCGAGCGCATGGCCGAGCTGACCCGCCGGGCTTTCTACATGGCCAAGAACTTCAACGGCCCGACCCAGCTCAATATTCCCCGGGATTACTTCTACGGGGTGTGCACCGACGAGATCTATCCCACCCCGGTCATCGGGCGGGGCGCCGGCGACCGCGCGGCCCTTTCGCAGGCGGCGGCGCTGCTGGCCGGCGCCAAGTTTCCGGTGATCCTTTCCGGCGGCGGCGTCTCCCAGGCCGACGCCCTGGCCGAGGTCAAAGCCCTGGCCGAATACCTCACGGCGCCGGTGGTCAACTCCTACCTGCACAACGACACCTTTCCGTCGGGCCACCCGCTGGCCGTCGGCCCCATCGGCTACTGCGGCTCCAAGGCGGCCATGCGCACCATCGCCCAGGCGGACGTGGTGCTGGCGCTCGGCTCCCGGCTGGGGCCCTTCGGCACCCTGCCCCAGTACGACATGGCGTACTGGCCCAAGCAGGCCAAGCTGATCCAGGTGGATGTGAACGTGGCCGTGCTGGGCCTGAGCAAACGGGCGGACGTGGCCTCGTGCGGCGACGTCAAGGCGTTCTGCGTGGAGCTGCTGGCCCTGCTCAAGACCCTGCGCCCGGGCCTGACGCCGGATATCGCGCGCATCGAAACGATCGCCGCGGATAACAAGGTTTGGGCGGATGAGCTGGCCCGGTGGTCTGCTTCCACCAACGCCCTGATGCACCCCCGGCGCTTCCTGGCCGAGCTGGCCAAGGCCATCCCGGCCGGGTCGATCATCGCCACCGACATCGGCAACAACTCCTCCATGTGCAACGCCTACTTCAAGTTCACCGACGTGCGCCAGCACATCTCGGCCCTGAGCTGGGGCAACTGCGGCTTTGCCTACGGCGCGGCCATGGGAGCCAAGATCGGCCGGCCGGACAAGCCGGTTTTTGCCTTCCAGGGCGACGGCGCCTACGGCATCAGCGGCATCCAGGAAGTGATGACCGCCGTGCGCGAGAAGATCCCGGTGATCGCCGTCGTGGCCAACAACCTGGAGTGGGGCGCCGAGAAGAAGAACCAGATCGATTACTACGGCAACCGTTTCGTCGGTTCCAACCTGCGCGAGAATCCCGATTACGCCCGGCTGGCCGAAGACATGGGCGCCAAAGGATACCTGGTGAAAGACTACCGCGAGGTGGGCGATGTGGTGCGCGACGCCGTGGCCTCGGGTCGCCCCTGCGTCATCAACGCCCTGATCCAGGGCGGCGCGGAAGTGCTGGCCGAACCGTTCCGGCGGGATGCCTTGAAGCAGCCGACCCGGTATCTGGAGAAGTACAAGCACTTGAATGGGTAGCAACGGCGCTGAAAACCAATGCACGGAAATGGAACCGGAATGGAAAACAAGGTGAAAGCAAGCGACGTCAAAAAAGCCAAGCCAACCCCGGCACCGCCAGTGCTCACGGATGCCGCCAAAGTCGCCCTGGTGGTGCTGGTGGTGATGCTGGGAAACGCATGATGCCATAGGACAGGCAATCCCATGAAAGTGCTCGTCTGCAACAGCGGCAGCAGCTCGCTCAAGATCAAGCTGCTCGAGATGCCCGGAGAACGCGAGCTGGCCCGAGGCCTGGTCGAACGCATCGGCGACCCGCAGGCGCCGGCCCGCCTGGTTTTTGCCCGGCCCGAGGGGAGCAAGCCCAGCCGCGAGCTGGCCTGCGCCGATCACCGCCAGGCCCTGGCATTGCTGCTCGACCTCCTGGGCGCCGGGGATCTCTCCCTGGTCGGGCATCGCCTGGTGCACGGCGGGCATCTTTTCGCCGGCGCCACCGTGGTGGACGACCAGAGCCTCGCCCAGATGGAGACGCTGCGGGACCTGGCGCCCCTGCACATGCCGCCGGCCCTGGCCGTGGTGCGCGCCTGCCGCGAGCTGCTGCCCGGGGTGCGCCAGGTGGCCTGCTTCGATACTTCGTTCTACCTGGGCATGCCGGCCAAATCCTACCTGTATGCCGTGCCGCGGGAGTGGTATACGGAGCACGGCGTGCGGCGTTTCGGCTTCCACGGCCTCTCCCATCAATATGTGACCCAGGCGGCCGCCGACATGCTGGGCCTCTCGCTGGACAAGCTCAAGCTGATCAGCGCCCACCTGGGCAACGGCGCCAGTATCACGGCTTTCGATCGCGGCCGGGTGCTGGACACCTCCATGGGGTTCACCCCCCTGGAGGGATTGATCATGGGCACCCGCGCCGGGTATCTGGACCCGGCCGTGCTGCCGTACATGGCCCGCCGCACCGGGCTGAGCCTCGACCAGATGGTGGACCTGCTCAACAACCGGAGCGGCCTGGCCGCCATCAGCGGTCGCGGCCGGGACCTGCGTGCCATCCTGGCTGCCCGGGCCCAGGGGGATGACAACGCGGCCCTGGCCATCGAGATGTATGTCCACACCCTGCGCAAGTATATCGGCGGTTATTGCTTCGCCCTGGGCGGCTGCCAGGCCATCGCCTTCACCGCCGGCGTCGGCGAAAACAGCCCCGAAGTGCGCGCCCTGGCCCTGGGAGGGCTGGAGGATTGCGGGCTTTTTCTGGACCCGGAGGCCAACGCCCGCACGGTGGGCAAGGCCGGTCTCATTTCCGCCGCCCACAGCAAGATCAAGGTGCTGGTGGTCCCCACCGACGAAGAACGCATGATCACCCGCCAGGCCTGCCTTCTGGTTTGACATCGGGCGGCGCACCCTTAGCTTCTCCGCATTGTTGGCGTCCACCCACTGCCATCGCATGCCTGGACGGACGCTGCCAAAATGCCGGAGGAGGTGCCGCCATGCCCAGAATCGTACGATTTCACAAGACCGGAGGACCGGAAGTACTTCAATTGGACGAGCTGCCCCCGGCCGGGCCCGGCCGGGGCGAGGTGCGCCTCAAGGTCGAGGCCCTGGGGCTCAACCGCGCCGAGGCCCAGTTCCGCCTGGGGCTCTACCTGGAACGGCCCCATCTTCCCTCCCGCCTGGGCTACGAGGCGGCCGGCGTGGTGGATGCCGTGGGGGCGGGCGTCGAGGGCTTTGCGATCGGCGACCGGGTGAGCACCATTCCGGCCTTTTCCCAGGGCAAATACGGCGTCTACGGCGAGAGCGCCGTGGTGCCGGCCGCGGCCGTGGCCCGGTATCCCGCGCAGCTGTCGTCGGCCCAGGCGGCCGCCATCTGGATGCCGTATCTCACCGCTTACGGCGGCCTCGTGGAACTGGGCAGCCTGCGACCGGGCGAACCGGTGATTATCACCGCCGCCAGCAGCAGCGTGGGACTGGCCGCCATCCAGATCGCCAAACACCTCGGCGCCACGGCCGTTGCCACCACCCGCGGCGAGAGCAAGAAGGACATTCTGCGCCAAGCCGGCGCCGACCACGTGATCGTCACCGACCAGGAGAACGTGGGGCGGCGCACCAAGGAGATCACCGACGGCAAGGGGGTGCGCCTGATCTTCGACGCCGTGGGCGGACCCTTCGTGGAGAAGCTGGCCCAGGCCGCCGCGCCGGGCGCCACCCTGATCATCTACGGGCTGCTCTCCATGGAAGCCACGCCGTTCCCCCTGGGCCAGGCGCTGTCCAAGGGGCTCTCTCTGCGCGGGTACACCCTTTTCGAGATCACCGGCCATGCGGGCAAACTGGCCCGGGCCAAGCAGTTTGTCTACGAAGGGCTGCAGTCGGGTGCGTTCGTCCCCAGAATCGACCGCACCTTCCCCCTGGACCAAATCGCCGACGCCCACCGCTACCTGGAGGCCAGCGGGCAGGTGGGCAAGATCGTGGTGACGGTGTAGCGCTACGCCCCCTTGCCGAAGGCGCAGTGCGGATAGGTGCAGGACGGGCAGTGGCGGCACAGGCCGCCGTGGCCGAGAAAGGCGAGATCCTTCTTGCCGATGCGCTCGCCGGCCAGGACCCGGGGCAGGATCAGATCCAGGGCCGTGGCCTTGTGGTGCAGACCGCAGGCCGGTACGCCCAGCAGCGGTATTTCTCCAATATAGGCCATTAGAAACATGGCCCCCGGCAGCGCGGCAGCGCCGTAGTGCATCTCGGTGGCCCCGGCCAGGCGGATGCCCTGGCGGGTGACGTCGTCGGGATCGACGCTCATGCCGGCGGTGGTGAGCAGCAGATCGCAACCCTGGCGCAGTTGATCTTTGAGGGCCGCGGCGATGCGCCGGGCATCGTCGGGCACGAAGACGGCAGCCGAGACCGAAGATCCCAAGGCGGACAACTTCTCCGCGAGGATGGGCACGAAACGATCTTCCACCAGGCCGTGATAGACTTCGTTGCCGGTGACCACGATGCCGGCCCGGGCCGCTCGCAGCGGCGCCACCGAGAGCAGGGGGCCGTTCTGGCGGGCCACGGCCGCGGCGCGTTCGATGACCGCCCGGGGCATGATGAGCGGGATGGCGCGGGTGGCCGCCACCAGTTCGCCTTTGGTCACGCGGGTGTGGTTGTGCACGGTGGCGCACATCACCTCGTCGATGAGGTTGAAGGCGGCCAGGGCGGCGGTGTCCACCCGCAGCAGGCCGTCCCGGCCGGCCCGCAATTCGATCTTCCCCTCCCGGGGCGCATCTTCCCACACCACCCCCTCGCCGGCCATGGCCGCGGCCAGCAGCGCGGCGGCCTGGTCTTCGTGGATCTCGTCGGGCGCGAGGTCGATGACGTAGAGCTGGTTCTTGCCCAACCGCTGCAAGTGGCAGACATCTTCGTCGCATACCGTGTGGCCCTTGCGGAAGGCCGGCCCCTTGAACTCGCCGGGACGAACCTCGGTGATGTCGTGGGCCAGACGGGTGCCGACGGCCTGAGCCAGGGGGATTTTTTTCAGCATGGTGGCGGCTTCCTTTTACTTCGCTCTTCTTCGCTTTCTTCTTCCGGGCGCCAGTTCATGTTCTCCCAGGCCACCGGCCGGGGATCGTGAAAATAGGCGCCCTGGCCGCAGGGCTTGCACAGCGGCCCTTCCGGAGAGCGGATCTGCTTGCCGTCCCGCACCATCTGACCGCAGCGCACACAGGCCACTTTGCTGCGCGTGGGGCCGGGCAGGTCGAGGGCGTCGAGCAGAATCCGCACTTGCTGCACCTGGAAGAGCACGCTGTCGGGCATGCGTTTGTAAGCCGCGATTTGCCGCTCGGCTTTTTCGGTCAGGCCCGGCGCGTAGAGCTGGCAAAGATCCCGGGCCGCTTCGGTGGAGATTACCCGAAAGGCGGCCCCCGTGTCCAGGCGTAGAAATGTGGCGGCCATGATGCCGTAGTCGGCGAACTTGAGCGAGCGTCGCCCCAGGCGCACGCCGGTGACGTGGGCCACGGCGTCGGCCGTGCAGCGGTCCATCTCCACGTAGACGATCAATTTCTTGACCTGCTCGGGCCGGCGCGGGTCGTCGAGGCCGATGAGCCGGCAGCCGAGCAGGGCCATGCGCACGCCCACCACCTGGCCCGGGCACAGGTGCCCGTGGGCCGCGGCCGATTCGGCCAGCAGGACGTGGAAGGGTTGCATGAACGTATTTACCCCTGGGCCCCGGCCGCCAGGGCGGCCCGGAGCGCCTTGTTGTCCTTGGGCGGCGTCGGGAAACCGGGCCGGTTGATCATGGCGATGGCCTCGGTGGGACAGCCCGTGGCGCACACGGCGCAGCCGAAGCAGCGGTCCAGGTCCACCACCGGAACATCTTCGGCGCCCATGGTCAGGGCCGTGGCCGGGCAGCGTTCCAGACAGGTTTCGCAGGCCGTGCACTTGTCGGCATCGAAGACCGGCTGGAAGCCGGAGTTGAAGTAGAGCGCCGGTTTCTCCTTGGCCAGGGCGCGGACGACGGTGACGCAGTGCCAGCGGTCGCAGTTGCAGATGAAGCCGATGCCCTCGGTCATGTTGACGCTCATGTGGATCAGGCCGGCCTGCTCGGAGCGTTCGAGCACGGCGCGCGCTTCGTCCTTGGTCAGCATGCGGCCGTTGAGCCGTTCGACGGCGAACTGGGCCGCCATGCCGAACTGCATGCAGACATCGTTGGGCATGCCGTGGATATCCTCGCCGCGCAGCAGGGCCGCGTGGCGGCAGAAGCAGGTGGTGACGGCGATCTGGTCGTTGCGGTCGATGTAGCTTTGCACCTGGTCGTAGGTGTGCACCTGGTTGCCGGCCGCCACCGTGCGCTCCACGGTGATCACGCGGTTGAGGGGGTAGGCCGGCGCCCCGACGTTGCTCTTGGCATCGAAGGCCTTCTTGTAGGCGTAGATCAGCTTGGCGAGCTGCTTTTCACGCTCGCCGCTGCGGCCGGGCATGAACTGGAACTCCAGGATGCCGGGCATGAAGCGCGCGCTCTGATAGTAGGTGGCGCCGCCCATGCGCAGGGCCATGCAGAGCCCCTTGTCGGCCATGGTCTCAAGCAGGGCCTGGACCTGGGCCGTCTCCCGCCCCATGCTCTGGGCCAACTGCTCGGCGGTAAAGGGCCCCTTGGGCATGGCGTTGTTCACCTCGGCTTCGGTGGGGGTGAACATCACCTCCACCATGGCGAAAAACTCGGGGATGTCCATGCCCGAGAAATCGCCGCCGCGCTTTTTCATCACTTCCAGTAGTTGACGATAGACCGGATGGCTCATGGGAATACGACTCCTTTCATGATTTTGTGCTTCAGGCCGCTTCCACCCGGCAGGGCACGAAGCGGTGCAGCGGCGTGCCGATGGGGTCGCGGTGGGTGTTTTTGGTCAGGCGGTTGACGTTGACGCCGTATACGACCTCGTCGCCGTAGCGCAGACCGAAGCCGTGGGGGATCAGCACCGTGCCGGGCCGCACCTCCGCGCTCACTTCCAGCTCGCCCACCTCGCTGCCCGCCTCGGTCGTGACTTTGACCCGCTGGCCGTCGGTCAGGCCCAGGGCCTGGGCGTCGTCGGCGTGCACGGCCACCGTGCAGGCCCGCTTGCCCTTGTTCCAGGCCGGGTTGCGCATCAACGTGTTGGCGTTGTAACGGGTGTGGCGGCCGGCGTTGAGGATCAGGGGATAGGCCGCGGGCAGGCGCAGGGCTTCGGCCTCGCTTTCGGCATCCAGGGCTTTGGCCTCTTCGGCCAGTTCGGGAATCAGCACCTCGATTTTGCCCGAAGGGGTGCGCAGCAGTTTGAGGTTCTCGGCCGGATCGACCTTGCCCACCCACAGCCCCTGGGGCGTGTCCAGCAGGGCCTGGAAGACCCGGTCCCCCAGGTCCGGACCCGGCGCGAAGCCGGCCCGGGCCGCGTTTTCGTGGAAGGCGGCCGGGGCGGTCATGAGCATGCCCCACAATCCCGCCTTGGCCGCGCTGTCCCAGGCCCGGCCCAGGGTTTCGCCCAGCACGAAGGGCATGGCCTTGAGGGCTTTGGGTTCGGCGGCGGCCCAGGTCATCAGCTTCATGCCGAAGGCCAGGCGGTCGCCGGCGGCGGCCGTGCGCAGGTCGTCGGGAATGGGCGGGATCAGGCCCAGGCGGCCGGCCAGGCGGGTGAAGATCTGGGAGGCCTCCAGGCAGTCGGGGGGCGGCGGCACGAGGGGCCGGCGCAACTGCATGAACACTTCGGGAAAGGTGAGGGGAAAGAAGGTGGTGTCCCACGACTCGTAGAAGGTGCGGCAGGGCAGCACGTAGTGGGCCAGCCGCGCGGTCTCGCTCATCACGATGTCGTTGACCACCAGAAGGTCCAGGCGGCCGAAGGCCTTTTCGAAGGCCGTGGTGTCGGGATAGGCGCGCAGGGGGTTGCACACGCTCACCAGCACGGCGCGCAACCGCTCGGGGTGGTCGGAGAGGATCTCCTCGGGCATGGCCCCGGGCGGAAAGGAACCGGCCGCGGCCGGCGGCAGGTTCGTCGCCACGGTGCGCCAGGTCTTGGGGTTGCGCTCGTCGGCGTGGGAACCCATGGGCATCACCATGCCCGGGATGATATTGCCGCCGCGCACCCCGAAGATGCCGCACACCGCGCCCAGCACGTTCATCAGGTAGGAGTTGAGGGTCGTGCGCCGGCCCATGAAGATGCCCAGGTCCGGGTGGAAGGCCCAGCGCCGGGTGGCCATCAGGCGGCACAGGTCGTGAACCTGGTCGTATTCCAACGCGCACACCGAAAGGGCCGCGCGGACATCGAACTTCTCGAACCAGGGCCGGATGGTCTCCCAGCCCGCCACGTGTTCCTTAATATATGCATGCTTTTCCCACCCCTCGGCCACGATGATGGCGATCATGGCCTTGATCAGCAGGGCGTCGGTGCCCGGCCGCACCGCCAGGTGGATGTCGGCGATGGCCGCCGTCTCGCTGCGGCGCGGGTCGATCGCCACCAGCAGGCGGTTCGGGTCTTTGCTGAACTCCCGGAGCACGATGGGCGCCCGGGGCATCTGATGGCTTTCCATGCCGTTCCAGCCCCAGGCCACCAGCATCTCGGCGTGGTGCTCGTCCGGGCCGTTCATGTAGTATTGGCGCCCGAACATGCGGCCCGCCACCCAGAACAGGCCGCTGAACTCCTGTCCGGCCGACGAATAGAGATTTTGCGAGCCCATGGCCCGCAGCAGCGACACGCCGAAGGCCGCTTCGCTGTGGCCCCCCTGGCCGCTGGCGCCCATGTAGGCCAGGCAGCGCGGCCCGTGGCGGCCCACCAGCGCTTTCAGCTTGTCGGCGATCTCGTCGATGGCCTGGTCCCAGGAGATGGGTTCGAAGCCGTCGCCCTTGCGCTTGAGCGGCGCGGTGAGGCGGTCGGCCGGGTATTGGTGAAAGATCACATTGAGCCCCTTGCGGCAGGCATAGCCCTGGCTGCGCGGGTTCTCCTTGTCCGGCCGCACCTTGACCATGCGGCCGTCCTCCACCTGGATCTCCAGGCCGCAGTTCTGGGCGCACAGGATGCATCCGGTTTTATGCCAACTGTTCATGGGGTCCTCCTCGTTTCGGGTTGATGCTTGCCAAACCCAACACCATGTGCCAGAAAAAGGAAAGTGGCAGAAATGACAAAAAGCGTTCGAAATCCGCCACGACTCGGGAGGAACATTATGGCGCACATCACCTTGCTGGCCCTGGAAGGGTGCTTCTCATCGGCCATCGCCAATCTCGTGGACGGCTTCTGGATTGCCAACGCCTGGCACCGGGCCTTGGGCTGCGACGCGCAGCCTTTGTTCGAAACCAGCGTCGCCACCTGGGACGGCCGGCCGGTGCGCGCGGTGGGCAACCTGCTGGTGCAGCCCGATGCGGCCCTGGACGCCGTCGCGCACACCGATGCCGTGGTGGTTCCGGCCAGCATGCCGTTGCCCGAGCGTGCCGCGCCCGGCATCGCCCCCATCATAGACTGGCTGACGGCCCAGCACCAGCGCCACACGCTGCTGGCCTCGGCCTGCACCGGTTCGTTCCTGCTGGCCGAAGCCGGCCTGCTCGACGGCAAGACGGCCACCACCAACTGGCAGTTCGCCCGTCAGTTCCGGCGGCGCTACCCCAAGGTACGCCTGGCAATGGACCGCATCCTCACCGAAGACGGCGACATCCTGTGCGCCGGCGCCACCTCGGCGGTGATGAACCTGGGGCTGCACCTGATCCGGCGGTTCGGCTCCGAGGATCTGGCCGCCGTGTGCGCCAAGGCCTTTCTGGTGGACCCCCACCGCGACAGCCAGGCGCCCTACGCCATCTTCCAGCCGCGCAAGGGCCACGGGGACGAAAAGATCCTGCAGGCCCAGCAGTGGCTGGAAGCAAATTACGGCGACAATGTGGTCATCGACGAGCTGGCCGCCCGCGTGGGCATCAGCCCGCGCCACTTCAAGCGCCGCTTCCGCAAGGCCACCGGCGAAACCCCCCTGGGCTACCTGCAGAGCGTGCGCATCGAGGCCGCCAAGGAGAAACTGGCCAACAGCCGGGAGAACGTCAACGAGATCACCTACCGCATCGGCTACGAAGACAGCAGCACCTTCCGCCGCCTCTTCAAGAAGCACACCGGCATCTCGCCCCGGGAGTACCGCGACAAGTTCTGCGGCCTGAAGGTGGCGTAAGGGCCGGTCAGGTTTCGAACCGTTTGGTGCAGGCCTGGCAGCAGGGATCGGGCCGGCCGTCGGCCAAGGCCTGGCGGAACTCGCGCCAGGCCGGGCCTTGCCAGACCTCCAGCGGGTCGTCGTGGTGGAGGTTGCCGAAGACCAGGCGCTGGGGATTGTCGCCGGTAAGCGGCACCTGGGTGCGCGTGCAGGGCGACAGGCCACCGTCCACGCCGACGAAGAGAGTGCGCTGGGGGTTCTCCCGGCAGCGGTGGCCCGGTGCCGAAGGATCGGGCAGGGCGTAGTGCAAAGCGAGCCCCAATCGGTGCGCTTCGTGTGCGGCCGCCTGGAGCAGGTCCCTGGCCCGGGCCAGTTTTTCAGTCTCATGGCAGGCGAAGGCCTCGGCGGCCAGGTGCGGCGCGGGGACATAATCCAGGGTGCTGACCACCCCGGCGTGCACCCCCAGGCGCCGCATCAGGGCCGGCAGTCCGGAGACCGCCTCCATGGACGAGGCCAGCATGAGGTAGGCGATGTGCAGTTCCAGGTGCACCCCCTGGCGGGCCCGGCGAATGCGCTGCAACCGCTCGATGGCCGCGCACACTTCATCGAAAGGGATGCCGGTGCGGGCCGCGTTGCTGGCCGCGTCCGTGCCGGTCAGGGAGAAAGCGATGAGGTCGATGCCGCTGGCCACCAGGCGTTCGGCCAGATCCTCGGTCATTTCCGACCCGCAGGTGGTGGTGGAGACCTGGCAGCCCGCCTGGCGCGCCAGGGCCGCCATCTCGAAGAAGTCGGTATGCAGCAGCGGTTCGCCCCATCCTTGCAGGTGCACCCGCGTTGCCTGGCGCGTCAAAGGCCACAAGCGTCTGAACGCCTCCAGCCCCAGGTCGGCGCTGCGCCAGCGCGGTGCCAGCAGGGTGTGGGGACAGTAGCGACAGCGGCCGGTGCAGCGGGTGGTGATCTCCACCTGTACGCAATCCAGGGGGCGCCGGGCGCCACCGAGCAGTTCCTTGAAGGTCTCCCAGAAACCTGGTCCGCGGGAAGAAGGTGCCACATCACTTCTCCGGGTTCATAGCCGCTCGACAGCGAAGACCACCGAGTTGCTGCTGTCCGGGCACTGAAACTCTTTCTTTTGGTTGATCCAGTCCTCCGCGTCCGTGTGCCGGCCATATGCGGTCAGATAGGGCGCCATGGCCGTCAGGGCGTGCAGGCACAAAGGCTTTGGGGAGCCCGGCGCCAGCAGGAAAGCCTCCTGGACGATGAAGGTGTCGCCGACTTCACAGCCGGCCGAACAAAAACCCTTGACCGATTTGACCGTACATTTAATGGTATGCATTTGCGATGCTCCTTTTTTCGGTCGATCCGTTCCCGGGAAACCCGACTGCCCGTGCCGGATGGGAATTGAGCGTATCGGGATTTCATTCTGAACCGGTCGGCGGCGCGACACAACCTTAAAATCACCATGGAAAGGAAATACGCCATGTCCCTGGTCGTCCTCAACTTCGAGTTGCCCGATCCCATGCTGACGCGCCTGCGCCAGAGCTTCCCCCAGCTCACCTTCGAACGCTGCCCGGACAAGGCGTCGCTCTTCGCGCATCTGCCCCGGGCCGAAGTCCTGATGACCTTCATGCAGTGCAGTCAAAAAATGCTCGACGCCGCACCGGGCCTGAAGTGGATCCAGGCCATCAGCGCCGGCGTGGACTTCCTGCCCCTGGCAGAGATCGGGCGCCGGGGCATCCTGCTCACCTGCGGCCGCGGCACCAGCACCATCCAGATGGCCGAGTACGCCATCGCTGCCATGGTCATCCTGGCGCGCAACTTCCACGTCATGTTCCGCAACCAGATGCAGGCCAGATGGGAACGCCGGGTGCCCCAGCAGGAGATCTGCGGCGCCACCGCGGGGATTCTGGGATTGGGGGCCATCGGCGCCGAGATCGCCCGCCGGGCCGCCTTCATGGGCATGCAGGTGGTGGGCGTGCGGCGCTCGCCGGCGCCCGTGGAGGGGGTGGCGCAGGTGTGGGGCCCCGAGGGGATGGCGGAAGTATTTCGCCGCAGCGACTACGTCATCAATCTGCTGCCGGCCACGGCCACCACCGAGAAGATCATCGACCACAAGTACTTCGATCTCATGAAGCCATCGGCCTGCTTCATCAACATGGGGCGCGGGGCCACCGTCCACGAAGGCGACCTCATCGATGCCCTTCGGCAAAAGAAGATCCGCGCGCTATTGAGCGATGTCTATGCGGTGGAACCGCTGCCGGCCGACAGCCCGCTCTGGACCCTGGAGAACGTCGTCCTCACTCCTCACGTCTGCGGCGCCTCGCCCCAGTACATGGCCCGGGCCATGGAGATCATCGAACACAACCTCAACGTCTACACCAGCGGCCGGGGGGAGATGATCCACCGGGTGAATTTGGCGGCAGGGTATTAAAACCGCGGAGAAAGGAAAAGAACCGATGGACTTGAAGCTGGAAGACAAGGTGGCCGTGGTGACGGGTGCGGGAAACGGCATCGGCCGGGGCATCGCCCTGGGCCTGGCCGCGGAAGGGGCCACGGTGGTGGCCGCCGATCTGAACGCCGGAGACGCCGAGCGGGTCGTGGCCGAGATCGTCGCCCAGGGGGGCAGGGGATTGGCGCTCCAGACGGATGCCACCGAGGAGGCCGCCGTGGCCGAGATGGTCCGACGGAGCGTGGCGGCCTTCGGCCAGATCGATGTCCTGGTCAATAACGTGGGCGGCGGTGTCGATCCCGAACTGCTGGTGAAACTCGCCACGGCCGATTGGGACCGGGCCATCGCCGTCAATCTGCGCAGCGTCTTTCTGTGTTCCAGTGCCGTGGCCCGCGAGATGATGCCGCGCCGGCAGGGCAGCATCATCAGCATCGCTTCCATATCCGGCCGGCTCGGCGAATCGCTCATGGGGCCGTATTGCGCCGGCAAGTTCGGGGTCATCGGCCTGACCCAGACGCTGGCCAAGGAGCTGGGGCGCTACGGCATCACCGTCAACGCCGTCTGCCCCGGCTATGTCTGGACGGCGGCATGGAAGAACATCGCCCGCGTGCTGCAGGCCAACTTTGCCAGCCTGGCCGATAAGAGCACCGAGCAGGTTTTCCAGGATCGGGTGCGCGCCACGGTGCCTCTGGGCCGGCCCCAGACCCCCGAGGAGATCGCCGGCCTCGTGGCCTTCCTGGCCTCCGCCCAGGCCCGCAGCATCACCGGCCAGGCCATCCATGTGGACGGCGGCGCGGTGATGCACTGATCCGCAGCCGGCGCCCCTTACAGACTGATGACGGCACTTTCGCAGGCCAGGGTGATCATCTCCGAGGCCATGGCCATGCGGGCGCCATCGATCAGGTCTTTTTCTTCGATCTTTCTGGCTTTGGCGCAGGGTGTGCAGACCAGAACCGGAACTGCGTGGGCCTGCAGATAGGTCAGCGAGTCGTCGGCGGAATCGCCCGTGGCGGCGCGTACATTTTCAATAATGCCGTCCCGGGCCAGGTACACCCCTTCGTCCAGCAGGAATACGGTCACCTGTTTGCCGGCCTTGTGGGCGGCCATGCCGAGGAACAATGCACGGGTGGCGCGGTTGGGGTTGTCGGTGCCGCAGGATAAAAGAATCAGAACTTTGTCGGTCATTGGCTTCTCCCTTCTCGTCATCATTGTCCGGTGGGCTGGCGTTTGCGCTTGGGTCTGCAAGTCCGTGGGCGTTTCGGGCCTTTCATCACACAATTGATCATTTGGCAAGAAGATCGACGCAAACGGTCAGGACCGGTCCCACGGGGTGCCGGGATATTCAGCAGCCTCGATCTTTCAGCTTGTCGGCGGTTTGCGCAGGTGGATCACCCGTGTACCGCGTTGTACTTGTGGGGCCGCCAGGCGCCGCGACGCATACTGGGCCTCGGGCAGAATGCAGCGCAGATCCTGCTCGATGCCCGGCTCCACGCAGATGATCCGGATGACCTCGCCGGGTTTCATCGCTTTAAAGTGGTTGCAGATCTCCAGCAGCGCGAAGGAAACAATGCCCATCCGCAGATCAAAGGTGACCATGGCATCCCCGGTAAGATTTTTCATGCAGCTGGCCCTTCTTGGCACGGCGGCGCCTGCTTCCATGGAGCAGAAGAAATGCAATTGCAGTGCCATGGTTTCTCGAGAATGGCTCACGCTCATGTTGTCCACCGTTGCCCTGCGCAAGAGAATCTTCGTTTGGGTTCTTGCGACCGGCTTGCAGGCCGATGGCGCGTGTGTTAACTTAATTAACAATATGTTGTTAATAATGTGAACGGGGTGAACAGTGCAAACCAACCGCTTGAACGATTATTGGAAAGCGGTGGTCGATACCATCCAGGATGGCGTCATGATCGTCAGCCCCGAGGGCACGATCATCTCGGTCAATCGTGGCTTCGAGGAGATCACCGGCTACAAGCGGCAGGAGGTGTTGGGCCACTCGTGTTCCATCCTCAATTGCAGCGGCTGCGAAATGGCCCGACGGGCCGAAGGTTGCCACTGGTGCGTGATGTTCCAGAAGGGGAACCTGAAAAAACAGAAATGCCTGCTGATCCGCAAGGATGGCCGTCCGGTGCACATCCTCAAGAACGCCTCGGTGCTCAAGGACCAGGCCGGCAACGTCACCGGCGCCGTGGAGACCATCACCGACGTTACCGACCTGGTGGAAAAGGAGACGCAGATCGAGACGTTCCGCCGGGAGCTGGACGGCGAAGACCGATTCCATGGCCTGATCGGCGTCTCGGCATCCATGCAGAAGGTGTTCGAACTGATCGCCAACGCGGCCCAGGCCGACGCGCCGGTGATCATTTACGGCGAAAGCGGCACGGGCAAGGAACTGGTGGCCAAGGCCATCCACGAGACCGGTCCGCGGGGGCAGAAGCCCTACATCAAGGTCAATTGTGCGGCCCTGAACGAATCGCTGCTGGAAAGCGAGCTGTTCGGCCACGTCAAGGGCGCCTTCACCGGCGCCTACCGCGACCGCGAGGGGCGCTTCGAGGCCGCGGCCGGCGGCAGCATCTTTCTGGATGAAATCGGAGACTTGCCTCTTTCCACGCAGGTCAAGCTGTTGCGGGTGCTCGAGGAAAAGGTGGTGGAACGGGTGGGCGATCAGCGCCCCATCCCGGTGGATGTGCGTATCGTTTCGGCCACCAACCGTGACCTGCCGGGTTTGATCGAGAAAGGGGCCTTCCGCGAGGATTTCTTTTACCGCATCAACGTGATTCCCATTCAGGTGCCGCCCCTGCGGGACCGCGCGGAAGATATTCCCTTATTGGCGCGATCGTTT
Source organism: uncultured Desulfatitalea sp. (assembly GCA_937868765.1). GTDB lineage: Bacteria > Desulfobacterota > Desulfobacteria > Desulfobacterales > Desulfosarcinaceae > Desulfatitalea. Next base: position 749,778 of record CALMNL010000004.1, on the reverse strand, counting down.
TTCAATCGCATCAAGCTCAAAAGCGGCAAGCCCATCGAGGGCATCTCCAACGCGGCTCTGGAGGCACTCTCCCGCTATGCCTGGCCCGGCAACGTGCGCGAACTCAGGAGCGCCTTTGAATTCGCCTTCGTCTCCTGCCAGGAGGCGATGATTCAGCCCGCCCACCTGCCGGCCCATATGCTGACCCGGGAACGGCCCTATTGCGCCCCTGCCATGAGCGCCGATCAGCCCATCGAAGAGGTCAAAAAGCAGCGGCTATACCACGCCCTGCGGCGCGCCAGGGGCAACCAGTCCGAGGCCGCCCGGATGTTGGGCATCTCACGCACCAGCATCTGGCAGCAGATGAAGCGCTTCGGCATCCGACCCCAGGATGTGCTGAATTGAAACCGGCACGCATCGTGCATATTTTGTCGGTCAACTTGGCAGTAATACCTCCATATCTCACTCCACAGCGCAGGGCCTGAAGGGAATACCCTTCAGGCCCGGTCGCGTGGGGGGCATGGGCGGGAGATGTCTGAATTGGCATAACCCATGCAAAAATAGTGGGGAGCCGATAAGAACTGCGGATGCCGTCGGGCGTTCCGAACGATAGTGAACGATTCAAAGCGGATGTTTTAAAGGAGAGCATATGCCTATTTACGAATACCAATGCCGGAAGTGTCATCATTGCTTCGAGCAGCTGGTGCTTACCGGCGACAAGCAGAACGAACCGGCCTGCCCCCGTTGCGGTGCGGCCGAGGTGGCCAAACTGATGAGCTGCACCAATGCCCTGGGCGGCGAAAAGAGCCCTTTCTGCTCCCCCGGCGCCTCCGGCTTTTCCTGAGCCAATTGAGCCAGGGCGGCGGTCGGCCGCCCCTTTGTTCGGTTCATCAGCTTGGATTTATTCTACTGCCGCGGAGCACGACACCATGGGCCAATGCGTTTGTCATCCCGAAATCGACAGCCGTTTCCTGTGCATGAAGCACAATCTTTACCTGTGCGAAGAGTGTCTGACCTGCCGGGACCCGCAGATCTACTGCAAGCATCGCCCGTCTTGTACCATCTGGTACACGACCAAGCACAAACAGCGCCCGGCGGCCGAAGAGTGAGCCGCAGCCCCATCGCGGAGACGGGAATGAAACCGATTTAACCTCGATACCGGCGCTTATTGTTTTCCGGAGGACAGCACTATGGGTCAATGCGTTTGCCATCCCGAAATCGACAGCCGTTTCCTGTGCATGAAGCATAACCTTTACCTGTGCGAAGAGTGTCTGACCTGCCGGGACCCGGAGATCTTTTGCAAGTACCGCCCATCCTGCCCCATCTGGTTCATGACCAAGCGCAAAGAGGGCTGGGAGGCCGAAGCGCAGGCTGCGGCCCAGGTCACCGACTGTCGAGTGACGTTTCAACCCGAAAACAAGGCCGTGACTGTACCGGTGGGCAGCACGCTGTTACAGGCGGCCAATGCCGCCGAGGTCTACATCAACGCCTCGTGCAACGGCAAAGGTTCCTGCGGCAAGTGTAAACTGGTGGTCGAATCGGGTATGCTGGAGAAGATCGCCACTCCGCTGCTCAGCGACGCGGAGAAGGCCAAGGGGTACCTCCTGGCCTGTCAGAGCAAGGTGGCCTCGGATGCGGTGGTGCGGATTCCCCCGGAGGCCATCGAACAGCGCATGAAGGTGGCGGGCATGGGCGAGGCAGCCACGGCCAGACTCAAGGGCCTGGTCCAGGAGATCGAGCCCATGCTGATCGAACGCCATCTGACCCTGTCGCCGCCGACCCTGGAAGATTCGGTCAGCGATCTGGATCGCCTGCGCCTGGGTATGAAGGCCCAGGGCTGCCGGGTGGAGTGTCTCAATGTGGGGCTGGGTGTGATCCGCCAGCTGGCCGAGGTGGTGCGCCAAGACAACTGGAATGTGACCGTGTCAGTGATCCAGCACAGTTGCGCCAACGAGATCCTGGCGGTACGCCCGGGCAACAACGGGGCCCGATCGCTCGGCCTGGCCATCGATGTGGGCACCACCACCATCGTGGTCTACCTGGTGGACATGGCCGACGGCACCATCCTGGGCGCCGCTTCGGGCCACAACCGACAGGCGGCCTGCGGCGACGATGTCATCAACCGCATCGTCTGCGCCGAAAAGGACGGGGTCAAAAAGCTCAGCCGCATGGCCCTGGCCACCATCAACAGCCTCATCGGCCAGACCCTGGACAGTGCCGGCGCCGATGCGGACCAGATCAAGAACGTGGCGGTATCGGGCAACACCACCATGGCCCACCTGCTGCTGAGGATCGAACCGCGCTATATCCGCCGGGAGCCCTATATTCCCACCATCTCCGATTTTCCCCTGCTCAAGGCCGGCGAAATCGGGCTCAAGGCCAGCCCCTTCGCGGCGGTCTTCATCATGCCCGCGCCGGCCAGTTATGTGGGCGGCGACATCGTGGCCGGCCTGCTCTACGCCGGCTTTCACCGCCACGAGCCGCTGACCCTCTTCATCGACGTGGGCACCAACGGCGAAATCGTGGTGGGCAACCAGGAGTGGCTCATGACCGCCGCCTGCAGCGCCGGACCGGCTTTTGAAGGCGGCGGCATCCGCTGGGGCATGCGCGCCGAGGAGGGGGCCATCGAACAGGTGACCATCGACCGGCAGACCCTGGCGCCCCAGTGGGTCTCGGTGGGCGGCGCCGCGCCCCGGGGCATATGCGGTTCGGGGATGATCGACCTGCTGTCCGAACTGCTCCAGACCGGCATCATCGACCGCTCGGGCAAATTCGTCCCTGACCGCGCCGGCCGGCACGTCAAGCAGGTCAACGACGAATGGGCCTACGTGCTGGCCTTCGCCGACCAGACCCCCATGGAAGAGGAGATCGTCTTCACCGCTTCGGACATCAAGAACCTGATGTACAGCAAGGGGGCCGTGTACGCCGGATTCACCACCCTGCTCAAGGTGAGCGGCCTGGATTTCTCCATGGTGGAGAAGTTCATCATCACCGGCGGCTTCGGGCAGTACATCAATATCGAAAAGGCGATCCGCATCGGTCTGCTGCCGGATATCGACCGGGACAAATTCGTCTATCTGGGCAACAGCTCCATCGTGGGCGCCTACATGGCCCTGCTCTCCGAGGCCCACCGCCGCGAAGCGGGCCAGATCTGCAATCGGATGACCTACATCGATTTTTCCAGCAACCCGAATTACATGGACGAGTTCACCTCGGCGCTCTTTCTGCCGCACACCAACCTGGAGAAGTTCCCCAGCGTGGTTGGAAGAAAATAGTTCGCGCGCCCGAAAGATGAATTATCGCCTTGACGATGGCCAGGCGAGGGACTAACAGCTTTTAGAAGTCTTTGTAACGGCAACGGGTTAAGGGACGTCCACCACGATAAAAGAGGTGTTATGGCTGATCTCAATCCAGCCCATGTCCAGGCGGTGATGCGGGCCATCAACGCGGGCCCCTACATCCAGCACCTGGCCATGGTCATCGAGGAACTGGGTGTCGGCATCGCCACCGTCACGCTCACGGTCGGCAGGGAACATTTGAATCCCTTCGGCGGGATTCACGGGGGCGCTTATGCTTCGCTGATCGACACTGCGGCCTATTGGGCCGCTTATTGCGAAATCGACGCGGGGGTCGGCCTGATCTCCATCGATCTGAAGATCGACTACCTGGCGCCGCTGAGCAGCGGGATCATCACCTGCAAGGGCCGCAGCATTAAAATCGGCAAGACCATGTGCCTGGCCGAAGCGGCGGCCACCGACCAGGATGGCCGGTGGCTGGCCCACGGGACCTCCAAGATGATGATCACCCGGGGGCTGCAAAGCATCGAAGACGCTTTCCGGTTCACCGGCGCCGCGGCCCTGCCGCCCAAGTTTCTTTAACAGCCTGCTGACCGACGGCATTCAGCTGGCCGACCCCATCAAGCCGATGGCCACGGCGAAGAAGAACTGGGCCGTATAGTACATCGGCAGGCCATACAGGTGGTTGGCGAATTCCTTGGTCACGAAGCGGTCCCGGGCCACCAGGAGGTCGGAGGCATAGAACAGGAGCGCCCCGCACAGCACCAGCCAGCGGCCCGGGGCAGGGTATGGAGCGGCGAAGACCGATATGGCGCCGGCCACCATGAGGGTGATCACCGCAATGTAGGCGATCACCGGCCCGGCCATGGGGCCGAGTTTGGGCCGTAGCCAGAAGAAGACGCGGACGCTCACGGCCGCCACCGGGGCCACCCCGACCACGGCCCCGGGCGGCAAGGTGCCATGGCCGAGAAAGCCGATGGCATAGCAGACGTGGCCGGAAAGAAAGGCCAGCAAGCCGGCCAGAAAGAGCGGGCGGGCGTAGAAGATCAGAAAAACGTCGCCGAACCAGCTGAGGATCAGGCCGGTCATCACCCAGCGGGCCAGCGTCGGCACCGGCCAGGCCGCTTGCCAGGCGACAAATATGAAGAGGGCCGAAAGCAGCGGCTTGGTGGCCAGCTTGCCGGGGATGCTCTCCTTCTTTTCAGCCCACAGCAACAGAAGCAACAGCACCATCGCGGATATCAACGTCAGCAGGGTCATCTGGCAGCCTCCTTGGGAGTTATACGAATTTCGCCTTCCATTCCTTGATCTTCTCCGCCGGCCACTGAACGCAATAGGCCGGCCGTCCTTTCATCACCATCCGGGTGCAGGCATCGCCGCAATCGGGCGTGCAGTGGATGATCTCGGCCTCGCGCCCCTCGCGCACCTTTTGGGGCCAGAGCGGATCGGTCCAAAGTCCGCGGGCCAGGCCGATCAGGTCGGCCTTGCCTTCCGCGATGGCGCTTTCGGCCACCGCGGCGCTGCCCAGACGGCCGGCGGCGATGACCGGTATCTTTACTTCCGCCCGCACCGCGGCGGCCAGGTCGAGCATATAACCGGGTTGAGCAGATTTGCGCACGACTTCCGGAAGACCGAACGACTCGTAGGTGCCGCCCATGACCGAGATGTAGGCAATCCCGGCATCGGCGAGCCGCCGGGCGAACGGCAGCGACTCGTCCAGGTGCCATCCGTCCGGCATCCATTCGTCGGCGAGAAAGCGGTACCCCACCGGATAGTCGCCCACGGCGGTCTTGACCCGCGACACCACCTCCAGGGCGAAGCGCTCCCGGTTGGCCAGGGCACCTCCATATCCATCGGTGCGCCGGTTGGTTCGCGGAGAGAGAAATTGCGCCAGCAGATAGCCGGTGCCGCCGTGCAGTTCCACCACGTCGAAGCCGGCGGCCTGGGCCCTTTGGGCCGCCTGGGCATACCGATCGACAATGCGCGCGATCTCTTCTTCTTCCAAGGCCCTGGGCATCCGGTCGAAGGTCTTCACGGCCGAGGGGGCCAGGGGTTGGTCGGTCGCATGGGCGAACCGGCCTGCATGGTTGATCTGCAAGCCGGCCAGGGCGCCCTCCTGCTGGATGGCCCGCGCCAATTGCTTCAAACCGTCCAGGTGGTCATCGGTGTCGGCCCGCAAGGTCCGATGGGATCCGCTGCCGTCGGGATGGGAGACCGTCGCATTTTCTACCATCACCAGGGCTACGCCGCTGCGGGCCATGAGCTGGTAGTGGGCCAGCAGCATTTCGCTGACCGAGCCGCCTTCGCCGGCATATCCCAGGTAGAGCGGCGCCATGGTGAGCCGATTTTTGAGGATCCGTCCCTGGATGGAAATTGCGGAGAATAGAAGCGGGTGCATGCGTCCTCCTTTCGGATGCAGGGCCGACAGGTGCCGTAGTGCGGCCCCGGTAGAAGTGGAAGCCGGCCTTTCGCAGCCGAGGCAATTTTCTTTATGCGATTCCATTTTGCATAATGCAAGTCCTTTCTCCGCTCTTTTCTTTCGCCCTTGGGGCCTGATAAAGCTATAATATATTGTTTTTACAGCAAGTAAAAAATATCAATAAAAATTTTTAAAATGGCGCGCATTGTGCTTATCGTTTTTTCCGAAGCCTAACTTTTTCATCATCATCTTCCTCTCTTGCCGGGTAGCGCCTGGCGCTGCCCGGCACCCCTCCACAAAGATGGGCGTCGCCCTGGGGCGATGCCCTTTTTATTTCTCCACCGAGGCCCCGGAGAATCGACGGCGGCAGACCATGACAAAGCATATCGGATGATCCAGACGGCAAAAGATTACAAACTGATAATCTTGGGATCAGCTTACGGTCATCTTGCTGTGCTATTTTGCGACCATACATAGGCTGTCAAAAGCCAAAGCTTCTTTTCCTCTCCCTCCTGGCAAGGTCCTCCCTCCGGACCTTGCCTCTTTCCCTAAAAAAGGCATCACAACCCCCGCTCAGGCCCAAACTCCTCCACGGGCCGTTTCTGCGCCCCCCTTCCAGCGGCCCATGGGACGCCGCTTCCGGATGCAGTCCGCTGTTCGAGACGCGGGCAGGCATACGGGGCTGCTTGCCTTGCGGACGCTGCCCGACATCGACGGTGTGAGCCCTGGCGCCGGGTGCATTCTCCAAAACCCGGAATCGTTAACCACAAGGCTGCCGGCTATTTATAAAACCTTTAAGGAGTGATAAAGTGCCTCCACCCTTCATTGGAGGCACGCCATGACACCTGCCGAAAGCTCTGCCGGGTACCTGGGTTCCAAACGCTACGCCCATTATGTCTTCGCGTTGCTGTTCCTCATCTACATGTTCGATTACATCGATCGGCTCGTGGTGGTTTCGCTCTTTCCCTTCCTGCAACAGGAGTGGGGTCTGAGCGATACCCAGTGCGGCCTGTTGGTGTCGGCCGTCTACTGGTCGATTCTGACCTTCACGCTGCCCGTCTCCGTCCTGGTGGACCGCTGGAGCCGCAAAAAAAGCATCGGCCTCATGGCGGTGCTCTGGTGCGCGGCCACGGCCGCCTGCGCCTTCACCAAGAGCTTTCCGCAACTCTTCGCGGCCCGGACCGCCATCGGCATCGGCGAAGCCGGCTACGCGCCCGGCGGCACGGCTATGATTGCGGCCATTTATCCTGAGAAAAAAAGGGCCGCGGTCATGGGCATCTGGAACGCGTCCATCCCCCTGGGCAGCGCCTTGGGCATCGCCCTGGGCGGCTGGATCGCCCAGACCTGGGGTTGGCGCCACGCCTTCGGGATCGTGGCCCTGCCGGGACTTATCATTGCGGTCCTCTTCTTCTTCATCAAAGATTACAAGACCGTCGATCTGCGACGCACCGACGCAAGCGGAAACGTTCGCCGGGCAGGCTATTTCGAAATCCTCAAGGGGTTTGGGCACACCCCCTCGTTGATCCTGACCTATCTGGCCTTCGCGGGAAACGTCTTCGTCACCACGGCCTTGCTCAGCTGGTTGCCCACCTTTTTTCACAGGGTCGAGGGGTTGCCCATGGCGCAGGCCGGCACCAAGGGAAGCGCCGTGATGCTGCTGTCCATGATCGGAGCGCCCCTGGGGGGCTTTCTCGCCGACAAGTGGCAGAAAAAGCGCGGCAATGCCCGCCCGCTGATATGTGCGCTCACTTCCGCGATCACCGCCGGGGCGCTGCTGCTCACCTTCGCCGTCCTCAAAGGCGGCGCGCAGTATGCGACCCTGCTGGTGGTGGGCGTCGCGGCGGCCGCGTTCGTGCCGGCGGGTGCGGCCATCACCCAGGATGTGGTCCACCCCGGGGTGCGGGCGACCTCCTACAGTTTTTGCGTGATCGTGCAGCACCTGCTCGGCAGTTCCATGGGGCCGCTTTTCGTCGGTTATGTCTCCGACCGCACGGACATCTCCACGGCCCTGGCGATCCTGCCCGTCTTCGCGCTGATCGCCGCGCTGCTCTTCCTGGGCGCCGCGTTCTTCTACGAAAAGGACCTGGCCAAAGTGGAAAAGATCGACGTCGCCATGGAGCCGTGATCCGTCGACGTCGCTTCTATTTGATGTAGCCCCACTGCTTGAGGCGCTGGTAGGCGTACTGGGCCTGCTTGCCTTCCTGAACCTGCTGGATATAGGCTTTGTAAGCCTTGGCCGCCGGCTCTTTTTTGTCCATGCCTTCCAGGGAGAGTCCCTGAAAGAATAGGGTGCCGGGGTTGCCGGGCAGGCGTTTTTCGTAATCGGTGAAGTCCGCATAAGCGCCTTCATACTGCTTGTCGATCAGTTGGGTAATGCCGCTGATCTGATAGGCCTGGGCCTCGTCTGGGTAGACCTTCTTGGCCTGATCGACGTACCGGCCGGCCTCGGTGTAATTCTTCTGAACGAACTGGCATTTGGCCATGAGCAGCAGGCCGGCATAGTCGTCGGGCGCCTGGGCCAGGGCCTTCTGGAACATTCCCTGGGCCTCGCTGTACTGCTCCTTGCCCATGGCCTCTTCTCCCTGCTGCATCAGCTGGATGGCCCCCTTGATCTTTCTCAGGTTGGCGGTGTTGTCCATGTAGCGCTCCCGGTAGATCGGCCGGTCGCTGTACTGCTTGTATTTGGTGGTGGCCTGCTGGACCGAGGTCTTATAGCGCTCCGCAGACATGGGGTGGGTGGCGAAGAGCAGGTCGGTGGCACCGGCCTTGTGCTGGTTCATGTTGTTGAGCATCTCCATGAGGGCCACCATGCCCTGGGGGGAGTACCCGCCGCGAGTCATGTACGCCATGCCCAGGTCATCGGCCTGGCGTTCGTTGTCCCGGCTGTAGGAGGCCAACAGGACGCCCGATCCCAGCTGCCCCAACTGACTGGCCAGGTTGCCGGCCCCGGAGCCGGCGGCCGCGCTGGTCACAATGGCCAACCCGCCCACCGCCATGCTGGTCAGCTTGGCCCGCGACATGATGGCGGCCGTGTGCCGGGCGTTGACATGACCCAGTTCATGCCCCATCAGGGCGGCCAGGGCGGCCTCGTTGTCCAGGTCGAGCAGGATGCCCCGGGTGCAGGCGATGGTACCCCCGGGAAAGGCGTAGGCGTTGACGTAGTTGGCATTCACGCAGTGAAAATTGTACGGCATTTGGGGGCGGTGGGTGTTGGCCGCCAGGCGCCGGCCGGTCTCCTGGATATACTTTTCCAGGGCCCGGTCCCGGGTGGTGCCGTAATCGGCCGACAGCTGGTGGGGAGAGTTCTGCCGGTCCACGGCGATCTCTTCCTGTTCGTCCATGAGCATGAGCTGGGATTTGCCCGTCACCGGGTTGGTGGCACACCCCACCGCCACGCCGGCGGCCGCCATGGCCGTCATGGCCAGGAACTCGCGCCGGCTCACGCCGTACGTCGTTTTTCTCAAAACAGCCATTGGTCCCTCCAATCACCTGCGTTTTCAGGCCCGTGGTTTCAAAAAGTGAGGGGCCGCACCCCCCAGATCCGTTGGGCATACTCCGTCACCGCGCGGTCGCTGGAGAATTTGCCCATATGGGCCGTGTTCAGGATCGAGCGCCGGGTCCATTCATCCGGGTCCCGGTAAAGCTGCGCGACCCGCGCCTGGCAATCCACATAGGCCCTGTAGTCGGCTAATACGCAGTATTTGTCGCCTTCGTCGAACAGCGCCGTGATGATCGGCGCGAATAGGCCGGGCGCGCCGGGCGAGAAAACATTGCGGGCGATCATCTCCAGCGCCTTTTTCAATTCCGGATCGCTTTCGCAGTAGTGCCGGGGATTGTAGCCCTCCTGGCGCAGGGCGGCGATCTGCGCGGCGGTGCGGCCGAAGATGAAGATGTTCTCCGCCCCGATCTCTTCCAGCATCTCCACGTTGGCGCCGTCCAGGGTGCCGATGGTCAGCGCGCCGTTGAGGGCGAACTTCATGTTGCCGGTCCCCGACGCCTCGTAGCCCGCGGTGGAGATCTGCTCCGAGAGTTCCGTGGCGGGGATGATGCGCTCGGCCTGGGAGACGCAGTAGTTGGGCAGGAAGATCACCTGCAGCCGGCCCCGGGCCTCCGGGTCGTGGTTCACGACTTCGGCCACGCCGTTGATCAGCCGGATGATCAGCTTGGCCAGGGTATAGGCCGGCGCCGCCTTGCCGGCGAAAAAGACCACCCGGGGCGTGCCGTCGCCGGCCGGGTCGGTCTTGATCCGATTGTAGAGAGTGATCACGTGCAGCACGTTGAGCAGCTGGCGCTTGTATTCGTGCATGCGCTTGACATGAACGTCGAACATGGCCGCAAGATGGCATTCGATGCCGAGCTTGCGCCGGACGTACTCGGCCAGGCGCTGCTTGTTGGCCTGCTTGACCATCCGCCAGCGCTCCCGGAAATCGGCGTCCGCGGCGTGGGTCGCCAGCTCGCGCAATCGCGCAAGGTGGCAGATCCAGTCGCCGGCAAGCTTCTCCGAGATCAGGGCGGCCAGGCCCGGATTGCACTGGTTCAGCCAGCGCCGCGGGGTGATGCCGTTGGTGATGTTCCGGAAGCGCCCGGGAAAAAGCGCATGAAATTCCGGGAAGACCACCGTGCGGAGGATGTCGGTGTGCATGGCCGCCACGCCGTTGACCGAAAAACTGCCCACGATGGCCAGGTGCGCCATGCGCACGGCCTTTTCCGGATACTCCTGGATGATGGAGAGGCGCTGCTTGCGGCCCTCCGGGTCGGGGTGCCCGGCGCTTTGGGCGTCCAGCCACGCCAGGAAGCGATGGTTGATCTCGTAGATGATCTGCATATGCCGGGGCAGGATCCGTTCCATGAGCGCGCAGGGCCAGGTTTCCAGGGCTTCGGGCAGGACGGTGTGGTTGGTGTATGCAAAGATGCGGGCGCACAGGTGCCAGGCCGTTTCCCAGTCGAGGAGTTCTTCGTCCACCAGGATCCGCATCAGCTCCGGAATGGCGATGGTGGGATGGGTGTCGTTGAGCTGGATGGCCACCTTCTCCGGCAGCTGGTCGAAGGTGGTGTGCTTCTTCTTGTACCGCCGCATCACATCCTTCAGGGAAGCGGCCACCAGGAAATACTGTTGCGCCAGACGCAGCAGCCGGCCGCGCAGGCGCTTGTCGTTGGGATAGAGCACCTTGGAGATCACTTCGTCGCGGATCTTGGCCTCCACCGCGCCGATGTAGTCGCCGGTGTTGAAATAGTCCAGATTGAATTCGGTGTCCGACCGAGCGGTCCACAGCCGCATGTTGATGGCGTGGCCGTTGCGGAAACCCGGCACGAGCATGTCGCAGGCCAGGGCCAGCACCTTTTCCGTGTCCACCCAGCTGAAGCGCAGCCGGCCCTGGTCATCGGTCCAGGCGTGGGAGCGGCCGAAGAAGTGGACCTCGTACAAAAAGGGGCCGCGACCGTATTCCCAGGGGTTGCCCCGCTGGGTCCAGTTGTCGGGGCGCTCTACCTGGGCCCCGTTCTCGATCACCTGATGGAAGATGCCGTAGTCGTACCGCAGGCCGTAGCCATAGCCCGGCACGCCTCCGGTGGCCATGGAGTCCAGGTAGCAGGAGGCCAGGCGTCCGAGGCCGCCGTTGCCCAACCCCGCATCCCACTCCACTTCGGCCACATCTTCGAGCCGGAGGCCGAATTCGGCCAGGGCCTGTTGGGCCGCGTCGTAAATTCCCAGGCAATGCAGGTTGTTCAGGAGGGATTTGCCCGGCAGGTATTCCATGGAGAGGTAGTAGACCCGCTTGCTCGCCCGGTCGTAATAGGCGCGCTGGGTCTTGATCCACTGGTCGATCATGCGGTCGCGCACGGCCAGTGCGAGCCCGTGAAAGTAATTATATTCGCTGCGTCGGGCGTAGTCCAGGCCGAGGCTGGAAACGATATGCCGGATGATGTCGCGTTTGAGCCCGGCCACGGTGTCGGTTTCGTACAGGCCCGCGTCCCACTGGAACGCTGCGCTTGACATGTCCGGGGAAGGCGATGGGGATGCCGCCTTTTGGCTTGGCTGCTCCATGGGAGTCTCCTCTTGCTCGTCGGATGGCGGTCGAATCGGCGCCGGGATGACGTTTCCCTTTAGCATCCTCGCCGATGGAATGGCAAATGGTCAATAGGCCGTGCATGGATTCTGGCTGAGCTGCATTCATTCGAGGCCAATGCGCGCACCGTGCGTTCAGGTCATGGTCCGTGTCACCGGCCACTCTTTTCAAGTGCCGCTAAGGGTGCGCTCCGGGCGGCCTGGAAACTCGCTGCGCTCAGACAGTCCAGGCCGCTTATCCTCCGCTGCACCGCAGCGGCACTAAAAAGATATGGCCAATGGTGCCCCGAACCATGACCTGAACCCACTGTGACGGTTTACCGAGAACCGCTGTTGGCCGTGCCGTAATTCTCGCAGAATAGCATTGGGTTGCAGCCCATGCGCGCACAGCACCTTCGGGTCATGCCCGCCCAGCCGGCCCGACCGGATGCGGGTGACATGACGGCACTGAATTTGGGATGAACCATATTTATTTCTTGACAGACGTTTAATATATAGGTAGATGATGTCCATCAAATGATGGAATCAAATGCTGGGAAACACCCGAACCCATCGGAAAGGTCCAGCGCTCATGCCCACCGCTCTCGAAAAGGCCCGCCAGGCGCCCGATTCCATGAAGGCCCGCATCCTTACGGCGGCCCGCAAGCTCTTCGGTGATTACGGCTACCACGGCGTCACCACGCGTATGATCGCCCAGGAAGTGGGCATCGATATTTCCACCCTGCATTACCACTGGGGCGAGAAACAGGATCTGTACGAAGCGGTCCTCACCGATCTGAGCGACGAGATCCGCACCAAACTGGTGGAGATCGAAGGCCTGGTCCACGGCAAGCCCCTGGAGGTGCGCCTGGAGGTGGCCATCGACGTGATGTGCGATCACCTGTTCAATAACAGCGACTCGGCCCACCTGATGCTCTTCAGCCACTTTGCCAAGAATCGCATCACCACGGAACTGGATGCCCACTTCACCCGCCACCTGGCCAACATCGCCGTGGCCATGGGGCTGGCCCCGGACAAGGCCCACGTGCCGCCCCAGGCCAACGCCCGGGTGCTGGCGGTGTGGAATTCGGTGGTCAATTTCGCGGCCGGCGAAGATCTCTTCCGGCCCATTCTCAATGTGGATCGCCAGGCCTATCTGGCGGTGGTCAAGGAAACCTTGAAATTCATCCTGCTGCCGGCCTTCACCCGCAAGGCGCCGCAGGCGTAGTGTTCCAGCACGTGCACGCACGGTAAAAAAGGAGGATACTATGGCCCTCAATGTCGATGCCGTGGGCGAAAAGCTCGGCCCCCTCTCCAAAACCTACACCTGGAAAGATGTGGTGCTATACGCCCTGGGGGTGGGCGCCGGCGAGGCGGATTTGCAGTACTGTTACGAAAAGAACCTGAAAGTCATCCCCAGCTTCTCCATCGCCTCGATCTTCAACATCCTGGCCATGATCGGGGTAAAGTCCAACGTCAACCTGGCCGGGGTGCTCCATGGCGAGCAGGAACTGATCTTCCACCGGCCCATGCCGGTCGAGGGAAGCATCACCACCGAAGGCCGCATCACCGGCATCTACGACAAAGGCGCCGGCAAGGGGGCCCTGATCGTGGGCGAAAGCGACACCGTGGACGCCCAGGGGCGCCGGCTCTTCACCAGCATCTGCACGGTCTTCGGCCGATTGGACGGCGGTTTCGGCGGTCCCAACGCGCCCAAAAACGACGTGGTGTTCCCCGACCGGGCACCGGATATCGAGGTGGCGGCGCACCCCAGCGCCCACCAGCCGCTGCTTTACCGTCTCTCCGGGGATTTCTTCACCCTGCACGTGGACCCGGATTTCGCCAGGATGGCCGGGTTCGAGAAGCCCATCATGCACGGCCTGTGCACCCATGGTTATGCCTGCCGCGCCTTGTGCGACCACCTGATTCCCGGCGCCCCCGAAAAAGCCCGGCGCATGGCCTGCCGCTTCAGCAAGCCGCTCTATCCCGGCGTGCCCATCAAGACCCTGATCTGGAAGATGGAAGAAGGCCGCGCCCTGTGGCGGGTGCTGAATGCCGAAACCGGCGCCGTGGTGATCGACAACGGCGTCTTCGAGTATGGCGATCCACCCCAACGCACCATTCGTTTCGACGAGCGGGTGGCCATCGTCACCGGCGCCGGCGGCGGCCTGGGAAGGGCCTATGCCCTGGAACTGGCCCGGCGCGGGGCCAGGGTGGTGGTCAATGACCTGGGCGGCGCCCGGGACGGCTCGGGCAAGGGCGCGGCCGGCCCGGCGGACCAGGTGGTGGCCGAGATCAAGGCGGCCGGTGGCCAGGCCGTGGCCAACTACGATTCGGTGGCCACCCCCGAGGGCGGCCAGGCCATCGTCGACTGCGCCCTTGCGCATTTCGGCCGCCTGGACATCCTGATCAACAATGCCGGCATCCTGCGTGACAAGAGCTTCGGCAATATGGAGCCTGAGAACTGGCGTGCCGTGCTCGACGTGCACCTCAACGGGGCTTACCACGTCAGCCGTCCGGCCTTCGCCGCCATGCGGGAGAACAAGTACGGCCGTATCCTGATGACGACCTCGGCCGCCGGGCTTTACGGCAACTATGGCCAGACGAACTACGCCGCGGCCAAGATGGGCCTGGTAGGGCTGATGAACGTGCTCAAGCTGGAAGGTGAGAAATACGGCATCAAGGTCAATACCATCGCGCCCCTGGCCGCGTCGCGCCTCACCGAAGACATTTTGCCGCCCGATCTCTTCGCCAAGATGAAACCCGAGTACGCCGTGCCCATGGCGCTGTTCCTCTGTTCCGAGCAGTGCCCGGTGAGCGGAAATGTCTACAACGCCGGCATGGGCTTCTACAACCGGGCGGCCATGGTCACCGGGAGCGGCAAAGTGCCGGCCGCCGGCGGCCGCATCCCCACCCTGGAAGAGGTCCGGGATGGCATCGCCGCCATCGCCGCCCTGGACAAGGGCAAGGAGTACGGTCAGCTCACGGAACAGCTGATGGATGTGTGGCAGGAAATAAAATAAAACCAAATCCAATGAGGTAGCCATATGATCGGAATAACTTCTTACGGTGCCTATATCCCGAAACTGAGACTCGAGCGCATGGCCATCGTCCAGGCCATGGGGTGGTTCGCGCCGGCCATCATGATGGTCGCCCAGGGCGAGCGCTCCATGTGCTACTGGGACGAAGACGCCGTCACCATGGCCGTGGCCGCCGCCCGGGAGTGTTTGATCGGGCAGGACAAACGGGCGGTGGAAGGACTCTTCCTGGGCTCCACCACCCTGCCGTTCGCCGACCGCCAGAATGCCGGGATCGTGGCCACGGCCCTCAATTTGCCCAGCAGTATTCTGGCCTCCGATTTCACGGCCTCCCAGAAGGCCGGCAGCACGGCGCTGCTCACGGCCCTGGAAACGGTGCAGGGCGGTGCGCGTCGCAACATCCTGGTGGCCGCCGCCGACCGTCGCGAGACGCGCACGGCCTATTTCTACGAGATGTGGTACGGCGATGGCGCCGCGGCCATGATGGTGGGCGATCAGGACGTGATCGCAGAGTTTAAGGGCGCCTACACGGTCTCCTATGACTTTGTGGATCACTACCGGCATGCCGGCAGGGCCTACGACTACGTGTGGGAAGAGCGCTGGGCGCGGGACGAAGGTTACAGCAAGATCATCCCCGAGGCAGTCAGCGGCCTGCTGGCCAAGCTGGGCCTCACCATGAAAGAGATCGACCACCTGGTCTTCCCGTGCATCTTCACAGCCGAGCACAAGAAGATCGCCCGCCAGCTGGGGGCCGCACCCGAAAAGGTGGCCGACACGCTCTTCGAGGTGTGCGGCGAGACCGGCACGGCCCATCCGTTGCTGATGCTGGCCCATGTCCTGGAAACGGCCCAGCCCGGCGAGCGGATCATCGTGGCCGGCTTCGGCCAGGGGTGCAACGCCCTGTGCTTCGAGGTCACCGAGGCCATCCGGCGCCTGGTCCCCCGGGGCGGCGTCAGCGGCGCTCTGGCCTACAAGAAGAGCACCAGCAACTATACCCAGTGGCTCAAGTTCCGCGACCTGATCGCGCCGGAGATGGGCATCCGTGCCGAAGCCCCCACCCAGACCGCCATGACCGCCCTGTGGCGCAAGCGCCAGATGCTGCTGGGCCTGGTCGGGGGGCGCTGCACGAAGTGCGGCACGCCCCAGTTCCCGAAGGCCGACATCTGCGTCAACCCCGCGTGCGGCGCCCATCACACCCAGGAAGATTACGAGTTCGCCGACCGGCCGGCGCGGATCAAGACCTTCACCGGTGATCTGCTGGCCGTCTCAGTGGATCCGCCCCATAAATACGGCATGGTGCAGTTCGACGACGGCGGCCGGCTGATGGCCGACTTCACCGACTGCGACTTCGACGAACTACAGGTGGGCCTGCCCGTGCACATGGTGTTCCGCAAGCGCGGCGAAGACAAAGAGCGCGGTTTCGTCAATTACTTCTGGAAGGCGACCCCCACCCCCGATGCAGCCCAGGTAATGTCCCGCATCCGCTTCGACGGACAGGCGGCGGTGGTGACCGGCGCCGGCGGCGGCCTGGGCCGGGCCTACGCCCTGGAACTGGCCCGCCGCGGAGCGGCCGTGGTGGTCAACGACCTGGGCGGCGCCCGGGACGGCGCCGGCCAAGGATCGTCATCGGCCGCCGATCAGGTGGTGGCCGAGATCACGGCAGCCGGCGGCCAGGCGGTGGCCAACTACGACAACGTGGCCACTGCCGAGGGCGGCCGGGCCATCGTCGATTGCGCTATAAAGCACTTCGGCCGCCTGGACATCCTGATCAACAACGCCGGCATCCTGCGCGACAAAAGTTTCCTCAAGACCGAGCCCGAGCAGTGGCAGGCCGTACTGGCCGTGCATCTGCACGGCGCCTACCACGTCAGCCGACCGGCCTTCGCCGCCATGAAAGAAAAGGGCTACGGCCGCATCCTGATGACCACCTCGGCCGCCGGCCTCTATGGCAATTTCGGCCAGGCCAACTACGCCAGCGCCAAGATGGCCCTGGTGGGGCTGATGAACGCCCTCAAGCTCGAGGGCAAGAAGTACAACATCAAGGTCAACACCCTGGCGCCCCTGGCCGCCTCGCGGCTCACCGAAGATGTCATGCCCCCCGAACTCTTCGAACGGGCCAAGCCGGAATACGTGGTGCCCATGGCGCTCTACCTGTGCTGCAATGCCTGCGAGACCTCCGGTGCCATCTACAACGCCGGCATGGGCCACTTCAGCCGGGCCGCGGTACTCACCGGCGCCTCGGCGAAACTGGGCGAAGCGGACGGGGCGATCCCCAGCGTAGAAGATATCGCCGAGAACTGGGCCCGGATCAACGATCTCAGCGCCGCCAAGGAGCTGGACGATCTGGGGGCCGCCACCCTGGACCTGATGACCCCCAGGGCCGCGGCTCCGGCGCCGGCCCAGGTTGCGGCGCCGGCGCCCGCGGTGGCTGCGGCGGGGAGTGTCGACCTGCCGGCCGTGTTCAAGCGCCTGGCCGGCAGCTTCAAGGCCGACGCGGCCAAGGGGATGGACGTGGTCTTCCAGTTCGCCATCTCCGGTCCGGGGGGCGGCGACTGGTCCTTGACCATCCGCGACCAGCGCTGCGAACTGGCCGACGGCGTCCACGCCAAGCCCACCTGCACCTTGAAAATGGCCGCGGCCGACTTCGGGGCCATGATCGGCGGTCAGCTGCCGGCCATGCAGGCGTACACGTCGGGCAAGTTGAAGATCGAAGGGGACATCATGAAGTCGCAACTCATCGAGAAGTTATTCGTTTTGAAGTAAAGCGGGAGGTGAACCATGGCAACCGGAATCAAAGATAAAGTCGCCATCCTCGGCATGGGCTGCACGCGCTTCGGCGAACGCTGGGACGCGGGTGCCGAAGAATTGATGGTGGAAGCTTTCGAAGAGTGCCTGGCCGACGCCGGCATTGAAAAGAGCCGCATCGGGGCGGCCTGGCTGGGCACCTGCATGGAAGAGGTCAACGTGGGCAAAACCGGCATGCCCCTGGCAACCACCCTGCGCCTGCCCATGATCCCGGTGACCCGGGTGGAGAACTACTGCGCCACCGGCACCGAGGCCTTTCGCGGCGCCTGCTACGGTGTCGCCTCCGGGGCTTACGACATCTGCCTGGCCATGGGTGTGGAAAAGCTCAAGGACACCGGCTACGGCGGTCTGCCCAACCCCGGCTCGGGGGCCGGCACCCTCAACTGGCAGTGGTGGCCCAATCTCACCGCCCCCGGCTCGTTCGCCCAACTGGCCAGCGCTTACCAGGCCAAGTACCGGGTGAGCGGGGCCGAACTCAAGCGGGCCATGGGCCACGTGTCAGTGAAGAGTCACGCCAACGGCGCCATCAACCCCAAGGCCCACCTGCGCAAGCCGGTTTCCCTGGAGCAGGTGCTCGCCGCGCCCATCATCGCCCATCCCCTGGGGCTTTTCGACTGCTGCGGCGTCAGCGACGGCGCGGCCTGCGCCATCGTTACCACCCCCGAGATCGCCCAGCAACTGGGCAAGAAGGATCTGGTGACGGTCAAGGCCTTGCAGATCGCCCTGAGCAGCGGCGAGGAGGCCGGCTTCAACAGCTGGGACGGCGATCACTTCATGACCACCGACCGCTGCAGCGCAGCCGCCTACAAGGAGGCGGGGATTTCAGACCCCAGGAAAGAACTGGGGCTGATGGAAGTCCACGACTGCTTCTCCATCACCGAGTTGGTCACCATGGAAGACCTGCACGTCTCCGAGCGGGGCCGGGCCTGGCACGATGTGCTCGACGGCCGCTTCGACCGCGGCGGCGATCTGCCCTGCCAGGTGGACGGCGGCCTCAAATGCTTCGGTCACCCCATCGGCGCCTCGGGCCTGCGCATGCTCTACGAGATCTACCTGCAGCTGCAGGGACGGGCCGCCGACCGGCAGTTGGCGCATCCGCGTTACGGGTTGACCCACAATCTGGGAGGATTTCCCTTCCAGAACATCTGCAGCATTGCGATCATCGGGAGCTACAAGTAGCGGCGAAAGACAGAAGGCGGAAGGTGCTTCCATGGAAATTTTACACTATACCGATGCCCACTTGGATTTCCGCAGGCGGTTGCGCGATTTCTGCGACCGCGAGGTCAAGCCCCAGGCCGATCGCTGGGAGGAAGCGCACCAGGTGCCCCGGGAGATGTGGCGCAAAATGGGGCAGGCCGGCTTTCTCTGTCCGTCAGTGGAAAAACAGTACGGTGGGCTGGGAGGCGATTTTCTCTACAGCTTCATCGTGGCCGAAGAGATGTCGCGCACCTGGCAGACCGGTCTGGCAGCGAGCCTGCACAGCGATGTGGTGGTGCCGTACATCGAATCCTTCGCTTCGGAGGCGTTGAAGCGCAAATATCTGCCCGGCTGCGTGTCGGGCGACATCGTCACCGCCGTGGCCATGACCGAACCGAGCGCCGGCAGCGATCTGGCCGGTATGCAGACCACGGCCGTGGAGAACGGCGACACGGTCGTGATCAACGGTTCCAAGACCTTCATCTCCAACGGCGTGAGCTGCGACCTGGTGGTGCTGGCGGCCAAGGACCCGGCGGTGGCCGACAAGCATCAGGCCGTATCGCTCTACCTGGTGGAGGCCGGCACGCCCGGCTTCAAGAAGGGGCGGCGGCTGGAGAAGATGGGTTGGCACAGCCAGGACACGGCCGAACTGTTCTTCTCCGATTGCCGCATCCCGGTAGCCAACCGCCTGGGCGCCCACGGCGGCGGCTTCTTCCTGCTCATGGACAAACTCCAGCAGGAGCGCCTGGCCTGCGCGATGGGTGCGGCGCTGGCCGCCGAACGCATCGTGGAGTACACCATCGATTTCTGCAAGCGGACTGTGGTTTCGGGCAAACCGCTGGTGCGTTCTCAGGCGGTGCAGTTCGCCCTGGTGGAGATGGCGGCCGAGGCCAGAATTGGACGCACCTTCGTGGAGAAGTTGATCGCGGATCACACGGAGAAGAAGAATATCGTGGTGGAGGTCTCCATGGCCAAGTTCTGGACGACGGACGTCACCCACCGGCTGGCCGAACGGGCCCTGGATCTCATCGGGCCCTATGGCACCCTGGAGGCCTGCCCCATGGCCCGGGCCTTCCGCGACACGCGGGTGATGTCGATCTTCGCCGGGACCAACGAGATCATGAAGGGAATTGCGGCGAAGTTCATGGGGCTGTGAGGAGAACACCGTGTTGAACCAAGGCGCGCTTAGCGGTATCACCGTACTGGATCTCTCCCGCCTGCTGCCCGGCCCCTACTGCTCCATGATCCTGGCCGATCACGGCGCCCGAGTGATCGCCATCGAGGACCGGAAGCAGTATTTGAAGGACGGCCTCTTCCTGCCCTCGGTGCAGCGCAACAAATCCCACATCTGCCTGGATCTCAAGAGTGCGGAGGGCAGGGAAATTTTTCTTCGGATGGCCGCGCAGGCCGACGTCGTCATCGAGGGCTTCCGCCCGGGGGTGGTCGACCGGCTGGGCGTGGACTACGCCTCGGTGCGCAAAGTCAAGCCGGACATCATCTACTGCTCGATCAGCGGCTTCGGCCAGAGCGGGCCCTGGCGCAACCGGGCCGGGCACGATGTCAACTACCTGGGCGGCAGCGGCGTGCTGGACTTGATCGGCGAAGCCGGCCGGAAGCCGGTCATCCCCGGCATCCAGATCGCCGATATCGCCGGCGGCGGAATGAACGGGGCCATCGGCATCCTGCTGGCCCTCTATGCCCGCCAGCGCACGGGGCAGGGACAGTACATCGACATCGCCATGACCGACGGCATGCTGGCCCTGCTGCCGGTGGCCAAATTTCACCACGAGCAGACGGGCACCAATCCTCCCAGAGGCCGGAATATGCTGGCCCACGGCTATGCCTGCTACAATACCTATGAGACCGCCGACGGCCGCTTCCTGGCGGTGGGCGCCCTGGAGAGCCGGTTCTGGAAAGGCCTCTGCCGCCAGGTGGGATTATCCCAATATGCCGAGCTGCAGTTCGACGCGGTGCGGAGCCAAGAGATCATCGAGGCTTTTGCCGCTGTTTTCCGGGAAAAATCGCTGGCTCAATGGGAAGCGGAACTGGGCGGCCTGGACCTGTGCGTCAGCGGCATCCACACCATGGAGGAGGCGCTGGCGGGTGACCACTTCCAACAGCGGGAAATGGTGGTGACCGTCCCCCGGCCCGGGGGCGGCAGCGAAACGGAGCTGGGCGTGGCGGTGAAATTGAGCGCTACCCCGGGGTCGGTGCGCACGCCGCGGCCCGGCTTTGGTCAGGATACCCAGGCGGTGCTGAGGGAGTTTGGATATAGTGCGGATCACCTCCGCGGATTGGCGGAAAAAGGGATAATCGGCTGAGGGGACCGTGGGTCCCCCCAGACTCAGTAGGGCTTCAGGTACTTGGAAATCTTGTACTTGCTCAGGTCGATGCTCGACCATTTGGTCAACCGCACCCACCCGGTGCGCCGCTCCGGTGTCACCCGGCGCTGATCCGAAACTCTCTTTTCCGGCGCTTTCATCAAAAATTGTTTAATTGTCGGAAACTTGCGTCTGTCCTTGCCGCTGCGGCGGTCTTTGATGGAACGATCTTGCTCGTTCATAAGGACCTCCTTTGGTGATGTGTTCGACATACCAGAATAATAATCTGCGACGGGCCACCGTGCAAGATCGAAAAAACGGCGGGTCATGACACCCGGCGCCTGGGACGGGAAAGGAACATGGCCACGGCGGCCAGGAAGGTGAGCAGCCCGATGGTCATGAAGGCCAAACGGTAGGAACCGGTGGAATCGAAAATATAGCCGGTCCAGATCGGCCCCGTGGCCCCCGCGGCCATCATCACCGGGTCCATGAACCCCTGGATTTTGCCCAGCGCCTTGCGCCCGAAGTATTCCGCCCGGATGGCCGGCATCAGCGGGATGTTGCCGCCGAAACCGACGCCGAACAGAAAGAGAAAGAGCCACACCATCCCCATGGTTTTGGCGGTCATCAGCACCAGCAGGCCGGACCCCATGAGCGAGTAGGAGATCATGAAGAGGTAGCGTTTGCTGAAGAAATCGCCCAGGTAGCCGAAGGCCAGCCGGCCGATGATGCTCACCAGGGTCAGCAACCCGATGCTGATGGCCGCCCGTTCGGCGGGGATGCCGGCGTCGGTCAGGGCCGGCACCGTATGCACCGTCACGGTGGAATGGGCCATGCCCTGGAAGAAAAAGGCCAGAGCCAGAAACCAGAAGGCCGATGAGCGCAACGCCTCTTTCAGGGTGTAGTCGCCGTCCCCGCCGTGCGCGGATCCGGCGATGGAATCGGCGTTCGGTTCCGCCCCAGCCCGGGGCAGGGGGGGGGCGGGCGGGTCGCCATCGGGTGCCAGTCCCAACGCCTCGGGCCGCTCCTTGATCACGAAGGCGAGGGGGATCACCACCACCCAGATGAAGATGCCCATGACCACGAAGGCGCTGCGCCAGCCGAAGCGGTTGATCATGTGGGCCGCCAGGGGGGCGCAGATGATGCCGCCGAGCCCGGCGCCCACCGACAAGATCGCCATGGCCAGCGAGAGGCGGCGGCGGAACCACTTGGCGATCACGGTCCAGGCCGGCAGATAGAGCATGGCGCTCATACCGGCCGAGAGCATGATGCCATAGATCAGGTAGAAGCCCAGCAGTGATTTGATCAGGGGCATGAGGGTAAAGGCTGCGCCGGAGACGATCGCGCCGATGACGACCAGCAACCGCGCGCCATACTTGTCCACCGCCCAGCCCACGATGGGCGAGGCCACCCCGCCTTCCACGCTGCGCAGGGCGTAGGCCCCCGCGGTCATGGCCCGGGTCCAGCCGAACTCCTCGGACATGGGTTTGAAGAACACCCCGAAACTGTAAAGCCAGGTGCCGTATCCGAACATGCAGATGATATTGGTCGCCGCGACGATCCACCAACCGTAGAAGAGCTTCTTTTTCATGCCAACCGCAGAACCTATTGTTTCATTGTTGACCCAGGGGGGCCGTCCGCCTTTTTACCCGTTCGGCGTAGGGTCCGAACACCGAGGAAGCAATTGTATAGCCCATGTCATGGCATGACACCATGAAATTCAAAGTTATCCGAAAATAAGCGGATTTCATTGTTTGAGTTCGACAATGGCGAACAAATCTGCGGGGATTCGGCTTCCATTGCCGGTTGCCAACCATTTTTGGGCATGAGGTTGTTCGATCCCTGCACGCAGCCGCTTGGCCGACGATACGATGGGCGGCGGGGGTTGACAATCAGACATTGAATTACAGCCATGCTTCATGTTATGGACCGTGCATTTGTTCCTGACCCGCATGCGGGGCCGCGCGTCCATCCAGCGCACCACCGGTCCCGGTCCCGAGATTCAAATGGCTTGGTACATGAAAAAGAGTGACTCCTGGCACTGGTTTCTGGCGTTGCCCGCGGTGGCCTGGCTGTTCCTGTTGCTGTACGCCCTGGGTTTGCGGCCGCCCCACCACGACGAGGGGGTCAACGGCTGGTATATCATTCAGATGTGGCGCCAGGGGTTTTTCCGCTATGATCCCTCCAACTACCACGGCCCTCTGTTCTTCTACATGCTGCAGCTCAGCGAGACCCTTTTCGGCAAGGGGATCATCTCCCTGCGGCTGGTGACGGTGGTTTTCGCCGCGCTCAACACCCTGCTGGTCCTGGCCCACCGGCGTTTTTTCGGCCGCATCGCCCTGTGGGCCGCCCTGGCCCTGGCTTTCAGCCCGGCCGCGCTCTTTTACGGGCGCTATGCCATCCACGAGACGGTCTTCATCTTCTTTCAGCTGCTGTTCAGCTACGGCTACTTCAGCTACGCCCGGCGTGTCTCCTGGCGCACGGGCGTGGTCTGCATGACAGCGGGATTCTTCGGCACCGTCTTGATCAAGGAGACCTTTTTTATCTTCTTCGGCACCTGGTTCATCGCCCTTTTCCTGGTGTCGGTGTTGGGCCGCTTTCTGCCCGAAGGCGAGGTCCGGGAGGAGCTGCCGATGCCGGTGGGTAAAAAGGGCAAACACGTTGTGAAACCGGCGTTTGCGCCGCCGGACGCCCGGGACTTTATTTTCAAGGCCATCGGCGCCGGCCTGCTGGCGACCCTCTTGATCTACAGCGGCTTTTTGATGAATCCCCGGGGCGTGGTGGACATGGTGGCGGCCCTGGCGCCTTGGCTCAAGACCGGCATGGGCGGCAGCGGTCACGAAAAGCCCTTTTTTTACTGGCTCAAACTCATGCGGATGTACGAATGGCCGGCGCTGGCAGCCCTGGCCGCATCGGCCGTGCTGGGGTGGCGCACATCGCGCCTGGGCCGCTTCTGGTGCGCCCTGGCCGTGGGTCTGGTGCTGGCCTACTCCCTGATTCCCTACAAGACCCCCTGGCTAATTCTCAACCTCATCTGGCCGCTGTGCTTTGTCTTCGGTTATGCCGTGGAAACCGTCCGTCGGCAGTGGCCGCTCTGGGGCCAGGGGCTGGGCTATCTTACGGCGGCACTGCTCATCGTGGCCAGTGCGGGGCTGGCCGCCCGGCTGGAATTCCGCCATCCCGCCGATCCCAGCCAGCCGTATGTCTACACCCACTCGGACATGTCCCTCAACAGCCTTAAAGCGAACATCGAGCGGGCCTGCGCCCGTCACCCCGAGGCCAACAACATGCGCATCGTGGTGGCCATCCAGCAGACCTGGCCCCTGCCCTGGACCTTGAGCGACTACCCCGGGCTGCAATTCGCCCCATACAAGGCCGGCACAA
The DNA here is from genome assembly GCA_937868765.1 of uncultured Desulfatitalea sp. Classification (GTDB taxonomy): domain Bacteria; phylum Desulfobacterota; class Desulfobacteria; order Desulfobacterales; family Desulfosarcinaceae; genus Desulfatitalea. Next base: position 725,296 of record CALMNL010000004.1, on the reverse strand, counting down.
AGCTGGCGGGCGACGTGCTGCTCGTGGACATCCGGGATCAGCGCGCCGTGGAGGCCGGCCTGGACGCGCCTTACTACCGGGTGAATGGTAAACTGCGGGACGCCTACACCGATATCCTCTATTACTACCGGGAGGCGCGCTTCGCCGACACCTGGCAGGGCGCCGGCACCCTGGTGCGCCCACCGCCCGCACGTCAGGAGCCCAAACCGTGATCATCGACGTCATCGTCTGGCATATTGTCTTCAGCACTCTGTGCGGTGCACTGCTGGCCCTGGTGTTCCAAGGTCTCAGCGGCTGGATCGCGGCCGCGAGCCTGGCGGCGGGTGCAGGGCTGGTGTACCTCTGCCGCGCTTTTCTGCCATACAGGGACACTTCCGATAAGGCCGCCTGGGACTGGATCGACAAGACGGTGGTGGCCGTCATCCTGCTGCTGGGCCTGCGCCATTTCGCCTATCTTTACTTCAGCGTCGACCACGGCGTGCAGACCCTGCTCAGGAACAACTACGGCGACCTGCCTCTGCACATCACTTATATCCGCAATCTGACCGACGGCGCGTTCTTCCCGCCCGGCAACCCTTTCTACTCCCTGGAGCGCCTGTTCTATCCCTTCGGCGTCGATCTCTACAATGCCTTCTGGGAGCAGTTGGGCGTGCCCACCCAGTCCCATCTTTTCGTGATGGGCTTTTTGCTGTTGATCGCCACGGTACTGGCCCTGTATCGCTTCGGCGGCATTCTGGTGGTGGGCGCCTTCTTCCTCAACGGCGGCTGGACCGGCTGGCGACTGCTGGCCACCGGCGTGCTACAGGACTATCAGGAACCGCTCACCTGGAAGAACTTCTTCATCACCCTGTTCATCACCCAGCGCGGCCTGCTCATGGCGTTGCCGCTGGGGTTCTGGCTGGTGCGTGAGATCCGGGAGCGTTTCTACGTGCCGGACGGCGTTCGCCCGCCGTGGTCCCGGGGCCAGGCCTTCCTGGTGGGGATGGCCTGGGGCGCCTTGCCCTTGTTTCACATGCATGCTTTCATCGTCGTCAGCCTGCTGATCGCCTTCTACACCCTGGCCGGCCCGGCGCCCAAGGCCAACCTGCGGCGACTGGCGCCGGTCATGGCCCTGGCCGTGCCCCTGGGAACGGTTTTCGTGCTCTACCTCACCGACCTGTTCCGCAAGGGCGCCATGCTCCACTTCCAATGGAACTGGTTCCAGCCGAGAAACCTGGTGTATTTCTTCGGGATCGAGCTGGGGCCCTGGACCCTCTTCCTGCTGGCCGCGGCCGCGTATCGCCTCTGGAGGGGGGCCGGCCGCGAACGGGCCGAATGGCTCATGGCCGGCGGCGCCTTTCTGCTTTTCAACGGCGTGCTGCTGGCGCCCTGGGATTGGGACAAACTCAAGGTGCTGATCTGGTTCTATCTGATCGGCGTGGCCCTGGCGGCCAGAGCGCTCGCGCCTCATCTGACCCATTGGCGCAAGGCGGTGCTGTGCCTGGTGCTCTTCTTCTCCGGCACGGTGAGCCTGGCCGCGGTTTCCGGGGGCATGGCCCAGCCCACCCGGCTTTACGAGTGGCGCGAGTTGTGGAATACCAAGGGGGCCATTGTGGAGCTGCCCAAGGACGCGGTGGTGGCGGTTACGCCGACCTTCAACCACCCCGTTTCCTTCTGGGGCTATGCCATTGCCGTGGGCTATGCCGGGCATTTGTGGTCCCACGGCATCGATTATCAGGCGTCCGAGCAGATGGTCGGCCGGCTCTACAAAGGGGGTGCGGACTGGCGGATGATCGTCGACCGGCTGGGGATCACCCATATCTTCTGGGGGCCCATGGAACGGCAGCGCTTCGGCGATGGGCCGCCCGTCTGGCGGGAGCAGTTGACCAACTTGTCGCTGGTGCCGGGGTATGAGCTCTATGCCGTCGGGGGGCACTGACCCATGTCGCGCAAACGCATCCTGTGGGTCCGCTTCTGCCGCTTCTCGGTGGTGGGCATCCTCAACACGGTGCTGCACCTTATCTTCTTCAGTGCCTTTTATTTCCTGGGGGTGCACTATCTGCTCTGCCAGATCGTCGCCTTCCTGTGCGTCAACCTGATCACCTTTTACATCAACCGGACCTGGACCTTCGGCAGCATCGATCCCCGGGTGGGCGAGCAGTTGGGGCTCTATCTGCTGACCCGCACCGTCACGCTGCTGGCCACCCTGGTCCAGACGCTGGTCCTGGTGGAGTGGGCCCATTTCCCGCCCCTGCTATGCCAGATCACGGCCGTGGGCATCAATGTCAGCCTCAACTTTCTCTTCTCCCAGGTTTTCGTCTTCAAGCCCGTGCCCCAGGACCTGGCGCACTATCTGTACTTCGCGCGCATCGACCTGGCGCGCTTGCGGGATGCGCCGCCGATCACCGTCTACTATATCGTGCCGATCTACCACGAGCACAATCGGCTCTACCCGCGCTCCATCGGCAATCCCCACGGCGAGGATTTCGTGCGCGTCAAGGTCGACCAGCTCGAGGAGCTGAGCGCCTACACCCCGGCGTTCCAGTGGCGGCTGATCTTCGTCGACGACGGCGATCGCGACCGCCACTCCGGGGTTCTGGTGCACGAGCGCATCCAGGAGCTTTACCCGGGCAAGCTCGCTTCGGGCCAGATGCGGGTGTGGTACCTGGACGAGCTGGCCCCGCAGATTGCGGCCGTCTCGCGCAAGGGCGGGGCGGTGATCACGGCCTTGCGCCATCTGGAAACCCTCGGGCCCCGGCCCTCGGACGTGGTTTTTTATACCGATGCCGACCTTTCGTCGGACCTGCGCCTCTCGGGCAGCCTCATCGCGCCGCTGCTCAGCGGCACCGACCTGGCCCTCTCCAGCCGCTGGCACGAGGGCGCCACAGTGGTGGACCGCGGCATCCAGCAGAAGGTCAGCAGTTGGATCTACAACCTGCTGGTCTATGCCCTGCTGGGGCTGGATTTCGCCGATACCCAGAACGGCTTCAAGGCCCTGCGTTACGACACCGTGGTCCGCATCCGGCCCCACCTGCGCGAGATCGGTTTCGCCTTCGACACGGAAATCCTGATGCTCACCGAGCTTTTCGGCGGAAAGATCGAAGAGGTTCCCATCTTTTGGAAGGATTCGGCCGCCGAGAGCAATGTGAGCATGCTGGTCGATCCGCTCAAGGCCATCCGCGGGTTGCTGCGCCAGCGCCGCTATCGCCGTCGGCTGGTGAAGCACCTGGAAAGGGCCGATTCCGCTGCAGGGGCGGGCTGCGTATCCCCTCGATCCTGATCAAATCAAAAAGAGAATTGGGTGCGGTCAGCGGTACGCTTTCTTCCAGGGCGCCTGTCGCACGCGGCGCGCGTCGGTCAGGGCCAGGCGGAAGGTTTCCACGGCCAGTTCGGCGCAATGGAATTCATGGTCCGGCAGGGTCTGCAGGTAGTCGGCCACCTGCCGGGGGGTGATCTGCAGGGCCCGGCTCATGGGTTGGCCCTCGGCCAGGTCGATGAGGGCGTTCACGCAGGCGTTGGTGTTGATGCACCCGTTCAGGGTGTAGGCGATGTTCTGGAGCGTCTCGCCTTTGAGCATGACGAAGATCTCCACCGTGTCCCCGCAGTCGCGGCTCTTTTGGCCGCGGCCGTCGGCCTGCTGCAGCCGTTCATGGCGGTCGCTGCGAAAAGCGCATTCCAGGAAACGGATGGCATGGGTCTGCCACAGATCGGATGGCTGGGTGCTCATTGGGGTTTCTCCGGCGGTTGGGCAGAGAGCCTTGGCCGCTGCAAATCGATGACCGTGACCTCGCCGGGGGCAAAGACGCGCAATGGCGGGCCCCAGGTGCCGGTGCCCGGGCTGACGTACAGATTGGCGCCGGGTGCCACGGCATACAATCCCCTGATATACGGGTAGAGCATTCGGATGACGAGGCCGAAGGGGAAGATCTGGCCGTCGTGCAGATGACCCGAAAGCTGCAGGTCGAACCGGTTCTGACCGGCTTGCGGCAAGGGCCGGTGCTTGAGCAGGATGGCCAGCCGGTCGGGGGGGATTTGAGCCCGCAGCTGGGATTCGGGAAGCCCTGCGGCGGCCCCGCCGGCCGGATCGTCGATGCCGGCGATGGCAATCCCTTCGGCCGGCTGGGCGCCGGCGCCGCGCAGCAGCTGAAAACCGGCCATTTCGATGAATGGGGTGGCCTTGTCCAGCCCCAGGTAAAATTCGTGGTTGCCCAGGACCGCGAATTTACCCATGGGCGCGTGCAGGGCGGCAAACAGCTGGGAGACCGCGGGGCCGTCCTCGAGCGGGCCGTCGATCAGGTCGCCGGTACACACCAGGATGTCGGGTTTGGCTTGGTCGACCGCGGTGATGATCGGGTCCAGGCGGCTTGGGTAGAGCATGGGCCCCAGGTGCAGATCGCTGATCTGGACGATGCGCAGTCGCTCCATGGTTCCGGGCAGCTTGGCGCAGGGCACGGTGACGTGCCGCGTGCCCACGAAATGGGCGGCGAAGGCGCCGTAAACGGTCAGCACGCCCGCGGCGGCCGCCACCAGCATCAGGTTGTGGCGCCGCATCAGCATGTAATCGGTCAGGTCCGCGTCGAGCAGTTGCTGGAGACTGCCCGCGATCAGGTGGTAGAGGTCCACCGGAATGGCGATGCAGACGAACAAAAAAATATAGCCCATCCACACGTAGCCGATCCAGGTCAGCAGCAGACCGAAAAGCGAGTGGCCCTGGGATTGCAGAAACCGGGCCTGGATCGGTGCGAACATCAAAAAGGCCAGCACCACCACGAGCAGGATATAGCTCAGCCCCTCGAGATAGAGCGACCGCCGCACCTTGATCAGGACATAGAGGTGCAGCGATCCGTAGAGGCAGAGAAAAACCGCTAGAAATACGAGCCAGTGCAAAAGGCTCCGCATGCTTTCCTTCTCCGATTGCGTTCAGCAGGGCATCGCACACACGCCCCATCCGGGAAAACCACGCGTCCAGGTGTCATACACGGACACATCCCGAGGGGCCATCCGTTCATTTATCGCCATAAATCCGCGTTGCTTTAACCCATTTCGGGATCGAAATAAAGTACCCGGAGAGCCGGACCGTGCCTTGCGCGCCCAAAAGGGGGTCCGGCGGCACCGGCGCTCAGGCCAGCGGCGGCCGCATGAACTCACGCAGGACGGTGGTGGCGTAAGCGCCCGGCGGCAGGGTGAAGCTGAAACGCAACCCCTGTTCCTCCGGCTGCACCTGCAGGTCATCCAGCGTCAGGATGGCCCGCCGCCGCGACCCGGGCGCCTTGAGCCGTTTAAAGTCGTCGCCGGTCAGGGCATAGGCCGCCAGAAGGGCGGCTTCGCGTTCACCGGCGACATTGGCCGCCGCCATCATTTTGGAGCCGAAAATGGGACCGGTGTAGGTGATGGCGCCCTGGGCGAAGCGTACGGAGGCCTCGGCCAGATCCTGGACGACGAAAAGGCCGCCGGTATCGGTTTTCTGGGCCACATCCCCCAGGCGCAGACAGTGGTATTCGCCGCCGGTCATGCGTTCGGCCAGCCACTGGTTGAAAAGGCCGCTCTGCAGGGCCGATACGAGCAGTTCGTCCTGCTTGCCGCGCACGGGTCGCCGGCGCGAAAGCAGTTGGAAGGCGCGGTCGATGTTGGCCATCTGGAATCCGAAGCGCTGCTCGCCGTAAAAATTGGGCAGCCCCCGTTGGCGCAGGACCCCGGCGATGGCCCGGGCCGGCGCCAGGGCCGCGGCCGGCACCTCGGTCAAAAGGATGCGGAAGCGGTTGGCGGCCACGTGGCCGGTCTTGATCTTGTTGCGGTGGCGACCGAGGTCGAGGAGTTCGAAGGGCAGGTCGCGCAGACGTGCCGTCACTTCATCCAAAGACATCCCCACCGGCAGCAGCAGGGAGAAGGTCTGGGTGGTCACCGCCTGCTTGTCCTTGCGGCCGCCCCAACCGACGTCCATGGTTTTGAGTCCGAAACAACGCGCCAGTTCGGCGGCCACGTCGGCGGTGTTCCACAGCCTGCGCCGCAGGGTCACGAAGACATGCTCCCCCTCGCCGCAGGCCGCATAGGGCAGGATCTCTTCCACCTCGAAGTGCTCGGGCGCCGCCTTGATGGCGCCGCCGATGCCGGGCAGATCGGCGCAGACGCAGGGAGGCCGGGCGATGGCGTGTTTCAAGGTTTCCGCCCGAAGGTCTTTGTTTTCGGAGGTATTCATGGTCTCAACCCCGCAATGAAATCTCCCACCGCTGCGATGCCCTTTTCTTCCACCACCCGGATCGTCTGCGTCCCGATGACGGCGATCTCCACCTGGCCGGTGAGAAAGTCGATATCGGCCTTGTCCTTGACGCCGAAGCCCAGGGCCAGCGGCAGATTCGTGGCCTGGCGGCAGCGGGCCAGGTAGCGGCGCAACTCCTGGGAGAAGTCGGTCTGCTGGCCGGTGACCCCCTTGCGGGCCACGCAGTAGACAAACCCCCGGGCGTGTCCGGCGATCCGGCGCATGCGCGCATCCGGCGAAGTGGGCGCGAAGATGAAGATCGGGGCGAGGTCATGGGCCTGCATGGCCTGCAGGTACTCCGCGCCCTCCTCGGGCGGCAGGTCGGGCACGATGGCGCCGTGCAGACCCGCGTCGGCCATGGTCCGGGCAAAGGCGGGCACCCCGTATTTGAACAGAATGTTGTAATAGGTCATCAGCAGAAAGGGGATCGGGCACTCCCGGGCCGCGCGCCGGGCGAAATCCAGGCAGGCGGTCACGGTGGTGCCGGCGGCCAGGGAGGCCTGGTTGGCCTTGAGGATCACCGGCCCGTCGGCAATGGGTTCCGAAAAAGGGATCTGCAGCTCCATCAGGTCCACCCCGGCGGCGACCATGGTGCGCACGATCTCGAAGGAGGCTTCCAGCGAAGGATAGCCGATGACGATGTGGGTCATCAGCAGGATCTTCTTGGTCTTCAAACGCTCGGCGATATAGTCTTGCAGCATGGTGATCTCCGACATACTGAAGAAGTTTTAGGTTTTAGGTTTTAAGTTTTAGGTGGTGGTATTTTATCGATTGAGCAAAGCCATGCCTCTCTCTATCAAAAGGCTTTCATCCTCAACCCGAAGCCCGACACCTGAAGCCTAAAACCCCTATTTCCTGTACTGCTCCGCCTTGGCGCAGATGAATTGCTTCCATTCCGGATCGTCGAAGGCGTCGGCCACCGTGAAGATATCCTTGTCGCCCCGGCCCGACTGGTTGATGACGATGACCTGGTCGGGTTTCATCTGCGGGGCCTCCTTGAAAGCCTGGGCAAAGGCGTGGGCCGACTCCAGGGCCGGAATCAGGCCCTCCAGGCGCATGCTCAGCGATACGGCCGCCACCACTTCGTCGTCGGTGGCCGCCTCGAAGCGCACCCGGCCGTTCTCCCTGAGGTGGGCCAGGATGGGCGACACCCCCACGTAGTCCAGGCCGGCCGAGATGCTGTGGGTCTCGCGCATCTGGCCATCGCCGTCCTGGAGAAAGTAGCTTTTGTACCCCTGGGCCACGCCCACGCTGGCCTCCTTCGACTTGAGCCGGGAGGCGTGGCGGCCGCTTTCCAACCCCTTGCCGCCGGCCTCCACCCCCACCAGGGCCACCGGGTCGTCGAAAAAGCCGGAAAAGACTCCCATGGCATTGGAACCGCCCCCCACGCAGGCGTATACCCGGTCGGGCAGGCGCCCCTCCAGCTCCAGGATCTGGCTGCGGGCTTCCTTGCCGATGATCGATTGAAAGTAGGTGACCATCTCGGGAAAAGGGTGGGGCCCGCAGGCCGTGCCCAGCACGTAGTGGGTGGTATCCATGTTGCCCACCCAGTCCCGGAAGGCTTCGTTGATGGCGTCCTTGAGGATGCGCGTGCCGTCGCGCACCGGCACCACCGTCGCGCCCAGGCGCTGCATCCAGAAGACGTTGGGCCGCTGGCGCTGCACATCCACCTCGCCCATGTAGATGGTGCAGCCGAAACCGAAACGGGCGGCCATGGTGGCCGTGGCCACCCCGTGCTGCCCGGCGCCGGTCTCGGCGATGACGCGGGTCTTGCCCATGCGCCGGACCAGCAGGCCCTGGCCCATGACATTGTTGGCCTTGTGGGCGCCGGTGTGGTTGAGGTCTTCGCGCTTGATGTAGATCCGGGCGCCGCCGAAGTGACGGGTGAGCCGTTCGGCGAAGGTCAAAGGGGTGGGCCGGCCCGAGTAGTTGGCCATCAATTGCACATAGGCCGGCCAGAAAGCGGGGTCGGCCTTGGCCGCCTCGAACGCCTCCTCCAGCTCGTCGAAGGTGGCGGTCAGAATCTCGGGGACATAAGCGCCGCCGAAGCGGTCGTAATAGCCGCGTTTATGCATATCCGGTTCCTCCGATGGTTTGGGTGAAGACGAATTGATCGGTACGGCACCACAGCTCGGAAAAGACGCCGCAGGGGGTCTGGGAGAAGGTGAGCCAGCGCTGGACCGCCAAAAGTGGGCTGCCGGGTGACACCGCCAGCAGCGTCGCCTTGTCCGCGTCGGCGATTGCGATGCGAAAGCTCTGTTTACCCCCCGAGGGACGAAGGTAGTATTTCTCCTCGGCAATGGCCGAGAGCGACCGGCCCTCCAGATCCAGATGCTGGATGCCGTCGAACAGCTGGGCATGCAGATACAGCCCTTCCAGGAGCACCGGCGTACCGGCTAGCCGGGTCAGACGGGAAAAGAAGTAGGCCTGCTGGCCGTCGAAGGGGTTTTCGGCCGCGCCCGATACGCGCAGCAGATGGATGGGCGTCAAGAGGCGGGTCTCCACGGCCAGGCCCTTTTTTCGGAACGAGGCGCTGGTGCCGTCCAGGGAAAAAAGATCCACCTCCTGCTGGGGTTCCAATACATAGGTGCCCGAGCCCCGGCGACGGGTGAGAAGTCCCTTGCGGATCAACATATCCAAGGCCTGGCGAATGGTGGGGCGGCCGAGGCCGTGGGCGGCCGCCAGCTGGTGCTCCGAGGGGATGCGGCTGCCCGGCGCATATTCGCCCGAGCGGATCCGGGCGCTGATCAGATCGGCCAGCTGTCGGTAGAGGGGAATGGGCGCATTGGGGTTGAGCATGGGGTGGCTCCGTTAAAAGTGAGGCCACTATGGCCAAAATTGGTAAAGTTGTCAATACAAATAAATTTGACTCATTTGAAGTGGCAGCCGCCGGCGAGTCATGATAAACGCTAAATTTCGAACCTCGCCAAAAGGGAAAATGCGCTATGCCGAGCAACCTGGCTACCCGAACCCAACTGATCCTCACCGACGCCTTTGCTTTCTTCATCGGCAATTTCGGTCAAATCATGGCGATCTGCCTTCCTTTTCTATTCGGTATCGCCCTGTTCCAGGTGGTGCTCACCGAAGCCTACCCCTCCAGCCCCATGGCGTTTATGGCCGCCATGGTCCTGGGAGCGGTCATCTATCCGATTTATATGGGCGCCCTGATCCGCCTGATGGCCAGTCGCGCACGCCAGGAACGGCCGACCAGCAGCGCCCTGATTACGGCGGCCATCCCCCAGTGGGGCGCTTTTCTGAGCCTCAAAATCGTGGTGTCGTTCATGATCCTGGTGGGGTTCGGCCTGCTGGTCGTACCCGGTCTCTGGCTCTGGGGGCGGCTGGCTTTTGCTGAATTTTACCTGGTCCTGTTCGGCGTATCACCCCGGGAGGCGCTTCAACGGAGCCTGCTTGGCACCCGGGGCCACCTGAGCCTGGTTCTGGTGCTTCTGCTTTTGACCAATATCCCCATCCTCATGCTGGGGCTCATGCTCGAGCAGGCATTCGCGGCGCTGGCGGCCAACCTGCTTTTCCAGCTTATGCTGACCACTGGATTGGCCACCCTCGAACTGTTCGTGCACGTGGTGCTTTTCAGGGCGTTCATGGATGTGGTGGCCGGGCAGCCAGGCCCGAGCGGCACTTAATTTACTGGGCGGCCAGGAATGGCCGAAGCCTATCCGAAAACACCATGCTCGCGCAGGAGGTTCAGCCCGATGGCCAGCAGCACCAGGCCGCCGAGCAGATCGGCATAGCGACCGAGGCGGGTGGCCCGGGAGACCCGTGTGCCCAGATGCATGCCCAGGGTGGTGAAGCCGGCGGCCACGACGCCGATCACCGCCGCCGGCAACCAGATGGAGACATTGAGGATGGAGATGCTCAGTCCCACCGCCAGCGCATCCATGCTGGTGGCCAGGGAGAGCATCACCATGGTGGCGCCACGGGTGGGGTCCTTGGCGCTGGCCTCGGCCCCTTCTTTGGCAAAGGCCTGGCGCAGCATGCCCTGGGACACGAAGAGCAACAGGGCGAAGGCGACCCAGTGATCGAAGTGTTCGATTTGAGACCGGATGGTTCGGCCGGCGGCCCAGCCGATGATGGGCATGAGCGCCTGGAACAGGCCGAAATGCCAGGCCAGACGGAAGTTCTGGCGAAAATCGATCCGGCCCAGCTGAATGCCGGTGGCCACGGCTACGGCAAAGGCATCCATGGCCAGGGCCACTGCGATGGCGGTGATGTTCAATAAGGGCAACCGGCTTCTCCTTGGCGGCCTGTTTCAGGCATTGAACCGAAAATTCGCATACGAATTTCATGAACCCCAGGGGCGGTTCTCAACCCCTGAAAGAGTGGGGTCATACCCTGATCGCAGAATGGATTCAAGTTGCTAACACAGCCCTAACAATTGCCGGCCTAAAAGAACCCAGTTCAAGGGGCCTGGGCCGACCGACGGCCGGGGCGGAAAGGCCTGACGATGCAAAAGCAAACCATTCTGGTGATCGACGACGAGGAGGATATCCTCGAATTGGTTCGATTCCATCTGGGCCGGGAGGGGTTCGGCGTGGTATGCGCCGAAACCGGTGAAGAGGCGTGGCGCAAGGTCAAGGAAAGCCCGGTGGACCTGATGATAGTCGACCTGATGCTGCCGGGCATGGACGGTCTGGAGCTCACCCGGCGGCTCAAAGCCGATGCGCACCTGCGCGAGATTCCGGTGGTGATGCTCAGCGCCAAGGGCGAAGAGGTGGATATCGTCACCGGGCTGGAGCTGGGCGCCGACGACTACGTGACCAAACCCTTCAGCCCCCGGGTGCTGCTGGCAAGGGTGCGTGCCGTGTTCCGGCGCCGCGCCGCGCCGCCCGCCGACACCGATGTCATCCGCATCCACGGGCTGACCATCGATCGCGGCCGGCGCAGCCTGACCATCGACGACCAGTGGATCGATCTGACCTTTACCGAATTTCAGGTGCTCGCTTTCCTGGCCGGACGGCCGGGCTGGGTGTTCACCCGCACCCAGATCGTGGATGCCGTGCGTGGGGATGACTATCCGGTGACCGACCGCAGCGTGGATGTGCAGATCGTAGGACTGCGCAAAAAGCTGGGCGATTGGGGACACCTCATCGAAACCGTCCGCGGCGTCGGCTACCGGTTTAAAGAGAAGCCATGATCAAGCGCAGACCCCTCATCTGGCAGCTGTACCCCTCATTTCTCATTCTGGTGCTCATCGCCGTGGGGGCCACGGGATGGTTCGCTTCCCGGGCCACGAGTACGTTTTACATCGATCAACGCCAACAGGATCTCATCGATCGCCTGCATCTGATCGTGCCCCAGATCCAGCCGCACCTGAATCCCTTGAACGGAGCGGCCCTGGATCGCTACTGCAAGCGCATCGCGCTGGAGATCCCCATGCGCCTGACCGTCGTTCTGCCCGACGGCACGGTAATGGGCGATTCGGAGGCCGACCCGGCCCAGATGGAAAACCATCGCAATCGCCCCGAGGTCCTGCAGGCCCTTCAAAGTCGGATCGGCAGCGCTTTTCGGTTCAGCGATACGATCAAGCGCCGCATGATGTATCTGGCCCTGCCTGTTGGAGAGCCGGTTCAGGCGGTGGTGCGCCTGGCCCTGCCGCTCACCGCCATCGAGCAGCACTTGTCAACCTTGAGGTGGCGCCTGGCGGCCGGCGGTCTGGCGATCGCGCTGCTGGCGGCCCTGGTGAGCTTGTGGATCTCCCGGCGCATCACCCGGCCCATCGAGGCCATGCGCCGGGGCGCCGCCCGCTTTGCCCAGGGCGAGCTCTCCCACCGGCTCGATGCACCGGCCACCGTGGAACTGGCCGGCCTGGCCCAGGCCATGAACCAGATGGCCCAGGAGCTCGATCAGCGCATGCAGGCCATCCTGAGGCAGCGCAACGAAAGCGAGGCGGTGCTCTCCAGCATGGTGGAAGGGGTGGTGGCCCTGGACCCCGACGAGCATATCCTGCATCTGAACAGCGCTGCGGCGCGCCTGTTGGGCGTCGACGAAAAGTCGTTGCCGGGCCGCAGCATCCAGGAAGTGGTGCGCAACCGCGAGCTGCACGAGATGATCCGGACCACCCTGGACCTGGGGGTGGCCACCCAGGCCGATGTGGTACTCTACCGGCCGGCGGAGCAGATTCTCAATGCCCGCTGCACCCCGCTTTTCGACGCCGACGGCCGCCGCATGGGCGGGTTGCTGGTGGTCAATGACGTGACCCAACTGCGCCGCCTGGAGACCATGCGCACCGATTTCGCTGCCAACGTGAGCCACGAGATCAAGACCCCCCTCACCGCCATCCAGGGATTTGTTGAGACCCTGGCTCAGGGGGCGGTGAGCGACCCCCAGGAGGCCCGGCACTTTCTGGGCATCATCGACAAACACGTTCAACGGCTGACGGCCATCGTGGATGACCTGATGCAGCTGGCCCGCCTGGAGCAGGGGGATGAGGGCCGTCAGCTTCGCTTGGAACCGACGGCCATGGAGAAGGTGCTGCATACCGCGGCCCAACTTTGCCGATCCCAGGCCGAGGCCAAGGCCATCCGTATCGAGATCCACTGCGACGCGGGCCTGCGCGCCCGCCTGGATGCCGAGCTCATGGAGCAGGCCCTGGTCAATTTGCTGGACAACGCCATCAAGTACAGCCCGGAAAAGAGCGGAATCAGGGTCACGGCCAAGGAGGTCGAAGAGGAGCTTGAAATAGAGGTGGCCGACGAAGGCATCGGCGTGGCCGCGGCCCATCTGCCCCGGCTCTTCGAACGGTTTTACCGGGTGGATAAATCCCGCAGCCGCCGCCTGGGCGGGACCGGGCTGGGCCTGGCCATCGTCAAGCACATCGTCCAGGCCCATGGCGGCCGGGTCACGGTGCGAAGCATCCAGGGGAAGGGCAGCACCTTTGCCATCCGCATGCCGCTGCATCGCCCTTGAGACGGGGGCCTGCCTTTTTCCACCGTTGCATCGCCGCGGCGCCTTTGCCGGCAACCCTTTGGCGGCGATTGACGTTTATTTTGAAACAATGGTGTTTCGGGCCATCTCGGTGCTTGACGAATTCCCAACAAATTGATATGGTTAGCAACCATTGCGTTTGGCGGCATTATCTTGCCCAAGGTTTTCTGAACTTGCGGCGCGACCTCGGAAAGAGATGGCACGATGCTGACCGAGCAGGAAAAATTGGACAGTCTGACCCGCCTGGGTATTGAGCTGAGCCAGATCAACGACCTGGATATCCTCATGGAGCGGGTTCTCACCCGGGCCCGCCAGTTCGCCAATGCCGATGCCGGTTCCATTTACATCCGCCAACACGAAGAGCTGAATTTCAGCTACACCCAGAACGATACCCTCCAGAAGAAACTGCCCAAGGGCGAAAAGCTGATCTACTCCACCTTCAAGATCCCCGTCGACACCAGGAGCATCGCCGGATATGTGGCCTCCACCGGCGAGCCGCTGAACATCGATGACGTGTATCGGCTGGAAGCGACCCTGCCCTACAGTTTCAGCAAACAGTTCGACGAGGCGTCCGGGTACAAGACCCGGTCGGTGCTCACCCTTCCTCTGAAAAACAGCAACCGGGCCATGCTGGGCATCCTGCAGATCATCAATGCCCAGGATGCCGAGGGACGCATCATCGCCTTTCGCCGCCAGGAAGAGCGCGTCATGTACCATTTCGCCTCGGTGGCCGCCGTGGCCCTGGAGCGGGCGCAGATGACCCGTGCCCTGATCCTGCGGATGATCCGCATGGCCGAGATGCGCGACCCGCGCGAAACAGGGTCGCATGTCAACCGCGTGGCCGGTTTTGCCGTGGAGATCTACGAACAGTGGGCCATGAAGCACCATGTGGACCCCAAGACCATCGACAAGACCCGGGACGTGCTGCGCATGGCGGCCATGCTGCACGATGTGGGCAAGGTGGCCACCTCGGACCTGATTCTCAAAAAGCCGGCCCGTTTGAGCGTCGACGAATATGAGGTGATGAAGCAGCACACCATTCAGGGCGCCCGGTTGTTCCTGCAGCAGCAATCTGATTTCGACGAAGCCGCCGGCGTTGTGGCGCTCAACCACCACGAGCGCTGGGACGGCCAGGGCTACCCGGGCCATATCGACTTTCGCACCGGCAAGCCCATCGAGGGATTCATCGGTGCGGACGGTTGCGCCCGGGGCAAACAGGGTCGGGAAATCCCCCTCTTCGGCCGGATTGTGGCCCTGGCCGATGTGTTCGACGCCCTGAGCACCAAACGCAGTTACAAGGAGGCCTGGGACGAGAAGCATATACGGGCCCAGATCGAGCGCAATGCCGGCTCCCATTTCGACCCCGAACTGGTGGAGATTTTTTTCAGCCGGTACGAAATGCTCCGTTCGATCCAGAAACGATATTCCGAAGAGGAGTAAGACCTCGAGACAGGAGACGCGACCATGGAGTGCAATCAGAACAAGAATCTGCAACGCTGCACGTGCAGCTACGAATCGTGTGCCCGCAAAGGCGCCTGCTGCGAATGCCTGGCCTACCATCTGCCCAAGCGCCAATTGCCGGCCTGCTGCTTCCCGGCCGAAGCCGAACGGACCTACGACCGTTCGTTCGCTCACTTCGCCCGGCTGGTGAACCAGAACAAAATCTGACAATTCACTCTCTGCCTGGACTCACGCTGCGTTCGACCTCCTCAGCCGGATCCTGCTTTTGTTGTGATTTGGTTAATTTCAACCCTGACACTTGTAAGATGTTAATAATGCGTTATTTTGCTCCACTTGAGCTTGAGTGTCACCGACCCGGTCGTCTGGAGGCGGTGGCATAAGCTTAGGAACCAGGGCGATGGATAGTCCGCAGCGTCCGCGGGCGGCATGTCTCAACCGAGCAATGAGGATGGGCGATGAGCAGAGACATAAAAGACATCAAGAAAGACATACTGGATCAATTTCGGGCCATGGAAGGCGAAGAGAACGACGCGATTCCTGAAAACTGGCTGACTGAAGAGTACCTGCCTTTCTTAAATGCATTCGAAAAACGGGATTTCGAGAAGGCCATCAAGCAGTTGGCCGCCAAAGGGGTTCTGAAGTATGAAATGAAGGGAGAAGTGCCCAGGCTGAAATTGACCGAAAAGGGGGCCAATTTAATTCACTGAGCGGCAGCGGTTTTCGCAAAGATCGCATCCGGTGCTTTTTCGAATTCCATCTTGTTTCAATGACGGGCCGGTCGGGGGCATTTCCCCGGCCGGTCTGTTTTGTTGAAAGCCATCTGAAGTTCACCCTCTGGCACCGCCGCAGGGTCTCGTCCGGCTTGCGCTGGTGCGGATGGGGTGCTACTTGTTTTTCCCAAGGTTCTCCAGGGATGCTTTCTGGATAGAAGGAGGAACGCCATGCCCCACTGGTTCGGCCGAATCGCACGGATCGCGGTCCTAACTACCTTGGCTGTCCTGGCCGCCACCGGCGTAATGGACCGGGGGCTCGGCTGGTGCGGCCTCGACCGTCTGGCCCGAGTCAACGACGGGTATCTGGACCGCGCCTTCGATCGGGCCCTGGCCGGTTTTTTGCTCCTGTCGGGGATCAAGAGCGGCCTGGCCGTGGTGGAGGGCTCCAGCGTGGGGGTAGGGGTCAGCGTGGAACTGGGGGATGCGGTACAGCCGGCCTACGACTATGTGGATACGGCCTGGAAGGCGGCCATGGCCGGCGCCAGCATCATCGCCCTGATGAAGATGGCCCTGCAGGGGCTGACCCTCGTGGACCACTGGGCATTGTTTGCGGCATTGATCGTGTGGGCCGGCTTCTTTGCCGCCCGATGGTTCGCCCCCAGGGGAGATTTGCTTCTCAGGCTTCTATCCCGGGCCGGCCGATTCGCCGTCAGCCTGAGTGCGATGTTTTACCTGCTGCTTCCGTTGACGATCGCCGGCGCGGCTCTTTTATCCCAGCGGATTACCGCGCCGCTGGTGGATAGTTCCCACCAAGAGCTGAAGGCGGTGGGCCAGACGCTCACCCCGGAGCGCATCCAGGAAAGATTTTTCCCCCAGGAGTCCGAAGCAAACGCTTCGATCTTCGATCTCAAAGCCAGGATCGCCCACATGGGACAAGGGGTCAAGGAGTTGATGGCCTACCTCAAGCAGGAAACCGAACGCCTCGCCGCTCTGGCCATCCGGCTCATAGCCGCCTACCTGTTTGACTGCATTTTGTTTCCACTCCTCTTCGGCCTGATCCTGATGACCATCATCAGGAGCGGCATCTATTCCCTCTTCTCCTTGGAGGGCGGTCGCGCTTGACCTTCATTTTTGGGGCGGTCTCCAAATATGGAACGTTATCAATCCTTCTGTTTTGGTTTAGGGGGTTTCGGGGAGGGATCGGCCAGCGTGCCGCGCACTACGCTATGGCGGCCATAGCGGGCGTCGATGGCATCCAGGGCCTGTTCCACCTTCTGCCACTGCCGGCGCTGCCGGGTCTCCGTGGAAGCAAAAAGTTCCTGCTGCAATGGTATCTGCCTGGCCTGCAGGTTGCCGGCGGCCACGCCGATGAGCCGGATCGGTTGTTTCAAATCGAAGGCGGTCAGCAGGGCCAGGGCGGTGGCATAGATGGCGTCGGCCGAGTCCACCGGCTGTTCGAGGGTCTGGCCCCGGGTGTGGCGCTGGAAATCGGCCGTACGCAGCTTGAGGGTGATCGTCCGGGCGCGCACCTGGTGACGCCGCAGTTCCCTGGCCACCGCCTCCGACTGGGCCAGCAGGTGGCCGGCGAGCAGGTTCCGGTCCCGGGTGTCGTGATCCAGGGTGATTTCGCTGCCCATGGATTTGGCTTCACTCGCAACCTCTACCCGCGAATCGTCCTGGCCCCGGGCCAGCGCCGAGAGCCGGTGGCCGAAGGCCCCCAGCCGGCGCACCAGTTGCGCCTCGGAAAAGGCCCGCACCTGTCCCAGGGTGGCAATGCCCAAACCGGTCAGGCGTTGCTGGGTGCGGGTTCCGACCCCCGGCACCTTTTGGATCGGCAGGCTCTCGATGAAGGTCATCATCTGCTCAGGGGCAATGATCGTCAGGCCGTCAGGCTTGTTCAAGTCCGAGGCGATCTTGGCCAGGAACTTGTTGGGGGCGATGCCCACCGAGCAGGTCAGCCCGGTTTGATCCCGGATCTGATTTTTGATGGCCAGCGCCGTTGCCCGGGCCGGGCCGTGCAGCCGCTCGCAGCCGGCAAGATCCACGTAGGCTTCATCGATGGAGATCGGCTCCACCAGCGGCGAAAATCGGCTCAAAATCGCCATGATCTGCCGGGACAGCGCGACGTAGCGCTCCCGCCGCGGTGGCACGATGATCAGCTGGGGGCATTTTTGCCGCGCCTGGAAGATGGGCATGGCCGAACGCACGCCGAACTTGCGGGCCTCGTAGCTGGCGGCGGCCACCACGCCGCGCTGGCCACCCCCCACGGCCACGCATCGGCCGCGCAGCTCCGGGTTGTCCAGCTGCTCCACCGACGCGAAAAATGCGTCCATGTCCACGTGTAAAATAGTTTGGCTTGCCATGAGTTACAAATTTGTTATGATGCGATCGCTTGTAAGCAATTTTGTTGACGCAAATCAGTTCCCCTTTTAATTGGACCCGGCATGAAACGAATAGAAGAAGCGACCCTGCTCTACGAGATCAGTCAAGCCCTCAGCGAATCCCTGGACCTCAAGAAATCTTTATATAAAGCCCTGGATATCCTGTCCAGTTCCATGGACATGGTGCGCGGCACCGTGTCGATCCTCGATCCGCTGCGCAACGAAATCAACATCGAAGTGGCCCACAGCCTATCGCCGACCACCATCGAGCGGACCAAATACAAGCTGGGCGAAGGGATCACCGGCCGGGTGATCCAGAGCGGCAAGGCGGTGGCCATCCCCAGGATCAGCGAGGAGCCCCTGTTTCTGGACCGCACCGCAGTGCGCAAGAAACTCAAGGATTTCCAGGAGCTCTCCTTTATCTGCGTGCCCATCAAGAAGGGCAACCAGGTGATCGGCGCCCTGAGCGTGGACCGGCCTTTTGAAGAGAGCTACAGCCTCAAGGACGGCCAGAAGCTGCTCTCGGTGGTGGCCACCATGATTGCCCAGCATGTGGTCAACCTGGAGATCATCCGTCGGGAAAAGGATCAGCTGCGCGCCGAGAACCAGCGGCTGCGCGACGAGCTGGAGAACAAGTACCGCATCACCAACATCGTGGGCAACAGCAACAAGATGCGCGAAGTGTTCCAGATGATCTCCCAGGTGTGCAAGAGCAACGCCACAGTGCTGGTGCGCGGCGAGAGCGGCACCGGCAAAGAGCTGGTGGCCAACTCGGTGCATTACAACAGCAACCGCGCCAAGGGGCCCTTCGTGAAGGTCAACTGCGCCGCCATTCCGGCCAACCTCATCGAGAGCGAGCTTTTCGGCCACGAAAAAGGGGCCTTCACCGGCGCCATCAAACAGAAGCTGGGCAAGTTCGAGCTGGCCCACAAGGGCACCATCTTTCTCGACGAAATCGGGTCCATCGGTCTGGACGTCCAGGGCAACCTGTTGCGGGTGTTGCAGGAAAAGGAGTTCGAACGGGTGGGCGGTCAGAAGACCATCAAGGCGGACGTGCGCATCGTGGCCGCCACCAACAAAAACCTGGAGCGGGCCGTGGAGGAGGGCTCCTTCCGCGGCGACCTGTACTATCGGCTCAACGTGTTTCCCATCTACATGCCGCCCCTGCGCGAGCGCAAGACCGACGTTCTGCTGCTCGCCGACTATTTCCTGGAGATGTACACCAAGGAGAACGGCAAGAACATCAAGCGCTTTTCCACGCCGGCGATCGACATGCTGATGGCCTACCACTGGCCCGGCAACGTACGCGAATTGGAGAACTGCATTGAGCGGGCCGTCTTGCTCTGCGACGGCGGTGTGATCCACAGCTACCACCTGCCGCCGACCTTGCAGACCGGCAAGGAGTCCGGCACTTTGCCCGAGCTGTCCCTGGAGGACGCCGTGGCCAACCTGGAGCGCGAGATGATTATCGACGCCCTCAAAAACAGCCGGGGCAATATCACCGCCGCGGCCCAGGTGCTCAAGACGACGGTGCGCAAGTTCGCTTACAAAGCCAAACGCCACGGGATCCATTACGCCCAGTATCGATAACGCCCGCTGACCGAATGTTTTATATTGATTCCGGGGCGATCGGCGAGGAAGGTGCCATTGACCAAGCTCACATACGACGAGTTGTGCGAGCGGATCTCCCAACTGGAGGCGGAGCTGGCCGGCCATAGGCAATTGCCCTACGACCGGTTCTTCCAGAACGCAGGCATGGGCATGCTGCATGTGGACGACCACCTGCGCATCGTGGACGCCAACCGTCAGGCCCTGCGAATCCTGGGGTACACCCATGCCGAAATCACCCGCATGCACGCCGGCGACCTGGTGCATCCCGACGACATCAATGCCCAGCCCCTGATGTCGTCTGCGGACTTGATCCATTTGGACAAGGGAATGACCCTGGAGCGGCACTACCGCTGCCGGGACGGGCGTTACATCCCCGTGGAAGTGAACCTGTGGGCCTTTTCGTCGGAACTCTCCATCGCCATGTTCCGGGACATCAGTGTGCGTCTGCGGGCCGACGAGGCCCTGCGCAAGGCCAATGAAGCCCTGGAGGTCATCTACCAAAGCGCCCAGTCGGCCATCGTGGGCCTGGACCGGCAGGCGCGGGTCATGTTCTGGAACCCGGCCGCCGAAAAGTTGTTCGGCTGGCCCCGACAGGAGGTGTTGGGCAGACCCTATCCGGCCGTGCCCGCGGACCAGCAAACCATATTCGATGAGTACTTCCGGCGGGTGATGGAGGGCCAGACCTTCGACTACCTGGAACTGCACCACCGGCACAAAAATGGTCGTCCCTTACACGCCGTATCTACCACGGGGCCGCTGCGCAACGACAAAAAGGAGGTCATCGGCCTGATCTCCTACATGTTCGACATCACGGCCCGCAAACAGGCCGAGCAGGCATTGCAGCACAGCGAGCAACGCTACCGCTCGCTGGTGGAGAACACCCAGGACGGCCACTTCATCATCGACCTGCCCTCAGGCAAGTTCCTCTTTCTAAACCAGCGCATCTGCCAGCTGCTGGGATACCCTAATGAGGAGGCGCTGGGCCTGACCCTCTGGGAAGTGATCGACACCGATGATCACGCTCTGGTGCGCGAGGCCGTGGACCGCTGGCGGCGAAGCCTCAAAGTGAGCACCGCGGCCAATATCTACCGGGTCCGGCGCAAGGACGGCACCACCTTCCGGGCGGAGATATCCGGCGCGGTGGTGGCTTTCGATGACAAACCGGCCCTGCAGGGGCTGTTGCGCGACATCACTGAAAAAGAACGCCTGCAGCAGCAATTGCAGCAAGTCCAGCGGCTTGATTCCATCGGCACCCTGGCCGGCGGAGTGGCTCATGACTTCAACAACTTATTGATGGCCATCATGGGCAACGCCACCCTGGCCCGCCTGGGGCTGGCCTCGGGCCATCCCGCACTGGAGCGTATCGATAATGTCATCAGCTACGTCAAAGACGCCTCTTCCGTGACCAAACAGCTGCTGGAGTTCGCCCGGGGCGGCAAATACGAAGTCAAAACCACCAGCCTGAATCAGCTGGTGGAGAAAACGGCAGCTTTATTCGGCCGCACCAAAAAGGAGATCACCGTCCACACCCGGCTGGCGTCCGAACTGTGGACCGTGGAGGTGGATCGGGGTCAGATCGAACAGGTGCTGCTCAACCTGCTGGTCAATGCCTCCCAGGCCATGCCCCAGGGCGGGCAGATCGTCCTTGAAACCGCCAATGCCGCTCTGGACGGCCCCTTCAGCCAGGCGCTCAATATCGCCCCCGGCAACTACGTCCTCACCAGCGTAACCGATACCGGCATCGGCATGGATAAGGAGATCCAGACCAAGATTTTCGAGCCTTTTTTCTCCACTAAGGATCGCACCCGGGGAACGGGCCTCGGCCTGGCCTCGGCCTATGGCATCATCAAGAACCATGACGGCATGATCACGGTTTCCAGCGAAAAGGGCAAGGGCGCCAAGTTCAGAATCTATCTGCCTGCCGTGGAAAAGCCGGTGGAGATCATCGAAGAAAAGGAAGATGCCCAGACCGTGGCGGGTTCCGAGAATATCCTGCTGGTGGACGATGAGCAGATGATCCTGGACATCGGACGGGCCATGCTGATGGAATTGGGCTATCACCCCCTGCTGGCCCGCAGCGGGCAGGAGGCCCTGGAGATTTACCGCCGGGAGAAAGAGAAGATCGATCTGGTGATCCTGGACATGATCATGCCGGTGATGGGCGGCGGCGACACCTTCGATCGGCTCAAGACGGTCAACCCCGGTGTCAAGGTGCTGCTGGCCAGCGGCTACAGCCTCAGCGGCGAGGCCAGCCAGATCCTGAACCGGGGCTGCAACGGATTCATTCAGAAGCCATTCAATCTGGAAGAGCTGTCGCGCAAGATCCGCCACGTGCTGGACGTCGATCAATGCGCATCGTGAGCCGGCCCTGATAATATTTCACTCATCATAAGGCCGGCCGCACTCCTTGCAGCGGCCGTCGGGCCCGATGACGCCGATGCAGCTCTCGTCCCGGCACAGTTTGCGGGCCTGCCACGCTTCGTCATCGATTTGCGCATCCGATCCTTCGGTCTCTTCCGCAGGCTTTTCCTCGGCCTGTGTCTCTTCGGGCATGTCGGCCGCATCGATGGGTTGGGCCGCCGGCGCCGGCTGGGACGGCAGCGGCAGCGGGCCTTCGTAAGGCCGGCCGCACTCCTTGCAGCGGCCGTCGGGCCCGACGACGCCGATGCAACTCTCGTCGCTGCACAGGATCCGCTCTTCCCAGGCCTGGTCCTTTTCTTCCGTTTCGCTTTCCCGTTGCTGATTCATGGATGGGGGTTTCTCCTCGGGGTGATATTGCCGCTATTTATAGCGAACCATCCCGGATGTGTAAACATCTGGCGGTCGCAATTTGCGACCGCCAACCCGATTGACAGCCCCGCAAGAATGGGTGTACGGTGCCCGAGATCGGCCATCAGAATCGGAAAGCAGGCCGGCGGAAAGGGTCCGTTTTGAGAGTGAACCAGCCCCAACGCGGCGTCAAGGTCGGGCGCAACGATCCCTGCCCCTGCGGCAGCGGCAAGAAATACAAACGTTGTTGTGCGGGTGCCGCCGACGTGCAGCGCCCTAAAACCCATCCCCAGAAGCCGAAAATCCGGCTGAAAACACCCCTGGACGTGGAGGGCATCCGCCGTGCCGGCCGCCTGGTGGTCGATACCCTGGACCTGGTGGAGAGCCGTCTGGCGCCCGGAATCACCACCGACATGATCAACACCTGGGTCCACGAATATACCCTGCAGCACAAGGGTACGCCGGCGCCGCTCAACTACCGCGGCTTTCCCAAGAGCGTCTGTACCTCGATCAATGAAGTGATCTGCCACGGCATTCCCGGTCCGCGGGTGCTCCAGGAGGGAGATATCGTCAACATCGACGTGACCACCATCCTGGATGGCTACTATGCCGATGCCAATAAGACCTTCTTTATCGGCCAGCCCGGGCCCGATGCCAGCAAAATCGTGGCCGTGGCCCGCGAGAGTCTCAAGCAGGGCATGGCCATGGTCAAGCCGGGCAACACCGTGGGCGACATCGGCTGGGCCATCCAGACCTATGCCGAAGGCCAGGGCTGCTCCGTGGTGCGCGATTTCGTGGGCCACGGGGTGGGCTACGATTTCCATGAGCCGCCCCAGATCCCCCACTTCGGTCAGCGGGGCGAAGGGGTCCAGCTGGTGGCAGGCATGGTTTTCACCATCGAGCCCATGATCAACCTCGGTGGCCATGAACTGATCATTCAGGAGGATCAGTGGACCGCGGTGACCAAGGATCGCTCCCTGTCGGCCCAGTTCGAGCAGACCATTCTGGTGACCCCTGATGGTTGGGAAAGCCTGACCCCCTATCCCCTGTAAGCCATTCCCCAGTACCAGCTGCCGATGATGCCCAGGGCGACGACACCCAGCGCGGCCGATTGGACCGGCCATGCATAGGTGCTTTTGAGCGACCGTACATAAGCACTGCCGACGGCCAGGCCGCAGCCGAAGCCCAGCAGGTGGGCCAACAGATCCGATTGGGGCGCCGTTCCCAACCAGCCCACCAGCGCCAGGCCGCCGGCCAGGGGCGCCCATGCGCGCCAGCCCCCCGGCGGTTGGGTTTTGCGTCGCCAGAGCCCATGGGCGGCGCACAGGCCGACCGCCGCGAAGACCGCAGTGGAGGCGCCGATGGAATGGTGATCGGCGCCATGCCAGAAAGCGGTGAGCAGGTTGCCGAGGGCGCCGGAGAAGAGGATCAGCAGCCAGCTCACTCCCCAGCCGTAGAGCGCAGCGGTATAGGTGCCGAACAGCAGGGTGCCGCCCATGTTGGCCGCCAGGTGCCCCCAATCGGCATGCAGCAGCAGGGCCGTAATGCAGCGATAGATCTGGCCGCCGACGATGCGCCGGGCGTCCGCGCCATAAGCGTCGACCAGGGCGGGGCGCGAAGGATCGGATGCCACGGCCGCGTGGGTTACCATGAGGATCAGGGCGGCATAGATAGCGGAGAAGGTGCGCAGCGGCGGTGGGGGCGGTGCGATTCGATCTATGGGGATGGGGTTTTCACGGCGGTAGACGGCGATGGCGGAGAGGGCCGGGCGCCGTTCGTCGGGTGGTACCGTAATGGCCCAACGGCCGTGATGCTGGTCCAGGGTGTGATCGATGCCGGCCGATGCCAGCACCAGGGCATAGGTTCGGGCCTGTTCCGCGGAGAGATGGGCAAACAAGGGCGCCATCAGGCTGCCTTTTCGGGCATCAGGGGCAAATCCCGGGATTTGCCGACGACCAGAAAGCACCGGCGGGGAGCGGTGGCACTAATCGTCTAAAATTCTTCGATGTCGTCGTCTTCGCTTTCCTCCTTTGGTTCGACATCCTCTTCTCCTTCATCCTCATCGGACTCATCCATCTGTTCGGCCATCAACGCCTCTTCGAGCCGCAGTTTCTGCATCTGGGCATTTTTGAGACGATGGGTCTGGTTGTAGGCCTCGATGGCGATGCGGGCCAGCTTTTCGCCGCCCAGCTTCAGATAGAGGAATATGGCCTCCAGGCTTTGAGGGTCGTTTCGCAGTCCCGCCACCATATGGGGCACGAGACGCTGAAACGGTTCATGATATTCGTTGGGTATCGTGAAGGTAGAATCCATTTCCCGCTCCTTGACCGGCAATGCTTCGCAATGCGCGCAAAATATAGTGAAGTGCTTGGAAAAGTAAAGCGCTATTTCCAACCGGTCTGGAAAGAAGCTGGCTTTGCCCCGCGCCGAAAAAATCGGGTCGCAGCTTGACACACCGGAGGGGGCTCTTTATAAAGCCACAACCATTACGCAGAAAGGCGGTCTGTTCTATGAGTCACAGTGTCGATCCAGCCGATTGGGTATATGTGGCGGTCCAGAATCCGGGCGCCAGTGAAACCATCCTGGGGCAGCAGGACCCGGAGCACCGAGTGAACTTTATCCCGGTCTTCAAAGACAAGGAGAGCGCCCTGCAAGGCGTGGCGCTGATGGCCAAGACCCCCGGCCAGCGATATGAGGTCCAGGCCATCATCTACGAGGACCTGTTGGGGTATGTCCGCCAGGAGGGCTTTTTGCTTTTCTTTCTGGATGGGGCTGGCCGCATCCTGTCCAAGATCGGATCGGACGGCCGTCCGCTCTGAATCCGCTGTCCATTCTGCCGCACCAGCGTCCAGCTGATTCCGCGATCCGGCGATCCGCCGCTTGTATTGCAAATATCAGAAAACATTGCTAACTTCTTCCATGACCCTGAGGTCGCCATCCGCTGCCGGGGGTTCTTGGCAGGAAAGGTTCTCTCAATTTTCACAGGACCCGACATGAAACCAGGTGGGAGCCTATGCGAATCATAACCCGTCCCGATTTTGATGGTGTGGTGTGCGCGGTACTGCTCAAGGAGGTTCTGGGAGACAAGGTGCCGGTTCTTTGGGCCCAACCTTCGGATATTCAAAATTTCAATGTGCAGCCGACCTCCCGGGATGTGCTGGCCAATCTGCCACTGGGCGAGGGGGACGTGGCCCTGTGGTTCGACCACCATGTGTCCAACGTACCCGAGCGCGCCCATGAAGGCCTTTTCCGCATCGCGCCTTCGGCGGCCGGCCTGATATATGAGTATTACCAGGATCGGCTGGCGCCGCGCTTTGATGAACTGGTGGCCCAGGCGGATAAGATCGACAGCGCGCAGCTGACCCACGAGGAGATCCTGCGCCCGGAAAAATACCCCTACGTGCTGCTGTCCATGACCATTTTCAACCGTCGGGCATCGGACGAAGCCTATTGTAATCTGCTGGTGGAGCTGTTAAAAACGGCTGACATGGACCAGGTGCTCGCCACCGCCATGGTCCGGCAGCGATGCCTGGATGCCGTCGCCGCCAACAAGGCTTACGAAAACTACTTAAAAATGAACACGTCCATGCGCGGCCAGGTGTCGATCACCGACTTCCGCAAGTTGACGCCTGTACCGGACGGCAATCGCTTTCTGGTCTACTCGCTGTTCCCCCAGGCGGTGGTGAACGTGAAAATTTTTTATGAAGGGCCCCATGTGGCGGTTAAGCTGGGACACAGCATCTTGAACCCGCAGTGCCGGGTGAACGTGGGCCGACTGTTGGCCCACTATGGCGGCGGCGGTCATAAAGGGGCCGGCGCCTGCCGGTTGACCCATGATCGGGCCGAAGCCCAGATTGAGAAAATTATCGGGGTGTTGATCCGCAATGAGGAGTACCTAGATTGAGACGGATGTGGGTTTAAATAGGCTTGGATTGGAGAAGGGGCTGTGGCACATTTATTGGAAGTCAAAAAACACGATCGCGTACCGCTCTCGACCTGGAACCCGGATCGGGTGCTGGCCGAGGCCTTGGCTGAAAGAGAGCGTTTTCTCGAAAAATTTCCCCAGTATCGCGAATATCAGCGTCAGATCGAAGGCATGCTGGATCGCGCCGGATCTTCGGAAAACCGAATGGCCGTTCTGGCCCTGCTCATGGAGGCCAAGCTGATCGAGATGCACGATCAGCTCAAGGATCTCAACCGGCTGCTTCAGGAAGTGACCACCTGATACGGGTTTCCTGGTGACCGTCCCGGAAGGGGATCTTTCGTCCGACCTCGAAAGCGGCGAAAAGAGCCGTTTCGGGACGGGGCCTATTTGATCGACATGAGGAAGGTGCGCAGGTTCACCTTCTTGTTCTGCAGCCGCAGCTTGTTGCGGATGGCCTGACGGTAGGCCTCTACAGTGCGCACCGACAGGTTGAGCAGTTTTGCGATTTCCCGGTTCTTCTTGCCCTGGCGGATGAAGTTGGCCACTTTGAGCTCCGCATTGGTAAGCCCGTAATACGCCAGGGACAATCGCCGTGAAAAACCACAGGTAATGTCCCTGAGATTGGCTTCCACGATCTCCAGATAGGATCTCTGGCTTGCATCGGGACTCTCTTTTTGCGCCTTGCTCAGGAAGGGCAGCACCAGTTTTTTCACGTTGTACATTACCTGTTCTTCCAAGGCGCGCTTGTCTTCCTCCCTGCGTTTGAGCAGAACTTTCAAAGCCGTGTTGACCTCTTGCAAATTGGTCTTTTCCATCTCCAGTTCGGCTTCGCGATCCCGGAGCGCCTTTTCGGTGATGAAGCGCTCGTCGATTTTGTGCTGCAACTGCGCGTTAATTCGTGCCAGCTCCCGGAGGCGCAGGTTCGCTCGTTCCGTGGCGACCTCCGGAGGGTCGCTCTCATTCGTGCCGGGCTGCATCATTGCCGTGAGGTCGCGGCATACCCCCTGGCACCAGCGGAAACGACCCTCTTCTGAAAAGCGGATGGAGGTTTGCGTTTCGAGCCACCGGACCTGGCCGTTGCCCGTGTGGAGACGGAACTGTTGGGTGTGGCTGCGATTCTGGCGTGCCTCCGCTAGTTGGGCGAAAACACGGGCCACGCGTTCGCGATCGCCTTCGTCCACCCGCGCCCAAAGGAGGCGGCCGATCCATTGTTCCGGAGTGTCCCCCCAGGTGGCGACCGCGGCATTGACCGTCAAGACGTAGCCTCTATCGTCCAGGGTGTAGACCACCTGGGGGATGGCGTCCGCCAGGGCCTGATGGCGTTGGGTCTGATCCGCCAGGGCCTGCCGGAGATGATGCAGTTGCGCGTTCTCCGTTTCGAGCTGCGCAATGCGCTGGTAGAGGCTGACCAGCAGCCGTTCTTTCCGGGTGGGAACATGGGCCATCAGAGGGGCTGTGGGTTTAGGCTTGGGCATGGGCGTAGCAGGTTTCGGCGGACGGTGCACGTTTCACCTCCGGATGGCTGTGAGCTGATGGCTTTCCGCAAGCGGCCGCAGCATAACGGCCTACTGAAAAGAGGCCCTGATGTCAAAGGGAAAGTGGCATCGGGGTTAAGGGTTGCCTTGGCGACCGAACAAGGGTAGTAACAGCCTTCGGCGCCCTGCGCCCGAACACCGTCAGATGATCGGAGAAATACCATGCGGCTTGGATTGATCGGCCGGCCCGGCGCCGGCAAAACCACTTTGTTTGAGGCTTTGACCCAAACAGGGGCCGAGGCGGCCCAGCGCAAGGAGAGCCGCATCGGCACGGTGCGGGTGCCGGATGTGCGCATCGACCGGCTCTCGGCCATGTACAACCCGCGCAAGACCATATATGCCCAGGTGGAGTACCTGCTGCCGGCGCCGGCCGAGCATGTCAAGGAGAAGGCCCGGGAACAGAGCATCTGGACCCAGGTGCGCGACTGTGATGCGGTTTTGCACGTGGTGCGCAATTTCACGGATTTGGCCGGGGCCGCGCCCGCGCCCCGCAGTGATTTCCAAGCCGTGGACCAGGAGCTGATCCTTTCCGATCTGGTGGTGGTCGAAAAACGCCTGGAGCGCCTGGCCCTGGACCAGAAACGGGGCAAGAAGCCCGATTTTCCCGAAGAGCCCGCGCTGATCGAGCAGTGCGCCATGCATCTCAACCAGGAGATGCCACTGCGCCGATTCCCGGAAATCGCCACGGCCAAGTGCCTGCGAGGCTATGCTTTTCTGTCGGGCAAGCCCTGTTTGGTGCTTTTCAACAACGCGGACGAGGACGACCGGCTGCCCGATGTGACCGGCTGGGGGCTGATCGAGCCATGCCTGGCCATCCGGGGCAAGCTGGAGCAGGAACTGGGACAGATGAGCGCCGAGGAGGCCCGGGAGTTCATGGCCGAATTCGATATTCGCGATCTGGCCATGACCCGCGTCATCCACGGCTCTTATGCCTTATTGGGGTTGATCTCCTTTTTCACTGTGGGTGAAGACGAAGTCCGGGCGTGGACCATCGCCAAGCACACGGCGGCCGTTGACGCCGCCGAAGTGATCCATTCGGACATCAAGAAGGGCTTCATCCGGGCCGAAGTTTTGGCCTACGAGGATCTGATGAGCGCCGGCAGCTATGCCGAAGCGCGCAAGCTGGGCAAGGTGCGTTTGGAGGGCAAGACCTACGAAGTGAAAGACGGGGATATCATCAATTTTCGATTTAACGTGTAGCCAAGGCGTTGAAGCCGATTCCCATGCTCCCAAGGATCTCGATTGCGACTATGCCGGCACCAACCATGACATCCGATGCCTTTGTCCGCGGGGAGGATCCGACTGCCGGTATCGACCGGCCCCAGGATCTGCCGGAAAATCTGGTGGCCGGCAAGGACGCCCTGGTCCGGGTCGTCGACCGCTTTCCCATGAAGATCTCGCCTTACTTTCTGGGATTGGTCCGTTCGGCCGATGACCCCCTGGGCCGCCAGGTGATTCCCCACCCGGCCGAACTATTGGATGCCGCCGGTGCCGACGATCCCCTGGCCGAGGAGCGCCAGTCGCCGGCACCGCAGGTTTTACACCGCTATCCCCAGCGCGTGGTGTTCCTGGTTTCCAATCAGTGCGCCGTGCATTGCCGTTTTTGCATGCGCAAGCGCCGCGTGGCCGGTGGACGGCAGGTTTCAGCGGCGGCCATCGAGGCGGGCCTGGCGTACATCCGCGGACATGCCGAAATCAACGAAGTCATTCTTTCGGGCGGTGATCCGCTGATGCTGCCCGATGGCCGGCTGTTTGCGATACTTCAGGACCTGCGGCGCATGGCGCATGTACGCTTGCTGCGTCTGCACACCCGGGTGCCCATGGCCCTGCCGGAGCGCGTGACGCCGGAACTGGCGGCGCTTCTTTCCCGATTTCACCCCCTGTATGTCAATCTCCACAGCAATCACCCCGGGGAGATTACCGTGCAAAGCGCTGCGGCCTGTGGATTGCTCGCCGACGCGGGGATCGCCCTGGGGAGTCAAAG
Source organism: uncultured Desulfatitalea sp. (assembly GCA_937868765.1). Classification (GTDB taxonomy): domain Bacteria; phylum Desulfobacterota; class Desulfobacteria; order Desulfobacterales; family Desulfosarcinaceae; genus Desulfatitalea. The sequence goes on along the minus strand of CALMNL010000004.1, from coordinate 695,740 downwards.
CGTGTTGCTGGGTGGCGTGAATGACGATGCCGAAGTGTTGAAAATGCTCTTCGAAGGCCTGCTGGCCATCCGGGTCAAACCCTACTACTTGCATCAACTGGACCGCGTACCAGGCACGGCCCATTTTCAGGTGCCGCTCGCCCGCGGCCTGGCGCTGATGGATGCCTTGCGCGGTCGCCTTTCGGGCATGGCCATTCCCCACTACATGATCGATCTGCCCGGCGGCGGCGGTAAGGTCGCGCTGACCCCCGATGCCATTGTCGCGAAACACCCCACCCACTGGCGGGTACGCAACTGGCTGGGGACCGTTTATGACTACCCCTGCGGCGATTCGCCTAAAAGATAAGGGCGGCCGTTTCAGGCCACCCTTGCTATGGCATGGGGGATAACCGTTGGCAGATATTATTCAACAGCGGTCTTCAGTGCTTTGCCGACGGTGAATTGGGGGACTTTGCGCGCCTTGATCTTGATCTTCTCGCCGGTGCGTGGATTGCGACCGGTGCGGGCTTTGCGTTTGGCCACTTTAAAGGTGCCGAATCCGGTCAGCGTGACCTTGTCTCCCTTTTTCAATCCCTGGGTGATGGCCCCCAGCAGGCTGTCCAGGCAGGCTTCGGCTTCTTTTTTGCTGTTCAGATTTTTGGCCATCTCATTGATCAATTCGCTCTTGTTCATTCTTTGCCCTCTCCTTTCAAGCATTTGTGTGTCGGCGGCTCGCCAGCTGGAGCCAAGTGTTTTGCCTTACGCGTCATTTTCGGAAGCTTTCACGCGATTCCTTTTAGCTCGTTATCTTGAAGAACACAAAGTTTTTCTCGAAGCGAGTCGCTGCAAGCGCTGTGCTCCGCGAATGGTCATCAGACGTCGGCGACCTTCTCGAAGGCCTCCATCTGGGTCTTGCATCGGATGCAGTAGGATGTCACCGGCCTGGCCTTGAGGCGTGACAGGGCGATTTCCTCGCCGCACGCTTCGCAGATGCCGAAGGTGCCATCCTCGATTTTCACCAGGGCCTCTTTGATCTTTTTGATCAGATGGCTCTCCCGGTCGCGAATACGCAGGGTGTAAGTGCGGGTGGTTTCCATGGCGGCCTGATCCAGGGGGTCGGCCGCCCACTCGCCGCCTTGTACCAGGGTGCCCACGGTCTTTTCCGCGGTGTTTAGCAGTTCATTCAACTGCCGGGTCAGCAATTCCTTGAAATAAGCAAGATCTTCGGGTCCCATTGCTTCCATCGATAGTACACCTGCCAGGCTCAAAAATTTTCGATGACGTTGAAATGTTTGATGGTAATCGTCCGGGTTGCCTTCGGGTCGCGCCGGACTTCGCCGCTGGCCTCGATGACCTTTTGGATCAGGTCGATGAATTCCTCTCCGTTTTCAATGCGGTACTCTTCATCATCCGTGGCGCTCAGGGCCACTGCGGTGACCTGATCGAACTCGTTCCATTGAACCGGTGTGACGATGCCGATAAGGGTTTCCTGGCCCTGGATCGTTTTCTTTTTGGGCATATGCCACTCCTCAATGCCTCATACCGAAGGGTGCGACGGATGACGACAGCTGCCTCTTTCGCTATCTCCCAGCACATAAGGATCATCTTCCGGATACCAGGCAGCAGATGCGCATTTACACCCGCCGTTCTATTCGGATAGAACCTTGTAGGAGACTACGGTCAATATCTTCATGTCATCGCGTTCTTCCACGCTGCCGGTGACCTTCACTTTGGCGCCGACATGGTTTTCGGCCAGATCCTTCCCTTTTTCGGTATCTTCGATCTCATAGATCTGGTTGCCGGAAACGATCTGGAAGTTGTCATTGACCTCTCCGACGATGGTTTTCTCGGCGCCCATAGCCGAAGCGGCAAAGATGAAAACCGCCATAAAACCCGCGAGGATGCACCTTGACAGCACGTTGCGTCGCATGGCCTCACTCCTTTTGCGATGGTCTTCCCGGCGCCATGTGGTCTGCAAGAGCAGTGCCATTCAGGAGTTTTGGAAATATTTGTAAATACGCCTAATTATACGGTGGTCTGGGAGGGTGTCGAATGCAATGGCGGCACTCTGGATGGGACAAAGGCGCTGTGCGTTTGTAACCAATTGAAATATCATCACATAGAAATAGGAAGCCTTGATTCCGGTTTATCTTAAATCGGAATCAAAGATTCCGATGGCGGAGAATATCTAATCTGGCCGATCGGAGATTGGCAGAAGCACTGTGAATGTGCTGCCCTTGCCTTGCTCGCTTTTTGCGATGATAGTGCCATGGTGTCGCTCGACAATGCCGAAACTGACCGACAGGCCCAGGCCCATGCCCTTGCCGACCTCCTTGGTGGTGAAGAAAGGATCGAAAATGCGTCCCAGGTTCTCGGGGGGGATGCCGACACCTGTGTCCCGCACCTCGATGCGCACGAGGCTCTCCTGCCGAATGCTCTTGACCGACAGCTCGCCGCCGCCGGGCATGGCTTCTTTGGCGTTGAGAAACAGGTTGAGAAAAACCTGTTGAAGATTTTGATGGTGCCCGCTGATCAGCGGGAGATCCGGCTCGGCCGTCAGGGTAAGGGTAATGTGGCTCAGCTGCAGCTCGTTCTGCAGCAGGGCCGCCGTGGATTCGAGAACCATGCGGATGTCGGTGGGTTTGAAGGCGCTGCGGTCCCGTTGGGTGAAGTCCAGTAAATTGGCCACCGTCGCGCCGGCTCGTTCGACTTGACCGAAAATGTCTTTGAGCATGTCGAGCTTTTCTTCCTCGGGCAAAGTCTGAAAGTCATCGATCAAAGCCTCGGTGGTCAAACTGATGTTGTTGAGGGGATTGTTGATTTCATGGGCGATGCCCGCGGTCAGGGTGCCGATGGCCGCCATCTTCCGGGACTCTACCAGCTGGTTGCCGCGGTCCTGGATCTCCTTGAGCATGCGGTTGACTGCCACGGCCAGGTCGGTGAATTCGTCCTGGAAGCGCTTGACCGGCGTGATCGGGGAAAAATCTCCTGTGGCGATGCGCCGCATGTAACTTTCGAATCGCTTGAACGGAAGAAATATCTGGCGCGCGATAAAAGTGACGATATAGGTTTCGATCAACAGGATGAGCACCAGCGCCGAAACCGCGATGATCTTGGAAGTATGCAGCCAGGTATGAAAACTCAGCCGCTCCTGGTCGATGGCGTTGGCCGCATCGGTCACCAGTTCCGCGCCCGAGCGCCGCAGTTCGGATTGGAATCGCCCGCGCTGGTCGGCCGTGACCACATCGGAACCGGTCCCCATCTTTTCCAGGCTTTCGAGCAAATCATGGTAGCGTTTCAGATTCGCGGCCATGCGGTTGAAGGCGCTCTCCCCGATGGTGGCGATGAAATCCTGGCGGGAGGCCTCCAGCACCGTTTGGGCATTGTTCACATCCACCAGGGCGTCGAACAGGTCAGTCCCGTAAAGCAGAAAGTTCTTCTCGAAGCGCCGGGCTTGCTGGATTTCGAAAGTGTAGTTGCCCGCTTTTTCGATGAAGAGCTGCTTGGCGCCGAGTTTGGAGATAAACACGATGCCTGTGAGGGTGACGGCACAGATCAGCGCGAAGGTCAGCATGAACCCCAGGGCGACCCTGAGGCGGATGCTGAACTTCGGGCGCTGCTTCAAGGCCCGCTCGGCGGATTCGAGATCGGCGGAAGAAGAGGAAATGATCCGGCTGGCAGTCATCATCCCATGCGTCCTTCAGGTGAAAGGTCCGGCCCTACCGAAGGATCAGTACGGACGCATCGCCGCCCTTGATCAACTGGTTGACCTTGCTACGGGGCAGGGCCTTGGTGAGGATGGATTGCTTGCCCATCCACAGCGCCAGAAGACCCCAGCGGGTTTCGCGGGCGATGAACGACTCCAGGGCCGAGATTTCCACCAGTTCAATCCAGGGGTCGATCTGACGGGCGTGATAGTAACGCAGGATCTTGTCCATCTTCTTTTCAACCTCGGTCTTGAGCGCCTGGTGGTCCGTGAGCCCCACGATGGTCAGAGGCGCCTTGTGAAGGGTGACCATCTGGTTGATCATCTCCAGAGAGGGCTGGCTGATACGGTCGTGGTCCAGGCAACAGACGATGCGTTGAACATCCCTTTTCTTCTTGACCACCAGCACCGAACACAGGGCGCTGCCGGCGATCTTGCGGGGCACGCTGGCAGCATTCTCCCACCCGGACGCGTTGGTGTGATCGCATCCCAGGACGATCAGGTCGCTCTCCTCTTCTTTGGCCTCGGATAGAATTTCGTTGGCGGGATTGCCGATGCGCATTCGAATGGTGAGTTTTTTCCTGGCCGCACCGCTTCCCTCCGCGAGTTCGAAAACGCCTTTGTGGACTTCGGTGAGCTTTTCATGGGCATTGGCCGGGGCATATGGGCATTCGCGCCCGTCAAAATAGGAGAGAAATTCGCGGTGCAGGGTGAAGAGCGCTTCGGGCAGCGGGCCATCGGTGGCCTGTACTATCTTTAATTCGGCGGCGCGCCTGGTTCCAACGGCCCGTTTGGGCTGAACCCCGAAGAGAGTGATATTGGCCCAGGTATTGGCAGCGAGTTTCGCCACCTCATCCACTGCATGGCGACTGTAGTCATACTGATCCACGGCGACTAGAATCTTCATGATAGACTCCCCTTATGGTTTGCATAGTAATGTGGCCGTCGGAATCCGGCTCAACAGATCCATGGCAAAGTGCTTACGGCTGGCCGCCGACGGCAGGTAGGCCCCGACAAGGCCGTAGTCACCGAGCATTTCGCCGATCTTCTGGGGCTTGTTTTGCACTACCCAGCTATCCTGTGGTGTCCACCCATGTCCGGCCAGGGCCCCCCTGGCGGCATCGAGGACCTGCGCCGCTCGTTGCTGCAGGGGATGCGGCGCCTCCGACAATCTGGTTCGGATCTCGGCCTGACCGGCAGGCTTGTCGCTGAAGAAGACCAGATCCAATTTGATCTGCGTTTTTTCGAAGAGCCTGGTGAAAGTCGCTACCAGGGGATGCACATCTTCGATATCGCCCACTATCAGTGCAGCCTGGCTCGGATCGACCAGGTTCTTGATCAGCAGGATCGGGCAAGGCATATATTTGTATAATTTGGAATGAATCTTCTTGTGAAAATGCTGCGCATCGAAAGCGTTCAATGCGCCTTCCAGCAAAAGATCGTACCGGTTCTCCTCGAGTTCACGCAGCAGTTCGTCTTCGCGGTTGCCGATGCGTATGATGGTGTTGTCCATCGGTGCGCAGTGGGGCTTTTCCGCATTGATCAACTGCGCGATCTCCTCCTGGGCCGCCTGCAGCAATCCCTTTTCCCATGTGCTGCGCACCCAGCCGCTGCCGGGTGGAAATTCATCCTTGGCCACCTCTTCCACGTGCATGGCTTGCAGGCGCATGTCGACAAATTTCATCAGGCGGCACGAATATCGGAAGGCGATACTCGATGCCAGGTCGGCGTTTAATGATATCAACGCATTTATCATTTCCCTTCTCCTTTTTCTTGGTCTGGGAGCCGCTCCATTTGGCGCTTTGCCCAGGCAATGTTTCTCAGGCCGTTTGATTCTGCTGAATTTTCTGCTCGGCTTTCTTGACCGTCTCCAGAATTTCACCCAGCTTGAACGGTTTCGCCAGGAAGTCGAAGACCCCTTTCTGGTAAGACTCCTTGGCCGTGTCCATGGTGGCGAAACCGGTGATCACGATCACTTCCGTACGCGGAGAGCGCTCCTTGACCTGGGTCAGGAACTGCATTCCGTCCAGTCCCTCCATTTTCAAGTCGGTGATGACGATGTCGAAGTTTTCTTGCTGGAATCGTCCGGAGGCCTCTGCGCCGCGGGAAAACACCTCCACAAAGTATCCCGCTTTCTCCAGCGCCGGGCCCAATCGCTTGAGGACAATGGGTTCGTCATCAAGGACAAGTATCCTGGTTTTCACTGCATTGGTCATGGTGGTTTCCTCCCATAGTCATTCATGTGGTCATTGCGTTTTGTACCAATCGATCGAACTCGCTTACGAAGGCGCCGATCTGGCTGTCGTCGGTCATTTTCACGTCGAGCTGACGGCTGAAGCCGACCAACTGCCCCAGCAGATACATCTTGCGCTGCATGAGCGACGCGCCGAGCTTTTTAATGCGGCCGATGACCAGATCGCCGCGCAGATCGACGATAAAATCGTTGCGTGCCAGCGACTCATAGATGAATCTGGCCCGGCGGGAGCGTCGCATCGGTTCGGTTACGCCGCCCAGGAAACGAAAGTAGGCGTAGTTGTCGTTGATGTGCTCGCCGATATAGGCATCGATCATGTTGAAATGATACCCCAGGCGCAGGTTGATATTGGCATAGGTATCGGAGATCACGGCCAGGTTCTGCCCCACATTGCGCGGGTTGGCCTGGTGGGACGAAAAGGTGCGGGTCAGGCTGGACATGAATCCGCCGAAATCCACGGACATGGGTTCCCGGCTCCAGGCGCCCGGAGAGCACAAGCCGTCCAGAAAGGCCCCCATGGGAATCGAGCGGACCTGTTCCCGGGTGACGAAGCCTTCGTCGCTAAGCGCCTGCAGGCCGTTGCGGATGTCGATGAGGATCAAATCCAGGGGGATGTCGGATTTGAGCCGTTTGCTGGCGGTTTCGTCGCGCAGGCCGTGGTGGAAGTTGATGTTGGTCAGCTCTTCCACGGCTTTTTCATGGATGAAGCGGGTGATGTCATGAAAGCTGCTGCAGGCCTTCGCAGCGAAGAGCTTCGCGTGCGGGTCCACCAGCTTCAGGGGCGTGATCTTCTTGAGCACCCGCCGCAAAAGCCGATATTCGTAACTCTCTTCGAAGGCATCTTCCATGAAATTGAAATAGCAAAGCTCCTTGATGCGCCCGAGGTAGACGGCATTCTCCTGGGCATCCAGGGTGATCTCCCGGCCCGGTGCGAGCAGCTGCGTCGCCGTGTCGGTGCCCACGATGGTGGGGATTCGAAATTCGCGGGCGATGGCGGCCATGTGGCCGGTGGCGCTGCCCACATCGGTGATGATGCCGGCGGCCTTGCGAGCCACTTTGGCAAAGCGGGGGGATGTCTCCCTGGCCACCAGGATCGCACCGTTGGGGAACCGCTCCAGATCGTCATCCGGCCGGGCCAAATAGACTTCGCCTGAAGCGATTCCGTTTTGAACGATGACGCCTTTGTGGGAAAATACCACGGGAAACTGATCGGTGACCGAAGCGACGTCGCATACCACCGGCGCCATGCGGGATCTGACGTTCAAGGCCCGGGCCTGAAGGATATGCAGGCGCTCCTGCTGATCGATAGCCCACTCGATGTCCTGGGGGCACTTGTAATATCTTTCGATGGTCAGCGCCGCCTCGCACAACTCCCGGATCTGCGCTTCGGAAAGGGTTTCACGGGACTGCAATGCCGGGTCCACCGGTTGCCAGTCGCAGCCCTCGTCCGGTTTGAGCGCCAGGCGGCGCTCCTTGCGTACGATTTGCCGACTTTGAATCGTGAACGGCCGGCCGCGCGAAACTGTGAAGCGATCGGCCGTCACCTGGCCGCTGACGATGGGCGCCCCCAGCCCCCAGGCCGCCGAGATCATTATAACTTCACTGGCCGGGTCCATGGGATCGAAGGAATACAGCACACCGCTGACCTTGGCGTCGATCATGCATTGACATGCCACGGCCATGGCCACCTCGTGTTCCGAGATGCCCTTCTGGCGCCTGTATTCCATGGCATGGGACGAGTAGGCGCTGGCGATTATCTCCTTGTAGCTTTGCGCCAGGCGCTGGGGCGGCTGGTTCAACAAACTCAGGTACTGACCTGCGAAGGTATGTTCACTGTCTTCTCCCATGGCACTGCTGCGCACGGCCAGATGCAACGGACGCCGATCGTTTTTTTTAGAAAGCTGTTTGAGTGCTTTCTGTATGGCGCGGCCCAAGGCCGGGGGCACGGCGCCGGAGGCGATCAGCGGCCTGATGGTGCCGGAGGCCGCTTCCGAGGAGATCTCTCCTTCTTCCCACTGCTTCAGGATGCCTGAAATGCGGTCCTGGAAGCCATTGTGTTCCATAAAGGAGCCGAACGCCCGGGTGGTGATGGCAAACCCTTCCGGTACCGTCAGGCCGAGACGGTTGCGGATTTCGGCTGCATGCGCGTTTTTGCCGCCCACCACGTCGTCGAAATCTCCTGTGATGATGTCATAGGCCATGACGTATTGCGTTCTCGGAATCACCAACCGGCCCGCCAGCTCTTCCTCGATATCGTGATTGATGTGGCGGAAGCGGTCGTCCAGATCCAGATACTTTCGAGGCGCCAATGCATTGAAATTGTAGATCAGCTCATACACCAGATTGGCCATCTTCCGGCTCGAGTCGGCGATATACTGCCGATCGAAGACATAATCGCCGCCGAGCTTCGCGCCCATGTCCGCCATGAGCTCCAGGATGCGGTTGTTGAGTTCCAGGATTCTCTGAAAAGTCTGGAACAGGGAAGCAAAAGTGACCGCTTCGTGGGGCCGGCCGCGGGGAGCGAGCATTCCGCGAATCCAATCGATCACTGGGTCGATCATTTGGGCCATATGGCACCATTCCGAAATATGCACAGCGGCAACGCCTGCGGCGTTGACCGCCTCAATGAGATCCCTTGCCGCCTTTGAACACGATGCCGGTCATCAGGCCGGCGATCACGGCCACCAGAACGGACAGCACACCGTAAAGGGTGCCATGCTTGAACGCCAGATTGGAGATCCAGGCCGGCATGCCGACTTCACTCACCGTGATCTGTTGATTGGCCGCGATCGGCTCGGCGTCCTTGCGCAGGCTGATCAGTTCGACAACGAAATGCCCTGCCGGAAGCGCCGCCGGCAGTGCCAGGCTGGCGCTCACCGATCGTGTGGAGCCATCTGCCGGTCCTAACACGATGGCCTGGTCCACGGCGCTATACAGGCCGCCCTTGCGTTTCAACTTCAGAAATTCTTCGAAAACCGAGTCCTGCTGCTTGTCCGCCGGCAGGATCTCCGCCTGGCGGCGCAACCCCTGCAGGCCGAGCGTCTGCAACTTGTCCGCAAGCCATGGATCGTGCGGCCCCTCGGGCAGATAGGTCAGAAACACGCTGGGAACCTTGCGAATTTCCACCGAGCCGAGATTCATCCACAAAATGCCCAGGACGCGCCCCTTTTCCTTCAGCTTGCAGGTTTCCGGTTGTCCGGTAATGCGAATCATCGCCGTGGCATCCGCGGGTATCCGGCCGGTCACGGTCACCGTATCGCCGTTGAAATCCGCGCCGATCCGGATCTGTCCGGGATGCACGCTGAAGGTCGTCTGCGGGGGTGAATCATCCGCCCAGAGATCGAATGCCAGGGCCGCAAAACACACCATTGCCACAAGAAGTATTTTCGTGCGCATGTTAATGCCCTCCGATGTAGGACAGCAGGACGGCCGGTTTAAGCAAGAGGTCGAAAAGCATTTTGACCATCACCAGCAGCACCAGCGACGCCAGGATGATTTTGAGTTGATCGCCTTTCAAACGCCGGCTGATCTTGGCGCCGAACTGCGCGCCCAGCGTTGATCCAATCAGCAGGATCAGGGCCAGGACAAAATCCACCGTATGATTGGTGTTGGCCTGCATGATGGTGACATTGATGCAGGTGAACAGAATCTGAAACAGGCTGGTCCCCACCACCACGTGCATGGGCATGCGCAGCAGGTAGACCATCACCGGTACCATGATGAAGCCGCCGCCCACCCCCATGATCGCCGCCAGGACGCCCACGAAGGTGCCCAGCAGCAGGGGCATCAGGATGGACAATTCGACCCCCGATTTATCGAATCGCGTCTGCCAGGGCAGACGCTTGACCAGACGGGCATATCCCGATTCCTTCTGAGGGACCGCCGTTTTCTTCTGCGGGCCGCGCAGCCCCTGAAGACTCTCCACGAACATGTAGCTGCCCACGAAGCCGAGCATCACCACATAGGTGATCTGGATCAGGAAATCGGCATTGCCCATATGCCGCAGCACCTTGATGAGCTGAACGCCCAGGGTACCGCCGAAAATGCCGCCGATGAGCAAAAGGATGCCCATCTTGAAATCCACGTTGCCCATGCGATAGTGGGCCAGCGTGCCGGAGGTGGAGGCCCCCACGATTTGATTGGAGTCGGAGGCGGCCGCCACGGTGGGCGGAATACCGACCATGATCAGCAGTGGGGTCATCAGGAAGCCGCCGCCCACGCCGAAGATGCCTGACAGTAAACCGACCATCCCGCCCATGACGAAGATCAACAAGATGTTCACGCTATTACCCGCGATCGGAAGGTACAGGTGCCACACGGCTTTAATCCTTTCTTGGTTGAGATTCCTGTTTTTCGTTGACGATTTCGATGCGGCAGTTGATTCGGTGCCGCAGCTTGTCGATGAATTCCCGGGCTGCTTCGGGCGCACGCCCCGATGACGTGCTGGATTCGATCACCAGCAGCGTCACGCGGTGCTCCTGGACGAAATTCAGCAGTTCGTTTTCATAGTCGCCGTATGCCAGGTAGTAGTCGATGACCACCCCGTCGGCGCGGGCCTCCTCGACGAGCGCATCGATTCTCTTTTTGACCAGAGCCGCGTCGGCGGTTTCGGCGGGGTATGCCAGACCCGTCGGTGGCGAAGGGAAGATCAGGAGAAATGAGACCTTGGCCTTGATGCGCTTGGCCAGGCCCAGCGCATGGACTGCAGCCAGAAAATGGGTCCATGCGGAGTCCATGGCCACCAGGATTTTTTCCATGGCACACTCCTTTGAAAAAAGGGTTCAGCAAGGGCTGTGCCATTTAAAAAGTACAATAATAACAAATAGTTAAGAAAATAATGGGGAGGCTTGGCACTGTCCAGTTTCAATTTGAAACAAAACGGCTCCTGTATGGATATTGCGAGGATAATCGAGGGGATAGTAAATGGAGGGAAAATGGTCTGTTTCAAAATGGAACCGGCGCCTTCTGCCCGGCGCTACGGCTCACTTGTCTTTCAGAAGATTGTACTGCTTGAGCTTGCGCCAGAGGGTGGTGCGAGGCAGGTTCAATATCTTGCTGGCCAGGTTCTTGTTGTCCCCCGTCTTTTGCAGCACCTTGGCGATGTGTTGCCGTTCGACCTCTTCCAGACTCTGCAGTCCTTCGCCGTCGATGGTGTTGATTTCCAGTTTTCGCAGGTCGTCCGGCAATCCCTCCTCGCCGATGACCTCCCCCTCGGTCAGGGCAATGGCGCGCTGGATGATATTTTCCAGCTCGCGCACGTTACCGGGGTAGTCATAACGCAGCAGAATCTCAAGCGCCTGGGGGGATAGCCCGGTGATCTTCTTGCCGAAGGGCCGGCTGTATTTTTCGACGAAGGCGTTGATCAACAGGTGAATGTCCTCTTTTCGCTGGCTCAGACGGGGAATGGAAAGGGTGACGACATTGAGCCGATAGAAGAGATCTTCCCGGAAGGTCCCCTCCAGGCAGGCTTTTTTGATGTCCTTGTTGCTGGCGGCGATGATGCGGATATCCAGGTCGATGGGGCGGGTACCACCGACCCTCAGGATGCGCTTTTCCTGGAGCACACGCAGCAGCTTGACCTGCATCGATGCCGGCATCTCGCCGATCTCATCCAGGAAGACGGTGCCGCCGGCGGCGGATTCGAGCAACCCGATCTTGGTCAGGGTGGCGCCGGTGAACGCCCCCTTTTCGTGACCGAAGAGTTCGTTGCTGATCAATTCTTCGGTGAACCCCCCGCAGTTGAAGGAGATGAAGGGCAACTCCTTGCGGGGGCTCAAGCGATGGATGGATTTGGCCACCAGCTCTTTGCCGGTGCCGCTTTCGCCCTGCAAGAGCACATTGCAGTCCACCACGGCGACCTTCTTGATCATGTTGAAGATCTCCTGCATGGCCGCGCTGGTGCCGATGAAGTCTTTGAGCAAGGCATCGCCGCCCATGGCGGCTTCCCGCAGGCGGCGATTTTCTGCTATCAATGAGATCTTTTCGCGGGCGCCGGCGGCGAGCACCCGGATCTCTTCCAGTTTGAACGGCTTGGTGATGTAGTGGTAGGCGCCCTTTTTGATGGCCTCGATGGCCGAGTCGATGGTGCCCTGGCCGGTGATGATGATCACCTCGGTTTCGGCGAAGCGCCCCTTGAGGCGCGTCAGGATCTCCATGCCGCCCGCATCGGGCAGGGTGAGGTCCAGGAAAACGACCTGGAAGGGAAAGTTTTCCATCCGCCGCCAGAAGGTTTCTCCGCTCTGAAAGGCTTCCGCGGTGTACCCGTCCCCTTCCAACACCGTTTTCAATCGGCGGCAGACGGTGACCTCGTCATCGACAATGGCGATCCGGATGCTCATGGGTGGCCTCATTGCTGTGCGTGGACGGGAAGAAAAATGGAAAAGGTGGTGCCCTGACCCACCTGGCTCTGGACCTCGATCCGCCCGCCATGCGTTCGGATGATGCTGTACACCAGCGACAAGCCCAGGCCCGTGCCCTGCCCCAACTCCTTGGTGGTAAAGAAGGGATCGAAAATGTGTTCCAGGTCTTCAGGTTTGATCCCCGTGCCGGTATCGGTGATATCGACACGCAGCTGGCCTGCCGGTCCATCGTCAGCCTTGATCGTGAGGGTACCCCCGCGGGGCATGGCCTGGACCGCGTTGAGGAAGATGTTGACGAACGCCTGCTGCAGATCCTGGCGCTTGCCCCGAATGGCGGGCAGATTCGGGGCCAGGGCTTTCTCGATGCGGATCTGGGCCACGACCAATTGGTTTTTGATCAGATCCAGGGTGCGTTCCAGCACCTGACCGATGTCCAGCTCGCTCAGCGCGGGGCGGCCGTTGCGCGAGAATTCCAGCAGGTTCTTGACCACCTGGCTGGCCCGGTCGGCCTGGGTGAGAATGTCTTCGATCAGTTCGGCGATCTCGTCGGGTTTCATGGCGGCATAGTTCAATTGCAGGGTCTCCGCCGTGATGGAGATGTTGTTGAGCGGATTGTTCAGTTCGTGGGCGATTCCGGACGTAAAGGTGCCGATGGAGGCCATCTTGCGGGACTGGAGCAGTTGCTCCTGCCGGGAATCGAGCTCGGCCACCATTGTATTGAACGAGGCCATCAGGCGCGTGATTTCGTCCTGTTTGTCCCGATCGTAGGCGATGGGCGTGAAGGTGTTGTCGGCCACCTGCTCGGTGGCTTTTCGCACCAGCCACAAGGGGCTTAAAATGCCGCGGGTGACAAACCGGAAGGTGACGACGACGAGGATGATCAGGCATACCAGGCTGGCTACCGGAATGATCATCACATGGCGCAGCGTTCGATCGATGCGCCGGCGCTTTTCGCCGATCAGGCGCTGGGTAAAATCCAGCAGCAGTTTGCCTTCGGACCGCAGGGCCTCTTCATCCCCTGGGGTGGTGCCGGCCGGTTTCGAAACCATGACCGCATCCAGAACCTGCCGGTATCGCTCTATGTTCCGCTGGAAAGCATCAGCGGCGGCCCGTCCCACGACCGCGATGATGTCGCCCTTCAAGGCCGCAAAGCCATCCGCGAGCCTGGCCAGATAATCCAACTCTTCGTTGAGGTTCGCCCTGTCGTGGTAGAGGAAATAATTCTTTTCGTAGCGCCGCAATTCGAGGACGTCGTTGAGCAGATCGTCGAAGCGCTCGATGGTATAAATCCTGTGGCGCAGCGACGATGCCATTTCGTAGTGCAGGGATGTCAGCACGCCGGCAAAGGCCAGGCTCAAGATGAAAAACAAGATGACTTTGCCGCGAATCGTTTTCATGTTTCGATCTTTTCCCCGGCCCAGGCTCCGGGGGTCGGTATGTCGGTAAAAAGTCCGTTTCAGAGCCGCTCTTTGATCAGGCAGCAGGCGATTTGAAATTCTGCTTTCCCGTCGGCGTCATAGCTCAGGTTGCCGGGCTGGATCAGCTTGTTCATCACGCACCCTTCGGGGATATTCAGTTGAAACAGGTCCTTTTCGTTGATGGGGGGCATTTCGACCAGTCGGTCGTGCTCCAAGCACAGGCTGTGCAGCGGGAAGTCTTCGCACAGGGGGCAGCGGTAGACCCTACCGTTGGGGAAGATAAAGTAGTTGTCGGCCACTTTGCCGGCACAGGCGAACGGCTCGCCGGGCGAAAGGTAGACTTTGGGGTAGATCACGGGGATACCCAGGCCGGCCGCCTGACGGGCCACCGGCAGGACATGGGTTTCCCATTCCCGGCGGCTGACCTGAAGATCGCCGGACCGGTCTTCTGCGCCGGTCGCCGACTGGCCGCGCAAACCGATCACCTGAATGAAGAAACGGTCGATTTTCAGCTCACCGAGCAGTGCGGGCACGGCAGCCAGCTCCGCCAGGTTGAGACGGCTGACCGTGTAGATCAAACTGGTACGGAAGCCCCTGGCTTTGGCCCGGCGAATCCCCTGGGTGCAGACCTCAAAGGAGCCCTGGCCGCGGATCGGGTCGTTGGTGGCGGGCGAGGCGCCATCCAGGCTGAAGCTGATGTAATCCACCTGCACCGGCGTGATTTTCGAAAGGATGTCATGGAACAGGTAGCCGTTGGTGTCGATGGTGATGGAGCCGTAGCCCAGCTCGCGGGCGCTTTTTACGGCGTCGGCCAGGTCGGGATGCAGGGTGGGCTCGCCGCCCAGGAAGATGAGGTTGGCGCCCGGGCTGCGCCGGGCCATGACGCCTAGCCACGCCCGGATGGTGTCCAACGCCAAGCGCTGGGTGCCGTGCTGCGCCGGATTGATGTAGCAGTGGCGGCAGTGCAGGTTGCACTGGGTCAGAATGTGGAAAAAGACATTGGCGGCGTTACTGGCAAAGCTGACGGTTTGGGCCGAGAGGTCAGACACTTTCAATATACCGTTTGTGCGACCCGGCTTTGCCCGCCGCGGTTTTGCCCGTGCCGGGCTTGTCCGCCTCGGATTTGGCTTTGTCGGCTTCCTGGGGGGATGCGGGCTTCTGGGCATCGCGCTTGGCCTTTACCAGTTCCTCATTGGTCAAGCGCAGCCGCGCGGTGATGTATTCCGCGAAGATACGATACAGCAGCAGCAGGAAATCGAGTCGGGCTTCCTTTTCGTCGGCGGCATCCATGCGCTTGCCGGCCGAAGTGTCCACGGCCAGGCAGACCGTTTGCCCCACGGCGTGCACGGAAGCCGAGCGGCTCTGGTCATCGATGATGCGCATCTCGCCGAAAATTTCGCCTTTGCGCGAGATGGTGCCGATCTCCTCACCCTCTTTGGTGATGCGGATCTTGCCCGACAGCAGAAAGTAGAGCCAGGGATCCATGTCCCCTTCCTGGATGATCTGCTCGCCGTCTTCGTACTGCCGGATCTTGCTCAGGCGCAGCAGTTTGCCCAGGTTGCGGGTCTCGAAGTGCTTGAGCGCCTGGATGGACATGAGACGCTGGATATTCTCTATATTCTCTTTAAGGAATTTGGATTCAAGCATCAAAAATCTCCTGTGCTCGCGTCGAAACCGGCCGACAGCCTTAATGTAGGCTTTTGCGGGATCAAAAGGCAAGCACAAATTCTGCCACCCCGAACCATCCATTACCGAAAATGACGGCAGGCCTCCGCCTTTCAGCGCGCCTACCCATCAGCCAGGCTGTTTTCCAGACAATGCTTCGACAGATTGTTGTCGAAATCCACCGGGTAACAGCCATCGAAGCAGGCCTTGCAGAAACATTGGGCCGGATCGTCCACGCCCATGGACTCGAGCAGCCCGGGCAGGCTCAGATAGTGGAGCGAGTCGAGGCCCAGATAGGCTTCGAGCTCCTTGACCGACATGCGCGCGGCGATCAATTCGCCCTTGGTGGAAAAGTCGATGCCGTAATGGCAGGGGAAGCGGTGGGCCGGCCCGGCCACGCGCAGATGGACCCGCCGGACCCCCAGTTCCCGCAGGGCCTTGACGCGCGTCTTGGCCGTGGTGCCGCGGATGATCGAATCTTCGATGATGACGATATCCTTGCCTTTGAGCAGTTCCTTGATCGGGTTCAATTTCACGCGAACGCCGAAATCGCGCATGCTCTGGGTGGGCTGGATGAAGGTGCGGCCCACATAGTGATTGCGGATCATGCCCAGTTCGAAGGGAATGCCCGAGGCCTCCGAATAACCTAAGGCCGCGTAGGTGCCCGAATCGGGGAAGGGCATGACCAGGTCGGCCGCCACCGGTGCCTCCTGGGCCAGGCGGCGGCCGTGGGCCTTGCGGATCTGGTAGACATTGCGGCCCATGAAGGTGCTGTCCGGCCGGGCGAAGTAGATGAATTCGAAGATGCAGAACGACTGGCGGCCGGCATCGGGCATGCGCAGGCTGCGCGGTCCGGCGGCGTCGATGATCACGATTTCCCCCGGTTCGATTTCCCGCACGAATTCCGCCTGGACCAGGTCCAGGGCGCAGGTTTCCGAAGCCAATACCCAGTGGCCGTTGAGCCGCCCCAGGCACAGGGGACGGAAGCCGTGCGGATCGCGGATGCCGACCACTTCGCCACGGCTGGTGAGCACCACCATGGAAAAGGCGCCTTGCAGCTTGGAGGCCGATTCCACCAGGGCCTTGTCGAAACCCAGGTGGAGATTGCGCACGAACAGGTGCAGGAAGATCTCACTGTCCATGGTGGACTGAAAGATCGATCCCATCTCTTCCAGTTCGGACTTGAGCACGGCCGCATTGACGATGTTGCCGTTGTGTCCCACGGCATAGGACTTGGCGCGGTGGCGCACCACGAAGGGCTGGGCGTTGGCCAGCACGGAGCTGCCGGTGGTGGAGTAGCGCACGTGGCCGATGGCGCTGCTGCCCTTGAGCCGTTCGAGCTGATCCATGCTGAACACATCCGAGACCAGTCCCATATCGCGGTGCTCGCTGAGCACGCCGTTTTCCACGGCGCTGATGCCGGCGCTCTCCTGGCCGCGGTGCTGCAGGGCGTACAAGCCGAAATAGCACAGTTTGGCCGCTTCGGGATGGCCGTAAACGCCGAAGATGCCGCACGCTTCGCGGGGATGGTCGTCGTCCACGGGTTCACAGGGTGGGGTGTGCGCGTTGAAGAGTTCCTGCTTCATGTCAACTTAGCCTCGGATAAAATGCAATTTTTAACCGCGGACGCGACCGTGTCGCGCCTGCGGGCGATACTGCCGATCAGCAATCATGGTACTCCTGGATGCATTTGACGCCCAGCGTCTGGGCTTTCATGGCCGCCACCGCCCGGCTCACCGCCAGGGCGCCGGCCGCCGTGGTGACGTAAGGGATCCCGTATTTCAGGGCGGCCCGCCGGATGACGTAGCCGTCCCGGCTGGAGGTGTCCCCCGAACCGGTGTTGATCACCATGTGCACCTGGCCGTTCTTGATGGCATCCTCCACGTTGGGCCGGCCCTGGGTCAGCTTGTTCACATACTGGGTCTCGACCCCGCGCTGGGCCAGATAGGCGGCGGTGCCGCCGGTGGCCAGGATGGTGAAGCCCATGCGAGCGAACTCCCGGGCCACGTCCACGATGGCCCGCTTGTCGCTGTCCATGACGCTGATGAAGACCGTGCCCTGGGAGGGCAGTCTCTGGCCGGCGCCCAACTGCGCCTTGGCGTAGGCCGCCCCGAAATCGGGATCGATCCCCATCACCTCGCCGGTGGATTTCATCTCCGGACCGAGCAACGTGTCCACGTTGGGGAAGCGATCGAAGGGCAACACCGCCTCTTTGACCGAAAGGTGCTCGGGCACCACTTCGGAGGTGACCCCCAACTCGGCCAGGGTGCGGCCCAGCATGATCTTGGTGGCCAGCTTGGCCAGCGGCAGACCGGTGGCCTTGCTGACAAAGGGGATGGTGCGCGAGGCGCGCGGGTTGACCTCCAGTACGTAGAGCCGGTTGTCCTTGATGGCGTACTGCACGTTCATTAAGCCGATGACATCGAGCTCCTGGGCCATGGCCTTGGTGGCCCGGGTGATCTCGTCGAGGAGCCGCTGGGGGATGCTGTAGGGCGGCAGCACGCAGGCCGAATCGCCCGAGTGGATGCCGGCCGCCTCGATGTGCTCCATGATGCCGCCGATGATGGTGACCTGACCGTCGCGGATGGCATCCACATCCACCTCCACGGCGTTTTCCAGGAACTTGTCGATGAGCACCGGGTGGCCGGGCGACGCCAGGATCGCCAGGCGGGTGAAGTTCTCCAGCTCCTTGGCGTTGTATACGATCTTCATGGCCCGGCCGCCGAGCACGAACGAGGGGCGCACGATCACCGGGTAGCCGATGGTATCGGCCACCTGGCGCGCCTCTTCGATGCTCAGGGCGATGCCGTTGGCCGGCTGCACCAGGCCCAGTTTGTGGAGCATGGCCTGGAAGAGCTTGCGGTCCTCGGCCCGGTCGATGCTGTCCGGATGGGTGCCGATGATGGGCACGCCGGCCCTGGCCAGCGGCGTGGCCAGGTTCAAGGGGGTCTGGCCGCCGAACTGCACGATGACGCCGAAGGGTTTTTCCTTCTCGACGATGTGCAGCACGTCCTCCTGGGTCAACGGTTCGAAGTAGAGTTTGTCCGAGGTGTCGTAGTCTGTGGAAACCGTTTCCGGGTTGGAGTTGACCATGATGCTCTCCACCCCCTCTTCCTTGAGGGCGAAGGCGGCATGCACGCAGCAGTAGTCGAACTCGATGCCCTGGCCGATGCGGTTGGGGCCGCCGCCCAGGATCATCACCTTCTTGCGGTCCGAAACCCGGGCTTCGCACTCGGTTTCGTAGGTCGAGTAATAATAAGGGGTGGCGGCCCGGAACTCGGCGGCGCAGGTATCCACCAGTTTGTAGGCCGGGCGGATGCCGCGCGCCTTGCGGTGGCGGGCCACCTGGTCGGCGTCGCCGCCCAGCAGGTGGGCCAGCTGCACGTCGGAAAAGCCCCAGCTTTTGGCCCGCCAGAGTTGCTCGTCGCTGAGCGCGGCGATGTCACCGTCACCGGGCCGGCATTCGACGCCGGTGGCGCCCGGGCGGCCGATGGCCCGCAATTCGGCTTCCATGTCTACGATCTGCTTGAGCTGGTGCAGGAACCAGGGATCGATGCCGGTGAGCTGGTGGATGGCCTCGATGGGCTTTCCGGTCATCAGGGCGTAGCGCAGGTAGAACAGGCGTTGGGAGTTGGGGGTGGCCAGCTTCTGGTCGATCTCGCCTTGGGAGGGGAAGTCGCCGTCGCATTCGATACGGTCGCGGCCGTCGGCACCCAGGCCGTGGCGTCCGATCTCCAGGGAGCGCAGCCCCTTCTGCAGCGCCTCCTTGAACGTCCGGCCGATGGCCATGGTTTCGCCCACCGATTTCATGGAGGTGGTGAGCAGGTCCGGCGTCTCGGGGAATTTTTCGAAGGTCCAGCGCGGGATCTTGACCACGCAGTAGTCCAGGGTAGGCTCGAACGAAGCCAGCGTCTCGCCGGTGATGTCGTTGGGGATCTCGTCCAGGGTATAGCCCACGGCCAGCTTGGCCGCGATCTTGGCGATGGGAAAACCGGTGGCCTTGGAGGCCAGGGCGCTCGATCGCGACACCCGCGGGTTCATCTCCACCACGATCATCTCGCCGTTGGCCGGGTTCACCGCGAACTGGACGTTCGATCCGCCGGTGTCCACGCCGATCTCGCGCATGATGGCCAGCGAGGCGTTGCGCATGGCCTGGTATTCGCGGTCGCTCAGGGTCTGGGCGGGAGCCACGGTGATGCTGTCGCCGGTGTGCACACCCATGGGGTCGAAGTTCTCGATGGAGCAGATGATCACCACGTTGTCGGCGTGATCGCGCATCACTTCCAGCTCGTACTCTTTCCAGCCCAGCGCCGACTGTTCCAGCATCACCTGGTGGATCAGGCTGGCGTCGATGCCCGACTTGGCCACCACTTCGAGCTCTTCGGGGTTGTAGGCCACGCCGCCGCCGGTGCCGCCCAGGGTATAGCTGGGCCGGATGATCAACGGAAAGCCGATCTCGGCCGCCACGGCCCGGGCCTCATCCATGCTGGTGGCAAAGCCGCTCTTGGGAATGCGCAGGCCGATGCGCTCCATGGCCTGGCGGAACAGATCGCGGCTTTCGGCCTTCTTGATGGCCGTCAGCGAAGCGCCGATGAGCTCCACGCCGTACTTTTCCAATACGCCCATCTCCGCCACCTGCACGGCGGTGTTCAGGCCGGTCTGGCCGCCCAGGGTGGGCAGCAGGGCATCGGGCCGCTCGGCTGCGATGATCTTGGCCACGGTCTCGGGAGTGACCGGCTCGATGTAAGTGCGGTCGGCGGTGCCCGGATCGGTCATGATGGTGGCCGGGTTGGAGTTGACCAGGATCACGTGGTAGCCCTCTTCCTTGAGGGCCTTGCACGCCTGGGTCCCGCTGTAGTCGAACTCGCACGCCTGGCCGATGATGATCGGTCCGGCGCCGATGATCAGGATCTTGTGGATGTCGGTGCGTTTGGGCATTTATTTTTCCATCATTCCCGCAAATTCGTGGAACAGATAGCTGGCATCGTGGGGCCCCGGCGCGGCTTCGGGGTGATATTGGATCGCCAGCAACGGGATCTGTTTGTGCCGGAAGCCTTCCAGGGTATTGTCGTT
This sequence comes from uncultured Desulfatitalea sp., assembly GCA_937868765.1. Lineage (GTDB taxonomy): Bacteria > Desulfobacterota > Desulfobacteria > Desulfobacterales > Desulfosarcinaceae > Desulfatitalea. Next base: position 675,286 of record CALMNL010000004.1, on the reverse strand, counting down.
GAGATTGATGTGGGTGATTTCGATTTTGGAAAGATCGAGGCTGTTCACATCTACGGCAAAACCATGGTTCTGGGAGGTGATCTCCACCCGGCCGGTGGTCAGGTTTTTGACCGGGTGGTTGATGCCCCGGTGTCCGAATTTGAGCTTGTAGGTCTTGGCGCCCACAGCCAGCCCCAACAGCTGGTGGCCCAGGCAGATGCCGAAAATGGGCCGGTAGCCCAGAAGCGCCTGGATGGTGCGGATGCCGTAGACGACCGGCTCGGGATCGCCCGGGCCGTTGGAGAGAAACACCCCGTGGGGCGCCATGCGCCGGATGGTGTCGGCCTCGGTGAAGGCCGGGACAACCACCACCTCCATGCCGCAGGCCGCAAGGGAGCGCAGGATATTGTACTTGATGCCGAAATCGATAGCCACCACCGAACGTTTGGCGGATCGTTCACGCCAGATGCGCTCGTCCAGCGGGGTGCGCTCCACATCGACGGGTTCGGGCCGGCCGTCCACCCAGCGGTACGGCTGCGTCCGGGTCACCGCCCTGGCCAGGTCCAGGCCCGCCATGCTCGGCAGGCTGCGGGCCCTGGCCACCAGGGCCGCGGGATCGGTCTGCTCGGTGGAGATGCAGGCGCGCATGGCCCCGACGTTGCGGATGTGCAGCGTCAGCGCCCGGGTGTCGAGGCTGTCTACCCCCACGATTCGGTTGGCCGCAAGGTAATCCGCCAGGCTTTGCGAGGCGCGGTAGTTGCTGTAGTCGGGCTGGTATTCGCGGATGATGAAGGCCGCCACCTGTACCCGGTCCGATTCCACATCCTCTATATTTACGCCGTAGTTGCCGATGAGCGGGTAGGTCATGGTGACCAGCTGGCCGCTGTAGGAGGGATCGGTGAGGACCTCCTGATAGCCGCTCATGGCCGTGTTGAAGACCACCTCGCCGCCCACTTCGCCCGGGCCGGTGAACGACCGGCACGGGAAGGTCCGGCCGTCTTCGAGTGCTAACAGTGCTTTCATATGCTCGATTCGTTTCTTAAAGGGTCGTTGCGTCCGTGCCCCGATCCCGTAACCTATGTCACTCTCGCAGGGATATCAAACGTCAATTGTCGTCCGGGATCATCGGAGACCCCAAAACCGGGTCTCCATATCCCGGAGCCGGATTGAAAATCAACCCATGGGTGTATTTTCCACCATGTTCCAGATGCCGCACGGGCAGGCGCCGGCGCAGAAGCCGCAGGCGATGCACCGCTGGGCCGAGACCACATACTCGAAACGACCGTCTTCGGTCTGGGTCCTGCTGATGGCACTTTCCGGGCAGACCGAAACGCAGATGCCGCAATCGCGGCACTGGCCGCAGGAGGCGCACTGGCTGCCGCAGTGGTCCAGGTTCTCGTAGCTCACCACCCGCGGATCATAGTACTCCAGGTGTACCCGTCGGATGTCGATGATTTTGCGCGGATCGGCCGTGGGGCGTTTGCCCCCGAGAATATCGTCGATGGTCTGGGCCGCCCGCCGGCCGGCGCCGATGGCGTCGGTGAGCAGGCCGGGCCGCACCACGTCGCCGATGGCGAACACCTGGCGGTTGGAGGTCTGGTAGTTCTCGTCCACCTTGATGAAACCGCGCTCCACGGCCACGTCCGCCGGCAGGAACGCCAAGTCCGGCGCATCGCCGATGGAGACGAAGACCGAATCGGCCGGGATGATCTCGCCGGTGTCGAGTTGGACGCCCTCCTTGACGATGGCCTGGGTGAAGACCGGCCAGCGGAATCGGGCGCCCACCCGTTCGGCCTCGTGGCGCTCCTTGCCGAACGAGGCCGGCTCCTGCACGTCCAGCAGCAGGATATCTTCGGCGCCCAGGCGGGCTGCCTCGGTGGCCACATCGCAACCCACGTTGCCGGCGCCGATGATGACCACCCGTTTGCCCACGCTGGCCGTGCCGGCCTTGGCCGCCGCCAGGAAATCAAGGGCCGGCGTCATGCGTTCCTTCCCAGGAATGGGCAGGGTGCGCGGCTTCTGGGCGCCGGCGGCGATGACCACGAAATCGAAGTCGGCCGCGAGCTGCTCGACCTCATCCGGTTTCATCCGCTGCTGCAGGTGCACATGGGGGATCACTTTGGCGATGCGTTCGATCTCCGTATCGAACACCTCTTTGGGAATCCGGCTCTGGGGGATCGAGGCCGCGATCTTGCCGCCCAGGCGCTTGGCTTGGTCATAGACCACCGCCTCGTGCCCCTTGAGCCGCAGCTGCCAGGCCACCGAGAGGCCGGCCGGGCCGCCGCCGATCACCGCGACCCGCTTGCCCGAAAGGGGCGGGAGCGCCGGCGCCTTGGCTTTGATGCTGGCCTGGCCCAGCTGGGTGACATCCACCGGTGCCATGAAGGCCGACTGCTTGGTACACGCCTGCATGCACAGGTTGGGGCACAGATAGCCGCACACCGTGGCTGGAAAAGGCGTGTAGGCCAGGGCCAGGTCCACGGCCTCGTCCACCCTGCCTTCGCGCACCAGGCGCCAGCGGGTCTGCACCGGGATGCCGGTGGGGCAGGTGGCCTCGCAGGGCGCCTTGTACTCGTAGTTCTCCCAGACCGGCACATAGCGCCGCAGCTCCTCGTGGACGATCAGGGGAATGACGCTGCGGTCCAGCTGGGTCAGGTCGCCCACCAGGCCGCCTTTTCCCAGGGTCTTGTCCCAGACTTGGTTATGGAAATCGCCCATGGCGCGCTTGCTCTTGCCGGCGCGTTCCTGGGGCATGCGCGCCCGGATGCACTGCCACTGCTCGCGTTCGGAGAGCAGGGTGAACGAGATCTCGGGCTGATGGATGTGCTCCAGAAACGCCCGCAGACCGCTGGTGAGCCACTGCCACTCCTCGTCGTCGATGGGCACCAGTATGGCGTCGGCCTGGCTGAAGCCACGGTGAGGGCCGCGCACGAACACCTTGCCGCCCACCATGCCCACCAGGGGACGGTAGCCGAGCACGTTTCCCGGAGTCTGGGGGTTGTGGCCGCAAACGACGGCCACACCGCCGGCCATGAACTCGCCGAAGTAATCGCCCACCGACCCCATGACCCACAGCTCGGGCGGCTCGAAGCGCGGGTTGTGTTTGGTCATGGTCATGCCTCGGGCCCCAATGTTGCCGGCCACGTAGATCCTGCCCTGGGCCATGGCGTTGGCCGCGCCGTTGCCCGCGTTGCCGTGGACCACGATGGTGGCGCCGGCATTGAGCCAGCCCACGTCGTCCGAGGCCGGCCCCATGACATCGATCCAGGTGTTGGGGAACCCCATGGAACCCACCCGCTGGCCGGTGGGCCCGTTCACCACCACGTGCACTTTCTGATCTGCGGCCCGCCACAGGCGCCCGCCGATGCCGTGCTGGCCATAGGCTTCGATGGAGAGCCGCGTCTGGCCCTGGGCGACAGCCGCCTGGATCTTCTCTTCGAGGACGCGGGATTCGATTCTTGTGCCGTTCTCACGGCCTGAAATTGTGACGTAATCTTTGCTTTCCATGTTCGTTCCTAAGTGGGCCTGGTTTTAGGTCTTAAGTTTCAGGTGATGGTGTTCTATCTATTTTTTATCCAATAACTTCCATCCGCCACCTAAAACCAGTTTTCTATTATTTAAACCACATACTTGATACTCAACCGCTCCGCCGCGTGGTAGTCGCTGATGCCCAACGCATCCGACATGCCGATGGGCAGGGTGGTGGAACGGCCCAGCGGCGCCACGATCTTTTTGAGTTCGGTGTCGAAACTCAGGAACAGGTCCACCACGCGTTCGGCTACCATGTCCACATCCAGACGGCGGTACAGCCGGGGGTCCTGGGAGGTGATGCCTTTGGGGCACTGGCCGATGTTGCAGATGTTGCAGCGGTCGCTCTCGGATCCCAGGCAGCCGGCGGCGGCCTGCATGACGTATTTGCCGATCTGCACGCCGCTGGCGCCCAGCATGATCAGGGCCGCCGCATTGGCCGCCAGGTTGCCGTTCTTGCCCACGCCACCGCCGGCAAACAGGGGGATCTCGTTCTGCTTGCCCAATTTGGCCAGGTTCAGGTAAGCGTCGCGGATGTTGGTGGCGATGGGGTGGCCCATATGGTCCATGGAAACGTTGTAGGCCGCGCCCGTGCCGCCGTCCTCGCCGTCGATGGCCAGGCCTGCCGCGTACTGGTTGCGGGTCAGGTTGTTCAAGACCGCCATGGCCGTGGAGGTGCCCGAAATCTTGGGATAGACCGGCACGCGGAAGCCCCAGGCCATGTACATGGACTGGATCATCTTGGCCACGGCCTCCTCGATGGAGTACTTGGTCTGGTGGGTGGGCGGGCTGGGCAGGCTCACCCCCGTGGGCACGCCGCGGATGGCCGCGATGAGCTTATTGACTTTGTGCCACATGAGCAGGCCGCCGTCGCCGGGCTTGGCCCCCTGACCGTATTTGATTTCGATGGCGCAGGGGTCTTCCTTCATCTCGGGCAAGGCGTGGATGATCTCGTCCCAGCCGAAGTAGCCACTGGCGATCTGCAGGATGGTGTACTTCAGGAAGCGGCTGCGCAGCAGGCGCGGCGGGCAGCCGCCCTCGCCGGTGCACATGCGCACGGGCATGCCCAGCTCTTCGTTGAGGTAGGCCACCCCCAGCTGCAGTCCTTCCCACATGTTGGGTGACAAGGCGCCGAAAGACATGCTGCCGATGACCAGGGGATAGATTTCACGCACCGGCGGAATCCAGCCGTTCTCCTTGAAGAACTTGATATTCTCTTCGGGAGGCAACACCCGGCCCAGCAGGGTGCGCAGCTCGAACTCGTGCCGGCCGGCGTCCAGGGCCGGGTCGGTAAGCATGGAGATCCGAATGAACTTGATCTGGTCCAGGATGCCGCCGGGCACATTGCGCCGTCCGCCCCGACTGCGGGGCGACCCGCCGCGGTTGATGTGAAAGCGCTGCTTGTCGGCTTCATCCGAGTGCATGGGGACGATGGCGTCGTTGGGGCACACCAGGTTGCACATGGCGCAGCCCACACAGGCATAGGCCGGGTCGGTCTTCTGGCGGATGCCGTGGTAGACCTGATAGACATTGGACGGCGGCGCGGCCGAGGCCAGGTCCGTATTCAGGGTACGCTTGCGGAAGACGCCCAGCTCGATGGCGCTCACGGGGCACACCGAAGTGCAACGGCCGCACAGCGTGCATTTGTCTTTGCTCCACGCGACTTGCCAGAGCAGGTCCTTGACGCTCAGTGTGGAAGGGCTAATGGGGCGGTTTGGGAGCATATCTTTACCTCCTGGCGGTCCGGACCGACCATGGTCGTGTCCAGATGCATGGGCTGAAAATCTTTGCTTTTATCGCGATCCGGAATGGCGGCGTCCAGGCCGCAGATCTCCGAGGAAAAGGCCCAGCAGCCGGGCTTGCCGCCCACCACGCCGGGGCGCAGCTTCTTGCGGTCCTGAACCATGAACAGGCTGTGGTCGGGCAGGCAGCCGATGACGCAGTTGGGGCCGTCGATGGTCAGCTGCCGGCAGCTGTGCTTCAATTGCTTGAGGAACGCGCCGTTGGGATGGGCCGTAAGGTCTTTGTCCTGCAGCGGCGTGATGATGTGTTTGTAGGCCTCGATCCCCAACCCCAATCGGTTCAGCGTATAGTGCAGGATGTGGGTGAATACCTCCGAATCGGACTGGTAGCCGGTGTAGCCCAGCACGTTACGCGAGAGCAGATACTCCCGGATGGGCACGAAGGCCGTATTCTCGCCGTTGGTCATGGTGGCGTAGCCTTCGATGAAGAAGGGGTGGCAGGCGTAGAGATTGATGGCGTAGTTGGTGTTCTGGCGCCCCTGGGCCATGATCACCCGGGCATGCAGTTCCTTGCGGTCCAGGTTCAGATGGTGCGCCACCTTCATCGGATCGCCGATCTCCTTGATCATGATCACGTCGGGCCAGAAGGAAAAGACGATCATGTCCTCTTCCTTTTCGCCCATGGTCCGCAGCTGCAGGCGGATGTTCAGCAGCCGCCGTCCCAGCTCCTGGAACGGCAGCGCCTCCCAGCCTTCGGGATATTCATAGGCCCGGATCAGGTATACATCCCGGCGCGGGGTGCCGGGCAGCGGCACCTTGGGCACCTTGATGGAGATCTTGTACTTGGTCATGAAACCCAGATCCATCATGAAACGATCGAGCCGCTTGATGCCCGCTTCGGTGAAGATGCCCGACAGGATTGGGGCTTCTTTCATCTCTTCGAAGGGGCCCGAGAGGTCGCGCAAGAACAGCCCCACGCCCGAACCGTCATGGCCTTCGCGCATGATGTCCATGGCTTCCATGGCCACCATGGGGGAGAGGGGTGTTTTGCTGGTGATGGCAAATAAACGACACATGGTTCACCTTTCCTTTTCAACCTGCGATGCGCTTTGAAAAAACCTTTTTCTTTAACAAAAATTTCTCGATTAAGTCTATACCTAAAATGGGATATCGACTGTAATCTCGAATTTGCCAGGCGTTCCATTTTTTACAATTATGTAAAATATCACTCCGATTAATTGCAAAAATGTTAAGCCAGGGCGCATGTCCGCACCCTTGTCCGGGGGCGCAGGGTCGGCGGACTTCTTTGCGAAACGCATGCCTTATTTAGTTAAATTGGGCTGTTGTCCCCAATGGTTTTCTGCTATCAAGGACAAAAAGGCGCGTGCGCAACGATATTCTGGGATTCACAAAACGTGCCAGTATCACCGTCGCGCGCTCCCTTATCTCCCTGCCGCGACAGGGGATATTTACAACCACAGGAATCTGCATGCCCCAACTGCCCCCCGATCTACAGAAGGAAGCCATCGAGCGCTGGCAAACCGTAGGCGAGGCATTTGACCGTGACGGCCTTGCGGTTCCCGATCCGGGGGCCCTGCGGCCCTGCCTGGAGCGGGTGTTGCTCTTCAGCGATTTCATCGTCCATCAATGGGTGCGGCGGCCCACCCTGCTCACCGACCTGATCGACAGCGGGGAACTCCGGTCCGATAGCGGGGACCGGCCACTGCGGCCGCGACTGACGCACGCCTGCCAGGTGGCGTTGGGTCAGCCCCTGACCGGCGATGTCGGCGCAGCCGAGACATTCCAGGAGCCGTCCAGGGAGACGGTGATGCAAGTGCTGCGAAGCGTCCGCCAACGAGAGATGGTGCGCATCGCCCTGCGCGACATCTGCGGCTGGGCCGACCTGAACCAGACCCTGGCCGATCTCTCGGCGCTGGCCGATACGGCCATCGGCGCCGCCGTGGACTATCTCTATGCACGCGAAGCGGCGGCCTGGGGCGAACCCCTCGATGCCAAGGGGCAGCGCGTCGGCCTGGTGGTGCTGGGCCTGGGCAAACTCGGGGCCCACGAACTGAACTTCTCTTCGGACGTGGACCTGATCTTCGCCTATGCCGCCGACGGCCGGACCCGCGGCGGCCGCCAGGGCGAAACCACCAACGAGACCTTTTTCACGCGTCTGTGCCGGGAGCTGATCCAGATCATCGGCGTGCCCACCGCCGACGGCTTCGTCTTCCGGGTGGACACCCGGCTGCGGCCGTACGGGGATGCCGGGCCGCTGGTGATGAACTTCGATCGCATGGAAGATTACTACCAGGAGCAGGGGCGCGAATGGGAGCGCTATGCCCTGATCAAGGCCCGGGTGATCGCCGGCGACCAGGCGGCCGGCGAGCTGCTGCTGGGGCGGTTGCGGCCTTTTGTATTCCGCCGCTACCTTGACTATGGCGCCTTCGACAGCCTGCGGGAGATGAAAGGCCGCATCGCCCTCGAGGTGCGCGGAAAGGGCATGCAGAACGACATCAAGCTGGGGCCGGGGGGCATCCGTGAGATCGAGTTTTTCGGCCAGATGTTCCAGCTGATCCGCGGCGGGGTCGAGGCCGCTCTCCAGATCCGGCCTATCCGGCAGGTGCTCCAGGTGCTGGTGAAAAAACGCTACATCCCCGCGGCCGTGGGCCGCACCATGGATGAGGCCTACGTCTTTTTGCGCACGGTGGAAAACCGCCTGCAGCAGTGGGCCGACATGCAGACGCACCACCTGCCCACCGAGGCCAGGGCGCAGCGGCGCCTGGCGGTGGTCATGGGTTTCGACGGTTGGGAGGGCTTCCTGGCATGTCTGGATGACCATCGTCGGCGTGTGCATGCCCACTTCAACGAACTGTTGGCGCCGGTAAAGGAAAATGGCGTCAACAGCCCCGAAGAAGAAACGCTCAAGCAGTTGCGGGTGCTCTGGCAGGGGGTGGGCGACAAGGAGCAGCGGACGGCCCTGATCCGCCGCATCGGCTACCAGGTGCCGGGAGAGGCGTTGCGCCAGATCGCAGCCCTCAAGGAGGACCGGGCCCTGCAGGCCATGAGCAGCGTTGGCCGCGAGCGCGTCAACCGGCTTGTGCCCCTGGTGCTGCAGGTCGTGGGGCGCGACCCCCAGGCCGACCTGGTGCTGGCCCGCATTTTCGACATGATCCGCAGTATCCAGCAGCGCACCTCCTATCTGGCGTTGCTTTTGGAGAACCCTTCGATCCTCACCCACCTGGTGCGGCTGGCCGGCGCCAGTCCCTGGATCGCCGCCTTCCTGGGGCGCCATCCGGTGCTGCTGGACGAACTGCTCGACCCCCGGACTCTGTACCGTCCCCCCCGGCGCCGGGAGATCGAGGGAGAGCTGGCCCAGCGCCTTGCGGGGGTCGACGCCGAAGATCTGGAATATCAGATGGAAGTACTGCGGGTCTTCAAGCAGGTGAACGTGCTGCGGGTGGCCGCCTCGGATATCACCCACGTGCTGCCTTTGATGAAAGTCAGCGATCATCTGTCCGATATCGCCGAAGTGGTGCTCGAGGCGGCCGTGGACCTGTGCTTCCAGCAGCTGAAAGAGAAATACGGCACGCCGGCCTGCAGTACTGTCCAAAATGGCTGCGAGCGCGGGTTCGCCGTCATCGCCTATGGCAAGCTGGGCGGTTTGGAACTGGGGTATGGCTCGGACCTGGATTTGGTCTTCCTGCACGCCGCCCAGCCGGGCAGCACCTTCGGCGGCGTCCGCAGCATGGACAATGCCCAGTTTTTCAGCCGCCTGGGCCAGCGGGTGCTGCACCTGCTCACCACCCACACGGGCGCCGGCGTCTTGTACGACATCGACATGCGCCTGCGTCCCAGTGGAGACTCCGGCATGCTGGTCAGTCATGTGGAGGGTTTTGCCGACTATCAGCGCAGCGAGGCCTGGACCTGGGAGCACCAGGCCCTGATCCGGGCCCGGGCGATCATCGGCGACCCGGCCATGCTGGCCCGCTTCGATGCCATCCGTCTGGAAACCCTCACCAAGGCACGGGACGGCGAACGCCTGCGCCAGGAGGTGGCCGACATGCGGGTCCGGCTGCGCAAGGAGCAAAAGGCGGAAACCAGCGGCCAGTTCGACATCAAGCAGGGGGCCGGCGGCATCCTGGACATCGAGTTCCTGGTGCAATACCTGGTCCTGCGACATGCCCACCAACATCCGGCCATCGTCCGCTGGACCGACAATGTCCGCCTGCTGCAGGCCCTCAACGAGGCTGGGATCCTCGACAACACCACGGCCTTCCGCCTGCGCCGGGCCTACCTTATCTACAGGGCCATGGTGCACCGCCTCAACCTGAACCAGCAATCGGCCCGGGTAAGCCAAGACCGCTTCGCGCAGCCGCGCCAATTCGTGGTGGACACATGGCAGCGGTTTCTGGGGCAATAAATTTCCACACCGCCCTCTTTTTATTGCGCGATATCCTGCTTTAGGGTAAGGCGGCATTAAGTTTGGAGTTTTTCGGTCGATCAACCGTTCAAATGAACACGCACCGGCAACCTGAATCTGGAAAGGGGATAGATCCGTTATCGCCCTGGCCGCATGCATTGGAATATGGGAGGCGATGGACCCGACACACAGACGAACCGACATACCTGTCTTGATGCTGCACAATCTGGACCCTGCCTGGGATTCCGCAGAGACGGCGAACGCCGTTGAATCCGCAGAAAAGCTTGCAACCGAATTGAACAAAGAGGGGCACCCGGTGACCGTCGTGCCGGTGACCGACGCGACGCTCGGCGATTTGCTGCGGTTGTATGCACCGGAGGATTTCGTCGTCTTCAACTGGTGCGAAGAACTGCCCGGCTGCCCCCGCAGCGATGCCGCGGTGGCCGGCATATTGGAATCGATGAATTTCGCCTACACCGGTTCTTCTCCCGATATCCTTGCTTTCAGTTGGGACAAGGCGGCGGTCAAGGAGATGCTCAACAGCCAGGGCATCCCCACCCCCGACGGGAGGGTGATTGATCCGCAGCGGGTGGACGTCTGGGACCGATTTCCCGCCATCGTGAAGCCGGCGCTGGAACATTGCAGTTTCGGCATCTCCACCGATGCGGTGGTGATGGACAGGCAGGAGCTCAAACAGCGGGTCGCCTTCGTGCACGACACATTCAAACAACCGGCCCTGGTGGAGGCCTTCATCGACGGCCGCGAGTTTCATGTCACCCTCTGGGGCAACGGCACGGTGCATCCATTGCCCGCGGCGGAGATGGATTTCAGTGCCTTCGAGCAGGTCAGGGACCGCCTGTGCACCTTCGACTCCAAATTCATTCCCGGTTCGGTGCATTACGAGAAGATAGAGCTGCGGATTCCGGCCGCGCTCGATGCGGCGCAGTTGGCCACCTTGAACCGGACGGCGGTCGGCGCTTATCGGGCCATGGGCTGCCGGGATTACGCGCGCATCGATTTGCGGATGGAAAATGACCTTTACTATGTCCTGGACATCAACCCGAACGCCGACTTGAGTGCCGACACCACGCTGGTGTATGCGGCCGAGGCGGCCGGGCTTTCCTACGGCGCCATGGCCAGCTTGCTGGTCAACTTGGCGGCCCAACGCCATCCGGTATTTTCAAGCGGCACCTGATACCGGTTCCGCACAATCGGCATCTCGGTCCGGGGGAGCACCGATGAGACCCTATTTTCAAGGCGCGCTGGACGGCTTGTGCGCCATCTACAGCATCGTCAACGCGGCGCGTATCGTGGCCGGCAACAATGAACAGGATTCGCGGGATCTGTTCCGGCGGATCATGGTCTACCTGGAAAAAACCAGTGAGCTGAGCACGGTGTTGACCGAGGGGATCGGCCTGAACGAGATCGGCGCTATCCTGCGCGATGTCGTGGGTCGCCGGATCCCCAACCGCCGCATGCCCTTCAAGCATCGGCCGGAGGTCCCCCTGGACGAGTTCTGGCAGGCCATGGCCCGTTTTCTCGATGACAGCGACAGGCGCGCCATCCTCATTGGATTGGGCGGGCCGGCCTGGGACCACTGGACCATCGTGCATTCGATCTCGGCCAGGCAGATCCGCTTCTTCGACTCCCACAGGCTCAGGCGCCTGGACCGCCATCGCTGCACGACCACCGCCGCGACCTCCCGGCGGCCGCACATCTTGTGTCCCACCCATACCTATTTCCTCTCCTGATTTCTCACCGTTCCGCCTGATGATCGATAGCCGGCGGCGTTTCATGGCCATCCTCGCCAATTGCATAACGTCGCCGCTCTCCGGCTCCTGAGGGCAATGCTCGCCCCGCGCCGGTATGCTACAAAAATGTCAAAACAAGATAATATAAAAACAAAACTGTAAACATAAAAAACAATATGTATTTGTATGTAAATGCAAATATTACATAAATACCAAATAGATGAGGCATCGTATGGTCGCTGGCATGCCCCTTGCTGGTATCTATGCTCAGCACGATCGGGCCGGATGGATTCATTTTAATTCTGAGGAGCGTGGCAATGAAAAAAATTGAAGCGATCATCAAACCGTTTCGCCTGGACGAGGTCAAAGAGTCGCTGAACAAACTGGGCATCACGGGCATGACCATCAGCGAGGTCAAGGGATTCGGCCGCCAGCGCGGCCACAAAGAGGTGTACCGGGGCGCCGAATATCAGGTTGATTTCGTCCCCAAAATCAAGATCGACATCGTGGTGCCGGGGGAGATGGCGGACAAAGTGGTGGCCGCGATTGCCGAAAAAGCCAACACCAGCAAGGTGGGCGACGGAAAAATTTTTGTGCTTCCCCTGGAAAATGCCATCCGCATCCGAACCGGCGAATCGGGAAAAGATGCGATTTGAGAAAAAGACGAAAAGAAAAGGTTGAAGGCGACTTCCGCTCTTCAATTCAGAAAAATTTCGAAAGGAGTACTGACGATGAAACCGATGAAGATGATAGGCGCGGGTGCGGTGCTGTTGCTGGGGTGCGGTGTGGCGGCCGCGTGGGCCGATGATCCCACGCCGCTGACCAATAAAGAGGCCATCGATCTGGTGCAGACCCACGCCAACTACATGTGGACCCTGATCGCCGCGGCCCTGGTGTTTTTCATGCAGGCGGGCTTCGCCATGGTGGAGACCGGGTTTACCCGGGCCAAGAACGCCATCAACATCATGATGAAGAACCTGATGGACTTTTGTCTCGGCAGCATTGCTTTCTGGGCCATCGGATTCGGCCTGATGTTCGGGACCACCAAGACCGGGTGGTTCGGGACCGACGGATTCTTTTTGAGCGACTGGACCCCCGACGGAGATCCCTGGATTCTCGCCTTTTGGATGTTTCAGGTGGTCTTCGCGGCGACGGCGGCCACCATCGTATCCGGCGCCATGGCCGAACGTACCAAATTTGTAGGCTACCTGCTCTACAGTGCCGTGATCAGCGCGGTGATCTATCCCATCTTCGGCAGTTGGGCCTGGGGGAACCTGTTCCATGGCAACGGCTGGCTGGGCAAGCTGGGCTTCATCGATTTTGCAGGTTCCACGGTCGTTCACTCCATCGGCGGGTGGGCCGCCCTGGCCGGTGCCATCGTCCTCGGGCCGCGGATCGGCAAATATGGCAAAGATGGCGCGATCAAGCCGATCCTGGGGCACAGCATGACCCTTGCGGCGCTGGGTGTGTTCATTCTGTGGATCGGTTGGTTTGGGTTCAATCCCGGCTCCACCACGGCGGCCAACAAGAGTATCGCGATCATTTTCGTCACCACAAATTTGTCGGCTTGCGCCGGCGCCACGACAGCCCTGTTCGCCTCGTGGCTCAAATTCGGCAAACCGGAAATCGGCATGACCCTCAACGGTGCCTTGGCGGGCCTGGTGGCCATCACCGCCGGCTGTGCCAATGTGTCGCCCGGCAGCGCGATCATCATCGGCGCCATCGCGGGGGTCCTGGTGGTTTTCTCGGTGCTCTTCATCGACCGCATCAAAATCGACGACCCGGTGGGCGCCGTTTCGGTACACGCGGTAAATGGCGCCTGGGGTACGCTGGCGGCCGGCCTGTTCAACATGGGCGGCACGAGCTTGTCCATGGTGGGCGTGCAGTTGCTGGGCATCGTGGCCTGCTTCGTCTGGACCTTCCCCCTGGCCTTCGGTCTGTTCAAACTGATCGATAAGACCATCGGTCTGCGGGTTTCTCCCGAAGAGGAGTTGGAGGGGCTCGACATGGTGGAGCATGGCGGCGTGGCCTATCCCGATTTCGGCATCGCCTCCCATGGCGGCATGGTGGTTTCTGCGGGTAAACCGGCCGAAGCGAAAGGACTGGCGGCCGGCGCCGTGGCCCTGGGGCAGGAATAGCGCTTCGGATCGAATGGGGGTGAAAGCGGTCGGGGCGCGGCATGGCTCCGGCCGCTTTGCCAGAAAGCAGCGAAAGATTTAAAAATCGCTACTTGATTTACACAAATGTAATTTTTATCCCCGAAAGTACGACAAAATTGTAGATTCCATCAAAATTTCCAATTCTCTTGCATATTTCCTAATTGATTGTTTTAAAATGTAATTTTCAGGTGCGGCAGCCATGGCACATCTATTGCGATATGTTCAGCAACTGTTTGCTTCCGAACCGGTACCCTGGGGTACGGCAAAGAACGAAGCCCATAACGACCCGGAGCGCACGCGTCGCATGATGCCACAGACCAATATCATGGAAAGCCCCCCAGCCGCCGAGACCTTCAGGGCCCGGCGCAAGCAATTGCTCTCCATGGTGGCCGGCATGACGGCCCAGGAGTTTCTCAAGGCCCATGCCGCGGCCGTGGATGAATATTTTCTGGCCAGTTTCGCCCAGAGTTCCGTGGGGCCCCGCATGGGGATCATGCGCAATCCTTACGCCATGATCGCCCTGGGCGGCTATGGCCGGGCCGAGCAGTGTGTCTTTTCCGACATCGATCTGCTGTTTCTCTTCGAAGAGAGGGTGCCGGCCGAAGCCGAAGCCCTGGTGCGCGAGATCGTCTACCCCCTCTGGGACATGGGACTGGAGGTGGGCCACGCCACCCGTTCGATCAAAGATTGCATCCAGCTGGCCCGTCAGGACCTGGAGGTGCTCACCGCCCTGCTGGACGGCCGATTCGTATGCGGCATGTCGCCCCTTTACCACCAGTTGATGGATCGCATGCGGGTCAAGCTGCTCACGCCCAAGCCGGCACAGCTCATCACCCAGCTGGTCGAGAGCAATGCCGAGCGCCACACCCGCTTCGGCGACAGCGCCTACCTGCTCGAGCCCAATTTGAAGGAAGGCCAGGGGGGATTGCGCGATTATCACACCATGCTGTGGATCGCCCGCATCCAGTCCGACATCAAGCAGTCCCGGGATCTGGAATACTACGGCTACCTTTCCAGCCACGAATTCGAAAAACTGAGCCGTTCCCTGGACTTTGTCTGGTCGGTGCGCAATCAGCTGCATCTGCTCATGAACCGCAAGTGCGATCAACTGCACCTGGAGCACCAGACGAGCCTGGCCGACGCCATGAAAGTCAAGGGGGTCAATGGCCACCTGCCGGTGGAACGGCTGTTGGGCGATCTGCACGGCCACATGGAGTTCATCAAGCAGTGCTACGATGTCTTCATTTATGAGCTGGACCAGCGCAAGCGGCTCAAACGCAAGAACAAGGCATTGAAAACCACCGACGTGCCCGGTCTCAAGTTCAACCGCGGCATGCTCAACTTCGTATCGCCCGAGGCGATTCTCAACGATCCGCTGCTGATCGTGAAGATCTTCGCCGAAAGCGCCGTGCACAAGGCGCCCCTGAGCGCCGAGGCGCGCCGTCTGATCCGGGAGTTCGCCGATTTGGTGAACCAGGACTGGTTCCGCAGCTCGCCGCAAGTCGCGGAAATCTTCGAACGGGTTCTGGCCCGGCCGGCCGGCGAGTTCAATGCGCTTTACGCCATGTTGGATACCGGTTTCCTGGTGCGCTACCTTCCCGAATTCAAGGGGCTGGTCAACCGCATTCAATTCGACCAGTACCATCTCTATCCCGTGGCACGACACCTGCTGCTGACCGTGGGGCTGCTCAAACAGGTCGGCACCGCCAAAAATGACGAACCGGACACCCTGGCCCAGAAATTTTACCAGGAGATCCGCAACAAACGCGTTCTGTTGTGGGCCGCACTGCTGCACGACATCGGCAAGGCCGAGCCTGCTCCCGGCCATGCGGAGCGCGGCGCCGAGATGGCCACCAGAATCTGTGCGGAAAAAGGGCTGAACGAAGCGGAGATCGAGGCCGTGGTATTCCTGATCCGCGATCACCTGCTGCTGTTCGAAACCGCCACGCGCCGGGACATCAACGATGAAGAGACGGCATTGAACGTGGCCCGCCGGGTGGCCAAACCCGAGCGGCTCAAGATGCTCTACCTGCTCAGCGTGGCCGATGCCATGGCCACCGGTCCCAAAGCCTGGAACGACTGGACGGCGTCGCTGATGCGCTCGCTCTTTCTGAAGACCCTCAATGTCATGGAAAAAGGCGAGCTGGTCTCCAAGCGGGCCATGCGCATCATGGAGGAGAAAAAAGAGCGTATCCTGGAAGCGGCCCTCACCGCCGAGGAGCGCAGCGCCAGTGCCAATCTGCTCAAATTCATGTCGCCGCGCTACATGCTGCACACCCCGTCCCAGGAGATCCCCCAGCACATGGCGCTCCACCGACAGCTCCAGGAAAATGCGTTCGTGTGGCGCATCGACAAATCGGCCGACGGCCAGACCCGCACCATCACCCTGTGCGCCAAGGACCGGCCCGGCCTGCTGTCGCGGGTGGCCGGCGTGCTGACCCTCAACAGCATCGATATCCTGGACGTGCGCATCTTCACCTGGCGTAACAATGTCGCCCTGGACATTTTCGAGGTCAAGCCGCCACCCGACATCCTCTTCGAGGAGGAGCGCTGGCAGCGCGCCGCCCGCAACTTGGAGACGGCCCTGGCCGATCAGCTGGATCTGTCGGCCGAACTGGCCGAAAAACAGCTCGGCTTCCGTTCGATCAAAACCATATCCAAGGAGCGTCCCCAGACCGTGGCCGTCGACAACGAAACCTCGAGCTTCTACACGATCATTGAGGTGATCGCCTGGGATTTTCCAGGGCTGCTCTACCGCATCACCGATGCGATCTTCCGCTGCCGCCTCGACATCTGGGTGGCCAAGATCGCCACCCAGGTGGATCAGGTGGTGGATGTGTTTTACGTGCGCAGTTTCGACGGCGAAAAAGTCGACGCCGCAGACGATGTCAAAAGAATACGCGAGACCATCGCGGCGGTGCTGCAGTAGGCCTGCCGCGGTCTCTAAGATTCATTTTTGGTTTGAAGGAGGATGAAACGAATGTTACAAAGAACCTTCTGGCGACTGGCTGCATTGATTCTGCTCTCCGCCACCCCTGCTTTCGCGGCCGATGCGGCGATCAACAACGGCGACACGGCCTGGATGATCGTCTCCACGGCCCTGGTGATGATGATGACGCCCGCCGGTCTGGCGCTTTTCTACGGCGGTCTGGCCCGTTACAAGAACCTGTTGAATACCTATGCCATGACCTTCGCGGCCTATTGCCTGGCCAGCGTCATCTGGGTCATTTACGGGTACAGTCTGGCCTTCGGCGCGGACAAGGGCGGGATCATCGGTGGGCTGGACTTTTTCCTGCTCAACGGGATCGGGGTCGCTTCCGTCCAGGGCACGATTCCCCAGTATGTCTTCGTCCTGTTTCAAATGACCTTTGCGGGGATCACCCTGGCGCTGGTGATCGGCTCGGTGGTGGATCGGCTCAAGTTCTCGTCCTGGCTGGTCTTCGCCCTGCTGTGGGTGACCATCGTCTACTGCCCGGTGGCGCACTGGGCGTGGGGCGGCGGGTGGATGGCCAAGATGGGTGCCCTGGATTTCGCCGGCGGCACCGTGGTGCATATCAACGCCGGCGTCGCCGGCCTGGTGCTGGCCCTGGTGCTGGGCAGGCGCATCGGCTACGGCCGGGAGGCCATGTTTCCCTCCAGTGTGACCCTGGCGGCCCTGGGCGCGGCGCTGCTCTGGTTCGGCTGGTTCGGCTTCAATGCCGGCAGCCAGCTGGCGGCCGACGGTCTGGCCGGATCGGCCTTCCTGGTGACCAACACTTCGGCGGCCATCGCGGCCCTGACCTGGATGTGCGTGGAGTGGGCCCTGGAGAAAAAACCGACCCTGCTGGGCCTGGCCTCGGGCGCCGTGGCCGGCCTGGTGGCCATCACGCCGGCGGCGGGTTTCGTGGGGCTGGGGGCATCGCTGATCATCGGCACCGGCGCGGGTTTCCTGGGATTCATCTTCGTGACCAAACTGAAGCACAAATTCGGCTACGACGACTCGCTGGACGCTTTCGGCGTCCACGGCATCTGTGGTATCTGGGGGGCGCTGGCCACCGGCATCTTCGCAAACCCGGCGGTCAACCCCCTGGGAACCGGACTGGTATATGGCAACCCCCGGCAGGTGTGGATTCAGCTGGTCTCCATCCTCGGCACGGCCGCTTACTCCGCTGTGGCCACCCTGATCGTGATCGCCATCACCCGCCTGGTGACCGGGAGCCTGCGCATCGATGCCGAGAGCGAGATCCTCGGACTGGACGGCGCATTCCATGGCGAGAGAGGTTTTGAAATTCAAGGCTGATCCGCTGGCCGAACCCATTAGATTCAAGAGGAGGCATCATGAAAAAAATCGAAGCTATCATCAAGCCCTTCAAGCTGGATGATGTCAAGGAAGCACTGAACGAGATCGGCATCCAGGGGATGACCATCTCCGAGGTCAAAGGTTACGGGCGGCAGAAAGGCCACAAGGAGATCTACCGCGGCGCCGAATATGTGGTGGACTTCATCCCCAAGATCAAGCTGGAGATTATCGTGGAAAACGAGTGGGTGGATAAGGTGATCAGCACCATCAAGACCGCCGCACATACGGGCAAACTGGGCGACGGCAAGATTTTCGTCTACCCCGTGGAGCAGGCGATCCGGGTGCGCACCGGTGAAACCGGAAAAGACGCCATTTGACGCACCGGGTTGCCGATTTGGTGAAATTCAGCGCAACGCCGCCCGTCGCGCGCGGCAGCGGAAGAAGGATTATTGCCAATAACAGAGGCAGTAAGCAGGGTAAGATGACTTGTCTCATATACACACGCTGTATGGCGGAATAGTAAAAAGGAGAAGATATGACACCTAAAGATGTACTTAAGATGGTCAAGGACAAAAACGTCAAGATGATCGATCTGCGCTTCATGGACTTTCCGGGGCTGTGGCAGCACCTGACGATCCCGGCCAGCGAGATGGATGAAGGTAATTTCGAGGATGGTTACGGCTTCGACGGATCGAGCATCCGCGGTTGGCAGCCGATCCATGCCAGCGACATGTTGCTGATCCCCGATCCGGCCACGGCCAAGATCGACCCCTTCTTCAAGGAGTCCACCCTGGTGCTGATCTGTGACATCGTCGATCCGGTGACCCGCCAGCCGTACAGCCGCGATCCGCGCTACATCGCCAAGAAGGCCGAAACCTACCTCAAGAGCAGCGGCATCGGCGACGTGGCCTACATCGGACCGGAAGCCGAGTTCTTCATCTTCGACGACATCCGCTTCGAGTCCAAATCCAACAAGGCCTTCTACAGCATCGACTCCATCGAGGGCGCCTGGAACACCGGCCGCGACGAAGGACCGAACCTGGGCTACAAGCCGCGCCACAAAGAGGGCTACTTCCCGGTGCCGCCCATGGACAAGTTCCAGGATATCCGCACCGAAATGGTTCTGATACTCCAGAACCTGGGCATCGAGATCGAGGCCCAGCACCACGAAGTGGCCACCGCCGGCCAGTGCGAGATCGACATGCGCTTCAAGCCGCTGCTGGTCATGGCCGACCAGTTGATGTGGTTCAAATACGTGCTCAAGAACGTGGCCCTGCGCCACAACCACACCGTCACCTTCATGCCCAAGCCGCTCTTCGAGGACAACGGCAGCGGCATGCACACCCACATAAGCATCTGGAAGGGCGGCCAGCCCCTGTTCGCCGGTGACAAGTATGCCGGCCTGAGCCAGATGGGCCTGCACGCCATCGGCGGCATCCTCAAGCACGCCCGCGCCATCTGCGCCTTCTCCAACCCCACCACCAACTCCTACAAACGGTTGGTGCCGGGCTTCGAGGCGCCGGTGAACCTGGCCTACTCCAGCCGCAACCGCAGCGCCGCCATCCGCATTCCCATGTACTCGGCGTCGCCCAAAGCCAAACGCATCGAGTTCCGCACGCCCGACCCGTCCTGCAACGGTTACCTCTCGTTTGCCGCCTGCCTGATGGCGGCCATCGACGGCATCGAGAACAAGATCGATCCGGGCGATCCGCTGGACAAGGACATCTACGGCCTGCCGCCCGAGGAACTGGCGCTGATCCCCTCGGCCCCGGGATCGCTGGAGGAAGCCATGAAGGCCATGACCGAAGACAGCGACTTCCTGCGCAAGGGCGACGTCTTCACCCAGGACGCTATCGACATGTGGATCAGCTACAAGACCAAGCACGAGGTCAACCCGGTCAAGCTGCGTCCGCACCCCCATGAATTCGCCCTCTACTTCGACATCTAACCCCGAGCAGGGACAACGAATATCGCATCGGCCGGACCGGGCACCTCGCCCGGTCCGGCCGATCAATTTGGCGCGGCATCTTGCCATCCGGCGATAATCGTGTAATTTATTGAAAATATCGATTCGAACAAGGGACGGAGCAGGCTGACAACCCAGCTATTGAATCTGCAGCCCTCGGTCTTGAGCATAAAAGGAGCCCCTCCATGTGCGGCATCGCCGGCATCGTCAACTTCAACGCCAAAGAGAACCAGGAAGTCATCCTGAACCGCATGCTGCGGGCCATGAGCCACCGCGGCCCGGATGCCACCGGCCTTTACCTGGGCGACGCCTGCGGCCTGGGCCACGCGCGCCTGAGCATCATCGACCTGTCCGGCGGCCATCAGCCCATGCACAACGAGACGCGGGATGTCTGGATCATCTTCAACGGCGAGATTTTCAACTATCCCGAGCTGCGCGAAGGCCTGATCCGGCGCGGCCATCGATTCTACTCTCAGAGCGACACCGAAGTCATCGTCCACCTGTATGAAGAACACGGCCCGGAACTCTTCCACCACCTCAACGGCCAGTTCGCCATCGCCATCTGGGATCAGCGCCGCAACCAACTGCTGCTGGGCCGCGACCGCGTCGGCATCCGGCCTCTTTTCTACCATCTGGCAGAGGGCCGGCTGCACTTCGCCTCGGAGATCAAGGCTCTGTTCTCGGACGAACGCATCCCCCGGCGGCTCAACACCCGCACCTTGTCGGATGTCTTCACCTGCTGGACCCCCGTGGACCCGTTGACCGCCTTCGACGGTGTCTACCAGCTGCCGCCGGGGCATCTGGCAGTCTTCGATACCGGTGGGCTGCACATCCGGCGCTTCTGGCAGCTGGCCTTCCACGAGGCCGAGCCCGATGCGCGTTCCGTGGAGGAGTGGGAAGAGCAGATGGCCGCTTTGCTGCTGGACGCCTCGCGCATCCGACTGCGGGCCGACGTGCCCGTGGGCGCCTACCTGAGCGGCGGCATCGATTCGACCTACCTGAGCACCCTGGTGCATAACAATTTCAACAATCGGCTCAACACCTTCTCGGTACAGTTCAGCGACAAGCGTTTCGACGAAACCTACTTCCAACAGACGGCCCTGATGGCCATCCAGACCCAGCACCGCGCCATCCAATGCAGCTATGACGACATCGGCCGCATCTTCCCCAAGGTGGTGTGGCATGCCGAGGTGCCCATGATCCGCACGGCCCCGGCGCCGCTGATGATGCTATCCGGGCTGGTGCGCCGGAGCGATTTTAAGGTGGTGCTGACCGGCGAGGGTGCCGACGAAATCTTCGGCGGCTACGATATCTTCAAGGAAGCGATGATCCGGCGTTTTTGGGCGCGCCATCCCGAATCGAACCTGCGGCCCTTCCTGCTGGGAAAGATCTACCCCGACATCTTCGACCAGGCCAGCGGCCGGCCCAGCGCTTTTCTCATCGGCTTTTTCAAGAAGAATCTGGAGCAGGTGGATTCGCCGGTTTACTCCCACATGGTGCGCTGGCTCAACACCAGCCAGCTCAAGGGGTTCTTCTCGGCGGAAATGCAGTTCCAGACCGACGACCTGGAGAGCTTCACCCGCCGCATCGTCGATCAGCTGCCGGCGGCCTTCCACCAGTGGTCGCCCCTGGCCAAGGCCCAGTACCTGGAGAACACCCTGTTTCTCTCCAACTATCTGCTCTCCACCCAGGGCGACCGCATGGCCATGGCCAACTCCATCGAGGGCCGTTACCCGTTCCTCGACTACCGGGTGGTGGAGCTGGCCGCGCAACTGCCCGCCAAGCTGCGGCTCAACGGTCTCACCGAGAAGTATCTGCTCAAGCGCATGGCCCGCGGCCAGGTGCCTTCCCAGGTTATCAACCGGCCCAAGCAGCCTTACCGGGCACCCATCAGCCGCTGCTTCATGGGAGAGAATCCACCCGACTACGTGGACGAACTGCTCTCCGATGCCGGCCTGAACAGCGCAGGCTGCTTCGACCCGGCCAAGGTCCGGCGTCTGGTGACCAAGTGCCGCCAGCAGGAGGGCCGCCTGGTGAGCGAGCGGGAAAACATGGCCCTGGTGGCCATCCTCTCCACCCAACTGCTCCACCGCCAGTTCATCCAGGCGTTCCCCAGCTTCAGCGGCGAACCCATGGCGCATACCGTGGTCGAGCGGCAGGCGGTGACGCCGCACGACCACTAGGGCAGGACGTCATTGTATAACGCTGCCATTTAGGACCATCGGCCCAATTGCGGCAGGTTGAAGCGGTAGATACTATTCCCTTATCGCAGATTCTCATGGGCTCGTGTTATCAGGTTGATACTATAGCTGTCCCCATTTTGGCTCCCGGGGTTGGGCGCAATGCACACAATGCTTAATCCAAAGCAGTTAGGATCTTTATCAAACCTGGCCCGAATCTTTCCCAGGTTTTTTCAAGACCTCCTTGGTCATTTTCTTCGGTGCAAATAATAGGAATATTGTTGTCAAACCATCCCCACTGACTTAAGCCTCCCGGTGTGGGGTAACCAATGGAGTCTTTTAATAGGTAGCCCGAGGATTCACTCAGGGCTTTGGCGTAGGGTTCTCCCGGTGGACCGGAAAGGACAACGCAGGGCTGCCATGAATGAAAGTGAATGATCAGTCGAGGTTTTGTTTTTTTGACCCAAGCGACAACGGCTTGAATTTCGGGCTCGCTGCCCGGCGAGGGGCCCGGATAGTATTTGGGTTGATCAAATTTAGCCGACCAGTTTTTGCTTGGATAGTTTCTATTCAGATCGACTCCATTTCCGTTCACCCGCTGAGAAGATTGAAAACCGTCAGGATTTAGACATGTTACAATGGAAACAGACCACTTTAAAGGGCTGCGATTCTGCTGGAGCCACTTCAGAGTTTGTTCTGCCAAGTGAACGCCTTCGGGTTCATCTCCATGAACCCCGCCCATCATAAAAAGATGCGGTTTGCTGGGTCTTAGAAGCAGGCCTTCATCATGAACAATAGCAATGGTGTTGTTTTTTCTGGAGACTGCCCAGTCAGAGATTTTTAAAAGCTTCATGTCTAAGAATATAATCGGGAAATTTTAGGATGTCGACCGGCCCTCATAGAAACCTCAATTTTTTCGGTGATGCCGTCCATCTCCGGACATGGAGACATACAGCATTTTAGTATCGTCTGCCAACAAGGCCCCGAACACCGACACTGCCAACCCTGTTTGCTCCACAAATTAATTCTTCCTTTTACTGTCTCAACGGCAGGCTGGGGAAGGACTGACGGGACTATCGGAAGGATGATACTGCCATGCCCGGGACCTCTTTCGACGGAGAGACTGCCAGAGCAGGCCGCACGCTCACGCAGACCGAGGGGCCCCAACCCGGTTTGAGCGCAGGAATGATCTTCGTGCAGGAGTTCGGCGATGCGCTGCATCTCGCGCCCCACAGCCTCGAGCAGTTCAACCGCAAGGGCCTGAAGTTGCTAAATTGCTTAGCCCGGCTTTCGTCCAAGGCGGTCCGTTCTGCCGCCCTCTGTTCAACAGTCCAGTTAAGCTGGAGCAGAAAAACCGGAACCGCCTGCTATCGCGATTTTTTAGAATTTGTAAGTGAAATTTACGCCTATTAAAAAGGTTTGGTAATCGTTGAATTCACCTGTGACCGGTCCACCCCCGGGGTTTCGCGTATAGCTATAGGAATTGTTCCAGACGCGATCTTTTGTGTGAACATATGTAAAATAAAGATCGGAGTAAATCGGGCCAATCGGGGTACCAATGCCGACATTGTACAACAGGTTGTCACCCTGGTACCCGACCGGAATGACGGTTTCATCGGGTACAGGAGATTCCTCGTACATAAATCCGCCTCTCAGGCTTATTTCCCTATCCCAGGCCTTGATCTTGTATTGAGCGCCTATGGCCCAAGTCCAGGTATCGTTCCAATCCATGGGCGTGCGCAGGGATGCTTGACCGGCAACCGGCGCTTCCAGAACGAAATTCAATTCATCCAACTTGGACCAATTCCACCAATAGGCGTCTGCCGTCAATGTCAGGGACCCGACGGACCAGGCCAACCCGAGGGAAATAAATTGCGGTAGAGTTACATCGAGGTCGGCTTTCGTATTGGTTAGACCGACGGGAATAGGGCCTAGCATACCTATTTGAGGAGTAAATTCGACATCGAGATCGTCGAAGGAGTGTTTCATTTCGCTCCTGTAATTCAATCCGGCACTAAAATTCTGCGTAATTTGGTAAAGGATCGCCGAATACCAGGCCACTGCATAATCATCCCCGCTGATTTTGGAGCTGACTTCGCCGACACCGGGGGCAACAAAAATTCTATTTTCAAGAGCCAGTTCCGCGCGTTCGATTCGACCGCCTGCAGCAATGGAAAGATCGTCGGTGATCCGGTAGGCGACAACGGGGCTCAGCGTCATCGTTTTTAAATCGCCGTTTATGCCTCCGGGTGCGAATCTTCCCTCAAAAGAGTCGGGCCACTCGAAACCCAGTCCATAGATCGTGTATTCGCCCAATCCCAATGCAAGTCGATCGTTAATTTCAGATGTCAAATAGAAGTTGGGGATGATGAACGTCTGATCTTCGAGACTGGTTTCATCCCCCCGGTTGACATCATCCATACCCGATGTTCCATAGCTTTCGAACTGACCTCGTATGATTGGCACGGCCACTCCAAACGATGTCTGGGTTCCTTCCAACTTCAATATCCCGGCCGGGTTGTAGAAAACAGCGCTCGGGTCATCGGCCAGGCCCGTAAAAGCGCCGCCCATGCCGCGCGCCTTGGCCCCCTGTTCGTAACCGCCCCATCCATGCCCCAATACGGAAGACGGCAGCAACTGTGCCAGAATGAGGACCAAGCTGAATGAATAATATAGGCTGCGTAGCATCGGTTTCATCCTTTCTTCTGCATTCATTTCTGCATTTTTAAGACACACTGGAACTGCCGATGACCCGGATGGACGTATCTGTAGATATATTCTGCCTCTTCCGCGGCCAAAAGGTCAGAAGATCCGTGACGACAGCATCCGCCACGCGCGCCTCAAGGCCAGGGAGACTTCCCGTCCCAGGCCCTGGGGGCACTGAGGTCCAGGGCCATGTTGCCAGACAGGGGTGGTGCTTTCATGGTGCGCAGGGTCCATTGCACGGTCCGACAATGCCGACATCGGGCAACGGCGGCAGGTAGAAGGAATCGCCGTCCTTGGCGACAACGATTGGGCCGGCGTAGATCGCATCCATGCCTTCCATGAAGGCGTTCGAAAAAGACTCCGGGATCGGCGGGATGATGTGGGTCAAAATGAGGCTTTGCACTCCTGCAAGGGCAGCCACCTCGGCGACCTCCGATGTGTCGATGTGATGTTCTATGGCGCGTCGGATCCGAAGGGCCGTACTCTGCCCCTGCGGCCCCAGCAAAGTAGCCGCCAGGCATGCCGCGCGTTCCGCCATGGCTTTATTGGTGGCTTCATGGATGAGCAGGGCGGCGCCAATGGAATTTTCGATCACATGCTCTGAATAAATGGTGTCGCCGCTGAGCACGATCGCTCTTCCGGCGTATTCGACACGGTATCCGCATGAGATTTCCACATCGTAGTGATCGTTTTTGAAGGCCTTGACCACAACGCCGTTCTCGTTCCACACCGTCATGGGCGAGCCGTCTTCGGGGTAGGCGAATTCGTGGGGTACACCCTCAGCCAAATCGGTGTCGAGGGTCTCGAGATTTCCGGTCCGGATAGCGACATCCAATTTGGCTGCTTTTTTGAACCCGTTGGTCAGGTAAATGGCGCCTTTAGGACCGTATACATCAATCCGCTGCTGCCGGCCATTCACCCAAGTGTGGCTGATCAAATGCCCCAGACCGTTGACGTGATCCGAGTGATAATGGGTCAGAAAGACCGTGTCGACCAGGTTGATGGGCAGATTCAGGCGCTCTAGGGTGTGAGCGCAGCCGTCCCCTGCATCAAACAAGATGAATTTCCCGCCAGCAATGATGGCGATACTCTGGGGATTGCGGATGGGATCATACCAAGGTTGACCGGTCCCGGCCAGGATGACATGCATGCCCGGACTGGTTTGCAGCAATCTTATTCCCGGAATGGTCCGGGTCAAATACTGCATGGCATAAGCATCGAAGGCCGTTGAAGGGGAGCAGGGTTCAGCGCTTGCGGAAATGGTCCATGTGCCGAAAAGAAAAATCATCATCCCAAATAAACGGATTGTCTTTTTCATCGTAGCCATCATCTCTTCCTTCCCTTTACATCTGTGATTCAATCGATGCCGGCCGGCACGGAACACCTGCCTCCTTCACCCACTCGGGTGCGAAATCAGGCAAATCGTTTAGATCTGCGGGAATCCCTCCATTTTCTTCATGGCCCGATTCAGGCGGTTACCCAAAGTAGTTTCATTGAGCCACAACTCCGGAAAGTATTTCTCCCGGCCGGTGATGGGATTGACGGCACATTCCAGGAAGTGTTTCGCGCCGAACTCGATGTAGCACTGTTGGCAGCGGATGCACTTGATGATTTCTTTTTCGCGTCCGGTCTTCACCTTGACCGGCCAGAACGGATCGGCCAGGGCCTGCCGGCCCAGTTCGATGATGTCCACCGATTCTTCACGGATTGCTTTCTCCGCGCAGGCGGGCGTCAGAAAATTGGGTACCAGGATGGGCAACCCGCCGGTTGCCTTTTTGAATCCGGCCGCCCATCTCGTGAAATCGCCCTCCCCATCCGGTGCAAACGCGCTGCCCATCGCTTCGTAGCTGCCCTGGGAGACATTGATGGCGTTGACCCCGGCTTCCCTGGCCATGGCGGCCACCTGACATTGCTCTTCGTGGTGGATGCCGCCGGGCTGAAGCTCGTCGCCGGACAGGCGGCACCAGACCGGCTTGTCCGGCCCGACCTTGGCCCTGATCTTTCGGATGATGTTCATGAGAAAACGCGCCCTGTTTTCCAGGCTGCCACCGTATTCGTCCTTGCGCTTGTTCATCTTGGGACTCAGAAACTGATGGATCAGATAGCCGTGGGGGCTGTGGATTTCGACGGCGTCAAATCCCAGGGTGAAGGCGTCCCTGGCCTGAACGGCCATGCGATCTTCCAAGTCCTTTATTTCCGGGACGGTCAGTTCCCGGGGCACGTCTCCCCAGATATAATGAAATATCTCGGGGTCCATCTGGGCGAGAACGTCCTTCAGGAATCCTTGAAATTCCGGTGAGAAGTACTCTTCATCCGACATTTTGATCAGCCCATCCAGGTCCATGCTCTCGAAGGTTCCGGCCGGGACCTTTTTGCTCATCTGCTTCAGGTTGCCCTTGCATTTCTTGAAGTAATCCCGGAGGTCCATGCAAAGGGGGATGCAAGAGGGCGCTCCGGACGGAACGCCCGGCTGGCCCACGTTGGGATGCCCCTGGCGTCCCCAGCCGGGGCTCAGCTGGATGGCGATTTTGCAGCCGTCGTAGTAGTGAACCGCCTTGATGATTTCATTCCAGAAGCGGTAATAGCGATAGTCCGTGAACTTCAGCGGGTTCATGCTTTCAGATCCGGCCCAGTCGTGGGGGTTGACCATGGCCGCGGTAGTGATGATCAGGCCGAAACCGCCCCGGGCGCGGGTCGCATAGAACGCCAGATACTGATCGTTCGGATATCCGTCCGGAGCGGCGTACCCGACATTCATCGGCGCCACGGCGATCCGGTTCTTGAGTTCCATATTGCCGATGGTGACCGGCTCGAACAACGTGTCGTAACGCATATGCTTTTTTCCTTTCTCCCGGTGATTCAATCGGTGTGTGGGTCAGTTGGCTGCTTGTTTGTCTGGCTTGCCCGGGCGTGCCCGCCGTCTGGTCGTATCGATCCCCAGCAATCGGCCGAGGTTGCCACCGAAAATCTTTCGCCGGTCTTCATCCGTGATAGCCGGGTACCCGTACTGCTGCTGCATATCTTCTGGAATCTGAAATTCCCGCATGCCAATGACGGCGAACCTGATTTGCGAACCGAATCCCGCATAATCCGTTCCCCAGATGATCTTTTCCGGCCCTACCCAGCGAAGCGCCTCGCCGATGATCTTTGCGAAGTTGCGGGGAGAACTGGTGGCCCAGGGAATCAACAGACTGAGGCAGACGTAGACGTTGGGGTGCTGCATGGCGATCATGTTCAAATCCGCGCAGTAGGGATACCCCATATGGAAGGCATTGATCTTCAAGTTCGGAAAATCCCGGGCCACGTCATCGAGATAGATGGGCAGGGCGTATTTGCTCTTCCCGGGCGGCACCCAGGAGAACCCGGTGTGGATGTCAAGCACAATCCCCAGCTGCTCGGCCTTTTCGTAGAAAGGCCAGATCTCCGGGTCGTTGATATAAGTGTCTTCGGGCGGGTAGAATTTGAAAATTCTGGCGCCTTTCTCCTTGACCCAGTACTCCAGCTCCCAAATGGTGTTCTTCAGGCCTTTATGCTTGATGGGGGAGATGTTGGGCTGGTACATGAACCGGTCCGGGTTCGACTCGACCACTTCGGCCATGTCGCCATTGGTGCACCAGCGACTGGAGTACCCGGTGGTGTCCATCATCGATTCGGGCAGCAGGCAGGCGATATCCACCCCGTACTTGTCCATGGACCGGATGATATTGGCGGGGTCGGTGCTTTTCAGCATCTCCCACTCTTCCATGCCTTCGAAGGATTGCGGCGGCGCCCCGGTCAGCATGGGGCGATGGATGGCGCCGATGGCCCGCCACCACATCTGCACACCTGGAAAATGGTTGACGGGTCCCATGTCGCCGATCAAATGGGGCTCGGGATCGATTTTGAAGTAGTCGTCTGCGTTATGCTGTTTCATGATGCCTCCCTATGGATTTAGCGGGCCGGGATGTATTCGGCTTTAATTGACGGAGCGCGCGTGGCCTTCCCAGAATTTCTTTTTCACATCCTTGCGCAGGATTTTGCCGATCGTGGAGGTGGGCAAAGCTTCCCAGAATGCCACGGCTTTGGGGCACTTGTACCCGCCCAGTTTGGTCTTGCAGAAATCGATCAGCTCGGATTCCGAGACGGCGGCTCCCGGCTTCAGCACCGCCACGGCCTGCACGCGTTCCCCCCATTTCGGGTCCGGAGCGGAAACCACCGCTGCCATCGCCACCGCCGGGTGTTCATACAGCACATCTTCGACCTCTTTGGGGTAGACGTTTTCTCCGCCGGTGACGATCATGTCGGCCTTGCGGTCCACCAGAAAGATGTAGCCTTCGGTATCTTTGTAGCCCATGTCTCCGGAATGGTACCAACCGCCCCGCAACGTCTGCTGGGTCAACTCCGGATTTTTCCAATACCCCATCATCACGTGCTTTCCCTTGACGACGATTTCACCGATCTGCCCTGTTTTAACCGGCTGATCATGTTCGTCGAAGACATCGACCTCTGCGCAGAAAACGGGTTTGCCGGCGCTGGCCAGCAGCCTGGATTTATCGCCTTCAAGGAAATGATCCCTGTCGATCAGCGTGCTGACTCCGAGCGCCTCGGTCATGCCGTACCCCTGAGAGAGGATCGGGCCGAATTTTTTGATGCATTGCTTCAGAATCTCGATCGGCATCGGGCTGCCGGCGTACGTGATTGAGCGCAAACTGGACAGATCATGACCGTCCACATCCGCAAGCTGGAGCATCCAGGCGTAAACCGTGGGAACCGCATTGATGTGAGTACATTTTTCATCCTGGATGAGCCGCAGGATGCCATTCAGGTCGGGCTTGCGGTTGATCACCACCTTTCCGCCGGCCATCAGGACGCCGAAGGCCGGCCAGAATGAAACATGAAAGAGCGGCAGCACGAAACAGGTGGCATCGTCCCGGGTAAAACCGGTGGCGATGACCGCCGACAGCACGGCCGTCATGAGGTTGCGGTGCGACATCATGACCCCCTTGGGCAAACCCGTCGTTCCGCCGGTATACATGAGCACCGCCAAGTCGTTCTCGTCGACTGCAACAGCGGGAGTGGGTTCTTGGCCGGAGGCGGAGGCGATCATCTTCTCGTAGCCCAGAAGATTTTTGGATTCCGAATCGAACCCGATCCAGGTGCGTATGCCGGGCAGCCGTTCGCGGATTTTCATGGCCCGCTCCACCTGGCTGTCTCCGATCAAAAAGCAGGACGACTCGCTGTCCCGGACGATGTGGACGATTTCTTCCTCGGACAGCCGGAAATTCAAGGGTGTCACGCTCATGCCCAGCTTGGCTGCGGCAAAATAGGTTTCCAGGTACTTGGAGGTGTTTTCCGCCAGGACAGCGGCCCGGCTGCCCTTTGCAAACCCAAGGGCGGCAAGGGCATTGGCCAGGCGGTTGACCCGTTCGTTGAGCTCACGATAGGTCCAGCGCTGGCCTTCAAATACGATGGCGCATGCATCCGGGTATTGACTGGCAGTTTTGCGAGGAATATCGCCTAGCGTGTACATAATATGATCCTCCTGATGGGTGTCTGCTTCATTAAGCCCAGGACTTGGGGAATCCCTGGAACTGCATCATCATGTTTTTGCTCATTTCATTGGAGATGGGCGAAAACTGGAGCTGGTAGGCATCGCGCAAGTAGCGCTGCATGGGATATTCCATGCAGATGCCGTATCCGCCCAGGATTTCGGCCCCGAAACGCCCCGCATGCAGGGCACCCTCGGAGGCCACCAGTTTGGCCATGGTGGCTTCCAGGTGGTAGGGGCGCCCGTGGTCGCACAACCAGGCCGCCTTGTAGGTTAGGTTCCGCGAGTTCTCCAGGTTGATATAAATGTCCGCCAGGTAGTGCTGCAGGATCTGGAAACGGCTGATCGGGCCGCCGAAGGCATGGCGCTGCTGGGCATAGGCGCACGCATCTTCGTAGGCGGCCGCGATCAGGCCGACGCCCATCATGGCGCAGGCGATGCGCTCCGGATTGAGCACCGCCAGCATCTCGTACCACCCGTTGCCCCGGGTACCCAGCAGGCTGTCATGGGGGATTTCCACATTGGAAAAGGTGATGCCGACCGAATCGCAGTGATGGCAGGAAATCTTGGGAATGCGGGTGATGGTGATGCCTTTGCTTTTCGCGGGGACCAGGAAAACCGAAAGCGATTTTGAAGGTTTGGTGTCCGTTTCGGTCTTGCAGATGGTGATCATGTAGTCGGAAGCATGGGCGGCCGTGATGAACACCTTCTCCCCGTTGATCACCCAGCGATCGTCCTTTTCCTCGGCAAAGGTTGATAAAGCACCGAGTATATCCGTACCGCCGCCCGGCTCTGTAAGCGCCATACAGGTTTTGAGCCTGCCCTCGCCGATCAAAGGCAGATAGTTCTCCTTTTGTTGCTTGCTCCCCATCTCGGAGATGAAGCGCGGACCGAAACCGGATGTGGTTCCCACCGCCAGCGCCACCGACATAGAGGCCTTGCAGATTTCCTCAAAGGCAACCATTTGATCGACATACCCCAATCCGTCTCCGCCGTATTCGACCGGGATGGCGGATTTAAAGAAGCCGATCTCGACGAATTTGCGCCACAGGTCGTCCGGCGGGAAGTCCACATTTTCGTCCATCCACTGGACATACTCCTTGCTCAATTCCTTTTTGCAGAAGTATTTGATCTCCTTCCGCATCATTTCCTGTTCTTTGGTGAAAGAAAAATCCATGCATAGCTCCTTTACCCTTTGCGGTCGGATTGGAGGTTGCTTTGCTTCTGCGTTCTTGTCAGCTGATCGGGGGAGGCCCTGAATTGCTCCAGCAGGGCCTGGATATCCGGCGCGTACGTCAGCCACTGAATGCCGTTGCGTTCGACCGCCAGTGCGGTTTCCAGATCGCAGCCGTCCACCGAACGGGCCATGACCTCCTTGCCCATGCGCAGGGCGACAGGCTTTTTAGAGGCGATGTTTTTCACGACAGCCGCAAAGCCGGATTCGAATCCATCATCGGCAAACACGCGGGTGAGCAGGCCCATGTCGTACATCTCTTTGGCGGTGTAGTCCTTGCGGCCGCTGAAGACGATTTCCCTGGCTCGAAAAACCGGCATGCTGCGCGGCAACCGGGCTGTCCCGCCCCAGCCGGGCAGAACGCCCATATTGATTTCCGTGGTGCCCAGGCGGGCGGATTCTGTGGCGTAAAGCAGATCGCAAGCCAGTGCCAGTTCGAGCCCGCCGGCCAGGCAGTGCCCATTGATCTTCCCGATGACCACCTTCTCACAGCCGGCTATGGCCCGCTGCACATCGAGGCCCTCGTGAGCGAGCCAGTTCAGGCTGGAGGTGTGCTCGGCCAGGGAGGGAAAGACTTCCAGGTCGCCGCCGGTGCAAAAGGCTTTGCCGGCGCCGGTCAGCACCACTACTCCGACGGTTGGAATCTCCCGCACGCGGCGGAAGGCATCCACGAGTTCCAACGCCATGCGTTGGTTGATGGCATTGTACTTTTCCGGACGGTTCAAGGTAATGGTGCAGACCGCGCCGTTTTCCCCGCCGGTTTCATATAATATGGTTTGATAATTTTCAGGTCGCAGCCCGGTGGGGGCATCTTGGCCTGTCGCTTGCGGGGCCTCATCCGGCGCCTGCAGCCGCAGGGATTCATCAGCCGGCTGAAAGACCGGCAAGGCGAATTCGGGCGATATATCTTCGAAGACGACCGCCACGGGCATATCGATGGCGATGTCCTGGGGATTGCAGTTGACGATCCGGGTGGTCATGCGAATCCCCTCTTCAAGGTCGACCATGGCCAGCACATAGGGTAGATCACCCATAAACTTGGGCTCCACCATGTCCATCATGACCGAATAGGTGTAGACTTTGGCCCGGCCGCACGATTGGATCCAGCCAAGGTCGTCGGACCAGCACTCCGGGCAGACCTTTTTAGGAAAAAAGATATTCGCGCCGCACGCCCGGCAGTGCTGAACCATAAGTTTTCCGTCTTTCGCCGCTTTCCAGAATTCCGTGGTCCATGGCTGGGTGACCGGGATCGGTTTTAGATTCTGTTTCATGGTTTATTTGCCCTCCCCCACACGGTCGCGATGAAATTCATGCCTGATCCACCGGATGTGTTCTGAAACACGAATCTGGCATCCGGCACTTGACGTGCCCCCGCTTTGCCCATCAACTGCCGGGCGGTTTCGATGTAAGTCGCCATGCTGACGCCGGAGCCGGTGTGCCCACGGCCGATGGCGTCGCCGATAGTGGCCCATGGCATTTTCCCACCCGGCCAGGTGTGGCCTTCCAGGAACACTTTTCCCGCACGGCCGGGCCCGCATAAGCCTGCGGCCTCCATGAACATGGGGTGCCCGACCGGATAAGCCAGATAAACATTCCAGATATCGATCTGCTCTTTCGACACCTCGGCATCGGCCAGTGCTTCCCGGGTGGCATCCCGAAATCCCGTCGTGACGGATTCAGTGCTTCGGGTGGTCGTAAACGCGCTGAAATATCGTGTGCTCTCACCAAGTTTATATGCAGCCGGCACCCCCATTTGCGATGCTGTTTCGGCAGAAGTCACCACCATGGCGCCCCCGCCGTCGGCCAGCACATTGCATTCGCGTTTGTGCAAGGGTGAAGAGACCATGCCCGAGGAGAGGATTTTGTCGACGGATGGTACCTCTTTGCCGAAAAAGATGGAGTTGGGGTCGAGCGTCGCCCATTTGCGCAACGAGACCACGATAGATGCCATCTCCTCGGCACTGGTACCCGAATCGTGCATGTAGCGTCGGGTCATCATCGCGATGATGCCATTGTAAGTCGTGCCGTAGGGATATTCCCATTGAAGGTCGATGCCTGCTTTGGCAAAGAAGTTGATCAGGTCAGGCGCCGGTATACTGGAATGAACGGTGACATGGGGGATGAGAACAAATCTGGCCAGCCCGCTTTCAATATACTGTTCGGCCATCCGCAGGCAATTGGATGTGGATGCCCCGCCAGCGTTGCAGATGCACACATCCTTGCAACCGCGCAGCCCCAGTTCCTCCGGTATTTTTCCGAAAGAGATTTCCGCGGCGATCTCAGGTTGTGCTTGAGGCGCGACAGTAACCACGCCCTGCACATCGTTCTTGTGAATGCCCGCATCCTTTACAGCGGCCATGCACGTCTCATAAATGATGTCCCACCGCGACCGGTGCGGGTAGGTTCCGGTGGGGACCTCGCCGATACCAATTATGGCTATGCTACTTTTCTCCATAGTGACAATCCTTTGCTTGCGTCGATTGCATGCTGCGATGTATCAATGTGCTAATTTTATGGTTGATTATTGACATTCCGCTGCCGCCCCTGATAGCAGTCTATAGAAAATGAATGTTCGTTGTCGATTAAATATACTAAAGGAAAGGCGAGTCAATATTTAATTCAAGATGTGTTGAAAAATGACTGAATCTATGTAACATACTAAAAATGTGCTGTTATCTTGTTCACCAGAAACTCGTTCAGTCTCGAAGGTCTTTAAAAATTGAAATTTTTCTGGTTAACTCTATATAAAAGAAGTCTATAGTTTGTAAAAAGGGGAACCGAAATGCGGATTAAAGAATTGGTCGATAAGTCCGGGGTACCGCGCACGACGATCCATTTTTACCTTCGGCAGGGACTGCTGCACCCTCCCCAAAAAACCGGAAGAACAATGGCTTACTATGACGATACCCATCTCCGGCGCCTGAGGGAGATTGAAGATTTAAAAAAAGGGTGTCGGGTGCCGGTATCATTTCTAAAGAAGCAAATTACTTCGAATGCCGCAGACAAAGCGGTTGCCCTTCCTGATTTCAGCAAGGCGGCAACCACACCAAAGGAAAAACAGAAGCGGCGTGAGGAGATTATCAGAAAAGCCATCGAGGTTTTCAGCACCAAAGGCTACCATGGGGTAAAAATCGTCGATATCACCGGGGCGCTTAAAATATCGACCGGCACGTTTTATCTCTACTTCCAGGATAAGCGCGAGTTGTTCATAGAGGTCATTGACCACGTCTTCCGAAATATCGTGGGAGAGGCGGCCATTGCCATAAAGGGCGAAGAAGATTTTGTCGAGCGCATGAAAATCCGTGGCAGGGTTTTCTACAAAAATTATACGAGATATAGTGAAATATTGAATCAGCTTCGCGCTGAAATGGCCAGCGAGGAGCGTTGGCCGGCGGATAAGATCAAAAAAATCTACCATGGTCTTACGCAGCCCCTCATACGGGAGATCGAGGCCGCCGCAAACGAAGGCATTATCCGGAAAGTAGATGCCGATTTACTGGGATACAGCCTGACAGGTTTAATCGAGATCATGTCATTGAGGCTATCTTTGGACAAAAAGTATAATCTGGATGATGTAATAGAATTTTTGTCCGACCTCATCGTTGATTCTTTCCTGAAGAGCAGGGGATAAGTATCTGGCAACGGCCAACGACGTGGAGGCGATGGGCTGGAAAACATTTACCATGGTAAAAAATTGGGGTGAATCCGCTTTGGGTTCACACCGTAAACAAACTTTGCGGATGCCTGATAATATAGTCGCAATATTTTGCACTTCTCTTGTGGTCTGATTATCAGGCGCGTTGATTACATACCAATATCACAATAAAAAAGCGCAATCACCAAGAATTTGGATATGTCTTTAATATCACGATTCAGGCTTTTCAAGGGTCAAGAGCATTTCACAGCGCCGGCAGTCGAAGGTGAGCCGGTACCTGTGCCGGCCGTCGGTCAGTAAGAGCGGTTCTTTCAAAGCGATCTTCTGCTTAGAATGTTGCGGACACAGGTCGAGCTGGTGACGAAGGCAGTAGCGGGTGGTCATGAGGGGCTTGCCGGCGGGGGCGGTGCCGGATTCCAGGGCTGGCTCGCTGACCGTGGCGCCGTGGCGCCGGTAGAACCGTTCGGCGTTGCGGTTGAGGACATTGGCCCGGTAATCCAATTCTTTTTCGGGGTAAGGGACCGAGTTGGGCAGAAAGATGGCCGCCTTGGCCCGGTAGTACTTCATGCGGCGCTCGGTCAGCCGTTCCAAAGCCTCGCGCCGCAGGCGGTTGAGGGTGCTCAGGGGCAGGAAACCGGGCTGCTCGGGCGCGCAGGTGAGGCCATCGAGGCGATAGATCGTATGGCCCATGGCGGCCAACTGGCTGTGGGTCTGGGCGCGCACCGCTTCCTGATTCCGGGGGTTCTGGTAAGGCGCTGAAATGCTTGCCCGGGCCTGGAGGCCGTCCTCGTCCGTCACTTCCAGGGCCACCTCGGTGGCGCTTTGCAGCAAGCGCAGGCTTACACCCACCCGTCGGTTGGCGGATGCCCGCTCAAGGCGCCGCAGAAATTCTTGATCCCGGTTGCGATAAAGATGTTGGCCGACCGCCAAACCCTCCATGGTGTTGGGATAGATCCGATCCTTGACGATCCGGTCGACCCTGGCCCCGGCGAGAACTCCTGAAGAATTAAAGAAGCAGAGGCCGTCACCGTTGCGGAGCGTTTCCCCCCGCAGGCGAAAGAAGCCTTTGCCCACCGCCGCCACCGTGCCCACGGCTTTCCCCATGGACTTGGGCGTCTCGACGGCACCCACCTTTTCCTTCCGGTCGCAAAGGAAGTAGCGCGTGTGACCGCGATTGAACGTGCGGTTCAGATCCGGCGTGAAGTTAATTTCGCTCGTGCCTGTGCTGGCCCGGCGAAAGCCCGGCGTTGCCGCGATAAAGCGGTCGATCTCCTGCCGGAAAGCCGCGGTGACATTCTTGACGTAGGTGGCATCCTTGTAGCGGCCCTCGATTTTGAAGGAAGTGATGCCGGCGGCCACCAGATCGGCGATGGCGCCGGAGAGGTTGAGATCCTTGAGCGAGAGCAGGTGTTTGTCCGCCGCGATGTTCTTCCCCTGGCCGTCGTAAAGCGTGTAGCGGTGCCGGCAGGGCTGGGCGCAAACGCCGCGGTTGCCGCTGCGGCCGCAAAGCGCCTGGCTCAGGTAGCACTGGCCGCTGTAAGAGACGCACAGGGCGCCGTAGACGAAGCTTTCCAGTTCGATGCGGGAGCGGTCGCGGATGGCGCGGATCTCCGCCAGCGACAGCTCCCGCGCCAGGATCACCCGCTGGAAACCCACATCCTCCAGGAACTTCACTTTTTCCGGTGAGGCGTTGTGCATCTGGGTGCTGGCGATGAGCGGGATGGGCGGCAGATCGCACTCCAGCAGGCCCACGTCCTGAATGATCAGGCCATCGGCGCCGGCCGCATGGACCTGACGGATCAGTTCCAGGGCGTCGGGCAGTTCGGCGTCCGTAAGCAGGGTGTTGAGGGCCACGTACACCTTGACCGCGAAGGGGTGGGCGTAGCTTACCAGAGCGGCGATTTCGGCCACGGGATTGCCGGCCGCCGCACGGGCGCTGAAGCGGGGGGCGCCGATATAGACGGCATCGGCGCCATGGTCGATGGCGGCCATGCCGATCTTTGCATTTCCTGCGGGCGCCAACAGCTCCAAAGGGGTAGTCATGGGCGGCTTCCCATCGGCCTCGCGCTCACCTGGGCCTGGGCCGGGCATCGGGTGGTGTCGATGCGCCCGGCCGCCCGGCCGCCCGGCCGGTGCCGCCGAGGCTCGCGCGTAAGAAAAAATCCGACATCGGAATCAAAAAAGCTCCAATTGCCATAAACTGATATCTTAATTTAACTTGGCTGACAATCGGGAAAGAAATGGTTTGTGGGTATCGGCCGTCCGGTACACAAGCGGAAAAGCGCTTGAATCGAGGTAATATGTGGCTCCGCTTTGCGGGGTGCCTGTTCATGCGAAGCAATGGGAGCAGGTCTCTTGCCGGCGCAATTCAAAACAATGATGAGTAGAAGGAGCAGTAAATGAAAAAGAGAATTCTGTTGGTGCTGGTTGTCGGAATGGTGATCGCTATGGCTGCAACCGCGATGGCCGAACCCATCATAATCAAATTCAGCCATGTGGTGGCCGTCGACACCCCCAAAGGACAGGCTGCGGAATATTTCAAGAAACTGGCCGAAGAACGGACCAATGGGGCCGTCAAAATAGAGGTGTACCCGAACAGCCAGCTCTATAAAGACAAGGAAGAGATGGAAGCCCTGCAGTTGGGCTCGGTGCAGATGCTGGCGCCGTCCCTGGCCAAGTTCGGCCCCCTGGGGGTGAAGCAATTCGAGGTTTTCGACCTGCCTTACATTTTTGACGACTATGATCAGCTGCACAAGGTGACCCTCGGCCCGGTGGGCCAAAGCCTGTTGAAGAAGCTGGAACCCAAGGGAATTTTGGGCCTGGCCTATTGGGATAACGGCTTCAAGGTCATGAGCGCCAACAAACCGCTGCGGGTTCCGGAAGACTGCAAGGGATTGAAGATGCGCATTCAGTCCTCCAAGATTCTCGAGGCGCAGATGAGGGCGCTCAAGGCCATCCCCCAGGTCATGGCGTTTTCAGAGGTCTATCAGGCGCTGCAGACCGGCGTGGTGGATGGCACCGAGAACCCCCCTTCCAACCTGTATACCCAGAAGATGCACGAGGTGCAGAAGTATGTGACCCTGACCGACCATGGCTATCTGGGATACGCCGTCATCGTGAACAAGAAGTTCTGGGAAGGTCTGCCGGCCGATATCCGCACCCAGCTGGAAAGCGCCATGGCCGATGCCACCACCTTCGCCAACGATATCGCCAAGAAGAAAAATGACGAGGATATGGCCGCGGTGAAGGCTTCGGGGAAATCAGAGGTGATCGCACTGAGCCCTCAGGAACGGGCGCTTTGGAAAAATGCGCTGATCAAGGTGCATGAAGAAATGGCCAATCGCATCGGTGCCGATCTGATTCAGGAGGTGTACCAGGCGACGGGTTTTAAGAAGTAAGCCCAGACCGGCGCCCGCTTCGGCAATCCAAGGAAAAATGCCGGGGGCCCCGTACAACGGCATTTTTTTCCTGGGCCTTAAAATGGGCTCTAATCCATGGAGAATCAAAGTGAAGCACATACTGAAATTTCTGGATCACCTGGAAGAGTGGCTGGTCGCTTCGCTGATCGCCGCTGCCACCATGGTGATTTTCTTGGCGGTGGTGCACCGCTATGCCAGCGGTTGGCCCATCCCCGTGGTTCAGGACTGGCTTTTGAGTTTGAATATGAGCTGGGCCCAGGAGTTGTGCATCTATATGTTCATCTGGATGGCCAAGTTCGGCGCCGCTTACGGTGTTCGCACCGGAATCCATGTGGGGGTGGATGTCTTCATCAACAGCCTCAAAGAAAAAAATCGCGCCAAATTCGTAGTCATCGGTTTGAGCGGCGGGGCCTTGTTTACCGCGGTCATCGGTACGTTGGGCTTCAAATTCGTCTGGGAGGTCGGGCTGCGGTATGCCGTGGCCACCACTCTGGGTCTCGATTGGCCGGATTTGACCGAGGGACCGGTTTCCCCGGATCTGGAATGGCCCGTCTGGATCTTCTATTCCGCGGTGCCGCTGGGCTCTTACCTGATGTGCTTCCGTTTTCTCCAGGTCATTGAGCGTTTCGTCCGGACCGGGCAACTGCCCCATCACGATGCGAGCCATGTGGACGGCCTGGAAGACGCGTCGTCACCGGACAGGCGCGGCAGGGATCAATTGCCCGGGGAGCAGGGAGGATTATCATGAGCGGTATAATTATTTTCGGGCTATTGACCGTGCTGATGCTCACCGGCATGCCCATATCCATCGCCCTGGGCCTGACGGTGCTGACCTTTCTCTTCACGATGACCCAGGTGCCCATCGAAGCGGTGGCCATGAAGCTGTTCACCGGGATCGAGAAATTCGAAATCATGGCCGTGCCCTTCTTCATCCTGGCCGGAAACTTCCTGACCCATGGGGGCGTTGCCCGGCGGATGATCAATTTTGCCACGGCCATGGTGGGGCACTGGCACGGGGGATTGGCCATCGCCGGAGTGGTGGCCTGCGCGCTTTTCGCGGCCGTATCCGGGTCCAGTCCGGCCACGGTGGTGGCCATCGGTTCCATTCTGCTGCCGGCCATGGTGGATCAGGGCTACCCCATGAAGTTCGGTGTGGGCGTCATCGGCACCTCCGGCAGTCTGGGGATCCTGATTCCGCCCTCCATCGTCATGGTGATTTACGCCGTGGCCACGAACGCCTCCATCGGCCGGCTTTTCATCGCCGGCATCATTCCCGGGCTTTTCCTGGCCCTTCTCCTGATGGGGGTAACCGGTTTGGTGGCCAAGACGCGCAACTATCCCAGTCTGCCCAAGGCCAGTTGGGGCACACGCCTGCGCACCTTCCGCGAAAGCATCTGGGGATTGCTGTTGATCGTCGTGGTGATCGGCGGGATCTATTCCGGGGTTTTCACCGCCACCGAGGCGGCCGCCATGAGTGCGGTCTACGCCTTTTTCGTCTCCGTCTTCGTCTATCGCGACATGCGCCTCAAGGACGTGCCCAAGACATTGCTGGCCGCCGCCAACATGTCGGCGATGATCCTTTATATCATCACCAATGCGGTACTCTTCTCATTCCTGCTGACGTCCGAGCAGATTCCCCAGCATCTGAGCGAGTGGATCACCAATTTGGGCCTCGGAAAGGTGGGCTTTCTGGTCATGGTCAACATTCTCCTGCTGGCCGCCGGCAACTTCATGGAACCATCGTCCATCCTGCTGATTACGGCCCCGTTGCTCTTTCCGATGGCGATGCATCTCAATATCGACCCCATTCACCTGGGGGTGCTCATGACGGTGAACATGGAAATCGGCATGATCACGCCACCGGTGGGTTTGAATCTCTATGTGGCTTCGGGGATCTCCCATCTGGGGCTGACCGAAACCACCAAGGCGTGCGCCCCGTGGATCTTGGTCATGTTTCTGTACCTGGTGCTGATCACCTATGTGCCGAGCGTCTCCCTGTGGCTGCCCAATCTCTTGTTCAACTAGCGGGCTGAAAGACGACCGCCGGATCGACCCGATGCACGGCAAGAAACGGTCCATCAAGGAGAAAACAGATGATACTTCCCAAAGTCGCAATAAAAAAGATCCTGTTTGCCACCGACCTGTCGGAAAACGCCCGGCTCGCCCTCGCCTATGCCGTGAACCTGGCCAAAATGTTTGGCCTGGGCATCACCATCGTCCATGCGCTGGAGGAATCTCCGGGCATGGACGCCGCCATCAGCTATCATGTGGGCGCCGAGCGCTGGGCTGAGATCAAACAGCAACGCACGAGTGACGCCCGAAAGGCCATTATCGGCAAGCAGCGCCCAGAAAGCGGGCACATTTTGCAGGCGCTGCAGTCCATTTATCGAAACGCATCGACGGAGTTCGAAGAACAGACCTTTCAGCTGGATGATGTGCTGGTGAAAAGAGGAAATCCGGTGGATGTAATCATCGAGACCGCTGAAAAAACAGGCTGCGACCTCATCGTCATGGGTACCCAGGGCCACGGCGGGCTTGCCCGTTTCATGCTGGGCAGCACGGCCCAGAAGGTGCTGAAACAGTCCAGGATACCGGTGCTGGTGGTGCCGCTCCCCGACAAATAGGCTGCCTGCCGCTTACCGACTTGCCTGCCGGCCGCCGCCATCGGTTCCAGGCAGGCGGCCCTGAACGGCTTCCCATCGGCCTCGCGCTCACCGGGGGCGCAGGTCCAGTTCGCGCTGCTTGAGAAAGGTCCGGATAAAGCCGCGCAGGATCTCGCCGGCCTGGTGGGCGGTGGTGTATTGGGCGGTGATGATGCCCGGGCTGCCGGCGATCATGGCCGAGAGGTGTTTGTTCGGCCGCGATCGGTACAGGGCCAGGATCGGCTTGCCCAGGGCGCAGGCCCAGCCCAGTTCATAGCCCACCCCCAGGGAGGGCAGCGTCACTTCGGCCACGACGATATCGCTGCCCCGCAGCCAGATCATATCCCGTTCGTGGATGAAGCGGTCGTCAGGGCCGTCGTCGCCCGCCTCGGTGAGGGCCGGATCGCCCACGTGTTCGGTCAGGACCTCGCCGAAGGCCTGCAGAAACCGGATCATCTCCAGGTAACGGGCGGCGTCGCCGCGGCCGCCGCGGATGGCGCCCGCGAAGTAGATTTTCAGGTGCTGATACGCCCCGGAAGCCGCCGGCGGTTCAATCATGGCGGTCTCTCTGCTTGCGCACCACGCCGTACACCACGCGGATGCGCGCCTCTTCCAGGTTGCGCAGGGTGTTGCGCGCCTTCTCGGCCGCGGTGGGGCCGATCACCAGGTTCAGGCCCAGGGGCGCCGGCGCGTCGGCCGCGCGGCGGGCCATCTTGGAGACCACCTGCTGGAACCATTCCCGGCACAGGTCGCTGACCTCCTGCCACCGGACCTGCTCGAAACCGGCCGCGGATAACTGAGACAGGAACCGATCTTCAGGAAGCAGAAAATTGATCGAGGCATCGCTGGCCCACTGGACCGGGTAGTAGATGGGCGTCCGGGGGCCGGCCAGGACTTCGTAGAAGGCGAACATCCCCTCCGGTTTGAGCACCCGGGCGATCTGGCCGAAGAGGTCGGCCTTGTCCCGGATGTTCATCAGAGTGTGCTGGGACCAGGCCAGATCGAAGGTGCCCGCTGCGAAGGGCAGGGCGCTCAAGTCGCCGGTCTGAAAGGAAACCTTTTCCTGCAACCCCGCCGCCTGGGTCAGGCGCCGGGCGGTTTCGATGAACCCGGCCACCAGGTCGATGCCGGTCACCCGGCAACCGAACTCCACGGCCAGCAGGCGGCCGGCGCCGCCCAGGCCGCAGCCCAGATCCAGCACATGCTGGCCCGGCCTCACGCCGGCCAGGGCCGCCAGTTCCCGGGTGGCCTCCACGCCCCGCATGTGGAACTGGTCGAAACCAGTGGCATCCCGGTAGGAGTCGATGCGCTTGCCGGCCTTTTGCAGGGCGCCGAAGATCTGGTCGCTCAAATCGGCGCGCTCGTAATGGGCCGTGATGGAGGGGCGGTCGTCTCTGCGTGTTTCGTTCATGGTCGCTTTTCTCTCCCAGGGTGT
The DNA here is from genome assembly GCA_937868765.1 of uncultured Desulfatitalea sp. Taxonomy (GTDB): domain Bacteria; phylum Desulfobacterota; class Desulfobacteria; order Desulfobacterales; family Desulfosarcinaceae; genus Desulfatitalea. The sequence continues at coordinate 632,661 of CALMNL010000004.1, read as the reverse complement.
CCGCCCGAAGGCGGCATGAATTTTATGAATAGCATATAGCCCGCCAGGGCTACAGCGGCAAAAAGGGCTCCCGTGTTGAAGGCGGTCCGGGGGCCGAAGCCGCTCCACAGATATCCGGCCGCCAGATTGCCGGCCAGCACGGCCGCCCCGGAGGCCAGGCCGAAGATGCCGAAGGCACTGCCCCGCAATACCGGGGGGGCCGTATCGGCCACCATGGCGGCGATCACCCCCTGGGTCAGGCCCATGTGGATGCCCCACAAGACCGCGCCGGCCGATACCTGCCAGGTCCGGTCCGCCACCGCCAGGAGCAGGTGCGAGGCGATCAGAAAGAGCATCCCGGCCATGAGCGGCACGTCGCGGCCGATGCGGTCGGACAGACGGCCCATGGGGTAGGAGACCAACGTGTAGGCGATGTTCATGGCCACCATGACCAGGGGAATGACGCCGGCGGCCATGCCCGTCTCCCGGGCGCGCAGCAGCAGGAAGGCTTCGCTGAAGCGGGCCATGGTAAAGACCGCGCCCAGCACCACCACCACCCAGAAGGCACCGCGCAGTTGCCCGAGATCGGCCCGGCGGATCGGACCCCGGCGGGGGCCCCGGCCGCTCGGTGTCGGTTCCTCGACGTTGCGGACGATCAGCACCAGGGCCGCGATGCCGGGGATCACCGCGATCCAGAACACGGTGCGGAAGTCGCCGGCCGTGGCCCACATGAAAAAGACCGCCAGCAGCGGTCCCAGGAAGGCGCCCACCGTATCCAGCGACTGGCGCAGCCCGTAGGCCGCGCCGCGCAAGTGCGGCGGCGTGGCGTCGGCCACCAGGGCATCCCGGGGCGCCCCGCGGATGCCCTTGCCCACGCGGTCGATGAAGCGCGCGGCGAACACCAGCGGCACTCCACCGGCCACGGCGAAGAGCGGTTTGACGGCGGTGCCCACGGCATAGCCGATGAAGAGCAGGGTCTTGCGCCGCCCCAGCCAGTCGCTCAAGGCGCCCGAGAAGATCTTGGTCACCAGGGTCACGGCTTCGGCGACCCCTTCGATCAAGCCCACCGACACGGTGTCGGCATGGAGCACGGTCACCAGGAAGATCGGCAGCAGACTGTGGATCATCTCCGACGAGACATCCATGCTCAGGCTCACGAACCCCAGGGCCCACACCGTGCGGGGTATGCGTTTCATCGGCGTTCCCCCCTGTGTTCGCCCAGCCCGGCCAGGATGGGGATCGTCAGCAGACCGCCGCCCATGAGCAGCACGGCGGGCCAGCCGCCGCGCTGGTAGGCCAGACCGGCGCCGGTGATGCCGATCCACCCGCCCGTGTAGTAGAAGAGCACGTACAGGGCGTTGGCCCGCCCCTGGCCGCTGGTCAGGCGTCGGTTGAGGGCGCCCACGGCCGCGGCATGGATGGTGAAAAAGCCGGCGCAGACCGCCAGCAGGCCGGCCACCACGGCCGCCACCGAGGGCAGCGCCACCAGCACCAGGGCGGACCCCAGCACCGCGGCGCCGGCGATGAGCGTCAGACCGCCGCCCAGCCGGTTGCTGATCCGGCCGGCGATGGGCCCCATGAAGATGCCGACCACGTATACCAGATAGAGCAGCGTGGTCTGCTCGGTGGCGAAGCCGAAGGGCGGCCCGGCCAGGCGGAAGGGCAGGTAGTTGAAGATCGACGAGAAGATGGCGAAGCTGCCCGCCGCGCAGCAGAAGAGCCGCACCAGGGGCCAGCTGCGCAGCAGGGTGGGAAAACCGATCGACTGCCGGGCCGGCGCGGCCTGGCGGGGCGCGGCCGGCATGGCCCACAAGGCGGCCACGGTGGCCAGCAGGGTCACCACGGCCGCCGACACGAAAGCATAGCGCCAGTGCAGGGGCGGATGCAACCAGCCGCCCAGCAGACGGCCGCCCAGACCGCCGAGCACCGTGGCCGAGACATAGGCGCCCATGACCACGTTCAAGCGATGGCCCGGCAGGGTCTTGGCCAGGTAGGCGGCCAGGCAGGTGGTCAGGCTGGGGATGAAAAGGCCCTGGATGAAGCGTGTGCCGATGAGCACCCACAAACTGTGGGTCCAGGCGCACACCCCGCCGGCCAGGGCCACCACCACGCCGCCGGTCAGGATCATGGGGTGGATCGGCCAGCGGTCCGAGAGATAGCCGAAGGGCAGATTGGCCAGGGCGATGCCCAGGATTACCGCCGAAACCGTGAGCGACACCCGGATCATGTCCGCGGCGAATTCCTGCTGCAGCACGGGCAGCACCGGCTGGGTGATGTAGATGTTCAGGAAAGCCGCCGAGACCAGGGCGAAGACGCCGGCCTGGAGGCGCAGGTAGTTGGGCGTGGCGATGGGATCTGGATGCGGAATGGGCCTTCTCCCTTGGGGTGATGGCGGGCTACCGGCCGCCTTCGGCGTTCTGCGGCGCTCCATTGAGGTTGGGATGGGCTATGGGCAGGAGCGTCAGCGTGGCCGCCGCCGCCAGGGTTTCCGCGCCGTTTTTAATATTGAAGACATCCGATCGGCAGACGATGAGGGTGCGGCCGGCCTTGAGCACCCGACCCCGGGCGATGAGGGCTTCGCCGGTGCCCGGCGCCAGCAGGTTGATCTTGTACTCCACCGTGAGCACCTCCATGCCTGCCGGCGTCAAAGACAGGGCGGCGTAGCCGCCGGCGTTGTCCGCGATGGTGCCGATGATGCCGGCGTGGAAGTAACCGATCTGCTGGGTCAATTCGGGCTTGAAAGGCAGGCGGATGTCGCACTGACCGGGTGCCAGGGCGGTTATCTGCGCGCCGATCAGGCCCATGAACGGCTGGCCGTAGAAGCTGGCCCGCACCCGGTCGGCGTAGGCCGGGTCCACGGCCTGAAAATTTGTCGGATTCATGTCAAAATCCCCATCCCTTGAACCCTTCCAAGGTGGCCTGGCGCACCAGCCACCGGCTCTCTTCTCTCACCAGTTCGAGCTTGAGCTGGTAGAGATCGGCCTTTTCGCTGGCCAGTTCGAGCCAGCGCTGGGGGTCGTCGTACAGTTCCTTGAGGCCGGGAATCTCGTAGTCCCGGCGGACGATCATGAAGTGGACCACGGCCGAAGCGCCGCTCCGGCCCTCTGCCACCGTCACGGCGGGCCGGGGATAGCGGATATCGAACTCGCCATAATGCCGGAAGGCGCTAAAGAGAATGGCCCGGACTTCGGCGGCGCCGTGGTTGCCCGGGTCAGCCGCAAAGCCCTTCGCGGTGAGGTCCATCAGGTCGCCGATGTCGTGTTGCTCGGCCATTTTGGCTCCCTTTTGGATCATGGCGCGCACCGCTTGGGTGTCATCCTTTTCGCCGCAGCCAGCCAGCGCCAGGGCCAGCAACCATACCGCCAGGCACGATTTGAAGCCGTTGCCGATCATGGGCCGCCTCCTTCCCCCGGCCGCCGTGGGCTATCTGCCGGTTCGGTCGATATTAGGGGGTGGCTCATAGACTGTCAACAGCAGGCAGTCATCAGCATTGCGCGGGTGAACAGATCGGCGTTTTTGCCGGAAGGGAAGCGAGCAGGCCCGAAAAATCGGCGACCCCCCCAATTGGAGGCGGTCGCCGATGGATGGGATTATTTTATAGCGATCGTCTTCTTGTCCAGCATCTGATTGTTCAGGCCGAGGATATAGCGCACCTCATAGGTGCCCCCTTCCTCGGGTGCTTTGACCTTCACCGGGTTGCCGGAGCGCACATAGGCATATCTCTCGTAGTTATCGTCGGGCGCGCCCGGTTTGGCGATGGAGATATAGTCGGAGTCGTATCCCGGTCCCTCCCAGCGTACGTCGAAAGAAGTATTGATGCCGGCCGAGGCGGGCGCCGACACCGAGGCGGTGACCGGCTTTATCGTGATGGCGGTCTTGGCCATCACGATGTTGTTCTGGCCCAGCACATACCGCACATCATAAGTGCCCGGCTCCGCGGGCGCCTGCAGTTTCAAGGGATTGCCCGCGCGGGTGTAGGCGTAATAGAGGTACCGGTCCTGGGCATCGGCCGGGCGCGCGATGGAGATGTAATCCGGTTCATATCCCGGCCCCTGCCAGGAAACTTCGATCTTGCTGGCAGCGTCGGCCGAGGGCGGGACCTGGACCGCGGCGCTCACCGCCTTGAGGGTGATGGCGGCCTTGGCCAGCAGTTTGTTGCCCTGCCCTTGGATGTAGCGCACCTCGTAGGTCCCCGGCTGGGACGGGGCCTGCACCTTCAGGGGCGAGCCCTGCCTGGTATAGGTGTAATAAACGTATTGGGCCGGCGGCTGCTCGGGCCTGGCGATGGAGATGTAATCGGGCGGGTTGTTGGGTCCCTGCCAGGTGACCTCGATCTTGGTGGCGACATTGGCCTCGGTCGGCGCCTGAACGCCGGCACTCACCGCCTGGATGGCGATGGGCGCCTTGGCCAGCAGTTTGTTGCCCTGGCCCAGGATATAGCGCACCTCGTAATTGCCCGGCTCCGCGGGAGCCTGTACTTTCAGGGGCGAGCCCTGCCTGGTGTAGGCATAGTGCAGATATTGGGAGGGCGGCTGCTCGGGTTTGGCGATGGAGATGTAATCAGGCGGGTTGTTGGGCCCCTGCCAGGCGACCTCGAATTGGGCGGCCACATTGGCCACCGGCGGGACCTCCAGCGTGGCGCCCACTCCTTTGATTTCGATGGGTGCCCTGGCCAGCAGCTCGTTGCCCTTGCCCATGATGTAGCGCACTTCATAGGCGCCCGGCTCGGAGGGCGCCTGCAGTTTCAGGGGCGAGCCCTTGCCGGTATAGGTATATCCCATGTAGCCCGCCGCCGGCTGATCTGCCCTGGCAATGCTGATGTAGTCACCGTCGTAGGCCGGCCCGGTCCACTGGACGTCGAAAGCGGTGGCCACTTCCGCCGCCGGCGGCACCTGCAGCGTGGCCTGCACCGGCGTGACCTTGATGTCGGCCCGGCCGATCACCTTGCCGCTCCGGCCGTGGACGTAGCGCAGCTCGTAATCGCCCACCTGGCCGGGGGCCGTGAAAACGGCCGGATTGCCGAGCTTGGTGTAGGCATAATCTTTGTGGACCTGGTCTTTGGCGCCCTTTTCAGCGATGGTGACGTAGTCATCCCGGCTGTTGGGGCCCTCCCATTGCACCGACAGGCTCGAACCGGCCGGCACGCCGGGCGGGCCGTTCAATTTGGCCGTGCCCGGATCTTCCACCACCGGCGGCGGCGGGGCCTGGACCTCTTCCAGAGTCTTGAAGAGGGCGTCGCGCAGCTGCCCGGCATTGTCGGCGGCCAGGAAGAGGCCGCCGGTCTTGTCGGCCAGGCACTTCAGCCGGGCCTGGTCTTCCTTGACGATGTCGAAACCCACCACATGCACGGTGAAGTCCACGCCGCTCATGGCCAGCTCGGCGGCCAAGGCGCAGGGATCGACGTCGCAGGTCTCCAGACCGTCGCTCACCAGCACCACGGTGGCCTTCTCTTCGGTATAGCGCAGGGCCTGGGCCGCCTGGCGCACCGCGTCGCTGAGAGGGGTCTTGCCCTTGGGGCTGATGGTCTGGAGCTTGGCCTTCATGGCCGCGGCATTGTGCGGCCCCACCGGGATCATCATCTCGATGTCCTTGCAATCGCCCTTGCGGCGGTGGCCGTAGACCATCAGGCCGGTTTCGAAGTCGGCCGGCACCGCATCCACCAGTTCGGTCATGACCTGCTTGGCGACGTCGATCTTGGCCGTGCCCTCGATCTGCCCCCACATGGAGCCCGAGGCATCCAGGATCAACACCATGCGGGCTTTGACCGGCCCGGCCGCCTGAGCTGCCCCGCATAATACCAAAAACAGGGCGACCCAACCGGCTGCCCGGAAGATACGATAGCTGAAACGACGCATTTGCCCTGGCATTGCGAACCTCCGAAGTGAATTACCGCCATCATCCTGCCGTTGTTGCGGGATTCTCAAAAAGACGCTAAGCGTTAAGATGATCCGCAGGCGAGTATCGCAAAGCGCCTGTGAGGTGTCAATCACACGATAAGACCGCCGGGGAGTGAACCGCATGCTGATGCTGATCGACGCCCACCTCGACGCCATCGACGATGTCAACGCGGCCTTGGAGCAGGCACGCCGGGCCGGGATCGGGCAGGTGGTGGCCATGGGCATGGAGATGCGCTCCAACGAGGCGAACCTGCGCCTGGCCGCCGCCTACCCCGGCCGGGTATGGCCCGCGGTGGGCTACCACCCCTGGTCCCTGCAAGCCGAGCAGGCGGCGGCCACCTTGTCCCAGGTCCGGGAACAGCTGCCCCGGTGCGTGGCCCTGGGCGAAGTGGGGCTGGATTACAAGGTCAAGGTGCCAAAAAAATTTCAGCAGGAAGTCTTCGGACAATTGCTGGCCTTGGCCGTCGAGCAGGACAAACCCGTGGTGGTGCACTGCCGCTTCTCCCATCAGCGCGCCCATGCCATGGTGCGGGCTGCCGGCATCCGGCGGGCGGTCTTTCACTGGTACAGCGGCCCGCTGGAAGTGCTCGATGCCCTGCTGGCCGACGGCTACTTCATTTCGACCACCCCGGCCCTGGCCTACAGCCCGCCCCACCGGGCCGCCGCCGAACGCGCGCCCATCGAGCGTATCCTCGTGGAGACCGACACCCCCGTGAGCTACCAGGGCCGGTCGTCGCGGCCGGCCGACCTGTTGCAAACCATCGAACACCTCGGCCGTATCAAACAGATCTCCATGGACGCGGTGGCGCAGCAAACTGCAACCAATGCGTGCGGCTTTTATGACCTTACCAAGATTTAATCTTTCCGCCTGGCAATCGTGTTGAAATGCACCGCGCGATTTAATAAAGTGCCGAGCTCATCTTTGGACCTTTGCCCGCTTCGGTTCTCCTTCGGAGCCTTTTGGGACCACAGCTGCAGGATTCCATGCAACATTTTGAAGATAGAACGGAAAGGAACCGCCATGGTTGAGATCAATCATCACAATATCCTCTCCCTGGCCAAAATGCGGGATCACGCCTACAAGGGCGGCGGCACCGACCGCATCGAGGCCCAGCACGGTCGGGGTAAGCTTACGGCCCGGGAAAGAATCGATCTGTTACTGGACGAAGGCTCGTTTGAAGAGATCGACATTCTCAAGGTCGGACGCGGTGATCTGGGGAGCACCAGTTATCCCGGCGACGGCGTCATCACCGGCCATGGCAAGATCAACGGCCGCGAAGTATTCGCCTTCAGTCAGGATTTCACGGTGATGGGCGGCTCCCTGGGCGAAGCCCATTCCCAGAAGATTTGCAAGGTCATGGATCTGGCCCGGCGCGTGGGCTCGCCGATCATCGGCTTGAACGACTCGGGCGGAGCGCGCATCCAGGAGGGGGTGGACGCCCTGGCGGCCTACGGCGAGATCTTTCACCGCAACGTCCACGCCAGCGGGGTCATTCCCCAGATCTCCTGCATGATGGGGCCCTGCGCCGGCGGTGCGGTCTACAGCCCCTCGATCACCGATTTCGTCTTCATGGTGGAACGCACCTCGTACATGTTCGTCACCGGCCCCAACGTGGTCAAGACCGTGATCCACAAGGACATCACCGCCGAGGAACTGGGCGGGGCCGGGGTCCACAGCGAAAAGAGCGGCGTGGCCCACTTCGTCTATCCCAACGACATCCTTTGCCTGCGGGCCGTGCGCCAGCTGATCAACTACCTGCCGTCCAACAACAAGCAAAAAGCACCCTTCCTGGATCTGAACGATCCACCCGAACGCACCGATCCCACCCTGGACTACCTGGTGCCGCCCAACCCCAACCAGAGCTACGACATGAACGTGCTGATCTACAGCATCCTGGACGGTGCCGAGTTCCTGGAAGTTCATTCCCACTTTGCCCGCAACATCATCTGCGGCTTCGGCCGGCTGGGTGGTCAGACCATCGGATTGGTGGCCAATCAGCCGGCGGTGCTGGCCGGCGTGCTGGACAACGACGCTTCGTTCAAGGCGGCCCGCTTCGTGCGGTTTTGCGACGCCTTCAACATCCCCCTGATCTGCCTGGTGGATGTGCCCGGCTTCATGCCCGGTCCGGAACAGGAGCACGGCGGCATCATCCGCCACGGCGCCAAGCTGCTGTATGCCTTTACCGAGGCCTCGGTGCCGCGCATCACCGTCATCGTGCGCAAGGCCTACGGCGGGGCTTACCTGGTGATGAACTCCAAACACATCCACTGCGACATCAACTACGCCTGGCCCACGGCGGAGATTGCGGTCCTGGGGCCGCGGGGCGCTTCGGAGATCATCTACCGCAAGGAGATCGACCAGGCGGCCGACCCCGAAGCCGTGCTCAACGCGAAGATGGAGCAATACCGCAAGCACTACGTGAATCCTTTCGTGGCGGCCAAGCGGGGCTACATCGACGATGTCATCTTCCCCAGCGACACGCGTCACCGGCTCATCCGCACCCTGCAGTTTCTGGAAAGCAAGGGCACGACGCGCCCCGATCGCAAACACGGCAACATTCCATTGTGAGGGAGACGATGTTCAGCAAAATTCTCATCGCCAATCGCGGCGAAATCACCGTTCGCATCATTCGCACCTGCCGGCGCCTGGGTATCCGCACGGTGGCGGTCTATTCGACGCCCGACTTCCGCAGCCTGCACGTCCTGCAGGCCGATGAGGCGGTCGAGCTGGGTGGGGCCCGTCCGACCGACTCCTACTTGAACAAGGAGAAGATTATCCAGGCCGCCCTGGACACTGGCTGTCAGGCCATTCATCCGGGTTACGGTTTTCTTTCGGAGAACGCGGAATTCGCCGCCATGGTGGTCGCGGCCGGCCTGACCTTCATCGGCCCGCCCGCCGCGGTGATCGCCACCCTGGGCGACAAGATCGCGGCCAAAAAGCTGGCCGTGGGCGCCGGTGTGCCCACGGTCCCGGGCCATCTCCAGGCGATTGCTTCCGAGGCCGAGGCGGCCGCCATCGCCAAGGAGGTCGGCTATCCGGTGTTGCTCAAACCCGCGGCGGGCGGCGGCGGCAAGGGCATGCGCATCGTGGATGCGCCCGAGCAGCTGGCCGCGGCCCTCAAGGCCTGCCAGGCGGAAACCCGCAAGGCCTTTGGAGACGACAGCATCTTCATCGAGCGCTACATCCGCACCCCGCGCCACATCGAAATCCAGATCATGGCCGACGCCCACGGCCACGTCGTGCACCTGGGTGAGCGCGAATGCTCCATCCAGCGGCGTTACCAGAAGATCATCGAAGAGTCGCCTTCCACCGTGCTGGATGCCGCCTTGCGCGAACGCATGGGGTCGCTGGCCTGCGAGCTGGCCCGCCAGGCCGGTTACGTCAATGCCGGCACGGTGGAGTTCATCCTGGCGCCGGACCGGCAATTCTACTTCCTGGAGATGAACACCCGGTTGCAGGTGGAACATCCGGTGACCGAAAAAGTGACCGGCCTGGATCTGGTGGAGCTGCAGTTGCGCATCGCCGACGGCGAAGTACTTCCCATAACCCAGAAAACCGTCCGCTTCAACGGCTGGGCTATCGAAGCCCGCATCTGCGCCGAAGACACGGCCAAAGGCTTCGTACCCTCGGTGGGCCTGATCACGCGTTATGCCGAACCACGGGGCAGCCAGGTGCGGGTGGACAGCGGCGTGGCCGCCGGCAGCACGGTTCATCTGTTCTACGACTCCATGCTGGCCAAAGTGATCACCTGGGGTCAGAACCGCGAAGAGGCCCGCCGCAACATGGTGGAAGCGCTCAACGGCTATCATGTCGAAGGCATCCACACCAACGTGGATTTCGCCAACCACATCATCAACCATCCGGCCTTCATTGAAGGCCGGCTTTCCACCAATTTCATCGCCGACCATCTGCTCAATCCCGAGGCGGTCCTGGCGCCGCCCAGGGATCGTCTGCGCCTGATGGCCATCGCCGCCACCTTGATCTACCACCTGCGCGACGATCTGGCGCGGCACAGCCTGCTGCCCCTCAAGGCCCGCGTGGGCGGCATGGAGTCGCCCAGGGAGAGCAGCGCCTATATCTCCAAGAGCAACGGCGACATCTTCAAAGTCGAAATCGCCATACATCAGGGCTTTCGCGTCAAGATCGATGAAAAGATCTTTGATGTCACCACGCCGCCCATGGAATACTACCGTCGGCGCCTCAAGCTGACCATCAACGGCCGGGTCCATTTTTTTCGTTTGTATTACAGCGGCAACTTCATCCAGGTCGCCTTCTGCGGCATCGAGCGGGTTTTCGAGATCTACAATCCCCGGGAGTGGGCCCTGGCCGAGTTCATGCCCAAGCCTTCGCCCAAGGCGGCCGACAACCTGCTCAAATGCCCCATGCCGGGGCTGGTGGTGGAGATCAAGGCCAAGCCCGGGGATCGTGTCTACAAAGGTCAGGAGTTGATCACCCTGGAATCCATGAAGATGGAGACGGCGGTGGCTTCGCCGGTCGATGCCGAAGTCGCCTCCGTGGCGGTGGGCCCCGGGGATACCGTCGATACCGGCACCACCTTGATGGTTTTCAAAGTTTGAGGGGACCTCCGCATCGTCATCGCCGACACCTTGGAGAATCGGGCGGCTCCTTTCGCATGCCTGGGCCGTCCCTTCAGTCGATATTCCGGTCGGGATATTGGCGTGGTTAACATGTGGGATTGATTATGAGCGGAAGAAGTGCTACGGCGATGCCATGCCATTGACCTGTAAGGCAGTATCCCTAATAGGAGAGGGTGAACCAAGATGACCGAAAAGTATATGGAAGCAAGCCTGGGTATGCCCTTGGGACAAGTTCTGGCGCTGATCCAGGAGGGCATCATGAAGAAGTGCACCTATTTCGGCGTGAAAACTTATAAAAGCCCTATCGATGCGTGGATCTATCAGGAGATTATCTTCGAAACCCAGCCCGACGTCATTCTCGAAATAGGCAATGCCAATGGTGGCAGCGGATTGTTGCTGGCCCATCTCTGCGACCTTATGGGGAAAGGTCGGGTCATATGCGTGGATATCGACCATAAGAAAATACATAAAAAAGCAAAAAACCATCCGAGAATCACCTTCATCGAAGGCGATGCATGCGCTTGCTTCCAATCCGTTGCAAAGACGATCTCCCCTGATGAAAGGGTTCTGGTTATCGAAGACAGCGCCCACACTTATGAAAACACACTGAATGTCCTGCGCAGATATTGCGGATTGATCAAGCCCGGCGATTACTTCATTGTGGAAGACGGCATCTGCCATCATGGGTTGGAAACGGGGCCCAATCCCGGGCCTTATGAGGCTATAGAGGATTTTGCCAGAGAAAATTCGGACTTCGAAATCGATCGGAGCCGTGAGCGTTATTTCATTACCTGGAATCCAAAAGGATATCTCAAAAGGAAAGGCAACCCCGGTCTGTCTTGATAACCGAACCCTTCCTTCCATGGGCCGCCTGTCGGCCTTCAGTCGGCGGCCTTCGGCGCCGTTTCGGGCGTCTTCAAAAATGGGTCCACCAGTTGCAGAGGCGCGGTGACCGTGCGCTCCATGATGCCCAGCAAGCGCGACCCCACGGCCTTGACCGACATGGGCCGGATGGAAGGATCGCTGATCGGCCCTTTCACCTCCACCGGCACGGCCACCAAGGTGCCTTTGAGGATTCTGTTTACTACGGGGATGCGTTGCACCACGGCATCGGCGGTCGTCAGCGGCGACACCAGCAGAACGATGGCGGTTTCGCGCGATGTCAGGTCGACCTTGCCTTCCCCGACAATGTTGAGGGGTCTGGAGGTGAACCGGGCCTCCTGCAGTTCGGCCACACCGCCTTGAATGTGCAGAACAAGATCGATGCGCTTGTAGGGGAGATCGTTTTCGGCCAGGTTGAGCTTTTCGCCGCGCACGATGTTGTTGAGTGACAGAAAAGAGAGCAGGTTGGTGAAGAGCCCCACACGGCCCACGTTGGTGATGCGGCCGTTGCGGGCAACCAGACGCAGTTCGCCCCGGGCGTTGGCCAGCAGGGCGTTCAGGGCGCGTCCGGTGGTAGAAATGTTTCCCTGGATCTCAAGGGTGCCCTCGATGCGCTCGGAGGATGCGCCGCCCATCAGGCAGCCGCCGGTATATCGCACGCTTTGGACTTCGGTGCTCGGCCGCACTTCCATGTGCAACCCGTTGTCGTCCCAGACCAGGCGACCAACGGTGGCGATGCCGCACAGGTTTGCCTTGGTGACCTCTACGGTGGTCCGGCCCCGTGCGAGAACGGCTTCGGCCCTTACGGGTTCCCAGAGGTAGCTGTCGTAAACCAATTGTTCGACGGTAATCGCGATCCGGCCGTTGATGTCCAGCTTGTCCTTCGCCGGGGGGGCGCCGGCGGTATCGGCGGCCGGGGCGCTCTCGAAGAGGGCGACCAGCCGGGCCAGGTCCAGTCGGCCGGATGAGACCGCCAGCGCCGGCTGCCACTGGCCTTGCCGGTAAGCGAGCGTGCCGTTGAGGGCCGCGCGTTGATCGGCGCAGGTGAGGTTCACTTTCTGGATACTCAATCGTAGGGCTTCACCCTTGGCCCCATTTTCCTGCGATTCCTTCTGGGGGGTCTCCAAGTCGAAGCGACCGTCCGCCAGTTGGAACGGCTCGGTCAGGCGCTGGGACGCCAAGGCCAAGGTGTCGAAGGTCCCGGCGCAGCGGTAGCGCCACCGACTGATTTGGTCCGGCGGTCCGCTCAGGGCAAAGTCGTGCAACAGCAGCGTACCGGTCATGGATTGCAGGCCCGCCATCCGGGGCTGCAACTCCGGCAGCCCCTTGAGCCAGGCGAAGATCTCGCCGGCCGAGAGCCGGGCCGTGCGACCTTCGAGGGCCAACTCCGCCATCGGCTGCCAGGCGACGCGGCCGCTCAGCGCCGAGAGTGCGCTGGCGCCCATGTCGGCATACAGGCCGCTGAAACGGATCTGCCCGTCGGCATAGACCAGTTCCGGCGTCTTTATCTGCACGGGCAGGGGCAGTCGGTCGTACTGGGCGGAAAAGGAGACGTCTCTGGCCTCCACGCGGACGTGCAGGTCCTGCAGGGCGCCTGTCAGCCGCAGTTTGCCTGCACCCTGCCCCTGGGCCCGGCTCACGCGCGCCAGTTCGGCCTGGACGGTCTCCCCGGGGATCAGCTTTTTCAGGAGCGCCGGTAAATCGGCCAGGTCCGCCGTGAAGTTCAGGCTCAGGTCGATGGGGTTGGGGGCACCGGTCAGACCCAGGACAAGGGTGCCGCGGCTTGCCTGGACGCCTCCCTGGCGCGCGCTGGCCCCCGGTGGCACCGTGAGTGTGCCCTTTTCCAGTTGCCAGGCGCCGTTGACCTCGGAGAGTTCCAGCTGTACCCCCGGCACGGTGATCTGGGCCTGGGAGGCTTTGCCCGACATGCTAAGGTTGCCCAGACGCCCCAGGTCCCGCCATGCTTTGCCTTCCGCGTGCAGGGTCATCGTTTCCAGCAGGCCGCCGCGGATCGTTTCAAGCAGCGGCCACGATCGGCCCTTGCCAGATATATTCACCATGGCGGCGCGCAGCGCCGTGACGTCGGTGTCGCGCAAATTCAGGTCCAGCTGCACGGCAGGCCCTTTGTCCGTCCCGGCGGCATCCCATGCCAGGGCGCCATCCATTTCCAGGCGGGGCTGCTCGATCTTCAGCCGGCCGAGGGAGGCCCGCAGTCCCTGGCCGGTCAGTTCTGCACCGGCCTCTATGGAGATTTGCCGGGCGCGCACCCAATTGGAGCCCCTGGCCAGGGTAATGGCCGGCAATTCGCTGCGCACGGTCACCTGCAGGCTTTGCAGGGCCTTGGTCTCGAAGCGCAGGTGCAAATTGCCTTCGATCTGCATCCGGCTGTGGCGCACGGGCAGCGGCAGGCTTTCGTCGGACAAGGCGGCAATCCGGATGCCGTTGAGTTCGATGTCGCCCCGGCCATCCAAGGTGCGGTTGTCGAGCCAGGCCTCGAGCTCAAAGCGTTCGATGCGATCCGAACCGCCCGCAAGGTCCAGATGCAGGCGGCCGCTTTGATTGGCCAGTGAAAGCGTCAGGTCGTCGAATTGGATCAGGGGGGTCGCCCCTCGCCGAAGCAAGAGTCGGCCCCGGTCCAGCAGCACCCTGGCATCCTGGGGCAAGCGCGCCAGGGCGGCTGACAAGCGCACGGTCAGTGGGTCCCGTTCGTTGCCGGGCTTCGCTTCGGCCGGCGAGGCGCTGTCCGGCAGATCGACCACCGCACCGGGCCCATGCACCGAAAGCGTGTCAAGGCGGATCCGGCCGCGCAGCAGGGCGGCCAAACGGGGATGAAAAACCACTTGTTCGACCTGGAGGGCCACCCGGCCGGGCAACGTATATCGAATATTGCTTGCGACCACGGCCGGCAGCGGCAGCAGGACGATGCGCAGTCTGCCGAAATCGACGCTGCCGTAAGTCTCCGCGTCCAGGTGGGATCGGAGCTGCCGAGTGAGCAACTCACCGTTGACCAGCAACGGCAGCAGAAAATGGAGCAGCGCCACCAGCAGCAGACCACCGGCGGCGGACCAGAGGCTCCAGCGGGCGATTTTTTTCAGGACGGCTATGAAATTTTGAGCCATAGCAGACGTGCCGGCCGTTCCAGGGGGTTTTTCCATTGGCTGGGGATGTCCCGGCTCAAGAAGACGACATCTCCGGGGCCGATGGCGTGCACCGTCTCCTTGACGGTCACTTCCAGCTCGCCTTCCAGAAGATAGCCGAACTCCTCGCCCTTGTGGGCGAAGAAATGTCCGCTCAAGCGCTTGCCGGGGCCGATTTCCAGCAGATAGGGCTCGACCCCGGCGCCCAGGTCCACGGGCAGCAGTTGGCGCCCCTCGATGCCGCCCTTGACCAGTTGCGGGAAGTGCGCCCGTTTGCCTTCGCCGGAAAAGACCACGCGCCGCTCGGCAGCGCCTTCCTGGTGGAAGAAATAGGCCACATCTACGGTCATTACCTGGGCGATTTTGATGAGGGCCGGCAGCGATGGGTAGATCTGATTGCTTTCGATCTGGGAGATGGTGCTGGGCGTTACGCCCACCATGGCAGCCAGCTCCTTCTGGGAGAGTCCCTGCTTCGCCCGCAGGGCCTTGAGCCGTCCGCCCAGGTCGATCTTCTCGGAAATGGGCAGATCGACGTCGAAGCCCACCTTCATGCCGTCGGCCCAGAAGTATTCGGGCTTGTCCAGGCTGTCGGGGTGACGATTGTGGGCCTTGAGGATCGTCAATGCGCTCTTGCCCCGCCGGATGCCCAGATCGATGGCCACCTGGGCGATCTGGTTGATATGGGCCTTGAGGCGGTTGCTGTGGGCCCCCTTCTCGATGATCCAGTAGGCGATGGTTTCCAGTTCGTACAGGCGCGGGCAGGTGCGCGAGTAGAATTTCAAGATGCTCTCTTCGCCTTCCCACAGATCCTGCATGCCGGTGAGGCTCTCGAAGACGAAGCGCACATCACCCTTGAGTTTCTGGTGAATGCCGTAAATGGCTTCCGCCACGCGGTCCGGCTTGGCCGGCTCATTGACCTTGACGATCTGGTAGGGCCACTGGGCGCCGTCCTTCTCGTAGAATTTGGAGAAGATCGCCGACCCGTCCCCCTTGCCGTGGGTGAAGCAATCCAGAACCGTCAAGTTGGGATTCTGGGCCAGCGGGCCCAGCTCCTCCAGGAGACTTTTCGGCGAACGGTCGAAGGTGACGTAGATCAGCGGTTTGTCGCGCGCCTGGGATTGGCGGATGAAGTTGAGGGTGAAGGGAAAGGCCAGGCTGCCGGCCTCATCGTACCAGATGACATTATCGCCGATGAACAGGCCGTCCAGGCGCTGGTCCAGCGCCGGGAGTCCCGTGGATACGCGTTCTTTTTCGCTATACATGGCCCTCCACCGGGGCGTTGGCGTTCCGGGGCGCCGAACCGTTGACGTTTACTCTTCGGGCCACGCTTCATTCTCCCGTTCTTCGATAAAATAGCAGAACCGGTCCCATTCGAACTGGCGGCCCGATACCGGGCAACGCAGTTTCACCTTGGCCTCGCTGACCCCGACCACTTCCCAATCCCCCCCGCGCTTGCCGCCCATGATGCGGATCTTCTGCCCCTGGGTGAAGGGATAGGGCTGGAAGAGGGTGACTTTGTGTTTTTCCATGGCGATCTCCTTTGATAGGCAGGATGGCTCCTGCAGGCCATCTCGGCATCACATCCAAGGTATTAATATGTCACCCCAGCCAGGAGCGCAACAGCCAGAAATAGGCCGCGGCCGCTACCACCAGGGCGGCCAGCGGTACGCGCATGAAGTGGTAGACCGGCACCAGGGTGGTCTTGAAATACTCGTTGGAGAGCAGAAAGCACAGGTGCAGGGGCGAAACCAGCACTCCCACGAATCCGCTGGCCAGGGCCAGCATCAAATAGGGCAGCATGAAGGCATCCCGGCCCATGGCGTTGATCAGGGAGATCAGGATCGGAAAGGTGGTGCCCACGAAGGCAATGGTGATGCCCACCACGCCGCCCACCAGAAAGGGCAGGATCATGGCAATGGGCATCAGGGGGATGTGCCAGCGGAGCATTTCCTGGCTCACCTGTTCCACGGCCCGGCTCTCTTCCAGGATGCCTTTGAAGACCAGGATGGCAGCCACCATGTAAATCATCCTGGCCAGGGCCGGGTCTTTGAGGATGGCCCCGCGCGCGCCCCATCCCATATGGTTGCGCCGCCAGACCCAGAAGATGGCGATCAGCAGTGCCGCCAGCAGGCCCAGTTCCTTGGCGATGGAATTGAGCCCACGGGGCAGCCACGCTGAAAAGGCGACGCCCAGCGTCAAGCCCAGCAGGATGACGCAGCCGATGGGGGCCGCCTCCTTGAAAAAGGGCCGGGGGCTCTTGCGCACCGCGTCGGCCGGCCCGCCGTTCACCGCACCGCGCAATGGCCAGTAGCCGGCGAAGACGGCCACCAGCGTCAGGGGCGAGGTGCAGAGCACCAGGCGCCACAGGTCCACCCCTGCCAGAGTGGTGGTGAGCAGGATGCCGGGATAAAGCGGCCACCAGTATTCCCAGATGTGGCGGAACCAATAGTTGATATAGCTCAACTGGGATGGGCTGAGGCGATGCTCGGCGCCCAGGCTCTTGACCATGGGGGCGGAAAAAATGGCGCCGCCGGGCATGGGCAGCAATCCGATGAGGGCCGGAAAGACCACCAGGTTGATCCTGGGCCGGCGGATGAGGCCGCGGAAGCCGGCCAGCAGCCGTTCCATCTGCCCCGCCTTTTCCAGGCTGTGGCTGAAGACCAGGATCAGGGACACGACGGCGGCCAGGCTGACGGTTTTGGGATGCACCAGGGACCGGCCTGCGGCCAGCAGCAAAGCGCCGGGGGGCATGGCGAAAACCAGGCCCAGCAGCAAGGCGCCGGCCAGGAAGGCGTTGCCCAATGACCATTTGCGTTTGATGGCCAGCAGCACCAGGGCGAAGACCGACAGGATGCGCACGATGGCCGGGATGGTGTCTAACATCTCGACCTGCCCGCCAGCGCCACCCATTCGTCCCGCTCCTCGCGATCTATGGGTTCCAGGCCGCAGGCCGCCATCTTCTCGAGCACCTCTTCCCGGCGGCTCTGGATGATGCCCGAGCAGATGAAGCGGCCGCCGGGCGCGAGCACGGCCGGCACCTGGTCCAGCAGGTCGAGGATCACGTCGGCCAGGATATTGGCCACCACCACGTCGAAGCGCTCCGCCACCGTATCCACCAGATGGCCGCAGCGCAGATCGGCCTGCGCTTTGGGAATGCCGTTGAGTTCCAGATTCTCCCGGGCAATGGCCACGGCGATGGGGTCCGAGTCCACCCCGCTCAGGCGGCCCGCCCCCAGCTTGGCCGCGGCGATGAGCAGAATGCCCGAGCCGGTGCCCACATCCAACACCGTCTCTCCCGGCTTCAAATGGTTCTCCAGGAGCTGGACACACATGGCCGTGGTGGGGTGGGTGCCGGTGCCGAAAGCCATGCCCGGATCGATTTCGATCACCTGCTGGCCCGGCCCGGGGTCATATTCGCGCCAGGTGGGTTTGACCACCAGCTGGGCCGTGATCGGCTGGGGATGGAAAAAGGCTTTCCAGGCTTCAGCCCAATCCTGTTCGTCCAGGGCCTTGTAGGCGATGGTGGAACGCACCCCCTGGCGACGGGTCAGCTCGGCCAGGGCCCGTTCCAGTTCCGCCCGTTTGCTTTCCAACCGCCCGTCGGCCGGCAGATAGCCGGTCACGGCCGGCTTCTGGGGCCGCGGCACGGCGTCCGAACCCCACCCCTCCACCGGCTCGAGATGGGGATCGTCCAGCACCACCCCGCTGGTGCCCAGGTTCTGGAAAATATCGGCGATCAGTTCGGCCGCCAGGTTTTCGTCCGGGGCGGCAAAGGTCACTTTGGCTTCGATCCACTGCATGGTCAAAACAGCTCCATCATGGCAAAGGCGATCTCGAAATAGATGGTGATGCCCACTGCATCGATGATGGTGGCGATGAAGGGGCCGGCCGTCAAGGCCGGATCCAGCTTGATCTTTTTGAGCACCAGGGGCAACAGGGCGCCGATGAGGTTGGCGGTCATCAGGGTGGCCAGCAGTGCCGTGGACACGATGCAGCCCAGCATGACATTCCTGTCCTGGAGAAAGACCCGGAAATAAGCCATCAAACCCAGGGCGAGCCCCAGAATCAATCCCATCACCAGTTCCCGGCGGAACAGGCGGCCGAAATCGCTCAGCTCGATCTCGCCCAGGGCCATGCTGCGCACCACCATGGTGGCCGACTGGGTGCCGGCATTGCCGCAGGTGCCCATGACCATGGGGATGAAGAAGGCCAGGGCCACCATCTGGTTGAGCACCCCGGCGTTGAGTTCCATGATGGTGGTGGAGATCAGCGAGGTGAAGAGCAGGATCGCCAGCCAGGTGAAGCGGCTCCAGAAGAGCCGGTGCAGCGGCCGCTTGAAATACTCCTCATCGAAGGGCATCACGGCCGAAATGCGCTGGAAGTCCTCGGTGCTTTCGGCCTCGATGATGTCCAGCACGTCGTCTACGGTGACGATGCCCACCAGGCGGTTTTCCTTGTCCACCACCGGTACGGCCAGCAGGTCGTACTTGGAGATGACGGCCGCCACCTCTTCGACTTCCATGTAGTGGTTCACGCTGATCACGAGGGTTTCCATGATGACGTCCAGGCCGGCGCTGGGCTTGGCCATGATCAGGTCGCGCAGGGAGATGGTGCCGATGAGGTGCCGTTCGGCATCGGTGATGTAAATATAATAAATGGTCTCTTTGTTGGGGGCCTGCAGCCGCAGCTTCTCCAGGGCCGCGGCCACGGTCAGGTGCTGGGGGAGCATGGCGTATTCGGTGGTCATGACGGCGCCGGCCGTCCCCTCCTCGTAGTGCCACAACTTGCGGATATCGTTGCGTTCGGCCTGGGCGATGAGGGGCATGATGGCTTCGCGGACATCTTCGTCCACGGCCTTGAGCAGGTCCACGCGATCGTCCGGTTCCATGTGCTCCACGAAACGCAGCATGGTTTGGGCGTTGGAGGCCTCCAGGCACTCCTGCTGGATTTCGATGGAGAGCAGGGCAAAGGTCTCCACGGCCTTGTGGTTGCCGATGAGGGCCAGCAGTTTGACCAGCTGGGAGGGTTCGGCGTCGCTTTCTTCCAGGATTTCGGCGATGTCCGCAGGATGCAGGCTGCGAAGGGACTCGATTTCATCGCGCCGTTCCTGGGGATCGGCGAATTCCAGCAGATGACCGATGTCGAGGGCGTAGGACATGTTGCGCCTCCTGAACGTATGGCCTGGGCCGTCGGCCCAGCCGGAACGCTCAGGGCAGCGCCTTAGATGGTTCGCGAGGGCGTGCGCGTGAGAAGGGCGTTCCCGAGTCGGGACCGAACGGTGTTCGAGCGATAAATTTTGGTACGACTAGGGGGTTGCGTATCGCAACTGCCACCAGAGTCCTTTTCGTCCATGGGTTCCTCTTTAAAGCCACCACAAACAACGTGCCGGACCAGCCGGCACCATAGACCCACTCTGACTACACATTTTCGGGAGCGACGCTAATGCAACTATCCCCAAAAAGCAAGCTTAATTATCCACTTGGGGCTTGCCTTAAACCGGCGCCCGGTTTACAAAAAACGGCCGTGTGGCAGGCATTGGGCTGAAAGGGGGAAAAGATGCAAAGTCCTTATCGTGCCCTGGTATCGTCCGACTGGAATGAATGCCTGGCGCCCTGCGGGCCCTTTGATGTCATCGGTTTCCATTTTCCGGCACTGGCGCCGCCCGTGGAGGCCATTTTTCGGCGCTACACTTCCAATGCCATCACCCTGGGCAGCGCCATCGACCAGGTGGGCCGGCTGCTGCCCGGCCCCATCACCGAGGCCCATATGGATGCGTATCTGGCAAGCGCCTTTAAGACCTATAACGGCGTGGTGGGCCTGATGGAAAGGTGTCGGGAGCGGGGCATCCTGTTCATGATCAATACCACCGGCATGCGCGGCTATTTTCAGCGCGCCGTGGCCACCCATCGCCTGCCGCCGCCAGCGGCCCTCTCGGCCCACCCCCTGATGGCCTTCGCCGATCCGTCAGCCGGCATGGGGCCCTTCTATCCTCTGGGCGAGATCGCCGACAAGGCGGCCAATACGGCCGCAGCGGCCGCCCATTTCCACATCCCGCCCGAAAAGATTATCCTCATGGGCGACAGCGGCGGCGACGGGCCCCATTTTCGTTGGGGGGCCCAGGTGGGGGCGCGGCTCATCGGCAGCATGGTCAAGCCCTCGTTGAGCGCCTTTTGCCGCCAGGCCGGACTCACGATCCACCACTATTTCGGTCCGGTGTACGCGCCGGGAGAGCCCAAAGACCCCCGGCGTGAGACGGCATGCAATTTCCTGGATCTGCTCGAGGTCATCGAAGGCTGGATCCGGTAAAAAAATCCCCTCTCCTGGTGCCAGCAGAGGGGATGGCGGATCTGAAGAAAGGGCGCCCGGCAACGCCGGGCCGCGACATCAATCCGAATATTTGAACCCCGGGACCTCCTTGAGTTCGAATCCCTTGAAGCGGAAGTCGCCGACTTCGGCCTCCATGCGCTGTTTGGCGATTTCTTCGGTTTTGTAACAGGTCCGCGCGCTCACCGTCAGATCGGGGGGATTGATTTTCATGCTCTTTTGCAAGTGGGATTGAAAGGCCGATTCCATCTTGAAATTGGTGGATGTGTCGTTGACATACTCATCTTTATTGGCGCTTTCGCCCGATACCTGCATGGTGAATATCGGCGTGTAGTAGACTGCCTTTTCCCTGTAGGAGTAAGCGATAATATAATTGTAGGCCGTTTCCTTGGCCCAACTCAGCGGCGCGGCGATCATCATCCCCAGTGCAAGCACCATCAGCATCTTGGAAACTTTGATTTTCATGTCATTTCCTCCATGTGTTCAGAATCGACCTTGACCCCAGGCATCTTTCACTCCGGCAACGACCCGAACCCTGCGTTCAAATCGTACCGCTGAACTCTTCAGGAACGCTGACCAATTTCGGAATCCTAAATGGATCCAAACCTTTTTATAATATCATGGGACAATATGGAACACAACCCGGCCACCGACCGGCCACCGACCGGCCACCGACCGGATCGATCCGCGCCGGATGATCGGTGACTCGGCCTCAAAGACGATGGGTCGCAGGAAAATGTTTACGAGCGAGTGCGGGCGGAGGTATCGATGGGCATCCCAATACAGGAAAAGAGAGGCCGGTTCAATCCGCTTCTAAAACTTTTCCCGGGGGGGATTGAAGTAGCCGTGGCCCAGCCTGGGCAAGGACCCGCGCACCGTTTCGAAGAGCGCCTGCACCCCCACCGGCCGTCCCGAATCGCCCACCTGACCCATGATCGCAAGGTAGCGCAGGGGGTCGAAATTCAGATTGCGCCACTGGATCATCTGGATGGGGTGCGTTTGCAGAAAGACCAGCAGGGCGTCCCGCTCCCCCGGTGTATCGGTGAACCCCGGGCAGTTGAGGTAGTTGATGGCCACATGGGCCCCGCGCGCCAGGGCCAGGTCGATGGTGTCCAGCACCTGCTGCCAGCGGTACCCCTTAGGGCGGTAGTAGGCCTCATAGAAGGCCTGGCGGATGCTGTTCATGCTGATGCGCACGCTGTCGAGGCCGGCCGCAAGGAGCGGTTCCATTTTGGACGGCAGGCTGCCGTTGGTGTTCATGTTGATGGTGCCCAAGCGGGTCCGGGCCCGGATCATGCGGATGGCGGAACAGAGCGTATCGGCCACCATCAGCGGATCCCCTTCGCACCCCTGGCCGAAACTGACCACTGCGTTCGGGACGCTTTCAATATGCGCCAGGGCCACGCCGGCGATCTCTTCGGGCGAGGGGGTGAAGGCGATGCGCTCCTGGCTGCAGGGCATGGCCCCCTCGCTTTGCAGGGAAATGCACCCCAGGCAGCGGGCATTGCAGGCCGGAGAGGCGGGCAGGGGCGCCTCGTAGCGGCCCAGGAAAAAGTTCTTGCCCGCCGGGCAGCCGTAGGTGAGGGCGCATTTTTCCAGGTGGGCGCGCAGGCGGTTGTCGGGCAGGCGCCGCCGCATTCGTTTGACGCCGGCCTTTATCTTATCAAGGGGCATCTGGCGCAGGTCCTGACGCGGCTCGTCATCCACCTGGAGGACCGCCGAACGGAACCTGCCCCGGTGCCATCCCACCGCACCGTAGGAGAAGAGCGGCAGAAACCCGGCCCGGGGTCGCTCCTCATAGGCACACGTGTGGGTGAGCATGTATCCCGGCGAGTTGAAGGCCGCTACCGGAAAGATGGCTTCGCCAGGGGCTTGGGGATTTTCCGGAAGGGCCAGGACACGGCCCTGGCGCAGGTCGTAGACCAGCGGCACCCGGTCCGGCAGGAACATCAGTTCGCTGCCGTGGGGCAGATTCTGCGTCTGAGCCGGCGACAGGGGCATCTGAAGCGGGCCGTCGGCACCTACGGCGGCATAGCCGGCCAGGTCGAAAATCTCGCCGGCCCCATTGGCCACCACAGCCGTGACGAATCGTTGCCCTTCATCGTGCATCTGCTTGTTTCGCTGCCCAGCCATTCCCCAATCCTTCACCTGAAAACCTGACACCTAAAAATCAAAACCATTTTTATACAATCCCGCCAGCCGGCCTGGATCGACACCCAAGAGGCAGCCGCCGGCAATCAGATAGTTGATCAAGGTCGTCCGGCCGATGCCGCGCTCGCGCCAGCGGCGGGCCGAAGTCACCGCCGCGCCCGGCGCCAGCATGATGCGCCCCATCCGGGCCGCGCGCCGGGCCAGCAACAGGTCCTCGGCAATGGCCGCCGGCGGAAAGCCCCCTGCCCGGTCGAACATCTCCCGCCGCATGAAAAAGGCCTGGTCGCCATAGGGCAGTCTTAGATGGGACGCACGAAAATTGGCGGCTCTTTCGATCCAATGCATGGCCGGATGGTCCCAGCCGGTGGCAAAGCGAAAGGCCCCCAGGGCCACGGCCGGATCCATGAGCACCTCGAACAGCTGGGGGCCGAATTCGTCGGGCAAGCGGGTATCGGCATGCACAAAGAGCAGCGTGCGGCCTGTGGCCACACCCGCCCCCCTGTTTTGCTGGAGGGCTCGGCCAGGCAGGGTCCGCACCACCGTGGCGCCGGCGCGTTCGGCCTGCGACGCTGTGCCGTCCCGGCTGCCGCCGTCGGCCACGATGATTTCGATCCCTCTGGCCTGCAGCCGGGAGACGGCCGCGGCAATCCGCGGCGCTTCGTTCAAGGCGGGAATCACCACCGACAGGTAGGGCCGCCGCCACTGTCCCCGGGGCTGCCATTTTTTCAAATCGGCCTCGGTATCGATGTCGTCCAGGGCCGGCAGGAGTACCGTGGAAAGCGCCTGTTTGCGGGCCGCAGCCAGGGTGTGGGCCAGTACCTCCGCCGAGCCCCAGGGGATGTTGTCGAAGATCTCCGCCGGCCGCCGGCAGCCCACCAGCCAGTACCCGCCGTCGGTGCTGGGACCCAGGACCAGGTCGTGATCACCCAGGGCGGCAAAAGCCATGCGGACATGCCGGGCGGTCAAACCCGGTACATCGGTGCCTGCCAGGACCACCTGCCGGGCCCCCTGGGCCAGGGTCCGATCCAGCACCTGCCGCATGCGGCGGCCCAGATCTCCCTCCGGCTGGGGGACGTATCGGATCTTGAACCGGGCCAGCCAACGCCGCACCTGGGCCGGGCGGCCGCCTGAAAAGGCAAAGGAGAGGGGCGCTGAGCCATTGCCTGAAAGGGCCGCCACGGCCCGCTCGGTCAGCCGCCGCTGCAGGTCGGCCGCGCCCAGGACACCCAGGGTCGGTATCAACCGGGTCTTGGTTTGCCCGGCAACCGGGTAGCGGCCGAACAAGATCACTTGACGATGGGGGGCAGTGGGCGGCATGGTTCGCCGCTCTACCATATTTGCCTTGCGTTGTACATTGACAGGCGGATTCGGTGATAGGGCCCTGAAAGTGATTGTTATTGACGCCGGCGCCGCTTTCGGTTAATCAGGTCCCAAATACGAAAGCCTCCCGGCCGGTAAAAATTCCGGCCTGAATGCGATGAGTTATGAAACAGGCCCAGCCACCCAGACTCATGTCTCGGTGGCTTTTCTGTTTGGGGAGGATGTCTTGCATAAATTGCTGGTCATCGACAACTACGATTCGTTCACCTACAACCTGGTGCAGATGTTCCGCCAGTACCCGCTGGACGTGCGGGTATTTCGCAGCGACCGGATTGAGCTGGACCAGGTGCCGGCCCTGGCCCCGGATTATATCCTGATCAGCCCGGGCCCCAAGGATCCGGCCCATGCCGGCATCTCCATGCCCCTGATCCGGGAGTGGTACCGACGGGTGCCCATCCTGGGGGTCTGCCTGGGCATGCAGTGCCTCAACGAGCTCTTCGGCGGCCGCACCATCCGCTCGCCCCGGCCCCTGCACGGCCGCACCAGCCCCGTGTATCACGACGGCCGGGGCCTGTTTGCCGGTCTGCCGTCGCCTTTCCCGGCCGCCCGTTACCACAGCCTGGCCGTGGCGCCCGCGGCCGAAGCCCTGCGGGATGAATTAACCGTCACCGCCCGCACCGAAGATGGCACCATCATGGGCCTGGCCCACCAGCGCCATCCCTTGGCCGGGGTGCAGTTCCACCCCGAGAGCTTCCTCACCGCACACGGTTTCGCCCTGGTCGAAAATTTTCTCAATACCGGTTCCATGGAAAACGCCCATGTCCAGAGAAGAGATGCCGCAGCCGCCGCTGCCGCTGCCCCGGTTGAGCGGCGTGCATGTGCAGCCGCTTGAGCGTGACACGCCCTTCGTCGATCTGGTGGCCCGCTGCGCCCACCTGCCCGGTACGGTGGCCCTGCTCAGCGGCGGCGAGCTCGATTGCGCCCGTTACCACCTGCTGGGGCTCTGGCCCTGGCTGAGTCTGCGCGGCCGGGGCGCGGCCATGCAGCTTACGGTGGATGATCGGACCCGACCCTGGGCGACCACAGCCTTCGATGCCCTGGCAGCGCTTTTGAAAGCGCTGCGGCTGCCCGATGGCCAGTGGCCCGCGCCTCTGGCCGCTGGATTGATGGGCTATCTGGCCTACGATCTCAAGGATGAATTGGAGACGCTGCCCCGCACCAGCGTGGATGACCTGGGGCTGCCCCACCTGCTGCTTTATGCACCCTGCCTATTGCTGGTGCACGACCGGCGGCAGGGAACGACGGAGATCCGCATTCCTCTGCGCGCAGGCGCCGAGCCGCAGACCGATCTGCTGCTGGCGCGTTTCGATCAGCTGCTTCAACAGCCCGTACCGGCCGCAACCTGCAGCCTGCCGGCCGGCGGCCTGAGCGCCAACTTTACCCGGCCGGCCTACGAAGCGGCGGTGCGGCGTATCATCGACTATATCCGGGCCGGCGATGTCTACCAGGTCAATCTTTCCCAGCGCTTCAGAACCGCTTTCCAGGGGGACGCCTTTACCCTTTTCCGCCGGCTGTGGCAGCACAATCCGGCACCCTTCTTCGCCTTCATCCAGGCCGGCGACCACCAGATTCTCTCCACTTCTCCGGAACGCTTCATCCTCCAGAAGGGCCGCCATGTGGAGACCCGGCCGATCAAGGGTACCCGGCCCCGGGGCGCGACTGCCGAGGAAGATGCCGCCCTGCGCGCCGAGCTGGCTGCCAGCGCCAAGGACGACGCCGAACTTTCCATGATCGTGGACCTGCTGCGCAACGACCTGGGCAAGGTGTGCAGCGCCGGCTCGGTGCGGGTGGCCGAGCACAAGCGCATCGAAGCCTACCGCAATGTCTACCACCTCGTCTCCATCGTGGAAGGCGAACTTGAAGAACGGAAGCACAGCGTGGACCTGCTGCGGGCCGTCTTTCCGGGCGGATCGATCACCGGCTGCCCCAAGGTGCGCGCCATGGAGATCATCGACGAGCTGGAGCCGTGCCGTCGCCATCTCTACTGCGGCAGCATCGGCCACATCGGTTTCGACGATCGCCTGGATCTGTCCATCGCCATCCGCACGGCCACAGTGACGGGCGACACGCTGTGCTTTTCCGTGGGCGGCGGCGTGGTCTTTGACTCCGATCCGGCGGCCGAGTACGAAGAGACCCTGCACAAGGGCCGCACCCTGCTGGCCGCCTGCCAGGCGGCGGAAGATGCCGCCGGCCCGTCGGCCATGGTCTGGTGCAACGGCCGCCTGCTGCCCGCGGCCCAGGCCGCTGTGCCGGTGGGCGACCAGGGGCTGCTCTACGGCCACGGCTTTTTCGAAACCATCCGGGTGGATCATGGCCGGGCGCCGCTTCTCGCCGATCATCTGGCCCGCTTCAATGCCTCCTGGCAGGCCCTGATGCCCAGCGCCCCGCCCGACGTCACCTGGGAGACGGTGGTCGCCCAGGTGATCCAGGCCAACGGTTTGTCGGACCGCTGCGCCGCGGTCAAGATCCTGGCCACCCGGGGCAGCCGCACGGCCGCGCCCTGGGACCACACCCTGCTGGTGTCGGCCCGGCCTTACACCCACCGCCTGGCGGGCAAAACCCATAACGGCCTGGTGCTGGGCACCTATCCCCATCGCCGTCAAACCCCGCTTGCCGACCACAAGACCCTCAACTACCTTTACTATCTGCAGGCAGGGCAGTGGGCCCAGGCCAACGGCTTCGACGAAGCCCTGATCCTCAACCCGGACGCAACGGTGTCGGAAACCAACACGGCCAACCTGCTCATCCTCCAGGGTCGGGAAGTCATCCGGCCGGCCTCGGCGGCCGTTCTGCCCGGGGTCATGGCCGGCGCCGCCTGCCGTCTGCTGCGGACCTGGGGCTACACGGTCGTGCAGCAGCCGCTCGGCCCCGAAGTACTTCTCTCGGCCGACCAGGTGCTGGCCCTCAATGCCCTGATGGGAGCCGTTCCGGTGGTGGGCATCGATGCCGCGCGACGACCGGCGGGCGACGACTTGTGGCGCCGGATCAATGCCGCCCTCTTTCTGGCAGGGTAGGTGCGGGCCTGGCACAGAACGCCTCGAATGCTTCTTGCAGGTCCCGCGACCAGCCGGAGTACTTCTGAAAACCCAAAAAAATTTAATTTTCACTAAAGTTCCCGCAGCCTCGGGCGATACCACAATCAACCAATCCCGCCGTTGCTGATCCGTAGGCCCCGGCCGAACCTAATTCGGAGGGTTTTATGAAGATCTGGCACAAGATCACCGCATCATCCCTTGTCGGCGTGCTGCTGTTCGGAGCGATCGCCATTCTGATTCTGATGAACACCATGCACGAGCGTGGGGAACAGGAAATTGCGGACACGCGCGCCCTGATGCTGGCCGAAAAGCAGGAAAAGCTCAAAGATCTGGTGCGCAACACCACCGCCATCCTCGAGGCGCAATACGCCGCCGCCAACAATACGGAGAAGGTGGCGGAATCGTTCCGGCGGGAGCTCAGCAACATCGTTGCCATGGCCTTTGAGATCATCCAGGAGGTGCACGCCCGCTCCGATATGGACGATGCCGCCAAAAAGCAGCTGGCTCTCTCCCTGATCAAAAGCATGCGCTACAATAAAAATGATTACCTGTGGATAAACGACACCCAGCCGGCCATGGTGATGCACCCGACCAAACCCGAACTGGACGGCCAGGATCTCTCCAACTACCAGGATCCCAACGGCAAAAAGCTCTTCATCGAATTCGTCAAGGTGTGCCAGGAAAAGAACGAGGGGTTCGTCGATTATATGTGGCCCAAGCCAGGCGCCAGCAAACCCGTGCCTAAGCTCTCTTATGTGAAGCTGTTCAAACCCTGGGGC
Source organism: uncultured Desulfatitalea sp. (assembly GCA_937868765.1). Classification (GTDB taxonomy): domain Bacteria; phylum Desulfobacterota; class Desulfobacteria; order Desulfobacterales; family Desulfosarcinaceae; genus Desulfatitalea. The sequence continues at coordinate 604,498 of CALMNL010000004.1, read as the reverse complement.
TGGATCGTCGGCACCGGCGTGTACCTGGAAGCGGCCGAAGCGGCGTTCAAGGCCGAGGCTCTGAAACAGATCAAGGCGCTGCGCTTCGGCGAGGAGGCCATGGACTATTTCTGGATCAATGATCTTGCGCCGGCCATGGTGATGCATCCCTTCAAGCCGGAGCTGGACGGGCAGAACCTTTCCGATTACCAGGACCCCAACGGCAAAAAGCTGTTCGTGGAATTCGCCAAGGTCTGCCAGGAAAAGGGCGAAGGCTTCGTGGACTACATGTGGCCCATGCCCGGCCGGGATCGGCCCGTGCCCAAACTCTCCTATGTGAAGCTGTTCGCCCCCTGGGGCTGGGTCGTGGGAACGGGCATCTACCTGGATGATGTTGAACAAGCCATGGTCGAAAAGCAGGCGGCCATCCAGGCCGGCATCGGCCATCAGCGAAAATGGCTGCTCGGCGCCATGGCCCTGGTGCTGGCCGTGCTCGCCGCCGGCATCCCCTTCCTGGCCCACAAGATTTCGCGCCCCATCGTCGCCGCCGGGGCCATGCTCAAGGACATTGCCGAGGGCGAGGGGGATTTGACCTGCCGATTGGAGGTCTCCACCGGCGACGAACTGGGCGAAATGGCCACCTGGTTCAACACCTTCGTCGCCAAGCTGCAGGCCATCGTCGGCGAGGTGATCCGCAGCGCCGGGCAAGTGGCGCAGGCCGCCACCGAATTGATCGATCTTGCCAGGCGGATGGAACAGGGCACCGCCCAGACGTCGGGCAAGGCCGGCGGCGTCTCCGCAGCGGCCGAGCAGATGAGCGCCAATATGAATTCAGTGGCCGCGGCCATGGCCCAGGCCGCCAGCAATGTGAATGTGGTCGCCTCGGCCGCCGAGGAATTGAGCGCCACCATCAACGAGATCTCTCAAAATACCGAAAAGGGAAGGCATATCACGAACGATGCCGTCTCCCAGGCCAAGGGTTGCTCCGACCATGTCAGCTTTCTGGATCAGGCCGCCCAGCAGATCGGACAGGTGCTGGCGACGATCACCGAGATCTCCGAGCAGGTGAACCTGCTGGCCCTGAACGCCACCATCGAGGCCGCCCGCGCCGGTGAAGCCGGCCTCGGTTTCACCGTGGTCGCCAACGAGATCAAAGAACTGGCCAAGCAGACCGCCGGTGCCACCCTGGAGATCAAGTCCAAGGTGGAGGCCATCCAGAACTCCACCCGGGGGACCATCGGCGGCATCGAAACCATCACGGGCATGGTCGGCCAGATCAACGACATCGTGGCCGCCATCGCCACTGCCCTGGAAGAACAGTCGGCCACCACCAAAGAAATTGCCAGCAATGTCTCCCAGGCCGCCCTTGGGATCGACGGGGTCAATGAAAATGTGTCCCAGAGTTCAGCGGCTTCCGCCGAAATCGCCAGCCAGGTGGCGGGGGTCAACCAGGCCACGGACGATATCTCCGGTGTCAGCGGTCTCGTGAACCGGCAATCGGCCCAACTCAAGGGGCTTTCGGAACAGCTCATCGCCCTGGTGGGCCGCTTCAAGGTCTGAACGGCCGGACCATACGCACTTTTTCCACCAATTGGCAGTTGCCCTGCCACGGCACCTCCTTACATATGGTTGCACCCCGGATAAAGGCAGTATATTTATAGTAATGCCCGAACCGGCGAGGAGGTTGCATGACGATGGCACCGCACCACCACCAGGCGCTCGTCGCCGCCCTGGGTGATCCCGGCTTTTATCCCCATCCGGTGGGAAAGGTTGAATTCCGGGAAACCCACATCTCCATCGTCGCCCTGGCCGGAGAATTCGTCTACAAGGTCAAGAAGCCATTGGATCTGGGCTTCCTCGATTTTACTTCCCTCGAAAAACGCTGCCACTACTGCCACCAGGAGGTGGCGCTCAACCGGCGCCTGAGCCGCGACATCTACCTGGAGGTGGTGGCCATCACCCGGGATGCAACGGGCTATCGCCTGCAGGGCGACGGAGCGGCGGTGGAGTATGCGGTGAAGATGCGCCGGCTGCCGGATGACGCGGCCATGGAGCGCCTGCTCCGTGCCGGTCGCTTGCCGCAGACGGCGGTGACCGATCTGGCCCGGCACTTGATGCGCTTTTACGCCCAGGCCCGCCGGGACAAAGAGACCGCCGCCGTGGGCACCTGGGAGACGGTGCGCCTTAATTGCGAAGAGAACTTTGCGCAGCTGGAACCCTATGCCGGTAGGGCCATCGACCCGGAGCGGCTGGAAATCGTGAGGGCCGCAACCCGCGCGTTTTTATACCGGCGCAAGGCGCTGTTCGACCGGCGGGTGGCCGAGGGTCATATCCGCGACGGCCACGGCGATCTGCGCGCCGACCATATCTACTTTCTCCAAAACGAAATCCAGGTGATCGATTGCATCGAATTCAACGATCGCTTCCGCTATGGCGACGTGGCCGTTGACCTGGCTTTCCTGGCCATGGACCTGGACGCCGCCGGGTTTCCCGCTGTCGCCGATGCCTTCCTGGCGGCTTACGTGACGGCCAGCGGCGACAGCGACCTGTATACGTTGATCGATTTCTACAAATGCTACCGGGCCGTGGTGCGTCTGAAGGTGAGCTGCTTGCGGCTGGAACAGATCGGCGCCGGGCAGCGTCCCTCGCTGATGGCCGAAATCCGGCGATACCAGGCGATGGCGTATGGCTATGCGGTGGGCTACACCCGGCCGGTATTGTGGGTGGTGTGCGGCCTGCCGGCATCGGGCAAGAGCACGATTGCCACAGCGTTGGGCAAACATCTGGAAGTGAGCGTGCTGCCGTCGGATGTGATCCGCAAGGAACTCTTCGGGCACAAGGCGTCAGAGCCCAACGTCCGTCCCTTTGAGGAAGGCATCTATGCGCCGCATGCCTCCGGGCTGACCTACGGACGACTTCTGCTGTTGGCCCAGGAGCACCTGGCGCAGGGAAAGTCGGTCATTCTGGACGCCACCTTCGGCAGCCGGCGGCGGCGCGAAGAGGCGGTGCGCCTGGCCGGGGACATGGATGCAGGCTGGATCTTCATCGAATGCACCTGCTCCGATGACACCCTTCTGGCCCGCCTGACCGCGCGGGAAGACCGCCAGGGCGTTTCGGATGCCCGCCGCCAGCACTTCGAGCAGTTCAAGGCCCATTTCGAGCCCCTGGGCGAACTGCCCCCGGAGCGCCATCTGCGCATCGCTACCGATCAGGATGTGGAAGCGAACATGCGGCATATTCTTTCGGCAGCCGAGCGCATCGGCCACGCCTGCAGCCAAGGCCGGAACTGCCCCGATACGGTCATGAACGGCTGCGATGGCTGATCATGATCCGCAAATAGCGTACGCTGGAGAGCAGCAGTGCCAGGCCGATGCCGATGTAAACCACTGCCAGGTAGGGCTTGGGGATAGGAGAGTGGCGCAAGAGGATGCCCAGGGCGATCATGACCACCACGTTCAAGTAGCTCTTCCAGCCCATGAAGGCGAACAGGCAGCGCTTGTCCTTCATGGGCAATATCCGGGCGAGGTTTTTGTCCACGATTTTCAGAAACCCGAAGTGATGGATGGCCAGGGCCGCGGCGATCCCCAGCGCCACCAGTATGGCGGCGCCGTGCACGGTGGCGGCGTGCAGCCAGCGATAGGCCCAGGAAAGCAGCAGGAAGCCGACGCCGATCCACATGCCGGCGGCCAGGGACAACATGGCGGAGCGGCCCGCTGCCGGGCGCATTTTGCGTATGAAGCCCATGAAGGCGGCCTCCTTCCAGGGGGGCGTCCCGGAGGGTCTCGTTCCAGAAAGATCAATTTGATATTTTACACCATATATAGAGAAAAACATCAAATTTCTTTGTTCCTGATCAGGTCCGTCCTCCTCTGGGGGTGGAACTCAACCAGACAGGCGTTGACGGCTGGTTCGGTTCACGATATCGGTTCGCGAGACTTGGGAACCCCTCGGCACCCCCACCACCCAGTCATGAGGGCCCCATGCCAGTAGGCCGGATCCACGCGGTGACCGGCGCGTACGGGCGCTCCGGCCAATACATCGCCCGGCGTTTTTCGGCCGCTTCGGCAGGCTCCGCCCGCCGCACCGACCCGGCTCACCGACTGGGTCCGGGAGCATGCCGCCACCCTGGAGCTGAAATACACCAGCGAACTGGCCCGAAGAGTAGACCGGCAATCGGCTTACAGCAGCAATTAGGCCAGGCGTGAGCCTATATATTGACCCAGGTCAAGGCATCGCCGGCTTGCCTCTGGCAATTTGGCGCCTAGGATTTATGCTGAATGCTTAAAAAAAGGAGACGCCATGAAAAAAGTCGAAATTTTCAAAGAGGGCAAGTTCAAGGACGGGTCCATGACCAATCTGCTGGTGCACGACTCGCCTTACATGAAGGTGATCAACTTCAACATCAAGGCCGGTCAGATGCTGCCGTTGCACAGCCATGACATCGAGGGCGAGGTGAGCATCACGGTGCTCTCGGGCAGCGGCGAGTTTCTGGGCAAGGACGGGTTGACCCTGCCGGCCGAGGCGGGCGATGTGCTGGTGTGCGCCATCAGCGAGCCCCACGGGGTGATGGCCAGGAGCGACATGCGCATCATGGCCACCATCGCGCCGCCTATTTGACGGTGCGACCATGCCTGCCCCGGAGCTGCGCCGCACCAACACCATCTTGTACTGCCGCCGCTGGGCCGCAACGGTGCAATTCTATCGCGACGTGCTGGGCCTGGCCGCCCATCCGCTCTGCGACTGGTTCGTGGAGTTCCGGCTCACGGCCGACAGTTGCCTCAGTATCGCCGACGCAGCCCGGGCCACCATCGCCCCGGTTGCGGGCGGGGGGGTCACCCTCTCCTGGCAGGTGGCCGATGTGGTGGACTTTCGTCGTCATCTGGTGGATAAAGGGGTGACGACCGGCCCCATCACGAACCGTTGGGGCGCGCGCTGCTTTTTTTTCCATGACCCGGAGGGACATCGCCTGGAAGCGTGGTCTCCAGCCGCCCTTCATTGACAAGGAGGTTTCCCATGGCCGAGAAGAAATGCGCCCAGTGCGCTTTCCGCGCCCGCTACGACCGCAACCCGGAATCCCTGCTGGGGCGGCTTTGGCGCTGGCACGCGGGCTGGTGCCCGGGCTGGAACGGCTATATGCGCTCCCTGCCGTCCGAGGAACGCACGCGCCTGGCGGAGAAGTACAACCTGAAGAAATACAAATAGAGAACGCCTGATAGGAACCTTGACACACAAAGGAACCCCATGAGCCCTAAGGGTATTCTGCCGATCGTGCGGATCACCTTTCTTCTGATGCTGCTGCTGGCGCCGGGTTGCGCCAAAAAAGCGGTGGAAGCCGAACCGATGGCCGCCCCATCGATAATGGCCCTGGAGAAGGAGATGGACCGCGCCGCCGCGCCGGCGCCCCGTTTCAAAGCCGGTGGTCCGGCGCTCGCGACCACGCCGGTGCAGCCGGCCGCCGAACCGGTGCAGCGTCTGCGCTACCACAACGGTTTCATCAAACTGCAGGCCGCCAAGCCGGACGAGGTGTTGGACCAGGCCACCGCGTTGACCCAGGCGGCGGGGGGCTATGTGGAAAGTCTGGATGGCTTGCGCGTGGTGCTGCGCGTGCCCGCCGGCCGCTTCGAGGAGCTCTACGCACGCCTGCTGAAGCTGGGCGATGTGCTTGAAAAATCGGTCACGGTCCAGGACATCACCGATCAGTATGCCGATGTGGATCTGCGGCTGCAGATCGCCGAAGCCGCCCGCCGCCGTCTGGTCGAGTTGCTGGCCAAAGCCAAAAGCGAGAAGGAAAAACTCTCTATTCTCAAGGAGATCGAGCGCCTCAGCACCCAAATCGAATACTTGACCGCCCAGCGCGACACCCTGCTCAAAATGGCGCAATATGCGCGCATCACCCTGGAAATTAAGGAACGCGCCTTCGAACAGGGCCGGGCCGAGGTACGGATCGGCGCCTTTGCCTGGATCGGCAGATTGTCTCCGTTTGAAAAGCAGGTAGCGGCCGCGGGCGCTGCCTGGCGGTTGGCGCCGCCGGCCGGTTTCGTGGTGCTGGCGGACCAGGCGCCCTGGTCGGCCGAAAGCGCGGACGGTGCGGCCGTGTGGGCCAGCCGGCAGGCCAATGTCCCGGCCGGCGACACGGATTTCTGGCTGGCGGCGGTGCGCCTGCGCCTTGGGCCGCAGTTCGCCGCCGTCGAGACCTTGAGCGTGGGCGATTTCAAGGTGTTGCGCCTGGTGGCACGGGGAAATGACGCCTACGTCTATTTGATCGCTTTGCGGGCCCGACGCGACGGAGAAAAGTTCGATCTGGCCGAGATCTACTTCCCCTCCCAGGCACATGAAACGCGTCACCGCAGCGCCGTCCTGGATGCGCTGGCCAAGGGGGACAAATGAAACGTCGAATTGTAAGTTGCATTTTGATCCTTGCAGCGATGCGGGTCTGGGGGGTCGTGCCGGTCCAGGCCGACGCCGGGGCTGAAATGTCGGCGTTGTGGGCCCGGGTGGTGGTCAAGGTGGCCGACCGTGATCAGGCCGCGGCGGCGGTGCAGGCTGCGGCCGAGGCGGCGGGCGGCTATTTCACCGAGAAGAGCGGGCGGGGGTTGACGCTGCGGGTGCCGGTGGCTAAGGCCGACGCGCTGATCTCCCTGGCCGAGCGCCAGGGGCAGCGTCTGGAGCGCAGCCTGCGCCGCGACGACCTGGGCGAAGAGATGCTGCGCAAGGCGGCGGCTCTCAAGGCCAAGCAGAAGATCCAGACCCAGTATCTGCATCTGCTCGCCCAGGCCGATGTCCAGGGAGCCCTGACCATCGAAGAGGAGCTGGTGCAGCTGACCGCCGAAATCGAAACGCTCCAGGGCCGCTTGCGCTACCTGCAGCACCGGCTGCGCCTGGCCGAGGTGCAGGTGCTTTTTGAATTCGAGGAGCGCACCGCGCCTGTGCCCACGGGGGTCTCCTCGTTTGCCTGGCTCAACACCCTGAACCTCACCGATCTGCTCGAGGATTTTTGATATGCGCCCATTATCTTCCCCCTGGTTGGTGCTTGCGGTTGCCCTGTGCCTGTGCGCCTGTGTGACCACCACCCCGGCCGCGTTGCCCGAGGGCTTTGCCGCCTATCCGCCGGACGGCGCCTTCAAGGCGGTCAGTCCCGACGCGGTGGTCTACCGGGTGCGCCGCGAACCCAACAAGCCGTATGCCGACCTGGCCTTCTGGAAAGAGGCCATGAAAAAGCGCATGCTGGCGGCGGGCTATCGTCTCAGCGCCGAAGGGCCGCTCGCGGCCGGGCCCAGGGAGGGATATCTGCTCGAGCTGACCGCGCCCTACGGCCCCCAGGATTACAGTTACCTGATCGCCATCTTCGTCGAGAAAGAGAGCATTCAGATCGCCGAAGCCGCCGGCGAGGTCCTGGCGCTGGCCGAGCGCCGGCCGGCGTTGCTCAAGGCCATGGCCAGCCTGACCGCCCAGTGATCCCGCACCGGTGCCGAAAAGTTCGGCGCCACGCAAATGCGCTTGGCTGCGATCTGCGCTGGATGGTGCGGCTTCACTGGGCCTTCGTCGGCAAATGGCGATGTCAGAAGGCCGCGATCATTTGGCCGGTGACCGAACCGTCGTAACCCGCGATGGCGTCGATCTCTTTGCGCAGGGCGGCGGATTGCAGGACATTCAGCAGTACTTCCACGGTGGGGTGCTGCTGCATTTGGGACGGAATTACCAGGTCGCAGCGGGCGGCGGCGATGGGCACGAATCCCAGGCCGTAGGCGTCGGCGATAGCGCGCAGGCCCAAGGCGGCATCGGCCACATCGCAGGCGATACGGTAGGCCCCCTCCCGGTGTGAAGCCACTTCGATGCGATAACCGTGGATGGCGTTTGCTTCAACACCGGCCCGCCGCAGGTGATCGTCCAGCAGCACGCGCAGGGCAGCCCCCGCCTCCCGGTTGACGAAACGAAGCCCCGGCCGGGCCAGGTCGGCCACGCCGCGAATGCCCAGCGGATTGCCCCTGGCCACCATCAAGCCCTCCTCCATCAACGAGAACCCGAACATCGAGGCGCCCAGGCCGGCCAGCCGGCGGCTGGCCGTCGCCACGTTGGCCTGGTCTTTGCCCGTGTTGTGCAGGTGGGTGCCGGCCACGTGGGCCACCCCCTCCACCAGGCCCCCCAGGGCGCGCATGCTGGAGGCGAACCGGCAGAGCACCCGGTGGTCGGCGGCGGCCCGGCAGACGTGCTGGGCCAGGATTTCGAAGGCCGGATCGCAGCCCATCAGGATGATGGTCTTTTCCAACTGGCCGGGCGCAGTGAAGACCCGCACGCCCTTCCCGTCGGATGCCATGACACCGTCGGCCGGGCGCAGGCCGAAGGGGATGGCCTCGGCTCCCTTCAAGGGAATTCCCACCAGACGATCCCCCACCCGGCCCAGGGCCAGGCGCGTGGCGGGCGGCGCCTGCCCGTCGAGCAGATGGACCGGCCAATTCTCCGAAGTCTCCCGCTCGCTGAACAGATCCTCCACCCGGCAGCCGAAAACCCGCGCCAGCCGCAGGGCAATGGCCGTGTTGGGCAGATACCGCCCGGACTCGATATCGTAAATCGCCTGCCGCCGAATCTGGATCTTGTCGGCCAGCACCTCCTGGGACCAGCCCCGGGCCATGCGGTGCTGTTTGACCGTGTTGACGATGGCCATCGGTTTTTGCCCCATGCGGATATCCCCGTCTTTGAAGATCGATGTTGACCCGTCCCATATCATATGACATGAAAACACGTCAAATTAAGTTTTTAAACGTCATCAAGACAATTCAATCAGAGCTGAAGAGGTGAAATTTGAGGTCGATCCGGCGAGCGGTGTTCTTCTGGGCAATGGCTCTGGCCACGGTATTATTGATGCCAGGGCCGATGGATCATTTTTTAGCGGCCTGCGCCTTCGCGGCCCAGGAAGAGCTGCTGGTCTTCGCCGCCGCCTCCACCACCAACGCCCTCGGCGAGATCGGAACGCTTTACGAATCCCAAGGCAAGGGCCATGTCACCTTCGCTTTCGCCTCTTCTTCCACCCTGGCCAAGCAGATCGAAAGCGGCGCGCCGGCCGATCTCTTTCTTTCGGCTGATGTGCCGTGGATGACCTATCTCGAAGAGAAAAAGCGGGTGGCCCCGGGAAACCGCCGGGAGTTGCTGGGCAACCGCATCGTGCTGATCGTGCCCGCCGACAGCCCCGTGAAGCTTATCGAGATCAAGGCGGGTGTTGCGCTCACGGATATTCTCGGCAAAGAGGGGCGCCTGTCCATGGGCGATCCCGAGCATGTGCCGGCGGGCAAGTACGGCCGCAAGGCGCTGGAAAGCCTGGGGTGCTGGGACCAGGTCAAGGACCGGTTGGCCCCCATGAAAGACGTGCGCGCCGCCCTGGTGATGGTCGAGCGGGCCGAAGCGCCCCTGGGTCTGGTCTACGCCACTGATGCCGCTGTCTCCAGGAAGGTACGGGTGGTGGGGACCTTCCCGGTCGACAGCCATCCGCCCATCATCTACCCGGTGGCCGCGGTGTCGGGTGGAAAAATGGATGCGGCCAAGGCGTTTGTGGCCTTCCTGAAAGGCCCGGAGGCCTCGGCGATCTTCATCAAATATGGATTTGAAGTGCGTTGATGGCGTTCTTGCATCTGACGCCGGCGGAACTGGCGGCCCTGCGCCTGAGCCTGTGGGTTTCGAGCTGGGCCGTGGCCGTCAGCCTGCCGGCGGGCATTCTGACCGCGTGGGTCCTGGCGCGCACCCATTTTAGGGGCAAAAACCTGCTGGTCGGCCTGGTGCACCTGCCCCTGGTCCTGCCGCCGGTGGTGATCGGCTATCTGCTGCTGGTGCTGATGGGCCGCAATGGCCCCATCGGCAGCCTGCTGGAGCGCTACCTGGGGGTGGTGGTGGCCTTCGACTGGAAAGGGGCGGCCCTGGCCGCGGCGGTCATGGCCTTTCCGCTGATGGTGCGCGCGGTGCGGCTCTCCCTGGAGAACGTCGACCCGGGGCTGGAGGCGGCGGCGCGTACCCTGGGGGCCGGTCCCTTTCGGGTCTTTTTCACCGTGACGCTGCCGCTCATGACGCCCGGCATCATCACCGGGGCCATCCTGGCCTTTGCCCGCAGCCTGGGCGAATTCGGCGCGACCATCACCTTTGTCTCCAACATCCCGGGCCGCACCCAGACCCTGCCCCTGGCGCTCTACTCCCTGACCCAGGTGCCGGACGGCGAATCGGGGGCCATGCGGTTGTGTCTGCTCTCGGTGCTGGTCGCCATGGCGGCCCTGGTGGGTTCGGAGGTGCTCTCGCGGCGGTTTGCCGCCCTGGTGAGGGGCTGAGGCCATGCGGATCGACGTGCGCCGCAAGCAGGGTGATTTCCAGGTGACGGTGGCCTTCAAGGGGGCGTCCACCGGCGTCACGGCGCTGTTCGGGCCATCGGGCGCCGGCAAGACTTCGGTGGTCCAGATGGTGGCCGGCCTGGTCAAACCCGATGCCGGCCTGATCACCGTGAACGGCCTGTGCCTCTTCGACTCGGCCCGGGGGATCGACCTTCCGCCCGAACGGCGTCGCGTCGGCTGCGTCTTCCAGGACGGACGCCTCTTTCCCCACCTTTCGGTGCGCGCCAACCTGGTCTACGGCATGCGCCGCACCCCGCCGCACCGGCGCTTCGTGACCTTCGATGCCGTGGTGGCCCTGCTGGGCATCGGCCATCTGCTCCAGCGCCGGCCGGCCGGACTTTCCGGCGGAGAAAAGCAGCGGGTGGCCATCGGCCGCGCCCTGCTGACCAGCCCGGCCCTGCTGCTCATGGACGAGCCCCTGGCCTCCCTGGACGCAGCCCGCAAGGCCGAAGTACTTCCCTTCATCCAGCGCCTGGGCCGCGAATTCGCCATCCCCATTCTCTACGTCAGTCACGCCCTGGACGAGATCGCCCAGCTGGCCGCGCGCATGGTGGTGCTGGGCGGTGGGCGGGTGCAGGCGATCAGCGACCCGGTTTTTGGGGCTGGATGATCACGTCGATGCGCCGGTTCTGGGCGCGGCCTTCGGCGGTCTGGTTGGAGGCGATCGGTCGGGCGAACCCGTAGCCCATGGCCGTGATCCGGTCGGCCTGGACGGTGTAGTTGGCGATCAGATACTGGCGTACGGCCTCGGCCCGGCTGCGGGAAAGGGCCTCGTTCTTGGCCGCCGAGCCGGTGGCGTCGGTATGGCCCTCGACCACCACCGTAGGCTTGCCGAAGGCGCGAATGGCCTGCTGGACTTTGGCCAGCAGGTCGTAGTTGTCGGGGGTGATCTCCGACTTGCCCACTCCGTACTTCATGCCTTTGAGCCGGATGACCAGCTGGTTCTTCTGTTTGTAGACTTCCGCCTCCTGGGGCGTGAAGTACTCCTGTACCTGGGTAAAGGTCTCGTTGAAGCGCTTGTCGGCGGCCAACTGGGCCGCATCGTAGCGGATCTGCTGGGAACTGCCCTCCAGTTCCGCCAGGCGGTTCATCAGCTTCTGGATGGTCGCTTCCTTTTCCCTTGCGCCCGCCTGTTCGCCCTGCAGGGCGCTGATGGCGGCCAGGATCGCCTCCTGCTGCTGCTCAAAGGATCGATTCCGTTGGTCTTCCAGTTTGAGCCGGGTGGTGGATTCGGAGAAGAAGCCTTCGATCCACAGGGCGATCTCTTCGGGTTTCATTTCATCGATCTTGCGGCTGGCCCGGGCGAGGGTGAAAGCCCGCTGGGCCATGAAACGCGCGGTGTCGGCCTTCTGGCGGATCTCGCCTTGGTCGTAGCGGTTGGTTGCGACGCAGGCTTCGGCCTGGGCCAGGGCCTCCCGGGCCTGGGCATAGGCTTTGGGCGCGTCCCGGTGGACGTTGCTCTGCTCGGCCTGGGTCAGCAGGGCGCGCACATCGCCCAGGGCCGCGTGATCGATGGCGCGCAGTTCCAGGGCCCGAAACGCTTCGGTCACCGCTTTGCGGTTCTGGCGGGCATAGGCAAATTCGCCATCTTCCAGCGCCCGGGTGAGCTTCAGGAAATTTTCTTCCGCCGAGGTGTAGGCCCCGCCGAATTGCTGGGCATTGACCGCCCGGGCCGCCTCCCGGCTTTGAATGGTTTCCTCCAGCTGGTCCCGACAGCGGATGGCCACCACGCCGGCCTGCTGCAATTCGGCCCGGCCCCGGGCGATCTTTTCGAGGATGGCGTCGGCGGCGGCTCCCTGCGCCAGGTCTTTCCGGGCCTGGGCATGGGACTGCTCGGCCTTGCGGAACCAGGTGGGCGACAAGACATCCAGCCCATCTTCTCTGGCCGCGGCGATCTCCTGACCCAAACGGCGGATCAGGAGGGTAGGATTCCCGGTGGGATCCACCGGCGCCACTTGCAGGGCCGGGCCGCCGCAGCCGATCAGCAGCGCCATGCCGGCGGTCAGCAAAAGGAGTCTTTTGAAGAATTCGAATCTTGTTTTCATCGTCCTATCTCAATAGCGTCCGCCGCCAGGGGGCGGCATCGTTCCCACTCGGCGGCGGCCATGACAGTTTCACTCTTAACACCCGGTTCAGGGCAGTTCGTTGATCCAGTCGGTCTTCTCGAGCCACTTGAGCTTCAGGTTGGTGAGTTCTCCCGAGGCGGCCATGGTGTTGATGAAATTGGTGGTCCAGTTGAGCAGCTGGACATCTCCGGCGGGCAGGGCGATGCCCAAGGGCTCATAGGTAAACGGGGTGATCAGGGTGACCAGCCCCTTCTTGGGGTTGCGCACCAGGGCCAGCAGGCAGGCATGGTAGTCGCTGATCAGGGCATCGGCCTTGTTGCTCAGCACCAGGGCCACGGCTTCATCGTAGTTTTTCACCGGTATGAAGGTCGCCTTGGGCATGGATCCTTTGATGAGGGTTTCGCTGGTCGAGCCGGCCAGGGCGGCAAACGTAAAGGTGCCGGAGTCGAGTGCGGCCAGATCCTTGGCTTTGGCCAGCGCCTTGTTCTTGGTCAGGAAGGCCTTGCCGGTGACGTGGTAGGGCCCGGCGAAGGCGACCTTGAGGTTGCGCTCGGGGGTGATGGTCATGCCGGAGATGATCATGTCCACCTGACCGGCCTCCAGGGCGGGCAGCAGGTCGGGGAAATCCTTGGTGACCAGCTGCAGTTGGACCCCCATGGCGCTGGCGATGTACTGGGCCAGGTCGATGTCGAGCCCTGCGGGAACCCCCTTTTTGGTCATCATGTTCAACGGCGGCATGTTGGCGGCGGTGCCGACGATGACCGATCCGCGTTTTTGAATCCGGTCGAGGGTGGGCGAGGGCTTACCGGCCGCGGTCAGGTTGGCGCAGCCCACGGCCAGTGCCACGAACCACAACAATACTGCAAACAAAGGGGTTCTTTTCATCGATTGGCCTCCGTAGAAAATGGTTGGTTGGAAAGGGGTGACGTCGCGTCAGGATTACTTCCGCGTAATGCCTGCCACGATAATATGGGAAGGGCCGCAATTCAAGAGGAAGAACAAAATTTTAAGGCCGGGCGCCGAGTTACGTTCCATCGGCGCCAAGCACCTCAGCCCACGAAGGGCCGCCGCAGAATCGTGTCCTTGAGCCAGCGGGCGTCGTGCTGGGGGTATTGCAGGTTGTAGTGCAGGCCCCGGCTCTCCTTGCGGTGCCGGGCGCACTTGATGATCAGTTCGGCCACGATGGCGATGTTGCGCAGTTCGATGAGATCGGGCACCACCTTGAAGTGCCAGTAGTAATCGTGGATTTCGTTCTGGATGGTTTCGATGCGGCGCTGGGCGCGCTCCAGGCGTTTGTCCGAGCGCACGATGCCCACGTAGTTCCACATGAGCCGCCGGATTTCGTCCCAGTTGTGGGTCACCACGATCATTTCGTCGCTGTCGGTGGTGCCCACGTCGTCCCAGGCCGGCGGTTGGGGCAGGGGGTTGAAGACGTTGGATTTGAGCAGGGCGATGGCCTCTCTGGATGCGGCTTCGGCATAGACCAGGGCTTCGAGCAGCGAGTTGCTGGCCAGGCGGTTGGCGCCGTGCAGGCCGGTGCAGGCCGTCTCGCCCACGGCGAAGAGGTTCTGGATGTCGGTGCGGCCGTGCATATCGGTGACCACGCCGCCGCACATGTAGTGGGCCGCCGGCACCACCGGTATGGGGTCTTTGGTCATGTCGATGCCCAGGCTCAGGCATTTGGCATGGATGTTCGGGAAGCGTTCCCGGATCAGGTCGGCCGGCCGGTGGGTGATGTCCAGGAAGACCGAGTCGTGGCCGCTCTTCTTGAGCTCGGTGTCGATGGCCCGGGCCACCACGTCGCGGCAGGCCAGATCCTTCTGGGGATCGTACTCGTGCATGAAGGCCCGGCCGTCGGCATCGATGAGGATGCCGCCTTCGCCGCGCACTGCTTCGGAGATCAGAAAATTTTTGGCCTGGGGATGGTAGAGGCAGGTGGGGTGGAACTGCACGAACTCCAGGTTGGCCACCGTGGCCCCGGCGCGGTAGGCCATGGCGATGCCGTCGCCGGTGGCGATGTCCGGGTTGCTGGTGTAAAGGTAGACCTTGCCCGTGCCGCCGGTGGCCAGCAGCGTGATGTGCGCCGCGAAGGTCTTGACCCGATTGGTGCTGCGCTGGAGCACATAGGCCCCGCAGCAGAAATCCTCGTGGGTGGTGGTCACCAGGCCGCGCTTGATACGCGTGGACTGGGTGATGAGGTCGATGGCGATGTGATTTTCATGGAGCTGGATGTTGGGATGGTTGCGCACCAGGTCCAGCAGCACTTGCTCGACCTCCCGTCCGGTCAGGTCATGGGCGTGCACGATCCGGTTCTGGGAGTGCCCCCCCTCCCGGCCCAGGTCCAAGGCCGGATGGCGATCGGCGCCCGCGGCCTTGCTCTGGTTGAAGCGCACGCCCATCTGGATCAGCTCGTTGATGCGTGCCGGGCCGTCCTTGACCACCATATCCACCACGTCGGCATTGCACAGCCCGTCGCCCGAGGCCAGGGTGTCCTGGATGTGCAGGTCGAAGCTGTCCCGCTCGCCGAAGACCGAGGCGATGCCCCCCTGGGCCAGGTTGGTGTTGCTCTCCATGGCCTCTTTCTTGGTCACCAGGGCCACCGTCCCATGCTCGGCCACTTTGAGGGCGAACATCAGCCCGGCCACTCCGCTGCCGATGATCAGTATGTCAGTTTTTACGTCAGTCACGGTATTAATAATAATATTAAAAGGTTTTAGGTTTTATGGTTCAGGTTTTAGGTTGAGGTATGCTGTCTGTTTCAAGTGTCGTGCTTCTATATGGATCGAAGCCATCACCTAAAACTTAAAACCTAAAACCTGAACCGATCTCATTCACATCAGCGGCGACCGGCGCCTGGGGCGCTTGAGGATGTAGCCGGCGAGGAATCCGAAAATCACCAGCCCGCCGCCGTACAAAAAGCCTTCGGTCAGCTGGCTGCTGTCCAGGCGGTTGAGCTCGCTTTCGAACTTGTCGGCGCGTTCCTTGGCCTCTTTAAGCTCTTTGAGGTTTTTATCGTAGTTGGCCTTGAATTTGAGAAATTCGGCCGACTCCTTCTTGAGCGCCTCGTAGGCGGCTTCGGTCTTTTCCAGGGTCGTCTTGGTCTGGGCCAGTTCGGCGTTGACGTTTTTGCTCTCGCTGGCCACTTCTCCCATTTTTTCCTGCGCCGTTTTGCTCTGGGACAGCGCTTCTTCGAGCCGCTTTTCCATGCGTGCCAGTTTGATCTCCGAGGGCAGCTCCGTGCTCAGCTCCCGGGTCAAAGACCAGCCCTCCTTGCCGTTGGGCAGGCGTATTTCGCACCACTCATCGCCGGCGTTGATGATCTCCACCGAGGTGCCCGAGGGGACCAGGGCGATGATTTTGCGGTCCAGCGCCGGCCCGGTGCGCACGGCGATCTCGCACCTTTCGGAGACAAAGCGGTTCTCGGCCGAAACGGCGGCCACGCCCATCCATAAGGTCAGCAGAAGGCAGAGTCCTGTTTTAGCTGTCAATTTCATCGAGATACTCCCTTGGGCTGTGTAGATTCTCGGACCTACAGATGGATGCCCTTTTCAGGCAGGGGGGCAGGTCGGCGGTCGAGCATCGGCGCGCCTTAAAAAGTTCAAACCCTGATTTCGAAAGCCTGCATTCCCATCCAGGGGCGCGATTGTGCGGGCGCTGTTCCGCAAAAGGGCAGATCAAAGCGGAACGGGGCGTATTCTTTGATGAAAAACGCGCGGCTGTCAATAATTTCTTTGAAGAGGGGGGGGAACGTGTTATTTTATAACAAATTTCAGCGATAATGGGGTGGATGAAGCACGATGATTGCCTATGACCTGCAGTGCCCGAACAGCCATCGTTTCGAAGGCTGGTTCGAGGATTCCAAAGCGTTCGAGCGGCAACAGCGCAAGAGCTTGATCGCCTGTCCGGTCTGCGGCCATACCGATGTAACGCGGCTGCCCTCCATGTTTGCCATCAAAGGCGCCAGGCAACCGGCCGCCATGCCGCCCCAGCCGCGCACGCCCTCCGAACAGGAGATCATGGCCCGGGCCATCATGCACTACGTGGAGCACAACTTCGACAACGTGGGCACCGATTTCGCCAAGGAAGCGCTGAAAATCCACTACGGCGTGACCGAACCGCGCAACATCCGGGGCGTCAGTTCGCCCCAGGAGGAGGAGACCCTGCGCCAGGAGGGGGTCACCTTCTTCAAGTTTCCCGCACCCTCTTCTTCGGACTCCGAACCCTCCTCATCCGATCCCGATGCATAGGATGCGCCTTCGGCGCTCCTATCTGCTCAGGTGGGTCAGCAAGATGCGCCGCACCTCTTCGATGACCAGCGGATGGCCCTGGCAGGAGTGGCCGCTGCGCACGATGAATTCCGATTCGACATAGTCCACATGGGCGCTGCTATAGGCGACCACGCCGTCCGCCCCGTCCGGCGGCTGTTCGTCGCCGTCGATGGCGATGATCGAGTGCCCTTTGATGCCGGGCGCCAGGGGAATGTCCGCCAGGGCCAGCAGTCCGGGGTTCTGGGGCGACATGCTGTCCAGGCTGGTGCCGAATTCGTCGGCCACAGCCTTCATGCCGATCTTCTCGGCCGTGGAAAAAAGCTCCGAAGTGGTTTGGACCAGATCCGCGGGCAGCATGACGATGCTTCGGGCCAGACGGCGTGCCCACTGGCCGGCCAGATAGCTGCCGCGGTGGGGGGTCGAGATGAAGACCACGCGGCGCACGAACGGCAGCGGCTTGTAAATCAGGTAGCGCTGCACGATCTCCCGTTCCTCGGGCTTCAGTTTTTTGAAGTCCTTGTATTTTTTTTGGGTGATGGCCCGCACAAGCGCATCGCCGGTATCCGTGGCGGTCATTTTGGTCAGCACCCCTCCCTGGCTGTGGCCGACCACCACCATTTGCGCCAGCGCCGGATCTTCGCCTTTGGGGTCGAGGCTGGCAACGGTCTGGGTCAGGGATTCGCGCAGGTGGAGGGCCGAAAGCACGATGGGCTTGCTGCTGTCATAGATGTAGCACCAGAACTGATACTTCTCCCACAGGTGCGGGTCCGCGCGCAGCGTGTTGAACATTTCGGCCCACCACACCGGGCTGCTGAAGGTGCCGTGCACGAAGACCACCGGGATGCGGCCCGGGCTGTAGGGCTGCATGGGATAGATGCCGCTGGGCACGACCTCGCCTCTGAAAAATTGCAGACTCCCGGCCCGCCACAACAGCGGCTGGTTGAGCGAATAGGCCAGTTGCGCGGAAAAATCGAACTCCAGCGGCACGGCTTTGCCGTCGATCGTCACGTCCCGGGCTTCGTAGGCCGAGTACAATTCCATCAAGCCCCGTCCGCCCTGGCGCAAATCCCGGACATCGCCCTCCACCCGCAGAAACAGCGCTCCGGGCACCGAGCGCGTGACCGGGCTGTCGGGGCTCTTCTTGGCCACGGCGATGAAGGGC
The DNA here is from genome assembly GCA_937868765.1 of uncultured Desulfatitalea sp. Taxonomy (GTDB): domain Bacteria; phylum Desulfobacterota; class Desulfobacteria; order Desulfobacterales; family Desulfosarcinaceae; genus Desulfatitalea. The sequence continues at coordinate 586,656 of CALMNL010000004.1, read as the reverse complement.
GTGCCCAGGCCGGGATGCCGGTCGCGCACCGTCAGGCCGTAGACCGAGAGCTCGTCGGCCGGTATGAAAGCGTCGAAGCCCTCCTGGGCATTGGGGAATTTGGCGATGCGGCGTTCGAGGAAGATGGAGCCCACAGGCAGTTGGCGCGGCCCATCCTTGAATTTACTCTCTTGTTCGCGCAAGGCCAGCACCTGGGCCAGGCCCGCATTGTACAGGTCGCAGGCCACCCGAAAGCGGCGGTCATAGGGGTTGGGCGGGTCTCCGCCGCGGGTACCCAAAAGATAAAGGTAGGCATAGACCGCTGAGGCCAGATAGTATCGCCCGGCCTGTTCCTGGGAGGCAGGATCGATCAGTCGGAGGGCCTTTTCGCCGCTCAAATAGCTCAACTCGGCCAGCGTGTACAGCAGATCGCGGCGCTCGTCCTCGCAGGCCTTGTCGTGGAGCGTCGCGATGACCTTGTCGGGGTCTTGTTTGAAGGCCTCTTCCAGAAAGAAGCGATGCAGCACCAGGGCCGAGGCGGCGCTATAGCCGTCCTCGTTGACGGCGGAAATATGGATGCGTTCATAGGATTGACGCACGCCCACATCGCGGGTGCCGATGGGCGTGGCGCAACCGATGCAGAAAAGCATAAGTACAACGATGGATTTTCTTGCCAGCCCGCCGCTGTTCAAAACCAAACTCCCCTACATGCCCGGCAGCCCTTCCCGGATGCGTTTGGAAAATTCCGGGTCCTGGTCCGCCGCCAGGGCCTTTGCATTGATGATGCTTTTGGGTTTCAACACCTCGAAGGGCAGGGAGCGATTCAGCACTCCGACTTCATAGGCCAGTTCATCTATATAGCCATTGGCCAATATGCGCCAGTCCCAAAGCACCTTGCCGGCATAGGGCCGCGTGTGGCCGCGGATTTCGGTGGTGCAGTTGCCGGTCAAGGCGTTGTACCACTCGGGTTGCGCCTTGAGGCCGTTGATGCAGCGCAGGTAATCCAGGAAGATCTGCCGCGTCACCTCCCTGGACGAGCCGATTAGCCGGTAGAGGTAGACCGTTTCACCCTTGCGGTAGTTGGTCCGCAAACGGATCAGATCACGTTCGTCACCCACCACGTAAGTCAGTTCGTACTGCCGGAAAAAACCTTTCAGGCTGGAGTACGCCTCGCCCACCTCCTTGCGGGTTTCGATGGAGATGCACAGATAGCTGCCATCCTCGAAACCGAAGCTGACCAGGGTGTGGACAATGGACTTAAGGCCCCAGTCGCTCAGGAAGAGATCGAAACTGCGCAGTTGGGAAAGACGATAGGTTTTGTCGTAATAGCGCACGGTGTAGTCGGTCTCCGTGCGGTAGTCGCAGTTGCGGATGTTGTGCACCGTGATCGCATCGCCCTGCACGGTGCTGTAAGGCAGCATGGCCACATCCGGCTGCCAGGTGCGGTTGTTGGAGGGCGGCAGGGCCAGCCATCCGACGAGGACCACGGCGAACAGGACCACAAAAGCCGCCACGGCCTTGCGCTTGGGCCGCACCAGGAGCAGCGCGGCGGTCGAAGCCGCCACATAAAGGCCGACGCCGACATAGCGCAAGGCGGTCGTCAGATCGGCGAAGTAGATGGCCAAAACGCCCCAGGCCGCCATGAGAATCAAAAGTACCCAAAGAAGAACATTCCCTATCGACCGCATAAGATCCTCGCGCATTAGAAAAACACCCGCGCATACAATTGCACCCCGGTGTAGTTGAGGTCCACCTCGCCCCTGAGATCAATGGACGGAACATCCTTGTCATCGGCCTCCATGTGAATGTTCAAGGTGTCGAAGCCCAGGCCGAACCCCACATGCATCCAGGGGTTGTACTCCACGGCGGCGTGGAAATTCAGCACGGTTCCCTTGAAGCTCTCATACTCCGCATAGAAGACCTGGGTTCCCGACCGAATGAACCATTGGGGCGTCAACGCAAAATCCATGCGCAACCCGACCACGGGCAGGGGGGCGGTGAAGTCCTGGGAGCCCGATCTGTCCACCAGGCCGGCGGCGCTCAGGCCGAATTCCATGGGCATGATATAGAGGCCCAGCCCGGCCGCCAGATCCACGCGCTCATCCTGGAAGAAGGAATAGCTGTAGGCCAATTCGTAAATGTCCAGATCGAAGCGGCCTTCGACCTGCGTTCCGGCCTCGATAACGACCGGATTGCCGTCCGGGTCCTCGATGGTGATGTCCTGTCCGATCACTTTATCTCCATCCCGGTGGATGGAAAACCAGGTGAAATCCAGTCGATGGCGCCGGTTCTGGGTGAAGCGCCACAGGGCATCGGCGCGAAATGCAAGGGTGGAGGAATCCAGGTCAAGGGCCTCCTCCACATCCACGCTCATGCCCACGCCGCTGCCGATGCGAAAGCCACTGGAGGTGGCCGAGGCGAAGAGCCCCAGGTTGACGCCGAACTTTTCCCAAGGGGCTTCGGCCGCGGCTTTTTCCTCCGCCATGGCCTGTGGCGGCGCAAGTTGGAAGAGTACCGCCGCCAGCAAACCCAAACAACCGATTATCCTTGATTTCATTTTTCCCCCTTTCGGCCATGGGTTGACTCCCGTCCGGTTGCGGCGGTACTAATCATTATTGCCTTTGCTTACGGCTTGTCGACGCTGAGCGCGATCATCTCCGTGACCCGAAAGACCACCCGCTCGCCCGCTTTGTGCTTGCCCAGGTCCACGTCGTCACGTACCTTGAACGTCTTGGTGGAGCCGTCCTGGAAACGCAGGGTGGCGGTGTGTTTCATCAGGTCGATGGAGGTGACCGTGCCGACGATCTGGTGGGTTTGCGCCATCAAGCCTCCCGGCTGGGCCCCCTTGGGCGCCAGGGCCACCATGCTCGCCGAACCTTGCCCCTGGGGCGCCTGCGCATCGTCGAGCATAACCACCATCTCTTCGGTCAGGGTGAGATTGACCAGGTCGCCCTTCTTGACCTGGTCGAAGTTGACCGCCGCCGGCCCGACCTTCACCGTGAAGGGTTCGCCCTCAGATCCCTGCAGCGTGACGGTGCGCTGGCCGTAGTCGATGGCCGTGACCCTGGCGCTCACCTTGGTGGTGTTGACCACGACGCCACCCGGCACACCTTCCTTAAAAGCACTCGCGCTGGAGGTTTTGGGGGCCGGCGCCGCCTGGGGGGTCGACTGGCAGGCAGTGACCGTAAACATTGCCGTTAATGCAATCAGCCCGATCAATGCCTTTTTGCTCCATACTTTTTTCATTGGATCTTATCTCCTTTTATTGGGTGGTGACGGGGTCGCGGCAGGACACGGCGTGCGCTGCGACCTTCCGCCGGTAAGTATCATCTTCCACCGGTCCGGGGGTTTGGCGCTGCGCGCGTAAACCCTTTTCCCGCCGCCAGCAGATCGAGGTGCGGCGTGGCCAGACCTTCCAGTTCCGGATCGCAGGTTTCCAGGATGCGCTCATCGATGGTCTTGATATAATGATGACAGCGATCGCACAGGTCGATGCGGCAGGCCTCTTCCCCCTCGGCGTGGAAGTAGTTCAAGTGCCCTTGCTCCCGGTTGCCGCAGATAGCACAGGATAGCCTATCGATGCGCCAGTGGCAATCGCAATTGGAGTATAGCAGGTCTTGGTGGAGCCGTCTGCAAAGCGCGGGGCGGTGGTGGGCAGCATCAGGTCGATGAAGGTGATCCGTGCCGACGATCTTATGGGTTTCCGTCATCAGCCCCCCGGCGGGGCCCCCTTGGGCGCCAGGGATACCATGGTTGCCGACGCTTTCCCCTGGGGCGCCTTCTCATCATCAAGATACATGACCATCTCTTCGGTCAATGTGAGGTTAACCGGGCCGCCCGCCGGCCACGGCGGAGCCGGCGGCGGAGCCGAACCTTTCAGGGTCAGTATCTGTAGCGTTGGGTGAGCCCCGTTTGGTACGGGCTGCGCGAGGCTATCTTCATGAAAATGACGCGCCAGGTTGCTGGTGGCATTGTTCTGGCCCCATCAGCGCTGGATCGACTGGTCACATTTTGCCACCGCGCGATCGGTTGACAATCTATCCACCTGCGGCCGGGGTGCGTCCCTGCTGCATGTATGCGGCGAACTCATCCGCCGTCAGGGCGTTGTATAACCTGTGTTTGTAAAGGTAGCTGGCGACTTCGTAATAGCTGATGGTCTCCTCTTCAAGCGCCTCGTCGGCCGGCGTGTGGATCATCGCGCGGCTCTTGAAGTCATAGCGGTAGGCGGCGTTCTCGCGCACCGGCTTTAAGACGATGAATTCGCCGTCTTCGATGTGTCCCAACTTCTGGTAATTGCCGATAATGGCATGCCCCTCCTCGGGGTCGATCGCGCGCAGATCGTGACCGAAGAAACGGCTCGGGTAGCTCCAGTTCAACAGTCCGAGCAGGGTGGGGGCGTAGTCCGTCTGGCTCGCAAGGGTTGAAATGTGACCGGTCGGCAGTTGGCCACCGGGCGGGTAGATGATCAGCGGGATATGGTATTTATCCACGGGCAGTTCGGTCTTGCCTGCGCTGGAAGCGCAGTGATCGGCGACGATGACGAAGACCGTGTGATTGAACCATGGTCGGGTGCTCGCATCTTTCAGGAACCGGCCGATGGCGTAGTCCGTATATTTTACGCCGCCGCGCCGCCCTGAAGTCTTCGACGGCAAATCGATGCGTCCGTCGGGAAAAGTGAAGGGCCGGTGATTGGATGTGGTCATCAAGAAGAAATAGAAGGGTTTGCCCGCAGCCTGGACGGTGTCGGCTTCGCGCATCGTCCAGCGATAGAGGTCTTCGTCGCAAGCGCCCCATACGTTGGCAAAGGTTACATCTTCCCGGCTCACGGCGCTGCGGTCGATGACGCGGTAGCCGTTGTGGCCGAAGAAGTAGTTCATATTGTCGAAATAACCGTACCCGCTGTAGAGAAAAGCGGTGTCGTACCCTTTGAGCCGGAACAGCGATCCCAGGGTGAACAATCCTTCGTTGTGGGGGCGTTTCACCAGCGAGCGGCCCGGCGTGGGCGGCAGGGAGAGGGCAAGCGCTTCCATGCCGCGCACCGTGCGGGTTCCGGTGGCGTAAAAATTGTCGAACACCAGGCTCCTGGGCTCAAGGGCGGCCAGGTTCGGCGTCAGATGCTTATAGCGGCCCGAGTCGTCCAGGAATTCGGCGCTCAGGCTTTCCACCGTGATCTGGATGACATTCAGCTTGAGTTCCGGGCCCTGTTTGGCATAGAAGCGCAGCGTGTCCTTCTCCTTGGGGCGCAACAAGACCGATCCGTCTTCCACCAGTTCCTTGCGCATGAACGAAAAGGCCTTATCGACGGCGATGGTCGGGAAAAACCGGTTAAAGTCGAGTTCGTTGTCTTTGAAGGCCGCGACCAGTGACCACAGACCGTTTTTGCCGAGTTCGCGGTTATAATTGTTGGCGAAGTCCGGCAGCCAGTTCTGATTGACGATCAGGCCCACCGCGACCGCGCTGATGGCGGCGACCCATCCGAACCGATAGCGCGTCCGGGCAGGCGCGGCCGAGTGCGCCGCCCACTCGGAAATTACGCCCGTGCGCCAGATGAGCACATGCAATATCAAGGCGGTGGCGGCGATGCCGCTCAGGATCAAGGGCATGGGATAGGATTGGAAAATGTTGTCGATGACTTCGTGGGTGTAGACCAGATAGTCCACGGCGATGAAATTGAAGCGCACACCGAATTCATCCCAGAAAACCCATTCGGCGACGATGCCGAACAACATGGCGTAAAGAAAGACGAACAGAACCGCATGAATCGCCAACCGCCCCCACCGCCGTTCGAAAAAATGTTCGGGCAAAAACGTCAGCAGCAGGATAAAGGGAAGCGCCATCCAGGCAGCCGTGCCGATGTCGAAGATCAAGCCCCAGCCAAAAGCCGCCGCCAGGCTCGAGTCCCACGAGATGTTCGGGGACGCCTTTATCATCAACACCATCCGGGTGATGAAGCCGAACCCGAGGAAAAGGGCGAGAAGGATAAAAAGGCCATTGCTGCGCTTTCGGATGTGTTGGCAAACGAACGCAAAGGGCTTTTTGAAGGGTTTTGTTTTCATGCCGGTGCAGGCCTCGCTTTTTTTGGAAGAGCCCAAAGATAGGAACGATTTTCGAAGTAGCGAGTGTGTCACGGCGATGATGACATGTCAATTTGGGCGCCTTTGGCGCTCCCCGCTGGCCCCGCCGAGCCTGGCGTTGCCCGGCACCATCGCGCGGCTCGACCGGGACTTTTCCGGCATGCGGCCCTGCAGGGCGGATCGGGCTTGCTGATCACCGGCAACCCGCCCAACCTGCTCAACCCGCAGCCCGCCGGAGCCTGAGCGCAAGGCCTGCACCCACCCTGCGAATAAGGCCAACCCGTAATTATGCGCCGATCCGCATCACACCGAAGCCGGCTATTTTTTCTTCGTGAAATTAGAAATCCTGGTTGCCAAGCGCTCCCCCCAGAATCCGAAAGCCTCTTCACACGAGCCCCACTTGGTGAACCGCTCGGTAAAACCTGCCTGCCGCTGGTCCACGGCGGCCGCCAGAACCTCGTTGGTCATCGAGTCCAGGATCATCATCTCCGCTGTCGTACCTCCGGCACCGCTCCATGTGCCCGTGGCGCCTTTCTTTATGAGGCTCAGGCCCAATCCGGCGGGAATCACCGTGGTGACGGTGCTGATCACCGGCTTGCTCTGCTGCAGGTCGACGATCGCCGTACGGAGGCGCAGGACGTCCGGCCCCGGCTCGGCGGCCACCGGCAACTGTTTTTGGATGGCCTGGACCAGAGCCAGCGTCGCCCCGTCGGCCATGGTCTTCATTTCATTGGCATCGATCCCTTTGTACTCCGAATTCTGCGCAAAGGCGAAGATCACATAGTCCACCATAACCTTTTTGTACTTGTGGCGGTCGACGCCCGACTTGACCCATAAGAGCTTTGGATCGTTTTCGGTCTTCCCGGGCTGCAATTTTTCATAGTATCCATGCAGGAACCCGGTTTGCGGGTAGTCCGCGGCTTTTTGAGTCTCGGTGCCGGTGGATGCGCAAGCGCCGATGAAGCTCGCCATGGCCATTCCCATAACAACGCTTAAAAGAGTTCTCGCTGGGGTGTTCATTTTTTGCTCCTCAAGCCTGTCGTTCTGTAAGATGGGCTATTTTCCGGCGTGTACCGGATCGGCGAGGTATAGGTGCTCACCTGGTGCGTCATGGCCGTGTCCGGCTGTGCCTTGGTTCCGAAGCGCTTGGCGTCTTAGGGGGGCCGGCGCGGCGTGGGGATCTCCCGCACGCGCACCTAGTAGAAAGCCCGCTGGGTCGGGTCGAAATCCGGATCCTGCCGGACGCCGATCAACTCCGGCGCGCCGATGGTGTTGGCCCAGGTGGCGTTGGCCACCTCCACGGTGCTGCCCCACCGCCGTCTTGCAGCTCCCATTGGATTTGGTTGGGAAGAGCTGTCACAAACTGAAAATCCGAACCGGGTTATGTCGGCCGGCTTACAAGCACTATCTGCTATCAGAAGGAGACAGTCAAGGTGGTAACAGCCTTCCGGATCGCGTTTCGGGTTCATCCGGGCCTTTGGCCGTCGCCCGGCCCGAAAGCTTCAAAATGCTGCTCGGCCCGTTCTTCCCCCTGGCACTGCCGAGCCTGGCGTTGCCTGGCCCCCTCGTGGGGTTGGAGCAGATCTTGTCCGGCGGGCTGCCCTGCAGGGCGATCCAGGTGGGCGCGCCGTTTTTGCTTTATATGTTCCCCCGGATCGGGTTATGGCTGCTGTGGTTGGGGTACTGTTGAAAGCCGCGTGAGCAGGGCCGGGAGGAGATGATCATGAAACCGAAAATCCTGGTGACCCGGGAGGTCTTCGACGATGTGCTGGAATATCTCGCCGGGCATTTCGAAGTCGGCGCCAACCAGGCCGACACGCCCATGGACCCGCCGACGCTGGCCCGCCGCCTGGCCGACAAGGCCGGCGTGCTGACCACCCTGGTGGACCGCGTGGACGCGGATCTGCTGGCCGGTTGCCCCCGATTGAAGGCCGTGTGCAACATCGCGGTGGGCTTCAACAACATCGATGTGGCGGCCTGCACCCGGGCCGGGGTGATGGTCACCAACACCCCCGGGGTGCTCGACGACAGCACCGCCGATTTCACCTGGGCCCTGATCCTGGCCACGGCCCGGCGGGTGGTGGAAGCCGACGCCCACTTGCGCCGGGGCGCGTGGAAAGGCTGGCACCTCAAGCAGTTTCTGGGCCTGGACGTGCACCACGCCACCCTGGGCATCCTGGGCTTCGGCCGCATCGGCCGCAAGGTGGCCCGCCGGGCCCTGGGGTTCGAGATGCCCGTGCTTTACCACAGCCGCCGCCGGGCCGAGCCCGAGGTGGCGCGCGCCTTGAATGCTTCCTTCGTGAGCAAAGAGGAACTGCTGGCCCGGGCCGACATCCTCAGCCTGCATGTGCCCTACACCCCGGCGACCCACCACCTCATCGGCCGCGCCGAACTGGCCCTGATGAAGCCGGGGGCCATCCTGATCAACGCGGCCCGGGGCGGCGTGGTGGACGACGCGGCCCTGGTCGCAGCCCTGGCCGAGGGTCGCCTGGCCGGCGCCGGCCTGGATGTCTTCGAAAACGAACCGGCTCTGAATCCGGCTCTGATCGGCCTGCCCAATGTCGTCCTCACCCCCCACATCGCCAGCTCCTCGGCCGCCACGCGCCACGCCATGGCCATGCTCGCCGCCCGCAACCTGGTGGCGGCCCTGACCACCGGAAATCCGCCCAACCTGCTCAATCCGAAGTCCACCTGCGCCTGATAGCAAGGCCTGCACGCAGCCTGCGAATAACGCCTACCCCGAATTATGCGGACGTCCGCATAACACCGATAATTACCGCAAAACCCGGACAAGCACTTCCCGCTGTGCAGCCCCCGAACGAGCCGAGAAAACAAGCTCTCGCAAAGAATTATATTGATCAATCAACAAGATGGGGCCTATAAAAGAACCGACCCCAGATGAAACGCACCTCAAAAATTTTGACCATTAACGGCGGTCGTTCCTTAAGAATTGAAAAAACACCGCAAAAAGCGGACGTCCGAATAATATTAATGTTCGCCAAGAAATTGCGATGTTTGGTAATTCCAATAATAAGAAATGGCTTGAGGAAACCCTGCCTGTAATCAATGGCAACTCTCCAAGCCTTGATGTGACCATCAATAGGTTCCCGGTTAGAAAAAGGGTGGGAGAAAGTTATTGGCACTATCGCTACAGCAATTTCGGCAATGATTTCATCACGGAATTGTCTGATAGGCAGTTAAAAGACTTTGATTCATTTTCTCAGTTATTAAACGCAGGAAAGATTATTAAAGTCCCAGTAAAGGTGAAAGAGTTACCAATAATCGAAGTAGAAATACATGGCTCAGCAAGCTCTGGCACAAGAACATTTTATTCAGACCTTGCTGATGCAATTATTGATGCCATGGAAAAGAACAAAATTAGGCCCTGAAAGGCGAACATGTTTTTGCACTGGACGCCAAATAACGGCGCCAGTGAAAACTGTGTTAGTGCTCTAAAACTGCTTATGAAAAAAGTAATAGCAAAACTCGATCTAGTATTGGCAAGCGCCACTGGCGAAAAAAAGCCGGTTTCCATCAAAATAGGAGTGCCTTATGAAATTGCCGATGGAAAAGGAGCGGATTTCGCAAAATGCCCTGTTGCTTTTGAAGGTCTCTACAATCGAATATCGGATATTGCAGGAGAAGACACTTTTCAGGCTTTGATTTTAGCCATTAACTTTATACGAACTGTGCTGTTGAAGTATATTGATGAGGGATGCACAATCTTTATGAGCAATGGCAGCTCTCAATTTGAGTTTGAACCATATTTTAAGGGATTCGGGCACTAACCTTGGTTTCCAGCGGATCGCAGCCAAAAAGCGGCCGCTCCCGCTGAAGCCTAGGTTAGGGATATCGACTTAAATCGAAATGAGCGTGGAACCCATGAAACCAGTATACTTAGACCTCCATATCCACACTTCTAAGCATCCCGACAAGCTTGACCCTGCCTATGATGTGGCAACACTGCACGATAAGATACGGGCATGCGCGGCAGGATCTGCCTATCTCATCTCACTGACTGATCACAACACCATAAACAAGGCCGCCTACCTCAACGCCGCGTCCTTGTTTCCCAATTTGCTGATAGGGGCCGAACTGCACGTACGGAACTACAGCACAGAGCAGCCCTACCATTGCCACATCTTCTTTCGCTCTCCATTCTCCGCAGACGCCATCGACGCATTAAACAAGATTCTTGACGCGCTGTATCCCAAAAAGAGAGTCTGCGCTTCCGACTCGATCCCGACCATCGAGGAGATCGCAAAGCACTTTGATGCATACGAATTCGTCCTCCTGCCCCACGGTGGCCAGTCGCATTCCACCTTCGACAAATCGATTCCAAAAGGTGTCCAGTTCGACACCACTATCGAGCGCAGCATCTACTACAACCATTTCGACGGGTTCACTGCTCGTAGCAACTCAGGTCTGGAGAGTACTCAAGACTACTTTCGGCGCCTTGGAATCGCAGAATTCGTCAACCTGATCACCTCGACCGATAACTACAATCCGGACAAGTATCCTGAATCGAAAAATTCGGAGGCCGAGCCTTTCGTACCAACGTGGATGCTCGCGGGTCCGACTTTCAATGGCCTGCGCTTGTCACTGTCGGAGTCGGCTCGACTTGTCTACGGAACACGACCAGATACTTGGGCCAAGTTCATACGGCACGTATCACTATCCAATGACTACCTGCATATCGACGCGGCTCTTACGCCGGGACTCAATGTCGTCATTGGTGGGTCGTCAAGTGGGAAGACGCTATTTGTCGACTCCGTGTACCGGAAGCTCCTTGGCACTTTCGAAGACAGCAATTATCGCGCATATGGCGTTGATCAGATATCAGTTGACTGTCCCACGGGGCAGGTGCCGCACTACTTGGAGCAGAACTATATCGTAAAAGTGTGCGATCAGAAAGACCACGACAACACGATCGACCACATCGATCTGTTGAGGAAGCTTTTTCCTGGAGACAAGGTTGAAAGAGCTGCTATTGACGCCGGATTAGCAGACCTGACCGAAAATCTGAACCAAATGGTGGAAGCCGCAGAGAAGATTGAACAACTAGAAGGCGAGTTGAAGACAATTCCGGTACTGTCCCGACTCGTAGTCACCAAACTCATTAAGCGCAACCCCCTGAAGTACCTTAAGCCCAAAGACTCACTCGTGGAAACGTTTGAGTATTCCGAGCCTACATATGCGAAGCACAAGAAATCGTTGGATCAAATCGAGAAGTTCCTTGCTGCCAACCCCTTCATCGACCACGATAGGACCCTCGTCGAAAGGCTAAAAGAAGAGCTTGATGCGGCGCGGTCGGCGTCCGTGTTTGAAGAGGCCATCCGTCAGGTTGTGAACAGTCACGCCGAAGCCATAAATCAACGACAGACGCTTGAGGATCGAGAAACCAAGACCAAGAGTCGTCAGTTTGGCCTTTTGCTGGGGGTGATTCGGAACTATCTGAGGTGCACCAATGTATTCTACACCTCACGTGATCGGATAGCCAGGTTCGCAATTAAGTGCAGCACCAGAGTAGTCGAGTCTATGGGGCACAAGCTCTTCATTGAGAACGCATTCGAACTCAGCCCCGGCAAGTTCCTGGAGATCCTGAACCAGACCCTTAAATCTGACAGTCAGATTCGCAGCTTCGATGCAATCACTCCTTCCGCCTTGTCCTCGGACGGATTCCGTAAGAGGTCGCCAAAGGTCATGAACTATGCTGATCTTCGGCGTGAGGTGATAACGCGTTTCCAGGCGATGAATCAGAAGAAGTACCGCATCACCACCAGCGAAGGGAAGGACTTCGATCAACTGAGTGCTGGCTGGAAGACCTCGGTGATTCTCGACCTTGTACTTGGATGTTCAACGGATACAGCTCCGTTGATCATTGATCAGCCAGAAGACAATCTGGCGACTTCCTACATCAATGCAGGTCTCCTCAAGGCAATCAAGCAGTGCAAGGCTGCACGGCAGATCATCCTTGTCTCGCACAACGCAACGATACCGATGTTAGGCGACGCTCAAAACGTGGTTGTGTGCACGAGTAAGGACAAGTTCATGACGATCCGATCGAGCCCGCTCGAAGGTGTTCTGGGAGACGTCGATGTTGTAGACGTGATAGCAGCAACAACGGATGGCGGAAAGTCGTCAATCAAGAAACGTGTCAAGAAGTACAACCTCAAACGGTTCAGGGGGGCAGATGAAGCTCGTGTTTAGAAAAAACGAACAAGAGGAAATCACCGTTCTTCAGTCTCACGAAGGTATTGACCACGCTTTCGTCTACACTGACATGATCAAGGCGCTGCTCAAAGATGGCGCGCTGGAGGTGCCTGTTCTTGAAGGCACGTTCACTGAGGAAGAGAAACGCAGTATCGACAACATGGTAAGCGAAATCAACAGGGAGACAAAAGAAGCGATGACGGCAATCGTTGGAGCTGAGAAATCGAATGGCAATCCCGCCCCCTAACCACCCAGTGGACATGGACCGGGAAAACTGCCGCCGCCTTCGGCTCTGGCAGTTCCCCGGCCAGTCACCGGAACGTTATGGCCTATCACCACATGAATCTGAGGAGACCGATTATGAAGAAACTTATTTACCCGACAGTATTGCTCGCTTGCACGTTCATGCTTCTTACTGTTGTTGCCGATGCGGAGGCCGGCAGACTAAGGCAACTGAGCCAACTCCGCCAGGATCGGCTGAAGATCGGGCGCGGCATGCTCGAGGTGCAGAACGTCGACTGGACCACGCTGTTGCAATACTACACTGACGACATCGAGTATCACTGTCCGATCGTCGACGTCTACGGCATCGACATGTTGACCGAGTTCCTCGGTAGGCTCTACGGCAACTCGCCGGACCTCGTCACGACGATCGAAGATGAAACCCTGGTGGACGACGTGTATTCGGCGACCTGGACGATGGTCGGCACCTTCAGCGGCGTGCCCTATGAAGCCAAGGGCATTTCGATCATTAAATTCCATCGCTGGAGCAGGGAGGTCTACTACTGGCGGGACTACTACACCGAAGGCGACATCATGGCCAACATCCCCGGATTCGATGAAGCGGTCCTGGGATTCCGCACGTACTACCGGTGCGCTGTCGATCCAACCTTCGACTGCCCCTTCGAGTTGGCCACGGCCGACGCCGTGCCCGAAATGAAACCCATGGTTGATGCGCCGGCACCGCACAAGTACGGCCGCGATATCCGTTCCCTGATCAGGTTGCGCCGGGATCGTCTCGAGATCGGGCGCGCCCTCATCGAGAGCAACGGCGCTAGCTGGCAATCGCTGCTGCCGTACTATACCGAAAATTACGAGTATCACGATCCGATCGTCGACATCTACGGCTTGGACACGCTGGTGCCCTTCTTTGAGCGACTTTTCGCCAGTTCGCCCAACCTGATCACCACAGTCGAGGATGAAATGCTGATCGACGGCGTGTACACGGCGACGTGGACGATGGTCGGTGAATTCGACGGCGTGCCCTACAGCTCCAAGGGCATGTCTATCCTCAAGTTCCGTGACTGGAGCACGCAGACGTACTACTCGCGGGACTACTACAGCGAGGCCGACATCATGGCGACCATCCCCGGGCTCGACCAGGCGGTGGCGGGATTCCGGGTCTCCTACAAGTGTGTCGTGGACCCGGCCTTCGACTGTCCGTTCCCGCCGCTCGCAACTCTCGAAGCTGACGGCCATTAGGAGCCAATTGTGGCTTCTCAGGAAGCGAATCGGAGGCCAGCGTGTCATAAGTCGTTTGAGATCAACCTTGTTTCGGGTCCCACCCGAAGGGAAGAATCTGACTGCTGAAATGACCGTAATTGAGATGCCCGCATTGGAACTGAGCAAGCTTCGTATGCCATGATTGCCGAACAATCGCATCGACTCGTACAGCGAAAAGCCGCGCGCAAGCGCGGCTTTTCGCTGCCGGTCATGCGTGGCGTCAAGCCTCTCTCGGACCAGCTCATCTTTCCCTACGCTTCGGTCACCCCTTTTCCCGATATCGATCTTCCCGCAGGCGATGTCTTAATTGCGGCCATAAGAGCCAGGGCCACCATCTTGCCGATGCCCAAGCAGGCGCGGGTCACCACCACGATCTTCCAAAGAGATCTGCCTGCAAGGGGACCTTCAATCCTCCAGCAGTGACAGCATCCGGATCAGGATGAACCGCTTCCCAGCCGCCAGGCCAAGAGCGACTGCCGCCGGCGCGGCTGGTCGGCGGCCACGGCGATGGCGACGGCCTTGGCCGAACCCACCAGGACCACCATGTGCCGCGCCCGGGTGAGGGCGGTGTAGAGCAGGTTGCGCTGGAGCATAATATAATGGTGGGTGACCATGGGCAGGACAATCACCGGGTATTCGGAACCCTGGGATTTGTGCACCGAGATGGCGTAGGCCAGGGTCAGCTCGTCCAGGTCGGCCTCTTCGTATTCGACCTGCCGGCCCTCGTAATCCACCGTCAGGCGGCCCTCTTCGGCATCCAGCGCGCAGACCGTGCCGATCTCGCCGTTGAACACCTCCTTCTGGTAGTTGTTGCGCAGGTGCATCACCTTGTCGTGCAGGTGAAAGCGCCCGCCCAGGGCCGCGCCGCCCTTGGCCTGGGGATTGAGGGCCGCCTGCAGCCGCTTGTTGAGCTCGATGGTGCCCACCACCCCTTTGTGCATGGGCGTGAGCACCTGCACCGGGTAGCCGCCCTGCGATCCCAGCTGGGCCGGGATGCGCCGGCTGCACAGCGCCACCACGGTCTGGGCCACGGCTTCGAGCCGATCCTCGGCGATGAAGGCGAACTCGGGCAGCGGGTCCTGGGGCGCCACGGAGACCAGCTCCGGCAGAAGGCCGTGGCGCACCTGGTGGGCCTGGCGGATGATGGGGCTCCGGGCCGCCTGGCGGAACACCTCCTCCAGCGCGAAGGTGGCGGCCGCGCCCGAGGCGATCAGGTCGGCCAGCACGGTGCCGGGGCCCACCGACGGCAGCTGGAAGACATCGCCCACCAGGATCAGGTGGGACTGAAGCGGCAGGGCCTTGATGAGGTGCCCCATGAGCAGGACATCGATCATGGAGGCCTCGTCCACGATGAGGGCGTCGGTGGTCAGGGGATCGTCCTGGTCGCGCTCGAAGCGGCCTTCGGACAAATTGAAGCCCAGCAGCTTGTGCAGCGTGGCCGCCGGCCGTCCGGTGACCTCGGCCATGCGCCGGGCCGCCCGGCCCGTGGGCGCGGCCAGCTGGTACTCGCGGCCGACGGCCGCCAGCACGGCGACGATGGCCCGGATCAGCGTGGTCTTGCCCGTGCCCGGCCCGCCGGTGATGATCACGATGCGGTGGCGAAAGACGCTCTCCAGCACGGCCAGCTGGGCCGGCGAGAGCTGGATGGCCAGGCGTTGCACCACCGTGGCCATGATGCGCTCGGTGTCCACGGGCGCGGCAGGCATGGGGATCTGGGCCATGGCCTGCACCCGCCGGGCGATGTCGGTTTCGGCCGCGTAGAGCGGGGTGAGGTAGACCGGGTGCTCCGTTGCCTCGGGGTCTGCGGTGACCTCCCCTTCGGCCGCCAGGTGCTCCAGCGCCTCCTGGACCGCGTGGTAATCCAGGTTGAAAGCCGTGCCGCAGCGTTCCGCCAGCACCGCCAGGGGCATGAAGAGGTGGCCGTCCTCCAGGGCCTCCTCCAGCAGATGGCGCAGGCAGGCCCGGGCGCGCTCGGTTTCGGAAATCGGCAGGCCGCAGTGGCGCGCCACGGCATCGGCGATTCGAAATCCGATGCGGGGAAGGTCGGCGGCCAGGCGGTAGGGATCTTCCCGCAGCACGGCCAGGCTCTCGCTGCCGTACTCTTTGTAGATGCGGGCGCCGCAGGCGGGCGGGAGGCCGGCCGCCTGGAGCAGTTCCATCAGGGCGCGCACGTGGTGATGGGCCAGCCAGGCCGCACCGATGCGCTGGGCCTTTTCCGGGCCGATGCCGCGCACCTCGGCCAGGCGTTCGGGCTCTCGCTCGATCACGGCCAGCGTCTCGCCTTTGAAGTGCGCCAGCAGCCGTTCGGCGGTCTTGACCCCGATGCCCTTGATCATTCCGGAACACAGGTAGCGCCGGATCTCTTCCACGCCGGCCGGCAGCAGCACTTCGAAGCCGGTCACGGCGAACTGCTGGCCGAAACGGGCGTGGTACTGCCAGCTGCCCTGCAGCCGCAGGGTTTCGCCGGGATGGGGTTCGGGAATGTGGCCCTTGACGGTGACCAGGCCGGCCTGGCCGGTGGGCCGCAGCTTGGCGATCATGAAATGGGAGTCGGCGCTGCGGTAGGTGACCCGTTCGATGCGGCCCTCCAGGGTGGTCTGGCAGAACTCTTCGCCCATGGCCGCCTCAGGACCGGTGCGCCGGCAGGGGCGGGCCGGAGAGGATCCGCCGGGCCGCGGCCAGCAGGTCGTCCTCCACCGCGTCGGGCCGCACGCCTTCGGCGGCCAGGCGCTGCGCGACGTCGGTCTTGTAGCCGGTGCGCACCAGGATGACCGCCCCGCAGCCGGCATTGCGACCGCAGTGGATGTCCCGGCCGCTGTCGCCGATCATGATGGTTCGGCCTAAATCAATGCCGTACTGCGCCCGGGCTTGCAGGATCAGGCCGGGGCTGGGTTTGCGGCAGGCGCAATCCTCGTCGGGCCGGTGGGGGCAGAAGAAGATGTCGAAGATGTGCCCGCCGGCCGCGGCCACGGCTTGGCGCAGGCGGCGGTGGGTGCGCGCCAATTCTTCCAGGGGAACCATGCCGCGGTTGATGATCGACTGATTGGTGATCAGGATCAGGTGAAAGCCGGCCTCGGTGAGCAACCGCAACGCTTCCAGGCTGCCGGGCAGGAATTCGAACTCTTCCCAGCGCTTGATATAATCCGGGGAGTCGCGGTTGATCACGCCGTCGCGGTCCAGGAATATGACCTTGTCCAGTGCCACGCTACTCCGCCACGATGAAGGTTTCCGGGAAACCTTGTTGCTTCAACGTCTCTTCATAGGCATTGGCCGCTTCCAGCTGGGTCTGGCGCCCGACGCGCACCCGGTAGAAGGTGCGGCGGCCGTCGAAGTAGGGCACCATATGGGCGTTGGGATACGCGGCGGCCAGCCGCTGCACCAGCCGTTCGGCATTGGTGCGCTCGGTGAAGGCCCCCACCTGGAAGGTGAAGTTGCCCGAGTAGTAGTCCAGGGGCACGTACCGCGCGGGCTGTCCCGGCGCGGCCGGCGCCGCCGGCGCACCCAGGGCCATAATCTTCACCGGCGCGGTGCCCGGGCCGACCACGCCCAGCTTCTGGGCCGCGGTGTAGGAGAGATCGATGATGCGGCCGCGGACGAAGGGTCCCCGGTCATTGATGCGCACATCCAGGGTGCGGTCGTTGGCCAGGTTGTGCACCCGCACGTAGGTGCCCAGGGGCAGGGTCTTGTGGGCGGCGGTGACGCCGTACATGTCGTAGACTTCGCCGTTGGAGGTCCGGCGGCCGTGGAACTCCCGGCCGTACCACGAGGCCAGGCCTTCTTCCTCGAAACCCCGGGCGTGGGCCAGGGGCTGGTACCAGTCGCCGTTGACCTTATAGGGTTTGGGCTGGCCGGGAACGGTGGGCGGCGCCGGCGCGGACGGCCGCCCGGAGAGCACCGAGCAGGCCTGGGACGTGAAGGCGGCCAGCAAGATCACCCCAAGGATCAGTAGATGGCCCCCCGCAGGGGGCCGGTGGCTTTTTCGCATGCTCGTTTTCTCTGGCCGGCCGCTACTTCTCGAGGGCCAGCTTGAGCACATCCATCATGCGCTCCACGAAGTGGAAGGTAATGTCGTTGCGCACCTTTTCGGGGATATCGATGAGATCCTTCTCGTTCTCCTTGCACATGATGATGGTGCGGATGCCGGCCCGGTGGGCCGCCAGGACTTTCTCCTTGATGCCGCCCACCGGCAGCACCTGGCCGCGCAGGGTGATCTCGCCGGTCATGGCCAGGTCCTTGCGGATCTTCCGGTTGGTCAGCAGCGAGACCAGGGCCGTGAGCATGGTGATGCCGGCCGACGGGCCGTCCTTGGGAATGGCGCCGGCCGGTACGTGCACGTGGATGTCGTGGTTGTCGAAGAATTCTTCGTCGATGTGCAGCTCCTTGGCCCGGGAGCGGATGAAGCTCAAGGCCGCCTGGGCCGACTCTTTCATCACGTCGCCCAGCTGGCCGGTGAGCATCAGCCCCTTCTTGCCTTTCATGGCCGTGGCTTCGATGAAGAGCAGATCCCCGCCCACCGGCGTCCAGGCCAGCCCCGTGGCCACGCCCGGCACGCTCAGGCGTGTCTTGGTCTCGGCGGTGAACTTCACCGGGCCCAGGTATTCGGCCAGATCGCCGACGTCGATGGTGACGGCCTTTTTGACGCTGCCTTCGGCTACCTTGGTGGCCACGCCCCGGCAGACCGTGGCGATTTCGCGCTCCAGGTTGCGCAACCCCGCCTCGCGGGTGTAGCCGGAGATGATCTTGCGGATGGCCGTGGCGGTGAACTTGATCTCGCCGGGCTTCAGGCCGTTCTCCTTGCGCTGGCGCGGCACCAGGTATTTGTTGGCGATCTTCACCTTCTCGTCTTCGGTGTAGCCCAGCAGCTGGATCACTTCCATGCGGTCGCGCAGGGCCGAGGGGATGGTATCCAGCACGTTGGCCGTGCAGATGAACATCACCTTGGACAGATCGAAGGGCACGTCCAGGTAGTGATCGGAGAAAGAAAAGTTCTGTTCGGGGTCCAGTACTTCCAGCAGGGCCGACGAGGGGTCGCCGCGGAAGTCGGAGCCCACCTTGTCGATCTCGTCCATCATGAAGATGGGGTTGTTGGAGCCCACCCGGCGCAGCCCCTGGATGATGCGGCCGGGCAGCGCGCCCACGTAGGTGCGGCGGTGGCCGCGGATCTCGGCCTCGTCGCGCACGCCGCCCAGGCTGATGCGGTGGAACTTACGGCCCAGGGCCCGGGCGATGGAGGCGCCCAGGCTGGTCTTGCCCGTTCCCGGCGGGCCGGCCAGGCAGAGGATCGGCCCCTTGGAGTCGGGTTTGAGCTTGCGCACCGCCAGGTACTCGATGATGCGACGCTTGGGCTTTTCCAGCCCGAAGTGGTCGTCGTCGAGCACCTTGCGCGCCTTGGCGATGTCCAGGTTGTCGGTGGTGCTGGCGTTCCAGGGCAGCTCGGTGAGCCAGTCCAGGTAGGTGGAGGCCACCGTGTACTCGGCCGACGAGGGGTGCATCTTGCCCAGGCGGCCCAGTTCGCGCTCGGCCTCCTTGACCGCTTCGGGCGGCAGGCCGCGCTCCTTGATCTTGGTGCGGTACTCTTCCAGCTCCACGCCGCTCTCTTCGGTTTCGCCCAACTCTTCCTTGATGGCCTTGAGCTGCTGGCGCAGGTAGTATTCGCGCTGGCGCTTGTCCATGTCGCCCTTGACCTGGGACTGGATCTTGTTGCCCAGTTCCAGGATGTTGAGCTGGTGGTTGACCAGCTTGGTGACCAGCTTCAGGCGCTTGGTGGCGTCCTGGTGTTCCAGCACCTGCTGTTTTTCTTCGGTGGTGGAGTTGATGGTCGAGGCGATCATGTCGGCCAGCGTGCCCGGCTCCTTGATGGAGTTGGCCATCTGGCCGATCTCCGGCGGCAGGCCCGGGGAGAGTTCCACGATGCGCGTGAACTGCTTGACCACGTTGGCCATCAGTGCCGAGGTCTCGTCGTTCTGATGCTCGACATCTTCGAAGTGCTCCACCTCGGCCTGCAGGTAGGGCTTGCCTTCGATGAAGGATTGAATCCGGAAACGGCTCAGGCCCTGAACCAGCATCTGGGCGCGGTTGTCATCGGTCTTGGCCATCTTGAGGATCAGCGCGGCGCAGCCGATCTTGGCCAGATCCTTTGCCGGATCGGGCTTGGCGCTCTCCTGTTTCTTGGAGACCACCAGGCCGATGATGCGGTTGCGGGCCATGGCCTCGTCCACCAGCTTGATGGAATCCCCCTGCATTACCACCAGGGGCAGCACCATCTTGGGATAGAGCGCGGCATCGTAGAGCGGCAGTATGGGCAGGAGGGTGGGCAGGTTTCCCGAATTGTACTCCACCGCAGGTTTATTCTCGGGCATTGCAACCTCCTTCTCGTCGGTTGAGGGCTTGCGTGCTTCCATTGTGGCTTCCATTTCTCCTCGGACGCATGACCCGGCGCGGCCGGAAGGGCCGGGGTGTCATGACCGGAGGTCATCCATCGCTGATGTGGACTTTGTGAGTTTTGTGAACATCGAGCTTGACCATGCGGATGGTCAGAAACCCGTTGGCGTAGGAGGAGGAAACCACCTCCGTGTCCACCGGCGAAGGCAGGTAGAGCACCCGCTCGAAGCGGCCGTAACGGATCTCCGCCAGCCGGTAGGCCCCTTCCGTAGGTTTGGGCAGCTCCCGGCGCAACCCGTGGATGCGAACGGCTTTGTTGTTGACCTCGACCTCCAGATCTTCCTTGTCCACGCCGGCCAATTCCGCCCAGATGAACACCTCTTTCTCGGTTTCGTAGATGTCCATCTGAGGAACCCAGCCACAATCCTTGCACGCGAACATGGGGTTGACCGGCCGCGGCCGGAAGATATCCTGAAGCGTGCGTTCCAAGTTGGACCCGATACGGTCGAATTCATCACCGAACCGGATTTTGATGTAGTCCATGGGCGACTCCTGCGGGTTTTTAAATGCGCCCCCGGTGCCGGTTGCCGGGCGGGGGGCGCCATCCATGATACGAACAAATTGCCGAGGCGCGAAAATTGTGAGTAAAATAGCATCGCCTCCCGGCTTTGTAAAGGCGACACAGGTCCATCTGCGCCGGATCCGCCTTGCACCGCGACCGGCGTTTCCATTATATTGACAAGGCAGCCCGGGTGCTTAGTTTCGGGCCTCGTCGACCCTATCCAGAAACTACCGGGAGGTGCGTCATGTCGGTGATGCGTTGGGATCCTTTCAAAAACATTTCCGCCCTGCAGGATCGGATCAACCGTCTTTTCGAAGACGCCTTTCCCCGGAGTGCCGAGGACGAAGAGGGCCTGGCCGTGTGTGCCTGGCGGCCGGCGGTGGATATTTACGAAACCGAGGAGGGGGTCGTCGTGCAGGTCGACCTGCCCGGCGTGAGAAAAGAAGATGTCTCGGTGGAAGTCAAAAACAACCTGCTCGTCATCCAGGGCCTGCGCCAGGTGGAAACCCCGGTGAACGAGGATCGCTATTTCCGCCGCGAGCGCAGCTGCGGCTCGTTTCAGCGATCGTTCGCCCTGCGCGATACCGTCGCCCCGGAAAGCATCAAGGCTTCTTTCAAGAACGGTGTGCTGACCGTGCTCGTGCCCAGGCCCGAAGAAGAGAAACCCAAGAAGATATCGGTGTCCATAGATTAGGGGATGGCCGGCCAGCGGCGCCGGCCGCGCCTGACCGGAAACCCTGTCCACCGTTCATCCGGCTGATTTGATTTGCGCTTTTGCGCCGTATTCCCTATCATGGCCGCCATGAGATCGATGCCTTCCGGACGCGGCGTGCTCGCCGCCCAGTACTTTCTATACTTCGGCGTCATGGGCATGTACCTGCCCTTTTTCAATCTCTATTGCTACAAGCTGGGATTCAGCGGCTGGCAGATCGGGGCTCTTTCGGCCAGCCGTTCGGTGACCCTGATTCTCTTCTCCATCTTCTGGGGGGTGCTGGCCGACCGTTTCCAGTCCCGACGCGGCATCTATGTCGCCTGCAACTTCATCAGCGCGGCCTTGTGGGGTCTGTTCCTGCTCACCGCCGATTTTTTCTGGATGTGGACCGCCACCATCCTGCACGGCATCTTCTACGCGCCCCTGATCGCTTTCCTGGAAGCATTCGCCATGGAAGCCCTGGGACGGGACAAAAAGCGCTACGGCCGCATGCGCGCCTGGGGCTCCCTGGCGTTCATCCTGGTGGTGCTGGCGCTGGGCCGGGGCATCGACGCCTACGGCGTCAAGATCATCGTCAGCCTGATCTTCGCCGGCGGCTGGGCCCAGGCCCTGGTCTCACTGGGCTTCCCCAGGACGGCCGCGCCCGCCCAACGGCCCAAAGCCGGCGACTGGCGCCAGCTGGTCACGGGGCGCGTGGCCATCTTCCAAATCTGCGCTTTTTTGATGCTGGTGAGCCACGGCGCCTATTACACCTTCTTTTCCATCCATCTGGCCAAGCTGGGGTATGGCACTTTTTTTATCGGTGCGAGCTGGGCCGTGGCCGTGGCCGCCGAGATCCTGGCCATGATCTCTTCCGAGCGCATCTTCAAGCGCTGGCGGTACGAAACCGTGCTGATCGTCTCGTTCGCCGTGGCCGTATTGCGTTGGGGCGGGCTGTGGTCTTCCGATTCGGCCGTCGTCCTGCTGATGTTGCAGCTGACCCATGCCGTGACCTACGGCACCTTCCACATGGCCAGCATCCTTTATATGGACCATCTGGCGCCCCCCCAATCCAAAACCCTGGGCCAGGTGGTCAACAATGCCGTCTCCTACGGCCTGGGGCTGATGGCCGGCTTTTTCCTCAGCGGCGCCCTCTTCCAGAAGATCGGCGCCCACAACCTGTTCGCCCTCAGCGGCGGGATCGCGTTGCTCGGTGGGATGATTTTCGCGGCTTATTCGCTGACGCACAGGCCGCTGACCAAGCAGAAAGGGTAACGCTTGGGACCATATAACGTGAATAAGCAGGGTTAAGACCTTAACCCTGCTTATCCATCCCTGCGGGGACAGATCAGGTGCCGCAGCCACCCGAAGAGGGTATTGCCCTTGAGCACGGCCTGCTCCCAGCGCATGAACTCACGGGCCAGGCGCGCCGGGTCGGCGTAGAAGTGGGCGCGGGTGGTGAAGGTTTCGGTGGGGTCCAGCTCCTTGACCACCCGGGCCGGATTGCCCACGGCCACGCAGTTGGCCGGGATGGAGGAGACCACGATGGCGCCGGCGCCGATGATGCTGTTGTCGCCGATGGTCACGCCCTTGCAGACGATGGCGCTGTCGCCCACCCAGACGTTCTTGCCCAGGTGCACCGGCGTGGCGCGGCCCATGGAGATGCGGTCGTAGATGCCGTGCCAGTCGCTGTCGGTGATGTACACCCCGCTGGCCAGCATGCAGTTGTCTTCGATGACGATCTCCTTGGCCGCACTGATGCGCACCCCCGGACAGATCAGGGTGTAATCGCCGATGCGGATCAGGCCCTGGTCGGCCATTTCCGGCCAGACCGACAGGCGCACTTTCTTGTCCGGCGTGGCGATCACCGTGGCGTATTGGCCGATGTGGACCGGGCCGCCGAAGATCTCCACGTGCCAGGGGCCCATGAAGGCAAACCCCTTGCCCAGGGACTGCAACTGGGGTTCCAGGAAATGGTGGGTGTAGAACTTTTGGAACCTGAGCCAGGCCTTTTTCAGGACGTATGGTCGATAATCTTTACGCACGGCGGTTCCGGGCGATCACGGCTGCGAGGCCCAATGGGCGTGGCTGAACAGGTGGCCCGCCGGCGTCAGGTTGAACAGGGCGTCGGCGGCCAGCAGCACCGCGGCATTGGTCCAGGAGATCTTCTCTTCGGGCCAGCGCACCATGTCCGGAAAGGTGAAGCCGCACCAGAAGGTGCCGTCCTCGAAGGTGTGGTCGCAGATCCAGCGGTAGATGATTTCGGCTTTCTGGGCGTTGCCCATGGCCGTCAGGGCCAGGATCAGCTCGCTGGACTCGGCGATGGTGACCCAGGGGCGGTCGGAGACGCAGCGCACGCCCAGATCCTGCACCACGAATTTTTTCCAGTAGGCGTCGATGCGCTGCTGGGCCTCGGTGCCGGTGAGGGCGCCGCTGAGCACGGGATAGAACCAGTCCATGGAAAAACGGGCCTTGGTGGTGTTGAAGCGATGGGGCTTGTTTTGCAGGCAGTTCTGCAGGCCCTCCAGGGCCTGGCGCCACCTGGGCCGCTCGACCTCGAGCAGCCGCGAAAGGGCCAGGGCGCACCTGAGGCTGAAGGCGATGGAGCTGCAGCCGGTGATCAGGGCCATGCGGTCCACCCGGCCCTGGGGGCTGACGGCCCAGTAGATTTCCCCGGACGGCGCCTGGTGGCGCACCACGAAATCGATGGCCCGGGAGACGGTGGGCCACATGCGCCGGACGAAAGCCAGGTCGCCGCTGCGCAGGTAATAATGGTAAAGTCCCACGGCGATATAGGCGCTGTGGTTGGTTTCGCGGGTGCAGTCGGAGGGGCGTCCGTCGGTGTAGGCCGCGTACCAGCTGCCATCGGGAAGCTGGTATCTTTCGAGCCAGGCGAAGGCGCGTTCGACGCCGTCAAACGCGCCGGCGATGGTCAGGCCCATGGCGGATTCCACATGATCCCAGGGGTCGGTCTTGTGGCCGGGCCACCAGGGAATGGCGCCGTCGGGCTGCTGCATGGAAAGAATCAGATCCGCCAGGGCTTGAACGTCAATGGCCACATCCTGTTGCGGTTTCGCACCCGTCCAAAGTTGCGGTGTCACGGCTCGCGCGCTCCTTGCATGAAAGTTTTTCCCGGGATCGGAACGGAAGCTTGTAAAAAGGAAGGGCCAACATACTCAACCGCGGCTATTTACACAAGTGGAAAATGACCCATGCGCCACCCTTGACAAGGCCGCGCCTTCCTTCTAATTTATCGCGGTTTTTGACAACCATCCCAGCCGTTTCCGGCGCGGATCGAAGGAGAGAGCCATGGAAGAGCTGACACGTCAAATCGAGCAGCAGCACGCCCTGGTGAACCGCATCCGGGACGAAATCGGCAAGGTGCTGGTGGGCCAGGGCAATCTGGTGGAAGGCTTGCTCATCGGGCTTTTCACCAAAGGCCATATCCTCATCGAGGGGGTGCCCGGCCTGGCCAAGACCAGCGCGGTCAAGGCCCTGGCCGACACGGTGCAGGCCGACTTCAAGCGCATCCAGTTCACCCCCGACCTGCTGCCGGCCGACCTGATCGGCACCGAGGTCTACCGGCCCAAGACCGGCGATTTCGTCATCAAAAAAGGCCCCCTGTTCAACAACATCATCCTGGCCGACGAGATCAACCGCGCGCCTTCCAAGGTGCAGTCGGCCCTGCTGGAGGCCATGCAGGAGCGCCAGGTGACCATCGGCGACGCCACCTTCAAGCTGGCCGACCCGTTCCTGGTGCTGGCCACCCAGAATCCCATCGAGCAGGAGGGCACCTATCCCCTGCCCGAGGCCCAGGTGGACCGCTTCATGCTCAAGCTGCTCATCGGCTATCCGGACAAGGCCGAAGAGAAGCGGATCATGCAGCGGGTGGGCTTCGAGGCGCCGGCCCAGGTGGCGGCGGTGCTTACGCCCCAGCAGATCGAAACCATCGGGCGCCTGATCAACGCCATCTACATGGACGAGAAGCTGCGGGACTATATCGTGGAGCTGGTCTTCGCCACCCGCGATCCCAAGGCCTTCAAGCTCGACGTGGCCGACTACATCCAGTACGGCGCCTCGCCCCGGGCCACCATCTTCCTGAGCCTGGCGGCCCGGGCCTACGCCTTTTTGCACGGCCGGGCCTACGTGACGCCCCAGGATGTCAAGAGCATCGCCCTGCCGGTGCTGCGCCACCGCATCATTCCGACCTACGAGGCCGAGGCCGAGGATGTCACCACCGACCAGATCATCGGCCGGATATTCGACGCGGTGCCCGTTCCCTGATACGCGGAGAAACCCCCATGCTGCCTGCCGACCTGATCAAGAAGATCAAACGGGTCCATATCCGCACCGGCCGCACGGTGAACACCCTCATGGCCGGCCAGTACAAATCGGTCTTCCGGGGGGTGGGCATCGAGTTCGAGGAGGTGCGGGACTATACCCCGGGCGACGACGTCAAGAGCATCGACTGGAAGGTCTCCGCGCGCCTGGGACGGCCCTTCATCAAACGCTACCGCGAAGAGCGCGAGCTGGTCATCATGCTGCTGGTGGACCTGAGCGCCTCGGGCCGCTTCGGCACCCGCGCGGCCAACAAACAGGAGACCGCCGCCGAGGCCGCCGCCATCCTGGCCTTCAACGCCGTGCGCAACAATGACAAGGTCGGCGCCATCCTCTTCACCGACCAGGTGGAGCGCTACATCCCACCCCAGAAGGGCAGCGGCCACGTCTGGCGGGTGATCAAGGAGATCTTCAGCCATGTGCCCCGGCACACGGGCACGGACATCTCGGGCGCCGTGACCTACCTGGGCCGGGTGTGCCGCAAGCGGTCGGTGGCCTTCGTGATCTCCGATTTTCTGGTACCCGGCGGCGGCCCGGTGGTGGACCGCGCCATGCGCGCCGTGGCCCGCAAGCACGAGCTGATCCAGGTGCGCATCAGTGACCCGGGCGAATTCGAACTGCCGGCGGCCGGCATCGTCACCGTGCGGGACCTGGAGAGCGGCCGCCGGGTGGTTCTGGATGCCGGCCACGCGGGTATCCGGCGGCGTTTCGCCGCGGGGCGGGCCGCGGCCCACCAGGCCGTGGCCGACCAGTTCAAGAGCGCCGGGCTGGACTGTGTGGAGATCAGCACCGCCGGTTCGGCGGCCGATGCTTTGACCCGCTATTTCCATCTTCGGGAGCGGCGCAAGCGATGAACGACATCCACGACATCAAGCCGCTGCTGGCGGTGGGCCTCGATTGGGGCTGGCTGCCGTGGCTGCTGGCGGTCCTGGCCGCGCTATCCGGGATGGCGCTGCTATGGCGCTGGTGGCGTCGCCGGCGACGGCCGCCCCGGGAGTTTTCGGCCGAACCCTTGCCCAGCCCCGAGGCCGAAGCCCTGGCCGCCCTGGATGCCCTGGCCGCCGCGCGCTCGGCCGACGGCAAGCGGTTTTACTTCGGCCTCACCGCCATTCTCAAACGCTACCTGGAGCGGCGCTATGCGATCCCCGCCGCAGAGATGACCGTGGAGGAGCTGCTGCCCCAGGTGGCGCGGCTGCCGTTGCCTGTTGAATTGGCCGAGCCGTTCAAGGCCCTGTGCCGCCTGTCCGAGCCGATCAAATTCGCCGATGCCGCGGCCGACCCGGGCAGAATGGCCGCGGATCTGGCGTTCGTGCGGGATCTGGTGCGGCGCACGACGCCCGAGGCGGCGGAAGAACAGGAAAAGTCGGGAGCCTGAAGAAGATGTTCCGTCTGGCCACCCCATATGCTTTGCTGCTGCTGGCGTTGATTC
Source organism: uncultured Desulfatitalea sp. (assembly GCA_937868765.1). Taxonomy (GTDB): domain Bacteria; phylum Desulfobacterota; class Desulfobacteria; order Desulfobacterales; family Desulfosarcinaceae; genus Desulfatitalea. Next base: position 559,486 of record CALMNL010000004.1, on the reverse strand, counting down.
CGCTGCTGGCATGGTACCGCCGTCGCCGCCGGCCGCCGGCCCTGGCCGTGGGGGAGACTCGCCTGGCGGCCGGCCTCGGCGCTTCGCCGGCCTTGCGGCTGCACCGGATGCTGCCCGGCCTGTACTACCTGACGCTGCTGCTGCTGATCGCCGCCCTGGCCCGGCCGCAGTGGGGCACCGAGCGGCTGCCCACCGACACCGAGGGCATCAATATCGTGCTGGCCGTGGACCTGTCGGGCAGCATGGCCGCCGAGGATTTCAACTACCAGGGCCGGCGCATGAACCGGCTGGAAGCGATCAAGATGGTGGTGCGCGACTTCATCGCCCGGCGCGCCGGCGACCGCATCGGCATGGTGGTCTTCGGCAGCCAGGCCTATACCCAGCTGCCGCTGACCCGCGACTACCAGACCATCGCCGCCATCCTCGAGCGCCTTACGATCGGCGCGGCCGGGCGCAACACGGCCATCGGCGACGCCATCGGCATCAGCGTCAAGCGCCTGGCCGACATCGAAAGCCGTTCGAACATCATCATTCTGCTCACCGACGGCCGCAGCAACACCGGCGAGCTGGAGCCCATGGCCGCCGCGGGGATCGCCCACCAGAAGGGGATCAAGATCTACACCATCGGCGTCGGCGGCAAGGGGCGGGCGCCGGTACCCATCGATGATCCCATCTTCGGCCGGCGCTACGTCTATCAGCAGGACGACCTGGACGAAGAGGGGCTGCAAGCCATCGCCGCGGAGACCGGCGGACGCTATTTCCGGGCCGAAGACCTGGCGGGCCTGCAGCAGATCTATGCCACCATCGACCGGCTGGAGAAGAACAAGGTCGAGGCACAGGGCTTCGCCGAATACAAGGAACTTTACTTCTATCTGCTGCCGCCGGCGCTGTTACTCCTGGCGGCCTGGATCGTGCTGAAACATACGAGGTTTCTGGAGATCCCATGAACTTCGCCCGTGTCCAAATGCTTTTTCTCCTCTGGGGGGTGCCGCTTCTGATGCTGGCCTACCTGTACGGCTGGCGCAAGCGGCGCGTGATCCTGGAACGCTTTGCCGACCGGCGCGCCCTGGAAGGCCTGGTGCCGCCGGGCATCAACGCCCGGCGCCGGCTGCGCGCGGCCCTGGTCCTTGCGGCCGCCTCGCTGCTGGTGGTGGCCCTGGCCGGCCCCCGGTACGGCTACCAGTGGCAGACGGTCACGCGCCGCGGGGTGGACCTGATCATCGCCCTGGACTGCTCGCGCAGCATGCTGGCCGGGGACATCCAGCCCACGCGCCTGGAACGGGCCAAGCGCGAGATCGTCGACCTGCTGGCCATGCTCAAGGGGGACCGGGTGGGGCTGGTGGCCTTCAGCGGCACCGCCTTCCTGCAGTGTCCCCTGACCATCGACTACAGCGCCTTCGATCTGTTCCTCAACGTGCTGACCCCCGACTACCTGCCCCTGGGCGGCACGGATCTGACGGCCGCCGTGCAGACATCGCTGGCGGCCTTCGATCCCCGCAGCGCGGCGGACAAGGCCATCATCCTGATCACCGACGGCGAGCAGACGGGCCGAAGCGATCCCGAGGCCGCGGCCCAGGAAGCCAGGAAGGCCGGCGTCAAACTCTTTGCCATCGGCGTGGGCTCGGCCCAGGGGGTGCCGGTGCCCATGGGCGGCGGGGGTTTCCAAAAGGACAGCCAGGGCCGGATCGTCATGAGCCGCATGGACGAAGGGGTGCTGACACGCATGGCCGTGACCGCCGGCGGTACCTATGTGCGCTCGGTGGCCGGCGATCTGGACCTGGACACCATCTATCGCAAGCACATCCGGGGCGAAATGGCCGGCGTCATCGCAGAGGGCGGCCGCCGGCAGGTATGGGCCGACCGCTACCAGTGGCCCCTGGGACTGGCCATCCTGCTCTTGATGGCGGCCGCGGCCCTGCCCGGCGCCAGGGCGCCCGCGACCCTGGCGGCCCTGACCCTGGTACTGCTGGCAATGCCCGGGCCGGTGCAGGCCGGTCCCCTCCAGGAGGGGTACCAGGCCTATCAGAAGGAAGACTATGGCCGGGCCGTGGCGAAATTCCGCCAGGGCCAGCTCGACGATCCGGACAATCCCCGGGTGCTCTACAACCTGGGCAATGCCTACTACAAGCAGGGCGACTACGCCGCGGCCCAGGCCCAATACAACCAGGCGCTCGCCAAGGCCGACCCGGCCCTCAAGGCGCAGTTGCTTTATAATCTAGGCAACAGCGCCTTTCGTCAGGGTTCCCTGGAAGAGGCTGTAAAGAATTACCAGGCGGCCCTGCAGCTTTCACCTGCGGATGTGCAAGCCAGGGAGAATCTGGCTTTCGTGGAAGAGCAGCTGAAAAAGCAGCAGGAGAAGCAGAAAGAGCAGCCACAACAGCAACAGCGGGAGCAGCAGCAATCCCGGCCGGCGCCAAAAGAGGGGCAGTCCCAGGCGCAATCGGAGCAGCCAGCTGCCAATGGTTCTTCCGGCCAGGAGCAGCGGGAAAAAGAAGCGTCGCCCGCCACCGGGCCGACGCCGGCGGATCGAGCCCCGGAGCGCCAACCGACGCCGGTCCAGGGATCCCAGCAGGCAGACCAGGGAGAGCAGAGGTCGCCATCCGCTTCCCAGCCGCAACCGGGCGAAAACCGGCCCGCGCCGACCGAAGCCGCGGCCGAACAGATGCTCAACCGGCTCAAGGACGAGCCCGGCCGGGCCCTGATGCCCCGTTACGAAAAACAACCCGTGGAGAAGGATTGGTAATGAGAAAGCTGGTTTCGCTGCTGATATGCCTGGGGCTGCTGCTGGCGCCGGTCGCCGGACGGGCCTCCGATCCACCCGCGGTCACGGCCACCGTGGATCGCAACGGCCTGGCGCCGGGCGAATCGCTGCAATTGTCGGTGACCGTTCAGAACGGGGAAGGCGAGGTGGATGTCGCGGCCATCAAGGATTTCAAGGTGCTCTCCCAGGGCACCAGCACCAGCCTGCGCATCGTCAACGGGGTCTCTTCCCGGGAGGTCATCAACACCTATCTCCTTTTGCCCCGGCGCACCGGCCAATTGACCATTCCCTCCCTGGCCGTGACCGTGGGCGGACAGGTGCTGCACACCGACCCCATTGGGATCACCGTCGCCGAGCAACCGGCCGCAGGCCGGGCCGACGGCGGCCGGGAGGTGTGGGTCGAAGCCTCCGTCTCCCAACCGGACCCTTACGTGGGGCAGCAGATCACCTATACCGTCTCGTTGTACCAGGCCGTGCAGATCGCCAACGCCTCGCTCCAGGCGCCGGACTTCGACGGTTTCAACGCCAAGGAGGTGCCCCAGCGCGGCTCCAGCCGCAAGCTCATCAACGGCCGTGAGCATGTGATCACCCAGATTCACTACGTGCTGGTACCGCTGGCGGCCGGCGCCAAGACCATCGCACCGGCCGTGCTGCAGGTAGGGGTCGTGCGACCGGTGCCGGGCCGGCGGCGTTCGGCCTTCGACGATTTCTTCAACGATCCCATGTTCGGCCGCAATCGCGTGGAGAACAAGGTAATCCAGGCGCCGGCCGTAGCAGTGCGGGTCAAGCCCCTGCCGCCGATGCCTCCGGGCGCACCGGCCTTTTCCGGACTGGTGGGCCGGTTCGATCTTTCCGCCGCCGTGGAGAAGCGCCAGCTCAAGGCGGGTGACGCCACCACCCTGACCCTCACGCTCCAGGGCCAGGGCAACCTCATGGACGCCCAGGCACCGTCCCTCCCGCTGCCCGAGGGGTTCAAGGTTTATGCCGACACGCCCCAGGAAGAGATTGAGCTCGACGCCCGCGGATACAGTGGCCGCAAGGTGTTCCGCACGGCCCTGGTACCGCTTCGCGACGGCCGCATCTTGCTGCCGCCCGTGCAGTGGACCTATTTCGACGTGGCGCAGGGGGATTACCGCACCATGCGCGTCTCGCTGGGGGATTTGCAGGTGGCCCCCGCCGAGGGCCAGGTCGGCGTGCCGGCAGCGACGGCCGAAGCCTCGAGCGATGGCAAGCGCCACGTCGAGGTGGTCGGCCGGGATATTCTGCCGATAAAGGAGGATCTGTCGGCCCTGCGGTCACGGCAGCCCATGGGCTGGCCCATTTTTCTCGTTTGGCTGGCGACGCCGGCCCTGGCCTGGGCGGCGCTGTTGCTGGTCAAGCAGCTTCGGCGCGTGGATCCGAGCCCCGCAGCGCGCATGCGGATCAAGGCCCGGCAGGCGCTCAAAACCGCCGCTGGTGCCGTGGATCAGGACGACCTCTTTCTGACGGCGCTCTACCAGGCGCTGACGGCCGCCATCTTCTCCAGGGTCGGCCGCAGCGGTGAGACCTTGACCTGGCGAGAGGCCGAGAGCGCCCTGGGTGAGGCCGGCGCGGATGCGCACCTGGCCCGGGAGGCGGCCGAACTGTTGAGCGCCGTGGAATCGGCCAAGTTCAGCGGCCGCAGGCTCGATGTCGATCAGCGCAGGGAATTGCTGGCCGATACGCGCCGGATGATAGGGAGGCTGGTCCCATGAAATTCAAGACGATCATCGTTCGCTGGTGCCTGGGCATGCTGCTGGTGGCCAGTGCCGCATGTCCGGCCTGGGCTTCGGAGCAGGCCCGGGCGTTTCTTTCCGGCGTGGCCGATTACAAGTCCGGACAATACCCTGAAGCCATCGCGCAATTCAGCGCCATCGCCGGCAGCGGCGTGGTCAATGCCCAGCTTTACTACAACCTGGGCAACGCCTGCCTGAAGAACAACGCGCTGGGGCCGGCCATCTTATGGTACGAACGCGCCCAGGCCCTGGGGTCGGCCGATCCGGATCTGCGTTTCAATCTGGATTACGCCCGTTCCCTGACCAAAGACGAGGCCGAAGAGCAGGGCTCCCCGCTGGTGCGCGTTTTTTTCTTCTGGAATTACCAGTTCAGTCCGGGGAGCGTCAAAGCGGCGGCCATCGGTTTCAATCTGCTGGCCTGGGTGCTGGCCGGCATCTGGTTGCTGACCGGGCGTCGCGGAGCGGCCCGCGCCGCCCTGGTCGTCGCCCTTCCGGCGGTCGTCTTCGCCTCGACCGCGGCCTTCAACTACTACACGGCGGCGCGATTCCGGCCGGGCATCATTCTGCCCGACCAGGTGGCGGTGCGCGCCGGGTTGGAGGAGAGCGCCACGGAACTATTTGTGCTGCACGCAGGCGCCAAGGTACGCGTGACCAAAGAACGGGAGAATCACTACCAGATCCGATTTTCCGCAGACAAGCTGGGATGGGTGCCCAAAGACAAAGTGGGGCTCGTTTCCCAGTTGTCCGCCGTTCCGATCCAGGGTTGAAATCGGGAGCCGAACCGCGGTATAGTGCCAAAAATGAATTCCATTCATTGAAAGGAGAGGCAGCATGTCCAAGTCCCGCGATACGAAAAAAGAGACGAAAAAGAAACCCGCCCAGAACATCAAAGAAAAGCGCAAAGCCAAACAGGAAAAGAAAAAGGAAAAGACCGGCGCAGGCGCCTGAGCTCGATGCGATTCAAATTCAGCCAAACCTTTTTAATAGGCCGGAGGGGCCGTCCGGCCCCTCGGCAGTTCTTCTTTCGGGACGGCCCCGGTGACGCCGCCGTTTCTCACCACTCGATGGGTTTGGTAATCTGGCGGATGCGGAACGGGAAGCAGGCCTTTTCGCGGTCGGCGAAGTAGTGACGCAAAGTGCTTTCAATGGCGCCAAAGGCGATGGCCTCCCAGGGGATCTCTTCCCGACGCATCAGGACCACCTCGGCGCTTTCGGCCGTTGCCCTGAATTCCGGTTTCTGCATGCGGGCCCGGAACATCAAGTATAACTGGTTCACGTGAACGATATCGAAGAGCAGGTAGGGTTTCATTTCGGTCACCACGGCCCCGGCCTCTTCGAGGGTCTCGCGCCGGGCGCCGTCCATGACCGTTTCCCCGTTTTCCAGATACCCGGCCGGCAAGGTCCATTTGCCTTTGCGGGGCTCGATATCCCGGCGGCACATCAAAATCTTGTCTTCCCACTCGGGGATGCAACCCACGACCAGTTTGGGGTTTTCATAATAGATGCGACCGCAGGCATTGCAGATGTGGCGCGGCCGGTCGTCTCCCCGGGGTACCTGCAGCACCACCCGGGCCCCGCAGTGTGAACAAAAATTCATGCTCCTCCTATCCCTGACCCGGCAGATCTCCGGCCTGACGAACCAGAGGGCCTTGCCGCGGTGAAGCCAAGTGCCATCCAGGCCTGCGGCCGCCGGGTCGAACGGACGGCATCTTACCAGGTCATGTCCTGGATGCAAGCCAGACTTTGAAGCTGCAGCGGGTTTCGCGCTTGCTTTTTTGCATCCCCTGGGGTAGCCCGGCGAAACATTTCTTCTTCAGGGCGGAAGGCCATTGACCTGGCGGCGTCCGAGCAAATACAATAAGCCAGCTTTTTCAGTCGAATTCAGTGGAAATTCGAGAGGGCGCCACCAATGCGGCGGTTTACTTGCAGGATCTTTGCGGTTCAGTTGATGCTGTTGCTGGTCATGCCGGCCATGAGCAGCGCGGCCGCACCGTTCAAGCTGTCGCTCAGCGCCGGCAGACTTTCGGTGCAGGCCGCGCGGGTGCCGCTCCAGGACCTTTTGCGCGGGTTGTCCCAATACGGCGTGGCGGTTCGCATCGACCCCGCCATCAATCCGGTGGTCAACGCATCGTTCCAAAACAAAGATGTGGAAGAAGGCCTCAAATCGATCCTGCGGCCGCTGAACTCCATCTTCATCTGGGTTCCGGAGAATACTTCCGGTTCCGGCGACCGGGCTCTGCGGTTGAACGAAATCCAGATCTTCAAGCCGGGCGAAAAGGAACGCATGCTCATACTGAACCAGGAACCGGACGAAGCGGGCCGCGCCCCGGCCCAGGATATCGCCGACAAGGCCGATGATTTCGAAACGCCGGTGGTAATCAGGGGGGATCGGATCTTCGTGCCGGTGGTGCTGGCGTATGATGGCCGCAAGGTGGAAGCCAACATGATCTTCGACACCGGCGCCGGCAGCCTGGTGGTGCATCAGGATGTGGCCGACCGCTTGGGCATCAACTCTTTGACCCGGGCCAAGGGGCGCGGGGTGGGCGGCATCGAAATCGACGCCCGCATCGGACGGCTGCAGTCGGTTCAGGTCGGGCCTTACGAGAAGCGCAACCTGCGCGTGGCCATCGTGGATTACCAGGGGCCGCCGGACGATAATGCTTACGACGGCCTGCTGGGTATGAACTTTCTCAAGGGCCTCAAGTACGAGATCGACTTCGATGCCCAGGTAATTCGCTGGGGCGGGGAAAGCGCCGAACCCTGACCCGGATCAGTTGCGATTTGCGCCGGCGCCAAACAAGGCCATGGTCTCTTTGATAATCTCGACGGCACAGGCCTTGTCGCCCTCATACCCCAGGCGGCCTTGGGATACGGTAAAGCGTACACCGCAGTTGTATTTGTCGGCCACACTGTTCAGGATTTTCCGCCAGATTTCTCCGTTCCGCGTGATTGTGTGAATGGGTATCATCTCCACCTCTCTTGGCAACTTGGCAAAACCTTTTCATCAGGCGTTACAAACAGTGTGCCACCGTTTCGGATTTGCGTCAATGCCTTGATTTTTTATGCATATTTAATAGATGGCCGCAGACGGTCGACCGGCAAGATAGACAAAATTGTCATAAAAAAGGTTCTAAATCACATATTTGTATTTTCTGACGTTTGCCTTGGAACCGCTTCGGGGCGCGCCGCCATATGCCGCCTTGACCCGTGGCCGGCGGCGAAGCTATAAAACGGGTCGCTGCCGGATCACGAGGGCGGCCTCATTTGAAACCATTTATCCGGAGGAACCCTTGCCCACCATCCCGGTCGCCGAACTGCCCGCCAAATACAGCCGCCAGGCCGACATGCTGGCCAACAAGGTGAAAAAGCGCTTTCGTCACCTGAACAAGCGGTTCGCCAGGCAGCATATAGACGTCTTCCGGCTGTACGATTGGGATATCCCCGAGATCCGGGCGGTGGTCGATTGGTATGGCGGCCATTTGGTGGTGGGTGAATACGCGCGCACCCAATCCACCCCCGAATGGCTGCCTGCGATGGGAGCTGCGGTGGCGGCGGCCCTGGGCGTGCCGCCGGAACATCTGCACCTCAAGCAAAGGTTCTATGGAAAAGCGGATGGTCAGCGCTATTCACGCCTCGCCACCACCCACCAGACCTTCGTCGTCTCCGAGCGAGACTTGAAATTCCACATCAACCCGTGGGATTTTGTCGATACGGGGCTTTTCGGCGATCATCGCGACACCCGCCAGATGGTTCGGGAGGCCGCGGCGGGCAAGGATTTTCTAAACCTGTTCTGCTACACCGGCGCTTTTACCTGTTACGCCGCCAAGGGCGGCGCGCGGCGGAGCCTGTCGGTGGATCGTTCCAAGAGCAACATCGCCTGGGCCCGGCGCAATCTGGAACTCAACGATATCGACCCTTCCCGCCACCGGCTGGTCCAGATGCATGTCTTCGAATTTCTGGCCGCTGCCAAAAGTCAGGCCGAACGCTTCGATCTGGCGGTGGTCGATCCGCCTTCATTCTACACCGTCAAGGAAAAAGAAGATCGCTTCGACATCAACGCCGATCACCCGATGCTGCTCGAGGCCGTTGCGCTGTTGATGCAGCGGGGCGGTACGATCTTTTTTTCTACCAACCATCAGGATTTTCTACCACGCCTGGAGGCGTCGGGCTTCGCGGATGTGCGCGAGATTACGGCCGCCACCATTCCCGAAGATTATCGGCACAAGCGCAAACGTATCCACCGCTGCTGGCAGATTACAATTTAGCTTACATCATCCCCGATCGGACGATGACCGCGTCCACTTTTTCTGTCGTCTTGAAAGCCTCGAGGGCTTTGGCCGCCTCTTCCCGGGAGCCGAAGTGGCCGAAACGCACCATGTAAAACGAGCGCTGCTCGGCATCGGTAACCTGAAAGATGTAAGGCGCGTAACCTTTTTTGGTCAACTTGGAAAGTATTTCATCGGCATTGGTCTTGTTGCGGAATGCGCCCACCTGAATGGTGAAGGGTGTCGACTTCTGCGTATCGATGCGCGCAAGGCTTGTCTCTTTCGGCTTTTCCGCGGGGGCCTTCGGTTTGGCGGTCGGGCCGGGCGAGGGTTCGGATTTGGGTGGGGGCGTGGCCAGGGCAACGGCGGCGTCGGGTTTTTGAACGGCGGGCGCGGTCTCCGCCTTGGGGGGGGCTTTTGGCGGCGGCGCCAGCGGCAGCGTCGCCTGTTTGACTTCGGCCGTTGGAGTGACCGGCGCTGGCTGGGGCGCTTGCGTGGATTTTTCGGCAGCGCCTTCTTTCGAACTGGTTGTGACTATGTCCGCTGCGGCCTGGGGAGATGGCGACGGTGCAGCGGTCGAGGCCGCACCCTCACTCTTTTGGGTCTCGACAGGGGGGGCGGCCGCCGGCATGGCCTGGGGTGATGGATTGGGGGTCGTGGCGGGTATGGGCGGCACCTTGGCCCGGGAGACCGCCGTGGGCGGGGCTGGCGGCGTTTCTTTGGGCATGAATTTGAGGGCGGCGGCCAGGGCTGCAAGCAAGAGCACCAGAATGATGATCAAAACCCACAGGAGCGAGCCTCTATTGCCTTCCAAAATGCTGTCTTTCAAAGCCATCACCTCCGATTTTGGTTGGGCCCGGGAGTTTGGAGGCCCTTTCTTGTCTGAAAATCGATCCCTGGCGGGCAATTCATTCCGGCATGGTTATCCGCGCCCTTCTGCCGGCCGGCCCGGATTCTCCAGGCCGCCTGCGGCCGTTGCGCTTCGAGGAGATAACTACAGAATGAACGTGGTGCGCGTCAACAGCCAAGTGCTCGTAGTTGCGATAAATTCTTAAATACTTCGGCTGCATTGTCAACATGAATCATTCCAGGCTTGAACATCGTCCCATACGACCCTATAATCGCCGTTTTTAGATCCGCCCCAACTTCGCCGGCGAGGTGTCGCTTGTCCAAAAGACCATTGACGTTCACTTATATTCTTTTCTACGGACTGTTGTCCCCCGATGCCTGGCAAATGCTCCTCGGTCTGCTGCTCGCCTGGGGCATGACGCCGCGCCTGGCCCCGGCCGGCGCCGGCCCGTTCGCCCTCATCCTTCTATATGTCATGCTGGCCGTCATCGGTTATGCCGCCTCCGGCATCGTTCTTCGCCCATTGTTTCGCCGGCTGCATGCGCGGATGCTGGGCCGCAAAAGGCCGTAGTCATCCCCACCCTGCCGATCCTTCACATAAATAGAACGAGCGTTCGTTTCATTTCGTTGACACACGTTGTCCGGCCTGTTACTTAATTTCAGGTTCTGAATGGTATTTTTGTGATTGGATGACCTTTTCATAATGAAACGAACGCCAGGTAATCCCGTCGCGCATTGCCATCATCTGCGGGGATATCTGGCGTCGTGCCGTGCGAGGTAAGGATCTTTGGAATCAACTGCATTGATCGACCATTGTTTGCAGACCGGCAGGACAACGCTGAATGAAGCCGAATCCAAAATGCTGCTGCACCGCTATGGTGTGCCCGTGGTGCCCGAGGTTGTGGCGGCGAGTGAAGATGAGGCCGTGGCGCTAGCCCAAAAAATGGGATTGCCGGTGGTGCTCAAGGGCTTGGGCGCCCGACTGACCCACAAGACCGAACGGGGGCTGGTGAAGGTCAACCTCGTTTCGGTGTCGGCCGTACGCCAGGCCTACCAGGAAATCAAGACCGGCGCCGGCCGGGATTGGGAGGGGTGTCTGATTCAGCCGCTGGTAGCCGGTCGCCGTGAGTTTGTGGCCGGAATGGTCCGGGATGCCCAGTTCGGCCCGACCATCATGTTCGGCCTGGGCGGTATTTTTGCCGAAGCCCTGGGGGATGCGGTCTTCCGTATCGCACCGGTGGATGCCGGCCAGGCGCTCGACATGACCCGGGAACTGGCCTCCGGCAAGCTGCTGGAGGAATTCCGCGGGGAGGCGGCGGTGGACAGGGAGCAACTGGCCCGGGCGATCGTGGGGCTCTCGCGGCTGGCCATGGCCCATCCGGAAATAAGCGAGGTGGATATCAACCCGCTGATCCTGTCGGCCCGGGGCGAGGTGACGGCCGTGGATGCCCTGGTGGTGTTGGGCCCACCCGAGGCCGAAGGGGGCGGTAGGGGACTGACGGATGCCGCCGAGCAGGAGCGCACCGAAAAGATCAATGCCGCCCTGGCGGTGATGGCCCATCCGCGGTCCATCGCCGTGGTGGGGGCCGCCCGCACCCGCAACGGCGCCTTTCCGGGAATCTTCGGCTGTATCCGCAACTTCGGATATCCAGGCCGGCTCTACCCCATAAATCCCAAAGCCGACGAGATCGACGGCCTAAAGGCCTATCCCAGCCTGAAAGCCCTGCCCGAACCGGTGGACCTGGTGGTGCTTTCCCTGCCTGCCCCCTACGTACCGGCGGCGTTGCGCGATTGCATCGCCACGGGCAACCGTCATGTGCATATCTTCACGTCCGGTTTCAAGGAGACCGGCGAAGCCGAAGGCATGCGCCTGCAGGCCGACATCGAACGTATCGCCATGGAGGGAGACCTTAAGATCGTCGGCCCCAACTGCATGGGGTTGCACGTGCCCAAGTCCCGTCTGCTCACCTGGACGTGTGCTTCGCAGATCAGCGGCCCGGTGGGCATGATCAGCCAGAGCGGCGGCAACGCCCAGGATTTTGTCAATTTCGCCGCCGACCGCTTCGGGCTCCACTTCAGCAAGGTGGTCAGCTACGGCAACGCCTTGACCATGGACAGCACCGACTATCTGGCCTACCTGGCCGCGGATGACGAGACCCGCATCATCGCCATGTATCTGGAGGGGGTCGGCAACGGCCGCAAATTGCTGCGCATGGTCACCGAGATCAACCGGAACAAACCCATCGTCATGATCAAGGGCGGGTTGAGCGAATCGGGAGCGCGCACCGTGGCCTCCCACACCGGCTCGATGGCCGGCGGCGAAAAGATCTGGCGGGCCTTCTTCAAGCAGAGCGGCGCCGTTCAGGTGGGCTCGCTGGAGGAGATGGCCGAAGTGATCGCGGCGCTCCATTATCTGCCGCCCGTTCGCGGCCGGGGGGTCGCCATCCTGGGCACCGGCGGCGGTGTCGGTGTGGCGGCGGCCGACAGCTGCGCCAGGGCGGGTTTGGAAATGCCGGGGCTGCCGGAGCCGGTCATGGCGCGCCTGCGGGAATTCATTCCGCCGGCAGGCAACATGATCCGCAATCCCATCGATGCTCACCTGATCCTGATGAACCTGGAGCTGCTGGGGCCGACCCTGCAGCTGCTCTCGGCCCAGTCCTTTCTGGACATGTTCGTGATCTCGCTGCATCTCGATTGGATCTTCGGTCTGGAGGAGGGCCGGCAGATCGAACGCATCGGCGACTACCTGGCCGAAGAGGCGCGTCGGTACACCAACGGAAAACCACTGGTGGTGGTATGGCGCCAGTACCAGCCCAATCCGGCCATGCACGCGTCGCGCCTGAACCTCGAGAAAAAGTTGCTTGCCGCGCGCATACCCATCTACGAAGGCCTGGACCGGGCGGTCTCGGCGCTTTCCAAGGCGGCCGGCTATTATGCCTTCCGGGATGGGTGGGATCAGGGCGCTATCGACCTTGGTGGCAGCCCGCGGTTTTCCGCAATATGTCAGGCCCGCTGACAAAATACGGCACATCGGATCCGCGCCACGGGGCGATAGATATATAACTGACTGTAATAAAAGTACATTTAAAAAATCAAGGCCTTGGCACCCTCCTTGCTGTTACCAGGTCAGGCCTCGTCGCCTTCCCGAGTGGTCCACAGGGTTTGCTGAAACTGAGTTCCTGCTGCTATTCACTGTTATTCCGCTGTGCCGATTACGACCCTGTGGCCCCTCGGGACTGAAAACGCACCTTCCCCAATCATCGTGTCATCCCCGACGATATTCCCTGATGGTCGACGGCCATAATTTCACGGGAACGCATTTCCGTGGGAACCGGCCAACGAGTGGGTATTGGATTACATACATATTAGGGTTTCAAGGTAATTGGACTAACCCCTGCTTCATACCTCCATAGCGGCATGCCTTTTCTGGAAATATGCAACTAACTGAAAATAATGTTTAAATAATTAAATTTAGGGAGTGCCGCGCCTTGGTATGTGCCTTGCTATCCCTGTAGTCGAAATCCGGGCCAAAAAATCCAGGCCCAACTCATGGTGATGAAAAAGACGGGGAAACAGCGAGGACGAGATGAGGAAATATCTGCTGATAATAGTATCGATTCTTTTGATACTGGCACTTGCCCAGAATGCGGTCGCATTCCCATGGGGCCTGGTAAAAACCTCGGGCAATGAGCCGGTGACCATGCTGCTGCTGGGGACTTTCTTGATCGCGTTGGGTGGCGTGGCGCGAAAGCGATTCAAATAGCCGTGCCGCCTGTTGCATCCAGGCAGGTCGTGGGCTGCCGATCCAATCGACGGTAATATACGAATTCGGATTCAGACAGGTCTTGGGTGGGGGAAAGGATGAAGATCCTTCCCCCACTTTTTTTGGGCAGATAGGTCAAGAGCGTTCGGTTCGAGCCTGCCGCCCCTGACAGGACCATGGCATATTTCCCCATTTTGTGGTTTAATCACCCCATTCGGCGGCAGGGCTGCCTGCCGCCCAAAATAAGGCCGATTCGGGGAAATCGATTCATGGAGATCAAGACCAAGGAACAATTGACCACGGAAGTCGTTCAGCTTCATGCCAAGATCGCATTGCTGGAGCACTTCGTCCGCCGGTATGAGAAAGAGCGGACCGTCTACATGGAGAGCGAGGCGCGTTACCGCACGGTATTCGAAAACACCGGGGCCGGCACCTTCGTCAAGGAAGCCGACATGACCCTTTCCATGGTCAACCAGGGTTTCGAGCGTTTGACCGGCTATGCCAAGGCCGAAATCGAAAATCGCATGAAATGGACCGACTTCATCCATCCGGATGACCGCCAGCGCATGGTCCAATACCATTCCGACCGCCGCCACAACAAGCCGGCACCAACGGAATTGGAGCTGCGCATCGTGGATCGTCAGGGGGCGGTGCGGGATGTCCATCTAAAACTGGATCTGATCCCGGGTACCCAGAGTGCCATCGGCTCTTTCGTGGACATGACCCAACTCAAGCAGGCCCGGTTGGAGAACCTGGAGGGCAAGGCGCTTTTTCAAGCCATCGTCGAAGGTTTCGAAGGGTTTCTCTACGTTTGCGATCCGGACTACCGCCTGGCCTATTTGAACCCCCAGTGCCGGCGGCGGGTGGGGCACAATGCCATCGGCGAAATCTGCTACCAGGCCATTCACCGCCGCGAAACCCCGTGCCTGTTCTGTGTGATGGACCAGGTCCAGAAAGGCCAAACCGTCCGCTTCGAAATGCTCAATCCCAAGGACCAGCGCTGGTATCAGAGCATTAACAGCCCCATCCACCACGTCAGCGGAAAAAGTTCTCTGTTGGCCATGGTTTCGGATATCAACGACCGCAAACATGCCGAAGCCGCCCTCCAGGCGGCCGGCCTGCAAGCCCAATCCGAGAACATATTTCTGCTCAACCGCGACACCGGGCGGCAGCGTTTCGGCAATATCGTGGGCAAAAGTCCCGCCATGCAGAAGGTCTACGAGCAGATCCTGAGCGCCGCGGCCACGGACGCCACCGTGATCATTTATGGGGAGCCGGGCACCGGCAAGGAGCTTGTGGCCAACGCCATTCACGACTTGAGCGAGCGCCGCACCCATCGTTTCGTGCCTGTGCACTGCGGCGCGATCCCGGAAAATCTGATCGAAAGCGAGTTTTTCGGTTACAAGAAAGGTGCCTTCTCCGGCGCCGACACCGATCGGGAGGGGTATGTCGATTTCGCCAATGGCGGCACCATGTTTCTCGATGAGGTGGGTGAAATTACCCTGCATATGCAGATCAAGCTGCTGCGCGTGATCGAGGGGATCGGCTTCACGCCGGTGGGCAGCAACCAGGTCCGTCAATCCAACATCCGCATCATCGCCGCGACCAACCGGGATCTGGGCGAACGGATCAGCAAAGGGTTGTTCCGGGAGGATTTCTATTATCGGATTCATATTCTGCCGATCAAGCTGCCGGCCCTCAGGGAGCGCAAAGAGGATCTGCCCCTGCTCATCGATCATTTCATGAAACTCTACGGTGCGAAAAAGGCGCTGCCGCCGCTCACCACCAAAATGCTCGAAAGGTTGCAGCAGCATGATTGGCCGGGCAATGTTCGCGAATTGCAGAATGTGATCATTCGTTTCTGCTCACTGCAGGTGCTGGAACTGGGCGCCGTGTCGCCGGCTGCGCCAAAGCGTGCGGAGATCCCGGTGGTCCCCTATCCCCTGGAAGGGGATGGGAATCTCAAATCCATGGTGGCCGCCTATGAAAAACAGGTGATTCTGCAGTGTCTGGAGAAGCATCTCTGGCATCGGGGCAAGGCCGCCAGGCAAATGGGACTCGATCGCAAGACGCTCTTTGCCAAAATGAAGCGATATGAGATCGGGTGATTATGATTTAAGTCATAAATGGCATTCATTGTGCAAACCGAATGTGGAATAATGACCCCAATTTGGTAATAATGGCCGCATTCTTACAGGTCTCTGGAATGAAATGCATTAATTGCATACATGGCCCATCGATGGGGCGATATCGCCCCTTTTGTCTATGAAATTCCCACCGACCGCTTTTTTGTATATTTCCGATCGAATTAAGTTGGTTGTCCGAAATTTCACCCATTGGCACAAATATTGGAACTGTAATGCCCGAAGCGTCCACAGGCATTACCTGCACACATTGCACAAACGGCATAAATCGCATGTTCGCAACCGGCTCTCATCTCACCCAGCGCTGCCTTGTTTTTGGATGTGGCAATCCCCTTTTCGGAGACGACGGCTTCGGCTCCGAAGTCATCGAATACCTGACCAAAAATCATGTAATGCCCCGGCATGTGGCCTGCCTCGACATTGGCACAGCCATCCGAGACCTGCTCTTTGACATCCTACTATACCCTGAGAAGCCAGAGCAGATAATCATTGTGGATGCCATGAACTTGGCCGGCGGCGTGCCGGGGCAAATCTATGAAATCGATGTGGATCAGATTCAGCCGGAGAAAATCAGCGACTTCTCCCTGCATCAGTTTCCCACAACCAATATGCTCAAGGAGATCAAGGAGGGAACTCCGATCGAAGTTCGGGTGCTGGTGGCCCAGACCGCCGAAGTGCCCGACGAGGTGCGCCCTGGATTATCGCCGGCCGTGGCCGCGGCCGTGCCGGTGATGTGCCGGCGTATCATGGAGATCGTTCGACGCTGACAACCAGCCATCCTTATATATGTAAGCGGAGAGTAGTTATGATCGATGTTCGTATCGGACAATTGGCCCAACAGCTCGGTGTCCACCGCAATACCATCACCAACTGGATCAAGAGCGGAAAGCTCAAAGCCACCGCCACCGTCGGCAAGCGTTACCTGGTCGAGGAATCGGAGTTCCGCCGTTTCAGCCAGACGCTGCGTATCCCCGAACGGATGGTGGCCGCCATCGTGGCCCCCGATCTTCCCGCCCATCCCATTGATAATGCCATCCTTACTCAACCCAAATCCATCCAAAGCGAGGTGCGTATGTCAGACAAGCCCATCGGTTCCGTCATGGTCGTCGGCGGCGGCATCGCCGGCATCCAGGCCAGTCTCGATCTGGCCAATTCGGGGTATGCGGTCCATCTGGTCGAGCGCAGCGCCGGCATCGGCGGCGTCATGGCCCAGTTGGACAAGACCTATCCCACCAACGACTGCGCCATGTGAATTATTTCGCCCAAGTTGGTTGAGTGCGGTCGGCACTTAAACATTCAGCTCCACACCCTGTCCGAAGTGATCGGTTTCAACGGCGAAGCCGGCAATTTCAACGTCACCGTAAAAAAACATCCCCGGTACATACGACCTGAAAAATGCATCGCCTGCGGGGCGTGTGCCGAAAAATGCCCGAAAAAGGTACCCGACGAATACAACATGGGGCTGAGCAAGCGCAAGGCCGCCTACATCAAGTACGCCCAGTCGGTGCCGCTCAAATATGCCATCGACCCGGAGGCGTGCATCTATCTGACCCGCGGCAAGTGCCGGGCCTGCGAAAAATTCTGCCCCACCGGCGCCATCGATTTCGAGGAGAAGGAAGAGATCGTTCAAATGGCCGTCGGCTCGGTGATCCTGGCACCGGGCTATACCCCCTTCGATCCCACGGGATGGGATTTCTACGGCTATGGCCGCATCAGCGACGTGGTGACCAGCATTCAATATGAACGCCTGCTCTCTGCCGGCGGTCCTTATATGGGCCATGTGGTCCGACCATCCGACGAAAAAGAGCCGCGCAAGGTGGCCTGGATCCAATGCGTCGGGTCACGCAACACCAATCGTTGCAGCAATGGGTACTGCTCCAGCGTCTGCTGCATGTATGCCATCAAGCAGATGCTGATCACGGCCGAACACGCCAAGGGCCAGCCGGTGGAGCAGACCGTCTTTTATATGGACATGCGCAGCCCGGGCAAAGAGTTCGAGCGTTATTACGAATCGGCCAAGGCCCGCGGCATCCGCTTCCTGCGCAGCCGGCCGCACACCATCGAACCCGGAGAGGGCGGCAACGGCGTGCGCATGCGTTACGTCACCGAAGCCGGTGAACTCAAGGAAGAAGAATTCGACCTGGCCGTGCTGTCGGTGGGTCTGGAACCGGCCAAGGGCAGCCGGCAGCTGGCCGAGACGTTCGGCATCCAGTTGGACAATTTCGGCTTTGCCCAATCGTCCAACCTGTCGCCGGTGCACAGCACCCGGCCCGGCGTCTTCGTGACCGGTGCCTTCCAGGCCCCCAAGGCCATTCCCCGTTCGGTGACCCAGGCCTCGGCCGCCGCGGCTGCCGCCGCCGAAGCCCTGCATGTGGTCCGGGGCACGCTGACCCGCGAGAAGAGTTATCCGGCCGAGCGCGATGTGAGCGGGCAGGCCCCGCGCATCGGTGTCTTCGTCTGCTCCTGCGGCATCAATATCGCCGGCGTCGTCGATGTGAAGAGCGTGGCCGAATATGCCCGTGCCCTGCCCAATGTGGCCCTGGTCGAGAACAATCTGTTCACCTGTTCGGCCGACACCCAGGACATGATCGCCGCCCGCGTCCGCGAGCACAACTTGAATCGCATCGTCATCGCCGCCTGCACGCCCCGGACTCATGAGCCCCTCTTCCAGGACACCCTCAAAGAGGCCGGGCTCAACGGTTACCTGGTGGAGATGGCCAACATCCGCAACCAGAACTCCTGGGTCCACCAGCGCGAACCGGAAAAGGCCACGGCCAAGGCCAAGGACCAGGTGCGTATGGCCGTGGCCAAGGCGGCCCTGGCCGATCCCCTGCACAAGCTCACCATCCAGGTCGTTCAGAAAGCCTTGGTCATCGGCGGCGGCATTTCCGGTATGACGGCGGCCCTGGGTATGGCCGAACAGGGCTATCCCACAGTGCTTCTCGAAAAAGCCGATCGCCTGGGCGGCAACGCCTGGAACCTCACCTCCACGGCCAAGGGCGAAGCGGTGCGGCCCTGGCTGGAAGGGCTGATCGAAAAGGTCAACCAGCACGAGCACATCAAGGTGCTGACCAGTGCCACCTTGAAGACGGCTGTCGGTTCGGTGGGCAGTTTCGTCAGCGAGGTCGAGGTCGACGGTCAACTCCAGTCGATCACCTACGGTGCCGCCATTCTGGCCACCGGCGCCCGGGAGAGTCGCCCTGACGAATATCTCTATGGCCAGGACCCGCGGGTCATGACCCAGCTTCAGATGGCGACCCGGCTCATGGAGCGCCCGGCAGAGATTGCCAAACTCGGCAGCGTGGCCTTCATCCAGTGTGTGGGGTCCCGCAACGAGCAGCGCCCCTACTGCTCCAGGATCTGCTGCACCCATACGGTCAAGAGCGCCATCCGGCTCAAGGAGCTCAACCCGCGCATGAACGTCTACGTGCTCTTCCGCGATCTACGTACTTACGGCAAGCGCGAAGAGCTTTACAAGAAGGCCCGCGACCTCGGCGTGCTCTTCATCCGCTACACCCTCGACAGCAAACCGAGGGTAACATCCAACGGCCGCGGCCTGACCATCGCCTGCAGCGATCCCATCCTGCAGATGCCGCTGGAACTCAGCGTGGACCATCTGGTGCTGGCGGCCGCCGTGGAGCCCAACCCCAATCACGACCTGGTGGCCTTGTATAAATGCGGCTTCAATGCCGACGGATTCCTCACCGAAGCGCATCCCAAGCTGCGGCCCGTGGACATGTCGGTGGACGGCCTCTTCCTGTGCGGCATGGGCAACTACCCGCAACCCATCGAAGAGAGCCTGGCCCAGGCCCAGGCCACGGTCTCCAGGGCCTGCGTGGTGCTGGCCAGGAAAGAGATGCAGCTGGATGCCATCAAGTCGGCGGTGACCGAGAAATGCGACGGCTGCGCCCTGTGCCTGGATGTCTGCCCCTACCGCGCCCTGAAGCTGATGGAAGAAAACGGCAACGGCCGGCCCCGGCGCATGATCGCCAGCGACCCGGCGCTGTGCAAGGGCTGCGGCCTGTGTGCGGCCACCTGCCCCAAGGGCGGCATCTATGTGCACGGCTTTACGCTGGAACAGCTCAAAGCCCAGGTGGTGGCGGCTCTGGCGGCGAATGGGTGAGCCAATCGTCAGAAAAGTGCACTTACACACCTATAGGAGAAAGGTGAAGATATGTCTCAAAACTTCGAACCCGTCATTCTCGGTTTCCTGTGCAACTGGTGCGCCTACGCCGGCGGCGATCTGGCCGGCGTATCGCGGTTGCAGTATCCGCCCAACCTGCGTGCCGTGCGGGTGATGTGCTCGGGCATGGTCCATCCGGACCTGGTGATGGAAGCATTCCAGCATGGCGCCGACGGCGTCATCCTCATGGGCTGACACCTGGGTGAATGCCATTACCTGGAAGGTAATCACAAAGCCCAAGCCCGCGCCCAAATTATCCGCCTCGTGATGCAGGACAGCGGCATCGATCCGGAGCGCTTCGCCATCGAGTGGGTCTCTTCGGCCGAAGCCCCCCGTTTTGCTGAGGTGGTTACTCAATTCACTCAAAAGATCAAAGACCTGGGACCTAATCGACGGCAATCGCGGACCGCGGCGGCCAATTTATAGGAGCCCCTATGACCACACAAACACTTCCCCTCGGAGGAGCGCCAAAGAGCCTGTTCAAAGACAAGGTCATGGACCTGCTGCCCGACGGCGGCAATTTGAATGCCTGCCTGACCTGCGGCGCCTGCGCCGCCGGTTGTCCGGCCACCGGCCTGGAAGGCATGGACCCGCGCAAACTGCTGCGCATGGCATCGCTGGGCATGGATGAAGAGATCCTGCGCACCCAGTGGGCCTGGTACTGCACCATGTGCCAGCGCTGCATCTACGTCTGCCCCATGAAAATCGACATTCCCCAGCTGGTCTTCAACCTGCGCAAGAGCTGGCCCCGGGATCGTCGCCCCAAGGGCATCCGCGAATCGTGCGATATGGCCCTGCGCAGCGATACCTGCAGCGCCATGGGCGCCAATGAGGAAGACTGGCGCTACGTGGTGGAGGATGTGGCCGAAGAGGTGCGCCAGAGCCAGCCGGGATTCGAGCACCTGCTCGCGCCCATGGACAAGAAGGGCGCCACCTATTTTCTCAATCAAAACTCCCGTGAGCCGGTGACCGAGCCCGATGAAATGGTGCCCCTTTGGAAAGTGCTGCACCTGGGCGGCGTGGACTGGACCTACGGGTCTAAAGGGTGGGCCGCCGAAAACTACTGCATGTTCATCGCCGACGACGAGAACTGGGAGAAGGTGGTGCGCACCAAGGCCAAGGCGGTGGACGACCTGGGGTGCAAGTACTGGCTCAATACGGAGTGAGGGCACGAACTCTTCGCAGTCCGGGTCGGACTGAAAAAGTTCAACATCTCTCACAAGTTCGAGATCAAGAGCATCATTACACTTTACGCCGAGCTGATCCGCGAGGGCAAACTGAAAGTCAATGCCGCCTGGAACAAGGATCTGAAGATCAAATTCACCTGCCAGGATCCTTGCCAGCTGGTGCGCAAGAGCTTCGGCGATCCGGTGGCCGAAGATCTGCGTTACGTATTGAAAGCCGCTGTGGGCGAAGAGAACTTCGTGGATATGAGTCCCAACCGCTCCAACAACTACTGCTGCGGGGGCGGCGGCGGATTCCTGCAGTCCGGCTTTCCCGAAGCACGCCGAAACTATGGCCGGATCAAGTTCGAGCAGATCCAGGCCACGGGGGCGGACTACTGCGTGACGCCGTGCCACAACTGCCACGCCCAGGTGCACGACCTGAGCGAGCACTACCAAGGCAAATACCATACGGTGCACCTGTGGACCATACTCTGCCTGGCCATGGGCGTACTGGGAGAAAACGAACGGACTTACCTGGGGCCGGACCTGGCGCGGCTCGGGCTGTAAATTTATCAGCCCTGCCAGCCGATTGACGAACAGACAAACCCAGCCGAAAGTCGCTGTGCTTTAAGGAGCCGTTATGAAGACTTTCTTCAACTTGATCCAGGAAGTGCAGAAACCAGGGCGCTGTCATCGCTGTGGTGGTTGCGTCACTTTCTGTACCGCCATCAACTACGGTGCCCTCAAGATCGATGACGAGGGCAAGCCCTGTTACGACGAGATCGAAAAGTGCATTGAGTGCGGGTTGTGCCATGCCATCTGTCCGGAGATCGAGGAGCTCGAAGAAGAGATCCGGCGTCGGGCCAACTGGAGCGAGCCCATGGGGCGGGTGATCGAGACCTCGGTGGCCCGCGCCACGGACAAAGAGATCCTGGCCAAGGCCACCGACGGCGGTGTGGTGACCGCCCTGCTGCTGCACTTGTTCGACCGCGGGCGCATCGACGGTGCCATCGTGACCCGGCAGATCGGGCCATTCCAGCGGGCGCCGTTTTTGGCCACCAGCCGGGAGGAGATCATCGCTGCGGCCGGTTTTTTCTTCGACACCTCCCACGGTATGAAGCAGTTCAGCGAACAGTACATGACCTACTCGTCCATCGAGGAATTCGACCCTATGGTCAAAAAGGGGCTCAAGCGCGTGGCCTTGGTGGGCACCCCCTGCCAGATCAACTCGGTGCGTCGCATGCAGGCCATGGAACTGGTCCCATCGGATGCCATCAAGCTGTGCCTGGGGCTCTTCTGCTCGGGCAACTTCGTCTTCGGCGAAGCCGAACGGGCCGAGCTGGCCGAATTGGGCGGATTTGACTGGGCCCAGGTGCGCAAGGTCAACATCAAAGAATCGCTGATGCTGCATCTGCACTCCGGGGAAGTCAAATCGATCCCGCTCAACGACCTGTTCGCCATCCGACGTTACGCCTGCCAGTTCTGCTCGGACTATGCCGCCGAGTTCGCCGACATCTCCTTCGGCGGTATCGGTGCGGCCGAAGGCTGGACCACGGTGCTGACCCGCACGCCCCTGGGGCGCGCCAGCCTGGCCGATGCCAAGGGCAGCGGCTGTATCGAAGAGTTCAACTACAAGGAAAATGCCAGCTATGTCACCGACGCACTGGCCGGTGTCCGCGGCGGCTCCGCCCAGAAGAAGAAAAACGCGCGCCATATCCGCCGCGGACACACTCCGGCTCCGGTCTCCTTTCGCCAGTGACAGAAGCGCGAGGCCCGGGTCCGCAATGTACGATTGCCACGAGGAGGCTATATGACCGTTAAAGTTGCCAGCGATTGGCTCAATTCCTGTTCAGGCTGTGAAATCTCCATCGTCGACATGGGCGAGCGGCTGTTGGATGTGCTCAAAGTGGCGCAGTTCGTCCACCTGCCGGCCCTCATGGACCACAAATACTTCGGCCAGCGGGGCACGGGAAAGCACATCGAGATCCCCGAGGCCGATGTGGGTATCCTCAGCGGCGGGCTTCGCAACCAGGAGCACGTGGAGGTGGCCGAGGCGTTTCGCAAGAGCTGCAAGATCATCATCGCCCTGGGCACCTGCGCCACCCACGGCGGCATCCCCACGCTGGCCAACAGTTTCAGCAACGAGGAGATCAAGCAGCGCTACTACGCCACCGAAACCACCGATGCGCCGGGCGCCTTTCCCAGCGAGGGCCTGCCGCCGCTGCTCGACTCGGTCATGGCCCTGGACGAGAAGATCGCCGTGGATATCTACCTGCCCGGCTGCCCGCCCCATCCGGACCATGTCTTCGCGGCCCTGGTGGCCCTGGTGGAAGGCCGTTCACCCGTGCTGCCGGACAAGAGCGTCTGCGACACCTGCCCCACCCGCCGGGAAGGCAAGGGCCAATTGAAGAGCGTCCAGAGATTTCTGAAGGCCCCGGAATACGGCGCGCCCGGCGAACCTCTGGACAAGATGCGCTGTCTGCTCGAGCAGGGCTACATGTGCATGGGGCCGGTGACCCGGGCCGGCTGCGGCGGCGACGGGATCGTGCCGCGCTGCGTTTCGGCGCGGGTGCCTTGCCGGGGATGTTACGGTCCGGTGCGGCCCGAAGGCAATCAGCGCCTGGACATGCTCAATGCTCTGGCGTCCAACGGCATCGACATCGCGACACTACCGGAAAGCATCTCCATGCTCCGGTTTTCCGGGGCGCATGGGTTGCTGCGCCCGGCGCACAAATAAAAGGAGGCATACCCCATGTCCCAAACCATCACCATTCAGCCCATCACCCGCATCGAAGGCCATGCCTCCATCGGCATCACCCTGGATGACAGCGGTAATGTGGCCGATGCCCGTCTCAGCTACATGTCGCTGCGCGGGTTCGAAAAGTTCATCGAAGGCAAGCCGGCCGAGGAGGTGCCGCGCATCGTCAGTCGCATCTGCGGCATCTGCCCCTGGATGCACCACCTGGCCTCCAACAAGGCCGTGGACGGCTGCTTCGGGGTCACCCCCACGCCGGCCGGCAGCAAGCTGCGCGAGCTGATGCAGACCATCGCCCATGCCGAAGACAAACTGCTGCACTTCTTCTTCCTGGCGGCGGCGGACTTCGTCATCGGCCCCACGGCCGACTATGCCGTGCGCAACGTCATCGGCATCGCCCAGGCCAATCCCGAGCTGGCCACCCAGGTGGTCAAGACCCGCCAGATGGCCAAGATGATGCTGGATAAATTCTCCCGCAAGACCATCCACCCGGTTGCCGGCGTGGTGGGCGGGTTCGCCAAACCGCTGTTGGAAGAAGAGCGCAAGGAGATGCTCGACAAGATGCAGCAGATCCTGGATTTCGCGCTCTTCACCATCGATTTTGCCAAGAAAGGGGTCTTCCCCCAGTACCTGGAGGCCATCCAGACCCTGGGCGTGATCAAGACCGGCTTCATCGGCACCATCGATGCCCAGGGCGCCTTGAACCTGTATGACGGCAAACTGCGCATCATGAAGGCCGACGGCAGTTACACCGATTTCGCCGCCAAGGATTACGCCAACTACATCGGCGAGCATGTGGAGCCTTATTCCTACGGCAAGTATCCCTACGCGCGCTTCTGGAACGAAGGCTTCTCCATGGACCTGGAGCAACCCAAGGGCATCTACCGGGCCAACACCCTGGCGCGCATCAACGTCGCCGACAAGATGGCCACGCCCCGGGCCCAGGCCGAACTGGAAGAGTTCCGCTCGCTCTTCGGCCGTCCGGCCCAGGCGACGCTGCTCTACCACTACGCCCGGCTCATCGAAGAGGTCTACGCCTGCGAGCGGGCCATCGAAATTCTAAAGGACCCCGAGATCACCGATCCCAACGTGCGCGCCAAGGTCGAACCCAAGGCCGGCCGCGGCGTGGGCTGCGTGGAGGCGCCGCGCGGCACCCTGATTCACGATTATACGACCGACAGCAACGGCCTGATCGCCCACGCCAATCTCATCGTGGGCACCACCCACAACCTCGGCCCCATGAACATGAGCGTCAACCAGGCGGCCCGCACCCTGATCAAGGATGGCCATGTCGACGAAGGCATCCTGAACCAGATCGAAATGGCGGTGCGTGCCTACGACCCCTGAATCAGCTGCGCAACCCATCGCCTGGATGGCGATCACGGCTTCACCGTCACCGTAAAAGACTCCCAGGGCAACATCGTGCGCCGCTGGCCACGTTAAATCAGAGCCCTCCCACCCGATAGAGAAGGGGCGCTGGCAACGGCGCCCCTTCTCTGCTTCAGGGAAATCTTCACCCCGCGAGTGCTTTCCGTCATATGCCCGGCGCCTTCGGACCGGCGGCGGACCGCGCCATCATCCGTGCGAGCCATGTCCCCACTCCCGAAACCAATCTCTCCCGATCCTCCCGGCTCAATCCTTCCGGCCCGAACCGGCAGCGATAATGCAAAGCGAGCAGGGATTTGATTTCTTCAGCAGGATCGGCAGGGAGACTGAACCCCGGGGCGTGACCCTGAAGAGGATGCGGCAATGGGTATTCCCGACGGGTCATCCAACGGCTACCCCCAGGGCGACAATGTATATTACTCCACCGCAATTTCATATTCCGCAAGAAACTCGCGCTCGGCATCCTGCCACCATTGGGTGTAGATCCGCATGCGGGTGATGCCGGGTGCCACGGCCCGCAGAATGACGCCGCTGAACGGGTCCAAAAAAACGATCTGGACGGAACCTGTCGATAGCTCGACATGGCTGCTGTTGCTCTTGGAGCCGGGTAAATCGTAGTAGAGGTATTCTCCGGGACGCAGGCGCACCCGCTTTTCTTCCTTTAGGCCGATTTTGATCAATTGGTACCCTCGCAACCCAAGCGTGCCGCCCCGCTCCTCGAGGCGGGCGCGCAGCATCAGCGGGGCCTGATGGCCCGGGCCGGCCAGACCCGTCACCCATATGGCGCTCGGGCCATCGACCAGCAGCCAGTCCGAAGCGCTCTTTTGCTTGCCGTGCACCCGGATGCTCTTCCCGGCCAGGTCATGGGCCGGACGCGATCCGGAAACGAGCATGAAGCGCTCGGCGTGGAACTGGCGATATTCGATCAGGTAGGAGAGGCCGATGGGCATGGAAAGATCGAGGCTCAGTTTTTGCGGCTCGTCGGCCCCCGCGCAGGCGGCCCAGACGAAGAGCGACAGGCATCCCAACAGCGCCGCCCTGAAATTTTTCCTGAATGTTTTCAGCATGTCCAACCTCCTCATGGCCTTGTGCGACTCTATGCCGGGGTCGTGCGCGGCGTCAAGTGAATGTACGATGCACTTGAAAGTACAGCGCCATCCAATTAGACTGATCCCGGCTTTGAATCCGAATCGATCTGGAAAGGAACAAAAAATGAAACGCGTATGCCTGGCCCTTTCGACGCTGCTCCTGGGCGTTCTCTGCCTGGCCGCCTGCGCCCCGACCAAGGCCTCGGCCGCCGCGCCAACACCGTCGCAGGAGACCCTGGCCCGGGGCAATACCGCTTTTGCGGAACAGCTCTACGGTCACCTCGTCGAAGCGGACCGCAACACTTTCTTCTCGCCCTACAGCATCTCCTCGGCCCTGGCCATGACCTATGGCGGCGCGAGAGAGAACACGGCCCGGGAAATGAAGGCGACCCTGCATTTCCAACTCGATCCGAACCAACTGTATCCGGCCTTCAAGGCGCTCAACGCGACGCTGGCGGACGGCATGGCGCCCAGCGGCCAGAAGCTGAACATCGCCAACGCGCTGATCCTCACCGGCGGCGACGTCAGCCCGGAGTACAAACAGATTCTGGAAGAGAACTATGCCGCGGAAATCTTCCCGGGCGATCTGGGCGCCATCAACGACTGGGTCAAACAAAAGACCGAGGCCAAAATCGAGAAGATCCTCGAAGAGCTGGATCCCAACTCGGTCTGCGTGATCCTGAACGCCATCTATTTCAAAGGCATCTGGGAGCGCCGGTTCGACGAAAGCCTCACCCGGGAGGCTCCTTTCAAACGGTCGGCCACCGATACGGTGAATGTGCCCCTGATGAATCAGAAGGGCGATTTCAAACTCCTCTCCGAGGAGGATTTCCAGGCCATCGTCCTTCCTTACAAGGGCCAAACGCTCTCGATGGTGGTCCTGCTGCCCCGGCAGGTGCAGGGCCTGGGTGACCTGGAAGCCAGAATGAGCGCGCAGGGTCTGAACCAATGGCTGAGCGCGCTGGACGGGCAACGGCCGCAAAAAGTGCAACTCTATTTGCCCAGGTTCAAGCTCGAAACGGCTTATGACCTGGCGTTGCCCTTGAAAACAATGGGCATGCGGGATGCGTTCGACATGATGCGCGCCGATTTCCGGGGCATGGGCTGGCCCAAAGGCAGGCTCTACATCTCCCAAGCCAAGCATAAGGCCGTTGTCGAAGTCAACGAAGAGGGCACGGAAGCGGCGGCGGCCACGGCCGTGGAGATGGCCACCAAGAGTATGCCTGCGCCGCCCGAAGTGTTCCGCGCCGATCATCCCTTTCTCTTCTTGATCCGCCACGACGCCACCGGCACCCTGCTTTTCTTGGGCCGGATGGCGAATCCCGGTCAGAAGTGATTTCGAAAGCACTTCCATCACCGGTAGCTCCAAAGCGGCGCGCGAAGAAGGTGTCCGGCATCGGCCCCCTCTTGCGCGCCGCGGGCCGCTAACGCCTGTTTCAAATCCGGCAGTTCGGCCAGGATCCAGAGCGCCAGCCGGTAGCGGTGGGCGATCAGCTCACACTCCAGGCGATAAGGGTTATCCAGACCATCACGGTAGCAAAGGGCGTGGGTATTGCAACCGCCGCCACACAGTGCCCGCAGCCAGCAGCCGGCGCAGCCGGATCGGCCGGCCCGGTATTTCTCCTGCCACGGGCGGCAGCGGTGCGCGTTCAACCCTTCCCGCAAACTGCCCAGCCTGGCGCCGGCCAAGCCGGTGGACATGTGACAGGCATATAGCGTTTCTTCGGCCGTCACCGCCAGCAGTGTCACCCCCGCGCCGCAACGCGATTGACGTGTTCTGGCCGCCGCCAGTTGCGTGATGGCATCGTCCAGATCCCACAGGCAAAAGGGCTCGCCTTGCCGCCAGCGACGGACGTAGCATTGCGCCAGGCTATCGTAGGCCCGCTTCACGGCCGGCAGATCCCGCCAGCGCAGGGCCAGGGGGTGGGCGGCCGGCAGGAACACGGGTTCGAAGGCGATATTCCGGGAAAATCCTTTCTCCACCAGGAAACGGACATTGGGGAAGAACGCGGCGCTCCGGCGCGTGAAGGTGCCGCGCACGGTGATGCGCCGGCCGATGGGCAACTCGCTGGCGATCTCCAGGGCCCGGACGATGATCCGCTGGGAACCGCCGCCGTCGGCCAAGGGACGGACCCGGTCATGGCAGGCCGCCGGGCCATCCAGGCTCACCGTGAGGCTGAAATCCAGTTCATCCAGTAGAAACAGCGTCCGGGGCGCCAGCAGGACGCCGTTGGTCACCAGATGCAACGCAATGGTCCGTCCCTCTTTGGCGGCCCGGGCGCGCGCATAATGCGCCGAGGAGAAGACCGTCTCCAGGTTGAGCAACGGCTCGCCGCCGAAGTAGGTGAGCGCCAGTTCCCTGGAGGTACTGGTATCGAAGAGAAAATCGATGGCCCGCTCGGCCGTGCGGGCGCTCATGGCCCTGAAGCCCGCGCCATAGCGGCCGAAATCGGCGCTGCAGTAGCGGCAGCGCAGATTGCAGGCATGCGACACCTGCAGGACCAGGCCCTTGAGTCCGGGCGGCATCCCTCCGGCGGCGGGCGGCAGCGCCTGAAGGTCGGCCGGCTCCGGCAGCCGCGCCCCGCGCCGGGTCCGGCCGTCGAGTTCGGCATGGCGCGCCGTGCGGGGGTCGTACACAAAGCAGCGGCCCAGCACACGCAGGCGCTTGAGTTCCGCCGGCGCCGGCCCCTCGGCTTTCGCGCGCATCAGGCGGCCCCTTTCGTGAGAAGGTCGATCATCGCGGTGACCCATTCATATTCATCCGGTGCGCGGCCCTGCATCTCGGTGACGATCCGGCCTTTGCGCGCCACCCCCAGCCGATAGAGTTCCGCGGCGAATCGATTTTCGATGGCCATGGCCGGTGCTTGCGGCCCCTGGCCTTTCCAGGCGGAGACGATGGCGGCCAATTCCCGGCGCAGCGGGGCCAGCCGGGCCAGGAAGCCGCGCAGATCCGCGATCAAGGCCGCGATGTCTCCCATCGGAATCGGCAGCGGCCGGGCGACGACCGCAAGCGCCCATTGGCCCACTTCCACCAGGAGCGCGCCGACCTCGGCGCACATCCCACCGATACGGTTATGGACGGGCTCCGGAAGCCCGGCGCTGTTGACCCATAGATTGCCGAGCCCGAGGTATGACATGGGAAACGCCGGTTCCACGGCCCCCACCAGCCGGATCAGGACTTCGCCCACCGTTTGCATCCGCCGGTCCCGGGCGCGGAACCGGGCCTGGCCGTCGGCCGGCAGCCACCCGTTCCGTTCATAGAGCGCCCTGGCCCCGGTTCCGGGGTAGGGATAAAGGTAGTTGCCCATGCTCAGCGGAGACACATCGTACCCACCGCGTCGCTGGAAGCGCTGGCGGTAGAAGCGCAGGTTGGTCTGCAACTCGGCCGCCGTCAGGCCGGGGTCGAAGGGCACCATGAAGAGTTCCACGGCGATGCCCAGATCGTCGAGCGTTGCGAGGGCCCGGCGGTTATCTTTCGTGGAAGCGATCTTGCCGTAACGCTTCAATTGCGAGGGGGCCATGGATTCGATGCCGATTTCGACCTTGCGCAGCCCGGCGGCTTTCAATTCGCGGAACAGCCGTTTTTCCACCTGGTCGGCCCGCACGGTCATGAAGAACTCGCACGCCAGGCGCGCTTCCCGGATCAGCGCGGCCAGTTCCCGGAGGCGCGCCGGACCGCGCTCGCCCGGGCCCACCACCGTCTCGTCGATGAAGGCGAAAAGGCGCGCGCCGTATTGTTCCCGAAGGGCCTGCATTTCGGTCACCACGGACAGCGGCGATCGGCCCCGCCAGGCGTCTCCCCGGGAGCGTCCGTAAAAGGCCCGCACCGAGCAGAAGGTGCAGCGGCCCGGACACCCCCGGCTGGAACTCATGCTCACGGCGCCGCCCGCATCGCGCACCGCGGCCATGTCGTCCCGGGCGGCAAACGGCAGTGCGTCCAGGGGGTCGATGAGTTGGGCCGGGCGGGAGTAGTGAATGGCGTCGCCATTGCGGTAGGCGAGCCCCTCGACATCCCGCCAATCCCTTCCGGCGACTAAAGCGCGCAACAGGGCCGCCACCGTCCGCTCGCCCTCGCCCAGGCCCACGCTGTCGACGAACGGGTACGCGCGCAGAATGCGCTCGGCGTCCAGGGCCGCCTCGATGCCGCCGAAGATGATGTGGCTGTCGGGATGGCTCTGGCGCGCCGCCCGGGCGATGGCCACGGCCGCGGGCAGGGTCCAGTGGATGGTGGAGATGCCCAGCACCCGGAAACGCGCGCGGCCCACGATGGCCACGATGTCGTCGAGCCCCAGGCCGTGCAGCCCGGCATTGAGCAGGGCGGCCGTAAACCCCTCGGCCCGGGCCGCCGCCGCGATGTAGGCGATGCCGATATTCTCCATGGAGACGACCAGGCGTTGAAAGGGCGGGAAAACGAGCAGGAGATCGACGGCCATGGCCTTGGGAAGAGAAGCGCCCTTCATTGGCTCAGGCTCCAAACATGGCTTTGATGGCGGCATTGGCCTGCGGCCGCCGGCTTTGCAGCAGGCGGTAGGCCAGCATGGCCCGGCCGAATTCGGCCCGCAGCAGATCGCACCATAGCGTTTCAGGGGACGGCGCGCGGGATGCCATCCAGGGACAGCGCTGGTTGCGCACCATGCAGCCGCCGCCGCAGCGGGCAAAGGCCCAGCAGGCGCGGCAGGCGGCGTTGACGGCGGCTTCGCCGCACCTTCTCGCTGGCTCCTCTTCGGAGATTGGCCCGCACTGCCCGATCGGCGGGTGGCCCGCCGCATGGAGCTGCGGGCAGCGGTGAATCGCTCCGCGGGTGTCGATGAAGATTTCGCCCGCGCCGCATTCGCAAAGGCCCGCCGGGCCGTCGGGCTCGGCGGCCACCAGACTTGCAAACCCCATATCCACCTCGGCGGCGCCCCGCAGCGCCGATTCCATGAAGAAGGGAAAGAATGCCTCCCGGGCCCGCATGAGGACCGCGACGTCGGCCGCCGACCAGGTCAGCCCGGTGGCCGTCTGCCAGCCGGCCGTCAGGAACGAGATCCGCCGCAACCCCATCTGTTTCAAGTACCGGACCGTGGCGACCATGTCGAGGTTGCCCGGCGTCAGCACCGCCTGCCCGTCGATCCGGGCGGCCGGGTCGGCCTGTCGCAGCCGTTCGACGCCGCGGCGCAGGGCCTCCCAGGCGCCGCGGCCGTCCGGATACTTCCGGTGGCGATCGTGCCGTTCCGGGGGGCCGTCCACGCTCACCTGCACGGTGACGGCGTGGCGCGCGACGGCCCGGGCGATCTCCGGAGTCACCAGGGTCCCGTTGGTTGTCAGGTGAAAAGAAGGACGCTGGCCGGTCCGCCGGGCGCCCCGGGCGATTGTTTCGATCAGGAACTCTCCGATCTCCCAGTTGAGCAGCGGCTCGCCGCCGAAGAGGCACACGAGCGGCTCGATCACCGGGCTTTCCAGCACGTGGCGGGCGATACGGGAGGCCGTGGCGCGGTCCAGGTCGCCGCGGTCGCGATGGCCTTGCTCGTAGCAGTAATCGCAGGCCAGGTTGCAACGGCCCGTCAGGCGGATCACGAAGCTGCGCGGCGCCGGGGGAATCGAAGCGGCCAAGGCCGGCCTCGGCGGTGCGCCGATTTTCTGGAGCAGCTTTTCCGGGGCCGTGGCCGCCCGCCGGATCGTCGCGGCCGCCAGACGGCGCGTCCCGGCCCGGGTCTGCCGGCAATCGGCTTTGGCCGGAACCGCCACCCGGCCGCGGCGTTCGAAGGCATTGAAGGCGCACGCCTCGGTGCACACCCGCCGGGCGCCGCACCGCACGCACGATGCCCGCGCGGCGCGGAAGCGGTCCACATACGGCTTGGCCTTGTCCGGATCGAACCCCAGGGCGATGGTGCCGATGGCCTGATCCGGGTAACCCGCGAAAAAAGGACAGGGGTAGATATCGCCCGTGCGGGTCGTGATTGTGGCGTTGATGCCTGCTTCGCAGAGGTGTGCCGGGCCGTCTTCAAGCAGCGCGGCCATGCGCTCGTCATCGTCGCCGCCGGTCTCGCGCGCCGGATCTTCCAGCGGCCATCGCACGGGATTGAAGGAAAAGCCGCGTGCCTCGATGGCCCGGCAGAAGGCCTGCAACCAAGGCAGCGGCGCCGGAGAGGCGGCCACGGAGAAGATGAAGACCGGATGAGCGGGGTGCCGTTCGACAAAGCGCAGCAGACGGCTGTGTACTTCGTGGAAGCTCGGCGCGCCGTCGGCGAAGACGCGGTGGGTGTCGTGAATCGCCTGGGGACCGTCCAGGCTCACCTCCAGCCCGATGCCGTGCGCGGCCATGAAGTCGCCCATGGCGTCGTCGAGCAGGGTCCCGTTGGTAATCAGGTGAAAGCCGATGGCCCTCGGGAGCTTCCGGGCGTAGGCCACCATCTGGCGGATGAGATCAGGCCGCAGCAACGGCTCGCCGCCGAAGAAGGTGATCTTGACCGGGCCGTCGGCCTCGCGGCAGGCGAAGTCCAGGAAGCGCTCGCAGAATTCGGGCGTGCAGTCCACGGGATCGGGCGCGGGCCGGCGGCGCACGTAGCAGTAATGGCAGGCCAGGTTGCAGCGCTCGGTGAGTTGCAGGCTGAAGGCATGGCGCTTGACGGCTACCATGGCAGCCCCCAGGCATCCGAGACCGCCGGCCGCGGTGTCTCCTCGATGGCCGCCAGAGTGGCTTCCAGGGCCGGCTCTAATTCCCATGCCGGCGCGAAGCCGATCTCTTGGCGGATGCGCCGCGTGTCCAGCACGAGATCGCCTTCGTAGTAATAGGGAATTTTGCGGGGGTCGGCCCCGCCCTGGGCCAACACCTGGCTGTCGGCGCGCAGCATGCGCGGCGGCTTTCCCGCGCGTTTCGCCAGCAGTTCCACATAGGCTTCAAGGGTAAACGGCAAGCCACCCGCGTTGTAGGCTTTGCCCGCGGCCTGGGGGCTCTCCAGCAACTGGAGCACGGCCCGGGCCGCATCGGCCACGAAGAGGTTCTGGCAGCCATAGGGCCGGGGCGGGACGACGATCGCTTTTTCTGCGACGATCCGGCGGTAGAGGCCGTCTTCCCGCGAGCAGGGATCGCCGGGGCCGAACACGGCGGGCAGCCGCAGAACGGTCCACCGCAGACCGGCCGTGGGTTCGTCGAAAAGCAGATGCTCACAGGCGGCCTTGTTGAATCCATAGGCATTGCGCGCGTCGTTCTCCAGCGGTGCCGCTTCGGCCACAGGACCGGGCATGGGCCAGCGGTAGACGCTCAGCGAGCTGATGTGGACGAAGCATTTCAACCGGCCGCGAAAGGCGTTGCGTGCCACCCGGGTGTCGTCGGGGTGGTAGGCGGTCACATCCACGACGCCATCCACGTCGAGGCCGGCCAGGGCCCGGGCATACGCGGCCGCATCGCTCCGATCGGCCGCAACGTGCGCGACGGGTCGCGCATGGCGCACCGGCGTCTTCCCCCGGTTGACCGTGGTGACCCGGCAGCCGTTTGCCAGCAGCGCCGCCACGATGGCTCGGCCGATGAAGCGGCTGCCGCCCAACACGGCCACGCGTCGCACCCGGTCGCTCATGCGAACCCCATCTCGCGCAGCGCCGCGTATTTCGGCCGCACATTGGTCTCGGGGTCGAAGAGAAAGAACCCGGGGAAGATCTCTTCGTGGGCCGCGATGAAGTCGTAATAGGGCCGGTAGCGCGCGGGCACGGCGTTCCAGGTGTCCACGACCTCGTGCCCGGTGACGACGTAGATCGGGACCAATTCCGGCGCCAGGGTCAGCGCGCCGCCGTAGCGCCCCTTACGAAACTCTCGGTAGATCTCGGTCTGCGGCAGCAGGGAGAGCAGCGAAGGCAGCACCGTGACCCCCATCTGCCGGAAACGGGCCATTTGCAACGCCGTTTCGTAGAAGTCTTGCATCTCTTCGAAGGGAAAGCCCCAGATGAAGAAAGTCTCCACGGATTCGAAGATGGCGAGCGCCTGGGTCACGGCCGCCAGGGCGTCCCGGAAGCGAAACCCCTTGACCACCCTTTGCAGCACGCGGTCCGAGCCGGACTCGATCCCGAAGCGCAGTTGGATGCAGCCGGTTTCGGCCATGCGCCGCATGGCCCGCTCGCTGACCAGGTTCACCCGGCCGTAGCACTTCCAGCGCACCGGCAGGCCCGAGGCCTGCAAGCGGTCGCAGAAGTCCAGGATCTTGGCTTCGCTGGAGTAGAAGAACTCGTCCTGGAAGAGCACGGTGCGCACCCCGTAGGTCTCGTGCAGCAGCCGGATCTCGGCCAGGATGCTGTCGTGGCCGCGGTAGGTGGCATGCCGGTCCCACACCGGGGCCACGCTGCAGAAGCGGCAGGCATAGGGACACCCCCGGGAAGAGATCATGCCGAAGGCGTCGTAGGCGGCCATGTCCAGGTGGTGGTAGGCCGGCAGCGGCAAAGCGTCCAGGTCGCGAATGCGCCCGGGCTTTCCGGTATAATGGATCGACCCGTCGGCGCGCCGGTAAAAGATGCCGGGGACCTGCGCCAGCCGATCCGCGGCGGGCAGGGCGCTTAGGAGCAGGGGCAAGGTGCGTTCGGCTTCTCCCCGGGCGACGATGTCGATCCAGGGGAAGCGATCGAGGATCAGCGACTCCACGCTGAACGGCCCCACCCCGCCCAGTAGAACGATCTTCTCCGGATGGCGCTGTTTGAGGCGCTGGGCCACCAGCAAGGTGAAGGGCAGCAAATTGGCCATGCAGGAAAAACCCACGACCCCGGCGGTGTCGCCGATGTAGGCCAGGGCCGTGTCCAGATCGAAGGGGTCCGCGCCAGGGCTGCGCCGGGGCAGCACCTGGTAGTCGACGAAGTCAACCGTATGGCCGGGTTGTTCGAGCGCTGCGGCCAGGTACAGCAGCCCGAGGGGCGGATGGGCTTCGTAGTCGACGCGGCCCTCGAGCCGGATGTAGAGCAGGTTCATGTTGACCAGGGTGATGTCGGCCCGGGGGCCCGGGCGCAGCGGCGCCCCCGGGCCCCGGACCGTGCACGTTTCGGCCGCGCGCTCCGCGCGCGCCCCGACGATGGGGATGCTGTGGTTGGCATTGTTCATGGACTTCTATCCGCGCACGCCGGCCACGGCCGAGGGGGTCCGGACGGTCCTTTTTTCAAGGTTTTCCCTGATCGTATCGGTTACGTCGCGCTGCTTGATCTGTGCCGGCGTCACCTCGAGAATCATGGGCTTGGGTGTCACCCGCGTACTGACGAAATCGGCCGTGTCGGAGGTGGTCACCTTCAGGTAGACCTCTTCCTTGGCCAGCGCCTTGAGGGCGAAAGCCACGGAGCCCATCCCGTTTTCACCGATCACGGCCTCGCCCTTGGGCACCAGCGTGTAGCTGCCCTCTTCTCCGGTGGGGCTGTAGAGGACGCGGAAATAGGTGCCCGGCCGGCCGGCGATGTTGAGCGTCACCTGGTCGGTCTGCCCCTGGCGCAGCAGTTGGATCACCTCCTGCTGGACCGCCTCCGACGCCAGGACGGGCCTGGCCGGCGGTTGGGTCGACGCCTGCCCCGGGCCGATCTGCTCCTTGGCGCACGAGAGGGCCGGAATGGTGTAGGCGGTGGCCAACAGGGTCGGAATCAGTTTCTTCTTGAGGCTTTGCTTCTTCATTCTTACTCCTTTCGGATCATGCGGTTATTCGCCATACATCACGAAGGCGGCCCAGAAATAGGGGTGGCGGTAGCGGGTCTGGGCGAGCTCCCGCTTGGCCCGGCGCAAGGCTTCGGACCGGCCGGCCCCCTGGTCGATCATGTTTTCGTAAAAACGGGTCATCAACTCCCGGGTGGCGCTGTCGTCCACGCCCCACAAGCTGACCACGGCCGCCGGTGTGCCGGCGTAGATCACGGCCCGGGTGAGTCCCGTGACGCCCTCGCCGCGTTCGATGGCGCCCAGCCCGGTGCGGCAGGCCGAAAGCACCACCAGCCGGGCATTGTAGCGCAGGTTCATGATTTCGCCCATGGTGAGCAGGCCGTCTTCGCCGGCCCCCGGGATCTGGCTGAAAACAATCGCCTGGAGCCCCGGGGTGACGATGCCGTGCATGGAGAAATGGATGTAACCGTATTGCGCCATGGCGGCGGCTTTGGCATACTCTTCCCGAGCCTGGTCCCGCAGCAGGGTCCGGCCCGCGCTCTTTGCGCGGAACAGGCGCTCGATGGCCCGCACTTCCTCTCCGCTGGCTTCGAGGCGGCTCAGACGGCCTCCCAGAACGGCGTAGCGCCCGGGAGCGAGGCCGCGCCCGGTCAGCGCGGCGTCGCTCTCCGGCTGGCCCTGCTTGAAACTGTCATAATCGTACACCGGGTCGCCGAACCCGATGAACCGCTCACCGGCCGGTGCGGCGGCGTGTTGGGTGCGCAACAGGGTCAGGACCGATGCCGACTGCACGTATTTGATCGCGTGCGTTTCGAAAAGGTAGGCGCGCCGGCCGTTTTCGGCCTTCACCAGGGCTTCGAACGGAAACAGGGCCAGGATGCCGTCCGGCACGATCACCAGGGTCCGGCCCGCCAGCGTCTGCTCGAAGGGCCGCAGCAAAAGCTCATACAGCTCCGCGGCCGCCGGGCGGTCATAACCCTCGCCCCTGGCCGGTCCGGCGCGCAGGTTGTCGAGCAGCGCCGCCACGCGGTCGTCCAGTTCGGAAGCGCCCATGGGCAGCTTGACCGCCTCCAATCCTTCGCGGGTGACCAGGATGCAGAAAACTTCCCGCGAGGTGATGAAATACTCCAGCAGCACTTCTTCGGGGCGCAGAACTTTGGTTTGCAGCGTCTCCAAGGAGACCGGCTGCGGGTACTGCACCGCGGCGTAGAAGGGGTTGCGCAGGCGGATCTGCTTTTTGAGATCGTCCAGGCTCGCCCCCAGGCGTTCCATGTTGACCTGGGCGGCATTGAGCACCGCCGGGTCGGGCATGGGCTTGCGGTACTCGGCGGCGAGACTGTCGGCTTGGGCCGCCAGGGCGCTTTCGAGGTCGTCCCGCCGGGCCTTGAGCGCGGGGTCGATGCCCTTCTCCAGTTCGACGCGCCCCTCGGCCAGTTGGTCCAGGAAGGTGCGGGCCTTCATGCTCTCCACGTAGCGCAGGGCCCGGTCATTCAAACCGTGCCCGAGGGCAAAACGCGCCGCCTCCTCATAGCGGTCGTAGACCTTGCCCATGAAGGCCTTGCGGAACTCGGGAAAGCCGGCTTTGGCGCGCACGGCTTCCAGTTGCGCGATGCCGGCATCGTACAGCCGGGCGGCATTATCGGTGTGTCCCCGCAGCGCCTGGACGCGGGCCTGGTCCATCCGGGTCGCGGCCTGGGATTCGACATCGCCGATCTTTTCAAAGGCGCGCAGGGCTTGGCCGTACGCGGCCTCGGCCTCGGCCAGCCGCCCGCCGGCCTCATGAAACTGCCGGGCCGCGAAGCGGTGCGCATAGCCGGCCGACTGCTGATCGCCGATCTGATCCCACAGATCGAGGGCGCGCTGGAGGGTTACGAGGCCTTCCGGCGCCCGGCCCAGCAGGACCAGGGCCAAGGCGCGGTCGTGCAGGGCCAGGCCCTGCCACTCCTTTTCCTGCATGGCGATGCCCAGGGCCAGGGCCTCATCGGCCCGCAAGAGCGCTTGCTCGTACTCCCGGGCGGTCTCCGGGTCTTGCAGCAGGGCGCCCCACTCGCGATGCATGCCGGACAGGGCCCGCAGAATGTAGCCCTGGCGCCAACGGTCCTGGGCCTGTGCTGCCTGCCCCAGGGCTTCCGTTTCGCGGGCGATCGCTTCGCGGTATCCTTGCGCCGCCGCCACCGGGTTGCCTTGGGCCGCATCGGTCTCGGCCAGCTTGGCGCGACACAGGCCCAGGTGGTTCAGCGACCGGGCGCGTGCCCGCGCCCGCCCATCGGCCGATATGATCAGGGCCGCGCTCTCCAAGGCCCGGCGGTGAAAGGCCATGGCCGCGGGATAATCGCCCAATCGGCGGTGGCAGAAGCCGATGTAGTCATTGAACTCCGCTATGCGTTCGAAGTCCCCGGCGGTTTCGGCGCGCTGGAGGGCCTGGCTGTAGGCGTCATAGGCGCTTTGGAAATCTCCCGTGGCGACAAATACGTCTCCCAACTGCCGGCAGGCGCGGGCCGCCTCCTGCCAATGGTCTGGAGCGCTGAGCACCTCGAGGGCGTCACGGTAGGATTCGACCGCCGCCTTGAGTTCCTTTTTTCTCTCGTGCACATCCCCCAGGTCAATGAGGGCCTGGCCCTGAAGCAAAGCATCCGAGGTCCGACTGGCCAGGTCCAGGGCCTGGTGGTGCAGGGCCAGGGCTTCGGGATAGTTGGCCAGCCGCCGCTGGGCCTGCCCCAGGTAGTGCAGGGCGCGCCCCTGGCCGGCGACCTGGCCGGCGGCGGCGTAACCCTTAAGGGCCGCGCGCGCCGGGGCGATCACCTCCCCGTAGCGCCCCTCGTCGAAGGCCGTTACGGCGTGATGCATCGATGCATCGGCGGCCGCGACCGGGTCGGTCCGGACCGGCCCCTGGCAATGGAGCAAAGGCAAGGCGAGCAACAAGAGCACGCCGAAGCGGAACCGGAAAGCCGATAGGGATGCTTCCGCGCGGACGGCGGCCGAAATCGGTCTGGTGCTCATAGGCGGGCGCTCACTTGCGGCGGATGGCGCCGGGAAAGGGGATTTCTTCCATCACCAGGCGATGGCCTTCGGTCTTTTCGACCACCCGCATGGCGTATTGTCCGCCGGCCTTGAAGGGGCCGCTCAATCTGAGGATCACCTCGACCAAGCCATATTGGATGACCATGGTTTCACCGCGCGCCTGGGGGGCGCCGATTCGGATTGAAAAGAGCCACGGCGCCGAATGACCCAGAAAGACGCAGGCCACTGCGTGACGCTCGAAATCCACCGCCGGCGCCGGCTGGTCGAAGGCGCGCTTCCAGAGCGCCACCCACGTCTGCTGGTCCTCGACCACCTGGATGAATTCTTCTTTTTGCCGGGACAGGTTGCCTTCCCATTCATGACCGGCCTCGACCGACGCGGGGGTCTTGTTCGAGACCTCCGCATCCGCGCCCGCCGGCCAAGGCGGAACCAGGGCGAGCAGCAGGCCGGCCAGCACCGCCGCCCGAGTGATTCCTTTGAGCATTTTCGACATATTCGACCTCCTGGTGACCACTGCCACTCTAAACCCGGGCCGGAAGCCAGGTCAAGGCATTCGCTGGGCACGGGCCGCACCCCCTCGATCAACACGCAACCGGCTAGTGCCTTGGATGGGTTGAACCCCGGTTTTCATAATATCCATGCGACGTTGAAACCATCTTTGAAAGATAGCCGCGAAAAAGCAAGATTGATAGCATAGCGCATGGGGAGAGGCTATTTCGCCAAACGTGTGGCACCGCGGCGCAGCATTTGGGCCATCCAGGCCTGCACGCCGCAAATCATGCGTTCCCGATCCTCCCCCCGCAACCCATCCGGTCCGAAGCGGCAGCGATAGTGCAGGGCCAGCAAGGGCTGCATGTCAGCCAGACAGAGGACATCCGGCGCGTCGGCGGCCAGGCGTTGAAACCAGCGCTGGAAGGTTTCACCGGGCTGCCGGCGGTGGCCCTGGCGGTTCAGCCAGTTCTCGATGGCATAAAATTCGGAATCCATGCCGGGGACATCCGTCAGCGGGGCGGCGGCCGCATCGGCGGCGGTCACCCGGCGCATGTGCTTCTCGCCGGTGAGGCGCTTGATGAACAAAACGCCCAGCGCCGCCAGCGCCAGCACCAGATATAGCGTCAGCTCTTTCATCTGGAGATGCTGCCGCCAGAGCGCCACCCGCAGGCGCAGGAAAGAGAAAAAGTCCGACACGCGCACCCACGGGGAAGTGCCGGCGGACTCCAGGGCCAGCCAGTCCGGGGGCGTGGTGTCGACCGCTACCCATTCCCCGGCCACATGGGCCAGGGCCCAGGCATGGGCGTGCCGCGCGCGCACGACGATGCGGCCTTCCAACGGGCTGTACTCCCCGGCGACGTATCCCGACACGTAGCGGGCCGGAATGCCGGCCGCCCGCAGCAGCAGGACCGTGGCGGTGGCGAAGTATTCGCAATGCCCGGCGCGCCGGCGCAGGAGAAAATCGGCCAGACCCGCGTCGTGGGAGAGAGGGGCTTCCAGGTCAAGGGAATACCGGAAATCGTTTCCGAAAAAGGCGCGGAGGGTCGCGACGGCCTCGTCCCCGGTTTTCACACCCAGGGCGAGATGCCGGGCTATCACCTGGATGGCCGGCGCCTCGGCCGCCGGGATTTTCAGGTCGGTTTCGTCCGGCGGGCGGTTGAAGACGCGATCGGGCGCATAGTCGGCCTGGAAAGCGATCAGGGCAGCCCCGTTGTCGCTGCGCACCGCGCCCAGCGCATTTTTCTCCAGGCGAGCAACCGACAGGTCAAGGAGCCGGAACGTGCCTGCGGGCAGTTTGAGCAGATTGCGGCCCCGGGCAAGCCGCATCACGATCTGGAGCCGGCGGGCGTCGGCGGCGGGGCGGGCCAGGATCCATTCACCCGGGTCGCGCTGTTCCGGGAGCAGTTCTTCGAACCCCGAACGGGTGGCGTACCAGGTGGCGCGGTCATAGGCCGTGTAGCAGGCCTCCCGCAGCAGGATCGGCAGAGAGACAGGGCCCAGGGGCGCGACCCTGAAGAGGATGCGGCTGGATTGCTTGAGTTCGATCACCTCGCCGATGGCGGTTGTCGACTTGAAGGGATCGCGGCTGCGTGAGAAGTAATCGTAGGTCTTCTCCAGGATGAGCGTTTGCAGCCGGTAGAGTCCGGCCTGGCCGGCATAGCCTGCTGAGCTCGCCACGACGAGCAGCAGAACCCACAGATAGATCGGATATCGCCTGGACCTCAGGGCCCACAGGGCCCAGGCGACCAGCAGGCCCAGGCCGTAATAAAACCAGCTTCGGCCGGTATTCACGGCCGCCGCCGAAATCAGGCAGAGAAAGAAGTACGGATAGGAAGTATCGAAGAGCAGGCGGTCCTGGCGCTCCTGTGCGCCTTTACGGCGCAGCAGGATGAACAAGGCACGGCCAGGGATCTTACCCAGCCGGCTGTACTGCTGGGCGACCATCAGGGGATAGACGGCCAGGGGGACCCACTGGAGCGTCAGCATCAGGAAGCGGCCGGCCTCCTTGAGCACGGCCACCAGGACCAGGATGGCCAGCAGGATGGTGCAAAGATCGGAGATGCGCCGGACATCCGGCTCGGAGAAATCCCAGCGGGTCCTGGCGAACCGGGCGCCTTCCAGCAGCACCGCCATGCCTAAGGCGACGTAAAGTAAATGGACCTGCCAGCCCCACAGCAGGAGCGAGGCGCCGATCAGCAGGGGCGGCGTCTTCATAGGCCTGCCAATCCTTCCTCGATATGGCCGGCCGTCAACACCAGGAACCGGTCGAGAGCATCGGACATGGGGCCGGGATCGATGGGCGGCGAGGGCCGGTCCGCGGCGACCACCATGACCAGCAGCGGCACGCCCTGCTTTTTCAGGCGGGTGACGAGCGCCCGGCGGGCCTCGTCCCATGCCAGCAATACGCAAATGCATCCGCTGAACAGGTGAATATGTTCGAATACGGCCGGGGTCATGGCGGCAAAGCTTTTATCCCGGCAGGTCCGGACGGCGGCCAGGACTTCCAGCAGGTGATCGCGGGAGGCCGCGCCCCTTCCGGAAGAGAAGCGATAAGCCTGATTCCCCACAAAAATCAGATCCAGGAGCGACTCCTGGATCTGCAGCGAACCGATGAAGGAAGCGGCGATGGATACCGCCTCCTCGAACAGCTCGCTGTGGGCGGCGGTAAGGAAGGTGTCCAGAATCAACGCCTGGCGGACGTAAAATTCTTCCTGGCACTCTTTGATGATCAATTCGTTGCGCTTGGCGCTGCTCTTCCAGTGGATCTGGCGCCGGTTGTCGCCGGGCCGGTAGTCGCGCAGGGAGACGAACTCCCCGAAGTTGCCCACCACCGCCGCCGGGCGCGCGCCCCGCGCATGATGCCGCCTGCTACCGGGCAGGTTCAATGGGGGCAGCCGGTAGCGCCTGGGCAGGACCACGATCTTTTGCGGCGCCAGCAGCGGGCACAGGGCTTTACTCAGCCCGAAGGGGTCGGTCCGGGCGATCCTCAGGCCATAAAAATCCAGGTGCCCCCTGTTTTGCGGGATGATTTCGACCCGGGCGCTGGCCTTGCCGCGGGCCGGCAGGTCGGGGATGGCGTGCAGGCGGTCCTCGATGATCTGCCGCTTGGAGATGAGCCACAGCCAGCGGTAGTATAAGATGTTGCGGTCCCAGACGTTGCGTCTTTCTTCACCAGGCTCCCGGACGCTCAACAGCTCCTCCAGCGAAGGCCGCGGATCGGTTGTGTCTTCATAGAAATGCAGCGCTTTTTGCGGCCTTGCCGTGTGGTTTTCGAAGTCCACATGGTAGACGAGCCGCTGGCCGACGGTGGCATAGGGGGGAAGGCGGCGGGTGACGATTAAATCGATGCGGGCGAAGAATATGCTCCAGGCCAGGGAGATCAGCAAAAGCGGGAGCAGCAGTGCAAACACCTGGTGCACCAGGCTGCCGTGGGTGTCCAGGCCCTCGATGGCCGTGATCAGGGCGATGGCCGCCACGACCATACCCGCCGGTGTAAAACGCCGCCGGCGGCGACGGTCCGAGAGGTAGAAGAAGCGGTAGCTTTTGTATAAGAAGGTCTTGATCATGCTCGGTCCTGGCGGCCCGCCCTTCAGGTGGGCACCGGCGTGGCCTGGACGATCTCTTCGACCACCTGGCGGGCGGTGCGCCCGGAAAATCGGGCCTGGGGATCGAGGCCCAGGCGATGGGCAATGACGGCCTCCGCCAATTCCTGAATATGGTCCGGTGTGACGAAATCGGCGCCATCGATGAAGCACAGCGCCTTGGCCGTCTTCATCAGCGCCAGGGAGGCCCTGGGGCTGGCGCCCGGGCGCACGCCGGAAGCGTTGCGCGTGGCCTTCACGAGGTCAACGATGTAATGCTTCAATTCTTCGCTGATGTACACGTCGTCGATTTGTTGCCGGAGGGCGAGTAGCTCTTCCCGGGAGGCGCAGGCCCGAATGGCCTCGATGGGATGGCCGTGGCTCTGGGCGCTGAGGATGGCCACCTCTTCCTCCGCCGAGACGTATCCCAGGCTCAATCGCAGTGCGAAGCGATCCATCTGGCCTTCGGGCAGTGGATAGGTGCCATGGGATTCCACCGGATTCTGGGTGGCGATGACCAGGAAGGGATCTTCCATCCGGTACAGTTGCCCGTCGATGCTTACCTGCTTTTCGGCCATGGCTTCGAGCAGCGCGGACTGGGTTCGGGGAGAGGCGCGGTTGATCTCGTCGGCCAGGAGGATGTTGGTGAAAATCGGCCCCTGGTGAAACCGGAAGCGTTGGTCCTTGGGATCGAAAATGGAGACCCCGGTGATGTCCGAGGGCAACAGATCGGGAGTGAACTGGATGCGTTTGAATGCTACGTCGATGGAGAGCGCCAGGGCCTTGGCCAGGGTGGTCTTGCCGGTGCCCGGGCAATCCTCGAGCAGGATATGGCCGCCGGCGGCAAACCCGGCCAGCGCCAGGCGGATGGCCCGGGACTGGCCGCGCATCACCTTTTCGATGTTGGCCGCGATGTTCCGATAGATCGTCCTGCCCGTGGAGGGTGCAGTGTCAGGCATAATGGTCTCTCCTTGGATCGTTGAAACCATTTATAGCCGAGCCACCCGGTTATGACAAGCTACGGCGGCGTTCGCGGCAGGCGGTTAAGGCTGCCATGCATATGCTGAAGTCCTAATTCATGCGCATCCCGCCGCAGACATTGATCGCCTGGCAGGTAATGTTCGCCGCCAGATCCGAACAGAGGAAAAGCGCCGTGAAGCCGATGTCTTCACCACTCTGAAAGCGCCGCAGCGGAATGGACTTTCGGATGTTTTCCTGCAAAAGTGCTTCGGGCTTGCCGGAATACCGGGCCATCTGCTGGATCAGACTGCCGCCCTGCTTTTCTCCCAGCCGGGTGACGACGACGCCCGGACAGATGCCGTTGACATTGATATTGTGGCGTGCGGCCGCCAGTCCGATGCTCTGGGTCAGCCCCATGAGCCCGAACTTGGACGACGCGTAGTGCGAGAAAAAGTCGCTGCCCATTCTCGAAGAGGCCGACAGGATATTCACGATCTTGCCTTCCCGGCGGGGAACCATCTGTTTGAGCGCCGCCTGGCAGCAGTTGTGCACACCGACCAGGTTGACTTCCAGGATTTTGCGGAACTCGTCGTCGGTGGTTTCCAGGTACGGTTTGCTGACCATGATGCCGGCACAGTTGATCAGATGATCGATTTTCCCGTCTTCTTTCACGATGCGTTCGACGAGCGCATCGATCTGCGCCTTGCGGGTGACATCCAGTTCTACCGCCTCCACGCCGAAGCCCTCTTTACGCAACT
Source organism: uncultured Desulfatitalea sp. (assembly GCA_937868765.1). Lineage (GTDB taxonomy): Bacteria > Desulfobacterota > Desulfobacteria > Desulfobacterales > Desulfosarcinaceae > Desulfatitalea. The sequence goes on along the minus strand of CALMNL010000004.1, from coordinate 514,968 downwards.
GATCCGCTTGGGCCCGGGCGACCTCGAGTTCCAAGTCGGCCGCATACACCTTGGCCCCTGCATGGGCGAAGACATCGGCGATGCCGCCGCCGATGCCGCCGCCGGCCCCGGTGATCAGCGTCACCTTGCCTGTCATGTCCAGTTTGATCATTTCAAGCTTCTCCTGTATGCCGCCATTGGGCGATTCGAAACCACGACGTGTGCGGGCCTTCGCCCTCAAATCTGCCAGGCCGCCTGGGCGCCCTCGGTGGTGGCCTCGATGATCCGCCGCGGCGCCTGGGCATCGCCGACCACGAAATGGCGGATGCCTTTGCGCGCCAGGATCTCCTTGAGTTCCTGGCGCGGGGTCACGCCTACCGCCACGATCACCTGGCCCACCGGCGCCAGCCGCTTTTCGACGCCGCCGGTGGTGACGACCACGGCGCCCTCCTCGATCTGCTCGACCTTGGTATCGAACATCAGGCGGACGCCGGCGGCGGCCAGACGCCGGTGCAGCATGGTGCCATGGGCCGAAATCGGGCGCACCGGCGGTTTGGCCAGCATCTCCACCAGGGTCACGTTGCGGATGCCCTGCTGACTGAGAAAATCAGCCGTCTCCATGCCCACCAGTCCTCCGCCGATGACCACCACGTCTTCCCGGGGCGCGACCTCGCCGTTGAGGATCTGCCAGGCGTCGCACACCACCGACATGGTGATGCCCGGGGCCGGACACTCGGCCTTGTCGGCGCCGATGGCCAGGATCACCGCCTCCGGACGGCCCGCGTCGATCATTGCTTCGGTGACCTGCGTTCCCGTGCGCAGCTCCACCCCCTTTTTGACGGCGCGCGCCGCCAGGGTGCGGATCCACTTGCCGTAGGCCGACTTGTGGGGGGCTTTTTCCGCATAGCGGATCTGGCCGCCGATCTTATTTTCCTTTTCGAAGAGGGTGACCTTGTGCCCCAGCCGGGCGGCTTCTTCGGCGGCCGTCAGGCCGGCCGGTCCGCCGCCGACGACCCAGACGGTGCGGGCCACCGGCGCTGGCCCGGCCGGGTAGATGAGCTCCTGGCCCGTTTCGCAGTTGATGGCGCAGCGGACCGGTTTGCCTTCGAGGGCTTCGCGTTCGATGCAGCCCTGGTTGCACGCCAGGCACTCGCAGGTCTCTTCCGGCCGCCCTGCGCGGGCATTGATCAGAAAGTCGGGGTCGGCCAGGTGCTGGCGGCCCACGGCCACGAAATCGGCGTCGCCCCGGGCGATGGCCTCGTCCATGACATAGGGATCGGTGAAGCGGCCCACGGTGATGACCGGCACGCCCGCCACCGCCGTGATCTTGCGGGCCAAAATTGTCTTGAATCCCTGGTCGTACTCGATGGGCGCGCTGGGATTGGGGGCGTCGGTGTAGATCTTCGCATGGCCGTGGGTGCCGAACGAGACATGGATCAGATCGGCGCCGGCCCGCACCAGGTCTGGAACGATGGTCACCATGTCGTCGATGGTGTACCCCCCCTGGATGCCTTCCTCGCCGGAGATGCGGATGGAGATGGGGAAATCGTCGCCCACCTGTTTGCGTGTTTCGGCCAGGCACTCGAGCATGAAGCGGGCGCGGCCCCGGAAATCCCCGCCATATTCATCGGTGCGCTGGTTGGAAAAAGCCGAGAGAAACTGCATGAGCAGATACCCGTGGGCCCCGTGCAGCTCCACCGCATCGAAGCCCGCCGCCCTGGCCCGGCGGGCGCCGGCGCCGAAGGCGCGGATGGTCTGGCGAATCTCCTCTATCGTCATTTCGCGCGGCGGGGCGATGAAACCGAACAGGAAGCTGCCCACGGCCGAAGGGGCCACCGCCGTCTTCTTGCGCGTCTGGTAAAGGCTTTCTCGGCCGCAATGGTGCAGCTGCATGGCGATTTTGCTTCCGGCCGCATGAACGACATCGGCCATCTTTCGCAAGCCGGGGATGAACTTGTCGTCCCAGATGCCGAGGCAGTTGGGGGTTACCGCGCCGGCCGGGTCGATTTCGGTGATCTCGGTGATGTAAAGGCCCGCGCCGCTGCGGGCGCGGCGCCGCAAATAGGCCAGATTCGCTTCGCTCACCGTGCCGTCGGCGTTCCCCAGCCCGGTCCCCATGGGCGGCATGACGACCCGGTTGGCGATTTCCAATGATTTGATCCGGATCGGCTTCAGTAGATGATCGAGTGTTTTCATTTTGCTTCTCCCTTGCAATGAAGGTTCTTTGCGCCCATGTTTTTTATGGAAAAATACAACGTACGTTGTTATACAAACCCAAGGCCGGTGTCAACAATCTTCCATGAATTGACAGCGAGCGCTCTTGTGATATAGTTTTTCCCACGATTTTAAAAGGATGTGCTCCCCATGCGAAGAAAGAAAGAAACCGGCAGCGGGTCCGCGGCGGCCGAAAAATGCAGCGTGTTTCAGAAGCGGCGCATGCAGATCGTCAAGAAGGCCACCCGGCTTTTCGCTAAAAAGGGCTATGCCCAGACCTCCATGCGGGAAATCTCCAAGGCCACCGGCATCGATCTGAGCAACTTGTACTATTTCATCGAAAGCAAGGAGGAGATCCTCTTCCGGGTGTTCGAAATGATCCATCGGCCGGAAAGCAGTGTATTCGAAAACCAGGCGATCATGGGCCTCGAGGACCCGGCGGAACAACTCAGGGCCGTGATCCGGGAGATGATGCGCTTTTCCATCCTTTACAAAGATGAAGTGCTGCTGCTCTACCGGGAATCCAAGCAACTGCCCAAAAAACTGCTCAAGGAAATCCTGGCCCGGGAAAGCGGCTTTATCCGGCATATCGAATCGATTTTACGCAAAGGCCTGGAAAAGAAGGCCTTCGCCATGGAAGACCCCGCCTTTACCGCCGGCCTGATCGCCTACGAACTCTCGCTCTATCCCCTGCGCAGCTGGAACCTGAAGCACTATTCCCAGGCAGATCTGATCAGGCGGGTGGAACGCCATATCATGGGCGCCGTCCTCGCTACCTGATCCTTCTGATCATCTGGAACGGCCGGGAGGCGGCCGGGACCGCTCCCGCCGGCCGTCATGATCCGCAAGTCTTCAATCCATGGTGAACATCACCTTGATAGCACCCGGGTCCTGAAGCTGCGTCCGGAACGCCTCGGCGGCCTGGTCCAGGGTGAAGCGATGGGTGATCAGGGGCTGGGCGCTGGCCTTGCGGCTCCGGAGCAGTTCGATGGCGCCGGGGAAATTGCCGCCCAGGCAGCCGATCAGGGAAAGGTTCTTGGAGATCGCCGGCAGCGGGTCCCAGGTCAGGGGCTGCTCGTACACCCCCACCAGCATGATCTTGCCGCCGCCCCGGGCCATGGCCACCGCCTGGTCGAAGGTGGCCTGCATGCCGGCGCATTCCACCACCGTATTGACGCCCATCTTGGCGGTGGCGGCCATGACGGCCGCGGTGGCGTCCTGGGTGGCGGCATCGATGGTCACATCGGCGCCGCATAAGGCGGCGGCCCGCAGCCGGGCCTCTCTGCGGCCGCTGGCCACGATCTTGGCCACCCCGAGACTCTTCAGCACCTGGACGGCGTACAGCCCGATCACTCCCAGGCCGAGCACGGCGACGGATTCTTCCGGCTTGGGCTGGGCCCGGCTGACGGAAAAATAGGAGATCGAAAGGGGTTCCACCGACGCCGCTTCCTCGTAGCTCAACTCTTCCGGCAGCGGGAAGACGGTCCTTCCCGGGACCGCAAAGGGCACGTGCACATACTCGGCCATCGCGCCGGGGAACTGGTAGCCCAGCAGGGCCATGTCCGAGCAGCGGTGGCCTTTGCCCTGGCTGCACCAGAAGCATTTGCCGCAGGGCCTGAACCCCACGGCGGTGACGCGCATGCCCGGCGTGATGCCTTTGACCTGGGCGCCCACCGCCACCACATCCCCGCTGAATTCGTGTCCGAAGATGGTGCCCTGTTCGTCGCGCTTGTATACGTGAAGATCGGACCCGCAGATGCCGCAGGCCCTGACCTTGATGATCACCCCATGGGGTTCGAGTACCGGGTCGGGTACGGTTTCCGTTCGGATCTCTTTGATTCCGTGCATCACGGCGGCTTTCATGGCGTGGGCCTCCTTATCGAATGAAGTGTTGCGAACTTCTCCCCGGCGCCGGGCATCAGCGGGGAGTGACGTACTCCGCCTGCAGTTTGCGCATGTGGCGCAGCCAGCGTTCGTAGTCGTTGGCCTTATTCCGGAAATAGTCCAGGATTTCCGGATGGGGCAGGATCAGGAACTCTTCTTTCTCCAAGGCCTTGACGACATACGCCGCAGCTTCTTCCGGAGAGATGGCGGTTTGCAGAATCAACTTGCCGATACCTTCGGTCTCTTCGTTGAGCATGCCCGAGCGCACGCCGAACGGACAGAAGCAGCTGACCTTGATGCCCTGGTGGGCGTGGGTGATGGAGAGCCATTCCGCAAAGGCCACCGCGGCGTGCTTGCTGACGGCATAGGGCGCCGCACCGAGGGTGGTCAGCAACCCGCCGGCCGAACCGGTCTGGAGCAGGTAGCCGCCGCCGCGCGCAATCATCGACGGCAGCACGGCCCGCGCGGCATAGACGTGGGACATGACATGCACATCCCAGCTGCGCTGCCAGTCCGCATCCGGTGCCTCGCAGCCGCCCGGCAGGGAGAGGCCCGCATTGGAGCAGAAGAGATCGATGGGGCCGTAGTGATCGGTGGCGATCTTCACCAGGCGCTGGATATCGGCTTCCTTGGCCACATCGGCCGTCACGGCCAGTCCGCCGATCTGCTCGGCCACCTTGGCGGCGCCTTCTCCATTATAGTCCGACACCACGACGCCCCTGGCGCCCTCCAGGGCGAAACGCTGGCACAACCCCCGGCCGATGCCCGAAGCACCGCCGGTCACCACCACTACCTTATCTTTGATTTTCAAGGGACCTCCCGTACGACCATCATGTTGTTTACAACGTACGTTGTTATAGATCGTCAGTCCTGATGTCAAGTCGTTTTGCATCGTTCCACGCCCGGGGCCTTTGCGCGTTGGCTGGAAGTTGACATAAAAGGAAACCAGTGTTAAATGAAAATGATTCCTATTTGAGGCAAAGGAAATCGAGTTGGCAGATCATAATAACAGATACGAAACAATTGTTCGGAAATTAAGGGACCATGGTCACAAGCTAACGCCCCAGCGGCTGGCTATCGTCAAAATTCTGGCCAAAAGCGAGGGCCATCCCAGCGTCGAGAACATCTATGATCAGATCAAAATAGATTTCCCGACGATGAGCCTCGCCACCGTCTACCGCAATATCTTATTAATTAAATCAATTGGCGAGGTGCTCGAGTTAGGGTTCCCGGATGGGAGCAACCGCTATGACGGAAACCGGCCTTACCCCCATCCGCACGTGATCTGCATCAAATGCAAAAAAATTGTCGATCCGGAACTGGATAGTCTCGATGATATGCGGGAAGAGGTCGCCGCCGAGACCGGCTTTAAGATCCTGAATCACCGGTTGGATTTTTTCGGCATCTGCAGCAGTTGTGGGGCAAACAAGGGCTAATTTTTTTTCCTTGTAAGTGATATTGATTATCAAATGGTATGATTTATTGTTTAAATATTTGACAGGAGGCAACTTCCTAAAAGAAAAAGCGGACTAATATTGTCGATGCTCCTGTCCCTGGCAATCGCAAGCCAACGACCGATGACCTTGAATGCTGTTCAGGCATAGTGCGATGCGTTTTTGACGATTCTGGAAGGTTCCCGATTTCATGCAGGCGGATCGGAACGGCCGCTTTCCAATATACACACAGGCGATACCCGTAGCACGCTATGTTTTACGGCACGGGCGCCATTGAAACAGCGAAAGGAGGAAGAATCATGAACGAAGAGAGCAAATGCCCGGTAACGGGCGCGACCAAAAAACCCATTGCCGGCGGTGGCACCTCGAATCGGGAGTGGTGGCCGAACCAGTTGAACCTCAAGATCCTGCATCAGCACTCTTCCAAGAGCAACCCCATGGGCGAAACGTTCAACTACGCCGATGAATTCAAGAAGCTTGACCTCAAGGCCTTGAAGCAGGACCTCTATGCGCTGATGACCGATTCCCAGCAGTGGTGGCCGGCCGATTACGGTCACTACGGGCCGCTCTTTATCCGGATGGCGTGGCACAGCGCCGGCACCTACCGCATGGGCGACGGCCGCGGCGGCGGCGGGTCCGGCAGCCAGCGGTTTGCGCCCCTCAACAGCTGGCCCGACAACGTGAATCTCGACAAGGCGCGCCGCCTGCTCTGGCCGATCAAGAAGAAATACGGCCGCAAGATCTCCTGGGCCGATCTCATGATCCTGGCCGGCAACTGCGCCCTGGAGTCCATGGGATTCAAGACCTTCGGCTTCGGCGGCGGGCGCGAGGATATCTGGGAGCCGGAAGAGGACATTTACTGGGGCTCCGAGGCCGTGTGGCTTGAAGACAAACGCTACTCCGGCGACCGGAAGCTCGAAAATCCACTGGCCGCCGTGCAGATGGGGCTGATCTACGTGAACCCCGAAGGCCCCAACGGTAACCCCGACCCGGTCGCCTCCGGCCGCGATGTCCGCGAGACCTTCGCGCGCATGGCCATGAACGATGAAGAGACCGTCGCGCTGGTCGCCGGCGGCCACACCTTCGGCAAATGCCATGGCGCCGGCCCGGCGACCCATGTGGGGCCGGAGCCCGAAGCCGCCCCCATCGAGGAGATGGGGCTCGGCTGGAAGAGCAGCTTCCGCAGCGGCAAGGGCGGCGATGCCATCGGCAGCGGCATCGAGGGGGCCTGGAAGCCGAACCCGACCAAATGGGATCTGGGCTATCTGCGGATCTTGTTCAAATACGAGTGGGAACTGGTCAAGAGTCCGGCCGGCGCCCACCAGTGGCTGGCCAAGGAGGTCGACGAGAAGGACATGATCGTCGATGCCCACGATCCGTCGAAGAAACACCGGCCGATGATGACCACGGCGGACCTCTCCCTGCGCTTCGACCCCATCTACGAGCCCATCGCGCGGAACTTTTTGAAGAACCCCCAGAAGTTTCAGGACGCCTTCGCCCGGGCCTGGTTCAAGCTGACCCACCGCGACATGGGACCCCGCTCGCGCTATCTCGGCCCGGAGGTTCCGGCCGAGGAACTGGTCTGGCAAGACCCGGTACCCGCCGTCGATCACAAGCTGATCGACGCAAATGACATCGCCGCTCTCAAAGGCCGGATCCTGGCATCGGGACTGTCTGTCTCCCAACTGGTCTCGACGGCCTGGGCGTCGGCGTCGACTTTCCGCGGTTCCGATATGCGCGGGGGGGCCAACGGGGCGCGCATCCGTCTGGCGCCGCAGAAGGATTGGGAAGTCAACCAGCCGGCCCAATTGAAGAACGTATTGCAGACCCTCGAGGGTGTGCAAAAGGCGTTCAACAGCGCCCAGGCAGACGGCAAAAAGGTCTCGTTGGCCGACCTGATCGTCCTGGGGGGATGCGCCGGGGTCGAGCAAGCCGCGAAGAATGCCGGTCACAATACCACGGTACCCTTCACCCCGGGGCGCACCGATGCCTCCCAGGAGCAAACCGATGTGGTCTCCTTCCATGTCCTTGAGCCGAAGGCGGACGGCTTCCGCAACTACCAAAAAGCAAAATATAGTGTATCGACCGAGGAATTGCTGGTGGACCGCGCGCAACTGCTGACACTGACCGCGCCCGAGATGACGGTCCTAGTCGGCGGCCTGCGGGTCCTGAACGCCAACTTCGGGCAGTCTCCCCACGGCGTCTTCACCAAAAGGCCGGAAACGCTCACCAATGACTTCTTCGTCAACCTGCTCGACATGGGCACGGCGTGGCAGCCGACCTCGAAAGACCCGGATCTCTTCGAGGGGCGTGAGCGCGCCACGGGCGAAGTCAAATGGACCGGCACTCGCGTGGACCTGATCTTCGGTTCCAACTCCCAGCTCCGGGCCTTGGCCGAAGTCTACGCCTGCGAGGACGCCCAGGAGAAGTTCCTGCACGACTTCGTGGCGGCCTGGAACAAGGTGATGAACCTCGACCGCTTCGACCTCGCCTGATCGTGGCGTCAAGGTTTTCAGTCGTCGGCCACACAAGAGCGCGGCGTTTCAGCAAGCGTTGAGGCGCCGCGCTTTGTTCAGGTCCTCGAAGCGCTTTTTTGCGGCGCTCCCGATTCCGGCAGCTACATGCGCACCCTTTTGGCCATGCCCAGAAAGCGGTCCAGCTGCTTGCGCACTTCGCGCTTGTTGTACTTGCCCACGCTGGTCTTGGGGATCTCGTCCACCAGGGCCACATAGACCGGCAGCATCCACTTGGTGATCTTGCCCTTGTCGACCCCCTCCTGGCGCAGGAAGTCAAGCACATCTTCCTCGGTCTTTTTCGCCCCCGGCATCAACTTGACCAGGGCCATGGGGATCTCGCCCCACTTTTCGTCGGGCACGCCCACGCACATGGCTTCGAGTACGAAATCGGCGTTGCAGGTGAGATTCTCCAGCAGCACGGTGGGCACCATCTCCGAGCCGCAGCGGATCACGTCGGTGATGCGGTCGACGATGGTGATGTACCCGTCGGGGCCCACCTTGGCCGCGTCGCCGGTGTGAAACCAGCCGTCCCGCCAGGCTTCGGCCGTGCGCTGGGGGTCTTTGAAGTACTGCTCCATGATCCAATGGCCCCGGAGCACGATCTGGCCGATGGTCTCGTCGTCCCTGGGAACCTCGTGCCCTGCTTCGTCCACCACCCGGGCATCGATGGCCGGCACATAGGGCAGCCCGGTCTTGACCATCACCTGATCGATCTGCTCCTGGGGCCAGTCGACCATCTCCCGCTTGATATGCGCGCTGATGACGCCATCGTAGGTTTCGGTCATGCCGTAGCCGGAACCGACCCGCATATAGGGAAAGCGTTTCTCGGCCTTGCGCTTCAAGCCCAGGGGCAGGGCGCCGCCGCCCACATTGATCATCGTCAGGCTGCTCAGATCCCAGCGATCGATCTCCTGGTATTCGAGAATCATGGCCAGCATGGTGGGCACGAACATGGTGGCGTTGGCCTTCTCGGTCTGGACCAGTTCGCAGAACCCTTCGGCCGTGAACCGGCCGGGCAGGAGGATCCGGGCGCACATCAGGACCGAAAAGAACGGCGACCCCCAGGCGTGGATATGGAACAAGGGGATATTGAGGACGGTGATCATCTGGTTGGGCCGGGGCGGGTCCGTCGGCCGATGGGGGGCGGAATGGAGAAACAGCGAAACGTGCAGGCTGTGCAGATAGATCTGGCGGTGGGTATACAAGGCGCCCTTGGGCAGCCCCGTCGTGCCGGTGGTGTAGTACAGGACCGCATGGGTATCTTCGTTCAGATCCGGCCAGTCGAAGCTTTGGGGCTGGTCTGCGACCAACGCTTCATAGGCATACAGCGGCGTCACCCGGGTGGCGGGCAATGCGGCCGCATCGGACATGTAGACAAAGGCCCGCACGTGGCGTTTGATGCGGTCGAACAGCGCCTCCACCAGGGGCAGGGTGTCCCGGTCGAAGAAGATGATCTTGTCTTCGGCATGGGTGATGGTATGGGCCATGTGATCCAGCGACAGGCGCACATTGATGGGATGGGAAACGGCGCCGATGCAGATCGTGGCGTAGATCGCTTCCATGTGCCAGTGGTGGTTCAGGGCCATGGTGGCGACGCGATCGCCGGCGACCACCCCCAGCGCTTTCAAGCCGTGGGCCAGCTGGCAGGTGCGCGCATGCCATTGGCGCCAGGTGAAACGGGAATACTTCCCGGCCTCATGGCGGTAGACCAGGGCGACATCGTCCGGGTACAAGTAGAGCGGCCGCTTCATGAGACTCTTGACCAGAAGCGGATAGTGCTTGCTGAATTCGGGGTAGGTGGGGGGCTCGTTCATCGAATTTAGGCTTTCCTTTCTGCTTCTTTGACTATTTCAGGTCGGTCGGGCCTCCTTCTTGGAAAGGATATCCCCATAAAGCTTCAGGCCGCAATCCGGGCACAGGCCGTGGGAGAAGCGAGCGCCGGTGTGCATGGCCACGAATTGCTCCACCTGCTGCCAGTAGCCCTGGTCGTTGCGGATCTTCTTGCATGAGCAACAGATGGGCAGCAGTCCGCTGAGCACCTGGACCTTTTCCAGGGCGTTCTCCAGCTCCCGGGTGCGCTCGTGCACGCGGGTTTCCAAGAGGTCCCGGGAGTCGCGCAGCTCCGAGAGAGCCTGTTCGGCCTTGCATCGCGCCTGCTCCAATTCTTCGCTCATGGTATTGAAGGCCTCGATGAGATCGTCGAACTCGTCCAGGGTGCGCATTTCGATCTTCCCCTCGTAGCGGCCGAGGGAAACCTGGCGGCAACGCTTGATCAGCGTGTTGATCCGGTGGGTCAGACCCTTGGAGAGATAGAGGGCGAACAGCAGGGCCAGCAACAGCGAGGCCAGCAGAGAGACCAGGCCGGTGAGGCGCAGCTGGGCGAGTTTGTTGTCCACCTCGTCGGCGCGCATGTCGATGCCCACCAGGTAGCGGCCGTCGCCGTTGCGCAGCGGCGCGTAGCCCGAGAGAAAAACCCCCCATTCATCACGGTAGGGCTTGTCGTCCACCGACGGTTCGTGGAACCCGGTCTGCATCAGGTCGGGCGCTTCCGTATATTCCCTGCCCGGCCGGGCCTGTTTGTCGGTTTCGTCGGAATCCACCACGAAGGAGATGTGTTCGCCCTCTTTGCGCATGATGAAGAGAAAGGCGATATCGGGATTGGAGCGTCTCAGCCGGCGCAGCTTTTCCAGTGTGTCCAGGTAGATCGGGGACCGGGTATCCGCTTCGGAGCGGATGGTCTCCATGTCCCGGGCGTCGATGCTCTGGCTCAAGAGGGCGGCGCTGTTCTGCAGGCGCGAACGCAGGCTCTGCATCAGGCTGTCCATGGCGTTGTAATAGAAAAAGGTGCCGATGCTTCCGGAAACCAGAAGCACGGCCATGAAGTGGCTGATGAACAGTTTTGGTCCGAATCGGAGCCGGATGCGTGGATGCTGGGTCATGGGCACTTCCTGATAGGGATGAGCACAGGCAGCGAACTTCCTGCTAATTGTCCCCACGTGCATAGCATCCGATGGGCTGAATATTCAACCGCAATCCGGTTTTCGATGCCGGCGGTTCCTGCGCGCCCGAAGCGGGCCGAAGTGCTTTTTCGGCCGGCGCGGACAGGTGCCGGGAGAACGGCCTGACCCGGGATTAAATTCCCAGGTAGGTTCGGCGCACTTCGTCGTTTTGGCTCAGTTCGCGGGCCGGACCTTCCAGGTGGACCCGGCCTTCGGCCAGAACGTACGCATAGTCGCTCACCGCCAGGGCCATGGTGACGTTCTGTTCGACCAGCAGCATGGTCAGGCCGGTCTTTTTCAATTGGGTAAGGGTTTCGAACAGGTTGAGGGCCAGCAGGGGCGAGAGCCCCAGAGAGAGTTCATCGAGCATCAGGACTTCCGGTTCGGCCATCAAGCCCCTGGCCACGGCCACCATCTGCTGTTCGCCGCCGCTCAGGGTGCCGGCCTTCTGGTTGGCACGCTCTTTCAGGCGCGGGAAGATCTCGTACACTTTGTCCAGGTTGTTTTTGAAGCTGGCCCGGGCCCGCGGCGAGAACGCGCCCATCTGCAGATTCTCGTAGATGCTCATGTCGGTGAAGAGCTGGCGGCCTTCGGGCACCATCACCATCCCGGCTTTGGCCCGCGCGTGGGCCGACATGCGGGTGACCTCTTTGCCCTGGAAGGTGACGGTCCCCGCCAGAGGTTTCAGCAGGCCCATGACCGTTTTCAGCAGGGTGGTCTTGCCCACGCCGTTGCTGCCGACCAGGGTGGTGAGTCTGCCCGGCTCAAGCTTGAGGCTGACCCCCCACAGAATTTGGACCCCCTCGTATCCCGACGCCACATTGTGGACTTCCATTACGGCCATAGCATTTACTCCGCCATCAGCTTTGCGGTGAGTTTCGGGTCGCCCAGATAGGCTTCGATGACCTGCGGGTTGTTGGCCACCTCTTTCGGGGGGCCGGCGGCGATCAGGGTGCCGTAATCCAGCACCAGCAGGCGGTCGGAGATGGACATGATGGCCTGCATGACGTGCTCGATCATGAGGATGGTCACGCCCTCGTCGCGGATGGCCCGGACGGTGGCCATCATGGAGGTGATCTCCGATGGATTCAGGCCGGCCAGCACCTCGTCCAGCAGGATCAGGTAGGGCTGCGCCGCCAGGGCCCTGGCCATCTCCAGGCGCTTTTTCTGGGCCACGTTCAGGTTGCCCGCCGGCTGGTCGGAACGGTCGATCAGACCCACCCGCGTCAGGGCTTCGTCCGCTTTGCGCGCCGCTGCGCGCAGGCCGAGTCGTTCGCGACCGAAACAGGCCCCCACCATCACATTTTCGCGGACCGTCAGATCGGTGAGCGGCCGGACCACCTGGTGCGCCCGGGAGAGGCCGCGCCGGGCCATTTCGTAGGATGTCCGACCGGTGACATCTTCGCCCCGGAAGATCACCCGGCCCTGCTCCGGGGTGAAGACCCCGTTGATGACGTTGAACAGGGTGGTCTTGCCGGCGCCGTTGGGGCCGATGAGGCCCAGGATCTGCCCCTCGGGCAGTTCGAAGGCGACATCCGAAAGAGCCTTCAGCCCTCCAAACTGTTTGGAGACCTCTTTGACTTCCAGAATCATTCCAGCAATCTCCTCAGCCGCGGGAACCGCTCGCGGAACCAACCGACCACACCACCGGGCACAAACAGCACGATGACCAGCAGAATGCCGCCGGACAGGGCCAGGTGGAGGTTTTTGAAAAGCGGGCTGATCAACAGGTAGCCCCGCAGGCGCTCATAGGCAAACGCACCCAGGATGGGGCCCAGCACCAGCCCTTTGCCGCCCAGCATCACCATGACCAGAATCTCCAGGGACAACTGGAAGCGGAAGGCATCCTCGGGCTCCACATTGCCGTTCTTGAAGAAGTACAGGGTGCCGACCAGGGCCGGGAAAAAGGCCGACAGGGCAAAGGCGATGGTCTTGGCCAGGGGCGCCCTGACCCCCATGACCATGGCGGCATCTTCGTCCTCGCGGATGGCGATCAGCCCCAGGCCGAAGCGGGAGTGCTTCACCAGGTACCCCACCACCACGGTGAGCGTGGCGACGATCCACAGGAGGGTGAAGATCCACCAAAGGGCGCTGGCGGAACCGCCATACTGGTCGTAGACCGAAAAGTTGACGAACAGCCCGGTGGCCCCGCCGAAGGGCTTGAAGTTGGCCACGAAGGCCCGCGCGGCCTCGTTGACGCCGATGGTGGCCAGGGCGAAGTAGGCGCCCCGCAGGCGCAGCACCGCGGCGCCGATCACCAGGGCGACCGCCGCTGACAGGCAGCCGCCGGCCAGCATGGAGAGATAGAGCGGCCAGCCCATCTGGCTGAGCATGAAAAAACCGAAATAGCCCCCCAGGCCGAAGAAGACGATATGGCCGAAATTGACATACCCGGTGAGGCCCATGATGATGTTCAGGCTCGAGGCCAGGGCGATGTACATCAGCACGGTGAAAGCCGTTTCCCGCAGCGTGTCCTGGTGGATGAGCAGCACCAGGGCGCCGCCGACGAAGATCAGCAGAAAATTCAACCAGAATCCCGGAGAACGCCAGAAAGACATTTTATTTGGCTCCCATGAGGCCCGAGGGCCGGATGACCAGAACTGCCACGAACAGACCGAATTCCACCACCGGCACCCAGCTCACCGGCATGAACACCGGCACGATACCTTCCAAGGCCCCCAGGATCAGCCCGCCGAGCAGCGCGCCCAGGGGATTGCCCAGACCGCCCAGAACGCAGATGACGAAGGATTTGAGCTGGTAGGTGCTGCCGCTGAGGATGGTGAAAGGGAAGAAGGTGGCTGTCAGGCTCCCGGCCACGGCCGCCAGCATGGTCCCGATGCCGAAGCTCAGGGCCAGGACCCGCGCCGAGGAGATGCCCATCAGCTCGGCGGCCGCACGGTTGTTGGATACGGCCCGGATGGCTTTCCCGGTCCGGGTGAAATAGAGAAAGAGGTAGAGCGCGCCGGTGATGGTGACGGAGGCTGCGGCCGCCACCAGCCGGGTGCCCTGCAGAATCTCGCCGCCCAGGGTGACCGAGCCGAGGGAAAAATCGACGTTCCGGGGCGAAGTGGTGAAAACCGTGGTGCCGATCCCGATGATGATCATGTTGACCGCGAAAGTGGCCAGCAGCGTATACAGATAGCCGGCCTGGATCACCCGGTGCAACGCCACCACATAGACGATGAAACCGAAGGCCATGGCCAGCAGGGCGGCCAGCGGCAGGGCCAGATAGGGGTTCATGCCGGCCCCGGAGAAGAGATAGTAGATGAAGAACATCCCCAGGGCCATGGTGGCACCGTGGGCCAGGTTGACGACCCGCATCACGCCCCAGATCAACGACAGACCCATGGCGGCGATACCGTAAACGAAGCCGATGAGAAGCCCATCGACCAACGAGGCGGACAAATGGGAAAACATGCAACGTCTCTCCCCATATCGGTGCCGTCACGATCCTGCCGGACGGCGCCGGCACCGATGGCGTCAGGGTTAGCGGGACATGCGGAGCATGGGAGCGGCGGAAGCCGCCGAAGCCGGCCAGACCGCGACCTTTTCAGGCTTGCCGTCTTTGCCTTTCTGCCACTGGATGTAGATCATTTCGTGACCGTCCTGCAGGCCGTGCAGGTTGGGGGTCGTGTTGAACTTGATCCGGCCGTAGAAGGTGTACATATCTTCTTTGTCGATGGCCGCCTGGACCGCGCTGGTTTCCAGCGATCCCGAGGCTTCGATGGCCTTTTCCAGGATCATGCCCGCGGCGTAGCCGCCGGCGCTGTGGTAGGAGGGTTCTTCCTTGCCGTATTTGTCGGCGTACAGTTTGAGAAACTCTGCAACGGTCGGGCCGTACCATTCGACGTTTTCCGCCTTGGCGGCCTCGGGGCTGTACTTGGCGACCGGTTCCCACTGGCTGGGGCCGATGACCGAAATGCAGGCTTCGCCCAGTTCGGCGAACTTGGGCTCCGGTGGCGCCACCAGCAGGGCGACCATCTTGGTGGCGACCTGCTTTTCGTAGAGCTGGCGGGCGAAGGTGGTGGTATCGGCGAAATGGCCGCCGCCCATCACGGCGTCCACCCCCTTGGGAATCTTGTTGATGAAGGGCGCAAAATCGGTGGTGCCGGCGTCATAGCCTTCGTACATGGCCACTTGCATGGCTTTCTCTTCGGCGTATCCTTTCAGGGCGCTGACCACATCCGTGGAGAACTTGTCGTTTTCATGGATGATGGCGATCTTCTTGGCCGCCGGATCGAGTTTGAGCAATACGTTCAAGGCGCCGGTCAGGTACCGGCTGGCCGGCGTATAGGTCATATAGACCAGGGTGTAGCCTTTCTTGAAGATCGAATCGGACGAGGCCCCCGTGGTGATCATGATCCGCTTGTACTGCTGGGCGATGAGCGCGGCGGCGTCGGCCAGGCCGCTGCTGTAGGGGCTGATCAGAAAATCGGCCTTGTCGATGCTGATGAGCCGGGTATAGAGTTCCTGAACCCGGTCCTTGTTGCTTTCATCATCGTAATATTTGGTCTTGACCAGCACATGGCTGCCGTCGGGCATCTTGATGCCCCCGGCCTTGTTCACCTGTTCCACCCATAGATTCAAGCCATTGATCTGGCGAGTGGCTTCCACATTGAGTTTGCCTGTCTGTGAAGCGGTAAAGCCGATCAGGATCGATTTTTGCGCTGCGTCGGCGTGGCCTGCGAGCCCAAGAGTCAAGCCCAAAGCGATCATGAAGCTGAAAATCTTTTTCATGTCTCCTCCTCAGTTTGATTGAATTTTGATGGAGCGAGCGATGTCTAAATGAAGCTTCAGTTAATATATTCAATTCATGCGCATCGTCAAAGAAGAAAATTTATGATTTTGTTGTAAGAAATTTTCTGTCAAACAGGCAATGCCGACAGAAAATCGATTACGGCCCGGTTGCACGCCTGGGGCTGCTCGATGAGGATCTGGTGGCCGCCGCCGGGAATCGAGACCAAGCGGGCGTGGGGGATGCGGCTGGCCAGGAGGTCCGAATTGGCCGGCGGGATCAGCACGTCCCCCGGGCTGGCCAGGACCAGGGTGGGCGCCTGGATGGCCGGCAGGCGGTCATAGAGATCGAACCCTTGAATGGCCGCGAACTGGCGGGTGAGGATTTTCTCGTCGGCCGGGTACTTGAGCGAGACCGCCGCATAGGTCTGCACGCACGCCGGCTGGCTGCGCAGCGTCGCGGCATCGAAGAAGGCCGGCAGGGCCTTGATCCGCGATTCGGGGCTGCCCACGGTCACCATCTCGCCCACCAGCCGGGCGATCTCTTCGGTCGGTCGCACCTGTCGGGCGCCGCCGCAGTGGGTGACCACCAGCACCAGCCCCTTCACCCGCTGCGGGAGGCCCACGGCGATGGCCTGGGCGATCATGCCGCCCATGGAAACCCCCAGCACGTGGGCCTGGGTTATTTCCAGGGCATCCATCAGGCCGACGGTGTCCTCGGCCATCGCCTGGATGGTGAAGGCGCCCCCGGGGTCGCCGGAGCGCCCGATGCCCCGGTTGTCGAAGACGACCACGCGGAAGTGGGCGGACAGATCGGGCACCTGCGCATACCAGTGGTCGGCATTGCTGCCCAGCCCCCGGATCAGCACCAGCGGGAAACCCTGACCGTGGGATTCGAAATAAATGGGCTGGCCTTTCACTGTTACCGTAGGCATCGTAATCCGCCTTTCCCTGCCGTCACGGCAGAAGCGTCAGCCGCCCCCTGGCTTCGGCGGCCACGCGTGCTTGGGTGAAATACAGAGGATGGTGACCCACCGCGAGCCACATCGCCATCTGGTCGCTGTAATGGGGGCTGCCCCACATGCCGGATTGGCCCGGGACGATGGTCCCCAGGCTGTTGTCCCAATCCGCCAGGTCGTAGATGTGACGATTGCTCACGGTCCATCCTTTATAATTAAAATCCATGCCCGGCACAACGGACGATTGCCATACGGTGGAAAAATCGCCGCCGGTCTCGAAGGGACCCAGATTGAAGATTTTGTCCAGGGGCGGCACCTGGCCCAGGGGGTGTTCGAAGACGATGCGGTGCAGACGTCCCCAGCGCCATGTTGTGGGGTCGGGCCCCAGGCGCTTGCCCAAAAAGGCGTTGGTCTCCAGCAGGCTCTTTTCGAGGACCTCTGCCAGGGTCTCCTTCGCCGGCGTGGCGGTGTCGTCGAACCAGGACGAGGCGGGATTGGCCAAGAGGGCGATCAGCAGGTCGCGGCTGTGGGCCAGAAAGGTGTTCAAAGGGGCGAGGGGCGTCAGGCCGGCGCCGAAGAAATAGTCGGCCACCGGGCCCAGTTCGTCCCGGAAGGTGTTCTCCAGCAACCGCTGGAAGAGCACCTCGTAAATGGCCCCCTCGCGACTTTCGGGTCCCAGCGTCTGGTCCCAGGCCCGCAGTTGGGAGAGCAGCTCCCTGGCCACCGGCGATCGACCTTGGCGCGGCGCCAGGGCCCCGATCAACCGGGCGGCCTGCAGCGACCGGTAATCACCTTGCAAAGTTTTGAAGTCTGCCCTGGACACGCTGGCTTTGGCCGCCAGCACCTCTTCGATCCGTTGGGCCCGGTAGGGTGCCAGGTAATTTTCGGATAAAAAGTGGGGATAGTCCGGTCCGACCACCCGGTTGTTGGCCGTCACCACGAAGCCCTCGTCCGGGTTGACCCACCACGGCTTCTCGGCGCCGGGCACATAGCCGGTCCAGTCGTAGCGGCCTTCCCAGCCTTCGAAGGGCCCCATGCCATCGCCCTGGGGCCGCAGGGGGATGCGGCCGGCGAGGATATAGCCGATATTGCCCTTCCGGTCGGCGCACACCAAGTTGATGGAGGGATCGGCCCATTCGACGGCTGCGGCCTTGAACCGCATCACATCCGTGGCCCGGTTCATGCCCACCAGGGGCGCGATCAAACGGCCGGGGTCGTGGGCGCTCCAGCGCAGGGCCAGGGCGTAGGTGCTGTCCGGGGCCGGCACCAGGGGGGAGATGATCGGCCCGTGGATGGTGTAGAGGACCTCGTGGACCACCGGCGCCTTGCGGCCCTTGACCCGGATCGATTCGTCGACCCTCCCGGCGGTTTTCCACTCGCCTTTGTAGAGGTATTGGTCCTTGCGCTCCGGGTGCATGCGCTCCAGGAAGATATCCTGGGTGTCGGTGTAGGCGAAGGTGATGCCCCAGGCCACCTCGCGATTGTGGCCGGCGATGATCAAAGGAACTCCGGGCAGCGAGAGGCCCGTGACGTCGAAGTCGCCGCCCGAAAGGTGCATCTCGTACCAGGCCGACGGGATGCGCACGTCCAGGTGCATGTCGTTGGCCAGCAGCGGCGCGCCGCTCTGGGTGCGCGTGCCGTGCACCACCCAGTTGTTGCTGCCGCCGCCCAGCACCGGCAGGATCGCGCCGGCCGTAAACTGTGGATCGGACCAGAGGGCGGCCAGGTCAAGGGCCGACGACATTACCGCCGCGGCGGCCAGCTGTTCGAGTCCCAGCAACTCCCGGGCTCTCCCGGCGCCCAAGCGCTGCACCAGCATGGCGCCGATGATCTCTTCCTGCCAGTTCTTGGCGCCCTACAGGGCCATGACCTTGGCCCATCCGATGGAGTCCTCGGGCCGCCATGGCTCGGGAATCACCCCCAGCACGTGAAACTCCAGGGGCAGGCGATCCAGGTGGGATTGGATGAAGGCATTGACCCCGTCGGCGTAGGCGTTCAGCAGTTCCATCTCCTCGGGCAGAAAATGGGTCAGCTCCTCACGCGCCGCCCGGGCCATGCCGAACGCACGCAGCAGCCGGTCCACGGGCAGCAGTTCTTCGCCGATGATTTCGCTCAAACGCCCGGCGGCCACGCGGCGGTTGATCTCCATCTGCCACAGCCGGTCCTGGGCCTGCACGAACCCCTGGGCGAACACGAGGTCGTGGTTGCCCTGGGCGTAGATGTGGGGCACGCCCCAGCGGTCGCGCAACACCTGCACCGGCGCCGCGAGCCCTTTGATGTGAAGGGTGCCCTCGGTCCGGGGCAGGGGCCGGCGCACGAAGTAGTAATAGGCGCCGGCCGCAACCAAGCAGACGAGCAGCAGCAAAGCCGCCAGGGCGATGATCAGCTTGCGCAACATGGGGCCTCCGGTTACAAAAGATGGGTTTACTCCTCGATGGTCGAACCGGCGTAGTTCTCGCTGCCGGCGATCACGAACAGGCCGGGATAGGTCTCGAATTCCAGGCTGGGATTGCCCACCAGGTACGAGTCGTTGACGATCAGGGTGCCGGTTTCGTCGTTGCTCACGTAGAAGATGGCGCCGCCGCCCTCGTTGGCCACGTTGTCGGTGAAGCGGCTGCCGCAGACATTGAGGGTATAGGTGTTGCCGTCGTTGTAGATGGCGCCGCCGTTGCCGCCGTTGCCGCTGTTGGCGCCGTGGCCGGTGGCCCGGTTGTGGGTGAACAGGCTGTTGATGA
Organism: uncultured Desulfatitalea sp.; assembly: GCA_937868765.1. Lineage (GTDB taxonomy): Bacteria > Desulfobacterota > Desulfobacteria > Desulfobacterales > Desulfosarcinaceae > Desulfatitalea. The sequence goes on along the minus strand of CALMNL010000004.1, from coordinate 495,494 downwards.
CCGTCCACGAGACCCCGATGCTGCTCAAGGCGCCGCCGTTGGCGCCGAAATTGCCCAGATCCGCGGTGCCCCCGAAGGTGCTGTGCACCACGTAGACCGGCAGGGTCTGGTACTGGCTCAGCACCCTCACGGCCGCGCCGCCTAAATCCGGATCCGAAGGGTCGCACTGGTTGCTGAAAAAGCGGCAGTTGTAAATCTTGAAGCGGCCGCCGCGCACGAAGATGGCGCCGCCCCCGCCGCCGTCGACGGTTTCCCCGGTGGAGTTGCCTTCGATGAAGGTCAGGTTCTGCACGGTGAGCCGGGGGTGATCCTGGTTCTGGCAGTGGTCGGTGGTCCACACCTGGTTCCGGTCGCAGGTGTTCATGTAGAGGATGCGCTCCGCGCCCCCGCCGCTCAGGGTGACCTTGTTGCCGCCGTCGATGACGATGTCGGGGCCGGTGTCGTTGAAGACCTTGGCGGTCTGGCCCAGGGTGATGATGACCGGGTCGTCGCCGCAGTCGAAGGTGATGATGCCGCCGGCCGCCACGGCCTGGCGGAAGGCCTCGCCGGTGCAGCTCTCCGGTGTCCCGCTGCCGATCACCGTGTCGGGGGCGGAGCTGTCCGCCGGTCCGCCTTCGGCCGGCACCGCGCACAGGTCGCCTTCGGGATTGCCGGCTTCGGGCCAGTCATCCGCGAAAGGATTTGGGGTTGTGTTGTCCGTCGGGGCTGGTGTCGGTGTTGCGCTGCTTGCGCTTTCGTCGCCGCCCCCGCCGCCGCAGCCGATCGACACCCCCAACCATGCCAGCAGCAGACAAACCTTCAGAAGCCTCATCTTTCCCATGCCCCCCTCCCTGAACGATAGAATACCTTCACCTAAAACCTAAAACCTAAAGCCTAAAACCATATTCAAACATACTGCCCCGCGCACCACCCCGAAGACCAGGCCCATTGCAGGTTGTAGCCGCCCAGCCGTCCGGTCACATCCACCACTTCGCCGATGAAGAAGAGTCCGGGCACCGCGCGGGCCTCCATGGTCTTGGAAGAGAGGGCGTCGCAGTCCACGCCGCCCAGGGTGATTTCCGCCGTGCGAAACCCTTCGGTGCCACCCGGTTTGAGGCGCCACTGCCGGATGCCGGCCTCGATGCGCCTGAACTGCGCGTCGGCCAACTGGGTCAGGGGCGTGTCCGCCGCTTCGGGCGGCGCCATGGCCGTGGCCAGGCGCTTGGGCAGATATTCGGCCAAGGCCGATTTGAGTGTCCGGCGGGGATGACTTTGGCGCTGGATCGCCAGCGCCGCCGTCAAATCCAGCTCGGGCAGTAAATCAATAAAGAGTTCCCGGCCGGGCTGCCACTCCAGGGAGATTTGCAGGATCGCCGGTCCGCTCAGCCCCCGGTGGGTAAAGAGCAGCGGATCGCGGAATTGCTTCCGGCCGCAGCGCACCTCCGCGTCCACGGCGATGCCGGCCAGATCGGCCAGACGCGCCTTGTCCCTCGGTTGCAGGGTCAGCGGCACCAGTCCGGGGGAGGTCGGCTGCACCGGGATACCGAACTGCCGGGCGATGTCGAACCCCAGGCCGGTGGCGCCCGCAGCGGGAATGGAAAGCCCGCCGGTGGCCACCACCAGGGAAGTGCATTCGTGCGCGCCCCGACTGGTGCGCACGCCGAAACGCCGTCCGCCCAACGGCCGGATCGCTTCGACTCCGGTCTCCATCTGCAATACCACACCGGCCCGGCGGCATTCGCCCAGCAGCATCTCCAGGATGCGGCCCGATCCCCCGTCGCAGAAGAGCTGGCCGTGATCCCGGCAACTGTAGTCGATATCGTGGGCGCGCACCATCTCCAAAAAGTCCCACTGGCTGAAGCGGCTCAGGGCCGACTTGCAGAAATGGGGGTTGTGGGAGATGTAATGCTCGGCCCGGATCTCTTCATTGGTGAAGTTGCAATGGCCGCCGCCGGACATGAGGATCTTGCGCCCCGGCCGCCGGCCATGGTCGATCACCCGCACCGTGCGTCCCCGCCGTCCGGCCTGGATGGCGCACATGAGCCCGGCGGCCCCGGCGCCGATGATGATGACATCAATTACATCCGGCATCTGAAGAAACACAGAAGGTATTTTAGCGCTCGCAGACTAGGTTTTAGTGCCCGGCGGTCTGCTTCAACAATTGCAATTCATTGGTAGTGCCGCTTGGGCGCAGCGGAGGAAAAGCGGCCTGGACTGTTTGAGCGCAGCGAGTTTCCAGGACGCCTGGAGCGCGGCCTTAGCGGCACTTGAAATGGATGGCCGGTGAGGCAGACCGCCGGGCGCAACAACCGGATTGAAGCGCACGGATATTAACCGGCCTGATTCCCTATTTTTCCTGCCAGTTCCCGATACCGCGCCAGGGCCGCCATGGCCCGGGCGCCCCGTTCCGGCGAGGGCAGCACCGGCAGCCCGTTCTCCAACAGCTTGCGGATAATGGGCATCTCGCTGCTCTGGTACGTGAAGCCGATCACCGGCTTGGAGAGCGTGGCGGCCAGCCCGGACGAGCGTTTGGCGATCTCTTCGGCCACGGCTTCGGTCAGCTTGTCGATATCTTCCAGGGACAACCCCTGGCTCTCCATGATGCGCTGCATGTTCTTAGGGGGGGCGAAACAATAGACCAGCATGCCATCGGTGTCCGGATCTTCCAGAATCACTTTCGGGATGGCGCTGAAGTATTCCAGCGGGTCCTTGGAAAAGGTCAGGTCCACCGGATTGTTCAGGCTGCCGGTGGAGGGAACCAACGGGCGCAGTTTTTCCCGGGTGGTGCCGTTCAGGCGCGGCAGGCTCAGGCCATTGCGGCTGCACGCGTCGGCGGCCGCAGCGCCCGGCCCGCCCGAGTGGGTCAACACCACCATGCGCCGGCTCTGGGGCGGCACACAGCGGCCCAGCACCCAGCAGAAGTCGAACAGCTCGGTGAGCGTATCGGCGCGGACGATGCCGCTCTGGCGGAACACGCCGTCGTAGAGCCGATCCGGCCCGGCCAGCGAACCGGTATGCGACAGGGCCGCGTTGCGGCCGGCTTCGGAACCGCCGGCGTAGAAGGCCACGATGGGTTTGTGCGGGACGATGCGCCGGGCCGCTTCGATGAAAGCCCGGCCCCGGCGGATGCTTTCGATATACAGGCCGATCACCTTGGTGTGGGGGCAGGCGGCCAGATACTCCATGCAATCCACGATGTCCACCGTGGCCTCGTTGCCCACGCTCAGGCCCGCGGAAAAGCCGATGCGGAACTGCTCCAGGTAGCGGAACATCTGGGTGAGCAGGCTGCCGCTCTGGGAGGCCAGGCCGATGAAGCCCGGCCGGCCTTCGAAGACCGCGAAGGTGACGTTGAACAGGTGGTGGGGATTGACCACCCCCAGACAGTTGGGGCCCAGGAAGCGGATGCCATAACGCCGGGCCACGGCCACCAGCTCTTGCTCCAGGACCGCGCCTTCCGGCCCCATCTCCTTGAAGCCGCCCGATACCACGATGGCGTGGCGGATGCCTTTGCGGCCGCACTCCTCCAGAGTCTGGACCACGATGGCCGTGGGCAGCACCAGCACCGCCAGATCGGGGGTCTCGGGCAGGTCGGCTACGCTCTTGTAGGCGGGCAGCCCCAGGACCGTGGCTTCGCTGGGATGCACCGGGTAGATCTTGCCTTTGAATCCCAGGGAGAGCACCGAGTTGAGCTGGTTGGTGCCCATGGCGCTGAAGCGGTTGGAAGCCCCGAAGAAGGCGATGCTGCGTGGATTGACCAGGGGGTAGAGGGGAATGTCGCGATAGGGGTCCGGCGTCTGGTGCATGGGATTGTCGGGGACGTAAAGAACGTCCCCTTTATTCCTTTCTTTCTATCCCCGCAGCACGATCAGGGCGTCCACCGCCGTCAGGCGGCCCTGGGCGTCGATGATCAGGGGGTTGATGTCGATTTCGGCAATGGCCTCGTTTTCCAGGGCCATGCGGCCCACGGCCGTGAGGGTCTCGGCCAGCAGGTTGCGGTCCGCCGGCGCCTGGCCGCGGAAGTTGTCCAGAATAGCGTGGCTACGCAGCTCGCCCATCATGTCCAGGGCCTCGACCGTGTCGAAGGGGGCCACACGGAAGGCCGTGTCGTTGAGCACCTCGGTGAGCACGCCCCCCAGGCCCAGCATGACACAGGGGCCGAACTGGGCATCCCGGGTGAGGCCCACCACCAGCTCGCGCGATCCGCGCACCATCTCCTGGATCAGCATGCCCTCCAGGGGCTGGGCCACGGCAGCCGAAATGCGGTCGTAGGCCTTCAACAGGTCCGCTTCGTTCTGGATGCCCACGGCCACGGCCCCGGCTTCGCTCTTGTGCATCAGCCGGGGCGAACAGGCCTTGACCACCACCGGGTAGCCCAATGCCTCGGCCGCGGCCGCGGCCTCGCCGGGGCTCTGCACCAGCGTCTCCCGGGTCGCGGGAATGCCGTAGGCGCGGAGCAATAGTTTCGAGTTGTATTCGGAAAGGGCGGGATCCCCTTTTCCCAGGGCGGATCGAATCAGTGGATGCATGGCGGCGCTATCCCCAAACAGTTAGAATTCCGGCCAACAAAAGCAGAGTAGATAACGGATGGGATGGGGACTGTCAATGTTTCATTCTATCAGCGCCGTGCTGGGATTTCCAGCCATCTGGTTGGGGAAGCTCCATGAGATGAAACGGGGCCGGTCCACATGAATGGGCCGGCCCCGGGTTGCTTTAGGGATTGAGTCGATAATCCACCCGATGCTTACGGCAGCGGGCCGGCATCGGCATCGTCGTAGCTGAAGGTGTTGATCGGCGTAATGGTGGTGCCGTTCAACGAGAACACCGCCCACAAGGTGCCCTCATGGTTGGCCGGAATGTTGAACGTGGCCACCAGGCCGGTGGACTGGTACACCTTGACCTGGGCACCGGAGTTGGAAAGTTCCGACGATGGGTTGGTACCGGCATCCATATTGGTGTAGTCGTTCACGTAGTAGTAGTAAGTGCCGCTGATCTGGGTGTTGATGGTGATGGTTTCGGGGCCGTAGCTGGTTGTATCGTCAGCATCCAGACCGGCAACCGTACCGTCCGAAATTGAGTCATCGCTGTAGTAAACATGGAACCGAGGGCCCGAAATGGTCGGGCCGGTGAGATGGCTGTCCAGGTCTTCGGGGTCGGCACCCCAGGTGAGCACGATACGGGTCTCGCCGGCGGCCAGCACCGGAGAGATGGACGCGTTCTGGTCGCCGGTTGTTTCGCCGCCCAGGCTGATTACCGAAATGTAGGCGGTGATGTAGCCGGCCTTGGTCAGTTGGGCCGTGTAGTAGCCGGTGGGCACGTCGATGGAATAGGTGCCGTCGGCCTCGGTGCTGCCCGAGGCCACAGCGGCGCCGGAGCGGGTGTTCAGGCCGGCCCGCAGGGTGATGCTTACGGCATCCACCCCGTTTCCGGTGATGGCGTCGGTAATGGTGCCTTCGATGGTGCCGTCGCCGACATAGGTATCCGCGATCTGTAGAATGGCCTCCAGGATGACCGTTTCATCTTCCGCCACATCTACGGCATTGTAATCAGCGGTGATGAAGCCGGTGGAGGTTACCCGCACCGTATAGCCGCTCCCCGCCGCGACCGTCACCGCATAATTGCCACCGGCATCGGTGGTGGTAGTGGCGATCAGGTCTTCGCCGTCGTAGATCTCGATAGTGGCCCCCTCGATACCAGACCGGTCGTCGGCATTGCGCACGACCCCTTGGACGGTTCCCGTCGCTCCGACATCAGGATCCATTTCAAGATCCAGAATCATGGTTTCATTTCCGACCACATCGTCCATATCCATTTCGATGGGCGTATACCCGTCCGCGGTAACTAGGATCGTATAACCGCTGCCGGCAGGTACTTCCACCGAATAGCTGCCGTCTGCACCGCTGGTGGTGGTGGCGATCAAGGTGCCGCCGTCGTAGATCTCGATGGTGGCGCCGGCGATGGGGTTGCCGTCGATGTCTTGCAGTACTCCCGATATGGTACCGGAGTTGTTCGAACCGTGGTGGTCGTTATCGTCGCTGCAGCTGCAGGAATGCAGCCCCATGGTGATACAAAGCAGTACAACCACCCATTTCAAGATGCCGAACACGTGTTTCATCAGTGATCCTCCAAATTTTCAAGCCTTGGCGGCCAAGCCGGATCTCAGGTTGAAGTTTCAATGGAAACGATATCTATCCATATCGGATGTTTTTACGAAGGCTTAAGAAAAATCTGGGGGATCTGTCGAGGACGGTCCCAAGTCCAGTCCCTGTTTGTCCACCATGAAATGGTGACCCTGGTACGGTTCATATCGGAAAAGAACCCCGAGAGGAGGTCCCCATGGCGTCCATGGGTACGATTTTCATTGGACCCAGGGGCCGGATTTGCGAAGATATCGTTCCGCCCGTGATCGGGGAGAATGAATGGGTTGCTCGGTGAATAAATATCTTCTGCGGCCCTGGTGCGTGGGTTGACCCGCGTAACCGCCGCCCGGGACCTGGTCGAAGGAGCGGGCAGTTATACCGTTGCCGCCAACGGCTGAGTCTTCGACGTTCTTAAAAACGTCAGTAGGTCAGCACCATGCCGCCGTCGAAAAGCAGGTCGCCGCCCACGAGATAGCCGCCGTGGTGGGACATGCCGAAGATGAAGAGATTGGCCACCTCGATGGGTTTCATCATCTGCTTGATCCGCGACTTGCCCATCATCACCTGTTCGACCACTGCTTCCTGGGAGATGCCGCGCTGCTGCGCCTGGGCCGGAATCTGTCCCAGGGCCAGGGGCGTGCGCACGAAGCCGGTGCTCACCGTGAACGAGCGGATGCGGCCCTGGCCCTCGGCCGAAATGGATTGCGCCAGGGCCCGCAGCCCGAACTTGGTGATGTTGTACACCGGTTTGTTGGCCGTGCAGATGTGGGCATGCACCGAGGCCATGTGGGCGATCACCCCGCCGCCGTCCTCGCTCTGGCGCATGTGCGCGATGGCCAGCTGGGAGAGATAGAAAGGGGCCCTGAGCATGAGGCGCTGCATCAGGTCGTATTTGGCCATGGGGAACTTTTCCACCGGGTCGATGTGCTGGATGCCGGCGATGTTGATCAGGTAGCGGATGCGTCCCTGGTCGGCGGCGCCGGCCACGGCCGCCTCCAGCTGGCGGTCGTCGGTGAGGTCCGCCTGCTGGAAAATCATCTTCCCGCCGGACTGGGCCGCCAGCGCCGCGGTGCGCTGCCCCTGGTCGGCGTTGATGTCCAGGCCCACCACCGTAAGGCCATTGGCCGCGGCGGCGATGGCCGTGGCACGGCCGATGCCGGTGCCCACGCCGGTCACGATGCAGACATGCTCAGACCGGAAATGGGGATCGGCCACGCGCAGGATCTCCCCGGCGGTGATGGCGGGTTCTTCGAGATCGGAGGGCTTCAAGGTTTCCATGGTATGTTTCCTTTCGTGGATTTCTATGTGGACCCAACATCAATTGTTTGGCGGTTGCGGGGCCCGCCAATAAGCCCAGGCGGCGGCGACCAGCAGGGCGGCGATGCCCCACAGCGCCGGCCGGAAGCTGGCGACGGCATCGAAAATCAGGCCGGCGGCCAGGGGGGCCAGGGCCGCCGGGATGTTGGCCGAAAAGAGCAGGCCGTAGACCTGGCCCACGGCGGCGGCGCCCCAGCGGTGGGCCACGCTGGAGGCGTAGAGCACCAGCACCCCGCCGTAGTTGAAGCCGGTGAGCAGGGCGAAGATCAGCAGGCCGGCGGGCGATACCAATATATAAGGGGAGAGCAGCAGCACGGCCGCCTGGAAGATCAGGTTGGCGCCGACAGTGATCCGGCCGCCCAGCCGGTCGAAGCCCCAGCCCCAGAGGATCCGGCCGGCCGCGTTGGCCATGGCGAAGGCGGCCACGGCCCGCACGCCGGCCTGGAGGCTGCCGCCGGAGAAAAGCTCCTTGAGGTTGGCGTTCACCGCGAAGCCGGCGGCCAGGCCGCAGCCCATGGCCAGGTAAAGGATCCGGAATTCCCGCCGGGCCAGGATCTCGCGCCAGGAGAAGGGGCGGGTGACCGCCAGTCTGGTCCCGGGCGGGTTTTGCATGCAGGCCCCCGCCGCCGTGACCAGCAAGGCGAAGGCCATTCCCAGCAGTTGGAAGGTCTCGAAGGGCGTGGCCCCGCGACTCTTTATCCACCAGGCGCCCACCTGGCTGACCAGGGCCGCCCCGCCGCCGAACCCGGCCACGGCCACGCCGGTCACCAGCCCCTTGTGCTCGGGAAACCAGCGGATGCAGGTGGCGATCGGCACGATATAGGCCATGCCCACACCCACTCCGGCCAGCAGGCCGATGCCCGCGATGGTCCAGGCGAAATGCGCGCCGCCCCAGCCGGCCAGCCACCAGCCGCAGCCGAACAGGAGGCCGCCGGTCATGGCGCAGCGCCGGGGGCCCAGACGGGGCAACCACTGCCCGGCGAAGATCATGGTGAAGGGAAAGGCGAAGTAGAAGACGGTGAACGGCAGCTGCACCGGTCCCTGGGACAGGCCGGTGAGCGCCTTGAGCGGCTGGACGTAGACCGACCAAGAATAGGTGGCCCCCAGGCACATCTGCATCAGCACCGAGGCGACCAGGATGAGATAGCGTTGCATAGGCGGCGGCCTTACCCTCGTGCTTTCATCCTGGCCGCCAGGGCTTCGGCCAGATGGGCCACCGACAAATCGAGGCCCTGGCGCCGGGCGCCCCCGCGCAGCTGCATGACGCACCCCGGGCATTCGGTGACCAGGGTTTCGGCGCCGGTGCGCTGGGCGTCGGCCAGTTTCCTGGCGAGGATTTCGGCGGAGATTTCCGGGAACTTGGCCGAGTAGGTGCCGCCGAACCCGCAGCAGGTCTCCTCTTCGGCCGCCGGTGCGAAGCGGCAGCCGGCCTGGCGCAGCAGTTCCTTGGGGGCGTCGTGCACCCCCAGGCCGCGGCACAGGTGGCACGGCGCATGGTAGGTGGTCGCGGCCGTCGCGGCCGTTTCCGGGAACAGGCTTTGGTCCAGCCCCACCCGGTCATTGAGCAGCACGCTGAGCGGCAGAACCTTCTGGGCAAAATCACGGGCCGCGGGGCCTAAGCGGCGCTCGTCGCCCAGCAGGCGTGGATAGGCGTGCGTCAAGTGGGAGGCACACGACGCGCACAGGGTGACGATGTGGTCGTAACGTTGCGGATCGATGGCTTCCACGTTCTGGCGGGCCACCGCCAGGGCCGCCTTCTTCTCGCCCATCATGGCCACGGGCAGCCCGCAGCACGACTGCCCCATGGGAAAGGCCACGGCGATGCCGTGGGCCGCCAGCAGGCGCACGCCGGCGATCAGCTGTTCGGGGTAGACGAAATCCTGCACGCAGCCGGCAAAGAGCGCCACCTTCAGCCGCGGCGCCGGCACCTTGGGCGCGATGCGCGGCCACTGGTCCCGGAAAGGTTCTTCGGCAATGGCCGGCAGGGCGCGGAAGTCGTGCTGCCGGAAGAAGATGTGGGGCAGGTGGCGCAGGTATCGGGTCTGGTCGGTGACCGGCTTCTGGGCGATCTGGGCCGAGCGCAGCAGGGTGTGGAACAGCCGTCGGTTCTTGAGCACCAGTGAGAGCATCACGCTCTCGACGGGGTGCCCCTCCTCGTCTTGGATGCGGGCGTGGACCTCTTTGATCAACCGGGGCAGATCGATGCCGGCCGCGCACACCGCCTGGCAGGCGCCGCAGTTGATGCAGTTCTGCACCAGGTTGCGGGCCTTGTCGCGGCCGTGGAAGAAATAGGTGACGATCAGGCCGATGGCGCCGATGTAGATGTGGCCGTACTGGTGGCCGCCCACCATGCGGTAGACCGGGCAGACATTGGCGCAGGCCCCGCAGCGCACGCAGCGCAGCACTTGGGAGAAGATCGGGTCCCGGGCCAGGGCCCGCCGGCCGTTGTCCAGAAAGACGATGTGCATCTGCTTGGCCGTGGCTTCGGCCCCTGCATACTCGGCCGGGCCGGTGATCCAGGTGACGTAGGAGGTGATCGCCTGGCCCGTGGCGTTGCGCGGCAGCACCCGCAGGATCTGGAGGGCCGTATCGAGGTCGGGTACCAGCTTGTCCAGACCGACCAGGGCCACGTGCACCCGGGGCAGGGTGGTCACCAACCGGGCGTTGCCCTCGTTGGTCACCAGGCCGATGGTGCCGGTGGCGGCGATGGCGAAGTTGGCGCCCGAGATTCCCATGTCGGCCTCGACGAACCGGCGCCGCAGCTCCCGGCGGGCCACCTTGACCAGGCGCTGGATCTCGGCATCCTGTTCTTTGCCGGTGACCTGGGTGAAGAGATCGGCCACCTGGTGGCGCGAGAGATGGATGGCCGGCATCACCATGTGCGACGGCCCCTCGTGGCGCAGTTGGATGATCCACTCGCCCAGGTCGGTCTCGGTGACCGTCAGCCCTTCGGCTTCCAGGTGATGGTTGAGCAGGGTCTCCTCGGCGGTCATGGATTTGGACTTGATGACCGTGCGCACCCGGTTTTCCCGGGCGATGGCCGCCACGATGCGGTTGGCCGCCTCGGCGTTTTCCGCCAGGTGCACCCGGATGCCCATGGTTTCCGCCCTGGATTTGAAAATGGCGTAGAGTTCGTCCAGGCGGGTCAAGGCCCGGTCCTTGGCCTCGGCCACGCCGGCCACCAGCCTTTCCACGTCCATGCCCGCGAAAGCGTTGGCCCGCGAGGTGCGGTAGGCCACGGCGAAATTGTCCATGGCCTGGCGCAGGAAGTCGTTGGCCAGGGCCTGGCTGACTTCCCGGCGGTATCCCTTGAGTGTCGCGGCGGTCTGCATCAGCGATCCTCCAGGAGTAAAATGTGAAGTTCCAGGGGGCCGTGCACACCGATGGCCAGCACCCGCTCGATGTCGGCCGTGCGGCTGGCGCCGGTGATGAAGGCCAGGTAGTTGGACGGCGTCTGCATGAAACCCGACAATTCCGCCGAGAGCGCCGCGGCGCTCTCCCGGATGCGCGACAGGGGCAGCAGGGCCACGTGGACTTCGCTGACCATGGTGGCCAGGCGCACCGCCTCGCTGCTGGAATCGAGCACCAGGGTGCCGGTCTCGGCAATGCCGTAGTCGGCCAGGGTCAGGCCCACATCGATGCCGGCCAGATGGTCGCGCAGCGATCCCGCGATCAGCCGGATGCCCAGGGGGTGGCACAACCCGCCGAAGCGTTCCCGGGTTTCGGGCGGCAGGTTGGGCGCGGCCATGGTCTTGGCCTGCTTGCCGTCGCACAGGGCCTCGGCCCCGGCGCTCAGCGGCTCGGCGCAGCCGGCGGCCAGCAGCTCGCAGGCCTGCTTGCGCTCGCACAGATCCAGCGTATACGCCAGGGCCTCTTCCAGCGTGGCCATCGAGCGCACCACCGCCGAGACCTTCTCCGCCGCCTGCTGGAACCGCCGGGCCGCCTCGCGGCCGTCGCTATCGTTTGTAGAATTCATGTTTACCGGACCTTTCCCCTTTCATTGCCATAGCATCCCCGGTGGCGGTTGGCCATGGCGAAAAAGATCAGCGGCCGAAGAACAATGCCGGCAGCCACAGGGTGACCGGTGGGAACATGGTCATGATGACCAGGCCGATCACCTGCAGCAGGACGAAGGGGATGATGCCCCGGTAGATATGCATCATGGTGTACCCCGGCGGCGCCACGCCGGCGAAGTAGAAGAGCGCGTAGCCGAAGGGGGGCGTCAGAAACGAGCACTGCAGGTTGACGCACAGGGAAATGGCGAACCAGAGCGGATCGAAGCCCAGGTCCAGGGCGATGGGCATGAAGATCGGCACGGTGATCAGCAGAATGGCGGCCCAGTCGATGAACATGCCCAGGATGAAGACAATGAACATCATGATGAAGTAGACCACCCAGCGGTTGAGGCCCGAACCGAGCAGCAGGTCCGAGACCACGTCGCCGCCGCCCATGCCGAGAAAGACGCTGCTGAAGAAGGTGCCGCCGATGAAGAGCAGCATCACCATGGCGGTGGTCCTGAGAGTGCCGACACACGCCTTGCGGGTGACCGCCCAGGTGAGCTTGCGCTTGACCAGGGCCAGGATCATGGCGCCCAGGGCGCCCATGGCCGCCGCCTCGGTGGCCGTGGCGATGCCGATCAGGATGGTGCCCATGACCGCGAAGATCAGGGCCGCGGGCGGCACCAGCGATTTCATGGTCATGCCCCACTTCTGCATGGCCGAGTACTTGGACGCCTCGGCCTTGCTGATGGGCGGACCCACGGACGGGTTCAGGGTGCAGCGCATCCAGGTGTAGAGCATGAAGAGCAGCGACAGGAGCAGGCCCGGAAGGATCGCGGCGGCGAAGAGGTTGCCGACGGTGGTCTCCTTCATGCCGGCCAGACCGGCGAACACCACCATCATGATGCTGGGTGGAATCAGGATGCCCAGGCTGCCGGCCGAACAGATCAGCCCGGCGGTCAGCTCCTTCTCGTAGCCGCGCTGGATCATGGCCGGCGCGGCCAGCAGGGTCATGCCCACCACCGACGCGCCGATGATGCCGGTGGTGGCGGCAAAGACGGTGCACACGGCGATGACCGCCAGTCCCAGGCCGCCTTTCAAGCCGCCCAGCACCACGTAGAGGGCATCGAAGAGTTCGTCGGAAACCTTGGAGCTGTCCAGCAGATTGGCCATGAAGATAAAGAGCGGAATCGCCACCAGAGTATAGTTGTTCATCAGGCCCCAGGCCAGATTGGCGAACTGCATGAACAGACCCGTGACATTGAAGCCGTAGTCGATCAGTCCGAACAGGGTGGCGACCCCGGCCAATGTATAAGCCAGGGGGTGTCCCAGGGCGATGGAGAGCAGCAGTGTGGCGAACATGGCCACGGTCAAAAATTCGGCACTCATGGGTGATGACCTCTTTCGATTCAATGCGCCTTCGGGTGGATGGCGGTGTGCAGATGATGAAGCAGATGACCGAGCCCCTGCAGCCACAGCAGCAGGAAGCCCAGCGCCATGATGATTTTCACGGGCCAGATGGGCGGCGCCCAGCTGCTGGAAGCCAGCTCCTTCATTTCCGTGGAGAGATAGGCGAACTTGGCGGCGAAGATGGTCATCAGCGTCATGAAGGGGAAGAAAATCACCAGCAGGGTGATGATCTCCAGAATCGCCCTGGGCCTCGGCCGCAGGCGGCTGCTGAAGACGTCCACGCGGACATGGCCGTCATGCGCGTCGGTGAAGCTGTAGCCCAGGATGAAGTGCGCCCCGTAAATGAAGATGGTCAGCTCGAACCCCCAGCTCGTGGGCGCGTTGAACAGGTAGCGCATGAAGACTTCGTAGACGGCCACGAAAAGCATGGGCAGCATGAGCAGCGAGAACCACTCCCCGGCCTTCTGGTTGAACCGGGTGATGGCGTTTGCGGTGGTTGCCAGCATATGCATCGATCTCCCCTATAAGGAAGGCGATCCTGCCCCGCGATGCCCGCCGGGGCAGGATCGCCGTGATGGACGGCGCGGCCGGATTACTCCATGGTCTTGCCGCTGATATAGGTGTCGTAGGGCCAGGGCGACACGCCGCCCCGGGCGTCACGCCATTCGGCGAAGTCCTGGATGAAGGCCTCCTGGGAGTCGAGGACCTTCTTGACATCCGGGAACTTGGCCTTGAGGCTGTCCAGGTAGGTCTTGGTGGTCTTGCGGAACTCGATACGGGTGGCTTCGTCCATCTTGACGAATTCGACCTTTTTCTTGAACAGCCGGATGGCTTCGGGGTTCAGGCTGTTGGACCAGTTGTAGCTCCACAGCTGGGTCTCCCTGGCGGCGATGTCGACGATCCACTTCAGGTCTTCGGGCAGTTTGTCGTAGGCTTCCTTGTTGAAGAAGAGCGCGCACTGCACCGCCGGCTGGTGGACACCCGGCTCGATCACGTATTTGGTGATTTCGTCGAAGCCCAGGGGATAGTTCATGGCCGGGGTGGAGAATTCGGCCGCGTCGATCACCCCGCGCTCCAAGGCCAGGTAGATTTCGCCGCCGGGCAGCGGCGCCACCGATGCCCCCAGCTGGTTGAGGATGTCCATGTACCAGCCCACGGTGCGCACGCGCATGCCTTTGAAGTCTTCCATTTTGGTGGCGCGCTTGTTGGAGAAAAGGCCCATCTCCTGGCCGCACTGGCCGCCGGGCAGGGCGAAGAGGCCGAACTTGCCGTAAAGCTCCTGCATCAGCTCGAGGCCGCCGCGCTCGTAGAGCCAGATGTTGTAGCCCTCGGCATCCAGGCCGAACGGTACCGACGCAAAGGCGTTGAACGCTTCGTTCTTGCCCTTCCAGTAGCCGGGCCAGTCGTGGCCCACCTGGGCCGAACCCTGGCTGACGGCGTCGAACGACTGCATGGCCGGCACCAGTTCGCCCGCCGAGAAGGGTTTGATGTCCAGGCGGCCGGCGGACGCCAGGCGCACGCTGTCGCAGAAGTGGGTGGCCACATCGTAGAAGAGAATCCCCTTGTCCCAGGGCATCACCATCTTCCAGCGGATTTTTTCATCGGACGGTTTGAACTTGACCCGTTCGGCCGTCGCGTGGCGTTTGTCCATTCCGAACTTCTCGCGTTTTTCCGCGGCCGTCGCGGAAGTCGCCATGAAAGCCATTAAAACCAGAGCCGTGACCAAAACCGAAAACCTGCGCATGTCTTGCCTCCTTGGATGAATTGCGGTCTGGACTCCTCGCCGAACCATCGGACCGGTATGCGCCCTCGGGGCCGGTCCTGAGACGCTCCCAGGCCGTGAATAAGGGACAGTCGGTATAGGTAGTCCCAAAATTGGTATGACCTTCAGCTATTCTAATTCGGTTCAGCGTGTCAAGCAGAAAAACGCTTGCCATGTAAAATTATTAATGTTATCAACAAGCTAAAATAACATGTATGCCAGTAAAAAATTGAATGATATTCATGCGGTAGCTAAATTAATGGTCATACCAATGTCACATTCCCAAGCCTGCAGGAGTCTGCCATGAACGCTTCGCCTTTCCTGACCGCCCTGGCCAAGATCGTCGGCGCGGAAAACGTCTTTTCCGATCCGGCCGATCTGGCCACCTATGCCTATGATGCCGCCGTGCTCAAACCCAACATGCCGGCCGTGGCCGTGCGCCCGCTGAGCTCGGGGGCCATGGGTGCGGTGGTGGCCTTTTGCAACGAACACGGCATCCCCCTGACCGTGCGCGGATCGGGAACCAACCTGAGCGGCGGCACCATCCCGCTCGAAGGCGGCGCCGTGCTGCTCACCAACGGGCTCAACCGCATTCTGGAGATCAACACCGAAGACATGTACGCCGTGGTCCAGCCCGGCGTCATCACCGCCAAGCTGGCCGCGGCGGTGGAGGCCAAGGGACTCTTCTATCCGCCCGACCCCGGCAGTCAGGCGGTTTCCACCCTGGGGGGCAACGTGGCCGAAAACGCGGGCGGCTTGCGGGGGCTCAAGTACGGGGTGACTGCCGATTACGTGATGGGACTGCAATTCTACGATGCCGGCGGCACCCTGATCAAAACCGGGTCGCGCACGGTCAAATGCGCCACGGGCTACAATCTGAAGGCCTTGATGATCGGCTCCGAAGGCACCCTGGGCGTGCTCGAAGAGATCACCCTGAAATTGATTCCCCTGCCGGCGGCGCGCCGATCGCTGCTGGCGATCTTCGATGATCTGGACAAAGCCTCGGAGACCGTGGCGGCTATCATCGCCCGTCACATCGTGCCCGCCACCCTGGAGTTTCTGGACAATTTCACCATTCGCGCCGTGGAGAGTTTCAGTCACGTGGGCCTGCCGCTCGAAGCCGCGGCCGTGCTGCTCATCGAAGTCGACGGCCACCCCGGCCAGGTGGCCGAAGACGGCCAGCGGGTGGAGGAGATCTGCCGCCGCAGGGGGGCCACCGGCATTCAGGTGGCCGAAGACGACGCCCAGCGCGACCGTATCTGGGCGGCCCGCCGCAGCGCCCTCTCGGCCCTGGCCAAGCTCAAACCCACGGTGGTGCTGGAGGATGCCACGGTGCCGCGCTCCAGGATCCCGGCCATGGTGCGCGCCCTGCAGGCCATCGCCGGGCGCTTCCGACTCGCCATCGGCACCTTCGGCCACGCCGGCGACGGCAACCTGCATCCCACGATCCTCACCGACAAACGCGATGCGGAAGAGTGGCACCGGGTGGAAGCGGCCATCGAAGCCATCTTCGATGAAGCCCTGGCCCTGGGCGGCACTCTCTCCGGGGAACACGGCACCGGCCTGGCCAAGGCCCGGTACCTCGCCAAGGAGACCGGCGCCGGGGCGATCCAGTTGTCGCGCGCCGTCAAGCGTGCCCTGGATCCGCGCAACATCCTCAATCCCGGCAAAGTGATAGGAGGCTGAAAATGGCCGATATGCACGCGCTGGTGGGATTGATGCGCGAGGTGGAGGATCAGCTCGCGGTTTGCATGCGCTGCGGGATGTGCCAGGCCGTCTGCCCGCTTTACGCCCAGACCGGCCGCGAAGCCGACGTGGCCCGGGGCAAGCTGGCCCTTTTGGACGGGCTGCTGCACGAGATCTTCGAACGGCCCGACGGTGTGGCCGAGCGGCTCAACAAATGCCTGCTGTGCGGGTCGTGTCAGGCCAACTGTCCGAGCGGCGTGCGGGTCATCGATATCTTCCTCAAGGCCCGGGCCATCCTGACCGCCTTCGCCGGAATGTCCGCCGCCCAGAGGGTCGTGCTGCGCGGCTTGCTGGCGCACCCGGCCTTGCTCGATCGGGCCGCCGCCTGGGGGACCGTATTCCAGAAGATCTTCACCCGGCCGGCCAGCGAACTGTTGGGCACCTCCTGCGCCCGCTTCACTTCTCCTTTGCTGTCGGCCGCCATGACCGGCCGCCACTTCACGCCCCTGGCCGAAGAACCCTACCACCACGCCGTGCCGGCCATGAATACCCCCGCCGGCCGCTCCGGCATCCGGGTGGCCTTTTTCGTGGGCTGTCTCATCGACAAAGTCTACCCCGGCGTGGCCCGGGCCTTTCAGGATATTTGCGCCCATCACGGCATCGGGCTCTTTATCCCCGCAAACCAGGGGTGCTGCGGCATCCCGGCGCTCTCCGGCGGCGACCGGGAGAGCTTCCAGCGCCTGGTGCGGCACAATCTCGCGCGGTTCGAAGAGCACTCCTTCGACTACCTGGTAACCGCCTGTGCCACCTGCACGGCCACCATCAAGGAGTTCTGGCCGCTGATGTGCGACGACCCCTCGGCGAAACTGAAGGCCCGGACCAGGGCCCTGGCGGAAAAGACTTTAGATGTGAGCCAGTTTTTGATAGATTTGCGCATCGTGGACCCTGGCGGACGTGACCCGGAGGCCCCCGGGGCCGTCCCGGTGGCCTACCACGACCCATGCCATCTGAAGAAATCCCTGGGGGTCTTCGCCCAGCCGCGCGCCCTGCTGGACGCCGCCGGCGGCTGCCGCCGGACGGAAATGCAGTCGCCGGATCAATGCTGTGGCATGGGCGGCAGCTTCAATGTGAAGTATTACGGGATTTCAAGCCGGATCGGCGGTGGAAAGCGCGACCTGATCCGGGCGTCGGGCTGTCGCGTCGTGGCCACGGCCTGCCCGGCCTGCATGCTGCAACTCACCGATGCGCTGTCCCGAGCCGGCGACGCTGTTACGGTTCGACATGTCATCGAAATCTATGCGGAGAGCCTGAAACGCCATGCCAATGCCCCTCCAGCCGATCAAACCCAAGAACATATCCGACCAGGTGTTTGACCAGATTCGCGAATCGATCTTCCGCGGGCAGCTCAAAGCCGGCGAGCAGATCCTGCCCGAGCGGGAGTTGTCCCAAGCCCTGGGCGTGAGTCGCACCACCGTGCGCAATGCCATCAACAAGCTCGTGGTGCTGGGCCTGCTCGAACACAAACAGGGACAGGGAACCTTCGTGCGCTCCCCGGACACCCGCCAGGGCAACCCGCTGGCGGCGGCTATGGAGGTGCAGGACGCCACCATCAACGATCTGCTCGAGGTGCGCATGGGGCTGGAGTGCAACGCCGCGGCGCTGGCCGCGGTGCGGGCCGTGAAGGAAGACCTTGCATTCATGGACGCCAGCCTGGAGGAGATGCGCGCGGAAGTCAGCTCCGGCCGCCTGGGCACCGAGGCCGATACCGCTTTCCACATGGCCCTGGCCTACGCCACCAAGAATTCGGTGCACGTCTATCTGATGAAGAATTTCTACGATTTTCTCTTCGTCGGCATCAAAAAGAACCTGAGCCACCTCTACGAAAACCCCCGCAACATCGACGAGATCCTGCGGCAGCACGGCACCATCATCGCCGCCATCAAGCGGCGCGATCCCAAGGAGGCCACCGAGGCCATGCGCCGGCACATCCAGTTTGTGCAGGATTTTTTCCGTAATCGACTGTAGCCGCCTGCCGTTCGATGGTTGCCGATTCGAAACCGGCCTCAGGCCGTCGCCGGCAGGGGGAAGACGAACGTGGCCCACTGGTCGCCGTCGCAGGCGGCATGGATCTCGCCGCCGTGGCGCCGCACGATGTCGCGGGTGATGAAGAGCCCCAACCCCGTGCCCTGGGCCAGGCCCTCGGCGCGGCGCAGGCGCACCTGCCGGGCGGCCATGGCTTCGCTGTAATCCGCCAGCAGCGGCGCCACCGCATCCCGGGTCATGAGGACGCAAGCCATTCTTCTGCGATCGCCCGATAAAACACTACGGACTTTACGATTTTTTCAACATCGCAGTATTCATTGGTCTTATGGGCCTGGGAGGGTTCGCCCGGTCCCATGATCAGGGTGGGCGGTTTTTTCAGGGCCGACGTCAGAACGGAAGCATCGGTGAAATAGTTGACATATTCGGGTTTCGGTCTGTGCCCCTGAATCCGCTCTAGAACATCGAAGACTCGGATAATCCAGGCATCGGCGGCTGGCGTAAGAACGGCGGGCAAGTCGACCAGGCACGTCACCTCGATGTCCGGCCCCATGTGGCCCTCGATCTGCTCGAGAAGCGGCGCGTGCGCCATCCCCGGCACGCTGCGCAAGTCTACCTGGAAGCGGGCCGAATCGGGCACCATGTTGATCTTGGTGCCGCCGATGAAGGTCCC
This sequence comes from uncultured Desulfatitalea sp., assembly GCA_937868765.1. Lineage (GTDB taxonomy): Bacteria > Desulfobacterota > Desulfobacteria > Desulfobacterales > Desulfosarcinaceae > Desulfatitalea. Next base: position 476,492 of record CALMNL010000004.1, on the reverse strand, counting down.
TACGTTTACCGTGGGTTTACCCAATTGAGGGTGGGCCGGCGCCAAGGCGAAGAAATGCTCGAGGCTGGTCGCGGCCCGCGCCGCCTTGAAAATGGCATTGACGCCCAGATCGGGCATAGATCCATGAGCGGACTTGCCCCTGGCGGTACACTCCAGCCACAGTGCCCCTTTATGGCCCAAGAAGGGAAGGTTGCCGGTGGGTTCCGCCACGACGAGCGCGCCGGCCGCACGGGGCAACGCGCCGCTGGCCTGCATCTGCAATGCCCCCTCGCAACCGGTCTCTTCTCCGGTCGTGAAGACGAAAACAACTCCACCCTGCCCCTGGGGTTCAGCCGCCAGGTGAAGCGCCGTTACCGCCATGGCCGCCACGCCGCTTTTCATATCGCTGGCGCCTCTGCCCCAAAGGCGCCCATTGCTGATTTGCCCGCCATGAGGCGGGAAGTCCCAGGGGGCATCGCCCACGGGAACGGTGTCCAGGTGCCCCGTGAACACCAGCGGCAATTTAGAAGTACTTCCAGGAACAACGGCGATTAGGCCCGTTCTGTTTTCTGCCAATCGGGGATAGGAAACCTGCAGCCCGGCCTCTTCCAGCAGTCGACCGAGATAGCGGGCTGCGGGCGCCTCATTTCCGGGAGGATTGATGGTGTCCATGCGGACAAGGGTCTGGGTCAGTTCCACTGCATCAGGTATACGTGGCATGTTCCACACCTCAAAAGACGTTTTCGGCGTTCACGGTGCGATGGCACCGAATTGCGCCGGATGCCAAGGCAAGCCGGCAGCGTGCACCGTTGCTAAGATTTATCCGAAATAAGCCTGCCTCACCTCTTCATTGTCGCGAAGGGTGTCGGCACTCCCCTGGGCCACGACCCGACCTTTGGAGAGAACGTACCCGTAGTCGGAAATGGCCAAGGTCTGTCGTACGTTCTGTTCCACCAGAAAAACCGTGATGTTCTGCTCTCGGATGCTCTGAATGATACGAAAGTTCTCCTTCACCAGCAAAGGCGAGAGGCCCAGGGAGGGTTCGTCGATGATCAACAGCTTCGGCGCCCCCATCAAACCGCGGCCGATGGAGACCATGGCCTGTTCTCCTCCCGACATGGTGCCGGCGAGCTGAGTCGAGCGCTCTTCGAGCCTCGGGAAAAGCGCATAGACTTTTTGCATGCGCGCCAGCAGCACCTCTTTGTCGTCTTCCTGATATCCGCCCAGGCGCAGATTCTCTTCCACAGTCAGCCCGGGAAAGACCTTGCGCCCTTCGGGGATAGAGGCCAGACCCAGACGGACGATCTTGTGGGTGGCCAGGTGCGTGATGTCGGCGTCATGGAAGAGAATGCGCCCGGCCCGGGGAGGAGTCAGGCCCAGGATGGAACGGATGACGGTGGTTTTTCCGGAACCGTTGTTGCCGAGAAGACAGGTGATGGTTCCTTCCTCGACTTCGAGGGATAGATCTTCAATCACATCGGCCCGGTCGTAGCCGGTATAGATCCCCCGGACGCTCAATGCGGATACCTTCTTCTCCATCAATCCACCCCCAGATAGGCCTTCTGGACCTCGGGATCGGCGGCAACCTGCTGGTAGGTTCCCTCGCAGATTTTCTGGCCGAAATTGAGCACCGCGCAGTGATCGGTGATGCGCTCCATGACCGACATCTCGTGCTCGATGATGATGATGGTCAGGTCCGCTATTTTGTCTTTGATTTGCAAAATATCATCGATCAGCCGGTGGGTTTCCTCATGGGTCATGCCGGCCGACGGTTCATCCAGGAGCAGGAGCTTCGGGTTGGAGATCAGGGCTCGGCAGATTTCGATGCGTCGGCGCGAAATCATGGGCAGATTGACCACGGGTTCGAAGATGCGATCCGCCAGACCGGGATCGAAAATAGTAATCAGATCGCGCGACTTGTCCAGCAGTTGCCGATACTGGGCCGCCAGCGCCCGCCTTCGGAAGAGATTGAAGAAAAGGCCGTTCTCCAATTGGCTGTGATCGCCCAGGGTGATGTTGTCCAGGATGCTCAACGGCAGCAGCAGGCGGGAACGCTGGAACGTGCGCGCCACACCTGCCCGGTAGACTTTCTGGGGAGAGAAGCGGGTGATGTCTTCTTTTTCGAAGACCACTGTTCCGGACGTCGCCGGATAGATGCCGGTGACCACGTTGAAAAAAGTGGTCTTGCCGGAGCCGTTGGGCCCGATCAGGCCGAAGATGCGATTCCGCGGCACCGCCAGGTCCAGGTCCACCAGGGCGGTGACGCCGCCGAATTTTTTTCCGAGATTGGAGATGCTCAGCAATGGGTTCTGCAATGGGAATCCTTTATTTCAACTTTTGCCGGGAAGCGACTTCAACGTACGGTAGCCGCGCAGGGGGCGCGGCAGCAGGCCCTGGGGCCGGAACAGCAAAATGGCGATCACCAGGGCGGAAAACAATAAAAAGCGATACTCCTGCAGGACTTGAAACTTTTCGGGAATGATGATCACGATGCCTGTCGCGACCACCGTTCCCCACAGGGAACCCAGTCCGCCCAGGATCACGATGGACAGCAGGATCAGCGAGTCTCCGAAGGTGAAGTTGGTCGGCGCAATGTACCCGAGCATCATGGCGTAAAAGGCGCCCGCCACCCCGCAGTAGAAATTGCCGATCGTAAAGGCCGTGATCTTCCAGCGGGGAATGGATTGCCCGAAACAGGCGCTCACCGTTTCGTCCAGGCGCACCGCGTCCATGTTCAGGCCGATCCAGGAATCCTCCATGCGGCGCGCCATGATGAAACCCAGAATGGCCAGCAGCAGAATCACGGCGATATACCCCAGGTAGAAAGAACCCTCGAAGTCGCCGATGGCGATATCCCGGCCGACGTCCCAGCCGAACAGGTTCAGCCCGGCCGCCTTCAACCCCTGGGGCCCGCCGAGCGTATCGTTGACCTCCAGGAACGTTTTGAACAGCAGGGCAAAGGCGATGGTCACCAGCGCCGCGTAATGCCCCCGGGTCTTGAGCACCGGTATCAGGATGACAAAGCCCAGGAGGGCGGCCAGCAAGCCCCCCAGCACAATGATCAGCAGATGGGGCAGCGCCGTGTGTTTGGTCAGAACGGCCGCGGTATAACAGCCGACCCCGAAAAACGAGGCCCCCGCAAAATTCATGACGCCCACGAATCCGAACTGGATGTTCAAGCCCAGGCAAGTCAGCACGTACACCAGAACCGTGCCCAGGAGAAAAAGCACGAAGGCATCATCGTAAAAATAGAGGCATACCGCCGCGACCGCCGCCACCACGACGATGGAAAACGGACCCTGATGGTCCCGGGCACTCTGTCCGACGGCATCCAGAACCCGCCAATGCTTGAATGCCGCCAGGGCGAGAACCGCGCCCACGAGCAGTCCGAAAACCACCATCTGGGACTCGCCCGCCAGAAAAAAGACCATGTAGACCGCGCCGGCCAGAACGGCCGCGACAGAGGGGAGAAGTGAAGCGTGTGTGCGCGATGGCTCGGACATCTGTTTAGACTCTTTCCGTTTCTTTTTCACCCAGAATGCCGGTCGGTTTGACCGCGATCAGGACGATGACCACGCCGAAGGCGAATACATCCTTATAGGCGCTGGCAAAAGGCAGTGCCGCAGCCCCGATGGATTGCAGCATGGCGAAGAGGAATCCGCCCACAATGGCGCCGTAGATGTTTCCGAAACCGCCGACCGCGGCGGCGCTGAAACCGATGGCCCCCAGGAGCAATCCCATATTGAAACTCAATTCGTTGTAATAAAGGACATAGATGACGCCGGCAAACGCGGCCAGAGCGGAGCCGATGGCAAAGGTGACGTACACCACCAGATTGAAGTTGATCCCCATGACCCGGGCGGTCTCCTCATCCTGACTGACCGCGCGAATGGCCATGCCCAGCTTGGTGCGCTTGATGACCAACTGCACCAGCACGATCATCAGGAGGCCGGTGAGCAGCATGAGGGCATTGTCGAAACGCAGGGTGAAATGGCCCCAGGAATGGCTCCAGTCGGGCAGAAGCGCCGGGAAGTGCTTGGGATTGGCGCCGTCCGGATAGAACAAGCGGATCGACTCCCGCAGCACGGTCCCCAACATCAGCGTGATCAACAGGGTGTTGAGCGGCGGTGCGCCTTTCAGGGGAATGATCAGCACCTTGGCAATGGCCGCGCCCAGGAATCCGATGGCCGCCATGGCGACCAGGGCCACGATCACCAGGATGAGAACGGGGGCGGCCAGACCGATCAGCGTAAGACCGAGGTAGACCGAAAAAGCCGTGAAAACGCCCCAGGTCAGCATGTCGCCGTGGGAAAACTTGATGACGTCCAGCACCCCGAAAAAAAGGGTGAACCCCACGGCGACCAGGGAATAAATCAACCCCAACATCAATCCGTTTACCGTTTGCTGCGCGATCAGTCCAATGTCCATCGGGGTTTGTCCATGTGTCAGTCGGAATTTCGCGAAATGGCCGCGTGGCATCGACGCTCGGTGCCATGCATCGGACAAAACGAAGAACCGCCGGGGGTACGCTTTCGATTTGGCAGACGGGGGACGAGGCGGTGAAGCGGCCCGGACAGCCGCTTCACCGGTTTCGGTTAGCGTCTCTTCAGTTGGCGTTTGCCGGCGGCATATTCGGAATCCTGCCAGGGCACCCACTGGCCGTCCTGAACCACATACTTGGTGATGGCCGGCGAGATGTTCTGGCCGTGTTCGTCGAAGGTCACGGCGCCGACGATGGATTTGTAATCCTTGATGTTTTCCATGCGCTTGACCACCGCTTTGCGTTTCGGCCCGACCTCTTCGATGGTATCCAGAATCAGGTTCATGGCGACGAAGGCAAACGGACCGAAGGCATCCGGCGCCTCACTGTATCCCGCCTTGTTGTATTCCTCCATGAACCATTTGCCGCCGGGCAGATGCTCGACAGGTTCGCCTTCCCTGAAGGCGATGGTCCCTTCGGCCAGTTCGCCAGTGCCGGTGACGTAGGCATCGGAGATGATGCCCGAGCAGCTCTGGAACTGGCTGGTGAGGCCCAGTTTCTCCATCTGCAGCCGGATCCGCACGCCCAGCGGTGTCAGGCCGCCGAACCAGATGACGTCCGGATCGAGCTTTTTGGCCTGGGTCAGTTCGGCCGTAAAGTCCTGCTGGTCGGCGGTGACGCCGAAACTGCCCAGAATTTTTCCGCCGTTGGCGGTGAGGTATTTGGAGAAATACTCGTTCATGCCCTTGCCGTAATCGGTGGTGTCGTAGAGATTCACCCAGGTCTTGTACCCCAGCTCCTTGACGAATTTGGCGGCGACTTCATTCTGATTGATCATCGTGCCGTTGACCCGATGGATCTCTTTGTAGTCGTTTCCATAGGTGATGTCGGGATGCACCGCTCCCCAGACCACGATGGGCAGGCCGAATTTGTGGTACACGTCCACGCCGGCCAAGGCCACCACGGAACAATAGTGGGCCGCGGCCGCGATGATTTTTTTATCCGCGGCCGCCTTGGTGGCCACCTGCACGCCCGTGTTCGGCTTGCACTCGTCATCCAGGACCACCAGTTCATACTCGTATTTGGCCTTGGGATCCGCGTTTCTCAACCGTACCGCGAGATCGGCCGAGTTCCTTCCTCCGACGCCGATGGCGGACACCCCGCCGGTAAGAGGGCCTATAAATGCCACCTGCACCTTCTCCTTAGCCCAAGCCGGTCCAGCCAAAATGATGAGAAGCAACCCCAGGGTGAGACCTATGCGCTTGTTCAATTTCATGCCGGTTTCCTCCAGTTGATCGTGCAAAAGGGTTATTCCATTTAGCGATCGAACGCGTTCTGGCAGGTGAGGAGCGGGATGGATAAAGGCCGCTTTCACCGCTGGATCAATGTGCCGGCCCATTCGTTGCGTGAACGATGGAGCATTCGTTTCGTCCAGCCTACATGTCAAAAAGACGCCTGGGTGTCAATAATCACCTCCCTGCAGGGTATGCGTGAAGGCCGCAACTGGGTGCAACCGCCGGCGCGAGTCCTGTGCCGACGCCGGTACTGTCCAGGATGCCCCCGGGGATGGAGAACTGCGGGGCCTTGCGTCCCCGCGGTTTATGAGTTGACGCAGGTCTAAAGACGCCGACCTGGTGGGGGGAAAGCTTCGGGTCAGCGGTCAGGTACGCGTCGCCGGCAGGGTGAAGACGAACTTGACCCACTGGTCGCCGTCGCAGGCGGCATGGATCTCACCGCCGTGGCGCTGCACGATGTCGCGGGTGATGAAGAGCCCCAGTCCCGTGCCCTGGGACAGGCCCTCGGCGCGGCGCAGGCGCACGAACTTGTCGAACACGTGGGCCAGCTGCTCCTGGGACAGATTGTCGCCCTGGTTCCACACCTCGAAGCGCAGCATGCCGTCCTCGGCCGCGCAGCACAGCCGGATCTCGCCGCCGGACCGGCCGTACTTGAGGGCGTTGTCCAGCAGGTTCTTGTAGACCACCTGCAGCAGATCGCGATCGCCGTTGAGCGGCACCTGGACCGGCAGGTCGTTGCGCAGGCGCACCTGCCGTGCGGCCAGCGCTTCGCCGTATTCCGCCAGGAGTGGCGCCACCACATCCCGGATCATGTCCATGGGCCGGCGGTTGGGATTGAGTTCGCCCTTTTCGATGCGCGACAGGTCCAGGTACTTGCGGGTCATGCCCACGGCCTTGACGATGCTGCTGGTGATGTTGGCCACCAGCTTGGCCTGGGCCTCGGTGAGCGGACCGATGGCCGTCATGCCCAGGGCCTTGGCCGAGGTGTAGATCACCCCCAGGGTGTTCTTGAGTTCGTGGGAGACGAAACCGAGCATGTCCAGGTAGTTGCGGTTGACCACGTGCAGCGAGCGGTTGGTGTGGTCCAGCTCGGCGTTGGTGGCTTTGAGCCGCTCCTCGCGCTCCTTGAGCCGGCCGGCCATGTCGTTGAAGGCCCGGGTCAGATCACGCACCTCGTCGTCGGTGGTCGGCTCGGGCACCTGCATGTCCAGCCGGCCGCCGGCGATCTCCGCCGCGGCCTGGGCCAGGCGGCTGACCGAGCCGGTGAGGTGGCGTGCGAAGAAAAACCCCAGGGCCAGGACGATGGCCACCGCCCCCAGCGAGAGCAGGCCGTACAAGGTCCACAGATCGCGCTTCAAGTCGTCGTACTGCCGGGCCAGCACCCCCACATACAGAATGCCGATCACCCGGCCTTCCGGGTCGTGGATGGGGTCGTAGGCGCTCAGGTACCAGTCGTTGACCACGAAGGCCCGGTCGTAATAGGGGCGGTTGTTCTCCAGCACCGTGTCGTAGACCGCTTCGCTCACCCGGGTGCCGATGGCCCGGTTGCCGTTGGCAATTTTGACATTGGTGGCCACCCGGCTGTCCCACTGGAAGATGGTCACCGTCCCCGGCTGGCGGCCCTTGTAGAGCCGCTCTTCGAAGACGATGGCGTGGATCTTGTCCACCAGGGCGTGGTTGCGGTTGAGCAGGAGGCCGGCATAGAGCACCCCTTTGCGCACGCCGGTCTCGTCGTCCACGGGGGTGGCGGCCACCAGGGCCATGCCGGCGCTTTCGGTGTTCTTGGCCCGGATCTTGGCCCGCTCGGTGGGTTCGAACACCATGAAGGCCCTCTCTTCCAGGTCACCGCCCTCGGCCTTGAGGCGGTCGGCCTCCAGGAGGACGAAACCGCTCACCGTCTCGCCTTTCAGGGCTCGGCCCACCAGCGGGTCCTGGGTGAGGTAGTCGCCAATCAGATATGGGGCCAGGGTGCGCAGGATTACCCGTCCCTGGGTATCGGCCAGGCCGAGAAAGTCGCAGTGCCCCTGGCGCCGCGCCAGTTCGAGCAGCGACCGGATGGCCGGGTTCTCGGGCTGATGGAAGGCCTCCTGGACGCGCTTGCCGCCGCTCAAGGCCCCCAGGAACAGCTCGATGCCGTCCAATTCCCCCTGGACCACGCTCCAGGCCGAGCGCAGGTCGAGGCTCACCCGCCGCTGGGCCTCGTTGACCGTGGAACGGTTGATCAGGTAGGCCCCCACGGCCGCGGCCAGCAGCCCGAAGAGCGCGATCACCAAGACGAAGTTCAGAAAGATGCGTTTATAAAGCTGAATGCGCATGCCCGCCACCTCGCGATCCGAAATCAAGCGGGATGCAAAAACCGCGCACATTCGGCCTGCGGGGTGAAGCCGCACCGCATAAGGCTTTTCGAAAGAGAAAGGGGAAATTGAGCCGGTGCCTGTTCGCTATAATTTGCGGATTGTAAAAGCGGCTGACACCGGACGTGTGCTGTCCGGCATGAGATTCCTTGAAAAAACAGCTTTCGATGTTCTTGCCAACCCTCGGACTGGTCGATATGATTCGCTTAGCCAACAGAAACCCAATCGAAAGGGAGTGAGGTGCAGCATGTATTACATCGTCGAAACCGATAAGTCGTTCGACCAGGCTTCGGAAAACCTCGAAGCATCCGTAAAGCGCAACGGCTTCGGGGTATTGTACATCCACGACCTGGGCAACACGCTTCGCAAAAAAGGCATGTCGTTCGAGGAGCAGTGCAAGGTGTTCGAAGTATGCAATCCGCAGCAGGCGACAAGGGTTCTCAGCGCTGACATGCGGCTGAACATGGCGCTGCCCTGTCGTATCTCGGTGTTTACCGAAAAGGGCAAGACGAAGATCGGGCTCATCAAGCCGGTGAACATGTTGTCGGCCCTCTCCCAGGATCAGGCGCTGCTTCAGGTAGCCCGGGAGGTCGAGGAAAAGACCATCCGAATGGTAGATGAGGCGAAATAGGGATTCCTTTTTAGCTGGGTTGAATTATTTGGAGGGTTCCGTGAAACCAACGGTCGCCGTATTGGGATTTCTTCGATTTCCCCCGGAGAAGATGGCCGAAGTGCTGCCCCATCTGCGCCTCCTGGTGGAAACCACTTACAGGAACGATGGCTGCATGGCCTATGACGTCGCCGAAGATCCATTCGACCGGGGTCTCCTGCGGTTTTCGGAGCTGTGGCCCGATCAGGCCAGCCTGGATCGCCATCTGCAGGCACCGCACCTGCAACCCTGGCGGGAGGCGGTCCGGCGGTGCGGACTGCTGGAAAGAAAGTTCACCGCCTACGAGATTTCAGGTTCGCGTGAGGTGTGACGCGCTGGCCCCCAATAGGAGCGGGTATCCGTCATCGTCGGGAGCGCCTGCCATGAATATCCACCTTGGATATCTTCCCGGCTGCATCGGTCGCATCGCCGAGCTGCATGCGGCCTACTATGCCAGGACCGTGGGTTTCGGCGTGGCCTTCGAAGCCAAGGTCGCCTCGGAGCTCTCCGAGTTCTGCCTGCGCTGCACGGAAGGCCGTGACGGGCTCTGGCTCGCCATTGAGAACGGCCGTATCCATGGCGCCATCGTCATCGACGGCGGCCATTACCAGAAATCCGGCGCCCACCTGCGCTGGTTCATCACATCGGACGAAATCCGCGGCAAAGGCGTCGGCGCCAAGCTGCTGGGAGCCGCCATGGCTTTTTGCCAAACGCGGGGCTATCAAAGGGTGTACCTGTGGACCTTCGACGAGCTGCATGCCGCGCGACATCTCTACGAGAAGCACGGCTTCGAGTTGGCCCGCACCCAGCGCGGTTCCCAATGGGGCAAGGAGGTCAATGAACAGCTCTTCGTGCTCGGCGAGGCTCGGCCCTGACGCCGGTCGGCGCCATTGGATCTCCGCATCTCTGTCTGATCAATGCACCGCAATACCTGAAGCGAGGTACAAAAGGCATGCCGCCAATGCCCGCCGAATCCTTCAACGATCTCGTGGAAGAATTTCTGGGGGCCCGCCTGCCCGGCCACCTGGCCGATGGCATCTCTTTCCCTTCACTGCCGGCGGAGGTCCAAAAGATCGTGCTGCGCATGCTGGGCCTGATGCGGCGCGCCGGCTTCCCGGCCACCGATTTCACCGAGCAGATGATCTGGCTGCTCGCCACGGTCACCCCGGCCATGCTGCCCGCGGCCTGGGGCGGCCGCATCCCGCCGCTGACCGCAGGCGGCCGTCACAAGAAACTCGACGCCTATGTGGCCCGGTACGCCTGGGGTCCGCATGCAGACACGCCGGTCTTCGTGGACCTGGGCTGCGGTTTTCCCCCGCTGACCACCGTGGACACGGCCCGGCATCTGCCGCAGTGGCGCGTCTTCGGTGTGGACCCATCGTTCGCGGCCTATGTATTGGATGACGCGGAGGGCAATTACGCCTGTTTCGACCAGGCGGGCGAATTTTTATATTACCAGCCGTCAAAAAATCCGCTGCACGACAACCCCAGGTCCGCCCGGGAACGTTTCCAGGCGATGTTTGCCTTGCTGGCGCCTCGTCTGCCAAAGGTAGAAGGGGACGCCAGCGCGACGGCAGTAGAAAATTGTTGGCGCCTGGTCCATAATCCTATCCACGATTTCGAAAGGTTGAACCTGAAGTTCATCGAAGGGGAAATCGAGCATTTGGGGCTGCCACCCGCCCGGGCCGTCCGGTGCATGAACGTGCTCTTATACTTCGACCAGGTGGTGCGGCGGAAAATGCATATGGCTATGCACGCGCTGCTGACAGAGGGCGGGCTGCTCATCACCGGTTTCAACCACCCCTTCGGCACTTATGCGCGCTATGCGGTGCACCGGAAAGAGGCGCCCGGCCTGCACGCAATTGAATTCGCCTTCAGCCTGGACAATCTCCGGCCGCTGGGTATCGGCCCTTGGGTGACCATCGAAGAGCAAGATGAGACCGCCGAAATGCTGGCCGACCTGATCGCCGCCATGCGTGCCGACGGCTGCTTCTGGCCGCAATTCGACGCCCGCGTGGACCGACTGCGCGCCCGGTACGACATCTGCCGGCGGGACGGCGACGGGTTTATCCACTTCACCGAGGCGGCGCGGAGCGCACCCGCCCATGTGATCGCGGAAAAAGTCGCCGCACTGTGGCACCAGCTCGAAGACGAAGGCTATACCGACGGTGCCGTGGACGCCTTGAAACGAGCTGGTTACCACGCCTGGAAGAATCCGGTGGGCGACATCGCGGTGCGCCCGCCCGATGGGGTTGTGGCGACTCCATTTGAATCAACCACGAATCGAAGATGACGCTTGATGAAGAGACGGATAAATGGCATCAAAGCATTGATCCGAAATCGAACCCACGGGTGCTCCGGCCCGGGCATCTGCTGAAAAGAGGAGAATAAAATGGAAATACAGCGCTACATCGGTACCGAGCTGTCCAGTTCGAAAATGGCCCTGGGACGGGTACTCCAGGGGTTGAGCCAGGAGGAGATCGCCTGGCGGCCTGCATCCGGGTGCAACGCCATCGGCCTGATCCTGTTTCACATGGCCCGGACCGAAGACGCCCTGATCCAGGGACTGCTTCAAAAAGCAGCGTCGGTCTGGGACGCCGAAAAGTGGTATGAAAGGGTCGGGCTGTCGAAAGAAGAGGCCGGCTCGCATTATACCGTCGAACAGGTCAACGGCTTCAAGGTGCCGGAGCTGGCCAAGATCCTGGCTTACTACGATGCGGTGCGCGCCAGGACCAAGGAAAAGTTGAGAAGCATGGCGGTCGAGGCCTTCGACGAGAAGATCACCTTTCCCAATGTGGGGGAGATGACCATCGGCGCCTTTTTCGCGTTCATGATCGCCCATACCGCCGAACACATCGGCGAGATATCCTACCTGCGGGGCATGCAGCGCGGCATGGACAAATAGAAAGCAATGTGCCTGCAAACGTTGGGTCGACGGGGGAACCGTCAGCTGCCCGGCTGCTCACCGTACACAACCGGGCGATTCCCCCACCTCCCAACCAGGCTCTGATATATTTCAGGCGGCCGAAGTCCGCCGCTGCCACCAGTAATCCGGCCGGATCTCGCCCTTGACCGGCTCCGGTGCGACACCCCTGTCCTTGAGCCACGCCAACACCGCCGCCACCGCCTGATCCATGCTGGCCGCTACGAGCGGCGAGAGCTCCGTGCCGAAGCCGGTGTTTTCGGGAATGATACCGAGGATGGAGAACTCCGGGGTGCCGACGCCCCGGAGTTCCATCAGTTGGATCAGGTCGAAGAAGCTGACCTGGTGGGGAGACATCTTCATGTCCGCCGACCGGCGGAGGATGTCGCGGCCGGCGATCAGGCGGATTTCGCCCGGATCGCCGGGCACGGCCAGGGCGTCGATGATCAGCAGCCACTCTTTGCCGAGGATGGCCGACTGCAGGGCGGCGCCGGCCGTGCCCCCGTCGATGAGGGAGACATTGGCCGGGAAGCGCAAGGCCGCCTCGAGGTACTTGAGGATCGTGACGCCGATGCCGTCGTCGCGTTGCAGGACGTTGCCGACACCGACGATGGCGCCGGGCCGATCAGGTGCGTGTGTTGGCTTTTCCAAGTTCGTTTCCTTTGGGATCGAAGGCGTGCACGGCGCAGGCCATGCACGGGTCGTAGCTGTGCAGGGTGCGCAGGGCTTCCAGGGGGGCCTGCGGGTCGGCGATGGGATTGCCGATGAGCGAAGCTTCCGTGGGGCCGTGCTGGCCCTCCTGGTCCCGGGGGCACAGGTTCCAGGTGGAGGGCACCACCGCCTGGTAGTTTTTGATCTTGCCGTTGTCGATGACGATCCAGTGGGAGAGCACGCCGCGGGGGGCTTCATGGAAGCCGAACCCCTGGACTTCGCCCTTGGGATAGACCGGCGGATTGCAGACCGCCGTGTCGCCCTTGCCGATGTTGTCCACCAGCATCTCCCAGTTGGTCAGGGCCATGTCGAGGATGGCGGCGGCGCGGATGACCCGCGCACCGTGGCGGCCGATGGTGGACGGCAGGGCACCGACCAGGCCGTTGAGATCCAGGCTCGCCGCGCTGCTTACACCTGTCGCGGTGCCGAGGCCGTTGACGGTCTGGAGGAACAGGCCGGCATATTTGATGGTCAGCGGGTCCTGGAGCATATAGCTGGAGAGCACCTGGGCGGCCGGGCCCACCTGCATGCGCTTGCCGTCGAAGCGGGGGCTCTTCACCCAGGAGTACTTGCCGTCGGGATCGAACCCGGTGAAGTTGGGCTCGGTGGTCTCCTTGTAGGGGTGCTGCTCCCAGGCGCCGTCATACCACGAATGGGCCACCGACTCGGTGACGTTCTCCTCGAAGTATTTGTCGCCGAAGCCTTTCACCGCCGTCACCTGGCCACCCACCACGCTGCCGCCGTTCATGATGAATCGGGAGCCTTTGGTGTCGGTGGGGAACTCCGGAACGGCCAGCATGTCGGTGACGCCATGGCCGTAGGTGGCCCAGGGCATGTACTGGCTCATGATGGCGCAGACGTCCGGGAAGTAGACCGTGTTGACGAAGTCGCGCACGGCGTCGAAGTAGCTTCTGACCTTGAGCAGGGTGGTCATGTTCACGGCGGTCTCCTGGTCCAGGTCGACGGGATTGGCCACGCCCCCCACGGCCAGGTTCTGGATATGGGGCGTCTTGCCGCCCAGCAGGCCGACCACTTCGTTGACCTTGCGCAGATAGTCGAAGGATTGCAGATAGTGGGCCGCGGCCATGAGGTTGAGCTCGGGGGTGAGCCGCATGGCCGCGTGACCCCAGTAGCCATTGTTGAAGATGCCCAGCTGCCCGCTGGCCAGCACGCCGTTCAAGCGCTCTTTGACGGCGCTAAACTCCGCCTCGGAGTTGCCCTTCCAGGCGGGCGAGATCAACTGGGCCACCTTGGCCGCGGCCCTGGGATCGGCCTTGGCGGCCGAGACCACGTCCACCCAGTCCAGGGCCGACAGCAGGTAGAAGTGGGAGATATGGTCGAAGATGGCGTGGGCGGCCATCACCAGGTTGCGGATCAGCTGGGCGTTGAGCGGTATTTCCAGGTTAAGGGCGTTCTCCACCGCGCGCACCGAGGCGATGGCGTGGACCGTGGTGCAGACCCCGCAGAAGCGCTGGGTGAAGATCCAGGCTTCGCCCGGGTCGCGGCCGACCAGGATCTGTTCGATGCCGCGGAACATGGAGGCGGTGGACCAGGCGTCGCTGACCTTGCCGTTTTCAACTTTGATATCGACTCTCAAGTGGCCTTCGATGCGGGTGACCGGATCGATGGTGACAATCTGGCCCATGGGTTATCTCCTTTCCAATGCAATAATGGGAAACGTCTTGATGATGGTGATGAACAGCGCGAGCTGCAGGCAGATCATGCCCAGGGAGATCGAAAGCTCGGGAACCGACGGGAAGTAGCTGACGTTGGGGGCCGGGTGGAAGCCGATGATGTAGACGTTGATGCGGTAGAGCGACCCCGCGGCCATGGTCAGACAGCTGCCCAGGAAGATGTTTCGGGGGACGATGCGGGCGGCGTCGTTGCGCACCAGCCAGATGCTGCCGAAGATCAACACCATCTCGGCCCAGAACGAGAGACTGTCCACGGAGGGCGTGAAGGCCTGGAGAATGGCGCCGGTGCGCAACACTTCGCTCAGGCGCAGGACCAGGAAGACGAACATGAAGCGGCTCATCACCTTGGCCAGTTTGCTGAGGATGGCCAGGTGCGATTCGATCTTGTAATCTTCGGAGACCATCAGCTCGGTCACGATGACGCACCCGTAGCCCATGGCGATGCACGATACCAGGTGGTGCAGCGAGACCAGCGGGCTCTGCCAGAGCGGGCTGATCTTCTGTCCCATGACCACGGCCAGGCCGCCGAGGCCGGACTGGTGCATGGTGGGCAGCAGGATGCCGAAAGAGATGATCAGGAACAGGAAGCGATCCAGCAAACGGTAGAATTTGTAGAGCAGCTGGGCCAGGCGCCCGTCCCCGTGCAGGAACTTTTCGATGATGGCCGGCGCGATTTCCAGGCACAGGACGCAGATGTAGGTCATGACGCACAGGCCGACCTCGAAGAGCACCGAGTTGGCCTGCCAGTATTTGGGGATCATGAAATTGAACAGCCCCCAATACCGGCCCACGTCGTAGAAAAGCGAAAGCCCGGCAAACGAGTATCCCAGCAGGGAAAGCAGCAGGGCCGGACGGACGTAGCGGTGATAGTGGCCCTGGTTGAAGACGTAGACGGTGAAGGCGCAGGCGTAGCCGCCGCAGACCAGCGCGGCGCCCACGATGACGTTCAATACTTTCCAGATGCCCCAGGGCATGTAGTCCGAAAGGTTGGAGACCGCGCCGATGCCGTGCGCGTAGCGGACCGACAGGAAGAAAACACCGATAGCGGCGCCGGCCAGCAGGAGGAGCACCGGCGTGGTGAAGATTTTGCCCCCCAGGGGTTTTGCGTTGACGTGAGCCACTTTCAATCCTCCTTTTGCTTATGCGCCGACCGGGTATTGCGGAAGGCCACGAAGGCCAGGCCGAAGTAGATCAGGATGGGCGCAATCATATGTTGATAGATCGTGTGCTGGATGCCCTCGCTGATGCGCGCGGAAGAGTATTCGGGAAGCTCCGGAAAGCCAAGCCTTTCGAAGGGAACGCTGGCCAGGTAGAGCACACCGGTGCCGCCGCTGTCCCATTCGCCGTAGATCTTCTCAACATAGCGGCCCGGGTTGTCGCGGATGCGCTCTTTGGCGGTCCTGAGCAGCTCCTTTTGTCTTCCGAAGAGAATTGCGCCGGTGGGGCAGGCTTTGGAACAGGCGGTGAAGCCTTTTTCCAGGTAACCGTTGTTGGCGCACAACTCGCACTTGACGATGCGGCCATAGGCCGAATCGAACTCATATTTGGGGATGTTGAAGGGGCATCCCATCTGGCAATAGCGACAACCGACGCAGGCGTCCGCATTCCAGGTGACGGCGCCGTTCGGCTGCTTGACCATGGCCGAGGTGGGGCAGCCGGAGACGCAGGCCGGATCCACGCAGTGCATGCACTGGCGCTTGACGAAGGATTGCGCCGTGTCGTCCTTGTAGAGCTTGACCAGGGTCAGGGTCTTGGCCGAAAGATCCTTGGGGGCATCCCAGATGCCGTCGGCATCATATTCCGTGGGCTTCCGGTTGGCCTGCTTGCAGGCGACTTCGCAGGAGCGGCAGCCGATGCACATGGTGGCGTCGTAGAGCATGCCCATGTCCCGGTCGCGGCGGCCCCTGAATTTCGCCGCCACCGCCGTTTTGGCCGATACCAGGGGCGCTGCCAGCACGCCGGCCCCGGCGGCGGCGATGGTCTTGACGAATTGTCTACGACTTTTGTTCTTCATCTTCACCGTCCTTGCTGCGTTTGAGATTCAAGGCCTTTTTGACGGCCGCGGCCGCCACGGCGCCGGTCACCGCGCCGACGATGCCCGTGGCCAGCGGACTGATCTTGTGTTCGTCGGCCGGCAGGGGCGGGGGGTAGATCTGGGGCGGGTTGGCGGCGGTGACCATGTCCGACAATTCGAACAGGGGCTTGGTGAACCCGACCTTGGACTCGATGCATCCGAAACAGGGATGGCCGATGGAGACCGGCCACTTGCGTTCGGCGTTGAATCCCTGCTCCGGGCAGTTGCCGTAGGTACTGGGGCCTTTGCACCCCAGTTTGTACAGACAGTACCCTTTGCGGTGGCCTTCATCGCCGAAGGCTTCGGCAAAGCGGCCGCTGTTGAAATGGCCCCGGCGCTCGCACTGGTCGTGGATGAGGGTGCCGTAGGCGAATTTGGGGCGACTCTCCTGGTCGAGGGCGGGCACGCCGTACATGAGGTATTGGACCACCGTGGAGAGGAAGTTGTGCGGGTTGGGCGGGCAGCCCGGGATATTGATGACCGGCTTGTCGATTTTCAGGTCGGTCAGGGTGCGCATGACTCCCTGGGCGCCGGTGGGATTGGGGCCGGCCGAGGCGATGCCGCCCCAGGCGGCGCACGATCCGAGGGCGATCAGCGCGGCCGCGCCGGGCGCGGTCCTGTTGAGAATCTCCAGGGCCGAGTGGCCGCCGATGGTGCAGAATTGTCCTTCGGCTTTGACCGGGATGGCGCCCTCGACCACCAGCACATACTTTCCTTTATAGCGCTGCAGGGCCTCGGCCAGACTCGCTTCGATCTGATGGCCCGCGGCGGCAAACAGAGTTTCGTGGTATTCTAAAGAGATGATATCCAGGATCAGTTCCGTCACCTCGGGTTCGGTGGCTCGCAGCAGGGACTCCGTGCATCCCGTGCACTCCTGGAAATGAAGCCAGATCACCGCCGGTTTTTCCTTTTTCTCCAGAGCATGGCACAGCTCCGGCACCAGGGTGGAAGAAAGCCCGAGCACGGCCGCTGTTTTTAGGGAGAGCTTCAGGAAGTCGCGGCGGTTCATTTGCCTGTTGAGACTCACTTTTTCATTACCAGCCATACTAACCTCGATTCTTGAATTTTATGTCACAGGGGTGAAATCACCCGATCATCAGGCAAAAGAAGGATAGCAGATGCACTTGCTTGCGGTCCTATATGTGCCATTTGTGCAAAATGAGCAATTTGTGCAAGTTGGGCAAACAAAAACAGGTAGATATTGTCCAAGATCCGTGCCAGAAATCACGTAAGTCCATATCTATTTTGAAGTAATATAAATATTGGCGAATCGAAAGCATTCGCACAAATGGCGCAAATGGGGCTTTAGTGCCCCAAATAGTTCTATTGTGCTTGATTCATGGTGTAATTGCCATCGGTTCGGCGGTTGGGGAGAAAATTCCCCAGAAATGGGGTGAATACTTCCTGATTTTGGATATGCCTGGTTTAGGGCTCATTTTTGATGATAAAAGCGGCGGTCCATTCAGGAGGGGGGTGTGAGGGGCGGCCGGCACTTCGGTACAAGGAGTTATCGCTGAGACGATGGGCAGCCCGCTCAGGGCCGCGGTTTCAACGCGGCGGCGATATTGGCCATGAAGCGCTCCAACCGTCCGTTGCCGGCCAGGGCCTTGGGCATGGAAACGGTCATCTCCATGGCATCGTCGCCGCCGTTGAGCACCATGAAGAAGGGTTTGGCTTCGGTGCCGGGCGGGACGCAGAAGACGGTGCGACTCTCGAACCCGCCGCCGTCAGGATTGAGGCCTCTGAGCGCAGGGCCTGGCGGTTGATCTCCGATCAGCGCGGTTCCGTGTAAAAGGTCTGGTGAATGCCCACGCGCGGTTCCCCCGGGTAGCCCTCGAAGGGGCGGGCGTCCCGTTCGAGCACTTCTCCCGAGGGCAGGATGGCCGAACGCTCGGAATAGTACATGGACATGAAGGGCCGCTTGGAGATGCCCAGGCTGCGCACCGCCTCGGCCATGGGATGGCTGCCCCAGGTGACGTAGGAGCCCCAGGGCAGGAGCGATGTCCGCTTGAGGCCGCGGGTCTTGATGACGGTTTTGATCAGGCGACCCTCCTTGACCGAGTAAGTGATCATGGGCTTGCGGTCGGTGGTGCGAAAACCTCTCTTGCGCACGTGCAGGTCGAGGATGGGGGTGTTCCCCTCGGACATGGCGCAGCGGAAGTATTCCGGAGTGACCGTGAAGATCATGTCGGCCACGAACTTGGTGTAGCCCCACTCGCCGCGGCCGGCATCGCGGGCCACGACCTTAGTCACGGGCAGGTGCTGCACCAGCAGGCCGAAGCCCGGGTACCAGCCTTCCATCAGCAGGGGCAGGAGGCTGGCCAGCCGGGTGCCCTTGCCTTTGTGGACCACCGGGATGACCACCGGCACTTCACCGTAGGGGCCGATGGTGGTGTCGATGTAGTTGAAGGCGGCCACGGCCACGATGGCCTTGCGGTTGGGCAGCATCAGCGGCGCCAAATTGTCCGATGGCATGATGGCCTTGACTTTGGCGTAGTCGGCCGTGAAGTACAACCCGAAGAAATCGTCCCGGAAGTAGAGAATGGGAAGATCGAAAGTGGCCTGGCCGTAGGTGACATTCCGGCCGGGCCGTGTGTCGTCGAAAAATGGCATCGGTTATTCCTCCCTTGTCGGGCGCAGTCCTCGAGCTGCTGTCGTCGTGTTCACTTCGGATGGATCTGCGGCTATGCCGGAAGAACGGGGAGATGCCCGCTGATGCGCGCCTCGTCATGGAACAAGGGGGGAAGGAGGCGCGCTTACGCGGACTGACATATCGGTTCCCTATGGTAAGGGGCGGATGTTGTCAACAAGAAACCAATCGGCTCATGCGGGCAGCAGGATGCGCACCGTGGTGCCTTCGCCGTGCACGCTGTCGATCTCGATGCGCCCGCCGTGGGCCTCCACAATGGTTTTGGCCAGGCTCAGCCCCAGGCCGTAGCCCCCGGTCCGGGCCCTACGCGAGGGGTCGACCCGGTAGAAGGGTTCGAAGACCAGCGCCAGGTCCGCCCGGGGAATGCCGATTCCCCGGTCGCTGACCGTGATGACCGCGAAGGCTTCGCGGGCATGCAGGGCGATCCGCACCGGTGGACTCGCCGGGACACTGTATTTCAGTGCGTTGTCGATGATATTGCGCAGCGCCCTTTCCGTCTGCCGCGGATCGAGGCTCACGGGCGGCAGTTGCGGCAGCTCGGCGAGGCGCACTCCCGGCGGGCGGTCTTTGAAACCGGCCGCGGTTCGGGCGATCAGCTCCGCCAGATCGGTGGGTACGCGCTTGAGCTCGGCCTTGACTCCCACGGCGCGGGCGCTTTCCAGCAGTTCGGCGATTTTTGCTTCCATCTCGCCGATATCTTCGAGAAGGCTCTGCTTGCCGGCCGATTCAGGCAGCATGGCCAGGGCCACTTTGGACCGGGTGAGAGGCGAGCGCAGCTCGTGGCTGACATCCAGCACCAGGCGCTCTTTAGCCTTGATCAGCAGCGCGATCTGCCGGGTCATGTCGTTGAACGAGCGGGACAGAGCACTGAGCTCATCGCGGCCTTGGACCGGGACCTGGTGGCCGAGCCGGCCTTGGGCCACCTGGCGCACCCCCTCTTCGAGACCGCGCAAGGGCTTGAGCACCCGTCGAATGGCGAAGTAGACGGCGGCCAGCAGCAAGGTGATACCCAGCAGCAGGATCAAACCGAACACCTTGATCTTCCGATCCGCATCCCAGGTTTTGGGCAGGAAAAAGGTGAGCCGGCCGTCGTCCCGGGCGACATAAAACACATGCTGCCCATGATACGAGCCTGCCTGGATACGGCCGTCCTGGAGATTGAACAGGTGATGGCAAACCTGCTCGGGGAATTCGCCGCGGGGGTGGGTGGCCCATTGCCGCGAAGGCGAATCGTAAGCGATCTTCATCCCGGTTTCGGTCGCCAGCCGCTGGGCGCGTTGTAAATCGGGGGGCTCGCCGATCTCCTGCACCAGAAAGTCGATATAGCGGGCCAGATGCGATTCGTAGGTGGTGCTCAGGTGGTGGCGGAACGAGCCGATGAAGAGAAGGATGGCCAGGTTGATCCCGATGCCGGCCGCCACCAGAATGGCGAAGAGTTTGACGAAGACGGATGAGAAGATTTTGGGCATGGGCTATTCCCGTTCCCTCCCGGAGGGATCTTCCGCCGGCATGGCGATGAACATATAGCCGGCCCCCCAGATGGTCTTGATGAACTTCGGCGCCTTGGGGTCGTCTCCGAGCTTCTGGCGCAGGCGGCTCATGGTGATATCCACCGAGCGGTTGAAGGCGTCGCTCTCCATGCCGCGCAATTCCTGCAGAATGCGGTCCCGGTCCAGCACCTGGCCGGGATGGCGTGCCAAAAGGGCCAGGGCCTCGAACTCCTGGGTGGTCAACTCCACCGGTGCACCGTCCAGGTAGACCTTGCGCTGGGCCGTGTCCAGGCGGAGGCGGCCGAAGGTTTGGGTGCCACCGGGGCTTGCACCGGCGGTGCGGCGCAGCACCGCCTGGATGCGCGCCACCAGTTCCCGGGGCTCGAAGGGCTTGGGCAGATAGTCGTCGGCGCCGATCTCCAGGCCGATGATGCGATCCATGGGGTCGCCCCGGGCGGTGAGCATGATCACGGGCACGGCCGAATCCCGCCGGATCTGTTTGCACAGCTCGAAGCCGTTCATTTCAGGCAGCATCACGTCGAGGATGATCAGCGCAGGCTTGTCCCGGCGCAACTTCTTCAGCCCCTCGGCGGGCGTGACGGCGCTCTCCACTCGGAACCCGAAATCTCCCAGAAACTCGGTGAGCAGGCGGTTGAGTTTCGGGTCATCGTCGATGATGAGCAGCAGTGGTTTCATGTCCTTCCCCCGGCGGGTTCAGCCTACCATAACCCGCCCCAGGATGAAAACCGCCATACAGGGGGGCTGCCCGGTGTGTGGCCCGGTGCGTGGACCCGGCGGACCCACGCACCGGGCGCGTTGGACTACAAGCAAGGGGCCGGTGGTGTATCACTCGCCTTTTGTCCAGGGGCATCGTTCACGATGGGCTTCGAGGCCGGCAACCAACTTTTCGCGCTGCTCGGGGGTGAGCATGGCATGGAAAGCGGCCAGGTTCCTGGCGGCCAGGTCGAGCATCTCCTCGAAGGCCGGTCGCCGGCTCTCGACCAGCTGCTTCAGCTCCTCGGGCCGCAATTGCTCTTTGCGCAGCTCGTCCAGAAAGTCCTGCCGGAAATCGCTGCGCATGGCATGCAGGGCAGCGTGTTTGTCCGCCATCTCGGTCAGCATGCGGGTCAATTCGGCCTGCTGTGTTGCGTTGAGATCCAGTTTTTTAGTTACCCACTGGTTCACCCAGGCCACCTTTTCTTCCGGTGTGCCGCCATGGCCGCGGAAGCATGCGGTGCGGCTTCCATCGCAGGCCATGAAGCCGACCACCAGGAATAAGCTGGCAAGCAGACCCACCGAGACCCAGATCAATGTCTTCATAGTACCCTCCTTCTTTTCGATCGTTGCGATGATTCATGCGCATGCCTGAAAAGCCAGGCATGGTCATGGATACGATCTTCGGCCGCAGAATGCTTTTCCGGTGGGTAACAAGTTGTAACAATGTGTAACAATGAAACTGGTTTCACCCAGCTCGTGGCATGGCCAAGGTCCCGAGGTGGGGTCGGGCCGCGGGGTGATCCCGGGGCAGGGGCTGCCGGCGACTTGACAAACGTCGCTTCGTTTGCAAATTCCCTCGGGGTCGATGGGCCGCCAACCAATCCCGGAGAGGAATCCAGGTGAAGACCGACGAGGAAATCTATTGCCATCTGCACGACTGGCTGCTGAAGCATATCCAGAGCTTCGGTCCTGCGGACGACACGACCCGCCGGCATTTCGATCAGAAATACAGCCATTCCCTGCGCGTGGCCGACGAAATCGTGTTCATCGGCCGGGCGCTGGGTCTCGAACCCCGGCCGCTGCTGATCGCCCGGGCCATCGGCCTGCTTCACGACGCCGGCCGGTTCGAACAGTTCCGGCGCTACCGGACCTTCAACGACGCCGCCTCCACCGACCACGGCGACCTGGGCGCGGCGGTGGTCTCGGCCAACGGCCTGCTGGCGGCCTTCGCTGCCGCGGAGGTCCGCCTCATCGTCCAGGCGATTCACCACCACAACAAGCTGGCGCTGCCGCCGGCGCTGTCCGCCGAGGCGCTCTTCTTTCTTAAGCTGGTCCGGGACGCGGATAAATTGGATATCTACCGGGTGATCATGGAGAACATCGCCGCCGCGGATCAGGCGCTCTTCAAAGTGCTGGTGCCCAGGTCCGACGACGCCACCGACCAAATCCACGCGGCGTTGATGCGCGGCGAGACCGTGAATTACCGCCTGGTCAAAAACCCCACCGACCGCCTCCTGATGCACGCGGGGTGGGTCTTCGACATCAATTTCCAGCCTACCTTGCGCGCCATCGCCGACCGCGGCTACCTGGACAACATCGCCGCCGCCCTGCCGCATACGCCGCGGGTCGACCAAATTTTATCCAAAGCCCGCCGCCACCTCGCCGCGACCCTGGCCACCGGGTCGCCGGACCGGTCTGCACCAGGCTGAGCGCCGCTGCCCGTTGGCTGCAGCGCGCCAGGGGGAGCGGTTGCGGCCTAGGGTCGATGGTCCCAACGGTATCGGCGCACTTATGGACGTCATGGATTTTACCTTATAGGTAATGGACAATATTACCTGATAGCGTACTATGGCCCAGAAAAAATAAAACCAAGGACGACCATGGAACGCTTAGGAGGAATCATGGAAATATCGCGAAACATGCTGTGTGCAGTGTATGGGGCCATCGGCCTGATGGCCCTGGTGGGGTGCTGGGGCAACAACCTGCAGCTTTTTCAGGGGCTGGACATCATTGGGGGCAATGTGCGCTTCTGGCAACTGACCCTGGAGAATCCGGCCAGCCGTTCCATCACGGTGGACATCCTCGGCATCGGCCTGGCCGCGATCCTGTGGATGTTTCTCGAAGCCCGCCGCCTGGCCATGCGCGGGGTATGGTTCTGGGTGCTGTTCGGCCTGTTCATCGCCATCGGTGCCGCGGTTCCATGGTTTCTGATACACCGGGAGCGGGTCCTGGCCAAAGCGGACGGCACCACCCGCGCGGGAACCCTGACCAATGGGGAGGCAGCGGCCGTCGGGCTGCTGGCGCTCCTGATCCTGGCCTACACGATCCTCACCTTGACCCGGTAGGCTTGCGAAGAATTGTTTTCCCGCCGGCCTAAACTGCCTGGGAATGCGGATGGAGCGCATCGCTCCATCCGCCCCAATCGCTTGGCTGCGGAACGGGTGATGCCGGTAGAAGCAGTGGCGCTCGTCCTGATCTACCGGCAGATATGGCCCAACTTTTCTTTTACGATCGCCTCGGCCTCGGCCATGATGCGGTCCAGCAGCTCCTTGCAGGTGGGGATATCCCGAATCAGGCCCATGCACTGGCCGGCCGAGAAGATGGCGGCCTGGGTGTCGCCCTCTTCGATCATTTTCTGCTTGCCCACCAGGCCGGAGACATAAGGGGCGATCTCCTCGATCTTGGTGTTGCCCCGGCTTTCGATCTCCAGCACCTTGTCCACGACGGGGTTGTGCAGCACCCGCTCGGTGTTGCGCAGGGTGCGCATGATCAGGCGGGTGTCCAGTTCGCCGTGGGCGACCAGGGCCTGTTTCACGTTCTCGTGCACCGGCGCTTCCTGAGTGGCTACGAAGCGGGTGCCCATGTTCATGCCGTCGGCGCCCAGGGCCAGGGCCGCCACCAGGCCGCGGCCGTCGGCGAAGCCACCCGAGGCCACGATGGGCACCTTCAGGGCGTCGCGGGTGAGCGGCACCAGGATCAAGCTGGTGACATCGTCTTCGCCCGGGTGGCCGGCGGCCTCGAAGCCGTCGATGCTCACGGCGTCGCAGCCGATCTTCTCAGCCTTGAGGGCATGGCGCACCGAGGTGCATTTATGGATCACTTTGATGCCGGCCGACTTCAGCTGGTCCATGTAGGGCTCGGGGTTGCGGCCCGCGGTTTCGATGAACTTGATCCCTTCTTCGATGCACACCCGGATAAAGGCCGGATAATCGGGCGGCCGCAAGGTGGGCAGAAAGGTGAGGTTGATGCCGAAGGGCTTGGGCGTCATCCGGCGGCACTTGCGGATTTCGGCCCGCAGCCCCTCGGGGTCGCCGAAACTCAGGGCAGTCATGAAGCCCATGCCGCCGGCATTGGCCACGGCCGCGGTCAGCTCGGCCCTGGCGATCCACATCAAGCCCCCCTGGATGATGGGGCGCTCCACGCCGAACATTTCGGTAATTCGGGTTTTGATCATAGGTTTCTCCGATGGTTGCAGGGTTTGGGGCCGCTTCGTGGCCTATGGGCGTTTTCCATTTTTTCCCGATTGCCGGATCTTGCGGTAGTAAGAGTCGGCCAGGTATACGGCGGCCAGCGGGTTGTGGCCGGTGACCCGGTCCTTTACGGCCAGCACCGTGGTGGGGGCTTGGGCGTACTTGAAAAAGAGCGAATCATGGCCCACGCACAGTCCCAGCAGGATGTTGAACTCGGTTTGTTCGCGGTTGAGCAGCGTGGCCTGGAAGATGGGGTTGCACATGGCTTCGCGCCGGCCCTGGAAGATCTTCTCGTCATCGCCGATGCCGATGAACTCTTTGGGCGTGCCGCCAGCCTTGCAGGCCACCGATACCATCTCGAAACCCTGGCCCTGGAAGATTTGCTCGACCACCGCAGCCTCCCTGGCCAGACCGATGCAGAAGGCCAGGCCCAGGCGGCGATAGCCCATCTTGCGGGCGAAGGCCCCGATCTCCTCGATGCGCGGCATGGCCGGCTGCATGACGTAAGGCCGCTCGTGGCGATTGGCGTAACCTTCGGCTTCCTGGCGGGAGGCCTGGCGGGCGAATTCGGCCACCGCCGGGTCGGCATAGGCCTGGTTGGCTTCGGCCAGCAACCGCTGGCAGGCCAGGGTGGGGCATCCCTTGCCGCCGGTGCCTTTGGGCTGCACGCAGATGCGTTTGGCTGCGGGCATGGCACAGGCCGCGCAAGCAGCCGGCGCTGGAGGGGTGTCGTTCATGGCGCGGCCCCCTTTTTCTGCTTCTCCGCTTTGAGCAGGTGATTGGCGATGATCACCTTCTGGATCTCGGTGGTTCCCTCGTAGACCCGCAAGGGCCGGATCTCCCGGTAGAGCCGTTCCACCGTCGAACCTCTGAGCACGCCGACGCCGCCATGGATCTGCACGGCCTGGTCGATGCAGCGGAAGGCCGCCTCGGTGGCGTAGAGTTTGGCGATGGACGAATGGTAGGAGGCATCGGCGTCCCCGCGGTCTTTCTTGAGGGCCGCGCGGTAGACCAGGCCCCGGGCCGCCTCGATCTCCACGGCCATATCGGCCAGTTTGAAGGCCGTGGACTGGAAGGCGACGATGGGCTGCTTGAACTGCACCCGGGCCTGGGCGTAGCGCAGGCTTTCGGCCAGGGCGGTCTGGGCCATGCCCAGGGCCGCGGCACCCACCGACATGCGCATCAGGTCCAGGGTCTGCATGGCCAGCTTGAAGCCGCCGCCCACCGGTCCCAGCAGGTTCTGCCGGGGCACGCGCAGATCCTTGATCTCGAAGGCCACGATGTCGTGGCTGGCCATCAGTCCCAGGCGTTTGTCCACGTTCCAGCCGCCCATGCTTTTTTCCACGATGAAGGCGGAGATGGCGTTGGGTCTGTCGGCGGTGGGCGTGCGGGCGAAGAGAATGCCCATATCGGCCGAGTAGCCGTTGGAGATGAAGCGCTTGCGGCCGTTGACGACGAAGTGGTCGCCCGATGCCACGGCCGTGGTCTGCAGGGCGGAAACGTCCGATCCGGCCTCGGGCTCGGTGAGGCAGAAGGTGGTCAGGCGCCGGCCCGCGGCCAGGTCGGGCAAATACTTCTGCTTCTGCGCCTCGCTGCCGGCCAGCACGATGGGGTAGCCGCCCAGGCCCTGCATGGCGTAGGTGGTGTCGGCCGGCGCGAAGATGCCGGCCATGGCTTCGCGCGCCAGGCAGATGCGCACGGCGCTCAGGCCCTGGCCGCCGTACGCCTTGGGGTAGAGCGGGCCGTAGAGGCCCGAATCCCGCAGCGAGGCGCGCAAGGCCTCGGGCACGTCGTCGATTTCGCCAAGTTGCCTGGCCAGCGGCCGCAACTGGTCTTGGGCATACGCCTGGCAGCGGGTCCGGAAGTCGAGATCTTCCCTGGAAAGCAAATGCTCCATGCCGCGATACTCCTTTTGTTGCTCCGGCCCGCCGCACGGCGAGCAGGCGGCGGGCCGGATAATCGTGCTAACGGAGGACGACCTCCAGCTCTTCCAGGACGGTGATCTCCGGCTTGCCGGCCAGCACCGTTGCCAGTTTGCCTGAAAATTCCTTGAAGTGAGGTGTCGCCGAATGGGCTGCCAGGGCGGCCTTGTCCTTGTAGCGCTCCACGAAGATGAGGACGTTCGGCTCGGAACTCTTGCGGTTCAGGCTGTAGAGCAGGGTGCCCTCTTCGGTGGCCACTTTTTTCATCAAGGCTTTGATTTCGGTGATGGTCTCTTCGGCCTTGCCCTCCTGGACCGGCAACTTGGCGATGACGGTAATCATGATGAACCTCCTGATGTGTGTCTATGGGAACCGCCCCAGGGGCGGTGGTGAATATCGCAGGGTCGTCCGATGCGCCGGACTTCACCTTAGAAGAGTTGTCCGGCCTTGTCAACCAAGCCGGATAAGGATTCCTGGGGACTTGACGATAAAAAGCAGGCGGCCCCATTATTCAGGCATGGCAAAGGACGTTCGATAATCATGAACATTGCCGGGGGGCCTGCGCCCAACAGCGTTGCACCAAGGGGCCGTCATGACCATCGCACTGCCTGGCCCTATGCCGTGCACGCCATGGAGGCCGGTCAGGCAGTGCGTTTCATATCCGGATCGGTGGCGGGAAAGCTGGATTGAGCTCTAATTTCGGCGACCCTTGGGTGCCATATCCAACAGGCGTTGGAAGCGGTCGGGGCCGATGATCTGGCGCACTTCCACGAAAAAGGCGAATCGTTCATCGGCCAGTTGGGAGCGCGCCTGTTCCAGGGCGCGATGCTGGGCCCGGATGGCGCCGTCGTCCACGTTGCGTTTTTCCACCATGGTCTGCAGTTTGAACTGCTCGGACTCCACCTGGCTTTTCAAACGGATCATCTTCAGGCGTGAATCCTCGTAGGCGCGCTCCAGTTGCTGGATCTCGCCGGGGCTGAGCTGCAACTGGCCGGCCACCTGTTTGTTGTGCCACCAGCGTCCGGCCGGCGCCTCCTGGGCCTGGACCGTTGCGGCCGCCAACAGCATGATCAATACCAGCGCCCATCCGCGTGCATACGTGAACATGAAATCATCCCTTCAAGGTTGAGGCGTCGTTGTTTTCTTCGATGGGCGGCACCACCCAATCGAGCAGATCGTCATCGATGTCCGGTGACACCTGGATATCTTCTTCATCCAGGGAGGCCAGGTGCTGGAAGGCGGGCGGCAGGGCATCCTCGACCAGCGCATCCACGGCTTCGGTCAGCCGTCGATCCTCTTCCAGCATGGCGGCCGTGGGGACGGGGACCGGCCCGCGCCAGAAATCGGGGCCCAGGGACCGGCCCATGAGCATGGCCAGCAGCATGGCCGCAGCCAAGCCCATGACCCACAAAGGTTTGAAGCGAAACCCGGATGCAGCCGATGTTTCCGTGGGCAGCCGGAAAGGCCGCGCCGGTGCCGGCGCCATTTTATGGGCCATGCGGCCCAGGCGCACGAAACGCTCCTCCAGGCGCGCACGGGCATTGGTGCAGACAGGGCAGGCGGCCAGGTGGGCCCGTTTTTCCGCGGCCAGGTCGGCGGCATCCACCACGGCCACAAGCAGTTCATCGTGGATGAGATGTTCGCTGTTCATAAATCATCCTCTCCCAGGCCGGCCGCTTCGGCAGCGGCTTTGACCTTGTTCAGGGCCCGGTACAAGTGCGTCTTCACGGTACTTTCGTTCTTTTGCATGGCAGCGGTGATTTCTTTTATACTGAGCTGGTCGAAAAAGCGCAAGTAGAAGACCTCCCGTTCCATGCGCGGCAGGTGGGACATGATGTCACGCACCTGGTCCCAGAATCGGCTCCGTGCCATTTGGCGCGTGGCTTCGGGCGGCACGGCCATTTCTTCGGTCTCTTGAAACGCCTCGTCGTCCGTGGAGACCAGGCCGAACATCGACTTGATGCGCTGCCGGCGGTGATGGTCCCGCACCCGGTTCACGGCGATGCGATAGAGCCAACTGCGGAAAAGCTCCGGCGACACCAGCCGGTCGATATACTTGAAGGCCCGCAGAAAGACATCCTGGGTCAGGTCCTCGGCATCCATCCTGGACCGTGTGCGGTAGTAAATCATGCGAAAAATCTCCGCCTGAAATTGATCCGCCAGCCGATGGAAGGCCTCACGGTCGCCGGACTGGGCCTGCCGGACCCACTGGACGATCTGCTCGGCATTTCCGGTGGCCCGAGGGCGATGCGAAAGGTCGTAGGGGTTCATTGCACCTTTTTGATCCGCTTCGGGCCTTTTTGGCTCCGGTTTAACCGCTTAGACGCGCGTCGGGCATTCATAGTTTACAACCCGCCCAGATCATCCCAGCAGATTGTCCAGGGCCATCATGATCACGAAACCTACCATGACCCCGAAGGTGGCGCTGCGGGATCTCCCTTTGGAATGGGTTTCGGGAATGATTTCGTCGCTGATCACGAACAGCATGGCACCGGCCGCGAAGGCCAGGCCGAAGGGCAGCACCTGGCTGAAGAGGGTGACGGCGCCGACCCCGAACAGGCCGCCGATGGGTTCCACCAGTCCGGTGAGGGCCGCATAGCCGATGGCCTTGGTGCGGCTGTACCCCAGGCCGAGCAAAGGGAGGGCCACGGCCAGACCCTCGGGCATGTTCTGGATGCCGATGCCGATGGCCAGGCTGGTACCGCCGCCTACGTCGCCGGTGCCGAAGCCTACTCCTACCGCCAGTCCTTCGGGAAAGTTGTGGATGGTGATGGCAAAGATGAACAGCCAGATTCTCTTAAGGTGGGAGTCCGGGCCTTCCTTGCCGGTGCTGGTGGTGCCCTCTTTGCGCATGGCGAAATGTTCGTGGGGCAGCCAGTTGTCCACGCGGTCCAGGAAAACCGCGCCGGCGAGCATGCCGACGATGACCACATAGACCCCCAGGCCCGGCCAGACCGCGTTGCCGTATTCGATGCCGGGCACCACCAGGGAGAAGGAGGTGGCGGCCAGCATCACACCGGCGGCCCCTCCCAGCATGACATTGACCATGCGCGCCGGAATCTGCTTGAAAAAAAGGATGGGCAAGGCGCCCACACCGGAGGCTAGCCCGGCCAAAAGACTCGCCAACAAGCCTAACCCGATGGTGCTCATGAACCCTCCCCGGTGGTGGTGGATGCCGAATGTGGATCCACTAATAGAGATTCCGGCCATCGGCGTCAAGCGGGAGCGATGCCGTCACCGGGGGCGGGGCACCGTGGTTATGCGGCCACGACCTTGCGCTCCTGAAGGATGTTGCCGCGGGTGCTGACCACGACCAGACGGGTTGGAATGCGCGTGCCGGCCTCCCGCTGGGCGACCTCCACGATGCGCGGCAGACCTGCGCAGCAGGGCACCTCCATGATCACCACGGTGATGCTCTTGAGGCCGGCGGTCTTGAAGATGGCGGTGAATTTATCCACGTAGGCCTGGGCGTCGTCGAACTTGGGGCAACCGAGCATGACGGTTTTGCCGCGCAGGAACTCCTGGTGAAAGGCCGGGAACGCCACGGGCACGCAGTCGGCGGCCACCAGCAGGTCGGCGCCCTTGAGGAAGGGGGCCGTGGGCGGCACCAGCCGGATCTGCACCGGCCAGTGCGACAAGGCCGATCCATGCAGCGGAACCTGCCGCCCCGGCGCGTTGGCCTTGGCGCAGGGGGTAAAACTCTGGATCTGCGCCGAGGGGCATCCGCAGGCCATGGCGGCCTCGGGCTTTTCGGCGGCCTGGGCCGCCAGGTGCTGCTCCACGGCGTGTTCGTCGAAGGCCTCGGCTTCTTTTTCCACGATTTTGAGGGCATCCTGGGGGCATTCGCCGATGCAGGCCCCCAATCCGTCGCACAAGTTATCGGATATGACCTTGGCTTTGCCGTCCACGATGGCCAGGGCGCCTTCGGCGCAGCCGGTCACGCAGTTGCCGCAGCCGTTGCATTTTTCTTCATCGATCTGGATGATCTTGCGTACTTGTTTCATGGGGCACCATCACTTTCCTGGTTTCGCTGTTCAGTTGGGGAAGAGCTTGCGGGCGTATGCTTTGCCGGCCTCGGAGCGCAGCGCCGCGGCAATGGTCGGGGCGCCAGGGGAATCCGACTCGGTTTGCCGGCCGTGTTCCTCGAGCTCGGCAATGGCCGCGGCATCGGCCACCAGGGCATGATCCCGGGCCGCGTCGGATTCGGGCGATCCCCCGCCGTCGAGAATGGCGCACACTTTGGCCACGAGTGGCGGGGGGGCTTGCAGTCCTTCCAGCAAGGCCCGGGCTTCGGGCCGTTCGCCGGTCGTTCCCGCCGGGTCCAGATCCCAAACATAAGCCGCGATGATCACCGGCGCCAGGCGGCCCTTTTCGTCGCCGACCATCAGTTCGGCGTGCCGCGCCCGACGGGCGGCCCGGCCGATGCGCTTGAAGTCGGTCTTCAGATGGCGTTTGACGGCGATGGCCACGCGGTCCTTGAACAGATCCTCTTTCTGGGCCACCAGT
Source organism: uncultured Desulfatitalea sp. (assembly GCA_937868765.1). GTDB lineage: Bacteria > Desulfobacterota > Desulfobacteria > Desulfobacterales > Desulfosarcinaceae > Desulfatitalea. The sequence goes on along the minus strand of CALMNL010000004.1, from coordinate 445,578 downwards.
TCCGGCGGCAGGTCGCCCAGGCACTGGGCCGCGAACTGGCAGTAGGCGGCGCAGCCGAAGTCCATCCGGGGGTTGACGAAGCGGTGGCCGCAGCCGCCGCACTTGCGGGTGGTATCATCCTTGAAAAACTCCACCGTGCGGCCGCATTGGGGGCAGGGGGCTTCGAAGATCGCGCTGGCGTTCCAGAATTGGGTGTCTTGTCCGGGGCATTTCATGGCGGCCGCTCCTTTCGATGGGCGTTTCCGGAGCGCAGGAGCCGCTCCGGAAACGCGGCAGATCGTTTCGGGTTATCCCAGGATCGCCTTGAGATCCTGATCGGCGGTGCCGATGGGCATGATGTTGAAGTTCTTGACCAGCACATCCAGCACGTTGGGGCTGATGAAGGCCGGCAGGCTGGGGCCCAGGCGGATGTTCTTGATGCCCAGGTGCAGCAGGCTCAGCAGGATCACGCAGGCCTTCTGCTCGTACCACGACAGGATCATGGACAGGGGCAGGTCGTTGACCCCGCAGTTGAAGGCGCCGGCCAGGGCCACGGCGATCTGGATGGCCGAGTGGGCGTCGTTGCACTGCCCGATATCGAGCAGGCGCGGGATGCCGCCGATGTTGCCCAGATCCTTGTCGAAGAAGCGGAACTTGCCGCAGGCCAGGGTGAGCACCACGCAATCGCTGGGGATCTTCTCCACCAGTTCGGTATAGTAATCGCGACCCGGCTTGGCGCCGTCGCAGCCGCCCACCAGGAAGAAATGGCGGATGGCCTTGTTCTTGACGGCCTCGATCACCTTGTCGGCTACCCCGAGGACGGCGTTGCGGGCGAATCCCACCATCACCGATTTGCCGGGATCGTCTTCGGTGAAGCCGGGCATGGCCAGGGCCTTGTTGATGGCCGGGGTGAAATCCTTGGTGGCGATGTGGTGCACGCCGGGCCAGCCCACCAGGCCCGTGGTGAAGATGTTGTCCTGGTAGCTCTCCTTGGGCTTCTGGATGCAGTTGGTGGTCATGACGATGGCGCCGGGGAAGGCGGCGAACTCCTTGGCCTGGTTCTGCCAGGCGGTGCCGTAGTGGCCGTAGAAGTGCTCGTACTTCTTGAGCCCCGGATAGCCGTGGGTCGGCAGCATTTCGCCATGGGTGTAGACATAGATGCCCTTGCCCTGGGTTTGTTTGAGGATCGACTCCAGGTCCTTGAGGTCATGGCCGGAGACCAGGAGAGCCTTGCCCTTCTTGTGACCGAGCGGAACGGCGGTGGGCACCGGATGGCCGTAGGTACCGGTGTTGCCCGCGTCCAGCAGGGCCATGGCCTTGAGGTTGACTTCGCCGCACTTGAGGGCCAGGCCCACCAGGTCGTTGACCCCCAGGCTGTCGTCGAGGGTGGCGGCCAGGCCTTCATAAATGAACTGATAGACGGCGTCGTCTTCCTGACCCAGAATGGCCGCATGGTCCGTATATGCGGCCAACCCCTTGATGCCGTAGATCAGCAGTTCGCGCAGGCTGCGGATGTCCGCGTTCAGCTGGTCGGCGGAGGGAATGCCCACCGATTCGCCCTGGGCCACCAGGCCTTTGAGGTCCGCGGCCGGCTTGAAGGTCGCTACGGCGCCGGCACCAATTTTGGCACCGGTTTTTTCGGCCTTGGCCTTCAGAGCGTCTCTCAGGCGGGCCGCCTCCTGGATCAGGGCGACGAAGCGCTGGGGATCGAAATCCACGTTGGTCAGGGTGGAAAAGATGGCTTCACAGGTGAAGCGGTCCACCCGGTTGTCCTTGATGCCGGCCTTGCGGGCCGCCAGCGCCACCTGGGCGAGGCCCTTGGCAACGTAAATCAGCAAATCCTGAAGGGCCGCCACGTCGGGCTGTTTGCCGCATACGCCGATCTTGGTGCATCCTTCGCCTTTAGCCGTTTGCTCGCATTGAAAACAGAACATGATTTTCCTCCTTTTGGCCTGATATGGTGTTTGGGGTGTCGGTTAAGCCCTTTGCTCCCTGTTTTTGATTCTACCCTATCGGGGCGGCGCCGTGGCTGCATTGATCTAAGTCAAAGGCGCACATTTTTTTAAGGCGCCGCAGCGCAACTGGCCACGGATTTAGTCGTTTTCGCGCAAAGGCGCCTTGACTTGGATCAAGAACTGGGGAAAAGTGCGCCAGCTTTTCAATTTTTCAATGCCCGGGAGGCGCATCGATGCATTCAAGCCGAGCCATTTTGGCCGCCAGCCCCCTGTTCAGCGGCCTGAGCGAGGAGCAGCTGGCCCAACTCGAACAGATCGGCCGGGAGATTTCCGCGGCCCGCAATCAGACGATCTTTCTTGAAGGCGATGCGGGGGCCGGCTTCTACATCGTGGTCAGCGGCCGGGTCAAAGTCTTCAAATCCTCGGCCGACGGCAAGGAGCAGATCCTGCACATCTACGGCCCCGGTCAGCCGGTGGGCGAGGTGCCGGTATTTGCCGGCCAGCATTTTCCGGCCAACGCCCAGGCCGTGGAGAAAAGCCGACTGCTCTTTTTTCCCCGCCAGGCGTTTATCGATCTGATCACCGCTCATCCCTCGCTGGCATTGAACATGCTGGCCCTGCTCAGCATGCGCCTGCGGCAGTTCACCGTGCAGGTGGAGAATCTTTCCCTCAAGGAGGTCCCCGGCCGGCTGGCCTCCTACCTCATCTATCTGTCCCAGGAACAGGAATGCCCGGGCCGTGTGCACCTGCCCATTTCCAAGGGGCAGTTGGCCAGTTTGCTGGGGACCATTCCGGAAACGCTCTCGCGCATTTTCAGCCGCATGTCGGCGCAGGGGTATATCGAGGTGCAGGCGGCGGAGATCGTATTGAAAGATCGAACGGCGCTGGAGGAGTTGGCGCTGAACGGCCGGTTGATCGAGTAAGTCCGTCCGCCGGGTTCCGCGGGAACCCGGCGGACGCAAACCTGCAGGGGGGTGCTATTTCTTCTGGGCCGAAAGCTCCTTGCTCAGCAGCCGGATGTGGCCCATCTCTTCCTTGATGATACCATCCAGGCGGCTGCGGCCCAGGTTCTCCGGCACCGCATCGCGCATGCCCAGGTAAAAGACGATGGAATCCTTTTCGGCCGTAATGGCGTCCTTTAGAATCGACACCATCGAGCCCGTGTCGATCTTCTTTTCGAAGAACACGCGGGTATCGGCCAGGGCGCGCAGGTAGCCGACGGCATCTCCTTCCGGATCGAACACGGTAGCGGCCTTTTCCCCGGCGCCCAACTGCTTGCGCATCTGGGCAAAGGTCTTCTCGTGATCGTCTTCCATGGCGGCCAGCTTGCGCAGGAACTCGGAAGCCTTTTGATCTGTCACGGCTTCGGCCGCGGTGCGATAGAACTTGGCACCATTGCGCTCCAGCTGTTCGGCGATTTCGAAGATCTCGTCGGCGTTGAAATCATACATCATGGCAGCGAATTTCCTTTCTTTGGGTTCTGCTTGCAGGTTATTTCAGCTTACATTCCTTGTCCCACTCCGGGCAGGCTTTCTCCATGGGGGTGCTGTATTTGAGCATGCATTCACCGCATTCCATCTCCACATTGGGCACGTCGCCATACCGCTTCTTGAGCTCTTCGGCGGAAAGATGCGTGGCGAAGCTGCAACCACACTGGGGACAAGCGGTTTTGATCTGATAGCGTTTTTCGGCCATCTCTGTCTCCTTTGGTTGACGTTGACGAAGCGCGCAGGAAGAACGCCTGTCAGCCCAGCAGGGCGTCGATCTTCTCCGCGGGTATGATGTTCTCCTCGAGGATCACCTGGCGTACGGTCTTGTCCTCCTCATAGGCGCGCTTGGCCAGGGCCGCGGCCCGATCGTAGCCGATGAGCGGCACCAGGCCGGTGACCAGCGCCAGGCTTCTCTCGATAAAATAGTTGCAGCGATCCCGGTCGGCTTCCAGCTCCTGGAGGCAGTGCTCGACCAGCAGCCTGGCGGCTTCGGTCAGCAGCTGGATGGACTGGAGCAGGTTATGGGCGATCAACGGGATCGTGACATTGAGTTCAAAGTTGCCGGCCTGGCCGGCCAGGGTAATGGCGGTGTCGTTGCCCATCACCTGGTAAGCGGTTTGAACCACCGCCTCGGGCACCACGGGGTTCACCTTGCCCGGCATGATCGAGGAGCCGGGCTGCAGGGCCGGCAGCTTGAGTTCACCCAGACCGCAGCGCGGGCCGGATCCCAGCCAACGGATATCATTGGCGATTTTGACCAGGCTGACGGCCACGGTTTTCAGCGCGCCGCTGGTCTCCACGGCCGCGTCCCGGGCCGCCTGGGCCTCGAAGTGGTTGGTCGCCTCGGTGAATTCAATGCCGGTGACGGCCGACAGACGGGCAATGGTCATGGCGGCGAATTGGGGGTGGGCGTTGAGTCCGCTGCCCACGGCCGTGCCGCCCAGGGCCAGCTCGGTGAGCCGGGCCAGGGCGTCGGCCAGGCGCTTTTGGGCCAACTCGATCTGACGCGCGAATCCCGAGAAAGCCTGCCCCAGGGTCATGGGCACGGCATCCTGCAGGTGGGTACGCCCGATCTTGCGGATGGATTCGAAAGTGAGCGCCTTGTGGGCCAGCATCTGGTGCAGTCGGGCCAAAGCGGGCAGAAGGGCGCTTTGAAGCGCCCTGGCCGCGGCCAGATGCAGGGCCGTGGGCATCACATCGTTGCTCGACTGGCCTCGGTTGACATGGTCGTTGGGGTGCACCGGCGCGCGGCCGCCCCGTCGGCCCGTGAGAATCTCGTTGGCCCGGGAGGCGAGCACTTCGTTCATGTTCATATTGGTGGAGGTGCCGGAGCCGGTTTGATAGAGGTCCACCACGAACTGATCGTCGAAGCGACCGGCGGCCGCTTCATCGGCGGCCCGGAGGATGGCGTCGGCCAGGTCCGGCGCCAGCAGGCCCAGCTGGCGGTTCGTTTCGGCCGCGCAACGTTTGATCAGGGCCAGCGCATGGATCCACGCCAGTGGCGGTTTAAGGCCGCTGCGCATGCCGTTGTCCACGGCACGCTGGGTCTGGGAGCCATAGTAGGCTTCGGCCGGCACGCGTACGGCACCCATGCTGTCTTGTTCTTCCCGGAAGGAGGGATCATTGGGGGTTGCGACCATGGCGTTCCTCATCTGCGACGGAGCGGCACCATAGCACGATTCCGTCCGCCGGACCAGCGCTTTGCGGCCGGCGCCGGCCGGCGGGGCGGAACCCGATTCAGGCCGGCTGGTGCAGCCTTTCGATGCTGTCCCGCAACTGGTTGATTTCGATGCTCAGGCTTACGCATTGGCGGCCGGACAGGCACAGCTCGGCGTCGCCCTCCTCTAGGAAGGTTTTCAGCCGACGCTGCCCCTTTTGCAGGTGCACCACCCAGCGGCCCTGTTCGGGGTCGTAGTTTACCTTAAGATCGATGCCGCATCGGCCGATATCAGGGTAGATCTCTCTTATTTTGGCGCATAGCGCGTTTTGATCCATCATGACGTGCTCCTTTATTTATGTGAGGCGAATAACGTTGGTCCACTATAATCATTGATCGGCCGTGTAAAAGGGAATGCGCCTTTCCTTTTGACAGCGGCCCCTTGTGCTTCTATAGTGGCCGCAGCAGCCTGGCGCCCATTCCCGCGCCAGCTCCAACCGGCCTGGATCGACCACCGTTGAATCCTCCTTCGAACCGTAAACGGGTCCAAACGAGATGATGCATTTATTTCGTTCCATAGGCGTCTTTTTCGACCGGTTGCGCGGGCGTTTCCAGCGCGGCCAGGTAACCAGAGACGACCTCTTCATCGGAGAAGTCCTCAAACGCAACAGCATCATCACCGAATTTCAGCTCAAGAGCGCCCTGGACATCCAGCGTGAAACACTGGTGCAAAAAGGCCGCGCAGTGCGCCTGGGGCAGGTGATCGTGGAACAGGGGTACGCCAGCGAAGCCGACATCATCCGCACGATCAACGCCGAATATCAGATCGAAGTCACCTCCCTGGCCGACGATATCCGCGAGCGCCTTTCGCACAAATACGGCGCCTATTTCGAAAGGCTGCCCCATCCACGCCTGCCCATGTGGATTCAGCTGGCCGTGGCCACCACATTCATCGTCATGCTGACCATCTTCACCCTGAGCATGGTGGTGCTGGACCAGCAGAAGAGCCGGCTCTACGAACAAACCGTACGGCTGGGCATGGTGAGCCTCAACTATTTCGCCAACAACGCCCCCATTCCCCTGCTGGAGGACGATATTTTGCGGCTCAACACGTTGATCAAGGAAGCCGCGCGGGTGGAAGGGTTGCGCTACGCTTTGATCGTCGGCGACAACCAGCTGATCAAGGCGCATACCGACGTGAATCTGATCGGGGTGCCCTTCAAGCACTTCGTGGAGCATCCGGATGTGACCCGGGACGGCGATGTGGTTTACTACAGCTACAACCGGCCGGACGGCGAACGGCTCATCGATCTTTACCGCCCCATCCGCTTCAAGGACAAAACCCTGGGCGAAGTGCATGTGGGTATTTCCATCAACTTCATCGAGGATCTGGTGCGCCGCGAGCGCATCTCCGTGGTGCTGATCACCCTGGCCATCATCCTCATCGGCCTGGGCATCGCCATCGCTTACGGCTTTCGCTTTTCACGCCCGATCTCCGATTTGGTGCGCGCCACCCAGGAAATCGCCAAAGGCAACTACCAGTACCGGGTGCCGATCAAGCGCAACGACGAACTGGGCAATCTGGGCACGGCCTTCAACCGTATGGGGCAGGAACTCTGGAAAAACGCCATGGCCCAGAAATCCTTCGGCAAGTATGTAGGCAGTGAAGTGCTCGACATGATCCTGGCCAATCCGGAGACGGCCTGGCTCAAGGGGGCGAGCAACGAGGCCAGCATCGTTTTCGGGGACGTGCGCGGGTTCACCGCCTTCGCCGAAGCCAGATCGCCCGAACTGGTGGTGGAAGCGCTCAATAGCTATCTGGAGATTGCCACCAGCGTGATCATCAAGTTCGGTGGCTATATCGACAAATTCATCGGCGACGCGGTCCTGGGCGTCTTCGGCCTGCCCGTGTCGCGCCAGGATCACGTGGAGCGCGCGGTGCGGGCGGCCATGTATCTGCAAGAAGAGCTGCGCAAGCAGAGCGCTGCCGGCAACGAACTGCTCGCATCCGTGGGCATCAGTATCCACACCGGCATGGTGGTGGCCGGCAATGTGGGGTCCCAGTCCCGCATGGAATACACCGTCATCGGTGACACCGTCAACCTGGCCTCGCGCCTGAATGCCTTCGCCGGTGCCGGCGAAGTCATCGTCAGCCAGCAGGTCAAGCGACAGTTGGGAGAATTCATCGAGACCCAGAGCCTGGGGCGTCTGCCGATCAAGGGAAAGGCCGAACCGGTGGAAGCATTTAAAGTAATTCGCATTCATAGCAGTGTCCATGCGTAAGTACGGTTGTCCATATGTGCTGTTGGTGGCGGTTTTCTGGGCAGCTGCGGCCGCCGGTTGTACCGGACGATTCCTGGCGCCGCCCGAACCGCCGGCGGTCATTCGCAATGACGATCTATCGGTGGTGACCGCCACCGGGCAGGATACGCTGGAAAGCCTGGCGCTGACCTATCTGGGCGACGCGGACGAGGCCTGGCGTATCGCCCAATACAACCAGGTGGGAAAGGCTCAAGCCGGCCAACGCCTGGTCATTCCCTTGCGGCCCGTGGCTCCCGGCGGACTGCAACCGGACGGCTACCAGACGGTTCCCGTTCTGTACTATCCGCGCATCGTCGCCGAGAAGCGCGCCGCCCGGGGGGTGCCGGCTTCGACCTTCGAGGCCCAGGTGCAATTTCTGCGGGAAAACGGATATCGAACCGTCCGGCTGGCGCAGCTTTCCGAATTTCTGAACTTGCATGCCGATTTACCCCCCAAGGCAGTCGTGATCTCTTTCGATTCGGCCGAGCGCTGGGTGTACGATTCCGCCTATCCGGTGCTCAAACGCAACGGCTTTACGGCGGTACTCTTCATCCCCACCGGCCAGATCGACAAAGCCCGGCGCCTGAATTGGAAGGAAATTGCGGCCATGGCCGCCGAAGGCTTCGACATCGGCACCAGCGGGATCGATGCCCGATCGCTGGCGGCTGGACCCAAGACCACTTACAAAGAGTACAGCCGCAAAGTGGAGGATGAGATCTCGCTTTCCCAGAAAGCCATCGCCCAGCATCTTAAGATGCCATGCCACTTCTTCGCCTACCCCGGCGGCTACGCCAGCGATATGATCATCGCCCTCTTGAAGAAGCATGGATTCCGCCTGGCATTTACCCGGGAAGCCGGGTCGAACCCTTTCTTCGCGGATGATTTCAGGCTCCGCCGCACGCTCCTCGGCGGCCAGGAGACCGAGGTATGGTTCCAGCAAACCCTCACGACCTTCCAACCGATGGATCTGCGATGATGTTAGTCCGCCGGAACAGGTTTTTACTGCTGATCCTCGTGGGGATTCTCCTGTCGTGGGGTTTCGACAGCACGGCGCGGTCGGCCGCGGCCGAGTTCCAAGCGTATCGCCAGAGGGCCACGGCGCTCGAGGCACAGGGGGATCTTCCCCAGGCGCTCTTTGCCTGGCGGGTGGCGGCGGCACTGGAACCTGACGACGCCGGCATCAAGGAGACGATCCAGGCGCTCTCAGCGGCCATCGCCAAAGCGGCCGCAGAGCATTCCAGGCAAGGAATAACTTATTTTCGGGCCGGGGACCTGGAAAAGGCCCGCAAAGAATTTCTGGCGGCATTGCGCCTGGATCCGGATCATGATCAGGCGCTCTTCTATCTCAAACGGCGTTTGAACAACCCCGATGGCGAAGCATATACAGTACAGCCCGGTGACTCGTTCACCCAGATCGCCGCGACTTATTACAGGGATGCCGACAAGGCGGCCCTGGTCGCCTGCTTCAATGATCTGGATCCTGATAAGCCGCTGCGCATCGGGACGACAATTTTACTTCCCGAGCTGGCAACGGAGAAAATGCTGTCACGGCGGGAAACCGATGCGATGCTTGCGCGGGCCCAACAGGCACTGGATGAGAAAAAGTATTCCCAAGTCCTGGATATAACCGCCCGCATCGATGAAAAGCAGCCCCGGTATGCGCGATTGAGGGCGCTAGCAGACGCGGCCCGGTTGGGGCAGGCTGTACGCTTGATGGAAGAGAAGCAATATCGCCGGGCGTTGGATCTGCTCAACGAGGTGACACCCGGCTTCGAGGGGCGAGGTCGGGCGATCGACGAGGCCCGGCAGCGGATCGATGCGCAGGCTTCGGAAGAAAAGCTTCGTTTGGCCCAGGCATACATGAAGAAAGGGGCATATCTGGACGCCATTCAAGTTTCCCAGAGAGTAATGGAAGAAAATCCCGGGAATCCTATTGCCAAGACCGTTTATGAGGCCGCTCATTATGCTTTGGGCAAGCAGTATTTGGATCGCAACCAAGAACTCAAGGCCCTGGAGGCGCTCAAGGCCTTGTCTCCCGAATACAAAGATACGGCCCAGCTTATCGCTCAGGCCCAGGGGCGCCTCAACGCCCGTGCCGAAGAATATTATCGCCGCGGGGTGAAGCATTTCCTCAATGAGGAACTGGAAGCGGCTGTGGCGGCCTGGCAAAAGGCCTTGGAACTGAATCCCCAACATCCGAAAGCTCGCCAGGATATGGATAACGCCCTGCGTTTATTGGACAAATGGCGAAATCTGGACAAGGGTGACAAAAATGGGCAGTAGGTCCGCGCCCCTCGCGTAAGCGGCGCAGCCTTTAACCAAGCCACTGATTGTGGTCTTCACTGCCATAATGTGTCCCATTTTTTGCCTTCTGGTTACAAATTTCGTTCCTATTCTACCCAAGTGGGCAGCCTCGGCCGATCGGTGTGGATAATCGGCAACACTTTTCCTAAGCTTCTGAAGAAAAATAAGATCTATCCGAAAAAGGGCTTGAAATCGACCGCGGATGATCCCGTGGCCCTTTTTTTGCTTGCCCTATGCTTGCATGGACGGTAGTTAACTTATTTTTTTCGCGGATCATCCGCTTTTATATATAGAGGCCAACATGAAACTATTTAATGTGCAATGCACCGAATATACTTAAAAATACGGATCCTTATCGTTGCTTTGTGCTGCACCGTCACGCTGACGGCCTGCGAAAGCGCACTCCTGCGCAACGATCTGGAGATCATCAAGTCCCGCGGTGAACTGATCCTGATCACCCGGAACAACGAAGCCTGCTTCTATGAGGCCGTCCACGGCCCGGCCGGATTCGAATATGAACTGGCCAAACAGTTCGCCGACCATCTCAATTTACGCCTGCGCACCCTGCTCGTTGAAGATGAAGCCCAAATGGTGGAAGCCCTGCTCCAGGGAAAGGGCGATATTATCGCCCCCGGCACTCCTTTCGGTAGCACGGCCGCTCGCATGGTCGCCCTTGGGCCGGGTTATCTGGATGTAACCGCCCAGGTAGTGGGGCGTCGCGGCGGACCGGCCGTCTCGACGGCCAAAGATTTGCTTCAGACACCTTTGTGGGTGGCCAGCAGCAGTGCTGGGTTCGACCGCCTCAAAAATCTCAAAGGAGAATATGCCGATCTGCGCTGGCAGACGCTTTCCGAATACAGCAGCGAAGAAATGCTGCAGCTGGTCTGGAATCAGGCTGTTCCTCTTACCGTGGTGGAGTCCAACACGCTGGCCATGAACCGCCGCTTCTATCCCGAACTGGTGGTGCATTTCGCCCTTGGCGACAAGCAGCAATTACGCTGGGCCATCAATCCGAGCAATAAGCATTTGCAACGGGCCGTGGTGCAATGGTTTGCAAAGAGTTCTACCAGGGAGATGATCGCGAGCCTGGTGAGTCATTACTACAGCCATCTCGCCAACTTCGACTACGTCGACCTCACCCGTTATCGCCGACGCATCTTCGATCGCTTGCCCAAGTACCAACCGCATTTCGAACATGCCGCGCTCCAAAACGGCCTGGATTGGCAGTTGATTGCGGCCATGGCCTATCAGGAATCTCATTGGGATCCGACGGCCACGAGTTTTACCGGCGTGCGTGGCATCATGATGCTTACCAGGGATACCGCCAAAACCCTCGGCCTGAAAGATCGCCTGGCAGAAAAAGAGGCCATTTATGCCGGCACTCGGTACCTGGCGCGGCTGCACGGCATGCTGGGCGACGAAGTGCCCGAGCCGGATCGGACCTTGATGGCGCTGGCCGCTTATAATATCGGCTTCGGTCATCTGAAGGATGCCCGGGATCTGACAGCTCAATTAGGCAAATCTCCCAACAGCTGGAGCGCAGTGCGCGAGACGCTGCCGCTGCTTCAGAAGAAGAAGTACTATCAAAATCTGTCCCATGGATATGCGCGCGGCAATGAAGCCGTTCAATACGTGGACCGCATCCGCACTTACCACAAGATCTTGAATATGGCGCTGGCTCCCGAAGGGCTCAACAATATCGGCGGGTAGTGCGGAAGTGGATTTCAAATACGTCGCCTTAGCCCGATGGCGCCGTCATCTCTTCCTCCCAGAAATTCAATCTACATTACAAACCATCTCAAAATAACTATTTTGAGATGGTTTGCATCAAGGCGCAAGACTTCAGGATTCCGCCCTGCGGTAGCAGCGGCATGACGCCGCATCAGCCCGTCTGGAGCTTCTCGATGGGCATCAGCACAGGCAGCTCGAAGATGAAATTGGCGCCTTCGCCGAGTTTGCTCTCCACCCAGATGCGGCCCTTGTGGTGGTCGATGATGCGTTTGGTGATGGCCAGGCCGAGGCCGCTGCCCGGGGGGCGACCACGGCCCGTGGGCGAGGTGATCTGGCGGAACTGCTCGAATACGGCCTGCTGATTTTCCAGGCTGATGCCGATGCCGTTGTCACGAATGCTCACCCTGAGCTGGTTGCGGTCCTGGAACATACTGATGCGGATTCTTCCGGAGACCGGCTCGCAGAATTTGACGGCGTTGGAGATCAGGTTGACCATGGTCTGAATGAGTTGATCGCGGTCGCCGGCGATGTTCGGCACCGACGGCGGCAAAGAGAGCGACAGACGAATCTGCTTTTCGGATACCAGTTGACGCGTCGCGGCCACGGCATCCTGGATGACGTGCAGCATGTCCACCGGTTCCACCTGCCACTGCATCTTGCCCGATTCGATCTTCTGGAAATTGAGCACCTGGTTGATCAGGCGAGAAAGACGATGGATTTCGTTGATCATGATGTCCATGAAATTGCGCTGTTCCATCTGGCTGGTATCCGGATAATCCCGCAGAATTTCGGCCAGGGACTGGATGGAGGTGAGCGGCGTGCGCAACTCGTGGGAGACCGTGGAGATGAATTCGTCCTTGAGACGATCCAGTTCTTTGAGCTGCTCGTTGGCCGCTTTCAGCTCCGCGGTGATCTTTTCCAGTTCCTGGCTATGGGTGATCACCTGACTGGTCTCATCCAGGATATCCATGACCTCCTGCAGCCCCAGCGGCTCCTCCTTGACCACCGAGGCGACCATCACCCGCGCCGAGGCCGATCCGATGGCCCCGGCCAGCAATCGCTCCACATGGGTGACGAATCCCGGATCGGCGTCCAAAGAAGGGTTGAAGTCCAAGTGTCGGTTCTTCGCATAGTGGGAGAGCGCCTCCTGGGTACGCTCCTTGCCCAAAAAGCGCTCCAGCAGCGATGTGAGGTCGGGAATTCTGGCCGTACCGCGCCATACCAGGCTTTCCTCGGTTTCGGTGGAAAAATGGAAGACATCCACGAACATGGTGGCTTGGGTGTGCTCCAATGCCGAGGGGTTGCTGAAGAGCGATACGGCTATGTACGTTGCGGTGTTGATCAGCAGGCTCCAGAAAACGGCGTGCGAAACCCGGTCGAAGCCCTGCAGGCCGAAAAGCGAAAACGGCCGCAGCCAGCGGATGCCCCACGGCCCGGCGTGAATGATCGATTGGGGCAGCACGTCGGCTGCCGCCAGGGAGGGCAATACCATGGTGTAGGCCCAGACCAGGAAGCCCAGGGTCATCGACCAGAGCGCCGCCTTCTGGGTGCCGCCCTTCCAGAAGAGCCCGCCCAGCAGGGCCGGGGCGAATTGGGCCACGGCGGCGAAGGAGACCAGGCCGATGGAAACCAGGGTATAGAACTCGGCGGTCAGGTGGAAGTAGATATACCCCAGCAGGATCACCAGGATGATGGCGCCGTGGCGGATGGCCACCAGCCAGGAGCTCAAGTCGGTGCGGCTGGACCACTTGAGGCGCGGGATATGCAGCAGCAGCGGCATCACCAGATTGTTGCAGATCATGGTGGACAGCGCGATGGTCTCCACGATCACCATGCCGGTGGCGGCCGACATGCCGCCGATGAAAACCAGCAGGGTGAGCGCCTTCTGGGAGTGCACCAACGGCAGGGTCAGCACGAAGGTGTCGGGGTCGACCGTCTGATCGCCGAAGTGGAGCATGCCGGCCAGGGCCACCGGCAGCACGAAGATGTTGATCGCCAGCATATACAGGGGAAAGAGCCAGATGGCCTTTTTCAGATGTTCCTCGTCCACATTTTCGACCACCGCCACCTGGAACTGCCGTGGCAGCAGGATAATGGCCAGCATGCTCAAGAAAACATAGACCCCCCAGTCGATATAGGCATCCCCCACCCGCGGGCCGAGGGTCAGGAGGGAGGCCAGCTCCGGGCGGTTGCGCATCCGGCCGAAAAGGTCGGCGAAGCCGTCGTAGATCACAAAGGTCACGAAGAGACCCACCGCCAGAAAGGCCACCAGCTTGGTCAGCGACTCCAGGGCGATGGCGGCCACCAGGCCTTCATGACGTTCGGTGACTTCCGGTTTGCGGGTGCCGAATAGAACGGCGAAGGCGGCCAGCAGAAAGGTCACATAGAAGGCGGTGTCCTGAAAGAAGGGCATCCGGCGGATGCCATGCATGGCATAGCCGGGTTCATGGCTGCTCAGGATCTGGAAACTGGTGGAGATGGCTTTGAGCTGCAGGGAGATGTAGGGCACGATCCCCAGAACCGCGATGACGGTCACCACGCCGCCCAGGAGAATGCTTTTGCCGTAACGCGACGCGATGAAGTCGGCGATGGAGGTGATGCGGTGCACCCGGCTGATACGCATGATTTTACGCAGGACCAGCCATCCCAGCGAGGTCATCAGGGTGGGGCCGATGTAGATGGCCAGAAAGGCGGGCCCCGATCGTACGGCACGTCCGACGCTGCCGTAGAATGTCCAGGCCGTGCAGTAGACCGCCATGGAGAGGGCATACACATACGGATTGTTGATGATGCTGCGGCCTGCATCGGCCCGGTGATCGCCGTAGTAAGCCACGGCGAACAGGATGCCGATATAGCAGATGGAGACGAAGATGATGGTTTCGGTGGCCAGCATAATTCGCGTTCCGGCGTAGATCTTTTCAGCGCATCGATGGTTGCGTCAGCCCGGGCCGAATCGGCGCCGCATCTCAAGCTTCAGGATAGGGCCGGCGGTAATCGTCGCGCGCCGGAGGTGCAGCGCTGACCACAAGGCCCACCAGGAGAATCAGAAGCGCCCACACCGAGAAAATGTAGCCGTACAGCAACGGGATGCCAACCACCAAGCGGGACACATCAAACAGGGAAAGCATCGGATAATTGAACAGGACGCAGCCGAGCAGGCAGAGGCCCACAATCCGCTGGGTGCGCCGTTTACGAGTGGCCATGGCTCACTTCCTTTCTGTGGAAAGTCTCGCGGCCGCCGGAGAATATGAATGCCTTGAAAAAATATGAATTGTGTTCAAAGTGCTTTTTTGGTAGCATTCAAATACTGCTCACTTGCCTGTAATCATGAACATAATAGAATTGGGAGCGTGAGTCAACGAATCAGGCGGCGGGCGTGACGAGCCGGCCGGTCAACCCATTTTCAAAGGTCCCATGAACCCAAAGAACATCCTTATTGTCGATGATGAAATCAGTATTCTGGTTCCGCTGAAGTTTCTGCTGGAAAAGAACAACTATACGGTCTCTCTGGCCCAAAGCGGCAAGGATGCCTTCGATCGCATCGCTCAGAACAAGCCCGACCTCATCCTGCTGGACATCATGTTGCCGGACCTGGATGGGTATGAGATCTTTCAGATGATCCGCAAAAATCCCCAGTGGGACGATATCAAGGTGATCTGCCTGACGGCCAAAAATCGCGACGTGGATGTGGCCAAGGGGATGAATCTGGGGGTGGATGCTTATATCACCAAGCCTTTTTCCAACGCCGATTTGCTGGCCAAGATCCGCCAGCTGCTCGATGCAACCGTCCCCTCCTGATGCCCGGGGCCTTCTGAACCAAGGCGCAGTCGAGACAATTTTGGTCTGGGCATGCCGCTATTCAGCAGCCATCCGGTTCGCAAGTGTGAACGCAAGAATAAGCAATAAAAGTAACAGGTAGGGTGTGTGATACATAGGGTCTGAACTTAGTTTAAGATTTTGAACTTGGCGCGAAATTTATTTTTATTTAATAAATTCAGAGTGTTTTTCTTTTTTTGGTCTAAACCCGGGTTCATGATTGTGAACCCAAAAATTGTCAAGGCACATGAGCGAGGGAACCGCTTTCAGGCATCGGCAACCATAACCAATTATAACTATATGAAAGATATCGATAAATAATGTGTGTTGGCTATTGGGAAAGGGCGCTGGTAAATTGGCAAGCCCTTTGCATAAGCTATAATCGCCAAACCAATAGTTTTTTCATCTGTTCTCCTCCTTAACAGCCAAGTGACCGCCAATCACTTGGCTGTTACCTTTTTATGATGGCGATGCGCCCAACCTTTTCGCCTTTGGCTTTTTGGTTGTTATTTGTGTCTTCCGAAAGTAAGAAGACATGATCGAAAACGTAACAAGCCTATCGCTGATATCCCCAGGGACCGCCGTACATCGGCCGGTCCAACCAGAAGGAGCAAAATGGGCAAACTGATCGCATGCCTGTGGGCAGGCCTGGTCATCGTCGGTCCGGCATGGGCCCAGGAGGGCCTGCACGTTCAAGCCGCACGCAAACAGGTGGTCCTCAGTGGGTATACCCGCGGCCGAGCCGTTCAGACCCTGGCCTGCGAGGTAGCCGGCAAGGTGACTCAGGTCAACTACGATGTGGGCCAGGTGGTGGGGCAGAAGCCCTTTCTCGAAATCGATCCCACCTTTGTGGATTTTCAGATCGAACAGGCCCAATGGACGCTGGAAAAGCTCACGGTGGCCCGGTCCCGGGGGGCCGCCCATCTGGCCTATCTACAAAAGGAGTATCAGCGGGTGGACACTCTGCACCAGGGCAGTGTGGCCCCGCTTTCCAAGCTCGAGGGGGCTGCCGAGGAGCTGGATCAGGCCCGCCTGGCCCTGCAGACCACCGAGGTGGAGATCAAGGCGATCAAGACCCAATTAAAAGAGCTCAAGGAGCGCCGTGGGCGGCATGCGGTGGCGGCGCCCGCCGGCTGGGTGATCGTGGAGCGCCATGTGGAACCGGGGGAAATCGTGGCGGCCGGCACCCCCCTGGCCCGGGCGGCCGACTTCACCAAGCTGGTGGTGCCGTTGTTCGTTTCCGGTGAGGAACTGGCCGCACTGCGGCAAGACGAACCCCTGGCGGTCAAGGTGGACGGACAACCCGGCCGCGCCCGGATCAACTGGGTCAACCCCCAATTCGACGAGCGCACCCGCAAGCTGGCCGTGGAGCTGGTGCTGGTCGGGCATACCGGGGAGGCGCGGGGCGGCCTGTTGACCGAACTGGTCCTGGAGGTGGCTGCCCAGGGATTGATGCTTCCCAAAAAGGCGGTGGTCAACCGCTATGACAATCCCTACGTGGTGCTCCGGGGCGGACGGACGATCCCCATCGTCATCCTGGGTGAAAGCGGCGAGGATCTGCTCATCGCCGAACAGGCGGCGTTGCCCCCCGGCACGGTCCTCGAGACCGCTCCGGTACCGGCCGCGTCGGCCCGTTGAAGCCGCAGCCTCTTCGGTATCCGGCCTTGCCCGGCATCAAACCCACCTGACCTTCAACTGATTCGGATGCGATCATGCCCAATATCGTGCGTTACACCCTGGCCCAGACGGTCTTTCTCAATGTGATGTTCGTGCTCCTGGTGGTGGCCGGCGCCTTCTGTCTGCTGACCACGCCCTCGGAGAACATGCCCCTGGTGGATATCGGCAAAGTCTTTATCCACACCGTGTATTATGGCGCCACGGCCGAGGATGTGGAGCAGCTGGTGACCCGGGAGATCGAAGAGGCCCTCGAAGACATGGAGGAGGTGGAGTGGGTGCAGTCGCACTCCTACCGCAATTTCTCTTCGGTGCAGGTCAAGTTCGTCGACGACAGCGACTACCGCGACCTGTACGACGAGCTGCGCTTTCGGGTGCTCAACATAAGAAACGAACTGCCGGCCGGGGTGGACGATCCCACATTCATTTACGCCGACACCAACATCTGGATGCCGGTGCTGATCGTACACCTGGGGGGCGATCTGCCCCTGCGCAGCCTGGAGCGCTATGCCGACGATCTGCGGGCCCTGCTGCTCACCGTGCCCGATGTGCGCGACGTCAACATCGAGGGCGAGCCCGAGGACGAATTTCATCTTTCCCTGGATCCCAACCAGCTGCGGCGTTACGGCGTGACCTTCGCCCAGGTGGTTCAGGCCGTGGAGACGGCCGGGGTCAAGATCCCCACCGGCCGGTTCCGCACCGGCGATACCGCCTTCATGCTGGACGCGGGCCAGCGCATGCGCACCCAGCAGGATGTGCTCGAGGTGATCGTGCGCCGGGACGGCGACGGCAATTACATCCGGGTGGGCGATCTGGTCACCTCGGCCCGGCTGCACTATCGCGACCGGATCACGATGCCGTCGGTCAACGGAAAGACCGCCATCCGGCTGGAGGTCACCAAGGAAGAGCGCGGCGATTCGGTGGACATCAGCCGGCGGATCCAGGAAAAGGCGCTGCAGTTCGGCAAAATGCACGCCGCCCAGGGTCTCGAAGTGCTGTTCACCAACGATTCCACCATCGAGATCAATGATTCGATCAAGGTTCTGGGCGGCAACCTGATCATGGGCATGGGGTTGGTCACCCTGGTGCTGTGGCTCACCCTGGGGTTCCGCAACGCCATGCTCACCGCGGTGGGCATTCCTTTCTCCTTTTTGGTCACCATGGTGATCATGCGGATCACCGGCATGACCATCAATACCATCAGCCTCTTCTCCTTCGTGCTGCTCACCGGTATCATCGTGGATGACGCCATCGTCATCGTGGAGAACTGTTTCCGGCACCTGCAGATGGGCAAGGCGCGCGCCCGCGCCGTCATCGACGGCACCTCCGAGGTGATGCTGCCGGTCATCAGCTCCATGCTTACCACGGTCCTGGCCTTTCTGCCCATGCTGATCATGACCGGCAGCACCGGTGATTTCTTCGCCGTCATTCCCAAGACCGTCACCTTCGCCCTGGCCGCTTCGCTGCTCGAGGCGCTTTTCATGCTGCCTGCCCATATTTACGAGTGGGGCCCGCGATATGCCGGGCCGCTGCTCAAGGCCGACGCGCAGGAGGACTCTTTCGCCCATCTGAGAAGCGGTGTGTTGGGGCGCATGTGGGCCTTATACCGGCGAATGGTGCTGTGGACCCTGGACCACAAGCGAACCGTTTTCATCGGCATCAATGTCGCTTTTCTTTCGGCCGTCGTGATTTTACTGCTCTCCATGCTGGGCATCGCGCCTTTGATCAAAGTCAAATTCTTCCCCGGCAACTACTTCCGCTACCACGTGACCATGCAGACCTCGGCCGGCGTCTCCATCGAACGCACCGATGCCATGGTGCGCGATATTTCCCGTTACATCATGTCCATGGGGTCCGGGCAGGCCCAGTCCACGGCCGGCTATGCGGGCTTTTACGAAGACCAGGACTATGTGCGCCATTTCGGACCCAACTTCGGCCAGGTGGTGGTGACCCTGCCCGAAAAGGGGCAGCGGGCCTTTGTCGACAACCCGGGCAACGATCCCATGCTGCACCTGACGCACATGCGTGAGCGCATCAAGGCGCATGTCGCCGAAACCTATGCCGGCGATCCGGCCGCGCCCAGGGTTCAGGTGTTCGAGGAGGGCGACGGGCCGCCCACCGGCAAGCCGGTGAACATCCGCATTCAGGCCAACACCATGGACGAGGCCATCATGGCCAGCGACCGGATGCTGGCCTTCATGCGCGCCGAAGGAGAGCTCAAGGATCTGTTGGACCTGGGCGACGACCGGCCGGCGCTCTATCGCACGGTACGCTTCGAGCCGCGCCAGGAGGCGGTCTACCAGTACAATCTGACCTCGGCCCAGATCACGGCCCTGGTGGCCGGGGTGCTCAACGGCCGCTATGCCGGGCTCTTTCGAACCGCCGACGAAGAGGTGGATCTGCTGGTGCGCATGGCCCGCACCGACGACCCGGCGGGAGATGGTCAAAGGGGACTCAAGACGCCCATGGACGTGCTCGACGTGCCGGCCATCGAAGACAGCGCCGCGCCCGTCTACCTGCGGGATCTGGTGACGGCCCGCTATGTCCAGGAGCCCAACGTGCGGTCGCGCTACCAGGGAAAACCGACCATCACCATCAGCGCCGACATACGGCCCGGTTCGAATCTCTCGTCGGCCGTGGTGAGCAAGAAGGCGCAGCAGCACAGCCAGCAGCTGGCCCAGGCCATGCCCGGTGTCTCCGTGGCCTTCGGCGGCGAATTCGAATCCACCAGCAAGTCGTTCATCTCCCTGGGACTGGCCTTCGCCATCGCCCTGCTCGGCATCTACATGGTGCTGGCGTCGCAATTCCGGGACTATGCCCAGCCGATGCTGATCCTCACGGCCGTGCCCTTTGCGCTCATCGGCGTCGTCTTCGGCATCTTATTCACCCGCACCGTTTTCACCATCACCAGTTTCATCGCCACCGTGGGCCTTTCGGGCGTGGCGGTGAACAACACCATTCTGATGATCGACTTCATGAACAAACGCAAGCGTTCCGGCAAGCCGTCGCGCGAAGCGGTCATCGAAGCCTGCGCCGCGCGCATGCGGCCGGTGCTGCTGACCACGATCACCACCTTGCTGGGGCTGTTGCCCATGGCCATCGGCATTCCCTCCAAGTCCATCTCCTGGTCACCCATGGCCACGGCCTTCGTCACCGGTCTGTGCAGTTCCACCGTGCTGGCCCTGGTGGTGACCCCGGCCAACTATGAACTGCTGGACAAGGTGCGCCGGGACTGGCGCCGGCGCACCTTCCGGCGCTTGCGGCGCAGGGCGCAGCGGCGGCGAGGTCCAACGGGTGAACACTGATTGGCAACGATGGGAGGGTGCGGCAGGGGGCCGGATGACTTTCAATGGCACAGATCGGCGCCGGCCGGGTCGGTCAGCCACTGCCGAACCCAGTGAACGGTGGCCTGGATGTCGGTTTGGCTCTTGGCGGCGTTGGCCTCCAGCTTGGCCAGGACCTGCTCGGCGCGCTGCTTCTCCTGAAGCAGGGCGAAGATCTTGGCGCTGCGTTTGAAGTCGTGGACCGCGGCCCGCGGGTCGTCCAGGGCCTCATGGCAGTTGCCCATGGCCTCCAGGTCCCGGGCGATATCGTGGTAGGCGCCCATCGTTCGATCGATTTGCAGGGCGGCGGCAAAGTGCTCCCGGGCGGCGGCCGGCTGTTTCTCAGACAGTGCCAGGTGCCCCAGGGCGAAGTAAATCCCGCTTTGGGTCGCCTCTTCTGCGGGCGCCGCAGTCTCCAGCGCCTTTTCCAGCAGCGCCCGGGCCTCCGCAGTTTTGCCCTGGCGGATCAGCAGCAGGGAGCGGGTCTTCCAGCGCAAGGCCGGCAGGGGGGCTCCGGGCTGGCCGTCGGCCTGGGCGAGGGCCCCAGCGGCGTCATCCAGGCGGTCCAGGGCGATGAGCGCCGCTGCCTTGTCGCTCAGCGCCCGGGCCATGCCCTGCGGGTCCGCCAACCCCTGGTAGATCTCGAGGGCGTCGTCATAGACGTGCAGGGCGCTTTGCGTGTCTCCCAGGCGGTAGTAAATATCGCCGATGCCGATGAGCGTCTCGGCCACTTTCACCAGGTCGTCGGCGGCTGCGTAGCGCTGGTGGGCGCTCTGAAAGTACTCCAGCGCTCTGCGGTGGCAGCCTTTGTTGAAGAGCGCCATGCCCCGGCTGGTGTAGTATATGCTTTTGCGCGTGTTTTCGGGCGGTCGGGGCTGGGCCGGCGTCGTCGCACAAGCCAGGCAGCTCAGCACGGCGATAAGGGTGACGATGGCGCGTTTTTTGAGATGCATGTTTTTCCCCTACACGACAACCGTCCGTACGGTCAAGAGCGCCTCGCGAGACCCGCTTGCGGTGTTCGTCGCCGTTCGGAAATGGTCCTTTCCGTCTGGAACTATGTATGGCCGAACATGGGGCCCTGGGGCCCCAGATGACAGGAGTAACATCCGAATCCCCTGCGGGTGATCAGGCTGAATTGACTTACGCCGAGCGTCGCGGCCATTTCCGGTACCAGCCGGTTCAATTTGAGCCGGGTGGTGTCGGGATACTTGGCGCGTTCCGGCCCCAGGAGCAGTTCCCCGCTGAGCCTGGGCAGATGATCGGTGGGCATGTGGTAGTTGCCGGTGTAATCGCCCACACCGTGGCACAAGGTGCAATCGACCTTGGCGTAGCGCTCGGGGCGCCACTCTTTGAAAATGGCGCCCGCGCGGGGCACCACCTCGCTCTTCATGAGCGCCTTGCGCTGCTCGATATTCATCTCGGGCCAGGTCAACGGTCGGCCATCCGGCCCGGCGGGACCGATGGGCTTGGGCGGGCAGCCCGACAACGTCAGGGCCAAAAGGATCGTCAAGAGGATCCGACTTGCCATCCTGGGGTTGGCGCAAGGGGCGAGCGGCATGGGGGCTCCTTTCCGGCTGAATGGTTGCGTCGCTATGGGGGGGAGTCTAACACGGGGCGGTCAGTGCCCGCCACAACCATTTGTGCTTTGCCAGAAAGGCCTTGCCCGGGCGGCGGTCTCTTCGGGCGGCGAGAAGGTGGCCATATCTCCCAGCATCACCTCGAACCCGGTGAAATCGCTGCGCACCCAGGCCGCGTAGTTGCCGCGCACGGTCAGCACGGCCCGTAACTCCAGATCCTCGGAGCCGTCGGATAGAACCAACAACCCGAGATTGTAGGCGTTGCGCCCCAGATGGCGATAGAAACGCTGGGCATTGAGGATGCCTTGGGCGAGCGTGTGCCAGTGGGTGTCGGCAGTCTGGTCCAGGCGGGTGATCCCCGGCAGGATGCCCCAGATTTCGAAGAATCCCTGGGGGGCGAAGGCGGCCAGCCACTGCCATGGGCCGGTGGTGCCGATGCAGCGCTCGCCGTGCGGTTGTTCCATGGCCAGATAGTCGCTGAACAGGCGCGTGCCATGTCGTTGCCGATGTCGGGCCGCCCGTTGCCGCAACCAGCGCTGATGGTTGGCCGGCGTGCGGTCGGCCTGCACCTGCAGATGGGGATGCAGCAGGGACCCGCCGGCCGAGGGCAGGTGGTTCTGGGTGATGGCCATGAAGCCGGCCGCCGGATCGTGGGCCAGGACCCGGAGCAGATAGTCCCGGCAATTGAGCAGGCTGTCGGCGTAGGATTGGCGCGAGGCCGTGCCGATCTCCACGAAGTGCCGGTCGTCGAACAGGCTCACCGCGGAATAACGCCCGTAGGGGAACAGGTTGGGGAAGAGGATGGAACTGCCTCGACGCAGGTGTCCCTCGGCACACAGGGCCGGGACGAGCCGGGGCGTGCGGGTGGCGACCCGGTCGGGACAGAAGGGGCAATGGTGCCGGTCCTGGGCAAAGGGCGGCGGCGCAGGCAGGCCGTCGGCCCCGGACTCGCGCTCCTCGCTGCGTGTATAGGTGATGCGGCAGGTGCGCCCCGTGATGGGGTCGGTGCGAATCTCGATGGACCGGTCCGCCACGGTGCCGTCGGGCAGGACGATGCGGGCGCTGAAGGGTTCCCTGGTGAAGGCCAGCACGCCGGGGCTCCTTTCACGCTGCGTTGCCGTACCCTGTGCGCAGCAGCGAATCGCGACTGATCATGCCTTTGAAATGGCCGCCGTCATCGACCACAGGCAGCCGTTTGAGCGACTTTTCGGTCATCAGCGCGATGGCCGCCTGCACGGTATGAGACTCCTTGACCGTGATCAGGTCGGTGCGCATCACCGATTCCGCCCGGATGGCGCGCAATCCGGCCAAGGGGGCACAGCCGTCGGCCGCGGGCTTCAAAGAGCATTTGATCTTGGCCAGCAGGCCCCAGACCCCTTCCTGGTCCTGCTTGAAGTATTGCAGCAGATCGCGATCCGAGATCAGGCCCAGCAGCCTGCCCTGATGGTCCACCACGGCCACGCGTTGGATGTCGTTGTGGTCGATGATGCGGATCACCTCGTCGATGGGCGTATCGGGCGCCACGGTGTGGGTGTCCCGGCGCAGGATGTCGCCCACGCTTTTCAGATGGGTCACCTCGATGTTCTGGGCCTGGAAGGCATTCCAGTCCGGTGCTTCACGCATCGCGCTCCGGAAGATGTCGATGCGCGAAAGCATTCCCGTTAGCCGCCCCGCCTCGTCCACCACCGGGATGCGCTTGATCTGCCGTGCCAGCATGAGATCCACGGCTTCGGAGAGGGGCTGGTCCTGACCAATGGTGACGGCCGGCGCACTCATCGCCTCCGCGGCCCGGCGTCCGGCCAATTGGGCCAGAACGGCTTCGCGGCGATTCTCGTCCGATTCGGCCAGCAGTCCCAGGCGCAGCGGCATTCCGCCTTTCTGGATCAGGTCCCCCTGGGTGATCACGCCCAGGGGCCGGCCCTGATCATCCACCACGGGCAACCCCGTGAAGATCGACGAGAGCAGCAGGCGCGCCGCTTCGCTCAAGGGGCTGTCGACCCGAATGCTGCGGGGGGTGGGGGTCATGGCGTCGCGCACCCTGAGCTGGCGGGGAAAAAAGGTGTTGCGCGCCCGATGGCCCACCACCTGCAGATCATGCAGGGCGATGATGCCGTCGCCCACGATGCGGTCCAGGCCGTCCAGCACCCGCTCGATCTCGGCCGCGGGCAGCACGATGTAGACGCGCACCGGAAGATTGTAGGAGAGGATCTCCATCCGGCTCGTGGCCACCTCGCCGCTTTCATAGCAACCGGCGATGCCTTTGGTCACCACGCAGCGGGCGGCGATCTTCAGGTTCCGGATGAACTGGACCACGCTCTCGGCCACTGGTTTTCCCTGGCAGCGGGCCAGTTCGCTGGTGAAGATTTCAATGGCTTTGTAGG
This sequence comes from uncultured Desulfatitalea sp., assembly GCA_937868765.1. Classification (GTDB taxonomy): domain Bacteria; phylum Desulfobacterota; class Desulfobacteria; order Desulfobacterales; family Desulfosarcinaceae; genus Desulfatitalea. Next base: position 421,390 of record CALMNL010000004.1, on the reverse strand, counting down.
GTAGCATCTGTGTTCCTATCTGTTCAGGCTGCCGAGCCACAACCCCAGAAAGGTGAGGGACAGGCCGCCCAGGTTGTTGACCAGGATGTTGATCAGGGGTTGCAAGGCCAGGCCGGCGCGGCCGGCGTTGACCGTCTCCAGGGCAAATGAAGAAAAGGTGGTCAGGGCCCCCAGGTAGCCGGTGATCAGGAACAGGCGCATCTCCGGCGTCAGCAGGCGCACCTGGTCCGCCAGGGCGAAGATCAGGCCGATGAGAAAGCATCCCACCAGATTCACCAACAGCGTGCCCCAGGGGAACCCGGGCCCCCAGAGTTTGGCCGCCAGAAGCCCGACCCCGTAGCGGCTGATGGCCCCCAGGCTGCCGCCGATCATCACCAGTAACAATTTGTTCGCCATGGTATCAGCACCCTTCTGCGCGATTTTACGGGAAAGCGAATCGTCCCGGGTTTCCCGCATCATCAATCAGACGCCCAGCAACAGTTTGGCGCTGGAGAAGTAAATCAGCATCCCGGTGATATCCACAATCGTGGTCAGGGCAGGGCTGGCCACCACGGCCGGGTCCCATTTCAATCTGGCCGCTCCCAGCGGCAGCAAGGCGCCGATCAGGGTGGCGGTAATCACCTGCAGCGCGAGGGCGGCGGCGATCACGGCCCCGACCCGGGCCAGAGAGAAGCCCACCACCATGTCGCTTCCCGAAGAGAGAAACATGACCTTGGCCCACGACAGTATACCCAGAACCAGAGACAAGAGCAGGGAAATCTTGAATTCCTTGAAAAGGATCCTGAAAAAATCCGACTGGGTGATCTCCCCCAGGGCCAAGGCCCGCACGATCACCGTGGCCGACTGACTGCCCGTATTGCCGCCGGTATCGGCCACCATGGGCATGTACAAGGCCAGGATCAGCATATGCATCAAGGTAGCCTCGAAACGGTGAATGATGAGTCCGGAAATCAGGCCCAGGGCCGCCAGGGCCACGATCCAGTAGGCCCTGTTCTTGAAATGCACCCATGCGGGGGTGCGCAGGTAGGCCCCGGCTTCATGCCGGCCGGCGATGGCCATGAATTTTTCCATGTCTTCGGTATGTTCCTGGGTGATGACGTCGAGGGCGTCGTCGTGGGTGATAATGCCCACCATGGCGTCCTTTCCGTTGATCACCGGGAGGGCCAGCAGGTCGAATTTTTGAATTTTGCGGGCCGCCGTCTCCTGGTCTTCGTCGGATCTGGCAAAGATGACATCGCGATGCATGATGTCGCCGACCCGTGATTCCCGACGGGCCAGGATGAGATCCTTGAGGGAAACGAAACCCAGCAGCTTGCGCTGGTCGTCGAGGACGTAGGCATAGTAGATGGTTTCCTTGTCCGGGGCGATCTCCCGCAGGCGTTCGATGGCCTGGATGGCGGTCAGCTGGGGGGGGAGCGTGGCGTAGTCCGAGGTCATGACCGCCCCGGCGGTCCCTTCCCTGTATGCGCTCAGCCGGCGGAGATCTTCGCGCTCGGCCTGGGCCAGGGCCGGGAGAACCGCTTCGCGACGTTCTTCGGGCAGGCGTTTGAACAGGTCGGCGCGGTCGTCCGGCGGCAAATCGGACATCAGGCGCGCGATCTCCCCGCGGTTGAGAGTATCGATTATATCCCCCTGGAGATCGTCGGGCAGGTGGTTGAAAATCTCCGCGCGCAATGGCGCCCGGGCATGGCCGAGCACCGACCATGCCTCGTGGGCGTTGAGGGCGGAAACCATTTCGGCCACTATGGCGGGGTGACTCTCTTCACAGAAATCTTTAAGGATGTGGCTATCCCCGGAAGCGAGATGGTCGCGCAACTCGGGGGCGATCAATGGATTTTTCTCTTTCACGGCTCACCTCCTCTTCGACCGCAGCGCAAAGGAGGGCAGCGGCCGGAGATGAACCGGGGGCTTTGTATTGGGGCAAAACCCGCCGAGGACCTCTCAGATCGCCGGAAGCATGCGCCGCGATCTGTTCATGTGGTAATCGCTTGCAGTTGGTTTCTCGAACGCATCCGGGCACCAGTGGTGACCATCTGTGTCCATGGCGATGCCTCCCTGTGGTGATTTGTGGTGGCGGGCACAACCCGCGCTGTTAAGAGGCTTATACGCCGTGCAGGTGAAAAAACAAGCCATTTTTTCATGCGCCCAGACCTCGGGTATTGCTGCTGCTCTTGGCCGCAGACCCCATGCGCGGGCGCAGGTGACGGAGGCGGCGGGCCATTTGACATTCGCCATCCGAGCTCTAAAATGGGCGCAAACCTTTTTTGCCCGAAACGTTTGAAAGGAGTAGATGCATGTCTTCGACCACCCCGATTCACTCCGATCAAGCCCCTGCGGCCATCGGTCCCTATTCCCAGGGCCGGATGGGCGCTGGGCTGGTGTTCGTCAGCGGCCAGCTGGGACTCGATCCGACCAGCGGCGAACTCAAAGGCCTGGATCTGGAGACCCAGACACGCCAGGCCCTCTCCAATGTGCAAGCCGTGCTGCGCGCCGCCGGTTGCGAACTGACCGACGTGGCGGCCGTGGATGTCTTCCTCACCAATATGGGAGACTTCGTGGAGTTCAATCGCATCTACCAATCGTTCTTCGGCGAGCACAAGCCGGCCCGGGCGGTGGTCGCGGTCAAGGCCCTGCCCAAGGACGGACGGGTGGAGATCAAATGTGTGGCAGTGAAGAAATAGCGTCTTGCGCTTACATGGAAATCGACCCTTCGCGGAAGTCGGTCTTGCCGATCAACAAATTGATCAGCACCGGACGGCCTTGCCGGGACGCGGCCCGGGCCGCGCGCAGGGTAGGAGCAATCTCTTCTGCCGAGCGGACCAGAAAGCCTTCGGCGCCGAACCCCTGGGCCACCCGGTGATAGTCGGTGGCCCGCAGGGCCGTGCCCACATCGTCGCCGAAGATCTTGATCTGGTCCCGGGCGATCTGGGCCCAGGCCCCGTCGTTGCCCACCACCGCGATGACCGGCAGGCCGTGGCGCACGAAGGTATCGAACTCCTGCAGGCTGTAGCCGGCGGCCCCGTCGCCATACAGCAGCCAGACCTCTTCTTCCCGGCGGCACAACCGGGCGCCCATGGCAAAACCGGCGCCCACCCCCAGGGTGCCGAAGGCGCCGGGATCGAGCCAGCGCAGGGGGCCGCGCGGGCGAAGGACATAGGCGGCGGTGGCCACGAAGTCGCCCCCGTCGGCCACCAGCGTGCTGTCCGCTTCCAGAAAATCTTCCAGCTGCCGCAAGAAAGCAATGGGATTGACGCCCTCGCAGGGGGTCGCGGCCATGGCCGCGATTTGTTCTTCTCGCCTTTGTTCCGAGCGGCGCAGCTGTTCGAGCCATTCCCGGCGCGGGCCGTGGCCGGCGGGAACGGTAGCCGCCAGGGCGCATAAGGCGTCGCAGGGGTCGCCATGCAGGGCGATGGCGGGCCTGCGGTTGAGGGTCAGATCCTTGCGGTCGCGGTTGGCGGCGATGATCCGGGCCCGGGCCTGGATGCTCCGGCCGTAATTGAGGCGGAAATCACACGGCATGCCGGCCAGCAGGACCACATCGGCCTCGCGCAGCGCCTCCTTGCGGTTGTGGCGCATCTGCAACTCATGGCTCCGGCCCATGAGCCCGCGGGCCATGCCGGCCAGATAGACTGGCGCGCCGAGCCGTTCCACGGCCGCGGCCAGATCCATGACCTTGGCCGGCTGCAGCAGCGCCTGGCTGCCCACCACCAGCACCGGCCGGCTGGCCTTGGCCCACAGGCGTGCGGCCTTTTCGAGCCGGGCCGGATCGACGGAAGGGACGCCGACCTCGAGGGCGATGGGCGCCATGGCGTCGAAGTCGCAGGTGAACATGCGGTTCACGTGCCGCTGGAGGTAGAACCGGAACAGCTTGCTCTTGAGGTCGCCTCCGGTGCTCTTGGCCATGCCGCTGACCGGATCGTACATCTGGCGCACTATGGACTCGCTGTAGAGCAGGTCGATGGGGCACTCCACGAAGACCGGTCCGGGCACGTCCGAGCGGGCCGCCTGCAGGGCATGCGCCAGCACCGGCACGATGTCGCAGTTGCGGTTGATGGTCACGGCCATCTTGGCGATGGATTTGACCAGGGCGATCTGGTCGATATCCTGGAGCGAGCCGCGCCCCCTGATGATCGTGGCCGCCGCCCCGCCGAGGAGCACCACCGGCGACTGGGCCATCTGGGCGTTCTTGAGTGCCGTGAGGGCGTTGGTGACCCCCGGCCCGGCCGTGACCGCCGCCACCCCCGGTTTGCCGGTGAGGCGGGCCACGGCGTCGGCGGCAAAGACCGCATCGGCCTCGTGGCGCACGTCGATCACTTCGATGCCGGCCCGTTTGCAACCCACCAGGATGGGGGAAATGTGCCCGCCGCACAAAGTAAACAGGTGGGCCACGCCTTGATTTTTCAATACGCTGGCAATGATGTCGCCGCCGCTGGTTTCCATGTCCGCTCCTGATCTTTCCGATTGGCTGTCTTTTCAGGCTCGCCGCACAGCGGCCTATATGCCCAGGGTGCTTCCCGACAACAGATTAACACCTTGGGACAGATTGACGCTCTATTGAAATTTATGCAATATTTTACAGATAATATTTTCGTCTTGGAAGGGTTAACCGCCGGCGGTGGATCAGGCCACCGAGGGCAAAGGAAAAGCCGCAATGCAGCGACGTTCCCTCGACGCACCGAAAACCAAATCACGCCGATCTCTTCGAAATGCCAAAACGCCCGCCCCGCATACCGTATCCGGCACATTCAAAATTGACGCCGGCCTTTCGGTCTTCCGGCACCTCATGGAGAACTCCGAAGACGGTTACTTCGAGGTGGATCTCAAGGGCAGCTTCGTCTTTGCCAACGCGGCCGCCTGCCGATTCACCGGCCGCACCTTCGAAGAAATGATCGGCTTGAATTATCGGACGATCATGTCCCCCCAGCAGGTCGAACGCAATTTCAAACTGTACAATGAGGTGTACCGCACCGGCCGGCCCTCGCCGTTGATCGAGTATGAAATCATCCGCAAGGACGGTTCGGTGGCCGTCAACGAGACCACCGTGGCGCTCATGCGCGATGCCAAGGGCAAACCCATTGGATTCTGCGGCATGGTCCGCGACCTGACCGAAAGGAAAAGGCTCGAGAGAAGCCTGGCCGAGAGTGAAGAGAAACATCGCTCGATTCTCGCCAACATGGAAGAGGGGTACTACGAAACCGATCTGACCGGCGTCTTTACCGCTTTCAATGCGGCCACCTGCAAAAGCCTGGGGCGCGATGAACCGGAACTGCGCGGCATGAACTTCAGGGATTGCATGGATGCCGCGACAGCCCAGCGGATCTTCGCGCTTTTCAACCAGGTCTACCGGACCGGCCAGCCGGCCCATATTTTCGAATGCAAAGTGATCCGTAAAGACGGCGCCGTGCGCATCCATGAAATCTCGGTCTCGCTTTTGAAGAACGACGCCGGGCAGCCCACCGGTTTTTTCGGCGTCTCCCGGGATCGTACCGAACAACTGCAGATGGAGCAGGCGTTGCGGGAAAGCGAGGAGAGCTACCGGCGGGTGCTGGAATTGATGCCGGATGCCGTCTGCATCAACGATGCCCGCACGGAACGCTTCGTCCAGGTCAATGCCGCCTTCTGCTACCATATCGGCTACACGCCCGACGAGATCATCGGCCGCACCTCCCTGGAATTGGACATTTATGCCGACCCCGAGGATTACGAACGATTCAAGGCGATCATCGTCAGGGATCGCAAAGTGGATGGAATGGAAATAGGCTACAAGAGCAAGGCCGGCAAGCGTTTCGAAGACATCGTCTCCGCCCGCATGATCCGCTTTAAGGGCAGATCCTGCATCCTTGTCGTCGGCACCGTGATCACCCCGCTGAAGCAGGCGCAGGAAGCCTTGCGCGAGAGCGAAAAACGCTATCGCGAGATCCTGGACGCCACCCCCGATACGATATGTCTGACCACCCTGCCCGAAGGCCGCTACCTGGCGGCCAACAGCGCCTTTTACCAGCGTTGTGGATACACCCCCGAGGAGACCATCGGCCGCACCTCCGCGGAATTGAACATCTATGCCAATCCCCACGACCGCGATCGCTTCGTGGAGGCCCTGCAAAAAAATGGCTGTGTCGAAGGCCTGGAGATACCTGTGCGTTACAAGGACGGCACCGTGTCCATGCACCTGTGGTCCGCCCGGATCATTCAGCAGGAGGGTAAGCCCTGCCTGGTGGTGGCGACCAAGCCCATCGACGACCTCAAGGCCGCCCAGCAGGCCCTGGCCGACAGCGAGGAGAGCTACCGGCGCATCATGGAACTGGCCCCGGACATGATCGTGGTCACCCGGGTGGCCGACGGCCGCATCGTGGCGGTCAACGATACCTTCTGCAAGCGCACCGGATATCCCCGTGAAGACACTCTGAGGCGCACCCCCGTGGAGCTGGGTCTTTACACCGATCCAGAAAACCGTCGTAAATGGATAGAGATGCTGCGTCGCGACGGCAAGGTTCAGGGCCTTGAGCTTCAATTTCTCACCCGGGATGGCTCAGTTCAGGACGACCTCTTCTCGGCCCAGTACATCCGCTTCAAGGGCGAGGATTGCGTCCTGGCGGTGATCACCAGCATCACGCGCCTCAAACAGGTCCAGCGGGCCCTGATCGAAAGCGAAGCCAATTATCGCAACATCATCGAATCGGCGCCCTATGCCATGTCGGTGATCCGATGCGCGGACAACCGATATGCCGAGGTGAACAAGGAGTTCCTCGAAAAAACCGGTTACCGCCGGGACGAGGTGATCGGCCGCCAGGTTCGGGAGATGATGGCCTATGCCGATGACGAGACGCTGCCGCTGGTGGAGAACTTGCTGCGCACAGAGGGCCGGGTGGAAGGCCTGGAGGTGCGTTTCCGCATGAAGGGCGGCAAGATACGGTACGGTTTGCTCTATATCAACATATTCGTGTATATGGGCGAAAAATGCTATCTGGCCACCAGTGTCGACCTGACGGCCGTCAAGGAGGCCCAGCGGGCCATGCGCGAGAGCGAAGCCGGATTTCGGGCCATCTTCGAGACCGCCGCCGATGCCATTTTCGTCAATGCCATCGACGATGGCCGCTTCCTGGATGTCAACCAGGCGGCCTGCCGCCATTTGGGGTACAGCGAGGCCGAATTGCATCGGATGACCATGGAACAGATCCTGGACCCGCAAAGCACCTATCCCAACCCGTCGGCGTTTCCCGGCGCTGAAAACCCGGGGCGGCTCTTTTTCGAGACCGTTCATCTGCGCAAGGACGGCGCCAGGATCCCGGTGGAAATCAACCGCGGCACCGTGGAACGCCGTGGCCGGCCAGCCCTGTTGAGCATCGTCCGCGATGTGAGCGCGCGCAAGCGGGTCGAAGGGGAGCTGGCGCGCTACCGGATGAGCCTCGAGCAGATGGTGGCGGACCGCACCCGGGCGCTGGAGGCGGCCCAGGAGGAGCTGGTCAAACAGGAGCGTCTGGCGGTCCTGGGCCAACTCACGGCCACGGTGAGCCACGAGCTGCGCAACCCCCTGGGGGTCATCCGATCCTCCAACTTTTACTTGCGGCGCAAAAACAGGGACACGGATGAAAAGACGCTCAAACACTTCCGGCGCATCGACGAACAGGTGAGCCTTTGCGACACCATCGTGGCCGACCTGCTGGAGTACACCCGCGGCCGCAGCGTGACCCTCGTCCACCAGGCGCTTGATTCCTGGCTGCCCCAGGTGGTCGAGCAGATGCACGAAGCCGAGGGCATCGCCATCGAACTGTCGATGCCCCCCGATCTGCCCGCCTGGCCCCACGACCGCGAGAAGATGCGCCGGGTGGTGATCAATGTGCTCGACAACGCCATTCAGGCGGTACGGGCCCAGGAGAAGGAGTATTTAGAGGGATACGGCGGGTACCGGCCGCGCATCGCCATCGAAGCCGAACGGCTGGCGGATGCGATTGTCTTGCACATCACCGACAACGGCATCGGCATGGATGCCGAAACCTGCCGGCGCGCGTTCGAACCGCTCTTCACCACCCGGGCGCGCGGCACGGGCATCGGCCTGGCCAACGTGAAGAAGATCGTCGACGAGCACGGCGGTCGCATTGTGCTGGAAAGTTGTCCGGGGCAGGGCACCCGGATGCGGATCGTCCTGCCGCTGGCGGTCGCGGGTCGGGCCTGATCGGCCCCTGAATCCCAATTTTTACTTGCCTGATCGGCAGTTGACATGGATAATGGGCGGCAGTCAAACGGCGCTTTGAGCTGAAGCTGAAGCGGAATGGAAGGAGGAACTGGTGACGGCAACGGCAAGACCCTGGCTGCGATTCTATGGCAATGTCCCCACGACCATCGATTATCCCCGGACCACCCTTTACGAAGCCGTGGCCGAGACGGTGGGAAAATATCCCCAGGACCCGGCTTACGACTTCATGGGGTTCACCTCCACCTACCGCCGCTTTCTCGACGAGATCGATCGCTGCGCCGACGCCCTGGCCGCCCTGGGCCTGGCCAAAGGCGACCGCATCACCATCGCCATGCCCACCACCCCCCAGGGCATCATCTGTTTTTACGCCGCCAACAAACTGGGCGCCGTGGCCAGCATGATCCACCCGCTCTCCACCGCTTCCGAAATCGAATTCTACCTCAATCTGAGCCGGAGCAAGCTGGCCCTCACCCTCAACGCTTTCTACGGCAAGTTCAAGGAGGTCATGGCGCGCACCGGCCTTGCGCGCCTGATCCTGGCCGAGATCCCCGACTACCTGCCCCGGCTCAAGGGCATCGCCTTTCAATTGCTCAAAGGCCGCAAGATTCCCAAGGTGCCGCCCGACCCGCGGGTGGTCTGGTGGCGCGATCTGATGAAGATGGACGCGCCCCGGACACCCAAGGCCGCCATGGGCACCGACGAACTGGCCGTGATCCTTTACAGCGGCGGAACGACCGGCAAACCCAAGGGGATCATGCTCTCCAACGCCAACTTCATCGCCGAGGGGATGCAGTGCGCCCACTGGGTGGGCATGCAAAAGGACAGCTCCATCCTGGCCATCCTGCCCATCTTCCACGGCTTCGGCCTGGGGGTGTGCGTCAACGCGGCTTTCATGGGCGGCGGCAAGACCATCCTGGTGCCGACCTTCACCCCCGATGCGGTGGCCAAACTGATCAAGGGCAAGCGCCCCTCGTTCGTGGTGGGCGTGCCCACCCTGTTCGACGCCCTGAGCCGGCACCCCGGCTTCCAGCGCACTGACCTGAGCTGCCTCAAGGCCGCCTTCTGCGGGGCCGACACGCTGCCCCGGGTGGTCAAGGAGCGCTTCGAGGCCGTGGTCCAGCGCCAGGGCGGCCGGGTGAAGCTCCTCGAGGGCTACGGCCTCACCGAGGCGGTCACCGGGATCATGGCCACGCCCCTCAACGAATACCGGGAGGGGAGCATCGGCGTGCCCTTTCCCGACATGCTGGCCAAGATCGTGCGCCTGGGCACCCTGGACGAAGCCCCCGTGGGCGCAGAGGGAGAGATCTGCGTCAGCGGCCCGGCCGTCATGCTGGGCTACCTCGGCCAGCCCGAAGAGACCGCCAGGACCCTGCGCACCCACGCCGACGGCCGCATCTGGCTGCACACCGGCGACATCGGCACCATGGACGCCGACGGCTTTTTCTACTTCAAGCTGCGCCACAAGCGCATGATCAAGTCTTCGGGCATGAATGTCTACCCGGCCCAGGTGGAAGAACAGCTCTACCGCCACCCCGACGTGTCCGAGGCCTGCGTCATCGGCGTGCCCGACGAGGCCCAGGTCGAGCGGGTCAAGGCCTTCGTGGTGCTCAAGGACAAGCGCCAGGCCGGTCCGGAGATGGAGAAGCAATTGATCGCCCACTGCCAGAAGGACCTGATCAAGTGGAGCTGTCCGCGGGAGATCGAGTTCCGCGACAGCCTGCCGCTGACCCTGGTGGGCAAGATTGCCTACAAAGTGTTGCAGGACGAGGAGATTGCTAAGATTAACAAGATCGAAAGTTGAGATTCTTTTAAGGAGCGATTTGATATGGATCACTTTCAGCGGTTCCGGGAGATCAGCGCGAATCCGGGCCGATATGCCGAAGAATGGAAGAAGAAGACCGGCGGCAAAGTCGTCGGGCACCTGTGTTCCTATACGCCCGTGGAGTTGATCGTGGCCGCCGGCGCGCTGCCCTTTCGGATTTTGAGCAGCGGGGCCCAGATCGCCCAGGCCGACGGCTATCTGCAGGCTTACTGCTGCGGCCTGGTGCGCGGCGTGCTGGAAGATGCCCTGGCCGGCCGCCTGGCCTTTCTGGACGGCACGGTCTTCCCCCACACCTGCGACACCATCCAGCGGTTATCGGACATCTGGCGCATGAACATCGGCGGTTTCCACGCCGACGTCATCCTGCCGGTGAAACTGGATACCGAGAGCGCGGCCGAGTACATGCTCGCCGTGCTGCAGCGGTTCAAGGCCGACCTGGAAGCCGGCCTGGGGGTGACCCTTTCGGAAGCGGCGCTGGGTGAGGCCATCCGCATCTGCAACCGCGGCCGGAAAGGGTTGGAGCGGCTCTATGCCCTGCGCCGCAAGCGCCCCGACGCCATCGCCGGCAGCGATCTGCACGCCGTCTTCCGGGCGGCCCTGGTGATGGACCGCGCCGAGTTGGCCGACGCACTGGAAAAACTGGCCGACATGCTGGAATCCCGGGCGCCCCAGGCCGCACCGCCGGTCAAGCGCCTCGTGCTCAGCGGCGGCCTGTGCAGCATGCCCGACATCTACCAGGTGGTGGAGTCCTCGGGCGGACGAGTGGTATGGGACGACTTTTGCACCGGGGCGCGCTATTTCGAGGGACTGGTAGACGAAAACGGCGCGCCCCTTGCGGCCATCGCCCAGCGCTACCGCCAGCGCGTGGTCTGCCCGGCCAAGCACGCCGGCATCCATAACCGCGGGCAGTACCTGGTCGACAAGGTGAAATCCTACCAGGCCGACGGTGTGATCTTCCTGCTGCTCAAGTTCTGCGACCCCCACGCCTTCGATTACCCGTACATGAAGGCCATGCTGGACAAGGAGAACATTCCGAGCATGCTGTTCGAAATCGAGGACCAGATCTCCTCCGAAGGACAGTTGCGGACCCGCTGCGAGGCCTTTTTGGAAATGCTGTAGAAAATAGTATTAGGTTTTAGGTTTTAAGCTTTAGGTGAAGGTATTCTGCCCATAGGAGCACCCATGCCGACTTATGAAAAAATTATCGATTCCGACAAGGAGCGTCGCAAAATCAAGGCCGACCGGCGCATGCGCGAGATCATGACGGCCTACTACATGGAAGCCAAGACCCCGAAAGAGCAGCGTGGCAAGAAGATCGCCTGGATCACCAGCGGCGGGCCGGTGGAGCCGTTGCACGTCATGGACGTGATCCCTATCTACCCGGAGAACTACGGTGCCATGATCGGCGCCAGCAAGATGGGCGTCGACCTGTGCGAAAAAGCCGAAGAGATGGGCTATGCCCGGGACCTGTGCTCCTACGCCCGGGCCGACATCGCCAGCGCCACGGTCAACGGCGGCCCCATCGGCGGGCTGCCCGAGCCCGACATGCTGATCTGCTGCAACAATATCTGCGGCACCGTGCTCAAGTGGTACGAGGTGCAGGCGCGCTACTTCAACGTACCCCTGTTCATCCTCGATACGCCCATCACCCACACCACCTTCAACGACGAGATGCGGCGCTACGTCACCCGGCAGTCCGCAGAGTATATCCGCTTCCTGGAAAAGGCGTGCGGCCGGCGGTTCGACTACGACCGCATGGCCGAGGTGGGGGCGCTCTCCATCCGCGCCCAGGAGCTGTGGCAGGCGATCCTGGACACCACCATGAGCAAACCATCGCCCATGACCTGCTTCGACGCCTTCTTCCACCTGGCCATGATCGTCACCCTGCGCGGCACCCAGACCTGCGTGGACTACTACGAAATGCTGCTGGCCGAGATGAAGGAACGCGTGGCCCAGGGCATCGGCATGCTGCCTGTGGAGAAGTACCGCCTGGTGTGGGACAACCTGCCCATCTGGTACCGCCTGCGCTGGCTCTCCAACAAATTCATGGAGCGTTCGGCCTGCCTGGTGGCCGATACCTACACCTCGGGCTGGGTCAGTCAGATGCCCTCGGTGAGCAGCACCGATTTTCTGGGCTTCATGGGCGAGAGCTACGCCCGCATCTTCCTCAACAGCGGCACGGACCTGATGGCCGAGAACATCATCCGCATGGTGAAGAAATACGACGCCGACGGCGTGGTCTTCCACTCCAACCGCAGCTGCAAACCATACTCCTTCGGCCAGTACGACATCCAGAAGATCCTGCGCAAGAAGCTGGGCATCCCGACGCTGATGATCGAGGCCGACATGGTAGACGAGCGCAGCTTTTCCGAAAGCCAGATCGAGACACGCATCGACGCCTTCATCGAAATGATGAAGAAATAAGAGGTATCGCATCTTCCATGGCCAAAGACATAATCACGGCGGGCATCGACGTAGGCTCCATCTCCGCCAAGGCGGCATTGCTGCAACATGATCGGATCGTGGCCACCCACGTGATCCTTACCGGCTACAACTCCCAGAACGCGGGGCGTCAGGTCTTCGACCTGGTCCTGCAGCAGGCCGGCCTGGACGCCGGAAAGGTGGCAAAGATCGTGGCCACCGGCTACGGCCGCAACAGCATCGCCTTCGCCCACAAAGCGGTCACCGAGATCACCTGCCACGCGGCCGGCGCCTATTTTCTCGACCGTCGGGTGCGTACCATCATCGACATCGGCGGCCAGGACAGCAAGGCCATCGCCCTGGACGACAGCGGCAAAGTCAAGGATTTCGCCATGAACGACAAGTGCGCGGCCGGCACCGGACGATTCCTGGAAGTCATGGCCCGGGCCCTGGAGGTGGACCTGGACGCCTTCGGCGCCATGTCCCTGACCGCCGGCCAGGCGGCCTCCATCAGCAGTCTGTGTACCGTCTTCGCCGAATCGGAAGTGATCTCGCTCATCGCCCGGGGCGAGCAGCGGCCCAACATCATCGCCGGCATCCACGCCTCCATCGCTTCGCGGGTGGTCTCCATGGCCAAGCGCGTGGGCGTGCGCGCCCCCGTCATGATGACCGGCGGCGTCTCCAAGAATATCGGTGTGGTCAAGGCCCTGGAAGAAAAACTGGGCGCCAACCTGATCGTGTCGGACCGGGCCCAGGTGACCGGGGCCATCGGTGCGGCGATCATCGCGGTCGGATTGTAGCCAGCATGCCCTACTTCAAAACCATCGACGGCTGCAGTCTTTATTACGAGGTGATCGGCGAGGGGACCGGCAAGCCCGTGATCACCTTCGTCAACGGCACCCTGCAGACCACGGTTTACTGGAAGCTGGCGGCCAAGGCCCTGGCCGGCAATTTCCGGCTGCTGGTGTATGATACCCGGGGCCAGGGCGAGAGCGATCTGGGCCATGCGCCTCTTTCACTGACGCTGCACGCGGCGGATTTGAAAGGCCTGCTCGACGAACTGGGTATTTACCAGAGCGCGGTGGTGGGTATCAGTCATGGGGCGCGGGTGGCCCTGGCCCTGGCCGATCAAAATCCCGACGTGATCACGCGCATGGTGCTGTGCAGCATTTCCACCCGGGCCACCTTCCGGGCCAAGATGATCGTGCGCTCCTGGCATGAAATTCTGCAGCGCCACAGCCTGGACGCCATGGTATGGGCCGCGCTGCCGCATGTCTTCGGCCGCGCCTACCTCAAGGCCAACGAACGGCAGCTGGAACGCATCGTCAAGACCATCGTACGGCGCAACAAGACCGAGGGGCTGCGCGCCCATATCGAAGCCCTGCAACACTATCCGCCCCTGGGGGCCACCCTCAAGGCGCTGCCCTTCCTGACCCTGGTGATTACCGGCGAGGACGATCCCCTGGTGACCCGCGAAGGGGCCGAAGAGGTCGCGCAGGCCTGCGGCGGCCGGCACCTGGAGCTCAAGGGCATCGGCCATTCCCTCTCCGCCGAAGCGCCGCGGCAATTTATCGATGTCGTCGCGGATTTCCTCTCCGGCACCTGAGCCCGCTGTTTCCTTTTTACCCGCCTGATACCGCTTTGTCCGGGGTGCATGGGTAGATCGTACACACATCCAGGCCGTCCGGCCCCCGGCGGCGTTATCAGGCCCCACTGCAATTGCCGTCCATAATGTTTAATTAAAAAAATAATTTCAAATAGATGTAAACATGTTGGGATGGTTTTCCTGCCCTTGGCACACCCCTTGCCATTGTTGACAGCAACGCCCAACACGTTAACTTCCATTAACTGCTTCAGGAAAGGAGACACGACAATGCAAACCAAATTCAACCAAAAAGCTCTGATCATAGGCACGGCGGTATTGATGCTGGTGGCCGGCGCGGCCGTAGCCTTTGCCCATGGCGGACCCTGGGGGGACGACTACGACGGCTACGGCATGATGGGCTACGGCCGGGGCTACGGCATGGGGCCCGGCATGATGGGCTATGGCCCTGGTTACTACGGCATGGGACCCGGCATGATGGGCTATGGGCGCTATGATCGCTATGATCGCGACGATAGGCCGAATCTGACCCAGGAACAGCGGGACCAACTGGATGCGGCCCAGGAGAAGTTCTGGACGGAGAACCGCAAGCTGCGCGACCAGATCGCGGACAAGCGCGATGAGCTCAACGCCGAGCTTTCGAAGGATAATGTGAACGAAGGCAAAGTGACGGCCCTGCAGAAAGATATCTCCAAGCTGCGGGAAACGTTCGACCAGAAACTGGTCCAGCACCAGTTGGAGCTGCGCAAGATCGCTCCAGACTATTTCAACGATCGGGGGTATAGCCGCGGCCGTGGATACGGCCCCGGGTACTGCTGGCGATAGATCGATTTGGAACGAATGTGCTTGCCGGAGGGAATGCGCCCCTCCGGCGAGCGTTTTTGAGTGCAGCCGGCAACCCGGCCGGCTGCAGCCAGCGACATCATAGCCGGTGGCCGCAGTCCCGGGCTTGTTTTGATGCGAGCGCTGGTTATTGTGGGAGCATTGGAAAGACCGGAGGTGAATCGTGAAATCAGTCAGAGGACATACGAAATATGTGGATCCGGTATGCGGCATGTCGGTGGAGCCGGCGACGGCGGCGGCCAGGACCCGTTATAACGGCGTCGAAATTTTCTTCTGCGCCGAGGGGTGCAAGGCTCGCTTCGAAGCCGACCCGCAAAAATATGCCGCCGCCCAACCGAAAGGGTTCTGGGGCCGCTACCTGGAACGGCTCAACAAGGCGACCGGCGGCAGGCCGCCCTCCTGTTGTCATTAGATCGCAAAGGGCGATATATCGGATCGAAGAGGTCGATTATGGCGGAACAGACGGTATCGCTTCCCCTCACAGGCATGAGCTGCGCCAACTGCGCGGCCAATATCGAACGCACGCTGTCCAAACTCGAAGGCGTACGCCAGGCTCAGGTGAACTTCGCCGCCGAGCAGGCCACCGTGGCCTTCGATCCGGCCAAGCATACCGTGGCCGACCTCGTGGCCCGCATCGAGAAGGGGGGCTACGGCGTGCCCCTGGCCCGGGTGGAACTGCCCATCACCGGCATGACCTGCGCCAACTGCGCGGCCACCGTCTCCCGGACGCTCAACAAGAAGGTGCCGGGCGTGGTGGCGGCCGATGTCAACTTCGCCACCGAACGGGCCACGGTCTCCTATCTGCCCGGTGGGGTCACCATCGAAGAGATGGTGGCGGCCATTGAGAAAGCGGGCTACGGCGCCATCGCGCCCAGCGACAACGAGAGCGGCGAAGATGCCGAACAGGCGGCCCGTGATGCCGAGATCCGCGATCAGACGCACAAATTCGTGGTCGGCGCGATCTTCGCCCTGCCGCTCTTCGTGCTGAGCATGTCCCGGGACTTCGGGCTGCTCGGCCCCTGGAGCCACGCCCCCTGGGTCAATTGGTTTTTCGGCCTGTTGGCCACCCCCGTGCAGTTCTACACCGGCTGGGATTACTACGTGGGCGGCTTCAAGAGCCTGCGCAACCGCAGCGCCAACATGGACGTGCTCGTGGCCCTGGGCTCGTCGGTGGCCTATTTCTACTCACTGGCCGTGCTGCTGGCGCCGGTCCTGGGGCAGCACGTCTACTTCGAGACCAGCGCGGTGATCATCACCCTGATCAAGTTGGGCAAGATGCTCGAAGCGCGCACCAAAGGCAAGACCGGCGGCGCCATCCGCAAGCTGATGGGCCTTGCGCCCAAGACGGCCACCGTGGTCGAAGCGGGCGTGGAGCGCGAAGTGCCGCTGGCCCAGGTGCGGCGCGACGCCGTGGTGGTGGCCCGGCCCGGTGAGCGGATCGCCGTGGACGGCGTGGTGCTCGAAGGCGCTTCGGCCGTGGACGAATCCATGCTCAGCGGCGAATCGATCCCGGTGGACAAGCATCCGGGCGACACGGTGGCGGCCGGCACCATCAACGGCCAGGGGCGGCTCAAGTACCGGGCTACCCGGGTGGGCCGCGAAACGGCCCTGGCCCAGATCATCCGCCTGGTGCAGGCGGCCCAGGGCAGCAAGGCGCCCATCCAGGCCCTGGCCGATCGGGTGGCCGCGGTCTTCGTGCCGGCGGTCATGGTCATCGCCGTCGTGACCTTCGTCATCTGGTGGGCGGTGGGGGGCAACGTGGTGGAATCCATGATCCGGCTGGTGGCGGTGCTGGTGATCGCCTGCCCCTGTGCCCTGGGCCTGGCCACGCCCACGGCCATCATGGCCGGTACGGGCAAAGGGGCCGAGCAGGGCATCCTGTTCAAAAAGGCCGAAGCCCTGGAGGGCGCCACCCGTCTGGATGCCGTGGTTCTCGACAAGACCGGCACCATCACGGCCGGCAAACCGGCCGTGGTGGATGTACTGGGCGCTGGGCACGCCGCTGGTAAAACCGACGAAGTCCTGCGCTGGGCTGCTTCGGCCGAACTGGGGTCCGAGCATCCCCTGGGCCGAGCCATCGTGAATGCGGCCAGGGAGAAGGGATTGAGCCTGACCGATCCCACCGAGTTCATGGCCCAGGGCGGGTGGGGGGTCACCGCGCGGGTGGACGGCCGGCCCGTGGCCGTGGGCAAGCCCCAGTGGTTCGCCCAGGCCCTGGCAGCCGATGCGCAGCTGGCCGCGGCCGTCGAACGGCGCCAGGCCCAGGGCCATACCGTCATGGTCCTCTCCCTCGACCGGCAGCCCGCCGGCCTCATCGCCGTGGCCGACACCCTCAAGCCCGAATCCCGGGATGCGGTCACCACCTTGCGCCGCCAGGGCCTCAAGGTGGTGATGCTCACCGGCGACAATCCCCAGACCGCCAAGGCCATCGCCGCCCAGGTGGGCATCGACGATGTGCTCGCCGAAGTACGCCCCGAAGACAAGGCCGCCAAGGTCCAGGCGCTTCAGGCGCAAGGCCTCAAGGTGGGCATGGTGGGCGACGGCATCAACGACGCTCCGGCCCTGGCCCAGGCCGACGTGGGCATGGCCATCGGCACCGGCACCGACGTGGCCATCGAGACCGCCGACGTGATTCTCTCCGGCGGCCGTCTCACCGGCATTCCCCGGGCCATTGAAGTGAGCCGTCGCACCATGGCCACCATCCGCCAGAATCTTTTCTTCGCGTTCTTCTACAACGTGATCCTCATCCCCATCGCCGCTGGCGCCCTGGCGCCCGTGCAAACCGCCCCCATGTTCCTGCGCCACCTGCACCCCATCCTGGCCGCCCTGGCCATGGCCATGAGCAGCATTTCAGTGGTTTCGAACAGCCTGCGGTTGTATAGAGCTAAAATTACCTGACGCTTTTCCTTCCATGAATTTGCTTTTTTCATTTGCCCCGCCGGCGCAACGATGAATGCACCCGGCGTCATAGCCGATCACGGAAACCCATCAAGGGTGAACATCTTCTATGAAAGTGCCGATCTGCATGCCGTTTTGGCGTCAAGCGGATTGTATCTGTAGCCTATTAAAACTATTGACAAAACATGATCCCATGGGTTTATAGTCGCCATATTCGCGACGATCCAAGAACCGGTGGCCGGAAGGGAGGCTTTCTGGCGCACCCTATTCCCCTGGAACCGCCACATCTCAACGAAAGGCCGGCCCATGCCGCGGGCACGCAAGACACTGCTGTTCAGTCTGGCCGTGGGACTGCTGGCAGTGCTGGCGGCGCTGATGCCGCCCGTGGCGGGCCTGGAGGAGGAGTGGGGCCTGGATCTGCTCTTCCGGCTGCGGGGACCGCGGCCGGCGCCGGCCGAAGTGGTGGTGGTGGCCCTGGATCGCCAATCTTCCAAGCAACTCGAGCTGCCCATGGAGCCGCGCCTGTGGCCGCGCAGCGTGCATGCGCGCCTGATCGAGCGGTTGTCGGCGGCCGGTGCCGCCGTGATTGTCTTCGATCTGATCTTCAATGAACCCCAGTCTCCGGAAACCGATCAGGACCTGGCCGGCGCCATGGCCGGTGCCGGCAATGTCATTCTGACCCAGTCGCTGGTGGACGAGAGCGTGGCCCTGGTCGACGCCCGGGGCCGGCCGACGGCGCGGGTGGAGATCGAAAAGACGGTGCCGCCGCTGCCCCTTTTTGCAGAAGCGTCCCTGGCCCAGGCGCCTTTTCCGCTGCCCAAGGTACCCATCAAGCTCAGCCGCTACTGGACCTTCAAACCCGGGGGCGGGGACGCACCCACCATGCCGGTGGTGGCCTTTCTCGCCTTTGCTGTGCCCGAAGCCCGACTGCTCGAGGAACGGCTCGCCGGCATGGCCGCCGGATTGCCTGGCTTTCATCGGACACCGGCCGATCCCCAACCCCGCAGCCTGGTGGTATCCATCGAACGGACCCGGGCGCTTTTCCAGAACCGGCCCGGGTTGAGCGACCAGCTGCAGGCGTCCCTGGCCCAGGCGCCGGCCGCGCTCCTGTCCGGGCCTTCCGGTGCCAGGCTGCGGTCCATGCTGCGGCTCTTCCAGGCCGAGGCCCTGCACTATCTGAACTTCTACGGTCCGGCCGGCACCATCCGCACCATTCCTTACTACCAATTGATGCAGGCTGCACCGGCGCAAATGTCGGCGCTGGCCGGCAAGGCGGTCTTCGTGGGCCAGACCGAAAGCTACTGGCCCAAGGCCAAAGACGGCTTTTATACGGTCTATGCCCGCCCGGAAGCGGTGGACATCAGCGGCGTGGAGATCGCCGCCACCGCCTTCGCCAATCTATTGGAAGACCGGCCCGTGTTGCCCGTAAGTCTTGCATTGGAGCTGGCCATTGTCTTTGCCTGGGGGGCCGGGCTCACCGCCGTCTGCCGGACCTGGCCGGCCGGTCCCGCGGCCGCTGCCGTGGCCGGTGCGATACTGCTGTATGGTGTTGCCGCCTGCCGGCTCTTCAACACGTCCGGCCGCTGGCTGCCCCTGGTGCTGCCGCTGTTCGGACTGGCCCCCCTGGTTTACTTCGGCGCCCTGATCCACGACCTGCGCCGGGTGAACCGCGAGCGTCGCACCATCCGCCGGGCCTTCGGCTATTTTCTACCCAATCATGTGGTCGACCAGCTCTCCCGGGACATCCAGGCGCTGCAATCCGAACGACGGGTGGTGCACAGCATCTGCCTTTACACCGATGCCGAGCGCTATACCCGGCTCTCGGAAGCCATGGACCCCCAACGTCTCACCACCTTGATGAACGAATACTATGCCGCCATCTTCGAACCCATCCGGGCCAATGGAGGGCTGATTCTGCAGGTGGTCGGCGATTCGGTGCTCTCTTTGTGGACCGGCGCCCGCCCCGATCCGGCCCTGCATGCCCGGGCCTGCGCGGCAGCCCTGGGCGTGGCCGGCGCCGTGGATCGTTTCAACCAGCGTCCCGACGGGCAGCGGTTGCCCACCCGCATCGGGCTGCATGCCGGAGAAGTGGTGCTGGGGCATATCGGCGCGGGCGACCATTTCGAATACCGGCCGGTGGGCGACATCGTCAACACCGCCTCGCGGCTGGAGGGGCTCAACAAATACCTGGGGACCCGCGTGCTGGTCTCCGAGGCGGTGCTGGCGCAGGTGACCGGCTTGGTATCGCGGTTCGTGGGCAGCTTCGTCTTCGTGGGCAAGTCCAGGCCCGTGAAAGTCCATGAGCTGATGGCCCGGGACGATGCCACCATCCGGGAACGCTCCGCGGCGCCGGACGACTTCGCCCAGGGTCTGGCGGCGTTCGCCCGGCGCGAATGGGACGCGGCCGCCGAAAGCTTCCGGCGGGCCGTGCAGTGCAACGGCACACCGGGTCCGGCGCGGTTCTACATGCACCTGTGTGACGAATACCGGCGCAATTCGCCGGCGGAGGATTGGGACGGCACCATTCACATGGAACAGAAATAGCGGCGTGAGGGCGCCCGGAGGAGTGTTCGATGACCGACAGAAAGTTAGGCTGGATCGCCTGGGCCGCAATGATGGCCGCGATGACGCTGGCCCTGGCAGGGCCGGTGGCGGCCGGAGAAGATAATCCGGACTGGGTGAGCAAGATCGTCTCCCTGCAGGGGGAAGCATCCGTCAAGCGGTCGGGTGAAGGCGACTGGCGGCCGGTGCTGCTCAACGATTTCTTCTTCGCCGGTGACGCGTTGCGCGTGGCGGCCAACAGCCGGGCGGCCCTGGTGCTCAGCAACGAGACCGTGCTGCGGGTGGATCAATTGACCACCCTGGTCTTCAAAGGCATCCAGGAACCTAAAAGCTTCTGGATGGAGCTGCTCGAAGGCGCCGCCTTCTTCTTCAGCCGCAAGCCGCGCAGCCTCACCGTCTCCACCCCCTTTGTCAACGGCGTGGTGGAAGGCACCGAATTCTACGTGCGGGTGGACCCGGACAAGACCACCGTGATGCTCTACGAAGGTGCGGTGCGGACCGAAAACGAGAACGGCGCGTTGCTCCTGGCCAAGGGCCAGACCGCCGTGGCCGAGGCCGGCCGGGCTCCGCGCCTTGCGACCCTCGTGCGGCCCCGGGATGCGGTCCAGTGGGCGCTCTACTATCCGCCCAGCCTGGCATTCGGACCCGACGATTTCCCCGTTTCAGGTGCGGCCGATTGGCGGGTCGAAGCCCGGCGGTCGGTACAGGCCCTGGCGGAAGGCCGGCTGGCCGACGCGTTTGCCGCCATCGCGGGCATTGATCCATCTGCCGCGGACGCCCGTTTTTCGGTCTACCGCGCCCATCTGCGGTTGATGGTCGGACAGGTCGGCGGCGCCCGCGAAGATATCCAACGCGCCTTGGCCCAGACCCCCCACGACAGCGACGCCCTGGCCCTGCGGGCGGTCACCGCCGTGGCGCAGAACCGCAGGGATGAGGCCCTGGCCGATGGCCGGGCCGCCGTGACGGCCGGGCCCGGTTCGGCCGCCGCCCACATCGCCCTCTCTTATGCTTTGCAGGCCCGTTTCGACCTGCCGGCGGCCGCGGCCGAGGCCGAGGCCGCGACGGCTGCTGAACCGGAGAGTCCGCTGGCCTGGGCGCGGCTGGGCGAGCTGCGCCTCTCGCTGGGCGACCTCGATGCGGCCCTGGCGGCTGCCCAGAAGTCCGCCGCCCTGCCACCGCCCCTGGCCCAGACCCAGAACGTGCTGGGCTACGCCTACCTTTCCCAGATCAAGACCGCCCAGGCCCAGGCGGCCTTCCACGAGGCGATCGCGCTGGATTCGGCCGCGCCGCTGCCGCGCCTGGGCCTGGGGCTGGCCCAGATCCGCGAGGGGCGCCTGGCCGAGGGCCGGGCCGATATCGAGATCGCGGCGGCCTTGGATCCGGACAACGCTCTGATCCGCAGCTATCTTGGCAAGGCCTACTTCGACGAAAAACGCAGCGACCTGGACCAGCGACAGCTGGAGATGGCCAAGCAACTGGACCCCAACGACCCCACCCCCTGGTTCTACGATGCCATCCGCAAGCAGACCCTCAACCGGCCGGGCGAGGCCCTGGAAGACATGCAGCAGGCCATCGAACGCAACGACAACCGGGCGGTCTACCGCTCGCGCCTGATGCTCGATGACGATCTGGCGTCCCGGAGCGCGGCCCTGGGCCGCATCTACAGCGATCTCTCGTTCCAGGAACTGGCCATAAACCAGGGAGAGCAATCCCTCAATGCGGACCCGACCAACTATTCGGCCCACCGCCTGCTGGCCGACATGTACGCTTCCCGGCCACGCCACGAAATCGCCCGGGTCAGCGAGTTGCTGCAATCCCAGATGCTCCAGCCGCTCAACCTGACCCCCGTACAGCCGCAGTTGGGCGAGGCCAGTCCACTGACATTGGAGAGCAGCGGGCCGTCGGCCGCGGGCCTGAGTGAGTATAATCCGCTCTTCGTGCGCAACCGGACGGCATTGCAGCTCTCGGGGACCGTGGCGGAAAATGAAACGCTGGCGGATGACGTCACCCTTTCGGGCGTGCAGCAATGGTTCTCCTACAGCCTGGGCCAGTTTCACTACGAGAGCGATGGCTTCCGGCCCAATAACGACATCGACCGGGATATTTACAATATCTTCGGCCAGGCGGTTCTCTCGCCCAAAGTGAGCCTACAGAGCGAATATCGTTATGAGGAGACCGATGCCGGGGATCTCCGGCTGCAATTCGATCCTGAAACCTATTTCCCGGAACAACGCAACGAAGAGCGCAGGCAATCGGTGCGGCTAGGTCTGAGTTATAAACCTAGTACATCCCATACTTTCTTGACCTCGTTGATTTACGGCCATTCCCAAAATCAATTGTCCAACCGGCTTTCATTCAACGACCCCTTCATGCAGTTCGTCAATGAAACGGAAATTACAGCCGACACCGACATGGCCACGGCGGAGGTTCAATATCTTTTTCGCTCTGATACCCAGAACCTCATTGCCGGTGGAGGATATTTGAATCAAGAGAGAACCGATGAGACCTCGATGACAGACACGATCACCATTCCTCCCCTGGACCCCGAGATCATGACAACCACTAATTCAGCGGAAGTGGATGGGAATAATAGCAATGGGTATCTGTACTACTATTTGAAAACCCTCAAGAACCTGACTCTGACCCTGGCCTGCGCTTATGACGATTACAATGACGAAATAGTGCACGAGGAAAGGTTCAGCCCCAAGGCCGGCCTCGTTTGGTCGTTCGATCCGCTCTTGACCCTTCGGGCAGCCTGGTTCAGAATGCTCAAACGCCCTTATCTTGCCGATCAGACGCTTGAGCCGACCCAGGTCGCGGGCTTCAACCAGTTTTTTGATGATAGCGATGGTTCAAGGACCGAGCGTTATGGCGTTGGCTTGGATAGCCGAATCCTGAAGAATCTGTATGGCGGCCTCGAATTCTCCTGGCGCGAGGTGGATAAGCCTCTATACTATCCAGATGAAGACCGCACCGCCACAGAGAACGAAGATGAGCGATCCCACCATGTCTACCTCCACTACCTCGCCACCGCGCGTTTAGCCCTTAGTGCCCAGGGGTATTACGAAAAATTTGAGCGTCCAATCACTGCCCCCAACGAAGTGCGGACCTATCGCTTGCCCTTGACGGTTGGTTACTTCCATCCCCAGGGTTGGTTCGGAAAGGTTATTTCGACCTACATCGACCAGAAAGTAACCAATCTTCCGGAAGAAGATCGGGATGATTTCTGGATCGTCGATGCAGCTCTCGGTTATCGGCTGCCCCGTCGCTGGGGAGTGATCAGCGTTGGCGTACGGAACCTGTTCGACCGATCTTTTCACTACCAGGATGAAAACTTCAACAGCGGGGAGGCGATCATCCCGCTGGTGCAGCCGGAGCGCTTGATCTACTGTCGGTTTGCCTTGGCCTTGTGATATGGCAATTGAAACGTACCGATATTGATGAATGAACAAGAATCAGTGGAGGATCTCAAGGAAAGGAGGATCAATGAAAATTCATCCAGGGGTTATCTTATTAATCGTGGCGATGCTGCTGACTATTTCCGGTTGTGCCACCCAAATTCCCTGCCCCGCCGCCAGGTGCTGCAAATACACTTACGTAATAAGTGGGAAGACATATGTTAAATACTATAGTCTGCCTTCCTGCCCTGCTAATCCGGCTTATAAGGATGTGGGGCCCTGCCCGGTTTGTCCGCCTGCGGCGAATTAGCGTTGGACGTGGTGGATATATGCCTTGCCCTCAGGCGCATTAAATGGAGCGAATGCCGGTAATTCAAATACAGGAAACGCCGTGCTGGAAAATGTCGACCTTTTTTCTCATCTGAACGCCGGGGCCATCGCCGAACTGGAAGCGCTGGCCCGGCGCCGGGTGTTTGCCAAGAACAGCGTCGTGATCAACGAAGGCGATGACTCCGACAGCCTCTATGTGCTGCTCAGCGGCAGGGCCGTGGCATTGCGCGGCGACGACGCCGGACGGCAACTGGTGGTCAACCGGTTCGGGCCCTTCGACTACTTCGGGGAGATGAGCTTTTTCGACCGTGGCGCCCGGTGCGCCACGGTCATGACCAAGGAACCCAGCGAAGTGATGATCATCGCCCGCAACGACTTCCTGGCCTTCGTGGCCCAGCACAACGACATCCTCTGGAAAGTGATCCACGCCCTGCTGGTCAAGCTGCGCAAGGCCACCGAGCAGATCGAATCCCTGGCCTTCCTGGATGTCTACGGCCGCCTGGCGCACATCCTGGTCGAAAACCAGGATGCCCGGGGCGTCATCCGGGAGAAGTTCACCCAGCAGGAACTGGCCGACATGGTGGGATCTTCCCGGGAGACGGTGTCGCGGATCTTCAACGAGCTGGAGGCGGGCGGCTTCATCCAGCGGGAAAAGGGGCGGGTCACCGTGCTGAAAAAGCTGCCGTATAAATTTTGAGGCCGGGAGATTTAGGAGAACATCAATGGAATCGCGTTTTCCACGCCGCACTTTTATCGCCCGGCTCGCCTGGGCCGCCGTCTGGGCGGTGGCCATGGCCGGCGTGCCGCTCGCCAAGGCCTGGGCCGCGGTCAAACGCAGGCTGCTGCCCGCCGACACCCCCAGGGAAGCACTGGCCAGGATGGCGCCGCCGGTCATCGATGCCGGCCGGATTCCGCCCACGCCCCTGGCCCAGTTCGGCGTAATGGGCACGGACGACCAAACCGTGGAGATCTCCCGCTGGCGCCTCGAGATCGCCGGCAAAGTGGCCCGGCCGATGCAGCTTACCTACGCGGATCTGCTGGCCCGGCCGGCCGTGGCGCGCAAGCTGCCCCTGATCTGCCCCTTCGTGTTCGCCAACCAGGGGGTGTGGAAGGGATGCGCCATCTGGCCGCTGCTCCAGGAGGCCGGCGTTTCGGACAAAGCCGGGGAACTGGTGGCCACCGGGTCGGACGGGGCGAACGCCGCCCAGCGGCGCTTTCCTCTGGATGAGGTGCGCAAGGGGGAGGTCTTTTTGTGCTACGCGGTCAACGGTGAAACCCTGCCGGTCAAGCACGGCTACCCGTTGCGCATCGTCGCGGGGCAGGAGTTCGGCGACAAGTGGTTGAAGTATGTCTTCAAGCTGGAGGTGGCGTAAAAGCCGTTGAAATAGATTTCTGCCGGGCTGTCGAGGTTCTGCCATGGCTTGCCTGGAAGATAAAAGGCAGTCGATAGAGAAGCTATTCTATCCATCGGGGAAAAGGAGCGACCTTATGGCATTGAACGGTTACGGATTCAGGAGGTGTCGGATGAGAATGCTGCTCTTCTTTTGTTGGGCCGTGGGACTGGTGCCGCCGCTGGTGGCCGGTTGCGCGGCCGCTCCGTCCGGATCGCCGGTGGGCGATCCCCTGCCGGCCTGCCCGGACACACCCAATTGCGTCTCTTCACTGGACCCCCGGCCGGACCACCGGGTGGCGCCGCTGACGTTCCAGGGCCACTGGCTGGCTGCCCGGGAACGGCTGGTCTCCCTGCTGGCCGCCATGCCGCGCACCAAGGTAACAGCCGTGGAGGATCGCACCATCCGGGCCGAATGCCGCTCGCGCATCTTCCGTTTCGTGGACGACCTGACCTTTTACTTCGATCCCGATCAAGGCCTCGTTCATGTGCGTTCGGCCGCGCGGGTGGGCCGTTCCGATCTGGGGGTGAACCGCAAGCGGGTGGAAGCCATCCGGGCGTTGTGGGCCAAAGCAGACGTAGGGAAATAAGCGGTCAGGGCCTCAAGGCGAGGGCGCCCTTGCTTTGCGGCGCTGCCACTCGTAGAGCGCCACGGCCGCGGTGGCCGCGGCGTTGAGCGATTCCACGGCCGGGGCCATGGGAATGCGCACCGCCTCGTCGCGCCAGTCGTCGGGCACCCCTTGTCCCTCCATGCCCATCAGCAGGGCGAACGACGCCGGAAAATCGATTTCCGCGATGGATTGGCCCTCGGCCGAGAGGGCCAGGATCGGCAGATCCCGGGGCAGGTCGTGCAAAGCCGGGCCCTGGCGCAGGCGCACGTGGGCCGTGGTTCCGCCGGCGGCACGCAGGGCCTTGGGGTGGTAGGGGTGGGCGCTTTCGGCCAGCAGGATCACCTGAGCCGCGCCGAAGGCCGCGGCCGAGCGGATCACGGCGCCGATGTTCTCCGGGTCCTGGAAGGGGGCCAGCAGGCTGCAACCTTCCGGAAACCCCTCTGCGGGCGACCAGGGTTCGATCTGCGGCACCGCGATGCAGAGCAGGGGGCCTTGGGTACCGAACTGGTCCAGGGTCTGGAACAAGGGCGCGCTCATTTGCAGCCACTGCATGGCGGCCGGCGCCCCGTCGGGCGGTGCGGGCCGGTCGCCCGAGGTAATCCACGCCAGGCAGCGTTCGGGAAAGGCATCGAGCATCTCGGCCACCGACTTGCGGCCCGAGAGCAGGGCCTGCCCCTCCTTTTTGATTCCCCGGCCGGCGAACAATTTTTTCAGGTTTTTAAAACGAGTGTTGGTTTCGCTGGCGATCTCCACCACGCGGTGGCGTCGGGCCGCCTGGTCTGCCAGGGCCCGCGGCGGGGCATCCAGGCGCTGGAAGACCACCAGCCGGCGCTGGTTCGCGGTGTGGCCGATGCGGTAGGACTGATCCGCCACCAGGGCAAAGCGTCCTGCAAACTGTCGGCTGACCTCCTCGATTTCCGGGTCGCAGCCCGGTCCTTTCATGAAGAGCACCCGGCCGTTTTGTATCAGACAGCCCTGGATACGGTCCAGGGTCTGGTCCATGGCCTCCACGGCCCGGGTGATCACGCCGGCCACCGGCTGGGCATAGGCGGGGGAGATGTTGCGGTCCACCACCGAGATGCCCGCCAATCCCAGGCGGTCGATCACTTCGCGCAAAAAGGCCACGCGCCTGGCGCGTCCTTCGGCCAGGACCAGTTCGAGCTCCGGCCGCACGATTTTCAACGGGATGCCCGGCATGCCCGGGCCGCTGCCCAGGTCCATGAGGGGGGAGGGCAGATCGGTCAGCCGGGCCGGCAGCACCGAGTCCACATACAGCTTGAGCACCATGTTGGTGAAATTATGGATGCGGGTCAGGTTCAGCGCGGGGTTGTGGCCGCGCAGCAAGCCGTGGTAGAGCCAGAGCTGCTCGGTCTGCCGCTGGCCCAGGGACACGCCGCAACCGGCGAAGATGGCCGCCAGGGTCTCGGGACCGGGGAGCTCGTCAGCGCTTTCGGGAGGCGTCGGGAAGGACGATTTGCGATGACCTTTTTTCATCCGTTGTGGCCTGTGTTTTACGAGGACAATCACCTGCTCGTGCTCTATAAACCAGCGGGCCTGATTATGCAACGCGGCCCGGCCGACAAGGCCAACCTGATGGATCTGGCCAAGGTCTGGATCAAGGCGCGTTACGACAAGCCCGGTCGGGTCTTCGCCGGCATGGTGCACCGCCTGGACGGGCCAGTGGCCGGGGTGGTGGCGCTGGCCCGCACGTCCAAGGCCGCTTCCCGGCTCAGCGCCCAGTTTCGTGAAGGGGGCATCACCAAGACCTACCTGGCCGTGGTCCAGGGCCGCCCGCCCCAGACCAGCGGCCGCCTGGTCCACCAGCTGGTGCGGGAGGGCCGCCTGAGCCGGGTCGCCGCGCCGGACCGCGGGCAGGGGCAGACCGCGTCTCTCACCTACCGGCAGGTCGGGGGCGGTGAGAACCAGAGCCTGCTGGAGGTCACCCTTGAGACCGGCCGTCGCCACCAGATCCGGGCCCAGTTGGCGGCCATGGGTTGCCCCATCCGGGGGGACCGCAGCTATGGCGCCCGGGAGGCCCTGCCGGAGGGCCGCATTGCCCTGCTGGCCGTCCGCCTGGTGCTGACCCATCCCACCCGGGGCCTGGCGTTGACCTTCGAATCCCCCTGGCCCCGCGAGTGGCCCTGGCCCTACCCGGACGGTGAAGGCCAAAGACCCCTGTGGACCCTCGACGCGTATCGTCGCCACGGCCTGGTGCTGCCGGAACGGGCGGCCTGGGAAGCGCTTTAGCCCCGTGGCAGGGCCCACGCGTGGCAAGACTTCTCCCCGGCTTCAAATCCGTTTTACTCTGCTTTGATCGGCAGTTCCACCGTAAATGTACTTCCCTGGTCGGGGACGCTGTGTACCTGGATGTGGCCGCCCATGGCCTCCACCAGCCCTTTGGCGATGGGCAATCCCAGGCCGGTGCCGGTGATGTAGCGCGTGCGTTCGGTCTTGACACGGTAGAAGCGTTCGAAGATCTTTTCCAGATGGCGGGGTTCGATGCCGAAGCCGTCGTCGGCCACGGCGACGTGGACCTGATTGTCCGAGCGGGCCACGGTGATGTGGATATGGCCTTTTTCGGGCGTGTAGTTGATGGCGTTGGTGATCAGGTTGCCGAAAACGCTTTCCAGGGCGAGGGGATCGGCCTTGATGGCCGGAACCGGCGCACCGGTCCGGGTCAAGGTGATGGCTTGGCCTTTGGCGGTGGCCTTGGTGCCCAGGAAGGCGATGATGTTCTCCAGTAAATCTTCCAACTGAACATTCCGGGGAGCCTCACACACCACTCCCGACTCGATGCGCGACAGATCCAGCAGGTCGCCGATCAGGGCGATGAGGCCCTGGGTCTTTTCCTTGGCCCGGGAAAGCAGGTGCTCGTCGGCCGGGGACACCTGGCCCACCAGATCGCTGAGCACCACGGCCAGTTGATCGTGAATGGTGGAAAGGGGCGAGCGCAGCTCGTGGGAGACCTTGGCTACGAACTCGCGTTTGAGCCGGTCGAGCACTTTCATGGCGGTGATGTCCACGATCGTGACCACGGCGCCCACACACCGGCCCTGGTCGTCGAGCACCGGCCGGCCGCGGGCGAAGAGAAATTTGTCGCTGCCCAGGCCGAATTCGTAAGTGGGGCTGTCGTCCGGGCCGATGTGGCACCCCTGGGAGAACTCCAGAATCAGGCGGCGCAACCCTTCGTCGGGAATGTAAGCGTCGAGGGGCCGGCCCTCGGCAAGGTCGCCGGGCAAGGCCATATAGCGGGCGAAGGTGGGATTGAACAAGACCACCTCCCCCCGGGCGTTGGTGACCATCACGCCGATGGGCAGGGCATCGATGATGGTGTGGGTACGGCTCTTTTCCAGGGAGAGGTCGGCCAGGGTGCGCAGCTTGTCCTGCTGCAACTGGCGGGCTTCCCGCTCGAGGAGCATCTTCTCGTGGGCCCGTCGGATGGCGATGCGCAGCTGTTCGGGCTCGAAAGGCTTGGGCAGCAGGTCGTAGGCGCCGTTGCGCATGGCTTCGGCCGCGGTCTGGACGGTGCCGAAACCGGTGATGATGATGACCACCACGTGGGGAAACGTTTCCCGGATCTTGCGCAGCACCAGCATGCCGTTGACGTCGGGCAACTGCAGGTCAAGCAGCACGATGGCCGCCTTTTCACGGGCCAGCAGGCCGAGAACCTCCTCGCCCCGGCCGGTGGCCGCGATGCGATATCCCATGGCCGTCAGGACCCGGGTCAATCCCTCGCGGATGCGGGGTTCGTCGTCTACGATTAAAACGCCGACCGCGTCAGGGGCCTGGCTCATCGCCCTCTCCTTTGTCATGGCTGCGCAGCGTCTGCAGATATATTTCCCACTCCATGGGGAGCAACTGTTTCTTCTGGTTGTTGCACTCTTTGCAGGCGGGGACGACGTTGTTCTTGGTCGTTTTGCCGCCCCGGGAGACGGGAACGATGTGGTCCATGGTCAGCTCTCGGGCCGCCACCGATCGGCCGCACCAGTGGCACAAGCCCTTGGCGCAGCGGCGCTTCCACCACTGGGAGGCGCGCAGTTCGCGGGCCTTGTGCTTTTGGGCCGCGATCTCCGAACTCTCCAGGTCGAAAGCAAACGGTGTGATCCGGTCGTGTCTGGCCATATCCCTTTCAAAGGAGGGACGCGTTGTGTCGAAAGCCGCGCGTCCCATCGACGTTCCAAGCCCACGCATTCTATCGAGAAAGGTGAAAAAAGCAAGCCTTCTGTACGGTTTGGGGGCCATTGGGGCGGGCACGGCATTCCGGCGTCACAATTTGCTTGACCCGTTCGCCCGGTCTGGTCAATATAACATTAACTATCGATTTTTTATGGATTTTGAAGTCGATCAGCGCATGCCCTGGCGCGCTGCGGCCAAAATGCCGAAGGTCGGGCTGGCAGCCTTCCGATCCGGGGGTAACCCTCTTTGCCTGGAGCGCGGCGTTGAAAAAAACCATATCCCTGCGCTGGTTTCTGTCCATTAACCTGGGATCGGCGCTCGTGGTGCAATTCGTGATCGTCGTCCTGCTGGTATGGCTGATCCTGCTGCCGCGAATGCGCGCCGACCTCGGGTTTCATCAGCATGCCCTGGCCCAGGCCGTGGCCGGTGACATTTCCGTTCAAGTACTGGGCGGCGAACGCCAGCTGCGGGCCCTGGCCCAATTCGTGGGCCTGCACCCGGACTTCGCCCACGACCAGTGGGGCGACCTGCTGGATGCCCAGTGTGCCGGCGGAGAATTGTTCGGCGCCATTTACATTGTCGATGCCCCCGGCGGTACGATTCGGGCCCTGGGTCTGGCGCAAAGCCTGCGCGGCAGGCGCCAGGCCCTGATGGCCGCGGGGCTTCGCGGCCTGCCAATTCCCAAAGCCCACCCGGTCGGGGATACCTTCTGGTCCGACCCCTTCATCTCCCGCGTCAGCGGCCGTCTGACAGTGTCCGTGGCCATTTCCCTGCCCGAGTTGGCCATCGTCGGTGAAATCGGCATCGACCGACTTTCCAGGCTCTTTCGCAGGTTTGCCGCGGACGCCGAGGTGGAAACCATGATTCTGGACCGTCAGGGGAACATCGTCGCCGATTCCAATGGAGACCGCCGGGGCCGGCCCATGGAGAGACCCCATTTCCCCCAGGCCGACGATCGCCACGCGGGGCGCCCCCCTTCCACCGCCTTCGATCTGTACGGCCGGCCCATGGTGGGCGCCATCACCGCCATCGAGCCCATCGGCTGGCGGGTTCTGGTGGCCCAGCCGTCGGGTGAAGCTTACCGGCCGATCTGGAGCACCTTTTTGGCCATCGGGCTCGGTCTGATCATCGCCGCCGGTCTGGCGCTGGCCTTTGCCTGGTTTCAATCCAAAAAACTGGTGAGGCTTTTCAACACCTATTCCGACCTGGCCCGGGCCATTTCCCAGGGGCAGTACGATCTGCACCCCCCGGTGGCCAGGACCCGGGAGTTCTTCCAACTGGCGGAAAATCTCCAGCAGATGGCCCGCATGATTCGACAGCGCGAGCAGCGTCTCAGCGACAGCGAGAACAACTTGAAAATCACCCTGGACGCCATCGGCGACGCCGTGATCGCCACCGATGAGCAGGGCGCGATCACCCGCATGAATCCGTCGGCCGAACGCCTCACCGGCTGGACGATGGCGGAAGCGGCGGGCAAGTCGCTGGGCGAGATCTTCACCATTGCCGAAAGCGGCAGCGCTGCCGGCACGCTCGATCCGCTGGCCGAGGTCCTGTCCCAGGGCCGAATCCTGCAGCTGGGCAGCGCTACGGTGCTGATGCCCAGGTGCGATGGCGAACGCCGGGTGGCCGTGTGCACCGCGCCCATCCGCGGGGCCGGTGAACAGATCATCGGCGCGGTGATGGTGCTGCGGGATGTTTCCGAGATCCACGCCAAGGAACAGAAGATAAGGGAGAGCGAACGGCTGCTCAAAAACCTGACGGCCAACGTCCCCCTGGTGGTCTATCAGATCCGGGTCAAACCCGGGGGCGCTTTCGCCACCGAGGTCGTCAATCGGCAGGTTGGCAGGATCCTGGGCCTGGATGCGCCTGCGGCAGAAATTCTGCCGGCCTTCATCGCCAGGATTCCGGAAGAAGAGCGGGAGCCGCTGCTCGCTTCAGTGCGCACGGCCATCGATACCATGAGCCCCTGGCACTGGGAAGGCCGCTATCGCAAGAGCGCTGCGGAAACCATCTGGTTCAGCGCCAGCGCGGTTTGTCAGAACGAAGGCGAGGAGATCATCTTCCACGGCTTTCTGATCGATACCACCGAACGCAAGCAATGGGAGAGTGCGCTGCGGGCCAGCGAGTTCCGCTTCAAGGATCTTTTCAACGAAGCCCCGGTCATGTACGTGATCACCGAGAACCGGGACCTCGTGCCTTACGTGCGCGATGTCAACAACCTGTTTCTGAACACCCTGGGGTACGAACGGGAGCAAGTCCTCGGAACGGCCCTGGCCGATTACTACACCGACGTCTCCCGGCACGACGCGCTGGAGAAGGGCGGATATCAAAGGGCGCTGAGCGGAGACTTTCTGGCCGAAGAGCGGGGTCTGGTGACCCGCGATGGCCGCATCATTCACACGTTGCTGCACAGCCGGCCCGAACATGACGATGCCGGCCGGGTCATCGGCACGCGGGCCATGTTTTTGGACATCACCCGCCGCAAACGGGCCGAACAGGAGAGTGAACGGCTGGCATCGGCCCTGCTGCAGGCCCAGAAGATGGAAGCCATCGGTACCCTGGCCGGCGGCATCGCCCATGACTTCAACAATATCCTGGGGGCGGTGATCGGCTATGCCGATTTGTCGCTCAAAGAGGTGCAAACGGAGACCCGCCTGCACATGAATCTGGAGCAGATCCTGGTGGCCGGGCTGCGGGCCCGTGATCTGGTGCAGCAGATTCTGACCTTCAGCCGCCAGGAAGAGCGCGAACTCATGCCGCTGCAGATAGCGCCGCTGGTCAAGGAGGCGCTCAAGCTGCTGCGATCTTCCTTCCCCAGCACCATCGAAATCCGCCAGCAAATCGAGCGCAACCTGGACAATGTGTTGGCCGACCCCACCCAGATCCACCGCATCATCATGAACCTGTGCACCAATGCGGCCCATGCCATGGAAGAAAACGGCGGACAACTGACGGTCTCATTGGGCCAGGTGGCCCTGACCGAGCAGGATGTGCGCCTGCATCCCGGGCTGCGGCCGGGCAGCTACCTCAAACTGAGCGTGCGGGACACCGGCCGGGGCATTCCCCCTAATTTGCTCTCCAAGATCTTCGATCCCTACTTCACCACCAAGGGCAAAGGCAAAGGCACCGGCCTGGGGTTGTCGGTGGTGCACGGCATCGTCAGCAATTACGGCGGCGCCATCTTCGCCTATAGCGAACCAGGGCACGGCACGATTTTCAACACCTACATCCCCGCGGTCAAGCATGTATCGCGGACGGGCGAGCCCGAAGATCCGGAACTGCCCACCGGCAGCGAACATATACTGCTGGTCGATGACGAGCCGGTGATCATTGAGGTGGGCCAGATGATGCTGGAGATGCTGGGTTACCGCGTGACCGCCTGCGACACCAGCCCAACGGCCCTGGAGATATTGCGCCAGGCGCCCGACGCCATCGATCTGGTGATCAGCGACGTGACCATGCCCAAGCTCACCGGGGACCGGCTGGCCAGGGAAATGCGCGCGGTGCGCCCGGACCTGCCGATTATACTGTGCACCGGATTCAGCGATAAGGTCGGCAGCAAAGCCGCCGCCGAAATCGGCGTCGGGGCGGTGATCATGAAGCCCTTCATACAAAAAGATCTGGCGCTGCTGGTGAGGAAGGTGCTGGATGAGGCCCGTTCAGCCTTATCTTAGGCCTAACCGCATGGCAAGATGATGCAGATTGCTTCGCTGCATTCCCAGGCGCCGGGCCGCGCCGGCCCAATTGCCCTCGTTTTTCGACAGTGCCTGCCGTATCATCCGGCGCTGGAAGTCTTTGACGGCTTCGCGCAGTGACAATGTTGCAGGAAATACAGGGTCTGTATCTTCCGGGATGGCGGCGCCGGATGTATCCGGCAGCGGGAAATCGCTTCCGAGGTGCACCGGTCCCACAAGGATCTGTTCTTCACGCGGCATTGCGAAAGAGGCCTTCAGAACCGCCCGCGAAATGACGTTTTCGAGCTCGCGCACGTTGCCCGGCCAGGCATAACGGCACAGCAGATCGATCGCATCGGGACTGATGCGCACCGGGCCAAGGCCGAGGCGGCGCTGGGTGCGTTCGCAAAAGAAGCCGGCCAACAGAGGAATGTCTTCTCGCCGGTCCCTCAGCGGCGGCACGCTGATGGGATAGACATTCAAGCGATGAAAGAGGTCCGCGCGAAACCGTCCCAGTTCCATTTCCCGTTCCAGCGAGCGGTTGGTGGCCGCCAGCAGGCGGACATCGACATGTATGTTCTGCTCCGATCCGATGCGTTGAATTTCACCCGCCTGGATCGCCCGGAGCAATTTGGCCTGAACGGAGAGGTGGAGCTCTCCGATTTCATCTAAAAACAGCGTGCCGCCGTCGGCCAGTTCGAATTTTCCGGCGCGGTCGCGGCTCGCTCCCGTGAAGGCCCCTTTGACATGACCGAAGAGTTCGCTCTCGGCCAGGGTTTCGGGCAGCGCTGCGCAGTTCAGATAGAGCAGGGGGGCTTCCCTGCGTTGGGACGCCTTATGGATGGCGCGCACCACCAATTCCTTGCCCACGCCTGTCTCGCCCAATACCAGGACCGTAAAATCCGATTGTCCCACCAGATCTATCTCCCGGCGCAAATGTTCCATCACCGCACTTCCGCCTAGAATCTGCGATCCTTGGCGCAGGTGCATGTCGTGCATCAGGTCGGTGGCGATTTGTCCCTGGCGTTCCGCACTGTGCTCCAGCGCGTCAATCAGTCGGGACGTCTGCATATGCGCACCCGCCAGCGCTCCCACTGCTCCGAGAAGGCGCGTGTCCAGGTGGTCGAATGCCGCGGGGTCCAGCGCGTCTGCGGTGAGCACGCCGATCAGTTGGTCGTTTACCCGCAGCGGACAGCCCAGGCAGGCATGGATATGTGCCAGTGCGGACGGGTCTTTCAGCAACAGTCCATCGAATGGATCGGGAAGATGCGCCTCGCTCGAAAAGCGAACCGGACGATCGGCTTTGCAGATGATTCCCAATCGCGGGTGGTCATTGAGGGCATATTGGCGCCCCATGGCGTCCGCGGACAGGCCACGGGCCGCCATCGGAATCAGCAGATCCCTCTCCAGACGCATCAGCGCCGCGGCATCATAGGGGATCACATGCTCGAGAGACGCAAGCAGGCGCTGATAGCGGTCCTTCGCGCTCAGCGTGGCCGTCAGGTCAGCCGCGATGGCCAGCAGGGTATCCAGTGTTTCCATGGTTGTCATTAATATAACAAAGTTGCCGCAATGGCAACATCCGAGATGTTGTCATTATGGCCACAAAACTCTTAATACGTTGAATATTATAGTGATTTAAATTGGCATGGCCATTGCTCAGAAATTGGCCAGTCCCAATGAAACCCGGCACTCCGGCAACCGAGCACCGAAAAGGAGGCTAAGATGCAAACTACCCGAAGATTATGGATCATTCTGGCAACCGTCATATTCGGAACATTTTTGATATTGGGGTGGTTCGGCAGAGAACTCTACCGCCAGGTGCCGCCCATCCCTTCAAAGGTGATCTCCTCCGACGGCCGAATCCTGCTGACCCGAGAAGCGATCCTGGCCGGACAGCAGGCCTGGCAGAGCATGGGCGGTCAACAGGTCGGCTCGATCTGGGGCCACGGGGCCTATCAGGCCCCGGACTGGTCCGCCGATTGGCTGCATCGGGAAGCGGAAACGCTGCGGGATCTGCTCAGCCGCCAATTTTATCAAAGGGCTTACCAGGAGTTGGATGGTCCCCGCCAGGCGGAAATTGAAGCGCGGCTCAGGCTGGAAATGCGTACCAACACCTACGACCCCCGCACCGGTACCGTTCACGTGTCACCGCTCCGGGCGACGGCCATTGCCCGGACG
The DNA here is from genome assembly GCA_937868765.1 of uncultured Desulfatitalea sp. Classification (GTDB taxonomy): domain Bacteria; phylum Desulfobacterota; class Desulfobacteria; order Desulfobacterales; family Desulfosarcinaceae; genus Desulfatitalea. The sequence goes on along the minus strand of CALMNL010000004.1, from coordinate 385,287 downwards.
GCGGCCCACTATGAAGCGCTTTTCAGCGACGACCCGGCCCTGTCGGATTTGCGCGATGCGTACGCCCTGCAGCCATCGGCCCTGCCGGACCCTTCGCGCAGGTCTGACATTACCGCCTTCTTTTTCTGGACCGCCTGGGCGGCCGGCACCCAGCGACCGAACATGCACGTGACCTACACCAACAACTGGCCCCATGAGCCGCTGGTGGGCAATACCGCCACCCCTGCCAGCGTGGTCTGGTCATTGGTCAGCATCGCCCTTTTGCTGGCAGGTATCGGCGCCCTGATAGCCTACAAAATGTTTCATACTCAGGATGAAAGCGCCCCTGTTCCCGATCGGGACGATCCCCTGGACCGCATTGTCACCACCCCCTCCATGAGGGCCGCTGGCAAGTATGCTTTTACGGTCATCGCCTTGTTTGTCGCCCAGGTCCTGCTGGGTGGCCTGACGGCCCACTACACGGTGGAAGGCAATGCTTTTTTCGGTATCCCCTTGTCCAAATATTTGCCGTATGCCGTCTCGCGGACCTGGCACGTTCAGTTGGCCGTATTCTGGATCGCCACGGCCTTTCTGGCCACCGGTTTGTACCTGGCGCCGGCGGTGGGCGGACGCGAACCCCGCTTCCAGCGCCTGGGGGTCAACCTTCTCTTCGGCGCCCTGCTCCTGGTCGTGGCCGGTTCGCTGGTCGGCGAATGGCTCTCGGTTCAGCAGGTTTTCGGTCTGAACGCCGGTTTCTGGTTCGGCCAGCAGGGGTATGAGTATGTGGATTTGGGCCGGTTCTGGCAAATCCTGCTTTTTATCGGGCTGCTTCTGTGGCTGACGCTCATGCTGCGCGGCCTGTGGCCGGCGTTGCGGCAAAAGGGCCACCGCCGACAGCTGGTGTTGCTCTTCGCCGGATCCTCGGCCGCCATCGGTCTTTTCTACGGCGCCGGTTTCTTCTACGGCGCCAGGACCCATCTGACGGTAATGGAATACTGGCGCTGGTGGGTGGTCCATCTATGGGTCGAGGGTTTTTTCGAGGTCTTCGCCACCGCCGCCATCGCATTCATCTTTACGCGATTGGGCCTGATCCGTTCGCAAAATGCGACCCGGGCAGTCTTAATCTCTTCCGCCATATACCTGTTCGGCGGCATCCCGGGGACCTTTCATCATCTGTATTTCAGCGGCACGCCTATTTCCATCATGGCCGTGGGCGCGACCTTCAGCGCCCTTGAAGTGGTGCCCCTGGCCTTGATCGGGTTCGAAGCCTGGGAAACTTTCCAGAAAGAAAAGGCGGCGACCTGGATGGAGAAATACCGCTGGCCCATCCGCTTTTTTCTGGGCGTGGCCTTCTGGAACCTGGTGGGCGCGGGCATCTTCGGTTTTTTGATCAATCCGCCCATCGCCCTTTACTACATGCAAGGATTGAACACCACGGCGGTGCACGCGCATGCCGCACTTTTCGGTGTTTATGGCCTGCTGGCCCTCGGGCTGGTGCTGATCGTGCTCAGACGGCTCTACCCGCAGCGGGCATGGCGGCAGGCGCCTTTGCAGTTGGCCTTCTGGTCGATGAACGCCGGTCTGGTGCTGATGATCGGCCTCAGCCTGCTGCCCATCGGCCTGATGCAGACCTGGGCCAGCATCGAACACGGCCTGTGGTACGCCCGCAGCGCCGAATTTCTGCAACAGCCGATCATGCACACCCTGCGCTGGCTTAGAATGATCGGCGATACGGTATTTCTGGTCGGCACCGGCGCGCTGGCCTACTTTGTCATCGGTTTGGTGACGGGATGGTCCTATGTCCAAACCAGAGACGAAACGGTGCGCGACCTGAAGCCTCGGCCGGAACGCGCAGCGGCCTGAACGAAAGGAGAATAATCATGAACCCCATCGAGGAACTCAAACAGGAACACGAAGCGGTCAAGTTGACCCTGGCTATCTTGCATCGGATCCGCCTGACCATCGAGACCACCGGAACCATTGCCGAACCGGCGCATCTTGCGCAGTTAATCGACTTTTTCAGCGTATTCGTGGACCGCTGCCACCATGGCAAAGAAGAAGAGCTGCTTTTTCCCGCTCTGGCGGCGGCCGGGGTCAGCACACAGGGGGGACCGATCGGTGTCATGCTCAAAGAGCATCAGTTGGGCCGCGAACAGGTTCGCGAAATGAAGCTCGCCCTCGATCGATACAGGGCCGGCGACAGCAATGCGGCCCGGGTGCTTGCCACGCATGCCCGAACCTATATCGAACTGTTGGGCCAGCACATCGACAAAGAGAATGAAGTGCTGTTTGTCATTGCCGGGCGCTGCCTGTCCTCATCGCAACTGAACGAGTTGACGAAGGGCTTTGATCGCATCGAAGCCGAAAGGATCGGTGCCGGCAAGCACGAAGCTTATCATCGCTTGCTCGAACGGCTGCAGGAGGTGTACTTGGAAACGGCATAAAGAGCGTACCCGAATCGGGGCCTGGTGATCGGTGAACCAAGACCGCCACCGGGCCTTCAACAGGGGGCTTGTAATCCGCTTTGCGCCAGCCAGGCCGTTACTTCTTCTTGCAATATGCGGTAGTACCCCTCGGATCCACCCAGGCCGGCGCGGCCGAAGAAGTAGTTGATCTCCAGCATGAGCGGTTCGATGCGGCCCTGTGCCAGGCGGCGCGTATCGAAGAGAAGGTCGAAACCGGCCAATTGCAGTCCGGTGCGCCGGCAGAAGTGGTCCACCACCGCTCGGGCCGCTGCCTGCAGGTTTGGATCGGCGTCCGCATCGACCCGGCCGCCGGCGGCCAGGCTGGCGCCGAAGCGCTCGGGGTCGGGCTGGATGCGCCAGTAGCAGATGCGGCGCCGGCCGACCACCGTCACCCGCAGCGAACGGCCGCCGTCGGGGATCCACTCTTGAACCAGAAAGCCGCTCTGGCCGGTGGCCTCGCAGGCCGCCACCCGTGCCAGGGCGCGCGCCATTTCGGCTGTATCATTCACTTTGAAGACGGTTTCGCCCTGGCCGCCCCAATCGAGCTTGAGCACCACCGGCAGGGGCAGGGCCGGGGGCCGGGCGTGGTGGTCGGCCAGGGAAGCAAATGGCGCGCTGGTCGGGTGGGCGACCTGGAATTCGCGGAAGAGCCGGATCTGGCCGCATTTGCCGGGGTAGTCGAAGCGCACGTCCAGGTTGGGAAAGACGTGGGCGCAATTCTCCCGGGCCATGCGGTAGAGCGCCTCGGAGCACCCCTGGGGCAGGATCACGGCCTCGGCGCGCCGGATGGCGGCCAGATCGTCCTCATCGGGCAGGCGGCCGGCGCACAAGCGGTTCTTGCCGGCCTCGATGACGGGGTTGTATGACAGGATCATGCGGTCAATAGCCGAAGCGCTGCAGCGCCTTGGGATCCTTCGACCAGTTCTTCTGCACGCGCACGAAGAGTTTCAAATAAACCTGGCAGCCCACCATGCGCTCGATCTCCTTGCGGGCCGCTTCGCCGATCTCCTTGAGCTTGGCGCCCCCCCTGCCGATGACGATCGCCTTCTGGGAGTCGCGCTCCACGTGGATGGTGGCGAAGATCTTGACCAGCCGGCCCTCTTTTTCTTCCTTGTAGTCGTCGATGGTGACCGCCACGGCATAGGGCACCTCTTCGCCGGTGAGTCGGAACACCTTCTCGCGGATCATCTCGCCGGCGATGAAGCGTTCGCTCAGGTCGGTGAGGCTGCCCGGCGGATAGAGCGGCGGACTCTGGGGCAGCAGGTCGACCATGGCCTGGATGAGCCGGTCTACCTGGATGTTCTTTTCGGCGCTGATGGGTACGATGGCCTCGAAGGCGTGGGCCTGGGACCACTGGTCGATGAGGCCCAGCAATTTGGGCTTTTCGATCAGGTCGATTTTGTTGAGGGCCAGCACCGCCGGCCGGGGGTGGCTCTTGAGCTTTTCGATGAGATAGGCTTCGGCATCGGTGTTGGGCGCGGCCGCGTCCATCATCACCAGCACCACGTCGGCGTCGGCCAGGGTGGAGATGGCCACGTCCACGATGCGCACGTTGAGCGGCTTGCCGGCGCGGTGGATGCCGGGGGTATCCAGAAAGATCAACTGGGCCCCGGGCTGGTCCAGTACCCCCAGGATGCGGTTGCGCGTGGTCTGCGGTTTCTGGCTGGTGATCGAGATCTTCTGGCCCAGCATCTGGTTGAGCAGGGTGGACTTGCCCGCATTGGGCGCACCCACGATGGCCACCAGGCCGGCCTTGAAATCGTCAGGAATGTTGGTTTCCGTTTTCGGGTCCATGGGTCGTTCCAATCATGGTTTCCAGCTGCTGCCAGAGCGTTTCCCGGCCCAGGCCGGTCTTGGCCGAAAAGAGCAGCAGGCTCTCCGGTGCGCGCTCCAGGGCCTCGGCGATGCGCTTGCGTTGTTTGATCCGCTCGGTTTTGGAGAGCTTGTCGGCCTTGGTGAGCACCGGCACGGCGGTCACCCCGTACTGCTGCAGCCAGTCCATGAAAGCCAGTTCCTCGACGCCCGGCGTGCGGCGCAGGTCCATGAGCAGCACCACCGCCTTGAGGCTGGGCCGGCCGGAGAGATAGGTTTCGATCATCGGCCCCCACTGCCGTTTGACCGACGCCGGCACCCGGGCGTAACCGTAGCCGGGCAGGTCCACCAGCATCAACTGGCCGTTGACGATGAAGAAGTTGATGAGTTGGGTGCGTCCGGGGGTGGTGGAGGTCTTCACCAGCCGCTTGCGGTTCACCAGGACGTTGATCAGGCTGGACTTGCCCACGTTGGAGCGTCCGGCAAAGGCGATCTCGGGGTGAACCGCTTCGGGATACTGGGCGGGCTTGACCGCGCTGGTGACAAATTCGGCTGATTTGATGATCATGGCCGCTTGATTATCAAATCCCGCCGGCGATGGAAACCGCTTTTATCGGGCTTCGTTTGATGCTACTTTTTCGACCATGACGCTCAACACCCAGCCCAAGCCGTTGCCGCAACCGCCTCCCGAGCCGAGGCCCTGGCTGCCTTACCTGCTGCTGACCCTCACAGTGCTCTTCTGGTCCGGCAATTTCGTGCTGGGTCGGGGCGTGCGCCATCTGGTGCCGCCGGTGAGCCTCAATTTTTACCGCTGGGTCGGGGCGCTGCTCATCCTGCTGCCCTTCGGACTGCCCCGGGTGCGGCGCCAGTGGCCCCTGGTGCGCCGACACTGGAAGATGCTGGTCCTGATGAGCATCCCCTCCATCAGTATCTTCAATGCATTCATTTATACGGCACTTCAGTCGAGCACCACCACCAACACGGTGCTGCTCAATGCCCTGGTGCCGATCTTCATCGGCGTGCTGGCCTGGGCGATTTTCGGCGTCCGCATGGGCGCCGTGCAAACCGGCGGGGTGTTGCTCTCCCTGGCCGGGCTGGTCTTCATCGTCACCCAGGGGAACCTGGGCGCCCTGGGCGGTCTGAATTTTTCCGGAGGCGATCTGTGGACCCTGGGCGCCGGCGTCGCCTGGGCGCTTTACTCCGTGCTGCTGCGCCTGCGGCCGGTGCAGATGGAGCCGCTGACCTTCCTGACCGCCATCGTGGCCCTGGGACTGGTTTTCCTGCTGCCGTTCTACGTCTGGGAGGTGACGGTCAAAGGGTTTTTCAAACTCTCCGGCGCCTCGCTGGCCGCCGTCGGCTATGTCTGCCTCTTTCCTTCGGTATTGTCCTATATCTTCTGGAACCGGGGCGTGGAGATGGTGGGCGCCAATCGTGCCGGGCTCTTTTTCCATCTGATGCCGGTCTTCTCGATCCTGCTGGCCGTGGCCCTGCTGGGCGAGCGGCTCCACGGGTATCACCTGGGGGGCATGGGAATGATTTTCACCGGGATCGTCCTGAACAGCAGGAAGCAATCAGCAAGGGACGAAAGACGGTTGACGGGGGCGCGATCATAAATAGAAAGCCGGAATAGGAAAAGATAAGGAAAAGAACATGCTGACGGCCGTTCTGCTCGACTTGGACAATACCCTGGTGCTCTTCGACGAAACCGCATTTTACCTGCGCTACATGGAGCGCATCATCCCCTTTTTCGAGGACCTGCTGCCCGGCCAGGCATTTCAGGAGCGCCTGCTGCGGGGCATCCGCGCCCTGCGGCATAACGACGGCCAGACCACCAACCTCGATTTTTTCCTGAATGTTTTCTGTGACGGCCTGAGCGACCTGCGTGCGGCCGTCTGGGAGCGCTTCATGCGCTTTTATGAAACGGAGTACGACCACATTCCCGTCACCTTCGAGAGGCCGGCCGGCCTGGTGGCGGTCATGGATGCGCTGCAACGTCACAACCTCAAGCTGGTGGTGGCCACCAACCCCATCTTTCCGCGCCTGGCCCAGGAAAAGCGTCTGGCCTGGGCCGGACTCGATCCCGATCACTTCGTGCTGTTGACCCACATGGAAAACATGCGCTACGCCAAGCCGCACCCGGAGTACTACCGGCAGATCTGCGCCATGATCGGCGTGCTGCCCGAGCAGTGCCTGATGGTGGGCAACGACGGCATCAACGACATGATCGCCGGCACCGTGGGACTCAAAACCTTCCAGACCACCGAAGCCGGCGTCATCGACTATCGGGCCGTGACCAAAGGGCGCAGCCTCCGGGAAGGGGAAAACCATGCGGCCGACTTCAGCGGCCCCTTGTCCGGGGTGCCGGCCGTGGTGACTCAGCTCATGGGCTCGGCATAGCCGCCGGCCCAATCCCCCTTGATCGCCTGTAAAAAACGAAGAGGCGCCGGCTGAATGCACGGCGCCTCCGTGGTCTAAAGCTGTGGGGCCTTCCGGATCGGAAGGCCGCATCACAATACCTTTCAGAAATTGATCAGGGCATCGATCTGGGCCTGGGTCATGCCGTTGCGGTAGGCGAAGTCGGTCCAGAAATCGTTGACGATACCTTGGAGGGCACCATCTACTACGTCGGCAGTGGCGCTGGCATCGACGGCGCTCTCACCGGTATCGATGCCGGACATGACGATGAAGTTGGCGATGGCAGCGGATTGGCCGGCCGGCACCGTCACGGTGTAACTCGTTGCGATGACATCGGCTGCATTCCCCGCGCCCAGATCCGTATCGGAGGTATAAGTGGGGACGCCGTCCGTTTGGCCGAAAGCCAAGCCCACATCCCGGGTGCCGTTTCCACCGTCCCAGATGGTCAAGGCCCGATCGTTCGCGCTGGGTGTCGGGTAAATGACGGCGTAATTCGCCGCGCCCAGATAGGTCGTATATTCGATGGTGGCCGTGATGTCCGCGCCCGTATCGTTGGTGAACATATCCACCCAGCGGCCCCACAGACTGCCGGGTGTGGTGTAGAAGGATCGCGTGACCGTCAGACCGTTGAGAACGCGTTCGCCCGAAGCCACATTCTGGTAAACGGGCGCATTGGAAACCGTCCAGCTGTCGAGTGTGCCCGATTCAAAACCGCCGTCGGTGATGTACTCCATGCCGTCATCGTCCATGACCGACACATCATCCACGATGAAATAGCCGTAAGTTTGGGAGGTCAGTTCAAAGGAGACCACGACTTGCTGGCCCGCCCAAGGCGTAAGATCCAAAACGTCCCCCGTGTCTGTGGCGGTGAGCTCCGTTCCATCCAGGTCCCGAACGACCATGAGGGCCCTGTAATCCGGCAGTTCGATCCAACCCGGATAGCTGCCAAAGTCAACAGTGGCGCTCAGATAGATGGGGGCGACGGCGTCGGTCAGGTCGATCACTTGACTGATGCGGTTGTCGATCCCGGGCGCGATGATGGCGCTATAACCTTCAGATAGGGGCTGCCAATCCTCGTTGCTGTCGTCGAGGATGGTGGCGACCACCTCCCCGTCAGCCGTGGTCAGCTCGGGCGAGTACCAGGTCAGCTCATCGTACGCTTGATCATAGGGAAAATCCTCCGTGTTGCCCTCGACCGTGACGGAGAGCACCAAAGCGCCGTTGAATTGATTGTCATAGCCGTTATAAAGGGTGAAGTCCCAGTCAAGATCCCATGTATTGGCACTGCCCGGGAAAGCTTCGCCGCTCGTATCCTGGGCCGGCACCAGTTGCAGGAACTCCGTGAGACCCTTATCCGGCACCGGTGATCCCAGTTGCAGCGCCGGCGTCGGTGTGGGGCTGGGCGTAGCGGTTGGCGTCGGTGTGGGGCTGGGCGTAGCGGTCGGCGTCGGGGTTGGTGTGGCAGATGAACCGTCACCGCCGCCTCCCCCACAAGCGACCAGGAGTAAGAGACAGCCCATGACAATCAGCGAACGTTTTAGACAATAATTCACTTTCACCATCACAAATCCTTTCCTCCAAATGTTGCTGCCCGTGTATGGGTCCGGACCTTGTGCGACGGCAGAAAGGAGCGGGGGGGCAGGTTGCTGACGGAGCTATCGGCACATCATGGGGAAAAAATAAACTAGATGGGGTATGTCCATTCCATCGGAAAAAATTTTCTTGACGATGGAATCGATTGAAAATATGTTCATATGATCATATAAATACTAAAAGGTTATTTAAATGGTTGAAACTACTCATTCCGATGAGCGTGGGGCCATCTGTCTTTCCCAGCCCTGCATCCACCCTGCAGCGATTCGCGCCGTAAACGCCGCCATGCCGGAGTTCGGCCGGCTGGCCGAGTTGGCGGACTTTTACAAGCTGTTCGGTGACCCCACGCGTCTAAGAATTCTGGCGGCCTTGGGCATTGCCGAGCTGTGCGTCTGCGATCTGGGCGTGCTGTTGGCGATGAAGCAGCCGGCGGTGTCGCACCAACTGCGCGTGCTCAAGCAGGCCCGGATCGTCCGTGCGCGCCGGGAAGGCAAGGTGGTCTATTATGCCTTGAAGGATGAACATATCCGGCACGTCCTGCGGGTGGGCCTGGCGCATCTGGGAGAGCAGCCTGAAGCGGGAGAGGGGGGCTGAGATGCCGACAGCGACAATGAAACGGTACCAGGTGCGCAATCTGGATTGCGCCGCCTGTGCCGCCAAACTCGAAAACAATTTGAAGCGGATGGAAGGTGTGGACGATGCGGTCCTGGATTTCGCCGGCCTCACCCTGCACGTCCAGGCCCGCGAACCGGCGCGCATCGAGGAGATGGTCCGACGCATCGAGCCGGCCGTGCAACTGATCCCCATGCCCGAGACAGGCGCGCCGCTGCCGCAGGGGCCGGCCTATCATTTCAAGCGGGAGATGGGGTTGTTGGCCCTCTCGCTGCTCCTTTTCCTGATTCATTTAAAGTTCGAGGATCGCCTGCACGCAGCCGCCTGGCACGGTTGGGAGTACCTGCTGGTGCTGGCGGCCTACCTTTCGGCCGGCTGGAATGTCTGGATTGCAGCCGGGCGCACCTTGCGCCGCGGCGATTTTTTCGACGAAAATGTCTTGATGACCATTGCCACCTCGGGCGCCCTGGCGATCCACGCCCTTTCCGAAGCCGTGGCGGTCATGCTCTTCTACAAGGTGGGCGAGTTGCTCCAGGAACGGGCCGTGGCCCGTTCGCGGCGTTCGGTGTGGGCGCTGCTGAACGCACGGCCCCAGCGGGCCATGGTGCAAACATTGAGCGGGTTGCAGGTGGTGCCGCCCGAGCAGGTGGAGGTGGGCCAGACCATCGTGGTCAAGCCCGGGGACAAGATCCCCCTGGACGGCACCGTGTTGACCGGCCAATCCCGGGTGGACACCTCGCCGCTCACCGGCGAATCCCGGCCCCGCTCGGTGCGACCGGGAGAAGGCGTCATGGCCGGCGCCATCAATCTCAACGGGGCCCTGACGGTGCAGGTCACCCGCCTGTTCCGGGAATCCTCCATCGTCAAGATCCTCGACCTGGTCCAGAACGCGGCGGCGCGCAAGGCCCCGACCGAAAAGCTCATCACCACCTTCGCCCGGTACTATACGCCGGCCGTAGTGCTGGCCGCGGCCCTGATCGCTGTGGTGCCGCCCCTGACCGTGGGCGCCGATTTTCGTACCTGGATATACCGCGCCCTGGTTCTGCTGGTCATCTCCTGCCCATGCGCCCTGGTGGTCAGCGTGCCCCTGGGCTATTTCGGCGGCATCGGGCGGGCCTCCCGGCGGGGCATCCTGGTCAAAGGGGCCAACTTTCTGGATGCACTGGCCCATGTCCGGACCGTGATTTTCGATAAGACCGGTACCCTGACCCAGGGGGTTTTCGAAGTGGAACGGGTGGTGACCGCCAATGGCTACAGTGCCGATCAGCTGCTGGCCTTGGCCGCCGCCGCTGAATGGCACTCCACGCACCCCATCGGCGCCTCCATCGTGCGGGCCTTCGAAAGCTCGGGCGGTACGTTGGATGTCGCCGGCGTGGCCGATCATGCGGTGCTGGCCGGCCGTGGGGTGCGGGCCCGGTGGCAGGGGCACGAGATTGTGGTGGGCAATGATCGGCTGCTTCACGAGGAGGGGATCGCCCATGAGCTGTGCACGGTGGAAGGCACTGTAGCCCATGTGACCGTCGACGGAGCGTACGCCGGTCATATCCTCATCGGCGACCGCCTCAAGCCCGACGCGGCCGAGGCCGTAAAGGCGCTGCGTTCCCGGGGGGTGGCCCAGGTGGCCATGCTGACCGGCGACAACCCCTGCGCTGCCGGGCAGGTGGCGGCCAGCCTGGAGCTGGACCGCTTCGAGGCGGGGCTGTTGCCCGAAGATAAGGTTCGCTATTTGGAACAGACCCTGGCTGCGGTCGAAGACGGCAAGGTGGCTTACGTGGGGGATGGCATCAATGACGCCCCTGTTCTGGCCCGGGCCGATGTGGGCGTGGCCATGGGCCACGTGGGCGCCGACGCGGCCATCGAAACCGCCGATGTCGTGCTGATGACCGATTCGCCGGCCAAACTGGCCGAAGCCATCGGCATCGCCCGCGGCACCCGCCGCATCGTGCTGCAGAACATTTTCCTGGCCCTGGGGGTCAAAGCCGTCTTCGTGGTGCTGGGCGCCATCGGTCTGGCCGGGATGTGGGAAGCCGTCTTCGCCGACATGGGGACCGCGCTGCTGGCCGTAGTCAACGCCACGCGCTCTGCGGGCGTGCACTCCTGAAGCGGCCTGCCGCGACCAGGGCCAAGGCTATGCAACCAGTCGTCGTTCTTTCAACAGCGGCATCGGATCCACCAGATGCTTGGCGAACCAGCTTTTCTGAATGGGGGTCCGGTAGGCGATGGCCAGCAATTCGGAGAAATGAAAGGTGGGCAGCCGGTTTTTCAGGTTGCAGCGGATCTCCAGATTCAGATGGCACATGGCGCAGGCCGTGACCAGGCACTCGGCGCCCGCTTCCAGGGCCCCGCGCATGATGGTATCGATCATCGGGCTGACCACCTCGGGCCGGGCCACGGATAGAAAAGTGCCGCAGCAGCGGGCCGGGTAGGGCCAGCTGACCGCCTGGGCGCCGAAAGCGCCGAGCATCTTCTCCATGAGGCCATGGTAGCTGCGCTCATAGCGCAGGGCCGGCGGCTGGGCCAGCATGCAGCCATAGTAAGGGGCGAACTTGAGGCCGTTGAGGGCGTCTACCGGTTGCCGGCCGAAAGGCCCTCTGCTTTGGATCAATTCAAAAAAGTGGATGATCTTCAAGTCCGGGTCGACCGGCCGGCCCCACCGCAGTTCATACGCTTCCCGGGCTTCGGGTACCGTGTGCAGCCGGTGTTGGGCCATGCGCAGCCGGGTGCTGCAACTGGGGCATGCCACCAGCAGCGGGCGGCCCGCCGGCGCCAGCGACAGGTTGCGGCAGGCCAGATGAAAGGCAAGTTCCGAATTGATGCTGTGGGCCGACGAACTGCCGCAGCAGTTCCAGTCCTGCAGGTCCACCAGGTTGAACCCGATGTGCGCGCACACCTCTTTCAGGGATTGGTTGTTTTCCTTGGCGCTGGTGGCCAGGGAACATCCCGGAAAATAGGATATTTCTTGCATTTCTCGAAGCATGGGGGTCATCCTTTGAATTCCTTGAATAATTTGGAAACGCTCTTGGTGTCGGCGATCCGGGAGGGCAGCAGGTCCAACTTGCGCTTGGCCATCATCTTGAGCCCTAGGTCCATGTCGGAAAAGAGATCGCGCTGGCGCACCTTGTAACGCATCATGATCTCCAGTTTGTGGGTGCGGCCGTATCGCTGGATGGAGTCGAGCACCTCCTTGTGGAAATTGAGGATGCCGGTTTCATTGATTTTGGCTCTGTTCTCCAAAGCAATTTCGCGCAGGGCGTCCATCAGTACGGGGATGTCGATGGCCATGGGGCAGGCGATGGTGCAGGTGTTGCACCCCACGCAGAGCCAGATGTCGGGGCTTTCCAGGACTTCCTGGGAAAATCCGTATTGGACCAGCCGGATCACGCCGTTGGGGCGGTAGGTCATGGCGGCCACCACAGGGCATCCGCTGGCGCAGCTCAAGCAGTGGAGGCAGCGCTGGAAATTTTCGCCGCACCGTTCGACCACCGCCTGGCAGAATCTTTTATGGGTTGTAGTCATTGTCGTCCACCCTCTGGTTGTGGTATTTCAGATCATGCTGCTCATAAAGCAATGCAAATGGCAATGCCTTGACCTAAGTCAAAGGGAACCCGCCCGCGCTGATCGTCGAGCATCCATCCTCCTGAGCGGGACCTCCCTGCGGTATCATTTTTTACCGTCGCCGGCCGATAATTGCTTGAACCTGGATGGAAAGAGCGACGACCGGACAGGCATCATCCCGGTTGCCGACCGGCTTGCAACCATCCTGAATGATAATTAACTATTTAGGAAATTTTCCGCGTCTGAATCAACCCGCGACAGCAAAAGCATGGATCATTCACCCATATGACCGAATCAATGCTCGCCTATTCCATCCTGCCTTTGGGCGCCCTGGCCGCCATCCTCGTGGCCTGGGGATTTCTGGCGCTGCTTCTGGGCCTGCTTCATAAGAAAGCGCCCGAGGCTCCGGCAGGTGCGCTCTCCGCGGCGGAACTTTCCAGCCAGGACCAGTCGGTTTCACCGGCCATCGACCGCGCGGATCTGCAGGTGCGGCGCGGACTGGCCTTCGTCATCGCTACGCCCCTTTTGGCCCTGGCGGCCTGTGCCTTCGGTATCCTGTCCAATCTTGCGGATGATTACGGATATGCCCTTTTCGGAGTGGCGTTGGTGGGTGCCGTCTTCTGGACCCTGGCTTTCCTGATCCATAAAAACGCCCGGGAACGCCGCCGCGAGGCCAAATGGAAGGATGAGGCCATGGGCCTTGTGGCCCGGGCGGTTGCCCCCCTGGCCGAGCGTGGCCACGTGATCTTCAAGGATTTTAAGGCGGAAAATATCAACGTGGACTACCTGATTGTCGGCCCCAAAGGGGTTTTTGCGCTGCAGCGCCAAATCCAGTCGACGGGCGGCCATTCCGGGTCGGATTCGGAACCGTTGGTCACCTACAACGGCCGGGCCCTTTTTTTCCCCCATGGCCGGGAGCATTTGATTCTCGATTGGGCCCAGGACCAGGCGGAGCGCTTTTCCGAGTGGCTCTCCCAGGGACTGGAAACGCCCATATCGGCCAGAGCCATTCTGGCTCTACCCGGATGGCGGGTCAAACGGATCTCGGCCGACGGAATCTCGGTGATCAACCCCACCCAATTGGAAGCGCTTTTCCAGTACATCAAGCCCCGCCCGATCTCTTCAGGGGAGATGCAGACCATTGTGGCGCGGATCCAGGCCCACTACGCCGCCGGCTGGCATGCCCCCAACCCCCAGAGCATCTCACAGCCGGCCTGACCGGGGTCTGCGGGACAACCTTCAATTTCGCGTTCTTCGGGAGGCCTATCGCCCGGGGACGATGATTCGCGATTGTTCGCTGCGCTTCTTGGCGGCCTGCTGCTGGCGCAGCTCTTGAATCTGGGCGATCACCTCCTGGAGCGCCTGCTGCATGGCCTTGGGGAACTCGGTGTAAGCCTCGGCCAGGTTGTTGGCCATCAGGCGTGCCTGGATGGGCAGGGGGCCCTCGGGGGTCATGAGCTGGCTGCTGCCGATAAAGATCGGCGCACGGCCGGGATCGTCGCTGCCATCGGCCCGGATGGGCACCAGGTGGCGGATGGCGGCCGCTCTCAGATCGGTGATGGATTCCTCCCGGTACAGATTGTCTTTATCAACGCTGAAATCGATTTCTCTCTGGTTCCCCAGGTCGCTCATGGGTGGCTCCTTTTGCCCTTCGGGATGGGTGGTGTAAATGTTTTGAAAGGGATGGTCAGGCGGCAACTAATCCCAGGCCGGACGCATTGTCAATTCCAAACTCGGGCCAAAACCGCTGCCCCTTGAAAATACTTGACATAATGCAGATGCCGAATAAAATGCTGTTTAATCTTGAAAGGCCTGCCGTCTATTCGAGGCCGGTTTTGAGCTGAAGGTGCAAAATGCCAGGTGGCGACCTGAAGTTTAGGACTAAGAGAATTTTATGAAAGGAGGACGTCACTATGGCCAACGGCACAGTCAAGTGGTTTAACGAGAAAAAAGGCTACGGCTTCATCGAGCAGGAAAACGGACCGGACGTGTTCGTGCATCATTCCGGCATCAATGCCAAAGGCTTCCGTACCCTCAACGAAGGCGACCGCGTGACCTTCACGGTGGAACAAGGGCAAAAAGGACCGGCGGCGGTTAACGTCACCGTGGTCTAGACCGAGACCTTTCGAATGAATAGGGGGCGGGTCCGTAAATGACCCGCCCCTTCTTTTCGGCCTACCGGCGTTTCTTCTCCATACCCGCCAGCAGTTTGATCTCTTCGGACCAAAGGCTCTCGTCGGGGGTCTCCAGGATCAGGGGGATGTCGTCCAGGCGCGGATCGTTCATGATGAAGCCGAAGGGCGCCAGGCCCAGAGTGCCTTTGCCCAGGCTGGCGTGGCGGTCCACGCGGCTGCCTTCGCCTTTGAGCGAATCGTTCAGGTGCATCCCCTTTAGATAGCGCAATCCCACGATGCGGTCGAATTGGTTCAAGGCGTCGTTATAGCCCTGCTCCGTGGCGATGTTGTACCCGGCCGTGAAGCTGTGGCAGGTATCCAGGCACACCCCCACCCGGGATTTGTCCTCAACTTCCTCGATGATTTCGGCCAGATGCTCGAACCGGTGGCCCACATTGCTGCCCTGGCCTGCGGTGTTCTCGATCACCGCCGTCACGCCCCGGGTCCGGTCCAGGGCCAGGTTGATAGATTCGGCGATGAGGGCCAGACAGCGGCGCTCGGAGGTTTTACCCAGGTGACTGCCCGGGTGAAAGTTGAGATAGACCAGCCCGAGTTGCTCGCAGCGCTGGAATTCGTCGATGAAGGCCTTGCGGGATTTGGCGAGCGGCTCGGCCTCGGGGTGACCCAGGTTGATCAGGTAGCTGTCGTGGGGCAGGATGTGGCGAGGGGCGTAGCCGTTATCCGCGCAGTTGCTCGTGAACGCCTTGATGCTCTGGGCGCTCAGCGGCTTGGCCTGCCACTGGCGCTGGTTCTTGGTAAACAACGCAAAGGCCGTGGCCCCGATGGCCCGGGCGTTGAGCGGGGCGTTTTCCACGCCGCCGGCGATGCTGACATGGGCGCCGATATATTTCATGAGGGGCTCCTGAAATTGAAAAAGTTTGTCGGTTTTCCTTTTAATCTAAGGCTTGGTTTGGTAACGAATAGAATAACCACCAACTCTAACGATTGGAGGGCAAAAATGAAGTTCTCGGATCTTTTCTTACCCAAAATCGTGCGCAGCGATCCCAAGGTCAGAATCAATGCGGTCAACCAGACCAGCGATGCGGCCTTGCTGCAACAGGTGCTCAAAAACGACAAGAGCGACGAAGTTCGCGAGGCCGCTGTCCAGAGACTCAAAGAGCTCGAGCAAGTCTGACCACTATTGGTTTCCATCCGCCGGGCAGTTCAGGAAAGCAGTTCATTCGCCATCCCATCGACGATCATGCATCCAATCGCGCCGTCTGCCCCAGAGTTGTGAACACTCGCATACCGCTCACTGCCCTGCTGGCCGGCATGAGACAGCCCCACGGCTTTGGACGTAAACAAGGCCTTTGGGGAGCGGTGGTGCTTGCGCTACGAGACGGGCCGCTTGCCCCCTCACCGGAAAGGTGTCGCCGCATAGCGACGGCCACTTTCAAAGCGGTGATCGTTTCTTCAAGGCTTCGAGTTTGCGGGCACCGCCGATGACGATCAGGTGGTCTCCGGGCGCCAGCAGTTCGTCCGGACCGGGACTGGTGATCTGTTTCTTGTCGCGTCGGATCCCCACCACCGTTACGCCGTGCTTTTGCCGGAATTGGGTCTCTGCCAGGGTCTTGTGAACGTTGGGCGAGTGGTCGTTCAATTCGATTTCGGCCACTACGAAGTGATCGGGCGCATCTTCGCTTTCACCCTCCTGGAACTGCTTGAGCAACCCTTCGGCATGGCGCAACTCGTCCGGCGGCCCCATGATCACCAGGCGGTCGCCAGGGTAAATGCGGAAGTCCGGGCCCAGATCGAAATTGACCCGACCGGCACGGCTGACCGCCAGGATCGACACGCCGGTAATCGATCGCAGGGGAATTTCCCGGATGGTCTGGCCGGCAAAGGCAGCGCCCGTCTGGATGCGCACCTCCCGGAAGGCGATGGGCCAGTTGACGTTGGCCGGTAGCACGTCCATGGCATGGGTCAGGGCGTCGGCCGCCTGTTCGGCCGCGTCGGCGAACGGCCGGAACACCACCTGGGCGCCGTGCTCTTCGAAAAGGGCGGCTTCGTCCTGGGTGGCCGCGGTCAAAGCCACCTTTCCCGAATAATCCCGTTGTTGCAACTGGCGCAGCATGGCCAGATTGATCTCCCTGGAGCGCACCGTGCTCACCACCCAGCGTGCTCTGGTCAGGGGCAGCTGTTCATGAATCTCCGGATCGCTCATGTCGCCGTAGAGCACCGAGATCCCCCGGGCGCGCCACCGTTCCAGGGCCACCGGGTCGAAGTCTACGCCGATGATGTTCTTGTTGCGCCGCAGCAGATAGTCGGCCAGACCGCTGCCGTAGTTGCCCAACCCCACCAGGATGACATCCACCGGCGCGATGGTGGAAAATGAAGCGATGGCCGTCTCGCGGTAGGGATTGCGCCGCTCGAAAATCTTCAGCGGCGTGGAGAGCAGTCGGTAGAGCGGACCGGAGTAGAGAATCAGATAGGTGGAGGCCAAGATGGTGACCACTCCCACCAGGGTGATCAGCCCCATGTCCTGGTTGGTGATGTGGCCTACGGAAACGCCCATGGCTGCCACGATGAGAGAAAATTCGCTGATTTGGGCCACGGTCAGGCCGGCCATGAAGCCGGTGCGGCGACGGTAGCCCATGAAGCCCATGATGGCCAGGACGATCACCGGGTTCCCCACTAGTACGAAGAGTGAAAAGATTACGGTCGCTTCCACCTGGGAGCCTACGGTCGACCAATCCATGCGAGCCCCCAGGTCGATGAAGAAAAAGAGCAGCAGAAAATCCCGCAGGCTCGTCATGCGCGCGCCGATGGCGTCGCGGTAGGCGGTGGAGGCCAGCGATACGCCGGCCAGAAAGGCCCCCACCTCCTTGCTGAACCCCAGCAGTTCGCCGGCGGCCCCCAGAAAGACGGCCCAGGCGACGGCGAATAGGATAAGCAGCTCCTGGAAACCGGCCAGGCGGCGGGTGAGCCCCGGCAGCACGAAGCGTGTCAGCAGGGCCACCACCGCCAGCAGCCCCAGGCCTTTGGTCACGATGGCCGCCGAGAGCCACCAGGCCGAGTTCCCTGCGTTGACCTGGGAGCCGAAGGTGGTCAAGGCCACCAGGGCCAGGATGGCGGCGATATCCTGGACGATGAGAAAGCCCACGGCGATCTGGCCGTGCAGGGAGTCGATCTCCTTCTTGTCCGAGAGCAATTTGACCACGATGATGGTGCTGGAAAAGGTCAGGGCAACGGCCACATAGGCCGCGCTGACGGGCGCCATGCCCAGGGCCCAGGCGATGGCGAAGCCGATGGCCGAAGTAAAGATGATCTGGCCCAGGCCGGTGGCCAGGGCCACCGGCCCGGTGGTTCGGATCAGGTTCAGGTCCAGCTTGAGCCCCACGATGAAGAGCAGCAGAGAAATGCCGATCTGGGCCAGCAGGGCGATCTGGTCGTAGCTTTGGATGATGCCCAGAAACGAAGGGCCGGCCAGGATGCCCGTGGCCAGAAACATGATGATCAGCGGCTGGCGCAGCTTCTGCCCCACGATACCTAGCATGGTCGCCAGGCTCAGGATGGCGGTGATTTCAAAAAAGGTGCTGCCGTGGGGCATACTGCTATGCCTTTGCCGGCCGGCCGCTCTGTTCGAGTTTGGCCCAACTGTCCTTGAGGGTGACGGTACGGTTGAAGACCAGTTTATCGGGCCGGCACTCCTTGGCGTCCGCACAGAAGTAGCCCAGGCGTTCGAACTGGTAGACGGCTCCGGGCGCGGCCTGGGCGAGGGCCGGCTCCAACCGGCAGTTCTCCAGCACTTCCAGGGAATCGGGATTTAGAAAATCCTTGAAACTCCTGCCCTCCACGGCTGCGTCGGGATCGGGTTTGACGAAGAGCCGGTCATAGAGCCGTACCTGTGCAGGTGCGGCCTGTGCGGCCGAGACCCAGTGCAGGGTGGACTTGACTTTGCGGCCGTCGGGGGCGTCACCGCCCCGGGTGGCCGGGTCGTAGGCGCAGCGCAGTTCCACGATCTCTCCAGTGGTCGGATCCTTGACCACGCCGGTGCAGGTGATGAAGTAGGCATAGCGCAGGCGCACCTCCCGGCCCGGCGCCAAACGGAAGTACTTTTTGGGCGGGTCTTCGCGGAAGTCTTCCTGTTCGATATAGAGGGTCCGGGAGAAGGGCACCTTGCGCGTGCCGGCGGACGGGTCCTCGGGGTTGTTGACCGCTTCCAGCTCTTCGACTTTTCCTTCCGGGAAGTTTTCGATGACTACCTTGAGCGGCCGCAGCACGGCCATCATGCGGGGGGCGCGCCGGTTCAGATCGTCGCGGATGGCGTACTCCAGCAGGGCGATGTCCACCACGCTGTTGGCCTTGGCCACGCCGATGCGCTCGCAGAAGTTGCGGATGGCCTCGGGGGTGTAGCCCCGGCGGCGCAGTCCGCAGATGGTGGGCATGCGCGGGTCGTCCCATCCGTCGACCAGCCCCTCGCCCACCAGCTGAATCAGCTTGCGTTTGCTGAGCACCGTGTAGTTCAGGTTCAAGCGCGCGAATTCATATTGGCGCGGCCGGCACGGCAGCCCCAGCTGGTCCAGCACCCAGTCGTAAAGGGCGCGGTTGTTTTCGAACTCCAGGGTGCAGATGGAGTGGGTGATACACTCGATGGCGTCCGAAATGCAGTGGGTGAAATCGTACATGGGATAGATGCACCAGCGGTCACCGGTGCGGTGGTGGGCGGCCTTGCGGATGCGGTAAAGGGTCGGATCGCGCATCAGCAAGTTGGGATGGGCCATGTCGATCTTGGCCCGCAGCACATGCCGGCCGTCTTCGAACTCGCCGTCGCGCATGCGCTGGAACAGGTCCAGGTTCTCTTCCACGCTGCGGTTGCGGAAGGGACTGGGCCGGCCCGGTTCGGTGAGGGTGCCGCGGTATTCACGGATCTCGTCGGCGTTCAGGCTGTCCACATAGGCCTTGCCGTCCTTGATGAGGCGTACGGCCAGATTGTAGAGTTGTTCGAAGTAATCCGAGGCGAAGTACTCCCGGTCTGCCCAGTCGAACCCCAGCCAGCGCACGTCTTCCTTGATGGACTCCACATACTCCACGTCTTCCTTGGTGGGGTTGGTGTCGTCGAAGCGCAGGTTGCAAGTGCCGTTGTAAGTACCGGCCAGGCCGAAATTCAGGCAGATGGACTTGGCGTGGCCGATGTGCAGGTAGCCGTTGGGCTCCGGCGGGAAGCGCGTGGCCACCCGGCCCGCGTGCTTGCCGCTGGCGAGATCTTCTTCGATGATGGTTTTGATGAAATTGCTGGGGGCTTTGATCTCCGTATCGGCCATGGCGGAACGCTCCTTTGTAATCGAACATCTTTGACAATCTGTTTGCGGATAAATAGGTCATCCAAGGGCCGGGTGTCAAACCGGATTATCCAGCCCAGGATCTATTGTCGGAGACACGCCGATTCTGTTACAATATCAATATCGAAACAAGGACCCTTAATCATCGGAAGGAAAGGTGGCCAATGACCCTTCTCAGTGTGGACGCGGAAAAATGCAAGCGGGACGGGATCTGTGTGGATACCTGCCCCATGGGCATCATCAAACTCAAATCGGAGCAGGAGCTGCCGGCCCTGGTGCCGGGCGGTGAAGAGCTGTGTATTCAGTGCGGCCATTGTGTGGCTGTCTGCCCCCATGGCGCCATGAACCATAGTGCCATGCCGGCCGACCAGTGCCCACCGATCCGCAAAGAGTTGCTGATCTCCGCCGAACAGGCCGAGCAATTTCTGCGTATGCGCCGATCCATCCGGCGTTACAAGCAGAAGAAGGTGCCGCGGGATCTGCTGGGCCGGTTGATCGAGGTCGCGCGCCATGCGCCTTCCGGTCACAACAGCCAGCCGGTGGAGTGGCTGGTGGTTTATGACGATCAGGAGGTGCGCCGTCTGGCCGGCCTGGTGATCGACTGGATGCGCCACCTGGTGGCCGAAAAGTCGCCGCTGGCCGCCATGCTGCACCTGGATCTGGTGATCAAAAGCTGGGAGGCCGGCACCGAACGGATCTTCCGGGGCGCACCGCATGTGATCGTGGCTCACGCACCCCAGGCCCATCGCGCCTCGCAATCCAGCTGCACCATTGCCCTGACCTATCTTGAACTGATGATCACTGCCCAGGGCCTGGGTGGCTGCTGGGCCGGTTATTTCACCGGTGCTTCCCAGCTCTGGCAACCGCTGATGGACGCCCTGGCCCTGCCGCCCGGCAACATGGTGTTCGGGGCCATGATGGTGGGGTATCCCAAATACCGGTACTACCGTCTGCCGCTGCGCAAGACGGCCGGTATCATCTGGCGGTGATGGGATTCGAGAGATCGGTGGTTCTCGGCGCCTATGGATTCCGGCCGACTGCGGTGATGAGCCGGCCGGTGAGGTAGGTGGCGACGATGAAAAGCGTCTGAAGGTCCAGATAGACCGCCGCCGAGCAATGGAAGAGCAAGGCGGCCTGGGCCGGCAACTCATCGTCTTCGGCGTTGAATTGCAGGTAAAGCGGCAGTTGGGGCAGGGCCTCGAAGGATAAGGCCAGGTCAAAGCCGCGCTTCGGGTGAGGACGGCATCCCTTCACCGTCTGTGCGGCTGCTCGCAGTCGATCCGCCGAACGGCCGAAGGTTGTGGTGATGATTTTCTGGGTGTTGTCGGCAAAGCGTTGGCTGAGGGGGCCGGCGCCTTCCAGCTCGCGAAAGGTTACGCAGGCGCCGTCGGGGGGCGCTAAAGCGGGGAAGCGAAGCACATATCGGTTCAGGACCAATTCCACGGCTTCGGACGCTGGATCACCGCTTACGGTGTGGCATCCCTGGGGGCCGATCCAGTACGCCTCCCCGAAGAACGGAATCCGAATTCCTTCGGGCATGGGCAGCTTGCCCATGCAGCCCGCAACCACAGGCCAATCCACCGACGCCAAGCGGATGCGGGTTTCGCGGCAGGCCTCTGCTACGGTTGCTGGCATGGGGCGACGCCCATCGGGCCCTGGGGCTGCGTTTTCAGCTGGTTCAAGATGCGGTCCCGCTCGTCTTCCAGTTCGAAAAGGGCCATCATCAGGACCGGCTTGATGGAGTGGGCCGGCAGGCGCAATTTGGCCTCTTTGATTTCCAGGTCGATCTCTTTGAGCCGATTGTAAAGGTCGATGGTGGAGGTCATGCATGTCTCCTTCCCGAAACCGTCCTGCCGATGGCGGACGGCGCCCTCTCTGATGTGCTATCGAGCCTCGAGGGGGCATGATGGCTATCTACGATCATCGGCGCGGGGGCGCCTTGACTTGAGTCAAGGGAAGGGTTTTTAGGTCGCCTCAGCGGGTGCCCCTTTCGTCGAGGCAATGCTCTACAATGGCCTGGACGTGAATAGCCGTGGTGTTGAGGAAAGGGATGCCGAAAGCGTCCTCGGGCAGAATCAGGGGCAGTTCGGTACACCCCAGGATCAATGCCTCGATGCCGTGGGTATCGATCATCCGCTTTACCATGGCCAGCAGTTCCTGGCGGGTCTCATCCCGTAGAATGCCCAATTCGATCTCGGTAAAGAGCAGGTGTTGGATTCGGTCGCGTTCGGCGGCTTCCGGTACCACCAGCTCCATAGCGTGGCGCCTGAACAGGTCGGTGTAGAAATCCGCGCTCATGGTCAGCCGGGTCCCCAGCAGGCCGAGCTTGCGCACCCCCAGCGCCCGGGCATGCCGGCAGGTGGCCGCCACGATGCTCAAAAGGGGAATGGGAGACCGCGCCTGAACCGCGTCGAAGACGATATGGGGCGTGTTCGATCCGATCGCCCCGAATTGGGCACCGGCCGCATGCAACGCCGCCACCCGCTCTGAAAGCCATGCGATGAACCGGTTCCAGTCTCCCGAGGCGGTGGCCTCATCTTGCAGGCGAATCAATTCTCCCAGATTCGCGCTGAAAATGACGATCTCCGGGTAAGTCAAGCCATCTGCCCGGGCCTTGAACAGATCGATGATGCGGCGGTAATAGTCCGCTGTGGATTCCGGTCCGATCCCGCCGATAATGCCGATGCGTTTCATGGGGGCGCCTTTCCTGCGGCTGTTTTTTTGTTTCATGACCGTCGGCGGCCAACATTGGACCAGATGGGCGGCGTGTCAACTCTCCTGCCGGAACATGGCGACGAATGCCTGGGGCAGCGGATGGGACTTGTGGGTGCCCACCTTGGCACAGACCCAGATGATCTCCCCCTTGGACAGGCATTCGTCCTGGCCCTGGGCGAAGATGGCCGGAGTGAAGATCACGCTGGAGGTGCCGATGTGGCTCACGCCCACGCCGATCTCGATGACCAGGTCGAACACGATGGGCCGCAGGTACTCCACGGTGGCCTTGACCAGGTGGAAGTCCAGGCCCTGATCGGTGAACATCGCCTTGTAGCTGTAGCCACTGTGACGCAGGAACTCGGTAATGGCGGTGTCAAAATAGGTCAGATAATGGGCATTGAACACCACCCCCTGGAGATCGATCTCCGCATAGCGGACCCGCAAGGGATGAAAGAAGGAAAAAGCGTTTCGTTCCATAAGCCCTGCCTGTTGTGGTGGTTCCGGTGGCCCCGCCAGCCGGACGGCCGGCGGGAGATTTCGCCTGAAAAACGCCAAATATGATTTGACAATATCGTATTTTGAGATATTGTGTACACAATTTCTGTCCCTTCATGCCGTGCGCAGTCTTCCCCGGAAGCCAGGCCATGGGCTCCAAAGAGGACGCCAACACATCAAAAGGTTATGGCTTCATTGAGTTTGGTTTTTTTACAGCATCGTCAACGTCAACAGGTATTCATTTTAAACAGCCGCCGACCCTTGCTGCGCTTCGGGATGCCTTCGTACATGAAAGCATCCGATTTGCCTATGCTTCTCTATCCGGCGTACTGATTTTTTTCGTGGCACACCGAGGGGGTGTGCTTTTTTACAGCCACTTGTTAGGAGGAAACGGATCATGAAGCTTTATGTGGGCAATCTTGCCTTCACCCTGACCGAAAACGAACTAGCCGATCTTTTCAAAGCACACGGCGAGGTTGTCAGTGCCAAGATCATCACGGATCGCGAGACGGGCAAATCCAAGGGGTTCGGTTTCGTGGAGATGGGATCGCGCGGCGATGGCCAGAAAGCCATGGAGGCCCTGAACGGCCAAACCCTGCAAAATCGTCAGATTGTGGTTAATGAAGCCCGTCCCCAGACCAATAAGGGCGGCGGCGGCCGAGGCGCTCGCGGCGGCGGATTCGGCGGCGGCGGAGGCTTTGGCGGCGGTGGCGGCGGTGGCGGCGGATACGGCGGCGGTGGCGGTGGCCGTGGACGCGACCGGGATCGTGACCGGGATCGGTGGTAGAGACCCTCCCCACCCATTCACAATAATCTCAGGTATTCAGATATACGACTCTTTGGTAGAGGGCCCCGCAGTCGGCGGGGCCCGTCTATCAGCAGTACGGCACTACCCAATCCCGTCGGCCCATCTTTCCCAAGGACGGCCATGCCCGCCCACCTCCTAACACAAATCTAACAAAACCCGAACAATTCCCAAACAGCTGGGCAGTACCTTTCCCCCCATGATGCTGCTGACCTTATTGCTGTTGATGACCCTGGCTGCCTACTATTTGGGATTGCGCCGCGCGGTGACCGTGGCCGGCGGACCGACAAGCGTGCGCGTACTGCACTCCAGGCCGGCCTACTATGGCATGTGGACGGCGATCTGGTGCGGCCTGCCCGCCCTGATCATTTTCGCGGCCTGGCAGATGCTCGAGGGTCGCATGCTTACCCACCTGGTGGTGGCCCAATTGCCGCCAGAAATGCAAAGCCTCTCCGCGGCCCGTCTGAGCCTGATCGTCAACGACATTCGCAACATCATCTACGGCAACATCCCGGTCGGACAGGTTTCACCGGCCGTGCAGGCCGCCGCCGAGCTCTACCTGAGGCTCCAGGCCATCAGCCGCATCGCCCTGGCCGCAGCGGTGCTGGCCTCCGCCCTGGCGGGCCTGGGGGCGGCCTATGGCCGTATCCACATCCGACTGCGGGCCCGCAACCAGGTGGAGCGCCTGGTGCTATGGCTGCTGGGCGCCTGCTCCACCATCGCCATCTTCACCACGATCGGCATCGTGCTGTCGGTGTTGTATGAAGCCCTGCGCTTCTTCAAGTCCGTGCCCCTCACCGACTTTCTCTTCGGCCTGCAGTGGAGCCCCCAGATGGCCATCCGCAGCGACCAGGTGGGCTCCTCGGGCGCTTTTGGGGCTGTGCCGGTGCTGGCCGGGACCCTGCTGGTCTCGGGCATCGCCATGCTGGTGGCCGTGCCCATCGGCCTGCTTGCGGCTATTTACATGTCCGAATATGCCGGCAAGCGGTTGCGTTCGGTGGTCAAACCCCTGATGGAGATTCTGGCCGGCATCCCCACCGTGGTCTACGGCTTCTTCGCTGCCCTGACGGTGGCGCCCCTGATCCGGTCTTCGGGACATGCCATCGGCCTGGATGTCAGCTCCGAAAGCGCGCTGGCCGCCGGACTGGTGATGGGGATCATGATCATTCCTTTCGTTTCGTCGCTCTCCGACGACATGATCAACGCCGTTCCCCAGTCCCTGCGCGACGGCGCCTATGGATTGGGCGCCACCCATTCCGAAACCATCCGGCAGGTAGTCCTGCCCGCCGCCCTGCCGGGCATCGTGGGGGGGGTGCTCCTGGCGGTTTCCCGGGCCATCGGCGAGACCATGATCGTGGTGATGGCGGCCGGCCTGACCGCCAACCTGACGCTCAACCCCTTGAAGACCGTCACCACGGTCACTGTGCAGATCGTCACGCTGCTGGTGGGTGATCAGGAGTTCGACAGCCCCAAGACCCTGGCGGCCTTCGCCCTGGGGCTGCTGCTGTTCGTCATCACGCTGGGGCTGAACATCATCGCGCTCAAGGTGGTGCGCAAGTATCGGGAGCAGTATGAATAACGGCAAACCCAAAACCATCGAGATCGTGCAGCGCAGCTTGGTACGACGCTACCGGGCCGAGCGCCGTTTCCGGCGCATGGGGCTGGGCGCCATCGTGCTGAGCCTGGTCTTTCTGGGATTTCTCTTCGCCAGCATCGTGGGCAACGGTTACACCGCCCTCTTTCAGACCCAGGTACAGTTGGATATTTCTTTCGATCCCGAAACCTTCGCCACCGGCGAGCTGGCCAACGCCGATTATCCCCGGTTGATCAAGGAGGCGCTCTACAAGGCCTTTCCCCAGGTCACCGCCCGCGGCGAGCGCCGGGCGCTGACCGGGTTGGTAAGTTCCGGGGCCGCTTTTCAGCTGCGTCAGATGGTTCTGGCGGACCGTTCGTTGATCGGCACCCGCCGGAGCATCTGGCTGCCGGCCGACGACGATGTGGACATGCTGGTCAAAGGACACTTGAGCCGCCAGGCCGGCCGGCTCTCCGAGGCGCAACTGGCCTGGATCGGTCAACTGCAATCCCAGGGCAAGCTGGCCAAACATTTCAACTGGACCCTTTTCACGGCCGGCGACAGCCGCGAGCCGGAGCTGGCCGGCATCTTGGGGGCGGTGGTGGGCAGCTTTTACACGTTGCTGGTCACCCTGGCGCTCTCCTTTCCCCTGGGGGTGGCCACCGCGGTCTATCTGGAGGAGTTTGCCCCGCGCAGCCGCTGGACCGATCTGATCGAAGTCAACATCAACAATCTGGCGGCCGTGCCGTCCATCGTCTTCGGGTTGTTGGGACTGGCGGTCTTTCTGGGCGCTTTCGGCATGCCGCGCTCGGCCCCCGTGGTGGGCGGGATGGTGCTCACGCTGATGACCCTGCCGACCATCATCATCGCCAGCCGGGCCGCCTTGCAGGCGGTGCCGCCCTCCATCCGGGACGCGGCCCTGGGGGTGGGTGCCAGCAAAATGCAGATGATTCTGCACCACGTACTGCCCCTGGCCTTGCCGGGCATGCTCACCGGCACCATCATCGGCATGGCCCGCGCCCTGGGTGAAACCGCGCCCCTGCTGATGATCGGCATGGTGGCCTTCATCGTGGATATCCCTGGTGGATTCACCGATCCGGCCACGGTGCTGCCGGTGCAGATCTACCTCTGGGCCGACAGCCCCGAGCGGGCCTTCGTGGAGCGCACTGCGGCGGCCACCCTGGCGCTGCTGGCGTTCCTGATCGTGATGAACGGGCTGGCGGTGGTCCTGCGCCGTCGCTTCGAACGCAGATGGTAGTCGAACGTTTGCGTCGAAAAATATCGTTTAACCTATCAAAAAAATGCAATCTGGGAGGAAATCATGTTGAAGAAAACGTTGCAGGCCTTTGCTGCGGTGATTTTGATCTGGACGGGCGCCGCGGCGCCGGCCATGGCCGATGCGGCCCGGGACAATCTCAAGATCGTGGGCTCCTCCACGGTCTATCCGTTTGCGACGGTGGTGGCCGAACAGTTCGGCAAAACCAGCGGGTTCAAGACCCCGGTGATCGAATCCACCGGCTCGGGCGGCGGCTTCAAGCTCTTCTGCGCCGGCGTGGGCGTAGAGCATCCCGACATCACCAATGCCAGCCGGCGGATCAAGCCCTCGGAGATGGACACCTGCGCGGCCAACGGTGTCAACGAAATCGTGGAAGTCAAAATCGGCTATGACGGTATCGTGCTGGCCAACAGCAGGAAAGCGCCCCCGCTGAAGCTGACGCGCAGGGATATGTACCTGGCCCTGGCCAGACAGGTGCCCGATCCCTCCGGCGCCCAGAAGGTGGTCCCCAATCCATATAAAACGTGGAAAGAGATCAATCCAGCCCTGCCGGCAAGCAAGATTGAAGTGCTCGGCCCGCCCCCCACCTCCGGCACCCGGGACGCCTTCGTGGAACTGGTGATGGAGCACGGCGCCGAGTCCTACGACTGGATCAAGGCCTTGAAGAAGAGCGACGAGAAGCAGTTCAAAGCCATCTCCCAGACCGTGCGCGAAGACGGCGCCTATATCGAGGCTGGCGAAAACGACAACCTGATCGTGCAGAAGCTGGAGGCCAATCCCAAGGCGGCGGGTATTTTCGGCTTCAGCTTCCTGGATCAGAACGTGGACAAGATCCAGGGTGCGGTGGTGGAAAACGTGAGCCCGACCTTCGAAGCCATCGCCGACGGCAGCTACCCGGTTTCGCGGCCCCTTTTCTTCTACATCAAGAAAGCCCATGTGGGCAGAATTCCGGGCATCGCCGAATATGTCAAAGAGTTCAGCTCGGAGAAGGCCTGGGGTCCCGACGGCTATCTGGCCGACAAGGGTTTGATTCCCATGCCCGACGCCGAGCGCAAGCAGATGGCCGCGGATGTCGCCCGGATGAAGACCCTTGCCAAGGATGCCCTTAAGTAGCATCGTTGCGAGGGTCGAACGGCTGTATTGGCGCTGGAGGTGTATCCATGGAGACCGCCACAGAGCAACGGACTTTATTCACCAAAGAGGAGATCGGCGTGACGACTCCTGAAGATTCAAAGCCGCAGCATCGCCCGGAAAAAACGTTGCCGGCCGACCGCGCCCAGGATAAGCCGGCGCCCACGGTGGGCAAACCCTTCGTGGACAATCCGCGCATGGCCTGCCGCCATGTGAATGTCTTCTATGGCGACAAGCACGCCATCCGCGATGTCTCCCTGGATATCGGACGTAATCAGGTAATCGCCATGATCGGACCGTCGGGCTGCGGCAAATCCACTTTCATCCGCTGTCTCAACCGCATGAACGACACCATCGAGGGGTGCCGGGTGACCGGAGAGATCCTGCTCGACGGCCAGAACATATATGCCAGGCAGGTGGATGTGGTGCCCCTGCGCGCCCAGGTGGGCATGGTCTTTCAGAAACCCAATCCTTTTCCCAAGAGCATCTACGACAACGTGGCCTACGGCCCGAAAATTCACGGCCTGGCCCGCAACCGGGCCGAGCTGGACGAGATCGTGGAGACCTCCCTGCAAAGGGCCGGGCTCTGGGACGAGGTCAAAGACCGGCTTTCCCATGCCGGCACCAGCCTGTCCGGCGGCCAGCAGCAGCGGCTGTGCATCGCCCGCACCATCGCGGTGGGCCCCGAGGTGATCCTCATGGACGAGCCGTGCAGCGCCCTGGACCCCATCGCCACGGGCAAGATCGAAGAGCTCATCGACGAGCTGCGCCGGCAGTACTCCATCGCCATCGTGACCCACTCCATGCAGCAGGCGGCCCGGGTCTCCCAGCGCACGGCCTACTTTCATCTGGGCGACCTTATCGAAGTGGGGCGCACCGAGCAGATCTTCACCACGCCGCGGCACAAGCTGACCCAGGATTACATCACCGGGCGTTTCGGCTAGTGTAAAACAAGAGCGGGCGTTGTAACCACCTTTTTAGGGAGGACCGCATGTCCAAACATCTGCGCAGGGAACTGGAAAAAATCAAGAAGAAGATGCTCTCCCTGGGCGCCCTGGTAGAAGAGCGCACCCGCCTGGTGTTCCAGGCCGTGGCCGACCGCGATGCCGAGATCGCCCAGAAGATCATCACTTCAGACTGGGAAGTGGACGAGATGGAGGTCGAGATCGAAGAGGAGTGCCTCAAGATCCTGGCGCTCTACCAGCCCGTGGCCGTGGATCTGCGCTTTCTGATCGCCACCATCAAGATCAACAACGACATGGAACGCATCGGCGACGAATGCGTCAACATCGCCGAGCGGTTGATGATCATCGCCAAACGGCCGCCCATGCAGTTCGTTTTCGATTACACGCCCATGTCCAAAAAGGTGCAATTCATGCTCAAGACCAGCCTGGATGCCCTGGTCAATCTGGATGTGGATCTGGCCTTCAAGGTGATCACGCTGGACGACGACGTGGATGCCATCCAGACCCAGGCCTATGACCGCATCAAGGAGGTCATCATGGAGCATCCCGACCGGGTGGGCACCATGGTCAACCTGCTGCTCGTCTCCCGCCATCTGGAGCGGATCGCCGACCACAGCACCAACATCGCCGAAGAGGTGATCTACCTCATCGAAGGCGAGATCGTGCGCCACGGCAAACATGGCGCCTGATGCCCGGGCCGGCCTCCAGCCGGTCTTCAGGCGCTCTTTCTTCCATCAAATCCGCAACGATAACGAAACCCTACCCTGAGAACGGCGTTGACAAGCAGCGGCCGCTTAGCTACGTTGATGCCAACTTTTCCTTTTGGCGGGCACTCCCTACTTCGGCATTCAGACCTTTCGGACCCGTGCCCGGTTGCGTGCTGTCGCGGGCCGTATGCGCAGCCGCGCCTCCGGCCAGCGACCGGCCGCGGCCGTGGGAGTGCCCAGGAGTGGTTCATGGGTATATTCAGCGATCTTTTGCGCAAGATGGCCGACTTTCTTGAGGATGCCGAGCAACGCACGCCGG
This sequence comes from uncultured Desulfatitalea sp., assembly GCA_937868765.1. Lineage (GTDB taxonomy): Bacteria > Desulfobacterota > Desulfobacteria > Desulfobacterales > Desulfosarcinaceae > Desulfatitalea. The sequence goes on along the minus strand of CALMNL010000004.1, from coordinate 355,414 downwards.
CCGAAACCAGGGCCAAGGCGGGCATCGAGGCCCTGGCCACCAAGCGGCTGCGGGCCTTGCAGGAGCGCCTGACGCTGGTGGAGGCCCAACTGGACCTGGCCTCGCGCAGCCGGCGGGAATTGCAGCGCCTGGTGGCCGAGGCCAAGGCCGTGGAGGCCATCGGCAAGCAGGCCCTGGCCGGCGGGCAGACCCAGAAGGCCGAGGCGGCCATGGCGCGTTATGCGGGCATGCAGGAAACCATCCGACCGATGCTGGCCCAGGCCCAGGCCGCCGAAGCCCAGGCCGCGGCGGCGGCCGAAAGCTTCCGGGCCGAAGCGCTGGCGGCCCAGCGGGCCGCCGCCGAAGCCAAGGCCCTGGCCCAGCTGGAAAGCGTCATCGAACTGCAGAAGAAGCACAAGGCCATGACCCTGACCCAGACCGCGGCCGCCGACGAGTTCGAGGCGGCCCGGGAGAAGCTGCTGCTTTCGGCCTCGGTGCAGGCGGCCAGCCTGCGCCTGCAGCGCGACATGGATGCCCTGGAAACCGAAATCGCCGCCACGGTGCAAAGCGCCCAGGCCGCGGCCGTGGGCCGGCGCTGGCAGGCAGAGCTGGACAGAACCGCAGAAAAGAAGGTCGGCCCAGCCGACGCGGACGAGGACCCGGCCTACAGCGCCATCCGCTTCCTGGAAGGAACGCCCCAGGGCGGCCTGATCGATGCCGGGCCGAAGAAGTTGACATAGCAGGCTGTTGAAAAACGGGCATCAGGCCGCCAGGCAAGGCGTGTGGTCTTCGAAAAGCCCAGCGTACACTTAGTATGTGAGCATTTTCGAAAACCGCGCAACGAAGCATGGCGGCCTTAGGCGAAGTTATTCAACAGCCTGATAGAGGAGGGGATGCATGCGCGAGTTGCTCCAGTGGTGGAACCTGATCTTCGTCCTGCCCTTCGTGGGCGCCCTGTTTTACGTCCTCATGCTCAGCACCGGCCTGGTGGCCGGCGACCACGACATGGATCTGGACCATGATGCGGATCTGGATCACGATATGGGCATCGAGCACGCCCACGAGTTCGAGCCCGGCATGCTGGCCAGGGCCCTGCAGTTTCTGGGCATCGGCCGGGTGCCCGTGTCGATCATCATCATCTCCTTCTGCTTTCTGTGGGGGTTTGCCGGATTCGCGGCCAACACCCTGCTCAAGCCGCTGCTGCCGCCGTGGCTCTTCGCATGGGTCTCCATCGCCGTCGCCTTCATGGCCGCGGTTGTGTTCACGCGTTTTCTGGCCGGGGTCCTGGGGCGCATCATGCCGGCCACCGAGACCTATGCCGTCTCCCTGGAGCAGTTGGTGGGCAAGTGGGCCGAGGCGGTCACCGCCATCGACGAGAGCTTCGGCCAGGCCCATGTATACGACGACGCCGGTGCCCTGCACACCGTCCAGTGCCTGACCCGCGGGGGCGAAGGCAAGATCGCCCGCGGCACCCAGGTGGTGCTGCTTTTCTTCGATAAAGCCAAGGGCGCCTTCTATGTCGGCACCGAAATGCCGGCCGTGAGCGGCGGCCCCCTGAAATAGCCCGGCAGATCTGCAAGAAAGGATGCATGATGGCGCAGATGAAGAAGACGCTTGTCCCCGGATCCAGAAAAGAGCTCATCGCGGGTCCTTCAACCAACTATGATCGGAAAGGAATGCCCATGACCGAATTCAGAGTCAAGAGCGGGTCGGGCGCTGGTTTCGGCGTCCTGATGATTTTGTTTGCCCTGGCCTTTATCGTCGTGCCCTTCATGTTCGAGCAGGTGGCCGGCGTGAGCCGCCTGATCATCGTCGGCTTCGGGGTGGTGCTGCTGCTGCTGGGCGCCATCGTGGTGATCATCACCCGGCTCTATGTGCGCACCGCAGCCGACGAAGCCTTCGTGCGCACCGGCATGGGCGGCCAGAAGGTGATCATCGACGGCGGTGCCATCGTCATCCCCGTGGTGCACAAGGTGGTGCCGGTCTCCCTGGCCACCATGCGCCTGGACGTGGAACGCAAGGACCAGGACGCCCTGATCACCGGCGACAAGCTGCGTGCCGACATCAAGGCCGAGTTCTACATCAAGGTGGCCAAGGACCGCGAGGCGGTGGTCAACTCGGCCACCTCCCTGGGAGAGCGTTCGATCAACGCGGCCACGGTCAAGGAACTGGTCAACGAAAAGCTGATTTCGGCTCTGCGCACCGTGGCGGCCACCAAATCCCTGGAAGATCTCAACGCCAAACGCGACGAATTCGCCGAAGCGGTGCAGAAGATCGTCTCCAGCGACCTGCGCCACAACGGCTTGACCCTGGAGAGCGTCACCGTCTCCCAGCTCGACCAGACCCCGCCCGACAAGATGAAGGCTGGGTCCAACATCTTCGATGCCCAGGGCACCCGCCAGATCGCCGAGATCACCCAGAAGATGCGCGCCGAGACCAACGCGCTGGAGCGCGAGGCGGACAAGACCATCAAGAAACAGGATGTGGAGAAGGACAAGTTCGTCTACGAACAGGAGATCGCCCGGGCCTCGGCCGAGGCCCGGCAGAAGAGCGAGATCGAAAAAGCCCAGGCCGAGGCCCACCAGCGGGCGGCCACATTTGCCGCCGAACAGGACGAGCTGGCCCGGGTGCGCGAAGTCAAGCGCGACGAGGCCGTGGCCGTGGCCAACGTGGTGCGCGAGCAAAAAGTGCAGGTGGCCGACGTCGAGCGCCAGCGCGCCCAGCAGGTGGCCGACATCGAGCGCGAGAAGGCCATCGCCAAAACCGCCGAAGAACGCGCCCAGGCCGAGGCGGCCCAGAAGCTGGCCGAAGCCGAGCGCGAAGCCGCCGACCAGCGGGTCAAGACCGTGGCTGTGACCGAAGAGGCCAAGCGGACGGCCGAAAAGGCCTATATCGACAAGGCGCGCCAGATCGACCAGGAGGCCTACCAGACCGAGCGCCAGGCCGAAGCCCTGCGCAAGGCCGCCGAAAAAGAGGCCGAGGCCCGCAAGCTCAAGGCGGCCGCCGAAATGGACGCCCTCACCGCCGAGGCCGCCGGCGAACAGGCCAAGCAGATGGTGCCGGTGAGCGTCGAGAAAGAGAAAGTGGCTGTCGAGCAGAAACGCATCAACGAGGTACTCCAGCCCGAATTGAAGGCCAAGGCCGAATTCAAGGAGATCTCGGTGCAGCTGGAAGTCAAGCTCAAGGAGATCGAGGTCAACGGCGAGGTGCAAAAGGCCTTCGCCACGGCCATGGGCCAATCCCTGGCCAGCGCCAAGATGAATATCTTCGGCGACCCGTCCACCATGGGCCAGATGATGCGGATGTTCAACCGCGGCCAGAGCGTTTCCACCCTTGTCGAAGGCTTTACCGACACCATGGACCCCAAGGCGTTGAAGGCGGCCGGCAGCGTGGTCACCGGCATCGGCGAGACCCTGGGCGGAATGCTGGCGACCCTGTTCGGCAAACGCTTGCCGGCCGAAAACGTGGATGCCGTGGCCGCCCAGATGGCCAAGCATCCTGAGGCCATCGCCCACCTCAAGACGCTGCTGGCCCAAGGCGCCAGCGATCTGAAGTTAGCGGCCCTCATCGGCAAGGTCTTCGGCGAGGATTTCGACCTCAAAAACGCAGCGGCCTTCATCGGAACCCTGCGCAAGGACCCGGCCATCCTGGACAAGCTCGGCGCGGCCGTGAATGATCTCAAGATGGGTTAGGTGGGCGCAGCGGCCGGTTAATAAAGTTTGACACGGGGGGCGCGCCGCTGTATGGTTCCGGTCAAATAAAGTGTTCCCGGTTGTCTGTTAAAAAGAACGTAAGCCCTGGAATCGCTCCAGGGCTTTTTATTTTAGAGGAACACGGAAAGAAGGATTTCTTGAGCTTCAGTACTTTTCAGTTTCACCCCGCCGTAGCTGCGGGAATCACGGCGGCGGGCTTCAGCAGCCCGACCCCCATCCAGGCCCAGGCCATACCGCTTCTGATGCAAGGCCAGGATGTCATGGGCCTGGCCCAGACCGGTACCGGCAAGACCGCAGCCTTCGCACTCCCGCTGCTGCATCGCTTGATGACCAACAAGGGGAGCGGCCTGCGGGCCCTGATTCTGGCCCCTACGCGGGAGCTGGCCGAACAGATTTACAAGGACATTACGATCCTGGCGCGCCAGACGCGACTGCGCAGCGTCACCGTATATGGCGGGGTCGGTCTAAACCCCCAGGTCCAGAAGCTGCGCAAGGGCGCCGAGATCGTCATCGCCTGCCCCGGGCGCCTCATCGACCATATGAACCGCGGCAACGTCGACTTCCGCCACCTGGAGGCCCTGGTCCTCGATGAGGCCGACCAGATGCTCGACATGGGCTTTGCGCCCGACATTCGCAAAATCCTGAAACAACTCCCCAGGGAGCGCCAGACGCTGATGTTTTCGGCCACGATGCCCGCCGAAATCCGCAAGCTGGCCTTCGAAGCTTTGCGCAAACCGGTGGTCGTCAAAGTCGGCGAGACAGCGCCGGCCGATACCGTACGCCATGTCCATTTCCCGGTGGCCCAGGACATGAAGACCCCGTTGCTGCTCAAAATCCTGAGAGAAACCGAGATCGCCTCGGTTCTGGTCTTCACCCGGACCAAGCAGCGTGCCAAGCGCCTGGGCGAAGCCCTCGCCAGGGCGGGGTACGGCGCCACATCGTTGCAAGGCAATCTTTCCCAGGCGCGCCGCCAGGCCGCCCTGGATGGTTTCCGCTCCGGCAAGTTTCAGATTCTGGTGGCCACCGACATTGCCGCCCGGGGCATCGATGTTTCCAATGTCTCCCATGTGGTCAATTTCGATATCCCCATGACCGCGGATGCCTATATCCACCGGATCGGAAGAACCGGTCGGGCCGAACGCAACGGCGAGGCCTTCAACCTGGTGACCACCGATGATCGCCCGATCCTGCGCACCATCGACCGGCTCATCGGCACACCTATCGAGCAGCGCATCCTGCCCGATTTCGATTACAACCGCGCGGCTACGGCCAAACCGTTGCGCGCCGCGGCCGAACGGCCGGCATCCGCTTGGAAATCGCTCCGTAAAACGGCACGCCATCCGAATGGCTTTCAGGGCAGGGTGCTATAGTGTCCATCCGGAAGAAGTTTATCCCTGGATGGACGCCATAGGGCGGGCACACGAAAAAATCTGACGATAGACGTCCTCCGGCTCGCGAACACGGGCCGGGGGGCATCGATTGGCCAGGGAAAATCAGCCGCCGCAGAGGGCCTTGTTAAGCCTTTTCTCGAAATTCGATGCTTTCAGCATGGCTTATTGGCAATTCGTGTTTAAAATATTCTTTCCGGCCACGCTTCAGGATGCCCCGGGGAGCCGTACAACGGCCCGAAGCCTGCAACGATCGTTTGCCTAAACCGGTTCAGCGGCGATATTGATCGGGGTCAATTCATTCGGAAGTTTTCAGCGTTCATCTCCAATTGGCAAAAAGCTCCATGGGCGCTTGATTTTTTTGGCCCCGGCTGTTCCTCGGCAATTGATAGACACAAAACTCACGAGAGGGGGGGAAATGGCGGCAGCTCCGAAGTTTGAAGTCGGCGGTACTTATGAGAACGTGAAAGGCCTATATGAGGTTATTTCCATAGAAAAAGATGTGATGGTCATTCGCTGGCAGGATGGCGCGCAGATTGCCACCTCCGTGGAATTGCAGCAGCGTATTCTCGAGAGAATGTCTTTTGAGAAGGAGAAGGCGGCGCACCGGGTTGCCGTCAAACCCAGGAAGAGCGATGAGTCCAAGAAGAAAAAGAACGCCCCGTTTTCCGGTCTGACCGAAGAGGATTTCCAGAGTGACCCCACGGCGATGACGTGGCGCGGCCGCAACGGCATCGGCGGTGCAGTGGTCAAGCACCTGAATTCCGATCAGATGGAATTCAGCGCCTGGGCGATTTCGGCTCAACCTGAGCTGCATTGGATGGAGAAGTCCCGGCACGAACGGCAGGACCCGCATCACGGCATCGGCTTTTTTGCCCGTGTGGACCCGATGGCGCTCTCCTACGGGGTATATGTCAAACCCAACGCCCTCGGCGGGCAAGCCGCCGGATGCTGGGACGCCTTTAAGGCCTGGTTGGCTGACATGGCCAACGATTCTTGGCTGAAGCAGCAATTCAAGGACCACGATTTGTGCCTGAGAGATGCTTCACGCAAAGTCCTGGCACACGACATCACTTTGCACAGGGATCAATGGGGGTATAAGCAGGGTAAAGTCCGGCATAAGATCGAATCCTTATCCGCCCATATCGATGCGCTGTCCGATCTGAGCCAGGCCGAGTTGCGTATCGAAAAGCGAATGAGCAAAGCCGAAACCCTGCCCACCGGCAAGAAGATTGCCGGGTCGATCGCCTCCCTGTTTCACGACCTGATGCCGGTTTACATGGTTACGCCGGCACCTGCGCCATGAGCCGAAATGGCGCAGACCGTTGAATGCCACCGGGTGAAGCCTCCCTTGGGCCCGCGGCATGGCCTCTAACGCAATGATCATCGAACGGCCCACGATTTTCCAGGGTTAGTTCGATTCCATCCAGAAGCGCCGCATCGTTCGCTCGGACGCCGATACCGATCCAAACCGTCTCCCCCCTTTGAATTCTTAAAAAAATCATATAAAGGCAACTTTTTGAATTTTTGCGGCCAAGGGGTCGGTTTCGTCTTCGGGAGGCGTGGTTAAATCTTGTTCATTTTCTAAAATATGTTTATATGTCCTGTTGCCTGAAGCTGGTTGACAAATTGTTACTACTGTATAAAGGAATAGAATCATTATGAAAAATTCTGTTATCAAGGGAACTGGACGATATGTTCCATCACGGTGTGTCACCAACCAAGACATGACCCGCTGGATGGAGACCTCCGACGAATGGATTCAGCAGCGTACAGGGATTGAACAGCGATACTGGATTCCCGAGGAGGGGGGCGTCGGTGCTTCCGATCTGGGTCTGGAAGCGTCCAAGATCGCCATGGCGCGGGCCGGCTGGAAGCCCGAGGACCTGGACCTGATCATTTTCGCCACCCTGAGCCCCGACCTGTTTTTCCCGGGCTCGGGATGCCTGTTGGCCCATAAAATGGGGCTGACGACCACGCCGGCGCTGGATATCCGCCAGCAATGCACCGGTTTTCTCTACGGCATGGCCACCGCCGATGCCTACATCCGCAGCGGCATGGCCAAACGGATCCTGCTGGTGGGCTCCGAAGTGCACAGCACCGGACTGGACATCTCCACCCGGGGCCGGGACGTTGCCGTGATCTTCGGCGACGGCGCAGCCGCGGTCTGTATCGAACCCATGGAGAGCGAGGAAAAGGCCGGAATCCTGGCCTCTTGCCTGCATGCCGACGGCTCCCTGGCCGAAAGCCTGATGGCCTATGCCCCGGCCTCCAAAGACAATCCGCGCATCAGCGAAGAGATGGTGCGGGAAGGCAGGCAATATCCCGTGATGGACGGTCGCAATATTTTCAAATACGCGGTGCGCCGCCTGCCCGAGGTGACCGCAGAGGTCCTGAAGAAAGCGGATCTGCCCCTGTCGGCGGTGGACCTGTTCATCCCCCACCAGGCCAACATGCGGATCAACCAGGCGTTCGCCAAAGCCATGGAACTGCCGGACGAGAAGGTCTACCACAACATCCAGCGCTACGGGAACACCACGGCCGCGAGCATCCCCCTGGCTTTCGACGAAGCCCTCGAAAAAGGGATTATCGGCCCGGGCAACACGATCATGTTTCTGGGGCTGGGTGCCGGCGTCACCTGGGGTGCGGTGCTTTACCGGATTCCATCCTGATTTTTGATCTTCAACGGCCTGTGAGCGGGTCGGTTTGGGCAAAGGTTCAGGCGGCCGCGACCGGTCGCTCCCGCCAGCCGACCCGGGCCAGAAACACCGGCTGAGCCCCCTCGGGGCGCACGCCGACGATGACTTGGCCGCCGTCGGGTTCCTCGGACTGGGCCTGTACGTCGATGCGCTCGCCCAGGACGGTTTCCGATAGATAGTCGATGCGGATGGCGCCGATCTGGTATCGATCGTGTTTTTCTTCGCCGAAGCTGTCCAGGATCCAGCGCACGTAAGCTGCGTTGTTCACGTGCCGGTTGGTGTCCAGATCGGAATAGCGCACATTGAAACGGCGCAGGTCCGACAGCGCCGTCGCATTGGCCTGCTTGGAAAGGATGTCTCCGGGCATGGCCGGCTCTTCGGTGGGGGGCACGCCCTGCATGATGGGCCCGGGCCGCGTCAGGCGATGCTTGTCCTGGCTCAGGATCAGCCAGGCCGAAACGCCGGTGCCGAGCATCTCGCCCTGCTCCGAAATAAACTGGAGGTCGCGCAGCGCAAAGAGTCGCTCGACCGACCGGGGCCAGGTCCGCACCGTGATCTTCTGACCCCAAGCGGGATACCGATCGATCTGCATCCAGCAGCGAGATAGCACCCAGAAGCATCCCTTGCGCCCCAGATCCTCTATCCCCACGCCCAGATTGCTGGCATGATGCCCGGCCGCTTCCTGAAAATAGCAGAACATGGCATCTAACCGGGCCAGGCCGTTGGTGTCCGCTTCGTGGGTGTGAATAGGAAACTGTTCTTTCCAGACGCGTTCGCTCATGACATTTCATTCCCGTTGCATCTCGCCCCGCCGGCACCAGGCACCAAACAGGGGCGCGCGCCAGAGCGTGTATTCTTCAAAACCTTCCTCATACAATAGATGTGGGTTTTGCAAAAGAAGAGATATGACACCGGCTGCGCATGCCAAAGCGGGCACGCCTGGATGCTCCGGGCACATTGCGCCAGGGCATCGCCTCGCCGCTGCAGGCTTGAACGATGATGTCGTTCTCCTAAAGCTATAAAATGGAAGGTTCAGGGTCGGCGTTTTTTCGAATAGAAAGGGGTACTCCAATGAATGGCGCAAGGTGGCCGGACTCCGGCGGGGGTGGCGCGACCGCATGCTGTATGGGCGCGGGCATTGAAATGCAGTCGCATCTTTGACATAGTCGCTTTAAAAAAGGCGTGTATCTATTTTTAGCATTTCCGGATGGAAACTGCCTGAAGGCAATCCAATCGAGGAGGACGCAGCGCATGCCCAATGCCACCACCGGGGCAGATACGGAAACGGTCAAAAAAGCGCAGAATCAATACGCACAACCCAAAATTGAAAGCCGCCTGGCGCAGCTTTCCCTCGCCGCCTTGGGGGTGGTTTTCGGTGATATCGCCACCAGTCCCATCTACGCCATACGCGAATGTTTCCATGGCGAATACGGGATCCAGGTGACACATACCAATGTCTTGGGAATACTTTCCCTGATGTTTTGGGCCCTGACATTGATTGTCGGCGTGAAATACCTGCTGTTCGTCTTTCGGGCCGATAACCACGGGGAGGGAGGCGTCATCGCCCTGACCGCCCTGATTCGCGGCCAGGGCGGCCCGCCCGCCAACCGGCGCTTTTTGGGCGCTGTGGCCTTGGGCCTCTTTGCGGCCTGCCTGCTTTATGGGGATGGCATGATCACACCTGCCATTTCCGTCTTGAGCGCCGTGGAAGGGGTCGGCATCATCACACCCGTGTTTGATCCCTATATCATTCCCATCACCGTTGCCATTCTCATCGGACTCTTTATGATCCAGCGACATGGGACGGCCCGCGTGGGCGGGCTTTTCGGACCTGTGATCCTGGTCTGGATTTGTTTCCTGGCCGTTATGGGCGCGGTGCAGGTGGCGCGCAACCCTCAGGTGCTGATGGCCGTTTCACCCTGGTATGCGTTCCAGTTTTTGATATTCAACAAACTGCATGGGTTCGTGGTGTTGGGGGCCGTTTTTCTGGTGGTTACCGGCACAGAGGCGCTTTACGCGGATATGGGGCATTTCGGTACCCGTCCTATTCGCTTAACCTGGTTCGGCCTCGTACTGCCGGCGCTGCTCTTGAACTATTATGGTCAGGGCGCCCTATTGCTGGCACATCCGGAAGCCGCAACTCATCCATTTTACGCCATGGTGCCCTCCTGGGCGCTGATTCCCACGGTGCTGCTGGCCACCCTGGCCACCATCATCGCCTCCCAGGCGGTGATCAGCGGCGCATTCTCGATGACCCGCCAGGCCATTCAGCTGGGGTATCTGCCTCGCTTGAACATCCGGCACACATCGGCACGTCAGATCGGCCAGATCTATGTGGCCCCGGTCAACTGGATGCTGATGGTCTGCACAATCACCCTGGTGGCCGGCTTTCAGACTTCCAGTAAACTTGCGGCCGCCTACGGCGTGGCCGTCACTTCCACGATGATGATTACCTCCGTGCTTTTTTTCATTGTGGCCCGGCAACGATGGCAGTGGCCGCTGGGGTGGGCGGCACCGCTGACAGGGCTTTTTTTGCTGGTGGACGTGCCCTTCTTCTTGGCCAATCTGAGCAAAATCCTTCACGGCGCATGGTTTCCCCTGGTCATCGGCGCGGCCTTCTTTACCTTGATGCTCACCTGGGCCAAGGGCCGCCGCGTGCTGGCCGGGAATCTGCGAAAAATCATGCCGCCCGTTCATCAATTCATCGTCGATCTGAGCAGCCATCCACCCAACAAGATCGAGGGAGACGCGGTTTTTTTAACGGGGAACCCGAGTGCCGTGCCGGTGGCCCTGGTCAAAAACGTCAAACACAATCATGTGGTGCACAACCGAACCGTTCTGCTGAATTTCAGGGTCGAAGATGTTCCCCGGGTCCCGAATCTGGAAAAGATCCAGACGGAAAAATTGGGCGGAGGGTTTTATCGTGTCACAGCCCGCTATGGCTTCATGGAAGACCCTGGTTTCAACACGGTGTTTTCCCTGGCCCAGGGGCAAGGTCTGGACCTGGACCCCCAGACAGCCAGTTTTTATATCGGGCGTGAAAACCTGGTGATCGCCGAACCATCCAGCATGGCCCGCTGGCGCGCGAACCTATTCCTGTTCATGTCCCGCAACGCAGCCGATGCCACCTCATTTTTCCGAATTCCGCCCGAGCAGGTGATCGAGGTGGGGGTCCGCCTGGGGATCTGATGGGCCTTATTTTGGGCGGACCCGATTTTCGAAAAGAGTTCCGGGACAGAATGGAAGGCATGCCCGACTATTCGTGCCCATGGTCAGCCCCAAAAAAAACGGCATCCCCAGATGCCGTCTAACTCCTTGATATGATTGGTCGGGGCGAGAGGATTTGAACCTCCGACTCCCTGCTCCCAAAGCAGGTGCGCTACCAGACTGCGCCACGCCCCGATCAGGCTGGCTGCATACCATGCCCACCCCATGGACGCAAGAGCGTTGGCAAATCTGCTGTCACAGCCAGGCGGGATGGCCGGCCGGGGCGCCGGATCATTGGGGGCTGCGCCGGGAGGCCAGGAAGCTGTCGATGGCCCGGGCCATGGCCTGAACATAAAGGGATTGGCCTTCGGGCGTGTTGAGGCGCGACTCGGCGGCCGCGTGTTTCAGGTTCCCCACCTCGATGAGCACGGCCGGCATCTGGGCGCCTGTCAGCACCAGCAGGGGGGCTTGGGCGGTGCGCACCGGCGGCGCCCCGGGCATGGCTTCGAACTGCTGCTGGAATCGAACGGCCAGATCGCGGCTCGCGGCGGCATGCGGGATTTGGGCCCGATGCCAGGCGACCGCTCCCGAAGTGCTCGCGGAGGCTATCTCCCGCTCTATCGCTTTGGGGTTTGCGGGCTTGAAGGTATAGATGGTGATGCCGTCTGCGGCCGGCGCGAATCCGGCGGCCATGTGCAGGCTGACGAATAGATCGGCGCGCTGGTGGTTGGCCACGCCGGTGCGTTCCATGAGCGGGACGTCATAGTCGTCCCCCCGGGTGAGAACCACGCGAAAGTCCGGTTCGAGCAACAAGGCCAGGCGCCCCGCCAGGGCCATGCAGATCTCTTTTTCCAGGGTACCCTGGGGACCGCGGGCGCCGATCTGTTTTCCGCCGTGTCCCGGATCAAGGGCAATGACACTGGGTGTACTGTGCGGCGGTTCGGTCGGTCCCGCCCATGCCAGGCTTCCGGCCAGGGCCAGAAATGCCGTCAGAATATATATAATAGGTAGGCGCAGGGCCATCTGGAGAGCCCTTCGGGCGGGTTATTTCGCTTGACACCCAAGTGGTTTAATATTAACTAAATTTCCTTTAAAAAGGCAGTTTAGTTGAAAAGGTTTGAAAGTCAAGCACATAAATCGGGTCTTGACCCTGTAATCTGCGAGAGTGGCGGAATTGGTAGACGCACTGGACTTAGGATCCAGCTCTGGCGACAGAGTGGGAGTTCAAGTCTCCCCTCTCGCACCAATGGAACCATCCATCCACCAAGCCTGCTAACGGTGGTTGTCAATAAGCGTCGCAGCCGGCGTAAGCTCACCCACGCCATGTCTTCGGCGGGTGATGGGGGTGAACCATCTTCATGTTTTCGTTTTAATCTTAGGCTGTTAGACGAATTCAGGGATGGCGGATGAAAGGGTGGAGCGAAAAGTGCAAGTGCCTTGAGACCATTGGCCCGGGGCACTTTATTATTGGTATAGAAAGGTAACTTCGCGATGAAAGTGACGGTTGAGAATCAGAGCAGTGTCAAAAAAGTGTTGCATATCGAAGTGCCCCCCGAGGTGGTGACGCGGGAAGTCGAAAGCGCCTACGGCGAACTCAAAAAGACCGCCAAGATAAAAGGCTTTCGCCCCGGCAAGGCGCCCCGTGCGGTATTGGAGCGCATCTACGGCAAGGATGTGCGGGCCGATGTCACCGGGAAGTTGATCCAGGAAGGGTTTCTGCATGCCCTGAAGGAGACCAATCTGCAGATCGTGGGCTCCCCCAAGGTGGATCCACCAGAACTCAAGGAAAAGAGCGCTTATCTCTTTGATGCCGCCGTGGAAGTGCGGCCCGAGATCGCCGACATCCAGATCAAGGGTTTTGAGTTGACCAAGAGCAAATACGCGGTCAGCGACGACGAGATCGATCTGCAGCTCAAGATGATGCAGCGCAACCTGGCCCAGCAGAAAAAGGTCGAGACCGACCGGCCCGTGCAGACTGGGGATGTGGCCGTGATCGACTACGAAGGGTACAAGGACGGCCAACCCCACGAGGCGACCCAGAAGACCGAAAATTTCATCGTCAAGCTGGGCGAGGGCCGGGTGGTCAAGGACCTGGACGAAGGCCTGGTGGGAATGAAGCCGGGGGAGTTCAAGGAGATCGACGTTACCTTTCCCGATGACTATTTCAGCAAGGACCTGGCCGGGCAGCAGATCCAGTTTAAGGTCACCCTCAACGAAATCCGCGAGGAGATTCTACCGCCCCTGGACGATCAATTCGCAAAAAATCTCAACGACCAGTTCGAATCGCTGGATGCCCTAAAGACCAAGATCCGCGAAAACCTGGTCGGCGGTTACGAAAAGCGCATGGAACAGGAGCTCAATGAGCAGATTTTCCAGAAATTGCTGGAGCAGACCGAATTTGAAGTGCCCGATACGATGGTGGACAGCGAATTGGAACATATCCTCAGCGATGCCGAGCGGTCCTTTGCCAACAATAACCGTTCCTTGGAGGAGGTGGGCCTCAACCGCACGGTGTTGTCCGAAAAGTATCGGCCGGTGGCTGAAAAGCAGGTGCGACGGCACCTGATCCTGTCCAAGATCATCGATCAGGAAAAACTCGAATTGAGCGATGCGGAGTTGGAAAAGGGCCTGCAGGAAATGGCCGACAACTTCCGCCAGCCCATCGCCACCATCAAGGCGTTTTACAATCAAGACAAGGACAACCTGGCCTTTTTTAAACACACGTTGCTTGAAAAGAAGGCATTGCGGATTATCATAGAGAACAGCAATATTAAAGAGGCTGCGTCGGTAACCGAAAAATAATGCCGCCTGCCCGCAAAGGATGCGGGCCAATAAGCGCTATTGATATCTAAGCCAGAGGCGATATAATCGGTTTGGGCCTTTACAAGGCGGCTCGAACCGGTGCGGTTCCGCGCGGGCGATTCAACCATTCATATTCAAAGGAGTTACATCGTGCCAGTGATCCCAATGGTCATCGACCAAACCAGTCGCGGCGAACGGGCTTACGACATTTATTCCCGGCTGCTCAAAGACCGCATCATCTTCCTGGGAACGGCCATCAACGACGAGGTGGCCAACCTGCTGATCGCCCAGTTGCTTTTTCTGGAATCGGAAGATCCTGATAAGGATATCAACTTTTACATCAATTCCCCGGGCGGCGTGGTGACCGCAGGCCTGGCGGTATACGATACCATGCAGTACATCAAGCCCGACATCGCCACCGTCTGCATCGGTCAGGCGGCCAGCATGGGCGCCCTGCTGCTGGCGGCCGGGACGGCCAAGAAGCGCTATTCGCTGCCCAATTCGCGCATCATGATCCATCAGCCCATGGGCGGTTTTCAGGGCCAGGCCTCGGACATCGAAATCCAGGCCAAAGAGATCCTGCGCATGAAAGAAACCTTGAACAAGATCCTCAAGGAGCATACCGGCCGGGACCTCGCCCAGATCCAGCGGGACACCGACCGGGACTATTTCTTATCCGGTATCGAAGCCAGGGATTACGGCATCGTGGACCATGTCATCCGCAACCGCGACGACCTGGAGCATATCGATAAGATGGAGAAGTAATTATCATGGCAAAAAAAGACGATCCCAACGACAACCTCTTCTGCTCGTTCTGCGGAAAAAACCAGAAAGAGGTCAAAAAGCTCATCGCCGGTCCGGCCGTCTATATCTGCGACGAGTGCATCCAGTTGTGCAGCGAGATCATCGAGGAAGAATCGGAGAAGGAAGCCGGCGAGCTTTCCAATCTGATGATTCCCAAGGAGATCAAGGCCAGGTTGGACGAGTACGTCATCGAGCAGGAGACCGCCAAGAAGATCCTCTCCGTGGCGGTGTACAACCACTACAAGCGGCTCGATTCGGCCTTGAGCACCAGCGATGTGGAGATCCAGAAGAGCAACATCCTGCTCATCGGCCCCACCGGCAGCGGCAAGACGCTGCTGGCCCAGACCCTGGCCCGCTTTCTGAACGTGCCGTTCACCATCGCCGATGCCACCAGTCTGACCGAGGCCGGCTACGTGGGCGAGGATGTGGAAAACATCATCCTGTCGCTGCTGCAGAACGCCGATTACGACGTGGAGAAGGCCAAGCGGGGCATCGTCTACATCGACGAGATCGACAAGATCGCCAGCAAATCGGACAATCCCTCCATCACCCGGGATGTCTCCGGTGAAGGCGTGCAGCAGGCGCTGCTCAAAATCATCGAGGGCACCCTGGCCAGCGTGCCGCCCAAGGGCGGGCGCAAGCATCCCCAGCAGGATTTCGTCAAGGTGGATACCACCAACATCCTGTTCATCTGCGGCGGAACGTTCAACGGTCTGGAGCAGATCGTCAAGCGCCGCCTGGGGTCCAAGACCATGGGCTTCGGCGCCAAGGTGATCAAGGAGAAAGAGTCTTCCCTGGGCGAGATCCTCAAGGAAGTAAAGCCCGAGGATTTGATCAAATACGGCATGATCCCCGAATTTCTCGGCCGTCTGCCGGTGATCGCCACCCTGGACGAGTTGAGCGCCAAGACCCTGGTGCGGATCCTGACCGAACCGAAAAACGCCCTGGTCAAACAGTACCAGAAGCTGTTCGAGGTGGAAGGGGTCAACCTGCGCCTCACCGACAGCGCCCTGGCGGCCGTGGCCGACCAGGCAATCAAGCGCAAATCGGGCGCGCGCGGCCTGCGGGCGATCCTGGAAGATTGCATGCTGGACATCATGTACGAGATTCCTTCCATCGAAAACGTGAAAGAGTGCGTGATCAGCGAAGATGTGGTGTTGCACAAGGAAGATCCGATTCTGCTTTACGAGCAGACCAAGAAACAGGCTTAACCCCGGCGGCGGTATCCGCTGAGCGGATATCGCCCGGCGGCGCGCTTCGCCAATACACCCTGAATTGATCCATAACCCTCAAGAGGTACGACTGCCGGCGCTGCCGGCGTAAGGATATGGTTAGCATAACTCGATTTTTCAAAAACGATAACGATCCGCCGGCCGGCAGGACGATGCCGCTGCTGCCGGTACGCGATATCGTGGTGTTTCCCCAGATGGTGGCGCCCCTGTTCGTGGGGCGGCCCAAATCGGTGGCCGCGCTTTCAAGCGCCATGAACACCACGGACAAGCATATTTTTCTATCCACCCAACGCAGCGCCAATGTGGACAACCCCACTGAAAAAGACATCAACCGCATAGGCGTCATCGGTACGGTGCTGCAGTTGCTTCGTCTGCCCGACGGCACGGTCAAGGCCCTGGTCGAAGGCCAGA
Source organism: uncultured Desulfatitalea sp. (assembly GCA_937868765.1). Lineage (GTDB taxonomy): Bacteria > Desulfobacterota > Desulfobacteria > Desulfobacterales > Desulfosarcinaceae > Desulfatitalea. The sequence goes on along the minus strand of CALMNL010000004.1, from coordinate 339,179 downwards.
CCCGCGCCCGGGTGCGGCGCTTCATCATGGGCGAGGAATACTTCCAGGTGGAGCTCGATCCCATCCCCGACGTGATCGCCTCCGAAGCCGAGGCCGAAGCCCTGATGCGATCGGTGAAAGACAGCTTCGAAGCTTACGCCAAGCTCAATAAGAACATCGCCAAGGATCTGGTGGCCAAGATCGGCGCCATGTCCGATCCGGGGCGCATGGCCGACGCCGTGGCCGCCCATTTCTCTTTCAAGATCGAAGACAAGCAGCGCCTGCTGGAAGCCATGCCCATCGATCGGCGGCTCAGCCTGCTGGTGGAGCTGATCAACCTGGAGGTGGAAGTCTACCGCATGGATCAGCGCATCAAGGGGCGGGTCAAGGAACAGATGGAAAAGACCCAGAAGAATTACTACCTCAACGAGCAGATGCGCGCGATCCGAAAGGAGATGGGGGCCGAAGACGAAGCCGCCGACGAACTTCAGGAGCTGGAAAAGCGCATCAAGCGCAAGCGCATGCCCCGGGAGGCCAGTGCCAAAACCCAGCAGGAGTTCAAGAAGCTCAAGCTGATGACGCCCATGTCGGCCGAAGCCACCGTGGTGCGTAACTACATCGAGTGGATCATCAGCCTGCCCTGGTTCGAACGTAGCCGGGTGCATATCGACATCACCGAAGCCGAGCGCATTCTCGACGAAGACCACTACGGCCTGGAAAAGCCCAAAGAGCGCATCTTGGAGTATCTGGCCGTGCAGGCCCTGGTCAAAAAGATCCGCGGACCGATCCTGTGCCTGGTCGGGCCTCCCGGCGTGGGCAAGACTTCGCTGGCCCGCTCGGTGGCCCGCGCCACGGGGCGCCGCTTCGTGCGGCTGTCGCTGGGCGGCGTGCGCGACGAAGCCGAAATCCGCGGCCACCGGCGCACCTACATCGGCGCGCTGCCCGGCAAGATCATCCAGTCGCTCAAAAAGGCCGGCACCAACAACCCGGTCTTCTGCCTGGACGAAGTCGATAAGATGAGCATGGATTTCCGCGGCGACCCGAGCGCGGCCCTGCTGGAAGTATTGGATCCGGAGCAGAATTACGCCTTCAACGACCACTATCTGGACTTGGATTACGACCTGTCCGAGGTCCTGTTCATCACCACGGCCAATACCTTGCCGGACATTCCGCTGCCGCTCCAGGACCGCATGGAGATCATCCGTCTGCCGGGCTATACCGAGCACGAGAAGTATAAAATCGCCGAAAAGTTCCTGGTACCCAAACAGATCAAGGCCAACGGCCTGACACCGGAGCAGATCGCCATTTCCGAAAAAGCGGTTTACATGGTGATCAACCGCTACACGCGCGAATCGGGTGTGCGCAACCTGGAGCGGGAGATCGCCAGCATCTGCCGCAAGGTGGCGCGCCACGTGGTCAAGACCAAGACCGACAAGCTGGTGCGCGTTACCGAGAGCGCTGTGTCAAAGTACTTGGGCCCGCCGCGCTTCCGCAGCACCGAGATCGAAGAAAAGGATCAGATCGGCATGGCCACCGGCATGGCCTGGACCCAGGTGGGCGGCGAGCTGCTCTTCGTGGAAACCCTGACCATGCCCGGCCGCGGCCAGGTGACGGTCACCGGCAAGCTGGGCGATGTGATGAAAGAGTCGGCCCAGGCGGCCATCAGCTTCGTGCGTTCCCGGGCGGAACATTTGGGCATCGATGCCCACTTCCACCGCAAGGTAGATCTGCACATTCACATTCCCGAAGGCGCCATTCCCAAGGATGGCCCGTCAGCGGGTATCGCCATGTGCACTTCGGTGGTGTCGGCGCTGACCAGGCGTCCCTCCCGGCGCGAAGTGGCTATGACCGGCGAGATCACCCTGCGTGGGCGGGTGCTGCCCATCGGCGGGCTCAAGGAGAAGATTCTGGCCGCGCACCGGGGCGGCATCAAGAAGATCATCATTCCCAAGGAGAACGAAAAGGATCTCAAGGACATTCCGGCCACCATCTCCAAACAGCTGGAGATCATCAGCGTGGAGCACATGGACGAAGTGCTGCCCCACGCGCTGGTGCTGGCCGAAGGCGAAACCTTGTTCCACAAGCACGATGTCCCGTTCGCCATGCAGCCGTCAGGCGGCAGCCAACCGGACGGACGGGCGCCGATCAATTAGGCGTATAAATCCGCTTGACATGGTTGGGTTTAGCTGGTAGTTACGGCGTTCTATTTGGGGCCCTCAACAGGTTCCATGTGGGCGGGTAGCTCAGTTGGGAGAGCATCGGCCTTACAAGCCGAGGGTCACAGGTTCAAGCCCTGTTCCGCCTACCATTTTGGTAACTCGATCGTCGATCCGGCAGGGCATGAAGCACAGATGCATCGACGATTCGGACATATACGGGTTTGCGGGGGTGTAGTTCAGTTCGGTTAGAACGCCGGCCTGTCACGCCGGAGGTCGCGAGTTCGAGTCTCGTCGCTCCCGCCATAAATATAGAGAAGGGCTCAGATTCAAATCTGAGCCCTTTTTTTATCTTTTTGCCGGCTGCGGTTCATGAGAAGAAACAGCCGTGCCCGGCCGCCGTTTTTGGTATGGCATCCCCACGGCCTCGTGGTATAGCGTTGCTGGGGTCTGAGCTGAATATCTGGAATGGGAGCAGGATTCATGATCGATAAAAGCAAGCGTCTGATGCGCGAACTGGTGCCTCTGGAGAAACTGGATACCTTGACGGGAAAACGCCTGGCCTTCGACAGCGTGGCCGAGATGCTGGTAACGCGGGCCGCCGAGATCCCCGATACGCCGCTGGTGCTTTATTACGACGAGGTGGTCACCTATGCCCAGGTCAACCGGCGCGCCAATCGGGTGGCCCACTACTTGAAGTCCAAAGGGGTGCAAAAGGGCGACATCGTTTCCACCATGATCCTTAATTCCCCCGATATATACTACACCATGTTCGGCGCCCAGAAACTGGGGGCCGTGGCCGGCGCCATCAACTACATGCTCAAGGGGCCGGAGATCGCCTATGTGCTCGAAGATGCAAAGCCCAAGGTGGTTTTCGTGGGCAGCGAGTACATGGTGGATTTCGCATCCGGCCTGGCGCTTTCCCGGCACAAACCGGCCCTCGTGGAGGTGGTGACCGGCATCGATCACGGCCAGGCCGTTGCCGAAACCACGCTGAAAGAGGTTCTGGCGAATTATCCCGACCATGAATGCCTGGTGCCCCAGGCCCCGGACGATGCCCTGTTGTTGCTCTACTCGTCGGGCACCACCGGCATGCCCAAGGGGATCCTGCTGTCCAATCGCAACCAGTTGTGTATCTGCCGCGGCCGGGCGGTACTAGGCACCACCCGGCCCGGCGACGTGATGATGATCATCCTGCCCATGTTCCACACCAATCCCCTCTGCGTGTGGACCTACCCGTTCATTTTTCAGGGATTGACCCTGTGCATCCGGCGCAGCTTCTCGCCGGCCGATTTCTGGCCCTCGCTGCTGCGCTACGGGGTTACGATTGTACAGGGAGTGCCGGCCATGTATGATTATATATACAATGCCGTCGATCCCCAAACCATCGACCACGGCCGGCTCAAGCTGCGCCTGGCCCACAGCGGGGCCGCGCCCATGCCGGTGCGGCTCATCGAGGGGTTCAAAGAGAAGTTCGGCGTCCAGGTGATCGACGGCTACGGCCTGACCGAAGCCTGCGGGGTCTCCACCACCGGCACCGGGGTGCCGGCCAACTGGAACTCCATCGGCACGGCGTTTCCGGGACTGGAGGTGGAGATCATGGACGACGCCAACCGCATCCTGCCTTATGGGCAAAGGGGCGAGATCTGCGTCAAGGGCGAGGCGGTGATGCTCGGTTATCTGAACAAGCCCGAAGCCACGGCCGAAAGCCTGCGCGACGGGTGGCTGCACACCGGGGACATGGGCTACATGGATGAAAAAGGGTACGTCTATATTTCCGGCCGCCTCAAGGAGATGATCAACCGCGGCGGTGAAAATATCTACCCCCGCGAGATCGAAATCCCCCTGGAAAAGCACCCCGAGATCGCCGAGGTGGCCGTGGTGGGCATGCCCGATGCCGCCCTGGGCGAGCGGGTGCGGGCCTGCATCGTGCTCAAGCGGCCGGGCAGCTTGACGGCCGAAGAGGTGCAAGCCTATCTGCGCGACAAGATCGCCAAGTACAAGATCCCCGAACGCATCGATTTCATGGAACGGTTCCCTCGCAACCCCACCGGCAAGGTCCTCAAACAGGCGTTGAAGAAGATCCAGTGAACGGCTGAAAAGAAAAACCCCGGTTCCGTTGCCGGGACCGGGGTTGCAGCTCGTTCGATCTGCTGGCGGTGAAATCAGCGCTGGGCCGAGCGGGGGGCTTTGCCGGCCAGGGGATTGTACAGCTTCATGATGGCGAATTTCATCACATCCAGGGTTTTCATGTCGGCGATGATGCCCAGCAGTTTGTCCGTGGCCTCAGCGGGCAATTCGCAGGCGTTGTTGGCGTCGAAGGTCAGGTCGGTGAAACCCTTGATCAGCTTCTTCTGCTCTTTGGCGCTCATCTCTACCTGTACCGCCTTCTTGCCGTTCAGATCGATGATCTTGTCGGCCAAACCGGCCGCTTCGATCTTCTTCATCTTCGCATCATCCAGAAAAACATTGATCAAATAGTCCGCCATGATGGATTTCTCCTTTTTTATAATAGGGTCAACAACCAGGTAGCCTGATCGACCAATCCGCCGAACGTGTGGCCGTCGCCAACCGGACGGGTGGGCGCAGCGGCTAAAGGGGCCTTTATAATGGCCGCTGAAAACCGTGTCAAGCGCATTGCGCGCCCCGCCGGCCATTTGGGACATCTTTCCGGAAAAGATGCGAAATCGGCGAATTGCATTAGCTGTTGCCAGCGAAAGCCGATTCGTCGATGATCAAAATGGCCGAGCGCTCTATCTCCAGCCTTTCCAAGGTGTTCACCGCAGGAGCGCAAGAGCCGTTTGGACGCTTGCTGCTCGCCTGCCGGATATCCCCATCTCCCTTTTCGTTGTCCCGGCTCTGCCATCCATTTTGAACAATTACGGTTAGATGTATGCGGTGGTGAAACCATTCGGGGGTTCGTGCGCGGCCGTGTCGCCTCGCAGCCGCACCCGCTCGGCGCAGCCACTGTCTCGCTTGCGCGCTGAATCGGCAGCGCGCATTTCGGGGAGTTGCTTTTGCATATCGAGCAAAAGAGCTCCTTTGGGCCAACATCAATCAATAGGAGGAATCCCATGGCAATTGAATTGAGAACCGTTCGTTCGACGGCCGACAAGGCCGAGGTGTACCGCTTGCGGTACGGGGTGTTCGTGGCGGAGGAGCAGCGTTTCCACCTCACCATGGACCATATTTTCGATCGCTACGACAGTTTCGAGGAGACCAGCAACTACCTGGCCTTCAGCGGCAGCGAGGCGGTGGCCGGCATACGCCTCGTTCTGGATGGCCCGGCCGGTCTGCCGGCCGAGCACGCTTTTGATTTCGGACCGTTGCGGCGCACCTTGACCGGCGGGTGCGCCACGGTGGGCTGGTTCTGCATCCGCAAAGCCTTTCGGCGCCATCCGGGTCTGGTGGTGTCACTGATCCAGATGTGTTTCCGCCGGATGCGCCAGGCGCCGGCCCGCCATGTCCTGGCCGTGGTGCACCCGCCGGCCCTGCCGCTGATGCAGCGTCTGGTGGGGGCCCGCCCCCTTTCGCCCGCGATCCAGGACCATGCGCTGGGGGTGCCCATTGTACCGGTGCACGTGGATCTGGAGAACCTGCCGCCGGGCAGTCGCGAGCGCTTGGTGGACCCCGAAGAGCGGCCCTTCGATGAGTCGAGCCTGCGGCGCCTCTATCGTCGGAACGAAGTAATCTTCCGGCGCGGGGAGGCCGGTGGCGAAGTATTTCAGGTACTGCGCGGCGTGGTGCGCGTTCAAGCCGATGCGCCGCCGACGGCCGACGGGGTGGAGGCAGCCGACAGCCACCTGCTCATGGGGCCGGGCCAATGCTTCGGAGAGCTCTCAGCCCTGGATGGGCGGCCGCGCAGTGCCAGCCTGGTGGCCCATTCCGAAGATGTGGATCTGATGGTCTGGCCCCGTTCGGCGATCCTCGAGCAATTGCGCGTCAACCCCGAACGGGCATTGCACCTGTGCCGAATGCTGGCTTCCCGGCTGCGCGGGCTGATGGACGGCCCCACCGACCCTTCCACGGCGCTGGCCGCACGGCTCCTGGTGGGGGCCGCCGGCAAAGAGAACCAGCCGGTGGACGCGCGCTGGCTGGCCGGCCAGTGTGGCCTGGACCGCCGTTCCCTGCGCAGCATGGTGCTGCCCTGGGCCCAGGATCGACTGATCGCCGCCGACGACGAACAGGCCCACATCTGGGTCATCGACCGCGGCCGCCTGGCCCAGCAAGTCCAGATCTGATTTCGATTCGCGTGAAAGGAGAAGTAAAATGAATTCCAGATATCCCTATTGGGAAGCGGCTTTTGCCCGCAACATCGGTTTCATCACCCTGGCCGAGCAGGATCGGCTGCATCGGGCCACCGTGGCCTTGCCTGGCTTGGGAGGCGTAGGCGGCGCCCATTTGATCACCCTGGCCCGTACCGGCATCGGCCGCTTTCATCTGGCCGATTTCGACCGCTTTGAAACGGTTAACGTCAACCGCCAGCACGGCGCCCGGGTAGGAACTTTCGGCCGGCCGAAGATCGAGGTGATGCGCCGGGAGTTGCAGGCCATCAACCCTTACGCCGAAGTGCGCTCCTTTCCCCAGGGCGTGACGCCGCAGAACATCGACGCTTTTCTGGAGGGGGTCGATCTGCTGGTCGACAGCATCGATTTCTTCAGCCTGGAACTGCGGCGCCTGCTCTTCCGGCGGGCGCGGGAAAAAGGCATTCCCGCGATCACCGCCGGCCCCATCGGGTTCGGTACGGCCATGCTCATCTTTGCGCCGGATCGCGGCATGACCTTCGACCAGTACTTCGATCTTGACGACCGCATGTCCATGGAGGAAAAATTGATCGCCTTCTTCGTGGGGCTGGCGCCCAAGGCGGCCCAGAAGGGGTATACGCTGCCGGGGAGCATCAGTATGGCGGAGGGACGCGGCCCTTCTCTTTCGGCCGGATGCCAGCTGAGCGCCGCTGCGGCCGCCGCCGAAGCGCTGCGCATTCTGCTGCGCAAACCCGGCCTGCGCCCCGCGCCTTTCTACGCCCAGTACGATCCGTTTACGCGCCGCTTCCACATGGGCCGGCTCTGGATGGGCAACCGGGGACCCATGCAGCGGCTCAAGCGACGCCTGCTCGCGTCAAAAATCGGGGCTCTTTCCGAATACCTGAACGAGTCCAGACCCCAGGCACCGACCGTCTTCGCACCGATGGGAAGAGAAATCTCCGCCGAGACGAGAGATTATCTGCTGCAAGCCGCCGTCCGCGCACCATCCGGAGACAACTGCCAGCCCTGGCGCTTCGCTGTCGATGGCCACACCGTGCACGTGATGCTGGACCCGGCGGCCGACGATTCCTTCTTCAACGTGGCCCAGATGGCCTCCTGGATCAGCTGTGGTGCGGCCGCCGAAAACCTGGCGCTGGCCGCCGGTCGTTGCGGCCTCTCGGCCCGGGTGGCCATGACCACCGCCGATCGGGCCGGCCTCGAAATATCCCTGAGCGCCACGGACGAGGCCGAAGATCCTTTGCAGCGCTTCATCTGGGAACGTCACACCAATCGCACTCTGTATGATGGCAGGCCCCTGGAACCTGGTGCGCAGCACCGGATCGAGGCCGCCGCCGCGTTCCACGGCGCCCGGCTGCTGCTGCTCACCGACCGCAAACAGATCCGAGAGGCGGCCCGCCTGGTCGCCGCGGCCGACACCATCCGCTCGGGCCATCGGGCCTTGCACGAACACCTGATGCGCATGATCCGTTTTACCTCCCAGGAAGCCCTGTCCCGGCGGGACGGATTTCCCTTGAAGAACCTGGAGGCCGGACCTGCCGGCGAATGGCTGCTGCGCCGCACCCGGCCCTGGCCCGTGATGGCCGTCCTGAACTGTCTGGGACTGGGCAAAATGATCTCCAGGATATCCTACCAGGGCATGTGCTCCGCCTCGGCCATCGGGTTGCTCAAGATCCAGGGAGGCCTGCCGGCCGACTTCGTCCAAGGCGGGCAGGCCCTGGAGAGGGTCTGGCTTACGGCCGCCTCCCTGGGATTGGACTTCCAACCCATGACCGCCATCACCCTTTTCCGGTTGCGCTGGCAATTGGGCGCAAAGGCCGATTTCAGCCCTGCCCACCAGCGGCTGCTCGAAGCCCTGTGGCCGCGTTACGAGCGGCTCTTCGCCGTTTCCGGAGACCAGGAGCGCCACGTCATGCTCTTTCGCATCGGCCACGGCCGTCCGGTCGCCTGCCGCACCCTGCGCAAACCCGTTGCCGGTTTTATCTCCCCGGCCCCCGACCGGACCTCCCCGCTGCCGTGCGCCTCGATGGACTTGCCCGCTGCGCCGCCGCTGATCCGTATCGCCGGCTAAACGGCACCCCGCGCCGCCTCTGTCGTGCCTTCGGTGCCGGCAGAGGCGGCGGAATTCTTCCTGACAAACACGAATTGATTGTTTCCCGAGCCGCGGGTCATTTTGAGATTGAGGAGCGAAAAGTTCTTTTGGTGCAGGAAATGGAAGATTGCGTCGACTGACGCGACCTCGAAGGGAAAACCGCCCAGCCAGTCAACCCAGTCGTGCACCATCGACATGCCTCTGTTCCACTTGTATTGCCGAAAGGCGTTCTCTTTTCTGGATACACAGGAGATCAATGCGATTGAAAAGAAACACGGAATGAAGATGCAAGAAATCATCGCCTTGCCCAATACTCCGGAACAGTAAGCCTTTTTCACCCTTTTCCAAAACGCCGATATCCTTCCCTGATCGTTGTAGATGGCTATGAACAGGATGCCCTTTTGTTTTACTAGGGAAGCGGAATGCGCTAAGGCCGCCCACATGTTTCCGGTATGATGCAGCACTCCCCATGCGTAGACGATGTCGTAGCTTTTCAGCGATGCGATGAAGCGCTCATTGAGAATGGAGCCTTCCTCGATCGACCAATCGGGATCATCGGGATGATACCTTGACCGGAGTTCCGCTGTACAGGCCACTGACAGGGGGTCATGGTCGAACGAGTGCACGTTTGCACCCAGGTTGCGTGCGGCCAGGGAAAACAAACCGCTTCCCGAGCCGATATCCAGAAATGTCTTTCCCCGAAGCGTATCGGTCATCAGCATTTTCTGGAGCGACGCTTCGGCGATTCGAATGTTTTCCTTGGTTAAGGACGACAGAAACCCGCGCCAGTTTTTGCCGAACGCAAAGCGGCGATCCTTCTCAATATTTGGCATACGTGCGCTCACAGTTGGTATGGGCGGCCTCGGCCGCTTTTCAGGAATTGCCGGGCAGTCCTTTTTCGATTCTGGATAGATACAGCAGCGAAATCAAGGAAGATGCCACCAGCGATACGCCGCCGGCCTGAATGCCAAGATGCTTCGTGAGCCCTGTCAGCAGCACAATGACCATGCCCAGAAAAAGCAATTGAGAACCGAGCACGCGTCGCGTGGCGGCGGCGCCTTTGCTGGAAATATACCAGGCCTTGATCTGGCTGTGAAACTGAAGGCCGCTGAAGAGACAGAAGCAAATGAATAGGAGCGGCGAAACCGGATAACCATAGAGATACAGGCCGGCCATCCCCACCACGGCGGACAGCAGTATCGTGAATGGGTATTGTAGCCATGATATACGTTTGAGGCTCTGGTGCATGGCGTTGTGATCATCTCTGCAAAAGAGGGGGAAAGCGTAGGTTAATATCAGGTTCATCAAAGAGCTGACCAAACCGAAGGTGGCCAGCAGATGAGCTTGATAGAGACCGACCTCCTGAGGGCCGAGGAAGCGTTGCAGCAGGAGCCGATCGACACTGTAGGCGGCCGTGCCGATGATGCCGTTGAGCAGCAGAATGCCGCCGTGCTGCAATATCGGTCGGGCAAAGGCAACCGCCGGACCCGTGCCGATGACTTTGCGTGCCCATTTGGCCAGGGCCAGGCCGGAGAAAAAGTAGGCTGTCCAGAATGCCGCACAGGCGGTCGTGAGGGTCATTTGCCCGAGCGCCATCAAAAGGGCGGCAAGGCCCAGCAGCAACAAGGCCCACCCCAGGTCTGCGGCGATATAACTGCCCCACGCCTGGAAAGCCTGGGCGACCTGCTTGGCCAGAATCCACCAGGCATACAACAGGCTCATCACCAGCGTCAGGTTCATCAGTGGGCGCTGGATGTTGAGCCATTCGCCCAAGGGAATGCGCAAGAGATACAGGCCGAAGGCGACCGCCACGGCGAAGCAAAGACAAATGAGCAGCAAGGCCTTGAGGGCTTGAAATCGCTTTTCGGTTTCCATCTGCGTTGCGGCCACGCGCGTGAAAGCGAGCCCCCATCCGCCGATGATGGGCAGGGAAAAGTAACCGGCCAGCAGCATCACGATGGTCAACTTTCCATATTGCGTCGGGCCGAGGATTCTTCCAATGAGGATTTGGGCCATGGCCGAAATGATGCGGGCCGCGGCGATGGCGGCGCCGAACGAGAGCATGCGGCCCAGATGCTGCCGGAGGCCTTCGGGGAGCGGTTCCCGGAAGGCCAGGCGCCAGCCGGCGGAGATAAAACGCACAAGGGGGTCGCTGAAGGGTATCGGCATGGCTCCTCGATGGTGTTGGCCCACGGTAGCCGTAAAGCGGCCGTTTCGTCAAGGCGGTGGATAGGGCGGCTATTCTCGGGCGTGGAAGCGCCGGTCGAGTTCGCCCAGGTTCACGCGGATGAAGCGCGGCCGGTAGATGGTGGCGTCGCCAAAGAGGGCCTCGGGGTCGCTGACGTGGTTGACGTTGTAAGAGATGAGCACCCGGCCCCGGTCGGTGAATTGGGTGTGGACAAAGGGGTTGTAGACGGCGATGCGGGCGTTGGCTTCGGGGGCCTGGTAAACCGCCTGGGGGCCTTGCCAGGGGCCGGTGGGGGCCCGGGAGCGGTAGGCCACGATGACGTTGGAAAAGGGGACGCGGCCGTCCATGCTGAAGAGAAAGTAGCCCTGGCAGGCCTGGATCACGGCGTACTGGGTGGAGACGCCGTCGAGAACGGGGGCCGTGTCGGTGGATCGGTCCGTCCATCGGCGGCCGTCGAAGTAGTGCCAGGCACCGAGGATGCGGCCGGCGGCGACCCGGGCCACATGGGCCTGTTTGGGCCGGCTTTGATCCCGGGTGCCGTAAACGTAGGTGAAGGCGTCGGTCTCCAGGACGCAGACGCCGTAAAGTACGCCGTTGTCCGAGGGCGCCGGCGTGGTGCCGGTCCAGCGCAGATCGGGCAGGCAGAGGGTGGCCAGGGCGGTGCCGGTCCAGCGCCAGGCCCATAATTCCGGCGCCTCGAGACGGAACCGGTGCAGGAACACGCGCAGGCTGCCGTCTTCCACGACGCCGTCGCCGGGCCAGTACCACGCGTTTTTTTCAGGAAGGTCGAAGAAGGCGGCTGGCACGCCGTCCCGATGGCCGTGGCGGGTTTCCAGCGACCCGCCGCGCTGCACCACCAGGCTGTTGTGGATAAAGGGCGTATCGGCCGCCCGGGTCTGGTCGGCCGCCACCGTGCCCAGCAGCGTGTCGCCGAACAGCCACACCGTTCGGCCGTCGGGCAGCGCCACGGACAACGTGCCGTCGCCACCGGTCCAGCCGTCGCCGCTGCGCTGGAACAGGCGATCGAACTCCGGCGCCGGTTCGGCCAGGGGCGGCGGCGGCGCGGCCGGCGGGGCGGTGCGGCCGGTGCAGGCGCCCAGGCCGATGAGCAGGCACAGTGCCAGCCCGGTCAGAAGACTGCGGCCGGGGCGGCCGAGGTATGTGCGTGCCCTCTTCAAACCGTCACCCATCCGGACTGCAGGCGCCGTTTTGGAGCGACCGCCAGGATCTGGACGGCTGGGACGTCCTGGGTTTGCGGCAGATGCAGGTCGGCAAGGTATTTCCCTTTGCTTGGCGGTTGCCGGTTTTTTCGCCATAAAGCCCAACAGGCGCAAGGGCGGTGCAGATAGGACGTGCGGTGTCAGGCATGGATAGCAAAAAAAGGTGCGAGGGGAAAGATGAAAGATAAAGGCTGCAAGTTGCAACGCAGGGCATGGGTCCTTTTGGTGCTATTTTTCAACAACAAGTCAAATTGACATACGCATCGGGTTTCTGTTATCTGCTCGACGTCCTTTCGGATCCTCATTGCCTTGCACGCAGCGACGGATGCCGACCGGGCCGGGCACCGTTTGTTTCCGACCCTACCGGCTTTCCTTTTTCCGGCAGGGGCCGGCCAGACGTTTTGGGACGCTAAAAAACACTCAAACAGGAGCGCATATGAAAGATTTCAAAGGCAGGACGGCGTTTATCACCGGTGGCGCGGAGGGCATCGGGTTTCACATCGGGCGCGTGCTCGGCCGGCAGGGCATGAACGTCATGCTGGCCGACATCGACACGGCCATGCTGACCGAAGCGGTCAAAGCCCTGCAGGGCGAGGGCCTGCAGGTCGATGGGGTTCCTCTGGACGTGGCGCTCAAAGAGGAGTGGGCGGTTGCGGCCGCCAAAGCCACCGCCACCTTCGGCAAGGTGCACCTGCTGGTGGGCAACGCCGGCGTGGCCGCCACCGGCGCTCATAAGCATCTGACCGAAGCGGACTGGCGCTGGACCATCGACGTCAACCTCATGGGCATCGTCTACGGCGCCCAGGTGTTCCACCCCTTGATGAAAGCCCACGGCGAAGGCGGCCACATCCTGAATGTGGCCAGCATCGCCGGCATCCACGGGGTCTCCTTTTCCGGCCCCTACTGCGCCACCAAGGCGGCCGTGGTGAGCCTCTCGGAGTGCTGGCGCTCGGAGTTCAAGAAGGACGGCATCGGCGTGTCGGTGCTCTGCCCCGGCTTCGTCAAGTCCCGGGTTTATGACAGCTATCGCAACCGCCAGGCGCGATACGGCGGGGCCCTTTACCACGACGACCTGGTCAAGGAGAAGCCGGCCCGCAAATACAACAAGGAGCTGGTGGTCACCGGCATCGACACCGAGATCGCCGCCAACCGCGTGTTGGAGGGGCTGCGCAACGACGAGTTCTTCATCTTCACCCATCCCCATTACCGCGAGCTGCATCAGATGCGCGTCCAGGAGATGGATGCGGGCTTCGACCGGGCGGACGCGAGCCCGGCCTTGGTCGATGTGCCGCGCAAGGGCGCCATTTTGACCTGATGCGGCGGCGGGCAGCCGACCGCGTATCCAGGGATCAGGGGGCAAAATTTGGGATCTATCGATTCTTTTTTTGTGACCCCTGAAGGCCTGGGAGACCACCTTCCAGTTCGATCAACCGTTCCTTGACCGCCAATCCCCCCCCGAAGCCGGTGAGCGCGCCGTCGCTGCCCACCACCCGATGGCAAGGGATGACGATGGGCAGCGGGTTGCGCCCGATGGCGCCGCCCGCGGCCCGGCTGGCCTTCACATTGCCGATGCGTTCGGCCACCCAGCGGTAGCTCACCAGCTGGCCGTAGGGGATGGCGCGCAACGCCTCCCAGACCGCCATCTGGAAAGCGGTTCCCGCCGGAGCCAGGGGCAGGTCGAAGGTCCGCCGTCGGCCCTCAAAATATTCGGCCAGCTGCTGTTTGGCCTCCGCGAAAAGGTCGGCATCCTGTCGCCAATCCGGCTGGATGGTCAGCGGCCGGCGGCCGGTTTCGAAATGGATCCGGCGCAGGCCCTGATCGTCTCCCACCAGGGTGAGTGTGCCTATCTTGCCGCTAGCGAAGTGATCGTAGCGCACCATTGTCGGCCTCCCTTTCAGTGAATTCAATCCGATTGTTTCTCGACGCTTTCGCCGCCCTCCGGAACCATGCGCTGCCAGAGATAGGTGGCTGCGTAGGCTCGCCAGGGGCGCCAGGACTCGGCTCGTGCCAGGATCTGGCGCTGGGTCGGCCGGGTGCCGTTGCGTTCAAGGGCCTGGCACAACCCCAGGTCACCGGCCGGAAAGGCATCCGGTTCGCCCAGCGCCCGCATGGCTATGTACTGGGCGGTCCACGGCCCGATCCCGGGCAGGCGGGTCAAGGCCTGCACAAAGGTTTCCAGGTCGGTGTGCGGGCTCAGCTCGATGGCGCCGTCGCCGATGGCCCGGGCCAGGCCGGCAAGGGTTTGCCAGCGGCGGGGGCTTAGGCCGGGCGGCGGCGCTGCGCAAAGCAGTTCTTCGGCCGTGGGAAAGCAATGGCTCAGCCCCGGGTGGACGGTCGCAACTGCAGGTCCGGCGCTCGCGGCGATGCGGCCCAGCAGGGTGCGCGCGGCCTTGATCGAAATCTGCTGGCCGACCACAGCCCGCACGGCGGTTTCGAAAGGGTCCCAGGCCCCGGGCAGGCGCATGCCCGGATAGCGGCGCACCAGGGGCGCCAAATCCTCATCGGCCAGCAGGACCGGCTGCACGGCTGCCAGATTGGCGTCCAGGTCGAACATGCGGCGGACCCGATCCACCAGCGTCATGAGCCCGCGGCTGTCGGGCAGGCAGATCTGCAGCGCCAGCGCATGGCCGGCCGGGGCAGGCCTCACCTGCAGCCATCCCGGGCCGCCGAGGGTGCGCAGGGTGCGGTGGTAGCCCGCCGGTGTGACCTTTTCCACCCCGGGGATGGCCCGAGCGGCGAAGAAAGCCAGCATCGCCTCCCAATGATAAGGCGGGCGATAGGGCAGGGTCAGGGTGCACTCGAAGCGGGCGGCGTCCGCCGGGCGCCGCCCGTCCAGACCACGGCGGAAATCGCCGGGGGAGCGGCCGTAGAGGTTGCGGAAGGCCGCATTGAAGCGCCGGATGCTGCCGAAACCGGAGCAGAGGGCGATCTCGGTGATCGGCCACTGCGTTTCGGCCAATAGCTTTTTGGCGAATAAGACCCGCTGGATATTGGCCATGGCCATGGGTGAGGTGCCCAGGTGCCGTTCGAACAGGCGGCGCAGATGCCGGGGGCCGACACCCAGGCGCCCGGCCAGGGCGCTCAGACCGCCGCTCTGCAGCGCCCCCTGGCGGATGAGGGTCAGGGCCCGCGAGACGGTAGCCGCCGTGCCGTTCCAGGCCGGCGTGCCGGGCGCCGCTTCCGGACGACAGCGCAGGCAGGGGCGCAGACCCGCCGCGGCGGCGGCCGCGGCCGAAGGAAAATAGACTACATTCCTGGCCTTGGGCTGCGGCGCCGGGCAGATCGGGCGGCAGAAGATACCGGTGCTCAACACCCCTGTGAAAAACAGGCCGTCGAAGCGGGCATCCCGGGCCAGTCGGGCCCTTTCGCAGATTTGTACGTCCAGCATCGCCTCGTCGCTCCCCATGGCATCATTTTCAAACGCAGCTTTATATTGACCATCGCCGTGGCGGGCGGCAAGACGTTTTCGGACCTGGTCGTCGGCCAGGATCAACCCAGCAGCAGCACGTAAAGCTTCTGGGGGCCATGCATGCCTCGGAAGGGTGTGGCCTGGATGTCGGCGGTCATGCTGGGACCGGTGATCAGGGTCACCTGGGAAGGCCGGCGGCCGCCGTCGAAGAGGGACGCAATGGCCGCTTCATACGTGGGAACGACGCGCGCCAGCGGCACCACCGCGATGTGTACCAGGGGTGCCAGGGAGATCAGCCGCGGCTGGCGGGCGTCATGGACCAGCACCAGGGTGCCCGATTCGGCCACGGCATAGTCGGCGCCGGTGATGCCGGCCTGGACCTGGTCGAAGACTGCCCGGGTGTAGCCGTCGCGGTCATTGAAAGCGGCGGGGGAGACGATCTCAACACCCACGCGGTTACCCCACGGCGAAAGGTCCAGGGGCGCCAGGACGGCATCCTCCGCAGCCATGGCGCGGGTGACCGCTTCCTGGCGCAGGATCTCTTCCAGCCTGGCCAGCAGGGCGGCTTCATCGGCCATTTGGAAAGCCACCCCGCCCTGGGCCGCGAGCTGCTCCTGAAAGCGCGCCACGCATTCCCCGGCATCCAGCGCCAGCTCCCTGGCCGGCGGCAGGCTGGGCCGCGGCGGCACGGATGCGGGATGGGCGGATTTGAGCCGGTCGAGGATCGCTTCGCGCGCGTTGGTTTCCATAGGCTTTCCCCGGTGAAGCAATTGCTTCGCGAAAATCGATTATAAACGGTGGTCGTGCTTTGCCGCAATCTCCGGCCAGCGCTCGTGAAAACTCTTCTTCGGCAATGCCGGCAGATCGCGGCTCTGGAACCAGCCGCGCCCCAATGGTCCCAGGCCGTGAAGCATTTCTCCCCGCGTGAAGAACCGGCCCGCCAGGCGCAGCGTCCTGGAGAAAAGCCGCCAATAGGCATAGCGGCTGCCGGCCAGGGCGAACAAGCGGTGGGCCAGGCGCTCTTTGGGGTCGGCGCCGCGGCCCGCAAGCAGCGGATCGGCCTGCACATCTTTATAACGGTAGTGCAGCAGCAGACCGGGATGATCGATGCCGGCCGGGCAGATGCTCTTGCAGCGGTGGCACAGGGTGCAGGCCCGGATCAGGTCGCCGGCATCGGCCAGGCCGCGCAGGGCCGGGGTCAGGACCTGGCCCATGGGGCCCGAGTAGGCCCAGCCGTAGGGATAGCCGCCCACCTTGCCGTAGACCGGGCAGGCATTGAGGCAGGCGCCGCAGCGGATGCAGCGCAGGGCCTCCCGGGTGTGCCGGTTGGCGTAGATCGCCGAGCGGCCGTTGTCCAGGATGACGATGTGCATCTCTTCCGGGCCGTCGTTCTCGCCGTTTTTGCGGGGGCCGCTGTCCAGGGAGATGTAGGCGCCGGCCGCCTGGCCCGTGGCGCTGCGGCATAACACCCGCAGCAGGTGCAGGGCGTCGGCCAGGGTGGGCACCACCTTTTCCAGGCTCATGACGCACACCAGGGTGCGGGGGGCCGATTTGTTGAAGCGGATGTTGCCCTCGTTCTCCACGTTGACCACCGTGCCGGTCTCGGCCACGGCGATGTTGACCCCCGTGATGCCCATCTGCAGGTCGCGGAACTTGTCGCGCAGAAAGCGCCGGGCGGCCTTGCCCAGGGCCACCGGATCGGTGGTGGGCTGGTCGAGAATCCCTTTCGCAAGGAAGATGTCGCGGATCTGTTCGACCGGGATGTTGATGGCCGGGCCCACGATGTGAAAGGGCGGCTTTTCCAGCAGCTGGGCGATGAACTCGCCCAGGTCGGTCTCCCAGGCGCTGATCCCGCAGCCGGCCAGGTGCTCGTTGAGGCCCAGCTCCTCGGTGATCATGGACTTGCCCTTGGTCACGTAGCGCACCCCTTTGGCCCGGGCCAGGTCGGCGATGTAGCCGTTGGCCGCCCGGCTGTCCGCGGCCCAGAAGACTTTGGCGCCGTTGGCCTGGGCGTTGCGCTCGAATTGTTCCAGCAGCTCGGGCAGCCGGGCCAGGGCCTCGCCCCGGATGGCCTGGCCCAGGCGGTGGGCCGCCTCGGGATCGCTGAAACTGCCATAGGCCTCCTGGCGCCGGGCCGAGAGGCGCAGCGGCAGGATCTGCAGAAACTTCTGGGTGCGGGCGTTGGCCAGCTCTGCCAGGGCCGTCTGCCGGAAGCGTGCGGTAGAGACTTTCATGGCCGCCTCCCGGTTCCCGCCGGCAGGGCGCCGGCCAGATAATCGGCCAGGTGCAGGGCCTGCTTGCCCGGGTGATGGCGGTGCAGATAGCCTTGGATGTTGAGCAGGCAGCCCGGGTCGCACATCACCAGCAGGTCGGCGCCGCTTTCGAGAAAGAAGCCGACCTTCTGGGATACCAGGGCCGTGGAGATCTCCGGAAACGAGTTTGAAAAAGTGCCGCCGAAGCCGCAGCACACGTCGGCGCCTTTGAAAGGCACCAGGGTGGTGCCCCGCACCGCGGCCAACAGGGCCCTGGGTTGGGCCGAGACCCCCAGGCCGTTCAGGGTGCTGCACGACTCGTGGTAGGCCACCGCGGCCTGGCGGGTCGCCCCCAGGTCGGTGACGCCCAGGTGGTCCACGATGAACTGGCTCAGTTCGAAGACCCGCGGTGCCAGGGCCAGGGCCCGCCGCTGCCAGGCCGGCTCGTCGGCGAAGAGTTCCGGGTAGCGGTTTTTCACCATGTTTACGCACGACCCCGACGGGCTGACGATGACCTCGTCGGCTTCAAAGACTTCGATGAAATGGCGGGCCAGCCGCCGGGCCTCGTCGCGGAAACCGCTGTTGAAGGCCATCAGGCCGCAGCAGGTCTGCGCCTGGTGGTAGCGGGGCGTGAGTCCGAGATGGCGCACGATGGCCGCCGTGCTTTCGCCGATGCCCGGCAGCACGAGGTCCACGATGCAGGGGATGAAGAGCGATGCGCTGGACATCGAAGAATTTCCGTCAGGCCACCAGTTGTCCGCCCCGGTCGAAAGCGGTGAGATTGGCCGCCACCTTGTCCGCCGGCACCATGCGCCGGATGGTGGTTTCGAAGTGGCTGCGTTCCAGGGGCAGCACGCCGGTGGCCGCCAGGGCGCCCACCAGCAGGATGTTGCCGAAGATGGGGTTGCCCATGGCCATGGCCGCTTCGGTGGCATTGACGAACCAGGCCCGCCTGGAAAGATCGTTGATCCACTGCTTCAACTCGTCGGGCTCCGGGTAGCGCGCCTCGCCGCTGATGACGCCGATGGCGTGGATGGGCCGCATGTTGCAGAGCACGCAGACATCGGCATTGCCGTAATCCTTGAGCACGCGCAGCGCCTCGGTGGGCTCCAGGGAGACCACCAGGTGGGCCTGCCCCCTGGGGATCTGGGGCGACAGGTCGCTCTGGCTGGAAACGCGCAGGTGGCTCATCACCGAGCCCCCGCGCTGGGAGGCGCCGAAGGTTTCGCCGATGGTGACGTGAAATCCCCGGGCCATGAGCATGTTGCCCAGCAACCGCGAGGCCAGCACGTTGCCCTGGCCGCCCACGCCGGTGATGATCAGGTTGTACGGGTCCGACCCCAGGGTGTTATTCACAGAATCCATGCTATTTGGCCTCCTCTTTGGCGATGGCCCCGGCGGGGCAGAGGGATGCGCACACGCCGCATCCCGCGCAGATCACCTCGTCGATGCGGGAAACCCCTTTCTTGGCGTCCCACACCAGCCCGGGGCATTTGAAGACCCGGGTGCAGAGGCGGTTGCAGCCGCACGATTCACCCCGGCAGACGGTTTCGTCGATATGCATCTCGAACAGCTTGCGGCCCTTTTTCTGGGGGCTCAGGGCGCACGCCTGCCGCAGGATCAGCACCTTGAGCCCCTGGCCGGCGCCCAACAGGGAGAGCAGGCACTCCTGGGTCTCGCGCAGGTCGAAGGGATCGCATACGTGCACCTGGGCGCCCATGGCCTGGCAGATGCCCGCGATGTCCAGGGCCTGCACCCCATGGCCGGCGGCGTCCACGGCCAGGCCCGGATGGGGCTGGAAACCGGTCATGGCTGTGCCGCTGTTGTCCAGGATCACCAGGGTGATGTCGGCCCGGTGGTGGGCCGCGTTGGCCATGGCCGGCAGCACGGCATGAAAGAAGGTGGAGTCGCCGCTCACGGCCAGCACCGGCTGGTCGAAGCCGAAACGCTGGAGCATGCCGAAGCCGCTGGCCAATCCGGTGCCCGACCCCATGGAGTGCAGGGTCTTGAGGGTTTCGAAGCCCGTGGGCCGCATGGCCAGCGAGTAGCAGCCGATGTCGCCGCAGACGAACCCCTGGCGTCCGTCCATCTGCAGCACGTTATGGATCGTCCAGAACGAAGCGCGGTGGGGGCAGCCGGGACAGAAGGTCAGATCCCGCTCGGGCGCCCCGAAGAAGGCCGCCGAGAGCGCCTTCTGGGCATAGGCTTCGGGCATGGCCGCATAGCTCATGCCCAGCGCCTTGGCCAAGCCGGCGACCACGCGGTCGGGGTTCATCTCGCCGGTGGCCGGAATCGTGCCGTCGCGCTTGCCGAAGAACTGTTTGATGCCGATGACCGGCGCCAGCTCGGCGGCGAGGATCTTGACGCTCTCCTCGAGGAAGGGGAGCACCTCTTCCACGACCAGGATCTTGTCGGCCCGGCGCAGGTGCTGCTCCATGAAGCGCGGCGGCAGGGGCCAGGTGGTGCCGATTTTAAGCACCCCCACCCGCTCCCGGGCCTTGAGCAGCCGTACCGCCTCCAGGCTGTACAGGTTGCAGGCGCTGCTGGTGACGATGAGTACCTCCGGTTTTTCAGGGCCGGTGTAGGTGTTGAAAGGGCACGTTTCGAACGCCTCGGCGGCCTTGGCGACCTTCTCCTGCTGCAAGGCGTGCTTGAGCTCCACCGGCGCGCTGAGCACGGCGCCCTCCATGGGGTCCAGGATGAAGCCGCCGTGCTTGAAGAAGGCCTTGGGCGCACTCTCGGGCAGCGGCCCCAGGGTGACGTCGCCGCTGGCGTGGGAAAGGCGCGTCACGCTGCGCACCATCACCAGGGTGCGCAACTGCTCGGAGAGCTCGAAGGCGTAGGGGAGCATGGCCTTGGCCTCCTGGAAATTGCCCGGTTCCAGCAGGGGGATCTCGATCATGCGCGCGAAATGGCGCGACTCGCCCTCGTTGACGCTGGAAAGGGCGCCCGGGTCGTCGCAGGGCACGAGCACCAGGCCGCCGCGGGTACCCGAGCCGGACAGATGCAGCAGGAAGTCCGAGGCCACGTTGACCCCGTTCTGTTTCATCACGCACAGGGCGCGCAGGCCGGCCAGGGAAGCGGCCGCAGCCACCTCCAGGGCTACTTTTTCATTGACCGACCACTCCACGTAAAGATTGCGCTCGGCGGAAACCTTGGCCAGGTTTTCGATGATTTCCGAAGACGGCGTGCCCGGATACCCGGCGGCCACCGAAATACCGGCCTCCAGGGCGCCCCGGGCAATGGCTTCATTTCCCATGAACAGGCGTCGTTCGCCCGCTTCCCCTTGAATCAGATACGACATCGCAGCTCCTCGTGCTCGGTGATCCTTCCTGGGCGGAAGGGTGCAGAATCTTGATGTTTGTATCTCCGCCGGCTTCCGGACACAAGGAAAAACTCCACCTGCCGCCGGCAGGAAACCCTCGAGCATGTTCCGGCGCGCGCAAGGCCGTGTACCCTGGCAAAAGACAATAAGGCATTGACATTTTTACCGCGGACAGCCATATAGAGCCCCTTAATCACTGCAAAGACGGCCATGGCAAACAAAACCATACCCAAAGTCAATCAGGAAAAGCAGTCCATTCTGAGCCAGGCGCTGGCCAACATGGACCGCCCCCAACCGACCCCCCTGGGGGTGTTCAAACTGGCGCGAACCAACTGGCTGGAAGGCCGCCGCATCAGCATCGGCGATTTGGCCAGGGAGGTGGGCGTCAGCCGGGTCACCTTGTACCGCTGGGTCGGCAGTCGGGAGGGATTGATCGAAGAGATCCTCTGGTCGTTTGCCAAACCCACCTTCGAAAACGCCATCAGTGCGACCCCCGGCAGCGGCATGGAGCACATCGTCGGCGTGCATCGCAACTTCATGACCGCCCTGGCCGATTTCGAACCCCTGCGGCGTTACGTGAACGATAACCCCATCGTGGCCATCCGCCTCCAGACCAGCAAAGATCCCAAGAGCTGCCATAACCGTATCATCGACCTGGCGGCGGAACATATGGAGGCACAGGCCGCCAAGGGATTTATCAAATTGCCCGCGCCGGCCAAGAAGCTTTGTGAGATGATGGTCCACGCCAACGGCGCTCTGCTCTACAGCGCCATCATCGGCGGCCATACGGCGGCCGCCATCGACCAGGCCTGCGCCATCAACAGCATGCTGTTGATGGGGAAGCTGCCCGACGAGCCCGGCCCGACAGTGAAAAGACGGCGCTCCTGAACCTTTACTGAATTTCAGCACGGAACAAAAGTGCTCCAAATTGTGAGTTGACATGCCAAAAACTAATTGGCATACTCGGCCCTCGTTTTGACATTCCTTCCATATGTACACGAATGGATCGATTTTGAAAAAGACAGCCGTCCATAAGACCCCGTTGGCCCTGGCCATCGCCAATCATTCGCGTCCGCCGGCGACCCCCATCGAAGTTTTCAAGCTGGCGCGCAAGACCTGGCTGCAGGGCAAACGCCTGTCCATCGGCGATCTGGCCAAGGAAGTGGGCGTCAGTCGCGGCACCCTGTACCGCTGGGTGGGCAGCAAGGAGCTGTTGCTGGACGAAATCTTGTGGTCCCTGATCAAACCCACGTTCGAGAATGCCGTTGCCGAGACGCCGGGACACGGGGTTGAGCATGTGGTGGCCGTCCACCGGCGTTTCATGACCGACGCCTTATCGTTCGCGCCCCTTCAGAAATTCATTGCCGATGACCCCAACTACTCCCTGCGCGTGTTGACCGATTTTTCCAGCGGCGTCAGCGAGCGCATGGTGAAATTGACCGCCGACCACCTGCGGTCCGAGGAGATCAACGGTCATCTGCGCCTGCACAGCGCGCCGGAAAAATTGGCGGAAATCTTCATTCTGGCCAATACGGCCATCATTTACAGCGATGCCATCAGCGGTCGCTCTCCGGCCATCGACAAAGCCTGTTCGCTGATTCAAATGCTGCTCTCCTCCAGCCAGACCGTCCATAGTCAGGCCTCCACCCCGAGAAAGCCGGCGGGAAATTAGCCCGTCCCCGGCACCTTGGCTCGGTCCACCAGTAAACATCCCTGCTCGATTGTTTTTGAGATTGTATTCAACTCTCTGAACTTTTAAGTGATCATCCCTTTTCGGGGAAACATTTCTGCGTTCGGGACAAAAATGGGTTTTCCCTTTGTCCTATCTATCCTTTCCCCCCTTGTCCCTCCCGAGGGGTGCTTGTCACAACCCATTTCAAAATAATCTTTTGCCCTAAACTCTTTTTTGGAGGCAAATGTTAAATCCACGAAATATTATTATATGTCTCCGGCTTAACATTTGCCTCCGCCGCGATTTTGAAGCAAAATATTTATTTTGAAATGGCTTGTAGAAAAGCGCTTTGATTCTCAAAAGGCATTCCGGCGTGGGTGCCCAGGTGGACAAGCCGGCGCACGTAGAACTTGTATAAAAACGGCAGAGTGGCGCCCATGCATACCGCCGGCAGGCAGAGCAGCACCAGGGCCCCGGCGAAGATGGCCAGGTGATAGGCCAGGAGGTTCGCGAACAGGGCGTTGTACAGCACCCGGTAGCGCATCTTGAGCAGTATCAGCATGGCCAGGCGCTCTGCGCGGAGCGGGGCGGCGGCTTTGCTTTGCATAGGTTTCAATCGTATTAAAGTTATTTTCCCGGGGGGAAGCCATCTCTTGCGGAGGGAAACCCGCCCCCTTCGGACGAAGGGGGCGGACCGATTTTCCTTAAACAGCCTTGCCAGCCGGTTACACGTTCAGGGAGGCAAAGTTCTTGCCTTCCTTCACGAGTTTTTCCAGCAGCGGCGCAGGTTTGAAGTCGTCGCCGAATTTCTCCTGGAATTGCTTCATCACGGCCAGGATCTTGTCCAGGCCCACCAGGTCGGCGTAAAACATGGGGCCGCCGCGGTATACCGGCCAGCCGTAGCCGTTCACCCAGATCACGTCCAGGTCGCTGGGTCGCACGGCGATCTTCTCTTCCAGGATCTTGGCCCCTTCGTTGATGATGGGGTAGATGCAGCGCTGAATGATCTCTTCTTCGGAGATGTTTCGCGGGGTGTATCCTTTCTTCCTGGCCAGGGCCTTGATCATCTCTTCCACCTCGGGGGCCGGCTGGGGCGCGCGGCTGCCTTCGACGTAGTTGTAGTAGCCCTTGCCGTTCTTGATGCCGAAGCGGCCGGCCTCGCACAGCACCTGCTGCATGGTGTCGCCCTTGGAGCTCTCCTTGCGCCAGCCCAGGTCGATGCCGATCAGGTCCAGCAGGGCGATGGGGCCCATGGGGAAGCCGAAATCGTAGATCGCCTTGTCCAGCTGCGTGATGGGAGCGCCTTCGAGCACCAGCTTGTCCACCTCGCGCTTGCGCTGGGCGAACATGCGGTTGCCGGCAAAGCCGAAGCAGACGCCCACCATGACGGCGATCTTCTTGATCTTCTTGGCGATGGCCATGGCGGTGGCCAGCACGGGCAGAGCGGTTTTGGCCCCGCGCACCACTTCCAGCAGGCGCATGACGTTGGCCGGGCTGAAGAAGTGCAGGCCCAGCACATACTCGGGCCGCTTGGTCTGGGCCGCGATCTCGTCCACGTTGAGGTAGGAGGTGTTGGTGGCCAGGATGGCGCCCGGCTTGCAGATGGAATCCAGCTTGCGGAAGATCTCTTTCTTGAGATCCATGTTTTCGAAGACCGCTTCGATCACCAGATCCACCTCCTTCAGGTCTTCCATCTTGGTGGTACCGGTGATCAGACCCATGCGCTTGGCCACCGCTTCGGCGGTCATCTTGCCCTTGGCCGCGGTGATGTCGTAGTTCTTCTTGATCACGCCCAGGCCGCGGTCCAGGAACTCTTGCTTCGCTTCCACCAGCACCACCGGGATGCCGGCGTTGACGAAGTTCATGGTGATGCCGCCGCCCATGGTGCCGGCGCCGATGATGCCCACCTTCTTGATATCGATGAGTGGGGTGTCTTTGGGAATGTCGGGAATCTTGGCCACCTGGCGCTCGGCGAAGAAGTAGTAGCGCTGGGCCGCCGACTGGCTGCCCATCATCAGCTGGGCGAACAGCTCGCGTTCGTACTTCAGGCCTTCGGCAAAGGGCTTGTTCACCGCGGCCTCCACCGCCTTGACGCACGCTTCGGGCGCCTCGAAGCCCCGGGCGGTCTTGGTCAGCTGTTTGCGGTAGTCGGCGAAGATTTTGGGATTCTTATCGAGTTTATCGGTCATCTGGCTCACCCGCCGCAGCGGCCGCTTTTCGGCCAGCACCTTGCGGGCGAAGGCCAGGGCGCCCTGGGCCAGGTCACCCTCGACGATCTCGTCGATGACGCCCTCTTTGAGGGCCTGGGCCGCGCCGATGGGGTTGCCCGTGGCGATCATGGGCAGGGCCTTTTCGGGCCCGATGAGCCGCGGCAGCCGCTGGGTGCCGCCCGCGCCGGGCAGCAGGCCCAGCTTCACCTCGGGCAGGCCGAACTGGGCCGTGGCCACCGCCACGCGGAAATGGGAACTCAAGGCCGTCTCCAGGCCGCCGCCGAAGGCCGTGCCGTGCACTGCCGCGATGATCGGCTTGGTGCATTCGTCGAACACGGTGAGCACGTCGGGCAGATGGGGCTCCTTGGGCGGCTTGCCGAACTCGCGGATGTCCGCGCCGGCGCAGAAGGTCGCCCCCTTGCAGATCACCACCACCGCCTTGATGCCGTCATCCTTCATGGCCATGGCGATGCCGTCGGCCATGCCCTTGCGCACCGGATAGCCCAAGGCGTTGACCGGCGGGTTGGCGATCCACAACATGCCGATGTCACCATCTTTTTCTAAAGATACCGCTTCCGTGATCGCTACCATTCCTTCCTCCTAAGTGTGAGTTTGTTGATAAAGAGTAAGGCGCCCCTCCCATGCCGGGGCCTCCTGAAAAGGCAAATAAGCCGTTCCCTTTAATCACACCTGTGGCCCGGTGTCCATACCTTATACATATGGGCTGGACGCTCTTATGTTCGACGATGTCAACCAATGAAGGCGGCTGAGGGGTGTCTTTGCGTCTTCATTCTGAAAAAACAGCTTAATTGTTGGCTTCAAGGCAAGTATACTATTTTCAGGGACCGCGGCTGAAGGCCGCGCGGCTATTGATCATGACCGACGTGGCGGAGTGCGCCCAGCCGTCTTATTCTGATGGTGCCGTGCTTTTTGCAACCAACAGCGGGAGGCCCCCATGAACCCACAGGAAGAGAACCTTGTTCGCGCCGCCGTGGCGACTGCCGAACGGTGGCAGAACCGCGCCAACGAGCTGCTGACCGATGAAGAGCGGGGGCTCCAGGCGCAACTGCGGCGGCTGCTCACCCACCCCCGGGACAAGGTGACGCTCACCCGGCTGATCGACCAGAGTTTCCGCTCCGGCGACCCCCGGCGGGTGGCCGATCAGGTCAGCGCCATTCTGAAGGGTTGCGGGGTGCCCGATTTTTTCTCCGCCATGGACAAGCTGCTGGTCCGGATGTTCCTGGGGCTGGGGCGACATCTTCCCTCGGTATCGGTTCCCAAGCTGGTCGAAAAGATGCGCCAGGAGAGCAGCCGGATGATCATCGCCGGCGAGGCCGATGTCCTGCACGCCCACCTGCGCCGGCGCCGGGAGGAGGGGGTGCGGGTGAACATCAACCGCCTGGGCGAAGCCGTGCTGGGCGAACAGGAGGCCGCGCGGCGGCTGCAGAGCTGTCTGGCCGACCTGCGCAACCCCGAGATCGAAGTGATCTCGGTGAAGATCTCCACCATCTATTCCCAGATCGACCCCCTGGCCTTCGAGCACTCGGTGGCAATCCTCGTCGAACGCCTGGCCGCCCTCTACCGGGAGGCCAACGCCCATGGCTTCACACGGGCCGACGGCACCCGGGCCCCCAAGCTGGTCTGCCTGGATATGGAAGCTTACCATGACATGGAAATCACTTTCGGCGCCTTCATCCAGACCCTCTCGCAGCCCGAATTCAAGGAGACCTCGGCCGGCATCGCCCTGCAGGCGTATCTTCCCGACGCGTTCGACCTGCAGCGGCGGCTGACCGCCTGGGCGCGGGAGCGGGTGGCCGCCGGCGGCAGCCCCGTGCTGCTGCGCATCGTCAAGGGCGCCAACCTGGAGATGGAGCAGCTGGTGTCCACTCTTGCCAACTGGCCCCTGGCCCCCTACGACACGAAGCAGGAGACCGATGCCAATTACAAACGCATGGTACGCTACGGCATGGTGCCCGAGAACGCCCGGGCCGTGCGGCTGGGCATCGCCTCCCACAATCTGTTCGAACTGGCCTATGCCTGGGAACTCGCCCGGGCCAATCAGGTGGAAGCGAACTTTCACTTCGAGATGCTCGAGGGCATGGCCGACCACGTGCGGCGGGCCCTGGGCGAAACCTCCCAGGAGCTGCTGCTCTACGCGCCGGTGGCCGGCCGGGACGAGTTCATCAACGCCATCGCCTACCTGGTGCGGCGGCTGGATGAAAACACGGGCGAAGAGAACTACCTGCGCCATGCGCCCGACCTGCAGGTCGATTCGGAACCGTGGCGTTTTCTCAAGGATCGGTTCACGGCTTCCTGTGAGAAGATCGATGCGGCCGGCCCCGCGACCTACCGTATCCAGGACCGCAACACGGAAGCATATACCGAACATGACGGCACCTTTCACCAGGGCGAATTCGACAACGAACCGGACACCGATTGGTCCCTTCCGGCCAACCGGCAGTGGGCCCGGACCATCCGGGAGAAATGGCGCAAAAAGGCGGGCGATGAACCGATCCAGATCCCCCTGGTGGTGGCCGGCCAGGAGATATACGACCAGCGGGAGCTTCGCGAATGCCGCGATCCCTCTCAGCTGCCCGTGAAGGTCTTCACCGCCGCCTATCGCCGGGCCACGGTCCAGGACATCGACACGGCCGTGGACACGGCCCGCCGCGACCCGGACGGCTGGCGCGCCCTGTCTCCGGCCCAGCGGCACCAGGCCCTATCAAGCGTGGCCCTGGCCCTGCGCCGGGCCCGGGGCGACCTCATCGGCGCGGCCGCCGCCGACACCGGCAAGATTTTCGGCGAAGCGGACGTGGAGGTTTCCGAGGCGGTGGATTTCGCCGAATACTACCCGTTCTCGGCGCGCGCCTTTACTTCCATCGAAACCCTGGCGTTCAAAGGCAAGGGCGTGGGCGCGGTGGTGTCGCCCTGGAACTTTCCCATCGCCATCCCCTGCGGCGGCATCGTCGCCGCCCTGGCCGCCGGCAACACCGTCGTCTTCAAGCCGGCCAGCGACGCGGTGCTGACGGCCTGGGTGCTGTGCCAGTGCTTCTGGCAGGCCGGCATCTCCCGCAATGTGCTGCAGTTCGTGCCCTGTGCCGGCGATGCGGCCGGGAGCCACCTGGTGACCCATGCCGGCGTGGATTTCGTGATCCTCACCGGCGGCACGGCCACGGGCCTGGCCATGCTGCGGCAACGGCCCGCCATGCAGCTCTCGGCCGAGACCGGCGGCAAGAACGCCACCATCGTCACCGCCCTGGCCGACCGCGATCAGGCCATCATGAATGTGGTTCATTCGGCCTTCGGCCACGGCGGCCAGAAGTGCTCGGCCACCTCCCTGCTGATCCTGGAAAAAGAGCTCTATGACGATCCGGGTTTCAAGCGGCAGCTGGTGGATGCGGCTCAAAGCTTCAGAGCCGGCAGCGCCTGGGACTTTTCCAGCCGCATGGGGCCGCTTATCCGGCCGCCGGCCGGCGACCTGCGGCGCGCCCTGACCAGGCTGGAACCCCTGGAGAGCTGGGCCCTGCAGCCACGCATGGCCGACGACAACCCGCACCTGTGGACCCCGGGAATCAAATACGGGGTGCAGCCCGGCAGCTTCACCCACCGCACCGAACTCTTCGGGCCGCTGCTGGGGGTGATGCGCGCCGACGACCTGGAGCACGCCATCGAACTGGTCCACGAGACCGGCTACGGTCTCACCGCCGGGCTGGAAAGCCTGGATTCCCGGGAGCAGCAATACTGGAAGGCCCACGCGCGGGCCGGCAATCTCTACATCAACCGCGGCACCACCGGTGCCGTCACCCTGCGCCAGCCGTTCGGCGGCATGGGCAAGTCGGCCCTGGGACCGGCCATCAAGGCCGGCGGCCCCAATTATGTCACCCAGTTCATGGAAGTGAAGGAGCTGGCACCCCCGCGGATCGGCGCCATCCGGGAACAGACCGCACTGCTGCGCTGGGCCCTGGCCCTGGGACGAAAAGTGTCGGGGGGCCGCTTGCAGCCCCATGCGTCCGACCTGACCCGGCTGATCCGCGCCGTCAAGAGCTACTGCTACCAGATGGAGCAGGAGTTCGGTGTCGAAAAGGATTACTTCCATTTGCGCGGCCAGGACAACCTGCACCGTTACCGGCCCCTGGGCACCGTGGGCATCCGGCTGCATGCCGAAGACACGCTCTTCGACCTGCTGGCCCGCGTCGCCGCCGCGCGCATCACCGGCAACACCGTGGTGGTGAGCATCCCCGAGGACCTGCACAATGCGGTCACCGCTTTTCTGGCGTGCAAAGAGGCCCGCGACCTGCTGGGGCCTTTTCCCGTTCGCCGGCAGTCCGACGGGGAACTGATCGCATCGTTCAAACAGCTCCAGCGATTGCGCTACGCCGGGCCGGACCGCGTGCCGGCGGAGGTGCTCGAAAGCGCCGCGCGCAGCGGAGACTACATCGCCCGGGCGCCGGTGCTCATGGAGGGCCGCCTGGAACTGCTGCACTACCTACAGAACCAGAGCGTGTGCGACAACTACCACCGCTACGGCAACCTGGGGGCGCGGGCGGAGTTGTAGATGGAGAAGGCCCAATCGGCGGCGGACCCTGCCCACACGCCTCTTTCGCGCCTCGCCATCCTGGCCCTGGACTGCCAGGCTACCGGCGCCAACCCTGAAAAGGGCCGGCTGCTCGAGATCGGCTGGATGCCGGGCCGGGCGGACGGCCGCCTGGGCACCCTTGCTGCCGCTTCGCTTCTCATCCGGCAGCCGCTCACGGAACGGATACCGCCCGCCGTCAGCCGCATCACCGGCATTTGCGAAACCCACCTGGCCCAGGCGGTTTCGGAACAAGAGGCCTGGCACCGCCTGATGGCGGCTGCCGCTCAGGTGGCGGCGCTGAATGGATCGGCGCCGTGTCCCTTGGTGATTCACTTCGCGCGCTTCGAGCTGCCTTTTCTGAGTCGGCTGCATGCCCTGGCGGCGCCCGGCACCCCCTTTCCCTTCGAGACCATCTGTACCCACCAGATCGCCCGGCGGCTGCTGCCGGAGCTGCCGCGCCGCGGCCTGCGGGCCCTGGCCGGCTACTTCGGCCATGCCGTGCCGGAGTTGAAGCGTTGCGCCCATCATGTGCCGGCGACCCTCTTGATCTGGCAGCGCCTGGTGGATCTGCTGCAATCCCGCTCCGGCGTGCATTCCCTCGAAACATTGAAGCAGTGGCTGGCCGCTACACCTAAGCCGTCCGCCATCCAGCGGCGATTTCCCATGACCGCCGAACTCGGCCGTCTTCCCAATCAGCCCGGCATCTACCGCATGCGCCGCGCCGGGGGCGATATCCTCTATGTCGGCAAGGCCAAATCACTGCGCCAGCGCGTGAACAGTTACTTTCGAGGCCGCGCCCGGCACGCGGAGCATATCCTGGAGATGCTCACCCAGGCCCTGGACCTCGATTTCGTCACCACCCCCTCGGCCCTGGAAGCCGCCGTGCTGGAAGCCGATGAAATCAAGCAACACGGCCCGCCCTATAACATGGCCCTGCGCGGCGACAGTCGCTGCCTCGCCTATTTCACCAAAGATCTGCTGCACATGCAGGACCATGGCGACAAGGCGTTTTGCGTCGGTCCCGTCCCCTTCGGGCGATCCGTGCCCCTGCTGACCGCTTTTGCCCATTGGGTGGGTCGGGAGATGCGTCCCGACGGCGATCTTCTGGACGCATTCGCCGCGGCCATGGGCGGCGCTTCATCGACACCGTCCCGGGCGTGCGTGCAGGCAGGTCTCGCTCTTTTCCTGAGCACCTATCCGCAAACTTTGCAGCACGGTTCGGCCCTGCGCAGCCTGACCGCCCTGGGGACGATGCTTTGGCGTTTGCGACGGCTCGCTGAACCCTGCGAATTTGAACCGGAAGAAGAGGACGGAGAAGACCGGCCCGAAGCGGCCGCGTCCCCGCCGGCCGATTGGGTGCCGGCCGACATCGCCGCCCGCCTCGAAAGCCTGCTGCTGGGCACGGCTCACATGCTGCGGCGCGCCCGCTGGTTTCGGCAGCTTTCCGAGTCCGCCCTGGCCTGGGCCGCGGCCGATGACCCGCACACCCTGAAACATCTGCTGCTTTTCGAAAGGGGGCACGTGGTGCAACGGGCGCAGATCTTACCCGGTCGAGGCCTTTCCGTCCCGCAGGACCATGCACGGCCCTTCCGGGAGAGGGGTCTCGGCATGGATCTGGCCACTTACGACCGCTTGCGCGTGGTTACCACCGAACTGCGCCGTCTGGTGTGCGAGGAACGCGCCATCGAATTGCGGCTCAGGCCCGATATCCGGCTGAGCTCGACTCAATTGCGGCGCTTGCTGCGATGGGTTTAGCGGCGCCCCCTCGTGCGCCCGATCTTGCGCCCCAAGTCGGGAATGACTTTTTGCAGTTGCCAGCCTTCTGAAAACGTTTCATAAAAGTAATCAAATGGGGTTTAAAAGCCTGTTAAATAGGCCTGTTGATCGAGGTGACGCCGGGCAGCCGCGACCGGCTGGTGGCGCGGCTTCTGGATGAATGGCCGGTCGAAGGCCAGGCCGTTGGGGATGGCCCATGGTTTTCAGCCGCACACGCAGAAAGAGCGTTATCGGCCTGCTGAAGGCGATTGGCTTTTTTTGCCTGGCCCCGCCGGGGGTGGCTGCACGGGCCTTGGCCCGGAGAAACGCCAAACATCAGGAGGTATCCATGAAACTACCGAAACCGGCCTGGGAAGGCAATCTCTTCGTGGCGCAAGCGATCCAGCAGCGGCGCACCGTTCGGGGCTTCAGCCCCAGGGCGTTGAATGCGAACCAGCTCTCCCAGCTCCTGTGGGCGGCCGATGGCGTGACCGAAGACGGCGGGTACAAACGCGCCGCGCCATCGGCGGGTGCGCTCTATCCCATGGATCTATACGCCGTGGTGGGTCAGGACGCCGTGCCCTCCATCGACGCCGGCATCTACCACTACCAGCCTGGAGAACATCAGTTGGCGCTCGTGGCCCAGGGCGACCTGCGGGCGCCGGTCGCCGAAACCTGTCTTTCCCAGAGGTGGATGACCCAGGCGCCCGTGACCCTGGTGATCACCGCCGAGTACCGCCGCGTCAATGTCAAATATGGCCAGCGCGGCATTCGCTATGCGTTGATGGAAGCCGGTCACATCGGCCAGAACATTTTTCTCCAGGCGCAAGCTCTGGGCCTGGCGGCCGGTATCGTGGGCGCCTTCCACGATGAAGCCCTCATCGCAGCGATGAGCATACCGCCTGCCCACGAGCCTCTGTTGCTGATGCCGGTAGGCTACAAGAAGTAACGACGGTTGCTATGGAACGATCGAACGTTTAGTATAGCACTTCTCCTGTGACGGGCCGCTAAAGGCCGCAAGATAAATGACTTCTCTGGGGGTATGATTGAAAATTGTTCTTACCAACGATGACGGCTACGACGCGCCAGGTTTGAAGGCCCTGGCCCAGGTGGCCGAGGCGATCGGCCGGCTGGTGGTGGTGGCCCCCAAATTGGCCCAATCCGGCGTCGGCCACCAGGTGACGATGAAGACACCGTTGCAGGTCGACAGGGGCGCAGAGGCGAACCACTTCATCGTGCACGGGGCGCCGGCCGACTGCACCCGCCTGGCGCTGAAAGCGATTGCCGTCGATGCCGATTGGGTGCTGGCCGGCATCAACCAGGGCGCCAATCTGGGTTCGGATGTCTACCAGTCCGGCACCGTCGCCGCCGCTCGAGAGGCCGCCATTCTGGGATGCAAGGCCGTCGCCGTCTCCCAATACGTCGCGCCCCAATGGATCGTGGATTGGCACGCCGCAGCCTGGCACCTGGCAAGCGTCCTGCCAATGGTCATGCGCGCACCGCTGGCCGCCGGCCAATTCTGGAACATCAATCTTCCCAGTCCCATTGCGGCCAATGCGCCGATCGACCATCAATTCTGCCCGCTGGATAAAAACCCGCACAAGTACCGTTATCGCCGGGACGGCGACCTCTACGCCTACGAAGGCGTGATCCACGACCGGCCGCGGACGGCTGGCTGCGATGTGGCGGTGTGCTTCGGCGGATCTGTTTCCATCACGCGATTGAGCATTTAGCCGTATAAGACCTGCCAAAAGGCGAGGCCCTTCGATGCAGGGCCACCCCATATGAAAGGAGACGATCATGAAAGCCATTGCCGTCAACGGCAGCCCCCGATCGGGCGGCAACACCGAGATCCTGCTCAAGCGGGTGCTCGCGCAGCTGGACGCCGCCGGCTGGAGCACCGAGTACCTTAAGATCGGCGGCCGCCCGCTGAGGGGCTGCGCCGCCTGTTTCAAGTGTTTTGAGAATAGAGATAAGCGCTGCGCCGTGAAGAAGGATGGGATGAACGACTACCTGGAGAAGATCTACGCGGCCGATGCCGTCATTCTCGGTTCGCCGACCTATTTCACGGATGTCAGCGCCGAGATGAAGGCCCTGCTCGACCGCACCGGCATGGTCGCCGTGGCCAACGGCGGGGCGCTCCAGGGAAAAATCGGGGCCGCCGTGGTGGCCGTGCGGCGCGGCGGGGCCACCCATGTCTTCGACACCATCAACCACATGTTCCTCATGTCCTCCATGATCGTGCCCGGCTCCATCTACTGGAATCTGGGCATGGGCCTCGACAAAGGCGAGGTGCTCCGGGACGAAGAGGCCATGCTCAACATGGATCATCTCGGCAAGACCATCGCCTGGCTGGGAAAGGCCATCGCTTCGAATCCCGATGGCTTCCCCGCGCCGCCTGTGGGTGGGGCTTGATGCGCATCACCCTCAACCCAGGTGGACGAGCAGCTCGAAAAGGCCTTTGATCCCGGGCAATGCCATCAACGGATCTGCCCCCAGGTTCCCTTCGGCCGTGTAGCGCTCTCGGTGAAGGCTTGGCGGCCGCTCGGTTCGTCCATAAAAGTGTAAAAGCAAACCGTATCCGAGAAGCGGATCAGCGGATCGGGGCGCTGCCGCGACCCCTCCGCTCTCGCACAGGTGCCGTCTCTGTCGCGCAGGGGTCCCACCAGAGCATCTGTTTCGTTTCTTCGTCCGCCGGGAAAAAGGATTCGATGCGAAGTTCCTGGGCCGTCACGTCGAGGGGGGTTCCGAAGGTGGTGATGGTGGTGAAAAGGCTGGCCTTGATCGAATGCTTGACCAGGGTCAGGCTCATGATGGGCAGATGCGGCTCCATCGGCATGAGCGCGGGCAGCGGCGCCCGGGGTTCTCTCGAAGGGGAGATTTCCGCATACAGCGCCATCAATCGGGCATTTTGCGTCGAAACGGCCTCTTCCCACAATCTGGTCAGCATGAACTGCGCGATGGTCGGCCAGTCCTGGATATAGGGGCGCAGGCCGTCCTCGGCAAAGGTCATCCGATAGGCGTTGTCATACTGCTTGAACGCCTTTTCGCCGATGAAGAATTTTAATATGCGTTCGAAGCTGGAATTCTTCATGATGAAATTGTACGCCGGATCGACCACGAAAGCAGGGTAGGGTTCGTGGTTTTCCAGGATGCGCCGCAGGGCCTGGCGGATGACGTCCATCTTTTCTCCGTCGAACGGCGCTTCACCGAACTCGGACGCGTAACCGGCCGCTTTCAGGAAAGCATTGCGGTGTCTGAGGGGCAGTTTCAGCGAGTGCGCGATTCTCAGGACCAGGCTCCGGCTTGGCTGGGACCTGCCGGTTTCGACGAAACTCAAGTGCCTGGAAGAAATCCCGACCTCCAGGGCCAAATCCAGCTGGCTGATGCGATGGAGCTTACGCCAGGTCCGGAGCATTGCGCCGGCCGATTCACGCTTATTTATGGAATGCGCCACAGGTTGCATCGATTTTACCTCCCAGGTAATGGACTTCTTTACCTCACGGGGCTACTCTATCCCTAAACACGGCGGGATTCAACCCTGGTCCGGAGGTCCGCATGACACGGTTCTGGCAAAATTGGATGATCGGTTTTTGTCTGGCGGTGGGTCTTTTCGGCGTGGTTCTGGCAGGCGGGGCCGCGGCGGCCACCAGCGGCCCGGTGCGCCTCATCTTCGCGCTCTTGAACGGTCCCGGGCAATTCCAGCTCGATCCGCCCATGCGCTTCAGCCTGGCCGTGCTCGGGGCCGTCACCATCGGCTGGGGCATCACCCTGCTGGCCGCCGTGCAGGCGGCGCACCGGCTCGGCGGAAAAGCCGCCAAGGCGACCTGGCGGTGGATCACCGCCTCGGTGGTGAGCTGGTACGTCATCGACACGACCCTGTCGGTAGTGACCGGCTTCGGCCTCAACGCGGTGCCCAACACCCTTTACCTGGCGGCTTTCCTGATCGCCGTGGTTCGCAGCGGCACGCTGAAGAGGGCCGACGCTATCCATTAACTTTGGGCCGCAGCCTGTCTCCCTTGGTCCACGGTGCATGCCGGACTCGCTGCGGTCGGTTCGAAGCATTGGACCATGCTGCACGCAATCTCCCTGCCTTGTGACCGTATCTGTCACACCCCCGTGCTATAACCGCCTCGAGGAGGCGGACATGAAACCCAAATGCATTCTCATCGTCGATGATGACCAGGCCATTCGGGAGACGCTGGCGCAATACTTCGATCAATGCCACCACTGCATGACCTGCCTGGCCCGTGACAATGAAGAGGCCCTGCACCACTTGCGACAGCGGCCCTTCGACGTCCTGCTCACCGACATCAACCACCCGGGCATCAACGGCCTGGAGCTGACCCGGCTCGTCCACCGCCACCACGGCCCGCCGGTGATCGTCCTCACCGGCTATTTCAATTCCCAACGCCGCCGCCAGGCCATCGCCAGCGGCGCCCGGGCCTGTCTGCGCAAGCCCTTCAAGTTGGAACGGCTCGCGGACATCGTGGCATTGGTGGTGGAGAAGCGGGTTCATTATATTGGGCAAGGATGAAGGCATCCAAGCGGCCGGCCTTTTTTGAAAACCTCTATCCTTGACTTTCCCGCCGCTTTCAAGTTTATTTAGCTCATTCCAAATTACTGTTATTTAATGATTCTTAATGGGCGGTGCAGAGTAAAGGATTGTAAGCTGATGCAACGACGGGTGAAGGGATAGAGGTTCCGGTTTTGAACGACGTCAACAAGAAAGACCTCAGCGAAACCGACATCTGCGATCTCTACATCACTCCGGCCATAAAGGATGCCGGTTGGGACCCGACCCGCCAGATCCGCCGCGAAGTCACCCTCACCCCCGGCCCCATCGTGGTCCGGGGCAACATCTCCTCGCGCAACAAGAAAAAGAAGAAGTTCGCCGACTATGTGCTCTCATGGGAACCGGGCGTGCCCGTGGCGGTGGTGGAGGCCAAGGATAACCGCTGTGGCGTGCGCCACGGCCTGCAGCAGGCGCTGGGCTACGCCGAGATCCTGGATGTGCCCTGCGCCTTCAGTTCCAATGGCGAAGCCTTCGCGTCTCACAACAAGGTGCCTTACCCCGGCGAGGAGATCGAGACGGAGTTTCCCCTCAGCCAGTTTCCGGCGCCGTCGGCCCTTTGGCGCCGCTACCGAAGATATCGGGGCATCGAAGAGCCGGCCGAAGCGCTGGTGGTCCAGCCCTACCACACCGACGGCTCGGGCAAGGAGCCGCGCTACTACCAGGTCGAGGCCATCAACCGGGTGGTGGAAGCCGTGGCCCGGGGCCAGCGGCGCGTGCTGCTGGTCATGGCCACCGGCACGGGCAAGACCTACACCACCTTCCAGATCATCTGGCGGCTGTGGAAGGCCAAGGCCGTGCGCCGGGTGCTTTTCCTGGTGGACCGCAACATCCTGGCCGACCAGACCCTGGTCAACGACTTCAAACCCTTCGGCTCGGTCATGGCCAAGGTCAAGAACCGCAAGATCGATCCGGCCTACGAGATCCACCTGGCCCTGTACCAGGCCATCACCGGCCCGGACGAGGCCGACAAGATCTTCAAAAACGTATCGCCCGATTTTTTCGACATGGTGGTCATTGACGAGTGCCACCGTGGCAGCGCCGCCGACGATTCCGCCTGGCGCGAGATCCTGGACTACTTTTCCGACGCCGTCCAGCTGGGCCTGACCGCCACCCCCAAGGAGACCCGCTACGTCTCCAACCTCACCTATTTCGGCGAGCCGGTCTACACCTACAGCCTGAAGCAGGGCATCGCGGACGGCTTTCTGGCGCCCTACAAAGTGGTGCGCATCGACATCGACAAGGACCTCTACGGCTGGACCCCGCCACCCGGCATGACCGACGACCTCGGCCAGGCGGTCGAGCCCCGCACCTACAACCAGAAAGACTTCGACCGCATCCTGGTGCTCAACCAGCGCACCCGGCTGGTGGCCCGGCGCGTCATGCGGTTTCTCAACGCCACCGACCCCTTTGCCAAGACCATCATCTTCTGCGACGACATCGACCATGCCGAGCGCATGCGCGCCGCCATCGTCAATGCCGCCGGGCGCCTGGCCATCGCGCATCCCAAATACGTCATGCGCATCACCGGAGACAGCGCCGAAGGCAAGGCCGAACTGGACAGCTTCATCGATCCCGAGAGCCGCTTTCCGGTCATCGCCACCACCTCGGACCTAATGACCACGGGAGTGGACGCCAAGACCTGCAAGCTCATCGTGCTGGACAAGACCATCACCTCCATGACCGTGTTCAAGCAGATCATCGGTCGCGGCACCCGCGTGGACGAAGAGTACGACAAATGGTTTTTCACCATCATGGATTTCAAGAAGGCCACCGAGCTGTTCCGGGACCCCGAGTTTGACGGCGAACCGGTGGTGATCTACGAACCCGGGGAGGACGACGACCCAGTGCCGCCCGATCCCGAACCGCCCGGCGGAGAAGACGGCGGCGAGGAAGAACCCGAAGCAGGGTCGCGCAAGATTTACATCGGCAGCGTTCCCGTCCGCATCGTGGCCGAGCGCGTGGAGTACTACGGCCCGGACGGCAACCTGATCACCGAATCCTACCGCGACTTCACCCGCAAGCAGATCCGTTCCGAATTCGCCTCCCTGGACGACTTCCTGCGCCGCTGGAGCGCGGCCAAGAAAAAGCAGGCCATCATCGAAGAGCTCGAAGCCCACGGCATCATCCTGGAAAACCTGGCCGAGGAGGTGGGCAAGGCGTATGGCGATTTCGACCTCATCTGCCACATCGCCTATGACCGGCCCCCGCTCACCCGCAGGGAGCGCGCCAACCAGGTGAAAAAGCGCAACTACTTCACCAAATACGGCGCGCAGGCCCGGGCCGTGCTCAGCGCTCTGCTCGACAAATATGCCGACGAGGGCATCCGCACCCTGGAAAACGCCAAGGTGCTCAAACTCAAACCCTTCAGCGACATGGGCACCCCCATGGAGATCATCAACCAGGCCTTCGGCGGCAAGGCCAATTATGACGAGGCCGTGGCCGAACTGGCCCGGGAACTGTACCATCAGGAGCAGAGTGCATGAGCAACGTGTCCGGCATCATCAAATCCATCCAGGACATCATGCGTAAGGATGTGGGCGTCGACGGTGACGCCCAGCGCATCAGCCAACTGGTCTGGATGTTGTTTCTCAAAATATTGGACGACCGTGAAGACGAACTGGAACTCCTCGAAGACGACTATCAATCCCCGCTGCCCAGGCATCTGCGCTGGCGCGCCTGGGCCAAGAACCCCGAAGGCATGACCGGCGACGAGCTGGCCGACTTCGTCAACGCCCAGCTCTTTCCCCACCTGAAGAACAAGCTCAACACCCACGGCCCGGCCGGCGCCCGCGCCCTGGTGATCCGCAGCGTGTTCGAAGACGCTTACAACTATATGAAATCCGGCACCTTGATGCGCCAGGTGATCAACAAGATCTGCGAGATCGACTTCAACACCCAGAAGGACCGCCACACCTTCGGCAATATCTACGAGCAGATCCTCAAGGACCTGCAAAGCGCGGGCAATGCCGGCGAATTCTACACGCCCCGCGCCGTCACCCAATTCATTGTCAACCGGGTCGATCCGAAACTCGATGAGATTGTGCTCGACCCGGCTTGCGGCACCGGCGGCTTTCTGGCCCACACCATCCAGCACAAGCGCGAGCGCTATGTTAAAAAAGCCAAGCACGAAGAGACCCTGCAGCAGACCATCCGCGGCGTGGACAAAAAGGCCCTGCCCCATATGCTCTGCGTCACCAACATGATCCTGCAGGGCATCGACACCCCCACCGAGATCCGGCACGACAACACCCTGGCCCGCCCCCTGCGGGATTACACCCAAAAAGACCGGGTGCATGTCATCGTCACCAACCCGCCCTTCGGCGGCATGGAAGAAGACGGCATCGAAAACAACTTCCCGGCCAATTTTCGCACCCGTGAGACCGCCGATCTCTTCGTCACCCTGATCATCCACCTGCTGCGCGAAAACGGCCGCGGCGCCGTGGTCCTGCCCGACGGCTTCTTCTTCGGCGAAGGCATGAAAACCCGGCTCAAGGAAAAACTCACTACCGAGTGCAACCTGCACACCATCGTGCGCCTGCCCAACGGCGTGTTCAACCCCTACACCGGCATCAAGACCAACCTGCTCTTCTTCACCAAGGGACAACCCACCAAAGAGATCTGGTACTACGAACACCCCTATCCCGAAGGGGTCAAAAGCTACAACAAGACCAAGCCCATGCGCTTCGAGGAGTTCCAGCCCGAAATCGAGTGGTGGGGCAGCGAAGCCGACGGCTTCAAAGCCCGGACCGAAACCGAACTGGCCTGGAAGGTTTCCATCGACGAGATCAAAGCCCGCAACTACAACCTCGACATCAAAAACCCCCATGTGGCCGAAAAGATCAACCACGATCCGGACCAACTGCTCAAAAAGTACACCCAGCAGCAGACGGAGATCGCCAAACTGCGCAACCAGCTCAAGGCCATCCTTAAGGAAGCGCTGGGCAACGGAGGCGCGAGCCGACCATGATCGATTTGATTACCGAGCACATGGATATCTGGACTGCAGCCCAGGCACCCAAAGGCAATGGCGGCAGGGGCCGCGGGGGTAATGGTAACGGGCAAAGTCCGCATGGCATCAAGAAGCTGCGGGAGTTGATTTTGGAGTTGGCCGTGCGGGGAAAGCTGGTGCCGCAGGACCCGAATGACGAACCGGCTAAAAAGCAGCTGAAACTACTTAAACTTCGACAACAAGAACTTATAAAAACAGGAAAAACTAAGGCCGCTAGAAAGCACCAAAATTTAGGCAAAGCAGAGGGATATTATCATTTGCCGAATGGCTGGGAATGGGAATTTTTAGCAAATATCCCTCTTTGGCCTCTGAAAGATGGTGATTGGGTAGAATCAAAAGATCAAGATCCTAATGGTGATGTTCGATTGGTTCAGTTAGCGGATGTCGGTGAGCGCGAATATCGAGACAAATCTTCTAGATTTATGACAACATCTCGAGCAGAGAAGTTAAACTGCACATATCTTGAAGTGGGAGATGTTTTAATAGCGAGACTACCTGATCCACTCGGGCGTGCGTGCATATTTCCAGGTGACAAGAAGCCATGTGTAACTGTAGTAGATGTCGCCATCTGCCGATGCGATTTAAGCTGTATCAGCAATAAGTACTTGATGATTATTCAGAATAGCCAAATAGTCCAAAAAAAAATAGAAGAATATGCGACTGGTACAACCCGTAAGAGGATATCGACTGGAAACCTCGGACAGATCCAAATGCCCGTTCCACCTATTGGCGAGCAGCACCGCATCGTCACCAAAGTCAACGAACTAATGACCCTCTGCGACCAACTCGAACAGCAGCAGACCGACAGCAACGACACCCACCAAATCCTGGTGAGTGCCCTGCTCGCCGCCCTCACCAGCGCCGCCGATGCCAAGGAGTTTCCCCAAAACTGGCGACGCATCGCCGACCACTTCGACACCCTGTTCACCACCGAAGCCAGCATCGACCAGCTCAAACAAACCATCCTCCAACTCGCCGTCATGGGCAAACTCGTGCCCCAAGACCCCAATGACGAACCGGCCAGCGTCCTGCTGGAAAAGATCGCCAAAGAAAATAAGGGGTGGATGAAGGAAGGTATGATCAAAAGGGGCTGTCCATTATCGGAGATTAGGGAGGAGGAAAAGACCTATATTGTACCGGATAGTTGGGAATGGGCTCGTGTTGGAGACATTTTTCGGCTAATGAGTGGCACTTCCTTCGATAAAGAGAAAGAACTTCATAGCGGAGCATACTTATATTTAAAAGTTGCTGATATGAATATTGAAGGCAATGAATTTGAAATAAAAAACTCTTCTCGTTATATCAATCCAGACTCCAAAGAGCTTAATGCGCTTATACCATCTGGCAGCATAATTTTCCCAAAAAGAGGTGGGGCGATAGCTACGAATAAAAAGCGTTTGGTGAAGACCGACTTGTTTGCGGACCTTAATATAATGGCCATTACGCCGTTTGAAGGGATAAGTTTGGATTATGCCTATAGATGGCTAATGGGTATTGATTTGGCTGAACTTAACAGCGGAACCAGTGTTCCTCAAATAAACAACAAGGACATTGCGCCGCTAGTTTTTCCAGTCCCACCATTAAATGAGCAATGCCGCATCGTCGCCAAAGTCGATGAACTCATGGCGCTGTGCGATGAACTCAAAGCCCGGCTGAACACTGCCCAAAGCACCAAAATTCAATTGGCCGATGCCATTGTAGAGCAGTCGGTAGGATAAATAGCTGGTTTAGGATATCCCCTCATAAATGGATTTCTACGCTGCGCGCAGTTTTTCTTCGCGAACCTGCGCGATAAAAGCATCTACATCCAAAACAGCCTGCCTTGCCGATTCAGGTAAAATGTGCGGCTTAAGCTCAACGATGGCCGTTGCGCGCTCCTCTATGCTGCTGTCGGGCTTTTCCATGGTTACATAGTATGCGGTGGCCAATCGCTCCAGGTCGACCACACCTTTGTCGCCCAGTTTCTCCGCGATAAACGCGACCTGCTTTGCATATTGGGCGGATGTCTTGGGGAAACGTTCCTGGAGTGCATTCCCCATGTCGGTAGCCACTATTTTAGGTCCGTAGGGGTAGGTGACTTCCATATCCAACAATTCATAAGCTTTCATCACGCTCAGTTCGTCGCTCAATTCGAACGAGAACGGGCCATGCTTATATAGGATGAACTCAAAATCGATCGGCACGCCCGTCAAGTTTTTCAAGAAAAAAGCAGCCTTCTGGATATGGGTTTCCCCACACCAACTGCCTTTGGCCCGGAGGGACTTAATCAACGCCACCAATACGGCTCTATTTTGTTGTTCTTTCATGACTCCTCCTCCATGCTTTTAGCCATCAACATGGTTTTGTTTTTCTGGTACCATTCAGAGACTTCGGGCAGGATCTCTTTTTCGACAAATATGTACTCAAAGGCCGCGGCCGGAATTTTTTTGAGCACCTGAGATTTGGAGTGAGCGGAGACGATCGATCCATCACGTTCTCGTACCGGAAAATCGATAGCGCTGTCCTTTGGCAAGGAAGAATCGAATCTTATTTTATCCGCGCCGAATTCTTTCGCCGCGGCGGCCGCAATATGCTTGGTTTTCATTGCGCCACCGGAAGCCAATATATCACTCAGTGTACCTTCGTGAAGCACCCGAAAATGGTTGCGGTCGATGATTCGCTTGGCATGCACATGCCCCGCTACCCGGTTATCTTTGGCGGCTTGGCGCATGGCGCTGGTAATTTCCGCATCTGTAAAGGCAGAGAACCGCTCCACATCGTTTGGATAACATCCGCCGCTCAGCCACTCCGCAAGAAAATCCTTCAAATGAATATCGTAAATGCGCCGAACCGGATGAAAATAGACCTGGCTGAACATGAAATAGCGTGCCAAGAGCAACGCCTCGGCCGATTGCAAACCGCCGGCTTCAACGCCAATGTAAGGTTCCAAAGAGCTTTTCTTCTCATCGCCATGCGCAGGCGGCGACAAAATGCGCATGGTATCGATCAATCGAAAGTGGTCGAATTTGCCATAGGCTACCCCAGTATGCAAGGAATCCCTTAAAAGATAATCCATGCGATCGACGCCAAAGGCGTTGCCTACAATGATTTCCGCCAATAGGATTTCCCAATCGCTGAATGGAAGGTCACTTGCCTTTTTTTTCCCAAGGGCCAGTTTCACGATATCAAGTGGGTCAGGTTTTGGCGGGTCCAGGCCGGTCCAGATTTCTTTCATGGCGGGACTGAGTATCAACTCGCGCGTCATTCGCTCGTGGTCCCAACCTTCTGGCAGTAGATCTTCCGCGGCATGAGAAAACGGCAGGTGTCCAATATCGTGGCATAGGGCCGCGAGCCGTAAAACCCGACGCCAATGTAACCGATGATAATCGTTTTGTGTTTGAGGAAACAGGCTTCGAATTTCATCGGTCAGGTTTTCAGGATTCGTAATGATATCGTAAACGCGGCTCGCCAACTCCATCACACCCAAGGAATGCTCGAAACGGCGATGGGTGGCGCCTGGATAGACCAAATAGGTCATGGCCAACTGGTGAATACAGCGCAACCTTTGAAACGGTGCCGAATCGAGAACCCGTCGCTCCTGGGAATCGAGCTTGATAAAGACATGAATGGGGTCACGTATTTCGTGTGTGTTCTTGACCACGATACATGCTTTCCGAGAATGCGGGTTTGCGTTACTAACCGAGTGAGCCGAATTTCGAGTCGGGCGCCTTTGTCTTTATAACCTCTTGCGCTTGCAACTCAACGATGCTTGCTTGCAATTGCTCGACATCGAACTGAAAATAGAGCTGCATGGAGGTGGCGCTAAAATACATGCCTTTTTCCATGGCAATCATTTCCTGGCCGTCGGTGAATATGATCAAGCGCGCCAGCGGATCATCCTCTGCGGGAAGTACTTTGGCCAGGTTGTCGATTCCTCTGCGAATCTTTTGAAGGCTTAATCCTTTGGATTTGAGGTTGCTGATTACTCTGAGCCTAATAATGTCCCTGAATGTATAAAAATATCGTTTGCCCTCTTTCGCAGGGGTCACGAGGTCAACTTTTACCCAATACTTTAATTGGTTGGCGCTTATGCCGGTGACGCGCAAAACCAATTCGGTCTGGAATAATCGGCTTGTGTCCATATTGGATGAAAATCTAATAAAAAGTCATAATTTTTCATCCAATATGTTAGTTGTGAGGTCACGTCAAGGAGCAAGTTTGGTTTCGGGGGCGATGCCCTACACCAACCC
Organism: uncultured Desulfatitalea sp.; assembly: GCA_937868765.1. Lineage (GTDB taxonomy): Bacteria > Desulfobacterota > Desulfobacteria > Desulfobacterales > Desulfosarcinaceae > Desulfatitalea. Next base: position 295,269 of record CALMNL010000004.1, on the reverse strand, counting down.
CTGATCCAGCATCGCATCCACCACCTTGACGAAGCCGGCGATGTTGGCGCCCACCAGGTAGTTGCCCGGGGTGCCGTAGCGTTCGGCGGCGGCGGTGCAGTTTTTGTGGATGTTTTTCATGATCATCTGCAGGCGGCTGTCGACCTCCTCCCGGGGCCAGTGCAGGCGCATGCTGTTCTGGGCCATCTCCAGGCCCGAGACGGCCACGCCGCCGGCGTTGGCGGCCTTGCCCGGCGCGTAGCGCACCCCGGCGTCGTGGAGAATGTCGATGGCCTCGGGGGTGGTGGGCATGTTGGCGCCTTCGACCACCAGGCGCACGCCGCCGGCGACGAGATGGCGGGCATCCTGGGCGTTGATTTCGTTCTGGGTGGCGCAGGGAAAGGCGCAGTCGGCGCGGTGGGCCCACAGGGGATTGCTGGTGCGGGCCGGGTCCACGGCGGTGTAGACCGCCTGGGGATAGGCGGCGGCGTACTCCTGGATGCGGCCGCGGCGGACATTCTTCAGGGTCTTGACGAAGGCGAGCTTCTCGGCGTCCAGGCCGGCCTCGTCGTAGATGTAGCCCGACGAGTCGGAGAGGGTCACCGGCCGGGCGCCCAGGGCGAGGAGTTTTTCTACGGTGAACTGGGCCACGTTGCCCGCGCCGGAGACCAGGCAGGTCTTGCCTTCCAGGGTCTGGTTGTCGGCGGCGAGCATTTCGGCGGCGAAGTAGACGCAGCCGTAGCCGGTGGCTTCGGGCCGGATCAGGCTGCCGCCCCAGTTGAGGCTCTTGCCGGTGAGCACGCCGGTGAACTCGTTGCGCAACCGTTTGTACATGCCGAAGAGAAAGCCGATCTCCCGGGCGCCCACGCCGATGTCGCCGGCCGGCACGTCGGTGTCGGCGCCGATGTGGCGGAAGAGTTCGGCCATGAAGCTCTGGCAGAAGCGCATCACTTCGTTGTCCGATTTGCCCTTGGGATCGAAATCGGAGCCGCCCTTGCCGCCGCCCAGGGGCAACGAGGTGAGGGCGTTTTTAAAGACTTGCTCGAAGGCCAGGAACTTGAGGATGGACAGATTCACCGAGGGGTGGAAGCGCAGGCCGCCCTTGTAGGGGCCGATGGCGCTGTTCATCTCGATGCGAAAGCCGCGGTTCACCTGGGGTTCGCCGCGGTCGTCCATCCAGGGCACCCGGAAGATGATCACCCGCTCGGGTTCCACCAGCCGTTCGAGGACCTTCTGGAAGCGGTACTCGGGATGGGCAGCGAGCACCGGCTTGACCGTGGCGACGACTTCGCTCACCGCCTGGTGAAATTCTCTTTCGCCGGGGTCCTTGGCCTTGATCTTCTCCATGATCATGTCTTGCATGGCGCGGCTCCTTTATCGTTCGGTTTGCGGAAGTTAGACATTTTTGCGCCTATTTGTCGCCGATGACCCCCACCGAAGACTTGCCGTCGATCTTGACGTGCAACGGTTTTTCCAGGGCCACGTGGCGCACGAAATCGGTTTCGCCCGCCGGCGGCAGGGCGGTCAACCAGGGCCAGTCCACGAAGCCGGCGTCGGGGCCGGCCACCGTGAGGTAGCCGACGCCCTGGGCCATCAGGTTGTGGAAGAAATGGCTGCCCTGGGAGGGATCGGCGCTGAGGTTGCGCACCGTGGTCTCCACGATGGCGGCCACCCCGCGGATCTCCCGCCAGGCCACGGGGATCCCCAGCCAGCGGTCGGCCGAGCCCCAGCGTCCCGGGCCGATGAGCACATAGGGCCGCCCCCGGCGCTCCAGTTGGGCGTTGAAACGGGCGATGTCGGCGGCCATGGCCGGGGTGCGGGCCGGATCGAAGGCCTCGGGCTTGACGAAGATGATGTCGCGGATGTCCCGGCGCAAGCCGTTGCCCAGGGCCCGGCGGGAAAAGCAGACGGCGCGGCGTTCGTCTTCGGCGGTCACCGTGATGGCGATCGTCTGCTCGCGTCTGCCCATGGGCCGGATCTGCAGCAGGCTGAAGGTGTGGCGACCGCCCGGCGCACCGGGCAGCTCGGCGGCGAACTCCATCTCCACCGGGCAGCCCAGACCCCGCCGGCCCAGTTCCAGCAGGTCTTCCACCAGCGGGGCCAGGGGGAAGAGATTGTATTTCAGGACGCTGGCAAAGGTGATCAGTTTCTGGCCGTCGACGGCGGCCGTATCGCGAATGCGCTGGTCTTCGGCCACGTAGGTGCTGGCCAGGGCCTGCACCGCCGGGTGGGCGGCCATGTCGTCCACGGCGAGTGAGACGATCAGTTGCTCCGGGTCGACCTCCGCCTGGCCGCCGCGGCTTACATCCAAGGCGTAGAAGGCGCGCTGGGCGTTGCGCAGCGCCTTGGCCACGCTGTCGATCTGGGGCAGCAGGTGGGGGTGGCGCGGCGAAAAGTGCAGGGCGGCGCCGCCCTCGACCACGATGCGCCCCAGTCCCAGGGCCGCGTGCACGATGCCCTCGTCGGCCTGCATGTAGGCCACCGGGTAGAAATTGTAGGACTGGGCCACCCCCGATATGGCCGGATAGAAGTACGGGCCGGCCCGGGCGCCCACCACCGGCTGGAGGATCACGGCCATGCGGTCCTCTTCCAGGCCGAAGGGCGACTGGCGCGCGAAGGCCCGGGGGGCCGCGAACCAGGCCGAAGCGTAGACCCGCTGGATGGCGCGCAGCAGCTGCGCCAGCCGGACCTCGGGGTCGGGGTGGTTGTTGGCCAGCATGAATGTCTTGTACAGGCCGGCACTGGGGTGGGCCTGGGTATCCTCCAGCAGGCTGGAAGAGCGCACGGCCAGGGGACTCTTCACGGCCGCCAGAAACGAGGCCAGCTTGCGCTTGAGCGTTTCGGGAAAGGCGGAGCGGGTGAACAGATCCTCGATGGCGGCGTCCGGCAGGCCCTGGACGGCCTCCATGCGCAGTTGGTTGCGGCCCAGGAAGCGCTCGAAGCCCTCGGTGCTGATCACCACGGTGCGGGGTATGCCGATGGCCACATTGGGATAGGCGGCCGCCAGGGCCTCCTCCTTTTTCAGCAGGGCGGAGAGAAAGGCCAGGCCCCGGGCCTTGCCGCCCAGAGAGCCATTGCCGATCTTGACGAATTCGGCCGTGGGATCGTACTCATCCCGGTTGAAATCCACCACCACGCCGCGTTGCCGCTCTTTGCGCTGGCTGGCGATGGCATCGAGTATATACGCCCGCAGATCGGCCATGCTGGCGAAATCGGCGACCTTGGCCGCCCGCAGGGTGAAGGCCAGCTCGAGCTCCATGCGCGCCATCATCCAGGTGGAAAAATGCTCGCGTTGGGCGTGGTACTCCATGGCCGCATCGGGTATCGTCGGCAGCACCCGCGCCATGGTGCGCAGATCGGCGGCCCGGCCCACCTCGCGGCCGTCGGGCAGGCGGAAGACAAAATCCTCGAACCCCAGGTTGCGTACGAAAAAGGCGCGGATCCCGGCATGCGGGGCGGGCGCCTGCTTGTCGATGAAATGGGCGCCCAGCGCCTCGGCGCGCGTCCGATTGCCCGGTTCGGAGCTGAACATCATCAGCGGCAGCTCCGGGTGGCTTTGGCGCAGATCGCCCAGCAGGGCCATGCCGGCCTCCGGGTCCAGCCGGCCCTCCCGGGGAAAGCGCGCGTCGCACAGCACGGTGAGCATGAAGGGCGCGTAACGCTCGCAGAGCGACCGGGCCTCTTCGAAGCTTTCGGCCAGCAGGATCTTGGGCCGCGCGCGCATGCGCAAAATGCGATGCTCTTCGTTGAGCGATTCGTCCATGGCCGACTGGGTCTGGCGCACGATCTCCTTGTAGATGAACGGCAGCAGGGTCGAAAGGTAGAGCGGCGAATCCTCCACGATGAGGATTACGCGCACGCCCGCGGCCTTGGTGTCGAAGTCCACGTTCATGCGGTCTTCGGCGCTCTTGATGAGCGCCAGCAGCAGGTCGGTGTTGCCCAGCCATACGAACCGGCGGTCGAACCAGGTGCACGCGCACCCGGGCGGACCGGCCGGGGCGGGCAGAGGTTCGTGGGAAAGGTAGTAGATGGGCATGGCCGGGTGGTCCTGCTTGATCCGGCCGCACAGCGCCGCGGGGGCCACATCGTCCAGACGGGTCATGGTGATGACCAGATCGAACGGCTTGCGCGAGAGGGTCTGCAGTGCTTCGCGGCCCGAAGAGGCCCAGGTGATGCGCGGCGGCCGGCTCAGGTTCAGGCCGCGGTACTCGTGGATGATGCGGCCGGCCAGGCGGCCGTCCTCCTCCATGATGTAGGCATCGTACGGGCTGGAAACCAGCAGGATCTCCTGAATCCGCCGGTCCATCAGCTCGTGGAAGATCTTGAAGGTGGGCTCCAGTCGGTCTTTTTCGCGTCGCATGCCGGTACCTGCCCTTGCCAACCATGCGGCCCCATGCCGCTGCTGGGGAGAGCTTGACACCGAAGGCCCGGAGCCGTCAAGCCCGCGGTGCCGCGCGCCGGACCATGGTCCGAACGCTCCGTGACGGTTCACCGGGAATTACGGCCGCTTGACAACCGGAAAGGCTTGGATGAGACTCCTTCAAAGGACGATGCCATCCCTCAACCCCGGTGGATAATATATGAGGTGACCCATGGAATCCAAAATCGCCAAAGCCGTCGGAATCAAATACAACCCCGTGGCCGTGGTGCTGTCGGCTGCCAAGCCGGAAAAGGCCCTGCAGTTCAAACAGGGAAAATGGGGCTGTGTCATGTTCATGTTCGCCAACGCCGCCCGGGGCAAGACCGCGGCCTTCGATAAGAGCACCTACGGCTGCTGGGGCGGCGGCGTCGGGCTGGGGTTCGGGAACGTCTATCTGCAATTTCCCGGCGGCGTCGATTGTTTCGCCCACTTTCTCTCGTCGGGAAACAGGCAGTGGGAAACCGGCCGGCAGGTCGGCAAGGCGCTCGCGGGCACGGCCGGCAAAGAATTCGCGGAGAATTTCCTGGAAGGGGAGGGCTATGTCCAGACGCCCGGGCTGGTAAAGCAGTGGCTCGCGGAGCTGCCGATCGCCGAAGCGGCGTCGGCCTACGTGCTCTTCAAGCCCCTGGCGGAGATCGACCCGGCGGTGGAGAAGCCGGAGACCGTGGTGCTCCTGGCCGATCCGGACCAGCTCTCGGCGCTGGTTATCCTGGCCAATTACGGTCGCGAGGGCATGGAGAACGTGATCATTCCCTGGGCCGCGGGGTGCCAGACCATCGGCATCCTGCCCTTCAGGGAGGGCCGGTCGGGCAGCCCCAGGGCCGTGGTCGGCCTCACGGATATCTCGGCCCGCAAGTACGTTCGCACGCTGCTGGGGGCCCAGTACCTCTCGTTTGCCATGCCCTGGCAGATGTTTCTCGAAATGGAGGGGCACGTGGCGGGCAGCTTCCTTTCGAAGCACACCTGGCGCTCCCTTCAGCAATCGAGGCCGCCGGTCACATAATCGCTTCCCATGCGCGCGAAGGCATCCATGGCCAGCCAGGCCCGGGCGCCGAAGACGATCTCTTCGCACTGGGTCAACTCGCGGACCTCTTCGCGGCCCAGCAAAAATACTTCGATATCTTCCGAGTCGCCGGCATGGCGGACGCTGGGCATACCCTCCACTTCGGCGAAGACCATGGCAATGGCTTCGTCCGACAGGCCGGCGGAAGAAAAGATGGCCGGGCTGTGGCGGTAGACGCGCACCAGCGTCAGGCCGGTCTCCTCGCGCAGCTCCCGGCCGGCCGTGACCTCGAGGGCTTCGCCGGGGTCGAGCAGGCCGGCGGGAAAGCCGTACTGGTAATCGCCCACCGGTACGCGGAACTCCTTGATCACCACCAGCTTGTCTTCGCGGCGGTGATAGGGGACGATGATGGCCGCGTCGGGACGGCGCTCGCCGCTGATGCATTTGGGCGGTTCGCCCCGGCTGACCATGTGCCAATGACGGACGACGCCCTTGCGGTCCAGGTAGGAGACGGCGAAGAGCGTCAGGAATTTGAGCTTGGTGATGACAGTGGCATCGATGATTTTCATGGGGACTCCAAGGCAAGATGCTCTGCTTTCCAACCAGGGTTCCAAACCCTTTGCCTGGATCGAAGCTCTACATCATCCGGGTTCCCATGGCAACCTGCTGCCTGATCCCTCAGGTATTCTGATAGAACAGCATGCATTCGGAGCCAATGCGCGCACAGTGCGTCAGGTCATGATTCGTGTCACCGGCCACACTTTTCAAGTGCCGCTAATGGTGCGCTCCGGGCGGCCTGGAAACTCGCTGCGCTCAGACAGTCCAGGCCGCTTTTCCTCCGCTGCACCCCAGCGGCACTAAAAAGATATGGCCAATGGTGCCCCGAACCATGACCTGAACACACTGTGACGATTCACCGAGAATTGCTGCTGATCCCTGGTGAGAGAGAGGCCCAAGGTCGTCCTTCGGTCGGCCCGGGCACGGCGGGAAGAAGAATGTTGCCCTTTACGACAGAGCGTCATCTTCCGGTCGTGGGCACACCCCTGCCCCGCCGGGCCCTGGTGCCGACTTCGACTGAATGTCTACCGGCTTTTCGATTTCACGAACAGGCAGTTATCCGGTTTGGACGGGTCCATCCTCGCAGTTTCGCGCGGGTATTTCCATTCGCATATTCGAAGCCTATCTATACCGGAGCCGATCGCGGCGCAACGCCAAGCCTTATCGAGAAGATTCGGCCGCAAACACGACATCGTTGATGCACTTGGTGTATTCTTTGGCGACCGTCAGCCGGTTGGGCAGCGCCAATTGCTGCGACACCTTCCACAGCGGTTCAAATACACTTCTTTCGATGGAAATGACCTCCGTATCATCTACAAGTCCGATGAGTTTTTCCTTGGTGGTGTCCTTCATTCGTTTCAGCGTGATCATGGTGTCTCCTTTCGAGAGCATAAGAGCACCTCCCGGTGCGTCCAAAAATTTTACAGCTCTATATGCATGTGACATGCCACTCCAAAAAATATATTTTCGGGTCAATGGGTTAAATGGTGTGCGGCTTCCCGGCGGCGATTCGATCCCTTAAAATATGGGGGTTTTATGTAGTCGGCTTCTTAAAAATGGCTGTAGTCGGGTCATCAATAAGGGAAGTAATTTACCTAGCGTTTCAGGCGCCGGAAGGGGGCACCGGGGCGGTATCGCTGCGCTCGGAAGGGGTTGCCAGGGTGTAGCTTTTCAAACCCGCCCCCAGGCCGGTCAGATTCCGGGGAGCTGTCCGGTAATATAAAAGGTGCGAGTGGCAGTGACAGTCGGAGCAGCCGAATCCGGGGATGGGTCTGGCCCCGCCGGCCGCCAGGGCTGCCGCCCAGGCATGTTCCAGCGGGGTGATGGCCGTATTGAGCCAGATGCGCCGGGGTTCGGCCAGGGCGCGCAGATAGTCCAGATGCCAGTGGGGCTTTTTTTTCGCCTGCAGGTGGCGGCCCAGCCGCGCGGCCAGGCCGCCGGCGCCGAAGGCGCTGCCCACATAGGCATACCAGCCGCGCTGGAAGATGATCAGGCCCAGTCGGCCGATGTGGATGGGGGCGCGCTCGCGCAACTGCAGCAGGAGCACATAGGTGCCCGGCGCCTCGGGCAGGGGCGCAGGGAGTATGGTGGGGCCAAGCGAAGGGTTCATTGGATTGCCTTACCTCAAGCACGGTGGCGAGGAAAGCTTAAAATCAGGGCATCCATCGGAGAAAACGCCCCACAGCGTCGAAGCGGTCGACGGGATCGGCGATCTGCGGCGGACTTCGGGGGTATTGATGATATCCACCAGCAGGGCGTCCAGCGTGTAAAAAGGCCTGGATCTGCGCCTTCGCGGGGATGGCGGTCAAGATTGCATCTGTCCGGCCAAGTGTCTTCCCAGGCGCTTGCCCAGGGCCAGCAGGGTCAGCGTGGGGGGCAGACCCCAGGCTTCGGGAATCACGGAACAGTCGCAGACATACAGATTCTCTTTTGCGGTCTTGAGATTGCTGTCCAGCAGTTCCTTGATCTTGACCGTGCCGCCGGGATGGGCCGCCACGGTCCAGCCGCTGAAAATCCCCTTGGCGCCCGCGTTTTTAAGGATGCGGGCGGCGTGGTTGTATCCGTCCTTTAATTTGGCCTTGTCTTCGGGCCGCAGACGCTTGCGGACACCGCCCCAGCCGGTGGTGCGGCCGCCCAGGGCATCTTTGATCTTGATCATGATCATCAGGGTCTTCGGCTGGGAGAAGGCCTTGTCCAGCCTCAGTCTGGGCAGGCTCTGGGCCAGATAGATGGGGGCGGGGAAATTGAGATCCACCATCAGGTAGCCGCCGGCATTCATATGCACGCCGGCCGACATCTGGATTTCGCCCCGGCTGCGCAACCCGTCCACGGTGCCGAAGACCATGACCAGGGGGTCGAAGAAGAAATCGTACCCCGCGCGCGCCAATCCGCTGCGGCGTAAAATCTTGGGCGATCCTACCCCGCCGGCCGCCACCACGATGCGTTTGGCGAACGCCTCGTGATCCTGGAAATTTTTGCGGTAGCGCACCCCCACGGCCTTGTCGCCTTCGAAGAGCACCCGGGTGACCCGGGCGCCGTTGACCAGCGTCATTCCCCGGCCGACCGCCGCTTCGACGAAATTGCGCGCCGTCCATTTGGCGCCGTGGGGGCAGCCGTAGCTGCAAAGGCCGCAATCGGGCCGGCATTTGTCCTGGTAGATGAACTTGTCGAGTTTGTGCCAGCGGTATCCCAGCTGCCGGGCGCTTTCCATCATCAGGCGGGCGCCCGGCCCCATCAGCCGGTCCTCGGTCGGGGCGATGGGGAGTTGCGCTTTGAGCTCCTGAACTTCCGTCCGCAGGTCGACGCCGTACTTGTCCAGCATCGCATAGGGCGGCTCGAAGGCCGTGGCGCAGTAGAATATCGAGCTGCCGCCGGTGCACAGGCCCCGCACCATGGCCAGCATTTCCAAGTTGGTGAAGAGCAGGCTCTGGCCGGGGATGCCGGCATTGGCGGCCACCTGGAAAAAGGAGCCTTTGACGGGGGCGTTGTCCCCGCGTTCCAGCATCAATACCCGCCGGCCCTGCGTCATCAACTCTCTGGCCACCGAGGCGCCCCCCGGGCCGGAGCCGACGATGATGGCGTCATAGACTCTGGAAATCTCTTCGGGCATATCGCATTTCCCTTCGTATCGCGATCCAGATGGAGCCAAGGCAAATGTAGCATCCATCGCGGTGTGTTGTCACTTGGTGCAAACTTTAATGTATGGGCAGGGACCGGGGATAGGGCCTTATCAAAACTAGCGTGTCAGTTTCTGTAACACATTGTGACAGTTTCTGTAAATAAATTTGAGGCGCGTTCGACATTTATCGCCGAACCGCGTCAATTCGAAGCCCATGGACGCACTGGTGCCTTCCATGAAGCGCCGTCGCCTCGGTCTATGCCGGGGCAAGCGGCTTGACCCCTTGCGGCCGAACGGGTATAAGCAAAGCAACCCTATGATTTCCAACCCTTTCTCTTCAGGATCGACCCCTGAAAGAAGGTGCAGCCCCTACCCATGCCGATTGGAGCTTCATGAAAAAGGTCGCCGAAGCCGCACTTCGCTGGTACACGAAACTGGTTCTGGATCATCCGGTGGTGGTCATCCTGCTGCTGGGGGCGATTGTCGCCTTCCTCGGTTACACGGCCCGTGATTTCCGCATCGACGCGTCGGCGGAAACCCTCCTTCTGGAGAACGACAAGGATCTGCGCTACTCCCGGCAGATCGTCAATCGCTACGGCATCAACGATTTTCTGCTGATCGCCTATACGCCCAAAGGGAGCGACCTGCTGGCAGCGCCGACCCTGGCCGCCATCGGCCGGTTGCGCGACGAACTTTCGGCCCAGCCCCTGGTGGCGTCGGTGGTGACGCTGCTGGATGTGCCGCTCTTCGACAGCCCGCCCATCTCCTATGCCGACGTGAACGAAGGCATCCGCACGCTGGCGTCGCCTGAGACCGACAAGGCCCTGGCCAGGAAGGAACTGCAAACCAGCCCGCTCTACTGCGATCTGATCGTCAGTCGGGACCTGAAGACCACGGCCGTCATGGTCAACTTGAAGATCGATCCGGACTACCTGGCCCTGAGCCGCAAGCGCAACGAATACCTGATCAAAATGGATGACGGCCCGCTCAGTGAAGCCGAAGCAGCGGACTTCGCCATCGTCAAGGAGAAGATCAGCCAGTTGATGGACCGGCTCAATGCCGAGCAGCATCAGAATATCCTCGATGTGCGGGCCGTGCTGGATCATTACCGGGGGGATGCCGACATTCATCTGGGCGGCATCAGCATGGTTCAGAACGACATGATCACCTTCGTGCGCAACGATTTGAAGACCTTCGGTCTCGGGGTTTTTTTCTTGCTGGTGGTGGTCATGGGCGTGATCTTCCGGCGTGTGCTCTGGGTGGTCCTGCCCATGCTCTGCTGCTTCGTGTCGGTGATCGCCATGATGGGCATCCTGACCCTTTTCGACTGGGAGGTGACGGTCATCTCCTCCAACTTCATTTCACTGCAGCTGATCATCACCATGTCCATCGTGATCCATCTCATCGTGCGCTACCGGGAGTATCACCGGGCCGATCCGCAGCTGGACCAGCGCACGCTGGTCAAGGACACGGTGCACTCGATGTTCGTACCCTGCCTGTACGCCACCCTCACCACCATTGCCGGATTCAGCTCCCTGGTCTTCTGCGACATCAAGCCGGTCATCAATTTCGGCCTGATGATGAGCGCCGGTCTGGTACTGTCCATCATCATGACCTTCATACTCTATCCGGCCACGGTCGTCTTGATGAAAAAACGCACCCTCAAGCCCGAGCGTGCCAGAAGCGGAGAGGCGTTGTCGGTGAAGCTGGGGCGTTTCACCGAGCGCCACGGGGTGGCGATTCCGTTGGTTACGGCGGTGCTGTGCATCCTGACGGTCATGGGGATCAGCCGGTTGCGGGTGGAGAACAGCTTCATCGACTATTTCAAGCATTCCACGGAGATTTACCAGGGCATGCGGCTGATCGACGAAAAGCTCGGCGGCACCACGCCCCTGGACGTGATCGTGCGCTTCGACCCGGTCGATTTGAAGCAGTTCGCCGTGCAGGATGAAGATGAGGATCCGCTGCTCAACCCCTATGCCGCCAGCGTGACCGAAGACTACGACAAATACTGGTTCTTCGACGATCGGTTGGAGACCATCATGAAGGTGCACGATTATCTGGAACGCCTGCCTGAAACCGGAAAGGTGCTCAGCCTGGCGACCCTGCTCAAGATCGGCCGCACCCTGAACAACGACAAGCCCCTGACCAGCATCGAGATGGCCGTGCTCTACACCAAGCTGCCCGACAAATACCGCAACCTGGTGCTCAATCCGTACATTTCCATTGAGGGCAACGAGGCGCGCTTTTCGCTCCGGATCAAGGACTCCCTGAAAGGATTGCACCGCGACGCCCTGCTCAAGAAGATCAAGAGCGACCTGATCACAAAACTGGGGCTCGCGCCCGATCGCCTCCGGCTGGCCGGCACCATGGTGCTCTACAACAACATGCTGCAAAGCCTCTTTTCTTCCCAGATCAAGACCATGGGCATCACGGCCCTGGCGCTGCTGGGCATGTTCCTGGTGTTGTTCCGATCGTTGCGACTCGCTCTGATCGCGCTCTTCCCCAATCTGCTTTCGGCCGCGGTGGTGCTGGCCGCCATGGGCTGGATGGACATCCCCCTGGACATGATGACCATCACCATCGCTTCCATCAGCCTGGGTATCGCCGTCGACGATACCATCCACTACATCTGCCGCTTCCGGGAGGAGATCCAGGTCAACGGCGACTACATCAAGACCCTGCATCGCTGCCACGCCAGCATCGGCAAGGCCATGTTCTACACCTCGGTGGCCATCGTCATCGGTTTCTCGATCTTGACCACTTCCAATTTCTGGCCGACGATTTACTTCGGCGCCTTCACCAGTCTGGCCATGGTGATCGCCCTGGCCGGCGCCTTGATGCTGCTGCCCAGGTTGATCGTGATGTTCAAGCCATTCAAAGTAAAGGCCGGGTGACAGGAATTCAGGCGTCGGCAATCTTCAACCGTTGAACCTTCCGGCGGGTGGTCTTCTTTTTCAAGCTGGCACTCACCCGGTCCTTGCCCGAGGTTTTCACCTGGAACATGGCCTGGTCGGCCAGGGCCAACAGGCAGGTGCTGTCGTCGGCGTCTTCGGGGAAGGTGGCCACCCCGAAGCTGGCGCTCAGTTCGACCAGGGGGCCCCAGTGGATGAGATAGGGGGTCTCTTTGACGGTTTGGCGGATACGGGCCGCCAAGGCCAGGGCCTGGCAGCGGTCGAATCCCGGCAGCACGATCACGAACTCGTCGCCGCCGTAAGCCACGCCGAACTCAGGGGGCGTCAGGCAGCCTTGAATGCGCTGGGCCACCTCGCTCAGGGCCCGGCTGCCGTTGAGGTGGCCATGCCGGTCCACGACCTGTTTGAAATCATCCATATCCATGAATATCAAGGACAAAGGTCGGCTGCAGCGACGGCAGGCGTCCAGGTGGCCCTGCAGGTTCATGTACAGGTAGCGCTGGTTGAAAAGGCCGGTGAGGCTGTCGTGCACGGCGTTGGCCCGCATGCGCTGGTAGCGCCGGGTATTCTCGATGGCGATGGCCAGATAGTCGGCCAGCAAACGCAGCATGGCCAGGTCGGCCGAGGAGATGCGCTTGGGATTGACCACTTCCAGCACGCCCAGGGTGCGGCCGGCATACAGGATCGGCGCGCAGACCAGCGCCGTGGTGCGGCAACCGGTGGCTGCATCCACCTGATCGAAGAAGAAGTCGCAACCGGAGACATCCTCCACCACCAGCAGGCGCTGGCGCAGGGCCGCCTGGCCGGCGACCCCCTGGCCCAGCGCCAGTCGGAAATCTTTGACCATCAGCGGGTCGATGTTCATGCTGATTTCGAACTTGAGGGTCTGGGTGGCATCGTCGAGCAGCAGGAGAGACCAGGTTTCCGAAGGCAGGAGGCGGGAGATGCGCTCCATGATGGTGGGGATCAGCTTTTCCGGATCGAGTTCGGCGGTGATGGCCTTGCTCACCTCCACACAGGCGCGCAGCTGTTCCCGGTTCAAAAGCGTCAGATCGTTCGGTTCGGGTTCTTCGTTCGGCGGACCACACGCATCATTGGCTGTTACAGGCATTGCCGCTGTCCATTCCGTCGCAGGTGTCGCGAATCGGTCCTGTCGGGTCGCTAGTTCGGATTTGTTCCTGGTTTCGGGCATTTGGAATAAATGTCCGTTCCTGGCAAATCCATCACGGGGTGCCTGCCGGCTACGGCTCCGACGGCCATGGCAGGATCCATGGGCGGCATCCGTCGCAGTCCGTGATCTCTATATCGTCCCTTTGGGTCGAACCTTTAGGAATTTATGATATATCGGCCGCCCGCTCACTTGCCCAGGCCGCCGATGATGCCTCGGACCGCGCTGGGGATATCCGCGGGCAGCACCACCACTTTGCTGTTCTGGGAAGCGGCGACGTGGTTGATGGCCTCGATGTAGCGTTCGCCCAGCAGGTACATCACCGGCAACTCGTTGTTCTGGATGGCCTCGCTCACCTTCTGGATGGCCCGCTGGCTGGCCTCGGCCAGCACGACCTTGGCCTGGGCGTCCCGCTTGGAAGCCTCCAGGCGGCCGTCGGCCTCCAGGATGGCGGCGCTTTTTTCACCTTCGGCCCGGGTGACGGTGGCCCGGCGCTGGCGTTCGGCCGCCGCCTGCTCCTCCATGGCCTTCTGCATGGTGGGCGATGGGTTGATATCCTGGATTTCCACTGTCTTGAGGGTGATGCCCCAATCGGCGATGTCGTCGGAAATGGCGATCTTCAGCTTGGCCTTGATCTGTTCGCGGGAGGACAAGGCATCGTCCAGATCCATCTCGCCCACGATGGCGCGCAGCGAGGTCTGCACCAGGGTGCGGATGGCCAGGTTGTAATCCTCGACCCCGTAGACGGCCTTTTCCGGCGAGACGATGTTGATGTAGGCCACGGCATTGGCGATGATCACGGCATTGTCCTTGGTGATGACTTCCTGGGAGGGGATGTCCAGCACGATGTCTTTGGTGGTCACCTTGTGGGCCACCATGTCGATGTAGGGCACGATGATATTCAGTCCCGGGCCCAGGGTGCTGTGATATTTGCCCAGGCGCTGAACGACGAATTTGTGGCCCTGGGGCACGATGCGCACGCCCAGGGCGATGGTGATGATGACGAGCACTACAAAAACCGATACGACAATGATGCCGGCCATGATGGGTCTTCTCCTTTGTTGATTATTGCCCCGATGGTGCGCTCTTGGCGACGATCAAGGTGTTGCCTGACAGATCCATGACATAGACCCGGTCGCCCGGATGGACAGGGTCGTCACATATAAAGGGCCACTCGTCTTCGCCCAGCAACGGAGTGGCAAACCGCACCACGCCCCTTTTCCCTCCGGCGGGTGCCTGGATCACCTGGCCGCTTTCCCCCAGCGCCGCTTCCTTGGCCATGCCCGCCTTGGTGCGGTCGGTCATGCGCGGCTTGATGAACTTGAACCACAGCAGGGTGAAGAGGCACGACGCCAGGGCGAAGATGAAGAGCTGCCAGCTCAAAGCGAGGCCCGGCGCCGCCAGCAGAAAAAGGGCCACCAGGATCGCTCCCAGGCCGAACCAGAAAATGGTGAAGCTGGGGATGAACAACTCGGCGATGATCAGCAGCATGCCGGCCACCAGCCAGTGCCAGTAAAGGATTTGAAGCGACATGTATGTCCTTTCGTGACGGGCGGCAAGCCGTCTAAAAAAGCCGTTTGGCCCAATATCGTTGTGGGGGGCAGATTTTAACTCCTCTTTGAAATTTGCCTTCGCCGCGATCTTGAACCAAAAGCCCTTGTTTGAGATTTTTGCAATAGGGCCCGGATCACAACCAATCGACGATCATGAAGCCCGCCCCGATGCGGTTGGCGCTGTCGTTATAGTCCAGCAGGCACTCGCCGTAACCGTTGAAGTACTGGACGTACAAAGCGAATTTCCGGCCCAATGGCTCCCACAGATTGGCCAGCGGCACGCTGAAGTCGACCTGGACCGCCCCATGCCCTTCGTTCAGGTTACCGCGCAGCATCACGGCCGTGCGCGTGTCCTTGTAGAAATAGGTCAGCCACAGTTCGCCATACCCCATGTAGTCGATGATGTCGGGATTGTCGTCATTTTCTTCGGATTCGGGGATGCGGTACCAGGTTTTCAAGAGAGCGTTGAAATTGTCTTTTTCCAGTCCGACGTTGGCCACCACGCGGTTCCAGCTGCGCGACATGGGTTCCGAACGCCCGTTGGACTGGTGGTTGAGGCCGACCTGGATGAACTGCAGCTTGAGGCCCCCGAGATCCGGAAGGGCGTAGCGCGTGCGCCAGTTGAACAGGGCCTCGGGCTCATAGTTGGTATCGCGAAAAGGCGAAGAGAAGGCCGAGTTGTACAGCTGCCAGAAGCTCAGCTGGGTGTAGGCCACCCATAGATCCAAGGGCAGATGGAACATCTGCTCCCAGGCCTTGGCTTTGAAGCTGATCTGAAATTTGGCCTCGGTGTTCTGGGCCTCGGCATCCGCGTTGTTTGCCGATTCCAGATATTCGTTGGGGGAATCGTTGTAAGCCGCCGCCAGGAAATAGTTGGTGCGGTGCGGACGCAGGACGAAGGTGCGTTTTTTCTTCTCTGCCAGCGGCACCAGGTCCCATTGCTTCTCCATGAAGGTCAGGTTTTCGAGCGCTTCTTCTCTCCGGGCCAGCCGATCGAAGCAGGCCAGGCGCGCCGTGTCATCGGCAATTCGTTGGCACGTCGATGGATCCAGAAGCATCGGGGGCGGCGCCGCGGCCGCGTCGGTCAGCGTCTCATCCTCGGCGGCGGGTGACGGCGCCTCATCCGCCGCCGGCGCAGGCACCGGCACCGAGATCAGCACCAGTGCGACGAGCAGTTGCGCCCAGACCCGGCGGATCATACGCTGTAAGTCAAACATGGAATCCTCCTCGCAAGGGGGTTCAGCTCTTTTCCAGAGACTCGACCACCTGCTTGTACTTCTCATGGATCAGGCGTCGATCGAATTCGTAGAAGCGCGCCAGCATGGCCTGATCCTCCTCGACGCTGAAGTAGGCTCTGGCCTTGGGGAAAAATATCTTATCTTCCTTCTCGATGTGCTTGGGGTAAAAATCGATCAGGGTCTTCAGGCTTTGGGCAATGTCCTTCAAGGCCTTCAGGTCGCCGGTGCGGTAGCGAGCGTTGGCTGCGATCAGGGCTTGGGTGGTCTGACGCCCGAACACGTGCTCCTGAATGAGTTCGGCCATGACCCTCCGCTCCTCGGCCGGCAGGGCTTTTTTCTCCAGCTCCCTGAAAAGGATGTCCTCTTCCTTGCCATGATGCGTTCGGTCGGCATACACCTTGATGAAGTCGACGGCCGTATCCACCAGTACCGGATCCACCTTGCGCCGGGATTCGATCTGGGACAAGGCACCCTGGAGGGCGGAAAGCATCCGTTCGATCAACCGATGCTCGATCATGAGCAAACCGCGTGCTTGCATACGAACCTCCTCTGTTGCGCTGTGGCTGCGTGCATCCAAATAACGATTGGATGATGTTCCATACGCTTAAAGCGGAAAGGACGTCAACCATCTTGCAACGATCAGCCGGGCGCCGAGAGCTTCAGGCCGATGATGCCGGCCACGATCAGCGTGACGCTGATCAGCCGCGCCGCATTGGCCGGTTCGCCCAGAAGGAGGATGCCGAGCACCACGGTGCCCACCGACCCGACCCCGACCCAGACACTGTAGGCCGTGCCCACCGGCAGCGACTTCATGGCCATTCCCAGCAGCCAAAGGCTGGCGGCCATGGAAAGCAGCGTCCAGAGGGTCGGCCACAACCGGGTGAAGCCTTGGGTATATTTCAATCCGATGGCCCAACCGACCTCGAAGAGCCCGGCACAAACGAGCATAATCCAAGCCATGTAATTCCCTTCCGGTTTATCATGAAGCGTTGCTATTAAGCTTTGCCCGCAACCCACCGGCGGCGTTGCCCACCCGGTGCACAGGTTTCCATAATACATTATGGCGGCCGCGGTCAAAAGAGGCAGGCGCATGCAAAGGGGGGTTAGGACGCGATGGGGAAATAGCAGGTGACGCAGGTGCCTTGGCCTTCCCGGCTGTCGATCTGCAGGGTGCCGCGCAGGCGGTCGGCGGCCTCTTTGGCGATGGCCAGGCCCAGGCCGGTGCCCTGGTCGGTGTGGGCCTTGGCGTTTTCGGCGCGGAAGAATTCAGTGAAGAGGCGCGGGAGCTGGTCCCGGGGGATGCCGATGCCCGTGTCGCTGATCTGCAGGCGCAGGCGTTGGCCGTCTTCCCGGTCTAGACTGACCTGGACGGCTTTGCCGGCCGGGGTGTACTTGATGGCGTTGGAGAGCAGGTTGGTATAGAGGTCGTCCAGCAGCTTTTCTTCTCCCAGGATGGCAGGCAGATGGGGCGCCAGGGAGAAGGTCAGCTGCACTCCCTTCTCTTTGGCCTGGGTCTGGTAGACGGCCGAAAACTGGCTGAGCAGGGGTGCCAGGGAGATCGGGCGCAGGTCGACGGACGCGCTGTCGGCCCGCTTGATGCCCAGTTTGAGCAGATCCTGGATGGTGAGGGAGAGGGCTTCGATGCGGCGTTCGCACTGGGCCAGCATCTCCGTCTGCTTTTCGTTGAGCGGGCCGACATAGGCCTTGCGCAGCACCTTGAGGATGCTGTCGACGGCATTGAGCGGTGAGCGCAGCTGGTGGGCCGCTTTCTGCAGAAACCAGCTTTTGTTCAGTTCGCTCCTCAGGTTCTGCATGGCCAGGGCGGTGAGTTCCGCCACCAGGGCGAAGAAGTCCACATCCGCATCCCTGAAACCGGCCTGTGCCTGACTGTAGACGCAAAAAACGCCCAGGACGCGCTTTTCCACCTTGAGAGGCAGGCAGATCATGGAGGAGATGCCTTCCTGGCGGACATTCTCCGGGTATTGGAAGTAGTCCTTTTCTTCGATGTGGCCGATGGTGTAGACCGCGCCCTGGAGAATGCGCTGGTTGATGGGGCTTTTGGCGATTTCGATATCCCCCCGGGCCAGGTAATTCTGGCTCAAGCCATAGGTGGAGGCGAAGCGCAGGGTCTGGCGCTGTTCGTCCAGCAGCTTGATCGAGCAGGCCTTGACGCCCATGATGCGCGCCGTGGTCTGGGTGGCAGAGTCCATCAACTCCTGGTAGTCAGCGCAGAACGCCATCTGCTTGACCAGGTCGTAGAGGGCGGTCAGCTTGGTGTTGGCCGCGTCCAGTTCCTTGCCGAAGCGCAGCAGGGCGCGGCCCTTGATGCGCAGACCGCGTGCGATGGTGGTGACCAGGTAAGCGGTGACCAGGTAGGCCGCGGCCAGAATGATGAAGAAGCTCACGCTTTCCCGCAGGGCCGGATCGGTATGGTAGATGGCATGTTCGAAGAGGCCGGGGTACGGCGTGATCGTGCCGCCGGCTTGCAAGGCGCCCATCAATCCGATGGCGGCGGTACAGGCGCCGGCGTAGATATAGGCATAGGCCGGTTCGAGCAGGATGCCCGCCAGAATGATTTGAAAGAGGACGAAGAGCGTAAAGGGGCTGTAGAACCCGCCGGTGAAGTAGATCAGGGCGGCCAGGGCGCCCAGATCGCAGACGATCTGGGCATGGGCGCTGATCTGGAAAGGTCTTTGACGATCCGGCGATATCTGCCGCAATCGGCGGCCGACCACGGTGAAGAGCAGATTATAGCCGACCATGGCGGCGACGGTGAAGAGGACCGGCCGGAGCGGAAGGGTAAAGCCCCACAAACGCGCCGCCAGGGCGCCAGCCGTGGCAATGGCGATGGCGATCCAGCGCACGCCGACAAACCAGCCGACCCTTTCGCTCAGCTCCCGGCGAATGAAGATCTGCTGGGCTACCAGTTCTTTGGCCAGATTCATGTGCGGCGCCCCGGTTGTGTCGATCTATTCTCCCCTGAGCAGTTCCTCCACAGTTTTCAATAATACATCCGGATCGATGGGTTTTTCCATGAATTTGTTGACGGGCCACTCCTCGCCCATGATGTGCTGGAATTTGTCGGCGCCGGTTTCGGCCATCTTCTGGGTAAAGGAGGTGAACATCAGGATGGGAATATCCCGATACCGCTCCTGGTTGCGCAGCCGGTAGGCCAGGTCGAAACCCTCGGTGTCGGTGGCCATCATCACATCCAGGATAATCAGGTCCGGTATCTTCTCCTCGATCCGATGGTACCCCTCCTTGCCGTTGTGGGCCGTGCGGATGGTGTACGGTTTGGTTTCGAGCACGATGCGCATGGAGTGAACCAGGTCGCGGTCATCGTCGATGATCAGGATGTCGTATGCCTTATCCATGGTTTCGTCCTTTCCCACGATTGTTGTGTCCATCCAGGGCGATGCCGTGCAGGTACAACCAGTCCACGATCTGCGCGGCGGCCCGGTCCGCGTCACGGCGCGCATCGGCGCTCAGTCCCTCGCCCAGGTCGAATTGACGGCCTTGTACCGAAAGCACCCAGGCCGTGGGCCTGCGCTGATATAGCAGATGCAGCAGCCCCAGGAACACCGTCGGCGTAAGCTGGTGGGACCCCATGGCCCACCCGTTCAATTCCGGCGTCACCGGCGACCAGCGCAGGCCGTTGTCGAGCGCTTCCACGCTGGCATCCACGAAAATCAGGTGATCGGCGCCCTGGATCTCTTCCAGGAGGGTGAGATCCAGCTGGGGCAGGGAGCACAGCACCACGCCGTTCATCCGCCCGATGGTGTCGCTCAGGCGCTCGGCCACATAAGGGCCGATGCCGTCGTCGCCCCGCTGGGGGTTGCCGAAGGCGATGACCCAGCAGGCCGGGGCTGCTGTTCCAGGCGCAAGCATCCGCTATCTCCTTTCCAATGTTGCGATGATCCGCCGTTGGTGGTCCAGCACCTGGATGGTCATCTGCATTTGACCCAGGGCGTGGGTGGCGCAGGAGAGGCACGGGTCGTAGCAGCGGATGGCCCCTTCCACGCGATTGAGCATGCCCTCGCGGATGTCGCCGCGATGGATATACTCCTTGGCCACCAGGGTTACGGCGCGGTTCATCCCGATGTTGTTGTGGCCCGTGGCCACGATGAGGTTGGCGTCGCGGATGGTGCCGTGGCGGTCCACCTCGTAGTGGTGAATCAGTGTGCCCCGGGGCGCTTCGATGATGCCCACGCCCTGGGCGTATGCGGGCGCCGCGGTGGCGCGGACCTGCTTGCCGATGATGCGATCGTCCATCAACAGGGCCTGGGCTCTCTCCAGGGCGTAGTACAGTTCGATCAGGCGGGCATAGTGGTAGAGCAGCGAGGCGCCTTTGCGATCTTCGGTGGCCACCTTGCGGAACTGGCGCAGTTCGTCGTCGGCCTGGGGGGTGCCCATGGCATCCACCGCGTTGAGGCGCGCCAGGGGGCCGACCCGGTAAAGACCTTCGGGGTACCCGTGGGGCTTGTAGTAGGGGAACTTCATGTAGCTCCAGGGCTCGACATGTTCGCCGATGTACTTGAGGTAATCGCCGGAGGCGAACTGGGCCAGGACGGCGCCCTCATGGCTCTTGATGCGCAGCTGGCCGTCATAGAGCTGCAGCCGGCCGTGGTCATCCACCAGAGAGGCATAGTGGGAGGGGAAATTGGCAAAAACCTTGACTTCGGCCACGTGCTGCTCGGCCCACTCCTTGATGATGCCCAGGGCCGCGCCGGCCGTGGCGAAAGCCTCCTGAAAACCGGCGAGCAGCTGGAGCCGGACGGCCTGGGGCAGGGCACTGGTCACGCCGCCGGGTACGGCAAAGACCGGGTGGACCTTCTTTCCGCCCAGGGCGCTGATGATATCCTGCCCGAATTTGCGCAAGCGGATGCCGCGTTTGGCCAGGTCCGGGGCTGCGGCGATGACTCCCACCACATTGCGCTGGGCCGGGTCGCTGTCCCAGCCCAGCAGCAGGTCCGGGCTGGCCAGGTGGAAGAAGTGCAGCGCATGGGATTGAATGTACTGCCCCATGTGCAGCAGCTCCCGCAGCATAGCCGCCGTTTCGGGAATCGGCTCCCCGCAGATGGCATCGCAGGCCTTGGCCGATGCGAGTTGGTGGCTGACCGGGCAGATGCCGCAGATGCGCTGGGTGATGATGGGCATCTCTTCCATCGGACGGCCCTGGCAGAAGTGTTCGTAGCCGCGGAACTGGGTGATGTGGAAGAAGGCCTCGTCCACTTCGCCGCTGGGGGAAAGATGGATGGTGACCTTCCCGTGCCCTTCCAACCGACTGATGGGATTGATGGTGATTTGGGTGGCAGTCGTCATGCTGGCGTCTCCTCAATCGAAGTGGATCAGTTCACGCGGCAGCACCGGGACACGGCCGCGCAGGATTTCGGTCAACCCGTAGGCGATGGCTTCCGGTGAAGGCGGACACCCGGGGATGTAGCACTCCACCGGGATGACGGCGTTCACCGGCAGCACTTTGGGCAGCAGCTTGGGAAGCTCGGGATGTTCCGGAATGATGCCGCCCACGGTACTGGCCGTCTCGGTATAGCCGTAGCGCAACAGGTCGGCCACAGGGGTTTGGTTGCGCAGGGTGTTGATGCCGCCGAAAACGGCGCAGTCCCCCCAGGCCATGATGATCTTGGCTTTGGCGCGCAGGTGGGTGACGATTTCCAGCTGCTCTTCGTTGCCCACGCCGCCTTCGATGATGCCCAGGTCCAGATCCGGGAATTGGTAGTTCTTGAAGTCGGTGATAGGCGTCACGGTCAGCTCGATCTTGGGAAGTACTTCGAGCAGCGTTTCGTCCAGATCCAGAAAAGACATGTGGCACCCGGCGCATCCTTCCAACCACACGGTGGCGACTTTCGGTTTGCCCATATTACCCCCGTTCCTTTTTGGCGTTGATCGGTTGCCTGCTTCGATAACTTATTCCGTCTCCACGAACCGGGAGGCCGCCAGCAGGCGGTCCGCCTTGGCGCGGACATCTTCCCAACGGCTGTCGGCATACGGCGACTCGATGGATTTAAAGAGCTCCCGCAAAATTTCCCAGGTGGGTTTGATCCCGTGCGGTGGCTCGAGTACCCTGGGTTTGTAGACGATTTCGGCGCCGTCCATGCTGGTGTAGGACCCATCCTCTTCCAGCCAGAGCGGCCTGGGCAGCAGTACATGAGCGACTTCAGCCAGGACCTGGGTGCGGTATGGCGAAATCACGACCAGGAAATCCGGTGCCGCGCCGAGTCCTCGCAAGGCTTCCAGCGCCCGGGCGCCTTCATCGTTCAGGATCAGCAGGCCGCCGCGCCCCGCCTGGGTCGGTGGTTGCGGCGGCGCCACGCCCAGGCGCCAGGCCGCGGCACTGTTCACGCTGGGTTTGAGGAAAGCGATCAGCGCATTCTGACCCGCGGCGGGTTGCTTGGTGCGGGCGATCTTGAAAAGATCCTTCAAGGCCGCGGCGGCCCGGGGGGCGGTCAAATGCCGGCCCGCCAGAATCAGCGGGGCATTGGCGGCGATAAAACGCGCGGCGATACCGGCGAGCGTATCCTGCCGGGGCGAAGCGCCTTTATCCCCGACAGCGATCCTGGCGGCCAGGTCGCTCAGGGTGGCGGGCAGCCGCTCATCTTCCACCGGCAGGTATTCGGCGCCGAACAAATCGGTCCCCGCCATGGTGCCGATGACGGCCACGGGCAGCGCCTTTTCGAGATAGGCCCGGCGCAGCAGGGAAACCAGCATGGGATGGCTTTGCCGCAGATCGGCGCCCACCAGCAGCACCATGTCCGCGGCCGCGATTTGCTTCCAGGAGACTTCGGCCGGCAGGCCCTGGTTGCCGGCACTCAGGGCCCGGAAGTGATCTCCGTCGAGGGTGTCCACCCCGGCGGCGTCCCAGCCGTCGACCATAAATTCCTTAAAGAGCAGCAACGTTTCATTGGAGAGGCTGCCGGAAGCAAAACCGAAGAGCGCCCCGCCCCCTTGCTTCTGCTTGATTTCCTTTAAACGCTGGATGGTGAGATCCAGGCACTGCTGCCAGGTTCTGGCGTGCCAGCGGCCGTGCCCATCCTTTATCATGGGGGTGTGCAACCGATCCGCGGGTGTCTTGAGCACTTCGAAACGTCCCAGGTGACAAAGCTGACCACGGTCCGGTCGGCCATTGCCCGCCAGAAAACCCTTGACTTCGATGAGCTGGTTGTCCCGCACCACGGACTGGGTGGGGCACAGCAGGCCGCACCCGGCGCATACGGATGCGATGGTGTCGCGGTCGGTCGGTTGGCCCTTGACGCTATAGTGGGTGCGGTAGCGATTGGAGATGGCGCCCGTGGGACATACCTGCAGACAGGCGCCGCAACTGACGCAGCCGGAGTTCTCTCTTTGCTCCAGCAGGTCGAAGCCGATAATGGATTTGGGGCCGCGGTGGTGGAACCCGAGCACATGGCAGCCGGCGATCTCCTGGCAGGCGCGCACGCAGCGGCCGCACAGGATGCAGCGGTTGTGATCGACGGTCATGTATTCGCCGGTGGTATCGGTGGGAAACGCCTTGAACGACTGGGAGACCGTCAGGTGGTCCATCTGCAGGGCATAGGCCATCTGCTGCAGTTCGCAGGCGCCGCTCTGGGGGCAGAACATGCAGTTGTGGTTGCGTTCGGCAAAGAGCAGCTCCAGGGTCAAACGGCGACTGGCCGTGATGACTTCGTTCTCGGTGACCACCTCCATGCCGGCGCGCACCGGCATGACGCAGCTGGCCACCAGCTTGGGTGATTTGTCCACCTCGACCACGCACAGGCGGCAGCCGCCCCAGTTGGAGAGGGCCGGATGATGGCACAGGGTGGGAATGGTGATCCCGTTTTGCCGCGCCGCCTCCAGAATCGTCAACGACTCGTCCACGGTGATCTCACGACCGTCGATGGTCAGCTTCACTTGCTTGGCGTTTGCTTTCATCGCGCCTCTCCGTGCTATGCCCCTTTACCAGACGGGGCGTTTTATCCGGCAATTCAAATCGACCCCACGCCTTCACCAAAAACCTGAAACCAGAAACTTGAAACCAGCCGTCCTTCAGGTTGCCCCCACATCGCACCGCAGACACCTGCCGGCCTCGCGCAGCGCAATCTCCCGATCGAAGCCCAGCTCCACTTCACGGAAATCGGCGATGCGTTGAACGGCGTCGGCTTCGGGCATGGGGGCGCGGAGCATTTCATGGATCTCGGCCTCGACCTCCTGGGGGATGACCACATCGTCCAGGGGTGCCGGTACGAAGGGCGCCTCGTGATTGCGCGCGCGGATGGCGGCGTCGATCTCGCCGGCGGCCTTATGTCCAGCGGCAATGGCGCCCACCACCGTGTCGGGGCCGGTGACCACATCACCGCCGGCGAAGATCATGGGGGCCGTGGTTTGGGTTTTCGAGCCGGGCACGATCTCCACCAGCCGGCCGGCGGTGAGTCCGACCCCAGTGCGTTTGAAATCGAAGGCGCCGTCCACCTCCTGGCCGATGGCCAGAATCACCTGGTCGGCCGGCACCACGTATTCACTGCCCAGGACGGGCACGGGTTTCTTGCGCCCGCCCGCATCGAACTCGCCCAGGCGCATCTTCTGCAGCACCATCTGGCGTACGTGATTCTCCTCGCCGATGAACCGGATGGGCGCCACCAGCGCTTCGATCTTGACCCCCTCCTTCACGGCCGCTTCCACCTCCTGTTTGAGAGCCGGCATGTCGGCCTGGGTGCGGCGGTAGTAGATGGTGACGCTGGCGGCACCCAGGCGCAGGGCGCACTGGGCCGCATCGATGGCCGAGTTGCCGCCGCCGATGACCGCCACCTGCCGGCCCACCTGGGGATGGCCGCCCAGGTGCAGCTCGCGCAGGAACTCCACGGCGCCGGTGACGCCTTTGTGCTCCTTGCCTTCCAGTTCGGCCTGCATGCTGCGCTGGGCGCCGATGGCCACGAAGATGGCGTCGTAGGCACCGCGCAGGGTATCCCAGGAGACGTCCCGGCCCACCCGGACATTGCAGCGCAGGGTAATGCCCAGATCGACGATGTTCTGGATCTCGCGCTTCAATACATCCCGGGGCAGGCGGTAGGCCGGGATGCCCCAGCGCAGCATGCCGCCGGCCTCGGGCAGCTCTTCATAAACCGTGACGGCATAGCCCCGCAGGGTCAGGTCGCGGGCCGCCGTCAGGCCGGCCGGCCCGGCACCGATCACGGCGATCTTCTCCTTGCGGCTGATGGTCGCCGGCTGCACCGGCGGCGCCGCGGCTTGATCGGTGATGAAGCGTTTCAAATACTTGATGTGCACCGGTTCGTCCAACGTGACCCGCCGGCATTTGAGTTCGCACTTGTGGTCGCACACCCGGCCGCAGATGCCGGGGAAAGGATTGGTGCGCAGCAGCACCTTGTAGGCATCGGCCAGGCGTTCGGCCTTGATCAGGGAGATATAGGCCGGAATGTCCATGCCGATGGGGCAGGCGTGCTGGCACGGCGACCTGAAGAAGGCGTTGCATACCACGGCCGGACAGCGTTTTTCGTGGATGTGCTGTTCGTACTCCGCCCGGAAGTAGCGCAGGGTGGAGAGCACCGGGTTGGGCGCGGTCTGGCCCAGGCCGCACAGGGCATTGTTCTTCATGTAGTCGGCCATCTTCTCCAGGGTGGGGATGTCTTCGGGGCGCCCCTGGCCGTCGCAGATGCGGGTGAGGATCTCGAGCATCTTCTCGGTGCCCACCCGGCAGGGCGTGCACTTGCCGCACGATTCGTCCCGGCAGAACTCCATGAAGAAGCGTGCCACGTCCACCACGCATTTGTCTTCGTCCATGACGATCATGCCGCCCGAGCCGACGATGGCCCCCAGTTTGACGATGGTCTCGTAATCCACCGAGGCATTGAGATGGGCGCTGGGAATGCAGCCGCCCGAGGGGCCGCCGAGTTGCACGGCCTTGAACTTCTTGCCCTTGGGGATGCCGCCGCCCACGTCGAAGATGATGCTGCCCAGTGAGATGCCCATGGGTACTTCCACCAGGCCTACGTTCTTCACGTCGCCGGTCAGGGCAAAGACTTTGGTGCCCTTGCTGCGGGCGCTGCCCACGCCGGCATACCACTTGCCCCCCTGGCAGATGATCTGGGGAATGTTGGCGAAGCTCTCCACATTGTTCAGGATGGTGGGCCGCTTCCACAACCCCTGGATGGCCGGGAACGGCGGCCTGGGCCGCGGCGTGCCACGCTTGCCTTCGATGGAGGTCATCAGGGCGGTCTCCTCGCCGCAGACGAAGGCGCCGGCGCCGCGGTAGACTTCCACGTCGAAGTTGAACCCCGACCCGAGGATGTTCTCTCCCAGCAGCCCGTATTCCCGTGCCTGGGCGATGGCATGGTTGAGCATCTTGACCGCCAGCGGGTACTCGGCCCGGCAGTAGATGTAGCCCTGATGGGAACCGATGGCCTTGGCAGCGATCACCATGCCTTCGAGCACCGCATGAGGGTCGGATTCCAGCACGCAGCGGTCCATGAAGGCGCCCGGGTCGCCTTCGTCGGCGTTGCACAGGACGTATTTGATATCTCCTGGCGATTTGGCGGCGAACTCCCATTTGAGACCGGTGGGGAATCCGCCGCCGCCGCGGCCGCGCAGGCCCGAGGTTTTGACTTCAGCCACGATCTCTGCGGGCTTGAGCTGGAAGATCGCCTTGGCCGCGCCGAAGTAGCCGTCCCGGGCGATGTACTCCTCGATGCTTTCGGCCTGGATCAGACCGCGGTTGCGCATCACCCGCAGGTTCTGCATGCCGAAGAAGGGCAGCTGCCGGATGTGATCCGTACTCTGGGCCACGGCCATGGGGGGGCCTTCGAAGTCCTTCTCGAACTGCTCCCAGCCGCGGGCATAGACCCACTCGGCGGGAATTTCGCCCTTGAGCACGTGGCGGTCGAAGATAGCGCCGGCGCGCTCATCGGTCACATCGGCGTAGCGCACCGGTTCCTCGCCGAAGCGCTCGATGGTCACCATGGGCTCACGGTTGCAGATACCGGCGCAGCCGGAGGTGGTGATGATGATATCCTTGCGCCGGGTCTGCTGGAGCGCCTGGTCAAAACGGGAGCGAACCTTCTCGGCGCCGGAAGAGATGCCGCAGGTGCCCATATGGACCGTGATGCGGATGCTTTTGTGCTCTGCATCGAGCAGCATATCTCGAATGGTATTGCCTTTGATGCGATAGAGATCCTCTACCTTCAGACGGGACATGGCGTGCTCCTTTTCTGGTTTTCCAGGTTTTCCGCCGGCTTCTTATTCATAACGTTCCAGTATTTCCGGCAACTTGGACGGCTTGACCTGGCGGTAGGTGTCTTCATCCACCGTAATGACCGGTGCCAGGCCGCACGCGCCCAGGCAGCGCACCGTCTCCAGGGAAAACTTGCGGTCCTCGGTGGTGTCGCCCGGTTCGATGTGCAGCACCTCTTTCAACTTCTCCATGTTGTGCTTGCCGCCGCGCACGTAGCAGGCGGTTCCCAGGCAGCAGCGGGTGGTGTGGCGGCCCCGGGGCACCATGGTAAAGAACGAGTAGAACGACACCACGCCATGCACCTCCTTCAAGGGGACCTTCATGCCCGCGGCGATCCGTCTTTGAATGGATTTGGGGAGATATCCAATGGCTTCCTGCACCTCCTCCAATACCGGAATCAAAGCGCCCGGCTTGGCCCGATAGTGGCCGATGATTTGATCCACGACCGCCAATTGCTCCGGGGTGAACTCCTGGCCTCCGAATTTTTCAGCGTCCACTTTGGCCTCCCGTTAAGAAGTTAAAAATTGAGATGTAAATTTACTTTTCGGAAGTGATCGTGTCGGCCGATACCCGGGCACGACGCTGGTTGAAGTTTTAGCTCTCGTTGTGCAATCTATATACCATGGGGGTATGATAAACATAACTATATGTAAAAATTAATTAAAAACAAAAAATGGCGGAAGGGCCGGAGCATGAACCGGCTGTCCGGATTTTTTCCGCAACGGGCGTGCACAGGATGGCTATGGGGCTGAATCTGACTCGCCGAGTCCGGGGCCGGAGTAAAAACCGGCGCCGCCCGTCCGGAGGCGAGCGGACAGGGTCCGGGAAAGATTCCAAAGGGTTGCGAATTTCTTGGGGTATGCGCCGGCGCGTGGGCTGCTACATGCGACGCAACGGGCTAGTAATTATGGATGTCGCAGTAGATGGAAGCGGGATTCGATTTACAGGGTGATAAAAATCCTGACGGCCCGGTATCGCCGAAAACATGGTCAAGGTCTGGATTTGCGTTTTAAGAGTTTGGTCCGCTTGGGTCGGCGCTTCCTGGGGGGGCCGTCTTTTTTCCCGGCAGGGTTCGGCTGGGGGCTGCCGAACAGACCGGAGTCGAAAAGATCCTGGGGGCCTTCGGCGGCGGCCCATTCCTGGTTATTGTCGAAACAGGCCCATCCGGACATGCGGGCGTGGAGATCCGCCAGGTCATAACGATCCAGTTCCTGGCGCAGCCGCACCTGGGCGTGTGCTTGGCCTAAAGCCAGCGTCTCTTCGAAATCCTCCAGCTCGACGATGGCGGGATCGATGATTTCGTCCTCAAAGGCCTTTTCGATGAGCGCCATGTGTTCTTCCGGATAAAGATTCAGCAGGGATACGGCTGCAAAGGAGAAGAAAGCGCTGTCCGGCTCTTGCGGGGCTCCGGCAAAGAGTCCGGCGATGAAGGTGAGCACCTCTTCCCGATGGGCGATGCCGGCGGCCACGGCATAGACCATGGCCTGCACCGCCGCTAGACGGCAGTAGGTGTCCAGCGATCGATCCAGGGCCATGATGCGGATATGTCGCAGATCGCCGCCGCAGGTTCGCAGCAGAACGACGGGCAACGCTTCGGCGACGTGATCTGCGAAGAGATCCGCCACTTGCTTGGGTTTCAGGCTGAAGATCTGGACGATGGCGGCATGGGCCTGCACGGCTCGGAAATGGCCCAGGAGCATCAATGCATAAATGTGGTCGAAGCGGTCTTCCGCCTCCAGGAAGCCCTCCGGGTCGGCGATGATCTCTTCCAGGATGGCGATCAGCCGCGGGGTGATCTCCTCCCGGCGCTGGAGGGCGGCCGCCACCATTTCACGCGGGTAGGTGCCGTCGAAGGTGCGCAAGGCGGAGAGAATGTCGTCGATGGAAACGGGCATGGAGGGTCCCATCAGCCGCACTCCGTGACCACCAGGTTGTCCCGGTGGATGACTTCGTCATAAGGTTTTTCCCCCAGGCGGTTCTTGATCTGGTTTGTTTTCAGCCCCATGATGGCGCGGATGTCGTCGGCGCTGTAATTGACCAGGCCGATGCCGATGGCATCGCCGGCCTGGTTCTTGATGGCGGCCGGCGCCCCCACCCCGAACTCGCCCTCCACCGCCACGATGCCGCTGGGCAGCAGGCTTTTGCCCCGGTGCATCACGGCCTGTGCAGCGCCGGCGTCCAGGGTGAGGCTGCCCTTGGGGGTCAGGGTGTAGGCGATCCAGCATTTGCGGCGGTTGAGCTTTCTGGCCTGGGGCGCGAAATAGGTCCCCAGGGCCCGTCCGGAGAAAAGCTGGCGCAGGATGTCGGGATTGGTGCCCTTGGCGATGAGCATGGGCACGCCGGCGCCGGTGACCTTTTTGGCCGCCCGGATCTTGCTGAGCATGCCGCCCCGGCCCAGGGCGCCGGGAATGTTGCTGGCGAAGCTCTCGATCTCCTTCTTGAAGTTCTCCACCCGCGGGATCAGCCGGGCATCGGGTTCGGTGCGGGGGTCTTTGGTGTACAGGCCGTCGATGTCCGTGAGATTGATGAGCAGATCGGCATCCATCAACAGGGTGATCATGGCCGCCAGGTTGTCGTTGTCCCCCAGCTTGATCTCTTCGACCATGACCGTGTCGTTCTCGTTGATGATCGGCACCACCTTCCACTCCAGCAGCGTGTTGAGGGTGTTGCGGGCGTTGAGGTAGCGTTTGCGGCTGTTAAGGTCCTCGCTGGTGAGCAGGATCTGGGCCACGCGCTTGCCGTGCCTTCCGAAAGCAAGTTCATAGGCGTTCATCAGGCCGCTCTGGCCCACGGCGGCGATGGCCTGGCGCTTGGGGATTTCGTCGGGGCGCTTGTCAAAGCCCATCTTGCGCAGGCCCGACGCCATGGCGCCTGACGAGACGAAGAGAACCTCTTTGCCCTGGTCGACGAGTTCGCTGATCTGGGCCGAGATGGCCTCCACGGCCTGCATGTTCAGGCCGCTGGCGGCGGTGAGCACGTTGCTGCCCACCTTGACCACGATGCGTTTGGCGGATGCGAGGCGTTGTTTGGGCATATACCTTCTTTATCGCTTGAATGTCTTTTGCAGTTTCCGATGGGTGAACGGCCGCGCCTTGTCGCCGGAGTAGTCCGCGACGATATGCCCGTCGCCCATCAGCCGCCACTGGTAGATCAGCAGCCCCTCCATGCCCACCGGGCCGCGGGCGTGGATCTTGCTGGTGCTGATGCCCACCTCGGCGCCCAGGCCGAAGCGATAGCCGTCGCTGAAGCGGCTGCTGGCATTCCAGAAGACGTCGGCCGAGTCCACGGCATCCATGAAGCGGACTGCCTGGGCGCGGTCGGCGGTGACGATGACATCGGTGTGGCCCGAACCGTAATGGTTGACGTGGTCCACGGCCGCTTCCAGGTCGGGCACGACCCT
This sequence comes from uncultured Desulfatitalea sp., assembly GCA_937868765.1. Classification (GTDB taxonomy): domain Bacteria; phylum Desulfobacterota; class Desulfobacteria; order Desulfobacterales; family Desulfosarcinaceae; genus Desulfatitalea. The sequence continues at coordinate 264,681 of CALMNL010000004.1, read as the reverse complement.
GATGGAGACGATCATGTCCAGGTATTCGGTACTCCAATCGGCTTCCACCGCCGGCCCTACATCGATGATCCTGCGCGTGACGTCGCAGCCGCGGATTTCCACTCCTTTGGCCTCCAGGGCCTTCTGCAGGTCGGGAAGCATATCGGCCGCGCACCCCTCGTGGACCAGGATGGTTTCGGCGGCATTGCATACGGCCACATACTGACATTTGCTGTCCACGCACACCTTCACGGCCATGCGGGGATCGGCCGCCCGGTCGATATAGACATGGCAGATGCCGTCGGCATGGCCCAGCACCGGGATGTGGGTGTTGTCCATGATATGGCGCACGAATTCATTGCTGCCCCGGGGAATGACCAGGTCGATGTACTGGTCCATGGCCAGCATCTCGTTGACATCGGCGCGGGTCTCCAGCAGACCGAGCCAGCCTTCGGGCAAGCCCGCCTTGGCCGCGGCGGCCGTGATGAGGTCGGCCAGGATGCGGTTGGTGTGCGCCGCCTCGCTGCCGCCTTTGAGCAGGACGGCGTTGCCGCTCTTGAGGCACAGGGAGGATATCTGCACCAGGGCGTCGGGGCGCGATTCGAAGATCACGCCGATCACGCCGATGGGCCGGCTTACCTTGTACAGCTCGAGACCCTGGTCCAGTTCGGTGGCGCTCAGGGTCACGCCCACCGGGTCGGGCAGCTGGATCAGGCTGAGCAGACCGGCACAGGCTTCCTTGATTTTGCCTGCGTCGAACCGCAGCCTTTTGAGCAGGGGGGCGGCCAGGCCCTCTTTTTCGGACCGGGTCAGGTCCTGCTGGTTGGCCGCCACGATGGCCTGCTGCCCGGCTTCCAGGGCCTGCATGATCTCCGTCAAAGCTCGGTTCTTGACCTCGCCGGGCAACGCGGCCATGCGAATGGCCGCAGCCTGCGCTTTGCATGCGATCTGTTGGATGTCCATAGCGTTTTACCTTTCGCGTCATGCAGTTGGGTCTGATGCGTACATACACCCAAACGGAACAAAAGACAAAGGCCCAAGCCCGAGTTCTCCCTTGTCGCGGTGGCCCGCGGCCCCCGGCCAAGGCGGATCGTCGGTGGAGGCCATTGACAATATCTATCCAGCCGACCTATAAGTGCGCCGCGGGTGGGGCCGCGATCCGATCCATACACCGGGTCGGGGAGATAGGGGGAGGCGAAACCGCTCCATGAAATATGGAAGAAAGATCTTCAGCCTGATTCACAGGGGCACCAGAAAGATCGCAGCGCTCATCCGGGACCGCTTCGATCTGCCCGAAGTCAAGATTCTGGTGATCGGGCTGGTGCTCTCCCTGCTTGCGGGGGCCTACCTGCTCTACCTGCTTTTCGTCGACCGAAAGCTGTACGGCGTGCTCTCCTCCACGGTGGCCTTGAACATCATGGGCGGCCGGGGGGCCGGCGTGGTCACTTGTTTGTCGGGTGACATTTCAATCCTGAAAACCATCGTTTTCAATTTCTATATAGAAGTCGCATCCGTAATGATCACCTACGCGGTGGCGGTATTGGTGTTGCGCAACTTTATTAAGCATCGGTTTATAAACGACACCGTGAGACAGGCGGAGCACGCCGCCCAGGGCCACAAAACAAAGATCAAGAAGTACGGCGGCATCGGCCTTTGGCTCTTCGTCATATTTCCTTTTTTCATGACCGGTCCGGTGATCGGATCTATCATCGGGTATTTGCTCAATTATAAGCCAATCAACAATTTCCTCATCGTCTTCAGCGCCACGCTCACCTCCATCATCGTCTACACCCTGGCCGGAAACCGGATAATTATCGCCATCGAGCGGTATGTCAATCTGGATGCCGTCAAGGCCTGGGGCGGTATCATCGTGGGGGTTCTGATTGTCTGTTTTCTCATTTACCACCTCAAGAGCATCAAGGCCTTTCTGGATAGCGAAGACGACTGACAGACCCGCTTTCGGACCGTGTTCCAGTCAATTTTTTGACATCGGCAACCGTTCCCAACCTTTAATTATAATATTGAAATCATAAAAAATTTAAACATTGCCGGTCTTGGCATATCAGATGCAATTATCGCCTCAAGCCGGATGCTTGGGATCCGATGGGTGGTTTATGGCGCCGGTGTGGGCAAGTGAAGAAAGGCAAAACCATGTTCGTGATTATCGGCATTGGGGTGGTGATCGGGGCGGTCATCGGCGGCTATTTGCTTGAACACGGCAATCTGAGCGTTCTATTCCAGCCGGCCGAGGTGGTCATCATCGGTGGCGCGGCGCTTGGGTCGTTCCTGATTTCGGCGCCGGCCAAGGTGGTCAAGCTGGTGATGAAACAGGTTCCCACCCTGCTCAAGCCCAGCGTTCTTGAAAAGGATATCTGCATCGAGCTATTGATGGTGCTCAACCGCCTGTTCCGCAAGGCGCGCCAGGAGGGGATGCTGGCCCTGGAGCAGGATGTCAACGATCCGGCCGCCAGCAACTGTTTCAACGAGTTCCAGCGCATCATGGCCATGCACGAGGTGGTGGAGTTCATCTGCGACAACTTCAAGGTGGCCATTTCCGCGGGCGCCGACCCCCACGAACTGGACAACATGATGGAACTGGACATGGAGGCCCGCCATTCCGAAGAGGTGGTGCCCAGCGCCATGGTTAAAATGGTGGGCGATGCCCTGCCGGGCCTCGGTATCGTGGCCGCCGTGCTGGGCGTGGTGCTTACCATGGGCAAGATCAACGAACCGCCGGAGGTGCTGGGCCACAGCATCGGCGCCGCCCTGGTGGGGACCTTCCTGGGCGTGCTGGCCTGCTACGGTTTTGTCGGTCCCATGGGGACCAACCTGGAACTGCGGGCCAAGGATACGGCCGCGCTGCTGGCCATCAGTCGTACGGCCATCGCCGCAACGGTCAAAGGCGCCGCGCCGCTGGCCGCCCTGGAGTACGGCCGTCGCGCCATTCCCGGCGAGGCCCGGCCGTCCATTCAAGAACTGGATGAGGCACTGAAGCAATGGGCGACCAAAGACCAATAATCATCAAAAAAGTTAAGAAGGCGCATCACGGAGGCAGCCATGGCGGCAGCTGGAAGGTGGCTTACGCCGATTTCGTGACCGCCATGATGGCGTTCTTTCTATTGATGTGGCTGGTTTCCATGGTGTCGCCCGACAAGAAAGCCCGGGTGTCCAATTACTTCAAGTACTATAATCTCTTCGAGAAGAGCGGGGCCTCGATCATGGACTACGAGGAGCCGGTCAAGATTCAGGTGGCCGACAAGAACGGCCAGCAGAATTCCGGCGAAGCCAGCGAGTACAACACCGACAAAGAGGGCGAGGGCTTCCAGGCCCGCTTCATGGAGAGCCTGCGCAAGGAGATTGCCGCCAAACTGGCCGACGTGCAGGACCAGATCATCATCCACGCCACCGAGAACGGGGTGCGGGTGGAGGTGGTGGACAAGGACGGCTCGCCCATGTTCCCCCTGGGCAGTTCGCTGATGACCGACAAAGGTGCCAAGATCCTGGAAGTCATCGCCCAGACCCTCAAGCTCGACAACCATTCCATCGCCGTAGAAGGCCACACCGACGCCCGTGTTTTCGCCAGTTCCAATTACAGCAACTGGGAACTGTCCACGGCCCGCGCTTCGGCGGCGCGCCTGGAACTGGAGCGGGCCGGGCTGCCTTCCTATCGCCTGGCGCGCGTCTCCGGATTCGCCTCCACCCAGCCGTTGATCGCCAACGATCCCATGGATCCGCGCAATCGCAGGATCAGCATCCTGGTTTTAAAATAAGCCCCTCGGATTGACACTTCCCGCCGTTCTGGTATGGATCTGGTCTGCGCCTCAATTTTGCTACAGGATTTTCAAGTATGGACATTCGACGGGTTTCGGTTCACGGCGGCCACAGCGGCCAATTCTGCACCCATGCCAAGGACACGCTGGAAGAGGTGGTGCAGGCTTACATGGAAAAGGATTTTGCCTGGGTCGGCCTCACCGATCACATGCCGCCCTCGGACGATGCCTACCTCTACCCCGAGGAGCGTGACCGGGGACTGACGGCAGCCGCCATGGCCGAACGTTTCGACCGCTACATGACCGAAGCCCGGCGCCTGCAGGCGTTTTACGCCGACCGCATGGAAATCCTGGTGGGGTTCGAGACCGAAGACACCCCCGGCTCCCTGGAACTGGCCCGGCGCCTGATGGCCGAATACAAACCGGACTACATCGTGGGCGGGGTGCACCACATCGACACCATTCCCTTCGATTACAACCCGGAGGCGTACCAGCGCGCAAGCGACGCCTGCGGCGGGCTGGAGGGGCTTTACTGTGCCTACTTCGACCGTCAGCTGCAACAGATCGAGGCGCTCCGGCCCCAGGTGGTGGCACATTTCGATCTGATTCGAATCTTCGATAACACCTACCGTCGCCAGATGATGCGGGCCGAGGTGCAAAAGCGCATTCGCCGCAACCTGGAGGCGGTCCGGGATCTGAACCTGATCCTGGATTTCAATGTGGCCGCGCTGAAAAAAGGCGCTTTCGAGCCTTATGTCTGCCAGCCGATTCTGGTCCAGGCACGGTATCTGGGGATCGCAGTGGTTCCGGGCGATGACTCCCACGGCGTGGCCCAGGTGGGACTGCACCTGGACCAGGGCATCGACATGCTCCAGCGCATGGGGTTCGACACCAACTGGCGCAAGCCGAGGCGCTGCTAGTAAAGAAACATGGGCTTGCCGTCCACGCTGCGTATGTTGGGGCGGTAGGCTTGGCTGTCATAGAGGTGCTCCACATCCACCCGTTTGGCCCCGCCCTTGAGCTCTCCAAAATCCAGCGAAGTGTAACGGCCCTGGCAGAGCGCCACCATGCGGCCGGTGCGCCCCTGGCGGATCAGCTCCATGGCCAGGTTGGCGTAGTTGAAGGCCACCATCAGATCCAGGGAGTCGGGGGCGCCGCTGCGCATCAGGTAGAGCAGCGGCTGGAAGATCATGTCGATGCCCGTCAGCTTCTTGAGCACCTCGGCGGTGACGGCGCCGATGCCGCCCAGTTTGCGGTGGCCATAGGCGTCGGCTTCGCCGGAAAGCGCCATCTCGCCCCCCTGCATCACCGCTCCCTCGCTGATGGTCAGCATGGCATAGCGGCTGGGATTGGCCTGGCGGTCGGCCGCCAGGAACCCGGCCAGGCGTTCGATGTCGAAGGGGACCTCGGAGATCACCACCCGGTCGGCGCCGGCCAGGTAGCCGGACACCAGGGAGGTCTCGCCGCAGTAGCGGCCGAACAGCTCGATGACCGCGATGCGTTCATGGGAGCCCGAGGAGGTGCGCAGGGAATGGATGAAGTGCACGCTGCGGGTCACGGCGGTGGAAAAGCCGATGCAGTAGTCGGTGCCGATCACGTCGTTGTCCATGGTCTTGGGGATGGCGACCACCGGCACGCCTTCCTTGTGCAACCGGGCGGCGAACGAGAGGGTGTCGTCGCCGCCGATGGGGATCAGTACGTCGATGTCCAGCCGGGAAATGTTTCGCAGCACCTGGGCGGTGAAATCCTGCTTCTTGGTCGTATCGGCGTAGGTGCCCTTCAGGAATGGCGGCGCGTCCTTGTATTTGACGGCGCTGGGGTTGGTGCGCGAAGTATGCAGGATGGTGCCCCCCGAACGGTCGATGGTGCGCACACCGGCTGCGTCCAGCGGTTGAACGTAGGAGCCGGGATCGTCGGGGGTGTAGGCCAGCAATCCTTCCCATCCCTTGCGGATGCCCACCACATTGATCCCCATTTCCGTGGCGCGTATCACCAGTTGTTTGATGCAGGGGTTGAGCCCGGGGACATCGCCGCCCCCGGTGAGAATGCCGATGGTGCGGGCCGTGCTATTCATGGGAAGCCTCCTTTCTTCATGGTCCCGGTAAGCGTGCATGCGGGTGCGGCGCGCACAGCGGCAGGTTCATTCCATGAGGTGAGGGCGCCACAGGAAATCAGGACGCGCGCGATTCTTTATGTGTTGTTCGCCGGTTTGCCCGTGGACAGTATCAGGGCACCGAGTGCGGCGGCCATGACCGAGGCGGCCAGGATGCCCAGCTTGGCAAATTCGAGCATTTCGGCGCTTGCGAACGAAAGCCCGGTGATGAACAGCGACATGGTGAAGCCGATGCCCCCCAGACAGGCCGCGCCCATGGTGTGACGGCGGGTGACGCCGTGGGGCAGGTCGATCTTCAGCCATCGGGCGGCCGCCAGGGTGAACAGCGTGATGCCCATGGGTTTGCCTATCAGCAATCCCAGACCCACCCCCAGGGTCACCGGGTGGGCCAGGGCCTGGGCAGGATTCAACTCCCCCAGGTAGAGCCCCGCATTGGCCAGCGCGAAGAGCGGAATGATCAGATAGGTGACCCAGGCATGCAGGGCATTCTCCATACGCTGCAGCGGCGTTTCCACATCGTGGCAGCTCTCCTCGATGGCACGCACCGCCTCGAGGTGCTGTTCGTTGAGCAGAATCGAAAAGCCGCAGCTTTTCTCTTCGCAATCGAACCGATTCAAATGGCGGTTGACCCGCTGGAGGAAAACATCGGTTTCGTAACGGCCGCGGGCCGGAATAAAGGCGGCCGCCAGCACGCCGGCCACGGTGGCATGAACGCCCGACCCCAGAAAATCGATCCAGACGCCGATACCAAGCAGGGCGTAGACCAGGGTATTCTGCACCCACAGCCGGTTGGCCACAGCCATTGCGGCCAGCAACAAGGCCGCCAGCATCAGATACTCGATGGTGATCTGCCGGGTGTAGAACACGGCGATGACCAGGACGGCCCCCAGATCGTCGGCGATGGCCAGGGCCGAGAGAAAGACTTTGAGTCCCAGGGGAATGCGGCGGCTGAACAAGGCCAGTACGGCCAGGGCGAAGGCGATGTCCGTGGCCATGGGAATGCCCCAGCCGTGGATGGTCGGCTGGTCGTAATTGAACAGAAGGTAAATGCCTGCCGGCACCAGCATGCCGCCGGCGGCGGCGATCACCGGCAGCAAGGCCTTGCGGAACGAGGCCAGTTCTCCGACCAGTATTTCGTATTTGATCTCCAGGCCCACCGTGAAGAAGAAGATGGCCATCAGGGCTTCGTCGATCCAGTGGACCACCGATTTGCTGATCACGAACGGACCGAGGCCCAGGCTCAGTTCGGCATGCCAGATGGCTTCATAGGATCCATGGTCCACATTGGCCCAGACCAGGGCCACGGCCGTCGCTGCGAACAGTGGAATGCTGCTGCCTACCTCCTGGCTGAAGAAGCGCTGGAAGGCATTCAAGTCGATCCGATGGTTTTTCGAGGAGGCCGACGGCATAGGCGTTTCCCATTCAGCCAAGCGGTTTGAAGCGTGCGATCATCGCGTGAAAAGCCTCCGGGGTCAACACGGCACCGAAACGTTCGCCGGCGCGGTCGCGGGTTTTGTACAACACCAGGCAGGCCTTTACGATTTCGAGGACGGTGGCCTCGTCATAGATGCCGGGCATTTCCCTGGCCAGCTGGGGGTGGCGGCCCAGCTTGCCGCCCAGCAGGACCCGGTAGCCTTTGACGCCCGGGGAGAGGGTGCCGGTGGGGCAGACCGGCAGGCACTGGCCGCAGGCCACACAACGGCCTGCATCGAGCTCGGGCTGGGGTGTCGGGTCGAGGGAGATGGCCTCTTCCCGGCACGCTAGCACACAACCGTTGCACCCGCTGCACGGTTCGCGCGTCACGGCGGGCCGGAGGGCCGCGATGATGCCTACATCCTTGATCTGCACCTGGGAGCAGGCATTGGGGCATTCGGCGAGGGCTACCCGGAATTCATGGTGGTGTTTGAGATCCTGGATGCCCCTGGCCTTGAGATGGCCGAGCAGATCCGCCTCACGCAGCAGCTTTTCGATGCGCTCGGAAAAGGGCGTGGCGGCCGTGATCTGGTTGGGACACCCGCCAGGGCCGAAGCACAGCTCCAGTTGGTAGCCTTTGACCTCCGCGGCCATGCCCGAGATCATGCGCTGGCGGGCGGCACGCACATCGGCCAGGGTCACCTGGGTCTTGCCGGCCTGGGCGGCTTCCTGCTCGACACGGGCGCGCGCCCGCGGGCGTATGAAAAACGGCACTTTGCCGAGGGCCTCTTCGGCCTCTGTGGTCCATTGCATGCTTGCGTTCCCTTGCGTCGACGGGATGTGTTCACAAAACTCTTGTTTATATACCTTATGACGTTTGACGAAATCGTCAAAGGCGCTATTGTTGGGGCAATTAATAAACATGGGCCGAATCAAAGTCCACGAAAATGTGGTTTAAACGCTTTCTAAAATTGGATATGGTAGCCGCCGCGCAATGAACGGCCCAAATTCACGGCAGGCCCGCCGTCACCGGCAGAGCATAAGGAGCCACCCCATGAGCAATGTCACCGTCACCTTTCTTCCCAGCAACGTCGAGATTCAGGTGCCCCATGGCGAAAGTGTCATTCGCGCCGCCATGGCGGCCGGGGTGCACATCAACGCTTCCTGCGGCGGTGACGGCGTGTGCGGCAAGTGCCGGGTAATCATCGAGTCCGGGCCTGTGGAAGCCGAACCCTCAGAGCGAATCAGCGTTGAGGATCGTGCCAAAGGGTATTGCCTGGCCTGCAAGACCTTCGTGCAGGGCGATGTCGCCGTGCGGGTGCCGGTGGAATCGTACATCGACACCTCGGCCCTGCAGCGCACAGCCCCCCGTCGCACCGTCTCGGTTCAGCAGATCGGCCTGGAGGAGATCAAGCAGCAGGGGCTCTTTCTGCCCGCGGTGGAGAAGATCTACCTGGAGTTGACCCCGCCCGATGCCCAGGACCACCTGCCCGATGTGACCCGCCTGGTCAACCACCTGCGCCTGCAACGCGACGAGCACGGCATGGAGGTGGAACTGCCCGTGATCCGCAAGATCCCGGCGGTCTTCCGGGAGCAGGATTTCAAAGTGACCGTGACCCTGGCCCGGCCCGTGCGCAGCTCGGGCAAGACCAAAATCATCAACGTACAGGCCGGGGACACCACGGCCCAGAACTACGCCGTGGCCATGGATATCGGCACCACCACGGTCTACGGCCAACTGGTGGACCTGGTTTCGGGCAAGGTGCTGGCCGAACACGGCGAGTTCAACGGGCAGATCAGTTACGGCGAGGATGTGATCAGTCGCATCATGTTCGCCGAAAAGCCCGGCGGGCTTGCGACCATGCAGCAGGTGGTCATCGCCACGGTGAACAAAGTGCTGGCCCATCTGCTCAAGCACCATAAGGTCAGTCGGGAAGATATCTCCCGGGAAGACGTCTCATTGATCACCTTCGCCGGTAACACCACCATGACCCAGTTGCTGCTGGCCGTGGAGCCGCGCTACATTCGGCGTTCACCCTATGTGCCCACGGCTACGGTCTATCCGCCCATCCGGGCCACCGACCTGGGGGTGGATCTGGACCCGCACGTGACCGCCCTGGTCTATCCCCAGGTCTCCAGCTACGTGGGCGGCGACATCGTGGCCGGGGTCATGGGCTGTGGCATGTACCGCACCGAAAAGCTCACCCTGTTCATGGACATCGGCACCAACGCCGAAGTGGTGGTGGGCAACAAGGATTGGATGGCCTGTGCCGCGTGCAGCGCCGGTCCGGCCTTCGAGGGGGGCGGTATCCAGTTCGGCATGCGGGCCGCCAAGGGCGCCATCGAAGATTTCTCCATCGATCCCGAGACCCTGGAGCCCATGATCGTCACCATCGGCAACCAGCGGCCCAAAGGGATCTGCGGTTCGGGCCTGATCACCATGGTGGCCACGCTGTTCGAAGCCGGCGTGATCGACAACCAGGGCAAGTTCAACCGCGAATTGAAGACCGCCCGCATCCGCGAGAACAACAATGTCTACGAATATGTGCTGGCCTATCGGGAGACCACCCAGATCGACCGGGACATCACCATCAACGAGATCGATATCGACAACCTCATCCGGGCCAAGGGGGCCATCTACAGCGGCTGCAAGACGTTGCTCAAAGAGGTGGGCATGTCCATGGAGGATGTGGAGCAGATCATTCTGGCCGGCGGCTTCGGCAGCTACGTGGACCTGGAAAGGGCCATGATCATCGGGCTGCTGCCCGAAGTCGATCCGGAGAAGGTGATCTACGTGGGCAACAGCTCGCTGTTGGGGGCGCGCATGAGCGCCTTGACCAACAGCATCCGCCAACAGGTGGTGGGGGTCACCAACATGATGACCAATTTCGAACTCTCGGAGACCCCTTCCTACTATGACAACTACATTGCGGCGCTGTTCCTGCCGCACACCGATGTCCATCAGTTCCCCAAGCTCCAGGCGCGCCTGGAAGAGCGCCGGGCGCTCATCGCCAAGGCCCGGGCCGGGGCCAAAAACGCAGATTGACGGAAGTTCAATGGGGTCCGCATAGAGAAGCGGACACGTTCCCCGGAGGGGCACAGAACCACAGCTTCTTTCGGGAAAGCACTCAGCTGCGGAACTTGATCAGCTTGACGGCCTCGTTGACCCACTCGGAGATCATTCGCGCCTGGGCCCGAAAGTTGCGCTCGTTTTTCAGGCGGCCGAAACTCTCCTCGTTCTCCTTGATGCGCTCGATGGCCGGAATGTCGGCAGAGTTCCCCACACTGCCCAAGCCGCGCAGGGAGACACGCAGGTTCTGTAGCAGCGCCCCCAGGCAGTTTTCGCTCTCCTTCTGGTGGTAGACTTTGGCGGCCGGGTCGCCGTATTCTCCGGCTGCCGACTGCAGGATCGCTTTGCCAGTATCCCCCCCGATCAAGGAAAGAAAGATGTAGAGCTCCCGTTCCAGATTGACCAGAACGGCAGACGGGATCTGCTGATCGCTGGTCTGGCCCAGCTGAAGCGCTTCGAGCAGTTTGCGGTGAATCGTCTGGATCTTGTTGGAGAAATCTTCGTGCCCCTTTTCGATGCGCCAGGTGGCGTACTGAGCGACCTGGCTGTCGATGTTGTGGCGGTTCAGGACGATGTCTTCGGGCGTGATGTCGTAATCGGTCAATGATTTTTCGCGGTGCACGATGAGGTTGGCCAGCATGATGGCCTTGTTGTCCGAATAGCGCACCACATTGGGATCGGCGCACAGATCTTCCAGTAAAATTTTGACCGCCTTTTTGGGCTGGTCCATCTGGGTGGTCAGCGCTTGCAGCGAGTTGAGAAAGGCGGTGCGATCCTGGGCGACCACCACATCCTTCATGTGGTCCCAGAGGAACTGGAAAATCTTCTGCTCGTACTTTCGGAAGTGCTCCACCGCTTCTGCGAAGGCGCTCTTTTTGAAGCGCCCCTCGTCGGTGAAGCAGTTCTTGAGCTTCTGGACCAGCGCCTGGGCGTCTTCCAGGGCGATGCGGAAGTCTTTGGCGAGGATAGCGTAGTCCCGGTCGGTGAACTGGATGGGGTGATGGACCATGCCCACCATTTTCTTGCGCGTGTTCGACCGGCCCTTGTAGAACTTCACCATGTCGTAGATCTGGCTGTGGACCGCCTCGGGCGGCGGCGTCTTGCCGGCGCGGCGCTCTTCGCCGGTGTCTTCCACCACATGCACTTCGTCGATGACCTGGTCTTTGACCATGTCCAGGCGGGACTGCAGGTTGCCCAGCAGTTCCTTGGTGAGCTGAGGTTCCTGAATCTGCTTCTCCGCGGCGGTGAGCAAATGGGAGGAGAGGTGCAGCCGTTCTCCCAGCAGCACCTTGTTGATCCGGGCGTAATCTTCGCCGTACACGCTCTGGATCATCTTGGCCACCTGCTGGGGCGAGGCCTTGCCGATCTCCATGGCCAATTGGGCCAGGCGCATCTTCTCGGGGGCCAGCTTCTCCTCTTCGGCTTCGGCCATCAGCCACTTGACGTTGTTCAATTCCACCGGCGGCCTCTTGACCTGGGCCTGTATTTTGGGGATATCCATGGCGGTGTTGTAGACGCCGGTATACCGTCTTTCCGAGGAGGTCGTTGCGGCCGACTGTTGGCGCATCCAACGATCGACTTTTTCCACCAGGCTTTCCATGGCTTTGGCGCCCAGGCGGTTCAGGCCGGCCAGAAGGGTGAGGTTGGGATCGGGGAACTGGTTCTCGTCGTTGATCAAGGGAACCGTGCGCTCGTTGCCGTCCAGATTTATAATGATGGGAGCGCCGCTCTGGCGCGCGGCGCGAAACCCGCAAAGGATCTTCAGGCAGAACCGAACCTCGGCCATGGCCGGGGGGGCATCGGCCGATAGCCGCAGGTAGATGTTGTTGACCCCGAAATCGGCCAGGATGGTAAAAGCTTCACGCAACTGGTCGGGCAGTTTGGCCCACTTTTCGCCGTTGCGTCGTACGATGCGCGGCGCCATGGGGTAATCCATGGTCGTGTGGCCCATGATGATCTCATAGTCGAATTTGTCGGCCAGATCGGGGGCGCCGGCGGTGCCTCGGAAACGAATCAGAAGGCACCCCAGGTGACCCGGGGTTTGGCCTAACCGGGTCAGGGCGGTGGTGAGATTGGCGAACGCTCTGCTTTCCTGCTCGTCGGCGCCCCTGAAACGGTCGTCGCGAAGGTAACGACTGAGCACCCAGGTGGTTTGCGCCATGAGGATACGGATGGCATCGTAGCGTTTCTGTTCATCAAGCAGCTTCTGGGCCAGCCGGTCGGCGCCGGGCAGGGTCTTGCCCCGCTCGAAGGCCTGCAGGCCGCCGAACTGCTCAAAGAGCTTCTGGGCTTCGGGATCCAGATCGATGTTTTTTTCCTCTTCACTCATGGCAAATTACCCTGATTTTATATCGGCCGCTTCGGCCCGACCTTTACCCTCATCGACGAAATAGAGCAGCAAGGCCCCCACGAAAAAAAGGATCAGCACGGCCATGATGCTCGAACGTGTGGCCAGGATGCCCACCGATCGAATTTGATCGGCGGTGGGAGCGGTCGGCAACAGCAGCCGTTTGGCCAGAAGCCCGGTCACACCCATGAGCGCCGGGCCCATGATGGCCGCGAATTTGCCCAGCATATTGTAGAATCCAAAAAATTCGGCGCTTTGATCGTGGGGGATGAAACGTGCATAATAGGAGCGGCTCAGGGCCTGGATGCCGCCCTGGACCAGTCCGATCAGCGCCGCAAGGATATAGAACTCCGAGACCCGGGTCATGCAGGCTCCCCAGATCGTCACCCCGATGTAAATGACCAGGGCCAGGTAGATGGACCGGCGCACCCCCCAATGGCGTCCCAGTTGTCCGAACACCAGGGCGGCGGGGAAGGCGATGAACTGAACGATCAGAAAGGCCACGATGAGATCCTTGAAGTCGAATCCCAGGGACATGCCGAAATCGACGGCCATCTTGATGATGGTGTCTACGCCGTCGATATAGCACCAGTAGGCGGCCAGAAAGAGAAAGGCGGTCTTGAGCCGGCGCACCTTGCGGAAGGTGGCCATGAGCTGGCCCCAGCCCATGGCGATCTGCCGGCCCAGCGGCGGACGTTGCCCGGCCGGATCCGGCGGCAGCCAGGCAAAGGTCAGAAGGGCGAAAAGGCCCCACCAAACGGCCACGCTGGCGAACGAGAGCCGCACGGCCTGCCCGGCATCGGCCAAGCCGAAGAGCGCCGGTTTGAGCGCCATGATCACATTGAGCAGCAGGAGCAAGCCGCCCCCCAGATATCCCAGGGAGTACCCCAGGCTCGAAACCTGATCCATCCGATCCACTGGAGACACCTGGGGCAGCAGGGCATCATAAAATACGATCGCGCCGGCAAAACCAATATAGGCGGCGCTGTATCCCAACATGGCCATGAGCCACTGCCCCTTGGGAATAAAGGCCATGACCAGCGTCATGATCGCGCCCAGGTAGGTAAACCCTGTCAGAAAGCGCTTGCGACGACCGCTCTGGTCGGCCATGGCGCCCAGGATGGGGGCCATGATCGCCACCAGCAGACTGGCCGCGGCATGGCCGAACCCCAGGCGTGCGGTGCTCACATTGGGGTCCACCCCCTGGCTCCACTGCTGCTTGAAGAAGACCGGGTAGAAAACCCCCATCACGGTGGTGGCGAAGGCTGAATTGGCCCAGTCATAGAGGGCCCAACCCCAGACGGCCCGCTTTTGTTTGCCTTCCACGATTCGATCTGGATCCACGTTGTCTTTCTCCTTGGTTTCGCATTCGGAGCAGCCGCACGAAGGCTCGCAACGAAGGCGTGGCGACTGCGTCAGGTGCCAAGTCCGCAGTCGACACGTATTTTATGTCGAAACACCAACTTATGTCAAACGAACATCTCCACCGGGGTCACCTCTTTTCGTCCGGGAACGGCCAGCAGGCGGCTAAAGATTCCGCAGCAGGCGTCGATATTACCTTCGAAGCGTTATTGCCACGGGGCATACGGCAGAGACAGGCTTTCTGCGCGGTTGGTTCGACCACACTCAGGAGGTTACCTTCCCATGCAAAAAAATGAGATCATCTTTTTCGACGAGCTTGGATTTGGGTGGGTTGTGGACAAGCGCATCATCCAATCGATTCACGAACACAGCAATAACAAAGAAATCATTGTGGAAAAGACCTTGTCCGACTTGCTGCGAAGACCCGGCTAAGGTTTCGAGACCACCGCATCAATTCCAACGGCGCGACCCCCGCGCGCCGAATCCAAAACCCACATTCCTGGCCATCTTTCAAGCAGACAATTAGATCCTGGAAAATATATTTTCGCTTGCAAATAGGAGCGGTTTCGTTAGTAATGGGCCCATGAGGAAAGTCGAACCCATGACGAAGGCCCGATTAATTTCCGCCGTAAAGATGCAAGCCCTGCTGATCCCTTTTATGTGGATCTGTCTCCTGGCGGGAGGCGCTGAGCAGGGCTATGCCGCCGATGCATCACCAGAAGTCACCGGGCACACGATCCGGCTGGCGCGTGCGGTAATGTGCGAATCCATCGATGGCTATGAGCCCAAATACATCGCGGTGGCCTTTTCCATCAACGCCGGACGGATTTCGTGTTACACCTTGTTCGAAGATGTGGACGAAACCACCGTGGTGGACCATAAATGGTACCGTAAGGATGAGTTGGTCACCAGCAAACGATTGACGATCAAGCCCCCCAAATGGGCCACTTACAGCAGTATTCAACTGCGCGAGGAGGACAAGGGCCCCTGGCGGGTGGAGATTTGGAACGCCCAATCCCGATTGATCAAAACGCTGCGTTTCAGCGTCATCGATTGACCCTCTATCAACGCATGAACTCTTTTTTCGCTTTTCTCTTTTCCATCCGCTGGCAAGACATCGTCGATGTGCTGTTGAACAGCTATATTCTTTTTCGGATGTATGTGCTGTTCAGAGGCACCAACGTCATCCGCGTGCTGGCGGGTCTGGCCTTGCTTTGGATTTTCCAGCGGATGGCCGTGGCGCTGGGCCTGATCGTCACCAGTTGGGCCATGCAGGGCATCATCGCCGGTGCCGCTTTGATCATTGTCATCGTATTCCGCAACGAGATCCGGAGCGTGCTACAGGCCAAAAACCTGCGCGCCCTGCTGTGGGAGGTGCCCCGAAACGCCGAGATGACGCCCATCGATGCCATCGTGCAGGGGGTCTACGAGTTGGCCCGGCATCGCATCGGAGCGCTCATGGTTTTCCCGGGCAAGGAGGATCTGGATGAAATGATCCAGGGGGGGCTGGCATGGGGCGGTCTGGTTTCCAAAGAGATGCTCGTCTCGATTTTCTGGAACGGCAATCCGGCCCATGACGGTGCCGCGTTGATTCAAGGCAACCGGGTCACCCGGGTGGGTGGCATTTTGCCCCTCAGCCTGCGGGAGGATATGCCCAAATATTATGGTACCCGTCATCGGGCCGCCGCCGGCCTGGCCGAACAGACCGATGCGCTGGTGATCGTGGTATCCGAAGAGCGAGGGGCGGTGGTGGCGGCCAAAGGCAGCATCTTCACCCCCATCGAAGACAATGTGGCGCTGGAGCGCATCCTGGGTGAACATTTGGGCGTGGGGCGGGAGCAGCGCGACCACTTGAACAAGCGGCGCGAGAGAAAAGAGCTGACCGCGGCCGCCGTGATCTGCGTTCTGTGCATGGCCGGGGTGTGGTTCAGCTTCGCCAAGGGCATGGAAACCTTGACCAGTATCGAAGTGCCGCTGGAGTATCTGAACCGCGACCCGCAGACCCAGATCCAATCCACCTCTGTGAACACGGTACGCTTGCACCTGAGCGGGTCGGCCGCCCTGATCGGTTCCCTTCGGCTCGATCAGGTAAAAGCCAAGCTGGATCTGAGTCATGCCGCCAGGGGCCAGAACACTTTCAGGCTCACCAACGAAAACATCGCCTTGCCGCCCGGCTTGCGCCTCAACCGCATCGAACCGGCGGAAGTCAAGGTTACCCTGGATGTTCCGGCCACCAAGGAAGTCCCCGTGCAGGTGGATTGGGCCGGCGCTCTGTCCCCCGGCCTGACCCTGGAGAGCGCTTCGGTCACCCCCGGCAAAGTCAAGTTGACGGGGGCGCAGCGCGTGCTGGATCACATCGACACCGTCTACACGGAGAAGGTGCCGCTCGAGAACCTCAAAACGTCCGGCCAGTTGGACGTTCCCCTGGCACTGCAATCTCTTGGCCTGAAGGTCGCTGAAGGCGGCAAGGAGAAGGTGGAGGTCAGCTTCGCCATCGGCCCCCGCCCCAATTAGTGCGGATTGCCCTGGTTACCCGCGATGAATGCTTCGATCAGGCGATGGGCTTCGTCATCGTCGAATTGCCGCGGCGGGTGCTTGCAGAAATAGGCCGACGGTCCTTCCAGTACGCCCCCCAGACCTCTGTCCAACGCCAGTTTGGCGCAACGGATGGTATCGATGGCTACCCCGGCCGAATTGGGTGAATCCTCCACCGACAAGCGCAGTTCCAGGTTCATGGGCACATCGCCGAACAGGCGCCCCTCCATGCGGATGAAGGCCACCTTGTTGTCCTTTTGCCAGGGCACATAGTCGCTCGGTCCGATGTGGATATTCTCAGCCGCCAGGCGCCTGGCCGCTACGGCCTGCACGGCTTCGGTCTTGGATTTTTTCTTGGACAAGACCCGGTTGCGGTTGAGCATATTGAGGAAATCGGTATTGCCGCCGGTGTTGAGCTGATAGGTGCGTTCCAGGGCCACCCCCCGTTTTTTAAACAGGTCGGTGAGCACCCGGTGGGTGATGGTGGCGCCCAGTTGGGATTTGATGTCATCGCCGATGATGGGAATCCCATTGCGGGCGAACCGCTCCGCCCAGACAGGATCGCTGGCGATAAAGACCGGAATGTTGTTGATCAAGGCCACGCCGGCCGCAAGGGCGCACTCGGCATAGAACCGGCTGGCCGCTTCCGACCCCACCGGCAGGTAATTGAGCATGATCTGGGCGCCGCTCTCTTTGAGCAGGCGGACCACCTCCTCCTGCCGGGGTTGGGGAAGATCGGCGGGTTGGAAAGTGTGCAGTGGATCATAGGCCTGCATGTGCTCCGACACGCCGTCCAGCACACATCCCATGACCACGATGGTACCAGTGGGGGGAACATCCGGACAAAAGACGGTGGTGCAGTTGGGTGGGGCAAAGATGGCTTGAGCCAGATCCAGACCCACTTTGCGGCGGTCGATGTCGAAGGCCGCGACCACCTCGATATCCTGGGGCCGATAACCGCCGATATCCCAATGCATCAGGCCGATGGCCTGTTGGGATGTTTTCCTTCCATAATAGCATATGCCTTGGACCAGGGCACTGGCGCAGTTCCCGACCCCAACGATGGCGATCTTGACCTTGGGCATCCTCACCCCTTGCTCCTCAACCGTTTCATTTGGTTCGACCCGCAACTTCGCCGAACCGTTTTCAGCCACGTTCGATCCTCAATCCCACCAAACCTGAAAGGCTTACCACAAAGAGCGGCACCTTATCAATCGATGAGACTAAAGCTTTTGCAGCGTCGGCCGATACCTTTATCAGGAGGTGCAGCCATGGATGAGATGCTCGCAGGCATGATCGCCCCGGTCCAAAGCTATCAGAAGCAACGGGAGGGGAAACGGCGCGCCGTATCTCCCAGGCAGATGGCCAAGGACAAACGTAAAAACCAATCCGATCCTCAGGAGTCGGTGCGCAGTGGCGTGGTGGTGACCCTCTCCCATCCAGACGAACGTCGGCAGGGGGGAGATCGCCGCCATCCGTGACCCGGTGCCGAAAATCCCGACAAGGTTCACTCCACGAGCGCTCGCCAGCGGTCATGGAGACCTCCTGTCAGTTGACACGCCCCGCCTGGACGATTAAAACTCTGTCCATTCGTGATAATTTCCCCTCAACGCCCTTCGGAGTGAGGCCGCCTTGCCCAAAGAACGCCTGTTGATCGTCGAAGACGAGCCTTCGGTGGCCAAACAGCTCAAGTGGTCCCTCGAACCGGAATACGATATTGCCGTCGCCGCCGACCCCCAGAAAGCGCGGGAGCTGCTGGCCACCGGAATCTTTCCGGTAGCCACCCTGGATCTCGGGCTGCCGCCCTCGCCGGACACCCCCCGGGAAGGTCTGAAACTGCTTGAACTGCTGCCGGTACTGGCGCCGCTTACCAAAGCCATTGTCATTACCGGTCATGAAGAACAGGACGTTGCCATCCAGGCTGTCTCGCTGGGAGCCGTGGATTTTTGTACCAAACCCATCGATTTGAAACTGCTGCAGATCATCCTGAGCCGCGCCTACCGTATCCAATCCCTGGAAGCGGCCAATCGAAGCCTTCAGGCGAGCCAGGCACAGGAGAGCTCTCTGGGCGGCATGATCGGCGTTTCACCGGCCATGCGCTCCCTGTTCGACGTCATCCGTAAAGTAAGCGCCAGCGACTACCCCATTCTCATCACCGGTGAATCGGGTACGGGCAAGGAGATGGCGGCCCACGCCATCCACCATTTCAGCCCGCGCAGCCAGAATCCGTTCGTGATCATCAATTGCGGCGCCATTCCGGAGAATCTGCTCGAGAGCGAACTGTTCGGCCATGAAAAAGGGGCGTTTACCGGGGCCGTCGCCCGCAAGTTCGGCAAATTCGAGCAGGCCCACACCGGCACCGTGTTTTTAGACGAAATCGGCGAGTTGCCGCTGCCCATGCAGGTCAAGCTGCTGCGTTGCCTCCAGGAAGGCACCATCGAGCGGGTGGGCGGCGACAAGACCCTCTACCTCAACGTGCGCATCGTGGCCGCCACCAACAAGGATCTGGAGGCGGCCGTGAACCAGGGGCAGTTCCGGGAGGATCTCTTTTTCCGGCTCAACGTGGTCCAGGTCAAGATGCCCCCCTTGCGCGAGCATCCCGAAGATGTGCTGGTGCTGGCCCACCACTTCCTGCACCGGGAGGCCCGGTCGCTCAAGGTCGGACGCCCCTCCTTTTCACCGGCTGCCCTCGCGGCCATGTCCGTCCACACCTGGCCCGGCAACGTGCGCGAACTGCTGAATTGCATCCGGCGGGCCCTCTCGGTCTACCGGGGTCAGGTCATCACGCCCGAGCACCTGGATTTGGAAGCGGCCGAGACCGAAGCACGCCCTGCCGAGCGGCTCATGACCCTCCAGGAGGCCCGCGATCAGGCCGAGCGCCGATGTATCCAGCAGGCCCTGCTCATCACCGGCCACAACATCAGCCAGGCCGCCAAGCTGTTGGCCACCAGTCGGCCAACACTGCACGACTTGATGAAGAAACATGGAATAAGGACGTAATCAGCAGCGCCGGGTTAAGAACGCAGAAAAAGATAAAACCCCCCGGAATTTCCGGGGGGTTTTATTTATTAAACCCGTTGGTGCGGCTTTGAAGGCTATGCTTTCCTGCTGAGGCGCTTGCGGTTGGCGCCGACTATGCCAAGCAGGCCGGTGCCAAGGAGAATAAGGGTAGCCGGTTCGGGAACCGGGGCGGTGCCGTTGTCGCCATGGGCGACAAGCGTAGATGCATCGAGATAGAAGTCGCCTAACCATGAACTGATGGTTACGGTCAGGTTTCCCATGGCATTCAGGCTGATCAATCCCGCCAGGCTCCATCCAAACACGTTGTTGTTGTAAGCGAAATTATAAAAACCATCACCAATGATCCCTGGCTGATTTACGAATGCGATCTCGTAACCATCATACCTTCCGCCATCATCAAACAGTGCTATATTAAGCGAATAGTCCCAGATGATGTCGTCTCCCCCCATTAAATAACCCGAAAAACCGTTGGCGCCATCTGTAATATCATGGGTATAGGTCGCCGAAGGTGGGATTTTGACGTAGTCCTGTCCACTGAAAACATCGATCGTATCCGTCCATGTTGTCGGCACCGCTCCTGCCGCCCCTGCCAGGCCCAACACCAAGAGCAGGCTGACCATAACTATGCTTATTTTCTTCATTTCACCCCATCCTTTCCGTACACCCTAAGATCCGCTTTGTCGGTTTAACGCTGCTTCAAGTAGAGCAATATGGGTGCCATTTTCATAACTAGCTGAATATTATGGTCAATATCTACTATTTGAACTGGGCGGACGGGTGACTGTAAAGTCTGCCGACACCTTTAAGAATACAATGGCTGCCGGTATTGGGGTCGAGTTGTCATTAATTTAATGAATATCGGATGAATACGCTGATCGTGGGGCATCGCCCAATTCGGGAGCATACTGGCAGGAATATCCCCTTGTCGGGACCTTTTACATTCTTTCATCCAAAAGCATGAGGCGACCTACAATCCTTTAAGTGTAAACAGCGGCAGTCGCATGTGGAATCGGGCGCAGCCTTCCGGGCCGAGGTTGTTCGCCGTAATGGTGCCGCCCAGGCATGCCACCAGCCGTTGGACCTGCCACAAGCCGATGCCGCTGCCGTGCTCTTTGCTGGTGGCGAAGGGTTCGAAGAGGCGGTCGGGCAGCAGTTCCAGGGGGATGCCGGGGCCGTTGTCGGTGAGGATGATTTCAACTTCATCCTGTGAAATCGGTTGCACATCGATCTGGACCTTTATATCGTCGACCCTATTGCCTGCCTCGACGGCATTGAGCAGCAGGTTTTCCAGGATCTGGGTAAGCAACTCCGGATCGCTGCGGATCGTCACCGGTTGCGGGCAATGCAGGGTCGCATGCAACCGCGGCATTTTCTTGGAGAGCCTGCGCAGGGCAGTCTCCATGAAAGCCGTCAACGCCAGGGGGCCGAGCACCGGCACGATCTCTCCCTTGAGGGCCTTGAGGCGCGTCTGAACCTTGTTCATGCGCTTGAGGGCGTCGTCGATGGAGAGCAGCATGTCCTGCTGGAATTCGGGGTCGTGGATGTGCTCCGGGGCGTTCTGGCGCACCAGGCCCAGCATGGTGGCGGCGTTCTTGATGTCGTGCAGCACGAAGGCCGAGAGGGTCTCCCAGGCCGATTGCTCCCGGGCATGGGCCAGACGCTCGGCATTGCGCACCGCCAGCAGGGCCCAGGCCGCCTGGGAGCCCAGGGCGGCCAGCAGGTCGAAATCGTCCCGTCCGTAGGTGCCGCCGGTGTGCTCCGGTCCCAGGCCGATGAGCCCCATGCACTGGTTGCCGATTATCAGAGGGTAGATCAAGACCAGGCCGTTGGCTTCCAGAAAGCCCCTTTTTTGCGTGGCGACCCGCTGGGTGTCCGGATCGAGGTCGGCGTTCTTCACATATATATACGGTGCGTTTGCCAGATGCCGCACCAGGGGATCGTCGGCGGCCAGGCCAGCCTCCGCAGAAGGGGCGGCGCTGCCAGGCGGCGCCAGGGGCCGGAACCCCCCGCGGCCGTCTTCCAGCCAGAGCCTGATATTGTACGTGTACAGGCACTCGCGCAAAATTCGGCGCAACGCTTCGGCCACCTCGGTTTCGGTCATTTTGCCCTGGAGCATCTCGGAGAAGGCCAGCCATTCATCACGGTACTCATATTTGTTCAGATAGAAGTGGGTGCTGACATAATACTTGATCCGGGCGCGCACCCGGACGGAAAAAGCCAGCACCACGATGGCCAGCAACCCCAGGATGATCAGCAGCCACTGGAGCACGAACGGCAGGGACCAGCCGAAGGCCCGGATCATCGTGGAGACTGTGCCCACCAGCAGTAGATAAATGGCGAAGACCAGCGGCGTGAAGGTGGCGTAAAGTACCTGGCGCGAGATGAAGATCTTGCGGTTGAGCAGCCGGTGGCGCACCACGGCATGGACGATGAGCAGCCAGGCCACACCGAAAAGGGCGGCCAGCAGCAGCAAATGATCGCCATCCACATGCAGGTAGGTCAAACGGTAGGAGACCGACCAGGCCAGGCTGCCCAGGATCAGGAACAGGCCGATAACCACGTACTTGTAAGGCCGGCGTTCCCGGGAACCGACCCGACGCCAGAACATTTCCAGGCGCCAGGCGGCCGCCAGGACTGCCAGCAGCACAAAAAGGCAGGCGCCGTAGTACTGGCCGAAGTAAGGTAGGATGACCCCATTCGTGAGGATTTCATGCTGCGGCGGGATCCACAACCACAGGCCGCCCACGATGGCCACCATGGCGGAAAGGCCCCAGAAAACGAGCCGCTCGCCTTGCTGCGGTGCGGCTTCGGATGTCATCAACTGCCGCAAGCGGAAGCCCAACAGGAGCAGCAACAGCCCGAAGAGATTTTCGGAAAAAAATAGCGGCTCAATCAGCCGGGGCGGGTGTTGCAAGCAAAAGAGCAGGTACTGGCCTGCCAGCAGCGGGATAAAGAGGACCAGACGCAGCAGCGTAAAGGAAAAGCGCCGCTCCGCGCCGATGGGACGCTCGTCGGCCAGGCACGAGAGCAGCAGGAGCAGGTCCAGCGCGTAGATGACGGCGGTCATGCTAATTTTGCAGCCGGGCGGCCAGCATGCGCACATGCATGCGCTCGGCCCGCAGGCAGAAGGCCTCCAGTTTGGCGTGAATCAGCTGCGGGAAAGGCGATCCATCGCTTTCGATGGCCAGGAAGGGCAGGTCGTCGAGATCGGAGAGCACCATGCGCAGGCGCGCATTGTCCGGTTCGGCGGCCAGCTTGTCCTCCTTTTTCATGGCTTCGTTGAGAATCGACTCGGCCAGCCGGTTGGGCATGCAGCCGAAGGGGCCGATGGCGATGACGCCGCAGGCGTGGGAGGCTACCTCCTTAATGGCGCTGCCCACCGTGAGGATGGCCTCGCCGCCCAGGTGGGGGGAGATATAGGGACGGGCCGTGTCGATCACCGTGGAGATGCGCAGCGGTTCGGCATGGACCAGTCCCGAGGTTGAAAGAATTCGCTTGATGCGCCGTTCGTCTTTGGCCATGAAGAGCTGTTTGATGCGTCCGTTGAGCCGCTTGCGCCAGCCCTGGGGCGGTTGGTCGCTCAAGCCCTTCTGCAGCAGGTAATCGGAGTAGAGCACCCACTCGGACACCGGTGCGCAGACGGTGGCAAAACCCTTGTCGGCCAGCTGTTCGGTAAGGTACTGGCGCGAGAGGCCGTCCCGGCGCACGAAGATCTCGCCCATCAACGAGACCACGGGCACCTGCTCTACGGGCCGTTTGAGCGGCACCCGGGCCAGAGCGGCGGCGCATTGGGTCAGGACCCGTTCCAATTCATCGAACCGCCCGGTTTCCAGGGCGGCCAGGATCTCCTGGAACCGTTCCTGGAAGGTTTTCAGGGCCGCGTCGCGCTCCCTGGCGTTGGCCAGCAGCATGGAGCGGACGTCTTCGAGGATGTCGGAAAGCAGCACGGCCCACCAGGCGCGGCGGTGCAGCGAGGTGGGCAGCCCGCCGTAGGCGTTTTCCGATGAGAGCGCGAACATGGCCACGTTGGGGATCTGCAGCTTTCTGACCAGATCTTCCATGAAAATGTAGTACTGCCCGAAGCGGCAGGGCCCGGAGCCGGTGGGCATGAAGTAGAGCACGATCTCGTCCGGCCGCTTCCGGGTGCGAACGTAGTTGAGCAAGGTGCCGGTGGTCAGGATCAACGGCAGGCACTCCTTGCAGGAGGTGTTGCCCCGGCCGAGCTTGAGGATCGCCTCGTCGCTGGGCGCATGGGCATAGGTATGAAAGCCGTGGCTGCGGAAAGTGGCGGCCATGAGGTGCACCGCCAGTTCGCCCATGGCCGGAAAGAGCAAGGTCACCCGCGGATCGGTGTAGGGCAGGGTGTCCCCCTGCGAATCGATCACCGAAAAAACGCCGTCCTGAACCACGGTGCTGGCCTGCCGGTAGTCGCTCGTGGTGACGGCCGGCGCCTGGATCTTCGCTTCCAGCTGGCGGTAGGCCTTGACGATGTCCAGGAAGGCCTCGATGCGCGTCTCCAGGCCGGCGTCGGCCGTGTGGCTGTCCAGTTCCAGGGTCAGGGAGGGTTTGCGGCCCATGAGGTCGCGGAAATAGCCGATGAGAAACGAATCCGGGCCGCAGGAGAAGTTGGTGATGTAGGTGGCGAACAGCTGGGGATGGGGCTTGACCTTGCGGGCGGCCGTCATGATGCGCTGCCCCATGCCCCAATACATGTGGCGCCGGGTGGGCAGGTTGGCCAGATCGAGAAAGTCCAGGGGCAGCACCAGGATGCCCCGGGAGGCGAATTTGTGGGGGATGCCCTTGTGGGCCTCTTCGGTGAAACCGTTGTATGGCCGGGCGAAGAGTACCACGGCGATCTTCTCGGGGGCCTGTTCCAGCGCGGCCAGCGCCTGGCGGCCCAGTTCGCGCATCTCTTCCTGGCAGGCGCGCATGACGGCGGCGGCCTGGCTGAATGCCTCCCGGGCCTTGGCAGCCTGGATGCCCAGCGCCACGGCCGTCTCCACCAGGGGTTGGCGCGCCCCCTCCATGCCTTCGGAGAGTTCGATCAGGGGGGCGAAGAGCCGCATCCCCTCTTGCTTGAGCCGGCTCAGGCGGGGCCGGAAGGTGGATTGCAGGTAGAAGGTCTCGCCCTGCACCAGGGGGCACACCTGGGCGTTGCGGTCGCCGTTGAGGGCCGGCACCGATTTGAAATGGGGCAGGAAAAGCACTTCGGGCGGATCTTCCCGGGAGATCAGGTCGTGGAAGAAGCCGTGGGCCAGCTCCGCCGGGTAGCAGAAGGGGGCGTTGCGCTGGTCGATGCCGTCCGGGGCGGGCGTTTCGGGCAGCACCGGCGCATACCCCAGACGGCTGAAGAACTGGGCGTAGAGCGGGTAGTAAGTGTGCACCAGGAAACTGCGGTTCAGGCCCACCCGGCCGCGGTAGCCGGGCGCGGAATGATCCAGCGGCGCCGGGGCGTACTTGCCGAAGACGAGCTGCTGGCGTACGCGCACCAGGTCGAGACCGGCTACGTCGAAACGCTGCTTGCGCCGCAGGTTGTCGTACCGGTTGCAGGCCCCGCCGAAGGGATACACTTCGCCTTCGATGGTGATGCGGGCGATCTGGCAGCGCCGGTCGCACTTTTCCACGCCGCCCTTGCAGATGAACGGTTCGCCGTACTGGGTCTCACGATCGGCCAGCACGGCGAGGTCGAAGCGGCCCGGTTGCATCAGGCCGTTGTCCATGCGCTTTTTTACTTCCAGGGCCGCGCCGAAGGCGCCCATCAAGCCCGGTTCGGGCGGTACCACGATGGGCTTGCCGGTCAGGGCCGCCATGGCCAGGGGCACGGCGCGGTTGTAACACACCCCGCCCTGCATGAAAATCTTCGTGCCCATGGGCCGGTTGCCCTTGACCCGGTTGTTGTAGTTCATGCAGATCGAGTAGACCAGGCCGGCCAGGATATCTTCGTGGGCCGCGCCGTCGTGGATGGCGTTCTTGATGTCCGAGGAGATGAAGGCCGCGCACTGATCGTTGAAGTTGGGCGGCCGGTGGGCCTGCAGGGCCACCTCGGCGATGCGTTCCATGGGCACGCCCAGCGTCTCCAGGGCCGACTCTTCCAGAAACGAGCCGGTGCCGGCCGAACAGGCCTCGTTCATGGCGTAGTCCGACGGCACGCCGTTGGTGATGTAGGTGTACTTGGCGTCCTGGCCGCCGATTTCGAAGATGGTGTCCACCTCGCGGTCGAAGTAGACCGATGCCGTGGCGTGGGCGATGATCTCGTTGATCACCCCGTCGGTCAGGGCGTGCAGGCCGGCGATCTGACGACCCGAGCCGCATACGCCCAGGCCGATGACCGAAATCCGGGCCGGGTCGGCGTGGGGCCTGATCTGCTCCAGGATGGCGCGGTAGCACTGCCGCGAGGCCCCCACCGGGTCGCCGTTGGTGCGCAGGTAGACCGAGGCCAGCAGAGCCTGGTCCTTTTCGCGGATCAGCACCGCCTTGGTGGTGGTCGAGCCCACGTCCAGGCCGAACAGGCAGACATCGTCGGCCTGCACCGTATCCCGGGAGATGGTTTTGAAGGTCACCCGCTCCGCAAACCGGCCCAGGGGGGGCAGCAGGTCGAAGCGGCGCTGCTGGGCCACGAAAAGGTTTGCAAGGCCGGGAAACGGCCGGGGATTGTTTTCCAGGGCCCACAGGGCCGCCCCCAGGGCCTCGAAGTAAGGCGCCTCCCTTGGAATGATCAACCCCGGAATGGCCTGGCGCAGGTAGCGCACCATCATCTGGTTGCGGGCCGTGCCGCCCACCAGCATCAGGTCGCGCCGATCTACCTTTTTTAGCAATTCCAGTACCTTGTTGGCCATCATCTGGCCCAGTCCGGCGGTGACCCGGGCCTTGGGAATGCCTTTGTTGGTGGCGTGGGTGCAGTCCGATTTGCAGAAGACCGAGCAGCGTCCCGACACCGCGTACGGTTCGGTCTCAGCGGCCCACTGGCCGGCCGTCTCCAGCGAGACATCCATGCGCCGCAGCTGCTGCAGGAAGAATTCGCCGGTGCCCGCGGCGCACTTGTTGCCGGTGATCACGTTGGTGATGCGGCCGCCCGGGTCCAGGGTATAGACCATGAAGGTTTCGCCGCCGGCCGAAATCACCGCCGGGCAGCAGCGGTCGGCCGGTTTCAAATGTTCGTAGGCATACTCCACCGCCTCGGGTTCGGGGATGGACGAGAGGTCGAGAAACTCCCGGAACTTGCGGCCGGTGGCCGCCACTTTGTCGATGGCGGACCACTCCACGGCCTCCAGGGCCTTGAGCAGCGTGCGTTTGGGGTCGCCGTCGTGGGTGTGGACGGCATGGTGAATCACCACCGGCCGGGCCTCGGCGTCGGGACCGGCGATGGGGTCGGGGGCGCATCGGATCTGCACCAGGGAGACCGTGGAGGCGCCCATGCACAAGCCTAATGCGGTGACCGGTTTATTCATGACAAACCTCCAGCCGAGATCGCCGGGAATAGCGTCGAGTCACCACCACCGGCATCGGCCGGCGGCGGAATTCCGTTTCACGAAAAAGCGGGTTGCCGGTCATGGGAACGAAACGGAATGCGGTATGTTTATAAGGTCATCAACTTTAGCAGTGAACAATGGTTTTCGAAGCAATATCCCTTATTTCGCACTATCCGTGGTTTTGGTCAAGCCCTTTGACAGGCAAGCGGGTGTGGGTCACGGCTGCTGCACCCGATAGATTCCTCTATCGTATATCGTACGCGTACCGCTGAAAGGCGGCTGCGGCCATGTAACCATCATGACTTATGCTCGACCGGCAATGGTTACAGCAGCCAGCGTCCCACGCGGTAGCTCAAGGCCGCCACGCTGGCGCACAGCACCATGCCCCAGGCGATGTCCACCAGGGCGATGGCCAGGGGCCAGCGGGGCAGCGTGGCCATATTGGTCAGGTCGTAGGTGGCGTAGGTGAAGAAGCCGAAGAGCAGGCCCCAGAGCAGGGCCCGGCCTGCCGATTCCTTTTCCAGGGCCGGCGCCACGGCAAAGATGAGGATGCCGGCGATGTAGACCAGATAAAATGCGGCCGCGGCCTTCCAATTGACCTTCGGGGCGAGAATCTCACCCAGGTGCTTCCGGTAGAGGGGTTTGGCCACCACGCCCAACCAGAGCAGGTCGATGGCGAAGAAGATAGGCACGGTGATGACATAGAGCTTGATGAAAAAAGAGGTCGGCATGGGGCACCTCAGGGTCGGTTACGGTTTTGGGTTTCGGCCGTCCGGTTTCAGATGGCATCGTTCGGCGGCATGGAGGGTAGTTTTTGCCTGCCACCGCACCCCTATTTGTCGTTCATTTGTTTTGGCGCCGGACTTCCTATCTTATTGCTCAACAACATGTAGCTTCATTTCGCGCCGTCCGCAAGGGGGCTCGGTCTCGGGAGGATGCCATGAAAGTTGGAAATGCCAAGGGGATCATTATCATCGTCTTGTCGACATTGCTCGTTCCGACGCCGGGACCTGCGGCGGTCATAGAGAATGTGCGTTTCGAGACTGCTTATGAAGCCCCTGGGGTGCGGCTGCCCCTGCAAGGTACGGGGGTGTTCCGCTACCTGGGATTCATCAAGGCCTACGCGGGTGCCCTTTACCATGAAGCCGGGCTCTCCGCCGGGCAGATTCTGGCCGATCGTGCCAAACGCCTGGAGGTGGAATACTTTTACGCCCTCAAGGGTGAGGATTTCGGCAAGGTGACCGACCGGTTCCTGGCCGAAAATGTGGATGGTGCTACCCTGGCGCGCATCCGGCCCCAGGTGGATTATCACAACTCCCTCTACCGCGATGTGCGCCCCGGCGACCGCTATGCCTTGACCTACCTGCCGGGACGCGGTACCGAGCTCGCCCTGAACGGGGAGGCGCTGGGGGTGATTCCGGGGGCCGAGTTCGCCGCTGCGCTTTTTGCCATGTGGCTGGGCGATGCGCCCATGAACGAGGATTTCAAACGCCAGCTGCTGGGGGGACGATGAGCCTGGCCACTGATCACCAGAGGGTCTCGACGGCCCGCAAGATCGCCTACGGCCTGCCGGCCTTCGCCCTGGCCGTGGTGGGCATTCCGGTCTACGTCTACCTGCCCAAATTCTACACCGACGTGGTGGGCATCGACGTATTGGCCCTGGGCACCATTCTTTTCGCCGTTCGGATCTTCGACGCCGTGACCGATCCGGCCATGGGCTATCTCTCGGACCGTACCCGATCGGTTTTCGGCCGGCGCCGGCCCTACATCGCCTTGGGGGCGGTGTGCCTCGCCGCCGTCATGCTGCTGCTCTTCAATCCCCCCGTCATGACTTCGGCGGCGGCCACGGCCTGGTTTGCCGCCGGGATTTTCGGCCTGTTTCTCTTCTGGACCGTCGTGACCGTGCCCTACGAATCCCTGGGACCGGAAATCACCTTCGACTACCGTGAGCGGGTGGGGCTGTTCGCCCTGCGGGACGGACTGCTGATCGCCGGCACCCTGGCCGCCGCCGCTTCGCCCGCCCTGGTGCGCGGCTGGCTCGGGGCCGAGGGGCAGGCGGCCGATGAGCGTGCGGTTTTCTTCTGGATTTCCACGGCCTATGCCCCCCTGATCGTGGCCACGGCCTGGGGCTGCGTGGCCGTGGTCAAGGAGCGGCCGGCCGCGCCGCCCGTGGTCCAACGATCCCTGCTGGACGGCCTCCGGCAGGTGCGCGCCAACCGGCCCTTCCTGATCCTGCTGGCGGCCTATACCGTGAGCGCCGTGGGTAACAACCTGCCGGCCACCCTGATTCTCTACTACGTGCAGTATGTGCTGCAGTCGCCCCATGCAGACCTGTTTCTGCTGCTCTACTTCGTCACCGGCATTCTCTTTCTGCCGGCCTGGATCATCCTGGCCCGCCGGATCGGCAAGAAGGAGGCCTGGCTGGCAGCCATGGCAGTCAATTCGGGTGCCTTCCTGGGGGTCTTTTTCCTGGGGCCGGGGGATGCGATGCTTTATGGCATCCTGGTATTCCTTTCGGGCATCGGCTTCGGGGCCACCCTGGCCATTCCGTCGGCCATGCAGGCCGACGTCATCGACTACGACGAACTGCTTTCGGGAGAGCGCCGGGAGGGGCAGTACATCGGCCTGTGGTCCATCGCCAAGAAACTGGCCGCGGCCCTGGGTATCGGCGTGGGATTGACCCTGCTGGGGCTGGCCGGCTACACGCCCAACACCGTCCAGAACGAAACGGTGCTGTGGTCCCTGCGGATTCTGTACGCCCTGGTGCCTTCGGTCTGCAACCTGATCGGCATGGGCATCGCCCTGGCTTACCCCATCGACAGCCATGCCCACCGTCGCATCCGCGAGGCCGCGGCCCGGCGACGGAGCGGCCAGGCCTACACCGACCCCCTGGCGATGCGAAGCGCCGCGGGCTGAAACCTTGAGCAAGGGAGGCACCATGGAAAGTATCTGGATGCTGTTGGTTATGAATCTGGGGGCGGCCGTGGCCCTGCTGTTCGTCGGGTGGCTGATCAGTCTGCCGCTGCGCAACGTGAGCGTGGTGGATACCCTGTGGGGCCTGGGGTTCGTGCTTATCGCCTGGCTGACCTTGGGGTTCTCCGACGGATATGCCGGCCGGCGCTGGCTGCTGGCCGTGCTGGTGACCCTGTGGGGCGCGCGGTTGAGCATCTACCTCACCCGCCGCAATTGGGGCAAGGGCGAGGACCCGCGTTATGCCGTCTGGCGCGCCCGCAGCGGCGAGGCCTTCTGGCTGCGCAGCCTGTTCAAAGTTTTTCTACTCCAGGCGCTGTTCATGTGGATCATCGCCCTGGCCCTGCAGTACGGGCAGTCTGCTGCGAGCCCCTCCCGCTTCACTCTCTGGGACGCGGCGGGAGCGATGCTGTGGATCGTCGGTTTTACCCTGGAAACGGTGGCGGACGCCCAACTGGCGGCCTTCAAGGCCGACCCGCGCAACAAGGGACGGGTCATGGACCGCGGCCTGTGGGCCTGTAGCCGGCACCCCAACTATTTCGGCGAGGCGCTGCTCTGGTGGGGCATCTTCATTATCGCCCTGGCCGCGCCCGGCGCCTGGTGGACCGTGATCAGCCCCATCGCCATCACCGCGGTACTGCTCAAGATGACCGGCATTCCGCTCACCGAGCAGGGGCTCATCGAGCGGCGGCCGGGCTATCGGGAGTACATCGCCCGGACCAGCGCCTTCGTCCCCTGGTTTCCGCGCAAGCCCGCCGGCTAATCTTCCCGCCAGATCGGTTTGGCCAGCACCATCTGCACGTTGCCGATGTACCGTTCGGCGAAACCGCCTTCACAGTAGGAAAGATAGTACTCCCACATGCGGATGAAAGCTTCCGAAAAGCCCATGGCGCGCACCTGGGCGAGGTTGTCGAAAAACCGCCGGCGCCAGGCGGCCAGAGTGCGTGCGTAGTGGGCGGTGGTATCTTCCAGGTGGAGCAGGGCCAGGTCGGTGCGCTGGCGCACCGCTTCGAGCATCACCGAAACGCAGGGGATGCAGCTTCCCGGAAAGATGTAATGTTTGATGAAATCCACCGAGCGGCGGTGCTGCCGGTATACCTGGTCGCGAATGGTGATGGCCTGCAGGGCCATGAGGCCCTCCGCCTTGAGCAGTGAACTGCACTTTTCGAAGAAGAGGCCCAGGAAGTGATGCCCCACGGCTTCGATCATCTCGATGGAGACCAGCTTGTCGAAGGTGCCGGTGAGACGGCGGTAATCCTCTTTGAGCAGGGTGATGCGGTCGCCCAGGCCCGCGGCACGGAAAAGCTCCCGGGCATAGGCATATTGTTGCTCCGAGATCGTGGTGGTGGTGACGCGGCAGCCGTAGCGGGTGGCGGCATGCAGGGCGAAACCGCCCCAGCCCGTGCCGATCTCCACCACGTGGTCCTTGGGATTCAGCTTCAACTTGCGGCAGAGGCGGTCGTACTTGGCGATGGAGGCCTCTTCCAGCGTGCTCTCGGGCCGTTCGAAGATGCCCGCCGAATAGGTCATGGTCGGGTCGAGAAAGAGGCGGTAGAACTCGTTGCCCAGGTCGTAATGGGCCACGATGTTGCGTCGGCTGCCGGCCACCGTGTTGCGCCGCAGCCAGTGGGCGATCTTGTAGAACGGCTCGGTCAGGCGCATCCAGCCGCTGTCCAGCCCCTCGAACACCGCCTGGTTGGCCACCACCAGGCGCACCACGTCGGTCAGCTGCTCGGTGGACCAGAGCCCGGCCATGTAGGCTTCGGCGACCCCCATGCTGCCGGCCGAGAGCATCCAGGCATAACAGCGGGGGTGGTGGATGTGCACCCGCGGGTGGACGGGGATATGCGCTGACGGGGCGCCGAAAGTATGGGCCCCCTCCGGATCGACGATGGTGAGCTGGCCGCGGCGGATGCCACGGAGCAGAGAGAGCACCGTGCGCCGCGCCATGCGGTCCAGGACGCGGGGCTTGAGGTTCTCGGGCTCGGACAGGACATAGGGCAGGATGGTATCGGACATTTGCTTTTCCTCCCAGTGCGGATGACTTCTCACGGATCAGGCATTTCGAGCTCGAAGATAAGGCCGCTAAGCCCCGTGGGCAAACGGTTTGCCCGCATTTTTGGGATGTTCGAAGAACGGGGTCCGCTTCAACACCAGGCGCAGGGCCTGAAAGTAAATCATGGCGATGACCTTGACGGTCATCAGCGGATAGCCGAACAACACACGGCTGAGGGCCCGGTGGTCGATGGGCCGGCGCTGCAGGCGCAGGCTGGCATCGAACAACAGCGCTCCGGCCTGGTAGTCGATCATGTGAACGCGCAGCCGCTCGCCGGGAATCGAAAAGCGCCAGTCATAGGCGATGTCCATGCCGATGAACGGCGAGACATGAAACCTCTTGGCGAACCGGAAGCGCCGCCATTGGGCCAGGGGGTGCTCGTTGCGGGTTTCGGGCAGCACGTAGCAGAAGACTTCACCCCAGGGAGTGTTGTGGATCTCTACCACAATGGTCTCCAGCCGCCGGTCGCTGCGGTCGAAACAGTAGAAAAAGGTGGCCGGATTGAAGCAGTGGCCGAAATAGCGCAGGTGGGTCAGCATGCGGATCGGTCCGGCGGGCCGCTGGCCGGTGCGTTCCTGGACCAGATCGCGCACCGCCTGGTCCATGCGCTTGGCCGGGTCGCCGAAGTGATCGCCGCGCCTGAACCAGGCCAGGTTGGGGCGGTCGCCGGACCACAGGCAATGTTGGTCGAATATCCGGGGCAGTTCGGCCAGGTCCAGGTACATGAAAAAGAGGCGGTACTGGAAGTGGTTGGGCCGCGGCCTGTAGCGGCGGTGGCGCACGGTGCCTTCGTAGATGCAGCTCTTCATGCCAGGGCCTTTCCGAAATGTTGGCAGACGGCCAGGGCGCTGTTGACGCCGTCTTCGTGAAACCCGTAGCCCCAGTAGGCGCCGCAAAAATAGGTGCGGTCGATGCCGTTGAGGGCCTGCTGGCCCCGCCGGGCCGCGAGGCTCCTCGGGTCGTAGACCGGATGGTGATAGACCATCGTCCGGATGATCTTGCGCGGGTCGATCTCGTCGGTCATGTTGAGACTGACGCAGAACTCCTCGGGCGCGCCCAGGCCTTGGAGCAGGTTCATGTCATAGGTCACCGCCACCCGCCGGCGCGCATCGCCGGGGATGCGATAGTTCCAGCTGGCCCAGGCGGCGCGCCGGGGCGGCAGCACCGCCGTGTCGGTGTGCAGCGTGGTATGGTTCTCCTGGTACGCAATGGCCCCCAGGATGTCCCGTTCCCGATCGCGGGCGTCGGCCAGCAGGGAAAGGGCCTGATCGCTGTGGGTCGCGAGGATCACCTGGTCGAAGCGATTCTGCTCGCCGGCGGCGGTGACCACCGCCACCTCCTCCGGCCCCCGTCGCACGGCGGCCACCGGCGCATTGAGCCGGATGCGGTTGCGGAAGGGCCGGGTGAGCGGTTCGATGTACTGGCGCGAGCCTCCCTTGATCACCAGCCATTGGGGCTGGTCGCGCAGGTTGAGGAACCCGTGGTTGTGAAAGAACTCGACCAGGTAACGCGCCGGAAACGCCTGGAACCGCTCCGGGTCCGCCGACCAGATGGCCGCGCCCATGGGGATGATGAATTTTTCGATGAAAAGGCGGCCGTAGCGGTTTTGGCGCAGATAGGCCTGCAGGGTGGTGCGGTCGTCGTCGGTTTCCAAGAGCGCCAGAGCCTCGCGCCGGAAGCGCAGGGCATCGAGCAGCATGCGGTAAAAGCCGGGCCGCAGCAGGTTGGAGCGCTGGGCGAAGAGGCTGCCGAGGGTGCTGGGCCGATAAAACAGGCCGGTGCGCAGGCAGTGCACGCTGAAACTCATGTCCGACGGCTGCCAGGCCACCCCCAGGGCCTGCATCAACTTGACGAAATTCGGATAGGTCTTGCGGTTGAAGACGATGAAGCCCGTATCCACCGCGTAGGTACGTCCCGCCAGGGGCACCGCCACCGTGTGGGTGTGGCCGCCGATATAGTCGTTGGCCTCGTAAACCGTCACTTCGTGTTCATTGCTGAGCAGGTAGGCGCACGTCAGACCCGAAATGCCGGCACCGATCACCGCGATGCGCATGATATCTCCTTTGGTATTCCTGAGCGTACTGTTTTGCTATTGGCTATGCTTTGAAGTATGTTTCAAAAAACCGATTCTTGGCAAGGAGAATATCGATGCGCGCCATGCTGCTGAACAAAATCGTCGATCTGGCGCAACATTCAGCCCCCCTGGCGCCGGCCGAGGTGCCGCGGCCGGAACCCGCGGGGAGCCAGATTCTGATCCGGGTGACCGCCTGCGGGGTGTGCCATACCGAACTGGATGAGATCGAGGGGCGCACGCCGCCTGCGCGGCTGCCCATGACGCCGGGGCATCAGGTGGTGGGCCGGGTGGCGGCCCTGGGGCCGGCGGCCGGGCGCTTCCAGCCGGGGGCGCGGGTGGGGGTGGCCTGGATCTACTCGGCCTGCGGCCGATGCGATTTTTGCCGGCAGGGTCAAGAGAATCTGTGTGCCGAGTTTATGGCCACGGGCCGGGATGCCCACGGCGGCTATGCCGAGTTCATGACCGTGGAGGAACTCTTTGCGCATGCCCTTCCTGAAGAACTGGACGACGCCCGGGCGGCCCCCCTGCTGTGCGCAGGCGCCGTGGGCTATCGCTCCCTGCGGCTGTGCAACCTGGCCAATGGCCAGGCCCTGGGGTTGACCGGCTTCGGCGCCTCGGCGCACCTGGTGCTGCAGCTTTCGCGCCATCTCTATCCCGATTCACCGGTCTATGTCTTCGCCCGCGGCGGGGACGAGCAACACTTCGCACGGGAGCTGGGCGCGGCCTGGGCCGGTCACACGGACGACTCACCGCCCGCCGCCCCCCGGGCCATTATCGATACCACGCCGGCCTGGCGACCGGTCATCGCGGCCCTGGCCTGCCTGGCCCCCGGCGGACGGCTGGTCGTCAACGCCATCCGCAAGGAGAGCAAAGATCGGGATCTTCTGTCGGGCATCGATTACGCCACCCATTTGTGGCAGGAGAAGGAGATCAAGAGCGTGGCCAACGTCACCCGCCGGGACGTCGAAGAATTCCTCGCGCTGGCGGCCCGCATCCCCATCCGGCCGGAAGTGCAGACCTATCCGCTCGAAGCGGCCAACCAGGCGCTGCTGGAACTCAAGCAGCGCAAGATCAGAGGGGCCAAGGTGCTTATAATGGGCAAATGATGGCAGCCGGCAAGCACCCTTCCGCTTTACTGCTTGGGTCTAAGAAGCGCGGTGGGAAGAAAAATCAGTCGCGTTGCATCATGCTCCGGTGAAAATCTCGGAAGTATATGAAGCGGCAATTCGCCAGCCGGCTGCAGGGGAAAGCATCCAGGTGGCCATCATGTGCCGGGCGATTCCGCTGCCCACAGCGAGGCCGATGCCGATGCAGCCCTGTTTGGGGACGGAATCAGCATCGGCCTCGCAGCATTCATCGACCGCTCAGGGGGTATGGTCGCCGAGCAGCAGTATCCTGCGAATCTCGGCCAGCTGTCCGCCGATCAGCGACGCCACCCAGAAAAAGGCAAAACCCAGCACGCCGATGGCCAGATAGGCGAAGGCCAGCAGCAGGGCCATGGGCAGGTTCTCCGCACTAAGGGGGCCAAGCGCCAGGGGGCCAGCCTGAACGTCCGTCAGCGTGATCCAGCTCAAAACCGCGCCGCCCAGGCCGGCGACCAGGATAAGCCAGGCCACGGCCTGAAAAAAGCGCATGAAGCCGACGGCCTTGACCTTGGGGACTTGCCGATCCGCTGCCATGGCGGCGGATAACACCTCCTCGGGAACCATATTTTCCTTTTCCTCGTGTTGCGGCGCCGGCGCTTCCACGGGCCGGACAGGGGGCCTGGGCCGCGCGGCGATGGCAACCACCGTGTTCTCCTCCGCTCCACTGTCTTCCGGCACCGCTTTTTCTGCGACCAGTTCTTCTCCCATAGGCGTCTGGGGCGATGGTTCGGGCGCGGGCCCTGGCGCTGCCTGCAGGGTGGCCGATGGGTCCAGCAGCAGCGGCTCCTCGGAGATCGTGTCATCCAGCTCGAGTTCCGGTTCCGCCGAAGCGGATAGCGGCGGTGTCAGCCGCTGGGTGTCGTCGACGAACAGGCTGGGCTCAGTTGCCTTGACCTCTGCCACCGGGGTGAAGACCAGGCGATCGGCTGAATTGTCCGCCTCGGACCCGCTGCCTTCCTGCAGCGCTGCGTCCACCTCCGCACCCAGGGAGCCTTGCGCTGGATCCGATTCAGACGCCTGCCGCTGCTGCCACTCCTGCTGTCGTTTACGGACGCCCTCGGCTGCCAGGATGCGTGCTTGCTTGAGCATCCGTTCGCGTTCCTCGTCCTGAGCGGCATGGGTGGCGGTTCTATTGCGCAAGCGACGCTCGACCCGTTCGCGGGCTTTGCGCAGGGTGGATTCGTCCACGGCGCTTTGCTTTTTGGGGGAGGGTGCCGCGGCTTGGGGATTGTCCGCCGCATCGGCGCTGCCGGGGCCGCATTTGACATAAACGATGCCGCAGGCCGGGCATTCAGTGGGAGGAGCGAAGGCATCGTCCCGCGATTGACGCTCATATCCACATTTGGGGCACTTCATTTCAACCTCGTCGCATGGGTTCGGGCCAATGGTACCAAATAACTGATTTCATATATTAAGCAATTTTTATGCCTTTAATAAAGTGTTGAAATCAGATGGGGAATCACGCATATTAAAAACCTTATGCGACGCGGGGTTAGCCCTTGGAGGGTTCCCTGGGCAGCCGATGCGCAGCGACGTCAAGAAACTGACAAATTACGGCAGCAGGATTAAAAAAGCTTTCATATTCGAGGAGTCCTATGGCCAGAATCCCCAGAGACACCCGATCCTACCGGGGCATGCTGCAATCGGACGACGGGCACATTCTGAAGGTGCTGTCCCATGAGGCGGACAGCATCACCTTTCAAAGCGCCTTCGGTCTTTCCCGGCACATGATCCAGCGCCTGGAGTCCCATCCCGAACACATCGTTTTCAGCGAGCGGTCGCGCATCGCCCGTCTGGGGGTACAGATCACCAGCGAGCCATTTTCCATGGCCCAGTTGAAAGGCGATCTGCTGATCCTGACCCAGACCGCGTCGGCCGCCATCCCCGGTTATCCGGGGCTGGATCAGCTGCGCGCCTTTTTCGACCAGGGCCTGCCCGTGGGCCGCATGGTCTTTTGCGACCCCGAAGCCCTGCTCGGCTCCGAAGAGGTGATGGCCGCCATCGAGCGCTCCGTGCTGAAACTGCCGGCCTCCACCGCCATCTCCAGCGATGGCAGCATCGTCATCGCCCCCCACCGGGTGCTATGCGACCTGCGCAAGGACGTTTCCACCGAAACCTTCGGCCGCATTCTGCTCAGCGAAGACGGGCGGGACATGCTCAACCGCTATCAGATCCCGCGCAGCGTGCCCCACCTGATCATCCCCCCGGGCGAAGGGGTCATCACCACCTGCTCCATGTACCTCAACGAGCACTACGTGGTGCTGCAAAGCGGATTTTCCCTGGGGCGCAACCTGCCGGCCACGGTCCTGGACCCCATCAAGACCCGGGGCATCCGCATCTATCTGGAAATCATCAACGGCACGCGGCACACCATCATCAATCCCCTGATCAGCGCCCGGGTTTATGGCGCGCCCAAGGAGCGTACCACCGAACGGCGCCGCAGCTCGACCCGCAACCACGGCCGCTACGGGTTGGCGGAACTCAAGGGCTTGCAGCGCCGGCTGGGCGCCAAACGTAAAAGAACCTGCCACTTCATCGACCGCTCCATCGCCTGGGTCGATCCGGCCCTGGGATTGCCCAAAGCACGCATTCATACCAATGGGCCCAAAACGCTCTGCGACGTGTCCAAGGCCCAGTGCTCCACGGCCCGGGAAGACTTCTCGCTGCGCAGCCGCTGCCCGCACGAGTACGCCACCGCGCACATTCACCCCGGGGCCGAGGAAGTACCCGGCGTCTTGGCCCTGAAGTATTTTCCCAACCTGGTGGAACATCGCGATATCATCAATCTGGTGGCCCAGGGGAAAGTTCAGGCGCTTTACTTCTATGAAGCTTCGTGCGAGTATGGTCCGTTCCTCTCCCAGGAAGATCATTCGCGGCTGCAGGAATATGCCGCTTTCGGCGTGGATGTCTACTGGGTATGCAACTTGAACCAGCGGCTCATGGTCCACACCATGCGGGACGGCAAGGGGTATTTCGTGGATATCGACCGGCTGGCCGACTTTCACAAGTCCATGCTCTTCGCCTTCTACGGTTCCACCCTGCGGCTCTCCGAGGCCGGCGTGGAGCGCCTGGGGCGCCTGCTGGACGCCCTGGTGGCCTTCTGGGGCCGCAACATCGGCATCGTCACCGGCGGCGGCAGCGGCGTCATGGAGATGGCCAACACCCTGGCCCGTCGCCGCGGCATTCTTTCCGGGGCCAACTACCTGGACATCACGGATCAGGCCATGACCACGGATGTGGATTTCTGCCAGGTATTCCAGGCCACCTGTCGCCACAGCCGCCAGAAGTGGTTCGAGATCGCCTCCTTCCCCATCTTCAACGTGGGCGGACTGGGCTCCCTGGAAGAACTGGGCATCACCCTGTGCAACATGAAGCTTTCCATCATGGAACGGGTGCCGATTATCCTGTTCGACACCGAAGGGTTGCGGGATTTCTGGAACGGCATGCGCCAGCAGATCGCCACCATGGTGCGCCACCAGCGCGCACCCAAGTGGATCGAAGAATATCTGGTGATCACCGACGATCCCCAGGAGGTCACCGATGTGTATCGCAGGCAGCTACACTTGTTTTGACCGATTCTGAAAAGGTCCTGACAGATCGGAATCACCCAACGCAATGCCAGACAATGCCCCGGATGGATGGCTTTGGCGCCGGTGGTCATTGTGCTTGTATTGTCGTCGCTATTCATCTTAGAATACCCACATCCGCGAACCCGACCTGTGCTTATGGGGTGAAAAAGATGGGGGCGACCATCAGGCTCTTTTTCATCTGTTGGACCTTCTGGTGCACGCTTGGCTGGGCCTCCGGCGTCCGGGCCGATGATGTGCGCCCGGCCGTCTGGGCCGGCAAATTCTACCCTGCCGATCCCGATGAATTGCGCCGGACCATCAGCGCCCTGAACGCCCGGGCCGAAAAGCGTCCCTGGACCGCGCCCCCCGGCCGCTTGCGGGCCCTGCTGCTGCCCCATGCCGGCTATATCTATTCGGGGCCCACGGCGGCCCATGCCCACCGGGTGCTGGCCGGCAGCGGCGTCGCCAAGGTGATCCTCATGGGGCCCGATCACCACGTGGGCTTTGCCGGCATTGCCATCAGCGACGTGGCGGCCTATGCCACGCCCCTGGGCAATGTGCCGGTGCACCCCGATGCCCGGCGATTAAAGGCCGAGACAGCGCTCTTCGGCACCAGCCCGGAGTCGGACCGCAGCGAGCACAGCCTGGAAGTGCTCCTGCCCTTCCTGCAAGCCGATCTGCCGGCCGCGGCCCTGGTGCCGCTGGTGGTGGGGCGCTGCGATCCCCGGGCCGCCGGCCAGGCACTGGCGCCGCTGCTGGACGATAGGACCCTGGTAGTGGTCAGCAGCGATCTTTCCCACTATTTGACCTATGACGCCGCCAAGGCCAGGGACTCGGAGACCATCGCGGCCATTTTGCGGTTGGATGACACGCTTCTGAAAAAAGAAGAGAATCGCGCCTGCGGCCGCTACCCCCTGGCCGTGCTGCTTTCCCTGGCCCGCGGGCGTCACTGGCAGCCCCGATTGCTCGACTATGCCAACAGCGGCGACACCGCCGGAGACCGTGCGGCCGTGGTCGGCTACGCGGCCATCGCCTTTTTTGGAGAAAACGCCATGCCGTCCCAATCATCCCATCTGACCCAGGAACAGGGCCGCGTGCTGCTTTCGGTGGCCCGCGACACCCTCAATGAACACTTCGGACGTCCGGTCCAGGGCGTTCCCAAAGGCGGGCCGCAGCCGGATGATCCGGCCTTGCAGGCCCCCAGTGGTACCTTCGTGACGCTCAAGATCGGCGAAGATCTGCGCGGGTGCATCGGCACCTTGAACGGCCGGGAACCGCTGGTGGAAGGGGTGCGCACCTATGCCCTCAATGCCGCCTTTCACGACCCGCGCTTCCGACCCCTGACGGCCGAGGAGCTGTCACGGGTGACCATCGAGGTGAGCGTGCTCACCGAGCCTGAGCCGCTGCGCTACGACGGGGCGACCGATCTGATCGCCAGACTGAGGCCCCATGTGGATGGCGTCATCCTGCGCAAGGGGTACGCCAGCGCCACTTTTCTGCCCCAGGTATGGGAGCAGTTGCCCAAGCCCGAGGCCTTCCTCTCGCACTTGTGCCTGAAAGCCGGCTTGTCGGCGGACGAATGGCGCAAGGGCCAACTGGAGGTGCAGACCTATCAAGTGCAATATTTTGAAGAGCCCCACTGAGCGCCGCATCGTGCATCTGGTGGTGGCCACCGGCATCGCTTCGGTGGCGACCCAACTGGTTCTGATCCGCGAATACATGGCCCAGTTCCAGGGCAACGAGGTGACCATCGCTCTGGTGCTGTTCAACTGGCTGGTATTGGGGGGCGTGGGCACCCGCGTCGCCCTTTCGGCCCGACAAGCCGCTTCAAGCCGCCTGTTCTGGCTCTCGCTGCTTCTCATCGGGCTGGGTCCCATCCAGCTGGCTGCCATCCGGTGGCTGCGGCCGCTGGTGTTCGGCACCGGCCTTTCGGTGGGCTTCTATCCCATTTTCGTCTTCACGCTGCTGACCATGGCGCCCTACGGCCTGCTGGTGGGGTACGTGTTGCCCTATAGCCTTTTCTTGCTGCGGCGGCAGGTTCCGGACTACGGCGGCACCCGCATCTACCTGGCGGACAATCTCGGGGACATCCTCGGCGGCGCTCTCTTCACCTTTGTGCTGGTGTTCTGGCTCACCCCCTTGCAAGCCCTGCCGGCCGCCAGCCTGCCGCTGCTGGCGGCCGCGGCGCGGCTCTGCCCCGGCCGGCTGGGGTGGGCAGGGTTGACCGGGGTTTTACTGATATCGCTGCTGGGCATGGCCGGCGAGCGCGCCTCGCTGCGACCGCCGGTGGGCCGGCTGATCGATTACGAGGAGTCGCGCTATGCCCGGCTCACCGTCCACCAGGACCAGGAGCAGGTCACCCTGTTTGCCGATGGTCAACCCCTGGCCGGCACCCAGGACCCGACCCTGGCCGAACAGGTGGTACACTATCCCCTGAGCCAACTGGCGTCGCCGGGCCGCATCCTGCTGATCTCGGCCCAGGGCGGCGTATTGGAAGAGATCGCCAAGTACCGGCCGGCTGTGATCACCTATGTGGAACTGGACCCTGCCGTGGCCCGGCTGATGGCCCGGTACGGCTTGAGCGCCGACGTGCCGGGACTCCGGCCCGTCATCGCCGACGGCCGGGAGTGGCTCCGGCACGATCCGCAAAGCTACGATGCCATCCTGCTCAACCTGCCCGAGCCCGATACCTTCCAGCTCAATCGCTTTTTCACCGAACGTTTCTTTCAACTGGCGGCCCGGCACCTGCGTCCCGGGGGTGTCTTATGCTTTTACGTGGAGGGCGCGGCCAATTATCTCACCGAGCCCCAGCGGCGCAAGATCGCCAGCCTGTTCGCCACGGCCGGACGCCACTTCCGCCATGTGCAGCTGCTGCCCGGCGAACGGATCTTTTTTCTATGCCGTCAGGTCCCGGTGGCCCTGGACATCCCCCGGCGGCTGTCGCGCTTGGGCATCGCCACCCGGGTGGTGGGGCCCTTCTTTGACGGCGATATAACCCCCGAGCGCATCCAGGCCCTGATGCAGGCCGTCGACGCCCAGGCGCCGGTCAACCGGGACACCCGGCCATATCTGATGCGGGTGGCCTGGGCTCAATGGTTCCTCAAGTTCGGCGCCTCACCGTGGGTTTTCATGCTGCTCGTCGCCGCGGCCCTGATCTTCTACGGCATGCGCCTGCGCAGCGAGGAGTATATCCTGTTTTCCACCGGCCTGCTGGCCATGGGCGGCCAGATCGTGCTGATTTTCGCCTTCCAGATCTTTCTGGGATACATTTACGGCCGGATCGGCATGCTGATCACCGCCACCCTGGCCGGATTGCTTCCCGGCGCCTGGCTGGGCAGCCGCCATCGGCGGCCCGCCGCCGGGTTGATGGCGGCCGACGCAGCCATCTTGATCTGGCTCGCGGTGCTGATGGCGTGTTTGCACTGGGGCGGCGACCGGCTGCCGGCCCTCTTTTATTACGGCGCCGGCTACGTTCTGGCCATGGCCTGCGGGTTTCAGGTCCCCCTGGCCCTGGCTCGGCTGGGAGACGACAACCGGGCCGCGGCGGGTATTTTCTCCGTGGACTTGGTCGGCGGCGCCTGCGGTGCGCTGCTCACCAGTACGCTGTTGATCCCCTATCTCGGGTTGGGGGGCACGGTGGCGCTGCTGATCGTCGTCAAGATCGCCAGCCTGTCGCTGATGGGCCGTTCGGTGATGACTGCAGGAGGATGAGATGGCGCCCCTGGATCGACGCACCTTCATTGCCGGCACCGCCGCCTGGCTGGGCTGCGCGGCCTCGGCCGAAGCTTTCCGGCCCTTCGGGCGGCGATCGGAAGAAAATACGGCCGGAGATATCCGGGGACACATCTTCAAGGGCGATGCCCCTGCCCAGCCTGGGCCGTGGTCCCATGAGGCTTATCGTTACGAGAAGATGGCCGAAGGCCGGGTGGTGTGCGCCGTCTGCCCCCATCGCTGCCTGCTCTCGCCCGGGGACCGCAGCGTCTGCCGCTCCAAGGTCAACCTGGGCGGCCGCCTCTATACCCTGGCCTTCGGCAACCCCTGCGCCGTACACATCGACCCGGTGGAGAAAAAGCCCCTCTACCATTTTCTTCCCGGAATCCGGGTCTACTCCCTGGCTGCGGCCGGATGCAATTTCCGCTGCCTCAATTGCCAGAACTGGGAGATTTCCCAATTCACGCCCGAGCAGGTGCGCCATGAGCCCCTGGCCCCCGAAGCGGCCGTGGCCGCCGCAGGCCGCGATGGTTGCCGGGCGGTCGCCTATACCTATTCCGAACCGATCACCTTCATCGAATACATGACGGCCATTGCCCGGCCGGCCAAGGTCGCCGGACTCAAGAACCTGTGGATCTCCAACGGGTACATCAACTCCGGCCCCCTGGCCGATCTATGCGACCTGGTGGATGGCGCCAATATCAATCTCAAGGCCTTCAACGACGACATCTACCGCGCTCTCAACGGCGGCCGGTTGGCGCCGGTGCTCGAAACCCTCAAGACCCTGCATGCGCGCAAGGTGCACCTGGAGATCACCAACCTGGTCGTGCCCGGCTACACCGACGATCTGCAGATGGTTCACGCCATGTGCCGCTGGATCGTCGAGAACGTGGGGCCGGACCATCCCTTGCATTTTTTGCGCTTTTTCCCCCAGTACAAGCTGGACCGCCTGGCGGCCACGCCGGTTTCCACCCTGGAGCGCTGCCGCGACATCGCCCTGGCCCAGGGGCTGCGCCATGTCTACATCGGCAATGTGCCCGGCCATGCGGCCAATCATACCTACTGCCACGGTTGCGGTCGGCTGATCATCGAGCGCCGGGGCTATCAACTGCCCCAGTACCATCTGAAAGACGACGCCTGCGCCTTTTGCGGGGCGAAGATCGCCGGGGTCTGGGAAGAAAAGGTAAAAGCGGAAAAGTGAAGGGGATTTGCCCTTGATAAAGGAAGTTCCGGCGCACGGCCAACGGGGGGTTGGCGTGCGCCGGGCGTCACGAAGGGGTGGAAGCTATCTTGGACGCGAGCCTTGCACCAAGAACGGAGCTTGCTCATCGCCCATGGCGGGGGTTTGGGGAAACGCCGGACCACGCGTGCTTTCCGGAATTGGGGTGAACCGGAAGCGAAGATCCGGCGGGGTGAAGCGTTTCTGCTTTCCGGTGCCGGGGAGAATATCGGCCCGGGCGCCTTGTTTATGGCACTCGCCTCCCGCGGGAAGCATTCTTTTTTTATTAACCGCCGGCCGGCCTCCCTTCCCCCCCCTTATGAAGTTCCGAGATCCTGCCGGCGATTCACTGTTCATAGGAGCAAGGCGTGTGCCAAAATAAAAATGTTTGAAATCACTATGAAAATGGTTTTAAGCGGTTTTTAGGGAAACATTCCGGAGGCCCAATTGATCCCACCGCGGGTACGAAAATTGCGCACCACCGACCGTGCACCCAACCAGGCTCTCATGAGTCCATCCGGAACCGGTCAAGGCAAATAATCTTCTCGGACGGGCGTAAACACCTCCACGGCCACGCACGGCTCGAGCGCTTCGGCCGCATGGGGCACGTCGGCGGGTATGCTCCAACTGGCCCCGGCCGCGGCCTCCACGGTTTCTGCACCGATGGTCAGGCGCAGCCGCCCCGAAACCAGGAAACCAG
This sequence comes from uncultured Desulfatitalea sp., assembly GCA_937868765.1. Taxonomy (GTDB): domain Bacteria; phylum Desulfobacterota; class Desulfobacteria; order Desulfobacterales; family Desulfosarcinaceae; genus Desulfatitalea. The sequence goes on along the minus strand of CALMNL010000004.1, from coordinate 220,158 downwards.
TCTGCTCATGGGGATGGTGATGGGATGGGATGGCGCTGCCCGCCTGAAGATCGAAGCGCACCAGAATGGTTTTGGCCCCCCAGGCCAGGGGCGTCATGTCGATGCCGTCCAATACCGTTCGCCGGGGACCGGCGCCGCTGGGTGAATACATATTCGCTCCTTGGTCAGAGATTAAAGAACCGAGATTAAAATGCCTTTTACCTTTTCAGGGCCGAGATGGCAACTGCACGCCTTGACACCCGTGGCGCTGCCAATTAAAGTGCCCCGTTGAAGCAACCAAGACCGTGCTCAACAGTCAAAGAGAGAACCGCCCAATGCATCGCTTCGATGAAGACATCGCCAACCGATTCCTGGGAGATGCCGCCACCCTAAAAGTGCGTGTCACCCCCAACTGGTCCATCAACGGCCTGCCCAACGGCGGGTATCTGATGGCCCTCATGGCCAACGCCATGCTGCAGGCCAGCGAGAAGAAATCCATCGCCATCGTCACCACGACCTTCATCTCCCGGTGCGATCCGGCCGAAGGGCAGGTGAAATTGGAGAAGATCGCCGCATCCTCCCAGTTCGAGCGCCTGGAGGCGCACCTTTACCAGGGAGAACGTGAACGGCTCCGGTCATGGGGCACTTTCGTCAAGGAGGAAATGGCCTGCGCTCTGGATCGCCGGGAAGAACAAGCACCGGCCGTGGCACCCCTTACGGAGTGCCTGCCGATTCCCCCGATGCCGGGGTTTACCCTGTTCGATCATATGGATGTGCGTTTGGACCCGGCATGCACCGGTTGGATGCACGGGCGGCTGGCGGAAAAGTCGGAGCACAAAGGATGGGCCCGGTTCAAGTACGACCGGCCCTACGATGCAGTGGCCCTGCTTCTCATCGCCGATTGCTTTCCGCCGCCGGTTTACGTCACCCAGGGGCTCGCCGCCTGGGTGCCCACCATCGAAATGTCGGTCAATATCCGTAAAAAGCCCGCCAGCCAGTGGCTCAAATGCATCTTCCGCACGCGCTTTATTACCTGCGGGTTGATGGAAGAAGATGGCCAGATCTGGGATGAGACGGGTGAATTGATCGCCATCTCCCGCCAGATCGCCCAATACCGGGTGGCAAAGTAGTGTCCCTCCTGGAATGGTTATAATCGCCGATTTCGGTGTTGGGGGGAATTTTAATTCTCGAAATATGTCTCTATATTCCTGCGGTTGAAATTCCCGTAGGCCTTGAACTCGACGAAAATATCTCATCCCTTTCGGCACACCAAGCAGACAGGCGGCGATGTGCCGCCGGTGGAGGGTTACTTCAATATCGCCCGGTAGCTCACAATCCCTGTGGCTCCCGGGGCCAGGGGGGTATCGAAGGTCCAGCGGATGTGGGTATAGTCTTTGGGCTGGGCCGGAAACCGACGTCCGGAAGGGTCGGTGATGAAAAGTTGCGCGGGTGGGTGATAGGTGCGCCCGCCGTCGACGGAGAAGGATATGCGGGCGTCTCCTCCCTGGGCCGAACCCTCCTGGTAAAGAATATTGGCGGGCAGGGGAGTGGTGATCACCGCGTTGGCCGCCGGCTCCGGGCTTTCATTTTTATAGTGGATGGAGTAAATCAGTCGGGAGCCGGGAGCGGCCCTGTCCACGGGGATGCGGTAGGTTTCCTTTTGCCCGGCCCCATTGACCGTCTCTACCTCCATTTCGATCACCGTTTCCAGCCGGATCTGGCCACTGGCCCGGGCCGGCAGCAGACCGGCGGCCGACAGCGCAACAAGTAAAAGAAGTATCGATGGCGGATATTTCATGTTGTCTCACCTTCAGCGAACCGCGCGCAGCGACACCACCTTCTGGGCCAACAGCATTTTTTCCAGCACGGCGCCGGCTTGCTCCAGGCCGTCGTCGGCATAGGTGATGAAGCGGGGGCTCAGCTTGTGGGCCCAGGCGATGATATCGGCGTTGTGGTCGGGCAGGACGATGACCATGCGCAGGTCGGCCAGCAGCAGCCGCATGGCCGAGAGATGACGGATCTCGATGGCGCTGGCGATATAGAGCAGCAGGATTTCCACATTGCGGCTCGGGCGGCGCAGGCGCTGCTCCAGCAGGGAGAGCGAACGGCAGTGCACCAGGTGCCGCTGGGGCATCCGCTGGGCCATGATGCTTTCCAGGGTCGTGACGACGCGATCTCTTTCGGCGGCATAGAACAGGATCATCGCGAAAGTCTCCTCGGCCTGACCGTCATCTGTTTGCGGTCCTCGAACCCACCTGCCTATTTCAAATTGTATTTGGCCATCATCTCGTGAAGTCGCGGCCGCGGGATTCCCGAAATGGTGCAGGCACGGGCCACGTTGCGGCCGGTGAGCCCCAGCAATTCTTCCAGGTACCTGCGCTCGGCCTCCATCTGAAAGGTTTTGAAATCGGGCAGGGCGGCTGCCGACTGCTTGGGGATCACGTTGACTTTAGGCTCCTGCAAGTGGCGGCACACCACCTCGATGCGCAAATGGGGCGGCAGGTGCTTGGCATGCAGGGTCGTTTCCTCGCCGGCCATGGCCAGCATGGCGTTGATGGCCTGGATCAGCTCGCGTACATTCCCCGGCCAGGCGTAAGCGCCCAGGGTATCGAGCAGCTCCGCGGAGAACGCCTTGGGCGCGAGATGGTAGATTTTGCACAATCGATGGGTGTGGTGGCGGATCAGTTCCTGAATGTCTTCGGGGCGCTCGCGCAGCGGCGGCAGTTCTATGGTCAGACAGCTGCGCAGCACGCCGAGCAGTTCCTCGCTGAAGCCGCCTTCGGACACCAGCTGTTCCAGATCCCGGCTGGTGGCGGCGATCAGGCGCAAATTGCTTTCGTAGGCGTTACGGCTGCCCAGCGGCCGGCAGCAGCGCTCCTGGACGGTCTGCGCGAGGGCCTTCTGCGTCGACAGCGGCAGCTCGCTGATTTCATCCACGAAGAGGGTGCCGCCCTGGGCCTGGGCGATCAGGCTGTTCCGGGCATTGTCGGCCTCGCAGAAGGATTCGCTGGCTTGACCGAACAGGACGCTGTCCGCCAGGATTTCCGGCAGGGCCTCGCCGTCGGCTATGACGAAATTCTTCTCGGACCTGCGGGCTGCGGCACGCAGCTTGGGTTCCAGCGATCGGACCCGCGCCCGGGAGCCATTGGAGTGGATCGCCCGGGCGAAGAGTTCCTTGCCGGTGCCGGGTTCCCCGACGATCAGCACATGGCTGTCGCTGGTCACCGCCTCGGCCATCAGGGCAAAGCAGGCCTTCATCTTTGGTCCGGCACCGATGATCCGCTCGCGCGGGATACTCACCGGCGGTACCGCCGCCGTCTTTTCCCCCAGGTATTGCATGGCCTGGTCGACGCTCAGCGCGACGGGTTCCACTTCCCGGGTGTCCGTCAGGTAATCCCATACCCCGTTGCCCAGGGCAAATTCGGCGCTTTGCGGATCTCCCGCCGGGTCTATGATCACCACTTCGGGCGGGCTGGGCAGTTGGGTCAGTTTGGACAGCAGGGCCAGCCCGTCCCCATCCGGCAGGCGGGAGGCCAGCACGACGGCTGCCACCGCATGCGCCTGGGCCTGGGACCACCCCTGGGCCAGGTCGGCCGCGGTATAGACGGTGTGTCCTATGGAACTGAGAAGGGTGGAAAGGGAGGTGACCAATTCCTGGTTGCTGTCGATGATCAGCGCCTTGCCCATGCCCAACCTGCAGTCGTTTTGGCGGTGAAAAACAAGCTCACAAGCATGATGGACCGTTCGATGGCAACATATATGGGAAAAATGCAGGGTGTCAAGGAGTTCGCCGGATGCCCCCTCATCGCCATCAAGTTTTGCCGGGTAACGCCGATAGCAGAGTTGTTCGGGATTCAGGATCAAGGGTCTCAGCGACTCGCCAAAGGAGCCACCGCCGATCATGCACCGCTTCGCTTTCCATGCGCTTGCCGCCCTTTCCTTTTTTCTGCATCTGTCTGTGGCTGCCGAGGCCCAGGCGCCGGCCTACAAACCCGGTGAGGTGCTGGTTCGTTTCAAGTCCGAAACCCGCGCCGCGGCCTTGACCCGCGCCGCGCAATATAAAGGCGGCCGGGCCGTGCGCACCCTGGCCAAGGGGCGCGTGGTGCAATTGGCGTTGCCCGAAGAGATGAGTGTTCCAGAGGCCCTGGACCTTTACGGCCGCGACCCCGGGGTGGATTTCGTCGAACCCAATTACTTGCTTTATCCCCAGAGCGTGCCCAACGACCCTTACTTCGATCAGCAGTGGGGCCTGTCCAATACCGGCCAGCTTGTGAGCGGCACTACCGGCACGGCCGGGGCTGATATCCACGCCCTCGAAGCCTGGCAATTGCCCACCGGTCCGGGATCGGTGGTGGTGGCCGTGGTGGATACGGGCTGCCATCTGACCCATCCCGACCTGGCGGCCAATCTGTGGGTCAACGCCGGTGAAGTGGCGGAGAACGGCCTGGACGACGACGGCAATGGATTCGTGGATGATCGCCAGGGGTGGGATTTTGCGGACGACGACAACGATCCCCAGGATGGCAGCGGGCATGGCACCCATGTGGCCGGCATCATCGCCGCCCGGGCGGACAATGGCCAGGGCGTCAGCGGCGTCGCGCGCCAGGTGCGGGTCATGCCGGTGCGCTTCATGGACGGTTTCGATACCGGCACGGTGGCCGATGCCGTGGCGGCCATCGAATACGCCCTGGCCAACGGGGCGCAGATCATCAATTGCTCTTGGGGCAGCGGCGGCTACAGCGCCTCGCTCTATCATGCCATGGCCGACGCCCAGGCCCTTTTCGTGTGTGCCGCCGGCAACAACGGGGTCGACACCGACCGTCACGGGTTCTACCCGGCCGGCTTCGCCCTGGAAAACGTCATCTCCGTCACCGCCAGCGACCAGTCCGACGAACCGGCCTGGTTTTCCAACTACGGTCGGCAAACGGTGCACCTGGCCGCTCCGGGGGCACATATCTACAGCCTGAGCATCAGTTGGCAGGATCTGCTGGCGGAAAATTTCAGCGTCTCGCCGCTCGACGGCTGGACTACGGGCGGGACCCCCGACAACTGGACGGTGCGGCCGGCTCCTGACAGCGGGACCAACAAGGTCCTGGCCCTGACCGCGGACCCGACCTACGCCGACTATGCCGACAACTGGGCGATGACCCCTGCCTTGGACCTGAGCACCGCATCGGCCTGCCAGCTGACTTTCCAGATCAGGGGGGCCACCGAAGCCTTTCGGGACTCCCTCTACGTGGAGGTCTCTGCAGATGGCGCAGCCTGGTCCAATCTGCCGCTCAAGGTGGGAGACGCCATCAAATATGGCGGCTTGAGCGGCAACTATCCCTACTGGACCGAGGTCATGTCGGACCTGGGCACCTGGGACCGCGCCGCCCGGCTTTATCTTCGTTTTCATTTCATCAGCAACAGCAGCAATGCGCTCCCGGGTTTTTGCATCGACAATGTGACCGTCAGCGCCGTCTCCGCTGAAGGGACCTACGCGTACATGAGCGGCACTTCCATGGCCGCGCCTTTTGTCTCCGGCGTGGCCGCCCTGGTTCAGGCGCGCTACCCGCAGATGACGCCCCTTTCTTTGAAGAACGCCATTCTGGACACCGTGGACGTGGTGGCGGCCCTGGCCGGCACTTCCGTCACCGGCGGCCGCCTCAATGCCCTCAAGGCCTTGAACTTCGAAGAAGACAACACCCACGCGGATCTCTCCAACAGCTCGGGTGGTGGGGGCGGCGGCGGTGGCGGTTGCTTCATCGGCCTGATCGCAGAGTAGTACTGCCGGCCCGATGGCCTTCTCGGGGATCGGGTCAGGCCACCGTGAGCCGGTTGCGGCCTTCGGCCTTGGAGCGGTAGAGGGCCGAATCGGCCAGGCGGATGAGGGCGTCCTTGTCGCGGCTCTTGTCGTCGAGCAAAGCCAGGCCGAGACTGATGGTCACCTGCAGCGCTTCGCCGTTGTGCAGAACCCGATGGGCCTCCACCGAGGTCCGGATGCGTTCGCCCACGATTTTGGCGTGTTCGGCGCCGGACATGGGCAGGATCACGGCCATCTCTTCGCCGCCGTAACGGGCCACCGTGTCGCCGCTGCGGCAGGCGGCTTTGATCATCTGGGCCACTTCGCGCAGCACCTGGTCGCCCACCTGATGCCCCCAGGTGTCGTTGAAGCGCTTGAAGTGATCGATGTCGATGAGAATCAGCGCCAGGTCCCGGCCGTGGCGCCGGGAGGTGGCGAACTCCTGGCCGAGCATGTTCTGGAAGTAATCGTGGTTGAACAATTCGGTGAGACCGTCGATGACCGCCTTGCGCGACAGTTCCAGCCGTCCGGCGGCCGAGAGGCAGATGAGTTCCAGGGTGTCGAAACGCTCCTGGGTGAAGGTGCCGCTGATCCGGTTGTTCTCCAGGTAGAGAATTCCGATCAGATCGCTCTGGTCCCTGTTCCCGGCCAGGATCGGCAGGCACAAGGCGGATCGGACGCCGTGGGTCTGGATGTAGGGGTCCTGATTGAGTCCCGGCAGCTGCTCGCCGGGCCGCTGGGCGTCATGGATGACGATGCTGGTCCGGGTGCGGGCCACGAAGTTGACAATCGCCAGGGGCAATTTATCGGCTGTCAGCGGGATGGATTGCAGGATGCGCGGCTCTGCGCCGTCCACCGAGGCCTCGGCCTCGATGTACAGCCCCCCCGCGGGGTTGCGCAGCAGAAGCCGGCCCTGCTGGGCGCCGGCGAACTCTAAAGCCGTGGCGATGATGGTCTGTACCATGCGGCTGTGGATTTTCTCCTCGGCGATGGCCTTGAGCGCCTTGATCAGTGAACCGATGTCGACGCTGGCCATGGGCGCCGCCAGGGAGGTGGTCTTGTCGCTTTTGCGGTGCAGTCTTTCGATGAGCTGGGGATAGCGGCGCTTCAAATCTTCCACCTTGGCCTGGGCGCCCCAGCTGCGGTAGAGATCGCGCGCCTTGGCCAGATAGGCGTCGGCCAGGGTCATGCGACCGGCCTGGGCATGCATGGCGCCGCACAGCTCGTAGGCCAGGGCCTCCTCGTGGACGAACCCCTGGCCCCGGGCCAGGCGGATGGCTTCGTCGAACAGCATGTGGGCTTCGAAATGCTTGCCGGTGACCCGTTTGCGTTCGGCCTCCAGCAGGCGCAGTTTGTTCAAGGCGTTGGCCGGATTCATCCGGGCCCAGCGTTTGAGCATGCGGCGGTTGAAATCGGCGGTGCGCAACAGGCGCCGCCGGCTGCGCTTATCGGCGCCGGGCACGTTGGCCAATCGGATCAGGGTGTCCAGTAAAACATAGGTCACGGAAAAGTACATGCCGCGCGCCCCACCGCCCAGGCCGGCGTTTCTCCTGCCCGCCTGGGCCAACGCCTCCCGGTGATGGCCGAACAGATAACTGAGCAGCATATTGGCCATGCGGTCGGTGAGCACCAGGCTCTTGTCCCCGGATTTGTCGTTGATCGGCTCCATTTCGTCGATGTCGTAGTACCGGCCCTTGAGGTGGGCCGGGTCGGCGGCATTGCCCATCAGGCAATCGATCCGCTGCAGGATCGAATCCAGGTAATAGACCCGCGGCCCCTGCTTGAGCGGCTTCATGATGGCCCGGTATTCGGTCAGTTCGCCATACAAGTGCTTGAGGTCCTGGCCGCATTCGTAGGCATAGGCCAGGCGGACGCATACCGCATGGGCCGCATATTCGAAATCGCCCTGTTCCAGGCAGAGCCGGAAGGCCTCGTGCAAGGGGTCGAGGCTGTTGCGGATCGGTTCCTTCCAGTGGCGCACCAGGGCGTTGTAGACATGGCGCACCCGGCCTTCGACGGTTTTGGCCTGGAGCCGCTGGGTCAGATCGAGGGCCAGCTGCCCGAAAGCCAGACCGCGGTCGGGATCGGCCAGGACTTCGGCGAAGATCATGCCCAGGGCCGCATAGGTGGTCAGCGATTCGGGCGCATGGCCTTGCTCCACGGAGATTTTGGCGCCTTGCAGGATCAGCAGGGGGAGCAGGCCGGACTGGGCGAACATGGCTGCCCCGCCGATGCGTGCGCCGATGCTCATGGCGGCCCGGTGGCGGGGATCGGTCATCTCGGGCAGATTGCGCAGGTCGTCCATACGCTTGTTGCGCAGGCACCACTTGAGCTGGATCAGCTTGGCGAGGATGTGCCTTTTGGTCGGTCTGGCCGGGTAGGGGTGGCCCAGTTGAGCCATTACCGGCTTGGCCAGATCGATGGCTTCCAGCAGCCGGCCGCGCGCCATGCAGGCCGAGATTTGCACCAGGTAGAATTTGATTTTATCCAGCAATTCCCGGGCGCGGGTCAGGCCGGTATCGATCAGCTCGTCCATGACCTCATAGGCGCCGGCGAGGTATGCGGCTTCGGCGGCTTCGGCATGAATTTCCAGGACCAGCTGGTAGTCGGTCTTCCAGTCGTCGTCGTCCAGCAGTGCCATGGCCATCTGGAAGTACGCCAGGGCCTGCGAGTAGGCGTTGGCGCTCTTGGCACGCCGGCCGGCGGCCAGGTTCAGACGGCTCAAGGCCACGCGCTCGCCGGGGTCGTCGATGAGTTCCAGGCCCAGATCCATGTGATTGGCGATTTCGAACAGGTGCTCGTTTTGCCGGGGCTCGGGCAGGCACTGCCACAGCAGGCGTCCGATCTTCAGGTGGGTCTCGCGGCGGCCGGCATGGTCCAGCAGGGCATAGGCCGCCTGGTGGATGCGGTCGTGGGCAAAGGCGAATTCCACGGTCACATCGCCGAGCTCCGGCGTCTGTTCCAGTTCGATCAACTGGTAGGCGTCGCCGATGGGAGCGATCAGGCCTTCGTCGATGGCCGGCCGCAACCGCAGGGCCACCAGCGTAGGCTTCTCTTCCGAGACCACGGCCAGTTCGCGCAAGGGGAAGCGGAAACCGATGCAGGCGCCCAGTTCGAGCAACTTGCGGGTCTGTGACGCCAACCGCTGGAGCTTGATGGTCATCAGATCGACCACGTTGTCGGTGATTTTCTGGGATCGGATGCCGGCCACATCCCAGGTCCAGCGGTTCAGGGTCCGGGAGAAGGCGATCAACCCCTGCTGGTGCATGGCCTTGAGAAATTCTTCGGTGAAAAAGGGATTGCCGGCGGTCTTCTGGTCGACCACCTCCGCCAGGCTTTCGACACCGGTCCGGTCGACGCCGAAGGTGTCGGCCAGCATGCTGGTCAAATGCTCGATGCTCAAGGGCCGCAAGCGAATCTCGTCGGGCGGACGCTCCTGGGTGCGAATCTCCTTGAGCCAGAGCGCCACCGGGTGACCGGCCTGGACCTCGTTGTCACGGTAAGCCCCGATGAGCAGCAGATGGCGGATGCCCGACGCGCCGCTGTGCAGCAGGTCGAGCAACCGCATGCTGGCGTTGTCGACCCACTGCAGGTCGTCCAGGAAAATCGCCAGGGGATGTTCGGACCGGCAGAAGACCTGGATGAAACGCAGGAAGACGCGGTGGAACCGATGCTCGGCCTCCAGAGGCGGGAGCTGGGGGAGGCTCGGCTGGGGACCGATGATCAGCGTCAGCTCACGAATCAGATCCACCATCAACTGGCCGTTGGCACCCACTGCTTCGATAATTCTGTCCCGCCAGGCGGCCAGACGCTCTTCGGACTCGGTCAGCAGTTGGCGCACCAGGTCGCGCAGGGCCGCAGCCAGGGCGCTGTAAGGCATGTTGCGGTGCAACTGGTCGAATTTGCCGGCCACGAAGTGGCCCCGGCGCTCGGTGATGGGTTTGTAAATCTCCTTGATCAGGCAGGTCTTGCCGATGCCCGAATATCCCGACACCAGGATCATCTTGCTGCCGCCGCGTCCCACACGCTCGAAGTTCATCAGCAGTTGGGCCACCTCGCTCTCGCGGCCGTACAGGCGCTGGGGGATCTGGAAGCGCTCGGACAGATCCTGGCCGGCCAGCTGGAAACGTTGGATGGTGCCGGTTTTGCGCCACGCGTCGAGGCAGCGCCGCAGATCGTGCTGAATGCCATGTGCACTCTGGTAGCGATCCTCGGCGGTTTTGGCCAGCAGCTTCATGACGATATCGGAGACCGGGCCGGGAATGGCGGGATCGATCTGCTCCGGCGGCACCGGCTGTTTGGCGATATGGCAGTGGAACCACTCGATGGGTTCGCTGACGATGAACAGCGGTCGCCCCGTGAGCAGTTCGTAGAGGGTTACCCCCAGCGAGTAGAAGTCGGTGCGGTAATCGATGGAGCGGTTCATGCGGCCGGTCTGCTCGGGGGAGATGTAGGGCAGGCTGCCCTCGAACACCTCCGGACTGGCCAATGCGGCCTGTTCCCGGGTGAGGCAGGTGGAGATGCCGAAGTCGATGATCTTGGCCACCCCCGTCGAAGGGTTATACACGATGTTGGAAGGGTTGATATCCTTGTGAATGATGTTGGCCGCGTGGATTTCGCTCAAACCCTGGCACAACTGGATGGCGATGCCCAGCAGTTCCTCGATGCCGAAGCGGCGCAGGCGGCCGATGTTGTCCAGGGAGTCGCCGCCGAAATCCTCCAGCTCGATGACCGGCAGGTTGTTGTAGCGCTCCAGGGCAAACACCCGGATCACATTGGACACATTGAGCCGCCGGGCCACCTCGAATTCATGCTTGAGCAAAGCAGCCGCTTCCCGCGCGATGCGTTCATCGCGCAGGGTTTTGAGCATCACGGGCATGCCGTTGGAACGGCGCCGGGCCCGGAAAATTCGGCTCGGATCGCCATAAAAAACAACCGCATCCACTTCGTAGCCGGGAAAACTATCCCGCGCCACCGCTTCATCGACCGCCGTCCCTGCAATCATGCCGACATCCTTCCGGTAAGAAATGGGCAGTTTCCCTCCTTCTTATCGGTTTGGCCGATTGGCGGCTTTAGTTTTGATAACGGGCCCGTCACCGGATGGGAGGCAAGCCTTCAGCACAGCAATGATTTCAGCTCGGCCAGATGGCGGATGCGGTGATCGCAGCCGGCGTCGGCCAGGTGCGGGTCGTCGTGGGGATCGAGCAGCACCGTTCGGGCACCGGCCGCGCGACCGGCCTGGCAGTCGAAGATGAAGTCGCCCACCATGACCATTTCGGCCGGAGCGACCCCCAGCAGCCCGGCTGCGTACAACACCCCTTCGCCGCTGGGTTTGGGCGCCACCGGATCGTCCCGGGTGACGATCAGGTCGAAACTGCCGGCGGACAGCGGGTTGAAATTTTCCAGGGCGCACAGCACCGATGCCCGACTGTTGCGGGTGAGGATGGCTACGCGCACCCCGCGTTGCCTGAGCCAGGCCACCAGCTCCTGGGCGCCTGCATTGGGCTGGGAACACCGGGCGGCCTGGGTCTCGAAAAAATCCAGACGCGCCTGGGCGGCCCGGCGATGTGCCGACGATGGGATGGCGGCGATGAACTCCAACAGGGCCAGATCGGGGGGGCAGCCCAAGTCCTTTTTGATGGCCGGGAAATCCAGAGCCCCCGGCAGGGTAAGGGTGCCGTCGAAGTCGAAGAGTACCGCTCGGATGCAAGGGGGGGCGGCCATGAGTGCCTTTCGCAGGTGAATGAAGTAAAAAAGGCTTTTGAAGCACGTTTGATTTTCATAAACCAGGCCCTGTCGGCGGTCCATAAAAAAATATGGACTTCCCGCACTCCCCTGTATAAGAAAAAGCATCACGCTGCGGCGCCCGTTCGCCGCACTTTCCAATCCAGGATGACCCAAGGGAGGAGATATGCCGCAAAAGATATTGATCGCCATCGACGATTCGGAAAATGCCCAACGCGCCGTTGCCTTTGTCGCCAAACGCTTTGCCACCAGTAATCAAGTGACCCTTTTCTGCGTCATGCTGGACACGGCGGCCCTCTGTAAAATGGACAGCCCCGAACTGACCCCTATCTTCAAATCGCAACAGGCCAGTTTCTGCGTCCTGGAAAACAAGAAGCGCGAGCTGGTGAACGCGGCCCTGAAAAAAGCGAAGGACCTCCTTGTCGTGGCCGGTTTTCCGGCGGATCAGGTAGCGATCAAGATCGAAGACAAGAAACATGGCGTGGCCAGGGATATCCTGGCCGAATCCGAAAAGGGCTACGACCTGGTCGTCATCGGCCGAAAGGGCATCTCCGCCGTCAAGGATTTCTTCATGGGCAGCACGGCCCAGAAAGTGTTCAACGGTGCCAAGGATATCTCCGTGCTGATCGTCAACTAGCGGTCATTATTTTATGCCCGTGCCACGTCTGATCGAGGGTGCTTTCCTGGCGCTCATGGATGGCCTGTTCGCCCGCTGGCCCCGGCCGGTGCCTGTCCCGGCGGCATTGCAGGCGGCCCGGATCATCGCCCACCGGGGTGAGTGCGACGACGGCCGGATAAAGGAGAATACCCTCGAGGCCTTTGACCGGGCCGCGGCAGCAGGGGTGTGGGGTATCGAACTGGATGTGCGCTGGACCGCTGACCGGGTACCGGTGGTGGCCCATGATCCGGATCTGCTGCGGGTGCACCAGGTGCCCCGGGAGGTGGCCTCGCTGACCTTTGCCGAACTGCGGCGAAAGGCCCCGGAGGTGCCCTCCCTGGCCGAGGTGGCGGCGCGCTACGGCCGGCGCCTGCATTTGATGATCGAAATCAAGGCCTGCGCCTGGCCGGAGGCCGGGGACCAGAGCCGCAGCCTGCAGGAGGCGCTGGCCGGGCTGATCCCCTGCGACCACTTCCACTTCATGGCCCTGCGCCCCGAAATCCTCATGGCCATCGCGGGCTTTCCCGATTCCAGCCGGCTGGCCATCGCCTTCAACTGGCCGGATGCCCTCAGCCATTGGGTGCGTCAAGCGGGATGGGGCGGTCTTTGCACCCATTATGCCTTGCTGCGCGGCCACCAGGTGCGTGCCCATCACCGCATGGGACAAACGGTGGGCACCGCTTATCCCAAATCGGCCAATAGTTTGTTCCGTGAAGTGAACCGCAACGTGGATTTCATCTTTTCCAACCACGCGGCCCGATTGCAGGCCATCATCCGCCGCGAACGCCAATAACCGGGTCAACGTCCCATCGACCATCGCCAATGAAGGGAGGAGCCCATGCGCACGCGCGCCCAAGAACTGGCCCGACAGCTGAAAGCGCTCAACGATCATCTCATCGCATTGGTGACCGCCGCCGACGACGAGGGCTGGCGCCGTCCCACCGAGAGTGAGAAGTGGAGCGTCGGCGTGGTTGCCCGCCACGTGGGGGCCACACACTACCGCATCGTGGAGCTGGCCAAAATGATGGTTGCCGGCCAACCGTTGCCGGAAGTGAAAGAGGAGGCGATCCTGGCCCGCAACGAAGCCCAGGCGGTCAAACATGCCGATTGCACCAAGCAGGAGGTGCAGGCCATTCTGGAGAAAAATGGCCGCGCCCTTGTCGACTACGTGGCCGGCCTCAGCGACGCCGAGTTGGAGCGAGACGCCGAATTGCCGGCCTTCGGCGGCAAGCTCACCGTGCGGCAGCTCCTGGAGACCATCGTGCTCGAGTCGGCCGGCAGCCACGTGCAGAGCCTCCAAAGCACCTTGCGCCGCCGGGATTGACCGGCTGTTAAAACGCAGCCATCAAAATCCTCAGTTGATTGAGGCGCTTCGCGGTTGGAATGCATCAATTCGGTCGCCGGCAGCGAGGCGTGATCCATGCAAGCGTTGCGTGTGAGTGGGAAAAAGCTTGCCCGGTCATGGGATTTGGGGAATTATCAAACCATCGCTTTCAATTTGGAGGATGGACCGAAACCTTTCCAAGGAGGTTACATGGGTCGACAGCTTTGGGCGCCTTCTGCGCAGCGGGCCGCCGCATCGAACATGGCGGCATTCATGGAGGCCGTCAACCGGCGTTTCCATTTGAAACTGCAAACCTACAGCGAACTGTACCAATGGTCGGTGGAGCAGATCCCCGATTTCTGGGAGTCTTTTCTCTCCTTTTCCGGGATCCGCTTGCATAGCCCCTACCGCGCGGTGATCGACGACCCGGGCAAGATGCCCGGCGCCCGCTGGTTCGAGGGCGCCACCCTCAATTTCGCCGAAAACCTGCTGCGCTTTCGGGACGAACGGATCGCCCTGGTGTCGCGCTGCGAAAACCGCGGGCCGGTGCGCCTCACCTATGCCCAACTGCACGAAAGGGTGCGCAACCTGGCCTGGGCCCTGAAGGCCCACGGCATCCAGCCCGGCGACCGGGTGGTGGGCTTCATGCCCAACATCGCCGAGACGGTGATCGCCATGCTGGCGGCCACCGCCCTGGGGGCGGTGTGGTCCTCGTGCTCGCCCGATTTCGGCATCCGCGGCGTGCTGGACCGCTTCGGCCAGACCGCGCCGCGGGTGCTCTTCACCGCCGACGGATACATGTTCAAGGGCCGGCCTTTCGACTGCCTGGAACGCATCGGCGAGATGCTCAAGCGGTTGCCCTCCATCGAAAAGGTGGTGGTGGTGCCCCACCTGACGGCGGCCCCCGAGATCGGTGCCATCCCCAATGCCGTGCTGCTGGACGATTTCGCCGCCGGCACCGACCGCGAGATCCCCTTTGCGGCCGTACCCTTCAGCCACCCCCTGTACATCATGTACTCTTCGGGCACTACGGGACTGCCCAAATGCATGGTGCAGAGCGGGGGCGGCGTGCTGCTCAACCAGCTCAAGGAGATGATCCTGCACACCGACCTGCGGCGCGAGGACACGATCTTCTACTACACCTCCTGCGGCTGGATGATGTGGAACTGGTTGGTCAGCGCCCTGGCCGTGGGGGCCACGGTGGTGCTTTACGACGGCAATCCCTTCCATCCCGACGCCGAGGCGCTCTGGCGCATGGCCCAAGAGGAGGGCATCACCGTCTTCGGCACCAGCGCGGGCTACATCGGCGCCCTGCAGAACATGGGCGCGGCCATCGGCGAGCGGTTCAAGCTGCCGGCGCTGCGTGCCATCCTTTCCACCGGTTCGCCCCTGACCGAGGAGAACTTCGAATACGTCTATGCGTCCATCAAGCAGGATCTTCAGCTGGCCTCGATCTCCGGCGGATCGGATCTCAACGGCTGCTTCGCCCTGGGCAATCCCCTTTCCCCGGTCCATGCCGGCGAACTGCAGGGCCGCGGCCTGGGCATGAAAGTGCTGGCCTATGACGAAGCGGGCCGCCCGGTCATCGACCAGAAGGGCGAGCTGGTCTGCGCCGCGCCATTTCCCTCCATGCCCATATACTTCTGGGACGACCCCGACGGCGCCAAATACCGCGCCGCCTATTTCGAAAAGTATCCCAACGTCTGGCGCCACGGCGATTTTATCCTGATCAACGCCCGGGGCGGGGTGACCATCTACGGGCGCTCGGACGCCACGCTCAACCCCGGCGGCGTGCGCATCGGCACGGCCGAAATCTACCGCCAGGTCGAGCAGATCGCCGAAATCGAAGACAGCATCGTCATCGGCCAGGACTGGAAGAACGACGTGCGCGTGCTGCTCTTCGTCAAGCTCAAACCGGGCTTCGATCTCGATGCCGCGCTCAAGGAGAAGATCCGGGCCATCATCCGTACCCAGGCCTCGCCGCGCCACGTGCCGGCCAAGATCATCGCCGTGCCGGGCATCCCTTACACCCTGAACATGAAGAAGGTGGAACTGGCCGTGCGCAAGGCCATCGCCGGCCAACCGGTGGGCAACCGCGATGCGCTGATGAATCCCGAGGTGCTGGACTTCTATGCATCCATCGCAGAGCTCAAAATGGACTGAAACGAAAACGGATCGGGCGACCGCAATCAGGTGATCGGCAGGGCGTTCATATAGTCGGCCAGCTTGGACGAGGTGCGGCGCAGGTTCATGCTCACCAGGGTGGCGATCTTCTTTAGAATGGCGGCGCCTACCTTGGGATTTTCGTCGAGTATGGCATTGAACCCGCTCTTGGTCAGCGCCACGATGCCCGCGTCGCTGCGGGCCTTGACCGTGGCCGAGCGCGTGTATTCGTCGATGACTGCCATCTCGCCGATGGATTTGTGTTTGGTGACCGTTGCCAGGTGCACCGGCTTCCCCGTTGTGGAGGCCTGCTTGTAAACGTCGAGTGCCCCCTTGACCACGAAACAGACGGAATCTCCCGGATCCCCCTCGCGAAACAAGGTCTCTCCTCCGACTATTTCGTAATAATTCATGTGCTTGGCGACCACGGCCAGTTCCAGGCTGTCGAGCATGGCAAAGAACGGAATGTCCATGATCATGTCGATGAGGATTGAAGGGGCGTTTTGATTCTTCTTTTGGCTCATGGGCACACGTCTCCGGTCCGCAGGGTGGTTTCGGATGCATGGCCTGCTCCGGCCACGGGCGGCTATTTTCCAATATCGACCGTTGCGCGAAAATGTTTAGCGATCAATGGGAATGAAAATCTTAAGACACTGGTTTCCGGCCGGCTGACAAGAGCTCTTATCGCATCAGGACATTTTGACCACTCCGTTCACCTCCCGTATGGCGAAATGAGGGGCATTAAAGCCTGCGGGCCGATGCGCCGATAAAAGACGAAGCCGTATCGTCAATGGAGGAAACCGGGAAACCCATGTCTGCAGGAGTGGATCTTACCGCCACCAATAAAAAAAGAGCCCTCACCCTGCGCTTATATGTCGGCGCCGCCCTGGTGATTATCTTGCTGGGGCTGATCGCCACCCTGTGGATGGCCCGGGCCGAGGATGCCCGTCTGCGCGAGGGAATGCTGGTCCGGGCCCGAATGGTGGCGGCCGGCATCGACCTGGCCGATCTGTATGCCTTGAGCGCCACGGCTTCCGATCTCGATCGGCCGGTTTATCAGGCGCTCAAGGCGCGTTTGATGCGCGTACGCCGGGCGTATGGCCTTTGCCGCTTTGTCTATCTGGCCGGCATGCGCCCGGACGGGGCCATCTTTTTCTTCGTGGATTCGGAGCCTCCCGCCTCAGAAGACCACTCGCCGCCGGGGGAAATCTACCCCGAAGCCAGTGATGCTTTCCGGCAGGTGTTCGAAACTGGAATGCCGTTCGTGGAGGGCCCCCTTGCCGATCGTTGGGGCAACTGGGTCAGTGCCCTGGTTCCCGTGGATGGCAGCGATGCGATCCTGCCCACGGCGGTCTTGGGCATCGATATCGAGGCACGGAATTGGACGCGCGGCATCCTGGTGCGCTGCGTACCCCTGGCGGCCCTGACGCTTACCCTGTTGGCGCTGTTGACGATCCTTTGGATCCTGACCCGCCGTGCCGAACAGGCCTATCAGCGCATCGCCGTTTCCGAGGCCCGGGTGGCCCAGAGCGAAAGCGCCTACCGCGGCATCGTCATGAGCATGCTGGACATCTTTTACCGGGTGGACGGCCAGGGGCGGGTCGTGATGCTCAGCCCTTCGGCGGCCCGCTTGTTGGGACACGAAAATATCGATCGGTTGCTGGGCAAAAAGATCGATTCCATCTATGCCCATCCCCGGCAGCGGGAGCATTTGATGGCGCTGTTGGCGCAGACGGGTGAAGTGCGGGATTACGAGTTGTTCATCCGGCACACCGATGGTGGGGAACGGCTCGTGTCTGTAACCTTGCGGATGCTGTACGATGCGGCCGGCCGACCCGAGGGTTACGAAGGCATCGCCCGGGACATCACCGACCGCAAGCGGGCCGAACAGGCGCTGAAACGCAGCGAAGAGAAATACCGCAACATGATCGAAAGCCTGGAAGAGGGCTATTTCGAGCTGGATGCCGGCGCAAGCCTGACCTTCTTCAACAATGCCTTCTGCCGCATGGCCGGTTGCGCCGGTTGCTCCCAGGAGGCCTGCGCCGGCGTCGACCTGAAGCGCCTGTTTCCGGCCGAAGCCATGGTGCGCCTGAACCAAATGATCGAAAGCGGCGCCGAACCCGGCAAGGCTGTGCGCATCAGCGACATGCAGATGCGCCCCGATGAGGGCGCGTCCCTGTGCGTCGATCTCTCCGCCTGGCCCATCGTCGCCACCGACGGTGCCGTTATCGGCTGCCGCGGTCTGCTGCGCGACATATCCGAGCGCAAGCGCCATGAACGACAGCAGCAGGAACTGGATCGCCAGATCCAGCGGGCCCAGAAGATGGAGACCATCGGCAGCCTGGCCGGCGGCGTGGCCCACGATCTCAACAACATCCTGTCCGGCATCGTGAGCTACCCCGATCTGGTGCTTCTGCAACTGGCCGCCGACAGTCCGCTGCGCCGCCCCCTGGAAAGCATCAAGTCATCCGGCCTCAAGGCCACGGCCATTGTCCAGGACCTGCTGACCCTGGCGCGGCGGGGGGTTTCCGTGGCCGAGCCGGTGCGCCTGAACGACCTTGTCGTGGCCTATTTCAACAGTCCCGAGTTCCTGAAGATGAAGTCGTTCCACCCGGGCGTCGTGATCCGCACCGACCTGGATGAAAATTTGATGAATATCATGGGGTCGCCCGTGCATTTGTCCAAGACCGTCATGAACCTGGTCTCCAATGCGGCCGAGGCCATGCCCGAAGGCGGGGTCATCACCATCACCACCCGCAGCGGTTATGTGGACCATCCCATCAAAGGCTACGACCATGTGCAGCCCGGCGATTACACCGTGCTCACGGTGGCCGACAGCGGCATGGGCATTTCTCCGGAAGATCAAGCCCGGATCTTCGAGCCTTTTTTCTCCAAGAAGAAAATGGGCCGCAGCGGCACGGGGCTCGGTTTATCCGTGGTGTGGGCCACGGTGCAGGACCACAAAGGATACATCGATCTGCGGAGCGGGCCGGGTCAAGGCACCACCTTTACCCTTTACTTCCCGGTGACCCGCAAGGCGCCTTCGTCGCGCAGGCGGCCGCCCGGTGAGGCCGAGATGCGCGGCAACGGCGAAAAGATCCTGGTGGTGGACGACCTGGCCCAGCAACGCGAGATCGCCACGGCCATCCTCACCCAGCTCGGATACCGTGTGGCGACCGCCTCCTCGGGCGAGGAGGCAGTCCAATACCTGCAGAAGAATCCGATCGATATGGTGGTGCTGGACATGATCATGGACCCCGGCATCGACGGCCTTGAGACCTATGAGCGCATCTGGACGCACAACCAGCGCCAGCGGGTGATCATCACCAGCGGTTATTCGGAAACCGAGCAGGTCAAAAAGGCCCTGCGCCTGGGCGCCCGCCGCTACCTCAAGAAACCCTATACCCTGGAGACCCTCGGCCTGGCGGTGAAGGAAGAGTTGCCCTCGCGGCGTCAGCCGTCTGCCGCCTGAGTCCCGGCTCCATGCCGGCTTCCGACGATCTCTTCTCTTGATCGTGTCCTGAGGGACCGATTCGTGGTGCCCGGGCCGCCGACTTTTCGCTTGCCAAAACCCATGCACAATCTTACCTTGAACGCCATTTGAAAAACGATGGACTCTGGAAAGATCCGCGAAAAGGGAGGAATTTGCATGGTGGAAGCGCGAAGAGCCAGCGAGACCAAGCTGGTGGTTTCCCATCTGGTGATGCCGTCGGATACCAACCCGGCGGGCAACGTGCATGGCGGCGTGATCATGAAGCATATCGATAACACGGCCGGCATCGTGGCCTATCGCCATGCCCGCGCCAACGTGGTCACGGCCTCCATCGACCGGTTGGATTTTCACCATCCGGCCTTCGTGGGCGAACTGTTGACCTTCAAGGCCAGTCTCAACTACGTGGGGCGCTCCTCCATGGAGATCGGCGTGCGCGTGGAGGCCGAAAACCTGCTCAGCGGCTACGTGCGCCATGTCGCCTCGGCCTACCTGACCTTCGTGAGCCTGGACGAGCAGCACAAACCCAAGGCGGTGCCGGAGCTGGTGCTGGAGACCGACGAAGAGTGCCGCCGCAACAAGGAAGCCAAGGCCCGCAGCGAAATGCGTCGCCTGGAAAAGCAGAAAGAGAAGATCCCGGTGAAGTGTTGACGTCTGCGCATGAATAGCATCGAAGAAGAGAAGATGTTCAAAATCGATATGCACGTGCATACGCTGCTGGGCGGCGATTCGGCCATACGGCCCGAAGAGGTGGTGGCGCAGGCGCGACGGGTGGGGCTGGACGGCGTGTGCATCACCGAGCACCACTCCTATGATTTGAGCCAGCCTTTCGTGCGTATCGCCCAAAAGCAGGGTTTCCCCATCTTCCGCGGGCTGGAGTATCGCGCCGCCGAAGGCCATCTGCTGATCTACGGTGTACGGGCCGGCAAAGGAGATTTCCCGCCGGGTCTGCCCATGCAGACGGTGATGACCTGGGTCGAGCGCCGGGGCGGAGTGGGCGTGCCGGCCCATCCCTACCAGCCCGGCATGGTGGGCAGCGCCCTGGGCGACCGGGTGCTGCAGCTCAAAGGGCTGGTGGCCCTTGAAACGCTCAACGGCAGTCTGCCGCCGGAAATGAACCGGCTGGCCCAGACCGCAGCCCTTCAATTAAGTGTGGCCGGCATCGGCGGTTCCGACGCCCATGGCATCCAGGCGCTGGGTAAGGCCTATACTTGTTTTCCGGCCGCCTTCGCCAGCGAAGCAGAGCTGGTTGCCTGCCTGCGTGCCGGTGATTATTTTCCGTGCCAAATATGAACCAAAATTTGTTATAACTATTTTAAATAGAACAAATAATCTTCATATTAAAAACGAACATTCGCTCGAAAAAATCCTATTGCCATCTTGACGGCACTCCAATCGTTCATATAAGTATGAATCATCTTCAGTATTTGTGCGGCGTTACATCAACTGTAGGTGAGTAACTCATTTTCAAAAGGGAATAATGAAACGCAAGGCCGGTTGTCCACGTTGGCATCCGACCTTTTCCGCGGCTTTCCATTCAGGCCCTGCCTGCAGGCCCGGCGATCTGCAAGCAGCGGGATCAGGCTTGCGGGTAATCATCCAACCTTAATTAGAGAGGGAGCAACATCATGGGAATTCGCACTGTCGAACAGTACAAGCAAAGTCTGCGCGATGGCCGTCGAGTTTACATCAGCGGCGAACGGGTGGATGACATCACCCGGCATCGCATACTGGGTCTAACGGTGGATACCATCGGCGCCGCTTATGAACTGGCGGAGAAAGGGGACCAGAAAACGAAGGAGCTGCTCATCGCCAAACACCCCGAAACAGGGGAGCCCATCAACCGTTTTTATGTCACCCCCAGAACCGCCGAAGACCTGGCCAACCGCACCAAGGCCATTCACACCCTGATGCGCCAGACCGGCGGCCTGCCCTTCGGCAAAGATATCGGCACCGACTGCCTCAACGCGGCCATGGCGGTGGCCAGGATGATGGGCAACAAGCAGTACGAGGCCAACGCCAAGAACTTCCTGGAGCACCTGCGCAAGAACGATCTGCATACCTGCGGCGCCATCACCTGCGTCAAGGGCGACCGCGGCAAGGAACCGGCCCACCAGACACACCCTGATTACTACCTGCACGTGGTGGATAAGAACAAGGAGGGCATCTACGTCAAGGGGGCCAAGATCCATATCACCAGTGCGCCGGCGGCCAACGAGATCCTGGTGGTGCCGACCCGCCAGATGCGTGAAAACGAAGCCGACTACGCGGTCAGCTTCGCCATCCCGGCCAACACCAAGGGCATCACTTTCATCTGCCGCAACGGCCGCGGGACGTGGTCGGACAAGGAGTTTCACGCCGACCGGCCGGTGCGCGAGCTCACCGAGGCGATGATCGTCTTCGACAACGTGTTCGTGCCATGGGAGCGGGTGTTCATGTGCGGAGAGTGGAAATTCTCCATGGCCATCGCTTACACCTTCGCCACTTTCCACCGCTTCACGGCCATCAGTTACAAAGTGCCCAGCGTGGAGGTGATGGCCGGGTGCGCCGTGGCCATGGCCAAGTACAACGGCCTTTTCAAGGTGAGCCATGTCCGCGAAAAACTGGCTGACATCGCTGCCTATGTGGAAACGTTACGCGCCCTGGCCGACGCGGCTGCCATGAAACCGGTGATGTACGGTGACATCGCCGTGCCCAATCCGCTCATCGCCAACATGGCCAAACTGCACTTCGCCAGCAAGTACCATGAGTTCGTCAAGCTGATCCAGGACATCGGCGGCGGCATCCTGGCCACTTCGCCGGACAAGCGCGATTGGGACAACCCCGAGATCCACGACTACCTGGAGCATTACCTGGGCGGTCACGATTGCACCACCGAGGAGCGGCTGCGCATGATCCACGAAACCATGCGCCACGTGGCCTCGCATGAATCTGCCTTCCATGAGGTGACCACGGTGCACGCCGAAGGTTCCATGGCGGCCCAGAAGATGATGATTCTGCATGAATCGCCCTTGGACAAATACGAAAAGTTCGCCAAAATCGCCGCCGGCATTCTGCCCATCGGCACGCCCGTCGATTAGACGCCCTGAACCGGCCGCTTGAAGGCAGTCCATACGCCGCTCTCCGACGCCCCTGTTGAGCCGATTGAGCAGGGGCGTTGTTTCAGCCTTCGCCCAGAATATCGCTGCTTTGCAGATCGGTTTGGATTTTGGCCAGCAGGTCGGCATGGACCGCTTCGGTGAGTCCCAACGATTGTTTCAGGGCTTGAGCGAGGGGTTCGTCTTCGAGATGATCGGAGAGGGGATGGTTGCTCAGCTTGTGGCTGAGGTAGTCGGCGTAGGCCACCAGGGTGGTCAAGGGGCCATGCTGGGGCGCCGCGGCGGGGGTATGATGATACTGGGCGCAAAACTGCACGGCTTCGGGCATGCGCCATTTTTCCATCAGCAGACGGCCCAGGGTGCCGTGGTCCGTGCCCAGCAGCTGTTGTTCCGCGACCACGGTGGTGAGCTTGTCGATGGTTTTTGTGCGTTGGATCTCTTTGTACTTCTCGTCGTCGAGCATGAGAATCACCAGCTTGCCGATATCGTGCATGATGCCGGAGATGAAGGCCTGTTCGGGATCTTCATGGCGCAGGGCCTCGGCGATGCGCCGGCAGGCCATGGCGGTCTCGACCGCATGTTGCCAGAGAAACTGGCCGTAGGTGTTCATGACGTTGCGGTTCTTGAAGAAATAGCCCCGGGTGGAAGCGGCCAGGATCAGACTCTTGGTGGTCTTCACCCCCAGACGGGTCAGGGCCTGGCGCAGCGAGGCGATCTTCTGATATCCCCCGTATAACGCCGAATTGCTCACCTTGATGATCTTGGCCACCAGGGCCTGGTCCTGGGCGATGGTCTTCTCCACCTCCTCCATGGAAGCATTGGGATTGGCCAGCGTCTCCAGGGTCCGGGCCGCCAGGGCCGGGAAGGGCGGCAGGTCGTCGATCCGTTCGACCATGCGCAAGAGGCTCCCCGGAAGGCCCTCTTCGCTTTTCGCCGGTTCGGCGCCCGGGCCGGGGTTCGGCCCGGCCGGTTGGATTTGGGCCAGGGCAGCGGTGTTGCCGGGGGCGGATTTGGGCCCCGGGTTCAGTATCCATGCCAACAGTTCCAGGTAGTGATGGGGGGTCAGGCCCGTATAGGCATTCTGGGTGTAGACATAGCAAAACAGGGCCAGTTGCGGCGTGCTGAGAATGGGGAAGAGGCCGCATTCTCCCTTTGGGGGCAGCGTCGTCCACTGGCCGATGAGCCGCGAAGGGAAGATCTGACCGAAAAATCCGATTCCCGAGCGTTGCACGGCCTGAAAAACAGGATCCTGCTGGATGGCGCCCAGATCGCCCTTGAAGTTTTTCTGGCGCACGGTGCGGTTGGCTTCCACGGTGATCGCCTTGCAGTGGATAATGCGCGATTCCCGGGCGCTGAGGATCAGTATGCCGTCGTAGAAATTTTTGCAAAAGGCGATGACCGCCTCGAGTTTTTTCAGCACCTCTTCGGTGGACAGCATGCTCTTGATCGCCTGCTTGTAGGTCGCGAACAGCGGGTCCACGGGCGGGATGGTGCCGGCGGCCGGGATCGCAGCGGCTTCGGGCAGGGGCAGGAGCCGCATCGATTCGGCTTCCAGCCGCGCTTCGATGAGCTGCATGGCGCGGTGGCTTTCGAACGGCGCCGTGGCGATCAACTGGCGCACGGCAACCGGTTGGGCGCACAGATGGGCCAGGACGCGTTCCTGCCAAGTGGTTCCGTCCGGGCCTGGCACCGGCGACACGAGGCCCACTTGACGATCCAGGCGGACGATGGCCTTCTCGAAGTTGCGCATTTCATCGGCCTGGGAGAGCACCGCGATGGCAATGGCGCCGGTGGCGATTTTGATCCCGGCGCCGTCTTCATCCACCACGGCATCGGTGAAGTTGAAGGTGCCGGTCTCCATGAGGAAAAGCTCCAGAAGCACCTCATGGATGCCCAGTTCCAGAATTTTCTTGATGGTCGTCAAGGGGATGAAATTCAATTCACCCAGGATCTGGCGCACCGGCATGCCGGTTTCCGACCGGATCTGCCGGATCCGCTGTTCCCGGGTGCCGTCGATATGTTTGCGGAAACGCAACACGCGCAGGATTTTTTCATCGCCGGCGGCCGAATGCGCATCGAGCAGGAAACCATCCTTGAAATCCAGGGTCAGGAGCCGGTTGCCGCACGAGACCGACAGCACGCCGTTCAAGCTCAACTGGGACAGGAACATGAGCGCGTCGGCAGGATGGTATTTGCTCAGGTCACCTTGGAAAATCATACGCCTTTCCCGTTCATTGCAGACTGTGCCGAAAGAGCGGCCTTGAATACATTCGGATCTTTTGTAATACCCACCTATATTATTGCCCCCTCTACGATAAAGTTGAGTTCTAAATGATCGCCTTGACCTGTGCTCGCCGCGGTGTTATGAAACCGAGCAAACGTTCGGTTCTCAATGGCACAAAAGGCTGTGAATGTCCGGATTTCGGCCCTTTCCTGGCCGCTCGCGGGCTGGCGTTTCAGCCCTTGCCCATCAATTCACCCAAGGAGGAGATTCAACAATGAAGATCGAGGATGTCAAAAAGATCGTCGTCGTCGGTGCCGGCAACATGGGGCATCAGATTTCCCTGCAATGCGCCATCTTTGGTTTCAAAGTGGTGTGCACGGATGTCAAGGAAGAGGTCCTGAAAAAGGCCGAAGCCTTTGTGGACAAATACCTGCCCGGTCGCGTCGAAAAGGGCAAGATGACCGCCGACCAGGCCAAGCAGATCCGCGCCAACATCAGCTTCTCGTCCAATCTGCAGGAAGCCTGCAAGGATGCCGACTATGTGATCGAAGCCATCCTGGAGATCCTGGACCTCAAGCGCAAGGTGTTCGCCGACCTGGACAAATGGTGTCCGCCCCACACCATCCTGGCCACCAACAGCTCGTTCATCGTCAGCTCCCGGATCGCCGACGCCACCAAGCGCCCCGGCAAGGTGTGCAACCTGCACTTCTTCAACCCGGCCCTGGTGATGAAGCTGGTGGAAGTGGTCCAGGGCCCCCACACATCGGATGAAACCATCCAGATTTCCATGGACCTGTGCAAGAAGATCGAGAAGGTGCCCGTGCACCTGAAAAAAGAGGTGGACGGCTTTCTGCTCAACCGCATCTTCAGGGCCATCGCCCGCGAAGCCCAGTGGATTCTTGAAATGGGCGTGGCCTCGGTGGAAGACATCGACAAGGCCTGCGTCTACGGCGCCGGCCATCCCATGGGACCGTTCCGCCTGAACGACCTCACCGGCATCGACCTGAGCTACATCATGGGCATGGAAGCCTTCCGCGCCACCGGCGACCGCAGCCAGCTGCCTACGCCCAGCCTGGTGGAAAAGTATGTCAAAGGCGAATACGGCGAGAAGACCGGCAAGGGCTGGTACGACTACACCAAGAAGAAGTAGACGGGCCCCTGCACTCACCAAACATCACGCCGCCCGACCTGGTCTTGGCCGGATCGGGCGGCATGTCACAGGCGCTTCCCTCCGGCGGAAACCTGCAGCCTGCTTTTGCTTACCGATCCATCGATTCCCCAGCCTTTGCCGTGTGCGTTTTGGCACAGGGCTTTTTTTTTGCCGCGAAAGAGGGTATGCGTTCCTCCAGCTGCAAGCGCTAAATTCAACCAGAGGGTTCTGCCACCGGAAAGCGAGAACTACATGCCGATTGAAATCAAAATGGACGACAAGGTCGCCATCGTCACGCTCGATGAAGGCGAAAACCGTTTTAACCTGAATTTTTTGTCCCAGATGATGAAGACCCTGGATCGGGTAGAGAATGAGACCGAGGCCTCCGTGCTGGTGGTCAAGGCCGCCCATGAAAAGATCTTCAGCAACGGCATCGATCTGGATTGGCTGCTGCCGATGCTGAAAAAGAACGACAAGGCCGGCATGAAGCAGTTCATCGAAGCCCTGATGGCGATGTTCAAGCGGGTGCTGCTTTTCCCCATGCCCACGCTGGTGGCGATCACCGGGCATGCCTTTGCCGGCGGCGCGATCTGGGCGTGCTACTTCGATTTCCGCTTCATGCGCTCGGATCGTGGATTCCTGTGCTATCCGGAAGTCGATCTAAACATCCCGTTTCTGCCGGGCATGCTGGCCGGCATGAAAAAAGCGATCCCCAGACCCACGCTCGAAGAGATGGTGCTTACCGGCAAGCGCTTGACGGCCGTCGAGTGCGAAGCGCACCACATCATCACCAAGGCCTGCCCCATCGAAACCTTGATGGAAGAAACGATGCGCTTCGCCCGGACGCTGGATAAAAAGCGCGCCACCGTTGCCGCTATCAAGGCGGACCTGAACAAGGATGTGGTCTACGCCCTGGAGCAGGAAGATCCGCCGGTGATCGCGTCCGGCCGTTTCTTCGTCTGATCCCCGGCCGGTGTACCGATCGGCAGATACCGCCGATCAGACCGGATCGATATAGGGCCGGCTTGGATGCACGGCCGGTTTTTTGGGCGCCGACTGCAACCCCCTGATGATCCACGGGCGCGTTTCCACGGGGTCGATGACCGCGTCGATCTCCAGGTAGGCGGCCATGTTGACGGCCTTGCCCCGTTCGTAGAGCTGCCCCAGCAGCGTATTGAAGAGCGCTTCCCGGGCGGCCGGGTCCTTCTCGGCCTCCAGCTCTTTTTTGAAGCCGGCCTTTACGGCGCCTTCGAGCCCCATGCCGCCGAACTCGCCGGTGGGCCACGCGGCCGTGAAAGCCGATTCGTGGAAGCCGCCCTTGGCCATGGCCATGGCGCCGAGGCCATAACCGCGACGGGTCACGATGGAGAAATAGGGCACGGTCAAATGGGAGCCGATGACGAACATGCGGCAGACGTGGCGCACCTGGGCGCGGGTCTCGATCTCCGGGCCGACCATGAAGCCGGGGGTGTCGATGAGGCTGACGATGGGAATGCCGTGGACGTTGCAGATTTGCATCAACCGGGCCGCGTTGTCGGCATCCTCGGCCTCGATGGCACCGGCCATGTGCTGGCAGTTGTTGGCGATGACACCGAAGGGCCGGCCTTCGATGCGCATGAAGCCCGTGATGATACCCATGCCGTAATCGGGGCGCAGTTGCAGGAACGAGTCCACATCGGCAATGCCGGTGATGACCCGCTTCATGTCATAGGTGCGGCGGCGGTTGTCCGGAATGATGTCGCGCAGCGGCCCGGGATCGGGCGCCTGCCACGTCTTGGTGGCCCCCTGGAAATAGGAGATATATTTCTTGGCCGCGGCCACTGCCTCGGCTTCGTTCTCCACGGCGATGTCCACCACGCCGTTGTTGATCTGCACATCGATGGGGCCGATCTCTTCGGGGCGGAAGACGCCCATGCCGCCGCCTTCGATCATCACCGGCCCGCCCATGCCGATATTGGCATCGCGGGCCGCGATGATCACGTCGCAACAGCCCAGCAGGGCCGCATTGCCTGCAAAGCAGCGTCCCGAAACGATCCCCACCAGCGGGGCTTTGCCGTTGTAGGCGCCGAACAGGGCGAAGGTCGACAGGTCCAGTCCGGCGATGGTCACGCCGGCGGCGTCCACATCTCCGGGCCGGCCGCCGCCGCCCTCGGCGAAGAGCACCAGCGGGATCTCCAGTTCGTGGGCCAGACGCAGCATGCGGTCCATCTTCTTGTGACTGAAGTGCCCCTGGGTGCCTGCCAGGACAGTGTAATCGTAAGCCAACACCATGCAGCGGGCGTTTTCCTCACCGAACAGGCCGCCGTTGACCGACCCGATGCCCGCGATGAGGCCGTCGGCGGGCGTCTTGGCGCGCAGATCCGGTTCGCTGCGCCGGAAGCGCTGGGCGGCGACGGCCAGGGCACCGTATTCGATGAACGAACCGGGATCGAAGAGATCGTGCAGGTTGGCGCGCGTCGTGCGCTGGCCGCTCTGCTGCCGTCGTGCGACCGCTTCGGGCCGGTTTTCATCGAGGGTCAAGGCCGTGCGTTGGAACAGCTCGGCCAGTTCGGGGCGGAGGGCGTCGTTACCATTGTCGGGTGTACTCATCGTCGAAACCTTTCTCAGCATGGATTGAACAAGACGGTACGAGGCCATAGCGCATTTTCGCACCGATGATCAAGCGCTTACAGCCGCTCTGAAATCTATTCAAGTTCGCTTGTCATTTGCCGATAGTATCAGTTTGGGGCGCGGCCCGTGCGGTTGGTCGTTTCGGCGCGGGCGCGGCGCAGTTCGGTTCTTCGGCATTTTGGGTAATCTAAAGGCCCTGAAGAGACGATCCATCCCAAAATCCGGCAGTTACTTTCATGAACAAGGGGGACATTGTATGAAGCTTTTCAAAATGGGATGTTTAATGGTTTGCATTCTGGCCACGGCCCTTATTGCCAGCGGCGCCATGGCCGCGGACCTGAGCGGCAAAAAGGTCGTGGTCGTTGGTAGCGTACATGAGGCCAAGGCCGCTGAAACCGGCTATCTTCTGGTTCGCGACGGCATCAATGAAGGGTTCAAGGCATCGGGGATCACCCCCATTTACCAATGGGCGGAAATGACCTACCTGACCACGGACGAGGAGAAGACCAAAGCGGGCGATGCCGCCATTGCCAAGGCGCGGGCGGAGAAGCCGGACCTGATTATCATTCTGGGGGACGATGCCTTGAAGTTCGTCGGCGCCAGAATCGATGATATTCCGATCGTATTCGCGTACATCTGGGGTGCCCCGAATGCCTCGGGGATGCCCAAGAACAACGTCACCGGCATCATCCGGGCCTCTTACGCGGCTGATATCTGGCGGATGGCCAATAAACTGTTCGGCGCCAAGACGGTCGGCATGATCAGCAAGGGCAGCGCCTCCATGGAAGGCGTCAAAAAGGTACTCGAAGGCCGGGCGCCTTTCCTGGAAAAAGAGTCCGGGGTCCTGTTTAAAGGCATGGTGCTATGCGAAACCTTCCCCGAATGGGAAAACGCGGTGACCACCTTCCAGTATGACTTCATCTACCTGGCCGACACCAGCCGTATCGTCAAGGACGGCAAGGAACTGCCCCGCCAGGAATTGGTGCGCTGGACCGTGGACAACGCCAAGGTGCCGGTCATCGCCGCCGCCGATTCGGATGTGGAGGCCGGCGGGTTGTTTTCCATCGTGACCTCGGAAAGGGCCATGGGGGGCTTGACTGCCGAAACCGCAGTGGAGATCCTCAACGGCGCGGCTCCCAGCCAGGTGTATAAACAGAGCAAGAAGGGCAAGTTGCTGGTCAACGCCAAGACCGCCCAGAAATACAAGGTATCGATTCCCTACGAAATCCTGTCCACTGCGGAAAAGATCTACGAGTAGCCTTTAAGCTTATAAATCAAAGGCGCCGGGGGACGAGTTCCCCGGCGCTTTTTTTTTGCCCCGACCCATCACAAGCAGCCGGTTATCGGACTATTGCTCCGACTCAGCCCTGAACCAATACCTCCAGGTATTCGTGGGGTTGGATGATATTGAGGTCCTCCGTTCATCATTATCGAACATAAACGTTCTGCTTCAATTCTATTATTCATTTGATATCAGCGCGATGGACGATTTAAAAAACTCCTATGCCGCAGGCTAATTTTATCATAAATAGAAGATGCCTTGGCGGGACAGGGGTCTGGTCAAGGCGTGACCTTTGGCCTAACAAATGAGGATAGCGCAATGTCTATCATGAAGCAGATCGAAGCACTGTATACCCAAAGGGGCGTTCGCGCCCGCGAATTGCGCCAGGCCGGCGAGAAGGTGATCGGGTATTTCTGTTGCTTTGTGCCGGAGGAGATCATTACTGCCCTGGGATTGATTCCCTTTCGAATTCAGGGAAGCCAAAGGGAGCCCATCGACGAAGCCGACACGCTGCTCGAACCCATGGCCTGCCCCTTTGCCCGCAGTTGTTTCAATATGGCGCTCAAGGGGCAGTATGAATTTCTGGATGGGTTTGTCGCGCCCCACAGCTGCGACACCATCGAGCGCATGTACCACATCTGGCGCAGCAACACCCCTTCGCCCTTCAACCATTTGATCAATGTCCCGCATATGATGGGGCCTTCCTCGGCCGAATTTTATAAAAACGAGCTGCACTATTTCGCCGGTTGCCTGGAAACCTTCGCCGGCCGGAAACTGGATCTCGAAAAGCTGCGGCAAGCCGTCCGGCTGTACAACCGGCGCCGGGCGCTGCTGCGCGAGCTGTATGCGTTGCGCAAGGCGGTGCCCCCGCGCGTCAGCGGCACCGAGATCACCAAGGTGCTGGTCGCCGGTATGGGCATCCCCGCGGCCGAGCACATCGACGTGGTGCGGGCCTTCATCGATGAGGTCCAACAGCGGCCCGCGCCCCGACCGGACGGCCTGCCGCGCATTTTTCTGTGGGGCAATGAGATCGACGATATCGCCTTCATCGAGCTGGTGGAAAGCTGTGGCGCCCATGTGGTCATGGACGACCTGTGCACCGGCACCCGCTTTTTCTGGGAAGATGTGCCGGAAACCGACGACCCCTTCGACGGGCTGGTGCAAAAATACCTCTGCACTCACTGCCCGCGCAGCCTCGTGCCCCAGGCCGGTGGCCGTGCGGACGATCTGGAAAACCGCTTCGGCTATATCCGGGAGTTCGCGGCCCAGTGGAAGGCCGACGGCGCCATCTTCTACATCGTGCGCTACTGCGACACCTGCGAGCTGGAAGGACCGGACCTGAAGGAGTATCTCACCCAGCAGAAATTGCCGGTGCTGATGATCGAAGACGACTATTCGACCACTACCATGGGACAGCTCAGGACCAGGATTCAAGCTTTCCTGGAGATGATTGCATAGAGGGGATCGATATGGAAGCCACCCAGCAAGTCAAGACCACCGCTGTTAAAGGCACGGAAACGGCGCGGGAAGTGCGGGCGCTGGTCAAAAATATCTACAAGAGCGCCCACGAGGCCAAGGCCAACGGCCGCAAAGTGGCCTACATGATGGTCGCTTCCCACTATGACGAGATCCTGCGCGCCATGGATATCGTGCCCCTGCCCACGGAAAACTACGCCGGGCTGTGTGCGGCCAAACGCGACATGGACCGCTTCCTGCACAAGGCCGAGGCGGACGGGTACTCCCAGGTGCTTTGCAGCTATGCACGCATCGGGTTGGGGTTCGACAGCCTGCGCAAGGAGCTGGGCCGCATACCGGACAACAGCCCCGACGGCGGCATGCCCCTGCCCGACATGATGATCGGCAGTTCCGCCGTGTGCGATCCGCGATTCAAATGGTATCAAGCCACGAGCCGCTACCTGGAAGTGCCCACTTTTGCCATCGATGTGGTGGCGCCGCCGCCCCAGGCCGATTTGAACCAGGTGCGCGACCATTACATCGCCTACCAGCGCGCCCAGTTCCAGGGCTTGATCGATTTTCTGGAAATGCAGACCGGCAAGCAGATGGACCCGGAACGGCTGTGGGAGGCCATCCGCCTGGGCGACCGGGCCTGGCAGCTGTGGTACGACATCGATCGGCTGCGCGTGGCCGTGCCCAGCCCCATGCCGTCCCAGGATCATTTCAGCATCATGGTGGCCGGCCATTACTACTCCGGCACCCAGACCGCCGTGGATTTCTACCAGAAGCTGTACGATGAAGTAAAACACAAGGCCGAGAACAAGATCGGCGTCACCGCCGAGGAGAAGTATCGCATTCTGTACGGCGGCGGCCTGCCGCCCTGGCACACCCTGTGGATCTTCAACTACTTTGAAAGCTTCGGCGCGGTGTTCGCCATCGAGAATGTCTACCGCGGATTCGATCCGGTCCAGGTGCCGTCCCATGTCCAGGATCCGGTGGATTACCTGGCCTGGCGGGCGTTCCTGCGCGCCACGCGCTACCACGACCAGGCGCGCACGCGCAGCGGCAGCCCGGCGGTGGAAAAACTGCTGGGCCTGATCGCAGACTACGCCATCGACGGCGTGGTGTTTCACGCCTGTCGGTCGTGCCGGGCCACCACCATCGGTCAGACCCACATCAAGAGCGAACTGGGAAAGCATTGCGATCTGCCCATGATGCAACTGGTCTCGGACATGGTGGATTTGCGGGACTACTCCGAAGCCCAGTGGAAGGCCCAGATCGGCGCCTTCATGGACGCCCTCGCGGCCCGGGCCAGGCGGGCATAAACGCATGCCTTTCGCCGGAATCGATATTGGCTCCACCATGACCAAGGTGGTGATCGCCGACGACCAGGAGGCCGTGCTCGCGGCCCATATCGGGCCCACCGGTGTGGAACACCGCCACCTGGCCCTCAAGGTCATGGACGAGACCGTCCTGAGCGCCGGTCTCTCGTTCGAGGCCCTGGATTTCATCGTGGCCACCGGCTACGGCCGCATCAATGTGCCCTTTGCCGACAAACAGCTCACCGAAATCACCTGCCATGCCCGGGGCGTCCGCGCGCTCTTCGCGTCGGCCAGGATGATCATCGATATCGGCGGCCAGGATTCCAAGGGCATCAAGCTGGACGGCGACGGCAAGGTCAGCGACTTCGTTATGAACGACAAATGTGCCGCCGGCACCGGCCGCTTTCTGGAAGTGATCGCCGAGACCCTGGGCATCGACCTCGCGGCCATGGGCGACATCGCCCTTGCGGCCGACGGCATCGTGCAGATCTCCAACATCTGCACCGTTTTCGCCGAGCATGAAGTCACTTCGCGGCTGGCCGAAGGCGCCGATGTGGGCCGCATCGCGGCCGGCCTGCACCAGGCCATCGCAACCCGCGTGGTCAACATGACCCGCCGGCTGGGCATCGAAAAAGAGGTGGTGGTCACCGGCGGCGGCGCCAAGAACAATGGCCTGGTCAAGGCCATCGAAGCGCAGGTGGGATTTGCGGTGCTCACCCCGCCCGAACCCTTCATCACCGGCGCGCTGGGCGCGGCCCTGGCAGGCATGGATCTCTTCCGGCGGGGTATCAAGCCGCAGCGCCCCCGCAAGCGGGAGGATGTCACCTTTTACTCATGAACGCCGATTCCCGATACTTCGCCGGCCTGGACATGGGCTCGGTGTCCGTCAAGGCCCTGATCCTGCAAAACGACCGCGTGGCCGCCTCCGGCCTGACCCCCGCAGGCGGCAACTATAAAGCCGCGGCCGCCAAGGTCATGGAAGAAGTTTTAGCCAGGGCGGGGATTGCTTCGGACGATCTGTCCGGCATGGTCGTCACCGGCCTGGGGGCCCAGAGCGCGCCCTGGGACGCCCCGCAGCTCTCGGATATCTCCTGTCACGCCAGGGGGTGCCACGCTTTATTCCCCTCGGCGCGCACCATCATCGATATCGGCGGCCAGTTCACCAAGGCCGCCCGCATCACCCCCCAGGGGAGCATTGCCGACTTTCTGATGAGCGAAAAGTGCGCCACCGGCTCCGGCCGATTCCTGCAGGTGATCTCCCGGATCCTGCACATCCCCATCGAAGAGATCGGGCCGCTTTCACTGCAAGCGCAACACCCGGTGGAGTTCTCCACCAACTGCGCCGTTTTCGCAGAATCGGAGACCATCTCCCGCATCGCCGAAGGGGCCAGACCGGCCGATATCCTGGCCGGTGTGCACCGCGCCATGGCCGCCAAGGTCAAGATGCTGGTAAAGCGAGTCAAACTGGAAGCCGACGTGGTGCTCACCGGCGGCGGCGGCGAAGATGCCGGCCTGGTGCAGGCCGTGGGTCAAGCGCTGGGGCTGACAATTTTGGTGCCGGAAAACCCCAGGCTGACAGCCGCTTTCGGCGCCGCATGCCTGGCGGCGGAGCATAAAAGGACATAGCTTCAGCCCAATGTCTTCCAAGAGCGCCGCAAGGCCACCCGCACGCGCCTGATCCGTCTGGGTTCTACCTGCCGATGCGCCGCTGTCCTGCATGGCGTTTTTCCTCCTTTCTATGGACATCAGCCCCATCGGTCTTGATTCGATTTGGTCCTTGCCTGCTCTTCTGTTCCTCGGCATGTAAGTTGCTTTACCTTGATGCCATGTGAACGATCCGAGCAATTGAATTCCTGGAAAGCCGGTCGTCCGAAAAATTATTGATCCGAGGTATACCGTGAATATCCGACTGGCACGCAAAAAGATGTAGGCCCTGAACCCCACCGATATCCTTTTCCAAACGGAATACTGGGGCAAGGTTAAGAATCGGCTCGGCTGGACCCCTTTTGCTTTCGACATCGAACCATTCTCGGCCGGGCAAGATGTGCTTGTTTTGATCAAGTCGCTTTCCGGCCACAATGCGGTCGCCTATGTGCCCCAGGGGCCGGAGTTCGCCCCTGAGGAGGAGAAGCATGGTCTTTTCCTGGAAGCATTGTCCGCGTCGATCGTCGAGGGCCTGAATTCACGGCTTGCCTTCATCCGTTACGATCTGCCCTGGAAGTCGCCATATGCCGAAGATATGGCCGAAAAGGGATGGTGGGACTATCCGGAGCCCCGCATCCAGGAGATGCGCATGAACTTCGGGACCCGGCACTGCAATCTTAGGAAAGCGCCGGTGAACATGATGGTCACCCATAGCGCCATCGTTGATATCGGCGGCAGCCCGGAACAAATTTTCGCGCGCATGAAACCTAAGACGCGATACAATATCCGGCTCGCAGCGCGCAAAGGGGTCTGTGTGCGGTCCGCCTCTGTCCGGCAACTGCCTGCCTTTTATGCGTTGCATCGTGAAACCGCCCGGCGCAACAAGTTCCTGGCGTGCGAATTGGATCACCTTATGGCACTTTTTGCGGCGCGCGGCGGAGAAAGCCCGGCGCCGGAGGTCGCCCTGCTGATGGCCACCCATGGCCGCGATGTGCTGGCTGGCGCGATCATTGCCATATCGCGCAAGGGGGCTGTTTTTCTGCATGGGGCTTCGGCCAATGTGAAACGGGATCATATGGGGCCCTACGCGCTTCACTGGGCCGCCATTCAGTATGCGCGATCATGCCAATGCCGTACATACGACATGGGGGCAGTATCTCCGGGAAGGGATCCAGCGCACCGGTTTTTCGGGCTCTACCGTTTTAAGAGCGGCTTCGGCGGCCGCATTGTGCATCGCAGCGGCACATGGGATTTTCCTCTGGACGAAGAAGCCTACACGGATTTCAGGAACTCGGAAACGCTTCAGAGCGGCTGAAAAAGGCGCCGATCCCGGTCCCGGGCGATGCGGCGGGGAAGATAGAAAGAGAATACGGACATGAAAGAAAAGCTGGGCGACTGGTTTCGCCATACCGCGCTGTTGGCACTGGGCAGCGCCCTTTGCGCATTGGCCGTCAAGGCGATCCTGATTCCGCAGGGTTTTTTGTCCAGCGGGCTTACCGGCGCAGCGTTGATTATTTACTACCGCTATCCGGTCGTCTCCGTCGAAGTACTGTACCTGCTGATCAATATTCCCGTCTTCTTGTTGGGATGGCGCTTTGCCGGTCTGCGCTTCGTTTTATACTCCCTTTGGGGCATGTTAATCTATGCGCTGATGCTGTTTCTGATTTCCTATCAGGCGGCCATCAGCGATCCGATGCTCGGTGCGGTCGTGGCGGGTGGCTGTGTGGGGCTCGGCATCGCCATCATATTGCGTTCGTACGGCTCGACCGGCGGGTCCGAGGTTTTGTGCGTGGTCATGAACAAGCTCTTTTCGATATCTGTCGGAACCGGCGCATTGCTGATCAATGCCGTTGTGCTGACCGTCTCGACCCTGCTTTTCCCGATGGAAAAGGTGCTCTATACCCTTGTGTATGCGGTGGTGAGCACCCAGGCGACCGACTTTGTCTTTCATGGATTGGCCCGGCGTCAGGCGGCGCTGATCATTTCGAACCAATGGGAGGTTATCCTGCATAAGTTAACCCACCTGCGCCGTATCGGCGTGACAAGAATTGACGGCAGGGGAGGTTTCGGGGGCAGTGACCGGACAATTCTTTACTCCGTGGTGCAACGCAAAGACATCGCCGCGCTCAAGCGGATGGTGCTCGAAGAAGATCCCAAGGCCTTCATTGCCTTGATGCCGGCCGAGGACGTGACAGGCGTGCGGGTAGGCAATCAGCCTCACTGGTAACCGGCCGCGCGCCGTCAACCTCCGGCGCAGCCATTGCGGCCGGGCGGCACGAGGCTGTCGATCAAGGTTTGAAGCGTCTGCCAGGCGTCGCCTGGCAGAAAGATCGTGCGCGGGTTTTCGTATAAGATGCTTCGGGCGCCGGAGGGTCCCGGCAGGAAGTCCTGGTTGCATACGACAATGTCTGTTGCGTTTTCTACTTGGAGGACCCTGTGCATGCGCTGGTCAGGTCCCTCGACCTGTGACAGGCCTGGATTGACGATATCGCAGGCCCCGACAATCAGCGCCAGATCGGAAGCCGCCAGGGTCTGGTTTATCGGCGCCACTGCGGTCAGCAGGTTGTCGGCCTCTCCCAGCAGGGCGAGCATGTGTCCGGGAAACCATCCGGCGGCCGGATGAATCGCCAGACGGACGATTTTCCCCGTCTTCCGCAAATGCTCGGACAAACGGAGCAGCATGTGGCGGGCACCAGACTGGCACAAGCCATGTCCGGGGATGATGACGACCTTCCCAGCCCTGTCCAGCGCTCCGATGGCCGCCAACAGGCTATCCAGGCACCGTTCCGGGGGGCGCTGGGTATCGCAATGCCCGGCGCGCAGGTCATCGGCGAGGGCTCGCACGGCGCGTCGCCACCGCGCGGGCAGTCCCGCTGCCAGGTTTTTTGCAGATTGGATGAACCGTTTCGATCTTTCGATCATATCAGACAGCCTGTCGGCAAGCGTCCTCACGGGGTCGTCCCTGGGATGATTCGTCCAGGTAGACCAGGCAATCGGCCAGGGCATTGGCCAAAAGCGGTGGCTGATGGGCGGCCAGCAGGCGCTGCAGCGCGAGCGTCCACCCCATGCGACCGGCCGTTGCCGATGGGATTCGGCCCTCTGCGGCCAGACGCGCCAGGGCGTGCAAGGCCAAGACCCTCGCCTCGTAGTAGATCGTTTCATCCACGATCATGGCCATGATCTGTTGAACCAGATTCTGTGAGGGATTTTCGAGCGTTGCACTGCGCTTGAGAACCTCTTCGCGCAAACGCCAGTTCTCCTTGTAACGCAGAATGCGGATCATGCCCCGCTGGCATTCGCCCAGGACCCCTTTTTGATCCAATTGACTTAAAAGGTCGAGGACCGCACCCCACTCCTTCAAATTCCCGAACGGGTCTTGTTTCATGATAGATTCCTTCCTGCCGGCTTCTTTTGCGCTGTTTTGGCCTCACTAGGATGCATGAGAAGCCTGCTCAACACTTCATGATGCTTCTCACGCTGCTCGCGGGTCAACCCGATGACAGCCTCCTTGCCGGTTGCGGCTTCGCCACCATCCACGGGCTCGAATAGATGTTCTTCAAGTTGTTTTATCTTCCCTTCCGGTGTGATCAACAGCAGGCCGTCCGCATCTTCGACGACTTCCAGGTCTTCGCTGATGCCGATGAACAACCGTCCGGACGCGACGTTGCGATATAGCTTCATTGTCTCCTCCTTCAGGGGGGCGATGCGCCCCGCCGATCATATGCCCCCCTGGGCCTGGCCCTGCGCGGGCGGGACGATTTCCGGAACATGGCACGTTCTTCGGATCCGAAGCCTGCGGGTGCCGCCGGACGATGACCATTCGATCACATCGCCGGTGCGGCTGCCGATCAATTCCGAACCCAGAGCAGTCAGGATCGATATCCGGCAGTGCGCATCGTCGGCATCTTCGGGGAAGACCAGCGTGGCGGTGAACACCACTTTTCCGTCGATCTCCTCCAGGACTACCTGGGAATGGGTCGTCACGACGTCCGGCGGAATCTCCTCTGCGCTCACCACGCGGCCCCGGGAAATGTCGTAATCGAGCCGGCGCATGGTCCGGCGCTCCCGCGCCACGAAGAGGTCCCGGAAGAGCATCATCCGGTCGAGGCGCGCCTTGTCATTTTTGGTTATGTAGATGGTCTTGCGCTGCATCGGTCGGCCCCCTTGTCATGCCGCTATGCGGGGAAAAGTTCATCCGCTTTGCGAGGGGAAGAGCAAGAGGCATGCCGCCAAAGGCCAGCCGGCAGCAAAACGGCGGTGGGCAGCGACAGGGGATCTTCGTGAGCTTCTCTGGCCCGGTCGTCGCCGGTCGGGGTGGGGAAATTCCGGCCGCCGGGGAATTTTTCCCCATTCGCAGACGGCTGAGACGAGTCGCTATTTGAGTTTTTCGCGCAGGGTCTTGCGATCGATTTTGAGGATGGCGGCCGCCCGCGTCTTGTTGCCGTCCACACTGGCCAACACGTCGTGAACGTACTCGGATTCCATCTCGGCCAGGCTGCGATCGAGCCTTCGGCTGCCCGCCGCGCTGAACCGCATGGCGGATGGCAGGTCGGTGGGCATGATGGTGTCGCCTTCGGCCACCAGGACCAGCTTTTGAACCAGGTTTTCAAGTTCGCGCACGTTGCCGGGCCAGTGATAGGCCATCATCTGTCGCAGCACTTCGTCGCTGAAGGCGGGCACCTTGCGTCCGAGGTCCTTGGCGAATTTGGCGTGAAAGTGACTGACGAGCAGAAAAATGTCCGCCCCCCGTTCACGCAGCGAGGGGACGGTGATATCGATCACATTGATTCGGTAGTAAAGATCCTCGCGGAAAAGGCCTTTTTTGATAAGCTGCAACAGGTCTTTGTTGGTGGCGCAGATGAGGCGCGTGTCCACTTGGATGGGGCGGCTGGAGCCCACCTTGTAGATGGTTTTGTCCTGGATGGCGCGCAACAGTTTGCCCTGCATGGAAAGGCTGGCATCCCCGATTTCATCGAGAAACAGGGTGCCGCCGTGGGCAATCTGGAAAAAGCCGGTACGTGCCTCGCCGGCACCGGTGAAAGCACCTTTGGCATGGCCGAACAGCTCGCTTTCGATCAGGCTTTCGGGGATCGCGGTGCAGTTGACGGACACGAACGGCGCCGAACGCCGAGGCCCTGCGTAATGAACGGCGCGCGCCACCAACTCCTTACCGGTGCCGCTTTCTCCGCTGATGTGCACGTTGGCGTTGCTCTGGCAGGCTTTGGCGATCAATTTGAAGACCTTTTGCATGGCGGCCGATTCGCCGATGATGCCATAGGTGCGGCCGGCGACGTTTTCACTGCGCACCATGCGCTTGCGGACCAATTTTTCGATCACGGCGCGCACGGCCGTGAGCAGTTCCGCATCGGTGAAGGGTTTGGCCAGATAGTGCTCGGCGCCGGACTTTACCGCTTCGACGGCCCCTTCGATGGAGGGATAGCCGGTGACCATCATGATCTCGACGTCCTGCTGGTTCTGGCGCACATGCCGAATGAGCTCCAGGCCGTTGGCCCTTGGCATCCGCAGGTCTGTGATGATGACATCGAAAGTGTCCTGAGCCAGGGCCTGCAAGGCCTGGGGGACACCTGGACAGGTGCGCACCCGGTAGCCCTCATCCTCGAGGTGCGCCTGGATCACCTCCCGGGAATCGGCATCGTCGTCGACCACCAGGATCCTGAAAGGGACAGCTTTCCCTTCGGATGCCGCGTTCATGGCGCCTCCTCCTGTTCATCCGCCGGAAAGTCGATGATAAACGTGGCGCCCCGCCCAATTTGGCTCTGCACTTCGATCGTACCGCCATGGGCCGTCACGATGCCGTGCACCACCGACAGTCCCAGCCCCGTGCCCTGATCCACATCCTTTGTCGTGAAAAATGGAAGAAAGATCTGCTCCCGGGTCTGCGCGTCCATTCCGATCCCTGTGTCCTGAACGATCATGCGCGCTCGACCCTGCATGGCGACGGTTTTCAGCACGAGGCTCCCGCCATCGGGCATGGCGTGGATGGCGTTGATCACAAGGTTCACCAGCACCTGGGTGATTTGCGAGCTATCCGCAAGGATCGTCGGCAGCGTCGGATCGAAGCTGCTTTCGAAGCGGATGGCGGATTGGGGAAACCGCGGTTCGATGAAGAGCATTCCCTCGGCGAGGAGCCGATTCAGATCGACCCGACGCTTGCGCTGGGGCATCGGGCTGCTGAAGAGCATCATTTTGCGGATAATTTCGCGTGCATGCAGGCACGAATGCACGATCCGATCGAGGTAGCGGGCCGCGACCTCGGGAGAATCGATTTTTTTGGCGGCCAATTGGGCAAACCCCAAAATGCTTGATAAAGGCTCGTTCAATTCGTGCGCCATGCCCGCCGTGAGTTGACCGATTTTGGCCAGGCGGTCGGCATGGCGCAGTTGGCCCTCCAGTTCGGCCTGCTTGTCGCTGGCGAGCTTTTTTTCGATCATCAGGGCGCTCTGGCTGGCAATGGTGCGAAGCAGGGCGCGTTCTTCGGGCAGGAAGGGGTCGCGCTCGCCGTCGGCCCGGCAGCAAACCACCTCCATTACCCCCTGTGCGCGGCCCTGGATCATCAAGGGCTCGCGGATCATGTGCGGTGAGATTTCGAAACCTTCCGTTGCGAAGGTCAGATCACCGACCGCGATGCGGGCGCCGGTCCTGTCCGGATGCTGGAAGGCCGGCGGCAGAAGGACCAGAATCGCCTGCAGCATCTGGGGAAAGTTCTTCTGCTTGTCGGCCATGATCTTGGCGATTTCATACAGACAGGTCAATTCCTTGTTGCGTTCGATCAGTCGCGCCCGTTCCCGCTTCAATTCTTCTTCTTGCATGGGTTGCTTCCGTTCAAAGTTCGATTTTTTCTAAACTATAACCCTTTTGGCGTAAATTTTGTAAGTATTTTAGGGTGCCCCTCCCGGCAGTTGCCTTGGACAAATGACGCTGTCTCCCATGTGATTGCATCTGCGGCTCCGCCATGAGCGATGAGCAGGGCGTCATTGCGCCGGGTGTCGCGTTCGAGGATCGGCCGAGGAGGGGGCGTAATGCTTGAGGGGCCCGGTTACGATCGAATGATTTTATATTTGATTTAAGTCAAGGAGACGGCTTTTTCTTTGTTCTACGGTGGAGACCAAGCCATCATAGGGCAAGGCACTGAACACCCGGTCCGCGCAACGGACCCCATCGTGAGGTTGGGTGCATGACGCAGCGTTCGTCCAACGGCAAATGCCCATCCGGCCGGCTCAATTGCTGGCAGGTAATGGACTGCGGACTCGAACAGGGGGGTAAAAAAGTCGCCGAATTCGGTGCGTGTCCGGCCGCGACCGACACCTCCTTCGATGGGATCAACTCCGGTCAAAACGCCGGCAGGGTGTGCTGGGCCGTAGCCGGAACCTATTGCGGCGGCTGCCTGCAAGGCTCTTTTGCCGAAAAACGCCCCTCCTGCCGCAACTGCGCCTTCTACCAAATGGTTCAGGAACAGGAACGACACGCCGGCTCCAGGATCAAATTCCTGCAATTCGTCAACCGGGAGCACCGCAGCCCCTTTTTCGACGAGATGACCTGCCGCCATGTCAAGGCCGGAGAGCGTTTCGTGATGCAGGGGGCCGTGGAGGACAAGGCCTATATCATCCAGCATGGTTCCTGCCTGGTCATCGTGGAAAAAGAGGGCCAATTGCACCCGGTGGACCACTATGGGGAAGGAGACATCGTCGGCGGTCTGGGAATTTTGACCGGCGAGCCGCGCCGCGCCCATGTGGAAGCCGAAACCGACATGCTGCTTTGGGAAATGACCCGGGAGCAGTTCGACGATTTCGCCGATAATGACCCCGACCTGCTGGCGTTCATCACCGAACTGGTGGCCGACCGTCTGGACAGCCGCCGGCCCACGGCATACCGCACCATCGGCAAGTACATCGCCACCGACATCATCGGCCGCGGGGCTTTCAGCATCGTCTACAAGGGGGTGCACAAGGACCTGAACATGCCGGTGACCATCAAAATGATGCGCCACCACATGGCCCTGCAGCCCGATTTCTTTCAAAGCTTCTACGATGAAGCCAAGATCATCGCCGGGCTGTCCCATCCTCATATCGTCAAGGTGTATGATTTCGAAGAGCGTCATCGCACCTTGTTCATCATCATGGAATATCTGCGGGGCGATTCCCTCAAGCAAATGATCGCCCACCTGCGCGCCATTGCGCCCTATCCGGCGGCCCGCTATCTCTACCAGCTCTGCGATGCGCTGGCCTACGCCCATGAGCGCGGTATCATCCATCGCGACATCAACCCGGCCAACATCCTCGTTCAGCCCAACGATCAGGTCAAAGTGCTCGATTTCGGGTTGGCCTGTGCGGCCGGCACCGAAGATTTCTCGAATCCCGGAACCGCCCATTACGTCTCTCCGGAGCAGATCCGCGGCGATCCGGTGGATGCCCGCGCCGATATCTATGCCCTGGGCGTCACGGCCTACGAGATGCTCAGCGGCCGGCGCCCCTTCGAAGCAAAGGAAGCCAGGACGCTGATCGATCTGCACCTGCGCCGGGATGTCGCCGATCCGGGCCTGGTCAAGGCCGACATCCCTCCGTTGCTGCGTGCGTTTGTGCAGCGCTGCGGGCGTCGCGATCCGGCGCAACGTTACCAGACCATGCACCAGGCCCGGGCGGCCCTGCGCTCCCTGTTGGGCAATACCGACTTGGGCCTGGCCAGGGCCGCCGACAAGCGGCGCGCCGCCCTGTGTCTCGCTTTTAAGGATGAACATGGCAAGGCGCTCAATGCGCTGATCCAAACCTTCAAGGCCAAGGCCGGCGCCATGGGCGTGGAGGTTGAGCTGACGGAAAACATTGATATGCGGGCAGGTGAAATGTGAACCGCGCTCGGCCCCCATACCCCACGGCCCTATTCCATGGCGCCTTCTCGGCGTTCGGCCTTTCCCATCAAGGCCCTTGCCGTCCGACCAATGAAGATCGCTCTTTGATCAAGGCCCTGCCGGAGGCCTGTGTTTTGGTCGCCGTGGCCGATGGATTGAGCGGCGGGGGCGCATGGGCCGCGCAGACCGTCATTGACGCGCTGGACGCCATTGCTCATGCAGAAGCGTTCTCGGAATTGCAGCAGCGGGTAATGGAGCTCGACCGTGCGGTCCATGGGCACAATTTTCGCGACGGGGAGTTTCAGGGCAAGGGCAGCACCCTGGTCTGCGCGCTGCTGAGCAGCCATCGGCTGCACTGGCTTCACGTGGGCGACAGCCGTCTCTACCTGTGGCGCGACAGCATGTTGACCCAGGTCACCGAGGATCAGACCCTGGGGCGCTTTCTGCTCCAAGAGGGCGAGATTTCGGCGGAGCAGATGCCGGGGCACTATTCGCGTCACGTCATGGATCAATATATCGGCTGCGGCCATTGCGAGCCCGAAACCGGCGCGATGCAAATCCGGTTGGATGACCAATTCCTTGTTTGCTCCGATGGGTTGCACCGCGCCCTGACTTCGGCCGAGCTGCAAGCCGTTTTCAGCGCGCGAACGACGCCGCAGGAGGCGGCCGCCGCGCTGGTGGCAGCGGCCATTCGAAACGGCGCCGAGGACGACATTACGTTGGTCGTCTGCGCGCGCAGGGGCAGCGCAAGTGAGTCGGGAAAGGATGCATTGGAAAAGGGGATGGATCGATCTGGGTCAAATGCATGGACCGAAATATGTTGCAGATCAAGGGGCAGGCAGGTAACCTGTCTATGAATTCACGCCGGCCCCGCCCCATTCAATCCCGGCTGCAGACCGCCCTGACATGCGCATGCGATGACTCGCCTGCCGTTGTGCCAGCTGCGAGCTGGTCTTACCGAGAGCTGTAAGGCCTTCCTGGAACCTTTACCTGCGTTGGAGGTTTTCCATGAGCCGATCTTCATTGTTTCGCGCGCTAAGGTTTTTCCGACCCAAAGGCCCCTCGCACGGCTGCCTGGAGGAAAAAACGGCCGACGATTGGGCGCAGATCCGCTGCGGCCAAAGAGAATGGGAGGATCTGTATCGCCGCCGCTGGCAGTACGACAAGAAGGTGCGTTCCACCCACGGGGTCAACTGCACAGGTTCCTGCTCCTGGGAAGTCTACGTGAAGGACGGCATCCTGGTATGGGAAACCCAGGCCACGGACTATCCGGCGTGCGGCGCAGGGTTCCCCAATCATGAACCGCGGGGCTGCCCGCGCGGGGCGACTTATTCCTGGTACACCTACAGCCCGGTCCGCTTGAAATACCCGCTGATCCGATCCAGTTTGATGCAGATGTGGCGCGAGGCGCTGGAGCAGAACGGCGATCCGGTCTCCGCCTGGGGGAGCATCGTCGCCGACGAGGAAAAACGCCGCCGGTTCCACCGGGAGCGCGGCAAGGGCGGATTCGTGAGATTCACCTGGGACCAGGCCGCCACCCTGATCGCCGCGGGGTTGAT
Source organism: uncultured Desulfatitalea sp. (assembly GCA_937868765.1). Classification (GTDB taxonomy): domain Bacteria; phylum Desulfobacterota; class Desulfobacteria; order Desulfobacterales; family Desulfosarcinaceae; genus Desulfatitalea. The sequence continues at coordinate 175,807 of CALMNL010000004.1, read as the reverse complement.
CCATACCATCAAGCAATACGGGCCGGACCGCATCTTCGGCTTTTCACCGATCCCGGCCATGTCGATGGTGTGCTACGCCTCGGGTGCGCGTTTCTTGTCCCTGATCGGCGCGGCCATGATCAGTTTCTACGACTGGTATTGCGATCTGCCCCCTGCCTCGCCGCAAATCTGGGGAGAGCAGACCGACGTGCCGGAGAGCGCCGACTGGTATGAATCGAGCTATTTTATCGTCTGGGGCACCAACCTGCCCATGACCCGCACCCCCGATGCCCATTTCTACACCGAGGCGCGCTATCGGGGCGCCCGGGTGGCCGCGGTGGCGCCCGATTACGCCGAGTATGTCAAGTTCGCCGACACCTGGTTGCCGGCCAAAGCCGGAACCGATGGGGCCCTGGCCATGGCCATGACCCATGTGATCGTCAAGGAGTTCTACATTGACCGCCAGGTGCCTTATTTCAGGGAGTACGCCAAGCAGTATACCGATCTGCCGTTTGCAGTGGTGCTCGAAGATCACGGCGGCCACCATACGCCCGGCCGGTTCCTGCGGGCCGCCGACCTGGGGGGGGGAACCAACAATGCGCAGTGGAAAACCGTGGTGGTCGATGCGGCCGGCGGTGATTTTCGCGTGCCCAACGGCAGCATCGGGTTCCGGTGGAACGAAGAAGGGCGCTGGAATCTGAAAATGGAGGACGGCGACCGGCCCATCGATCCGCTGCTGAGTTTCGCCGACCGAAACGACGGCTGGCAGGCGGTCTCCTTCCCGGTGTTCGCGGCGGCCGGCAGCGGCATCCGGCGAGGCCGGGTGCCTTATAAAAAGATTGCAACCGCTGCGGGCGAATTGCGGGTGACGACGGTTTTCGACCTGATGGCCGCCCAACTGGGCCTGCTGCCCAAGCAAGCACCGGCGACCCTGGCCGACGACTGCCCGGACTACCCGAAGGATTACTCCGATCTCAAACCCTACACCCCCGCCTGGCAGGAGGCCATCACGGGCGTGCCGGCGGCCGATGCCATCCGCGTGGCGCGCGAGTTCGCCGACAATGCCGAAAAGACCCGCGGCAAGTCCATGATCTTTCTGGGGGCCGGCACCAACCACTGGTATCACAGCGATATGATCTACCGGACCATCATCAACTTGACCACCCTGTGCGGCTGCCAGGGGGTCAACGGCGGCGGCTGGGCGCACTACGTGGGGCAGGAAAAAGTGCGGCCCCAGGCGGCCTGGTCCCAGGTGGCGTTCGGACTGGATTGGCAAAGGCCGCCGCGGCAGCAAAACGGCACCTCGTTTTACTACTTCGCCACCGATCAGTGGCGCTACGACCACCTGCGGCCGGACAGCGTGCTTTCACCGCTCTCGGACCAGCGGCCGTTGCCGCACATGGCCGATTACAACGTGATCGCCGCCCGCCTGGGATGGCTGCCCTCCTATCCGCAGTTCGACCGGAACCCCATCGAACTGGTGCGTGAGGCCATGGCCCACGGCGCTTCCTCGGACGAACAGATCGTGGCCTACGCCGTCGAAAAACTGAAAAAGGGGGAATTGCGCTTTGCCGTGGAAGATCCGGACAACCCGGTGAATTTCCCCCGGGTGCTGTTCCTGTGGCGGGCCAACCTGCTGGGCGCCAGCGGCAAGGGGCACGAATACTTTCTCAAGCATCTGCTGGGCGCCGACCACGCGGTGCTGAACACCGACAGCCACCTGCGCCCCGAAGAGATCACCTGGCGCGATCCGGCGCCGGAAAACAAGCTGGACCTGCTGGTCACCCTGGAACTGCGCATGTCCACCAGCGCCATGTACGCCGATATCGTCCTGCCGGCCGCCGGATGGTACGAGATGCACGATTTGAACACCACCGACATGCACCCGTTCATCCACCCCTTCAATCCGGCCATCGATCCCCCCTGGGAGACGCGCACCAACTGGGAGCAGTTTAAAACCATCGCCGAAAAATTTTCGCAATTGGCGGCCGACCACCTGGGGTTGGTCAAGGAACTGGTAGCCACGCCGCTGATGCACGACAGCCCGGGCGAAATCGCCCAGCCCGAGGTCCGGGACTGGCGCCGCGGCGAGTGCGAGCCGCAGCCGGGCAGGACCATGCCGAACATGGCGGTGGTGACCCGCAATTACCCGGAGGTCTATCGCATGATGACCGCCCTGGGACCCTTGGCCGGTTCCGTGGGCGTCGGGTCCAAGGGCGTCATGTGGAAGGCCGGGGAAGAAATCGAAGCGCTGAAGGCTGAACTGGGCAGCGTGATGGAGGAAGGCGCCGGCCAGGGGCGTCCGGCCATGGAAACGGCCAAACAGGCCGCCGAAACCATTCTGATGCTGGCACCGGAAACCAACGGCGAGACGGCGGTCAAGGCCTGGGCGGGCCTGGAAAAACGAACCGGGCTGTCACTCCAGCACCTGAGCCTGCGCCGGCAGGGCGAACGTTTCCGGTTCGACGACCTGACGGTACAGCCGCGCAAAATCATCACCTCGCCCATCTGGAGCGGCATCGAATCCGAGGAGCGCCGCTATTCGCCCTTTGTCATCAACGTCGAGGAGAAGGTGCCGTTCCGGACTCTCACGGGCCGGGCCCAGTTCTACCAGGATCACCGTTGGATGTGTGACTTCGGCGAACACCTGCCGGTCTACAGGCCGCCCCTGGACGAAAAAGACACCGAACCGGCCGGGGTCGCCCGTGAACCGGAACGGGAGATCGTCCTCAATTATCTGACGCCCCACTCCAAATGGTCGATTCACAGCACCTATTCGGACACCCTGACCATGCTGACCCTGTTCCGCGGCGGCGAAGCGATCTGGATCAATGACGAAGACGCCCGCAAGATCGCCGTGCGGGACAATGACTGGCTGGAGTGCTTCAACGCCAATGGCGTGGTGATGGCCAAGGCCGTGGTGAGCCCGCGCATTCCGCCGGGCAAGGCGTTCATGTACCATGCCCAGGAACGCCTGATCAACACGCCGGGATCGACGCTGTCCGGCAAACGCGGCGGGACCCACAACAGCGTCACCCGCATCATGGTCAAGCCGACCCATATGATCGGCGGGTATGCGCAGTTGAGCTACGGATTCAACTATTACGGCCCCATCGGCGCCCAGCGCGACGAGACGATCATCGTGCGCAAAGCCGGAAAGGTGGACTGGTATGAAGATTAAAGCCCAATATGCCATGGTGCTGAATCTGGACAAGTGCATCGGCTGCCATACCTGCAGCATTCCGTGCAAGAATGTGTGGACCAACCGCGACGGCGCCGAATACATGTGGTTCAACAACGTGGAATGCAAACCCGGTATCGGCTACCCCCGAAAATGGGAGAACCAGGCGCACTACCGGGGAGGCTGGCAACTGCGCCGGGACCGCCTGGAACTCAAAGCCGGCGGCCGACTGCACAAAGGCCTCAACATTTTTCACAACCCCGATCTGCCCGTCATCGACGACTACTACGAACCGTGGAATTACGACTATGCCCGCCTCATCGAAAGCCCCAAGCGCCAACACCAGCCGTCGGTGCGTCCGCATTCCCGCTTGACCGGCGAACCGATGGTCCTCAAGTGGGGCCCCAACTGGGAGGATGATCTCGCCGGCCTGGGCGAAACGGGCGGTGGAGACCCCAATTTCAAGAATCTGGAGTGGACGACCTATCTGCAGTTCCACAATGTGTTCATGTTCTGGCTGCCGCGCCTGTGCGAACACTGCCTCAATCCGGCCTGCGTGGCCTCCTGTCCGTCCGGCGCCCTGTACAAGCGGGAAGAGGACGGCATCGTGCTGGTGGACCAGGAGCGCTGCCGCGGGTGGCGTTACTGCGTGTCGGGCTGTCCGTACAAGAAAGTCTACTTCAACTGGAAGACCGGGCGGGCGGAAAAGTGCATCTTCTGCTATCCCCGCATCGAAGCCGGCCTGCCCACCCTGTGCGCCCACAGCTGCGTCGGCCGCATCCGTTACGTGGGCGTGCTGCTTTACGATGCGGACCGCATCGCCGGGGCGGCCTCGGCACCGTCGGACGAGGCTGTTTACCCAGCCCATCTGGAGATCCTGCTCGACCCCCACGACCCCGACGTCCAGCACCACGCCGATGACCAGGGCATCTCTGCGAACATTATGGCCGCCGCAAAACGCTCACCGGTTTACGCGTTGATCAAACAGTGGCGCCTGGCGCTGCCGCTGCACCCTGAATTTCGGACCCTGCCCATGGTGTGGTATGTGCCGCCGTTGAGTCCGATCAGCAGTCAGGTGGCGCCCGGCCGGGAAGCGGATCTGATCGACCGCCTGCGCATTCCCATCACCTACCTGGCCAACCTGCTGACCGCCGGCGACGAGGCGCCGGTGCGCAGGGCCCTCCAGCGCCTTGCGGCCCTTCGCGGCTACATGCGCACCCGACGCCTGGAAAATCGGACCGACACCGGCTTGCTCGATGCGGTTGAACTCGACGCGGGCGATGTCGAGAAGATGTACCGACTGCTGGCGTTGGCGCGCCTGGAGGACCGTTTCGTACTGCCCACCAAGCCGGTCGTGGGAGAAGCAGAGAACTACACCCGCCAGGGCCGCTGCGGCTTTGGCGACGCCGTTTGACCGCGGACGCGCAGAAAGGCTGTAAGATGGCCAGGAGCATCAACGATTCGCTACAAGTACTCTCGGTGGTGTTGCACTATCCCGATGAAGAGCTGTTCAGCCGCCTGGATGAGATTGGCTCCTTCGCCGAGCGTTTGCTTTCAGCGGAGATTCAATCCGCGGTCCAGGCATATCTTCACTATCTTCGTGCCCATGCCCCGATCCACGTTCAGGAGAGATATACGGCCGTGTTCGACATGAATCCGGCCACCACTCTGAACGTGACCTACCACGCGTTCGGCGACAACGAAAAACGGGCCGGGGCCCTGGCGCGCCTGCAGCACACTTACGCGCAGGCCGGGTGGGAGCGCATCTCGGGAGAGTTGCCCGATTACCTTCCTCTAATGTTGGAATTTCTCTCGATCTGTCCACATCCGGCGCATACCGCGCCGGTCTGGCGGTGCCTGCAAGGCCTGTCGCCGCTGGTCGAACGTCTGGAGAAAATCGAGCCGATCTATGCCGGTTTGCTGCGCCCCATCGTCCCCATGGCCATAGAACAGTGCGCAGCGGATGACCACTGCGATCATCCCTTCGAAGTAAATGAGTAGCCCGAAGGAGGAAAGTCCATGGACCCTGCTTACACGCTGATCTTCACCGTCTTTCCGTATCTGTGCCTCGCCACATTTCTGGTCGGCCACGCCTACCGCTACGTCACCGACCGCTACGGGTGGAACGCCCGGTCCAGTGAATTTCTCGAAAAAAAATCGCTTTTTGCCGGATCGGTTATTTTTCACTGGGGCATCGTGGGCACCTTCTTCGGCCATGCCGCCGGTCTGCTGATGCCGCAGCGCATCCTGGACCGTTTGGGCATCGACAGCCAGGTGCATATGGAGATCGCCTACTGGAGTGGTTTGGCCGTCGGCATTGCGGCTTTCATCGGCGCGCTGCTCCTGTTGCAGCGGCGGCTGACGCACCCCCGCTTGAAAGCCGTTCGCCGGCTCAACGACACCATCACCATCGGCGCGATCTGCCTGGTGGTCGGTGCCGGGATCTACAACGTGGTGTTCGGGCACTACAACGTGCTGTACTCCGTCGCTCCCTGGATCAGGGGGATCGTCACCTTCACGCCCGATGCCATGCTGATGAAAGCGGTGCCCCTCAGCTACAAAATCCATGTGATCGCGGCCTGGACCCTGCTGGGCTTCTCGCCTTTCAGCCGCCTGGTGCACATCTGGAGTGCGCCGGTATTCTACTTGCTCAGGCGTCGGATCGTGTTTCGGCGCCTCGCGGGGCAATCCTGAAAATTCTGGAATAAGGAAGGCGCATGCCGATATTGGCCGACAAACTCGAAAACCTCAGCCCGGCTTATTTCGCCCTGGTGATGTCCACCGGGATCATCTCGATTGCCGCCCATTACCAGGGACTGGACCTGATCGCCGCCCTGCTTTTCAAATTCAATCTGGCCGCATATGTCATCCTTTGGATCCTGTATATCGCCCGGATCATCTTTTTCACGCGCCGTTTTCGTCACGACTTTCGCGACCACATGCTGGGCATGGGCTTCTTCACGGCCGTGGCCGCTTCCGGGGTGTTGGGCAGCCAGGTGCTCCTGCTCACCGGGCGCCTTATCTTCGCGGTGATTTTGTGGTGGATCACCATCGCCTTGTGGCTCTGCCTGATTTACGGGCTGTTCACCGGGCTGATCACCAAGGAGACCAAACCCACCATCGCCGAAGGCATCAATGGCGGTTGGCTGCTGGCGATTGTGGCCACCCAGGCGGTCACCGTGCTGAGCACGGCCATTGCGCCTTTTTCCCAATTATATCGTGAACCGCTGCTGTTTTTGGCGTTTATGACCTGGTTGTTCGGCGGCATGCTTTATATCTGGATCATCTCGCTTATTTTCTATCGCTATCTGTTTTTCCACTTCTCGCCCCAAGACCTGACCCCGCCCTATTGGATCAACATGGGCGCCGTGGCCATCACCACCCTGGGCGGCACCGGACTGATCGCCGATGCCGCGTCGTCTCCGTTTTTCTCGGGACTGATGCCCTTTCTGAAGGGGTTCACCTTCTTCTTCTGGGCCACCGCGACCTGGTGGATTCCAATGCTGGTGATCTTGGGCGTATGGCGCCACGGGCTCCGCCGCTTCCCTTTGCAATACAGCCCGCTGTTCTGGGGCGCCGTCTTCCCGCTGGGGATGTACACGGCCTGCACCCACCGCCTGGCCGAAGTGACTGCGGCGCCAGTGATCGGCGCCATTCCCAAGGTATTCATTTACGTGGCAATGGCGGCATGGATTGCCACTTTCCTCGGAATGGCGCACCGGATTCTAATGGATTTGTGCGGGCCAAAAGCATCGCGATAAGAGACGACTGGTTTTGAAAGGGAGTCGGTTTCGGGGAAACAGGCATTTCCCACCGGCCAAGCGCCCAAGGGGAATCAGCCACCGATCTGAAACAGCCATAAGATGTTGCAGAATGATCGATGCCGGCGCGGTGTGATGAACATCAGGTTTCCTCTAAACGGATCCGCCACTGAGTGCGAACCCATCCAAGGCCGACTCAATTTCCTGTAAGAAGACCCCGTCGGCACCAAGCTTCAACGCTTCCAAAGCCGTGCGCGCCGGACCGCCACCGATGCGGCCGAGGGCCCAGGCGGCCATGGCGCGGACCTTTTCGTCGGCGTTTTCCTTGCAGGCGGCTGTCAGGTCATCGATATACTTCGGATCCCGGGTGTTGCCCATGGCCCTGGCCGCGTTCATCTGCCAGCGCCAAAGGTCATCGGCGGGCATGTAGAACATGTGGGGCCAGATCTTCGTTTCGAAATAGGCCTTATCCATGCGCAACAGCCGCTCCAGCTGGAAATCCGGTTCCTTGGCCGCTACCTTGGCGTTCATGGGCAAGGGTTCGGCCAGCCGGGCCGCATTGCGCGGGCACACATTCTGGCAGCGGTCGCACCCATAGACATACAGCCCCATGGGTTCGCGCAGTTCCAGGGGTGTCATGCCTTCGCCATAGTAGCTCAAATACGAGATGCATCGGCGCGGCTCGATGTGGCACGGCCCTTTGAGCGCCCGCGTGGGGCAGGCGGCAATGCAGGCATTGCGGCACCAGTCGGGGCATCCCACTGCAACAGTGGGCGGGTCCGGCGCGAAGCAGCGGTCGACTACCATGGCGATGGGCAGCACGAATGAGCTTTGTCGGGCCGCTTTGCGGGAGAAGAAGAGACAATTCTTCCCGAATGTGCCCAGGCCCGCCCGGGCGGCGGCCAGGCGATGAGGCAGATTCGGCGCCAGTTTGGAGGCGACCCCGTGATCGCCCAAGAAGCGGCGAAAGGCTTTGATCTGCAGTGCCAGGCCGTCTTTGGTGATGCGATCGTCATCAAGGTAGCATCGGCCGAAATGGCCTTCCATATAATCGGGGTAACCCTGGCGATAGTATACCGAGATCAATACGACGAGGGTCTTGCCGTCCGGCATGACGGTGCCGGGGTCGGTGCCTTGCCGGAGCGCCAGCCCCCGGCGCTCGACCCAATCGTACGAACCTTGCCGCTGCTTGAGCAAATCCAGTTGGGAAGCAAAGGGTTCGATGCCGGTAAAACCGATGTCATCGAACCCGATTTGTACTGCCTTGTGAACGATCTCTGCCTTGGTGAGCATAATCAGGGGATTCCCGCGGGCCAAAAAGGGGGCAACGCATATGAACAGGAAACTACAGGAAGAACATTCCGAGCGCTTCGGCAATGCAGGCCGGCTTCTCCTGTCCTTCGATCTCGATGGTATGGGTGTTGGTGACCAGAATCTGGTTGGGTTTTTTCTCCTCCACCGCCGTGATCACCATTTTCGAACGCACCCGGGAGCCCACCGGCACCGGGTTGATGAAACGGACTTTGTTCAATCCGTAATTGATGGTCATCTTGGCGCCTTCGATGGCATATTTGCCCGAATAACTGAACACCGGAAGCAGGGAGAGGGTCAGGAACCCATGGGCGATGGGGGTGCCGAAGGGGCCCTGCTTGGCCTTTTCGATATCGACATGGATCCACTGATGATCTCCGGTCACTTCGGCGAAGCGATTGATCTTATCCTGATCGATGAGGATCCATTCGGTGGTGCCGTTATCCTGTCCGATGAGCTTTTTGAATTTCTCCAACGGTAATCTTTCCGGCATAAAGCAATCCTTTCTGCGTTCGTTGCGAAGTTGGGTGTCTCTTTTGGCACAGCACGCGGTGCATGTCCAGCTTCTTGTGCAGGGCCCCGGTTGCACTGAACGCCTCGGGGCTTGTTCGAAATCCGAAGCCCTGCACCGAACCCTTTATTTCTTCTTGGCCAGGGCATCGCGATCCCCGCCGCTCATGCCGGCGATATAGCGCACCAGCTTCTTGCGGGATTCGATGTCGTACTGGGTCGTAATGGCGATCTGCTCCATGATCGGTGATCCGCCGCCGTGATAGTTGCCCACATTGGCGATGCCGCCGGTGGCCGAGCAGAGGATGTCGCCAAGATAGCGCCAGAATTGGGCCTGGTCCTCCACCGGCATGTCGGGATTGCGCTTGGTGTATTTGAGCAGTAAATCGCCGGTTTCGGGGTTGGCGAAATCCCGCTCATGGGGGAAGGTGGCCACCACACCGCCGGCGATATCGCACAGCATCTCGCCTTCCCGATAGACCGCCTCGCCCGACAGGCAGCGGCCCACGTTGCAGTAGATCGAATGGGGGATGTAGGAGCCCGGGCCATAGGGGCAGAAGCCCAGGCCCGGGATATACACTTCCGGCTTGCCCAGGTCCGAGGCGGTGTAACCGGCGGCATAGCCCAACTCGGTGGTCATGATGATCTCGGCCAGCTTCTCGCGGATATGGGAAGCCTTGTGCACGTTGTTGACCTCGGCGGCCAGGGCCGCGGTGCCCAGGATGATGTCGCCGATGGCCGGCTTGCAGCCCGAGTAGGAGTGGCGGTGGAACAGGGCGAAGAGCAGGGCCAGGATACCGCCGTGCTGATGCTCTCCGGCCAGAAAGACCCGGTCCCAGGGCACGAAGCAGTTGTCGAAGATCATGTAGGAGTCGGTGGCACCTTGCATAAAGCCGCGTTGGTAATGCTCCCGGCGGCGCAGGTTGTGGATGGTGACCACCTGCTTCAGGCCGTCCCAGTCGCCCGGAACGGCGAAGGCCACGGCGTAGTCCTTGTCCTCCTTGCGCAGGGCGCGGGTGGGAATCACCAGCACCTCGTCGGCCACCGAGGCTTCGGAGATATGCAGTTTGCAGCCTTCCACCACGATGCCGTCCTTGAGCCGCTCCTTGATGTGCACATAAGCGCCCGGGTCGGGCTGCTCGGCCGGTCGCAGCATGCGGTCGCCCTTGACATCGGTCTGGGCCGCACACCCCACCAGGTCTTCGGTTTGAAAGCGGGTGAGCCATTTCTTGAAATTTTCGTGGTACCGGGTCTCACCCTTGTTCATCTTGTCGGCTTCGAAGGAGACATTGTAGATGGCGTTGGTGGCATCGATGCCCATGCAGCGCTGGATGCAACCGCCCACCTTCTGGCAGAGCATGCGGGTCATGTCCTGCTTGTTGTGCAGGTCGTCGGTGTTCTGGTGGATGTGGTTGAAGCGGTTGATGCGCTCGCCGGTGAGATGGGAAATAGCGGTGCACAGTTCCCGGTTCTCCGGCTTCTCGGCCTCGTCATAGGTGGTGCCGATGGTGTTGAGACATGCCATCTGCAGTTCGTCGGTACGGTCGATGCGCTCGCCATTGAAATATACGTTGCGCTTCATCCTGGAAAGGCCGTTGATGTAATCCTGCTTTGTCCTCATGGTAAATTCTCCTTTCTCTTCTTTTTTCTTGCGGAACTCGGCAGCGATCTTTCTTCCACCGCAGACCAGCGATTAGCTGATGTTAAAACACCTCCATGTTCGTGATGAAATATTCCCGCCCGGAGACCAGCCGGGCATCCTTCCCGCCGCATTCCGGGCAGGCCGCGTCGAGCCCGTCGGCCGCTTCCACGCTATAGGTTGCGGTGCAGCCATTGCACTGCAACCGTATCGGCGTGCGCTCGATCTGAAGCCTGGCGCCGTCGGCCGCGGTTCCCCGGCTGAGGTGATCGAAGTAGCGCTGCATCCAGTCGCCCTGCAGATCACTCAGGTTGCCGACTTGCAGGTGGATCGTCACGATCCGGCGGACATCGTGCTTTTCCGCGTGGGCCAGGGCGATCTTCAGGATGGTTTCGGTGACCGGCAGTTCATGCATGGCTTGGGCCTATCCGTTTTTCTTTAAGCCGGCACAAAGTCCGACGGCCGGACTTCGATGAGCTTCAGGGCCTCCGTGGGACAAACCACCGTGCAGACGCCGCAGCCCAGACATTTTTCCGTATCCACCGCGGCGTGATCATCGGCCATGGCGAGGGCATCGAAAAAGCAGCGCTCGATGCAGCTTTCGCAGCCGCTGCACAGCTCGCTGTTCACAACCGCCTGGAATCGGCTCGGGGCCACCCAGTTTTTGGGCCCCTTCATCACAGCCCAATTCAGACAGCAATCCTTACAGCAGTTGCAGATCACATGGCCCACGGTCTGGCGGTTGTCCACCGTGTGGACCAATCCTTCCTCCCGGCACTTTTTCAAGATTTCGATGGCTTCGCTCCTGGAAAGCGCCCGGCCCGTGCCCCGTTCGATGTTATATTCGGCGGCGCGGTCCACCTGCATGCAAACCTCCAGTGGCTTGGTACAATCACCGGAGATCACGCGGCAGGAGCATCTGGTTACGGACAGGGTCCTGGCATTTTCGACGATCTTCACCACGTCGTCATAGGCCAGCACCTGGGATTGCGGGGCGACGCTCTCGTTGACGGGGATGATCCGCATGATGGCCCCGGGCATGATCTCCATGATGACCCGGCCATAGGTGGGCCACTCCTTTTCCATGTACGCCTTCCACAGATCCAGAACCCGCCGCGACATGCCGGGGGTCAGGCTGGTGGAATCGTGCATCTGGGGGACGGTCTTGACCCGGTACCATTTCTTGTCGCCGCCTCGGGTGGCCTTGAACATCAGTCCCCGATGAAACAGGGAAGCCAGCATGGCCGAGACGGTCGCTTCGGACAGCCCCGACTTTTGGGCCAGCTCTTGCGCTGTTGCTGGAGGGGCCGCCAGCAGCATCACTCTGGCCTCATCATCATCGACCAGGGCTTCGAATATCCTGGGCATCAGGGGCGACTCGCCGGCCCCGATGGCCTTGGCCAGTTCCTTGCACAACGCCATGTCGGTCATGTCGATAGGTCTCCTTTTTCGGAATGAAGGGGGGGGCGTGTTCCCGGCGGTATCGGCCCGAGCCATGCCCGATCGCCTGATCCCCCGTTTCCCAAAAAGCCCGCCGGAACGCACCTATCACGTCATGTGCGGTGGCGCTTTGCCCGGGAAGGAAACCAGGGCGCGGCAATACCTGAACGAAACTCGCAACGCTTATACAGCAATAGATATCACAAGGTGGTCAAAAAGTGGATAAAAGCGTCGATGGGCCCAGGGAATCGAGGGCCCCGTCATGGCGATCCAAAATTCGTGCCCCGGACGCTCGCCGCACCCGGGGACATTAACCGGCTTTTCATGCTCCCCCGGCCACGATCTCCTTGTAACCGATCGGGTCGGTGGCATAGAGCACCGCGCGCTCCAGGGCTTGCGCGCGATACTCGTGAACCTTGAGGTAGTCGGGGTTGTTGGCCATCTGCAGAAACGCCTTGCGGGACGGGTATTGGACGAGCATGACCACATCCCACGTCTCCGCGCCGTTGAGCAGCTCGTTGGCCTTGCCGAAGTAGAGCACCTTGGCCCCCACGCCGGCGACATAGGGGCCCGATTCCTTGATATAGCGCAGATAGGCCTCCCGGCCGCCCTGTGCTTTGAACTTGAGCAGATTGAGCATGACGAACGGCGCCTCGTCCTTTTTCGCATTGGCCGCCAGCGCCTGGAACTGATCCTGGTTGCTTTGAATGCCGCTCATTGGCTCCGGTCCTCCTTTTCGGTTGCTGCTTCAGTCTTGTAGAAACCGACTCACATGCCCTTTTTCAAGAATTCATTCATCAGCCGGGCGACTTCTTTGGGCTTTTCTTCCTGAAGGAAATGCGCGGCGTCCACAGTCTCCACTTGAATCGACTCGAAGCCGTCCTCGATATGATTGAGGAACGCCGGGATGATCACGGTATCCCGCTTGCCGTGGATGTAGAGGCTGGGCATGGAAAATTTCTTGCCCGCGAGGGTGGCCCAGTGCTGGGCGTCCATCTGCATGGCCCGATAGTAGGACGCGGCCGTGGCCGGCGTGTTCTCGATGCTGTAGCAGCGGATGTATTCGGCGATGGCTTCGGCCGGAATGATGCCTTCCTGGCCGGCTTTGCCGAAGAAAAACGAGACCCATACTTTTTCGTTGCCCTTGATCATGGCTTCCGGCAAGCCGGGCATCTGTTGGAAATACTGATACCAGAAGGGGACGGCGCCCTGGTTGAAGATGATCTGGCGGGCCTCCATGGTGCCTTTGGGGTTGGTCAGGACGGCGATGTTCAGGATGACCAGGCGCTTGACCCGCTGGGGAACCAGCAGGGCGAGCTCCTGGGCCACGATGCCGCCCCAGTCGTGGCCCACGAGCAGGAAGGTGTCGACGCCGAGGGCATCCACGATTTCGATGATATCCTTGGCCAATTCCATCTTCTGGTAGGCCTTGAGGTTCAAGGTGCGTTCGCTGTCGCCGAGCCCCCGTAAATCGGGGGCAATCACGCGCAAGGCCGGATCCAGATGGGTGGCGACCCCCTCCCAGCAGTAGGAGCTCTCCGGCCAGCCGTGCAGCATGACCACAGGAAGCCCCTGGGGATTTCCTCCTTCCCGCACATTGAATACACCCCGTGAAACCGTTATCTTTCTCGTCTTCATGGTCTTCACCTCTTCTTCTATAATAAGCCCTCCCATTGGGCCTGCACACGCGGCCCCAGGCCGGCTACACGTAGCGCTGGGGGAAGCCCTTGATGATCTCCCGGGCTTCGGCAACGATCCGGTCCACCAGCTCTTTGGCCGTGGGCATGTCGTTGATGCGCTGGGCGCACTCGCCGCCGGCATACAGCGCTTTGCTTTCGTCGCCGGCGAAGGTGGCGTCGATACCCTCTTTTTCGAAATCCATCAACTCGCGGGCGCCCTGGCTCATGCCGTCGTCGGGCACGCCCAGGAAGACCCCCGGCGCCTTTTGCAGGGTGTTCTGTTGGTGTTGAAGGCTGGCCGGGGTCTTGATCCAGCGGGCCGGTCCCACGAAGCCGCGGGCCACCAGGGTGCCGCGGTCGCCGGCCTTGACGATGCCCTGCTTCCACAGTTCGGCGAAATCGCTCTCCTTGGTGGCCAGGAAGCGGGTGCCCATCTGAATGCCGGCCGCGCCCAGGGCCAGGGCCGCGGTCAAGGTCTTGCCGTCGCAGAAGCCGCCGGCACCGACCACGGGAACGCCATGGGGGGCCATGGCTTCGGCTACCGCGGGCAGCAGGATCATGCTGTGCACCGGTTCCCAGGAAGTGTGGAAGCCGCCCTCGTGCCCCGAGGCCACAATGATGTCGACGCCTGCCTTGCGGCAGCGCTCGGCGCCCTTGACCGACGGCACCACGTGCAGCCATTTGAAGCCGGCGCCCTTGATCTTCTCGCCCCAGCCCATGGGATCGCCGGCGGAGGTGAAAATCACCTTGAAGCGGTCGTGCATCTCGGGATTCTCTTTGCGCATCTTGATGGCCGTGTTGATGATCATCTCCGCGATCGGCTTGAGTTCGGCCGACACCATGACGTTGACGCCGAAGATGCCGCCGCTGGCCCGGGTCATCTCGAAGGTCTGCTGATAAATCTTCCGGAAGATCACTTCGGGGGCATCGTCGGGCGAAGCGCCGCCGGTCTCCGCGAAATGCTTGTAAATGCCCGGCTGATCTTGCTTGGTGGTGATGCCGCTGGTAGAAAGCAGGCCCAGCACGCCGGCGTTGGCCGTGGCGATGCACAGTTTGTTATTGCTGAACGGCCCCATGCCGGCCTGGATGATAGGATACTTGATGCCCAATTGTTTGCAAAGTTCCGTGTTTAACATGAATTCTTCTCCTTTGGGTGACCCCGCGTCGCCGCGACGGTTTATTGGATGGCAAAATACGTTATGCTGTGTTAAGGTGAGTTCTATTCTTGACCCAAAAGGAAGAAGCTTGTCAAATGGAAAGATGAAAGCCCTTTAACGCTGAAACAGGACATAACCAATTGAATTAAAGAAAATAATGAGAACAGAAAAAACCATGTTAAAATCCGTGTCGCGATTCAACTCCTTGGAAAACAAGATTATCCTTTTAACGTCCATGAATTTGCTCTATAGCATAACTTTATAGTTTCACTTGATAGCGGGACCACAGGTTTTATGAAGATCAGCGAATTGGAAACCATCACCGGCATTCCGCGTTCCACCATCCATCACTATCTGAATGCCGGTCTGTTGCACCGTCCCACCAAATCAGGCCGGACCATGGCCTCGTACGATCAAAGCCACGTCAAGCGACTGGAAACCATCCAGCGGATCAAGCTCGACTACCTGAAAAGCGCCAAGACATCCCGGATTCCCATCGATTTCATAAAACACCGGTTGAGCGAGGGCTATTCGCTGGTGAAGCCCGTGCAGGAAGAGAGTCAAGCCCGGGCTGTCAAAAACGGGACCAGGGGGCGGAAGAAAAAAGAGAAAATTATCGAAGCCACCCTCAAACTCTATGCCCATCGCGGCTATTCCTTGACCAATATCCGGGACATCACCAAGGCCATCGGCATCTCTTCTCCGACCTTTTACCGTTACTTCAAAGATAAGCGGGAGCTCTTCGTCGAGACAGTCGAGTATGTGGTCCGAAATTTCAAAAAGGAGATCCAGGAGGCCCTCAAGGGCGAAAAGGATCTGGCCAGACGATCGATCATCATGTTCACCACCTTTCAGGCCCATTACCCCAAGATCGGCGAAATCCTCAACCAGCTGCGCTCGGGGGTCATCATCGGCGATCCCTGGGCCAAGGACCGCCTTTCCCGCTTGTACCGGGAGATGATGGGCGACCTGATCAAGGAGATTCAAGGAGCGATCAAAAACGGCATCATGCGCCCGGTCAATCCCGTGCTGCTGGCCTATTTCAATCTGGCCATCGACGAGGTCGCCATTCAGCTGGCCTCCATGGACGATACCTACAGCCTGGATGACGTGATGTATTTCGTCGGCGATATGCTCAACAACGCCTTTCTGACTGAAAGAGGCAAGCAGCTGTTCAATATTTTCTATAAATCCCGGGAACCGGCAAAAGAGTAGTTCGAAAACGGCAGGCCATCCCAAATTCGCAAAGGAGATCGCTTATGGAAACCAAACATCTGCTGCTGTCGGTGGCATCCAACGTGGCCACTGTCACCATTCATCGACCGGACAAGGGCAACAGCCTGTCACCGGAGGTCCTGGTGGAGATCGAAGGGTTGTTCACCGAACTCAGCGGCCGCGAAGATGTCCACGTGATCGTGCTCACCGGCGGCGAACGCTACTTTTCGGCCGGCTTCGATCTCAACGAGATCCGCAAACTGGAGAAGGTCTCCAACGAAAGCTACACCGCCCTGTTTCACCGGGCCTACCGGGCCATTCTCTTCTGCCACCAGCCGGTCATCTGCGCCGTGGGCGGTCCGGCCATTGCCGGCGGCTTCGACCTGACCCTGATGTGCGACATCCGCTACGCCTCCGAACGGGCCAAGTTCGGCCAGCGGGAGATTGCGCTCTCCTTGACGCCTATCATGGACCCGCTCTGGCGCATCATCGGCCTGGGACGGGCCAAGGAGGTGGCCCTGACCGGCCGGATCTACGACGCCCACGAGGCCGAGCGCATGGGATACGTGAGCAAGGTCTTTGCCGAAGGCCAACTGCTTTCGTCGGTGAACGCCATCGCCACGCAGATGGCGGCCTATGACCGCACCTGCCTCAAGGAGACCAAGCAGTTGGGGAACATGATCCTGGACCAGGATCTGGACGGCGCCATGCGCCTGCAGGAATGGCTCTTCCGCAGCTACATCGGTTCGGAAGACAACCACCGGCGCATCGACGCGCTCCAGGCCGAACTGGCCGCCCGCCGCAAGAAATAGGCGCGTGCCATCGATCACCGGAAAGAACCGCTCTGAAAGGAAGGCCGGTGGGCCTGCTCCCGCGCCCACCGGCCGGTGCCGCTAAGCTTCTATGGGTACCAGGAAAACCGGCGTCTTGCTCTGCTGAATCACGCTTTTGCCGTGACCGCCCATCAGGGCCTTGAGCAGCGAGCCTTTCTGGTAGTAGCCGAGGGCCACCAGGTCGCACTGGGCCGCCTCGCACACCTCGAGAACCGCTGCGGCCACGTTGCCGTACTTGACTTCGATGCCGTCGATGGCCACCGGGTTGTCGGCACCGCAGATCTTTTCGGACGTGGAATCGCACAGTTTCTTGAGAGCGTCCTGGATCAGCGGGATGGTGCGCTGCTTGCCGATGAGCACATGTTTGATCGTCTCCCGGCTCTCCTGGCGGATCTTCTCGTAAGCCGTCTTATCCACCAGGTGGATCAGCCGGTTCTGCTGTCCCGAAGAACCGTCCTCGATGACGTGAAGCATGACGATGGAGGCGCCTGTCTGGGCAGCCAGCACCACCGTCTGTTCGAAGACTTTGATCGAGCTTTCGGAAAGATCGGTCGTGTAAAGAATTCGTTTGAATTGATGAACCATTTTACCCTCCCAAAATACCTTGAACCGAGAAGCCGTAAACGCCTGGTCCTGTTGATCACATCATGCTCGGCAACCAGGTGGCCATTTGTGGAAAGATCAGCAGCAACGCGAGCAGGACCAGCAGAACCGCCACGGGCAGCAGCGCGCCCTTGATGACCGTGTTGATGGGGATGGCGCCGATCTGGGAAATGATGAACAGTACCCCGCCCATGGGCGGCGTGATCAGCCCCAGGTTGACATTGATCAGCAGGATCACGGCGAACCAGATATTGTCCCAACCCATGTGCAGCACCACCGGGTAGAGCAACGGGATCGCCAGATAGATCAGCGAAAGGCTCTCCAGGAACATGCCCATGACGAACAGAATGATGTTGACCATGATGAAAAGGGTCGTGGAAGAGAAGTTCTGGGCCACGATCAGCTCCAGGATCTGCTGGGGCACCCTTCCCAATACCACGGCGAACCCCAATACGTACCCGCCGATGACCACGCCGGCCACCATGGCCGAGATGTTGGCCGACGACATCACGATGGCCCACAATTTCTTCAGGGTCAGGGTGCGGTAGACAAACAAACCCACGGCGGCGCAGTAGACCACCGCCACCGCGGCCGCTTCCGAGGCCGTGAAGATTCCCAAATAGATGCCCACCAGGATGATGGCCGGTGCCATCAATCCCCAGAAGGCTTCCTTCAAGGCGGTGAGCTTGCCCATGGGCGGCGCCTCCTCGGCAACGGCCACCGCATCCGCCGCTACCCCCGCGGCCAGCACCCCCTGTTGCAGCAACTCCTTTTTGCGCTTGCGCGCTAAGCTGATGTTGGTGGTCGCCGAGAGCGCCACGGAGTAGAGAAAGATCAGGACCAGGCCGGGGATCATGCCGGCCATGAAAAGTTTGCCCACCGATTCGTCGGTGAGATACCCGTAGATGATCATCACCAGGCTGGGCGGAATGACGCTGCCCAGCGAACCGCCGGCGGAGATGGAGGCGGCGATGATGGTGTCGGAGTAGCGGGCCTTGCGCAGTTCGGGGATGGCGATCAGCCCCATGGTGGAAGCGGCCACGAAACTCGACCCGGTCATGGCGGAAAAAACGCCGCTGCTGACCACGGTGGCCGGGCCCAGGCCGGATTTGAAGCGCCCCATAAAGGCGCGGGCGGCATCGAAAAGCCGCTTGCCCATACCCGATTCGGCGATCAGTTGCGCCGCCAGAATAAACAGCGGAATGGCCACCAGCGTGCTGGTATCCAGCGACGCATAGGCCTTGGATACGCCGGTGCTCATGGCGGCGTCGAAGCCCAGGTAGGCCGTCAAGATGCCGAAGGCCAGAACGCCCAGTCCGAAGCCCACCGGAATTCCCGAGGCCAGCACCAGCAGGAACAATATCATAAAACCGATCACATACAGCGTCATGTCAATACCCTCAATTCTGGATGAGAATCCAAGCGGTCAGAAAACACGCGGTCCAGGCCTATTTGCGATTCTGTATCTCTTGAACCAGCTTGTTGAAAAACTGAAGCCCCAGCAGCAATCCGCCGATGGGTACCAGCGTCCATGGAATCCACAGGGGAGTGGCCATCAGGCCCGTGCTGGTATCGCCGATCTCATAGGAGAACCTCGTGTTCTCGATGCCCTTGACCACGAAGACGGCCGCATAGGCGATGCCGAGCAGGCAAGTGAAGATTTTCATCCGGCGACGGTTTTTGGGCGTCAGGTGATCCACGAGAATGGTAATGGAAAAGTGGCTGTCGTTCTTCAAGGCATAGCCGCAGGCCAGATAGCCGATGGCGATGCACAGGTAGATGCTCATCTCCTGCACCCAGACCGTAGGGGCGCTGAAGAAATAGCGCATGAAGACATCATAGCAGATAAAGAGTGTCACCAGCACCAGGCAGACGGCGGCGACGACCCCGCCGGCGTCGCAGGCAGAGTCGATCCAGCGAAGAAGCATGGGTTTTCGGGGAGGCGTGTGCATAAATTCTCCTGTACGCGATGCAGGAACGGCGATTCCATCGAAAAAGGTTCCTTGCCATCGTCAGCGTATCTGCAACGGCAAGGAACCTTCAAAATTAAGATCAATTGGCGGCGGTCACGATCTGCAGGCTCAGATTGAGCAGTTCTTCTGCATCTTTGCCGTTCTTTTTGGCCCAATTGTTCCAGACTTCTTTGCTGACCTGTTTGATCTTATCGCGTTCGGCATCGGGAATGCGTGTAATTTTGACGCCGGCTTTTTCCATGTCGCCGGTGAATTTCTGCTCCCAGCCTTTGGCCATGGCCAGGCTGACAGGCGTCTTCTGGCGGCCGAGGGTAATGATGGTGTCCTGGACATCCTGGGGCAGCTTCTTCCATGTCTTTAAGTTGGCAACCACTAGTATCGTCGCAAAGCTCATGTCCATCTTGGTGAGGTAGGGGGCCACTTCGTGGGTTTTTTCGAAATATCCGCCGACCGTGGAAGCCGCCATGGCGTCGGCTACCTTGCGCTGCAACGCCATGTACTGCTCGGTGTAAGGAATCGAGGTGTCCGGGGCCGCCCCCAGCTTGACCATGATTTCGGAGAAGATCGGGCTGGCCGATAGAATGCGCAAGCCTTTGAGATCTTCAACTGTTTCGATGTTTTTCTTGTTGCTGAAAAGCTGGACGCCATCGGTATAGCTGACGTAGATCAGCTTCAGATTCTTCTTTTCCATGGCCTTTTCAATGATTTCGAGAGTCTTTCCGGAGTAGGCCTGATTGACCTGGTCCAGGTTGTCGAAGGCGAACGGCAGGTACACCCCTTGCAGCATGGGGACCATGGCCAGCATGGAGGGCTGAAGCACGAGACCGAGTTCCACCTGGCCCTTGGCCACCGCCAGATGCATGTCTTTGGGCCCGAACAACTGTCCGCCGGGGTAGTCCACGATTTTGTAGCGACCTGCCAGGGCCTTGTTGACCTCTTCGATCCATTGCGCTCTCGCCTCGGCAATGAAGTGTTTGGGAGGTCCCCAGGTGGCCAGCTTGAGTTCGACTTCGGCCGCAGGGGCCGCCATGGGCAGCAAAGCCGCCGCGCACACCAGGCACAATACCGTCAATGCAATCTTCTTCATCATCTTCTTTACTCCTTGAACGGTTTATTCGGATCGCGCGGAAATTCCCCATTGGCTTCACCACAGCGACCCGCGTTAAATGAACCCCCCACTGATCACCCACCAGGAGGGGTAAGTCGTGAAAAGGTGGTGTTACAAATCAAATCCGTGTAACATAACCCTTGTTTTTGCTGTTATGGGACAAAGCCCCTCTTAGTATAGCACTTGCCAATTCTCAAGGGGTGTGGCGATGATTTTCAAGAATATTGGATATTTATTAGATGAATGGCGATCAGCCGATGTTCGAGCCAATAATTGCTGGGCGGTGGTAGGAAACTGGCGGGGGCGCCAGATATCAAAAAAAGAGGCGGCCCGGCATGCTAAGGTGCCGGACCGCCTGGCTGAAAAAAGGGGGGAACGCCCGTCCGGCTCAGATCTCGCGATCCTGAAACCGTGGTGGCCGTTTTTCGAAATTGGCCATGACGGCTTCGACCTGGTTGGGGGTTCCGATGAGCGTGCGCTGCAGCTTTTCCTCCAGTCGCAACCCTTCCGCGCCGGTGCCGTGCCAGGCGCTTTCCAGCAGCTGCTTGGCCGCCACGATGGCGTGGGGGTTCTTGGCGGCGTACTCGGCGGCCAGCTTGCGGGCTTCGGCCAGGGGATCGGCGCATACCCGGGTCACCAGTCCCAACCGCGCCGCCTCCTCGGCCTCGACGATGCGCCCTGAAAAGGTAAGTTCCTTGGCCACGTCCAGGCGCACCAGGTCGCGCAGGGTCTGGGTGATGGACATATCCGGAATGATGCCCCATTTCATTTCCATCACCGACAGGCGGCTATCGGGGGCGGCCAGTCGGATGTCGGCGCCCAGGGCGATCTGCAGGCCGCCGCCGAAGACCACGCCGTGCAGGGCGGCGATCACCGGCACCGGCAACTGCTTCCAGACCATCCCCGGCATCTGGGCCCGGTTGCCGATCTGGCCCTCTTGGCGTTCCAGCAGGCTCATGGCCCCTTTGGGGCCTTGGCCCATCTGGGCAAAGCCCATGAAATCCAGGCCGGCGCAAAAGCCACGGCCTTCGCCCGAGAGCACCACGACCCGCACGCCGGGCTCCTTGGCCAGGCGCAGGCCGGCCGCCACGATGGCTTCAAACATCTCCGGGTTCAAGGCGTTGAGTTTGTCGGGCCGATTGAGCCGGACATCGGCCACGTGATTCTCGATGCGGATGGTTACCAGGTCGCTCATTGCTGCTCCTTTTTAATAATGTAGGATTTCAAGTCTCGCCGCCGCGCACCATGTCTGGTGGCCGCGGTCGAACAAAGCGCCAAGGCACCACACATACCCGAAACAGGATCGCGAGACAATACGGCGCCTTTCGAGACAGGCCCTTATGTTCTGTATAATCGAACAAAAACCGGATATGCGGAACAAAATTTTCATCTGAGCATTGAAAAATACGGGGGGGCATAGTAGCCTGAAAGGCCAGAGGGACAACCCCATAAACTATTAGAGAGGTCCGCCATGCCTGCGCTTTTCGACAAGACCACCCTCAAGGGTCTGGAGCTGAAGAACCGTTTCGTGCGATCGGCCACCTGGGAGGGACTGGCGGAGGCCGATGGAACATGCACCACACGCCTGGAACACCTGGTCTCCGATCTGGCCCAGGGGCAAGTGGGGCTGATCATCGGCAGCCATGCCTTTGTCACCCGGCAGGGTCAGGCCACCCCCTGGCAACTGGGCATCGAGCGGGACGCGTGTGTCGCCCCCCTGGCGCGCATGGTGGCCGCGGCGCATGCCCACGGCAGCAGGATCGTGGCCCAGCTGGCCCACGCCGGCCGCCTGACCAGCCGGGACCTCACCGGCCAGCCGCCGCTGTTCCTCTCGCCCAGCGCCGGCAAGGATCCGAGCGAGTATCAGCTGGCCACCGCCGCAGATCTGCGGCAATTGCCCGGGGCCTTTGTCGCCGCAGCCCGCCGGGCCCGGGAGGCGGGCTTCGATGGGATTCAACTGCACGCGGCCCACGGCTATCTGCTCTCCCAGAGCCTTTCGCCGGTCTTCAACAAACGAGAGGATGAATACGGCGGTACTCCGGCCAAGCGGGCCCGGCTGCTTTTGGAAACGGTGGCGGCCGTGCGCAAAGTGGTGGGCGATGCCTATCCGCTGCTGGTCAAACTCAACTGCGAAGACGCCCTGGACGACGGCCTGAGTTTGGAAGCATCGCTGGAAATCGGGCGCATGCTGCAAGCGGCCGGCGTGGATGCCATCGAAGTCAGCGGCGGCACCCTGGTTTCGGGGCCCCTGAGTCCTTCCCGGGTGAAGATCGATTCCGAAGCGCGGGAAGCCTATTTCCGCGCAGCCGCCAAACAGTTCAAGGCCGCATTGAACATTCCGATTATATTGGTCGGCGGCATTCGATCGCCGCAGCTGGCCGAGCGATTGCTGGCCGAGGGGGTGGCCGATTACTTCTCCATGTCCCGGCCGCTGATCCGTGAACCCCATCTGGTCAAGCGCTGGCAGGCCGGAGATCTGCGGCCGGCGACCTGCCTGTCGGACAATTTATGCATGAAAGCCGCCAGGGAAGGGCATGGGCTGCATTGCGTGGTGGAGAAAAGGTTAATGGCTAAAGCTCACTAACAGGCTGTTGAGGTGCAAGCGAAAGGATATTGCATGAACGGTGCGGATGCATTGATGCAGGCGTTGGCCGATGGCGGGATCACCCATTGTTTCACCAACCCGGGCACCACCGAGATCCACCTGGTGGCGGCCCTGGCCCGGGAGCCGCGTATCCGGCCGGTCCTGGGCCTCTTCGAAGGGGTCTGCTCCGGCGCGGCCGACGGATTCGGCCGCATGACCGGCCGACCGGCGGCCACCTTGCTGCACCTGGGTCCGGGCCTGGCCAACGCCCTGGCCAATCTGCACAACGCCCGCCGGGCCGGTACGCCCGTCGTCAACCTCATCGGCGATCATCCGGCGGCCCATCGTCCCAACGACCCGCCCCTGGCGTCGGATATCGCCACCCTGGCCGCGCCGGTGTCGGGCTGGGTGGGTGAAGCCGCCTCGGCCGCCGCTCTGCCCGAGCAGGGCCTCGCGGCCCTGCGGGCCGCCCTGGGCCGGCCCGGCCAGGTGGCTTCGCTCGTCGTGCCGGCCGACTGCGCCTGGAGCGAGGCCGCGCCCATCCCGGTCGATGGCCCTGAACCGGTGTTCGAGCCCCCGGCCGAGGCAGATCTGGCCGAAGCCGTGCGGATGCTGCAGGCGGGAGTGCCCACCGGCCTGCTGCTGGGCGGTCCGGCTTTGCTCGAACCGGGGCTGCGGGCCGCGGCGCGCATCGCCAAAAAGAGCGGCGCGGTGATCCTCTCCAACACCTTCGCGGCGCGGTTCGTCCGGGGGGCCGGGTTGCCCCTGGTGCGGCGGCTGCCCTACTTCCCCGAGCGGGCCCGGAAGCGGCTGGCCGAATTCGCCCAATTGATCGTGATCAATGCCGCCGTGCCCACCAGCTTTTTTGCCTATCCCCACTGTTCGCTCGACGTGCTGGCCGCCGGCTGCAGGGTCCACACCCTGGCCGGACCGCGCCAGGATGGGGCCCGGGTCCTGGCGGCCCTGGCCGAGGCCCTGGGCGCCGGACAGGAAATGCCCGAAACGGTCCGGGCCCAGCGGCCGGAATTGCCTGCCGGTGCAGCCTTGACCACCGAGAGCATCGGCGCCGTGATCGGTGCCCTGCTGCCCGAGGAGGCCATCGTCTCGGACGAGTCGGGCACTTCGGGCGAATTCGCCTTTCGCGGCACCATGGGCGCGCCGCCCCACGACTGGCTCTGCCTCACCGGCGGCGCCATCGGCCAGGGGGTGCCGGTGGCCACCGGCGCGGCGCTGGCCTGCCCGGGGCGCAAAGTGCTCTGTCTGCAGGGCGATGGCGGGGCCATGTACACCCTCCAGGCCCTCTGGACCCAGGCCCGGGAGCGGCTGGATGTGATCACCGTGATCTTCGCCAACCGCAAATACCAGATCCTGCAGGTCGAGCTGATGCGCCTGGGGTTCAACGCGCCGGCGGCCGGAATCCTGGACACCATGGACCTGGGCCGCCCCGACCTGGATTGGGTCAAGCTGGCCGAGGGCCAGGGCGTGCCGGCGACCGCGGCCGGCACCGTGGACGGCTTTCGGGCCGCGCTCGCCCGGGCCCTGGCCGAGCCGGGGCCCCATGTGATCGTGGCGCAGTTATAGTAGTTCAGGAGTAAAACACAGGAGAAGCAAAATGAGCACTGCCCGCCTCAAGGAAACAAATGTGCGTATCGTGCGGGCCACATCGGCCTTTGACTGCGGTGGGCGTTGCCCGCTGCGGCTGCACGTCAAGGACAACGTGATCGTGCGCATGGAAGGCGACGATGCCGAAGAGCCCGGCCAATTGCGCACCTGTCTGCGCTGCCGGGCCTACCGGCAGTACATCCACCACCCCGAGCGGCTCATGTATCCCCAGAAGCGCACCGGCCCCAAGGGGGCCGGGCAATTTGCGCGCATCAGCTGGGACGAAGCGCTCGACACCCTGGCCGGCGAGCTCAAGCGGGTCAAGCAGAGTTACGGCGTCGGGGCTATACTGTTGATGACCGGCGGGGGGTATCTCGCCAGCCTGCACCGCGGCGGGTCCGCGGCCCAGCGGCTGCTCAACCAGTTCGGCGGTTACGTCACGCACTACGGCAACATCTCGTCCGAAGGGGCCGTGTGGGCATCGTTGACCCAGTACGGCTCGGTGATGGTGGGCAACAGCCGCGAGGATCTGCTCAACTCCAGGCTGATCCTGCTGTGGGGCTGGGACCCGGCCCGCATGATCTCGGGCACCAACACCATGTACCACCTGATCCGGGCCAAGGAGAACGGCGCCCGGGTCGTCGCCATCGACCCGCGCTACCACGATACGGCGGCCACCGTGGCCCACCAGTGGATCCCCATCCGGCCGGGCACCGACACGGCCGTGATGGTGGCCATGGCCCAGGTGATGATTCGCGAGGGGCTGCACGACCAGGCGTTCCTCGACCGCTACACCGTGGGCTTCGATCGCTTCAAGGCGTACGTGCTCGGAGTGGAAGACGGCATCGAGAAGACGCCGGCCTGGGCCGCCGAAATTTCCGGGGTGCCGGCCGACACCATCGTGGCCCTGGCCCGGACGTATGCCACCACGCGTCCGGCGGCCCTCATGGACTGCCAGGGGCCGGCGCGCAGCGCCATGGGCGAGCAGTACAACCGTTGCGCCGCCACGCTCTGCGCCATGACCGGCAACGTGGGCCGGCCCGGCGGCAGTGCCGGCGGCGGGCTCATGGGCATCCCCGTGGCCCACATGTTCCGGGCGCCCGGCATCCCGGCCGGCAAGAATCCCTTCGAGCTGGAGGGGCCCAAGGTCAAGGCCACGTTGGACATCCGCAAGCGGGTGATCAAGCGCATCCACATCAACACCTTGTTCGACGCCATCCTGCAGGGCAAAAAGGGGGGCTATCCTTCGGACATCCGCATGGCCTGGTCCATGTGCAACAACTACCTCAACCAGACCGGCAACAGCAACAAGGCCGCCCGGGCCCTGAAGGGCCTGGAGTTCTTCGCGGTCCAGGAGCTCTTCATGACCGCCCAGGCGCGCTACGCCGATCTGCTGCTGCCGGTGACCAGCGCGGCCGAACGCAGCGATTTCATGCGGCCCTGGCCCTCGGGGCCTTACTTCATGTTCAGCAACCGGGCCCTGGCACCGCTGGGCGAATGCAAGTCCGACCTGCAGATCGCCGGCGAACTGGCCGAGCGCCTCGGAATCGAGAACTTCAATCCCTACGGCGAAGAGGAGTGGCTGCGGCGGTTGTTTGAGGGCAACAGCGATTTGAAGACGCATGTGCCCGATTACGAGGCGTTCAAACGCACCGGCATCCAGCGGGTACAACTCAAGGAGCCGGTGGTGGCCTTCCGCAAGCAGATCGAAGATCCGGAGAACCACCCCTTCGAGACCCCGTCGGGCAAGATCGAGATCTACTCCCAGCGCGCGGCCGACATCCAGCACCCCTTGTGCCCGCCCATTCCCAAGTACATGCCGACCCCCGAGGATCGCAGCGATCCCCTGGCGGCCAAGTATCCCTTGCAGCTGATCACGCCCCACCCGCGCAACCGGGTGCATTCCGAACTGTATAAGGTGGAGTGGCTGCGCGAAACCGAGCCGCACCGGGTGTGGATCAATGCCAGTGATGCGGCGCCGCGCGGCATCGCCGACGGCGACATGGTGCACGTCTTCAACGACCGCGGCCGCATCGCACTGCCGGCTTTTGTCACCGAGCGCATCATGCCCGGCGTGGTGTCGGTGTTCGAGGGCGCCTGGTATGCACCCGATGAAAAGGGGATCGATCGCGGCGGCTGCGCCAATACCCTCACCCGGGATGCCTACTCGGGAGGGGGGGCGGCGGTGCTGAACACGTCGCTGGTCGAGGTGGTAAAGGAGCAAAGCTGAACCGGACACCTGAAACCAAGAAGCATCTTGCTTTTGCGATGCGGTTATGTTTGCAAGGATAGTTATGAACCAGATCGGATTCTACTTCGACCAGACCCGCTGTACGGGCTGCGGCGCCTGCCGGGTGGCTTGCAAGGATTGGAACGACATCCCCGCCGGGCCGGAGAACTGGATGCGCATCCATTATCATGAAAAGGGCGTCTGTCCGGATGTGCAGGTCAGCTACCTGGTGACCCCCTGCTGGCATTGCCAGGACCCGGTATGCGTGCCGGCCTGTCCGGTGGGCGCCCTTGGCAAGCGCGAAGCGGACGGCATCGTGACCGTGGACCGCGAAGCCTGCCTGGGCAACGCCGCCTGTCCCGAGAAGTGCAAGAAGGCGTGCCCCTACGATGCGCCCCAGTTCGGCCCGGCCGCCGGTGCCAAAATGGGCAAGTGCGACTTCTGCCTGGAACGCGTCGAAGCGGGCAAGCTGCCCGATTGCGTGGAGGCCTGTCCGGTGCGCGCCCTGGATGCCGGTCCGCTTGCGACGCTGCGTGCCCGGTATGGCGACCGGCAAAGCGCCGTGGGGTTCAAATACGCCAAGCGGGTGCGGCCGGCAGTGGTCTTTAGATCTAAATAGCCATCCTCGGGTGGGCACTAATTAGGAGCTTGCCATGGAACTGCGCCGTCGTGCCGTGGGCCCCTGGTCCATGAACGCTTATGCGCTGGTCTGCCCCGAGACCCGGGCCAGCGTCCTCGTCGACCCGGGCGACGATCCGGAGACGCTGGAAGCCATGCTCTCCGGCACCCGGCCGGCCGCCATCCTGGTGACCCATGCCCATCCCGACCACATCGGCGCTCTGGTCGAGATGCGCCGGCGGCTTCAGGTGCCGGTCATGGCCCATGGCGGGGGAGCCGTCCAGGCCGACCAGCAGCTGTTCGGCGGAGAGCGCCTGGCAGTGGGCCGCCGGCATCTTCGGGTGCATGCCGCGCCCGGCCATACGGCGGATCAGCTCTGCTTCGGCGTGGAAGACCGGCCGGATGTGATCGTGGGCGACACCATCTTCGACGGCGGGCCGGGCAAGACCTGGTCCGCGGAAGATTTTCAGACCACTCTGACCACCTTGCGCCGGGTGGTTCTATCCTGGTCCGACGACACCGTCTGTCATCCCGGTCACGGCGCCGCCTTCCGCCTGGGAGACGTCCGGCCGGCGGTGGAACGCTTCCTGGCCAAGGATCACGGCCGGTTTTGCGGGGACGCGACCTGGGAAATGTAGACTAAATCAGGATTGCCTGATTATCTCAACGCAAATTCAAGAGGAGGGAAGAAAATGAAAGCAGAAGAGATCAAAACCATTGCCATCATCGGTGCCGGCGACATGGGCCACGGCATCGCCGAACTGTGCGCCCTGGGCGGCCTCAAGGTCCATTTGTACGACATCAAGGAAGAGTTCGTGGCCCGCGGCCGCAACCGGATCAAGGAGAGCCTGGAAAAGCAGGTGTCCAAGCAGAAACTGGCCGCCGGTGCCATGACCAGCGCCCTTGACGCCATCCAGGGCTTCACCGAGCTGGGAAAGGCCGTCCAGGGCATCGACTTCATGATCGAGGCCGCACCCGAAGTGCTGGACCTCAAGACCCGGATCTTCAAAGAGGCCGATGCCCATGCGCCCAAGCATGCCATTCTGGCCTCCAACACCTCCAACATGAGCATCACCCAGATGGGTGCCGCCACGAAGCGACCGGGGCAGGTGGTGGGCGTGCATTTCTTCAATCCCGTGATGCTCATGGCCCTGGTGGAGATCATCCGCGGCAGCGGCACCAGCGCGGAGACCATGGAGACCGGTTTCCAGCTCATGGCCCGCATGAAGAATTTCCGGGGGGCCATGGTGCCGGTGCGCGTGGAAAAGGACACGCCCGGATTCATTTACAACCGCCTGGGGGCACCCATCGGCCTCTATATGGCCGAACTCTACGAGCGTGGCCTGGTGGAACCGGAGGCGGTGGACGCCAAGATCCGTTCCATCGGGGCGCCCATGGGGCCTTACGAAATCATGGATTTCACCGGCCTGGACGTGAATCTGCACGGCAACGAGTACTTCGCCCAGACCCTCTCCCCGGAGTTCAAGCCCCGGGGTTGGATGAAGCGCCTGGTGGCCGAGGGCAAGCTGGGCAAGAAGACCGGCGCCGGCATCTTCGCCTGGCCCGGCGGCAACCGGCCGGCCATCGATCTGAAAAAGGCCGACCCCAATTTCGATGTCACCGATATTATCTGCTTGCAGGTCAACGAGGGCACCAAACTGCTCGAAGCCGGCGTGACCCACAGCGCGGCGGAGATCGACAAGGCCGTGATCAATGGCGGTGGCGCGGCCTTCGGCCCCTTTGCCCTGGCCAAAGGCATGGGGTGGGCCAAGGTGGCGACCCAGTGCGAGGCGATCTCCAAACGACTGGGCATCCAATGGTTCATGCCCACCGAAACGTTGCGCAAGGGGGCTATCGAGATTTAGGAACGATATGGCTCAGGGCCGCTGCGGCCATCTGCGCCACCTGCTGGTCGGGGTGACCCTGCAGGGCCGAGAGCGATGCCGCGGCCGCCGCGGCCGGAGCCCCGATGGTGCCCAGGGCCAGGGCGGCGTTGACCAGCACGGCCGGGTCGGCGTCGCCCAGCAGGCCGCAGAGGGAGGCCACGGCCTCTACAGCCTCGGCCTTGACCCGGACCAGCGCCAGGGCGGCCGCGGCGCGCACCGCAGGGGCCTCGTCCTCTAAACAGTGGATCAGGTCTGGCAAAGCGCCGGCGGCCGCAGTGGTCAACTCGCCGAGGCGTCGGGCGGCTTCGGCCCGCACCGGCACTTCGGGTCGGGCCAGGGCCGCCGCCAGACGCTGCAGACCGTCCGGATCTGCAGGGTCGACCTGCGTCAGGCATCCGGCGGCGGCGGTTTGCAGCAGAAGATCTTCGTGGGTCAGCAAAGCGCGGATATCGCCCGCCGCAGAAGCGGCCGATGGTCCGATGCGGCCCAGGGCCTCCAGGGCCGCGGTAGCTATCTTCCCATCCGACGAAACCAGCAATGGCCGCAATACCGGCACGGCTTCCGGTCCCAGACGGCCCAAAGCGAAGGTCGCATTGGCCCGGAGGGAATCGTCTTGCGCTTCCAGGCATCGGCCCAGGGCCGCTGCCGCGGCTGCGGCCGCGACACCCATGCAGCCCAGGCAAGCCGCCGCGGCGGCACGCTCTGCCGGCGACCGATCCGGGGCGAGAAGTGCTTCCAGGGGGGCAACGCCGGCCGGTCCACATCGGGCCAGTACCAGCATGGCTGTTTGACGGACGGCCGCATCCGAATGCCCCAGGCAAGCAGACACCTGCCGGGCCTGGGGGGAGGGATCCTCCGGCGCCGCATAGAGCTTCGCCAGCAGCGGCAACACGAGGTGGGCAGGTTGGTCCGCCGGCGTCAATTCGATTGTTTGGCTGTGCACTGCTTTTCCTCCGGGATATCGCCGGTTACATGAGATTGCCAACGCCGGGGGTGTAGGCCGGCGCGGCCACGGTGGTGGAAGCGCTCACAATCGGTGCCTGGATCACTTGGCCCGCTCTCAGGATACTCATGGCGTTCACCACCGGGGCGTTGAGATTGATCTGGGCACCCTCCAGGGTGATGTCCGGGGCGGTCAGCTTGATCGAACCCGCCCCGGTGGCTTCGATGGCGGGCGCCTCAATGGCCACCTTGCCGCCCGAAGTGATCTTGACGTCACTGCTGCCGTTGACGTTCACCTGGCCGCCCACCACCTCGACCCCGCCGCCCTGGATGCTCACCTGGCCGCTGCTGCAATCGATGACGATCTTCTGGCTGGACTTGTTCTTGAGCAGGATCAGGGTGTCCTGGGAGTTGAGCTGTAGGCTGAGCAGTCCGGTCCGGTCTTCGAGCAGAATGCCATCCGGCTGCGGTTCGTCCCACATGACGATCTTTTGGCCCGCCTGGGTTTCCAGTTTGATGCCGCTCGCTTTGGCCCCCTTGGCCAGCGTCAGGCTGTGCTGGTCGGCCGTCGTCAGCTGGATGTGGCGGCCCAGGTCGGTGTGCTGCTCTCCGTCTTTGAGCAGCAGGGTTTCACCGCCGCCGGTGCTGAGCGTAACCGAGGCCTCCCGGTCGCTGAAATGCAGCCGGTGCTGGGCCGGCGTGCGGATGATGTTCTCGATTTTCTCCTCGGGCTTGAGCGGCGGTCGATTGAGGCCGTTGTAGACGGCGCCCGTGATCAGCGGCTTGTCCGGATCGCCGTCGATGAAATCCACCACCACCTCGTCGCCGGCCAGGGGCGGGAATTGGATGCCATGGTTACCGCCGGCATAGCTGTAGGCCATGCGGAGGAAACAGGTGCGCTTGAAGTCGTCGGCCTGGTCGGCGCGGTCCCAGTGGAACTTGACCTTGACCCGGCCCAATTCATCCATTTGTACCTTTTCCTGGCCGGTGGCCACCACGCTGGCGGTTTGCGGGCCGCGCACGAAGGGTTTGGGCGAAAGGCGCGCCGGCCGGTAGGGCGTGGCCAGTGGCAGGCAATGGAACTGGTTGCCGTAGTAATATTCCTTCTCTTTGCCGAAGAGATATTCCAAACCTTTTTTAAGATTGTCGTAGATTTGTTGAATGGAGAAGGGGCCGATGGAGGGCAGGGGAATGTAGCCCATGAGCTGTTCCAGAATCTTTTCCAGATCGCTCGACTGGCTCTCCGACGAGACGTCCCGCTGGGCGCCGTTCTGGCTCACGGAGTACAGCAGATACTCCTGGTTGAACTTCTTATGGGGGTGATCCTTCAGTTTGAAGAAGTGGCCCGGCAGGAAACGGCAGCAGACGCTGCGTCCCATGCCCAGCCGGGTGAGGGCCTGCATCTCTTCCAGGCGTAGTCTGGTCTGGGCGTCGCCGGCCGGCTGGGTTTCATATCCGCCCGGGTAGTGGTAGAGTTCCAGGTGGGTGAACTGTTGGGCGCCGGCTGCGGCTTTGAGATCCAGATCAGGGCGCAGGTAGTTGTAGTCGCACAGCGCCACGCGACCAGGGCGGGTCTGATGGCCAAACTGGAATTCATAGACGTACTCTTCGCTGGGCACCTGGCCGCTGGGTTCGTTGAAGATCACCGACGATTTGCCGCTGATGGCCGCATGGCAGGAGGGGTCGTCCCCCAGCACCATCACGTGGCGGCCGCGGCGGCTTTGGGCCTCGTATTCGTGGCGGAAAAAGTAAAAAATGCCCTCTTCTTCCATGAGGCGGGAGACGAAATTGAAATCGGTCTCCTGGTACTGGACGCAGTATTCACGGGGCGGGTGATTTCTGCGCAGCAATGTCGCGTCGAGGCTGTCGGCGGCGATGTTGGCCGCCTGCATCACCCGGGCGAGGATCTGCGGCACCGACAGGTTTTGAAAAATGCGGCAGTCGTACCGATGCCAGAGCAACCACTGCACCGGCACCAGTTCGGCGTAGTAGGCGTTCAGGTCGCCGCTTTCGCCGACCCACCAGAAACGCGAGACCATGCCGCACAAGCGGCGGGTATCTTCGCCGGTACTGATGGCCAGCGTGGCGGGCAGGCCGATGATCCGTTCCAGGTCGATTTCGCCGCCTTCGGCCGTCAGGAAAAGATCGTAGCGGAACAGTTGCGACAGGCCTTCGGCACCGGAAAAGCTCAGCACTCGGAACCGGGTCTCAAACCCCGCGATTTCAAAATCGAAACGGACGGCGCTGCTTGCCATGCAGGTTCCCCCTTTGTTGTGAGTATATTGGCGTCCGCGCCGGCAGGATACCATCCGGCGCCGATTTGAATCCACGGTCAGGGTATGTAAAAGCTGAAAGAATATCCAGTGGTTCCGATGCTACCACCGGTCCCGGCAAAGGGCAAACAAAAGGCTCCAGCTTTTGAACAAATTCTGTTATATATGAAAACGGTCGCTTTAACGAGACTGGTTCGCAGCAAATGCCACAATCAAAAGGGGGACTTACCGCGATGAAGAAGCCGAGTCAGAGCGCAGGCAAGCTCATGGAACTGATCAATCATGCCATTCAAGATTGCGAGGTGACACCCAAGGAGTATAACCAGATCATGGATCTGGCCCATGCGGACGCCCATCTGGACAATGAAGAGAAGGCGCTTCTGGCACAGTTTCAGGAAATGATCAGCAACGGAACCATCAAACGCGTTCGCGGATGATCCCGTCCGACCGCCCGGGGCGTGAGATGCCCATACGCTTCGTGACATGCAAGGATCGCTTCCCACCGCCCATGTCCTCGCAGGGAAGCGCCTTGCCAGTCCGGCGCCGGTGAGAGCCAACGGTATATGCCACGGACCGAGATCCCCCCGGGGGATCTCCCAATCGAGGGGACCCATGAACACACAAGACCTGATCGCCATCCTTGCTGAGGAACAGAAACTCTCCAAGGCCGAAGCCCGTCGCTACATCTCCCTCTTCTTCGACGCCATGTCCGATGCCCTCGCCCGGGGGGATCGCGTGGAAATCCGCGGACTGTGCGCTTTCAAGGTCAAAGAATATAAGAGTTACAAGGGCCGCAATCCCAAGACCGGCGAAGCCGTGACGGTTCGGCCCAAGAAGCTGCCCTATTTCAAGCCGCTGGCCGAACTGAAAGAGCGGGTGGACAAATAGGTCCTCCGGCCGTTATCCAGCCAATGCCATACGCCTCCGGCCCCTTCCAGACGTTGCCACGGCGTTGCTCCTATCTTTGATCCTTTTCCATTCGGCGGCACACCCCGCACACCCCGCACTTGGCCGGATCGGCCGGGCAGGGGAGTGTCTCCCTGGCTTGCAGCGCCCGCTCAAACTCCCGCCACAGGAATTCTTTGTCCAGGCCGTGGTCGATGAAATCCCACGGGAACAGTTCTTCCCTGCGTCGTTCGCGGTGGAGGTAGAAGTCCGGGTTCAGGGCGGAGGATTTGAACGTACGCGGCCAGTTGCCGCCGTTGTGGTGGGCCTCGAGCAGCAGCCGGCCGCAGCGGCGGTCGCCCCTGGCCAGCAGGGCCTGAATATAGGCCCAGCGCGGCACATCGGCATGAACGCGGACGTTGGCGGTCTTCTTGAGTCCCTCTTTGATCCGCTTAATCTTCTGCTTGAGCGCGGCGGTTTCGTCCATGGCCGTCCACTGGAATGGGGTGAACGGCTTGGGCACGAAGCTGTTGAGGCTCACGGTGATCTCGCCCATGCGGCCGCGCGGCCGGCTGGCGCGCAGGAAGCGGTCTTTGATGCGTTTGACCAGGGCCACCAGCTCATCCACGTCGGCTTCGGTCTCGGTGGGCAGGCCCACCATGAAGTAGAGTTTCAGGTTGGGGATGCCGCCGGCCACCAGCCTTTCGGCCGCCCCGAGGATGGCCGTTTCGTTCAGCCCTTTGTTGATCACCTTGCGCAGGCGCTCGGAGCCGGCCTCGGGGGCGATGGTGGCGGTCTTGAGGCGCCCGGACTGCAAGGCGGCGATGAGCTCGTCGTCCAGGGCGTCGGCGCGCAGGGAGCTGAACGAGAGTTGCAGGTCGAGCTGACGGCCGAGGCCGCACAGGGCCTTGAGCTCGGGCAGGTCGGAAACCGCCGCGCCCAGGAGGCCGACCTTGCGGCTCAGGTCGGCCCCCTGCTGTAAAGCAGCCAGCAGGCCGGGCAGCGGACGGAAACGCGGAGGGCGGTAGATGTAGCCGGCGGCGCAAAATCGGCAGCCGTGGGGGCAGCCGCGGCTGACTTCGATGAGATAGGCATCGTCGAAGCCGGTTTGGGGCGTGACCACGGCGCTTTGGGTCGCAAACCCCGCCAAATCGGTGCTGTACACCCGGCGGATTTTTTCAGGCACGGCGTCGATGGGCCTGAAGGCGGCCAGGGTGCCGTCGTCCCGGTATGCCGCCTGGTAGAAGTCCGGCACATAGACGCCGGGCAGGTCCCGGGCCGCCGCCAGCAGGAACCGGCGGCGATCTCCGGCCGGATCGAAGCGCTGAAAGAACGGCGCCAGCAGATCTTCCGCTTCGCCCAGCAGGAAGCAATCGATGAAGGGCGCCAGCGGTTCGGGGTTCAGAAAGCAGGAGACCCCCCCTGCCAATATAAGGGGGAGGGGGAGGGAGCCGCCACGTTCTGTGGCCGGCAGGGGGAGTCCCGCTTTTTGGAGAATCGTCAGTACATTCTCGTAATCGTTCTCGAAGGAGATGGAGAAAGCCAGTGCATCGAATTCGGCCAGCGGCCGTCCCGACTCCAGAGAGACCAGCGGCGTCGCGTGATCTTCGCCTTCCGGCAGAAAGGCACGCTCGCAAAGCACCTGGGGCAGGCTGTTGAGCAGACGGTAGACCGTCTGGAAACCGAGGCTGGCCATGCCCACCGCATAATGGTTGGGGTAGACCAGAACCACGCGCAGGTGACCTTGCCACGGTTTGCGAATGGTTCCGATTTCGGCATCGAGTCTGGCTTTCCGTTCTTTGTCGGCTGCCGGCGCCATCCCTAGCTCCACTGAATCGCAAGGGCCGCAATCGATGCCATCCCGTTCCGCAGGACGACGCGTCTGTGCGGCCATGGTCTTGCGCGGCGGCAGGCGCGCCTGTGGGCCGCCTGCCGCCGTTCCGGCCTGGCGGAACGCTAATCGGCCTTGCGGCGCAAAAAGGTGGGCACGTCCAGGTCGTTGTTGTCGATCACCATGCCCTTGTAGCCCCTGAAAATGCCATCCGAGGGCTCACTGCTCGCCGGCTGCTTCTGCAGCCGACGGAAAGTGGGCACATCCAGGTTTTCGTTCACCGCGGTCAAGTCGGCCGGGGTGATGTCGCGCACTTTGCCCCCATAGGTCGGGTCATTGACCGGCGCCGGCCCCTTCTTCTTCTCTTCTTCGACACCGATGCCCGTAGCGATGACCGTGACGCGCATCTCGTCGCCCATGTCGTCGTCGATGACCGCGCCCCAGATGATCTCGGCTTCGTCGCCGACTTCGTTGTAGATGCGGTCGGAGGCCTCGGTCATCTCTTCCATGGTCAGTTCGCTGCTGCTGGTGATGTTCATCAACACGCCCTTGGCGCCGCGGATGTTTATGTCTTCCAGCAGCGGATGGGAGATGGCCCGCTCGGCAGCTTCCAAGGCCCGATTTTCGCCGCTGGCCACACCGATGCCCATGATGGCCATGCCGGCCTTGGACATGGTGGTCTTGACGTCGGCGAAATCAAGGTTTACCAGGCCCGGCCGCATGATCAGGTCGGTGATGCCCTTGACCGAGTGCAGCAGAATTTCATCGGCCTTGCGGAACATATCGATCATGCGCGCGTTCTTGGAGGCCAGGCCGCGCAGGCGGTCGTTGGGGATGGTGATGACCGTGTCGGCGACCTTTTTGAGCTCATTGAGGCCCTCATCGGCCATGCGGCCGCGTTTTTTGCCTTCGAAGGAGAAGGGCCGCGTCACCACCGCCACGGTGAGCACCCCCAGCTCCTTGCACAGACCGGCGATGACCGGCGCCGCGCCCGTGCCCGTGCCGCCGCCCAGGCCCGCGGTGATGAAGACCATGTGGCTGTCGGCCAGGGCGGCCTTGACCGCCTGGGCGCTTTCGAGGGCGGCATCGTGTCCCACTTGGGGATTGGCGCCCGCTCCCAGCCCCTCGGTGAGCTTTTCGCCCAGCTGGATCTTGATCTCGGCCTTGGAGATCTCCAGCGCCTGCAGGTCGGTGTTGGCGGCAATGAATTTGACGCCCACCAGGTTGCCGTCGATCATGTTGTTGATGGCGTTGCCGCCGGCGCCACCCACTCCGATCACCTTGATTTTTGCCGACTTCTCCGGTTCGATGAAACTAAACATAGACTCCCCCTTCTATTATGTTAACGGTTCTCCCTCTTAAATGACTTCCTTAAACCATTTCTTCATCCGCTGGATGATGCTGTTGAAGATATTCTTGTCGCGGATGCGGAACTTCTTGGCCGGCGCCTTGCGTGCACCGTAGAGCACCAGGCCGACGCCCGTGGCGTACATGGGATTGTTGACCACATCGGTGAGGCCGGTGATGCCCTGGGGTTTGCCCAGGCGCGTGGGCAGTCCCAGCACGGCCTCGGCGATTTCGGTGACCCCGTCGAGCATGGCCGTGCCGCCGGTGACCACCAGGCCGGCGGAGACCACGTGCTCCATCCCGGACCGGTAGATTTCGCGCTTGATCAAGGTGAAGATCTCTTCCATGCGCGGTTCCAGGATCTCCCCCAGGATCTGGCGGGGCAGCTTGCGCGGTTTGCGCCCGCCCATGCCCGGGACCTCGATGGTCTCTTCGGTGCTGATGTTGGTCGAAAGGCAGGTGCCGTATTTCTTTTTGATCTTCTCGGCTTCGGCCAGCGGCGCCCGCAGGCCCACGGCGATGTCGTTGGTCAAATTGTCGCCGCCCAGGGCCAGCACGAAGGTATGTTTGATGTTTTGCCCGGCGAAGATTGCCAGGTCCGAGGTGCCGCCGCCCAGGTCGATCAGCGCCGTGCCCAATTGCTTCTCTTCTTCGGTGAGCACCGCCTCGCCCGAGGCCAGTGACTCGAGGACGATGTCGCACACATCCAGGCCCGCGCGGTTGGCGCATTTGACAATGTTGTGGGCCGAGGTCACCGCCCCGGTGACGATGTGGATCTTGGCTTCCAGGCGCACGCCGGCCATACCCACCGGGTTCTGGATGCCGGCCTGGTCGTCCACGATATACTCCTGGGGTAGCACATGGATCACTTCCCGGTCCATGGGGATCGCCACGGCCCGCGCCGCGTCGATGACGCGCTCGACGTCGTTCGGAGTGATTTCCGGTCCCTTGATGGCCACGATGCCGCGGCTGTTGAAGCCGGTGATGTGACCGCCGGCGATGCCGGCGTAGACTTGGGAGATTTCGCACCCGGCCATCAATTCGGCTTCCTCCACGGCTTTTTTGATCGATTCCACCGTGGATTCGATATTGACCACCACGCCCTTGCGCAATCCCACCGAAGGGTGGGTGCCGATGCCGATGATATTGACTTCGGTGCCGCGCACTTCGCCGACCACGCAGCAGATTTTGGTCGTGCCGATGTCGAGCCCTACGATGATGTTCTCCTTGGCCTGCGCCATATGCCTCCTCGAAACTTCAGCCCCGCGCGTCGTTGCCGTGATCACTCGTCCGACGCACCGGCCAATTGCACCACGACCCGGTCCGGGTTGTTCAGATCCAGCGTTTGAAAATTCCGCCAGCTCTCATTGTTTGCCATAAGGTCGCGCAGCTGCGCGAGCCGTTCGAATTTGAGCGGGTAGCCGTCAAAGCCCAGCTTGATACGCTGGTGGTCGGGCCTCAAGATCAGGCTGACGCCCAGTTCCTTGTCCAGTTGAACTTGCTCGATATCGCCGCAGGCGGCGAGCCCTTCGGCGTTCTGGCAGATGCGCAGCGCTTCGACCACGGCCACCAGGGCAGGGGCGGGGGCCTCCGCGCCCAGACGGATGTCGCCGAAGCCCAGGCCCTGCACCTCGGGCAGATCGTCGGGATCTCCCGCGGCCGCCTCCT
This sequence comes from uncultured Desulfatitalea sp., assembly GCA_937868765.1. Classification (GTDB taxonomy): domain Bacteria; phylum Desulfobacterota; class Desulfobacteria; order Desulfobacterales; family Desulfosarcinaceae; genus Desulfatitalea. The sequence continues at coordinate 137,552 of CALMNL010000004.1, read as the reverse complement.
TGAATATCCGGCCCTCGGTGTCGATGAAGAACTTGCGCCCCAGGTCCACCCGGGCCAGGGGCACATGCTCTTCGATGCGGATGACCAGCGTGTCCGGGATCTCCCGGGCCACCTGGGCCGTCATGATCCAGGGGTTGTCGAGCAGTCGTTCACGCACTACCCGCAGGTTGAGGGCCAGCAGGTTGTCGCCCAGGTGGATGTCCGCCTGGCGCAGCACCTGGGCTTCGGTCAGGCGCTGTTGGCCGCTCACCTTGACGCTCTGGGTCTGGAAGTACTTCGCCTGGATCACGGCGGCATAACTGGCCACGCACAGCACGCTCATACCTAGAAGGCCGAGCATCAATGCGGTGAGTGCCAGGCAGGCGAACAGACGTCGCTTCCAGTTTCCCGGCTGGCGGCGGCGGTTCGATTTGAAGCGGTTCTTGCGCACCGTGTCTTTACTCCTTGCCGTCACCTTTCAGGCTTGCCACCAGGCGCTCCCCCAGCTGGTAGACGTTGCCGGCGCCCAGGGTCAGCACCACATCCCCCGGAGCGACCAGCTCGCTCAGATGCGCCAGGGCCGTTTCCATGTCTTCCATATACCGGACATCCTTGTGGCCGCGCGCCCGGATGCTGTCGCACAGGGTGCGGCTCTCGACGCCCTCGATGGGCCGTTCGCTGGCCGCGTAGATCGGCAGCACCAACAGCACATCGCAGCTGTAAAAGCTGCGCGCGAAATCGTCGAAGAGCGCCTTGGTGCGGCTGTAACGGTGGGGCTGGAAGACCACCACCTTGCGCCGCCCTGGCCAGCCGTGGGACATGGCTTCCAGGGTGGTTTTGATCTCCGTGGGATGGTGGCCATAGTCGTCCACCACGGTGATCTGCCTGGCTTCGCCCTTGATCTCCAGGCGGCGCTGCACCCCTTCCACCCGTTCCAGGGCCTTTTTGATCTTGGCAAAATCGATCCCCAGCTCCAGGCCCACGGCAATGGCGGCCAAGGAGTTATAGACATTGTGCAGACCGGGCAGGGTCAGCACCACCTCGCCCAGGGGCCTGTTGTGGCGCGTCACCGTGAAGCGGCTGCTCAAGCCCTGCAGCACCACGTCCCGGGCCTGGAGATCGGCCTGGGGATTCATGCCGTAGGTGGTGAAACGCTTTCGTACCAGGGGGATCAGATCCTGCACCGGTTCGTTGTCCAGGCAGAGCACCGCCAGGCCATAGAAGGGAATCCGGTCGATGAAGTTGAGGAAGACCCGCTTGATGTCCTCCAGGTCCTTGTAAAAATCCAGGTGCTCGCGGTCGATGTTGGTCACCACGGCGATGGCCGGCGAATACTTCAGAAACGAGCCGTCGCTCTCGTCGGCCTCGGCCACGATGTAGTCCCCCTTGCCCAGCACGGCATTGGAACCGATGCTTTTGAGCTTGCCGCCGATGACCACGGTGGGGTCCAGCCCGCCGGCGGCCAGAATGGAGGCCACCAGCGAAGTGGTAGAGGTCTTGCCGTGGGCCCCGGCCACGGCCACGCTGTACTTTAGACGCATCAGCTCGGCCAGCATCTCGGCCCTGGGGATGACCGGTACGGCGGCCTGGATGGCCGCGTGGACCTCGGGATTGGAGGGGTCGATGGCCGATGAGACGACCACCACGTCGGCGCCGGCGATCTGCTCGGCGGCGTGACCTTCGTACACCTTGCCGCCGAGGGATGCGAGCCGTTCGGTGATCTCCGAACTCCTCAGGTCCGAACCCGACACCTTGTAGTTCAGATTCAGCAGCAGTTCGGCAATGCCGCTCATGCCGATACCGCCGATGCCCACGAAGTGGATATGGTATTTTTTGCGATACATATTACGTCCGTTTGCCGATTACCGCTTGCCGGGAGCCTTCCCCCTTGTTCTCAATCAGTCGATAAATGTCGCGTACGATGGACAGGGCCGCCTCGGGACGCCCCAGGGTCAGGGCCTTGGCGGCCATGGTGCCGATGATGGCCGGATTGCGGCGGTAGTACGCAATCCGATCCGCCAGCACCGTGCCGGTCAACTCGCTTTGCGGGATCATCTCCGCCGCGCCCGCATCCACCAGAGCCCGTGCATTGGCGGTCTGGTGATCGTCCGCGGCCTGGGGAAAGGGAATGAACAGGGCCGCCCTTCCCACCACGGTGATCTCGGCCACCGTGGTGGCACCGGCCCGGCAGATGATCAAATCCGCCTGGGCGTAGCGCTCGGCCATGTCGTCGAAAAAGGCCCGCACCGTGGCCGCCAGGCCGCCCTCGGCATAGGCCTTGGAAACCCACATCTCATCGTCCCGTCCGGTTTGGTGCACCACCCGCAGGCCCCCCACGGCCGACAGATGCGGCAGCGCCGCCACCATGGCTTCGTTGATGGCGTGGGCGCCCTGGCTGCCGCCCAGGATCATCACCGTGAAGGTATCGGCCGCATGGGGTACGCGGCCCTTGCCGCCGTGGGTCAGGATTTCATCCCGCACCGGGTTGCCGGTGACCAGCGTTTTATGGGCATCGAATTCCCCGCCACGGTCCTCGAACGAAAGGTAGATGCGATTGGCGATGCGCCGCACCCAGCGATTGGTCAGCCCCGGTTCCCGGTTCTGCTCGTGCATCACCATGGGAATGCCCATCAACCAGGCGGCCACCGCCACCGGGCCGGCCGAATAGCCGCCCACGCCCATCACCACTTGGGGCTTGAATTCGAGCAGGAGCCCCCGCGACTGCCAGATGGCCCTGGGGATCTTGGCGGCGGCCATGGCCTGGCGCCACTTGCCGCGGCCCTTGATGCCCTCGATGGCGATGGTGCGGTGCTGCCAGCCCAAGCGATTCAGCACGGAGACGTCCAAGGGCCGGCCGGCGTTGACGAAAAGCACGCGGTTATGGATATGGCGCGCCTGGAAGGCCTGGGCCACGGCCACACCGGGAAACAGGTGGCCGCCGGTGCCGCCCCCGGCCACGATCAGGCGATACCCCTCGCCCGGGTCAAATTTTGCGAGTGTGCCGGGCATGTTGTGCTCCGATATTGGTCAGGATGCCGATGCTGGCCATGTTGAACATCAAGGAGGTGCCGCCGTAGGAGAGAAACGGCAGGGTCAACCCTTTGGGCGGCAACAGACTCAGGCATACGCCCATGTTGATGGAAACCTGCAGCGCCAGGGCAAAGGTGATGCCGGCGGCCACCAGCATGCCGAAATCGTCTTCGCAGGCGGTGGCGATGCGATAGCCGCGCCACAGGATCGTGGCATAGAGCGCCAGGATGAAAAGCACGCCCCAAAACCCCATCTCCTCGCCGATGACGGCGAAGACGAAATCGGTGTGCGGTTCGGGCAGGTAGAAAAGCTTCTGGTGTCCCTGGGCGATGCCCGTGCCCCAGAAGCCTCCCACCCCGAAAGCGATCAGCGATTGAGTCACCTGGTAGCCCGCGCCGGTGGGGTCCTTCCAGGGATCGAGGAAGCTGAGCAGGCGCGCCAGGCGGTAATCGGCCATGAGCATTGCCAGGACGCCGGCGGGAAGGACCGGCACCATGACGGAAAGCAGATGCTTCAGGGGCACGCCGGCGATGAACATCAGCAGCCAGGTGAGCGTAGTGAAGATCACCACCGAGCCGAAGTCGGGCTGCAGCATCAGGGCGATGCAGAAAAAGCCCAGGATCACCAGATGGGGCACGAAACCAATGGAAAAGATGTGCAGCGAGGCCTGCTTTTTGCTGAGGGAGTAGGCCAGGTAGAAGATCAGGCCCAGGCGGGCCATCTCCATGGGCTGGAAGGAGAACGATCCGAACTGGAGCCAGCGCAGCGAGCCACCGGCCGAAAGCCCCAGCCCCGGGATATGGACCGCTAACAGCAGCCCCAGCCCCAGGAGCATCAGCGGGTAGGCCAGCAGGCGATAGAGGCGGTAGGGGATGTGGCTGCACACCACCAGCGACACGATGCCCAGCCCGGCGAACAGGGCCTGCTTCTTGAGAAAGAAGGCGTCGCTCTTGAATTTGTCCAGGGCCACGGCCGAACTCGCGCTGTAGACCATGACCAGCCCGATGCCCACCAGGAAGAGCACCGCGAACAGCAGGCGCACGTCGTAGGTCACGGGAAAGGCCATGGATTTGGCGGAATTCCGGGTCATGCCAGCTCTCCCACCGCACGACGGAATACTTCGCCGCGCTGGGCATAGTTCGCGAACATGTCGAAACTGGCGCAGGCCGGTGAAAGCAGCACGGTCTCGCCCGGCTTGGCGGCCGCGAACCCGCGGCGCACGGCATCGGCCATGTCCGTTGCGGTCTCGCACCCTTCGGCCGGTGCCTGGGCCAGGGCCGCCAGGATCTCCTCGCGGGCCTCGCCGATGACGATCAGCTTCCTGGCCCGGGCGGCCACATGATTGAACAGCGGCGCAAAGTCATACCCTTTGTTGCGGCCGCCCATGATCAGCACCACGCGATGATCGAAGCACTCCAGGGCGCGTACCACCGCATCCACGTTGGTGGCCTTGGAGTCGTTGACGAAATGCACGCCGTTGACCGTGGCCACCTTCTCCAGGCGATGGGCCAGGGGCTGGAATTCGTCCAGGGCCTTCTGTATGGCTTCCAACTCGGCGCCGGCGGCCGCGGCGGCCAGACAGGCCGCGGCGATGTTTTCACGATTGTGTGGTCCGATCAGGGCCGTGCGGGACAGGTCGATGCGGCCTTCCAGCACGTCCGGAATGAAGAGCGCGATCTGCTGCGGGGTGATGATGGCGCCGGGCCGGGAGCCGCCGTCGGCGGGCGGCTGGGGGTAGAAATTCAGGACCTGGCTGCGGATCTGCTGGCACTGCTGCTGGACCAGGAGATCGCCGCCATGGCACACGGCAAAGTCTTCGGGCCCCTGGTTACGGAAGAGCAACCCCTTGGAAAGGGCGTACTCGGCCACCGAGCCATACCGATCGAGATGGTCGGGCGAGATGTTGAGCATCACGGCCACGTGCGGTTTGAAATCCACGGTGGTGTCCAGCTGGAAGCTGCTGATCTCGGCCACGATCACGTCCAGGTCCGCGTCGCGGCCGGCGATGTCGATGAGCGGATTGCCGATGTTACCGCCCACGAAGACGCGCATCCCCGCCTCGGCCAGCATGCGGCCCAGCAGTTCGGTGGTGGTGGTCTTGCCGTTGGTGCCGCTGACGGCCACGATGGGCTTCTCGATGAATCGGCATGCCAGTTCGATCTCACCGATCACCGGAATACCGCGCTTGCGGGCCTGGGCCAACGGTTCGATGGTGTGGGGCACGCCCGGGCTGATCACGATCAGGTCGGCCGTCTCGAAGGAGGCGCCGCGGTGGCCGCCCAGTTCCAACTGGATGTCAAGTTTGCGGGCCTCTGCGGGAAAGTGGCCCAGTACCGCTTCGGCGGCCTGGTCGGTGACCGTCACCCGGGCCCCGTGGGCCTTCAGAAAGCGGGCCACCGCCAGACCCGAACGGGCCAGCCCCACCACTACGACCTTCTTTGCGTCAAATTTCATGTGTTTTACCGCAGTTTCAGAGTGCTCATGCTCAGCAAGGCCAGGGCGATGGCGATGATCCAGAATCGCACGATGACCTTGGGTTCGGGCCAGCCTTTCAATTCAAAGTGATGGTGCAGGGGCGCCATGCGGAAGATACGCTTGCCGTGGGTCAGCTTGAAGTAGCCCACCTGGAAGATCACCGACAACGCCTCCATCACGAACAGGCCGCCCACGATCACCAAGAGGATCTCCTGCTTGGTGATCACGGCCACGGCCCCCAGGCTCCCGCCCAGGGAAAGAGAACCCACGTCGCCCATGAAGACCTGGGCCGGGTAAGCGTTGAACCACAGGAAGCCCAGGCCCGCGCCGATCATGGCGCCGCAGAAGACGGTCACCTCGCCGCAGCCGGGCACGTGCTGGATTTGCAGGTAGTCGGCCACTTTGATGTTCCCGGCCGCGTAGGCGAAGATCATGTAGGCCGCCGCGGCGATGGTCATGGGACCGATGGCCAGGCCGTCCAGGCCGTCGGTGAGGTTGACCGCGTTGGAGGCGCCCACGATCACCAGGACGGCGAAGAGCACGTACCACCACCCCAGGTCCGGCGAGATATGCTTGAAGAAGGGCATGGTCACCTGGGTGTTGAATCCTTCGTGGGAGACCACCAGCACCGCCGTGATCAGGGCGATGATGGTCTGGAAAATGAGTTTGCCGCGGCCGCTGAGGCCTTTGCTGCGCTTGACCACCTGTTTGAGGTAATCGTCCACGAAACCGACCACGCCGAATCCCACCAAAACCAATAGCGCCATCCAGACAAAATAGTTGGTCAGATCCGCCCATAACAGGGTCGAGGCGGCTACGGCAAAGATGATCAACGTGCCCCCCATGGTGGGGGTGCCGGCCTTTTTAAGGTGTGTCTGGGGGCCGTCGTCCCGGACATACTGGCCCACCTGCATCTGGGAGAGCTTGCGGATGAACCACGGGCCGAGCAGGAAAGCGATCAGAAAAGCGGTGAGCACGGCGTAGATGGTCCGGAAGGTGATATAGCGGAACACATTGAACGCCGAGATGGTGGTGTGCAGCGGATATAATAGGTGGTAAATCATGCTACGCCTGTTCCTTGGGGTGTTGATGTTGGATGGCCGCCACCACGGTTTCCATGGCCATGCCCCGGGAGCCTTTGACCAGCACCCAGTGATCGGCGGTCAGGCGTGGAAGCAGATCGGCGATGATCGCTTCCTTGGTCCCCACGAAGATGTCTTCGGCGGCCAGACCGCTGCCCAGCGCGCCGTCGCGTACCACGGGGGCATGGGGCCCGAAGACGTACAGCCGTGCGGCGCCCGAAGCGCCGGCCTTGGCCCCCAGTTGGCGGTGCAGCAGTTCGGACTGCTCGCCCAGTTCCAGCATGTCGCCGATCACGATGATGCCCGGCTGCGCCTTGCGCAGAGCCGTCAGGGTATCGATGGCCGCCGCCATGGAGGCCGGGTTGGCATTGTAGGTGTCGTCGATGACGCGGACCCCCCGGGGGGAGGTCACCACATGCAGGCGCCCCTTGCCGGGGGCGAATGCTTCCAGTCCGGCCTTGATTTCTGCGGCCGTCAAGCCGACCAGATGGCCGGCCGTGGCCGCCGCCAGGGCATTGGTCACCATGAAGCGGCCGGGCGTCTTCAAGGCGATGCGGACGGTCTCCCCGGGCAGCGCCAGGTCGAAGGCCACGCCTCGTTCCGTGTCGCCGATGTGGCGCGCCTGGATATGAGCGTCGGCCGCAGTGCCGAAGAAAACGCAGTGCCGGTCGGTGTGCCGGACCAGGGCCGCCACATGGGGGTCGTCGGCGTTGAGCGCCACGATGCCGTCGGGGGTCACCTGGGCCATGAGCTCGCCCTTGGCGCGGGCCACCCCCTCCAGGGAGCCCAGAAACTCCAGGTGGGCGGGCCCGACCATGGTGATCAAGGCGATGGTGGGCTTGCAGATGGCGCCCAGGCGCGTCATCTCGCCGGGATGGTTCATGCCCAGTTCCAGGACCGCGGCCTGGTGGTCGTCGGTGAGCCGGAAGAGGGTCAGGGGCAGCCCGATCTCGTTGTTGAAGTTGCCTTCGGTGGAAAGGGTGTTGAACCGCCGGGCCATGACCAGGGTCGTCATCTGGCGGGTGGTGGTTTTGCCGTTGGAGCCGGTGATGGCCACCACGGGTATCTTTGAGCGTCCGCGCTGATAGGCGGCCAGGCGGCCCAGGGCCGCGGTGGTGTCGTCCACGGCCACACAGGTCACCCCCAGGGCCCGCCAACGGTCATGGGGCAGCGTCTCTCCGGTATCGGCGCCGACGATGATCCCCCGCACCCCCTTGGCCACCACCTGGTCGATAAAACTGTGCCCGTCATGGGTGGCGCCGCGGATGGCCACAAACAGCTGTGCGGCGCCGATGGTGCGCGAGTCGATGGCCACACCGTCGAAGCGCGCATCGGACGGGCCGTACAGCAGGCGGCCGCCGGTGGCTCGGGTGATATGGTCGCAGTTCCAGTTCATAAACGTTTAGCGGCTTCTTTGCTTCGTTTTCCGAGTAAAGTTAACGCCTGTTTGGCCTCGATGCGATCATCGAACGAAAACTTCTCGGTGCCGATGATCTGGTACGGTTCGTGTCCTTTGCCGGCGATGAGCACCGTGTCCCCCGGCCGCGCCGCGGCGATTCCAAGCGCGATGGCTTTGCGGCGGTCCGGCTCCACGGCGAAGCCTCTGCGTTCGAAGCCGGTCTGAATCTCCGCCGGCGTGTAGCCCTTGGGGATCTCCCGGCGGACACCGGCCACGATCTGTTCGATGATGGTCTCGGGCGATTCGGTGCGCGGATTGTCCGAGGTGACCACCGTCAGGTCGGCCAGGCGGGCGGAAATGGCCCCCATGATCGGCCGCTTGGTCCGATCGCGGTCGCCGCCGCAGCCGAAAACGCAGATAATCCGGTCGCGGGTCACGGCGCGCAGGGCCTGCAGGGCCTTTTCCAGGGCATCGGGCTTGTGGGCGTAATCCACATAGACAAAGCGCCGGCCCGCCGGATCGACCACCCGTTCCAGCCGGCCGGGCACATTTACAAGGGCCGCGACACCTGCTGCGATCTGCTCCAGGGGCAACCCCAGGGCCAGGGCCGCCCCCGCCGCGTTGCGGATGTTCTCCAGGTTGTGGTGGCCCACCAGGGCCGATCGGATCGCCAGCGCGCCCCGGGGGGTATGAAGACGGGCCCGGATGCCGCTCAGGTCGAAACGGGCCTCTTCGACACGCACGTCGGCCGAACCGGCCTGGCTGGTGGTCCAGTGGCGCAGGGGCAGACTGCCGGCCAGCGCGGCGCCCCTGGGATCGTCGATGTTGATCACGGCGCGGACGCTGCATTTGCCCGCGGCGGCCGGCAGTATTTCTTCGAACAGCCGGCGCTTGCTGGCCCAGTAGGTTTCCATGTCATGGTGGAAATCGAGGTGGTCCTGGGAGAGGTTGGTGAACACGGCCACATCCACCTGGCAGGCGTGCACCCGGTCCAGGTCCAGGGCATGGGAGCTGATTTCCATCACCACGTGGCTCACCCCCGCCGCATACATGTCGGCGAGGATGCGCTGCAGATCCAGGGACTCGGGGGTGGTCACCGGATTCGGCCGGACCGTGGCGCCATAGCGGTAGTTCACCGTGCCGATCACGCCCACGCTCCGGCCGGCGGCCTGCAGCATGCTTTCAAGCAGATAGCTGGTGGTGGTCTTGCCGCTGGTGCCGGTGATGCCCACCACGGTCATGCGCCGGGAGGGGTGGCCGAAGTATTCGGCGGCCAGGCGGGCCAGGGCCTTGCGGCCGTTGGTCACCGGAATCACGGGGGCACCGGCATCCACGGGGCGTTCGCTCACCACGGCCGCGGCGCCCCGCGCCACGGCCTGGGGGATGAAGTCGTGGCCGTCGGCACTAAAACCTTTGAGCGCCACGAAGAGTCCGCCGGGGGCGACCTCCTGGGCGCGGCAGTACAGGCCGTTGATCTCGATGTCGCCATGCCGGGCCGCCGCGTCCGCAGCAGTGGCGGAAGGCAGCAGGTGGGTTACGGCGGACAGGAGTTGTTTCATCTTCATCCGTTGATTTTGGTTTCCCTGGATACTTGGAGTTTCTGCCAATCGTTGGAGGGCGGCACGTTCAGGTAGCCCAACGTTTCCTTGACGATGCGGCTGAAGGCCGGCGCCGCCACCAGTCCGCCGTAAATGGTGCCTTTGGGTTCATCCACCACCACCAGCACCGCGATGGCCGGCCGTTCCGCCGGGGCGAACCCCACGAAGGAGGCGATATAGCGATCCTGGGCATACCCGCCGTCCGGTTCCAGCTTCTGGGCCGTGCCGGTCTTGCCGCATACCGAATAGCCGTTCACTTCCGCCTTGACCCCGGTGCCGCCCTCGGTAACCACCGTGCGCAGGATGGTGCGCACGGTATCGGCCGTGCGGGCCGAAACCACCCGCCCGAGGCTCTCGGGCTTGATCTCTCGAACGGTGCGGCCCTGGTCGTCGGTGACGGCCTGAACCAGGTAGGGGCGCATCAAGACCCCGTCGTTGGCGATGGCTGCCGTGGCGCTGACCACTTGCAGGGCGGTGGCCGCCACCCCCTGGCCGAAGGCGATGGCGCCGGCATCGATCTTGGTCCAGCGCTGGTAGTTCGACAGACTGCCGGCCGCTTCGCCGTTGCAGTCGATCCCGGTGCGTCGGCCGAAGCCGAATCCGCGCAGGTTGTCGTAGAGGATCTGGGGCCCCAGCTGCTCCACCAGTTTGACTGCGCCGATGTTGCTGGAGAATTTTACGATCTGCTGCAAGGTGAGCCAGCCGTGGGGCTTGGTGTCGTGCACCCGGTGGCCTCCCACCAGGTAGTTGCCGTTTTCGCAGAAGAAGATCGAATCGGGTCGAATCTTGCCGTCCTCCAGCGCCGCCGCGGCGCTGAAGATCTTCATGGTCGAGCCCGGCTCGAAGGCATCCGATACGGCTCGGTTGCGCCAGACGGTGCGGTCCGACTTGTTGTACGCGTTGGGATTGAAAAACGGGTAATGGGCCATGGCCAGCACCGCGCCGGTACTCGGTTCCATGACCAGGGCCATGCCCGAAATTCCCTTGTATTCGGTGACCGCTTCGGCCAGGGCTTGCTCGGCGATATACTGGATGTGTCGGTCGATGGTCAGCACCAGGTTGTGGCCGGTCTGGCTGATGGCGGCCAGCCGGTCGGTATCGAAGCCGCGTCCCAGGGCGTCGCGCAGAACGGTCACCCGCTTTGGCGCACCTTTGAGTTCGCGATCGTAAAACGATTCGATGCCTTCCAGTCCCTGGCCGTCGATGCCTGTGAAGCCGAGGACCTGGGCCGCCAGGGTGGTGTTGGGATAAAAGCGGCTGTATTCGGAAGGAAAATCGATTTCTTTCATGCCCAGCTGCTTCACGGCGGCGACCTCTTTGGGGGTGGCCTGGCGTTTGATCCAGACGAAGGGACGGCCGCTGTTCAGGTTGCGTCTCACTTCTTTGGCGTTGAGGCGCAGGGCCTTGGCCAGCTGGGCGGCCGCAGTGGATTTGTCTTTGATCTTGCTCGCGTAAGCCGCAATGGAAGTGGTCTCCAGGCTCACTGCCATGACTTCATGGCGGCTGTCGTAAATGGCCCCCCGTTTGCCGTTGATGGTGAACTCATGCTCGTATTGCACTTCTGCCTTGCGGGACAGCCAGTCGGCCTTGACCAACTGGTAATACCCGGCCGTGACGGCGATTGTCACCAGCCAGAGGAGAAAACATCCGCTCACCAAAGTCACCCGGACCGTATGACGCTTTACGTTTCTCATGCTCAAGGCACCACGACAATCTGTTGGGGTTCGGGCATGGCCAGCGAGAGCCGCTCGCGGGCGATGCGCGACATGTTTTCCGGCGCCTTCAGTCGCGCCAGCTCGATATTCAAATTGCTTTGAAGCTTGCTAAGCTCCTGCTGCCGGCGGCTTTCGTAAGTAATTTGATAGCCCGTGTTTACGCACTGCACCCGGCACCAGGTGAAAAAGACGAATTCCACCACCACCAGGGAGAGCACGGCCGCCCAGACGAGAAGATTCCGGCGGCGTCCCGGGCGCCGTTCTTTGGTTTTGGCAGCGGTCTGGCTTGCGGTCATCGCTTACTCCCCCAGCTTTTCCGCGCAGCGCAGACGCGTGCTGCGTGCCATGGGGTTTTGCTCAATCTCCTGCGGCGTCGGTCGCAGGGCCTTTTTGGTCACCAACCGCAGCGTGGCCCGGCCGCCGCAGACGCACCGGGGAAACTGGGGCGGGCAGGTGCAGGGGTGGGCCAGCTGTTTGAAGCGCTGTTTGACCAGCCGGTCTTCCAGGCTGTGAAACGACAGCACGCACATGCGGCCGCCCGGTGCGAGCAGACCCACGGCCGTATCCAGGAATTGCATCAGGCGGTCCAGTTCCTGGTTGACCGCGATGCGCAGGGCTTGAAATACCCGCGTGGCCGGATGGATCTTGGAACGCGCCGCAGCCCCCTGGGGCACCGCCGTGCGGATGATCGCCACCAGCTGTCCGGTGGTGCGGATGGGGGTCTTGGCACGGGCGGCCACGATGGCCCGGGCGATGCGTTTGGACCAACGTTCTTCCCCATAACGATGGAAGAGATCGGCCAATGCCTCTTCCGACAGATCGGCGATCAGATCTTGCGCCCGGTTCGGGTTGCGTGTATCCATACGCATATCCAGGGGTTCGTCCTTCTGGAACGTGAATCCACGGCCGCTGGCCTCTAATTGATGCTGAGAAAGACCGAGATCGAGCAGGATGCCCTGTACGGCATTCACTTGCAGTTGGGTCAAGAAATCGGGTAAGTGAATAAAGTTATCATGAAAGAGACGTATGTTGGCGGCATACGGTTCGAGGGATGCCCAGGCATTGGTGATGGCGTCCGCATCCTGGTCGATGCCGATGAACAGGCCATCCGGCAGAATGCGATCGCAAATGGCACGCGCGTGACCGGCGCCCCCCAGGGTGCAGTCCACGTAAACGCCCCCGGGGCTGCAGGCCAGACAGGTCATCACCTCTTGGAGCATGGCGCTCGTGTGCCGGTATGCCATAGGCTTATAATCCTAGTTGGGCGATCTCGTTAAGCACCTCCGGATCTTGCATGTTTTGCACTGTCTGTTGTTCCTGTTCCCAAGTGTCTTTGCGCCAGATTTCGAAATGATCCAGGTCGCCAACCAATACGATCTCCTTCTCCAGATTCGCCGCTTCCCGCAACATGGGTGGAATGAGGACCCGACCTTGTTTATCGAAAGGACATTCATGGGCGTTGCCGATAAAGGATCGCCGGATACGGCGCATCGCATCGCTCTTTTTCGACATTTCGAGAAGGCGCTGCTCGAGGATGTTCCACTCGTTGAGCGAGTACCCGTTGATGATATTGCTCTTTCGCGTGAGCACGACCCTTTCACCGCCGGCATCCCGAATCACCTCCCTGAAAGGAGGGGGGAGAACCAGTCGGCCCTTCTCGTCGAGGGTATAATGATGGCAGCCTTTAAACACGAATCACCACAATTTGCCCTTTTTCCCCACTTCCTTCCCTACTAATTACATTCCGGGGGGGATGTCAAGAACAAATTTCAGGTGTGCTATACATGTTTTTGCAATAATTTTTTTTAGTTAACCGAAATTTAGAAATTGACTTTCAACCCCGGGCTGCTCTATCTCAAAGGGCACTTCCACCCAGGGAACAAGAGGCTTGAGCCAATGCATTTTGGTCACACCCCATCCACCATAGCCGCCTTGGCGGTAAGGCCCCCCGCAGGCGACAGCGGCGACTGGCTGGCCCATATCCGTCGAACGGCCCAGGGGTATTTCGAAAATGCCCGCGGCAGCCACGACTGGGAGCACACCCTGCGGGTCCACCGCCTCTGCCGGCGCATCGGCCCCCCGGAGGGGGCGGACATGCGGGTGCTGGAGGCGGCGGCCTATCTGCACGACATCGGCCGGGCCGCCCAGGATGCCGTCAATGGTTCGCTCTGCCACGCAGTGCGCGGCGCGGCCATGGCCCAGACCCTGCTGGCACCCCTGCCCCTGGCGCCGGCACTTAAGCAGAATATCGTGCACTGCGTGCGCGCCCACCGCTTCCGGGACGACCATGCGCCGGCCACAGTGGAGGCCCGCGTGCTCTTCGACGCCGACAAGCTGGATGCCATCGGTGCCGTGGGCGTGGCCCGGGCCTACCTGTTCGCCGGCGAATTGGGCGCCTGTCTGCATAACCCCAACTTGGCGCCCGAACAGACGCGGTCCTACTCCCGAAACGACACCGGTTATCGCGAATATGTGGTCAAGCTGTCCAGGATCAGGGAGCGCATCCTCACCGGCGAGGGGCGCCGGATCGCCGAGGAGCGCCATCGGTTCATGGCCGAGTTCTTCGAACGGTTCCTGGCGGAATATGCGGGAGAAAAATGAATATACGGAGGTCCCATGAGCATCAATGTGGTTGAGAAAATCGATGACGAAGTCCAGGTGCGCCATGTTCTCATCAGCGTCTCGGACAAAAGCGGCCTTGAGCTGCTGGTGCCGGAGATGCGCAAGGTCTGTCCGGGCGTCCGCTTTTTTTCCACGGGCGGCACCTTCGGCCGCCTCAAGGAATTGCTGGGCGGTGCGGCAGATGGGTGCCTGACGCAGGTCTCGGACTATACCGGTCAGCCCGAAACCCAGGGCGGTCTGGTCAAGACCCTGGATTTCAAGATCTACCTGGGGCTGCTTACCGAGACCTACAACCCGGCCCACCAGGCCGACCTGGCGCGCACTTCCGGTGTGCCCATCGATATGGTGGTGGTGAACCTCTATCCTTTCCAGGCGACCATCGCCAAGGAGGGGGTGACCGTGGAACAGGCCCGGGGCCAGATCGACATCGGCGGCCCGTGCATGATCCGGGCGGCTGCCAAGAACTTCATCCGCGTGGCCAGCGTGGTGGATCCCCGGGACTACCCGCGCATCCTCAACGAGCTGGCCGTCCGCCAGGGGCGCACCTCGCTCAACCTGCGCTACGAACTGGCCTGCAAGGCGTTTGCGCACACCGCCGACTACGACGGCGCCATCGCCCGCTACCTGACCGGCCGATCGATTCAGGCGGTCAAAGCGTGCTACCAGCCGCAGTAATTCTTTCCGCGCGCCCACTAGAAAGGAGAGACGACGATGGCCGACGATTTGAAGAAGATGTACCGCACCATCCTGGACGAGCACTTTCCCTCCCGCATGGAGATCAGCTTCGTGGCGGAAAACGAACGCCAGACGCTTTATTACGAAAAGGTGCTCTGGACCATCGGGGACCTGCGCAAAGGACTGCGCTACGGCGAAAATCCCGGCCAGGAGGCGGCGCTCTACAAGCTGGTCAACGGCAACCTGGTGCTGGGTCAGACCGAAACCATCCAGCCCGGGCGCTATCTAGTGTCGGATGTGGAACTGCTCCAGTCGGGCAAACATCCGGGCAAGACCAATCTCACCGATGCCGACAACGCCCTGAACATTCTGCGTTACTTCGCCGACCGCCCCACGGCCATCATCGTCAAACACAACAACCCCTGCGGCGTGGCCCGGGCCGACTCGCTGGAGGAGGCCTACATCCGGGCCAACCTGGCCGACCGCGTGGCGGCCTTCGGCGGCTGCATCGCCCTGAACCGCGCGGTGGACCGCGCCACGGCCGAAGCCATTTCCGGGCAATACGCCGAGGTGGTGGTGGCCCCCGAATTCGAGGCGGGTGTCATGGAGATCTTCGGCCGCAAGCCCGACCTGCGCGTGATCCGCATCGCCAATATGGCCCGCTTGCAGCAGTTCGTGGGTCGGCCCTGCGTGGAGTTCAAGAGCCTCATCGACGGCGGGGTCATCACCCAGTGGTCCTTCGTACCCGTGACCCGCGCCACGGAGGATCTGAAGCCGGCCGAGTGCGTCTACAAAGGCAAGCGTTACACCATCCAGCGCACGCCCACCGAAGCCGAGTACCGCGACCTGCTCTTCGGCTGGCTGGTGGAGGCCGGCGTCACCTCCAACTCGGTGCTCTATGTGAAGGATGAGTGCACGGTGGGCATCGGCACCGGCGAGCAGGACCGCGTGGGCGTGGCCCAGATCGCCCGGGACAAGGCCTACCGCAAGCTGGCGGATCGCTACTGCTTCCAGGAGCACGGAGTGCCCTACAATGATATGCGGGACGCGGCGAAGATCGCCGAGATCGACACCCGCGTGGCCAACGAAAAGGGCGGGCTGATCGGCGCGGCCATGGTCAGCGACGCCTTCTTCCCCTTCCGCGACGGCGTGGACGTGGGCTTGCGCGAAGGGGTGAGCGCCGTGATCCAGCCCGGGGGCTCCAACAACGACTACCAATCCATCGAAGCCTGCAACGAAGCCGGCGCCACCATGGTGTACACGGGGCAGCGCAGCTTCAAGCACTAATTGAGATCTTTCCGCTATTCGGTGCTCTCTTCTCCAGGGGCGATCGTCGAGATCGCCCCTGTCGCTGCATTCAGTCGGCCATGTGTTAGAAGAAATCCGGGCAGAACGGTTTGTGCCGGGTTGCAAACAGGCGGTCCCACGAGGAGAGATCGGCTTTTTGGGTCAGGGCCATTCTTCCCATGCGCGCCGCCTGGGTCGGCGAAATCTGGCCGAAGATCAGCATGGCCAGGGTCTCCACCGGCAGCACGGCCTGGGCATCTTCGGTGGTGGGTCGTACCTCGGCGCCCTGGGGCGAGGCCTCCAGGCGAAAGCGGCCGGCGTTCCACGGGCACAGGGTGTCGAGCAGTTCAAAGGTGACGGCGCCTTCGGCGTCGTAGCCTCGTAGCGGCAGAATGCGCTGCACATCGACAATTCTGGCCAGCAGGCCGTCCTTGGCAGTCAAGTCGAGCCGGCGCGGTTCCAGCAGCAGATGGGGCAGGGGGTCGTCCACCGGCACGCGCAGCCATTCCACGTGGCCGGCCAGGGCCATGGCCTGCAGGTGGCGCCACAGGGCGATGTAAGCCTGGGGCGTGTGCCAGGAGAGATCGCGCACCATGACGCGCTGCCACGGTTCGCCGTCGCCGGCGGAATGGGGCGATACGGTGTAGATCATGTAGCCCAGGGGCACGCTTTTTTCTTCGTAAACCATCTTGAAGAGAAAACCGTTGCGCGGCGGCGGCGACAGGGGGCCGGCGGCCCAGGTGGGCTGGCCGCGGTGCAGATAGCCGGTGCGCTGGGCGCAGAAATCGCGGTAGATTTGCTTCAGGATTTCGGTTTCGTTCTCTCCCATCTCCCGCAGAAGGCCGGTGGGCCGGCTGCTGTCGGGCAAAGGCGCGAATTGCAGGAAACGAGGCTCGATGTGGTAGGTATGCCGCGTGGAGACCACGGCGTAGCCATAGCGCTGGTAAATGGCGGCCTGGGAAGCGATGAGGGCGGCCAGGGGCTGCCCGCCGGCCTCGTGGAGTCGCTCGAAGTGACGGGTGATTACCCGGCGCAGGCAGCCCGCTTGGCGATACTGGGGCAGCGTGCCCACGAAGGTGACCCCGGCCGTGGGGACCACCCCGCCGTTCAGACGCATTTTCAGGGGCCAGAAGGCGTAGCTGGTGGCCAGATGGCCGTCCACGAAAGCGCACAGGGTCATCTCCGGCGAGATGGCCTGAATGGCCGAGGGCGGCGCCTGTTCCGGGGAGAGGACCAGGCTGGCCAGGGCCGTGCGGCGGTACGCTTCCATTTCGTCAGGGGCGGCGGGGCGGACTTCCAGGGTCATAGGCTGCTCTCTTCTCCGACAGGGTCGGAAATCGAAGGATTTTTCATTCTTCCTTGAACAGGCTCAGAAAGCGGACGATGTTCAGTGTGCCGCCCTCTTTGTCCATCTCCGTGAAAAGGGCTGCGGCCGGATTGCGCGCGCCGGCGGCGATCTCCTTCCACACCTTGCTGTCGACACTGATGGTGATCGCCGGGTTTTCCGGAAACTCCGGGCGGATCTCGGCCGCGTCCCGGCGCACATGCACCGTATACGCCTCGCCGGTATCGGGAAAGCGGAATCCGGCCATGACCGCCCTTCCGATCCAGGTCCGCATACTGTGTTTCGCCATGATTTTTTCCTGTCAGGGTTGGAGTCGGTAAACGCTCGTCGCCGTACCGTGGAACAAGGCGGCCCGCTCGTCGTCCGAAAAGGCTCTTGTCATGCGCTTGAAGGCATTCCACAGCACCGTGTAGCTGCAGGAGACTTTGTCCACCGGAAAATTGCTTTCGAACATGCAGCGCCGGACGCCGAACTGCTCCAGGCAATATTCGAAGTAGGGGGTCATGGTCGCGGCCAGCATCTGGGAGGTGGGCGGTTTGGGCGCCTTGTGCCATTCGAAGCCGCACACCTTCATGGCCAGACCGCCCAGCTTGACCACCACGTTGTCACAGGCCGAAAGAGCCGGCAGCTCTCTTTTCCACGCCTCGAACACCGCCTTGCGCTGCCCGGCGTAGGGTCCCAGGCCCAGGGGGGTGCCCACATGGTCCAGGACGATCCGGGTCTGGGGAAAGGCCCGGGCCAAATCGGCCAGTTCGCCGAGTTGGGTGTGGTAGATCCAGGCATCGTAGCTCAGGCCGTGGTACGCCAATTGGGCGAATCCGCGCCGGAAGGCCCCGTCGGCCATCAACCCCTGGGGCGGATGGGTGTGGGCGTTGCTGACGGCCGGGTTGGCATCCCAGGCGGCTGCGTGACGGATGCCCCTGAAACGGCCGCCACCGGCCGCAAGGTGGGCTGCGAGCACCGGCGCCACCGCTTCGCCCAGGGTCAGATCGGCGAAGCCCACGATGCCGGCCGCCACCCGGGTGGGACCATGGGCGCCGCTCTCGCTGGCGGCGGCGATGGCGGCCACGAATTCGGTTTCTCCCACCGGCCTCTTTTCGGCCGGGCCGTCCGGACGGTACTTGGAGAGGCACTCCACGAAGACCGTGTGCGTCACGTTGTGGCCGCCGCCGGTGTCGGCCAGCAAATCCTCGAGAAGATAACGGCTGGTGGGATAGTCCCACAGGTGATGGTGCGGATCGACGATGGGCAGTTGCGGTTCGATGGGGTCTTCCCGCGTCAACGTCAGCCATGGGCCGGTATCGGTAGTCATCGTTTGCTCCTTTTTACTTCGCTCCCATCACGGCAGGCGTCGAAAGACGCCGTGGCGCAGGAAATGGATCGTCTGACCGATGGTTTTGTCTTCGCCCATGATGAATGGATGGGTATAGGGCAGAACCACAAAATCGGCCATGCCGGCCACCTTGGTGCGTTCCACGGACACTTTGCCGTCATCCTCGCCTGGGATTCGTTTGGACAGCCAGGCGTCGAAGAAGCTGTGGACGTTGCCGGCGATGACGCCCACCGGGTAGTCCACCGGCCCGAGCCGGGCGGGCAGGTCGTTGGGACCGGTGCCCAATTGCAGCGCGGCAGGCCCGTTGTACCAGCGGTAGAAGAAATTTTCACGCAACGCATCGCACAGTTCGCTGCCCTGGTTCGGCGGGGCGAGCATCACCACCCGGCCCAGATTTTCAATGGCGCGGCGCGTCAGGTAATAGCGCACCAGCAGGCCGCCCATGCTGTGGGTGACGAAATGAATGCGGGTGGCCTCCGCCGCTGAACACAGATCCAGGGCCGCGGGGATGGTCTGCATGGCCAGCGCCTCGACCGTCGCCGTGCGGGATGGATAGCCCAGGTTGACCGTATGGTAGCCGGCCGCCGTCAGGGCCTCGGCCAGGGCGGCCATGGAGCGGCGCGTGCGGGCCAAGCCATGGAGCAGGATGACGGATTCCTGACCGGAAGATGGCGGGCTTGCGGCGACCCGGGCACTGGTTCCGGGAAATATCAGGGCGCCCGTGACGACCAGCAGGTTGGCCAGCCGAAAAAGACGGAAACCGCGGGGGTGAGAGGGCACGGCAAGATCCCCATTTCATGCATTTGTTCACTGATTCTGGCGGCCATACTAAACAAGAACCAGGGGCATGTCCATGTGAAAAAGAGGTCGGGCGGCGACGGAAAAGGATATCATGAAAAAGCCGGGAAGGCTCGGGGCCTTCCCGGCTGATGGTGCGGGATTTGGTTTCAGTGATGGATCGCCGGTTAACAGAAGCCGGCCAGGCGGAAAGCCAGCATCAGCATCTTATGGGACTGCATGGCTTCCGGTGTCTTGGGATCGACCAGATCCATGCGTTCGAAGAACGGCTTCAAACCCGCCGGTACCTCGGTGGGCAGCGACTGCATGATGGCCGGGATCTCGGCGGCGCCGGGGCCGGTGGCCTTGGCTTTCATCGCCCTCAGGGAGTAGGCCAGCAGCAGTTCCACGTCCGTGAAGGCCGATCCGCAGGGGAAGTCCGGAAAGAGGCCTTGGGCCTTGTAGGGCTTTAGCGTCTCCGCAAGGCGCTCGGGGGTGTTGTGGCGGAACTGCTCGGGAATCTGGTAATCCTCGGGGATCTTCTTGTACTTCTTGGCCTCGGCCAGCAACTCTTCTTGGAAGCGGGAATCGGCGATGTTGAGCATGGCCTTGATGATATCCTGGTCGCACTTGCCGCGGATGTCGGCGATGCCGTACTCGGTGACCACGATGTCGCGCAGGTGGCGTGGAATGGTCACGTGGCCGTAGTTGTAAACGATGTTGGAGAGGGTCTTGCCACCCTCCAGGCGCGTGCTCTTGATCATCATGAGCAACCGGCCGTCGGGCAGGGCGTGGGCCATGGAGACGAAGTTGTACTGACCGCCCACGCCGCTGATCACCGTGCCGTCTTCCAGGCCGTCGGAGACGATGTTGCCCAGCAGGGTGGCCTTCATGCCGGTGTTACAGAACCGGCCGTCTTTTCTCTCCAGAGCGCGCAGCACTTCATCGCCGTACAGCTGGTTGGCCACATCCACGCCGGTCATCTCGAACTTCTGGCGCTCTTCCTCGGGCATCTTGCGCAGGTCTTCATAGAAATCGGTAGGCCCGATGAAGAAGGCGCCGGTGAGCACCACACCGTTTTTCAAGCTTTCGCCGAGGCAGATTTCATTGATGGCTTCCAGATTGTGCTGGTCGGTGAGAAGGGCCGAGAAGCGCCGCCCATTCTTGACCAGGTGACCCTCTTCGTAGGTTACGTCCGCCTTGAATACGCCGTAGCGCTGCAAGGATGCGAAGACCTTGCGCGTCAGGTATGGATTGATCAGCTCCGCGTCGATCATCTGCTGCAGGATATCGGCGGGGATGCGTTCGTTTTTGATCTTGCCTTCGTTGACCAGCTGCTGGATGGCGGCATTGTGGTAGACTTTGCGCTTGATGACGCCGTTCTTGTAGAGCTGCAGGAAGCCGTCGACCAGCATCTCGGTGGATCCGTAAAGCCCCTGGTCGAAGGCGCCGGTGCCGCCGAGTTCGTCGATCAGTGCGCCGTAAGTGTCGCCGATGCCGCTCTGCTTGATGATCTGGTTGTAGATTTCGTTTTTGTTATGGCGCACGTTCAAGCCATAGGCGATGGCGTCGCCCAGGGCGCCGATGCCGATTTGCAGCGTGCCGCCGTCCTTGATCAGGGCGCTGATGTTCAGGCCGATCATGAAATCGGCCACCGACACCGGCAGGCGCGGGGTGACGAAAAGCGGGTTGTAGTATTTGGGATCGTCGATGACGATGTCGTAGTCTTCCGCGGGGACTTCGGCATCGCCGTACATGAACGGCAGATTGGTGTTGACCACGCCGATGTTCATGCGTTTCAAGCCGTTCTTCTTGGCGTCCCTGTATAGCTTGATGGTTTCCAGGGTGGTGTCGGCGTTGCAGCTGGTGCTGTAGCGCACGCCATTGGGACCGTCGAGCTTGGCCAGCAACTGGGCCAGGATCTGGACGCCATTGCCGTTGCAGTCCCGCACCGTGTGGGTGTAGTTGGAACACTGGTAGTTCTGCTGCATCTTGGGGTCTTTGCGGTAGGCGCCGGCCTTGCAGAAGAGTTCATGGATGGTGACGTTGGCCGGCAGTTGGCCCCGGCGCAGGTCCATCAGGTAGTCCAGATCCGGTACGTCCTTCCAGGTGCGCCCCACGAAGGGTTCCAGAAAACGGCGTTCCAGGTCGTTGGTCCAGACCGGCTTCTCCAGGGAGAGGGCCGTGTAGATGGTCAAATTGATCTGGGGATTCTTTTTAGCCCGCTGGTAGAGTTCGTTGATCATCAGGGTCGGCTTGCCCAGGCCCAGGGGCATGCCGATTTTGATATCATTGCCGAACTCCTGGACAATGAGGTCTACACACTGTTCAATAGACAGATACTTGGTTCTTTTTGCTTCCATGACCGACCTTATTCCTCCTCATGCTTCGATTCAATTGCACTCTTTATTTGCTAGCCCGTTGTAGCAGCATCTTTCCAATATTAAACGATCGGTGATTTACGCCTTGAGGCCCTCCGCTGGTCGTGCGTCCGGCCAGAGCGGTGAGCGCCATGATCAAAAAGGCGCTCCCTGATGGTTCCGGCAGATGCCTTGTTGTTTTCGAGTCCGCGGGGAGGGGGCGCACTATACCAGGCCAATGAAAATCTTGCCAGCTATTATTAAGATTATAGTTGGTATTTCAATCTCTTGAAACTGATTGGCATTCAGAAAATAGACGGCGGTAACTCAGGCGGGGGGAGCTTCTAATTACTGCAATCCAATCAACATGGTACATGCGCGGCGACGGCGACCTTCAGGGCCGGACCGGAAGGTCGCCCGTCGCACAGCATGCACGGTTATTCGGCGGCGGCCGCCGGCTTTTTCTCCTTGGCCTTCTTCTCTTTCTTTGCAGGCTTGGCAGCCTCTTTCTTGGCCGGTTCGGCCTTGGGGCCCGCTTTCTTTTCAAGCTCGGCAGCGGCTTTGTCCTGCTTATGCTGCACCTTGCGCGCCAACAGCTGCTCCTGGGCGTCTACTCCGGTCAGGCGATGCTTGGCTTTGCGCATTTCGGCTTTGAGTTTGCGCACGATGGTGTCTTTCTCCACGCTCTTGGGCTCCATGCCGCGCTCCTTGAGCAGTGCCATGCGTGCCGCCAGCTCCGCCTGGGCTTTCTGTCGGTGATTCTCTTCGTAACGTTTGGCTTTGAGATTCATTCCGTTCTCCTTTGTGGTGATCCGTGCCGGGCGCTCATGGGCTCTTCGGCATCGTTTGCTTCTTCATTCTTTATTCTGCAGCAATTTGTCCAGCCCGGCAAAGGGCTTGTTGTCGAAATCGGCAGCGTCCTGTCGGTCCGGCCCAGCGGTATCATAGGCTTCGGCCACGGCCTGGCGGGAGTGCTCATTGTCATGGCAGTAAAGGCAGAGCAGCTCCCAGTTGCTGCCGTCGGGCGGGTTGTGGTCGTGATTGTGGTCCTTGTGGTGGACGGTCAGTTCCCTCAGCCGTTTGCCGGAAAATTCCCGGCCGCAGCGGCCGCAAATGGGGGCAAACAGCTTCAACGCCCGTTCGCGGTAGGTTTTTTCCATCTGCTCCCGGTGTTTCCGTGCTTCGGCCACGACCTGGCTGAGCCGGCCCGGGTCCGGCGATTTTTTACTCGGGGGCATCTTGGCCCTCCTTTTCTACTCCCAGCGATTGCCCCCCTTGTGGGTCAGATCAATGACATCCACGCGCCCTTTGTCATTGATCAGACTGTTGAGGGCGAAACTGACCACACTGATGATCAAGGCGCCGAAAACGGCGGTCCAGAAACCCTGTACGACGAACCCGCCGATGACACCCGAGGCCATCTTCAGCATGATGGCGTTGATGACAAAAGTGAACAGCCCGAAAGTGAGGATGTTGATGGGCAGGGTGAGGATCAGGGCGATGGGCCTGAAAAAGGCGTTGAGGATCCCCAGCATGGCCGCGGCGGCCAGGGCCGAAAAGAATCCGTCCACCTGGATGCCGTTCACCAGATAAGAGGCCATCAAAATGGCGGCGGTCAGGGTGAGCCAGCGAATGGCGATTCCGCGCATGGCATCTTTCCTTTCGACGTCTCCTTGTTTTAGCGGCGGCTAACATATTATAGTCGGCCGCAATTGGCAAGGCGAAGCGGCATTGGCGGATGTTGCCACGCGAGCGATGATGCGGGCGGGCTCCGGCATGTTGCTATCTCTTGGCGACCAACTCCGAAACCGCTTCCAGCAGGGCGGTGCGATCCACCGGCTTGGTAAACGTGCGCGCAGCCCCCAGCTTTCCAGCCAGATGCAGATAATCTTCGGGTTTGTTGCGGCCGCCGCCGGAAATGGCAATGATTTTGACCCGGGGGTTGCTCTTGCGCAGCTTGGTGATGGTCTCGATGCCTTCCATTTCGGGCATGATCAAGTCGGTGATAACCACATTGTACGGCTCATTGACGCCCAATTTGGATTCGTACAGTTTCAGCCCGTTGGTGCCATTGGCGGCCGTGCCGACTTCATAGCCGGCCCTTTCGAGCGTCTGTTTGAGCATTTTCTGCACGTATTCATCGTCCTCGATGATCAAAATCCTCTCCATTTCGATAAATCTCCTGCCTGGGGCGCTTGGGGATGCGCGTTTCGGGGATCTCCCCGTAAATATCGGCACGACTTCTCAAAAGATTAGCCAAGCCAACGTTTTTTATATAAATAGAGCTTTGTGTGGCGGCAGTGGGTGTTTCGCTCAAACCAGATGGGGAGATTCGGCGCGAGATCCGAAGAAAATCTGAACATGCTGGAATTAAATGCCATTATAACGACGTATGGTCAACTGGAAACAGATGTGCGGCATTTCATGCACTATGCCTGCGGGCCTTTCTGCGGTCGGTGCCAAGCCCTTTGTTGCCGGTCCGACTACTGCCGCGAATCCCTGGAAAGCCCCTTTCTGGCCGCAGTGCGGAAACGGTTCGCTCCGGAAGCCGGCTGGCACCATGCGCTGGGCTGGTTGATCCCCACCGGGTGCAGTCTTGCGGCCGGCCGGCCGCCTGTATGCTACGAGTTTTGTTGCCGCACCATCCTGGCGGCCCAACCCTCGGCCCTTGCCCGCACCTGGTTGGGGACCCTGTCCCGGATACTGACCGATGCCGGACGCAATGCCGCCGGCCGGCGCCACCTGGTTGAGCTGGCGGATTTGCAGCGCATCAACACCGCCCGGCTGACCCGGCAGCTGGCCCGGGCAAGATCGGTGCTGGACGGACTGAGAGAGGGATTGAATACGATAGCGGCGCAATGATGACCGGCAGGCACCGGGTGCGGCTCAATCCTGACGCTCTTCACCCATCGCTGCGGGCGGAGCCGCCCCCCGGACGCCGTCCTGGTAGCATTTGCCGGCATACCAGTTGATCTGACGGCAGATGCCCCGCAGGATGCTCACTTCGCCGGCCTGCAGATCCAACCGGCTGAAAAAGCGGCGCAGTTTGTTCATCCAGTAGTCCGGATTCTCGGGTTGGATGTAATTGATGCGCACCAGGATGTCCTTGATCTGGGCGTACATGCCGTCCAGTTCCAGGCGTGTGGCCAGACGCGGCGTGTAGCTTTTGGCCGGCGGCAGCCCGGCCTTGAACAGCTCGTAGCACAGAACCATCACCGCCTGGGCCAGGTTGAGCGAGGAAAATTCGGCTGTGGGGATGGTCACCAGGGAGTGGCACAGGCGGATCTCCTCGTTGGTCAGCCCGCGGTCCTCGGGGCCGAAGACGATAGCCACCTGGTTCTCCTGGGAGATGGGGACCAATTGCTCGGCCATCTGGGCCGGCGAAGAGAGGGTGATGCGCTGGCCGCCCTGCCGGGCGGTGGTTCCGACCACATAGTTGTAGGGCGCCAGGGCTTCGGCCAGTTCTTCGAAGCAGAGCATCTGCTCGACCACATCCATGGCGGCATGGGTGGCGAGGGTCAGTACCCGGTCCAGGTCGCAGCGTTCGGGCGCCACCACCACCAGCTGGCCGATGCCCATGTTGCGCACCGCCCGGGCCGCGGCGCCGATGTTCTCCGGGTAGCGCGGCCGGTTCAGCACCACCGCCACGTTCTCCAGGCGCACGCCGGCGCGGCCCGATGGTTCCGCGGGTCGTTTCTTACGGTTC
The DNA here is from genome assembly GCA_937868765.1 of uncultured Desulfatitalea sp. Taxonomy (GTDB): domain Bacteria; phylum Desulfobacterota; class Desulfobacteria; order Desulfobacterales; family Desulfosarcinaceae; genus Desulfatitalea. The sequence continues at coordinate 112,169 of CALMNL010000004.1, read as the reverse complement.
ATGGGCGATTCCCGGCATGCCTCATGGATCGCAGGTCCGCGCCGCTTTCAGACACGTTCCAGGGCATTGAAGAAATAACCGGTTTCGAAGGCAGCGGTCTCGGCTGCATCCGAACCGTGCACCACGTTCTTTTCGATGTCGGTGGCAAAATCGCGGCGGATGGTGCCCTCGGCGGCATCCTTGTAATTGGTGGCGCCCATCATCTCGCGCCAGCGGGCGATGGCGTTTTCCCCCTCCAGAATCATGACCACACAAGGCCCCGAGCTCATGAAGGCGCACAGGCTGTTGAAGAAGGGGCGTTCCTTGTGCACGGCATAGAACCCCTGCACCTGGCTCTGGGTCATGTGGATCAGCTTCATGGCCTTGATCTTGAGCTGATTGCGCTCGATGCGGGTGAGCACCTCGCCGATCAGGCCGCGGGCCACGCCGTCGGGTTTCACAATGGCAAACGTTTGCTGGATCATCTTGGGTTCCTTTCGGTTGAGTTGTGCGGCTGCATAACAGAAGGCCTTTTTCAAGTCAACGACACGGCATTGGGACGACGTTGACAACCCCGCTGCGACATCTTAAAAAAGTTGCCTGAGACGAGAACCCCGGGAAACAGAGTCAACAGGAAATCACGAGGTAAGTCATGCCCATCTATGAGTTTTACTGCGATGCCTGCAATACCATTTTCAACTTCTTCTCACGCGCCATCAACACCACCGCCAACCCCAGTTGTCCCGCATGCAAGACCAGGACGCTCTCCCGGCAGATGTCGGCCTTTGCCATCACCGGCCGGGCCAAGGAGGGGGGCGACGAGGAGGGCGATCTGCCCTTCGACGAATCCAAGATGGAGCAGGCCATGCAGATGCTGGCCGGCGAGGCCGAACGGATCAACGAGGATGATCCCCGGCAGGCCGCGGACCTGATGCGCAAGCTGACCAAAATGACGGGCATGGAGCTGGGGGCCGGCATGGAGGAGGCCCTGCGCCGCATGGAGCGGGGCGAAGATCCCGAGCAAATCGAGGCCGAGATGGGCGATCTGCTGGAAAACGAAGATCCGTTCCAGATGGCGGCCAAGAAGGGCGGCGGCGGGCACCGGCCGGCGCCCCGGCGGGATGAGACTTTGTACGACCTCTGATCGCTACGACGCGGATCAGAGCCAAGGTCCCCGACTTTCTATCTTGAACTCATAAAACCGACCGGGGAAGGAGGAAGCTGTGGAAAAATCGATCCTGGATCGCATCGAAATCCACCAAGGCGACATTACCAAGCTCGCGGTGGATGCCATCGTCAACGCCGCCAACACCTCCCTGCTGGGCGGCGGAGGCGTGGACGGCGCCATCCACCGCGCCGCCGGGCCGCAACTGCTGGCCGAATGCCGTACCCTGGGCGGGTGCCCCACCGGCGAGGCGCGCATCACGGCCGGCTACAATCTGCCGGCCCGGTACGTGATCCACACCGTGGGGCCGGTCTATGGAGGTACGCCCCGGGATGCCCAGCTGCTCGCCGCCTGTTATCGCAACAGCCTGGAGCTGGCGGCGCGGCACAAGTTGAAATCCATCGCCTTCCCGGCCATCAGCTGCGGGGTGTACGGTTACCCGATCCATGCGGCCTGCCAGGTCGCCATGGATACCTGTCTGGCGTTCATGCAAAGCCACGATTTTCCCAGTCGTCTGATATTCATGCTATTTTCATCCGGAGACCGGGAAGTTTACGACCGCTGCATCGCCGATAAACGGGACTAGGAAAAAGGGTTCAACTTTCGGCACACGGATGCCGATATCCATAGCCGGACCGATGCCGGGACGGGCCGTTATGGTTCGCGCCGATGATCGGCGGCACCAAGGGGAACCTTAACCGTTTTGATTGACTTTCAAGGCGGCTATGGTTAGGTTGCGCGAAACGCTTCCACACCCTGCGTGCAGCATCCATGCGCCCCGGGCGCTGGACACCCATTAAGGAGGAAACCATGTTAGTAGTTACACCTGCGGCGACAGAACAAATCGCAGCCTATTTTAAAGGCAAGGAAGTCAAGCCCATCCGGATCTTTTTGAACGAGGGCGGGTGAGGCGGTCCGGGCCTGGCCATGGCTCTGGATGAGCCGAATGAATTGGATCAGCAGTTTGACGTGGATGGGTTCAAATACATCGTCAACAAAGACTTCTTCAATCGTGCGCAACCCATCAAGGTCGATTTTCAGACCTATGGGTTCAAACTCGATTGCGCCATCGAATTCAGCGCGGGCGGCTGCTCGGGTTGCGGCACCTCCAAATCGAGCTCCTGCGGTTGCTGATAGATCTTGGCCGAACGACATGTTAGGGGTGGAGCGGCGCGCTGGGCGCGTTCTCCGCCCCTTTTTTTCACATCTTCCGGAGGGAGGAGGCAGGTCATGCAGGTGTTGATCACCGGCGGTACCGGGTTCGTGGGCCGGCACCTGGCTCGTGGTTTTCTGGACCAGGGGCATGCGGTGACCCTTGTGGGCAGCAGTTATGGGGAACATGGGGCCTGTGCCGGCGCCTGCCGCACCCTGCAGGCCGATACCTCCCGACCGGGCAACTGGCAGCAGTCGGCGGCCGAGGCCGACCTGATCATCAACCTGACCGGCCGCACCATTTTCAAGCGCTGGACCCCGCGCTACAAGCAACAGATCTACGACAGCCGGATCCTCACCACCCGGAACATCGTGGCGGCGTTGCCGCCCGGCCGGTCGGTCGTGCTGGTCAGCACTTCGGCCGTGGGGTATTACGGCGACGGGCGGGACGCCCTGCTTCCCGAAACGGCCCCTGCCGGCAATGACTTTCTGGCCCGCTTGTCCGTGGATTGGGAGCAGGCGGCCTTGGGCGCCCTGGCCAAAGGGGCGCGGGTCGTGCTGGCACGTTTCGGCATCGTGCTGGCGGCCGATGGCGGCGCCCTGGCCAAGATGCTGCCCCCCTTTCGGCTGTTTGCCGGCGGTCCCATCGGGTCGGGCCGCCAGTGGTTTCCCTGGATCCATATGGCCGATCTGGTGGCGGCCATTGAATTCCTGGCCGGCCGGGGCGATCTTTCCGGTGCCTTCAACCTGTGCAGCCCACAGCCGGTGACCAACCGGGAACTGGCCCAGGCGCTGGGGCATTCCCTGGGTCGCCCCGCAATCATGCCCACCCCCGGCCTGGCACTCAAACTCCTCATGGGCGAAATGGCCGGCGTGCTTCTGGCCGGTCAGCGGGCCGTGCCCGAACGGCTCACCGCCGCGGGCTTCCAGTTCCAGTTCCCACGCCTGGACCAGGCCCTGGCCGACCTGCTGAAATGATCTGCCCACATCGAAATTACTTCCCGGCCCTCTATCGGCTTGTAACTTTTTCGGATGATTGGTAGGAGAAAGCATTCCATCAACCCCCAAGGAGGCTTTTCGATGACCGACCTGATGACTCTGATCCAAACACGACGAAGCATTCGTAAATTCCAGGATAGACCGGTTCCCGAGCAGATGCTGCACAAGGTGCTCGAAGCGGTGCGATGGGCCCCCTCGTGGGCCAATACCCAGTGCTGGGAAGTCATCGTGGTCACTGACCCGGCGGCCAAGGAGAAACTCCAGGCCAGCCTTCCGCCCAAAGGCAATCCGGCCCACAGTGCCATGGTCCAGGCGCCGGTGGTGCTGGTGCTGTGCGCCAAGACCAAGTCGGCCGGATATTACAAAGACGTGCCGGCCACCAAGTTCGGCGAATGGATGATGTACGATCTGGGCATCGCCGGTCAGAATATATGCCTCATGGCCCACAGCCTGGGGCTGGCCACGGTGGTGGTGGGGCTCTTCGATCACGATAAGGCGGCCGAGGCCATGCAGGTGCCGGCCGGTTATGAACTGGTCACCATGATCCCCCTGGGCTATCCGGCCAAGAGCAGCTCGGCGCCCAAGCGCCGCGAGATCGCCGAGTTCGTGCATTACGATCGCTGGTAGCGGGTCGGGGCGGGACGTCTGCGAAGCCGCTTCCCGCCTCCGGCGGCCCCTTGCCGGCGGTACCATCCACAGGAGGGTGCCCCATGTCCCCGGCAGAGACGGTTCTGGCCTACCACGCGGCCACCCGGCACCATTTCCAGCGGTATGCACGCTCGGCCGGCCGCATGGATTGGGCCAACCAGCCCAACCCTTTCCGGATTTACGAAGGTGCCGAGTGCATCCCGCTGCCGCTGCCGGCCGCCGACCCGGGTCTGGCCTATGCCGCGCTCTATGACACCCAGGGGCCGCCGCCCCGGCCGTTCGATAGCACTGCCCTGGGCAGTTTTCTGGCCCTCTCAATGGGATTGTCGGCCTGGAAGCAGGCCGGCGGCGAACGCTGGCCCCTGCGCATCCACCCCTCGTCCGGCAATCTGCACCCCAGCGAATGCCACCTGATCCTGCCGGCCGCCGATGGGCTGCCCGGCGGCATTCATCACTATTCTCCCTATTACCATGCGCTGTTCCGGCGCGCCCGTGCTCCCGTGGGAACCTATCTCCCGCTTGCGGCCCATCTGGGCGGCCACGGCTTCCTGGTGGCTGTGAGCACCATCTTCTGGCGCGAATCGTGGAAATACGGCGAGCGGGCCTACCGCTACTGCAATCTGGACGCGGGGCATGTGGCGGCAGCCCTTTCCCTGGCCGCCCGTCTGCATGGCTGGCAGTGGTGCTGCATCAGCGGCGCCGGGGACGACCAGATCGCCACCTTGCTGGGATTCGACCGCACCGATTGGCATCCCCTGGAAGAGGAACTCCCCGATCTGGTCGGATGGGTCGCTCCGGCGGGCGAGGGCCCGGCCTTTGATCCGATTCTGCGTGATGAGCGGGTACAACCCTTCGCCGGCCTTTCTTTCCACGGCCGGCCCAACCGCCTGAGCCGCGAGGCCGTGGATTGGACGATCATCCGGGAGGCCCATGTGGCCGCTTGCAAACCGGCCTCCCCGGCCCTGGCTTGCCATCTGCCCGGCGATCCGGTGCTCTATCCACCGCCGCCGGCACCCCGGGCCGCAGCCGTGATCCGCCAACGCCGCAGCGCCCAGGCCTATGATCCGGACCAGCGCATGCCCCAGGACGCCTTTCTCGCCATTCTCGACCGCACCCGGCCCCGGGCGGGCGTGCCGCCCTTCGATGCCCGCATCCTGACGCCCAGCGTGGATCTGCTGGTTTTCGTCCACCGCGTGCGGGAGATACCCGCCGGCCTTTACTTCTTCCTGCGTTCGGGGCAGGCGCCCGAACGGCTGCGGCCGTCATGCCGGCCGGAATTCCTTTGGGAGGCGGTGCGCCCGGACTTTCCGCTTTGGCTGCTCCGGCCCGGTGACTGCGCCCGCGAGGCCATGACCCTGAGCTGCCATCAGGAGATCGCCGCCGACGGCGCCTTCGCCCTGGCCATGCTGGCGCCGCTGTCGTCCCTGGTGCGCGAACGGCCCTACCTCTATCGGCATCTGCACTGGGAGTGCGGGCAGGTGGGGCAGGTACTTTACCTCGAAGCCGAAGCCCACGGCCTGCGAGGCACGGGCATCGGCTGTTTCTTCGACGAGCCCGTCAACCGGCTGCTGGGCGTCGATCCCGAACACCTGCAAAGCCTCTACCACTTCACCATCGGATACCCTCTGGAGGACCGTCGCCTGCAAACTTTGCCGGCCTATCACCATCTGGAACGATAGAACTATTTGTCGTCCCTTTTTTGCCAACTCGGCTTTCGGGCCATATTATTGAACCAGTTCACCAACGAAGACTTCAGGCGCAAGGCCGCAGGAGAGATGCGGCAGCGGGGAGGTGTCCCGTGGCCAATGGATTGATACACGAAAAGAGTCCCTACCTGTTACAACATGCCCACAACCCCGTGAATTGGTATGCCTGGGGGGAAGCGGCGTTCTCAGAAGCACGGCGTTCGGACAAACCCATTTTTCTTTCGGTGGGCTACGCCACCTGTCACTGGTGCCATGTGATGGAGCGCGAATCTTTCGAAGATGCCGAGGCGGCGGCGGCGCTCAACGAGTCCTTCGTATGCATCAAAGTGGATCGCGAAGAGCGTCCGGACATCGACGCCGTCTACATGGCGGTGTGCCAGATGGTCACCGGTGGCGGCGGATGGCCCCTGACGGTGCTGATGACCGCGGACAAGAAACCTTTTTTTGCCGGCACCTATCTTCCCAAGCGCAGCCGCCTGGGGCGTCTGGGGGTCATGGAGCTGTGCGAGAAGATCAAGGCCTTGTGGTCCATGGAAGGCCAACGGGTGCGCGACTCGGCCGATGCCCTGGCCGAAAGCCTGGCCGACGCCTTCCAGTTCGAAGCGGATAAATCGGCCCGTCCCGCCCTGTCCGTCGTGGAAAAGGCCGTGGCGGACATCTCCCGGCGCTACGACGAGCAGTATGCCGGCTTCGACGGCGCGCCTAAATTTCCCATGGCCCACCGCCTCAATCTCCTGCTGAGCTTCGGTGCCCGGACCAACGATTCGAAAGCTTCCCAGATGGCCGCCCGCACCCTGGAGGCCATGCGTCTGAGCGGCTTGTGGGACCATGTGGGCTTCGGCTTTCACCGATATGCCACCGACCGGCAATGGCTGCTGCCCCATTTCGAAAAGATGCTCTACGACCAGGCCCTGCTGGCGCTGGCCTATCTCGAGGCCTTCGTCCTGACCCGCACGCCCTTGTTCGCCCAGACCGCCCGGGAGATTTTCACCTATGTGCTGCGCGACATGACCGATCTCAAGGGCGGCTTCTTCACGGCCGAGGATGCCGACAGCGAAGGCGAAGAGGGCAAGTACTATCTCTGGTCCCTGGCCCAGTTCGAGGCTCTCCTGAAGGCAGACGGCAAGGGGTTGCCCTGGCCGCGTATCTTCAACCTGGCAGCCGAGGGCAACTTCCTGGAAGAGGCCACCCACCGCCGGACCGGCACCAACATTCTGCACCTGACCCGTCCCTGGTCCGAATGGGCCCGCGATCTGGGAATCGCGCCGGATGCCTTGTCCCGCGAATGGGAACAGCTTCGGGAGCGGCTCTTCAACAGCCGGGGCAGCCGCGTGCCGCCGCTCAAGGACGATAAGATCCTCACCGACTGGAACGGCTTGATGATTGCGGCCCTGGCCGAAGGGGCCATGGTGCTGGAAGAGCGCGAATATCTGGCGGCCGCGCGCAAGGCCGCGTATTTTATCCTCGAAAGCATGCCCGACGAAAAGGGTCGGCTGCGCCACCGCTTCCGGGACGGCGAGACGGCCATCAGCGCCACAGCCAACGATTACGCCTTCCTGGTGATGGGCCTGATCGCGCTCCACCGCGCCGATGGCGACCGGCGCTGGCTGGAACGGGCGGCCCGGCTGCAGGCGGAGATGGAACGGTTGTTCTGGGATTCGGCCCGGGGCGGTTATTTCCTTACGGCCGCCGACCACGAGCCGTTGCCCATGCGGCCCAAGGAGATCTATGACGGGGCCATCCCCTCGGCCAACGCCGTGGCCCTGAACAACCTGGTCCATCTCCAGCGGCTCAGCGGCGAGCCGCGCTGGCGCGACCAGGCCCTGCGGCTGGTCCAGGCCTTCGGTGGTTCGGTGCGGCGCCAACCCTCGGCTTATATCCACACCCTCAATGGCTATCTGTTGTCGCTGGACGGCAACGCTTGAATTTTGGTTGCGTAAAACCCTTGCAAGGAAGGAGAACAAGAAGGCATGCCGCTGAAACCCATGAGCCCGGAGCAGCTGCGCCAGTTTTCTCAAAGCCATCATGAAAACGCCTACCTGCTGGTGGATGTGCGCCAGCCCGAAGAGTACCGGCGCGGGCACATCCCCGGTGCACTGCTGATCCCACTGCCGGAGCTGGTGCGCTCCATGAAGCGGTTGCCGGCAGATAAGGAATTGATCTTCTATTGCCACAGCGGCGGCCGCTCCATGGCCGCGGCGGCCATGGTGGCCGAAGAGGGGGAGCACCCGACGATTTACAACCTCACCGGCGGCATGCTGGCCTGGGACGGCGCCCGCATCGGCGACATGCCCCGGGTGCATCTCTTCGCCGGCCAATCGATGCCGGAAATGCTGCACACCGCCATGAACCTGGAGAAAGGCGCCCAGCGTTTTTATGAGAGCGTCAGCCGGCAGGGCGCGGCCCACAGCTGGGCCCAGACCTTCGCGGTCCTGGCCCGGGCCGAAGTGGCCCACGCCCGGGTGGTTCACGGCTTCTGGCGCAAGCTCCAATCGGAGGCGCCGGCTTTTGAGGCGCTGTACGACCAGTTGAGCGGGGAGCTTCTCGAAGGCGGTATGCCGCTGGAAGAGGCTTTAAAAAAGGCGGCCGCCGTCGAGGATCAGCAGTGCCTGCGTTTCATGGAACTGGCGTTGCAGATCGAGTATGCCGCCTACGACCTGTACCGCTCGTTGGCCGAACAGAGCGGTGCCGAAGCCGACCGCGCGGCGTTCATCCACCTGGCCCAGGCGGAGAAAGCGCACATGCAGGGACTGATCAAGACGCTGGAGGGGTGCAACGGCTGATCATTATTTCAGATGAGCTTTCATGGCCGTTCGCAGCGTCTGTTCGTTGAAGGGTTTGTGGAGGATGGCGTTGACCCCGGCCTTGATGGCCGCCTCATTGTCCTGGCTCTCGTTCTGGGTGGTGACCATGATGATGGGCAGGCGCTCCTTGGGGTAGCGCTGCCGCACGGCGCGGGTCAGCGCCACGCCACTGATATCGGGCATGTTCAGGTCGGTGAAGATCAGGTCCGGCTTCTCGGTGGCGACCCGTTTGATGGCCTCGGCCGGAAACTCGAAGAGTACCGGCTCGCACCCCAGGTTGTGCAGCACGCTGCGGTAGATATTCAGGATCATTTTGGAATCGTCCACGGCGAAGACCTTGAGGACATTGCCGCGTTCCACGCAGGTGCTGCTTTCGATGGCCGCCGCCAGTTCGCCCCGGCCATTGTGCTTGAGCAGGCCGGCAAAGTGCTCCCGCACGTCGCTGTGGGCCTGGCGGCAGAGATATTCCAGGGCAAAGTCCCGGAATCCCTCCTCCTGAATCACGTCCAGAAAGATGGTGTCGCATTCGGCATCCATGATGGTGCGGCTGATGGGGCGTTCGGCGGCATTTTCGTCGCGGATCAGGTTCTTGATGCCTGCCGCCAGAACCGTGTTGTAGTTGCGGTCGATGGCACCGGCCGCGGCCGCACGCACATTGTCCACCGGGTCGTTGAGCCCCTGGGCCAGGGCGAAAGCGCCTTTGGCCGTGGGCAGCAGGCCCAGGGCTTCGTAGGCGGCGAAACGCACATTGGCGTCCCGCGGTTCGCTATGCAGCAGTTTGCGGATGGGGACGATGGCCGACTCGTCGCCGATGGCCCCCAGCACGTTGAGGCTGTGGATCAGCAGATCCGGATCATCGTAGCGCAGATTTTTGATCAGGACCGGCACGGCCTTGGGCCCGATGTCGGTCAGGCGCTGCTTGCCGGCGTTGCGCAGATGGGCATGCTGGGCCGATAGGGTGGCGTTGAGCCGTTCCAGGGCCTCGGGCTCCTGGGAAGCGGCGAAAAGGTCCAGGATCATATAGTCCAGGTCGGCGTCGCTGCCCAGCTTTTCGGACAATCGCTGAATGGCGGTGGGGGTCCCCAGCAGGCCCAGGGACTGAATGGCGGCGATGATCAGCTCCACCCCGCCGGCGTAAAGGAATTCGGAAATGGGCGTGGTGGCCGAAGGATTGCCGATCATGCCCAGGGCCTTGATGGCCCCCCTCAGCATCTTTTCGTCCTGCTCCTCGCTAAGGATGCTCAGCAGGATCGGGGTGGCCTCGTCCAGCTTGATCTCGCCGGCCACCTCGGCCAGCACCAGGCGGTGGTTGGGCTTGACCTCCCGGATCAACATCTGGGCAAGCATATCAGGGTGGTCCAAGGCCTTGGAATAGAGCAACTCTTTGATCGCCGCCGGTTGCCGGTCCGACTCCAGAGAGGCGGCCAGTACCGTTACCAGTAGCGGGAATACGAAGCTGTCCGGCGACCGGCTCAAATCCAACAGGGCCGTGCGTTGGGTCTGGGGGTCCATCTCTGAAAAATGGGCCATTACCAGCCGGGCCTTGATCTGGTCGTTGGTCTTGATATCGAAGCGCAGTTCTTCGATGAAATGCTGGGGATTGATGTCGCTCATGGGGAGTGCTCCTGGTGCGCTGGATTACCTGCAGGCTGCTTGCCCCATTTCTATCGGCCCCGGGTGCCGGGTCCTTGAGAAGAATAAGCTCTGATGCAGGAGATATGGCCAAGCACCCGGTGCCGTGGTAAGAGGGGGCCATGCCACTCTCCCCTATGCCCGCAACCGATTGCAATGCGATCCGCCAGCAGCTGGGCGCCTGGTACGATACCCGGCAGCGCGATCTGCCCTGGCGCCGCACGAGCGACCCCTATGCCATCTGGGTCTCCGAAGTGATGCTGCAACAGACCCAGGTCAAGACCGTCGAACCTTATTTCCACCGGTTCCTGCAACGTTTCCCCGATGTGGCCTCCCTGGCCCGGGCCGACGAGCAGGCCGTGCTCAAACTGTGGGAGGGCTTGGGATACTACTCCCGGGCGCGCCATCTGCGCCGGGCGGCCCAGAAGGTGGTGGCGGAAATGGACGGACGCCTGCCCTCGGATTGGATCCGGATGCGGCAGCTGCCGGGGGTTGGGGATTACATCGCCGCCGCCGTCCTGAGCATCGCCTTCGGCCGGCCCTGCGCCGTGGTGGACGGCAACGTCAAACGGGTCCTTGCGCGTCTGCTCTGCCTGGAGACGCCGGTGGACACCCCCGCCGGCCACAAGGTTTATCAGGCCGAAGCCGATGCGCTTCTGGATTCCCGCGACCCGGGGCGTCACAATCAGGCCATGATGGAGCTGGGGGCCCTGGTGTGCAGCCCCCAGGCACCCCGTTGCGATCAATGTCCGCTGGTCCGGTTCTGTCTCTGTTTCGGACGTGGCCTCACCGATCGATATCCCCGACGGGCCGGGCGGCGCCGGGTGGAAACCCAGCAGTGGGTGGCCGGCGCCGTGCTCAAGGCGGATCGCCTGCTGCTCACCCGCCGGCCCGACCAGGGACTGCTGGCCGGCTTATGGGAATTCCCCGGCGGGCCGGTGGCAGATCGGCCGGACGACCTGCCGGCGGCCTGCATGGAAAAGATACGGCAGCTGGTGGGGTTGACGGTGGCATCGCCCATGGCGGTGGCCACGGTGCACCATGCCTACACCCACTTCAAACTGCGCCTGACCCTGTTCCTGTGCCGCCACCAGGGCGGCCGGATTCGGCGCGCCGGCCCTTCCGCCTGCGTTTGGGTGCGGCCGGATGAATTGGCACGTTTTCCCCTGCACAAGGCCGTGCACAAAGCCCTTCCGGCGCTCATCGGCATGCTCGATCGATTCCGAGGCGCTTGATCATGGACACCAGATGGGCTAAATCACACCTTGGCCGTAAGCGAGTGGGGACGGCCATTGCCCTTCGGCGACCGCCGAAGCTTTCGAACAGCAAAAAATCCAAGGGAGATTTCATGAAGCGGTCCAAAGCGGTGATCATGGCTTGCGCGCTTGCGATGGTGCTATGCGGTTTCGGCACTGCCGGGGCCGTGACCTATGCCTATATCCCCAGTTACGAAAACGGTTCGGTGGTGCGCGTGGACACCAGCGCCCAGACCTTCGACTCGGTCACCTTCGATGCAGATCCCTGTTCGCCATACGGCGCGGCGGTGGCGCCCGACGGCAGCTTCGTGGTCATCACCTGCCCGGATGAGGATGCCATCACCGCGATTACCAACGAGAATTTCGACGAGGGCACGGTGCCCGAGACGGCACCGGTGGGCAACGAACCCCGGGGCGTGGCCATCGACCCCGAAGGGGATTACGCCTATGTGGCCAATTTCGGCGACGATACGGTTTCCATCATCAACGTCGATACGATCACCGTCACCGATACGGTGGATGTGGGCGACGGCCCCTTCGGCGTGGCCGCCATTTACCAGGCGCATGAATCGCGCATCAAAGTCTACGTGAGCAACTACAATGCCGGCACCATGTCGGTGATCGTCCACGACGGCTCCGAATTGCTGGTCTCCACCATCAGCGCCGTGGGGACCAACCCCGTGGGCGTGGCCGCCACCCCGGACGGCCGATACATCTATGTGGCCAATTACACCGGCGGCCTGACCGGCAGTGTCACCGTGATTCAGACCGAGGACGATACCATCGTCGAATCCATCCCGGCCGGTCACGGGCCCTGGGGCGTGACCATCGGCGCCAGGGGGCAATACGCCTTCGTGACCAACAGCGGCAATGTTTCCAATTCGGTCACGATGATCCGCACCGAGGACTTCAACGCACTGACCCGGACGGTGGGGGTCATGCCCCATGGCGTGGCCGCGCCCAAAAACGGCGATTTCGCTTATGTCATCAACCAGGGGGGGACAGTTCCCATCAGCGACGTCGACACCTCCCTTGCGGTCACGCCCATCGCCCAGGACGCCACCCATCCCATCGAGGGCGCCTTTGCCCTGGGCAGCTTCATCGGCGGCACCCCGCCGGCTCGGCCCACCAGCCTCACCGTCACCACGGACGGCGACGATGTGCAGCTCTCCTGGACCGATAACAGCGACGACGAACTGGGGTTCAAGATCGAACGGCGCATGGCGGAAGATTCCGATACCTCCGAAGACGCCAATGCCACGGATGAATCGGATCGCCAGACATCGGTTTTCACGCAGATCGGCGAGGCCGGCGCGAACGCCACCGCATATACCGACAGCACGGTGGTCGGCGGTACCCGCTACGAGTACCGCATCCGGGCTTACAACGAGGCCGCCGATTCGAACTACACCAACGGCAGTGAAACCGCCGCACCCGAATCGGAGAGCTTTTCGTGGTGTTTTATCGGTACGCTGCTGCAGTGATGCCCGACCCGCTGTTGAGCGGAGCCCTTTTTACATCTTCCTGCGTTCAGGGCTGGGCGCCGAACACCCGTTTGAGCAGTTCGGTGACCCGCGCAGCCGGGTCTTTGCGGATCTTGGCCTCTTCCTGGGCCACCATGAAGAACAGGCCGTCCAGGGCCTTGCCGGTGACATACTGATCGAGATCGAGGTTCAGGCTGCCACCCAGGGGCAGGACCCGCAGCTTGGATTCGATGGACTGGTAATAGCGCGTGACCCCCACCTCGGACATGGCGCTGTGCACGATGGGCTTGAAGCGCTGGGCCAGAGGCGCGGATGTCTTTTCCTCGAAGTAAAGGGTGGCCTCGTTTTCCCGGCCCTGGAGGATTTTCTTGGCATCGGCGAAGGTCATCTGCTTGATGGCCGTTACGAAAAGGGCCTTGGCCTCGGGTGCGGCCCGCTCCGCGGCGCGGTTCATGCTCTTCTCGAAGGCCGTCACCTGATCGCCCAGCCCCACGGTGCGCAGCAGATCTTCGGCTTTGCGCACCTGTTCCGGCAGAGGTATTTTGATCTGGGGATTCTTGAAGTAGCCGTCGGTTTTGGAAGTCAAGGCCACGGCATTGCCGGTGCCGACCTCCAAGGCCTGTTTCAATCCCGCGATGATTTCGTTCTGGGTCAGGGGTTGGTCGCTCTGCATCTGCTGCGCCACCTGATCCATGACGCCGCCCAGCCCGCCCTGACAGGCCCAAAAAGTGCCGAGAAGTAAAATCGATAAAGAAAAACCCACCATCCGCTTTGAACGCAACATAGTTCTTCCTTTCTTCTTTTCCCCTTCGACTTTCTTCCTCATTCTTCGGTTCGGCTCACTCCCTCACCAGTTCCACCCGCCGGTTCTGGGCCCGTCCCAATTCGGCGGCATTGTCGGCCACCGGCCTGGATTCGCCGAATCCGACGGTCTTGAGCCTATCCGCCGAAATGCCGGCGGCCACCAGGTAGGCTTTGACGGCTTCGGCCCGCTTCTGGGAAAGGCTCTGATTCTGATCGTCGCTGCCGACGGCATCGGTATGGCCCTCGATGGTCAGGCGCCAGGACGGCTCGCCGGCCAGCAGGCCGCGCACCTCTTCCAACACCGGCTTGGATTCCGGTTTCAGGACAGCGGAGTTGAAATCGAAGAGAATGCCGTACAGCCGCGCCCGTCTGTCGGTGGTGAGTTTCTTCTTCAATTCGCCGCCTACCGAACCGCTCCAGTGGGGGCAGCCGCCGACCTCGCTTGCGATCTTCTTGCCGTCCCAGCTGCCGCCGGGTGCGCCTTTTTCCTGGCCCAGGCCCCAATAAAAGCCGCGGAAGGATTTGCCGTCCCGGGCGAAGACCATCACGGCCGGTCCGCGGTCGTCGGGGCCGCCCGACTCCTGCCAGGTGAGTTTCATGACCCGGCCTTCGATGGTGCCGTTAAGCAGGCCGTCGTCGTACTCGTAGCAGCCGACCAGCGCCGTTCCCTGCTGCCGGATGTGAAATTGGGAGTAGCTGCTGTCGTAGGTACCGGAAATGTCGCCCGGCGAGGTGGGCGACGGCTTCTGGCCATAGCCGCGGAAGCCGAACAGTTCGGTCCAGCCTTCGCTGCCGTGGTTGTCCCGCAGGGTCAGGCGCACCCAACGGGCCGGCAGCTGTTTGGCGGCCGGGAATTTCTGCCCGTCGGTCTTGTCGGCCAGGGTGGCCTCGAGCACCGGCGCAAAACCGCTCGCGGCCGAAGTGGTGGAGACCTCTACCAACAGCCCCTTGGCGCCGGCGCCTTCGTCATCCACTGCGGCATTGTCGAATTCGAAGCGCTCCAGGGCGGCCGGCTCGGCGAGTTCGAAGACAAAAACGTTGTTTTTGATCTGGTTGGTTTCACAGGCCCAGCCGGTTTGAGGGCTGTCGTCCAGAAGGTTTTCGGCATTCCAGCCGCCGTAGGTCGGCGGCACCGTCACCGGCAGCGCACCTTCCTGCAGCGAGAGCAGGTTGACCGGTTCCGCGTGAGCCGCTGCGATCATCGCGCTTGCGGCCAAAACCAGGACGCAGCTGACTGCGGCGAGCCATATCCTATTTATCATGGGAAGCCTCCAATGTTTATCGAGCACACATCGGCCCGGGGTGATAGCAAGGTGCAATAGCCCATCGCCCGGCGCTTGTCGAGGACCGGTTGCTGGCATGGCGTCAAACTTTTTGACCTCGGGCGCGAACGCGTCTATGGATAAGGGGGCAGGCCATCGCTCCCCGGCAGCGGTTCCGCCGTCGACCAGGGGGCCGGGCCGGAAAGGAACCTTTCATGCTGAGGGTTTTTCAAAACGATCTATTCGAAGAGAAGCATTTCGTGGTGACCCTGGAACTGGTGCCCGGGCGGGAACACCTGGGGCGGGCCGTGGACGCGGTCATGGGCATTTCCCGCGATGCATTTGCCGACGGACGGGTGTCGGCCGTCTCGATCACCGACAACCCGGGCGGCAATCCTTCGCTGAGCCCCGATGTGATCGGCCACGACATTTTCGACCTGGGCATGGATGTGATCGTGCACTTCACCTGCCGGGACATGAACCGCGTGGGCATGGAGAGCCGGGCCTTGCAACTGGCCCGCATGGGCATGAAAAACATCCTGGCCCTCAATGGCGATTACTCGGGCCAGGGGTTCGGCGGCCAGGGGGCTCCGGTCTTCGATCTGGATTCGGTCCAGCTGCAGATCATGCTGGGCCTGCTCAGCGAGCGGCTGCAGGCCGCCGGCGATCCGGACAGCTTCTTTGCGGGCTGCGCCGTGTCACCATTCAAGCGCACCGAGGCCGAATGCTTCGCCCAGTACGCCAAACTGTGCCGCAAGGTTGCGGCCGGCGCCCAGTTCATCATCACCCAACTGGGCTATGATGCCCGCAAATTCCATGAATTGATCCGGATCATGCGGCACCTGTGCATCCCGGTGCCGGTGCTGGGCTCGGTCTACCTGCTCAACCCCAGGGTGGCCGCCATCATGCACAGCGGCAAAGTGCCCGGTGCCGTGGTGACCGATGCACTGCTGGCCCGCATCCAGAAAGAGTGGCGCGACAAGAAAGACGGCCGACGCCTGGCCATCGAGCGCGCCGCCCGGCTGGCGGCGGTACTCAAGGGGCTGGGGTACAAGGGGATACACATCGGCGGCATCCACGGACGCTACGATACCGTGGGCCGGATTCTGGATCGCCTGGCCCGGATCGAGGATCAGTGGGAGAGTTTTCTGGACGACTTCGACTTCCCCCAGCCGGAAGGGTTCTATGCCTTTTCCGAAGAGGTTGACGATTCATCTGCCGGCCCGGGGTTCTGCGTCGGTCCCCCCCGGGTCCATCAGCAAGAACGGTTGCTCTATGGGGCCCTCAGTCGTGCCCACGATCTTTTTTTCAGCCACGACCACCCGCTGGCCCCCTGGTTCCGCCGCCTGGCCGCGCATCTGGACGGCCACCTCGGCCGCAAGCTGCTCACCGACCTGGTGGAGGACCCGGCCAAACAATTCATTTTGGATTGTCGCAAATGCGGGGATTGCGCCATCCAGCACGTGGCCTTCATCTGTCCCGAATCCCAGTGCCCCAAGCACATCCGCAACGGCGCCTGCGGCGGCAGCCTCAACGGCCGCTGCGAGGTGCACCCCGAGCGGTACTGCATCTGGTTTCGCGCCTACAAGCGGTTGAGCGGCGTGGGCCGGATCCAGGAGATGGTGCGCGGCTGCGTGCCGCCGCGCATGTGGGAGTTGAACCAGACCTCTTCCTGGCTCAATTTTCACCTGGGGCGGGACCACCAGAGCGTCTCCAATGAGATCGCCATGCGCTGCCGGGCCGGCAGCTGCCGGCTGTGAGCCGTCGATTGACACCATCTCCCGCCACCACTATAGTGCGGGCCTCGTTTGCCGAGAATTCCATTTGCTGAAGGTCCCTATGTCATCTGACCCCGCTTCTGCGCCGCCGCTTTCCGCTGCCTGGTTCGTCTGGGGACTGGGCGCGCTCTTTTATCTCATGGCCATGTTCCACCGGGTGGCGCCGGCGGTCATGACCGAGGCTCTGATGCGGGAGTTCCACCTGGGGGGCGGGGCTCTGGGCGGCCTGGCCGCCTTTTACTTTTACGCCTATGTGGCCATGCAGGTGCCCACCGGCGTGCTGACCGATACCCTCGGGCCGCGGCGACTGCTGGGGGTCGGCGCAGCGGTGGCGGTGATGGGGACACTGCTGTTTGCGCTGGCGCCCACCTTTCTCTGGGCGGCAGTCGGCCGGTTGCTCATCGGCGGCTCGGTGGCCGTGGCCTTCGTATCGCTGCTCAAGCTGGCGACCCACTGGTTCCCGCCCCGTTTTTACTCCATGGTTTCAGGCATGGCCGTGCTGTGCGGCATTGGCGGCGCGGTCTTTGCCGGCACGCCGCTGCGACTGCTCATGGATCGCTTCGGCTGGCGCAGCGTGCTGCTGATCGTTGCGGCGGCGACCCTGGCGGTCGGTGCGGCCATCTGGGTCTGGGTCCGGGACTTCCCCCATGAAAAGGGCTTCAGCGACCGGGTGCCGCACCTGCCGAACCGAACGCGCGTTTCCCTCAAGAGCATCGCCGGCGGCATCCGGGAGGTGTATCGGTATCGCAATACGGTGCTGCTGATGGCGATTCCCGGCGCCATGACCGGCAGCATGCTCACCTTCGCCGGGTTGTGGGGCGTGCCCTACCTTTCCACCCACCATGGCTTGACGGCGGCCCGGGCCGCCCTGGTGACCTCGGCCATGATGGTCTCCCTGGCGCTGGGCAGCCCGCTCGTCGGCTGGCTTTCCGATCGCATGGGCCGGCGCAAGCCATTGTTCATCATCGGCTGCGCCTTGACGCTGGCGGGCTGGTTCACGGCCTTTTTCATCCCGCGCATCCCTCTGGCGGTGATGGTGGCCGTGCTGCTGCTCACCGCTTTTGCCTCCAGTTCCATGATCGTCACCTTTTCCATTGCCAAGGAGTCGGTGCCCCAACGGCTCTCCGGCACCATTTCCGGCGTGGCCAACATGGGGGTGATGTCCGGTCCCATGCTGTTGCAGCCGGCCGTGGGCTGGATGCTGGACCGGAAGTGGCAGGGGCAGATGGCCGATGGCGTCCGCCTTTACGACATGGCGGCCTATCAGGCCGGATTCGGTTTGATGCTGGCCTGGCTGACCCTCGCCGTGGTGCTGCTGTTGTTCGTGCGCGAGACCTATTGCCGGCAGTTGATGGAACAGGATCAAAGATGATGGTGCTGATCCATCCGCCGGTGGCCAAACCCAGCGAGCCGCCGGCTGGTATCGCCCGCCTGGCGGGTGCCTTGCGCGCCCACGGCGTGCCATGTGCGCTCATCGACGCCAACCTGGAAGGATTCTACTATCTGTTGGCCCGGGTCAAGCCCGCGCCGGATACCTGGTCCCTGCGCGCCCATCGGCACCTCGACCGTCATCTGGAGGATTTGCGCACCCCCCAAGGGTACCGTCGTCCCGACGCTTACCGCCGGGCCGTGGCCGACGTGGAGCGGCTGCTCGGCCAGTGCGGGCCGGCGGGCGTGCGCCCGGGGCTGGCCGATTATCGGGACGGGCGGCGGACGCCCGTGCGCAGTGAGGACTTGCGGGCCGCTGCCCACCAGCCCGAGCAGAATCCGTACTATTCATATTTTACGGAACAGCTGGTGCCACGCCTGCGGACCATGAAACCCTCGGCGGTGGGTGTTTCCATCAATTATCTATCCCAGGCGCTGTGCGCGTTTGCCCTGATCGGTGTGCTCAAGCGGGCGCTGCCGGGCCTCAAAATCATCCTGGGCGGCGGGCTGATCACCTCCTGGATGCAATGGCCCGGCCGGGTGGCGGCCTTGTCCGGGTGGGTCGATCGCATGGTCGCCGGGCCGGGTGAAGCCGCCTTGCTCGGGGAAATGGGGAGTCCCTTCGCCAGCAAGGATTTCATGCCGGATTACAGTGACATAAGCGATCTGGCCTACCTGAGCCCCGGCTTGATCCTGCCCTTCAGCGCCTCGACCGGATGCTGGTGGCGGCGTTGCGCTTTCTGCCCCGAACGGGCCGAAAAGCGGCCGTTTCAGCCCCTGCCGCACGCTCTGGCCGCCGCCCAACTGCGCCGACTCTCTGAGAAATACCGGCCCGCGCTGATCCACCTGCTCGACAACGCCCTGTCGCCGGCCCTGCTAGAGGCCCTGTGCCGCCAGCCGCCGGGGGCGCCATGGTACGGGTTCGTGCGCATCGCGCCGCCCCTGGACGATCCCGATTTTTGCAAACGACTGGCGGCCGCCGGCTGCACCATGCTCAAGATCGGCCTCGAGTCGGGCAATCAGGTCGTGCTGGATCGTCTGGACAAAGGGGTGCGCCTGGAAACGGCCGCCCGGGTGCTGGCCAACCTGCGGCAGGCCGGCATCGGCATCTATGTCTACCTGTTGTTCGGCACCCCGGCCGAAGACGAAGCCGCCGCCCGGGACACCCTGGCCTTCGCGGCCGAGCATGCCGGGGCCATCGATTTTTTGAACCTGGCCATTTTCAACCTGCCCCTGGGCAGCCCCGATGCAAGGGGCCTATTCTTGAGAGATTTTTACGACGGCGACCTGGCCCTGTACCGCGATTTTGAACATCCATTGGGCTGGAATCGGCCGCAGGTAAGGCGTTTCGTGGAACGCGTCTTCAGGAAGCATCCCTTGATACAACCCATCGTGCGGCGCGATCCCCCGGTTTTCACCTCCAACCACGCCGCCTTTTTTATCGCCGCAAATTGATTTGTCCGAGCGATTATAGTAGCCTGCGTGGCGAGATCTGCACGGCACGCCGGCATCCTTCGTCCCTATCAACCTGAATCGGTCGATCCTCCGGGTCTATCCCGGGTGATGGGCATGTAACCTGGCAGAAAAGCGCGGTAATGGATCCAAGATACGGAATCACCGGAAAATTATTGATTTGGTTCTTCATGGTGGTGGCCATTTTCTATGGCACCATCCTGATGCTGTATATGAATTTTCAGCAGGTGGTGCACATTTCCGAGCGTACCGTCAGTCGCAACTATGCCATTTCGGACACTTCCAAGCGAATTTTGGAAAACCTGATCAGCATGGAGGAGAACGAAAAAAAGTACCATCTGCTCGAAAAAGAGGATTACCTCAATTTTTTTGCCGAGGCCCGCGCCGAGTTCGAGGCCGGCCTGCTAAAGGTGTTGGCCCTGGGCGAGCAGGGCGAGTCGCTCTCGCCCAATTGGCAGGAGGTATACGACGAGTACCAGAAATACGCGGCCCCGACAGCGGGCGAGGGCGGCAATGGCCAGCCCGATCCTCCCCAGATGATCTGGATCCCCGAAATGGTGATCAACGATTGGATCGCCAAGATCACCCAGGCCCGTTCTCAGAACCAATCCGAGGTGGAGAAGGCCACCCGCGAAATCAACCGCCTGGGCATCCAGTCGGTGCACAACGCGTTGATCGGATTGGGCGTCTCCAGCCTGGTGGGGTTGATGGGGGTCGTCTTTCTGGCCTACTCCATCATCCGGCCGCTCAAGGAGCTGATGCGCGGCATTCGCTCCATATCCAAAGACCGGCAGAGCGAACCTCTCAAGATTCATGCCAAAGACGAACTGGGAGAACTGGCCACGGCGTTCAACGAGATGGCGGCCCGACTCAAGCACGAGGAGCAGATGCGCTCGGATTTCATCTCCATGCTCAGCCATGAGATACGTACGCCGCTGACCTCCATCCGCGAATCGGTGAACATGATCGAAGAGGAAGTCATGGGGCCGATCAACCAGCGGCAGCACAAATTTCTGGAAATCGCCGGTACCGAAATCGGCCGGATCTGCGACCTGCTCAATCATCTCATGCAGGCTTCCCGTCTGGAGCCGGGCGCCTTGAAATTACAGCATCAACCGGTGGATACCTATTCCCTGGTAGCCGCCTGCATCGCCAGCTTGCGTCCCACAGCCGAGGCCAAGCAGGTGGCCATCGCCTCCGAGATCCAGCCGGAAACACCGGATGTGTTGGGCGATGCCCAGTATCTGCGACAGGTTTTCCTCAATCTGATCGGAAACGCCGTCAAGTTCTCAGATCCTCAGGCCAGAATCTGGGTCCGGGTGGGAACCTTGGACAAACGGAACCGGCTGACATTCAGCGTGGTGGATACCGGCCCCGGAATCCTCGAAGAGGACCTGGACAAGCTGTTCAACAAATTTTACCGGGGGGCCCAGGTGCGAGAACATCTGGATGGGGTTGGTTTGGGATTGAGCATCACCAAAAACATCGTCGAGGCCCACGGCGGTACGATCTGGGTTGAAAGCCAGGTGGGCAAAGGCACCACTTTCAGTTTTACCTTGCCCACTGTCCTGCCCAACGGCCGTTCCGGCAAAAGAAAATTCCGTTGATGGATCGCAACAGCGCGAACGATGAGATCCAACAGAAGGGTTAGCTATTGCGAAGCGCTCCTTAGATGGTATACAAAAGCCGGGTTGAGAACGGCGGCCCGCTTTTGTAAAGGGGGGCGCGTCCGGAATCGTTTGGGCATATGCGTATCCTATTGAATTTTAATTCGCAAAATTTTACCTGGGATGGCGCTCGCAATCTGGATAACCTGAAAAGCCGTTGCCGACAATGAAAAGGACCAGGAGAATCGTGCAATTGAAATCGACCCGGCGCTGCCTTGCATGGGTGCTGCTGTGCGTGGGGGTGATGACCGCCGCCGGATGCAACCTGCGTGCCTTGGGTGGCCCCACCTCCATGGAGCCGGGCTTGGCGCCTGGGGAGGCCAATCGCTATGGCGAGGCCGTAACTGATTATAAAGCCAAAGCCTACGATCAATCGGCACAGAAGTTCATCGCTCTCCGGGAGCAGACGGCCAATCCGGTCATGGCGCGCATGGCCCTGTACGGGCTGGCCTGCACCCGGTTGATGCAAGCCAATACGCCCCAGGCGTATCAGGACGCCATCGCCCTGTGGAATACCTGGGTGGAGAGCGCTCCCAAGAAAAAACCGGAGTATGAAGATCCTGCGCTCTTGGCGCCGCTTTTGTCTGAAAAGATGCTTTTTTCCAATATTCCTTTGGATAAGGAAAACCTTGAAGCCAGCAAAGCAGCGCCCTCCGTTCCGCAATGGCTCGTGGTGCGGGCCAACCAGGAACTGCAGCGGCTTAAAAGCCAGCTCGCCGCAGCCGAAGAAACCTTGGATGCTCGGGATAAGAAAATAAAATCGCTCGAAAAAGAGATTGAAAGGCTTAATGCGCAAATCAAGGCCTTCGAAACCATCGATCAGAAGATCCAGAAGAAGAAAAACGCGATTCCATCCGAGTGACGGGACTTGCCCCATTCATGGGCGGTTGCGGCCCACCGCGACTGTGGCCGGAAGTGCCGGTGTGCGCGAAAGGAGCGCCTTGTAATGGCTGCAAGGGTGAATTGACATGACAAACCCAGTGGCAGAAAATAGTTCGATCCTGATCGTGGACGATGATCCCAATGTGCTGCAAGTGCTCGAGGCACGCCTGCAGAGCTCCGGTTTCAACATATACAAGGCCGAAAACGGGCAGGAAGCCTTGCGCATCCTCAAGGACAGCAAGATCGACCTGATGATATCGGACATGAAGATGCCGGGCATGAGCGGCATGGAGGTGATGACCAAAGCCCGGGCGCTGCACCCCGGGTTGCCGATCATCTTCCTCACCGCCTACGGCTCCATCCCCGATGCCGTCAAGGCCGTGAAGGCCGGGGCAGTGGATTACCTGGCCAAACCATTCGACGGGCGGGAATTGGTTTTCAAGTTGCGCAAGGTGCTGGAGGAGAACCCGCGCTTCGCGCCGGTGGTCAACGATGACGATGCCATGCTGGCCGACATGGAAAACGCCGCCAGCCCGAAGATGAAAGAGCTATACGGGCTGGTGCGCAAGGTGGCCCAGAGCGACGTCAACGTGCTCATCCTGGGCGAGAGCGGGGTAGGCAAGGAGCGCATCGCCCGCTTGCTCCATCGTTTGAGCCCAAGGGTCAAACAGCCCTTCGTGGTGGTCGACTGCGGCAGCACGCCGGCCGGTTTGCTCGAGAGCGAGTTGTTCGGCCATGTGCGCGGCGCCTTCACCCATGCCGTCAACGACAAGCGCGGGCTGATCGACACGGCCGACAAAGGCACCTTGTTTCTGGATGAAATCGGCAATATCTCCATGGAGATGCAGGTGCGACTGCTGCGCTTCCTGGAGGACCGCAAGATCCGCCGCATCGGCGATCTCAAGGAAAATTCCGTGGATTGCCGGGTGCTGGCGGCCACCAATTCCGATCTGGTGGAGGAGATCAAAAACGGCCGTTTCCGTGAAGATCTCTACTACCGATTGCGCGTGGTGACCCTCAGCGTCCCGCGGCTGCGCGACCGCAAGGAGGACATCCCCGTCCTGGCCCAGCTCTTCGTACAGTCCTACGCGCGTCAGAATGGGACCCGGCCGGTCAAATTGCCCCAGGAGACCATCGAATACCTGCGTGCCTATCCCTGGCCGGGCAATGTCCGCGAATTGAAGAATGCCATCGAGGCCGGCATCGTCCTGTGCCATGGCAATCTCCTGCGGCCCGAAGACATGCATCTTTCCGGTCTGCCCGCCATGGCCTTGACCGAAGAAAACGCATCCGACTCCTTCTCTTTGGAAGACACCGAGCGCGGCGCCATTATCCGGGCCCTCAAGCAGACCAGCGGTGTTCAGAAGGAGGCCGCCAAGCTGCTGGGTATCAGCCGCCGGGCCATTCATTACAAGATCAAGAAATACGAAATAGATTCAGCCGCCCTGCGCGGAAAGAATTGAGGCCGTCATGACAGAACTTCTCATCTTCATCGCGGTGTTGGCCGTGTGGTATTTGCTGCAGGCCTGGATCCTGCCCAGGCTGGGCGTATCCACCTGAATGCGGGATGCATGTCAGGTGACGCGCAAAGAAAAAAAGTAGTCGGCACCGCTTCGGTGCGCATGATCATCTCGGCCGGTGGCTCGGCAGGTCGCGGCAGTACTTCGAATCGGGTGCGATCGGTTACAGCCAGATCAGTTGAATCAGGATGTGGCACGTGAGCACGGCGGCCACCGAAAAGGGAATGCTCACCTTCAGGTAGCGGCCCAGTTCGACTTTGCCGCCATTCTTTTCCAGGATGCCGCAGGCGAAGACGTTGGCCGTGGCCCCCACGGGGGTGATGTTGCCGCCCATGCCGGTGCCCACGAGCATGCCGTAGAGCAGGGACCAGGCCTCGATGCCGAAGGCGGCCGCCAGATTCTGGCACACCGGGATCATCAGAATGGTGTAGGGCACATTGTCCATGAAGGACGAGAGTGCCACCGAGATCCACACCAGAAAGGCGAGCATGGCGGTGGGATTGTCGATGCCGGCATGCACCACCATATCGGCGAAGTCTTTGAGCAGGCCCGCCGCATTCAGACTGTAGATCACCATGAAGACGCCCATGATGAAGAAAAAGGAGTTCCAGTCGAACTCCACCAGCATCTCCTTGAGATAGCTGCGGCCCATGATCAGGGCGATGACTCCCACCCCGAAACCGACAATACCCGGCCGCACGCCGAACTCCGGACCGATGGCCAGGGCTGCGACCCCCAGCACGAAGAGCCAGGTCGCGCCTTTGGTGGTGGCGATGGCTTCGGGAGCCACGTTCACGGGATTTCGCCTGCCCCGGAACTGAACGAGCAGGGTGGCCATGGCGACCATCACGCCCATAAGGGTGATGGTGCCCAGCCCGATCCTGCCGTGGAAGAGATAAAAGTCCAGCGGCTTCATGCCGGTCTCCATGGCCAGGATGATAGAGGGCGGATCGGCCACCATGGTGAAGGTGGTGACCACATTGGAACTGATGGCGATGGGGACGAGGTAGTCGAAAAGATCGCTGTTCATCTTGCGGCTGACGGAGATCGCCACCGGCGCCATCATCAACACCACGCCCACATTCTCCATGAAGGCCGACAGGAAGGCGGTGAGCAAGCAAAGATAAAAGATGACATACTTCTCGGTCTTGACCCGCGCCAGGATGCGGTTGGCGATCAGGTCGGGCATGCGGCTCTGCATGAAGACGAACGAGACCATCATGAAGCCCCAGTAGATCCCGAGCACATCCCACTTGACAGCTTTAAGCACCGCATCGGAGACGGACAAAATGCCGGTGATGATCAGGACGGCGGCGGCGCCCAGAGAGGCATAGGCGATCTTGACTTTTCGGCTCAGGGCCAGGCCGTAGCAGGCGACGAATACGGATAGGACGATGATCTTTGCAAGACCGGGGGGCATCGAGGGCTCCTTTGGGGTTAAAGTTCGCCGTTATTTATTCCAAAAACGCATTCCGATCAATCCGATTTCGAAGAGCAGATAGAGCGGCACCGCCATCAGCATCATGTTGAGGATATCGGGGGTGGGGGTCACCACGGCGGCCACGATCATGATGATCACAAGGGCGTAGCGCCGGAAACCGGCCACTCGCTTGGGTGTCACCAGGCCCACCCGCGCCAGGAGCATCATGACCAGGGGCAGTTCGAAAACCAGGCCGAAGCCGAAGACCACCCAGAAGCAGAACGACACGAACGTTTTGACCGATATCAGGGCCACGATGTCGCTGGTTTCGTAGCTGAGCAGAAAACGGATGCCATAGGGCAGGGTCACCTCCAGGCAGAAGAACATGCCCAGGGCGAACAGGATCACCGCGGCGGCCCAGAAACTCCATAAGCTCCGGCGGGTGAAGCTTGGGCGGACCTTTTGCACCGCGCAGAGCAGGGCGTAAAGCGTATAGGGTATGGCCGCTGCGAACCCCAGGGCCAGGGCGATCATGAGAAACGAGAAAAAAGTATCCGGAAGGCCATAAGCCACCAGCTTGGCGCCCGAAAGGCGCTGCAGGTAGACCAGCACCTTTTCGGCCAGGTAGTATCCGGCCACGGCCAGGAGCGCGGTGACCACGGCAATGCGGATCATCGCACGACGGATCTGCTCCAGCAGAGAGTTGATTCCTTCCGAGGGCGGCATCGCGGCGTCCGGGAGAGCGGCAGCGCTGGGCATCGGCATGAACCCTTCAAATGGATTGCAGGGCCAGGGGCCGAGCGTGCAGCTGCTCGTTGGCCGCGGCCAGATGTTCCTGGCCCGCGATCACCGAAACCCCCCAGTGATCCGCTCCGCCCAGATATTTATCGCAGACCACCAGCACCCGCGCCCGGGTGACCTGCAGCAGCTGGGCCTTGAAGGCCTGGCGGGCTTCATCGTCCAGGCCCACGATCATGCGGAAGAAGGCCTTGCGGGCGGCCGGTCCGGGTGGGTCGGGCTTGTCGATCTCCGAGCAGACCTGCAGCACCGCCTCTTTGATGTCTTCGTCGCTGATCGACGCCGAGCGGATGAAGTCGGCTGCGCCGGCATAGACTTTCAGGGTCTGAACGATGTGCGGGTCGCGGTACGAAGCCAGGCTGAAGAGCCCGTTTTCCGGATTGTAGAGCGCGAAGCCGCCGTAAGCGCCTCCTTTTTCGCGGATTTCGCGGTGCAGGTAGAGCGAGCGCAGCATCTTGCCGAGCACTGCCAGCGAGGGGGCGTCGGGGTGGCCCAGGGCCACGCTGGGGGTGGTCTGGGCCACGAAGGCGACGGCCGTGGAGGTGCTCCACCCCTCGTAGGGCGGTGCCGCCTGCATCTGCATCTCCAGCAGCGGGAAGGTGGTGTGCGGCCGTTCGCGCCGGAATGCGGTCAGCACCCGGCTCTGGCCGGTGCGGTCGCGGGCCGCGTCCACCGCATCGGCTTCGCCGATGGCGGCCATGATGAAGTTGTCCGGGGTGAAGACGGCCCGGGCGATGGTCGCAAGGTGGCCGGCCAGTTCGGCCAGGCGGGCATCGTCCTTCTGGGCGTCCAGGGCGCGCACGGTGCGCACCTGGTGGATGCCGCTCCACGTCTCGGCCAGCCAGTTGGTGGGCCCGAAGGCGCGCGACGAGAGGGAGATCGCCAGCCGGTGGCCGTTCTGCACGATCATGGTCTCCAGGCCGGAGCGGTATTCGCCCAGCAATTGCTTCAGCCGGACCAGGTCTTTGTTGTCGAACTCGGCGATCAGCTCCTCGACGATGCCGTACATGGGGCCGATGTTGCGGCTCAGGCACTTGGCCGAAAGCTGGATCAGCGGCAGGCAGCGCTGGCTCTGATCGCACAGCACCCGCGCCTGGGCGCTGAGCCCCAGGCCGCCGGTGACGGCGTCGATGCGCCGGGCCAACCGCACATAGTCGCTTTGCCGGGTTCCCATCTTGGTGAAAGCGTAGCAGAAGAAGGGCACCCAGGGCATCAGTTCCGCGGGCACGGCCGCCGCGCCGGCGGCGCCGTTGAGGTAGTAGATGCCCGAGGTCGGCAGCGCGTAGCGCCACAGGGGCGGGTGGGGGACCACGTCGCTGGGCAGGCAGATCTGCACCTGGGGCGGGATATCGGCCAGGGCCAGGGTGGGCAGGCAGGAGACATCTTCGGTGTGCTCCTGGCGTGCCTTGAGCGCTTGGGCATCGGTATCGATCCGGCGACGCTCGTCACCGCTCAGGGTCTGCAGCAGGCTGTCCAGGGTTTGCCGGAGCTGCTTCTCTTCGACCTGGGCCTTGGTCTGGTCCGGCGACAGCAGCAGTCGCACGCGGTGGGGGTTGTCGATGAGATAGCGCCGGATGCGGCCTTCGAGAAACGGCCCGCTGGCGATCTCCCGGTGCAGGCGCTGGAAATCGGCATCCAACTGTAGGATGCGTTCGGGATCGCCGCCGTGCAGCCAGCTGCCGATGGTCATCAGCAGCAATTTGATGCCGTAAGGATAGGGGGTGTTGGAGACCTCCTTGCGGTGAAATTCGATCTGATGAATGGCCGAAGCGATGAGCTCCGGGTCCAATCCCTCGCCCACCAGGCGGTTGAGCGTGTCGAAAACGATCTGCTCCACGGCCGCGGCCGAATCCTCGGTGGTGTCCTTCAGGCCGCAGGAGAAAGCCGTGTCGCGGTTGTCGGCGTCGTAGCCGCTGCCGTCGCTCAGGGTGCTGCCCAGGCCCGAATCCATCAGCGCCTTGCGCAGCGGCGAAGCCGCATTGCCCAGCAGGATCTGCTCGATCACCGTGAGGCAGAGCACTTCGAACGTATCCCGGATGTCGCAGGTCAGCCAGCCCAAAGAGACCTGGCACTTGCGGCCGGGATCCTCGCCGGCGGCCAGCGGGTAGGTGTAGCGTGCCGTGCGCGGCGCGTCCCAGCGGGGCTGGGCCGGCACATCGGTGTCCGGGTCGATGCGCTGGAAATGGCGCATGATCTTATCGGCGATAAAAGCCAGATGATCTTTGAGCGGCAGATTCCCATAGGTGTAGAAATACGCGTTGCTGGGGTGGTAGTGGCGCTGGTGAAACGCCTTGAGCTGGGCGTAGGTCAGCTGGGGGATCACCGCCGGGTCGCCGCCCGAGTTGTTGCTGTAGGTGGTATCCGGATAAAGGGCGTTGAGCATCGACCGGCCCATGACCTGGTCCGGCGAAGACATGGCCCCTTTCATTTCATTGTAGACCACGCCCTTGTGCACCAGCTGGCCTCGATCCGGGGCCGCGGCATCCGGCTCGATCTCCAGGCGGTGTCCCTCCTGCTTGAAGCTCAGTTCGTCCAGATTAGGGAAAAAGGCCGCATCCAGATAGACATCCATCAGGTTGTAGAAGTCTTTGCGATTCTGGGTGGCGAAGGGGTACATGGTCCAGTCGGAGGCCGTGAAGGCGTTCATGAAGGTGCTCAGGCTCCGCTTGAGCATGGAGAAAAACGGATCGCGCACCGGAAAGAGGCGTGAGCCGCACAGGACCGTATGCTCCAGGATGTGGGCCACGCCCGTGGAGTCGGTGGGCACGGTCTTGAACGTCACCCCGAAAGTGTTCTCCTGATCCTTGGTGCTGATATGCAGGTGGCGGGCGCCGGTGGCCGGATGTGCCAGCCGGTAGACCAGGGCGTCCAGCTCGGGCAGACGGGTGATGCGTTCGATGCGATATCCGCTGAGGGTGTCACCGGCCTTGAGGCCTGGATTGTTGGGATCGCTGGGCAGCGTCATGGCTCTTCTTTCAATTGGGGGTAGTGGGTCACGACCGCGGCTCAAGCTTGCTGGTAAACCCCGCGGCGCTTGCGTTTGATCCTATCCAATTTATGCAGCCGAAACAAAATGTTTCGCAGCTTTTTCTCGCCGAATCCGGTTTGCGTCTGGATCTCGGAAAATCCCACCCCGTCCGGATGGCGGCGGATGATCTCGAGCACCGCGTTGGAGGCGGTTTCGGCGGTTTGCTTGTCACCGTTCTGAACCCCGGCGGCGCGGCGCGTGCGGGCCGGACCGTGGGCCTGGAGCATACGTTCGATGCGCTCCAGTCGGGCATTGATCCCCTCGATGTCCCGCTTGGTGGGAATGTGGTAGCTTTGCATGAAGAATTTGACCATGGCATCGAAGCTGACCGATTTGCCCTTCTTTTTGGCCATGTGCACCTCTCCGGGAAAGTGTCGCTCTAACTATTAGATATTTTAGTAACTATTGGCTAAGTCCCTGCATGACTAATGAATCACGGCCCAAAAGTCAAGGGAAAGGGCATAAGACGGCATAACGATTGAATCGACAAGCGGCCTGTGTTAGCTTCCGCGCCGAATGACCCGGATTATTCGGCAAGGAAACCACCGCCATGACCGCTCCCCATGCCCTTCTAAAAGCCTGGAACCTGCGCGCCCGTAAGGAACTGGGTCAGAATTTTCTGACCGAGCCCAGCCTGGCCGAGAAGATCGTCGACCTGGCCGGCATCAGCCCCGACGACGCCGTGCTGGAGATCGGCGCCGGCCTGGGCGCCATGACCTTGGCCGCCGGCCGCCGCACCCGGCGCCTGGTGGCGGTCGAAAAGGACCCCCATCTGGTGCCCCTGCTGCGCGCCGAGCTGCTGGCCCAGGCGCTGGAGCACGTCGAGGTGCGCAACCAGAACATCCTTGCCCTGGACCTGGGTCAACTGGCCGCCGAAATGGGGCAGCCGCTGACCGTCATCGGCAATTTGCCTTACAATATATCCTCCCAGGTAATGGTCAAACTGGTCACCGAACGCGCCGCCGTAAAGCGCGCCGCGCTGATGTTCCAAAAGGAGCTGGCCGAGCGGCTGATCGCCGGTCCGGGAACCAAAGCCTACGGCCGGCTCTCGGTCCTGCTGGGCTACTGTGCCGAACTCAAGCTGCTGCGTGAGGTCCGGGCCGAGATGTTCTTCCCCAAGCCCAAGGTGGGATCAGTGGTGCTCGGGATCGTCTTCAAGACCCACATCGAACCGCGCGTGGGCGACGAGGCCCTGATGGTGCGTGTGGTCCAGGCCGCCTTCGGCCAGCGGCGCAAGACGCTGCGCAACGCCCTGGCCGGCGGCATGCCCCAGCTGGGCAGCCAGGGAGCGCTCGCCGTCCTGACCCAGGCCGGCATCGATCCCATGCGGCGGGCCGAGACCTTGAGCGTCAGCGAATTTGTGAGGCTGACCGATACCGTAGAAAAGTATTTGCGCGGATAACTCGCCGGGCGCTATCGGTGGCCCAAAGGTTCCAGGGGGGCGCTAAGGACCACTATGAAAAAGGATGCATTCCTGCAAAACCCGCTTTGGCATCGAAGCCCTGCCCAGGCGCCAGATCCCAAAGAACTGCTTGGACGCATTGCCGCACTGCAAACCGTGATGCGGCAACAGGCTATAGGCGTGGCATGGATCGTCTTCTCTCGTGATGTGCTGTACTATTCAGGGACCGCTCAGCCCAGCTTTTTGGTGGTCCTGCAGGATGATTATTATCTTTTCGTGCGCCACGGGATCCATTTCGCGCTTCAAGAGTCCTTCATCCAACAGCACAAAATCATAGAAGAACGGAAGATAGACAAAATAAAAAGCCGAATACTGCCGCAAATCTCCTGCAAGTGTCTCGGCACCCAATTGGACATATTACCGGTTGCTCAAGTCGAAGGATTGCGGGAAGTATTTTCAGACTTCAAGCTGATCAATATCTCGCCTATTGTTTTAGAACAGCGCAAGCGAAAAGAGCCCACCGAAATTTCCTGCATTCGAGAGGCGTGTCGGGCGGTTCATGCCGGCTATGAAGCCGTGCTGTCCAATTTAAAACCTGGAACCAGCGAACTGGAACTCGCGGCTGCCGTGGAATATGCCCACCGGCTGGCCGGTCACGAAGGAACCTTTTTCTTCCGACATCCTGATTTTTACATGAGCACCGGTCCAATGGCTTCGGGCGGCAACCTTACCAATCCAAGCGGGGCGTTGCTCAGCTTGACCGGCATCGGTCTCAGTGCGGCGGTGCCGGCTGGCCCTTCGCTGCGGCGCATTAAACAGGGTGATCTGCTGATTGTGGATATTCCGGCTTTGGTAAAAGGATATCATGCCGACCAAACCAGAACCTACGCCCTCGGAAAGGCGTCCAAAGAAGCCCACCGCATGTTCCAGGCGATCCTGACGATTTCGGATCACCTGATCGACCTGATCCGTCCGGGAATCGAGGCATCGGAGGTATACGCCGCCGCTGTGCATAAAGCGGAACAGCTCGGTGTTGCGGAACATTTTTTGTATCTCGGAAATGGCCGGAAAAGTCATCTGGTCGGCCATGGCGTAGGCCTGGAATGCAACGAGCCGCCCCTGCTTGCTCTGTCGGATAAAACCGTAATTGACCAGGGATTCGTTCTGGCCATTGAACTGCATATCCTCGATCCTGCTTTCGGTGCGGTTAAACTGGAAGACATGATACTGGTCACCGATACCGGCTGCGAACTACTGACCACAGTCCCGCGAAAGCTGATAGAAACGTCGGACGGCGACCGAGCTTTACGATAGCGGTATGTAATGGCAAATTCTGGATGTAGAAATTTTATTGGATATTAAAGACATATCTGGGGTTTCCAAAGGCGGAAACTCCTGCAGGAAATCGGGGAATATCAATGGCCCACCTGAGGCAGTATGGGGAAAGATAAAAAATCATGGCTATCCCTATTTTTCTCCCAAATGCGTCAAGGGCAGACCTGACCCCTTCAGGCCCGCCGGCTTCGGTGAAGCTCGGCAGGTATTTACCGTCAGCTTCGGGTACCGTCACCAGTCAATGCCCGGCCCCATACAGTATGCTGTATGGGGCCGGGCATTGACCCGCAATTGCATCTTTGACATAATCGCTTTCAAAATTTTTTCCTTTCCCCGGAGTGGGGGGAGGAGCCAGGCCGACGCTTGGCGCCATAAGTTGTTCCGGCTACAGCCTCCCAGCTGCCGCCACGAAGCAGATTGGAGGGAACCATGACAGGGGTTTCTGAGCGTGCTACCGCCTGGCAGGCTCGAGGCGACTACTTCCGATGGGCGCCGCGTTATGGCGATGCCGATGAAGTGGCAATCTTCCATGTGGAGGCGGGCGACTCCGACCGCCCCGTGCTCCTGCTGGTCCACGGGTTTCCGACGTGCAGCGTCGACTGGTTCGACCTCGTCGATCTCCTCAAAGACCACTACCGGGTCTGCGCATTGGACTTCCCCGGCTACGGATTCTCTGACAAGCCTGTAGGCTGGGGCTACAGCCTGGTTCGCGACGCTGAGCTTCTCGACTACTACGTTCGCGAGATCATCGGTGCCGAGTCACTGGTGGTCCTCGCCCACGACCGGGGGGCGAGCGTAGCCCTCAACTACGTACTGGGCGCCCATCATGGCCCCGACCGTACTTCTCTTCCGGTGATCGACCACCTGGTGCTGACCAACGGCAACATCCTTCTCCCGTTGTCGAACCTCACCGACTTCCAGCATCAGGTGCTCGGCGCCACCACCGCTCCCGCGCTGCTGGAGGTTCTCACACCCGAAATGCTCGCTGCCGGCATGGGGGAGACGACCTTCTCGCCTCCCAGACCAGCCGAGCACCCTGACGTGGCCGCGCTTGCCATGACCTTCGCGCACAATGACGGCGTCAAGGTCCTTCACGAGACGATCCAGTACCTCGTTGAACGCGCCGAGCATGAGCACGACTGGCTCGAACGGCTTTCCGCTTCAGATGTTCCCACCACCTTGATCTGGGGAATGCTCGACACCGTCTCCCCGCCTCGGGTGGCGACCAAGGTATGGAACGACTTCTTGATGCTCAAGCCCGGCCGGAACCTCTTCTACCTCGTTCCGGGTGCGAACCACTACTTGCAGGTGGACCAGCCGGGCCGGGTCGCGGCGGCCTTCCTCCACGCGGAGAATGGCAGGTCCGATATGGCGCCCGGTCCGATCGGTGCTGACGCCGACTCACCCGTGCTGGTGGACGGGTCGCGTTCGCGGCTGCGTACGGCAGCCGAGGTGTTGAATTTAGAGCCGTCCCGATGATCGGCATCCTCTTCGGGGTCGGACCAAGTCAACCAATTGATTTAAATACAATCGCATCAAAATCGGCGCCGTTATGCACCTTAAAAAGATGTTTTTGACCTCAAAATGGGCAATATAGGCCTATCGAAGGCCTACAAATTGGAAGATGATGATATCAACCTCATAACACAGGCCCGGCCAAACCTGTAATATGAGAATACAACCAAAGGAAAGGATACCCACATTCTTCATTTAGATTGTCCGCTAAGCCTCGCGGTGTGGATGCGCTAATTCTTCTCACCATCATTATCCCTCTAAAAACCGCATGGCCGAATCTGCACGCTATATGTCACTTATGCCACTTTCCCTTTTCTCTTCTGGTGCTAACTTAAAAATCATCGAACAATGAGTGAAGCCATGGGGCAATCGGTTTAAAGCGTCAAGAATGTATTGAATGGAAATGAAGGGGAAGGGACCATGATCCATGCCGCTGAAGCAATAAAAAGAATCTGCCTGGAGGCGGGGGCCGATGACGTGGGGCTGGTGGATATAGACCGGAAATCGCTGCAGCAGGAGCGGGAGGGAATCCTGCACGTCTACCCTTTGGCACGCAGCGTGATTTCCATCGTCGTGGCCAACAACCGGGAAAGCCTCCAGAGCCCGGCCCGGTACGTGGCCAACGAGGAGTATCACCATACAGGCGACCGGATTGCCAGCGTAGCACGTGAGATCCTGCGCCGTTTGAACACCTTGGGTATCCGGGGCGTGGTGGTCAACAAGGGGTGGCCCATGGCGGTCAACAGAATTCCCGCCAAGATATGGGACGTCAGCCACAAGATCATGGCCGTGGAGGCCGGCCTGGGGCACATGGGCCTTAACCGGCTGGTCCTGCACCCCAGGATGGGCGGTTTCATCGCGTTGGACAGCATCCTGGTGGACGGGGTGTTTGATGCTTACGATCTGCCGCTGGCCAAGAGCCCTTGTATCAATTGCAATCTCTGCGCTGCGGTCTGCCCCACCGGCGCTATCACCAAGAACCAGCCTTTTAATTTTTTGGCCTGCCTGACCCACACCTACCGGGATAATTTCATCGGGTTTCATAATTGGGTAGAGGCCATGGTTACTTCCCAGGACATGGCCGAATATCGCAGCCATTTTGATGACCGGGAAACGGCCTTGATGTGGCAATCCCTGATGTTCAGAATGACCTACCGGTGCAGCTACTGCATGGCCGTGTGCCCTGCGGGAGAGGATCTGACGGCCAGTTATCACCAGAATAAAAAGCTGCATGTTGAAAGGATACTGAAGCCACTCAAGGACCGGAAGGAGCCTGTGTGCGTTACCGCCGGCTCAAAGGCGGAAGCCAAGGCCAAGAGTAATCCTAACAAGGAGGTAAGAATTGTGACCGGCCTGGGTAGAATTTCTCCGAAGATCGACAGCGGCTTACAGTCATAGCTGGACCGGATTGTAAGTGTGGTTCCGAAAAGCCGCATCCAGGCCTCATTGATGGACGCCCATGAGGTGATGCTGAAAGGCTTTAAGTCGAAGCTGGCCATCGCGATGTTATCTGAGTTTCAAAGAGATATAACAGCTACGGCAACCCTGCGATAAGAGAATAGATTCGAAATCAGAGCCAACATTGGCAGGCAATTCAACCTGTTTCTCTTTAAGAGGTAAAAGAAATGACATTGATTAAAATTGATGAAAGCAAGTGCAAGAAAGATGGGTTATGCGTCATGGATTGTCCGGCCGGCATTATCAAACAGACGAATAAGGATAGTGTGCCAGTGATGATTCCCCAAGGGGATAAAATCTGCCTGCGGTGCGGGCATTGCGTGGCGGTGTGTCCCCATGGCGCCCTGGATCATGACAATGTGCCACGGGAGAGCAGCCCAGAAATTGAAAAAGAGCTATCATTGGATACTGCCCGGGCATCCCAGTTCCTCAGGACCCGGCGATCCA
The DNA here is from genome assembly GCA_937868765.1 of uncultured Desulfatitalea sp. GTDB lineage: Bacteria > Desulfobacterota > Desulfobacteria > Desulfobacterales > Desulfosarcinaceae > Desulfatitalea. The sequence continues at coordinate 77,127 of CALMNL010000004.1, read as the reverse complement.
TCCGGCATTTCAGGGATAAGCCTGTGGCCCGCGAGACGATACAGGCCCTGATCGACACGGCGCGTTTTGCCCCCACCGGAGGCAATTCGCAGCTGCTCGCCTGGACGGTTCATACGGATAAGGCCAATTTGAAAGAGATATCGGACCTGACGGTGGCGTGGATGAAAATGATGCTGGCATCGGAGGCCGCCAAGAAGCTGCCGCCTTATTTTCCGAGAATTGTGGCGGCTTATGAAGCCGGCATCAATTCCATTACCCGGAATGCGCCTTGTCTGCTGGTGGCTTCCGCCCCTGGCTATTACGACAATGGCATGGTGGATCTGTCCATTGCCTTGTCTTACTTAGAACTGATGGCCACGGCCAACGGACTCGGGACTTTATGGCTTGGGTTGATAACCCGCGCTTTGAAATTTTCTGAACCGCTCAAAGCATTGGTGGGCCTACCCGAGAACCATACACACTTTTATGCCATGGTGCTGGGGCATCCCAAGTTAAAATACTACCGCCTGCCGGAGAGAAAAGCGGCAAATATTATCTGGAAATAGAGATAGGGGCGCCTATTCGTTCATGCTTTCATTTTGAAGGTGATGTGCATTTGACCGATAGATCCAGATCAAGCCAAATCCTGATCATCACCGCTACTCCATCACCTCCAGGCGCGGCAAATCATACAACCCCATCAGGACTTCGTCGAAGTAATCGGGCAGGTAGCGGTCCCACAGGCGAATGGGCAGGTCGCCCAGATCTTTGCGGGCCGAGGCGGCGAAGGCAAAGAGATACGAGATCAGGAACTCGATGTTGCGCGCCAGCTGGCCGTTGTACTGCTGGGTCAGGCGCTGCTGGATGATGCGGTCTTCGTGCATGCAGCGGCCGATCTCGCTTTCGAGCATCTCCTGGTAGTTGCACACGATCACTTCGATGTGCACATGATCTTCACCCTGGTTCACGAACCGCTCGAAATGGCGGTGAACCTCCTCGGCCGGCAGGCCGTGGGCCTGCATCAGGGCGACCAGGCGGTTGCTGGGCGGGGCGGCGGTGAGCGCGGCCTTGTCCGGACGGTGGCGCACGATGAGGTTGACGGCGTTGTAGAGGCCGCTGTGGGGTTCGACCTCGATCAGTTCGCAGCCATCGAGATGCGCCATCTTCTCCAGAAAAGCCTTCTGCTGCCGGTCTTCCACCAGCACTTTGATGCCGGCCACATCCTGGATCACCAGTTGTTTTTCCCGCAAGATGGGCCGGTCCAACTTGAGGTCTTCCAGCAGACGGCTTTCGGCGCGCTGGAACTCGGCCACCATCTGCTCCGGCGGGGTGATCAGCGCGGCCACCGGCATGCCGGCCTGGGCGGCGCGCTCCTGGGCCAGCCGGTCGGCCCGGGCGCGAATGCTTTCGAAGACCGCGTCGATGATCCGCCGGGCGGTCTTTTCGGCCAGCCGGCGGACGCGTTTGATGCGGCTGGAACCGATGAGGGCCGGGCCATCGGGGCCCTGGCAGAAGTAGAGCATGCCGTGGAAAGGGGTTTCACGATAGAACAGGCCTGGATCGGTGCGGTAGTCGATGAGCATCTGGTCGATGCGGGCATTGTGTCCGGGGCAATTGATGACGATGGCGTCTTTCAGATCTGCCTTGCGTCGCGAGCGGCGCCCGTAAAAGGGCAGGGTGTGCAGTTGGGCGAAGACCCGCTCGGCGAAGACCGGCAGATAGCGGGAGACAAAGGCGTTGTTGAAATGCACCAGCCGATTGATGTCGTCGGCATCCGTAGGCAGGGCCTGATGGTACATCCATCGCCGGATGAGGTTCTTGAACTCTTGACGGTGCAGGTAGCTGGTGATTTCGATCATGGATGTCCGTCTTCTCTGCTACACCGGCAGCCGGGTTAAAATCTGTACCCCCAGGATGAAGCACTCGCCCAGTTCTTCGGTGCGGGTCGGCGTAATGTGCACGATGCGCGCCCGCTGCATGGCCTGGCCGTTTTCCTGGCGCAAGCGGATATCGATTTCCAGACCGACGCGGATGTTGCGCAGGATAAAGGGGTCGTTGGGCACCAGGAAGGCGCCGCCGCCTGCCGAGATGGATTTGAGATGGAATTCGCACACCGGGATGCCGCTGATGCGCACGAAGGCGGTGCCGTCCTTGAAGATCGCCTCGCGCGCGGCGCTTCTGCGTTCGGCCGTCACCGCCGGGGCGATCGTGTCGAGCATGGTCTGCCCGGCATCGCCCAGGCGTCGCGTCAACCGGTCGAAGCCCTTGAAGGCGACGCTGCGTCCCGGCACGGCCGCCGAAGCGCGACGGCTGCGCGTGAAGAATTTGCCGAAGCCGGCCAGGCGCACATCCTGGCCGGCGGCCAGCGCCTCTGCCAGGGCCGTGAAGATGGCCCGGATGCAGGCGTCGGCGCGGTCAGGGGTGACATTCAGCGATTCGGCCAGCGTTCGGCGCATATCCGCTTGGGTCAGGCGCATGCAGGTCTCCGCTCATTCCAAAGATTCGCATCACATCTGCTCGGCCACCGATACCGTGCGGTCTCCCAGCATGTTCACGTAGCTGCCCATCTCGTTGTCGTACCAGCCATAGACCACCGCCTGGGTCACCTGGGGACGGACGATGGTGCTCTCCATGGATTTGAGCAATGTTTCGGGGACGCCCGGCACCTTGGTCAGGTCGATATTCAGTTCGGCCGTGCGGGTGTGGGTCTCGTGGCCTTCGATGATGGCGGCGGCCCGGGGGACGCCGATGATATCCACCGAAACGTTCTGCTCGTCAGTGTAGTGCAGGTAGCCGTTGGGATCGTCGGCCGCCGCCCGGGCATAGACGCCGTTGATCGCTTCGCGGGTGACGGCGCGGCCCGAGAGTTCTTCCTGGATGCTGAGCACCAGGATGATCAGCGAGCCGGTGCTGGTGGGGATGCGCACCGATTCGGCGATGAAGCCGATGCGCTTCATTTCGGGGATCACCAGGGCCAGGGCCGCGGCCGCGCCCGTGGTGGTCAGGATGATGTTGTTGAGGATGCTGCGGCTCTTGCGCAGATCGCTCTTGCCGGCCGCCGGCAGGCGGTCGAGCACCTCCTGGGAGCCGGTGGCGGCATGCACCGTGGCCATGGAGGCCGACAGGATGCGCTGGGCACCGAAGGCCTCCAGCAACGGCTTGATCATGTGCGCCAGGCAGGTGGTGGTGCACGAGGCATTGGAGATCAGCCGGTGGCGGCGCGGATCATAATGGTTGGCGTTGATGCCCATTACCGTGGTGACGGCATCCTCGGGCATGGGCGTGGCTTTGGCCTTGATCTTGAAAGGGGCCGAGGCGATCACCTTTTCGGCCCCGGCCGACAGGTGACCGCGCAGCGAACCCTTGGCGTGGTCGGCCGGGATGGTGGGGTCGAGGAAGGCGCCGGTGGTGTCCACCACCAGCCGCACCCCGTGACTCTGCCAGGGAATGGCCCCGGGATTGCGCTCGGCACGCAGAAAACGCACTTTGATGCCGTCCACCCGCATCGAACCATCGCTTTCGCTGATTTCAGAAACGACCGGCTTGGCGTTGTGGCCATACAGATAGGCATGCAGGTGGCCGTAGGTGGAATCGCGCTGCAGATAGTGGGCGATATCGGCCAGCGACGTGCCGGCCTGGCGTCCGATGTTGACCACGAGCTCGTCGAAGTACTTCCGGCCCACTTGGTGCCAGAGGCTCAGCTTGCCGATGCGGCCGAACCCATTGATGCCCAGGATCCTACTGCCTTGGATCGTGCTTTTCGTCATGCGACCTCCTCCTTGATTTTGAGACAGCCGCGATAAACCGCGCCTTCACGGCCGTCGATGCTGATATAATCACCCGAGCCCAGATGGTACGGCCCAAAATTGACGGTGCGCCGGCGTTCGTCACAGACCATGCTGCCGCAGCCCACCACGCAGGTCTTGCCCAGGCGGTGGGCCACCACCGCGGCATGGGAGGTGACGCCGCCCCGGGCGGTGAGCAGCCCGTCGGTGGCGAAGATCTCCTTGATGTCGTCGGGCACGGTGTCCGACCGCGCCAGGATCAGGGCGGTGCCCGGCTCCTGACGGCGCCATTTTTCGACCTCCTCCAGGCTGAAGACCAGCCGGCCGCTCAAGGCACCGGCGCTTACGCCGATGCCGTGGCCGAGGTAGGCCTGGGACTTCTTCTGTTCGGCGTCGAAAGCCATCACCCGCTTGCGTTCGCGGATGGCCATGTCCCGGGTCTGCAGCATGAATAAATCTTTGGCCGCAGGGCTTTCGAAGGTGAATTCCATTTCCTGGGGGCTGAAGCCCTGGTTGAAAACCAGCTCATGGGCCCAGGTCAGCATGGTCTGGTAGATCTCGGGAAAATGGGTCTCCAGGGTGATGTCGGTTTCGCGCATCTCGATCTCCTGCTGCTTGACCGAGATCGGCAGGGTCTTGACCAGGCCGGCCACCACGTCTTCGCCTTGGTTCTCCAGAGTGAAGTCGCCCCACAGGCTGAGCCGCTCGCCCGACCAGCGCGGGTTGTGGGTGAAGATCACGCCGGCGCCCGAGTGCTCGGATAAATTGCCGAAGACCATGGCCTGTACGGTGATGGCCGTGCCCCAGTCATCGGAGATGCCCATGATCTCCCGGTAGGTCTTGGCCTTGTCCGATTGCCAGGAGTCGAGCACGCAGTTGATCGTGTCGTGCAGCTGGGTCATGGGATCGTCCGGCACCGTCAATCCCTCGTCCTCGATCCGTCGCTTGTAGCGCAAGGCCAGTTGGCGCATGTGCTCGCCGCTGAAATCTTTTTTCAAAGGGATGCCCAGGTCTTTTTTGTAGGCGTCGATGAGGGCATCGAAATCGTCCCGGCGCAGGCCCAGCCCCATGCCGTAGCACTGCAGGAAACGCCGGTAGCTGTCCCAGGCGAACCAGCTGTTGCCGGTCTTAACGGCCAGGCCCTGGGCGATCTCCACGTTCATGCCCACGTTCAGAAAGGTGTCCATCATGCCCGGCTGGGAGATGGACGAGCCGCTGCGCACCGAGAAGAGCAGCGGGTTGGCCGGATCGCCGAAGCGCTTGCCGGTGATCTGCTCCTGGTCGCGGATGTTGTGCAGGATCTGCTCGTCCAGATGGTGCTTGGCCGGCGCAAAGGCTTCCAGGATCTCGCGGCAGCGGAACACCTCGGTGGTGATGATGAAGCCCGGCGGCACCGGCAGCCCCATGCGCAGCAGTTTGACCAGGTTGAGGCCCTTGTTGCCCAGGTAGATGATCCCCTCGGCCCTGGGGTTGGCGCGGTGCAGGGGGGTCAGGACCCGGTCGGGGTCGTAGTTGAGCAGCAGGCGCAGTTTTTCCCGGGGCAGCTGGTTGGACTGCTGGAACAAAGTGTTGAGGATGCGGCTCAGGAACAGGTCCAACTGTTGCAAGCCCAGTGAAGTGGCCAAACGGTCGCGAAAGAAAATTTCCGAGGTGCGATGGCAGATCTTCTCCTTGTCGTCGTCCAGGCGGTAGCCGTTGGGAAAGTACTTTTCCAGGATGCTTTCCGCCGGCAGGCGGTTGAGCACGCGGGTCAGGGCTTCGCCGTGCACGTTGTTGAAATAGTCGTTGATCACGTTCTTGACCGCCTGGGCGAAGCCTTTGAAGATATCCAGGTACTGGGTGAAACTGAAGCCGCGGATCTCCAGAGAACGGTTCAACAGGTCCAGCTCCCGCTCCAGCTCGGCCGAGGCCAGGCCGTCGATTTTCAGGGCCCGGTCCAGCAACCGCAGCCGGTCATGGATCTGGTGGCAGGTGGCCTTGGTGATGAACGAAAGATCCAGGCCGTCGATCAACTCTTCGAAAAGCGTGTTGACCAGGGCCTCGATGCGCAGGGTCAGCCCCATGGCGTCGAATTTGGCTTCACGGTAGCTGCCGTACATGGAGGGAATGTCCACCGTGAAATGCCGCTTCTTGTAGATATTCTCCTGGCTTTCGTAACATTCCGGCGACAGGATCACGACCTTGAGCAGCTCCAGGTAGTCGAGCAGCTGGCTGATTTGGGTCTTCAGATCGCTCTGCGAAAGGGCCGCACGCAGGCGGTCGAGGTGGGGGTAGGCATCTTCGGGCAGCTGGCGCACGTACTGGCGCAGGTTCTGAAAATCCAGGTTGTACTTGAGATTGAGCTGCTTGTAGAACTCGGCGAAGAGCACCACCCGCTCGCGGTCGGTGTCGGTGACATCCTGCACCTTCCGGGTCATCTCGCCCAGGGCATCGGCCTCCAGGCTCAGCATCAAGGCCGACAGCGCCTCGGACGAATCGGCCAGGCGGCGAGAGACCTGGTGGACGCCGTTGATGTAAGGCCCGGTCGCGGCGATCTGTTCGTAGATGTCCGGGGGCAGAAACGGCACCAGGTGGGACTTGTCCGCCGTGGTCCAGAACTTCAGGGACGCCATCATCAGGTTGAGGATGCGGTTGCTGCCTTCCACGTGGCTCTGCTTGCGCAGGAAATGGATCAGCGGGTCGCGGCGATGGCAGATCTCGTCGATGCGCGTGGAGATGTCGCGCAGTTCGCCCTCGGCGCCGATGTCGTTGAAGTAGACCGGCAGGAGGCGTGCCATCTGTTTGACCAGGTTGTAGACCGGGGCGATTTTGCTGTTGAGCAGCCGGGTGACGTCCCGGCCGAACAGGTCGTTGTCGCGGATGAAGACCCCGCTGACGGCCATGTGGATGATCAGGTTGGAAAGCAGGCGGTGGGTGCGCTTGGGCCGCAGCTCCACCAGTTCCAGCCAGGTGCGGATGTTCTGGATATGAGCGCTGTTGACCTGGATCTGCCAGTCGTTGCCGACGCCCTTGATGTTGGGCGCCTGGAAGCCCAGGTTGATGACCGCGTCGATGAAGGTCTGCATCAAGGCGCCGTCATCGGTCTGGAAAATCCCTTTGCCCATGTTGAGCACGCACGAGAGGGCCGTGGCCGGATAATTCTGCACACTGACCGCCAGGATGGAGAACATCTTCTGGATCAGGCTGTTGACATAGCGGCTGCTCTGGTGGGTGATGAGCCAGTTCAGGGAGCGGTTGATGTCCCGCAGGGTGTCTTCGTGGATCAACGCAAGGCCGCCGATGTTCATGCTGTGAAAGAGAAACAGCACCTTCCAGGGATGGCCGCCCTCTTCGCCGCCGGCTTCCAGAAGCAGCTGGGGTATTTGGCGGTAGATCTGCACCAGGTCGTTGTGGTCCGAGAGGCGCAACAGCGCATCGAGCACCTCCCGGGCGGCCGGATCGTTGGCCGCGCCCAATCGGTTCAGACGCTCCTGCTGGGCCTGGAGCGTGGCGTGGGTCACCGGCGTGAAAATGGTATCCAGCTCACGGGACGGTGCGGCTTCGGCCTCTTCGAGGAACCACTGCCGGGGGTCTCGCTCCGTGAGCCAATAGGCCGTATTGTGCGCCAGGGCGCGGATCAGCAGATGGTTCAGCGCGCCGAACCCGGTGGTCTGCTCGGGGCGGGCGCCCATCCAGGCTTCGGCCAGCCGTTTGAGGGGATAGAAACTGCGTACGAACAAGGCGAACGGCCCCTCGGCCAAGTCGTGGATGCGGGCCAGGGTGGCTTCGACGAGCGGAACGAAACGGGCCAGGTGGGCGTCGGCCGTGCGCAGGATTTTTTGCAGGAATAGGATCAGGTTGTCGGCTGCATCCACCTGCACCATCGGTGCCGTATCCTCGAGCAGGGGCTGGAAAAAGATCTGGATGAGCTCCCCGGCGGCGTCCAGACCCCGGGGGTGGGCCCGCATCAGATGAAAGTAATCCAGGGCGTAGCCCCGGGCGCCGGCGATGATGAACGCCCAGTTCTTGTAAGGGTGCGAGACCTCCTTGAGAAAGCCATTGAGCCCTTCGAGCAGGCCGTAATAGCTGTCCATCACCGCTTGCAGGCATTCGTAGCGAGGGTCGATGGCCACATCCACCTGGGTGCGGGCCAGGTTGATTTCCAGCGCTTTGGACTTGATCATCCATGCCTCCGCAGGGATTGAGAGGGGAAAGGCTCGCCGCGGATTGGCGAATCGATGTAGTAATACGAGAACCTTAGCAGAAGCAGGGGGGAGTGACAAGGCGCTTGGTGGCGCCGCTGGTGCCTGCACTCATGGGTGGGTCACCCCATGACTTCAGGAATCCTCACCGATGATGACGTTGTCCAGTTCGTCCCGGTCATCGGCCTGGACAGGGAAATGGGTCTCGAGAATGGCGCCGATGGCGGCCACTGCCTCACAAACGGCCTCGGTGGCCCTTTTCTGGCGGATACCGGTGGTGATCGCCGTCACCAGCGCATCCCAATGGCCGGCCGGCACCCTGGCGTTGATGCCCTGGTCGGCCAGGATCCACACCTTGCGCTCCAGCATGGAAAGAAAAATCAGAATGCCGTTGGCATCCCGGGTGCGATAGAGCCCGTGGGTGAAAAAAGCCGTGGTGGCCGCCTCGCGGACCTCCTCGGTCATCTCGCGGGCCGAGATGAAACGCCGTTTGAGGGTGGGGGTGTGGTCCACCAGAAGGTATAACGCCGTGAAGAGGAGGCCGAAAAGGCCGATGAAAAGCCACATGTTCTGATGACCGATCCAGAGCCAGCCGCCGATCAGCGGGGTGAGCAGCAGGGCCAGGGGCAGACCGATCACCGTGGCGCCCAGCACATTGGCCATGGGGTAGCGGTAGCTGGAGGAGACGATCATGCAGACGATTTCGCCTGCGGTGCGCTTTTCGGCCGTCTTGACCGCCGCTTCGATCCGTTCGCGTGCCTGGTTGGATATCAAACTGTGTGCGTGCTGTGTCATGTTCCGCTCCCTGTGGCGTTCGCAATGATTACCAACTGCCCGAGGAGCCGCCGCCGCCGAAGCCGCCGCCGCCTCCGGAAAAGCCGCCGAACCCGCCGCCCGACGAAAAACCGCCGCCGCCCCAGTAGGAGGTCCCCGAGCGGTGGGAGGGGCGGCCGAAGGTGACGCCGGGGCCGAGCACGCTGATGAGCAGACCGGCGATGAAGCCCACCGGAATCAGGGCCAGCAAGGCCAGGGCGCCCAAGCCGAAGAGCAGGCCGCCGATGGGTGCCAGCACCGCTCCGGCCAAGCCGCCCACCAGACGGTTGACGCGTCCGACCACGTTGACCAGAAACAGGAACACGATGAAACCGAATATGCCGGGCGAGCCCCCGTTGTGGCGGCCGGCGGGCGGCCGCTCGGGAGCCGTGTACTCGCCCTTGACCGTGGCGATCATGGCGTTCACCCCGTCGAGGATGCCCTGGTCGAAACGGCCGGCCTTGAACTGCGGGGCGATGACATTGCGAATGATGCGGCCGGCCGTCAGATCGGTGAGCCGGCCCTCCAGGCCATAGCCCACCTCGATGCGGATCTTGCGGTCGTTTCTGGCGATCACCAGCAGGGCGCCGTTATCGTTATCCTTTTGGCCCAGGCCCCACTTTTCGGCCACCTGGATGGCATATGCCTCGATGGTCTGGCCTTCCAGGGAAGGGATGGTGAGAACCACGATCTGGGTGCCGTCCGTGCGCTCCAGGTCGGCCAGCATGGCGTCCAGCTGGCGCCTCGCGATATCGCCGAGCAGGCCGGCGTAGTCGTTGACCCGCCCCTTCAGCTGCGGCACGGGGGCGGCCCAGGCCCCCGGCAGCCAACCGGCCAGCAACAACCAGAGCCCCGCCAGAAAGACCAGCGGGCGCTTTGGCCGCATGCCGCGATCAACGGATGTTGCGGCTGCGACCATCAGAATTTAACCTGGGGGGCTTTTTCCGCCCCGCTTTCGGCCTTGAAGTACTCTTTTTGCTTCAAATGCAGCAGCAGACTGTTGGTGATGCTGTAAGGCAGCTTGCGTACCATGCTGTTGAACTCCTGGACCGCCTCGTTGTAACGCTGCCGGGCCACGTTGATGCGGTTTTCGGTTCCCTCCAGCTGGTTCTGCAGATCCAGGAAGTTCTGGTTGGCCTTCAGGTCCGGGTAGCGCTCCACCACCACCATCAGGCGCGACAGGGCCGAGGTGAGACCCGCCTGCGCCTGCTGGTACTGCTGCATGGCCTCCACATTTTCCAGATCGTTCACCGATATCTGGGTCTGGGTGGCCTTGGCCCGTGCCTCGATCACTGCCTGCAAGGTATCCTTTTCATGGGAGGCATAGCCCTTGACCGTTTCCACCAAATTGGGAATCAGGTCGGCCCGGCGCTGCAGACTGGCATCGATGTCGCCCCAGGCCTTTTTGACCGCCTCCTCCTTGGCGATCAGGGTGTTGTATCCGCATCCCGTGACCAGCACGGCCACCAGCACCAGCATTCCCACGCGGGCCATACGCTTGCGCATCTCGTTCCTCCATTGATATCCATGGCTTGTATGTTTTCCGGTCGGTTTTTCATCATGTCTCGGACAATAATCTCTAAAGTTTCCATAAGCAAGGCCGATATTGGTCTGGACGAGGCAGGCAAAGGACATGCAAGTGTCCAACGGATTTCGTGCGCGCTGAAAGCGGAAACCGATGAAGCTGAGTCCTGTCCGCAAACGCATCCTGATCGTCACCGCCCTCCTCCTGGGTTGGCTGGCCCTCCTGCTGACCCCCATCGGCAACTACGTCGCCATCGGCACCATCCTGATACTTATCGTGGTGTTTTTCGTCATCGGCTGCATCGATGTGCACCAGCCTTCGGACAAGCTGTAACCGCTTTCGCGTTATCCGTCGGGGGCCTGCAAACCCGATTTTTGGCGATAAAGCGCCAGCAGCTTTTTCAAGGCAAGGGGAAAAAGGCCGAGCAGTCCCAGGGAGATCAGGACACCCGGCGACAGGATGCCGGAGAGCCTCTCGATTTTCGCCAGCTCCCGGCCGGCGTTCACGTAGATGAGCGTGCCGGGCAGCATGCCGAGCTGCGAGACCCAGAAGAAAGTGAACAGCCGCATGCGCGTCAGGCCCATGAGCAGGTTGATGATGAAAAAAGGAAAGACCGGTACCAGGCGCAGGGAAAAGAGATAAAAAGCCCCCTCCCTGGCGATGCCGTCGTCGATGGCGGCCAGCCGGCCGCCGAATCTTTTCTGGACCCACGCCCGCAGGAGAAAACGGGAAACCGCACAGGCCAGCGTGGCCCCGATGGTGCTGGCGAACGAGACCGCCAGAGTGCCGACCGCCAGGCCGAAAAAGCCGCCGCCGGCCAGGGTCAGGACGGCGGCGCCCGGCAGGGACCATGCCGTGACGGCAATATAAACGCCCACGTACACCGCGATGACCCAAAGCGGATGCGCCTTGTAGATTGCCTGAAATCGATCCTGGGAGGCCTTGATGAAGGCCAGGGAGAGATAGCGCCCCAGATCGAAGTAGAAGAAGGCGATGACCCCGAGCGCGACGAGCCCCAGCACGGCGAATTTAGTGACCCTGTTACCGGAAATCGTGCCCATCGCAATTTCCTTCCCGAAAAAGCTGCGGCGTGGGTGCGGCGTTTAGCCGCGGGTTGAGACGCAAGCAACATAAGACATCCCTTTGCCTAGGACAATCCCGGTGAATAACGGCCGCTGCCGTCGGCATCTTCCCGTCGCCTTCTTTCGGGCGCATAGCGGATAAATGTGCTAAGAAAGAGCGATTGCCCAATCATGCCCCTGGAGAACGCACCATGAAAGCCTGGCTCCTCTATCCCCCCTTCGCCGATCCCACCCAGCCGTACCTCGCCTTGCCTTACCTGAAAGGGGCCTTGCGATCGCGGGGTGCAGACGCGACGGTGGTGGACCTGAACGCGGCGGCGGCCCACCACTTGCTGGGGTCGGCGGCGGTGCGCGACACGGTCGAGCGGCTGGGTGAACGTTTCGGCCGGCTCGACGGCCGCAAGCGGCTCACGCGCCTGGAGCGGATGGAATACCTGGCCCTGGCCGAAGCCCGGCCGCTGGCGCGCCAACTGCTGGATGCCGAAACCCCGCCCGTGCAAATATTTCAGGACCCCGGGCGGTTCTACGATTTTACCGCCTACCGCCAGGCCCGGGACCTGGCCGAGGCGGCCCTGGCCTGTGTCAGTGCGACCTGTTACCCCTACCACGTTCATTTCAACCAGGCGGCCCACCTGGCCCTGCCATGGCATCCGGTCCTGCTGGAGACGTATTGCCGGGAACGCCGGAGCCCTTTGGACGCATTCTACCGGGATACCCTGGCGCGCCTGGCCATCGGGCCGCGGGACGTGGTGGGGATCAATCTGACCTTCATCAGCCAGATCTCCGAAGCTTTCTACTTGGCGCGGCTGCTGCGGGAGCGGGTGCCGGCGGCCTTCATTGTCATAGGGGGCAGCTGCCTGCAGCAGATACTGGCCCACGGCAGCGAGGCGGCCCGGCGCTGGGTGGTCACCCTGGCCGATGCGGCCTGCTGCCTGGAAGGGGAAGAGACCCTGCCGGCCCTGTTGACGGCGCTGGCCGAGGGCGACGCGGCCGAAGATCCGGCCCGGCGCTTCACGCGCCTGGCCGCCATTCCCAATCTGTTGATGGCCGCGCCCGATGGGCGCCTGCACACCGGTCCCATCGCCGTGAGCGATTTGAAGTCAATGCCGGCGCCGGATTATTCGGATCTGGACCTGGACGGCTATCTGGCCCCGGCGCGCACCCTGCTCTTCGCGCCTACCCGGGGGTGCTACTGGGACCGCTGCGCTTTCTGCGATTACGGCGCCAGCCGCTCAGGGTGCCACGGCTACCGCGAGATGGAGGCCGAAAGGGCCGCCGACCAGCTCGCGGACCTGGCCGCGCGGCATCGCACCCGCAACTTCTACCTTTCGGTGGACGCGATGGCTCCAAGGTTTGCCGAGGCCCTGGCCCGCGCCCTGGTGGCGCGCGGGGCGCCCATCCGCTGGTCCGCCGATTTTCGCATCGAGACGTACTATTCGCCCGAGCGCTGCCGATTGCTTTACCAGTCGGGCTTGCGGGCCGTGGCCTTCGGGGTGGAGAGCGGTTCGGATCGTGTGCTCAAGGCCATGGACAAGGGCATCTCCGTGGCCCGGATCCGTGCGGTCAACACCCGTTTCCATCAGGCCGGCATCGCCACGGCCTGGATGACCTTCAGCGGCCATCCCGGCGAAACCGATGCCCATGCCCTGGAGACGGCGCGTCTCATCCATCGGGAGCGCCAGTGCGTGGATCTTTTCATCCTGGGGCGCTTCGGCCTGACCAGCGGCGCCCGTATCGCCGCCGATCCGCAGGCATACGGCCTGGGGCGGGTGTACTACTGCCGGTCGGACGATTTCCGGCTCTTTCCGCTGTACGAAAATCCGGTTGCCGTGTCGGGTCGGGGCGACCCGCGCCTCGAAGCGGCTGTGACGCGTCTGTCGCAGAAGTACTTCCTGGATCACTACCCCTGGGCCGGCGCCATCTCCACCCATCACACCTTTCTCTACCTGTTGCGCTTCGGCCCGGAGATCTTTAAAAGTCTTGCCGCGCGGCCGCCCGGCATGCCGCACAAGGCGACGCGGCGCAGGGCCCAACTGCCGCCCGGGTTGACCACCCGGCCCCGGCTTGCATTGGAACGCCTGCGCGCCGACCGGGCGCGATGGATGAGCGCCTTCTGGGACCGGGCCCTGGCTCCCGGCCCGGATGGTCAGGCCTGCCTGGATCTGGATTATTTCAGAGAATTTTTCGGATAGGAAACAGCTTTACTTCGCATACAGCGCGCCCAGCATCTCCTTGAGCGCTTCTTCCCACGGCCGTCGGGTGATGCCGAAGGTGTGCTCCAGTCCGGTGCAATCCAGCACCGAGAAGGGCGGCCGGGGGGCCGGCAGCGGATAATGGGTCGTGAGGATCGGAAGAATTTCGGTGGTACGAAGACGTTCGTAGGGCCTGGCCAGAGCCAGGATGCGCCGGGTAAAGGCGTACCAGGTCACCGGCACCTCGTTGCAGAAGTGATAGGTGCCCCAGGCATCGTGGCGGTCGGCGTCCTGGGCGGCGATCTCCAGCAGAGCCGCGGCCAGGTCGGCGGCATAGGTGGGGCAGCCCACCTGGTCGTCCACCACCCGCAGCGTGTCGCGTTCCTTGCCCAGACGCAGCATGGTCTTGACGAAGTTGGCGCCGTACAGCCCGAAGAGCCACGAGGTGCGCACGATCACGTGGCGCTCCCAGTGGCGGCGCAGGGCCGCTTCGCCCTCGGCCTTGGAACGACCGTAGACCCCCTGGGGGTTGACCGGGTCCTCCGGCAGGTAGGGGCTGGTCTTGAGGCCGTCGAAGACATAGTCGGTGGAGACATGGATCAGCGGTGTACCGTGCCGGGCGCAGGCCTGGGCCATCAGCGCCACGGCATCCCGGTTGACGGCGAACGCCGTCTCGATGTCGCTTTCCGCGGCATCCACGGCGGTGTAGGCAGCGGCATTGATGACGACGCCGATGCGCCCGGCAGCGTCGAAGGCCTGGTTCAGGCTCCGGGCCTGGGTGATGTCGCAGGCCGGCAGGTCGGCGCCGACCGGCTGCCAACCGCGTGCCCGGGCCTGGGCCATGAGATCGCGGCCCAGTTGTCCATTGCTGCCGAAGATCAATAACCGCATTCAGCCCTCATACGCCGGCAGGCGTTCCGGCGGAATATCCTTCAATTGGACAAAGGCCCGGTCTTTCTCGGAGAGCACGGGATGTCGCACCGGCCAGTCGATACCCAGGTCTGGGTCGTTCCAGCAGATGCCGTTTTCGCACGACGGCGCATAATAATCCCCGCACTTGTAACTGAAAAGGGCCGTGGGGCTCAATACGCAAAAACCATGGGCGAATCCCTTGGGGATGTAAAGCTGGCGGGGCTCGGCCGAGGACAACGTCACACCCACCCACCGGCCGAAGGTGGGCGACCCGCGCCGCACGTCCATGGCCACGTCGAAGATTTCGCCCTGCAGCACCTGCACCAGCTTGGCCTGGCCCCGGGGGTGCTGGAAATGCAGGCCGCGCAGGATGTCCTGCTGTGAAAAGGAGATGTTGTCCTGGACAAACGCTGCATCGATGCCGGCGGCGGCATAGCGTTCCTGCTGGTAGGTTTCCAGGAAATAGCCGCGCCGGTCGCCGAATACCTGAGGTTCGACGAGCAGGACCTCTTTGATGCGGGTCGGGATGACCTTCATGGGCGCCCATCCTTCTGGGAGACCATATCGATGAGGTACTGGCCATAGCCGTTCTTGGCCAGCGGCCCGGCCAGGCGCAGCACCTGTTCGACGTCGATGAGCCCCATGCGATAAGCGATCTCCTCGATGCAGGCGATCTTGAGGCCCTGGCGCGCTTCGATGGTTTCGATGAAGGCGCTGGCCTGCATCATGCTTTCGTGCGTGCCGGTGTCCAGCCAGGCCGTGCCCCGGCCCAGTTTTTCCACGAACAACTGGTTCTGGTTGAGATAGGCACGGTTGACATCGGTGATTTCCAGCTCGCCCCGGTCCGACGGCTTCAGGCCGGCGGCGATCTCCACCACCTGGCGGTCGTAGAAGTAAAGCCCGGTCACGGCCCAGTTGGAGGGGGGCTGCTTGGGCTTTTCCTGGATATCGATGGCCCGGCCGTGGGCATCGAAGGCCACCACCCCGTAGCGCTGGGGATTCTTGACCCAGTAGCCGAACACCGTGGCGCCGCTTTCCCGGCGGGCCGCTTCGGCCATCTGGCGGGTCAATCCATGGCCGTAGAAGATGTTGTCCCCCAGGATCAGGCAGACACCCTCGCCATTGATGAATTCGCGGGCGAGGAGGAAGGCCTGGGCGATGCCTTCGGGCCGCGGCTGGGTGATGTACTCGAAAGCGAGCCCCCACTGGCTGCCGTCACCCAACAATTCCTGGAATTTGGGCAGATCCTGGGGGGTGGAGATGACGCAGATCTCCCGGATGCCGGCCAGCATCAGCACCGAAAGCGGGTAGTAAATCATGGGTTTGTCGTAGATCGGCAGCAGCTGTTTGCTCACCACCCGGGTGATGGGGTACAGACGCGTGCCGCTGCCGCCCGCCAGAAGGATACCTTTCATCGCGCTCCTGCTCCTAATCGATTTCGTGGGTGTCGGCCCGGTCGCGCGCCGCGCCGTAGTTGCGGTCGATCCACTTGCGGTATTCGCCGCTGCGCACCGAGTCGACCCATGGGCCGTGATTCAGGTACCAATCCACGGTGGCGGCCAGGGCCTGCGCGAAGGCGTAACGCGGCCGCCAGCCCAACTCCCGCTGGATTTTGCCGGCGTCGATGGCGTAACGCCGGTCGTGCCCCGGGCGGTCGGTGACAAAGCGGATCAGGCGGCGGCTCGATCGTTCGGCGCCGCGCTGCAGGCGTTCATCCAGCAGGTCGCACAACTGGTGGACCACATCGATATTGGCCCGCTCCGCGCCGCCGCCGATGTTGTAGGTCTCCCCCGGCCGGCCCCTTTCCAGGACCGCGGCCAGCGCCTCGCAATGATCGATGACGTAGAGCCAGTCGCGGACGTTGCGACCATCTCCATACACCGGCAGCTCTTTTTCCTCAATGATGTTCAGGATCATCAAGGGAATCAATTTTTCCGGAAACTGAAAGGGGCCGTAATTGTTGGAACAGTTGGTGACCAGGGCCGGAAAGCCGTAAGTGCGCTGAAAGGCGCGCACCAGGTGATCGCTGGCCGCCTTGGAGGCTGAATAGGGGCTGGAGGGATCGTAAGCGGTCGTCTCGGTGAAATGGCCCGCGGGCCCCAGGCTGCCGAACACTTCGTCGGTGGAGACATGCAGAAAGCGAAAATCGGCCGGCCGGCCCTTTTCTTCCCACATCCGGCGGCAGGCCAGCAGCAGGCGGGCGGTGCCGAGCACGTTGGTCTCCACGAAGGCCAGGGGCCCGACGATCGATCGGTCCACGTGGGACTCGGCCGCGAAGTTCACCACCGCCCAGGGGGTCTCTTCGGCCAGCAGCGTTCGGACCAACGCTTCGTCGCCGATGTCGCCGCGCACGAAACGGTAGCGGGATGGCGCGCGGGCGGCCACATCCGCCAGGTTGGCGGCGTTGCCCGCGTAGGTGAGCGCATCCAGGTTGACGATGCGCCACTGCGGCCGGATCTCCAGCAGGTGGCGGATGAAATTGGTGCCGATGAACCCGGCACCGCCGGTGACGATAACTGTTCGCATCGATCGCTCCAAATATATTTATTCTCCGTCTTCTCCGTCGTGACGGCCATAGACATCATCCAGGCGCACCACATCGTCTTCCGCGAGATAGCTGCCCGACTGGATTTCGACCAGTTCCAGGGGAATCTTGCCGGGATTTTCCAGGCGGTGCACGATGCCCAGGGGAATGTAGGTGGATTCGTCTTCTTTCAGGATGAACTGCTCGTCGCCGCGGGTGACCAGGGCCGTGCCCCGGACCACCACCCAGTGCTCGGCGCGATGGAAATGCTTCTGCATGGAGAGCTTGGCCTTGGGTTTGACCGTGATGCGCTTGACCAGGAAGCGTTCGGCCACGTCCATGTCTTCATAGGCGCCCCAGGGACGGTAGACTTTCTTGTGGTTGACCGTCTCGGGCCGGTCGGCGCGCTTGAGCCGGTCCACCAGGGCCTTGACCTGCTGCACCTGGTCGCGGGGGGCGACGAAGACCGCGTCCTTGGTCTCCACCACCACGTGGTGGCTCAGCCCCACGGCCGTGACCAGGCGGCTGGAGGCGTGCACGAAGGAATGTTTGACATCCTGCAGGCAAACGTCGCCGTGAACCACATTGTGCTGGGCGTCTTTTTCGCCGGCCTGCCACAGCGCCTCCCAGGAACCCAGGTCGCTCCAGTCGCTGGCCAGGCTGACCATGACCCCGGCGCTGGTTTTCTCCATGACGGCGTAATCGATGGAATCCGAGGGACAGGCGTTGAAGGCCCCCTTGTCCAGCCGGAAGAAGTCCAGGTCGCGGTGCCCCTGCGCCACGGCCTGACGGCAAGCCGCCACGATATCCGGGGCATGCTGATCCATCTCGCTCAGCAGCTTGCCGGCCTTGAACATGAACATGCCGCTGTTCCAGCAGTACTGGCCCGAGGCCACGTATTGACGGGCCGTGTCCAGCTCCGGTTTCTCCACGAAGCGGTCGATGGCCCAGGCCGCCGGCGGCTCGCTCACCGCCAGCGCCGTGCCTTTGCGGATGTAGCCGTAACCGGTCTCAGGGGAATCCGGTTCGATGCCGAAGGTGACCAGGTAGCCCTGTTCGGCATAGCGGGCCCCCTGGCGTACCGTGGCCAGGAAGCCCGGGGTATTGCGGATGTGGTGGTCGGCCGGCAGGGCCAGCAGGATGGGGTCTTGCTGCCTGGCGGCGGCTATCAGCGCGGCCACGGCCAGGGCCGGCGCGGTGTTGCGGCCGGACGGCTCCAGAATGATGGCCCTGGGTTGGACCGCGATCTGACGCAATTGCTCGGCCAGAATGAAGCGGTGGGCCTCGTTGCACAACACGATGGGCGCCGTCGCACCCTCCAGGTCCAGCAGGCGCAGCAAGGTGCTCTGCAGCAGGGTGTGCTGGTCCACCAATTGCATGAATTGCTTGGGGTAGAGATTGCGGGACAAAGGCCACAGGCGCGTGCCCGATCCACCGGCCAGAACAACGGGGGTAATTGCCATGGTCCCTCCTGTGCTACTTGCTCCCGGTTTGGGCCCGATACCAGGCATAGGCGCGGCGCAGCCCCTCTTCCAGGGAGATGTTCGGCCGCCATCCCAGCGACTGCAGGCGGCTGACATCCAGCAGCTTGCGCGGCGTGCCGTCGGGCATGGCGCTGTCCCAGGTGATCGCTCCCGCGAAGCCCACCGTGGCGGCGGCCGTCGCGGCCAGTTCCCGGATGGTCTGGTCCGACCCGGTGCCGACGTTGAAAAGCGGGGATGCGGCATCATCACATGCCGAAACTACTTTTTCCCAGGGCGTTCGCATGAGAAAGAGACAGGCATCGGCCAGATCGTCGGCATGGAGAAATTCCCGTCGGGGCGCGCCGCTGCCCCACAGGATCACCCGCGGTTCCGCGGCGGCATCCACCCCCAGGGCGCGGCGGGTCCCGTCATCCAGGGGTCCGAAGATCCGTTCGTCCGCCGCGACGGCCGCCCAGTTCTTCTCGGCCGCCAGCCGCGCCAGGTGGAATTTGCGCAGCATGGCCGGCAGTACATGGGACGTCAGCAGATCGAAATTATCACCGGGGCCGTAGAGATTGGTGGGCATCACGGGAAGATAGCGGGTATGGTACTGCTGGTTGTAGGCCCAGCACATCTGGATGCCGGCGATCTTGGCCACGGCATAGGCCTGGTTGGTGGGTTCGAGCGGGCCGGTGAGCAGATGGCGCTCCTGCATGGGCTGGGGCGCCAACTGCGGGTAGATGCAGGAACTGCCCAGGAAGAGCAGCCGGCGCACGCCGCACCGGTGGCTCTCGTGGATCACGTTGGTCTGGATGGCCAGATTCTGCTGGATGAATTCGGCCGGAAAGGTGCGGTTGGCGTGAATGCCGCCCACCCGGGCCGCGGCCAGAAAGACGCAATCCGGCCGGGTGGCGGCGAAGAAGTCGGCCACGGCCCGCGAATCGGCGAGATCCAGTTCCCCATGGGTTCGGAGGATGAGGTTTTCGTATCCGGCCGATTGCAGCCGGCGCAGGATGGCCGATCCCACCAGGCCGCGGTGACCGGCCACGAAGATCTGGTCGCTGCGGTTCATGGGGCCCCGGGGCTCAGTCGAAGCTTTCATAGGTGTGATAACCGCCCTGGCGCACAAGGCGCTCTTTCTCGGCCGCCTTCAGATCCCTGGCCACCATTTCGGCCACCAGTTGGTCGAAGCCAATCTCGGGTTTCCAGTTCAACTGGCGGCGGGCCTTGGCGGCATCCCCCAACAGCAGGTCCACTTCGGTCGGCCGGAAATAGCGCGGGTCGATGCGCACCCGCACTTTTCCGCTCTCCGCGTCGATGCCCACCTCTTCGCGGCCCTGGCCCTGCCAGCGGATGGCGACACCCACCCGGGCAAAAGCCTTTTCCACTAACTCGCGCACGCTGCGGGTCTCGCCGGTGGCGATGACATAGTCTTCGGGCTGGGGCTGCTGCAGCATCAGGTACATGGCGCGCACGTAATCCCTGGCATGGCCCCAGTCGCGCCGGGCATCGAGATTGCCGAGATAGAGTACCTCCTGCAGCCCCAGCTTGATGCGGGCCACGGCCCGCGTGATCTTGCGGGAGACAAAGGTCTCGCCGCGGATGGAAGATTCGTGGTTGAAGAGAATGCCGTTGCAGGCGAACATGTTGTACGCCTCGCGGTAGTTGACCGTGATCCAGTAGGCGTAGGCCTTGGCCGCACCGTAGGGGCTGCGCGGGTAAAAGGGCGTGGTTTCCTTCTGGGGGACCTCCTGCACCTTGCCGAACATCTCGCTGGTGGAGGCCTGGTAGAAGCGCGTTTTACGCGCCAGCCCCAGAATGCGGATGGCCTCGAGCAGCCGCAAGGTGCCCAGGGCGTCGGCATTGGCGGTGTATTCGGCGGTTTCAAACGAGACCATGACGTGGCTCTGGGCGCCCAGGTTGTAGATTTCGTCGGGCTGCACCTCCTGGATGACGCGGATCAGGTTGGTGGCATCGGTCAAGTCGCCGTAGTGCAGAAACAGGCGGACATCGCGCTCGTGGCGATCCTGGTAGAGGTGGTCGATGCGCGCCGTATTGAACGACGAGGCCCGGCGTTTGATGCCATGCACTTCATAGCCTTTGGAAAGCAGCAACTCCGCCAGCAGGGCGCCGTCCTGGCCGGCAATGCCGGTAATCAATGCGGTTTTCTTCATGGCGCTCAAGATAGGGGGAATTTGCTAAATGGTCAAGTATAAAGGCTATTTTGACCTGATTGCCGAAATGGGCTATATGCTTCCGAGGCAGTCGGCCGACCCTGCCGTGAATTCAAGACTGAAAGGTTTTCCGAGAGCTCATGACATTCAGCCGAAATCTTTCCCTGCGCGGGCGTTCTTTGGGTCCCGTGACCGTCGGCCTGCTGGTCACCCAGTTCATCGCCACCATTTCCGTGCGGCTTTCCAACAGCCGCCTGGACCAGAGCGTGCAAGCCATCGAGCGCGCCGGCTGGCTGGCCCTGCCCGCCGGTCCGGCCGCCGACACGCTGCGGCAGTGGAGTTCGGCCCTGGGCGGTGCCGTTTTCTTCACGCTGAGCATCGGGATCGGCCTGACCCTGGCCGCCTGGTCGATCCTCTACCTGTGGCAGCGGCTCTTTGGGGCCCGGCCGAGACTGCTCTGGATCGCCGCCCTCGGCTGGCTGGCATTGGCCATCGCCGTGAACATCCGGGGCTGGGTGCTGTTTCCTACCCTGCTGATGGTCTGCACCCCTTTGGCCACGGCCCTGGCCGCCTTGCGCAAGGGACCGGCGGCCGGGCCGATCGGTGCCGGGCGACTCTGGCCCGTACCGCTGCTGACCCTGATGGTGCTCACCGGCCTGTGGGCCACCCAACTGAACACCCGCCTCTTCGTCACCATCCGCGATCAAATACTGCTCTCCAATGCCTTCGGCCGATCGGTGAACGATTTTTACTACCGCTATACCCTGCATGCCGCCGAGTGCTTCAAATCGTTTTCCCAGAAGACCGTGCGCACAGTGGGACTGGAAGCCGTGCCCGACGCCGCCGTGGCCCGGCAGTTGACCCGCGTGCTGGCGGATCAGGATGTGGTGACCGTTTCAGACCGCTTGCCCGACGATTTGACGGTGCGCTTCGCCGATGCCGACACCTTGATTTTGGCCGCACCCGGCGGCGAACGCCTGGCGGTGGCCCGGCAGGCGTTCCTGGCCGATCCGCGCCCCTGGCTGACGCGATACGCCCAGGTCACGGACCGCTACGGACCGTTCCGGCGCTTCACTTTCGTGGGGCTTTTGCTGGGATTCCCCATTCTGCTGTATATTGCCGTTGACGGTGCCATCGGACGGATCGCCGGCCTCTTTGCCCAGGGGCCGTCGCTGGTCTGGATCCGCGCGGGGACCTGCCTGCTCATCGGCGTGCTGCTCTTCGTACCCATGCTGGGCGCCCAGGCGCAGCCTCTGTCGGCCGGGCAGGTGGGGTCGGCCCTGGCCGCGGCGCACTGGCACCAGCGCGTCGCGGCCCTGCGATACATCGAAATGGAGCACCTGGATCTGGCCCGTTACCCCCAATACAAAACCCTGCTGGGCAGCCCCCTGGTGGTAGAACGCTATTGGGTGGCCCGGGCCCTGGCATACAGCCACGGCGAGACGGCCCAGGCGGATTTGCTGACGTTGATCCGGGATCCGCACCCCAACGTGGTGTGCCAGGCCTATTATGCCCTGGGCGAGCGGGGCGACCGGCGCGCCGTGCCCGTCATTCGTGAACACATGCTTCAATCCGGCCACTGGTATACCCAGTGGTACGCCTATCGCGCCATGAGGAGACTGGGTTGGCACCAAAACCTATCCACATCCGCCCCTTGACCTTGGCTGTCGCCCTGATGGTGGTGGTCGGCCTGGAACTGCTGGCCGGCTTTGCCCTGGAATGGACCGGCTGGCCCCGTTTTGCCAAAATCGGCGCCGTTCGCCTGCTCCAGATCGCCGGCATGCTGTGGACCGTGATCCGGCTGGAGGGGGGGCTGGGCGCCATCGGGTGGCAGCCCCGCTCCTGGCCGGCGGGGCTGATCCGGGGAGTGGGCTGGTCTCTGGTGTTCGCCCTGGCGGCCGGCCTGGGCATGGCCGTGATCTACCTGGCCGGATGGAATCCCATCGCCCTGATCCGTTCGCCCCTGCCGGGCCGGCCCAGCGATCTGGTGCTGCTTTTTCTCGTGGGCGGCGTGATCGCCCCCATCGCCGAAGAGATCTGCTTCCGCGGCATCCTTTTTTCGTTTTTCCGCAGCTACGGCATCGTAGCCGCCATCGTTTTCAGCACCGCCATTTTCGTCGTCCTGCACTTCAACCGGTTGCCCGCCACCCAGGTGGTGGGCGGCGTGGTGTTTGCCCTGGCCTATGAGACCAGCCGCAACCTGATGGTGCCGATCACCATCCATGCCTTGGGCAACCTGGCGCTGTTCGCGCTTTCGCTGCCTTTTTTCCAGCGTTGACCCTCCGCCTGGCGGCCCCAGGGCGAAATTTTACCTTTCTTTCTCGGCCACCCCCGCTTCGGCAAAGGTCATCACCTCGTTGAACATCCGCACCGCCGCCTGCATGACGGTCATGGCCAGGACCCCGCCCGTGCCTTCGCCCAGCCGCATGCCCAGGTCCAGGATGGGGGCCAACCCCAGGTGGCGCAGCATGATCCGGTGGCCCGGCTCTTCGGACTGATGCCCGGCAAAGAGGTAGTCGTCCACGGTTGGGCACAGGAGGTGGGCGATCAGGGCGCCGGCCGTGGAGATCAAGCCGTCCACCACCACCGGTCGCCGAAAATGGGCGCCCGCCAGGATCAGGCCGGCGATGCCGCCGATTTCGAAGCCGCCCAGCTTGGTCAGCAGATCCAGCCCGTCCCCGGCGTCGGGCTGGTTCAGTTCGATTCCCCGGGCGATCACCTCCTTTTTGTGCGACAGCCCCTGTGCGTCGATGCCGGTGCCGCGACCGACCATATCGTCCAGGCAGGCGCCGGTGACCACGGCCCCGATGGCCGCCGAAGGGGTCGTGTTGGCAATGCCCATGTCGCCCGTTCCCAGAATCTGCACCCCGCCTTGGAACAGTTCGGCGGCGTGCCCGAAACCGGCCATCACCGCCGCCTCGGCCTGGGCTCGGGTCATGGCCGGGCCGCGCAGGAATGAGGCGGTGCCCGGGCCGATCTTGCTCACCTTGAGCTGATGGCCGCCGGAAATTTCGCGGGGGTCGATCTGGGGGATGATGCCCATGTCCACCACCCACACCTGGGCGCCGGCATGGCGGGCGATGGCATTGATGCCCGCGCCGCCGGTCAGGAAGGTGCGCACCATGGCGCCGGTCACCTCCTGGGGAAAGGCGCTGACCCCTTCGGCCGCAATGCCGTGGTCGCCGGCCATGACCGCCACGGCCTTGCTCTCCAGGCTGGGCTGCAGCGTCTCCTGGATGGCGCAGCAGCGCTCGGCCAGGTCGTGCAGCCGCCCCAGGGCTCTCGGGGGCATGACCAGTTGGGCGGTGCGGGCCCGGGCTTTCTCCAGCCAGGCGCCATCCACGGGCCGGATGGCCGCGATGATCTCTTGTACGCTATTGAATTTCATGGTCCAGTTCTCCTTGCTTGTCGCATAAAACGAAAAGCCCCACGCTGATGAACAATCCATCAGCCTGGGGCTTTGCCTTCACCACCAAGTCATGTGCTTTCGGGCAGGTCTTCTGGCTTGCCTGCCGTCACGGCGGCCTTCCCGCCGCAGTGGTCTGCGGCAGTGGCATACGCGGCCGTGAAGGTTCCCGATTCCTGACGGAAACGGGCAGGCATACAGCGGCGGGTCCGCACCGGCTTCGCACCGGTTTCCCTATTTACCCATCAGGGGACCCGAAAGCATATCAACGGCCGATCCCTATGGGAAAAGGCGTCCGCTTGTCAAGAAATTTGCACTTGGCAGCGATTTTAGAGCGTGTTATGAGGGGCGCTTTGATCGTTCAATCAGCCTGATAAGGAGGAGATCGTTATGGGTAGAGGTGATCGCCGCACCAAACGCGGCAAAATCTGGCGGGGCACCACGGGCAAATGCCGTTTGAAGAAGAGCAAGAAAGCCAAGACGGCTTGATTCATCCGCCGCTTTTGCCGGCGAACCTCATTTCTCCGGCAAGGGGTTGATCCGCCGCGACCGGCCGGCGGCAACCGCATGCCAAGGAGGCGCGTATGTTCGATTTGACGGGCAAAACGGCCATCATCACCGGCGCCACCCGAGGCATCGGCCGCGCCATTGCCGAGCAGATGGCCCTGCAGGGGGCCCGGGTGGTGGTTTCCAGCCGCAAGGCCGACGCCTGCCAGGCTGCGGCGGCCGAAATCAATGCCTCCGCGGGTCGCGCCGACGCGGCGCTGGCGCTGGCCTGCCATATCGGTCACAAAGATCAGCTCAAATCCCTGGTGGATGAGAGCCTGCGGCATTTCGGCCGCATCGACATCCTGGTCTGCAACGCGGCTTCCAACGTGCATCACGGCCCATCGGCCACCATCGATGACGACGCTTTCGCCAAGATCATCGACACCAACCTCAAATCCACCCACTGGCTCTGCCACATGGTGCTGCCCGCAATGGTGGCCCGGCGCGACGGTGCCATCGTGGTGATCTCTTCCATCGCCGGTCTGCGCGGTTCCAGGGAGATCGGCACCTACGGCATCAGCAAAGCCGGTGAAATCGCGCTGGTCCGCAATATCGCCGTGGAGTACGGCCAATACAACATCCGCGCCAACGCCATCGCCCCCGGGTTGATCAAGACCGATTTCGCCCGGGCGCTGTGGGAGAATCCCGAATTTCTCAACGAACGCATCAACGCCACCCCGCTGCGCCGCATCGGCGAGCCCCTCGACATCGCCGGCGCTGCCCTGTTCCTGGCTTCCAGGGCATCGGCGTTCATGACCGGCCAGGTGCTGGTCGTCGATGGCGGGGTAACCGTCTAGCCGCCTGTATCGGTCAAGGCCGCTTTAAGCGCCGAATTGTCTCCAGTGTTTCGCGATAGAGCGCCACCCGGGGGCCGCCGATGGCAACGGCCCGCAGCGCCGCGGCTTTGGCCGCCGGCAGTGCGCCCTGTTCGGCCAGCACGTGGGCCAGGTTGTTGAAGGCATCGCCGTCCGCCGGATCGATAAGGGTGGCGCGTCGGAAGGCTTCGGCCGCACCGGCCGCATCGCCGCCGGCATACAGGGCATTGCCCCAGGCCTTGAGCGCGGCGGTGCTGGCCGGCCACTGTTCGACGGCGTTTTTAAAGGCCCGGGTGGCCCCCGGCAGATACCCGGCCTGCTGCAACCCCAGTGCCGCCTGCAGATAGGGGGCCTCCTGGGCGCACACCGGTGGTTCTTCCGGCGGCAGCACCAGCAGTCCCCAACGCTCGGCCCGTTGCCAGGTGTGGTCGAAAGTGGCCAGGCCCACCCTGCGGTCGGCCACCTTCCCGGTGTGCAGGATGATCTGGGAAGCGGACAGATCGTAGCCCACCACCACCGCGTAGTGCCAGCGGGGCAGCCAGCTCAATCCCAGGTTCTGCAATACCACCACCGGCCGTCCGTCCGCCACCGCCTCCAGAAGACAATCCCATCCCTGGATGGGGTAGGCCAGACGGCCGTGACGGCGGGCGGCCGTCACCAGCTCCGGCTGCAGGCTGCCCTTGCGGCCCGGCGTGTAAACTTGATCGGCGAGCTTTTCCGGAGAGATGTCCACCCCTTCGGCCCGCAGCACCATGGCCAGGGAGGCCGGTCCGCACTGCAGGGCGGCCTGGGCGTAAAAGGGCACGTTCGCCAGATGAACTGCGGGCGGCAGATGGGCGGGCAGGGGGCGGGAAAACGGCTGGCCGGTCCAGGCGCAGCCCGCCAGCAGCAGCACAAGGCCCGGAAAAAGCAGAACCCGCGGTCGGAAAGCGCGGGTTCTGCGGGATAGATCGGGCTTAACGCTTTTTGATGAACGTGAAAACGTCGGTGACTCCCGTGAGGTCGGTGATGATCAAGACCACGAAGACGATGACGGCCACGGCCAGGATGAACCCGAGGGCATCGCCGCCTGCCGGGAGCCGATCGATCTTCGAGGAGAGCATGGCGATCTCCTCATCGGTCATGGTATCGACCCGGGCCTGGGCTTCATCGGGATTCACGCCCCAGGCGTCGAACTGCTGGACCACCTCCTGACGTTCCATGAAGAGCTTGACTTTCTGGCGCGCCAGGTCGTTGCTCTGGGCCTTGAGAATATCGGCCGTGCCCACCATGGCGGCCTGGGCCGGCGCCACCACCAGGCTCAGAAAGCTGAACGCCACTATCACCAAACAAGCCACTGCCTTTTTCATGCCACGATGACGTCTCATTCGTTTTCCTTCCTTCTTATTGGGGGGAGAGGGGAGGCTCGGACCCACTGGAGCTGATCCCAGACAAAAATGTCGAGGAGTACCTTATCAACCCTGAATCAGGAGTCAACCAAAAACAGTTGCTTTCCCGAGTCGGATGCGACTATGGGGACGGGCGGCGAAGATCTTCGGGAGTGATCCGGAGAACTTGCTGAAGATAAAAAATTCAACTGGTTTTGTCGCAAAGGAACGACTGCGGATGTTTCTCGTAAAGAAGATCGTCACCCCGTTTCTCCTGCCGCCGGGGGCCTTGATCCTGCTGCTTTCGGCGGCGGCCGTCTGGACTTTTCGGCGCAAGGGCCGCGGCGGCGGGTGGGTGCTGCTGTCCGCGGCGCTGCTGCTCTGGTTCTTTTCCGCGGGGATCACCGCCCGGTGGCTCATGGGCCGCCTGGAAGCCGGCCTGGCCGTTCCGCCGTCGCCCCAGGCCGATGTCATCATCATGCTGGGCGGCTCGGCCTACAGCGAGGTGCCCGATCTTTCCGGCCGCGGCACGCCCGGGCCCAACACCATGGAACGCATGGTCGCCGCCGCCCGGTTGCAGCGCCGGCTGGGGGTTCCCATCATCGTGTCGGGGGGCCGGGTGCATGCCACCAGCGAGTCCATCGCCACGGTGACCCGGCGCTTTCTGATCGATCTGGGCATTGCCGCCGACCAAATCATCCTGGAGGATCAGAGCCGGGACACCTACGAAAACGCTCTCTTCAGCAAGCGGATCTGCGACCGTGCCGGGTTCCGCCGACCGCTGCTGGTCACCTCGGGCTATCATCTGAAACGGTCCCTGTTCTGCTTTCAAACCGTGGGGCTGGCGGTGACCCCCTTTCCCTGCGCCCTGACCACCGCCCCCGGCAAACCCGTCCATTGGTATCACTTCCTGCCCGACGCCGACGCCATGGCCGCTTCCGCCGCGGCCCTGCACGAGTGGCTGGGGA
This sequence comes from uncultured Desulfatitalea sp., assembly GCA_937868765.1. Classification (GTDB taxonomy): domain Bacteria; phylum Desulfobacterota; class Desulfobacteria; order Desulfobacterales; family Desulfosarcinaceae; genus Desulfatitalea. The sequence goes on along the minus strand of CALMNL010000004.1, from coordinate 49,392 downwards.
TCGTGTTTTACCATATAGCCTATTGATTTTCGGGGGGCAGGCGGTCGGCGTCGAGCAACACCTTGACGAAGCTCGTCAGCATCACGGCCAGGTATTCATATTCCAGGAAGCGGGTGGCCGACAGATCCAGCAAAAAGTTGACCTCGGCCGGGAATTCGGCGTCGCTGTCGTAGAAGACCAGCTGCAGCGGGATCCTGGGCAGTGCGTCGAAGAGCAGGCTGATGCCGCCGGCGCCCGCCTCGCCCCCCGGCCGGCCCCCCAGGCGCGCGGCCGCGGCGGCCAGCGCCTCGCCCCTTCCCTTGAACCGCTTGATCAGCGGCGCGGCCAGCGCGTTTTGCTGGTAGCTGCCATGGCCGCTGCCCGTGCCGGCCAGGGTATTCAACGGCACGAAGCGGCCGATGGTTTCGCCGCCGCCGCCGGTGAGCAGGTAACCTGCGATGAGGGCTGCGATGATAAGCGGTGCGGGCCGGCCTTGGGCATCCCGGACCCAACCGGGGCCCACCCGGTAGGGTTGCCCCAGAAAGAGAAGTTCTACTTCACTGCCCTCGGGCTGCAGGCCCAGCCGCCGGGCGTTGGCGGCCAGGGGCGCGCCGGCCAGGCGCTGCATGAGGCCGTCGTGAATGCTCTGATAACCGCCTTGCATGTCGGGTTTTTCGGGCATGGGTCCTGCCTTGGCTACTTCAGCCCGTGCCGGTTGAAGAAATCGGAATATTTCCGGTCCGTGCCCATGATGTGGGTGATCAGCCAATCCCCGAGGAATTGCAGAACCTGGATCGATAAACTGAATTGGCCCATTGCGGGCCGGGTCTTGAATCCGGCGACCTTTTGCATGAATTCCTCATGCTCCTCGATGTGGCTGGCCGCTTCCGGGTAATCGAACTGCTTGAAATACTTCTCTTCGGTTTCGAAGTGCTGGGTTGCGTAGTCGATGAGGCCCTGCACGGTTTCTCCGATGGCGGCCTGGGCTTTCCCTTTTTTGATCGCTTCGGTCAAATCGTTGATGATGGCGATGAGCTGCCGGTGTTGCCCGTCGATTTCGGCGACGCTCACGCTCAAACGATCGCTCCAGGTAATCAGTGGCATCTTCACCCCTCCGGGCTTGGATTGATAGGCAAGCGGCTTCTGGCCAGGGTTGCCTCCTATTCCTTACAAGGAATCGGATATTGGGCACAACAGTTCATTCCATGGCTGCGGCTCACGCGCCGTACATGTAGTCGAACACCCCGCACAGCAGGTCGCTGACCATGCGGTTGCCGTCCGCCGAGCCGGCCACCCCGTAAAGCGCACTGCTCCTGGCCGGCGTGCCGGCCTGTGCATGGGCGTAGGCCACGGCCTCCTTCAAATCCGCGACCATCCGCGCGGCGATGCCCGGCACCACGGTCTGGGGCAGGGTGACACAGTAGTGCAGGCCCGGTGGCAGCTGCAGGCAGTTGTAGCGCCAGCCCCGGGTGATCATAAAGTCGTTGACGTGGAAGATGTCCACCGCCTCGGAGCGGAAGCTGACCATGAAGGTCGGCTCGCCGATCACGATCAATTCGGGGATCGAGGCGACCCCCCGGCGGATCTCTTCCGCCAGGTCCATGATGGCCCGGGCGATGCGCAGGTACCCGGCTTCGCCCAGGTAGACCATGGCGGCCCAGGCGGCGGCGCTCAACCCGCCGGACCGGCTGCCGGCCGCGGTGGGCGAGGCATAGATGCCGCCGGGCCAGTCGGGGATGGCATAATACTGGTAGCGCCGCCAGGCGCTGTTCCGGTAGAGCACCACCGAATTGCCCTTGAGGCCGAAACCGTATTTGTGGGTATCGGCCGACATGGAGGTGAGTCCCGGCAGGCGAAAATCGAAAACCGGCACCTTGTAGCCCAGCTTTTCGATCCAGGGCAGGATGAACCCGCCCAGGCAGCCGTCCACATGCAGCCCGATGCCGTGGTGCAAGGCTATCTCCGAAAGGCATTCCAGGGGATCGATCAACCCGTAGGGATAGTTGCCGGCGCTGCCCACCAGGGCCACCGTGTTGGGGGTGATGGCCGCGGCCATGGCGTTGGGGTCCACGCGGAAATCCGGCAGCCCGACCTCCACGACGACGCGCTTGATGCCGAAGTACTCCCCGGCTTTATGAAAGGCCGGGTGGGCCGTGCGCGGCAGGACGATCTCGGGCGCCGTGATGCCCCGTTCGGCCCGGGCCCGGTCGCGGTAGACCTTCATGGCCATGAGAATGCTCTCGGTGCCGCCCGAGGTGACGGTGCCGCACACCGCATCCTGGGGGTTCGCGGCCCGGACCGCGTCGCCGTTGAGCATCCGGGCGGTCATGGCGATGATCTCGCTTTCGAACTTGGCCATGCTCGGGCACATGTCGAACTGGATGGTGTTGACATGGGAAAAGAGGGCGAAGACCTTGTTCAGGAAGGCCCGATGCTCGGGGCCGGCGTGGTAGAAAGTGCCGGAAACCTGCGCGTAGGGGTGCCGGGCGGCCTCTTCGTCGGCGATGGTGGAAAGGTCGGTCAGAATATCTTCCGGGTTCCGGCCCTTCTCCGGAATCCGGGAAAAGCTTTCGAAGCGGTCCTGGTACGGTTTCATGGGGTCGGTCATGGGAGCTCCTTTTATCAAGGCCGGCGTCAGCCGTTGAGTGCCTTGAAGATTTTGCGGTTGCGTCGGAACAGGGCCCGGAACTGGCGATAGATCTTGTCGTAAATCGCCCGGTGGGCCCCATCGGGCTCGAAAGTCCGGCGGATGGGAACCAGGGCCTGAATCTCTTCGAGCCGGCGGTTTCCCAGGACCACCTGGGCCAGCAGGGCGCTGCCGCGCACCGTGCTGTTCAGCGGGTCGTCGATCTGGTGGATGGGCACCCCCAGCACATCCGCCAGGATCTGCGCCCACAGATCGGAGAGCGCGCCGCCGCCGGAGAAGCGGAAAGACTCGACCCTGCGTCCATAATAGCGTGCCACCGCCTCTTGGGTCCAACGGTTGTTGAAGGCGATCCCTTCCATGATCGCCCGGGCCATGTGGCTCCGCCGGGTGTTGAAGGTCAGGTTCATGAATCCGCCGCGCACATAGGCGTCTTCGTCCGGGGTCAGCGAGCCGTTGAGCCACGGCAGGAAAACCAGACCGCCGCTGCCCGCCGGCGCCTCGCCCGCGGCGGCGTTGAAGCGCCGATAGGCATCATCCGGCAGTTGTCCCGATCCGAAGGCATCCTCGCCGTAGAGAAGGGTGTTCAGGAAGAATTGGATGCATTTTCCACCGGCCCCCTGTTCGCCCAGCAGGTAGTATTTGCCGGGAAACGGGCTGGGCAGGGAGGTGATGGTGTGCAGGATGTCGGTCTTCTGGAACGGAACATGGCCGGTCATGTAGTAGGAGGTGCCGATGTAAAGAATCGTCTCGAACTCCGCCACGGCCCCCGAGCCGATGGCCGAGGCATTGGAATCGCAGATCCCGGCGATGACCGGCGTTTCCGGTCTCAGCCCGATGGCCGCGGCCACCTCCGGCACAAGCGGCCCCACGATGCCGTCGTTTTCGATCAGCGGCGGCAATTTGGCTTCATCGAGCCCGGCCAGGGCCAGCAGTTCCGGGCTGTAGGCGCGCACGCCCCAGCGGCGGTTTTCGGAGACCATGAAGGGCGCCATGGTCTTCTGGGTGGCGCAGATCCGGCCGGTGAGCCGGGCGGTCAGGTAATCCATGGGCTCCAGAAAGGCGTGGGCCTGCCGGTAGATCTCCGGGCGTTCGTGCTTGATGAAGAGCAGATGGCCCAGCGAGTCGATGCCCGAATGGGTGGGTGCCAGCCCGGTTTTGCCCAGCCATTTGCGCAGCTTGTTCAGGCCGTACCCCTTGATGCGGGGGAATCCCGAAATGATCTTGCGGTTGTGGATGCCGCCGCGGGTGTCCAGCCAATGCACCGCCGGCATCAGCGGTTCGGCCTTTTGGTTCACGGCGACGACCACCGACCACTGGGAATCGCAGGCCACGCCGATGATCTCCTCGGCGGGAAGTCCCGAAGCCCCCACCGCCTGGGCGGCGGTGGCGAGGGTGTCCTGCCACCAGGCCCGGGCATCCTGTTCAGCGCCCCCCTTGTCCAGCAACCGGGTGGCCACCGGCGCGGTGGCGCAGGCCACCACCCGGCCCGCCTCGGAAACCACGGCGGCCTTGATGCTTCCGCTTCCCAGGTCGATGGCCAGGATGTGGCCTTTGGCGCTGCGGGTTTCCATTGTGAATTTTGCTCCTCTATCAAGCACCGCCGGATGGCCGGTTACGGGGTGACGATTTGTGTGACGGACCCATTTTATGGTCGCATGGGGCTGCCCGCAAGGGGGTTGTGCGGGTTTAGTGGATGGCCCTGATCAAGTCCGTCGTTATCATAAGCTTTACAGCCGGGGTGGCGGCATTGGCATTGGGCTCTATTTCATTTCACGGTTCGTGGGTCGGTATCATCTTAAATTCAATATATTTGCAGAATGTTGTCTTTGGATAAAGTGTGGTGTTGGCATAATCCGTTTTGAGATGGATTCTAATCGGTTTCATAGTCTGATATGCCCGACGCGTGACATGGTAAGGATCACTGCCTGCTCTCTTTCAGAATATCCATCCTCGCCGGACAGAACGGCTTTCAGGCCTGCGGGCATGCGCTCGCCAAATCCATGGTACTGATAATACTCTTCTATAAACTGTATGCCTGGTTCGACGGCTTCTATTTCACACCAGTCATCCATCCCCCATTTCCACATGGCGTACATTTTATTGAGAAATGAATATGGGGTAGATTCTTTTGCGGCGTTGACATACCAGTTATTGTATACATCCAATATCATTTCCGATCCCCGGAAAGCGCGTGAAAGATTCGAAAGGATGTGTTTTACTTCGACTGGCGTAAAATAAACGAACAGTCCCTCTGCAATGAAAAGAGTCGGCAGACCTTTTGGGATTTTCTGCATCCAGGAGAAATCCAGGATCGATGACGCTATTGAATAATGCCGTGCCGTCTCCGGGAAAAAGGCATTGCGAAGCGCGATTACTTCAGGCACATCGATGTCAATCCAGACGGCGTGCCCATTATCCAAGCGTTCATGCCTGAAATCCAAGCCTGAGCCTAAGCCAATGATGATGCTCTCAGGGTGTGTATCGATGAAGTGCCGGGTGAGGTTTTCAAAGATGAGAGTACGGCAGGCGATACTCAGCTGCATATCTTCGGGGATTTCATCAAAGATGGAAAAATCGAAATCGATCGCATTCACCAGATCAGCATAGCGTCTATCGGCGAGTTTAGCATCAGGCCTCGTGCTTTCGCGATAGCGCATATAGAGTGTAAACAAAAGCGTCTCAGTGACACCCTGCAATAGTTGCGCGCTGATCTTGATATTGAACCTCCATGAGGTTCGGTTTCAGGGGGAGGGGCGCTCTTCGACGCCCACTAATTTTAGTTGCCGTCTCCGAGCATGTTGCAGATTTCACGGAATATGTCGGACCATCTTTTATTCGAAAGGGACCTTGAAGGGTAGTGCATATTTTCCTTTTTGGCGGTATCGCTATTATTAAACAGATCGATCAATTTTTTTTTGGTCCATCTTTTTCCTGCTATCCAAGGAACCAAAGCCGTCTGCTCGGGCAAATACAAGAATTCTTCCCCTGTACAATCCACCACTGATACATTGTTGGCATTTTCAGGCGGTGTCGAAAGATAGCATGCTGTCCCCAACTCTTTGATATTGAATGCCGCGATGATATCTTCATCGTCGATAACTAACACAGGGTACTTTGGACCCCGCAACAGGATTCGAAAATATAGTTTTTCGCCTTTCATGATTTGCAGCTTAGGATTAGATGGGAAGGCGCAACAGATGTTCCGCCCCGTAATTTTCTATACCATCTTTTTAATACAAAAATAGAAATTCGGGCAGATATTCACTTCTAAGCACAACGCATTGCTCACCAGAGAGGGCCGCTTTTTGGCCCGAATCCGGTGGAGCAAAATGATACTGGTTATGGCCTTCCATTAGGTGAACGAGTAAATTGGAATTACCCACTAACTCCAAACCCATTCACCCAAAGGAGGCCAAGCCGTGCAATTTTATCGAGAACAGCACAAATATTATTGTGGCATCGATCTACACGCAAGGAAAATGTATTTGTGCATCCTGGACCAAAAGGGGCGAACCAAGTTGCACCAGAACATCGACACCGATCCAGAGCTATTTTTCGAGCTGATCTTTCCCTTCCTTGAGGATGTGGTGGTCGGCGTCGAGTGCGTTTTTTGCTGGTACTGGCTGGCGGATCTTTGCTCAGAACATAAAATTCCTTTTGTCCTGGGCCATGCCCTGTATATGAAAGCCATCCACGGCGGTAAAACCAAAAACGATAAGATCGACGCTTACAAGATTGCCGCCCTTTTAGGAGGCGGCAATCTGCCCATGGCATACCCATATCCCGCCAGGATGCGCGCAACCCGGGACTTGTTGCGGCGCAGAATGCACCTGGTCGACAAAAGAGCCGAGCTGCTGGCCCATATCCAGAACACCAATACACAGTACAATATGGAAGTTATAGGCAAGAACCTTTGCAAAAAATGCCATCGGCGCGAGATTGCTCAGCGCTTTGCTGATCCGGCAACCCAATTGGCGGTGCAAACCGACGTCGAACTGATCAATTTTTACGATCAGCTCCTTCCTAAAATCGAAGCCCATATCGAGCGCTGTGCCCTGCAGCATGATCCGAATGCGCTTTACCGGCTGCGCACCATGCCGGGCATCGGTCAAATTCTGGGCTTGTCGATCTTGTATGAAGTCGGTGATATCGGCCGATTCAAAACCGTGCAGGATTTCAGCTCATATGCCCGGTTGATCCGTCCCGAAAAGATATCCGATGGCAAATGGGCGGGAACCTCGAATAAAAAGATCGGCAACCATCACCTCAAGCATGCAATCAACGAGGCGGCCATGCTGTTTCTCAGGCGCAGTGAGCTGGGCAGAGCCTATCGGCAGCGCCTCGAAAAGCATCACAGCGCGGGGAAATCCTACGGCATCTTCACCCATAAGGTGGGAAGGGCGGTGTACTATATGCTTAAAAACAACCAGGCGTTCAGCGCCAAAAAGTTCTTCAGTTCCTGATGGTTGGGCTGGAGGATGTCAGCTCATCGCCTAACTGAGCCATTACGGGCCAAGTCCCTGCAATGCTTGCCGGCAAATAGCCTGTAGCCTGAAAACTACTCATGCGAGCATGGGCATAAAACCTCGAGCTCCTTCGAATTGATTGGCGGCATCCTCCAGGCCCACATAAAATTGGCAGGTTTTGATGCGTTTTGCTTTCGCTCTGCCCCTTGCCCGAGCCGCCAAATAACTGGATGGTACTCTGATGCCAAGCCGCAACCATTGATTGAGCCGGGATCAAGGGAACCGACCATGTTCTAAGGCTACCCTTTAAGGGTTGCACGCTGCTTGTCAAAGAGGTCTTTGGCGTAGCGGAAATCTTCGATAGATGTTTGGTGCAGATCGAGAATTGCTTTTTGCTTCTTATTAGAGCCGATCTGACGCCCACCGTTGAAAAGCGAAAGTCAGTGCGAGCGCGACGTTATCAAAGACCTGTGTTCGGTTATCGGAATCTTGGGAATGAAAATTATTCGATTCCATAGGTGACGTACGCTCTTGACAACGGAAGGCCAAATAGATGTCGGGCGCTCATCATTTTGATATTTGCCCCCTAGCGGCCCATGCGCGTGCCCCCATGGAGATAGAGCCATCTGGGCCGGTGGGCAGGCGCGATTTCAGTGTATGTCGAAGCCTATATTTTGTATCTTTATCCAGAGTCAACAAGAAGCTAGGCGCTGGTCCCTGACCTCCGAGAAATGGTTTCCAATAGTCGTCGAAGTCTCGAAAATGCGTGGTTATCTCAATTGATGTGGTTTCAATATTCACGAAACCCGCTTTTTCAAATAACCTTTTTAGCGCTCCGGCATCGGAATCCGGAAAACGTTTGCTTTCATGTAAATTCAATGCCTCGGATTTGATTTCGACTGCTGCGTCCCAAAAATGGGTGAGAAAACCCATCTTTCCAGCATAATCCCAAATATACGCAGCAACCGTTCCTCCGTCGTCAGTGACTCGCTTCATTTCGGACAAGGCCTTTTCCGCCTCAGGAATGAAATTCAAGACAAGCCCCGATACGGTAATGTTTACCGAAGAGTTATGCAATGGCAATGATAACGCATTACCAACTCTGCAATGCACCCGGCTGCCGAGTCGTTTCTTGGCAGTTCTAACAAAATCTTCAGATTGATCGATGGCAGTTATCGCTGCCGGTTCGTGATTGTTGATAATAGCCTCGCTTAATGCGCCCGAGCCACAGCCAATATCCAACCATTTCAATCCAGGAGACACAGAGAGCCACTCAATGAAGGATTCTGCTACGAGGCGACTCCATCGGCCCATATAGTATTCATAAGAATCACCTGATGCCCAAGAGTCTTTCATATTCGGTACAAATCGCCTTTCACGCCCAACGGCCTGCTTGAGGGGCTTTTGCGGAGCGGCAGCGTAGCAAAAGCCCCACTCTAAGCAGTTGTTGGCTGCCCCCATTTGAGCCAGGAAGACTTTTCAATAGCCATTTTTCCAATATCAACCAACCAAATTTCAAGTTCAGGAAAGGCTAAACCAATTCTATTCCACGCGATTCCATACTGGTTTGCCCTGGCCGGTAAACCTATTTTTGCGTTGATCGGCATTGCAATAACACATTTACTTGCACCATCTTTTAATCGAGATATAACCCTAAAGAAGGATTCATAGAAATCCTTGGCACGTGCTGGCCCACTCGATTTATAGCCGATCACTTCGATATGAAAGGTATCGCTATCTCGGGAAGCAATTACATCAACACCCGTTTCACCAAACTGTCTTTCAGGAGAAAGTTTATAACCCTCTTTCATTAAAATAGTTCGAAGGCATTTTTCAGTATCACTGTTTGATACGATTGAAGGCATTGTTTTCTTTCAGCCAACATGATGATCACCCGCGTGGCGGCTCTGTTTCGCCACGCCGGGTGCATCTATTCGTTAGACGTTTTCCTTTGTCTCAGATACTTAGCTCATGGCCTCACACAAAGAGGCCCCCTTCGTATTCCAAAGAATGTAATCAATTTCCAGTGGCTTATACCCACTATTGATACGTTTTCGCACCTGCTCCTGAAAGCTCACATAGTGAGAATAAGCCCATTGCGACCATGGGAGAGATGTGGGGTTCGTAAAACAACGCTTCTCAATTAAGTGGTTCCGAATTTGACTGTCTATGGGGAGGTGAAAGAAATGTTCCAGGTTATTGTCTGGAAACTTAAGATAGTTGATTTTGCCATAGTAAGCGGCAAATTCATTGTAGAGATACTTCAGCGACATGTTGAGGAGCTTTTGGGCCTGACCGTAATGCACTCTCGCTTTTCCGAGAGCTTCAGCCTCCAAGCACTGTTTGCAGCACTGCTCATGTAAAAGATCAAAGCTTTGCTGGTTTTTGGGCGGGGAAATCAGTAAATCCTTTATGAATGAAACGACCGAATGCCTAAACCACCAACTTTGCTCTGGTTCGATACCTCTAATTGTTCGGTTCACGTCCAGATAACCCAGCTGAACGACCTCTTCGATGTTTGGAACCGGTGCCCGAGTATATTCTTTCTTTCTGTAGCCTTCATGCTTGAATCTCATGTAAAGGGTTTGATGAATATTCGGTAGCATGTGCCTTCCTCAGTTCATGGACGTCTAACGGTGCGCGTTGCCGGCGCGCGGCGGGCTTCCGCGCGTCCGAGCACACGCGCTGGTTCGCTATACATTTATTTCTCGTGCTAAAACAAATGAACCCTTTATGCTATCCAAGCGTTTCTTTGGCGATTCCCCAAAGCTTTTCGAAGACCTCTTTCATGATAAAATTTTCCGACCAATCAGATTCCATGGATAATGGCGGATGATCAGTAGCCCCATATTGATTAACTGCGGTTGGAGCTGCATCAATAATTGAACCCTTATTGTCAAGGTCGATCACTCTGTGTACTGCGCCACTATCATCTACTTCAATTAGACGCTCTGCAATGAACTTCCCTAAATTCCAATGGTCACTTTCGTTTATTCGTATGTATCTCATCACGGTGGTTCTCGTTTGAGCGAACATTTAGCGTTTTATCCGTCATCCTCTATGCAGAAGTACCGCCGTGGAGATTTACTCCTGCTTGCCTGGGGGGCACTTTCTTCCGCTTAAAGGATGATGGATAAAACGAAGTTGAACTTGACCGCTTGTCGCACTGTTTTTAGCGTTTCAAATTTATGGGGATTATATCGGTCAGTGTTATGGTTGGCAAGCGGTAAGAGGCCTTGGCGGGAAGGGGTAATCCGTGTTTCCGAGCCCGCGGTGTGCACTGGTTTTTCAAGAAGGGGCGACGTATTGCAGCACTTGGGCTTCGCATTTCGTGAAAATCCAATTTTTGAACGCACCCGGCCCAGGGCTCCAGAAGGTGCGTTTGCTTGAGCCATAAAATAGAACCTGTTTTCTCTTTTTGTTTGCAATAAGCTCCTATGCCGGTGCTCTCGCCTGGGGCGATACGGTTTTCGCCAATTCAATTCCGGCTTTCATTTTTCCCACGCCGCACCTTAGACACAATCCGATCACAATACCGGTCACCCGAAGCATCATTTCGGCCACGTTTTCCTGGCGGACAGCCATGGGGTCGGGTGTCGGTCCGATCAGTTTACGAATCAGTATGGTGGCCTGTTTGCGGTTCCTATGAGCCAAAAAGCCGAAGTACCTGATCTTAACGAACCCATCGGGCAGCACATGCAGCAAAAAGCGCCGGATGAACTCCAGCGCGTCCAGGGTCATTTGTTTGATCGCATCGTTATCGGCGCGATCCCGGTAGGTGAAGGTCACGGCACCGTCTTGCAGAGATACGATCCGGTGATTCGATATCGCCACCCGGTGGGTGTAACGGCCCAGGTAGTCCAGGACCGCCTGCGGGCCGGCAAAGGGTCGCTTGGCATAAACGATCCACTGGGCTTTTGTAAGATCGGTCACCAGGCGGCCGAAGGCCTTGGGATCTGACAGCTCGGCGGTCCTGCCCGGGAACTTGAGTTCGCCCAATTGCTGGGGCATGTGGATCTGGAGACTACGATGATCTACACCCATGTGGCCAAGAAGAATGTATTGGGGGTGCGCAGTCCCCTGGACAGAAATTGAGACCGGAATTGGTATACTTTCGATTGCAAGAGAAGGGGCTAGAATTCTATCTGGGACAGGTGGTCGCACTCGGATCCGGAAGCATAACTGGCTTCGTTGGATGTGGGCTATCGCCTTCGAAGAGTCTTAACGCGCCATAATTAAAAGAGCGTTTGGATCAACGCACGGCGATGCCCTGCGAGTACACGGGCGGCAGACCGGTCAACCTGCCCAGGTCGGAGATGCTTCCGTTTACATGCACGCGCAAGGCCCCGATGGAGACGCCGCCGGCGTTGGAAACTTAGAGAAACCGGCCGCTGGGTCTGACAGCCAGCTCGATGGGTTTATTGCCCCCTGCAGCCTCGATTTCCCGTTGGCCGCCTTGACTTTGCAGGTGGAAGGATTGTTGCTGCCGGTTTTGGCCGTGAATACGCTGCCGGAGATGCCGCGCCGGCGGAACAGTGCCTTGGTGGGATCGTTGGCAAATCAGGAGCGGGCGAAGATCTGCCGAGAGCGACGGGCTGATTCGGATGGTGACCGCCGGGGGCGGCGCTTCGGGCCTGCTACAGGTATAAAAGGGGGGGGGCTCGGTTAAAGCACGGTGCAATGATGGGTGGTTCATTTTCGGTTCGGGTGGCCGCGTTTGCCGGCGGCCGTGATTGGGCCGGGGCGGGTTTGCATGCACCGAAAAGGCTGCGGCGAAGTGCCCGGGGCGCGCCGTTCGCTGAATCGCAATCAGCGGCAGGCATATGGCCTCGGAGAAGAAGAAAAGAGGCCGGCCGTCAACCTTCGGGCGAAAACCGATCAGGATTGCCGGCCGGCAGCGTTCGGCAGTTAAAGGGGGTGCTACTGCTTGACCAGTTCGACCCTGCGGTTCTTGGCGCGTCCTTCGTCTGTGTCATTGGATGCCACCGGAGCGTACGGGCCGCATCCGAAGGCATTGAGCCGTGCGGCGGCAATGCCATGGGTGCCGGTCAGGGCCTGCACCACGGATTGCGCGCGCGCCATGGAAAGTTTCAGGTTGAATTCTATGCTCCCCTGGTTGTCGGTGTGCCCCACCACATGGAGTTTCAGATTGGGGTCGCCCTTCAGCAGCCTGGCGATCTCTTCGACGGCTTTGGCGGATTCGGGTTTGATATCGGCTTTGCCCGTATCGAAGAGAATGCCGTAGACCGCGGCATGGCCGGTGGTGTTGATATCCTTGGCAAACGCGGCTGCGTCCGCCTCGATGAACTGCTCCATCGCCTGTTTTTCGACGATTCGCAGCCAGATCTTGCCGTTGCCCTTTTCGGCCTGGACCCACGCCTCGTTCCCATCCTGGACGATCTTGCCCACCACCCACCAGGTGGGCTGTATGCCCAGGATTTCGCCGCCGGCCTTTTTGATGGCATTTTCGTAATTGCGGACCACTGCAAGGCCGTTGGGTTCCTTGGCTCTTTCTCCGGTGAAGGCGTATTGGACGAAGGTGAATTTGCCCTCTACAGGTGTTCGGGGGCCTTTGAGGGCGTAGAATTCGTAAACACCGAACGGTTCGACTTTGCAGGATTCGATGCGGTAGTCCGGCATGCGCGTGGGGAATAGCGGGTGGTCCTTGCATGCGGCGGCGTCGGGTTGTGCGGCCACGGCGGCCGCGGCCGTTAACAGGATCAGCAGGCTCAGGCAAAAAGCGATTCTCGTTTTCATGGCAGGTTTCCTTTTCGGGTTGAGGGGCTTTGGCGCAAGGCGGTTTCGATTCAGCCGAGGACCTCCGAAGCGGTCCCGGCAGGGCCTTTTAATGGTCGATGTCGTTCAGGCTGGTCTTTTGGGTGGCCTCGGCGGCCTGGGTCGCCCACCGATCCGCCTCCTGGCGGGTTTCCACGCCGGAGACCGATAGCTTGAACTTTTTGATGGCGTTGGGGTCGCTGGTGAAACCCAGGTAGATGCAGCTGTATTCAATTTCATCCGGCGCTTTTCCGGCGCCGATGAATTTGTGAATGACCCGCTGGGTGATGCCCACACCCCAGTCATATCGGGTCGATTCGGGTGGATCGTAGGCCGTGACGGCGTCTGAACGGCTTTGGCGCCGATGCTCCAGCGCCGCTGCGACTTCCTGCTCGTATTGCGCCCGGTAGGCCGATGCCTGCCGTTGGATCAGTTGGCGCATGGCTTGATCCGGTGCGGCTTTGATCATCAAATCCAGGTGAAATTCGCTGAAATAGAGCGAATGACGGCCTTGCAGCGGCTTGCTGGCTTCAAAGGAGAGCGTCGCCATATGGCCCTGTCTGGCCGTTACGGGGGATCTCAATTCATAACCGGGCGGCACCAGGGGTTTGAACAGGTCGGGCAGCTTTGGGGATGGATCCGCCCAAAGGTCCCCGGGGCCCAGGATGAGGATGAGCGTCAGGTACAAAGTCAGTTGATGCCAGCGCTGCATGCTGCGGTCTCCTCGATCGGCTGTTATCGTGCTGTTTCATTAACATATTCCGCCGCCCCCTGGCAATGTGGCAACCTGGGGATCCGGCACCTGTCGGGCGGGAGGGCTCGGAGACGACGGGGGGCGCCGCCGCTGGGACGGTGGTGGGAAACGTCAGGTTATTTCCGGAGCGCCGCGAGGGCCAGCAGCAGCCAGGCGACGATCATGGCCGTGCCGCCGACGGGGGTGGCGGCGCCGAGGGCGGTGAGGCCGGTGAGGGTCAGCAGGTAAAGCGAGCCGGAGAAGATCAGCATGCCGGCGGCCATGGCCCAGCCGCTGGCCCGGGCCAGGCCGGATTGGGGTTTGAGAGAGCAGACGAAGGCGACGGCGAACAGGCCGAGGCTGTGCACCAGGTGGTAGAATACGGCGGTGTGGTAGATTTCGAGCATGCGCGGCGTCAGCGTCGCACGCAGGGCGTGGGCCCCGAAGGCGCCCAGGCCGATGGCCGCGGCTGCGCTGACGGCGCCGATGACGGTGAAGGTATTGACGGCGTTGGGCATGTTCGGCCTTCTGAGCCGGCGGACCGTCGGCTTATGCGTCCAGCACCCGCAGGCAATCCTGGGGCAGGCGGTGGGTGCCCATGCCGTCCAGGCTGACTTCCACCAGGGATTCGGGATCGTTGATGGAGGTATCGGGGTCGGTGATGATGCCGTGGCGGCCGATGAATTTGTCCATGTAGGGTTCCCAGGATTCATCGCCGCTGCGGCGGAAGACTTCTACCTTTTGTCCTTTGCGAAGGGCCATGGGATCTCCTTTCCCGGTCTTCAATCCACCGAGTGAACGTCATGGGCGTCAAGCACGGCCTTGCGACGGGCGCACTGATCGCAATAGATGCGGCCGTCGAGGACCGGCGCGATGCGGTGGGTGCGGCGGCGCACGAACTCGATGTAACGGTCGGTGCCGATGGCTTCGCCGCAGCCGTCGCAGTAGCGCAGGGGCTGGCGGCTGAGCACGGTGCCGCACAGGTGGATGATGCGTTCGCCCTTGCGGTCTTCGGTCTGCATGGCGTCGTTGGGGCAGTTGGCCGCGCAGGCGCCGCAGGCGATGCAGTGCTCCTGGGTCCAGCGGAAATCGGTGGGGCCGGGCGCGTCGAAATCGAGGTAGCCCAGGCGCAGGGCATCCACCTTCATCTTGTCGCGGCAGACCTCCACGCATCGGCCGCAGCGGCGGCAGATGTCGCAGCGCAGGCAGCGCCGCGCCTCTTCGCGCACCATGTTCTCCGACAGGCCCAGTTCCACCTGCTGGAAGGTGGTGCGGCGGCGGTCCATGTTGAGCAGGGGCATGGGCTGGCGTTTGAGGGCCATCTTGGTGGTGGCCGGCACCTCGGTCCAGGCGGCGCGGTGGTGGCGCACGGGCACCGGCGGCATGCCGGGCTGGGGCAGGCCGTTGAGGTAGCGGTCGATGGCCGCCGCCGCGCGCTTGCCGCCGCCGATGGCTTCCACCACGGTGGCCGGACCGGTGACCGCGTCGCCGGCCGCGAAGACGCCCGGCAGGTCGGTGGCCATGGTGGCGGTGTGCACCTGGATGGTGTCGCGCCGGGTCCAGGAGAGATCCTTGAGCTCCGCCAGGGTCTGCTTCTCGATCCGCTGGCCGATGGCGCTGATCACGGCATCGGCGCGGATCACGAATTCGCTGCCCTCGATGGGCACCGGCGCCATGCGTTTGGAGCCGGCCTGGGCCACCATCCTGGCTTTCAGACAGCGCAGCCCGGTGACATGGCCGTCCCGGCCTTCCACTGCCACGGGCACAGTCAGGAAGGCGAACTGCACGCCCTCTTCTTCGGCCTGCTCGATCTCTTCCACGTCGGCCGGCATCTCGGACAAGGTGCGGCGATAGGCCATGGTGACACTGGCGCAGCCCAGGCGCAGGCAGGTGCGGGCCGCGTCGATGGCCACGTTGCCGCCGCCGATGATGATGACTTGCTGTCCGGGCAGGTGCCGGTCGCCCAGGGCCACCCGCTTGAGAAAGTCGATGGCCTGGATCACCTGGGGATAGTCGTTTTCGCCCGGGATGTTGAGCTTGAACGAGGCGTGGGCGCCGATGGCCAGGAAGAAGGCTTCGAAGCCCTCGGCGCGCAGCTGCGCGAAGCCGACATCCTTGCCCAGGCAGGTGTTGAAGCGGAACTCCACGCCCAGGGCCTCGATCATGGCCACTTCGCGGTCGATGACCTCCCGGGGCAGGCGGTAGCGGGGGATGCCCACCATCATCATGCCGCCGGCCATGGGCAGGGCCTCGATGACCCGCACCGTATAGCCGTTGAGCGCCAGGTAGTAAGCCGCGCTCATGCCGCCCGGGCCGGCGCCGATGACACACACCTTGCGGTTTTTGGGCGGCGCCTGGGCCGGGTTCACGTAATGGCCCAACGAGAGGGCGCGCTCGGCGGCAAAGGCTTTGAGGGTCTTGATCGAGACCGGCTGGTCGATGCGGCCGCGCACGCACATGAACTCGCACGGCCGGGTGCACACCAGGCCGCACACCCAGGGAAAGGGGTTGTCCCGCCGGATGGTTTCGATGGCCTCGGCGTCCCGGCCTTCGGCGATGAGGGCCACGTAGGTGGGGATGTCGATACCGGCCGGGCAGGCCATCTGGCAGGGGGAAGGCGCCAGGCGGTCGCAGGCGCCGGCGGCGCAATTCTGGGTTTCAATGTGGCTGGCGAACACCTCCTGGTTGGCTGCCAGCGCCAGTCGCACCTCGGCCCCCAGGGCCATGCCGGCCGCATCGGCCTGGAAGGCGGCCAGTTCGTCGGCCAGACGCTGCACGGTGGGCAAATGCGCCGCGCCTGCCCGGCCGCTGGCCACATCCTCGATCATGGTGATCAACTGGCCGGCCAGGCGCCGGCTGCGCGGGTGCTGCAGGCGGTTGGCCTCCATGGCATCGCAGAGCAGGGTCAGGGTCTGGTCCACCGGGCATTGCGTCAAGGTCATGATTCGTATTCCTTTTAAAGTTGTTTTAAAGCCTTCGATCGGGCTTCAAGGCGGGGCGAGGTGTTCAACCGCAGGCATATGTAAATATGTCGAGGATTGAACGCCTCGGCCCGACAAAGAGACGGCGCCCGCGGGGAGGCTTCAAACAGCTTTTAAAACGCGCTGTGCTCCAGCGACGCCACCGCCTGGGCATGGCGCTCCCGGCGGATCTCGGGCATCTGGTCCGCGTTGCCGAACTGCAGGCTGTGGGTGATGCAGGTGGTGACGCAAGCCGGCTTCAGACCCTGGTCGATGCGGTCCATGCAGTAATCGCACTTGACCACTTTCTTGCTTTGGGGGTTCCACTGGGGCGCGCTCCAGGGGCAGGCCCGGATGCAGGTTTTGCAGCCCACGCACAGATCGCTCTGCACGAAGACGATGCCGTCCTTTTCGCGTTTCTGCATGGCGCCGGTGGGGCAGGCCTCCACGCACCACGGTTTTTCGCAGTGAAAGCAGGGCATGAAGATGAACGAACTGCGCGGCAGGCCGCCGATCATTTTAGGACCCACCTGGACGATCTTGCAGGGTTTGGGGCCGGGCGGCAAGGCCTTGTTGGCCTTGCACTGCACTTCGCAGGCGTGGCAGCCGATGCATTTGCGCGTGTCTTGAAACAGGTAGTATTGGCTCATTCGCTTCTCCTTTACGAGCGTTTGCCGGCGCGTTTCTTGGTGGCCGCCGGCGGTGCCTCATCGGCTTTGGCGGGGGCAACGGTGACGAAGGTGTCGTGCAGCGCCGGGCTGCCGCCCACCCGGTCGGTGATGCTGGCCTGCAGCACGCTGTCGGAAACACCCTTGTCGAAGGTGCGGGCCGCCATGCGGGCCTCGTGGCCGAAGCCGTGTACCATGAAGACCGCTTCGGGGTGGATCAGATCGGTGACGAAGGCCTTGATCTTGCCGGTGCCCACGGCCGAGGTGACCTGGACCATCTGCCCGTCCTGGATTCCCAGGGCCCCGGCGCGCCGGGTGTGAATCCACAAGAGGTTTTCCGGGTAGAGTTCATTGAGGTAGAGATTGTTCTGGGTCGAGACATGGGTGTGGGCCGCCACCCGGCCTACCACCAGGCGGAAGCGGTCGCCCTCGGGCCGCGCCACTGCCTCGTAGGGCGGGAATGAGGCGAAGCCGGCCTTTTCCAGCAGGGATGAGCGCAGTTCGATCTTGCCCGAAGGGGTCTTTAGCTTCAGCCCTTCCAGGCGGTTCCAGAAGATCGGGTCCTTGGTGTAGGCCACGAAGCCTTTGGCGTCGAAGTCCTTGCGCGTGAAACCGGTGGGTTCGAGCTGCCACGCCACCAACTCGTCCATGGTGGTGTAGGGGAAGTACTGGCCGAAGCCCATCCGGTCGGCCAGCTGGCGCATGATCACGGCGTATTCCCGGGTGTCGTGGATCGGCGGGATGGCCTGGGGCCGCAGGAACATCTGGGGTTTGAGGCCGTTGGCCTGCTGCACGCAGTCGGTGCGCTCGAAAAAGGTGGATTCGGGCAGCACCACGTCGGCGTACCAGGCCGAATCGCTGAAATTCACATCGATGGCCACGATCAGGTCGAGCTTCGCGAAGGCCTGCTTGGTGCGGTTGGTGTCGGGGATCGACTTGAGTGCATCGAAGCGGTTGATGAACAGCGCCTTTAACGGGTAGGGCTTTTCGTCGAGGATGGCGTCCACCAGGGCCTGGGGCACGCCGTGGGCCGGGTCGGGCAAAGGCAGGGTGGGCGTTCCCACCTGATCGGCCCGCGGCGCGGTCACCTTGGGCAGTTCCTGTTCGGTGAGCTTGCGCGCCGGTTTGCGATCCACGGCGCCGGGTCCCTTTTTGAAGAAGAGCCCGCCCGGCGTTTCGATGGCCCCCATGAGGGTGTTGAGGATCAGGATGGAGCGGCGCAGGTAGATCTCGTTGGCGTGATGGGCGCCGCGGTAGCCGAAGTGGAAGATCACCGCGGGCTTGTCTTTACTCACCTCCCGGGCCAGGGCCACGATCTCCGAGGCGCGGATGCCGGTCTCGGCCTCGGCCCATTCCGGCGTATACGGGCGCACGAAATCGCGCAGTTCGTTGAGCCCTTCCACCCAGCGCGCCACGAAGGCGGCATCGTAGAGCCGCTCTTCGAGGATCACGTGCATCAGGGCGTAGTTGAGGGCCAGGTCCGTGCCCGGTCGGATCATCCAGTAGCGATGGGCCTTGGTGGCGGTGACCGTGACCCGCGGGTCGATGTAGGTCATCCTGGCGCCGTTGGACAGGGCCGTCATCAGGTTGTTCACCTCACGCACGGCCACGGCCTCGAAGATGTTGCGGCCATATAAGATGATGTGCTTGGTCTTGTCGTACTGCATGCCCATCTCGGCGTCGGTGTAGCCGAAGAGGCTGCGGCAGGCGGTGTTGACCGAGCCTTTGCACAGGGCGTCGTGGGTCACATGGTTGGGCGAGCCGAGGGCTTTGAGGAAGGTTTTGCTCACATGGGTGGCCAGGTTGGCGCGCTCCATCAGGGCTACCGAGCGGCCGCCGTGGGTCGCGACCACCTTTTGCAACCGATCGGCCACATAATCGAGGGCTTCGTCCCAGGTGGCCTTGCGCCACTGGCCCGCGCCCCGCTCGCCCTCCCGGATCAGCGGGGTCTGCAACCGCTGCTCGTCATAGAGCAGGGCGGTGCCGGCCGCGCCCTTGGGGCACAGGCTGCCTTCCATGCCGGGGACATGCGGATTGCCCTGGACCCACTGGACCTGACCGTTCTCCACCTGCACCTGGATGGGGCAGCGTACGGAGCACATGAAACACATCGTATAGAGACTTTTATTCACTGGGATTCCTCCACCGGTTGAGCTTGATGGCCGAAGGGTGCCGTGGCCGCCTCGGCCCGTCGCGACATTTTCGAAAAAGCGGCCCTGTCGCACGTTTCCGTTTGGGTACCGCGAAGAAATTAGCAATATCCATACCACTTGAAGGGCCTGCCAGCAGCCCCCCAATCCGGTGGCCGGATGGAAAGCGCCCAGTGTTTTCAGAAGGTTGGGCGCGGCCGGCGGCGGCTCCAGGCGCACCGGATCGGCTCCTGGTGCAATAATAATTTGGCATGCCATGAAAAAACAACCATATTTGTATCCTTGCGGAATAAAACCTTTTTTGGCATATTGCAGTCATGTGCCATATTTTCGTGGCGCATGCGCTTTTTGGCAAAGGCCGGCTAAAATGAACAGGCGCCGCTCGGGGTGAATCCAGGTTGTTTGGTAAGATATTGAAATAAAATTTAAAAACTTCAAGTCACGGGCGGATGCGGCGGCGGTCCAGGTTTTGGGGTCCTTGGCATACCGATTGCTCTATACCGCGGCATCGGTTTGATAGCCGGCCATGGGCTCGCAATTCACAGATCGGCATCCCAGCGGCGGCCTCACTTATTCCCTTATCTTTACCTTTGGAGGAAGAATATGTCCCGTAAACTCATTTTCTGCTGCATCATGCTTCTGCTGGCCGGGGCCATGCTCACCACCTGGGGCGCGGTCCCGGAGGTGCAGGCGGCCAGCCTCGAAGAGGCCATCGCCCAGGCCCCCCAGGGCACGGACAAGGGTCATATCGACCCGAACGCGGCGCCCGGTTACCTGGGCATTCCCGGGGGCAAGCAGATCAACCTGGTGCTGGCCTTCTTCTGGGCCATGTGGGTGGGCTGGGTCTTTTCCACCGTGGGCGCCTTCGGCGGCATCATGGCCGGCGTGGGCCACATCTCGATCTTCGGGCTGGGCGCCTACGCCAAGACGTTCAAGGATACGGCCCCGACCCTCAACAAATTCATCACCGACAGTATCCGCGTCTCCAACCAGTGGCTGGTGGGGCTGTCCGCGGCGGTATCCAGCGTCAACTATGCCAAACAGAAGCGCCTCATCGTACCCCTGGGGCTGTTCCTCGGCCTGGGCTCGCTGCTGGCCGCCTTCCTGGTGGTCTACACCACCATGGGCAAAGTCAAGTTCTCCCAGTATCAGGGCTGGTTCGGCCTGATCGTCTTTGTCATCGGCGGTTTCATGGTCTATGAGATGACCCCCAAGGGGCAAGCCTCCAAGAAAAAGGCCAAGGAGGCGGTCAAGGCTTTCGAGGCCGCCGTCAAGCAAAAGGGCGACATCACCCAGCAGGGTGTCAAAACCACCAGGTTCAGCCTGGCCAGCACCGAAATCTCCTTCTTCGGCCAGACTTTCACCTTCAGCCCCATGTGGGCCTTCGTGGGCGGTTTCTTCATCAGCGCCATCTCTTCGTTCATCGGCGTGGGCGGCGGCTTCCTGTACGTGCCCTTCCTGACCAGCGTGGTGGGCCTGCCCATGTTCGTGGCCGCCGGCACCTCGGCCCTGGCGGTGCTGATCAGCATGATCCTGTCGATCATCAACTTCATGATCAAGGGCGTGACCGTCTACTGGATCATGATCGGCGTGGAACTGGTGGGCATCTTCATCGGCTCGATGATCGGGCCGCGCACCGGCAAGTACATTCCGGAAAAGGGCCTGAAGTGGTTTTTCATCGCCCTGGCCTGCTATGTGGGCCTGGATTACACCCTGCGCGGGTTTTTCAACATCCGCATATTCGGTTAGCGAAGGTATCCGGTCCGGTGCCGGCTCGGCCGGCGCCGGACCCCTGGAAGGCATGACGTCGTGATGGACCAACTCTTATCCCAGCTCTGGGCATGGGCGGACGCGCTGCTCATCTTCCCCTTCCGATTGCCCCATGATGCGCTGTTCGGATTCCTGTTTGGCGCTTTTTGCCTGGCCATGATCTGCGTGGTGCTGGGCGAGTTCACCCTTTCGGCGGCCATCCGTTTCAACCAGGGGCACCTGCAGCGCCTGAAGGCGGAGATCTCCCAGCGTGAAGCGCTCAGCGTGCAGGCTTTCGAGATGGGGGACCGGGCCGGGTACAAGGCGCTGAACAAGCAGGCCAACGATGCCTGGGGCCGTCATTTTTTCACCATGGCGGCCTATTCGGCCGGCATCCTCTGGCCGGTGCCCTTTGCCCTGGCATGGCTGCACGGTCGTTTTGCGGGCGTTGATTTCGCGTTGGCCTGGCCGCTCACGCTGCTCTTCGGCCAGACGGTGGGTTATCCCTTCGTCTTCATACCGCTGTATATCCTGGCCCGCATCATCTTCGGTCATTCGCGCCGCTTCCTGCCCTACTTCAAGGGCGTGCAGCGTCGATTGGATGAAAATTAGAACCAGTCTATTGAGGCGTCCTGTGCAGTTCCTGGCGCTCATCCCTGTCATCATGCTGGTCTGGTGCCCCTCGTCGGCCTGGGCCATCCAGGCCCACAGCGGCGTGGAGGGTCTCTACGCCCACCAGATGGCCCACATCTTCTTCGCTTGCTCCATGGGGCTTTTGATCTACTGGCTGCGCCGGCGGCAGTTGGTCTCCATCCGGGGCTGGCGCTACATCCAGTATGCCGCCGTCTGGTTCATCGCCTGGAACGCCGATGCCTTCCTGGGCCACTGGCTGGAAGAACAGTCGGCCCTGGTGGACAGCCAGCGCATCGGGCTGATGCACATCAGCCTGAACATGACCCCGGGCTACGAGTGGCTGGCCCCGGTGTACTACCTGGTCAAGCTGGATCACCTGTTGTGCGTGCCGGCCATGCTCTGCCTCTTTCTGGGGTTGCGCCGGCTGCTGCGGGAGCCGTCATGAACGTCACCTTCCTGCCGATATGGATCGTGGACGTGGGCGGTTCGGTCCTGATGATCGTCCTGGCGTTCCTGGGGGTGCGCTACGCGCTGCGCCTGCGGCGGCGGGATAGCGAGAACATCGTGTGGGCCTACCTGCTGTGGGTCTGCCTGGCCCTGGCGCTCTTCGCGGTGTCGCGCTCGGTGGGCCACATCGTCAAGCAGATGCTGATCATCAGCGGCCACCAGGAGACCTGGGCCCTGATCAAACCCTACAGCGGCGCCATCAATACCTTCGCCTTCATCATGGTGGGCGCCGTGACGCTCTTTTTCGAGCGCACCTGGACGCTCTACGACAGCATCCTGCAGGGGCGCACGGCCCTGGAGGTGGCCCACGGCGAGCTGTCCCACCTGAACCAGAACCTGGAACGGCTGGTGGAGGAACGCAGCAGGGCCCTGGCGCGCAGCGAGGACAAGTACCAGCGCATCTTCCAGGAGTCCAAGGACATGCTGCTGGTCACCGATCGCGGGGGCCGCATCAAGGATCTCAACCCGGCCGGCCGGATGCTGCTGGGCATGGATGCCGCCGGGTCACAGGCGCCTGTGGGGGGCTGTTTCGCCGAGTGCGTGAGCCTGGAGGATTGGCAGACGATCACGCGCAGCATCGCGGCCCAGGGGTTTGTCTCCAGCCTGGAGATGGATCTGAAGGGCGGCGACGGCGGCCGGCGGCGGGTGCTGCTCAGCGGCGGCCTGGTCTCCGGCGAAGAGGAATCCGACACCCTGCACTTCCTGGTCAAGGATATCGAGCAGCAGCACATGGCCCGCGAGCAGATGGCCCAGGCCGACAAGCTGGCCAGCATCGGCGCCTTTTCGTCGGGCATCGCCCACGAGATCAACAACCCGCTGGGGATCATCCTGGGATACACCCAGCTGATGCTGCGCAGCGAAGACAAAGCGTCGGCCCGCGCCGCCGACCTGAAGACCATCGAAAAACAGGTGCGCCACTGCAAATCCATCGTGGAGGATCTGCTCAATTTCGCGCGCACTTCGGCGCCCAAGAAAGATCTGTGCGACATCCGCACGGTCACCGACGAGGTGCTGCATTTCTTCCGGGGGCACGCCAAGCTGGAAGGCATCCGCATCGAGACCGAATATGACCCGCGGATCGGCCGGCTGCTGCTCGACGAAAAGAAGATCAAGCAGGTGCTGCTCAATCTGCTGATGAACGCCCACCACGCCGTGGGCCGCGAGGGCACGATCCGCATCACCACCCGATTGATGCCCAACGGGCAGCAGGCGTGCATCAGAGTGGAAGACAGCGGGCCGGGCATCGAAGCCAAGAACCTGACCCGCATCTTCGATCCCTTCTTCACCACCAAGCCCACCGGCCAGGGCACCGGCCTGGGGCTGTCGGTGAGCTACGGAATCATCAAGAACCACGGCGGCGACATCTGGGCCGAAAGCACGCCGGGCCAGGGCGCCGCCTTCATCATCGTGCTGCCCCTGCCGGCGGACCAGCGCGGGAGATAAGCCATGCCCCCCACCCTGCTCATCGTGGACGACGAACCGGACATGCTGCAACTGCTCAAGCGCAGCCTGGAACCCGAGCTGCACTGCGAGGTGCATACGGCCGATTCGGGCGAATCGGCCCTGCACCTGCTGGCCAACATCGGCGTCGACCTGGTGCTGGCGGACATCAAGATGCCCGGCATGGACGGCCTGGCCCTGCTGGAGGTGATCCGGCGCAACCACCCCGGCCTGACGGTCGTCATGATGACCGCCTACGGCCACATCGACATGGCCGTGGAGGCCATCCGCGCCGGGGCCTACGATTTCATCACCAAGCCTTTCGAGCACGAGACCCTGGTGCTGCGCCTGGAAAAGGCCCTGGAGCGCCAGCGCCTGATCCAGGAAAACCAGCGCCTGCAGCGCCAGTGCGGCGGCGACGAGAGCGGCTTCCAGCGCATGATCGGCAAGAGTCCGGCCATGCAGCGGGTGTTCGAAACCGTGCAGATGGTGGCCAAGACCGACCTCACGGTGCTCATCACCGGCGAATCAGGTACCGGCAAGGACCTCACCGCCCGGGCCGTGCACCGGCTGAGCGACCGGCACAAGGGCCCCTTCGTGGCGGTCAACTGCCCCACGGTGCCGGAAAATATCCTGGAGAGCGAGCTGTTCGGCTACAAGAAGGGCGCCTTCACCCATGCCACCCAGAACCGCATCGGGCTGTTCCAGGAGGCCCACGGCGGCACCATTTTCCTGGACGAGATCGGCGACGTGAGCCCGGCCATCCAGACCAAACTGCTGCGCGTGCTGCAGGAGAAGGAGATCAAGCCGCTGGGGGATGTCCATTCGGTCCAGGTGGACGTGCGCATCGTGGCCTCGACCAACCAGGATCTCAAGGCCAAGATCCGGCGCCAGGAGTTTCGCGAGGATTTCTTCTACCGGCTTAACGTGCTGCCCATCCACCTGCCGCCCCTGCGCGAACGGGTGGAGGACATCCCGCTGCTGGTCGACCACCTGCTGGAAAAGCACTGCCGGGAGCTGAACAAGCCGCGCAAGTCCATCTCGCCCGAACTGATGGCCATGTTTCGGGAGCGCTACTGGGAGGGCAATATCCGCGAGCTGGAAAATGTCATCGTGCAGGGCATTCTCTTCTCGTCCGACGAGACCATCGCCCCCCGGGACGTGGGCTGGCACGGCGAACAGACCCGGGCCGCGGCCCTGGACACCCGCCTCAAGGGCCTCGCCTACAAGGCTGCCAAGGAGAAGAACCTACAGCATTTCAACCAGGCCTACATCGGCCATCTGCTGACCCAGTGCCAGGGCAACGTCTCCCAGGCGGCCCGCATCTGCGGCCTGGAGCGCCAGGCACTGCAACAGATCATGCGGCGCTACGGGATCCGCGCGGAGAAGTTCAGAACGTAACGACGCAACGGGACGCGTGCGCCGGCCCGTTCACCGTCCTCCGGCGCGGCCGTCGTCGCACGGTTCGCCCATGTCCTCGGCGCGGACATGCTCGGGGGTGCTGGAAAGCGTGCAAACTTCCAGGGGTTCGGCGGCCGGGGCTGGTTTTTCTTCCTGGGTTTTCTTCTTTTCTTCCGTCATGGCGAATACTCCTTCGACTACTGATGACCTTCCCTGGGTACGATGCAGATGAAACGGAACTTGCCCGGCCCGGTGTTCTTGAACTGGTGATGGCTGCCCGCGGGCACGTAGGCGTAACCGCCGGCCTGCACCGCATGCGCCTTGCCCTCGATGGTCAGGGTGCCCTGGCCTTCGAGCATGTAGTTGATGTGCGGCCAGGGGTGGGCGTGGGCCGGCGAATAACCGTCGGCGTCCAGTTCGATGACGCGCATCACGTAATCGCTCCAGCCTTGCTGGGGGCCGACGAGCACTTTGATGGCCGCGGCCTTGACCATGGGGTTGTCGATGGGCGTGGCGGCCAGCTCTTTTTCGTTGGCGACGATCATGGGAGCTCCTTTACAAGGGGGATTGGGCCGCGCGCCCTCTTGATTCCGGCGTCCGGCCCGGTGACCGACTATAAGGCCTCCCCTTCCGGGAATCAAGGGGCGTGGGCGAGGTGTTGATGTTTGGGGCAATTGCGGTTATGGATGCCCATGACCTTTACCGCCGAACTGGCCTATGGCCCTGAATCTTTACGGTTCGCCTTCGCCGCGCCGCCCGAGACCCTGCGGGCGAGCGATCCGGCGCCGGCCGTGGACCCATTGCTGTTCCGCCAGCGGGTGCAGGCCTTTCTGGCGGCGACGCGGCCGGATCTCGCGCGGCCCGCCGTGGTGGTGGCGGACAAGACACGCCTGTGCGGCTACCCGGCCTATCTGCCGATCCTGATGGAAGCGCTGCTGGGGGCAGGGGCGTCCGAAGACCGGGTGACGCTCTTTATCGCCTACGGCACCCACGGCCGCCAGAGCGAGGCCGAAAGCCGTTCGGCCTATGGCCCGGCGTACGAGCGGTTCCGCTGGGTGCACCACAGGTGCGAGGCGCCCGGCCTCTTCGTGGAGATGGGGCACACCCGCCGGGGCACGCCGGTGCGCATGCGGGCGGATATTCTCGATGCCAGCTGCCGGATCACCTTCGGTGCCATCTCCCACCATTATTTTGCGGGCTTCGGCGGCGGCCGCAAGCTGATCTTCCCGGGCCTGGGCGAGCGGGCCGCGATCTACGCCAATCACGGCCTGTTCCTGGACCGGGACCGCCGGGCGCTCGCCGCCGGCTGCCGTCCCGGCCGGGTGGCGGGCAACCCCCTGGCCGAGGATCTGGACGAGGTGGCGGATTTCAGGCCGGCCGACATGGCGGTGCATGCCATCCTGGACAGCCGCGGCCGGGTGTGCGATCTGATGGTGGGCCGGGGCCCGGAGCACTTCCAGGCAGCCTGCCGGCGGCATGCCGGCCACTGCGAGGCGGGCGGCGGGCCTTTCGCCCGGGTGCTGGCCTCCTGCGGCGGGACCCCCAAGGACATCAACTTCATCCAGAGCCACAAGGCGGTGCACCATGCCGCGGCCTTCACCGCCGACGGCGGCCGGCTCATCGTGCTGGCCCGCTGCCCGGACGGCATCGGCTCGGCCACCTTCCTGCCCTGGTTCGAAATGGGCGGTTTCCAGGCGGCCTTCGACCGGTTGGCCCAGGGCTATGTGGGCAACGGCGGCACGGCCCTGGCCATGATGGAGAAGACGCGGCGCATCCGCATCGCCCTGGTGACCGAGCTGGACGAGGCGGTGGTGCGGAAGATGGGGTGCGAAAAAATCTCCCCGGCCCGCGCGCGGCAAGAGGTCGCGGCCGCCGGAGGCCCGTGGGCCGTGATCCCCAACGCCTCGCTGCTGGTGCGCAGGCAAGGGGATTAATCAGGAAAGAGGACGCGAAGATCGCAAAGATGCAATCCAGCCGGCCCAACGTCGATCCCCGGGAAGTGGCCAAGTTCGCCGCCATGGCCGATCTGTGGTGGCGCCCCCAGGGGGAGTTCAAGGCCCTGCACGAGATCAACCCGGTGCGGCTGGCCTACGTGGCCAGCGGGGCGGCCGGACTGGCCCGCCGCGAAGTGCTCGACATCGGTTGCGGCGGCGGATTGCTGGCCGAGGCCATGGCCCGGCAAGGGGCGGTGGTGACGGGCATCGACATGGTGCCCGAGGCCCTGGACGCGGCCCGCCGGCATGCTTCCCAGGCCCGGGTCCGGGTGGATTACCGGGAGGGCAGCGCCGAAGAGTGGGCCGAAAGGCACCCGGCGGCTTACGCGGTGGTCACCTGCATGGAGCTGGTGGAGCATGTGCCCGACCCGGCCTCCCTGGTGGCGGCCTGCGCCCGACTGGCGCGGCCCGGCGGCCACATCTTCTTCGCCACGGTCAACCGCACGCCCCTGGCCGGTCTGCTGGTGATCGGCATGGCCGAATATGTGCTGGGCATCGTGCGCAAGGGCACCCACCGCTACGCCAGGTTCGTGCGGCCCGCGGAACTGATCGCCTGGGGCGCCGCCGCCGGCTTGGACAAGGCCGGTCTCACCGGGCTGCGCTACCTGCCGTTCGTGGGCCATGCCGGTCTGTGCCGGAGCGTGAAGATGAATTACATGGTTCATTTCAAGAAGCGATGAACGCTGCGAGGCCGAGCGGGGATCGCCCGCCCGAAGCCTGCGCGGCGGCATGGGAGAGGAGTGAGGAAAGAAATGGCGCTATGGCAGAATCCCGACTGGTTCGACGCCGGACGGCGGCAGGAGCAGTTGGACGATCATATCGTGAAGACCGGCAAGGCCCGTTTCGGCCTGCGCACCTTCGAGGAAAACGAGAAAGTAAAGGCCGTGCGGCGCCACTTCAACCGGGTGGCGCCCAAGTACGACTTCATGAATTCGTTGCTGAGCTTGGGCATCCAGCATGTATGGAAGCGCGCCGCCCTCCGCATGCTCGGCCTGCGTCCGGGCGAGCGGGTGCTGGACGTGTGCGGCGGCACCGGCGACCTGGCCATCCTGGCGGCCCGTCGCACCGGCCCGGCCGGCCGGGTGGTGGTCTACGACATCAACTGGGCCATGCTCGCCGCCGGCCGCCCCAAAATCGATCCTTTCCCGGACCTCGCCCACATCGGCTATGTCCAGGGCGACGCCGAGCACATCAGCTTTGCCGACAACAGCTTCGACGCGGCCATGGTGGGCTTCGGCATCCGCAACCTGACCCACCTGCAGCGCGGTTTCGCCGAGATGCACCGGGTGCTCAGGCCCGGCGGCCGCTTCCTGTGCCTCGAATTCTCCCGGCCGGTCCACGGCTGGTTCCGGTCCCTGTACGATTTCTACTCGTTCAACGTCATGCCGTTTCTGGGGCAGTTGATCGCGGGCTCGGCCGAATCCTACGCCTGCCTGCCCGAGACGATCCGGATGTTCCCGCTGCCCGAAGAACTGAGCGCCATGCTGACGCAGCTGGGCTTCGGCCGCGTGACCTGTCGGTCGTTCACCGACGGCATCGCCGTGGCCCACGTGGGCGTCAAGAGTTGATTTTTTCCCCAAGGCCGCGCTAATCTTCCCCGCAAATCCCGACGAGGAGGAAATGCGACCATGGCCGTCCGGTGCATTTGTCTTTTTCTTCTTTTTTGCTCGCTGGTGACGCCCGCGTCCGACCTCGGCGCGGGCGATGCTTCTCCGACCCCCCGGTTGCCCATCCGTTCGGCCTCCGAGATCGACTACCCGCCATTTTGCGTTGTGGACGCGGAGGGCCGCGCCGATGGCTTTTCCGTGGAACTGATGCGGGCGGCCCTGGCCGCCATGGGGCGCGAGGTGTCCTTCCGCACGGGCCCCTGGGCCGAGGTCAAAGGCTGGCTGGAACGCGGCGAAGTACAGGCCCTGCCCCTGGTGGGCCGCACCCCCGAGCGGGAAGCCGTTTTCGATTTCACGGTTCCTTATTTGACTCTCCACGGCGCCATCGTCGTACGCGCGGACAACGGGGATATCCGCAGCCTGGCGGATTTGAAGGGGCGCCGGGTGGCGGTGATGAAAAATGACAATGCCGAAGAGTTCCTGCGGCGCGAAGCGGGCGGCATCGAGATTCACACCACCGCCACCTTCCAGGATGCGCTCCAGGAACTCGCCCGGAATCTCCATGACGCCGTGGTGATCCAGCGGTTGGTGGCGGTCCGGTTGATCCAGGAAGGCGGTTTCGCCAATTTGAGGATTCTTCCGCAGCCCATCGAAGGCTTTCGCCAGGATTTCTGTTTCGCCGTCCGCGAAGGGGATCGGGATACGCTGGCGCTGCTCAACGAAGGACTGGCCCTGGTCATCGCCGACGGGACCTACCGTCGCCTCTATTCCACCTGGTTTGCGGCCCTGGAGCTGCCGAACCGCCGCATCGTGATCGGCGGGGATCAAAATTACCCGCCGTATGAATTTCTGGACGGGCATGGCCGGCCGGCCGGTTACAACGTCGACCTGATCCGCGCCGTTGCCCGGGAGGTCGGCCTGGACGTCGAGATCCGTCTCGGCCCCTGGCCCGAGATCAAGGAAGCCCTGGCCCGGGGTGAGATCGACGCCATAGAGGGCATGTTTTACTCGGCCCAGCGGGATATGACCTTCGACTTCTCGGCGCCGCATTCGATCAATCACAATGTCAGCGTGGTGCGCCGGGCCGATGGCGACCCGCCGGCCACAGTGGCCGAGCTGGCCGGCAAGCGGATCGTCGTGGAGCGGGACGACCTCATGCATGAGTTTGCCGTGCAGCACGGGCTTACCAACGGAATCGGGCTCGCGGCCACCCAGGAGGCGGCCCTGGGCGAATTGGCCGCCGGCCGCTACGACTGCGCCCTGGTCGCCCGGCTCACGGCGTTGTACTGGATCAAGAAGAACGGCTGGGACAATTTGATTGTCGGCAAGCAGCCGCTGCTCTCTTCCGAATATTGTTTTGCCGTTCCCCAGGGCCATAAGGCGCTGCTGGCCGAGCTGACCGAAGGGCTCAAGGCCGTCGAAGACAACGGCGAGTACCGCCGCATCTATCAGAAATGGATGGGCGTTTACGAAGAGGGGACCCCGAATTTTGCCGTCGTTCTCCGCTATGTGGCCATGGTGGCCGGTCCGCTGCTCATCCTGCTCCTGGGCTTTTTTCTGTGGTCCTGGTCCTTGCGCAAGGAGGTGGGGCGGCGCACCCAGGAGCTGGCCGATGTTTCCAACCGGCACCTGGCCATGCTGGCCGCGGTGCCGGATATCATCATGGAGGTGAATGAACGGAAGGTCTACACCTGGGCCAACGAGGCCGGTCTGACATTTTTCGGCCCGGATGTCATCGGCACCGAGGCCGCCGACTACTTCGTCGGCGAACAGCAGATCTATGAACAGGTGGACCGGCTCTTCGGCGGCGACGAAGGCGTGATCTATGTAGAAAGCCGGCAGCGCCGCATGGACGGCCAGGCACGGCTTCTGGCCTGGTGGTGCCGGGTGCTCAAGGACAAGTCCGGCAAGGTCGCCGGCGCGCTCTCCACCGCCAGGGACATCACCGAACAGAAGCAGGCCGAAGAGGCCCTGCGGGATGCGGAAAAGGCCGCTGTCGGCGCGGCCCGCGAGTGGCAGACGACCTTCGATGCCACCCGGGACGCCATCTGGGTCCTGGACCGGGAGCACCGGATCAAGCGCTCGAACAAGGCCGCCGAGCAGCTCTTCGGGCAAACCAAGGAACAGATGCTCGGCAGGCAGTGCTGGGAAATCATGCATCACGGCGATACGGCCATCGATCACTGCCCCACCGTGCGGACCCGGCAAAGCCTCGCCCGCGAAATTTTGGAGCTCGAAACCCCGGCAGGCTGGTTCGCGGTGACCGCAGACCCCATCCTGGATGCGGAAGGGAAGTACAACGGCACGGTTCACATCATCAGCGACATCACCGACCGCAAGCGGGAAGAAATGGAGCGGGAGAAGATGCAGGCCCAGTTCCTGCAGGCCCAGAAGATGGAGTCCATCGGCCGTCTGGCGGGCGGAGTGGCCCACGACTTCAACAACATGCTCAGCGTGATCATGGGATACGCGGAAATGGCCATGGAAAGCGTGCCTCCCGGCCAGCCGCTGCACGCCGACCTGATGGAGATCTACAAGGCCGCCAGCCGCTCGTCGGCCGTGACGCGGCAGCTGCTGGCCTTTGCCCGCAAGCAAACCATCGCACCGGTGGTCATCGACCTGAACGAGACCATCGAGAGCATGCTCAAGATGCTGCGGCGGCTCATCGGCGAGGACATCGAACTGCTCTGGAAGCCCGGCAAGGCGCGGTTGCCGGTGAAAATGGATCCTTCGCAGCTCGACCAGGTGCTGGCCAATCTATGCGTCAATGCCCGCGATGCCATCAAGGATGTCGGGCGCGTCACCATTGAAACGGACGATGTCACCTTCGCTGAAACCGACTGCACGGACCGCGCCGGGCTCAGACCCGGCGATTACGTGCTGCTGGCCGTCGGCGACAACGGCTGCGGCATGGACGCGCAGATGCTGGCCAACATCTTCGAGCCCTTTTTCACCACCAAAGGGGTGGGGCAGGGGACCGGTCTGGGGTTGTCCACGGTCTACGGCATCGTCCAGCAGAACAACGGCTTCATCGAAGTGTGGAGCGAGCCGGACCAGGGGACCGCCTTCCGGATCTATCTGCCCCGGCACGCGGGACACGCGCCGGAAACCCTGCGGGAGGGTGCCCGGCAGATACCGTTGAGCCGGGGCGAGACGATCCTGTTGGCCGAAGACGACGCTTCCCTGCTGAATCTATGTGAAAGGATGCTCAAAGAGCTGGGCTATGCCGTGATCTCCGCGTCGAGCCCATCCGGCGCGTTGCATATGGCCGAAACCCACAACGGCCGCATCGATCTGCTCGTCACGGATGTGATCATGCCCGAAATGAACGGCCGCGATTTGGGCAATCAGCTGCGCGCCCGCCGCCCCGGCCTCAAGACCCTGTTCATGTCCGGCTATTCGGCCGATGTCATCGCCCATCGGGAAGTACTGGACGAAGATGTCTGTTTCATTTCCAAACCCTTCACCAAGAAGGATCTGGCCGTCAAGGTGCGGGAGGCGCTGGAGCGAGTGAGGCCTTAAGGATGGAGATCTTCTTTTTCTTCGTTAACCGCCATCCAATGCTTCGCGCACTTTTTCAGCCAATTCCTTGATCATGAAGGGCTTTTGGAGGAAGTGCACGCCCGGCTCCAGGATGCCGTGCCGGGCGATGGCATCGGCGGTATAGCCGGAGAGGTACACGACGCCGATGCCGGGGTGGGTCGAGCGCAGCCGCTGGGCCAGCTCGCGGCCGTTCATTTCGGGCATGATCACATCCGTGACCAGCAGGTCGATTCTGGCGTTCTCGGCTTGCGCCAACTGCAGGGCCTGGCCCGGCGCGGCGGCGGCCAGCACCCGATATCCCAGCTTCTCCAGCATCACTTTGCTCATGTCCAACAGGGCCGGTTCGTCTTCCACCACCAGCAGGGTCTCGCGGGCGCCCGGGGCTGATTCGGCCGGCTCCGCCATGATCGGTTGGTTTTTGGCACCGCCGTGGCGGGGCAGGTAGATGGTGATGGTGGCGCCTTTGCCCGGGGTGCTGGTGACTTCGATGAATCCGTGGTTTTGTTTGACGATGCCGTAGAT
Source organism: uncultured Desulfatitalea sp. (assembly GCA_937868765.1). Lineage (GTDB taxonomy): Bacteria > Desulfobacterota > Desulfobacteria > Desulfobacterales > Desulfosarcinaceae > Desulfatitalea. The sequence continues at coordinate 16,618 of CALMNL010000004.1, read as the reverse complement.
CATGGGCAACCCCAGCCCCGTGCCCTTGCTGAGGCCCTTGGTGGTGAAGAACGGCTCGAAAATTTGCGCCTTGGTTTCGTCGTCCATGCCCCGGCCGTTGTCGCTGACGCTGAGCACGGCATAGTCCCCGGGCAGCGGGCATTCGGGGGTTACGGTCCTTCCCGGCCCTATGGATTGGTTGCAGGTCTTGAGGGTGATCACGCCTTCGCCGTCGATGGCATCCCGGGCATTGGTGCACAGGTTGGACAGGATCTGGTCCAGTTGGGACGGATCCATATGGATCGGCCAGGTGTCGAAACCGGGCAGCCAGATCAGATGAATTTGTTCACCGATGAGCCGGCGCAACATCTTGAGGGTGCCTTCCACGGAGGCGTTCAAGTCCAGCACCTGGGGCGCGATCATCTGTTTGCGGGCAAACGAGAGCAATTGGTAAGTCAGGTCGGCCGAGAGCCGGGCGGCCTCCTGAATTTCCGTGAGAAAACCCCGGACGGCCGGGGGCAGCGGCCCGCTGGCCAGCGCCAGCTCCGCGTTGCCCAGGATGATGCTCAGCTTGTTGTTGAAATCGTGGGCCACCCCGCCCGCCAGGCGGCCGATGGATTCGAGTTTGCGCGCCTGCTGCAGTTGCTCTTCCGCCTGCTTGATCTGGGTGATGTCGCGCCAGGCCACGATGGCGCCGATGATGTCGCCGCCGGCGTCGCGGATCGGCCCGGCCGAACAGAGCAACGGGATGCGTTTGCCCTGGGCGTTGAACCCGACGATTTCCAGGTCCTTGACCACCTCCCCCTGGCGAACGGCCCGGACCAGCGGCATTTGCTCGTAGGGCAGGGGGGTGATGCCGTCCGCCTGCCGGAAATCCCATTTTTGATGGGACTCTGCCACCGAATGGTATTTTTCGGGTGAACCCTGCAGCTCCCGGCCGTAACGGCTGACTCGGATCAGGTTGAACTCCCTGTCCGCGATGGAGATGCCCTCGGGCACCTGCTCCATGAGCGCCGAAAGCAGCCGGTCGCCCTGCTCGGCCTGGGCCAGCGCCTGGCGCAGGCCTTTTTGCATGCGCAGGATGCTCCGGCCGGTGAAATAGGAGATGGCGGCGTTGCTCAAGATCAGCAGGATGACCAGGGTGGTGATCACGCCGATGCCGAAGCGTCGCTCGTCGGCGATGCGCTGGCGGCTGATGCGTACCAGCTGCTGGGTGTCGTCGGCGATGAATTGGGTCTTCATCGACAATTGGGAAAAGAGCAGGGCTTGCCGTTGCTCCCGCATTTCATCCTCCGGGCCGAGGGCGCCGGCGATCAGCTGTTCCAGCGCGGAGCCGAGTGCCCGGGCATTGGTGCGGATCTGACCCACGAAGTACCCTTCGCGGGCATCGGCGAAGGTCATGGCGCCCAGCAAGAGATCCAGGGAGGCGCGCAATTGCCTGATCTGGTGCAGGACGGTGGGGTCCGGCAGGTCCTGGGCCCGCAGGGCCGTGACCGTCAACGCGTGGACCTTGTTCTGGATATCCTGGTAGGTGCGGCCGCGCACCGCTTCCCGGTCCAGGTTGTGGAGCGCCGCGAAAATCATGTAGAAGACCGCCACGGAAATCAGCAAAGAAGCGGCGACGCTCAATCGGAGTTTGGTTTCGGTTCGCATGGCCTACCTGAAAAGGGTCACCAGCCGGGGGGCCGCCTGGTCCAGCGCCCCGGTGTCCAGAAACCGCACAACATCCACCGGCGGGTGTCCCGGGGCGCTTTGCCGGGTCCACCAATTGAAATAGACCCGCAGGGAACTGACGATGGATTGGCCGAACGAGACCCGGATGCGTGTCCCGGGCCAGGCTTGTCTCACATACTCGGGATCCAGATGCCATTGACGGACCAGCAGCGCCTGGACCCGGGCATCGTTGTCGATGGCGAAAGCTTCGGCCCGCAGCAACGCCGCGAACAACCGTTGCAATGCCTGGGCAGAGGGGGCGGCCCCTTCCCGGGTCGCCAGCAGCCAGTGATAAGCCAGGTTGTTCTGGCAATCCCAGTAGAGGCCGCTGTCGCCCATGCGTTTTCTGGCCGCGAAGGCATTGGGGCCGAAGGCGGAGAGTGCGTCCACCTCGCCCTGGACCACGGCGTCGACCTGCCGCGCCGGCGGGATATTCACCGCTGTGATCTCATCCGGCGAGATGTTCTCCGTCAGCAGGAAGGCATACAGGAAATAATCGCTGGTGGTGCCGGCGCTGAATCCCACGCGCTTGCCCCTGAGGTCCGCGGGGGTGCGAATCCCCCGGTCTTTGCGCGCCACGATCTGGCTCACGGTGGTGGTGCCGATGGCGGCCAGGACCCTCAAGGCGGGATCGTCCAGGGCCTTGACGGCGAAGGCCACGTCCGACACCGTGGCCACCTGGGCCTGCCCACCGCACACCGCCGCCATGGCCTCCCGTCCGGAAGAATGGAACGTCAGCGACACCGCCAGGCCGGCCTGCTTGAAAAAGCCCTGGTCCTGGGCGATGGCGACGAGGGCCGCGTCCGGGGCGGGACGCACGGCCAGGGAGAGCGGGATGGGCGGGCCGGTGGGGGCGCGTTCGCTACCACCCGGGCAGCCCCAAGCCGTGAGGAGGCCGATGAGAAGCAGGAGGTGCCGCAGCGCATTGCGATAGGGTGGATGCCGCATAGGTGCTCCTTCTTGGAGGAAGCGGCGCAACGGTGACCTTGCCGCGCGCGCTTCTTTTCGGAGCCTATCAGCCCTTTGATTTAAAAATAGCTTACCAGCGAGGACCTTGGGCGGCAAACGATTTTTTCCTCATTGTTTGACCACCAGTACCGCGATGCCTTCCAGGGCGCGCACCAGGCGGATGCTGGTGTCGCCCAGCACGAACTCTTCAGCCTTGGACATGCGCTTGCGGCCCAGCACCACCAGATCGTAGGTCCCTTTGTGCACCTGATCGATGATGCCGTCGGCCACGGTGGGGTAAGGGGTTTCCACCAGCACGATGCGGACGTGGTCCTCGGGGAAGCCGGCCTGGATGAGCTGTTGGCGGGCTTTTCCCATGACGTCGCGGATGCGGGCGGCCGCCCCTTGCATGAATTTTTTGCCCATCATCTCTTCGCTGCCGGTGGGCTTGCGCAGGATGTGCAGCAGGGTGATGAGGCTCTGCTCCGGGCAGGCGGAGACGCGCGTCAGGCAAGCCAGGGCCGCGTTGGCGCTGTCGGAGTCGTTAAAGGCCATTAATATCGAACATTTCACGTCACGCCTCCCCCTTGACCTCAAAGCGAGTCAAGATACCCTTCCAGGTCTTCGGCGATTTCCTGGGCGTTTTCATAAAAGACATTGGCCCCCCTGGCGAAGTGGAGCAGCACGTTGTTGAGCATGGGCGGGATGTAGGGGTAGAGTTTGCGCAGGTTCACCAGCCGCGCTTTATGCAGCACGGAGAAATCTTCGTCCGTCATTTCATGCAGGAGATCGCCATAGGTATAATGGTCGGTGGCCAGCATGTACTGATCGTGGAAACCCTTGCCGATCGAGTAGATCAGCAGGTTGCCCAGACCGATGATGTCCAGGCCGAAAGGGTTCTCCTTGAGCTCGAAGTCATAGTCGAAATCGATCCAGACATAGCGCCCTTCGTCGTGGGTCACGATCACGTGATCGTTGCGCAGGTCGCCGTGGCGGAAGCCGTGCCGGTGCAGGAAGCCGATGGCGTTGATGGCCGGAATGAGTCGCCGCAGGATGCCGGGCAGGGCGGTGTGGAAGTAGATTTGGTGGGGCATGCGGAACTGTTCCACCACGTGATTGAGGAAATTGACGCCGCGCACGATGTCCAGCACGCGCACGGGATTTCCCCGGCTGTCGGGGTAGGCCGTGCCTTGCATGAAATCGGGATGGCCTTTGACCAGCTTCAAGATGGCGCTCTCCTTGGCCGGATTGCGGAAGCAGTGCACCGGCACGCCCTCCAGGTTGGTCATGAAGGACTCGGCGAACGAAAGTTTGAGGAGCTTGCGCTCCTGGGTCTCCTGATCCACCGCTTTTTTGACCCAGAATTTGGGATCTTCGATGCCGAAGCGGTATTCGCGTTCCTCACCGGTCACCAGAAAGCGGCGGCCGCCCACGTGAATTTCGTCGCCGGGGCCGATGGCGTAGTAATCGCTCGTGTCGGTGAAAATGCGTCCGGTTTTTTCCATCAGCCGCCCTGGCGCATGCGCCGCGGCAGATTGGCCATGGCGGCGCTGACCGTCATCAGAAAGTTGCGCAAGCCGCTGCCTTCGATCACCAGCCCGAGATGCAGCGCCATGACCGCGATGGAGTCCGCATCATCCGGATGCAGGTCAATGCCTTCGGTGTGATAGATGCGCAGCAGGCCCACCACTGCGTTGCGGCTCTTGATGGGAAACGAGAACATCGAGCGGATCTCTTCCACCCGGGCCGCGTCCGGATACTGGATGCGCGGGTCATGCTGCATGTCGAAGATGAAGGAAGGTTCGCCCTTGACGAAGGCGTCGTCCTTTTCGCCGAGCAGCAGCGGGCCTTTCTTCAGGTACGCATCGCTGAGCCCGCAGGAGGCGACGCGGAAGAGCTGCCCCTCGGTCTCGTCGTAGAGCAGGATGCTGGCCCCTTTGATTTTGAAGGTGCGGGCGATGCCTTCCACCATGTGTCTCATGAGAATGTTCAGATCCTCGTAGGTGGAGATGGCGCGACTGATGGCCTTGAACTCCCTGAGGTTGAACCTTCTTTGCGGTACGTCGTTCATGGCTTCTTTGTCTCCGCGGCTTGGGTTTCCATATCGACGATCTGCTGGAGCGCTTCCAGGCTCAAGCGCCCCTGGTATCGTTTGCCGTTGATGAACACCGTCGGCGTGCTGGTGATGCCGTAGCGGCCGGCCTGTTCGATCTGGTCCTGGAGCAGGCGCACCGATTCGGGCCGGCGCAGGCACTGAAGGAAGGTCTCCTCCGACAGCCCGGCCGCCAGCACCACGGAACGCAGATCCTCCGGAGCGGGTTGTTTCTTGTGCAAGGCGAAGGCGGACCGCTGGTAAGCATCCAGTCTGCCTTGTTCGGCGGCGCAGACGGCCCCTATGGCGAGGTCGCAGGAGCCGCGGTGCAGGGGACGCCGCATGAAGCGGTTGCAGGCCGTGTCCAGGGGCAGGTTCACGAAGCGGACGTTGATCTTGTCCGGATTGGCCGCGACCAGCCGGTCCATGAGCCCGGCCGCATGGGCGCAGTAGGGGCAGAGAAAATCGGACACCTCGATGATCGTTACCGGCGCATCGGCGGGGCCGTGCACCTGCAGGGTGTCGAAGGCGATGGGTTCGGGCTTCTGGCGGGAGAAGGCCTCCACGGCACTGCGGATCTCTTTCTCTTTGTTGGCGGCGATGAATCGCGTTTTGCTTTGCTGCAGGTAGGCGTTGGCCTCCCGGGAGACCCCTGCGGCGGCGCCCACGATGACGACCAGCGCCAGGGCGGCCGCGATCCGGGCCGGGCCGGTCGCCAGCGCGGGCTCGGCTTCGGACGGGGGAAAGGGGCGGAGGGGGTGGATGCGATGCCGGAAGAGGTGGCGGACAGCGGCCACGAAGAGCAGCAGATTGAGGACATAGGTCGCCACGCACAAGGGGCACAAGGCCTTGACCGCCGCCAGGGTGACGATGAGCAGCGCCGTGGCTTCGATCACCCCCAGCAGGGTCACCCAGAAGAGCGCCGCGGCGGCGGGCCGGCGCAGGGCGTCGGGCAGGAAGGCGAAGGCGCAGGCCATCCAGAGCACCGCCAGGTAGTAAAAGAGGCCGTAAACGGCCAGCGGCACGCCGAACAGGGCGGCATAGGGCGATCGAGAGACGGTGGCGCAGCTGAAGAAGGAGTCCTGGGCGCCGCAGGCCTGGGCGCTCAGACGGTGAAAGAGGGCCGGGGCGCCTTCGGCGACCTTGGGAAGATCGCGATAGTAATACTCTTCTGCCAGGGCGTAGCTGGCGATGAAGCCGATCAGGCAGAGCAGAATGAAGATCGCTGGATAGATGGCTCGTTTGAACATGGCGTCACTTGTGGGGGGTTCGATTTTGATTATGGGTCGGGGCGCTTGCCCGATGACACGCACAGGCATTCACTATCGGACAAACATCCGGAGAAATCAATATCCCAGTGGAAATTCGAAATCCCGGTTGATTTCAAGGCTCTCCCCATGAAATAGTCGCACTGCCATGCAGCCACCCGTCATGCCAGCCCCCGGCGCCATCACCGAGGTCGTGCGCGGGATCGTGGACCGCGTCACCTACCACAATCCCGACAACGGCTGGTCGGTGCTGCGCGTGGCGCCCTTCGACACCCCCCACCAGCAGGAGACGGTGATCGTCCATCAGACCCGGGTGTTCGCCGGCGCCACCATGGAGTTCCACGGCCACTGGACGGTGCATCCCCGCCACGGCCGGCAGTTCCACGCCACGGCGGCCGTGGAGCGCAAACCGGCCACCCAGGCGGCCCTGGAACGCTACCTGGGATCAGGGCTGATCAAGGGGGTGGGCCCCCGGACCGCGGCCAAGATCGTGCGCCATTTCGGGCCCGAGACCCTGTCGATCTTCGAAGGGGCCATGGCGCGGCTCACCGAAGTGCCGGGCATCGCCCACAAGAAGCTGGCGACCATCCGCGAGGCGTGGGAAGCGCACCGCGCCATCCGCGACGTGATGATGTTCCTGCAGTGCCACGGCATCAGTACGCTGTTCGCGGTGCGCATCTACAAGGCCTACGGCGATCAGGCCATCGCGATCGTCACCGAGGATCCTTACCGCCTGGCCGCCGACATTTACGGCATCGGCTTCTTCTCGGCCGACAAGGTGGCCCTGAATTTCGGCCTGGCGCCGGACAGCCCCCAGCGCATCGGCGCGGGCATCCGGCATGTGCTGGCGGCCAGCCGGCAGTCCGGGCACTGCTATCTCACCGCCGGACAGATCCGGGCCCAGGTGGATGAATTGCTGGGGTTGACCCTGGGCGAGCGCCTGGCACCGTTGCTGGATGGCATGGTGGCGGAGGGGCAGGTGATGGTGCGGCGCTTGGCCGCGCCGGAGGGGGCCGAGCAGGCGTGCTATTACGCCAAATCCCTTTACTACGACGAATTGTACGTGGCCCGGCGCATCGCGGCCATGGGACCGGCGCCGGCCGCGGCGCCGGACCGGGTGGAGCGCTGGATCACCGCTTACTGCCGTGCCAAGGCCATCGCGCTGAGCGACGAGCAGGCGGATGCCATCAAAGGGATCGTGGGCCGGCGCTTCGCCGTGCTCACCGGCGGCCCCGGTTGCGGCAAGACCACGGCCACGCGCATCCTGGTGCGGCTGCTCGAGGCCATGGGGCGCAAGGTGCTCCTGGCCGCGCCCACCGGCCGGGCGGCCCAGCGCATGCTGGAGGTGATCGGCCGGGAGGCCAGGACCATCCACCGGCTGCTCGAGTGGCAGCAGAACGGCTTCAAGCGGAACGAGGCACATCCCCTCAGAACCGATTTTCTCATCGTGGACGAGTGCTCGATGCTGGACATCAGCCTGACGGCCGACCTGCTCCGGGCGGTTCCCGACGGCGCCCAGGTGCTCTTCATCGGCGACGCCGACCAGCTGCCCTCGGTGGGCGCCGGCAATGTGCTCCGGGACATCATCGTCTCCGGCGCGGTGCCCTGCTACCGGTTGACGCGCATCTTCCGCCAGGCGGAACGATCGCTCATCGTGCGCTACGCCCATCAGATCAATGCCGGTCAACTGCCGTCCATCGATTCGCCCTTCAAGAAACCCGATCTCTGGCGGTCGGGGGCCGACTGCCTTTTTATAGACGCGGACGAGGCCACCCGGGAGCAGATCGGCTTCGTCACCCGGGTCAAGCGTTTCTATGGGCCGGAGACGGTCTATCCCGAGGGCGAGGAGGGAACGGATCCCTACGCCTTTCGGGTGGGCGAACCCCTGGTGCGCTATGGCAGCGAGCTGGCCATCCCCAAAAAGTTCGCCCACGTGGACCTGGCCCAGGTGCATCAGTCCAAAACCCAGGTGGAGGAGCTGCTGGCCGTGGTCAAGCAGGTGCATCCCTGGTCATCGCTGCACTATGGCCTTTCGGCCGTGGATATCGTCCAGAAGCTCTACCTGGAGTGGATTCCCAGATACCTGGGCAAAGAGTGCGAAATCCAGATCCTCTCGCCCATGGTGCGCGGCACCCTGGGCACGGCCGGCCTCAACGCCCTGATCCAGGCCGCGGCCAATCCGCCGGCCGGCGGCCGGCACGAACTCACCGTGGGCGAACGGATTTTCCGGGAGGGCGACCGGGTGATCCACCGCCGCAACAATTACGATCTGGGGGTGTTCAATGGCGATATCGGGGTCATCGCGCGAATCGATAACGCGGTACCCACCTGCCAGGTGGCCTTCCCCGACGGACGCGAGGTGCTTTACCAGCGGGAAGATATCGTGGAACTGGAGCTGGCCTATGCCATCACGATCCACAAGTCCCAGGGCAGCGAGTTCGCGGCCGTGATCATTCCCGTGCTGACGCAGCATTTCAAGATGCTCTTCCGCAACCTGATCTACACCGGCCTGACCCGGGCGCGCAAAATGGCCGTGCTGGTGGGCACCCGCAAGGCCCTGGCCATGGCGGTGGCCAACCAGGACACCAGCCGGCGCCAGACGGCGCTGAGCCCGCTGCTGACCACCTTCCAAGCCGATTGACAGCTCCGTCCATTGTGGCATAGGGTCCCCGTCAGCACCGTGCGCTGAATTCATCGAGTGAGAGGTCCGCCGTGTTTCGCCCACCCCCGAGGTCTGCATGCCGCCCGTATTGATCTATAGCACCCCCTTTTTCCTCTCGGCCTTCCTGGTGTTCCTGATCGCCCCGTTCGGGTTCCGATGGCGTCGGCGGCGCGGCGCCTGGTACATGATTCTCAGCTTGCTGCTGGGAGGGGTGTGGGCGGCCAGTGAAGGGGCGCTTTATCTCGGCCTGGGCCTGGATACCAACCTGACCATCACCCGCCTTCAATACCTGGCCGTGGCGCCCCTGCCGTCGGTGGTGCTCCTCTTCGTCCTATCGATCTTCGGCTACGACCGCTGGGTCGAACCGGCCCGCAGGCTCCTCCTGTTCGGCATGGCGCCGGCGGTGGTGCTGATGGTCTGGACCGATCCATGGCACCATTGGGTCTACACCCGACACTTTCTCATCGAAGCATGGCCGGTGAAGATGCTGGGACTGATCCATGGCCCCCTCTGGTGGTTCATCCTGGGTTATCATTATTTGCTGATGGCGCTTTCGACCGGCCTGCTGGTCCGGCAAGCGGTCACATCCTCCCGGATGGGACGCGATCAGGCCTTGATCCTCCTGATAGCCGAAGGCTTTGTCTGGCTGCTCAACGCCGTATATGCCTTCGGATACAGCCCGGTGCCCAACATGGATGTAGGGCCCCTGGCCTTTATCCTGGTGGCGCTCGCCATGGCCTGGGGGTTTTACCGTTACAATCTGCTCGGAGTGCTGCCCATCGCCAAGGCCGAAATTTTCTCCGGCCTCGACCTGCCGATTCTGGTGGTCGACAACGGCGACCGGATTCTGGAGATGAACCCGGCTGCGGCCGCCATGTTCGGAATCGACGCGGACCGCGCCGTCGGTGGGGCTCTGGCGGAGGTGCTCAAAAACCATCCGGCCCTGTGCCGTTTGCCCCAGCAGGCCGACAGCATCGAGGTGTGCTTGAACCTGGCGCGCCAGGCCCGTTTTTTTGTGGCCCGCATTTCTCCGTTGTGGCGCCAGCATCGCCAACGGCTGGGGCGCGTGATCGTGCTCCAGGAGGTCACCGCGCTGCGCGAGAGCGAGCGCCTGCAGGGTGTATTGGAGATGGCCGGCGCCGTGTGCCACGACTTGAGCCAGCCGGTGATGGCCATCGAAGGCTATGCCGATCTGATGGCCATTAACACCGGAGCCGAAGACCCGAACCAGCCGCTGGTGCGCAAAATCGTCGAGCAGGCCAGGCGTTTGAGCGCCATGAACCAGCGGCTGGTGCGCATCACGCGCTACGAGACCCGGCCGTATCCGGGCGGCAGCATCGTGGATATCGCCAAGGCCTCCGCCCGCGGCCGAGCGGCCGAATAGGAACCCTTTGCCGCGCTCCAGCGGCACTGAACATATAGCGCCGATAGTGTCCCGCCCCATGGCCCCACCCTGCCGTGCGCCCAGGGGCCGCGAATCAATGAATTTCAGCGGGAATCGCTGGAGGGCCACGCTCCTGGTTGACAAGGCATGGCCCGCAAGGTAGGGTCCCGCCTTCGGGTCATTGCGCATACATCGTCCATGAGTTCGTCCATGGACCCGTAGCTGGTTTGAACCTCAATTTCTATCAGGATGCAGGAGGGCGAGGATATGAAAAAAGGTGCAGTGCGTCTGGTGATGGTTCTGGTTCTGCTGGGCGTCGGATTCGGTTTGGCCGCGATGGGGCCGCACGCCGCCCTGGCGGGCAGCGTGACCCTGACCTACAGCAATTTCTTCCCACCCACCCATGTTCAGAGCCAGTTGGCCGAGAGCTGGTGCCGGGAGGTCGAAAAGCGCACCGAAGGACGGGTCAAGGTGCAGTACTTTGCCGGCCAGACCCTGACCAAGGCCAACCAGACCTACGACAGCGTGGTCAACGGCATCGCCGACATCGGCATGTCGGCCTTCGCCTACACCCGGGGCCGCTTCCCGGTGATGGGCGCCGTGGATATGCCCATGGGGTATCCCAACGGGGTCGAGGCAACGACGGTGGCCAACCTGATCTACGAGCACTTCGCCGCCAAGGAGCTCGGTGATACCCAGGTGATGTACCTGCACGCCCACGGTCCCGGCCTGCTCCACACCCGTAAAAAGGCGGTGGCCACCCTGGAAGATTTGAAGGGGTTGAAGATCCGCTCCACCGGCATCAGCGCCGAGCTGGTCAAGGCCCTGGGCGGCACTCCTGTGCCCATGCCCATGCCCGAATCCTACCAGAGCCTCCAGAAGGGGGTGGTGGACGGCAGCTTTCATCCCCTGGAAACCAACAAAGGCTGGAAGCTGGGCGAGGTGGTGGATTATGTCTCCATGGCCTACCCGGTGGCCTATACCACCTCCTTCTTCGTGGTCATGAACAAGGCCAAGTGGAACGCGCTGGACCCCAAGGACCAGGCCGTGATCGCGGCCATCAACCGCGAGTGGGCGATCAAGCACGGCAAGGCCTGGGATACCAGTGACGAGGACGGCCTGCGCTTCTTCAAGGAAAACGGCAAGACCGTCGTCGAAATCGCCCCCAAGGAGATGGAGCGCTGGGTGGCGGCCACGGCGCCCATGATCCAGGACTATGCCAGAAAACTGGACCAGGAAGGTTTGAAGGGGACGGCCGTGGTGGAGACCATCCGCCGGGAGCTGGCTAAAAACGCGAAGTAGCATCCACCGGATGGCCTGGGAATGATGAACAAGCTCTGGAGAGCGACGGAATTTCTGTCGCGCATGATGAAGATCGGCGCCGCGGCCTGCCTGGTAATCATGAGCGCGCTGACCTGCGTGGATGTGGTGGGCCGATTTTTCAAACATCCCCTTTTTGGATCGGTGGAACTGGTGGGGTACATGGGCGTGCTGGCCGTGGCCCTCTCCCTGCCGTTCACCCACGAGACCAACGGCCACATCGGCGTGGAGCTGTTGATGCGCCGGCTCTCGTCCCGGACCCAGCAGGTCATGGAAATCATCACCGGCCTGCTGGGGTTCGTGCTTTTCTGCCTGGTGGCCTGGCGCATGGCCGTGCATGCCCTGCAGCTGAAGCAGTCGGGGGAGGTCTCGATCAACCTGCAACTGCCCGAATACATCGTCGTGGGGGTGGTGGCGCTGAGCGGCGCCGTGCTGGCCGTCACCATCCTCAAGGGCGTCATCGACCGCTTCGGTCCCACGAGAGTCCCATGAGCCCCACCCTGATCGGCCTCCTCGGCATCGTCGTTATGGTCCTGATGTTCCTGACCCGCATGCCGGTATCGTACGTCATGGCGCTCATGGGCTTCCTGGGCTTCAGCGTCATCGTATCGATCCAGGGGGGGCTCAACCTCCTGGCCAAAGACCTGTATGCGGTCTTCTCCTCCTATGACTTGACCACCATCCCCATGTTCATCCTCATGGGGCAGTTGGCGTTCAACAGCGGCATCAGCCGGCGCCTGTACGACACGGCCTACAAGTACCTGGGCAGCACCCGGGGCGGGTTGGCCATCGCCACGGTCTCGGCCTGCACGGCCTTCGGCGCGGTGTGCGGCTCCAGTCCGGCCACGGCGGCCACCATGGCCACCGTGGGCCTGCCCGAGATGCGCCGGTTCAAATATGCCGACGAACTGGCGGCCGGCGCGGTGGCTTCGGGCGGCGGCCTGGGCATGATCATGCCCCCCAGCGTGGTGCTGCTGGTCTACGGCGTGCTCACCGAACAATCCATCGGCAAGCTCTTCGTGGCCGGCATCATCCCGGCCCTGCTGGTCACGCTGCTCTTCTGTGTCACGGTGCTGGTATGGTGCACCCTGGCCCCCCATCAAGGCCCCCGTGGCGAGCGGTTCTCCTGGCGGGCGCGCCTTTCGGCGCTGCGGGAACTGGGCGAGACCCTGGCGGTTTTCCTGCTGGTGATGAGCGGTCTTTTCTTCGGCTGGTTCACGCCCACCGAGGCCGCCGCCGTGGGGGTCTTCGGCGTCCTGGCGGTGTCGGTGGTCCGGCGGCAGCTCTCCTGGAAACGGTTCGTCGACTCCTTGTACGAGACCCTGCGTACCTCCTGCATGGTGATGATGCTCATCGCCGGCGCCGTAGTCTTCGGCAAATTTCTGGCCGTGACCCGCATTCCCTTCAATATCGCCGGCTGGATCGAAGGGCTGCACCTGGCGCCTGCACTGATTCTGGGGTTGGTGGTGCTGGTCTACTTCCTGGGGGGCTGCTTCATGGATTCCCTGGCCCTGGTGATGCTCACCGTGCCGATCTTCTTCCCCCTGGTGACCGGCCTGGGATACGATCCCATCTGGTTCGGCGTGGTCATCGTCATGGTGACCGAGATGGGCGTCATCACCCCGCCCGTGGGGATCAATGTCTACGTGGTCTACGGTGTGTCCATGGCCCTGAGGCAGAATATCGCTTTGGAGTCGATCTTCAAGGGCATCATGCCGTTCCTGCTGGCCGTGTTGGTCGGTATCGTGCTGATCACCCTGTTTCCCCAGATGGTCCTGATCTTGCCCAATCTGATGTACCGGTAACGCAATGGATGCTGCGTACAGCCAAAGAGCCCGGTTATGGGGCGATGTGTCGATTTTCGCCTCGGCCTTTTTCTTCTATCTCTCTACGGCCGTGGTGCGCTGGGGGGAGGGCCGGGTGGCCATCGATCCCGCCTATTATGTCTTCGCGCGTTTCCTGCTGGGGATCCTGACGGTGGTCGGCGTGATGGCGGCGGGCCGCACTGGCCTCAAGATCCGCAGTCTGCACCTGCTGCTGGGCCGGGCGGTGTTCAACTGCATCGCCGTCTACTGCTTCTACAAAGCCGTGGCCCTGACCACGGTGGCCCAGGGCAACATTCTCAACATGACCTTCCCCATCTTCGTGGCCCTGTTTTCGTGGTTTTTTTTGAAAAAGCAGCGCGAGCCGATGGCTACCCTGATGGTGGCCGTGGCTTTTCTGGGGGTCTGGCTGGTGTTGGCGCCCGACCTCACCGGCCTCCAGACCGGAAGTCTGTGGGGGCTGGCCTCGGGCGTCACCGCCGCCGTGGCGATTCTCTACCTCAACCTGAGCCGGCGGGATCACGACACCAACACCATTCTCTTCTTCATGTTCGGTTTCGGCACGGTGGCGATCTATGCCGTCTACCATCGCCACATCTTCCTCCCCGGTCCCATGGAGCTGTTGTTCCTCGTTTTGTGTGCCGGGCTGGGGGTGATCGGGCAATATCTGCTGACCATCGGTTTCCGCTACGTATCGGCTGTGGAGGGCAGCATCGTCTCGTGCGCCCGGATCCTCATGGCCGCCCTGTTCGGACCCTGGCTGGTGGGAGACCCGGCCCTGACGCCGGCCGGATGGATCGGCGCGTTTCTCATTCTGGGGGCCAACATATATCTGGCGGTGCGCAGGGTAGGGACTTGATCGATTCAAAACGCCCGGCCGCCTGGCGGCGGCCGGGCGTTTTTGCTGCGTTAGAGTTCCCGGAAGGCGCGGCCGCCGGAGCGCTTCTCCGGCCGGTATTCGTTTCTTTGAATGGAACGGTTGTCATTAGGGGTTTGTTGATTCTTCCGCTGCTGGAAGATCCGCTGCTGGTCCTGGCCCCCGCCGCTGCCGGGTGAGTTGGGCGCAATGCGCGGCTGCTCCTGGCGCGGCGGGTAGGTCCGCTGGGGGCCACCGCTGTTGCCCGGAACATTCCGGGGCTGGCTATCGGGCGCCATCCGGGGCACCTGTTCGATGCGCTGCTGGAAAAAGCGCTGCTGGTCGCTGCCGCCGGGTGCCGGGCGCTGGGAAGGCGGCTGCATGCGCGGCTGCTCCTGGCGCGGCGGGTAGGTCCGCTGGGGGGCACCGATGTTGCCCGGCGCAGTGTGGCTCGGGCGACCGGGTGCTGCCTGCGGCGCCTGTTCGATGCGCTGCTGAAAGAACCGCTCCGGTCCTTTGCTTCCATTGCGCACATCTTCGAGGCTCCTGCGTTCAGGGGCCTGGTCCGATGGTGCGATGCGCGAGGGACGCAGCCGCTCTCCATCCCGGGGCGAAAGAGTATTGGCCGGTCTGCCGGGCAGCACCGGCGTCGGTCTGGCTTCCTGAACGGGTTGGCGATCCTGATTCATGATCCTTACCGGCAGGTTGTCCCTTGCATCGTGGCGAGCGCCGGGCAGGTCCGTGCCGGGTTTTTCAGGCCCCGTTTCCATCGGGCGATTGCGCTGATCCATGTCGGGCGGGTTATGGGGGCCTCGCTGGACCATGGGGCGTTCGTCGCTGCCCTGGCCGAAGGTCGGGCGTTTTACGGCCGTCGGGGCGCCTCCTTTCTTGGGCCCCGGCACAAGGCGCGTCATCGGGGAGTCGACGCGTTCCCGAACTTTGCCACCTTCCTGCATATGGGTATAGATCTTGGGGTCGACATGGGGGCGGCGCGTGGCCACCACCGGCCGATGGAAAGACTCCTGGGGCGGCCGATGCCCCTTGCGCTCATCGGGCACATAGCTGGCCGGCGTCACATGCTTCCTGGAGACGGCCTGGTTCAGGTTGACACGCCGGACATCGTACCGATCGACGTGTATGGGATGCACCGGCCCGCGGCCGAAATACTTTTCATGCACCGCCATCACACCTCTGCCCGCTTTCATGTGGTGGTAGTAATGAATGTCATCCACGTGCACGATGTGATTGTGATGAACCACCACGTCGTTGACTACGTGGGGCCCGCCCCAGCCGCCCCACCAGGGCCGATGGATGAATCCCGGCCGGCCCCACCAGGGAACACAGGGCTCGCCCCATCCCAGGGCCACCCAGCCCACCGTGGGGGCGGGGCTGCCGACGCTCACGCTGACGCTCAAACCCGGGCCGCCCACGAAGGCCACCAGGGCCGGGGCGTAGACCGGCCGCGCCACCACCGGGCCCGGTGCCCAGGCCCAGTATCCGCTGACCTGGACCCAGCGGCCGTAGTGGTAAGGGGCCCAGCCCCAGGGGGCCTGGTCCACCCAGGTCCAGCCATAATAAGGATCCATGATCCAGGTGCCGGTGCTGTAAGGGGCCCAACCAGCGGGCACGCCCGACGGGATCCACACCGATCCGTAGGTGGGCACCACCCGCCAGGTACCATACCGGTCCAGGTCATCGGTGCCGTAGGACTCGGGTGAGACGTACCGGGCGCTGACCGCTTCGACCAGGTCGTTGGTGCGGTCGTAGTTCCATTGATCCCAGACATCCAGGGGCGGGGCCGCATAGGCGCTGACGGCCGGATTGGTGGTGCCGTCCAGTATCAGCTCTTCACTGGGCGCGATGGTGAGGCTTTGGCCGCCTTCCGGCGTGGCCACGGCCGATCCGCCCTTGCGGGTGATGAAGGTGGTGCGCTCACCGTCCACATCCACCCGGTAATACCCTGGATTGTTGATGGTGAAGGCCGCATTGGGCGTGTCCACCTCCACGGTATTGCCCCGGGGCAGGTCGCGCAGGTCGAAGGCGGCATATCCCGAAGTCACCTTGAACTGGATGAAATCGGGGTCATGATTCTCCAACCCGATCTGGGTGTTGGCCCAGCCGCGCACAAAGGCGCGTGAGCCGATCTGCAGCTCGATGTTGCCGGGAGACCCGGTGTAGAGCTGATCCCCCGGCGCCATGGGGGTATTGACTTGGGCTTCGACCCAGTCCGGGGCGCCCGGCCGGTAGAACGACACCTGGCCGTCCACGAAACTCAGGCGCGGTGGCGTGGTTCCGGTCTCTTCCGCCAGCGCGGGCGACACACCCCATACCAGGGTCAAGATCAATCCTATCAGGATGAACGATTTGGCACGCATGGCCATTCCTCCTTTTTGCGATCGAGCGCGTTGAGTTCCCACATTCCTGCCTTCGATTCATTTAGGCGGTGGCGGCGGTGGCGGTAACGGAGACGGTGTCGCCGCCGGCTGCGCTGCGCCAGGGGGCGGCGATGTTACCGCCGGCTGGTCAGCGACAGGGGGTGCAGGGGGGGGGTAGGGCCTGGGCGCGGAAGCGGG
>CALMNL010000003.1 GCA_937868765.1 uncultured Desulfatitalea sp. | reverse complement strand
TCTTCCTGGCCTTCATCGTGTGGTTCTACGTGGTCACCGGCGGTATGAAGGCCGGAGCCTGGGTGGGCGTGACCCAGTTCGTGCTCCTGGTGGGCGGCATCATCATCATGGGCGCCTATGTGGTCGCGCATAAAGAGTTCGGCGGCTGGAGCGGTTTTACCGCGGCCATGGCCAAGCTGGACCAGAAGTTCCTCACGGTTCCCGAGGTGATCACCTGGGGCCTGGGCAAGAAGGGGGCCGCCTCCTGGACCGCGGTGATGATTTTAACCTACATGTTCTCCCTGATGGGCATCCAGTCGTCACCGGCCTTCACCATGACCTTCTTCGGCATAAAATCGCCCAAGCCGTTGGCCTGGCAGCAGACCTTCATGTCCACCTTCGTGGTCGGCTTCGCCCTGTTCTTCTTCACTGCCTTCCAGGGCATGGGCGCCAAAGTGCTCGAGGTGGCCGGCGTAGCAGCCTTCCAGGGGCTTACGGACCGCGTCGTGGTTCCGACTTTGATGCACAATTTCCTGCCACCCTTCATGGTCGGCCTGGTGTTCATGGGGGCCATCGCGGCCATTCACTCCACGGCCGCGCCTTACATCAACACCGGCGGTTCGATCCTGCTGCGCGACATCTACTGGCGCTTCCTTCGCAACCAGAAGGCCGGCGACACCGAGCAGATCTGGGTCAACCGCCTCCTGACCACGGCCCTGACCATTGCGGCGCTGTATGTGGGCCTCACTTCGACGGCGGCCCTGGTTATCCTGGGCGCCCTGGCCACGGCGTTTGGCTTCGTGATGTACGTGCTGCTGATGGGCGTCATCTGGGGATTCCGATTCCCCTCCATGGGCGCCGTGCTCGGCGTGGCTGCCGGTATGATCGCAGTCTATCTCTCCTATAAAGTGTGGCCCAACCCGCTCTCCATGCACAGTGCCTTCTGGGGCACCTTTACTGGTCTGGTGGTAGCTTACGTCTGCCGGGTTTTCGGCGCCAAAGACAGACAGGAGACCATCGAACGCCAGGCGGAGGTGCGCCAGTGGCTCGACAGCGTGGACAGCCCCACCGAAAACGGGCGCAAGTGGCGTGGGATTATGAAGGTCGCCACCCCGCTGTGGTACTTCTTCGCCATCGGTCCGGCCTGTATTCTGGGTAATCACGCCTTCTCGTTCGCTGGGTTCCCGGCCCTC
This sequence comes from uncultured Desulfatitalea sp., assembly GCA_937868765.1. Lineage (GTDB taxonomy): Bacteria > Desulfobacterota > Desulfobacteria > Desulfobacterales > Desulfosarcinaceae > Desulfatitalea. The sequence continues at coordinate 772,382 of CALMNL010000003.1, read as the reverse complement.
TGGTCCTGGCAGATCGTCTGGTGGGCTCTAGGAATCGTTATGATGTGGGCGCTGACCTTCAAGGCCGAACTCTCCACCACCAATGAAGAGCAACTGGCTCGGGCGGAGAAAGAAACCCGTATCGTGGTCAAGGAATAAGGCAATCTCAAATTTCCGAAAATGAAAGGAGTCTTACGATGAAACTGGAAGACAAATGGCTGATTACCGTCATCGTTTTCATCATCCTGTTCGTATCAAGTTTCGGCCTTGGGATGTGGGGCTAACTCACGCGCATATTTAACATGCGGCCGGAGGTTAGGAAAAATTTTCCGGCCTCCGGCCGCCTTTCTTGGCGATCGGGAGGAACAGTCAGCATGAGAGGACTATTCGGCTCGTTGTTGGTTATCGCAATCGTACTGGCAGGTTTCCAGACACAGGTGTCGGCCGAGTCATTGACAGCCCCGGATTTGGAGGCGCCTAAGGACAAGGCCAAAAACCAGGTTGCTACCACGGTTTTAAAATGGAAGGAAGTCGCCGGGGCCAAGGGTTACCGGGTCATGGTCTCCCTGTCTTCGGAAGGCCTGAATGCACTGGCGCCCAAGGCAGCCTGCACGGAATGCTTGGTGGACCAGACGGTTACGGCGCCAACCTACCAGATCCCTATGAAGAAACTGACGAAAAACGCCCCCTATTTCTGGACCGTGAGGGCGTTGAACGATACCGATGAAGGACCCAGCGCCGTGATACGTTCGTATACCCTGGCCTCGACTTTCTTCCAGGATATGGACTAATAAAGATGGCGCACCTGTAAGCGCTTACCGAAGATTGGTCAAGACAGGGGTGAGGATCATTTCGATGAAGAAATAGGTCAGGAAAAGGACTACCACAACAATTACGCCTGTGAAATAGATGCTGTTTAGTCTGCCTTTGCGCTGATCTTTGGGGTCGTAGAAGACTTGACGGCCGCATTTGGAACACCAGTTGGAGTGCTGTTCGCTGGTAAAATTGTGGCCGCATTGGCATATGACTTCTTTTGGTGGCAGTGCTGTACTCAAGATTTCTCCTCCTGTCTCTTCACAACCCAACTTCGGCCACACGGACGGCGGTATTCAGCTGAACTTCTTAAACACTCATAGCGGTCGGCAGGGATTTTAGCAAGACTTTTGGCATTGGTTCGAGGGTCGACCGCACCTGAAATCCCGAAAAAATAGTGCAGAAACATTGGGGCGATGGCCTTTATCGCCCCTTTCTGTTTGGCAGGTCGTCTCCAAGGGGTTGCAGCCCCGCTTTGCCATCGATCGGCGAGCCGTCCACCGGACTGGGTCTCATCCCGTGGGGATCAAGGAATAAAAGCCATGGCCAGACTTCCAGAGGCTCGGATTTTCTACTTTTCGGAATTTATGTTATGGCATGGGCGATGAAGCGCCGAACTCCCTTTGGGCAGAGAACCATTGAAGATTCGTATCTCCCAGCATTTGCGATTGTCCCAGGTACCCGAAGCCATCCTTTTGGAGCTCATTGGGCGGCTGCAATTCGCCAATCCCAAGTGGATCGAAAATGAACGCATGGGCCGTTGGAATCGAGGCGTGCCCAAGACCCTGAAATTCTACCGGCGCCAGGGTCGGGATGGGTTGACGGTTCCCCGCGGCCTGATGCGCAGCATCGTGCTTCTGGCCCGAAAACATCAAGAGGAAATCGTTATCGACGATCAGCGCCGCAAAGTTGCCGAAGTGGATTTTACGTTCTCCGGACAACTGCGTCCTTTCCAGCTGGCAGCCACGGCTGCCATGCTGGCCCGCGATTTCGGCACCTTGAGTGCCCCCACCGGCAGCGGCAAAACCGTCATGGCATTGCATATCATCGCGCGGCGCCGCCAGCCGACCCTGGTGGTCGTCCACAACAAGGAGCTGGCGCTGCAGTGGATGGCGCGCATCGAGACCTTCCTCGCCATTCCCAAGGAAGAGGTGGGACTGATCGGCGGCGGCCGCAGGAAGATCGGCAACCAGATAACCGTAGCCCTTGTCCAATCGTTGTATCGCTGCGCCGATGAGGTGGCCCCACGCTTCGGACACCTGGTGGTGGACGAGTGCCACCGTGCTCCGAGCCGAACCTTCACCGAAGCGGTTACAGCGTTCGACAGCCGCTACATGCTGGGACTGTCGGCCACCCCCTACCGGCGGGACCGCCTCTCTAAGTTGATCTTCTGGCATCTGGGGGACTTACATCACGAGGTGGCTGCCGGCGAACTGGTCGCCAGCGGTCAGATTCTGGATATCGATGTGGTCTTCCGACCGACCGAATTTGTCGCTTATGCCGATCCGGTCAATGAATACAGCACCATGCTCTCGGAACTGACCCACAACGACGCCCGCAATCGCTTGATTGCGGCCGATGTGTATCAGGAGGTCGCCGGTTCGACGCGGCCCGGTGTCTGTCTGGTGCTCTCGGACCGCAAACTGCATTGCCAGGTACTCCAGGCCCTGCTGAAACACAAACATCACATGGCGGCCGAGGTGCTCACCGGTGATTTACCCCTGGATCAGCGCAGGCAAATCGTCCAGCGGCTCAATTCGGGAGAGATACGGGTGTTGATCGCCACCGGCCAGCTCATCGGCGAGGGGTTCGATTGTCCTCAGCTTTCCACTCTTTTTTTAGCCACCCCGGTGCGATTCAGCGGCCGCATTCTCCAATATCTCGGCAGGGTTTTGAGACCTGCCGAAGGCATCGATCGGGCCAAGGTCTACGACTATGTGGATGTCAACGTGCCGCCCCTGAAGGCGGCTTCCCGGGCGCGGCAGCGGGTCTATGATCGATTGCGGCTTGAAGGCGAATCCAATTATCGATCTTGAATGCCCCTCATTCCATGGGTCGATTATCTCGATCATTTTGGTGTGGTCGACTGGGGGGCAGGGGACGGCCACCGTTTGGCGTTTATAATGATGACAGGTTCGATGGGCACATTTTGATGGATGCCCTGGGTGGTGGTGGGAACTGCTTCGATGGCGCGGACCACATCCATGCCCTCGATCACCTTGCCGAAAACGCAATAGCCCCAGCCCTGGGGCACTTTGGCTTTATGATTCAGAAAAGCGTTGTCGGCCACGTTGATGAAGAATTGGGCTGTGGCCGAATGCGGATCATTGGTACGTGCCATGGCGATGGTGCCGATCGTGTTCTTCAGCCCGTTGGTCGCTTCGTTTTCGACGGGGGCCTTGGTGGGTTTCATGCGCATATCGGCTGTAAATCCGCCGCCCTGGATCATAAAGCCGGGGATGACCCGATGAAAGATGGTGTTGTCGTAAAAACCGCTATCGACATATGCGAGGAAATTGGCCGTGGTTTTTGGGGCAGCCTGTGCGTCGAGTTCCACCACGATGGCACCTTTGGAGGTTTCCAAACGAACCCGTTCGGGTTCTTTTCGAGAAGTTGTGCAAGCGGTTGCCAAGGCCATCGTCAATACCAAAACCAGGGGACGAAGGTATTTCATGATCACTGCTCCTTTGGAGATATGCTTTTTAAACCACGCCGAGCCGATAGCCGGTCCTCGGTTGGCGGTTACCAGATAACAAACACCCGCCGCCGCTGATCCAGGCGGGTAATGCCTTCTTCTTCGGTTTCCCGCAGCGCCTGTTCGAACTCTCTGGCCGTAGGGGGAACGGAAAGCGCTGGAATTTCGTGCGCTCGCCCGCAGGGCCGGTATTGGGGCATGACGTTGACGTAGGTATTCCTGGAAATTTGCGTGGCGATGAAGCGCATGATCATTCGGGTCCCGGCCAGGTTTTGGGGCAGCACCAGGTGACGCACCAGCAGACCGCGCCGGGCCAGACCGTTTTCGTCTATAATCAGATCGCCCACCTGTCGATGCATTTCCAGCAAGGCCTCCCGGGCAATTTCCGGGTAATCGGGTGCATCGCAGGTCTGGGCGGCGACGGCGCTGTCCCAGAACTTGAAATCGGGCATGTAGATATCGACGATGCCTTCCAGCAGGCGCAGCGAGGCGGCCTGATCGTAACCGCCGCTGTTGTAGACCAGGGGGATTTTGAGTCCATCCTCCGCTGCCAAGACCAGGGCACCCAAGATCTGAGGGATCACGTGGGTGGGCGTTACGAAGTTGATGTTGTGGCATCCGGCGGATTGCAGCGCCAGCATGATGTCGGCCAATTGGCGCTCGGTCACTTCCCAGCCTTCGCCGCCATGGCTGATCTCATAGTTCTGGCAAAAATTGCACAACAGATTGCAATGGGTGAAGAAAATGGTTCCGGAGCCATGACTTCCCACCAGCGGGGCCTCCTCGCCGAAGTGGGCGTTGTAACTGGCCACCATGGCCCGCGCGCCAGTTCTGCAGTAGCCTGTTTCTCCTTCGGCGCGGTTCACCCGGCAGCGGCGCGGGCACAGGGTGCAGCACGCCAGGGCGGCCTTGGCTTGGGTCGCCTTGGCCTGCAATGTGGATCGCTCCGAGGCGTCACGGTATGAGGGAAAACGGCCCGTCATGGCTGAAGGCTCGTTTCAATCGAATTCGAGAAAGAGTTTGTCTCCCCGCCCCTCTGTGGTGGGATGGTTTTGCTTCCATTCGTGAATGGTGCAGGCATTGCTCTGTTCGGTCGGCACCACACAGGCAATGAAAGGCAACACAGGGTCGCCCACGTAGGACCTGAAGTTCAGCAGCACTGCCTCATCTGTAGGCAGTTGGTTGAATTCGAGCAGTTGACTTATGTATATGGCGCAGTGGCCGTCGAAAAGGCTCGAAGATTGACGAAAGCCAACCAGCCGCTCGCGAAATTTTTCCAAAGCCGCATTGGCCGTGTCCGCCTGGACGACCATGGAGAAAAGGCCATGGCGTCTTTCGGCCTCGTTCTGTTTCTGCTGGTCGGAGAGATATTGAAAGTTACCAATAAAGTACATGGCCCATTCCTTTCATCAAGTATGCACACTGCAACCGTAGCATTATTCCGTGGAGTCTATTTCTTCAAATATTTTTATGGGCTTGTCAACAGGGTTTCGGCTGATCGCGCAAGTCGTCTTTATCCATAGCCCACGTCTGAACTGCCTGAGCCATACGCGCCAGGGCCTTGGTCAACAGCGACCGGGGGCACCCGAAATTAAGACGCAGGAAGCCCGGCGCCCCGAAATGAACACCGTCGGAAAGGCCGACTCCGTTGCGTTCGAAAAAATCGGCAGGATCTTCAAACCGGCTTTGACGGGCATCGATCCAGGCCAAGTAAGTAGCCTCCACCGGCGCCATGGAAAGTCCTTTCATCTGCTGGACTGCCTGATAAACCAATTGGCGGTTGTCGCGAAGGTAGTTCAGCAAGGCCTCCAGCCAGGGGATGGCGTGTTCGTAGGCGGCTTGGGCAGCCACATATCCGAAAAGGTTAACATGGGGTACGATGCCGGCCATGGCGCGTTTGAACCGTCGCCGCAGCCTGGGGTCCGGTATGACGGCATAGGCGCAGCCCAATCCCGGCAGATTGAAAGTTTTGCTGGGCGCCATGAGCGTGATCGTTTGCCGGGCCACTTCAGGGGAAAGCGCTGCCATGGGCACATGCCTGCAACCGGGCTCGAGGATAAGATCGCAGTGGATTTCGTCGGAGCATATGACCAGGTTGCTCTGCAGGCAGATGTCGGCCAGGGTTTCCAATTCCTTCCGGGTAAAGACCCGCCCGGTGGGATTGTGGGGGTTGCACAACAAGAAGAGCGCGTTACCATCGACCGCAGCCCGCTTGAGGCCGTCCAGGTCCAATTCCCAGCGTGTGCCGCAGTAGGATAGAGGGCAGGTTTGCAGGCGTTTGCCGGCCAGACGCGGTGCCGTCAAAAATGGAGGATAGATCGGCGGTGTGGTCAGGATTCCCGCTCCGGGACGCCCTACGCTGCGGCAAGCGACATTCAATCCGGTGACCAGTCCTGGCAACCACACGATCCACTCCGGGGAGATCACCCAGTGGTGGCGTTGCTGCAGGTGCTCGGCCACCCGTTCCTTGAGTTGTGGAGCAGGCTCGGCATATCCGAAGATGCCATGCACCACCCTTTGGCGCAGAGCGTCGATCGCTGCCGGCGGCGAAACAAAATCCATATCCGCCACCCACATGGGTATGACATCCTTGCCTTCATATTTTCGCCATTTGTGACTGTCGGACACCTTGCGATCGATTATGGTATCAAAATCAAAGGGTGTATTCATTTAACCATAACTTTATATAATAGTTATTAATATACAGATATTAAGATTCTTTTAGGTTTAACAGATATCGTCCGGTCACGCCGCCGGCCAACATGGCCGTAATGCGATCCTCCAGATCTACCAGACGGATTTCGGTGGTCATCTTTTCGAGCCCGGGCAACTTCCAAGGACCGGCCAGGCGTTCCCAGATCGCGTGATGCACCGCCATGGGGCATTCAGCCGAATCGATGCCGATCAGTCGAACCCCACGCAAAATAAAAGGATAGACCGTCAACCGCAGGTCAGGCGAAGCGGCATTGCCGCAACAGGTGACGACCCCGCCGTAGTGGGTCGAACGCAGGGCGTACGATAGGATGTCGCCGCCCACCGTATCGATGGCGCCGGCAAAGCGTCCGGTCAACAGCGCCTTGTCCGGTGCGCCCAGGATCGTCTGGCGATCCAAAAATTCATTGGCACCCAGTTCCGATAAAAACTCCTTGGCCTTGGGCTTCCCAGAAGCGGCCGTGACCGAATAGCCGGCGCGGGCCAGGATGGCCACCGCCAGGCTGCCCACGCCGCCAGTAGCACCGGTGACCAGGATGGCGCCGCTGGCGGGGGTCACGCCAGCCTCCTCCAGGCGCATCAGGCTCAAAGCTGCCGTAAAGCCTGCCGTACCCAGCATCATGCTCTCCCGCAGGGTCAGCGTGCCGGGCAGCGGCACCACCCACTGGGACGGCACGCGAATAAATTGGCCGAAGCCGCCGGAGGTGTTCATGCCCATATCGTGGCCGGTCACCAGTACCGAGTCGCCAACCTTAAAGGCGCCGCTTTCGCTTTCCGCTACCACGCCGGCCGCATCCACGCCGGGCGTATGGGGATAGCGACGGGTGACACCCTTGTTGCCGCTGGCGGAAAGGGCATCCTTATAGTTCAACGATGAATAATGCACCTTGATTAAAACATCCCCTTTGGGTAAGTCAGTTACCGCTCGTTGGGTGATGCGTCGCACGAAGTGCCGATCCGGTGTCTCCTCTACTACCATGGCACGAAACGAAGCTGGGGTCATGGTGGCCTCCCTCTTTTGTGGTGGTGGACGGTTTCTTTATCTCCGAATTCAATAGAATGAATTTTCTATGCAGGAACGGGTAATTCTTGAAACGATCGCTGTTACCAAGCACTATGGCGCCGTTACCGCCGTAAAGGATCTGACGCTGGAGGTCCCCCAGGGGATCTGTCTGGGGTTGTTGGGTCCCAATGGCGCGGGCAAGACCACCCTCGTGGAAATTATCGAAGGCATCATTCCGCCCTCTTCAGGCCAGGTGCTCTACCTGGGGCGACCCCGCAGTACCTCTTTTCGGGAAAAAATCGGTATCATGTTCCAGCAGACGGCCTTGCTCGGTTTCATGAGCGTCGAAGAGACCCTGCGCACTTTTCAATCTCTCTATCCTCAGACGCTGTCGGTCGAGGCGTTGATCCGCCTGTGTCATCTGGACGAAATCCGCAAACAGATGAACGATAAAATCTCAGGCGGGCAACGTCAACGCCTTCTGTTGGCCCTGGCGCTCATCAACCAGCCGGAACTGCTGTTTCTCGATGAACCGAGTACCGGCCTGGACCCGCAGGCGCGTCGGAACTTATGGGATATCGTCCAGAACGTCAAGCGAGAGGGAAAGACCATCATTCTGACAACCCACTCCATGGAAGAGGCCCAACAGCTTTGTGACCTGGTGGCCATCATGGATCATGGATGCATTATTGCTCACGGTACACCAGGGGAATTGATCGCCCGCCATACCAAGGGTATCCGGATTGTGCTGCCAGCGGGGTGTCTGCATCAGCTTTCGCCCCAGATCGCTGCTGAGGCCAAGGTGGTGGATGGGCGCACCATCATCCGGGCCAATGACATGAATCAGGCGATGCACGCCCTGGTGGCGGCTGGAATCGACCTGGGGCGCATGCGCCTGGAGACACCCACCCTGGAAACGGTTTTTTTAAACCTTACCGGGCGCCAATTGAGGGATTGACCATGAGATTGAAAAGAATGTGGGCCATGTTCATGGCCCGCAACTATGAATTTTTTCGCGATAGGGCCGCCTTCGGCTGGAACTTCTTGTTCCCCTTTCTGATCATTGCCGGGTTTGCCATCATTTTCGGTGGCGACGAACACCGGGAATTCAAGGTGGGGGTATTTCCATGCATGGCGACCGATGCCGCGGTCGCCGCGGCGTGCGTTCCCGCACCTCTTCAGGAAACCACGCACATTTTATACATCGCATTTTCCGACATGGCCCAAGGGTTGGACAAACTCAAACATCATAAGGTGGACCTGCTGATCGAAAAGGGTACCCGCCCTGTCAAATATTGGGTCAACGAAAATTCGCCCAAGGGGGATATCCTTGAAAAAATGCTCCTGGGTATGATGGTTGCCGAATCACAAACGGACATGGTGCGCCAGAAAGCAGTATCCGGCCGGCCAATCCGTTACCTGGATTGGCTTTTCCCAGGAATCATCGGCATGAATATGATGTTCTCGGCGCTTTATGGCGTCGGCTATGTGGTCGTCCGGTACCGAAAGAATGGTGTGCTCAAGCGGCTCAAAGCCACCCCATTAACCCCCTTCGAGTATTTGAGCGCCCAGATGCTCTCGCGCCTGTTCGTGCTTCTTTTTTCCATTGCAGTTTTGTGGGCCGGTTGCGATCTGATTTTTGGATTCAAGGTAGAGGGATCCTATCTGGATTTGTTTATCATGTTCTTGGCGGGCAGTTTGAGTTTGATCGCCCTGGGCCTTGTGATCGCCTCCCGCGGCACCAGCGAAGAATTTGCCAATGGCCTTTTGAACTTTATCACCTGGCCTATGATGTTTTTATCTGAAGTGTGGTTCTCCCTCGAGGGGGCTCCCCGTTGGGTGAGGGGAATGGCCGAGACCCTGCCGCTGACGCACCTGCTCAGGGGAGTGCGCAAAATTGTCAACGACGGTGCCGCCCTGGCCGATGTCGCGCCGGAAATCATCGTGTTGACCGGATTCACACTTTTGTTCCTGGCAGTGGGGGCGCTACTTTTTTCATGGAATAAATAGGGAGATGGGCGATACCCCGGGCTTGCACCGCATGGCTCTATCGGTTGCATAAAACTGTTTCTATACATGAGTTTATCTTTGTGATAAGAGCATATGTATTCTATACCGGCCACGCGGTTCTCGATTTGCACCATAGGCTGAGGGCCTGACGGCGTTCCTTCCGAGGGTCGGTTTGCTTCAAATGAACCAATTGTTCTATATATAGTTTTTCAAACAAGTTATAGACGAAAGTCAAAGGAGAGATTTAAATGAAGATCATGGTTTGTTTCGATGGTTCGGGTGCGTCGCGTTCTGCACTGAGAGTGGCGGTCAAGCATGCAAAGGCTTTTGGTGCCAAGGTTTATCTCGTAGCGTCCATGGAAAAAGGCACCGAAGATGAGCATCAGACCATCAAAGAGATGGAAACCGAGCTCAACCATGCCAAGGAAAAGCTGGCCAATGAAGGCATCGAATGTGAAACCCACCTGCTGGTGCGGGGGATGACGCCCGATGAGGACTTGGTGGCTTATGCCAAGGAGCAGGGCATCGATGAAATCGCCATCGGCATTCGCAAACGTTCCAAGGTCGGCAAGCTGATCTTCGGCTCAACTGCCCAATACCTGATCCTGAATGCTCCTTGCCCTGTGATCACGGTACGATAGAACGATCGCCGGATGAGAAAACCGCCCAATGCCGCATGGCGGCCTTGGGCGCAGTTTTTCCAGGGGCGGTTAGTTCGTGAGGCTGTGAATAGGCGATGGGATCAGACCGCCCCGCCGCACAAAAAGATTCTCCCCCTGGGCATTGTTCACCGGCATGATGACGGATTCGCCCAGCAGCCCTCCAAAAAAGGCGTATTCGCCGGCCTTCTTCCCCGGCACGGGGATGATCCGGGTAGCGGTGGTCTTTCTGTTGATGACGCCGATGGCCATTTCGTCGGCAATGATGCCAGACAAGGTTTCGGCCGTGGTGTCGCCCGGGATGGCCACCATGTCGAGGCCCACCGAACAGACACTGGTCAACGCTTCCAGTTTCTCGATGGAAAGCAGGCCCTCCCTGGCCGCCGCGGAAATATTTAAGTCTTCACTGACTGGAATGAAGGCGCCGCTCAACCCTCCTACGTTGGAGCTGGCAAAGGCGCCCCCCTTTTTGACGGCGTCATTGATCAGTGCCAGGGCGGCCGTGCTGCCCGGCACGCCGATGCCGCGAAGTCCCAGACTCTGAAAAATTTCGCCCACGCTGTCTCCCACATGGGGGGTGGGAGCAAGGGAGAGATCCACCACGCCGAAAGTGACTCCCAGGCCTTCGGCCACATCCCGTCCGATGAGTTCCCCCGCCCGGGTGACCTTGTAGGCCGTACGTTTGATCAATTCGGAAATCTGCCGCAGGTCAAGATGCGCATTTTCCGCCAAAGCGCGGTCGATGGCTTTTTTTACCACACCTGGTCCGCTGACACCCACATTGATTACGGCATCGGCTTCGCCCACACCCAGATAGGCGCCAGCCATGAAGGGGACATCCTGGGGTATGTTGGCAAAAACACAAAGCTTGGCACAGGCCAGGCCATCATGGTCGGCGGTCAGGGCGGCCGCAGCCTTGATCTGGCGTCCCAGCAACAGGATGGCATCCATGTTGATGCCGGCGCGGGTGGACGCCACGTTGATCGATGCACAGACCCGTCGCGTGGTTGCAAGGGCCTGGGGCAGGGCTTCAATCAGAGCGCGATCCCCACTGGCGATTCCTTTTTCCACCAGGGCTGAAAAGCCACCAATGAAATCGACCTGGACCGCGGCGGCCGCACGATCCAGGGCCTGGGCCACTGAAACCATCTGGTCGCTGGAAAACGGCGCCGCTGCCACGGCGATGGGGCTGACCGAGACACGCTTGTTGACCACCGGTATACCGTATCTTTCTTCGGCTGCGTTGCACAAGGCCACCAGGCGTTCGGCTTTGGAAACGATGCGGTCGTAGATTTTGTCTGTAAACCGTTTGAGATCGTCGCTGGCGCAATCCAGCAGACTGATACCCAACGTGACGGTGCGCAGATCGAGGTGCTCGTTGCGCAGCATTTCCAATACGGAGAGGATTTCGCTATTGCTCAGCATGGGATGCAATGTCCTTGCCTTGATTCCTATTAGGTGGATTTTTATATGCGGTTGATCGCTTCGAAGATGTTCTTGTGCTGCAGATTGACTTCCAGATTCAATTCGGCCGCTTTGGTTTTTAGCGCGGTGCGCAGTTTGGACAAATCGCTGTCGGCCGGGATATCCACTTCATAAATCATAACGTTGCGCTCCGGATCGGCTCCTCCCCGGAAAACGGCCTGCAACTGGGTCACATTGACATTGTGCGCCGCCAGCACGGCTGTGATCTGGGCCACCAGGCCTTTACGATCCGGGCCCCGGGTAGTGATGACGAACGGTTCGCATGACGCGCTGGTCCATTGAAAAGGGGCGGCATCCATGGCCTTTACATGGATATGGAGCTTCAGATCGACGGTGGCATTTTCCAAAGCATGGCACACGTTTTGGGGATCGCTGCCGTCCGGTCCGGTAACGATGAAGATCCCCGAGAACTCGTTTTGCAGGATCGTCTGACTCACATCTTCGATGTTGAAATCCTGTTGAAACAGGAGCTGGGTGACTGCGGCAATGATGCCGGGGCGATCCTTGCCCAGAACGGAAATGATGAATTTTTTCATTGGGCCGGCGCTCCAGGAATGACAGGGCTCTGGTGTTGGACAAGTGTTGACAGTGGCTCAATACGCTGTCTATATGGATGAAATCGTGGACCCTGTCAATCGGGTTCTGGCTCCGCAATATATACTGATCATGCCCGAGGTTCCGGCATTCAGGTGCAAGCGCACCTGTCGTTAAAAAGAGGTCCGGAGATGTTCCCGCAGAAATGCAGCCCTGGTCAAGCCAATGCCAAAACCATTGTCACAACCCATAAAAACACCGACTTCGACGCCATGGCCTCCATGGTGGCGGCCATGATGCTCTATCCCGATGCCGACCCGCTGATCCCCAAGCCGCTTAATCCCAACGTCAAGGCCTTCTTGTCCCTGCACAAAGATGTCTTTCCCTGGATTGAGAAGCCGGCACCCGACCTGGATAATGTGGAGCGCCTGATTGTCGTGGACACGGCCCAATGGGAGCGTCTCATGGGCATGGCGACCTTTCGTAAGAATCCCGACTTGGAGATCTTCGTGTGGGACCATCATGTCCAACCGGAGACGATCCACCCTTCCTGGAAATGTTATGCGCCGGTGGGGGCCAATGTCACCCTGATGCTGCGCTGCCTAAAAGCGGAGCACAAACGCCTCACTCCCATCCAGGCGACCGTGTTTCTAGCCGGTCTTTACGAGGATACCGGTCAGCTGACCTTTACCAATACCACCGCAGAAGATGCCTATGCCGCCGGTTACCTGCTGGAACATGGTGCCGATCTCAAGATTCTGAGCCGTTTTTTGCGTCCGGCCTACGGCGAGAAACAAAAGAGCATTTTATTTGAAATGCTGAAAAACGCTCACCGCGAAAAGATCAACGGACATTCCGTGAGCATCAGCAAACTGTCGGTCGAAGGACACGTGGATGGGTTGGCCGTGGTGGTGGGGATGTACCGGGATATCATGAACGTGGATGCGGCCTTCGGGATTTTCTGCATCCCGGAAAACGAGCGCTGCATGGTCATCGGCCGCAGCGACGTGGATAATCTCAACATCGGCGACATCATGCGCAGCATGGGCGGCGGCGGTCACCCCGGCGCGGGATCTGCCATGCTGCGCCAGGTCAACCCCGATGCGGTTTCCGAAATGATCTGCGGTCTGATCGGCGGCAACCAGCAAGCTTCGGTGCAGATCAGCGACCTGATGTCGTTCCCGGTGCATACCGTCAGCCCCGAAGCCAGCATGGAAGAGGCGGCCAAGATGATGCGCATCAAGGGGTGTACCGGCCTGCCGGTCGCCGAGGAAGGAAAACTGGTGGGGATGATCTCGCGCAGGGATTTCCAGAAACTGCGCCGGGACTCCCAACTCCGGGCACCGGTCAAGGCTTATATGCGCCAGCCGGTGCAGACCATCGATCCGGGCAAGAGTCCCCTGCAAGCTGCACGCATCATGATTCGTCAGGACATTGGCCGCCTACCGGTGGTGGAAGACGGGAATATGATCGGCATCGTCACCCGCTCGGATGTCATGTGCTATTTTTACGACCTGCTGCCGGAATAGTAATCCCCAAGCCACTGAGAAAGACACGCCAGCCCCTCTTCGGCAGAAACCAACGGTGCATATCCCAGGTCCTTTTTGGCAGCGGAAATGTCGAACCAGTGATCCGTGGCCATGGCATTGACCTGAAAACGGGTGATGGGCGGCTCGGCTTCGATTCCAAGAATCTTATAGGTGCCTTCGCAAAGGGTGGCGGCAATACGCGCCAGGGCAGGCGAGACTTTACGAGTGACCGGCGGCAGTCCGCCGGCAGCCAGAATCTCGTTGAGCATTTGGGCAAAAGGGATGGGTTTATCCTGACTGAGGAAATAGGTGCGGCCCGATAGGGAGGGATCTCTTTTGAGGCAATCCTCCGCCAGAATATGGGCCCACGCGGCGTTGTCCACATAGATGGTGTCGACCTGGTTGCGGCCGTCGCCCACGATCCGCAGACGCCTGGCCCTGGAGAGAATCCGCTCGATCAGGTGCAATCCACCCGGACCCCAGATCAGATGCGGCCGCAAGGCAATGGCTGGCAAACCCGCTCGGGCCGCTTGCAAAACCGCCTGTTCGGCCAGGGCTTTGGTCTGGGCATAGGGGCCCTCGAAACGCTCCGGATAGGGCGTCGACTCATCTACCCCTCGCATGTCGCGGCCGTCAAAGACCACGCTGGGCGAACTGGTGTAGATCAGGCGGGCGACCCCACACGCCCGGCAGGCCGAAAGAACATTGAGCGTCGCCTGGGTGTTGGCCTGGTAGTAATCGTCATAGTGTCCCCAGGTGCCGAACTTGGCGGCCACGTGAAAGACCGCTTCGACCCCCTGAAAGGCTTGCCGCAATGCGCCGAGGTCGGCCAAGTCCGCACTGATGTGCTCGACGCCCATGCGGGCCAGTTCAGGATAAAGCCCCCTGGAAAGCGAACGGACCTTTTCGCCGCGGGAAAGCAAAAGACGCACGATGGCGCCGCCCAGAAAACCGCCACCGCCGGTTACCAGCACAGTCCGCTTATCCGTCATAGCGTTCAGCCTTTTTTCAGTACCTAAGCCAGGTTCCGCTGCGCCCACTCGGCCAGCCTTTCGCGGAAGATCTTGGCATTGTGGCGGATATCCACCGGAAAGGAAGGGTGGAATAAAAAGGTGTCGATTCGATCCGTGAGCATGTGGCCGGCGGCCAACTCCTTCAGCTCGCGCGTTAATGTCTCCCGGTCGGCATTGCGTTGATCGGAATCCAATTGAATGCACACCACCGGCCGTTGGCGCGGCGGTGCGCCGACGCCCACCAGCGCGCTGCGATAGACGGCCGGGTGGTTGTTGAAGATGGCTTCGCAGGGGATCGTGAACAGGGTCCCGTGGGGCGTAATGACCCGATGGCTCTTGCGGCCGCAGTACCAGAGCCGTTCCTTTTTATCTTTCCAGCCCAGGTCGCCCATGCGGTGCCAGATACGTTCGTCTTCTTTGATCTTGCTCAGCGCATCGTCTTTGGGCCGCCGGAAATAACCTTTGGTGACGATGGGGCCGCTGACGGCAATTTCTCCGATTTCGCCGTCCGGGACCAACAGATCGTCGGACCAGGCGTCGATGGGGCTGTCGCTGATCTTGATGATGCGCACTTCTACTTCATTTACCGGATGGCCGACGCACATGCCGAAACCTTTTTCGGTAAGGGCGGCGGTCTCGGAAAGAATCGTTTTACTTCCGAACGTCGATACCGGCATGGCCTCGGTGGCGCCGTAACCGGTATGAATTTCGGCGTCGTCTTCCAGTAGAGTAGTAAATTGCGCCACATTCGCAGGGGAGATGGGCGCTCCGGAAGAGATAATCCGCTTGAGGGAGGGCAGTTTGGTGGTATTGGCCTTGCCATACCGCCCCACCCGATCCAGAAGGGCAGGGGAGGCGAACATGTTGGTGACCCCCTGGTTGAGCACCGTCTCGATAATCCTTTCGGGATTCACATGCGCCGGCCGGGTGGGATCCATATCCGGGATCACGGCTGTCATTCCCAGCGCTGCATCGAAGAGAGAAAAGAGCGGAAAGGTGGGCAGATCGATTTCATCCGGCGCAATGCCGAATTGGGATTGGATCAGACGCACCTGGGCATCGAAGATACCGTGGGTGTAGACCGCCCCTTTGGCATCACCGGTGCTGCCGGTGGTGAACAAGATGGCGGCCATTTCTTCCGTTGTCGTTTCAGCAATTTGGTAAGGCTGCCAGGGCAGGGCACGAATGTCGTTGAGGCCCAGTCCCTTCCAGAACCAGCGCCTTCCCACGGTGACATTGATCTTCACCGACTCGAAGTACTTCGGCCGCAAGATACGCAGCAGGTGGGCGGCAGGGATACCGATCAGGGCGTTGGCCCGGCTTTCGCTCAGGCAGGTGAGCATGCGCTTGATGCCCATGCCGGGGTCGACCATCACGAATACGGCCCCGACCTTGAGCAGGGCGAAGGTCAGGGCGAAGAGTTCCAAGCTCGGCCGGACCATCAGGATAGTGCGGGTGCCCCGGACGATACCGGCGGCCTCCAGGCCGCGGGCAAAGCAGTCCGATTCCCGGTCCAACTGTCGGAAAGTGAGGTGGCTATACGCCACCCGGCCATTGCGATCGCGACCGGCTGGAAAAACCACTGCGCGGCGATAGGGCTGGGCGCGGGCCATGTTTTTCAGGCGGCGGGCCACATTGACGGTTTCGGCCGTAGCGGTGCTGGATGAGTCGATCGTTTGGTCGAAAGAAGCCATTGGTTTTCACCATCATTGGTTCTTTGGGTTCTTCAGGAACGCGCCGATCAGGTCGGCAATTTCTTCAGGTGCATCTTCCAGCAGGTAGTGCCCGGCATGGTCCAGCCAGTGGACCTCGGCATGGGGCACCCGACGCCGCCATTCGACGAAATAGTCGCGGTCGAAGACAAAGTCGTGCCGTCCCCAAATCAAGAGCACCGGTCGGGCGGTGATCTGCGCCAGTTGTCGATCCACTTGGGCCACGATCCGGCCACTGGGGTCGCCCGGCGCCAGGGGGATATCCTGGACAAACCGCAACGTCGCCAGTCGATGGCGCGGCGTATCGTAGGGCGCGATGAGGCCAGCTTTGACTGCTTTGGTCAAGGGGCGACGGGGCGCCATATAAAGGGCTGCACGGGCAAAAAGATTGAGGTGCAGCACCGCCCAATCGGTGATCGGATTGGAGCGGCGCAAAAGCCGCAGGCGCCAGGGGATCGCTTTGCCCTGGGGCGGAAAGAAGCCGGCCGTGTTCAGGATGACCAGCCGTCGGACCCGTTCCATGTGTTCCATGGCCCAGGCCAATCCGATCATGCCGCCCCAGTCATGCAAGACGAGGGTCACCGGCTGTTCCAAATCCAAATGGTCGAGCAAGGCGTTCAGATCATCGATGCGGCTGCGAAGCCGGAAATCATAGCGCGCCGGTTCGGGCTTGTCCGAGAGACCGCAGCCGAAGTGATCGGGTACAATCACCCTGTAGTCGGAGCGGAATCTGTACACCAGGCTGCGGAAATAATAAGACCATGTGGGATTGCCATGCAGCATCACCAACGGTTCGCCGCGACCTTCGTCCAGGAAGTGGTAACGCATCCCACGTATCGCCAGGTAATGGCTCTTGAATGGGTAATGTTGCATTACCAGACCATACCCAGCATGAGACAATTCAAACCGCTGCCGATGCCCAAAAATCCGACGCGATCACCGGTTTTGAGAAATTGCCGCTCGTGGGCGATGGCGGCCGTGATCGGCAACGATACGGTGCCGATGTTCCCCAGATAGCGGAAGGTTCCGAAATCCCTGGAAGGGGCGATGCCCAGGGATTCCAGAATGGTGCGCTGGTGGGCCGAACCCACCTGGTGGCAGATGACCTTTTCGGGGTAAGCATCGGGCCACTCCAGTTCCTGGCGAAAAGCCGCGAAGGTTTGGATGCCTAGGGTGACGCCATGCTTGAGCACCCCCACCGCATCGGTTCGCATCACCTGGGTCGTTCCGGCAGCTAACCCGCTTTCGGAACCCCAGGTGCACAATGCATGGTGCTGGGTGGCGTTACGCATCACGCCACCTATCAACCGGTGTCCATCGTTTCTCCGCGATGCGCTACAGAGAACTACAGCCACGGCGCCGGACCCTCCGGTAAAGGTGGCCAGTGAATCTTTGTAAAGCGCCATGCTGGGGTTTTCCAGGAGGCGCTGAAGGGTCAACTCGACGATGGGACGCGCGGACTCACATGAGACCACCATGCCGGCTTGGATCTGCCCCAATTCGATGGCGCTGGCGATGTGCACCATGCCATTGAGCACGCCCAGGCAGGCATTGGAGATGTCGAAAATATGAGCGGTGTTGCTAATGCCCAAGGCGTTCGCCACGGCACAGGCCGTGGCCGGTTCGAGGTTTTCGCGGCACACACCACCGTAGATCAGCACTCCGATTTCGCGCGGATCGATTTGTGCCGCGGCCAATGCTTTTTCCCCGGCCAGGGCGGCTTTTTCAGACAATCGCACGTCCGGATTCCAGAACCGCCGCTCGGAAATGCCGGTGAGGGCCTCCAATTGACCGGGCTGGATGTGCAGTGAACGATAGACCGGAGCCAGCCGCTTTTCCAAGTCGTCTGAAGTGATTACGTCGGGCGCCAGTTCGTAGCCTAAACCGGCTAGGGAAACTTTGGTAAAACGCATGGCTGCATCCTGTTCAGCTTCGATCCGTGGGGACCAATCTCAATCCGAATCGACTCATCTTATATATGTAAAGGTTATCCACTTGCAACCAGCCATCGGCCATGATCAGCGGTGCTGCGCCCTCTTCGATATGGGTGATGACCGCATCCACCAGCACCCGCCGGTTGGAAGGGACGATCTGGCCTCGATATTGCCATTCGTGCGCGGCATCGCAGAGCATCTCGAAACGGTGACTCTTCAGATATCCCGGCCAGCGCTGCATGGCGGCGTACTTGAGCAGTTGCAGGAAGGATTCGACCCCAAGCGAACCCGGGCAAACCGGATCCTGGAAAAAATGGGCTTTAAAGAACCATTCGCCAGGGTCGACCTGCTTGTATCCGCGGACAAACCCGAGGCCGTGGGGGCCGCCCGTGGGATTAAAACATTCGATACCGTCGATCATCAGCAGCGCTTTGGCGGGCAGGCGCAATCCGAATGGACGAAAGACGACGCCGCCGGGCGCGGCATCCGGTATTACCGGTGGGGTTGCATCGAGCACCCGCTCCCGGAATTGATCCCGGTCGTTTTGGCTGGGGACATAATGGGCCTCCCGCAGACCCACTTGCTGGGCCAGCGCCTGGGCGGTGAAGAAACCGAAATTGGTACTCCCGGTATAAAACGGACGGCCCCGGGACAAGACTTCGAAATCAAAATGCTCGATGATCATGTCGGCCGCTTCGAATACCTTGGTGAGGCGGGTGCGCATGGTCAGGCGATGGTCGCCGGGGCGCAGGTTCCCATGCATTTGGGCATTGCCCCCCAGATTGCGGAATTTGAGATCTTTTTTGCTGCGCAGGGCCGATCCGGCATAGGCTGCCAGCCAACCGCATGGCTGCAAGGCGATCTCCAGCAGGACACAAAAGGGCATCACACCGCTGGCGTCGGCTGCAAAATACCAGGCATCCGCAGGCACATCGTACTCGGCCTCCACCCACCCGTCGGCCTTGAGCATCCAGGGTTGCGGCTCGATGGAGGTCACCCGATCCATGAAACAGTATGGCGGTCCCGGCAGGCGGGCGATAACCCGCTCTTTATCGAATACGGCATATGGTGCGCCAAAGGCTTTGGATGGGCTGCCGATGGCAAATTGCAGGATATGCTCGCGGGTGTAGAGGGGGCGCGTTTCGGCAGTGGCGTTTTGAACCGCGTTGATTTCGGCATGGCCGGAACGGCGGGCCTGCCAGAAATTTTCGATCGCTTGTCGGGTCACGCCCGTCATCTGCATGGACATGTCTTTGAAGAAAACGATGTAATGGCCGTCGGCATACATGTGCGCATCGGCGACGACATAGGGCTCGGGATGGTATCCGATCTCCTTGACCTCTACCACATAGTGTACCTTGCGGGTGGATGGCGTAACCGGGCCACGACATTTGAGACGGCAGGGGAGCATGCTAACAGGCTCGTAACAGATATCGTCCCGATCGAGCACCCAACCCAGTCGCAATAGCAGGACCCGCAGCGTATGGGCACAGCATTCATACATCAATGTGCCGGGCATCACCTTGTCGTCCACGAAATGACAGGCAAGGAACCAATCGTCCGGGTGGATGTCGGCTTCGGCACGGATGCTGCCCAGCCCCCAGCGGCCGCCGTCGGGAGACAACTCAACAATCCGATCGATGAGACGCATGCGGCCACCCGGCAGGCGCAGGGCAGGCGGCAATTGCACACCTTCAAAGAGATCGCCAAAACATCGGGCGGCATCGCCGGTGCGCAGGGCTTCGACCTGCGCATTATCATAGGCGGCCTTCTCCACGAATAGGATCGGAATGAAGGGATTCCCACCGAGCCTCGGACCAGAGGCACGGTCCTCCTCGCTCAGGATGATCCCCCCGGAGTTGCGTACCTCCTGCTCGGTAAAGAAACCGGCGCACCCATCGGTCATGGTGATGAGATGCTCGCTGCCGATAAACCCCTCGAAGCGAAAGAAAAATAGATAGGTGGCACCTTGCCGGACGAACCTGTCGATATGAATGTCGTAACGAATGGTGTCGCCTGCTTGGGGCAAGCCGCGATGGAAGTGGATTCTGGCATCCAGCAGGCGATACGAACGCTCTCCCTTGACCTGGTGATCGATGCCGAGATAGCTGCTCAGAAACAGGTCTGCCTGCCCGGCTTCGACAGAAATACACACTGGGGTTCGGCCGCCATCCAGGTACCAGATGCCGGGAAGCACATCATGCTCGGTAACGATCCGTCCGGAACCGAGGCTGCATATTTCTCCCTCCACTTCGAGAATCCGATCCACCAGCATCAACGGCTCATCCGGCAGACGCACCCGAACTTTGTAGGTGTCGATGATGTCGAATCGTGGCCCCAACACCTTCCCTGCCGAACCGATGGCAAATTCGAGGCACTGCTGCCGGTTGAATGCCACTTGGTGTTGCGGGGGAGTATCCGGCTGCGGGAAAAAATCGGGCGCTGCTGAAGCAGGATCGGGTGCCTGGCCTCCCAACTGAACCAGTCTTTCCAACAGCTGGGTCTGGAACTCAAATGCTTCACCGTATTGCCGGGTTACCTCCCGGGAAAGATCCAGGAATTGATCGTGGGCCCGGGCTGTGGCATTCAGATTTGTGCTCAGGTCCTCAATGGAATCATCGAGGTACGAAGCCTCGACACCTTCACTATCCGCCGAAGGAACGGTCTCCATCGCCGCCGGGTGGCAGGTCGGTGGCTGGGGCGCAGAGGTCAAATCTTGGGACGGTTGGGCAATTAATTTTCCTTCATCATGGGGCGTGGGTTCAAGCAGCGGCAAAGGCGGCAGAATGAGCGGCGCCCCCCCCACCGGCACGCGTATGGCAGTAGGTCCGCTTTTGGTTCGATGGCGGAAATGATCCTGATGATAACCGTACAGCGTCGCCAAATCGATGGCTTGGCCTGCTGCGGCAAGGGTTCCAAGGCACTTGAGCAGGCTGAGGCATTCGTCTTCCCCACGCACATTGGCCGACACAGCCAGATGCGGACTTTGGCTCAATATCTGCCTGATCATGCGGGTGCACGAAGATTGGGGACCGATTTCGACGAAGATACGGACCCCATCCGCGTAAGCCCTGCGAATGGTCGCCGGGAAATCGAAGCCCCCCAAGGCTTGCTGCAAGATTGAATCGGCAGCGGCTTCTGAGCTCAATGGATAGCTTTCACCCCGGGCGCAGCTGTAGAAGCGCAACCCTTCCACCGCTGTGGTCGGAAAGCGGTGTAAATCTTTGTACGCCTGAGCCACGGACTGGGCTGCATCGCAATGCACGGTCACCACGCCATCCAAAAACAGGGCTTCACAGCCAAGCCGTTGGATCGCTTCGGATACCGACGCTTCCAGGCCGCCGATGACGCACTCGTTGGGCGTATTGATGATGAGGCGGCGTACATAGGCAATGGCGCCGATGGACGCATCCACCTGTTCGGCCGGACGGTTCACCACCGCTACCCGCCAGCACACCTGTTTATCGGTCGGGATTTCCCAGGTACGCCGCAGTGCTTCGCAGGGACCGCTGAGTTCGGTCTTGAAAAGGTCGGAGCGTGCCAGACGATCCAGCATCTGACCGTGATCCGGCCAGGCCCCCAGGGCGAACAGCGCTGCCGATTCCCCCAGGCTGTAGCCGATGGCGGCATCGGGCCTCAGGTTGAACCGTTTTAAAAGCCGGGCCATCTGGCCGCCGAAAATCACCTGGCCGAATATGGGGTACAGAGGGTCTGCCACGAGTTTTTGATAGCTGTCTGTCGCCCAGTTCGAAGGCCAGGCGGTACGCCAGGGATCGAACAAGTGCGGCAGCATCTGGGAGCCCAGTCGGTCGGTCCGGCGATCCATATCACGCAGCACTTCCGGAAATTGGGCGCCCAATCTACGGCCCATACCCACATAGTGGTTTCCAGACCCGGGAAAGATAAACGCCATTTGGCCCTGGAGACTTTCCGCTTCAGGCATATAACAAATACCGCCCCGGGGGCCCATGCTGCGGGAGGAATTGGTTTGGATGCACAAGCGCGCTTCAGCTATTTGCGCCAAGAGGTCATTTGGCGAATGCGCCAGCACGGATAAATTGAAATCAGGATGCTTATTAGCCGGCGCCCTCTGATACCAGATATTGGATAAGTCTTCAATAACAGATACAGCATCTGGTTGTGATGCATTTCGCCACTGACGCGTCATGCTTTCGAGCTGTTCCAATTCGGACAGCAGTTCAGCCCGATCGGCGCCGTGAAGCAAAAAGAGTCCGTAGGGCAGGAGGCCCATGGGACGTTCCATTCGCGGATCATGCGCGGTGGATCTGGAAGCACCGGGAGGATTGTCCTGGCACAGTACCGTATGCATGCAGCCGCCATCATGAGCGATGGCCGCCACACATGCGGTTCGGGGGCCAGAGAGGCGATCATGGGTCCAATAGGTTGTTTCCCTTGGAAAATGGAATGAAGCAGGGTCCCAAAGCGCGTCCGCCGGGATGCTGAAATCAGGCATGGCAGGGAGCAGGTGATGAAAAAGGCTCAGCGCGGTTTTTGCCAGCGATGCCAGACCCGAAGCTGCTCCGGTGTTCCCCACCAAGGGCTTGAGCGCACCTATGGCCACAGCTTGGTTTGCCGATTTGATCTTGCCGCGGAAGAAGTGCTGCAGCGCACGCGCTTCCGTAGCGTCTTGTTCAGGCAGGCCGCTGCCGTGACACTCCATCAACCGCACTGTGGCAGGATCCGTGCGAGCATCCTGAAACGCGTGCTGCAAAGAGATGCAATAGGACTCTACGCCAGCGTCCGGGGCTTCTTTTGAAGCGCCATAGGCACTGCCGATGCCTTTGATCACGGCGTAGATGCGATTGCCATCAGCCCTGGCATCCGGCAAGCGCTTGAGCACCAGGGCCACCGCGCCTTCACCGGGCAAGGTGCCGTCCGCAGCCTGGTCAAAAGGCCGGACGCGGCCCGAGCGACTGAACTCTTTTTCACCATACAGCGTCGCAAGGTTGCGCGGATCGCACGTCAGATCGACCGCGCCTACCAACATAGCATCGGTTTGCCCCGATTGAAGCATTCTCGCGGCAACTTCGACAGCGCGCAGACCGGACGCCTCCTCGGCCGATACGACAAACGAAGGCCCACCGAAACGGAATTCCCTGGCAATACGGCTGGCCACGATTCCGCCCAGGGCGCCTAGGGTGCGAGAGGCCGTCAAAGGAGGCCCCAAAGCGGTTTTCGTCTTGGCCGCCCATTGGGGCAGCTGTTTCGTGTCTATCCGGAGATGGTGCTTTTCGACCCAATTTTCGATCAGGTGCTCAAGGGACCAACGTAGATGAAAGTTGGTTGCTTCGAAATCAAAGGAGATCCCGATGATCGTACCCATTCGATCTCTCAACTGCCGCAGCGGTAAACCAGCGTCATGCATGGCCCCAGCCGCGATTTTAAGCATGAGCAGTTGCTGTGGCAGGATGTCGGGTATTTCACCAGGTGGGATTCTGAACTCACCCAGATCGATGATCACCTCTTCCATGAAGCCGCCTGCTCTTGGAGCGCCCCCTTTCAATGCGCCCAGCCCGTCCGGTGTTCGCCAACGCTTATCAGGCAAAGGATTCAGGCAATGTTTGCCTTGAAATATGGCATGCTGGAATTCAATACAGGAATGGAGGGGGCCAAGGCAAAGATCCATCCCGACGATGGCGATGTCGGCGGGAGGCGCCGTGACATCAAGCGCCGGTGATTTCCGGTGCGGCGTTTTGGGAGAGGATAGGCTGATGGTGCGGTCTTTTTTTTGAACATTGCCTGGCCGCCATTCTTCGACAAGTACATGACCGTTGATGCCGCCAAAACCAAAGGCACTTATGGCTGCGCGGCGCGGTGTGTTTTCATCGCGTCGATGCCAGGGGGCCGCCTCGCTTTGAACCTGAAACTGGCTGTCCCGCAAAGGGCTGTCGTCCGGAGGCTGCTCGAATTTCAGAGAAGGCGGCAACGTTGCATGTTTCATCGCCAGGAGTGTTTTGATCATACCGGCCGCTCCCGCACCCGTCAGCAAGTGGCCGATCATGGATTTCACTGATCCGATGGCGCAAAGACGCGCATTGCCTGGTGCCTCTTCCCAAAGCTGTTTCAAGCTGCGGGTTTCGATGAGATCGCCAACCGGTGTGCCGGCCCCATGGCACTCGATGCAATCGACGTCCCAGGGCTGCCATCCGGCTTCACGATAGGCTGCGCGCATCGCGCGCACCTGGCCGTCCGACTCCGGGGCCAGCAGGTTGCCGCGCATGTCGTTGGAGAGCCCAATGCCGCGGATCACACCCCATATCGTATCGTTATCGCGAAGGGCATCATCCAGTCGCTTGAGCACCAGGATGCCGGCCCCTTCACCCACCACCAAACCGTCAGCCGATCGATCGAATGGGGCACAGCGTCCCGAACGTGATAAAGCCTGCAATTGGCTGAAGCCGATCTGGGTATACAGGCTATCT
This sequence comes from uncultured Desulfatitalea sp., assembly GCA_937868765.1. GTDB lineage: Bacteria > Desulfobacterota > Desulfobacteria > Desulfobacterales > Desulfosarcinaceae > Desulfatitalea. Next base: position 747,861 of record CALMNL010000003.1, on the reverse strand, counting down.
GCTCCCGAAACCCCGCCGGTGATCATGGCATCGGCCCGGAAGCTGCGCAGCTCGTCACAAGCCAACTTCAACGCATAAAGAGAGGACGCGCAGGCCGCGTCCAAGGTAAATGATGTCCCGCCGAAACCAAAAGCTTGGCAAACCAAAGCAGCAGGGTAACTCACCATTCGGCCAACCTTTGCTTCGTCTCCACCTATGCGTGAATCGGCTTCAATTAAGGCGTCTTTTAATAGTTGTGCTTCAAGACAACAATGTGCGAGCCAAGACGAGGTTCGGGTTGGAAGCGCAATCGCTGCCAGAATCACCCCAATTCGCCGTTTGTCGATTGGCACTAAATTGCAGCCCTGGAGAGCATCATTGGTTCCATGAAGAACCCATTGAAACAGGGGATCTAAATGCGCAATGAGTTCTGGTCGTAACCCTATCCCCTTAGTATGCAGGACAAAATCAGAAATCAAACACGCGCGTCCAGCATAAGCCTTGTCCGGCGCTCCAAAGGCTTGCAGCAATGATTCTTTGGCGACATGCCAACGTATCGCTGGGACATCACATGTCGTATCTTTTTTCTGGCGGATATTCGACCAGAACTGTTTTGTGCCCGTTGCTCCAGGAAAAACACCAGAGGCTGCCACAACTGCAATAAGCGGTTCACTTTTCATGAAAAGATAGATTACTTCCTGATTTGACTTAAAAAAAAGACATATAACCGAGGATATCTGATTTCGCAAGTGTAAACCTAAAACTATAAATAAACAAAATGATGAACAGGAATGCGGTCAACAACAAATGCCCCATGGCGGTTTCTTCTCAATACCAAATAAGCTGCAATATAGCCGAATAGGGCTTCTTAAAAAGTTAATAGACGTAATAATACCTAAAAAAATATAGTAGTAAATAATATTAATATTAGTATTGACATTTGTTGAAAATTATAATTTAGGAGTTCAAAAATATGCGGCCATAGGCAAGGGAAGAGGATCTTAGGAACAAATTTAACAAAAGAGGAAGATTGGAAAGGAGGGGCAGTGAGAAAAGTATCTATGGTTGCAATGACCCTAATGACGGTATTGCTGGTCATGGCGTTGACAGGACCTGCCATAGCGGAGGACATGGCCAAGGTGAATATCAATACAGCCACCCGCGAGCAAATTATGACCTTGAAGGGGGTGGGCGCGTCTTATGCGGATCGAATTATTGAGTACCGCGATAAGAATGGTCCGTTTCAGTCACCGGAAGACCTCCTGAAAGTCAAAGGTATTGGCGAAAAAACCCTGGAGGTCAATCAGGCGCGCATCGTAGTAAAGGAAAGCAAGCAGAAATAAAGGTCGATAATTTAAAGAAATCCAGAAGACGGCTGTCTCCGTTTTCTGGATTTTGATTTTGTAGCAAAGGCACAAGATAATCTGCTTTGCAGACCGATTAATCATGCGCTCAAGTTTGGCGGAAGTTAGACATTTTCGTTGCCTCCCAATTTAATCGGTTGACAATCTGAAAAAGATATGTTCAATTTCTGAACATTGATTAAACTACGCTTTTTTTGCAAAAACGAAAGCTGAAAGTGAATAGCTCCTGATTTCTCATACTCCTCACGGAATCTTTTTATACTTCGATAAGCAATCCCCCGGTACTATTTCGTTAGATCATCGCGCGACCAGTGAAAAGCTCGTTGGTAATTCACCATGCGGAGCTATGGGCCGCTCTTGAGGCAATTTCAAGTATAGTAGCTCTTAACTTTGATCATAGACCTGATCTTTAAGTCGCTTGAGTCTTTCATGGAACCCAATGACATCAGGACCCTGCAACTTTTGGAAAAAATCGACGAGGAGCATCTTCACAGCCAACGGGCGCTCGCGAAGGAGCTCAATATCTCAGTCGGTCTTGTCAACTCGTTTATCAAGCACCTGGTAAAGAAGGGTTATGTCAAGATCGCATCTGTGAAAGCAAATCGGATGCGATACATGCTCACGCCGACAGGACTAGCCGAAAAGGCCCGATTAACCTACAATTACATCCAGTTTTCTTACCACTTCTACACCGAAGCGCGAAAGAAACTTGACCGCCTATTCAATGAACTCGAAAATGCCAAAGTTCGTCAAGTTGTGTTCTTCGGGGCCACCGATCTGGCCGAAATCGCCTATTTGTCGTTACAAGATTCGCTCATCGAGCTCTCGGCAATTGTCGATGATAGAAATACCCGAAAAAAAATAGTCGGAAGAATTGTAAAGCCACTATCCGATCTTCGCTACATCCCGTGCGAACGCATCATCGTAACCGATGATCGCGAAAGAAATGAGGTTCAGCAGAAGATTTTATCGTGCGAAATACCGAATAAAATGATTGTTTGGCTTGCTTAGAATTTAGGCAAAAAATTTCCTCGCATAATGGGCGCCTTGAAGAAAAGGAAAAATTTTAAAATAGAAGACATTTTTAGGTGATTTAAAAAGTTGCTTACGCTTTATCTATGTAAAAATTTCTGCAACCGTGCATCTGCCGCATCTGGTAGCGAGGATGGTTTGTACAAAGGTCTCATAATATGAATGCATTTAATGATGTTATTATCGTCAATTATAATAGCACTGATTGCACAATAAATTGCATTGAAAGCATTAAAAAAGTTAATCAATGCAAGGAATTGAATATAATTGTGGTTGATAATGATTCAAAAGATTCTCCTTCTCGGATCTTAAAGAAATTTCCAAATACAAAATTGATTAGAAATAGAAAGAACATAGGGTTCGCTAAGGCGGTCAATTTGGCTTTCAAGCATACAGCTTCAGAGCTAGTACTTCTATTGAACCCCGACACTGTTGTATTGTCAGACTTTTTTATTTCGGTACATAACTTTATGCGAAAGAACAAGGATATTGCCATAGTTGGGACGGCTATTTATGAAACAAATGGTGATTTACAAGGCTCTGCAAGAAGATTCCCTTCTGCATTAACCTCACTTTTCGGAAGAAAGTCGCCACTAACAAAATGGTTCCCAAATAATTCGTTTACGCGAAAAGAGTTTGCATGTTTTAATTCCAATAGAAGAGATGCAATAGATGTCGATTGGGTCTCAGGCGCATGCATGATAATAAAAAAAGAAGCATTCGAGCATATCGGCGGGTTTGACGAAAATCTGTTTTTATACTGGGAAGATGCCGACCTTTGTAAAAGACTCAAAGACTCTGGTTGGCGAATCGTGTATTATCCAAAAGCAATAATTCGACATTTTGTCGGTAGAAGCAGTAATACGCGCCCACTAGTCTCAATATTTCATTTCCATCACAGCTGTTATAAGTATTTCAATAAACACGTTTATGGATGGCGAACAATTCTTAATCCGATAACTTTCTGGGGATTATCATTAAGATGCGCTCTCGTAATGTTCTTAAACATGATAAGGCGAAGGCATAAAAAAAGAAAAAGCAATTATGCAAAAAAGACGTTTTTAAAAGGAAGAAGGGTTAAGATATTACGAATAATCTCGAGATTAAATGTTGGAGGCCCCGCTATTCATGTAGCCCTGCTGACAGAAGGAATAAATACAAAATATTTTGAATCCAAAGTCGTTGCCGGATCGATATCAAAATACGAAGGAGACATGGATTATTTGTTTAAATTCCTTCCTAAAAAAGAGAGCCTCATTAGTATTCCGGAATTACAGCGCGAAATTTCGATAAAAAATGATTTTATTTCCTTTATGAAGTTAATTAAAATTCTGTTTAAAGAGAAACCTGGCATCGTACACACTCATATGTCGAAAGCTGGTGCTCTTGGTCGCATAGCGGTTTGCTTAATGAACATGATTATGCGTTCTAATATAAAAATTGTACATACATATCATGGACATGTGCTTGAAGGGTATTTTAGCAAGGCAAAATCTGTTTTTTTTGCATTAGTTGAGAAAATTTTGGCTCAGATTTCTGATGCGATAATTGCGATAAGTAAAACTCAAAAATGGGAAATATCTGAGAAATTTAGAATATGCAAATCCCAAAAAGTACACACGATACCCTTGGGCTTCGATTTGTCGAAATTCTTAAATTCGCGTGAGTACAAAGGGTGGTTAAGAGAAAAAATAAATGCGCGCGGTGATGAGATCTTAATTGGAATTGTCGGCCGCCTCACAGCAATAAAAAACCATTACATGTTTATTAAAGCGGCGAAAATTCTGGCAGACAGATATAAAACAATTCCTGTTAAGTTTGTTATTATAGGAGATGGCGAATTAAGGCAATCTTTACAAAAGTACGTTATTGAAATAGGGCTAAAAGAAAAGATAATTTTTTATGGCTGGGAGCGAAATATTCAAAAAATCTATCCAGATTTAGATATATTGGCATTGACCTCAATGAATGAGGGAACTCCTGTATCAATTATAGAGGCAATGGCTTCAGGAGTCCCTGTGATCACTACAGGAGTTGGTGGCATTAAGGACTTATTGGGTACGATAGACTCTGATCAGAATGGATGTAAAGGATTTATTCTCTGTGAACGTGGCATCTTGTGCGCTAAAGACGAGCCGGACGAGTTGGCGAACGGTTTCGAGTACATGATTCGTAGTAGATCGGATAAAAATAATCAAAGAATAAAAAATGCACGATCTTATGTATTAAAATTTTATTCAAAGCAAAATCTTATAGCAAACATAGAAGATTTATATCAACGTTTGTTGATGGCCAATTAGAAAACTATTAAAAATAGCTGTATTAACTCAAAGTTATAAACCGCTCACACAATTCCTTTGGTGATAATAAATACAATATGTTGATCGGAGACAAAAATATGCGCGTGCTCATAAGCGGCGGAGCTGGATTTATCGGGTCCCATTTAGCCGAAGCGTACCTTGAAAATGGCGATGAGGTATACATTATCGATGACCTTTCCACTGGCTCTTTGGATAATATCGCTCATCTAAAAACAAAGAGCGCATACCAGAAACGGCTCTTTGTGCACATCGATACCATCTTAAATCGAGATATATTGATGGAACTGGTAGGAACCTGTGATGTCGTGCATCATTTGGCGGCCGCCGTTGGCGTGGAGTTCATTCTTGATCATCCAATGGAATCTATTACAACAAACATCCAAGGCACTGAAATTGTTTTGGAGCTGTGTAATAAATTTAAAAAGCGAGTATTGATTGCATCCACTTCGGAAGTTTACGGAAAGCATACGCATGCCCCTTTAGTGGAAACAGACAATATTATTTATGGGCCATCCAGCAAGTTCCGCTGGAGCTATGCGGCTTCGAAATTGATGGATGAGTTCATGGCCTTGGCTTATTTCAGAACCACTGGGCTGAATGTAACCGTTGCGCGCTTATTCAATACAGTCGGCCCTCGACAAACAGGTGCCTATGGTATGGTAATACCTCGCTTGGTGGGCCAGGCGTTGAGAAACGAGCCTTTAACCGTATACGGCGATGGCAAACAAACCCGAACTTTCACTTATGTTCGCGATGTTGTTTGGGCATTTATGCGTCTTGTGGAAAACCCTGAAGCATTTGGGCAGGTCTTCAATATCGGAGGGGTAGAGGAAATTTCGATAGGTGATTTGGCAAAGCGTATCATTACAGTAAGCGGATCTTCCTCGACCATTCAATTCATTCCCTATGACAAGGCATTTGGTAAAGATTTCGAGGATATGCAACGCCGCGTACCTGGGATTGAAAAAGTACGAAAATTGATCGGATTCGATCCAAAGACCCATTTGGACGCCATTTTGACCAAAGTGATCAGTTATATGCGTAACCGTACCGACATTGTATAAAATAAAGCAGCTAATATTTTCATTCCATGGCGACACCACTAATGACCTTTGTTATTAACTTTTTCATGGCTTTTATTTTATCCGCTGCGTTGACACCACTAGTCCGAATAATCGCAACACGAAAAGGATGGATTGCGCAGCCCAAAAGCGATCGCTGGCACAAAAAGCCGACTGCCCTAATGGGAGGAATCGCTATATTTGGCGCTCTATTGCTGCCGATATTGCTATTTTCTGATTTCAAATCTACTTTCGTTCAGTTCCTCAGGGCAGAAGCGTTAATCCAAACCCCATCCATAGCTGCAACTATTTGCGTTGGCGCCACATTTTTATTTATTGTGGGATTAGTTGATGATCTTCGCAATATCAAACCGCATAACAAGTTGATTGCGCAGATATTGGCTGCTTCGTTGGTGGTGTTCTTGGGCTTCAGGCTGCATTGGTTAACTTCTTTGACCTTAGATACTTTAGCCACTGTTTTTTGGATAGTAGGTATAACCAATGCATTCAATCTGATAGATAATATGGACGGACTGTGCGCCGGTATTGGCTTTGTGGCAACTGCCAGCCTTGCAGTGCTGTACTATCCAACGAGTTCAGAGTACTTAATTGTTGCAGTTATTTTGGCTGGCGCTATGGGAGGATTTCTGCTCTACAATATTAATCCTGCCAAAATATTCATGGGCGATTGCGGTAGTCTGGTTATCGGCTTCAGTATTAGCGTTCTGCTGCTATATGGCCCTCATGGTGTACGAGAGTCACAATTAGCGCGTATCGCCATTCCCGTTCTGGTATTATTGGTGCCGATCATGGATACTACCTTGGTAACTTTTATACGGTTACTCAGCGGGAGAAAGGCTTCCACTGGAGGGCGTGATCATACATCCCATCGTTTGGTGTTAATGGGATTCTCAGAAAAAAATGCAGTGTTTTTTTTATATGGAATTGGCGTTATTTCTGGATTCGCGGCCAATTTTGTCAGTCGCAGTGACACATTTACATCTCCGGCTGTTATTATTCCTGTGGTAGTTTCTGTTCTGCTAATGAGTATTTACCTGTCACAACTGAGGGTTTATCCTGAAAAAGAATTTTCGGCGTTGAGGGATCGCAGTTTTACACCCATTCTGATTGAAGTAACTTTCAAGCGGCAACTGATTATGGTTGTACTTGATCTGTGCCTGATGGCTTTCTGCTATTACCTCGCGTATCGCCTACGTTTCGAAAAAAAAGAATTTACCTTCTATTTCCAGGTTTTTTTGAAATCACTGCCAGCAGTGATAGCTTGTAAAATGATGGTATTTTATTGGATGGGGGTATACCGCGGATTGTGGGGGTATCTGAGCACAAACGATGTCTTCTTGCATGTGCGTGCCTCTCTGTTTGGTTCTTTAATGGCAGTTGCTGCCGTTACTTTTGTTTTTCGGTTCAAGGACTTTTCTAAGGCGGTATTTATTATCGATTGGCTACTAAATACAAGCCTTCTGTTAGGTGTGCGTGGATCCTTTCGCCTCTTCCTTGAAACACAAAGACGAAAGACGATGTCGGGAGATAAGGTAGTTATTTATGGCGCTGGAAGGGGAGGGGAACTGTTGTTACGCGAAATTTTGAACAATTCTAAGATAAACATCATGCCCATTGGTTTCGTTGATGATGATGATATAAAAAAAGGAAAGAAAATACAAGGTTATCCCATCTTAGGAACTTTCAGGGAAATGACGCAGATTCATGAACAGCACCAACTGAATGGCATTCTGGTATCCTTTAATGATGAGGATGGAAAAAGGCAGATAGCACATTCAGAAGCTTTGAAATTCTGTAAGAAGCATGGCCTTTTTATTAAAAAATTCAAAATAGATCTGCAGAACATGGATATAAATTACTAAATATGGATAAGATTAGCGAATTAATAAAGAGAGGCGCAAGAATCCCAAATCCCAATTCGGTAACTATCGGAGAGGAGGTTGATATTGAGCGGATTGAGGCAAATGGGTTGATGCTATACCCAGGCACAAGGATTGCCGGAGAAAAAACTTACATCGCCCAGGGAGCCCTCATCGGTAAGGAAGGTCCTGTGACTGTAGAGAATTGTTATGTTGGTCCTATGGTCCAGCTTAACGGAGGATATTTCAACGGTTCAACTTTTTTAGGTAAGGTTATCTGTGGCTCAGGCTCCCACGTGAGGCAGGGAACAATATTAGAAGAAAAAGTAAGCATCGCACATGCTGTCGGCTTGAAGCAAACTATACTATTTCCCTTTGTCACTCTCGGTAGCTTGATTAATTTTTGTGATTGTCTGATGTCTGGTGGAACCAGTCGCAAGAACCATAGTGAAGTCGGCAGTTCCTATATCCATTTCAATTTTACTCCCAATCAGGATAAGGCAACTCCTTCTCTTATCGGTGACGTGGCACGTGGGGTCATGCTTAACCAAGTGCCTATTTTCCTGGGAGGGCAGGGCGGATTAGTGGGACCTTGCCGTATTGCATATGGCACTGTTTTGGCGGCGGGTACTATTTGCCGAAATGACCAATTAACTGAAGATAATTTGGTATTCGGAGAAAAGCCACACAGCGGCAAGATCCCATACGTTCATGGCGTTTATCACGGGCTGAAACGCGTATTAAAAAATAATTTTATATATATCGGAAACTTATTTGCACTCCAACAATGGTATGCCCAGGTCCGTGGGCAATTCATCGGGGCTGATATGCCACTAGCATTGTTTGAGGGACTGAAGGAAACTTTAAGATCGGCCATCGAGGAAAGAATTCTTCAGCTAAAGCGACTGAACCACAATTTATCAGCAACTCAAGCAGTGGATGGGTTACGATTTGAACTTCCTGAACGGTGGGAGAAAATTGAATCGGTTATGTTAAGTGTCTCCACTTATGAGGGGGTTTCCGAACATCGTGACAAGTTTATGAAAATTATAGAAAGACAGCTATCATTCCAAGGGAAATCTTATCTACAAGTTATTCAAAGTCTGGACATAAAGGATACGGCTGTAGGGACTCGCTGGTTACAAGATATTGTTTCTCGTTTGGTAAATGAAGTGACCGAATGCTTACCTTCGATGAACCATAGACCAGCAGAACAGCGATAGTGCAAAGGCGTTATTTATGCAAAAACTGTTCGGTACAGACGGTATACGTGGTGTGGCGAATATTTTTCCGATGAATGTGGAAACCGCGGTTGCTATTGGCAAGGCAATCGCAAAATATTTTCGTGATCATGGTAAAACCAACAAAGGACATATCGTCATTGGGCAAGATACACGCTTGTCGGGTGACATGTTAGCCCAAGCTGTGGCCGCTGGCGCCTGTTCGGTCGGACTGGATGTCTGTCTTTTGGGAGTCCTGCCGACGCCGGGGATCGCATACGCGACCATTGCATCGGGCGCATTGGCTGGCGTGGTTATCTCCGCCTCCCACAATCCCTTCGAAGATAACGGTATCAAGATTTTCGATGCTCGTGGATACAAGTTGTTTGATGACACAGAACGGCAGATAGAATCGATCATAGATAGCGGAGTTGCAAATAAATTAGCCCCCTCTCATGAAATCGGGCGTTTGAAGCATGGAAATCATGCCGGAAGCCAATATGTAGACTTTTTGAGGCATAATACAAAAATCAACCATCTGAAAAATTTTAAAATTGCGATCGATTGTGCTAATGGTGCGACATTCCATGTGGCTCCTGCGCTATTTAAGGGTTTAGGCGCCACGGTTTTTCCCATCGGCTGTGACCCCAATGGGACAAACATTAATGATTCGTGCGGATCTCAGCACCCCCAACGATTAGCGCATATAGTGGTAGAGAATGGGGCTGATTTGGGGCTGGCATTTGATGGGGATGGCGACCGTTTAATCGCAGTGGATGAAAAGGGCCATATCTTGAGCGGAGATCAGATTATGGCCATACTTGCAAAGCATTTGCACGAAAGCGGAGTTCTAAGAAATTCGGTAGTGGTCGCTACCGTAATGAGCAACTTGGGATTCCGAATGGCGCTTCACCAGATGAATATCAAACTGTTTACCACTCAGGTAGGAGATCGCTATGTAATGCAGCGAATGCTTGAGGAGGATGCTGTGTTGGGTGGCGAAGATTCTGGCCATATGATTCTTAGAGATGCCCATACCACAGGTGATGGCCTGATGGCTGCGTTGCGATTGATTGAAGCGTTGCAACGAAAAGCGCAGCCTTTATCCGAAATGGCTAAAGTAATGACCATTTTCCCACAGAAGTTGATCAATGTGGATGTAAAATCGAAACCCGATCTCGCTGCCATCCCCGAAATCAGTCAGACAATTGCCCGGGCAGAGGAAAGCTTGGGTGAAAGCGGGAGGGTGCTGGTGCGCTATTCCGGTACTCAAAATAAATGCAGGGTCATGGTGGAGGGGCCAACTGAGGCGCAAACGAACGGGTTGTGTGCGGAGATCGCCGCAACCATCAAGAAGATACTGGGGTAATTCGTCCCAAACCGTGTTTCATCCGCAAAGCCCATGATATCTTGAAATATCATGGGCTTTATTATTTCCTAATCATGGATTATCGCCGATTTCCACCAAGAATTACGAGCAGATACTGAAACATGAGGATGAAATCGAGGTATAGCTTCAAAGCACCGATAATTGATCCTTTTCTGACTACACTTGCATCGAGGCCGACTGGTTGGCTCAAGGCCATGGCTTTAATCTGCTGGGTATCATAAGCGGTTAATCCGGCAAACACGAGCACGCCAATATAACTTATGATCATTTGCATGCCGTATGACCCGATGAAAATATTTACCACAGAAGCAATTAAGATTCCGACCAGCCCCATGAACATAAAACTGCCAAAGCCGGTCAAGTCCTTTTTAGTGGTCCAACCAAAAATACTGAGTGCCAGAAAGGATGCGGCACAGATGAAAAAAGTAGACACAATGGTCTGGCCGGTGAACATCGCCAAAATCAGCGATAGGGTCGCACCATTTAACGCGCTGTAAACCACGAACATGATGGTGGCTGACGATGCTTGTATTTTTTGAATGCGTGCGGAAATGATGAAGACCAGTGCCAGCTCACCAATGAAAAAGAGCCATCGAGCTTGGTAGACAAAGCGAAGCGCTTGATCGCTGGCAGTGACGAAATAAGCGACGATCCCGGTCAATACGAGACCAATCGTCATCCAGTTGTAAACACCGCGAACAAACTCATTAACGCGGGTCTGAAGTTGAGTCTGATCCATCGAATACGGTGTCGGTTGCATATTAATCCTCCTCTTTACTTGTTCATTGCGAGGCAATATAACCATAGACAGCTTCCATTTCAAGGAAAATGCTGTTATATCTTATCACTATGTTTATCCTGAAATTTCAGTAAGGTTCGGAGATGAAATGAAACCCGAACAGCTTTATCAGGAGCTAAAAAACCTCGCCGACAAATTGGGGCTGATCGTCAGTGAACAAAATTTCCGGAATACCGGGATTCATGTGAGAAGTGGATATTGTAAGGTAATGGGAAAATATCAATGTATTATCGACAAGCATTTAAAGTTGAACTTAAAGATTGAAGTCCTTGGGGAATGCTTGAGTCAGATGCCACATGAGTCCATATACGTCATTCCGTCTGTGAGAGAATACCTCGAACGCTTTAAACCGCTCGATGTCGGCGTTGACATAAGCGAACCACCCCCGGGTTAAAGTTTACATAATATATCTTATCAGACATTATACAGATTTTAATTGAGAAATCTTTGAATACCTCTTCGCCTCAACCCATCTATTCTGTTAGCGAATTCAATCAGAGTATAAAGCTGATTCTCGAAAAAAAATTCCCCTTGATTTGGATTTATGGGGAAATCTCGAATCTAAAGATAGCTGCTTCAGGCCATTTATATTGCACCCTAAAGGATGAAAAGTCACAAATAGCAATCGTGATATTTCGCGGCCAACTGAGGCAGCTTAAGTTCACACTTCAAGAAGGTATGGGGATTCTCGCTTTAGGGCGTCTTTCCGTATATGAGCCTCGAGGAATGTATCAATTGATCCTCGAGTATGCCGAACCAAAAGGAGTGGGGGCCCTGCAGCTTGCCTTCGAGCAGCTCAAACAAAGGCTTGGCAAGGAGGGGCTTTTTGATACATCCCGGAAAGTCCCCCTGCCCTTCCTGCCGTCATCAGTTTCTATCATTACTTCAACTTCCGGTGCGGTTCTGCATGATATTTTGCATATAATCGATAGAAGGTTCCCCTCCATCGCCATCGATGTATGGCCAGTAAAGGTTCAGGGGGATGGGGCCGCTGAAGGGATCGCTCATGCTATCGTTAAGGCAAATGAAATCGCACGAACTGATATCATAATCCTCGCAAGAGGGGGCGGATCGATCGAGGACCTTGCCGCATTTAATTCGGAAAAGGTGGCCCGCGCTATTTTTTCATCTGTGATTCCAATCATTTCTGCTGTCGGGCATGAAACCGATTATACTATCGCCGATTTTGTTGCCGATATGCGGGCCCCCACCCCATCGGCAGCTGCTGAACTCGTAGTACCATTAAAGGCGGAATTGAGGTTGAGGTGCGGGGAACTGCAAAATAGATGCATCAGCTGCATTCAAGGCCTGGTATCGGCAAAATGGAACGCCTACAGGGTGGTAAGGCGCGCGCTCGTTCATCCGTCCAAGGCCATTCAAGAGCTTGCATTGCGTTTGGACGACAATATGATCAGGCTAAATCGGGCGGTGAATTTGCTGATCCAGATAAGAAAAGATGTTTCAACCCATCTTGCCAGATATATAATGCTCAATATACCAAAGGAAAAGATATCAAAATATAAACTGATAATAAGTGGATATAATGATATATTATTGAAACAAATTAATACATGCGCATCAGAAAGAAAGCTCAGGCTATCGTCCGCCCTTGCAAGTTTGGATGCATTGAGCCCTTTGGCCGTTCTGAAAAGAGGTTACAGCATTGTTCGATCACTTCCTGAAAAAAGAATTATAACCCGTGAAAAAGATGTTCAACATGGGGATTCCTTAGAGGTTACCCTGGCTGAAGGGCAACTGAAAGTAACTGTGGACAAATCGTGATCTGTATGAACATTTGCCGAGATAGAAATATGCTGTATGTGGGAGAACGGTATGACAAGGTTGTCCTTTGAAAAGGCCCTGGAACAGTTAGAGCAAATAGTTCATGAAATGGAATCCGGCCAACTGCCCCTTGAAACTGCCCTGAAAAAATTCGAAGAAGGCATCAGGCTATCCAGGTATTGTTCTCAAAAACTCGAAGAAACAGAAAAGAAGATCAACCTCCTCATCGAGAACAGGGACGGATCCATATCTGAAAAACCCTTCGTGGGAAATGATGACCTTGCCGACAAAGAGGTTGAGTAAAGGCCCCTATGTTTGATTTGAAGGCTTATCTTGAAAATCAGCGGCGATTGATCAACGCTTGCTTGGGTCAATATATCGAGTCGTTTTGCACATCAGAAAGAATGAGTAAGCCTACCTCATACGTAATTGATGCTGGCGGCAAACGACTGCGGCCCATTTTATGTCTGGCAGCGTGTGCAGCGGTGGGGGGAGATTCTGCCTACGCTCTGCCGGCTGCCGCCGCATTGGAGATGATCCACACTTATTCGTTGATCCATGATGACTTGCCGGCTTTGGATAATGACTCGTTACGAAGAGGAAAGCCGACCTGCCATGTTCAATTCGATGAGGCCACAGCGATTCTCACCGGCGATGCTCTGCTCACCATGAGTTTTGAAGCTCTTTCCGAAGCTGCCTGTGAGGCTGCAGATGCGGATAATCGAATATGGCTGAAAGTCATCAATTTAATAGCTAAAGCAGCTGGATGTCGTGGAATGATCGAGGGACAGGCGAGGGATCTGGCTTTCGAAGGCGTTAAGCTTGCCCAAGATCAGCTTGAAGCTATGCACCGTCTGAAGACAGGCGCGCTTATAAGGGTTTCAGTGCAGGTGGGCGGACTGCTTGGTAAGGGTTCCGACATACAGATCGCCCATTTAATGAATTATGCGGAGAATGTTGGGCTTGCCTTTCAAGTGGTCGATGACCTTCTGAATGTGAAAGGAGATCCATCAGTTATGGGCAAGGCTGTTGGAACGGACCTACTTCACGAAAAGAACACGTACCCTGCCCTTTTGGGCATGGAACCATCGGAATGTTATGCGCAGCAACTCATCGATGGCGCCTTGAAGGCGTTATCGATTTTTGATAACAAAGCAGATCCCTTACGAGCCATTGCAGATTACGTCATTCATCGTACCCGGTAAGGAGAAAGTTCTTGGGGTTACTTGACACAATACAATCACCAGCTGACCTGAAAAAAATTACGCGACAGGATCTTCCGAATTTAGCGGATGAAATCAGGCGTGTTATCGTAGAGGTTGTATCCAAAAACGGCGGCCACCTTGCCTCTAGTTTGGGCGCTGTGGAATTGGCTATAGCGATTCACTACGTATTTGACACGCCTGCCGATAAGATCATCTGGGATGTTGGGCATCAAGCCTATGCTCATAAATTGCTCACCGGCCGGCGGGATGCTTTCTTTACGCTTCGAAAGCACGGTGGCATCTCAGGCTTCACCAAGCGCAGTGAAAGCCCATATGATACATTTACCGCCGGCCACAGCAGCACTTCCATCTCAGCGGCTTTGGGCATTGTTTGCGGGCATCGCCTCCAACAAAGGGAATCCAAGGTGGTGGCGATAATTGGAGATGGCTCCATGACCGCCGGCTTGGCTTATGAAGCCCTCAATCAAGCCGGGGATCTGCATAAGGACCTGATTGTCATTCTCAACGACAACGACATGTCGATTGCTCGAAACGTGGGCGCGCTTTCATCCCTTCTTAGCCGTACCTTCTCTGGACAGCGCCTCCAGACCTGGCGCAAAGAGTTTGGCGAGTTCCTGAAATCGGTGCCTCGCATTGGAGACAATATCTACCAACTGGCCAAACGAGGTGAAGAATCCTTCAAGACCTTCATCACACCGGGCATGCTTTTCGAAGCGTTCAATTTCGACTATTTCGGTCCCATCAACGGGCACAATCTAAACCATCTTATTACAATATTAAAAAATATCAAAAACCTGCACGATCCTGTGCTTCTGCATGTCACCACCACAAAGGGCAAGGGCTATGAACAAGCTGAAAAAAACCCAATCTACTTTCACGGAGTAGGGTGTTTTGATGTGGCCACCGGCAATAGTACGGCACCGAGCTGCTCTACGCCAACTTATACCCATGTGTTTGGTGATTTTATGGTGGAGTTGGCTGAACAGAACGATAAACTAGTAGCCGTCACCGCTGCCATGCCGGAAGGCACAGGCCTGGCCGCTTTTGCCGAACGATTCCCCGAGCGGTTTTTCGACGTAGGCATTGCCGAACAACACGGTGTCACATTCGCGGCTGGCCTGGCGACCGAGGGCTTCAGGCCAGTTGTCGCTATTTACTCCACGTTCTTGCAGCGCGCTTATGATCAAATCATTCATGACGTCTGCATTGAGAAGCTACCGGTTATTTTTGCCGTTGATCGGGCAGGCCTGGTAGGTGAAGATGGCCCTACCCACCATGGTCAATTCGACCTTTCCTACTTGCGGCACTTGCCTAATATGGTTGTCATGGCGCCAAAAGACGAAAATGAGCTGCGGCGGATGCTTATTACTGCGATAAAACATGATGGGCCCGCTGCGATACGCTATCCCAGAGGCATGGCCACAGGGGCCGCATTGGAAAAAACAACCGATCCACTGGCAATCGGCCGCGCGGAGGTGTTAACCGAAGGGGAAGATTTGCTCATTTTGAGTATTGGCCGCATGGTTGGTGTTTCCCTGGAAGCGGACGCAAAACTGCGTGCCCAGGGCATTCGTGCGACCGTTGTGAATTGTCGATTCGTCAAGCCGTTGGATGCAGATTGTATAATTCGCTTGGCACAAAAAATACCCTATCTTCTGACCGTAGAAGAAAATACCCTCAATGGGGGGTTTGGCAGCGCCGTCCTCGAACTTCTCAGCGATTGCAGCATCCTGCCCGCAAGAGTCAAGCGTATAGGATTGCCGGATCAATTCATCGAACATGGTTCCCAGGCAATATTGCGCTCGAAATATGGATTGGACGCAGAGGGCATTCTTCGGTCCGCCAAGGAACTCATTGCCGATGCCCTGCCCCCCACTTCCCTTCGAGCATTGGCTTAGCCCCGGCGCAAATGGCCACATCCGTTAGAAAACGCCTTGATATTTTGCTGGTCGAAAAGGGTTTGGCTGATAGCCGAACAATAGCTAAGGCTTTGATTATGGCTGGGAAAGTCTTTGTGGACGCTCAGCTTGTCGACAAACCGGGCGCCACGGTTTCGATCGGCGCACAAATAGTGGTAAAGGATGGCCAGATCCCGTATGTGAGCCGGGGGGGCCTAAAGCTCGAAGCAGGATTGAGAGCACTCAATTTATCTGTTTCTGATCTGGTTTGCATGGATGTGGGGGCCTCTACGGGAGGATTCACCGATTGCCTGCTGAAGCATGGTGCCCAAAAAGTCTACGCTGTAGATGTCGGCTATGGCCAACTGGCCTGGACGCTGCGCAAAGATCCCCGGGTGCATGTCATCGAACGCACCAATATACGTCACATGCCATCTGAATGTATTCCTGAACCGATCGATATCATCACCATAGATACTTCTTTTATTTCACTTAGAATTGTGGTCCCAGCAGTTCGCAGATTTTTAACTCCCCAAGGGAAGATTCTAGCGTTAATCAAGCCACAGTTCGAGGTCGGCAAAGGAAAAGTCGGCAAAGGCGGCGTAGTGAATAACACTGAACAGCATCTCGAGGTAATCGAGGCATTAACCAAATTCTTTAAAGAACAAGGGCTTGTTTGTGGCCCAGTGGTGCCATCGCCAATATTGGGCCCTAAAGGCAACCAGGAATTTATGATTCTGCTTTTTAATCAGCCAATCTGAGCTTGATTTTTTTAAGTTGCCTGTATATCAATAACAACTTTAAATTAGGCATGCGCCTGGTTCCCGGCATGCATTGCAGCGCGTCAGTACCAACCCCACCCAATTCATTGATAGAGAGGAGCGAGAGTAATCGATTATGTCCGATAAGTTGAGAAACATCGCCCTGGTCGCCCATGGTGGTGCGGGCAAAACTTCGCTGGCAGAGGCAATGCTGTTCAAAGCGGGGATTACCACCCGTCAAGGGCGCGTTGAAGAGGGTAATACGGTGATGGATTATGAGCCCGAAGAGCTCAAGCGTCAAACCAGCATCAGCACCAGCTTCGCCCAAGTACCCTGGAAAAAGAACTCCATCACGATCATCGACACCCCTGGAGACCAGAATTTTTTTACGGATACGAAGCTGTGCATGCAGGCTGCCGATGCGGTTGTGGTGGTTGTCGACGCAGTGGATGGAGTCAAAGTTCAAACGGAAAAAGCATGGGAATATGCCGCCGGATTCAATCAGGCCGCTGCCATTTTTATAAATAAATTGGACAGGGAGCGGGCAAATTTTCAAAGAGCACTTGATGATCTGAGACAATCTTTCGATTCGCCAAAACCCATCGTGACTCAGCTTCCAATTGGCGAAGAAGCAGAATTCAAAGGCGTTATCGATTTGGTGGCCATGAAAGCCTATGTCTATGACGCCGCTGGCAAGCTTTCGGTCAGCGACATTCCTGCAGATATGAAGGAGATTGCGGAAGCCGAACGCGAAAGTTTGATCGAAAATGTCGCCGAAGCCGATGACGCCCTGATTGAAAAATATCTGGAAGGACAAAAGCTGTCGGACGAAGAAATAAAGGCCACCTTACGCAAGGGAACCATAGCGAGGAATTTCGTGCCGGTGTTATGCGGTTCGGCTACAAAAAACATTGGCGTCGACATTCTGATGGATTTCATCCTTAACGGCCTCCCGTCCCCTCTTGACGTGCCTCCTCGTAAGGGCGTCAATCCAGCGGATAACAGTCCGGCTGAAAGAGCGTCCGATGCCAATTCGCCTTTTTCGGCCTTTGTTTTTAAAACCGTGGCAGACCCTTATGCCGGTCGCCTTTCAATCTTTCGAGTGGTGAGCGGCACCCTCGGTGGCGACGGAACTTTCTATAATGCCAATAAAGAGACCAAGGAGCGCTACAATCAGCTTCTGGGCATAATGGGCAAGGAGCAAAAGCCTGTCACTGCCGCAGAACCAGGCTCAATTTTGGCGGTCGCCAAACTTAAGGAAACCACCACTGGCGATACCCTATGTGCTGAAAACGCCAAGATCAAGTTCCATATGGCCGAGCCGATCCAAACCCTCATCACCTTTGCGCTGGTACCTAAATCCAAGGGAGATGAGGATAAAATCCTCTCTTCACTCAATCGACTGCTTGAAGAGGACCGTGGTTTGAAGGTGGATCGCAACGCCGAAACAAAGGAGATTTTGTTATCTGGCTCCGGGCAGGTGCATATCGAGGCCACCATCGAGAAGCTGAAACGCAAATTCAATGTTGAAGTTATCCTGAAGCCGCCCAAGGTGCCCTACCGTGAAACGATCAAGAAAAAGATCCGCGTCCAAGGCCGACACAAGAAACAGACCGGAGGCCATGGTCAATTCGGCGACTGCTGGATTCAACTGGAGCCACTGCCCCGGGGGCAGGGCTTTGAGTTTGTGGATGCCATCGTTGGCGGCGTGATCCCCAGGCAATATATTCCAGCTGTTGAAAAAGGAATTGTCGAATCTGCTCAAAGGGGAGTGCTGGCGGGATTCCCGTGCGTAGACTTCAAGGTAACGCTGGATGATGGTTCCTACCATGCGGTGGACAGTTCTGAAATGGCATTCAAGATAGCTGGCAGCTTGGCCTTTAAGAAGGCATCCGAGCAGGCTAATCCGGTGCTGCTCGAGCCCATCATGAAGGTCCAGATTACTGCCCCCGACGAGTTCATGGGGGACATCATGGGGGATTTGAATGGGCGGCGCGGGCGTGTATTGGGTATGGACAGCGCTGGCAAATATCAAATCATCAACGCCGAGGTGCCCATGTCTGAGTTCCTTACCTACGCGCCTGATTTACGCTCCATGACCGGTGGTCGCGGCATTTTCACGATGGAGTTTACACGCTACGATGAAGTCCCGGCCCAATTGTCGGAAAAGCTTCTTGCAGAACTGAAGAGCAAGCAGGAAGAATAAGCAGTTTAAGAAATAGATAATTTCGATTGGAAGGAGCTGAGATGCCCGGGAAGGCATTTCAGCTCTTTTTTTTGGCAAAAGAGAGGCACTGCCGGCATGGGGCGTAGCCTTCCCAGAGAGCTTCGCGCTCGTTCTTGAGAAGAACCGAGTGTTTTGAATTGATTGTTTGTGCGGATGAACAGTCTGGTCTATGAAACCGTTTGGTACGATGGTTGCCAACAAACGGGCCTTGTTCCCATTTGAAATTGCGCCACTTGCCCTGTTTATTCTTCAGAGCCTGACGCTGGGCCCCCAAGAGTTTTTCAAAAGCTTGCACATCAGGGTATAGATACAGCACATGGGCCAATCCCTTCTCGACCATTTGGAAGTTTAGCATCCGTCCTTCCGGATCGTAAACATAAGCCAGAATTCGACCATAACTGTCTAAGTGCGCTTGCCCCTGTACCAGTCGAACGCGCTTTCCGTTGGTCATACTGCTCAGAAATCGCCATGCCTCCATAGCCATAGGCTCATGGTTCTGGTTTTCGTGATCGATCTCGGGCGCGTCAATGCCGATTAGTCGTACGGATTTCCCATTAACAAGTCGCAGGGTATCACCGTCCACCGCCTTTTGGACCGTTGCCCAAGTCCCCTTCTCCATTCCATAAGATTGGCAAGCCCAAACCAATAAAACAAAAGATAACAGAAATTGAAATGCTTTGGTCATAAAAGATGATTTAACCACAGAGGTTGCAATGGGTGCGTGCGCTTCGATCCAACATCGCCGGCAGTCCGCCTTTTGATTCAGGCGTAAAACCGAAACTTTGCTCCCATACTTGTTCATCTTCCATACACAGGTAGAGGGTCACCTGTTCAGCCCGCTCTCTGATCCATTCTGCCATTTGTCTATATAAGCGGGTTCTGATGGGCTTGAAATAGCGCATTTTGCCGTCCATACCCGGAACAAACTCGCCATAGATGATTTCGGATTGGGGGAAGCGCTTTTGAATGGTCGATTTCAGGGCCGGCATGAAACGAAAGGTCCCCATGCTGATCCACACGATGTTTTCGGCATCGAGTTGATTGAATAGCTCTTTGATGACCTGTGCGTACTCCTGCTCGCAACCTGGATAGATGACCATCGGATCGAAATGAAACGCCAGAGGATAGCCCCAGGATTGGCATTGGGCCGCTGCCCGCAAGCGGGCACTCAAAGTTGACGTTCCCCTTTCTTGGGTGGCGATGATACGTGGCGTGTTCAAGGACCAGGAGAGAATGGTTTTGCGTCGGTGATCCAGATTTTTCAACTGGCTGATGGTGGTAGTTTTGGTTTTTAGCTCCAGAACTGATCTTTGCTGCCTTGCGAAATAGTTCACCAGTCGGGGGGTTAGATCCGACCACGGTTCCCAAATGAGGCTGTCGGTAAATTCCCCGGTTCCAACGCGAAATCCCTCTGACCCCGAGAGGGCTTTATCGAGTTCTTGCCACAAGTCGTCGTGATTGACGAAATATTGCAGCATTGGTGGATGGAAATAACTTTGCAGAATGCAGTAGGCACAATCCATTACACAATAGGAACCAATATTCAAAATCCTGTAATTGCAGCAAATGTAATCCCTCGTACCGGGGCATTGTCGTAGAAAGGGGCCATGATTGCGCGTCAGTAGAATCACCTTTTTGCCGGCCAGCCATGGATCCTCTTCGCTTTTTATCATCTCAAACAGGGTCTTGTGATCTTCAACCGTGACCGCCGGCAGCGACAACTGTGTGGCGAATTTGGCCACCAGGGGGTTTTCAGCTACGGATGATTCCACAAACAAATGACTGATCTTCATGATGATTTATCACCTGAAACAACTTCAACAGCAAGAAAATGCAGGGTTTACCTGAAATTGTAAGCGATCAAAGGAAGCAAGAAGATAAGCAGGAGAATGATGATTCCAGGCGTGGTGAGGTACGCCATATACCAGGGTTTCCCGAGTTTTTTCGTTTTTCGAACTTCTGTTAAAAACCAGTTTCCGAGAATTGTAGCGGCCGCTAAAGCGCATACGACCTGAATGATCGGTAAGAACTTTTCCATGTCACTGTTATCCTTTGAAAAGGGTCGCCATACGCAGGGTGGTATGCCGATCATCTTTCCATGGCCAGAATTTGGCAATGATAGTATTTTCCGGGAAATCCCTTTCGAACAATGTCTGTTCGATACGAATTCCGCCTGTTCTGGCAGTTAATTTTAGGTCACCATTGGTAGGCTCCTGCCCTTTGGGCTTGCGCGGAGTTCCGAGAAAATTGGTCAGGATACGCTGCCACTCTTCGATATCCTTATTCTCGAAAACGAGATCGACGAACTCCTGGGTGCTGCATCGCTGTTCGACGATACGCAAATGTTTGCACGCATCTATGATATCCTTGAGTGTCATAACCTGGCCCCCACCAGTGCCCAAAGGGTACAATTTTAAGATGAATATAGAGAAACAGCACCAAGCCTGTCAAAGAATTTCATATGATGTGCATGAAAGGCCGTTTCACGTGAAAACACATCTGATTGTAGTCTTCACAAAAAATGAGCCCCACCTATAGCCTTTGATTCACTATGGGCAAAAAGTTGGCATCGCCCTTCTCATGCGGTCCGTTTTGACAAGAATAAAATGCGATCGGTGATCAATCCGAAAAAAGTGCTGCCGCTTTGGGAGGAAAAGGACCATCCAAGGTGGGTTATGCACACAGAACAAACAATGATGCGCCAACTATACCCGCTAAACCATGAAAACTCGGTGGATGCAGGACCCATAAAACTAAATCCCTGGACAGTCGAAAAGCATGCAATTTCGAAAACAATGCCACTGGGGTTGGCAAAGGTATGGGTGTGGCTGCCCTGCATCACCTTCCGGGCGGATGCATGGGCTAAACGCTGTTGGCAATTTCTGCAGACATACCAGGCTTCTTCCTCATCTTCGCGCACTGAGCCATTGGTATCTTCCTCGATTTTGGGACGTTGGGGCTGCCCCTCTTCGGTTTTAAATAGCACGAGAGGTGTCGTTTTCGTCTCCAATCCCAAACTGTTTTTAATTCTCATCTAAACGCCAACAATGAGCTTAAGTTTTTCCGTGTGGCCTATCGGCTGTTTTTTTCCGACGCATGCCACAGCGCGAGTGCGTCAAATTTTTATGCTCACAATAAAAAAAAATTGGTGCCTGGAGCCGGAATCGAACCGGCACGCCCATTAAAGGGCGAGGGATTTTAAGTCCCTTGCGTCTACCTATTCCGCCATCCAGGCAATCCATGGAGATGCGCTGCGTTTCATATTTATGGAAAGGATGGCTCCTTTGTCGATGGCGCCGTAACTGGCCAAATTTCTATGGCAATTATTAATGGGCTTATTATCCATATGGGGAGTGAATGTCAAGCGCATCGGCTTGGTCCGTAGTGAATTCACGTTGGTTGGTCGATCGTCGATGGAACCTTTGAGGCTTGATCAATTCGGCATTGTATGTGAAGAGGTATAACCTTGAAAAGCCAACCCAAATAGCGACGGGAGGAGAATGA
This sequence comes from uncultured Desulfatitalea sp., assembly GCA_937868765.1. GTDB lineage: Bacteria > Desulfobacterota > Desulfobacteria > Desulfobacterales > Desulfosarcinaceae > Desulfatitalea. The sequence continues at coordinate 725,417 of CALMNL010000003.1, read as the reverse complement.
TGGAAATGATCAACAGGCTGGTGGCAGCAATTCTAATTTTGTTTTCCTTGAATTCAGTAGCTCCGGCCGAGGAGTGGGAGGTCGACTTGAGTGCTGGCAGCAAATCCGTCACAGGTGGCATTCACGACAAGTCGTACTTGGACTCCGGTTATTTTCGGGTGGGCGGATCCGGCCTCTACAGTGACGATGAGGAAACGGAGTATAAGTGGGCGTCGTTGGATCTGATGGTCGGCAGCGATACGTTAAGCCCTGGATTTTTTTGTGAAGTCGGCCTGCGGGGCATCGGTGGCGATCTGGATGAGGAACAGAATTCAGGTGATTTGGGGCTGGTGGCTTTTTCGTTGGCCGCAGGATATCTTTTTCCTAAAGAAAACACATTTGTACCAGTAGAAATCTTCAGCAATATCGCATGGTCGCCGGATCCACTGGCCTTTCTCGATACAGAAGAGTTTATCGAATTCAATCTGGGGGTTGGCATCCGTATAATCAAAAATGCTTCGGTCATCGCGACCTACAGCAACTATCATCTGAAAATGAACTCTGGTCCGGGGGACTGGACCATGAACGATGATGCTTTCCGAGCCGGCGTGGTTTTACGCTTCTGACATAAGCTTCAAGCTTCTAAGCGATTTTCCTAAATGCCCGGCCCTCGGTGTTGATGCATTTTCGGAAGTCGTTTATCCATTCCGAGGATTGCGGTCTATTATTGGGTCAACACGCCTGGCTTCATTTGTCGACAGGCACCTGCTCGCCGGCGCATAGCAGCGGCTCGAAGACCTTCATCGCGAGCATTTCAAATTCAGGGCCAAAAGGCAGGCAATCACCAAAACACCTGATTAAATAAGGATCCATCCCCTCCCCTGGGGAAAAATCATTGCCAAGCCAGATGTTTTTGGCGAATTTCATGGCTTGCCTGGGCTCGCGCCGGTTGAAGACTAGCTGCTTGGCGTACTCAAAACTCGTTCTGCAGGAAAAATGCAATGGCTTTTGCAGTCCCTGCCAAAAGAGGTCCAAATAGGTCTGAAAGACAGGAACTGGCTGTTTCAGCGGTCCAAATCGCCAGACAGCATCTTTGCAGATCAAGATAGTCGTTTTCGGAAGAGTGTCATCCGACGCCAACTGCAAGGCCAGATGGCAAATGAAACTTTTCAACAGATCTTTGGGGCCCATATTTGAAAGAAGACAAACGATGCGGGCATCGGTATAGATCCCGGCGAGCGTGCCATCGACGGTGAATGGCGGCAGTGCCACCTGTACCGATGATTGTCTTGGCTTTTCATCTGGCAGTAAGAGGTCTGCGGCACGCAGGAATGCTGAAACTTCATCCCCGAGCTTCATAAAAAGCACGCTGCCTGCTGTGCCGTGAGGCAGCATGCCGGCCGCCTTGGTCACTTCATATATTTCGCTTGGCGCTTTTCCAGCCAGACAGGCGCGCAAAATCCGGTGGTTGATCCGGTAACGATCCAAAGCATCGAGAGTAAAAAGCTCTCGATCCTCAATATTATCAGATCTGACCTTCAGGCGAATTCCCAAGCGCTGCTCAAGAAGATATCGGGTCGGATGGGCGAAAAAAGCACATAGGTCTTCCCAATCGATGCGTTGTCGATGCGCTTGGGGTGGTGGCAGTGGAAGGTTGAAAAAAAATCGCTTTTGTCCTTCTAAAGCCAAAAGACCAGCGGCTTCTTTGTTTTCTTCGGCATAACTGAAAAGATGTGGATTGCTGGCATCGAAATACGCAGTCGAAAAACCATGCAGCGGGTGCTTGGTGATATACATGTCGGCCGATATACCGAATCCCTCGGCAACATATTCCAGCAACTCCTCCACGAGAACAGATGGGGGAATCGAGGTATTATCTTCAATATTTTGACCGACATAACTGATATAGAGCCGTTTTCGGGCGGATATTAGGGCCTCTAGAAACAAATAGCGGTCGTCATGTCGTTTGGATCGGTCGCCAGGGCGTGGTTCCAGTGCGATCAAATCGAAGCCCGGCACGCGTTGTTCGCGGGGATAGGCGTCGTGATTCATCCCCAGGATACAAATCACCTGGGCAGGAATGCTGCGCATGGGCAGCAGAGCACAAAAAGTTACGCCACCGGCCATGAACCCGGCCTCACGGGTGTTGCGATGCAAGGCACTCTTTGCCCAGGCCCTGACGACCTCAAATACCAGCGGAGCGGTATGCGGGACCGCTTGACCGATCAATTTGATCTGATCAAGCGTTGAGCGCACCGTTTTCAACCCCACTTCTTTTTCATCGTTCGCAAGAAACAGCCGATCGAGCCAGGTGTTCAGCCGCACATGCCATCCGTCCAGGGAGTCGCTTCCCTCCATTTCCGACAAGCAGTCATGAAGTGTTTCGGCGAAAGCCGCCAGGGCGCCGACGAGACGGCTCTCCCCCGACCCGATGCCATCGTGTGGTAAAATATCAGAAAACAAGCGATCGCGTTCCGGCGCGAAGGCGTACCCCATTATCAGCCGATCCAGGCCGGTCCGCCATGTGTTTTCCCGGTAACCCGGCAAACCATGTTGACGCCGTTCATCTGCATCCCAGCCCCAACGGATGGATGCGGTTTCGATCCAGCGTTCCACAATGGGCAGATCAGCGGCGGCTATTCCGAATTTTTCGCCTATGGCTGGGCATTGCAGCAAGTTTATGACGCGCGTTGCCTCGAATCTTCCACCTGCCAGATCCAGCAGTTGAACGAACGTTTCCGCAACTGGACTTTCCATCAGCAGGCTCTGATCCGTTATGGAAAAGGGAATCCGTTTTTGCTCGTCGCGAGGCGCGCCGAATACCGCATGAATATAAGGAGAATAGAGATTGATGTCGGGAGCCATCACCAGGATGTCCCGTGGTTGTATCTGTTCATCGTTCGCCAGCATCTCCAGCAGCTGATCATAGAGGACTTCCACTTCGCGCATTGGGCTATGGCAACTGTGAACCTGCACACTTCCATCAATGCCGGAGGAGGAAGGGTGCACATCATTTTCCGGGCTCGGACGGTCCACCAGATCAAGGATGTCCTGTTGGATGCGTCCCAGCAGTGTGCCATTGAATTCATCTTGAAAGGCTTCCGTCACCTGGGGCTCGTTTTGATGGATGCGTTCCAAGAACTGCTGTCCCAGGAGGCCAAGAGATGCCAACAATCGGTTGCCGCGTTCCAGGTGGAGCTTTTCCGTGATGTCATGGTTTTGGTGACCGACCCGACGGCGAACCATCCGCTTATCAGAGACGATGTCGAACCAATAGTGGCGACATGGGTTCAACAAAAAGACATAGACTGGTATCCGTCGCGCCAAGGCCTCCAGAACCTGTAAATGAAACGGTGGCAGATGGGAAATCCCGAAGAGCATCAAGCGGGCCGGAAGACGCTCCAATGGTTTAGCGGGGTTCGAATCCATCAAGTGTTCGATCAATATCATGTGCAGAGTGGTTCGGTGGGGATTGCCGATCTCGGCCGCGATCCTGCGCCAAAGAATCGCTTGCCATGCAAACCCGGAAGGTATCGAGAGGCTTCTCTTTTCAGCTTCCCACCCAATCAACATGTCGGGTCTGAAAACCGCATATTGATCGAACATGTCCGCCAGCTTACAGGCTAACTGGTATTGCTTCAAAGGTGTATTGCGGTCCGACAGATAAACCCGCAGGGGCTCAAATTCCGGCAGACCTACCAGATCCGGCAGAAGGTTGTGAATGCGAAAGGAGAGCGGTTGAGGCGAATAGGGATCGAATTCCGGCATCGCCCCCACCAGCAGTGAATATAAACGGTCGAGGAAGGCATTGGGAAACGGAAATTGGACATTGGCGCAGATGCCGTTGATCCGCGCCAATGCCATAGAGATCCAGCGTTGCATGCCTTTGCTTTGAACCATCACCGTTTCGGGACATAAGGGGTGATGCCCGACAACCAGCGGAGAATCGCGGAGCAGTTCGGCCAGCCCTTGGGCCAGGTGCTCCATCCGGTTACTGGTGACGACCTGGAGAGAGGAAGCAATGGGCACGATGTCAGCAACCATGGACGATCAAATCATGCCAAATCAATCACTTTTTTAACCAGTTTTTCGATGCCTACGGCCACATGCCGAATGCTCGGTCCCAGCATATAGGCCGGTGTCGTGACAATCTTGTGTGCTTTGTCCACGTGGATGCCATCCACCTTGCACGCAACGTGCTTGGCCCCCATGCTTTCAATGGCTGAGGCCGTACCGACATCTGTTCCGATAGTGACCTCCGGGTGATGGGAGCCCAGAGCCCTGGCCACCGATGCGGGTGCAATGCAAAGTGCACCAATGGGTTTGCGGGCGGCAAGCATTTCATCTAAAAGGCGCTGCACCTGGGGGTGAACTTTTGCGTCAGGGCCTTTCATCGCGAAGTCGCTTAGATTCTTGGCTGCACCGAAGCCGCCGGGAATGATGAGCGCATCGAGTTGTTTGGCCGATACGCTCTCTATGTCCACGATGTCTCCGCGGGCAATGCGCGCCGATTCCACCAGAACGTTACGCTGTTCATCGGCCATTGATTGAGTGGTGTGGTCGATTACATGCATCTGTTTGATGTTGGGCGCCATACAAATAATCTGGGCGCCTGCCTGATCCAGGAATAGCAGGGTCAGTACCGCCTCATGGATTTCAGAGCCGTCGAATACCCCACAACCGGAGAGCAATACGCCTATTTTTTTCCCCATAATCACTTTCCTCCCGCATTAAGTTGGTCCTGAACCCAAACCACTTTGGGTGTTTTATGGACGGGTTTCAAGCACATGATGTTCCAGGATGAAGCAGGTGAACATCCCTTGGAATACGATATCCTTCTGATTGGATACGGATACGGCCACCCACTGCTTTTTGCCCTGGGGCTCTTCCACACGAGCTTCGGCCACCACGGTCTCGTCAACCCGAACTGGTTTCAGAAATTTGACATCTGCTGCGCCCAAAACCACATTGGGATGGTTTACAGCAATCATCGCGGCGTAATCTGCTAGCCCGAAAATGAATCCGCCGTGAACCAATCCCATGTGGTCGGCAGCCATGGCCTGCGAGGTACGCAGGGTTACGCGGCTGTATCCCTTTTCAACTTGCTGCGGTACGCCACAAAGACTGGGTTCTATGGCCTGATGGGTAATGATCTCCATGGATTGCCTCATTTTCAGTTTGAACAGGGTTTGTCCGTAATAATGTTGTTTGGCAAAGGCACTTGATGGAAATCCGGAATGCCCCGTGGTATAGAGTGGCAGACAAAATTAGTGGATCCATTATAGGCAAAGGCAAGTGGGGAAGTCAAACACTACGCGGCCCGGTTGTAAAAGGAATCAGGACTCGTTCGCGAGAGCGCCTGGCCGCTGAATGGAGCTTTCGGCATGATCGAAGTGATTCGGGACCGTCTTGCTAAGACAAGAGACCTAATGGTGGAAAAACATATAGATGGATTGCTGGTATTGATAGAAGAGAATCGTCGCTACCTCAGTGGTTTCACTGGGGAAGATCATCAGTTCGATGAATCCGCAGGCGCTCTGTTCATTACTGCGGAAGCACAATTGCTGCTAACCGACTCCCGCTTCGAACTCCAAGCGCAGCGAGAATCGCCAATGTTCGAAACGGTCATTTACCGCAATGCATTGGCCAAGGAACTGGCCACGCTGGTGGCGCGCTATCAAATCCGGCGTCTGGGTTTTGAAAGTGTGCGGGTTTCAGTGAACCAGCATGCGAACTTTCAAAAAGAGCTTGATGGCCAGTCGGTGGAGTTGATCCCTTGTGAAACCCTGGTGGAAACCTTGCGCCAGATCAAATCCAGCGATGAAATCGAACGCACCCGCAAGGCCTTGGCCCTGGCCGAAGATGTGTTTCGACACGTCGTCAAATCTTTGAAGCCTGGAATGAGCGAAAAAAGTGTGGCCTGGTCCATGGAGATGGGGATGCGGCAGGCCGGCGCCGATGAACTCTCGTTCCCGGTGATTGTGGCCGCAGGCCCCAATAGCGCTCTGCCTCATGCGATACCTTCTGAAAGGGAAATCAAGGCCGGCGAACCGATCTTATTCGATTGGGGGGCCAGATTGAATGGATACTGTTCAGATACGACACGCACGATCATCATCGGTCCTCCCGACGACATGTTCCGCAAGGTGCATCATACCGTTCTGGAAGCTCAACGGAAGGCGATTGCCGCCATTAAAATCGGCGTGAGCGGCAAAGCCGTGGATGCTGTGGCACGCGATCACATCAGCCAAAGCGGATACGAAGGCAAATTCGGACACGGGCTGGGACACGGCACAGGCCTGGCTGTGCACGAGGCGCCGCGTTTGAGTCCCTTGCGGGATACGTTGCTGGAAAACGGTATGATTGTGACGGTGGAGCCGGGAATTTACTTACCCGAATGGGGTGGCGTACGCATTGAAAATCAGGTGGTGGTGAGCCCGGACGGCCCGTTGGTGCTCAACAGACTGAGTACCGGCTTTTTAATAGAGGCGCTCTAAAAATAAGGCGGACATAGATTGATTCGTATTGCCCCATGAGCATCCCGAATCACACTATCGAGCAGCTTGTCGATCACTATCTGAATTATCTGCTTGTGGAAAAAGGTCTGTCGGCCAAGACCATTGAGGCCTATGCGGGCGACCTGCGGGCTTTTCTTGATTTTCTGAAAGGCCACCATATCGTTGCCATCGACCAAGCGGATACCACTGCCATTCTTAAATATGTCATCGACCTGAGGCAGAACGGCCGGGGTCCCCGTACCCGTGCCCGTCATTTGGTGGCCCTTCGCGGTTTTTATCATTTCCTGGTCCAGGCGGGTCAATTGCCAAAAAACATCGCCAAGATGGTGGACCTGCCGAAGAGTGGCCTCAAGTTGCCCGAAGTCCTCGACGTGGATGAAGTAGACCGCCTGCTTGCAATGCCAGATCGCCAAATGCCAAAAGGCCTGCGTGATGCTGCCATGCTCGAACTTATTTACGCAGCCGGTCTGCGGGTATCCGAACTGATCGGCCTCATGCTGGGCGCCCTTAATATGGACGCCGGATTCGTTCGCGTCACTGGAAAGGGGAGCAAAGAACGCATTGTCCCGATTGGCAGAAAAGCCATAGATTGCCTGCACAGCTATCTGAAGCAGGGAAGGCCTGTGCTGGTAAAGGACATCCCCAGCTATTACCTTTTTGTGGCCCGTGCAGGCAAACCAATGACGCGTCAAGGATTTTGGAAACTTCTGCGCGGCTACGCCCTGCAGGCAGGCATCAAGAAGCGGATCACACCCCACAGTTTGCGGCATTCTTTTGCCAGCCATTTGTTGGAAGGCGGAGCAGATCTGCGTGTTGTCCAGGTGATGCTGGGGCATGTGGATATCGCCACCACTCAGATTTACACCCATGTGGCCCAGAAACGCTTGATCGAAATTCATCGGCAGTTCCATCCACGCGGCTGAAGCTGCCCCGTATCAGCCCCCCTTGCTGTATTGACAGTGCAAAAGATTGTGTTTAGATAGCGAGGCCTGCGCTTTCCGTTGCTAAAAAAAATCAAAGGATCTCTGCGTGAATCAGCAAAACCAAATGAAAAGTATAAGACGATGGGTCGGCAATCGCAAATCCTTACGCACCGGAACGACTGCGTTCAAGGAGGCCGTCGCCAATGTCGGTCGTCCCGTCTATGTGGTGGGCCAGAATGGCGAAACGGCTGTCACCCATTCTGGCACAATGATGTGGGGCGATCTGCTGGAATCGGCCGATCCCGGCGAGGCGTTGCACGGATTTGCCCCTGCCCTGCTGCCTGGTGACCTGGGAGATGCCGGGCTTAAGAAGGATCTCGGAATTCGCTATGCATATGTGCTTGGTGCCATGGCCAACGGCATTACTTCGGTGGAGATGGTTCAGGCCGCCGGACGAACAGGCATGATTGGCTTTTTTGGAGCTGGGGGATTATCCATCCAACAAGTGGAAAAGGCCATAAATTATTTGAGTGTCGACCAAGGTGCTTTTCCATATGGGTTCAATTTGATACACAGCCCCCACGACCCCCAATTGGAAACTGCGGTTGTCGATACCTACCTTAACCGCGGAATCCGGCTGATCGAGGCTTCGGCCTACATGGCGCTTACCCTTCCGCTGGTCTATTTCAGGGTCAAAGGACTGCACCAATCGCCCGATGGCCGCATCGTATGTCCAAGCCGGGTAGTAGCGAAAGTTTCCCGGGTTGAAGTGGCGAGCCGCTTCTTTGCTCCCCCACCAGCAAAAATGATCACGGAATTGGTGCGCCAGGGAAAGATCACGGAAAAAGAAGCCAAGCTCGCGGAGCATATTCCCATGGCCCAGGATATTACCGCCGAAGCCGATTCAGGCGGTCATACCGACAACCGCCCGGCCCTGACCATGCTGCCCACCTTTTTGGCCTTGCGCGACGACTGCATGCGCCAATACAACTTTCCGGTGCCGCTAAGGGTTGGTTTAGGCGGCGGTATCGCAACCCCCGAAGCAGCGGCTGCAGCATTTGCCATGGGCGCCGCATATGTCCTTACCGGTTCCATCAACCAAGCCTGTGTGGAAGCAGACACTTCCGATGCCGTTCGTGCCCTTTTGGCCCAAGCTGCCCAGGCCGATGTGGCCATGGCACCGGCAGCGGATATGTTCGAAATGGGCGTCAAAGTCCAGGTGCTCAAACGCGGCACGATGTTCGCTATGCGCGCTGCCAAGCTTTATGAACTCTACCGCGCCCATGAAGATTATTTGCAGATACCCGAACAGGTGAGGACCATGGTCGAGCGCGACATGCTGCAAGGTTCTTACGAAGCTGCATGGGAACAGACACGTGCCTTTTTTGCCGAGCGTGATCCATCCCAGATCCAACGTGCCGAGAAAGATCCAAGGTACAAGATGGCACTGGTATTCCGATCTTACCTGGGGCAATCCTCGCGTTGGGCTAAAACAGGAGATCCCAAGCGCAAAATGGATTATCAGATCTGGTGCGGACCGGCCATGGGCGCCTTCAATGCCTGGGTCAAGGGGTCGTTTCTGGAGAAAGCTGAAAACCGTCTTGTGGCCACCATTGGATTAAATTTGCTTTACGGTGCCGCAGGCATTATCCGCTGCAGTTGGCTGCGCTATCAAGGCGTGTCGGTCCCACCACAAGCCGCTGTTTTTCGGCCTTTGACCACTGAGGAGATCGAACAACGGCTGAAATGCTGAGCGCTTCAACCGATGCGCCGCAACATATCATCATAGAGGGTATTGATGGCGATCACTGTAGCGCTTAGGCTCTGTCCGGCGGCAAATGGGTCGCTCGCGGTGCCAATCAGCGTTTGGGTGAAGATTTGCTGGTAATTGCCCTCCGGGTTGGATTGAATGCCCCCCAAGATGGTTCGCGCGCAATAAGTGAATTGCCGATTTTCAGCACTATGGATATAGATATAGGTGCTTCGGTCTTTGCCATCCTGGAAAGGGTTGATTTTAGGCTGCAGTTCGTAGAATCCATTTTTTTTGAGCCACGGTGATAGATCGGACAAAATTTGTATTGCCTCCGGGATCGTAAATTTAAGTTCGCCTACCAGATAGCCGCCAAAAAAAGTCTTGAAAACATCGCGCAAGTTGAATTGCCGGGCCACACCAGATTGAAGCCCACCCAAAGGGTCAGGTGGTAAAAAATCCCGAGACCAGCGTTTCCACTTTGCAATGTTGATTTCTAACTTAAATGATATGTCCCTGCTATTATAATAAATCATACAAATAATAATTATTATGTTGTTACATCTACTTAACAACTTATGTCTTTGTCGTCAAGTATTGCAAATTTGAGAATGATGGTTTATGTATTGCAAAACAATAAATATTCGAAACGGTAACACAAAAAAATGGGTGCCTTTTCCATCTACGCCCATGGATACACCCGAGAAAGCAACTCCTGTTATAACTCAAAAAACCGCTATGAAAGCAGAAACCCACTGTAACCAAATATCTATTGCCATAATTGGCATTGGGTGCATTTTCCCCGATTCGTCGGACGCAAAAGCGTTCCTGAAGTTGCTAATGCGAGGCCATTGCGCGATTAGCGATCCACCGGATACCCACCGGCATCTGCGGCCTTATTTAGACCCGGATCCCAAAAAACCGGATCACATTTACTGTAACAGGGGCGGTTACCTACCTAAGGTGGATTTCGACCCCTCTGAATTCGGTATTCCTCCTTCGGTGATCGAGGCAACCGACACCTCCCAACTGTTGGGACTGCTGGTGGCCAAAAAGGCTTTGGCAGATGCCGGCTACGGCGATTCCGGGAAAAAGTTCGATCGTTCAAAAACCAGTGTCATTCTTGGCGTCACGGGTACGCAAGAACTGGTGATCCCGTTGGGTGCCCGATTGGGTCATCCAATCTGGCGTCAAGCTCTTTCAGAAGCCGGTATTCCCAAAGAAACCGCTGAAACGGTTGTTCAACGGATATCCGAAAAATATGTCTCCTGGCAGGAAAATTCATTTCCGGGCTTGCTCGGCAATGTAGTTGCCGGTCGAATCGCCAACCGTCTCGATTTGGGCGGAACCAATTGCGTGGTGGATGCGGCTTGTGCCAGTTCCATGAGTGCCCTGCACATGGCTTTGCTGGAATTGAATTCCGGACGAGCCGACATGGTTCTTAGCGGCGGTGTGGACACCATTAATGACGCATTTATGCACATGTGCTTTTCCAAGACCCAAATATTGTCTGCCAGGGGAGAGATCCGGCCATTTTCCCAAGAGGCGGACGGCACCGTTTTGGGAGAAGGAATTGGCATGGTGGTGCTGAAGCGCCTGGAAGATGCACATCGCGATGGTGATCGCATTTATGCAGTCATCAAAGGCATCGGGTCTGCCAGCGATGGCAAGTCTCAGAGCATTTACGCTCCCCGGCAGAGCGGTCAAACCCTAGCGCTTAAAAGGGCTTATGCCAATGCCGGCATAGCTCCTGAGACCGTCGAGATGGTCGAAGCCCATGGAACCGGCACACGCGTGGGAGATCAAGTTGAATTCAAGGCCTTGTGCGAGGTTTTCGGTCACGAGTCGTCCAATGGTAATCGATGCGCTTTGGGATCCGTGAAATCCAATATTGGACACACCAAGGCCGCCGCGGGTACTGCCGGGCTGATCAAGGCGGCCCTTTCCCTCTATAACAAGGTGCTTCCACCAACCCTGAAGGCGCTGCCAACCGACAGCAAGCTTGGGGTGGAGCGAAGTCCCTTTTATCTCAATCACAGCTTGCGTCCCTGGGTTGTGGCTGAAGATCGCAAGCGCCGTGCGGGTGTGAGCGCATTTGGTTTCGGCGGCAGCAATTTCCACACTGTTTTGGAAGAGCACCAATTAGGCAAGCCAGAACCTTCCTGGGATGGCAGTGTGGAGATCATCGCTTTTTCGGCCGGCAGCCGTGAAGGGCTGGCAGATGCGATCCGGCGCGCTTCGGCACTGATCAACCCAGACAGCAAAGCCTATGAAATAGCTGCTTGGTCAGACCGAAGTCGACGTCAATTCGATTTCCGAGAAGATTTCCGGGCAGTTATCGTTGTGAGCGTTATCGAAGCCGGATACGTGCTGGATTGCTGCGGCAAAGCGATTAAAAGGGTGTTGGCAGATGGCGCTGACGCCTTGCCGGCGGATGGCATCTTCGTTGGCCAAGGACGGGCCCAAGGAGAAATCGCGTATCTTTTTCCCGGTCAAGGCAGCCAGTATATCGGCATGGGTAGAGACTTGATCTGCTGTTTTCCGGGGAGTTTGGAGGCCTTTCAGGGGGCTGAGCAGCATCTGGAAGCGGAGCACCCGCTCAGTGAATATGTGTTTCCGCGTCTGCCGGGTGAAAAAAATAACTACGAGCAACGTCTCAGAAGTACCAACATCGCCCAACCAGCTATTGGCGCGGTGAGTTTGGGCATGCAGGAGGCCTTGTCTTATTTCGGCATCGTCCCGGCAGCGGTCTGTGGGCACAGTTATGGTGAGTTGGTGGCGCTGCATGCCGCCGGCTGCATCGATCGAAGCACGCTATGGCGTCTTTCCATCGCACGTGGTCGCCTCATGGCCCAGGCGGGCGCGGGAACCGATGATCCCGGCGCCATGTTGGCCGTCAGTGCCCCAATACCCGAGGTCGAGGCATGGGTGGGGTCCGTGTCTGCCGATATTGTCATAGCCAACCGTAACAGCCCCTACCAAGTCGTATTGTCCGGTACCACCGCTGCAATCAATGGCGCGGAAAAGGCCGGTCGCGAAAAGGGATGGAAAATGGTTCGGCTGCCGGTGGCCGCCGCTTTTCACAGCCGCCTGGTTGCCTCGGCCCAAGCCCCTTTTCAGGAAATGGTAGACGCCATCGCCTGGCGGCCCGGAACGATTCAGACCATGAGCAATAGCACCGGTATGCCCTATCCTTCGGAGGCGCTGCGGGCTAAGGCACTGCTCGGCGGTCAATTGGCGAAACCCGTCGATTTCATATCGAATATCGAACAGCTCCACGCCATGGGCATTCGCACCTTCATCGAGGTGGGCCCCAAGGCAGTCTTGACCTCCCTGGTCAAGGGCATACTCAAAGGGCGAGCCTTCCAGGCTTTTGCGCTGGATCGATCGGCAGGTCGGGAATCCGGGCTGATGGATCTGGCTACTTTATTGGCACAATTGGCTGCTGTGGGCCATGAGGCACACCTTGAGCGTTGGGAAAAGGCAGGGTTGCAGGGAAAGGCCCCCCGGATGCGAATCCCGCTATCAGGAGCCAATTATCGGGAAGAAAAAAAATCTGATCCCCTACCGCGTGTGCAGACACCTGCACAACAGGTGCCTTCCAAGAGACAGCCTGCACCAGCGCCATTCAATACCAAGGAAAAAGCGATAACCATATCTCCTGCTACCCGTAAAACGACCAGTGCGCCACTTAAAGAAAATAAGGGGACAATATCGACAGGGCATCAGGACCGGAAAGTCGAGCGTCGCAAAATGGAAACAGACCAAAAGAAATATCTGAACCAGGCCCTATCTGCAGTTCAACAGGGCCTGGCCGCCATGCAGGCCATGCAGGCCCAAACCACCCAGGCCCACCAGAAGTATCTGGAGGCACAAGCCGAAACCAGCCGAACCTTGCAGCAGATGGTCCAGAGCACCCAACGGCTTTCGGCTGCTTTCATGGGACTTCCCGCTATCGAAGAGACTGCAGCATCCGTGCGGCCGATAGCCGCCGGCAATGCCTCACCAATCCCTGCAACCTCGCCACCAATGGCATTCGAAGCACCCGCACAGCCGCCGCTGTTGCCAAAGACCGCCGAACCAGTGATCTCCCCCCAGAAGATTGTATTTACCGAGACCCCGCAAGCAGACCGGGCTGCTGAAAACAACTCAACCATCGGCGGCGATATCTTGCGCAGCGCCCTTGTGCGCATCGTCAGTCGCCTGACCGGTTATCCTGAAGAAATGCTGGGCATGGAGATGGACATCGAGGCGGACCTGGGCATCGACAGCATCAAACGCGTGGAGATCCTGTCAGCCCTCGAGGAAGAGATGCCGCACCTGCCCAAAGTGACCCCCGATATGGTCGGCACCTTAAAGACCTTGGGGCATATTTGCGATTTCTTAGCTATGGGGGGCAAATCCGAATCGGACGAAAAAACACAAGTCCCGGCCGTTAGGTCATCAGTTGAATGCCCGGCGGAAAAGCCATCCGTCATGACGACCGGTTCAGCTCAAATACAGAATCTGCTGGTGTGCATCGTCAGCCGCTTGACCGGCTATCCCGAAGAGATGCTGGGCATGGAGATGGACATCGAGGCGGACCTGGGCATCGACAGCATCAAACGCGTGGAGATCCTGTCAGCCCTTGAAGAAGAGATGCCGCACCTGCCCAAAGTGACCCCCGATATGGTCGGCACCTTGAAAACCTTGGGACAGATCCGGGACTATCTGTCCGGGCCCCGGGCCCAGACTGAAACCCAGGAAGGGGCAGGAGCCGATGGCCAAAGCCAGGCTCCAAATCAAGACAAAATCAACTCCCCTTCCATCGGTCGCTACTTGTTGCGTTCGGTGCCCCTTCCCGCCGAGCAATCCTCACAATCTTTTGCTGTACCAAGTGGACACAGCATTGCGGTTGCCGCTAAGGATAAGGGGCTGGCCGATGCTTTGACGGAGGCGCTGAGCTCCATGGGATGTACGGCACAACGGGTTTTCGACTTGGATGAAATCACTCCGCAAACCCCCCTGGCCGGCCTGGTTCTAGTGGCGCCCTTGCCCCCCTTGGAAGCATTCGCATGGGTAAAGCGGTGTGCACCCAATTTGCAGTCGGCATCCCGGAACGGCCATGCGCTCCTATGCTCGGTCAGCCGTTTGGACGGTGCTTTCGGACTGAAAGGAAAACCCATTGACGATCCCGAACAGGGCGCTTTGGCGGGTCTGCTCAAAACAGCCGCCCTGGAATGGCCGGCCCTTCACTGCAAGGCTATTGATGTAGACCCCCACTGGAATGATGTGACCGCAGCTGCACGATCCATCGCAGTTGAAATGATCGAATATTGCGGCCAACCCTGCCTGGAAGTCGGTTTAGGGCCGGAGGGACGCAGCAGCCTGCAAATGGTTCCATGTGCCCGCGACAATGTCACCCAGATAAATATAGCTCCCGACGAGGTCGTGGTGATCAGCGGTGGCGGACGGGGCGTCACTGCAGCGGCGGCCATTGCCCTTGCCGAGCATACTCCTTGTCGAATGGCACTTCTGGGGCGATCCCCCAGACCGCAAACAGAGCCTGAGTGGCTGGCGTCTTTGATGGATGAAGCCCAGATCAAACAAGCGATCCTGCAAAACTGGTCCAGCGATATCTCCCCCACCCCTAAAGCGCTTGAGGGCGATTACCGCAAAAGGATGGCTAACCGGGAGATCCTCAACACCTTTAAGCATCTTGAACAAAATGGAATAAGGATACAATACCATACGGTGGATGTTCGCGATGCCCAGGCGGTGGCCAGTGCCTTGGAACTCGTTCGTCGAAACCTCGGACCGATCAAGGCCCTTATCCACGGGGCCGGTGTTCTCCAAGACCGCCTGATCTTGGAGAAGACCGAAGAGCAGTTCAAAACGGTTTACGACACCAAGATCAAAGGCCTGCATGCGCTGTTGGCAGCTTTGAAAGACGAGGATTTGCGCTATCTGGTGCTTTTTTCATCCGTCAGCGCCCGTATGGGCAACCCTGGCCAAGCAGATTATGCCATGGCCAATGAATCGTTGAATAAAATAGCAATCCAACAGGCTGCGCTCCGCCCTGATTGCAAGGTCATCGCAATCAATTGGGGACCATGGGACGGCGGCATGGTGACACCGGGGCTCAAACGTTCATTTGAAGGCAATGGCATTTCTCTCATCCCCTTATCGGTAGGAGCAGCGGCCATGGTCGCAGAAATGGGGACCTCGCCCAATGGACCAGTGGAGGTGGTTATCGGTGGCCCATTGCATTCAAAATTGGAACCTGTCGCCGCAGAATCTGCCCCTGAGATCCATTCGACGCACCATGAAAATACCCTGACACAAGCCGTGCAGCGGGATATCGATGCCGAACGCTGCCCTGTTTTACAAGCCCATCGCCTGGATGGCCGACCGGTGGTGCCATTTGCTTTAATGGCGGAATGGCTCGCCCACGGTGCTTTGCATGCCAATCCAGGCTTGAGCCTCCACGGTATCGACCATCTGCGCTTGCTCAAAGGCATTTCGTTGGATCGACAGCCCAAAACCATTCGCCTGATGGCTGGTACGCCCAAGCGCAAAGGGGAACTTTATGAAGTGGAGGTGGAACTGCGTGATGGTGCCAATAACGGAGGCAGCCAGATTCATTCAAGCGCAAAAGCCATTTTGACCGACCGCTTGCCTGCAGCGCCATCCTTTGTCGAGAATGGACATTTTAAGGCTTCCCACAATGTCCGGCCGTTAGAGGAGATTTACCGGCAGATACTATTCCACGGCGACGCCTTGCGTGGTATTCAACGCATTATCCGGCTTTCAAAACATGGCATGACCGCCCACATCCAATCCGCACCCTCGCCGGACAAATGGCTGGCCGAGCCCATGCGCAGCCGCTGGATTGCCGATCCGTTGGTACTGGATTGCGCCTTTCAGATGGCCATCATCTGGTGCCACGATCACCAAGGGGTGCCGTCGCTGCCCAGCTATGCAGCCTCGTATCGCCAGTACTGCGAACGCTTCCCCGCGGAAGGAGTGACGGCCGTGATGGAAGTGATTAGGGTCACGGAGCGTAAACTGGTTGCGGATTTCACTTTCCTGGACAAGGAGAAGAAGGTCATCGCCGACATGAAAGGCTATGAAGCGGTGATGGATGCGAACCTGCTCAAGGCGTTCGGCGTAGCGACGGACACGATACCCCAGCCTGCCGCTTGACCCGCAGCAGACCGGGGCTGTTATTGATATGCATCAACGTAGAGCGGCCGCCCATTTCCATGAAATAAACTTCTAGATAGTCGAAAAGCACAGGCTTGTCCGGCCAACGGAAATCCTGTGCTTTTTTCTTTATCGCCGTCCATTGCGCCTCGATGCCTTTGTCCGCCTGAAAGACCCTGTCGCGCACCGGATCGCACAAAAACATGGCGCACCCCAGTGGCCGCACCTGCCAGCGGCATCCTTGCTGCCCCAGGTAGGTGCACTTCCGACCCATCAAAGGGTTTTGAAGTGCTTGCTTTAAATCATCCAGCTGAGCCTCATCGGAATTCAGCGCGTTGATGACGACATCGGCCCAGAACACGATGATGCCGTCCTTGCTGCAGCAGGCGCTGCGGCTGTTAGCATAACAACTCTGATTGCAATGGGCGCCAAAATGAGCCTTCAGAAACCGATCTACCTGATCTCGAAATGCCAGATAGGGAGATATTTCCCGTTTCAGCCGATCTACTTCTGGGGCACCTATCTCAATTAACAACTGGCTGGCCAGCAGAAGTGCATTCCATTGCTCGGTCTGGTAATCATTCATTTTGAATAGGCTTTATTCAGCAAACAGGACGAGTGCCGACGGGGTCGGCATCTATTCGCCACATGGAATAATTTCTATGACGTTTGCCCGGTTGCGTCCTTCACGCTTAGAAATGTAAAGCTGTTCATCGGCTTTTTTCACCAGATCTTCCATGGATATTTCCGGACCATCCTTTTGCGCAAAATGGAAGGCGGCACCACCGAAACTGGCGGTGACCCGAATTCGAGCATCAACGATCTCTATGGTTATCTTGGAAACGGCCTCTCTGACTCTTTCTGCCATTGTCGTGGCGCCGGCACAATCTGTTTCCGGGAGGATGATCAGGAACTCTTCGCCTCCATATCGAACTACCCAATCGACTTTTTCACGTATCTGTCCGATGATGCATTTGGCGATGTTTTTCAGGACCAGATCGCCGGCTTGATGACCATAGGTGTCATTGACTTTCTTAAAATGATCGAGATCTACCAACACAACAGCCAGGGGATGATGGTAGCGTTGGGAGCGGATGAGTTCCTGGGGGAACTGTTCACCGAGATACGTCCGATTGTAACATCCTGTCAGCGGATCTGTGATGGAAAGCAAACGGATCTCATCATTGGCGCTCTTCAACGACTGTTCCAGGTTTAAAATGCGGATGCCCGTTTTGATTCGGGCGATCAATTCGGCCTGGTGAATCGGCTTGGTCAGGTAGTCATCGGCACCGGCTTCCAGTCCGGAGACGATATCGGTTTTGGAATCCCTGGACGTAATCAAAATAATAAAGACATAGCTTTCGGTTTTCGTTTCACGAATCATGCGACATAATTGCGGTCCGGTGATCTCAGGCATCATCCAGTCGGTGAGCACGATCGGGCAGAATCGTTTGTTGAATATGGACATGGCCTCTTTGCCATTACCCGCGCACAACACTTCAAAACCGGCCTTGAGCAGATATTTTTGTACTACGGTGCGAGAAACGACATCATCATCCACCACAAGAATTGGGAAGTTTTTGTCCATCCGGTTCCCCTTCGACGCAGATTGAGCCCCATAGCCAGCTAGCAAATAATCAGAAAATTTCTAACAAAGAATCGACTCAGATGCAATCATTCGGACGGCTGAAATACGGCCGGGTTGATTTGCCCGACAGGGGCTGCTATTAGCAACGAAAAATCAAACACTTTGGTCCCGGACAGAAAGGCGCCGACCGTTTCGGTTTCAGTTATTCAAGGAGGAACATCAATGCCCAGCCCTTCCCAAAATCAACTTACCATTCATATCAATGTCTCGATATCTGCCTCTGCCCTCCAAACCATTGTTGCCAACGCCAAAAGGATGGCGCCAAGGAACAGTGACGGTTCGCTTCGGGTGGACACCGCCGACTGGGTGAGTCAGCTGATCTCGCGATTCCTGGTGGAGAGGGATTTTGAAAATTATGTAAAGGACAGTTCCAATTATGTTTTTTGATATCCTTCCATTTTCAGCCGTCTCTTGATCCTTGCCGGCACTTTTTTGTTCATTCTTCGAATTCCTTTTGATCCTTCAGGGCAAAAACACTCCCCTCGCCAGGGTAGACGATTCTTTCATCATCTGGGATTGCGTGATCAGGGGCCGGCCAGCGCCCCATTGTCGGTTCAGGTCCTTCCAAAGCGATTGGCAGTGGATGTTTATCCAACATTCGGGGGTGGGCCCTCAAATCCACGGAAGAGACCGTTGCACTGAATTCAATGGGGATCTGGTTGGGGTCGAAGCTGTACAGGGAGTGGATGAACCCATGGTCGATGACTTCCGAAGCCCAAAAACCGGCGGCCTCCAACCTGGCTTTGATTTCCCAGAGATCATCGTCCGAGTGCACACCGATGGCGACATGATCAAAGGCCGCAGGTCCTTTGACAGGCACCCCATGGTCTTTTGCTGGAATGGGCTGGACATCGGGCCATTCGAAGAAAGAGATCATGTCATGGGCCGAGATCTCGAAAAAGTAATGGCGGTAGCCCGGACGGCCCAGACCTGCCACCAAACGAAGCCCTAGCAGGTCGCGCCAGAATCGGATGGTGCCGCCCATGTCCGGGGTGACCATGGCCAGGTGGTTGATACCGCTGTAATTGATCATGGCGTTAAATGCTTCTGCGCAAGCAGAACCTTGGTGTGAACGGCGGCCTTATAGAGAATCGTTTTCCCCTCGATTTGATAACGGGGCAGACCGGCTGGAACCAGAACCGACTCTCCCCGGATCAGATCCATCCCTTTGCTGCTGCCTTGCCATATAATTTGGGCTTTTCCGTCTATGCATAAAAGGATCTCCGGAGCCGGTGGGCGTTGACCCGAATCGTACCGTTGGTCCACTTGAAGCCGGATGATAGACAACTCGAACTCATCGGCAGGGCTTGGATAGCGCTCCTCATGGTTGCCAACCGATTGCGGCGTTAATACTTCCAGTGGGCACGTATTGAAATCCAAGATCCGGAGCAACTCATCCACATCCACGTGTTTGGAAGTCAAACCGCCTCGCAGCACATTGTCCGAGTTGGCCATCAGTTCGATGGCTACCCCCCTTAAATAGGCGTGCATTCTTCCGGCTGGAAGAAACAGAGCTTGTCCAGGCCGCAAACGGATAAAATTCAGCAGCAGCGGTGATAAGACCCCGATGTCCTCCGGATAGTCGGCATGCAAGCGCACGACCCAGTCGAAAGCTTGATTCTGACTGCGCAGCTCTTGTGCGCCCGCAACCACATCGGTTAACAGCTGGATGCGCTGGGACTTTTCCAAGGTCATCAGTCGGCTGAAAAATTGCCGAAGTGCGACTCCGTCCGGGGCTTCCTTCACAGCGTCCAGATAGTCCCTGAGACGGTCCGGCCATAGCGGATCGAGCAACGTTCTCATCTCCTCGGGCGCACGAAATCCGCACAGGGCATGGAAATCGGTGAGGGCACAGATACACTCGGGTTTGTGATAGTCGTCCCGGTAATTGCGATGGGGTGCCGATAGGGGGATACCTTTCTGATTTTCCTTTATAAAACCATCCTTGGCCATATTATGACTGGGGTGGGCTTGGATCGAAAGCGGTTTTTCGACGGCCAGTACCTTGAACAAATAAGGCAGTTGGGGGCCGAAACGCTTCACCACCGCTTCACCCAGGATCGGCACGGGGTCATGGCGCAGCAGGTGGTCCAATGCTTGCCAGCGACCTTGAAACCATATTTTGGACGATGCCTTGGGATGGGCTCCCATCCAGAGTTCTGCCTGTGGATTTTCCGAGGGGGTGGATAGTCCCAGCAATTGGGCAATGGCCGTATGGGAGCCCCACGCATAGGGTTGAATGGTATTCTGAAGTTTCAAAATCCGATTCATCGTAACTCGGTCCTTCCTTCCCGGGACGGATCGACTGTACTTCGGTTTAAATTGGGCGTTGAGCCACTTTCCGGGAGCGGTTTACGCAATTCCTGCCGCATGATATACAATCGACGGTTCTTGAATGATTGTCAAATTCAATTGAAGGCGACCGCACCATGGCGCTGATCGTTAACGAGATCTTCTACAGCATCCAAGGCGAATCCTCATGGGCGGGCATACCCTTTGTTTTTGTGCGTTTGACTGGTTGCAACCTGCGTTGCAGCTATTGCGATACGCGTTATGCGTATGATGAAGGTTCGGCTTGGTCCCTTGATGCCATTCTGGACCAAGTAAACCGATATGCCTGCCGGTGTATAACGCTGACCGGTGGAGAACCGCTGTTGCAGCCGGAATGTGCGGACCTGGTGTCCTGCCTGTTATCCCGGGGATACACGGTGACCCTGGAAACCAACGGCAGCCAGGATGTGGGGCTCATCGACAAGCGTTGCATAAAAATTATGGACCTGAAATGCCCTTCCAGCGGAATGCAGACTCATAACCGATGGGCCAATATAGAGCTGTTGACACCGGAGGACGAAGTCAAGTTTGTCATCGCCGATCACGACGATTTCGAATTCGCCCGCAGCGCCATCATGCGGTTCGGCTCCAAAATTCCCGCCACACACTTACTGTTTTCTGCAGCCCATGGCGAGATGGAACCACAGCAGTTGGCCAGATGGATGCTCGATGCCCGTGTGGAGGCCCGGTTGCAGGTGCAGTTGCATAAGATATTGTGGCCTTCCAGGCAACGGGGGGTATAGCCTTATTGAATTCCCATGGATCGGGCAGGCTCAGGGAAATGAAAATGAGAAAAAATGCAGTGGTCTTGTCCAGCGGCGGCATCGATTCCACTACGGCCATGGCCATGACCAGGGATCAAGGATTCAAGATCTATAGTTTGAGTTTTGACTACGGCCAGCGCCACCGCTGCGAGTTGGCGGCGGCGCGACGCGTCGCCGATTATCTTAAAGTTGAAACTCACCTGGTGGTTTGTGTGGATATGACCGCCATCGGCGGTTCGGCATTGACCGCCGATATGAAGGTTCCCAAAGGACGAGGAATGGCGGAGATGTCCAGTGACATCCCTATCACGTATGTGCCGGGGCGCAACACCATCTTTCTATCCTATGGCCTGGCTTGGGCCGAAGTAGTGAATGCCTCACATATCGTTATTGGCGTCAACGCCGTAGATTACAGTGGTTATCCTGATTGTCGGCCGGAATTTATCGCCGCCTTCCAAACCATGGCCAATTTGGCCACAAAGGCGGCGGTCCAGGAAGGTCGTCGGATTCAGATCGATACCCCTCTGATTCATATGACCAAGGCTCAGATCATCCAGACGGGGGCCGCTTTGGGCATCGATTATGGCCTGACCCACAGCTGCTACGACCCCCCCGGCGAAGGCCTGGCATGCGGCCGATGCGATAGTTGCATCCTGCGCCGTAAAGGTTTTCTGGAGGCCGGCATCGAAGATCCCACGCGATACGTTCCATAAACATCATATGACCTCCAAGATTGGGTTGCGGTGGGGGTACACCAACTGATATTGTAATAAAAAAGAGACGAATACGAAGACAGGAAGGAGTCCGGCATGCCCCAGCCGCGCAAACGCAAAACAGATGAGGAAGCTGTTCCCTCCTCGCAATCTGTATACGAACCCGGCCAGAGCCCCCAAATGGATGCCTGGTTCACTTCGTTTTTTATCGAGAACCATCTTGATTTCTTCACCAATCCGGAAAAAGCCGCCACCGACGAGCAAGTACGGTTCATGGTCTATACCGAGCCCAATGAACGCTACTATCCTTGTTCGGATAAAATGTTCGAAGCCATCATCTTCCGTAACAATTCGGCCCATATCCAGATCTCCTACAACAAGGTGCTGCAACGGGTGCTGGCCCTGATCGAACGCCAGATCGAAGAGCCCCGGGAACGCGCATACCTGGAATCCCTCGTGATCAACAAGTACCAGCACGAAACCCGGGATGAGATCATGTTGCCGTCACGCCTTGAGAAACGCCTGATGAGCATCTATCTGAACCGGACGCATATCGAAGACCCTTTCATGGTGGAAAAGGCCGATCGCAATCGTCGCGCACAGAACATACTCGATTCGTCGGCCTTTCAGCAGGCATTGAACCATATGGACGAGGAGGCCTTGAAGAATCCTCCCACGACCCTGGAAGATATCAAGACACAGATTGCGGCCCTGGAGTTCCAGCGTTTGCTTTGCCTCGCCAACTCACCGGAATTGTGGGAAAGAGAGAACACCTCCGGGATTTTACCGGAAACGCTTCTCTCCGTATTCCGAAAAAGCATTACGGGCGACGGCTACAGGCCTCTGGTCGACTTTCTGGGGTTCGGCCGGCAGCGCCCTGCCCAGAAACGGAAAATCCTTTGGATAGCCGATGAGGCCGGAGAAATCATGGTCGATCTGGCCGTTATTCGTCTGCTGATCTCCCATGGCCACAAGGTGATCATTTCCCTCAAAAGCGGTCCCCTTTACACCAAAGCTGATATTCTGGATATTCGAGACGACGAAATGCTTCAGAAAGCGGCGGGACAAGCCGTAATCATCGAAAATCCGAAACTGAGCAAAAACGACCTCGTGCGTACCTTGCGCAGCGATATTCCCATCTTGCTACTTCCTGACGGCACCAGTGAAAAAATAAATCTGACTCTGGTATCGACCACCTTCGCACGAATTTTCAAGGAAGTGGACGCGGTCATCTCCCGCGGCATGGATCAGCGGCGAAGGCTTTTCGAAACCCGCTTTCAGTTCACCCAGGACCTCTTCAGCGTCGCCCCCGGAGATGACGGCAGTGTGTCGGTATTGTTCAAACCCAGGCACCCCAAGGTGATCAAATTCTCGCACCACGACCTGGAGCGCAAGGCCAAGGCGATCATCGACCAGATGAAGGCGGCTAAGGAAAAAGGCATGACCGTGATCTTTTATAGTGGCATCATCGGCTCTATTCCGGGCAAGATTAAAATGGCCAAGCAGATCATGTCGGTCTTCGTGGAACACCTCAAGAAACAATCGGCCATGACTTTCATCATCAATCCCTCGGAGTACTACGAGCCGGGTATGGATGCCGACGATCTGATGTACATGTGGGAAATCGTCCAGCGCAGCGGACAGATCGATATCTGGCGTTTCCAGACCTACGAAGATATCGTCACGGCCTTCCAGATCATGGACCAGAAGATTCCGCCCGAATGGGTCGGCAAAGACGCCACCTACAGCACCGGATGCACAAAAGAGATGGCGATTGCCATCGACGTATTGGACAAACACCCTGAGATGCAGGTCATCGGACCTGCCAAGGAACGTTTCATGCGCCGCAAAGAGTATGGCGTCGGCAAGATGTATGATCAGCGGCTAAAGCCGGCCTGCTGATTTAGGGGCACTGTCAAAGAAATGCGCAGCGGTTCGGCAATGCCTCGTTCCCGATAGAGCAGATGGCCATGGTCGCAGGCGAAGAGAAACAGATCACGGGTAATTTGCACATCCATGCGGCAGTAGTCGATCAGGACGTCTAACGCCCCTTGCTGCCACCAGCGCAGGGCATCGAGGCCACTTCCACTCTTTTTCACGCCCAGGGTCGCTTCGGCCAGCTGATCCAATGAGAGCCGGAAGCCCAGTTGCCGCGAGACCATTTCCAGCAGATCACAACTGGGCAGCTGCCGGAAGTCGAATTGACTGTAGCCCGAGAGCACCAGGTAATCGAAGCGCTTGCTGTTGAATCCCACCACCAGATCCAGGCGCTGCAAATGTTCGATCAAGGCCGGTACATCGTTTTCGCGATAGGTGCTGAAACGGGCTTCCCCACCGTCGTAAACCACACCACAGCTGACCCTCATCAAATGGGCCTTGTGCCACCCTCCCACCTCTTGGGCCGATAGCTGGGTTTCAAGGTCGAAAACCCCAAAGCGTGGCGTACGCCGCAGCAGAGCGATACGCTGAAGAGGTTGCGTGGCAGGTACTTCCGTGACCGATGAATCAGCCGGCTCGGACAGAAGCGAATGCTGCTGGAGCAGATCCAGCAAGTGTGCCGCGCCGTATTTGTCCATGGGTTGATTGCCGGACCCGCATTTGGGTGAATGAACACAGGCGGGACATCCCGTGGCGCAGGGGCAGCGTTCTATTGCCATCTGGGTTTGTCGAAAGAGTTGGTCGGCCCGGGCGAAAAGCACTTCCCCCAACCCGGAGCCACCCGGAACCCCGTCGTAAATAAAGATAGTGGCCTGACCGGTCTGGGGATGTAAATTGGTGGACAACCCGCCGATGTCATTCCGGTCCGCCATCACCAGCAAGGGCAAAATGCCGATGGCCGCATGCTCGGTGGCATGCAGGGTTCCCATCAGGTCGAATCCGCTGGCCATTAAACGTCGGCATAAATTTTGACCTATTTCCCACCAGATGCCCTGGGTTTCGAAAGTGACCGGGGGCAGATCCAGAGGGATCCGCGCCATGGGACGCCCATCGGCGCTGCGAACCTGGTCGAAGGCTGTTATGTGATCGGTCACCTTCAAAACACCCAGATGGAAAATTATTTGGCCGCAGTTTTTGCGTGCGGTAGTGCTGATGATAGAGACATCTGTTTCGCCGCGTACCCGGGTGTAGTAATCCAACCGCGCGGCCCGCACACGAACAGTATGGCCGGTGTCATCGATGGCTTCCACCAGATAGGTCTCTCCCTGTTGCAGATAAACGGCACCGGGGTGGGTTTCGCGAAAAATCCGATGGGCATCGATTTCCCCTATGGTGGTATGCGTCTCCCCATCCAGAATGCGATAGCTTGTTCCACTGCAACGTAGATGAATGTTCCCATGGGGTCGGCGTCGAGTCGTGTACCAGCGCGTGCCTTCGGCGTTACCCCGCAATTCCCCTGATAGTTCCAAGCGGTCCAGGGCGCTGCGGACCTCGGTGGATGCCAGCCACGTTTCATGCAGGTCAAGGGGAAGGTCGGCCGCCGCACATACCAAATGTGCGTCCAGTGCCACTGCATTGAAAGGATTGACCACAGCGGTTTCCGGCGCGGCCTCAAAAAATGCATGGGGGTTGGCAATGAAATATTTGTCGAGCGCATCTTCGCCCGCAATCAGGACCATGGCCGCTTCCTGGCCTCTGCGCCCTACCCGTCCACTGCGCTGCCGCGTTGAAATCATGGAACCCGGATATCCCACAAGGAGACACAGATCCAGATCTCCGATATCGATGCCCAGTTCCAGCGCGCTGGTGCTCACGACTGCCAGCAGTTCCCCATTCTTCAAGCGCCGCTCGATTTCGCGTCTATCCTCCGGCATCAAACCGGCACGGTAAACACTGATTTGATCGGCCCAGCGGCCGGCTCGCTGCTGAGCCCAAATGGCAATCAATTCAGCTGTCTTTCGGGATTGGGTATAGACGATGGTGCGCAAGCGTCGGGCGAGTGCTGCTTTGAGCAGGGAAATAGCCGCCTGGGAGGCCCCGTGGAGGGGATCGATTAATACGACATGGCGCGCGGCCTGGGGGGCACCATTTACCTGAATGGTTTCGACCGGCAGGCCCAGCAACCGGTTGGCCAGGGGGCCGGGATTGGCCACCGTGGCCGAAGTGAACACAAACGTTGGCGCAGCGCCGTAATGGTCGCAGACGCGTCTGAGCCGGCGCAGCACTTGGGCCATGTGAGACCCGAACATGCCTCGGTATGTGTGGACTTCGTCCACTACCACCAATCTTAGCTGGCTGAAGAAGGTATGCCATTGGTGGTGGAAGGGTAACAACGCCAGGTGAACCATCTCCGGATTGGTGATCAGCAAGTGCGGTGGATTTTGGCGTATTTTCTTGCGTTGGTAGGCACTGGTGTCGCCGTCGTAAATAGCGGCGCCTGCCGGCAGCGTGGGCGCCATGGAGGCCCATTGCCGAAAGGCGGCCAGCTGATCCTGGGCCAGTGCCTTGAGAGGAAAGAGGTACAGCGCGCGGGCCTGCGGATTTTGGACCAGCTCCTGAAACAGGGCCAGGTTATAGATCAGGGTCTTGCCACTGGCAGTGGGTGTCGATACCACCGTATGCAGACCGTCGGTAATACATGTCAGCGCTGCTGCCTGGTGGCTGTACAATTTTTTGATGCCTAGTCGATCCAGCAGCGCAAGCACCGGTTCCGGCAGGTGCACAGGCGGCTTAGCCCATTGCGCAGAGTGGAACGGTGTAAAATGATGACCTGCCACTTGATTTTTAAATTGGGTGGAGTGGATCAAGGCGTGGATATATTCCGCAATGGGATTCAAACGGGCTCTGCTTTGATGTCTCTGTCCGCAGGTGGGGTGATGCACTGTCGGCGGACGATGTTTATTTTATTTGAAAACCGAAAAACCTTTGGTATAAAAACTCCTACTTAAAATGAAAATTCAGATTGCCTTTCTCGGGAGGAAAAAGCAAGTCTTGGACGACCCCCACTTACCTAGTTGGTCAATACCTTTAAAATACTCGAAGCCTATCCCTGCCCCGAAATACCACTCGAGCGAGACGACGATTACGACCACTTCGGGGAATATCCATGCCCCGGCATCAGGAAATGCCAACCTATGATCCAACAAGTCATCGCTTTAATCATATTGCTAATATTATCAGGTTTTTTTTCATCAGCCGAAACCTCGCTCTTTTCCATCAGCCGCAGCAAGGCCCGTTTCCTCGCCAAACAAAGCGGTGATAAAGCCAATCAGCTGATTTTTCAGATGAAGAATGACCCTCATCGGTTGCTGTCGACGATCCTGATCGGCAACAACGTGGTCAATATCGCAGCCTCGTCCCTGGCCACCCGATTGGCGCTGCAACTGTTTCCCAACTATGCCGTCGGCCTGGCTACCGGCGTGATGACATTTCTGATCCTGGTCTTCGGCGAAGTGTTCCCCAAATCGGTGGCCACCAACAACAATGTTCTCATCGCGCGCACCATCATTTTCCCCCTTTATTGGTTCTCGCTGATCTGCCGGCCGATCGTCTTTCTGCTCGACTTTATCCCCAAGCTGACGGGCCGCATCAAAAAGGCGCCCACGGTAACCGAAGAGGAGTTGATGAGTTTTGTGGAGGTGGTGCGGGAGGAAGGGGAGATCAAAGAGGAAGAGCAAAAGCTGATTCACCGGATCTTCGAATTCGACGACACCAATGCGTCCGAGATCATGACCCCCCGCGCCGACATGTTCGTGGTGGAGGCCGACGAAACCTTGGACCTTC
Source organism: uncultured Desulfatitalea sp. (assembly GCA_937868765.1). Classification (GTDB taxonomy): domain Bacteria; phylum Desulfobacterota; class Desulfobacteria; order Desulfobacterales; family Desulfosarcinaceae; genus Desulfatitalea. The sequence continues at coordinate 697,885 of CALMNL010000003.1, read as the reverse complement.
AAGCGATCGCCGAATCAGGCTTCACCCGGATTCCGGTGATCGAAAACACCATCGACAATGTGGTGGGCATTCTGAATGTCAAAGACATCCTGACCCACCAGGCCAAATATAAGGAACTGCCAGATGTACGGCAGCTCATGCGGCCGCCCTATTTCGTGCCCGAGCATAAGAAACTGGACTCGCTGATGCAGCAGTTCAAGAAACGTAAAAACCACATGGCCATCGTGGTGGATGAGCATGGTGGTGTATCGGGTTTGATTACCCTGGAAGACGCTTTAGAGGAGCTGGTGGGGGAGATCCGGGACGAGACGGATAAAGAAGAGCCACTGATCGTGAAACGCAAAAACAAAGAGTGGATCGTAATGGGCAAGAGCGATATCGAGGAAGTCAACGAGGTGATCGGCATGAATATCCCCGATTCAGCCGAATACGATACCTTCTCCGGATACGTCCTCGAACAGATCGGCCGCATTCCCAGCGAAAATGAGGAATATTCCCTGGGTAATTTTCAGGTAGTCGTCAAGGCCATGGACGGCAACCGGATCAAAGAGTTCATTGTGCGCCAGATCGAAAAGAACCAGGCCGAGCTGCCAATGCCCTCCTCCGATTGAGCCGGCGCCATCGGTATCGGCCGAACGCCGATACCGATCGGAGACCGCACACCCTGCAAAGTAATAATTATCCCTTGACCCGCTCCACATACAATCCGGTGCGCGTATCGATTCGCACCAGCTCGCCTTCATTAACGAAGGGCGGCACCTGAACCACGTGTCCGGTCTCCAAGGTCGCGGGCTTGGTACTGCCGCTGGCCGTATCGCCTTTGGCCCACGGTTCGGCCTTGGTAATGCGCAGTTCGACGAAGTTGGGCAGCGTCAGGCCGATGGCACGCCCCTGGAACATCAGCACATTGCAGACCGTATTCTCCTTGAGCAATGTTTTGGCATCTCCCACCTGGGCGGCCGATAGCATCTCCTGCTCATAATTGGAATTGTTCATGAAACAGTAATTCTCACCGTCGAAATAGAGGTACTCCATAGTGACCTCCTCCAAGTCGGCCGGCGTGAATTTCTCGCCCGAGCGGTAGGTGCGATCAAACTGCGCCCCGGTGATCATGTTCTTCAGCTTGCATTTGTAAAGCGCTTGGCCCTTGCCCGGTTTTACAAATTCGAATTGGACGATGATATACGGGTCACCGTCTATCTCGATTTTCGTTCCCTTGCGTAAATCGCCGCTTTCCAGCATTTGTGTGATCTCCTTCTGTTACGTTATGGCTTTGCTAAATAATTATCGATCGTCGGTTTGAGTGTGGTCCGCCAATTCCCGGGCGGCCAGGACAAGGGCGCGAACCTTGTCCGGATCTTTCTTGAAGCGGATGGGATTCCCCGCTGCATCCAGAGCGTTGGTGCCAGTGCAGCTGTCGACCCCAGCTGGCTTCACCTGCTCGATTCCTTGACGGGCATTGGCCGGGCCGATGCCGCCGGCCAGGATCACCGGTATGCGGCTGGCTTGAACCAGATCCCGCGCAACGGACCAGTCACAAGTTTGTCCCGTGATCCCCACAAAACCGCTCACGGGCTGATCTTGCTCGGGGGTGTCACGGTTGGCCATGAGCAGCGTGTCGGTGAGAAACCAGTCGCTGTAAGGCTCGAACCAGGCGGCCAACGATAAGGACGGAATTTCAGAGCCATACCCCGTTTGCGCGATGGGGATGGAGCGCATGATCTGTATGTTTGGAAAGGCTTTACGGATGTTTTTTTGGCGCTCAAGGGCGGCCAGTGTTTGGGGATGGCCGTTACCGTTGGCGCAGAGGGTTTCACAAAAGTGGATGATGTCCGGTTCATAAAAGCGGATGGCCTGGGCGATGCATTCGGGATCGTGAAACAGCGGAATCAGGCTGCTCAGGCGTCCCCCTGCTTTTACAGCCGCCACGGCATCTTTTAAAACAGGGTCTTGGCAATGGGCCGGCGTAAGCACAACGCTGCCCACGTGATCCACTCCCAAGTCGACTACGAGCTGTGCTTCTTCGCGTGATTGAATTTCATAAATCTGGACGATCATAACTGTTTCTCAAACCGCTATCTTCCAGCAGGGGGCCGATGCCGCCGCCGCCCGCCCTGGCAATGTCAGCAGAAAAACCATTGACTTTTTTCGCCGTCTCTAACATATTCACATTGTTTTCGCAAATCGTTTAACTGCTTTTCTTCATTGAATATAATGCAAAAAGGCCCCTCATGATCCTGATAGTCGATTTCGGATCTCAATTCAACCAACTCATCGCCAGACGTGTCCGGGAATGCGGCGTTTACTGCATCATCGAACCGCCAACCCTCCCCATGGCGCGCATCGAGGAGCTGCGCCCGGAGGGTATCATCCTATCGGGCGGACCTTCCAGTATCTATGAACCCAACAGCCCGCGTATCGACGCACGCATCTTCGAACTGGGAATACCGGTTCTTGGGATCTGCTATGGCATGCAATTTATGGTCGATGCCCTGGGCGGCAGGGTCAAGCAAGCCCAAAAACGGGAATATGGATTCGCCGAGCTGGAAGCAATCCGGACGGACGACCTCTTCCAGAAGATACCCCCGCTCAGCCAAGTCTGGATGAGCCACGGAGACAGCATCACCCGACTGCCGGACGGTTTTGAAGTGACTGCGGTGACTGCCAACACCCCATTTGCGGCCATGGCCGATAATCGGCGGCGGTTTTACGGCCTTCAGTTTCATCCTGAGGTGGTCCACACCAGCAAGGGCAAGCAGATTTTGCACAATTTCCTCTTTCAAGTCTGTGCCTGTAAACGCAGCTGGACCATGAAGGGCTTCGCTCGCCAGGCCGTGGAAGAGATCCGCCATAGGGTCAGTGACCGCAAAGTCATCCTGGGCTTGAGCGGCGGCGTGGACTCGACGGTCACCGCCATGCTGATTCACAAGGCCATCGGAGCCAACCTGACCTGTATTTTCGTGGACAACGGCCTGCTGCGCAAAGATGAGGCCCTCAAACTGAGAAAGACTTTTAAAGAGCACTTGCATATCAATATCCGGTTCGTAGATGCGAGCCGGCAGTTCCTAAAGGCCCTCGACAAGGTTACCGATCCCGAAAAAAAGCGTAAGATCATCGGCAAAGTATTCGTGGATATCTTCGAGGCCGAGGCCAAAAAAATCAAGGGGGCCGATTTCTTAGCCCAAGGGACGCTCTACCCGGATGTGATCGAATCGCGCTCCGCCTTCGGCGGACCCACGGCGGTCATCAAATCCCATCACAACGTGGGCGGCCTTCCCAAGCGCATGAAACTCAAGCTGATTGAGCCTCTGCAATACCTGTTCAAGGACGAGGTGCGTCGTCTGGGCATCCAGTTGGGCCTGGACCCGGACCTCGTGTGGCGCCAGCCGTTTCCCGGCCCCGGTCTTGCCATCCGAATTCTGGGCGCCGTCACCGCGGCGCGCCTGAATGTTTTGCGCGAGGTGGATGCGGTTTTGCTGGAAGAAATAAGGGCTGCCGGCTATTACCGGAAGCTTTGGCAGTCGTTTGCGGTTTTACTGCCGCTCAAAAGCGTCGGCATTATGGGCGACAGCAGAACCTATGAAGATATCGTAGCCGTCCGCGCAGTTACCAGCAAAGACGCCATGACGGCCGATTGGGCCAAACTGCCCCACCGGTTGCTGGGTCGCATCTCAAACCGGATTATCAATGAAGTCCGCGGCGTCAACCGCGTTGTTTATGACATCAGCTCCAAGCCCCCCAGCACCATTGAATGGGAATAAACAAGAGACGCACCATGAAGAAAATCGATGATGAAGACATCACATTCAAGATGCGCCTGGATAAAACCAGCGCAGATGTTGAAGAGCCTGAAGAAGCATCCGCTCAAACCGAAGTACAGGAGTTGAAGCTGGAAAAAATCAATCAGCGGGTAACGCTGATATCGATCTTGATACCGGTTTTGATCGTCATCGTGGTAGTAATCACCTATCTAGACATTAAGAAGCGAGTGGTGCAAACGGAAGATACCGGCGCCAGTGAATTTAAGAAGCTTTCGGCCGATTTGGAATCTCGATTTTCATCGCTCTCGCTGCGCCAGGCCAAGCTTGAAGAAACGATGTCTGCCTTCACGGAGCAAAACGATAAGAACCTGTCCACCATCAAGACGCGCCTGGATAAAATCCAGGAAAGCGTCAAAGAGATCAACAAGCTTACCGCCGAGCAAAAGGAACTGAAGACCGCCAGGGCCGAAATGGTCAAACAGATCAATACGGTGGTGGAATCTTCCAATGCGGCCGCAACCCAGACTGCCGCCATTACCCAGGAATTGAAAAAGCAGATGGACCAGGTCAGCCAGTCCTTGGGTTCGTCAGAGTCCCAGATCGACGTTCTGGAGAAGAAAATAGCGGCGATTGAGCAGAGCAAAATCGATAAGCAGTCCATGGATCTGGCGATCAGGTTCGAGTCGTTGAAGGTAGAGAACGCGCTCAAGGCAAGGATCGAAGCGCTTCAATCCAGACTCAACGAATTGGAAAGCGGTGCCAATCGACGTTCATCCAGCAGCGCCCCCTCGTCACAATCGTCGGCTCCCAAAGCATCCAAGCCGGCCGCGCAAACACCAATGCCGGATAAGCCGGCGACCGCCTCCGATAAAATAGAGGAGCAGAACCTCAAATAGTCTAGCAGAATTCAGGGTAAGTCCGTACTTCATCCCAACGCCTCCTCATGATACCTGCGTTCGTTTATGATTTCGACTGGCCAGATCTCAGCGCCGCCGGCGCCAGTAGAACAGCCTCCTCTTTGATCCAGACCGCCATATCGATTTGTGTGTTCCGTTCGCTGGCAAAGTACCAACGCAGCATGCTGTGACTGAAGATTCCCAGAAACATGTTTTTGAAGAGCCGGTTGTTGAGTCGCTGGGATATGATCCCCTCGAGTCGGCTTGGCCGCCATACTGTTCTTTGGGTTGCTCGTTTTTTTAATGGCATTGGGTGTGCCGGTGGTATTCAGCTTTGGCTCGGTTGCCATATGGTGGCTGACTTTTTCACCGCCCTGGAGGTAAACCGCTGGGTAATGATGGTGTGCATGCAACTGGTCATGATTATCCTGGGATGCCTTATGGATCCGGGAGGCATTATCGTCGTCTGCATACCCGTGTTCATGCCAGTCATTGAAAAACTGGGTTTCGACCCGATCTGGTTCGGCATCATGTTTGTCATCATTATGGAACTGGGCTATATCACGCCCCCCTTCGGTTTCAACCTGTTTTACATGAAAGCCTTGGCCACTCCGTTGTGAGTCAACATGCAAGAGGTCCATGGCTCCGTTATCCCCTTCGTTCTGTTGATGGTTTTACTTATGGTAATGATCATGATATGGCCTGAACTGACATTGTGGCTGCCGTCCCAACTCAAGTTCTAAATGCGGATTCATGATTTCCCTTGGCGGAACAACCTAAAAATGGAGATCGAACGGTGAACACCCTGATCAATAGAATTCTTTTTGCAACCGACCTTTCGGATACAGCTCGAAACGCATTCACTTACGCCGTAGCGCTGGCCGATCGTTTCGAAAGCGAGCTGGTTGTATTGCATGTGATGAAAAGAGAACCGGCCTTCAGCGCCGATGTGGTGCGAATTGGCCTGGGCGAGGACCTTTACAAGGAACTGGAACAGAAAAAGACCCAAAATGCACGAAGCGTTCTGATCGGAAAGCGGACCGAAGCGCATACCATCGGCGAGCAAATCCATCAGTATTGCAGCGAGGCCGAACAAGGCCTGAAAAGAGCCAAACCACTGGTAGTGAAAGACATGGTGATCGAGGCGCCCTCTATATCACAGGAGATCTTGAGGGTAGCCGAGAGAGAATCCTGCGATATGATTGTTTTGGGCCACCGCAAGCATCACCTTTTGGCAGGGGATATCGGTGAAGGCACGTTAAAAAAGGTGCTCCGGAAAGCGACGATTCCAGCGGTGGTCGTTCCATCCCCCAAGGCCAAGTCATAAATTCGACGGATAACATTTCTCCAAATAAAGAACGGGGGTTCCAGCTGCGATGATGCTCCATGCTGGAACCCCCGAATGATTTCGAAGCCTGACCAAAAAAGGCCCTGTGGGCTTTGGGCCAACACCTGCGCGCCGCAAAACTGATTTAAAAAGTGACGTTCGATTGCTGCCGCTTGGATGAATGGATGCCAGCGGGTTGTATGCTGCAAGGAGACATCCAACCGGCAGGTTGCAAACCAGGGGCGCGGATCGGCGATCCACCTATGGATGCCGGTCAGGCGGCAGAATGATTTTCCATGAAAGACTTCTAACGGATTGGATCGTCAGAGACAAAGGATGGGATTAGAGAGTCTTTCACAATTGTTATTTTTGTAAATGTCGCAGGATGGCTTCGATGCGCCCGATATCTTCGGGCAGGTCCACTTCTGGCGAGTCGTGGGGGGTCACGACCACTTTAATGCGCAGCCCATGCTCGAGGGCGCGCAGTTGTTCGAGCTTTTCTATCGTTTCGAGACGCCCGGTGGGCAGTCGACGGAACGATTCCAGAAATCTTCGCGTGTAGGCATATACCCCTAAATGCTTGTAGACCGTAAAATCCTCGCCGCCATCCCGGGCAAACGGAATTGGAGCCCTTGAAAAATACAGGGCATTGCCGTGATCATCCATGACCACCTTGCAATCTTTGGGGCTGGTATATTCCCTTCGATCCACTACTGGGAACGCCAACGTACTCATGGTTGCATCCGATGCCTCCAAGAGCGGCTCTACCACGGCATCGAAGCATGCCGGATGTACCAGCGGTTGATCGCCTTGAATATTTATGGCGATATCTTCCCCGGACAGTCCCAGTTGGTCGACTGCCTCAGCCACCCGATCCGAACCTGAGCGGTGCGCCCGCGAGGTCATCAGCACCCTTCCATTGAAGCGTTGGACGGCGTCGAAGATGCGCTGGTCATCGGTGGCGACCACTACTTCCGAGGTGCGGCTGGCCCGCGAAGCGCTTTCATATACCCATTGAATCATTGGCTTGCCGGCGATGAGCGCCAGCGGTTTGCCTTCAAAACGAGTCGATTCGTAACGGGAAGGGATAACGGCGACAATACGCATCACGACACCTGAAGCATGTGGGGGGTTGACCGTTGGCCGACATTGGCATACATCCGTGCGATAGTTCCAATCCGCCTAAAGGAGAAATACCATGAACCATCAAAGATTAACCCAACTGCTTGAATCGGTCGCCGCAGGTCAAACCAGTATCGGCGAAGCCAGGGCGCAGTTGAATGATCTGGCCATGGAAGATATTGACTATGCCCATATAGATCACCATCGCAGCTTGCGCAAGGGCTTTCCCGAAGTGATTTTCGGCGAAGGCAAAACAGCGCCCCAGATTGTCGGCATCATGGAACGAATGCAAGCCCAGGAGCAGGTTATCCTGGTGACCCGCTGCGATGCGGCCAAAGCAAATACGGTTTTGGCCCAATTCAAGGATGCGACCTATGACGAGGCGGCACGCATGATCGTCTGGCAACAGACCCCTTTGCCAAAAACAGGCCGGGGAACGATCCTGGTCATATCGGCGGGCACCTCGGATATTCCGGTGGCCCGGGAAGCTCTGCTGACCGCCGATGCCATGGGCAATGTCGTCAAATCGGTGTTCGATGTGGGCGTTGCCGGGATCCACCGGCTGCTGGCCCATCGGGAACTGATGGCGGAAGCGCGCGTATTGATCGTTGTGGCCGGCATGGAGGGCGCCTTGCCTAGCGTGGTGGCTGGGATGGTGCGCAGGCCGGTGATTGCGGTGCCCACCAGTGTCGGCTATGGCGTCAGTCTGGGAGGAATTACCGCCTTGCTAGGCATGTTGAGCAGCTGCAGTTCCAACGTGGCCGTGGTGAACATCGATAACGGATTCGGCGCCGGATATATGGCATCGAGTATCAATCACGTGTAATGTGAAGCAGGTATGAGGGAAAGGGCTGTTGGGATCAGCCTTCGGCGGGCAGGCGGATGGTAAAAGTCGAGCCGTGGCCAAGCTTGCTTTGCACATCGATGACGCCATTGTGTTTTTTGACGATGTTATGAGCGATGTTCAACCCCAATCCGGTTCCCTTGCCCAGTTCCTTGGTGGTGAAAAACGGATCGAAGATTTTTGGGATGTTTTCTTCGGCAATGCCACTGCCGGTGTCGCTGATAATTATTTCTACAAAGCCATTTTCAACCTTTTGAGTCTTAATCCGAATTTCTCCTCGGTTCTCAATGGCCTGGGCCGCATTCACCAGAATGTTCATGAACACCTGGTTGAGTTGTTGCGGGTACCCTTGGACTGTTGGAATGGCGCCCAGCTCGGTGGTAACCGTGGCTTTGAATTTGAGTTCGTTATGGACCACGTTCAAGGTGGATTCCAGTCCCCTATTGACATCCGTGGATTGAAGCGCCTCCTCCCCTGGATGGGCAAAATCCTTAAGGTCCAAAACGATTTTTTTGATGCGCTCGGTTCCTTCGCGACAATCCCGGATCAGATCCCGCGAGTCCTTCAACAGAAAATTTAAATCGATATCGGTTTCGAGGGCCCTGATCTGCGCGATCTTCGCCTTGACCTCATGACTGATCTCTCGACCAGCGGCCGGTTCCTGCAGCAACTGCAGCAACTCCCGATATCTATCGAGCAGAACGCCGAGGTTGTCATGGTAACCGCTCAGGGTCTTAAGATTGATACTGACGAATCCGGTTGGATTGTTGATCTCGTGGGCCACCCCGGCTGCCAGTTGCCCGATGATAGCCATCTTTTCGGATTGGACCATTTGCGCCTGGGTGGTTTCCAAACGCTTCAGGGCGGAATCGAGGCTGGCGTTCCGGGCTTCCACCTCTGCGGCGATACCCAGCATTTTTTCGTTCAGGGCATTGATTTCGCCAGCTTTGCGTCGCTCTTCCGTGATGTCCTTGCTGACGACCAAAGCTTGAACCACCCCGCCCCGTTCTTGATGGGAGACCGGCAGCCCCTGAATCTGTTTGTAACTAATACCGCCGTCTTCATCCCGATAAGTATACAATAAGTGCTGGGGAACGCCCTTTTCAAATACGGTGTCCACTAATGGGCGAAGATCCAGCAAGAAAGTATGAGGGGCAATACGTTCCCCGTTATCGTCGAAACAGCGTCGGCCGATCATCTCCTCGGCCCTTTCGCCCAAACGCTGGGCAAATGCCTTGTTGACGGAAACAATGGTGTAATCCCGATCAATGGCGATAATCTCTTCCTGCAAGGCATCGATCACTGTTCGCAGTTTATTGCGGCTTTCCAGAAGGTTATTTTGCATCTTCTTATGACGAGCTTCCAGTTCGGCGACACGCAGGCCGGTAGCGACCCGCGCCTTGAGCTCTTCGGGATCGAATGGCTTGGGAATGTAATCGTCCGCGCCCGCCTGGAATACTTCCACCAGATCCTTGCGTCGATCCTTGGAAGTCAACACCACGAAATAGATGTAACCATCGAAGGCAACCCGGCGGATATTGCGGCACAACTCCAGGCCGTCCATCTCCGGCATCATCCAGTCGGCGATGACCAGGTAAATGGGTCTCTTGAGAAGCAGTTCCCAGGCTTGGCGACCGTTTTCGGTTTCCACCACCTGGTGTCCCATCTCCATGAGCATTTTTTTCAGCAGGTTGCGCGAGATAAAATCATCTTCGACAATCAGTATTTCCATAGGATGTCCCTTGTTTCCAGCGCGCGATGGGCCATGGTAACAGGCAAAGCCCACAAACCCCAGGCTCTTGCACCCATATCGCCCCTTGCGGCCGCTTTCTTTAGCTGACTGCGGAAAATATGGGACCGGTCCGGTTGGGATGTCTTTTATGAGCCACTCGGCCGCCATTGATTCGACATGGCATCTCAAGCCATATCACTTCGGACCGTCGATTCGCCGACCATTCAAATATTCTCTTAAGTTTAGACCCCTTAGAACCGATATCATTTCTTAAGAACCAGCCACTGGGCAGCGCGCGGTCATCGCAGAGCAAAAGAGTTTCTTGCTGAAAGTGCCGCTTCTGAATCGTCCGATAGGGTAGAATCATGCAACTCCTGGTGATCGAAGACAATCCAGCCGTCCGCAACCAGATCCAAAGAATGGTTGATCCATCGGCACACGTTGTGGCGTGGTCCGTTGATGCCAGGGAGGCCCTTGAAGCCATAGGCCGGATGCAGGTCGATCTGCTCCTGGCAAAGCAGACGCTTCCAGCCCCCAACGCTTTGTATTTATGCAGCAAAGTACGCCAACTGAAGCTTGAACGCCCCATCTATATACTTTTGGCGTGTGGTCAGGAAACACGCACTGAATGCCAAAAGGCATTGGCGGCTGGGGCAGACGACATTCTGAATCTACCCTTTTCCCCTGATGAGCTGCAGCACAAGCTCTTCATCGCCCAGCGGATCCTTCACCTGGAACAGGCGCTAAACCAGAAGCTTTTGGTCCTCAAACGCAACTTTTATCAAACCATCCAGACGCTTGCGCAAATGATGACGCTCTATCACCCGGCGCTGGCGGAGCATAACGCCCGCGTCGGCACTCTGGCTTTAACCATCGCCAAACAGCATCCAGACGTGACACCCGACGAATACCCCGTGATCGAAGCAGCCGGAATGCTCCATGATATCGGGTTCGTGGGGCTGCCCCTGTCGATGCTCAAAAAACGGCGCACGGAACTTGCCGGCGATGAGCCAGGCTTTTATCGCAGCCACGCCGAGCGTGGGGAGAGAATCCTCACCCAATTGGATCTTATGCGACCGGTGGCCCGGCTCGTGCGTTCCCACCATGAGCAGTTCAATGGGCGCGGTTTTCCAGACGGCCTGGCCGGTGAACAGATACCAGTGGGGGCCCGCATCGTTGCGGCCGCCTCCCTTTATGACGACCTGGTTCACCGCGAAAAAGTGACTTTGGAAAAAGCCCCCGAGATTCTGCAGCAGTATCGGGGGTATCAATTGGAACCGGTCATGGTCGCTTTGTTGATTGATCTCAATCTCAACCGCCAGCAAGAGGAAAACCGACGCGAGGATCGCGATGTATTCATCGAGGACTTGGCTGCCGGGATGGTGCTGGGGCGAGACATTCTCATGAAAAGCGGTGCTTTTCTGATGGCCGCGGGAACGAGGATAGACGCCGGCATCGTGCAAAAACTCAAGCGATACCATCAAATGGGCAATATCAGCGCCAAAGTGTTTATCAGAAAATAGGAAGAACGTATGGATCTGGCAACCATCATCGGGCTCATCAGCGGCACAATACTGATACTGACGGCCGTTTATCTGGGCGGGAGTTTTCTGGCCTTCATCGATATCCCCAGTATCTTGCTGGTCGTAGGTGGCACCATAGCCGTCACCTTCATCAAATTCAAGATGAGCGATGTGATCAATTCAATCAAAGTGGTCATGAAGGCTTTTCTCGTCAAAATGGCAGACCCGGAAGAGATCATCGCCGAAATGGTGAACTTCACGCGCATCGCTAAAAAAGAGGGATTGATCGCACTGGAAAAAGAGACGGCCACGGATCCGTTTGCCGCCAAGGCCTTGCGATATCTTTCGGACGGCTATGACGAAGGATTGATCGATGACATGCTCAGCAAGGACATCCGCCTGATGACCCAGCGGCATACTGTCGGACAGAATGTGTTCAAAGCCATGGGCGACAGCGCGCCGGCCTTCGGCATGATCGGCACCCTCATCGGCCTTGTGCAGATGCTTGGCAGCATGGATGATCCTTCCAAAATCGGACCAGCGATGGCAGTCGCCCTTTTGACGACGCTATACGGCGCCTTGCTGGCCAATTTTCTGTTCATACCCCTCGCCGAGAAGCTGAGCCTGCGCAGCAACCAGGAAAAGCTGAACAAGAGCATCATCTTGGAGGCCGCCATCGGCATAAACCGGGGGGTTTCGCCCCTGGTGCTGGAAGAATCCCTGAAAATTTTCCTGACGCCCAAACAAAGGGTGGTGAAGAAAGAAGAAATATCCGGCGAATCGGCGGCCGGCGCGGAGGCCAACTGATGGCCGGTCTCAAAGATGATGAGTTCACCGAGCCTCCCAAGGGCGCGCCCATGTGGGTGGTGACTTTCGGCGACCTGATGAGCCTGTTGCTGTGTTTCTTCGTGCTGTTGCTCTCATTTTCAGAGATGGACCGCCAGAAATACAAACAGGTGGCCGGTTCTCTGGAAAAAGCTTTCGGCGTTCAGCGCAAGATCCGGATTATGGATATTCCCAAAGGGATGACGATGATCAGCCAGGATTTCAATCAGGAGATCATCGAAACCCGTTTGAAGGAAGAGATCGGCCAGGAGATCGACAAACAGCTCTCCAGCGAGCTTGAAGAATTCCAGGGGCAGATCGACGTGGAGGAAACCGGTGAAGGTATCGTGGTTCGGCTCATGGGAGAGAGCACTTTCGAATCGGGCAAAGATGAAATACGTGAAGAAATGAAACCCCTGCTGCGAAACGTGGCTAAACTGCTGCAAAACGATGCCGGAGACATCGTTGTGGCCGGTCACACCGACAATGTGCCGGTACGCAGTGGTCCCTTCAAAAGCAATTTACGCCTTTCCATTGCCCGGGCCGCGGCGGTGGCCGATTTCTTGCTGGCCAACGCCGCCATCGATCCCAAAAAAATATCGGCCATGGGTTTCGGCGAATATCGACCCATCGAAAGCAATGAAACAGCGCACGGCCGGGAGAAAAACCGGCGGGTGGAAATCATCATGAGCAATCTGCCGTCGATGAGAAATCAAAAAGAATAAGATTCCTCGCGCCCGCAATTTCAGCTCAAAAAGTCCATCAAGGTGGGCTGGATGATTTTGGCGGCCGTGGCCAAGGTGCTTTGATAAGCCGTTTGTTGGGTATTCAGATCGATGGCCGCGGCAGCGATATCGGTGTCCTCGGTGCGCGAGAGCAGATCCTGCACGTTAACCAGAAACCGTTCGTTGAAATTCTGGGTGGCTTCCAGGCGTTTGTATTGGCCGGCATTAACGGCTCGGGTGGTGTTGAGCTGCTGAATGGCATCTTCCAGCAGAGGCAGCTGGGCGGCGATACCGGCGGTGTCGTCGGTGTTCAAGGCGGTTTCCAGGTCGTTGAGCACGGCGAAGATGTCAGAGCCGCCTTGAAAGATCTGGCTGCCGTCCGAGCCGATATTGATCTGCAAACCATCGCCGATGATGTAATCCTTGGTGCCGGTATCACCTGAATAAACTCCGGCGGCGTTGAACGGCGGGGTATCCGTCAAATCACCGGCAAAAGCGTAGTTTCCGTTGATTTGAGAATTGGCCAGTTGAAGTACCTGATCCCGAATGCCTACCACCTGATTGGCCAGCATGGACCGCATGTCACGATCCGGGTCCGCGGCAATATCCTTGGCCTCCTGCAGCAAATCGGTGACCGTGCCCAGGATGTCTTCCACGGTATTGATGTGCAACTCGGCATTGGTGATATTTTCGTTGAATTGCTGGATACTGGAGATACTCTTGCGGTACCCCATGGCCAGCCCCAGACCGATGGGGTCATCGGAGGCCCGGTTGATGCGCTTGCCACTGGCGATCTGTTCCTGGGTTTTGAGCAGACTCTCGGTATGCTTTAACAAATAGCCCTTGATATTCTCCGCCATCATGGCATTGCTGATCCGCATGGGAACCTCCTGCTGGTCACCGGGACTAGCGTTTCATCCCGATGATCGTATCCATCATCTCGTCGGTGGTGGTGATAAGCTTGGCTGCAGCCGTATAGGCATGCTGAAACTTGACCAGGTTGACCATCTCTTCGTCCAGGCTGACCCCGGATACCTCTTCGCGGTAGTTGGTCAGATGGTTCATCATGGTCGTCTGGTGATCGAAGTTCAGGTCGGCCCGGCGCACGTCGCTGCCCACATCGCCCACCAGGGAAATGTAATAGTCGTCAAATGTCGAACTGCCGCCGGCCATGGTCAGAGAGTTTTGCAGGTCGAAAATGGCCATGGCGGTGGCGTTGTCACCAGGTAGCGCCGCCGGATCACTGGCTGCGGCGATCAGATCCACATCGGCCTCGATGGCCGGATTGATTGCTATATCGGCGGCTCCGGTCCCTATAAAGAAATCGTTCTGGGAGCCGTCCAGACCGTAGCCGGCACTATGAAGGGCGTTCACTTCGGCAATCATGGTGGCAGCCAGATCATCCAATCGGGTTTGATAATCGTTGATCACTACGTCCCGGGCTTCGATCCAGCCCTTGAGTTCGCCCGAAGCGATGCGGGTGGTGATATCCTGGCTTCCGCCGCTGCTGTCGTTCCAATAGACCTGATCGACGCCGCCCACATTGACCGTGGAGAGATCCCAGGTGGCGGTGCGCTCCACCAGGGGCCTGCCGCCGCCGACCATGATGGTGACATTGCCATCGCCGTCTTCGAAGCTATCGATGTCGATGAGTTTGGAGAGGTTCAAGACCAGCAGATCGCGCTGATCGCGGTAGTCGTTGGCATTGTGGCCGTTGACTTCCACCTGGCTGACCTTGCGGTTCAGTTCGGCGATCTGATCGGCGATCTGGTTGATGTCGTCCACGATATTGGTGATATTGGTGTCGATGTCTTCCTGGACTTTGGTGATGTTGTTGCTCAACTGGTTGAAGGTGTTGGTCATGTACTGACCGGCCGACAGCAGGCTGGTGCGTTCCACATGGCCGGAAGGGTTGTTGATCACATCCTGCCAGGCGCTCCAGTAATCGGCCATGGCGGTTCCGAGGCCATAGCCCGACACCTCGTCAAACAGCACCTCGATTTTTTCGAGGGCGGTTTTCTGGGCTTCCCAACGGCCCAAGTTTTCGTTTTCGCCGTTGAGCTGAATGTTGATGAACTGGTCGTAGTATCGCTGGATTTTCTGGTCGGCATGCACACCGGTGCTCATGGTACCGGTATGGTCTCGTATGGGGCTGTTTTGCTCCATGTTCAGGCGCTGACGGGAGTACCCCTCGGTATTGACATTGGCGATATTGTTGCCGGTGATGTCAATGGCCTTCTGCTGGGTGACCAGCGCCGTTGAAGCGATATTCAGTAGGTTCGAGATATTTGGCATGACGCATCACCTTTCCCGTACATGGGCCGGTTCAGACCGTGCCGGACAGCAGCCGTCCGCCCCTGCCCGCACCGCTGTTTAAATTTCCTGAAGCGCCATACACATCCACGCCGCGACCCAACCAGTGCTGAAAAAAAACCAACCTGCTCTGCACCAAACGCAGGCAGTATTGAATCAGGGCTTGGCACTGTTCGTTGGAGCGCCGCACTTTGGCCGCGACTGCCTTCAAGCGCACATGCAACTGACCCAGTTCCCTGTCGTAGGGCGCATGTACGGCCGCAGCCAGATGGCCCAGATTGACCTTGGTGATCGGCATGTGAAGGTCTTCCGCGATCCGTTGGGTCAACGCCATTCGCGTCTCTTCGAGACGGGATAACTGGGCGATCAGCGTCTGTTTATCACCATTGAGAGCCATGAGCTGCTGGGGATCCGGGCCCAGGGCCGCCTCTTTTTCCTTTTCGATGATCGGCAACATCTGCTCATAAAGCGTCTCGATCTGCTTGAGCACCGTAACCAGTTGTTCAATGAGTCGGTCCATGACGTTCACAACCTTTCCTTGGTACAGCATCCCAACGCCACGAAAAAATTCTTATGGCGCCGGCGAAACCGTCTCCCACCGTGAACCGACCCCTTGATCTGCCGTGCGGTCAGCCACCGGCGTTAGACCCGTGTGTTGACTTTCTGTAAAACTAAATTGTTCTCAAAGGTCTCTTTGAGCATGTCGGTGGCCACCTGGGCGCCCACAACCTTGTAGGTGCCTTTGTCCACCTCCATTTTTACCTTCTCTACCTTATCGGTGCGAACGTCAGGCATACTCTTTAACAGGTCCGAGGCTTGCTGGACCTCTCGCGCCCGGCTGGACAAGTTTACCTTGTCGCCGTTCTGTTGGACGGGCTGATTGGCCTGTTGGGCCGTGTCCATCGTCCGTTGTTGTTGCCGCACCTGCTTGACATACGCGTTCAGTTCGATGCTGGGATTATTGGAATTCACTTTCATTGCGGACCTCCTTGTGCAACCACTCCGTGTGCCAGCTGCCACGCCCTTTTTTCAAAGGACTGAAAAAGTTTGGAATATTTTCCAAACATCCGATGGGTATCGCCTTATACGATACCCCTTGCTGTGGTTATCGGCACCCTTTGTGTAAAGTTTAGTAATTTTTGGAGTCCTTGATTCCCTTCCCAGCCGATGTAGCCATCAATTGGCGATACATCTGATCGGCCAACCCCAATCCCCGCTGATGAGAAATGGATTTGGCCAGTTCGCTATCCATCATGGAAGTGTAAAGCTGTTCCGCCTTACCCCCCCCGAAAAGTTCATTTTGAGGCACGGTCTGGCGCATCTGCTGCAGCATGAAATCCACAAAAATAGATTCGAAATCCTCACATGCCTGTCTCAGTTTTTGATCCGTCCCCGCGCCGGCGCCCCCTGGTTTTCGGAACGCGGCTGTGCTCTGCGCAGTCTTGGGTGTGACAAGCATTCGGCTTTGAATCGAGTCCGTCATCAGATTACCTCCAGATCCGCTTGAAGGGCACCTGCCGCCTTGATGGCCTGGAATATGGCGATCAGGTCCCGTGGCGAAACCCCCAGGGCATTGAGGGCATTGACCACATCACCGATACTGGTGCCGCTCTTGAGGAGCACCAATTGATCTTTGCCCTCATTGACCGTCAGATTGGTCTCAGGGGTCACGACGGTCTGGCCTTCGGAAAAAGGCAGAGGCTGAGAGACTTGGGGGCTCTCTTTGACCACGATGCTCAAATTGCCATGGGCGATGGCGATGGTGGAAATGCGCACATTGTCGCCCATCACCACGGTGCCCGTGCGTTCGTTGATCACCACCCGGGCGGTATTGTCCGGCGTTACCTCGAGTTTTTCGATCATGGCCACCAGTTCCACGATATTGCCGGTATAGGCCATGGGCACCTGTAATTGAATCGTGCCGGCATCAGTGGCCGTCGCAATGGGATCGTAAAAGAGGCCGTTGATGGCATCGGTAACGCGGCTGGCGGTGGTGAAATCAGGCTGCTGCAAACTGAGGGTCAGGGCATTGCGCGCATTCAAATCGAAATTGACTTCCCGCTCCACCGTTGCCCCTTCGATGAGCCGACCCACCGTGGGGAAATTTTTGCGTACAGTCGCCCCAGCCCCTTCGGCCGCAAATCCACCTGTATTGACCGGCCCCTGGGCCACCGCATAAACATTTCCATCCGCAGCTTTCAAGGGGGTCATCAAAAGCGTTCCGCCTTGAAGGTTTTTCGCGTCCCCCATGGAGCTCACGAGGGCGTCGATGCGGGCGCCGGTTCTGGCAAATGGTGGCAGATCGGCTGTTACCATGACCGCTGCGACATTCTTGGCCTTCAGATCTTTGGGGTTTACGGTAACCCCCATCTTCTCAAGCATGCTGGCAATGGACTGGGTCGTGAAGACGGACTTCTTGTCGTCACCAGTGCCATCCAGGCCCACCACCAATCCATAGCCCACCAATTGATTGGTGCGGACACCTTTAATGTTAGCGATATCCTTGATCCTCACCGCACCGGCCGGGGCCGCCTGGAGAACCAACACCACCAGCACCGCAACGAACATCCGCAATCTTTCCATCCAATCATGGCGCTCGGGTTTGGTATTCATATTCATGTTTCCATTGATGTCTTATTAATCAAATTACTGTTATCAAAGTTAATAAATACAGCTAAAATTTTCTAGAAAGGCCATACCTTATCCATGATCCGTGTAAACCATCCCGGCCGTTGGCGATCATTGAGTATGCCCGTTCCGCTGTAAGAGATGCGTGCATCGGCGATATAGGTGGACAGAATCTCGTTGTCAGCGGACACATCCCGGGGGCGAACCACACCGGTAAGGGTGATCATCTGATTTTCCGCATTGACGCGCACTTCGCGGTTGCCTTCGATGATCAGGTTGCCATTGGGCAGCACTTCTACCACCTGGGCCGTCATATAGGCCGACAAGGCGCCGCTGCGTTGGGTGGCGCCGCTGCCGCCAAACTGGCTGTCGATGCTTCCGCCTACCGATGAAAAGGGATTGAAAAAGGGGTGATCCGATGGATACCGCTTTTCCATATTGAAAAAGGCATCCATGCTGGCGGAAAGGCTCGAGGAACGATCGGTGCTGGTGCTGGCCTTGTTGGTGGCAGTGGAATTTTCCACGATCCTGATGGTCAGGATGTCACCCACCCGGCGGGCTTTGGGGTTGCTGAAGAGTTCTCCCAGCTCAGACCTTTCCCGCCACAGAGAGCCGTCGGTGGCGGCCGAAGCCACATAGCGCGGGGGTTCCATGACTTCTGCCGGCGGGGCAATCCGCGCGGGCCGCTGGGATTGAGGCGCGGGGGTGGATATGGAGCTGGCGGCACAGCCCCACATCAGGACGCACAGGAAAAGTGCGCCGGCCCACCCCGCTATGTTTCTGCTTCCTTCGGCCGATATTGTGAGATTTCTCATTTTGTCTTCCTGTCGCTTTGCTGGCGCATTAAAATTCGACTTTCACCGTTTGTGCATCGATGATCCGGGCATGGACGTTTTTCCTGGATGCCAGATTGATCACCTGGATCGTCTGCCCAAGACCGCCGTTTTCCTGGGCCACCGCCTGGGTGGTGATCTTCAACTGGGACGATTCGGCCAGCATCTGGACCACATCGCCTTTGCGTATCACGGGCGGCAAATCCACCTGGTCTGTGCGCAGGACGCTGTTGACGGCAATGGCGCGGTTGGCCCGGTACCCGAGTGCCTGGTCTAAGCTAACCAGTGCATTGGCCGGCACGCGGGCCATGTTCATGCGTTGAAGCTGGAGGTCATCCCGGTTGATGGGTTGGTTGCGGCCCAGGGGTTTGACGGCGACCACCACCTCTTGCCAGACCTCGATATAAGCCGAAACGCTCACCCGTTTTGCCTGTTGGCCGTCGACCAGCAATCGTACTTGAAACGGGATGGCGCCCACCCAATCTGTGTGCTTGGGCGCCATGACCTGCAGGCGCAACTCGCCGGGCGGCAGTTTGTGCGATTCGTTGTACCCGATTGGCCTGATCTTCATTTGATCCGGCTGCCATGGGGCATGGTTCTTGATGAAGGCTTCCACTGCGGCCCTTATTTGAGCGTCGCTGACCCCTGCATAGGTGCGGAACACTTTTATCGGCCCTGCATCTTCCAAATGATATTGGGAGGGATCGAGGCCGTTTTGTTTGAGACGCGCCTCGACCTGCCGGCGATGGATGGTCTGGGATTCGCCGGGCGAAGGCGCGCGCCCCAAGTCAATCTGTCCCAGCTTTTCGATCTGACCGTTCTCGCCGCCTTTGATCTGAGCAATGTCGCCTAAAAGAATATGCTCTTCATCCACAGTGGCTTTGGTGGTCAGGGCGATCTGCAGCGGGTCGGCCGCTGCGACGGTGACCGACAGCAGAAACAAGAGCGCCACGGCACCGTTCCATCTCATTTGTCTATGACAGCTGGTTCGCATGGCGTTAACGCTTCAGGTTGTTGGCCGTCTGGAGCATTTCGTCGGCGGTTTGAATGGCTTTGCTATTGATTTCATAAGCCCGCTGGGCGGTGATCATGTTGACCATCTCATCCACGACACTCACATTGGACATTTCCAAATATCCCTGGGCGATGGTGCCGAAGCCCTCTTCACCTGGCACGCCGGTGGTGGGGGTTCCGGAAGAGTCGCTCTCCAGGAACAAATTGCGGCCGATGGCTTCCAAACCGGCCGGGTTCGCGAAGCGCACCGTCTGGATGTTGCCCACATCCACGGGTTGTGTCTGGCCTGGTTGCTGCACCGACACCGTTCCATCGGTGGCAATGGAGACGGCGGTGGCATCGGTGGGAATCGTGACTTCCGGTTCCAGGGGGTAGCCGTCGGCGGTCACGATGCGCCCTTCGCTGTCGATTTTGAAATTCCCGGCCCGGGTGTAGGCGATGTCGCCGTTGGATTGGGTGATCTGAAAAAAGCCCTCTCCTTCAATGGCCATGTCCAGTTCATTCTCGGTGTGCTGGAAATCGCCCTGGATGAAAAGCCTGTGTGTGGCCACGGTGCGGGTGCCGTGTCCGATCTGGATCCCGGTGGGTACCTGGTTGTCACCGGCGGCGCTGACGCCCGGCGCGCGCATGGTTTCGTAGAGCAGATCCTGAAATTCGGCCCGGCTGCGCTTGAAGCCGGCCGTGCTGACGTTGGACAGGTTGTTGGCGATGACGTCGATATTGGTGGCTTGGGCCTGCATCCCCGACGCTGCGGTCCAAAGGCTTCGGATCATTTCAATTCTCCCATTTGGCGTACGGTTGAGTCATTCTGGATCAAGCGCTCCGGCCCACTTCGTTGACTGTTTTGGCGGTGGCATCGTCTGCCGTACGGATCATGCGCTGGTAGGCCTCGAACACGCGCATGGTCTCGATCATTTCGGTCATGGTACGGATGGCATTCACATTGGATGCTTCCAGATACCCCTGCGCTACCTGGCTATCCCCTTCCTCCACCTCATTGCTCTGAACCCCCTGAGCCGGCATGAAGAGAGTATCCCCAGTTTTTACAAGGTTGTAGGGCTCTGTGAAATCCACCACCCGAATCTTGGCCACGGAATCACCATCCACGAACACTTCGCCCTGATCGCCGATTTCCACCCGACCCTCGTCGATGGTAATCTCGCCCCCATCTCCCATGACCGGCCAGCCTTCGGACGTCGCCAGGACCCCTTGATCATTGATCGTAAAATTCCCCTTGCGGGTATAACGCGGCCCCTCCGGGGTCTGGATCTCGAAAAAGCCTTTGCCGACGATGGCCACATCCAGTGGATTACCGGTGCGGTTCAGCGGCCCGCTATCATAATTGGTGCGCGCCTCCATGGGCGGCGCGTAGGGAGAAATCCGGCCGGGAGTGGTGGTGGCGGCTGTGACCGCCGTGGGGTCGTCGGGGTTGATGCGGAAAATCGGCTGATCGGCCTTGAAGCCGGTCGTGTTGACGTTGGCCAGGTTGTTGGAGAGCATATCCAGCCGCATCTGCTGCAATAAAGCGCCCGCTGCCGCCTGGTAAATAGTTCCGCTCATGGCCCGTCATCCTTTCACCTGCGTTGACATTGAGTAAGGATAGCAACCCGTGTGCCAGCGCCCATGAACATATAAATTAATTTATTTACAGTAAGTTATAAATACGGTGGGGATGCAGGCGTCAATAAACCGGCAACTCTTGCCTATCTATGCCACCGCCATCACCTTGCGGCCAACGTACGGCCTGCGTCCCGCGTTCATTTTGAGAGCCAGGGTTACTTCGCTGAGGGAGACGCCCAGCTGCCGGGCAATCTCGGCCGAACCCATACCCGTTTCAGACAGGTTGGCTATATTCTGCGACAGGGAGGTTTCTCCGCTTACCGGAGCAGGGGGATCCATGGGAGGTGCTTGCACAGGGTTTTCGACGGCTTCCGATGTGGCCTGCGCTTCGGTCGCCGGCTCGGTCATCGGCAAGGCATGGTTCACCAGAGCTTTGAGCTTGCACCGCTCGGTCTGGATAAGGGTCGTCAAAACATCGAATACTGCATCGATCTGCTGGTCAAGCACTTGTCGATGGATCCGGTCGTCGAATGCGCCGATGGCGGCCGACGGAGGCGCCTCGGGCGCCGGAGCCGCTGCTGCCAGGGCCTCCTTGTCGCGTTTCATGCCAATCAATCGGAGACACAGAGCGATTAGAATCAGAGCCGGCAATCCGGCCGCCGTCAGTAAAAGCCACAAGGGGATCGTAATGCTCAACATATGCCTGCTCCCGTGAATTGGTGCTGTTATTCTTCCAGCAATCCGTCTTTGCGCAGCTTGTTGCGCAGTCGGATGACCGCCTGGGAATGGATCTGGGAAACCCGGGACTCGGTGATGTCCAGGGCCTGGCCAATCTCTTTCATGGTCATTTCATCACTGTAATACATGGACACCACCAGACGTTCCTTCTCTGGCAGCGTTTCGATGTGTTTGGCCAGGGTGTTCTTGACTTCCTTGATGGTGGTCAGCGAAAGGGCGTCATCTCCCTCGTTATTGGCCAGATAGTTGAGAAAGTTTTCTTTCTCTTCCTTGGTGGTGCAGCCGATCTCCTCGAAGCTGATGAACGAGATGCTGGACATGCGTTTGACCTGGTAAAATTGATCCAGATCCATATCCATCTCCGCGGCCAGCTCTTCGTCTTTGACCTCCCGCCCGAGTTGCTGTTCGAGCTTCAGGTAGGCTTTTTCGAGGCTGCGGATCTTCTTACGGGTGGTGCGGCCTAAAAAATCCCTGGAACGCAGCTCGCTGAGCACGGCCCCTTTGATGCGGAACACGGCGTAGGTCATGAACTTGTTGTCCCGGGAAGGATCGTAGCGTTCGATGGCCTGGATCAAGCCGATGATCCCCACATTGACCAGGTCGTCCACCTCCACTGTGGACGGCAGGTGGGTAGCGATGCGGTTGACGATGCGGTTGACGTAAGGCAGATACTCCGCGATGATCTCGTTGCGCAGGATGTGATCGTTCTTGTTTAATTTCCTGATCTGGGATTCTTTGACTGGCATTTCTTGCCCCCGTGGTAGTTGTTTTTTTCGTCCGTCCCGTCTCTGGATGGAAAAGTTCAGTTAATCTCCGTCAAGGACCAATCGGCGGTACGGCCGCGCTTTTCTGGCGCCGGCGTACTGACGACCTTGCGTGCCAAGGCGGCAAAGTTACGGCTGGATTTGGCAAGGGGGGCCATCTCCGTGACCGCCCGCTGTTGGCGGACGCCCTTCTTGATGTGGGGATCCAGCAGGATGCTGCCATAGTACTCCATGGAGATGTTCAGAAATCGATCGGCCACCAGGTTCAGCTGCCGATAGACATCGTCGGCCTCCTGAACGCTGGCTGCCGCATTGACCACCAGCTTGAAATGGTCGGTGCCGTATTTCACCGACAACACCTTCATCATGGCGTAGGCATCGGTGATGGAAGTGGGTTCGGGAGTGGCCACGAGCAGAATCTCGTCCGCATTGATATTGAAGTAGAGCACGTTGGCTGAGATCCCGGCGGCCGTGTCGATGAGCATGATGTCGAAATCGTGGATGAAATCGTCCAGCTGGCTGAAGACCATGTAACGTTCCTGCTGGGTCAGGGCGGTCAAGTCCTGAATGCCGGATGCAGCCGGCAATATTTGCATACCACCCGGTCCGGTGACCACCACATCCGCCAGTTGCTTCTCTCCCCGAATGACATGGGAGAGATTGAACTGGGGGGTCAATCCCAACAGCACATCCAGGTTACCCAATCCCAGATCCGCGTCCAGAATCAGGACGCGTTTGCCGAACCGGCGCAGGGTATAGCCCAGGTTGGCGACGATATTGGTTTTGCCTACTCCGCCTTTGCCGCTGGTGATGGCCACGATCTTGGGAAAACCACCGCCGGTGGCGCGCCGCTCTTTGCTGGTGGGTTCCGAAGGCTCGTTTTTGCGATCTTCCAGACGAATCACTTTGCTTGAAGTGCCGTTGTGCTTCATGGTTTAAATCCTGCTGCCGGCATAGCGGTTCCGCGCCAGGCGATCGATGGGTTTGTGAACAAGGAGCGCCGCGCAACACATGCGGCAGGGTTTGAAACCCTGGCTCATGGCTTCGGCGGCATCCTTGAACACCAGGGCGTTGTCGTTATTGATGCGGCCGACCGATTTACAGCCGCGTTCGTGAAAAATGTCCGAATTGCGATTGGCAATATAGGGTGCTGATACCACCGGGGCAGGACGACGCTGAACGACGGTGAGCGCCGGCGGTTGGGGCACTTCTTCTTCCTTGGGCCACTGACCGGTGGCAAGCGCGTTGGCCAGGTCATGGGCCGTCAGATCGCGTACCCCTTCGGGCACCTGGGGGCCGGTGCCGACATAACGAATCGGCAAGTGGGCTTGGGCCATCAGGTTGATGAACGGGCCGGACTGGTCGGCCCAGTCCAGACAGGTCGGCAGCAAGCAATGAATACCCAGCGGTTTGAACAGCTCCACGCTTTTGGCGATGACCGCCTCCTGGGCGGCTGCGCTGAAAAGCAGATGGACTTCGGCGCGATCCATGGCCTTGATCGTGCGGGCCAGGGCGTCCCGACGGGCGAATTCGTTGGGGTTCAATCCAGGGGTGTCCACCACAATGTGCATATCCTCCAGACTGTCCATCACTCGTTTCAAATCGCCTGGATCGTGAGCGGATTCGAACGGCAGCCCCATGATCTCAGCATAGCGCGACAGCTCAGCGGTACCGGCGATGCGCTGATCGTCCAGGCTGATGAGGGCAGTTTTTTGACCGGTACGCATCAGATGGCGCGCCGCCAATTTGGCGGCCATGGCGGTTTTTCCCGCGCCGCTGGCACCGACCAGGACGATGACGCGCGGTGTCTGGACCGGTGTCGCCAGCCAGCCTTTGGCTGCGATCAACTGGGTCAGCAGCGCGGTGGGATCGGCGGCCGGGTCGACGCTGGCCAACTCTTCCGCCTGGGCGGCCATCTCGTTGGCGATTCCCCTTCTGATACCCTGGCCGGTCAACATCGACATCAGCGCTTCATAGAGGGACGGACGTTTTTCATCTTCCCGGGGCAGGACAGTCTGTTGCTGGACCTCTTCCATCCAGCGATTCAGCTTGGGTTGCAGTTTTTGCTGCCCGGTACGGGTGATAGGGGTGTATTGCTTCAAGATGCGTTCGATGCCCGCTGTGGCTTTTGGAGCGGGCTGGGTCACTTCGCGATCGCTCTCATCACGGGCCAGCTCATTCAGGGCGCGCAACTGCTCGGGGGTGGCATTTTTGGCCGCCGTCGGATCGATGGCGGCCGTGACCACCACTTGGCCGACGGACTTCAGGCCGAACAGGCTGCCCGCTTTTTTGACGTTTTTGGCCGAGAGGATGACGGCCTCTTCGCCGAACTCTTTGCGGACCATGCGCAGGGCCTCGGCCATGTTGGGGGCTTCGAATCGTTTAATCTTCATCCTTCAGCTCCGCTACTCCCAGGGATTGAATTTTGACGTTTGGCAAAACCTCTTCGTAGGCCAGGACCACCAAATGGGGGATGAAACGATCCACCAGCTTTTTGACATGAGTGCGGATTTGACCCGAACAGAGCACCAGGGGCTGCAATCCGCGTTGGGCGTATTTGTCCAGTTGTTCGGCCAGGCGGTGCATCAGGCGCTGCGCAGTCTGGGGATTCATGGCCAAATACTCGCCCTGGTCGGTTCGCTGGAGCGACTCGGCAATGCGTCGTTCGGCGACCTGGCCCAGGGAGACGGCCAGCATCTGTCCGTCCGGCGACAGGTACTGGCGGGTAAGGGTGCGGGCCAACGCCTGTCGCACGTGCTCGGTGAGGCCGTCCAGCTGCTTGGTCGAAGGTGCCCAGTCGGCCAAGGCCTCCACCACGGTGAGCAGGTCGCGGATGGGGACCTGTTCCATGAGTAGGTTCTGCAACACGCGTACCACTCCGCCCAGGGAAAGTTGGTTGGGGACCAGTTCGTCCACGGCCTTGGGATGGGTCTCCTTGAGCTTGTCCAGCAGCGCCTGGACCTCTTGGCGGCCGATCAGCTCATGGGCATGGCGCCGGATAATATCGGAGATGTGCGTGGTCAGCACCGTGGCCAGGTCCACCACCGTGTACCCTTTGGAAAGGGCCTCTTCGCGCTGACGTTCCTTGATCCACAAGGCGTCGATACCATAGGTGGGTTCCTTGGTGGGAATGCCCCTGAGGGTTTCGTCGGCGTTGCCCGGGTTCATGGCGAGGAAATAGTTGAGCATCAGGTCTCCCCGGGCCACTTCGTTGCCTTTCAACTTGATGGTGTACTCCCCGGGCTTCAACTGCATGTTGTCTTGAATATGGATGGACGGGACCACGATCCCCAGTTCCTGGGCGATTTGACGACGGATGGATTTGATCCGCTCCAACAGCTCACCGTCCTGCTGGGCATCCACCAGGGGAATGAGGCCGTACCCGATTTCCAACCCCAGGATGTCCACGGGCGGCAGCGGCTTGAAGGATTCGGTCGTCTCTTTGGCGGCATCATCGGCGGGGGCCTTTTCCGCGGCCGATTCGGCCGCCTGGCGCTGGCGTTCCCCTTTGACCAGCAGGTAGGCCACCGTCCCGACCAGCGCCGCCAGGATGAAAAAGGGGATCGTGGGCAACCCTGGAATGATACCGAAGAAAAACAGGATGGCGGCTGCCACGGCCAGGGCGCGCGGTTTCAGAAACAGCTGCGTGCCGATCTCCAGTCCCAGGTTGCTTTCGGCGCCGGCCCGGCTGACCACGATGCCCGCAGCCGTGGAGATGATCAGGGCCGGCACCTGGCTGACCAGGCCATCACCCACTGTGAGCAGGGTGTAGTTGTGGGCGGCTTCGGCGAAGCTCATGCCGTTCTGAAAGACACCGATGGCAAAGCCGGCCACCACATTGATCAGCGTGATGATGATGCCGGCAATGGCATCACCGCGCACGAACTTATTGGCACCGTCCATGGCACCGTAATATTCAGACTCTTTGGAGAGCAGACGGCGTCGTTCACGCGCCTCCTGCTCGTCGATGATGCCGGCGTTCAGGTCGGCATCGATGCTCATCTGTTTTCCGGGCATGGCATCCAGGGTGAAGCGGGCCGCCACCTCGGCGATACGGCCGGCGCCCTTGGTGATGACCACGAAGTTGATGACCACCAGGATGCAAAAAACGATGATGCCCACCACAAAGTTGCCGCCCACCACAAATGCGCCGAAGGCCATGATCACCTTGCCGGCCGCCTGGGTGCCTTCGTTGCCGTGCAGGAGGATCAGGCGGGTGGAGGCGATGTTCAGCGCCAGACGAAAGAGCGTGGTCAGCAGCAGAATGGATGGAAAGGCCGAAAACTCCAAGGGTTTCAAGACATACATGCCCACCAGCAAGACCATCAGGGAGAGGGTGATGTTGAAGGTCAGGCACAGGTCGAGCAGCATGGTGGGTATGGGAATGATCATGACCATGAGGATGCACATGGTCACGAAGCCCATCGCCACGTCCGAGTTCCTGGTGATGAAGGCGAAGCGTCCGAGCAGCCCGTTGGTTTGAACAGTTTCCATGATAGCCTTTCGCCATGCGTTTATTTGAACTAGACGATGGCGGATTTTGCATTTTCCATGCCTGCTTCGGAGAGGCATCCGGCGTCGGTCCGATAAAGGGGGGACCTTTGGGATCAGTTTGAAATCATGTTCGATTCTTGAATGGCGGGATACAGGCGCAGATCTCCGGAGAGGCGTATTTTCCGACAGCGTCAAGAATCCGCCGTGAAGCCGGAACTGCGCCTCAATCAGGCATGGACCAAGCCTTTCAAGCGGTACACATACGCCAGTACTTCGGCTACGGCTTGATAGAGATCCACCGGCACGAAATGCCCGATCTCCACATCCTTATATAAGGCCCTGGCCAGCGGCTTTTGCTCGATGATGGGGATGTTGTGGCGCCCGGCGATTTCACGGATGCGCTCAGCGACATGCCCGGCCCCCTTGGCCACGACCACGGGCGCCGGCAGGCCGCGCTCGTAGCGTATGGCAATGGCCAGGTGGGTGGGGTTGGTGATGACCACGGTAGCTTTGGGCACCGCTTCCATCATCCGTCGCATGGCCATCTCACGCTGGGCCGAACGGATACGGGAGCGAATCATGGGATCGCCCTCGCGCTGCTTGTGCTCGTCTTTGATTTCCTGTTTGCTCATGCGCAGGTCGCGCTCGTGTTTCCAGCGTTGAAACACATAATCCAATGCTGCCAGAACGATGAGCACCAGGCAGGTATAATAGCCGATTTTCAGCGCCACCCGGCCGACGAACCCCATGATCGCATTGGTCTGCCAGGCCACCATCGCAGGGATTTGATCCATCTCGCCGCGCAGGACATTGTATCCTACGCTGCCTATGATGATCATCTTGAAAATCGATTTGATCAACTCCGTCAGAGAAGTGGGAGACGCCAGCCGCTTAAGGCCTTCGATGGGATTGAGCTTGGAGAGCTTGGGCGACATTGATTCACCGGTCAACAGGAACCCGACCTGGGCGACATTGCCGATGATGCCGGCCAGGGCCACCGCAATCACCAGGGGCGCCAGGAGCACCACCATTTTCTGGAAAATAAACCACATCAGGTCATGGGCGCTTTCAGGGTTCAAGCGCCAGTAGCTGATCTGCAGGAAAATCTCCCGGGTGACCCCGTTCATCTGGTCGAACATCCAGTCGCCTACGAAATAGAAGACCGACAGGGCGCTGAGCAGCACAAACACCGAGGGAATTTCCCGGCTTTTGGCCACCTGCCCCTTCTTGCGAGCCTCTTCCCGCTTCTTTGGGGTTGCTGGCTCCGATCGTTCCTGGTCATTATCTTCGGCCATCTCAAATCCTATTCAGGATCTAACCGGGAAACCCTATTTGAACAAAGCCATCATGGCCACGATGGTATACCCCATCTTGGTGAATGCGTGGTCCATGAAAGCCGAGACATACGGCAACGAAAACCCCAGGAAAAGCAGGCCTAGTACGATCTGAAGCGGCATGGCCACCACGAAAATCTGCATCTGCGGCACCGTGCGGGCGGTCAACCCCAGGGCCACGTTGGCCAACAGCAGGGCCACCATGACCGGTGCGCCCACCTGGATGGCAATGACAAATGCGTCGGCACCGGTCTTCATCACCAGTTCGAATAACTGGCCGTTGAGGTGAACCCCCAGGGGCGGAATGATTGCGAATGCGTCTACCAGCGCCTTGATGAAGTAGTAATGGGCATTGATGGTAAAGAAAACCATGAGGGCAAAAAGGTTCAAGAACTGCGCCAGAATGGGAATTTGCAGGCTGGAGGCCGGATCCACCACATTGGCGATGGCAAACCCCATTTGAAAGCCGGCTAGCTGTCCGGCCAACTGGACGCCCGCGAAAAGCAGCTGCACCATCAAACCGATGATCAAACCGATGGCGATCTCCCCAATGATGCCAAGCACCAGCATCACCGGATCACCGGCGATGGCATTGACCGGCGGCAGCTTGAGCTGTGGCATCAGCATGACGCTCATGGCCATGGCCAAGGCGGCCTTCAAAGTCATGGGCACATTCCGCGCTTCCAGAAAGGGGATGGAGAAAAGGATGGCCCCCACGCGCACGAGCACGAAGAGAAAGATTTGGAATTGCTCGATGGGCAGGTTGAGGAGCAGCATGGGGTATGAACTCTAACTTTAGATGAACTAATGAATGTACATGGAAATATTCATTATATTTTTGGTTGCGAAATCAGTGATGACCCGCAGCATCCAGGGAAAAAAGACCAGCAGGGCCAGGGCCACGCCGAGCATTTTGGGCACGAAGACCATGGTCATTTCGTTGATTTGAGTGGCGGCCTGGAAAATGCTGACCAGGATGCCGACGACCAACCCCACCATCAGCATGGGGCCGGATAGCAAGATGGCGGTCTTGATGGCCTCGAGGAAATAACCGGTGATAAATTCGGGGGTCACGGGCGCCTCCTACAAATTGAAGCTTTTGACCAGGGATCCGACGATAAGGTACCAGCCGTCGGTCAGCACGAAGATCATGAGCTTGAACGGTAAAGAAACCATTACCGGCGGCAGCATCATCATGCCCATGGAGAGCAGCACGCTGGCGACCACCATATCGATGATCAAAAAGGGGATATAGAGCATGAAGCCGATTTGAAAGGCGGTCTTCAGCTCGCTGATGATGAACGATGGAATCAGGACGGTGGTGGGGATCTCGTCCACATTCTTGGGCCGTGGCAGCTTGGCGATATCCACCATCAGCGCGAGATCCTTTTCCCGCGTCTGCTTGAACATGAAGGCGCGGAGGGGACCTTCGGCGTTCTTGAGGGCCTGGGTGGTGGTGAGTTGGTTGTCCAGGTAGGGTTTGAGGGCATCCTGATTGACCTTCTGCCAAACGGGCGACATGACGAAAAAGGTGAGAAACAAAGCCAGGCCGATAATGATCTGGTTGGGCGGCAATTGGTTGGAGCCGATGGCCTGTCGTAAGAGTGAAAGCACGATGGCGATCCGCGTAAAACAGGTCACCATGATCAGGATCGACGGGGCCAGTGATAGCACCGTGAGCAGCAGGAAAATTTGAAGCGTCACGCTGATCTTACCCGGGCTCTCGCCTTTGGTCATATCGATGCTCAGCAGGTTGCCGGCCGGGTCCGGCGCCGCCGCCGATGCCTGCCAGGGAGCCGAAAGGACGACCAGCGCTGCGACAAGCAGCACCCAACCTATTGTTTTGCCCGAAATGGTCATGATCCTGACACCACCCTTCCCTCGTCGTCGGCCGTCGCGTTTCCGCATTTGAGGCCCAGGGTGCGGCTTACCCGCTTCAATTGCTCGGCAAATCCGGCGGCACCCGGTTGCGCGGTCGTGGCGTCAACGACCCCCGCCATCACTTCGGGATCATCGATACGTGTCAAGAGCTGGATCTGTTCCGTACCGACCCCGAGCACCAGAATCGCACCGGGAACTTGCACCATGGCAATTGATTTCTTCATCCCCAGGGGATGGGTGCCGAGCACTTTGATCCAACGGTTCCGGCCGGCCGCGCCTGCGGCGGGCAACATGCGCCGTAACCAGCGATGGACAGCCCATAGCACCAGAAGCACCGCGCCCAGGGAAAGCACCATCTTCAGGGTCGCGATGGTCAAGTCGGGAGTGGTGTTCATTTCAGTTTCTCCAACCGCTCCACCGGGCTGATGACCTCGGTGAGGCGGATGCCGTATTTATCGTTGACCACCACCACGTCCCCCTTGGCGATCAATCGGTTGTTGGCCAGGATCTCGAGCGTATCGCCGGCCGGCTTGGTCAATTCGATCACCGAACCCTGGCCCAACTTGAGCAATTCATTGATCATCATGCGGGTACGACCCAATTCCACCGTGATTTCAAGGGGGATGTCGAGGATGAAATCGAGGTTGGCAGGCCGCTGTCCGGCCCCCTGCCCTTTCAGATCGGAAAAGGCATACGGTTCCTTGGCACCGTTTTCGGACGCCGGTCGCTTAACAGCCGGCTTGCCCTTACCCGCGTCGCCGTCATTGTGGGTGTTGTCTGCCGCCATGATCGGCTAATCTCCTTCGTCTTTTTTGATGAGCGCTGAAATTTGTACCGCCCGGCTTCCCTTGAGGGTTCCGGGCATGCCGAGATACTTGGGCGTCCCTTCCACCTTGATGACCACCGGGTCCTGGGGCCCGGCGTTGATCTTGAGGATATCGTTGATCTCCAGCTCTAAAATTTTGCCGATGGTCGACACCGTGCGGCCCAGTTCGGCCACCATGTTGACCCGGGTGTCCCGCAGCAGCACGGTAAGCTGGTTGCGGAAGGCGTGGGCCCGGTCTTTTTCACGCAGGTAGCGTGACGAGAGTTTGTCTTTGACGGGCTCAAGCATCAGGAACGGCGTGCAGATGTGGATGTTGCCGGAAAATTCTTCCCCGGCCACCGAGAAAACGAAGATCAGCACCAGATCACCCGGACTGACCAGGTTGACGAACTCCGGTTTGGTTTCTGTCTTCTTCTGTACCATCCTCACCGGGTAGGCCACATGCCAGGCCTTTTCCAACTCGGTCAGGATATCCATATATAACTTGGCGAGCATGCGCTGCTCGATCTGGGTGAATTCCCGGACTTTCGCCAGAGGTCGGCCCGCACCACCGAACATGGTATCGATGAGAGCGAAGCAGAGGTTGGGCTCCACAGCCAACATCGCCGAACCGATCAGGGGCTCCATGGTGAAGATGCTGAAGCCGGTGGGATTCGAAAAGGCATGCAGGAACTCTCCAAACTTGACGATCTCCTTGGATACCTGCTTGACTTCGATGGCGCGTTGCAGGGCACTCGACAGGCCCACATTGAGCAGGTTGACGAACTTGTCATAGACTTCATCCAGGGCGTCGAACTGATCCCGAAGGGTCAGGCTCTGGGAGGTCAGATCGTAGGCCCGGGCTTCGGCCTTGGCCTTGGGTTGAGGCGCCTCCTCCACCTGCACCTCGCCCTTGTCCATGGCGTTTAGAAGGGCATCGATCTCTTCCTGGGATAATATCTGCTCAGCCATAGGGCATCCTGCTATTGAACGACGAATTCTGTGAAGTAAATGGTCGTGATCGTACCTTTTTTCAAAATGCTGTTCAGCTTTGCGATGAGTTCGTCCCGCAGGGCGATCTTGCCGTCGGTGGTGCTGATCTCAGCATACTGTTTGCTTGGCAGAATCATCAGGATGGTGTCACGCAATTGGGGCAACCGTTTGGTGATCTCATCCAGCACCTCGGGAGAGCTCAATTCCATCTCCATGGTAACCCGGAGGTAACGCTTGCCGCCCTGATCAGCCAGATTGACGATCATGGTGTCCATTTTGTAGGTGGCCCGGATGGTCTCCTCCTCCTTGGCCTTTTCCTCCGCCGCTTTCCCTCCGGCATTCTGGGCCTGGATCTGGGCAATGCTCTGGTTCATCTTCTGCCACATCATGAAAAAGCCACCGCCCATCAACGCCATTAAAAGCAAAAATCCGCCCAGGGCCATCATGATTCCTTTTTTGGACATTTTTTCTCCTCCCATTGAGCTTATCCCTGAACATCCGCTGGGGATGTCTTCACCGGGCCTAAAATGATCTCCACCCGGCGATTGGCTGCCCGGTGCGTCTCGTTGTCATTGGCGGCACGCGGTCTGAACGCGCCGTACCCTGCGGCCGAAAGCAAGGATGCCGGTATGCCCGTCTGATCGATGAAATAGTTCACCACGCCGATGGCACGGGCTGCCGAAAGCTCCCAATTGCTAGGGTAGCGGGTCGTGGCAATGGGGCGGTCATCCGTGTGCCCCTCGACCCGCACCTGGCGCTGCATGGGTTTGATGACCGTCCCAATCCTGTCTAAGAGGCGAAGTCCCGACTCCGTCAGGCGGGCGCTGCCCGAGTCGAAGAGCAAGGCATCGCTTAAGGTGATGCGAATGCCCTTGGGTGTGTATTCGGCCTCCAGTCCCTGGGTGCGGGACAATGCCTGGAAATTTTCGGAACCGGCCGCTTGCGGCAATGCTTCCGGGGGGCTCTGGTCAGGCGTCGTTACCCTCTGGCGATCGCTGGGAATGCCGTCACCGGCATTTGTGCCG
Source organism: uncultured Desulfatitalea sp. (assembly GCA_937868765.1). GTDB lineage: Bacteria > Desulfobacterota > Desulfobacteria > Desulfobacterales > Desulfosarcinaceae > Desulfatitalea. Next base: position 664,748 of record CALMNL010000003.1, on the reverse strand, counting down.
GCTTGCATTACCCCAAGTCCGCTTTGCAGCTGGTTTTGAAAGGTTTTGAACTTTTCCGGGTCCAGGTTGCCCATGGCGAACAGCAGGACGAAAAAGACCATCAATAGCGTCATCAAATCATTGAAGGTGGTCATCCAGGCCAATGCCGGGGCCTTCTCCTGCTTGGGTGCCTGTCTAAAAGTTCGCTTGGCCATGACGCCAGTCCCCTACCTCTCGACCTGGAAAACGAAATCCACCCGCCGATTCATCGACCGATGCGCTGGCGAATCATTGGCGACCACGGGTTGAAATTGAGCGAATCCCACGGCCGATAACCGTTGGGGGGCGATTTCCGGATTCTCGATCAAGTATCGCAGTACCGAAATCGATCGGGCTGTGGACAGTTCCCAGTTGGACGGAAATTCGGCGGTGCGGATCGGTTGATTGTCCGTATGTCCCTGTATTTCCACCGGCACCGGAATGCGTTGGATCAATCGGCCGATCTTTTCCAGGCGGGGATAGGCCGCAGAGGAAAAGCGTGCCCTGCCGCTGTCGAACAACAGCGTGTCGGTCAACGTCAATACCACGCCCTTGGGGGTGCGCTGCAGAACCACCTGGTCGAGTCCTACATCATGGCTCGTCTGGCGCACCTGCTCGAAAAGTTGAGCGGTGATTTGCTCCTGGGGGAGCACCTTCGGCTCGGCGGTCTGAATGGTCTTGCCTTCCTCCAGACGCTTCCCCCCTTCCAAGACGCTGACAGCCTGGGAGAACGAGCTAACGAAGCGGGATATCTTGGAAGGCGCAAGTGACGAAAAGGAGGTGAGCAGAATAAAAAAGCTCAACATGATCATGACAAAACCGGCATAGACCGTCTGCCAGCCGTTCTGAATGTCCGGCCGGTCATCCTTTCCGGGTCCTGTTATTCTAATTAGCGGCAGCGCCATCGCGCACCTCTTTATCATGGGCCAACCGCGCGGCCGGAGAGAGGAAGGAGCGCAGCTTTTCCGCCACAATGCGATGGTTGTCCCCGGCCTGAATCGCCAAAATGCCGTGCATCACCATCTGCTTGGCCAGTATCTCCTGCTTGCTGCGCACCCGCAGCTTGCCGGCGATGGGCAGAAAAAGCAGGTAGGCCAGCATGGTGCCGTAAAAGGTCGTCAGTAAAGCCACCGCCATAGGCGCGCCGATGGCCGAAGGGTCTTTCATCTGCATGAGCATCTGCACCAGACCGATGATGGTGCCCAGCATGCCCACGGCAGGAGAAAAGGTCCCCATGGTGGTATAAATTTCGGCGCCCAGGCGGTGACGCTCCTCGAGCCACATGATCTCGGTCCCCAGGACCTCGGCAATGGCATCGGCTTCCAGGCCGTCCACGGCCATCTGCAACCCGCGGGCCAGGAAAGGATCGTCTATCTCTCTGATATGTTTCTCAAAGGTCAGAATGCCTTCTTTGCGTGCGGTTTTAGCGAATTCAATCATAACAGGAATTAACCCCATGGGGTTGGGGGTCCGATGCCGGAAGGCGTTCTTGGTGACTTTGAACATGCTCACGACATCCGACAACGGATAGTTGATCAGCGTGGCTCCCATGGTGCCGCCGATTACGATCATCAAAGAAGCATAGTCGATGAACCAGGTTCCGGGGCCGCCCATCAAAATGGAGACAATTACCAACCCGCTGGCGACGATGATTCCGAGTAGCGTGGCTAAGTCCAAGGTATCCTCCCGAATGGGTCGCAAACCATCGCATGGGTGAAATAGCATGGAATGTGCCACCGGCTGGAGAAGCCCCGGACGGCCCCAAAAAACTCTTAATGGCTCGTTATTATTAGTTTAAAAGATTTTGCGCGCTTGAGATCGAGAGGATGGGAGGATTTCTCACCTTGCCGACGGCCGCCGTTCCGTCAATTAATCAGTGCGCAGTCAAGGCTTTGACATTTGAATTCAATGGAATTGAAATCGGCGCCAGCGGTAGAAGCGGCAAACAGCCAAAGGTGTCCCCGGAAAAGAGCTCCGGGGACACCTTTGTTATCGGGAGGAGGGCCCGACCTAACGTTTGATATTGATCAGTTCCGAAAGTACTTCGTCACTGGTCGTGATTACTTTCGAGTTGGCCTGGAAAGCGCGCTGGGTGGTGATCAGACTCACGAACTCCTGGGCCAGGTCCACGTTGGACATCTCCAGACTGCTGGGGGCAATGGCGCCCACGCCGGCCGTATTGGGAACCGTGACGACCGGCTGGCCCGAAGCCAGCGTGGAGGTGAACAGGTTGCTGCCTTGTTTGGCCAAGCCCGCGTAGCTGGCAAAGTCGGCCACGGCGATCTGGGCAAAGGGGCTCATGGTGCCGTTGGAGTAAAGGGCGGTGAAAATGCCGTCCTCGTCCACCGAAATACCCTGGAGCATGCCGCTGGGGTAGCCGTCCTGGGTCTGGGCGGTTTTAACTGAGGTGCCTGCGTAACCGGTGATCGAACCGTCGCTGGCGCCGGCTGTGTCCAACATGGTCCAGGTGATGGCGAGGTCATTGCCGTCCAGGCCGGTGACGGCGATGGTAGGGTTTGCACCCGGAGCGGTCAACACCCCGTTGGCATCGAAGGTCATGGCGGCGGGTGCGCCCGCTGCAGGGGTGGCCGTGCCCACCGAAGGGGTCACATACCAGTCCCAGGCGCCGGCGCCGGTGTTGGTAAAGTTGAAGTTGAGCTCGACCGAGTTGCCCAGGGAGTCGAAGACCGAAATGGTGGTGTCGTAGGTATCGCCGACCGCAGCGCCGGAATCGAGGTTCAACCCCATGGTTAACTCCGTGGTGGCCGAGGGGGTGCTGATGCCATTGGGCAAAGCGATGGTTCCCAGAGCGCCGACATTTCCGCCGGCATCGATGGCATATCCCTGGACCTCCAGCCCGTCGGCATTGACCAAAAGATTGTTGGCATCGAATTCGAACTGTCCGGCGCGCGTGTAGAATTGTCCATTGTTGGCCGGGTCGCGCACGATGAACATGCCCTGACCGTTGATGGCCAGGTCGGTGACGGTTTGGGTGGTTTCCATGGTACCGGAGTTCCAGTTGGCGGCCGTGCCGCTCATGGTGACGCCGCGTCCGATCTGCATGCGGCTCTGCCCAAGGGTCGCATTGAAAACGTTGGCGAATTCCACCCGTGAGGTTTTGAAACCGGTGGTGTTGACGTTTGCGATGTTGTCGCCGATAACGGCCATGGCACTGGTTTGAGCTTTCAAGCCGGAAATTCCTGAATATAAAGATCCAATCATGGTATTGCCCCCTTTTCGAGATGCGTTTTCTTAATTGCGTGTTCAGCTTTCTGTATTACCGGACATATTTCGTTCTAAGCATATAAAATCATATGATTTGATTGACTCAGTTCGCTTTCCTTGTCATTGCCCCTCTTCTGTCGTCAGCACATTCACCACATTGCCCATCGCAATCTCACGGTTGCCACATTGCAGGTAAGCGACACCGTTCTGGAAATGTACTCCCGTGACGGTGCCGGTCATGTACTGGGTGGCGGAAACGCTGTTGCCCAGTTCATCGATGGCTTCCACTTCGAAGCTGTAGGTGCCGTCCGGTGCCTGGCCACCCAAGTAATCCACACCGTCCCAGGCGACGCTGTTTTGGCCTGAGGCCAGCGCGCCGGTTTCGATCTGCCGCATGAAATTACCCTGGTGATCGTAAATGCGCAGGTAGCTGCCAGCGGCATCACCGTCCAGGGTAAATTGCAGATCCTGGCTCTGGCCGTCCGTCACATCAATGGTGTCACCGATGGCCGTTATGGTCTTGCCGATGAACCCGACGGCCTGGCTGTTGGTCAGCACCGATTGAGAAGTACCGATGGTCCCCAGACTGGTGTTGATATTCTGCAATTGTTCCAGTGAACTGAACTGGGCCAGCTGGGCCGTAAAATCGGTACTTTCCATGGGATTCATGGGGTCCTGGGACTGCAATTGGGCCACCAGCAGCCGCAGGAAGTCATCCTTGCCCATGATGTCTTTGGTTGCGGTCGATGTGGTTTGGGCGCCCTTGGAAGCCACCTGATCCAATCCGTATATTGCCATTTCTTAGACTCCCTTTTCGCCTGTGTTGCGGTTTAAGCGAAGAAATCCACCGAGCTCTGTTCGCCGTTGTTTCGGGCCACAGCAGCCGAACCCGTCACGGCGCCGATCTCTTCGCTCTCCGTGAATCGGCCGCTACGCCCGTTTCCGGAACGATATCCACGATCCTGAGCCTGGCGGAAGGCCGATTGTTGTTGCCCGTTGCGCCAGGCATCGTTGTCTTGGGAGACGAACACGTCGAACTTTTGAATTTGCAGGCCATGGTGCTGCAGTTCATTCTTGAGCACATGCAGGTTCTGTTCGATGATGCCTTTGACCATCTGGTTTTCGGCCGTCACGCGCACCGTGACTTGATGGTTTTCGGCCACCACCTCCATATGCAAATTCCCTAAAAACTCCGGTTTGAGCTTGATTTGCATGGATGAATTCCGGCCATCGCTGCGAACGGTCATGCGCTGGACAATCTGGTGGATGACATCGGTCTGCATCTCTCTGGAAGCCGCTGCCGTTTCACCGTTTTCCTTGGAGTGCGCCACCGAACGGGCCTCGACCCCACCCAGACGGGATTCGACCGCTGGCAGCGACTCCTTGGCGGTGGATGTCGACTGTGGCGTGGCCATGGTCACGGGATTGTCTTCCTGACCCAGCGCCCGCTCATCGACGATGCCACCCTCTTCCTTTTTGATCGGCCGCTGTTGGGACAAGGCCGTATCCAGAGAAGCCTGCATATCAACCGTTTCGGTTACCATCGAAGGAGCGGCCACATGGCTGACGGCTGCTGGCGAGGCCTTGGGCGTGGCTGTATGATGCCTGGGTGCGGCCGCCTTTTTCTCCATAGCGGCGAGCGCCTCTGCGCCCTCTCCTTGCAGTTCCTGCGCGATGGCCGGCAACTCCGGATGCGATTCCGGTTGGATCTTTCCGTCTGCCTTGGCGTCGACCTTCAAGTCCTGCATCAAGTCGGTCGCACGCTGGTTCCGGCTCTCAGTCTTCGCCGCCTGTCCGGTCAAGGCCCGGGCCAGTTCGGCTGAAGCATCCCCGGTGGGTTCTTTTTTCGTCGCACCGTCGCTCTCGGCCTGGCCTTTGGTGAACACAGCTGCCAGTTCTTCCCGGACGTCGGCGGCGATGGCTGTGTCTTCCGGGGGCATGCCCTGGGCGCCAAACGGCGCCGCCTCACCGGTGCTCCCGTTCTCGACCGGGCCAGTCGTCTCCTTGCCTTGCTGTTGCAGCAGCTTCAGTTGCAGCATGGAAGCGGCGGCATTGTTGGACTGAGGTTCGATTTTAAGTAATTTCAACATGCTGCCGTTGGTGCCGGCCGACTGGGTCAGGTCCAGAAGGGGAACCCACTCCTTGCCCTGGCCTTCGACGCAGACACGATCGAGCTGTGCCAAGGACTGACGCAACTGTTCCGCCGGCATACTCATCAGGGCTGCCATGATATCGGCAAAGCCGTTGTTTTCGGACCCGGATCCGGTGTCCCCTTGGGCTGGCATTTTTACGGCCACTTTCTGAACGCCTTGACCGACGCCCTTGGGAAGCACTTCGAAAAACTTCATTTGACATTGCATCATGGTTTTCCTTTATTCCTCTTTGCGAACGAATCGCTGAATCGCCATCTCGTTGATGAATTTCTGCTCCTGACTGTTGAGTTCGGCCGTGAAGGCCTGCTCACCCTTTTCCTTGAGCCGGTCCAACGCCTTGCGCCGCTTCATGGCCTCCAGCAGCAAATCGCGGACTTCCTGGCATGCTTTCTCGGCCGCTTGAACCTGCCGCTGCCCCATGATGATCTCACTGGCCAGGCGTTGCAGATAGCCGCGGTACATGGCCGCCTGGGCTGCTGAGGCCTCGGCGCCCTGGGAGCTTTTACGGAATTCGTGCTCGGTCTTTTGCCGCAGGGCCAAGCGGGCTCTGAGCAAGTCCTGGGCCTGTTCTATGACTCGTTGGGCATCGCCCAGCTCTTTTTGAAGCCGTTCTTCTTCAAATTGGCGGAAGCGGCGCAGCGCTTCGAGTTTGAATTGGTAGGGCATCGGCGGTTACCTGCTGTTCATTATCTTTTCCAGCTGGAGCAGACTCTCTTCAAAGGTCACGTGCTCTCCGATATTCTGGCGCAAGTAACCATTGATCTGATCGATCTTGGCCACGGCCCGGTCAATGGCCGGGTTGCTGCCGGCAACATAGGCCCCAATGTTAATGAGGTCTTCGGCTTTACGGTACGTGGCCAACAGCTCCTTGAGCCGGCCGGCATTGTGTTTGTGCTGGAGAGTCGCGATATCCTCCATGACACGGCTGATGCTGCGCAGCACGTCGATGGCCGGGTAGTGGTTCTGATGGGCCAGGTCTCGGCTCAGAACGATGTGGCCGTCCAGGATGGAACGGGCGGCGTCGGCGATGGGCTCGTTCATGTCGTCTCCCTCCACCAGGACGGTATACAGTCCGGTGATGGAGCCGGAATGATCCGAAGTGCCGGCACGTTCCAGTATCTTGGGCAACAAGGTGAAAACCGAGGGGGTGTAGCCTTTCGTGGTGGGCGGTTCGCCCAGGGCCAGCCCGATTTCCCGTTGGGCCATGGCGAAGCGGGTCAGCGAGTCCATCATCAGGTTAACGGTCAACCCCTGGTCGCGAAAGTATTCGGCGATGGCCGTGGCCACGAAGGCGCCGCGCACCCGCACCAGCGGAAGATGGTCGGAAGTGGCCACCACGACCACCGATTTCTTGAGCCCCTCTTCCCCCAGTTCTTTTTCGATGAAGTCATTCAATTCACGGCCACGCTCGCCGATCAGGGCGATGACATTCACGTGGGCGCTGCTCTGACGGGAGATCATGCCCATCAACACGCTCTTGCCGACACCCGATCCGGCAAAAATCCCCATGCGCTGGCCGCAGCCGACGCTTAGCAGCCCGTTGATGGCACGAATGCCCAGGTCCAGCGGCGTGCGGATGCGTTGACGCAGCAGCGGGTTGATCGGCTTGGCATAAATGGGATATTCGCGGTCGGTCTCGAGCGGCCCCCGGCCATCGATGGGGTTGCCCAAACCGTCAATAATCCGTCCGAGCAGTTTGTCGCCGACCGCGACGCTGGCTTTTTCCTGGCGGGCCACCACCCGGCTGCCGGGCCCGATGGTGCGGATATCCTCAAGGGGCATCATCAGCACCGTACGGTCGCGAAAGCCGAGCACTTCGGCGGTTACCGGCCGTTCCTGTTCATTGCCGTGGATATCGCAAATGGTTCCCAGCTGAACCATGGGGCCGTTGGCTTCCACCACCAACCCCACCACCTTGGTGACATGGCCATAGGTTTTAATAGGGGTCGCCGTCTTGATCCGTTGGCCGTAATGGTCCAGTTCCAGGGGGGCTCCCTCGGATCGGTGCACGGCGGCTTTGGATTCCGTGAGTGCGGCGGCCAGTGTCGATGCGATGACGGTCAATTGCTGGTCGATGCGGGCGTCGATGACGCCGAACTCTGTCTCGATGAGACACCCTCCCCGCGATAGACCCTGGTCGGCGGCGATCTGAATACGCTCCCGGTCCTCGTCATTTGGGAATTTGGTCTTCAGCAGGGTGTCCAGAGTCCGGCAGTCGGCCGGATTGGCCTTGATCCTGATACGGCCCTGTCCCAAGGCCATTTCTACGGCTTTGGCAGTGATAGCGTCGCCCAGTTCCGGGCGTTGCTCGAGTTCGAAGCGCACGATCTCCCGGGCAATGGCCAGGGAAATGCGCACAGTATCTTCTTCGCACAAGGCGCGCATCTTGGTCTGATGGGCCTGCAGAGACGATTTGGCCTGGGCCAGCAAACCGCTTATGGGCAGCAGCCTGGCTTTTTCGGAAGGCAGTTGCTCGTCCCGCCCCCTGGAGAAACCTTCTTCATACGCTTGACCTTCTGCACGGCTGAGCTTTTGCTCGAAAGTATCGTTGGCATCCAGATGTGCGCCATTGTGCCCGCCTCCTGTCGGGGCGTGCTGAAATCGTGGGAAACAGTAGTTGTTGAAATGTTCTTTGGTCGTCATTTATCCCACAAACTCTTCCCCGCCACGGCCGGTGATGATCAGTTCGCCTTTGCGCTCCATATCCTGTATGATCCGAGTGATTTTCTGCTGGGCGTCCGTGACGTCCTTCATGCGGACCGCACCGGTGACTTCCATCTCTTCTTTCAAGATCTCGGCGGCCCGCTGGGACATGTTGCGGAAGATCTTCTGCTTGACCTCTTCGGAAGCCGCCTTGAGGGCCACGGCCAACTCCTGGGATTCCACGCTGCGCAGCACTTTCTGCAAACCCTTGTCATCCACCAGGACCACATCTTCGAACACGAACATCATCTGTCGGATCTCTTCGGCCATGTCGGCATCGTTCTCTTCGATCTGGTCGATGATCTGCTCGGAGATGGTGCCGTCGATCTGATTGAGCAGTTCGGCCAGCCGCGCGACGCCGCCGGCCTCCTGGGTGGAGACGCGGTCCTTGTTTTTGAGAATCTCTTCAAAGACTTTATCGACTTCCTTGACCATACCGGCCAGAACCTTGTTGAGGTTGGCGATGCGCAAGGCCACATCGGCCATGACCTGCTCCGGCAACCGGCTGAGAATTTCGCTGGCCACACTTGGTTCCAGATGAACCAGGATCAAGGCGATGGTCTGGGGATGTTCGTCTTTGATCAGCTGGATCAACTGATTGGGTTCCATATCCTGAACCGCCTCGAGCGTCGATTTGGGGGCGGCCTTTTTGGCATCCTTGGCGGCCTCGGTTTCAGCAGGTGCTGTGCCTGCGGGGCCGGCCAGCTGCAAGGGAATACCTGAGGATTCGATAAATTCCAGGGCCACCCGGTCCACCAGGCTGGGGGGCAGTGCGGGGAGCCGGGATTGCAGCCGGACCACCAGCTGACGCTCGTCCTCCGACAAACGGGCAAGAATGGCGCGGGCCGCATCGGCCCCCACGGCTCGGGTGAGAATCGCTACTTTTACGGAACCGGTCAGTTCTTTAGCATCCATGGTCGCGTCGTTCGTTTGTTTGCTTCAATCCCAATCCATCAATCGGTTGCAGCTCAGAGCCGGTTTTTCAGGTTTCTTTCAGCCATTGCTGGACCAGACGGCTGGAGTCGTCCTGGTTGGAAGTGATCAACTGGGCTGCTTGCTTCACATAGTTGACCGCCGGACCCTGGGCCACATATTGTTTTTCGATCTCGGACAAGGTCCGCGGCAGGTGTTCCAGCAGTTCCACGTCTTCCCAGGCCGTATCGGTCAACCAGCGGATCAGCGGGCGTATGACATAGCGAAAGGCAAACAGTACGAATAGCGCCACAGCCAAGTATTTAAAAATAGCGCCATATCCCCGGAGTGATTCGATCCATCCAAATGCGTCCCCTTCCGCGTCGGCTGAGAGGCTGTCCGTGTTGAAAGGAATATTGGCGACCTCTACCTTGTCGCCACGGGATTCATCGAAGTTGATGGCTCGCTTGACGATGCTTTCCAGTTTGGCCATCTCATCGGTGCTGCGCGGCACATATTCCGTCTCTTCACGTTGCTCTTTACCTTCGCCCACGATCTTCGTCTGATAGGTGCCGTCCACGACCACCGCCACCGACAACCGTTCCAGATCGCCCACCGGCATGATTTTGCGGCTGGTGGTTTTACCGATCTCATAGTTGCGTGTGGCGTCATCCTTCTTGAACCCTTTGGCGCCGTTGGATTGCACGCCGCCGGTTTGGGGCTGGGTGATGTTGCTGGCCAGGCCAGGAATCCCCGAGGGCCCGACGTCGGCCTGGGAGGAAGATTCGCTGAGCAATTGCTCGCTGCGGATGACATGGTTTTCCGGCAGATAGAGTTCTTCGGTTTTTTCCTGCTGAACGAAGTCCAGATCACAGGCCACGCGCACGATGGCCTTGTTTTGCCCCAACACCGATTCGAGCATGCTCAAAATCTGTTTTTCCAGCGCCCGCTCCTTGCGCTGCTGGAATTCCAGATGGTCGGCGCTCAGTTTGGACGGTGTGGCCTGGTCCTTGAGACCGGCCAGCATCTTGCCTTTTTGATCCACCACCGTCACGCTGTCCGGCGACAGCCGCGGCACGCTGGAGGAAACCAAATGCACGATGGCTTGAACCTGCTCATCGCTCAACCAGCGACCGGCGCGCAATTTAAGGATGACCGAAGCCGAGGCCGGTTCCTGATCTTCTACGAAAAGAGAGCGCTGGGGCATGACGATATGCACCCGCGAACTCTCCACTTCGGAAAGCCCGTTGATGGTTCGGCTCAATTCGCCTTGCAGTGCACGCTGATAATTGATGTTCTGCACGAATTCGGTCATGCCCAGCTTGGCGTTGTCGAACACCTCGAAACCTGTGCCCCCCCTGGGAAGTCCTTGTGCCGCCATATCCATGCGCACTTCGTAAAGTTTTTCGCGTGGTATCTGAATGGTGCCACCATCGTGGGATAACTGATATTCGATCTTTTTCTCGCGCAGGATAGCCACCACCTCACCGGCGTCTTCGGGGGTCATATTGCTGTATAGAGGGGCCATGTCGGCGCTGCCGGACCAACTGATAAGCACCACGATCCCCGCCACGGTCATGGCGATCAACAAGAAGAGCGCCATCATTTTGCCGGCCGACATGGTCTGGATGATGGCCCTGAGCTGCTTGAGAATTTCAACGATCGAGTTGGGCATGGCGATTTCTCTTTTTGATTGAGTCTCTGATTGAACTATTTAAAGCCAAAACATAGATAATATTTAAAATTCAAAACTGCATCCGCTTTACTTCATCGTAGGCGGCAATGACTTTGTTGCGCACCTCCATCACCAGATCCAGAGCGATCCCGGCTTTCTGCATGGCGATCATGGTGCCGTGGATATCGCTGCTCTGACCGGTAATCAGTTTCTGAGAGGCGTCATCCGCGGCATCTTGCAGCTGACTCACTTCAGCCAAGGATTGCTTCAGCCATTGACCGAACGAGGTCTCGCCGGTGTTCGTATTTTTTTGAGTCTCTTTGACATCCGGCGTGTTTCTCAAAGATCCGATGGGAGCGACATTCAATTCCGACATGGTTTACCGTCCTATGTCCATTGCATCGGAGGCCATCTCTTTAGTGGCCCGGATAGCGGTTACGTTGGCTTCGTAGCTGCGGCTGGCCGAGATCATATTGACCATTTCTTCGACCACGTTGATGTTGGGAAGGGTCACATAACCGTCTTTGTCGGCATCGGGATGCCCCGGATCGTACTTGACGATGGGCTGCCGCAGGTCGTCACGGATTTCGGTCACCTGGACCTCTACATTCTGGGGCTCCATTTGGCGGGAGAGCGCCTCTTCGAAACTGGGCTGCTGGGGGTTGGCCGCAAACACGGCATCCTTGCGTTTATAGGGCCCCCCTTCGGCAGTCCGCGTGGTGTTGATGTTGGCCAGGTTGCTCGAGATCAGGTTCATGCGCAGTCGCTGAGCGCTCAAGCCGCTGGCACTGGTTCTCAAAGCGTCAAGAAAACTCATGGTTAACTCCTAGTCCCCTGGATTATGCTGCGTAGCCTCTGGAATTTTTTGGCCAGTATCTGGGTGGAAACCCTGTAGTTTAGTTGGTTGGAGGCCAGCGCAGACATTTCCCGGTCCATGTCCACGGTGTTGCCGTCGCCCCTCAACGTGACTTGGGGAGACAGGTTGATTTCCTGGGGTTGAATCATTTGTCCGGTGGGGGCTCCGGCGGGTAAATGGCCGGGGTTCGTTCGATTCAGCGCCATCTGGCCATTTGCCTGCGGCGCCTCCTTGGCGAGCGCTTCATCGACCATTAAATCGAAAGCTTTATAATTGGGAGTGTCGGCGTTGGCAATGTTGGACAAGAGCACTTCATGGCGCCGCGAGCGCAGGTTAAGCGCTTTTTCTGCGAGATCGATGGTTCGGTCGAAGATGCCGTTGGTTTCCATGGTCCGATTCCTCCTGTGTCACTGGTGTTTGAGCAAATAGCGTACCATAGATCTTCACAGCACTCTGGAGGCTCCTTTTTACCTGATTTTGTTGTCATTTATTTAATTATAGAAGATGTCGAAATCTACTGCGAGGCGTCATGGGCCCGACGCCGGCGGCAAAGCTTGCCTACCGGCGGCGTCATCTGCCGTGCGCCATGCTGGGCGGTGCCTCGCCCTCTTGGCGATATTCGCGCAGCTTATTGCGCAGGGTACGGATGCTGATGCCGAGCATTTCGGCTGCATGGGTGCGGTTTTGATTGACATGATGCAGGGTCTGGTTGATCAGACGTTCCTCCAACTCTCGGACGGTCAAGCCCACCAGGCGCGCCGTATCGGTCGCAGGCGCCGGGTCGGCCAGCTCCTCTTCCAGCAGCAAAATCGACGGTCCCATGACGGGTCCGGAACGCAGCAACATGGCACGCTCGACGGTGTTTTCCAGCTCACGCACGTTTCCGGGCCAGCCCCAGTTCATCATTTTGTGCATGGCTGCGGCATCGAAGTTGGGCAGGGAAGATTCGTCCGCAGAGTGGTATTTTTCGATGAAGTGATCCAAGAGAAGGGAGATATCCTGGGGGCGCTCCCGCAAGGGCGGAATCGTCAGGGGCACGATTCTCAGGCGATAATACAAATCCTTGCGGAACCGCCCCTCCTGGACCATGGCGGCCAGGTCGCGGTTGGTGGTGGCGATGGCACGCACATCGATGGCGATCGGGCTTTGTCCGCCGACCCGGTCCACCTCCTTTTCTTGAAGCACGCGCAGGAGTTTGGCTTGCAACGCCAAGGGCATTTCACTGATCTCATCGAGCAGCAGCGTCCCTTTTTGGGCCAGTTCGAATTTACCCGCTTTGCGCTGCATGGCACCGGTGAAGGCCCCTCGTTCATAGCCAAAAAGCTCGCTTTCGGCCAGCGTCTCAGGCAATGCCGCGCAATTCATGGCCACAAAGGGATAGGCGGTTCTTCCGGAATGGGCGTGGATGAAACGGGCCAGAAGTTCTTTGCCCGTACCGCTCTCACCCTGGATCAACACCGTAGCTGCCGAGGGCGCGATGCGTTGCGCTACTTGCAGTAATTGCTGCATGTTGGCCGATTGCGTAATGATCTGCGGTGCCGATGGCCGCGGCCCTGCTTTATCTGAAGATTTATCCTTTAACCGCAATATGTTTTCTACTCTTTTGCACAACAGCGCTTCATCCTCGGTCATCAACAAGTAGTCGGAAGCCCCGAGACGGATCGCCTCGACCGCATGTTGGACCGATCCATTTTCGGCCATCACGATGATCGGTACGCCGATGTTGTGCTTTTTCAATTGGCACGTCAGTTCTGAAAAGGACATGCGCGGCAGGGGATCGGCGCTGATGATCACGTCAAAGGGCCGGTTCGTGAATTCGGAGACAAGCGCCTGTTCCGTAGTCAAACTGCGGATCTGGTGCCCCTGACGAAGCAGTGCGCTGCTGAAACGCTGGTAAATCGCAGACATCGTTTCAACAATAACGATTGAGCCCGTTATCATGCCATTCTCCGAAGAAATTAATCGCACGATGCGAGTCTACAATAAGCATGCCAGTCGCGGGAAGTCCTTGTCATTATTGGCCGCAGGAACTCGTGGCCTCTGGATGCCGTCACTTTGTTGACACGAATCCGCTCAGGCAAATTGATGCAGAAGAGAGCCGAATCCATGCGGTCAAGGGCTGATTTCGGAGAGGGCCTTAGAGACAGGCAATTCAGGCGGTCGGGGGGTTATTCCTGGAAAGAATTTCGGACAGAGCCGAAAGCACGCAGCCATCGAGCGATTCCCTGCCATCGGCCTGGTCCATAATGCGCAGTTCGCCGGAAGGCACAAGGGCATCGCTTTCTATATCGATAAAAGGATATTGCGGCCATTCCATTCCTTCGAAGGCCATCAGCGCTTCGATTCCTTGAACATCTTTGGGATTTAAATGCAATGCGAGACGATTGCACTTTGCCAAGGTATCCCCGATGAGTGTTTTCAGATCCTTCAGGGCGTCGCTGGTAACTCGGGGGTTTTCTCCCATGACTCTTTCACAGATGGATAAGGCCAGTTCGATCACCTTGGCGCTGACCTGTTCCTTCATGCGCTGGTTGGAGAGCGACAAGTCATTGAGGGTGTGGACGAAAGCTTTCAGACCAGGGGACAAAGCACCGCGCGCCATGCGACAGGCTTCCTCACGGCCCGAATCCAACCCGCGCTGCGTTCCTCGGCAGCGTGCCTGCTCGATCCGGTCTATTTCTTCCCGAGGATCGCCAGGTTGACCTTTGGAACCATCGGCTTTGAAAAGGGGCTGAAAAGCGCCGCAATCACAAGCTTTACCGCCAGGAGTAGTTATCTGAGCGGCATTGCCGGTTGACTCCATGCAGCGAAACGCATAGGGTGCGGCGGCGCTGCGTGAGGGCTCGGTCTTAGCCATGAACGAAGCACTCCTTCCACATGGGAACGGCTGCCGGATGCTTTGTCTGCCTGTTGAACAGTATCATCAGGCACATTTCTGCAGATCGTAGCGCTTTATCTTTTCGACCAAAGTGGTGCGCTTGACATGAAGCAGCTTGGCGGCTTTGTTCTTGACCCAGTCGGTTTTTTCAAGGGATTGGTAAATGAGGTTCTTCTCGAATTCACTGACCGCGGTATTGAGGCAGATGCCCTCCCCGTCGATTTCGGGGGTCGCCACCGACAACGGCGCCATTTCCGAATCGCCCTCGGGTCTTAGTTTGGCGGGCAGGTCCGCCGCCTGAATCTCTCCCTCACCTTTCAACACCACCAGGCGTTCCATCATGTTGGCCAGTTCCCGTACGTTGCCAGGCCAAGTGTGCTGCATGAGAAGGTCCATGGCCGCCTGACTGATCCCGCTCACCTGGGTGTTTTTGTCGTTGTTCAGCTTGCTCAGAAAGTATTGGGTGAGCAACGGAATATCTACAGGACGGTCTTGCAGGGCCGGCAGTTGAATGGGAATCACATAGAGGCGATAAAAAAGATCTTCGCGGAAATTACCCTTCTGAACCTGTTCTTCCAGATCGCGATGGGTGGCAGCGATGATGCGCACATCTACCTTTATGGATTTGCAGCCCCCCACTGGTTCGAATTCGCGCTCTTCCAGCACCTTCAACACCTTTACCTGCAGATCGGGGCTCATGTCGCCGATTTCATCCAGAAATATCGTGCCTCCGTTCGCCACCTCAAACTTGCCGATCTTGGCGGAAGTGGCGCCCGTGAAAGCGCCTTTTACGTGACCGAACAGCTCGCTTTCGAGCAAATTTTCGGGTATGGCACCGCAGTTGATGGCCACGAAGGGCTTGTCCTTGCGATATGAACAGGAGTGAATGGCTTTGGCAACAAGGCCTTTACCAGTGCCTGTCTCGCCATTGAGAAGGATGGTGCTGTCGCTGTCGGCCACACGTTCAATCAGACGAAATACCTGTTGCATGGCGCGGCTCTTGCCGATGACACCCTGAAACCCGGCGTGTGTCGCCTTTTCAACCGCTTCCAGGGGGCTGCTGGTGAAGTTGGCGCACTCAGCACTCGGGGGACAACTCGCTACCATGTTTTGCACGTGCGGCCTCCATTTGTTTTGAGTTGTAGATCGGAATGCAGTTTAGCCCTCAGCAATGTCTGTGCCATAAAAGGATAAACTGTACAGATGACCGATTCCCAGCTCTCTCGCTTTCAAATTTTTCCCTGTAATCACAGTCGGGTTAAATATCGGCAAAGAGGATTACCGTCTTCGGGCCAGCCCGAGTTGGAACTGACTGGTCATGAAAAGGGGAATAGTCAGCGTCGTAATTTTTGCAATATGCATATTTTAAATTCAGATACCTCGGATCCCTTCATCGGGTTGCCGGGCTTAATTCATCCATATCTTTTTGTATGTGGCAATTCTTCCAGGGACCCAATGGGTTGTCACGACAAGCAGAAGCGGGTATGCAAATTGAAAAGGATCGTTTGCAGTTTGCAATAGACCGCCTTTTTTGCGTTGTTCAATTTTCCCTTGCATCCACTCCATCCTAAATCCGCTCCACCGATCTTTGCTCTCTTTTTTCCTAAAGTTTATATGCGGGCGAACGATACAATACACGTATGGCGCAATTCGAGCGGGAAAGGAGGCGAAGCGGATACTGATATCGCGCGCCGTTTGTTGGCGAAAATTAACCGTAAAATAATGTACGTATAGGCCAGAAGGCCGAAAATACCTAGAAAAGGAGAAAACACCATGGCATCTTCACCCATCACTTTAACCTCCGGCATGCGTAAAAACCTGTTCAACCTGCAGCAGACCTCCAAGCTGCTGGAGACCACCCAGAAAAGACTGGCCTCAGGCCTGCGGGTTCAGAACGCCGTTGACGATCCCGTCAACTACTTCACCGCTTTGGGCCATCGTCAGAGAGCAACCGACTTGGCCGCTCGTAAAGACGAGATGTCTGAATCGGTGCAGTTGATTCAAGCGGCCAACCAAGGCGTGGAAGGCATCACGGCCCTGATCGCTTCTGCGAAATCTTTGGCCCAATCCGCCCTCTCCGCCGCTACGACCTCTGAAATCCAGACGCTCGCAGGCCAGTATGATTCCGTGTTGACCCAGATCGATCAATTGGGTGACGACTCCGGTTACAAGGGCGTCAACCTGCTGGATGGCACGGCGATCACCCATACGGTGAAGTTTGATGAAACGGGTCAGTCTTCGCTGACCATGACCGGCTTCGACGCTTCGGCCCAAGGCGCTACGCTGAGCCTCGTGACCTTCGCCTCCACGGCTTGGGTCAGTGCAGGCGGAACCGCTGATAAAGCGACCATCAACTCGGTTATTACCCAGTTGGATGGCGCCCGTTCCGCCCTGCGCAGCGAAGCTCAGAAACTGTCGACCAGCCTGAGCACGATCACCATTCGTCAGGACTTCACTGCCGGTATGATCAACACCCTGGAGGACGGCGCGGCTGAACTGACCAATGCCGACATGAACGAAGAAGGCGCCAACATGTTGATGCTCCAGACCCGTCAGTCTCTGGGCACCACCTCGTTGAGCCTGGCTTCTCAGGCGGCTCAGTCCGTCATGAGACTGTTCTAAACGAGTAACCATCAAGATCGCCAACGCCCTAATCGGGTTGTACCATACAATTGAAGGCAGAGGGGTTCGCCCCTCTGCCTTGCTCCCAAGAGGTTGCTATGGGTACTTCATCTAACGATATTGCCGCCATAAGTACCGCCGTCCCTTCCGGAGAGACCCGTTTTGGCAACAGCCCGATGCTTCCCAAAACGTCACAGGAAAAGAGATCCGAGGGAGGCCATTATGCTGTGCCTGAATTTACCACGCCCGCCTCAGACCGAATCCTAATTAATGAGCTGGAAGGCGCCAACGAAGAAATCCGCTCCATCGCCAGACAGATACGGCGAGTGGATGACACTATGGCGGCCATCGGGCAACACCTTGATAAAATGACTGCTTCTTTGGAAAACATCGTAAAGAACTACCCACCTTATCCCCAAGGCAGCGAGGAGAGGGTCGCGGCGTTGCGCCGCTTCAGCGGATTGCGTCAAATGATCGACAAGCTGACCCTTCCGCCCCCCGATGAAGATCCCATCAAAATACTCGGGGACAAAAGTCGCTTTGCCGGCGCAGGCGATTGGGGGTTGTCGTTAAAAGGCGGACAAAAGCCGCTGACGATTCATCACCAGCCGGTTCATACCGGGGCCGAAGGCCTTGATCTGCCCGATTTGACGATTGATGCTCCGCAAGAGGCAATTCATGCCGCCCTGGGCCGAATGGCCAAATCCCATGCTGTCTTTCAAAGCAGGAGGAAGGGATTTACTGCCGACGCCAACCGCACCCTGGCCGCTCTATTGTAGTGGCACACTACCTGCAAACAAAGAAGTCTAAAAGTTTAATCGAAGATCCGTTTCAGTTAATCATCAAAGCAAGGGCTGAAGGACATGGCGCTTAAACTCACTTTGAAGCCTTTTGAACGCCTGATTCTAGGCGGTGCTGTGATCACCAACGGCGCCAGCAAGGCAGAGTTCATAGTCGAAAACAATATCCCCATTCTGCGCCAGAAGAACATTTTGAGCCCTAAAGAAGCAAATACCCCTGCGAAGAGGATCTATTTCGCCATTCAACTGATGTACGTGGATGGGGATCATCTTGCGGACCATCATAAAATCTATTGGGAGCTGGTTCGCGATTTCGTTTCGGCTGTACCCAGATCTTTAGGGATGATCGACCAGCTCAACGAGTTCATTTTGCACGCAAAATACTACGATGCGTTAAAAACGGCTCGCCATTTAATAAAATTCGAACAGGAGGTCCTTGATCGTGCAAAGCAATGCAGTGAAGACTTATCAGAATGTGCTCAAAGAGACGATGTCGGGTCGGGAAACGGAAGCACGCGTGCTGACGCAAGGCGCGCTCAAGCTCATTGACTGCCAGAAAAACTGGGACGCCCCGGACCGCAACGTCCGCTTGGATGAAGCCCTCAAATATAATCAACGGATATGGAGCATTTTCCAGGTGGAGGTGTCCAAGGCGGACAATCCTTTGCCGGCAAACATAAAGAATAACGTGATCCTGCTCAGTCGTTTCGTCGACCGCCGGATTTTTGAGACCATGGCATTCCCAACTCCCGAAAAACTGGATATCATAATAAGGATTAATAAGAATATCGCGGCCGGGTTGCGCGGGTCACCTTCCGGGCCCATTGACTGACCTGCCTTCCATTGAAGGGTCGCCGCCGAATCTCATCCAGCGGCGACCCGGCCCCTTCCCTTTCGAACCCATGTCATCCCTTTGGCGGCTCAACGTCAACTCTGCGGCAATAACCACCCTTTTTGACCCCATGCCTGAATGAGGACGGGCCTATTGTTGTAGCCAACGCAAGATTCGACCCGACCCAATAGCGCCGCACTTCCGAGCTCATAAATGAAGCGATTCTTGAAGGCGGATGGCCGTATGGAAAGCCCAAAGACATGGCACCCTTTTTGCTGATTTCACCCTGATGGTTCCATATCTTGAGAAACAGCTTGAGATTACGACCATTCTCTCAACTTCTCATGGAATGTTAATGGTAACGACGGACTCGAAATGCCCCAGCAGAGCATGAGAATTTCAATCTTCAATGGTACTTGCACCATGATCCCTTGGAGTCAATTTTCACATAAATTCTTGGGCCGGATTGCGCCTCCGAACATTCGGCCTCGGAAATAGGAGCGCTGAAGCTGTGCCCCCTTTAGCTGACCCATCCTCCAACACAACAATTCAGGGCAAGGCCCTTGAGAACCTTGCAAGTTCATTTGATTGGCGTACCCAATTTGAATGCGCCCGCAACCATCACGCCATGGGCCGGTTGGATGAGGCCATGATAGGGTATCAGGCGTCGCTGGCCCAAAGACCCGATATAGTGGAAGCCTGGTTCAACCTGGGGCTGATCCATTTGAGCCGCAACGAATGTAAGGCAGCCATCGACGCTTACCTAAGGGTTTTGGCGTTGAACCCTGAATGGCCTGAGGCCCGATTCAATTTGGCGCAGGCTTATGAACTGGCCGGGCTGTCCGAATGTGCTGCCGAAGCCTACGAGCAAACCTTGGCGCTTAAATCGGACTATTATGAGGCCTGCTATAATCTTGGCTGCCTGCACCTGAAGGCCAGACGTTACGATTCGGCTGTCCAGTGGCTCACCCATGCTACGCAATTGAGGTCTGTCTGCCCGGAAGCTCACAACAATCTGGGCCAGGCCTACGAAGGGTTGATCGCTTTCGAATCCGCCGAAAAGTGTTATACCACAGCCTATGCAATGGCCCCTTATATGATCGAGGCCTGCTTCAATCTGGCCCAGCGGAAGAAAGCCAATGGACGATTGGATGAGGCGGCGCAATTATACAGACAGGCCGTTGCCCGACACCCAGGTTCTGCGGCAGCCGTGAACAACTTGGGCAATATTTACCGCGAGCAGGAACGGCTTGAAGAGGCTCTCGCCTGTTTTCGACAGGTGGTGGCACTTGAACCCAACTTGGCCGAAGGGCACTACAACCTGGGCAGCACCCTGCGCTTGAACGAGTCGTTCCAGGAGGCCTTGATCCATCTTCACAAGGCTGTTCAATTGCGCCCCGACTACGCCGATGCCTGGAACAATCTGGCCCTGACGTTAAAAAACATCGGCGATCTCGACCGTGCATTGAAGTGCTTCAATCGTGCGGTGAGTTTGAATCCCAACCTGGCAGTGGCGCGCTGGAATCGTTCGTTCGTGCACTTGCTCAAGGAAGATTTCTCCGCGGGCTGGTCCGATTTCGAATGGCGGTTCGGCATCCCACAGCGAAAAACCATCTATCCTTTCCGATTGGAAGGTCTGCGTTGGTCGGGACAAGCCGCTCCCGAAGCGACCATTCTGGTTCATGACGAGCAGGGATTGGGGGATACCCTCCAGTTCGTGCGCTATCTGCCACTGGTCAAAGCACGGTGCCGCACGGTGGTGCTGGAAACCCGCGGTGAGTTGCTGGAACTGCTGCAAAGAAATCAAGTCGCGGACCGAATCATTGTCCGCTCTTCAGATGGTCGTCCGAAAACAGATTATGATTTCAACATTCCTCTGATGAGCCTGCCTTTGGTATTGCAAACCAGCGCCCGGACAATCCCCGGGGATGTGCCTTACATCCATGCAGAAAATGAATCAATAGCGCAGTGGCGCGCGAAACTGCCTGCCTCGACAACGAAAATCGGACTGGTATGGTCGGGCCGTCCGCAACATGGCAATGACCGGAACCGCTCGTGTCGCCTTATCGATTTTCTTCCGCTACTACAAATCCCCGACATTCACTTTGTTGGCCTTCAGAAAGGAGCGGGCGCCGAGCAGGCTGACGCCTTGCCCCCGGGACTTGACTTCGTGAACTACGGGAACGATTTAAAGAATTTCAGCCATACGGCGGCTGTGTTGGCCAACCTGGATCTACTGATCAGCGTGGACACAGCCGTGATTCATCTCGCGGGAGCCATGGGAAAACCAGCCTGGGTTATGATTCCTTTCATCCCTGATTGGCGTTGGGGGATGTATCGCCAAGATTGTCTATGGTATCCTACCGTTCGACTGTTTCGACAGCGAAAGCCCAGGGATTGGCCCGGCGTCGTGGATCAGATGCGACACCGGCTGGTCGAAAACGGTCCGAAATCAGAATCGCATTTGTTGCATAACAACTTGATAAACAGGCCTGAAGATACTCATACATAAAGGGATATTGATATGCCGACCAGCCCATATGTCCACATGCAAATTTTCGTTGACTATCTGATCGAAACTCGGCCTGCATCGATCCTCGACATCGGCCTGGGAAACGGAAAACTTGGCTTCGTGGCCCGCGATCTGCTAGATGTAATGCTTGGCGAGAGATATCGACGAGATGAGTGGCAGGTGCGCATTGACGGCATCGAAGTATTTGAGGATTACGTCCAGAACCATCAGAGAGAAATCTACGATCATATCTATATCGGCGATGCCTTCGAGACGATAGTTCAACTGGGTAACTATCAAATGATTTTCATCGGGGATGTGCTGGAGCATTTTGAGAAGCCTAAAGCATGGGAGTTCCTGGAACGTTGCATCGGCCATAGCGATGGTCACCTGATTGTAAACATCCCTTTGGGCCCCGAATGGGAGCAACCCGACATCTACAACAATCCCTACGAGTGCCACCGCTCCGTGTGGACTTGGGCCGATTTTGAGCCTTTCACTTACAAATACAAGTTTTTCGATATTTACCCGGGCATTTATGCGACGCTGCTGGTTCGAAAAAACGATTATATCAATTACAAGATCATGAAACTCAAATCCCAAGCTTGAGCGGGAAAGATTTCATTTTGTTATTGGATTGCATATAGAAGGCCCAGAAGAAATCTTGTGAAGCAAGGGGCATCTCAACCAAACTGATATTCGATCTCGAAGTTAAACTTCCATCACCTGTAGAAGCCTCTTGGCCGTATGTGCCCAGGTGAAATTTTTTAAATCCATTCCAGCCTGCCGGCCGTATCTCCAAAGGTCCTGACGATGATGGTAGGCGTAGTCAAGGCTGGCCACGATCTCGTCGAGAGACGGATCCTGCCACCTCGCAATCAACTCCCCTTTTCCGTCGACCAGGTTGAATGGCGACAGATGGGTTAACAGCATGGCGTTCTTCTCGCTTAAGATGTCGCGATGACCGCTGCCATAGGCCGCAATCACCGGCTTGCCGCAGGCCATGTACTCCATTAAGACCAGATTGGTGCCCCCCTCACAACGGTTGGGGAAAAGTCCGATGTCGGTGAGGGCGTATAGCTCCCGTTGTGAATGCTGAGGCATCAACTCGCATGTTATGATACGGGTGCTGTCCAAACCATTCATTGCATAGGTGCGTTGCATGGTTTGGGTCCACGACTCGCCTTCGCGATGTTCGAAGCGGATATGGGGAGAATAGGTCATTAAACGTGTGGAGGCCGGCCAGAGGTTGTACCAGCAGTTGACCAGCCATACATCCGGGTATTTGTCCTGAAGGATCTTGACTGCCCGCAGCACCAGGTCCTGACCTTTGCGCAGTTCGAATTTTCCTCCAGAGAAAATTACGAATCGTTCCGGGTTGGCGGGCGCTTCGATGGGAAAGAATACCTGTGGATCTATTCCCTGGATCAGGATATCACCATTATCGATGCCCTTTTCCCGCATGCGCTCCAGGCACCAGGTAGAGCCGCCCAGCACCTTGTCGTATTTTCGCGCATTTTGGCGGGAGATTTCCGTTAATTCGTTCTCGAAAAAGGTATACCCGAAATTTTTAGAGCCTCGCACGTTGGGAAACATGGCGTCGAAGTCCACATTTGTCAGAGCTTGAAACACGGCCCCGGGAAGATGCACCGCCCGTTCTCCACCATCAGCGGGATTGAGCACTTCGACCGGCCGAATGCGGGACATTTCCTCGATCAGATACTTGCTGCAAACCCCCCATCCATAATTCTCTCCTTTGACCAACCCGAGAAAAATCTCCTGCTTGGCAGGATTTTGATAGCGCTTTTTTTCCTTATCGATCCGATTCCTGATGCTTTCATCGGGCAGCAGTGTTCCAGGAATGGCATCGAGTACGGTTACTGCCCAGTCAGGGCGGCCTGCATCGGCCAATTGCCTGGCATGGGCAACCGGATTGTAGCTGCCCCTGACCACTGTAAACGCCCAATAATCCTCTGCTGGTGCGGCGCCCTCAATCGGTCCTTCATGATACCTGAGCAAACCCGCCTCGGCGAGTTGGTCATCCCATTGCGCCCAGGGTGTCCATCGGTCCGGCCGGCCTCTGCCCACAAACGAGATTTGGCCGCTGCTTTCCAGCACCTCTAAGGCCTTATTCAAATTCGACCGAAGGGCTTCGATGCGGAAAGACTCCAGACCGAAGATGATACAATCCATCTTGGATTCAATATTTTGACACTCAACGCCGGGCCTCGACAACTCCTGGCACCAGAACCGGTCCTTAACGTCCTTAAGCTGTTTGGATAAGAAATCGGGAAATGAGCCGATTTGCCATATTTTACGGGCAAATACGGGAACAATTACGGCAGCTGCAAGCGGCGGCATATCCCCCCTCTGGGTCGATTATGGAATTAGGAACTGAGCATCAATGCCCTCCACGATAAATCCAATTTCCATGCCAGCGCCCCCAATATTTGGCACGAAATTAGCTAATAACCTGGAAAAAAGGAGAAAAGAGCATGCTTACAAGTCCGTATTCCCATATCTCCAACTACATTGCATTCCTTGACACCACGCGCCCCCAGTCCATTCTGGATGTGGGCTTGGGAAACGGGAAGTTAGGTTTCATCGCCCGTGACTTTCTGGATGTGATGATGGGCGAGCGATTTAGAAAAAGCGAATGGCGACTGCATCTGGATGGCATTGAAATTTTCGGCGAATATATCCAGGATCACCAAAAAGCGATTTATGACCAGATCCACATCGGAGATGCCTTCGATGTCATCGACAGCTTGGGCACCTACGATGTCGTGGTCATGGGAGATGTTTTGGAACATTTCGATAAAGAAATTGGGTGGTTATTGCTGGACAAATGCGCGGCCCATGCCGCCAAGGCGCTGATTCTGTTTGTACCCCTGGGCAAGGGATGGGTTCAGCCGGCCATCTATGGCAATGTCTACGAAACTCACCGCTCCTGCTGGACCTCAGCGGAAATCCTTCCCATGAGCAGCCAACACGAGCTCTTCGCTTATACGCCTGGCGAATATGGCGCTTTTCTCATCCCCAAAGGCAATTATGTGGAACATCGGTGCAATATGCTGAAACAGGCTCCCTTTTTCCATAAGCCATCGGATATGCCCAACAATATCCGCAGACGTTTCAACCTGACCCGTGAACGGATCCAGTCCGTAGATTTGTTGCCGTTGGCCAGGTATATTATCAACGAAGAGTATCGTGGCTATTTTCTCGACACCCAGTTCAAGGAGCACTATCGACTTCTTGGCTATCTCAGCTCATTGTACAAAGGCCAGACAATCTTCGACGTGGGGACCTTGAAAGGTTACTCCGCCCTTGCCCTATCCTATAATCCGGCCAATCAAGTCGTTTCCTATGATATTGAAGACTTGAAACAGTTGCGCCACAGGGAAGAGTTGAAATCGATTGACTACCGAATCGGCAATGTACTCGAAGACCCGCGGTTGCCATCAGCGCATTTAATCCTACTGGACACCTATCACGACGGTTCCTTCGAAGCACACTTTTACAATCATTTGAAAAAGATTGGCTTCAAAGGACTGCTGGTTCTAGATGATATTCATCTTAATTCCGCGATGGAAAATTTCTGGAGTCGGATCACGGAACCCAAAGAAGATGTAACCGATTTGGCACACTGGTCAGGCACCGGTTTGGTGGACTTCGCCATTGCCCCATGTTAATGGCATGCACTAGGTTCGCTTCTCAACGCATTCAGGAAAAATCTATGCTCCCCATTCAGATGTTTATTGTCAACCGGTGCTATATGCTGAGATTTACGAGATCGGTGAAAACGTTCGCCAACGGTTGATAACCTGTTCCTGCAGCTTTTGGCCTTCGGGGTGTTGACTCAGCATCTTCAGAACACTTTCGAAATCGGCCCTGCGCATTCTCTGACGACCGAGCCTTTCCATTTCGAGGTACATCATAGCCCAGTGATAGTGGGCTTGAAGATTCATGGGTTGCTTTCCGGACATCATTGTTTGCGTCAGAAAATCATAATGCTTGGCGAACTCTTGCTCCTCCCCGTAGATGAATCGGTATACCAGCGAACGCGCCAACATAAACCTGGCCGTAATGTTATCCGGCGACAATTCCCAGCTTTTCCGAAAGCAGTCGATCGCCTCCATGGGGCGGGTGCGGATGCCGCGATCGTTTTTTTTGCCCCAAAAATAGAGTCCGTGCGCCATGTAAACTTGGGCATCGCCGTCGGTCATCTTGCGACCTTGCCACAAAAAGCTCCAGCGCACCTTTGCATCCGGGAGGTAGTCATGGGGGTACAAATTCGCTCCGAATCCTTCCTCAAGGATTACCTTGAAATCATTGATCATCAAAAATTCCCGGAAGGCATCACGCTCGAATAGGTCAGGATAAAACAGCCGAGGCCAATGATGGACCAAGGTATGAGGTGTACTGGCCACGACAATCCCGGAAGGCTTCAAGACACGCCGTATCTCCTCGAGAACATATTGTGGGGCTGCAAAATGCTCAAAAACTTCCATTGCAAAGACAAGATCCACCGTCCCGTCGTTGAATGGCAGCATTTCACGGTCGGCATTATGCAGCTTTGCAGGAATCCCCATTCTCTCGCAATTTCTCAATGCGGCTTCCGAAGCGTCCAACCCGAATATCTTGTTCTCTTTCTGAAGATATCGAATCAGCCCCCCTGCCCCGCCCAGACCTATTTCCATGACTGTTTTGCCATGCAGCCCTTGGGGGAAGAGCTTCGAAAGGATCCAAAGATCCCTTTGTTGATCGGCCTGGGTTGCATTGTCGCCAGGATGCCAATAGTTTTTATAAAAGTCGATGGCATCTGCGGTAATTCTTTTGGCATGATTTCCAACGATGGTTGTTTCTGGCATGGGTTTTCCTAAAGCTTGTCAGAAGGCACCTTGAGTTCGATTGATAAAGTATTCCGCTCGATGTATCGTCAAGTGCTTGCTGAACAGATGAAAGCGACCGTTTCGGATGATCTCGTTGGCCATTGGGGCGTCGGATAGCAGCAGATCCAGCTTTCGGCGCAGTTCGTCGATGAGATCGAATCTCAAGATCGATTGCCCCTCCCTGAAGTCGTCCGGCACGAAAAGCGGCATGCGCACCGACGCGTGAATGGCGTTGCAGGCGGCATTCTCCCAGAAGCGGAAGGTATCATATCCGGCGCCGGCCAGGGAGAGCACCACCCGGCACTGCTGAAGCCGGTGGTAATACTGATCACGCCCCAGGCGGCCTTGGGGCACCGGCTGATCGCCCGAGGGAATCGCTGTGGCCTGGAACAAGCTTTGGGGATAAAAGCGGGCCAATTCGTCCACCATACGTTTGCGGGAACCGTCATGGGTGCTGCCCAGGAAACCGATGGTGAATTTCTTGGGAACGCTATCATAGCTGGTAATCCATTGAAATATTTCCTCGGGAAGCGCCATAGGCAACGGTATGCTGTAGTCTGACCCGTCCGTTTCCCTGCGGCACACCACATAGGGGCCAAGTGGAATCCGTTGGGGCCGATCCTCCCCATCGATAATCACCATGTGGTGAGGCCAACTTTTCAACTGTGCCTTGAAAGAAGACAGCGCCCGCAGGTCACACACCACCAGATCGAAATAGCCCTGGGCAACTTTTAACAAGATATCCGTCCGATCTACTTTCCCGTTGTCGTCCGGGAACCAGCCCGGAGAGCGTTGATCGTCGGGGCATACCCCCAAGCCCAGGACCCCGTTGTAACAACAATCCTTGCGGGGAAAATCCACAGCATCCGCGCCCAAAAGTTTGCGAAGCCCATGGAGCAGCAAGTCGGGCACATAGTTGGGATAAGGATGGGTCACAAAGAGCAATTTCATGGATTAACCCGCTTTCCTGGGAAACCATTTGGCGATAAATTTTTCACGATTGGCCATCAATATGTCGTTACGCATCACGGTACGCCCGAAATAATGGATGGCAGTGTTGTCTCGACGCCCGGAGATGCCCCATTCGTGTTCCCACGCCACCACCGGCACCGTATATGAACACAATCCGGCCTTCATCACCTGGATCGCCATGTCCCACTCCTCCATGAAACATGGGCTGTAGCGCACATCGAAGCAAAGCTTGCGTGACAGGAAGCGTTCCAGATGAAGGGCGAAAAAAAAGCCGGAGACATCGTGGGTGCGGATCGGCTGATCGAAAGTCCCCTTTTGAAAGTATTGTATGACGCGCAGATTCTCCAGATCCAAATAACTTCCTTGGGGGCCCACGAGCACGGCATCGGGCAGCTGGTAGAGATACCTTTCCAACTCTATGATCGCATCGGGTTTGACATGCAGGTCCGCGTTCATGATGAATACGGTTCGTCCCTCGGCCAGATTGATGCCCAAATTCCAGGAGCGGCTGACACCGGCGTTGAGCTTGTTGAAACAGAATTTATCGATTCGGGGATGGGTGTGCAGCGCTGAAAAGACTTCAGGACTGTTGAAAATGCAGATCACTTCTCCATCAATTCCAGAAAGGTCGGTCAACAAGGTTCGAATGTTGAACTGGCTATGGGGAGACATGTCCAGAACGGGAATTACGAAGCTGCGGACAATGGCAGGGTCGAGCATGCAACTCCTTTCATGATAACGCCTGGGGCACCGTTTGCTTTACCTATTCAGTTACAGCAGTTAGCAAAAGCCACGCCAATGCAATCGGGTTGTGATTGCCATCCAGGATCGCAAGGCTGAAACCCATGACAAACACCTGAGCAGCAGATGGCGAAATCTCCCGACCTTTGCGCCACTGCCGCTGAACAGCCGCACGGTCGGCGACTGCTGCCAAATTATTGACTTGGTGGCGTCCGTCCCCCTCCTCACATTCGGAAGTAGTTCACCTAACCATTTGTTCAAACGCCAGCGATCGTCGGTCACGCGAGTATCTTGGGGGCATGAGAATTGCACCAGTTGCGGATTTGACATCATGACCGTGATTGTTTCGATTTCAAAAGCGTTTTGAGTTCAAGAAAGTACAGATATGCACAACTCACTGAGTGCCGCCAAACCCGCAGCAGGGTTCAAGATCGCCTTGGAACTGATAGCAGTTGGTGATCATGAAGGCGCGGCAAGGTTATGTTCGATAATAGGTGCCGGAGACCCTGACTATGCTGCGGCGCAGCATTTGTTGGGGCTCATCGCCTATCAACGGGATGATCTGGTTTCCGCCTTAGACTTGCTCTCCCGCGCCGTGGCCGAAAAACCTTTCAACGCCGCATATCAAAGCGATTTGGGGTTGGTGCGCTTGGCGCGCCACGAGTACGAAATGGCCCTGAATTGTTTTTTGCTTTCAATTGAGATGGATGGCCGACAAATTACGCCCTATAACAATGGCGGCTTGACGCTCCTGGCGATGAAAAGGCCCGATGAAGCCGTGGATTGGTTCAAACGGGCGTTAGCCATTGATCCCAAATTCGCACCGGCACACCTCAATATGGGGCTTGCCCACCGCGATCGAATGCATCCAATAGAGGCCCGGGCGTCATTCGAAACTGCTCTTGCCATTGACCCTGATTTTGCAAAGGCCCACTTCCTTCTCGGGGATCTGTCCCAATCCCAAAAGGATCTGCCAGAAGCCGTCCGTCACTTTAAACAAGCGATTCGCGCAAAATCGGATTATTTGGCGGCCTACAACCGTTTGGCCATCTGCCTGGCTGAAAGCAATTGTTTCGATGAAGCGAATTACTGGATGTCGATGGCGGCCAGCAAGTTTCCCGGCAGTGCCGAGACGTTTTGCAACTATGGAAATATTTTAAGATTATCTCATGATTTTGTTACATCCCTGGAGATGTATCGCCGGGCCATACAACTGAAGCCCGAGTGGCCGGAGGCTCATTTCAATCATGGCTTGATGCACTTGTTGCTGGGAAATTTCGAAGAGGGGTGGCCTGAGTTCGAATGGCGCTTGCACCAGTTTCCGCCTGAAAGCGGTTACCCCAACCGCCACGGCCTGCCCTTGTGGCAGGGCGAGCCTCTGCGCGGTCAAACCATTTTAGTGTACGACGAGCAGGGTTTCGGGGATATCTTTCTTTTCATGCGCTATCTGCCCCTGCTTAAAAAATCAGGCGCCCGTGTTGTTGTGGAAACCAGGTCGGCTTTGTTGACGATTTTCAGAAAATGGCCTCATGTGGACGAGGTGGTGCCGCGCCACCCTCAAATACGCCCTGAAACAACGTGTGACTATTGCATCCCCCTGGCAAGTCTACCGGGCCGAATGGGCACCCGGCTGGAAACCATCCCGGCCGATGTGCCCTACTTCAGCGCCGATCCTGATCTAAAGGCGCACTGGGCGCGCCGAATGAAAAAGGGAGCGTTCAAGATTGGCGTCGTGTGGTCGGGTTCTACTATCGATGTCGCCCGGAGGCTCGATTTGGAGCTATTGGCCCCATTAGCGGAATTGAAGGCGGTCGGCCTTTACGGTCTGCAAAAACCGAACGAAAACATGGCACCAGGCATGGACTCGAATTGTCCCTGGCTGGATAACCTAGGCCCTGAATTGAGGGATTTTTCCGACACGGCCGCGGCCATCGCAAACTGCGATCTGATCTTGACCATCGATACAGCCGTCGCCCATTTAGCCGGCGCCATGGCGGCCAGGGTATGGGTGTTGCTGCCTTATATTCCGGACTGGCGCTGGTTTCTGAATCGCGACGATAGTCCCTGGTATCCCACCATGCGGCTCTTCAGGCAGCAGCAACCGGGACAGTGGACCCTGCCGATATGCAAGCTCCTGGTTGAGCTTAAACGGCTTGTGGAGTCCAAATTCAGCCCATGGCACCCTAAAACACAGCGTAGGGAATCGGTCCAGAAAAGTGCCGAAGCATTCTTCAAGGAGGCCATATCATTTCAGGCGAATTCTCGAATCGATGAGGCCATCGTATCATATGAGCAGGCTTCTTCATGCGATCCCACATTTGCCGAAGCATATTACAATCTGGGTATTTTGTACTACCAGCAAAACCGATGGTTTGAGTCCGCCGACTGCTTCAGGAGCGCGCTGAGCACGGCCCCCGTTTTTGCCCACGCGGCCTTCAATCTCGCCATCGCTTATGAAAGATGCAACCTGCCTTCTGCCGCCGTCAGTGCATATCGCCAAGCGCTGGCAATTTCACCCGGATTTGGGCCGGCAGCATACAATTTGGGCCTTTTACTTATCAGCCAGGGCCAATATCCGGAGGCCATCGCTGCATTTCGCCAGGCGGTTGAATCCGACCCCAACCACTGGGAAGCCCATAATAATTTAGGTTTGGCATGCCATCATGCAGGGCGTCTGGATGAAGCCATCGCTGCATTTGAAAAAGCCATTCGGATAAAGCCCGATTATGTAAAAGCGTACCAAAACCTGGGCAATGTCTTCATGGACCAGGGCTGTTGGGATAAAACCATTGAACAATACCGACAGGCTCTTGATTTACATCCACATGACCCTATGGCCCAATATGCCATGGGTAAGCTCTATTTGGAGCTACCAGACCTTGGCAACGCACGTGATTGTTTTGAAAATGCGATCGCCTTGCAGCCGGACCATGCCGATGCGCACTACGATCTCGCCCAGGTTTTGCTGATGCAGGAAGAATATCTGACCGGCTGGAAACACTTTCGCAGGCGCTTTGAATGCCGCCAAAGTCGGGTTAGTATCTACCCTTTTAGCTTTGACTTGCCGACTTGGGATGGGTCCCCTTTTAAAGACCGCACGCTTTTGGTGCATTGCGAACAAGGCTTCGGCGATACCATCCAGTTTGCCAGGTTCCTTCCATCCGTCAAAGCGATGGGAGGCAAAGTGCTTTTTCAAGTGCAGCCGGCCCTGCTGCCCCTTTTCAAGGGCTTCCCGGGAGCGGACGAACTAATGGTACTGACCGACCGCCAACCAGAAAAAATAGAAGCAGACATCGTGGTACCCCTCATGAACCTGCCGGGATGTCTCCAA
Source organism: uncultured Desulfatitalea sp. (assembly GCA_937868765.1). GTDB lineage: Bacteria > Desulfobacterota > Desulfobacteria > Desulfobacterales > Desulfosarcinaceae > Desulfatitalea. The sequence continues at coordinate 633,626 of CALMNL010000003.1, read as the reverse complement.
ATCACGGCCGGGCAAATACCCAACCGAGTTCCCTATCTGCATGCCGGCATCGACGAAACGAAGCGATGGCGACATGCTTTGAATCCTGACACTTTCAATGTGGGGATCGTTTGGTCGGGCAACCCGATGCAAGTCAACAATCCCCGCCGGGCATGCCATCCGGATGACTTTTTATCGCTGGGAACACTGCCTGGTATCCAGCTCTACAGTCTTCAAAAGAACTGCGAGCCATATAAGAATGCGCGCTTGTTGGGCAACAAAGCAACCATCCACCTCGGAGACAAGCTGGAAACTTTCGGTGAGACGGCAGCCGTAATTGCAAACATGGATTTAATCATCACCGTGGATACTTCCGTAGCCCACCTGGCAGGCGCCATGGGGTGCCCGGTGTGGATACTGCTCAGCCACTTCCCTGACTGGCGCTGGGGATTACAAGGAACCGAAAATGTCTGGTACCCCACTGCCAGACTTTTTCGCCAACCCAATAGGGGCGACTGGGGAACTGTATTCGAGATGCTCCGGGAATCGTTGATTGAATATATGGGCTCCCGGCCAAAGGTTAGTCATTCAGTTGCGGCACGAGGATCAAATCGACTCAATGGATGAAGCATATTCCGGGATGGATTTTGGCGAATTAGCGGCACGGGCTCATAGCCATATCGAAGAGGGGCGCCTTGATGAGGCGGCCGACCTCTACCGCGCCATTCTGGCTCACAACCCTGCCGATGCGGATACACATCATGTCCTGGGCCTGGTCTATGCCGAACAGGAAAAATGGGACATGGCCCGGCCGGCTATCGAAAACGCCATCCGACACAATCCGTGCAACGCAGGTTACCATCGCAGTTTGGGCGATGTATGCCGTTCCCTTGGGGATGACGCAGCGGCTTTGGAGGCCTACCGGCAGGCCTTGGGTATGTGCCCGGACGACACAGATGCCCTGCTCAATATGGGCAACGTCTACCATGCCCGGGGGGATTTCAGCAAAGCGATTGGCTTATATGAGAAGATCCTTGGTTTGCGCCCCAATGATCCCAAGGCGCTCAATAATATCGGTAAAACCTACTATGATCAGGGCGATATCGATGTCGCCATCAAGTATTACAATGAGTCGCTGCAACGGACTCCCGAATATGCCGAAGCGCGCTTGAACCGGGCAGCGGCACTGCTATTGAAAGGGGAGTGGCGCCAGGGCTGGCGAGACTACGAATGGCGTTTCAAATGTAAGAATGCCGTGCGGGTCTATCCCCATTCCCTCCAGGGGCTCCGTTGGAACGGTTCTCCCTTCGGCGGCGAGCGGCTGCTGGTGCACTGCGAGCAAGGATTGGGAGATGTGATCCAATTTTGCCGCTACCTTCCAATGGTCAAAGCGTTGGGGGGGGCGGTGATTCTGGAAGCGCAACGACAATTGGTGCCATTGCTCCAAACCATGCCGGCCATTGATGAAATCGTTGTCTTCGACCCCCAGGTGCCGCCAGCCACCCGATACAGCCGATATGTGCCATTGATGAGTCTGCCGTTGCTGATGAAAACGACCCTCGACAAAGTGCCGGCCACCATCCCCTATCTGCAGGCGGATGGCGGCCGCATGGCCGCGTGGCGCAGCCGACTGGCCGAAGGCGGATTGCGCGTGGGGGTGGTCTGGTCGGGCAGCGACACAGACCCCCGACGCTCCTGTCAACTGGCCGATTGGCATGGCTGGTGGGGGCACCGGGGGATTCGTTTTTTCAGTCTGCAAAAAGGCCCTGCGGCTGAGCAATTGCAGGGCCTGAGCAACGCGCAGCCCATGGACCACCTGGGAGCGGAACTCAGCGATTTCGGCGATACGGCTGCCGTCATAGCCCATATGGATTTGATCATAACGGTGGACACCTCCGTAGCGCACCTTGCCGGCGCCATGGGCAAACCGGTTTGGGTGTTGCTGCCATTGGTTCCCGACTGGCGATGGCTGCTCAACCGGAGCGATAGCCCCTGGTATCCCACAGCCCGCCTTTTCCGCCAGCGCCAACGCAACGATTGGTCCCAGGCCATTGACGATGTGGCATCGGCACTTAGAACCCTGCTGAGCGTGACCGTCGGGGATAGAGCCGAGCAGACGCCCGGAAACATCCAGACTGCCGGCGTCATCACGTCGAAGGCACTGGCCTGCATGGAAGAAGGGCGGCTTAAAGCAGATACAGGCGATCTGGCCGGGGCGGTCATTTCGTTTCAACAGGCACTCAGCGCCCATCCCGGCTGGCCCGACGCCCATTTCGAGTTGGGGCGCGCCTATCATTTGCAAGGCCGACTCAGCCAAGCGATCGCCGCTTATCGGGAGGCCGCACGTCTGGGTTCTGATATGCAGCCGGCCTACACCAACCTTGGACTGGCCTACTACCAGAGCGGAGACCTGACCCAAGCGGCTACGGCCTACGAACAGGTTCTTGGCCTAAATAGCAATCTTGCCTCAATTCTCACCAATTTGGGGGTGGTGCGTGAAGAACAGCAGGACGTCGAAGATGCTGTCGTCTGTTATCAGTGTGCTTTAAGATTCGATCCGAATTACGCCGACGCGCATTACAATTTGGGCAACATCTACCTGCGCCGATATCAATTTGAAGAAGCCCTGAATTATTACGAAAAGGCCTTACAATGCGATCCTCGACACGTCGGCGCTCATGGCAATAAAGGACGCACCTATCACCTGATGGGCATGCTGGATCAGGCCATGGAGTGTTACAATCAAGCGTTACGCCTGAAACCCGATCATGCCGAAGCGCACCTTAATAGAGCTGTAACCCGAATGCTTATGGGTGATTGGGAGTTAGGCTGGAAAGATTACGAATGGCGATTCAAGTGTCATGACTGGCAAAGGACATATCCGCACAGGCTGTATGGCGAGCGTTGGCAAGGCCAATCCTTCAAAGGCAATACCCTGCTTGTACACAGCGAACAGGGTATCGGAGATGCCATTCTATTCGCACGCTACCTGCGCTTGGTTAAGGAGCGCGGCGGGCGCGTCGTCTTTGAGGTGCGCACCTGCCTGAAATCTCTTTTCGCCAATTTGAAAGGAGTAGACGATTTAATCGAACTCTCCTCCGAAACACCTCCCTCCATCCATTACAATTACTATGTGCCCCTGGCCAGCCTGCCCGGGGTCTTCAACAACAATACGAATAACGTCCCGAACGAAACACCCTACCTTAAGGCGGACCAAGACAAAGTTGCAGACTGGAAAAAACGTCTGCCGACCGAGGGGTTGAACGTCGGCCTGGTATGGGGCGGCAGCGACACTTACAGGGAGCGCAGCTGTACCTTGGCGGATATGTCTCCGCTGGGTTTCGTCAAAGGCATCAACTGGATCGGTTTACAGAAGGGGCCGGCCTCGGTCCAGGCAAGCCCCGAACTACTTCCGCGACATTTCAACGTGATCAACTGGGGGGAAGAATTCGAGGACTTCAGCGATACGGCGGCGGCGGTGGCCTGCCTCGACCTGATCATTTCGATCGACACCTCCGTGGCGCATCTGGCAGGCGCCATGGCCAAGCCGGTATGGGTGCTGTTGCCGGCGGTTCCGGACTGGCGCTGGCTGCTGGAACGCTCGCAAACGCCTTGGTATCCCACCGCGCATCTTTTCCGTCAATCCAGGGATGGTAGCTGGGGTCGCGTCATCGCCCACATGTCCGCTTCGCTGGAACAGTGGCGCAAGACGGCCGGAAGGTTGTAGCATCAACCCATATCCGCCAGCCGGAAGATGGTCTTGATCGCTTCGTCGCTGAAGTTGCGCCTGAGCTGCAGGTGCACGGAATATTCGTCCAGAGGGTGATTCTGCACGCCGTGGACCACGCCGGTGAGGGAGATTTCTTTCTGTTTCCCGCCTGCGGCCAACGTGAAATTCACTCCCAGGGTCCGGCCAACCAGACGCCGAACGGCCTCCGGGCTTTTCGACTGAAAGTAGAAGGAGAGTCCACACTTGGAAATATCCCACAATTCGGCGGTCACCAGACGCGACAGGGTGGAAGGATCATCGGGCGTCAACACCTGGAAGGTGATTTTGGTGTTCAGGTTGACCCGTCTGTAGGCCCGTCGGTCGATCCCTTTCTGTCGCAGCCATTCAAATATTTTCCGTCCGGTTCCGCAAAGCTTCTGCAACTGTGCTTCCAATTGGGGATACTGAATCTTGATGCCGTCCAGCTTATCCCTTTCCAGGTAGCTCAACTTCACTTTTGAAAGAGTGGTGACGGTGGCCGTACAGACATTGACCGAGAAGAACGTGTCTTCGCCGATGGTCTCACCGGCACCGATGGTGTGGATCAACGCCTGGCGGGATTCGTGTTCGTGGGTGATTTTCAGCTGCCCTTGATTGATCAGGTAGAGCCGATCGTTAGGCTTCCCTTGGGCCAGTACGATTTGTTCGCTTTCCAGGGTCTGGTCTCTGAGAGCGAAAAAGAAGGCGTTGGCCTCCTCGGTGGAAAGCGCATCGAAAAATTTTGCCCACAGCATGCGGCGATCCGGGGTCAGGGCTTTGGCTTTTTCCGCCTCGATCACCTCGTTTACCGCCAAAATGGCTTTCAAAGCCATGCTGTCGACTTCGTACAACTGATCACGAAAGCCATCCGCATGCTCGAAATCGTGATGCCGGGCACAAAAGACCGCCATTTGGCTGAGCAGCTTCACGGCCTCTTGGGTCTGACCCTCCTGAAGCAATTGCTTCAAGCGGGCCTGCTCTGTTTCCAAGCTAATCGGCATGGGGTCACCTGATGGGGCTGTCGGTTTCAAGGAATTTTCCTTTCTGCACCATGATTCGCCATGCTTTGGAACCACTGGCTCATTTTTTATAATTTTATCGGCCTGCTTGGGATTAACTTGAAGAAATTATTGGTTGAGTTCAGCGCGGGTTGTCAAGTTCAAATTGTAGCGCCCTACGCCTGGAGCAGCCCGTGACGCCACCGGCCTTTGCCTCATTACGCATGGCTCTGGAAAGAGGCGCGCCATTGCGAGCGGATGGAATCAATTTGCCGCAGGGTCGAAGCCACCACCAGTGCTTGCGCGTAGTTTCGGGCTTGATCCAGCGTAATCATACCGATGGTACGTTGCACCCGTGGAAGAAACAGGGGATCCACGCTGAGCCGGCGCAGGCCGATGCCGATGAGAAAGGGTAGAAATTCAGGATCATGGGCGGTCTCACCGCATACCGAAAGCGGTTTGCCAGCGCGGTTCACGCTTTCCGCGATCCGGGCCAGCGATCTGAGTATTGAGGGATGAAAAGGCTGGTAATAACCGGCCACGTTCTCGTTGCCGCGATCCACCGCCAGCATATATTGAATGAAGTCGTTGGTGCCGATGGCAAAAAAATCCGCTTCGTTCGCCAGTTCGTCGATTATTGGGAGCACCGAGGGCATTTCGATCATGGTGCCGATGGCCGGCTGGTGATGATGCGCCAGCTTTTCCCTGGCCAGTTCTCCGATGGCGTCATTGACGGCCTGCCGGGCCGCCGCGAAATCATCGAGGGAGGATATCATGGGGAACATGATCGACAATTGTCCTCCAGCATGGGCGCCGGCTCTTAGGATAGCCCGCAATTGCTGGTCGAAGACATCCCGGTGTTTGAGCAGGAAACGGATGGAGCGCAACCCCAGTTCGGGATTTGCCTCCTGGGGCAATTTGAGATAGGGCAACACCTTTTCGCCGCCGATGTCCAGGGTGCGGACACAAACCGGCCGATTGGCCATCTGCTGGAACAACCGCTCATACACCAGCCGCTGCTCTTCCTCCGAAGGCAAAACGGAGCGAACAATAAATGGAAATTCGGACCGGTAGAGCCCTACCCCTTCCGCCTTGAGATCCTGGGCCAACGTCAGCTCACTCAGCAGGTTGATATTGGCCAATAGTTGCACCCGGGTACCGTCGGCCGTAAAGGTTTGGGCTTGCATGCGGACCACCTCATCCGCGGTTTCCACCCGGACGCGGTTTCGTTCGACGAATTGCCGGCGCACCTGCTCCGATGGACGGATATAGATGTTGCCCAGATCCGCATCCATGAGGGTTGGTGTGTTCGCAGGCAACTGGAGCAGTTCGCTGTGCTGGCAGATAATCATCGGGATTTGAAGGGATCTGGCCATGATGGCCACATGGGAGGTGGTCCCGCCATTGACCAGGATGATGCCGGCGACTTTCTCGGATGCCAACTTGAGCACGTCCGATGGATAAAGCTGGGAAGCGATGACGATATGGCCGTCGATGGGACTCAGCCCCTCGCCTTTTTCCTTGCGCAGGTTGAAAAGAATGCGACGGGCAAGGTCTTCGATGTCTTCGGACTTTTCACGGATATAAGGATTGGCGCTCTGGGCGAACAGTGCGATGAACTGGCGTGCCACGCTGCGAACCGCCGTCGCGGCGTGCGATCCCTGACGGATGAGTTCCAGGATCTGGCGATCGAAGCGCGGATCTTTGAGAATCATGTAATGGGCATCGAAAATCAATGCCGCGCTTTCGGGCAAACGCTGCACCAGCTGCTCCTGAAGCTGCTTCAACTGGTCGATGGTGGCCCTGAGGGCCCGCTTGTACGCATTGGACGAGCCGTGGAAAATCTCATCGGAGAGATCGGCCATCAATGGGTCGCTGTCCTTCAGGGTCATTGCGGGCGCCAGCGCGAAGCCCGCGGCTGAGGCCTTGCCTTTGATGAAGCGTAGATCCCCGGGAAGCGTCTGCGGCCGGGCGGCCTTGACAGGCTGCCGCAGACCGATCATCAGTTTGGCGTTGGCGACGATGCCGGCCAGCTGGGCCGCTATGGCTTTCAGCGCCATTACATCGGCATCATCGAAATAGTCGGGCTGCCTGTGTTGAACCACCAGCACACCGATTTTCTCCAATCCCCGATGGATGGGGACCGATAAGAAAGAGGTGTAAGGCTCTTCATGGGCCTCTTCAAAGAATTTGAAATGGGGGTTGTTGCAGGCGGCGCCGTCGCACAGCGGCTCCATGCGCGCCATGGTCACCCCCACCAGGCCCTCCCCGATGTTCATACGGATGCGATCCACGGAAGTCGGGTTGAGTCCCTGGGTGGCTTTGAGCACCAATTCATCGGTGCTGTCATCCAGCAGATATATGGAACCGACATCCGCATTCAAATGGGATGCGACGCTTCGAACCACCTTCTGCAGGAATGTGTCGATATCCTTGCTATCAGATACCAGGGCCGATAGTTCACTGATATCGTATAATAAACTCAAGTGCTCGCGTTTGTTCGGTTTCATTCGGATCCATCTGGGACAGCCAAAGGCCGCCGCAAGAAAGAGGTATCTGCCCTGCCCCGGGCTGCCGCCAAGGTAGCCATTGGTCTCTTTTTGGCAACAGGATGCAGTGATTTCAATCGCATCCCTCAGAGCTACAAACGCCAAAGGGCCCCCAACGGGAGCCCTTTGGCGTAATTCGCTTGATAAGTTGGCGTTATCAATTCAGGTATTCAGGGAATGCTTCTTTCAGATGAGATCCTTCTTTTTGATACCCGGCTGAGATCAGACGACGGTGAATATCTTCGACAGCGACGGCCAGTGCTGAGGCCGCCGGGCTTTGGCTGAGACGATGCATGGTGGCGGCAGCTTGTTCGATTCGTCCCTGACACGCCTTGGCGATGGAAGCCATGAAACCGGCGGGAAGATAATCTGGATGTCGCTCCAAAAGCTGTTCAAGGATCTTTTCCGCCTGACGAAAATCCCCCAACAATAAATGGCTGAGGGCCAAGTTGAAATGTGCTTCCTTCAGCATCGAGTCCTGGGCCACGGCACGCTGGGCCCAATCCAGGCTCAGGACATATCTGCCCAACTGCCAGTTCGCAGAGGCCAGGTTGACCTTGGCCTCTATGAATAGGGGCCTGATAGCGAGCAGGCGCTCCCATAGCTCGATCGCCTCCTCCCAACGCTCCAGTTGCCCGGCCTGAACAGCCAGCTCACGGATGGCCCCCGGGTCGTGTGCCATAGCATCGAGCTTTGCATAGCCTAAGGCATAATACCTGTGGGCCTTTTCCAGATTCCGGGACATATTCAAATGACCGTAGTGATGCACCGGGACCGTGCATGGGGCGATACCATCGACGTTTTTCAGGGAAGGTTCCACACGTTCATGGACCGGGAAATGAAAACGGACATCCTGCCGTCGCTTGAAAAGGCGCACTTTGCGACTGGGGAACCAACCCAGGCCGGCCTCATGGGAAGGGTAGCGCCTCTCGTTGGCATGCCATCCGATGGAATTGGCCGTATGGCAGTAGTTCCGCGTTTCGATGGTGAAAGCGATGGGTGCATCCTGGCCGGACCGTATTAACCGGCGGATGGTGTCGAAATCGGCTGGCGCGATGGCCTCATCGGCATCCAGGACAAGGATCCAGTCCCCCGATGCCTTGGAGAGTGAGAAATTGCGGGCTGCTGAAAAATCATCACACCACAGGAAACTATAGACCTGGGCGCCGAAGAGCCGGCCGATATCCCCGGTACGGTCGTCTGAACCGGTATCGACGAGGATGATTTCATCCACCAGCGGCTTGATGCCGAATAGACATGGCCCCAGCAAGTGCACTTCATTGCGGGCGATCATACACAGCGACAGGGATACGTCGGAAGGATCGGGCCTCATGATGCCAAGGCGGCGGCGAACGGCCAAACCGGCATCGATCAATCCGTCGGGCGGGGCAGCCTTTCCGGCCAGGGCTTCGATGGCATGCATGGCTGCCGGGTCGTCTCCTTGCTGGAGACAGATTGCGATGTACAAGCCGGTGATACGAATGTTTTCAGGGTGCCGGCGTCTCAAAGAATCGAACAGGCGACGGGCCCGATCCAATTGTCCGCAAGCTAAGGCCGCAGCGTGAAACCGTTCTGCGGTTTCCTCCGAGCCGGCGCCTTCCCGCAGAAGGCGTTCCATCGATTCCAGATCGGCTTGAAGCCTGACCCTCTCTGCCGAAGAAAGGTTCATGGTGGTTACATCAAGCGCGTTTTCGCGCAAGTGTGGCAATATGTCCGCCGTATTGGATCGAAGACTGCTTTTGAACCCGGTCCAGCTGTTCCCTTGCCACGGCGTGCCAAGGCTCGATTTCCAGGATTCTTTCGAAAAAGACGCGGGCGTCCTCGCTTTTGCCAATGCTGAGGCAAATAGTCCCGGCCGCCTCGAGGCTCTCCACATCTTCGCGATTGGATTCAAGGATCTGGATGTAAATGCGTAAAGCATCTTCGATCCGCCCCTGCTCCACGAAGTAGAAATCGGCCAGGTTTTTCAAGAATGTGGTGTCTTGGGGCGCCAGCCGCACAGCTTGTTCGTAGTTCTGCAGGGCTCGCTGCTTATTTCCCTCTTCGTAATGCAATACGCCCAGATCGTTATAGGCCTGTGCCTGGTGCGGCTCTCTTTCGGTCAGTTGCGTCAGGATATGTATGGCGCCCTGACGGTCTCCGGAGGCGGTGCAGTTCTGCGCTGCGGCATACAGGTCCTTGGTCAGCATAGCTCTGCCATGAGTCGAGGGCGCGGCCATCAACTGTTGGAGAAAGCGCTGGGCTTCGGCATTCCAAGGCTCGATCTCGAGGGTACGCTCGTAGAAAACGCGGGCGTCTTCCGATTGCCCCAGGGCCATGCAGATATGACCGGTGGCCATCAGGCTCTCCACATCCTTAGGGTCCAGGGTCAACGCCTGAACATATCGGCCGAGGGCTTTTTCCACGTCTTTGCGCTCGAAATAGTAGAAGTCGCCCAGGTTTTTCTGGAAAACGCCGTTGTACGGTGCCAACTCACATGCCTTTTCATACAACCGTTGTGCCTTGTCGTTATCGCCGTTTTCAAAGGCGATCACCCCCAAGTCGTTATGTGCAAGCGCATGTCTGGGATCCATGGCTATCACCTGCTCCAGGGTATGCGCCGCCTCCTGGTGCTGGCACTGCGTCGCCTGCAGACAAGCTTTCTGGTAGAGCATTTCCGGCGATGCGGTTGGCTGCATGGTTAATGGCTTCTTGGAAAGCTGATCGAACATCTCTTTCGCTTCGGAATGGTCCGGTGCCAGTTTCAATACTTTCTGATAGTAGATCCGCGCCTGGTCGAAACGATGGGAGGCTGTATACAGATGGGCCGTGAGCAGCAGTGTTTCAAGATCGTTGGGCGTCAACGTCAGCACTTTTTGATACTGGGCGATCGCCGCATCGATGTTCTTTTGAACCACGTGCAGGTAATCACCGAGGCTCTTTTGAAACAGGGCGTTTTCAGGTGCCATTGCCGCGGCCTGCCTGAAGTGCAACCCGGCTTGTTCCAGGTCTCCTTGTTGGTGAGCCAGAATGGCGCGTTCATGGTGCGCGGGTCCGCAACCGGGTTGTTCGGCCAACAGTTTGTCCAGCATCCATTGGGCTGTTTCCAGATGGCCGCTGTTCAGCAGGCAGCGAACGCCTTGTTGGATTTTTTCGGCAAACGGCATCATATAGACTCCTTCCGGGCAGCGTTCGCTGGAGGTGCGAATTGCTTCCCGAGCAGCGATCCGCGCAGCGTCAGCACAATGCTCGGCCCCGCGGGTCAGGAAATAGTGACTTGCTTGTTGTATAAAACGGTCCATGCGGTTGCTGCCTAGGATCGCACCTTGCGCCATTGCCGCCGCCAATTCACCGCACAACGCTTTTATATTGTCGGCAGCGCCATCATTGGTGCTTTCGCAGATCCGCTCGATTTCGTTCACAGCCTGTCGCATGAGTTCCCTTTGGCCGGCAGCGGCCCCCCGGCGCAACATCTCCAGGGGATTGAAAGAAAGAATCCTGCCGGCCGCTGCCGCATCGGAATAGCGCCGATGAATCATCCGTTCTTCCGCACGCTTCTTTTCAGGGTGCGCATGTTCCACACTGTCGTTGCGTTCCAGATAGAGCCCCAGTGGTTCGGAAATTCGCCTAAAGTCAAAAACCTGAGAAATCCGGAGCCAGAACTCATAATCGGCGGCCACCGTCATGCTTTCGTCGAAGAAACCGAAAACGTCATGTACGTTGCGCCGCCACATGGGCTGCGGCCCGATAAAACAACCTTCAGTTAGCAACAGTTCGCGCCGCCAGTCGTACCAGCGCAACACACCGGTGGGTGTGCAGGCAGCCATGGTCTGGTTGGGCTGATTGGTCTTGATGACGTCGGCATAGACCAGTGCTATCTTCGGTTCAGCCTCCAACACGGCCACCATTTTTTCGAACGCATCCGGACGGTGGCGGTCATCCGTATTGGCATTGGTAACATACTTCCCTTTTGCAATTTTTATACCGCGATTCCAGGAAGTGTAAACAGACTCACGTTCAAGGGTGCGCAGATACGTGATGCGAGGATATTGGGTCTGAAAATCACGGACGATAGCAGCTTCATTTTGCTTCGAAGCACTGTCGATTACGATGATCTCCAAGCGATGGGCGATGGATTGTGTCAGTAGATCTTCCAGGCAGCCGCGGATAAACTGCTCACTGTTGTAAGTGGAGATGATGGCCGAGACCATAGGATGGTCCGCATCAGCGAGTCCGTTATCAATCGGATTGGCATCTGCCGGATGTGGCTTATCACCCGTGGGAAATATGGACATTTATTTTCCCCTTTTTCTCATATCAGTGCCCGATTTAATGGTGAAAGCCACGCATCGTTCGTTCAGGCTCATGGATCATTGGAGATTTCGGGAAGGCCATAGTATTTCGTTTCGTAAAGTCAGAATCCGAAAATTTCCAAGTATCCGTGTTTTAGGACCTCTTTTCGAGTGCCATCTAAGTTTCAAGCTTTTCACAAGCAATTCGCGTACCACATATCGAATCATGGGCTCTTTACGTTTCCTGGCAGTTGGTTTCTGCATCGCGTGTTTGAGGGCAAGCCAAGTTTTTGACGTGCGGCCTATTGTTTCAAGAATTGGCTTCCGAAGAGCCCATCCGGCTCATGCCTGTGGCAGGCAAATGCCGAGGCCATGCGAACCCTCGGCAGTATTGTTTGGCAGGGCGGTGGTACTGCATGCCGAAAGGGCCTTCGGCGAAATACTCAGTTCGGCTTCAGGTTTTATGCCCATCTCGACTTCGACATGGACGACTTCCACATCATCGACCAGGTCAGGCTGGTGCGGCAGGCACCATTGGGGAGAAGCAGAAACGGTCTGTGCCTTGGTTGTTTGCATGAAGATGCGCGGCCTTTTCGGTCGTGATGTCAGCGCTGCCTCAACCGCCCGAGAAAGCACCATAGGGTGGAGCGCCTGGACGCATCGCGCGGCCGGCAACGGGCAGCGCCAGTTGCACCCATAGCATTCGAGGGGCAGACAGGCCAAGGTGGTAAGGTTCGAGTATGGCATGAATCGTCCGAAATGACCGCCGCCGACCAACACCACCTGGGGGGTACCGACCGCGCAGGCCATGTGGGCCAACCCGCTTTCAGACCCCACTGCCAAGCGACAGTGCTTGATCACTGCGGCCGCCTGCCGCAAGCTCGTTTGACCACTCAGATCCATTACCGGCACGCCGATCCGTGTCAGGCACGCGCGGTTGAGAGCTGCGTCGGATGCGGCCCCCAAGGCGACCACCTGCAGGTGATGTCGTTGGCATACTTCCGCCAATGCCTCTCCGTAGCGAGGGTAGCGACGAATATCGGCCTGCGCTCCGGCGAACAATGCGATAGTGTGTTCCTCGTCGAATTCATTGGTTGCAAAGAAGTCCTTCGCGAAGGCATCATCTTCATCGTTAAGCCACAGGATGGGCTGAAGCTTTGGCGAAGTCACCCCCAGCGAAACCAAAAACTCCCGGTGTCTCTCGAGTTCCGGAGCATGAGTCCGGCTTGAGCCGATCAGAAGGGTATAGGCCTTATTGGCCCTGTGTCTCTGCTCTGCAGTGACGTTGCAAAGATCGCCTTGGAAACCCACAATCTGCATAGCCCGACTGGCGGCGGCAAAAAGGTCCCCCAGCGGCTCCCGGGAGTAAACAGAATTGAGGGCCCAATCTACGCCGAGAGCCCCAAGCCTGCCGGCTATATCCCAGCGGTAAGCCCCATCGGCCAGGGCACGACGCAGATCAAAGCCTATCACCTCATCTGCCTGTGGGCATGTTTCGTAAAGGTCCGTGATGTGTGATTGGCACAGGACAGTGATTCGTGCACCGGGATATTGTTTCTTTAAGGCTGGCAGCATGCTGGCTGCCAGCACGTTGTCTCCAATGGCGTCCGCCCTAACCCACAGGATGTGCCGGGGCTCTCCAATATAGGACGAAGCAATTGGCCGGCTGCCAATGTTTTTTGCCGGCGCAACATGCCGCCCGTCGCCTATCCGTTGCAGCAAACCTTTTAATCGATCCTGCAGAATCTGGGGTGAGAAGTTCTCGCCAATGGTGCGCCGTGCGTTTTTGCCGAGCCGTTCGCATAGTTCGCGCTGTTCCAAACAGAGCCGCACCCACCGTGCGAAGTCAGCTGCGTCCTCGGCGATGAATCCGTTCTGTCCATGGATGATTGGTGCGCTGGCAGTCACCTGTCGCATGGCGATAACCGGAACTCCATGGCCCATGGCTTCCACGATTTTTACCTGCTGACCAGTGCCAGCCAGAAGGGGACATAACGCGAATGGAGCCTTGGCGTAGTGAGGTGCCAGCGACTCTTGATAGCCGAGAAGCTTCACTCCCTCAGCTGGTGCCAAATACCGGCACGCATCGCCAATGACATGTACTTCAAACTTCGGAAAAAGCGTGCGAACATTGGGAAGGATTTCATCAATAAGGAACAGATATCCTTGAAAGTTGAAAACATTGGCACTTATTACAAGCACCGGCGCTCCTGCGTATGTGTTCTCAATTTCCGCGGGCAGATATGCCATCGGCAAGGTCTCGACCACCGCCCGGTGAAGATGCGGCCGAATGCATTGAGCTTCCCGATCGCTGATCGCCATGACCAGGTCGAATTTGTCGTACACTTCGATTTCTGGGGTCTCTGGACGATCTGTATCGACTTCGATCTGCCATTCTTTCATTGTATTATAGCGGCCAGGGCCAAATGGCGGATTTCCGATTTTTTGCCATATTTTTTTTTGCATTTTTTCGTTGAGGCCGACAAGATCGTGCATCTCGATTACTTTCAAAGGCTTGCCATCGGGCAGATTGTCGGCCAGGTAGCCCCAGTAAGCATAATTGATTAAAACAATGTCCGGTTTATGCTGTCTGCAGATCTCACCAAAGAAGCGAGCAAGCCCTGGCAGTTTATACCGATGAAACCTTTCAGAACCGGAAGCGGCACAATGCCCACGTATCAACAGCCGTTCTCTGGTATCGGGGACATGGACGGCGCAAGACACGCCCAGTTCCGACTTCAGCCTCCGCTCAGCTTCCTCGCTCCATGGTTGGTCTGAGAATGCCAAGCTGCTAACTAAAACAACCTCCATTCCCATCCCCCTTAGCGAACTAAGCAGCGAAAGGCATCTTCGATGGGCCCCGGTCATCGGTGGCCATGGGTTATGAGGGAAGAAAACCACTGCCTTTGCCGCCGGGCCCGCCGCGGTGGGCCGAACATTTTTTTGTAATGTTTTCAGACGCATTCGCGATGCGGTAACCGGAAGACGCCCACTAATTTTAGGAGGGAGATCCTGAAGGGTAAGCTCATTTTCCCATTTTGCAGCAAACTTGCGGCGGTTAATTTCTATTAGGGATTTTGAAAAATCTTTCTTCAAACTGTCAGCGGTAACCGATTCATGGTGAATGACTACTGCCCCGGGTTCATAGAGAACCTGGCAACCCAATTTGCGAATAGCGAAACAAAGATCCGTCTCCTCATAGTAAGCCGGGCTGTATCGCTCGTCGAAGCCGCCTATCCGCTTGAAAATATCGCGTCGGACCAGAAGACATGCTCCGGAGCAATAGTCTACCTCGCATGCAATGTTGAACACAGGATTATCGGGGCTTTTGCCACGCCCGAAGTTATCTCCGCTACCGTCCGAAAAAATCAACGCACCTGCCTCCTGCAGGCGTCCATCTGGGTAAACCAATTTTGCACCGACTGCCCCCGCATTCGAATTCTTGTCCGCAGCCGCTACAAGAGCATCCAACCATCGGGTTTGGGGCTCGGTGTCGTTATTTAGAAATACCAAAAATTCGCCGCATGCCGCCGCCGCTCCCTGATTGCAGGCCTTGGCGAAGCCTAAATTTTCTTTGTTCTTTATGACTACAACTTGGCCTTTGAGCTTATCAAGATATTGCTGATGGCCATCCGTCGAATTGTTATCGACTATAATTAATTCATATAGTTTGTTATCCGTGTTCTGAAAAATTGATTGAATACAACGTTTGGTATACTCTAATTGATTAAAGACAGGAATAATTATTGAAGCTCTTATTGAATCGAAATCATTTTTTTTTCTGAGCGATAATTCCGGACGGTTTCCGTCTTTTCCTTCTTCTGCCGATATGGATAGGGCCCGTTGGGTGGATATCAGATAGGTATGACGGAATTGTTGATCTGGCTCCAGATGATTTCCTTCGGCCCATTCGTTCCATGCATTTATGAAAACGAAATTCTCTGATGGAGATGGTGGCCTAAACTTCGCAATCGTATTTTTCAGCCACAGTTCATATTGTTCTGGAGAGCTATCGATGAAGATGGTGCCTTTTCTCCCTCGCCGCGGAGAATTGTCCCATCTCGGGACCACACAGGGAAAGCGCTTATATCCAGGCATCGGCTTTTTCAGCATTTCAGTAACGATTTTCGGATAACTATACACTTGCAAATCTGGATATCGAGGATCGCGCAATTCCGGCTTCAATCGGCTCCAATCGGGCTGGAATTCTATGGCTGCGTCGAAACCTGACATCGCCGGGTCGCAGTGTTCATCACTGAAGCTTTCAACCAGGCACAAATAAAGGTCCCCAATACCAGCTCTTTTAGCTTCAACTCTCCAAATATCAGTGGTTCTTCTCGCTTCAGGCAGCTTTTTGGCACGGTATACGAGAAAGACCGGTTTCCCGTCGACTCGTATATATCTATGATCGTCAAATATCGGAAGCAGATATCGTATGTGTGCAAGGTCATCGCTATGGCTGTATCTTTGCTCCATTAAAATCTGGTTGGCACCGCCATCCCACGATCTCGTCCAATTTTCATTTGCCCAGCATAGGCAAAATGGAAAATCGGGTTCGCCTCTCCTGAGCATGGCGGATACGGGTTTCTCTAGGAGTCGACTGCCGTTGAACCAGTAATGATAATAGCAGAACCCGTAAATTCCATATTGTTTGGCCAACTGGGCCTGTTCATCCATTGTTTCAGGTACACGTAAATCGTAAAATCCTAAGTCCGCTGGCAGTTGAGGCTGATAGTGTCCCGGGAAAAGAGGCTTTGCGCTTGTGACATTAGACCATTCGGTAAAACCCTTACCCCACCATTTATCGTTTTCGGCAATCCTGTGAAACTGAGGCAAATAAAAAGCGATCAGACGAACCCTACCTGACTGTTCCGTTTGATCGGCACCACCTTTTCTCATTTTTGATTCGGATGGGACGGCCACCGGCTGGGTCGATTTTTCTTTCTCCTCTCTTTGTTGAATATTATGTGCAGCTTCTGTAAAATCCTTGGTTGTTTTGATAAGATTCACACAATATTGTAATATTCCAGTATCGAGCCGGCCCATTTTTTTAATCTTCGAATGTAATTTCTCATTAACGATTTCAACGAAGCTATTCACGCATAGCTTTGCATCGAAGTGCCTGATGGCCAACTCACGCATGATTGGACCATTTTCAGCTCTATACCTTTGGATCTCATTAACAAGCTCATCGACAGAGTAGCGCTTTCGATGGAATCTGCCAGAGAAGTTGTTTTGCATCAAATCGCTCATATTCTCTGGTGTAACCATACCATCACCGCCATGAATATCGAGCACCAAAGGAATTTTGGCGCACATCATGGTTTCGATAACCCCTCTTCCAAGAGTGAAGACAATGTCGTATTTATTTAATTCAGCTGGCAACGCTTCCTGATCTATTTCGCCGGGCTTTACACCGATATGGCGCCAAATTATACCGCAATGCGCACATGCCGCTACAATCAGCTCCATGGTTTTGCGATCTATTTTGTAGCTGTAAATTGCCGCCGATTGCGGTCTATGGTTGAGAGTCCGTAAGGGGCGAAACTTGCCTGAATCGACTATGTTCCTGAATAAATAGATGATTTCCCTGCTGATGCCACCTTTGATCAAATTGTCTTTCACCTCCTCGCTGATCGCGAGGTAGTTATCGACTGACACATTGATTGGTGGCGGTTGTTCGAGAAAAGGCAATATGCCTAGAGAGGCAAAGAAGATAGGCAGCGCAGGGCGACTATGACGCACTTCCAATGCAATGGGGTTATGTTGCACATAAGCGGCATCAAATGTGATATCGTCAAATTTTTTCAAATCATCTGTGACAGATGAGAACTCTGAAAATTTTCGAACAAACTGATGGGATATATATTTGGAATAGACAAAAATATTGTGTCCTCTGAGTGAAAGTTCTTTCGCCAAAGTCAATAAAGTAATCTCAGAGCCCGTGTATGTAAAAAGGTGGTTTGTCGCCAGCAATAATTTCAACGGAAGCGGGCGATTATTGGTGGAAATACCTTCTTGGAAGGAGCTTGTTACTGTGCTTTCAATTTTTCGATGAATAGGTTTATTATTTGAATCGCCCTCTTTTTGACTGGTTATCGCAGTCGGCGGTGTATGTTTTTCTGAATCTTCCGGGCTCTGTTTGCTAATTGGCACAAGTTCGATGGACACACGGCCATTTATTTGCTCACCGCAAAACCTGCCGATATGACTGACGACATTTTGTTCATTTCCCAAAATATCCTCATAGAATACCTCAATAACTGGTATTCTCAATCTTTCGATCATTCGGTGAAGATTTTCTCTATCACGTTGTAATTCTTGTTGGGTTTGCTTAATTTCCCAGGCTTCTACAGCCATATCTTTAATGCCACTACTAGAGTGCTCTCGCTTTGGTAAAACCCAATCTCCTGTTTTTCTGGCAATACACAAAGATCTTGCCTGTTGTTCGCGATCCTTGCGATCCGTCAATATGAGGTATTGAGGACATAATTTTTCTCTTATTATTCTGATTTCATCTTTCTTTTCGAAATCGTAATTCCACTTGTAGCCAAAAATACCATTAGCGCTCGTTCTCACCCTAAGCAGAGGAGCGATGTTTTCCGCGCTTAATCCATTTAGGCGGCGGGTGATCATTTCGAAGTTTTTTGGGGAAAAATATTCCAGCGGAAATCCAAGCTTCTTCGTTTGTGCCAATAAGCATGCCAGAAGGGTGCTCCCGCTTCTAGGCATAAAAAAGACAGTTACAATCTTTCGCAACACACCGTCATAAACCGGAAAGTCAAATTCTGATGAATATAGAAAATTTTGTTTCATGCCATTTTTATTTTTAATGCTTTGGTGAATACATCGTCGGGGACGAAAAGGTAAAAATGAGGAACCCCCTCAAGTCATTTTGCTGCATGCTAGAATTGGGCTCCTGCTATTACCCAGTTTGCGTTTATAACAATCCCTTGCTGTGGTCGTTCGTCGCCATTCGTCCAAGCAAATCGCATACCATACCTCTAATTATAGTTCCTTGTGTATTTCCCAATACTTGCATTGTAAATCGCGCCTTTGAGGACAAGCCAAGATTTTGACATTCAGAAAAATCCATCGGGCTTAAGGCTGCGGTTGGTAAAAGGGGACGCCGGTCGCCCTGGCGATATCGGCATCGGGGGCAATATCTGCCTTCTGTGGTGGGTACCGGTGATTATGGGGTACGACGTATGCCTCACAATTTATACCTGAGGCATTCAAAATCCTTGCAGAGTTGTATCGGATTGGAGGTCAGGCTCTCTTTAGCGCACGTTCCTGATCCGAAGCGGCTTGCAAAGGCAGGTACACCTTGAAGCTAGCCCCATGGCCTGCTTGCGAGGTAACCTGGATATAGCCCTGGTGGGCCCGGATGATGCCGGCAGCGGCGGCCAGGCCCATTCCTGCATGGCCCCGTTTGTCCCGGGTCCGGAAGAAAGGTTCGAAAATGTTTTCTTGAATATCCGAAGAAATCCCCGGGCCAGCATCCTGAATCGTGATTACCACATAATCCTTTCCAGAGTGGACGCCACAGCGTTCGGCAGGCGCCTCGTCCTGAAATCGGCGCAGGGTAATGCGCACCACTGCTGCATCGCCAGGCTGTGCCTCTACCGCATTGACGAGGATTTGCCACAAGGCGAATTCCGTGCGCCGTCGATCTGCTCGGATATGGGGCAACCGCTTTTTGGAGATTAGTTCTACGCTGATGTTCGGATAGTCTGTACGCAGGTGACTTATCTGTTTGTGAATCAAAGGCAGCAGCTGGACACGGTCCGGGCGGTACGTGAAATCGCCGGCATAGAACCTTAACGAGTCCGCGATTTCAGTGCCTCTTGCGAGCAAGAATTGAATTGCATCCAAATTTTTTTGTGCTCGTCCTTGTCTTTGGCCTGATGATACTAGCATCTTGTAGTAAAATTGTATTTCCTGCAATAATGCAGTTATCACTCGAGCGCTGCGCCCGGCGATCTGGCGTGGGCTCTGCGTGCTCAACGCCCATTGCAGCCCGGCCTCCAGCTGCCGGAAATAGCCGCCCTTTGCACAGTCTGCCAGTTCGGCCTGGATGGCCTTAAACAGTCGATGAAGCCGCAGGTGCTTGCCGTCTATGTGTTCCTGCGACAGGTAGTCAAATATGATATGAATCAAAAATGAGCCGCTCTGGATCACGCGCTCCATTTGCCATGCATGGGCATGATCGATAGACGTTTCTTCGAACTGCAACCGCGCCAGTGTTGCATTGCCCAGTATACCCATCGCTATGTTATTGTAACTTCTTGAAATATTGTTAACAAGGGAAGTCAGCGCGAAAGCGGACCGGACTTTCCCGGCAATGACCGCACCGGGTCGGCGACGCATTTCTGAAACTTTTTCGTGGGCAAAGCACTGATCATCCGAGGCGGGCTTGGCCTCTTCATCAATCAAGGGGAGTCGAAAAATCCTTGCCATCGGAGTTTGGTGCATCCCATAGGGAAACAAGATATCATCGTTCGGCGCTATTGCACCGGAACCAAAACTTTCGGCAAAGAGCGCTGCCATCCAAGGCAGGATCTCTTGGCGTTCTGCCACACCTGGTACTTGCTGCTTGAGTTCAGATTCTCTTCTCATCGAAATCTGTTCCTTCCCAATCCGGATTGCTTCTCATCAGTGGCTGCAAAGGAATCAAGCAACTACTATACCAGCACCATATCTTCATGTTATTTCAGCGATATCATTCACAGGACCATCCGCGAAGCAGTTTTCATCCCTTTCCCGGTCAAGGAATTGACGGACACAGCCATTGCCCTTGTCCTTTTCGCGCATTAGCATACGCCGGCATTTCAAGTCCTTGACACCAAAACGATCCGATGGCATAAATTTTGTTACAATACGGTATACTCTCCCTGATCGCGAATGTGCGACGCCCACGAGGGGGACAATCAGGGGTGGACCAATCCGGTGCGTCGGCCCATTGCGAGCATATTCGGTATTTAAATCAAACAGCCCACAGGCTGTTCAAACATTGCACTAAAGAACCATGGACTCATTTCCGATTCTTTTCGTCGATGACGACCAGCAGATATTGAACGTCGTCACGACCTACCTCACCCGCAACGGATATTCCGTCGATGCGGTCCACAATGGTCTGTTGGCCCTTGAAAAGATTAAACAAAAGGAATATGCGGCGATCTTTACCGATCTGATCATGCCTGAAATCAGCGGCCTGGACCTGCTCAAGTCGGTAAAGGAAGCAAGCCCCGCCACAGAGGTCATCATCGTCACCGGTTACGGTACGATCGAATCCGCCATCGAGGCGCTCAAACGCGGAAGCTACGACTATCTGCAAAAGCCGATCAATTTCGAGCGCCTTAAGATCCTCATCGATCGCATCATTGAAAAAAAGAATCTCCAGTTGGAAAACTTTCTCTTCAAGCGCCGCTTGAAGGATCGATACAACTACGATCAACTTGTGGGCAAAAGCCCCAAGATGCAGCAGATCTACGAGGTCATCGACCGCATCAGCAGCGGAAGCCCGACCATTCTGATCCGTGGTGAAAGCGGCACCGGCAAGGAACTGGTGGCTAATGTCATTCACCAAAACAGCGTTCGCAAGAACCGGCCGTTTATTCCCGTAAACTGCGGTGCCATCGCCGAAGGATTGCTCGAAAGCGAACTATTTGGACATGTCAAAGGTGCTTTTACCGGCGCCGTCAAAGATACCATGGGCCTCTTCAAGGCAGCCAATGGCGGCACCATCTTCCTTGACGAAATTGCCGAAGTACAGCCGGCATTGCAGGTCAAGCTATTGCGTGCGCTGCAGGAGCGCAAGATACGCCCGGTGGGGGATCCGCGCGAAACGGAAGTTGACGTAAGGGTCATCGCGGCCACCAATAAAAACCTCGAAGAGGCGATTCGAAACAAAACATTCCGGGAAGATCTCTATTACCGACTGAACGTCATTTCCTTGCATATGCCTTCCTTGAGGGAGATTAAAGAGGATATCCCACACCTGGTAAATCATTTCATCAAGAAATTCAGCCAGGACAGCCATCGGGTGGTGACGCGAATTATGCCGGAGGCGCTGGATCTGCTGATGAAATATGAATGGCCCGGAAATGTCCGCCAACTGGAAAATGTTATCGAGCGTGCTTTTGCGCTCGGCATCGATGATGCCATCCATGCCGAAGATCTTCCGCCCGAATTGCGTTCGATGCAACAGCAGAATCCCATTGGAGAAGACAATTTCAACCTTATGGATAACGAAAAGATACTGATAAGGCGCGCGTTGAGGTTTACCAAAGGCAACAAGGCCGAAGCGGCCAAATTGCTTGGCATTAATTTGACCACGGTCTACAGAAAGATGGAGAAGTACAGGATTTCCGAAGAGGTCGAGCAAAATTGATTTTTTGGATAGCATTTATACCGGAAGGAGATCGCCATGTCTGAGGGTTTGGACGTAATCGTAGTGGACGACGACCCCACCGTATGTGATCTTATTACTACTATTGTGAAACGTTTTTATACTTGGGGGGAGGTTAAATCCTTTTCCGATTCGGAAGAGGCCATGAAATATTGCATGGGACGCGACATTGGTGTCGCCATTTTCATCGTCGATGTATTTCTCGGCGGCGTTAGCGGGTTTTACTTTCTGGATGCAGTCGAGGCAAGATTTCCAACGGCTCATTCGGACGCCATCATCATTACCGGCAATGCCAGCGACGATATCGTCAATATGTGCATTGCCTCGGACGTCAATCATCTTTTAGAAAAGCCGATCAAACCATATGCACTGCAGCTTGCCGTGCGGGCTATTGCCGAAAAATATCTCAAGTTCGCCAAGCGCTTGTTCCAGGATCCGGATTTTGCCAGAAATGTTTCTGGTATCTGAACGGATGTCCGTCCCCAAAAGCCGGCAGAAACGGATTACTGGATGATGCATGTCCGAATTTGAAACACTCAGCGACACCAAGATATTCGATCTCCTAAAGGATCTGATCAAGGGAAAAACCCTGGTCAAAGTTTCGATTTACGGCGGGGACTTTGAACGGCTTACCCTGGTCCGCGGCGTAGACTTCGAGAATACCGACAAGGCGCGCTTTCAGATTGATCCTCCCGAAGGCCTGTGGACCGCCTTAAAGCAACTGCCACAGGCAATCCTGCGTTTTGAATTTTTTAGTCAGGACCGTCTTCCCCATCGGTTCGAGGTAACTTTTGAAGAAAGTTACAATGAAGGCTGGCTGCCGTGTCCGCAGACTATCAGGCGATACCAACTGCGGAATGACTTCAGAATCAAAACGCCCCCCAATGCATATGCCACAGCGCTGATAAACGAAACCGAATTCAAAATGGCGATGGATAACATCAGTCTGGGGGGCATTTTTTGCCACTGCCCAAACTCAGCCAAAGCCTTTCTCTTCAAGGATCAGATAATCGAGAATTTATCGCTGGTATTCACCGTGGAGGGGGAATATCACATGATTTCAATAGGCCGTGTCGTAGTGCGACGGATCGGGGGAAGGACCCGACAAAAACATTTCGGAGTCGCTTTCGAGTTTACCCAATTCGATGCCGAAGCAAGAAAGCGGCTGGTACAGCTGATATATGGCTTTCAGCGCGAGTTCCTGCAGAACCGGCTTAAGGATGATTATTAAAAAGATTGACAGGATTTCAGCAATCGCCGCCTATATATTCCCCGCCTTCAAATCGTGTAATTTCCTTGTTTGCAAGGATCATGGTCTCACGGGCCACCTGGGATACGGGATGTTTTTCCTCCGTGCCCTGCAGCATCGTTCCCAGTGAAGCGATCTCTTTCTTTAGCTGAGCAACCGCAGGTTCGATCTGCCGCAAATTGGCTTTCTGGTCTCCCAGCAAGCGCTGGTAGTCGTCCATGGCGTCGAGCACTCTTTCGGTAGATCGATAAACTTCTGATTGGGACACCAAGGCTGACGGCCGCAGAACCGGTTGAAGCGTTGGGGGTGGGGCAATCTGTTGGGCCACATTTATTTGAGAGGCTTTTGAGAGAATGTCGGCAAAGCGAGCGGCATTTTGTTCGTTATTCGGTTTTACAGCTGACGCAGATCCAGCCTTTTGCACTTGATCTATAGGAGTTATTTTCATCGGATCGCCTCCAATTTGGGCGGGTTCATGATCGGTTTCCCCTACCCCATGCAACTATCGTGCTAAAAATTTATTTCAATAGTTTTTTGATTTTGCGCCATTCCGTGTTTCCGCGTGGACGGCCGACATCCAATTATCTTTTTAATAATATTGCATTAAAAAAAGATGACAAAGCATCGCGACCAAAGGATTCCCATAAAGGGCCTGAGGCGAAATTCAATCGGTATGGCTGGCGAAAGGCGTTCGAGCAACTCTTACCCCTAGCGGGAAAAATCTGCCGCATCCAGGACGGGAAACAGTTTTCCTCCGGGCTTTTAAAGGAAGATCTCCATGCCTTCCTTGGCAAAGAAAACATCGGGGGCATCGCCAGCTGGATTGAGGGAGTGCTGGTGTGCGAGTGCATCCAGTTGCACGTCGGTACGCTGGATATCGTGATGAAATAGAGCCAAGCGCTTAATGTTGTTGCGCCGGGCCACGGCAATGGCGTGTTCTATGGGCGAATGCCCCCATCCCACGTGGCTCTGGCGGTATTCATCATCTGTATATTGGGTGTCATAGATCAACAAATCGGCGCCCTCGAAGAACTTTTCCATGCGCTCATTCTCCTCGGCTGCCGCCTGTTCCCCTTGGGCAATAACCACGGGGTCATAACCTGGATCGGATGGATCGCATGCAAATACGTTGGTGAACGGTTCGGTGTCGAATGCCGTACATAGCACTTTGTTCATGAACTCGAAACGGTAGCCAAGGCATAGCAGCGGGTGATTGAGATACTTGGTGCGCAACTGCAGCCCCTGCCCCAAATCATACTGTCCTTCTTTGAGATGTACGTAGTTTATTTGGGACGAAATGTCCTCGTGGCGCACTGGGAAATAGCGGTAGGTCCATTGTCCGCTCAACACCTCTCTCAGCGGTTCATCCTCGTAGGTTACCGGCCCGTAGATCGTGAATCGAGAACCGGAGTGGTAAATGGGGGTAAAAAAGGGAAACCCCATTATATGATCCCAATGGGTATGGGTAAGGAAGATTTCCGCCTGGATGCCATTCTCATTGCCAGGCAGTGTCATCAGATGATTGCCGAGTTCTCTTAACCCGGAACCGGCATCTATGATGATTCGCCTGTGGGAGCTCTCCAGCATCAATTCCAGGCACGATGTATTGCCACCGTACCGCGCCGTCGAGGGGCCCGGGCAGGGAATAGAGCCCCTGACGCCCCAGAATTTTAAATGCATGTCGTGTTGTCGCGGTTTACTTGCCAAGGAAAATCTTCGCTTTCTCGATCTCTTCCAACATCATGGACTTCATGGTTTTCAAGGTATTATGCGCGATGCCGATCCGTTCTGACAAGGAAATCATCAAGAGTTCATCCGCATATTTGTCCCCTGCCCCGCCAATCTGAAATTGATTGCTCACCTGGTTTGCCAAACTCATATAGAGAAGCAGTTTATTCGGCTCATTGTTCTGGGATAACGGTTCATGATGGTACGCGATGGCGTCTCGCATTTTATGGTCCAGTTTCCATTTGGCGGAGATGAGTCGGCCCACCTGACAATGATCGAAGCCGAAGTATCTGCGTTCGGCATGGATCAGGGGAATGTTTTCATTATCCGCCGCCTTTACCGCCTGTTGGTACAAATCATCAAAACAGGCGATCATCGGCAATTTGCCAAGATCGTGCAACAATCCCGCCACAAAGTATTCCTCTTGCTCCAATGCCGGGACCTGGCACATCTTTGCAATGGCTTTGCAAACGGTTCCCACACCCAGGCAATGTGCCCAATAAGCATCAGTCGAGAAGCTGCCCTGTATCTGGTTTTTCCTGAAGGACGCCAATACAGAGGTGGCCAGGACCAAATTCTTTACTGTGTTTACGCCCAGGATAATGATGGCCCTCGTTAAAGAGGTAACACGATTGGGGAGCGAATAATAGGCTGAATTGATAAGTTTGATGACTTGCCCGGTAAGTACGGGATCCAGAGAGATGACACGATTTAGATCATTGGGGGAAGAAGCCGGGTTATTGCAAATATCCAGAACCTTGGAAACCGTCGTGGAAAGGCTCGCCATTCTGGCGATGTTGATTTGCACCTTTACCAATCGTTCCTCTGGAGTCATTCCCATGTCCATTATCTCAAAATCGATTTAACCGGCCGGCGCCCCTCTGGACCGGCGAAACACATTAAAACTATAATAATATTATTCGCTTCAACCTCTTTATTGCCCAGGCACGCAAACCAGGGACGATGAGAGAATCAACCACTCATCGATTCTTATATCATCGGTCGAAAGCCCAGGGACTTAATGCTTAAGGAGGCGGCGCTCCCATGTGGTCGTCATATCGAAGAGGCAAAGCGCGTTGCAAGAAGTACTCAGATGCATTGCGCAATCGGCGTGCGAGACATTGCCTGCAAGCCTTAGCGGGTTTGTGCGGCTGGCGCGGGGGCGACCTATGCGATTATGGCCTCCAAGCTTTTTCATACGCTTGATTCCGCCCGAACCAGTTTAAAAATTTGGCATCGTTAAAATATACAAATACGCATGCGTAGACGCAATCACAACATGCCTGCAGCGATATCAGCGAGCGCATACCCTACGGCAGGTGCACCATTTATGATGAATAAATCCTTATCCATTAATCTTTTCACGCAATTTTCCCGAACACTTGAACGTCACCACCTTGCGTTGGGATAAAATAAGATCGTCACCAGTAGCTGGGTTTCGTCCACGACGTTCCCTCTTGTTTTTCACGCAGAATTTGCCGAAACCGCTGATAAGTACATCTTCGCCGTTTTCCAAAGTCCGTTTGATGATTTCAATCAAACCTTCAATTACTTCCGTACTCTTATTCTTGGGGAAAGGTAGTTCTTCATGAATAATATCGACTATCTGGGCTTTGGTCAGGGTCATGATCCAACTGCTCCTTTACAGTGTATGAAGAATTCCATCTAATATCATCAGCAATTTCAAATATCTAATGTCATGACGCTTTTTTGTCAAGAAAATAAGTGCGTTACCATAGAAAAATATCATTGGTTTACTGTCGTAGGTTGCATCGCCAGCGATTCGAAAATCTGGCCATAACCGCCTTTTGCTGGAAAATTGCCTAATATTTCGATATATTGGGAAAAACTCAGGCATTTCATTCTCGGCCACAAAAAAAGGGATCGCGTCCATCCGCAATCCCTTTTGTTTTTTTGGTCGGGACAGCAGGATTTGAACCTGCGACCCCAGCGTCCCGAACGCTGTGCTCTACCAGACTGAGCCATGTCCCGTTTTAAAGCGCCGCTTTTATTTCATGCAGGACCAAAAGTCAATACATTATCCTGAATTGAAAAGTGAAAAACAGGATGATGGTTACGCAGCAAACTGCCGATCATTTCCCGTCGAATGGGTTCTCCAGAACAATAGTCTGGTCACGCTGGGGACCCACCGAAATGATCTGGATGGGCACTCCGGTTAAAGCTTCGATCCGCCCCAGGTATTGCTTGACCTTATCCGGCAATTTTTCATAACGGTTGATGTTCGAAATATCCTCCTTCCAACCATCTATGCTTTCATACACCGGCTCGCATTGGGCCAGCACTTTCAGGCTGGCTGGAAAGGATTCCATGGTTTTGCCTTTGTACCGATAACCGGTGCAAATCCGGAGCTGATCCAAACCACCCAGAACATCCAACTTTGTGATGGCCAGACCGGTCAAGCCGTTCAGGCGTACGGCATTGTTGAGGATGACGGTATCCAGCCAACCGCATCGGCGCCGCCGGCCCGTGGTTGCACCGAATTCGGCGCCTTTGGATTGAAGGTAATTTCCCACATCATCAAGCAATTCGGATGGAAATGGGCCTGCGCCGACACGCGTGGTATAGGCTTTCACCACCCCTATGACCCCATTGATGGCTTTGGGGCCCACGCCGCTGCCGCAGCATGCATTTCCCGATACCGTATTGGAAGAGGTCACAAAGGGATAGGTCCCATGGTCAATATCCAAATGGGTTCCCTGGGCGCCTTCAAAAAGCACCTGTTTGCCTTCCTGCATGGCTCGGTTCACCGTCACCGAAACATCGGCCACGTGTGGTGCCAACCGTTTGGCATAGGCGTTGTACTGTTTAAAAATGGTGCCATGATCCAAGGGTTGTTCTTCCAGATATTTTTCCAGGTAGAAATTTTTTTCCGGCAAGATGGCGGCCAACTTTTCGTTGAAACCATCGGCATCTACCAGGTCAACGAAACGCAATCCATGTCGCGTGGCCTTATCCTCATAAGCCGGTCCGATGCCGCGTCCGGTTGTGCCGATCTTGTCTTTGCCCTTTTTCTTTTCACGCGCCTTATCGATCGCTTGATGGTAGGGCATGATGACCTGGGCCCGCTCGCTGACCATCAGTTGTTCCGGCCCGCAGGCCACGCCCTTGGCAATGAGGTAATCCATCTCTTCGATCAGAACGGCCGGATCGACAACTACGCCGTTGCCGATCATACAGATTTTGCCCTGCAATATGCCGGAAGGAACCAAATGACTGATCACCTGTTCGCCCTTGACCACCATGGTATGGCCGGCATTGTTACCCCCCTGGAACCGCACTACCAAGTCCGCATATTCTGCCAGCAGATCGACAATCTTACCTTTTCCCTCATCCCCCCATTGGGTTCCGATGATCACGATGTTGGCCACTGGTGACTCCTTCTGGCTATTGCTCTTTTTTCCTTGAAAAATCCACGCATCAGCGCCTGGCAATCCTCCCCGCAGACGCCGGAAAGGATCTCGGGTTGGTGGTTCAGGCGCTTGTCGTGAGCGAAATC
Source organism: uncultured Desulfatitalea sp. (assembly GCA_937868765.1). GTDB lineage: Bacteria > Desulfobacterota > Desulfobacteria > Desulfobacterales > Desulfosarcinaceae > Desulfatitalea. The sequence goes on along the minus strand of CALMNL010000003.1, from coordinate 605,176 downwards.
ATATAAAGAGCCCGCCGCTCCCCATTTGGGATCGTGGGCTCCAAAAACAAGTCGTGCCACCCGGGCATGGATGATAGCCCCCATGCACATTGGGCAGGGCTCGACCGTAACATATAAGGTAGTTGATAACAATCGATAGTTTGCCACTTTGCGGCCGGCCTTGCGCAAGGCCTCTATCTCGGCATGGGCCGTTGGATCGTTGCGGCCGATGGTCTGGTTGTGCCCTTTGGCCAGGAGACGCAGATCGCTGTCGACCAGAACCGCCCCCACCGGCACTTCCCCCTTTTCCTGAGCTTTGAAAGCTTCTTTCAGGGCCAGGCGCATGAAATGCTCGTCACTTGTTTCCATAATACAGGCTGCAAAAAAATGAGGGCTTAGCGGGCCCGGCCGAAGCAGTGCGGCTGCCATTGCTTCCAGGAAAACATTCATCTCCCCGATGCGAACTTACCATTGACAACCCGGCGACTATAGCTTAAGAACGTGCCCGGTTTCAATCGCTTTTGCACGCGCCCGTAGCTCAGCTGGATAGAGCACCGGACTACGAATCCGTAGGTCGCCTGTTCGAATCAGGCCGGGCGCGCCACAAAAATCAAGGGGTTACAGCTCATGGGCTGTGGCCCCTTTCTCTTCTGTGTGAGACTCTGTGTAAGAAAATTCGGAAAACCGTTCTGTAAAACTGTAAAACGCCGCGAGGTTTGAAACCATGTGCCGGATGGTTTGAAACCGCGTCTTCAATGCCTTTTGATCGGTTTTTTGATCCATTCCATCGAGGCCAGCAGCCATTTAAACTGTTTTAAAAATTCCTCCAAGTGGTTTTGAAGCACCCGGTAAAAACAGACCAAATCCCCATCCAGGTCATTGATGACCTCATATTTGGAGGGCTCCTTCCGAAAAAACACCCAGGCGGCCCCTGCGAATACTTCGCAGCAGGCTTTGTGAGGGGGTAGCTTTGATGAAGTCGGGGCGATTCTGCCGCGGCCAAGGCCATGGATGGAGATTCTCGGCGGGGTCGAAGGGCTGTAAACTTTTAGGTATATGCAATCGTCTTCCCCGGCGACACTTGCGCCGAAAGGATGGTTTGGGGTCGCAAGGGATCGCAAATTCAGCAACTCGGTGTGCATTGATGAAAGGAGCTGTCATGAAACGCCTGACCTATGTTTTGGCTGCTGCGGGCGCCGTATGCGTTCTGACTATGGCAACGGCCTTTGCGGCCGATAATGCCCCCGGCATTCAACAAAGAGAACTGAACCAGGAACATCGGATCGAACAAGGCGTCCAGAGCGGGAAGCTGACGCCGAAGGAAGCCGGCCGGCTGGAGGCCCAGCAAGCCAGGATTCACCAAAATGAAGCGCGGATGAGCGCTAAAACCAACGGCAATCTGACGGCCAAGCAGAAAGCCGCCTTGACCCATCAACAAAACGAAGCCAGCAAAGCAATCTACAGGAAGAAGCACAACGCCCGCCAGGTTAACGTCGGCCAGTAAAACTGGCCAGCAACCCGATAATAGAATTCATAGGTCTCCGGTCGGGCAAACGGCCGGAGACCCGCAGAACATGCCGGCCGCTTGCCAACAGGCCGCGGATGCCCCGGTTGGGGCAGAGAAAGCTGCGCCGGGGCGCTACATGTTCCATATTGTCGTACAAAGTTCCCTCTTGACAACTATCCCGCAAGTCCATAATTGAATGGGATCACTGGAAGACGTTCACAAACAATCCAAAAACCGCGACCTGCACGATTCTCTTATGGTGATATGAGATAGTGTCGGGGACGCAATTTTTGCATAGCATCCGGCTTTCTACTGAATCTGCATTTTTGCAGGATCTTTTCAGGTTATTCCGAACCAATCGAAGCAGCACAAAAAAAGTTGATCTGGCACACCCACCATAAACCCAGGAGGTGATCGGAAGTATCCGCTCGACCTGAATGAGCCGTATCCCAGGGAAATGCGGTCAGGTGCGCGATTAACCATTCTGATTAAAAGGAGGGGGATCATGAAAAGGTTCGGTCAGTATTCGGGTATAGTGTGGCTGGCGCTGATGGTTCTCGGGCTAAGCTTTTTGGTTGCCCCATCGGCGAACGCAAGACATCGAAATGCTTCTTCAAATCTCCTGCCCATGGTTTTTGTCCATGGCTATACGGGTTCGGCATCACAATATGAGTGGCAGGCCATGCGTTTCGCAAGCAACGGCTATCCCCAGGAATACCTTAACGCGTTTGAATACGATTCGGTCCGGTATCGCACCGACGCTGCGTTTCAGCTTGAAGTTTATGCTGCCCTTGAAGAATTTATAGACGCCGTTCTGCAGAAGACCGGCGCCGATAAAGTTGATCTGCTGGGGCATTCTCAAGGCACAACGGTATCGATAACATACCTGAACAGTTCAGCTGCGCGCGCTTCAAAGGTCGCCCACTATGTGAATCTCGATGGCCGGACAGCCAGCGCTCTTCCCGGGACGGCGGTCGGCGTGCCGGTGCCCACCCTGGCGATATATGGCGGCTATGGCATGTGTGTGCCTGTTTACGGGGAAGCCAACTGCAGGATCGCCGGGGCGGAGAATGAGTATGTCCCCAGGGCGCCGCATAACGAAACGTGCACCTCTCCCGTATCGTTCGCCTACATGTACAAGTTCTTTACAGGCCACGATGCCATCAGCACCGATGTGTTGCCTGAGCCTCCCGGTCACATCTACCTCGCGGGCAGGGCGGTCCTCTACCCCCAAAATGTAGGCGTGGCAGGCGCCACGGTGGAGGTTTATGAACTCTATGCCGATACCGGTGCCAGAAGACACAGGAGACCGCAGGCTGTTTACCCGATAGACGATACCGGAAACTTTGGGCCTTTCAAGGCCAAGCCCGGGGAGTACTATGAATTCAACATCGTCCGCCCGGAATTCAATCATCACTTCTATATCGAACCGCGAATCAGGAGTGACCACTTTATTCGTCTCAATACTGCTCCCCCCGGCGCAGGGCTTGGGGATCTAATGACCAAAAACCCGGATCAGACCAACCTCATTATTACGAAGAACCGCGAGTGGCTTGGGGATCAACCGGATGGCTTCGACGATATCCTCGCCATCAACGGGATCAACATTGTCAATGCGCTCAACGCCCCTCAAAATCATATGCTGGTAGCTTATTTCGTTTACGATCTGGGTTCGGATCAAACCACCGACTTGACCAGGCCGATGACGGATTTCCCTTCGATATTCTCCTCAACTTTTCTCAGCCCGGTCGATGTTTATCTCCGTGGGGCGACGCCTCCCGACGCCACTCTGTCAATTCTGGAGATCCCACGCGGCGATTGTGGTTCCCTGCATGGGATAAACGTACCCAACTGGGCCATAATAGATCCGGCGGGAGCTTTAGGAGATCAAATATCGGTCATTGTGGACGACTACATTCCGAGCCGATGCGATTAGTAATGGACTGCGCGGTGGGGAATATATACAGATGTCGGCGAGATCTTCGTGCCATGAAAGAGAGGCGGGCAAGATCCATTGGGGGGTGGATCTTGCCCGACTTGAGGAGGAGAACAGAGGATGAAGGTACGGGGCTGTTGGTTTGGCTTCGTGCAATACCTAACACCTCAACATGATCACAAGGTGATCTCAAAATTATCAGATGGTAATCTTGAAACGGCGGTCTTTCTCATGGAATCCTGACGCGACGGCGTCATGATAGAGATCTCGCCCACATCTCAGCGCTTTTTGCTGCGGATACTATCGTGCCGGTTGCCGGTGTACTCGCCATCGGTTCGGCACATCACGACAGCAAAGGGGCGAGATGTGCTGAGGCGGATTTTCAAGGTTCCGCCAAAAAGGAACCGGGCAAGACTCTGAGGATCTTGCCCGGCGAGGAAGAGGAATGAAGAGGTGTGTTTGGTATTTGATCACTTCCTGGTATCCCGATCAACCGGGGCCAGCGAAGTACCGCTTTTTGCTATGCGACAGCTGTGCCAACCATGATAACATAATAATAACGGAATACTGTTAACCAATGGGTTCGACCTGCCCCCCCCAATCCCTGTCGAAACGCGTCAGCAGAATGACATTTCTCGGCATCACCGGCCAAATTCATGTCTGACTTCCTGCAATTGCTTCTCGTGCCGCGCTCAGGTCGGATATCGCCATCTTGGCCATGAATCCGATGTCCGAGCCCAGCGTGACGAAATTGAAGCCTTGGGCCAGATACCGCTTGGTGAAGGCCGCACTCCAGGTGTGGATTCCGACGGCCAGGCCATGCGCACGAGCGGCCTCGAATATCTTGTTGACGGCAGCTTCATGGACAGGGTCGGTGTTGTCGCCATCGGGCGCGAGCCCGAGGGCCAGCGCCAGGTCGGCTGGGCCGATGTAAACACCATCCAGTCCAGGGGTAGCGACGATATCCTCGAGATTTTCCAATGCCTGCCTGGTCTCGATCATGGCAATGCAAGCAATCTGACGATTCGCTTCCTGGGCGTAGCCATTGCCGGCATACAGGGCCGCGCGGATGGGGCCAAAGGACCGCAGCCCATCAGGAGGGTAGCGGCATGCAGCGACGGCCTTCAAAGCCTCCTGCCGGGAGTTGATCATGGGCACGATCACACCATAGGCGCCTGCGTCCAGGGCTTTCATGATCACGGCCGGATCATTCCACGGGACCCGAACCAGCGGGGTCACGCTGGTGGTGCAAATCGCCGGAAGCATGTGCTTGAGGTCTTCGGGGCCGGCCATGCCATGCTGCATGTCGATGCACAACCAATCGAATCCAAGATTGGCCATGAATTCAGCCGAATAGGCATTCCCGAGGCTCAGCCAACACCCAATTGTTCGCTGGCCCTTACGCCAAGCCTGCAGCGCTGTATTAATCCTCATCGGGTTTTCCTTTCTGCGACGATGAATTTTTCCTTCCACACCCTAGGGCAAAGATCAAGGAAAAGAAGCCATAAAAACGGAAGTTTCACGCGTGGCTGGGCCCGCCGAGGAAAATGTCCACCCGTATCAATGCCAGTATTCGCAGACTTCAATGGAGCCCCCATTGCTGAGACATGGTGCTTTTTCCCAGTGAAAGATTATGTTAGTCCGTATAGCCTTGGCGAAAAGCCAGGGGTAAGTATGTGTCGCAGTTCATATCGAACTAGGTTCATAATCGCCCCACCCAAGCAAAGGAAGCGAAAACATGAATTCCACATGGCATGCCGGAAGTATCTTGCAACTGGCCGGCAGTTATTGGCAAACGTTCACCTTGCATGCCGGCGTGAAACTACGCCTGTTTACGATTCTGTCGGATGGCCCCCTGGCGGCCCCCGAAGTGGCCGATAGGATCGGTGCACCGCCCCGCAGCGTAGCCGCGTTGTTGCATGCCCTATGTGCCATGGGCCTGCTCAGCAAAAACGAGGAACGATTCGAGCTGGTCGATGCGGCCCGCCGTTTTCTGGTGGAAGGCGCCGACAGCTATCTCGGTCACATGATACTGCATCACCACCATCTATCCGGCTCATGGGCCCGTTTGGACGAGGCAGTCCGGGCAGGCGCGCCCTTGCGCACCAGCGCATCCTTCAGCGATCCGGAAAAACGAGAAGCTTTTCTGATGGGGATGTTCAACAATGCCATGCTTCAAGCCCCAGACGTTGCCGAAGCCATCGATCTGGGGGGTCGCCGCAGGCTGTTGGATCTTGGCGGCGGACCGGGGACCTATGCCATTCACTTCTGCCTGAAATATCCAGGCCTCCAGGCCGTCGTGGCCGACCTGGCCACCACTCGGCCATTTGCCGAACGGACCATTGCCCGCTTCGGACTTTCCGGGAGGATTCAATTTTCAGCCGTCGATATTCTCGAAAATCGTTTGGAGGGTCGCTACGATGTGGTCTGGCTCTCCCATCTGCTGCACGCCCTGGGGTCCGGGGAATGCGCCCAGGTGATCGCCAAAGCGGCAGCTGTACTGGAACCAGGCGGTAAAATACTGATCCACGAGTTCATCTTGAATGACAGCATGGACGGCCCGCTCTTTCCAGCCCTGTTTTCACTGAATATGCTCCTGGGGACCGAACATGGACAATCCTATAGCGAGTCTCAGCTTCGGTCCATGCTGGCGGAAGCCGGTATCGGCCGAATCAAAAGGGAAGCGTATCGAGGCCCCACGGACTCGGGGATTGTCAGCGGCATTCGCCCCTGAGTTTGCGTGCGCTTCTAAAGCGAACTTTTGACCGTCGATGGCCGCCTATTTTTCTTTGCTGACGCGTTCCCACACCTGCTCGGCGGGAATTAGCGCAATCCTTTGGGGATCGATCTGAATGACATGGGCCTCGGGCAAGTAACGATTGACGATCAACGATATCTGGGTGGTCAAGGCATCTATTTTAAGATCGTTCAGGGCCGAAAGCATGCGGATATCGTCTTCGGCCAGTCGACTGAGGTAGGCCAGGCGTTCGCGGCCGTTTTGATAAAACAAAACCTTGGCGTCCAGTTCATCGCCATAGCTCAGCACCTGGCGCATGAGATCTATGTTATTGCGCAACCGCGTCTGCTCCTGGGCTTGCTGCAAGGTGTTTACATGAAAATTTTTTACGAGCAGGCGAATTTCAGAGATCAGTATACTCCGCTGCTCATTCAAGGCCGCTCGGATGTTTTGAACTTGTTCGATGCGGTGGGCCAATTGTTCCTGGAGCAAGGCCAAATCGGCGATTTTTTGTTCGAGTTCGGCAAGCTTCGGGTTGGCTGACACCGGCGCGCTCCAGAAGAATACGCCCCAGCACAAAAGGGCAGCCAATACATGGGGTTTCATCATCACTGCGCCTCCAGTTGCTTCCGCAGTTTCTCCGAAAGATAGAGCCGGGTGCCGTAATTCTCCCAGGAGCCGATGGATTGCAGCCCTACCATTTCCAGCTGGCTGCCTTTCCATTTGGACATGTACGCAGTGGCTTCGGGCGACAACTCGCTCAACCCATTCAGGGATATTCGTTTGCCCGGCCACTGTGAGAGATACTTGGCCGAGGCGGCAGGCAATTGGCGCAACCCGTTCAAGCTGATCCATTCGCCCTGCCATCGAGCCAGAGTTTCAGCCACCTCCGGCGTCAGTTCGCTGAGGTTGTTGAGATAGAGATCTTTACCATCCCACTTGATCAGACACTGGGCTGTTTCCGCCGAAAGGGCGCTGAGCAGGGACTTGCGCTCGAAATTGCCTTTACAGATTTCGGCGCTGATGGTCCGGTTCAGGGGGGCGCGCTGGGCCAACAGATTGGCTTTTTGTTTCAGTTCAGCTTCGATTTGCGTCCAGATAGTTTCCAGAGAGGGAGGCTGCAGTTCCACCTGGTCGATGGAGAGTTGGGCGTTGAAGCTCACGTAGCGGTTGACCGTATCGGTCACCTCATTCTTAAAGGCTTCAATCGGTAAGCCAGTGATACCCAGCTGCAATGCCTCATAAATCCTAGCCTTTCGTTCCAAATACAGCAATTGCTCGGACATGGCCGACAGCTTTGCCAATGGGGTGTCCAGCTTGGCGATATAGGTTTGGCGCCGTTGGATGGACCGAAGGCTCAACTCGATCTTTTTGTCGGCCAGGGCCGCATCGAAAGATGGAACCTGACCGCTCTGGAGGGCATCCTCGATCATGCGCGCCTCTTCCTCGACCCCCCGCATATAATAGCTTTTGAGTTGTTCTATCTCATTTATTTTGTTTTGGATTTGCTGGCGGGCCGACGACAGGTCACTCTGGGCAGCCGACAACATCACGACTGGGGTTTCGATCCGAGCCACCGGAGCGGGATTCGCCGGCGTTTGGACCGGAAGGGCGACGGGGGTAGCCGTGGGTGCAACCGCCACAGTTTGTGGCCCGGCCGCCGTTTCGCTTTGGGATGGATGTACCACACCAGGCACCGTTTGCCCGCCTTGCCCAACCGTTTCGGGAGCTGTTGCCGCCGGCATCCGACGCTTGGGCTGCGTTTGCTGGTAGCCCCAATACACGCCGATGCCGACAACCAGCAACGATGCCGCCGCGATGACGGTCATCCGAGAGCGGGCCCTCATCGTTGGCTTTAAATTCGGACGAGCGGGCTGACTCTTTTTTGACTTTGTCTGGATTTCGACGCTGACTTCCTTGAGAATCGGATATTCGTCGGGAGATTTGGGCACCTCTTTGTCTGAGATAGTTGCCTGGATTGGCGCAGCAGGTTTGCCGCCCTCTTCCGCCATGGTCGACTCGGCCGGCTTTGGTTTTTGTGTGTCCGCTGGTTTAGCCTTTATCGCCGGTTTTGGCGCAGCTGCGGTTTGGGCTGCCGAAAGCAGGTTGCTCAACTCATCGTCGAACTCTTCCATGGTCAAGTTTTCGCCGCCGCTCTTTTTCTGAGGAGTTGAAATCGGCTCTGCCGAGGTCTCGGCACCAGGTTCCGGCTCCTCTTCTGCCCTCCCCTTTTTGGCTTCTATTTCGGCCATTATTTTTTCGATATCGGCTTGTTGATCCTCCTGGGCCGACTCGTCCGCCGGCTTGGCGGGCGACTCATTGACCGAAGGCGCTGGGTCGGCCTTACGCTTGGACCCGATTTCGGCCATGATACTATCCAGGGCCGCCTGCTGGTCGGCACTCAAGCTCTCATCGTCCTGTCCTGACGCATCTTTTGCAGGCTCGGGGCTTTTGTCCGCCTTACGCTTCGCTCCGATTTCAGCCATGATGCTGTCCAGGGCCGCCTGCTGGTCTTGGCTCAGTTCCTCATCCGTGTTGCCCGATGGTTCGATTTGAGATCCAGGCAAAGGGTCCGCCTTACGCTTGGATCCGATCTCGGCCATGATTTGATCCAGGGCGGCCTGCTGATCAGACGAAAGGTCCTCCGAAGAGGTGTCATTTGAGACCGAATCATCCGGTCCTCCGGACGACAATTTCTGCACTCCTTTTTTGGAGGATATTTCAGCCATGATCTTATCAAGATCGGCCTGGGCATTGTCCACGGGCAGCGGTTCTTCACTCACCGGGGTTGATGCAGGCGTGGACGCTTTGGCGGGGCTGTCGCTCTTGACCTTTTTGGGGGGGTCATCGCCTTTTCCTTTGGAGGTACCCCCTGTGGCCGCAGCGATTTCGGCCATGATCTTTTCAAAGGCTGCCTTTTCATCAGAGCTCAGGTTTTCCAATTCATCGTCGCCTTCGGGCGAACCTTTTGGGGCATCTTTGTCTTGATCCATGGCACCTGTCTCGTCATCGTCAACTGCGCGCGAATATTGTCAATTCTCAAATCGGAAGGGCCTGCATCCCCCCCTCCGGGAACCAGGCGGGCTCTGGCCCTTGCAGTATATAGTGTCATATCGACGAGTTTGCCTAAAACTTAAATAATTCCCATCGAAATGATAGATCGGGTGCCGCTGCATGTTTGAACCTTGGGACAGACAAAAATATTGTTGCGGGTTGTGATCACCAAGCTTATTAAATAAATGGATTTCGCTTTGTACGGTGGCACCATCTACCATTTTTTCCAGAAGGTATTCCGGCTAAATGGCCAACAGCCCTTTTCATCTACCACCTGCTGACACCATCGAAGCGCTGCGACGGCAACTCGCACAGGAACGCAACGAACGCTTGTTGACCGAGGAGCGCATCCGCCAGGTGGTGGCGGATCACAAGCGCATGGAGATCGATTTGATTCGTTACCGGGATCATTTCGAATCCCTGGTCGCCAGCCGCACCGCCGAATTGATGGCCATCAATGAAAAGCTGCTCCAGGAAAACCGGGTGCGCCGCATGGCCGAAAGGGAGCGCCGCACTTTCGAAGATCAGTTCCGGGAAGCCTCGATCATGCTTGAGGCCATGCTGGATGCGATTCCCGATATCATCGGCGTCCAAGATGGCAATTACCGCGTCATTCGTTTCAACAAGGCCGGGTATCGGTTCTTCGGTAAAAGCGAAGATCAGGTGAACGGCCGGCGCTGTTACGAATTGATCGATCAGGGAGTACCCTGCAAAAACTGCGCGACCCGTCAGATATTGCGGACCAACGAGCCGGCCCAGATCGAAAGGTTCATCGAAAGCAAACAGGTCTGGATGGACATTCGGGCATATCCCATCAGGGATATGGACGGGCGCGTTTTTCGTATTGTCGAGCACTGGCGGGACATCACCGAAATCAAGAGAAGCGAAGCTTCCCTCGTCGAGTCCGAAGAGAAGTACCGCACGCTGGTAGAAAATGCCCATGAGGGAATTTTTATTTTTCAGGAAGGTGAATTCAAATTCGCCAACCGCAAAGCCAAGGAGATGGCGCGCAAACTCGGCCTCATACAGCTGCGCAGGTCCATAGAGCAATACATCGATCCGGCTGATCGAAACGCCGATGCAGCGTATTATCTGCGCCGCCTGAATGGCCAGGAGCCCAAACCCGGTCCCATTTCCTTCCGATTGGTCGATCCGGCAAATGCGCCGTTGTGGATCGAGTTGAACACCATCATCATCAAATGGAAAGGGAAGCCGGCCACCTTGAACTTCGTCCGGGACATCACCCAGAGCAAAGCGCTCGAAAAGCGTTTCCAGGAATCCCAGCGCATGGAATCCCTGGGAACGCTGGCCGGTGGTATCGCCCACGATTTCAACAACCTGCTGATGGGTATTCAGGGCAATGTCTCGCTGATCTATCTGGAAGCCGAAGACGATCCCGCCCTAGCCGAAAAGCTCAAGAACATCGAAGATTGCGTGGATAGCGGTTCGCGTCTGACCAAGCAATTGCTCGGCTTTGCCCGGGGCGGCAAATATGTGGTCAAGCCCATCGACATGAACCAGCTTCTGCAAAGTTCGGCCGACATGTTTGGACGCACCCGCAAGGCGATCACCATTCACGGCAGTTACCAGCAGAATCTGTGGACCGTGATGGCCGACAGCAGTCAGATGGAGCAGGTGCTGGTCAACCTGTTCCTGAACGCCTGGCAGGCAATGCAGGGCACGGGCGACCTATATTTGAGTAGTGCCAACCTGTATTTGGACGAAGCCTTGGTGGCGGCCTACGACATGCCCCCGGGACGCTATGTCCGCCTCACGGTCACCGACACCGGCATCGGCATGGATGAGGCTACCATGCGGCGCATCTTCGAGCCGTTCTTCACGACCCATGAACCGGGCCGCGGCACGGGCTTGGGATTGGCCTCGGTTTTCGGCATCATCAAGAACCACAATGGTTTTATCACCGTCACGAGCAAGCCGTCCCAAGGCAGTACGTTCGAAGTGTACCTGCCGGCTTCGGACGAGGCACCCGAGGTGGAAGAGCAGCCCCACGATACCATTCAATTGGGCAATGAAACCATTCTGCTCGTGGACGACGAAGAATATATCATCGAAGTGGCCAGGTTGATGCTCGAAGGCTTGGGCTACAAGATATTGAAAGCGGACAGCGGCCAGAGGGCCGTGGAACTGTTCGCAGAGAAAAAGGGCACCATCGATCTGGTGATTCTGGACATGGTGATGCCGGACTTGGATGGCGAGGCGGTATACCAACGCATGCGTGAAATCCGCCCCGACATCAAAGTGCTATTCGCCAGCGGCTTTTACGTCATGGAAGAGACCCCTTCATTCATCAACAACGGCGCCAGCGGTTTTCTGCAAAAACCCTTCAATATGAAACAGCTTTCCACCAAAATTCGAGCCGTTCTCCAAAGTAATACGCCATAGCCATCAAAACAGTTTCAATTGCCGCCCTTTGGAGACAGGGCACCCTCTCGGACGATCGTGCCCCTGAGCAGGTGGCGCTGCCGGAGTCTCGACCGCGTCAGCCCCCCTCTCGTAAATGACGCGAAAGCGGTCGTTTCCGATGAACTGCAGTTGACGGACCCGCTCCAAGCGCAGGACCGCCTCCTGGCGGGTGATGACCGGTACCTCGTAAAACAGGTTGTGATTTTTTATTTCGTTTTCTTGCCTTCCTCGTTCTTTGGCGAAATCCGCATGGGCCTTCAGACGGCGCTCGATGGTCTCTTCGGCAATTTCGGGAAGACCGGCGACCTTTTCGAGAATGACCGACTGCATCTCGGGCTCGATTTCATAGCCGAGGCAGTGACGGCCGGCACACATGGCCGCCAGCATGGTGGTGCCGGTGCCGAGGAAAGGATCCAGTACGGTGTCGCCTTTGATGGAAAACATGTTGATCAAGCGGTAGGGCAGTTCGAAGGGATAGGCAGCGCTGCGATCCCGGGCCGCGCCGTCGTGCAATCGCTGGCTGGTCCCGATCAGATTGAGCCAGACATCGGAAAACCAGATGTTGCGTTCTTCCCAGAAATAAGCGCTCTCCCTTCTGCTTTGCTTCTGTTCTTCAGTTTCGAAGGAACGATTGGCGCCCAGCCGGAAAATCAACACATACTCGTGCTCCAGCGTCACATAGGCGCATGGCGGCAACATGCCCGAGCCCATGAATTTATTGGGAGCATTGGTGGTCTTGCGCCAGATGATGGTGGGCAGTTGATCGAAGCCGAGCGCCATGAAAGCGGATATGACGCGCGCGTGATTGGCAAAGAGCCGAAACCGTCCGCCGACGGTACGGGTGGCGTCGCCGATGTTGATACAGACGATTGCGCCGGGCTTGACCACGCGCCGCACTTCGAGCCACACCTTGTCCAGCTGGCCGTGCATCCTCTCGAAGGCCTGATCGGTGTCCGATCGCTCGAACGCCGGCCCGATCTGCGCATCGGCCCGGCAGAAGAGATCGTCCCACATTTCGATCATCGGGTATGGCGGTGATGTAACCACCAGATCAATGCAGCGGTCTTCGATGGCGCTCATCTGCGCCCCATCGGCAATGATCAATTGATGCAGGGTTTCCATAGGACTTAGGGAAGCACTCCTTTCATCTGCAGAACCAATTGTCTTCAGGCCACCACAGCGCTGACAATGGTTTGGGCATCGGCCTGGATGCGCTGCAAGTGGTCTTCGTCTTTGAAGCTTTCCGCATAAATTTTATAAATATTCTCCGTGCCCGACGGCCGAGCCGCAAACCAGCCGCTGGCCGCTACCACCTTGAGGCCACCGATGGCGGCACCGTTGCCCGGGGCATGGGTCAAAGCGGCCTCAATGGGTTCGCCGGCCAACGTCTGGAGACGGATTTTTTCTGGTGTGAGCTTGGACAGCGCCGCTTTCTGTTCCGGTGTGGCCGGGGCGTCGATGCGCGCGTAAACCGGCGCCCCGAAGCGCTCGGCCAACCGGTCATAAGCTTCTCCTGGATCGCGTCCGGTTCGAGCCGTGATCTCGGCGGCCAGCAGGCAGGCGATGATCCCGTCTTTGTCCGTGGACCAGGCTGTGCCATCCATGCACTCGAAAGAGGCGCCGGCGCTCTCCTCTCCGCCGAATCCCAGAGAGCCGTCCAGCAGGCCGTCGACGAACCATTTGAAGCCCACGGGTACTTCATAGACGCGGCGGCCGAGGGCGCCGGCGACGCGGTCGATCATCTGGCTGCTGACCAGGGTCTTGCCGACGGCGAAAGAAGTTGGCCACCGGGGTCGATTCTTGAACAGATAATCCACGCATACCGCCAGGTAATGATTGGGCGGCATCAACCCCGCACGGGTCACGATCCCGTGACGGTCATGGTCGGTGTCGCAGGCGCATGCCAACTGGAATCGATCCTTCAACCCAAGCAGACGCTGCATGGCATAGGGCGAAGAGGGATCCATGCGGATGCGCCCGTCCCAGTCCAGGCTCATGAAACGGAAAGTAGCATCCACGGCATCGTCCACCACCTCAAGATTCAAGCCATAGCGTTCGGCGATGACCGGCCAGTATTGGACGCCTGCTCCACCCAGCGGATCCACGCCAAAAGTGAGGCCGGATTGCCGGATGGCCGCCATGTCGATCACTTTGGCCAGATCCCGAGTATAAGCATCGATGTAATTGAAGCGGTGGGTGGTATCCGAGCGCAACGCCCTTTCATAGGGAATACGTTGAATGCCTTTCAGATCGACGGCCAGCAGTTCATTGGCCGCCTTTTCGATCCAGCCGGTGATCTCTCCGCCGGCCGGTCCGCCGCTGGGCGGATTGTATTTGAATCCGCCGTCCTCGGGTGGGTTATGGGAAGGGGTGATCACGATGCCGTCGGCCAGGCCGCTGGTGCGGCCCTGGTTGTAAACCAGAATCGCATGGGAGATGGCCGGCGTGGGGGTATACGCCAAGCCATCGGCGATCATGACTTCTACCCCGTTCGCCGCCAGTACTTCCAGGGCACTGGCAAAGGCCGGCATCGAGAGGGCGTGGGTGTCCATGCCCAGAAACAGCGGCCCGTCTATGTGCTGGGTCTTGCGGTAATTGCAGATCGCCTGGCTGGTGGCCAGGATGTGAGCTTCGTTGAAACTGCTTTTCAGCGATGACCCGCGGTGGCCGGAGGTGCCGAAGGAAACCCGTTGGGCAGTGATGCCGGCATCGGGGGTCCGTGTGTAGTAGGCGGTCACCAGTTTGGGAAGGTCGGCGATCATGGCCGACGGCACGGGCTTTCCGGCCAAACGATGGATGGACATGCGGAATGCTCCTTTCTGGGTTGCGGGGGAAGCGAGATCATGGGAAAGTATTGTCTGATCTTAGTAACCTCATTCCCGCGACAAATCAATGCTTGCCAAGACCGCGCCATGGCCCCCGGCCAGGCGGTTTCGCGATCGCGGCCCAATCACATTTTCACCTTGCGTGGCCCTGGCATCCACCCTATATTGTCGTGTTCATGCCAGCGGGCGATGAGGCCATTGCTGCGAAAGGAGCGATTCATGAAGGGACAAGACCCCAAGATAATAAAAGGATATGTAAAAACAGAGAGCACTATCCTTCTCATAGCGGCGGCGCTCGCCCTGGGATTCGTCGGCGGCGTGGTATTTTCCGTATTTCGGGCGCCGGATGGAGTGCCGGCCGGCCTGGAGGCGGGCGGCAAACCGGCGGTGAGCGCCGAGCAGCAACAGGTCCTGACGCAGCTGCTGGAAAAAACCAAGCGGACACCGGATGACGTGGAAGCGTGGACTCAACTGGGCCATATCTACTTCGACATGGATCAACCGGCCAAAGCCATCGACGCTTATGAAACCTCACTGAAACTGGACGCTGACCGCCCGGACGTCTGGACCGATCTAGGTGTCATGTACCGACGCAACGGCGACCCCAAGAAGGCCATTCAAGCCTTTGATCATGCTCTTTCCCTGAAAGGGGATCATCGCATCGCCCTTTACAACAAGGGTATCGTACTCATGCACGACCTCAACGACACCCAGGGGGCGCTGACAGCCTGGGAAAAAGTATTGGCAATCGACCCCGACATCAAGACGCCTGGCGGTGAAAGCTTGAAAAGCATCGTAGAACAACTGAAACGCACAACTTCTCAATCCGGTCAAACCGGCACCGAGGTCGGTAAGTAGAAAAAGGAAGGCGAATAATCCCGATGAGCTTGCAGGTTCACACCCGAAAAACCATCCGGCATGGCCGTGTCTTCGATATCACCGTGGAGAATGTCACCTTTCCCAACGGGTTCAACGTAGATCTGGAAATTTTGCGCCATCCGGGCGCTTCGGCCATCGTGCCGCTGCTGGGCACGGACAAGGTCGTGATGATCAAGCAGTATCGGCACGCCATCGGCGACTTCATGTGGGAAATCCCGGCCGGTACCTTCGACGGCCAGGAAGAGCCCCTCGCATGCGCCCGCAGGGAGTTGACCGAAGAAACCGGCTATGCGGCCGGACGCTGGGAGCGGCTGGGTGCCATCACCCCGGTGCCGGGCTACTCCGACGAGCGCATACATCTTTTTCTGGCCCGCGATCTTTCGCCTGCGGCGCAGGAGTTGGATCAGGACGAATTATTGGAAGTCTATCCCCTGCCCCTCCACGAAGTGGTCGACATGATCATGGCAGGCCGCATCGAAGACGCCAAAACCATCGCCGGAATTTTCTTCGCCATGCAAAAGCTGAAAACCGGTGCCTAACCTGCCGTGCGCTGCGCCGATATTGCCTGGATTCCCTTCTGATCGAAGAGATAGCGGGTGTTGCACTTGTGGCAGCGGATCTCCACTGGGAAAGGCCCTTTTTCAGCCATATCGGAGAGCTCTGCAGGATCCAGCATGGTGAGCATGGTACGGATTTGCTGTTCGTTGCAGTGACACATGAACTCCACTCCGCGCTGATCCAGCATCCTGGGGGCCAACCCTTGGAAAGTACGATCGAGCCAGCCACCGGGGAACTCTTCCGCCCCCACCGCTTGCCCCATGGAGGGCAAGCCGCGGACCAGGTCTTCCAGCTGCGTCAGTACATTGTCATCCGCCCCCGGCAGGGCCTGGAGGAACAGCCCGCCGGCCCCCTGAACCTCCCCCTGCCGGTCAAACACAATTCCCAGCGAGATCGAGGTGGGAACCTGCTCCGATTTCAGGTGGTAAAGCGCCAGGTCCTTGGCCAGACTGCCGTATTCCATCATCACCTTTCCGGTAAAGGGATGCTTGGCGTCGTGAAGGTGCTTGGTCACCGAAATGAAGCCGGCGCCGAAAAACGGCGACAGATCGAAACTCTCCAAAGGCTTGGCCACCGGAATCGGTACCCGTTCCAGATACCCGCGCACCTCCCCGAAGGCATTGGCCTCCACCGATAGGCCTTGGATGGGACCCGAGCACTCCACCCCGAGGCGGATGCGGTCATCGCCCTTCAATTGGGCCGACATCAATGCGGCCGCCATATAGGCGTGCCCCAGGACCAGGGTCTCCAGGATACCCAGCTCATGGTTCCAGCGCATTTCGTTGACCATGCGGGTGGCATGCAGGGCCACCCCCCGAATGGTGTCACTGGCCATAATGAAATGGTACATCCGGTCCCGGGTGCTGGCCTTCAGCTGGTCTTTGAGCGTTTCGCCATATATCTTCTTTTTCTTCATCGCGCGTACAGCTACCCTGGTTATTCTTCCGGAAGCTCGGATCTGGGATAAATCACCAGATGGTCTCCGGGTTGGAGGTTTTTCTTCAAGTCGATGCGGTTCCAGATCAGCAGTGCTGCCAGTGGCACCTTGAATCTGTCGGCGATGGCCGAGAGGTTGTCGCCTTCCTGGACAACATAGATACGCTGCTCACGTTCCTCAACATGGTCCGACAGCAGTTTCTGGAAGCGCTCGCTGAAATGATCGCCGCCACCCGGGGGAACTCGAACGGCGTGCCGGCCGGCCTGCAGATAGTGTCCGCGCAGGTGGGGATTCAGATCCTTGATCGTTTTGAAAGAGGTATCGGCGGCCTGAGCCAGCAGGCGCAAAGGGGTCTCCTGGAAGCAATCCACCTCGACCGTCTCGAAGCGCAGCGGCGCATAGGCGTCCTCTGCGGCTAATTCGAAGCCGTAATACTTCGGATTGCCGACAACGAGCTTGACGGCCAGCATGCGGAAGATGAACCGCTGGGTCTCCAGGGGCAGATAGAGCCGGTAGTAATCCTGCGTCTTCTGCTCCAAAATTTCGGCGTCCAACGCGCCTTCGCCCAGGTTGTAGCCGGCCAAAGCCAACGTCCAGGAAGAGAAACGATCGTGCAGATCCTTCAGGTAGGCCAGCGCAGCCGGCGTTGAAAGAAAGATATCCCGCCGTTGATCGATGAATTCGTTCACCGTCAGGCCGTATTTGCGGGCGGTTTCCGGCACCAGTTGCCAAAACCCGACGGCGCCCCGTGACGAACCGGCATGGGGCATCATGGCGCTCTCTACGATGACCAGATACTTCAAATCGTCCGGCAGGTTTGCCTTTTTGAGTTCCTGGGAAATGATCGGCAGGAAACGCGGTGCACGCTTGAGCCAAAGCAGCACCTGGGGCCGATCCCAGATCGTGAGCAACATCTCCTTTTCGAAACGCTCGCGCACGTCTTCCAGGTTGGCAGGCACGGCTTCACCGCAGAGGGTCGTACCCTCGGGCAGACGTGCCATGGTCGCGTTGATTCTTTCCAAGGCCAGGGCGGGTGAACTAGCGCCCACGCAAAGCCATACCAGAAGGATTCGTGAATAGAGAGTCAAAGCCTGCTCCTTACGATGTGACGGTGCCACCTACCCCCAAATGGTGCTCGATGCGCTCGATGCACTGCCTGGCCTGGTGCACGCCGGGCATATGCTCCAGGCGCTGGATTGGATCGAACGCATCCTGGGGGCTCTCCTTGCGCGTTACGAGCACGAGGCGGTACCAGTAGGGCAGTTCCAGATTGTGCACTTCCAGCAACTTGAGGCCCAACTGCCGGATCTGGAGCAGGCGCGGGTCATCCTTTGTGGACTTCTTTTCCTCGCACAGGCTCTGCCCGAAACCTTGCAGTTCCCGGAGCAGCTGATGCTTGACCCGCCGATAGCGACCGATGGGTATGATCCAGAAGCGCGCAATGATGTAACCAAACGCGCCGGCGATGAAACTCATCAGAGCTGCCCAATAAAGTGAGTCCATGTATCACCTTTTTCGTGGGGAAGGCCGGCAAAGAGTGACACCATTTCCAACCGGCTACGGCGACACCGCGCGTGCCAAAAATGAGTCCACCACTTTTTTATATTGCTCGGTGCCTTGGGATTTTCGTATCTGTTTCAGGATCCGCTCGCCGCCCGGGAAAAAAGCGGCAAAGTATGTCCAGTATCCTTTCATGCTGTCCACCAGGTGGGCGGGACCATGACGCACCTGGGCATAGCGGTCATAGAGCGTATCGTGAAATAGATGAAACCGTTCCATGCGATTTCCCGTAACATCCAACAACCCTTTGATCTCGGCCGGTAGAAAAGGGTTGGCCAATACCCCGCGGCCGATCATCCAGGCGCTTACCGCAGGAAAACGCCGCCTCAAAGATTCGAAATCCTGCCGGGTGTTGATATCTCCGTTGTAGACCACCGGGCAGCGGGATAGATCCAGGCACTGGGCAAAGATCTCCAGGTCGGGCTTGCCGGTGTACATCTGCTCGCCGGTGCGCGGATGGATGATCAGCTCCTGAAGGGGATAGGCGTTGAACACCGGCATCAACGCCAGGATCTCGTCCTTCTGGCGTCGCCCCAGGCGTGTCTTGATGCTCAAACGATTGGGAATGGCCGTCAAAACAACGTCCAGGAAAGACTGAACCACATCGGGATGCGGCAACAACCCGGATCCCCGCATTTTTTGAGCTACGCGGGCGAACGGGCAGCCCAGATTCCAGTTGATGGTTTCGTATCCCAGGTCGAACAAGGCCTTGGCCAACACAATAAACTTATCGGCTGATTTGCTCAGGATCTGGGGAATCACCGGCATGAGCCGATTGTTCTCGGGCAGCAGTTCCTTGAGCTGTCCCGGTTTGATCCGCGTGCCCTGGATCGTCGTCAGAAACGGCGCCACCGCGCCGTCGATACCTTGGAAGAACTCAGCGTAAGTCGCACGGTAAACCGCCCCCGTCAGCCCGCGCAGGGGGGCGAGATAGATGTGGGGGGAGGTGCTTTCGTTCATGGAGTGTCCGAAAGAGGCCCTATCCCATGCGTGTCTGCAACATCAATGCACGCTGCCTGGCAGCGCCGACCCGGTCGTTGAGCAGGGTTTTGAATTTGAACCAGTTGAAGTCCACTTTGGATCCGAAACCGCACAGCGGCGCGCTTGGCGCCAATGGGGCGCCGAAGGGCTGCAGCAAAACGGCTTCCAGATGTCCCCCGTCCACATAGAAAGCCACGTGATCGCCCATGCTCGGGGCGAATTCGGGGGAAATGGCGATTTGGACGCGGGTGACATTGCCTGGGCCGGTTTCGGTGGCCTGAATGCTGCCGATCCGCGATCCGCGATGGTAAATGCCGTCATCGAAGACGTTGATCATTCCATCGAAAAGTACCACCTGGCCGGCTTTCTGAGAAGGTTGCGGAGCACATCCTACACCGACGGTGAGCGTCATAATGGCAATCAGAAACCAAAACCCGCGTCGCATACATTCCTCCTTTGAACATGGTGCCTGCGGCCCCGTTGGCCGCGCAAGCCGATGCACTTGAATTCAGTGGATTTGAATCGCCAGGGCACAAGGGTGTTTCCTCTACCATGTTCGGTCGCGTGGAGGCAAGGAAAACACTATGCTTCCGACAGAACCAGACAATCGGCCACCAGTTCCCAGAGATATTTGACCGTCAGTTTGGGCAGGCCATAAGTGGCTTTGATGTTGTTGAGCTGGCCGTGGCAGCTGTGACAGGGAACCACCAGCATCTCGGCGCCGGTGGCCTTGATCTGATCCATTTTGCGGCGCCCGTAGAAAATACGTTCTTCGTTATAACCGTTGGTCAGGGCCCCTCCACCGCCGCCACAGCAGAACTGATGCCGCCGGTCCGGATAGAGTTCCACCCAGTGGGTCAGGCATTGATCCATGATCCAGCGCGGCTCTTCGAAAAAACCCTGCCCGAAAATCTTTTCCGCCCGCCGGCCGTAATTGCATGGATCATGATAGGTGGCCAATTGTGTGAAGCGGTCGCGGTTTAGGGTGATACGGCCCTGCCGGATATAACGAATCAACAGGTCGAACACGGTGATGGTTTCAAACTCCTGAAGCGCTTCGGGGAACCATTTCTGCAGACCATACCTGGTCGCCAGATAGGCGTGCCCTCATTCGGGCCACAACAGGGTCCTGGCTTTGAGCCGACGCATGTTTTCCACGATGCGCCCAGCCATGGTTTTCATGGCCTCGTCGTCTCCCGTAAAGTATCCCCAGCTGGTGCCCTCCCAGTTGTCGGCCGCCACGGTCCAATCTTCGCCGGCGGCATGAAAGATCTTCCACCAGTGCTTCAGGTCTTCGGTGTGGGTATTGACCAGCTTGTTGTGGATGGTGGTGAGAATGTTGGCGCCCTCCTTGTCGATGGGCACCGTAAAAGTCTCGAAGCCTTGTTCCTCTGCGATCTCCGCCCCGACATCTTCCAGGATGAAAACGAAATCCTCCTTCGGCAGGGCCAGGTTGTTGCCGGTGCGCAGGGCGTTCTCCAGACCGCTCTGGAGAATCCCGGGGATCTGGTCCCGGGCACGCAGGGAACGGATGCGCCGCATCATGTCGGGGATGGCGATGCCCATGGGGCAGACCTGTTCGCATTTACCGCACATGGTACAAATCCAGGGCCAGCGTTCCGAGGCCACATGGTCCGCCATGCCCATGGAAACCATGCGCACGATTTTGCGCGGGTCGAAATCATCGATGCCCGCTACCGGGCAGGCGCCGGAGCAGTTGGCGCAGGTCAGGCAAAGATCCTGGTCACAGGGCCATGCTCTGGAGCGACCCGGATCCAAGCTCTCGAAGGAGACCGGATTTTGTAAAATGGTCATATTTTCTTCCAGTTCCGAAGTTTCTGGTTACGAACGGCGCATCGTTTGTTCGCTCATGACGGGCCCCAGGGAGGCGATTCTTTGCGCGAACTGTTCGACCGTCCGGGCAAACTCTGCGCCCATGTTGGCCGCCAGGGTGCCAAAATGCAGGCGTTCGGCACCGATATCGGCCAAGGCCAACGCCTGGGCGGCCGTATCGACCCGCCGGGACGCATTGGTCGGACCGCATTCCGAATGGCAATTCCCAGGGTGGCAGGTCAACACCAGCACGCCGTCGGCACCGGCCTCCAGGGCGCTCAGCATATGGGTCACCGAAAAACGACCGCCGCAGAGCCCCTCCACCACCACCAGGCCGTCAGGCAGGCGATGCCCCGCCGAAACAGCCATATCGCGTGCAGGGAGCGCCGACCTTCGGCAACAAAAGGCGACCAGTCGGGGAATGAAAGGGCCGTTCATGGGTCGTGGGGCCTCTTCCGTCATCATCTGTTGAAGCGCTGATGTCAGCTGGTCGTCATGCACCTGAATCGCCCGGTTGGGACAGCCGGCCATGCACAGCCCGCAGCTTTGACATGCCTGGGGCATGACGGTCATACGGGGAAGCATTTCAATCGCCCCATGGGGACAGAGGCGATAGCAGGTCAGGCATCGGGCGCACCGAGCCGTATCGATCTCCACCCGGGGCAGTTCCCCCTTGTCCAGACCGGCAAGGAACTCGGAAACTTTTAAGGCCGCGTGGGCGGCATCGGATAGCTGCTCCTCCGGCGACATAACGGCGCGTGCACCGCCGGCGGCGAAAATGCCGCGCCGGTTGGTGGCATTGCTCAGGCGTTGGACATTGTCGCTTTGCACAAACCCATGCAGGTCGCGATCGAGACGAAGCACACGTGAAAGGTGGTCAAGCGTTGAGTTGGGCGTGATTTTTTCGTCCACCACGACGTAATCGAATGTCATGGTGAAGGTGATGCGGGTGGTGTCGTCCCAGCACGAGGCCTGGACCCGACCATCTGGCAACATCTGCACTTGGGGCCGCTGGCGATCGAACTTGAAAAACATGGTCCCGGCTGCTTTGGCTGCCTGACAGCAAGCTTCCATGCCCTCGACAGACACTTTAAGATGCCCGGCCATATAAACCGTGTGCCTATTGGGCAATTGCTGGACAGTCTTGCACAACCGCAGCATGCGCGCCGCCGTCACCGGGTGGCAATGCTCATTCCAGTCATTTAGAAAGAGTATATGGATGGCGCCCCCGGACGTGGATGCGGCCTTGCCGTCCAGCAGTATCGCCTCCGCCTGAGAGATGGAGAGTACCCGCCCGGATGACGACAATCCGTAGACGGCAAAGTTGGGGATCTGCTGCGGCTGCTCGGCTACCACGATACTGCCTGCCCGTTGCACCATGCGACGGCCGTCCTGC
The DNA here is from genome assembly GCA_937868765.1 of uncultured Desulfatitalea sp. Classification (GTDB taxonomy): domain Bacteria; phylum Desulfobacterota; class Desulfobacteria; order Desulfobacterales; family Desulfosarcinaceae; genus Desulfatitalea. The sequence continues at coordinate 582,570 of CALMNL010000003.1, read as the reverse complement.
TCGACGGTAAGTTGGAAATCGCCCGGCTGTCCCTGGCAAGCGATGAGATGCGTTCCGGCCCAGGAAGTGATGGTGTCGCCGTGGCCAGCGGGCGGTTCGAGTTTATCGGCGACAGGGGCGGCAACGGCCATCGCCACCTTCAGACCGCGGCCGCTCAACCCCATGGCCAGCGACCGGGCGCACTCACCATTGCCAAAAACGAGTGTATGGTATTGAGTGGGCATAATGGTACGCGAACCTCACACCAGTAGGCGGCAGTGCGCCCCATCCGGCGGCGCTGCACGCTGGGTTAGAATTTGGACAAACCGTTCGATTTCAGATAGTTCATTATATCCCAGGCCGCTTTTCCGGCGCTGTCGATGCTCTCGGCGATGCTCATGGGGCCCAATGCCGCACCAGCCGTAAAAAGGCCTGACCGCTTCCGGCCCTCGTCGCTTTCATGGGGGTGGAAAAAGCCGGCTGCGTTCAAACGAACTCCCAACATGTCCGCCAGGGAGGGGTTGTCCGTATTGGGTGCAATACCAGCCGATAGAATCACGAGATCGAACGGCTCTTCCGTCGCTCGGCTGGCATCGGGATCGAAGTAAGCCAACTGCAAACGCTGGCCCTCAGACTGAACGATGTCGCCGGGAATGGCACGCACCATCCGAACCTGACGTCGGGTCTGGTCATAATATTTTTGGAAGTTCTTCCCGAAGGTCTGCACATCGATGTAGAAGAAGGTGACGACCGTCTCCGGGCGCCGGTATTGGACCAGGCGCGCCATGCGCAGGGCCGCACCACAGCAGATTTTCGAGCACCACGGATGGCCGATGCGGCTGTCCCGGCTGCCCACACACTGGATAAAAGCAATGCGCTCCGGCGGCCGCCCGTCCGAGGGGCAGGTTAATACGCCTTCCCGCTGCAGGCGGTCCTCGGCATCCAGCAGGGTCAAAACATTGGGAAAACGACGATAGCCATAGGGTTTATCGGATGGATCATATGGCTGGAAACCAGTCGTCAACAGCAGCGCGTCGGCTTTGAGCCCCCCTGGCGGCTCTTGACTGTTGCGATGTTCATAGTGGATGTTGAAGCCCACTTTGTTCTCGATAGTGGAAATCCGCACCCCCGCGAGGATCGTTACATTCTCTCTGTCCGCCACGCGCCGCCGACGTTCATCGGCCAGACAGGCGCCGCAGGCGACGCATTCCCCCAGGGCCTTGCAGCTATAGCGCGATGCGTGCCCGCCGGTACGGGGGGCCTCTTCGAGCATGGTCACCGCCACCCCCCAGCGGGCGATTTCGTCCGCGGCGGCCAGGCCCGCTACGCCTGCGCCCACGATGACAACTTGCCTTTCTGGTAAATTCAAAGCGGCTCCTTCTATTTTGCGGCCGAACACTCCTGGACCATCAATTCAATGCGTTCCTGGATGAATTGCGCCAGTTCCCGGGCTTGGGCCATGCTCAAGGCCGCAATCCCCTGTGACAGGGATTCCACCCTCTCCTCGTCGATCTCTGTAATTTTATTGACCAGGAAGCTGTCGACCTCGCCCTGATCCAGGAGCAGGCCGCACCCCCCGGCACTGCCGATGAATTCGCCGTTCACGAAAATGGGGACCACCAGTTTGAGCATGCCCGCATCGCACTCCTCGATCGCCGGAGAGCGGGTCTCTTTGGCCATGATGGCAATATTCATATGGGCTGTGGCGCAGATGAAACTCTGTCCTTTGGAGGTGGCCTTTATTTCCGGGCAAAGCCGGTTCGGCCAGCGCAGGTTGGGGTTGATCCGGATACCGGCCGTGTCGTAGACCGAGGCACACAACCCCGAGCGCTCAAAAATATCGTTTTCCAGGGATACCCAACGCTCTAACGGACAGACATCCAACAACTCCATGCTTTGGCACTCCTTTCACGCCGGTCTGGCCGACCTTCGAACTAAACGTCTATAGACCCGTGACGAATTAATTTCAAGCAATTGAAGCTTGACGCACCGTCGGTTCTTTGCTCTAGGAAAAACTTTTTCGATGCGCTGGTGCTCTTGCCCGAGAACTCGCATAAGGAGAAACGCCGTGGAGAAAGATTTTTTACATATCGACGATTGGAGTCGGGATGAAATCTTATCATCCCTGGATCTGGCCGTTGAAGTCAAATGCAAGCTTAAAAACCGGGAGGCATACAAACCGTTCAAAGACCACTCCCTGGCCATGATATTTGCCAAACCATCGGCGCGCACGCGGGTCTCCTTCGAAACCGGTTTCTACCGGCTGGGTGGTCATGCCATCTATTTGAATCCGGCCGACATCGATGTGGGCAACCGCGAACCGGCCAAAGACGTGGCCAGAGTGCTTTGTGGCTATAACGATCTGATTATGGCACGCCTCTTCGAACATTCCCATATTTTGGAACTGGCCCGCTACGCCAGCGTACCGGTGATCAATGGCTTGACCGATTACAATCATCCCTGCCAGATCATGTCCGACATCCTGACCCTCAAGGAGCACTTCGGTCGTGCGGACAACCTGAAAATTGCATATGTGGGCGACGGCAACAACATCGTGCACAGCTGGCTGCGGCTGGCCATGCGCTTGCCCCTGCACTTCGTCTGCGCCTGCCCCCTGAACTATCCGCCGGATCAAGCGACTTTCGAACGCGCCAGGCAGGCCGGGGTGAGCACGGTGGAAATCGTGCACGACCCCATGGCGGCGGTCAAGGATGCGGATGTGGTGTATACGGATGTATGGGCCTCCATGGGCAAGAAACACGAGTTGGAGGAACGCAAACGCCATTTCAGACGCTTCACCGTGACGCCCGAGCTCATGGCCGCGGCCAAAACCACGGCCGTCTTCATGCATTGCCTGCCGGCGCAGAGAGGTCTGGAGGTCTCCGATACGGTGATGGAATCCCCGGCATCCATCATCTTTCCCCAGGCGGAAAATCGCATGCATATGCAAAACGCCATCATGTTGAAGCTGGCCGGCAAGGCCTAACCCGGACAGACCTACCACCTGATATTGTGGTTCAAAAAGCGCTCGCATACCTCATGGGGTATGGAGCGCTTTTTTTACCAATCGTTCTGGTTATCGGATTTGGTATTCCGGCCGCGCCATCTCGAGCCGTTGAGATAGGTTTCATCCAACTGACGGTGGGCTATGGGGAGATGAGCAGTGTCTGGTGCCGTGAAATCGAATATCAGGCTTAGAAAATGCTGGGTGATCCGATAGGTTGCCCCCCACAGCATCTCCCTGCTCTGGCCGTCTTCGTGGATAAAACAAGGGAAATCATCGTAACGCAAAGGCTGGGAACCGCCATTGGTCGGCGATGGGACCGTGGGCCGAAACCGGCCGTAACTTCCTGGATCCAGCAATTGGCGCAGGGGCACCGGCACTATGCGCTCCACCTCCCAATTGGGTTTGAAGGGTTGGGCAGGGACCCACCCCACGATGGGGTAGATGACCCGTTTGAACATCACCAGATGTTGTTCGGGTAGCACGCCCAGAAAAGAAAACCGCAGGGGGTTGAGGCGCATCTCCTCCCACGCTTCGCGCAGACCGGCGGCCAGCAGTGTGGGCAAGGTGCGTTTCGGCGATATCGTTTTCGAGGTTTCCGGTTTGTGCGCCCAGCGCCATAAAGGCAAACCCGGCATGCTCAAAAGCCGGCCCCAAAGGCTATCCTGGCGCCATGAAACGCCGCCACCGGGGCAACATAAATCTCCCGCCTGGCGCACCTGAGCAGAGCGCTTGTTCAGAATCAAACAGGGCTGGCCGCCGCCGCCAACACCAGCGCATTGACTTAAGACGAACAGGACCACGGAAGCAGCCCTGACATCTCCCTCCGGCAGGTCATCCAGGGCATTATGCAACCCGTCTCCAGTCGTCTGCTTGCGAATCCACGCTTTAAGATAGGATGGATTATTGAGCAGGAATTCTCGTTGCGTCTCATCCATAACAGATCATCGCTCGTTTGACGCAGCGCTCATGGCTTGAACACCTTCATGCCCTGGGGGCCGTCCTGGACCACATATCCCAAGGCCTGGATCCGATCGCGCAATTGGTCTGAAAGCGCCCACTGCTTTTCCTTGCGGGCGCGCTGGCGGGCTTCGACCATGGCCTGGATTTCGGCAGGAAGATCCTGATCGGCGCCGCTCTTCTTCAATTCCAAACCCAGCACGCGATCGTAATCGAACAAGGTGGCCAGTTTTACGTCCGTCGGCAGGTCCGATTTGAGCATATCCTGGACCACCGCCAGGGCCTGGGGGATGTTGAGATCGTTGTTGATCGCCTGCAGGAATTTGCCCCGATATTCCGCATCTACGGCCGAAGGGGCGCCGGCATCCATCAGGGCGCGCGTTTGATTGCGCAGGTGCTGCAGACCATTCTGTGCCGCGGCAATGGCCTCGTCCCCGTATTCCATGGGTTTGCGGTAATGGGTCTGGAATGCGGCAAAACGGAAGGCGAGCGGATCGATCCGCTGTGTGGCTACGGTGGATTCCAAAGTCAGAAAATTGCCTTCGCTCTTGGCCATCTTCTTGCCGCCGGCGATGATCAAGAAAGCGCCGTGCATCCAGTAATTGAAGAATTTCCGGCCGGTGGCGGCCTCGGACTGGGCAATTTCGTTGGTGTGGTGCACATCCACGTGGTCGGTTCCACCACAGTGAATATCCAGCAATTTACCCAGGTACCTCATGCTCATGGCCGAACACTCGATATGCCACCCCGGGAAACCCACCCCCCACGGGGATTCCCATTCCATTTGGCGCTGGACTTGCGGCGGAGAGAATTTCCATAAAGCAAAATCGGTGGCATTTCGCTTTTCCGGGTTTCTCTCCACCCGTGCGCCCTCCTGCAAGGCCTCGAGGTCCTGATGGGAGAGCTTGGTATAGTCTTTGAAACGGGAAGTGTCGAAGTAGATGCCGTCACTGGTGCGATAGGTGTAGCCCTTGGTTTCCAGGGTCTGTATCAGGGCGATCTGGTCTGGGATGGTTTCGGTGGCTTTGCACCAGACGGTCGGTTCCAGAATGTTCAGGCGCCGAATGTCCTTTTTAAAAGCCTGGGTATAGAACTCGGCAATTTCCCACGCACTCTTGCCTTCGCTGCGGGCACCCTTTTCCAGTTTGTCTTCACCCATGTCCCGGTCGCCGGTCAGGTGCCCCACATCAGTGATGTTCATTATATGGCGCACTTCGTAACCGTTGTATTGCAGTACACGCTTCAGGATATCGGAAAAGATATAAGTGCGCAGGTTGCCGATGTGGGCGTAGTTGTAAACGGTGGGACCGCAGGTATAAAGCCCTACCTGGGGCGGCAGGATCGGTTCAAAACGCTCTTTGCAGCGTGTCATCGTATTGTACAGCAATAGCTCCATGGCACTTCCGATCGGGAAAAATGGTTCGCGCTCCTCTTAGAGCTCCGCCCGCCCGGCGTGGGACCATCGGCTGCTTGCGGGATGCTTGCGCCCAATGGCTCCTGGCCTGACCGGCGCCCTGTTTTATGCCTTAAGGGTCGGGTGAATGTCAAATTCGATATTTATTCACCATGATGTCATTTCGCTCCCCCGGCCTGGAGTGCGCCTGAATCATAACGCAGCTTGTAATGCAACACCACCACAGCGGGCTCGATTTCACGCATCGACTGCAGGTCGAGGGCGATGTCGACAGGCTCTGAAAAGAGCGAAATCCCTTCCCCGAAAAGGATCGGAGAGATGGTCACGACCATCTCGTCGATTAGACGTGCCCGCGCGAACAATGTGTTGATGGTCGCACCACCGGTGAGCGCCGCGGCAGCGTGTCCCCGGCGCTCCAGGGCCGCCAATATGCCTTGGGGAGTGTCGTCGGTGACCCACAGGTTGTCACCCGGTTGGAAGCGTCCCGGGTTTCGCGTCATAACCACATTGAGGCGCCCGGAGAGCGGCTTGCCGATGGTTTCATAGGTGCCCGCCCCCATGATCACCACCCCGGCTTCGGTGGTGAGGTGCTTGAACATGCGCTTATCCGCCCGCCCGGTCCAGTTGGGAAAATGCCGATTGTGGCGGGCGATCTTGCCATCGGCGGTCATGGCCATGATCAAGGTCAATTTCATCGGGCGGGTCCTCTCGTTGAATGCCTGTCTTACCTGGCTCGACAATGGGCAGACGCCCCTGCTGTTACCGCGGAGCACATCTAATGTCAAAAGGGAAGCAGCACGGATTGACCGAACGTGCGCCGGTTCTCTAAATCCTGGTGCGCCCGGGCTGCTTCGGCCAGGGGATACCGCTGATTGATCTCCACGCGAACCGCCCCCTGCCGGATCGCTTCGAATAGATCGGCCGCATGGGCCAGCAGGTCATGTCGTTTGGCAGTGTATGTAAATAACGAGGGGCGCGTTAAAAAAAGAGAGCCTTTGGCTGCTAACAGGCCTGGATCAAATGCAGCGATGGGACCCGAGGATTGGCCGAAAGAGACCAGCGTGCCCATCGGTTTTAGACAATCGAGGGAACGCATGAACGTTGCCTGGCCCACCGAATCGTAAACCACATCCACTCCGGCACCGGCTGTGATAGCCTTGACCCGGGCCACAAAATCCTCCTTGCCGTATAGGATTGGATGATGGCATCCACGCTCGGCGGCATAGGAGGCCTTCTCCTCGGAACCGACCGTACCGATGACCGTGGCACCCTTGTGCCGTGCCCACTGACAGACGATGCTGCCCACGCCTCCGGCAGCCGCATGGATCAGGATCGTATGCCCCGGCTGAAGCGCATGGCACCCATACAGCAGGAAGCGCGCCGTCATGCCTTTGAGCATCATGGCTGCCGCCTGTTCCATACCGATGTCCGCTGGCAATGGCACCAGCCGTTGGGCAGGTATCCGGCGTTCCTGAGCATAGGCACCGGACGGCTGTCCGGCATAAGCCACTCGATCCCCGACCTTCAGATCGGAAACACCTGCGCCCACTGCAGTGACGACCCCTGCGCCCTCCATACCGATCACGGCGGGCAACTTGGGCAGTGGATAGAGCCCAGTGCGGTGATAGACGTCGATGAAGTTCAGTCCAATGGCTTCATGGCGCAATCGCACCTCCCCTTCGCCAGGGGCCCCTGGATCGTGAGACGACCAGCGCAAGACCTCGGGTCCGCCCGTCTGATGAACGAAGATTGCGTTCCCCATGTTTTTGCCTCCTTTCGATTTTGTCGCTCAACTTCGCCTAAGCTTGGACCGATAATAAGTCAGATTGCGGCCATTGAAAGTGGATTGCGCTGGCCGATTATGTATGCGGCCGCCTCTTGCCCTAAAGTGCGAGCGATGCGCCTTGCCACCGTTATTAATGAGGGAGCTTTATGCGCATAGAGTGTCCGACGTGTCAAAAAAGCTATACATTGCCCGATGATCGCCTGCCCCATGGCAAAGTGGTGTCATTCCCCTGCCCCGCCTGCAAAGCCAAGATCACCCTCGACCTGCGCGAAAAGGAGGAAGAGGTGGTGCTTGAAGCCGTGCCGGAAGAAGCGCCCTCCGATCGTCGTGTTTTCAAACCATTGGCCGATGAACCCAATTCCGAACTCACCAGCGAAGATCTCAGAAAAAAGATCGTCAAACGCATCAATGACCTTCCCCCCATGCCCAAAGTGCTGCTCAAGGCACGGGAAGTGCTCTCGGATCCCAATTCCAGCTTCAAAGACATTTCAAAAATCATCGAAACCGATCAGGCGATCGCCGCCAAAATCCTAAAAGTGGCCAACTCCGCCTATTATGGGTTAAGCGGCATGGTCAGCTCCATCCACCAGGCCTCGGTGGTGTTGGGCTACCAAACCCTCGAACAAGTCATCACCATGGTGTCGTCCAGTTCCTTGTTGGGCAAGCAACTAAAGGGTTATGGACTCAATGCCGGCGTTCTCTGGAAGCATAGCCTGGGCACGGCCATAGCCTCCCGGCTGATTGCTAAAAAACGTGCCCCAAGCATGGAGAACGACGCCTTCTCAGTGGGTCTCATCCATGATGCCGGAAAACTGGCTCTCGACCCCTATGTGGCCGAAAAAAGGAAAGAAATAGATCAATTTCTGCGTGAAAAATCCCCTTCTTTCCTGGAAGCCGAGCGCGTCCTGCTGGGTTTCGATCATACCGAAATAGCACACGATTTGTGCCAGAAATGGAAGCTGCCGGAAAATCAGGCCGCTGCCATGCGCTATCATCACACACCCGAGGCGTCCAAGGGAAACCAACTGGCTTACATCGTATGCCTGGCCAACCACATAAGCGCCCAAGCTGGCCTGGGGGGAGGTCCCGGCTTCGAAGATCAGCCAATTCCCCAAGGGTGCCTTGAAACCTTGCGCTTGAAGGATGAAGACCTGGTTGAAATGGCCGCCGAGGTAGGCGCTTCGGTGGCTCAGATCACCGCTTCCCTGACCGTATAGACAAACGGCATGCACCCTCTTCCCATGCACCTTGAGCCAGCAGCGGCTTCAGGAGGTGCTGCTCTTTTATCTTCGGCCTCTTGCTTCTTCTATCTTATTTTGAGATGATCGGCCGTCGTCGGATTTTGCCAGCTCACCAGCGAAGATCGAAAGGAGTACACAGATGACCGACCCCAAAGAGATCTTAACCAGCCAGAAGTTTGCCGAACGTGCCGGTGTCTCGGCCGCGACCGTTTCCAAATGGCTGCGCAGCGGAAAAGTAAAAGGCGTCAAACAAAGCGGAAAATGGATGATATCGGCCGATCAACTGAAAAGTGTCGCGCCGACGCGTCACCTGCAGCCATCAACCGCGTCCGAGCCCCCCAAGCCTGCCGTCGCCCCGGTTACCGCCAAACCGGCTGCCTCCCGGCGGTCTTACTCCATCGAGGAGTTCAGCGCCATAACGTACCTGACGACTTTTGGGGTCGAACGTTTCTTAAAAGAGGGCAGGCTCACAGGCCGCAAGGACGAGAGCGGTAAATGGTCGGTAGACCATGCCAATTTGGAGCGGCCGGATATTCAACGTCTGACGCGCAAATAAGTCTTCTATTGGAGAATCCCTTTATACAGAAACAGACCATACGCGACGGCCATAGCCAGACCCATGAATCGCGGTAGTCGACCAAAAACACTCACGAATAGAAAGTGAACGGCTCCGGCTGCCATGATGATCAGCACACCGAAGTTGAAATAGCTCGGAATCCGAATCTGCCCGAAAAGCGCAAACAGGCCGATGCACATGGGAATGCAAATATGGCCGTCGCCTATTTGAGAAGTATAAACGATGTCGGCGCGTCTGCTTCTGGCGTAGAATAGCGCCAGAAGGGCGTTGGGTAGAACCATGAGCAGGCCGCTGAGCCAGCCGATGTTTCCAAAAACCAGAAAGCCTTTGCCATCTCTGGGAATCCAGTCCACGAGGCCCTCGATGGCCTGATAAACGCCTATCCCGCCTGTTATGACCATCAGCATATCAATGGCCATAGACCATTTCAGGCAGCGGCCACGCATCACGTTCTGTTTCAACACGTCAAACACATGAAACAGCTGCCAGAAAAGAAAAGCGCCTACCAGCACCAGGCCATCGCCCAGGTCCAGAACGCCGTCTCTGGCCAACGCCCAGAGGGCGCCTGAAAAAAAGAGCGCTGCCGCCAGTGTCAGCAAAAGGGAAAGGTAATTCAAGCGGTGGGACCGGGAAACGATTGTCCCGTTGCGACCTCCCCGCTTTTCAGGAAAGACGGAAAGTGACCAGATCATGGCCGGCAGGCCGATCAGCAGGGTCAGATTGGTCACATTGTTCACCAGGCAGTTCTCCAGCACAAGGGTGCCGTTGCCACCGGCACGCCCCATCACCAAGGCGAACGTCAGATTCGAAAATCCCGATGCATAGGGCATAACGACTGTTCCCAGCACCGTACCCTCCAATCCCTTGCCTTCCAGGGCGTTCAAACGCCAGATCATCAAGGCGGTCGCACAAAGGAACAGCAGGAGGGAGAACCAGGGTTCCATGTGCGCGGTTGCCGAGCGGATCGGTTCGATTCGCGCCATCCAGCGATCCCACCACCCAGGGATATTGGAGATATATGGGGGCATGAGGCGCTACCTCGCGCGCACGATCTTGCGCCACTTTTCGATGAGCCGGTAATAATCGGCCATCAGGTCCACGAGGCCATCGACATCGCTGCGGGTCGCATCCAGCTTCTCCGCATACTGGTAAATCCGCTGCTTTTCGGGGAGGGAGAAATTGCCATCCAGACTCGCCAGGGCAATCGCATCTTTCAGAATCACCATTGCCGTCAAACGTGAAACTTTACGAGCGGTCAGCAGGAAATCCTTGTCGGTGGTTTGGTAACAGCTTTCGTAATCGACCCCTAAGAGCCGGGCTTGCCGCTGCACAAACTCAAATTCGGGAGGGCCATTGTTTTTGTCGGCCTTGGCGATGGCCAGCAATATTTGGATATAGACACGAGGATCGAAATCAGGCGTGTTGGCTTCCACAAAGTTAAAATCCACCATATCCTGCCCCTTTCATTTAAATGTCCCGTCTTGCTACAGACCGTGCCCAAAACGGTATTTGAGCGGATGTCGCTATCGTTGATTATTTATCGGCGGATTTGGATTTTGCTGAAGACCAATTTTATTTGCATTCTGCGATTCTATTTTGCATATTGCAATATTATTTTGGGGCCTTCCGTGAAGGGGGGCAACATCATTTAGTTTTCATCTTATTGTAATTTTTGCATTTATTTATTGCATACGTTTTTTTCATTAATTGGCACACAAGATGCTTATATAATAATCGAAGCCTAACTTTTTCATCATCTTCCTCTCTTGCCAGCTGGGTGGCGCCTCGCGCCACCCAGCAGCCCCTCCAAAAAGATGGGTGCCACCTTTCAGGTGGCACCCTTTTTATTTTTATGATTTGGCTTAACACACCAGCGCATTGAAGCGTCGCGCGCACAATCGGACGGCGGTTATTTTTCCAGAGGGCAGCCGACCCGCTCTCGACGGCAAAACAGCGATTTTAGCTTTTCGATGTGCGCCTGCTCTTCTTCGATGATTCGCTCCAATTGGGCCATGGTTGCCGAATCATCCATAAAGTTGTGCAGCATTTGATAGAATAAAATGGTATCGTTTTCGAATTCAATGGCCTGATCCAACAAGTCCTGGGCCTCGATAGTGGTTGCCAGGCGGGATTCATCCAACGAAAAGGCTTGTTGGCCGACCATCTTCTGGAGCAAGTCCTTCCCCATCTGCTCGATGCGTCGATCTTCGGCGGCCAGAGGAATGGCGCCACTCAGGCGTTCAAACCAGTGCGCATGTCGCTGCTCTTCATCGGCCATCTCTGACAGCAACTTTGCGATTTTAGGGGTGCGACTGTTCTTGGCCGCGCGCCGGTAAACACTTTCACCATTGTATTCAATTTGAAGGGCAATTTCGCGGATGTCGGATAGCGTAAACATAAAACCAGCCTCTCTTTATCTTTTCAAGCCTCTCTTATCACCAATACCCACGACTGTTCAAGCAATCCAGATCGATTGAACCCTTCGCCCAGGAATGATATGTCGGGCACTGTCAACGTCGCTTATTTCCAAAAGAATGTACCCCTCATGATTCATGCTTTGCTCATCCAACTACCGGTGCCGCAGCTCAACTTCGGCCACCAGACCGGCAACACCCCCTTCGCTGCCGCATGCCTGCATCAAGCCGCCGCCCACATTAAAGATGCGCACGTCGAGATCCTATCTCAGATGACTTCATCCTACATGGGTGACGCCGCCCTCGTGGACACGATTGTGACCCGGCGGCCCGATATCATCGGGTTTACCGTATATATGTGGAATATCGAACGGGTAAGTCACCTTGCGCGGGAAATAAAAGTCCACTATACCCCCAAGATAGTCGTAGGCGGACCGGAGGTAACCGAAGACAACCGGCTGCTCGACAAACAATGCTTCGATTTCAGGGTTTATGGCGAAGGCGAGCGCATCTTTGCCAAACTGCTTCAGTCGCCGGATTTATGGGCCCTCGGCAGCGCCACTGAAGATGCCGGCACCTTGTTCATGGAATCTCCCAGTCCATACCTCTCCGCACCATTGGATCCTGGCATCGAAAAGACCATGCTGCTGGAAACGATGCGCGGATGCCCTTACGCATGCGCCTACTGCTACTACAGCAAATCGAGGCGGGGTCCGCTTTTCAAGGAGGATCGCCGGGTGTTGGCGGCTATCCAGTGGGCTCTGGATCGCGACGTCAAAGAGATTTATTTCCTGGATCCTTCTTTGAATGCGCGTCCCGGCCTCAAATCATTGCTCAAAGAGATCGCCGTCCTCAACAAGAACCGGCGCCTGTCGCTGATCAGTGAAATCCGTGCCGATGCAGTGGACGGAGAACTGGCCGATCTTCTGGCTGCGGCCGGATTCTCCTGGTTTGAAATCGGATTGCAAAGCACAAATCCAAAGGCTTTGGCACAAATGCGCCGCAAATCAGACGGCGATCGCTTTTTGAAGGGTTTTCGCGCATTGAAAAAGCGGGGGATCACCACCGCGGTCGATTTGATCGTGGGATTGCCCGGAGATGATTGGCACGGTTTCGACAAAACCCTCCAATTCGTTCTCGATCACCACCTGCACGAGGAAATCCAGGTATTTCCTCTGTCGATTCTCCCTGGAACCGAATTCCGAAGGGATGCCAAACGCCTTGGCGTGACCTACGAAAAAAAACCACCTTATAGCGTCATCAAAACACCGACCTTCTCCAATACTGAGCTGCTGGAGGCCATGGCCCACGCCGAAAAGCGATTGGATGTGGCGCTTTACCCCATGCCAAGCCTTGATCTTTCGTGGCGGACGCGGGATGAAAGCCGCATGGACACCGAGGCGGATTTATCCGTGGTCGTAGACGGACACCGGGTTCTAAACAAGGTCTGGCTGCGGCCGGAGCGAAGCATGGCGGATCTGGTGCGCTTGTCCCGCCTTGTGACCCAGCCGTATCAGTTGCTGGTTCCCCCCCTGGTCGACGCATCCGAGTATGTCGCCCGCGCGCTTTCCATCTTCACTGCGACCAATCCGCACACACCCTTGGAACTGGTCTTCTTCGAACCCCAACGAATGCCTGCCGTACGGCGGTTGCTCGAGGCATCGCGCATCGAACGTCCTCACTATCTGGATGGCCACCTGCGACCGCTTTTCGACCAGGCCGGTAATCGCTCGATCATATTTACCGTGGTCACCGATGAGATGAAGGCCAGGTTCGCCGGCCCCATGCAACGCCACATCCATTGGTGGCGGCAATCCGCTCTGCCGTCTGTCGAATCCATCCATGGTCTGGAAAACCAGGGTTTTGACGGGGTATTGATCGATCTGCCGCTGGCGAAGGACCACCAACGCAGGTGGCAAGACGATATGGCGCCCCTGGCGGATGACCTGATCCACATCAGCTTCGCTCGGGTCGAACTCTGCATCCGTTGGCTTCGCAAAATCGCCGGCAAAGATTACTGCTTTGATATATGGTCGTAGTTTTCCGATAACCGAGAGAATTTATTGCGCAGCGCATTGACAAGATTGTGCAATATCCGGATAATGAATCCTTTTTGAAACGGACATTCTTCCTTGGTGCCGTCTGGCATTGAGGTTCCTGTCGGCGGCTTTTGAAAAATCCCTTGGGTCAACCATCAGACGGACATTTCTGCCAAGGAAGGGACGGCGACATGAGCATGCGCAAAAATCTGACCCCCGAAGCCTACCTGATCCCATTCCCGGCCGAATCTTTTTCAAAACCGGTGCTGCTTACCATGGGCAAAACCTCCATCGGAAGGACTTCATCCAATGCCATCCAGATCTCCCATCCTTCCGTGGCCGACCATCATGCGATCATCGAATACAGCAACGATGAGTACCGAATTCAAGACCTGGACCCAGTGACCGGCACCTTTCTCAACGGCGCCAGGGTAAAAAGCGCGCTGCTTAACCACCATGACAAGCTATCATTCGGTGACCGCTCGTTCCTATTCCTCATGAAATCGCCCCCTGCTCTCAGGGAAACTTCCCGCCCATTTATCGTGCCTAAAGAAACGTTCACGCTTTTCGAAGAGGATGTGGAACCGACGGAGCTTCTGGCCCAAACAGCCAAAGAGGCGGCCAAGAGCATGTTCCGACCTATGGATGCCAATCATGACGAAGAGACGGAAGAGGCCTCCCTGGCACACCATCGGTTGTCTTTGTTGTATCAGTTAAGCGAGAAGCTGAGAGCCACTGAGGCACTGGACCAGATCCTCGACAAAGGGCTCGAGCTCATCCTCAGCGCCTTGACAGCCGCCGAAAGAGCCATGATTCTGCTCGGCGACCACAGCAATGGCCAGCTGCAGGTGAGCGCTTTCAAATATCGGAAGCCCCAGGAAAATGGAGGCAGCTTTCCAATCAGTCGCACCATCGTGGATTGGGTGTTGACCGAAAAGATCGCCCTGGTAAGCCAGAACTTGACCCAGGATACCCGCTTTCAAGATTCAGACTCCATTCGCATCCACAATCTAAAGAGCATCATCGTCGTCCCCTTAATGAAAGAGGACAAGGTCATCGGCATTCTTTATATCGACGGCAAAGATATCCTGCACACCTTCAACCGGCAGGATGTCGCCTTTTCGGCAGCTGTGGCCAACGAATTGGCCCTGTGCATAGAGAATGTGCGGTTGCAGAACGAATTGGTCCAAAGCGAACGCATGGCCGCCATCGGCATGACCATGACCAACCTGGCCCACAACATCAAGAACCTGCTGGCCCTCAATCAAAATTCGGTGGACCTGCTTGGACTGCAGCTCAAGGCGCTTCAAGACAATAAAATTGATAAAAGCTGGCATTATGTTCTACAAAGCTTTACCCGCATCAACAACCTGACAGTCAACATGCTGGCGTTCGCCAAGGAGCAGGATGTTGTATTAAAGCAGGTCCACCTCAATAAAATCATTATGGCCAATCGTGAAGTTATCGAAAACAGCCTGTCGAGCAAAGGTATCCGCATGGAATTCATGCTTTGCGATGGGGACCCGATTTGGCTGATGGATGCCCACCAGTTCAATCGGGCATTGCTCAATCTCGTCGTAAACGCCATCGATGCGGTCAAGCACAAACCTTCGGGGAAAATCATCATCACCTCGCGCCTCGATGAAACCGCCGATACAATGAGTGTCAGTGTCTCCGACAACGGAATAGGGATTGCGCCGGATCGGTTAAACCGTGTTTTTGAACTTTTTTACACCACCAAGGGAACCGGAGGCACGGGGTTAGGGTTGCCGATGGTGAAAAAATTCGTGGAAAAAATGAATGGCACCCTGACTGTTGCATCCAGAGTCGACGAAGGCGCCACCTTCACCATGACCTTTCCTCGAATAGCAGCCCCGTCATTTGACATCAACTCATTGAGCAGGTGATCCGCGCCGTTTCATGAACCGGAAAAATTGGAGCAGAAGCATTACCCCCTAATGAAATAGGACCTCTCTGCGGATGAAGCCAGCAGGACCTGCCAAATGGATGTCGATCATCGCCCTGGTGGCGGCCGCCACCCTGCTTACGGTTTACTTTCAAGGTTTCCTGGGCATAGAGACCGTCTTCACCCATTTTTTTTACATCCCTATCATTCTGGGGGCTTTGTGGTGGGGGCGCGCCGGCATGGGTGTCGCCCTGCTGCTGGGAGCGGTCCTGCTGACGAGCCATTTGTACTATCGTCCCGATTATTCCATCTATAAGGATTTCTTTCGGTCTGCAATCTTCCTGATTGTCTCCGGTGTAGTCATACTGCTGCGCAGCCGAATTCGATCCACTGAAATTAAGCTGCAAAATCAGACCAAAGTCTTGGAAACCAGGGTGCGCTCGCTGAACTGCCTCTACGATATCAATAAGCTCCGGGAAGCGAAACACATCCCGCTGGGCGAAATTTTTCTGGAGACCGTAAAATTGATAGAAAAGGCCTTCGCGCAGATCCCCATAAAAGTAATTATTTACTACGAAGGAAGCGTTTTCAAGACCGAAGCGATCGCAGCGTATCCTATTAGAATGACCAGCGCCATAGAAGCCAATGGGAATCCGGCAGGAGCTATCGAAGCCAGCTGGTCCGAGGAGGGTGCAGATTATGAAGACGTATCGAAGGCGGTGCCTCAACTGATAGAGTCGGTGGCGAGACGACTTGGCAAGATCGTCGAACATGAAAACGTGCGCCTGGAACTCAGCCGACACCAGCTTGGCTTGGAAGATCTTGTCCGGAAACGCACCGAAGAGCTGAATGCGACAAATCAACGGCTCCGCGAAGAGATCGCGGAAAGGGAAAAGATAGAAAATTCACTGCGCGAATCGGAGATGCGTTATCGTCTCCTGATCGAAAACGCCGATCAAGCGATTTTCATCTCCCAGAACAATCAAATTCTTTTCGCCAACCCGGGACTTTGCGCTCTCACGGGATATCCCATCGAATCACTTTTGAAAATGTCTCTCCTGGACTTCATACATCCCGAGGACCGGGAAACGGTGGCCGCCAATTACCATAATGGCCTGTCCGACGAAAAATCCTCGCAGATGATCGCTTTCCGAATCCAAACCGCAGATGAAGCGCTTCGCTGGGTTGAGTTGGATATCGTCAACATTCAATGGAAAGGCCATCACAGTGCCCTCAATTTTCTGCGGGACATCACCAGTCGCAAGCGGCTGGAAGCCTCCATAGGGCAAATTCGCAAGATGGAGGCCATCGGCACCTTGGCCGGCGGCATTGCCCACCAGTTCAATAACGCCCTTGCCGGCATCATCGGTAATATCGACCTGCTGAAAATCTCATTGCCGGACAACCCACAGGTTCAAAAATGCGGTAATACGGCCCTGCAATGCGCACAATCCATGTCGGGCCTTACCCAGCAACTGCTGGCTTACGCCCGGGGCGGGAAATACCAATCCCGACCGCACTCTTTGAATTTTTTGATCAAGGAAGTACTGCTTCAACTCTCGAACAGCGCAAATAAGAGCATCCATTTCGACACCGCACTTTCGCCGGATACGCCCCTGGTGGAGATGGATACCATTCAAATTCGCATGGTGATCCTGGCGGTGATCAACAATGCCGCCGAAGCCATTGCCGAAAATGGCCATATCGGTATTGAAACCTACCGGGCCAGGTTTGATGAAATTGCCGCCGAAGCTTTTCCCGGATTGCCCTCAGGCGAATATGCTGGATTGAGTATTCTGGACGATGGCAAAGGCATGTCCGAAGAGGTCAAGGAGCATATCTTCGAGCCCTTCTTCACCACCAAATTCCTCGGCCGGGGCATGGGCATGGCGGCTGCGTATGGTATCATAAAGAACCACGGCGGATACATCTATGTTGATTCCGAATCGGGACGCGGTACAGTGGTGCATATTCTGCTGCCGCCCTGCCCCCATTCCTGACAAGAGATTTCCTGGATTGTCAGTGTTGGATCAGACTCCCGGCGCATTGGCGCAACCGCTCCACCACCCCCGCTTGCCCCAGACATAGCAGCACCTGAAGAAACTCCGGGCCCACCGATTGACCGGTGATGGCAGTGCGCACGGCATTGATTACCTTTCCTGGCTTGAACCCCTGCTCTTTCATAAAGGCCCCGAGCGCGGTTTCCAGACTATTTTGATCGAAAGGACGCAGAGCAGCCAGACAGTCTGCCAGTTCAGGCAACCAGATTGGAAAACGCCCCTCTTCCAACAGGTTTTTCTCAACGGCACCCGCCTCAAGGGCAAAACGATCGCTGAAATAGGGCCTTCCGTAGCTTGTGAAATCGGTCAACCGCTGAAAGCGTCCGCGGATCAATTCGACGGTTTCGTCAAACCATCGGCGCTTATCCGTCTCGAACGCCGGATTCCAAAGATCTGACAGGGAAAGCTGCTCCTTGACCATAGGCAGCAATGCATCCAATCGCATGCTGCGCAGGTAATGGGCATTGATGCTGAGCAATTTTGGGTCGGTGATAAACTTAGGGTCATCGGGCTGTATATTGAAGATCGAGTTGGTGCGGCTGACGCCTTCCAGTCCGAAGGAGTCGATCAGCATCACAACGCTCCTTCAATTCTTGCGCCGCACCTGCTTGCCATGGGGCCCGATCCGCGTTATGAATCCGCCCACGGCAGAAAGGCAGACCACAAGGGACCTCCACCGGATTTGGGCATGGAACCCAAAAGATGGCACATCACGATCGCGACTGACGATCCGGCCACGGCATGCGATGCCTTGGCCAACCGCACGGGGCTGTCCAAAACCCGCCTCAAGCGAGCCATGCGCCAAGGGGCCGTGTGGCTCCAGCGCGGCGATGCCAAGGAGCGTCGCGTGCGCAGGGCCACTACTGTCTGCCGGTTGGGCGACCACTGGTCGGTTTACTACGATCCGGCCATTCTGGATCTGGATCCGCCCCAGGCAAGTTGCCTGAAAACGACCGCTCATTACAGCATCTGGTTCAAACCGGCCGGATTGATGACCCAGGGCACCCGATTCGGTGATCACTGTTCCCTTGCGCGCCAGGTTGAACACCATTTCCAAATGAAACGCAAGGTATTGCTGGTCCATCGCATTGACCGCGAAGCTGCCGGACTCGTGCTTGTGGCGCACAGCCGGCAGGCCGCGGCGCAATTTTCAGCCATGCTGCGTAACGGCGCCTTAAAAAAGAGATATACCGTCTATGTGCGAGGGGATATGACCGGACAGCCTTCGCCGGGCCGAATCAACCTGGATTTGGATGGCCGGCCATCACTCACCGAATATGAGGTCGTTGCTTATGACGCCGCCTTGAACCAGACCCTGTTGCACGTGCGGATTCAAACCGGCCGGAAACATCAGATCCGACGCCACATGGCCATGATCGGTTTTCCGATCATGGGCGATCCACGCTATGGTGAGAACAATAAGAATCAAAGCGGCCTGAAATTGGCGGCCGATTGCATCTCTTTTGATTGCCCCTTCGGCAATGTAAGCGTCAGTATATGCATCGACAAAAAGGGGCTTGAGCGATCATGAGCGCTATGCAATCCTGCGACGTGGCGGTCATCGGAGCCGGACCGGCGGGCGCCACGGCAGCCTTCCTGCTCGCAAGGCATGGATACGATGTCGTTCTTTTCGATCGGCATGATTTTCCCCGCCCCAAGCCGTGCGCCGGTTTGCTCACCTGGAAGAGTATCGACCTCCTGGAGCGCCTTTTCGGTCTGTCCCTGGCACGGTTGAGCCAAAAAGGTCTGATTCTCCACAGCTGCTGGAATTATCGTATCTATTACAAAATAAAGGAAATCGGTGGCGGCCGGCTGGACTTCCCCTTCCATTTCATCGATCGAACCGTGTACGATCACTATTGGCTGCGCACGGCCGGCGCAGTCGGTGCCAGAACCATCATGGGCGTGGCTGTGACAAGCGTGGATGCCCAGACGGGTCGGCTGACCTTGGCCAATGGCCTCACATTTGCCGCTCGGGTGATCATCGGCGCCGATGGAATTTGGAGCAAGGCACGCCGGTCCCTGCCTGGGCGGGAGGACAGGGAACGGCGCTGGCGGGTCAACCTGGCCGGCACCATAGAGCTGCGCCGGCCTTATGGGCAAAAGGCGACATCGGATGTTGCCGCTTTGCACTTCGGCTATCTTCCCTGGGGTTATGCCTGGTCATTTCCCGGAAGCAACTCACAAACACTGGGGATTGCCGGACTGCGCATGTCGCGCGATCGCTCCATCCGCAAAGCTTTTTCCAATTTTCTGGAAGACCAGGGTGTTGACTCGGAGACGGCAACGCATTGGCAGAGCTACCCCCTGCCCTACGGCAATTTTCTTTGCCAGCCGGCATCCAGGCGGCTGCTGCTGGCCGGCGATGCCTGCGGGTTGGCCGACCCGCTGCTGGGCGAAGGGATCTACTATGCCCATGCCAGCGCGGCCATGGCCGCCAAGGCGATAATCGAAACGAATTTGGCTGTGGAGCGGGTCGGCCGGCGGTATGGCGAGCTTTTGGGACGGGGTCTGCTCCACGAACTGCGCTGGATCAATTTTTGGCGCACCCTCCTGTTCATGGGAGGAGCGCACCGCCGTTACCGAGGATTGCGCCTCTTTTGCCGGATCATGCCAAAGCGGCTCGAGGCTGCGGTCCATGGGCAGCTTTCCTTCTCACGACTACTTTTACGATGAAACGTTACCAATAACGATACCCAATGCACTCAATTCCTTTTCCACCAGTGCGCTCCAACCTGCATTGGCTCTGGGATTGGCCGGACTCGGATGGGTAATTTGCCCGATCCGTACCCGGCTCCGCGATAGGGCTCGTCGGGCCTGCCGGGTGGCAAACATGCCGACACCAACCACTATTTCGGGTTGCAGCCAGCGCACCATCTCGACCAGGGCTTCGTCACAAGCCTCGAATAGCGTCACCGTTTCTGTGACCGGCAACTTATCGGGCGTAATGTTGCGGCCGCCGTCATCCATGAAGGACAAAGGACAATAATTGGCGACACCGAAGCGCCTGAAAAAAGATCGGGGTGTCCCAAAGCGTTGCTTGGCCCAACTCCAAAGACGCTGACCGCTTACTTCGCGTCGACTGCATTCGAGGCCCGATACCGGCCGCTTGGGGTGTTGGATCTCTGGCGGCGCCACTTTCTGCGTCAGCTTCAGCCACTCCCTCACCATGCCGGTATCTCCGAAGGGCACGCCGGTCTGTACCATTCCCCATGGGCCAGGATTCATCCCCAGCAGCAGGATCTCTTTGGGGGGGCGGCCATACTGGCGCCAATAGGCCATGTGAGCCGAGCGGGCATAAATGAGCGGATTGTAGACCATGTGAACCGGAGCGCCGAAATGCAGGGGGCGCAATCGAGAAACCAGCTGATCGATGATCCGTTCCATGGGTTGATCTGTTGCCAGGCGGCGAGATGGTCCGGACAATGCAGGGTCTCCTTAATCCCGTTCGGCGCGATCGCAAACCAATTGGCAGCATTTTCAGTGGGCTGCAGCGACATACCGGTCTTTCCGCGCTTTTGGGCTAAACCTTCAAATCCTTCTTGACGATAACTAAAGGCGAGCGTCCAAAAGGAAATGGGCGCGCGGCACGAAATAAGCAGGCAGGGAAAGATCATGCAAGCAAAAAAAGCACAACATCGAAAGCCCCGCACTGTCAATGAGGCGGCCGAACAGCTTTTATCGGATCTATTGGTCCAACATCTTCAAACTTTGTCTCGTATGTCCGAAAAAGAGTTCAATATGCTTTGTGATCATGTAACGCCCTATCTCAACGAAGAGTTCCAGATCTGGCAGGGAAATGTCGACTTGTTGGATTCGTGCTACCGCCAATGCCATACCGAGAATGAGGATCCGGCGCGCATCATTCTGAACCGCGTCAAAGAGATGCTCACCAATTTCAATGGATTTTTAGTGATAACCTGACCCTCCAAGCTTGCGTATCACCACTTCGTTCGCTACCTAATAGGGACTCATCCCTGCCGCTGACAATGTTCGCACACATGGCTGCTGCGCTGGGCAACGACAATGCGCCTGATCTGCTGCCGACAACGTGGACAAGGCGCACCGGTCCGCCGAAACACCTTCAAATGGCTGGCATTGCCTCCCCGCGCCCGGCCCAGGGAGTAGAAATTGTTGCTGCCGCTGCCCAAGGTGGTTCCGGCATGTCTGATCCCCTGGCGCAATACTCGCCGGATGCTCTCATATAAAGCTTCGATCTCGTCGGCATTCAGGCTGTCGCTTGCGCGCATTGGATGGATCCGAGCGGCCCATAAGGCTTCATCCACATAGATATTGCCTAATCCGGCCAGGAAGGTTTGATCCAGCAGCAAGGGCTTGATCTGGCGTTGTCGGCCCGCCAAGCGATACTTGAAAACAGCCACCGTGAAAGCCGGCGACAAAGGTTCGGGCCCCAGATTGCCCAGGAGCGCCAGCGGCTCCTTGACCAGATAAAATCGGCCGAATTTGCGTGTGTCATGAAAACACAACACCCGTCCGTCATCGATGGATAAAGCCACATGAACATGCTTATCCAGGCTCTCGCCTAAGGCCCCCCACTGGAAGCGTCCGGTCATGCGCAGATGAACACCCAGCGTCTGCTGGTCATCCAGCGACATCAGGATGTATTTGCCCCTGCGCTCAATGCGCTCAATACGGCGGGCACGCATCAGGCGGCAAAAGCGATGGACCGATGAAGTGGCGATGGTACGCGGCCACTGGACCTCCGCTTTGATGATGCGCCGCCCTACGAGACCGGATGTGATCAGATCATTGACGATGGTTTGCACTTCGGGAAGTTCAGGCATGTGCTGTCGGCACCTCTCAGTGTTGAATCTCTTCATCCGCACAGAGCTCGGGGCTCTGTATAGTGCAAGCAGGGCCGCGTTGTCCACCGAGGGATATGATCGTCCTGGGCTTCCCTTATCCGGCCCCTGCTCAACTCGGGGCGGAACTGGTCGATATATAAAATCAAAACCAAGAGGGCGATCTGGTATTTATTGCCCGTGCAAAGCAAAGGAGTGCGTCAATGCCGATTATTGAATGGAATGATGATTACAGCGTCCAGATCAAGGAAATAGACAATCAACACAGGCAATTGATCGATCAGATCAATGCCCTGCATGATGCCATGAAGCAGGGCAAAGGCAAAGAGGTGGTCGGGTCGATCATTGTAAAGCTTGCGGAATATACCCAGCGCCATTTCATGTCCGAAGAACAGCTTTTCTTGAAACATGGCTACCCCGAAACAACCCGGCATACCCGTGAGCACAATGCGTTCATTGAAAAAGTGGCTGGTTTTCAGAATGATTTGAAACTGGGTCGCATTTTGCTTTCGATGGAGGTGTTGAATTTTCTCAAAGATTGGCTCATCAAGCACATTCAGATCGTGGATAAGAAGTATGGACCGTTCATGAGCGCTAAAGGCGTCGTTTGATTTCGCGACCACTTTCGGCTTGCATCCCAGCGGAGCGATGGTGTAGCTTTTCAAGCTTCGGAACAGAATCCGATTCTCCTCGGGGGAAAAATGGTCGATGCAACCTTTGAAAAACTGGGTCAGACGAACCGGCGCCTTTATGGTTCGCGCAAATTGCTGTTGTGCGGGTTTGCCGCCGCCGCCCAATCAAAATTCAAAACCTTGCTGGGGATGATCGGCATTGGCGCCGTGCCCCTGGTGTGGGCCACGGCCCAGGATGTCGCAGAAGCCGTGGGAGGCGTGTTCTCACGACCGGATGGCAGTGGTGAGGGCATCGATTCAGAACTGCCCCGGGCCGTCATCGTCGCGGGGCTGGAAGAGAATGAATTGCACACCCTGATGGCCGGGTGTCGCCAGGCGGGCATGCGCCAGGCGCTCTGGGCGACACTGACCCCCACCTCCGAAACCTGGCCCTTGGGCCAGCTCCTCAGGGAACTGTCTGCGGAGCGGGCCGCCTTGGCCAAGGATCGATGAAGTTTCAATCGCCGAGCCGATTAAACACCAGCCCGCTGATCACCTTGGGATAAAAATAGGTAGATTTGCGAGGCATGATCAAGCCTCTCTCCGACACGCGTCGCACCTGTTCGATTTTGGTGGGGTTGAGGATAAAGGCAAGCTCTGCCTCTCCGGCATTGACCGCCGCCACGGCATCCATGGAGGTGGTGCGGTAGGCGATCTTGGTTTCATCATCCAACCGGGCCTGGTCGAATCCCATCAACTCCATCATGATCAATTGGGTCAATACATTCACATCCAGGTCCCTTAAGGCGGCGTCGAGTTGGCCTTGGAAAAAACGCTCCATGACGCCCTGTTTCAGTGCCATAACCTGCAACAGGCCGGGATCCTTGATATAAAGCCCAATAGCGTTCGTATGGGCGTTGGAAGCCAAATGCCGGTTGAATTCGCCCATGGCGAGTTCCAATCCCTTGTCGAGCGGAACCGTTAAGATATCGAAGCACTCCGTGGATCTGCGCAGCAGCGCCGAAACACTGCCTTGCGGCAATGCCTTGAGAAGCCGGTGGGCCGGAAGGATGATCATTCCGGGGTCCATCATACTGCTCAAACTCATCATGATGAAGTTGGCAGGATGGTTGGATGAAAAACCGGGGGTATTCTCTTTGACCCACTCCCGATAGTTCAAAGCGGTTTCATACCGATGATGGCCATCGGCAATGTAAATGCGTTCATCTGCAAAAAATTGGGTCAATTGATCCGTGATTTTTTTGTCGGTGAGACACCACATCTTGTGCTGGTGCCCCTTTTCGTCTACCAGATCTATGTCGGGGTTCTGGTTTTCCGTGATCTCCTTCATGCGCTGGAGGATTTCTCGGCCATCGGCAAAAAGACCGAAAACCGGACTGAAGTTCGCATGGCAGGATTTCATCAACGAAAGTCGTTCGGATTTCACTTTGGAGAAAGTCCGCTCGTGGGGAAGAACGATGCCCTTTTCGAAAGGCTCCAGCCGCACCCGGCCGATAATTCCGAAACGGGTATGGCATGTCCCGCCACTGTTGAAGGTCACCGTCGTCAGATAAATTGCAGGCTTTTTTTCGGATACCAGGACCTTTTCCGCCATCCAGGACTGGAAATAGCGCCCGGCTCTGGTATGCACGTTGTCCTGGGCATTGTCACCAGGCTGATTTTTTCCCAATTCGAGGCGAATCACATTGTTGGGATGCCGTTCGTGAAAGCTCTCCTGCTCTTTTGGGCTGATTACATCATAGGGCGGCGCTACCACTGCGGCCATATCTGTAACCACCTTCGGATTATATCGGACACCATAAAAGGGAACCACTTCAGCCATGACAATCTCCTTATGCGCACGCAGGTCATCTGCCGCTGGACAGACATTGAAATGTGGGGGCATATCAACAAACCACCTCCAAGTCAAATAAAGGCAACTTCTTTACGGCGATGCAGGCCGTGTGATGTGGATCAATCCGGAATCGGCAGTGATTTTGCGTGGCAGGAGGCCGGGTTGAATAGAAAAAACGAGACGTAGGATTATTTAACGACGCGCAATTTATGGGTTTTACGCAGGTCTTCCCACAAGGCACGCACAATGATGGCGCACGCCTCGTCGGTAAGGGGTCCGGTCACTTGGCCTGCGAGAGCGCATGATTCCATGAGCGGTTCGTTGCCCACATATAATCCGAAATTCTGCTTGATGTATTCGCCAAGCCCGCTGTTCAGATGGCTCAACTCATCGGGCTGCATGTTGGCGAGAAGGCTGCGATCCTTGAGTGGCAAGTTTGTCTTGAGCCGCTGGACTGCCTCATCCACGGACCGGGGGTAAGAGGCCCGCTTATTTCCCGGGGCTTCGACACGCACTGCGGTCAGATCCGGCTGCACGCCCGATTTGACAAATCCAAGGTAAAAAGCGGTCTCCAGCAATTTGCGCGTCTGCTGGTAAATCTGCTGGTCCTCACTGGCCATGGGGCCGGTAATGTAAACCACCTGGATCATTTTCTGAGACATCCATGAATTGGCAAGCGACGCCGCTTCAAACAAAGCATACTGACGCAGATCCACATGCAGAAACTGGCGTTGATGCTTGAGCGCCATTTGAACGGCTTTGGTCGGCCCGGGGCTTTTGATGCCCCTGGATATCACCAGGGTCCCGTCCGATTCAGCAACATTTTTTTCCAGCGCTTCATTAAAACCCAGGGAGATGGTCTCCATGAGGTCATATAGGTCCGGAATCGCCCCTTCCTCATTGCGTCGCCCCCGGGATGTCCAGCCGCCATGAGTGATACCTAGTTTAAGGGCAATATCCAGAGCGGCCGATTCCACACCAGTTTGCCCGCATGATATGATTTTTCGAATCACGTGAATCCTCTCACCAACCATCGATGCCCGTTTATAAAATCCATCCATAGAAGGGTCAAGGGTAAAGCAGCGGCCCGCGCATGGCCACTCAGAATTGGGCCACCCACTGATTGTTTCCACGGACGATGCCGGCCGGCTTGACATACTTCGGTCCCTCGTGCCATTTTTCAGACATCTTTGGAAAAATCGCAACGAATATCCGAAGAGCTTCATGGCATCACTAAAAGCGAGCGGTTATGGTTGCTTCTGCAGAACGCCTACGTACCATTCTCTTCGCCGACGTCGCCGGCAGCACCCGCCTCTATGACCAGCTGGGCGACCAGCGCGCTCTTGCATTGATCACCCATTGCCTGGACCTGCTGACTGCCCGCACCCGGGCCTGCCATGGAACCCTGGTCAAAACCATCGGGGATGAAGTGATGAGCATCTTCGAGCTTCCTGATCAAGCCGTGTCCGCTGCGGTTGGCATGCATGAAGATGTCTGCGCCGATCCGACACTGTCTCCCTACCATTTACAGGTTCGCATCGGCCTTCATCACGGTCCGGTGATCTCCGAATCGAAAGATGTGTATGGGGATGCCGTAAACATCGCCGCCCGGATGGTGGCTCAAGCCAAGGGCGGTCAAATCATTACCAATGGCTTGACTTTGGCGATGCTCTCTTCTGATCGCCGAAACACGGCGCGCCTCGTGGATCAAACCCGGGTCAAGGGCAAACCCGACCCCATCGACATTTATGAACTTTCCTGGGGGCAGCCCGGCGAGCTCACCATGATCACCACCTTCTCGCAAAGCATGGCCAGCGCCAGGCCCGATGCTGAAATTTCCCTTCTACTTCATTTCCAGGGAATGTGCTGGACACTTTCCAGCCGCCAACCAGTGATCAACATGGGCCGCGACGCTGCCAACGAAATCGTCATCAATGATCCGCGCGTATCCCGCCTGCATGCCCGCATTGAACTCCGCAAAGACCGTTTCATCCTCGTAGACCAAAGTACGAACGGTACGTACATCATGGCCTCTGACGGCCAAGGCCCCCTCGTACGCCGGGATGAGGTTGTCTTGCCTGCCGCAGGCATTATCGGGCTTGGCGAAAAGGCAGCCCCCGGTTCGCCGATCTCGATCCGATTCGAACGGCTTTAACAGGCGGTTGAGAAACAAGTATCAGGCGTCAGGCAAAGCCCGCAGCGTTGGAGAAGCGCAGCATTCACGCCGCAGGTGAGCATTTTCGAAGACCGCGCAACGCCGCGTGGCCGTATTAGGCGAAGTCTTTCTGCAACCTGTTTAGAAAGACTACTGCTGGGGGATTCGCTGGCGCTCGGTTCCGCTGCGAAAGTAATAGCTTCCGCCATCAAAGTCGAGGCGAGCGGAAAGGCGCATCAAGACACGGTCCGAGAATTTAATTCGCTCGTCAGCCCTCTTCAGGTAGAGGCTGTCGGCATGGACAAAGAGTTGGGCAGGATCGAGAAAGAGTTGCTCGCCTGTATTCAGTTGCAGCTGCACAGGATCGGTCTCCGTAGCTTCCACCACGAACAAGGGCGTATCTTCATACCGGAAGTATACTTTCTCGTGGACCGAATCCCTGATTTGCTCCAAAAAATAGCCATGTTCGTCTTTGCGGATAGAGGCATTGAAATGATCTATGATTTTCTTGTGGCGGAAACGTCCGCTGGCATTGTACCATTGACCGAAACGATCCATCCAGAAAACGGCATCTTCTTTTGCGATGACCACCTGCGTCAATTGACCAGACACACTTTGCACCTTTTCTCGAAAAACAGTTGGCGTTGGCTTTTCCTAAAACCAATATTCTTTTAACACACCCCCTTGCATGGCTCAAGGGCGACAATCCCCTTGACAATTGGGGTGACCCAACCTAATGATCGTGCTCCGTAGTTCACATCGAAATCTCGGATTCAAGGAGAAAATTATGCATTCAGTCGGATTCGTCGGATGGCGCGGGATGGTCGGTTCCGTCCTCATGGAACGCATGCGGGCCGAAGACGATTTCAAATATTTTGCCTTCACTTTCTTCTCAACCTCACAGGCAGGCCAAAAGGGGCCGGATATCGGTCAGGCAGAGCAGCCGGTGGAAGAGGCCTATAATCTGCAAAAACTGGCATCCATGGACATCATCGTCTCCTGTCAGGGCGGCGATTACACCCAGACGTGCTACCCGAAATTGCGCCAGAGCGGATGGAAAGGGTACTGGATCGATGCGGCCTCCACGCTTCGCATGCAGGATTCCAGCATCATCGTTCTTGACCCGGTCAATCGACAGGTCATTCAAGATGCGCTGGCGAAAGGGATCAAGGATTACATCGGCGGCAACTGTACGGTTTCGTTAATGCTGATGGGTCTCGGCGGTTTATTCGCTCAAAATTTGGTCGAATGGATGACCTCCATGACCTACCAGGCGGCCTCAGGGGCCGGCGCCAAAAATATGCAGGAACTGGTCCAGCAGATGCATGCCATCGGCCAGAACGCAGCCGATCTGCTTGCCAATCCAGCCGCTTCGATCCTGGAGATTGATCGCCAGGTCACAAATACCATCCGTGACCGGCAATTCCCCATAGCTAATTTCGGGGCACCTTTGGCTGCCAGCCTGATTCCCTGGATCGACCGCGCCATGGATAATGGTCAAACGCGCGAGGAGTGGAAGGGAAATGCCGAAACCAACAAGATTTTGGGTCGCCGGAACAACCCGATTCCGATAGACGGGCTTTGTGTTCGCGTCGGTGCCATGCGTTGCCACAGCCAGGCCGTAACCATCAAATTGAAAAAAGATGTGCCCCTGGATGAAATTCAGGACATCGTCGCGGCACACAATTCATGGGTCAAAGTTGTCCCCAACGCTAAAGAGATCACGCTGGCGGAACTGACACCTGCAAAGGTATCCGGTACGCTCTCCGTTCCTGTGGGGCGCTTGCGAAAATTGATCATGGGGCCCGAATATGTGACGGCATTTACGGTTGGCGACCAGTTGCTGTGGGGAGCGGCCGAACCCTTGCGCCGCATGCTCCGCATCCTATTGGAACATATGGGATAAAATCGCTTCCCATGAACTCCTTCGATAAGACCAAAGAAGATGGGCGTGCCTCTGAAAAATCAGAGGACGCCCTTTCCCACGGACCCTGCTTAATAAAAGTCATCGCCGATTTTGGCGGACGCAGAAAAATTTTCGATCGTCGGCTGCGCCAAATACCCATCCGGCATGAAGACCATCGTTCAGGCCAGGAAAGACGCAGCGGCTTTGACCGGCGCAGCGCCATCAGAAAAATCGGCATCTGCACGCTTCAACGAAGAAAGGCTGAAGCAATACAGTCATCGGATGCCGAATTCAGCCTGTAGTTTTACATTCATGCGAATGCCAATCATTTTCGCTAAAGCGATTTTTTAGTGCAATTCGCTTTTGACTCCTTGGCAGGATTATGATTTATAAGTAAATTCTGTTTTAAAGGGTTACAGGTCGGCCCATCCATTTGTAACCCAATAAGTTCAGCGTGTTATCATCTTGGAGCGGATAAATTCTATGACATTTGCACATATTAAAGGTACCGGCTCGGCGCTTCCCCAACGCATTCTCGATAATGCCGGATTGGAAAGGATTGTAGATACCACCGATGAGTGGATTACACGGCGCACCGGCATCAAAGAACGCCGCATCGCCATGATGGATAATAACGAATCGACGACAGAGCTAGGCTCGCTTGCAGCCCGCCGCGCCTTGGAGATGGCGGATATTGCCCCCGAAGAAATCGATACTATCATTACTGCTACGGTTTCAGCAGATCGCATTTTTCCTTCTGCAGCATGCATGATTCAGAGAGAATTGGGAGCCGAAAACGCTGCTGCTTATGATGTTTCGGCCGGCTGTTCAGGATTTGTCTATGCCTTAGAAATGGCCAACAACAGCATCAAGGCCGGTGTGGCAAAAACCGTTCTGGTAGTAGGTGCCGAGCGTCTCTCCTCCCTGGTCAACTGGCAGGATCGCGGCACATGCGTTCTACTGGGCGATGGCGCCGGGGCCGTTGTGATTCGGGCCGATGAAACAGAGGGAGGCATTTTATCCACACATATCAAATCCGACGGCCGCCTCTGGGATTTGCTTTACAGCGAATCGGGGAATCAACCACCCCCTGAGAGCCTCAAAGGGCTGGCCACCACACCGTTTCACCTCAGGATGGAAGGCAACCGATTATTCAAGCAGGCAGTGCCCTCCATGGCCAATATCGCTGAACTCGCCCTGCAAAAAAACGGCATGACCCGCGATGATATTCATCTCGTGATTCCTCACCAGGCAAACATCCGCATTTTGCAGGCCGTTGCGGAAAAGCTGAAGATCTCCATGGAAAAATTTTTCACCAACCTGGACAGGTACGGCAACACCTCTTCGGCATCGATCCCCATTGCCATGGACGAGGCATTCCGAATCGGACGGATGAAAGCAGGGGATCATGTTCTTCTGGTCAGTTTCGGGGCCGGTCTGACCTGGGGGGCAACGCTGTTGCGCTGGAGCATCCCCCCCTCTTGATAAAAACTATTCAATCAGACCCAGCTGCTCCCAAAAGTCGTGTATGCCAAGACGCTGAAGCCGCAGTCGCAAGAACTCTGAGATGGTGGGTTGATGGGGGCGTCGGTGCAAATACATGCGCGCCTCGTTGGGGGTACGGCTGCCTTTCTTTGTATTGCATGGACGGCAGCAGGCGACGCAATTCTCAAATGTGGAGTCGCCTCCCCGACTCCGGGGAATGATATGGTCGATGGTCATCCTTCCGTCCCGCGTCCCGCAATAGGCACACGCAAAACCATCACGCACCAGGATGTTGCGCTTGCTGAAAGGAACGCGCGATCTATATACCGAGCGAATCAACTTTATCAGTTTCATTACGGCCGGAATGCGCACCACCAGGCCTTCGGCGCCCTTGATCCACCTTTCGGAATACCGCAGCACGGTCACCTTGTTCTTGACCACCAGGCGCAACGCCCGTCGCCAGTCGACCATGTTCATGAACGAATAATCTGCGTTTAGCAAAATACACTGGGACATCACACAAATCCCCCATTACTGCGAACCGACAGCTCAGCATTTCGCCATATCCGCCCCCTATCCAATCTCATGCAGGGTTTACCGTCCGGCCTGCCTGCTCAACAAAGTATTTTCGCGTCGGATGCAAGCTACTGTCAATAGCTATTAACACCGTTCCAAACGCTCAAGATTGTGCCGCCCTCGACCGTTGATCTGCCAAAAACCCTAAATTGATTGACAAAATTCGGCAAGCGCCCCCTTCGAAGCTTCCTATTATACATTATCTATTTATTTTAATTAACTATTTAAACGGAAAAGCATGGCACAATGCGTGCTTATTCTGACTATCAGGATTCGCCGGTGAGCAAAAATCGCTGTTTCAAGCTTTTTCATAGCAGGATGGAATGATCGAATTCTAAGGCGTCTACCGTCCATCCGCCCAAGGCCCAATGGTGGATGTGATGGTTCAGTTTGATGGATTGTTTCTACATGTGTGGCATCTGTCTGAGCCATTTCACCGAGTGACAACGTGTGATCGGTTTGAAATTGTGCTCTCAGATAACAAGCTTGAGCACTGCATCCGGCTCGGCAGTGGCGCCCGTGTTGAAACCATGGATGCGGGTGCCTTGATGCGATTGGCCCGGGAGAAGAATCCATTCTTGGAGCGCAGGTTGGGTTATTCCCGGTCAAAATGCCTTTTCATTGCCGTGATCGTTCTTTCAGCATGCTTTGTATGCCGCCTGATCCTGGCAACCGAAATGTTTTAAAAATTCTCTATTTTTGAACCAGCCCCAGACTCTTCTGAATATTTGCGTGGATTTTGGAAATATCGTTGGATTCTCCGAGATTCGATTCGACGTAAGCCGTTGGGACACCATAAATTTTTGCCAATAATTGGATGGCCTCCGACAAGCTAGTGCAATGCGCCTCGGGCGTAACCCAATATTTGTCGGGACGGCGGGGGTCGTAAAAAGCGATTCCCGGGGGTATGGGCTCAACGGGCGATACCGAACCTTCCTGCACTTTCATAGCGGCCGGTGTAGGTTCCAGGGTAGGGGTTGGTGCAGCTGGAACGCGATGGATGTCATTAGGTTTGGGCGTTGGCGTTCCTTCCTGGGGGACGGCCAATGGTTGGTTGGTGCTGGTCTGATGTGAAACGGGTGCCGCTTCCGCTTCCACGGCGGCAATCAAACGAGCATGAATGGCGCCCAAATCATTCTCCTGGCCCATGTTTTTCTCAATCCATTCGACGGAATGGCCGTACTGGGCGGCCAAAACCGTTATGGCCTCGCCATAGTGTTCATGCTTGGATTGACGATCAGCCCAATAGCGCTCGTGGCGGCGGGGGTCGTAAAAACTTAAATTCCGGTTTCTTTCGATGAAGGTGTGATCCAGAGAAATGAGGTCTGCTTTGGAACCCTGAGTGGACCCCATATCCGATTTTGTCTCTTTGGGTGGTTCCGTTTCCTTTGTGGTGGCCGAAGCAGGCGGCTCCGGACTGACCGGAGCCGATGCCATACCGGAATCTGGCGGTTTGGCGGCAACCGCATGGATGGTGCCATCGGCCCCCTCGATGTGGTCTACAATCTCTTTGGCGTAGCGAATTTCTACCGAGCGGGTACCCTTGAGGATGAAATGCACGTACCGATCAGTTTCCCAGACACGAACGGACTCTTCCACCGATCCGTCTTTCAGCACGACCTTATCCGCTACGGCCCCTGAAACGGTTACCCAGCCGATCAAGAGAAGAAGTAAAAGCGTCTTATTGATAGGTGTCCTCACCATGGGGCAGTATGCCAGCACAAGTGGCAATGCTATTGATTAGATACCTCGCTGTTCGGGAATTCGATCTCCACCCTGCGGTTTAATCCGCGCCCCTGGGCCGAATCATTGGAAGCAATGGGGGCACTGTCCCCCATGGCAAAAATCTGAAGATTTTCAGGCGGTGCTCCCTTGCCCATCAGATAGGATTTCACGGCACTGGCTCGAAAACGAGACACGCTCTCGTTATAGGTGGAAGATCCAATCGAGTCGGTATAGCCTTTTATGCGGGCCACCTGGGTCGGATGATCTGCAAGATAAGCTGCGATACCATCGAGCGTAGCATATGAATCGGGATCGATTTCATTCGAGTTAATGCTGAAATGGATGATTGTCTTGTCTTTGATCAAAGGCAGCGGGGCGATATCACCCATTTTCTGATTCGTTGCGGCTGCGCCGGCGGCATTTCCCTGGGCCCCGGTGGAATCATTACGGCCCCCCGGACCGCCAACCGATGATTTTCCCTGGCTTTGCTGACTCACGGAAGCCCCATCTGCTTCGGCCTCAGCGCCCCCTTTTTCCATGCGTTTGGCAAGCGTTTCTTTTTCTTGCTCCAACGTTGTTTTATACTTCTTTGGGGTCAGATCGTCCGCATCGTATTTTGTGCTCTCCGACCCCGTATAATTATTTATGGCATAGGCACCCAATGCCACCAGCAACAACACGATGCCAACATAAAGAATTTTCCAAGCGGGAGAGCGCGATGTCGATGCCGGGATTTTGTCCTCTGCGCGCCGACCGCCTTCGATAGCAGTAACGCCAGGCTTTCCTGATAGTTCGCTGGATTTTTTAGCCGCCGCATTGGCGATGGATTTGGTGTCAGGCGCCTGATGGTTTTGGCTCCCTTGGCCAGTAGCCGTTTTAACAGGAATGCGCAGCTCTTCTGCGCATTCTTTGACAATTTTGTCATCGACCTCTTTTGTTCCGCGGGCGTAACCTGTCAGCAATGCGTGATCACAAATGATATTGATGAGCCGCGGAATACCGCCAGAAAATTGAAATACTTCACCAATGGCAGCGGGAGTGAATAATCTTTGGGTGCTTCCGGCCACCTTCAGCCGGTGGCTGACGTATTTGCCGACTTCATCTTTATCCAAAGGAGCGATATTGTACCGGACTGTAATTCTTTGTGCCAGAGCCCGATTTTGAGGCGCGGATAGAATCGTATTGAATTCCTGCTGCCCCACAAAGAAGATATTGATCAATTTTCGATCATGCAGTTCAATGTTGGATAAGACACGGATATCTTCCATGAGGTGGTGGTTCAAGCGCTGACTTTCATCTATCGCCAGAAGCACCTGCTTGCGATTGGCGTAACTTTGATGCAGAAAATCTCGCAGGTGGATCAAAAAGGCGCCTTTGCTGTCAAAGGTTCGGTTCATCTTAAAGCCATCGGCAAGCAGATTGTAAAAGTCCATGCTCGACAGATCCGGATCGGGAAGAGTAGCCACTACCGTATCCAGGTCGAGCATGGAAACCAGCCGATTGATAAGGATGGTTTTACCGGTGCCCACCTCACCGGTAAGCAACAAAAAACCACGATTGTCCAAAATTCCATAGCGTAGGGTGGCCAATGCCTCTTTGTGCTTTTCACCCAGCCATAAAAATTTTGGATCCGCCGTGATTTGAAAGGGTTTGGTGGTAAGTTGATAGTGTTTTAAATACATTGTGTGTCCGTTCTATGAACGCCGGCGAGTCTTCGGTAAGCTCCTGGCTCCCGGGCTTGACATGGGTGTTTACTTTTGAACGCTTCATCGCGGGCAAAAAGTCGGGTTATTGTGCACGCGACCGGGGTTTGTCTAAAGCACCCCTTGGTTTTCAGTCGTCTGTCTTTTTAAAAATGATCCCACGACTGTAATAGAGGTAAAGAACGATCCAGAAAACCACAAACAGTACTATATAGGCCGTGCGTTGCCGGATGAGCTTGGCTCGCTTCTTTTCGATCAGGTTGGCTGAATTTTTCAACTCCCTCCGGACGACCTCCAATTCATCCATCAAGCTCTTTACATCGGATTTATCCGTATACTCCATCATGCGCTTGAGCTGCACCTCGAAACTGCGCACATTGTAAGTATCGAAAAGCATACGCTGCTTTTCCGTGAGGGACGAGAGGTCGTGAATCTCTTTGGCCAGTTCCACTGCATAAAACTTGCGAAATGGATTCTTTTCGGGCACCTCTCCCAATTGGGCCAACCGTTGGGCTATTCCCCCTTCCAATTCTGAGTTTATCTCGGCAATCAGGGCCGCGTTGCTCCTGATCTCATTGTTATTCTTTAGCAAATCTTCACCGGACAATGCTGAAATGAAGAATATAAGGGCCGCGGCCGTCAGACAGCTGATCACGATACGCAAAAGAACAAAAATCTCACGTTTCATCACGAGCACCATTCAACATTCCTCTTCAATCGAAATTACCGGAAACCATCCGGCATTGCATCGTTTTACTGGATTTGGGCCGGGAGACAATCCCCAACAGGCATTGGTTAATACTATAACCACTTCATTATAATATAAATTTCAAATACCCCTGGTAACCCAATTCCCCCTGATTGTCAATACGCGACACAACCGACCGCGATACGAAGCCGGCCCTGCGCCGGATTGCATCCGCATCGGCCATCCCACCCATCCACCCAAAAGGTCTTTGTATTAAGCGCGACGGAATAAGCAATTTAGTCCTTGCTTATCATTCAATTCATCGGTATTATTCGTTAATTTAATTAAGGGCCTCAGTTCGCCCATGATGTGAAAGGGGAATCCATGTTTGCATGGTGGAATAGCTTGGAGGCGACCACTGCGTTTAACACCTGGATGCAGTTGTTCGCCATGTTGGGTGCCGCCCTGACGACCATCAGCATTCTGTTGCTCTGGTGGAATGGCAACCGCATGTCCAATTATCTGATCGACAGAGAGCAAAGCGCCAGCAAAAAAATCAAGGCGGTGGAGAAAGCCGCCGAGCAGATTCGCAAGGAGCTTTTGGCCACCCAGCAGAATCACGATATTGCCGATCAACGGCGCCGCTTGGCAGAAATGGACGCCGAAACCCTGCGCAAAGAGGTGGAGCGCACGCGCAAACGCTACGCGGAAGCCGAGGGAGCTTTAAAGGATCGCATCGACGAACTCAAACACATGAGCATCACCCAAACGCAGGGTGGCGCCACCACAACGCAACCGGTTGAAGTCACCACGAATGCCGGCGCCCTCGACGCGCAACAGCGTAAAATGCTGGCTAAATTGCTCAATTCCGGCCCCAAGGGGGAACTGGACATCATCTCAGTACTGGACTCCCCGGAATCCCATGAAATGGCACTGGAAATGAAACAGATCTTCGACGACCAAGGTTGGTCCACATCGGAAATCATACAAAGCGCCTTTTCCCAAGCACCGGACGGTTTCGTACTAGTGATCCACAGCAAGGAAACGGCGCCGTCTTACGCCAAATTTCTGCAACGCACGCTGACAACCATGGGTTTTTCGGTATCGGCGCAAATCAACAACAAATATCGAGAATGGTCCATCTCCTTGATCGTAGGGCAGCGCGATTGATTGTCCCATAAAAATCCATCCTTCGCTGACACGCCATCGGGAAGGCATATGAACAACGCGTAGCAGGGGGCCGAATGACGACGACAGTTCAAAGCATAAAATACATGCAAGCCATCTACAGAAAGTACCAAATTTTCGCCATCGCATGCGCCTTGTTAACCATTATCGCCGCATCATTAGCGGCCGTATCCGGTATTCAATTGAACAACTTGCGAAAAGCCGATGCCAAAAAACTGGAAAGCGCAACGCTGAACAACAACCAGGCGAACGCAGATGTACAAAAAGAGCTGAAAGAGACCAAGCTTTTCCTTAAGTCCTCCCAGCAGCAGTTGAATGAGGAGAAGGAAAAAGTCGAACGCATGCAACAAATGCTTAATGCCCTGGAACGTCAGCTATCAGCTGCCCAAGCCAAAGCCGCTTTTAAAACAGATGATTACCAGCCAGCCCCCAAACCTGACAAAGTACCGGGAATTTCGGCGACGCCCAAGATACACAAGCAGCCACCATCGGAGCCTACACGGCCCGCTGCCAGTCCCGCTCCCACAAAAGATGAGCCCAAACCTGATGACGAACATGGCACCGGCCCGGCGGCCAAAGATCCCGCACCCGAAGTTACCTCTCCCACCCTGGATCCTTCCCCGGCACCGCCTGAATCGGGCGGAAGCAATTAGCTTTTTTGGCCATTCGGTGCAGGGAAGCGGAAACGTTCTATATACGACCGGCCCTGAAAGGTTTTTGAAAAGCTTCGCCTTAGGCCGCCAAGCGGCGATGCGTAGTTTCAGAAAATGCGTACTTACTGCTGCGTGTATGCTGTCCTTTTCGAAAACCGTGCGTCTTGCCTGACGGCCTGCTCTTGATCTTCGACAGCCTGCTAATCGACAAACGAACGGATATATCCATTGACTCTTTCGGGCTGTTCGTGAACCAACCAGTGAGTAGCCTCGGGGATACGTCGCAGGGTCAATGTCTCCACGAATTGTTCTAGACCGTTCAGGTTGCCCACAAGCAAGGCCTCATCCTTTTCCCCCCAGATGACCAAGGTGGGAACCGAGACTGAAAAAGCTTTGGCCGGTGCCTCAGCTACCTGGCGTATGCTTGCCTCTTCGGCTTCGGACAACGGCGGGTGAAGGGGAGAAATCCGGTAATAATTCAACCCGCCGGTGAGCGCTCCGGGCCTGGACCAGGCTTCGATATATCGTTGGCGCATTTCGGGCGTGATGCGCCACTGGCTGCCCCAGCCGAACAGGATGTCGGTGAGGTAGCTGTAACCATCGGCGGACAAAATCTTTTCGGCATCGGGCGATCGGAACACGTTCATATAGGCGCTGGCACGCCTCTGTTCCGGATTGTGCAACAACTCGCGGGCGAAAATCACTGGGTGCGGCGAATTGATTATCACCAGCTTATCTACGCATTCAGGGTAGCGGTTGGCAAACGCCCACGCCACCCCGCCTCCCCAGTCATGGGCCACCAGGACCATCCGACGATGGCCAAGATGTGTCATGAGTCCACGCAGATCTTCCACCAGCAGCTTGATATGGTACTGCCGGGGATCGGCGGGTTTGGAAGAGAGGTTGAAGCCCCGCAAATCCAGTGCGACGGCCTGTCGGCTCTTACCGAAGGTCTCCAGCTGATTCTCCCAGGCGGCCCAGAATTCCGGGAATCCATGCACAAAGAGGATCAATTCTCCCTGCCCCGCAGAAGCATAGTGCAACCGGATGCCATTTACATCTGCAAACCTGTGATCGAAGTGTGAATTCTCGGTGTTCATCTTTTTCGTACCTTTCTCCGCCATTGTCGGCGGCCTGAATCATGTCATGCAGCATGCGATAATCCATATTGCGCTCTAATCTCAATTTTTTTCTAACATGTGTGGAATCAATTCTGAAGGAGGATTCGATGAGTCAACTTAATGTCCTGTTATCACCCATTACAATTAAGAATACCATGATTCCAAATCGCGCCGTAATGCCCCCCATGGGAACGACTTTAGGCCAGCGAGGCAAAGCAAGTGATGGGCCATCAATCCGGAAACCGGACAGGAGTTGATTTATCCCCGGTCTCCGACATCTGCGCCCAAGAAGGCCTGGATCATCCACGGCCGGCGGCAATATCCACTATGCCTGCAAGGCGCCACTCAAGAAGAGGCATGGGGATTTGATCGACCGGCTCATCAGCCAGGTGGAAAAGATCGGCGTGTCGATGCGCACCGCTGCGACGTTGACGGACGAGATGATCAGCGCCGGAAAACCCAGGGTTTGCCCCATCGTGAAGACTTCTTACCAGAAGAATTACAGCCGGAGGGCCGACCGTTCCCGCCCTTGAGAGCGGGAACGGTCGGAAGACGAACCAGATCAAAGCAGGTTGCTAAGCAGCTTGGCCGGCCTGGAAGCCCTGGTGGATGGCATCGATGGCCTGGGCCACTTGCCTGGCGTCACCCACCTTCTGGTGGGCGATCCCTTTTCTTTCCAATACGGCACACAGGTCTTGCCGGGATTTTGCGCCCACTGCCATTACGACAGTATCGGCCGGAATTTTTTGACGCCCCTCGGGTCCTTCGATGGTAATCCCCTCCGGAGTGATCTCCACCGCCTTGGTAACGGTCAACCGCTTGATAGCCGTGCGATCCATATCTTGAAACATGCACCATTTGGTGGACCGACCGATATCCTTGCCGATGGCCTCAAGCATTTCGATCAGAAGAATTTCTTTACTGCCCTTGATGGCCAGTTCGAAGAGCGTTTCGGGTGTTTCGGCGCGATTGATCATCAGGAATTTGAGGGCCTCGCCGGACAGTGTCCCTTTTTCGGCCAGGAACAGGGCTGTTTCCACCCCCACGGCGCCGCCGCCGACGATCACGACCCGTCGCCCCACGTGGACTTTGTTGGCCAGCACATCCCAGGCCTGTACCACATGAGGCAGCTCCGCACCGGGGATCGGGGGCATGACGGGCATGGCGCCGGTGGCCACGATGACGGTGTCGGGCTTTTCGGTATCGAGCAATTTCTCGTCCACGGTCTGCTGGAGGCGCACCGTCACCGGGCTGAGGGCGATCTGCTTGGCCAGATCGCGGGCCAGCACGGTGAATTCCTCACGCCCCGGAGGCGCACCGGCCAGATGCAGTTGTCCGCCCAGCCGGTCGCTCTGTTCATACAGGGTCACCTTGTGACCGCGCTCGGCCGCTGCCAGGGCTGCGCTCATGCCAGCCGGACCGCCGCCGATCACCATCACCCGCTTGGGCTGGGCCACCGGCACCGCTCGGGTTTCTTTTTCCCTGCCGGCCTTGGGGTTGCACAGACACTCCACGGCCTTGAGCTTGAAGAGATTGTCGAAACAGCCCTGGGCGCAGGCGATGCAGTGCACGATCTGGTCGTCCCGGCCTGAGCGCGCCTTCTCAGGCAGGAAGGGATCGGCAATCAGGCTGCGACCCATGGCCACCATGTCGCACATGCCGTCGCCAATCATTTCCCTGGCCGTATAGGGGTCGTTGATGCGATGGCTGGCGATCACCGGCACACGCACCTTCTCCTTGATGCCCCGTGACAGATAGGCGAAGACGCCCCTGGGCACACCGGTGATAATCTGGGGCACCCGTGCCTCGTGCCATCCCACGTTGATGCACAGGGCATCGACCCCTGCCTTTTCCACCAGGGCCTGGGCGTAAGCCTGCAATTCGACCCGTCCCTGTCCACCAGGCATGAAATCGTTGCCGTTCATGCGCACGATGACCGGATAATCTGCCCCCACCGTTTTGCGGATGGCCTGCATGACTTCCAGCCCGAACCGCATGCGGTTATCCAGATCTCCACCGTACTGATCCTCGCGTTTGTTGGTCAGGGGGGAGAGAAATTCACTGATCAGATAACCGGTGCCGCTCAGGATTTCCACGGCGCTGTAACCGGCTTTCTTCACTCGCAGGGCCGCCTGGGCGAAATGATCCACCACCTCCTGGATCTCTTCCACCGTCAGCGCCTTGGGGGTTTCGCGGGTCATGCGCGAGGCCACGGCCGAAGGGGCCACCGGCTGCTTACCATTTAGGAAAATCGAATGATTGTAGCGGCCGGCGTGGTTGATCTGCACGGCCGAGCGCGCGCCGTTGGCGTTGATGGCCTCAGCCAGCCGGGCGAGGCCTGGAATGAACTCGTCTTTATGGGCGCCGATGTTCATCACGTTTCCAGAGAGTTCGTCCACCGTGGCATAGCCCACCACGATCATGCCGGCCCCTCCCCGGGCCCGCTCCGCATAGAACTCAACCAGCCGATCGGTCACCTCATAGTTGTGAGCCATGTTCATGTGCATGGCCGGCATGTAGATGCGATTCTTCACCTCCAGCCGGTTGATCTTAATGGGCTCAAACAACGGATCGCGCATAAATCCCCCTTCTCTTCATCATGTTGGCTTGTTCGTGTTGGATGATAGTTTGTATGCAAAATGAATGATCATAAAAAATCACGCAACAAACGTTTCAGGACAACTCGCTCTTCCATGGTAAATCCGGCCAGGATTTCCTCGTTCGCCGCATTCCGGTCATGAATTAATCGGGGCTCCATCTCCTTGGCCTTAACGGCAAGAAAAACACGCAACACCCGCTTGTCCTCAGCATCGCTGTGCTTAGTGATCCACTGGCCGTCGGCCAGCCGATCGAGCACTCCCGAGACCGTGGCATTGTCCAACAGCAGGCGTTTGCCGATCTCGCCGGCGGTCAAGCCATCCTCTTCCATGAGTGCTTCCAATACCAGGGCCTGCACGGAGGTCAATCCCAGCGGCTTGAGCCTGTTCTTCAATAAATTCTGTGACTTCTGGCTGGCTTTGGCCAGTAGAAAGACGATACAATCGAC
Organism: uncultured Desulfatitalea sp.; assembly: GCA_937868765.1. Classification (GTDB taxonomy): domain Bacteria; phylum Desulfobacterota; class Desulfobacteria; order Desulfobacterales; family Desulfosarcinaceae; genus Desulfatitalea. Next base: position 541,655 of record CALMNL010000003.1, on the reverse strand, counting down.
ATAGCCCATCGCGACATTTCCTTTGTATGCTAAATAAATGGGATCGGCGGTGAAGTCAAGTCGTAAGGATGGGTCGCTTCGAACTGGTCTAATAATCGATGATCGGCGTCAATTCGATAGGTGGATAAATCTGGCCATGGCAAGGGGGCATGCTGTTATAGACCCAGTCGATTGTCACACCCCCCAGTCGTGTAAGCCGGTGCCTGGACTTGCGGAAACATCCGCGCACCAGCACATCTTCCATGGTCATGGTCAACCCGAAGATGGCCACGGCGCTCCCCTGGGTGATGCGCTCGAGCTCGTCGCTGAAAGGTTTCATGGTAAACGCCAGCCGCCCGTAACCGGCGGATTGGCATTGGATGATTGGGATGATGCGCGGATACCCGTCCTCGTCGATATGGGCGATGAATTTGAGGGTATCCAACCGGTTGAACAGGCGATATGCAAACGGGCTCAATATCTTCTCACCATTGGCATCGGCCAGCGCGCCCTTGACCAGGCGCGTTCGCAGGGCTCCGGTCAGGATGGCGCCCATGGGCAGCTTCTCCTTTGCCGTCAGGGCTTTCAGATCCAGGTAATGAACGGTATTGATCCCGAAATAGGCGTTGTAGCGGAACATGGGCAGGTTATTGTACTGCTCGTACTCCGGCCCCTCTTGTCGCAGATGGGTCCAGCAGGCCTTGCCCCGCCACAGGCTTCGATCGCGCGTCATGATCAAAAAACCCACCCTTGGGTTTTGCTGCATGTGGGTCTTGCTCGAACCTTTGCAGAACTCACCGATGGTGAGCCGATGCGCATGGTCAGCACGCAGGGAAGTGAGCAATGTCAGATGGGGCCGTCCCTCAGGACTGACGGTGGCCACCAGCCCGATCTTCTCGGCCGGAGCGGTGGCCTGGATGGCTTGGTCATCGAAAGCAAATCCGGTTTGCATTTTACGCCCCTTTTACGGCCGTTGCGCCGCTCCAGCACACGATGTCGGCATCCACTCCCGATGCCCGCGCCATGTCCGCCAGGTTTTCCATGCGGTGGGCGGTCGGCAGGGGGTAATCCGCATAGGGCCACGCCAGCCCCAGGCGTCGATACTTGTCTGCGCAAAGATTGTTGAAGACACACAATTCCCATCGGCTCACCATGCCTTCCAGGCGAGTGGCGATGAAGCGGCCGATGCCGATGATGTTCTCCTGGCCATCGGTGGCGCCGGGAATGATGGGCGTGCGGATCCACATCCGGCGGCCGTCGGCGCGGTGCCGTAAATGGCGGGCCGCAGCAATGGCGTTGTCCAGAATCCTCTCGTTGTCATGTCCGGTAAGCTTGTGGTGCCGCATGGGTTCCATGAGCTTCAGGTCATACAGCAGAAGATCGGTCACCGGCATGAGCTGCTCCAAAATGCCGACCTCATATAGCCCGCAGGTATCCAGGGCGGTGTGCACACCCTGCTCCCGCAATCGTTCGAGGAAGGCCGACGCAAAGCGCACCTGGAGGGCGGGTTCACCCCCCGAGAGCGTCACGCCACCGCCCGAAGCATCGAAGTAGGCCCTGTCTTTCAGGACCTCCACGAGCAGATCTTCCATACGCCACTTTTTCCCCATCCGCTCGAGCGCGGCGGTCGGGCATGCTTCGGCACAGATGCTGCAGTTGCGGCACACCTGTCGGTCGATAACCATCCCTTGGCCAGTGAGCGTCAGTGCGCCCTCCGGACACTGCTCCGCACATGTCCCGCAGCCGATGCAACGGTTTTCGACCCACATCACCTGGGGATGGGCGGCAATACTTTCCGGATTGTGGCACCAGCGGCACTTGAGGCTGCACCCTTTGAAAAAAATGGTGGTGCGCAGCCCCGGCCCGTCCTCGGTGGACATGCGTTGAATTTCCAGAAGACGGGCCGTCAAAGGCAAGGCGTTGTTCGCAAGGATCGTCATCGATCCACCCTTCAGGAGCGCGCGCAATGGGTGAGCCGCGCAATGATTTCGTCCTGCAGTTCTTTGCCCACGGTGGTGAAGTAAGCATTGTAGCCGGTTACCCGCACCAGCAGGTGGCGGTACTCCTGGGGGTGCTGCTGGGCGTCACGCAATAGGTCGGCATCGATCATATTGATCTGCAGCGCTGTGCCGCCGTTATGCGCATACGCCTTCAAAAAGGCTTTGAACTTCTCCCGATGGTCCGGATCGCGCACGATGGCGGGATTGAAACTGATGGTGTGGCTGGCGCCGTTGGGCAGCGCGTTCAAGTAGTTTTCCCAGTCGCCGCGGTCATCGGCCGCCCGACCGCCGAGTACTTTGCCCACGGAGTTGGCGTTGGCCGTAGGCCCGTAGATGTCGGCGCCATTGGAGGGGCAGATGGCGTTGGAAAGAAACTGTCCCTGTTTGCGTCCATCGGCGCTGGCCGCCATCAGAAAGCCATCGCCGGCCCAATAGTTCCAGCTGAGCATGCCGGGGCGGAATTGGCGGCCGGTGGCGTGGGTGCGGTGCTTCCAGGTTTCACGGGTCCACAACTCCATCACCCGGCGGCCCATCTCGTCGGCGGTATCGTCGTCGCGGCCGTACTTGGGCGCCTTGTTGCGCGCCATGGCGCGCAGCACCTCGAAACCGTCCCAGTTGTTGCGCAGGGCTTGAATCAATTGCGCCATGGTGCAGCGCTTCCGGTCGTACACCAGGTATTTGACGGCCAGCAGGGCATCCACGGTGGTGGCGAAGGTGACCGCCTCCAGGGTGGTATGGTTGATTTGGGCCCCTCCCCGGGTGACATCCAGGGCTTTTTCAGCGCAACCGGTCACCAGGCAAGAGAGATAGGGCGTGGGGAAGAAACGGGCGCGCACCGATTCTGAAAGCTCGTAAAGATCCACACAGCGCTGGATAATAAATGCGGTCTGCCGGGCATAAGCGTCCCAGAACGCTTCCCAGGTTTCAAATCGGTCGGCATCACCCGTGGTCGGCCCGTCCTGGCGGATGCGTGCGCTGCGGCCGCTCAAAGGGTCGGTAAACGGCAGCAGGTCCTTGCCGCCGGTGAGCGTCAGTTCCACCGCCTTGAGCAGATTGAGATTGTTGTCCACCGTGCCCGAGCGGTCGTTGCCCGCCATGGTGTTCTCCAGGCAACCCACAGGGGCATAGTCGTGGACATTGCCGGCATGGATATAATCGCTCTCGCCGGCCAGGCGTGCCTGGCGCATGAGCCCGGCCATGGCCCGTTCGTCGAAATTGAGCAGAAAAGGGGCGCCTGCATTGCGGCTGATCATCGCCACCAGGCGATCCAGCAGTTGGTCGGGAGAATTGCGGTGCAGCCGCACATTGGGCTTGGGCTCCAAAATGGGGCTCATTTCGTCGATCACTTCCAGGATGGCATAGGTCAGATCGTTGGTCATATCCCTGCCATCCGGCCCCAGGCCGGAAAGGGTGATCAGCTGACCGAAACCGGCGGTGATGCCCTGGTTTCCGTTGCGGATCATGGCGTCATAGGCCGTGTTGCAATGAATCCAGAAGCATTTGAGAATCTCTTTGCCGAACTCGCGGTCCATGCCATGGGCCAGCGAGTACTCCCAGTAGGGCAGCAGATATTGGTCGATGCGGCCGAACGAGACGCCTGGGCCTGGATAATTTTCGTCGCTCATCACCAGCATGTGGTTGATCCACAAGGCTTGAACGGCCTCCCAGAAGGTCCTGGACGGCAGCCAGGGCACGCGTTCCAGGTTGGCTGCCATCTGCACCAACTCGCTCCGCCGCCGTCCGTCGTCGCCGGCTGCGGCCATGCGTCGACACAAGGCCGCGTAGCCGGCGGCCACTTCCCTGGCCATGGAAGCGGCGGTGATCATCGCTCCCAGTTGCGCGCCCATGGAACCGCGCTGCTCGTCCGGCTCCAGTTCGCGGTAGCGCGCATGCAGATCGGCGTGGATGCCCTGCCAACCCAGGCGCAGGGCTCGGACATGGTCGGGAATCAGGTGGCCGCTGGTGGCGCCGGCGTTGCCGTAGCCATGATTGTGGAACCATAGCACCTGCTGACGGACGCCGTGCCGGCCGGTTACCAGACGGTCGTATTGCCTGCGCTCCTGGCGAGTCAGGCACATGGATGTTTGCACATTGAATCGGGCGCCGGCGATGAGGTCCCCCGGCAGCACCTCCTTGGGGACGTGGTGGACCATGACCTGCTTGACGAACCAGGCACGCCGCTCCACCAGGCTCAGGGACCAGAAATGATCGGACAGTCGCACGGGACGGGCGGCCTGCAGGAAGGATCCGCCCATGGTCTGGAGCAGCGGGTAGGTTTCCGGCACGATGTAGTAGGTCATCTCGTTAAAGAGCAAATCCCAGGGCGTGCCGGTAGTCCAGGCAGTGAATTCGTTATTCCAGGTTCGCTGAGTGCCTTTGAAATAATAGTCCCGCAGCCATTGGATCCGGGGCGAGAGAGGCGGGGGCGGTTCCGGTTCAACCCCGACCTTTGGAACGAAGGCCCTTTGCATTTTCAAAAGCTCCTTCTTCCGTCACAGCGCCGCTTCGCCACGCAAATGCTCTTCCCCATGGGCGAGCAGGCAGCGCATGACGGCAATGGCCAGTTGGTCGTCCTGTTTTTTGATGGCATCGGCCAGGTCACGGTGGAAACCGATCACGGTGGGCACCACCGTCGAATCCTTGAAAAATTGTCCTGACAGATTGGTGTAGACCGGCTTGAACGAGTTGAGCAGCAGCGGATAGGTTGGATTGCCGCTGGCCATGGCCACCAGGAGATGGAAGTCGAAGTCCAGGGCCGTGAGCCGTGCGATATCGGTGGGCTCGCTTTGCTCTTCGGAGACGATCAATTCCCGCATTTCCTGGTTTTGCGCATCGGTGCGGTGGATCGCGGCCAGACGGGCAGTCTCCACCTCGAACAAGATCCGCATGGCCAAAAGGCCCTCCAGCAGGTTGGGTGCCAGCGCCCCCTGATACTTGAGCAGGGAGGTCAGCAGCGCGACGGATCCCTCTTTGCGGAAATCGTTGACCACTGCCCCCACCCGCGGCACAAGGGCGATCAAGCCCTTATTGGCCAATTCGAGCAGGGCTTCGTGAACCACTGGTCGGCTGACGCCCAATTGTCGGGCCAGTTCCCTTTCCGGTGGCAATTTGTGACCGACAGGCACTTCGCCAGATAGAATCAACTCTTCGAGACGTCCGGCGCAGATCTCTTTCAGGCATTCGTTCTTGATAGGTTGCAGCAGTGCGAGCATGGCTTACCCCGATCATGGCTGGTGGTAATACCAATTTACCAAAAACCGTTTGTTGTTGTCAATCGTTGTAATTCCAAATTCCTGCTACGTTTCAGCAAGATAGAATGTCTCGGAATGTTCCACCAGGGCCATGCCGCTTCGTCACCAGCGTGCGGCACGGCCCCGGCGCCAAGGCGAGGGAACCGGCATCAGGAGGATTTCGAATGCGCCGCAATGGTTTCATCGATGACTTTGATGATCGGCAGGCCGGTTTCCAGTTTCATCTTTTGAATGATATCCCGCCGTTTGTTCAGTGACTTGGCGAATCCCACCGCCTCGGTCATAAGCTGCTCCAGCGGACAGGCCTTTCTGATGATGTGGTATGATTCGCACTCGGCAGCCGTGAGCCGACGACCGGTGTACTCCATTTCCTCGAGCAAGTGCATGGGCAGCACGCGCTTGCTGAAAGCCAGAAAGACCTGTCCCAGGGGAATCCCCAGATCTACTTCGGGAAGACAAAGCCATCCGCGGTCCGAGCGCATGAAACGGAAGTCATGGGCAAACGACAAAAAGGCGCCGCCGGCGAAGGCGTGCCCGTTCAAAGCCGCCACGGTGGGCATCGGAAACGTGAGCACCCGCTTGAAAAGGGTGAACATTTCACATCGGAAACGGTCCATCAGGCCTTCCCCCTCTTTTTGAAGCGCCGGCAGGAGCCAATCCAGGTCGATGCCGTTGGACCAGATTTTTTGGTGGGAACTGGTGGTCACCAGGGCGTTGACCCTGCTCTCTGATTCGATCTGATCCAGGACGGCTAAAAATGCTTCGATCGAATCGAAATTAAAGCGGTTCTCACCATTGTTCATGGTCAGTATGGCTACATTTTCGTCCACAACGTACTCGTACATGCCCATGGGCTATCCTTTCTCGTTCTGTTTGAAGGTGCGCGCAAAATCGATCAGGTCCGGGAAAAAAGCCAAAAAATCGTTTTGCAGCGCCCGATAGTTGGCCCGGATATCGGCGATCGCGCCTAAAAAACGTTCACCCCGCGTGAGACGACTGGCAACACGGTCCAGGGCGATCCCCACCTTATTCAAATCACCGTAGCTCCCCAGCCAGTCATAGAATACCATCCGGTTGAGAACCCGTTCAGCTGCTTCGGGGAGCCGGCTGCGGTTTTCCTGCAGGTGCCCATACATTCGCCGTACAAAGTCCGGCAACGCTTCGTCTGAAAAACGCCCCCAGCTTCTGGCCAGGAAATGATCGTAGCACACATCCACCATGATGCCTGCAAAGCGGCGCCATTGAGGGCTGATACGATTGCGGCTGGCACGGGTGAGCGCGTGGGCGTCGGAAAAGCTGTCGATCTTGCGATGAAAGCGAATGGCGCCTTGTATAGCTGTATCGAAGTCCTGAACGGCGGCACCTTTGACGAAATCTCCCAACAGCTGACCGACGAGGGAATCATGGGTCGTGTCGGCGAGGTATAGGTGGGCCAGGTAGTTCATTTGCTCGATGCTCCGCTGCCGGGACTGCTATGGACCGGGATTTTTGCGCCGGTGCGCGTTGATATCCAAAACTTGTTTTTTAGCCCCGGTGTTTGGATTTGATCAACCGCTTTTTTAAAACACATTGCGATCATGGATCGTCCCGGCGGCCGCCAATCCCATGCAGAGCTTTACGCCTCTGGAAATGCCATGTTATGGAATCGACGGGTTCCGGCTCCATGTGCCTCAAGATTTATCAGGGCCAGAAAATAGACAGGAGGCCAATCGTGACGCAATACACCATACATCCTATCGTCATGGGTACCAAGCTCTTCGACCAATCGATGATGACCTATCAGTACGGTCAGGGCAAACCGTATGCTATCCCCATATATTGCTGGTATCTGGAGGGCGGTGACCGCAAAATACTGGTGGATAGCGGAGAAATGAGCCCTATCCAATCTCCGGATCGGGAAGCAGCCATCGGCGGGAAGATCTACACTTTCGAGCAGGGGCTGGCCCGTTGGGGATTGACGCCCGCACAGATCGACGTGATCATTCACACCCATTTGCACAACGATCACTGCGAGAACGATTTCAAGTGCGATCGCGCAGAGATTTACCTGCATGAAAAAGAGCTGGCCCGGATCCACAATCCGCATCCCCTGGATTTCCGATACCTGGAAGACTATATCAGCGATGTGGAAGAAAACGGCCAGATTCGCACCGTGACAGGCGATATGCAGCTCTTCCCTGGCATCGAGGTGCTCCACACGCCGGCCCATACCCCCGGCGGCCTTTCGGTGGCAGTGGCCACCCCCAAAGGGAGGGCGATCATCACCGGTTTTTGCACCATCGATCAAAATTTTTACCCGCCCAAGGAGATCACGGCCATGGAAATGGAAGTCATCCCGCCAGGCACCCATGTCAATGCCTACGAGGCATACGACATCCTGGTAAGGATCAAGTCCATGGCGGATATCCTGATCCCATTGCACGAGCCGCGCTTTGCGGCCATGGATACCATCGGACTGGAGTAAAACGAGGAATCTTATTCTCTCGTTCTCTGGAAGCAAAAAAGAAAGGGGCCGGCTGAAAGCCGACCCCATCTTTTCTTATGGTGCCGAAGGGGAGACTCGAACTCCCACGAGGGAACCCCCACTAGACCCTGAACCTAGCGCGTCTACCAGTTCCGCCACTTCGGCACGAGGTTTTCCGCACGGCTTTTAAAAAGTTGATTTCATGCGGAAGATGCATTAACTATATGGATTCGTTTTTGGTGTCAAGACTAAATTGCGCTGTTTCGGAAGATCATCATGGATATTGTCAGAGACTTAACCGAGATCAAAAATCCGCTGCAAAAAGCCGTTATCACCATCGGCAATTTCGATGGCGTCCATATCGGTCATCAAGCCCTGTTCCACACGGTCATCGATAAGGCCGAGGCCATCAAAGGCACGGCCGTGGCCATGACTTTCGATCCCCATCCCATGCGGGTGCTTTCCCCCAACGGCCACCCGCCCATGATCACCATGGCCGAACAAAAAGCCGAACTCATCGCCAAGGCAGGGATCGACGTCTTGATTTGTATACCCTTCACGCGCGAATTTGCCGCCATTTCCGCCCGGGGTTTTGTGGAAGATCTTCTCATGCACCGTCTGGGTATGTGCGCCATGGTGGTGGGGCATGACTACTCCTTCGGTCGCAACCGTGAGGGCAATTTACCGCTCTTGCAGCAGTGGTCCAGGGAACTGGGCTTCGAGGTGCTGGTGGTTGATTGGATACAGGGTGCCAACGGCAATGTGCAGCGAATCAGCAGCACCCAAATTCGCGAATTGGTCATGGCAGGGCAGATGGAAGATGCCCGACGCATGCTCGGGCGCTATTATCAAATCCGCGGGACCGTTGCTGGCGGACGCAATCGGGGCGGCCGTCTTTTGGGTTTCCCGACCGCCAACATCCTTCTCCAGGACGAACTCTGCCCCAAGCAGGGAATCTACGCGGTGACCGTGGAACATGCCGGCCAGACCTATAAAGGGGTGGCCAACATCGGTTACAGCCCCACCTTCGAAGATCATCTCTTCACCGTGGAAGTTCACATCCTGGATTTCAATAAAAACATCTACAACGACGCTATTCGCGTCAATTTCATCCAGCGGTTGCGCGACGAAATAAAATTCAATGGGATTGAGGCCTTGGCCGCCCAGATCCATAAAGATGTGGCCCATGCCCGCGAGATCTTGAGCAACCTCTGATATACGTCAACATGCGGTGGGCCTATGTCCAAGAAAATCATCATCTCCCTGCTCGTTGGCGTCCTGATGTCGGCAGCGGCCTTATACCTGGCCTTCCGCAGCGTCCCCCTGACCGAATTGGTCGCCTATCTGGGAAGCATCGCCTACTTGTGGATCGTACCCTCGGTGGGCTTGGTGGTGCTGGCTTTTGTGTTGCGGGCCTATCGCTGGCAACTGATTCTCAAGAGCGCCAAACGTGTCGGTTTCCGGCAGGCCTACCATCCGCTGATGATCGGCTTCATGATCAATTGTATCCTGCCCGGACGGGTGGGAGAGATCGCCCGGCCGGCCATCCTTAAAAAAGAGCAGTCCATTCCGTTCAGCACCGGCATCGCCACTGTGGCGACCGAACGGATTTTTGACATGGTGGTATTGATCGGCTTACTGGCCGCTGTGTTTTCCAAAGTCGCCCAGCGCACCGATCTGAATATCGCCTTTGGCGGATGGCATTTGAACAGCCGGGTTTTAGAGGGGGCCGCCGGGGCCATGATCCGGTTGGCCGTCGTTCTGCTGATCGCGCTGGCCTGCCTGGCCTTCTCGGCCACGCGGCGCCGGGTCGTGCGCGCCATAGAAGCAAGCATGGGCTTTATCGGCACAAAAATCCGCGTGCTGCGCCCCAAGGCGGATAAAACAAGCCGATTTCTCATCGGCATGGTGGAGGGATTTGCCGTGGGCCTGGGCCTGGTGGCGCACCCTAAACGCGCCCTGGCCTGTCTGGGCCTGACCATCCTGATTTGGGCGTTGTCCGCTCTCGGCTACTGGACGTTTTCATTGGGGTGCCCGGGCATCCACCTTTCTTATATTGAATTGACCACGGTTATGGTAGTGGTCTGCTTTTTTATCGCTTTGCCGTCGGCTCCCGGGTTCTGGGGGCTGTGGGAGGCAGGCGGTGTTTTTGCACTGGCCCTCTTCGGCGTGCCGGCCAAGGACGCCGCTGGCTTCACCTTGGTGAACCATGCCGTGCAAATGTTTCCGGTGATCCTGCTCGGTCTGCTCTCGGCCCTGATCACCAGCGCCAACATCTGGCAACTGACTTTCGGGGGGAAAAAAGCCGATCCAACCGCCGATAAATCCCAAAGGAGTGTCGTTCATGAGCATTCTTGATATATTGACCTTTCCGAACGAATTTTTGAAGAACCCCGTCCGCCCCATTGAAAATATCGACGGAGCGCTGCAAACGATCATCGACCAGATGGCGGAAACCATGTACCATGCCCCCGGCGTCGGCTTGGCCGCCATTCAGGTAGGCCTGGACAAGAGCCTGCTGGTGTACGACATCGCCCCCCAGGAGCAAGGCAAAGAGTTGCATGTCTTGATCAATCCCAAAATCATCGAAAAGGAGGGGCAGATCATCTCCGAAAACGAAGGCTGTTTGAGCGTGCCCGATTATCGGGCCGATGTCCCCCGGGCGGCCCGAATTCTCGTCGAAGGGGTCGATCGTGAGGGCAAGCCGCTGCGTTTGGAAGCCGATGGTTTGCTGGCCATCGTATTGCAGCACGAAATCGACCACCTCAACGGCACCTTGTTCATTGACCGCATCAGCGCACTGAAACGGCAGTTTTACACCCGCCGGATCAAAAAACAGATCAAACACCAGGGGGTTTAGAAGTGCAGCCCGCCTTGGTGTTCATGGGCACGCCGGATTTCGCGGTACCGCCGCTGGAGGCGTTGCATGCGGCCGGCTTTCGAATTCCATTGGTGGTGACCCAGCCGGACCGGCCTAAGGGGCGCGGTCGCGGAGTGGCCGCCCCACCCGTCAAGGAAGCGGCTCTGCGCCTTGGGTGCGAAGTGGCCCAGCCGCCGAAGGTGCGCGCCCCGGAATTCATCGACCGTCTCAAGCCCATGGCCCCTGACTTTCTGGTGGTGGTGGCCTTTGGACAGATTCTGCCGCAGAGCATCTTGCAGATTCCAATGGCAGGTTCCATCAACATCCACGCCTCTTTACTGCCCAAGTACCGGGGACCGGCGCCTATCCAATGGGCCATCCTCCGGGGCGAACGGCAAACCGGCATCACCACGATGCTCATGGATGTGGGCGTGGACACCGGTGATATCCTGCTGCAGCGTGCCACCGACATCCAGGATACCGAGAATGCCGACCACCTGCATCACCGCCTTTCCCGCATGGGCGCCGAAATGGTGGTGGAGACACTGCATCGCTTGCGTCTGGGCACCCTCTTCCCCTATTCCCAGAAACACGATGACGCCACCTATGCCCCGATGCTCAGGAAACACGATGGCCGCATCCAGTGGGAACAATCGGCGGGTCGTATCGACGCCCTTATCCGCGCCATGACGCCTTGGCCCGGTGCCTATTGCTTTTGGGGCCAAAAACGCTTGAAAATCATCCAGGCCCGGGGCCTGGAGGGGGTCCACATCGAGGCCCCACCTGGCACCGTGGTAGCGGGTTTTCCGGACGAGTTGCGCGTGGCCACCACACAAGGGGTGCTGCAGATCTTGCAGATTCAAAGCGACTCCGGCAAACGTATGGCGGTTAAAGATTTCCTGCGGGGACACCCCCTTGTTCCGGGCAGCACCCTGAAGTAAGCCTCATTAAAACTTTCAACAGCATTGGGAACGAAAAGTTAAAGCTATGATTGAACTTTTTATGGCCTGTTTTCCATGAGTTCCGCCCGCCAGATCGCCTATGATCTCCTGAGACAAGCCCATGATGGCCGTCATCCGCTGGACCACTGGTTGGATCTGGCCGAACCACGCTTCAAGGGATTATCCCGCGCCGACCGGGCCTTGTCCCATGCCCTCGTTTACGGCACCCTGCGCTGGCAAGGCCGCCTGGATTTCATCATCGACCACCTGGCCGAAAGACCCGGCAAGATCGATTGGCGCGCCCGCATCATCCTGCGTATGGCCCTATTTCAGTTGGACCACATGGATCGCATTCCAGAAGCGGCCGCGGTTCACTGCGCCGTCGAGTTGGCAAAAAACAATCGTTTGAAATGGGCTACCGGATTCATCAACGGCCTTCTGCGGCGGGCGACCAAGCGCCCACCGCTGCCCTGGCCGAATGAGAGCACCAATCCCGCTTTGGCCCTGGCGGCCAAGTGCTCCTTCCCCCACTGGCTGGTCGTGCGTTGGCTGGGGCGCTGGGGATTTGAGGAAACACATCGTTTGTGTGAAACCATCAACACAATTCCCGCCATTACCCTGCGGACCAATACTCTCAAAACCGATCGTGTGACGCTTACCAAATCTGTTGCATCCGAAGCAGGGCAAGTGGAGACCACGGACTATGCTCCCGAAGGGATCAAACTCGTCGCATTGAAACGTCCCATCCCCCAGTGGCCGTGTTTTGAAAAGGGCTGGTTTCAGGTTCAGGACGAAGCGGCCCAACTGGTGGTCCATCTGCTGGCCCCTCGGCCGGGGGAGATCGTCTGGGACGCCTGTGCAGGATTAGGGACAAAAACCGCGCACATTGCCCAACTCATGAACAACCAGGGGCAGCTGTTCGCCAGCGACACGAGCGCGGCCAAACTGGAACGCCTGGCCGCAGAGATGAAACGACTGGGCATCACCATGGTAACCTGCCGAACCTTGGATTTAATCGGGGAGCAGCCTTCCGATCTGCCTCGTTTCGATCGTATTCTGGTGGACGCACCCTGCTCCGGCCTTGGGGTTCTCCAGAAAAATCCGGATGGGAAATGGCATATCGGCGCCCAGGCACTGCAACGGTATCAACAGCGGCAGATCCACTTGCTATCATGCGCAGCGCTGCATCTACGGCCGGGAGGGCGCCTGGTTTATGCGGTCTGCAGTTTCGAACCGGAAGAGAACGACGAGGTGGTGAATGCCTTTTTGCAAAACCACCCTGATTTTGCTATATATCACCCCGGCAGGCAGGCGGCCGCCGTCCTCCGGCCCTCATTGATGACACCGGAGGGATGGTTGAACACCCTTCCCCATCGACACCTGATGGACGGCTTTTTCGGGGCGGCCTTCATAAAACGAAACTGACAGCGCTGGGCGCATCACAGGATGCGTTTACCATTTATATTTTAGTTTTTTCAGATATTTTCTTTTGTAAAGCGGAATCAAAACCTGAACAGAGACCGGATACCTGCCTATGCCAGTTTATGATTACACCGCCCTCGACGCCAAGGGTAAAAACATCACCGGCATCATCGATGCCGACGGCGAGGCCGCAGCCCGTCAGAAAATCCGCGCCGCAGGTCACTATCCCGTCAGTCTGCGTCAAATGAAAAACGGCGCCGCCGAGAAGAGTGAAAAGCATAAGGTGCGTCTCTCCCAGCTTTTCAGTCGGGTTCGGCCGGCGGAAGTGGCCATCATGACCCGCCAACTGGCGACGCTCATCGGCGCAGGATTTCCCCTGGTGTCGGCCCTGGAATCCTTGACGGCTCAAATCCCCAGTCCCGGTTTGAAGAAGATCATCGCCAGCATCAAGAGCACGGTGGTCGAAGGCAGCACCTTCGCCAATGCCCTGGCCAAATATCCCAGCGCCTTCTCGCCGATTTATGTCAACATGGTCACCTCCGGCGAATCATCGGGCACCCTCGAAATCGTACTGGAACGCCTGGCCGATATGACCGAAAAGCAAGAGGCGCTCAAGGGGCGCATGCTCACCGCAATGATCTACCCCCTCTGTATCCTGGCCATCAGCGCGCTGATCGTGACGCTTTTGCTGGTTTACGTGACCCCCAAGATCATGGCCATGTTCAGCAATATGAAGCAGCAACTGCCGCTGCCCACCCGCATCCTGCTGGGCACGAGCGACCTGTTCAAGTCCTACTGGTGGGTGCTGGTGATTCTATTGATCGCCTTTTTGCTGGGGTTGCGGGCCATCTACCGGAGCGAAACGGGTCGGCGCTGGCTGGACACCAAAATGCTTGGTCTGCCGCTTTTCGGCTCGCTGGTTCGCCGGTTCTCGGTGGTCCAATTCGCCCGCACACTAGGTTCTCTGCTGGATAACGGGGTCTCCATGCTGCCGGCCCTGGGCATCGTCCAGAACATCGTGGGCAATGTGTTCATCGCCCAGGTGGTGGCCGACAGTGCAATGGAGGTGAGCAAAGGCAAGGCCCTTGGCGTGGCCTTGGATGTCAGGAGGGCTTTTCCCCCCATGGCCATCCAGATGATCCAAGTGGGTGAACAGAGCGGCAACTTGGAAGATATGCTCAACAAAGTGGCCGACGTATTTGAAAAAGAGGTGGAAACCACGGTCATGCGGCTCACGGCGCTGGTGGAGCCGGTCATGTTGATGATCATGGCCGGCATCGTGTTTTTCATCGTCCTCTCTATTTGTTTGCCCATCTTTGAAATGAATCAACTGGTGAGGTAGAAATACACTTCTTCATTCTCAGGCGAATCGAAGCGCTTTTTCAGGCTTTCCCTATTTCCGCAACAAGTTGGTTGAAAGTTCCTGCGGTTCGACGTAAGATTTTTTGCCGGTGGACGCCTGCGGTTCTTATCCGGGCGCAAAGCACAACCCATGGAGGACGAAGACAAGCAATGAAATCATTTTCCAAACGTAACAACAAAGGCTTTACCCTGATCGAACTTCTCGTGGTCCTGCTCATTCTCGGCCTGCTGGTGGGCATCGTCGGGCCGCGTGTGATCGGCCACAGTGATGATGCCAAGGTCAGCGCCGCCAAAATACAGATCGAGAGCATCAGTTCGGCCCTTAAAATGTACAAGCTGGACAACGGCAACTACCCGAGCACCGACCAAGGCCTGGAAGCCCTGGTGACCCCGCCCCAGTCCGGCGATATTCCCAAAAAGTGGCGCAAGGGCGGCTATCTTGAAGGCAAGGTGCCCAAAGATCCGTGGATGAACGACTATGTCTATATGTGCCCAGGCGCCCACGGCGACTTCGACCTGATGTCCTACGGTGCCGACGGCGTGGCCGGCGGAGAAGAGTACAACAAGGACATCACCAGTTGGGATAAAGAATAGCACTGAAACCATGTCCCGGACCGGGCAGTGGCATAGTGAGGACAAAGGCTTCACACTGATCGAATTGATGGTGGTCATGCTGTTGATCACCATCATGCTAGGCGTTACCATCCCGCGTCTGGACACATCCCTCTTGCAAGACCCCCGCAAAAAGACCGCCCGCTGGATGATAAACACCGTCAGCGCCCTGCGCGCGGCAGCCACGGAAAAACAAAAAAGCCAGATCCTGGTCGTCGATGTCGATGACAACCGCCTCTGGGTCACGGATGCTGAAATGGACGATGAGGCCCAAAAGGGGGCGGCGGAAAATGGCTTCGCGCTACCTGGCGGTATGCGCATCATGGA
Source organism: uncultured Desulfatitalea sp. (assembly GCA_937868765.1). Lineage (GTDB taxonomy): Bacteria > Desulfobacterota > Desulfobacteria > Desulfobacterales > Desulfosarcinaceae > Desulfatitalea. Next base: position 526,437 of record CALMNL010000003.1, on the reverse strand, counting down.
GGTTCAGTTTTCAGGCAAAGAGAGCGTCGGATCCGGAAAAGCCATGATAGTTTTTTATCCCGGCGGCTATTCGGACCAGGCGGCCATCAACATCGAAACCGGTGATTCGGAACGTATGGCGTTTAAGATCGAACCGCTGCTCCCCAGGGTGAAAGTGGTGGACCAATGGATCAGCTACTGAATAGCGCTCCTTCCGAAAAACGGGTTTGCAGGGCCGGCTCCCGTCAGCACGGCTTCACCCTGATTGAAGTGCTGGTGGCCATTTCCATCCTGGTGATCGCCATGACCAGCGTCTATCGGCTGCAGGGCGACACCTACCGCATGAGCGCGAGCGCCCGTTTTTACACCCTGGCCCCCATGCTGGCCAAGAGCAAGCTTTCCGAAATGGAGATCCAGGGTTTCAAAAACCTGACCGGCGGCACTGGCGACTTCGGGCAGGAGTATCCCGGCTACACGTGGAAAGTGGGCGTCGAGGAGGTGCACTCCGAGCTTCTCAAGGATCGGAAGTATCATCTGACACGTATTGAAGTGACCGTCAGCCAGGACGAAAATTTGAGCTATGACTTGCGAACCTATCGCTTTCATGTGGACTAGGCCGCAAGGCGGCCGTCGCTCCAGCGCCAGTGGTTTCACGCTGTTGGAGATCCTGGTGGCCATGTCGATCTTTGCCATTGTCACGGCGCTGATCTTCGGCAGCTTCGAAGGTGTTTTCTCCAATGCCGAGCATGTCACCCAATCCAGCGCCATTTATGAAATGGCGGATACCTGCCTGGGGCGCATCACGACAGACTTGACCGCCATTCACGTCATGCAGACGCCGCGTTACAAAAAACCGGATATAGATTCGGAGCCGGATATCTTCCGCGTAGTGGCGAAAAACGAAACCATGGGCGGGAATACTTTTACGCACATACGCTTTACTTCTCAAGCCCATCTACCCACCTCCGGACAATTTTCCGAAGGCATCGCCGAGATCGTCTATTACGCCCAGGAAGAGGGGGGCGAAGGGTATGTCCTGCGGCGCGCGGACCATCTCTACCCCTATCCGGAGGATTTCAAGCCCGCAGAAACCGATCCGATCCTTTGCGAAAAGGTACTCTCCTTCAAATTGCTGTTCTTCGATAAGGAAGGACGCGAACAGGAGGAATGGGATTCCGAGGACGACGATTACGAATACAGTACGCCGGCCGCCGTCAAGGTGACGTTGAAAATCGGCGAAGAGGAAAGCCCCTATGAGTTTAGTGTGATGATTTCATTGCCCATGCACCGTTTCATAGAGCCGAAGAGATAAAACGCATGCTCGGGAGACCCGATACGCCAAAAGATCAAAGCAACCGCGGCATGGTGGTGGTCCTGGCCCTGGCGACCATGATGATGGTGGTGACGGCGGCCCTGGAACTGCACATCAGCGAGCGCGCCAACATGATGAGTTCGGCTGTCATGCGCGATCGCACCACGCTGGAGGAGATGGGTGCTTCGGCCATCAACCTGGCCATGGCGATATTGATCAAAGATCGTCTGGAATCGGAAAGCGACTCGCTGCAGGAGGATTGGGCCGATAACGAAACCATTGCCACGCTGTTGAATGAAATTCCCTTCCAAGAAGGGTCGGTCACCCTCGAAATCACCGACGAGCTGAGCAAAATCCAGATCAATGCCCTTCTCCAGTTTCCCGAGGGACGCAACGTCAACAACAGCCAGCAGGAACTCTGGGGCCGTTTTGTAGGCGGCCTTATGACGGCCATGGAAAATTTGGAAGAAGGCAAAGAAAAGCGCCCGAACGACAAAGAAAAAGAAGAGGATATCGATCCGATTACCATTATCAGCTGTATCAAGGACTGGATGGATTCGGGGGATGACGACGCCATCACCGGTTTGAACGGCGCCGAATCCGATTACTACGAGAGCCTGGATCCCCCATATGCCTGCAAGAACGGACCGTTCGATGATTTGTCCGAATTGCGGCTGGTCAAAGGGATCACACCAGAGCTTTTTGCAGGCGTGGGAGGGGCCGCAGGCCTCAGTGAATATGTGACGGTTTATGGCGCCGAAGAGGTCGAGAACGAAAAATTCACTTTCCCGGGAAAGATCAACATCAACACGGCCCAACTGCCTGTGCTGGCGGCACTGCTGCCACCCGAGAATGCCGAATTCGCCCCTCTTCTGATCGAATATCGCGAAGCCACCAACGGCACCCTGTATGTCAACGATGTGACCCGATTGGGCTGGCATAAGGGTGTCCCCGGGTTGGCTGGCGCGGAAATCGACTCGAATTTGATATCGGTGTCCAGTCAAATATTCAGGATTACGGCGACCGCCAGCTTGAACAACGTCCAGGTGACCACCACCGCTGTAATCGAACGGGTCAAGCCCAAGGAATCCGAGCCATGGCAATGTAAGGTCTTGAATTGGAAGACGGATTAGCATATAAAGGGACAGGAAAAGCAGGAACCGACAAAACGCGGCTGTTTCCACTATCTCTTATGACGGCGCCTTCTTCGGTCCAGGAACGGACCCACATCCCCCGGAAAGGCACGGTTGGGCTTGGGCGGGCAATCTCAGCAGTAAACCACTTGCCTGCTTTTCGAACCATAAATTGATGAATAAGGCATGAGCCGACAAATCTTAGCCATTGATATTCGCAATTCTTCCATTGCCGCAGTCGTTTTGAGCACGGGCCTCAAAAGCAATACCATCGATGCATGCGCCCATGCCGCACTACCCTCTGCCAGCGAAGAAGCAACCGCCCCCCTCCTTGCGGCGCTCAGGGACCTGAAAGAAAAACTGCATTTGGAACGGCCCAATGTGGTGGTGAGCCTGCCGCCGGACCAGACCATCTGCCGCACTGTAAGTGTTCCCTTCAAGGACGAAAAGAAGATCAGACAGGTACTGCCCTTTGAGCTCGAACCCAGCCTGCCTGTGGCAGTGGACACTCTGGTGTTCGACTTTCAAGCCTCGGATGAGCCTGAAAAAGACGGTCTATTGACGGTGGCCGTGGATCGCAATTACCTGGAAATCGTCATGGAGACGCTTGCGGCAGTGGATTGGCGGCCACAATTGGTGGTTCCGGGGAATTTTCCCCTGGCGCTGTCACTGGCTGCGCAAATGGAAACGGTTGAAGGTCCCACGCTTTTCTTGAGCGTAGGCCCCAAAAAGGCCACCCTCTTCATATTGAAGTTCCAGCGACTCCTCCTGGTACGAACCCTGGGCGCGGACATCTCCACCGAAATGGGCATCGAGGCGCTGGCGCTCAAAGTCCGTCAAACCTTGACCGCCTTCACGGAGACACAACCCGGAGGATTCGAATTCGATCACATCTTTCTCAGCGGCCCGGCCTTCGTCGAAGGCGAAATCGATCGGCGTTTATCCGAAGCTTTGGAAATGCCCCCCCATATGGTCAATCTGCAAAAAAGCGCCGACAAGCTTGAGGCGGCTTCAACGCTGCCCCAATGGCATCCTTGCCTTTTCGACGATGCTCTGGCGCTGGCGCTGGTGGAGGCCGAGGGGCGCCCCTGCCCCAGTTTCCATCGCAGTGGTTCGCCTTTGCGCAATTATTGGACCACCTATCGTCCCTATCTGCGTGGACCGCTGACGTTGTTGGCCGCCATTCTCCTGCTGGGCCTGGTCGGTGTTGTAATCAACAGCATTTTCTTGAAGAGACAGGTCGATGCCCTCGACGCCCAGATTGAAGCGGTCTTTTCCGAGACCCTGCCGGGCACACGTCGGGTGGGGGATGCCCTGGACCAGATGAAGAGCGAAATCAAGCGAAGCAAGAGCGGCGGCATCGACACGGAACACGGCCCCAACCCGGTGCGCACCGTCGACTTGCTCTTGAAGCTGAGCCAATCGATTCCAAAGGACCTGGACATGGTCTTCAACCGACTGGTCTACGGCAATGACGGCGTAACCCTTTCCGGCGAAGCCGCCGCCTTCAATACCGTGGACGAAATCAAAGGGTATCTGGAAAAAAGCGGGATGTTTAAACAGGTCACCATATCTTCGGCCAACATGGATCGAGGTGGCAACAAAGTGCAATTCAAGTTGAAGTTGGACCTATGATCGCCAAGCTTCTGGATTTATTCAAATCAATTAAGACTTTGAATATTCATGCGCTGCCGGCGCCGTTCAACATGAACCTGCAGCGCCGTGAGAAAATCATCGTGGCGGTGGCCGGCGTTCTGCTGGTGGTGCTGCTTCTGCTGCAATTGGTCGTTTTTCCAATCATCGACCGCCGCGACACGCTGAGTAAACGGATCGTCCAAAAGCGTCAGGAGCTGGCGGAGATCAAACAATTGGCCGGCGAATATCAGGCCCTGACCAGCGGCACGCTCAGCAACGAAGCTCTGCTGAAAAACCGCCCCAAGAGCTTCACTCTTTTCTCGTTTTTGGATGCATTGGCCGGCAAGAGCGGTATCAAACAGAACATCATCTATATGAAGCCCTCTTCCACCAATTTGAAAAACAGCCCATATTCGCTCTCCATGGTGGAAATGAAAATAAATAATCTCACAATGGAACAGTTGGTCAATTTCTTGCATGGCGTGGAAACATCCCAGGAAATGATCTGGGTCAAGCGTGTTTCATTGGCCAAGGGAGAAAAGGAAGGGCAATTGATCGACGCCGTACTGCAAGTGGAGACTTTCCAGCTATAGCCATATGAAGAACAGCCGTAAAATAATATTTTACACGCTCTACGCCCTGGTGGCCATGGGCTTTTTCCTCTTTTGGCGCTTCCCCTCCAGGACAGTCAGCGATCTGATTGTCGCCCAGATCAAACAGGTCTCACCGGTTCTCCAGGTGGAGATCGAAAACACCTATGCGACCTTCCCCCCAGGGTTGAAACTCGAACCAGTTACCATGGCCTACGCCGATCTGCCCATCGCCCGGTTCGATTATCTCAAGATTACACCGGGCCTGTTGTCGCTGCTGGGCAGCCAAAAAGAGATCGACTTCAACGGTGTCTTGGGGCCTGGCATCCTCAAAGGCAAAGCCGCGTTGACCAGCGAAGATCGTGGACAGTCAAAAATCACGCTGAATCTGGATCGAGTTCCCCTCGACCTGCTGACATTTCTCAAGCAGTGGCCCGATTACAAGGTCGCCGGCGACTTGAATGCCTATGTCGATTTCGACAGTCGCAAAGGGACCGGCGGCACCACCAACGTCAGCCTGGATCTGGCCCCGGCCCGAATAACATTTACCAACCCATTGATGGGAATCGAGCAGTTGGAGTTTTCCCAGGTTCAAACCGAAATGACCGTTACACCCCGCATGATCCAAATCAAACGCTGCGACGCCGCCGGAGCGCAGATCGAAGGAAAGATAACGGGCTCCATCGTTTTCCGGCAGCCTATTCAAAGCAGCCGGCTCACATTGTCGTGCACGCTCAAGCCCCAGGCGGCTTTCATTGCAGAACACCGCAACGATATGATCGCCGCAATGTTGGGATCGGAGACGGCCCAGAAGCGGGGTGTCGTTTTGCGTATTTCCGGTACATTGGACAATCCTAGCTATGTCATACGTTAATACATTGAATCTGCAGCGTCTGACGGTGGCCGTCAATCTGGGGTTGCTGACCCTGGGCGCGTATTTGGGAGTCAATCTTTTCTACCAAGTCGTCGGAATGTACATCAAACCCCAGGCACCGGCGGAAATCGTCACCCGTACCGCATCCAGGGGGAGCACGGCCTTATATAAGTCAGTGGATCAATACAATCCCATTCTGGAAAGAGATCTGTTCAAAATTGGAAAAGCCGCGGCACCGGCCAAAAGCCCCGAAGTCAATCCCGACACCCTCGCGCCCACCCAGCTCAACCTGAAACTTTGGGGCACCGTGTCCGGCGATGCCGACCAGGCATATGCCGTGATAGAAGATCTCCAGAAGCACGAGCAAAACCTTTATCGCGTGGGCGACACCATTCAAAATGCCACGGTAAAAATCGTCATGCGCGAGAAAGTGGTGCTCAACGTGGATGGACGGGATGAGGTGCTCGCCATGGAGGAAATTACCGGTGGCGGCGCTTCTTCTCCGATGGTGGCATCCAGGGGCCGTTCACCTCGTTCCTATCAGCCCATCCCCCCAGCCGGCGGTAGCGGCGGAGGTCCGGAGCAGACTATCACCTTGCAGCGCAGCATGGTGGAGGAGTCTTTCAACGACATGAACCGACTGATGACCGAAATTGCCATCACACCAAATATGGAGGACGGCCAGATCAACGGGTTATCGTTGAACCGGATATCGCCCAATTCCATTTTCCGTCGAATGGGGCTGCGCAACGGTGACGTGCTGTTGGGGGTGAACGGCGAAGCCATTCAATCGCCCGAGGATGCCATGCGAATGTACCAAAGCATCAGATCGTCCAGCGAAGTCCAGGTCCAGGTGCGACGCAGGGGGCAGGAGCGTACGATCACCTACAATCTTCAATAGAACGGATGCTAACGGCGATATAGCACCATCGACCCAAGAATGGATTGAGTTGAAGCTTATGAAACCAGCCATACGATCCTATTTACCCGTGCTCATTATTATTCTGGTTATCTGTAGTTTCCTGATGGCGCCCTCCTGGGCCGCTGCCCAGGAACCCGAAGGCGCTCGAACCGCGCCCTCCGGAGGCGCGCCGCCCTCCGTACCCCTCGCGCCTGCGAGCAACGGCAACCAACTGGTTTCCATCGATTTCAACAACGTGGATATCGGCGTCTTCATCAAATTCATCAGCGATCTGACCAAAACCAACTTCGTCGTAGACGAGAAGGTCCGGGGCAAGGTGACCATCATCTCCCCCGGCAAAATCACGGTAGGCGAGGCCTACAAAGTCTTTGAATCGGTCCTGGAAGTCAATGGATTTGCAACTGTCCCTTCGGGAGAGATCACCAAGATCGTCCCGGCGCCGGATGCCAGATCCAAGAGCATCAAGACCCGCTTGAAAGAGGAGACCGGGGCGGTGGACGACTCCATCGTGACCCAGATCATTCCCTTGCGCTATGCCGACCCCAACGAAGTCAAGAACCTCTTCACGCCGCTGGTCTCACGCAACAGCATTATCCAGGCCTATCCCCCGACCAACACCATCATCGTCACCGATACCTACTCCAACATCAACCGCCTGATTAAGATCCTAAAAACCATCGACATTACCGGCGTGGGCCAGCAGATCGCCGTGATCCCGGTTCAAAACGCCAGCGCCCCCAAGCTGGTGACCCTGCTGCAGAACATCTTCAAGCCCAGCGGCAAGGGCCGGGCACCCGGCTCCAACGAAATCACCTTCGTGGCCGATGAGCGCACCAACGTCATCGTGATGCTGGCCAGCGAAGGCGAAGTGGACAATGTACGCGAACTGGTCAAAACCCTGGATAAGGAGACCCCCCGGGGACAAGGCAACATCAATGTCTACTATCTGAAGCATGCGACAGCCGAAGATGTGGCCAAAGTGTTGATGGATATCCCCCAAAAAGCCGCTGCTTCGGATGCCAAAGAGGGCGGCAAACCCAGCACGCCCGTGGTTTCCGACAAGGTGCGCATCGCCGCGGACAAGGCTACCAACAGCCTGATCATCATGGCGGACGCCGCCGATTACGCGGCCCTCGAAGCGATCATCAAGAAAATCGACATTCCCCGGGCCATGGTCTACATTGAGGCGTTGATCATGGAGGTCAATGTAGCTAAGAACTTTCAATTGGGTGTTCAGTGGCAGATTGGAGAAACCGGTTCCGTTGACGGCAAGGATATCATCACAGGGGGCGGCTTCAAGACCGATAACAATCTGATCTCCACCGACGCGGCTCTGACCCAAGCACTCGGTGCCCCGGTACCGAGCCTGCCCACCGGCTTGTCTCTGGGCGTTTTTGGCGAGGCTCTCGAAATTTCGGGGGTTACCTTCCCCAGCATCCAGGCCATAATTCAGGCATATCAGACGGACAAGGATGCCCGCATCCTGTCAACCCCCCAGATCTTGACCACCGACAACCAGGAGGCCAAGATCTATGTGGGCAAGAATGTCCCCTTCCAGACCCAGACCTCCGCGTCGACCACCATCGCCGGTGATGTCTACAACTCCTATGAGTACAAGGATGTGGGCAAAACCCTGAAAATTACACCCCAGATCAGCCAGGACCGCATGGTGCGCCTGGTGCTTTCCCTGGAGGTCACGGCGCTTGAAAACGAAGCGCAGACCGATCGGCCGACCACGCTCAAGCGCACCATAGATACTACTGCGATCTGTAAAGACGGCTCGACGGTGGTCCTGGGCGGGTTGATCGATGATACCGAAGGCGCAGCCCAATACAAGACACCGTGTCTTGGGGATATCCCAGGCCTGGGCCTGCTCTTCAGTTCACGCTCCACCTCCTTCAGCAAATCGAACCTCTACATTTTTCTAACGCCGAGGGTGATCGAAAACCCCAAAGAGGCCAGAGATGTATCGGCTGACAAACGCCAGCAGATCGATAGTGTGCCCAAAAAGATCAATCTCTTTAAACGCAACGAGAACATATTTGTTCCACCGGATGAGTTGAGAATTCCAAATTCCGAGTCCGAAAATGTATCGCCGAGCCAGGTGGCGCCGCAATCCTCAGGCAACCCCGCGCCGCCTGCCGCCCAATCCCCGCAATCCGGCACCTCTTCAGGCGATTCTTCCAGTGGCTCCCCCCGCGTCGAAGGCTACACCCTCCAGGTGGCCTCTATGCCGACCCTGGAAAAAGCCAATGAACTGCTCGATCAGCTCAACGCCAAAGGCTATGCCGCCTATACCGTGCGCATGGGCACGGAAGGCAATGTCTGGTATCGCGTGCGCATCGGCTACTATCCTACCAAACAGGAGGCCGAACCGGTGATCGAGAAACTCAAGGCGGACCAATTTGCTCCGATTCTCATCAAACTATAGTGGTTGAGCGCTCATGGAACTGGCCCACATATTGAAACACCGTTTCGGATTGCCGGAAGATGCCCTGGCCGAAGCACGCCATGTCCAACAGGAAAAAGGCGGGCACCTGGGCGATATCCTGATACAGCGGCAGTCCCTGTCCGAAACCCAGTTGCTCGAAGCCTTGAGCATCCAGTACGAGATCCCCTTCTGGCCTGAACTGCCCATGGAGAGCATCATGGGCGGCGAGTTCGCCAAGAAGATTTCCATCCAGTTTCTCAAGCGCCACAACATGGTGCCGCTGGCCGTGCCCAACCCTGCTGCGACCCAGGCCAACGGAAACACCGACATCAAGAGTCAGGATGCGGTCTTCATCGTCGCCGTCAACGATCCGAGCAACTTCAATGCCGTGGACGACCTGACGCGGCTGCTTGGCCTGGCGTCGTGCAAAATAGTGCTCTCCACCCGCCAGGCGATTCTGGCGGCCATCAATCTGGCTTTCGACCTGAGCCAGGATTCGGCCCAACAGCTGGTCCAGGACATGGAGGACGAGAGCGACATCATCAGCCAGATCGAAGACACGGCCGACCTGCTCGAAGACACCAGCGACGCGCCTATCATCAAACTGGTGAACCATATCCTCTCCCAGTCGATCAAGGCACGGGCCAGCGATATTCACATCGAGCCCTACCAGGACAGCTTCAAGGTGCGTTATCGCGTGGACGGCATCCTATACGATCTGCTCACACCGCCCAAGTGGATCCAACCGGCGCTGACCTCACGCATCAAGGTTATGTCCAAGCTCAATATCGCCGAGAAGCGGTTGCCCCAGGACGGTCGCTTCGAAGTCAAAATCGGCCAGCAGAACATCGATGTGCGCGTCTCCACCCTGCCCACCACCTTCGGCGAGCGGGTGGTCATGCGTCTGCTGAACAAGTCCAGCAACATCTTCGAGCTAAGCGAGATCGGCCTGAACAAAAGCCAACTTAAGTTGATCAAAGAGCTGGTCAGCTCGCCCAACGGCATCATCCTGGTCACCGGCCCTACCGGCAGCGGCAAAACCACGACCCTCTACTCGGTGCTCTCGTCGATCAACACACCGGACATCAACATCATCACCATTGAGGACCCGGTGGAGTACCAGCTCAAGGGCATCAGCCAGATCCAGGTCAACCCCAAGATCGAACTGACCTTTGCCAGGGGGTTGCGTTCCATCGTCCGCCAGGACCCGGACGTGATTCTCATCGGTGAAATCCGCGACCGGGAAACGGCGGAGATCGCCGTGCAGTCGGCCCTGACCGGTCATCTGGTCTTCTCCACGCTGCATACCAACGATTCACCCAGTGCGATCACCCGCCTGGTGGATATCGGCGTGGAACCCTTCCTGATCAGTTCCTCACTGCTGGCCGTCATCGCCCAGCGCCTGGTGCGCGTGCTGTGCGAACACTGCAAGGAGCCCTACAAGCCTGACATGACCCTGCAGACCCTGGGGGTGCGCCCCGACCGCCTGAGCAAGTACACCTTCTACCGGGCCAAGGGGTGCGACAAATGCTTCCAGACCGGCTACCGCGGCCGTATCGGCATTTATGAAATCATGCTGATGGACAACAAGATCAAAACCTTGATCCAGCGGACCGTCGACTCCTTCCAGATCAAACAGGAAGCCCTCAAACTGGGCATGAACACCCTGCGACGGGATGGCATCGAAAAGGTGCTGCGGGGCATCACCACCATCGAGGAGGTGGTGCGCGTCACTCAGAAATGATCGCCCTCCGCCCGTACACTACCGCCGCTGACCATGGGAGGTCCGCATCTTTGGTATCGAAACCCCGCCAGACCTTGTTATATCTGCTGCTCGCCGCTATCTTGATGACGGCTATGGCAGTCGGCCTCTGCCCCGGATGGGCGTCAGCCCAGGACCAAATCCTGGTTTCTGCGCATGATCCCCAGCCGGCACCCGCTCCAATTTCCCCTTTGAAACGGCTCCAACGCTTCATCTCCAAGGCTGATGGTGACCGCTGTTCGATGTATCCCACCTGTTCCCATTATGCCTCCCAGGCCTTTGCCCAGGAAGGCCCGCTGATGGGATGGGTGCTCACCTGCGACCGCCTCCTGCGTTGTGGACGGGACGAAACCCGCCTGGCCGATCCCATTCGCGTCCAGGGTCGTCCATATGCCTATGACCCCTTGGATGCCAACACCTTCTGGTGGAAAGTGCACTGACATGACGGCCCCTTTCTTCAGGCCATGGGTGTGGGCCCTGGCCGCGTGGATGTTCTCCATGACCGCGGCTTGGGCCGAGCCGCTGGTCATCGATGCCCCTCGGCAACTGCAATACGCCCGGCAGCTTTACGAGCAGGGCCAATTTCTGCGTGCCGCGGAAGAGTTCGAACGCTTTGCCTACTTTTTTCCGCAGGCACCCGAACGGCGCCGGGCGCTTTTCGACGCCGCCCGGGCCTTCCTGCAAGCCGGCGAACCTTCGACGGCGCTGAAGCGCTTCAATGAGCTGACACGACTGGAACCACCGGACCCGGTGGCCCTGGATGCCCATTTCATGGCTGCTGAATGCCATGCCCGCATGGGCAATCCCAACCTTGCCGTTCTCGAGATGCAGACACTGATCACCAGAACCGATGACCCTGCCTTGCGGGACAGTGCCTATCTGCGCATCGGCTGGATCCACATCGACCAGATGGATTGGAGCGGTGCAGGCTACGCCTTCGGCCGCATCTCTGCGGAAGGCCGCAGGCGCCTGAATGTCGAAGCGCTCGAAGCCGCGCTGGCCCGCGCCGATGCGATCCCCCGGAAAAGCCCTGCACTGGCTGGATCTCTTTCAATCGTGCCGGGCGCGGGGCAACTCTACTGTGGCCGATACGAGGATGCCCTGGCCGCCCTGGTGGTAAATGCAGGCTTGTTCGTGGCCGCCTATGAGTCCTTCGACAACGACCTCGATGCCCTGGGTGTCTTGCTGAGCATCGCCGGCTTGGGATTCTACACCGCGAACATCTATGGCGCGATCAGCGACGCCCACAAATTTAATCGGGCGCACCAGCAGGATTTCGTGGACCGGTTGAGGCAACAGATGCGCATCAACCTCGGCGCCCTGCCGCCGCAGAACTCCCGAAGCTTGACGGACGGCGTTGTGGTGGCTGTCCGCTTCAATTTTTAAGACATGACCGCCATGCTCAAACGCATCGCCCGAATCATGCTGCTGATGGCACTGTTCGTCATCACGAGCGCTGGCGCCACCTACCTGACGCTGCGCTGGCTGATCCGAAGTGAAGACACGGTGGTGGTACCTGACCTGGTGGGCAAAGAGGTGGTCCAGACGCTGGAGCGGCTTTCCGACCTGGGGCTGAATACCAAGGTCAAGGGCTCCGAATACAACCCGGATGTTCCCAAGCACCATGTCATCTACCAGGATCCCGCTCCGGGCAGCCAAATCAAACGCGGTCGGGATGTGCGTATCGTCATCTCCAAAGGCGCCCAAAACGTCGTCCTGCCCAATATCGCAGGTGTCGGTCTTGCCCAGGCCCGCATCTTTCTTGACGACAACGATCTGCGCCAGGGGAACCTGAGTTACGCCTGCGATCCAGCCACACCCAAAGAGGAGATCATTTCCCAGTATCCTCGCGGCGGCACCCGGGGCCTGCGCGGAGATACCGTGGACCTGCTGATCAGTGCGGGGCCGCCGCCCAAGGTCATGGTCATGCCGGATCTACGCAACCTGGCATTTGATCAGGCCATGAAAATCATTGAAAAGCTCCATTTGACAAGCGGTGTGATTCGATCTATTCGGGAGGTCGGCCTTGCGGAGGGCGCGGTGGCGGATCACCAGCCGGTGGCCGGATATCCCGTGCTCGCAGGCAGTACCGTGGCCTTCAGCGTGAATCATGACCCGAGGCCAGGTACCGGAAGCCGCCGAGAGGCGATGCGCCTTTTTCGTCACCGCACTGCACCAGGTGTTTTGAATTCATACATCCGTGTGCGGCTCAACCAGTTGGGTTCTTCTATGGTTTTATTCGATGACTTCGTCAAACCAGATTGTGAAATATGGCTTCTGTTACCTGGAACGAAGCCCGGCACCCTTTTTCTCTATGTGGATGACGAACTGATCCAAACCACCCATTACGAATAGGCTGCTATCGTGCCTCAGCCCAATAATTGGAGATACGCCCCATGCCATTGATCGCCCCCTCCATCCTTTCCGCCGACTTTACGCAATTGGGCAGTGAAATCCGCGCCGTGGAAAAAGCGGGCGCCGATTGGATCCATGTGGATGTCATGGACGGCCACTTTGTTCCCAATATCACCATGGGCCCCCTGGTGGTCGAAGCGGTTCGCCGTTCGACGCGCCTGCCGGTGGATGTGCATCTGATGATCGAAAATCCGGATGCCTATATCGAGGCATTCGTAAAAGCCGGTGCCGACATCATCACCGCACAGGTGGAGACGTGCCCCCACTTGCATCGCACCATCCATTTGATAAAGGAAAAGGGTGCCAAGGCTGGGGCCGTACTGAATCCGGCCACCCCCTTGTCCGCCCTCGAATGGATGCTCGCCGACCTGGACGTGGTGCTGATCATGAGCGTCAACCCGGGTTTCGGCGGTCAGAAATTCATCACCGCCAGCCTGGAAAAAATCCGTCGTTTGCGGGCCCTCATCGATGGACAGGGGTTGAAAACCTTGATTGAAATCGACGGCGGGGTCAATGACCGCACGGTCGCCGAAGTTGTTCGGGCCGGCGCCGATGTGCTCGTGGCCGGGTCAGCCGTTTTCGGCAGTGGCGACTATGCCCGGAAGATTTCCCGTTTGAAAACCGGCGGATCGGGGGAATAATGGGAAAAATAAAAAAAGTGATGCTGCCTGTGCTCGTGATCCACGGCCCCAATCTGAACATGCTCGGTCTGCGCGAACCCGAGTTGTACGGTCGCACCGGCCTGGTTGAAATCGACACGCAACTCGTTGCCATGGGCCGTCAATCGGGTTTGGAAGTGAGCTGCTTTCAGTCCAACCACGAGGGGGCCATCGTCGACAAACTGCAGGCGTCTTTGGGAAAGATCGATGGAATGATCATCAATCCAGCGGCATATACCCACACCAGTATCGCCATCCGCGACGCCATCGCGATCTTATCGGTGCCCATCATCGAAGTGCACTTATCCAACATCCATAAACGCGAGGCGTTTCGTCACAAATCCCTGATGGCGGATGTGGTTACGGGTCAGATTGTGGGGTTGGGGGTCAACGGTTACTATCTGGCATTGCGGGCGCTGGCCCGGATTCTAGGAACCACGGATCAGCCATAAGGCTTTGATACCGAACCACATTTGGGGGTACCGGCGCTCCGGCATCGGCCTTCAGCATCCGGCAGGGTCCAGGCCGTGTCAGATCTTGCGCACGTGAGCCGCTTCCTGGCCCCGCCGCGTGATGGTGACATCAAAAATAACCTTATCCCCTCTGGCCAGGGTTCGGAATCCCTCCATTTCGATAACACTGTGGTGTACAAAGAAAAATTCACCTTCGTCGGTTTCGATGAAACCGTATCCCTGCTCGTCGTTGAAGGAACGAACGATCCCCACCGCCATAGGTAGACTCCTTGATCAGAAATTGGGGTTATGGCGTGCACCCCGAAAAGCTTCACGCCATCCCCACAGCCATCGGCCTGTCGCCCTATAATCTTTAATGATTTCGACAAACGCGTCTGGAAGCCGGATCAGGAGGCTTCGGCCATCTTCCAGTAGGGATTGATCAAATCCTCGAAAATCGTCATGGCGGCTGCGGCGCCCTGACCGGTGGCCGTGACGATCTGTTTGTAGCCACCCTCCACATCACCGGCCGAGTAGATGCCGGGTATGTTCGTACGGTGGAAGGCATCGTGCTTGATGTAACCCTCCTCGTTCAATTCGACGCCGATCTTCCGGGCCAAGGCCACAGCCGGCTCATAGCCGATGGCGATGAAGACGCCATCCACGGCCAAGTCGCTGCTCTTGCCGGACTTGGAATTGATCAGCCGCACCCGCTGGACCTTTTCTCGGCCCTCGATGGCTTTGATCTCGGTATCATACATGATGGAAATACCGGCAGCCGGCAGCTGGTTAGCCAGCACATCCTGTGCCCGCAAACGATCCCGGCGATGCACCAGGGTGACATCCACCCCCATATGCTTGAGGTAAAGTGCCTCGGTGACCGCCGAATTACCGCCGCCCACCATGATTACTTTGCGCCCTTTAAAAAGCGGTCCGTCACAGGTGGCACAATAGCTCACCCCCCGACCGGAAAACTGCTGTTCGCCCGGTACGCCCAGATGGCGGTGGTTGGCGCCAGTGGCCAGCAGCAAGGTGCGGGTGAAGAACTTTCGACGGGTGGTGGTCACTTCGATGGGGTCGCCCGGCTTGACATCCAGAACTTCCTCGCCTTGGAAGATCTGTACATATTGCAGGGCATGGCTCACCATGATGTCCACCAGTGTCTTGCCGCCTACCTGGGTAAACCCCGGATAGTTTTCCACGATAGGGGTCAGTGCCACCTGCCCGCCCAGGGCGTCCCGTTCGATCACCGCAGTGCGCAACCCGCTGCGTTCGGTATAGATGCCTGCGGTGAGCCCGGCGGGTCCGCCGCCCACGATGACCACATCGGTATGAACCACTTTTTCAGTGCTTTCGGGAATGAAGATGGTTTGCGGAGCCAGTTTGACCAGGGAGGATAGAAACACTTCTTCCTGTTGGGCGCCCTGACCGATGAGCACATCGTTGGCATATGCCTGGGGCACGCTCTGGGCGCCATATTGATCGGCCAGATCTGGACGGCATTGGATATCGATGATTTCAAGCGATACCAGCTCAGGCTTCTGGATGGCGGCCTTGAGCCCGTTGACCACCTGCTGGGGGCAGTAAGGGCAGGTGGGACTGACGAATATCTTCACCAGGCGCGGACCGTCCAGATGATCGAGCACCTTGAGAGACTGCTCGCCCAAATCGGCCTTGCCGTTGCCGACGAGCAACATAGCTTCCAGAAAAGAGCGGCCCTCCTCGCCCATGGGCGCGCCCAGCCACCGGATATTATAATGGTCTGGATCGATCAGCAGCGTGGGAGAGCTGTCCACATTGTGTTTGGCCGCCAGCTCGTGATCCAGATTATACTCCTTGAGCGTAATCTTGTCGGTCAACCCTCTGAAGGCGCGCACCACCTGGCGGCAAGCATCCACGAAGACATCTTCTTTGCCGCGCTGCACGAACAGCAGCAGCGGAATCTCTCGGGGAAGCGAAGCAAAGGTACGTTTCAACTGCTGCAGGAACGCCTGCTGGGCGTCCTGGGCCGCCTTCTCACCACGATCCAATCCCAAAGCCATGTTGAACTCCTTTCATTTACAATGAGTTGGGCTTCAAAAACGGCCATAAGATGCG
Source organism: uncultured Desulfatitalea sp. (assembly GCA_937868765.1). GTDB lineage: Bacteria > Desulfobacterota > Desulfobacteria > Desulfobacterales > Desulfosarcinaceae > Desulfatitalea. The sequence continues at coordinate 510,176 of CALMNL010000003.1, read as the reverse complement.
ATTCGGCCCTCTTGTTGTCAACTCGGTGCAGGGAGGCTCGCTGGGGGCGCAGCGGTTTTGCTCGTTCCCCCATCCATTCGCGCATTGCAATTTGAAATAAAATGTCGCAGGATCGATCAGTTCGAATCTGCCATGTATCTCTTACATAAGGATACATTCGGCGCAGCCTGTCAGGCCATCGAATCTAACAGGCTGTTGAAAAACAAGAATAAGGCCGTCAGGCAAGGCGCACGGTGTTCGAAAAGCGCAGCATACACACGCAGTATGTGAGCATTTTTTTAAAACCGCGCAACGCCGCATGGCGGCCTCAGGCGAAGTTTTACAACAGCCTGCCAAGGAAAGCGACAAGCGCATGAATGCACCCCCAAATGACGCTGCTCCGGTCCATGTGGTCACCATCGGCGGCGGTTCCGGTCAGTTCGCCTTGCTATCGGGGCTGCGGGAAATGGAAGGAATCTCCATCACCGCCGTCGTTTCCATGATGGACAGCGGCGGCAGCACAGGCCGCCTGCGCGATGAACTCGGCATTTTGCCGCCCGGCGATATCCTTAAATGCGTGGTCGCTCTCTCGCCCCACCACACCTTCGCCCGCACCATTCTCCAGAAGCGATTCGAAAAAGATGCCCGCCTGATTGGTCACAACGCCGGCAACATGCTGCTGACCATGCTGTCGCGCTACACAGGCAGCTTCCCTTCGGGTGTTGCGGCTTTATGCGAGATCCTGGAAGCCAAGGGGACCATATTGCCGGTAACCACCGACCCGGCCACACTGGTAGCCGAACTCACCGATGGCTCCCGGATTTTCGGCGAGCAGGCCATCGATATGCCCCGCGGCCACCAGCGAGAGAAGATTCGCGATGTCTTCCTGGTCCCCCACCACTCGGATACGATACATGTTTACCCGCCGGTGATCAAGGCCATCACCGCCGCCGACTATATTCTGCTCGGGCCCGGCGATCTTTTCACCAGCATCATACCCAACCTGGTCGTGCCGGGTGTGGCAGACGCCTTGCGGACCAGCAAAGCCCGCCTGATCCATATTGTGAACTTGATGACCAAATTCGGCGAGACCCACAATTTCGAGGCTCCGGATTTCGTAGATCGCCTGGAAGCATACCTGAAAAGAAGTGTGGACGGCGTGGTCTACAACAGCCGCTTGCCGTCGGAAGAGATCTGCCGCATGTACCATGAGCAGAAATCGGAATGCGTCCGTCTGGACCCCGAAAACCCCTTCTGGTCCAAGCGCACGGTATTTTCCGGTGATCTGCTGGAATCCGACGGTGCCGTGTTGCGCCACCATCCACGCAAACTGGCGGCTTTGCTGCAAACGATCTTTTTCCAGGAGAATAAGGAATGAGGCGCCCATGCATAGTGGGAGTCATGGGTGGCGCCCGGGCGGATGCAGCCAGTTGTGAAAATGCCTACCGGCTAGGGGCCTTGATCGCCCTTCAGGGATGGGTGCTGCTCAACGGCGGCCGCAACACCGGCATCATGGAGGCCTCGGCCCGGGGCGCGGCCGAAGCGGGCGGCTTGACCATCGGCATTTTGCCGGATGCCCACACCGCCAACGCCAGCCAATTCGTCCGTGTCGCCGTCTGCACCGGCATGGGCTCCGCCCGCAACGTCATCAATGTGCTGAGCAGCAACGTAATCGTGGCCTGCTCGGGCGGTGCCGGCACCCTGTCGGAAATCGCCCTGGCCTTGAAGCACGGTAAACCTGTTATCACCCTGGGGTATGACCTATCGCAATGCTTGCAGTTTTACCAGGGTCATGGCTCTGTCTGCACCGCGGCCACGCCGCAAGAGGCCATCGCAAGGATTCAAAGCATTCTTGATCAAGTTAGCCGAGTAGACTGAAGACGCTTTTTAAAAGCTTTTCTAATCCTGCGCTTTGAAGGCGAGAAGCATATTCGCCCACTGCAGATCCTCCGGCAGGGTGATCTTGATGTTGCTGCGCGACCCGGGGATGATGTGGACGGCAATGCCCATTCTTTCCACCAGGGAGGCATCGTCGGTGGCTTGCCAGCCCTCTTGGACGGCACGGCGGTGCGCCTGCAGGATCAATTCGGTTTGAAAGGCTTGGGGAGTCTGGGCGGCGTAAAGCCCCCCCCGCGGCACGGTGTGCAGGATAGTACCGGTCCCGTCGGCCTTTTTCAGCGTGTCGGTGACTTCCAACGCGGGGATACAGGCCCCCCATTTGCGGGCCCCTTCGATGCAGGCGACGATCAGCGAAGGACGAACCAGTGGACGAACGCCGTCATGAATCAGAACAATGGGGCCATCGGCACCCAACGATGCCAGTCCGTTGCGCACCGAGTCCTGGCGCCGTTCGCCGCCCGGCACCAGCCGGATCTGTTTAGTGCCGGCCAACGACCTAATGATCCGATTTCGGCAATAGTCGATCTCTTCGGCCGGCACGGCCAGCAGGATGAGGTCCACCTCGGAAACGGCGCAAAATGCTTCGACGGTATGCGCCAGGATCGGCCGGCCGGCCAGATCCAGGTACTGTTTACGCCGATCCGAGCCCATGCGCAGGCCTTGACCCGCAGCTACGATCAAAGCGGCGACCGTCATCGCAGATACTTGAGCTCCTTGGGCAGCGGCACCCCTTTGCCCATGGTGTCCTCGCCGTAGTTGACGCCGGCCAGGATCTGGATATCGTTCAAGGCCCGCACGTCGCCTTCGAACACGACCTGCTGGATATTCTCCTTCTGGATCTTGCCGCCCGCCCACTGGATATCCAGCACACTGCTGGCGTCGAATCGGTCTTCGCCGATTACCAGCTCCACCTGACCGCCGTAGTACTGGACGATCTTGGCCACCAGCAGGCTGGGCCGGCTGTGAAACCCCAGCTTGACGGGGATGCCCACCTGGATTCGGCCGCGTTCGATGTTCTCGTTGAGAATCTCGCGAGCCACATCCTTGCCTGTGGCCAGGTAGTGACATGCCCAGTACAGGCCGTAATTGACGGTATGGGCCAGGAGTTGGTCGGGATCGATGAGCGAAGCCAGCCGATCCTGCACCTTTTTATAGGTGTTCTTATAGCCGGCTTCGTGCAGATGGCGCTCATAAAAGTGCAGCAGACGGCCCATCATCTGAAGCAGATGGAAAACCACCGAAAAATAGCTGCGCAAATTCTTGAGCTTGCGGTTGCCGAACCGGAAACCGCCATGGATGACGTATGTGTCGAAGGAGGACTGCAGATTGTGCAGCACCATCTCGAAGCGCCGGATCTCCACTTCATTCACCTGGGCAGGCACCAGCCGCCGGATATCTTCGATGCCATAAGGTTCGTAAAAGCCGAGATGGTCGAACTTCGCCGATATGCCAACAAATTCGCTGGCGATTTTGACGATATGTTTCTTTTGCAGGTCCTTGGCCTCATCGTCGATGCTGAACGGCAGCATCTCGCCGGTGGTGGTGCCCGGGAAGTCTTCCGGACCAAAGGCGCTCGTCGGCATGGGAATGCCCAATCGCTGTGCCTCGGAAATGATCACCGGTGCCAATTTCATCAGGCAGGCATTCAGGAAAGCCGCGGCCTGCAGGCCGCCCGACCGGAATTCATCGCTTTCGGGCAGCTCATAAAACACCAGCCGGTTGGAGATGTGCTTCTGGGAATAGGCGCCCAGACTCAGGTGACGGATGGCTGCGGCCAGCTCCCGGTATAGATACCACTCTTCATTGTTTTTGGCGCCATGGAAATCAAGGAAGTCTTCGAGCACCTGGGAGGTGGAAACCAGCTCGGAATAGAGTTTTTTAGTGAAGAACGACGGCGGCAGCGAGCCATTCGCCAGATATACGCAGCACTTGAGGTAGTCATGCGAGAAGAGCCGTACCTTTTCGGCAAAGGAGATCTCGCAGTAGTTGTCATCATCGGGCTTGTAAGATTCCATCTACATCATGTCTTTTTGAGTGTCTTGGATGATGCGGTCGATCTTCTGGCGCAGGGCGAGCGGCAGCCCTTCAATGTCCACATTCAAGAAACCGCGCACGATCATCGAGACCGCCTCTTCTTCGTCCACGCCCCGGGCCATGAGATATTCGATTTCGCCCTGGTCGATCTTTCCCACGGCAGCCTCGTGGCTCATCTCCACACCGGGCATCGTCCCGCTCAACTCCGGAATGGCCTGCATCAGGCCTTCTTTTAGAATTAGTCCCTTGCACTCCAGGTGGGCCTTTATCCCCGGACACTGGCCCACCAGTTCGCCGCGGGCCACGATGGTCCCTCCGGCGGCGATGGCCCGCGAAATGATCTCGGCCCGTGTCCCGGGGGCGCTTAAAATGACCCGGGAGCCTACATCCAGGGAGCATCCCTTGCCGGCCACCAGCACGCTGTTAAAGCGCGCGACGGCGCCTTCTCCGGCAAGCAGGGTAGTGGGATACATCTGCAGCGACCCCACCGGCTTGAGGGATATGTAATTGGAAACGAACACACCGCCGGCCTCCACCCGCACCACTGTGCGCGGGCGCACATTGACCTCCCGGCCCCAGTCATGAATCATGGTGAAGTGCAGTTGGGCGCCTTTTTTCACGTAGAACTCGGACACCCCCACGTGCAGGCCGGAAACCAGATGGGGGGCAGTGGCGCATCCGGTGATGACTTGCAGCCGAGAGCCCTCTTCGGCGATCACCACGTTGTGAACGTTCTGGGAAAACCCCTCCTTGGCGATGTAAAGACACGCCTGCACCGGTTGGGCCACCTGAACACCCGGCGCCGAACGGATGAAATAACCCTCATGGGGGACCTTCTTGGCCTGGGCCGTAAAAACATCCTTTTGCGGATCGATCTCCCGCCACACATACTCCGACAGCCAGGGATAGGTGTTCTGGGCCTGGGAAATGGACATGATCGTGACACCCTCCTGATGGGCGCAGGAATGGATCACGGATCTGTCCTTTTGAATGAAGGTTCCGGCGCGGCCCTCTTCGCCGGTATCGATCCCCACATCCAGGAATTTGGCGCTGTCACCGGCGGCAATCTCCGCCAGGCGGGTCACATAGCCGTGATCGTCGGCTTCGGTAACATATCGTTTGAGGTCGACGCCGCCGGCATCCTTGGTCATATGGTCATTTCCATCGCGCATCGTACGCACTCCTCGTAACCGAATTCACCTATCCACTTGAGAATCTCGCGGGCATTGCGCGAGCAGCACAAGTGACCGTTGAAAAGAACCTGGCCTTTATCGGCGGTGATGTAATCCAAGATGTGACCGGTATGGGTGATGATCAGGGCCGACTTGCTGGCGTTGGTCACGCTATGGCGGTGGGGTTTCCCTTTGGCGTATTTGATGCCGCGATGCAGCAAGGTATTGATGGTTTCACCGATCAGCGCCATGTTTTCCAGGTCCACGCCGGACTCGGGCTCGTCCAGCAGGATCAGGTCCGGATCCTGGGCCATGAGTTGCAAAAGCTCGCTGCGCTTGATCTCCCCTCCGGAAAATTTATGGTTCACGTCCCGGTCCAGAAAAGCGTTGAAATTGACTTCGCGCGCCAATTCTTCGATGTCCACCGTGCGCCGGCCGTATTTGGCGCATACCTCCACCAGGTTGCGGGTCTTAAGTCCCTGTACCGTGGGAGGCCGTTGCACCGATACACCGATTCCCAGTCGCGCCCGCTCGTGGATCGGCATGTGGGTGATGTCATGACCCTTGAAGGTGATCTTGCCATGGGTAATGGTGTAGCCGGAAAAACCCATGATGGTCATCATCAGACTGGTTTTGCCGGAACCGTTGGGCCCGAAAAGGATATGGGTCTCCCCCCGGGGGATCTCCATATTGACGTTGTTGAGGATCGCCCTGCCGCCCACTTCCACCCGGAGTTCTTCGATTGTTAACACCTGTTCACCTCTTTTTTTGCACCCCGCTTCTGCGCCGCCGCCCTTTTTGAAAGCTCATTAAGATCCGGGCAGCAGACCGCCACTTCTGACTGCATTAATGAAATCGAACGGCCGGAGCAGGCCATAAGCCGAATTCTGTTTCCCGCTGCAGTTACCTGCAACCGGGACGGCGACCATTCCTCTAGGATGCCGGTTGCCCGGCACCTCAAGCGACCTACCCGGGAGCTTGGACGGGCAGCCCTCAAACACTCCCCTATTTGGTCTTGCACCGGGTGGGGTTTACCTAGCTTCCCCGGTCACCCGGAGAACTGGTGCGCTCTTACCGCACCGTTTCACCCTTACCCCGCCGCGAGGCGGGGCGGTTTGCTTTCTGTTGCACTTGCCTTCGCGTCACCGCGACTCCACGTTATGGAGCACCCTGCCCTATGGTGTTCGGACTTTCCTCCGATTCGCAAACGAACCGGCGACCGCCTGGCCTGCTCCGACCGTACTGTTTAAAAGATCAGGCCCCTTCAATCACCGCCTTGGGATAGATGATCCGCTGGCAGTTGGGGCACATGCTCATGCTATCCAGGCGCAGCAACTCGATGAACGCCTGGGGCGGAATATTCATGCGGCACACCTGGCAGACCCCGTCCACCACGGCCGCCACGGCGGTGCCTTTGCCTTGCTGCTTGGCCCGGCCGTAAATTTTCTGCATTTTGGGCTCCAGTTCGGCCCAAATCTCCTCCCTCTCCCGGCTGAGCGATGCCAGTTCCCGGCTCCGCTCTTCGGCCTCCTTGCGGATGAGGTTTTGTTGCTCTTCGATCTCCCGGGCCAAGTCAGCGCGGTCGGCTTTGAGCACCTTGACCTGTTTTTCGACCTTTTCGATCTGCTCGAGCATCTCGATCATACGATCTTCGATGACACCTTTTTTCAGCTTGAGATCGTCGATCTCTTTGAGGATGCTCTGGTACTCCTTGTTGGTCTTGACCGAGCCCAGCTTGGCGTCGCTCTTTTCAACACCCGCCTCGATGCTGCGGATTTCATTCTCATCGGAGCGATACTGCTTCTTTACCCCGTCCAACTGGAGCTGGCCTTCCGTCACCTGCTGATCCATGGCGGCCATCTGCCGGGACAGGCTTTCGATGCGCTCCTCGACGCCGGACAGGTATTTTTCCAAAGTATCCCGAGCCGCATCGGTGCGCTGCAGGATCGCCAGGGTGACCAAGTTCTTTTTAATGCTCTCGTTCATCGCCCATCGCTTTCATCGCAACATGAATGGATCGCGTTCCGTGGGGCAAGGCGCCACCGCAATTTGCCAGCCGTTGGATTGAACGGCAGCGTTCAACGTCTTCGCCAGGGCCTCGGTCACCAGATGTTCCGAAGCGAAATGTCCTACGTCGATAAGTGCCCGTCCTGCATCCAATACGGTTCGGGCTGCATGGTAATGCAAATCGCCGCTGATGTAAACCTGGGCGTCAGAATCGAGAAACGCCTCCAGCAGGCTCGAACCACTGCCCGAACATACCGCCACCCGGCGAACCTCTATCCGGGGATCGCCCGCCACCTTGACGGTCAACAAGTGCATGCGCTTTTTGACCCTGCCGATCAGGGCGCTCAGCTGCATTGCCCTGTCCAGGGATCCCAGTCGCCCCAGTCCCAGACGTGCCACCTTGCCGGATGGGGTTGGATCGCTTGCATTTGGCACCAAAGGCGTCAACCTTTTCAGCCCGAGCGTGCGAGCCAGGATGGTGCTTACCCCGTCGCGCGCACTGTCCAGATTTGTGTGGGCTGAGTAAATGGCCATGCGCGCGGCCAAGGCTCTTTCTATGATGCCGCCCACCGGCGTCATCGAATTTATCGTTCGCAATGGTTTGAAGATCAGGGGATGGTGGGTGATCAGCAAATCCACCTGTTGCTCTGCCGCGGCACACACCACTTCCGGCAGAGGATCGAGGGCGATCCAGATTTTGCGCACCGGCCAATTGGTCGAACCAACCTGTAATCCGCAATTATCCCACTCTTCGGCCAGATGGAGCGGCGCCAAACGCTCCATGATCTGGATCACATCTCCCACGTAGCATTCTGTCGTTGATTTGCCCTGCATCGCGATCATCCTTATCGGCACTGGCTCTATACCATTTCAGGGTTTGTTTGCAACGACATATTGGAAAGCCGGATCGCAGGCTCAATTGGGCGTTCGAGACACAAAAAAGGGCGCGGTGTTTGGCACACCACGCCCTTGAATCTTGCACTCCCGCCTTTCCTTCGGCGGCATTTGCCGGCATCGGAAGAGGTGAAGTGGGCCCACCTGGGCTCGAACCAGGGACCGACCGGTTATGAGCCGGTGGCTCTACCAACTGAGCTATGGGCCCGTCCAAGTCGCGGGCATTTATTATCCACCACCGCGATCTTTGTCAATTTGTTAAATGGCCTTTGCGCTATTTTGCTTCCATAGCTGCCGGTCATAACGGGTTTTTGAAAAACTTCGCATGAGGCCGCCATGCGGCGTTGTGTGGTTTCCCAAAATGTCCACATACCGAATGCAGGCTGCGCTTTTGAAAGCTGCACGCCATGCCCGGCGGCCTGAATCTTGGTTTTCGACACGTTGCTAGCTCTCGATGAAACTCTTCAGCTTTCGGCTGCGAGTCGGGTGCCTGAGCTTGCGCAAAGCCTTGGCTTCGATCTGGCGGATGCGCTCCCGGGTTACCGTGAAGTCCTGCCCCACCTCCTCCAGCGTATGATCAGCCTTCTCGCCGATGCCGAAACGCATACGCAAGACTTTTTCTTCCCTGGGGGTCAATGTGGCCAGCACCTTGCGGGTCTGCTCGGCCAGATTGAGGCTGACGGCCGCATCCGAAGGCAGCAAGAACTTCTTGTCCTCGATGAAGTCTCCCAGATGACTGTCTTCTTCTTCTCCAATGGGCGTTTCCAGAGAAATGGGCTCACGGGCGATCTTGAGCACTTTGCGCACCTTGTCCAGCGGGATTTCCATCTTTTCGGCAATCTCCTCGGGTCGGGGTTCACGCCCCAGTTCCTGAACCAGATAACGCGAGGTGCGAATCAGCTTATTGATGGTTTCGATCATGTGCACCGGAATGCGGATGGTGCGCGCCTGATCGGCGATGGCGCGGGTGATGGCCTGGCGAATCCACCAGGTGGCATAGGTGCTGAATTTGTAACCACGGCGGTATTCGAATTTATCCACGGCCTTCATCAAGCCGATGTTGCCCTCCTGGATCAGGTCGAGGAATTGCAAGCCGCGGTTGGTGTACTTCTTGGCGATGCTCACCACCAGGCGCAGGTTGGCCTTGATCAATTCACTCTTGGCCAGTTTGGCCCGGGAGCGGCCTTCGTCCACGCTGGCAAGGATGCGCTTTAGAATACGGCTGTTGGCCTTGATCTCGTTCTCCTTGGCCGCAATCTGGTTCTGGGTCTCGCTCACATGGGCGAAGAAGCTTTCCAGTTCCTTTTTGGAAAGAGAGCTCTCTTTGCCGATCATTTTGAAAAAACGGGTCTTGGACGCGAGGTTCTCCCGGAAAGTGACCACCGGCACATTCAGGCTCTCGGCCGTGGCCGTGATGACCCGGTTCATGGAGTCGAACCAGTCGATCAGGTTACGGATATCCTCTTCGATCTGATCGATGACGCTGCCCTCCAGGCGCCAATCCTTGAGCATATCGAAAATCTTCTGGTTGCGCCGCGTGATGTTGCGCCGGATGCGCCGCTGTTCTTCGGATTGTACCTTCTGATCGTCGAAGAGCGTGTCGCGAAACTCCTTGTTCTCGTTATGGACCTCTGCAATGCCTTTGACGGTCGCCAGAAAAGAATCAATTTGTACCTGTTCATCCTGATAGGTATCGCCCTCGTCTACATCGCGCAGAACGTGCTTGGGCCGCAACACTTGATTTTCGATACGCCGCCCCAGGTCGAGGATGAAATCCACTCCCAATGTGGTTTCCAGCAGCGCCTTGAGCACATCCTGTTCGCCAGCTTCGATCTTTTTGGCGATCTCCACCTCGCCTTCGCGGCTCAGCAGGGTCACCAGCCCCATCTCCCGCAGGTACATTTTAACCGGATCGGTCACCGATCCGTAATCGGCCATACCCGCGTCGTCGGCCCTCAGATCCATGTCCAGCTTCTTGGCTTTTTCCTTGGTAATGTTGCGGTTATTGTCATCGATGATGTCGATGCCCAGATCATCGAACATTATCAGTGTGTCATCCATCTGATCAGCAGAGAGCATATCATCGGGAAGTGCTGCGTTCAGCTCTTCATAGGTGAGGAAACCCTGTTTTTTGCCTTGGGCGATCAAGGCCTTCAGCGCCTTTTCGCTGACGTGTTTCTCTTCCTTGGACTCGTGATCTTCATCGGAGATATCGGCCGAGTCATCATGCATGGATGGTTCCAGTTTGATCTCCTTTTTCTTTTTTGTGCCGCCGTCAGCTTTGGCGGCACCGGTGCTGTTGGTTTTTGCGTCCGTTTTTTTAGCCATTGGAATGAGCCTCCTGCACCTTACGAGTTGATCGATCCCCTACCCGCTTGCTGTTGCTTCTTGCGTAATAGTGTGGAAAGCAGTTCGGTGTCTTTGTTTTGTTCCGCTGCTTCGATCTGACGTTGCAGATCTTCGCGCATGCGGCGGCGATGGCGCGCTTCGAATTGGGATAGAAAACGCTCACACCCCTGCCGGTCCCAATGGCACTCTTCCAACGCCAACTGAGCCATCAGGCCGCGGTACCGGGGATCGTCGATCATGGAAACCATATCGGCGGCGCTTTCCTTTTCCGTAAGACCGCGCTGCCCAAGCATCCGGGCAATCTTCTGCAGTTGGACATCCTCAAAATACTCGATGAGATTCCGGCTGACGATTTCGGGAATCATTTGTGGATAACAGAGCATCATGGCTACGATTTGTTGCTCCAGACGACGACTGTCGCCGACCTCCATTTGCTCCTGTCTGTAGACCTTCTGCGGAACCTGGGGCATTGTCCGGCCAGCCACCAGGCGGACCTTCTCCAAGATAGCGCCCTCATCGATCTGCAACCGTTCCGACAGCTGTTTGATGTACAGAGCGCGCGCCACGCTGTCTTGAACGGCGGCCAGGGACTCCTGCACCTCGGCCACCACTTTGATCTTACCCTCCAGGGAAAGGCCATGGGTGTTGATCGCCATGCTGATGATGAACGGAATCATTCCCTGAGCTTTATCGGCCCATTTGAAAAATTCATCAGGACCATGTTCTCTCAAATAGGTATCCGGATCGTGCCCCGTGGGCAGGACCAGCACCCGGGCATCCAAAAAACCCTCTTCGAATACGCGCACGCTGCGCTGAGCAGCTTTGATGCCTGCCTGGTCCGAATCGAATACCAGGTATACCTGCCCCGATGCGCCCACCATCCCCTTGATCATCTGCACATGTTCGGGCGTCAATGCCGTGCCCAGGGTCGCCACCGCATTTTCGATTCCGTACAGATGCATGGCAAGCACATCGAAGTACCCTTCCACCACATAAACCCGGCCGGAGAGCCGGGCCGGCCGGTTGGCTTTGTCAATTCCATACAAGCATCTGCTTTTATTATAAATAGGAGTCTCAGGCGAATTGAGATACTTGGGCAAATCGAGCCCCATGACCCGGCCGCCGAACCCGATTACCTGTTGACTCAGATTCATGATCGGGAAAATCACCCGATCCCTGAACCGGTCATAAAAACCGTTACGGTCTTTGCGAGGGATCACCACTCCGGCCTTAGCCATAAGATCGCCGGGCACCTTTTTTGCTTCCAGATGGCGGTATAGACCATCCCAGCGCTCGGGGGCGAAACCCAATTGGAAACCATCGATGATCTTGCGGGTCATGCCGCGCCCGACCAGATAGCTCATGGCCTTTTGCCCACTCTGGGGTTCCATGAGGGTTCGTTGAAAAAAGCGCATGGCCTCGGCGTTCACCCGATACAACTGCTCGTTTTCAGAGAGCCTCTCTTTCTGCGCCGGGCTTAGATGCGTCGTGGGCACCTCGATGCCGTATCTACCCGCCAGGACACGAACCGCCTCGGGAAAAGCCAACCCCTCCCGCTGCATGAGGAAACTGAAAACATTGCCACCGACATGGCAGCCAAAACAGTAAAAAATCTGCTTCTCCGCACTGACGGTGAACGATGGGGTCTTCTCCGCGTGAAAAGGACAAAGTCCCAGATAGTTACGTCCGGCCTTCTTGAGCACCACATGCTCTGAAACCACCTCAACGATATTGGCCACGTTTTTAATGCGCTGGATCGTATCTTCTGGAATTGAATGTACCAACGAGAGCGCCCTCCATCCTTCAAAACGACCTGGCAAGGTCATTCACCCGGGCAGGGGCTTTCGAAAAGCCCACTGGGTCCGGCAACTAAGGGTCCGACTGGGGAGCGGTATGCTTGTTTGTACGGCGAGTGAGCTGCATGGGTTCATCGATTGTTTCAATTTTTTAAAATCTGCAAAGCTACAGAATAAAACCTAAAATGTCAACACAAACCGCAAAAAAGCCTCTTACCGCAAAAGGATTGCCTTGAAAGCCTTTCCTGTTCCCGATCCTTGCGATTCAGCTCTGTCCGATTTTTACAATTGCGCAGTTGAAGGATTGATGCGCTTACTCCCCTGCCATCGCCTTTCAATTTGCGATCCCTGATCGCTTGGACGCCAAGATAAACACGATTGGGAAGATTACCAATCCCATCAGGGTAGGGATGCCAAAATATCCTCAAGGGCTTTGGCAGCCATCTCTTGGGCCGTCACCCAGCGGCCTTTGCGTTGCAGAAACTTACCCAATTTCAGCAGGTTTTCATTCAGCGTTTGCTGGGTTTCGGTGAAATCCCGCTGCCATACGATGCGGCCGGTGGCCACGCTGACCAGATTCATCTCGAATGAGACCATGGTTGGTCTTTCAACGCCATAGGCGCTGCCTACCCGGTTTCTGAATGCATAGATATATGTGCACAAAACTGAATCGGCCCCTACCCGCTCGCCGGTTTTTTGGATCAAGGCGATTCGCTCGGCCCGGGACCCGGCCACCGGTGTCAGTCCGATCATCACTTCGGCTTCCTTGGCTGTCGTTAGCAACATATGGTACGAGCCGTTTTTTTCAAGAATCGACGATATGGTGGTTCGCACGAAATCCGTTGCCGAGGGGTCCACCTCATCCAAGGTGAATACTTTGCCGGACAAAGGCCCCTGCATGTTGAAGTTTTCCCCGTAGACGGCGTGCATGTCATAGACCGGTAAAGAGAGGATCCGGTTGGAGCGCATTTCGGGCTCCGGCGTATCGACTGGCTCCGGTTGGGATTGAGCGACACCGGCCGGAAGTAAAAATACAAGCAATATTAATAGTATTTTTTGATACATAAAAACAAACCCCTGCCTGACACCTTTAGCTTTTATCATAGCGTGCCCTTGGAGGAAGGCACGCCGACCATGCGGCTGTCGGGGCTTGTCGCTTGTCGCAAGGCACGTCCGATGCCTTTGAAAATCGCCTCGATCATGTGATGCCAGTTTTCCCCGTAGATGACGCGGATGTGCAGATTCATGCCGGCCTTTTGGGCCAGGGCACGAAAAAATTCCCCGGCCAGCGAAGCATCGAAATTGTTTTGGATCGGCATCCGCTCCGGCAGCGTTACTTTCAGATAAGGCCGGTTGGAAAGATCGATGGTCACGGCGGCCAGGGCGTCGTCCATGGGGACGACGGCATGGCCGTATCGATTTATCCCCTTCCGATCCCCTAAGCATTTGGTCAAGGCTTCGCCGAGCACCAGCCCCACATCTTCCACGGTGTGGTGGAAATCCACCTGCAGATCCCCCTCGGCCCGCACCGAAAGATCTATCGCCCCGTGGACGGAAAGCAACGTGAGCATGTGGTCGAAAAACCCAATGCCCGTGGACACTTCACAGCGTCCGCTGCCGTCCAACGCAACTCTGGCGCTAATCTGGGTTTCCTTGGTCTTGCGCTCGATCTCAGCGGCACGTTTCATCGAAAGTTCCTTTTCGGAGGGTATAGGCTTGATCCCCCTACTACATCAATCCTATTGAAAAAGCAAACAAATAGGCCGGAGGCGGCCGTACGCCCCACCTGCGCCGCCCCCCTTTTACCCCCTGCCCGAGCAGGGATTAGATGTTGATTTCGTTCGATGGGGCCTGTAAAGGCTTGTGGTTTTGCGTACCGACACCATTTTTCGCATAATTCCTTTAAAGGAGCTTTAACCGATGAAACCGGACCCGATCCTATTGCAGGATGCTTTCAAAGGCTATTGCCATGATCAGGACAAGATCATCTCTCCGGACGCCACCGTGGCACGCTTTAAACAGCGTCTGGCCGAACGCCGGTTGAACATCCTCGAGGATGTGGTGCGCATCGATAAGGGCCGCCTGGGGATTCCGGTGTACTTCAGCATTTGCGGGCCCGATGCCCGCGCCGCTATCGGCAATTACAAACAAATGGGCAAAGGCGCCACCCCCGAACAATCCCAGGCCAGCGCCGTTATGGAGTTGGGCGAGCGCTTCAGTCTTTTCAGCTTCTACCGCAACCCGGCCAATTTCATGTATGCGCCCTTGAATGCGATCAGCGAACCGGCCATGTCGTTCGAGGCCATCGCCCGTTCTGTGGAGGACCGTTCCGATGATTTGCCGGCGGCCCGGGAGATATTCGCCGATCTGCCGCTGAAGTGGACCTGGGCGCACGATCTCACCCAGGAACGCACGATCCTGGTGCCTTTCAACTGGTTCTGGGGCATCAATGAGTTCAACGGTTCATCCGCCGGCAACTGCAATGAGGAGGCGCTTTGCCAGGGAATCTGCGAGGTTGTGGAGCGGCACGTCTCGGCACTGGTCAGCCGCCAGCGCCTTAAAGTGCCGACCATTGTGCCCGAGTCCATTCAGGATCCGGTGGCCCAGGGATTGATGGCCAGATTCAAAACCGCCGGAATAAATATCCATATTTCTGATTTTACTATTAATATGGGAATTCCCAGCGTCAGCGCCCTGGCTTGGGACCCGACGACTTTTCCACGAAAAAGCGAAATCGTCTGGACCGCCGGAACCACCCCCAGTCCGGCCAAGGCCCTTTGCCGGGCACTGACCGAGGTGGCCCAACTGGCCGGAGACTTCAACAGCGGCGGTAACTATGTGGCTTCAGGCCTGCCCAAATTCGCCCGGCTGGCAGAAGCCGAGTACATCCTCGCTCCCGGCCAGACCATTTCCTTGAACGAACTGCCGGACCTGAGCCATGACAATATCAGGGTGGAAGTGCAAAGCTGCATCTCCGCCCTGGCCCGCCGCCAAATGGAAGTGTACGCCGTGGATGTGCGCCATCCGCAACTGGATATACCGGCTTTTTACACCATCATCCCCGGGACCCTGTTCCGAGAGCGGGCCGCCTTCCCCAGCGTCGGCATGATGTGCGCCAAGATCATCGCTGAAAACTTTCCGGCCGACGATGCCATCGCCCGCCTCAAGCGTTTCGATGCCCTTCTGCCGGGAAAATACTACCTTTACTTCTATCTGGCCCAGGTGCATCTCAACCAGGGGGATTTTGTCGCAGCGATTCCGTACCTCTCCAGGGCCGAAAAAATGGCCCCGCCCGAGGAGGATCTGGCCAGCATCTACACCTATTGGGGCGTCTGCCACAAAGAGATGGGGCAATTCGAGGAAGCCCTGGCGGTGCTGGGCAAGGCGGACCGGGTCGATCCGGAAAGAACCGACACCCTCAACCTCATGGGGTTCTGCCACTACAAGCGAAAGGATCACGAAGCAGCGATCCGGTGCTTTCAGCGGGTCATCGCCCTAAACCCCAGCTCGGCCATCGACTACGCCAACCTGGGCGTCAATTACCGCGCCCTGGGCGACAAGGCCAAGGCCATCGAGTATTATCAGCTGGCTCTGACCCTGGATCCGGGTATCGACTTTGCCAGGGATCACCTGCGGCAGTTGGGGATGGCGGAATGAAACTCACAATTTCATGTTAAACCGCGGCAGCGGTCCATGACCTCGGTGGCCAGCTGATTGTAGTCCGCCGTGCCGAAACTGCCTTTGCGGTAAAAGACCACCGGCTTGCTAACTTCGGCCGATTCGGCAATGGTGGTATTGGCCCGCACCGCCGTCTTGAAGAGAAGGTCGCGGTAGCGGGCATCCTCTTGCAGTTGCTCCATGATGCGCTGGCTCACCCGGGTCCGGCTGTCATAAAAAGTGGGCACGATTCCCAAAATGGAGATCTCGGGATTGATTGCATCCTTGACGGCCGCGATCGTGTCGAACAGCTCTTCCAGGGCCGCGAATGCGTAAGGATGGGTCTGACAGGGAACCAGCACGTGACGGGCATAGGCAAAGACGTTGACCGTCAAGAGGGAAAGGCTGGGCGGCGTATCCAAAAGGATGAAATCGTATTGGTCAGGCAACCCGGCCAGGGCTTCCTTGAGCCGGTTTTCGCGGCCTTCCACCTCGGTCAGTTCGACCTCGGCACCGGAAAGATCCACATGAGAGGGCAACAGGTCGAGTCCACGCCATCGCGTCTGAACGATGGCCTGCCCCACCTCCGACGTCGCCTCGGGTTCCAGCAGATCATACACTGTCGGCGCCCCGTCGGGGACTTCCACCCCGAGCCCTTTGGTAGCATTGGCCTGGGGGTCCATGTCCACGATCAGCACCTTTTGATTCAATACACTTAAAGCGGCGCCCAGATTGATGACAGTGACGGTTTTGCCGACGCCGCCCTTCTCGTTGGCGACGGCCACGGTACGGGTTTGCATTGGATTCGCCTCCTCCATCGTGCGTTTATGGACATGAACCATTATAGCAGTGATTGCACCTCTTGTCGTATTGCTCCCAACTCAACCAGCAGGGCCTTTACGGCCTGCGCGATGGCCTCCAGGGTACCGTCCACACGCTCTTTGTCGTTGCGCCGTTCGGCGATGGCCGCCACCAGATTCTGCACGTCTCCCACATAGGCACCGAACTGTTCGGTAAGTGATTCATACAACCGCTGGCCGGCCAGATCGGCCAGGCGCTGCATGTACTGGAACTTTATATTTTCCTTGTAATCCTTGAACAGCGCGTTGATGGAGCGCTCGGTTTCTTCCTTCATTCTCCGGATGCCGGCCTTCAACGCCTTGAACTCTTCGCTCTTTTCCGCATCGACCGCTTTCTTGAGAGCCCTGCGCACCGCCCGCATCAATGAGTAGAACCCCAGGCGCATAACGGCCTCGGTTTTAATATGGGCCGAGTAGCGCATGGTAGCGGCGGCCGGCGGCAAATTCAGGCCGGTCACCTGCTTGATCGCTCCCAGGTCGTCCTCCAGGCACAAAACGCAGAAATCGTTGGCGCTCCGATCCAATCCCAACTGCCCCAGGCCATCTGAGAATTGGGCCAAGGCATCCTGCACCATGGCCTTATAAGGCTCGGCTACGAATCGCAGTTGCGCCAGCAGGCTTTTCTCCTGGGCCTTGATGAAACCGGCAATCTCGGGATTTATTTTTTCGGCCATGTAGACATCCACCGCCTGTTTCAGTTCCTGAAAGACCAGGTACAGTGTGCGGGTGAACCCAAGGTTGGTCAGGGGCTCGCGGTAGCGCTCCAGTTCCACCCGGTATTCCCGCACGAACGTCAGTACTTTTTTGAGCACCGGTCCGCTGTACAGATCGAAAAAGCGGTCCACCTCCTTTTTCAGTTCCCGGCTGATTTTTTGGACAGCGCCCGTCAAGGTGTTCTGAATCATGGATTGCACCTGGCGCATATGGCTCTGATGGGAATGGAGCCGTTCGGCCACCATCCTGGCGTCTCCGGCATCCCGGCGCAGAAGGTCTCGATTCAAACGGATCCACTGCCCCAGGCCCGTAGCAGCAACCAGCAGGTGGGCCAACTGGTTCTGAAGCAGCAGCGCCGAGCGCTCGCGGGTCAATTTGTGATCGAGAACATCGCGAAGCCGGACGCTTTCTTCATCGGAGAACAAAACCAGCCGGGCGGCCTTGCGCCACTGGGCCAAGCGCTCCTGGTCTTTGGATGAAAGCTTTGATTCGATGGCCCCGAACAGGTTGAACAAGGCTGAAAGGGTGAACAACTTCGGTTCATCTACAATCATGGCTAACTCTTCGCTCATCCGTTGCACCAGGGCGCGCAGATCATCCAGGCTGTCGTGTTCGTTCAGATCGCAGTTGCAGACGAAGAGCATACTGTCGGCGATGCCCATCTGCTTGATCATGGAGAGGAAGCGGATGTCGGCCTGCCGCACGCCGGTGCGGCTGCTGATGACATAGACGATGAGATTGGCTTGGAGTAGATAATCCTGGATCATGGCCAGGTGCAGCGGATTGGGCGAATCGCTTCCCTGGCAGTCGGCCAGTTCGATGTTGCGGGTCAGGACCTCGCCGTTCACTTCCAGTTCGATGTCCTTCAGATAGACGGCCAGCGCATCGTTGCCAACGAAATTGCGATGTTCTGCGAATATTTCGCCGTTGAATTCCCGCGTGGCACTTTCGGCGGAGACATAGCTTTGAACCTGATCGAACCCCTTGAGGTAGGATGAGAGCAGTACGCCGTTGGCGTTGAGGCTGTCCTGGGCGACCAGCCGTTCACTGTCCAGGGTATAGAGCGCGCTTTTCAAATCGCTGCGGTCCTGGGCGCGCCGGATGTCGAAGGTTTGTTTGTCCGAGCGCCACTCCTCCGAGGGGAAAAGCACAAGGGCTTGTTGAATTTCGGCGTTGACGTCGTCCCAGGATTTGAAGAACAGCCGCGCCCGCAACTCTTCGCCCTGGCGGATTCGAGTGACGATGGAGGTCACCACCCCGGCGCCCCGCTTGAGGTAGTCCTCTTGCAGCAGCGCGTTGACGAAGGTGCTTTTCCCCGACTTGATCGCTCCCACTACGGCGATGCGCACGACATGGTCCAGCAGTTGGCGTTCGATGCTTGCGCAGGAATGCTTCCATTTTTCAAAAACGCCACCCGCTCCCCCCATTACGGCTTCGGCTTGCTGAAGCAACGCGTTCAACTGCTGATTGCTCTTGAGGATTGCTTCCCTGTTATTCTGGTATGCGTCCATCCTTATCCTTGTCGACCGGCGTGGGTAACGCAGTCAGCACATTGCCGCGGTTGACCTCGCCCTGGGCGCTGCCCGGGGCGTTCCGCGATGCAGGGGCCGGGTATACCAATGCTTGCCCCGGATTGTCAAAACCTTACCTTGTATCAAGGCGGTGCACAGGGCACCGGAAAATATAATGGATTGTAAATTCTATGATTTTATGGTATTTGGATCTTCAATTTGCGCAAAAAAGAGCCCGGGGCGCATAAAACAGCCGAGGGGAATCACGATACATGTCCGAAAAACATCCCGAATGCCCGCTATACAATCCCTTAAACTGCAAGGAATACTACAACCCCAAACTGTGCGCCTTTGTGCGCAAGGACAGGGTCTGCTTAAAAAAGAAGAAGCCCAAACAAAAGCAGAAAATTGAGGATGAGGAATAATACGACACAAGTTCAGCAGTAGAAAACCAGTGAGATGAAAAGGGGGGCGCGCAAAGCGCCCTCTTTTTTTGTTTATTTGGTTCACGCATGACCTGCAGTATGTGTCAGTGATTGAGGATCGATGCCCATCTGCTGGATGGCCCTTTCCCAGCGCTGGTCCATGGGCGTATTGAAGATGATGTCCTGGTTGCATGGTGAAACGAGCCAGGCGTTCTGGCTCAATTCCCATTCGAGTTGACCGGGCGCCCATCCGGCGCACCCCAGGGCGATAATATAAGACCCGGGTCCGCGTCCCTTGGCGATGGCCTCGAGGATTTCCCGGGAGTTGCTCAGCGCCAGTTCCTGGCCGATGATGAGGCTCTGTCCCCAGTCCAGCGGGGGGCCATGCAGCACGAACAGCTCATTGGCATGCACCGGACCGCCGATATGGATGGGAAGGTCATCCGCTCGGCCGTCGGTATCCATCCCCAGTTCTTCGAATATCAGCTTGGCGATGAGTCCCTCATGCACCCGATTTACGATAATCCCCACCGCGCCCTCTTCAGTGTGTTCGGTGATACAGGTCACGGATTGGAAAAAATTCGGGTCCATCAGGGCGGGCATGGCCATGAGGAAGTAGCCTTTTAAAAAAGCGGGAAAAGCTTCCATAACCGCCAGCCTTTCTTCAGAATCGTTTCCGGGTCGCCTCGAATTACTGTAACAGATACCCGGCTTGAAATCAGCCGTTTTCTTTCAGAGCCGTGATGACGGGTCGGCCTTCCGACCACGTCGCGTGGCGCAGGTCGTAAATCTGACCTGATTGAAATTGTCCGGCCAGATCGAGATCGAGAATAAGGCGCGCGACATCTTCCGGGGCAAGCAGGCCCCCTGATTCGGCCAAACGCAAAAATCGCTGGCGCTCGGGAAAGTCGATGTCATCGGCCCGGTGAATATCGGCTTGCATATCAGTGGCGACCACTCCCGGTGCCACGGCACATATGGTCACCGGACGGGATCGGCCGCGCTGTTCCAGGGCAATGCAACGCGTCAGCATGTTCAATGCGGATTTGGCGGTGCAGTAAAGCCCCCAGCCGGCATATGGGTGCCTGCCGGCGCCAGAGGTGATGTTGATGATCCGGCGGGAACCCTGGAACCGGGCGGCCGCCTGAATGAATAAGGACATGAGCTGCATGGGCGCCATCAGGTTGACCTGGAGGGCGGCTGCCATGCCGGCCCAGTCATTGCGTTCCAGGGGTCCGATGGGCGTGAGCACCCCGGCATTGTTGAGCAGAATCGCGTCGCCGCAGGCCTCATGGGGGATTTCGTCCAGCAGGCGAATCATCGCCACCTGTATCTTTTCTGCGTCGCGCAAATCACAACGATAATTGCGCCATCCTTGCGTCACGGTATCCGGCGCCCGGGACAGGGAGAAGAGCCGATGGCCGCGCCGAAGGATCTCCTCGGCCATTGCCCTACCGATGCCGCGCGTGGTGCCGGTGACGATGTAAACAGATGGTCTCTTGTGGTTGGTCATAGTCTCCTGTCTCCAAGGGTGAGCTCGCCGCCTTATTTCGTCGAGGGAGCCCAGGAAAGCCCCATATGCACCGTAAAATCAGGTGCCGCCAGGGTAAATGGATCTTCGCAGAAAGCGAACGCCAGGTGCCAATTCCGGGCCAAAATGCGCCGAAAGCCCAGCGCCAGCTCAAGCGCCCCATCGTCGATGCGCGACACTCCGGTATCTTCGATGGGTGAAGAGAAGTAATTGAGCTGGGCCAGCCAGGTCCAGCGCTCGTTGTAATGGTATGCCGCCCCGCCGAAGAGGCTATAGCTGTTTTGGGCCGAAACCTCGGCGCCCAGGGTTTCGGGATCGTCATGGTAGATCAGACCCGGCATCAGGTGCAGCGTCCAACGCTGGAAGGACCACTGATTGGGCATAAAGAGAGCGAAATCCCATCGCCCGCTGCCATAGCCGAATTCCGGATCTCCCGTGGGCGCTTTGGCGCTGGCCAACAGGCTGCTTTGCCAGCACCGGCCTTGGCCCGCACGAAACAGCCCCCACTGGACCGATACAGTGATATCGGTCCAGCCGAACTCTCCCGTCGATCCGTCCACCCAAGTCTCTCTCCCCTTTGTCAGGCGATAGGCGAAGTTGTCGTGGGGCCGGTTTTCCCGCCCATAGTTGGAAACCCCCAGCGCATCATGGTAGGATTCAAGAAAACCATCCAGAAAACCTGAATTCATACTGACCATAGGCACGTGAAGCCGCAGCCCCAGTCGCTCTGTGAGGCTGTAGGTCAGCGATAGCTCCGCCACCAGCGCCTCCATATCCATCAGGAAGGCATAGGTATCGCTTTGCCGGTCGAAGTAGACGCTGCTGTAGTCCAGTGCCAGCTCGCCCGTGATCGTGCCTTCAGCGGGCAATTGCGCCGACACCGGCCGGGGCGAAAGAAAGATAAAATGCATGGGGAACCGGTTGGATACGGACAAAGGGCTTCGATCCAGCGCCCCCTGGGCCCGGCCGATCAGGACGCACCAGAAAACAAACAGTCCATAAAATAACACACCCGTGCGCTTATAATTAGTCACAAAAAACACCTCCTGGGGAAGCATCGCTTGAGCAGGAACACCGAGAGCAACACCAACGCGGGCAAAACGGATTTCCATTACAAAACATATCCCGAAAAAATCCACAACACCCCCTTCGGTCCCAAATGCTCGGATAATAAACAAAAGTGTTGACAGCCCTACCGCTTGTTGTTAAAGACCGCTCAACCAACATTGGCGATTACCACTATGAAAAGCCTCATCGTTCAAATTGTAAACCTTATTATTCTCGTCCTCGGTGTCATTGCCGACGCTGGGCCAAGGGGACGATAATGGTTTAAGCAATACCCCCGTTAAAAACAAAATCCGTTATCGGCCCCAAAGGCTGATAACGGATTTTTTTTGGAGGAGTAAATTCATGAAGAGCGATCAAGTGAAAAAAGGTGTCGAACGCGCCCCCCATCGGGCCTTGATGAAAGCCTGCGGCTACAGCGATCCCGAAATTCAAAGGCCCCTGATCGGGATCGCCAATTCGGCCAACACCGTCATCCCCGGCCACGTCCACCTGAATACCCTGGCCGAAGCGGTCAAGGCCGGCATCTACATGGCCGGCGGCACGCCTGTGGAGTTCGGCATCATCGGTGTGTGCGACGGCATCGCCATGAACCACGAAGGCATGAAGTACTCCCTGGCCAGCCGCGAAATCATCGCCGACTCGGTGGAGATCATGGCCAAAGCCCACGGTCTGGACGCCATCGTTCTGATCCCCAACTGCGATAAAATTGTGCCGGGCATGCTCATGGCCGCAGCCCGCCTGAATCTGCCTGCCATCGTGGTCAGCGGCGGCCCCATGCTGGCCGGCCACCATCCCAGCCAGCCCAAGGGTGCCAAGATCGATCTGATCACGGTGTTCGAAGCCGTGGGTGCAGTCAAATCCGGCCAAATGGACGAAGGCCAGCTGGCCGACATCGAAGAGGCCGCCTGCCCCACCTGCGGTTCCTGCGCCGGCATGTTCACTGCCAACTCCATGAACTGTCTCACCGAAGCCATCGGTATGGGGCTACCGGGCAACGGCACGATTCCCGCCGTCATGTCGGCCCGCACGCGCCTGGCCAAACTGGCCGGCATGCAGATCATGGAATTGTGGAAGCGCCAGATCACACCGAGCAAGATCATGACGCCCAAAGCCTTTGCCAACGCCCTGGCGGTGGACATGGCCCTGGGCTGTTCGACCAATACCACGTTACATCTGGCGGCCATCGCCCATGAAGCGGGCGTTCCCTTCGATCTGAACCAGATCAACATCATCAGCCAGAAGACGCCCCATCTGTGTTCGCTGAGTCCGGGCGGGGCCCACCACATCGAGGATCTAGACCGCGCCGGCGGTATCCAGGCCGTTATCAAAGAGTTGGAAAAAGCCGGACACATCGACGGCACCTGCCTGACGGTCACGGGCAAAAGCGTGGCCGAAAATATCGTCCGTGCCCGCATCAAGGACGCCGAGGTGATCCGCTCCCGGGAGAACGCCTACCACGCCACCGGCGGCCTGGCCGTGCTCTATGGCAACCTGGCACCCAACGGTTGCGTGGTCAAACAGACCGCCGTGCGCCCCGAAATGCTGCGCCACCAGGGGCCGTCAAGGGTTTTTGACTCCGAGGACGCCGCTACCGCGGCCATCCTGAATCGCCAAATCAAACCCGGCGATGTGGTGGTGGTGCGCTACGAAGGGCCTCAGGGCGGTCCGGGCATGCGCGAAATGCTCACGCCCACCTCGGCCATCGCCGGCATGCAGTTGGATGGCCAGGTGGCACTGATCACGGACGGGCGCTTTTCCGGCGGCACCCGCGGAGCGGCCATCGGCCACATCTCCCCGGAAGCCGCCCAGGGCGGTCCCATCGCATTGGTTCAGGAGGGCGACATCATCGCCATCGATATTCCGGCCAAGCAGATCAATTTAAAGGTGGACGCAAACCAGTTGGAAAACCGCCGCAGGGCCTGGCGCGCTCCCGAGCCGAAAATCAAGACCGGGTATCTCTCCCGCTATGCCCGACTGGTAGGTTCGGCGGATTGCGGTGCGGTGGTGAGATAACGACTCGACGAAATGACAGCGGCGTTGCCAACGCCAGAAATTCAGGTGAACCACCATGGAACTTACCGGCTCCCAAATTTTGATGACCATTTTAAAAGAAGAAGGTGTGGATACCATCTTCGGTTTTCCCGGCGGCGCGGTGATCGATCTCTATGACGAGATCATGCGCGCCGAGATCCGGCACATCCTGGTCCGGCATGAACAAGGGGCGGTCCACGCCGCCGACGGTTACGCCCGGGTTTCGGGCAAGGTGGGCGTCTGCCTGGTCACCTCGGGCCCCGGCGCCACCAACACGGTCACCGGCATTGCCACGGCCTACATGGACTCCATCCCCATGGTGGTGATCACCGGCCAGGTGCCCACCCAGCTCATTGGCAACGACGCCTTTCAAGAGGTGGATATCGTGGGCATCACCCGGCCCTGCACCAAGCACAACTATCTCGTGAGCCGGGTGGAAGATCTGGCCAAGTGCCTGAAGGAAGCCTTTCACATCGCCCGGAGCGGCAGACCGGGGCCGGTGCTGGTGGACATTCCCAAAAACGTGGCCCAGGCCAGGACGGAATATCAGCCCGTCGGGAAGGTAAGCATCAAGTCGTACAATCCGACCTATACGCCCAACCCCAAGCAACTGCAAAAAGCCGTGGCTCTGCTCAAGACCGCCCGGCGGCCGGTGATATTCACCGGCGGCGGGGTAATTCTTTCCAAGGCTTCCCCAGAGTTGACCACCCTGGCCCGCAGGCTGCGCATTCCGGTCACCGCATCGCTGATGGGCTTGGGCGCCTTCCCCGGCTCCGACCCCTTGTGGCTGGGCATGCTGGGCATGCACGGCACCTACCGGGCCAACATGGCTATTTCCAATTGCGACCTGCTGATCGCCGTGGGAGTGCGCTTCGACGACCGGGTGACCGGCAAGACCGAGATGTTCGCATCCCAGGCCAAGATCGTACACATCGACATCGATCCCACCACCATCCGCAAGAACATCCCCGTGACCGTGCCGGTGGTGGGCGACTGCAAAATAAGTCTGACGGCCCTCAACCAGATGGTGCAGGAAGATAATCTGGAGCAGTCGATGCCGCCCCACGGCGAGTGGCTCGCGCAGATCAAGCAGTGGCGCGATGAATACAAACTGGCGTACCAGCAGAAGGATGTCATCAAGCCCCAGTATGTCGTGGAGAAGCTTCATGAGCTGACCAACGGCGAAGCCATCGTGGCCACCGAGGTGGGCCAGAATCAGATGTGGGCTGCACAGTACTACCATTTCGATCGCCCCCAGCAGTGGATCACCTCCGGCGGCCTGGGCACCATGGGCTTCGGTCTGCCCGCGGCCATCGGCGCCCAGGTAGCATTTCCGGAGAAACTGGTGGTGGACGTCGCCGGCGATGGCAGCATTCAAATGAACATCCAGGAGATGGCCACGGCCGTGCAGTATGGTCTGCCGGTCAAGATCGTGATCCTCAACAACCGCTGCCTGGGCATGGTGCGCCAGTGGCAACAGCTTTTCTACGACAAGCGCTACTCGCAAACCATCATGGACCACGCCCCGGACTTCGTAAAACTGGCCGAAGCATACGGGGCCACCGGCTTGCGGGCCACTCGTCCGGACGAAGTGCAGGCGGTGCTGGCCAAGGGGCTGGCCACGCCCGGTCCGGTGATCATGGAATTCATCGTGGAGTCCGAAGAGTGCGTCTATCCCATGGTGCCGGCCGGCCGGCCGATCACGGACATGCTCCTGGTTTAGGTAATTTGCGCTAACCATTTGTTACGGTGTGAAAGGCGAATATGAGTCCGGAAAAACATACGTTGACGATGCTGGTGGATAACGAGCCGGGAGTGCTCTCCCGGGTGGTGGGATTGTTCAGCGGCCGCGGCTTCAATATCGACAGCTTGTGCGTCGCCGAAACCATGGATCCCAAGGTGTCGCGCGTCACCATCGTCACCCAGGCCAATAAACCGTTGCTGGAACAGATCGAGAAGCAATTGCGCAAACTGATCAACGTGGTCAAGTTGCGCGACATGTCCGACGATCGCGCCGTACGCCGGGAGATGGCCCTGATCTGCGTCCACGCGCGATCTGAAAACCGGGACGAGATTCTGCGTCTGGTCAACCTGTTCCGCGCCAAGGTCATCGACGTGGCGTCCAACTACTACACCATCGAAGCCAGCGGCGATGAAGACAAAATGACCGCCCTGATCGGTTTGCTCAGGCCCATGGGCATCAAAAAAATCGCCCGCACCGGCACTGTGGCGTTGTATCGCGAACCCAAACGAGGTATTTAAGACACCCCGCTGAACCCAATCAGCTTTTTAACGAAGGCTGAATCTTATCATTCCAAAGGAGAATAACATGGCAAAAATCGATTTTGGCGGCGTTGTGGAAGAGGTCATCACATCCGAGGAGTTCACCCTGGAGAAGGCCCGCAAGGTTCTGGCCAACGAGACCATCGCCGTATTGGGATATGGCGTACAAGGCCCGGCCCAGGCTTTGAATATGCGCGACAACGGATTCCCGGTGATCATCGGCCAGCTCGAATCCGACAAAGTCTACTGGGACAAGGCCATCGCCGACGGCTTCGTTCCCGGCAAGACGCTCTTTTCCATCGAGGAGGCAGCCAAACGTGCCACCGTAATCCAGTATCTGCTCTCCGACGCCGGCCAGATGAACACCTGGAACCAGGTCAAGAAATGTCTGAACCCGGGGGACGCCCTCTACTTCTCCCACGGCTTTTCCATTGTCTATAAGGATCAGACCAAGGTCATTCCGCCGGACAACGTCGACGTGATCCTCGTGGCGCCCAAGGGTTCCGGTCGCAATGTGCGTTTGAACTTCCTGGACGGCAGCGGCATCAACTCCAGCTATGCCATTTTCCAGGACTACACCGGTCGCGCCAAAGAGCGCACCATCGCCCTGGGCATCGCCATCGGTTCGGGATATCTCTTCCCCACCACCTTCGAGCAGGAAGTGTACAGCGATCTCACCGGCGAACGCGGGGTGCTCATGGGCTGCCTGGCGGGCGTCATGGAGGCCCAGTACAATCTATTGCGAAAACATGGCCACAGCCCCAGCGAAGCCTTCAATGAAACCGTGGAAGAATTAACCCAGAGCCTGATCCGCCTGGTGGCCGAAAACGGCATGGACTGGATGTATGCCAACTGCAGCACCACGGCTCAGCGCGGGGCCCTGGACTGGGCGCCCAAATTCCGTGAAGCCGTCGTCCCGGTGTTCGATGCCCTCTACCGGAGCGTCAAGGACGGCACGGAAACCCGGCGGGTGCTCACCGCCAACAGCGCGCCGGATTATCGCCAGAAGCTCGATGCCGAGCTGGCCGTGATCGGCAACTCCGAAATGTGGCGCGCCGGCCGGGCGGTACGCAGCCTGCGCCCGGAGAATCGCGCCAAGAAGTAAGCCTTCGGCGGGCCGGCCATATTGCCAGCAGGCAACTTGAACCTATCATAGGGGAGCTTTCGGTTGCGCGGCAATATGGCCGCCGCAGAGACATTGCCTTATGACCCAAGTATTCATATACGACACTACCTTGCGCGACGGCAGCCAGGGGGAAAATATCAGCTTCTCGTCCGAGGAGATGATCAAGATCGCCAAGCGCCTGGACCAGTTCGGGGTGCACTATATCGAAGGCGGCTGGCCAGGTTCCAACGCCCGCGATGCCCGTTTCTTCGAAATGGCGCAGCAGGAGCATTTCTCACACGCCCGCATCACGGCCTTCGGCTCCACGCGCAAACCCAGAACCGAAGCCGACAAAGATCCCAATCTGCTGGCCCTCATCGCCAGTCGTGCCCCGGCCGTGGCCATCGTGGGCAAAACATGGCCCTTGCATGTAGAACAAATCATGGGCAACACCCGCGAGGAAAACCTGGCCATGATCCGTGACAGCGTGGCGCTTCTGGTACATGCGGGCCGTGAAGTGCTGTACGATGCGGAGCATTTTTTCGACGGCTACAAATCGGACCCCGCCTACGCCCTGGAAACGCTGAAGACCGCGGCCCAGGCAGGCGCGGGCACCGTCGTGCTGTGCGATACCAACGGCGGTTCCCTGCCCTTCGATGTGGAAAGCGTTGTCGCCCAGGTCAAGCAGTCATTGACCCTGAGCGGACCCGCCATACGCCTGGGGATTCACACGCACAACGACTGCGGGCTGGCAGCGGCCAACAGCATCGCGGCCGTACGCGGCGGTGCCACCATGGTGCAAGGCACGATCAACGGCTACGGTGAGCGATGCGGCAATGCCGATCTGGTCACCATCATCCCGCTGCTGAGCTTCAAGATGGGAATGGAGACCCTTCCGCGGGAACGCTTGCAGCAGTTAAAAAGTGTATCCCGTTTCGTGAGCGAAACCGCCAACATCGTCCCGCTCAATTCCAGGCCCTTCGTAGGCCGCAGCGCCTTTGCCCACAAAGGCGGCCTGCATGTCAGCGCCATCATGAAGTTGCCCGAGGCTTACGAGCATATCGACCCGACCCTGGTGGGCAACAAGCGGCGGGTGCTGGTCTCGGACCTGGGTGGCCGCAGCAATATCATTTACAAAGCCAAGGAACTGGGCGTCGAGTTGGGTGCCAACGGTTTCGACAGCCAGAAGATCGCTGCCGAGATCAAAACCCTGGAAGACCAGGGCTACCAGTTCGATGTGGCCGACGGATCCATGAAGATTCTGCTGCAGAAGTTCACGGAGCAGTTCACGCCCCTCTTCGCCCTGGAATCGTTTCGGGTGACCATTGAAAAGGACAAGGATCAGCCCTGCCGAGCCCACGCCACCATCAAGATCCTCGTGGACGAGATGCACGAAATTACCGCCGCCGAGGGCCAGGGCCCGGTGAGCGCCCTGGACAACGCGCTGCGCAAGGCCCTGGGCAAGTTCTTCCCCGACGATCTGGAAGCCATGCGCCTGGTGGATTTCAAGGTACGGGTCATCGATGGCCGGGACGGCACCAAGGCCAAGGTCAGGGTCTTCATTGAATCCAGGGATCACGAAGATCTGTGGAGTACTATCGGAGTCTCCGAAGATATCATCGAAGCCAGCTGGCAGGCCCTGGCCGACAGCTTCCAATTCAAACTGGCCAAACGACAGGAACCACGATAGGATGATAACTCCCATTCGAAAGGCAGGATCTCACGCCGCGGGGCTGCATGCTGCTCCGCGGCCTATGCTTTGTTTTCGTTAATGAAGAAGAAAACATCATTCACCACGATTTCTCTGGATCGACCATCAACGAAAACAAAGAGGTTAGCCTATGAGCGATACAGTCAAAATCTTCGACACGACATTGCGCGACGGCGAGCAATCGCCGGGCGCCAGCATGAATACCGGTGAAAAACTACGTCTGGCCGTGCAGTTGGAGAAACTGGGAGTAGACATCATCGAAGCCGGTTTTCCCGCCGCTTCGGAAGGCGATTTCGACGCGGTTTCCCAGATCGCGGGCAAGTTAAAGAATGTGGAAGTGGCCGGCCTGGCCCGCGCCAACAAACACGACATCGACGCCGCCTGGGCCGCCATCCGGCACGCGGCCAAACCGCGCATCCACACCTTCATCGCCACATCGGACATCCACTTGAAGTATAAGCTGCAGATGCCCCGCGAGAAGGTGCTGGCCGAGATCAAGGGCGCGGTGGCCTACGCCAAAAGCCTGACTCCCAACGTGGAGTTCTCCGCCGAAGACGGATCGCGCAGCGACCGCGATTTCCTCTGCCAGGCCTTCGAAACCGCCATCGCCGCCGGAGCCACCACGGTAAATCTGCCCGATACGGTGGGCTATGCCATCCCCAGCGAGTTCGCCGATCTGGTCAAACATGTCATGCAGCACACGCCCAACATGGACAAGGCCGTGTTGAGCGTCCATTGCCACAACGACCTGGGACTGGCCACGGCCAACACCCTGGCCGCCATCGCCGCCGGCGCACGCCAGGCCGAGGTGACCATCAACGGCATCGGCGAACGGGCCGGCAACACCTCCCTGGAAGAGGTGGTCATGGCCCTGCACACCCGTCAGAACTACCTGCCGCTGAACACACGCATCCGCACCGACCAGATCTACCCCAGCAGCCGCCTGGTAAGCATGATCACCGGCATCATGGTGCAGCCCAACAAAGCCATCGTGGGCGCCAACGCCTTTGCCCACGAGGCGGGCATCCACCAGGACGGCATGCTCAAAAACCCGATGACCTATGAGATCATGCGGCCGGAGACCATCGGTCTGAGCTCCACTAAACTGGTCCTGGGCAAGCACTCCGGCCGCCATGCGCTGCGCGAGCATCTCAAGGAACTGGGTTATGACCTTTCCGGAGACGAACTGCAAACCGTCTTCACCCAGTTCAAGGCGCTGGCAGACAAGAAGAAGCATGTCATGGACGAAGACCTGGAAGCCATCGTCACCCAGGGGGTGCTGCGCACGGCCGAGACCTTCGTGCTCGAATACCTGCACGTGACCGCCGGCACGACGGTGATGCCCATGGCCAGCGTGCGGCTCTCCATCAACGGCCGCTCGGTGAAAGACGCCGGCTACGGCAACGGCCCCATCGACGCCGCCTACAATACCATCGCCAAGCTCACCGGCACAGAATCCGAACTGCTGCGCTTTTCCATCAGCGCCCTGACCGGCGGCACCGACGCCCAGGGCGAAGTGACCGTGCGTTTGCGGGAAAACGGTCTGGTGGCCCTGGGTCGGGGCTCGGACCCCGACATCATTACCGCCAGCGCCCTGGCCTACATCAACGGCCTGAACCGGCTGGAGTATCTCAAGAACCACCCTACCGAAAGAGCCCAGAGCGTCTGATCGATTCAAATGGGGCCGGCGGGGCCATGCTCCGCCGGTCTTTGCCCGATCTTTTCAAAGCCCGCCCAGCCCCTCCAGAAAGGCCAGCACATTACTTCCCAGAACGGCATGGTTGTATCCACCTTCCAGGATGCCGTAGCAGCCGCCCCGATTGCGCCGGGCCGCCTCACGGACCCAGCCGCCCATGGTTCGGTAGTCTTCGGTGGCGAGCAGGCCGCCCCAGTCTTCGAGGTGGTTGTCGAAACCGGCCGACACGGCGATGACGTCGGCGAAGGTGGCATCCAGAGCCCGCTGCACTTGTTTCAAGTATGCGGCGCGGCTGGCCGATTCGGGATTGAGGATCTCCACCCATGCTTCGCTGCCGAGAATGTTGACGTTGCCGTCGCCGAAATGCAGATCGAAATCCAGGACGAATGCCGTTTTGATGCGCCCGCTGGCGCGCAGGCGATGCAGTGAGATGGCCAGGTTGTTGAAAAAACAGAAGCCCCAGCAGCTGCTCGCCGAGGCGTGATGGCCGGGCGGCCGGATCAACGCGAAGCAGGGGTCATCCATGCCGGTTTCGGCTGCGGCGATGGCGCCTCCGGCGGCCAGGGCGGCAATGTCATAAAGCCCTTGCTCACGGATGGCGTCGATGTGCCCCTGAGAGTGCGCGCGTCTCAGATCCGCTTCGGCCGCGGGCGGAAACGCACAAAGGGTGACATGGTCTTCGATCGCCTGGACGATGGCCTCCATGCGGCCTGCCGCAGCGGCCGGGTCGTGGGTATAAATTCGATAAAAATTTTCATGGAAGTAAACTTTCATCGTTCCCCTCCTTTTTGAATGGCCGAGCTGCACGGGATAATCGCGGAAACGACTGAATCGGAGCGGAGGAAGCCCGGCGGAGCCGTCTTGTTGCCAGCGACGGCTCCGCCGGGTACAGGAGAGAACTATTTTTCAGGCAGAAGAAAAGACGATCAGCCGCCGAAGGACTCTTCGTCAATTTCGATGGCGGCTTTATTGCCTTTGGCGATGGCATTCATGCTGCCCAAAGCCACCGGCAGTACGGTACCGATGAAGAAGTCCGCGCTCTTGATCTGGCCCTTGTAAAAGGCCACATCTTTCTGGGCGGCACCCTTGGCGAGCTTGGTGGCCGCCACCTGGGCACGCCATAGCAGCATCCAGGCCATGACCACGTCCCCCATGGCGTTCAGGAAGGGGGTGGCGTGGGCGAAGGCGGTCTTGAAATCAGCGGACATGGCGCGTTTGCCCATGATCATGGCCACTTCGCCCAGGCGGTGGACGGTAGCCTGGAACTCATCGGCCATTGCCTGCAAACCCTCGGTCTCCTTGGCTCGCTTGATAATCTCATTCATCTGGTTGAGCATGTTCATGAAAACCGCGCCATTGTTCATGCCCAGCTTACGGCCCAGCAGGTCCATGGCCTGGATGCCGTTGGTGCCTTCGTAGAGGGAGGCGATCTTGGTGTCGCGCATCAACTGCTCCACGGGGTACTCCTGGATGTAACCATAGCCGCCGTAAACCTGGATGGCCTGCACGCAGATGTCGAAGCCGCGGTCCGAACCCAGTGACTTGATGAGCGGAGTAAGCAGTTCCGCCTCGTCGTTGCACGCTTTTTTCACGGCCGGATCATTGCTGCAGTGGGCGCGGTCGAATAGCGACTCCACGTAGTAGATCATGCTGCGCAGCCCCTCCACGTAGCTCTTCATCCACAGCAGCATGCGGCGCACGTCCGGATGGCGGATAATGGGCACCTGGTCCGGAGAGTCCTTGCCGGCCCCCAACTCCTTGCCCTGGAGCCGCTCACGGGCATAGTTGAGCGCATAGAGATAGGCACGGGAAGCGGCGAACAGACCCTGGAAACCCACGTCCTGGCGCGCTTCGTTCATCATCTTGAACATGATCTTCATGCCCATGCCCTCTTCGCCCAGCAGGAATCCTCGACACTGGCCCTTGCCGCCGAACGCCAGGCTGCAGGTGACACTGCCGTGGATACCGCATTTCTCTTCGATGCCGGTACACACCACATCATTGGGTTGACCCAGGCTGCCATCGGGGTTGACCCAGATCTTGGGCACGATGAAGATGGATATGCCTTTGGTTCCTGCGGGTGCGCCTTCCACGCGGGCGAGCACCGGATGGATGATGTTGTCGGCAAGATCATGGTCCCCGTTGGTGATGAAGATCTTGTTACCTGTGATGGCGTAGGTACCGTCGGAATTCTTCTTGGCCGAAGTGGTCAGGGCGCCCACATCCGAGCCGGCATTGGGTTCGGTGAGCACCATGGTGCCGCCCCAGATGCCGTCATAGAGCTTGTTGATGAAGAGCTTTTTCTGTTCCGGCGTGCCGTACAGCTCGATCATCTTGCCGGTGCCGTGGCCCATCTGGCCATAGGCCACCAGCGAACCGCAGGCACCGGACAAATACTCCCGGGCGGCCCGGTCGATGATATGGGGCAGCCCTTGTCCGCCCCATTCCGGATCCTCGCACATGGAGGTGAATTCGTTTTCCAGCATAAGCTTGAACGGTTTGTGAAAGCTCTCCGGAACCGTGACCTTGCCATCTTTGAAAGTAGCACCGATACGATCGCTATCGACATAGACGGGCAACAACTCCTTGATGGCGAAGTTGCGCGCCTCGTTGATGATCATGTCAAAGGCCTTGCGGTCAAGGCCGCCGAACGCTTTTTCCTTGGCCAGCTTTTCAGTTTCCAGTTGTTCATACAGGACGAAGTCGATGTCCCTGCGGTCCGCAATCTGTTGTGCCACGTGTAACCCTCCCTTTCTAAATCCCAATGAAATGTATCCGTAAAGGCTCTCATGTCCAAACCGCCGAAGTTGAATCATGATTGCCACCCAGGCCTATATTTTTTATTGATAAAAAGCAAGATAGAGGACAATGAAAAAGCATGGCCAGTGCAGGAACCGGTGCTTATTTCAGCTGCATCGATGGACCTGTAACGCAAAAAAAGCAAAGGTGCCGCCATGACTCATAAAACCAAAATCGCTCAGCTACGATCCATGATCGCTGACAGCCGCCGCCTGGTGGTATTCACCGGTGCGGGCATCAGTACCGAATCGGGGATTCCCGATTTTCGCAGCCCCGGGGGCTTGTGGACCCGTTACAAGCCCATTGATTTCAGGGATTTCATGGCAAGCGAAGAGAAACGCAGGGAGAGCTGGCGCATTAAGTTCGCCACCGAGAAGGTGATGGCCGCAGCCAAGCCCAACAAAGGTCACATGGCCATCGCCCGATTGCTGGACCTGGGTAAACTGAGCAGCGTGATCACCCAGAACATCGACGGGCTGCATCAAGCTTCCGGCATTCCCGACGACAGGGTCATCGAACTGCACGGCAACAGCACCTACGCCATCTGCCTGACGTGCCGCAAGCGCTTCGAACTCGATGAAATCCGCGCCGTCTTTTTACCCGACGAAACCCTGCCCCTGTGCGATGCCTGCGGCGGCATCATCAAGACCGCCACCATCTCTTTTGGCCAGTCCATGCCCGAGCGTGAGATGCGCCTGGCCGAAGAAGAGACCCTGGCCTGCGATCTTTTCCTTGCGGCGGGTTCGTCCCTGGTGGTCTTCCCGGCAGCCGGATTTCCACTGATGGCCAAGCAGAACGGCGCCCGCCTGGCGATCATCAACCGCGACCCCACTGAAATGGACCGCTACGCCGACCTGGTGATCAATGCGGAGATCGGCGCCACCTTCGAGGCGGCGATTTCGGGCAATGGTCCGGCATCTGGCCAGGCTTCCCAGAAATAGCCCGTTTCAATCGGTCCGCAGTGAACCGATCAACTCGTTGACCGCGCCGATCTTTTTTTCCCTCAGATAATCGGCGATGCCGTCGATGATCTCCATGGTGCAGCGGGGGTTGACGAAGTTGGCCGTGCCCACTTGCACGGCGCTGGCGCCGGCGATGATGAACTCCAGGGCATCTTCGGCGGTCATGATCCCGCCGATGCCGACCACCGGCACCTTGACCGCCTGGGCCACCTGCCACACCATCCGCAGGGCCACCGGTTTGATCGCCGGCCCCGAAAGGCCGCCGGTGATATTGGCCAGCTTCGGCCGGCGGCGGTGGATATCGATAGCCATGCCGGTAATGGTGTTGATCAAAGAGACGGCGTCGGCCCCACCGGCCTCCACCTCCTTGGCGATCCGGGTGATATCGGTCACATTGGGGGAAAGCTTGACCATGAGCAGCCGGCGGTATCTGGCGCGTACCGCTTCGGTCACCTGCCGGGCCGTGACGGGGTCGGCGCCGAAGGCCACACCGCCTTGCTTGACATTGGGGCAGGAGATGTTGACTTCGACCCCGGCCACGGCCTCGACCTCATCCAGGCGCTCGGCCAGTGCGGCATAGGCGGCCACATCGGTACCATATATATTGGCGATCACCGGTGTGCGCAGCCCCTCCAGGAATGGCACTTTTTCCTCTATGAACCGATCCACACCCACGTTTTCCAGGCCGATGGCATTGAGCATCCCGCAGGGAGTTTCGACGATGCGCGGAGGGGGATTGCCCTTGGACGGCAGCAGCGACAAACCCTTGACGATGATTGCGCCCAGGCGGTCCAGATCCACCAGGGTCTGAAACTCCTTGGCATAACCGAAAGTACCCGAAGCCGTCATCACCGGGTTGCTCAGCCCCAGGGCCCCTATTTTGACGCTTAAATCCGGGGTCATAACACCTTATTCCTGTGGATGGGTGAAGTCACATGCAGCCCGGCCGGTAGGCCGGCGTGAAGAAGACTCTATAGCCCATTGGCCAGATTATTCAAGCACATCGCATAAAGTTTTGCCCGCGAGGGGCGATAAACACCATGAGCGGCCCCGCGCCCTCCGTCCAAACCATTGCAAGAAAGGCAGAACCTCGCGATGCTCAACTTTCTCAACCGCTCCCAAAATCCGCCTGAAGAGGCAGACCTCCGGTCGATGACCGAAAAGCTCTCGATCATCCAGGATAAGTGCGATGTCTATCTGCGCAGCATCACTGCCATGTTGCATTTTTTGAAGGCTTTCACCCTGGATGTCGCCGAGCTGCAAACGGAACGGTTCAAACAGGAGATCGAAGAGCTTAACGAACGATTCCAGGAACCTGAAAAGCCCAAGCGCCTGGAACTGCACTTTGAACAGCGCAAGGAGCACATCTTACATTTCATCGACCAGCAGCAGACCTATATCAAAGACCGTGAAAAGGAGCTGCGGGATATCATCGATCTGCTCACCCGGGCCATGGCCAATCTCAATGTGGAGAACCGTGAATTTTACCAGCGCATCAATGAGCAGGGCGAAAAGATCATCAAGATCAGCGCCCTGGATGATATCAAGAAGATCAAGAACGCCCTCAAGGTCGAGGTGGACCAGATGCGGGAAATCGTCCACCTGAAGGAGGATCAGGAACAGCGCCAAATCCGGTTGCTCGCAACCCAGGTAACCAGCTTGAAGACCGAGTTGGAAAAAACCCGTGAAAAAGCTA
Source organism: uncultured Desulfatitalea sp. (assembly GCA_937868765.1). Lineage (GTDB taxonomy): Bacteria > Desulfobacterota > Desulfobacteria > Desulfobacterales > Desulfosarcinaceae > Desulfatitalea. The sequence goes on along the minus strand of CALMNL010000003.1, from coordinate 473,997 downwards.
TGACCGATGCGCTGACCGGGGCATATAACCGCCAGGCCCTGGATGACTTCCTTGCCGCGCGGATCGAGCGCAGCCAGATGAACAATGCCGAGTTCAGCCTGTTGATGGTCGACATTGACAACTTTAAGCAGATCAATGACAAATTTGGTCATCCCATCGGCGATCGAGTCCTGGTGGCGCTGGCCCAGAAGTGCCGCAACTCCATCCGCGGGGAAGATTTCCTCGCCCGGTACGGCGGCGAGGAGTTCACCATTATCCTGGAGGGGGCAGGATTCCGTAATGCTCTGAAGAAAGCCCAGCTCTTATGCAATACCATCGCCTCGGTGCGTTATGCCACCAGCGACGGTGCAACCGACGAATATCTTTCGATGACGATCAGCATCGGGGTCACTCAGTTCAAAAAAGGGGACACCGTCGCCGACCTGGTCGGCAGGGCCGACAAAGCGCTTTACGACGCCAAGCATAAGGGTAAAAATTGCGTGGTCGGTAGAAAATCTTGAACAAAAAACGAATTTCATTTAATCTGGTGAATGATTTGGCCAGGAAATCTTACCGGCAAGCCTTTTGCATGGTTTTTCGCCCGAACATAGAACGCCAAATCCGATAGGGAGCCTGTTAAATGCATTCAAGCGATCGCGTGCGATTTGAAAAACCTGATCTCGAACTGCTCAACAAAACATATACCGTAGTCGATACCCATTTTCATTCCAGCTATTCCGATGGTTTGAACCGCATCGACAAAATTGTGGAGCGAGCCCGGCGACTGGGCATCGGCATCGCCATCACGGATCATAACGAAATCCGGGGAGCCCTGGAAATCGACCAGTACAAGGATGTCTTGAGCATCCCCGGCATCGAATTGACGGTGGCCGAGGGGTCGCACCTTTTGGTCTATTTTTACGAAATCACCGATTTGCAGCGCTTCTACGAAAAGGAGATCGTCCCCCACATGGGCAGCGGCGTGATGACCTCCCTGAGCCTGTCCATGGAGGCAGCCATCGAGCGGGCCCGACGCTACCGGTGTGTGATCATTTTCCCGCACCCCTATTGCGCCATGTACACCGGCATCTGCAATGCCCAGTTCTCCGAGACCCAGCGGCAAGGTCTTTTCCAGATGGTGGACGGCATCGAGGCGATCAACGCCAACAATTTGAACAAGTGGAATTTGAAGTGCACGGTGCTGGGGTTCAACCTGGACGGCGCCATGATGGGCGGCAGCGACGGCCACTCCCTCGGACACATGGGACGGGCCGTCACCTATGCGGAATGCCCCAGGACACGCCACGATTTCCTTAATGCCGTGCTCCAAAAGACCAATCAAATCATGGGAAAAGAGATCACGTTCCTCCGCAAAATCACGAGCAACAGCCTCAAACTGCGCTGTAACCTGAGCAACTACCCGGATCTCATCGAAAAGAACCTGCGCTACGGGCGAAAGGTGCTCCACTTGAAGTCCCAGGCCGTGAAGGAAAACGTACGCCGGGGCATCGAACAACACCTCAAACCACGCCGCCTCAGAAGCTACTTCGGTATCTAAAACCATTCCGGACGCCCCGTGGAGCCGATCCGGTGCGGGGCGTCCGCCATGCCGTCAACCCACCCCTATCGGACCCGCGCCATGAATTTGCCGGTTTCGGTATTGATCCGCACGCGATCCCCAGGAGACATATACTCTGGCACCTGCACCACCCGGCCGTTGGTCAACGTGGCCGGCTTGTTACGGTTGGTGGCGGTAGCCCCTTTGATGACCGGCGCCGTCTCCGCAATGTCAAACTCCACGGTTGCCGGCAGTTCGACGGCTACCACCTGACCGTCCAGCATGAGCGCCGCCAGTCCCTCCATATTCTCCACGAGCCAGTTCTTCTGATCTTCCAGTTGATCGACATGAACAGCATATTGTTCAAAATTTTCGGCGTCCATGAAATGGAAGGACTCCTGGTCGTTATACAGGTAGGTAATCGCACGGCGCTCCAGGTTCAGTTCCTCGACGATGTCATTGCTCTTGTAGGTCTGATCCATATTCTGTCCGCCGGGGATGCTGGTCATGCGCACCCGGAAAAGGGTGTTGCCGCCCCGGGCCGATGGGGTCTGCATATCGATATCGCGCACCCGGTAGGCCACGCCGTTGATGCCGATCACATTACCCTTGCGCAGTTGCGATGCTTTCACGAAGACATCCCTCCCTTTTCATTAAGCGAAATCACGTCGGAGGCTTCTCCGAACGGCGCCTTTGTTATCATATCGGCCTACCCATATGAACTAGTTTTTATGGAAACCAATGCTCACACAGCCATAGCGGAAGCGAGCGGGATCGCGCCTTCTCGTAATCAGGTAATTTTATAGGGGGTTGAAAATCTATAATATGGGCACATGTTTTGCTATATGGATTCGCTTGTAATTTATGCCACGGAGCAGGACTGGAAAGCGCGGCAGCGAGATCTGAGAAGGAGCTTTTAGTAGCAACATGATTGACCGGTTTCAACGTTTCAAGCAACCCAAGACCGTCGACGAAGCGGTCGATGTACTGGTTTCGGACCTGACCATCCAACAAATGGCCGCCATGGCCGAAATGAGCGATGCGCAATTCGATCAACTGTGCGAGCAACTGGTTCCCCACCTGCAGCACGATTTTCGACTCTGGAGCGGAAACGACCGTCTTCTGATATCCTGTTTCGAGTCCGTTCGCTTCGATACCAGCACGGACCCCATGCGGATCATCATGGATCGCATGCGTTCCCGACTGAAAGCGGACAACGGTGTGTACGTCGCCGGTCACTTGCTTTGACGCAGCACACCACGATCGAACGAGAAGTAAAATCAGATGCGGGCATCGTTGTTTCTTTTCACTAAAAGCCTTTGAGCACCGAAAAGAACAACCTTCACCCGTACGCTCCCCTTGTTGATTTGCACCGACGATTTGAAGGCAATCAAGATTTGCAAACAACCGTACTATTCTTATAGTTGGCCAATCTTAATTCTAACTGAGGAATCCGCCGATGCCGATACCCGTAAAATCCGTCGCTCCCCTGGACAAAGTACAGCTGCAAATCAAAGCCGTGCCCGGCGCTGCCGGCAAGACGACCGAAACGATTGAAACCAACGCCGCGTTCATCTATGGCATCGGGTCAGCCGGCGTGACGCCCTTTGAAAAAATGCTCCATGCCAAATCAGTGGGGGACCAGTTCAGCCTGCCCATCGAGCCGGGTGTCGAAACCCTCATATTCGGCCACCTGCAGTGTGTCTTGGCCCATGCCATTTCCATGGCACCGCCATACACGCTGCATGTCACCGTGACCTCCGTGGCCCCCGCTCCGGCTCAGGAAGTGGTTCGGGCCATGGCCCAAGCCACCGGCTGCGGCGGCGGTTGCGGCTGCGGCTGCGGCGGCCACTAAACCGGAGCAATTGCCAAACCGCATCGGTATCAGTCCCCTTTGCCCACTCCAAAGCGTCCTGGTGTCAAACGACCTGTGACGGGGCAAAGATGTTTGCTGCTCTTCTTTTCCATTTACCCCAAGCGATATGCTATTGCATCCCAAATCGGTGCCACCGCGGTTACGATGGGGCAAACGCCTAACCAGATTAATTTATTGATTTAATTCGCCCTATTGCGTATAAGGACTCTAATAATGCAAAAAATTGCCGCTGTCGGCCGCGACGGACACCGCACGGCCCTGTATGGATGCAATACCAGACTGGAGTAGCGAATGTACCGCGACAATTACATCAAGGCGCTGCGAACCGAGCTGCTGGATATGGTGGCCGGCCATTTGACACCGGTGGCCCTGCGTTACGGCTACAGCGATGTGCCGCTGGAGACCACCATCAAATGGCGGCCCCAGGTGTTGGTCCTGGGCGGATACTCTTCGGGCAAATCGACCCTGATCAACGACTTCCTGGGGGCCAAGGTGCAGGCCACCGGTCAGGCGCCCACCGACGACTCGTTCACGGTCATCACCTACGACGACAGCCAGCCGTCCGAGGTGCCCGTCCAGGTAACCGAAACCCGTGACGGCAAATTTCTCCTGAATGACAGCGAATACCCCTTCGAGACCTTGAAGAAGCACGGCCAGCGCTTCGCGGCTCACTTCCGGTTGAAAAAGATCAACTCCCCTTTTCTTGAAAACCTGGCCATCATCGATACCCCCGGCATGCTGGACAGCATCACCGAGCGGGACCGCGGCTACAACTACCAGGAAGTGATCGGCGACCTGGCCCAGATCGCCGACCTGGTGCTGGTGCTTTTCGACCCCCACAAGGCGGGCACGGTGCGCGAGATCCACACCAGCCTGCGTGACACGCTGCCCACGCGCACCTTCGAGGACCGTGTGCTCTTCGTTCTGAACCGCATCGATGAATGCGCCTCCATGATCGACCTGCTCAGGGTCTATGGCACCTTGTGCTGGAACCTGTCCCAGATCACCGGCCGCAAAGACATTCCCATGATCCACCTGACCTATTCGGCCCAGGAGGCGGCGGCCCACAAGGACGAACACGACACCAGCTATCTGCGTTACCTGGAGAACCAGCGCGAGGAGCTCAAGCGGGCCGTCTTGCAGGCGCCGCGATATCGGTTGGACAATCTGGCCGCTTTCGTCGAAACCCACGGCGAAAGGTTGGCCCATCTGCTGGAGGCCTTGATCAATTTTCGCCTGAAATCCCGAGCCTTTACTATCAAATCGTCGCTGGCGGCCATCGGCACCAGCCTGCTGGCCGGGGCCGCCGGGTTCACCATCGCCATGGCCGCACCGCCCGTGGCCGCGCTGGGTCTCATGATCACCCTGGGCATCGGCGGTGCCGCGGCCCTGGTCTGCCTGGGCGGTTGGACGCTGGTGCTGCATCGATTTCTCTTCGACCGTTTCCTGAAAAAGGCCTTGAAGAACATCGGCCAGCTCACCCCGTTGCAGACTCAGACCCGGCGTGACAGCTGGGAATCGGTGCGCGAGCTGGCGAGTGGCTACCTGCGCAACACCAACGGCAAATTCTCCCTGCGCGAAGCCCGCCGCGAGTATGCCGCCGTCTGGAAGATCTACGAACGCGGCTCCAAAGAGATTCGGGAGGCACTCAAGGAGTTGGAAAACCTGCCGGAGGACGAGGAGATCGAGTTTACCCAGGGCCAATTGCGGTTGGTCTCCGACTCCCGCCGCAAGGAGCCGCCGGCCTGACCGGGGAAAACACCCCATGAAGGACGACCCCAGCGCTGAAGAAAAGACCGGGGGGCAACTCCCGGATGATACCGGCCGTCTGGCCCTGACCCAGGTCCGGGCGCTGATCGCCGAATGCCGCACCCTGGTCCTGTCCACATGCGAGCGGCAAACCCCGTGGGCCGCTCCGGTTTACTATGTCTATCACGCGCCTGGTTTTTACTTCTTCTCCAGCCCGCGATCGCGCCACATCCAAGAGGGCCTGAACGCGCCCGTGACCTCGGCCGCCCTCTTCTCCGACAGCCCCCGGTGGGAAGATATCCAGGGCATCCAGATGCAAGGCGTCCTCCAGGAAGTGACCCGCCTGAAAGAGCAGGCGGCCGCCGTTTCCCGCTTCCTGATGAAATTTCCGTTTGCCCGCCCGTTTCTGCAAGGCGGCAGACAGCAATCCAGTGAAGTCCCCATGCTGGGCGACAAGGTGCGCCTCTACCGTTTCGTTCCCAAGGAGATCCAGTACACCAACAACCGGATTGGATTCGGCCGGAGAATAGCGGTGAACCTGGAAAAGTGAGAAGACCACAAGGAGGTATTATGCCAGCGGTGGAAAGACCCGACTACACCCTTCTGGATCGACCCGAGGTGCTCAATGCCATCTTCCATCCCCGCGGGCAGTGGGGCCTGCCGACGGCGCGGGATGACGAGCGCGCACCGCGCATTGAAGTCTCCGCCGGCATTTATATCGGCACCCGTTTTCATGCGGTCGCCGGTGCCAGGGCCACCATCCTGTTCTTCCACGGCAACGGCGAGATCGCAGCAGATTATGACGAATTGGGGCCGCTTTACAACCAGATGGCGATCAACTTTCTGGTGGCCGACTACCGCGGTTACGGTCTTTCCAACGGCCAGCCCACGGTGAGCGCCATGATGGGAGACTGCCACATCATCCTGGAATACGTCCGCAAGTGGCTGGGCGAGCATGGCCAGTCCAGCCCGCTGATTGTCATGGGCCGCTCGTTGGGCAGTGCCTCGGCCCTGGAACTGGCCACATCCCATGCGGAGCAGATCGACGCCCTGATCGTGGAAAGCGGCTTCGCCTTTGCCGAACCACTGTTGGAACTGTTGGGCGTCGATACGCGACGGATAGGCTTCAAGGAGGAGCAGGGCTTCGGCAATCTGGACAAGATCCGGCGCTATGCCGGACCCACCCTGATCATCCACGCCCAGCACGATCACATCATTCCCTTCAGAGACGGGAAGGCCCTGCACGAGGCATCCGCTGCGGCTCACAAACGGTTGTTGCGCATCGACGGTGCCAATCACAACGACATCTTCGCCCGGGGCCTGGCCCCCTATCTGCAGGCTGTCCAGGATCTGGTGACGCATCTTCAAGGGACTTGAGGGTTCAACGGTAGGCTTCGTTAAGACGCTTATAGATGGCGGCTTCGCCGGCATTGTGCGCCAATTGGCTCTCGTCGTAGCGTTTTTTGATTTTGGCCGGCACCCCCGCCGCCAGTTCCAGGGGCCCTACCTGCATACCTTCAGGCACCACCGCTCCCGCGGCCACCACGCTCCCGGTTCCTACCACGGCATCGTTCAGCACCACAGCCTGCATGCCGATGAGGGCCCGGTCCTCAATGGTGCAGCCATGGACCACGGCATTGTGCCCGATGGTCACCTCGTCGCCGATGGCCAAGGGATGGCCACGATCCACATGCAGCGTGCAATTGTCCTGGACGTTGCTGCCGGCCCCGATGGTGATTCGGTCCATGTCCCCGCGCACCACCGCGCCGAACCAAATGCTGGTTTCATCGCCGATCACCACCTCGCCGATGACCGCGGCCGATGGAGCGATAAAGACATTTTTACCGATGATGGGGGTCTTGCCGTTGTATGGAATGATCATGGGACAACCTCGCGTGGCCGGTCCAGCTTTTTTTCCGGGGCATTGCATTGGCGCGCCTTGCAAAGCCGCACGGCCGCCATTAAAATCTCCCCGACGGCACGGTGTATGAACAACACAGGCGGACCGGCGGTTCGCGTCTTTGTAATCCAAACCGAGGCTTGGCGGCAATGAAAAAAACATTACGATCAACCGAGGATTCGTGTCACCCCTGTGAGTTCGCGGGAGACTTGGGACGCAGTGTGCTCAACGCGCTGTCTGCGCACATCGCCATCATCGACGCCCAGGGGGTGATCGTGGAAACCAACCGGGCCTGGCAGCTATTCGCCGCTTCTGAAGGACAAGACAGTTCCAAGGACTTTATCGGTATGAACTATCTCGGCATCTGCGATGCGGCCGAAGGCCCGGATGCCCGGGATGCCCGCGCTGTGGCCGCCGGCATTCGCTCGGTCATTACGGGCGAAGTCCAGGAATTTCTCTTCGATTACCCCTGCCATTCGCCCACCGAGCAGCATTGGTTTTACCTGCGTGCGGTCCGCATGGAGACGCACGGCAAGATCCATGTCGTCATCAGCCACGAAGAGATCACCCAGCTCAAACTGGCGGAAGAGGCCCTCAAACAGAACAAATTGGCCCTGGAACGACAGAAACAGGATCTGGAAGAGGCCAATATCGCCCTGAAAGTGCTTCTCAAACAGCGCGAGGCCGACAAGGGAGAACTTGAGCAAAAGGTACTGACCAACATCAAGGACCTGGTCTTTCCCTATATCGAGAAACTCAAACGCGCACCGCTGCGCCCAAGGGACAAGACCACCCTGACCATCATCGAAAACCATCTGAACGATATCATTTCACCGTTGCTGCAGCGCCTGACCAACCTGAGTATCATGCTCACCCCCCAGGAGATGCAGGTGGCCGCGCTGGTCAAGGATGGACGCTCGAGCAAGGAGATCGCCGAGATTTTGAACGTTTCCGAAACCACCATCCATTTTCACCGCAAGAACTTGCGCCGCAAGCTCAACATCAAGAACGACGCCACCAACCTGCGCGCTTACCTCATGTCCATCGCTTGACCGACGGAAGCCGTTTGATGGTAGGTTCCACCCGCCAATGGCCTCTGGTATTTCCCTATTTGTGAGGTCGCTGGCGCCGCTTATTATCTGTCAGCGTCATAAAATGGATAATAATGAAAGGAACTCGCCATGGTACCCATCGGTCCCAATACCACTGCAGATTTGTTCTTTCAATTGACCTGGCACAGCCCCAACGTCCGCCACACGGATGCTTACGCAGGCCATGCGGTCAACTTCTGGCGCGACCTTCTGCCCCGCCGGGTTTACGCGGATCTCATGGAGCACCTGCCCGGCGACCGGCTGGAGTGGCGCTTGCCCCCCGAAGAACTGCTTGGGCCGGCCTGCGCTCCGGATATTCGCCGTTTGAAAAGGTCGCAATTCAATCCCCAGCGCATTCAAGCCCCCCGCCAATCCCCCGCACCGGGTCGTTTTTATCCCAAAGGGCTGCTGGCCGATGTCACCAATGTGTTTTCTGAAAACCGGGAGCCGTTCCGTTGTATCGAAGCCGATGAAAATCTGATCCTGGTTGATTTTGGACACCCCCTGGCCGCCAACCCGGTATCTCTCAACATGACCGTGGGCACGGTTTCGGTTAAAACCGATGAACGGGGCGGCGGCTCGCATGATTGGATGCAAACCATTTCGAGGGGTGTCGGCATGCAGGCCCGCTGGAAGGATCGACCTACGGACTTTTTCAGCGAAGCGCCCTTCGCACGCCCGGATGAGACCCCCGACGATTTGTTTTACGCCAAACCTCGCCTGGTGCAGCATATCGATGACACCGCAGTGGAAATGGTGCGCCAGCTCTATGAACGTTTCCTGTTTCCGGGGGCCCGTGTCCTGGATTTGATGAGCAGTTGGGATTCGCACTTGCCTTCCGGGCGCAACTTCAATCAGGTCAGCGCCATCGGAATGAACGCAACCGAGCTGGAGAAGAACAAGGCCTTGAGTGATTTCAGGGTGAAAGATCTGAACACGGACCCTGCCCTGCCCTATGCTACGAACCATTTTGACGATGTCATCTGTACTGCCTCAGTGGAATATCTGACCGATCCGTGGGCGGTCTTTGCCGAAGCAGCCCGGGTGCTGCGGCCAGGAGGCCACCTGATTATCACTTTCTCCAACCGTTGGTTTCCTCCCAAGGCCATTGCAATCTGGACCCAATTGAGCGAATTCGAACGCATGGGCCTGGTGCTCGAGTACTTCCATGGAACCGGTGCGTTCAGCGACCTGCAAACCTATTCCGTCCGGGGGTTGAAGCGGCCGCGCCATGACAAATACTTTGGCGAGATCCCCTTTTCCGATCCGGTATATGCGGTGTGGGGGCAGAAAAAATGAACAAGCATAGCTGGTTATACTGCAAGGCGGCATTTATCGGCACGTTAACCGGCTATTGAAAACAAGAGTCAGGCCCTTAAGAAAGGACGCGGTTTTCGAACAGCGCGACATACGAGCACCTATGAGATCGCTTTCGAAAACCGCGCAACCACACCAGGCGGCTTAAAACGAAGTTATTGAGACGCCCTTTAAGCCTGGCTGTTGAGCATGGATGGCTGGCCTTGAATCTCCTGGGCCATGACCTTTAGCTCTTCGCCCGCGATGGTTTCCTGGGCCAATAATTTCTGGGTGCTCTTTTCGAGGAGGTCGCGTCGCTTTTCAAGGACATTTCTGGCGACCAGGTACTGCTTCTGGATAGTGTCGCGAACTTCCTTGTCGATCAGCTCGGCGGTGGCCTGGCTGTATTCGGGGGGCCCTTCCATGCCCGGTTGCAGGTAGAGAGACCGCTGTGATCCGCCGTGGTAGACCTGCCCGATGCTCTCACTCATGCCGTACTGTTTGATCATGCCCCGGGCAATGTCGCTGGCTTTGGCAAGGTCGTTGTGGGCGCCGGTGGAGATATCGCCGAAAACGATCTCTTCGGCAGCCCGGCCGCCGAGGAGCGTTGCGATCTTGTTAAGCAGTTCGGTCTTGCGCATGAGGAAGCGATCTTCGGTGGGCACCTGCATGGTGTACCCCAAGGCCGCGATGCCTCGGGGAATGATGGTGATCTTCTGCACCGGATCGCTGCCGGGCAGGGCCATGGCCACGATGGCGTGCCCCATCTCGTGGTAGGCCACGATCTTCTTCTCTTCGGGATTGATCAAACGGTTTTTCTTCTCCAGGCCGGCCACCACCCGCTCCACGGCCTCCTGGAACTCGGCCATGCCGACCTTCTGCTTGCCCCGGCGCACCGCCAGCAGGGCTGCCTCGTTGACCAGGTTGGCCAGGTCGGCGCCCACCATGCCGGGCGTCATGGAGGCGATCTGTTCCACATCCAGATCGTCAACCGTGTGAATGTTTTTCAAGTGCACCTTGAGGATCGCTTCTCGCCCGTTCTTGTCCGGCCGATCCACGAGTACCTGACGGTCAAAGCGGCCTGGGCGCAGCAAGGCCGGGTCCAGGATTTCGGGTCGGTTGGTGGCAGCCATGAGGATCACGCCCACCTGGGCATCGAAGCCGTCCATCTCGACCAGCAACTGATTCAGGGTCTGTTCGCGTTCGTCGTGGCCGCCCATGGCGCCAAAACCGCGCGCCTTGCCCAGGGCATCGAGTTCGTCGATGAAAATGATGCAGGGAGCTTTCTGTTTGGCCTGGACGAAAAGATCCCGTACGCGGGCCGCGCCCAATCCCACGAACATCTCCACGAACTCCGAACCGCTCATGCTGAAGAACGGCACGCCGCTCTCGCCGGCCACGGCCTTGGCCAGCAGGGTCTTGCCGGTTCCCGGCGGGCCCACCAGCAAAATGCCCCGGGGTACTTTGCCGCCGATGGCCGTGAAACGCTCGGGGGTTTTGAGAAAGTCGATCACCTCCACCAGCTCCTGTTTGGCCTCTTCCACGCCGGCCACGTCGTTGAAGGTGACCCCCACCTCGTCTTCCATATAGATTTTGGCCTTATTCTTACCCAGGGTCATGAACCCCTGCTGTTGCCCCTGGATACGCTTGATCATGAAATACCAGATGCCGATGAAGAGGAATACGGGGAAAATCCAGGAAAAGACGTCGCGCAGGAAGGTGGATTCCACTTCTCCTTTGAAATTGACGTCATATTCCTCCAGCAACTGGGATATTTCCGGATCGACCCGCACCGTCCGAAACATCACCCCTTTTCCCGTGGGCTCTGCGTCTGTGTGCATACGGCCCTGGATCTGATTGGCAGTAATGGCCACTTCGGTGATTTTCTTTTCCTTGAGCAGCTTTAAAAATTTGCTGTAGGGAATGGTTTGAATGGCAACCGCCGAGGCCAGAATGTTTTGAATGATCAACACGCCCCATATGCCCAGAATGATGTACCACAGGGAAAACTTGTAATGCTTCTGCATGAGTCCTCCTATTTGGGTTGCAAGGCAGTGCGACTATAGTAACACGCGGAATGCAAGATGCAATGACCTTAAGCATAGTTTGTCAATGGAATTCATTGACTTTGCATCGTCACATTCTATTTTAACAAGTTAACCGAAATTTGTTAGAAGGATGGCCATGTCTGATAATGCCCCGATACTGGTCACCGGCGCCACGGGATACGTGGGCGGGCGCCTCGTTCCTCGATTGCTGGCCGCCGGCTATCGGGTTCGCGCCATGGGGCGTTCGCTGGAGAAGCTGGCCTGCAGACCCTGGGGGAACCATCCGTCAATCCAGTTGGTCGAAGGCGACGTCCTGAATCCAGCCGCGCTGGCGCGTGCCGCCCAAGGGTGCCGGGCGGCCTACTACCTGGTCCACGGCATGATAGCTCAGAAAAACCGCTATGCCGAGGCGGACCGACGTGCGGCGGTCAACATGCGTACGGCCGCCGAACGGGCCGGCATGGCCCAAATCATCTATCTGGGAGGGCTCGGCGAATCCGGCGACCCGGGTTTGAGCCCCCACCTGGCGTCGCGCCACGAGGTGGGTGAGATCCTCCGGGCAGGCGCCGTTGCGGTCACCATTTTGCGGGCCGCCATGATCCTGGGCTCGGGCAGCGCCTCGTTCGAGATCCTGCGCTATCTGGTGGAGCGGCTGCCGGTAATGATCACACCGCGCTGGGTCAACACCCCCACCCAGCCCATTGCCATCGAAAACGTCCTGGACTACCTGGTGGGCTGCCTGGGAAACCCAGGCGCCGTGGGCGAGACATTCGACATCGGCGGGCCCGAGGTGCTCGACTATGCCGCCCTGATCCGCATCTACGCCCAAGAAGCCGGTCTGCCGCCACGCCGCATTTTCCGGGTGCCGGTACTGACCCCGCGACTCAGTTCGCTCTGGATCCACCTGGTGACGCCGGTGCCGGCCGCCATCGCCAGACCGCTGACCGAGGGATTGAGCGTTCCCACGGCCTGCAGCGATCAGCGCATCCGGGCACTGATGCCGGTGAATCTGATCGACTGTCGGCAGGCCATGCGCACCGCCCTGGACCGCATCCTGCAACACCAGGTGGAGACCTGCTGGAGCGATGCCGGGGTGCCGCGTCCACCGGAATGGGCGGTCTGCGGAGATGCCGACTATGCCGGCGGCACCATACTGACCTGCGCCTACCGCTTGCGGCTCAATGCCCAACCCCACTGCATCTGGCCGCATATAACGGCGATAGGTGGCGACGGCGGTTATCTGTTCGCCGACTGGCTGTGGCGTCTGCGCGGCTTGCTGGATCGCTGGGTGGGCGGCGTTGGGCTGCGGCGGGGCCGGCGTCATCCCACCGAATTGCGTGTCGGCGATGCACTGGACTTCTGGCGCGTATGGACCGTGGTGCCCGATCGCCGGCTCACGCTGCTGGCCGAGATGAAAGTGCCGGGAGACGCCATCCTGGATATCCAGGTTCAGCCATTGCCCAACGGCCAGAGCGAATTGCGCCTCGTCTCCCGCTTTCTGCCCCGTGGCCTGGGCGGCCTGCTTTACTGGTACGGACTCTATCCCTTCCATGTCTGGATCTTCAGGGGCATGCTCATGGCACTGGCCCAGCGCACGAGGATCAACCCGGCCAATGCACCGGAAGCTTTCGATCCGCGCCGGGAGCCCACGTGCGCGCTCAACAGCAAACCGCCGGCCCTTGACCAATCCTGATGTCATCCCCATATTTCCCGCCATTCAAGGCAACGCCGCAGCGTGAGGATGGACCTATTAACCACAGGGAGAATAGCACATGAGCTTGAAAGAGTACTTCGACAATACCAAGGGGTTTGGCGTGATGTCCACAGCTGACAAGGAGGGCCGGGTGGACGCGGCCATCTATAGCCGCCCCCACGTGATGGAGGACGGCACCATCGCTTTTGTCATGAACGACCGTCTCACCCATCACAATCTGCAATCCAATCCCAGAGCCGCCTATCTTTTCAGGGAAGCCGCCGAAGGTTTCAAGGGCAAACGTCTCCTTCTCAAAAAGGTGCGCGAAGAAAAAGACAGCGAACTTCTCTATAAATTGAAGCGGCGTGCCTACACGTCCGGAAAAGAGTCCCAGGGGCCTAAATTTCTGGTCTTCTTCACCGTTGAAAAAGAGTTGCCCCTCATCGGGCCCGGGGAAGAAGAAGCGTAAGGCCCAGGTTACGGTATCACCACATGATGAGCTTCCTGGGGGCCGTTGAGTAGTTGCAGCGATCTGATCCGGATGACGACGAGAGCGATGTCTCCCCGGTGAATAAGGCCTTCCAGGTGGGGATGCGTGCGGGCGAACCGCGCGAGCATTTCGTCCTTTTCAGCCCCCTCTGGAGCGATTCGGGCTTGGCCGTGGAGGGTCAAGGCCCGTATGATACCGCGCGGATCTTTCTCACGGGTGTCGAGTAGGACACTGACCCGGCTGTCCAGCGCGATGTTTCTGAATTTCTGGGATTGCCTGGCCGTCACCAGGTAGAGTGTACCTGCATCCGCCGAACAGATGCAGGCCATCAGAGAAGCGTGAGGGCCCTCGGGACCGCTGGTGGCCAATACGCATAAGTCACTTTCGCGGATCAGCGTTTTCATCGTTTCCAGCATAGGCGATCTTCCTTCCAGATTCTCGGGATAAGGGATCTGCATGCCATTGGCAAAAGTTTCATCTCCTGCCAACCATATCAGATACAGGTAAGATGCAAAATGACGAACCTGGGGCGGCCCCGGCCCATTGCCAGGAACTCATTGAACCCAAACGAAAATCGTTATAAACAAATACGAGGAGCATGATGATTCAAACCAAGGGGGCACCATGGCCGATACAATCAAGCTCGGCATCAGCAGCTGCCTGCTGGGCAACAACGTACGCTACGACGGCGGCCATAAGCTCGACCGTTTTCTGCGGGATACCCTGGGCCGGTACGTCACCTTCGTTCCGGTATGCCCGGAAGTGGAGTGCGGGCTGCCCGTGCCCCGGGAGAGCATGCGCCTGGTGGGCGATCCAGCCGATCCGCGACTGGTGACGACCCGCACCGGCCTGGATCATACCGAGCGCATGAAAAGCTGGGCCCGGCAAAGGCTCGATGCCCTGGCCGGGGAGAACCTGTGCGGTTTCATTTTCAAGAAGGATTCCCCCAGCAGCGGTATGCTCCGGGTCAAAGTCTACAATGACAAGGGCATGCCCGAAAAAACCGGCAGCGGCCTTTTCGCCAAAGCGTTCATGACCCGCTTTCCGCGTATCCCCACTGAAGAGGAAGGACGCCTGTACGATCCCCGGCTGCGCGAGAATTTCATCGAGCGCATCTTCGCCTTGCAGCGCTGGCGGGAAACCCTGAGCCAAGGCCAAACCCTGGGACGGCTGGTGGCCTTCCACACCCGTGAAAAACTGCTGCTGCTTTCCCACAGTACCGAGCACTATCGTACCCTGGGCAAGCTCGTGGCCGCCGGCAAACAGCAGCCCGCGGATCGCTTGTTCGACGCTTACGAAAGCTCGTTCGTGGCTGCCCTGGCCTTGAAGGCCACGCCGGCCAAGCATGCCAACGTTCTGCAGCACACCCTGGGATACTTCAAGAAAAACCTGGCGGCCGACGAGAAGCAGGAGATGCTCTCCCTGATCGAAGATTACCGCGCCGGGCACCTGCCGCTCATCGTGCCGGTCACCCTGATCAACCACTATGTGCGCAAATACGCCGAACCCTATCTGGTGCAGCAGAGCTATCTCAATCCCCACCCCATCGCGCTGCAGCTGCGTAATCATGTTTGAGCCGGAGGAGAACCATGGCCGCCCGATCCCGTAAGAAAAAAAAAGGCGCCAAGCCGGCACTCGGCGTGCGTACATCGGGGCAAGTCGACCCGTCCGGACGCGAACGGGTGCATTTTTATGCCGTCGCCTATGACGAACAGACCTTCGAGGAACGCGCCTTCGACGCCGTGGAACAGGCGCTGGCCTTTTGCGGTTCGTCGCGGGCCACCTGGCTCAACGTGGACGGCGTGCATGACCCCGAAGTGATTGCCCGCATCGGGCAGTGCTTCGACATCCATCCCTTGACCCAGGAAGACATTCGGCATACCGTCCAGCGCCCCAAGAAGGAGGATTTCCAACACTACCTGTACATCGTGCTGCAGATGCTGCGTTATCAACCGGAACAGCGCAGTGTGGAGTCCGAGCAGGTCAGCCTGATCGTGACACCCAAGACCGTCATCTCCTTCAGGGAATCGCCGGGCGACGCCTTCAATCCGGTGCTCGAACGCCTGCGCAAGGCCACGGGGCGGCTGCGCTCCCAGGGATGCGATTATCTGGCCTACGCCATCCTGGATGCCGTGGTGGATAATTATTTCGTCATCCTGGAAAACATCGGCGCGGACATCGATGCCCTGGAGGAGGAGGTCATGGAGAACCCCGACGCCAATGTGCACCACCGCATCCATGACCTCAAACGCCAGGTGATATCGCTGCGCAAGATGATCTGGCCGTTGCGCGAAGTGATCGCCGGCCTGTCCAAGCAGGACTCGCCGTTGATCAGCACCACCACGGCGATCTTTCTGCGCGATGTCTACGACCATACCATCCAGGTGATCGATACGGTGGAATCCTACCGGGATCTTCTGGCCGGGATGCTCGATCTCTATCTCTCCACGGTCAGCTACCGCATGAACGAAGTGATGAAAGTGCTGACGCTGATCGCCACGATCTTCATCCCCATCACCTTCGTGGTGGGCCTCTACGGCATGAACTTCAAATTCATGCCCGAACTGGAGTGGCGCTGGGGCTATGCCTATGTCTGGGGGGTCATGATCGTCATGGTGGCGGTTCTGATCGGCTATTTCAAAAAGAAGCACTGGTTATAGACCATGATTCGCCTGGGCCTTTGCTGCATCTTCCACTCCCAACCGATCTCTTTCCGGCGCGCGACGGCCAAGTATCTGCTCGCCAAGGCCCGGAAGGAAAGACTCCGGTCGCTGGCCGAAATCTGCCGTCACAATGCCCTGGCGCTCGAGCAGGCCCTGCACTACTGCCAGGCGCACGGCATCGGGGCCTTCCGCATCAACAGCCAGATCCTGCCGCTCAAGACCCATCCCCAGGCGGGCTACGATATGAAAGACCTTCCCGGGGGCGAGGCGATCGTGGCCATTTTCCGACGCTGCGGTGCGTTCGGCCGCCGCCATGGCATCCGGATGACGTTCCACCCCGACCAGTTCATCGTGCTCAATTCGCCCGATCCCCAGGTGGTCGAACGCTCCGTAGCCGATTTGCGCTATCATGCAGAAGTGGCCCAATGGGTGCACGCCGACGTGATCAACCTGCATGCCGGCGGTGTCTACGGAGACAAGCAAAGCGCCCTGGCCCGCCTGAGAGCGAATATCGATCGTTTGCCGGCTTCGGTGCGACGGCGTCTGACGCTGGAAAACGACGACCGCAGCTATACCCCCAGCGATCTGTTGCCGGTCTGCCGGGCCACAGGTATCCCCTTGGTGTACGATGTCCACCACCATCGCTGCCTGCCCGATGGGCTCAGCGTCCAACACATCACCGCGACGGCATTGGCCACCTGGCAGCGGGAGCCGCTTTTTCATGTATCATCGCCGCTCAATGGCTGGACCGGCGGCGATTGCCGGCCCCACCACGATTATATCGATCCAGGCGATTTTCCAAGGGAGTGGCGCAAACTGAGCCTCACGGTGGAAGTAGAGGCCAAAGCCAAGGAACTGGCTGTCCAGCGTCTGGCTGCCGCGCTATTCAATGACCGCTGAAATCCGCGGCGGATTGCGCTTGGGCATGGACGGAATCTGCTTGGGGTATCCCAGAATGAGGGGCGCCACAACGCGGGTCTGGCTGTCCAATCCCAACTCGGCACGCATGGCGGCGTCCTCGATGTAGGCCCCCAGGTTGATCCAGCAGGTGCCCAGGCCGCGCGCCGCGGCGGCCAGCATGAAGTAGCCGGCCGCCAGGGCGCAATCCACCTGGGTATTGAGCCGTTCCGCCGGGCCGGAAATGATCACCAGGCAGGGCGCGTTGTAAAAGACGTTGAAGGAGGGATTGCGTAACACGGCTTCATAGCGCGCAATGGGCGAATTGGGATCCACCTGAATGGTGGCCAGGATGTTCTTCTTGCTTTCGTCCGAAATGCGCCGCATGTACTCTTTGTCGCGTACGATGCTGAAACGCCAGAGCTGCTCGTTGCTGGCGTTGGGCGCACAAATGGTTTCGTCGATCAGGGTCTTGATCAACTCCAGGGGTACCGCCTGGTCGGTGTAATCCCGGACCGAGCGGCGGATCTTGAGAAGCGCGTCGAATGTAGTCATCATCTTCCTCTTTCGCCGTTGAAACGATCAGGCCGCGGGATAGTCTATCTCCTTGAGCGTGGCCCGGATCTGCTCTTCGGTGGCCGGTGACTGGAAATTCACGGTGACGGTTTTGGCCAGAATATCGCTTTCGACTTTCTGGACGCCGGCCACTTCTTTGAGTTCGTTCTCGATGGTCCGCGTGCAATGACCGCATGAAATCTTGGGAATGTGAAATTTTTGACTGGGCATGATCATGTCTCCTTTGCTGTCGCATGCGCTTTCATGAACTTGGTCGCGGGCAAAGTAAGCACCTTCGCAACAGCTGTCCAATGCCCATGGGCGAAGAACAACCGGCGCGTTCTTTTTCGTGGCTTAAGAAAGGGATCGGCGAGGCCTTTGGACCGTCGCTTACACCGAACGGGCATCCAGCCCCAGCGCCTTACGCTTGTTTTCGATGCGCCGCCGGATCAAGACGGCGGCCTGTTCCGGATCGGGCTCCACAGCAAAGGTGGCGCCCACGATATCTTCCAGGCCCTGGGTGAGCAGATTGACCACGGCCATGCTCCCGGTGACAGGCGGCATCGGCCCGAGCACGGTGTAGACGCCGGAGGCCACGAAATAGACGCCGATGGCCGCGGCCTTCTCGGAATACCACTCGGGCGCCGCCCCGGCGATGGGCAGGTCGCTGATATCCACCCCCAGGGCATTGGCCAGGGCCGAGGCCAGGACCAGGATCCGCACGTTATCCACGCAGCTGCCGAAATGCAGCACCGGCGGAATGCCCAATGCGCCGCAAATCTCCTGGAGGCCGGGGCCCGCAAGGTGGATGGCCTCGGCCACCTTGAAGCCGGCTTTGGCATTGGCCACAGCCGCGCAGCCGGTATCGACCACCAGGATGTCGTTTTCGATCAGGCGGCGGGTCAGGGTCACATGACCATGATCCTGCTTGATCTGCGGATTGTTGCAGCCCACGATGCCGGCCGCCCCCCGGATCTTGCCGGCCTTGATGGCGTCCAGCAACGGCCCGGGAGTGCCGCCCAGTGCGCCCACGACGGCCTCCACGGAAAAACCGCCCACCGCCGCCACCGGCTCCACTGGAATGTACACCGTCTTTCGATTGGAAAAATTCTCCACGGCCTCCTTGACCAGTGCCACGGCCATCTCTTTGGCGTTGAGGGGGTGAAACTCGCGGTGGGTCATGCCGGGGAACTTGGCCTTGTCGCTGGTGCTGACCATGCGGGTATGGTAGCAGGCGGCCACCTGACTGATGGCGGGCATGATGCACTGGTAGTCCACGATCATCATCTCCACGGCGCCCGTGGCCAGAACCAGTTCGGTGGAAAGATGGTTGCCGGCCATGGCCACTCCGTGGCGCATGAGCAACTCGTTGCCGGTGCAGCAAACGCCGGCCAGGTTGATGCCCTGGGCGCCTTTGGACTCGGCCAACGCGATCATTTCCGGCGACTGGCAGGCGGCCAGAACCATTTCCGATACTACGGGGTTGTGGCCGTGGACGATGATGTTGACCTGGTCCTTTTTTAAGACGCCCACGTTGGCTTGCGTGGGCCGGGGCGTGGGCGTGCCGAAAAGAATGTCCGAAACTTCAGATGCAATGAGCGACCCGCCCCACCCATCGGACAGGGCGTTGCGCATGCCGTGCAGCAGCAGGCTCTGCCAGTCGTTGTCGACCCCCATGTGGGTGCGGTGCATCATCTCGGAGGTCTCCCGGTCGATGCCCCGAGGCGTGATATTTAGCGATGTCCACAATTTCCGGCGCTTTTCCGGGGCCCGCCCGAGCAATGTCAGGGCCTTGCGGCGCGTACCGTACTCCTCCTGCAGGGCGTCGGCCAGCTCGGCGGCGATCAGCAGATCCGCCTTGCCATCGATGGTGACGCCGAATTCGGCAGCCAGCCGCTTCAGCTTGGCCGTGTCCCGAATCTGGTAACCGCTGCCATTGCCCTCCGCCACCTGGGCGAGCACCTCCACCAGATCGCGGCCATGGTCCGAGTGGGAGGCCGCGCCGGCCGCGATCATACGTCCTAAGTTGCGGGCCACGATGATTTCGGCATCCGCTCCGCACACCCCCTGGCGGGGGCCGTCGCCAAACGGGTCGATACGACACGGTCCCATGACGCAATTGCGGCAGCTCAGCCCCATTTCGCAGAAACCGCAATGGGGCAGCTGGGTCTGGTAGCGGTCCCATACCGTAGTGGCCGCATCGTTTTCTATCTTCTTCAACAGCAACTGGCTGTCCTGGGCGATGGTCTCCTGCTGATATGTTTTATTCATCTGTTTCGTTCCTCCATGGCAGATGGGCGTGGCAAGAAATGCAGGCCGCCACCATCAGGTGCGCAGCCGGGCCTGTACCTTTTTGATCTGGTGCAGCAACGACACTCCGGCGGGGGCTTCGGCCTCGACCGCGGTGGTCGACATCGACCGTGAAACCGCATCGGTCTTGCGCTTCATGGCCTGGTCCAGCGTTTCGAAGGTGAGCGCTCCGGTGCGGCAGGCCTCCACGCAGGCCGGGACCAGTCCCTGGATCTGGCGTGCAATACAGTTGTCGCACTTCACGGCCACGGTCTTGCCCGCAGGGGCCAATCGATCGGCGTGATACCGCAACACGCCGAACGGGCACACCATGGCGCACGAGGCGCAATTGATGCACCGATCGGCATCGATCAATACCGTTTGGGTAGCCGTATCGCGGTAGATAGCGCCGGGCAGGCAGGCCAGCATGCACGGTGCCGGGTCACAGTGGCGGCAGCGGTTGGGAAAACCTTCCTCCAGACGCCCGACGCCGACATGCACCCGGGGCTTGGGCCGGGGCGTCTCCAGGACGGCCGAAGTCAACCGCTGGCTTTGGGAGTGGGCGGTGGCGCACGCCAGCATGCACTGCCTGCACCCCACGCACCGCTCGGGATGAACCACGACTTGTTTCATTCAAGCGCCTCCTTTCAACAAAGGTATAAAGCCCCGGCTGCCTTCAAGGCAGCAATTGGGCATAATTGAAACCGGGCGACAACATCTTCTCCTTGTCGATGGCGACGGGGATACGGCCTTGAATCATTGAGAGCAGCACCCCCCCCTGTTCGATGCGGTTGACCATCACCACACCCACCAGGCGGTCGCACTGGAAGACCATTTTTCGATAGGTGTGCGAACGTGGATCATGACATTGCAGGATCTCATAGCCCTTTTCCTGTTCAGGCGAGACGATACCGCCGGTCATAATGTCCAGGTCGAAAATTCGGATCACGTTGCGCCCCAGGCTGCCGGTGCCGGCGACCGACCTTCCGGCCATGTTTTGGCCGGCCAGGCGCCCCTGGGCCACGGCTTCGGGCCAGATGGCATTGACCCAGCGGGTCTGGCGGGCCAGATCCACGGCCTCGGCCACATCCCCAGCGGCGAAAACATGCGCAGCGCCGGTGCGCATATGGGCATCCACCACAATTCCAAGATCCACGGTGATCTGGCTGCGGTTGACGAACGAGTGGGCCGGCAGCACCCCCTTGCCCACCACCACCAGATCGCAGGCCAGTTGTGTCCCGTCCGAAAGATGGGCCCTGCGCACGGCCGTACCGCCCTCGAAACCGATTGCTTCCACCCCCACGCGCACGTCCAGCCCCTGGCGGCAAAGTTCGGCCAATACCATGGCGCCGGCGGTTTCGTCGGCCTGCATGGACAAGGGGTAGCCCGAACGAATCACTAAGGTCACCTTCAGCCCGCGCCGCAGCAAACCATAGGCGGCCTTGAAACCCACCAGCCCGCCGCCCAGGACCAGCGCCTCTCGGGCATCTGGCAGCACCGCCTGCATGCGGCGCACCTGGGCCTGGTTGCGCAGGAAGAAGATGTTTTCCAGATCGCATCCCTCGGCCTTGATCGGCCTGGGGTCGGCGCCCGAAGCGATGAGCAGGCGGTCGTAAGAGATCGTCCGGCCTTCACCGATGGTGACTTGCCTGGCATCCGTGTCCAGTGCGGTGACGCGCTCCCCTAAAAGCGGCGAGATTTTCAGGGATGCGTAAAAGTCTCGGCCACGGATCGGCAGGCGTTCCGGTCCCAGCGCCCCTTCCAAAACCATGCTGATCATGGGACGACAGTAAGGAATTTCAGTTTCGTCGCCGATCATGGTGATGGCGCTGTGGGGGTCTATCCGGCGAATGGCTTCGGCCGCGCTGACACCGGCGATGCCATTGCCGATGATCACATGGTGCATGCAGGCCTCCTTGCCCGGATCGGGCGCATGAGAAGGTCGGAGTACGGAAGGAAGATATCAGTTTCATAGCATAACCGCCGTCCCGAAGGCAGCATGAAAAATGGATTGACAATAATTTTTTTTGGGATTATTTTCCCAAATAATAGACACCCGGGCCCCTTTCCTACCTCCTGTTCAGAACACTTCAGACCTCAGCCCGGTGTTCAAACCCAAATTAAAGTGCTGGAAAATCGGTATGGCCGCGCCATCCCCCCTGCGAAATGCGATTATTCGTGTCCTGACGCCCCTGGTGCGCATCCTGCTGCGCAACGGCGTCTCCTACGGTACCTTTGCCGAAATCGCCAAAGAAGTATTCACCCGGGTGGCCGTGCAGGAATTCGACATCCAGGGACGCAAGCAATCCATCTCCCGTGTGGCTGTCATCACCGGCCTGACCCGCAAAGCAGTCAAAGAGGCCATGGAACAGCCAGCGAAAAAAGATGACGACCTTGACGAATATTACAACCGTGCGGCCCGGGTAATTGCCGGCTGGCGGCGTGATCACGAATTTCAGAAAACGGATGGAGAGCCGGCACGCCTGCCCTTCCACGGCAACTCCGCCAGCTTCTCTGCGCTGGTAAAACGGTACAGCGGAGATGTGCCTGCCCGGGCAGTGATCGACGAACTCAAGCGCATTCAGGCCGTCGCTCAGGCCGATGACGGCAGCGTCGAACTCCTGGTACGGGCCTACCTGCCCTCCAACGATGCCCAGATGAAATTGCACATATTGGGCACCGATGTGTCGCATCTGATCGCCACCATCGGCCACAACCTGCACAACGACCCTTCCCAGGCCCGCTTGCAGCGAAAAGTCGCCTACGACAATCTTCCCCTGGAGGCCCTGGCCCCCTTCCGCCGCATGGCGACGGAAAAGGCCCAGAACCTGCTGGAAACCCTGGACAAGCACCTTTCCCGGCAGGACCGCGATAATCATCCCGAAGTCGGAGGAACAGGGCGTTTCAAGGCCGGCGTCGGGATCTACTATTTTGAGGAGCCAGTCGATGATGAATAAGAAAAAATACTTCCGCACAGGGGTCACCCCATGGTGCTGGTGGCTGGCAATCGCGGCGGTCCTGCTGATCGCAAGCGGCTGCAGCTCGGGGTCGGAGAGTCTGAGCGCCAGCGGTGGTATCGGCGGCACCGGCGTTACCGTGGGGGATGTCTCGGATTACGGCAGCATCTTTGTCAATGGCATGGAGTTGGATACCAGCCATGCCGAGATCTATGTGGAGGGCGCGCTTGCAGGATCCGGCAACGAAGCCGCCCGCAACCTGATCCCCATCGGCCAGCGGGTGGTGGTGCAAGGCGACATCCAGGACGACCAGAACGGCACCGCCCTTCGGGTCGATCTCTTCTATTACGTCCAGGGGCCGGTTTGGCAGGTGACCCGACTGGATGAGCAGACCGTCCAACTCGATGTCATGGGGCAGACGGTCTTTGTCGAACCGCAGACCACCCTGGCCGGTGTGACGGTGGACTCCCTGGCGCCAGATATGGTGCTCCAAGTCAGCGGCACCCTGGATGCGCTCGGCGATATCCATGCGGGCCATGTCGCTCTGCTCGCCGGAAACACGGCCCCGGACCTCGTCGTTTTGGTCAAGGGCCGCATCCAAAATCTCGATACCAACACCAAGCATTTCCAGATCAACGATCTGTTGGTGGATTACAGCCGGGTGCAGAATGCGGCGGAACTCGTGGCGGAAGATCATTCCGTCGCGGTCGAAGGCGCATTGAACGGGGAGATCCTGCTGGCCGACTCCCTGCGACGATTCGCCACCGACCTTTTCGATTCAGCGGAGGAATTCTCCATGGATGGCTTCATTACCGCCTCCTTGGGTGTGGGCCTATGGCGCATGGGGCCCTACCGCATCCGCATCGACGCCGCCACCTGGTTTGAAGGGATAGACCCCGAAGAGCTCGAGACGGGCGTCCGGGTCGTGGTTCAGGGCCGGTTGCGGGAGCGCCTGCTCGATGTCCGCAGGGTGAAAGCCGCCAGCCGGGTGCGCCTCGAGTCCAACGTGGCTGCAGTGGATACAGCCAATCGGACGCTTATCCTGGCGGGTATCGACGGGCTATCCATCCACCTCAATCCGCTCACGCTTATTCGCGGCGGTGCCTTGACCCTCACGGGAATCAGCCCAGGGGATCATGTGCGGGTATCCGCTCAGCACCGCCAGGATGGATCCGTATTGGCGGTCGACATCTTCAAGAACCTGACCAATGCCCAAGATGCACGCTATCTCCTGCAGGGGCCTGTCACCGGCACCGCCGATCAGCAGTTTGAACTCATGGGCATCGGGATCGACCCGTACGCCGATGGCGGGATTGTCTTCTACGACACCGATTCGGTTGCCCTGACCGGTGAAGAATTTCTCTCGTCCTTATCCATCGGTTCGCTGGCCAGGGTGACCGGCCGCTGGGAAGATGGGCAGCTGATCTATGAGATCATGGCCGTCATACGGTAATGTCTGCCGGTCCACCACCAGGGCGATGACCGGTCCTTCGATATCGGCCATACCAGTAACCATAAAGGAGGTTGAAGATGAAAAACAAAAGCGTTTGGTGTTTAGTGTTCAGTCTGGCTTTTATAATGGGCCTGACGGCTTGCGGCGGTGGCGGTGGTGGATCGAGCGATGCCACCGACACCCAAAGCGCCACCGGCACCATGGCCGTGATGCTGACCGACGGCCCGACCGATGATTACGATCACATCTGGATCGACATCAGCCGGGCCGAACTGTTGCCCGAAAACGGCGGCCATCCGGTGGTGATTTTCAATCCGGACCAACCGGTGCGGTATGACCTGCTCAGCCTGCGTTCGGAAGATGAACAGGACGGTGGCGCGCTGTTGACCTTCGCCGATATTCCCGTGGGCGTATACGGCAAAATCCGCCTGGAGATCGCCGAAAACGAGGTCTCGACCGTCTCCTACCAGCATGTGGTCGTGGGCGAAAAGATCCAGCTGGACGGCTCATCCACTTTTGAGTATTTCCGCCTTCCCAGCGGTAAAATCGACCTCAATTTCAGAAGCGGCGTGCATGTGGCCGTGGGTTCCACCGTCGTGGTCACGGTGGATATCGACTGCGAAAAGTCCATTCATGTCTCCGTAGGCAACCAGAAGAATTTCCGGCCGGTGGTGTTCGTCGATGTACAGCTCGTGGGTGATTTCCAGCTATGCCCCCGGATCCTGCACGGCGCCATCGAAAGCCTGGTTCTGGGTGAGGATGGCCAGACCGTCGTGGGCTTCAACCTGGCCATCCCGCACAGCAATTTCGCGGTACCGGTCCAGTTGGATGATGCTACGGCCTACATCGACGCCAACGGCGACAGCGCCGATTCTCAATCCCTGGAAGTCGGCGACTGGGTGCACGTGCGGGGCATGCTGCAGGAAGACGGTCTTCTGGCCAGCATGGTGGTGATCGGGGATGTGGATCTTTTCACAGGAACGGTCACCCAGGCCGTCAGCGATGGCCAGTTCATGCTGGACTTGGACTTCGACCCGAATCCGGAAGCCCAGGCCATTGTCCTGAGACCCGAAACACTGATCCTCTGGGCCTGTGATGTGCGCTTCACACCCGACTCCATTCAGCCGGGCATGCGCGCCCGGATCATCGGCAAGGCACAGGTGGATGGCAGCATCGTGGCAGTAGCCGTCCTGCTGCGCCCCCAACTGTTCAGCGGTCAGCTCACCGCGGTGGAGCCCACAACGGGCGGCAACAACTTGACCATCGACACGCTTGGGACCCCTGTGTTCCTTCCAACCCTCGCGCCGATCCACGTCCAGTTCGACGGATTGCTGACCCCCGGCCAGCTGACCGAAATGGTGGCCTGCCGGCCACGCACCGTGAACCTGGGCGTCGCGCCAACCAGTGAACCGGCCCTTACCGCCGCATGGCTAACAGTCCTGCCCGATGCACTGAACACCACCGTCAGTGCCATCGATCTCGACGAGCGGATTCTGCAAACCGATGAAGGACCGGTCTATGTGACCCCCCTGGCACACATAGGCGATCTGCGACCCGGTGCTCTGCCGCCGACCTTTTTGAACACCGTCGCGCCGGGCGATTCAGTGCTGCTCTATGGATTTTACACCTGCCCTGCCGAGGCGGGCGATGCGGTTTTCGAAGCCACGGTGGTTTTGATCGTACCGACGGAATCTGAATAGCATTTACTATCCGCCCCATTTACCGCCAAACCCGCAGGCCCCCGGAGCCGATCCGGGGGGCCTGCCCCATCCGCCCCAATCGGTTATGGTGTTTTCCTCGCAACTGCGATATTCAGTCCTATTACAATCCCTTCACCAGTCGACCTGACCGGAACAAACCTTCTGGATGTCGGGATGCGAGGAGCCCTATGAAAGTCCTGTTAGTGGAAGACGATCCCAAGATCGCCTCTTTTGTCACCAAGGGATTGCGCGAAGCCGGTTTTGTCGTCGACAGCACCCAGGATGGCGAGCAGGCCTTCCAGTTCGCCAAGGAGATCAAGTACGATGTCGCGATCATCGACATCATGCTGCCCAAGCTGGACGGTTTGAGCCTCATCGATCTGTTACGCAGCCGCCATATCGATATCCCGATCCTCGTTTTGAGCGCCAAGCATACGGTCGATGACCGCATCAAAGGACTGCAGAGCGGTGCCGACGATTATATGGTCAAACCGTTTATCTTCGCGGAACTGCTCGCCAGGGTGCAGGCGCTGGTACGCCGTTCGTCCAAACCCTTTGAAGGCAACCGGATCACCTGCGGCGACCTGGCCGTGGACCTCCTGGAACGCAAGGTCCGCCGCGGCGGGCAGCTCATCGAATTGCAGCCCAAAGAGTATGCCCTGTTGGAATACCTCCTGCGCAATCGCGGCCGCACCGTTTCCAAAACCATGATCATGGAGCAGATCTGGGACATGCATTTCGACCCGCAAACCAACGTAGTGGATGTGCTCGTATGCCGACTGCGAAACAAGATCGACAAGAATTTTTCCCAGAAGATGATTCAAACCATACGCGGTATCGGCTATGTCCTTAACGCCCCGGATTCTCAAATTCAGTAAAACCATTGGGTTTAAAATCGCCGCAGGCTATTCCCTTCTCTTCGCCTGCAGTTTTGTCGGGCTGACCGTTTTCGCCTATGTCTTCCTGGAGGGGACCTTGGCCCGGCAGGATCGATTGATGATCGCCGGCGAAGTCCAAAGCCTTCAGGAGCAGTATCGATCAGGGGGGTGGACCGCATTTGACAGCAAAGTCCTGGAGAACGATCGCCTGCGGAAGAACAACCCCTTTTTCACCCGGACGCTGCCGGCGCCGGGTAGAAATGATCACATATACTTCCCTCAATATTGGAAAGACTTCGACCTCAGCCTTCTGAAACAGATGCCCTCTAAGGCGGTCGGGCAATGGACATCCCTCCCCAATCACACCGGCAAATATTACCTCGAAGTATTTACCGCCAGCCATGCGGACGGAACGCTTTTTCAGGTGGGCATCAGCACCCAGGATCGTTTGGCCATCCTGAACCGCTATGAAGAGAGTTTTTTTCTGGTTTCCATCCCACTGATTATGCTGGCTGCCGGCGGAGGCGCATTTTTATCGCGACGCACGCTGCGTCCCCTGCGGCACCTGATCGATACGGTGGCTTCCATTGAGGCTGGCCGGTTGGATGCCCGCGTGCAGCCCACCCGCACCAGTGACGAACTGGATGAATTGGGGGAACTGTTCAACCGGATGATAGAAAAAATCGATCTGCTGATCCAGGGGATGAAAAACTCCCTGGATACCGTGGCCCACGACCTGCGCACACCCATGACCCGCTTTCGCAATATCGCCGAATCCGCTCTCCAAAAGGGTTCCAATATCATGGCCTACCGCGAGGCCCTTCAGGAGTGCATGGATGAATCGGACCGCATCCTGCGTATGCTTAATATGCTCATGGACATCTCGGAGGCCGAAGCCGGCACCATGCGGCTTTATATGAAGCAGGCCGACCTGGTTCAGCTGGCGGCGCGAATCGTCGACATGTACCAATACGTCGGTGAGGAAAAAGGGGTTCGGATTGAAACCGATTTTGCACCAAGCGCCGAACTGGAAGTGGATGCCGACCGCATCGGACAGGTGCTGGCTAATTTGCTGGACAATGCGGTGAAATTTTCGGAACCCGGAAGCGTGGTGCGCGTAACGATCAAAAACCAGCCAGACCACATCGAACTTCAGGTGGTCGACACCGGCGTGGGAATCGAACCGGAAGAGATCAAAAAGATCTGGGATCGTCTTTACCGTGGCTCCCAGGCCACCCACAAAGGGCTTGGACTGGGCTTGAGCATGGTCCGCGCAGTGGTTCACGCCCACCGAGGCACTGTCCAAGTTGCCAGCACGCCTGGCTGTGGCGCCACCTTTACTGTCTGCTTGCCGCTGCGCGCGCCGCTCTTCCAAGTCAAGCGTTCCTGATTACCCATTTTTATCGAATGCCGGCCGCAACCTTTCCAAATTGTAAGACTCATGAAAGCCCCCTGTAATGTTACCCGTGTTATTCTACTCAGCTCGCGGTAAACGACGGATGGAAGTTCGCTCGCATCCGCAATGGAACGGCCATCTGAACCGTTCCTGGAATCGGCTGTGACGGGAAGGGGAGCATATGCATATCATTGTGGGGTCGGCAGCTATTTCGTTGGCGGTTTTGTTCTTTTGTATCGTATTATTGGCGGCGCGTAACCCGCGCAAGCCGGCGTGGGCCTCTGCGGCTTGGGTGGGAAACTGCCATAGCATCGTGATTCTTCTATTGGGTGTGGGCGGCATTTTTTCTTTGGGGTCCGGCCTCGTCAAATTCACGCAAAATGGAGTGGACCTTTTATCCATCGTAATTGCACTGGTGATCCTCGCAGCGACCGTCCTGGTCATTAAAAGCATGAAAGTCAGGAAAAAGGTTGCGGAGTTTGAAGCCATGCAGCGTGTGAATTAGGAATGAATTAAATTCTCCTCTACCGCCGGAAGGTTTTCAACGCCAGCGGTGAAGACTATCTGCTTCGAGGTTTACGAATGGAACCAAATGCATGGATACCAGTGGTCATATTTATTGCCGTCTATGTGGCCATCTCGTTCGAGTGGCTGCACAAGGCCGTGGCCGCCGTCTTGGGGGTGATGATCCTCTTGATTCTGAGGGTTATCGAGGTACAGGACGCCGCCAAGTTCGTTGATTTCGAAACGATCATGCTGCTCATCGGCATGATGGGAATCGTGGCCGTGCTGCGCAAATCGGGTTTTTTCACCATCCTCACCGTGCGCATCGCCAAGCTGACCGGCGGTCAACCGGTGAGAATCCTGGTGATGTTCTGTATCGCCACGGCTGTGCTCTCCGCCTTCCTCGACAATGTCACCACCGTCCTCATCATGGTGCCCATCATCATTGAACTGACCCAGGGCATGGGTTTGGACCCCAAGATCTACGTAGTGGCCCTGGTCATGGCCTCCAACCTGGGGGGCACGGCCACTCTCATCGGCGACCCGCCCAACATCATCATCGGCTCCAAGGTGGGTCTGACCTTCAATCAGTTCATCGGGTATCTCTTCATTCCGGTGCTCCTTGCCACGGTGAGCGTCATCTTTTACTTTCTGGCCACCAATCGCAAGAGCTTCAAGCCCATCGACGACAATCTGACCAAGCTCTTCTCGGTACAGATGCTCATCGAAAAGATCGACCTCGATTTCCTATCGTTCAAAATCGACCGTACGTTTCTCTTGAAAAGCGTCGGCTGCATGTGCGTGGCCCTGTTGCTGTTCGTCACCCACACCATCACCCATCTCTCGGCAGGCGTGGTGGCCCTCACGGTAGCCATGGTGCTGTTCACCATCACCCGGATGGACATCGAGCACGTTCTGATGGAGGTGGAGTGGAGCACCCTGCTCTTCTTTGCGGGCCTTTTCATCCTGGTGGGCGCCATGGAAGAGATGGGGGTGATCGAATGGGTGGCGCGCCACATTTTCATGCGCGTGGGGTCCAATCCCTATGTGATGATGCTTATGGTGCTGTGGGTATCCGGCATCGCCTCAGGCTTCATCGACAACATCCCCTTCACCATCACCATGATTCCCATCGTGCGCATGATGCTCGAAACCAATCCCATTCCTCATAACATTCTATGGTGGGCGCTTTCCCTGGGAGCCTGCCTGGGCGGCAACCTCACCCTGATCGGCGCATCGGCCAACATCGTCTCCATGGCCATTTTGAAAAAGTCCGGTTATCATGTCAGCTTCGGGCAATACGCCCGCTGGAGCGCACCGGGGACCATCTTATCCCTGGTGGTGGCATCACTGGTACTGAT
The DNA here is from genome assembly GCA_937868765.1 of uncultured Desulfatitalea sp. GTDB lineage: Bacteria > Desulfobacterota > Desulfobacteria > Desulfobacterales > Desulfosarcinaceae > Desulfatitalea. Next base: position 443,664 of record CALMNL010000003.1, on the reverse strand, counting down.
GGTTTATTTATGGATGGCTATGTAGGCCAGGCACCTTAATGCTAAAAATAAATGGAAATGCATATGGAAACCAATGTCCATCAAACACTATACCCCCTGGTCCGGGACTACATGAACGCCCTGGGCACTTCCCGAACCACGGTAGTGGCGCTCAAATCATACATCGAAGCGGTTCGACGGCTCGCGTGCGACGATGACCAGTTCAGATCTTCGCTGCTGGCGCTGAATACGGTCATCCGCGAGACCGAACCCAAAGTAGTGCCGCTGGTGCACCTGATCGAAGAGTTTGAAGACGAACTGCAGGCCAGCCGTGAAAAGGATCTGGCGGCAGCCAAGAGTGTCGTTTTCAAGATTCTCCAGAACAAGCTGCAGCGCTTCGAGGCCGATACGCTGAAATTGTCCGAACAATGTACGTCGCTCATTGAGCCGAACGACTTCATTATCGCCCATTCACCCACCGCTTACATCCGCGATGGCTTCGTTCGCGCCCATAACGAGTTGAAGCGACCGTTCAAAGTGCTGGTGCTCAAGCAGGATTTCCTGCGCACCAAGGATCTGGTCAACGCCTTCGACGCCCATAAGATCGATTACCTGCTCATCCCCGAGCACAACCTGAGCCACTACCTGGGCCAGACCGACAAACTCTTCATCAGTGCCGTGACCATCACTGCCGAAGGCCAGGCCATCACCGGCCCAGGGACCGCCAATGTGGTCAGCATCTGCCATGCGTACAAGGTGCCGGTTTTCCTGTTTGCCGAATCGCTCAAATTTTCCCATCGTCTGTTACCCGAGCAACGCATCCACAAAAAGGAATGCGACACGATGGAAAGCGACTGCCGTTTTCAAATGACCTCTTTTTCACACGATTTCGTCGGGTTGAACATGGTGGACCACCTGTACACGGAAAAAGGGGAAACAGCCAAATCCTCTGGTGCCGGGCCGCTCAGCCCCTGATATTGACATCTCTATGAGGGGTCACTATTAGAACGAATGCCGAATCCCTGATGGCTCAGGGGGCGGGGGAGCCAAGAACACGGGGAGAATCGTCATCATGGCGAAGGGCAACCTCTTCAGCCCTATCCCGTCAGCTAACCTCGCAGGCGTTGATGAGGAGAACCACCGGCGAAGACCGGAAGAACCTTCGGCCGAAAGCTCCTGCCCGTAGGTCATCGCTATGTTGGAATCCCGTGCATCCGCAGGGGCAGAGGCCCCGTGCGATCCCATCCGTGCGCAATCCTTTGGCCATTGGATGCCCCTCACCCTGGCCGCCCTGGGCGTTGTTTATGGCGACATCGGCACCAGCCCGCTTTATGCCGTTCGCGAATGTTTCAAAGGCCAGCATGCCGTGGCTCTCAACCTGGTCAATATCCTGGGCGTGGCATCGCTGATCTTCTGGTCCCTGACCATCGTGGTGAGCATCAAGTACGTCGGTTTGATCCTCAAGGCCGACAACAGGGGGGAAGGGGGCGTTTTTGCGCTGTTGGGCTTGATTCTTGGTGCGACCAGACAACCCTCTCCCAGGGTGCGCAGCATGGTCGTCCTGGCCGCTTTGATCGGCGCAGCCTTGCTATATGGGGACGGCATCATCACGCCCTCCATATCCGTGTTGTCCGCCATCGAAGGACTGGAAGTGGCCGCTCAGGCCGCCTCGGCGTGGGTCGTGCCTTTGACTTGTATGGTGCTTGTGGCGCTGTTTGCCGTTCAGAAGCATGGCACCGGCGGCATTGGAAGGATCTTCGGGGCAGTGATGGTATTGTGGTTTCTGGCCATCGCGGTTGCAGGCACTTGGGAGGTGGTACGAAGCCCTCATATCCTGTTCTCTCTCAACCCGATCTATGCCTGGCGCTTTTTCCAAGCCAACCACTTGCACGGTATCGTGGTGCTGGGTTCGGTGGTGTTGTGCATCACCGGCGGCGAAGCTCTATATGCTGATCTGGGGCACTTCGGTCGTCGGGCGATTCAAATGACCTGGTTCGGGCTTGCTTGCCCTGCCCTGCTGCTCAACTACTTCGGCCAGTGCGCCCTGCTGCTTGACCATCCGGATGCCAGCGCCCATCCCTTCTACGGCTTGATTCCCTCTGACCTGCTCTATCCGATGGTACTGCTTTCGACCATGGCAACAGTGATTGCATCCCAGGCGTTGATATCAGGGGTCTTCTCCTTGACCCAACAAGCCATCCAGCTTGGATTCTGTCCGCGGATGCGCATCGTTCATACCTCTGCCCAGATCAAAGGGCAGATCTATATTCCCAGTGTGAACTTCGGCCTCATGGTTGCCTGTCTGGTGCTGGTACTCTCTTTCGGGGCCTCCAGCCGACTGGCCGGTGCGTACGGCCTGGCCGTGACCGCCACCATGGCATTGACCTCACTTTTGTATATGGCTGTTGCGCTTTGGGTATGGCGGCGGCCACTGTGGAAAGTGCTGCCGCCGGTGGCGCTTTTCATGATCTTTGATTTGACCTATTTTGCCGCCAATCTATTTAAAATATTCGATGGCGGATGGATCACCCTGGTCGTGGCGGGCGTGATTGCAACCATATTTACCTCATGGATCAAGGGACGTGCCGAGGTCAAGCGGCATCTGCTTTCCGGCTTGTTCCCTTTGGATGAATTCCTCGCTGATTTGCAGAAACGCACCGTAGCCAGAGTCAAGGGCGCAGCGGTCTTTTTGACCATTTCACCCGAAGGTACCCCTTTTACCTTGTTGCATCACATCAAGCACAATCAGATGCTGCATGAGCAGGTGATTCTATTGACCCTCGAAAGCACGGATGTGCCGCTGGTGGCGGATGAAGAGCTCTTGGATATCCAGCGGTTGCCCATGGGGTTTGTGCGGATGGTGGCGCGCTACGGCTATATGCAGACTCCCAATGTTCCGAGGCTGCTTGAGCTGGCATCCGGGCATGGGTTCGACCTGAAACCGTTGGAGACCACCTTCTATTTAGGGCGCGAGACCCTTCTGATCACAGGGCGGTCGCCCATGATGCGCTGGCGCAAGACGCTCTTTGCCTTCTTGTCGCGCAATGCCGCCAATCCTTCGACGTACTTTGGAATCCCCCCCAGCCGGATTGTCGAGCTGGGGGCGCAAATTCAACTCTGAACCGCAGAAGATAGGAAGCCGTATCGGGTCCTGCTATGCCGCGAATCCTTCCACCGATGACGGCATCACCCAGAAACCAATCGCGCGAAGCCTCCCGGTTGGTCGGCTTCGCGCGATAACATAAAACCGGATCGGTGGACTGATTTCGTCAGGGCAACATCAACTGGGAACTCTGCACCAGCGTGATATACTTCTCGGGCAGAATCCCCAGGCCCAGCACCCCGCATGCGGAGATCAACACCGCTACCATCAACATCGGTGCGAAGACCGCCGGCAGGGAAGCAACATTGCCTGGCGTGCTCTGCATTTCGGGACTCTTCATATACAAGGATACGGTAACCTTGAGGTAAAAGTAGACCGACACCACGCTGTTAAGCACGCCGATGATGGCCAGGCCGAGATAACCGGCATCGATGGCGGCGCTGAAAAGGTAGAACTTGCCCATAAAGCCAGCGGTGGGCGGAATCCCGGCCAGGGAAAAGAGGAACAGGCTCAAGGCCACGGCCGCGATGGGATATTGGTAACCGAGCCCGGCATAATCTTTGACCGTAATGCGCGCTTCGTTGGTCCCGCCGAGGTAGGTGATGATGGCAAAAGCGCCGATGTTCATCAGGGTGTAGGCCAGCATGTAGAAGAGGATGCCGGGGGTACCCAGTTGTCCGCCGGCCACGAAGCCCACCAGCACATAGCCGGCATGGGCGATGCTGGAGTAGGCCAGCATGCGCTTGATATTGTCCTGAACCAGGGCAATGATATTGCCCACGCTCATGGTCAGCACCGCGAGCCACCACAGGATCATCACCCATTGATCGTGCATGGCCGGCAGGGCTTCCAGGAAGACGCGCAGGAAGGCGGCGAAAGCGGCGGCCTTGGGCCCGGCCGACATGAAAGCGGTGATGGGTGCCGGCGCGCCTTCATAAACATCCGGGGTCCACATGTGGAAGGGAACCGCGGCCAGTTTGAAGCCGAAGCCGATCACCAGCAGGGCCATGCCGATCAGGATGATGTGATGGTTGTTGGTGTTCTGGGAGATGAAGGCGAAAATGCCCTGGATGCGCGTGGTGCCGGTGGCGCCGTACAGCAGGGCTATGCCGTATAACAAAAACCCGGTGGCGAAAGAGCCGAGCAGGAAGTATTTCAAGGCTGCTTCGTTGGAAATCAAGCGCGTGCGGGCATATCCGGTGAGCACGTAAAGCGAGATGGACATCAGTTCGATGCCCAGGAAGATGGGCATCAAATCGGCACCGCTGGCCATGATCATCATGCCCAGGGTGGCCATCAGCAGCATGGCGTAGTATTCGCCGGGGGGCATGGCTTCCTGCTTGATGTACTTGATCGATATCAGGATGGTGAGGCCGGTGCCGACCAGAAAGATCAGCTTGAAAAAGCGGCTGTAGTTATCCAATACCCATAACCCGCTGAATGTGCTTTCGACCGCTTGGGTTCCCATGGCCGACGGGACATAAACATTGATGACCAGTGCAATCAGGACGCCAATAAAAGCGACGTAGCCCAAACTATTTTGGCTGGGCTTGGCCAGCACCTGGGCCATGAGAATCACGAGCGCAAAAGCACAGATCACGATTTCGGAGTAGAACGCGCTGAAATTAATTATTGGTATGGTCAGTTGCATAATCCGTCGTCTTTGCTAGGGTTTTATCGGCGTTGACCTGTTCGATCAGATGCGCTACCGTGGTGTGCATCTTGTTCAAGAACGTCTTCGGAGCGACTCCGATCCAAACGATAAATACCAAAATCGGGACCAGGTAGGCGATCTCCCGGACGGTCATGTCCTTGAGGTGCCTGTTCTCTTCATTGGTGATCGGTCCGTACATGACCCGTTTGTACATCCATAATAGATAAACCGCTCCCAGCAGGAGCCCCAGCATGGCCACCGACGCGAAGGGCACGCTGGCCTTGAAGGCGCCGATGAGGATCAGCAATTCGCCGATGAAGCCGTTGAGCCCGGGCACGCCGATGGATGAAAAGCAGACGACCAGAAACAGTGTGGCGAAAAGCGGCATCACTTTCATCAGCCCGCCGTATTCCGATATGAGGCGGGTGTGCCGCCGCTCATAAAGCATGCCGACGATGAGGAAGAGCGCGCCGGTGCTCAATCCGTGGTTGATCATCTGGATCGTGCTGCCTTCGATGCCTTCCACGTTGAGGGCAAACATGCCCAACATGACATACCCCAGGTGGCTCACGCTGGAGTAGGCCACCATCTTTTTGATGTCGTCCTGGGCCAGGGAGACGAAAGCGCCATAAACGATGCCGATCACCGCCAGGCAGAAAATGAACGGCACGAATTGGATCGTGGCCTGGGGGAACATGGGCAGGTTGAAGCGCAGGAAACCGTAAGTACCCATCTTCAGGAGCACACCGGCCAGGATCACGGAGCCGGCCGTGGGCGCTTCCACGTGGGCGTCGGGCAACCATGTGTGGAACGGGAACATGGGCACCTTGATGGCAAAAGCCAGGAAGAAGGCCAGGAACATCCAGAACTGGGTGCCGGCCGGCAGGTTGAGCTCATGGTACTTCAAAATGTCGAAGGTGTATTGTCCGGTTGCCTTGTGCATCATGAAGTAGAGGCTCAAAATGGCCACCAGCATGAGCACCGATCCGCTCATGGTGTAGATGAAGAACTTGACGGCTGCATAGATCCGACGCGGTCCACCCCAGATACCGATGATAAAATACATCGGGATCAGCATCACTTCCCAGAAAACATAGAAGAGGAAGAAATCCAGGGCGCAAAAAACGCCCAGCATGCCGACTTCCAGGAGAAGCAGAGAGATCATGTACGCCTTTACGCTTTCTTTAACGGCGCTCCAAGTGGAGAGGACCGCCAATGCGGAAAGAAAGGTCGTAAGCATGACCAGCAGCATGCTGATGCCGTCGACACCCATATGGTAGTTGATGCCGAAGCGTTCTATCCAGGGAACGTTCTCAACGAACTGCATCTGCCAGGTGCTCGCGTCGAAGCCGAAGTAGATCGGCAGCGAAACGACGAAAGTGGCCACGGTCGTGAGAAAGGCGGTCCAGCGGATAAGATCGTGGCGCTTGCCGCTCATGCAGCAGATCAGCACGATGCCTGCCAGGGGCAGGTAGGTGGTGATGGACAAGATCGGTATTTGCGCAATGTTCATAGTCGTTACATCTGATAAGCGATGAGGTAAAAAGCAATAAGGGCCATACTGCCGACAAGCATCACAAGCGCGTAACTGCGAACCAAACCGGTCTGAGCCCGGCGCAGGTTTCCTGACAAGCCCATGAAAAAGGAGGCCACGCCGTTCACCAGACCATCCACCACATACCGGTCGAAAATACGGCTGAAGAAATCGGCGAGCTTCAGGAAACCGGCGCTGAACCAGCGGTTGTAAATATTGGTCAAATACTCTTCGTAAGCCGCCAGTGGTTTGTTGGCAACCCACATGAAAACCTTGGCGCCTTTGCGGTAGAACCAATCGGTGTCAACACTGATGGTGGGCTCGGGATCAAGCTTCTTGAGCAGCATGAAGAATCCCAGACCGGTAAAAAGCAGGATACCCAGGGCGCTGGTCACATGGTCCCCGGTGTACGGATGATAAGGTGCATTGAAAGGGAGCAGGTGGTATAGGGGACCGGGCATGACGCCGATGCCGATGCACAGGAAGGCGGCCAATCCCATGCCGATCAACATGTTCAGCGGCGGCTCCTTGGCGCGCAGGCCCGAATCCTTGCCGAAGAACATGTAGTAAGGCAGCTTCAAGCCGGTGTGCAGGAAGGTACCGGAAGAGGCCATGGTCAGCAACAGGGCCACGGCCGGCCGGTGGTCAGCGGCGGCGCCCGACACCACCATGGATTTGGTCACGAATCCGCTGAACAGGGGGAAGGCAGAGATGGCAAAGCCGCCGATCATGTATAGGCACAATGTGATCGGCATGGTCTTGTAGAGACCGCCCAACTCGGTGAGCTTGCGCCGGCCGGTCATCTGGATGACGGCGCCAGCGCCCATGAACAACAACCCCTTGTAAAGGATGTGGGCGAAGGCGTGGGATACCGAACCGTTGAGGGATAACTCCGTGCCGATGCCCACGCCGGCCACCATGTACCCGACCTGACTGATGATGTGGTAGGCCAGCAGGCGCCGGCAGTCGTTTTCCAGCACGGCGTACACGACGCCATAGAGGGCCATGATGGTACCCAGCCAAACCAGCACTTCCGTGCCGGGGAAAACCCGCACGAGTACGTAGACCGCTGTTTTGGTAGTAAAGGCCGACATGAAGACCGCACCGGTAACCGTCCCTTCGGGGTAAGCATCCGTGAGCCAGGCATGCAGGGGCGGCACGGCCGCATTGAGGATGAAGCCCACCATGATCAGGTAGAACGCCAGGCTTCCATCCTTGGGTAAGATGCCGACGGCGATGGAACCCGTAGCGATCACGTGCAGGATGATGCCCCCCAACAGACAGACCCCGCCGAAGATGTGCACCAGCAGGTAGCGGAAGCCGGCGGCGAGCGCTTGCTGGTTGCGGCTGGCGAACACCAGAAACGCCGAAGCAAACGCCATCAACTCCCAGAAGACGAAGAGGGTGAAGTAGTCACCAGCGAAGGTGACCCCCAAGGAGCCGCCGATATAGAGGAATGCCGCTACGTGCTGGCCGCTGTCTTTAATGTGCAGCGCATAGACCATGCCGATGAATGCGGCAATAGTGAACACCCAGGCGAAAACGACGCTCAGTTTGTCCACATGGCCGAAGACCAGTTGGTTTCCCATGAACGAGTAGGTCCAGTAGTCTCCGGCCGTCATGCGGTACACCGCGAAGATGGCCAGCGCCGGCAGCAGCAGGATGTAAGCCTGCTGCGCCTTGCCGCGCACGAAGGGCACCAGGAACGCCCCCAGGATGAAAATAACGGCTGGATGGAACCACTCAGTCATAGTAATCCTCTTTCTTCATGATGCCTCCCTGGTGGCCGATGAACTTGGAAACCAGAATGATCACCACACAGGAAACAAACCCGTAAAACGCCCCCCAGCCGGGGATTTTGTCCCAGATATAGTGGGCGTGATGCCGTTCGACGAAAAAGTCGGCCACCACCGTGATCAACAGCATGACATACCCAATCCTTTTCAGCTGTCTGGAATTTTCGGGGTTGCCGATATAGAGGACCATGCGTTTGATCATCGCAATACCTCCTGGGCCAGGTTCAAGAAGTAATTGGGGAAAATGCCGATAGCCAGCGAGATGATGGCGGTCAGCAACAGCGGACCTGCGACCATTGGGATCTCACGTGGTTCGCCCTGATGCCCGTGACCGTCGCCATGGGGATTGCCATGGCCGTGACCTGGGTTGTCTTCCTTTTGAAAGAAGGCCTTGTAGGTAACGGGCAGGAAATAGGCCGCATTGAGCACCGTGCTGGCCAGTAGGACCATCAGGATTGGTATCTGATGGGCCTGGATGGAACCCAAGGCCAGATACCATTTGGTGACGAAGCCTGCGGCGGGCGGCACGCCGATCATGCTCAAGGAGCCGATGAAAAAGGCCGCCATGGTCAGCGGCATCTTCTTGCCGATGCCGGAGAGTTGGCTGATTTCGGTCTTGTGAGCAGATGTGTAAAGCGATCCGGCGCAGAAGAACAGGGTGATCTTGGAAAAGGCGTGGTTGGCGATGTGAACGATGCCGCCGGTCATGCCCAGCGGCGTCAGCAGCACCGCGCCCAGGATCACATATGAAAGCTGACTGACCGTGGAGTAAGCCAGCCGTGCCTTCAAGTTATCTTTGGTTAGGGCGACGATCGAGCCGAATATGATCGTGAAGCATGCGATGTAGGAAGCGGTGGTTCCGATATGCATTTGGCTCATGGCATCGACGCCGTAGGTGTGGAACACTACCCGCAGGATCGAGAAGACGCCGACCTTGACAACCGCCACCGCATGCAGGAGCGCACTCACCGGAGTGGGCGCCACCATGGCCGACGGCAGCCAGTTGTGCACCGGCATGACGGCGCCCTTGGCGAAACCAAACATGAAGAGGAAGAAGGTGACGAAAAGGAGCGTGGAGGCCGGTGCGTTTTTCAGCAGGCCGCCGGGTACGAAATCGGTGGTGCCGGCTACGGTGTATACGATGATGACGCCTGCCAGCAAAAGGGTTTTGGAAAGGCCGACCAGATAGAGAAAGTACTTACGGGCGCCCTCCTGGGCTTCGGGGGTTTCCTTATGCCCGACCAGGGGCACAGTGGCCAGACTCAGAGCCTCGTAAAAAAAAAATAGGGTCACCAGGTTGGCGCTGAAGGCCACGGCGATGGTAGAAGCCAGGCTGATGGCGAAGCAGGCATAGTAGCGGGTCTGAGCATGCTCATTATTTCCGCGCATGTACCCGATGGAGTAAATGGTGGTGACGATCCACAGAAACGAAGAGACGGTGGCGAACAGCAGCCCGAAGGCATCCACACGGAACTTGATGTCGATGCCCTGGTAAAAATGGAAAAGGGTGAATTCGATGGTATGCCCGGCGAAAATCGCAGGTACCATGGAAATCACGATGCCGAATTTGACAAGGCCGGCCAGCACCGACCAGAATTCCCGCAGATTCGGACGCTTGCCCGAAACCAGGATCAGCGGCACCGCGGTCAATGAGGCCAGCACCGCCAACAAGGGTTTGATGGATAAGATGGTAACCACGCCTGCTAACCTTTCATTAAATTAATCGCATCCACATTGACGGTTTCTTTGTTCCTGAACAGCGCAATGATGATGGCCAGACCCACCGCGGCTTCGGCTGCTGCCACGGTCATGATCATGAAGACGAAAATATGCCCGTCCATGTTGCCCAGGTACTTGGAGAAGGCGACGAAGGTCAGGTTGACGGCATTGAGCATCAATTCGATGCACATATAGATGATCAATGCGTTTCGGCGGGTGAACACCCCGATGGCGCCGATGGAGAAGAGCAGCGCACCCAGAATCAGATATGAATTCAACGATACCATAGTTTGTTCGACGACCAGGATTCCCCCTAATCGTCAATCCTCCTTTTGGCCAGGATCACGGCCCCGACAATGGCGGCCAGCAGCAGTATCGAAGCGATCTCAAAAGGCAGCAGAAAATCGGTAAACAGCATCTTGCCGACGGCCTCGGTGGTGCCGAAGCCGTCGGTCACCTGGGCCGGGCTGATTTTAATCAAGCCGGCCACGGCGATGAGCGTGGCGCCCACCACCAGGATTCCCACAAACTGCAGGGCGATCTTACGATTGGAGAGGCGGCCGCTCTTCTCTTCGATGTTGAGCAGCATGATCACGAAGAGGAATAGCACCATGATGGCGCCGGCATAGACAATGATCTGAAGCGCCGCGATCAGGTGGGCATCCAGGAGCACATAAAGACCAGCCAGGCAAAGCATGACGGTAATCAGACTCATGGCTGCGGCCACGGGCCTTTTGTTGGTGACCAGCAGCAAGGCCGAAATCACCGCGCCGAAGCCCAGAAGGTAGAACATCAATAGTTGCATTTCGCGTAAATCCTTCTCACATAGTCGATGCGCTTTTGCAGCTGGTCGACAGGCTTCAACAGCTGCTCCTTGGTATAGAGCATGTCGCCGCGTCGGGTGGTGCACAGCCCCTCGTATTCTTCGCTCATCACGATAGCCTCCTTGGGGCAGACCTCCTCGCAATAGCCGCAGAAGACGCACCGGGACAAATCCAGCGTGTAGCTGCCCGGATAGCGGCTGCCGTCCTGCCGTTCATCCCCGACGATGGAAATGGCGAAGGCCGGGCAGATCTTTTCGCACAGGCCGCAGGCGACGCAGCGCTCGGTGCCGTCCGCATTGGCGACCAGGGTCGGCCGACCGCGGTAGGCCGGGGGCATGACGGCTTTTTCTTCCGGGTAATAGACCGTGGGAATTTTTCTTTTCTTGCCTTTGGGAGGCACGACGAAGCCCACCAGGTTGCCGAAAAAGTGGCGGCTCGTAATCGCCAGCCCCCGCAGCACTTCGATCAGGTAAACCCGCTCCCAGAGGGACAGTTCGATATTCTTACGAACTTTCTTGGGTTTGAGCTTGTCGGCGGGCAGGGTACCGACCCATGCCTGAAACGCTTTGTTATCCGTCATGATATTATACCAGCAGCACAATTCCGGTTATGAAAATATTAATTAAAGCCAGGGGCAGAAGCATTTTCCATCCCAGGCGCATGACCTGATCGTAACGAAATCGAGGCAAGGTCCAGCGGATGGTCATCATCAGCCAGATAAAGAATGACACCTTGGCGAAGAAGACCACTACATTGACCAGCATGGCCAACAGCGCCGCGCCGTTGGGTCCGGCGCCGGCAAAGAACGAAACCAGCATTTGATCGGTGACGAAGGGCAGATGCCAGGCGCCGAAGAACAGGGTCGTCACGATGCCGCTGATGGTGACGATTTCCAGGAATTCGCCCATCCAGAACATGACGAATTTCATGCTGCTGTATTCGGTGAAGTAACCGGCCACGAGTTCGGACTCGGCCTCGGGCTGATCGAAGGGCGCACGTTTGTTCTCGGCGATGGCGCAGGTAAAAAAGAGCACGAAGCCCAGAGGCTGCATGAAGATGCCCCAGCGGAAAAAGTTTTCCTGGATCATCCCGATGTCGGTCAGCCGCAACGAGCCGTACACCATGAAGACACCGATGAGGGTCAAGCCCATGGCCACTTCGTAGGAGAGCATCTGGGCCGAAGCCCGCAAACCGCCCAGCAGAGACCAGTTGTTGTTGGAAGACCAGCCTCCTAATACCACACCATAGGTGGAGAGCGATGCGAAGGCGAAGATGAACAGCATGCCCACATTCAGATCGGCGATCACCAGTTTCACCGGATGGCCCCACAGCTCATAGGCGCCGCCAAAGGGAATGACGGCGAAGGTGACGATGGCCGGGGTCAGGCTGAGAAACGGCGCCAGGGTATGGAAGAACTTGTCCGCCCCCTCTGGGATGAAATCTTCTTTGGTTAACACCTTGACGGCATCCGCAATGGGGTGAAACAGGCCAATGATTTTAAAATTGAAGATATTGGCCCGATTGGCGCCGACCCGATCCTGCATCAATGCGCTCTGCTTACGTTCTACCCAGCCAAGAATGGGCGCGTAGAACCCGACGTTGATGCTGAAGATAAACAGGATCTTGACGATGGTTTCAGTCAAATCAGCAATCATGGTTATCTGTCACACTCCCCGCCGATCATGTTGATCATGTCAAAAGTCGGAACGATATCGGCGATCAGCCGGCCACGCATCATGCGCGGCATGGCGGCCGTCAGGGGAAAGCACGGCGGCCGTACGCGGCATTTGACCGGCTTACCGCTGCCGTCGCTCACCAGGTAGAAACCCAATTCTCCGTTGGCGCCTTCCACGGCCGAATAGATCTCGCCAGCCGGTGGCTTGACCCCTTCGGTGACGGTCTTGAAGTGGAATATCAACGCTTCGATCCGGTTGTACGTATCGTCTTTGGATTGCCAGCGCAAAGCGGGCATATCGAGGTTGATGGGGCCTCTGGGAATCCTGGCCAGGGCCTGCTCCACGATGCGCATGCTTTGGTTGATCTCTTCCATACGCACCAGGTAGCGGTCAAAATTGTCTCCCGTCTCTCCCACCGGAACCTCGAAATCCATTTGATCGTAGACCAGATAGGGCTGGGCCTTGCGCACGTCGTAGGGCACGCCGCTGGCCCGAAGGCAGGGTCCGGTGAAACCATGGGCGATGGCTTCCTGGGCGGGCATGGTGCCCACATCGCGCATGCGGTCGATGAAAATGCGGTTTTTGGTCAGCAGTTTGTCGACATCCACCCAGAGCTTGCGGCAGGTTTCGAAGGCCTGTGCGGTTTTGGCGCCGAAGCCCTCGGGCAGATCGTTCTTGACTCCACCAAAACGGACATAGTTGGCGGTTACCCGCGCCCCGCACAGTTCTTCGAGCAGGTCCCACAGCAGATCGCGTGCTTCGACGAAGTAGAGAAACACGGTCATGGCGCCGACTTCCATGGCGCCGGCCGCGATATTGGTGAAGTGATCGCAAATGCGGGCCATTTCACTTATAATGACCCGGATGTACTGGCAACGCTCCGGCGCCTGCACGCCGAAGAGCTTCTCCACGGCCAGGGCGTACCCCACGTTGTTGATGAGCGGCGAAACGTAGTTGAGCCGGTCCGTGTAAGGCATGACCTGCTCCCAGGTGCCGTTTTCGCACATCTTCTCGAAACCGCGGTGTAGGTAGCCGATGTCTACCTTGAGGTCATCGATGGTCTCACCGTCCAGGGTCACCGTGAATTTGACCGTTCCATGGGTAACCGGATGGGAGGGCCCCATGTTGATGACCATTTGTTCGGTGTGCAGGTTCTTGGCTGAATCGGTCATAGTATCCATCAATATATATTCGAGTTGTCAGTTCAGCGGCCCGATCAAAGGCTGTCTTTTCTTTAGCGGGTAATCCTTTCGCAGCGGATGGCCCTCGAACCCTTCGTAAAGCAGAAGCCGCTTCAGGTTGGGATGGCCATTAAAAATGATCCCGTACAGATCGAATACCTCGCGCTCGAACCAATCGGCGGCGACCCAAATGGAGACGATCGAGTCAATGGTGCAATCGGCTTCGGGCACTCGGGCTTTAATGCGAACCCGCTGATTTTTACTTAAGGAGTAAAGATGATAGACCACTTCGAAACGCGGTTCTTTTCCCAGGTAATCCACCGCGGTCAGGTCCATCATGAAATCATAGGCCAGTTCCGGGTCGTCCCGCAGGAATCTGCAGATCGCCAGGATCTCATCCTTGCGAACGATGGCCGTGGCATCTCCGCGATGGGTGTGGGTTTCGACCACCGACCGCGGAAACTGCCTGCTCAGTTTGTCCAACGTCACATTCGTGCTCATAGGCTCAACACTTCATCTTTACAGGAGCGGGGCCTCTGGGCCAATCCGACCACTTCTCCTTGGTTACCTTTTCCTGCAGCTTCATCAGACCGTCCAACACCATTTCCGGCCTGGGTGGACAGCCGGGAATGTAGACATCCACGGGAATCAACGTATCAATGCCCTGCACGGTGGCGTAGTTATCATAAAAACCACCGGAAACCGCGCAAACGCCGAAAGCCATGACCCATTTGGGCTCGGTCATCTGGTTGTAAACCTTGACCAGAATCGGGGCTTGTTTGTGCGTGATGGTACCGACCACCATGAGGAGATCCGCCTGCCGCGGGGAGAAACGCGGCAGCGCCGCGCCGAAACGGTCCAGATCGTACCGGGGCCCGCCCACGGCCATGAACTCCATGGCGCAACAGGCGGTGGCGAACGGGTAAAGGAAAAAAGAGTATTTCCGACTCCAGTTGATCGCCGCCTCGAGCTTGGTCAAAACCACACTGCCGCCCAACGGCTCTTCAGTGCTGAATGCAGTTGTTATTCCCATTCCAATGCCCCTCTTTTCCAGACATAGATCAGGCCCACGGCCAGCACGGCGATGAAGATCATCATCTCAACGAATCCGAACAGGCCGAGCTCCTTGAACAAAACGGCCCAGGGATAGAGGAAGACCGCTTCAATGTCGAAGATCACGAAAAAAAGTGCCACCAGGTAGAACTTGACGGAGAAACGCAGTTTGGGCGAAACCAGTTGGCTTTCGCCGCACTCGAACGGCTCCATCTTCTCGGGGAAGCTCTTCCTGGGGCCGATAAGGGTGGTGGCCACCAACATTCCGACGCTGGTGGCCACGGCCACGGCCAGCATGATCAATATGGCAACATATGCGTTCATTTTCTGCCCGTTTTGGTAATATTGACGCGGGTTATGCTTCGTTGCGCCGGCCGCAGCACATTGGCGGGCGCGCTTTCAAAACCTTGGGGAATCAGAACCGTTCCCGGTAAAATTTTATCCGTAACGCGGACCTTGACCGTCAGCGAGCCTTCTGCGGAGGCCACCGTGACCAAATCGCCATCCGCAACACTCAGACCGGCTGCATCCTGGGGGTTGATCTCTGCGCGGCACTCTGCTTCGAGCCCCAGCAGTGCCGGTGAACGCAAAGAGAGCGGTGCCAGGTGGAAAAAGCTGTTGCCTTCAAGCAGGATGAAGGGCCGCTCCTTGTCACCAGTGTCGACAACCGGCGTCACCTCGGGTTGAACCGTCTTGGCTCCGGCCGGTCCATAGCTGGCCAGCACCCCCTGGGTGCCGAGCCGGGCATAGCTCATGCCCTTGTATGCCGGCAGCGTCCCGGCGATCTCCTTGAAGATGTCTTCGGCCGAATCGTAATTGAAGCTCCCTGCGAGGCGTTTTTCCAGAAGGGCCAGGATCTGCCAGTCGGGTCTGGCATCGCCGCGGGGGGTGATGGCGCGCCGGAGACGTTGCACGCGGCCTTCCATATTGGTGAAAGTACCTTCTCTTTCTGCGAACGTGGCGCTTGGCAGCACCACATGGGCCATCTCCGCAGCGGGCGTCAGATATAGATCCTGGACCACAATGAAATCGATTTTCTGCAGTGCCTTGCGAACCAGGTTGCCGCTGCGATGACGTGTGACCGGATCTTCACCCATGATGTACAGCGCCTTGAGCTTGCCGGCCAGAGCGGCTTCGAAAATGTCGCTGCCCGGTTCGGGACGCAGACCCATATCCGCCGCGCCACGGGAGTTGCAGTATTCGCTGTAGAAGAGAATTTTGCCATTGATCGCGCTACAAAGGGCCGCCGCCTCAGCGAGCCACGGTTGTGCATCCCCGTCCCGTCCGCACAGGATCACGGCCGATTTGGCCTGCTTGAGCTTGAGGCCGGCCTGGGCGATGGTCGCGGAACAGACACCGGCCACATCCATGGTTACGGCCCTGCCGGGATCCGCCCCAGCGGCAGCCGTGGCCAGGGCCTTAACCAGTGCGGCCCCCTGTCCATGCGCATGGCTCAATTGGATATGGGGTTGGGGTTTGAAACGCACCCGGCGATCGAACAGGGTAATCAGGGTAGCATTGTTGGACCTGAGAGCGATGCGCATCAGATTGCCGATCACCGGATTCTCTTCAGCGGGTTCGGCCCCCAGGGTAAGGATCAAGTCAGCCGCGAGCAGATCATCGGTCGTGGCCCGCAATGCCGGGTCAACTGCGGCTGCGCCGGGGTTAGTCCCGCGCCCCAGCGTGTCGATGAGGTTGGAACCCAATGTCTTCTTGAAAAATTTCTGGAAAAGATAGTTGTCTTCGTTGGGTAACCGTTCGGAACCGAGCCCGGCGATCGCCTTGCCGCCATCTTGCTTCTTGACGGATTGAAGTTTGTCCGCCACCAGGGAGAGCGCCTCATCCCATGAGGCGGGCGTCAAATGGCCGTTTTGCCGAATCAGGGGGGTTTGCACCCGTTGAGCGCTGTCCACGAATTGGAAGCCGAAGCGGCCTTTGGCGCACAGATTGCCTTGATTGATGCCCAGTTCCGGATTTGACGAGACCCGGTAGATGCGATCTTTTTTGACATCCAACACCATGGCGCAGCCGGTGCCGCAAAAGGGACAGACGGTGTTGATCTTCTCGAATTCCCAGCTGCGGGCCTGGAGCATCAGGTTGCTGGACAAAGCGCCCACAGGGCACACGGCGATACATTGACCGCAAAAATCGCAGTTCAGCGGCCGACCATCGCGGGTGTCGATGACGGAGTGATATCCTCTGCGATCCACCCGGTAGGCAGCGACGCCCTGAACCTCGTTGCAGGCCCGCACGCAGCGTTCGCACAATACACACAGCTCGGGGTTGTAGCGTACCACGCCCCAGTCCCGATGTTTGCGGCGCTCGATGGGGGTGGCCTTGAAGGCCTGCTGGGTGATACCCAACTCGACCGTGATATTTTGCAAACGGCATTCGCCGCTGCGCTCACAAACCGGGCAGTCGAGGGGATGGTTGACCAGAATGAGTTGGACCATGGTCCGGCGTGCTTCGGTCAAACGCTCGGATTGGGTGGTCACTGCCATTCCTTCGGCCACCGGCAACTGGCAGGCGGCCAGCGGCTGGCTCTTGCCTTCCACCTCTACCAGGCAAACGCGGCATGACCCGATGGGGCTGAGTTTCTTGAGATAACATAGCGTGGGAATGTAAATGCCGTTTTCCGTGGCCGCTTCCAAAACGGTCTGGTTAAAAGCCGCGGTAATCTTCTTTCCGTCGATGGTCAGCGTTACGGCTGTCCCGCTCTCCTGACCCGGCAATGCGTTGTGATCCATCATACGTTTCAAGCTCTTGAATCGGTTTTTTCCAAAGCCACCATTCCCACTTGATAGCACCTGAGACAACGTGCGGCTTCGCGCAGTGCTTCCGGTACACTGTAGCCGATTTCCACCTCGCCGAAGCCGCTGGTTCGCTCCTCGATAGGCAGGGTGGGCATGGGCACCCGGTCCCAGGGCGGCGCGATGCCGGTTTCCTCTTTGTCGTAAACGCCGAGCTTCTTCATCACCTTGTCCATCTTTTCGGATGTCGAGAGCCCCACGGACTTTCCGGAAAGATATTGGTCGATGCTCTCCGCTGCGCGACGCGCATTGCCACATGCATCCACGATGGTCAGCGGGCCGTTAAACACATCTCCACCCGTGAACAGCCAGGGCACATTGGTCTGCATGGTGTCCGGATCGGCCACGATGGTGGCCCAGCGGGTCACCTGAACGCCTTCCACGCCATTGAGCACCGACAGATCCGCATCCTGGCCGATGGCCTGCAGGATGATGTCAGCGGGGACGACAAACTCCGAACCCGCCACCGGAACTGGTCTGCGGCGACCGCTGGCATCCGGCGCGCCCAACTCCATGCGCAGGCACTCCAGGCCGGTGACTCGCCCGTTTTCGGCCACGATGCGCTTGGGGGCCGCCAGGAACACATATTTAACCCCTTCGATTTCCGAATCGTGGACCTCATGGGGATCGGCGGGAAGCTCTTTCTTGGTGCGGCGGTAGACTACGGTGACCTCTTTGGCGCCGAGACGGATGGGGGTCCGGCAGCAGTCCATGGCCACATTGCCACCGCCCACCACCACCACCCGTTTATCCTTCACATCGTACTGCTTGGTAGTGACGCAGTCTCGAAGGTAGTCGATGCCCCTGATGAAACCTTCGTAGCCTTCGCTCTCTCCCTCGGCCCCCATGGTCTTGGAAAGATGGGCGCCGGTGGTAACCAGGAAAGCCTTGTAGCCTTGCTGCTGCAACTGGGAGATGGTCAACTCTTTGCCGATGGGTGTGCTATATTTGATCTCAACGCCCATCTGCTGGACGAATTCCGTTTCACGTTGCAGCACATCCTTGGGCACCCGGTAGGCCGGGATCCCGACCCCCACCATGCCGCCGGGCACGGGAAGCGCTTCGAAAACCGTAACCCGGTATCCTTTGAGCGCCAGGTAATAGGCCCCGGACAACCCGGCCGGCCCTGCGCCGATCACCGCCACCTTTTCCTGGCGTTTCCCCATTTCGCCGTTGATCGGTTTGACGACGGATCGCAAATCTTCGTAGTCCCAGGCAAAACGCTTGAGTTTGCAAATGGCGACCGCGCTTTCCACATTGCTTCGGCGACAGTTTTTCTCGCATGGATGAAAGCAGGCTCGCCCCAGAGACGCGGCCATCGGACTGGCCATGCGGATGGTCTGCAATGATTCCAGCGGTTGAGCTTCCTTAATAAATTCGATATATGCGGGAATGTTCATGCCGGTGGGACAAGCCGAGTAGCAAGGTGCGGTCCATTTGGCTTCGTAATGGGTCTCGACTGCACCACTTGTCTTGCCGGTGATCAGCTGCTGAAAATCAGAAGGGAAAAAGCGCAAGGCATGCAGGATCGGGATTGGTCCGGTCTTGCCCACATAACACTTGGAGGCCTCACTGATGATACGGCCCAGGTTTTCCAGCTGTGCCAGGTCCTTTTGCTCTCCCCGGCCGCTGATGATCTTTTGCAGCAACTCCTGCATCACCATCGTACCGATACGGCAGGGGAAGCATTTCCCACAGGATTCTTTCTGTACCGCTTGCATGTACCGGTAACACATATCGGCAATATTGACCTGTTTTTCCAACAGTATGATGCCGGCCCAGCCCATAAAGGCGGTAATTTTGTGCTCGCGATCGAAATCCACGGGCAGGTTGAGCCAAGGCGCGTCCTGCCATTGGGCGGGGTCAAGCTTGCGGTTGTCAACGGCTTTGTCGTGCCATGACGAGAACAGGACCTTCATGAAATAAGCTCCTGGATATATAAGGATAAATGTAGGCGGCGGGCAGCGAAGTTCATTTTCTTCTCTCTTTTGACGGAAGAGAACATTTTCACTACTTCACTACAAGAGATGGGACCTTTTCAAGAATGGAGCAAAATGTCAATTGATTTTCTTCACTCCATTAATTACCATTTTGTAAGGCCAAAAGGGCAGTTCGATTTTCAACCAAACAAGCCATTTTTCGGCGCGCAAAGATCCTTCCTCTCCGGTGGTTTGTCCTCCCCGGAGGCAAGGTGTTATCACATTTTTTCCCAATCAAAGATGATAGGATCGGAGGCTTCAATCCGGCGAGATCACCTTCAATCGGTCTGGTTCATAAGACTTCCTCTCTGTCCTTTGTCTTTACTATCATCGGAAAAGCTTGGCCTCTACCGCACCGACCGGTTTGTGGATGCAAGCGGCCAGGATTACCAGCCGGTAACGGCTTCATCACCAATGATCTTGGCCAGGTTGTCACGTAACCTTATCATCCGATCCACGGCGAGCACCGCAATGTTTCGCATGAAGATATAAGCGAAGTGATAATTGGTTGAAAACAAGGTCTGCATGCTCTGGCGGTCGATCACAAAGACCGTTGTTTCTCCACAGCAAACGCCGCTGAACTGATAGTGATGGGGTGGCACGACACTCGACCACCCGACAGCCTCCCCAGGCATGCGGGTGACCAGCGTGGCCTCACCCTTTTTCGAAGGCATCTTGAAACACAGCCTGATACTGCCCGATACGGGCAGGTAAAGCTTGTCCGCCTCGCTCATCTCTTCAAACAATCGTGTGCCGTCTTTGTAGGTCATCTGATGGCAGCGGCTCAAAAACGCTTCCGCTTCATCGGGTGCCAGCCCCTTGAATAAACCGTCCTGAAACAAAGCCAGATACTTATCCATGGGGATTCTCCTTCACTTGTACTTGTTAAAAAACGGTCAAGGCCTGGTACTGCCTGCAGACTGCCCGGTTTGGCACTTGGCTCACAAATTTTTGTAATTCAAGAAACTTACAGATGGTACAACAACAAGTACAGCAACGGCCCGTGGTTTTTTAAAATCGGTTGGAACAAATGGAACAATCGGGCTTTTAAGACCACCCAGAATAGGATATTGTCAAGAAAAATTTACCAGTACGATATTCACAACAAAACGAGCGGCATGTCAACCGCTTCGATCAATGTCCGGAAGTCGTCACACCAAACCAAACACCGATTGCTTATCCCCGGACCGACGCCGGACTGCGCCCCTCTCTTCAAGGTATCGCAAATGGGCGATGGCTTCACCGGTAGCGAACCACTTCTGGGCAATGGGAAATTGTTCCCAGGAATCGCACTTGATGTCCCAGTGCATGTGCGACGCCACGTTATAAGCGGTCAGGTCGCGGCCGTCGAGAATATTTAGAATTTCCGCACATCGCTGCTCATGGTGGTTTTTGAGCTCGGCAATCCTGGACCTGGCATCCTCGATAAGCCGGCGGTGACCCGGCAGTACCAGGGTCATCTCCAGGGCATGGACGCGATCCAGGCTGTGCATATAATCATCCAGAGGATTCTGGTCGTCCGCCCAGCATTGGATGTTTGGGGTGATATCGATCAGGATGTGGTCCCCTGCCACAAAGAGCTTTTTGGATTCCTCATACAGGCATGTGTGACCCATGGAATGCCCGGGGGTGTGAACACATCGAAAATGGTAATCGCCCACTTCGATGGCGTCGCCGTCTTTGAGCAGGCTCAGTTCAGGCACCCATTCCGAACCGAACTTATACCCTGGATGCTGCTCGATGGCGTTGCGCAGCTCCTGAGCCGGAAAACCGTGCCGACCGGCGGCTGCCAGCATCGGTCCCCACCACCCTTTGGCCTCGATCAACTCGGCATCCGGACGGTTAAAATACACGCGACTGGTCGGCGTGGCCAACTTGGAAACCAGGCCAAAATGGTCCGCATGCAGGTGGGTGATAAAAAAGTCGGTGCGCGCCGGATCAACCCCCAAGTTTTGCAGGCCGCCCTGGAGCGCCTCGAGGCAAACCTTGCGATTCAGGCCGGTGTCGATCACCAGAGTGCGATCAGTGTCACGCACGACATATGAATTCAAGTATTTCAGCGGGCTGTTGGGCAGGGGCACTTCAATCAGAAACAACTCCGGACCTATTTCCTGAATCATCGTTCTCTCCGATCCATTATTCATAAATCTTTTCGTCAGCGGCGTCGGCTTCCTGGGCGTCGTTCTCCCACGCCCGGGCGTCAGGCCGCTTATGGGCGTCCAGGTACTCCCGGTACCATTCGCTGGCGATGATGGCCGCCATGATCTCGTTGGTGCCGGTCCAGATCGAGGCCAGGCCCAGGTCGCGCACAATGCGCTCGACTGGAAAGACATTGGTGTACCCGATGCCGCCCATTACCTGCATGGCGTTGCGAGCCACCTTCTGGCATGACTCGGTGACGAATTTCTTGGTCTGTGAGACCAGCCGTCGCACCCGGTGCATCGGTTCGCCGCTGTCCACGGCCCTGGCCGTGCTGTACACCATGGCCCGGCCTGCATCCAACAACATCACGGCCTCGGCCACTTGAAAGCTCACCCCCTGAAACTGGTTGATGGGTTGGCCGAATGCTTTGCGCCGGGCGCTGTAGCGCGTGGCCACGGCCAAGGCCGGGCGAGCGGCGCCCAAGGTCATGGCCGCGGTGCCCAGCCGCTCTGGAATCATCATGGTGTTGAACACGGCATAGGCGCCATTGATGCGCCCCACCACGTTCTCTTTGGGGACCTTGACGTCACGGAACACCAGTCGTCCGGCGCCACCGCCCCGGCACCCCATGAGCCCGTAGCGGTAATGGGTTTCAACACCCGGGCCGCGGTCAACGATAAAGCAGGTCAGGGCCTGATGCGAAGGCGCATCCGGGGCGGTGCGGGCGTAAACCAGGAAGAAATCGGCCCCATCGGCCCCCACGATGAAACGCTTTTGCCCGTTTATCAGGAAGTAATCTCCCTTGTCTTCGGCCGTGGTGGTGGTGCCGAAGAAATCAGATCCGCCGCGCGGCTCGGTCAAACACTCGGCGGCGAAGATATCGCCCCGTAACAAAGGACGCACGTACTTCTCTTTCTGGGCGTCCGTGCCGTGCAGCACGATGGCGTCACAAACCAGCTCGGCGCCAACACCGAAAACGCAAGCGAAGATATAGCCAAGGGTACCGACCTCTTCCATGGCCATGCAGGTGGTAACCCAATCCATCTCCCTGCCCCCCCATCTTCTCGGATAGCGGCATCCCATGAGATTGCGCCGGCCGGCCTCTTTCAGGAATTCCTTGGGGAAAGTAATTTTCTCCTGGTCCATATCCAGGATCATATCACGTGGGACCGATCCAACCAGGTCCCGGATCTCTTCGCGGAACGCCAACGCTTCTTTGGATAACAAATGGTCGAACATTTCAGGCTCCATTCTTCAATAAAAAGCAAAGGAGCCGCCCCTGCACCTGGCATAAGACGACTCCTATCGTCAGATAAGTACAGCCGATCCTATTTATCGATATTGGCCCGGATCACAGCGATAAGCGACTTGATTTCTGCTTCGTTCAATTTGCCATCCTTGCGAAAAATGAGATTACCGGCCTTGTCGAAAGCCAACACATCGCTGTTGTCATCACCCAACCCCCACTCATTGACCAGGGTTTTCTTGTAGTCGCGCACATAAATCGTATCGGGATAGGCTTTTTGCTTTTTCTTTAGACTGGCGGAGATAGCAAAGTTGGGCATGATAGTCGCAGCCATGTTGATGATCCCGTAAGACTGATATTTGTCCCGGGAAAAGTCCTCCTTCTTCAATGCTTCGCTGGCATCGTTGTTCAAGTCTTTCTGATCGGGATCGACATAAAAGACCACCGTGACCTTATCCTTGAACTCGGCGCTGCTCCATGGCGTGCCGTCCAGGCGACCGCCGAGCTTCTCCTGAAGAGTCACGGTTTTGGGCAGCTGGCCGATTTGCAGTTCGGCCCATGCATAACTTGCCGCAATACACAACAGGACCACCAGGACGACTTTTACCGCATTTCTCATCGATTCCTCCAGGGCAGTATGTATGAGGTTGTCAGAAGAATCGGCCCGGTCCTGAGATATGGCACGGGCCGCCGATGCCGTCAGATTGCCCCCTTTAGCGCCGGGCGTCAAGAGCTTTCCGGCACCTGCCACGCTTGGCATCAACGGGTCAATCGTGCCACCATCACATTGGTCAGGGCGAAAATGCCGGCCAGATCCAGGTGAAACAGAGCCCGATCGTCGATGCCGATGACCGCCCGTGCATTAAACTCCTCGTCCGCCTGCCAGAGAAGAACGTACAGCGGCAAACAAGGCAGACCCGGCAGCCGAACCGCACAATCCGCGCCGGGGATGGCTTCGCCGCCCATGGCAACGGCGGCAGCCACCATCGCCTGGGGATCATATCCAAATCGCTTGGCCAGGGGTTCGAGGGCCAGACTGTGGGCGCCTGTGAAAAAGAGCAAGCCCCCCTGCAATTCCTGGGGTGTGACCATGCGCCCGCTGGGCGGAACTCCCAGTGATTTGGCCAGGGCGGTCAGCAGCACCACCCCGGTCTGGTAACTGACCCGATGGTCGGGGCGATCCGCCCAGAGAATGCGCCGCATCCCAGGGTCGACCCGATAGGTCCTGCCCAGCATGGGGACTTCGAACGCACCATCGGCAAATCTTGCACCAATGGCTTCGGCGGCCTGCTCGGCCGGGCGCGCCTTCACGTCATCCCACAAAGGCATCGGCAGTTGATCGGCCCAGCGGAAAAGGTCGTTGGCATCGGTCCGCGTACGGCTCATCGATTTCCTCTTGGCGCATGGTCATTTCCCGGTGGGAAAAAATCAGATGGGAACCCCCGGCGAATTGAGCAGAGGGGCCAGCAGCACCGCCCCATCGATGACGATCTCGGTGCCGGTGGCGTAATCCGAAGCCGCCGAAGCAAAATAAATAGCCGCGCCGACCATATCGTCCGGATCGCCGATGCGTCCCACGGGTATGGCTTTGGCGGCTTCAGCCTTGGCTTTGCGCGCCTCTTCGGGAGAAAATTCATGCCAGTGGGAATCCATCATCTTGGTGCTGACGGCCCCCGGCGCAATGGTGTTGACCTGGATGTTGAACGGCGCCAACTCGGCGGCAAAAGCCTTGGTGATCATGCGCACGCCGGCCTTGGATATGGAATAGATGCTCACCTGGCGTTCGGGATGAAACCCGTCGATGGAGGCGATATTGATGATTTTGCCGCCTCCCTGCTGCTTCATGATTCGTGCAGCGGCCTGACTGGTGAAGTAGAGCCCTTTCATATTCAGGTTGATCACCGTATCCCAGAGCCGCTCTTCGGAATCGAGAACCGACGCCATGGCCGGGCTTGCGCCGGCATTGTTCACCAGGATGTCGATGCGTCCGAATTTGACCATCACCTGGTCGATCATCTTCTGGATCTCTTCCATCTTGCCCAGATGGGCTTGTACGACCAAAGCTTCGCCGCCGAAGGCTTTGATCTCGGCGGCGGTCTGCTCAAGATCAGCGACCTTGCGGCTGGTAACCGCCACCTGGGCACCGGCCTTGGCGTATCCTAATGCAATTGCCTTGCCGATGCCCCGGCTGCCGCCGGTAACGATGGCAACCTTTCCTTTCAAAGAAAAATTTGACATATCGAACATCTGCGTACCCTCCTCTGTCTTAAATTCACTGCTCTGTTCAGTGTAACGCGCGTCGAAGATCATTTGGCGAAATGGCTCACCGCATTTGCGAAGATCTGAATGCCGGGGGTCAGCCCCTGGGGATCCTGCGCCAGGCCGCGTTTGATCCTCTCGTTCAAATGGGGCCACTGGGGGTGGTTGGTCCAGTGATTGTATGCCTCGGGATGGGGCATGAGGCCGAAAACGCGGCCGGTCTGGTCACAGATGCCGGCAATGTCGTCCAGCGAGCCGTTGGGATTAAGCGGGAATGCTCCCTTGGCCGGGTGCCCTTCCGCTGTGGCGTAGCGCAAGGCGATTTGTTGATTGGCTGACAACCGCCGGTATATCTCGGGCGTAGTGAAGAACTTGCCTTCCCCGTGGCGTACCGGCAGGTCCAGCTGGCTCAATCCCTGGGTAAAGATGCAGGGTGAAGCCGTATTCACCGTGAGGTGGACCCAGTCGTCGCGGAAGTTGCCGCAATCGTTGTTGATCAATGCCACCGACCGGTTGGTGTAATCGCCATCGAAGCCGGGCAGCAACCCCAGGTTCACCAGACATTGAAATCCGTTGCAGATGCCGATCACCAGGTTGCCGCGGGCGATGTAGGCCAGCAGCTTGTCGCCGATGTTGGTGCGCATGCGCACGGCCTGCACCACGCCGGCCCCATGGTCGTCCCCCCAACTGAAACCGCCGATAAAGGCCATGATCTGGAAGTTGTCGAGGCTCACCGAGCCGTCGATAAGGGCATTGATGTGCACCCGCTGGGCCTTGGCCCCGGCCAATTCCAGGGCATAGGCGGTTTCGTGGTCGCAGTTCAGGCCGTAGCCGGTCAATACGAGGGCGTTGATGGCAGTCATGAGAGATCCCCAAAGGGTTTCTGCCAGGCCGCTTTGAGGGCCGGCACGGTTAAATCGATGACGGTTTCGCCGTCCAGGCCGCGGATCACCAGCCGCGGTATTTCCGTGACTTTGCCGATGCAGGCCAGGGGCACGTCGCCCATGACAGTTTCAAAAAGCCCCTGCCTGGACGGATCAATCGTGACGATGAAACGGCCGGCCGATTCGGCGTAGAGCAGCTTGTCGTTGCGGGTCGCTCCGTCGGCCGGCAGGGCGTCCAGATTGACCTCAAGCCCGAGCCGGCCGGCCATGGCTTTCAGGGCCAGGTGAACTCCCAACCCACCACGATAGATACCATGGCACGAAGCCACCACCCCTTGGCCCATGGCCTTGGACAAAGCGCGGTAGCGGGTCAGGAAGGCTTCGGGGTGCACCTGGGGTACCTGGCAGCCCACGTAACCCAGGAGGTCGTAATATTCCGAGGCGCCCAGTTCGTCGGCTGTGCTGCCGATCACGTAAACCAAATCACCGACCATTTTGGGGTCGAGGGTCACACAACGCCGGATATCGGGGATGACGCTGGTGGCCGAGAATTGCAGGCTCTCCAGGGCCGAGACCTTGTGGGACTCGCCGTAGCGGCCCGGCAGATGGCCATCCACATACATGCTGTCCTTGCCCGACAGCAATGGAATACCATAGGCCAGGCACAGGTCCCGCAAAGCCCTGCAGGAACGCACCAGCTGGGCTGCCTTGAAGCGGCCGTCGGGATTATCCACAGGATGGTACTGGATGGTCGGCCAGCAAAAATTATCCACTCCGCCCAGGTGCTCGGGATCGCCGCCCACGGCGATCAGCCGGCGTACGGCCTCGTCCATAGTGCAGGTGGTCATGTGATAGGCATCGATACGCGAGTAAAATGGTAACAGTGCCTGGGAAAAGGCCAGGCCGCGCGAACTTCCCAGTACCGGCCGCAGCACGGCAGCGTCGCTGGGAATGTCCCGATCGACACCCATCAGGGGTTTGATCACGCTCGTGCCCTGCACTTCATGGTCGTACTGCCGGGCTATCCAGTTCTTGGAACAGATGTTGGGACGGGCCAGCATGTCGAGCAGCAATTGGCTATGGTCCCGCGGTTCGCGCAGCACCGGTTCGTGAAGTCCCCGATCCTGCGGTGAGCGCCACTGGGCGTCGAAGCGCCACTGGGGAAAGCCGGCGGTGAGCAGGTCCAGATCCACGTAGGCACAGGGCTTGCCGTCGAAGGTGATGTGCAGCTTGCCCGTGTTCGTGTAACGACCGATGACCGTGCTCTCCACGCCATGGCGGGCCGAAAGCTCGAAGAATCGCCGTTCGTGCTCAGGAGCGATGGCCACGGTCATGCGCTCCTGGGATTCGGAAACCCAGATCTCCCATTGATCCAGTCCGGCGTACTTGAGGGGCACTTTCTCAAGCTGAATTTTGCAGCCGTTGGAGAAGCGTGCGGTTTCGCCCACCGAACTGGAAAGCCCGCCGCCGCCGTTGTCGGTGATGAAGCGGATCAATCCCTCGTCGCGGGCCTCCAGCAGAAAATCGTGCATTTTCTTCTGGGTGTAGGGATCCCCGATCTGGACATGGCCGGCCGGTGTATGCTCGGAGAAGGTTTCGGACGAAGCGGTCACGCCGTGGATGCCGTCTTTACCCACGCGGCCACCGCACATCACCACCAGATCGCCTGGCAAGATGGTCTTCTTCTCCGATGGCTTACCATTGATTTTGGCAGGCATGATGCCCAGGGCGGTTACATAAACGAGGCACTTGCCCATGTAGCCGTGATCGAAGAGCACCTGGCCGAAGGGAGTGGGGATGCCGCTCTTGTTGCCGCCGTCGCGCACCCCTTCGATAACGCCATCGAGCAGCCGCCGGGGATGCAGACGCGGTTTCAGGTCGCCGGCATAATCGCGCGGCCCCACACAAAATCCGTAGCTGCCCATGATCAGCCGCGACCCCCGGCCCGTGCCCAGCGGATCGCGATAGATGCCCACGATCCCCGTGATGGCACCACCGTAGGCCTCCATATTGGAGGGCGAGTTGTGGGTTTCACCGGTGATGGTGTAGTAATGGTGGTCGTCGAAGCGCCCCACCCCGGCATTGTCCCACAGCACCGACACCACCCACGGCTTTTGCTTCTCGAGGGTCAGGGTGGGTGCTTCGATACAGGTCTTGAAAAGACTGCTGATTGTCTCATCTTCCCCGGTCTCCGGGTCGCTGTAATGGAAAAGGCCCCGGAAGGTGTTGTGATTGCAATGGTCGCTGCGCGCCTGGGAAATGTATTCCAACTCCAGGTCGGTGGGCTCGGCGAGGCCCACCTTGGCGCGTTCGGCCTGCACCCGCGGGTCCAGAAAGTAGGCCCGGATCACAGGGATGTCGTTGGGATTGAGGGCCAGGTTGCGCTCATCACTGAGGCGCTGCAGGGTTTCATCGCTGTCGATGGGCAGCACGGTCAGTGTCGGCACATGATCCAGACGCACCTTGGGGATGATGATGCCGACACCCTCTTCGGGTCGCCATTGATCGCGGCTGAAGATTTTCCACTGTTGGATGATGTCGTTGGCCAGCAACTCCGCAGCAATACGCCGCGCATCGCTTTCCTTGATCGCTTGGCCCCTGAGGCAGTAACGCTTGGAAGTATAGACCGCCTCCTCCTTGCCCAGCCGCTGGCCGAGCAGATCCTCCATGGCCTCCACGGCGGTAGCGCCGGCATTGTCACGGACGCCGGGCCGGAAGCCGACCCATATGACCCAGTCGGCTTCGATCGCCAAAGGCGCCAGGGAGGAGATCTGGGTCACGGGGTTGGTGAAGATTTCATGCTGAACCCGCTGCAGTTGCTCGTCGCCCAGGGCGGCATCGATGGTCACGATGTGCACCGTGCGTACGCTGTCTATTTGGATGCCGAAGTAGTCCCGCGCCTTGCGGCGCAACCCTTCGCCTTCGGCATCGAGAAGCCCCGGCTTTAAGGAAACTTCGATTCGGCTTGCCATGCGTTATCCTTCTGTCAAGTGGCGGTGATCTTGCGTCGCCGCCGTTCCGGCCCCTAACGGAACCAGGTAATCACAATATCATTATAGAACACAAAGATCATCAACAGCAGCAGCAAAAACACCCCGATCTGCTGCGCGGTTTCACGGACCCGCATGTTGACCGGCTTGCGCTGGATCGCCTCGATGGCGAAGAAGAGCAGGTGCCCGCCGTCCAGGACCGGAATCGGCACCAGATTGATCACGGCCAGGCTGACGCTGATGACGGCGATGAAGTTGAGCAGATACCAGAAGCCTTCCTGGGCTTGTTGATCCGCCATGATGGCGATGCGGATCGGTCCGCCGATGGCTTCGCTGGGCACCTTGCGCTCCACCAGCTTGACGAAAAAGCGCCCGGTCTCTTTGATCACGGCCCAGGTACGGACCGTCCCCTGAACCAGGGCGTCCCAGGGCCCCAATTCGATGGTCATCCGGTCTTCCGGTCGGATCGGATCCGGGGCCTGAATACCGATGCGATAGGTACTCGTTTTGATCCCCAGCGCGTTGCGATCCTGCACCTCTTCGGGGGTGATCTCCAAGTGGATTTTCTCTTCACCGCGCAAAATCTCAAAGGCGAGCGTCTTCCCCTTGGAATTCGAAATCTTGTCGAACATGGACCGCCAGTTCTCGATGGGCTCCCCGTCGATGGAAAGGATGCGATCCCCTTTTTTCAATCCGGCTTTATCGGCAGGCTGCTTGGGCAGTGCGTTGCCCACCACCGCCGGCAGTTCGGCATAACCACGCATGCCCACATCGTAATACGAGATGTTGTCGCCATAGACGATATCCTTGGCCTCCATCTGTTTGGGGCGCACCATCACCGTGAGGGGCGTACCCTCCCGGGCAAGAACGACCTTCAGCGGTTGGTCCCGGTTGGCTTCCACGATGTCATCGATGTCGTTCCATGATGCTATGGTTTTTCCATCGATGGATCGGATCACATCACCGGGTTGAATACCAGCCTGTGCGGCCGGGCCGCCCTCATCCACCGCACGAACCACCGGGCGAATGCTCGGCAGCCCCAGAAAAGAGTATATGGCAGTAAATATCAGGATGGCGAGCAGCACGTTGAACAAAGGGCCGGCTGCCACGATCAGACTGCGTTTGGCCACATGTTTATGGGTGAAGGAGTATGGCAGATCTTCGGGGGCCAGTTCCGAATCAGGCTCCTCCCCTACCATTTTGACATAACCCCCCAGGGGTACGGCCGATAGACGATAATCGGTGCGGCCGATGGTTTTAC
Source organism: uncultured Desulfatitalea sp. (assembly GCA_937868765.1). GTDB lineage: Bacteria > Desulfobacterota > Desulfobacteria > Desulfobacterales > Desulfosarcinaceae > Desulfatitalea. The sequence continues at coordinate 413,574 of CALMNL010000003.1, read as the reverse complement.
CCAGGATCCGGGGACCGAATCCCAGGGAAAAGCGCTCCACACCGACACCGAAAAGCCGGGCCACTATAAAGTGTCCGAATTCATGGAAAAAGATCAAAACACCCAGAACAATGATAAAATTAAGCGCTACGCTCATGGTGCTACCTTTGATTGGTGTTGGGAGCCATTGGAAACCAGCGCTTCAACCTTACGCTGGGCTGTCTGACGCGCCCAGGCATCGGTGGACAGCACAAGATCCAGATCCGGCTTTGGCACCACCGTGTGTTCTGCCATGGCCGCCGCGACCACTGCGGCGATGCCTGTGAAGCCCAGGCGCCCGGCCAGGAAGGCCGCCACCGCCACTTCATTGGCCGCGTTGAGCACCACCGGCAGCGTGCCTCCCTGGCGGCAAGCTTCGAAGGCCAAGCGCAGGCAGGTGAACCGGTTCAAATCCGGTGGTTCGAACGTCAAAGCGCCTAGCCCCGCCAGGTCGGGCAACGGCTGGCGCAAAGGCATGCGCCGGGGGTATGAGAGTGCGTAGGCGATAGCGCCTTGCATGTCCGGAATTCCCAACTGGGCGATGATCGAGCCGTCCTGGAAGGCCACCATGGAGTGGACGATGCTCTGGGGGTGCACCAGCACCTCGATCCGATCCGGAGACAAATCGAATAGCCAGCGGGCTTCAATTACTTCGAGTCCTTTGTTCATCAGCGTCGCCGAGTCGATGGTGATCTTGGCGCCCATCTGCCAATTGGGATGACACAGGGCCTGTTCGGGTCTCAAACGCTGGAACTGATCGGCGGAAGTCCTCAGAAAAGGGCCGCCCGAAGCGGTGAGCATGATGCGATCCACCTCATCGGCCCGCTGACCTTGAAGGCATTGGAAAATAGCACTGTGCTCGCTGTCCACCGGCAACAGCCGCACTCCTTTTCTGGCAACGGCGGCAGTGACGATGGCGCCTGCCATTACCAGGGTCTCTTTGTTGGCCAAAGCCACATCCTTGCCGGCTTCAATGGCCGCCAGGGTGGGCACCAGTCCCGCAGCTCCGACCATGGCCCCCACAACCATATGCACCCCAGGCCAGGTGGCAAGGGCGCGATAACCTTCTTCCCCCCACAGGATTTCCACTCGAGAACGGGGGGGCACCAATTGCTTTAGCTTGTCGGCCGATGGGATATCGTAAACCGCGACGGCCTCCGGCTTAAATATCTGGATCTGTTCGGCCAGCAAAGCGATGTTGTGCTTGGCGGCCATTGCCTTGACCGAGAAGTGTTCGGGAAACTTGGCCGCAATCTTCAGGGTGTTGCGCCCGATGGAACCCGTTGCCCCCAATATGGCAAGCGACTTCATGCGAGGAGGTATTCCTTAATCAGATAAGCGCTGGGCGCCGCGAAAATCAGAGCATCCATGCGATCCAGGAACCCGCCGTGGCCAGGCAGCAAAGTACCTGAGTCTTTAACACCGGCCACACGCTTGAATTCGGATTCGAAAAGATCGCCGGCCTGCCCCACGATACCCACGCCCAGGGCGAAGAAGATGCGCCCGGTGGTTGAAATGGCCGGCAGAAAAAGCAAACTATAGGCGAAGCATGCCGCCAGATTCGCGGCCAAACCGCCGATAGCGCCCTCCACCGTCTTTTTGGGGCTTACGGCCGGTGCCAATTTGTGGCGCCCCAGATAGGTTCCCACGTAGAAGGCCCCTGTGTCCCCGGCGGCCACTACCAGCAGCAGCAGAAAGATCCAGTGAATGCCGTCGTCCCCATTGTAAAGCAGAACGAGGAAGGCCAGAGAAATGGGAATGTAAACAATTCCGAAAACTTGTTTGAGCACTACCACCGGTGCATCCTGGGAGAGAGGAAACCGGAAGATGGAGAAAATCGCGGCGCCTATCAAATACACGATCAGCAGCGCCGTCAGGCTCTGGAAGCCGTGGGTCGGCATCGTCCATACGACGGCCACCCCGGCAGCATAACTCCACAAACTGGAGTAGAGCGGCACCGCCGGCGTATGACCGGTGAAGACAATGCGGTAGTATTCCCACAAGGCGATGGTGGCGACGCCGGCGATGGCCAGGGTAAAGAGGGTGGAGCCACCCTTGAGAATCAACAAAATGAGCAACGGCAGGGCAACCAGCGCGGTGATCCATCTTTTCCAGTGCATGTTCGATCCATCTCTTGGGTATTGGCCTGTAATGCAGGCGGTCCCTTGAAGAATGCCTTTTTTGACGGATGAGCAGCTGTTTTGAACTTAGGCAAAAGCCCACCTGCCCACCGGCGATGAACGGAAATTAGCATACCGTGCGGCTGGGTGAAAGCCCAAATGTTTAGGATTCGGATTGGGGCGGCACCTTGCCGAAACGACGTTCCCGCTTTTGGAAATCCTTTAGGATGGCAATGAACTCGTCGGGAGAAAAATCGGGCCAGAGCGTCGGAGTGACGTATAATTCGGCATAGGCCAGCTGCCAGAGGAGGAAGTTGCTGATGCGCATTTCACCGCTGGTCCGAATCATCAAATCCGGATCGGGAATGTTGCGCGTATAAAGATGATCGGCCACCACGGTCTCGTCGATGGCTCCGGGCTGCAATGTGCCGGCTGCCGCCTTGGTGGCAATGGTTCTCACCATGTCGACGATTTCCGTGCGTCCGCCGTAGCTGAGCGCCAAATTGAGCAGCAACCCGTCGTTGGCGGCGGTGGCACTGCGAACCTGTTCGATGATGGCCCGCACATCGTCGGGCAATCGGTGGGGCTGGCCGATCACCTCCAGCCGGATATTGTTTGCCTTGAGTTCCTTTTCTTCCTCGACCAGGAACTTTTTTAACAAGGTCATCAGGGCCTTTATTTCACCTGCGGGGCGCAGCCAATTTTCCGTTGAGAAGGCGTAAAGCGTCAGCACCTGAATCTGGAGCTCACGGCAGGTGCGTACAATGCCGCGAACGGCATCGGCCCCCTTTTCGTGGCCCTTTACCCGGTTTAAAAGCCTTTTTTTGGCCCAGCGGCCGTTGCCGTCCATGATGATGGCCACATGACGGGGTAAACCAGCTTCCGGCAGCAGGCCGGCATGAGTGAATTTAGAACTCAAGCACTTCTTTCTCTTTGACCTTGTAGATCTCGTCGATGCGCTGGATATATTCGTCCGTGATCTTCTGGATCTGATCCTGGGCTTTGAAGGCGTCATCTTCGGAGATATCGCCGTCTTTTTTGAATCCCTTGATCAATTCATTGGCGTCTCGACGGATATTGCGCACAGCTACTTTAGATTCTTCGCTGGTCTTGTGCACGACCTTTACCAGTTCTTTGCGCCGTTGTTCGGACAGCGGCGGGATGGCTATACGAATCAGCTTGCCATCGCTGTTGGGGGTCAGTCCGAGATCCGATTTGAGAATCGCTTTTTCCAGGTCCTTGATCACCGTAACATCCCATGGCTGTATGGTGATGAGCCGGCTTTCGGGAACGGCAATCGTGGCCATCTGGCTCACGGGCGTTGGCGTCCCGTAATAGTCGACGCGGATGCCGTCCAGCAAAGAGGCGGAGGCTCGTCCGGTGCGGACGCGCTGGAGATCGGTTTTCAAGGAGGAGATGGACTTGGCCATCCGGTCGCGGGTTTCTTGTAAGGTTTCTTCGATCATGCGTGTTCACCTCGATGGCTGTTGGGGGCATTCGCCGGCCGCATACGGGTTAGCCGATGTCTGCGGCTTTGCGGATGCCGCATGGTTAGGAGAGGGTCACTCCGTGCGACACAGAAGGTCGAGGAGTCGTGCAACAAACGCCTTAGTTGCTGATCAGTGTCCCCACCCGCTCCCCGCGGGCAACCCTGATGATGTTGCCGCCCTGTTTGAGGTTGAAGACGACCAAAGGCAGATTGTTGTCCATGGCCAGGGAAATGGCCGTCATGTCCATGACCTTGAGTTGCCGTTCGAGCACTTGCATGTAAGTAATGTTCTCGATGAACTTGGCCTCGGGATGGGTTATCGGATCGGCATCGTAAAGGCCATTCACTTTGGTTGCCTTGAGCAAGACCTGTGCGTGGATTTCCTGGGCTCGCAGCACCGCGGCAGTATCGGTGGTGAAATAGGGGTTACCCGTTCCTGCGGCGAAAATGACGACGCGTCCCTTGTCTAAATGGCGCAATGCCCTGCGCAGAATGTAGGGTTCGGCGACTTCATGCATGGAGATGGCTGTTTGGACACGGGTCTGGATGCCGGTTTTTTCGAGGGCATCCTGCAGGGCAAGGCTGTTGATCACCGTGGCCAGCATGCCCATATGGTCGGCAGAGGTCCGCTCCATACCGAAAGAGCTGGCTTTGACCCCACGGAAAATATTGCCGCCGCCGACCACAACGGCGATCTCCACGCCGATGGCGTGGGTCTCTTTGATCTCCTGGGCCACGAATGAGAGCATGTCCGCGTCGATGCCGAAGCTCAGCTTGCCCATGAGGGCTTCGCCGCTGAGCTTCAGCAGGATGCGTTTGTATGGCGAGCTATTCAAGCTATTCGGCTCCTACCTGGAAACGCGCGAACCGTTTGATCGTGATTTTCTCTCCGGTCTTGGCCACGACCTCGTTCAAATAATCACTGATCGTTTTGTCGGGATCGCGGACGTAGGCCTGGTTCATCAGGCAGTTTTCCTTGTAGAATTTACTGATCTTACCCTCGATGATCTTGTCGATCATTTTCTCCGGCTTGCCGGTTTCGAGGGCTTGGGCGCGATAGATCTCTTTCTCGCGGCTTAGAATCGCCTCGGGTACGGCTTCCGGGCTGATCGCCACGGGGTTGGCGGCGGCGATATGCATCGCCAGGTTCTTGGCAAATTCGATGAAGGCATCGGTTTTGGCCACGAAATCGGTTTCGCAATTGACTTCAACCATGACGCCCAATTTGCCGCCCAGATGAATATAACTCTGAATGGTCCCTTCGCTGGTGGCCCGCCCGGCCCTTTTGGCAGCCGTAGCCAACCCCTTTTTACGCAGAAAATCGATGGCCTTTTCCATGTCGCCGTCACAAGCGGCCAATGCTTCCTTGCAGTCCATAATTCCGGCTCCGGATTTCTCCCTGAGCGCCTTGACCATTGTTGCACTGATGTCTGCCATTCTATCTTACTCCTGCTGGTTCGGATTCCCGCGGGAAAGCCGTTGTCTATTCGTTCGTATCGTCGCCCGCATTCTCTTCATCGCCGGACTTGCGAATAATCTCTACGATGGGACCCTGGGAGCCGTCCGAAATCACCTTGCGCTCACCCGGTTTGAGAGAAGCAGCGACTTCCATTTGACCGGGCTCCTGCTCGCCCTTGTCGGTCTCGGCCTGCTGGCGCTCTTTGAGGAGCTTCTGGCCATCCGCGCAAGCATCGGCAATGCGCGATGTCACCAACCGGATGGCGCGGATGGCATCGTCGTTTCCAGGGATCACATAGTCCACTTCATCCGGATCGCAGTTGGTATCCACAATGCCCACGATGGGAATCCCCAGGCGACGGCCTTCGCGCACAGCGATGGCTTCATTTTTGGGATCGATGACGAACATGGCGCCGGGCAGACGGGACATATTGCGAATGCCGCCCAAGGTGCTATCCAGCCTGCCACGCTCCTTGGCCAGTTTGAGCCGCTCTTTTTTGGGAAAAAGATTGATGGAACCGTCATTTTCGATGTTGTTGAGATAGTTGAGCCGATCGATGCTTTTCTTGATGGTTTGAAAATTGGTCAGCATGCCGCCCAACCAACGATTGTGCACGTAAAACATTTCGCACCGATTGGCCTCTTCATAAATTGCTTCCCGGGCCTGTTTTTTTGTACCTACGAACAGAACCGAGCGCCCGCCAGCTGCCGTATCGACGATGAAGTCATAAGCGGTCTTGAACATGCGCACGGTCTTTTGAAGGTCGACGATATAAATACCGTTGCGTGCGCCGAAGATGTACGGTTTCATCTTGGGATTCCAGCGCTTGGTCTGGTGACCGAAATGAACACCGGCCTCCAACAACTCTTTCATAGTAACGTAAGCCATCTTTTGCTCCTTGTCTTGGTTTGGCCTGCGCCCGTTTCATCCCCTGCTCCGACTTTCCCCTGAAAGCACCAGGAGCAGGGTCCGCGGGCGTGCGGGTTATGGGTTAAAACCGAGGATTTGTAACAAATCGATTTCTAATCTGCAACTGCTTTTTTAAAGATTTGAGGCTCTTTTCCGGTTCTCAGGCGACATGGCATGGCGTTCCGTCAAATGCCTTTTTTGCGCAGCATGACAACCCGGTCGTGTCCGCCATGGTCTTTATGGAAAATGATGGGCCGATAAGCGCCGCTCTGTCGGGCCAATGCCTGCACCCGGTCGCGCTGATCGAAACCGATCTCAAGCAGCAGCAGACCATTTGGCTTCAGATAGCCATGTGCTTCGGCCATGATCGCACCAAGGTGCGTCAGGCCGTCCTCGCCGCCATCCAATGCCCCAGTGGGCTCAAAAAGCCGGATTTCCGGTGGTAACTGGCCGATATCGCCACTGGGAATGTAGGGCGGATTTGAAATCACCAGGTCGAACCGTTGACTGCGGGAGCGCAGGGGATCCAGCCAGCGCCCGGCAAAAAAACGGATATTCCCTGCCACCCCGTTCAGTCTTGCATTATCCCGGGCCACCTGAATTGCGGCCCATGAAGTGTCTGAAGCCCAACAGCGTGCCCCCGGACGTTCATGCGCCAGGGCTACAATAACCGCACCGGAACCCACCCCCAACTCGAGCACATCACACTCCTGCCCGGCATTGCCCTGGGGGATGTTTTTGATAGCGTTTTCAACCAGGCATTCGGTATCGGGCCGGGGGATCAACACGGCCGGGGTTACCCGAAAACGGAGCGACCAGAACTCTTTGGCGCCTACGATATAGGCAACAGGCTCACGCCGGATGCGCCGCTGAATGAGACCCCTGAATTTTACACGTTCATTTTCGTTCAGCGGTTGATCATGCCGCAAATAAAGATCGAGGCGCTGGCAATGCAAGGCGTGAGCCAAAAGTATCTCTGCATCGATGCGGGAGGATTCAATGTGATGGCGATTGAAGTATTCAGCGGTCCATTGCAAAGCTTTAAGCACTGTCCAGGGCGATCCGCTGGCGCGATCGTCAGTGGGCATGCTGCAACGCCTGACTCTGATAGTAGGTGGTCAAAGCATCGATAATCTCATCCACATCGCCTTGGAGGATCGACTCCAGGCGATAGAGGGTCAAACCGATGCGATGGTCGGTAACACGGCCCTGGGGAAAGTTATAGGTGCGGATGCGTTCGCTGCGGTCGCCGCTGCCCACCTGGCTTTTTCGCTCCTGGGAGCGCTTGGCATCCTGTTCCTGAATCATCTTGTCCAGCAGGCGCGCCCGCAACACCTTCATGGCTTTGGCTTTGTTCTTGTGCTGGGATTTTTCATCCTGGCAACTGACCACCAATCCGGTAGGCAAGTGGGTAATGCGAACAGCTGAATCCGTGGTGTTGACCGACTGCCCACCGGGGCCGGCGGAGCGAAAGACATCGATGCGCAGATCGTTCGGATCTATCTCCACCTCCACCTCTTCGGCCTCCGGCAATACAGCCACTGTTACTGCCGATGTGTGGATACGCCCCTGGGTCTCGGTGGCTGGGACGCGTTGCACGCGATGGGTGCCGCTTTCGTATTTCAACCGGCTGTATGCCCCCTTGCCTTTAACCATGACGATGATCTCTTTAAGTCCGCCCACGCCGGTGGTGTGCAGATCCATCACTTCTATCGACCAATTTCGCCCTTCGGCGTAGCGACTGTACATTTTATACAAGTCACCGGCAAAAAGGCCGGCTTCGTCCCCGCCGGTACCTGCCCGAATTTCCAGCAGGACGTTTTTGTTGTCCAGGGGATCCTTGGGAATCAAGAGCTGTTTGAGATCTTCCTCCAGATCGGCTTTGCGGTCGTTGAGGCGCGCCAACTCTTCCTTGGCCATCTGCTTGATATCCGGGTCGGCGTCTTTCAGCATTTCAAGGGTATCATCCAACTCGGTGTTCACTTGTTTATAGACCCTGAAAGTACTGACAATCTCGCTGATTTCAGCATGCTCACGGGAGTATTTCTGAAAGGCCCCGCGATCCTGCAACACGCTTGGATCGCTCAGCAGGCCCTCCAACTCCACGAACCGCTCCTCAACCCCTTTGAGTTTGTCAAACATTTCCCAACTACCCCTGATAAAGCAAAAATTTGGATACCCCAGAACGCATCAAGCTGTCACCGAAACGGTTGACAGCTTGATCGCGTGCCGCCGGACCAGCCGGGGCATAAAACGCTACTTTTTGCTTTGATTGCTGTTGTACCCTGCGTATTTCTTGCGGAAGCGCTCGATGCGGCCGGCGGTGTCCACCAGTTTCTGCTTTCCAGTAAAAAAGGGATGGCACTGGGAACAAATTTCAACGGTAATGTCCTTTTTGGTCGATCCGACTTCGAGCGTATTGCCACATGCGCATTTGATAGTTGTTTGGGCAAATTGTGGATGGATATCGGTTTTCATTTTAATTTCAACCCCCTGCATGATTAAGCATTCATTGATTCTAAAAAGTCTTTATTATCTCTTGTTCCCTGCATTTTATCAAGCAAAAATTCCAATGCATCGGATGGATTGAGCGAGGCCAGCAATTTGCGAATAATCCATACCCGATTGAGCGTCTGCTCATCCAGCAGCAACTCCTCCTTGCGGGTTCCCGATTTTTTGATATCGATGGCCGGGAAAATGCGTTTATCGGCCAAGCGACGATCCAACTGAATTTCCATGTTGCCAGTTCCCTTGAATTCTTCGAAAATCACCTCGTCCATACGGCTGCCCGTGTCTATCAGAGCCGTTGCGATGATGGTCAGACTTCCGCCGTCTTCGATATTGCGGGCTGCACCGAAGAAACGTTTGGGCCGCTGGAGCGCATTGGAATCGACGCCGCCGGAGAGTATCTTGCCCGACGGCGGCATCACCGAGTTGTAGGCTCGGGCCAGGCGGGTGATGCTATCAAGCAAAATCACGACATTCTTTTTGTGCTCCACCAGCCGCTTGGCTTTTTCGATGACCATTTCAGCCACCTGAACGTGGCGCTCGGCGGGTTCGTCGAAGGTGGAACTGATCACCTCCCCCTTGACCGAACGCTGCATGTCCGTCACTTCTTCGGGACGCTCATCGATAAGCAGCACGAACAGGATAATATCCTTATGATTTTTGGCAATGCTGTTGGCCAAACACTGCAGGAGCATGGTCTTGCCGGAGCGAGGCGGAGAGACGATCAGCCCGCGCTGGCCGAAACCCACTGGGGTTAGTAGGTCCATTATGCGTGCAGAGTAATTTTCAGCATCGGTTTCAAGGTTGATCTTTACATTGGGATAAAGGGGCGTCAGGTTGTCGAAGAGAATCTTGTCACGGGCCACCTCAGGGTCTTCATAATTGATGGCCTCGACCTTCAAAAGAGCGAAATAGCGTTCCGACTCTTTCGGTTGGCGGATCTGTCCGGAAACAGTATCCCCCGTTCGAATATTGAACCTTCTGATTTGCGAAGGCGAAACGTAAATATCGTCGGGCCCTGGCAGATAGTTGTAGCTTGGCGCCCGCAAAAATCCGAAACCATCCGGCAAAATTTCGAGCGTCCCCTCCCCATAGATCAGACCGTTTTTTTCAATCTGGGCTTGAAGCAAGGAAAAGATCAACTCCTGCTTGCGCATGCCAGCATAGCCTTCGATCTTCAATTTCTTGGCCATCTGGGTCAATTCATTGATTTTCATGCTCTTTAGTTCGGAAACATTCATTGGACGCTCTCCATTGCAAGATTCTTGGCCTGTTGATGCTGCTGCTGGCATGGCACGAAACGGGAATTCCACCCGATCCGTGTTTTAAGCGGAAAATAACAGCTCAAAAATGAGGCTGACTGTTCGAAACCCGTGCCAATCGCTCGACTGAACCAACCTGTCCGTGCTTTGGGTATTTCGCCCTTCCGGTGATGGTAGAACAGTTGATCGTTATGGAGGAATATGAGGTTGCTTTGTTTACGGAGAAAATTGCTTCCAAATTCTCTCCAACTGGGCGGGCTCCAATATACGGTTTTTATGATTATCCCAAGGTATTTCGGCTGTCAAGCATTTTCGGGTTGCCTCGACACCCGGTTTGCTTCGGTTTACCAAGAAAAAAGCCCGATAACGCTCTGGACGTTATCGGGCGGCTTGGTTCACAATCGGGCCTTTATTTCTTTAACTGATCGAGCGCTTTAAAAATGCTGTCACGGATCTGCTCGACCTTGCCTACCCCTTCGATACGCACATGCTTGGGTGCACCCGGTGCACCGGACTGCGCCCATTTTTTATAGTAATCGACCAACGGCTCAGTCTGCGCATGGTATACATCCAATCTTTTGCGCACAGTCTCTTCCTTGTCGTCATCCCGCTGGATCAGGGGTTCACCGGTCACGTCGTCCTTGCCCTCAACCTTGGGCGGATTAAAAATCACATGATAGGTACGCCCGCTGGCCACGTGAACCCGGCGGCCGCTCATGCGTTTGATAATTTCCTGATCGGGCACATCGATCTCCACCACCGCATCGATGGCCACGCCGGCATTCTTCATGGCATCTGCCTGGGGAATGGTACGCGGAAAACCGTCGAACAGGAAACCTTTTTGGCAATCCGCCTCTTTGATGCGCTCTTTCACAAGGCCGATGATGATGTCATCGGACACCAACCCGCCGCTATCCATAACCGCCTTTGCCTTTTTTCCCAGTTCGGTGCCGGCCTTGACCGCCGCACGCAGCATGTCGCCGGTGGAGATCTGCGGAATCTGGTACCGCTCCTTGATGTAGTTCGCCTGGGTTCCTTTGCCGGCACCTGGTCCGCCTAATAATATCAAACGCATATAAATCCTCCTTCATGTTTTCCGTGACGGGTTTATGGTAGACGAGCTTTGGCGCGTATTATGTAAATAAAGGTTGCGAATATTACCGAAAGATGGTTCCAAGTCAACTCTATTGTGGCCATTTTGTTTCTGTGAAGGTAAAAAACTTCAGCGGGCGGACGCTCTCGAATCGGTTCTCCGACCTCGCCGCGGCCATCAGCATAGTTAATTTTCAGTTGCAATCCAGAACATAAGTGTGTATAGGTCCGTTTTTATCGAACCGGAATACGACTAACCAACTCCAGGCTGTCCTGGTGGGGTAAAGAAGGGGGCGTGAAAAAGCTTGAAGGCTATTACGGTCAGGGTTCAAGACAACGATCTTGAAAAAGCCATGCGGATCTTGAAAAAGAAGATCCAAAACGACGGTCTTTTCAAACGCTTGAAGTTGAAAAAAAGCTACGAAAAACCCAGTGAATATCGCCGTCGCAAACAGCGCGAAGCGCTCCGACGGCAACGAATCGCTGCAGCACGTCGCAAAAGATACAATTAATTAATTCATTCCCAGATTCCAAAACCCGGCCATCCGCTCCGATGTTGCCGGGTTTCTTTTTCTGAGTCGCTATTTAATATAGGGATACGCACCATGATCTCCCCTCTCGAACACTCCACACCAACAAACTGCGCGTATAACGAATGCCTGACCGCCATGTTCCGGTTGCATCGGTTCGGTATCAAGCTGGGGCTCGAAACCATACGCACCATGCTTTCCGCATTGGGAGATCCGCAAAATAAATTCAATGCCATACATATCGCCGGAACCAATGGCAAAGGATCGGTCGCAGCCATGCTGTCGACCATTTTGCGTAGCGCCGGATATGATGTCGGCCGCTACACTTCGCCGCATCTGGAGCGATTCAACGAGCGGATTTGGGTCAACGATCAACCCATCGACGATGAATCGGTCGTCGGCGCCTGCCAACGCACCATGTCCGTAGATGGCCTTCCCCGACAGCCTACTTTTTTTGAATTCACGACAGCCATGGCTCTGGACGAATTTGCGCGGCGAAATGTGCAATGGGCTGTCATCGAAACCGGCATGGGAGGGCGATTGGATGCCACCAATGTGTTGACGCCCCGCCTGGCCGTGATCACAAACATTTCACTGGAGCATCGCACCTATCTCGGATCGAACATTGCTCAAATTGCCGGAGAAAAGGCGGGTATTATCAAGCCCGGCATCCCGGTGGTGACGGGTGTGCGCCAATCGAGCGCCGCTAAAGTCATCGCAGGCCAGGCCACAACCGCAGGCGCCCCTCTTTTTCGACATGGCCACGAATTTCGCAGCCGGCGACGCCCCGAAAGCCATTTCGATTATTACGGTGTCGATCATACCTATCGAGATCTTCGGCTTGGTTTGAACGGGGACCACCAGGTGGACAATGCTTCTCTGGTGATAGCGGTTTGTGAGCTATTGGAACGTAACGGCCTGGCGGCCATCGGCGAAGAAGCGCTACGGCAAGGTCTGGAAAATACTCGCTGGCCCGGCCGGCTGGAAGTTGCCGGCAAAGCCCCCGATATCATCTTGGATGGCGCTCACAATTTGATGTCCGCGCGCATCCTGAGCCGACACATGCGACGGTATCTTCACAATCGTAACATCACGCTGGTTATCGGTATCCTGGACGATAAACCCTTTCGAAACATCCTCAAGGATCTCATCCATTCCTGCAAACGAGTCATTGTCACCCAGCCGAAAATCGATCGCGCCATTCCAGCCGAACGCCTGGCGCAAGCAGCCAGAGAGTTCAGCCGGAATGTGGAAGTCAAGGCTGATGTGGGCGATGCCGTGCGCTATGCCCTTGCCACCAGTGCCAAAGAAGATGTTATTTGCGTCGCCGGGTCATTGTATGTTGTGGGCGAAGCGAAAACCGCGCTTGCGGCAATATGAAAATTCGAAGAGAAAAACAGCTTCACGCCTTGACTTGCATTGCCAGTTCCATTAATCTGCCTTTCGTCATGCGCCCGTAGCTCAGTGGATAGAGCACCAGCCTCCGGAGCTGGGTGCCGCGCGTTCGATCCGCGCCGGGCGCACCAAAAGCAGCGCAAGGGTTTGGATCGCCGTCCGAACCCTCTTTTTTTATGATGCCGTCTTGAGAGAATGATTTCCGATGGATCACGCGGCACAACGCCGTCTCACCCCACCCCTTTGAAGGGAATGAGCCGGCTTGCAATCATTTTTAGGGGTGATTATAGTGCCACCATTATGAACACTTCAGAAAAATTCCCAGACCCCAAAGAGATAGAGAAAGAACTTGGTGAATTTCTGGCCAAGAAGTTCGGAGGCTCGGTTAAACTGACGGCTCCGATTGTTCTTCCCCAGGCCGATGCCAGCGATACCGTGGAAACACCGGTTCGCAAGCCTTTTGAGGTGCACTTTGACTTGAAGCCCGAGGAGCTGGTTTCATACCTGGACCAGTACATTATCAAACAGGACAACGCCAAAGCGATTCTCGCCACGAAGATCTGTACCCATTTTAACCGCATCCGCTTCAGGCAAAACAAGCCGCATGCCGTCAGCGACATGGTCGGCAGCATCAAAAACAATATTTTGATGCTCGGCCCAACCGGTGTGGGCAAAACCTACATGATCCGTCTGATCGCGCACAAGATCGGGGTGCCCTTCGTCAAGGGGGACGCCACCAAATTCAGCGAAACCGGTTATGTGGGCGGTGATGTTGAAGACCTGGTGCGCGATCTGGTACGCGAGGCCGATGGCGATATGGACAAAGCCCAATACGGCATCATCTATATTGATGAGATAGACAAGATCGCCTCGGCACAGAACCTCATCGGCGCGGATGTTTCGCGTACCGGCGTGCAGCGCGCATTGCTCAAGCCCATGGAAGAAACGGACGTCGATCTGAAAGTGCCCCACGATCCAATTTCCATGTTGCAAGAGATCGAGCGTTTTCGAAAGACAGGCCACCGGGATCGCTCCACGGTGAACACCAAGAATGTTCTGTTTATCATGAGCGGGGCCTTTTCCGGTTTGGATAAGATCATCAAAAAGAGAATTTCCGAACAGCCCATCGGCTTTGGCGCCACATTCGTGAGGCCACAGGCCGAAACCGAAATTCTGTCCAAAGTCAAGTCAGAAGACCTGATCGCTTTTGGCTTTGAATCGGAGTTTGTCGGCCGCCTGCCTGTTCGGGCAGTCTTCGAGCAGCTGTCTGAGGATGATCTGTATACCATTCTGGCCAATCCCAATAACCCGATCATTCTGGGCAAGAAGCTTGATTTCGCGGCTTACGGTATTACGGTCAAAATCAGCAATGACGCTCTGCGGCTCCTCGCGCACCAGGCTTTTGAAGAAAGCACGGGTGCTCGCGGCCTGGTCAGCGCCGTAGAGCGGGCGTTATTACGTTTCGAAAAGCGATTGCCTTCTTCAAAGGTGCGTCGCTTCGGCGTGACCGCAGAAGTAATCGAAAATGCCGAGCAGTGCCTGGCCTATCTGGAATCGAGCCCGGACGCTTCGGATCTGCAGGCTGCCTTCGAAGCGATCTGCGCTGAAGAAAAAGCGACCCTGACTAAATATCTTTCCGACAGCCAAACCCACCTGGCCGAAAAATTCGGATTACCACTGACGCCCGCCAGGATCGCACTTATTGCGGACTATTACGTGGCTCATACTGTCGATATCAACGGCGTATTCGAAAAATTCACGCTTTTTCACGAACAGGTCAAAGCCATTGAAATGCAGTTTCTGAAAAAAACCGGCATCAATATCGTCTTCGAAGAGGAAGCCGTGGACAGCATCATTGAGCGCTGGAGAAATGATTCGGCGAATTTGGATGACATTTACAAACAGTTGAGCACAGATCTGGAGTACGGGCTTAAACTGGTTCGCGAAAAGACCGGCCGAAACCGCTTCTTCTTGACAAGAACGGCGCTGGAGGCACCGGAAGCATTCATCCGGGATTTGCTTAAAGAAACCCAGCAGCCGATCAAAGCCCCCCACCCTATTTCCAGCTTGCAACGCGATCAAGAAAGGAATCCGACGCAATGATCGGTATCTCCAAGCTCTATTGCGGTACGGTGGAACCATCCGATGCCTTGCGCTATGGTCGACACTCTTCCCGGCTGCCCAGCCACCTGCTTCAGTTCTCTGCTGACAAAAAACCGGTGGTGGTCTGGAACGTCACCCGGGCGTGCAACTTGAAATGTGTGCACTGCTATGCCCATGCCACCGCTGGGTCATCGGGGGATGAGCTCAGTACCGACGAAGGCCGACGTATGATCGACGACCTGGCCGGGTTCGGAGTACCGGTGTTGCTCTTTTCGGGCGGAGAACCCCTGGTCCGAAGGGATCTTCCCGAACTGGCCGCCTACGCCGTAGAGAAAGGAATGCGTGCCGTGATTTCGACCAATGGCACCCTCATCGATCGCGCCACCGCCAGCACTCTCAAGCAGATCGGTCTCTCTTACGTGGGCATCAGCCTGGACGGCCTGGAACCAGTCAACGATCTATTCCGCGGCGTCAAGGGAGCCTTCGCCAAAGCATTAAACGGCATACGCAATTGCCAGGAAGCCGGCATCAAAGTAGGTTTGCGCTTCACCATGAACAAACGCAATGCGGATCAGATAGATGGCATCTTCGATCTGCTGGAGGAGATGGAGATCCCCCGGGTTTGCTTTTACCATTTGGTATATGCGGGCCGAGGTTCGGCATTGTTGGCTGATGATTTGACCCACGAACAGACCAGAGCCGCCGTGGATCTGATCGTAGATCGCACTCTGCGTTTGCATGCTCAAGGCAAGCCCAAGGAAGTGCTAACGGTCGACAATCATGCCGATGGCCCATACCTTTACCTGCGCCTGAAGAAGGAGAACCCCCTGCGGGCCGACGAGGTCCTGGAACTGCTCAAAATGAACGAAGGCAACAACTCGGGACGGGGTATCGGTTGCGTAAGTTGGGACGGCCAAGTCTATGCAGACCAGTTTTGGCGCCACCACAGTTTCGGCAATGTTCGTGAAAGGCCTTTTTCAAAAATATGGACGGAACCGCAAGACCCGTTGCTCTTGCAATTGAAGGAAAAGAAAAAGTACGTTCAGGGTCGTTGCGCCACCTGCCGTTGGTTGGATGTGTGCGGCGGAAATTTTCGCGTGCGCGCCGAGGCGGTCGCGGGAAATGTATGGGCCCCTGATCCGGCGTGCTACTTGACCGACGAAGAAATTGCCCAGACGCTCTAATCAGGAGAAAAATTATGTTGTTTCCCGACTATCGCCCCAGGCGGATGCGAATGAATGAAACCCTGCGCCGTATGGTGCGGGAAACCCGTTTGGAACTGGACGATCTGATCCTGCCCCTTTTCACGGTGGACGGTAAAAACGTCAAGAACCCCATCCCTTCGATGCCGGGTCATTACCAGCTATCCATCAACCATGTTGTCCAAACAGCCGCCCAGGCCCGCGAACTGGGCATTCCGGCAATCATTCTTTTCGGTCTGCCGGCGCGCAAAGATCCGTTGGCGACCCAGGCCTATGCCAAGGATGGGGTCGTACAGCGCGCTATCAAAGCAGTAAAAGACAAAGTGCCGGACCTCACCGTGATCACCGATGTGTGCCTGTGTGCTTATACGGACCACGGCCATTGTGGCGTGGTGGAAGGCCAAACCATCGATAATGACGCCAGCCTGGATTTGCTGGCTCGCACGGCGCTCTCACATGCCAAGGCCGGCGCCGACATGGTAGCGCCATCCGACATGATGGATGGCCGGGTGGCCGAAATTCGCGAAGCGCTTGATGAGGATAATTTCAGTCATATCCCCATCATGTCGTATGCAGCCAAATATTGTTCCTCGTATTATGGCCCTTTTCGTGAGGCGGCGGATTCGGCCCCCCAATTCGGCGACCGACGCACTTACCAGATGGACCCTGCCAACGCCCGCGAAGCGCTGCGGGAGGTCTCCATGGACGTGGAAGAAGGCGCCGATATCGTCATGGTCAAGCCCGCCCTGGCATACCTGGATATCATCTGCCGCGTCCGCGAAGAATTCGACCTGCCTGTGGCGGCTTACAACGTGAGCGGCGAATATGCCATGATCAAAGCAGCAGCGGAGCGGGGATGGTTGGATGAAACCAAAGTCATGCTGGAAACCCTGACGGCCATCAAACGCGCAGGCGCCGATATGATTCTGACCTATTTCGCGTTGGATGCGGCGCAACTTCTCCGCAATGGGAGAGGATAGAGTTGCCTAAAAATACCGAGCTGAAAATGCATCATCCATTACACCATCCGCATAACGGAAACGCCCCTCAAGAAGCTTCCACAGGAGATGACCTGCGACTGGTCGCGTGGGAAACGACCCGCAATTGTAATCTGGCATGCGTCCACTGTCGGGCCTCGGCCACTTGTGGGCCTTATACCGGAGAGTTGGACACTCCGGCTGCTTTCCGTCTTCTGGACCAGATCGCCGAGGTCGGCAAGCCCATCATTATTCTCACCGGCGGTGAGCCATTACTGCGCCCGGACATTTTCGATATCGCCAACTATGGCACCCAGAAAGACTTGCGCATGGTGATGGCTGTCAATGGCATGCTGGTCACCGAACAAATGGCCGACAAGATGGCCAAGGCCGGCATACAGCGCATCAGCATCAGCCTCGACGGGGCCACCGCCGCCAGCCACGATGCTTTTCGCGGCGTGGATGGGGCTTTCGACGGCGCTTTGCGCGGCATTGCCAACGCGAAAGCGGCCGGTCTTGCCTTTCAGATCAACACCACCATCACCAAGAACAACCTGCAGCAAATTCCCAGTATCCTCAAACTCGCAGAGGAGCTTGGGGCTGTTGCCCATCATATCTTTTTGTTGGTGCCCACCGGCCGCGGCAAGTATATCCTGGATCAGGCCATCGATTCTCGGGAATACGAAGAAACCCTGAACTGGTTTTACGATCAGCGCAAAAAGACAAAGCTGCAGCTTAAAGCCACTTGCGCACCACATTACCACCGCATCTTGCGTCAGCGTGCGAAAGCGGAGGGCCTGGCCGTCACCTTCCAAACCCATGGGCTGGATGCCGTCACGCGTGGGTGTCTGGCCGGCAGTGGCTTTTGTTTTATTTCACATCGGGGCATTGTGCAGCCGTGCGGATTCCTGGATTTGAACTGTGGCGATGTCACACGGCAATCTTTTGCTGAAATATGGCGTCAATCCCCCAATTTCCTGAAATTGAGAGATGTGCGTCAATTAAAAGGCAAGTGTGGCCGGTGTGAATATCGCCGAGTTTGTGGCGGTTGCCGTGCCAGGGCCTACGAGGCATCGGACGATTTCCTGGCGGCCGAACCGCTTTGTCAATATGAGCCCGCCGCCAGGGAATGACCTCGCCCGAATAGCGTCATCACAAACGCATGGTTTGCTTCCCGCTACCAATGCCTGCCGGACCCAACCGGCTCCCACAACTTAAAAAACATCTTGTTTGACATTAAATATCAATGTTATAGCAATGTAACATTGCGATGATTGCAATTCAGAGAAAGGGCCGGGTGATGAAAATCAAATCCTTGATGGTCGCAAACCCCATAACGGTCACCACAAAGCATTCGGTACAACAAGCCATTGAATTGATGAAGCTCAACTCCATTCGGCACCTTCCGGTGGTGGATGCCAAAAAGCAGCTCAAGGGATTGCTGACCCTTGCCGATCTGAAGCAGGCCCTGCTTCCTTCGATGCTGGGCGATTTATGCCTCACCGACATGATGATCAAGAACCCGATTACGGTGTCACCGGATGATGATGTAGAAATCGCCGCCCAGGTTATCTACAAACACAAGATCGGCGGTCTGCCGGTTGTCCAAGGCCAACGCTTGGTGGGCATTATAACCGAATCGGATCTGCTTCGTGCTTTCATCGATATGATGGGCATTCTTGCCAGCAGCGCACGCATCGATGTCACCACCAGCGATGAACCCGGTGGGTTGAACAAAGCAATCCAGATCATCCACGATCAAGGTGGTGATATCATCAATGTCGGCATGACTGCCCAGCGTACTGCCAAGCGCACCTATTTTTTCCGCTTGACCCCCTGCGATACGCGCCCCATCAAGGCGGCGTTGGAAAAAGAGGGCTTCATAGTTCAAGATATGATGGATTGACGAGCTGGGCCATGAACACCTTTTTCAGACCGGATAGCCCATGAACATGCAGAAAAGTCTTACTTATCATTTCAAGTGGCGTTGTCTATTGGTGTCGGCAATGCTGTGCGCAACATGTTGGGTTTCCTCTCTGCAAGCCGCCTCATTGAAGGATATCCGGCTGGGAGAATATGAAAACTTCACCCGGATTGTCTTCGAGCTTGATAAAGCCCCCGCCACACCGCCTGAAATTGCAGCAAACCCAAACGAGCTGCAGGTGATCTTTAGAGACATCACCGCAGATTTGGTACGCAAGATCCCAATCAAACAAAGCCCTCATGTTACCGAAGTTCAAATTTGGACAACTGGCAACCAATTGTCAGCAGTGTTCAGAGTCAACTCCCCTTTTGCGCATGGCAAGATTCGCTCGATTGGCGCTCCTCCTCGCTTACTGGTGGATATCAATTGGCAAGCTGCTTCCCCCACGCAAACACAGGACGTCTCGGGCGCTCCGGCGGCTAAAAAAGGCATTCCTCCGACAAGCCTTCTCCCGATAGCAACCGTCCCAGTGGAAACCGGGGAACCCGAAGCAGGCATGGTATCGCCGGAGTTAACGCCTGCCACAGAACCCGCTGTGTCACCCGCTGCGGATACCACCGTAGAGGTGGCGCCAACCACTACACCTCCGGCCAACTTGCCAGCGGAAATTACGGAGCACGCCCCTGAAGTCACCGTTCTTACCCCCCCTGTGGCGACACCCGCGGCAAGTGTTGCGGCATTTCCGCCTGGAACGGGCAAAGGGGTAGCCACCTCCAGCCGGCAGTCCAACCGGCTTCAATATTACCTCGTAATTGGCCTGGTAGTTCTGACCATCGTCATCCTACTTCTATTGGTATTGATGCTCCTGACCAAGTACAGATGGACCAGCGACCGCCTTCTCTTGAATCTGGACGACCATCTGAAAGAACAGCAAGCTAAAATCGAAACGATCAATGGACGCATTAAAGAACATCTTAAACACTATGAAAAAGCTTAACAAAGCAGATGAAATGGTCGATGTTTTTCAGTCTGCTTCGCCGGTGGAACTTTCCGATGAAGAACAAAACGATCTGTCGCAGATGATTGGCGATTTCCAGCGCGCTCAAGCCACTAAGTATCAGGACCTGACAAGTCTTCAGCAACAAGTAGAAACCTTGAACCAGCGTCTGGCTTACCTCACAGCGATGTTTTTGACCATTGATCGTCGATTGAAACCTTTATATGAGATTCTGCAACTCACACTTGAAAAAGGGGACGTTCTCGATCAACGCATCAATACCATTATTGATTCATTGCGTTCCGGAAAGCCGCTTTGATTATGAAAAAAGTCATCCCCCACGTCGAAGAACACAAATTCAGTATCATGCAGCGGATCCTCGACGGCACCGTGACGATTACTTCGGCCGAGGAGTTCAAAGACATATTAGGCATATATCCCTTAGACCCGTTTCTGCACCGCAAGTATGGGGATCTGCTTTTTGATTTGAAGCGACCCGCCGAAGCGATGGAATCTTACCAGAAGGCGGCGCAGCTCTTTATTGAAAGAGGCATGAGTTTGCAGGCCATCGTGGCCAAAATTCTCCAATGGCAAATTAAAAAACCCACCCATGAAGAGGGCCGGCGATTTTATGCCATGCTACATGAAGAGGGCAGTCGTCAAACACCCTTGCAGCGTTTCTGGGCCCGTATGAGCTATGCCGAACTGGTGGCGGTGATGCGGCGTCTGGTCCGTGTGCGTCTACCGGCCCACAAAAAGGTAACCCGGGCAGAGGACCCCGCCGATCAGATCTACTTTGTCGTATCGGGAACCTTGTGGGAGATGCCCTCTGCGGATTGCGCCAGCGAAGCGGATCGGGCGGGGGTCGACCTCGATCCTGTTCTCCTGGGACCAAATGATATCTTCGGCGATATCTTTCCCCTGGATCAGCCGACAGTGGCCGATGCCGAAATTCAAACGGTCACCGAAGTTGAATTGGTCCGCATTTCAAAAGAGATGCTGGCTTCCATCTGCAGCAAATTTCCCCAGGTCCAAACGCTCTTGCAGGAAATCTACAAATCAGAAAACCGCCAAAATTGTGACCGTTCCTGGCAAACAGTGCGAAGGGCCATGCGTTTCGGCCTGCCTACGCGAGTAGCAATCCGGTGTCCAGCGGTGGGTGCAACCAAAACTGCTTGGGCTTGTGCCGGAATCGCGGTGGATTTATCAATGAGCGGCATGTGCGTCGATCTCGGTGCAGCCTTGGCCAAGAATCCAAAACAGAATCTGCGGGGGCGCCTGGTACAGATTAAAATGGATTTGCTGAATGATGTGGCTGTATTGAATCTAAGCGGCAAAATCGTATGGCAGCGGCAACAAAAATCCCAAAAAGGATCGATAACGCTTATTGGCATCCGTTTCGAAACACTGAGCGCCATGGACCGGGAGATGCTCACCGAATACTGTTCAGGAAGCGTGGGCGAACAGAATCTATTGTGGAGCCTCTGGGACTCGATGGTCAAAACGGAAAACTCTCTTTAGATCAGCGGAAGGGCACTCGTGGAAGCGCAAATTCAGATCCACCCGAAAAAGAGGGCCCACATCTGGGCCATCGGGGGCGGGAAAGGCGGTGTGGGCAAGAGCGTGGTCAGCATCCTGCTGGCCTTGGGGTTGGCCAACCATAACCAGAACACCGTCCTGGTGGATGCCGATTTGGGTGCAGCCAATTTGCATACCCTAATGGGCATGAAAACCCCCAATCGCAACCTCAATGACCTCATCTCCCAGAAATACGACAGCATTGAAGAAATTTGTGTTCAGACGCCTATTAGCAATTTGAGGCTGGTTTGTGGCGCCAGCGAAATTTTGTCGTACGCAAATCCGCCACTCTCCCATAAGCATAAAATCGTTCAAAGTATTGCCCATATGGCGGCCGATCATGTGATCATGGACCTGGGCGCGGGAACCTCCTTTAATGTTCTCGATTTCTTTCTGATTGCCGACAAACCCGTGGTCGTATTGACGCCTCAACCGATCTCCATCCAAAATGCGTATGCTTTCATACGAAATGCGGTATTTCGCAGATTGAGCCGCATGGCCCAAAAACATCCTTCTCTGCACGAACTGGTGCGCATGGCCATGAATCCGAAGAACGACAGCCAAATTCGAACTATCGCCGATCTATATGAGGCTGTCCAAAATTCCCATGGCGAAAAATCGGCCGAACGCCTGATGGACACGGTCCACCGGATACGTCCCATCCTGATCACCAATATGGCCAGAGAGCAGCGTGACGCCAACGCGGCTCGCATCATTCAAGTAGTTGCTGAAAAATATCTCAATGTTCAAAGTCAGGGCGTCGCAGCGATCCCCTTTGACCCATTGGTGGAGAAGTTGATTGCCCAGATGCTGCCCATCACCGCTTTGCCGAAGACGAGCCGAGCCCTGGCCAATGCGACAGCCATTGCAGGAAAACTGATCAGTTGATTTTATGGATCAGGGTATTGATGATTTCGCGCTGATAGTGGGTAATTTTTTCGTATTGCACACCGATTCCTCCCGTGTAGATCCGGGTCACCCTGCCTTTGACCTTGAACGGCATGCTTTCGTTCGCCTCTGAAAGCGTAAAACATAGCGCCAGTTCCTGTCCGGGTTCAAATTTTTCGGAGGTTTCGATAAACATGCCCTTGGCGCTGATATCGCGGATGCAGCTGCGGTAAGCCCTTCCTTTGGCGGCAAAATCAATGAGCATCAAACAGCTCAGGCGGGGATATTCACGCACCCATTGGTAGATCGGATCCTTCAGTTGAGCCAGTCGGTCAAGCAAAAGGTTCTTATCCAGCTGTTGAATCAGTACAAATATCTTTGCGATGATTATTTGGCGGCGGACAGTCTCCGAATCTATCCCGGCCGTTGATTTTAATAGCACATCGTTTTCTGCCGATTCGGGCTCTTCCAGATTCCGGCTCAATGTGTCTAAAAGCATGAGGAGCTCGGCTTCGTTCATTTTATAAATCGAAACGGCCAGCCGCATCACGATCGTATGTTTTTCAATTTGGTCGACAGAATAAGCCATTATCCGCTCCTTTTATATTGTAATCCATATCGCATAGTTGCGATTAATTGCAAGTACCCATTGAAGCTGGCGCCGCTTTGGTGGACCAAGTTGTATCTATTTCTTTTTATTTGACACTATAGCGGCATTTTTTTATACTTGCTTGAACTAAAAGGGTATTCTGGCAGCGAAAATCAAGCGGGGGGCTGAAGAGATGACGCTGTAGCGCAGATTGTGGCATCGACGCGGAACCGGCTACGGGAATATAGCGCCTTGTTCCGCTTGGTGATTGGGGATGCCTTAACAATACCCGCAAGCACCGGCAATTCTTTTGGCTTGAGTACACAGGCAACCAATTCCCAAAGGAGGAAGATCATTGTCCTATATACTTGATCAAGAACAACTGGATGGCATCGAAGAGGTCTTGCAGAAGGACTTGATGGACCTTGGTCTTAAGTGCGTCATTCTCATCGATATGGCTGGGAATATCATTGCCAACCTCGATAACGGCCAAGTGGGTCATGACGTCTACTCCCTGGCTGCTCTGGCGGCAGGCAACTTCGGCGCCGTCTGCGCCATGGCCGCGATTATCGGTGAAGATGATTTCGCTTTGCTTTTTCACAAAGGCAAGAATGAAAATATTCATTTCAGCAAGGTGATGGATGATTTCTTGCTCGTGACCATTTTTGGAAACGACGTCTCTTTGGGCTACCTGCGCTTAAAAGTCGACGAGTCCATCGGGAAAATAAGCAAAATCTTCGAGACGACCAAAAAAGTCGGATAATTCGGCCACGGCGATTCGAAGCCATCGACTGAGAAGTACAACCCATTAGACGAGGATTCCCCGCGTGGCGGTTATCAATATTCGAAAAAAAGAGGTTCAGATCAAAATTGTCTATGTCGGACCGGGCCGTGGAGGCAAAACA
Organism: uncultured Desulfatitalea sp.; assembly: GCA_937868765.1. Taxonomy (GTDB): domain Bacteria; phylum Desulfobacterota; class Desulfobacteria; order Desulfobacterales; family Desulfosarcinaceae; genus Desulfatitalea. The sequence continues at coordinate 389,629 of CALMNL010000003.1, read as the reverse complement.
ACAAACCTAGAGTATCTTTTCAGTTCGATCCGGCATCGTATCCAGTCGGACATGGTCAGCATCAAGACGCACGGCGATCGCACGCTTTTTTTCGATTTCCTGCCTTTTGATCTGGGTACGATTCAAGGCTATAGAATCAAGACCCAGTTGTATACGGTGCCGGGCCAGGTAAAGTATAATGCCACCCGTAAATTGGTGCTCAAGGGTGTGGACGGAGTTGTATTTGTGGCCGATTCCATGGCCGTGATGCGCGAAAAAAACATCCAGTCGTTGGAAAATCTAAGGGAGAACCTAGCCTTCTATGACTTGGATATGTATAAATTTCCTATCGTTTTGCAGTATAACAAACGGGATTTAAACTCCCCCGATATTCCAATTTTAGACGTTGCAACATTACAACAGGATCTCAATGCGAAACTCAAGGCGCCCTACTTCGAAGCCAGCGCACTACGTGGCGATAATGTGATAGCCACTGTTAAAAAGATCATATCGGAAACGATCGTATCCATTCAGGAGCATTTGGCATAGGAGGTCGGTATTGGATAAGTCCGCTAAGACAAAACTAGCCAGCGATATCGAGAACCGCTTGGATGATTTCTTTGGAGAGCAGCGTCCCGCGCCCTCGGCAACGGCCAGCTACTCACTGGAAAAGCTCAAATCAGCGGTGCTTTCCATTGATTGGGAAATCACGGATGCTTGTCTGACAGACTTGATCGATCAATCGGAAGCTTTATTGCCTCATTTCGAAACCGATCCGATCACACATGCCTTGTTGCGCATGCTGCGCGCTTTGGGACGATATATCCGCAAACGCAAGGCACGCTCGCACCAGGATGCGATCAAGCGCGTGATGTCGGTATTTTCAAGCCTCGAGACCCTGATCAACGATAAACAACTCGACGAAGGTCAGCGCAAACGCATCGTCGCAAGAGAGATCCAGGCCTTTAAAAAGCTCAAGGAGCAGATTGAAAATCAAAGAGCGGTCAAATACGCCGCCGTGCCTGCGGCGCCGCACGATGAACGCGAACCGACGCAGAATGAACTCTCGGCGCTTCTGGAGCACCAAAAGTTTAAACAAGCAATGCAGGCCGTTGAGGAGCGATTGAGCGCCGAAGTCAAGGAGTTGAAGGCAAAAGTGGACACCCTGCAAAATGAACTGAAGACGATCCGACGGTCATAATCTGCATTTCCTGCCAATACCGACGAGCCGCCCCCGCAGGGCGGCTTGTTTTTTGTTGGCTTGCCTGGATATCCAGGTTCATTTCAAGGCCTTTATTCTGCGGATATCCTCTGATTTTCCGAGCATGATCAGGATGTCGCTATCCTTTATCACGAAGTTGGCCGGTGGCACCAAGATGAAATTTTCCGGCACCAGTTCTTTTATGGCGATAATATGAACATTATATTTTGCCCGCATGTTCAGGTCCTTGAGGCTCTTTCCAATGAATTCCCGGGGCGGTCCCACCTGGATCAAATCAAACTCTTCGGCCAGAGGAATGAAATCAAGCACGTTCGGCCTCGAGAGGCCTCGGGAAACACGCACGGCCATGTCTCGCTCCGGATGGATGATTTCGGTAGCGCCCACGCGCTTGAGGATCTTGGCATGATCGTCGTCCAGGGCTTTGGCCAGAATTTTTTTGACTCCGATTTCCTGCAGATAGAGGCATATGAGAACACTTGTGCTGATTTTGGTGCCGGTAGACACAATCACACCGTCCATATTTTCCAGCCCTAATGTTCTCAGCGCCTCTTTATCCGTCGAGTCCAACACGACGGCCTCGGTGCAATGCGGATCGATCGCCTGCACGCGGGCCTTGTCGGTGTCGATGGCCAATACCTCGTTGCCGTCTTCGTACAGCGCTTTGGCAGCATGGAAACCAAAGTTGCCTAATCCGATGACTGCGAATCGTTTCATAGGCGATTGCTCCTGTTAACCTACCATCATGTTCTCTTCGGCATACTCAACGCCTTCGGCCTTGCCAGTTCCCACGATGATGTAGGAAAAGGTGAGAACCCCGACGCGGCCGATAATCATCATCAAGATGATCCAGCCTTTGCCCCAGGTATTCAATTCAGGAGTCACTCCCATTGAAAGACCAACTGTGCCGAAAGCCGAAATGGTTTCAAAGAAAAACCCTATAAAGGAATGCGCCACGCCACCGGGTTCTCGGCCTGTGACAGGATCACCCATGAGCAGCATGAACAGGACCAAGCAAACGATGCTGATGGAAACGAGGATCAACGAAATGGCCCGTGCCATGGTGTCTCCAGGAATGCTTTTTTTAAAAAGATTGACCCGTCGCCCGTGCCGCACGCGGCTGATGGTAAAGGCAATCAAAAGCGCCAGCGTGGTGGTCTTGACACCGCCGCCACATGATCCGGGGGATGCGCCGAAGAACATCAAAAAAATCATCACAGCCAGCGTCGCCTCCCTCAATGAGGAAATATCCACCGTATTGAAACCAGCGGTGCGACAGGTGATGGATTGAAACAAAGGCACCAGGATGCGGTGGTTCCAGGAAGGGGAGGCCGCGAGCGCTTCTCGTTCCAAAAAAGCATACATCAGGGCGCCACCTGCGATCAAAATCAAGGTGGTCCACAAGACCGTCTTGGTCTGGATGGAAAGCCGACAACGGATCCGATTTCTGGATTTGGTCCAGCATTGCAGATCATACAGAACCGGGAAGCCAATTCCTCCAATGACGATCAGCAGGGCGATCACCAGGTTGATGGCAAGGTTGTCACTGTAGCTGATCAGACTGTCGGGAAAGAGTGCAAAGCCGGCATTACAAAAAGCGGCGACCGAATGAAAAACGCCGAAGTAAAAAGATTTAACAAATCCGAATTCCCTCGCCCAACATGCAGTTAAGATGATAGCGCCAATCAGTTCCGACCATAGGGTAAATAAGATAATGCTCTTTACCAGACTAAAAATATCCTTGCGCGGAGCAGCCGAAAAGAGTTCCTGCATAGCCAAGCGTTGCCGTATGGAAATCCCCCGGCCGATCCAATTAAACAAGGCCACGGAAATGGTCATTACTCCCAGACCGCCGACCTGGATAAGCAATAAGAGAATACATTGTCCGAAAAGGCTGAACCGGCTGCCCGTATCCAGAACGGTCAGTCCAGTGACACAGATGGCCGAAGTGGCGGTGAAAAAAGCGTCTACCCATGTAATGGCGCCGTGCGTTGTAGCCACCGGCAGCATCAGCAGAACAGCCCCCGCAGCGATGGCCGCCAGGAAGCTCAACAGGACCAAGGTTGCCGGGTGCATTTTAAGAATAGTGCTTCGAAAAGCCATAGTAGAACCTGGAAGATTTAAAAAATCAGTGCCTGCCTCTCACGATGCTGGCCAAATCCGTAATCCCGTTCAAGTCTGCCTTGCGAGCGAAGCGATCATCCACCAGACCGTTGATCATCCCATCCTTTATCAAGCCATAGTGCTTCATCAAGTCCGCGATCTGCTGCATCTCCTCCTGGCGAGGTGTGAACTTATCGAATTGAATCCGGTTGGTGGGTGTGGTCAAGGCATACTTAACCAAATCTTCGGACTGCCCCCAGTAACGGGATGCAATATGGGCGGCCTGGGGGATGTTGTTTTTCGCCCACTGCCCCGAGCGAACGGCGGCTTGCACGAGAGCGTGCACCGTGGCAGGCTCCTTGTCGATTAATTTCTGCTTCACCAGCATGAGGTTGCATATGAAGTCGGGCCACACTTGTTCCACATAAAGGAACAAGTTGCTGCTGCCGAATTTCAGGGTCTGGGCGGCGAAGGGCTCCCCTACAAAATAGGCGTCCAATGATCCAGATGCCAGCGCCGCCGCCATATCGGGCGGGTTCATTTCTACGATGTGGACTTTTTCCCTGAACCCGGCTTCAGAGACCATCTTTAATAGGGCCAAATTGTGCCCGGAGTAGCGCATGGGGACAGCCACCGTGCGTCCCTCCAAGTCCCCGATGCTCTTGATGACCAACTCCTTGCGCGTTACAAAAGTACTTTCATGGCGATTGCCGATATAAACTACCCGCACATCTGTGCCCTGTTGGTGCAGTACGATGGAGAGAGGGGCAATGATGAACGCGGCCTGAATCTGATCATTCCGCAGCGCTTCGGCCATCTCCGCAAAGGAGGCGAATTTAAGCGCCTTAAACCGAATAGATCCATCGCTCTGGGCGCTGGCGGCATCCAGCAAAGGCGCCGCCAGGTTGGTAATCACAGGCATATACCCCATATTTACGATCTTGCGTGCGTCATGTTCGGTGTTGAGGAAAAGGTGCAGGAAGCTGATAAGCAGAAACCATCCCACCATGTACAAAAAGATCCGCCAGGGATAAGAGTGCCACTTCGCTTGAAGGCCAGCGGCCCTAAACCGCATACGGCACCCCCAGCATCAGGAAGATCTCGCTGCGCAAACGACTCAACCCATGATCACGTTCAAAATCGCGAGGCCGGGGGAAATCGAGTTTGTGAATCATCTTCAAGGCCGCCGGCCGGCCACTAAACACAACGATCCGGTTCCCCATGATCAAGGCATCGTCGATATCGTGGGTCACCACCAGGGTGGTTTTGCGGATGAATTCGTGCATGTTCACCACTTCTTCACGCATCTTCATGTGTGTGAGAAAATCCAATCCACTGAAGGGTTCATCCATGATCAGCAGGTCCGGGTTGACGGCTATGGCGCGCGCCAGCTCGGCGCGGCGCTGCATACCACCCGAGAGTTGGTGGGGATAATAGTCCTCGAAGCCATCCAATTCAACGATTTCGATATACTCCTTGATCTTTTCATTCTTGGCCTCGATATCCTCCATATGACGCAGCCCGAGGCCCACATTCTGGGCAACCGTCATCCAAGGGAACAGACCGCTGTGCTGAAAGACAAAAATCGACTGGTCCGAGGGGCCGATCACCGGTTTATCCCCTACCCAGATGGAGCCGTAAGAGGGATTCTCAAATCCGGCGATGATGCGCAACAATGTGGATTTACCGCACCCCGAGGGGCCCAGGATGCAGACCATTTCTCCCTCTTCAAAGCTCATACTGATATTGTTAAGCACCAGAACGTTGTCGCCAGAGTGTTCGGCGGGATCATGAAGGCTGCGCGGCTTGCTGCGCCGGCCCAGGTAAATTTTGGTCAAGTTGTCGATGCGGATATAGCTCATAAATTTGCCTGCCGCCTTCTCTGACGCAGATAAAAGACCCTCTTATCGGACTTTTGCCCCCCACTGCGCGGATTCGATGTTTCCGAGGCGTTTCATTATGTGATCCAAAACCAATCCGATCAGACCGATAACGATCATTCCATCCATCACATAATCCATGCGCAGGGCATTGCGTGCATCCAAGATCAAATACCCCAGACCTGAACGCACGGCAATCATTTCGGCGGCTACCACCACAAGCCAGGCGATGGTGACGGTGAGGCGTAAAGCCGTCACCACTTCGGGAATGATAGCTGGGAAAATAAGTCGGGCAATTATTTCTTTACGCGAAAAGTTAAAGTTGGCGGCTACCTGGAAATAGATTGGATTGATATTATGGACGGCAATGGTGGTGGAAACCACCATGGGGAAAAAGCTTGCCAGGAATATCAGAAAAATAGCCGGCGGGTCGCCGATGCCGAACCAGAGCATGGCCAGCGGAATCCAGGCAAGCGGGGAGATGGGGCGTAGAAACTGGATCACGGGATTGAGAAATGCCCATAGCATCGAGATGCGGCCCAGCAGGATGCCCAGCGGCACTCCCAGCAATACCGCCAAATAGAAACCTGCAGTAACCCGAAACAAGCTCGCCACGGTGTGTCGTAACAGCGTACCGTTTCCTATCAATTCGAGCATGCTGAGGACAACCGTCAGTGGGTCTGGAAAGGTTTGAACACTCCATCCGCTGCATCGCGCCAAAACTTCCCACGCTGCCAGAATGAGTAGGAAAGCCGACAAGCCGAGCCACCAAGAACGACCGCCCGACTCGGCAGGACCATGAAGCGATTGCCGGATTTCCTTTTTTACAGATTTCATGGTCGGCACCTCAAACAGCCCTTCCCATAGCGCATCCGCCAAGCCCTGGCAAGCGAGCCTTCAGGGCCGCATCACAGCAAACCACCCGCGCGGTGCAACGTTTGCAAAGGCCCCGTGAGTTGCCAACGGTGCCGAGGCTAACCGCCGCAGATCAAGGTACCAGGATCTGCCCGATTATGGATTTTCCGGGGGCCTGCCCAGAATCTCTTCGGCCAATTGATGGTATTGAAGCCCGGCTTTGCTCTGTTGATTGTATTCGAGAACCGGCATGCTCATGATTTGCGCCTCCCTTATGCGCGCATCCATTTCAATGAGCGTATTGAAGGTCATGCCGGGATAGAGGCGTTTGAGCTTGGTGCAGATCATCCTGGAGGCCGTGCTCTCATTATCGTACATGGTGATCAAAATCCTTGGCATTATCGTAGGATTGGTTTTGGCTTTGATCAGTTGAATCAGTTTCAAGATCTGATCGATGCCGTGCGTGGAGAGATAATCACACTGGCTGGGGATTATGACCAACCGGGATGCCGTCAACGCATTCAGGGTAAAATATTCTATAGAAGGCGGTGTATCGATCAAGATGTAATCGAAGCGTCCCCGCAGGGGGATCAACCGGTCCTTCAACATGAATTCGAAATTGCGGGACCCGAAATAATTCTTGTTTAACAGCACCATGTTCTTATTGGACGGAAAGAGCCACAAGTTATTGAATTTGGTTTGAAGAATATGGGCTGCCAGATCATTTCCGCCGCCATTGATCACCTCATAAAAGGAGATTCCCTCCTTATACCCCATGGAAATGGTCAAGTTGGCCTGTACGTCGAAATCGATCAGCAGCACCCGCTTGTCATGCATGGCCAGCGATAACCCCAGGTTCAGACAGGTCGAGGTTTTGGCAACTCCGCCCTTTTGATTGCTGATGGCCACGACGTTATCTGTGCCGTCACTCCTTTTGGCCGCATCCAGGTCCAGGAAAGTGATCTCCTCCACCCGCACCGGTCGATAGGCTGAAAAAACGTGCTGGCATTTGGTGCAGCGGGCGATGAAACTTGGCTCCTGTACGAGCCTGTCGTTCAGGTCGTAACGGGTCAGGCAACTGGGACAGACGACTATCATGGACGGGTCTCCCTTGGATTCAGTTAGGCCATACTGGCTTCAATGGCGCCGGGTAGTTGACTTTCTGTAACCACTTTGCGAACGGTGCCTTTCTCAATGGCATTCTGGGTCAGGTTTGGGTAGACGCAGCAATGGGTGTCTTGGGCGATAGTATTGCCGTTGTAGTCGCGAATGCGTGCAAATCCATCGGCGCCATCGTCCCCGACGCCGGTGAGCAGGACGCCGATGGCATTTTGCCGGAAAACCTGGGCCGCGGAGATAAACAGCTGGTTGAGGGGCTGCTCCACCGCCTTATGCAGACGAATACAAGGCTGATCGCTATCATTGCGCTCGATGGAGAGGGACTGGGTATTTGAGCAGATATAACACACCCCCTGCTCCAATAGCATGCCGTCGCGAGCGGTTTCGACGCACCAGGGGACATGTTCATTAAATTTCTTCACGAAGGCTGGTAGAATTTGAGGAGCGATCTCCTGAACGACCACCATGGCGGCCGGCAATTCGGGGGATAGCCGCGTCAGAAGCCGTATAACGGTGTTGGGGCCACTCAAACTCGTGCCTAAGGTTATCAGGTGTTTTAGCGCGGTCCGGCCACGGCGAGGCTCCTGGATCTGTTTCGGGTCCTCCATAAGCATTCGAACCCGCCGGATATTCTCGAAATTTACACTGCTGGCGATCTTGACCCGGTCGATGATTTGGCGCCTGGATTTATCCATATCCTCTGATATGCCCCCGGAGGGTTTGGGCACGAAATCGACGACGCCAAGGCGCAGTGCTTCGAAGGTCACGGCCCCATCGCTGAAAAGCGAACTGAGAACCACCACCGGTACGGGCGATTCGATCATAAGATGCCGCACGGCGGCCAATCCATCCATGCGCGGCATATCGATATCCAGCGTGACCACATGCGGATTGAGGGTTTTGATCTTCTCCAATCCGTCCAAGCCGTCCCTGGCCGTGCCGACAACATTCAAGCGGCTGTCCGATTGTAGAATTTCGGAAATGGCCTTGCGCATAAACAAGGCATCGTCAACGATTAAGACTCTGATCGGTTCTTCCATGATTGGCTCTCATGCATCTGAAGTCAGCTACGCTGAGCCTTCAATGATGGGTAAAAAGATTTCAGGAGCAATAGCGTTTCAACACGTGCACCATGTCCTTGGGATCGAAAAGCTCTGTCACCAAACCCTCATCCACCACAGGTTCGATGGTTTTAGGCATTATGCATTTATCCGGCTGCGGCGCCACGATCGTCCCGCCAGCCGCTTTGATCTTGCGCAGACCGTCCATCGTACCGACCTCGCAACCGGATAGCAGAAACACGATCACTTTGTTGCCAAAAACCTTGGCCGCATCGGCCAACAATTGGTCCAGGCCGTAAATTGCCTCATCCGCGTCTTCCTTGGTGGCATCCTTTAGTACCCGTACACCTCCAATTTCGCCGATTTCAAGCGATCTGCCGCTGGCGCCGATATAGCAGCGCCCCGGGCACAAGATGGCCCCACTGGCCAAGGCTTGAACCTCGAAGCGACTCCGGGCATTCAAATACTCGGACAAAGCGGGCGCAAATTGCGGTGGGATAGACTGCATGGAAAGAACGCTGGCAACCGGGTCCAAAGGCAGCGAGGAGACCATCTGCATGATCTCCAAAAAACCGCCAACGCCTGAAACCGATATTACCAGGCGCTCGCAGGGCAGCTTGGGGTTGACCTTCACGAAATCCGAATCGGTCAACTTAGGCAATCGGAGACGCTGAAAGCGTCTGATATTGGCGGAGACAGCCAGGTGGACGCGCTCCACCATGCGCTGTTGCTGTTTGATGATGTTGCGGTTCTTGACCGGTTTGCTCATGAAATCCACGGCCCCCAGGTTTAAAAAAGAGAGGATCGTGGCATAGGACGATGGCGACAGGTTGCTCATGATCACGACGGGGCATGGGCTCTCGATCATGATGTGTTTCAATGCCGTACTGCCATCCATGACTGGCATGTTGACATCCATCGTGATCAAATCAGGCGACAACTGCTTCATTTTTTCCAGCGCGTCTTCCCCGTTCTTGGCATGGCCTATCACTTCGATGCTGGGGTCGGCCATCAACATGCTGGTGAGGATTTTAGACATAATGGCAGAGTCGTCCACGATCAAAACGCGCAACCGTTGGGCCGGGACAGGTTCCGGTTTGGCAGCCGGCGCTTCTTCCATCCGGTTCTGGACTTGCTCGTCGGCTCTGCGAGCTGCTTCCATCAGCAGGAATTGATACGGCTCCTTGATGGTCGGCTTGGCGATCGGAGGAGCATCCAAGGTTTCGAATTGGCCGCTGGGCCATCCCAGGATGGTGAAAAAAGCATTGACACCGGATTGCATGCCACACTCCGCATGCACGATGTCACCATCCTGTATGTAAAGTGATCCCTGCTGCTGATCCTGCCGCACCCGCACACAAATGCTGGCTCCCGCCAGACAGCACATCTGGATGATATCGGTAAGCTGAATGTTACGCAGGGTACCGGCAAATCCCGTTGCGCCCTGTTCCTGGGCCTGGCTCTTTGAAACTTCTATCATAACGTTCAATCCCGATGATAGGCGGTACAATTCATCTGAGCTGCTACTCGTTGACGGCCCTTACCCTTCTTATATGTTGGTCTACCGCTAAATGAACCAAGTCGGACACATCCAGAATAAGTGAGATGGAACCGTCGCCGAGAATCGTCGCGCCGGAAAAACCGCTCTTCTCCTGCAGGTAATCTTCCAATGGCTTGATAACCACCTCTTCACGTCCCCTGAGCTTATCGACAACGAGCCCGGCCTGCCGGTTGCCCGTGTTCACAACGACCACAAACACCTCATTGCCGACAGGTGCTGGCGCGTCCATTTTGAGAACCTGCGCGATGCGGATCAAGGGAAGCGTTGTTTCACGCAAGTAGTACACCTCCATGCCTTCAATGGAGGAGATCTCGTTGGGACGGATCCGAATGGTTTCGTCCACTGCCGATAGGGGGATGGTGAAAATCTCGCCGGCCACATGGACCAGCAGAGCAGGGATAATGGCCAGCGTCAAGGGGATCTTGATGCGGAAGAGGGTGCCGGTCCCCGGTGTGCTCTGGGTTTCAATGGTACCGTTCAGTTTTTCGATGTTATCTTTGACGACGTCCATGCCCACGCCGCGGCCTGATGTGGTCGTGACCTCATCGGCCGTGGAAAAACCGGGACGCATGATCAATCCCAGCAACTCTTCCTCGCCCATCCGGTCGGCTTCTTCGGGTTGGATGAATCCTTTGGAGAGCGCTTTGGCTTTAATAAAATCCGGATCGATTCCGCGGCCATCATCGCTGACTTCGATCACCACGTAATTGCCCTCCGGATAAGCTTCAAGTTTGAGCGTGCCCGTCTCGGGCTTGCCTCTGCGGACGCGTTCTTTGGCCGGCTCAATGCCATGGTCCACTGCATTGCGGATGATGTGGATTAAGGGATCCGAAATCTGCTCGATCACCATGCGGTCCAGTTCTGTCTCTTCACCGTGAATCTCCAGGGAAACCTGCTTGTTCGTGTTTCGAACCAGGTCGTGTACAACACGCGGATAACGACTAAAGAGCTGCGCGATGGGCAGCATCCGGACCTTCATGACGTTATCTTGCAGTTCCGAGGTGATGCGCGCCAGGGACATCGTGGTATCGTTGATACGGCTGGTCAAACGCTTGATCAACTGCATCTCTGTCGTCTCTGTTTTCTGGTTCAGCTTCATCATCAACATCAATTCTCGCATTTCTCCGTGGAGTTGGTTGAAGCTGGCACGGGTCACGACCAATTCTCCCACCTGGTTCATCAAGGTGTCGATCTTGGCAGCATCCACGCGAATGCTTTGCTTTTGCAGACGTTCACGGAACTTGTCCGTCTGGCGCCGCCCCATCTGGTAGCGTCCCCGCCCTTCATCTTCGTCAATGGGCGAAAAGCTTTCGTCCGCTGTCTTTTCGATCATCTGGGCAAGGGGTTTCGGCTGCAATACCCTTCTGGGCTCCTTGGGAGCCTCCCCTTCGGAAAACAGGAAAGATTCGATATCGCCAGCACTGCCTGCGGGCGGTCCGGCGGACGGCTGCACGGCAAGGCCTTCCAAGGCTGCAGCCAAACTCTCCTCGTCGGAAAGGAGCTCACGGACCACATCCAGATTCGTCGATGAAACGACAGCGGTGCCTGCGACCTCCTGCATCTTGGCATCGAATGCACTTTCCAGTCTCGAGAGCAGCCCTTGTTCTTCGGCACTACCGGCTTCAAAGGCGGGAGTCTCGGTCACTTCGCCAGCTAGATCGAGACCGACCGGATCGGACGCGAGTTCGATTGCCGCCATGGCAGGAGGTGCTGCGGGCGCACTTTCCTGCTCAGATACCGGGATCGGTACTGCAGCTGTCTCAGGTTCCATTTCTTCAATGACGGCAGGGGCGGCGTCGACGGCCGAACCCTTTGCCGGCGCGGCAAAAAAGTGATGGACCCGTTCCATCTTGGAACGCATCACCTTTTCGACCCATGACGACCATTCTACTGTTTCACCATCCGACAGGCGATGAACGATGGCATCGACCTCATCGATCCACTGATCGTAAGTCGACCTCAACGCGTCGTATTCCATATAATTGGCCGACGACCTCAGGCGGCGCAGATGATCCAGACAGGCCGAAAGAAGCGACGCCGTCTCATGACCGCTCTCAATTTTTTCCGAAAGCGATGCCAGTGCACCGAGTCCGCTTTCGAGCTGTTGCGTGAAAATGGCGAACAGCTCTTTATCATAAACCTCTTCGTAAACAGCCAGCGGTGCTTCTGTGGACACCGGTGGCGTGGGGGCTGAATCCTCCTCCATAGACTTGGCCGTCAGAGCAGGCGGTTCGGTGGTTGGGGGAGCAGAGACATAACTTTCGATGCGCGCTACCAGGTCATCGATGCTTCTGGACTCCGTGCGCTGGCTGGTTATATCCTCCAACAACTCGGCAATGCGGTCCCTGACAGCTATCAGCAGATCGACAATGCCTCTTTCCACCGCACGCTGTCCGCGCCGAAGCAAGTCCAGCAGATTCTCTAATTTGTGAGACAGTTCGGCAATGCGCTCCATCCCAAGATATTCAGAGGAACCCTTGATGGTGTGAATCGATCGGAACAGCTCGTTGAGCAAACCGACGTCCTCGGGTGTGCTCTCGAGCTGCAGCAGGTTTTGTTCGACTTCATCGAGATGTTCGTTGGTCTCAGTGATGAAGTCTCCGAGCAGCCCCTGGTCTGCTTGCTCAGACAGCATGCTCTCCGATGTAATGGGCGTTTCAACCTGGGGCTCAACCTCCGGAGCTGCAAAAACCTCCTGTTCCAGGACGATGGCTTCGGTACCCGTAACAGGTGTCGATTCGTCCGGTTCAGGTTCATGGGGCTTTTCTGCGGAAATTTCCGGCGGGGGCGTGACCAAGGCCACATTCACCTGCTGGACTGCAGCCACCTTGGGCAGGAAACTCTTTATGCGGTCCAGATGGGAGGCGGTCACCTCCTGAGCGAATGCATACCAATCAATCTCATGGCCCTCGGCGATCTTTTGCTGAATCCTGGCCAGCGCCTGCAGCCATTGCCCATAGACTTGTTTGAGCTTATCATAGCCCATGTAATTGGCAGAAGACTTCAATGTATTCAAACGGTCTTCATAAAGGGCCAACGACGCCTCAGCCGATTGACCGGAAACCAGATTTTGGGTCTCGGCACACAACGCCAGCAACCCATCTTTCAATTGATCTACGAATATTCCGAATAACTCTTCATCATATTCGCCTTCGATGGCATCCGTGTCTTCATTGGCATCGTCGGCAGCCACCACCTCTTCCGGCTTGATAGGTGCGGCTTGTTCGGTGAAGCTTTTTATACGTTGCACCAAGTCATCGATTTTTGTGCGTTCGGATTGATGCTGCGCCAGATCGTCCACCAGTTGCGCCAGACGATCATGGGTGGCGATCAGCAGATCTTCCACCGCGCGGTCCAGTTTGCGTTCCCCACGACGCAGCAAATCAAGAAGGCTTTCCAGCTTGTGCGACAACTCTGCAACGCGCTCCAGGCCCAGATACTCCGATGACCCCTTGATCGTGTGGATCGAGCGGAAAACTTCGTTAAGCACCTCCGTGTCCTCGGGGCGCTGCTCCAAACGCAGCAAATTGCGCTCTGTGTCTTCAAGATGTTCTCCGGTTTCTACGATGAAATCTTGAAGCAGCGAGCTGTCTGCCTTCTGTGATGACTCCGTGGTTTCATCGCTCTCGGAGAACAATTCGAGCTCAGGCTGAATCTCCTTGGAGGTCACCGGCAGGACGGGTTCGGTATCTATCTCGACCCCAATATCATCGAAGCGAAGCTCCTGCCGCGCCTCAACCCTTGGTGCAGCCGCCTCAATGACGGGTGGTGTCTGGGCCTCCTCCACGTGCATGATCAGTTGCTGGATAGCTGCCACCTTGGGGAAAAAGCCTTTAATCCGTTCTAGATGAACAGCGGTTACATCCCTTGCGAAAATTGACCAGCTTACAGTGACACCGTCTGCCACTTGCCGCCGTACGTGGGCCAATGCCTGCAGCCATTTTTCATAGACCTCTTTGAGCTGATCGTACCCCATGTAGTTGGCGGCTGATTTCAGCGTCCCCAAACGGTCTTCATAAAGGGACAGCAGGTTTTCAGGCCCCTCTCCAGATAGTAACTTATGGGTTGCGGCGCACAGTGCCTGGAGCCCGTCCGTCAACTGATCAGCGAAGATGCCGAACAATTCCTGGTCATACTCATCTTCGATGGCTTCGCTTTGTTGTTGCGCCGGAAAATCGCCCAAAAGCTCTTCAGCCGATACTGGCCCAGTTTGACCAGCGCAGCCGTCAATGCGACGAATCAGGTCATCGATGGCCGTCTTCTCATTCTGATATCTGGTAAGGTCGTCCACCAGTTGAGCGAGCCGATCATGGGTGGCAATGAGTAGATCTTCTACGGAACGATCCAGCTTGCGCTCTCCTCTGCGCAACAGATCCAATAGGCTCTCGAGTTTGTGGGACAGTTCGGCGATACGTTCAAGGCCGAGATATTCAGACGAGCCTTTAATGGTGTGGACTGAGCGAAAAATCTCGTTGAGTACGTCTGTGTCCTCTGGACTCTGTTCCAAACGCAATAAATTGCGCTCCGTATCTTCAAGATGCTCTCCGGTTTCGACGATGAAATCTTGAAGCAAGGAGTTATCTGTCATGCGTTGCTCCTTTTCATTGCCCCACGCCTGTGCCAGCTCTCTCAGGTCCACTCACATCCGCGGGATTTCTTCCAACGGCTATTCGGTATTTATTTGTACCATTGGCGTTCTTTTGCAAAGCCGCGTCCTCAGAGGCTGTTGATCAGATCGACAATTGCCTTGGCATTGTGCTTATTAACGTATCCCTTGGCCCCCAATCGCTTGGCATCCTCGCTGTATTTATCTTCATCCAGATTGGACAAGAAGATGATGCGGGCTCCGGGGTCACCGCTCAATATCTCCTTGGCGGCCTCGAATCCATCCATGTCGCGCATGGTGATGTCCATGGTGACGATGTCAGGTTTCAGTAATTTGTACATGGCCACCGCTTCCTTGCCGTTCTTTGCTTCTCCAGCGACACTATGGTGTTCATCCAAAAGGGTCTGCTTAATCATCTTTCGCATGATGGAGGAGTCGTCGACGATGAGTATCTTTTTGCCCATTGAATTGCACCCTATTGATTACGATTTGCCCTGCAAACGTTTTTGAGCCCCCAAGCGCTTGAACTCCTCAACCGCGATGATTCGATTAAAATCCAGAATCGCCATGGTAGGTTGTTCCTCCGATCTACAAATCCCGCTGAGATATTCGCTCTGAATGCTGCCCGGCAAAGATTCGTCAACCGGTTGAACCGCAGTGACCGGCACTTTGATAACCCGCGATACCCGATCAACGATAAAGCCCGTCACCCTTCCCGCGGCATTGATAATCAAGGTCCAGGCCTCTTGGGCGGGCACTTGGCGATCCGAATTTAAATTCAAGCGCTTGCGTAAATCGATGACCGGAACGATGCGACCTCGCAGATTAATAACGCCAGCGATGAAATCCGCTGCATCGGGGATGACGGTGATCGGCATCTGTTTGATGATTTCCTGCACCATCAGTATGTCTACGCCCAAGAGTTCATCCCCCAGTTCAAATCTCACCATTTGAATGGTGTCGCCCTCTTCGGGAAGGCTTTCTTCAGCGATAGCAATGGGTTCTTCCATTGGTACCTCTCCTTATTTGCTGTGCTCCTTAATGAATGCGCTGATGGCGCCGGCCATTTGCTTATCACTGACCAGGTAGTCCACGGTATGCCTTTCAGCGGCTTTCATGGGAGTTTCTTTAAAAAGGCAACTGCGGGGATCCTGCACAAACAACTTCCCCCCCATCTCTTTGATTTTGCCTAATCCCGCCACCCCATCGTCTCCGGTGCCAGTCAGGATGACGCCGGCAGCGCGATTCTTCATCGTATGGGACACAGAGTCCATCAACATGTCGATGGCCCCCATTGGGGTTGGGAAAGGGGAGGCATTTACCTTCAAGATGGTCTGCTCACCATCCTGGACAAGGCAGACATGTTCCGAGGCAGCGGCCAAATAGCACCGGCCACCTTTCAAAACCATTCCGTCTGCGGCCCGATATACCGACAAACGGCTACATTGGTCTAAATAACGCGCAAATCCGTCGATATGATGAGGCGCCTGATGCATCACAGCTATATATGCCGCCGGCAGGTCCTCCTTAAGCCGTGGAACGACGTTCAACAATGCGCCATATCCGCCCTCGGCCACCCCCATGGCGACCAGGCACAAGCAGGGAATGGCGTCGTTTTTCCCAGGTTCCTTTTCGGTGGAAGGCCTGCGCAAATAGCGTATTGATTCAATCTGAATGCCGGCAGCCAGTTCTATTTTTCTGAGGATCTCCTCTTTTTGGGAGTTCAGGTCGGCTCCTTTGACCTGGGATGGCTTTGGCAAAAAATCGATGGCCCCATACTTCAGGGAGTCAAAGGTTTCCAGAGATCCCTCTTTGGTCAGGGCACTGATCATGACAGTCGGGACGGGGCGACTGATCATGATATGTTTCAGCGTCGTCAAACCATCCATTACCGGCATATTGATATCGAGCGTAATCACGTCAGGTTGCTCGGATACCAGAAAATCAAGGGCCGCCTTCCCGTTCTCGGCTTCGCCAATCACCTTTTTGCGCCCATCGGACTCGATGATATCGCGCAGCACCCTGCGGATGAGCTTTGAATCGTCGACCACCAGGATTTTTAAGATATCCTCCTTGGCCTCCCTGGCGATCTGTGTGGAGGCCAACTCCGGCTGGGCCATTGCGGCCTGTACCATCTTGCTCTGTCTTTTATTGGCCAGAGAAAGGATCAAGGTTTCATGGCAGACGGTGCATAAAAATTTAAAGACGTCGCCGCCTATCTGAGCATCGTCAATATCGTGCCGAGTGCCGCACTCTTCACAAAATAAAATCATCTTGCATGTCCCCGCCGTGCCACAAATTTCAAATGCTTGGGCGATTGGCAAAAATATTCTTGGGAAACGGACTGCGCCCTGTCTTTTCCCATATCGGCAAATTGGGAAATCAGCTTTAATTTTGGCACGGTCCAACCGATGAAGGTCGGATCGACGTTGCCCCTTTCGCATCGCTCAGGGAGCGTATTCAAGAGCTCAAAAGAAAAAATGATGGCGGATGGCAAAAGCGGCAGAGGAATTTTGTTGCGTGGAGGCCTATACAGCCCTGCCTGAGGGGAACTATCGGCATTCAAGCGGATTCTTGGGTGATTTGGATTGGCACACATTATTTCTTTTCGCACAAATCGTACCATGGGTGGATTTGCGATGAAGGATTCCATCGTCTCTCCTCCCAACCGCCGGTCCAATGTTACCGGAATTATTTTGACTTCAGCTCAACCGCAGCCCAAATATCACTTCCGCCACAAGGGCCATCATCAAACCCGTGACGGTTTCGGCGCCGCTATGTTTTGGCAGTTGGTATGCCCCAGGTGGGCAGTGCGGCCTCATAAACAAAAGCCTGCCCCTGTCGCCACTTGACCGAATGACCTCGCGACCGGTCGATATCAGCTGTTTTTTCAAAAAAACTAATGGCATATAAGCCCAAGGCCGGTGTTAAAGTCAAGTTAAAAAAAATAGGCTTAGCTGAAAATACGGGGGTTTGGAGAGGAACGAGGCATGTGTTGCCTCTGGTCGTGTAGGGGGCGGACAAGAACCGCCTACCGAATTATGCTTCTACCTCCTCATCCAGTTTACGCAATCCTTCCATCAGAAGTTCCATAAACATTCCCAGCTCGGGCAGATTCATCTCTTTTTCAGTCAGACCCGGAGCGAATTGAAAGCGCCCCTTCTTTTCCCCTAACACTGAAAAGAAGGCGGACTTGCCGTTTTTGCGGCCATACTTGGCTTGAACGATTGCGCCGTTGCGGAAAAAGAAACTGGCGGGCCCCTTGGATAGATTGAGTTTCAATACACCGGTCTTTTGGTTGTAATTAAGCGTCTGAAAAAGCTCCACAGGCGGCATCTGGGACAATGTTCCCGTCATTCCGGAAGAAAATTCCTTAGATATCATGACATTGGATCTGGCCAGGCGCCGGGATAGCAGTCGGGCGAAATACATCTGCAGAGATGGAAAGCGGTTGAGCACCTTCAGGAAATCTTGGCCCCGAATGTATAGCACTGTGGTCGGCTCAACCACTTTGATCGTGGCTCCGACAGGATCGCCGCTGATAAGGCTCATCTCCCCAAAAACCTCTCCGTTGCGAAGCTTTGTGATGCTGATACCATCATCATCAACAACGTTCACCATTCCAGATAGAATAATATAAAGATTCTTACCAGGTTCCCCCTTGCAGAGGATTGTCTCGTCTGGAGAAAATTTCTTCAACCGCAATAGTGATACGAAATCTCTCAGGCTCGCCTCATCGAGAGTTTTGAAAATCGAAAAATTACTAAGTAAACTGGCTATGGTGTGAACGTCCACGCTATGCTGTTTGATATCTTCGATCAGTGCAACGGACGATCCTTTCTTATGTTCCAACCGGATTTCGCTGTGACACTCGCCACATGAGATTACCGCCTCGGGAATTCGGTCCACCCTCTCATGTTCAACCAGAATCTTGTTCAATTGCGAAATCAGCGTTCGGCACTCGTTTCTTTTGTGCGGCAGGTCGATGATTACGGTGGAAATGAACTTGCTGCCGCGGTTATGCTCGAGCAGGAGCGCATTACCGGAAATTCTAAACTCATCACCCTTCCGGTAATAAGGGCAGCCTTGGACATCGATCACCTTAAAGATGGCTTCCGTAAAACTCATTTGGCCTTCCGGATTTAGTGGCTCTAACCATTTGAATCACCAACACTTCCTTTGCCAAAGAAAAACCATAAAATTCATACCAGCTAATATCGACCGGTGCAATCGATCCCTCAAGGGAAAATGGGAATCATTACGCGAAAATGATGAACCAGAAATTCTAAGGGTGTTGCGGAACTATGGGGTGTCGGGTTGTCGCCCTGCTCCAACAGACCACATTTTCCCAATCGATTTGACCTGGCTGGAAGGATTGTTTGACAGCAATAAGAAAAAATACCCGTGGGAACGACCGCCAGCAATTAAAAAGCGCACCCATGCTTCACACCCATCCATACTTAATAACCGACTGGCGGTCGCCCCCACAGGCAATCCTATCATTGCAATTGACCGGCTTGCTTGTATCCAAGCCTGTGCCTTGGGATGAAATGATTCGCATCGTTTGCGAGATCATTATGATCAGGTATTGAGCACTTTCCGAGCCAACATCAATAATCTCCATAATTTATTTTTATATTTAATTTCATAGTATTATATAATTATGTAGAAATGCCGCGGCCCCCTACCAAGCTTGAAGCGCGCCACTTTGGCGCGCCCAAAGCCGATAATATTATTTTCTTCATTTAAATTAGATTATTGAGAAAGCACGCCAATTCGTCGCCCCGTATGCCATTTTGGCATGCCTGGTTATATATCCATTGCTTTTAATTTTCGCTGCAAAGTCCTCAATCCAATTCCAAGCAGGCGCGCAGCGTGAGTGCGGTTTCCGTCAGTTATCTGCAGGGCCTGGATGATGTGACGCCGCTGCAGCTCATCCAGCGAAGTAAAATGTTTTTCGTCTCGTGAATGCGCCGCGCGGACTGGCGGAAGCAAGTTTTGAACGGATTCCAAACGCAATGTATCCGTCGTCTCCAACAAGACGCCCGAGGCTACAATATTCTCCAATTCACGCACATTCCCGGGGAAATCGTACTGCTGGAGCGCCTGCTGCAATTCGCGCGAGATCTGTTTTAACCGTTTGTTGTTCTTGAGGGCGTGTACCTTCATGAAGTAATCGGCCAGGACGGGTATATCTTTTGGTCGCCGGCGCAATTCCGGAATATGGATGTGATATTCATTCAGGCGGAAATATAAATCGCGCCGCAAGCAACCGGAAGCCATGGCCTCGCTCAGATTGCGATTTGAAGCGGATAAAATGCGCAAGTCCACATGCACGACCTGGGTGCTGCCCAGTCTGTAAAACTCCTTTTCTTCGATCACGCGCAACAGCTTTCCCTGCATGGCCGGAGCCAGTTCGGTGATTTCGTCCAGAAAGAGCGTGCCGCCCTGGGCGGTCTCGAAAAAGCCGCGTTTGTCGGATACTGCCCCGGTGTAGGCCCCCCTGATATGGCCAAAAATATCATCTTCGAACAATGGATGGCTGAAAGCCGGCATGTTGACGGCCACAAAGGGCCCCTTGCAACGCGCGCTGATCTTGTGGATAATCCGGGCCAGCATGCCTTTGCCGACCCCGGTCTCTCCCGTTATCATGACATTGTAGTCACTCTGGGCACAGATTTCGGCCTGGTGAAAAACAAGCGCCATGCTTTCGTCCCGCGCTACCATTTCCTCGAATTTATCAGGAAATTTTAAATCTTCGAATTTTTGGGGGCGTTCGAAAAGCGCCATTCCCTGCCTGAGCTGATAGCGTTCCAAGGCATGACCGATGGCGATGGTGGTCCGCTCCAAGTTCAGTGGTTTGACCAGGTAGTCATAGGCGCCAAACCGCATCGCCTGTACCGCCATTGCCACCTCATCCACGGCCGTTACGATGATGCACTCTGTGGCCGGCGACTCCTGTTTGATCTGCTTGAGCACTTCCATGCCATCCAAATGGGGCATGATCAGATCCAGCAATACGAGCTGAAAGCAATGGGACCTAACCAGAGCGCCCACTTGCCGACTGTCGGAGACGAGCACCGGATCGGGCAAGCCCGCACTGAGCAGAGCCGTGCGAATAGAAAAGAGCAATCCCTGGTCATCATCGACAATCATGATAGGAGACGAATCAAGTTGTTTTTCCATTCAGGCTTTCTTTCACCAAATGCATGAAACGGTCCATGTCCAATGGCTTCGTCAGAATCTGATGAAAACCAAGCTGCTCAGCGGCCGTGATATTGGGATGCCTGGGAAAGCCGGTTACGATAATCACTTTCATCAACTCAAGACCCAATTCATTCTTAATGGCCCGACATACGCCCAAGCCGTCGATCTCCGGCATGAACATGTCGAGCACTAGCAAGTCCGGCGGATAACTCCCCAATCGAATCAGAGCCTCGGCGCCGTTGGCAAATCCCTCGACCACCACCTTCGTCTTTCTTGAAATGGTTCGTATCAGCAACGCCCTGAAAGCGGCATCATCGTCCACCACCATGACCCGCTGGGGCTTGGGCTTGACCGCGGTGGGCAATATGACCGTAAACTTGGTCCCTTGCCCTGGTTTGGATTCGAAGGAAATTTCTCCATTGTGCGCCTTAACCAGGTTGTAGGTCACAGACAGGCCGATACCCGTACCTCCCTGGGCTTGCCGATCGGTCACGAATGGATCGAAAATCTTGTCGGCCACCGATGGATTGATGCCCCGTCCGTTGTCCGCCACCTCGATAGTGATGGCTTGATCCTGGGCACGCCAGCCAGTGGTAATCCGAACCAGCCCGTTGGCATGATCAATGGACTGATGGGCGTTGATCATCAGGTTCAAGACAATCTGTTCGAGGTTTTGCAAATTGGCATGCAGCAAGGGTAGATCCGCCGCCAGGTCCAGCTGCAGCTCGGTCCTGGAATTCGAAAGGGTGGCTGCACCAAGGCGCGCGGCATTTTCCACAGCCACATTCACCTGGATGCTTGACTTCTCAGCCGGATTGCTTTTCCGGGAAAACTGCTTGAGCCCATTGACGATGTTGGCAACCCGGTTGGCGGCCATCTTCATATCGGAAATCAAGCGGGGCATATTCTGTTTAATGAAAGTGTAAGTCAACCCACCGAACTTGGTGTGTTGCAGGCCTTCGCCAATAGAGTCGAGCATGGGCATCAGATCGCGCCACATCTTTTCGAACAGCGGCAAGTTAAAAAGGATCAAATTGACGGGGTTGTTGATCTCATGGGCAACACCGGCCACTAATGTACCGAGGGCTTCCATCTTTTGGGCTTGGGAGAGTTGTTTTTCAATCCGCTTTGGTTCCGACAGGTCCCGGCAGATGCCACCCGCCGCCCAAATCCTGCCTTCCCTGTGTATCGGATATAGCGTGTTCTGGAAGAATTCCGTCCCCTTGGCGCTTTCCTTGTCATGTGAGAAGATCACGGTACGTCCGGAAGAAAATACCGCCTTGAGTTTTTCTCGATAAATGGTCCAAATGTCATGGGGGTAAACATCTTGCAATCGCCGGCCGACCAGTTGTTGTCCGGAGCGCATGCCAAGGGACGCCACCTGATCGTTACTGAATAGGTAGACGCCTCTGTCGTCGAGCATGAAGATGTGATCGATCGACGATTCCACCAGTGCGCGAAATTGCGCATGACTGTTGCGCAATTGGGCATTGGCTTGTTTTTCGAGGGCCAGCTCGCGCCGCAAAGATCGAATGGCCTCTATCAGATGACGTACGCGACGGGGCAGCATACAATTTATTGGGATGTCTATCCGCGGCAATTTTTAAAACCGGCCAATGCCGCCTGCCGGCCTCATGCGAAGTTCTTCAACAAACAGCAATATCGGCGGCATCCGGCTGACCGGATGCCGCCGGGAATACATCCTTTAGCCATCAGTTTTCTCGCCGAGGGCATTAAGCATCAAGGTAATGGGACGATCCTCCTCCCTTTCGCTGTGCAGCCTGATGGGGCCGGGGCGCCTGTACTGATCTGCTTCGGGTGTCGCTGCCAGCCACTTTTCACGGAATGCCTTGACGACCATAAAAGCTGGGGAATTCACATCCACCAGACTTTTTTCGAGCACCAGCGTCAAACGCCCTTTTCTTTCTTCTAGACGCATCAGCGGGGCAATGGGCACCCCCATGGGTTCCCAGCGTTCGAATCCATGCTCCAGATTTCGGATGGCCGCCATTTGGCCAGTGGCCCCACTGGCAATCAGGCTGAAAACGGTCAAGCCCAGGTTATAAGTATAGGTGCAATCGAATTTGGTCGGGTCGGTGCCCCGGCCATCATATCCGTAGAAATGGGATTGGGTTTTGAATTTTGGCACCGATTGGTTGAAAATCTTCTCGATGGCCGCGGGGATAGTCGTCTCTGCATCCATGGCGCCCCCCTGGACCAAAGCATTTTTCAGGGTTCTTAAGGAGATAATGCTTTCTTTAACCAGAAGATATTCCGATTGTCCATAATTCCTGAACAGGATGGGGCCATAATATTCCGGCTTCAAACCAGCTTTTTTCAGAATCTTTGAATAATAATCAACATGCACCCCGATCTTGTACTTGCCCTGGTCCCGAAGTATTCTCAGGTAATCCTTTACCAGATCAAGCAGCACTTTCTCCGTCGGCACCTGGGAGAACTGGAAATTGCCATGACTGTCCCGTTCGGTGAGCAGCCCTTCCTGGAAGAACTCCGGCAAATCGTTGAAAAGCTCGTCGTCCCGGGCATTCCAAATATTGGGGGATAGACCAATGGGTGTATCCCGAACCAAATGGCCCAGGTAATCGAGCTTCTGGCTCAACAGTGGTAAGCTGGTATGGAAGTCTTTGTCATGGGTGGCATTGTATTGGGCAATGATGGTGTTCAGTTTGATGATAAACACTTCGATCTCGTTGATGAACTCCAGGATACCTTCGGGGATCACGGCGATCCCGTAATTCTTGCCTACGGCCGCGCGGCGTACGATGCCATCGCAGATGACGCGCGATAAATGACGCAAGGTCATTCCATAGGCAGTATAATCCGTCGTGTCTTCTTTCTTGGCTTTCTCTAACCGCTGTTCATCCACGTAGTCGGCCAAATCCTCGCCGATGAGCGTCAGGTTCGCATGGGTCTGCAATGCGACCTCCAGTGCCAGGTGACTGGCCACCCGCCCCATCACCCGGCAAACGTGCCAGTACTTGATATCGGAGCTGCTGTCGTTGCTCAGGTTGCTGATGGCCTGTGCGAAAGCGCGCGCGGCCGAATGAAAACCGAAGGACATGGCGCATAAGACATTGCCTTTCGCATCCCGCACCTGGATATCGCCGTCAATGGTTTTGGGCACTCCGATGATTTGCACCTTGTCAGCGAAGAGCGCTTGGGCCAAAAAGGCGGCATTGGTATTGGAATCGTCCCCCCCCACGATCACCAGGGCATCCAGCGCCAACCCGAGGATAGTCTCTTTCGCCAGAGCCATCTTTTTAGGGGTATCTATCTTAGTGCGACCGGTTTTTATCATGGTGAAACCGCCCAGGTTCCGGTAGGCATCCACCAGCTCATCCGACAATTCGACATACTCGTTCTCCAGAATACCGTCCGGACCTACGAGAAATCCGAATATGCGACTCTCCGGATTGGCGCGTTTGGCCGCGTCATACAAGCCCGCGATGACGTTATGCCCACCCGGTGCCGGTCCCCCTGAAAAAACAATGCCGATGCGTCGACTGCGGCGAAATGCTCTGGCCGATTGCTCGTTGGGATGGTCATCTGCCACCACGACTTGCACAACGTTGTTGATGATGTCTGGCAACTGCCGCTGCGCCTCGGGATCTATATCGAATTGAAATTTTTGGACAGGCTCAACTATTGTAAATTTGCTCTCGAACACCTTGCAGACAGGTGGCTTGAAGGCACGCCGGCCCTTGACCGGTTCACTGATGGGCGACGTCGCCCGTTGTACCTCGGGATGCTCTAAAAGTTGACGGATATCGACAGACGTTGATGGCGACACATGGACCTCCCTGCAATTTGGATGATATGGAAAGGCTCGAAATGGCCGGGCGCATGAATTACGGTTTAATACCGACCCTGGCGGCTGCAAGTCAAGTCATTTGAAGAATTCGGTTAAGGGTGTTATCAATGCGCCGATGGATGAATTCCGGCACCCCGTCCACAGAAATCAACCGACACCTCCGGCAAGGGCCCTCTTGGCCCAGTACACTAAATATAGTATAGGCTGAAATATTTTAATACCCTCCATTGGGCTTTTCCCTTTACAAGCGCACCATGCCTTGATATGAAAAACCGTAATTCAGCAACCGCTGCCATTCGGGACCATCTTGTTTGATTCCACGACTGGAGCAGGCGGGTTTAATGCACCGATGCTCCGCTGCACATCGACCGGTTGACTCCGGAGGCCACCCCCCATGAAGCTTACAAAGCTTGAAATCGTTGGTTTTAAATCGTTCCTGGATAAGGCCAGCATCCATTTCCCCCCTGGGATTTCAGCCATTGTAGGACCCAACGGTTGCGGCAAAAGCAATGTCATCGATGCCTTGCGCTGGGTGATGGGCGAACAAAGCGTCAAACAGCTGCGCGGCAAAAGCATGGAGGATATCATCTTCTCCGGCGCAAACGGCAAGCCGCCGCTGAACATGGCTGAAGTGACGCTCACCATGGCCAATGATAACGGCCATGCGCCCGAGGAGTTTCGCGACTATCCGGAAATCAGCGTTACCCGGCGTCTTTTCCGCTCCGGCGAGAGCGCATACCTGATCAACAAACAACCTTGCAGGCTTAAGGATATTTACAACCTGTTCATGGGCAGCGGGGTGGGCACACGCACCTTTGCGATCATCCAACAGGGCAACATCGGTGCTATTATTGATGCGGGCCCGGATGAGCGTCGCCTGTTCCTGGAGGAGGCGGCAGGCGTCACACGGTACAAGTTCCGGAAAAACGAAGCGTTGCGCAAAGTCAAGGCCACCGAACAGAACATGCTGCGCATCAACGATATCATCGCGGAGGTCAACCGCCAGATGGCCGGGCTCCAGCGTCAGGCTAAAAAAGCCGAGCGCTACAAGCAATACCAGGATCGCGTCAAAGTCATTGATACCAATTTGCTGCTCAGCAGGTTCGATGGCTACAGTGGCCAGATAAAAACAGCCGAAGCATTGATCCAGGAGCTCAAGGATGCCGATCTGGCCCATGTCACCCAGTTGAAAAAGATCGATGCAGCCGTAGAAGATATCAAACTCAAACGATGGCAGAAGAATCAGGAGATTTCCGAGCAGAAGTCCCAGTGTTTTGAAACCCAGCGCAATATCGACCGCATTGAAGGCGAACGCAAACATCTGAAGAACGAAGCCGAACGACTGGAAACCGAGACAGCCGCTCTGGATCAAGCCCAGCGCGAGCTGACCGCCAAAACCGCCAACATCGGCACCGAAGTCACCCAGGTGGAGTCCCTGAACCAGCAACTGCAACAAGAGGTCTCCCGCCTCAAAGCAGCCGTGGAACATGAAAGGGCCGGCGCACAGGGATTGCAGGACCAGCTCAGCCGATTGAACCAGCAGGCCGAAGCGCACAAAAACAATTTGATGCATCTGGTCGCCGAAGAAGCCCGCTACAAAAATACATATCAGACCGCCTCCAACAACAAGGAAAACCTGAAACGCCGCCTCAAACGCATCGACGAAGAGGTGGCCCTGGCGGCCCAAAAAGTCTCCAAGACCGAGAAGGAACGCGGCATCGCCCAGGTCCGGCTGGATGATATCAAAACCACCATCGCCGACTATGAGCGAATCATCGCAGAATTGAAGCGCCAGCTCACCTCGCAATCGACAGAACTGGGAGCCCAGGTCAAACAAACCCAGACGGTGGAGTTGGAGCGCAACAAGACACGCGCGCAGTTGGCGGCGCTGAAAAAAATGTCCGCCAACTTCGAATGGTATCGGGATGGGGTCAAAGCCGTCATGCGTGCGAGACGCCCCGAATCCGGAGCCCATTCCAGCGGCGATGCGACGCCCGCCCTGGACGGCATCTTGGGCATCATGGCCGAGGCCATCGAACCGGCACCGGGGTATGAAAACGCAGTGGAAGCGGTTCTGGGAGAAGCTTTGCAATATATCCTTGTGGCCGATCAGAACGCAGGCCATGCGGCCATCGATTATCTGCAGAGCGGCGGCGCGGGACGATGTGGTTTTATACCCGTAGGCACTGTCAAGCCGCTTGCCGGTTCACGCGATGCACCAGTAGCCCCGGAGCTTCGCCTTCTGAATCATGTCTCGGTGCGCTCCGAGTTCATGCCGGTGGTCGAAGCGCTGCTCGGCCATACCGCGCTGGCGCCCACACTCTCGGAAGCACTGGCCCTTTTCAACCGCAATGGCCGGGTGCAAACCGTCGTCACGCCAGCCGGCGATGTGGTCTCTCATCAGGGAGTGCTCATCGGCGGCAGCCAGGAGCAGTTCTCCGGCATTCTGGCCAAAAAGCAAGAGTTAAAGGAGCTGTCCCTGCGCAGCGAGCAACTCGACCAGGAGGCGGCTCGGGCGGCAGCCCGCCAGCAAGCGCTGGAAGAAAAGGTGCGGGGGCTTGAAAACGACTTGCAGCAAGCCATCGCCGGTAAAAACAGCACGGCTGAAGAGGCCCTTTCCGCGGAGAAAGAACTCTATCGTTTCAGCGAGGATCTGAAGAACGCCAGGCGCCAGCTTGAAATCGCCGAACTGGAACAAGAACAACTCCTCGGCGAAGAGAGCGACCTGGACGAGGAGATGGGCAAGTACAATCAAGCCTTGGCCAGAATCGTCGCCGAGGTGCAAACCCTGCAAAACCAGAACGAAGCGAATACGCGTCAGATAGCGGAGGTGACATCGCGCCTGGAGACCCATAACCAGACGGTGGTGGACATCAAACTGCAATTGACGGCCTTGCAGGCCAAACTGGAAAACGGCACCCATACCCTCCATCGGCTCCGGGAGTTCGAGCACGACAGCCGTGTGCGGCTCGATCAGCTGCGCACGGAGATAACCCAGAAAAAAGAGAAACTGTCTTTAGCGGTTTCCAAAAGCGCCGCCCACGAGGGAACCCTGCAGCAAATGTACGATGCGCTCCAGCGCCTCGAAGCATCCATGGCCTCCAATGAGTCGGATTACAATGCCATCGACGCCACGCTGCGCCAAAGCGACGAAAAGCAGGCTGTCATTCAGTCCGAGCGGGAAAAGACCCTGGAAAAGATGCGTCTGCTGGAACTCGACCTTTCAGAAAAACGGGTCATGCGCGATAACATCGCCGGAAAGATTCAGGAACGCTACCACATATCGGTAGCTGCCTTGCGTGTGCAGCAGGCAGAGCAGGAAAGCCTGCAAATGTCCGTCCCGGAAATGGAAACGGAACTGGAACGCCTGCGCAGCCAGCTGGCAGGCATTGGCGATGTGAACCTCGGGGCCATCAAGGAATATGAAGAGCTCAGGGAGCGTTTCGATTTTCTCAGCACCCAACGCGATGACCTAGTCAAAGCCATCGACGACCTGCACAAGGTGATCCGCAAAATCAACCGCATCACCCAGGAACGGTTCATGCAGACCTATGCAGAGGTCAATGCCAAGCTGGGCGAGGTTTTTCCAAGGCTGTTCGAAGGCGGCACGGCCCGTCTGGAGTTGAGCGAACCCGACAAGCCGCTGGAGACCGGCGTGGAGTACATGGTCCATCCGCCCGGCAAGAAGTTGACCCGCATGAGCCTGCTGTCCGGCGGTGAAAAGGCGCTCTCGGCCATCGCCTTTATTTTCGCCATCTTCCTGATCCGGCCGACATCCTTCTGCTTGCTGGATGAGATCGACGCACCGTTGGATGAGGCCAATGTGGTGCGTTTCAACAACCTGATGCAGAAGATCGGTGAAAAATCGCAAATCATCATGATCACCCACAACAAAAAGAGCATGGAATTTGCCGAAATGCTCTTTGGCGTGACCATGGAGCAAAAGGGCATTTCCAAGATCGTTTCCGTCAATCTGCAGGGCAAGGCCGCCTGAAGCTCAAAGATAGGTTATCGTCATGGCATTCAATTGGTTCAGAAAAAAAGACAAAACCCAGGAACCCGACAAAAAACAAACCGAGATTGAATCCGCTGCCATCGAATCGGAGATTGCATCCGGGGAAGCAATAGCAGAAATAGAACAAGAGACGCCTGCCTCCCCCTCCCCTGCCCCATCCAAGGGCTTGTTCGCCCGGCTAAAAAGCGGTCTGGCCAAAACCCGCGAGATCCTGACCACCGATATCGAAGATCTGTTCAAGGGCAAAAGCGGCATCGATGATCAAATGCTCGAGGAGCTCGAAGAGTTGCTGATCACCTCGGACATCGGCGTGCAGACCGCCATGGACCTGATGCAAATCATTACCCACAGGGCATCCAAGATCGGCTCCCCCGAGGCGCTCAAGGAACTTCTCAAGCAGGAAATCCTCAAATTGCTCGATAGCGCCGTGGCGCCGCCTCCCCCTGCGGGGAGCCACAAGCCCCATGTCATCATGATCATCGGTGTCAACGGAGTAGGCAAGACCACCACCATCGGCAAGCTGGCCGCCCGCAGAGTCGGCGAGGGGGAGCGCGTGCTGATCGTGGCAGCCGACACATTCAGGGCCGCCGCCTCCGAACAGCTGGGCATCTGGGCTCAGCGGGCGGGAGCCGATTTTGTGCGCCACAAAGAAAATGCGGATCCGGCGGCGGTGGCCTATGACGGCATCGAAGCCTCCGTGGCACGCAATATGGACACCGTCTTCGTCGACACCGCCGGCCGGTTGCACACCAAGGTCAACCTGATGGAAGAACTCAAGAAAATCCATCGCACCATCAACAAACGACTGCCCGATGCGCCCCATGAAATTCTTCTGGTGCTGGATGCCACCACCGGTCAGAATGCCATCGCCCAGGCCAAGATGTTTCACGAAGCCCTCGGCATTACCGGATTGGTGCTCACCAAGCTGGACGGTACGGCCAAGGGCGGCATCGTCATCAGCATCTGCCAGCAGTTAAAGTTGCCGTTGCACTATATCGGTGTGGGGGAATCGATCGAAGATTTACAGCCGTTTGATGCGACCCAATTTGTCAACGCATTGTTCTAACCAGATTTTGAATGCCCGGGCGTTTTCAGTCGCTACGCCGACCCTGCCGTGCTTTAAATACAGATTTTTACCGCCGCACGGCAAAGCCCTGCATATCCCCTTGATGGGGTTCCCAGGTCACCTCGACGTTGGTCACCCGGGCCATGGGTGAACCGTGATGGCACCAGGAAACCGCATCGTTGACCGCTGTGCGAGGTCCTTCGAACAAGGCTTCCACCCGGCCATCGCTGCGGTTGCGCACCCAGCCGTTGACGCCCAACCGCTCGGCAGCGCGCACGGTCTCGGCACGGAAGAAAACACCCTGAACCTTGCCGGAGATGATCACATGGGCTCTTACATTGGTATCCATAGGTCGCCGCCTTTCCCCTACCGCTTGATGAGTTGGTAGTACTCTTCCTCGGAAAGCATCTGGACCCCCAACTGTGCGGCCTTGCTCCGTTTGGCCGCTCCCACTTTTTCACCACATATCAAGTAATCGGTTGTGCCGCTCACGGCCGACTGCACGTTGCCCCCCAGTCGCCGCGCTTCGTCCTGCATGGTTTCACGGCTGCCATGCTGCATTTTTCCCGTGAAAACCAGGTTTTTTCCTGACAGCGGCCCATTTGGAACCCCGGCAACGGCTGCCTTGGGCGTCCGTTCTAAATTGAATCCAAGATTGAGCAGATGGTGCAAGGTGGGCCCTGCTTCGGCCAATCCCTGGACGATGGCGTGGCTGGTGATCTCCCCAAAGCCACTGATACGGATGATCTGCTGGACATCGAGGCCGGCAAGCTCCTCCAACGCATGATGTTGCAGCAGTTTGCGACTGTCTCCCACCCCCAGATCGGCGATGCCCAGTGCCGCCAGAAAACGCCAATCTTCCACCGCCTTGGTGCGACTGATGCGCAAAGCCTCTGCCAGATTGGCAGATTGCACCGGTCCGAATCCCAGCGATGAAAAGTCAGAGACAGTCATGGCATAAATCTTTTCAAGCGAGTCGAACCCGGCGGCCACGATGCGCTTGATGGTCTTGATGCCGAACCAGTCGGCATTGCCCAGAGTGCGGAACCAATGGCTGATACGCTGCTCGGTCTGGGCGGGGCAGTTGACATGGGTGCAGCGCAGGAAATCGCCTTTCCAGCTCAGTTCCAGACCACACGCAGGGCATTTCTCGGGTATGTTGATTTCAGCTACCGCTTCCAGCACTTGCTCCAGTTTGGGAATGACTTCGCCGCTGCGGATGATTTCGATTCGCGCCCCTGGCCCGATACCGAGTTTGGTCAGCATTCCGGCGTGGTGGGCAGTGACCCGCCGGATGGTAGCCCCGGAGAGCGGCACAGGGGTCACCTCCAGAACCGGCGTGACATTGCCCGTGCGGCCCACTTGCCACTGGATGTTTTCCACCTGCGTGACAGCCGTCTGCCCCTTACGTTTAATGGCGATTTGCCAGCGATAGTGATGGGTCGTAGCGCCCATGCGGGCCTTGAGGGCTTGATCGACGGCCTCGACCACCACCCCGTCCATGGGATAGTCGATGCCGCTCGCCAGAGACTGGATAATGGTTTCGATCTCCTTGAGCAGTACCTCGCCGTTGCCCTCCCAGGAAGGCAGCTGGCTGTAAGGCACAAAACGCACCATCCCCTCTTCCAGCGCCTGCTGGGCATCGACATTCAGGGTGTCCGAGGAGACGATGCCCACCACCATGTTGCGCGGATGTTCGAATTTGTCGGCCAGCTGCTTTTCGAAATAGGACAGGACCACCACGATTTCACCCAAACCCTGGCCGCGGCCGCCCAAGGGAACCACGCCTTTGGCGAAGGCATCGGTGATGTCGTAGCCCACGAAGCCGTTGCCTCGACTGGCGAACACCTGCCCGTCATCCCGACCGGCCAGTCCATCCAGTTTGGGAGTGACCCGGAACAGAACCTCCTGCAGGCCGGCGGCATCGGCTTCTTTTTGCACCCGGGCCACATACCGCTCCAACTGCGCATCGGTATAGGCTTTATCGGTGGAGAGCATGGGGCTGGGGTGACGCACTTCGGCCCGGCCCGGGAATGCTTCCGGCTCTACGGCTTTCAGGTAGGGGTGGTACGGGTCCAGACGGCGCAACTGCTCCACCAGGGCATCGTAGGTGGCGTCGTCCACCAGGGGCTCGCCGCTGCGGTAGGCTGCATTGTATGCCTCCAGTTGGGCGGCCAGTTGCGCGATCTGGTCCATCTATTCGGGCCCGACCAGGTTACTGAGCTCTTCCTTGACTTCGTCGATAATGCTGTAAAGCCACATCAAATCTTCGATGGTCAGGCGGCCGGCTTTGGCTGGCGCCCGCTCGCCGCCGTCTTTGCGTTTCAGGATGCGCGGCCCGATTTGCACCTTGGCTTCCCCCCCGTCATAGCGCTGAATCGAAACCATCAGGCCTGTCTCTTCACAGTGCCATTGCTTCAGGATTTCATCTTTATTCGGATCATAAGGCATCGCTCGATTCCTCTCTCGTTGATTGCAATTTCCCCACAGTTCGTCAATCAGGGTTCCCGGCGACAGGGCCGGACATCATGTCGTGATCTTGGAAAAGTCGGCGATCCGGCCGAACAAAGAGGCCACCGCCTGCAACAGCGCCAGCCGGTTGCGGCGCAGCGCCGCATCTTCGGCCATGACCATGACGTCATCAAAGAAGCGATCCACCGGTTCCCGCAGTGTGGCGATGATCCGCAGGGTCTGGTTCAGATCACCGGCGGCCAGGCATTGCTCCATTTGCTGTTTGACCCGATGGTAGGCTTCGTAGAGAGCGGTTTCGGCGGTCTCGGCGAAAAGCGCTGCCTCCGGCTTGACCCCCGCAACCGTATCCGCCTTGCGCACGATGTTGACAGCCCGCTTGAAGGCCACGGCCAACGGTTCGAAATCCGGCGCCCCTTTAAGCGCTTGCAAAGCGGCCGTGCGCTGCCACACATTGGGGACGTGATCCACCGATACGCTGACCACGGCGGCCACGATATCCTTGGCGAAGCCTTCTTCGGCCAGGATGTGGGCGATTCGCTGCTGGATGAAGGCATAGACCGCTTCGGCGGTTTCGGCCGCATTGGCAGGGGTAAAGTGCTTGAGGCTGATATCGATGGCGGCCCGCAATGAGAAAGTGAACTGCTGAGCCAGCATGATCTGGACGATGCCGATGCTTTGCCGCCTCAGGGCATAAGGATCGGAGGCGCCGGTGGGCGCCAGGCCCACGGAAAAACAACCGCAAATGGTGTCGAGCTTGTCCGCGATGGCCAGCAAGGCACCGACCCGGTTCTGGGGCAGCGGCCCGCCGGAATAGGTCGGTCGGTAATGTTCCTCGATGGCCTGGGCCACGTCGGGATGTTCGCCGGCCGCGGCCGCATAATGTCGGCCCATGATGCCCTGGAGGTTGGTGAACTCGTAGACCACCTGGCTGACCAGGTCGGCCTTGCAAAGCTGGGCAGCCCTGGAAACCTGGGGTTTGAGCTCGGGCGCGGTCACGTCCGCCAGCTGCGTGGCGATCTGTTGCACGCGTTGCACCTTGGCATGCATGCTGCCCAACTGCGCCTGAAAGAGCACACCTTTGAGCCGCTCGTTCCAGTTTTCCATCTTTTGTTCGAGATCCGAGCGGTAGAAAAATTGGGCGTCGGAGAGCCGCGCGCGCAACACGCGCTGATGCCCCTTGGCCACCAGGGCCATGTCCTTTGCGCGGGTGTTGTTCACCGCCACGAAGCAGGGCATCAATTGCCCGGCCGCATCGGTGACGGCGAAGTACTTCTGATGCTCGCGCATGGAGGTAATCAAAATCTCGCGGGGCAATTCGAGGAAGGCTTCGTCAAACCGCCCGCCGGCGGCTATCGGAATCTCCACGAGGTTGGTTACCGTATCAAGCAGCGCTTCGTCTGGAAGAACCTTCCCGCCCAACTTTTCGGCCGCCGCAGCGACCTGCTCGCGCACCATCCGTTTTCGCGCCTGGATGTCCACAACCACCTGGGCCTGACGCATTTGCTCGATGTAATCATCGGCGCTGTCGATTTTGACCCGCTTGTGTTCCATGAACATGTGCCCCCAGGCCTGGCGCCCGCTCTTGATGCGGCCACCGAGGGTGAAGCCCACGACACTCTTACCCAGCAGCGCCAGAACGGATTGAATCGGCCGCGCAAAGGAGATGGACAGATCCGACCAGCGCATGGCTTTGGGAAAGGGCACATTTAAAATGGCCTCTGGCAGCAGCTGAGGCAAAAGCTTTTTGGTACTGGTGCCCTTATCGGAGATGACGGCAAACAGATAGCGCCCCTTGTCTGTATCTTTGACCCGCAGCTTCTCAACGGGAATGCCCACTTTTTCCGCGAATTTTTTAGCCGCCAACGTATATGCCCCCTGGGGATCGCGGGCGACCCGCTCGGGCGGCCCCAGGACCTCCTCGGTCTTTGGCTTCTGGCGCTCGGCCACCGCCGCCACCGCCAGCACCAGTCTTCGCGGTGTGCCATACGTCTGAACTTCGCCATGATCGATACGGGCCTCGGTCAACTTGCGCACCACGTCCGACGCCAGCGCCTCCAAAGCAGGTTGGATGTATCCCGCAGGAATTTCTTCGGTCCCGATTTCAAGCAGCAAACGCTCCATATGCACCTCAATGTAAGAGTGTCCTGAGGCGGCCTGCCCATGAACAAGCCGGAAGCCCCGGGAAGAATGATCTCACTGGGCCAGCAAGGGAAACCCCATCTGTTCGCGCTGTTTCAGGTAAGCTTCTGCGCAGGTGCGGGCCAGATTGCGGATACGGCCGATATAGCCGGTGCGCTCGGTGACGCTGATGGCGCCGCGGGCATCCAGCAGGTTAAATGTGTGCGAGCATTTCAGGCAATACTCATAGGCCGGCTGCACCAGGCCAGCCGCGCTGATGCGCTGGGACTCGGCCTCATAATGGTTGAAGAGCACCAGCAGCATCGGCACATCGGCCACTTCGAAATTGTAGGTGGACCCCTCCACTTCCTGCTGGTGGTGCACGACCCCGTAGGTGGTGTTCTGGTTCCACTTCAAGTCGTAGACATTGTCCACGCCTTGCAGGTACATGGTGATGCGCTCGAGGCCGTAGGTCAACTCCACCGAAATGGGTGCCAACTCGATGCTTCCCGCCTGCTGGAAGTAGGTGAATTGGGTGATCTCCATGCCATCCAGCCACACCTCCCAGCCCAGACCGGAAGCGCCCAAGGTCGGCGACTCCCAATCATCTTCCACGAAACGGATATCGTGTTCCAATGGGTCGATGCCCAACACCTTGAGGCTGTCCAGGTAGATCTGCTGCACATCCTGGGGGGACGGCTTCAGTATCACCTGATATTGGTAGTAATGCTGCAAGCGGTTGGGGTTCTCGCCATAACGCCCGTCCGTGGGGCGGCGGGAAGGCTGCACATAAGCCACCCGCCAGGGTTCCGGCCCCAAAGCACGCAACAAGGTGGTGGGATGAAAGGTGCCGGCGCCCACCTCCATGTCATAAGGTTGTACCAAAAGGCACCCGCGGGAGCCCCAAAATTTGTGCAATGCCAGAATGACATCCTGAAAATACATCTATTTTCCCTCGCGTTAGATGGTTTTGCCCCCTGTCGGCGGTGGCGCTCATGTAGCACCATCCGCTGGAAATCACAAGATGCCGATGGGATCGACCTGGGTATCCAATATCTTGGCTTCTTCGCGGCTGGATAAGATTTGCTCCCAGGCCGGACGCAGAGCTTGAATCTGCGTCGGTTGGCCCAAGGCCCAGACGCAGCCGCCACCGCCGGCACCGGTAAAGCGTGCTGCACAGCCGTATTCCCGGGCCACGGCCGCCAGAGGTCGCCCCACTTCGTCCAATACTTCGGGCGTCATCGTCAGTCTCAAATCGGTTTCTCGATTCATCAGGGCGACAGCTTCGTCGTATCGCCTGCCGGCCATGGCGTCGATGAACTGGCGGCTTAAGGCAGCGATCTGGTGCCATTCGGCACGCTGGCGTCCGGACAGAAAATCGCGCACCCAACTGCCGTTGATATCCTTGGATACATGGGGCACACCACAATAGGCTACCAGCAAATGCCTTGAAAACTCAGGGCATGCGTCGGGAGCGACCACCTCGCGTCGCCGGAACAATTCCCCGCCTGGTTCGGCCAGCCAGTACCAACCGTTCACCCCTCCATAAACGGCAGCTAACTGGTCCTGGATCCCGCAGGGCACGCCGGCCAGGCTCTGTTCGAGCGCATGGGCCAGCAACGCCACGGCGCGATGCCCGGGCATGGGTTGTCCGGTTTTGTTCAAGGCCTTGGCAAAAGCCCAGATAAGCGCGGCGGCCGCCACGGAAGAACCGCCCAGGGCGCTGCGCGGCGGTGATGCGGAATCGATTTGGATATGCACACCATCCGCCTGGAAATAGGCCGCCACCGCCACGATCAATCCCATGGGGTGCGAAAAGGAGGCCTGCGAACTCTCAACTTCCAAACCGTCGAATCCGCGCGAAGTGATCTTGATCATTCCCCGCGTATGGGGGTGCAGGCGCACCGAGGTCCGCATATCGAGCGCCGCATTGAACGTACATGGCCCGAGATGGCGCAACGGCAAATGAAAAGTGCTCAAATCAAGCGTGCCGCCCATATCGATGCGGCAGGGTGCCGATGCTTCCACCGCACCTTGCTCCAAAACCGCCTTCAGCTTTTTCATCGTTGCCTGCTCCTCTACCGATCAGTGCTGCGCCTGCTATCGAAAGCGGCGCGAAGATTTACTGCTCCGTCTGGCCGCGGATCTGGTGCAAAAAAACGAGACTCTTGGGTGCGCGACCGATATGATAGGGCACAAACGCCTCCAGGAATTGGGTGGCTTCGGCCAGCGCGGAGGGGCTGAATCGCACCCGCTGGGCCATGGCCAAGTCACCTTGAGCCATCCATAACAATTGTTTCACTGTCCCCTTGGAAAGACGCAATTGGCCCGCTCCGGGCGCGGGGCACTGGTGACAAACGATGCCCCCCTGACGCAAATCGATGCAGAACTGGTGTTGGGCCAGTTTTTCGATCTCGATCTGGCAACAACTGCATCGCTCCAGTACCGGCCGCAACCCTTCCTGACCCACAAAGCGCATTTGAAATAAGAGGCTGAGCAACTTACCCGAGGCCAAATCGCGGTTCAACGCGTTCAGCGCATAGGCCAAGAGCTCGTACACATCGGGGCGCGCCAGGCCCTCCTCCAGCCAGAGGACTACCAGCTCGCACCAGTAGCTGGCGTAGGCCATCTTGAGGACATCGGCCCGTGCATGGGTGAAGGCTGCCTCCAGGGTCGCCTCTTCCAGAACCTGCATCCCCCTGCCACGGCTCTGACGATAAACAATGTGAAGGGTTGCGAAAGGTTCCAGGATACCTGGGAAACGCCTGGTGCTTTTCTTGGCTGCCTTGGCGATCAATGAACAGATCCCGTGCTCCTGGGTCAGCACCGTAAGGATCAGGTCAAAATCCCCGTAGTCACGGCGTCGCAGAACAATGGCTGGTGAGGCGAGATGTGTCATGTCAATCGTTCCCGCCGACAGCGGCGCGACGGACGGAAGCCAAAAAACCCGTACCCTGCCCGAGATACGCAATTAGATCCGCTATGGAAGCTTCAGTGAAACCACCTTGCCCCGCTTGCCCGGATAACCAAGCGGTCGGCCATTGAGCGTCAGCTGAACGCCTCCCGCATTGCCGATGATCAGTTCGAAGCCCTTTTCGGCCTCAAAGGTCATGCGCTCTTCCGGGTTCAGGGTAACCTCCTTGACAACCCGACCGTCACTGGTCACCCGCAGCCAGGTCAACTCCACAGCCTCAATTTGCAGCACCAGCTTGTCCTGCGGTGGCGTTTGAATCGGGTTCTCCGGCGCGTTGGCGGTCGCATTGGCGTCGGCTTCGGGGGGCGCTGGTGCTTCGGCCGCAGGCGAAGCCGCTGGCGGGATATCCTCTGACGAAGCTGGCGGGGGCGTGGGAGCCGCCGCTGCTCCCTGGGTCATGGATGCCGGCGCTTCGGTGGTCGACGCCGGGGCTGCTGTTTCGGTCTGCATCCCGGTCGACGAGGATTTCTTGGCGTCCTTTGCCTCCGGAGGGGTCGGTGAGGCCTGGCGATCTGCCATATGCCGGGCGATGGAAATGGATATCAGCGCCAACAGGGCCAAGACCAGACAGATCAAAACGAAGGAACGCCAAAAGGAAGACCGTTTTTTTTCCGGGGCACCGATCATATCACAGGCGACATGGGCTACACAGCTGGCCTCGAACAAGCGCAGGGCCTCCTGGACATCGGCACCGACCGCTTCAGCATAAGCGCGCACGAACCCTTTCACGAAGGTCGAAGAGGGCAATCGGGCAAGATCCTCGTTTTCGATATATTGCAGCACCTCGACCCTGATTTTGGTTTTCTGTGACACCGTTTCGATGGGAATGTCCCTGGCGCGCCGCTGATTCCTTAAAAATAAGCCAAAACCGGTTGTTTTTTCCGTAGTCATCATCGGGTCTATTCCACGATCTCAATATGCGCCCGTTCGCGCAGTTCCTGTAGCCATGTTTTAAATTTTTGTTCCACCTCTTCGGCGAAGAGTTTTTCCTGGATTTCGGGAGTGGCTTCTTCCAAGCTCTTACCACCGGTCTGAAGCAGTTCCTCCACGAAGAATATCTGATATCCTTGTTCGGTATCGATGACCGAGGTAAACTGGCCGGCCTTTAAACCGGCTAACGCATCCCGGATCGGAGCGGCCAACATGCGGCTCTCGAAAGCCCCCAGGTCGCCGCCACCTTCAGCCGTTGCCGCCTGAGAATAGACCTTGGCCAGACTGGCGAAAGATTCTCCGGCCTCGAGGCGCTCATGCAAACGCTGCATCTCCTGCCGCACCCTTTCGCGCTCCTCTGCGGCCTGGGTCGCCGGTTTCATCAATATATGACGCAGATGGTATTTGGTCACGCCGGTATATTGCTGCTGATGGGCGTCATAATATTGCTGGATCTCGACATTGGTGATCACGATTTTCGATTTGACTTCACGATTTACGATTTTGGTTTGAAGCAGTTGCTCCTTGATCTGGGAGCGAAAGGTCTCTTTGGTCAAACCTTCCATTTTCAGCATGCGCACCAGGTCGTCATTGGACATCTTGTTGATGGCCCTGAACCGCTCGATGGCCTTATCGACATCTTCTTCGCTCACAGACAGATTGAGCCGCTTGGCCTGCTGTTCGGTTAATTTCTCGTCAATCATTTTTTGCAGCATGGGTCTTTGCTGGTCGGTTAGATAGAGCCTTTGCTGGGCATCGGAGTAGCCCGCCTGCTTGAGTTTTTCCCGCAATGGGGCCATGGCCTGGTCCACATCAGACAGAAGAATGATATCTTCATTGACGATCGCCAATATGCGATCTACCAGCTCTGCATGGCCATTTACGGCGGTGAGCAGTAATGCCCCGGCCAGAATCCCTTGTATCAGGCCGCGGGTCAAGGCCACCTTGGTAATCGAATATTGGAAAAAGGAAACGACTCTTTTAAACAACGGCATTCTCCTTCGGCACCTAAGCGGTATACGATTTATCCTTCGGCCGCTATGAAGCCCCGCCGGCCAACCTCTCCCATGCCTGATGGTTGATGTCGACCGGATATTTTTTACGCAAGCCCTCGATCCATTCCTTGTAGGCCATTTCGGCTTTCTGCTGACGCAGGTGTTTGATAATTTTCTGGTTGAATTCATCGGCATTTTGGTCCTGGGGAATGCCATCGGGATAATTGGTCTTGACGTATTCGGCAATATCCTCGGAAGAGATCTGCACAGGGAGCACCAACTCCTTGTTGATCACCTTCTCGACCAGCAGCCGCATGGCCAATTGTTTGCGCCAGAAATCAAACGAGATGGCATTCTCCAGAAGCGTCTCTTCGAAGGTGTTGTCCGGGTAATCCGACTTGATATCGGCCACCGCCTTGTCCAGTTCTTCGTTGCTGACTTGTATTCTCTGATCGGCGGCATAGGCACTGATCATCATTTCCTCTGAGACCTGGGTCAGTACCCTCATCCGCAGATCATTGAGCAACGATGGATCCACATTCTGTTCTCCGGGAAACGCCTCTTCCATGGCCGCTTTCACGGATTGGTTGAACTCGGC
Source organism: uncultured Desulfatitalea sp. (assembly GCA_937868765.1). Lineage (GTDB taxonomy): Bacteria > Desulfobacterota > Desulfobacteria > Desulfobacterales > Desulfosarcinaceae > Desulfatitalea. The sequence goes on along the minus strand of CALMNL010000003.1, from coordinate 350,039 downwards.
GGGGGTCACGGTCAAATTGTGCACACGCAACAGATACTCTTCTTCCGCCTTTTTGCGGGTGCAGCCGACCGATGCCCAGAGCCCCATCACCACAATCAGAATCAAGGCCATCCATCGTAAGTGTCCTATCTGCGACTTGCCTGACGGCACGGTTACCTCCTGAACGAGCAGCCCCCATTTTCCGGTGGTTTGTCACCGGGCCCGCCAATGCCCAAGGTTGCTCAAACCACCTGTTTTTTTAGAAATTTATTGGTTAACATGCCGGGCTATTTCGATCAAGATGTTTTTGACCTGGGAAACCAGCACATTCGGCGACGAGGGGGTCAGCCTGGCCTTGAACAGATGATCGGGGGTAAACCGATATCGGTCGTCACCACCTGCAACCATCTCCACGATGCCAAACGGTTTCAACTGATGCGCTTCGGAAAATTGCAGCTGCAGAAGATTTTCCATGAGATCGAGCCGTTTGCAGCCAGCGCGAACGGCCAGTACCTTGAGCATGATCTTGAGCAGCAGGTTATTGGCCTGGTCAGGCAAACGGCCGAAGCGATCTTCCATTTCCGCCTTCAGAACTCCTATTTCCTTAAGGTCGGTCATGCGCGCCAGGCGCCGGTAGATGCTGAGCCGCTGGTCGATATCGGCGATATAGTCCTCAGGCAGAAACGCCGAAAGCGGTAGATTGATTTCAGGTTCCAGCGGTTCCAAAATCGGCTCGCCCTTGATTTCGGCCATGGAGCTTTCCATTAGACGCAGAAACATATCGTACCCTACGGCCGCGATGTGGCCGGACTGGGAGGCACCTAAAATCGTGCCGCCACCACGGATCTTCAAGTCGCTCATGGCGATCTGGAAACCTGAACCCAGGTCGCTGTATTCCATCAAGACCTTCAAGCGCTTCTGGGCATCTTTGGTCAGGGTGGTTTCATTGGGTATGAAAAGATACGCGTAAGCCTGCTCCTCGCCCCGGCCCACCCGTCCGCGCAGCTGGTAGATTTGCGCCAGACCGAAATGGTCCGCCCGATTGATGAAAATCGTGTTGGCCGCAGTGACGTCCAGTCCGGATTCGATAATCGTGGTGCACACCAACATGTCGATTCGCCGCTGGGTGAAATCGAGCATCACCTGCTCCAACAGCTCCTCAGGCATCTGCCCATGGGCGACGGCCAGACGCACTTCGGGCACCAGGCTTTGCAGGTGCTGGGCCATGCGCTCGATGCCGAAGACATTGTTGTGCACGAAGAAGATCTGCCCTTTCCGGGCCAGTTCCTTGCGGATGGCTTCGGCAACGATGGTGTCTTCGAACTCGGTGATGTATGTTGCGATGGGCCGCCGCTGTTCGGGCGGCGTGGATATCAGACTGATGTCGCGAATCCCCAGCATGGAAAAATGCAGCGTGCGGGGAATCGGGGTGGCGGTGAGGGTCAGCACATCCACCGAGGCCCGCAGGCTTTTGATTTTCTCTTTGTGTCGGACACCGAAACGCTGCTCCTCGTCCAGTATGAGCAGGCCGAGATCTTTAAACGATATATCCTTCTGCAGCAACCGATGGGTGCCCACCACGATATCGATGGTGCCTTCCTGAAGCCCCGTGGCGATTTGGGCCTGTTCCTTAGCGGATCGGAAACGGTTCAACGAGGCGACCCGCACCGGAAAGCGCTTGAAACGCTCGCTGAAGGTAGCAAAATGCTGCTCGGCCAATACCGTTGTGGGCACCAGCACCGCCACCTGCTTGGCATCGCTCACCGCCAGGAAAGCGGCCCGCAGGGCCACTTCGGTTTTGCCGTAGCCCACGTCCCCGCATACCAGCCGGTCCATGGGCGATGGTTGGCGCATGTCATTGAGCACATCTTCGATGGCTTTGCGTTGATCCGCCGTCTCCTCGAAAGGAAACCCTTCTTCGAAATCCCGGAAGTAAGTGTCAACGGCCCCGAAAGCATGCCCTTTCTGGATTTTGCGGGAAGCGTAGAGCTTGAGCAGCTCTCCGGCGATCTTCTCCGTGGAACGCTTGACCTTGTCCTTGACCCGCTCCCAGGTGGTGCCGCCCATTTTATCCAGTACCGGTGCAACCCCCTCCACACCTAGGTACTTTTGGACAGTATGCATGCGCTCCACCGGCAGGTAAAGCTTGTCACCATCCCGGTAGACGATCAGCAGGTAATCGTTGATCGAGCGTTCCACGCCTATCTTCACGAGCCCTTCGTACTGCCCGATGCCGTGCTCGGCGTGCACCACCAGATCGCCGATATGCAAATCCTCGATATTCAGCAGCTCGACGGCTTTGGCGGAGCGATCGGGCTTCCGCGGCCGGTATGCTGTCCCGAAAATATCCTCGTCCCTGAGCAGGGCGATACCCGCCTCGGGCCAGATAAATCCCTCCCCGACACTTCCGTTGATGAGATAGATCCGGCCGCGCCCTTCCAGCATCTGCGTCACCGCCTCGATGGATGTCGCGAACAGACCATACGAGGCCAGGGTTTGAGCCAGCCGTCCCACATGGGAAGGGCGCCGGCAGACAATTAATATGTTGTGGCCGGCCTGGGTCTGTTCGCCCAGCCAGTCGATCAGCGGCTGAAAGGGCTGTTGATGGGTAGCGGCCGATATCAAGGCGCTGCGAATATCCGTGGTTTCGCTGCTGGCGGTATGGCAGCAAACCGAGGCCGGTTGTTCGTTTTCCTGGGGGATAATCGAAAGCATCCTGAAGGCCAGAGGCTTGAGGGGCTCCAATCGGGCCTGAACTTGCCGCCAGGACAAGTATAGCGCCTCAGGCTCTACGAATAGATGCTGACGCTCCTTGGCGTCTTGAAAGCTCCGGGTCGCCTGCATCATGATTTCGTCAGCCGCCCCGGCCAATTCGCCGGGGTCCACCAGCAGCGTGAGGGTCGCAGCGGGCAGATAATCCAACAGCGTATCAAGACGGGGGTAGATCAACGGCAGCAGGCTTTCCATGCCCGGGAAAAACCCCTCCGCTTTAATACGTTGGGCCATCTCCCTTGTTTTGGTAACCGCAACGCCCAGCTCTGCGGCCCGGGCTCTGAGCCGCCCCAGGATGGCATTCAGCTCGGACGGGGCCATGATGACTTCCCTCGCGGGCAAAATAACAACCTCGTCCAAATTCTTGATCGTGCGCTGGGTATCGGCCGAGAAGAGCCGTATGGATTCGACCACGTCACCATAGAATTCGATGCGCAAAGGGTCATCGTATAGGGGCGAAAATAGATCCAAAAGGCCGCCCCGCAGAGCGAAATCTCCCGATTCCTCTACAATGGCAGCCCGGCTGTAACCGCCGGCCACAAGCTTTTGGACCAGGTTGTCCCGGTCGAGTTCCTCTCCGGCCACCACCAATTCAGAAAACTGTCCCAACGCACTTTTGGGCAGTAATTGCTGCATCAAACCGCCGGCCGTGGTCACCACGATGGGCGCCTGGGAAGCCTCCGTGATCTGATAAAGGGCCCGTACCCGTTGACCGGCGGTTTCATTGTGATAGGCCATAAACTTGAACGGCAGCAGATTATATGGCGGGAGGTAGAGGATCGGCGGCAAGGCATCTTTAAGAAAGAAAGTCAACTCTTCCACCAGTCGGGCGGCGGCTTTGGCCGTACCCGCAACCAATAGCAATGGCATCCGATGCCGCCTGTAGATCTGGGCGGCGGCCAATGAAATGGCCGAACCGCTGAGGCCTACGATGTCGGTGGGCCCTTTGCGCTCTTGAAGCCCTGCCAGCAACTGCTGCCAGGAAATTTGCTTTTGATTTTGTATCATAAGCACTATAGTTGAAATCCGATTTTTAGCCTTGGCCGGCGTAGCTCAGCAGGTAGAGCAGCTGATTCGTAATTAGCTTGGATAGCAAGAAAGCCCCTGGAAATCCAGGGGCTTATATATTTGTGTCCGAGAATTATCCGGAATCCTGCATCCTACTGCTTGCATTGAATTACAATCAACTCGATGTCGTGTTCCTATCATGCCTTTTGAATTGGTCAGCGGACACAATCACCCTTGCTTCGCTCAGCCGATAATATCATAATTATTTGTTCAAGATCCGAACCAAGCCTCCACAAGGTACATATGCCGATCAAGGCCTTTGCCTTAGCAATGGACCATACACCCATCGGTACCATCTGCAAAATAAATTTGTTTGGATGCTTGGCAAGCGGTGATGATAACGCCAGAAAGAGAGCTAAGGCGATTTTCTCAAACAGTTGCGGGCGGTGTAAAATGCTTTCCAGGTAGAGCTTTTCGCGGAATGACGTTCATCCCCAAAACGTCTCAAGAAATTATCCGTATAATACTGGTAACAACCTAAATCGGGGGGAAATCCGTCAACTTACAGAAATGTCGAGACCGTCTTTCATTTGATCAGCAAATTGCATTTAATTGCTTTTTCGGTAGGATATGCTAAATTTTTGAGAATATTTGTTCCAATTGCGCCAAGTAGCAAATGAGACACTTAGTTGGGGCTTTTAGGCTTTACCGTGCTTATTCGTAATGCTGTGATCCTTAATGTTAACCATTTAGGAGCGAGGCATGACTGAACCAATCTCTATGTACGTGCCGGCAACGCTAATTGCCGCTTGTGCGGTGCCGCTTGTATTGAAGCTTGTTCCGCCAAATCGCTTCTATGGTTTCCGCACGGCACATACCCTGTCAGATCGAAAAAATTGGTTCCACATTAACCGTGTTGCCGGGATCGCGCTCATTCTGGCCTCAGGTGCGGCGATTTGCCTGTATCTCATCGAGCCAAAGTTATCATCTGGCCGTTCGTTTCCGGGTATGCTCGCCCTCATTGTGCCGGTCTTTTCAGTACTGGTAGCTGTTGGGGCATACTCTCGAAAGCATTCGCATCGAAGCAAGTGATGTATAACTTTTAGTCCAAGTTCGACTCGAGCCGCGGTGGTGCATCAAAAATGGAGAGCTATGTGTTGGGCAACAAGATCTTCAAGGCTAGTAATTCTGTCAAGTCGTTCGCTTCGCTCGCTCGGACGCTCAGCACGCCGCGATTGCCCGGGCACGGCTAGGCTATTTTGCCAGAAAAAGCGCGGAGTGCTGAGCGCCGCTTACCTCGGCGTTTTAAATCATAAAATGAAAAAGTATCGGCTTTTAATGAATGGTAGAAATTTCCTGATTGAACTAGATGGCAACCTTGCAAAGCATGGATTTTATCAAAATATTTTCGTTGAGGCGGAGAATCCAAATGAAGCTGAGTTTGCGGCTATTGAGCGAATACGAAATAATGAAGATTTAAAAAGCATCGTTCGTAACCATAAGGATGATCCGCCAGCAATTTCGTTGGACGAAATCTTCGAAATAGATTCGATAACGGAATCAGACAAAACGATGGAAAAAGGGTGCACTTTTTACAAGGAAAAAAAGTGGTGGCAGATTTGGAAATAATTTTTCGAACCTTATCTTTCAACGGATCGTGGCCAAAAAGCGACCGCTCCAGCTGAAGATTACGTTAGGCGCGAGAGGACTTGAAATGCCTGATATTGCAGATATCCAAAAGATTCTCGACCCGCTACTCCCGGGCCTGATGGGAATGCGTCTGGTCGAGGTTCAAAGCGAGCGAGTGCTTGGGGAACTTGAGGTGCGGCCAGAGCTTTGCACGACCGGTGGCATTATGCACGGGGGCGCCTACATGGCCTTCGCGGATACGCTGGCTGCCGTAGGAACATTCGTCAATCTAACGCCAGGCCAGAGTACGACGACCACAGACTCCAGCACAAAGTTCATCGGCAAGGCCAAGGTCGGAACAAGGGTCAGGGGTGAGTGCATCGCCCTCCACCGTGGCCGCACGACGATGGTTTGGCAGACCAGTATCTTCAATTCGGATGGGAAGCTCTGCGCGGTAGTGGCGCAGACGCAGCTTGTTTTGGAGATCAAGTCCTGAGCTTCCGGTGGCCAGTGCCGGGGCCTAACCGCTGCACCTGACCGGTGTTCCGCTGCGCCACACACCGTCTGGTGAGAAATGCGTTCAACTTTGAAACTGGTTTCGAATTTATGAAAATTTCAATCGCAAGCGACCACGCTGGTTTTGAATACAAAGCGAGAATTATCGAGCATCTTCAATCCAAAGGATACGAAGTGATAGATTTTGGTACGGATTCGGATGCGTCTGTGGACTACCCTGACTTTATTAAACCGGCGGCAAATGCAGTATCACAAAGAAAAGCTGAAATCGGTATTGTTTTGGGAGGTAGCGGCAATGGGGAGGCGATTGCCGCGAACAAAGTCAAAGGGATACGTTGCGCAGTATGTTGGAACACCACCTCGGCTATGCTTGCTAAAAAGCATAACAACGCTAACATGATATCCATTGGTCAAAGAATGGTCTCTGAGAAAATGGCGATAGAAATCGTCGATTCATGGTTGAATGCAGAGTTCGAGGGTGGCAGACACATTGAGAGAATCAAAAAAATAGAGAAAGTATACTAGTCATCATTGATTGTAAAAAGGAGATGGCCAGACCAACCATGAAAATCGATGATATTGAAAGCTTGTTTTCAGAGAACCGGAGAAAGTTCAAAGAAATAATAAATCGAATAGATCCAAATGTATTTAAAAGGAAACACGACGAAAAAAGTTGGTCACCTTCAGAAGAATGTCATCATATCTACCTAGTTAAAAAAGGTATAAAAGAAATTCTATCAAATCTGTGTCATGAAATCCATTTAGAGAAAGAAGTTTCAATCACAGAAATACCCGTCCGAAATTTCTTCCAGAAAATCACTTATGAGAAAATGCCTGAATTGCCCATGCCGGGAACCGAGCCAAGCAATGAGTTCTCAAAAGAACAGATGTTGGAGATGATGACGGACGTATCTATCCAAATTGATGGATATTTTCAAGATTGCAAGAAATTTGATTGCAGCTCCATGAAGGCTGCACATCCCTTCATAGGATCAATGAACTTTTATGAATGGCTTTTTTTTGACGGGATTCATGAGAAATGCCACTTAGATCACATAAATACGAACATCTAAAAGAAGAATAAATCATTTTAATAAGATCTTCTCACAATTATTCGATGCTCCCGACGCCGTTTCACCGCTCCTATACAAAAGAATTCCAGAATAAAAATGCGAAATATGAAAGAAATACAATTCAACATCCCAAATAAGAGTTGTTGAGCCCCTGAGGAAAAACCGTCTGGTCAGACGGGGCACAAGACTTCAGATTCTATAAAAAGCGATAGCTTATCACCTGAAAATTGCATGGTATGCGGTACTGCTCTCGAATATCTGAATAATGAAATCAGAGTGCAATGTGCATATTGTCAGAAAAATTTCGATGCTCTGATACGATGTCCGAACGGTCATCATGTCTGCGATGACTGTCACAATTATCAATCTGTACTATTAACCAGGAAATTATGCTCTGAAACTGATTCCTCAGATCCGCCCGAAATCTTTGAGATGATCATCAGCTCTCAGAAAATTCCGATGCTGGGCTGCCACCATGCCTTCATGGCTGCAGGCGCATTCATTACAGCAGTGAAAAATGAGGGATCACTTAAAATATCTGAGAGCATGATAGATGAAGTCTATAAAAGGACCCAGCGGCAGGCCGTTGGCGGATATTGCGGATTGACCGGCATTTGCGGCATTACTCCTGCTTTGGGGGCCTGTTTTTCGGTAATTCTGGGTTCCAGATGCGGTACGGATAAAGAGCAGAAGACGACAATGCTTGCGGTTTCGGAAATCGTCAGAGGCATTGCGGAACTGACAGGCCCGAGCTGCTGCAAGGCATACGCCAGAAAATCAATTGAAATCGCACAAAATTTTTTAAAAGCGAATCTTCAGATCAGATTGCCTGAACCAAAGGCCGAAATAATTTGCAAAGATTCGGAAAGACATCCTCACGGGTGCAGAAAAGAAAGATGCCTCTACTATCATAACGTATAGGAGCCTCTCTTATGAATCCCAAGGTCGCTATTGTAACAGGATCAAATCAGGGGTTAGGCTTCGCCCTCGTAGAGGGCCTCTGCAAAAGCTCCGGTCCGAACTCCTCTGTCTACCTTACAGCTCGTAATGCCGCGCGTGGCGAGGAGGCCGTGCGCCAGCTACGCGAACGAGGCCTCTCGCCAATGTTCCATTTGCTCGATGTTACCGACGATGCGAGTGTGGCCGCCTTGGCCGAAACGATCAGAACACGCCATGGTGGAGTCGATATCGTCATATCCAACGCTGCAGCCCGGATCTCTCCCGACATTCCCCAGGCCGAACAGGTCAAGCTGTTCGTCAATACGAACAACCATGGTACTTACCGGATAATCCGCGCCTTCGGAGCGCTTTTGCGGGACAATGTGCGTTTTATTGTTGTAGCAAGCTCATTCGGTTCATTACGCAACCTGCCGCCGAGCCTCCATGAAGGATTCGATGTCTCGACCCGTTCGCTTGAGGATATCGAGGAACTGATGGACAAATATGTGGCTCTCGTGGAAGCTGGCCAGGCAAAGGACCACCAGTGGCCGGAATGGATCAATGTACCCTCAAAGATCGCCCAAGTTGCCTCGATCAAGATCATGGCCCGCCAGATGAGGGACGAGGCATCAAGGAGAGGAATTTTGATCAATGCCGTTTGTCCGGGATTGGTGGATACAGAGGCGTCGCGACCATGGTTCAAGGATATGTCGGCGGCGCAGAGTCCGGCCCAAGCAGCGGTTGATGTGGTATGGCTGGCTACTCTTCCGGCCGGTACGGATACCCCCTATGGAGAGCTGGTACGGCATCGGGAAGTTGTGCCTTGGATGTGAGGGCGCTCACAATTGTCCTTTCCAATAACCGTGAACGAGATGATGGTACAATGTCAGGACATCGTTTACACTTTCTGGCATGCTTTTCTCCGACTCAAAAGGAGGGAATCATGGCCTGTAATGAAACGACAGCGATGGAGCAGAGGATAGAGTTCATTGCCGACTTGCTCGGGACCGACCTGCCATCCTCCCCGAAGGGAGTCACGCTGGATTGGATCAAACAGCACGACATCAAAAGTGTCCGGGCCGTAGCCGAGGCATTCCTGGAGGGGATACCGGGGTTGTCGGGCGGGGTCTAAATTGTCCGGATTTTGTCCGGATTTGTCCGTCCAAAACGGACAATTTGGGCATTTCGAGCACTTTTTGATACATTTGGAAAAACAGCTTGACCGGCCGTAACATCCTACTGTATAAGGCTTTTCGCGTGAATGCCGGCGTAGCTCAGCAGGTAGAGCAGCTGATTCGTAATCAGCAGGTCCGCGGTTCGACTCCGCGCGCCGGCTCCACAAAACATCCCGCTTCGCGATAAACATCACCGGGATTTTTCCCAGTACCCTGAGTAATCCACTTCGTACAGCCCATCTTCAACATATTTGTTGGCTTGACACTATGACCGGTTGCGTATATGTTCCATCTATATGAAATCATTCCCAAACAACGTATACCCGACTTTTCACTTGAAATTGCGGCCCGTCTGGACTTCGCATGAAAGACGGGCCGCTCGAGCATGCATATAGCGATTTTTGCATGAGGTTTCAATGAAATGCATTGACGCCATTGAAGGAACTGTCAAAACGATCCTCAACCACCTGCATGCAGTGAGCATTGAGGACCACTTGGATGACACCGAGTATGTCCGCAACGCGCGCGCGGTGATCGAGGCCACGCACCAGTTCATCGTCAATAATCCCGAAATCGTGGAGAACCCTCAGCTGCTCAAGGATGTGCTTTATGCATATTCGCGCAACCTCTGGCTGAACGGCCAACAGCCTTCCACCCAGCAAGACCAGGCCAAACCCGATGGAGCAGCCACTGAAGAAGAAGAGTACCAGACGTATTACTACGACTATCTATACCACCGCGGCATCTATCCTCGTTGATGAAGCCCGGTCGGTGAACGTTATAGTGCCGGCCGTGCCAATAGATCTGGTTATGACGAACATCGGACAAGGGACAGGAAATGAAAGAGCTCGACGATAATGACCTGAAGGCAGAGATTGATCAGATTTCAAAAAAAATTGACGCCATCGTTCAAAAGTTTGAAGAATTCGCCCCTGATTCGAAAGAAGAGGCCGGCCCCAAGCAGGAGTAATTTCGATTTTGGCCTCCCTGCAGGTAACGAGGGCGAATTCTCGGGCAGCCAAGGGGGCGCTGAGGAGGTCTTATGGCACTGACAAAAAATGATATTGTAAACAAGGTAAACGATCTGGGCTTCACCAAGAAAAAATCGGTTGAGGTTGTCGAATCGCTGCTCGAGATCATCAAGGGGACGCTATCCCAGGGCGATGATGTCCTGGTATCGGGATTCGGCAAGTTCTGTGTCAAAGCGAAGCGACCCCGCCGCGGCCGCAACCCCGCCACAGGAGAAGACTTGATCCTGAGGCAGCGAAAGGTGGTAACCTTCAAGTGCTCCGGCAAATTGAGGGATCGGGTAAACGGCTCTCGAACTGCCGCTTAACAGGTCTCTCATCCCAGGAACTGTCGTTTGAAAGCTTCGAGTGCCGAAGGAAAAAGGCGACGAATGAATACTTGCTGGTCGCGGGGGACCAGGGCTCTGTATTCCGCGTGACCCGCGTGGGTTTCAGCCAAAAGTGGGGGCATTTGTTGGGCCCGCTCCCTGATCGCGTCGAAACGGCGCACCATGTCGAACAATGGATATTGCCCCGTGTCGAAGCGGGCGAGCCACCCCATGCGGCGCATCATCTCAAATCTCACTTGATCGGCGAGAAACAGATGGATGTCCACCACCTGAATTTGAATTTTATTTTCCAAGGCCTCGAAAGACTGGTTCGCATCGTGGCCTAAAAATCCCAATATCAGAGGATAGTACAACAATTCGCAAGGCTCCGCCGGATCGGCCAGTCTGCCCAGCATATATGGGCCCAAGTCTTCGAGTCGGGTCTGTCTGCTGAAATCTTCCTTGAAACTGCGGCGCCAGACTTTATAGCCCGCCCGTATCGCACTTTGTTCACGGTATGCGGAGATATGGACGATTTGCGCCATGAGCTTCGTCCTTTTGGATTGGTTATTTGATCTGCCAATGGGCTCAAAGTTGTCTTTATGGGATCATGTTAACAGTTTTCCGGGTAGATGAATAGCCCCTGCCGATGAGGCCACTATTGATCGCAGTGAGCGGAGCGCTCAAGAACGGAGCGTTCAAAAAGGAAAAGGGTTGCCGTCGCTGGCAACCCTTTCCTGTATATGAGTGGCGTCCCCAAGGGGATTCGAACCCCTGTCGCCGGCGTGAAAGGCCGGTGTCCTGGGCCGGGCTAGACGATGGGGACGGAAACCATTTCTATCGCTTTAGCTTTCAGCCCTACCCCCGAATGTACTTCTCAAGGAGCCCGGGTAGAAAGCGGCTTTTTTCACCTACAGCAAGCTGGTGGGCCGTGTTGGACTCGAACCAACGACTCTCTGCTTAAAAGGCAGATACTCTACCTCCTGAGTTAACGGCCCCCATTTGAAAAACCGCCTTTTACCTTCAACTTGCAATGATGTCAAACAAAAAATCAGTTAACACGTAATCATATTATAGCCGCTTAGGATCACGGGTGAAAACAGTCGCCATAAACAATCGTCATGCGAGTTCCATCGGCTTTTTCCAAGATGAGCCCCCCGTTATTTTCCACATCCACGGCTCGTCCCTCGTAAAGCTCGTAAAGCGTTTGGACCCGCACGAAGAGGCCCAGTGTCGCCGAGCGGGATTTCCATTCGGCTACCACATCGGACCAGCGTCCCGTCGCCAGGCGTCGCTCAAACCGCTCCCAGAAGTGCGCCAGGATTTCAGCCCGCGAAACTGGTTCACTTGTCAAACGAGCGGTGGAAATAGCTGGGGGATCGACCTGGCTCGTATCATTATGCACATTGACGCCGATGCCGACATTTACGTATTCAATGCGATCTGTTTCGGCCGCCATCTGGGATAGTATGCCTGCCAGCTTGCGGCCTTCCACAAGCACATCATTGGGCCATTTGAGCCGGGCTTGAATGCCATACAGTGCGTCCAAGGTCATGGCAAGATCCACAGAAGCCGCAAGGTTTATCAGCGGTGCCAGGGCCAAGGGCATTCTAGGGCGCAACACCATCGTAAAATAGAGTCCACCGCGCTCGGAGTGCCAGGAGCGTTGCAGCCTACCCCGGCCCTTGGTTTGCCGTTCGGCCACGACAATGGTGAAATTCGGGCATCCCTGGCGAGCCATCTCCATGGCAATATCCATTGTGGAACTCGTTTCAGGAAAATAGTGCACCTGGGCGGCACGCTGGCCAAAAACCCACGGGAAAGGGGCATCCGGTGCACTACGTAACCGATACCCCTTTGAACTCGCTTCGATTTCGTACCCGAGTTCCTGCAGCTGGCGAATATGCTTCCACACAGCCACACGGGATACACCCAATAGCTGGCTTAGACTTTCACCGGAGACCACATCGGCCGCTTGAAGTTGAGCGAGAATTTCCCCTTTCACGTCCGTTCCTTTAAGTATTGATAGGCCGCTTGGATAATCGCCAAGGTGACCGCAGAGCCCTATCCATCTTGATTATAATACCTCGAGCAATCTGGCATGAATATTGTCGAAACCGCCGTTGGACATGATGAGCAGAACATCTCCGGGCTTGGCCTGGTGACGTAGATGTTCGATGATGGCATCGGTATCCTCGAAGAAGAGCGCCTTTTTGCCCAAAGCGTTCAGATCGTCTACCAGGCGGCGTGAAGAAAAGCGATGCCCCTCGGGAATTTTTTCAAGCAACGGTGCTTGACGAATACAGATCAGATCGGCACCGTCGAAGCATGTGGGGTAAACCGCTTGGAAGACATCGCGTCGACTGGAGTTGGTGCGCGGCTCAAATACCGCCACCAACCGGCGATCTGTGTAGAAAGACTTGACGGCCTGGATGGTTTCGCGAACGGCGGTGGGGTGATGGGCGAAGTCATCGATGACCACCATATCGTTCTTGATGCCACGCACCTCCTGACGCCGCCGCACCCCCTTAAAGTTTTCCAGGGCGTGGGCAACCACGGCGTCATCGATATTGAGGCAATCGGCCACGGCCATGCCGGCGAGCAGGTTGCTCAAATTATGCTGCCCGATCATCCGGGTGCGATAATTTCCGTGGGGTTGCCCATGGTGAAACACCCTGAAATAGGTAAATGGCGGCGCGACGCGCACCTCTCCAAGCGTCCATTCAGTTTCAGGATGCTTGCCATAACTCACAAGGCGGGCATTCACCGCCGGCAGCAATTCGGCAATGTTCTCATCAGCGTCGAAGGCGATCAGCTTCGACGCAACGGGCAGCGCCTTCATGAACTTGCCGAAGGTTTGCTTGACGGCATCCAGATCCTTGAAGATATCGGCATGGTCAAATTCGATGCCCGTGAGGACGGCCACATCCGGTGTGTAATGAAAAAACTTGGCGCCCTTGTCGAAAAACGCGGTATCGTATTCATCGCCCTCCAGAACGATCCAATTGCCCCTGCCGACCCGGTAGTTGCTGTTGAAATCGGCAAGTATGCCGCCGATCAAGAACGATGGATCCATCTGGGCGCAGTGCAACAACCAGGCGATAAAAGATGAGGTGGTGGTTTTGCCATGGGTCCCTGTTATGACGATTTGCCGTTTGCCGGCTGCCGCGAACCGGTTGATGGCCTGGGGCATGGAGCAGTAGGGCAACCCCATCGAGAGCATGGCCTTGGCTTCCGGATTTTCCCTGGAGACCGCATTGCCCACCACCACCAGGTCAGGTCGAAGAACCAGGTGGTCCGTATGAAAGCCCTCAAAGATCTGGATGCCTTTCGCCCTCAAGAAATCGCTCATGGGGGGATAGACATGCTGGTCCGAGCCGGTGACTTCATATCCCATCTCTTTGAGCATACACGCCAAAGCCCCCATGGCCGTCCCACAGATGGCAACCAGGTGGACCGAACGAACCTTCTCAGGCAAGGCAATTTCAGATGGCATCGTCATAAGCATGGCCTCTTGATCTTCGAGATTGCACACTGCGCTCACCATAAATGAAGCAGGGAAAAACCACAATGGAAGATTTAGGTTATAATTTCCAGAGTTTGATTTGACACCCCCAGGCTTGTCAGTTATTATACACATAGCTTTTCCGCCCACCGCCCCCTACCCCTTTGGGCCGGCGGATTTTAATCATAACAAATAGTTATACAATCAAATTTCAGGTAATTCATATGCCATTCAAAATATCGTCCAGCGATGCGGCCTTGATTACCCATTTAAAAGAGATTTCTTCATGGGTATCGTCCGTTCAGGATTTGGATAAACTCCTGGAGTTGATTATCGCTTCGGCCGCCCGTGTGATGCAGGCCAAGGCGGCTTCCTTATTGCTGGTGGACAACAAGACCAACACCCTCTTTTTTCAGGTGGCCACCGGTGAAAAACGTAAAGAAGTCAAAGAGTATCGCATCAAAATGGGGCAGGGCATCGCCGGTCATGTGGCCCAGAGCGGCCAATCGCTCCTGATTCCAGACGTGCGCCAGGAGCCTCGGTGGTTTAAAGAGATCAGCGAATCCATTCGGTTCGAGACCCAATCCATCGCCTGTGTGCCGCTCAAGCGCGAACAGGCTACCATCGGTGTGATGCAGATCATCGACAAGGAAGACGGCCGCCCCTTGGAGCAAAGCGACATGCAGCTCCTTGAGGAATTTGCCTCGCTCGCCGCCCTTGCCCTGGGGCATGCTCAGAATATCCAAGAGGTCAAGCGCGAAAATCAAGACCTTAAAGAAGAACTTAAGGTTCGCCACGAAATGGTCGGAAAGAGCGCCGCTTTAGAAAAGGTAATCGCTGATGGCCTCAAAGTTGCCAACTCCAAAGCCAGCGCCCTTATTCTCGGCGAAAGCGGAACAGGCAAGGAGCTTTTAGCCCGCTTGATCCATCGGGCCGGGCCAAGAAAAAACAAGCCATTAGTGGTTATTAATTGTGCCGCCTTGCCCGAAACCCTGCTGGAAGACGAACTGTTCGGACATGAAAAGGGAGCCTTCACGGGCGCCGTCAGCCGCAAAGTCGGTAAATTTGAATTGGCCCATGAGGGGACCATTTTTCTGGACGAAATCGGCGAGATGACCCCCGGCATGCAGGCCAAGCTGCTGAGAGTGCTTCAGGAAGGCAGCTTTTACCGGGTGGGCGGCAATATCCCCATCTCGGTGGATGTGCGGGTGCTATCGGCCACCAACAAGAAGCTGGAAACCGAAGTGGCCGAAGGCCGCTTTAGGGAGGATCTCTATTATCGCCTCAACGTGGTACAGATAAGCATGCCCACCTTGCGAGAGCGCAGAGAGGATATCCCCTTGTTGGCAGAGCACTTCCTCTCCCTTTTCAAAGAGGAGACCGTGATCCCCCATCTGATCATTTCCAAGGCCGCCATGGACAAAATGATTCAGTACGATTGGCCGGGCAACATCCGGGAACTGCGCAATGCCATAGAACGGGCCGTGGTAATGGGAAACGGCAAAGAGATCCTGCCCGAGGATTTGCCCATCGCATCCACGCGCAGCAATTACCCCGGCCTTCAGGTGGGCCTTACCCTGGATGAGGCACTCAACCAATTCAAAAAAGAGTTTATTATTCTCAACTTAAAACATACCGGCGGCAACCGCAGCAAAGCGGCTCAAATCATGGACATTCAACGGACCTATCTTTCCCGCCTGATCTCCAAATTCGATGTCAAAGGCATATAGTGCCAAAAATTAGTCCGCTTTTTGACGTATAGCGGCAAAACTACCGACCTGCTCACGCGCCTATCAGTGAATCCTTTCGCCTGGCCGAGGGAAGGGCTGGTTCAGCCTTTCGCGCCCCTGCCGACTGAAATCTTTCCAGATCCGGTCATTCCGCAACCACATGTTTTCCAGGGAAAATGGTTCGATTGAGGTGGAACGATCGATCCTGGGCCAATAGCAGGCAACATGGCATCGTCTTTGCAAAAAAAAGACCCACGGAAGGCCTTGTGCGAGGCTGAGTGCATAAACCAGAAAAGGTGGAAAGCGATGAAATCATTTCAGACCAAAATAGCAAAACAACAGATGCGCGCACTACCTCCGGCCCATTGTCACAGTGTGGAATTTGTTCTGGATGCGCCCCACCCCATCTATCAGTTCAAACTGTGGCGTTCGGAATGCAACTGTGTATTTCTACTGGTGAAAGATTCATCTGAAGTTTTGCCCCAGCTAAAGATCGGCAGCATCCTGCCGATGAAGTATCTGAGTGGTGAACCGTTGGCCCCGATGGAAATCCGGAAAACCGAGATCAAGAACATCATCAACGAACGCAAAGGCCGCTTCGAAGGTCACCACCGGGTTGAGTTGGCCATAGTGGCATCAGAAAACGATGCTTCTGTTCAATCGAGTGCATTGACCGTTTAACAAAAAGATACACTAATGGATGACAGAAGATCATGCGCAAACAATACACCCTGCTGATCATCGACGACCAAGGCAGCCCTGTTCAGGAAAAACGCTTCTCCAAGCGTCTGGTATGGATGTTGACGGCGCTTGTGATCACCTGCCTGGCGGTTATGGGTGTCGGTACCTATAAATATTTCCAGCTTTATCAGGCTGTGGCCGATAAAGCCGGCCTTCAAACAGCACTTAAGCAGAGCAAAGGCGATATCGAAGAGCAGCGCAAACAGATCCAATCTTTCGCTCAAGCCATCAACGAATTGAAGTCCAATCTATTGGCCCTGAACGGGTTTGAGAACAAAATCCGGATCATGGCGAACCTCGAACACAAGGGTGACCAATCCGACCTTTTTTCAGTTGGTGGCTCCATGCCAGAGGATTTAGACACCGACATTCCACTGAATGAAAGTCATGACCGGCTGGTGCGCCAAATGCACGACCAGATCAGGCAAGTCAGCCATGCGACGGCGGCTCAACACAAAAGTATCGAATCCTTGCTGGATTCCTTGAAGGATAAACGCAACCTGCTGGCATCCACCCCCTCCCTGCGACCTGCCGTAGGCTGGATCTCTTCGAATTTCGGCTATCGGGTCTCCCCCTTTACCGGGAGAAGGGAGCTTCACAAAGGCATGGATATCGCCAACCGCGAAGGCACGCCGATCATTGCACCGGCCGATGGTTTGGTCACCTTTGCGGACAACAAATGGTTGATAGGCAACATGATCACCATAGAGCATGGTTTTGGCATGCTCACCAACTATGGACATTTGCACAAGATATTGAAGAAGAAAGGCGAACGCGTCAAACGGGGTGAAGTCATCGCCCTGATGGGCAATACGGGGCGCAGCACGGGACCGCATGTCCATTACGAAGTTCGCCTCAATGGCGTACCCGTCAATCCTGAGAACTTCATTCTGGATTGATCTGTTCAACCTTCGAGAGACAGGCCAGGAGAAGGCACAGATTACCCCGCTGGATATCGCCGCAAACTGTCATTGAATAGGATGGCCCGGTATGCATAACAAACTTGGCATCGTGTTGATGATCAGCTTGTTGTGGTTTGTGACAGGATGTTCGTCCCTGGTCTCAGCGCCGCGAATGGCACGAATCCAAATCAAAGGGCCGGCGAACCATAACCATGAGTTCGTCGTATCGCTCGATGATCTGACCGACCGTAATTCAGACATTCAGCTTTCCGACCGTTATGCCCTTAACATCGATTTCCAGTGGTTGTGGTACAGTTCGGAAGACGTCGGCATGATACCCAACGACACGCCCGAAGAGATCCAGGCCCCCCTCACGCCCTGGGTGCTCTGTAAATATAGATTCTGAAAAGACCATCCTTTACACAAAAGAGAACACCCGGCAGTCGCCGGGTGTTCTCTTTTGTTGGAAACAGTTATGTGGCCAGGCTGCCGAATACCGCCTCGGCTGCGGCCAGGGTCTTTTCAAGTGCAACGGCGTCGTGGGCGGCCGATACGAAAAATGCTTCAAACTGGGAAGGGGCCAGGTAGATGCCCCTGGCCAACATCTGCTGATAATAGGCGGTGAAACGGTTCAGGTCCGAGTGTTTGGCGTCTTCAAAGTTCAGCACCGGTCCAGAGGTGAAGAATAGCCCGAGCATCGAGCCGACCCGATCGGTCGAGACCGCGATACCGGCTTTACGGGCTGCTTGCTGCAATCCATTCAGCAGCTGCTGGGAGGTCTGCTCCAGCGCCTGGTAGAATCCAGGTTTGGACAATTCTTTAAGAGTAGCGATTCCAGCTGCCATGGCCAATGGATTGCCCGAAAGCGTGCCGGCTTGGTAGATCGGGCCCTGGGGCGCCACCTGATCCATCAATTCACTACGACCGCCATAGGCGCCCACCGGCAACCCACCGCCGATGATCTTACCGAAACAGGATAGATCTGGCGTAATGCCATACAAAGTTTGAGCGCCTCCGTAAGCCACGCGGAAGCCGGTCATGACCTCATCGAAAATCAGCACGCTGCCATAACGGTCGCACATATCGCGCAATCCCTGCAGGAAGCCTCGAGCCGGGGCGACCAGTCCCATATTCCCGGCCACCGGCTCCACAATGATGGCGGCAACCCGTTTGCCCTTGGCGGCCATCACTTGCTCGAGCACGGGCAGATTGTTATAGGGAACAGAAACGGTGTGATCCACGAAGGATTGGGGCACCCCCGGACTTCCCGCGATGGCCAGTGTGGCCACACCGGAGCCGGCGCTCACCAGCAGGCTGTCGGCATGGCCGTGGTAGCAGCCATCGAATTTGATGATCATTTCGCGGCCGGTGGCCCCGCGGGCCAAGCGAATGGCACTCATGGTCGCTTCGGTACCAGAGTTGACCATGCGCACCTTCTCAATGGAGGGCACGGCATCGACCACCATTTGGGCCAATTCCACCTCCAGCGCAGTGGGGGCGCCGTAGCTGGTACCGCGCGCGAGGGCATGAAGGAGTGCCTCAACCACTGCCGGGTGACGATGCCCAAGGATCATGGGCCCCCATGAACCCACGTAATCGATGAAGATGTTTCCATCCGCATCGAACAAATGGCACCCTTGGGCTTGGGAGATGAACAGAGGATCGCCCCCCACCGCGCGACAGGCACGTACCGGACTGTTGACCCCGCCGGGAATCAGCGCCAGGGCTCGTTCGAACAATCGTTTGGAAGCATCGTACATTGCACGCCATCCTTTCAGAGGATTCTGTGATTTGATATCAAGGTGAAAATAGAGGCAAAAAATAACAGACCGAAATGAAAGGGTCAAGAAAGGTTCAGCCCCATGTCACCTGCTCAAGATCTTAAAAAACTTTCCAAATTTCTGGAATATGTTCTAGCGCGCAAACCCGATGAGTTTGGCCTGATGCCGGACGCCGATGGGTTCGTGAAAATCAAGACCCTTTTACAAGCTCTTCACGAAGATCACGAATGGCGGCACCTGAGAGAAGGGCATCTGAAGAGCCTGATCGCCATGGAGCGACCGGCGCCCGTTGAAATTCAGGAAGACAGAATCCGCGCCCGCAACAGGGCGCAATTGCCTTCCGTCACCCTGCCCCTCCAATTGCCGAAATTGCTCTACGCAACGGTTCGTCAACGGGCATACCCCATCGTTCACGATAAGGGCCTCAGGCCAGGGGCTTCGCCTTTCTTGATCCTGTCCTCGGATATCGACATGGCCCAAAGAATCGGCCGACGCTCGGATAACGAACCGATACTGCTCACCATTCAAGTCGCCAAAGCCCAGGCAGCGGGCACCCGATTTCAACAATATGGCGAAGCACTGTTTCTGGCCGATGCGATATTACCGGATTGCCTCAGCGGTCCCCCCTTGCCTAAAGAAAAAGCTCTCGCCAATCCGTCCAAGGCCCCTGTCCAGCCTAAAACGCCCGGAAGCTTTTTCCCAGATATGACCGCGGCCGATAAACCCGGTGCAGCGCCCCATCAAAAGCCTCAGCGAAAAGAAATAGACTGGAAAAAGGATCGCCGACGAGCCCGCAAGGAAAAGCAAAGCCGCTGGGGATAGGGGAAAAGCCGCTGGACGAGCGACCCCCTATTTGAAATTCCCTCATTAAGTGTTTGACAAGGCCATCGGAACTTGCTACCAAAGGCAGCTTCATCGGGCCGTTAGCTCAACTAGGCAGAGCACCTGACTCTTAATCAGTAGGTTGTTGGTTCGATTCCAACACGGCCCACCAAATCGCGCTAAGAGGGGGACGATCCGAGAATCGCCCCCCTTTTCATTTTCCGGCCGATTTCAGGAAGCGCTTGACAAAACTGCGGCCGGTATGTATTAAAGGCGTTTTAAATCAAGTGTATGATGCCTATCCTTGCTCCGACCGCGTGCCGGGGCTTTATTATCCAAAAGGAGGTTACATGCGAAGGTACGAAACTATTGTCATTATCGATCCAGACCTATCTGAAGATGACCGCACGTCATTCCTAAATCGCGTCAAAGAGATCATTCCCCAGCAGGGCGGCGTTTTCATCCAGGAAGATCTGTGGGGCGTAAAGAAGCTGGCTTATGAGATCAAGAAAAAGCCACGCGGTTATTACGCGCGCCTGGATTACTGCGGCCTTGGCAAAGCCGTCGATGAGCTCGAAAGATTTTTCCGCATCGACGACCGCGCCATGAAATACCTCACCGTCCAATTATCCGCCGAGGCCGACGCGGAGAAAATCCTGGCGGATATCGCCGCTGCAAAAGCCAGCGCGGCCCAGGAACCGCCGGTGGCCGAAGGAACGGTCGCTCCGGGCAGCACATCACAAGCGCTCCCCGGTACGGAGCCAGACCAGGCAGCACAAGAAACGGACGCGGACGCAATTACCCCAGAGAGCTAAAAGGAGCACCCCATGAATGATAGAAACGGGAAAAGACCGGTAGCGGCAAAGAGGAAGAAAAGAGTTTATCATCGACGCAAGGTGTGCCGCTTCTGCGCGGACAGCAAAATCGTGATTGATTATAAAGATGCCAGAACCCTGCGATACTTCATCACGGAACGAGGCAAAATCATTCCGCGGCGAATCACCGGAACATGCGCCTCGCATCAGCGCACGCTGACTTTGGCCATCAAACGCGCCCGTGCCATTGCACTACTGCCGTTCGTGGGCACTCTGGATTAAACGGTACGCGCCGCTTGAGCGGCTTCGGAGGTTTTAAATGAAAGTCATTCTCAAGGAAACAATCGATTCATTAGGCATCATCGGCAGCGAGGTGAATGTGGCGCCCGGCTTCGCCCGCAATTATCTGCTTCCCCAGGGCAAGGCCGTCCCGGCCACCCCGCAGTACCGTAAGATTTTGGAACATGAAAAAGCCAAGTTCGATCTGCAGATCGCCAAGGAAAAAGAGTTGGCCCAGCAGATGGCCCAACGGCTGGAAGGCGTGGCCTGCGAGGTAGCCGCCAAGATCCATGAAGGTGACCGCCTCTATGGGTCGGTGACGGTTCGCGATGTCGTGGATGCCTTGGCCAAAAAGGATATTATTGTAGAAAAGCGGATGGTCCTGCTGAAGGAACCCATCAAAACCATCGGTGAATTCAAGGTTGCCATCCGGGTTTACAAAGACGTGGAACCTGAGATCACCGTGAACGTGGTGCCCGAATAGTTATCATTGGTACGAGGCCGGGGCAGTTTGTCAAAGCTGGCAACCGCCCCGGCACTCACTGACAAGTCGGCGCAGCCATGGCTCTGACCCCCAAAAACTCTCCCAAAGATCCCACCCTGCAAAAACTTCCGCCCCAGAGCATAGAGGCCGAAGAGTCGATTTTGAGCGCTATTTTGCTGGAAACCAATACCCTTTTGGAAGTATTGGAGATTTTGACCCCAGAAGATTTCTATCGCACTGCGCACCAGCGCATCTTTGCGGCCATGGAGCAGCTATTTCGGAAAGCCGAACCGGTGGACCTCATTACACTGACCAATGCATTGCGAGAGAGCAATCAGTTGGAAGAGATCGGCGGAGCGGCTTATTTGGCAAGGCTGGTCGACACGGTGCCATCGGCCATCAATGTCGTTCATTATGCCCGCATCGTAAGGGAAAAATCCTCTTTACGCCGCCTCATCGCCAAGGCCGGTGAGATCACCCAGCGTTGCTATCAGGACGGTGGCGACTTCGACCAAGTATTGGACTTTGCCGAAGGAGCAGTCTTCGAAATCTCCGAAAACAAGCACCGGGCGGCCTTCCACCCTTTGAGCAAAATCATCGACGTCAATATCGATGCCCTCGAAAAACGGCAGGCCAACCGGGCCCTGGTCACCGGCATCCCCACCGGTTATACCCGGCTTGACAACATGACTTCCGGGCTACAGGGATCGGATTTAATCATTCTGGCCGCCCGACCGGCCATGGGCAAGACCGCCCTGGCGCTCAACATCGCTCGCAACGCGGCATTGATCGGCAATATTCCAGTGGCGATTTTCTCCTTGGAAATGTCCAAAGAGCAACTCTCCATGCGCATGTTGTGTGCCGAAGCCCGCGTGGATTCTTCACGCCTGCGCAGCGGTTTTCTGAATCCGGAAGATTGGACCGATATCACCGATGCAGCCAGCGCCCTATCCGAGGCCCCCATCTTTATTGATGACTCGCCGGATATTTCGGCGACCTCCATTCGCACCAAGTCCAGGCGCTTGAAAATGGACAAAGACTTGGGACTGATCATCATTGACTACCTGCAGTTGATGCGCGGCCACGAGAACAGTGAACGCCGGGACCTGGAAATCTCCGACATCTCCAGGTCGCTCAAGTTGCTGGCCAAAGAGTTGAATGTGCCGGTTTTAGCCTTATCGCAGCTCAACCGCAAGCTGGAAGAACGCAGTGATAAGAGGCCTCAGCTTTCAGATCTGCGCGAATCCGGCGCCCTGGAACAGGATGCCGATGTGGTGGCTTTCATCTACCGCGATGAGGTCTACAACAAAGATGAAAATAACCCCAACAAAGGGACTGCCGAAGTTATCCTGGCCAAACAGCGCAATGGCCCCACCGGCACAGTGCCCCTGTCCTTCCTGGGGACCTATACCCGCTTCGAGAATCCTGCATGAAGAAAATCTGGGGGAATACCAGAGGGCTAAAGGCCAGCCAGGTTCATCGCCTGGAGAACCTCTACCGGCGCCGCATTCCGCCCGAATTTCTCATCACTCCCGAATTGGCCCGCGATCTGTGCCAACTTTCCCTGGAGATCCAGCGCCAGATCGGTCTGCTCATCAGTCGCTCCGGCAAACTCGCCTATGTGCTGGTGGGTGATGCCCAGCGGATTTTCATTCCTGAGTTGACGGAATACCGTGCCAGTCCAGGACGCCTGAGAGGCGTTCGCTGTGTTCATACCCATTTGAAGGACGAAGCTCTCAACCAGGATGACTTAACCGATCTGGCACTGCTGCGGCTAGATCTCATGGCTGCTGTCACCATTGATGATCAGGGATTTCCGCGCGCCGTCTACTGGGCCCATCTTCTCCCGCGTCCGGAAATCGAACAAAAGCCATATGAACTGCGAGAAAAGCTGCTTGCCCATCAGCTGTCCATCGACTGCGCCGAGTTGATCCAGGCCATCGAGCGTGAAATGGGCCAAGCGCGGCCGCAAGCCAGAGTGTACCAGGGTAGCGAGCAGGCGCTGCTTTGCAGCGTTACCACCATGCCCCGCAAAAAAGCGTTGGATTCCCTTGCCGAGCTCAGCGAGCTCTGCCGTTCCTGCGGCATCGATGTAGTGGATTCGCTTCTGCAGATCAGAAAAGAGGTCGATTCACGCACGCTGATGGGCAGCGGCAAACTTCAGGACCTGGCCATTCGGGCCATGCAATTGGATGTGACGCTGATCATCTTCGATCAGGACTTGAACCCCTCCCAAATCAAATCGATCACTGACCAGATCGAAATCAAGGTTATCGACCGCACCCAACTGATTTTGGACATCTTCGCCCAGCGCGCCCGCAGCAAAGAAGGTAAACTTCAGGTAGAACTGGCTCAACTCAAATACCTGCAGCCCAGGCTGGTTACGAAGAATACTGCCATGTCCCGTTTGACCGGCGGCATCGGGGGACGCGGGCCTGGAGAGACCAAATTGGAGATTAACCGGCGACGCGTGCGCGACAAAATCCATCAATTGGAAAAAGCGCTCATCGAGGTTCAGAAACACCGCAAACAACAACGTCGTAAGCGGGAACAAAAGGGGGTGCCGGTAATTTCCATCATCGGGTATACCAATGCAGGCAAATCAACCCTGCTCAACACTTTGACCCACAGCCAGGTGCTGGCAGAAAGCCGGTTGTTCGCCACCCTGGATCCTTCCAGCAGACGATTGCGTTTCCCCCGGGACATGGAAGTGCTGATCACCGATACCGTCGGCTTTATCCGCAATCTGCCACGGGACCTTATCGTCGCTTTCAGGGCTACGCTGGAAGAGTTGGAAAGCGCCGACCTGCTGCTGCATGTCATCGATATCAGCAATCCTCGCCATGTGGAACAGGTCGCGACCGTGGAAAAGCTTTTGACTGAACTGCAATTGGATAAGATCCCCCAAGTGCGGGCACTCAACAAAGTGGATCTTGTGGCTGCCGATGCCTTGTCCATACTGGTGGAACGGCTCCAGGGAGTACCTATTTGCGCCCGGGACCGCAATTCATTGACCCCGTTGATCGACAAAATGGCCTTCATTATTGAACGCTCCATTGCCGCTTGACAAGGCAACCGTAAAGTGGATAAGGTTCCCGACTTATGGACCTGGCAACCATTAAACGGATCGGCATCCGGGCTGCATATCGCGCCGGTCGGATCTTGATCGATCATTTCGATAAACCCCTTGATGTACGAAAAAAGGGCGCCATTGATCTGGTGACCCAGGCCGATCTCGCCTCCGAAAAGCAGATCGTGGCCACCATCAATGAAGTTTTCCCGGGCCATGGCATTCTGGCCGAAGAAAGTGGCGCCGCCCGCGGCAATGGTCATGATCTTTGGATCATCGACCCTTTGGACGGCACCACCAATTTTGCCCACCGCCTGCCGATCTTCGCCGTATCCATCGCCTATTTCCGCGATGATGCGCCCCTGGTGGGAATTGTGTTCAACCCCGCCAATGGGGAACTGTTCACCGCGGTTCACGGCGAGGGGGCCCACTTGAACGGCGCCCCGATCGGGGTTTCCGTCACGGAAAGAGTGGGAGACAGTCTGCTGGTGACCGGTTTTCCCTACACGATTCGTGACACGCCCCCGGATAAGCCCGTCGCCCGCTTCACACGATGCCTGAAAGCCGCACAAGGCGTTCGACGGCTCGGATCGGCGGCCTTGGACTTGTGCTACGTCGCCTGCGGCCGTTTTGAAGGATTTTGGGAAGAAAATTTGAAACCCTGGGATACGGCGGCCGGTATGTTGATCGTCCAAGAGGCCGGCGGTAAAGTCACCGATTACAAAGATCGGCGCTTTCACATTGACGACATGCAGATACTGGCGACCAATGCCCGAATACACCGTGAAATGGTACAGCTACTTGATTTAGAGGATTGCGTATGAACCGAAAAAAGCGCGTCGCGCCCCTGACAATTGAACATTTGGACTGCTTCGGAGATTACGCCAAGACCCATCCCCTATGCGCCAAGTGTGTGCTTCGATTGCGTTGCGTCATTCAACAAGAACAGAATCTGCGTATGGAACTCTTGTCCGATCTGACCAGCATTGAGGGGTCGATCATCACCTACCAGTAAACGGAGGGGCGCTCAGCGCCCGTTAGGGCTTGAACGCCTCTCCGCCCGACGCACCCGCCTACCGACCGTCTAAAACTCGCCTTTTTCCAATTTTCGGCAGAGATATTCGATGTGCCTTTGGACTGCACCGCCCTGTCGGATGCCTTTTTCTACGGCACCGATAGCATGCAAAGCGGTTGCATGATAGCGGTTGAAGCTTTTGCCGATGGCCTGCAGAGGCTGATCCGTATAACGCCGGGCCAGGTAGATGGCCACTTGACGCGGTCGCACCAGGGCCTGCTTGCGCGAACGCGAGATGAGTTCCTTGGGTGTGATGTTGTAGTATTTGCAAACCAGCTGTTTAATATGGCTGATGGTGATCGACTGCGATTGCCGCACCATGTTTTTCACAACATCGGCGGCCAATTGGAAGTCCATGGGACAGCTCAATAGCGAGGCCTTGGCCGAAACCCCCACCAGCCCGCTTTTCAGCTGTCGCACGTCCTGACTCAACTCCGAAGCCAAGTACTCCAAGATTTCAGCAGGAACCTGCCAGTTGTTTGCGCGAGCGTACTTTTTGAGAATCTTCACCCGCATGCGATAGTCCGGCGCATCAATGTTGGAGATCAAACCAGAAGCCAGACGAGACCGCAGGTTTTCGTTCAGCTTCGGAATTTCTGTAGGGGCGAAGCAGCTGGAGAAGATTATCTTCTTATTCTCATTGCAGAGCGAATCCAGCGTATGTGCCAGCTCAATCTGGGTGCGCCCTTTACCACTCAAATAATGGATATCTTCCAGCAGCAGAACATCACACCCCTTGTGGTATTTCTCTTTGAATACATTTACCGAATTGGTCTTATAAGATGTTACCATTTCGTTGGTAAAATCCTCGGCGGTCATGTAATAAACCCGTTCTGCGGGTGACTGTTTCAGTATCTGATGTCCAATGGCCTGGGAAAGGTGGCTCTTGCCCATGCCGGTCTTAGAAAGAAGAAAAAGTGAATGCTGCTGGATATTCTTGCGCACCGCCAGGGAAAGCGCTGCCGAATATGCGAATTCATTGTTTTTGCCCACTACGAAATGATCGAAAGTATAATCTTGGCGCAGTAAGCGACCATAATGCGGCTGAATCGTCATGTTCGGCAAGGGCAGCTGCTGGGGCGGTTCGGGCGCCAGGGACTTTTCTTCATGCCCGTTGGCGACGACCAGATCAAGATCAATGGCCCTGCCCGAAGCATCTTTCAATTCCGAACGAATCAATTCACCGAAATGGTCCAAGACCCTTTTGCGCGAAAAAGCATTCGGGCATCTCAGTTGCATAATGCTTGCATCCACTGTGTGTTCGATCTGTAGCGGTTCGATCCACATCTGGTATGCATAAGGAGGGATCAAATTTGCCAACGACTCTTTAACTCTTTGCCAGATCAGCTCCATACCACCAACCCTAATTGCAGTTAAAACCAAAGATCATCCGTTGGTCTTTCGAGCGACTTTTCCGTCCCGTACAGCAGCCAGGCAAATTTCAAGGCAATAGAACAGTTTATGAAGAAAAACTCGGAAAATTTGAAAGATTTCTATGGTTGATAAGCATGGGTGACTAATAAGATAGTGGCTTTGGACTGTCAAACCGAAAGACATGAATTTGCTTCAGCGAATCCTAACCAAAAGCTGACAATTACATATCTTTCTGTTATATTTGTATATATTTTCAATTGACAAGCAAGGCACGGCTTGACAAAGCAATCGCCTTTCAAAATTTTTCTGCAAGCATTTTAAACAGATCCAAAGTTATCAACATTGTGTAGACAAACCGTCAACTTCGTTTTTCTTTATTTTTCGTCGAATATCTATATTTTTTTAAAACAAACGCATCGGCAGAGAGGCACGGCGAAGCCCGAGTCGATAACTTTTTTTTTGATCGACATTGCTTTGGTTATCCATTAGTTGTTTATCCAGGGGCGAAAGCGAAGCCGTTGTGAGCACGCTTCATGCATATCGCATCCCCCTTCTACCGGGGTTACACCGTTCGACATCATAGGCCGAAATATATAAAGGAGAACAAGGCGAGAACGGCATATCCATTGCTTGCCTTGTACGAGAACGACCAGTCCATGCATCTGATCAAAATCCGTGGCGCACGTCAGCATAACCTGAAGAATATCAATCTGGATATCCCGCGGGACCGGCTTGTCGTAGTGACCGGACTTTCCGGATCGGGCAAATCCACCCTCGCTTTTGATACGTTATACGCCGAGGGACAGCGTCGCTATGTAGAATCGCTTTCCATCTACGCGCGCCAGTTTCTGGAGCGCATGGGAAAGCCAGATGTCGATCTGATCGATGGCTTGTCGCCAGCCATCGCCATCGAGCAAAAGAGCGCCAGCCATAATCCGCGCTCCACCGTGGGGACCGTCACAGAAGTTTATGATTACCTGCGCCTGCTTTACGCCCGCGTCGGCACCCCTTACTGCCACCGATGTGGCCTGCCGATTACGACCCAGAGCATCGATCAAATGGTGGACCGCGTCCTGGAGTCCCCTTTGGGAAGCCGGCTCATTATTCTGGCGCCACTGGTCCAGAACGATCCTGGCGATCATGCCGATCTCATCAGGCGATTGAAGCGGGACGGCTTTGCCCGGGCACGCATCGATGGCCAGATCATGGAGATCGAGTCGGTCGGCCCCCTGACCAAGAACATTGCCCATACCATTGATGCGGTCGTGGATCGACTGGTTCTAAAGAGCACCGGGCGCAACCGCTTGACCGATTCCCTCGAACTGGCCCTATCGCTCTCGGGGGGCAAGGTGGAAATTCTATTTGAAGAAGCAAAAACCAATGGGGCGCCCGGCTCGATTCTCTTCAGCGAGAAAGCCATATGCGGCAGCTGCGGCGTGGAGCGCCCAGAGCTTACCCCGGCAAGCTTCTCGTTTAACTCCCCAAATGGTGCCTGCACGGCCTGTGACGGGTTGGGGGCTCTCTCCCGACTGGATCCCCAGCTGATCGTACCCAATCCCGAACTAAGCCTGCGGGAGGGTGCCGTGCTACCCTGGGCCAACCGCCAATCTCTTTTTTTCATTGATTTTCTGGAAGCATTCACCCGATCTTTCGGCACCGACATTTACACTCCTTTCAAGCAGTTGCCTGAGGATTTTCGCGAGGCCCTCCTCTATGGCAGTGGTGACAGGAAGGTCCAATTCGTGGTGGATCGCGCAAGCGGCCGTCATCCTTACAGCAAACCTTTTGAAGGCTTGATCCCACAGATGGAAAGGCGCTATCACGAAACCGACTCCCCCCAGGCCAGAGAAGAGATCCAACAGTACATGGCGTTTCGCCCATGCCCTGACTGCCGGGGGGCGCGTTTGCGCCCGGAAAGCCGATCCGTAAAAATCCAAGAAAAAGGGATTCACCAGGTTACGGCCCTGTCTATTGTCCAGGCCGTAAACTTCTTTCGCAACTTGCAGCTGCAAGGACAGCAGGCGCTCATCGCGGCACCCATCATCAGGGAAATCCTGGAGAGGCTGGAGTTTCTCAATGACGTTGGCCTCTCCTACCTGACCATGGATCGCGCGGCACATACGCTTTCCGGCGGGGAAAGCCAGCGCACCCGGCTGGCGACCCAGATCGGCGCCAAGCTCACCGGCGTGCTGTATGTATTGGACGAACCGAGCATCGGCCTTCACCAGCGCGACAATCGCAAACTGCTTCAAACCCTGCTGCGCATGAAGGCGCTGGGGAACACCGTGCTGGTGGTCGAGCACGATCGCGAAACCATCGAGGCAGCCGATCATGTAATCGATATGGGCCCCGGCGCGGGGATAAACGGCGGCCAGGTGATTTTTTCGGGTTCCCCCAAGGCCTTGCCACACAACCAGGACTCATTGACCGGCGATTACCTCTCCGGTCGCAAGCAGGTCCCCATCCCCAGCCGGAGGCGGCCGGGCAATGGTAATGCGATCACCATCACA
Organism: uncultured Desulfatitalea sp.; assembly: GCA_937868765.1. GTDB lineage: Bacteria > Desulfobacterota > Desulfobacteria > Desulfobacterales > Desulfosarcinaceae > Desulfatitalea. The sequence goes on along the minus strand of CALMNL010000003.1, from coordinate 320,524 downwards.
GGTGCCACTTGCCACAACCTGAAAGGGATTTCCGTCACTTTCCCTTTGGGCTGCATGGTGTGCGTCACCGGCGTTTCAGGCTCGGGAAAATCAAGCCTGGTCATCGACACCCTGTTCTGCGCCCTGAGCCAGCATCTCTATCACAGCCATACCCTCGCCGGTGGTTATGAAAGCATTCAGGGCCTCGAACATATCGACAAGGTGATCCATATCGACCAGTCGCCCATTGGTCGCACCCCCCGTTCCAACCCCAGCACCTACACAGGTTTATTCAATTTTATCCGAGATCTCTTCGCCAGAACCCCGGAGGCCCGCATGCGCGGTTATAAAGCGGGGCGTTTCAGCTTCAACGTCAAGGGCGGGCGCTGCGAATCGTGCGGCGGTGACGGCATCGTTAAAATCGAAATGCAATTTCTCCCGGACCTGCTTGTCCCCTGCGACGTGTGTCGGGGGAAACGATACAACCGGGAGACATTGGAGGTTCGTTACAAAGGCAAGAATATCGCCGAAGTACTGGATCTGACCGTGGAACAGGCCAGCATCTTCTTCCGGAACATCTCTTTGATTCATGAGAAACTGCAAACACTTGCCGAGGTAGGCCTGGGGTATATGCCTATCGGTCAATCGGCCCCTACCCTCTCCGGAGGAGAAGCCCAGCGGATCAAGCTGGCGCGTGAATTGAGCAAAAGGAGCACCGGCCGGACGCTTTATATTCTCGATGAACCCACCACCGGCCTGCATATGGAAGACGTCCGCAGATTGCTCCAGGTCCTAGAGCGCCTGGTGGACAACGGCAACACGGTGGTGATCATCGAACACAATCTGGACGTGATCAAATGTGCCGACCACATCATCGATTTAGGGCCCGAGGGTGGCGAAAGCGGCGGGTTTGTGATCGGGCATGGCACTCCGGAAGAGATCGCCCTGCTGCCGGGTTCTTATACCGGTCAGTTTCTGAAGCCGGTGCTGATGGCCTAAAACCTGGATAGAAGCAGGAAGAATCCTGCCACCGGCAGCCTTGCGGAGGGATTGGCCCAACATCAAACAAAAAGGGCAACGTTTGACGAGTCAAACGCTGCCCTTTGGATGTAACAAAAACCGGAAATTATTTAGCGCCCAACAGTCCGGCGATGGCACCTGCCTGGGGATGAGCATAGATCAGGATCAAGGCGACGACCAGCGCGTAAATACAAAGAGACTCGATCATGGCCAGACCGATCAGCATGGTCACGGTGACCTTGCCCGAAGATTCGGGGTTACGGGCGATACCTTCCACGGCGGCCTTCAGGCCCATGCCCTGTCCGAGACCGCAACCAAATGCCGCGATGGCGATGCCGAAGCCGGCGGCCGTGACGCAAGCGATAAAGAACTGCAATGCTTGAGCTTCCATGTGTTTAACTACCTCCTTATGAAGTTTTAGTTTATTGGGCTTCTTCCATGAACCCCAAATTGAAGGGCCTAGCGGCCCTTGTTACCGTGATTTTGCCATGATCAGTGCGCATGCTCCATGGCGCCGGAGAAATAGATGATGCTGAGCAGGAAGAAGACGAATCCCTGCACGAAGGCCACGAAGATGCCCAGCGCCATGATCGGCAGGGGCGCGAAGAAGGCGCCGGCCAGGCCGAAGAGGATCGCCAGAACGATTTCATGTCCCATCATGTTGCCGAAAAGACGGAACGAGAGGGAGAGAATGCGGGCCAGGTGCCCGATGATTTCGATGATGAAAATCAGGGGTGCCATCCACCACACAGGCCCTAGAAAGTGTTTGATGTAACCGGCGCCGTGATATTTGATGCCGATGACATGGGTGAAAACCACCACGGTCAGGGCACACGAAGCAGTGGTGTTCAGATTGGCGGTGGGCGGGAAGAAACCGGGGATGATGCCAATCAGGTTGCCCAGGAAGACATAGAGAAAGACGGTTGCGGCCAGGGGAAAAAGCCAGCGTCCCTCTTCGCCGATGGTATCCACCATGAACTCCTCAATGCCGGATACGACCACTTCCATGAGATTCTGCAGCTTGCCGGGCACCATTTTGACACCCTTGGCTGCCAGGGCACCGACCACGATCAGGAAAACCATGAGCACCCACGAGTAGACGACCCAGGGATACTGCTGCGCGAAATGCTTCGCACCTTCGCCAAAAAGCCCGAACAGCTGGACGAAAAACAGATAGGGATGTTCCATCCTTACACCGCCTCCTTGAAAATCAGTCGCTTAATTTCCATGAACGTGGCCAGGGTGATACTGGCGACCACGACCGACAAACCGATGAACAGCCCAAAGGGGTTGACCCAATGCTGGCTGATGAGAACGAAGATGATGATGCCGCTGACGATGAAACGGATATAATACTTTGCCAGCACGCTGTGGTGAGAGGCCAGGTGGGGCGGATTCAGGGCCTTTTTCAGGGTCCGTGACAGCAGGTGGAAGTTGATGGTTACGATCAGACCGCCGGCGATGATGCCCCTGACCACATCGGCCGGCGCCAGCAAGATGCTGCCCAATGCGGAAAGCGCCAACAAGATCCAGTTGGCACGTGTGACAAAATGGATAAGCCGGTCCTGTATGCTCACTGTTTCCGCCCGATATTGCCCGGCTATAGCCGGCTGCTTTTCTTGATGGCCAGCCCGATGTTCCGGTAACCGGCCACGATGCCTAACAATAGAAAAATGATGGTCAGCCAGGGCGAACTTCCAAACCACCTATCCAGATAAACGCCGACGCCCAGACCGATGAAAATCGCCAGCGCCACAGACAGGCCAATGGTGCTGAAATAGGCCAACTCCTTGATGTAACGCCGGGTCTCACGTTTCATAATAAAGAGCAGCGATGCCTCGCCTGTTCCGGGAGCACAATAAGAGAAGAGCACCTAACACAGCCGCCGGGCCAAGTCAATGTGAAATCTACAGCTACCCCATATCCACCTGGCCCACGCTGAACACTGGACCGTCGACGCAGACATGGCGATAACCGGCCTGGCGGTCAGGCGCGGGCACGGCACATCCGAGGCAGGCGCCCATGCCGCAGGCCATCATGGTCTCCAGCGAGATCTGGCAGGAAACGCCATGGTGACTGGTGATACCGGCGACGCACTGTAACATGCCATGGGGGCCGCAGGCGCAGACCAGATCGGGCGGTTGTTGCCGGATGGCCTCTTCCAGTGGGTCGGTGATCAGGCATTGCAGGCCGGCGCTGCCGTCGTCGGTGGTCACGGTGACCGATATCCCAAGCGCTCTGAATTCGTCCGCGCACAGAAGATCCTCCTGGCTACGGCCGCCCAAAAAAAACCTGATGCGCGTTGGATCGGTGCCGCTGGCGACAAGTCGAGTCGCCAGAAAACGGATGGGTGCCACCCCCATTCCACCCGCTGCCAGGTATACACGCTGGGTGTCGGGGGCTACCGAGAATCCTCTTCCTAAAGGGCCGAGCAGGTCCACGGTCCGGCCCGGTGTCCACTGCGCCATCTGATGGGTGCCGCGCCCCAACGCCTTGTATAAAATCTCGATGCCTTCGGGCCGGCCAGGGGTTCCGATCACCCCGAAGATGGAAAAAGGCCGCCGCAGCAGCGGCGTGAGCGGCGGGCCGCTTTGGATCATGATAAATTGGCCCGGTACGGCGGTCTCAAAGCCCGCTGGGCATGAAAGCCCCAGCCGATGACAATTCGGGCCGACGATATGGTTCCATAAAACGGTTGCGGATTGTTGATGCATTTTTGGTTTCCTTCAGCCGGCCAAACCGACCATGGCGCCAAACCGACCGGCGGCTTTACCCTCCCCCCGGTAGGAAAAAAAGAGATGCAGATTGCAGCGGGTACAAATGCCGCTGATCTCTATGTGCTCCCGCAGGACGCCGGCCGCGGCCAGTTGATCGGCGCTCATCCGCCAGAAGTCGAATAAGTCGCCTGCTCGCCGGTAAGCCCAATACCGCTCTGGTATCTCATCGCGGTAATTCAGGAACTCCGCGCAGCAAGGCCCCAGCGAGGGGCCGATGCCGGCCGCGATGTCTTCGGGCCGGCACCCATAACGGGCCTTCATGACCGCCACCGTGCGCGCGAGCACATTCTGGATGCTGCCCCGCCAACCGGAGTGCACATTGGCCACCACCCGCCGGACCGGGTCGGCCATCACCACGCTCTGGCAGTCCGCCGTCTGGATCACCAGCGCCACGCCGGTGGCATCGGTGACGAGGGCATCCCCTGACAGGTAGTGCGTTTCGGCCGCGGCCGTCTGCATCGCAGGACCTTCCCAGGGCGCGACATCGGCACCGTGAACCTGACGAGCGAAAACGACCTCACGGCAACCACTGGTGGCCAACATTTGGCGCCTGTTGAACAATACCTGCGACGCCGTTGGGTTGCCATTCAACCCGATATTGAAGCTTCGGCGTCGGCCGTCTTTTTCCAGGGCATAACGCGGGAATATACCATGCCAGACGCCCGGCAGCGCGGCCAGGCCGCCGAACTGCAAGTAGTGTACGCTATGATTGCATTTCCATTGCATCGGATTCCTAATCCCAATCTGTCACGGCCCTGGCCAAGCTCAGCACCCGCACCTCCGCTGCACCGGCTGCCAGCAAGACCTGAGCACAGGCATCGGCTGTGGTGCCGGTGGTCATCACATCATCCACCAGCAGCACTTTCAATCTCTTGACACCGGGACGGCGGTCATCGAACTGGAAAGCGCCCCGCAGGTTGGTCACACGCTCGTCGCGCCTCAGACCGGTTTGCGGCCGGGTAGGTCGTTGACGCTGCAATGTCCGAGGGTCGATCCAATCCGGTGGAGGGCAGAATCCCTGGCGTCGGGCCAGCCGCGGCCACTCCCGAATCAGGGCACCCGCCTGGTTGAATCCTCTTTGGCGCAGGCGCCGTGGGTGAAGCGGCACTGGCATGATCCGATCGAAATGGGTCGGGTCCCAATACCGGTCCAGGGTCTGCCATAGGAATCGTCCCAGAGGTTGCGCCAGGGTGTCGCGGCCGTGATATTTGAGTTGCTGGATGGCAATCTGCAATCCGCCTTCATAGAGCCCGGCGGCCCGGGCCGCACTGAAGCCAAACGGACGCTCCAGACACCGCCCACAGGTATGATCCGCGCCTTGTGCGGACGCGAAAGGCTGGCCGCACCCGGGGCACAGCGGCGAACCCACTGCATGAAACGGCGCGATGCACGCTTTGCACAAGAAACGATCCATCCAATGCTCGAACGTGAGCGCCCCCACTGATCGCCCGGGCAACCTGAAAAGTTGCCCGCAGCCGCAACAGATCCCTGGAAAGAAGGCTTCGGCCGCAATGGCGGCCAAACGCCGGATGATTCGTTTTCCCCATTCGGCCCGGTGCTGGGGCCGGCGCTGGAAACGAACTTCTCCATGCTTATCGCTCAGCACCGTTCGGCGATGGCCTGGGCGAAGGCCGAACATTTTACTTCCCGGGCCCCATGGATCTGGCGCGCCAAGTCATAGGTTACGATCCCGGCTCTGATGGTAGCCTGCAAAGCGGTGCGCACTTTACCGGCCGCTTCTTTCCAGCCCATGTGGTCGAGCATCATTGCCCCGGAAAGGATCAATGAACTCGGGTTGACCTTATCAAGCCCCGCATATTTGGGAGCCGTCCCGTGGGTGGCCTCGAACACGGCGCAACGGTCCCCGATGTTGGCCCCCGGGGCCATTCCCAGACCGCCCACCTGGGCGGCCAGGGCGTCGGAAATGTAATCGCCGTTGAGATTGGGCGTGGCGATCACCGAAAATTCGTCCGGCCGCAGCAACACCTGCTGAAAAAGCATGTCTGCGATTCGGTCTTTGATGACCACCTTGCCGGCCGGCGCTTTCCCGCCGTATTGCGAGAAAAGGTCCGCCTCGGTGATGGTGCGGTCACCGAAACGCTCCCTGGCCACCTCATAGCCCCAGCGGCTGAAAGCGCCCTCGGTGAATTTCATGATGTTGCCTTTGTGCATCAAGGTCACGCTCGGACAACCCTGCTCGATGGCGTAAGCGATGGCGCTGGCTACCAGACGTTTGCTGTTGGCCTCGCTGATGGGTTTGATGCCGATGCCGGTATCTGACGATAAGGCCGTGCCCATCTGACCATTTAGAAAATCGATGACCTTGGTCGCATCGGCGCTGCCGGCCTGCCATTCGATGCCGGCATACAGGTCTTCGGTGTTTTCCCGGAAAATGACCATGTTGATCTTTTCGGGATTCTTCATGGGGCTGGGCACCGGGTCGATATAGCGTACCGGCCGCACGCAGGCATACAGATCGAGTTTCTGACGGATTGCCACGTTGAGGCTGCGGATGCCGGTACCCACCGGGGTGGTCATAGGTCCTTTGATAGCCACCACATGGTCGTTGATGGTCTGCAGGGCTTCGTCGGAGAGCCATTGTCCGGTCTGATGGAATCCCTTTTCACCCACCAATAGTTCCAGCCACTCGATCCGGCGCCGGCCCTGAGATGTCTTTTCCACGGCCCTATCGAGCACCAGTCGGGTGGCAGGCCAGATATCCCGGCCCGTCCCATCACCCTCGATAAACGGTATGATCGGCACCTCGGGAACATTCAGTTCGCCTGTTGCAGACACAGTGATTTTCTGGGGCTGTTTATCTGTCATTGCGGTTTTAACTCCTTCTTTGACGAAAAGCTTCGTAGATGATAACGGCCGCCGCCGCCGAGGCGTTCAGGGAGCTGATCGTACCGCTCTGGGGGATGGCCAGAGTGAAATCACATTGTTTTTTCACCAGCGGCCGCAGGCCTTTTTCCTCGCCGCCGATGACCAGGGCCAAAGGGCCTCTCAGATCCGCGTCGAACACACACTGCGCGCCGTCCTGGTCCGCACCGGCGATCCAGAGTCCCTGCTTCTTCAAGAGCTTGGCGGCTGCCACCAGATTGGTGACATAAGCTATGCGCATGTGCTCCAAGGCGCCGGCCGAGGCTTTGCTGGCCGCCGGCGTGGGGGGCGCCGAACGATCCTTGGGCGCCACGATACCATGCACCCCAGCGCAATGAGCCGTTCGCACGATGGCGCCGAAGTTCTGCGGGTCCACCACCTGATCGAGCAATACAATCCAAGGTGGCCGGCCCTGAACAGCGGACTGGTCCACGATCTCCTCTAATGAACTGAGAGGGTACTCTGCCACCAGCGCCGCCACGTCCTGGTGCCGGCGGTGGCCCACCAATGCCGTGATTTTTTCAGGGGTGCTCCATGTCACCCTCACCCCGGCCTGCTCAGCCAGATCCACCAACTCCTCACGGCGCACAACCCCCTTGCCCTGGGCCAGATGGAGAATGTCGATTCTGCGCCTTCCGGCCCTGAAGGCTTCACGCACCGGATGATAGCCATATAAAAGGATGGTGGCAACACTCATGGAGAGACCTACCGGTTGTTCGGGCCAGGCTTGGATCGATGCCGAGCCAATAGAGCGATCAATTCCCGGGTGGCCCGACCCAGATCATCGTTGACCACCACATGACGGTAGAGGTCTTGTTGGGCCATCTCGGCCTTGGCATTGGCCAGGCGCAAGGCCCGGGCAGCGGCATCATCCGTTCCGCGGCCGGTCAGACGCGCCTCGAGAACCGCCATGGAGGGCGGACGGATGAAGATGGTGATCGCCTGCGGAAAGCGCACCAGCATCTGGCGAGCCCCCTGGACGTCGATGTCCAGGAGGATATCCTTTCCAGCCAAAAGGGTATCATTGATCCATTGCGCCGATGTGCCGTAAAGATTGCCATGAACCCTGGCCCACTCTGCCCAACGGTTGTTTGCAATGCCTGCTTCGAATTCCTCTCGGGTGATGAAAAAATAATCCCGGCCATGCTGCTCTCCCGGCCGCGGCGCTCTGGTTGTGTAGGAAACCGAGTAGGCCAAATCGCCGAAGTGGCGACGCACAGCTGCGCACAAGGTTGTCTTGCCCGCCCCTGATGGGGCCGAAACGACAAAAAGGCGGCCGCCGACAACCTGGGCGGTCGCATGGGTCGGGTCTGCGGCACTCATGAATTTTCCTGGGCTTCTCGAAGCGTTTCGAATCGCTGGGAGATGGTCTCCGCCTGGATGGCCGACAGCACGATGTGATTGCTGTCCATGATGATTATGGAACGGGTGCGACGGCCATGGGTAGCATCCACCAGATGCTTTTCATCTTTGGCATCATCCTTGAGCCTTTTCATGGGAGCCGAGTTGGGTGACACGATGGCCACCACGCGATCGGCCACAACCGTATTGCCGAAGCCAATATTGAGTAAATTCTTCTCCATCCTGCCCTCTCTCCCGCTCCCGACGCCCAATGGGCGCGATAATCCCCCGCCGGCGCCCCCGGCTCGCCGGCCTACTCTATATTCTGGACCTGTTCGCGCATTTTCTCCAATTCGGCCTTGACCGCCACGATGGTGTGCGAAACGGCCGCCTGGCCTGTCTTGGATCCCATGGTATTAAACTCCCGGTTGAATTCCTGCAACAGGAAATTGAGCTTGCGTCCGGCCGGCTCCTCGCCGTTGAGAACCGAACGAAACTGAGCGATGTGGCTCTTGGCGCGCACGATTTCTTCCGAGATATCGCTGCGATCCGCCATCAGCGCCGCCTCCTGGGCAATGCGCATGGGGTCCAGGGTAATCACCCCCTGGGTAAGTACTTCGATGCGCGCCTGCAACCGGTCGCGGTATTGGGTCAGCAGTCCTTCGGAGCTGGCCTCGATCACCTTCAACTGGGATTCAATCCAATCGAGCCGCTGGATGAAGTCGCACCTCAGGTGATCTCCCTCCCGCCGCCGCATGCTGTCGAGATTGTCCAATACGCGGTCCAGGCAGTCGGCCATGAGCGGCCAGTGCATGTCGGCGGCCTGCGAGTTCTCCGCAGCCTGGATCACACCGGGCAGTGCCAGCAGATGTTCCAGGGATAGATCCCCCGACAGCTTCAGCTCGGTTTTCAGCGCACAAGCCGCCTGACAAAAGGCCCGCGCTTTGGCCGCATCGACCTCGAAGGCCGAGGCTTTTTCGGAGGCATCCTTGACCCAGATGCGGATCTCGATTCGGCCGCGCACCACCTTGGCTGCAATCTGGGCCTTGATCCTCTCTTCCAGGGAGGCATAACCCGACGAAAGACGCAGGGCGATATCCAGATGCCGGCTGTTGTAAGCGCGTGCTTCCACGCCCACGGTCAGCGCCTGGTCACTCTTTTCCATACAAGCATAGGCGGTCATGCTTTTCAGCATGCAACGACTCCTTTTTAGTCAAGATTCAAGACGGATCCGATATCGGCCCCGTATTTGCGCCTCGCAATTGCCAGAAAGGCGCGCATCTCATCGGCGGCATAATCGGGATAGGTCCAAGGCAGCGGCTGATATTCACCCTTTTGGTACATCAAGGTCAGGTCGGCATAAATGCCCTGTCCTATGTGTATGCGATGGGTGTAATTCTTCCCGGTGGCCAGGACAAACCGTTCCAGGAGCAAATACCCTGGATCGATATTGATGCAGCGCCGCCCTTGCGCTGCGTAACGGGTTTCAAGCTTATTGGTGCTGTGCTTGATGGCGACCAAACGCTCCTGGTCGATCAAGTGGCGGAACACCAGCAGGCGCCTTGAAAGCGGGCCTCCCATCTCAGCCTTGTAGTAATCGGTATAATCGAAGCGGAACCAGGGACTGACCATGTCCAATGCGCCGAACTGCCGGCACAACTCTGTCACCACCACCGGCAGCATCTCCTTTTCTTTCAAGAAAACACCGATCACGAGTTTGGCCGGCGGTGGCGGCGAAGGGTGGCTCATGTGATTTCATTCCGTTGCTTGGCGATGCTTCAAGCAGTGGTGCTTGCCAGCGGTTTGGCCTCTTCGATGAGCATGATGGGGATATCGTCCCGGATCTCATAGACCAACCGGCAAGCGTCACAGATCAGCCCATCTTTATGGGCCGTCAAACGAATATCGCCTTTGCACTTCGGGCAAACCAAAAGATCCAACAGTTGCTGATCGATGGTCATAACCCCTCCTTGAGGTCTGGAATGGGCGCTAACTTTCCATAATTCGGTAAAAAGTGCAACCGCGACGTTAAGGTAGACTTTGAAATCAAGATCGGTTAAAAAAACATAAAGTTATTAACAGCCACATGAGGGGGGAACGGATGCATTTGAGCAAGCGCATTTTGGTTACCGGCGGTTGCGGTTTTCTGGGCTCGCACCTGTGCGACCGACTGGTGGCGGAGGGCCACGATGTCCTGTGCGTAGACAATTGCTTTACGGGCACTAAACGCAATATCGCGCAACTCAAGGACGAGCCCAACTTCGAGTACATCCGCCACGATGTCACCTTCCCGCTCTACCTGGAAGTCAACGAGATTTACAACATGGCGTGTCCAGCCTCGCCCATCCACTACCAGTTCGATCCGGTGCAAACCACCAAGACCAGCGTGCATGGCGCCATCAACATGCTGGGCCTGGCCAAGCGCGTTAAAGCCAAAATCCTGCAAGCCTCCACCAGCGAAGTTTACGGTGACCCCGAGATCCATCCCCAACCGGAATCTTACTGGGGCCGGGTCAATCCCATCGGCCTGCGCTCTTGCTACGATGAAGGCAAGCGCTGCGCCGAAACACTCTTCTTCGATTATCATCGCCAGCACCGCCTCAAGATCAAGGTGGCCCGCATTTTCAACACCTATGGTCCGCGCATGCATCCCAATGACGGCCGTGTGGTCTCCAATTTCATCGTCCAGGCCCTCAAGGGCGAATCCATCACTATTTACGGGGAAGGCAGCCAGACCCGTTCGTTCTGCTATGTGGACGATCTGGTGGAAGGCCTTGTCCGCCTGATGAACTCTCCGGACGATGTTACCGGCCCCATCAATTTGGGCAACCCGGGTGAGTTCACCATCCTCGAACTGGCTCAAAAAGTGATCGATCTGGTCGGCTCCACCTCCAGGATCCTTCACAAGGAACTGCCCCAGGACGACCCCCGGCAGCGCAAGCCTGATATATCCCTGGCCGAAAAGACGCTCCAGTGGCACCCCACCATCCATCTGGAAGACGGGCTGAAGAAGACCATCGCTTATTTCGATCAGTTGCTGAAAGAGCTAAGGTAAGCGTTGCGGATGCGGGGGCAACATAAGGTTACGCGCGCATTAAAAAAGGCGGACTGAGATCGGCAAGGCATCTTCGGCTAATTCCTGGCCTCATCAAGCACCTTGCGCACCAACCTGGCAAAATCGGCCCGCACGATGGGCTTGTAGGCAAAGCCCTTTACGCCCAGGGTGGACGCCATCTCTTCCGATACCTTGTTGCTATACCCCGTGCAGAGAATGATGGGCAGATGCGGTCGTAGAGATAACAATTCGCGAACCAGCTTGTCCCCGGGCAAATGGGGCATGGTCATATCGGTAATCACCAGATCGAAATCTAGCGGTCTCTGCCGGAAAAGCGCCAAGGCCTCCAGGCTGTTGGTTCGCGTCTCGACGGCATATCCCAGCCTTTCCAGAAGCTGACGCCCCATGACTGTGATCGACGCCTCGTCGTCTACGAACAAAATCCGTTCCCGGCCGTCGGGCAACTTGCCCATATCCTTCTGTGGGGAAGCTCCCTGGCGGGCAGTGGCGGGCAGAAACAGGGTGAAGGTCGTCCCTTTCTCCGGTGCACTCTCCACGACGATCTTGCCCCCATAGCTTTCCACGATGCCGTGCACCACCGCGAGGCCCATGCCCGTCCCTTTGCCCACGGCCTTGGTGGTGAAGTAGGGGTCGAAGATCGAAGGCAGGATATGCGGCGCGATCCCGGCACCGGTGTCTCGCACACTGAGTTTCAGATAGTGGCCCGGGACCATATTCCGGGCCGGCAGTTGCAGGAGATCCTCAAAATAGACATCGCAAAGGCTCACGTTGAGGAGGCCCCCCTCCTCCATGGCGTCGGCCGCATTGGCACACAGGTTCATCACCACCTGGTGCAATTGGGTGGCATTGCCCATGATCAGCCCATCGCTCTGGACATCGGATTGGATTTGAATCGTGGAGGGGATCGATGAGCGGAGAAATTTAAGCGTCTCCTTCACAATGGGGCCAATCTGGATAGGACTGACCTGGTCATCGGCCTGACGGGCGAACGTCAATATCTGCTTCACCAGCTCTTTGGCCCGCTTGCCGCCAGTGAAGATCTCATTCAGGTTATCCCTCAGGATCGTTCCCTCCGGCGCATCGTCCAGGCAAAGCTCGGTAAACCCGATGATGGAGGAGAGGATATTGTTGAAATCATGGGCGATGCCGCCTGCCAGCGTCCCAATGGCCTCCATCTTCTTGGCTTGGCGCAGCTGGCTTTCGAGTTTGCCCCGCTCATCTTCCGCACGCTTGCGCTCGGTGATGTCGCGTGTCACTCCCATTACCGATACAGGTCGCTGTTCATCGTTGCAGATAAACGAAAACGTCACTTCCGAATGGATGGTCCCGCCCCCTTTTCTGAACTGCTCGACCTCCACGGTAAAGGTATGCTGGCGGTTGATCTCCTCTTTGCGGCGCAGCATCTCGCCGAACTTTTTCCTGATCCTCTTGTAGGAATCCGGCGTCAGATTCTGCGACAGGGGTTGGGCCATGGCCTCCTCCGGGGTATATCCCCTGATTTTCTCGACCGAAGGACTCACATAGGTCATCCTGAGCGTCTCAAGATCCATCATCCAGATAATGTCGCTGACATTGTCAGCCAGAAGCCGATATTGGCGCTCGCTTTGGCGCACAGCGGCCTCGGCTGCCTTGCGTTCCTCGATTTCCTCCTCAAGCTGCTGTTTGGCCGCCACCAGTTGCTGGCGTTCCCTGGCCAGACTGCTGCTCAAGGCTTTTTCTTTCTGGTGGCCGATGCTCAAGCCCTTAACCAGGACGGAAATGGAAACCGCGGCCAGAAGATTCAATACCGTAAAGCTGATCACCGCGGCCGCCATGGCCTCAAACGTCAGGAAGAAAGGCATTCCGCGACCCATCTGACCGGTCCAAAAGAGCCAGCAAAGGGTCGTCAGGGTGATGGTATTCCATAGCGCAGCCGCCAGGCCCGCCGTTGCCCCTAAAAACACGCCGGCGAAGATGGCCGAAGCGAAGAGCCAGATCGGGCCGCCGCTCAGAGGGCCCATGAAAACGATGACGGCCAGGCCGATGAGATAGATGGTCAAGGCGGCAAGCCCGGCGCGGAACTCGTAGCTCGGACCGCGCACCAGCAGTAATACGATGCTCATGGCGTAGGCGCAAAGGTCGAAGAAAAGCAGGTGCCACCGATCCAAGCGGATGGCCACGAACAGTGCGGCCGCCAGGGCCAGCACACATAGCCCTGCGGCTGTCATCAGAATTGTGGCCAGGATGTTGGCCCGCCAATAGGCGAGAGAGTCTTCGGCCAGCAGCTTCGACGGCGCCATGCGGTGAAGGCAATAAAGCCTCAGCCGTTGAAATAGGCCACCGCTGCTTCCCCCACTGACCATCATGCCGTCATCCGCCTCAAATTTAGGATCACCGGTCACATACTGGACCGGTCAGGCGTACCAACACGCCCGTAGATGATATTATCGGCCTAAATCGAGTCCAAGATTAGGGCAACGTGAAACAGGGAGGAATGTTTATTCTTCTTGGTTATTTGTTGTTTTTTGGAACTCGGCGATGACCTTCCGGGTCAGCCCGGTGGTGCTGTATCCCTGAATCAGGTCGACGAGCTTTACACAGCCACCGTAAGCTTCCACCACCTCTTTGCCCACCACCTGATCGGGCGTGTAATCCGATCCCTTCACCAGGATGTCGGGCCGAATGGCCGCGATGAGCTTCAAAGGCGTATCTTCATCGAAATGCACCACCAGGTCGACACACTCCAGGGCGCTGAGCATGGCGGCCCGGTCCTGCTCGGAGAGGATGGGACGACCGCTGCCTTTCAAACGTTTAATGGAGGCATCGGTGTTCAAACCCACCACCAACCGATCTCCCAGGGCGCGCGCTTGATATAGCAAGCTGATATGACCGGGGTGCAGCAGGTCGAAGCATCCGTTGGTAAACACCACTCTGCTGCCTGCGGCTCGCCATTCGCGCACCTTGGCCAGGGCGGCGTCCAGAGCCGCCATCTTGGCGGCTGAATAGGGATAGTACTGTTGCTGGGCACTGAAAGTGATCGCCGTAGAGAGTTCCGAGGCCAGAATCGGTTGGGTCCCCAGCTTGCCCACCACGATACCTGCAGCCAGGTTGGCAGTGCGCGCAGCCTCCACCAGGGGCATCCCTGCGGCCAGGGCGGCGGCCACTGTGGCGATCACCGTATCGCCGGCCCCGGAAACATCGAACACCTCCCGGGCCTGGGCCGGGATCAAGACGGGTTGTTCACTCGAATCGATCAGGCACATCCCCTTGGCCCCGCGGGTGACCAGCAGCCAATCCAAACCGAACTGCTCGCGCACCTGACGGGCAGCGGCGACGAGCCGCTCCTCATCTTCTTCCAACCCCTTACCGGCCACCGCTTCCAGTTCGGCGGTGTTGGGGGTGATGCCTGTGGCGCCGTAATACCGCTGCCAATCAGTGCCTTTGGGATCCACCAGAATCGGAATCCCATGCTGACGCCCCGCACGGATCAATTCCTGCACGAAACTCGCTTCGGCCAGCACGCCCTTGCCATAATCCGACAGCACCATCGCATGGCAATCATGCAAGGAGTCCATCACCGCCGTTCGAATCTTCTGGGCCACAGCCGGTCCGATAGCCCGGGTATGCTCTTCGTCCAGGCGCATCATCTGCTGTTTTTGGGCCATCACCCGGGTCTTGGTGATGGTCGGACGGTCGGCATCCGCCACCAGCGCCTCCTCGATGCCTTTTTGAGACATCAAGGCGCGCAGGGCCTGGCCGGTCGCATCGTGGCCGCACAAGCCTGCTACACAGACGCGACACCCCAAAGAAACAAGATTCAGGGCCACATTGCCGGCGCCGCCCAGGGTTTCGGTGGTACGCTGCAAATGTACCACAGGTACCGGGGCCTCGGGTGAGATGCGGCCCACACGACCCCATAAGTAGCGGTCCAGCATCACATCGCCGACCACCAGGACGCGACTCTTGGAAAAAGCGGAAACTTTGGCATGCATGCAATCGTTCCTATGAATCAAGCCCCGGCAACCAGGGTTTGTTCGATACACAGGGCCCAGAAATGGAGGATGAAAATATGGGCCTCCTGGATTCGGGCAGTGTTGGGATTCGCGATGACCACGGGGCAGTCCACTCGGGCCTTAAGCAAACCGCCATCCTTGCCCAGCAAGCCCACCGTGAAGAGGCCCTGGGATTTGGCCATGGCCACGGCACGCAGGACGTTCTCCGAGTGACCGGAGGTGGAAATGCCGATCAGTGCATCCCCCTTGCGCCCCAACCCCTGAACCTGCCGGGCGAAGATCTCGGCAAATCCGTAGTCGTTACCGATGGCCGTGAGGATCGAAGTGTCGGTGGTCAAGGCGATGGCCGGCCAGGAAGCACGTTCCTTTTCGAAGCGGCCGATCAATTCGGCGGCGAAATGCTGGGCGTCGGCGGCCGATCCGCCATTGCCGCAAATCAAAATTTTTCCGCCGGCGGCAATCACCCGGGCCAAGCGGGCCCCGGTTTCATCGATCGTTTCGGCCATGTCCGGCAATTGCTGAAAGCAATCCACGTGACGCTGCCAAACATCCTTGAACATCTTTTCTCCTTCGTTGTGACTGGTTATGATTCCTGGGCATATTCTAAAATGGCCGCGGCCAGGAGGGGGATCATGATTTCATGATGCCCCGTGATGGCGTACCCACGGCCGCCCTTGAGCACCGGCCGGTTGACCACATTGACCGTCGGCCGGTAGTGCTGAATCATGTCGAAATTGGCCGTGATGAAATCGGCCACATCGTGGCCGAGATTGCGCGCCACGGCAAGGGCCTTGAGAAACACTTCGGGCATGACCACGGCGCTGCCCAGGTTGAGCAGCACGCCGCCTTGGCCGAGGCCGGCCACGGAGGCTGCTAAAATTCTGAAATCGCGCAATGACGCCTCTCCGATGGCGGCACCACTGGCTGTGGGATGCTGGTGGACGATATCGGTGCCCAAGGCCACATGCAACGTGTAGGGCAAGCCCAGCTGGTACGAACGCGCCAACAGGGCCCTGTTTAAATGGGGCGCTTTACGATCGACCAGCAAGCCCCCCACCGCTTCACCGAAACCCTCGCCCGAAGCCACTGCGCGGCGGGCCGCAGTGTTGATCAATTCAGCTGTATCGGCGGCCATGCCAAAGGAACCGTCTGCCAGATGCTCAGCCACATCTTCGGAGGTATGGCCGCAACATGCCAGTTCGGTATCGTGCACGGCAGCGCTGCCGTTGGAGGCAAAGTGGGTGATAAATCCCTGGGCGGCCAGATCGGCCAGAATCGGGCTGCATCCTGTTTTGATCACATGCCCGCCCAACATGGCGATCACGGGCTTATCGTGCCGGCGAGCGGATACCACCGCCCGTGCCACGGACTTGAACTCTTCGGCTTTCAGCACCGCAGGCAGGCTTCTGAGAAAATCGCCCATGTGCATGCCATATTTAGGGGGTTTACCCTCAAGGGTGGTGCTGACCTTTGAAGGCCTGGCCATTGCCCTGTAAGTTTTCACTTTAGATAGATCAATTTCCGGAAAAGGCATTGTAGCTGATCATCCTTTATAAAGATCCCCTGCGCGCATCCCCGCTAAGCGCTCGGTACGCGCATTGGAAGGTGATGGCTTTCACCATGTGGTTGCCGACTTTTATATAATGGCTTGTATTAATAGGCAATGGATAACCGGCACAACGGCGACAATTACCCCCTGCTGCCATCTAACGGGCAGCGGGAGGGTTTTCACGGTCAGCATTTACAAACAGGAGACCATGGGTTAAATACAGGCGCGTTAAGCAACCGGCACCGAGAGTGCTCGGTATTGCACGGAAGGAACCTTGGATTGAAATTGTTTCCTAAAATTAACTTCAAAGATCGCTATCGCCATATCCTCGGGCTGATCAAAGAGAACACCAACAAGCTCATATTGGCCGGGATCTGCAGTCTAATGATTTCAGCGGCCACGACGGCTATGGGTTACCTGCTCAAACCGGTCATCGACAAAATTTTCGTAAATAAAGACGCCCAGGGGCTGACGGTTTTGCCGCTCTTGATTATTGCCGCTTTCCTGGTGAAAGGATTGGGTACGTACGGCCAGGAATATTTCATGAATTTTGTGGGCCAGAATATCATCCGACGACTTCGCGACCGATTGTATGACCGCATTCAGGACCTGCCCCTGTCATTTTTCCAGAAAGAGCGCACCGGCGTGCTCATGTCGCGCATCACCAACGACGTGAACATTCTCAAGTCCATGGTTTCCACCTCTGTCACCGGGGTACTGCGGGACGGCTCCTCGGTCATCGGATTGGCCGTGGTCGTCCTATATCAGAATTGGCGCATGGCCATTCTTGCCTTCATCGTCTTCCCGCTGGCCTTTTTACCGGTGATCGAATTGGGGCGCCGCGTACGCAGGGTCAGCACCGGGTGTCAGCAGACCATGGCGGAGCTCAACGCCTTTTTGCATGAGACGTTTGCCGGAAATAAGATCGTTAAAGCCTTCGGTATGGAGCAGCATGAAAAAAACCGCTTCTACAGCCAGACCCTGAAACTGTTCAAGCTGGAAATCAAAGGGGTGATTGTTCGTGCCTTATCCAATCCCATCATGGAATTTTTCGCCGGCCTGGGTATCGCCTTCGTGATCTGGTATGGCGGCTGGGAAGTCATTAAAGGCAAAACCACACCGGGTTCTTTCGTCAGTTTCCTGGGCTGTGTTCTTTTGCTCTACGACCCAATTCGAAAGCTGAGCCAACTGAATAATTCGATCCAGCAGGGGCTCGCCGCCGCCGATCGCGTCTATGATGTGATCGAGACCCAGTCGGACATCTTCGACCCACCTCAACCCCACCCCATGAGATCCGGTCCTCATACCGTACGGTTTGATAAGGTCCATTTCAGTTATGGCGAAAAGCCTGTGCTCAAGGGCATCGATCTGACTGTGACCCATGGCCAGGTACTGGCCCTGGTGGGCATGAGCGGCGGCGGCAAAACGACCATGGTCAATCTCATCCCCCGTTTTTTCGATGTCACCGATGGAAGAATCCTCATTGACGAGATCGACATCCGCGCCTACTCGGTGGCGGATTTGCGCCGCGAAATCGCCATCGTCACCCAGGACCCGATCCTTTTCAACGAAACGGTGCGTGACAATATCGCCTATGGCAACCTCGAGGCCAGTGAAGCGGATATTATCGCCGCGGCCCAGGCGGCCTACGCACATGATTTTATTCAACGCTTTCCCAAAGGGTACGATACGGTCATCGGCGAACTGGGCGGCCGACTGTCCGGCGGCGAGAAGCAGCGCCTGTGTATCGCTAGGGCCTTGCTCAAGAACGCACCGATCTTGATTCTGGATGAAGCCACATCCGCCTTGGATACCGAAGCCGAAGTCTTGGTGCAGAAAGCCTTGGAGAACCTGATGCGGGGCAGAACCACCTTCGTCATCGCCCACCGGCTTTCGACCGTGGCCAAGGCCGACCAGATCGTGGTGGTGGTAGACGGGTGCATCGTGGAACAAGGCACTCACGATTCCCTGCTCTCCCTTAAAGGGGAATACGCCAAACTGCATGAGATGCAGTTCACCGCCAGCAATGGCGGTGCATCGTCAGCCGGCGTCTTGAACTGAATTGAAAGCAGAAACCAATCCGAACTTGATGAACGTTAACAGCAATGAATTTGCCACTCGCGGGGCATATCACTTCCACCCCCCTTCCCCGCCGAGAAGCGCCTGCGCATGAAAAAATACAGGAAAAGAAGCATATTGCATCGCATGGTGACGCTGGATAGCGTTCTTTACCATATGGTTGGGATGCTCTTGCGCTTCCTGGGTGGTTTGCCGCGAGGGGTGCGCTGGTTTCTGGCGACCTTTTTCGGCCGCCTCCTGTTTGCCGTGGACCGCAAGCATCGCCGCATCGCGCTGGGAAATCTCCAAATGGCCTTCGGTGCTGAGAAATCTCGAAGAGAATGCTTCGCCATTGCCCGGCGTGTCTTTGAAAATCTTGGACACATTATTTTCGAGATTGGATGGGCTCAGCGCCAAAACCCCAGCCAGCTCGCCGGACATTTCACCGTATCGGGGCTTGAAGAGTACCAACGGGCCATTGACAAAAAAAAGGGCGTACTTTTCCTGGTGGCCCATTTCGGCAATTGGGAACTGCTGCCGTTCATTGGGTATCTGTGCCGGATACCGGTGGGCATTGTTTATCGTCCCTTGGACACCCCGTTCTTGGACCGCTTTTTCAAAGAGAGCCGCTCACGGTATGGCGGCCATACAATCCCCACACGCCGCGGCGCCATGCGCCAGATCTACAAGGAACTCAAACGCGGCAATTCGGTGGCCATGCTGATGGACCAGAATGTAGACTGGTATGAAGGCGTATTTGTTGATTTCTTTTCCCACCGGGCCTGCACCAACACCGGCATGGCCTGGTTGGCACTCAAGAGTGGTGCCCCGGTGGTTCCGGCTTTTATAGTCCGCACCCCCGAGGGGTTCCATACTGCTTTGGGCCCTGAGTTGCCACTGATTCGAACAGGAGATCCGACCAAGGACGTGGAGCTGAACACCGCCCAATACAACCGGGTGATCGAATTGTACGCCCGTCGATTCCCGGCCCAGTGGTTCTGGGTGCACCAGCGTTGGAAAACCCGCCCATATCAACCATGGCCCCGGCAAAAACGAAAAATAAAACGGAAATAAAATGCCCCGGAAGGAAACGCATCCCAACGATCGGATCATGATCCGCGCGGCCAACTGGGTGGGCGACGCCATCATGACCACGCCCGCCCTGAGGGCCATCCGCCGCAATTTCCCGTCGGCTCATATCACTTTGCTCGCCAAACCGTGGGTAGCGCCGGTCTTCGGGAACAATCCGGATATCAACGAGATCATGATTTACCAGGCCAATGGCCGCCACGGTGGATGGGATGGGTTGCTGCGGCTGGCCGGGGATTTACGCGAACAGCAATTCGATATGGCGATTCTGTTTCAGAACGCCTTCGAAGCCGCGCTGCTCGCTTTTTTGGCCGGCATTCCACGGCGAATGGGATTCACCACCGACGGACGTACGGCGCTGCTCACCGAGCGCATCCGCACCTGGCGACCGCTAAAAAAGGGCCACCTGGTCGATTACTACCTCGGTTTGATCAGCGGCGCAGGCATGTCGCTGCATGGCAGAGATTTGACCCTGGTGATAACCCCCGAAGAACGGCGCGATGCCAAACAGTTTCTGGCCGGCATGGGGCTGCGCCATGGGCTGTGCATCGGTTTCAATCCAGGGGCCACTTTCGGTTCTGCCAAGCGATGGTTGCCGGATCGCTTTGCCGAGTTGGGGCGCCGTCTGGTCGACGAGCAGGGGGCATTCCTGCTGATCTTCGGCGGTCCAGATGAAGCCGAGCTGGGGCAGTGGCTGGCCGCCGAAATCGGCGATCGCGCCATCAACATATCCGGGAAAACCACATTGCGCCAGGCCATGGCCCTTATCGAGATATGCAACCTTTTTGTTACCAACGATTCAGGGCTCATGCATGTGGCCGCGGCGCTGGATATCCCCCAGGTCGCCATCATCGGCCCCACCGACCCAGTGGCCACGGGGCCGATCAATGCAGCCGCCCGATTGGTGCATCTCCCGGAGACTTGCGAGTTCAGCCCCTGCTTGAAACCCCACTGTCCCATTGTCGACCATCGTTGCATGACCGCCATCAGCGTGGAACGGGTCATGCGGACCGTTCTGGCGCTGCTCGGTCGGCAGGAAGGGAAATAAGCCGCATGGGCCGACCGGCAATTCTCATCGTCAAACTCAGCGCCATCGGAGATGTCGTCCATACGCTGCCGGCGCTGAATGCCCTGCGGCGGCATTTTCCTGGCGCCCACATTACCTGGCTGGTCGAAGAGGC
Source organism: uncultured Desulfatitalea sp. (assembly GCA_937868765.1). Lineage (GTDB taxonomy): Bacteria > Desulfobacterota > Desulfobacteria > Desulfobacterales > Desulfosarcinaceae > Desulfatitalea. The sequence continues at coordinate 299,579 of CALMNL010000003.1, read as the reverse complement.
AGCCTCCGGTCTGCTTGCGGGCCACCCAGCTCTGGACCGCGTGTTGGTCTCGCGCCGCAAGGCCTGGCTGAAGGGCCTTGGCAGTGCCTATCGGCAACAGCATGCCCATGAAATCAAAACATTCTTGTGCAACCTGCGAGACCGTGAGTATGAAATGGTGTTCGATTTTCAGGCCGCGCTCAAAGGCGCGGCACTGATCGCGCTGGTGCGCGGCCGGCGCAAGATCGGCTTCGGACGTGGGCTTCAACACCAGGAAGGGAGTTATTTTTTCCTGAACGAGCGGATCCCCGCTGTAAGCATGGAGATTCATGCCTTGGAACGGGGGCTGATGATGTTGAAGGCTGTGGGCATTTCCTGCCCAGCCATCGAGTACCGGCTGCCGATTACAGCCGATCACCGTATCCAGGCAAGTCGTGCTCTTTCTGAAAATGGGATCGGATCGGACCAAGCATTTGTCGCCATCAACCCTATGGCCAAATGGGAAAGCAAACTCTGGTGCCAGGACAGATTCGGCCGAGTGGCGGACAGGGTAAGGTCGGAATTGGGTTATCCCGTGGTGTTCACGGGCGGGCCCGAAGATCGCCCTTATATCAGCGCCATCCAAGATCACATGACCACCAGAAGTGTCAATTTTTGCGGCCGGACCGATTTGTTAACCTTGGCAGCCTTGCTGCAACGCGCAACCCTGATGATCACCACCGATACCGGCCCCATGCACATCGCCGCAGCCGTGGGAACGCCCACCGTGGCCCTCTTCGGTCCCACGGCGCCCTGGCGGACAGGCCCCTATGGCCTGGTGCACAAGGTAATCCAGGCCGAACGGCCATGCCAACCCTGCTTCAAGCGGCGATGCCCCTATTCGTACAAATGCATGGCAACCATCAAGGTCGAAACGGTGATGACCGCCGTCGAAGCAATGGTACCGAGGCGCACAGACACCGTATGGGTGCCCATGGAGTAGAAGCGTGGTCCCAACGAAAATGAAGATCAGCGTCATCGTTTCCACTTACAATCGCCCCGACGCGCTTACCCGGGTATTGGCCGGGTTGTATGAGCAAACTCGGCTGCCCGATGAAATCCTGGTGGCCGATGACGGGTCCACGGAAGAAACCCGACGCTGCGTCGAAGAGTTGGAACCCCATTCCACTGCGAAAACGATCCATGTTTGGCAACCCGACGAGGGCTTCCGTTTGGCCCAGATACGCAACAAGGCCTTGCGGGCATGCTCGGGCGACTATGTCATTTTTCTGGATGGCGATTGTATCCCCGACCCGCATTTCGTAGAGGACCACGAGCACTTGTCGGACCGGGGCTATTTCGGACAGGGCAAACGCATCCTGGTGGATCGGGCACTGTCGGATACTTTCACCCATCGAGATATTGCCGGGAAGCGTCTCGGGCTGTTCTTCTCGCGACATTTGGGCAACCGTCACCATCTGCTGCGATTGAGGTGGCTGCCCCCCCTGATCAACACCAGGCTCGGCGGCACTCGTTTCTGCAATGTTGCGATCTTCAGAAGCGACCTGTATGCAGTAAATGGTTTCAATGAAGCATTTAAAGGCTGGGGGCGGGAAGATTCTGAAATGGTCGTTCGCCTTTACAAATATGGCTTGAAGCGCAAAGAGCACCCTTTTGCCGCCATCTGTTTTCATCTGTGGCACCCGGAGAACGACCGCGCGCATCTTTCGGTAAACGACCAATTGCTGGCACAGGCGCAGGCAGCGGATACCTGCCTGTGCGCCCAAGGTCTGCAGACCCTTCAACTGCCGATGCCATCCGGCACCCGGACAGAAGGAAAATCAACCTCGACACAGGATTCCCGACATGCCTGAAGCGCCTCCTGTTTCAGTAGCCATCATCACTCTTAACGAGGCGGATCGACTGGCTGAATGCGTGGAAAGCGTTCGCTTCGCCGATGAAATCATTGTCATCGATTCCGGCAGCCGCGATGGAACGGTTGCCATTGCCCGACAATTGGGTTGCACGGTCCATGAGCACCCATTTGAGAGTTTCTCCAGGCAGAAGCAATATGCCGTGGATCGTTGCAGCCATGAGTGGGTGCTCCTTGTGGATGCAGACGAACGGGTGCCGGAATCCACGGCAAACGGTATCAAGCACCACCTGTCCGAAACCAGCGACGAGATCGCCGCTTTCGGGTTCCTGCGCCGGAACCATCTCCACGGCCGCTGGATTCGCCACTGCGGTTGGTGGCCGGACAAGGTGGTCCGCCTGGTAAGGCGTCACAGGGGGGCCTTCAGCCCGAATACCGTTCACGAGCGCTGGATGGCGCAGGGGCATGTGGCACAACTATCCCTTCATATCGATCATTACAGCTTTCGCGACTATGCGGAGATGATCGAAAAGCTCCAGCATTATTCCACACTCGCCGCACAAGAGATGGCCTCCCGGAAGAAGAAGGTCGGCTGCTGGTCTCCGCTGCTGCATGGCGGGTGGATGTTTTTTTCTATCTATATCTTAAAATTGGGGTTTTTGTGCGGATTCGATGGCCTGATAATATCCTTGTTAAATGCCGGTGGTTCTTTTATGAAATACGCCAAATACTGGGAATTGGTCCATCATCGCACTCCTGCGAGCGAAGAACGTCGGGGATAGAGGGGACACATCGTGTGGCTTAAAGGTTCGCCGCTGAGACTGAGCACGGAGCGCATAAAGCGAATCCTGCTCATCCAGTTGGGAGACATCGGCGATGTCGTTGTGAGTTTGCCGTGCGTTCGTGCGCTCAAAGACAATTTCCCTGATGCCCAAGTGGTGGTCGCCGTTCGTGCCAAAGCCAGGGAACTCATCGATATCTGCCCCTGGGCGGATGAAGTCATTTCCATTGATCAGCACCGCTTGCGCATGACGGATGCCATCCGATACCAAATCGCTTTTTTCAGGCGGCTGCGCGCATTTCGGTTTGATCTGGTTCTGGACCTGAGGGCGGGCACGCGCGGTGCGGTCTTGGCGTATCTGTCAGGTGCCGCCATCCGTGTAGGCTTCTACTCAACCAAAGAACCTTTATGGCGGGACTGGGCCTTCACCCATCTCAAGCCGTTTATGCCCGATCCGAATCGTCACCAATCCGTATACTACCAAAGCCTGCTGACCGAGTGCGGCATCAATATTCTTCATCCTTTTCCTGAGATTGTCGTCTCGGAAAAACTATCCCAAGAGGCTATCCAATTTTTAATCCGGCACAAGGTGGATCTGGACAAGCCGATCGTCGCCGTCCACCCTTTTGCCTTATGGCGATATAAGGAGTGGCCCATAGAGAGAACCACCCAATTGGTTCAATTTTTGTCTCAGGAGAGAGACCGTACCGTCCTCATCTTAGGGGCGTCTTCCGAAAGGACGCGCGCCCAATCCATCACTGACCGTTGTAACCGGAAGGTCGTCAACCTAGCCGGCCAAACGGGCTTGGGCATACTGGCGGCTGTCGTCCAGAAGTGCGCATTGCTGATCGGCATGGACAGCGCCTTGGGCCATATCAGTGCGGCCGTGGGAACGCCGGCGGTCACCATTTTCGGACCGGGCAAACCGGGGGTCTGGGCACCATTGGGTGAACGCAGTCGAATTGTCCACCGAGATTTACCTTGTATTTATTGCGGTCAGAAGGGATGTGACGGGACAGGCCGGTCTCGATGTCTGGAAGAACTGAGCGTTGAGCAGGTACTGTCGGCCATCGCCGAACACACTGACGGGTCGATGGCAACAATACGCGTGGATCGAAGACGGGCACCAGGCGCAGGCAGATAGCGTGCGCAGCCATCCAAATGGATCGGGCAAAACGGGACAGGGCACAACATGATGATCAGGATACGGGATAAAGATGGACGATCGATTCCTTATTTTGGATTAAGCTCCGACGATTTCAATCTGCTGGCGGATACCATCCAGAAAGTATTGCTTCATAAAGAGCATGCCCTTGTATGCATAACGGGAAACAAAGGGGTCGGTAAAACCACTCTGGGTAAATTGATTCGTAAAAAGGGATTCGGCCCTTACCGACCAAAAGACATTGCCGTCATTGACGATGACTGTATGAGCGTGGACACGCTCTTTTTTTTCCGCAGAAAGTATGTGCATCCCTGCAAAGGGGTCGATGAGTTGCAGCCTTTTTTGCGATTTTGTAAAAAGAAGAAGGTTCGATTCTATGTAAAATCCAATCCGGAATCACGTATCAGCCGGGCCGATGTTCTCTTGAAAGTACATCAGCCGGACGAAACTCGCAGAGGGCGGCTGATCCAGCGCTATGGCGCGCAAAAAGGAGACCAGGTATTTCGTCAAACACAATCCTACCATGACACGGTGAGGATCGAAGTAGACTATGAATTGACTGCCCAGTTGCAATAATCACAGCTCTGATCTACGCATTAGTTTTTTATATATGCCAGTTGAGGCGAACCTTTACATGGGCGCCTTCCCCGAGGAGGGATATGAAGCAATCCAATTCAGGCCGGGATACTATCCATGACAGCAATGTCATCAAATATCTGGACAACGATCCAAGCTGTGGCATCCTCATAAAATCCTACCGCCGCAAACCTTTCAATTTCAAGATGGCTAAATATAGATTGTTGCGCGCCCTCGGCCGGGAAGTGCCGGTCGAATATCTGCCCCCTGCCCTGAGACGGGATTTTGAATACAACTGCCTCGCGCTCTGGCGCGATAAAGGATTCAGCGTCCCGGAAATTTCTGAAATCCAAGACACCTATCAGGGGCGGCACCCCATGCTGGGCCTTTCTTCCGTCCAAGGGGAACGCCTTGATCGATTCTTGGCCGATCCCAAACACGGGGCCACGGAAAAGCTGGACGTTATATCTGATATATACAGTGAGATGTATCACCGCCATTGCATTGCCATTTTCGAGCAGAACCATCTATTGATCCACTACGATGCCAATCTGCGAAACTTGATTGTTTCCCCCGGAAAAGTGGTTCATATCGATTTTGAAATGGGCCATTTAAATGAAGATATCGATAAATCGGCTGCACGCGAAGTCAAAAAATTCTCGCTCCAGGTGCTCAACAGCGCCGATTCCAAAATGGCGGACCAAGTATTGGACCTGCTGCTGAGCCGCTATAAGATACGCCATATTGTTCTTAAGTTGATAGATGAAGAACTTCACCGGCCGTTTATGACGCTTCATATGAAAAGAGATTTGAAACGCAAGCAAAAACAGCCAGGTCTGGTTACCAAACTGGACATTGCTTTTCGACTCGAGCATAAGTTGGGCCTGAAGGATGTGCCTTTATCCGTCAATGAACAACACATTGATCTTGCAAGAGCTATCGAAACAAGCTGGGATGGAAAATTTTATCAGTCATTGGATGATTCGAATCCTCGTGGCAGAGACATGAATCACCGTTACGCGGTAATGAATGTACCGGCACACCTGGAAAAAAATTCCGTCCTGGATATAGGATGCAACATCGGCCGTATTTGTGTGGACGCAGTAAAGAGGGGGGCTTCGCGGGCCATCGGGATTGATCATCGCCGTGATGTGGTCGATGCCATGAACAAGCACTTCCAGGAAAACGACATCGGCGTATCCTTATACACCTTCGACATAAATGAGGGCGTAGAAGCGTTAAAAAGACTAATCGGACCGGCTCCCTTTGACTATGTCTTTGTGCTTTCCATTTGGTCCCACGTCGATAAGCAGGCACTATGGGATATCATCAATGCATTTTGCAGCAAAGTCTGCTACTTCGAAGACAATTCCCCAAGCCGTGTGAAGTCGCTCGACAAGTTGAAAGACATCCTAAAGCAAAACCTGAAATTTTCTAAAATCGATTTCATGGGTTTTACTACGGATCGCGGTGTCCGCGCGATATTCAGATTGGAAAAATGATGAATCGAATCGAAAGCATGCGCAGCCTGGTGAAACAGCCCGTTTTCTGGGTACTCTCACTCGCGTTGGGCATAAGACTTTATGCCTGTTTAAACACCTTTATCGTCAACCCCGATGGCGTTCACTATATCCACCAGGCACGGTCGATATTTTATCATCAGTGGAACCTGTTGGCCACATGCCATGTGAAATTCATATCACCGCTGCCCCTGCTGATCGCAGGGTCGTTTTTCATTTTCAGGGATTGGGTCGCGGCAGGCCGATTCGTCTCCCTGTTTTTCAGTTTCGCTACATTGATTCCGTTCTATTTTCTTTTGAGGCGTTTTTTCGATAAGGCCATCACCGCCATGACCTTGCTGGTCTACGCCCTGATACCGTTCTTTATAAGTCGCAGTGCGGATGTCGTACGTGATCCTCTTTTCTGGTTTCTTATCTGCTGCGGCATGCTGGTCTTCATCCGTCACTTGGATGAAAATGCGGGGAAACGCGCGCAACTGGACCTATTGGTGAGTTGCTGCCTGTTTATGCTGGCAACTTGGACCCGAATGGAAGGAGTGGCATTTCTTCTGGGCTCGGGGATTTATTTATTGATCCACAAGAGCGATGACCGCCTGAAAAGAGCCGTTTTCTTTTCTTTGCCTGGTCTTTTGGCTTTCCTTGTTTTGGTAATCGGCGCGCTCTTCATAGACAGACCCCTTGGCACATTGCTGCGCATCGACAAGATCCAGGCCGAGTTGACACAATTCGGCGGCCACTATGACGTACTGCGCGATCAACTGAAAGCGCTCTCCAAGCTTCATCCGGACTTTATCGGGGAATTCCTGAAGGACATTCGCACCATCGTCTGGATGGTGCCGTTTGCCTTGATTTTCAACACGTTTATCGAAGCTTTCTTCTATCCATATGCGTTGTTTTTTTTCCTGGGCCTTATCGGCCTTCGCGACAAGTGGGTCTCTAATTCGCACATACTTTATTTTGTAACCCTCTTTGCTTTGAGCCTCGTCATTCTTTATGTTCATTTGCTGCAAACGTGGCTCATATATAGCCGGTTCTTGTCGATTCTCATTTTTTCAAGCTTCATCCCCATGGGATATGGTATCGAGAAAGTCCTTAACTTAATTAAGTCCAGATTAAAATTAAAGCCATTGACCGCTGCGATATCGATGGCGGTATTCATCCTCGCCTTCGGTCTCGGAAAGAGCGTGCGGCCCATTCATGAAGACAAGCTCCCTTTTCGTCAAGCCGGTGAAATCATAGCAAGCCAAAAAGCGCCAGAAGCGACGGCTCGAATTTTGGGGGTATCTTCAACCGTTTACGAATGGGTTTTCTTTTATGCCCATCGTGACTACCCAGGTGCGCTCTGTGCAAAGGCTCAGGTCAATAACATCCCGAGAAGCTATGAGAATCTGGTACTGAAAATGCGTGCGGAGGGTATCCGCTACCTGCTCTACGAAGAGAATCAATGGCCTAAAAAGGGCGTTGATTTCATGGCCGCGCCGTTTGAACAGGATTTCAAAATTCTTGGCCAATGGCGGCACAAAGATACCGGGCTGCTGATGCTCCTGGAATTGAAAAACAATTAGCAGATAAATTCCCGAAGCAATTTGTCCAGGATCACATCATCATCCACGTGGCGGGCGTGTTCGCGGAATTTTTCGGGGGGCCATTTGGGCCGTTCGATCAGTTCATGCAAACCTGCGAAGGCCGATTCGATCTGGGGTCGTCCCATCGGCGTAGGAATGATCACGCCGTTGAAACCGTCTGTGACCCAATCCGCATATCCTGTCTTGTCGCTCACCAATACGGGAATGCCCATGGCGTGACCTTCAGCGGAAGCGCCACCAAAGGGGTCATACTGAGAAGGGAGCACCATCGCCTTGCAAAATGCCGCATAGCGCCATCCGTCCGGTTGAGGCCCCAGAAAATGAACGCGTTTGCCGACGCCCAAATTGTCCGCCAACCTCGCGTAGGCATTCGTTGCGCCCTTGCCCACGACCACCAGATGATAGATGGACGGTAAGACCGAAAGGCCCTCGATGGCGATATCAAGGCCTTTGCGATCAAACCCGCTGCCCAGGAACAATAAGCAAGGCCACGATGGATCCAGGTTATGTTTTTGGCACAACTCAGTGCCCAAATGCCGTCTATTGGCGAACGCGGCCTCCATTGCCTTCCAGCGAATTCCGCTATGGATGACGATTAATTTTTCCTCAGGAACACCGTATTCCTGCTGCACGTCCCTTCGTACCATCTGTGAGTTGCATCGCACCTTCACGAGGTTAGGGCTTTCGAAACCCGCTTTTTCCACATAGAGCAAATATTGGTGGAATGGGCTGATCTGCCGGAAAAAATTGGCGATCGGGTTGGAATACCTGCGTCTAAGTCTTAAAAAGGTTTTATGTGTACCGCCACCGGCATGCAGATGGGTGAAATCGGTGACCTTGTCGAGCGATAGGATGGTAACCTCTCTGCCGTTTCGCAGATATTTGCCCACACCCCGATTGAATGACCAAGCCTGGAGCAGTCGGTTGCCGTATCCGATTCCCACATGGACAACCTTGAGATTTTTATGGTCCAATGGCCAGTGCTGGCCCGGTAAGGTCAAAAGGGTGACCTCCAGTCCTTTTTGTAAAAGCCCCTTGGTCAGGCTGAGCGCTACGCGTTCAACGCCACCAAAGGCTGAATAAGTACTCCGTATGATAATGATTTTATTAATATCAGCACTCCTGGGGAAAAGGCCTCACCCCAAACCTTCGCGGTAGCTTTTGTGGCGATTCGCGCCTGTGTAATTTTGTTTATAAAATTGAAAGTTTCTGCAAACCCTCTCAAAAAAGCCTTATGGCCCAATATCTTTGTTGGAGGCAAATTATAATCCTTCGAAATGCTTGAGTATGCCCCCATCTCAAAATAGGCTTATGCCGCGATCTTGAACCAGAATCCCTTTTTGGGGATGGATAGTAATCGAATTAGCAAAAAATCTTGCCGGCAGGCGATCTCAATAGATGGAAAAGAACACCGGAACCATATTCGCTTGATGCAACACCGAAATAACCTGCAAGATGCCGACCAGCCAAATAAACCAGACGGCATCCATCAAATTCTTTCTGAAGATCATAGGCCTTACGTTATACTCCGCAGGCTCTTCAAATTTTGCAAGGCTTGGCAAAAATGCGGGAATCGTTCGGCGATATTCAGCGAATCTCTCCTTATGGATATCTGACAAGCGAAGTTCTTCACCTTTGATTACCAAAGGGTAGTAGATTGAGAATAACACCAGCGCAAGCAAAGGCACGGTTATGGTTCGGGTAGCCAGCGCAACGCCGACCGCTCCCAGCAAGCTGAAAAAATATAGAGGGTTACGACACAGGGAATAAGGCCCCACCATTACCAGTGTGTTGTCTTTATAGCCGGAAATATACAAGGTGCACCAGAGACGTCCCAAGGAAGCGACACCGACAAGGATGCAGGCCCCTAAGAAAAGAACCGAACCGATGAGGGGCGTCTCTTCCCATTTGCTCCCGACGAACAGAAGACCTATCCCTAACACAATGAGGATAAGCTTGGAAAAGCCCACACGATATTTTTCGAACACATTCTTCGCCGCCACTAATGCAGCCTCCTTATCTCATGGGTAGATCCATTCACGATTGACGCCCCCTAATCACTTATAGCAATCCTCAACCATCCGAAAACACAATCTTCTAAGAAGCCGTCAGTCATCCCGAATACTTCATGATCAGCAACCCCAAAATGAGGCGCGACTATACCCTCGCATCCAATCCTTGGCAAGCGCTATCCATGAATGCATGGAAACCGTCTGGATTCGGGAGGAACTCGATTTCTATGCCCACCACCAGCATTTGAACCTTCGGATGAAACCGATGACACAGGCGATAAAAATCCTTTTCGGTGGTCGCCAGCCATTCGGCGTCTGCATCGCTGCACCTGCTCTGAATGACGTGTAAATCTTCATCGGAATAGCGATGATGATCCCCAAAGCTCAGAAAGCTCTGCAGCAGCACCCCAAAGGAGAGCAGGCTGCGTTTAAAATCGAGATTGTTGGCAATACCTGAGAATCCCACTACTTTTGTGCCGACAATGGATTCTATCGCAATGGGTTCGAGCCTCGCCCTGAAGTTTCTATTTCTGCCTGCATTCGGAGGAACGGCAGCCTTGAAAAGCACGGGCCGATGCCTTGTGTGAAACACCATTGATGGCTTCGATGTCTGTGCGGGCAATTCGGGCAAGCCGATTTCGGGCGTACAGCGCGTAAAAACGAAGGCATCCGCTCTCTGGCTGCTCGATTTGGGGGATCGCAAAGGCCCCCTGGGCAATAGATGCCCATTACCAAACGGGCTTTTGGCATCGAGAAGCAACAAGTTCAAATCGCGCTGCAACCTCCGGTGCTGGTAACCATCATCCAAGATTATGATTTCACAATTAAATAGCTTGTTAGCCGTTATCCCCGACCGATATCTGTTTTGCCCGACCAGAACTGGAATGCCTTCCAGTTTGTCTGCCATCATGAAGGCCTCATCGCCGGCATTATCTGGATCCATCATCATCTGCAGACCGTCGGAAACTATCCCGCCTTTCTTTTCAGCCCTGCCGCCGTACCCGCGGCTGAGGATAGCCACCTTATAGCCTAAGCCTCGAAGGTGGCGGGCAATATATATGGCCATTGGGGTTTTGCCGGTCCCCCCGACCGTCAAATTGCCCACAGAAATCACACGACACGGCAAGCGATGGCTTTTCAGCAAACCGCGGTCGTAAAATTTATGGCGCACATGGGTCAAAAGGCCGTACAGCCTGCTGGCGCCTGACAGCACGTTGCAGGTATGCGGCCACTGCCCCGCGTCGTGCCCCTCGATGATGGTTCGGATTCGATCTTTTAACCTAACGAAATGACCGGGCACCGTCGGGTGACTCCTTTTCGAAGGCTTGTCTTATCAGGTCCATGGTTTTGTCCACAGCGCCCTGGTTCTCCCTGAAAACCAAGAATGCGTGTTTGCCCACCTGCCTGCGATGCTGCTTGTCCGCTAACAGTTCATAAAAAGCCTGATAAAGTTCTCGGCTGTCATGGACGCAGAGGGCTCCACCCGAAAGGGTGAGCTTCCGGGCCACATCGGCAAAATCGCTCATATCCGGTCCGAATACAACAGCCTTGCCGAACGCAGCCGCTTCCAAAGGATTGTGTCCTCCTTCTGGCACCAGACTCCCCCCGATGAAAGCCACATCGGCCAGGGCATATAGTTTTCGCAGGATGCCGATGGTATTGACCACCAATACATCATACCTGACTTCTGTTTCGTCGAGTTTCAAGGCCGAGAGGAATCCGACCGCCAGCGCACTTTCACGAAGCTGCTGGGCGATACCGCCGGCCCGTCCCGGGTCCCGTGGTGCGACAATCAGCAATAAATTCTCAAAACGCTGCTTAAGTTTCTGGAAGACCTCGACACCGATCGTCTCTTCCCCTCGATGCGTACTTCCCAACACAATGACCGGTCGCGGTGCCGCAATCCCTATATCGGAACGAATTCGCTCCAGTTCGGTCGTAGTCAGATCGCTGCCTTTTTGATCGAATTTGATATTGCCGGTCACGAAGATTTTATGCTCCGGCACACCGAGACAAAGGAAACGCGCTGCATCAGGTTCACTTTGAACCCCGATACTGTGGAAGCTGGCCATCACTCGGCGATAGAAACGGCCAAGCAGGCGATACCCCTTGAAGGAACCAGCGGACAATCTGGCATTAACCAACAACACAGGGATCCCCCGGCGCCGAAGATACATCTGGAAGTTGGGCCAGACATCGGTTTCGACGATAACCACCAACTTCGGTTGGACCTGGTTCACCACTTGTTTTACGGAAAACAACAGATCGTATGGGTAGTATAACAGGCCATCGACTCTGTCCGCAAATATTCTTTGAGCAGTATTCATCCCGGAGTGAGTAGAGGCGGAAAAGACCACCGGCTGGTTCGGGAATTTCTCACGCAACCGATCTATAATAGGTTCGGCCGACAGCACCTCTCCTACTGACAAAGCATGAACCCAGATCGGTTGTTTTCTGTGCATGAACGTGTCCGGAGAATACTTCTGGCCAATCCTCCATCCCAGGCGATGAATGAAAGTGGCTCTGCGTTTGGGCTGCACCAAGGTCATCATGAGGTAGGGCAACGCCATCAAGGCCGTGAACATCATAGCAATATTGTAAAGCAATAGCATCGGGATTTCCTGTGGCACGACTGAAAGCATGCTTTTCCATCGCCTGATGCATTCGATTAAGCAAAGCGATCGGTAAAGCCTGCTAGTCTGCATTGATCAGCAAATATCCACCAATACATAAGAAGAGCACATTTACACCCCAGGCGGCCATGACGGGCGGCAAAATTCCCGCATAGCCAAGTCGCATAAAAACCAGGAAAAAAGAAATGGCGTAACAAAATGCGATGCCTAAACCGTATACAATGCTGATCGCCAGGCCGTCCCGGATCCTGCCGCGGGCAGCCAAGCCTGCACCGATCATGGTCATGATAACGCAAATAAAGGGGAACGAAATCTTTGCATGCAGATCCACCTCGTACGGCGTGGCATCATAGCCTTCGGCTCGCACCCTTTCGACATATTGTTTTAGCTGCAAAAAACTCATTTCGTCGGCTTGAGGCGCCGCCCTGGCCAGATCATCGGGAGCAAATGGCAAATCGACTTGCCGGTCATCGAAATAAGATACATCCCATCCCTTCGTTAGACTATCTACCCTTTGGTCAATTCCTTTCTCAAGCAACCACCGCCCCTTTTCATAGACACCTTTATGAGCATCTATCCGCTGCACGAGGTTGAAGTTCCGGTCAAAGCGGTTCACTGTGATCCCCATGGCGCTCATATTGTCGGGCTGGTAAAATTTCAAATGAATAATCGATTGCTCCCCTCTGAGCCAAATGTCCTTCTGCTGGGTGGTGGTCATCTGGTGCTGTTTTACCTCTTCAAGCCAGATCTTGTTGGCGCGCACCATGGTCAATGGAACGATACCTTCGGCCGATAGCCCTACGAACAGGGTTGCCGTCACCCCACAAAGAATAATTGGCCCCATCATCGAAAACAGGCTGATGCCACTGCTTCGCAGCGCCACGAGTTCGTTGTTCTTGCTCATCAGCCCGAAAGTAATCAAGACCGACAACAACACGCCCACAGGGGTGACTTGGACCAAAATCAGCGGCAGTTTCAACCCGAAGTAGAGCAAAGCCCTGCCAAGAGGGACGTTGGCCTCCATAAAATTATCGATCTTTTCGATGAAATCCACGGTGAGATAGATTCCCATCACCACGACGAGAAGGATGCCGAAATTTTTAGCGATTTCTCGGCTGATATAGCGCGCCAGAATGGTCATAAGTGCTCCTTTGCACTCATCGCGAACGCAACCAGCGGCGGTTTCGAAGCCATTTAGGCATGGATGGCAGCATGACCGGCTTTTCGCTGACCGCCCGGGCCAGAAGGACCACGCCGATTGTACCGCAAACGAAGTTAGGAGCCCACATGCCCACCACAGGAGGATACAAGCCTGATTCCGCCAACATCCAACCAACGGAGAGCATGATATAATACAGCAAAAAAAACCCAAGCCCCAAGCCAATGCCATAAGCCCGTTTTGCCGATCGCGCGGTGATTCCCAGGGGCATTCCCAACAGCGCCATAACCAAGCTGGCGGCCGGCAGTGAAAACTTCTTGTGCCACTCCTTCAGGGCATTGTAATTTGGTTTAGCTCTTTTTTGCTTGTATATGTATCGGTAGAGTTGGTTCAGCCCCATCTCTTTAACATTTGTACTTTTTTGTCCAAGCCCCACCATATTGCGCTTCACATCCAGCCGGATATCATAACTCTTAAATTCGACTCGGTTGACCCGGCGATCATCGAGGCTGACCTGATAGATGGCGCCATCGAGCAGCTGGAGCCGAACCGCCAATAGTTCGGGATCGAAGAACAACCGGCCCCGTGGCGCCACTACAGTGCTGCTGACCCTGGCCGATCGATTGTCCTCGATTAGGATATTGCTGAGCGTTCTCGTCTCACGATCGATATCATTGATGTACAGCACCACATCCTTGAAGGTGTCGATAAACTGCCGTGGTTTCAACCCCGCATCGATGTTGGCCTTGGCCATTTCATACAGCAATTTTTTGGTGGCTTTGAAGCACATCGGCGACGCATAAATCGTAATGCCTGCAGTCAAAATAGCCCCGCCCAGGCCGAATAGAAGTACTGGGGGCAAAAGACGGCCGACACTGACTCCGCTTGCCTTGAGGGCCACGATTTCAAGATCTCCGGACATGCGCAGGAATGTCAAAAGGGCCGAAAGCATGACGGACATGGGGATGACGAACTGAAGGAAATAAGGCATGGCATAAGCCAGCAGAAGCGCCACGGTTCCGATACCGATCTGGTAGCTGACAAGATATCCGGTAATCACATTCATCTGAGTTATGATGAAAATGAAGGAAAAAAAAGCCAGGCTGATAATAAAGGGCGGTTGCAGCTCTTTGAATATGTATCTTTGAATGATTGTGTTCATTGGAAATCTGCATCTGTCCCGTGCTCGCGAAACAGCGACCGCCATGACCATAGCGCCCGGAGTTTCGCATGATTCGCAGAAAGTAATCTACCCTATTGGCCCGACAATGAAAAGTCAACTGGTGGCGTTAAAAGTTGGCCTTGACATATAGGCATGAAATAGGTTAGCAAATTTCGTTTGTCAGGCATGCGAAAAATGCATGAAGTGTTTGAATTTTCAGGATAACGGGTGCGACGGGCTTTAAGGCGCGTCGGAAAACCCGTTTTGTGCATATAGAGGCCGATATGGAAAATGAAAAACCAGCTGATCTACTGGCCCAGCGTAAAGAAAAGATCGAAGCGATGCGTGCTGAGGGCATCAACCCCTTTCCCAGCGGGTTCAAAGTCCCGCACACGTTGGCGGATGTCCGCGAGGCCATCGAGGCCAACGCCCCCGAAGCATTGCAATCCCTGACAGTCACGGTGGCCGGCCGCATGATGGCCATTAACAGTTTCGGCAAATCGGCCTTCGTACGCTTCAGGGACCGCAGTGGTCAGATGCAGGCGTATATCCGCAAGGACAAAGTCGGGGATGCCGCCTACGCACTTTTCAAACGACTCGATATTGGGGACTTCATCGGGCTCAGCGGCAGCGTCTTTCAGACCAAAACCGGCGAGTGGACCTTGCTGGCCGATTCTGTAAAACTTCTGTGTAAAGCCATGCGACCCTTGCCTGAAAAATTCCATGGCCTTAAAGATCCTGAAAAAAGATATCGCCAACGGTATGTCGACTTGATCATGAACAGCGATGTGCGTCGGACCTTCACCACGCGCAGCCGCACCATTCAGGCCATTCGTCAATTCTTCCTGCAGCGGGATTTCTTGGAAGTAGAAACACCCATGATGCAGCCGATTGCCGGCGGGGCTGAAGCGACCCCCTTTGTGACCCACCACAACGCGCTCGACATGGACCTTTACCTGCGCATCGCACCGGAGCTATATTTGAAGCGCCTCGTGGTGGGCGGCTTCGAGCGGGTTTTCGAAATCAACCGAAACTTCCGCAACGAAGGGGTTTCCACCCAGCACAACCCGGAATTCACCATGCTGGAGTTTTACCAGGCGTATGCCACCTATCTGGATCTCATGGAGATGACCGAAACCCTATTTTCCTCAGTGGCAGAGCAGATATCGGGGGACACGACCATCACCTACCAGGGGCAATCCATTGAGCTGAAGGCCCCCTGGCGACGCATCAGTCTCACCGATGCCCTGGAGCAGATGGGTGGTCTGCCGCCGGCAATGCTGAACGACCACCAGGCGTTGATCAACTTCGCCGCAGAAAAGGGCGTGCCCTTGACCAAAACCCGTTCCATCGGCAAAATCATCACCAAATTGTTCGACGCCTTGGTGGAACCGCAGTTGATTCAACCCACTTTTATCACGGGCTATCCTGTGGAGGTTTCGCCTCTGTCGCGCCGGAGCGAATCCAATCCAGCGCTGACCGAACGATTCGAGCTTTTCATTGCGGGTTTCGAGATAGCCAATGGGTTTTCGGAGCTCAACGACCCCGAAGATCAACATGACCGCTTTATGCAGCAGGTCCAGGACCGCATCGAAGGCAATGAAGAGGCCCATCTCATGGACGAGGATTATATCGAAGCATTGGCGTATGGCATGCCCCCCACGGCCGGTGAAGGCATCGGCATCGATCGACTTACCATGCTGCTGACGGATGCACCATCAATTCGGGAAGTAATCCTCTTCCCCCATATGAAACTAAAGAGCCAGTAGTCGTTGCTTATGACAGTGGTTCTACCGTGGGACCGGCGGCACTGGGCCGGCGACCGAGAGGCTGATGCGATTCGAATTTTTCATAAGCCGTCGCTACTTCAAATCCAAGCCCAGAAGAACCATTCTCTCCTTGATCACCTTGTTGTCGATTGCCGGCGTTACCATCGGCGTGACGGCTTTGATCGTGGTTATCGCTGTGATGTCAGGCTTTGAAGCCGACCTTAAGAACCGCATTCTGGGAATAGAACCCCATTTGGTCATCGATCGCGGGGACCAACCATTCAAGGACTATAAACAGGTAGTGGCCGAGGCTGAGAAGACGCCTGGGGTGTTGGCCGCCTGGCCTGTGGAGGAATTACAGGTCATGCTCAAAGCCGATACTCGAATTTCAGGAGCTGTCATCAAAGGGATCGACCCTCTGGCTGCAAGCAAAGGCTTGAACATACCGAGCCTGGAGACACTGCTTCCCTCTACCCAAACCTTAAACAGCCGCCGCGCCACGGTGCCCGTGCCGCCACCGCTCGTCATGGGCAGGGACCTGGCGCGTGCGCTGGGTGTTGTTCAGGGTGATACGCTTTTTGTCGTCTCTCCCAAAGGGACCCTGGCGCCGGTGGGCGTTGTTCCGTACATGAAACGGTTTGAAGTAGTCGATTTTTTCCAGACCGGGATGTACGAATATGATGGCAGCCTGGTCTTCATGCGACTGGAGGATGCCCAGGCGCTGGCTCGATCCCAGGGGGCGGTCAGCGCCGTGGAAGTGCGGACGAAGCAGGTTTTTCAAGCCTCGGATATCGGGAAACGGATATTAGCACGCTTGGGCAAAGGCTTCCGACAGCAGGACTGGATGCAATTGAACCGAAATCTCTTCTCGGCCCTTAAGTTGGAAAAAGCGGCCATGTTTATCACCCTCACCCTGATCACGCTGGTGGCCACCTTCAGCATCACCAGTTCACTGGTCATGATGGTCATGGAGAAGGTCAAGGATATCGCCATCCTCAGAACCTTGGGCGCCACGGCCCGCAGCATCAAACGAATCTTCGTCATGCAAGGCATGATCATCGGCACGATCGGAACGGTGACAGGGGTTTTTTTCGGGACTCTATTGTGCTACCTGCAGGACACCTATCAATTGATCCGTCTGCCCGGCGATGTCTATTACATCACCGCTTTGCCTGTGGATTTGCAACTCCTGGATGTTGTAGCAGTGGGATTGTCCGCCATGTGCATCTCCTTCATCGCCACGCTCTATCCGGCCGTACAGGCGTCCCGATTCAATCCTGTGGAGGCGATCCGTTATGGTTGAACCATCGAGACCAGCAGCGGCTTCAGCTGCTGGCATGTCATCGACGCGAGACGGGCTTTTGCAGGCCCAGGGGCTGTGCAAGAGCTTTCAGAGCAGCAAGGCCAGAATCTGGGTGCTCAAGGAATTGAACCTGGCTCTTCAGCCCAGAGAGACGCTGGCCGTGGTAGGTGCTTCAGGCATCGGCAAATCCACATTGCTGCATATCCTCGGAACCCTTGATCGCCCTGATAGCGGCCGCCTTCTATTCGAGGGGGAAGATGTGCTTCTATATGGAGAACAGCGCCTGGCCCAGTTTCGCAATCAGACCATGGGGTTTGTGTTTCAGTTCCATCATCTGCTGCCGGAGTTCTCAGCTTTGGAGAACGCTATGATGCCGGCCTTGATTCAGGGGATGGATAAAACCGATGCCGCCGATCTGGCGGAGCGAATTCTGACCCGAGTGGGGCTTTCCGATCGGCTTCACCATAAGGCTACCGATCTTTCAGGCGGCGAACAACAGCGCGTGGCACTGGCTCGCGCCCTGGCACTCAAACCACCCTTGTTGTTCGCCGACGAACCCACCGGAAACCTGGACAAGCAGAACAGCAACCAGATCCATCAACTCCTGCTGGAATTGAACCAGGAATTGGGAATGGCCATGGTGGTGGTAACCCACAATATGGAACTGGCCGCCATGATGCAACGCCAGGCCACCATCGTGGAAGGTCGGCTCGAATATCACAGCTAAGCATCAAAGCCATAGTCGAAACGTCGAACATGGTTCGAAATCCGGAATATGATCAAGAAGAACGCATATGCTACGTACACTGGAATAAAGGCAAAGTGATGCGCAATTTAGATTCGATGCGACCTTATGCCCGATTTGTCTGGCTGGCATTGCTGTTAATGGGTGTAATCGGATCGGCCGCTGTCGCAGCCGACAACATTTCCAACCAAGCTGCCGTCAAAGTGCTGGTCATGCCGTTCCAGATCAACGCCCGGGACGATCTGTCCAATTTGCGTACGCAAATATCGGGGGTTTTAGCCCAACGTCTTCAAAAAGACGGAGCGAATCCGATCACGATCGGCGAGACCGACGTCGAGGAAGCACTGAAAATAACTTCCGGCAGCCTGGACGATATTCGCGCAAAAGCCCGAGCCGAAGGGGCTGATCAGGTAATCTGGGGCAGTTTTACCCTCATCGGAACCACCTTCAGCCTGGATGTGCGTCTGATGTCCGCCGAGGCCGGAGCCGGTCCGGAACGCTTCTTCTCCCAGGGGGAGAACCTGGAAAACCTGGTTCCGGTCGTCAATGATTTGAGCGATCAGATCGGGTTCAAATTATTTGGCCGCCAACTGGTCACCGATGTCCGCGTACAAGGCAATCAACGGATCGAATCGGACGCAATATTACGGGTGATCAAAACCCAAAAGGGCAGCGTATACAGACCGGAAGCCCTGTCGAGCGACCTGCGGGCCGTCTATGCCATGGGCTATTTCGATGATGTGCGCGTCGAAGTCCAGTCCAATGCAGAGGGCAAGCGTATCATCTTCCATGTTAAGGAGAAACCCACCATCCGCTACATCAACATCAAGGGCAACTCCTATATCGAAGAAGATAAAATCCGCGAGAACTTGACCATTGCCACCGGCTCCATCCTGAATATCTTCAAAATCCGCAGTAACATCGACCAGATCGAAGCGCTCTACAAGGAGAAAAACTATCACAAAGCCCGCGTCGACTACAAAATCAAACCGCTGGACAACAATCAGGCCGACCTGGATTTCATCATCGAAGAAGGCCCCAAGATCTACGTGACGGCCATCCATTTCGAAGGCAACAAGGCCTTCTCGGATAAAGAGCTGAAAAAGAAACTGAAAGTATCGGAAAAGGGCTTTTTCTACTGGCTTACCTCTTCAGGAGACCTGGACCGGGCCGCGCTGGATCAGGATGTGGCTGCTCTGAACGCTTTCTACAGCAACCAGGGGTACATCAATGCCCGCGTGGGCGAGCCGCAAATCGATATCAAAGATGAAGGTATCGAAATCACGATAAAAATTGACGAGGGCCAGCGTTTCGAGGTCGGCAAGGTCGATATCACCGGCGATCTGATTAAGCCAAAAGAGATACTTCTGAAATCTTTGAGTATTGCAAAAGAAACGTATTACAACCGCGAGAAGATTCGCAACGACGTCCTGACCCTTACCGACTTGTATTCGGACGATGGATATGCGTATGCCGACATATCACCACGAATTGACCAAAATCCCGAAAAACAGGTAGTGGATATCACCTTCGCCATTCAGAAGCGCGCCCAGGTTTATTTCGAAAAGATCATCATAAGCGGCAATACCAACACCCGCGACAAAGTGATCCGCCGCGAACTTTACGTTTATGAACAGGGCCTGTTCAGCGGCAAAGATCTCAAGCGCAGTGTCCGCAACCTCTACCGGCTAGACTACTTTGAAGACATCAAGGTGGATACGCTCAAGGGGTCTGCCGATGATAAGATGATCCTCAAACTGGATGTGACCGAAAAGCCCACCGGCCAATTTACCTTCGGCGCCGGCTACAGTTCGGAAGAGAAGGTATTTTTTACCGGATCCATCGCCCAGCGCAACTTGTTTGGCCGCGGCCAGACCCTTAATTTCACGGGTACCATCGGTGCGAAAACGACCTCTTTCATTTTGAGTTTTTTAGAGCCTTACCTCCTGGACACACGTTTCAGCGGCTCGGCCAACCTCTATAACCAGGAAAAAGAGTACGATGACAACTACTACGACCGCAACAGTCAGGGCGGCGGGCTTTCCGTAGGCTATCCGGTGTTAGATTACACCACACTCCGCCTGTCATATCGCTTGGACCGCAGCGACGTCTATCTCTATCGTGGATATGAATCTCTGGTACCCCAGAGCATTGTGGAATTGGAGGGGGTCAACTGGACCAGCAGCAGCGAAATCAGCCTGACCTATGATTCTCGCGACCGGACTTTCAATGCTACCGAAGGTTCCAGACATTCACTCAGCTTTGAATATGCCGGCTTGGGCGGCGATATCGGCTTTAACAAGGCGATCGCCCAAACCATGTGGTACATTCCCGTCTTCAAGAAATATCTCATCGGGTGCGCCAATGCCAAAATCGGCCTGGTCAATGAAAACTCCGATACCAAGATCCTTCCGGATTATGAGAAATTCTACCTGGGCGGCATCAACAGCCTGCGCGGTTTTGGATACCACGGCGTGTATATCCCGGAATTCAACGAATACGGTGTAGAGTATAAAACCGGTGGAGAAAAAATGCTCCAATTCAACGCCGAACTCATTTTCCCCATTGTGCCCAGTGCAGGCGTCAATGGAGTGGTTTTTTACGACACCGGTAATGTCTACAAGGACAACTACGATATTTCGGACTTACGCCAAAGCGCCGGCGCGGGCATCCGCTGGCTTTCGCCCATTGCGCCCATACGTCTCGAGTATGGCTGGATTCTGGACCGACGGGAAGGTGAGCAGAGCGGCGATTGGGAATTTACCTTGGGCGGTTCCTTCTGATAGGGCTGTTCAAGACGCTTGCTAAAACAGGGGGATAATTCACTACCCCCTTGCAATGTGATTCGATTCTGATAAAACCGCATCATTTGAATGCAACCATTATCAAGGGAGGCGGCATGCGATTGATTAAAGTAATTTTTATGTCCAGTTTGGCTTTCTGCTTGTTGGCCGTTGGCGTTCCTTCCGGCTTTTGCGCGGACGTTGCCAAAATAGGGACTGTCAATTTTCAGAGAATATTTGAAAACTCAGCGGCTGGCAAAGCCGTCAAAGCCGAAATTAATGCCCAGGGCCAGCGCATGGAGCAGGATCTCAAAGCCAAAGGGGAGGAGATCAAGGCGCTGGAGAAACGCTTAAGCGATGATGCCGGGGTCATGAGCAAAGAGGCCCGGGAGGAGCAGCGTTGGGAATACGAACGCAAAATCGACGAGGTCAAGGCGCTCAAAAAGAAATACGATCGTCAGATTCAGGAATTGCAGATGCAGAAAGTCAACAGCGTGCGCCAGGAGGTATTGCAACTGATACAGGAGTATGGAAAGAAAGAGGGCTATCTGCTGATCGTCGAGGATATCAATGTGGTTTATGCTCCCAAATCCCTTGATCTCACTGACGAAATCATCAAACGTTACAATGCCAAGAAATAGGAGCGCCGCCCCAATGCCGACCTCCATAACCTTGAAGGCAATCGCGGACCAGGTAGGTGGCCATGTCCTTGGTGACCCTGACACGATCATTACAGGGGTCGGCCCTTTGGAGAGCGCCCGCGAAGGGGACATCACCTTCGCAGAGAAGGGGCCCAGCCTTCAGAAGATCTCGGATAGCCATGCCACCGGCTTTTTGGTGCCATCGGATTTTTCTTGTCCATCCAAGAATCTGGTGCGGGTAAAAAACCCTCGCCTGGCTTTTGCTGCCATTCTATCCTGGTTTCACCCCCTGAAACGCCCTGCCCCTGGAATCCATCCGTCGGCGGTAATCGGGGAGGGTTGCCGCCTGGGCAGAGAGATCTGCATCGGGGCGGGATGCGTGATAGGTGAGCGAGTCACCATCGGCGATGGCGTATGGCTTCATCCTCTGGTGGCCATTGGGGACGATGTGGCCATCGGCAATGAGACCATCATTTACCCTCACGTGGCGATTCTAGAACGTTGCCGCATCGGGCAAAGGGTCATTATTCATGCCGGTACGACCATCGGCAGCGACGGGTATGGATTTGTTCAGGAGGGCGGCCGGCACCATAAAATCCCTCAAACGGGTATTGTGCGCATCGACGATGATGTGGAACTCGGCGCAGGCAACACCATCGACCGCGCCACATTCGGCGAGACCTGGATTCAAACCGGCGTAAAAACCGATAATCAGGTGCACGTAGGACATAACGTGGTGGTCGGCGCCCATACCCTGCTGGTGGCCCAGGTGGGCATCGCCGGCAGCACAACCATCGGCCAACGAGCTATCCTTGCAGGCCAGGCGGGTATTGCCGGACACATTCACATAGGCGACGGCGCTGTCGTGGGCCCCAAAACTGGTGTAGCGCATTCGGTGCCTGCCAAGGAGATTGTTTCCGGAGGGTTGGCGCCCATGCCACACCGTACCTGGCTCAGAGTTCAGCATGTGGTACCCAACCTGCCCGAACTGGTGAAACAAGTGCGTCATTTGGAGAAGAGGGTCTCCGAACTGGAGCGGCCCGTTAAGTAAAATAAATCAATGGAATAAATCGATTGGGTCATCCTTCCGGTCACCAATACTTGAAGGGAAATTAAAAATGGATAAACCCTTGGACATTCGTGTGATCATGAAACATCTGCCCCATCGATATCCTTTCCTTCTCGTGGACAGGATTCTGGAATTGGTTCCTGATCAGAAGGTGACTGCCTTGAAGAACGTAACGATCAACGAACCGTTTTTTCAAGGGCATTTTCCCGGCACGCCGATCATGCCGGGTGTCCTTATCGTAGAGGCCCTCGCCCAGGCTGGAGGGGTTTTGGCCGTACAGACGCTCCAAGAGTGCAATGAGGGCACACTGATGTATTTCATGGGACTGGACCAGGTGAAGTTCAGGAAACCGGTGTTCCCTGGCGATCAATTGATCTTGGAAGTGCAAATCGTAAAAAAGCGCGGCAAGGTGATCAAATTGAGTGGAACCGCCAAGGTCGAAAATCAGGTTGTCGCCGAAGCCCAACTCATGGCAACTTTTGAAGGATAAACAGATGATTCACCCAACGGCCATCATCAGTGAAAAAGCAAAAATCGCCGAAAACGTCACCATCGGTCCCTATTCGGTTATAGGCGATTATGTAACCATCGGTTCCGGAACCCAGGTCATGCCGCATGTGGTCATTGATCCCTATGTGGAAATCGGCGAAAATTGCAGAATTTTTCAATACGCTGCCATTGGGGCCGCACCCCAGGCGCTCAAATTTAAAAACGAAGAGACCTGGGTCAAAATCGGCAGCGGGTGCATCATCCGTGAATTCGTGACCATTCACCGCGGCACGGCTGAAGGTGTCGGGCTGACACAAATAGGCGACGGTTGCCTGCTTATGGCCTATACCCATGTGGCCCATGACTGCAAGGTCGGCAATAACGTGGTAATGTCCAACAACGCGACTCTGGCCGGCCACATCCATATCGGCAATCATGCCAGCATAGGCGGCCTGGTGGCCATCCATCAATTCGTTCGCGTGGGGGACTATGCATTCGTGGGTGGCAAGTCGGCAGTGGTCAAGGACATTCCACCCTACGTGCTGGCGGCGGGCGACCGGGCCACCCTCCATGGTTTGAACCAGGTGGGGCTCAAACGTCATGGCTTCTCGGATGCCACCGTTTCACAACTCAAGAAAGCCTATCGCTTGATTTTCCGCATCGGGTTGACCCTGAACGAAGCGTTTCAGCGCGTAGCCGCAGAAGTGGAGCCCATTCCAGAAGTAAATAATTTCATCGAATTTATCAAATCTTCCGAACGGGGGGTCACCCGTTGATATCATGCCGACAAGATGCAGATGCCTGAAGAAAACGGCCCAGCGAAAGATCCGACGGCCACCCGGCATAAAATTGGCCTGATCGCCGGCAACGGTCAATTTCCCCTCTTGTTCGCCCAAGCGGCCCGCCGCAAAGGATGGCAGGTTTTTGCCATAGGGTACGAGGGCGAAACCAATCCAATTCTGACCCAGCATGTTGAAACCATGGAATGGCTCTATCTGGGTCAGATCAGGCGCATGCTCAAATTCTTCCGGCGGCACGAAATTACGGACGCCGTCATGATCGGCGGTATCACCAAAACCCGCATGTTCACCAATGTCCGGCCGGATATCAAGGCTATCGCGTTGTTGGCCGGGATGCGCCATACCCATGACGACGCCATCCTGCGCGCCTTTGCCGATCTGCTGGAAAGCGAAGGCATCCGCATCCATGCCTCCACCTTTTTGCTGCCTGAAATTTTAGCTCCCGAGGGGATATGGACCGCACGCAAACCCTCTCGCAGCGAACGGGAAGACATGCGACTGGGGTGGCGCATCGCCAAGCAGATCGGGCACCTCGACATCGGTCAGTGTGTGGTGGTTGCCGGCGGCAGCGTCCTGGCCGTGGAGGCGATCGAGGGCACGGACGCGGCCATCACCCGGGCGGGAACCCTGTGCAAAGGACAGGCGGTGGTCGTCAAGGTCTGCAAACCCAACCAAGATACCCGTTTCGATATTCCTGCGGTGGGCATGGGGACCATCGAAACCATGCAAAAGGCCAATATCAAAGCCCTGGCCATCGAAGCCGGCAAAGCGGTGGTCTTCGACCGCGACCTCATGATCCAGAAAGCCAATCAATATAAAATGAGCATCGTGGCCTATGATGAGCGTACGATGCAGGAACGTTCGGAAGGGTAATGCCATGAGCCCTGCAATTCGACAAAAATCTGCTGCGCATCGCAAACTGCGGGTGGCAGTCGTGGGCGTGGGGTATTTGGGAAAGTTCCACGCCGAAAAATACGCCCGCATGCCGGATGTGGAACTGGTCGGGGTGGTGGATGCCAATCGTGTTCAGGCGGATGCCGTTGCCCGGCAGCATGCGACCCACGCTTATTACAATCACAGAGATCTGATGGGGAAAGTGGATGCAGTGAGCATCGCGGTGCCCACTGAAAGCCACTTCGCCATCAGTCGCGATTTTCTGGACAACGATGTGGACCTGCTCATCGAGAAGCCGATCACCTCTCGTTTGGATCAAGCCGACGAACTTCTGCAAATGGCTGAAAGCCATGGTTGCATCGTTCAGGTGGGGCATCTGGAGCGCTTCAACCCGGCGGTGGTGGCCCTGGAAGGGGTGGTCCATCAGCCGCGCTTCATCGAGTCCCACCGCCTCAGCCTTTTCAAGGAGCGCGGCTTGGATGTCAGCGTGGTACTCGACTTGATGATCCACGACATCGATATCATCCTCAACTTCGTCAAATCCAAAGTGACCACCATCCATGCAGCCGGGATTCCCGTCATCACTTCCAATGCGGATATCGCCAATGCCCGTCTCGAATTCGAAAACGGATGCATCGCCAATGTGACCGCCAGCCGGATCTCCATGAAAAACGAACGCAAGATCCGGCTTTTCCAGAAAGAGGCTTACATATCAGTCAATTTCGCCAACCGCGAAATTACCATCGTGCGCCAGACCGGTGATTTAAGCCAGGGGATCATTCCCGGCACCGCCCTGGATCAACGCTGCTTCGATCAAGCCGATGCCCTGGATGACGAATTGAAATCTTTTGTCAAAGCCGTCATTCATCGCCAGATGCCGGAAGTAACCGGCCAGATGGGACGGGATGCCCTGAAGATCGCCTTGAGCATCATGGACCAAATCAAACAGACCAGCCAGCGTCTGGTACGTTAGCAGGGGTACGGGTCATGGAACCCAAATCCATCGTCATGGTGGCCGGTGAACCGTCGGGTGACCTGCATGCCGCCCATCTGATCCATGCGATTAAGGCCAGATATGGCCCGATCTTCGTTTGCGGAATGGGCGGTCGGGCCATGCGCGCAGCAGGCGCCAAAGTGCTCATTGACGCTGATCAGGTGGCGGTGGTGGGGATCACCGAAGTTCTGGCCAAAGCAGCCCAGGTGCTCAAAGCCATGGGCCAGCTCAAGCGATTGCTGGCCGGTCTGAA
Source organism: uncultured Desulfatitalea sp. (assembly GCA_937868765.1). Taxonomy (GTDB): domain Bacteria; phylum Desulfobacterota; class Desulfobacteria; order Desulfobacterales; family Desulfosarcinaceae; genus Desulfatitalea. The sequence goes on along the minus strand of CALMNL010000003.1, from coordinate 273,414 downwards.
GCCAGACCTGCTGATTCTGATCGATTTCCCCGACTTCAACCTTCATCTGGCGGCCATCGCCAAAAAAATGGGGATTCCGGTTCTGTATTATATCAGTCCACAACTTTGGGCCTGGCGCGCCGGTCGCGTGAAAAAAATCAAAAAGCGGGTTGATCACATGGCCGTGATTCTGCCTTTTGAAAAGCAGTTTTATGAGGCACATCAGGTGCCGGTGACGTTTGTCGGTCATCCGCTGATGGACTCGGCCACGGGACGGGTCCAATTTCGCGAGGATCCCATGGAGTTGCCCTCCGCTCCGGTGGTAGGATTATTCCCAGGCTCCCGGGACAGGGAGGTGGCCAGCCTGTTGCCGGTCATGCTCCAGGCCGCGGGACAGCTGCGCCAGAATTTGGAATCCGTCCGTTTCATCGTCTCGTGCGCCGCCTCCATCGATCCGGCATCAATTCAGGCGGTTGCGCAAAACGCGGAGGCCGCCCCATTGGAAATATCCCATGAACCGGTGAGCCAAATTTTCCCCAAGTGCCATCTGGCAGTAGTCGCTTCCGGTACAGTTACGTTGGAAGCCGCCATCTGCGGCACCCCAATGATCATCACCTATATGGTCTCTCCGATGAGCTACTGGCTGGGCCGGGCACTGATCCGGGTGGACCACATCGGCCTGGTCAACTTGATCGCCCAAGAACGCATCGTCCCCGAACTCGTTCAAAATGAGGTCACACCGGAAGCCATCTGCCAGGCAGCCCAGGCGATACTGGCCGATGTCAAATCATATAATACGGTTCGTGGGAATCTGCGTCTGGTGAGAGAACGTTTGGGGGCCGCCGGCGCTTCGGAGAAAGTGGCGGAGATCGCACTGTCCCTCACGGAAAAAGGTCATGCTGTTTAAAAAAAAAGATAACACTTCCCGACTCGAGTTAAAATGGCGGCTGATCGGAATCCTGGGGAAGCTATTCATCGATCTGCTTTTCGCCTTCTCCAGAGTTGAAATTAAGGGTCGCGCTCGCGTCGCAGGTCCGATCGCTTCTCGCCGGTGCATTTTTGCCTTCTGGCATGACCGTATCCTGCTGATCAGTTATGTGCACAAAGGATGGCATGCCGCTATTTTGGCGAGCGATTCAGCGGACGGCGAGATCATCGCACAGATTTTACAGCGCCAGGGATATTTCATGGTACGCGGGTCTACGGGCAAAGGCGGGGTTCGCGCTTTGAAACAGCTGCTTCAAGAAGCACGCCAGCACCGGCGTATGCTTGCCATCGTTCCCGATGGCCCCCAGGGCCCACGCCATAAAGTGCAGCAGGGCGTGATTTTGTTGGCCCAGAAGACCGGCTACCCTATTATCCCTATCTCCTATAGCGCCAAAAGGATCAAGCGTTTCAATAGTTGGGATCGCTTTTTACTGCCCCACCCCGCCACCGACTGCATGCTGATTTACGGCCATCCAATCACCGTACCGACCGCCATTGACTCAGACTTGGTCCAGCGCTACGCTTGGGAGTTGGAAGAAGAGTTGATGCGCATCACCAGACAAGCAGATGCCCATTTTGGTCACCGCTTTGAGTAGCAAACGAAAAGCCCAAGCCGCGGTGAAATGGCTTGGGCTTCTCTTTAATTTCTTCTTACTCCATCTGAATCAATCCCGTCTGCGCCCGAAAAACATACAGGCAGCCAGAATGAAGCTGGCCAACAAAGCATAGACAGCACCGCTTACCGAGGTCATGCGGGAGCTTTCAACGAAGCAGCCCGACCCACCGGCCGCGTCCGAAGCAGTTCCGCCAACATCGGCGGTTTCGGATGCCTGGGTGCTGTATCCTAACCCCGCTGGATCGACGATGATCCCATTGCGGACGCCATCCTGATCGCCAGTACCGCCGTCTTCAAGAATCAAGGTCACCGACCGACGATCGGCACTGAACACCGCCTGGGGATAAACGCTCCAACCTTCATCTGGATCGTATTTATACCACAAGGCATTGGCAGGCGCCGGTTGAGAGAAATAGACCATAACGGTAGCAATGGCAGGATCCTCAAGGAGATAGAGCTTGAACCCGATCACGCCGGTCAGGTGCGGGGGGCAGTTGGGCGCCTGGGTAAGAAGGGTTGCATCCATGGGTTGAACGCTGCCCACCTGAATATTGCTGCTGACACGTTTTACAGCCATGCGGGGATTGAAGGCATCACCTGTGATAACCCCCTGCAAGCCAGCCTGAACCGTGTCCGCGGTGCCATCACCATCCAGATCGCTGTTCTCATCGAGTTCCTGGGTGTCCAGAATGCCATTGCGGTTTTCATCCCCGGCTTCGGCATAGGTAATGGTCTCGAAAGAGAACACTTCCGACCACTCCGAGGCACCGTTGTGCTCATCGATAAACCTAACCCGCCAGTAGTAGACTGTTTCCGGATCCAGGATCAGTTCGGGAACCTGCAAGCTGGTCAAATGCTGAGTATATGTTTTTTCGAATACATAGGCATCGGTATCTGCGAAATCGGCGTTCGTGCTGATTTGATAGCAGGTGCGGGCATGGTGGTCGCCGTCAGCATCTAAAAAGGCTTCGGTGCTCAAGGTTGGCATCAACGAGATTCCTGTGGCCCCTTCACCAGGCTGATCCAGCAGGGGGCGATCCGGAGCGGTATTTCCGGGTACCTGGGAAGGATCGCTATTGAGGGCAAATTCTTCACCATTGGTAATGCCATCACCGTCCAGATCCTCAAGGGAATCGTCTACCAAAGGGTTCAAGCCATATTGTGTCTCCCATGTGTCGGACATGCCGTCGCCATCGTCATCCAAATCATCGTTGTTGCCAATGCCATCTTCATCGGTGTCGAGCCATTCGGTGGCATCATTGGGGAAGGCATCGATGATATCGTTCCACCCATCGCCATCACTATCCGCAACCGGCGAAGGCGTGGGGGTTGGCGCAGGGGTAGCCCCTGCAACCACATATTGTACTTCATTGGAATCACCGCTTTGATCGCTTCCCTGAAAAGCGCGTACCACGAAATAATAAGTGGTCCCATCGGCCAGGTTGTTGAGGGTGCAACTGGTTTCGGTACCGTTCCATACCGGCGAGGCGTAATTGTAATCCTGGCCGGAGACACGCTGGTATAGCCGGTATCCATCGGGCGCCGGGTCATTGGCATCCCACTGCAGGCTAACTTGCGCGGCTATTCCCGATGATACCGTGAAGAAAAGAATACAGCCAGCTAAAATAAGGATGGTGGCGATGGTGGTGAACTGTTTGTTATGCATTACGTCCCCCGATCATTCCGTCACCGTGCGAATGGCGGCTATTGGGAGACGTCGCCTTCACCCGGCAACCCTGCTGCCATATCCCGGTTTCTCAGGACTTAGGCCAGTGGCTTTGCGTCTCATCCTTTCGGATGATTTGCCTTTTTCGAGTCGAAGTTAAAAGAGCGTCAAAAGTACCTTGCTGGTTGCATAGAAAGCAATGCTCATGCCATTTAAAAATGGATGGGCATCATTTTATTTTTTATATAATTTTTAATAGATTAAATAATTATAAAAGGTTTCATGAAGCCGAGGCATTCAGCGGAAAAATCGAACGTATCTTTTCGTGCATCACTGGGCGAAAGATTGTGTACAAGCTGAAAAACCGGAGAGCGTCAGGCCTTTGCCCTGTCCGACCGCTTGAGAAAAAAGCTGAAGGTAGTGCCGACACCGGGTTGGCTTTGCACGTCCAGTCGGCTGTCATATGTTTCCAAAATGCGATGCACGATGGACAGCCCCAGGCCGGTCCCCTCTGATTTGGTGGTAAAAAAGGGATCGAATATTTTCTGCATCGTTTCGGGGGTCATGCCGCAGCCGTTATCCCGAATCTGGATATTCACTTCATTATTTTTAGTGGGGACCGCATGGATCTCGATAGTTCCGTCCCCCTGCAAAGCTTCGGCCGCATTCAAGAGCAGATTCCAAAGGATTTGACGCAAATGGGCAGGATCCATAAGCAGCCTGGCGTCCGCAACAATTTCCTTCTTGAGGGTGAAGCGGTGCGCGTGGTTGGTGTCTTTCTCGAATAATCCGGCAACTTCTTCAATAGCTTCCTTCATTCGCAACATCTTTGGCTTGCCGGCCGGCGGACGCGCGAAAAGCAAAAATTCGTTGACCAGATGGCCCAGTCGATCGGTTTCGCGCAAGACGATCTCCATCAATCGCTGGTGGTCCGGATCGTATCGCAACTCCTCTTTCAGCAGCTGGATGCACCCGGCCAGCGACGCCAACGGATTTTTTATTTCATGGGCCAGACCTGCGGCCATCTCGCCCATGTAGGCCATCTTCTCCACTCGCTTGAGGTGCATTTCCATTGCACGCAAGTCGATCTGACTCCTTCGATTTTGCTCCGTCAGCAGGCCAGTCAGAAGCGCCACCGCGAAGCAAGCCACTGTGGTAATTCCCACCTTCAAGAGAATTTGAAGAGAATTCACCTGCCGCAAGGCCGAGCTAACATCGATGCCCGCAAGTTCTGCGACATTAAGGTATTGAAGCAAGACGATGCCGGAATATTGCAGCCCACACAAGACAGCTAATGCTGCCCCGCCTGGCAGATAAAGGATCATGCTCGCATAAATAACAATCACCAAGTATAAAAAAGAAAATACACTAAAAAAGCCCCCGGTAATCAGCACGATCATGGAAACAATAAAAGAGTCAATGCCGATCTGGATGGCTGCAAAGAGCGCATGGCGATTGATACGTTTGAAGACCATGGCATACAGCAAGGAAAGCAAAAAAATGACCGCGATCAAAAGGTAAAGGATCGTAATAAAACCAGATATAGAGGGCCCCACGCGTTGGTATTGCAGATATAGGGTCGAACCCAATAAGCATATTGTAAAAATAAGTCGTGCGAACATCAACCATTTTAGTTTTGGATGGATGTCGCGGGCTAAATCAATTTCGGTTTGAAGCTTTTGCAAATACTGATTCGCTATTATTAGGGGAGCGTTATGTCTAAATAATAAAGGGGCTGTTTGAGCAGCCCCTTAACAAGTTATGCTTCCTTAATTATCCTCCGATTGCACCGGCCATCTTGAAGATTGGCAGGTACATCGCTACGATTAGGCCACCGACAACAACACCTAAAAACACAATCATCATTGGTTCAATCATAGCTGTAAGGTTTTCCACAGCTTGATCCACTTCTTCATCGTAAAAATCAGCAATTTTCTCTAACATAGCGTCCAGTGCTCCGGTGGATTCGCCCACTGCAATCATCTGACACACCATAGCTGGAAATACGCCGCTGGCTTGCAGTGGATCGGCCATGGTACGGCCTTCGGCAATACCCGATCGCACTTGGTAAATTGCATTTTCGACAATTCGATTTCCGGAAGTTTTTGCAACAATATCCAACGCATCTAAGATAGCCACACCGCTACCCAACATGGTGCCCATGGTGCGAGTAAACTTGGCCACGGCCACCTTTCGCAGCAGCAGTCCAAAAACTGGCAGCCTTAGAACAAAGGCATCAATCGTCAGTCGGCCTTTATCGGTCCGATAATAGTACTTAAAGGCAAGGAATAATAGTACCAAAGCAATTATAATAAAATGAATTTTCGACTTAACGAACTCACTCAAAGCAATGACGAGAAGCGTAGGCCCCGGCAAACCGGCCCCGAACTCAGCGAACATGGATTGAAAAACAGGAATAACAAAAATGAGGATGATTGCTACTACGACGACCGCTACGGTTATGGTAATCGCTGGGTAAACCATAGCGCCCTTGACGCGCCGCTTTAATCTTGCCGCTTTTTCCATGTAAGCAGCCAAGCGCTTAAGGATGACATCCAGAATACCACCGGCTTCTCCAGCCGCGATCATGTTTGTAAACAGGTTGTCGAAATGTTTTGGATAACGCTTGAGGGCATCTGCCAGGGTGGATCCGCTCTCTACCTGGTCTTTGATATCCTTGAGCATTTTTTTGAAAGTGGGGTTTTCCTGCTGGGATTGGAGAATATCCATGCACTGGATGATCGGCAGGCCGGCATCAATCATGGTGGAAAATTGACGCGCGAAAATGATGATGTCTTTTTCTTTGACCTTGGGCTGTAAAAAGGCGACATTCTCAAATAGCTCTTTGGGCTTCTGTTTGACTTTGGTGGGAACAATGCGGAGACGATTCAAATGGGCACGCACCGCCTCATCGCTGACCGCTTCCAGTTGTCCTTTCTGGATCTGGTTGGCCTTGTTTTTCCCCTCCCACAAATAAACCGGCATAACATTCTCCCAGGCTTTATGTGCACTCCCGCATGGGGCGGGAATCGCGCCCCGTGCCCATTCACCATTGAATGTCACGGAGGCCGCTAAAAGTCACCCCCCATCGCCAAGGCGTCTGTCGGAATCGGCTTGACGATGGCCCTGCATGCGGCCTGAACCGATTTTGTTCATGATTTTGGTACCATAAACCAACCCGATCGACAACAAATTTATTTTATTACATTTATTGCCGTCGAGCCTCGATTCGACCGAATCGTATCAGATGCAATTTACAGGCCACGGAACGCCACAAAAATCATTGCCCCTGCCCATACAGCTTCGGTCGGGCCCAATGCGTCCATATGGCGAAACATGAACATGCCTCTCTTTCGGACCCGTCAAAAATATGGCCACTTCTCCTTGGGTTATCGGCAGAAGAGCGCCAAGCTTAAGCGGTTTCTATGACTTGCCAAAGACATATTTCTGTGCATAAGTTAGCGCGATCGAACCGCTTAAAAACATGAGGAATCCATGCCGCGTCCCCCATCTGATCCGATGAGCCACCATGTTACACCCCAAAATGGATTGACCGTAATCACGACCCACATCAATGCGGATTTCGACGCCATGGCCTCCATGCTGGCGGCACAGAAGCTGTACCCTGGGGCCCTGGTGGTCTTTCCCGGCTCCCAGGAAAGAAACTTGCGCAACTTTTTTATACAATCGATGGTCTACTTGTATAATTTAGCGGAAATCAAAGATATAAACCTGGCACAGGTCAAGCGGTTGGTGCTGGTCGATACACGCAAGGCCGACCGCATCGGAAGATTATCCGAGCTGCTGACAAATCCAGACATAGAAATCCATATCTACGATCACCACCCCGTCAAAAAGGAAGACGTTATCGGCAAGCAGGACATCCACCGCGCTACCGGCGCGACGGTCACCATCCTGACAGAAATCATCCGTGACAGAAAATTGAGTCTCACCTCCGAAGAGGCCACCATCATGTGCCTCGGCATCTATGAGGACACCGGCTCGTTCACCTTTTCTTCCACTACGGCCGAAGATCTCGAAGCCGCCGCCTTTCTGGTATCCAAAGGGGCCAATATCAATGTCATCGCCAACCTGATCTCCCGGGAAATCAGCCCGGAACAGATCGGTTGCCTCAATGACCTGATCCAGGCCGCGACACGCTATGTCATCAATGGCATTGATATCGTTGTGACCACCGCCAGCTTTGAACAATACGTCCCCGACTTCGCCTTTCTGGTCCACAAGATGGTCAAGATGGAAGATATCAGTGCTATCTTTGCGCTGGCCCTGATGGAGAATAAGGTATACGTGGTCGCACGCAGCAGAACCGAAGAAGTGGATGTAGGAGAGATTGTCGGCGCCTTGGGCGGGGGCGGCCATCCTTCGGCGGCCGCAGCCACCATCAAGGGACAAACACTGACGCAGGTAGAACAGGCACTGCTGGCGGAAATCCATCGCAGCGTAAAGGGGATCCGTCAGGCGCGACATCTGATGTCTTCACCGCCCATAATGGTTCATGCCGATATCAGCTGCGCCGAAGCCAATGTACTGCTGACGCGCTACAATATAAACGCGCTGCTGGTCACGGGTGAAAAAGACGCCTTGCTGGGATACATCACCCGGCAGGTAATAGAAAAGACCATCTATCATGACCTGGGCCACGTCCCCGTCAAAGACTATATGAGCACCGAGTGGGGGACGGTGCCACCGGAAGCCGCTTTGCAGGAGGTCCAAGATAAAATAATCGGCAACAAACAGCGCATCTTGCCGGTCATAGAGAGTGACAAGATCATCGGCGTAATCACCCGCACAGACCTGCTCACCATTCTCGTGCAACAATCGCAGCTCACAAACGCGCCTTCGTCCGACCTATTCACATCGGCCTCCCAGAAACGGACGCGCAATATTTCCAATTTCATGCAAGAACGTTTGTCGGAACGCGTGCTCGACACCCTGCGCAAAGTGGGCAAAGTGGCCGATGAACTGGCATATGGCGCCTATGTGGTGGGTGGTTTTGTCCGAGATCTGTTTTTATATCGGACCAATGAAGATATCGACATCGTGATCGAAGGCGACGGAATCGCCTTCGCCAAAGCCTATGCTTCAAAATGTAACGCCCGAATCCACACCCACAAGGCCTTTGGAACCGCCGTCGTGATTTTTCCCGACGATTTCAAAATCGATATCGCCACGGCCCGGCGGGAATATTACCGTTCTCCAGCTGCGCTGCCTGATGTGGAGATGAGTTCCATCAAATTGGATCTTTTCCGCCGGGATTTCACGATCAATACCCTGGCGATCCATCTCAACTCCGGCCGATTCGGACAGCTTATCGACTTTTTTTCTGCCCAAAAAGACATTAAAGACAGAGCCATACGGGTATTGCACAATCTGAGTTTTGTCGAAGATCCCACAAGGGTCTTCCGTGCCCTGCGCTTCGAACAGCGCTTTGATTTCACCATCGGCAAATTGACGGCCAACCTCATCCAGAATGCCGTCAAAATGGATTTTTTCAAACGTCTTAGCGGACGGCGGGTCTTCGCTGAAATCCGCCAGATTCTGGAAGAAGAAAACCCCACACCGGCCGTCGAGCGCATGCAGGATTTCGACCTGCTTAAAGTCATCCATCCGAGCATCGTCTCCAGCAAAGGATTGGTGGATCTGCTCAATGATGTCAAAAGCGTCCTCGCATGGCACGATTTGCTCTTCACGGGCGAGCCCTACCTGCGCTGGGCGGTCTATTTCATGGCCTTGATCCACAGCTGTGATCTACGCACCTGCCGTGAGATTTGCCGCAACATGGAATTGGCACCGCGTCATGAACAACTCTTGTGCGATCAGCGCCTGGCGGCCCAGGACCGATTGACTCAGCTGGAGCAAAGTCCTCCCAAGACCAACAGCGCTCTGTATCGCCGCCTGAATGAGTTTCGTACTGAACTGATCCTCTACATGCTGGCTGCCACCCGATCGAAATCCGCCAAAAAATCAATTTCTCACTATTACAATGTCCTGAGAAAGACCCAACCGATCGTCAAGGGGCAGGATCTGATCGCCCTGGGCCTTCGACCCGGCCCTGCTTTCAGCAGGATTTTGGAAGGCTTGCTCGATGCCAAACTCAACGGTGAGGTCGAAAGCCGCGATGAGGAATTTCAATGGGTCCACCACTGGATGGCGAGCCATTGAAAGCCAACAATTTTCTTGATTACAACGGCTCGAATCTGTAGATTAGTTCGATTTTCGTCGTGGCTGAACGGCTGCCTTTCACTGGCCGGATTAGGCCGGAATGATCAATTGCTGGAGCACCAGATGACTGTAAAAAAGCGAATCTTGAGCGGCATGCGGCCCACAGGGGCACTTCACATGGGAAACTACCTGGGCGCCCTGGCCAACTGGGTCAAGATGCAGGACGAATATGATTGCTTCTTCTTCGTAGCCGATTGGCACGCCCTGACCAGCGACTATGAAAATCCTGGCGGCATGGAAAATTATGTGCGTGAGATTTTGCTCGACTGGTTGAGCGCAGGCCTCTCACCTGAAAAAAGCACACTGTTCGTCCAATCCAAGATTTCCGAACATGCCGAACTTTTTTTGATCCTGTCCATGATCACACCGGTGCCTTGGCTGGAACGCAACCCCACTTACAAAGACCAGATCGTCCAGATGCAAAACAAGGATTTGTCGACCTTCGGTTTTCTGGGCTATCCAGTCCTACAAGCTGCGGATATCATCATGTACAAGGCCCAGGGGGTCCCGGTGGGGGTCGATCAGGTACCTCACGTGGAAATCACTCGGGAGATCGCCAGGCGATTTAATTTTCTTTATGGGCCGGTTTTCCCGGAGCCAGAGGCGATTCTGACCCAGACGCCCAAGATCTTGGGCCTTGATCGTCGCAAAATGAGCAAGAGCTATGGAAACGCCATTTACTTGTCCGATCCGCCGGACCAGGTTCAAGCCAAGGTCATGCAGATGATTACAGATCCCCAGCGGGCCCGGCGTAGCGATCCTGGTGATCCGGATGTCTGCAACGTTTTCGAGTTTCATAAATTGTATACGGAACAAGACACCGTCGCCCAGATCAACACCCAATGCCGGGCGGCTCAGATTGGCTGCGTGGAGTGCAAAAAGATAATGGCCGCCAATTTGATTCAGGGATTGGGGCCGATCTATGAAAAGCGCCGCTTTTTTCAGGATCATCCTGAAATAGTGGACGAAATCATGGCCCAAGGCAATCGCGCCGCCCGCGAGGTTGCCCGCCAGACCATGCAAGAGGTGCGGGCAGCCATCAAAATTACCTATAGATTTTAGACCGATATTGTAATCGAGGCATAATCGCGCCTGGCGTAGGGAAATCAAAACGTTGAGCCATATCTCTTAGGTGACGAATCGATGGACGCAGTCGACATCGGGACAAGTGGTCCGGACTACAAAGTGGTCCTCGAAAACATCTTCGAGGGGCCGATGGATCTGCTGGTTCACCTGATCAAAAAAAACGAGGTGGACATCTATGATATTCCGGTGGCCCTGGTGACCGAGCAGTATTTGGCATACCTGGAGTGGATCCAGTTGTTGAATATCGATAACGTAGGCGATTTTCTGCTCATGGCATCCACATTGACCCAAATCAAATCGCGCATGCTGCTGCCGTCCCACCCGGGTGATGATGAGGAAGAAGATCCCCGGCTGGAAATTGTTCGCCCGCTGGCCGAATACCTGCAGATCAAGTCGGCGGCCGAAGAACTGGCCAACCGGAATATGCTCGGCGACAGGATCTTCACCCGCAGAGCCAACCCCAAGGAGTACCTTGACGGTGACCAGGAATTGATGCCCGTCGGCCTCTTCGAACTCATCGATGCCTTTCAGCGCATTCTGCAGAAAGTATCCAAGGAGCACACCGTGGATTTAGCCGCGGAACGTGTTTCGGTAAAAGATCGCATGAATGCCATCATCGCGGTTCTAGAAGAGAAAGGGTCTATCGCCTTTCTGGAAATGTTCCCCCAAGAGCCGTCGCGCAGTGACCTCATCGTCAGCTTTTTGGCGCTGCTGGAACTGATGAAGATGAATCTGGTCAGAGTGGTGCAAAGCATCCAAAGCGGCACCATCCGTCTCTTCTATCAATAATCTGGTGTATGTTGGACCTGAAAAACATCATCGAAAGTTTGCTTTTCGTTTCCGATGAGCCGCTGGCATTGGACAAGCTGCGCGCCATCCTGGAAACCGCCGACACAAAAGAAATCCGTGCCGCACTCCATACGCTTTCCGACGAATATGCGGCCCGTGGTGGCGGCTTTTATCTCCAGGAGGTCGCCGGCGGTTGGCAAATACGTTCACGGCCCGAATATCACGAATGGATCAAGCGCCTGCTGCAGCCTTCGCCCCAACGACTCAGCAGGGCGGCTTTGGAAACCCTGGCGGTCATCGCCTACAAACAGCCGATTATACGCGTGGACATCGAGCATATTCGGGGCGTGGATTGTGGCGGTGTTTTGCGCCAACTGATGGAACGCAAGCTGATCCGCGTTTTGGGCCGCCGGGAGATTGCCGGTCGTCCCCTGATATACGCCACCACCAAGCTTTTCCTTGAAATGTTCGACCTGAAGGATCTGAATGATCTGCCCACGCCGAAGGAGATCGCGGAGTTGGGCAACGCCATGGTTGACAGCGACCAGTCCGACGCCGGCGCTCAACCAGCGCCATATGCGCCTGACTCGGCGGAACGGCAGAATGAAGGCATGGTGGAGCTTTCTACTGAGGATTATGCTCTCGATGCGGCCATTGATCCAAAAGCCGCCTTCTTCCCAATCGGAGAGCGTGTGGAAGACCAGTCGGAACCGGAAGATCCCATCAATGCTTCCGCACTCCTCGACGAAGAAGCCATGGCCGATCCAATAAAGGAAGAAATTGAATCGCCGGAACAAGCCTCGCCGCTTCCATCGCCAGGAGACGAACAATCAGAACGGGACCAGCAGGAAGATCCAAAAAATACTTGACTTGAAGGTGTCCCAGCCACTATATACGGCCTGAATCGAGACGACCTGGCAAACAATTTCGAGGTCGGCAAAGAGAGAACGGGCGGTTAACTCAGCGGGAGAGTGCCACCTTCACACGGTGGAAGCCACTGGTTCAAATCCAGTACCGCCTACCAGCGAATCTGCAGGGCTTACAATCTATCTTGTAAGCCCTTCTTTATTTCCGCTATCGAATATCGATGGACAACCACGCGTCGGCAAGCCTCATTTACATTGCAACTGGCATCCGATATAAACCATTATCAAAAATATCCATTGGAATTTTTGTTGTTATGAATAAAACCATCTTTGTAGTTGGCGGGTGCCGCAGCGGCAAGAGCGGGCAGGCTTTGCGCCTCGGCGAATCACTCCCCGGCCGACGAAAGCTTTTTGTAGCAACCTGTGTGCCCGAGGATGACGAAATGCGGCAGCGGGTTCGCCGGCACCAGTTGGACCGTGGGCCTCGATGGACCCCCTTGGAAGTTCCCCTGGAACTGGCGGACTGCATCCTTCAGAATGGTCCGAAAGCCGATCTCATGCTGATCGATTGCCTGACCCTATGGGTCAGCAACATGATGCTGGCCTACCAGGAACACAAACCCATTGATGACCATATCCAGGGTCTCTGCACCGTCTTGGACCATCCCCCCTGCCACCTCATCCTCGTCTCGAATGAAGTGGGTGCCGGCATCGTTCCGGAGAACGCATTGGCACGGCGGTTTAGGGATATCGTGGGCTGGACCAATCAACAGGTGGCAGCCGCATGTGAGCAGGTCATATGGATGGTGGCAGGCCTGCCGGTACCCATTAAACCCTGCAGCGTCCTGAACGGCTCCCTTTAACGGCAAGGAGGCGGGGAAAGAACTGACAAATTATGTGGCGGCCCTTCTTATCTGGAATCCAGTTTCTAACCATCCTGCCGTGCGGCCCGACGCAACCCTTGGCGGCCCGCCAGGCACTGCCCCTCTTTCCCTTGTGCGGTCTGGTGGTAGGCGCCGTATTGCTTCTGGTGGATTACACCGCTGCTCTTTTTTGGCAGCGCAACGTGGTGGCGATCCTCGATGTGGTGGCCCTGGCTGCGGTCACCGGTGCATTGCATCTGGACGGCCTGGCAGACAGTGCCGATGGCCTCTATGGACGACGGCCCCCTGAAAAGGCGCTGGCCATTATGAAGGATAGCCGTATCGGCGCCATGGGCATGGTGACGGTCGTCTGCTGCCTGGCTATAAAGTGGGCCGGCTTGGCCGGACTCGATACCCATCGCGCCCTCTTGCTGCTCCTGGTTCCGGCAGCGGCGCGCAGCGGTGTGCTCTTTGCCGTGCACCGGCTACCCTATGGTCGACCCGAGGGTGGCACAGGACAAGCCTTTTTCCAGGGCACCCCGCGCCTTCAGGATTATTGGGCGGTTGCGCTCCTGGTGCCGGTAGGCCTGGTGCTGACGGGTTGGTCCGGAGTACTCCTGGTTGCCGGCTTTTCGGTCCTGACGGCCGGTGTATTGCTATACTACCGCCTGAAAATCAATTGTATTACCGGGGACATGCTGGGAGCGATGATCGAGCTCACTGAAGCAGGGCTTTTCCTGATCCTTTCGGCCATGCGCGGAGCAGCCTGATGGGATCGCCCATGAGCACCGAGTATCCTTGCCTGCCCTTATCCTTCAAGCACCGTTTCCCCTTTCGCCTGAGCGTCCCCTCTTTCATCTATCCGGCCGACTACTTGACCAATGTTCGGCGGCTCGGCCCTTTCGTGGACGAGATCGAGCTGCTGCTTCTCGAAAGCCAATTCGAAAGCCTGCCGTCGGCGCAGGAGATTGAAAGCCTGGCTGCACTGGCTCTGGAGATGAGCATTTCCTACAACGTCCACCTGCCCATCGACCTGGATATGGGCGGTATTCATCCGGAGGCACGCCGCTGCGCCATCGACCGAATGACCACGATCCTGGAATTGGTGCGGCCCTTGAACCCCACCACCCACACGCTGCATCTAGACTATAGCCGTGAAGACCAGCGGCCTGTTACCATCGCCCAGTGGCAGGAGTGTGCCTGCGAGGCGCTGGCGGCGCTGTTAAACCAAACCGCCATTCCAGCCCAGCGCATTTCCGTCGAAACTCTCGATTATCCACCGGAGTGGTTTGCACCGATGGTAAACCGTTTGGATCTATCAGTCTGCCTGGATGCAGGCCACATCGTGCGCTATGGGTTCGACCTGCCCTCTGTCCTGGCGCTTTTCGGCCCGCAAATCACCATCTGCCATCTGCACGGCGTGGATCAAGGCAGAGATCATCTCGGCCTGGACCGGCTCGCAATCCAGCCTCGGGAAACCCTGACACGCTTCCTCAGGGGATTTAAGGGCTCTGCATCTTTGGAGGTTTTCTCATTTGAACGCCTGCAAGCTTCTTTGGGCTGCATAAAAGAGATGATGGACGCCGAAGGGAGAGGCGACGACGATAGGAGCTGATCCGTGACCAACCTGACACCGCCCCATCGCATCGAACTGCTGGCGCCGGCCGGCAATATGGAAAAATTGGAAACCGTGCTGAATTATGGCGCCGATGCGATCTATATGGCCGGCAAAGAGTTCAGCCTGCGCAACTTTGCCGGCAACTTCAGCATAGAGGAGATGGGGACCGCCATCCGGTTGACCCATGCAGCGGGGGCCAAAGCGTATGCGGCCGTTAACATATTTGCCCGCAATCGTGACTTGGCGCCCATAGAAGCTTACCTGCAGCGCCTGGCGCAGCTGGCGCCGGATGCCCTCATCGTCGCCGATCCTGCCGTTGTTCAACTGGCCCGCAAAGTAGCGCCGGGCATGCCCCTGCACCTGAGCACCCAGGCCAACACCACCAATGCGGCGGCCGCCCGCTTCTGGCATGCGCAGGGAGTGCAGCGAATCAATGCCGCCCGCGAATTGAGTCTTGCCGAAATCGATGAAATCGCCGGCGCTTGCCCTGTGGAAATCGAGGCATTTGTCCACGGCGCCATGTGTATCTCCTATTCAGGGCGATGCCTGCTGAGTAACTTCATGGCCCTGCGGCCGAGCAACCAAGGTATGTGCTGCCAGCCATGCCGTTTTCGTTATGCGGTGGTGGAAGAGACCCGGCCGGGTCAATATTTCCCCATAGAAGAGGATACCTCGGGGGCATATTTATTCAACTCGAAGGATCTATGTATGTTGGCGCATCTTCCGGAAATGATCCAGAGCGGTATCCGGGCGCTGAAAATTGAAGGCCGCATGAAAAGCATCCACTACGCGGCGACAAGCGTGAAAATCTATCGGGAGGCGATCGACCGATACTATGCGGCACCGGAGCAATTCACTCCGGCAGCATATTGGCAAGCTGAACTGGATAAGATCACCAGTCGGGGGTATTGTACGGGTTTTTATTTGGGAGATCCCCATCAGACGGTGCCGAGTTATGCCGCCCCTCTTGCGGGAGACTATCCACTGGCCGCCAAGGTTCTAGCTGCCGCGGGGACCAATAAGGCTCTCGTGGAAGTACGTAATCAACTCCGCGTGGGCGATGCCGTTGAAATCGTTCACCGGAAGGGGCCTTCCATTCCGGACACGGTTCAAGAGATCATCGATAGCGATGGGGTTTCTCTTCCCAAGGCTCAGCCGGGAAGCCAGGTAACCCTCCTTCTGGGCAACGACTGCGAGCGCCTGGATCTATTGAGGCGCCGTCCCTGTGCCTGACCGTGGTCAAGGTCCATCCTTGGCAGCGGCCACATGGTCGGCAGCTTCGTCCAGAATCTGATTGATCCGCAGGGTCGCTTCCGCGGCGGATTCGAGCAGGGCTGCCACCTGCGGCAGCTGATTCAGCCTGAATTCGGCGGCCCATTGGCGATAGTTGTGGGCATGGTCGTTGTTATGCTGAATCCAGTGACTGAGCAGCTTGCTGCCTTTTTCCGAGAAGCTCAAGGGGTGGCTGTGGTGATGGGCATGCTCCGAATGGCGATGATCATGATGGCCCATGAGATGCTCCTTTGTGGTCGTCGAGAATGGCGCGGTCCGGGTGCGGCAAAATCGTTTACTATCTACCGCCGTGGATGTTATTAGTCAATATGTCACGAGCTTGGATCTCCGCTCCCGAAATGTCGCAGGCAAGTCAATGAAATCAGCATTCCGATCCGCGCCTGATCAACCCAAGGAACGCCGACGCTTGCCTTGGGTCGTCATTTTTGGGGGCCTGTTGTGCGGTGTCACGGTCGGCTCTTTTCTGGGGCTCACCCAGGATCTGCCCCAGATCGAGGCACTCGAAGCATACAAGCCTTCAGCCGTCACCCGCGTCTACTCTGCGGACGGTCAACAATTGGCCGAATTGTTTGTGGAAAGACGCGACCCGGTTCCCTTGGCACAGGTTCCCCCGGCCCTCGTCTCCGCCCTGCTCACTACGGAGGATCGTGCATTCTACGAGCACAGCGGCATTGCCCTGCGTGGTATCGCCAGAGCCACACTGAAGAATTTGATCACCGGACGTCTTTCCGAAGGCGCCAGCACCCTGACCCAACAGCTGGCCAAAACTCTTTTCTTGACGCCACGCAAGAGCTTCATCCGCAAGCTGCGCGAAGCGCTGCTGGCCATGCAATTGGAACGGCGCTACACAAAAGATGAACTGCTGACCCTCTATCTGAACCAGATCTATCTCGGCAGCGGCGCATACGGGGTGGCCGCCGCGGCACGGATTTACTACAACCAAAGAATCGAAGAACTGAGTCTCGCGCAGTGCGCAATGATCGCCGGTTTGCCAAGGGCGCCCTCACGTTACTCCCCCCTCGTGGACCCCCAACTGGCCAAACGCCGCAGGGATGTGGTTCTGGCACAGATGCACGCCATCGGTGCCATTGAAACCAGTGCCTACCACCAGGCCCTGCAGGAACCCGTTTCAGTAAGCGTAGCAGCGGGATCCGATAGAAAAGCCCGCTACTTTTTAGACTTCATCAAGAAGGATCTGGAAGAAGCGGTAGGCGCCGATTTGCTCTACAAAGGGGGGTTGACTGTTTACACCACCCTGGATGATCGGCTGCAGACGTTGGCCGAAAATTCGGTCCGCGATGGTATGGAAATTTTGGAAAATCGTATGCGCCAACGCGGTGTCGACAGTCCCAGGCCCGAAGCGGCCCTTTTGGCATTGAGCGTGGAAACCGGCGCCATTCTATCCATGGTGGGCGGTCGTGATGGATCCAGAAACAGCTTCAATCGTGCCGCCACCGCGCTGCGGCAACCCGGGTCGGCTTTTAAACCGATTGTATATGCCCTGGCCATCGAGAAGGGATTGGAGCAGTATCATACGCTTTTGGATGCACCTGCCGTCTTTCCCAACACCTCTGCTGGCGACGATTGGCGCCCTGAAAACGGTTCGGAGAACTACGCCGGAGAGATCAGCCTGCGTTGGGCGCTGGCCCAATCCAAGAACATCCCGGCGGTAAGGCTGATCGATCAATTGAGTCCATCGTCTGTGGTGGCCTTTGCCCAGCAACTGGGTATTCATACAACCCTAAAGCCCAATCTATCCCTGGCGCTGGGCACCTCTGAAGTCACCCTGCTGGAATTGACGGCCGCCTATGCTGTCTTCGCCGACCATGGCAAATACATCAAGCCTTTTGGAGTCGTTGAAATACGGGATGATCACGGCAACCTGCTTTGGCGGGCCAAGCCGGAGCAACACCTGGCCATGACGCGGGCATCCGCAGCGATCATCACCGATATGCTCCGCGCGGTAATCACCGAAGGCACCGCTCGATTGGCCAATCGGTTGCCGGGCCGCGTGGCTGGCAAAACCGGAACCACCACCGACTTCAAGGATGCGCTCTTTATCGGCTATTCACCCACCATTGCCGCCGGCGTATGGGCAGGCAATGATAATGCAGCCACTTTGGGTTCCCAGGAAACTGGCACCCGCGTCGCACTGCCCATTTGGATTGCATTCATGCAGTCTGCGTTGGCAGAACAACCACCGGCCTATTTCGATATTCCCGATGAGCTGCGCACCGTATACATCGACAGTCGATCGGGCAAGCTGTTGCCTGCCGATGCCGCCGGCGCAGTTAAAGTGCTGGCTCGTTGAAATGCCTCAATTGCCTATCAAATGGACGCCGGGTTTTCATGGGAAAACCCGTCAGCTCGTTGCGGGAGGGATATTTTCCTTTTTTCAGGATCCACATTCGGCCGATAATAGATGGCCGTGTGGCCTACCATACCCACGAGGTATGCACCAACAGCCGTTTTCAATTCTTCGGCCATACGCTGTTTTTCAATCTTGTTCTTGCATTCGATGAATTTAACCTTGACAAGTTCATGTCTGTCGAGGGCTTGCACCATTTCCTGGGCGACGGCGGCAGTAACGCCCCGCTGCCCGATGAGAATCACCGGCTTCAATGGATGGGCCATGGCGCGCAGATATTTGCGTTGATACCCTGGCAGCGCAAGTTCGCCGGCAGTCGGCGGAAAAACGCTATCGTCTTCTGAGCTTTTCGCTGATAAAGTTGACATTGCCTTCCATCTCATCCACCTTTTTGGCCATCTTGGCCACCCCGGCGTCGGTGCTGATAACGACGCTTTCCACCGAATCCAAAGTGGAGGCCATTTTGGTGTTAATAGTTTCCAATCGGCCCAACTGGCTGCTGACGCGGATCAAAAATATAGTGATCAATACAAGCCATACGGCAACCAGAATTGTTCTCCACTCCTTTTTTAAAAACGGCATTATTGGCTCCAATTCGGCATTGTCAGGTTTGCGATTCACCGCCGCGCATCATGATGTATCAGACACTGTTCCGGACGCCACGTTCATGATTATCGGTTTCCATGCACCTTGACAAGCCTTTTTTACATCAGTGCATTGATATCTATTTGATAATATGATAGTTCATCTTAGTGGACGATCGATCCCTATCCCAAGTCGGCCAGTGGGGGACAACCATGGATACGAATGCTTCCGGCAACAGCATGTCTGAAAGAAGATCGGAAAGGCGTGGCACGGACTCTCGATATTACAGTGTTCAATTCACTACCGAGGGATTGGACTCATTCTATCAGTTCAAACTTTGGAATATCTCCCCCAAAGGGTTGTGCATCCTCGTCAAGGAAGAATCGGAAGTGCTCAATCATATCGAGGTTGGCGACACCATCGACATGACCTACTACCTGGCCGATTCGGGCGGTGCCTCCGAAACCCTGAAGACCCAGATCAAACACATCACCAAGAATGAAGACGGCCGTTTCAAGGGCCACTATCTGGTTGGCCTCTCCCTCCTCTGATTCCAGAAGAGCAAAATCGGCCGCGCCTGATTGACGCTCGGGAATGTATTGGGACGCACATCCTCGCCATCACGAATAGATAAACGAGATGGGTAAAGGGGGGTATTTATTTACACCTGGCTTGGGCAGAATGTGTTCTTGCCCCACGGTGAGCCAATTGACGTCCGGATTCAATTCGCGAAGCTTTCCATCATCCGGTGGCCGGGCATGATTGGTGTAAGCGTAGGAAACCTGGAAAATGCAGATGCCGGTCCGACCTTCCTTTGCCACAAGATAGTTTTTTTCGAAGGTTGGCATGGCCATATTATGCGAGTTGGCGAACTGCTGCATTTCTGCTTCAGCCATGGGCAGCAGGATCGCCTTGGAAATGCCGCGCTCAGAGATGCGGATCAAGGCCCGCGATTCGCTGCTGCCGACATAAACTGTGGAGATGCATTGCATCCGTTTTAGGTATTGGGCTGCCACGATAGCGGCCGTGCGCCGTCCACCCACCATGACTGGAATTCCGTAGTATTCAAAGAACTTTTTTTGCAGGCCTTCCGCGTACGCATCGCCCTTCTCATACAGATCCTTGGAGATGTATCGCAGGCTCTGGGCCATATCCTCGGCGGCTTCGGCGATAGGCCAATCGATACGCACATGAAAGTGTGAAAGCATGTAGCGGTTTTTCAGGTGGCTGCCGGGGTCGCGTTGAATCAGCAGGGCATAGTCGACAGGTAACAATATCTTTAAGAAATTGTAGAATTGTACGTTCTCGAAATACTTCTGATTACGATCGAAGGTGTCGAGTAGCGGCAGTGCTTTGGCTTTGAGCAAATTACTTTTGGTGGTGGTATTGAGATCGAAGAACCGAACGTATTTTTTATAACGTGCCGGGATGGTTTCTTCTACAAAAAGGACTAAAAAAGTGTTTTGCTGTTCGTACTCGACGCCGGGTATGCGCGCCCTGGGTTTGAGCTCGCGTTTCTCCACAAATGGGTAAGCAGTGCCACTGTTTAGAAAACGAGTGTAGGAACCGATCAAGGCGTGGTCGAGCATGTATTGATCTAAATCATCGCGCAGCAGCTCGTAGTAAGATCTGCGCAGCCGCTGAACCCGGCTCAGCTCCTCACGTACGCTCCAAAAGGCCAATCGCTTTCTCCTCTTTTAATAAACCTTACCACCAACCCCAGAAGATCGTCAACTGCTTGAGGTCGAAATTATCTGTCTGTCAGGGCGGCAACCCCAGGCAGTACTTTACCTTCCAGGTATTCCAGAGAAGCGCCGCCGCCGGTGGAGATGTGAGAGATGCGGTCGGCAACGCCGGCTTTTTCGGCTGCCGCAGCGGAGTCGCCACCGCCAATCACCGTGATGGCCCCTTGGGCGGTCAATTGCGCCAGTTCCTGAGCCATTAGAAAAGTGCCTTGGGCCGTTGTCTGGATTTCAAAAACGCCCATGGGCCCGTTCCAGACCACGGTGCGTGCGCCGCTAAGCGCCCCCCGAAAAGCTTTCAGACTGGCCGGGCCGATATCCAGTCCGGCGCCATCAGCGGGCATATCCTCTACTCGAACCGTCCGCAGATCGGCCACGCGTCCGGCCGCGATGTCGTAATCGCTGCTGACCATGCAATCCTGCGGCAGCAAAATCTTGTTTCCGGCAGCGGCCAGCAACTCTCTGGCCATGGCGATGCGATCTTCTTCAACCAGGCTGCGGCCTACCTCGAGACCCTTTGCTTTCAGGAAGGTGAACACCATCCCGCCACCGATGATCAGGCGATCCACCTTGGGCAGCAGATTCTGTATCACATCGATCTTGCCTGAAATTTTGGCGCCTCCCAGGATAGCCACGAAAGGATGTTGAGGCGCTTGTATCACCTTGTCCAAATAATCGAGTTCTTTGGTCATGAGGAAGCCGGCCACGCTGGGCTGGAGATAGTGGGTCACCCCTTCGGTGGAGGCGTGTGCCCGGTGGGCGGTACCGAAGGCATCATTTACGTAGACATCACCCCATTCGGCCAATTGCTTGGCAAAGGAAGCTTCGTTTTTCTCCTCCGCCTTGTAGAAGCGAAGGTTCTCCAGGAGGAGCACCTGACCGGACTTCAGCTGCGCCACCGCGGACCGGACTGCATCTCCGATGCAATCGGACACGAAGGCCACCGGTTGCCCCAGGTATTGACTCAGGGCCAGGGCGCAAGGCTGTAAGGAAAATTCTGGTTTCTTTTCCCCTTTAGGGCGGCCCAGATGGGACATCAGGATCAGCCGACCGCCGTTTTTGATGATATGCCGAATGGTGGGCAGCGCTTCGCGGATGCGCTTATCATTGCCGACCTTCCCATCCTTGATGGGTACGTTGAAATCGACACGCATCAGAACCCGTTTGTTTTTCAAGGCGAGATCTTCAACCGTCATCTTCGGCATAAAACACCTCCTGGCATGAAAGGTTATGAAATGGGTTATTTTTCTTTCATTAAACGATGAATGCGCTTCTTTTGTGACCAGCGCTGGAAAAACCCGATGGCGCCGCCGCGATAGGCCCGGTCGAGCATCTCCTCCCTGACCCGCAATCCGTTGTGGTGCGCCATGGCGGCGCGCAGACATTCGGTTTTATGAGGACAACATAGGCAAGCCTCCGGGGTCACCCGCAGCCCATCGGCCTGCAGGGGAAATACGGTATCCAGATTGCCGAAACACGGCGGCTTGCATTGTCTGGTATTCATCGCTGCACGCAGTTGCCCATCGTTGTTATGCTTCATCTAATTCATTTTTCAGATCGCGCGTCATCAGCAAGGTAAGCGCCTCCTTAGGGGAGAGATCGTTGTAGAGAATATGGTACACCGCATGGGAAATGGGCATCTCCACTTGCAGACGTTGGGAAAGGTTATAAAGCGATCGAGCCGTTTTGACCCCCTCGGCGACCATTTTCATGTCACCGATGGCCTCGGGCAATCGCATCCCCTGACCGATCTTCTTGCCTACCGTATGATTTCGGCTCAAGTCGCCGGTGCAGGTCAGCACCAGATCGCCCAGACCGGCGGATCCGGTGAAAGTGCGCGGATTGGCCCCCATGGCTCGTCCCAAGCGTCTGATCTCGGTCAGCCCCCTGGTAATCAGGGCTGCACGGGTGTTCAATCCCAACCCCAGGCCATCGACGATTCCTGCAGCGATGGCAACAACATTCTTCACGGCACCGCCCAGTTCTACCCCGATGACATCGTCATTGGTATAGACGCGGAAAGAGGGCGTCGCAAAAACCTGTTGCACCTTCTGCGCACAGACCAGGTCGTGGGATGCCACGGTCACGACCGTGGGGACCCCACGTGCTACTTCGCTCGCGAAACTGGGGCCTGAAAGCACTGCAAAGTGCTCTGGAGGCAACTCGGGAAGGGTTTCGCGAATGACGCCGGACATGGTCAACTGGGTTTCATTCTCGATGCCTTTGCTGGCTGATACGACCAGGGCGCCCGGCGAAAGATGCGCCGCCATCTGCGCGCTCACCGGTCGCATGACGTGGGAGGGCACCACTATAAGCACCAAGCCTTTTTCCCGCACGGCTATCGCCAAGTCGTTGGTGGGGCGCAGATTCTCCGAGAGGGTTACACCGGGCAGATAGACGTTGTTTTCACGGCGTTCCTGAATCTGCCGACATAGATCCGATTCGAAGATCCACCAATCGACCACATATCCTTTGCCTGCCAGCAGGTTGGCCAAGGCTGTGCCCCAGCTGCCGCCGCCGACGACCCCGATCCGTTCTTTCATTAGATCCTTTTCCAAGGCCGGGTCCTCGCTCTCTCTCAAATGCTATTCTTCGTCAGCGGGAAGTTCATCTCCCTCTTCTTCCTCTTTTTCAGCCAAAGTCGCTGCGCTGACCACCCGCTCCCCGCTCTCCATGCCGATGAGCTTCACCCCCTGGGTATTGCGGCTGATCACCGAGATGTTGCTCACCGGCATACGGATGATCTTGCCGCGGTCGGTGACCAGCATTATGTCGTGCTCCTCTTGTACTTCCAGAAGGCCTACCACCTGTCCATTGCGCTCGCTGGTCTTGATGGTGATCACCCCTTTGCCCCCGCGTCCGTGCAGCGGGTATTCATCGATAGAGGTGCGTTTGCCGTAACCGTTCTCGGTGACGGCGAAAAGGGTTTGACCGAAACGCACCGCCTCCATGCCCACCAAACGATCCCCGGTTGAAAGACTCATGCCGCGTACGCCTCGGGAGATACGACCGCTGGGCCGGATATCCGATTCATGGAAACGGATCGACTTGCCCATGGCTGATCCAAGGAAGACGTTCTGGGTGCCGTCGGTAATGCGCACGGCGATCAATTCATCGCCCTCGACCAGCCCCAAGGCAATGATGCCGCCGCTGCGCGGTCGGGAGAAAGCCATCAGTTCAGTCTTCTTGACCGTGCCGGCCTTGGTGGCCATGAGCACATAATGCCCCGGCTCAAAGGACGGCACGGCCAGAACCGTGGTCATGTGCTCGCCCTCCTCGAAGTTGAGCAGATTGACAATGGCCTTTCCCCGGCTGGCGCGTCCAGCCAGGGGAATATCATAAACCTTGCACCAGTACACCTTGCCTTTGTTGGTGAAGAAAAGGAAGGTATGGTGGGTCGACGCGATGAACAGGTGAGAGACGAAATCCTCATCTTTCATCCCCATGGCGGTTTTGCCTTTGCCGCCGCGCCGCTGGGACTGGTACAGCGTGATGGGATTGCGCTTGATATACCCCGAGTTGGAGATGGTCACGACCATATCTTCTTCGGCGATCATATCCTCGATGGTCAGCTCCCTGGCGCTTTCCGCAATTTCGGTCCGCCGTCGGTCGCCGAACTGCTCCTTGAGCGTCTGCAACTCCTCCTTGATCAAGCCCAGCACAATCTGATCGCTGCCAAGGATCTCCTTGAAGCGTTCGATCTCCTTGAGTACTGCTTGGTAGTCTTCGATGATCTTATCCCGCTCCAGGCCGGTGAGGCGCTGCAGGCGCATATCGAGAATGGCCTGGGCCTGGATGGCCGATAAGCCGAAAGCGGCGATCAAGCGCTCCTTGGCTTCGGATGGCGTTTTGGATTCCCGAATCATCTGCACTACGGCATCCAGGTTGTCCAGGGCGATCTTGAGCCCCTCTAGGATATGGGCTTTTTCCTCGGCCTTCTTCAAATCGTAACGTGTGCGCCGGATGATCACCTCTTTGCGGTGATCGACGAAATTGACCAGGATCTCCTTGAGCGTCAACACCTGCGGTCGTTGACGCACCACCGCCAGGAAGATGATGCCGAAGCTGCTCTCCATCTGGGTGTGTTTGTACAGCTGGTTGATAATGACACCGGCGACACTCCCCTTTTTTACCCCCATGGCGATGCGCATGCCCTGGCGGTCCGATTCGTCACGCACGTAACTGATGCCTTCGAGCAGCTTTTCCTTCATCAATTCATCGATCCGCTCCACCAGTTTGGCCTTATTGACCTGGTAGGGGATCTCCGTGACGACGATGGTTTCGCGCTCGTTGCGGTCTTTTTCCACCATGACGCGGGCCCGCACCCGAATGATGCCTCGCCCGGTGCCATAGGCCTCCTTGATGCCGTGGGTGCCGTAGATGATCCCGCCGGTGGGAAAGTCCGGCCCGGGGAGATACTGCATCAGCGCCTGCCAGGAAATTTCGGGTTGATCGATCAAGGCACAGGTGGCGTCCACCACTTCGGACAGATTATGGGGCGGGATGTTGGTGGCCATCCCCACGGCGATGCCTGCGGAGCCATTGATGATCAGGGCCGGCACTTTTGCCGGAAGCACGGCTGGTTCGGTAAGCGACTCATCGTAGTTCGGTTGGAAATCAACGGTCTCTTTATCCAGGTCTTCGAGCAATTCATGCGCCAGACGGGTCATGCGAACCTCGGTGTAACGCATGGCCGCCGGGGAGTCGCCGTCAATGGACCCAAAATTGCCCTGACCGTCCACCAGGGTATAGCGCATGGAGAAATCCTGGGCCATGCGCACGATGGTGTCGTACACGGCGGTATCGCCATGGGGATGGTACTTACCGATCACATCACCGACGATGCGTGCCGATTTCTTGTAAGGCTTGTTGTAGTCGTTCTTCAATTCGCGCATGGCGAACAGCACCCGCCGATGAACCGGCTTGAGGCCGTCCCGCACATCGGGCAACGCCCGACCGATGATGACACTCATGGCGTAATCGAGGTAGGATTTCTTCATCTCCTTCTCGATACTCACCACGGGATGCGTGCTGGCTGTAGGTATGGTATTATCTTCCATAGGTTGTCTATCGATCCATCTCCGTTTATTGATTTACAGCGTTACGCCACTTATCTTCAGTGCCGCGACAAAGAGGCGCACGCTTTAAAGCGGGCGGTCCTCGACGGCATGTTGATAACTGGCACGGTAGATATCGGCCAGCGTCAA
The DNA here is from genome assembly GCA_937868765.1 of uncultured Desulfatitalea sp. Lineage (GTDB taxonomy): Bacteria > Desulfobacterota > Desulfobacteria > Desulfobacterales > Desulfosarcinaceae > Desulfatitalea. The sequence continues at coordinate 247,506 of CALMNL010000003.1, read as the reverse complement.
AAAAGCGGTGACCACTAATGGGCCATAAATGATTCCCAATATGCCGAACAATTTGAGGCCGCCGATAATGGCGAAAAAAACAAGCAAGGGGTGCATTTCCACCTGCTGCCCCACGAAATGGGGCTTGAGCACATATTCCGCACCGCCAGCGGCAATATAAAACACGATTAAAAAGATGCTCATGCCGATGCTGCCCTTGAGGAAAAAATAGATCGACATGGGCACCAGCAGCGAACCGATGCCGATGATGGGTATGAAGGCCAGAATTCCTAGTACGACCCCTAGCAGGAATGCCGAGTCGAATCCCAGGATCCAGAATAGTAGCCCCCCCAAGCCGCCCTGGACGACCGCCACCAGACCATTGACTATCAAAATCGCGCCGGCCATCTCCTTGAATTTGCCGATGAGCATGCGGTCTTGTTCTTCGGGCAAAGGAGAAAGATCCATGATGTATGCCATCAGCCGGTCGCCATCCAACAACAGAAAGTAAATTACCAGCAGCATCAACACGAAATTGACGACAAACGCCAAAGTATTGGAGGCGATCGCCCTGGCCTGATCATATAGGAACAAACCGACGAACTTGAAGATGCCGGTGACGGCATTCTTCAGTTCCTCGCCGGTCAAGGTGTAATTGAAATTGGCCAGCACCGCATTGAGGCGCTCCAGGATCCTCGTATTCCTCAGCAATTCGTTGATCTGGTCGTTTAATACCGCGCCCCTGGCCATCTGATAAAGCTCAAGCGCCTGTTGGGTCAGACTGCCGACGAAGAAGACCGTGGGCACGAAGAGCAGCAGGAATATCAGGAAACAGGTGGCGAATGCGGCTATGGGGCCGCCTACCTTCGGGTGCTTGCGAAAGCCCCGATAAACCGGACGGCTGACGCTGCTGATCACGGCCCCCAGAACCATGATGGAAAAAAACGGCCACAGCAACCATCCGAGCATGAAGATGGTGACCAGGAAACAAGCCAGAAAAAACCATAATGTTGGATTTCGGGTGTTCACATCACCCATGGCGGCTCCTCGGAATGCATCGGCTCAGGAGGCGACCCGGGAACGCCGTTGACCGGGGGGGATTGTTTTTCATCCTCAGGCCTTATTCCCACATTTGATCGGCCGGGATATTCGAACAGCACCCATGCGAATGGGGATTGTTACCGGCTGACCAGGGCTCCCATCGTCACCAGAAGAAGCGCCTCATAGATCCACATGGGGGTCAGGCTGCCGAAAATGGCGTAAACAATGCCGCCGCCTACGATGGCAGGGACGGCCGAGAAGACTAAAATCGCCAGACGTCGACTTGTATCCATGACTGATTTTCCGTTTCTTAAAGTGCTTTGCCCGTTGGCATCGCAGTGTTCAAGGAGCAGTTGAAAAGGCCGGAGGGCCCTGGCATTGGATGGGCTTTCCGGCCGTTTCCGTCGCATTCTCAGGCAGGTCGTTATTAACAATAACTGTCTTAAATGTAAAGCGAAAAACGCTGTTCTTTCCTTTCGATATCAAGGGCGTTCGATCACCATGGCCATCCCCATGCCGCCACCGATGCACATGGTGATCAGGCCGGTAGCATATCCTTGGCGCCGCATCTGATTCATGCCGCTGACCATCTGACGGGCACCGGTGGCGCCGATGGGGTGCCCCAGCGAAATTCCCGATCCCAATTCATTGGGCTTGTCGACCGCGATGCCGAGTTCCCGCATACAGCCGATGGCTTGGGAAGCGAAAGCTTCATTCAGTTCAATCATCTGGATGTCGTTGATGGTCATGCTGGCTGCCGCCAGAGCCTTGCGCACCGCCGGGATGGGCCCGAGCCCCATATAGGCCGGATCGAGGCCGCCGGATGCAAAGGAACGGATGCCCACGATGGGGGCCAGCCCCAAGGATTTGGCTTTGTCGGCGCTCATCAGCACTACGGCGCCGGCGCCGTCATTGATGCCGGAAGCATTACCGGCGGTCACCGTGCCATCCTTTTTGAAAGCCGGTTTAAGCTTGGACATTTTTTCCATATCGGTTTCCATGGGGCGTTCATCCGTATCCACTACGGTGGCACCCTTGCGCCCCTGGATGGTCACCGGCACGATCTCCTGGGAAAACAGGCCTTGCTTGATTGCGGCCATGGCGCGCTGGTGACTCAGCACGCCCAATTCGTCCTGCTCCCTGCGGCTGATACCGTAAAGGGAGGCGATGTTCTCGGCGGTCATGCCCATATGGTAGCCATAGAAGATCTCGTAGAGGCCGTCGAACACCATCAGATCGGTGATTTCCCCCTTGCCGGTCAACTCCATGCGGTGGCCCCAGCGTGCCTTTTGCAGCGCCATGGGGGCCTGAGACATGTTCTCCTGGCCGCCGGCCACCACCACTTCCGCCTGGCCGGTCATGATCGACTGCGCTCCCAGGGCAATGGCTTTCAAACCGGAACCGCACACCTTGTTGATGGTGAAAGCCGGTGTCTCTTTGGGCAATCCGGCCTTGATCATCGCCTGGCGGGCCGGATTCTGTCCCAGACCGGCCTGTAGCACATTGCCCATGACCACTTCGTCCACCGCTACCGGACGCAGATCTCCTTGCCACTCGCCGGCCGCCTTCTCCAGAGCGATCTGCCCTTGGTCCTTGAGCTTGTCCGCAGCCACGGCGCGCATGCGATCATCGGCCACCGGCTTTAGCCCTGCGTTCTTCAAGGCGGCACGCATTACCAAAGCTCCCAAATCAACTGCCGAAACGTCCTTCAATGAACCGCCAAAAGCCCCCACCGGGGTACGGGCCCCACCAACGATCACGACCTTATTCATGCGATGCCCCCTTGCGCCGATTAACTTCAACGGCTAATTTAAAATAGTTGTCATGAAGCTTTCGTCTTTTAAGAGAGGTTTGTATAGCACAGCAGGCTATTTTGATAAATATGTAAACGGACCTTCACTTCAACTTATCAGCATGACCTGCAAACCTTTAATTGGATTGTTATGTGCCTCATTCTGTTTGCTTATCAGCGCCACCCGCGCTTTCAGCTGATCCTGGCAGCCAATCGGGACGAATTCTACGACCGCCCCACAGCGCCGCTTGATTTTTGGGCCGATTATCCCCAGGTGCTTGCCGGCCGAGACCTCGCGCAGCAAGGCACCTGGCTGGGGGTTACCCGCCAAGGCCGCCTGGCCGCCATCACCAACTATCGCGATCCGAAGCATATAAAACCGGATGCACCCTCGAGAGGCCATCTGGTCTCCAATTTCTTGACCGGCACGCTGCCCGCCTCGGCATACCTCCAAGAGGTCAGCGCCGTTGCAGGCGATTACAACGGATTCAACCTATTGGTGGGCGATCGCCATGGCCTATTTTATTTATCCAACCGCGGCGGCCCGCCTCGGGCATTGATCCCGGGCCTCTATGGGATCAGCAACCACTTATTAGACACAGATTGGCCCAAGACACGCCGTGGCAAGACAGGATTGGCCCAGGCAATAGCGGCACAGGACGAGTTATCCTCCGAAAAGCTCTTTTCGCTGCTCGCGGACCAGGCCCTCGCCCCCGACGATCAATTGCCCGACACCGGTGTGCCCAGAGAGTGGGAAAAAATGCTCAGCGCCATTTTCATCACCAGCCCGCACTATGGCACCCGCAGCTCATCGGTACTGCTCATGGACAAAGAGGGTGGCGTGCGCTTCGAGGAGCGCACCTGGGTACCGGCGGTGGATGCCCCGCAGGCACAAAGTGATCGGCAGTACCAGTTCTGATAACGGTGGATGTCATGGGCAGGCATGCGACCGCCCGAACTTGTGGGAACGAGGAGAAAGCTTTAGCCAAGGGCATGCAACTGCCGGGCGAATTTATACCCGATCAGCTTGTAGACCAGTTTGGCCACCGCAAAAGGCGAATTGGCATCGTGCGGCCGATGGGCCAATTCCACCACATCGCAGCCCACCACGGTTTTGGTCTCGAAGACGGTTCGCAGCAATTCCAGGGCTTCATACCAACCCAGTCCGCCCGGTTCCGGAGTTCCGGTGCTGGCGATGACGCTCAAATCAAATACATCCACATCCAGCGTAATGAAGATATTCTCGGGCAGGGCGGCCAGAGCGGCCTTGAGGTCAAAACGGCCCTGACGCCAATGACGCATGGTGCAGAAGGGCAGTCTCGCTTCGTGGACCAGGCGGGCCTCCTCCCTGTCCATGCTGCGGATACCGATCTGAAGCGTGTGGGGCGTGATTTCGCGGATGCGGGCCATGACGCTGGCGTGGCTCAATGGGCTGCCGTCGTAGGCAGGCCGAAGATCAGCATGGGCATCCAGCTGAATCACGCCGAAGGGGTCGTAATGGCTGGCCAAGGCACGGACATACCCGCTGGTAATGGAGTGGTCGCCGCCCACCACGATGGGAAAGCGCCCCTGGGCCAGGAGTGGTTCGACCACATCGTGCAACAGTGCGACCATCTCCTCGGGGGCGGCGGGAATCGCCGGCTCGGGCAGGGTAGCGATGCCGACGCGAAAAGGTTCCGCATCCAATTCGTCATCGTAGAATTCCACCTGCTGGGAAGCTTCGAGCACGGCCCGGGGCGCTCCAGCCGCCCCACGGCCGTATGATACGCCGCCTTCATAGCCGAAGGGTATCACCACGGCCCTGGCATGCTCTAAATCGCTGAACTCGGGCGGTGGGGCCAAAAAGGGAATTGGATTGGCTTTCAAGCGGCCGACTCCAGCTTTTTAACCCGCTCTTCCATCCGGGCGGAAAGTTCTTTGGGACTTCGGGGGGCACAGCGATCCAGAGCGTATGCTGCCAGCAGCGGAAAGATAATGCTGTACTCCCCCCACACCTGCACCAGGTTGGCCTGATCGGCATGGTGATACTTGCCCCAGGTGACCGCTTCCCCGAAGGTGCAACTGGAGAGACTGCCCTCTCTCTCCACGGCTGTGCCGATCTGGATGCCCCGATCGGCGCCTTCGAAGTTGACCCCCAGGATCTGGCTGATGGTAGGGCCGGTCTGTTGGATAAAATTTTTCGGTCCCCCGCCCCCCAACTCCAGAAACCCGGTCTTGGCCGAACCATAAGCGATGGCCGCCGAATGCAGAATATCCTTCTGGGCGGACAACTGCACCGGATACCCCTCGGCGTCCGTACGCACGAGATTCATGGCGATGGAGTGATTGGATAGCGAGTCCCAGAAGAGCGGGACGCCCTGGCGTGCGGCTGTGATGGTGAAGCTGCGCTCCGGATGCGGTGCGTTCTCGCCGGCCCAAAGGCCCAGCTGGAAATTGAATTCCCAGCTGGAAATGGGTGCGGAACCGATCGCGGCATGCCGATCCTTGACGAAGCGCCGAACGATCTCGTCCTGGGCTTCCAGGGTTTCTTTCTCGCGGATGCCGATATCGTAAATGCGCGTGTCGCCATGGTGCCGCAGCACGTCATCATCGAAATGGGGATGAATCGCCTTGACCGGCAGGCCAAAGGCAAAGTGCAAATCATGATACACCTGTGCGCCAGTGGAGCAGATCACATCGATGAAGCCGGCCTCCAGCAGGGAAATGACCATGCCGCCCATGCCGCCGGCAATGCCGGCGCCGGCGATGCCCAACCAAATGGTATCCCCCTCATCGATCATGCGGCCGTACAACTTGGCCGCCCGGTTCACGTTGCGGGCTTCGAAGCAGGTTCGCCCCATAATTTCGATGAGCTCGGCGATGGTTGCGCCCTTCTTCAACCGCTCGGGGACGATATCGGGTGCGTCTTTGAACAAGGATTTCATTGAGATCTTCTTGGCTTCGGCTATTCTACGATCAACATCACGGCACAGGCCACCACGGTGGTCCACAGCCCGTCTTTATGCCCATGAGCCGCTTTGGCGATACTGCGGCTGACGAAGAGACGATCCTTGCTGGCCACATAATGCTGTTTGCGCTCGTCCCAGGCCTGGTCGGGATCCAGCTCCATACCAAGGGTGGAGGCGAGCATGGTGGCCGCCAAGTCTTCAGCGAAATCACCCGATTGCCGTGCATTCTGGCCATAACCATGATGTTCGGAGATATATCCATACTGCTTTTTATCCTTGGGCTGAGCCAGTCCCACGGCCGCAGTGACGAGACGGCTCGGCTCGTTGGTGCTCTCCCGGGCCAGCACGACGAACGTGATCTGGCCGGGAACCAGGCATTGCAAACCTTCGCTCTTGGAGATGATCTTGCAGTCCGGCGGAAAGATGCTGGAAATGGTCACCAGGTTGCATTTCTCGATGCCGGCATCGCGCAAGGCCAGCTCGAAGCTCTGGAGTTTGTTGCGGTGGTACCCCACCCCCTTGGTGAAAAACATCTGTTTGGGAACGATCTTATACATGGCGCCCTTTCCTTTCACGCGAGATTTCGGATCATTGAAACGCGGCGGAATATAGGCGAAGCAGGGTAATATTTCAACCCTTTTGAAGGGATGGCATACGTTTGCTTGGGCAAGCGGAAGCAGGCCGGCACAGCCGGCCCGCTTCCTTTCAAATAGGCAGGATATCTACCGGGTTACTGAACGGGAACGAACTCAACCCGGCGGTTTTGTGCGCGCCCTTCTGTGGTATCATTGGAGGCTACCGGCCGATCCGGGCCATAACCAGTGGCGGTCAGGCGCTCGGCGGAGACACCTTTGGAGACGAGATAGTTCTTCACCGATTCGGCCCTGCGCTGGGAGAGATCGATGTTGTAATCCCGTTTTCCCGTACTGTCGGTATGGCCGCTGATGAGCACCTTAATGTCTGGTTCGGCTTTAAGGGCATTTGCTACCTGATCCAGAATCGGGAAGGCGCTGGCTTTCAAGTCGGCTTTGTTGACCTCGAATTGCACGCCTTCGAAGACATAGGTCTTGCCGACCTGGATTTTTTTAGCGATCGGGCAGCCGTATTGATCGACTTTAGTGCCTTTGGGTGTGCCCGGGCAACGATCCACTGAATCGTACACACCATCGCCATCGCTGTCCTTCTCGCCGGCGATCAGAACGGTTCTCACGAAGTCGGCCATGCCGGCGCCGGTGGCCACATCATCCACCGATACGGCTTTGCCGCATCCGGTCAGCGAGGCCATCTTGGCCAACAAGTCGCGACCGGCGGGATTATCGCCCACACAGACCGTGTAAATGCACAGCCGGTCGGCATATGTGTTTTTCAAGGCTTCGGCCGCAGGCAGCGCCTCGGCCGCCATGTCTTTGCCGTCGCTGACGATGACGACGGCGATTTTGCCCTGGGCCGCTTTGAGATCATTGGCCACCGCGGTCAGCGCCGCGCCCATGGGGCTGGGGCCGCCTGCACGGGAAACCTTATTGAGCGACTCGGCCAGTCCGGTGCGGGAATAGGCCGCCGGACCGTACGCCAGCATGGTGTTGCCCAACGAAACAGCCGGGTCATGCCCGAGGGTGCGCAGGGTGGTCTGCAGGTTCAGATCCGGCATGGTCTGATTGAAATTGGCCACCACATTGCGCGCCAGGGCGAATTTCTCGACATCTTTGTAACCTTCGAGCATGGAAGAAGAGGAATCGAGCACAAACACCAGATTATCTGCCTTCTGAACCCAGGCCCCCTTGGCGATGGGCTGGGGCGTAAAAGGCGCCGGCTGCGACATCGGCTGCGTCGCGCATCCGACCAACCCGAATATCAGGGCCACCAAAAACACCATTCCGAATAGCTTCTTTGCTGCCATAAAATTCTCCTTTCTTTGCTAAAAAAAGAACCTGATCCTGGCGTGGCGACATGCCCGCAAACAACGCGATCAGGGTAACTGACAAATGTGAGAGGTCCTATGGAATTGAGGTCGATGCCAGATGCGCAAAATAACCGGGCACGAAAAATTTTATCGCACCCGGTCGAGTTTGCAAGGCTGAAATTGTAATCACCAATGAACAAAAAGGCAATAGGAAGGAATGGGAAAACTTTCAGGTCACTTCTCTTGGGCGCCGTCGTTCAACCCCATCTGGGAAATCATCTGCAGATCCATCTCGATATCGCGGCCATGGGTGGTCAGGTAGTTGCCCACCATCAGCCCGCTGGCGCCGGCAAAAAAGACCCAGGATTGAAAATCGCCCAGGGTGACTTCACGACCGCCGCAGACCATGATCTCCTTGCGCGGGTGGATGAAACGGTAGAGGGCGATGCAGGCCAAGGCTTCCATGGGCGGCATCAATGGGCGCTTCCCCAGAGCAGTGCCTTCGATGGGGTTCAAAAAATTGATGGGAATGGCATCCACATCCAATTCTTTCAGCAAAAATGCCATCTCCACGCGCTGCTCCCAGGACTCGCCTAAGCCGAAGATGCCGCCGCTGCATACCTCCAGGCCGGCCTGCCTGGCGGTCAGCAATGTCTGGATATCCTCTTCATAGTCATGGGTGGTGCAGATGTTGGGAAAGTAACTGCGGGCCGTCTCCAGATTGTGGTGGTAGCGCGTCACGCCAGCTGATTTCAATTTGCGCGCCGAGCGGTCGGTGAGCATCCCCAGGGAAACGCACACCTTCAGATCGCTCTGGGCACGCAGAATTTCCGTGGCGCGGCAAACGGTATCGACTTCCGCATCATCCAGGGTGGTACCGCTGGTCACCATGGAGTAATTGTTGGCACCGGATGCGGCCAGCCGCAACCCATTCTGCACGAGCGCATCGATATCACGCAGGTCATACTCCTCAATGCGGCTCTGATGATGGGCCGACTGGGCACAAAAGGCACAGTTTTCGGGGCACCGCCCGCTTTTGGCATTGATGATCCCGCATTTGGAGATTTGCTGATGATGGAACCACTGTCGGATCTTGTTGGCGCAGCTGATCAGGTCCATAGCCGCTTCGGGATTTTCCGGAATCAGCGCCAACGCCTGCTCGCGGGAAATACGCCAATCGTCATAGGTCGCTATTTTCTCTGCGATATTCAGGATCGTTGAGTTGAACATGCCTATTCCTTTCTGATATCGTTAACCAATTATTGTTTTACGTTAACCACCACTAAGGGCCTCATAGTCGATGCGACAGCCGGCGTCAATCAGATTGTGGAGCAGGGAAAAATGTTGCGGGAAAAGATTTGGTGATCATTCTTGATGCACCAAACGCCCTAGGATGGGTATTATGATTGCATTCCTCCGACAGGAGATCGAAAAAGATGAGGGAGCCCTCATTTTCCGACAGGCCGAATCCGGCATAAGATTAAAAGGCATCGTCCTGCCGTGTTGCGCATTGCCGAAGGGTGGGGATGTGACCGCCCTTCGGCGTTGTTTCCAACTCCTTGCCGATATTGAAAATACATAGGACCATGTATCTAGCTCGCATCTCCGAAAAAGGCAAAACCCGCTACATCATACGCCAATCCTACTCCACCGGCAGGGGCTTCGAGAGCAGAGATCTATTCGACCTGGGCGATGATCCCGCACGGCACATCGTTTATGCCGGGAACAGCGGGTATTACTACACGGCCGAAGTCGAGGAAGCGCTGACCGCAGCCGGGACGCCGGCGGACCAGGCCCAATTGGACGAGATTTTTTACGATTTTCTGAAGCCGCACATCCGGCGGGTTATTGACGGCTTTGACCGCAATCGCCGCCGATCGGCCAGCAAAGCGATCGTTGCGGCCGAAACGGAAACCGCTCTTTGGGATTTCGACAAACGCCGCTTCCATTATCTGAGGTTTGGGCTGAGCGATCAGCGCCACATCGACCGGGTGCCCGAAAAGGTATTCCGCACACTGCACGCCAAATCGCGGGACGAGTTGGAACAATATTTCCTATCCGCCGAGCGACTGCTGCGCAGCCACGAAAAGCCGGTTTATGTATCGCTCATCTTCGAGTTCAAGAGATTCGTACCGGAGACTCCTTCCGACCGCAGCCTGCGCGAGCAGATGGATGCCTATTTCGTTTCGAGGCTTTGTCGGATCAATTCCGACAGCCGTTTTCGGGAGAAAGGGACCGGCGCCGCCAGCCTGCACCCCTACCTGATCAAATATGCCGTCATGTATTTCGACTTCGAGGCGCCTCGACAATCGCCGTGGCAGGCCTATGTAGAGGATTTCATCAACCGCCATCGAGCCTACCATCCACCGGCTTCGGTCACGGTAAAACTGGAAGAGGCCGGGCATCTGTTCGGCATACCATGGAAGGAGCTCAAGAAACTCGACCGCCGCTCACTCGGTCGTCTCTATCGCAGGCTGGCCCTCAAACATCATCCTGATAAGGGTGGCGACGCCGAAACGTTTCGACGGCTGACACAGTACTACCATCTGCTGTTGCAAAGAAAAGGGTAGGACTATCGATCGATCTCCCCATCCAGGGCACGTCGCAGCATATCCCGTTCCGCCCGGGCCTGGCGCAGGCGCTCGGCGATGGACGCTTGTTTTTCATGAGGGGCTGCCGCCAGTTCTCGCTCCAGCCGCGCCACCTCCTTTTGATAGCGATACAGATCCTTGGCTAATAATTTTATAGACATGGCATCCGTCAGGGCTTGGTTTTGCGCTTCCCCTCGGTCGAGGCGCGCCAATCTTTCAGCACCGCGAAGGGACTCCCGGAGCGTTCGCTGGTGCACGCACAGCTTTCCACATTCAGATCGGTTCCGCAATGCGGGCAGAGCCCCTTGCAGGCTTCGTTACACAGTGGTTTGAAAGGCATGGCCAACACCACCTGCTCCTGTACCGCGTCTTTGAAATCGATCTCCTCTCCTCTGAAAAAAATCAAGCCGATCTGTTCGGCAGTCAGCTCAACTTCCTCGTTGTCACCGCCGTGAAGATCCTGGGGGATCTCCTTGGAAAAGCGCAGCGTGAAGCGCCGTGAGAGCCGGTCTTGGATCTGCTTCAAACAGCGGCTGCAATCCAGTTGGACATCGACCTCCACCACACCACTGACTTTGAACAGCTCACGCTCCGGCACCACTGCCAATTTGATGATCAGCGGGCCCTGGAAGCAGCCCCCCTCTTCTTTCATCAAGGCTGTGAGGACCGGAAACTCCTTGGCCGCCTTGCTGTAAGTCAGGGTGATTCCTTCGGCAGGAATATGCTGAATCTGGATTTTCATGGTTCCCTCTCCCATTGCGCCTGAATTTAGAACCGAAATATTCCGATTGCAAGGCAAGATTCAGGGGCTGCCGGCCGACGGACGGTCCATACGGTCTGGCCTTTTGGCGACGACCGCTTTTTGACGCTTTTATCTATGGACCGACGCGGCCGTTGTCGGTTAGAATGCTCTCAAGACGCTGAAATTAACCAATCTTAGCTCTAATACCTCATGGTACATAATTTGCTTTCCTGAATCCCATTGTTACTAACGAATCATTTGTTCCGAGGGACACAGCTACATGAAATCTGCGCGTATGGTAAAGGCGGCGGGGCTTCTGGCCCTTTTGATTTTTTCAAGCGTCTCCAGCTCCCGGGCCGATACAGACCCTTTTCCCGTTCCCGAGGTGATCGCCCCCAATGTGGCTTTCTGGACCAAGGTGTATGCCTCATACACTACCGGCCAGGGGATCGTGCACGACAGCCTCGACCTGAATATCGTCTACGAGGTGATCGATCTGCTGCCATACAATGCGCCCAATGCCACCAGGATAAACCGGCAGCGCATGAAGAAGGCCAACGAGAGATATGAGCAGATTCTGAAACGCCTGGCCAGCGCCCCCGATGATGGCGACGCCGAATGCCGGCGCGTGGCAGCCCTCTTTCCAGAGCCCCACACGGCCTATCAATTTCGGCAGGCGGTCGATCGCGTGCGCTGCCAGATCGGCCAGATGGACCGGTTCCGTGAGGGACTGATACGATCCGGTGCCTACATCGACCAAATCCGCGCCATTTTCAAATCCTACAACCTCCCCGAGGATCTGGCCTATCTGCCTCATGTGGAATCCTCTTTCAATACAAATGCCTATAGCAAAGCCGGGGCGGCGGGCATGTGGCAATTCACTTCCGGCACCGGAAAGCGATTCATGCAGGTGGGGTATACGGTGGACGAACGGCGTGACCCCATTTCCGCCACCCATGCAGCCGCCCAGCTGCTCAGGGAAAATTATGCAGAACTGGGCGACTGGCCCTTGGCCATTACGGCCTACAACCATGGGACCAGCGGAATGCAGCGCGCCAAGCAACTGCATGGGGAGTATGCCGAGGTGTTTCAATCCTACCAGAGCCGCTCGTTCCAATTCGCCTCGCGCAACTTCTACTCGGAATTCCTGGCAGCGCGCCAGGTAGCCGCAAACTACAAGGAGTATTTTGGCGAGCTGGCATTGGCCACACCGGTCCCCTATCGTACTCATGTACTGGATGGTTATGTATCCTTTGCCAAACTCAGTCAGCATTTCAACGTGCCGACCGAGGCGCTCAAACGCCTGAATCCGGCCTTGCGGCAGCCGGTGATCACGGGCCAAAAACACGTGCCCAAAGGGTATGCCCTGCGTTTGCCGTCGACCTCCGAAGGCACAGCTACACTGATGGCCGAAGCCATTCCCGAAACCCTCTATCAGAAAGATCAGAAACCGACGCGATTCTACACCGTCAGACGGGGCGATACAGTGGGCAAAATCGCCCGCGCTCATGGCGTCGAGGCGGACGAATTGATCCTGGCCAACAATCTGGACCAGGAGGCTACGATCCTGCCACGTCAAACCCTGCGCATACCAGCCCGCGGGGAGAAACCCGGCACGCCCGAGATCCCGCTGCTGGCTTCCAGTGCGCCGATCGCCAAGGTCGACGCCACAGGCACAAAAAGCGCTGCGGCGCCGGTCGCAGTCGAGATCCCGGACGTGACGGCTACCGCACCCGCCGGCCATACGAAAGCGCCGTCAGCGCCATCAGCTGCGGCGCCCGCGCCGGCTGCCATCCCGGAAAAGCAGCAAGTGCCCGCCGAGGGGATCGCACCAACGGTGGCCTTGGCCGCTGCTCCGGCTGCTCAGAACGAGGCCCCCAAGGCTGAAAGCGTCTCTCCAGCAGCGGTTCCCTCAACACAGGTCGTGGAATCCGATACCGCAGCAGTGGGCCCCGTCTCGCCAACCGTATTGGCGTCCGCCGAACCTGGTGCCTCCCCCCAGGCATCAGGACGGGATGAACCCAAAAGCGATGTTGCCATGCCAATCATGGCGCCCGCGCCGATGGCAGCAGCGATTGAAACGCTGATTGCGGCCGCGCCGGACCAGAGGGTCGAAACTGACAACGCCCCGGCAGCGCCGCCAGCGGCACCCAAAGGCCCCGCCGGTTCGCCTGTGTCGGCGAAAGCGGACGCAGCGGCGGTCGCACCCGTAACCGCTTCGCCCGAAGCAAAGCCGGAATCCATGGTCGATGAACCGCCTTTGGCAAAATACCCCCAGCCCATACTGGCTTCGGTTATCCCCGTAGCGTCGGCCGAATCTGCCAAGGAACCTCTGACCCTGGAGGCGCTGCGGCAACAGGTCAGCAATGATCAAATTGTGGCTGCGGATGTGGGGTTTGAGCGCACCATAAAAGTCAAGGGACAGCTGGTGGGCGTGATCCAGGTGGAAATCGAGGAGACGCTGGGCCACTTTGCGGAGTGGGCCGATGTGCGCACCCAACAGATCCGCAATCTGAACGGACTGAGCTTCAACAGCGTGATCCATCTGCATCAGAAAATCAAAATCCCCTTGTGCAGGGTCAAGGCCGAGGCATTCGAGCAGAGCCGCTATGAATTCCACAAGCGGCTCCAGGAGGACTTCTTTGCCGTCTACCGCATCGGCGATCTGCAGGATTACTACGTTCAGGAAGGGGACAACTACTGGACCTTGTCTCAGAGCAAATTCGAAATTCCCATGTGGCTCCTCCGGCACTGCAACCCTGAAACCGACCTGGCCGCCCTGCAAATCAACCAGAAATTGATCATTCCCATTGTCGAAAAAGCCACGGACGACGACGCCAGCCCCGCGGATGAGCAAGGCACTGAAGAGAAACCATCGAATCAGCAAGAGCCGTCGACGCCATCGGCCGGCGAGGTTTTGCGATAAAAGGTGATCTCCCACCGGTGGTGGTAAGGGTCATGACGCAAAATATACAGGCCCCCGTCATCGCCAAGGACCTTGAAATAGCGGTGATCGGGGGCCAGCCAGCTATCCAGAGTGCGGCGCACCTCGACCTTGCAGTCCCCCAGCCAGAAACGCAGGGGCGTCTGTTCCCCCCGATATCCGCTGTAACATTCCACCTTTATATTTTCCATGGTGTTTAAACTCTACACCAGGCCAGCCGCACGCGCAACTTGACATCAAATCCTACCTTTATATAACTACATGTACCCGCGCTGGAATGTGAGACGCGTGTGCAGACAGGAAGGCCGTCGGGTTGGAGCCGATCTGTCCAAAAGAAAAGGAGCCCAGATGCACAGCATGCGAATCGGCTGGATCGGAACCGGCGTTATGGGTCGGACCATGTGCGGCCACCTCATCGAAGCCGGTCATCACTTGTTCGTTCATAATCGCACCCGGGCCAAAGCCGAAGAACTGCTGGCACGCGGTGCGAAGTGGTGTGACACGCCCAGGGCCGTAGCTGAGAGAAGTCAGGTGGTCTTCACCATCGTAGGCTATCCCCGGGATGTGGAAACGGTGATCCTGGGCCCGGAGGGAGTGCTGGCCGGCGCTCAAGCCGGCGCCGTCCTCGTGGACATGACCACCTCCAGCCCACAGTTGGCTGTCGAGATTTATGAGCAGGCCAAAGCCAAGGGTGCGTCTTCTTTGGATGCCCCGGTATCGGGTGGTGACGTGGGCGCAAGGGAGGCCACCCTGGCCATCATGGTGGGCGGCGACAGACAAACCTTCGATGGCATCATGCCGCTCTTCCAGTACCTGGGCCGGCATATTGCTCATATGGGATCACCGGGTGCCGGCCAGCATACCAAAATGTGCAACCAGATCCTCATCGCCGGCACCATGATCGGCGTGGTGGAATCCCTGCTCTACGCGCGACGGAACGGGATGAGCATGGAAGCCGTCATCGACGTCATCGGCCGGGGCGCCGCCAGTTCCTGGGCCATCAACAACCTCGGCCCCAAGATCGCCCGTGGCGATTTCAACCCGGGATTTTTCATCAAGCATTTCGTCAAGGATATGGGCATCGCGCTCGAGCAGGCCGCACGCCTGAACCTCAGCTTGCCCGGCCTGGCCCTGGCAAACCAATTCTACATCGCTGCCAAGGCACAGGGCGCTGAAAATCTGGGGACCCAGGCGCTCTTCCAAATTCTCGACCGCCTCAACCAGCGGCAAGAGGCTTGACGAATACCGCTGTTTAATGCGAAAGATCGCTCACCAGCCAACCTTCCACAAGAAACCGCCACTATGAAAAACCAAGGTACCTTGATTACCGAGCAACCCAACGCTTCCGTGCAGGCCGGTTCCCAAAAATTGCGTCTCAGAGCCATCGGACTCTCGCTTGTCATCGGCATTCTCCTGCTGGGGCTCAAATTTCTCACCTACCGAATGACCAATTCTTCGGCGGTGCTATCCGATGCATTGGAGTCCATCGTCAACGTGGCGGCTGCCGCCTTTGCCAGCATCAGCATTTGGATGGCGGCCAAGCCGCCCGATCCCGATCATCCCTACGGCCACGGAAAGATCGAATACTTCTCGGCAGGATTCGAAGGCGCGCTCATCATGGTGGCAGCTGCCGGCATCTTCTACACCGGAGCCCGGCACGCCATCATCCCCCATGAGTTGCCCAACCTGGAAAAAGGCATGCTGATCCTTCTGGCGGCATCGGTCATCAACCTCATGCTCGGCCTGTTTTTAATTCGAACCGGCCGTCGCACCGACTCGGTGGCACTGGTGGCCGACGGCCACCACATCCTCACCGACGTGTACAGTTCGGCGGCGGTACTGGTGGGGCTGCTTCTCGTGCGCCTCACCGGATGGCTGCGTCTGGACGGTGTCATTGCATGCATCGTGGGCATCCAGATCCTGATAACAGGCGGCCGCCTGGTGCGCCAATCGTTTTCCAGGCTCATGGACGCCTCGGATCCGGAATTGCTGACGCGCATCGCCAAGCTGCTCGAGCGGCACCGCCGCCAGGATTGGGTGGACATTCATCAACTGCGCGCCTGGCGCGCCGGTGCCATCGTCCACATCGATCTGCACCTGGTATTGCCGTCGGATCTAACCTTAGAAGCTGCCCACCAGGAAGCCAAGCTCGTGGAAGCCTTGCTGATCGACGCCTTCGTGGGCAATGCCAGCGTCCTGGTGCATATGGATCCATGCGCCCCCGAAGAGTGCCCCATATGCGGCCGCCCCACCTGCGACCAGCGCAGCAATCACCAAGCGACCCACACCTTCTGGAGCCGACAGCGCCTGAGCCGATCGGATGCCCAGCGCCGCCAGGAAGAGCTCAATAATAACTGAAAAGGAGGGCCCCGTGACCACCATTTTCACTAAGATTATCAAGAAAGAGATCCCCAGCGACATCGTCTACCAGGATGAGCAGGTGACCGCATTCCGGGATATCCACCCCCAGGCCCCCACCCATATTCTCATCGTGCCCAACAAGGAGATTCCCACGATCAACGACATCACTCCCGAGGACGAGCCGCTCATCGGCCACATGTTTACCGTGGCCAAGAAAGTGGCCGAACAGGAGGGCGTGGCCCAAAGCGGCTATCGCCTGCTGCTCAACTGCAACCGTGACGCCAACCAGGAGGTGTTCCATCTGCACATGCATCTTTTCGGCGGTCGGCAGCTCGGGCCCATGCTGATGCGACGGTAGCCCCATTTCGTATAGGGACTTGCTTTTCGGACGGGCGTATGCAACTTATTTGCATACCGTTCCCCGACCGAGAAGGAGCCCCGATGCCACCACTGCGTCCACTCATACGCCTGCTTCCCGCACTGCTGGCACTTGGCTTTGGCGTGCCCCAAACACCGGCGGCGGCAGACCCCATATCGGTCTTCGTCAGCATCCCACCCCAGCAGTATATCGTGCAACAAATTGGCGCCGAACTCGTCCATGTCCAGACACTGGTGCCGCCGGGTGCCGATGCTCACACCTACGAACCAAAACCCGGTCAGATGGCCCAATTGGCCGGCGCCCGGCTTTATTTCAGCATCGGCATCTCTTTTGAGAAGGCGTGGTTACCCAAAATCATCGCTGCCAATCCGCAACTGAAAGTCGTGGCATCCGATCAGGGCCTTGCCAAGCTGCCCATGGGACACCATCACCGCGAGACGGCGCAAGGTCATGAGCCCGACTCGGAGGAAAGCGCTTTGGACCCCCATGTGTGGCTCTCGCCCCCCCTGGTAATAACCATGGGAGAGACCATCCAGGCCGCCCTGGCAAAGGCCGACCCGGTGCATGCGCCGCGATTCGAAGAGAATTTCAGAAAGTTCGCCCGTCAAATGGACGACCTAAATGCCCAGATCCGAACCCTGCTGGCGGACAAGGGGGGCGCACGGTTCATCTCTTTGCACCCCTCCTGGGGTTACTTTGCCGACACCTATGGCCTGGTCCAGATACCGGTGGAACTCGAGGGCAAGGAGCCAAAAGCGGCCCAACTGCGCGACCTGATCCGTCAAGCCCGACAGATGAAGATCACCGTGGTCTTCACCCAGCCCCAGTTTTCCCCGCGCAGCGCCCAGTTGATCGCCGCGGAGATCGGTGGCCAGGTGATTCCAGCCGATCCACTGGCCGCCGATTTGCCCGCCACCCTGCTACACATGGCCCGGGCGTTAAGATCCGCCGCGAGGTGATGACCATGACGTCGCCCCTGATCCAAGCCAAGGACCTGTGGTTTTCCTATAACCACGATAACGTGCTCGAAGCTATCACCTTCGAAATCGCCCCTAACGATTTCGTGGCCATGATCGGGCCCAACGGCGGCGGCAAGACCACGCTCCTCAAGCTTCTGCTGGGGCTGCTCGTGCCCACCCGGGGCTGCGTGAGCATCTTGGGCCAACCGCCGCGGCAGGTTTCCGAACGCATCGGATATGTCCCCCAGCACGCCGCGGTCAATCCACACTTTCCCGTTTCGGTCCTGGACGTGGTGCTTACCGGCTGTCTCATGCCGGGGATCAAATGGCCCCGTACGACCCCGATCCAGCGCCAGCGGGGCCTGGAGGCCCTGGCTTATTTAGGCGTGGCAGATCTGGCCGACCGCCGTGTGGGCGATCTTTCCGGCGGCCAGCGCCAGCGGGTCTTCATCGCCCGGGCGCTGGTGGGCGATCCACAGATTCTTTTTCTGGACGAACCCACCGCCGGAATCGACGCCGAGGGTCAGAACGAGCTTTATTGCCTTCTGGAAGAGCTCAATAGCGACGGCATCACCATCGTCATGGTCAGCCACGACATGCTGGCCATCTCCACCCATGTCAAATCGGTGGCCTGTGTCAACCGGCAACTGCACTATCATCCCCACCCCGAGCTGACCCACGAGATGATGGAGATGATGTACCACCATCCACCCGGACAGGCTTGTCCGGTGGAGTTGCTGGCCCATGGGGTGCCCCATCGGGTACTGAGAAGACATCGGGAATAACCCTGGGAAGGAACGTCACAGGGGATCCAAAAAGGTAAGAGCATGCTGGAAATATTTGATTTTTCTTTTATGCGCCACGCACTGGCGGCAGGAGTGCTGGTGAGCGTTATCTGTGGTGTGATGGGAACCCTGGCCGTCGCCAACCGCCTTGTATTCCTGTCCGGCGGGATCGCCCATGCGGCCTATGGCGGCATCGGACTGGCCTTTTACATGCGCTGGCCCTACCTGCCAGGGACGCTGGGCTTCTCTCTTCTGGCGGCCTTCACCATGGCCGCCGTGAGCCTGAAGGCCAGGTATCGGGCCGATACCGTCATTGGCGCCATCTGGGCGCTGGGGATGGCGTTGGGCATTCTCTTCATCGATCTATCACCAGGCTACCCTGTCGACCTGATGAGCTATCTCTTCGGCAGCATTTTAACCGTTCCCGGAACCGATTTATGGGTAATGCTGGCCACGGCGCTCGTCATCGCCCTGGTGGTCGGAGCTTACTACAACGACTTTCTGGCGTTCTCCTACGATGAGGAGTTCGCGCAAGTACGCGGCATTCCCGTGCGGCGCCTCTACTTCCTGCTGGTCTGCCTGCTGGCCGTGGCGGTGGTGCTCACCATCCGGGTGGTAGGCTTGATCCTGGTCATCGCCCTGCTGACCATCCCGGCGTTCATCGCCGAAAAATTCACCCGTTCGCTATTGCAGATGATGGCGGTGGCCTGCGGACTCAACATCCTTTTCACCCTAATCGGCCTGACGCTGGCTTATCTTTACAATCTGACCGCCGGGGCCTGCATCATCCTTTCGGCAGGTGCCGGTTTTTTCATTGCCCTGCTGCTGGAACACATCCACAAACGCAAGCCGTCCGGGACCGATGTGCCGATGGCGCTTTCCCAAGGGAAATGACCATGTGCCAGAATTGCGACTACCATCAGTTGCTCACCCACGCAGGCCTGGAGGTCACGGCTCATCGCCTGCGTGTGCTGGAGATCGTGGGTGGCAATACAGGCCCCCTCAATGCTCAGGAGATTTTCGCAACCGTTTGCCGCGCCACGCCGATCAACCGGGTCACCGTGTATCGCATCCTCGATGCCCTGGTTCAGCACGGTCTGCTGGAACGCCTTAGCGGCGGCCGTGCTTTTTATTACGGCCTGGCGCCTAATGAGCACCACCAACGGCACCCTCACTTCTTCTGCCGCAGGTGCGGCCGCATGGATTGCCTGCGCCCCGAAGCCATCGCATTGGACCTGCAACCCCTGGCGCGGGTTTTCCCGGGCCACATCGAAAATGTGGCCGTGCGGGTAGATGGCGTCTGCAAGCTTTGCATGGACGCAGTCAGCAAACGCGGCAGAGCACAGCAGGCGCATAATCCGAATTGAGATAAAAAAAGATCGCCCCCCTTCCCTGCTGAAGGATGCTTTTATTGTTGCGCACCCTACTTCTCTTTGTTAGGTAAGCTGCTGCGCTTTTAATTTAATAGCATTAACTCAAGGATTTAGAGCCATGAGGAATCGTCTGCTGTGTCGGTACTGGATCTTAGCGGCTTCCATTATTTTTCTTTGTACCTCAGGGCTTTATGGTTCTGCCCGAAATCCCGAGGCATTGAAGGGACCCAGGGCGGACCTCATAATGATCGATTCGATGCGGCAGTTTGGCGCCTTGGAAAAACCGCCGGTTGAGTTTCTGCATGATGCGCACACCAGGGCCTTGGCTGACAGGCACAAGGACTGCACGGCCTGCCACCTGACCCAAGACAAACGTACATCCATAAAGTTCAAGCGCATGGAGGATACGGACAGGACCTCGGTGATGAACGTCTATCACAAAGAGTGTATATCCTGTCACGGCGAAATGAGAGCGGCAGGTACCGAAGCGGGCCCAGTGGAATGCAACGAGTGCCATGCTGAGAAGAGACGGTTCACACCTTCAAGAGAACCGATGGGATTCGACAAATCCCTTCATTACAGGCATTCATCGGCCCAGGAACAAAAATGCGACCGCTGCCATCATGTGTATGACGAAAAGGCGAAAAAGCTGTTCTATGCCAAAGGCGAGGAAGAGACCTGCCGCTATTGCCACAAGGCCGAAACCAGGGACAAGCTGATCTCCATGCGTGCCGCATCCCACATCAGTTGCATCGATTGTCACCGTAAAAACCTGGCCCAGAACCGTAACACCGGTCCCGTGGAGTGTGCCGGATGTCACGATGCCGCAGCTCAACAGAAAATTGAAAAACTGACATCCGTCCCCCGGATGGAAGCCAAACAACCGGACGTCGTGCTGATCAAACGGTCCCCCTTGAACAACCCGACCGAAAACGACATCTTGACCCGCATGAATTTCGTTCCTTTCGATCACAAAGCACACGAGGGGTATACCGACACCTGCCGCGGCTGCCATCATGAGACGCTCAAAGCATGCAACACCTGCCATACGGTGGCAGGAACCAAAGAGGGAAATGGGGTCAACCTCGAAGAGGCCATGCACCAAATCGACTCCAGCAGAAGCTGCCGGGGCTGCCATCTCTCGAGGCAGAATGAGAAGAATTGCGCGGGTTGCCATGTGTTCATCGGTGCCGGCAAGGAGAAGCAGGACGGCGCCTGCGCCCCCTGCCACATGAAGCCGGTCGCCGAGGCGCCCGCCGGACCGGAAGGGGAAAAAGCGATGGCTGCCGAGATGCTCCAAGCCGGGAAACCGTTCTCCGTTACCTTCAACCAGGAGGAAATTCCCGAGAAGGTGGTCATCAACAAGCTCTCCGATCAATACGAGGCCGTGGACTTTCCCCATCGCCGGATCGTCAACGCCCTGGTGGCCGACATCCAGGACAGCAAGCTGGCAGCCTATTTTCACACCGACCGGGATACGGTATGCCAGGGTTGCCATCATAACAGCCCTGCATCGAGCAAGCCGCCGGCTTGTGCGAATTGCCATGGCAAACCGCTCGATTCGACGAATCTGCTCAAACCTGGCATCATGGGCGCCTATCACCTTCAATGCATGGGCTGCCATAAAGCGATGGGTATGGCCAAGCCGGCGGCCTGTGCCGATTGCCATAAAGAAAAGTCCAAATAAGCCGGATACAATGTTTTTCAGTGAAAGCGGTATCAAAGGATAGAGATAGATAAAGGGAATCTGAAATATGGTCTACACGATGTTGCTGTACTTGGCCCTGGTTGTATTTGGAATCGGATTGCTTTTTAAGGTCGCCGGCTGGTTTCGCTTCAATATCGGCATATATGATCCAAGCTTGACCGTTTCGGTCCGCATCCGGGCCGCCATTCAGGGCATCTTATCGGTAATTTTCAGCCCGAAGCTGGCCACCCTGATCAAAGTGCTTGTGGCCGATGTCCTTTTTCAGAACCACCTCCGCAGACAGGACACCCTGCGATGGGTGATGCACATGCTGATCTTTGCCGGATTTACCTTCCTTTTCTTCATGCACGCCCTGGACAAGATCATCATCACCTCGCTCTTCGAAAAATATTACCTGGCGCTCAATCCCTTTCTGCTGGTTTCCGGTTCGATGGTTCTCGCAGGCATCGCCATTGCCGCATACCGCCGTTTTATCTTGAAGGTGCCGCGCCTGAAAACCAATGCCATGGATGCCTATGTCCTGATCATTCTGGCCGTCATCCTGATCTCGGGCATTGCCATGGAGTTAACCAAGCTCAGCTCCTACGAGCACTACCAGATCTTCTGGGATATCCATTTTCTGGCCTGCATGGTGGGTCTTGCGTACCTTCCGTTCAGCAAATTTTTGCACGTATTCACGACACCGTTAAGCCTCCTGGCCAATGCGGTCATGGATGCGAATTCCCATCCTGCCAATGTCAAGACCCGCCAGATAATGGAACTGGATGCCTGTCTGCACTGCACGAACTGCAGCAAACGTTGCTCCGTGGCGGCGGCCTCGGACATCATTGGCAACAGCAATATCCTGCCGTCGGAAAGAATTGCGGTTTTAAAGGAATACGTTGCCTACAAAGAGATCGGCGCCAGGGGGTTTGCTGCCCTGCAGGAAGGCATCAGCCTGTGCACCAATTGCGACCGCTGCACGGTCATCTGCCCGGCCGGCATCAACCTGCGCGACCTGTGGTTCAATGCCCGCGAGGAGGTGCTTCAGCGGGAGCATGCGGCCCCGTTGGTGCTCACCCCCTTCTCTTTCTATCGGGGGCTCAAGCGGCAGGAAATGACTTCTGATCAGTACAAGCAGCCCCTGTCAAATGCCGTAAAGGATTTGACCGCTCCGTTCGAACGTTTCAGCACCGGTGAGGTAGTCCCGCTCGGCCCGCAAAACAGCGAATTTAAAAAGACAGCCGTGCTTTCGGGCGGAACCGTCACCTATGCCTATTGCTTCACCTGCGAAAACTGCTCCACCGTGTGTCCTGTGGTCGGCAATTACGAAGCGCCGCAACAAGCGCTGGATTTGCTGCCCCACCAGATCATCCGCTCTTTGGGCTTCGGGCTAAAGGACGCGGCCCTGGGGGCCAGAATGCTGTGGTATTGTTTGACCTGCTACCAGTGCCAGGAGCACTGTCCCCAGGGTGTCAAAGTGACCGATATCTTTTATGAACTGAAAAACCTCGCCGTCGTGGAGGCCAATCAATCTTCCGCCCAGAACGGTTCCGAAAGCGCTGCCAGATAGGATCGACGATGAAATTTGCATTATTTATTGGGTGTAATATTCCCGTACGGGTTCCGCAATACGAGCTTTCCGCCCGTACCGTGCTCGCCAGGCTCGGAATAGAAATCGAAGACAATCCCGAGTTCAAATGCTGCGGCAATCCCATCCGGAACATAGATCAAAATACTTTTCTGCTGATGGCGGCCCGCAACCTCGCCCTGGCGGAAAAGCAAGGATTGGATCTGATGGTGCTCTGCATGTGCTGCTTCGGCAGCCTTAAAAAAGCGGCCCATGTGATGCGGCAACTCCCTTCCATTCGAGAAGAGATGAACGGTCTGCTGGCCAAAGAGGGTTTGCACTATTCGGGGAAATTCGCGGTAAAGCATTTGCTCTCCGTGCTACACCATGACCTGGGTATCGATGCTTTGAAGGAGAAATGCACCAAGCCCTTCAAAACGCTCAAAATGGCCACCCATTACGGCTGCCACGCGTTACGGCCGAGCGACGTCACCGAATTCGACAACCCGGTGGCGCCATCTATTTTCGATGATCTGGTAACCGCCACCGGCGCCAAGAGCGTGGAGTGGCCATTGAAGCTCGAATGCTGCGGCGCCCCGCTGCTGGGCGTCAACGACGATTTATCGGTTGAATTGACCCGCAAAAAATTCGCCGACGGCCGACGGGCCGGCGGCGAATACCTGTGCGTGGCGTGCCCGTACTGCCACATGCAATTCGACAAAGTCCGGCAAATAATGGTGTCAGGACAAGACACGGCGCCGCGCATGGACAGTATTGTCTATCCCCAGCTGCTCGGACTGGCTATGGGGCTCGAACGCGATGCCCTGGGGATGACGCTTGACATAAAAGAAGAAGTGGTGGCAGAGCCCCCAGCCAAACCCAAAAAGACGGCAGGCCGCACGAAGGCCTCAGCCACAGACGTTCAACCGCAGGAATAATTTGAACCCGAGGTTTAATAAACCATTCTATAGAAGTACGAATGAATCTTGTTAGAGCAGGAGCGAAAATGTCTCAGAACAAAATTGGCGCTGTGATGGTGGTCGGCGGCGGTATTGCAGGCATGCAGGCGGCCCTGGATGCGGCGGATTCCGGATATTATGTCTACCTGGTGGAGAGAAGCTCTTCAATTGGCGGGCTTATGTCGCAGTTGGACAAAACGTTCCCCACCAATGACTGTGCCATGTGAATTATCTCGCCCAAACTGGTCGAGGTCGGCCGGCACATCAACATAGAGTTACTCACGCTTTCGGAAGTCAAAAACATCTCGGGAGAAGCAGGCAATCTCGAAGTGTCGCTCACGCAGTATCCCCGCTATGTGGATACCGACAAGTGCATTGCCTGCGGCCTATGCGCGGAAAAGTGCCCCAAGAAGGTCAGCAACGAGTATGATGGCGGGCTTGCCAACCGCAAGGCCATTTATGTCAAATATGCCCAGGCCGTTCCGCTCAAATATGCCATCGACGACACCCAATGCATTTATCTGACCAAGGGCAAGTGCCGGGCTTGCGAAAAACTGTGCCCCACGGGCGCCATCAGCTACAATGATCAGGTCAAGGAGATGACCCTCAAGGTGGGCGCCGTGATCCTTGCCAATGGCGCGCCCACCTATGATCCCAAAGCGCACGATCCTTACGGTTATACGAAATCGGCCAACATCGTCACCAGTCTGGAATTCGAGCGCATCCTGTCCGCTTCCGGACCTTACGGCGGCCACCTGGTGCGTCCATCCGATCATGTCGAACCCAAGAAGATCGCGTGGCTGCAATGCATCGGCTCACGGGATGTGCATATCGGCGCCAAAGGCTATTGCTCGTCGGTTTGCTGCACCTATGCCATCAAGGAAGCCATGCTGGCCAAGGAGCACAGCAAGGACGGGCTGGATGCAGCCATCTTTTACATGGATATCCGCACTCACGGCAAAGACTTCGAAAAGTACTACAATCGCGCCAGACAACAATCCGGAGTGCGCTTCGTCAAATCAAGGGTCACCCACATTCTGCCCACGGAAAGCGGCAACCAGTTGATCCGCTACCTGGATGAAACCGGCCGGCGGGTTGAAGAAGAGTTCGACATGGTGGTCCTCTCAGTCGGTCTCGGGGTGAGCAAAACCACGGCCGAGCTGGCCCAGGTGCTCGGCGTGCAGATGGATGGCTATGGTTTCGCCACCACGGACAGCTTCGAACCGGTCAGGACCTCTCGGCCAGGCGTCTTCGTCTGCGGCTCCTTTCAGGCCCCCAAGGACATCCCCTCCTCGGTTATCGAGGCCAGTGCGTCGGCTGGAGCCGCCAGCAACACCCTCGCCGAGGCCCGCTGGACCCTGACTCGGAAAAAAGAGATTGCCCCCGAAGTGGAGACCCGGGGCGAGCCGCCGCGCATCGGTGTTTTTGTATGCTGCTGCGGCACCAACATCGCCGGCGTGGTGGATGTACCGGCGGTGGTCGAATATGCGAAGACCCTGCCCTACGTGGTCTACGCCGAAAAAAACATGTTTAGCTGTTCCCAGGACACCCAGAACAACATGGCCGCCCTGATCAAGGAGCACCGACTGAACCGGGTGGTGGTGGCCGCCTGCACCCCCAAGACCCACGAGCCTTTGTTCCAGGAAACCCTCACCAATGCCGGTTTGAACAAGTATGTCTTCGAAATGGCCAATATCCGCAACCACTGCTCCTGGGTCAACAAGAGCAACCCGGCCATGGCCACGGAAAAATCCAAGGATCTGGTGCGCATGGCCGTGTCCAAGATCAAGCTCATGGAGCCGCTCAAGGAGGCCGAGCTCCAGGTCAATCAGGCCGCCCTTGTTATCGGCGGCGGCGTGGCCGGCATGACGGCCGCCAAAACCCTTGCCAACCAGGGCTACCACACCTATCTGGTTGAGAAGAGCGATCGACTCGGCGGCCAGGCCCTGCTTCTGCATGAAACCTGGCAGGCCGAAGATGTCCAGAAAAATTTGAAAGGTATGATCGACGAGGTCCAAGGGGACCCGAACATCGATATTTTTGCCAACGCCGAAATCGTTAAGACGGACGGTTTCTTCGGAAATTTCAAGACCACCATCCAGACGGGCGAAAAGACCGAGGAACTGGTGCACGGCGTGGCGATCATCGCCTCTGGTGCCCATGAGTTAAAGCCGGACCTGTATCTCTACGGCCAGGATGAACGGGTGCTGACCAGTCTCGATCTGGATCGCAAATTCATCGCCAATGATCCGGATCTCTCCCGGAAGAAAAGCGCTCTTTTCATCCAGTGCGTGGGCTCCCGGATTCCCGAAAGACCCTATTGCTCCAAGGTATGCTGCACCCATTCGATCAAAAATGCCCTGGCGCTGAAGAAGCTCAATCCGGAAATGGCGGTGTACATCCTCTATCGCGATATGCGCGCCTTCGGCTTGCGCGAGAATCTGTACCGGGAAGCCCGCGAGAAGGGCGTTCTTTTTCTGCGCTATGACGCGGAGCAGGGGCTGGAGGTCGATCGCGAGGAGCAGGAGCTCAAGGTTCGCTTCATCGACACCGGCCTGCGGCGTAAGATCGAAATCCAGCCGGAGATGCTGGTACTGGCCACCGCCATCACGCCCCCCGAGGAAAATCCCCTGGCCCAGCAGTACAAGGTCACCTTGAACGACGACGGCTTCTTCATGGAGGCCCACGCCAAGCTCCGGCCATCGGATTGCGCCACCGACGGCATTTTCATCTGCGGCCTGGCCCACGCGCCCAAGCCCATCGACGAATCCATCGCCCAGGCCGTGGCAGCTGCCACCCGGGCGGTCACACAACTGGCACGCAAGGTGATCTACACCAGCGGCACCATCGCCGAAGTCGTACCCGGCATGTGCAGCGCCTGCGGAGTCTGCGTTTCCATCTGCCCGTACTCGGCGCCTTCGTTCATCGAAGCGACTGCCCGTATGAACGCCGGCAAAGCCACGATCAACCCGGCCCTTTGCAAGGGATGCGGATTGTGCGTATGCTCGTGCCGGTCCGGCGCCATCCGGCTCAAGGGGTTCGACAATGATCAAATAATGGCCCAGATCATGGCATTATGAAGCACCTCAATTGAGCGCGGTGCATCTCCTTAAACTCAAACGTTAATGGCCTGCTTATTGCTTTCAGAATAGGCAGGCCATTCTCTTTGCTGCTTCCAAAAAATCGGAGGATTTTCCGGATTGCTTTTCCTTACTTCAAAACCAGGAGGAAAGCACAGTGAAAACATTTATCCATCTGATCAAGGAGGTCCAACAACCAGGGCGGTGTCTGCGCTGTGGCGGCTGCGTCACCTTTTGTACTGCCATTAACTATGGCGCCTTGGAATTGGACGAGCACGGAACACCCCGCTTCAAAGATATCGATAAGTGCATCGAGTGTGGGCTGTGCTATGTCATTTGCCCTCAAACCCATGAACTGGATGATGAAATCAAGAAATTAGCAGCATGGCAAGCACCGATAGGGTGCGTCCGGGACGTCTCGGTGGCACGCGCCACGGCCCATGACATCCGGCGACGTGGGACGGATGGCGGCGTGGTAACGGCGCTGCTGTTGCATCTGCTCGATAAGCGGGGCATCGATGGCGCCATTGTCACCAAGCAGACCGGTTTGCTTCAAAGATCGCCCTGGCTCGCTACAACGAGGGAAGAAATCATCGACGCCGCCGGCTTCCACTTTGATACCTCACAAGGATTGGAGCTATATTCAAAGCTTTATGCCAATTACTCGACCTACTCGCCTTCCGTGCTCGAAGTCGGTCACATAGGCAGGAAACCGTTGAATAGAGTGGCCTTTGTGGGCACCCCCTGCCAGGTCAACACGATTAGAAAAATTCAAGCCATGGATATTGAACCGGCCCGATCCATCAAAATACTTTTCGGGCTATTCTGCACCGGCAACTTTGTTTTTGATTCTGAACAAAAGCAGCAAATCGAGCAAATTGGCAATTTCAAGTGGCACCAGGTCGATAGAATCAATATCAAGGAGCAGCTTATCGTTCATCTGTGCAATAATGAGACCCGTTTCATTACACTTGACCAACTCGATTCCATGAAGCGGCATGCTTGCCATTACTGCCTCGATTATACTTCTGAATTCGCCGATCTGTCGTTTGGCGGTTTAGGCGCGCCGCAAGGTTGGACGACCATCATAGCCCGCACCCCTCTGGGGGAGTCGTTATTGGACGACGCTTCTGTGATGAGCATCGAACGTTATCCCAATAATGGTAACCCAGACATCCGCTCAGAGGCTTACAAAAAAGCGATAAAATGGTCCGATAGGAAAAAGCAGAACGCCAATTTCTTCTCGAGGAATACCGAAGTCAACCACCGCCGTAGAAAGACGGATAGGGCGGCATATCATTTAGTTGGCATCGATTCTGCTTAGGTCAAATCAACTTGATACCTATTCCTCCATCTGGCAGCGCCTGAGGGACCCGACGCCCTCAGGCGCTGCTTTTTGCAACACACCCAAGTGGCAGTTCGCCCCGATCATCTGCTTGGGGGCAATCTGTACCATTGGCCAACTGCCCCTGCCCTTTCTTTTATGCGGTGTGTAGTTGAACCGTCGGGTCTTCCAGCAGGCATCAAAGATAGCCTCATTTTCGCAGACAATTTTTCAAAAAAAATTGGGCTTCCCTAGAATTCTTTTGATATGCCTTACTGCCTGCACCCCTTCGGAATAAAGCCAAGAGAACGAGATATGCCTGACACGAGCAAAAAGAATGGCAATTTAGGGCTGAAAAATATTCATGGTGCCCAGTTTGCGGAAAAGATATAGTCGCATTGATGCAAATGTGTCCTATATTATTGTCCCTCGAATGCGACTGTGAAGTTGCCTGCGAGCCAACCATACTTAAGTGTTAAAAGGTGCCTAAACCATGGAAAGTGATCGTTTGAATCAGGTCCCCGCCCGGGTCACCGAAATCATTCTCGAAAGCATCTCGGATGGCGTATTTACCGTGGATCACGAATGGCGGATAACTTCTTTCAATCGCGCCGCCGAGATGATTACCGGCATCCCGCGCGAGGAGGCACTGGGAAGGCATTGTTGGGAGGTATTTCGTTCCAACATGTGCGAAAGCGACTGCGCTTTACGCCGAACCATGAAACAGGGCAAGCCGTTCGTAGACAGTTCGGCATACATTGTGAACAGCCGGAAGATGCCCATTCCCTTGGTGGTGTCCACTTCACTTCTCAAGGATGAAGATGGCAAGGTATTGGGTGGCGTGGAAATCTTTCGGGACGTCAGCCAGATAGAAGAGCTGCGCAAGGAGCTGGCCGGGCGGTACCAAGTGGGCGACATCGTCAGCCGCAGCCCTTCCATGCAATCGATTTTCAAGATCCTGCCACAGGTCGCGGATAGTGAAAGCACTGTACTGATTCAGGGCGAAACCGGAACAGGCAAGGAACTGCTGGCGCGGGCGATCCACAATCTCAGCCCACGCAAGGGCAAGCCGTTCATCGCGATCAATTGCGGTGCACTGCCGGACACACTGCTGGAATCCGAGCTTTTTGGTTATAAGGCCGGGGCCTTTACCCATGCGACCAAGGACAAACCGGGGCAATTTGCGCTCGCCGAGGGAGGTACCCTGCTGCTCGATGAGATCGGCGACCTGAGCCCGGCTTTCCAGGTGCGGCTGCTGCGTGTGCTTCAAGAAAGGACATTCCTGCCGCTGGGCGCCACCAAGCCGGTACGGGCCGATGTGCGCGTCATCGCCGCGACCAACAAAGATTTGACCGATCTGGTGCAAAAAGGCCTTTTTCGACAGGATCTTTTCTACCGGGTCAATGTGGTTTGTTTGGAATTGCCGCCGCTGCGGGAGCGCAAAGAGGATATTCCCATGCTGGTCGAACACTTTATCGGCCGCATGAAACGGCTGCGCGGCAAACCCGTTTCCGGCATCAGCCAGGAGGCCCTCTCCCTGCTGATGTTCCATGATTATCCCGGCAACATCCGCGAGTTGGAAAATATCATCGAACGCATATTCGTGATCTGTCCGGAAGGTGAAATCGGCGTACATTGTCTGCCAGATCATCTAAGGATCGGATCTGTTCCGGCCATTTCACCAGTGGGAATGGATGTCGCCCTGCGCAACACGGAAAGCCAAGTCATTCTGGCGGCGCTTCAGCACAACCATTACAACCGGCTCGCCACGGCACGCATGCTCAACATGCACAAAAGCACGCTGTATCGCAAGATCAGGCGCATCGGCCTTCAACTTCCCAAAGAGGATGGCAGACAGGGGGTAAAAAACCAAAAAAATGAGTGCCAGCCATCTCGATAGGAGACCTGTGCTCAAACGCCCCGGGAATGGCATCCGCCACACATGATCGGCCCGCTTTCGCGGTCAAGATGGCACCCTTTGCACCGGAGATGGTAAGCCCGGCGGAGGGCAATCGCATTTTCTGCCGAGGGCGACAGCCCGTGACATTCGACACAAGGCCGGTCCTCGGATGTTTCGAATTCGGACAACTTCCCATTTTCGATGACGTGATGGCAGATGGCACAATCGTCGATACCAGCCTTTTCATTGTGCGCATCGTGGTCAAAAAGGGCCGGCGGCATCGCGGGTTTCTCAAAGACATAATTATCCAACCGTGCATGATCTTCCTGGGCGAAACTCATTGCGAGGCAAAAAAAGACGATCGCCGACACCGCCAACGGAATCAAGGCTTTTGACATCATGCAGCCTCCTGCTCAGATAGCTCTTTTGCGCCGGGCTTCTCCATGACTTCGTATAGGATATCGGCAAGATATCGAATGTGCAGGCCGAGCCGATAGTGCTGGTTGATATCTTCCAGCCCGCTGTGGCAATTGTGGCATGGGGCGATGACGATCTTTGCACCGGCTGTTTGCATCTGCAGAGCCTTGACCCGTGCGCCGAGCATGCGTGTCTGCTTGTAAGGGGGGCCGCAGTTGATCACACCGCCTCCGGCCGTGCAGCAGTAATTGTACTCCCGGTTGGGCGTCATCTCCACGAAATTCTCACACAAGGCCTTGACCACATCCCGTGCTCGTTCATGCAAGCCGAAGCCACGCACCATGTTGCAAGGATCATGGAGGGTAACGAGCGGCTGAAATTTCTTTGCAATGCGGATACGGCCTTTTTCCAGAAGTTCGTGGTAAAAGTCGATGGCATGCTGGGTTTCGATGGGCGGCATACGCCAGCCAAGCCAGCGGTTTCCAGTATCATAGATGCTGCGGAAGGCATGGCCGCACTCGCACATGACGATTTTTTTTACCCGCAGGCGGACAGCCGTTTCGAAATAAAGCCGTTTCAGTCGCCCCATGATTTCGAAATCGCCGCTGTACATGGCCATGTCGCTGTTATCCCACCCGGGCCGCGCCGGCATGGTCCAGTCCACACCGGCGGTGTTCATGATGACAGCGGCTTTGTATAGAAGCCCGGCCTGGAATTTGGGCTCGGGTGCAATCACGGAATACATGATCTCGGCGCCCTCTTTTTCGAGAGGGATGCGCAGGCCCGGTATTTCGTCCCGGGCATCTTCTTCCTGCCACTGAAGCGTATCGACCCACTCGTCTGCTTTGACCCACATCTGGTTGAAGGTGGCCGAATGGCTGTTGACCGTATCCTGCAGATAGAGGGGAATGACCCCCAACGCGTGGCATATGCGACGCACCACGGACAGCAAATACGCGACATCGATGCCGATGGGACAGTACAGGGAGCAACGGCGGCAAAGGTTGCATTCGGTATAAGCGATCCGAGCGGCCCGTTGGATAAACGCCGGACTCACACGCCCCTTCTTTTTGACCATTTCCCATAGGGTTTGCTTGACTTTACCCATGGGGGACCACGCGGGATCACCATCCATCGAAAGGTAGAAATGACAGGCCTCCGAGCAAAGACCGCAATGGGTGCAAGCGGAAAAATAGGCCATCAGGCGAGCGCCGGTTTCAGCCGACAATACCCGCGATATGACCTCGGTGATCTTGGCGGGCGTCAATCCTTTCAAGCCAGTTTCGATACCGGCATCGACCGCCTGAAGTTTGGCCGAGGAACCGGCCATTGAGGGAATGCGGACCTTGTTTTCAGCTAATGCGTCCATGGGGCCTCATTATTCGCTATAAAGTCAAATGCAGCGGATCAGTAATCCCGTGCATGCCGCACGGCACCAAACTCTGAGCCCATGTAACTGCGGGTGAACCAGACCAGGATCATGTGCGCCAACCTCGTGAAAGGCAGGCTGACCAACAGTGCCTGGCCGGAGACGATGTGGACGATCATCACCACCTCATACCCCGGCCAGTGCCGGCAGCAATAGAATCCGCTGAGAAAGGGCAGGGCGACCAGGACCAGAAACATAAAATCCGCCGGATCGGATACGAAGCGCACTTCCGGTCGCCTGAGGCGGCGCCAAGCAAAGAAGATGCAGGCGGCCGGAACAACGAGGGTGATGCCATCGGCCACCGGGCCCGGCAGGCACGACCAGCTGATATTCCAGGCCTCCTCCCACAAAACCACATGGGCCGTTAAAAAGACGGGCACAATCAGGAGACAAATGTGGAATGAGAAGGAGACCAGGGTAATGAGAGGGTTTCTGCGCATGTTGAGCGTGCCGAACGGAATGATCCAGTGTGCGATGGAACGCAGGCTGTACCGCAGGCTCATGTAGCTGAGCAAAGATCTTTCCTTTCTGAGCAGCAGCCGCAACAGTCTCCCCAATTGGTAGATGACACCACCGCTGAATACCACGCATGTCGCCCACATCATGGGGCCGCTGACAATCATGTAAAGCTCATGCATCATCGACTCCCGATCATGTTTTCATTTTCATGCCAGTAGTACGGACAGGGGTATAACTCGTCGTGAATAAACGCCATTCTCGATCATCGGCACCAGAACTTTATCGTTGTGGGGACTAAACACCGGCGTCCACATATTCTCCGCCCGCAATTGGCTCACGACATCATCCACAACCAGGGTATAGACGCCGTGGCGTTCCGCTTTGACCGCTACATGGCGACTGTCGGGACTGAACACCGGCGGCCAGACGCGATCGAAGAAGTTATGCCAGCAATGGTCATCGACGGCGATGGTCCAGGCGCCACGGTGCTTCAAAGCCACGGCCACACGGTGTCCATCGGGGCTGAATTTCAGGTCCGTCACCAGTTCATCGGCCCGCAGATGCCATGCGCCACCGTCCACCGCCACAGACCACTGTCCGAACTGTGGACAAACGATCGCGGCAATATGCTCTCCATTCGGGCTGTACCGGTGCTGCCAGCATTGGACGAACGCTTGCTGCCAGAGAAGTCGGCCATCCTGGGCCAGGGTCCAACCACCCTTGTGGCGCACGGGCGCGGTAACCGTGACTTCGATTGGATGGAACTGCGGTTCCCACACCGCATTGAAGGTATATGGCCAAATCTCTTCATCCACGGCGATGGAATATTTATCCGGCGTCAGTCGTACCTCTACGGCCAGGTGCGCCCCGTCGGCGCTGAAGCAGTTGCGCCATACATTCATGAAGGGGCGGCACCAGGCGGCACCATCGATGGCTGCCGAGAAGGCGCCTTCGGCGAACCCGAAAATATCGCCTTCCCCCAAGCTTTTGGTCTGGACACAAGCCGCTGTTCGCTGGCCGTCGGGACTCAAGCGCATGCAAGAGATATGCGCGAACAGATTCTCCCAGGGTTCGTCTTCCAAGGCCATTCCGTAACGACTTTCTTGCTGAAAGGCGATGGACATGCGGCCCTGCCGGCTGAATATCGGGCGCCAGACATAATCGAAACGGTGCTCCCACAAATGGTCGTCCACGGCGACCGTCCATGACTGGGAATCGGAGACGAGAGTGGTCAGCCGGCCGTCTGGAGCGAAGCCAAGGTGCCAGGCCTTGTCAAAGCGCCGCATCCATAATTGATCATTTACCCGTACGCCGAACCCCTCCTCACCGAGGGAAACGATGGCCGCGATCCGTTCGCCATCCGGACTGACGCAGGGCTGCTCCACCCATTGATGCTGCTGACGCCAATCATCGAACGGCACGACTTTCTCTGGCGTATCCCAGTCCCATCGGTGCGGAATATTCATTGGACAATCCCCGACATTCGTTGGTTCTTACAATGAGCCCTCCTTGGAATGGGGCGCCACACTGATTGGGCAAACCAAGTCATCATGGAACACAGGGCACATGGAGCGATTTGAGAACCAAGCAACGGCATGGGGCTCGCAGGATCATTGCCTCGAGCCGCTGGAAGCGATTTCGTCCAGCCTTTTTCTTATGGCCTCCAGCTCCGATTGCAGTGTCTTGACCCGAGCCGCGAGCATCTGTTTTTCATCCTTCGCATCAGAGTCCATTCCCGTTGGACCGCCCCCATATGGTGCCACACGGCGGCCACACCACCAGCCATGACAGCCCGTTCGATGGGAGCTAGGGCGTCGACCGTATCCTCCACCGAGTTGTCTTTTGTTTTCGCCGAGGCCGGTCCCGGAATCCATTCTGAATCCACCCGCAGGCCTGAAAGGACCATATCCCGACACCTCATTGCGCGTGCAATATCCTGCCGCATGGCCGGTCATCGCCCCCATTCCCAAGGGTCCTGTTCGATCTCCTCTTGGCATATCGACTTTCCCCTTTTCAGCCTTATAAAAACTGCCTGATCATTGTTGCCCCGCATTTCGGGCATTCGGTCGCTACGCAGGGAATGCCACGGTGGTGAGGCGCCGTATGACCACATTGCGGGCAAACACAGCCGCCCGTGGCGCCAGCGGCCACGGTTCCCCTCAGCATCCGGCCACGGCCTTGGCTGCGCTGCCCCCCGCTCTTGCCGCTGCCGGCTCCCCTGCCCCGGCTTTCTTGGGTGATCATGCATTCCTCCTGTGGCGTCCCGGCACTTTCAATACGGTTCCACTCATTCGGTTTTCAGTCTGCCACGCCTGCCAAATGGCCCCTCCTCTGTCCCCCGGGCTTTGTGCGCCTTTACCATTCTGTATTATGGCAGCGGTGGTCACCTGGGCCGCGGATTTCCTCGCCACCGCCGACGCCGATCATACCTTCAGCTTGAGCAAGGCCAGTGCCAAGGCTTCTGGTCATCCACCATTTTTTAATGGAGGTAGAATCACGACTGCCGCCTGCTTTGCGACACACACAGAATTACCGGCTGTTTTGAGGACAGACAGACCCCATAGGCATGGCATGCAGTACATGGTCGGCTCAATTTATTCTTCTAGTTGTATCACTTCAGAGAGTTGCATCCACGAGACTTGCCTTCAAAACGGTCGCAAAAATGGAACGGTGATTTCTGCATATTATCTTTGATCTGGAATTGGTCCCCACCTTTTAATCTTGTCCCGAAAGCCTCTGCGCACTGCCGGGGCATCCACACATATACACGCATAATCCGGCATGTTCTTTGCTCAAGGCTTCAAATTGGTTCGGAAGATGCGGCAAGCCCCCACACCCTCCGGGGCACGGAGTGACAAAGGCCACCAGCGAGAGCATTGGCTCCATGGGGAATGGGCGAGGAGACTGCGGTCATGCATGTTGCTTTGACTGTTTGGGAAGGGCGGATTTCCCCTCTTTTCGATGCCACCCGGATGCTGCTCGTCGCGGGCATAAAGGACTGCAAAGTGACTGAAAGTCACTATGAGCTACTGGAGTGCGATTCGGCATTATCCAGGGCCGAAAGACTGAATGACCTGGGCGTGGATGTGCTTATTTGCGGCGGCATATCGGAAGCATTCGCCAATCTGATCGAGGCGAAAGGGATTAAACTGATCCCCTTTTCTTCCGGTGATGTCGACGAAGTCCTTGATGACTACTTGAAGGAGTACCGCGATGTCAACGCATAGCGAAGGCCCTATTTATACAAGCCAATTCAAAATATGGATTTAGGCTTAAAATCGCGGCGGAGGCAAATGTTAAACCGGAGACATATTATAATATTTCGAGGCGTTAACATTTGCCTCCAACAAAGAGTTTTGACCAAAAGATTATTTTGAGATGGCTTGTAGAGTTCAGAGCCAATGTATTAATGCACGGAAAAGTATAAATGTGAAGACATGCCTATAGGTGAACGGGGAGCCCATATGATCATCAGCGTCGCCAGCGGCAAGGGCGGGACCGGGAAAACCACCGTCGCGACCAACCTGGCTGTCAGCCTGGGAGGTGATGTGCAGTTGCTGGACTGCGATGTGGAAGAACCCAACGCCCACCTCTTTATAAAGCCCGAGATCCGGAAGGTCGAAACCATCACGACCCCGGTTCCCGAGGTACAGATGGAGAAGTGCACCCTTTGCGGAAAGTGCGCCGAGATATGCCAGTACAAGGCGATCGTGGTTCTTGGTACCGCGGTATTGCCGTTTCCGGAGTTATGCCACAGCTGCGGCGGCTGCATGCGAGTATGTCCGGAAAAGGCTATCCACGAAACGGGGCGCGAGTTGGGAGTGATTGAAAGCGGCGGTAGAAACGGTCTGCAATTCGTACATGGAAAAACCAGAATAGGGGAAGCCATGTCGCCGCCTTTGATCCGCAAAGTGCGTGAACGGACAAGACCAGATGGATTGACCATCATCGATGCGCCGCCTGGCACGTCCTGCCCTGTGATCGCTTCCATGAAAGGAGCGCACTTCGTCCTCCTGGTGACCGAGCCGACGCCCTTCGGTTTGCATGATTTAAAGCTGGCCGTCGGCGCGGTGCGGATCCTCGAAATCCCCTGCGGCCTGGTCATCAATCGGGCGGATATGGGCGACGATCGCGTCAAGGCCTATGCCGAAGAGGCGCATCTGCCGATTCTCATGGAGATCCCTTTCGACCGTCGAATAGCCGAAGCATATTCCAAGGGTGAGATGCTCGTGGAAACGATTCCTGAATGGAAAGGCCGCTTTGCGGCGCTATACCGTCGCATCGAAGCCGAAATTGCGCGAACTGCAACTGATACTCACTGGTCCGGCTTCCCGGAGTCAGCGTTAATGCCGAAAGACAAGAGATGAAAGAACTGGTGGTCATCAGCGGCAAAGGTGGGACCGGCAAGACGAGCATCGTGTCGGCCTTCGCTTCCCTGGCAGTAAATAAAGTCCTTTGTGATGCCGATGTAGATGCGGCCGATCTGCATTTGATCACGGATCCGGCCGTGCGCGAGCAGCACGACTTTTTTTCAGGCCATACCGCCCGTATCGATCCGGATAAGTGCACCCAGTGTGGTCTGTGCCGCGATCTTTGCCGCTGGCAGGCGATCAGCGGCGAATTCGTGGTGGACCCTATCGCATGTGAAGGTTGCGGCGTCTGTTACTACTTCTGCCCTGAAAAGGCCATCGCCTTCCCCCCCACTCTCAGCGGCGAATGGTTTCTTTCCGACACCCGTTTCGGCCCCATGGTCCATGCGCGCCTGGGGATTGCCGAAGAAAATTCAGGCAAGCTGGTAACGCTTATCCGCCAGGAGGGTAAAAAACTGGCCGAAGCGAATCACCTCGACCTGCTGCTTACCGATGGCCCCCCGGGTATCGGCTGTCCGGTGATCGCCTCCGTCGGCAGGGCCTCGGCGGTGCTGATCGTAACCGAGCCGACCGTCTCCGGATATCACGATATGGAACGAGTGGTTCAATTGAGCACCCATTTCAACGTGCCGGCCATGGTGTGCATCAATAAATTCGATCTCAATCCCGACCAGTCCCAGGCCATCGAACAATTCGCCCAGAAAAACCAAGTCACACTCATCGGCCGGATTCCTTTCGATCCGGTATTTACGACAGCCATGGTGCGCGGACAAACCATTTTCGAATACGATGGCGACGGTCTGGCGGCAGCTGCGGTGCAGAAGATCTGGGATAGGGTGTCGCGGGAGTTGTGGATTTGAGAACGATCTCTGCGAAAAACGTTCAGCGCAATCGAATAAATCGCAAGGAGTGCAATATGGAAAAACTTCTAATCATCGGATGTAAAAGAGCCATGGATGACGTTTGCATCGGCTGCTCGCGCTGCCTCGTCGGGTTCAACCGCCGGGATGGTGAGTTTGCACGGTATAAAAATCAAGAGGCGCAAATAGTCGGTCTGCTGAACTGCGGCGATTGCCCGGGTGCGACCATCGTCACCCGATTGGCCCAGGTGAACTTGTGGAACAAACCCATGGGCGAAAAGATCACCAAAGTGCATGTGGCGGCCTGCATTACCGACCATTGCCCGCATAAAGAGATTCTGATCGGCAAGATCAGGGGCAAGGCCGGTGTGGAAGTGATTGAAGGTTCCCATCCCTACAAGCCGGAGAATATTTTCGCCTGATCAGGGCGATCCTATCGGAAGAACGCCTTGAACAGATGACTTTAAAGGAACATATCATGAAAAAAATCGCTATCAGCAGCGAGGGCCCCTCCCTTGAGGACCGTGTGGACCCACGCTTCGGAAGGGCCGCCGGCTTCATTATCATCGAACCTCAAACCCTGAAGTTCGAATATGTGAACAATGGGGAAGCACAAGTGCGTGCCCAGGGTGCCGGTATTCAGGCTGCGGAAACCGTCGCCCGCCATGGGGTCACGTCGGTGCTCACCGGCTATGTGGGGCCCAAGGCATTTCAGGCGCTATCGGCTGCGGGCATTCGGGTGGCCCAGGGGCTGGAAAATGTCACGGTGCGCGAAGCGCTCGAAAAATTCCAGAAAGGTGCCGTAACCTGGGCGAAATTGAGCGATGCCAGAGGCGGGGGTGCCTGAAACCGACCCCTCACACACACTTATCTCTTTGAACAATGAAATCACTTCATGAGGAGGAAATATGAGTTCGATTCTAATTGCCGTCCCATCCGAAACCCCCGGAGGACTCGAAGCCGGACTTGGCGCACACTTCGGCCATTGTGATCTGTACACACTGGTTGCCGTTTCGGAAGGCGCCATTCGCGATGTTTCCGTCATCCCCAATGTGCCCCACCAACAGGGAGGTTGTATGGCGCCGGTACAGTACCTGGCAACCAAGGGCGTGCACCAGTTGATCGCCGGCGGCATGGGATTGCGTCCCCTGATGGGGTTTAACCAGGTGGGCATTCAGGTGCTGCACGGCGGACAAGCACGCACGGTGGGCGAAGCGGTTCAAGCTGCTAT
Source organism: uncultured Desulfatitalea sp. (assembly GCA_937868765.1). Taxonomy (GTDB): domain Bacteria; phylum Desulfobacterota; class Desulfobacteria; order Desulfobacterales; family Desulfosarcinaceae; genus Desulfatitalea. The sequence continues at coordinate 208,426 of CALMNL010000003.1, read as the reverse complement.
AGATGGCAAACTACCTGTTTTTCAGCAGATGCACACCTGCGGGGGCGGGCACTAAAAGTGGATTTGCGACAGGGGCTGCAGCCGCAAGATCCGACAATGGCGCCTGTGGCCCCCTGATTTACTAATATTGAAAACCTGGCATCATGAGTTCAGCATATCCCATGAAAACAACAAATGAGACCATCCCTGAATGCCGTCTTTCGGCAAAGTGCCTGGAAAATGCCGATGGTCGCGCCATTGGCGTCGGCAGCTGTGGCGACAGCCTTGAAATCACCTTGCGGCTGCAAGGAGAAACCATCGCTGAAATTGGATACTGCCCCAAGGGCTGCCATTTTACGGTCGCCTGTGGACGAGCCGTCAGTTCTCTCGCTCTCGGCAGGACCGTGGAACAGGCCCTGTCGTTGCAGCCCGAAGACGTAGAACAGGAATTGGGCGGGCTGCCGGAAGATCATCGCCATTGTGCCAGACTGGCGGTAAATACCCTCGGAGAGGCGATCGCCGATAGCTATCGGCAACCGCCCCGACGGAAGCATTGAAGGAATTTCACATGCCCATTTTCGATATTGTTTGCAGCAATTGTCAGTTCCAGGGGGAAATCGTGGTACTCGCCCAGAGCGACGGATTGCTTTGCCCCAATTGCGGAAGCCAGGATACCCGAAAACTCATTTCTGCCACCAGCACCCTTACCGGCAAACCCCCTCAATCGTTTCCCGGGCCGAAAGACACCGGTTGCTGCGGTCAGCACCCGTCCCACGCCGGATGCGCAGGCCCGGGTTCCTGTTGCGGGAGGGCAGGATGATGTCCCAAAGCGTTACAGGGCAATTGCGACCCGGCCAGAAGGAAGTCATCCTTCTGGCTACTGCGCGGTCGTCCCAAATGGGGCCTTTTGTTGAAACGCTGCGCAAGCAGAGCGGTTCGGAAATGATCATCGCCGCTTCAGCCCAGGCGGCGCTGGAAACCACCCGACACAACAGGATCATATTGGCCGTCGTGGACGATCTCATCGATGACAATACCGGTTTGGCGCTGATAAGGCGATTGATCCAAATCGATGCCTTCATGCATCTCTCGATACTGAGTGATGCCGAGGAAGACATCTTTCACGACCTTACTGAAGGGTTGGGGCTGCTTTCGATGTTGCCTCTCATGCCGGGTGAAAGGGACGCCCGTCGGCTCTGGGATTTGCTGCAACGCGTGCCCCACGCATGACCGGGCAGCCCGGGCAATCAGCTGCAAGCATCCGGAAACCAAAGCCTTTTGCGCCTGGTGTTCCACCATGTTTCATGTGTTTCAGCCTTAGCTACCTCTTATCTTATTGTTATTTTGACTTTATGAGATTTTTTCAAGATGGTTAAGCCCGAGCCATGTTTCAATGAAACGCCAAAACCGCTTTTTTTCCGCCCCTGTGCCCCATCTTCCTTCGTGTTAGGCCTTTCGGGACACGTTTTCTGCCTGTATTTATTTGTTTTTTACCATGAGGCATACTTATTGCTCAAGATAAGGTCAGATCAAACGACCGATGCGAAATAGTACCGCGCCAGGTACATGACCCTTGGGGTAAGGAGGCATCATCATGTTCAAGAAAATACTTTTCGCAACAACAGCCTCTCCGACCTGTGACGAAGCCGCAAAAGTCGCCTTCGATCTGGCGAGAAGATATAACGCGGCATTGAATGTTCTGCATGTCTACGGGATCCCCACGCGGGGTGCGAGTCCTTTCATCATCGATGTGCGCAGCGGGGCGGAAGAAACCTCGGATGACGATTACGCAGCCTGGGTCAAAGAGGAGATCAAAATCACCTATGCCACCCAGCTCCGGGGCATGGAAAAGGTTCAAATCGAATGCGAGGTAGGATCACCGGCCACCGAAATTCTTCGCAAGGCCTGGAAAGAGAAGGCAGACCTGATCATCATGGGGGCCCATACCAACGAGGAAGACGCAGGCGCTTATCGTTACCGAACGCTGGCCGGCAGCACCATGCAACGAGTTGCCCGGGGAGCGCTGTGTCCGGTGCTGATCGTAAGCCGACCGTGCGCCACCTGCTTTGGAAAGTCCCACCACATCGTCTTTGGTACCGATCTCTCCAAGCCCGCCATGGCGGCCTTCAAGTTCGCCTGCCGCATGGCCCGACATACCGGCAGTAAACTTTATCTATTCCACGCCGTCGATGTCTCCGATACCCTTTTTGGAAACGCGCGGGTCCAGCAGGATATCGAGCAGCGCATCGCCACGGCTCAGTCGCGTATGCAGAATTTGTATGCTACCCAATTGGATGGGTTCGACAATGTCGTATTCGAGGTGTGCGAAGGCATTCCCCATGTCGAGATCCTGAAATTCGCGCGTCAGAAAAGCGCTTCTTTGATCGTCATGGCCCACCATACCCACGAAGTCGATCCTGAGAAAGCCCTGCTGGGCAGCACCGTCGAGCAGGTGGTGTTGCGATCGGCATGCCCGGTGGTCAGCGTCAACCGCGCCGAACGAACCCAACCTACCCTACCAGAACGTGACAGGATTGGGGCAGAGAGCGTGCCTTCATAGCCCCCCACGAGATGATAAACATGCGACGATCGCCTTGCCTCCAACCTTTCATCTAAAGATGGTGAAGGCTTTGCCGCATCCATCCGCATGTCCTTCCTGCGCACTGCCGTTGCCCCCAAAAGGTCAGGCCGCTTTCGCCTCTTTCATTGCCTATAAAAGGTTGACAATCTCCTATCGCAACGATTATTCGATTGTCATAGCAATATCTCCTTTGACAGCACTTGCGAATGCAACCCCATGAACGGAGGCTATCGATATGCAGACGATCCCCGACATCCGCAAAATACTCTTCACTTCCGACCTCTCCGAAACCTCGAAACATGCTTTTTCATACGCTTTGAGCCTGGCCGCACGCTACAGGGCCCAAGTGGTCTTTCTCTATGTCATGGAAGCGGTCAGCACGAATATCCAGGCTTTCATAGACTTGGAAGCGATCCGGCCCGCCCGTCGCCAGGCGGCCGATGAGGCCCGCGCCACGCTGCTGGGGAAGCGTCGCGACATGGCCATGATCAAATCCGGACTGGAGCAATTTTACGAGGTGACCCTGAAAGACCTCGACAATGCCGGCGAATCGGTCGGTCCGGGCGATGTCATTGTTGCCGAAGGCAATGTGGTGGAGGCCATTATCCGAACGGCCCAGGAGCAGAATTGTGATGCGATTGTGATGGGCTCAAGGCGTCGTGGCGCTCTCGCCGAAGCCATGTTCGGAAGCGTGGTAAAAGGCGTTTTGAGGCACTCGGACCGCCTCGTCATCGTGGCCCCGCCACTGCCCGTCGAATAACCATCTGCACCTGCTCCCCAGGGAGCAGGGCCGCAAGAGGAAATTTAAAATGAAAAAAGTCACCCTCGGCGCCCAGACGCTTTTGTATCCCATGCCCGCCTTCTTGATCGGAGCCAATGTGGCCGGCAGAGCCAATTTCATGACCGCCGCCTGGAGCGGCATCGCCAACAGCAATCCGCCCATGGTCACCGTGGCCTTGCAGCATCACCGCCACACCCTGAAAGGGATCAAGGAAAACGGCACCTTTTCAATCAACGTACCTACCGAAAACCAGGTCAAGGAGACCGATTATTGCGGCATCGTCTCGGGAACCAAGCAGGACAAAGCCGCAGACTGCGGTTTCGCTGTTTTTTATGGTTTGTTGAAGACCGCGCCGCTCATCGAACAATGTCCGCTGAACCTGGAATGCAAGGTGGTCCACATCCTGAACCTGGGCAGCCATGCCCTGGTGGTCGGACAGATCGAAGAAACCCATGTCTCCGAAGGGTGCACTACGGGGGGCCTGCCGGATGCCACCAAGGTGAGGCCGATTATTTATGGCTCGGGTTCAGAAAAGCGCTATTACGGCTTGGGCGCGCCGTTGGCACAGGCCTTCAGCGCAGGTAAGGATCTCAAAAGATAGAATCCGCCCCTGCCCTCCCCTAACTCCCATTTTTTCGATTGACAATTTTTGGGATCTGATTATATAGTTCACATATACTAACTTTTTAGAGGGTCATGCATGCGCCGCACTTATACGCTGGTAGAGATAATTGAAATACTGACCAGGCTTATCGGCGATTACGAGGAGGAGATGTTCGCGCAATTCAAGAAGGTCGGGCTGACCGCCAAACAGGCCAACTATCTGGAAGCGATCAAGGCCCTGGGCAACCCCAACCAGGTGGAACTGGCCGCCGCGTTGGGACTGAGCAAGCCCTCGATCACGGCGATCATCGACAAGCTCTCGACCCTGGGTTTCGTGAAAAAGACGCAATCCGACGAGGACCGCCGCTCCTTCCATCTCCATCTGACGGAAAAGGGTGAACGAATCACCCGCATGCATGACCAGACGCACCGCAAAATAGCCGACACCATCGCCAAAAACCTGAGTAAGGAGGATGAGAGACAGTTGGTCGAAGTCCTCAACAACGTGATTCGTAAGATGAATCCGTAAAATTTTTTAGCCTTTTATTTAGTTCATTTAAACTATCTTTTTGGCGGAGAAGAGACATGAGACACACAGACCTGTTTCAAATAGCCGTGCTGGCCTTGTTTCTCCTGGTATTCGGGGGCAGGACGCTTGCCATGACCCTGCAGGGAACGCGGGTTATCGTCCTGGGCAAAGGCAAACGCCTGCCCGGGGCCGTACTTGAACTCCTTTTTCTGATCGGGCTTGCCGTCTGGTGCTGGGAAGTGGCCTCAGAAGCCCTGCACCTGGATCGGCATCTTTTTCCAGCGCTCCTTTACGAACCGCTGTTTGAAAGCACCGTGCTGGCCTGGGTCGGCGTCGCCGCCGTTGCCGGCGGCTTTCTCCTGTTCATATGGGCGCTGCGCTCGTTCGGCAGGTCATGGCGTGTGGGCATCGATACCCGTAATGCCGGCGCGCTTGTGACCTCCGGCGCCTTCTCGCTCTCACGCAACCCGATCTTCCTCTTCATCGATTTGTATTTTTGGGGAACCGCTCTGATCTGGCCCAATCCCTTTTTCCTGGCCTTCGCGCTGATCACGGCCGTCGGAATCCATTATCAGATACTGCAGGAGGAGCGTTTTTTGTCGAACCGTTACGGAGCCGATTACCGCGCCTATGCGGCGCAGGTCCGGCGTTACCTGTGAAAGGAGGATACGATGAAACTGTGCCAAAACGAATTCAAGGCGATGAACCATCCGTTGCGCAGGTTTTCCCAGCGACGGATCGAATACCCCCTGTTCAAACGCATGGGGCTTGCAGGCTCCTGCATGCGTATTCTGGAGATCGGCTGCGGGTCCGGCTATGGTGCCGGTCTCATGCGCGATCTCAAACCCACCAGGTATGTGGGCGTGGATATCATGCCGGAGCAGATAGCGCTGGCAAAGCGCCGCGGGCTTCCGAACTGCGATTTCAGGGTCCTGGATGCCACCGACCTTTGCTGCTTCGAAGATGGCAGTTTCGATGTCATTGTGATCTTCGGAATTCTGCACCACATCCCCACGTGGCGCCGGGTGCTGGCGGAGGCTCGGCGTCTCCTGGTCCCCGGCGGCCGCATGTTTCTCGAAGAACCCGATGGTCGGGTCATATCCGCCTGGGACAAAATCTTCAAATGGGGGCATCCGGTCAAGGGGTTCATTCTTCCCGAGTTGGAGGGCGAAGTCGAACGCGTCGGCCTGCGCATCAAACAAAAAAAGAAGATTGCGGGGTTTGGTGTATATTCATTGCAAAGGGGGCCATGAAATGAACATCTCTTATCACTTCAAAAGAACCCACGATGTAATAGGCGCCGCGAAGGTGCTGATCGGGCTTATGCGGCACGAGCGATGGACTCGGAAAAAACTGGAGGATTACCAGCACCAACGGCTTTATTCCCTGCTCGCCCATGCAGCGCGCGCCTCGCCCTTTTATAAAGAATTCTACAAGCACATCCGAATCGACCGGGCGACGGTTCTCAACGACCTGCCGATCATCGACAAAGCCATCATGATGGACCATTTCGACCGCCTGGTGACGGACCCACGCTTAAAGCTGGCGAAGCTTCAGGCCCATATTCGCCAGCTCACCGACGATGCCTATTACCTGGGCCGATATCGCGTCCTGACCACCAGCGGCAGTTCGGGCCTCAAAGGCGTATTCGTCTTCAGCAGGCAGGCGTGGCGCATCATCCTGGCAGGTTATATGCGCTGCGGTCTGAGCACCCATATACTTCCACGCTTTCCCCATCGGTTGAAAGAGAGCACGATCTTTGCAGATAACCCGGTGCATGCCTCCTACCGCATGAAGGTCAGTGGGCAGTTTTTCCAAGTGCACTCACAACGGCTGAGCGCGACCGCCAGCATCGACTCCCACGTCAAGGCCTTGAACGCCTTCCAGCCTGAAGTATTGTCCGCCTACCCATCGATTATCGCACTGCTGGCCATTGAACAGCTGGAAGGCCGCCTGAACATCCAACCAAGAATGATCGGCATCGGCGGAGAGACCCATACGACGGAGATGGTCTCGAATGTTCAAGCCGCCTGGGGCATCACCCCGTTCGATTTGTACGGCACGACCGAAGGCGGCGCCTTTAACATGGACTGCCCCTTTCATCATGGCATCCATATCGCCGAGGACCTGACCATCATGGAGGTGGTCGACGAGCAGAATCGACCTGTTCCGGACGGCACACCTGGCTATAAACTTCTGATCACCAATCTGTTCAACTACAGCCAGCCGCTGATCCGCTACGAGGTTTCCGATATGGTTACGGTGTCCAAAGAACTTTGCCCCTGTGGGCGTCCCTTCAGGCTGATCGCCAGGGTGGACGGCCGCAATGACGACATCATCTATCTCCCGGACGCCCGGGGAAGAGACACACCGGTGCACCCCATCCATTTCGCGACCGCCCTGGGGGTCATCCAGCAGATCAGGGAATACCGTGTCGTGCATGAAAAAGAAGGGTTGGTCATCAGCGTGGTTCTGCGGAAAGAAGACAGCGGCGATTGCGTAGCCGCGGAAATCAGAGCGAATCTGACGAAAAGCCTCAAATCCCTTGATGTCCACTGCCCAGGCATGCACATTCAATTCGTCAAGAATATGGAGCGGGGCCCCCATACCATGGGCAAAGTGAAACTTGTGCAATCCAGGGTAAAAAGACCGGCGGGGCGAGGTTTTTGATTCCGATCGATGGCTATTGACTGATTTCGAAAATGGTTCCGCCCGTTATCTTTTGCAGATCCCGAGGGTTCAATTCGATCTGCAGGCCGCGGCGGCCCGCACTGACATAGATCGTCGGAAAGGCTTCGGCGGAGATATCGATGATGGTTCTGAGGCGCTTTTTCTGTCCCAGGGGGCTGACGCCGCCCAGCACATATCCAGTCACCCGCTCCACATCCGAAGGGTCGGCCATGGCCGCCTTCTTGGCGCCGGCGGCCTTGGCCATACGCTTCATGCTCAACATGCAGGAGACAGGCACCACGCCCACCGCCAGCTCCCGGTTATCGAGGCTTACGATCAGGGTTTTGAAAACCCGCTCCGCCGGCACCCCCAGTTTCTCCACCGCTTCCAAGCCATAGGCGTCACTGGCCGGATCATGGGCGTATTCATGCACCTGGTGCTCGATTTTGGCTTTGCGGGCGGCATTGATGGCTGGCGTCATGGTGGCTGAACCTCTCTCGAATCTATTTTGCCGTGAAATCCTTACGCCCATAGCTACTGTGAATGGCGGTTGCCGGCAGCGGCAGTTATTGCCCGACTTACTCCTCGGGCGGCACTATTTCTCCCAGATCGGTGACGACCACATCGGCGCCATGGCGCTGCATTTCGCCGGGACTGACACTGCGGGCCACCCCTAAAACCAGGCCGAAGCCGCCGCGTTTGCCGGCCTGAACACCCACCAGGGCGTCTTCCACCACCACGGCGCGGGCCGGGTCGGCGCCCACCCGGCGGGCCGCTTCGAGAAAGGTGTCAGGTTCCGGTTTGCCGGCCAGCTGAAGCTCGGCGGCCACCTTGCCATCCACCTGGGCATCCAGCAAATGGTCGATGCCGGCCGCCTCGAGCGTCAGGGTGGCATTGGTGCTGGAGGTGACCACCGCCGTGCGGATGCCGTTGCGGCGCAGCAGCTCGAGCACGCGCACCGAGCCGGGAAAAGCATGGACGCCCTGGCTGCGGATCACTTCCTGCACCAGTTCGTTCTTGCGGTTGCCCAGGCCATGGATGGTTTCCATGCCCGGTGTGTCTTCCGGCGAGCCGTTGGGCAGTTGAATGCCCCTCGATGCCAGAAAATCCCGTGTTCCGTTTTCGCGCGGCTTGCCGTCGACCAGCAGCAGGTAATCGGTGCCGATCTCGAAGGGCCGGAACGATTCCCCCAGCCGTTCGGCCCGCTGCTTGAGATAGGCATCGAACATCAGCTTCCAGGCTTTGGCATGCACCTCTGCCGTGGCCGTGAGCACGCCGTCCATGTCGAAGAGCACAGCATCGAAACGCTCGCGGGGGATCAGCGCGCCCAGCGTCGCCTCTGGCCGTTCTTCCGGCCGGCGCACCGCTCGCGTGACAGGCTCGCCCGATCGCAGGCGGATCTCCTGGCCCTGATGCCGGATGGTCAGGTCGTCGCCCTGTCGCAGGCGGTAGGTGACCTGTTCGCGTGTAATCTCTACCTCGAGCTCGCGGCCACGAACCGTGAGCGGAAAGCTCACCCCCTGCCACTGCAGGGGCAGACGCGGATCGAACGACAACATGCCGCCATGGTCGCGCATGCCGGCCAATCCGTATGTTAGGGCCATCCAGGTGCCGCCGATGGAGGCCACATGCACACCGTCGCGCACATTTCCGCCGATGTCGGCCAGATCCATGAGCACGGCGTATCGGAAGTACTTGAAGGCTTGCTCGCCGTAGCCATTCTCGGCGGCCACGATGCTCTGAATGCACACCGAAAGGGAGGAGTCGCCGGTGGTGAGCGGGTCGTAGTAATCGAAGTCTCGACGCTTCTCTTCGGCAGTGAAGCAATGGCCGAGCAGGAATAGCGCCAGCACCACATCCGTCTGTTTGATCACCTGGTGCCGATAGATCACCAACGGGTGGTAATGCAGCAGCAGCGGAAAGTTCTCGGATGGCTCGTTTTCAAGGTCCCAGCGCTGCTTATCCAGGAAATTGTCGTCCTGCAGATGGATCCCCAGGGTTTCGTCGTACGGCATGTACATGGCCTCGGCCGCCTGGCGCCACGCATCGGCCTCCTCGGGCCGGAACCCGGTCCGGTCGACGATGAGCGCATAGCGCTCCGGCGCCTGCGATTGAAAGTTCGTCATCACGTCGGCGGCATAGCGCAAATTCTCCCGGGCCATGCAGTTGGTAAAGAGGTTGTTGTCGACCACCGCGTTGTATTCATCCGGCCCGGTCACCCCGTTGATGCAGAATTTTCCGTTCTTGCGCTCGGAGTAAAACCCCAGACTCAGCCAGAGACGCGCTGTCTCCACCAGGATTTCTGCCCCATGACGGGCGAGGAAATCCGCGTCGCCGCTGATCTCGACGTATTTGCGAATGGCGTGGGCGATATCGGCATTGATATGATACTGGGCCGTGCCCGCGGCGTAGTAGGCCGAGGCCTCTTCCCCGTTGATGGTGCGCCAGGGGAAGAGCGCCCCTTTCTCGCCCACCTGTTTCGCGCGACGGCGCGCGGCCGGCAGCATGCTGTGGCGGAAGCGCAGCAGATTGCCGGCAATGCGCGGGGCCGTGTAGATCAGAAACGGCAGCACGTAGGTCTCTGTATCCCAGAAGTAGTGCCCCTCGTAGGTCTGGCCGGTCAGCCCCCGTGCGCCGATGCCGGCGCCCTCCACACGGGCCGAGGCCTGCAAGAGCTGGAACAGGTTCCAGCGCAATGATTGCTGCACGCGCTGGTCGCCGGTGATCTTGACGTCGCTGCGGCGCCAGAAATCTTCCACATGGCGCCGCTGGGAATCGCACAAATTGCGCCAGCCATCCGCGCAGGCGCGCACCAGCGTGCGCACGGTCCGGTCCACCAGTTCGGAAACCGGTGCCGTATGGGAGGTGTGATAACTGATATACTTGGTGATGTGGAAGCTTTGCCCCGGGTTTGCGGTAAAGGTGTATACGATACCGGCCCGATCCTCTGTGCAATGGGATTCGCTGGCATATGTCAGCTCCGTGCGCACGGCGTGGTCCATGCCACAGGCGATGGTCATACCGCTGCGACGGGTGCGGTGACCGAGAATGATCCGTTGCGCGTCGCACCGCTGCGACTCTGCAAGCAGCACCCGGTGATTGAAGTTCCTCGAACGCCTGGGGTCTATCTTGGCGTGATCCGGCTCCTGGGTGCCCGAACGCTCGGCTTCGTTGCCCAGTTCATCGGCAGGCAAGGCCATCTCCGAAATCAGGACCACCGGGGCCTTGGCGTTGTGGACAACCACTTCATAATCCACTGCCGCCAGGTGCCGATGGGCGAAAGAGACCAGGCGGGTGGAGCGGATCTCGACCCGCTTTCCCGACGGCGTATCCCACAATACGGTTCTCTCCAGCCATCCCTGGCGCATGTCCAGAACGCGGTGGAAGCGTACGATGTTGGCATGCTCGGCGATGAAAGGTTCATCGTCCACGAACAGGCGCAGCAGTTTTGCATCGGCCACGTTGAGCATCGTCTGGGCGGTTTCCGCGAATCCATAGGCCGTTTCAGCGTATACGATGGGCGTGGTCTCGTGGAAACCGTTGATGAAGGTCCCGTTCTGGAAGGCCGGGCGTCCCTCCTCGAAGACCCCGCGGATGCCCATGTATCCGTTGGCCAGCGTGAAGATGGTTTCGCTCTGTTCCAGGTAGCGCGGTGCAAATCGTTTTTCGATGATACGCCACTCATCCACGGGATAGATATATTCGGGAGCGGTCCGGGGCTCTCGGTGAAGCATGTCTACCTCCTTTAAAGGGAGTTGTTTTCGATGCGGCGACCGCCTTGGCCATACCCCGCCGTAACGAAAGAGCCCCATGCAAGAACGAAAAAATTTGCCTTCTCGTGCCATTTTATGGGAAGAGATCTTGCGGGCGGCTCTTCGGCAACGGCCGGCTGCACCTCTACCAACATACAGCCAAAAACCATGTCGTCCACCTTTTTTACAAAATCGAGCTCACCGCATGTGCCCGCAGCCCTGCATGGGCGGCCCCTGAAAGGCTGCCGGAGCAGCGCCCCACTTGCCTGATGAAAGGTAGCGCATTGCCATTTCCGACCAGTCCGGAAAACGCCATTGTCGCCGGCGAGGCCCGCATCACCGTCATCGCTTGCGATTCCCGATGGCTGGTGGTCGACAAACCCAGCGGCATGAGCATTCACAATCACCCGGGCAGCGACTTGCGCTCAGCGCTCCTGGCGGCGATACGGGCGGGGCATTTGCCGGCCATGGGCCGCGACTTGACCGTGCTTCATGCGGTTCATCGCATCGACCGGGACACCAGCGGTCTCGTGCTGTTGGCCGCAGATGCTGGAATGCTCGCGCATTTCGGCGCTCAATTCGCCGAAAAATCCGTCGGCAAACGCTACCTGGCAGTGGTCCATGGCCGTCTCGAGGTGCCGTCTCCAGGCCAGGAGTGGATAGAATGGCGCTGGCCGCTGACCGAAGCGGCCGCTGGACGAAAGGATCCCATCGGCAAAGGCAAACGGATGCCCTGCGCCACACGCTGCCGGGTCCTGAGACATACCCCGCACTATTCCCTGATCGAGTGCGAGCCCCTCACCGGCCGCATGCACCAGATCCGAAGGCACGCCAAACTGGCCGGCCATCCCGTTGCAGGCGACCGCCGCTATGGCTCGCCCGCTTCGCTGAACTTTCTGCGCCGGCACCACGCCTTCCATCGGCTGGCCCTGCATGCCCACAGCCTTGCCATCCGTCTTCCCGGCGAAGCGGAAAGCACCACATTTCAATCCGCCGGGTTGCCCGACGCCTTGCGGGGACTGCTCGATATGGATCGGTAGATCATTGCGTATCAGAAACCGCATGCAGCACGGCAAACGGCTCATCCCGGTCGGGAGCGAGGAAAAGGGCGCGCAACGGGTCCGCGACGGCCGCACGGATAAAGGCCGCCGTACGTTCTTGCCGGCTCTCGCTTAGAAGGTGCTTGTATATTCTGTACTTCACGGCGGGGATCGAAAGATCCACGACGAGCGTCACGCCGCCGCGGAACGTATAGGCCGGCACGCCTGCGGCCTTATCCGCGGGGATCACACGCGCCTGGGTAAGGCCTACGATCACCTGGGGCACGTGACGTCCGTCGGGCCGCACCCGCATGGCGCGGTGCAGTTGGTAGACTTCGAAATCACTCGCCGGATCAAGGCCGAGCTCGACCGCAAACTGCGGCACCGCCTTGAAGGCTTTGGAAATCAGGCTGTGCAGCCGCCGCCGCTGGGCCCGCGTGGTATTGAAGAGGGCCTCGCGGTTCTCGATGTACGAGCAGGCATCCGCATATTTCTTCAGTGCTTCTATGATACCGGCATACTGCGCCTCGATCTGCGACCAGATCTCCCTGGAAAAATCGGCGCTGCTCAAATCCTGCCAGCGCAACATGTCCGGCGAGAGGGAGCGCAAGGTATCGGCGGTCGGTCGGCCCAGATTGATGGGGTAAATGCCGCGGCGGCGGAAGGCTTCGACGAAGGCCACGCGGTAGTTGTAGCGGTCGTTGCTCACAAGGTCGAAATCGGCGGTCACCAGGGCGCGCAGATACTCGAAGAAGGTCACGTCCACGGGTGGCAGATAATCGATCGCCCGGATGCACATGGCAAGCACATGGCCGGCCGAGGTGGCGGCCTCGTCGGCCAGGCGGCGCACCAGATCGGGATGGATCGCACCACTCGGCAGCACGCCGGTGCCGCCCGTATAGATGCGCAGCAGGTCCGCGATGCGCCGGTTGTAAATGGCGATGAAGGCATCGAAGACGGCGGCCACCAGAACGGCCCCGCGCGCATGCGGCACCACCAACTGCTGGAGGGCGGCGGGGTCGGGCGGGATGCGCTTCCAGACGCCGTTCTCAAAGCGGCCGATGGCATCGCGCAGGGCGCCGCGGCTGCCGGTGGCGTGGCCGAACTGAACCGCCAGGCTGCCGAGAATCGACTCGGCCTCGATGTTGCCGCGTGTCCGCGCGATCTCGCGCTCCAGGACCTCCGGTATGGAGAAATGCTGCATGAGCGCGACGATGTCGGCAAACGCCTCGTGCAGGGCGAGCACATCCGGATTGGTCGGCTCGTTGAACCGCCGCTGCATCCCGTCCAGGATGGCGTGGGTGGTTTCGTGGGCCACGATGTCGTGGGAGAGGCAGCTGTAAACCCGGCTACCGGGCATGTGGTCGCCGGGCTGATCGGCCGAGGCTTCGAAGTATCCGAACAGCAGGGCCACCTCCTTGGGACTGTAGAAGGCATTGGCCTGCTGCAATGCATGCGGGCGCACCGCCAACCGTTGGATGAAATGGCTGTCGTCATAGGGTTTTCGCGGGTCGGGCCGGGGGCGCCACAATACCGGCCGCCCCAGGGCCTGCTCGAAATGCGCGATGGTCTTCATGGCCACCGCGTAAGTCATCTGCTGGTGGAACTGGGGGTTGCCCTCCGAGGGTGCCCAACCGTCCCGGGCCAGCAGGTGGGGAAGGTCCAGATCCACCGGAGCGTACCGCTTTCCGGCGGCATCCACATCTTCAACCGCCAGGTACTCGCCCACCGGACCTGGCGCGAGATTCTCCCAGCGCACCTTCAAGGTCACCTCGTTGGAATCCACGGTGTCCAGGCGCGTCGAAAAACTGGGGTCAACCGCATACACCCGCACGCGCCGGTAGGGCGGATCGCCCAATGAGGGCTGCGATTCGCAGGCCGGCAACACCTCGGGGAGAATGGACTTCGAAAGTTCGCCGCGCGGCGCGGCCCGGCCGGTGGCCACCGGGTAGCGCGAAGCGGCATGTTGGCGCAGGGCCCGCGAAGCGCCTTCGTCCTCAATGAGGGCCTCCATGAACTGGCGCAAGGCATCGCCTGTCAGCGGGGGCGCGGCTTCGGGATCGGACACGATCGCCTGCAGCCGGTCGTTGACCAGCCAGCGCTGGGCGATTTCCAGATTGAGCATCTGCTCGCGGGGGGACGGCGCGTCGATGCCCAGGCCGGTGATGACCCGCAGGAACGCCCATGAATTGTCGGCCGGCTCACTCTTGGACAGCCCCAGGACCGGCCGGACATCGAGCGCGGCGCGGGCTTGCAGCACGCCGTTGCCGAAAAACTCGGCATTTGCGGCGCTCTTGAGCTTGGCGGTGGAGAAGAGGGCGTAGCGGACGGCCTCCACGCGGCGATAATCGCGCGGCAGCTCTTCTTTATAGCGCTCGAACCAGAGGGCGGCCGCCGCCGCGACCTGGGGTGTGGCCGCCGAGGTCCCCTCCCCGTTGAGACGGATCTCCTCGGGGCACAGGAAGCGCGGCCAGGGAATGTTCGGCGTGTAGGTAGCCAGGGCGGCCTTCATGGCGGCCTGCGGGCCATAGCTGCCCTCCAGCGTGGCCCCTTTGAGATCGGCATAGGGTTTGCCGTTGGCCATGACCCCGCAGACGGCGATCACGCGCCGGTAGCGCGCCGGGTAGACCAGCACGCGCGGCGGCAGCGGCCCGACGTGGTTGCCGGCGGCGGTGCAGATGCACACCCCTGCCTCATAGGCCGCGTTCACGGCCTCGGCCCAGGCCTGGGAAGGCAGTCCCCCCATACTCATGGTGACCACATCGCAAAGATTCGCCATTGCATAGCGCAACGCCTGGGCAAAGGCGCTCGTGCGCAGGAGGATCACGCTGTCGGCCACGCGCAGGGGCAACACAGCGGCATCCGGGGCCCCGCCGATGGGGATGTTGCCGTAGGCAGGGGCTCCATTTCCCGCCAGGATGCCGAGGGTGCCCGTGCCGTGCCCGGAGTTGTCGAAAAGCAAAAGGTTGCGGTCGGGGTCCTCGGCGCTGTTGCGTTCTTTGTCCGCTTCGACAAAGCTGCGCTCCAGGTGGTGCAGCACTCGCACCGGCGTGGTCACATGGGCGCGGTAATAGCCCGTGTCCAGATGCGCGATGCGCGTGCGCGGTTCGCTGAAAGCGACGGCCTTGCGGGCTGCATCGAGCTGGGTGAAGTCATCGCCCAGGTGCCAGGCGAAGACCCCCGCCGGGCCCACCGGCTTTCCGTGCGTTCCGTCCTGCCGGATGGCTTCGCAGTCCGAACCGGCGGCGAAACCCTCGACGATTTCAGGCTCGTTGGTGTCCTGGTAGATCACGGTGTGAACGAGATCGGGCTCAGCGAAGAGCAGGTCGGTTTCGGCGACCCCGAGCTGGGCGGCGACGCGGGCATGCGCCAGGTCCCAGGGCGACGCCGCCGGATCGGGCAGATCGGCGATGAACCACTGTGGTTCCGCCTCCAGAGCCAGCCCCGGCGCCGCCGGGGCTTCGTGCAGCGGCCGCAGGTTGACCCGTGAAGCGGCAGCCCGCAGTGCGTTCGACGGCCGCATTTTGACCAGCAGGCGGTTGGCTTCCATGGAAACTTTCTGCCTGTTCTCCATAAGCACCTCCTTTGCTTGTCTTTCGAGGACATTACAGGCCATCTCAAACTAATCTTTTGGCCTAAACGCTTTGTTGGAGGCAAATGTTAAATACCCGAAATATTATCATATGTCTCCGGCGTAACAGTTGCCTCCGCCGCGATTTTGAGCCAAAATCATTATTTTGAGATGGCGTGTAGGAACGCTATTGCTTTTTATCACGTTCCAATCAAACTTTTCAGCCTTTCTTCATCCAGGGGCAGGTACGGGTGCGCCGATGCGTCGATGACCGAGGCTTCAATCTCTTTTTTGAGGGCCTTCAGGTCATTTACTTTTTCTTCGATGGAGCCCCGGGTGATGAAGCGATAGACGGTGACGGGCTGGTGCTGGCCGATACGGTGGCAGCGGTCGATCGCCTGGTTTTCCACGGCCGGATTCCACCAGGGGTCGAGGAGAAACACATAGGAGGCTTCACTCAGATTGAGGCCCGTGCCGCCGACTTTCAAGGAGATGAAAAACGGGCATGGACCGGGGTGATCCTTGAAAGCCTGGACCACCGCGGCCCGGTCGGCTGTGCGCCCGTCGAGGTAATAGGTGGGGATCTTGACGCGCTGGAAGAGTTCCCGGATCAGCTGCAGGTGGCGCGTGAACTGGGAAAAGATCAGTATCTTGTGTCCCTCGGAGAGGATCTCCAGGGCCGATTGGAAGACTTCTTCGGTTTTCCCGCTGGAGAGCTTTTTGCGACTCCGCTTGACGGCCAGCAAGGGATGGCAGGCGATCTGCCGCAGCCGCAGGATCAGGTGCAGGATGTGAAACGCGCGCGCTCCCTGCAGCGTGTCCATCTCGTCGCGGGCTGCCGCCAGGGCCTGGTCGTAGATGGCCTTCTGCGGGTCGGTGAAATCACAGTACAGCGTCACTTCGGTTTTGGGCGGCAGTTCGGCCAACACCTGGGATTTCAGCCGCCGGAGAATGTAGGGCTTGGTCTTTTCACGCAATTTTTCCAGCTGCGCAGGGGCGTCGTAAGTCTCCTTGAAGGCAGCCTGGTGATCGAGGAAACCGGGCATCAGAAAGTCGAACTGGCTCCAGAGATCGACCGCCGAATTTTCCACCGGCGTTCCGGTGATGGAAAGCCGTGACGCCGCCGGAAGATGTTTGACGGCCCGGGAGATGATGGTGGCGGCATTCTTGATGGCCTGGGCCTCGTCGAGGATCACGTACTCCCACTCGATGCTGCACAAAAGCGGCGTCTCGTTGCGCACCATGCCGTAGGTGGTCAGGATGAGATCGTACTTCTTCAGAAATCCCGCACTCCGTTTCCTGGCCGCGCCGGCGAAGGCATAGGTGACCAGATCCGGCGCGAACTTGCGGATCTCCAGCTCCCAGTTGAAAAGCAGGGTTTTGGGCGCGATGAGCAGCACCGGGCGTTCGAGGGCGCCCTCGGCTTTCAGGCTTTCGATCAGGGCCAGCACCTGCACCGATTTGCCCAGCCCCATGTCGTCGGCCAGGATGCCATTCAACCCAAGCGTTTTCAAAGTCCGCAGCCAGTCGAAGCCCGATTGCTGGTAGGGGCGCAGCACTGGCTGCAGCGCCGGGGGGACCGTGTAGCGCTGCACGCCCGCCATGCGGCCGCCGAATCGGCAGAGGGCATCGAAATCCGCATCGGTGCGGACTTCGGCTTCCCCTGCCAGGCAGGCGGCCACCCGGAGAAAATCGGCCTTGTTGAAAACGACAAATTCGCCGGCCAGGGAGCCGCTCACCGAAAGCTCGGCCAGCACCCGCCGCACTTCGGCCGAGATGATGCCCAGCGAGCCGTCGGGCCGCTCCACGAACCGCTTGCCTTCGCCGAAGGCCTGAAACAATTCCGGCGCGCCCACCGGCAGATCGCCTGAAAAAACCATGGCCCCTACTTGCAGATGCGGCCCCCGCGTCTGGACCTGCCAGCGGATGGTCACCGGCTCGGCAATTCTCCGCTGTCCGACCCTCACCATGAACCCATGATTTTCAAGGGCGGGCACCAGGTTTTCCAGGGGCTTTTCCGGAACGCGCCAGTTGAAGTCGCGGTCCGGCCGCGGTAAGAATCCGTTGGCCAGCAACACCGCTTTGAACGCTTCCTCCCTCGCACCGTTGCGGTGAATTTCCAGGTGCCGGTGCACGTCGACGATCACGGCGAGCGAGTCGTTATCTTTGACCTGGTGGCCTTCGTAGATGAAGTGCAGACGGGCTTTGGCTGCCTGCTCGGCCAGGCTCACCACCGCCTGGACCCTGGCATCGCTGATTTTGCGCACCGTCTCCTGGCCGATGCGGCGGATACGCACCTTGTCCGGCTGGCGGGAAAGGCGATCGAGCAGGCGGCCTCGCTCCTCCGGAGCCAGGGTTCGCGCAGCCTGGATCTCCTTGAGAAATGCGATGGGGATGTCTGCTCGCAGCTGGACGATGCGCCGGCCCTGGATCAAGGTGACAGGCATGGCCGGTACGAGGATCTCGGCTTTCTCCATGGAAAGGGTTCCCAGGTGAAGCTCGAGTCGGTCCGGGTGCACGCTGATTTCGGGAATCACCTCCTTGTCGATGCGGAAGGCCGCCGGCGAGCCGTCGGCATTCACCAGCACCCGCCGTTTCTGACAGCCGATGACAAATCGGAACAGATGGGGGGAGGCGATCCGCAGGCGGGTGAATTCCTGATCGGGATTGAAAAAGCGGCCCTCGTTCTTCCTGAAGGTCATCTCGCTTTCCAGGGCTGTCCTGAACAGTGCCTTGTCAAGCACGCGCGCCGCTACGGTGTCGAGGTCTTTGACATAATAGATGGTGGTGCGCCGGGGGGCCGTCCAGCGCCCGCGGCTCAGCACGGCCGGCGTCAAGACCACCGTGAACTGGTTGTTTTTGCGCGACTGTTGCGCATCGTAGGTGAAGATAATCGTTTCCATGGCAACAGGAAGCTAACGCCTGAACAGCAAATCGACCACATCGCGCACGTACTGCTCGTCGGAAATGCCCGCCAGGTCCTCTTCGGGATAAACCACTTTGCTTTTGAAATGCCGGGCCATGGTGGCGAAAAGCTCCACCCGGCCCTCGGGGTCCAGGTCGTCCCGTCGCAGCAGCGCCTGCAAAGCCGTATCGGCCTCGATGGGTGTCACCTGCTGACGCAGGCGGGCTGCCAGGTGGGGGTAGGCGCGCAGTGAGTTATAACGGTTGTCGGCCAGCACCGTATCGATGCGCGGCGCCGTCACCCTGGTGCTCCGCACCACGATGGTGTTGGCAGCCAGGTCCCCCAGGCGCTGGGCATACCGGCTCGCCAGGCAGACCACGCCGCCCAGAAGATAAACTGCCGGCAGGCTGTCCACGGCCCGCAGCAGATTGCGGATGATGATCTGGCTGGGCCTCAGCCGCAGGCCGCGCACATCCATGACCCGTAAGCCCAAGATCCGTTTACCGATGGTCTGCCCGTTCCAGTACCATTCGAGCGCCATGGCATAGCCGAGGAAAAAAATGAAATAGAGCAAAATGGTGACCGCCTGGGAAAGATCCCGGCTGACGATACCGAGCAGGGCCGCCGCCACCTGGATGGTCTGGGCGAAAGCCACCAGACAGAGGGCGTCGATCAGCCAGGCCAGGCAGCGACTGACCGGACCGGCCAGGGGCAGCGAAAAGCGGACGCCTTCGGGGGTTCGAATGGTGCGAGCATGGGTCCGGGCAGAAAAGGCGGCTTCGGGATTCATCGGCTTTTGCTCCATCGTCCACGAAGGCGTCTGCGCATGGCCAGCCCTATCTCCCGGCGTCCGGAATAGCGCAGGAAAAGCACCAGCAACATCAATTCCACCACGCCGAAAGCGATCTTCACGGCATAGGGAATCGTGGGCTGATGGTATTGGGAGAAGAAAGCCTCCACCAGGCCGGCCCACACCAGCATCACGGCCACACCGCTGATCAGGGTAACCACATCGGGAACCACGGCCCGCAATCGCTCGCCCATGGGTTTGGCCGCGCCGCCGCCGATGAGCGCCGCGGCCAGCAGCAGCCCGGCCTGGCCGGCCACCAAGATCGAGGGGATCTCCACCGCGCCGTGGGGCAGCAGCCAGCCGACCAGGAAAGCGCTCTCGCCGGCCCGGATGTAGTCGGCCGCCACGGCCCCCAGCATGACGCCGTTGGTGAAAAGCAGCAGCACGGTGCCGATGCCCCAGGTCATGCCCAGGGCCAGCACGAAAACCGACACCCGGGTGTTGTGGGTCATCAGGAATGCCGAGAAAGTGCTTTTACCTTGCGTCAGATGCTTTTCGTTGGCACCGCGCTCTTCCTTGGCCACGCGCTCGGAGGGGTCCCCCTGGAGGTGTTCGAAGGGCATCAGGACCGCCTTGGCTTCGGGGTCGATGACGATGGCCGCGGCCCCGAAGATCGCACCGGTCAGCATCACGGCCAGGCTCAAGGCAAAAGCGCGCCGGTGTCTGCGAAAGGTGGACGGAAAAGTGCGCCAGAACCATCGCCAGGGCTTGAAGCGCACCGTTTCCTGCCGGGCGCCGTAGATGAAACTGTAGGCACGCCCCACCAGGGCCTCCAGGTAGTCCCGCATGGCGCGTTCGGACGAATAGGTATTGATCTTGGCCAGATCGGCCGAAGCACGCTGGTAGAGATAGTGCAGCCGCCCGATCTCGTCGAAGGACATGCGCCGGTAAGGGTCCTGCTCCTGCCGCGTCAATACCCTTTCCAGCTCGCTCCAGAAGGGTTGCTCGGCGACGATGAATTTTTGAAGGTCGATAATCATGATAGCAGAATCTGAATCATAAGAGTTGCCGCTGCTTAATCTCCATATACTGCCCGATCAGCTGGCTGCACAACTGCTCTTTGTCCAGCAGCGCGAGTTCGGCCCCGCACTGCCGCAGCCGGCGGCCCGTATCGCTCAGGGCGCTCCAGGCCATGTGCCCTGCCAGATGCTCGTAAATGCCCTGGGCCGAGTGCACGTCCGGCGACGAAAACAGGGGGTAGGCCCCGGCCGGTCGGAACATGTTGACCCGCACCACGTGCTGGCGGGCGCAGGCGCGCAGGGCATTCACGAACCCCTCGGCCATCAGGGGATCGTCCAGGTTTGTCAGAAACAGAAGCAGGGCCCGCTTGCGCAGATGGGTGCCGAGGAAGCTGAAAAGTTCGTCGAAATCCGGGGACACCATCTGGGGCATGCGGTTGTAAAGCGCCTCGCGGCAGGCATTGTAATGCGCCCTGCCCCGCCCCGCCTTGAGCACGCAGTCGGGCCGGGCGCCGAAAATCACCAGTCCGAAACGGTCTCCGGCCCGGTCGGCGGCCAGGGCCATGACCAGGGCTGCCGTAACGTACCGTTCGAAGATGGTGCTTTCCAGCGCCGTCGGGCCGGTTTGGAATTCGGGCCGGGCACCCGATCGGTCGCGCCGGCGGCGGTCCCGACCGAACTCGGCGCTGCGCGTGCTCAAGCGCGAGGCGTCCAGCACCACGTAAATCTCCTGGGACTGCTCCACCTGGTAGACCCGCGTCACGGGCGCGTTCCGCCGGGCAGTGGCCTTCCAGTCCACATCTTCGTAGCTGTCGCCCGGCAGATATTCCCGCAGCTGTTCGAACTCTCTGCCCTTGCCCACCTTGCGCATGGTGCGCCAGCCCCACTCCCGGCGGCTGAACAACCCCAGTATGCTCTGCTGGCCGGCCACCAGATTGGGATAAGCCCGCACTTCGCTGCCCAAGGCGAAACGGCGGCGCACACCCCACAGACCCCAGCGCGAGGGCAGTTCGATGTGGCAGGCCGTCAGGGAATATCGTCCCCGTCGCAGGGCCCGACAAGGCCATCCCAGGGCCAGCCGTTCTTGTCCGGCCGAAAGATGCAATCGCTGAACCGGCGCCTCGCTGACCAGTGCCTCGGGCAGGGCCAATCCCACTTGCAGTTCCAGATCGAGGGGACCGGGCTTGCGCAGATATAGCTGTACCCGGGCCGGCTGATCCACCGTGAGCCGCACGATCTCGGGCGCCGTGACCTCCAGGCCGGCGAAACGACGACCTCCGGAGGCTGCATCCAGGCCGGCGGCCAGCAGCAACGCTACCGCCGCGGCCCATGCCACCGGCGTCAGGGGCGCG
The DNA here is from genome assembly GCA_937868765.1 of uncultured Desulfatitalea sp. Classification (GTDB taxonomy): domain Bacteria; phylum Desulfobacterota; class Desulfobacteria; order Desulfobacterales; family Desulfosarcinaceae; genus Desulfatitalea. The sequence continues at coordinate 186,854 of CALMNL010000003.1, read as the reverse complement.
GCGAGAGCGGCGGCCAGCGTGGCCGGCAGCAGCACCAGCGCGGTGAGCACGATCAGTCGCGGTCGGGGCACCATCATCGCGGCACGGTCACTTCCTGCAGAATCTGGGTAATCACCTCGTCGATGGCCAGGCCTTCGATTTCATATTCGGGCCGCAGGATGATGCGGTGGCCCAGCACCGGCACGGCCAGCCCCTTGATGTCGTCGGGGGTCACGAAATCGCGACCGGCCAGGGCCGCCGCGGCCCGGCTGCTGAGCAACAGCGCCTGGGTGGCCCGGGGCCCGGCCCCCACCAGCACTCCCTGGTGGCGACGGGTCTGGCGCACAATATCCACCAGGTAGGCCACCAGTTCATCCTTGATGTGGATGGCGGTCAGCTGCCGTCGCAGCTCCACCAGGGTCTGGGCGTTGAGCACCGCCCGCACGGCGCCACTCTTGAGCACGGCCTCAGGTGCCTGATCCCCCAACATGCGCTGGGCCAGTTGCATCTCCTCGTCCCGGTCGGGGTGGAACATGGGAATCTTGAGCATGAAGCGGTCTACCTGGGCCTCGGGAAGCGGATAGGTCCCCTGCTGCTCGATGGGGTTCTGGGTGGCGAACACCGTGAAGTTGTCGGGCAGCGGATGGGTGTAGCGGTCGATGGTCACGGTGCGCTCCTGCATGCACTGCAGCAGGGCCGACTGAGTCTTGGCCGGTGCCCGATTGATTTCGTCGGCCAGCAGGAAAGTGGTGAAGACGGGCCCCTTGACCAGTGCGAAATTCTGCTTCTGCATGTTAAATACGTGCGTGCCGATGATATCGGCCGGCATCAGGTCGGGGGTGAACTGGATGCGGCCGAAATCGCAACCCAACACATGGGCCAGGGTGCGCACCAGCAGCGTCTTGGCCACACCGGGCACCCCCTCGATCAAGGCATGATTGTTGGTGAAGATGGCGATCAGGGCACTGTCGATCACTTTGTCCTGGCCGATGATCACCTTGGCGATCTCCTGCTTGGCCTCGGCCAGTGCGCCGGTCAATGCATCGATGGCAATGGTCATGGGTGTTTTCCTTCTTTAAGCAGTTGGCAGATCTGCCGGTAAAGCGTTACAGGCTGGGGACGGCGGGGCGCTTCAGCAGCGGTGCGCATGAGCGCCGCCACCCGGGCCACACGCTCGTCCGCCACCCGGTTGATGGCCGGACTGGTGCGCCAGGCTTCATGGCAGACCCCCATCAGGTCATCAGAACGGATGTGCTGCTGTATCAAGCCCACCCAGCCCTCCTGGGCGCCGCGGCCCACGGCGCTCTCTTCGGCCTCGACCCGGGTCTCGGTGGATGCCGGCGCAAACGGTGCCGCCTGGCGCCACAACAGCAGCACCACCACGATCAGCAGGCTGGCCGCAGCCCCCTGGAGCCGGTACTTGCGCACCAGGTCGGCGATACCCGGCTGCTTGACCAGGCCATGATGGAATTCATCCACGATCAACTGATTGGGCAGGTGCACCGACCAGGCCAACAGCTCCGTGACCCGGTCGGCGCGCAGGGCCTCGTTGCTGAAGAGGTAGCTGTCACCGACCAGTACCACCGTGCCGCCGCCCCAGGTGCGTTGCACCACCACCGGGGCATCCTGCCACCAGTAGACCACCGCCCACTCCGGGGCCTGCAAGTCGAAGGCGACCCGCGCCCGCCAGGGAATCATTTCCGGCAGCGGCTCGGTCCAATCGCTGCTGATGAGCGCAAAATCATCATACGCTTCGTCGTGCATCTTCTCCACGGCCAAACCCAGGCGCTCGAGCAGATCGAAGCCTTCGTCCGCCGACGCCATTGACTTCTCTTTTTCGGAAGAAGTACTATTTTCATTGTGTTCTTCCGTACCGGGTTCTTCCGCGGGCGTGGGGGCAGCGCCGTCATCCGGCGCGATGCGGTCCTGATTACCCTCCGGCGGCTCCTGCCCCTGGTCATCCCGGGCCTCGTCCGAAGTGTCGCGTTTGATCTGAGCCCTATGGCGAGTGGGCCGAAAAGTGATCACGAGGCGTCCCCCCTGGTTCGCCAATCTCTCCAGCAACTGCGTCCAGGCGCGATCCGTGAAGAAAGGCCCGCCATCGCCCACGCCACATACCAGGAACGTGGTGGTGGCGTTTATCGCCACCTGATCCGGCGGGCGGAAGTTGCGCCGCACGCCGCCTTCATCAACGGCCTGGATACTCTCGTAGAAAACCTGGGTGCCCAGCGGATCGCCCCGCAGGGAAGAGTATGGCGGGTATAGATCGCCGGCCTGGAAGCGCAGCCAGAAGAGCCAGCCAAGCCCCAGGGAGAATACCAGGCAGCAGAGCAAAACGGCCACTGCGGCTCTACGCGGCGTGTTGAACAAGGCTGGCGATCCTTTCCTGGTCCTGCATGAAATGGGTCAATTGGGACTCGGCCACGGGGTGCATCCCGTACCAGGCGCGCTCGAACGCCTGCATGCAGCGATTGAACAGATCGAGCAGTTCCGGCTCGGCATGGGCTCGGCGGGTCAGTTCGTTGAGATAGTCCCGGTTGGATTTGTAGCGTGCGATGGCCACCCGGCCGTTGTCGCCCAACTGGGAGAGCACGGCGAGGTACAAGGCACGCAGGGCGTGGCGGAAATCCTGCTTCGCCATCAGCTCCCGGGCCATCGCCAGCCAGCGGTCACGCGGCAGATCGGCGGCCGTGAGGGTTTCATCGCGGATATCGACCTGGGGCGCCACCGGCCGTGCATCTGCCCTGGAGAGCCCCGCTCGGCGGGCCAGCCACCAGCGCCGCAGCATGACCAGCAGCACCATCAGCAGCAAGACGCCGAGGCCATAGAAGATCTTACGAATCATCCCGCGCCAGTCCCGTCCCGCCGCAGGGCTGCCTTCGGGTTCTGGAATGCGCTTGCGCAGCCACTCGGCCAAGGCCTCCATCCAGCGATCGACGGCGGCCAAAAAGGCCTCGATCTGCTCCACAAGCCAGTCGAAGGCGCGCTCCAGCCAGTTCTTCGCTTGCGCTTCGTCCGTGGTCTGCGTTTTCTCCCGGGGCAGGCGCCAGGCGAAACGCCGCTCCTGCAACACACGGTCGATGGTTTCATCCAGTCGACGCACAGCGCCATCGGCCCGGGTCTCTATGGCGGGGGCATCGGCCGCAGCGCCGGGCAACGGGGGCAGGATTAAAAAGGTCCCAGCCGCCACAAGGAGCAGGGCCACTCCTTTCAGGAAAGGCTTGAGCGCCGCGCGCAGATCGTCCCCGGTGTGCCGCGACTGCCCGTAAAAGCATCGCAGGGTATAGACGGCCTTGATCACCGGATCGATGCACAGATAGGTCAGGGCGCAGGTGATGGTCAGAAAGGTGGTATTGGCCATGGCCCGCAGGCCGCCGAAGGTAAAGGCGGTCTCCACGCCCAGCAGCCATTTGAACAGGTGGGGCAGCAGCATCAGGCCGATGGCCACGTTCAACATCACCAACAGTCCGAACCCACTGATGATCGTCAGCAGCAGGTGGTTCTGTCCCGGCCACGGGATGGTTTGCCGGGAGGCCTCCTTGTAAAGGCCTTTGGAGGTAGCCGTCACCGGTCCATCCAATACACTTACGTTTTGATAAAAGGCGTAGGCCCAGGCCAGGGGAAAGACGATGACGCCGGCGATCGGCAGCACCACCAGCCCCGTGGCCTGCAAAGCCGTCTGCCGCAACGCGGTCTGCCAGCAACGCCGCCAGGGCCAGGCTTCGGGAGCCGTATGGTTCAAGGAGGCCCATAACCGGCGGCAGAAACGCACCTGCCACAGCTTCATCCAGACAAAGAGCAAGGCCAATCCGCCGGCGGCCGGCGCGCAGTAGCGATCGGCGTAGGGATTACGGCTCATGTCCGACCAGAAGAAAAGCAGCGCCAGAATGAATGGCAGAGTACCGATGTAGTATTCGGCCAGGGCCAAGCCCTCTTTTCGCAGAAGGTGAACGGCCTGCTCTGCCAGGGCCAGGGCGTCGGGCACAAAGGCTGCATCCTTGGGTTTCATGGTTTGCGCCACCAGTCGGCTTGCCAGATGGTCCCCTCGTGGAACGCATGGGGGATGGCCAGCAACATTTGTCCGGCGATATAGAAGAGATACCAGATCATCAAAAAACCGCCGGCACCCTGCATCCAAAGGGCCAGTTGCATCCGCCAGCGTCCGGCCTGCTTGTCACTGCCGCCGGTCGCCTGGGCCAGGCAACCGCTGCACAGCATGCGGTCGTCGTGCTCGGTCACGCACTCGCGGCAGAAAAAGCGCCCGCACGCCGGGCAACGAACCACCGCCTCGCGGCCGGGATGATGAAAACAGCGTTGTTGACTCAGGGCTTCCATCGGGATAGCGGCTTTACTTTCATTAGCTTCATAAACGACGGCCCCGCAGGCCGCCATGCAAAGCGACGGCCGCCAGGCCGATGATGCCCAATGCCAATGCAGCAACGGCAAAGCCCATCCCCATGGCCATGATGAAAGCGTTGTCTTCCAGGTGCATCTCCAGAAAGATCTTCAACAGGGCGGCATGGTTATAGGCATATTCGGGGTTGCGCATGGAGGTGAAGATAAACAGGCCATAGCTGTACATGCAGTCGAACGCGGCCAGCGCCAGTGTCAGCCACGTAACGAGTGAAAGAGAGGTGCCTTTGATCAGGCGGTGCCGCCGCACCAGGGCAATGATCGTCAACACGACGGTGGTCATCAATGTGAATAGTCCCAGCGCAACCAACCAAGGCTCCCGCAGCCACAGCTGCAGCCCCCCGAAGGTTCCCTGGCCCAACAGTGCGGCGAACAGGGCCACATGCAGGTTGGGCCGGAACGGCCCTTCGTTTGGGCTCGATGAAAGCGCCGTCGCAGTACTTCCCCGATAGCCAGTGGTCGCGACACCGGTGGCGGCAGGCATCCGGACCTCGGCCGCCCCGCGAAACGGGCCCTGGGCCTTTTCGGCGAGCGCCTTGATCCGGTCGGCCATTTTCAACACTTTGCGTTCCCGCGCCATGTTGGTCAATCGCTCGAGTTGCACTGCCGTCTGAAGATAAAAATCGCAGCAAGGCCCCTTGAGAAGGTTGACGAGCAAGCCGATGCCCCAGATCAGGGTGAATGCGGCCGGCACGAAGAAAGCCGGCAGGTCCGGCGTATCGCTGGCCACCAGGGCCAGGCTGCCGGTCACGACCATCAGCATGGCCCAGAAAAGCGACCACAGGTGATGACGGCGGTTGCGACACACGATGATGGCCTGGATGTCCTTGAAGTAGAAGCGCCGGTAATGCTCCTGCATCATGGTTTTCTCAACCCACAGCAGGTGGTCCGGCCCCTGCCAGAGGGTCTTGCGGCTGAATGCGGACCGCCAGCGTCCCGGCAGTCTCTTATATGGGGAAGAGGTGCGGCCCATGGGGTCATCCTCGCACGCTGCGGCCCAGGATGTAAAGCCAGCCGATGACCTGGGCCCCGGCCAGCAGCATGGCCAGGATGTTCTGGAAGCGAGCCTTGGGCAGCACCGGTGACGCTGTCCGGATGTGGCGCACGGCATAATAGAGGGCCGCCGGCGCCGTCACCACGCTGGGAAAGATCCCAATTAACAGCCCCCAGATGGACAGGGCCAGGGCGATCTCGTCATAGCGCACATAGCGGTTCTGCATCGCCGTGATCTTCTGCTTGTCCCGCCCGGTCTGCAGGCAGGGCATGCAGAGGCTGCGGCCTTCCAGTTCTACCTGGCAAACGGCACATAGCAGTCGACCGCAGGCGGCGCAGGGCACCACTGCCAGTTGGCCGGGGTGATAAAAGCATTCAGCCTGGCCCTGGGCAAGGCTGCCGAGCGCAGCGGCATCGGGCTCGTCCCTGCGCAGGAAAGCGTTGAACACATCGATGCGCAGGATCTTGCCGCACGCGACACACGGGGACAGGTGGCCTGTGTTGATGGCGCCGGCATCTTGAATTGCATGGCAATTGGGACAGGCGATCACGCGAAACGCTTCTCCCTTTTACTTGTAGACCACGCGGGTGCTGCAGACACGGTCATGCAGAGCGCGCTTTTCGCTATCGAAGGCCGCCATGATGTAACCGATGAGCAAGACGATGGCGCTCAGGATCTCGGCAAAGTAACGCCCCAGGGCTCTGGCGTAGCTGATGCGGCCGCCTTCGGGGGTCACCACTTTGATCCGGCAGGCCATTTTCCCCAGCGTGGCACTGTAGCGCCCTATGAAAAAGGTATTATAGGCCGCCGGTATCAGGATGCCGACCAGCTGCTGAAACCCTATCAGGGCCAGAGATCCGGAGGTGAGCATCTCTTCGGGATTTTCGGAACCGCCTGTGCCGGAAGAGAAAAACAGGAACGTCATGGGGATGAGGATGGCATACTGCAGCCCCGCCAGGATCATGCCGTCAATGAATTTGGCGCCGAAACGGATCCAGAAACCGGCGTATTTGAAGATGCCCGGCGTGCTGACGCCTTCCCGGAGTCGCTGCACGAAGATCGGCTTACAGGCTGCGCAGATCACCTGGTTGTCGAATTCGACCACCTGGGACTTGGGGAAAGAGCGACCGCACTGGGAGCAGACGGCGCTTTCCAGGCTGGGCGGTTCCGCTGCGGCAGGGGGCGGCGGCTCAGGCGAAGGGTCGGCGGCAGCTGCAGGGGCCGGCGGCGGCAAGGGAGGAGCGGTTGCGGCGGGCGGAGAAGCGGAGGCGCTGCGGCGGACCATTTCTCCTAGTGGACGCCAGTCGTTGGCGGATTCATTGCGGACCAGCGTTTTGGCGCTGATCCGTTTGGCGTGGATCAGCGCCTGCAACTGCTCCTTGTTGAGTGGACCGATCTCCTGCTCCCCATCTTTGTAGTACCAGGCCATGAAATGTCTCCTGCTTGCTTTGGTTGTGAACGGCTGGCGCTTGTTCAGCGGCCCGACCGTACCGGCCTCCCCAAGGATGTGCTAAAATTCTGAAAAAAGAATGAAAATTTAAAGAACCATACCAAAGGAAACGACGGATGGGCAAGCGAAAAGTAAAGACGGCACCTCGCCTATCGCCGGTCTGCACGGCTTCGCTTCTTCTTCCTGGCGGCGAAATCGATCTTGCCGGTACGCTGACGGAAAAGCAGACGCAGGGGGGTCTTGTCCAGGCCGGTTTCGCTGCGGATCTGGTTGAGCAAGTAGCGTTGGTAGGAGAAGTGGACCGCGTCCGGGAAGTTGACGAAGCTGACGAAGGTGGGCGGACGCTCGGCCACCTGGGTGGTATAGTAGAACTTGAGCCGCCGCCCTTTGTGCAGCGGTGGTTCGGTGCGTTCGGTGGCTTCGCTGACGATACGGTTGACCACCCCAGTGCCGACCCGCGTGGTAAATTGCCGGTAGACCTGATCGATCAAGGCGAAGAGTTTGGCCACGCGCAATCCGGTAAGGGCTGAGACGGTCATCACCGGCGCATGGTGCAGGTAGCGGGCGGCATCCTGCAACTGCTGAGCGAATTTGTGCGGCGTCAGACGCTTTTCGTCCACGAGATCCCACTTGTTGGCCACGAAAATGGCGCCGCAACCGCGCTCAAAGGCATAACCGGCCACTTTGATGTCCTGATCGGTGATGCCCTTTTCGGCATCGAGCACGATCAAGGCCACGTCGCACTCGTCCAGGCTTTTGAGGGCCTTGATGATCGAGAACTTCTCCAGCTTCAGATCCACCTTGGATTTACGCCGGATGCCGGCCGTGTCGATGAAGCGGTAGGTGCGGCCCTTGCGTTGGAGCACCGTATCCACCGAATCCCGGGTGGTGCCCGGTTCCGGGCTGACCAGCAATCGCTCCTGGCCCAACAGGCGGTTGATCAGCGAGGATTTGCCGGCGTTGGGCCGGCCCACCACCGCTATACGGATCTCACCTTCGGCTGGCGGGGCCTCGTTCTTCGGCAACACGGCCACCAGGGCGTCCATGAAATCCGGAACTCCGTAACCATGCTCAGCCGAAAGGGAGTAAAGCGTCTCGATGCCCAGGTCGTAAAATTCATACAGCGCCGGTTCCTGGTGCGCGTCGTCGATCTTGTTGACCACATGGAACACCGGCTTTTTCACGCCGCGCAGTTTTTGGATCAGGTCGCAGTCAAAGGGGGACAGGCCATGTTTGCCGTCGAGCACCAGCACCACGGCATCGGCCTCGTCCACCGCCCGCTCCACCTGCAGGCGGATGTGGGCGGCGAAAGCGTCGTCATCGCCGGTGACGAATCCGCCGGTGTCCACTGCGATGAACTCATGTTCATCCCATCGCACATCGCCGTAATGACGGTCCCGGGTCACGCCCGGCATATCGTCCACAATGGCATCCCGCCGCCGGGTCATGCGGTTGAATAGGGTCGATTTGCCCACATTGGGACGGCCGATAATAGCGACGACGGGTTTCACGGCAGGTCGAAAAATTCCTTTGGGCTGAATTGAGGCGCCTTGAAAAATCTCTGCTATAACGGAAAGCCCGAGCCGATGTCAACCAGTACGCACAGAACTTGCGCTTTGAGAAGGCATCCTGTAAGCAGGGGGGGACGGCCTGGGTGCCGACCCTATGGAGGAGGATTCAGCATGCCCGAACTCGCCTATCTGAACGGAAAAATCATGCCCATCGAAGAAGCCCGGGTTCCCATCGAGGACCGGGGCTATCAATTCGCCGATGCCGTGTACGAATATTTCGCCAGCTATAAAGGCCGACTCTTCGCGGTCAAGGAACATCTGGACCGCCTGGAAAAATCCTTGCGCGCCCTGTCCTTTCCACCGATTTCCCGGGAAGTGTTGCGCGACGCCGTCCTGGGAACCTTTCAGAAGGCAGGCATCGAACGCGCAGGGGTTTATCTGCAGATCTCTCGTGGCGTGGCCCCGCGCAATCATGCCTTTCCCAAGGAGGCCAAACCCCAGATCGTGCTGACGGTGCGCCATGTACCCGATACGCCCAAAGAATACCTGGAGAAAGGCATCGCGGCCATCACCGTCACCGACATCCGTTGGGGCCGCTGCGACATCAAAACCGTGCAATTGCTGCCCAACGTGCTCGCCAAGCAGCAGGCCCTGGCCGCCGGGGTCCAGGATGCCATTTTCGTCAGCCCCGAGGGGATCGTACGTGAAGGCACATCCTCCAACCTCTTCATTTACAGCAATGGTCGTCTCAAAACACATCCGTTGACTCACCACATCCTGCCGGGCATCACCCGCGCCGTGCTCATCGATATCTGCCGTAAGATCAACCTGGATGTGGAGGAACTCTTCTTCGACAAGGCAGCACTGCTGGCCGCCGAGGAGGTCTTTCTGACCGGCACGGTGACCGAAGTCCTTTCCGTGCGCCAGATCGACAATCAAACCATCAGCGCCGGCAAACCGGGCCTCATCGCTGCGAAGCTGCGCAGCGAACTGGAGTCACGCGCCGGCGCGCATCTTAAATAGTGCCGGTCAGGGACGGGGCGTCGCTTCCAGCCGTCGCCGAATGGCTTGCACATCGACCTTTTTAAGATACTCGACGATATTAGCGTAGACCGCATGGTAGCCATAGCCGCCATTGACCAATTCGTCGATGGCCGCCTCCCGGCTCCACCCCTGGAAGATCATCCGGTACATGGCCACCACCGTACCGGTGCGGTCCGAGCCGTGCCAGCAGTGCACGTAAATCGGTCCCTGGGCGTCCCGGATGATTCTCAGAGCGGCGACCACGTCGTCGTCCCTGATGCGCCCCGCGTTCATGGTGACCTGATAAAGTACCAGCTGGCTGACGGCCGCCGCCTGAACGTCGGTATGGAATTCGCGCAGGCTCAAGATGTTTCGAATCCCCAACGCAGCGAGCGCCTGCATACCGGCCGTATCGGGCTGCGCGCCACGGTACAGTCGATCGTCCACCTTGTAAAAGTTCTTAAGCCCCGGGATCGCCGTGGGCGTCGCCCAGGAAGCCGGCCTTTTCGCCGGCTCCGCGGCCAGGCAGGCAGAGCTCCATATCAGGCAAAAGGCAAGCAGTGATCCCCATTTTCTCGTCACTCATTCCACCTTCGCTTTTTATATTTGGCAGAATTCTACTTGATCAACCGGGGTTCTTTCACTTCCCATGTTTCTCCCCCGGCACTCCCGATTCGCACGGCACGCCGGTCTGGCACAGGCCGCAGCCGTATCCGTCGAATCCGTAGGTGGATTTTACATGGGCACGGGTTCGGCGCACATGGGTGGCGCAGCGCTTTTTGTCCTTGCCGGCCTCGCTGATGGCGCCCACCGGGCAGCGATCGATGCACTTTTTACAGGTCCCTTGGCTGTAGAAAAGGCAATAGGCGTGATGATCGTCGTACGGTCGAGGGGTGGGTGGGATTTGGACGTCGGTCACCACCGATCCCACGCGCATGGCCTTGCCCACCGGGGTGATCAGGCCGTCGCACAGGCCGAAGGTCCCCAGACCGGCCGCATAGGCGGCATGACGCTCGGACCAGGTGGAAGAGAGGCCGTATTTGGGGGAGATGCGCATGCTGAACTGGGGCGCGAGCAGCGGGGCCACGGCCCGGTGCCCGGCCTTGGTAAGAGCGATCACCAGGTGTTCACGCAACCGCACGTTGACCGCTTCGCCGAAGATGCGCGCCCGTGCCCAGCGTTCCGAGGGGTTGAACTTCTCCTTGCGGTTGTCTCGCTTGGTGGCTTCGGTCTGGGGCAGGATATAAGTGATGACGGTCAGTTGGCCGGCTTGAAGATCGGAATTACCGAAAGTCAGCGCGAAAAGCTCCCAGGGGGTGATGAAAAAAGGCCCTACGTGCTCCTTGTACGCCTCATAGAGCGGGTCGTCTCCCCGGGAAAAGCCGACCAGGGGCGCGGCAAAGCCTTTTTCGCCGGTGCCGTCGCCCAGGTTGTTTTCCGGAGAGTCCTGGATGAAGGTTTCGATGAGGCTTCGGACCCAAGCGGCGTCGATGGCGGTCACGATATTATCCTTTCTCGCTTAAATTCGGTCGGCGGTTCTTCCAGGGCCGGGCCTCTTCCAACTGGGATGCCAGTCGCAGCAGCAGCGCTTCCTGACCGAAACCCGCCGAAAACAAAAGGCCCACGGGCAGGTTGTCCGGCGTCCAGTGCAACGGCACCGACATGGAGGGCTGGCCGGTGGCGTTGAACAGGCCAGTGAAACCGAAGAAGCTCATCAGCCGCTGCACATAGGTGCGCACCTCCCTGCTTTGGGTATCGAGAAAACCCAGCGGTACCGGCGGTTGCAGGAGCACCGGGCTGAGCAGCATATCGTGCTCTTCGAAGAAGGGCGCGACCTGGCGACTGGTATGATGAAGCGTCTGCAACGCCTGGACGAACTCCACAGCGCTCTTTCTTTTGCCCGATTCGGCCGAGCGCCAAGTGATATACTCCACCTCGCCGGCCGTAATCTCACGGCCCAGGGCGGCCTCCCGGGCACTGAGCATGGCGCCGGTGTTGGAATCGATGATGGTGACCGTGGCCTTCTGGTAGGTCTCGAAATCGAAGGCCGGCGCGGCTTCCTCCACGATGTGCCCAAGTTCCTCGCACAACCGGGCCGTCGCATGCACCGCCGCCACACATTGGGGATCCACCGGCAGTCCGCTGGGGGGCGTGGTGGTAAAGGCGATGCGCAGCCGGCCCGGCGGTCGTCCCACCTCCTCCAGGAAAGAGCCATCGACCGGCGGGGCCCAGTAGGGATCGCCCGCGGAGGGGCCGGCGGCGGCATCCAGCAGGGCCGCGCTGTCCCGTACGGTGCGGGTGATGACATGGTTGGCGCTCAAGCCGTTCCATTCTTCACCATGGGGCGGGCCCGCCGGAATCCGACCCCGGGTGGGCTTCAGGCCGAACAGGCCACAGCAAGAGGCCGGGATGCGGATCGACCCGCCTCCGTCGGATGCATGGGCCGCCGGCACCATGCCCGCCGCTACGGCCACGGCGGCACCGCCGCTGGAGCCGCCCGAGGTGCGGGTCCGGTCCCATGGATTGCGGCAAGGACCGTAGAGCTGGGGTTCGGTCGTGACGGTGAGCCCGAACTCAGGCGTATTGGTCTTACCGAAGATCACCATCCCGGCCTGCAGGTAGCGCTTCACCAGTGTGCTGTCATGTTCGGCCGCGGCGTCGGCATAGATCCGGCTGCCGAAGGTGGTGGCAAACCCTTTGTAGAAAAGCCCCAGGTCCTTGATCAGAAAGGGCACCCCCCGCAATGGACCCAGCGGCAGCCCCGAGCGGATGCGGCTGCGGGCCTCCGTGTACATGGGCATCACCACCGCATTCAAGTCCGGATTGCGGGCCTCCACCCGCTCGATGGCCGCATCCAGAAGTTCCATGGGGGTCACCTCGCCCCGGCGCACCAGTTCGGCCAGGCCCAGGGCATCATAGGATTCATACGCCTCGAACGTGCTCATGCTCGTCTCCTTTTCGTTTTACTTCCACCTCTTGCCCCTTCGCCCGCTTTCCCGCCAGCCCGAATTGAACAAAGACCCAGGGCGCACCCCAGGCGGTCCAAAGGCCTGCCGCGGCATAGCGAATGAAACGAAACAGTAGTGCTGGTTCCAGAGATGCAAAGATCCACCGCAGGCCCGCCCATATGAAAAGCAGAACCGTTATGCCCAGCAGGAATCGCAGGCCGCGCCGCCGCCACCCGCCGTCGCAGGCGAAACCGACCCGTCGCGACTCGGCGATCAGACCGAGGCCGAACCCCAGCAGGGTTCCCATTGCCGTGACGCTCACCGGCTCCAAAAACAAGGCCGCCAGCGCCAGGGGCACCGCCGCGGCAGCGGCCGCCTGCCAGCCCGCCCCCGCCCGATGGAGCCACATCTCCAGTCGCAGGGCAGGTCCTACGGCGACAAAAAGGATCATTGCACCAAGCAAATAGCCGCCTACCAGATCGGTGGGAAAGTGGACGCCCAGGTAGAGGCGCGACAGGGGTACGAGAATCATCAACAGCATGGCCAGCCCCCAGAGCCAGAACCGGCGATAGCAGGCCGCCAGGTAGCCCCAGATCAGCACGCTGGACTGGGTGTGACCGCTGGGGAATCCATGGCCGCCGGCCGGCACGATGCGCCTGACCCGGTCAGTGTACTCGAAAGGCCGGGGCTGGCTGAACCAAACTTTGACCGCCGCATTGAGGTAGATGGAAAGCATGAGGAAGATGGCAAGCCGGGCGCCGACCCGGCGGTCCAGGCTCCAGTAACACAAAGGCAAAAAGACAAGGATAAACTCCTTGTCCCCCAGGAAGGTCAGGCAGCGGAAAAATCCATCCAACACCGGACTGAACTGCTGCAACCACACAATAACATCGATCCCTTGATCCAGTACGAAGGCCATGGCACCTCTTGGAGCTTGTTGTCAATGGTATGGCTTATCCTGGCGGTTGACGGGGGGATCTTATTGTGCCTTTTACCGCCACGCAAGAAGTTTGTGCCGGCCGCGTCAGGAGAAAAGGCTCATGGAGGATAGCCGTCGGATCGATATCAATAGGATTGGCGCTTCTGCACCGAGCGCCCAAGGAGGAGTATGAATCGCATCATCGCATGGCTGTTTTTGGCTTTCATAGGGCTCTCTTCGGCCCTTTTTTTTGTCGTGGCCCTGATCCTTTGGGCGGTCACCGTGCCGTTCGATAAACGTTTGGTATGGCTGCACATGTTCACCTCGTTCTGGGCCTGTCTGTACCTGTGGACCATGCCGGCCTGGTCGGTAAAGGCCCTGGGACGCGAAAAGATCCGCAAGGACAGGACCTATGTAGTCATCTCCAACCACCAATCGGGGCTGGACATCCTGGTGGCCTTCCGGCTTTTTTTCCCGTTCAAGTGGGTCTCCAAGGTTGAGATGTTCCGCGTGCCGTTTATTGGATGGAATATGTATCTCAACCGGTACATACGGCTGCGGCGGGGTGAAAAGGAGAGCGGCCGGCAGGCGCTGGCCGATGCCGAAAAGGCGCTGGCCGCAGGCAGTTCGGTCTTTCTGTTTCCCGAGGGCACCCGATCGGAGACCGGTCGTTTGAAGCCGTTCAAACCCGGCGCCTTCATCCTGGCCCACCGCATGAAAGTGCCGATCCTGGCCATCGCCATTACCGGCACCAGGGAAGCGCTTCCAAAAGAAAGCCTGAATTTCCACGGCAGCCATCCCATCCGCATCGAGGTGCTCGGCGAAATCCCCTACGCCGAATTCGCCCATCTGAGCGTCGAGGAGACGGCCGAGATGGTGCGCCAGCGGATTGCCGCGCATGTGGTATGAACAGCGACCGTGGCTATTCCAGCCGCCGGATGCGCCCCTCGGTAATGGCGCGAACGCCCCCCCGCTGGCGGATGGTATCGACGATCAGCTCCCGCAGGGGTGACCCGGTTTTGATCTGCGGCTTGCCCTTGAAAACCACATGGCCATCGCCCCCTGAGGCGAGGAAATCCGGAACTACCACGCTATAGACCGCGGTCGTTTCCAGCGGGTTACGGTCGGCGCCGATGCGGACATCTTCCACCGTGCGGCCCCGCACAGCGAAGCTCATGCCGGATACATGCAAAAATCCGCCGTCTTCATCTTCCCGTGTCCCTTGAACCGCTCGCTGCAATGCCTGCCGGATTTCCATACCGGTCAGCTCCACACGCACCAGTTCATTGCCGTAAGGCATGGCTTTGAAGACATCTTCCACGGTGACCGGCCCCTCCTTGATGCTGGCCCGCAGGGCGCCTGCATTGATCATGGCGATCCGGGCGCCGGTCTGTTCCCGCATGATATCGGTGACAAAATTGCCCAGGGTGGTCTCCTGGAATCGGATATGCTCGCGCTCGCCGTCCAGGAAGGTGTCGCAACGTCCGATCACCTCCTTGAATTGACGCCCCAGTCGCTGGTTGTAGTCGGCCACGATAGCGTCTACCTGGGGGTCCCGCGGGATATCCGGCGTCACTTTGATATAGGTAACGTCCATCAACTTCGCCCGCCTGGAAGTTGGATCGATGCACAGGTCGAGGCGCCCCAGGTAGCGCCCCTTTTCGAAGGCTTGCAGCAAGGGCACGCGCCCCTCGATGCCATAGGGCGAAAGAAGGACCTGGTCATGGCCCCCCACCACGGCCACCAGATCCGGCATGGCGCGGGCGATCCGGCGGTCGGTCTCCTGGCGGTTGTGCGAAAGCAGCAACACCGGTCCACGCGCGATGGCACTGTCGTGAAGCGGCCGCACAGCCGCCACCGAATCGAGCACGCCCAGGGAGGCTACGTTTTCGGGACTGGTGGTGGAAAGCAACTCGCCGGTGGTAATACCGATGATGGTAAGGGCCATGCCGCCTTCCAGCGGCACCGCCAGGATCGGCCGGCATAGCAGCCGGCCGCTCTCCTTTATGACGATATTGGCGCTTAGAAAAGGAAAGGATGCCTGCTGCCGGAGCTTGAGAAAGTTCTCCAGGCCGAAGTCGAATTCATGGTTGCCCACGGTCATGGCATCCACGCCCATGGCGTTGAGGCAGCGAATGTCCGGCTCGCCCTTGTACACCGTGGACATGGGGGTGCCCTGAAGGATATCCCCCGCCACCAGCACCAGCGTGCGCACCTGCCTGCGGTTGTTTTCCTCGCGGATGTTGCGGACCAGGGTGGCGATGCGGGCGATGCCGCCCACCTCCTCCACCCCGTTCTCCCCTTTGATTTCAAAGGGCATCAGGTGACCGTGGAGGTCGTTGAAGAAAAGCACTGTCAGGGATATCGGCTCGGCCGGCTTCTCCGCGGAGGGAGCACCGGCGCAGCCAGCCAGCAGACAGGCCAGACCTATGGCATAGAGGATCGGTCGAAACCTTTTCATAACAGGTTGCAATGGTATATTCTCCTCGAATTCCTATGTTCACCTATTGATTTTCAAGGCCGGCCCCCTCAGGAAGCGGCGGTTCCCCCTCCACCCGCATCCGATGCAATCCGACCCATTTGGCCGAGATGGATGGAAACCCGCTGATAATGGAGGTGAGCAGCGCCGCAATATAGGGAATCGACTGCACCACCAGCACAATGATCCATACCTGCAGATCGAACGAGGTGTAAGCCTGACGCAAATGCACCCCCACGGCCGCCGCCACGAGCAGCAGCAAGGCCAGGGTTTCCTGGTAGGTATTGACCACCGCCTTGAGCAAGGCGCGTCCGGGCGCCATCTTGGGAGTGCGAAAGAACGGCTTGTTGCGGGTGACAAATCCCCAGAGGATCGCCTTGGCGATGGTGTGGGACAATGCCAGGCCCGCCAGGACCGCGGCCATGGTCTCGGCTGCACCGGCCTGCACCCGCGTGCGGTATAGGTAAATGATCTTGCTCACCTTGAAGGCGAACAGAGCCAGGGGCAGAATCGACAAGGCCATGAGCGGCGGGTCGATCTTTTTGGGATCGACGATCATGGCCACCGACCAGATGATGGCGCCGACATTGAACAGCAGGTTGATCCCGTCGGCCAGCCAGGGCAACCAGCCGGCGATAAAGTGATATCGCTGACCGGTGGTCAGCCGGTTGGATTTACGACCGAGCAGATATCCCATATGCCGGCGCAGAATCTGGACGGCGCCATAGGCCCAGCGGAAACGCTGTTTCTGAAAATCGCTGAAGGTATCCGGCATCAACCCTTTGCCGTAACTTTTGGCGATATAGATGGCATCGTAGGCGCTCTCGAAAATCCGCAATCCCAGTTCGGCGTCTTCGGTGATGCACCATTCGCTCCACCCGCCGAGCTCCTCCAGCACATGGCGCCGCACCATGGTCATGGTGCCGTGCTGGATGATGGCGTTGCGTTCGTTGCGGGTCACCATGCCGATGTAGAAAAAGCCCTGATACTCCGAATAACAGACGGCTTTGAAGGCATTGTCCTCGGCGTCTCGATAATCCTGGGGTGCCTGAACCAGGGCCACGCGCTCATTGCCGAACTGCGGCACCAGATCCCTGAGCCAGTCGGGTTCGACCTGGTAGTCGCTGTCGATTACGGCGATGATGACGGCCCGGGGGTCGGTGTGCCTGAGGGCGAAGTTCAGGGCGCCGGCCTTGAATCCGGCGAGGGGATCCACATGGAAGAACCTGAAGCGTTCTCCCAGTTTGCGGCAATGGGCCTCGACCGGTTGCCATACCTGGGGGTCCTTGGTGTTGTTGTCCACCACCACCACCTCGTAGCACGGGTAATCGATGGCGGCCAGGGCGTCGAGCGTCTGGATCATCATCTCGGGCGGCTCGTTATAGGCCGGCACATGCACCGAAACCATGGGTAACGCCGCGTCCGGCAGCCGGACCGGATTGAAGGCGCGCCGCCGCCGGGTCACCCACAAGGCCTCGGCCCACTCATGGGCTTCGGTGAGCAGCACGGCGATGACCCCGATCATGCCGAAAAACATCATCACCCCCACCACCAGGGTCCTCACGGTGAGATACTGGTGGAGGTAGTCATAGACAATGAGGACCGCGGCCGTGGCCGCAAAATATGCAATCAGGGCAAGGAAGCTGCGGCCGCGCCGCCTGAGGGTTTCACTGTCGTTGAGCAGCAGGCCCATAAGGATCATGGCGACCACTACTGAAATCGAGGCCAGCACATACCAGTTGGGAATGGCCACGATCGGCTCGTTGAATGAAAACTTCGGACGGCGATCCACATCGTACACCCCCCAGTAGGCGCCCACGTCCCCCTCGGTGAACCGTTTCCAGGGCTGGTCGAAAGCCTCCATAACGTAATAGGTGTATTTTTCGGCTTCGGCTCTTTTCAGGAAGCGGCGCAGGAATGTCGCCTCGTTGGCGGTGGAAGCCACGGCGCTGTAACGGGTGCGGCCGTTGCTGGGCCAGCCGACCTCGGCGATGACGATGGGCTTGTCGGGAAAGAGCTTCTTGAGTCGGTTGATCTTGTCCACCACGTAATCGACGGCATCGTCCAGATCGACCCCCTCCCAGTAAGGCAGCATGTGCACGGCCAGATAGTCCACATGCCCGGCCAATTCCGGGTGCTTTTCCCACACATGCCAAGGCTCGGCCGTGCTCACGGGCACCCAGAGGGCCTTGCGCACCCTGTCCAGGTAGCCGATCATCTGTTCGATGGGGATGTCGTTGCGCAACAGGACCTCGTTGCCCACAATGGCCCGCACCACATTGGTGTTGGCCTGGGCCACTTCGATCATCGTCTGGATTTCCAGTTCGTTGCGGGCCGCATCATCACCGATCCAACCGCCCAGCGCCACATTGATCCCGTGTTTCTTGGCCAGCTCGGGGACCTTGGCGATGGTACCCTCCACCGTGTAGGTGCGCACAGCGAAGGTCTTGCCAGCCAGCAGCGCCAGGTCCTCGTCGATTTGGGCTTCGGTGGGGTAACGTTTGACGATGGGATTGTCTTCGGCGCGCATCGGTTGGAACGAAAAACCCTGGATACGCGCAGGCCAGGGTGGCTCGTCCCCGGGTCGATTCATATATGCCCAGATGCAAACGGCCAGAATGGCGACCGCTATTCCAATTACAAAATTCACACGCGTCATATGTGACCTGATCAAATCATCGTTTGAAGTGTTTCATGCGTGTACCGTGGCGCAAAGATTTGCCGGAAGTGAAAAAATCGGTCCTCGGAGGGCAATTTTGAGTCACCGGATCGCGCCTATACAAAAGCCGCCCTGTCGACAGATCCGTTTTTATTACCCTTTCGCCTTAAAAGCAACCAGGCATATGTTTTGCTTATTTTTTAAAAGCAAGAGATCTGCCGGAGGGCATGGATCCGGTTAACCCTGAATGAGGTTATCACCATGAGAAAACATGCCGTTCAGACTCGTCCGCTGGAGCGCCGCCTGAGTTTCGAAAGGCGTTCGTTCGAATACTCCAACCATATTCCCGAAAGACGCACGGGCCGTGATCGGCGGGAAATGCCCGCTGATGCCATCGCCGAGGACATCCATCCCTATCGCATCGGGCAGCGCAAGGGGGTGGAGCACGCCGGCTTCGTTTTCAAAGTGATTTCCGGCCAGATCGATGGCGCCTGATTGCATCGTCTTTTTAAACCCACTGATATCATTTATTATTTAAACAGATGCAGACTTCCCCCTGCCTTTGTGGCGCTTGACTTGCGCTCCCCGTCGGGATACAAGACCGATCGCTTCGGAATCAGGCAAGGACGCGCCATCGCAAGAGGGATGAATTGGGCATGCTTCGACTCGGCTCTCCATCTGATCAAATCCGCCAAATGGATCTCGAAGACATCTTTTTTTCCCGTCTGAAATTAATGCTGGTAATGGGTTATGCTTATCTGGACGGCTATCCGCTAGGCGCGCATCGTCGTCACGCCATGCTGGAAAATGCCCAATACATGGCCGGGGCGGTCAACGTCCTGAGCTCAGCGGCGGAAAGGGATCAAACGCCCGCCCCATCCAATCCTCCCGCCGCAGGGACGGACTACGATCGCATCTTTTATCAGAGAATCAAGCTGCTGGCGATCATGCTGATAGGTGTGGCCAAGGGTTTTCCCATGGGGGAGCATCGACGCGCAGCCATGCATGAAAACCTTGAAAGCGTGCGCCGTCCGTTGATGTTCAGCATGCCGTCCGAACAAGACTTTTCAATGCTGAAGGTCGCCTGATCCGCCTCGTATCCAACCCCAAAATCCGCAGGCTCAAGGACGCAGGCAGAAGCCCTTGATCAACTCCTTCAATTGTTTTTTCTGCTCCGCATTCAGGCGTCCGAACTTTACGCAACGGCGTTTCACCGACTGATTGGAAAAAATCAATTCACCGGTGCTGTCGTCGCACACAACTTTGCAAGGCATTTGCATGGCCGAATTCGGAGTGTCGGTGAGCAGGGTGACACTCTGCTGGTCGCGGCTTATCCGGTTGGCGCTCTCGATGTAGTAAAAGGAGAGTCCCCCCATGCTGATGTCATTGATCTGGTTCTTACCCGAGGAGAGATACCGTCCCTGAACCACATAGATGCCGTCTTTAACGCGGAAGCGCCGTCGCTTGCGCAGGCGCAGGGTGAGCAAACGTGTGATCATGTTCTTCATTGGAACCACCTATTCTGGAGGCCTGAATCGGAGGCACTGCACGGTGCCGCTCGTTTTACCTCCGCGAATGGCTTGGGACAAACAACTTTTTACTGATTCTGCTCCCTGTTCAGGATGGAAGCCGAAATGTCTCATCACACCGGCAGGGGCGTTTGCTCTGAGGGAGAATCGAAGCCGTAACAGGATAGAGGAAACGTCCCGGCTTTGCAGCCGATGCATCACCCCGGCAACACCAAACAGGGACCAGGGCCTGAGGCAACCTGTGAGAAAGTTTAATTCATAGGCCCATTGTCAAGCCCAAGTCAAGAAATTATCCCTGATTCATTCTGTGCAAGGATGCGGACGGATGGGCGAGCCAACCGGTTCCACCTCGATGCAAGGAGAAAAACCGGTCGATCCGCCCATCCCGAGGCGTGTGGTATCAGGGCTACCAGCCCTTGGCTTGCAGGATGCTTTTCAGTTTCTGTTCGGTCTGTTCAGCTACCAGGACCATTTTTCGAGCCTGGGCCTTCTTGATTTTTTCCGTGAGCACATTCAGGTCGGCGGGCTTTTCCACGAAATCCATGGCGCCCAATTTCATGGCTTCGATGCCTTTTTCAAGGGTGGCATGCCCCGTCAAGAGGATCACCTGCAGGGTCGGGTTCCTGGCCTTGATGGCTTTCAACGTTTCGATGCCATCCATGCCGGGCATCTTCAGGTCCAATACGATGGCGTCGTAGGCGCCGCTTTCCACCTCCTGCAAGGCCTCCTGGGCCGAGTCGGCGGTGGTCACTTCCATACCCCTGGCCGTCATGCGTTCGGACATGACCGTCAGGAAATCCTTTTCGTCATCCACCAACAAAATTTTTTCACCCATATTAATGCTCCTTTCGACTGAGCCCCTGTCGGCCTTGTCCAGCACAAGGTCAGCGGTTTGATAGGGTTATGATCAAACGCCCTTGGTTTCCATCCAGACGGCAATCGGCCCCCACGGCGGATAAAAGGGCGGATTCGCTCTCTCCGGGAAAACTTCCAGCGGACGCCAACGCCGCGGCATCCAGGGCATCGAAAACGATACAGGCCTTGTCCCCTTCCTTTGCGACCCTTACGGACAGGGTCTTGCCGGCGCCCATGTGCTGCAGGCAAATGCTCAGGCAACGCCCCAAGAGGTTCAGGAGCAGATAGGGGGCTGTGGTCACCGTCAGCGTCCCTTCTTGGGGGATCACCTGCAACGCTATCTGCCGCATGGCCGCTTCGCGCTGGGAGAGAACCCCCAGCAGGCCGGCCGTTTCGTTGAGGTCGATGGCCTTGACGGGGTCGTCGACGCTGTGGGCGAAACGGTTGAGGTTTTTGATGATCCCATCAGCCCTGGTGATCTGGTCCTCGATGCGCCCGGCCACGGTCTTAAAGCGGGCGGGGTCGATGGGCATGCCCTTTTCCATCATGAGCAGGTAATCGCCCAGCAGGCCGGCGTTCTCCTTGATGATGGCCAGAGCGTTCTTGAGCTCATGGGAGATGGAGGCCGTCGTGCGACCGAAATAGGTCAGGCCGCTTTGGCCAACGAGCGTCAATCCTGGACTCATGGGCGGCCTCCCGCATCCTGGGTCAATATATTCATCAGACGGATCAAGTCTTCGATCTCCACCGGTTTGACCAGGTAACACTGCTCACCTGAATCGTTGGCCACCGTCTCGAAATCCTTTTCCGACCCATAGCCGGTCAGAAAGATGAATTTCATGTGGGGATAGCGCGCCTGCATGCGGGCTTTGAGTTCCAACCCGCCGATCTTGGGCATCTTAAGGTCCAGGACAGCCAGGTCGTAATGCACGGTCGCGGCGCGTTCCAAGGCCTCCTGTCCCGAGTCGACCCAGTCGGCTTCAATGCCGCGCATATCCAGTCTTTCGGCCAGGGCCGATGCCAGGTCCGATTCATCATCCACCAGCAGCACCCTCATGCTTTCATCCTTTCATGGCCGATATCATTCGGCAAGTGAATCGTGAAGCAGGTCCCCTTGCCCACCTCGCTGACCACTTCGATACGACCGCCGATCTCATGGACCAGGTTGTAGGTGATGGAAAGCCCAAGGCCCGTTCCCCCTTTTCCGGTCTTGGTCGAAAAAAACGGCTCGAAGATGCGATGGACATCCTCGGGCGGGATGCCGCAACCATCGTCGCAAAAACTCAGAACGACTCCATCGTTGCCTTCTTCATGCCGGACCTTGACCCGCAGATGCCCGCCATCCTCTACGGCTGCGAAAGCGTTGTTGACGATGTTGAGAAAAATCTGCTGGAGTTTGCCCCGGTCGCTGCGGATGGCGACGCCAGGGGGAGAAACATCCACCTCGATATGAATATCGCGCACCTGGGCCTCTTTGTCCACAAAGCTGAACACCTCCCGCACCAATTCATCCAGTTGGACACCCTCCACCGTGGCCTCCAGGT
Source organism: uncultured Desulfatitalea sp. (assembly GCA_937868765.1). GTDB lineage: Bacteria > Desulfobacterota > Desulfobacteria > Desulfobacterales > Desulfosarcinaceae > Desulfatitalea. Next base: position 164,551 of record CALMNL010000003.1, on the reverse strand, counting down.
TGCGGGCGAAGGTGAGCAGCCGCTTGGTGATTTTGCCGGCGCGCTTCACGGAAGCCAGGATGGAATCCACCAGGCTGTTGAGCTTGGCATCGCCGGCATACAACTGCTTGATGGTGAACAGGTCCTTGATGAGCCCCGCCTTTTCGTTGATGATGGCCAGGGGGTTGTTGATTTCGTGGGCCACACTGGCGGCCATACGGCCGATGCTGGCCAGCTTGTTGCTGTATTCCAGATGGTGCAGGCTCATGAGCCGTTTTTCGTCGGCCAGGTGGATATTATGCACCATATAGGTGGCGGTCCCCAGAATGACACCCAGAATCAGGGTGACGCTGAAGACCAAAAAAAGAATCAGTTCCAGCCTGGTGCGGTGCCATGCGCGCATGAGGTCCTGATTCTTCTTTACGATCATCAGGATGAAAGGCGTGTCTTCGATGAAACAGTAGCCGATCTGCAGCTTCTCACCCGTCGAACTGAGGCCGTCGACGACCTGGGTGGAAGGATGATATTCGGGCACGGGCAGGCTCATGGGTTCGAGCACCCGGCCGAAATAGCGCGAATTGGTCTGCAGGACGCCGCGGCCGTTGACCATAAAGGCGTCCCCGAGCCCCCCCAACTCCATGTTTGAGAGCAGATCCTCGAAGGGTCCGATACCCAGCGAGGCGCGCAGCACTTGAAAAGATCCGTTGGCCATGTTCTGGCGGATAGCGATGATCAGATGGGGCACCTGACGGAACCCCAGGAAGACGTCGCTGACGTAAACCCCCCGGTCCACCACCATCTGGAACCAGGCCTGCTCGTGGTAATCCTTGTCCTGGAGACTGAAGGGGCCCACGTAGGTCTTTTGCTGACCATCGGCGCCGATGACGCCCAGGTCCATGAAGCCGCCGCCGAAACTCTTTTGCAATCCCTCCAGGATATGGGCCAGGCGAGCCGGGTCGGTGAGGGCCTGGGGGTCGTTGTCCCGCGCAATGAAATCCAAGGCGGCCCGGCGTTCCGTCAGAAAAAAGCCAACCACCCGCCGCGTGTTGGAAACCAGTCGGGCGGCCCGCAGGCGAAACTCCGATTCGAAGGCCTGCTCGGTCACCTTGTAGTCCACCAAGGTGATGAAAATCAGCGGAATCAGCGAAACAATCCCGGTGAGGAGCACGGACCACTTCCAGATGCGCCGATAGTTGAACATGTAACGCGAGGCGCCCGGCGAGTTCGGTCGCACGCTCCAGAAATCCGGTTTTATGTGAGACAACCAGGTCATACCGTTTCTTTCGGCATCGCCCGAATCCTGAAAGGATTCATTTCTGGTCCATTAAGACAAGCACCCTTTACCCGCGGGCCTCATTCTTCTGCCTGATCTTCTCGTTGGCCCGCCGGATGGTGGCGCTGAGCTCTTCCACATCCACCGGTTTTTGCAGATAGGCGAAGGCCCCCAAGTTCATGCAGGTAGTGCGGTCGGCCTCCGATCCGTGGCCGGTGAGAATGATCACCTCGATCTCCGGCTGGCTCTCCTTGACCCGGCGCAGCACTTCGATACCGTCGATACCCGGCATCTTGAGGTCCAGGATCATCACGTCAGGCTCGTCTTCGCGCACCACCTCGAGAGCCGATTCGCCATCGTACGCCACCGCAGACCCCAGGTCACGCATCAACAATCTCTCCGACAAGGTTTGCACGAACTCTCTTTCGTCATCGACCAGAAGTATTTTGGAAGGCATATTGAAATCCTGTCTGCGGTAAATATCCGCCTGGTAGAAACCGGGGCCCACCTTGGTTTCCACCGCCTGCACGCCGGCCACCTTGCCGGCGATGGTTTTGAGTTCGCTCTCCAGCCGATTGAGCATCAGCACGTGCTTGTTGATGGTCAACTCGACCCGCCCTTCCCTGGCCTGGACGCCCACTTGGTGTCCTTCCTGCACCAGGGCTGCTTCGACCTGGGCCGCCAGCAGGAAATCCTCGACAGCTTTCTGGCTGCGGCCGGTCGTGCGCACCACCGAAGACCCCGCATTCTGGGCGATGGCGTCGGCGATCTCCTGGGCCTCCATCTTGTCGGTGGGCAGGACCATGTCATAAAGTGCCGGAGCCCAGGGGTCCTGGCTGTTGTGCAACCCGAAGACCCATGCGGCGCGGTCTTCTTCCTGCTTGTGGATCAGCTTGAGCGCCTCGTTCTCCTTGACCTGCAATGCCTTGGTCGCCCTGGCCACGCGCGATTTCAGATCGGCGATCAGACAGACCCGCAGCACGTGGGTGATCTCCCGGGGGATCAAATGGCCGGCGAAACCGTGGATCACCAGGTTGTCGGCCGCGAGGGTGCGGGCCAGCGCCATGCGCAAGTAAGCCATGGTGCGCTCGCGCTCGTGGGTGAATTTATTGAACACCGAAGGCCGTGCCGAAAAGGCCCGGTCGACCTTGGCCTGGGGAATTCCCGAAAGCTGGCTGGCGGCCGCGCTCAATTCGGCATCGTCGACCAGTCGGTAGCCGGTTTGAACGCCCAGTGCGCGCACCACTGCTTCTTCATTGCAAAAAGTTCCGCTGAAAATCGTAATGACGGACATAAGCTTCTCCCTTTAACGGCAATTAGTTCTCCACTATTTGGCAAACGGTGAGCAAGGGACAGGCCTGCTCGGTGCTCAACCGATGGGATTCGGGATGCACGGCCGTGATGGCCTTTTCCATGGTCGGGAAGATATGGTCTTCTCCGATCTTTTCCGGCAGATGGGTCCTGCGGAATACCTTCATCACCTCCTCGTTCACCCCGCTCAACGAGATGTCCACACCGGCACTGCGGATCCGATCCACCAGCAGCGACAACGTCTCTTCTCCGGAAGCATCGATGTCGTTGATGCCGTTGGACACCAGGATAATGTGCTTCAGGTTGCTCTTGGCGCGCATGAGCTCCATCATCTTGTCTTCGAGGTAACTGGAATTGGCGAAGAAGAGCGGGCCATCGAACCGCACCATAGCCACATGCTCACACTCTTTCAAGCCATGGGTGGTGACACAGCGCAACGCTTCGTCCGCAGCCCGGGCCAGAGAGACCACCTTGGGACGCATGCTCTTATACAAAAAGACGCCCAGGGACAATATCACCCCGATCATGATGCCCTTGTCCAGATGGGGCGCGAAGGCCAAAGTCGCCACGAACGAGATGATGGAAATGGCGCCGTCGTACCACTTGGCATGCCAGGCATGCACAAAACCGGAAACGTTGATCAAACCGATGACCGCCATCATGATGACGGCGGCCAGTACCGACTGGGGCAGATGATAGAGCAGCGGGGTAAAGAACAACAATGCGATCACGACCGTCAGACTTGTAAAAACGCTCGAAAGGCCCGTGATCGCCCCGGCCTGCAAATTGACTGCGGATCTGGAAAACGACCCGGAGGTGGGATAACTCTTGCCCAGGGCCCCGATCAGATTGGCCACCCCCTGCCCGATCAACTCCTGGTTGGGATCGAGCCGCTGGCCGGTCTTGCCGGCCATGGCCTTGGCGATGGAGATCGCTTCCATGAATCCCAGCAATGAGATGATGGCGGCAAACGGGAAGAGATGAAGGATGATGGTCCAGTCCAGCTTGGGCACGGAAAAGGCGGGCAACCCCTTCGGAATATCACCGACCACGGAGCCTCCCCCGATCATGGTGAGGCCGTCGGTGGCCAGCGCTTTGTTGCCCACTTTGATATGCCAGCGCCGGCCATCGGTCTCGGCACCGGCGGGGACTTCCTCTTCAGGATAAAAGCCCAGCGAACCATCTTTCTGAATCACCCCCGCGAAAATCATGTGACGCAGCTCTTTGCGCGCCTCCTGGGTCAACTGCTTGAACCGCTGCATGCGCACCTGAACCACATCGGCATCGTGCTTGGCGTCGATGGCGCCCACGGCATTATGGGATTCTCCGGCCTCGGCCAGGGCGCGGTTGATCTCGGTACGCGCCTGGGCCAGTTTCGCGATGCCCTCGGTGGCCTCGTTGAACTGGGCGACCAGTTCATGGACCCTGGGAGAAACGATGGTCGTCAGGGCCGCCTTCTGGTTGTGCTCGAACCCCGTCGTCCATGATATTAAAGTGGTCACGACCACCGCCACCAGAACGTTGGGGATGCGGGGGGCCAGCATCTTGAGGCCGTACATGATGCCGAAGGCGAAAATCCCCATGAGCAGGGTCGGCCAGTGAATATAGTGGGCTGCCTCCTGGATGACCCGCCAGATGGTTTCGTAGTGGTGGGCGGCCGAATCCACATCTACCCCGAACATCTTGGAGAGCTGGGACGAGGCGATGATGATCGCCGCCGCGTTGGTAAACCCGTTGACCACCGGATGGGAGAGAAAATTGACCACCAGCCCGAGTCGCAGGATTCCCAGACTGAGTTGAAACAATCCCACCATCAAGGCCAGGACAATGGCATAGGCGATGTAGCCCTGGCTGCCGGCCGTGGCCAGGGGCTCCAGGGAGGCCGCGGTCATCAACGACACCACGGCCACCGGGCCTGTCGCCAATTGACGGCTGGAACCGAAGAGAGCCGCCAGCATGGGTGGAAGAAACGAGGCGTACAAGCCGTAATAGGCCGGCAGGCCAGCCAGCTGGGCGTAGGCCATGGATTGGGGAATCAGCACCAGGGCCACGGTCAGCCCGGCGATGGCGTCCGCCTTGAACATGCCGAGGTCGTAGCCCTTGAACCATTTAATGAAGGGAAAAATCTTGCCAAGCATCTTCAACTCCTGAACTCTGATGGATTTTTTCTCAACAGGGCGCGGCACGACTGGACCACATCCTCGTACAGCACACCTGCATCGTACAACCGATAGGTGTGAAAACGGATCAAACCATCCACCATGGTAAACAGAATCATGGCCATGCGGCGCGCCGGCGCTTCACGGATCGAGCCGTCCTTCTGACCGGCCTGGATGGCATGCTCGAAAATATCGATGAGACAATTGTAGATTGCCTCCAGGCAGTCTCGGCATTCGGGATTCACCTGGGCCAGTTCATAAGCGTCGTGACGGTGGAGCAGCATGAAGCGATCCTCCATCTGCGACGCCATTTGCAAGTAAAAGCCGATGGCCTGCTCCACCATCTCCAGACCTGAGGAAAACTGGTGCTCGTTGCGGTAACGGGTGAACTGGGCGACGATATCTTCCTTGAAAGCCTCAAGAATGGCCAGGAACAGCGCCTCCTTGGTGGTGTAATGGTAAAAAATGGTGCCCTGGGCCACGCCACTGATCTTGGCCAGTTCCGCCATGGAGGCATCCTTGTACCCCTTGACGGCCAAAAGGTGGGTGGCGACCTGCAAAATATCCTCTTTACGCGACATAGTCCGAAGCCTGTTATACTGAGTACTCAGTCAGTTTTTCCAGCTTGTACCCAATCGCTACGGTCATGTCAACAGGATTTTAAAGTGGATTGCCAATGGCGTCGGGATCACTTATAGAAACGGGATCGCAGATCAATCATAACTGTTTCGGGGCATTCTATGTTCTTTAAAAACGAACAGGCCATCCAAATCAACGATCTCATCCGGCGCATCCATCGGCGCACCGGTGTGCCGCTTACGGCTGTGGTGACAGATCGTTGCGACGGCTATCCCGAAATTCCCTGGAAAGCCTTCGCCGCCGCCATCGTGCTCAACGGCCTGGTCCAGTTTTTTCAGATCCTCTTTCCACCGCCACAGCTCAGCCCCTGGAACGTGCCCCGCACAATGGGCTTTTTTATCGGCACGAGTGCCGCCGTAGCACTATTGACCATCTTCTGGCCCGCTTTCGGCCGGGTTTTTCTCAACCGCCAGCGCGCCGAAGCCAACACCAGTCGATTTGCCCAAACCGTATTCCTTGATCGCGAAATGTACCAAGCGCCTGGGCGCAACGCCCTTCTGCTGATGGTCGGCGTTTTCGAAAGCCAGGCCGTCCTCCTGGCCGACCGCGCCCTTTTAGAGCGTCTGACACCCGTGGCGCTGTCGCCGGTAACGTCGCGGATGCGGCCCCTTCTCCAGCGGCAAGCCTATTTCAACGCTCTTTCCGAAGGCCTTGCCGCCCTGGAGCGCACACTGCTGGACGCCGGATTCAATTCCAACACGGAGGCAACAGCCCCATCGGATATTGGTCTGGTACAGTTGAAAACCAAAGATTCATGAGCCGTGCTCGAGCCCGGCGCCGTTCAAAAGGGAACAAAGGATTCAATGGGTGCCAATGACCGCAGCGATATCCGCCCGGGCCTGACCGTCGACATCGTGCTCAAGCAGGACCAGCGCTCGGGACGCCTGACCCGGGGCGTGGTTCGAGACATATTGACCCGTTCGCCCCACCACCCCCATGAGATCAAGGTACGTTTGGAGGATGGCAAGGTTGGCCGAGTAAAGCACATTCAAAGCGCCTAAGCCATTTACCGAGGAATTATCTTCATCTTCGAGCACCTTGGATGGATTGACTAAAATTCTTCCTATCATGATGACTGGCACTACTCGGTGATCAGGGTTCATACCCGATTGCGTTATATCCGAGCCATATGCTTTAAGCGCGACAATGCCGGCCAGGAGAAATCCTCCCGGCTGCACGGGAAGATGGCGTTGTTGGTGAAAACCGGGTCGGCGGCGAGATCGTAGCGCGAGGCGGCCACGGCGGCGGGCCAAAGGCGCGTACCGGGGATGGGGGTGTAGTGGGCCAAAATGGGGGCGATGCCGGCCGTCTGGACCACCCGGATGGAGTGTTCGACCGCTGCGACGGATTGGCCGGGCAACCCTACCAAAAGATAGGCACCCACCTGGTCGGCGCTGAATCCGGCGGCTCGCAGATAGCCCACTGCTTGACGGAACTCCTCTTCGGTCACTTTGTGATCCAATTCCTCGCGTGCCTCGAAGGCCGTGGTCTCCAATCCCAGGCGCAGTGTGTGGAACCCGGCCCGGAACATCAGCTCCGCCGCTTCGGCGGTGATCTCCCGGATGTGCAGGGCGTTGGGGGTGTGGAAGTAAAGTTTTCGTCCGCTCCGGACAATTTCTTCGAGCAGCGGCAGGGCGTGGCGCCGGGCATCCACCAGCAGGGCGTCGTCGTAGAAGGCGAAGTCGGCCACGCCGTGGCGCTCGTGCCAGAATAAAATCTCGGCCAGGACCGATTCCGGCAAACGGCGGCGCCGGACCGGCTCCAGCAGGCGCGAAGCGCAATAGGCGCAGTCGAAGGGACAGCCCCGGGCCGAGAGCAGGGGGATATACGGGATGCGGCGCTGCAGGTCGAAGGCCGGATAAGGTAGACGGTCCAGGTCGTCGATATCGGTCGCGCCCTTGTCTTCCCATCCGGTGTGCGTTTTTACCAGCGCGGCCAGGCTTTCCCCCCGGTCGACCACCACCTGGTCCGCACCACTATGCTGGTGCGCATGGTCGCTGCACAGGCGGGCGTAGATGCCGCCCAAGACCAGGGGCGCTTTTGGGAAAGCGGCCTTCAACTCCCGGATGGTCTCGAACACGCCCGGGTACCAGTAGGTCATCAGCGAGGTGACCAGGATCAGGTCGGGCGCCGGGAGAGCAGCCAGGTCGGCGCGCAGCCATTCGGGCTGAATGCCGTAGCGGCTGTAAGTTCTGGCGATACTTTCCAGGCCTTTGGGATTGGGAATCCGGGTCTTCAGATAGGGGCCCCGGCCGTGGCGCGCCGCGGGGTCGGCCGGCGGCATCCGGGGATGGAAGCGGTCCAGGCAGTCGATGTAAGAGACGCGCAGGCCCCAGGCGCGCAACTGCGCGGTCAGGCTCAACAGGCCGTAGGGTTTGGCCCAGACATCATAAGCCGCGAAGTCGTGAATCCAGGGATTGACGAGGAGAATATGGGGCACATGGCTGTCGCGGGCTTCAAAACGCATTCTATTTAAAGTACTGCATGGAAGTCTTCTTGAGTTCGCGGCGGCTGAAGAGCAGTGCGTAGTCCTTTACTTCCGCCTTGGCGGCCATCTTTGCGGCCGTCGCCCGGCAGCCGGCCTCGTCTTTACCGTGGACCATGGTGTAGAGGTTGTAGGGCCATCGGGCGGTGGGGTCGCGGCGGTAGCAGTGGGAAACGGCCCGGAACGAAGCCATGATCTTGCCCACGGCTTCGATGCGCGCCTCGTCCACCTGCCAGGCCACCATGACATTGGATTGGTACCCCGATTTCTGGTGGCGCAAGGTGGCGCCGAAGCGGCGGATGATACCCCGCGCCACCAGGTCTTCCAGGATCGTCAGCAGCCTTTCTTCCGATATCGCCAACTGGTTCGCGATCTCTTCATAGGGCCGGGCCGTCACCGGCATGTCGCCCTGAACGGCCGAGATCACCTGTTTTTCGAGTTCCGTGAGTTGTTCCACCGTCATTCTTTTCCTTCGACCTTCCGCTCTCGGTTTACTACTTTTTTTCCGGATACAGTCTCAGAATCGCTTCTTCCGTGGCCGCGCAGACGCCCCGCTCGGTGATGAGGCCGGTCACCAGCCGTGCCGGGGTCACATCAAAGGCCGGGTTGGCCGTCGGGCTGGCGGCCGGCGGCACCAGCACACGGGTGACCTCATGGCCTGCCAGGCCCTGGACGAAGCGCACCTCGTCGGCCGAGCGCTCCTCGATGGGGATTTCCCGCAGGCCGTCCCGGCGCTCCCAGTCGAAGGTCGAAGCCGGCAGGGCCACGTAAAAGGGGATGCCATTGTCCCGGGCCGCCAGGGCCTTGAGGTAGGTGCCGATCTTGTTGGCCACGTCGCCGGTGCGGGTGGTGCGGTCGGTACCCACGATCACCAGATCCACCCGTCCGTGCTGCATGAGATGGCCGCCGGCATTGTCCGTGATGACCGTGTGCGGGATGCCGGCCTTGCCCAACTCCCAGGCCGTGAGGCGGGCCCCCTGGTTGAGGGGTCGGGTCTCGTCCACCCAGACGTGCAGGTCGATGCCCTGCTCGTGGGCCACGTAGATAGGGGCCGTGGCCGTGCCCCACGCCACGCAGGCCAGCCAGCCGGCGTTGCAGTGGGTGAGGATGTTCACCGGCGCGCCCTTTTTGGCCTGGCTGATGGTCGTGATCAGACCGGCGCCGTGCTCGCCGATAAGACGGCAGCGCGTCACCTCCTCGGCATCGATGGCCTCGGCTTCCCGCCGGGCGGCCGCCAGCCGCTCGCCAGGGGACGGCGCGCCCTGTACCGCCGCCGAGACCCGCGCCACGGCCCAGGCCAGGTTCACCGCCGTAGGCCGGGCGGCCGCGATGCACCTGCATGCCTCGGCGAAATCCGCCTCGTTTCCGGCCCTCGTCAAGGCGATCAAGACGCCATAGGCGCCGGTGACGCCAATGAGCGGCGCCCCGCGCACGACCATTTCCACGATGGCTTCGATCACCTGTTCCACGGTGGTCAAATCGAGAATCACCAGTTCATGGGGCAGCCGGCGCTGGTCGATCACCTTGACGGTGCGGCCGTCGCCGTCGAGCCAGATGGGCCGCATCTGTTTACCATCCACAAGCATATCGGAACCTTTCAGGATTCTTCGTCCACGAACAGGGGGACAATCTTGAACTGCGCCACATCCACCAGCCCCATGTCCGTCAGCTTCAGGGCCGGTATCACCGGCAGGGCCATGAAGCTCAGGGTCATGAAGGGGTCGTCCAGCGTCGATCCCAGGCGCCGGGCCGCGGCCAGCAAATGATCCAATCCGGCGCAGACGGTGGTCATGGACCGGTCGGACATCAGGCCGGCGATGGGCAGCGGCAGTTGCGCCCTCACCCGGCCCTCCTCCACCACCACCAGACCGCCGCCCATCTCCACCAGGGCGGCCACGGCCCGGTGCATATCGCCATCCGCGGCACCCACCACCACGATGTTGTGGGAGTCGTGGGCCACGGTGGCCGCCAGGGCGCCCCGGGTCAACCCGAAGCCGCGGATGAAGCCAATACCGGTGCGGCCGGTACCGCTGTAGCGCTCCACCACGGCGATCTTGAGCAGGTCGCGACTGGGATCGGCTTCGGCCCGGCCGTCCACGATGCGTGCGTCGTACACCCTCCCATGGGTGACAATCTGCCGGGGGACGGTTTCGATCACCCGCACCCGCCGGCCGCAGGCCGCCAGCCTGAAATCGATCTGGGCCAGGGGCACCCGCATGGCCCCGGGCGCGGCCGGCGGCGGCAGCGCGGGGCCGCTCTCCACCAGGCAGCCCTCTTCAGCCACCAGGCGCCCGGCGCTGTAGACCTGGCGTACCACCAGGTCGTCGAGATCGTCCAGCACCACCAGGTCGGCGCGGCGGCCGGGGGCCACCGCGCCGATGTCAGGCAACTGGAAGTATTCGGCCGGGTTCAAGGTGGCCATCTGGATGGCCGTAATCGGGTCCACGCCGCCGCGCACAGCCCGGCGCACCATCTGGTCGATGTGTCCCTCGGCCATCAGGTCGTGGGCATGGCGGTCGTCGGTGCACCACATCATGCGCCGGGCGGTGCGGGCATTGATGATGGGCAGCAGATCGTCCAGGTTGCGGGCGCCGGTGCCTTCGCGCACCATGATGCGCATGCCAGCGGCCAGTTTCTCCTGGGCCTCCCCGGTGGTGGTGCACTCGTGGTCGCTGCCGATGCCCGCCGAAAGATAGGCGTGCAGCGTCTGGCCGCCCAGACCCGGGGCATGGCCGTCCACCGGCTTGCCCGCGGCGCGGGCGGCCGCGATTTTGGCGAGCACTTCGGCATCGGCGTGGATCACCCCCGGGAAGTTCATCATCTCGGCCAAGCCCACGATGCGCGGGTGGCCCAGATAGGGGCGCAGCAACGCTTCCGTCAGGCGTGCCCCCGCGCTCTCCATGTGGGTGGCCGGCACGCACGACGGCAGCGTGAAGTAAAAATGCACCGGCAGGCCGTCGCTGGCAGCCAGCATGTAGTCGATGCCGGCGGCGCCCAGTACGTTGGCGATTTCATGGGGGTCGGCCACCACCGCTATGGTACCCCGGGGCAGCACGGCCCGGGCGAATTCGGCCGGTCCCACCAGGGCGCTTTCGATGTGCACGTGGGCGTCGATGAAGCCGGGCGCCACATAACGGCCGCCCAGGTCCACCGTCTTTTGCGCTTCATGAGCGCCGAAACCGACGATGCATCCCTGATGGACCGCGATATCCGTTTCCATCAAGGCCCCCAGGAACACATTCACCAGGCGGACATTGCGCAGCAGCAGATCCACGGGCCGGTCGCCCCGGGCGGCTTCGATCAGGTTTTCCATGAAAGTCTGGCGCATAAACGAACCTTTTATACCAAAGCGGAGAAATAGACATCCCCAATATTGAAAGCAAGCCCATCTTTGCAGCCATCGATAACGTCGCGACCATCGAAACGGTGCCGCCGGTAACCGTCTAGCCCACCGCCCCGATTTTCAAAGCCAGGGCCCTGACCTGGCTCAAGGCTTCATCCAGATCCAGCGTCTCCGGCCGCCGCTCCCGCACCACCCAGCGACCGTCGATCATCACGTGGCGCACGTCGCCGGCCCGGGCCACGTAGACCAGGTGGGAGGCCGGATGATAAAGGGGGGTCCAACGGGGCTGCCGGGTGTCGAGCACGATCAGGTCAGCGCGCTTGCCCGGCTCCAGGGAACCGACGAGACGCCCCAGCCCGATGGCTTCGGCGCCTTGACGGGTGGCCATCCGCACCACCTGCTCCGCCTTGACCGCCGTGGGGTCCAGGCGCTGGACCTTGTGCAGCTTGGCGGCCATGTCCATCTCGCCCCACAGGTCCAGGTCGTTGTTGCTGGCGCAACCGTCGGTGCCCAGCCCCACGGTGATGCCGGCCGCCAGGAAATCGGGCAGCGGCGCCACTCCCGAAGCCAGCTTCATGTTGCTCTCCGGGCAGTGGGCGATGCATGCCCCGCTGCGGGCGATGCGCTCGATATCGGCCGCATCCACCCACACGGCATGCACCAGCAGCGTGTCGGCATTGAGAAGCCCCAGACGGTCCAGGTGTTCGATGGGGCCGCACCCATGGCGCCGCTCCATCTGTTCGCGCTCCGCGCGGGTTTCGGCCGCATGAATCTGAAAACGCACGCCGAGATCGTCGGCCGCCTGCTTGGCGGCGGTGAGGGTAGCATCCGAGCAGGTGTAGGGCGAGTGACAGAAGATCGAAGGCTTGAGCAGCCGACTCCGGCCCTGCCATGCCTCGACGTAGGCCCGGGCCATGATCACGTTCCGAGTGGGATCGGGCACCCCGGGCGCAGGGAAATCGATCACCCCCTGCCCCAGTACGGCGCGCATGCCGGTGCGCAGCACCGTCTCGGCGAAATCGGCCACGAGGAAGTAACCGTCGCAGCAGGTGGTCGTGCCCCCCAGCAACATTTCGGCGCAGGCCAGGCGGGCGCCGGCCCCCACCGTCTCGGGGGTGACGAAACGCGCCTCGACCGGGAAGATGTGATCATGAAGCCAGCTCATCAGGGGCAGGTCGTCGGCCAGACCCCGGAAGAGCGTCATGGGCAGATGGGTGTGGGCGTTGACCAGACCGGGCATGACAATGTCCCCACCGGCGTCGATAATCTCCCGGGCCGGCGGCAACGCTTGCCCGGCGGGCGGGCCGGCCACCATCTCGATGACCCCTTGACGCACCCCCACCGCGCCATTGGCCAGAATGGTGAAAGCATCATCCACGGTCACCACCGTGGCGTTATGGATCAGGGTATCCAGCATGGTCGATTCTCAAACAAATTTTTCACGAACGAATGAGGGCCGCCGCCTGACGGGCATCGGCCAGCACCCGGGCCTCGTCCAGGGTCAGCAGCCGCCGATCTTCCATCACCACCCGGCCGTTGATCACAGAATGCAGCACATCGCCGCCCCGGGCCGCGTAGACCAGATGGGAGACCGGATCGTACATCGGGGTCAGGTGGGGCTGGTTGGTGTCCACCACAATCACATCGGCGCGCTTGCCGGCTTGTAGACTGCCGATCTCCCGCTCCAATCCCAATACCCGGGCCGCGTTGCCCGTGGCCATGGCCAAAACCGTGGCCGCGTCCATCACCGTGGGGTCCAGGCGATGCACCTTGTGCAGCTTGGCGGCGGTATCCATCTCGGTGAAGAGATCCAGGTTGTTATTGCTGGCGCAGCCATCGGTGCCCACCCCCACACAGACCCCGGCCGCCAAAAGGTCCGGAATGGGCGCCACCCCAGAAGCCAGCTTCATGTTGCTTTCGGGGTTGTGAGAGACCTTCACGCCATGGCGGGCCAGCAGGTCAATGTCTTCTGCGGTGAGCACCACCGCGTGGCAGGCCACCAGACGCGGCGACAGAAGGCCCAGATCGGCCAGGTGAGCGGTGGGGGTACGGTTGTACTTCTCTTTGATCTGGGCCACCTCGGCCCGGGTCTCCGAAAGGTGGATCACCAGCAGGGCGCCATGATCTTCAGCCAGGCGCGCGGAACGGGTCAACACCTCCGGCGCGCAGAGGTAGGGCGAATGCGGTTCGATGGCGATGCGGATCAACGGGTCATTGCGCCACTGTTCCATCAAATCCTGCGCATAGGCGTAGCCCTGGTCGATGGGGCCATAGTTGGGCGAGGGAAAATCGAAGAAGACTTCCCCCACAACGGCGCGCATGCCGCATTGCTTGGCGGCCTCGGCCACGGCCCCTTCGAACAGGTACATATCGCAGAAGCAGGTGGTGCCCGAACGGATCAACTCGGCGCAGGCCAGGCGCGTGCCCACACGTACCATCTCCGGTGTCAGCTTGGCTTCGGCCGGGAAGATGTGATCGTTGAGCCAGGTCATCAAGGGCAGGTCGTCGGCCAACCCTCGGAACAAGGCCATGGCTGCATGGGTGTGGGTATTGATCAGGCCCGGCAGGATCAGTCCGCCCCGGGCGTCCAGGGTTCGGGCCGCTTGCCAGCCGTTGAAATCGGCGGCGGTGCCCACGGCCGCGATCCGTTCGCCCGTAACGGCCACGGCGCCGTCTGTGATGCGGCGGCCGGCGGTGTCCAGGGTCAACACCGTGCCGTTGCGAATCAGCAGATCTATCTGCGTTTCTTCCGGAGCAGATGAAGGGTGGGATGTCTTGTACATGAGTTCTCCAGATACTTTGCAATGGCTACCACATGGCCCCGTACTTGTAGATTGCAGATGATGGTCGGCAAGGATCAGCACGTGATGGACTCACCCGGTCCGGTTCTCTATTCATCCTTGCGCTTATCGTCGGGATTTATCCCTGTGAAGGATAGCTTGACGTCTTTAATCAATTCCATCGCCTCTTGCGCTTGATCCACTCGGATCATCAATCTCGCCGGGTCGGCAAAGGGCCGGATGTACATGAACTGCTCGCCTTTGAAGAAATACTGGATGCCCTCGCTGTCGAGCAAGGATTTCAGAAAGGCGATATCCGCCGGATTGAAAGTCGAAAGCACTTCTTTGTAATCCACAAATGCGGGCCTGGAAACCTCCGGCAGTCTTTTCACCAGCTGGACACGGCACTCAGGGCACCTGAAGATGCCTTCGATAAACTCAGATCGGCACTGAGGGCAAAACATGGCAAACGCTCCATGGAAAATAACACGGACAAGAAGGGCCCTTCCGCCTCAGGACTCAGCGACCCATCGCGATCGCTCCAACAGGAAGTTATTTTTCACGCTGGGCGAACACCTCCTTGGCCGCGAAGAGCCCATTCAAGGCTGCCGGAAAACCGGCATAAACCGCCATTTGCATGATCACCTCCACGATTTCGCGTTCGGTGCAGCCGACGTTCAAGGCGGCATTCAAATGCACTTTCAATTGAGGGGCTGCATTCCCCAGGGCGGTCAGGGCCGCAATGACGGCGATTTCCCTGGATTTCAAGTCCAACCCCGGCCTTGAATAGATGTCTCCGAAAGGAAATTCGATCAGGAGTCGTGCGAAATCCGGTGCGATGTCCTTGAGGCTTTCGATGACCCGTTCACCGGCTTCGCCATCGATCTCTTTGAGTTTTTCCCAGCCTTTCTGGTAACGATCATTTTCTTCCATGGTGTCATCCTCCCTGGGCCGAGGCCCCCGCTTTGTGCGCTTGCAAACCGCAGTGGTCGCCCGCTTTATTGCGCGCAACCTCGCTTTTCCGACCTACCGATTCGCCATCCGCTGAAGCACACCACCGATGAGGGCCGCCAGGCGCGGGGCAGCGGATTGGGCCACGGCGATGATGGCATCGACATCGGCCGGCTGGGCCGCGTCGGGGGTGCACATGTTGGTAATGGTGGCAAAGGCCAGAATCTGCATGCCGCCATGTACGGCCGCGATGGTCTCCATCACCGTGGAAAAGCCCACGGCATCGGCGCCGATGGTGCGCAGGAAGCGCATCTCGGCCGGGGTCTCCAGGCTCGGTCCTTTGAGCCCTGCATAGACGCCGGTTTGCAAGTTGATCCCCAGGCTCCCGGCTTCGGCCTGGGCCGAGGCCCGCAGGGTGGGATGATACGCTGCCGTCATGTCCGGAAAGCGCGGCCCCCAGCCATCTTCATTGGGGCCGATGAGCGGGTTGGCGCCGGTGAGGTTGATGTGGTCGGCCAGCACCATGATGTCACCGCAGCTGAAGGCCGGGTTCAGGCCGCCCGAGGCATTGGTGAGCACGAGGGTCTGCACCCCCAGGGCCTGCAGGACCCGAATGGGGAAAGTGACGGCCTGTGGCGAATAGCCTTCATAAAGGTGCAGCCGCCCCTGCAGGAGCGCCACCGGCTGTCCGGCCCAGCGGCCGAAAATCCAGCGGCCGGCGTGGGATGGTACCGTGGAAACCGGGAAGTTTGGGATATCGCCATAGGCCACCACGGCCTCGGCGGCCAAGGCGCCGGCCATGTCCCCCAGGCCGGTGCCGGCCATCACGGCCACCCGCGGTGGACGGCGGTAGTGTCCCCTCAAAAAATCGGCCGCGGCGGCGACCGCGGAGCTATCGTACATGGTTTCTTGTTCAGACATCGTTCTTCTCTCCACGACTTGTGAAACCGGATGCGATGAGAATCTGAAGGCTTATAGATCACGGCCGCACCAGCGTCAACCCGGGGCCGGAGCTGATGCGATATCTGTCGGAATGCCGATTATCAAGGCGAACTGATTGACTTTAGTCAGGGTTTATGAGATGTTCGCCCTCTAATTTTTGACCATTAGAAGGTCCGTATCTTCGGGTGGAACCGACGGCATGTGCCGACCTGGCACGAATCACATCCGATCCGAGCGTTTCGACGCACGCGGAAATCCTGACCACGCGGTCCAGATGCGGGACCTTTGACAGTGTCATCACCTTTTTGGAGAATTCTACATAACACATGAAAATTGCAGAACTGAAAGAGATCCTTAAAGCCGAAATCCTTGTGGGGGATGATAAACTGGAGCAAGTGATCACAGGGGGCGGAGCCGCAGACTTGATGGATGACGTATTGGCAGCGGCAGCCAAAGGCTGCGCATTGCTCACCGGCGTTACCACCACCCATGTCATCCAGACCGCCCGCATCGCCCAGGTGGGAGCCGTGGTGATCGTACGCGGTAAAAAGCCATCGGAAGAGGTAATTCAATTGGCGCGCACTTACGGCATCCCCTTGCTGCTGACCGATTATTCGCTCTTTGTGGCGTGTGGCAGGCTGTACATGAACGGCATCCGCGGCTTGGACGGATCGTGGTAGCCGATGGTGCCCAAAATATTTCGGCGTGGTCCGGGCATGATCCCGACCGTCCGCGCAAACCATAGGCCGAAGTCGATATTTGCTAATCTTTTCCGGGGAGATTTGAAACAATGGTGACAGCGATTTGGGTGATGGGCGCTTTGGGAGTAGTGGTGGGTGTTGGTCTGGCAATCGCCTCCAAGGTCTTCTATGTGTATGTAGACCCCAAAATTCTCGAAGTCGAGGGTGCCCTGCCCGGCGCCAACTGCGGCGGTTGCGGCTTCGCAGGCTGCTCGGCCAACGCCGAAGCCATCGTGGCCGGCAAGTCGCCGGCCAATTCCTGCGTGGCGGCCGGCGAAGAAGTGGCCCAGGCCATCGCGGTCATCATGGGGATGAGCCTGGAGGCCAAGGAACCGGATATCGCCCTGCCCGGCTGTACCTATGGCGTGGCCGATGCCGATACCAAATTCGTCTACGACGGCTTGAACGATTGCCGCGCGGTGGCGCTGCTCAACGGCGGCATGAAAGTGTGCACCATCGGCTGCCTGGGATTGGGCACCTGCGCCCGGATGTGCCCCTTCGGCGCCATCGTCATGGGGCCCAAAGGCCTGCCGGTGGTCGATGAGAAGCGCTGCACCGGGTGCGGCACTTGCGAACGGGTCTGCCCCAAGCATATCATCACCCTCTCCTCGGTGACCCGTCGCATCCTCAAGGAGTACACCACCGAAGAGTGCACCACCCCCTGCCAGCGCGCCTGCCCGGCCGGCATCAACATCAGCGCCTATATCGGCGCCGTGGCCGAGGGAGATTACAACCGCGCGGTCCAGATCATCAAGGAACGCAATCCCTTCCCCACGGTCATCGGCCGCATCTGCCCAAGACCCTGTGAAAGCGAGTGCCGGCGCCAGTATGTGGATGAACCCCTGGCCATCAATTTCCTCAAGCGCTATGCGGCCGACCAGGAGATGGCTCACGGTAAGCACGTGCAACCCTTCAAAGCCCCTGAGACCGGACGCCGCGTGGCGGTGGTCGGCGGCGGGGTGGAAGGGCTGTCGGCTGCCTTCTTCACAGCCCGCATCGGGCACAGCGTCACGGTCTTCGAGGCTCAGGAGAAAATGGGCGGCCTGCTGCGCAGCGCCATCGCCCGCTACCGCCTGCCCATGGACATCCTGGATTGGGACATCGAAGGCATAAAGGAGATGGGTGTCCAGTCCGAAACCGGAAAACTGCTGGGACGGGACATTTCGGTGGTCGATCTGCTGGGCCAGGGATACCAGGCGGTCTTGCTGGCCGTGGGCGGCTGGGATAGTCGTCTGGCCCGCACCAACGGCAAAGAGGACCTCTGTCCGGCGCCCGGTTGCCACCTGCTCATCGACATCGCCAGGGCCGGCAGCCCGGGATATCCTGCCGTCAAACTGGATGGACATGTCATCATCATCGGCAATGCCAACCTGCCGCCCCAGTTGATGCAGCGCTGCCAGGAACTGGGGGCCGAAAAGATCACCCTGCTGGTTCGTGAAGCGGCCGTCGATGCGCCCCTTTCCCCAGCACAGGTCCGCGCCAATACCGGTATCGGACGCCTTTATGGGCAGGGAGACGAATTGAATGCCGCCGAGTTGATCGACCTCGCCAGTGGTGCCACCGAGAAGGTCGCCGCGCGGCATGTGATCTTTGCCGCCGGCCGCGTGCCCGAACTGATTTTCATTCCGGCGCCGGTCGAATCGACCCAGGAGGGCGCCCCCGATGCGGCCCCTGTGCCCGGTGCCTGGGAGGCGCTGCCGCCTTACAAGCAGCCCGCCTTCCACCACGAAGGCGGACTGATGGCCAAGGGTGATGTACTCACCGATTTTTCGGCCGCCATCAAAGCCATCGCCGCAGGACGCCGGGCAGCGGCCTCGGTCCACCGGCTGCTCTACAATCTGCCGATGGATCTGCCGGACAACGTGGTGGCCCCCGAGACGGTGATCCAGAACGTGCATGGCGTGGAACTGGTGCCAATGCGCCCGCGGCAACTGATGCCGCTGTCCGATGAACGGATGATTGCCCAGGGGCATGAATTGGAACGGGGGTTCAGCGCCACCGCAGCCAAAACCGAAGCGGAACGTTGCCTGCGCTGCGGCCTGATCTGTTATCGCCGCGAGCAGGAAGGTGCAATGCAAAAAGTCGCGGTTTCCGGTTGATGACATGCACCTGAATGCGGACAATCCTTGTCTGAAAGCATAGGCAAACCCGATCAATGGCCATCGAGCAAGGCATAATCATCCGAATGGGCGCGCCCAGACGCGGCCCCGCCACCGCCTGGGTCCGAACCGTGCGCACCAGCGCCTGCGCGTCTTGTGCTTCCAGGGACCACTGCCATGAAGCCGACAGCAAACAGGAGCAGGAGGTGGAGGCCATCAATACCGCCGGGGCTCGGGTGGGCGATCGCATTCAACTCTCCATTCGGACGAGTACCATGCTCAAGGCGATCTTTCTGCTCTACCTTTTCCCGATCCTGTGCATGCTGGCCGGAGGTATCGCCGGCGATGCGATGGCTTCCCGCTGGGATGCCAATCCATCCGTCCTATCTGTTGCGGGGGCCTTCATTTGCCTGGGCGCCGCGTTGATCATCGTTCGCATCAGGGGGCAACGCATGGGCGGCAGCGATGAATATCGCCCCAAAATCATACGGATTATATCGCACGAGCCGGAACGTCTCGCGGCGGACAATACCGCGCTCTCCTGCACCCGTTCAGAAATTGAGGCAGGAATAGGAAGCCAAAATGGTAGATAAGGTTTTCATCACCAGCGACAACAAGGCCACTTTTGTGTGCCCCCAATGCGGCAATGTGACCTCGGCCGACGTGTCCAAATATGCTGCCATTGACCGGAAGATCACCGTCAAATGCAACTGCAGCTGCGGCCATCGTTTCAGCGTCACCCTGGAAAAACGTCGCCAGTATCGAAAATCCACCGATTTGCCCGGCATGTATTTCTATCGCCTGCCCAATGGGGAGATGGACAAAGGCATCATGCGGGTCGTGGATATCTCCAGTACCGGTCTCAAGCTCAAACTCAATGTGCCACGCAACTTTGAAATTGGCGAAATCTTGCGGGTGGAGTTCCATCTGGACGACAAAAGGCGCACGTTCATCGAAAAACGGGTCATCGTGCGCAACGTTGCCCAGACCCTGGTGGGCACCTCCTTCGCCCTTAACGAGGGGGACGATCCCAACCTCGGGTTTTATCTGATGTCCTGAATCCGCCTTCCCCGTTTACCCCCCACGGTTTCAAAAAACTTCCAGTCCAAAACAAGGTCTTGGGGCGCTGGTTTCAGTTCCGGCCCCCTATTGCCGGATTGCAACTTTCCACTTTTCACATTCGGTATTCCCCCCTATAATTCACATCGACGCAACTGAATATGGGAGAAAATATGCAAGCACCCTCTTTACAGGAATGGCTGTGGGAACAGCGCGGGCGCCAGTGCGCTGAGAAATTGCGCAAGAACGGGTTCGACGCTCATTGGACGCCTGATCTCGAGACTGCGCGCAACCAGATTCTATCCATGATTGCCCGCCACAACAGCTTCGGTTTCGGCGGCTCGGATACGGTTCGCCGGTTGGGCATCATCGAACACCTGAAGCTGTCCGGCAAGACCGTTTTTGACCATTGGCAACAGGATCTTACGCCCCAGGAAAGCCTCTCCATCCGCCGGTCCCAATTGACCTGCGACTGCTTTTTCTGCAGCGCCAACGCCATCAGCCTCAGCGGCGAAATCGTCAATGTGGATGGCGCCGGCAACCGTACCAGCGCCATGGGGTTTGGGCCGGCGCAAGTGATCATCGTGGCCGGAATGAACAAAGTTGCCGATGATTTGAACAGCGCATTGCGCCGTGTGCGTGAAGTGGCGGCTCCTTTGCGGGCTAAAAGTCTGAATATGAAAACACCTTGCGCCGAAACCGGATTGTGCAGCGACTGCCATTCACCCCAGCGCATCTGCCGCATCACCACGATCTTGCACCGGCAGCCGGTATTGACGGCCACCAGTGTCTTCTTGATCAACCAGGCGTTGGGGTACTAGGTGGTATCTGTGCGGTCACTGGAGGAGGCCATGAAGAAAAATCCGGGGTTTCAATGGGCCGCGGCAATTTCTTTATTGATCCTTTGGCTCCATCCGTCCTCGCTGGTCGCCCAGCCGGCATCGACGTCCGGGCAAGTTTTGGCCAGGGTCAATGGAACGTCCATCAGCGACGAGGACCTGGCCTGGGAAACCGGTCAGCTCAAAGCTGAAATGATCAGGCGCAACACCCCCCTGACGGATACGCAACTTTCGGCCCTGCAACCGCAGCTAATGGAAAACTTGATCGAGCGGGAGCTGCTCTTCCAGGATGCCCGGCAACGCAAAATCAGAGCCTCGGACAAATGGGTGGATGCCGCCTTGGCGGATCTCAAAGGTCAACTTGAGCGGGTCAGTTCCCTGCAAAAATACCTGGCCGACAGCGGTATGACCTTGCCCCAGTTGAAATCGCGCCTGGCCAAAGGCGTGGTCGTGGAACGCCTGTTGCGGCAGGAGATCGTTCGCACCATCGAGGTCAGCGAAGCAGAGATGCGGGCCTTTTACCGAGATCACCCGGGGCTTTTTGCCGTCGGGGACCGTATCCGCGCACGCCAAATCCTTATCGCCCCCAGAGGCGCGACCGAGGCCGCCCGGGAAGAAGCGTTGCAAAAAATTCAGGCCCTGCAAAAGCGGATCGAGGAAGGCGAAGATTTCGCTACCCTGGCCCTGATGTATTCGGATGGTCCAAGCCGGGCCTATGCAGGCGACATCGGCTACCTGACCCGTGATGAGCTGGTGGCTCCGTTTGCCGATGCTGCTTTCGCCCTGGCACCGGGCCAGGTCAGCGGCGTGGTGGAAACACGCTTCGGCTATCACCTGATCAAGCTTCTGGAACGTATCCCGGCCGATCCGCCCAACTTCTGGGAGGCCCAGGGGGAAATCGCCCGCATTCTGCGCCGCGAAAAAGAAACCGTCATCATAAATAACTACGTGGCATCCCTGAAAAAGAAGGCTGCCATCGAACTTCTGAGGGCACCACTTTGAGACTTTCCGCATCGAAGCCGGGATGAAGAATCGGTAACAAAATGAAGCAAGTTTTTTTCTTGACCAACCATCGGAGGTTCGCTTATTGTGATTATGAACGATATTCAGTAAATGGCTCTGTAATGTTTATGAAAACGGGCCGGCCACCAGCGGGATATCGTTCCAGGGCGGGTTGCATCGCTGGAGTGCGAACGTATCAAGACAGGAGGACAATGCTTTGGCAAATGGTACTGTAAAGTGGTTCAACAACAAAAAGGGGTATGGCTTCATCAACGAAGAGAACGGTCGGGACATTTTCGTGCACTTCTCATCAATCAGCATGGATGGTTACAAAACGCTCAACGAAGGGGACCAGGTAACCTTCGAAATTGAGGAAAGCGCCCGCGGCCCGGAAGCCAAGAACGTTCGTAAAGCTTAATGCTTCAAAACTGAAGGGAAGGCATCATGCTTGTCGAGGCGCATGATGCCTTTTTGCTGAAGAATTGCTCGATCAATAGGCGACTTGCTCCAACCCCTTGAGGCCGAGCAGGTGCCGGGCCTCCTGGGGTGTTGCCGGCTCGACGCCCAATTCACGCGCGATGCGGATGATTTTCGCTACCTGCTCGGCGTTGCTTTTGGCCAGAACCCCCTTCTCCAGATACAGGTTATCCTCCAGCCCCACGCGGGCGTGTCCGCCCATGATCAGCGACTGGGTGCACATGGGGAATTGGGCGTTTCCGGCAGCGCAAACCGAAAATTCGAAACGGCCGATCTGCCTGCGGGCCGTCTCCACCAGAAAAACCAGGTTCTCCGGCGTGGCCGGAATCCCCCCCAGAATCCCCATGACAAACTGCAAATAGACCGGCGTCCGCACAATCCCTTGCCCGATGAGGAAAGCCAGGTTGTTGATCATCCCGGTATCGTAAATTTCAAACTCCGGTTTGGTGCCCGTAGTATTGAAGATTTCCAGAAATTCGCGCATGGTTTTGAAGGTGTTGGGGAAAATAAAATCTTCGGTGGCGCGCAGGTAGGTCTCTTCCCAATCATATTTGAACTCTTTGAATTTGCCCAGGGTCTGGTACAGCGCAAAATTGAGCGATCCGGCGTTGAGCGAAGCCAACTCGGGCCGCAGGGTACTGGCCACCTGCACCCTTTTGCTCACCGGTTCTCCCAACCGACCTCCGGTGGTGGTACACAGGATGATGTCGCAACGGGATTTGACCGCCGTGGCGATGCGCCGGAAGCTCTCCTGGTCGGCACAGGGCATCCCATCGGCCTCCTCGCGCACATGCACGTGGGCTACGGTTCCACCGGCCGCGTGCACGGCCAGGATTTCGTCGATGATCTGCCTTTCGGTAACCGGCAGGTGCGGAGACATGCTGGGAGTGTGGACGGAACCGGTGATGGCCGCGGTGATGATGACTTTACGCATATTTGCTCCTTGTTTCGGGATCAGGGTGCCAATGATCCGAAAGAAAAGTGATTTGACGTTCCTATCGAAATTAACCGAAGTGATTGAAGATGACAATCCTTTCGGAGCGCCGCCACTGCCAGCTTGACAAATCACGACAGGCCACTAACCTCCTGCAGGGTTTCGCACCGAAGGATTCGAAAATGCTGGTGCGCGACCTAATACGTAATAGGAGGACCACGCCATGAAAAAGATGCCAAAGCGAGATACGGCAGGTAAATGTGTCGGCGAGTGCCGGGATCGGGTGCTGGAAGGCGAAAGGGACCGCCAGAGCGCCATCGACAAGTCGAAGATGAGTTACAGCACACCGGCTGAAAAAAGCCCGGAGTGGACCCGCAAACGCAACGATCCGCCGGGGAGCCTGGGCGGCCGCATTTGATTGCACAGATAGGCCATGACGAGTGAATGGAGGAGGGCAGCCGCCCTCCTCTTTTTATGTGGGGCAGTCGTACAACATATCAACTGCCGTTTTTCAGGGCATTGTATTCCAACCACAAGTTAGCTGCAGCCCAAAGCAGCGCCGCAATCATCAAGATAATGCCGAGGCCATGCGCCAGATAGGCCAGGGCATGGTCCATCCTGAGCATGCCGAGGGTTCGGAGCAGGTATTCCCAATCGTGGTAATCTTCGACATCCTTGCCGGTCACGCCGCCGAGCAAGACCAGGTCCAGGGCGCGGGCGTCATTGATATAGGGGGCGATGTCCATGAAGCTCTCGCCCAGCCACCACTGCGCCACTGCGGCCCCAAAGGCATCCCGGGTGCGAAGCAAAAGGACGCCCAGGCAGACGGCCGGCATCAGCAGTTGCCCCAGGGTACCGCCCAGCACCTGGAGGAATCGGCCCATGAAACTGAAAATAATATGTCCGGCTTCATGGAATGGCAGGTTCACCAGGTGCAAGAAACTGTCGCCCACCCGATTGGATTGGATCGAGGCAAATATGAAGGTGGCTCCCCATGCCGTGAGCAGGACGAGCAAGACGGCCTTGCCTGCCATGACCAAGGGATTTGGATCCATCGGTGCCGGCAAGAAAATCTCTTTCCAGGACAGCCCCGGCTCGTCCTGCATTTCGATAACCGGGGGCGAAGGCCTAGCTTGCCTGGCATGAAGCTCACGCAGTTTGGCGAAAACGACCCCGCAGCGCACACATTCCGCGCGGCCGGCATCCTGTTCAAAGTGGCATTTCGGACACTTCATGATAGCCTTTATCGCCCTTCCGGCGACGATGCTTGAGCAGTCCCGAAATGCACCGTTTGAATCCCGACGCGCCTGATGGTATAGCCTGTCCATGCCTGATCATCGCCTCGTCTATTCCACGGAATCGGGCCGCATCTGCCCAGATTGCGCTCGTCCGACGGCACAGTGCAGTTGCCGCATGCGGCCGCCCAGAGGGACCCCGCCCCGCGCGTTTCCGGCCGACGGGATCGTGCGCATCCGGCGCGAAACCCAGGGGCGCAAAGGCAAAACCGTCACCGTCATCCAAGGGCTGACGTTAGCGCAGAGCGCACTGGAAGAGTTGGCCCGGCTGCTGAAACAAAACTGCGGCAGCGGCGGCACGGTCCAGGGCGGCGCCATCGTCATCCAGGGAGACCACCGCCGGCGAATCCAGGAAGCCCTTGTAAAAAAAGGATATACGGTGAAACTGGCCGGAGGCTGAACGGAGCGCTTGCGCCGGGCGCGAATGGCGTTACCTTGTTGTCGTTCGAAAAATGAGAGACGAGGTACGCCATGAGCCCAAAGATCACCATATCTGCAATTCACCATATTACCGCCATCACCCCATCGGCCGCGGAAAACCTGGCCTTTTACGAAAATGTGCTGGGGCTGCGGCTGGTCAAACAGACCGTCAATTTCGACGACCCTTACACCTATCATTTGTATTACGGGGATAACCGGGGGACGCCGGGCACCATTCTGACTTTTTTCCCCTGGGAAAACCTGCCCCAGGGCGTACCCGGCGCCGGCATGGTCACGGCCATCGCCTTCGCCGCCCCCCTGCGGGCTTTCGATTTCTGGCGACGGCGACTGGAGCGCATGACCTGCGATGTAAAAACCGGCGAGCGCTTCGGCGATCCGGTCTTGCATTTTGCCGACCCCCATGGCCTGCCTCTGGAGCTGATCGGGCAATCCGAACCACCGGTTACCCCCCACTGGCGCGCGGGGCCCGTCCCAGCCGAAAACGCCATCTCCGGATTTCATTCGGCAACCGCCACCCTGCATCATTGGCCGGAAAACAGGGCGCTGTTTTCGTCCCTTTTGGGGATGACCCTGTTCAAACAGGCCGGCAACCGCTATCGGTTTGCCTCGGGTGATACCAGGGCCGCCGGCCATTTCTGGGATGTGGTGATCGATCCCCAGGCTCCCCTGGGGCAACAGGGCGGCGGCACGGTGCACCATATCGCTTTTCGCGCAGCAAGCGATGCGGCCCAACTGGAATGGCAATCCCGCTTGCGCGCCGCAAACATTTCAGTGACCGAGGTCCGCGATCGCAAATATTTTCGCTCGATCTATTTCCATGCGCCCCAGCGCCTGCTGCTGGAAATCGCCACGGATGGGCCGGGATTCAGCGTCGACGAGGATGAAGCCGTTTTGGGCGCGAGCTTGAAGCTGCCGCAATCATATGAGCCGATGCGCGCGGATATCGAACGCCACCTGCCGCCCTTGCGGACGTCGACACAGGTACCGGCCGACACCTGCGCGCCGACCGAACCGGTGCCCGAAGATCATTCCGTCTGATTGGCTGGGATGACGACGTAAGGACTGCGCCGGTCGATTGACAGCGCATCGCCATCTTGCCATACTTGGCGGCAAGATCATGCCGATACAGCCGACCTGAAGTCAATGCAGCTTACCGGGGAGACTTGTCATGGAAGGATGGCGCGAAGAAGAGTTCAGCAACCGGGACCTGATGGCGCCCTGCGGCCTCTACTGCGGTGCCTGCGGCGTCTATATCGCCACCCGGGACCGGAACGAGAAATTCAAATCCGTCATGGGCAATCTGTACGGCACCAGGCCCGAGGAGACCGAGTGCCTTGGATGCATGCAGACTGATCCGCCGCAAAAGCTCTACGGCTTCTGCAAATCCTGCAAGATCAGGGAGTGTGTGCGGTCGAAAGCGCTCTACGCCTGCCACCAGTGCGCCGACTGGCCCTGCGCCATGATAAGGGATTTCGGCCTGGCCACCGGGCGCCGGGTGATGCAGAGGGCCATTCCCCTCTGGCGGGCCAAGGTCGCTGAACTCGGGGACGCAGAAGGCAGCGTGGCCTGGGCCCGGGCCGAGTGCGAACGGTACCACTGTCCCACCTGCGGCTATCCTCTTTTCAGGGGCGCCCAGCGCTGCCGGGCCTGCAAGCGGCCCGTGGCTGATCAATTGGACGGCTCGCTTTGAGATGCCGGCTATCGAAGAGACGCGTTCGATATTAATCCGGTCCAAAGAAGAACCTCGCAAGATCCGGTGGCGCAGGACGGCCGGTCGCTGCCGCGCGCTGGATTTGGCCGCAATCACACCAAGGCCACTGCTGCGCGCTAAAACCATTGGAAACCGATTGCGCCTCGGCACTATTGAGTATATTTAATACTCATTTTGTACTCATTTTTTCAGTGTTGCTATCGTTGCGGCCGATGCATTACTAACCTCAAAGCAACCCTCTCCGGAGCCGCCTCGGGTCCAGCATGGCAGAAGTTTCGCGCAGCGGGTCGGAACGGACAAACGCTCAATGGCTGAAACAAAGTCCCCAGGCAAGGCGGATAGGTGGCCGGAGCTCAAACCGGCGGAGGATTACCGGACCATTCTGGAAAGCATCCAGGACGGCTATTGCGAGACCGATCTATCCGGCAAGTTCACCTTCTTCAACCACTATTTCACCGGCATCATGGGATATCCGGCCGCTGAGCTCCTGGGAATGGAAAGCCGGAAGATCATGGACGCAGAAACCGCGAAAGAGGTGTTTCGATCCTTTCGCGACATTTACAAGACCGGCAGGCCGTCCCGAAAATTCGACTACGAGATCATCTGCAAAGACGCCACCCGGCGCCAGATCGAAGTCTCCGCCTCATTGATCCAGGGAGACGATGGCAAACCCATCGGATTCCGGAGCATCGTACGGGATATTACCGATCGGAAAAAAGCCGAGGCGGAACTGCGGCAGGCGCGTGACGAGCTGGAGCAGCGCGTGGCGCAGCGCACGGCGGAACTGGCCCGCATCAACGAAGCGCTCGAAGCCAAGCGTATCAAACTGGAGGAAGCCAATATCGCGCTGAATATACTCTTGAAGAAGAAAGACGAAAACAAAGCGGAGCTCGAGCAGAATCTGCTTTTCAGCGTCCAGGAACTGGTGATACCGGTCCTGGACAAACTCAGGATGAGCGGCCTGGACCAGCGTCAGAAAGCCTATGCCGGCGTAATGGAGAGCAACCTGAACGATATCATCTCACCATTCGCTCATGCGCTTTCGTATCGGTATTTCAATCTGACACCCATGGAGATCCAGATCGCCAACCTGGTCAAACAGGGCAAGTCGACCAAGGAAATTGCGCTGCTGCTCACGCTTTCGGCCAAAACGGTCGAAACCCATCGCCGTAATATCCGCCGCAAGATCAATATCAGAAAGCGGAAGGTCAACCTGAGGACCCATTTGCAGTCGATTCAATAGGGGCCGTGGCGCGCGCGGTCACCGGTCCAGGAACAGATTTCACCACGGAAAACAGGAGGGGGCACACATGTTATTGAATCCGAAAAAAAACACTTATGGGCACCTGGATGAACGCTCCAGGCAGATCATGCTCAAAACCATCGAGTTCTTCGAGACCAAGGGCAAGGTCAGCCTCAAAGAAGACTATGAAAAACGCATTTGGTACCGGGATTTCCTGGACTTCCTGAAAAAGGAGAAGATATTCGCCCATCTGCTGACCCCATCACATTATGGCGATGAGAATTGCCGCTGGGACACCTATCGCAACTGCGACTTCAATGAAATCCTGGGTTTCTATGGGATCCCCTATTGGTACGCCTGGCAGGTGACCATCCTGGGCCTGGGCCCCATCTGGATGGGTAACAACGAGGAGGTCAAGCGCCAGACGGCCCGCCTGCTCGACCAGGGCGGCATTTTCGGGTTCGGCCTCTCGGAAAAGACCCACGGCGCGGATCTCTATTCGAGCGAAATGGCACTCACTCCGCTCGGCGATGGGAAATATGTGGCCGACGGCGGCAAATACTACATCGGCAACGGTAACGAGGCCGCCCTGCTTTCCACTTTTGCCAAGAATTCGGAGACCGACGAATACGTCTTCTTCGTGGTCGAGACCCGGCACCCCAATTATGAATGCGTCCAGAATGTGGTCAGCTCCCAGATGTACGTCTCCGAATACGCGCTGCACAGCTACCCCATCACCGACGCGCAGATCCTCTCCACCGGCGAAGAGGCCTGGGATTCGGCCCTCAACACGATCAACGTGGGCAAGTACAACCTGGGATGGGCCTCCATCGGAATTGCGACCCATAGCTTCTATGAAGCCATCACCCATGCCGCCAACCGCAACCTGTACGGGAAATGGGTCACCGATTTCCCCCACATCCGGCAGCTCTTCGTCGATGCCTACACGCGCTTGACGGCCATGAAGCTCTTCGCCCTCCGGAATGCCGACTACCTTCGTTCCGCTTCGGCCGCCGACCGGCGCTACCTGCTCTACAACCCCATCACCAAGATGAAGGTGACCACCCAGGGCGAAGAAGTGATCAACCTGCTCTGGGATGTGATCGCGGCGCGGGGGTTCGAAAAAGACACTTATTTCGAAATGGCCGCCCACGACATCCGCTCGCTGCCGAAGCTGGAGGGCACGGTGCATGTCAACATGGCCCTGATCATCAAATTCATGGCCAACTACTTCTTCAACCCGGCCCCCTACCCGGAAATCGGCAAGCGCAGCGATCCGGCCGACGACCAATTCCTGTTCACCCAGGGGCCCACCAAGGGCCTGGGCAAGATCCAGTTCCACGACTTCAATATCGCCTACAACAGCATCGAGCTGCCCAACCTCGCCATCTTCAAGGCCCAGATCGAAGTACTCAAGGAGCTGTTGATGACGGCCCCGCCCAGCAAAGAACAGCAGAAGGATATCGATTTTCTCCTGATTCTGGGCGAGCTCTTCACCCTGGTGGTCTACGGACAGCTGGTCATCGAGAATGCGAAGATCCAGAAGATCGACGATCGCCTGCTGGATCAAATCTTCGATTTCATGATTCGCGATTTCTCCAAATTCGCCCTGCAGCTCTATTCCAAGACCAGCAGCACCGAGCGGCAGATGGCGCTTTGCCAGAAGATGATCCGCAAGGCGACGGTCAATCCCGAGCGCTTCAACCACATCTGGGAAGCTTATGTCTATCCCTTAAACGGCGCCTATGAGATGAATCCCTGACCCAAACAGCGGCGCGCATCCATGCCGGAGCGGTCTTGCGAACCTGCAAGTCCGCTCCTTTTTTTGCAGGCGGTGGAAAAGGTTGCGAAGTCTGCGGAATTGATTTTCTAAAATCCGATCGTTTCCGAAGCGGCCAATTGCCCTGCCGCCGCACGGCGCCAACCTTCGCCGCCGCAAGCCTCGGCCAGGGCCACGACCAGGTGCCGGGGCGGCGTGAGCGCCTGTCTGCCCAGGCCGTTGAGGCAGGCCGGGCAGTTGGTCAACAGCAGGTGCCGGGGGTTTTCGGCCAGCCGGGGCAACAAGGCGGAACGCTTGCGCGCCAGCATGGCGGCGGCGATGTCCGGACGGCTCAGGGCCAGGGTGCCGGCCTCGGAGCAGCAGTGGGGGATCGTCTCAACCCCCTGGGGTGCAATACCACCCAGCAATGCTGGGCCCCTGCCCTCCAGGGAATCGTGGCAAGGCGGATGGTAGAAGCATTTTCCCGCCAGAGATACTTCCAATCCTCGCTCCAGGACGAAGGCTGCCACATCGAAGATCGGCGCGTCGAAGATGCCGGTGACGTTGATGTGCTGCAGGGCTTCGCGGCAGGTGCCGCAGCTGACGAGGCATGCGTCGAAGGAAAGATCGCCCAACATGGATTGGATCTGGTTGAAAATGATGGTGTTGCGCAGCTCCTGGCTGTGGGTGAGGTCCCGCTTGGCGTTGGCGTGGGCCGGGTATCCGCAGCACAGATGCTTGGGCGGCAGCACCACGCGCATGCCGGCTTGCAACAGCAAAAAGACGGCGGCCAGAGCGATATCGCCGTGCAGTCTTTCCGACCCGCACCCCGGGAAGTAGAAGACGGTGCCCGCCGGGGGCTTCTCCGGCGTCACCAGCAGGGCCTGGTTCACATCGTGGGGCCGCGGATAGTGCGCCGTGACCGGACGCGCCGAGATCGGCGGCGCCGGCGCGTACAAGGCGGCCAGCTGCTTGGAATGCCGCCATCCATTGCCGATCAGCCGGGCGCCGAGGCGCTGCAGGCCGCCCCCCCATTGCAGGATGCCGCGACGCATCAGGGCGTTGGCCGTTTGGGCGCGGGCACCCAGATAGCCCAGCACGATGCGCGTGGGCCAGGCGGTCTGACGCACACCCCGGGCGATGAGCACTTCGCGCTCGAGAACCGACACCTCGGCGGTGTCGATGTTCACCGGACACGGCGCCAGGCATTTGTGGCACAGTGTGCAATGGTCGGCGATCTCCTTGAGCCAGCGCAAGGGCCTCAGGCCCACGGCCCGGGAGCGCTGGGCATCGTAGAGCAGGGCTTCGATGATGGCGGACAGGGCCATGTTCTTGTTGCGCGGGTGATAGAAGAGATTGCCCGCCGGAAAGAAGGTGCAGCAGGCGGTCTTGCAGCGGCCGCAGCGCACGCATTGGGAGATCTTCTCGGCCAGCCGCTCCAGGTGGCCGTAGCGCAGGATGCGGGCCTCCAGCTCGATGAGGTTGAACGAGGGGGTGAAGACCCGCTCGACCACGCTGCGGTCGGTGAGCTTGCCCGGGTTGACCAGGTTCTCCGGGTCGGCCGTTTCCAGATAGGTTTTGAAGTCGGCCAGGAGGTCGGCATCCAGGTGCTTGATCTTGGTGAAGCCGATGCCGTGCTCGCCGCTCACCACACCGTCCAGTTCCACAGCTTTTTCCATGATGATGTCGGCCACCTCGGCGGCCCGCAGCATCATCTCGCGGTCGTTGGAGAAAACCGGGATGTTGACGTGCACGTTGCCGTCGCCGGCGTGCATGTGGGTGGCGACCACGATGCGACGGCCGCGGATCTCGGCGATGTCGCGCTGAATCTCCGCGTTGACCTTGCTGTAGCCGCGCAGCAGTTCGGCCAGGGCCTCCTGAATGTGCCGCAGATGGGTCTCACTGCGCAGGTGATCGCGGCCGGCCAGTTCGATCTGGTCCAGGCGCTCCTTGAGCAGTTGCTGGGCCCGGGGCAGCTTGGCCGTCAGCCACTCGGGGTCCTCGATGGGCACCGCCTTTTCCAGGTAGGTGCGCAGCTGCCAGATCACCTCCTGCTGGTTGGCCCGCTCCTCTTCCACGTTGAGGGCGTCCACGAAGGCCGCAAACTCGGCCAGGGCCCTGAGCGGCAGAACGATATCCTCGTTGAGCTTGAAGGCGTTGGTGCGGGCGGCGATGGCGCCCAAGCGCTTGCGGTCGCGCCAGAAGCGCTGGGCCTCCTGGGGGCTCTGGGCCACGGCCATGCAGGTGTTGGGATAGGCTTCCAGCAGTGCCTGCAGCCGTCCCAGGCCGGCTTCGACCTGATCCGGGCCGTGGCCTACGATATCGATGAGCAGTACTGCCTTGGGGCTCTCGCTGCGCGGCGCTTTGGCCTTGTACTGAATGGCGCGCACGTACTCCTCGTCGAAATGTTCCAGGGCCATGAGCGCCTCGCGCCCCTCGTTGGGGAAGGCCGCCACGATCTGCTCGATGACCTCGGCGGCCTCTTCCATGTCGTCGCCGAAGAATTCCAGGCACACCGTGGCCTGGTGGGGATAAGCCTGGTGCAGGAGGAACACCGCGGAGGTGATGATGCCGTCGGTACCCTCTTTCTGCAGGCCCGGCAGTCCTTCGAGGCACTTGTTGGTGATATCCTTGCCGAGACCCGGCTTGCGCAGCTGCAGGCCATGGAGGGAAACCTCCTTGAGCATCTCTCCGGTATCGCTATCCGTCACGCTAAAGCGGATGGTTTCGCGGGGATCGATGCGCCGGCCGTTGGGAGCCAGCCGCCGCACTTCGATGGTTCTGCCGCCCGGCACCGCCATGCGGAAGCCGAGCAGGTTGTCGACAGCGGTGCCCCATAAAACGGCCCGCTTTCCGCCGGCGTTTTCGGCGATGTTGCCACCGATGGTGCAGGCCCAGGCCGAGGTGGGATCGGTGGCGAAGACCAGCCCGGCCGCTTCGGCGGCCTGCATGGCCTCCTCGGTGATCACGCCGGCTTCCAGGCCGATGGCAGGGAGGGTCAAGAACCGGCCGTCCGGTTGCTCGAAGCGTTCATTCCGGATGGCGCCGATGCGGTTGAGTTTTTCGGTATTGATGATGACGCAGTCGGGTGCCACGGGCACGGCCCCGCCGGTCAGCCCGGTGCCGCCGCCACGGGGGATGGCCTTGAGTCCCAAGGCCGCGATGGCCTGGAGCAGCCGTGGCACCTGATCCTCCTGGGCTGGGTAGACCACCGCCACGGGCAGGTGCAGGCGCCAGTCGGTGGCGTCGGTGGCGTGGGCCGACAGGCTGAAAGGGTCGAAGAGCACATTTGCTTCGCCCACGACGGCGCCCAACTTCTGGCGCATGCGTTGGCGCAAGGCGAGCACGCCGGCCAGTTCCTCGGCCAGATCGTCCAGCTTTTGGCGACACCTCTCCAGGACCAGGCTCAGGTCCGGTTCCTGCTGCCCCCTTTCAGCGATCCAGGCCAGCTCTTTCCGGGCGGCATCGAGAAACCCCCGGCGCCGTTGCTCGTCCTCTACCAGTTCCTGGTACAGGAACGGGTTGCGGCGGTGGATGAACAGATCCCCCACGAAGCGCATCAGCAGGCGCCAGGAACGCCCGGTCTTTCGCCGGAACACCAACCGCTCCAGGGGCGCCAGCACCTCCTGCCCCAGCAGCATGGCGAGGATGCGCCGGTCGTCGGCCGAGGTATAATTATAAGGTATCTCCCGAGAGGTGTTGCCGCTCATCTTTTCCTTCTAAAACCCCAAATCCAAATCACATAGCCAAGAAACAAAAACGCTCCCGGGAACAAGTCGGGCGCGCGATGGGCAGGCCATACATATAACACGCTTGTTCTTTGAACAACCCTTTAGGCATTTGTAGCCCAAGCCCACCCCGAGCCTTCGATTGCGATTCTTTTTCCGTATCTTCGTTTGCCCAACTGCTGCTCATATCGCTCACGCTGTATTGATTTGACTTTTGCCCGATCGTTCGATACTAGTTTTGCACACCCAAAGGCTTCAAAAGCATCCTTATTTCAATCGATGGATCAAAAACAGGGGGCAATGCTGCGCCGTGGTTTTGCATGCGCGCTATGGACACTGCACAAAGGATTCTAGGGAGGAGGAGCATGATACCAGGAAAGAACAAAACCACGCTTTTATTGCTATTGATAAGCATCACCCTAATCGCCTGCGGCGGGGGTGGGTCAGGTGGTTCAGGCGATACTATTTCCCCATCATCCTTGAATTACACTGGCGTTACGACCCAGGCGGTGCTTACTGAAGAAAACGCCATGGATCTATCCATCGGAAGCTATTCCGCCGGTGGGTTCGGTTCGGTCACGTTGGAAGGTCCGTCCTCACAAGGCGCCAATGCGTCAAGCCAATTCTCTAATCCCTACCGGCAGCGCATGCTGCGCTCGGTTAGAGGTTCCACTCTCAGGCTGAATGTGGCTGTGGATTTCAATACGAGTCAAAAACGGCCACTCGCAAACACCCGCAACACAGTCTATGGAAGTTGCGGCGGCTCTTTATCCGTCACAATGGATGTCGATGAGTCCACCGGGGATTTCACGGGCTCTTTTGATTACACCAATTTTTGCGAGGACGACATCTTCATTGATGGAAATGGCCGCATAGCCGGTCGAGCCAACTCGGGGGGAGCAATTCAGCAATTCAGAATGTCATTCAGTTCCTTGGCCTTAACTGAGCCGGAAGTCTCTTACGTCATGTCTGGATGGATCGATGCCCGTTTGAATGCCGATGCATCAGAAACGGACCAATTGGACCTCTTGATGCGCGACGATGCTACCGGCAAAGTATATTGGGCCAACGATTACACGATCGTTTCCGGCCAGCATGCCGGCGAAGCAGAGTCGACCATGAGCGGGCGGTATTATGATCCCGATCACGGATATGTCGAGATTCGCACGGAACTTGCTCTGTGCACCCGATTCGATGATTGGCCCTATCAAGGCATCTTGATGGTCAGCGGCCGTAACAATAGCTGGGTGCGCATGTCATTCAATGAAACCGGTTATTGCCGACTCGAAGCAGATCTCGAAGCGAACGATTCAATCGATTGGGTCTATGATTATTGGTTTACTACTCCTTCAGACGACAATATGGCCCCTATCGCCTATGCCGGCAACGACAGAACCGTCCAGGTCAATACCACCGTGGTCTTGAATGGTGGAACGAGTTATGATCCGGACAATGATCCCATTTCCTATGTTTGGTCTTTTACCTACTGTCCGGCAGGCGGAGATTGTCCGACGCTCGATGATCCATATTCTTCGACACCCGGTTTTACACCAAACCGCATCGGACAGTATCGACTCCAGCTTGTTGTGGATGATGGCGCGTTGAATAGTTCCCCGGACACCATTGTCATAACGGCGACGGCAGGGGCCCCGGCCGACCCGGAATTGTTGAATCTGCGGTGGAAGTACGGCATTTTTGGGACCAATATCGGTGATACCGGTTTGAGCGCACTAGATATCGATAACGACGGCACCGTCGAAATTGTTGTTGGCGCGTCAACGGAAGGCTTTGCCGCGAATAACTTTTGGTATATCCTCCGGGAGAATACTTCGGGGCAATACGATCAAATCTGGTCGAGCAGCCCTCTGGCAGCGTCCATCAGGCGAATCATTCCCGCGGACATGGATGGAAATGATCTCTTCGAAATCTATATAGCCTTGGAAAATGGGACCATCTTAATCTTCGATGGGGCGAACTACTCCCAAATCGATAGCTTCAGCACCGGCGCTTCACTTTCCACGATGGCCATCGACGACACGGACGGAGACGGAGATCTGGAAATCATCACTAGCAACGGAGCCAATTTGAGCGTTTTCACGGGCCGAGACCATAGTTTATTGTGGTCCACCACCACCTGGGGCGGCACGTCGATCGCCATTGGGAATGTGGACCACGACGCGTCTCCGGAGATCGTTTCCACGAGCGGAAATGGGCATGGCTATGTCATCGATGGCGCCACCCATTCCCTGGACTGGGATTATCTCAACGGTTTTGGGAACTTGGTGGACCTCGGCGACGTCGATGGGGATGGCATGGAAGAAATTGTGGGGGCGAATGCGTGGTACCTCATCACCATCCTGGATGCGGATATCAAAACGCCCCAGAGTGAAATCGCAACGGACCTCGATATCAACACACTGCTTCTTTCGGATGTCAATGGAGATTATAGGCCGGAAATCTTGTACGGTGATGGCCAGTGGGGCCAAATTCATTGCCATGACGCCGTCACGCTTTCCGAGTTGTGGTTGATTTCGAATCCGGAGCACGGTGTGGACGGAATGGCGATAGGGGACGTTGACCATGACGGTGCCATGGAAATCCTCTGGGGAGCGGGCGGCAGTTCCACTGGAGAAGACCATTTGTATATCGCCGGCGTCCAAAGCAGAACCATCGAATGGCAGAGCATCCACATCGATGGGCCGTTAAGTGCCGTGGATGTCGGCGATGTCGATGACGATGGGCGCGATGAGCTCGTGATGGTTTCATTCGAAAGTAACAGCCATTACGCCGATGGGATCGTCCATATCTTCGATGCCCAGACCCATGCGCTCGAGTGGCGTTCTACGGATCTGCCCAATATCATTGCCTGGTCGGGGGTCAACGCCGTCAAGATCGGTGATGTGGACGGAGACGGAGTAACTGAGTTCGTCATTGCAACAGCAGATACTTACGATGCGCTGATTCAGATTTACGATGGTCCAACGCACACGCTGGAGCGCAGCAGCATTGAATATACGGGTACGAGCTTCACGAAATTGGCATTGGGCGATATCGACAGCGATGGGCAGGTGGAGATCGTAGTGGGGCAGAATGTTCTGACCACCGGCGCAACAGGCATGCATATCGTGGTATTCAACGGAGCAACCGCCCAACAAGAGTGGCAAAGCACGAGCTTAAGTAACTCGTGGGGTGAAATCACGGACATTATCTTGAGCGACATCGACGAGGATGGGCATATAGAAATCATCTCTTCGGTCAGCGAAGGTCTCGTCTATGCATTTGACGGCATTACCCATCAAATGGATTGGATACAACAAATCCAATCGACCGCTTTGGCAGTTCACGACCTGAATAGGGATGACCGCCCGGAAATATTGATAGGCAAGAGCACCGGAGATATCGCTGTGTATAGCCGCAATGACGCCGTGTTTTCTTTAATAACGACGCTCTATCCTTCCGTGGGCCAATCCATCAATGCCATTGGGGTCGACGACCTCGATCACGATGGATCGCTTAATATCATCATTGCCGGCGATGACGGGCTGATGGTCTACGATGATACGGCAGATCGGCTCGAATGGTCCTCGGGAAGACTCGGCGGCTATCTGGGTCGATACAATCAGCTCGTATCGAAAGATATAAACGGCGATGGGGATAGGGAGATAGTGATCGGTTCCGCCCTGGCACTCTATCATTTCGAATAGGGCAAATCAATTTCCGGCAAGTGATCCAAGGGCACTGGGAGCGCCAGCTCATCATTTCCAGTGCCTTGTTTTTTCGATTTTAAATGGAGCTTCCCGGTTTGAGGGCTTGTATTGGCAGATATTTCGCTTTTTTTGTTATCTGTGAAGAACCACACAATATTGCAGGCACGAATACTGCTTTTGTGAGGAATCGACCATTAAAACTGCCATATAGTAGACGGCTGCTGCTCATGATAACGCATACGCTATCAAAGAAAATTGCCCTTCACGGCAGAGACTCTCATTCTTGGAAGAGACCGCTAAAATGCTTCCATGAACTTCGTGGCTTATTATTCAGCGCGCGCGTTTAATCCCCACTTTCTTTGGAGTGTTCAGGAGACGCCCTTAAATTTATAACTTACATCAGTTGATATCCCCCTCGCTGACTGATTTCTTCTCCCCACCGGATCGATTTGCTGACCGCCACCCTTGAGATATCAAACTGGCGCGCCAGATCAGTCATTGCGATGTCCAGCTTGCGCACCGTATAGAAACAAAGCATATTGCTTTCGGCTATCAAAGGCTTGTCTCAACCCTTGCGCCAGATCTCCTCCAAGGGCCTTTTCATCAATTCGGCCACCTTGGTGGCGACAAATTCCGGAACCGTGCCTTCGGCCTTGAGCGCATGGAGCAACTTTGCCTGTCACATCTCCTTTACTGCCGCCATCCGCCGGCACTGCGAATCAATCCTCCGACGGTCAGATCAGGCCGCCAGCCGATTTGCGTTGGGCCGAGCTTACTCACCAATAATTTTCACCAGTACCCGCTTCTTCCGCCGGCCATCGAACTCACCGTAGAAGATCTGCTCCCAGGTGCCGAAGTCGAGCTTGCCGGCGGTGACGGCGACGACCACTTCGCGGCCCATGATCTGGCGTTTCATGTGGGCGTCGGCGTTGTCTTCGCCCACGTTGTGGCGGTACTGGGAGACGGGGGCGTGGGGCGCCAGGCGCTCCAGCCACTGATCGTAGTCGTGGTGCAGGCCAGACTCGTCGTCGTTGATGAAGACGCTGGCGGTGATGTGCATGGCATTGACCAGCACGAGGCCCTCCTGGATGCCGCTGGACCGCAGGCAGGCTTCCACCTGGGGGGTGATGTTGATGAACGCCCGGCGGGTGGGCACTTCGAAATATAGCTCCTGGCGATAGCTTTTCATTTCGGCTTCCCTCTGCTTCCTTTGATTAGCTTTCTTCTTTCATCTTCTTGATCAACTGATTGGCCGCCACCAGCAGCGGGTCCCAGCTGGGGCCGAAGGGCGGCGCGTAGGCCAGGTCGGACTGGCCGAACTGCTCGACGGTCATGGTGGCGTGCAGGGCCACGGCCGGCGCGTTGATGCGGTGCGCTGCGCCTTCGCGGCCCACCATCTGCGCCCCCAGCAGGCGGCCGGTGCGCCGGTCGCCCACCAGGTGCACCTGAAGGGGGCTGCCCCCGGGGTGGCTGTGGGCCCGGGAGGAGGCCGAGATGGTAACGGCGGTCGCATCGAACCCGGCCTGGGCCGCTTCGGCCACGCTCAGGCCGGTGCGGGCCACCTGCAGGTCGAACACCTTGAACACGGCGGTGCCGGCGATGCCCTGGAGGGCGACTTCTCTGCCCGTGAGATGGTCGGCCACGGCCCATCCGGCGCGGTTGGCCCGCAGAGCCAGGGGAATCCAGGCGCGCTGGCCGGTGACCACGTGGAAGGCGTCGGCACAATCGCCGGCGGCATAGATGGCCGGGTTGGAGGTGCGCATTTGGCGATCCACGGCGATGGCGCGGGCCGGCCCCAGTTGCAGCCCGGCATCGGCGGCCAGGCGGCTGTTGGGCTGCACGCCCACGGCCACGATCACCAGGTCTGCGGCCAGGGAGGCACCGCTGGCATCGACCACCGCCACATTGCTTCCCTTACCTGCCTCGATACGCGCGACGTCGAAGCCGGTGCGCAATTCGACCTTATGGTGCTCCAGTTCCCCGCGCACGGTGGCCGCCAGTTCGGCATCCAGCCAGGGAAGCAGTTCGGCCCGGGGCTTGACCATGGTCACCGTGACCTGCCGCAGGCTCAACGCCTCGGCCATTTCCATGGCGATGTACCCCATTCCCATGATGACCGCCCGTTTGACGCTGCCGCTTTGCAGGCGCGCCTTGATGGCCTGGGCGTCTTCCAGGGTTTTGACCACCACCACTTCGGGGCGGTCGAAACCTGGCCGCCGGGGTACGATGGGGGCCGCGCCCGTGGCGATGAGCAGACGGTCATAGCCCAGGGCGAACGATTTGCCGTCCGGCCCACTGCCGGTGACATGCCCCCCGGCTATATCGATCGCTTCGGCCCGATGGCCCAGCCGCATATCGATTCCTGATTTCTTGCGGAACGCCTCTGCGGTACGCACTACCAAATCGTCGACCGCCCGCCGGGGGTCGGAGATATTGTAGGGGATCCCTCAGGCGCTGTAAGAAACGGTCTGGGTCTGTTCGAAAACGATCACCTCCAGGGAGGGGTCCTGGCGCTTGGCGCGGCTGGCGGCGCTCATGCCGGCTGCGTCTCCACCGATGATCACGAATTTCATTGGCGTCTCCTTTGAATGGGTTGGGATCGTTAATTGCGCGCCACGCTTTGGCGTACTCAGGTTCAAAACCGATACAAGGTATGATAGGAACATTCCGTATCGAGATGCAACCAAATGCCGATTAAGTAGTGCAGGATCCAAGTGACGTCAATAAGCGAACATATCAAAGCCCTTACGGAACAAATGCCCAATGCGCTGACCGTGGACCGCGTAGCGGCTTTGCGCGAGATACAGGACATCCGTCTGGCGGCCAGACAGGGACTGGCGCCAGCCAGGTTGAACACCCGCTGCGAACGTCTGGCCCGCCGCCTCTCGCAATCCATTGCCCGGCGCGAGGCGCGCCAGTCCCAGGGGCTGCCCCTGGCCGTCGACACCGCTCTGCCCATCAGCGCCAAAGCCGAGGAGATCATCGCGGCCATCCAGGCCCACCCGGTGGTGTTGGTGGCCGGTGAAACCGGCTCGGGTAAGACCACCCAACTGCCCAAACTGTGCCTGGCCGCCGGCCGGGGTATAGATGGCACCGTGGGGGTGACCCAGCCGCGGCGCATTGCAGCCCTGACCGTGGGACGGCGCATCGCCGAAGAGTTGGGCGAAACGGTGGGGCGGACTGTGGGGGTCAAGATCCGCTTCCAGGAGTCCACCGGGCCCGATACGCGCATCAAGCTGATGACCGACGGCATCCTGCTGGCCGAAGCCCATTCGGACCGCCAGCTCAACCAGTACGATACCCTGATCGTCGACGAAGCGCATGAACGCAGCCTCAATATCGATTTCATCCTGGGGCTGCTCAGGCAGTTGTTGCGCCACCGCCGGGACCTGAAGGTGATTATCACCTCGGCCACCATCGATACGGAGAAGTTCGCCCGGGCGTTCGACGGCGCACCGATCATCGAGGTCTCGGGGCGCATGTATCCGGTGGAGACACGATACCTGGCGAACCTGGCCGACAATGGGGAGGAGAGTACCCACATCGAGCAGGCGGCCAAGGCCATGGATCTGCTCCACCGCGAGCGCCGCCAGGGGGATGTGTTGATCTTCATGCCCACCGAGCAGGATATCCGCGACACCTGCGAGCTGCTCCAGGGACGCCGGTACCCTTCGGCCGAAGTCATTCCCCTGTTCGCGCGCCTGTCGGCCAGCGAGCAGCAGCGCGTCTTCCACCCGTCCCAGGGTCGGCGGATCATCGTGGCCACCAACGTGGCCGAAACCTCCATCACCATTCCGGGCATCCGCTATGTCATCGATACCGGCCTGGCGCGCATCAGCCAGTATACGCCGCGCACGCGCACCAACACCCTGCCGGTGGTACCCATCGCCCAGAGCAGCGCCGACCAGCGCCAGGGTCGCTGCGGCCGCGTGGCCGACGGCATCTGCATCCGGCTGTACGGCCAGGAAGATTACGAACAGCGCCCCAAATACACGCTGCCCGAAATCCTGCGCGCCAACCTGGCCGAGGTCATTCTGCGCATGATCGCCCTGGGGTTGGGGGATGTGGACGCCTTTTCATTCATCGACCCGCCCGCGCCGCGCAGCATTCAGGACGGCTATGCTTTGCTGCTGGAGTTGGGGGCCATCGTGCCGGCCAAGCGCAAGCGAGACCGTGGCGGCCGGTTCGCCTTGACCGCCAAGGGTCGCCTCATGGCCCGACTGCCCCTGGACCCGCGCCTGGCCTGCATGCTCCTAGAGGCACGCCAGCGTGATTGCCTGGCCGATGTGGCCATCCTCGCCGCGGCGCTGAGCATCCAGGACCCCCGGGAACGTCCGGCCGAACGTCAGGCCGAGGCCGATGCCGCCCATGGCCGCTTTGCCGATCCGACCTCGGACTTTCTGACCCTGCTGCGGATCTGGCACGCCTACGACCAGGTCGCCACCCGCCGCACCAGCTGGCAGCAGGTCAAACAGTTCTGCCGCAACCATTTTCTCTCGTTCCGGCGCATGCGCGAATGGCGGGATGTGCACGGTCAGATCCTGGGAGAGCTGGCCGAAAACGGTATCCGGCCATCCCGGCCGAGCACGCCGCCGGATGCGCCCGGCGATCTGGGCCACAGTGACTATGCGGCCGTCCACCAATCGATTTTGAGCGGCTTTTTATCCAACATCGCCGCGAAGAAGGAGAAGCAGATCTTCCAGGCGGCGTATGGTCGCCAGGCCATGGTCTTCCCCGGCTCGGGGCTTTTCAAGAACCCCGGCCAGTGGATCGTGGCCGCGGAGATGGTCGAAACCTCACGGCTCTTTGCCCGCTGTGCGGCGGTGATCGATCCGGCC
The DNA here is from genome assembly GCA_937868765.1 of uncultured Desulfatitalea sp. Taxonomy (GTDB): domain Bacteria; phylum Desulfobacterota; class Desulfobacteria; order Desulfobacterales; family Desulfosarcinaceae; genus Desulfatitalea. Next base: position 122,817 of record CALMNL010000003.1, on the reverse strand, counting down.
TGGATCGAACCCCTGGGCAAGGAGCAGTGCAAGTACACCCACCTCGATCCCCACTGGGAACGGCGCCGCGAAGCGGTGGTGGCCACCGAGCAGGTCAGCCTCTACGGCCTGATCATCGACCGCCGGACACGGCCCTATGGCCCGATCCATCCCGAAGAGGCCACCGAGATTTTCATCCGGCATGCCCTCATCGAGAGCGACGTTTCGCGGCCGCTGGCATTCATGCAGCACAACCGGCGCATGATCGCCCAGGTGGAAGAGATGCAGGACCGCCTGCGCCGCAAGGATCTGCTGGTGGACGAGCAGCAGTTGTTCGAATTTTATCGTGAGCGGCTGGACGACGTGTATGACCTGCGGGGGTTGAAGCTGAAGATCGCCCAGGCCGGTGACGATGGCTTTCTGCGCCTTAGGGAAGAAGACCTGCTTTCCCAGCGACCGGACGATGAAGCCTTGTCCCAGTTCCCGGACCGCATCGAGGCCGATGGCCGTGCCCTGCCCTGCGCTTACCGATTCGCGCCTGGCGAAGAAAACGACGGTGTAACCGTACGCGTAGCGGCGCGCGCGGCCGCCGCCTTACCCGCCGAAAGCTTCCAGTGGCTGGTTCCCGGTCTGCTCAAGGAGAAGATCGCGGCCCTCATCAAGGCGCTGCCCAAGGATCTGCGCAAACAGTTGGTGCCGGTCAACGAGACCGTGGAGATCATAGCGGCAGAGATGCCCGTCCAACGTCAGATAGGCTTGAACACGGCCCTGAGTCGTTTCATCCGCCAGCGCTGGGGCCTCGCTATTCCGGCCTCGACCTGGAACGAACGCGTTCTGCCCGACCACCTGCGCATGCGTATCGCCGTCACCGACGACGACGGCCGGGTGGTGCGTTCGGACCGGGACCCGTCCATACTGCAGAGCGATGCGCCCGCAGATGCTTCCCAGGCCTTCGAAAAGGCCCTCCGGCAGTGGGAGCATGGACCCATCAGCGCTTGGGATTTCGGCGACTTGCCGGAGACCATCCTGCTCAAGGGACAGGGCCGCCGGCAATGGACCGCCTATCCGACCTTGGAAGCCCGCGCGCAAGGTGTTTTCCTTACCGCCTTTGCCGATATCGCCGAAGCCCGTCTTGCGCATCCCCGGGGCGTACGCGCGTTGCTCCAGAAAAGCCTCGGAGGGGAAATCAAATACTTGCGCAAGAATCTGGCCCTGCCCTACGAGCGCGATGCCCATTGCCGTTACTTCGGCGGTCGCCCGGCCCTGGAGACCCGGCTGGTGGAACGGGTGCTCGATGATCATCTCGCCAGGGATATCCGCACGGCGGCCGAATACGAGGCGTTGCTGGAAGCGATTCACAACGAGAACACGGCTGCCTGGGGTCAGGAGATACGGCGACATCTTTTGGATTCATTGGAGGCCTACCAGGCCGCGCGGTTGCGCCTGCTGGACTTGGAACGAGCCCATCCCGCGAATGCCGCCCTGAAATCGCTGTTGGATGATCTGCGCGCCGGCATGCAGAAGCTCGTGCCGGAGGATTTCATCATGCGCTATCCCATGGCGCGGTTGTCCCAACTGCCGCGCTACCTCCGGGCCTTGGTGCTGCGCGCCGAACGCGCCGCTGTTGATCTGGAAAAGGATCGTGTCAAGGCCCAGAAAGCGGCCGTCTATGAAACCCAGGTGGAAAAACTGACCGAGAGCCTGATTCCTCAAAGCAGCCTCGAAAAGCGTCAGGCTCTGGAAGAACTCATCTGGATGGTGGAGGAGTACAAAATCTCCATCTTCGCCCCGGAGATCAAGACGGCCCAGCCGGTATCGGCCAAGCGCCTGGATGCTTTGGTGGCGGCCGTCGAAGCCCTGGGCTGACGGCCGCCACCGATTCTATCCTTTTATAACGCGCGGCAATATCATTTGGTGGTGCGGGCAGATGGACCTGGGGTTTTGGTAGGCGGCCCCGGCGAAGGCTCGCAGGTACTTGCGCAGCTCGCTCAGCTTGGCGATCTCGTCCACCATGCCCATGCGGGCACAGTAGGCCGGACGGGAATTGTCGTAGTACTGCTTGACCATCTCGTTCATTTTGTCAATGACCGGCTTGAGCGGCTTGCCGGCGGCCTTTTCCTTGACCAGACGGCGCGAGAAGCTGGCGGCCGCTGCGGTTTCCCCGTGCATGACGTAGATTTCGGTAGTGGCCGTACCCAGGGTGAAGGCGTTCTGGCGGTTGGCCGTCGGGCCGCCCATGACGTAGTGGGCGGCGGCCGTGCCCTTGCGCAGCACGACGAGCATCATGGGCACGCCGCTCTGCTGGATGGAGTATACCAGCGACTGGCCCAGGCCAAGCAGTTCCGCCTTTTCGGCGATGTCGCCCACATCGATGCCCGACGTATCCTGGAACCAGATCACGGGTACGCGGTCCCGGCTGCAGAAGGTCACGAACTCGTTCATCTTGATGAGTCCCTGCCGATAAAGCTTGCCGCCGATACCGGAGTAATCGGCGTATTCGGGATAGTTCTCCCCCAGCCAGCCCTGCCGGTTACCGATGACACCTACCAGGAAGCCGTCCATCTTGACCAGGCCGGTGTAGATCTCCGGCCCGTAGCCGGGTTTGAACTCCATGTGCTCGCTGCCGTCCACCAGACGGGCGAGCACCTCGTCGAAGTCGTAAATCTGCTTCTGGTTGAAAGGAACCAGGGCGTAGAGGTCTTCGGCGTCGAAGAGCGGTTCCACCGGGTCGGCCACCCGGAAGAATTTGGGGCTGTAGGCCGGCATGTCCCGCATGTACTCCTTGATCCCGTCGAGCACTTCGGTCTCGGTCTCGTAGACGTACCGGAAAAAGCCGGTCTGGTCGTGATGCACGCCCACGCTGCCCGGCGGTTCGGCTTTAAATTGTTTGGCGGCCTTGATGAGCAGTTCGGCGCCTTCTTCATCGAAAAAGCCTTTGGGCGACATGCCGCTGAGGATCCCACCGCCGCCGACGGCCATGTTGCAGTCCTTGTGGGCGAAGAGTACCGTGGGACTGATGCTCTGGTAGCCGCCGCCGGCCGGGTTGGTGCCGTAGATGCCCGCCAGGATGGGAATGCCCAGCTCGTTCAACTCCGCGTGGCGGAAGAAGGGGGTACCGCCGCAGCGCCGGTTGGCGTAGAATTTCTCCTGGTCGGTAAGCTTGACGCCCGAGCAGTTGACCAGCCATACCAGGGGAATGTTGAAGCGCTTGGAAAGATCGGTGACTCTCAGGATGTTTTCATATTGCCCGGCCAGCCAGGCGCCGGCCATCACCTTGTTGTCGAACCCGATGATGACCGCCCATTTCCCGGAAATCTTTCCCAGGCCGTCGATGACATTGTCCGTTCCTTCGACGTTATCCGCTGGGTTGAAGAGGGTGTGCAGCGGGCACCAGGTGCCTTCGTCCACCAGGTATTTGAGACGCTGGAAGACGGTCAATTGCCCGCGCGAGTTGATCTCTTCGGTGGAAAAGCCGGCGTTCTTGACCTTTTCCGCGGCCTCGTCGATCTGGGCTTCCACTTTTTTGATTTGGGCGACATTCTCCTGGGCGCTTTTGATCTGACCTGGGTTGAGCGCCCGACCGAAGGCATTCATCTTCTTGAAATAGGGTCGCATGCGTGCTTCTCCAACCTCTTTTAGTTGTGAAAGAAATTCCCTGAAATCTCAGGAACTCGACAAGCCGTGATTCTCCTCCTTTTTCGTAATTCAGCCTTCAGCCTTCCCCGCCAGCGGCCACAATCCCTTTTCCCGCAAAACTTCACGCAGGACCTTCAATGCCATGTTGACCGTGGGCACGCCGGCGTAGGTGAAGGTCTGGAAGATCACCTCGGCAATCTGCTGCGGTGTACAGCCCACGTTTAGGGCCGCCAGGATGTGCAGTCTGAGCTCATCGGTACGTCCCAGCACGGTGAGCACCGCCACGGTCACCAGTTGGCGCGTGGGATGCGGTATTTTCTCCCGGCCGTAGAGCCGTCCGGTGATGAACAGCGAAAATTGTTTGCCCAATTCGGGATCGAAGGCACGCCAGAGATCCACGGGTTTTTCTTCGGTTACACCCTGGAAGTACAGCGCAGCCGTTTCGCGGGTCTTCTTCTTGACATCGTCGTCCATTTATCCTCCGAGGTAAGCGGCTTTAACTTTGGGATCGTTGAGCAGTTTGGCCGCAGGGCCTTCCAATACCACCTGCCCGGTCTCGAGCACGTAGGCAAAGTCGGCGATCTGCAACGCGGCGCGGGCGTTCTGCTCCACCAGCAGGATGGTCATGCCCATGCCGTTGAGGGTTTCAATGGTACGCAGGATCTCCTGGACCACGATGGGGGCCAGCCCCATGGAGGGCTCGTCCAGCAACAGGAGCTTCGGCCGGGTCATCAGCGCCCGGCCGATGGCCAGCATCTGTTGCTCGCCCCCTGAGAGCGAGCCGGCGATCTGCTTGGCCCGCTTGGCCAGAATGGGAAACATAGCATAAACTTGATCCATGCGCTGATCGATTTCGGCTCGGTGGCGGCGGCGATAGTAAAGGTAGGCGCCCAACTGGATATTGTCCGCCACGGTCATATGCGCGAAAATTTGACGGCCTTCGGCCACCTGGGAAAGTCCCAGGCCCACGATGCGGTGGGCGGGCAGGTTGCTGATGCTTTGTCCATGGAAGAGAATGCGTCCGCTCTTGTTGCGGTTCAGTCCGGAGACGGCTTTGAGCAGCGTCGATTTCCCGGCTCCGTTGGCGCCGATGATCGAGACCACCCGCCCTTCGGGCACCGCCAGGGAGATCTCGCGGATGGCTGGAATGGGACCGTATCCGGCGCTGAGTTTTTCGATTTCAAGCATACGATTTCAACTGTACTGCTTCCGATTCATAACTTTCAACTCAAATTTTCCATTTTTACCGGATATCGAATCCGCCGCCCTGTCCCAGGTAGGCTTCGATGACCAGGGGATTGTTCTGGATCTCCCTGGGCGTGCCCTCGGCAATCTTCTCACCGTAATTGAGCACGGCGATCTCATCGGAAATATCCATAATCATTTTCATGTCGTGCTCGACCAGCAGGACGGTGATACCCTTTTGCCGGATGGCCTGGATCAAATGGGCGGCCGCTTCGGTTTCGGTCTCATTGAGCCCGGCCGCCGGCTCATCCAGGCAGACCAGTTGCGGATCGGTGGCCAGAGCGCGGCCGATCTCCAGAATCTTGCGTTCGCCCAGCGGCAGGGCGTCGGCCATGATATCCCGCTTGGCCGCCAAGCCAATGAATTCCAGCAGGGCCATGGCTTGTTCGACAAGGCCTTTTTCCTGCCGGCGCAGACTGGGCAGGGCCAGGCCGCTTCCGAAAAATGAACTGCGGATACGCAGGTGGCGGCCGGTCATCACATTTTCCAGGACCGTCATGTTGTTGAAAAGTTCAACGGTCTGAAAGGTGCGGGAGATGCCCAACGCTGCGATGTGGTGGGGTTTGCACCCGCTGATGGCGCGGCCGTTGAAGCGAATCAGGCCTTCGGTGGGCGGGAAGACACCGGTGATGATGTTGAAGAGCGTCGTTTTGCCTGCGCCGTTGGGACCGATGACGGCTTTGATCCTGCCCCGGGGTACACACAGGTCGATATTCATCAGGGCGGTCAGGCCGCCGAAAGCCATGACCAGTTCTTCGATTTCCAGAATGGGATCTTGGACAGATTCCGCCGCCACCGCTTATCTCCTCATCCGCGCCATCAGTTTGGCTGGAGCGCCCACGAGTCCTTCAGGCATGAAGATCGTGACCAGCAGCAGTATCGCGCCATACACAACCACTTCAAACTCCTCGAAGTAGTGCAACCACTCCAGGCTCAGAAAAGCGACGATGATCGCGCCGACGAGGGCGCCCCAGATGCTGTGCATGCCCCCCAGGGCGATCATGATGACCAGCTTGATTGAGAAGAAAAGGTCGAAGGTGGCGGGATTGATGAAGTTCATGTAGTGGGCGTAAAGGCTGCCGGCCAGGGAGCCGAGTACCGCCGAATAGGCGAAAACAATCACCTTGTAACGCGCAATGGGAATGCCCATGGCCGCGGCGGCGGCTTCGCTGGCATGGATGGCGCGCAGTGCCCGGCCGGCCGGCGATTGAATCAGGTTGACCGAGAAGAGGAAAACGGCTGCGACGATTCCCCACACGAGGTAGTAGTATTTCTCCGCGCTATCGAGCGCCAGGCCGAAAAGGGACAAGCCGGGAATACCGATCATGCCGTCCGGGCCACCGGTCCAGCGGGCTTCCTCCCGGAAGACGATGTTGACGATGATGCCGAAAGCCAGAGTGGCCATGGCCAGATAGTGCCCGCGGAGCTTCAGGGAGGGGGCGCCCACGATCACGGCTACCATGGCGGCGACGGCCGCCCCCAGGAGCATTCCCAGCCAGGGATTGCAATCAAATTGCGTGCTCAGCACTCCGGAAACATAGGCGCCGATGCCGAAAAAAGCGGCATGCCCCAGTGATATCTGGCCGGCATAGCCCATCAGCAGGCTCAAGCCGAGGGTAATCAATGTATAGATGCCGGCAAAGACCATCAGGTCCGGATAGTGGGAGATGGTCGGCAATTGTCTGGCGATCCATGGGAAGAAGAGTATGAGCAGCGCGCCTGCCAGCATGGGCGCTTTGTGTATCCGCAGCATAATCAAAACCTTTTAAAACGGGTCACTTCCAGGTTGCCCAGAATGCCGCTGGGCCGGATGAAAAGGACGGCCAGCAAAATGATCAGGGCATATGCATCCTTGTATCCGGAGGATAGCAGACCGGCACTGAGCGCTTCGATCAGGCCCAGAACCAAACCTCCGAGAATGGCGCCCGGAAAACTGCCCAGCCCCCCCAGAATGGCCGCACCGAACCCTTTAATGGCGAGCATGGCGCCCCGGTCGTAATCCATGAGCGCAATGGGGGTCAGGGTCAAACCGGCCACGGCGCCGATGGCGGCCGAGAGCGCGAAGGAGAGCAGCACCATGTGGCGTACGTTGATACCCACCAGGCGGGCCGCGTCCGGGTTGTCGGCGCAGGCGCTCATGGCTTTGCCATAAATCGTACGGTTAAAAAACCAAGTCAAGCCTATGGCCACCACGACGAGAAACCCCACCACCCACAGGTATTGGGGCTGGATGATCACGCCGCCCAAATCGATGGGCGTGCGTCCGGAGAATGCCGGAAGATCGTAGGGAGACTTGCCCCAGATGAGCATGGCCACCCCCTTGATGATGATCGAAGCGGCCACGGTGGCGATGATCAGGGTCATCACCGAAGGTTTGCGGATGGGCCGTATGGCCAGGCGATCCAGGAGAACGCCCACCAGGGTGACCCCCAGGACGGTCAGCCCGAATGCCAGGGGCAAAGGCACTCCCCACATGACATGCACCGTCACCATGACCAACCCGCCGAGCATGACGAACTCGCCCTGGGCCAGATTGATGATCTCGGTGACATTGTAGATGATATTGAAACCGATAGCGACCATGGCATAGATGGCGCCGATGGTCAGACCGGTGACAATAAATTGGAGCAATTGATTGAAGAAAGGCAATGATTCCATCAGCAGATGCGTATCAACCAGAAACCGAGGGTGGTCCAGCGACCACCCTCGGATAAATTACTCGGGTCAAATCGACCCTAATTGGCCAACGCCCAATCTTTACCTTTGACCACAACCATTTGGAAGGCCTCCTTGGTGAGACCGTTGTGATCGTCGGCGGAAAAATTGAAAACGCCATGCTGCCCCACGAAATTCTTCTTGGTCTCGAGATATTCGCGGATCTTGGCCTTGTCCGGGCCAACGGCCTTGAGCGCATCGGCCAGCAGACTGATGGCGTCCCAGGCATGACCACCGAAGGAACTCAGCGGCTCATTGTACTTGGCCATGTAGTCGTTCATGTACGTCATGGTGACCTGCTTCTGGGGATGGTCGGCGGGCAGCAACTCGGCGATATTGCAGGCGCCCAGAGGGCAGAAGACCCCTTCGGCCGCACCGGCGGCCAACTCGATATTCTTGCGGCTGCCGAAGCCATGGCTCTGGAAGAAGGTAATCTTCTCCATGCCAAGGTCACGCCAGTTGCGCACCACGGTGACCTGGGACGGGCCCACCGACCAGTTGATGATGGCCTGGGGGGCCAGGCCCTTGATCTTGGTCAGTTGGGCCATCATGTCGGTGTCTTTCGGGCCATACTTTTCATCGGCGACGATATCGATCTTGTAAGCCGGAGCCAGACGCAACAATTCTTCGCGGCCGCTGGCGCCGAAGGCCTCGGTGACGCTCATAATGGCGATTTTGCGGATGCCCATCTTCTGCATCTGGGTGTATATGGCTTCAACCGCCAGGCTGTCCGATTGGGGGGTCTTGAAAATCCAGGGATAGGGCTTGCCGGTCTTATCGTTGTGAACGATCTTGAAGCTGGCGGCGCAGGAGATCAGGGGCGTCCGCTCCTTTTCGAAAACAGGCACCACGGCCAGGCTCAGGCCGCTCACCGAAGGTCCGATCACCGCCACCACCTTGTCCTGGGTGATCAGTTTCTTGGCCAACAGGTTGCACTTGGTGGCATCGCTTTCGTCATCATAGACAATCAAATTGATTTTTTGTCCATTGATGCCGCCCGCCTGGTTGATTTTTTCCACCACCATCTCGGCGGTCTTCTTTTCAGGATCGCCCAGGAAGGAGGCCCCGCCCGTCACCGAAAAGATGGCACCCACCTTGTACTCCGCCAGCGCCGGTCGGATGGCCCATCCGCAGATTGCAACACATGCCAGGAATACAATCGCAACTCTCTTCACCATCATCCTCCTCCTTTGTTATTCGGCCCCTCGGCCCTTATTTTCCTTCTCTTGACGCAAGGTTTGCTCAAAGGCTTTGAAAAACTCGTTGCGTTCCTGCCAATCGGGGCCGAAGCGTTTGTTGAACAGATGCCCCAGCTTGGAGAACAGCTTATCCCAGACCGGCTTGTTGCCCCCCAGCACGACATCGGCCACGAATTCATCCAACTCGCTCATTTTCTCCTTGGGCAGGAAACTGACGGCACCCAGGCGGATGGATTTCTCAAGGGCTTCGGGGGTCAGCGCGTATGCGGTCAGCATGACCGTGGGAAATCCGCGTTTGACCGATATTTTGAGCAACTCAAAACCGTCGACCCCCATGATGTCCAGAATGACGACATCATAAGTAAAGCTCATCAAATACTGCCGTGCCGTTTCGTAGTCCCGGGCCTTGGTGACCAGGCAACCCTCCAATACATCGGCAACGGTGTCGAGCACATCGGGTTCGTCATCCACCGCCAGGATCACTTTATCTTTAATAACTTGGGTCGCATCCATGGATGCTGGTCTCCTGGATAGCAGATGTTTTCTGTATGTGGGACGAGAAGTTACGGATCATCATCGATTTAGCCCAAACAGGCAGTCAAATCAACCTCCAATTCCGTCCGGCAGCGGACGTCGACAAGCGGGCGAAGAAGGGATTGCGCCTACACGCGTCACGGTTTCCCGAAGGGCACCTTCAGCAGACGCCCCCCCCCCTCCCGAACGAAGACGTCTTCTGCACCAATGCCCACGATGGTGTAACTATCGATAGCCGAACCTTCCCGAACGATCGTATTATTCACCACCGCCATGCGTTCTTCAGCCGTGGGAGCGTAAACGATGGCTTGTACCTTCAGGGCCCCATTCGTCATCCGAACGGCGCCGGCATAAGCCGCTTCTTCGGGTTTCGGATGGACCGTTTCAGCAGGTGCTGCAACAGGCTGCGCGCCGCCTGGGCCTGGCGGAACGATCCCTGCGGAGAGGGATTCCCCGGAGACAGCGCCGGGCATCATCGTGGGTCTGGGTTTGGAGATCTGGGCAGGTTGTTTTTGTATCGGTCTGGGCGGCGACCTGCGGGCCGGCACTGGCACCACCCCCATGGTTGAAGGTGCCGGTTTCTGGCCTAACGCCTCAAAGCCATCTTTGGACAGGGAGGGCGGCGGCACCGGGGGAGATATGGGTGCTTGGCCAATTTCGAACCTTTGGGCCACAGGGGGAGGTACCGCCGACACTGGAGGCATCATTTCCTTCGGCGGCGTCTTCGATTCCATCGCAATTAATTGATTGTCCTGCACCGCGGTTGACAGGTCCTCCCGGGGCACAGGCTTCATTGGCGGTGGGGATGGTTTGATTTTGGACACAGACTGGACAATTGGCTTTGCCGCAGCCGCGTTTTCTTTATAGGGTGGGCTGGGACGATGAAGGGCATACAGAGCGAGGATGAGCAGTACGAGCCCGCCGGCCCCGAAGATCCCCCATTGAGCGATACGCCCCTTCAGCCGAGCGGTTCGGACCGACCGATGCATGATCTGATGGGTGCCCAAACCGGTTATCAGGGCTGGTGCCGGCGCTGGCGGATTTTGCCCTTCCTTTTCTTTTTCAAGTTTTTTTAATGACTTTAGAATGGTGCTCACGCGCCCTCTCTTCCATCCGAGGTACCATTTAATCGCGGACGATCACTCTCGTTCCCCTCTGTGTCGGCTTCATTGATCAAGAAAATTTTGGTCAAGGATCCTACCAGCCCGTCCGGTGTCAGGCTGTGCCGCAATTGAAAATCCATAACCGCTTTTTCGGTGGAACGATCATAAACGGCAGATTGACTCATGTGGTCATATCCGGCCTTTCTTAGCAATTTCTTGACCGCCGACACCGCCTGTGCAGGTGAATTGGTATTAATGACAGGATCGAAACCAAAAGAGTTTTTCCAGTAGACGTAAGCCGTGCCCTGGGAATATGGCAACAACGTCTCGAGATCGGTCTGGATGAATTGACCGCCGCCGAGGGCAAGTTGAATTTTTCCGCCAGACCAGCCCACCATGGCCATGTAAACCAGTTCGGCCGAACGAGGCTTTTTCATAGCTACGATGGCAGGCATATTCATCTGCTTTACAAGAGCCCAATCCGATTCCACCGTATACATGCGCAATCCATACTGGTAAGCAGCGATTTCGAAATACTCCGGATCAATCGCCATTTCGGGAAGTTGAGAGCCACTGGGAGCGGGCTGTTGCCATCTCGCGAGAACCAAGGCCATCGCGTCCAGCCGGGAGCGATCGTGATCCAGCGAATTTATGACCTCTGCTAGGGAGGCGACCGTTCGAATCGCAGCCGAAGGATTTCCGTCCGACTGGAGGCCCGCCGGGGTCGGATTGAGGGCAGCCGCAGGAACGATGGGTGTATAGTTCTCAATTTTGTAGGTTCGCAAAGGGCGATCAAAGGAAGCGGCCTGTCCGGCATCGGCCTCCACACTGGTCTGCAGAGGCCATTGCCATGGAACGCGGCGCTTGAGAAATGCGCCGCCAACCAGCAACAGCAGGCAAATGGTCAGCGCTGCCCACAACAAGGCGCTGCGGCTTATCGAGAAAGCAGCGGCAGGTGCCGGGCCTCGGCTGGAAAGTTCCTCGATGGCGATCTTCGCCACTGTCCCGGTTACCTTGGATCGGTTCAGGCTGTAAGCCGTGAGCAAGGCTCGATCAGCCGCGATGTTGATCTTGCGCGGAATACCTTTGGAAAATTTGTGAATTAAACGGCAGGCCCTGGGTGTGAATAAGTTGGTCTGACGCTGGGCCGCAATAAAGAGGCGATGTTCGATATAACCGGCCGTTTCCGCTTTGGTTAAAGGCGTCAGATGGGCGCTCAGCGAGATCCTTTGCGCCAATTGGCGAAGTTCATATGAATCCAACATGTCCGCCAACTCAGGCTGCCCTACCAGAATAATTTGAAGCAGTTTGTTGCGCGTCGTCTCCAAATTGGAGAGCATGCGGATCATTTCCAGGTTTTCCACGCTGAGATTTTGGGCTTCGTCGATAAGCAGAATCACTTTGCGGCCGGCCTTGTTCTTCATGATCAGGTAGCCGTTAATGACATCCAAAAGCTGCTTTAAGTTATTTGAATTGGTGCGTATTCCAAATTCATTGCAGATTGCGGTGAGCAGTTGGACGGAGTCCAGTCGCGGGTTGAAGATATAGGCTGACTCGATGCCCTCCGCCAATTGCTCGAGAAAAATGCGGCACAGGGTGGTCTTGCCTGTTCCCACTTCGCCGGTAATGACGACGAACCCGTCCCCCTGGCTGACAGCATAGCTCAGATGGGCCAGAGCGATTTCGTGGTTCTTGCTCAAGTACAAGAAGTCCGGGTTTGGGACCAGCTTGAATGGTTTTTCCCTGAATCCGAAATAGGTGGTGTACATAGAGCACTCAGCCTCGACACACGTGGGGGTCTAACGTAGGTACTATCTCAAATTATCCTGAAGGATTCAAGCCTAACGCGGGAGTGCAAAAAGGCCTCTTTCCCGTGGACGGAAAGAGGCCTTGGTCATGTTTATTTGCAAAGGGACTTACGCTTGGGGTTTGGCGTTTTCGTCGGCGGCAGGATCGTTTGCGTCTGCTTTGACCGCCGTCGAATCAGTGCCGCCCTCGGCGCTGTCTTTTTCCGCCGTTTTGACGGCTTCACCGGCAGCCACCGATTCAGCTTGAGGCGCTTTTTGCGCCGCAGCTGTTACGGCTTGCTCGGTTGTCTCCTTTTTGTCGGCAGCCTTACCCTTTTTCTTGGTCTTCTTGGGTTTTTCTTCAATAGAGACCAGTTCGATGATGGACATGGGCGCGTTGTCACCGGGTCGTGGCCCAATCTTGACGATGCGCGTGTACCCGCCGCGCAGGTTTCCAAAACGTTTTTCCACGTCCGCGAAAAGGCTGTGGACCACGTCTTTTTCTCTGACAAGGGCCAGCACCTGACGTCGTGCATGCAGGTCGCCGCGTTTGGCCAGCGTTATGATCTGATCGGCCCAGCGCCGCAGCTCCTTGGCTTTGATGTCTGTGGTGCGTATCCGATCGTACTTGAATAAGGAAGTCACCATGTTACGAAACATGGCCTGCCGATGGCTGGTCGTCCGATTGAGTTTTACTCCTGCTCTTTTATGTCTCATGGAAAAAGTTACTCCCCTTCTTCTTCGTCTTCGACGTCTTCGACCGGCGGTTCGAAACCTTCGAGTTTCATGCCCAAGGACAGACCCATTTCCGTTAAAACTTCTTTGATTTCGTTCAGCGACTTGCGTCCAAAGTTCTTGGTCTTGAGCATCTCGTTTTCGGTTTTTTGGACCAGTTGGTATATCTTGTGAATTTCAGCGTTTTTCAGGCAATTGGCGCTGCGCACGGAGAGTTCCAGTTCGTCGACGCTGCGGTAGAGGTTATCGTTGAAAAGAGCGGACTCATCATCGCCCGTCTTGATGGTGGTCTCCGGCACAGTCTCTTCATCGAAGGTAATAAAGATCGACATCTGGTCTTTAAAAATCTTGGCTGAATAAGCGACGGCATCTTCAGGTGTGATGCTGCCGTCAGTCCAAACTTCCAAAGTCAGCTTATCATAGTCGGTGCGCTGCCCCACGCGGGCATTGCCCACAACATAGTTGACGCGTTTGATGGGTGAAAAGACCGCATCGATGGGTATGGTACCAATGGGGGCGTCTTCTTCCTTGTTGGCCTCCGAGAGTGCATACCCCTTGCCGACACGCACAGTCATCTCCATCACCAATTTACTGCCTGGTGAAAGGGTTGCAATGTGCAGTTCCGGGTTCAGGATTTCCACTGCACCGTCCGGGCTCACAAACTGGCCGGCCGTAACGATGCCTTCTTCCTTGACGTTACACGTGAGCTTGCGCGCTTGTGTGTCCCTGGCTCTCAGTCGCACTTGTTTCAGGTTCAGAATAATTTCGGAAATATCTTCCAACACGCCGGGAATGACGCTGAACTCGTGTTGAACATCCTCGATGCGCACGGAGGTGATCGCGGCACCATGCAGCGAAGAGAGGATGACACGCCGCAGGGTGTTGCCCATGGTGATACCGTATCCTCTTTCCAGAGGCTCACACACGAACTTCCCATATGTGGGTGTGCTGGATACCTGCACCTTTTCCGGCTTGATCATCTCACGCCAGTTCACGTACATCAGTTCATTTGATGGCATACCCATTCTCCAGCCTTTGGGATTAATTAAGGTTTAGGCTTCTTCTTTGTACCCGCAGCGCACTACGAAGCTACTTGGAGTACAACTCGACGATCAGTTGTTCCTGCATCGGCATGGTCAGATCATCGCGAACGGGGTAGCTCTTTACGACACCCTTGAGTTGCGCGCGTTCCAGTTCAAGCCACTGGGGAACGCCGCGACGCACGACAGCATCCAGTGATTCGTTGATGGATGCCACTTCTTTGCTCTTCTCTCCCACGCTGATTTCGTCGCCCACTTTGATCAGGTAGGAAGGGATATTGACCGTCTTGCCATTCACCTTGAAGTGATTGTGCCGGACGAAGTGTCTGCCCTGGGTCCTGGAATTAGCGAAACCGAGACGGTAGACTACGTTGTCAAGACGTCTTTCCAGAAGAACGAGCAGGTTCGTACCCGTGATTCCTTTCTGACGGTCTGCAGTTTGGAAACAAAGGTGGAACTGCTTTTCCGATAGACCGTACATGCGCTTGACCTTCTGCTTTTCACGCAACTGGACGCCGTAATCGGATGTTTTTCCACGACGCCGTTGTCCGTGTTCACCGGGAGCGTAGCTGCGGCGGTCAAATGCACATTTTTCAGAGAAACAACGATCGCCTTTGAGAAAGAGTTTCAGGTTTTCCCTACGGCAAATCCTGCAAACCGAACCAGTATAGCGTGCCAAAATTGCCTCCTTTAGCAATGTAGCATGGAAGTTTATTAAATGCCTTTTCGGCCTTTCGAATGCCAGCGGTCAGCTGCCTATGGACACTCGGTTGCTGCGGTCGAATCTTCCGCTGGCGGGCGGATATCTTCACGCCCGGGCCACATTGCCCCCGGCGTACTCAGTTCGCATCTCACAGCTGATCATCGAGTTGCTTCACTCAAAAGCCGCACATCAAACCCGACGTCTTTTCGGCGGGCGGCAGCCGTTGTGCGGAATCGGTGTCACATCCTTGATCTGCGTAACATTGAAACCAGCAGCCTGCAAAGAGCGTAAGGCGGACTCTCGCCCCGCGCCGGGGCCTTTCACATAAACCTCAACATTCCGCATTCCATGTTCTATGGCTTTTTTAGCGGCATCTTCGGCGGTCAATTGAGCGGCGAAAGGCGTGCTCTTGCGGGATCCTTTGAAGCCCATTACACCCGAACTGGACCATGAGACTACATTGCCGGCTGAGTCACTGATGGTCACGATGGTATTGTTGAACGTCGATTGGATGTGCACCACACCGTTGGCGATGTTCTTTTTCTCTTTTTTCTTGGTGCGCGTTTTTTTTGGCATTTGCTATGTCCTCAAAGCTTCAAAGTCTATTTCTTTTTGACGGCGCCTTTTTTCTTGATGGCAGAACGCTTCGGCCCCTTGCGCGTGCGCGCATTGGTCTTGGTGCGTTGTCCGTTAACCGGCAAGCCACGGCGATGGCGGAGCCCGCGGTAGCACCCCAGGTCCATGAGACGCTTGATATTCATGGAAATTTCAGTACGCAGCTCACCCTCTACCTTGCATGTACCGTCGATCACTTTACGGATGTTGTTCACTTCCGCATCGGTAAGATCATCGGTGAGGGTATTTGGATCTACATTCGAATCCTTTAAAATTCTATTGGACATGGCGCGACCTATTCCATAAATATAGGTCAATCCGATTTCGATCCTTTTGCGCCTCGGTAAGTCTACACCTGCAATTCGTGCCAAAGCGAATCCTCCTCTAAACCATCAAAACACTTAACCTTGTCGTTGCTTGTGACGCTTGTTTTCGCAAATGACCCGCAAAACACCTTTGCGTCGAACGATTTTGCATTTGCTGCAGATTTTTTTAATGGACGTTCTGACCTTCATTGCCTTTGACTCCTATGTTCTTTGCTGGCTTATGATCACTTTCGTGTTCTGCGCGCCAATTATCTCAATAACTACTTCGACCGGTAAGTGATCCTGCCCCGACTCAGGTCATAGGGCGATAGCTCGACCGTTACCTTGTCACCGGGTAGAATTTTGATGAAATGCATGCGCATTTTGCCACTTATGTGAGCCAGCACCTGGTGTTTGTTTTCCAGCTCAACCTTGAACATGGCGTTAGGCAGCGTTTCCAGAACAACGCCCTCTACCCGTATCGGCTCTTCCTTAGCCATCGCTCCCCCTGAACCTCACATTATCCCTTCCATCGCCTCGCGGGTACGTCTTTTATCTGCGCCCCCTGATACTGCCCTTTTTAAGGAAGCCCTCATAATGCCGCGTCAGCATGTGTGATTCCATCTGAGCGATTGTATCGATGGCAACGCCGACGACAATCAGCAGGGCCGTGCCTCCAAAATAGAAGGGGACGTTGAACTTTGTGATCAACAGCGTCGGCAGAACGCACACCGCAGAAACATAGATAGCGCCGCCCAGGGTGATTCTCGTTAGCACCCGGTCAATGTAATCAGCTGTTCTTTTCCCCGGTCGGATACCTGGAATGAAGCCGCCATGCTTTTTCATGTTTTCGGCCACATCCACAGGGTTGAAAGTCACAGCCGTGTAGAAATAGCAGAAAAATATGATGAATGCAACGTAAAGCAAGCTGTACCAGACACTACCTGGATGAAAGGCATCGGCGACACTTTTCAGCCAGGAAACCTGGGCAAATTGGGCGATTGTTGCCGGAAACATGATGATCGAGGAAGCGAATATCGGTGGAATGACGCCGGCCGAATTGATTTTCAATGGCAAGTGGGTGCTTTGTCCGCCGTACATGCGCCGGCCTACAACGCGCTTTGCATACTGCACCGGTATACGTCGCTGCCCTTGTTCTATGAAGATGATAACGCCGATCACCAGAACCATGAGTATGAGAATAATGATCAGCGCAAAGATTCCCATTTCCTCCTGCTGAACGAGACGAATCGTATTGGCCAAGGCGCCGGGCATGCGCGCCACGATGCCTGCAAAAATGATCAGGGAGATTCCGTTGCCGATTCCCCGCTCGGTGATCTGCTCTCCCAGCCACATGATGAAGGCCGTTCCGGCGGTGAGCGTTATCACGGTGAGCAGTCGGAAACCCCATCCGGCATTGTAAACCACAGCGGCTCCGGTGGGCGAGTGCATCCCTTCGAGCCCGACGGCGATGCCGAGGCCCTGGATGATGCTCAGCACGATTGTGCCATAGCGCGTGTACTGGGTAATCTTTTTCTGGCCCTGCTCCCCTTCCTTCTTCAACTCTTCCAGATGGGGAATTACCATAGTCAGCAGCTGGAGAATGATCGACGCGCTGATGTAAGGCATGATGCCCAGGGCGAAAACCGACAGCTGCTCCAAGGCACCGCCGGTGAACATGTTGAAAACCCCGAAGATCGTGCCTTGCATGGAATCGAAGTAGGACTTCAATGCCCCAGCGTCCACACCGGGCGTCGGTACGTACACGCCGATGCGATACACCGCCAGAAGAGCGGCAGTGTAGAAAAGACGCTTGCGCAATTCCGGAATCTTGAAAATATTGCCGAATCCGCTGCCGACCATTTAGATTACCTCTACGCTGCCTCCGGCCGCTTCGATCTTTTCTTTCGCGCTGCGGCTGATGGCGTTGAGTTTAACCGTTAAGGCCACACCAATTTCGCCTTGGCCGAGCAATTTGATCCCATCGTGCCGGCCCTTGAGCAATCCGATTCGTACCAGAGCGGCTTCGTCGACGACCATGCCGGCATCGAACCTTCCCAGATCACTAACGTTGACAACCGCGAACTCTTTCTTGAAGGCATTTTTGAAACCGCGTTTGGGCAGCCTGCGATGCAACGGCATCTGACCGCCTTCCCATCCAGGGCGAATGCCGGGTCCACTTCTGGCTTTTTGCCCCTTGGAGCCACGGCCTGCGGTTTTTCCCCAGCCTGATCCGACCCCTCGCCCTTTGCGCTGACGGTCTTTGGTTGCGCCTTTGGCCGGTTTCAGTTCGTGCAACTTCATGGCTTGATCTCCTCAGCCTCTACCAGGTGCAGTACCTTTTGAATCATGCCCCGGATTGCTGGTGTATTGTCCAGTTTGACGGTTCGATTCATTTTAGTGAGCCCCATGCCGCGCAAAACTTCACGATGCTTTTCGGGCCTACCGATCATGCTTTTTTTCAGGGTAACCTTAATTTTGCCAGCCATGTTCGTCGTTCCTATCTACCTTAATTCGGCTACTTGCAATCCGCGTCGCGCAGCGACCTGTTCGGTGCTCTGCAGGTGGCGCAACCCTTCGATAGTTGCTTTCACCACATTGTGAGGATTGCTGGTTCCCATGCATTTTGTAAGAATGTTCTGAATGCCTACCGCCTCGAGAACGGCTCGCACCGCGCCGCCGGCGATCACACCGGTACCTTCCATAGCCGGTTTCAGCATGACCCGACCGGCGCCGAATCGTCCGATCGTTTGATAAGGGATGGTGCCTTCCTTAATGGGAACTTGGATCATGCTCTTTTTGGCCTTTTCGACTCCTTTGCGGATCGCCTCGGGCACTTCGCCGGCTTTTCCCAATCCACACCCGACATTGCCACGGCCATCGCCGACCACGACGATGGCGCTGAAGCTGAAGCGGCGACCACCCTTAACTACTTTGGCCACGCGGCTGATGTGGACGACCTTATCAATTAATTGGGTTTCATCGATATCTTGCTTAAACAAGGGCTCTCCTCCTTATGCGCGTTGCGCCTCCAGACTAGAAGTCCAGGCCTGCTTCTCTGGCACCATCCGATATAGCTTTGATGCGGCCGTGGTACAGGAAACCGTTGCGATCAAAGACGACTTTCTTGATGCCCTTTTCCAAGGCGCGCTGGGCCAATAGCTTTCCGATGAAATTCGCGGCCGCAACTTTGCTCGCGAATTTGGGCTGTTCCCTGAAGGCGCCTTCTAAACTCGATGCGGTAACCAGGGTGTTGCCGGCCCGGTCATCGACGATCTGGGCGTAGACGTGCCGAGCGCTTCGGAACACGGTTAGACGCGGCCTTTCAGGCGTCCCGGAAATTTTTTTGCGGATACGCGCTTTGCGTTTTGCCCGTGCGACTTCTTTTGCTTTTGTAGTACTCATGATGATCCCCACCTGTGCTCTTTCGAACACCATTAGTTAGAGGCGGCAGCCCCGAATACCGCGGGGCTCCTTTGGCTTATTTGGTGCCGGTCTTCCCGGCTTTTCTTTGAATATGCTCTTCCGCGTATTTGATTCCTTTGCCCTTGTACGGCTCCGGTGGCCGCAACTGACGAATGCGAGCCGCGGTTTGGCCCAGAAGATGCTTGTCGATGCCGGCCAATTTGACCACATTATTCTTCTCAACAGCAGCCGTTATACCCTCAGGCAGAGGAAAGGTAATCGGGTGGGAGAACCCCAGGTTGAAGACCAGGCTCTTTCCTTTGGCCTCCGCACGATAACCGATGCCGTTGATCTCCAGCACCCGTTCGTACCCCTTGCTCACACCGGTTACCATGCTGGCTACGATGCTGCGGGTCATTCCCTGGAGCGCTCGCGTCTTTCGATCGTCCGTTTTCATGGTGACATCGACCCGGTCTTTTTCTATCGTCAGATCGATGGCCGGATGCATACTGTGTGTCAGTTTTCCGTTTTTGCCCTGAACCGTTACCGTGCCTTCCTTAACCGATACTGTGGTTTTCTCGGGCACGCGGATTGGCTTTTTACCTACTCGCGACATCTTTTCCACCTCTATCATACGCTTGGCTGTCTACGGGCGTTTTTCTTTTACAGCTGCAGTATGGATCCTGTTCCGTTTCGCTTTCTCTCTGGTACGCCCCAAGGAATCGCCCTTTAGAACATAGTGCAGAGAACTTCACCGCCGACGTTTTCTTTTCGCGCCTGTTTATCGGTAAGAATTCCTTTGGACGTCGATAGAATAGCGATACCCATGCCATTGTAGACAGGCTTGACATCGCCGGCGCTTGTGTAAATTCGCCGCGACGGCTTGCTGACACTCTGCATCTCGAGGATCACATGGGACTGATTGTCCCCATACTTCAAATAGACTCTCAGAATCCCCTGCTTGCCGTCTTTGATGAACTTGTAGTTGCGGATAAACCCTTCGCTCTTCATCACTTTGGCCAATTCGGTCTTGATCTTGGAGCCGGGGATATCTACGCTGTTCAATTTGGCTTTTCCGGCATTTCGGATCCGGGTCAGCATGTCGGCAATTGGATCGGTGATCGCCATCTTATTCTCCGTTTGCTCAAAAAGTCTTCTGTATTTTTAGCCGGTAAACGAGCGCAGTCTGCACGTTACCAGCTCGATTTAACAACACCCGGCAATTTGCCTTGAGATGCCATATTGCGGAAGCAGATACGGCAGATGCCGAATTTTCGGATATACGCACGTGGCCGCCCGCAAAGGGGGCATCGGTTATATTCCCGTACGCCGAATTTGGGCTTGCGCAGCGCTTTCAATCGTAATGATGTCTTGGCCAAAGCTTCCTCCTTACGGTATCTCTATTTGCGGAAAGGCATTCCCAGTAAAGCCAGCAGTTCGCGCCCTTCTTCGTCGTTCTTTGCGGTGGTCACGATGCTGATATTCATTCCCTTAACGTTTTCGATCTTGTCGTAATCGATCTCAGGGAAGATGATGTGCTCTCTGATGCCAAGCGAGTAGTTACCTGCTCCGTCAAAAGCTTTCTGGGATACGCCTCTGAAGTCACGGACGCGGGGCAGCGCGACATTCACGAGCTTGCTCAAAAAATCAAACATACGCTGCCGCCGCAGGGTCACCATCACGCCGATGGGCATGCCGGTTCTCAGCTTAAAGGCCGCGATGGATTTCTTGGCTCTGGTTACGACTGGTCGCTGCCCGGCGATACTCATCAGCTCTTCGACGGCCGCATCTATGATTTTGATGTTCTGAATGGCCTGCCCCAAGCCCATGTTCAGGACGATCTTCTCCAGTTTCGGAATCTGGTGAACATTGGCGTAGTTGAATTTTTCCTTGAGCTTTGGGACAACCTGCTCTTCGTAGTATGTTTGAAGCTGTGACATTCCACTCCTCCGCAAGTGGTGCCTGCGATGAGATCAATCAAGCGTCGATCTGCTCATTGCATTTGCGGCACACGCGCACTTTTTTGCCGTCTTCGAGCTGTTGCATCTTGATCCGGACCGGCTTAACGCATTTATTGCACATCAACATGACGTTGGACCAATTCAGCGGCGCCTCACTCTCGACAATGCCGCCCTGCCGATTTTGTGCCGTAGGCCGCTGGTGCTTTTTCGCCATGTTGACGTGTTCCACCAGGACACGCTTGTTTTTGCGGTCCACTTTTAGAACTTTGCCGATCTTACCGTTGTCTTTGCCGGTAATTACTTTTACCTTATCGTCTTTCTTGAGTTTGCACTTATAGCGTTCCATGGGAATCGACTCCGTCGTTAGATGACCTCGGGGGCCAGCGAAACGATTTTCATAAAGCGTTTGGCGCGCAGCTCTCGAGCCACCGGTCCAAAAATACGGGTGCCCAAGGGCTCGCGTTGGTTATTGATCAACACCGCCGAGTTGTCGTCAAAGCGAATATAGGAGCCATCCGGCCTTCGCACTTCTTTGGAGGTACGAACGACAACCGCCTTGTGCACATCGCCTTTCTTGACTTTGGCGTTAGGTATGGCATCTTTCACGGAGACAACGATCACGTCACCCAGGCTGGCATAGCGGCGTCGGGACCCACCGAGCACCTTAATGCAGTACAGTACGCGGGCTCCTGAATTGTCGGCCACAGTTAGTCTCGTTTCGGTCTGAATCATCTTCTTATCCCTTTGCTTTAGACGGCTTTCTCGATAATGCGGCTGACGCGCCAGCGTTTGGTTTTGCTCAACGGTCTGGATTCGGTGATGAGCACCCGGTCCCCGATGCTGCAGGCATTGGCGGTATCGTGGGCGACGTATTTGTGTTGGCGCCGGATGAATTTCTTATATAAAGGATGTTTCACCAGCCGCTCTGATACGACCACGACTGTCTTGTCCATCTTGTTACTGACGATGGTACCGATTACTTGCCGTTTTGTTCCACGTGTATTTTCCATATGCGCCCCTAGTTATTCGTCTTCATGGGGTTACGAGTCAACTCGGTAAGCACCGTGTTAATGCGCGCGATGTCCTTCCGGGTCTGGTTCATTTTGCGCGGGTTTTCGAGCTGGCTGATCCCCTTTTGAAAGCGCAGGTTGAACAGTTCGTGCTTCAGCTCTCCAAGCTTACGTTTCATCTCTTCTGGACTGAGCGCCCTGACTTCACTGATCTTCATATTGTCTCGCTCCTCTCCACAAATCGGGTCTTTACCGCGAGTTTGTGTGCTGCCAGCCGAAGCGCTTCCTGGGCCATCTCTTTGGTGACACCCGACATTTCGTAAAGAACCAGGCCGGGCCGGATGACGGCCACCCACATTTCGGGTGCGCCTTTGCCCTTACCCATGCGGACTTCAGCGGGCTTTTTGGTCAACGGCTTGTCAGGAAAGATGCGAATCCAGATTTTTCCGCCACGCTTTACGTGTCGGGTCATGGCAATACGGGCAGCCTCGATCTGTTTGGCGCTGATATAGCCGCAGGCAACGGCCTGCAATCCGTATTCCCCAAAATTGAGGGTGGCGCCGCGGCGAGCCGTCCCTCGCATTTTGCCTTTCATCATTTTGCGGAACTTGACCTTCTTTGGGCTTAACATATCAACCACTCTCCTGGTTCAACGCGGCAATTCATCGTTTTATTACTGCGCGTCTGGGCCGCTGATGTCCGCCGGGGTTATCCCTGGACTTGCGGTTCTTCCTTCTTCAGGATTTCTCCTTTGAAGATGTATACTTTTACACCGATGGCACCGTAGGTCGTGCGAGCTTCGGTGAAACCATAATCTATGTCTGCACGTAGGGTATGCAGCGGCACCCGGCCTTCCCGGTACCACTCTCGGCGTGCCATTTCAGCGCCCCCCAAGCGGCCTGAGCAGATAATTTTTACGCCTTGGGCGCCAAACCGCATGGCCGAAGTGACACCGCGCTTCATCGCGCGCCGGAAGGCTACGCGTCTTTCGATTTGCATGGCCACGTTTTCGGCCACCAACTGAGCATCGATTTCAGGCTTGCGAACTTCCTGAATGTCAATCATTACCTCTTGTGAAACGGTCTTTTCAATTTCCTGCTTGAGCCTTTCGATCTCGGAGCCCTTCTTTCCGATAACGATACCCGGACGCGCCGTGTAAATCCGAAGTCGAATACGTTTGGCTGAGCGTTCTATCTCAATACGGGATACCCCCGCATGAAACAGCTTTTTCTTAACGAAGTCACGTAGTTTTGAATCCTGTTGGATGTATTCTCCGTACTTCTTATCCGCGAACCACCGGGATTCCCACGTCTTTACGATACCCAGCCTTAATCCAATGGGGTTGACTTTCTGGCCCAAGCTTTTACCTCCTCCTGGTTACAACGACGCATCGGTGAGAATCACCGTCACATGGCTTGTTTTCTTTAATATCCGCGTTCCGCGTCCACGTGCTTTTGCCGCGAAGCGCTTGAGCATCGGTCCACTGTCGGCGATAAGATTGCCCACCACAAGATCATCGATATCCACGTCCGGCATCTGTTCCGCATTGGCCACAGCTGAGCGCAGTACTTTTTCGACGATCCCGGCAGCCTTCTGGGGCATGAATTTAATGGTAGCCAAGGCTTTTTCCACCGGTTTGCCTTTGATGGCTTCGGCCATCCAACGCACCTTCTGCGGTGAAACGCGCACATATCGGGCGACTGCTTTAACCTGCATGACTGCTACTCCTATCTACCCATACCTATTTCTTTTTGGTTTTCTTGTCGGCTGCGTGTCCGAAAAAGGTCCGGGTCGGCGAAAACTCACCAAGTTTGTGCCCCACCATGTTTTCAGTAACGAATACGGGAATGAATTTACGACCGTTATGGACTGCCAGCGTCAGTCCGACCATCTCGGGCACAATCGTCGAGCGCCTTGACCATGTCTTGATGACGCGGTTGCTTCGCGTCTCCTGGGAAACCAAGACCTTTTTCATCAAGCTGTCTTCAATGAACGGACCTTTTTTCAGTGACCGTGGCATATCTTCTCCTGTGCATCCATGCCGTTGCCTTGGCGCTGATGGGTGGCCTTTGGATCTGCCGCGCCGGCGCCGTGCAATTACTACTTTCTACGTTTGACGATAAATCTGTCGGTGGATTTATTGTTACGGGTGCGGTAGCCTTTAGTGGGCATACCCCACGGCGAACAGGGATGCCGTCCACCAGAAGAGCGACCTTCGCCACCGCCCATCGGATGGTCCACCGGGTTCATGGCCACGCCGCGTACTTTGGGCCGACGCCCGAGCCAGCGGTTGCGCCCCGCTTTTCCAAGAGATATGTTTTCATGCTCCACATTGCCCAACTGGCCGATGGTCGCCTTGCACTTGAGCAAAACCATGCGCACTTCACCTGAAGGCAGTTTGACCAGCGCATATCGGTCTTCTTTGGCCATCAACTGGGCGTAGGTTCCGGCCGCCCGAACGATTTGCCCGCCTTTGCCGAGTCGCAATTCGATATTGTGAATGTGCGTACCCAATGGGATGTTGGCCAGCGGTAGCGCGTTGCCTGGCTTGATGTCCGCCTCGGCTCCCGACATTACGAGATCGCCGACTTTCAGATTCACCGGTGCGAGGATATAGCGCTTCTCTCCGTCCACGTAATTCAACAGAGCAATGCGCGCACTACGGTTCGGATCGTATTCGATGGCGGCCACCTTGGCGGGAATGCTGTCTTTGTCCCGTTTGAAATCGATGATGCGATAATAGCGTTTATGACCACCGCCTCTGCGCCGGGCCGTAACACGGCCATAGGCGTTTCGTCCGCCGCTGGATTTCCGGATCTTGATGAGGCCTTTTTCCGGCCGATCCTTGGTGATCTCCTCGAAATCGTAGAAGGTCTGAAACCTGCGACCAGACGATGTCGGTTGAACTCTTTTGATTCCCATTTCTAATAGCTCCTAGCGTTAGGCCCCTTCAAAGAATTCGATGCGCTCGCCCGGCATCAGCTTCACGATGGCCTTCTTCCAGTTGCGGCGTTTACCCAGAACACGTCCTCGCCTTTTAAACTTTCCTCTGACATGCATGGTTCGGATATCGGCCACCTTTACGTTGAAAATCTTCTCGACAGCACGCTGGACTTCGATGCGATTCGCGCGAGGGTCGACTTCGAACGTAACCTGATTGCTTTTTTCCTTCTGGATGTTGGTCTTCTCGGAGATGATCGGCCGTTTGATGATGTCGTAGTTGATCATGCCATTAATCTCCCTTCGATGCCTTTGATGGCACCTTGAAGCAGGACGAGCTTCTCGTATTTGAGAATATCGTAGACATTCAATCCTTCGAGCCGCATCACCTTTACACCCGGGACGTTGCGCGATGAAAGTTCGAGATTCGCGTTCTGCTCCGCCGTCACGATCAATGCGTTGGAGGCTTTGAGCGTTTCAACGGTCCGGACAAATTCCTTGGTCTTGATGCTTGCGAGATCGAAGCCGTCCAGGACCATCAATTCGGCCTCTTTGAGTTTGCAGGTCAGCGCCATTTTGAGCGCGAGACGGCGCACTTTCTTGGTCACTTTCTGCTCATAGGATCTGGGGTGAGGTCCGAAAATAACGCCACCGCCGCGCATCAAGGGTGACTTTATATCACCGCGCCGCGCGCGGCCGGTCCCTTTTTGCTTATAGAGTTTGCGCGTGGAGCCAGCCACGTCGTGACGGTTTTTGACGCTTGCGTTGCCACTGCGTCGTTTGGCCAATTGAGCCTTGACCACCTGGTGCATAACGGATTTCTTAACCGGTACGTCAAAAATGGCATCCGAAAGCTCGGCCTGGGATACTTTGTTACCCTCAATGTTGATGACGTCTACAGTTGCCATATTCTTCCTCGTTCGGAACCCGCCGATCGCCTGGAATGCTCTTTGCCAGGGCGGGCTGCCGGTGGTTACTTCTTGGCGATTTTCAGCTTCCTGATCATGACCATCCCGTCGCGGCTGCCCGGGACGGCGCCTTTGACCAGAATCAGGTTCTCTTCGGGGCGGACGTCAACGATTTCAAGGTTCCGGGTGGTCTTGCGATCCGTGCCGAAGTGGCCGGGAAGCTTTTTACCCTTGATCACCTTGGACGGCCATGCACTGCTGCCTACCGAGCCGGGGATGCGATAGCATTTTCCGCCGTGAGTCTTGCGACCGCCGCCGAAGCGATGCCGCTTGACAACACCGGCAAAGCCACGCCCTTTGCTCGTGCCGATCACGTCAACCTTTTCCCCAACATCAAACAGGTCCGGGCCGAGGTTCTGGCCCAGGGAGTATGCGCTTGGATCATCTACGGCAACTTCGCGGACGAAGTAATAGCACTGACCGCCGCTTTTCTTGAAGTGCCCCTGGTCCGGTTTGTTGGTGCGCGATACGCGTTTCTCCGAGAAACCCAACTGCAGCGCATTGTAACCGTCGTTGGCCTCTGTT
This sequence comes from uncultured Desulfatitalea sp., assembly GCA_937868765.1. Lineage (GTDB taxonomy): Bacteria > Desulfobacterota > Desulfobacteria > Desulfobacterales > Desulfosarcinaceae > Desulfatitalea. The sequence goes on along the minus strand of CALMNL010000003.1, from coordinate 96,412 downwards.
TTGATCTGGGTGACCACACAAGGTCCTGCCTGGATCACGGTGACCGGGATATATTGGCCATCTGCCGTGAAAATGCTCGTCATTCCCAGCTTTTTACCGATCAATCCTTTGCTCATGGCTCGTCATTCCTACTTACAGTTTGATCTCCACATCCACGCCGGGAGAAAGATCCAGTTTCATCAGGGCATCCACCGTCTGCTGGGTGGGTTCGAGAATATCCAGCAGCCGTTTGTGGGTGCGCATCTCAAACTGCTCCCGAGACTTCTTATCAATGTGAGGAGACCGTAAAACACAAAACTTGTTGATCTTGGTCGGCAGAGGAATCGGGCCCACCACTTTGGCGCCTGTCTTGCGGGCGGTGTCCAGGATATCCGTTGCCGATTGATCCAACAGTTTGTGATCGTAAGCCTTCAACCTGATTCTGATTTTGGCGTTCATTATCATGGGTCAATCTTTCTACTCGATGATTTCGCTCACCACACCGGCGCCGACCGTCCGTCCGCCTTCGCGGATGGCAAAGCGCAGCTCTTTTTCCATGGCGATCGGCGTAATCAGCTCGGCCGTGATCGCAACATTGTCCCCCGGCATCACCATCTCCACGCCCTCGGGCAGGTTCAAAATACCGGTCACATCGGTGGTCCGGAAGTAAAACTGAGGCCGGTACCCGTTGAAGAACGGCGTGTGGCGCCCCCCCTCTTCCTTGCTCAAAATGTACGCCTCGGCCTTGAACTTGGTATGCGGCGTGATCGTGCCCGGCACCGCCACGACCTGGCCGCGCTCGACTTCCTCACGCTTGGTGCCGCGCAGCAATACGCCGATGTTGTCGCCCGCCCGACCTTCGTCCAGCAGCTTGCGGAACATCTCAACGCCCGTGCACACCGTCTTTAACGTCGGACGGATGCCCACGATCTCCACGTTGTCACCCACCTTGATGATGCCACGCTCCACGCGACCGGTCACAACCGTGCCGCGACCCGAAATGCTGAACACGTCTTCGATGGGCATCAGGAAGGGCTTGTCGATGTCGCGCTTGGGCTCGGGAATGAACGTGTCGATGGCATTCATCAACTCGAAAATGCACTTGGCCTCGGCGCTCTCCGGATCGTCGCTCTCCAGCGCCTTGAGCGCGCTGCCACGGATGATCGGCGTATCGTCCCCGGGAAACTCGTACTTGGTCAACAGCTCGCGCAACTCAAGCTCCACCAGCTCGATCAGCTCCGCATCGTCCACCATGTCGCACTTGTTCAAGAATACCACGATGCGCGGCACACCCACCTGACGCGCCAGCAAAATGTGCTCCCGCGTCTGGGGCATGGGACCGTCGTCGGCCGCCACCACCAGAATCGCGCCGTCCATCTGGGCGGCTCCCGTGATCATGTTCTTGATATAGTCCGCGTGCCCCGGACAATCCACATGGGCATAATGACGGTTTTCGGACTCGTACTCCACATGCGCCGTGGCAATCGTGATACCGCGCTCCTTCTCCTCGGGCGCCTTGTCGATCTGATCAAACGGCACAAACTCCGCACGGCCTCTCAACCCATTGTGCTTGGTGATCGCTGCCGTCAATGTCGTCTTGCCATGATCAATATGACCGATGGTCCCTACGTTGACATGGGGCTTCTTTCTCTCAAATTTTGCCTTGGCCATCTTGTCCTCCCCTAATCGGGCTATCGATTAGACAAAAAGAATAGGTTTTAAAGACCCGGTACTTCGGTGGAGCGCGGAATTTAAAACCTATTGCGCGTTCGTTCGTGAACCTCTTACCAGCGATAGTGAGCAAAGGCCTTGTTGGCCTCAGCCATCTTGTGCGTATCTTCCTTTTTCTTGACAGCCGCTCCGCGGTTTCCGGCCGCATCCATCATTTCACCGGCCAGCTTGGCTGAAAAACCGAGTTCCGAGCGTCCGCGAGCGTAGGAGATCAACCAGCGGATGGCGAGTGCCGTCCGTCGAGCCGGACGGATTTCGGTCGGCACCTGGTAGGTCGAACCGCCCACGCGCCTGGATTTGACCTCGATCATGGGGCGCACATTCTCCAAGGCCTGCTCGAACACTTTTATCGCTTCGTTCTTGGATTTTTCTTCGACGATATCGAAAGCGCCGTACATCACGGATTCTGCGACACTCTTCTTTCCATCCCGCATCAGGGACGCAATGAATTTGGCCACCAACTTGCTGTTGTATTTGGCGTCCGGAATAATGCTGCGCTCGGGTACTTCTCTTCTTCTCGGCATATGCTACACCATCTTCTCGACTGTGGTTCGGTTAATGAAACTATTTGGGTTTCTTGGCGCCATACTTGGAGCGCCCCTGGCGACGATCTTCAACTCCCAGTGTATCCAAGGTACCGCGCACGATATGGTATCGCACACCGGGAAGGTCCTTGACGCGTCCGCCACGGACCAATACCACCGAGTGCTCCTGCAGATTGTGACCAATACCCGGGATATAGGCGGTGACTTCGATGCCGGTGGTCAAGCGGACACGCGCCACCTTGCGAAGGGCCGAGTTGGGTTTCTTGGGAGTTGATGTGTAAACCCTTGTACAAACACCTCTTTTTTGAGGCGCCCCCTTCAGCGCGGGGGTATTGGTTTTTTTCTTAACCCGTTGGCGCCCATTCTTTACTAACTGGTTGATCGTCGGCATAATTTCCTCTTAACCCTCATCTTTTCTTGATTCCGGGACGCAGCGCACGCCCCTGCGGAAAAAGCGGATTAGTATATAGATGCCCGCTAATTGTCAAGTGATTTTCCTTGACCACCGGCTCTTTTTTTTAAACGAAATCAATGTCCGGCAAGCGGTGCCTTCAGATAAGGTTCCCGGTTACCGGTTCAATGACATTAGCCCTGCTCCGTAGGCACCTCGTTCTGGACGGCCACATCCAAGCCCATATAATCCACCAGGCCGGTACCGGCCGGAATCAGGCGCCCCATGATCACGTTCTCTTTCAAGCCGCGCAGGTAATCCACGGTTCCGGCGATGGAGGCATCCGTCAGGACCTTGGTAGTCTCCTGGAAAGAGGCCGCGGAAATAAAGCTGTCGGTGCTCAAGGAGGCCTTGGTGATACCCAGAATCAGCGGCTCGGCCGTGGCCGGTTTGCCGCCGCCGGCGATGACGGCCTGGTTGGCATCGTCGAAAGCGATACGGTCCACCTGCTCCTCCACGACGAAGTCGGTATCCCCTACATCCATGATCTTGACTCGCCGCATCATTTGGCGAACGATCACTTCGATGTGCTTGTCGTTGATACGCACACCCTGGAGACGATATACCTCCTGAACCTCGTCCACCAGGTATCGCGCCAGGGCGACTTCACCTTTGATGCGCAGAATGTCCTGGGGAATGGCCGAGCCGCCCACAAGGGGCTCACCGGCTTTGACGTAGTCACCTTCGTACACATTGATGTGCTTGCCCCGGGGAATGAGGTACTCTTTCTTGTCACCCACATCCACTGGCGAAACGGTTACCTTCTGCTTGCCTTTCTTGGTGGATTTGGCGATGCTGACATACCCTTCGATTTCACTGAGTACCGCGATATCCTTGGGCTTGCGCACCTCGAACAGCTCGGCCACACGCGGCAAACCACCGGTGATGTCCTTCGTCTTGGTGGTGGCGCGCGGCAGTTTGGCCACCACGTCGCCGGCCCGGACCTCGTCGCCCTCTTCCACCATCAAAATGGCGTCCACCGGCAGGATATAGCGGGCCATGCCGGAACCGCTCTTGAGTTTGGCGGTCTTGCCGTCTTCCCCCTTGATGGAGATGCGTGGCCGCTCTTCACCGGTTTTGGATTCGATGACGGTGCGGCTCGATTTGCCGGTTACCGGGTCCACCTTTTCCTGCATGGTCTTGCCGGGAATCAGATCCCCGAATTTGACCGTGCCCGCCACTTCGGTGATGATCGGCGTGGTGAAGGGGTCCCAGGAAGCCAGCAGCTGACCGGGCTCGACCTTTTCGCCGTCCGCCACCAGAATGTGCGCGCCGTAAATGACCGGGAAACGCTCACGCTCGCGGCCGGCCTTGCCCAGAATGGCAAATTCACCACCGCGGCGGTTCATGACCACGTTGTGTCCCTGGGCGTTCTGCACGATATTCAAATCGAGATATTTGATTTCACCGGCAGTGCGGGCCCGGATATCGGCCTGTTCCACTCGCCGGCTGGCTGTACCACCGATGTGGAAGGTACGCATGGTGAGCTGGGTGCCTGGTTCGCCGATGGATTGGGCTGCCAGAATGCCGATGGATTGACCTATTTCCACCCGACCGCCGTGGGCCAGGTCACGGCCATAGCATGCTGCGCAAACGCCGAATTTGGTCTGGCAGGTCAGCACGCTGCGGATCTTGGCCCGGGTGATGCCGGCCTCTTCGATGAGGCGCACCCCCCGTTCGTCGATCTCCTGGTTGGACGGGATCAACACTTCATCGGTAAACGGGTCCAGGATATCCTCGACGGTGACACGGCCCAGCACCCGTTCTCCCAAGCGCTGGATCACTTCGCCACCTTCCATCAGCGGTTCCACTTCCACTCCCATCATGGTGCCGCAATCCCGCTCGGTGATGGTGGCATCCTGGGCCACGTCGGCCAGGCGCCGGGTCAGATAACCGGAGTTGGCGGTCTTCAAAGCGGTATCGGCGAGACCTTTGCGGGCGCCGTGGGTGGAGATGAAGTATTGCAGCACCGACAATCCTTCGCGGAAGTTGGCTTGAATCGGGGTTTCGATGATTTCGCCCGAAGGTTTGGCCATCAACCCGCGCATGCCGGCCAATTGGCGCATCTGGTCCTTGGAACCGCGGGCACCCGAATCGGCCATCATGAAAATGGGATTGAGGTTTTCGGCGATGATCGGCTGCCCGGCTTCATCCACCATGGGTTCACCCCGGTCATCGTAAACGGGGGCGCTTTTCATGGCCTCCATCATTTCATTGGCCACATCGTCCGTGGCCTTGGCCCAGATGTCGACCACCTTGTTATATTTCTCACCCTGGGTGATCAAACCTTCGGTGTATTGGCGCCCGATTTCGGTCACCTGCTGCTCGGCCTGTTTGAGGATCGCCCACTTGCCTTCGGGGATGATCATGTCCTTGATGGAAATGGACAGACCGCCTTTGGTGGAATACTTGTAGCCGATATCCTTGAGACGGTCGGAGAGGATGACGGTGGCTTTGGGTCCCAGGTTGCGATAGGCGAAATCCACCAGATCGCGCAGGGCGCCCTTGTCCATCACCTTGTTGATGGCGTCGAACGGCATCTCCTGTCGCTTTTCCATGAGTTTGAACAGATGGAAGCCGTCGTGCGCTTTTATGACCGGACTGACCTCACCGGGCTGCAGCGCGAAGATCGTATCAATATCCGTGGGGTCGGTATCGAAGATGCGCTGGAACTCGTCCCGCCGCAACAGGCCGATAAAGCCCCCCTGGCGCTTATCGATGCTTACCGAGTGGGCATTGACCATTTCAACGAAGTCGGCCCCGTCATTGAGCTGCTCCAGTATGGAATCGGCCTGCTCCTTCTCTTTTACGAGCATGTGGCGCAGAATCACCAGATGGTCCTTGGGCATGATCTCCCACAGCAGCACCCGGCCCACGGTGGTGTCGTGGCGTTTATCGCCGATGCGCACCACGATCTTGGCGTGCAGGTCTACCTCGCGGGAATCATAGGCGATGCGCACTTCATCGGTGTTGGCAAAAATGCGGCCTTCACCTTTGTGCCCGTCGATACCGCGGGTCATGTAATAGGTGCCCAACACGATATCCTGGCTGGGCACGATGATGGGACTGCCATTGGCCGGCGACAGGATATTGTTGGATGAAAGCATCAACACGCGGGCCTCGATCTGCGACTCCACCGAAAGCGGCACGTGCACGGCCATCTGGTCACCGTCGAAGTCGGCGTTGAACGCGGTACACACCAGCGGATGCAGTTGAATGGCCTTGCCCTCGATGAGATTGGGCTCGAAGGCCTGAATGCCCAAGCGGTGCAGAGTGGGCGCGCGGTTGAGCATGACCGGGTACTCGCGGACGACTTCGTCCAGGGTATCCCAGACCTCGGGCACTTCGCGCTCGACCATTTTCTTGGCGCTTTTCACCGTAGAAACGAGGTTCTTCTGTTCCAGGCGGTAGTAAACGAACGGCTTGAACAGCTCGAGCGCCATCTTCTTGGGCAGACCGCACTGGTGCAGGCGCAGGTTGGGCCCTACCGTGATAACGGTGCGGCCTGAATAATCCACGCGTTTGCCCAGCAGGTTCTGGCGGAACCGCCCTTGTTTGCCCTTGAGGGTGTCGCTGAGGGATTTCAAGGGCCGCTTGTTGGTACCGGTGATCACCCGGCCATGGCGACCGTTGTCGAAGAGCACATCCACCGATTCTTGCAGCATGCGCTTTTCGTTGCGCACGATGATGTCCGGGGCCTTCAGGTCCACCAGCCGTTTGAGACGGTTGTTGCGGTTGATCACCCTGCGGTACAGATCGTTCAAATCGGAGGTGGCGAAGCGACCGCCCTCCAGGGGCACCAGCGGTCGCAGGTCGGGCGGCAGCACCGGGATGACATCCATGATCATCCACACCGGGTCCAGGCCGCTGCGCCGGAAAGCGTCCACGATCCGCAACCGCTTGGACAATTTTTGCCGCTTGGCCACCGAGTTGGTGCTGCGCACTTCTTCGCGCAGGCTGGTGTACAGGCCGTTGAGATCGATGCCTTCAAGCAGGCGTTTGACCGCTTCGGCGCCGATGCCGGCCTCGAATTTATTGCCGTACTGCTCCAGGGCTTCGCGGTACTTCTCCTCGGGGAGCAGCTGGCAGCGGGTCAGTGGTGTATCTTTAGGGTCGACAACGATATAGGAATCGAAATAGAGCACCTTCTCCATGCTTTTCAGCGTCAGGTCGAGCAGGTTGCCGATCTTGCTGGGGAGGCTCTTGAGAAACCAGATGTGCGAAACGGGCGTAGCCAGTTCGATATGCCCCATGCGTTCACGGCGGACCTTGGATTGGATGACTTCCACACCGCACTTTTCGCAGATGACGCCCCGATGTTTCATCCGTTTGTACTTGCCGCAGTTACATTCGTAATCTTTGGTGGGGCCGAATATCTTAGCGCAAAATAGACCGTCGCGTTCCGGTTTGAATGTGCGGTAGTTGATGGTTTCCGGCTTCTTGATTTCGCCATGGGACCACTGCCGGATCTGTTCAGGCGACGCCAAGGCCACCCGAACGCCTCTATATTGACGGGGATCGGTCGGTTTGGCAAAAAAGTCGTACAAAGTTTCCATTCGGATTTCCTTTTTTTTAGGAAATTATTTCAAATATGTTCACACGAACCCAGGCAGATGGCATGCCATGCGTCGCGTTTATGATTTCGGCAGATCCTTTTCTTCCAGAAGCGAAACATCCAGGCCCAAAGCCTGCAGTTCCTTGGTCAACACCTTGAAGGACTCGGGCAGCCCCGGTTCCAGAATGTTTTGCCCCTTGACGATCTTTTCATACATACGGGTGCGGCCGGCCATGTCGTCCGATTTTACCGTGAGGAACTCTTGCAGGGCATGGGCCGCGCCATAGGCTTCCATGGCCCAGACTTCCATTTCACCCAGCCGCTGCCCGCCGAATTGGGCCTTGCCGCCCAATGGCTGCTGGGTAACCAGGGAGTAGGGACCGATGGAGCGCGCATGAATCTTATCGTCCACCAGGTGATGCAGTTTCAACATATACATGGTGCCCACCGTGACCTTCTCTTTGAAGGGCTCGCCGGTATGGCCGTCATACAAGGTCGCCTGACCGGTTGCGGCGACGCCGGCTTCGGTCAACAGCGCCTTGATCTCTTCTTCCTTGGCACCGTCGAAGACCGGCGTGGCCATGAACACGCCGCTCTTGTAATTGGCCGCCATTTCCAGCACCTGGGGCTCATTCAGCTTATCGATGGCGCTGGTGATTTCCTTGGTGTCGAACACGCGTTTGAGCTTTTTGCGCAGTTCGTCGGCCTTGTTCTCCTCGAGCATTCGATTGATCTGTTCGCCGAGCCCTTTGGCTGCGCGCCCCAGGTGGATCTCCAGAATCTGGCCGACGTTCATACGCGAGGGCACGCCCAGGGGGTTGAGCACCATATCCACCGGCGTTCCGTCCTCGAAGTAGGGCATGTCTTCCACCGGCAAAATCCGGGATACGACGCCCTTATTGCCGTGGCGGCCGGCCATTTTATCGCCCACCGAAAGCTTGCGCTTCATGGCAACGTACACTTTGACCATCTTGATGACGCCCGGCGGCAGCTCATCACCCCGCTCGAAGCGCTGCAACGAGTTTTCGAACCCCTCACGCACGCGCTCGCACTGCTGCCGGAACTGCTCGAGCATGTCGTGCACCTTCTCAGTCATCTCGGCATCGTTGAGCACGAGGCTTTCCAGTTGCGAGGCCGGAATATCGGCCAGCATGCCTTCCATCACTTTTTCGTCCTTGCCGGCAACGACCTTTTTGCCTTTTTTCAAAGGCGCAGCCAGCTTCTGCCCGAGCACCAGTTTTTCGATTCGCTCACGGGTGATCTCTTCCAGGATTTTGAGTTCGTCGTCGCGGTTGCGTTCGAGCACCGTGATTTCGGCCAGCTCGATAGCCTGGGTGCGCTCATCCTTTTCGGTGCCCCGGCGCGCGAACACCTTGGCGTCGATGACGATACCTTCAACGCCCGGTGGCACACGCAGCGACGTATCCTTCACATCCCCGGCCTTTTCACCGAAAATGGCCCGCAGCAGCTTTTCTTCCGGAGAAAGCTGGGTTTCGCCCTTGGGCGTGATCTTGCCTACCAGAATGTCCCCCTGAACCACTTCAGCGCCCAGCCGGATAATGCCGCTTTCGTCCAGATTCTTGAGGGCCTCGTCGCCTACATTAGGAATGTCACGTGTAATCTCTTCTTTGCCCAGTTTGGTGTCCCGGGCCACGACTTCGAACTCTTCGATATGGATGGAGGTGTAGACGCCGTCCCGCACGAGCCGCTCGGAAACCAGAATCGAGTCTTCGAAATTATATCCGCCCCAGGGCATGAAGGCCACCGTCACGTTTTTGCCCAAGGCCAATTCACCGTGATCCGTGGCCGGTCCATCGGCGATGATGTCGCCGGCCCGCACCAATTGACCGGTGCGGACGATGGGCCGATGGTTGAAGCAGGTATTCTGGTTGGACCGGATGAATTTGGACAGGTTGTAGATCGAGACCGGCTTTTTGTGACTCTTGGGATCCTCGGAATGCCGGATCACGATACGGGAAGCATCCACATCGACCACCACGCCATCGCGGTCGGTGACGATGGTGACGCCAGAATCTTTGGCCACAACCCCCTCGATCCCGGTGCCTACCAGCGGCGCCTCACTGGTCATCAACGGCACGGCCTGGCGCTGCATGTTGGAGCCCATGAGGGCACGGTTGGCGTCGTCGTTTTCCAGGAAGGGAATCAGCGAGGCCGAAACGCTTACCAACTGGTTGGGAGAGATATCCATCAGCTCGATCTGCTCGCGCTCGACCATCATGAATTCGCCGGCTACCCGCGAAGTTACCAGCGGGTTGATGTACCCGCCTTTGTCGTCGATGGGCGCGTTGGCCTGGGCGATGGGATGTTTCTTCTCCTCAAAAGCGCTGAGGAACTTCACATCCTGGGTCACCGCAGCGTCCTTGACCACCCGGTAGGGGGTTTCGATGAAACCGTAATCGTTGACCCGGGCGTAGGTGCTCAGGGATACGATCAAGCCGATGTTCGGCCCCTCAGGAGTCTCGATGGGGCAAATCCGTCCGTAATGGGAGGGATGCACGTCACGGACCTCGAAACCGGCGCGCTCGCGTGTCAAACCGCCGGGCCCCAGCGCGCTCAAGCGTCGCTTGTGGGTTGTCTCGGAAAGGGGGTTGGTCTGGTCCATGAACTGACTCAACTGGCTGGTTCCAAAGAACTCTTTGACCACCGCCGAAACCGGTTTAGGGTTGATCAGGTCGTGGGGCATGAGGGCATCCACTTCCTGCAGACTCATGCGCTCCTTGATGGCCCGTTCCATTCGAACCAGACCGATGCGGTACTGGTTCTCCAGAAGTTCGCCCACCGCACGCACGCGTCGATTGCCCAGATGATCGATATCGTCCACGACCCCCTGGGTGTCGCGCAGTTCGATCAAGGTCTTGGTCGTCAGCAGAATATCTTCCTTGCGCAGGGTCCGCAGATAGACCGGTGCGTTGATCCCCAGACGCAGGTTGATCTTGAGGCGGCCGACGCTGGACAGATCGTAGTAGGCCGACTTGAAGAAGAGGTGATCCATGAACTCCTGCGCCACCTCGGGCGTGGCCGGGTTCCCTGGGCGCATCAGGCGGTAGATCTCGATCAGCGCCTCCTCCTTGCTGACCACTTTATCCAGTTGCAGTGTCTTGCGGATGGAATCGCTACTGGAAACGCCGTCCACATGCAGAATGTCGAACTCATTGATGCCGGCGTTCTTCAGCTTGGCCAGCGCCTCTTCGTCGACTTCTTCGTTGCAGTGGATCAGCACGTCACCGCTCTTCGGGTCGGGGATGGTCACTGCGAACACTTTGCTGAGCAGCTCTTCCGGCCCGATGGGAATGGATGTCATGTTGGCCGTCTTCATCTGCTTGATGGCACGCTGGGTGAACATGCGTCCTTTTTTCACGAGCACTTCACCGCTGCTCGGATCAACCACGTCCCGACTCGCGCGCTGACCTTTAAGCTGTTCTTCGTTGAACAATTTGAAGGCGCGACGCCCTTCGATAACCACGCGCTCTTTGGCGTAGAAGTAATTCAGCAGATCCTCGGTGTTGTAGCCGAAGGCTTTGAGCAGTGTGGTCACCGGGAACTTGCGCCGGCGATCGATGCGGATGTAGACGATATCCTTGGGATCGATCTCCAGATCGATCCAGGAGCCGCGCACCGGAATGATGCGCGCACTGTAAATGATCTTACCGCTGGAATGGGTCTTGCCTTTGTCGTGGTCGAAAAACACGCCCGAGGAGCGGTGCAGTTGGCTGACCACCACACGCTCGGTGCCGTTGATGATGAAAGTTCCCTTTTCGGTCATCAACGGGATCGTACCGAAGTAGATTTCCTGCTCTTTGATATCGCGGATATTGGAGACGCCGGTTTCTTTGTCGACATCGTAAACCACCAGCCGGACGGTAATGCGTACCGGTAACTCATAGGTCATGCCACGCTGGATGCACTCTTCTTCGCTGTGTTTTACTTCGGAAAAGCGATAGGCCACAAACTCCAAGGAAGCGCTGCCAGTAAAATCCTTGATGGGAAATACCGACTTGAAAACCGCCTGCAAACCGATGTCTTCGCGCTTTTCGGGCGGCACATCGAGCTGTAGAAAGCGTCGATAGGATTCTTTTTGCATGCCGATAAGATCGGGGATATCCACTATCTTCTTGATCTTACCGAAATTCTTACGAATTCGCTTGTCAAGCGCCAGCCGTGCAACCATGGTCTCTCCAATTTTTTAAAAATGACTTTAGGAAACGCGAAAATGGGATAGAAGGTTTTCGGCCTTTCCACCCCATTTCCGCATTGCATCATTCGTTGTAAGCAGGGCGATGGTCGTCATCTCCATCGCGGAAACCTACTTGAGGTCCACTTGGGCTCCGGCTCCTTCCAACTGCGCTTTGATCTTTTCTGCTTCCTCTTTGCTCACGCCCTCTTTTACGGGTTTGGGGGCACCATCCACGAGATCTTTAGCTTCCTTCAGGCCGAGACCGGTGATGGCGCGGACTTCTTTGATCACCTGGATCTTCTTATCGCCAGCGGTGGTCAGAATGACGTCGAATTCGGTCTTTTCCTCTGCGGCGGCGCCGGCTTCGCCAACCGGGCCGGCTGCGGCCATCATGGCTACGGGAGCGGCCGCGGACACACCGAACTTTTCTTCGAGCTCCTTGACCATCTCGGAAAGCTCCAGAACGGTCATGTTGGCGATGAAATTGATAACATCCTGTTTGCTGATATCTGCCATTGTATTATTTCCTCCGCTTATGAAATCGTATCGCCGTATGGTTGAACGGCGCTATTGTTCAATCTGGAATACAGGTTTTGCATGGGGCCTTCAGGCCGCCTGCTTTTCTTTTTGCTCTTTGATGGCTTGCAGCACGTTGACCATACGCCGCGGCACATCGCTCAACGCACGCACCAAAGATGTGGGCACGGCGATCATAGCGGACAGCACGGTGGCCAGCAGCTCTTCGCGCGACGGCAGCGAGGAGAGCGCCTTAATGGCTGCCATGTCCAGCACTTTCCCATCGAGCACGCCGACTTTGATCTCGAGCTTCTGATTGTTCTTAACGAACTCGGTCAGAACCTTGGCCGGTGCCACCGGATCGGAATAGCTGATCGCAACTGCGCAAGGGCCCTCAAAGTAGCTTTTGATGGGCGCGACGTTCGTGCCTTCGGATGCCCGACGGAGCATGGTGTTTTTTATTACCTCATACTCGACATCGGCTTCACGCAGTTTTCTTCGCAATTCGGTCATGGTACCGACATCCATGCCTTTGAAATCGGTAACGATGACTACTTTGCTTTTCTTCATCCGCTCGTGAAGTTGCGCCGCAAACTGTTTTTTGGCTTCGATATCCAACTTTACCTAACACCTCCTTCCCTGACTGTATAACCGTTGATTACAGCGGGAGTGTGTCTGTTGGGTTTTGATCGTCCAGGACGATACTCTGTACACCGAAAACCGATCAACACCACTTGCAGACTGTCTCGGTAGGCCGGCTTATGCCGATTAAACACGCCTTGGGATGCCTGATCCCCTCGCATGAACCTACGGTCTTTGACAGCGTATTTATTTTCCCTTGGACGAAATTGTCCGTTTCCAATGCTTTTGTGGCTGCAAACGATTGTACCCTTTGCAGCCTGGTAACCCCATTTGGATGAACCTGGAACGCAAACCCTACTTTGTCGTTTCTTTCACCATACCCGTATCGATCTTGACGCCGGGCCCCATGGTCGTGGAAATCGCGATGCTCTTGAGATAGGTTCCCTTGCTGGAAGACGGCTTGAGCCGGATAATGGTGTCAATGAAAGCAGATAGATTTTGCACGATTTTTTCCACGCCGAAGGAGACCTTGCCCATGGGCGCGTGAACGATGCCGGCCTTTTCGACCCTGAAATCGATCTTGCCGGCCTTTAATTCTTTGACCGCTTTGCCCACATCGAAAGTAACCGTACCGGTCTTGGCATTGGGCATCAGCCCACGCGGACCCAAGGCGCGACCGATCTTGCCAACGGCACCCATCATATCCGGCGTGGCCACGACCTTGTCGAAATCAAACCATCCGCCCTGGATCTTTTCAATGAGTTCATCGTTGCCCACGAAATCGGCGCCGGCCTCTTTGGCTTCGTTCTCTTTTTCACCTTTGGCAAAAACCAGGACCCGTACCTCTTTGCCAATGCCGTGCGGCAAGACGACCGTACCGCGGACCATTTGATCGGCATGCCGCGGGTCGACGCCCAAACGTACGGCCACGTCCACGGTTTCATCGAACTTGGCAAAGGATGATTTCAGGGCGGACTCGACGGCTTCCACAAAATCATAACGCTTTTGTGTGTCGATTTTGCTCTTTGATTCTAAGTATTTTTTACCCCGTTTCGGCATGTTCGCTTCCCACTCCTTAACCTATGGCATCTTTTATCGCGCCGCATCTCTGGTTGTTTTAAATGCAGGCGTTGCTTACCTCATCAGACAACCTCGATCCCCATACTCCGAGCGGTGCCGCTGACGATGCGGCATGCGGCTTCCAGATCATTGGCGTTCAAGTCCGCCATTTTCAGCTTGGCGATCTCTTCGACCTGGGACCGGGTGACTTTGCCGACGCGGTCTCTCTTGGGATCGCCTGCGCCTTTGGCTATTTTGGCCGCCTTTTTAAGCAATACAGACGCCGGCGGTGTTTTGGTGATGAACGTGAAAGAACGATCCTGGTACACAGTTATGACCACAGGGATGATCATGCCGGCTTCATTGGCCGTACGGGCATTGAAAGCCTTGCAGAAATCCATTATGTTCACGCCGTGTTGACCCAGGGCGGGGCCAATGGGGGGCGATGGTGTGGCCTTGCCCGCCGTGACTTGCAGCTTTATTTGTGCCATTACCTTTTTCGCCATGGTTCTCTATTATCTCCTGATCGTTTCTATAGAAATCTTTATAGCTTGGTTACTTGTACGAAGTCCAGTTCCACCGGAGTGGATCGTCCGAAAATACTCACCAGAACCTTGATCTTGCCCTTCTCCTGATTGACCTCTTCAACGGTGCCATTGAAGTTGGTGAAGGGGCCGTCAATGACCCGCACCTCATCGCCGGTCTCAAAGAAGTACTTGGGTTGCGGTTTGAGCTTTCCGGCTTCCATGCGATTGAGAATTCGATCGGCCTCCTCGTCGGTCAAGGGCGTAGGTTTGTCCCGCCCCCCGAGAAAGCCGGTCACCTTGGCGGTGTCGTTCACAATGTGCCAGGTCTCATCATCCAGCTCCATTCTAACCAACAAGTACCCTGGGTAGAACTTTCGCGCCGAGGTACGCCGTTTACCCTTTACCAACTCCACTACCTCTTCGGTAGGGACCAGCACCTCGCCGAATTTCTGAGGGTTGGGTGAGATGGCGATGCGCTCTTCCAGTGAGGCCTTGACCTTATTCTCGAAACCGGAATAGACGTGAACGATGTACCATCTAAGTGCCACGAATCACCTTGCCTTGGGTTTATGGAAGCACGACCTGTATCAGTTTCGAAAGACTGAAGTCGACGACCCCCAAAAAGAGTGAAATTATCATAACCAGTATGATAACGACCAGGGTGGACCCCATCGTCTGTTTGCGGGAAGGCCAAGTGACCTTTTTCAGCTCGATTTTGACTTCCCGCAGGAATTGGATGCTTTTATCCAGAAGGTTCTTTTCGCCGACCGGCACCGGCGTTTTCGGCTTGGCAATAACCGGCGCTTTTTTAATTGCGACTGCTGGCTTGGCCTGGCCGTCTTCCGTCCCTGCCTGGGTGGCGGAGGATGCATCACCTACTTTTTCCAGGCGCTGGGCCCTCTTTTTTTCAGGGTCCTTCTTTTTAAGTATCCGTCCCATGCCACTCCTCGTCGATCAGTCGGTCGGGGGTGTCCCCCCTAAGAGCGATCGTTCGCGTATCAATCCCCCAGCCCCTTCGGATCGGCTTGACAGGCCAGGGGGGAGACGCTCCCCCCAGCGCCCCTGAATTTGGCGTCCGATGCGCTGCCATTCGAGCAACCGGCCTGCACCGTCGACACTTTAGCGTGCCGTATCAAGCTATTTCGTTTCCTTATGAGGCGTATGTTTCTGACAGAACGGACAGTACTTGCTGAACTCCAGCTTGTCTGGCGTAGTCCGCTTGTTTTTCGTCGTCGTGTAATTGCGGCGTTTGCACTCGCCGCATGCCAGCGTTACGATTACTCTCACCTGTCGACTCCTTGGTTATTACTCGATGATTTCGCTCACCACACCGGCGCCGACCGTCCGTCCGCCTTCGCGGATGGCAAAGCGCAGCTCTTTTTCCATGGCGATCGGCGTAATCAGCTCGGCCGTGATCGCAACATTGTCCCCCGGCATCACCATCTCCACGCCCTCGGGCAGGTTCAAAATACCGGTCACATCGGTGGTCCGGAAGTAAAACTGAGGCCGGTACCCGTTGAAGAACGGCGTGTGGCGCCCCCCCTCTTCCTTGCTCAAAATGTACGCCTCGGCCTTGAACTTGGTATGCGGCGTGATCGTGCCCGGCACCGCCACGACCTGGCCGCGCTCGACTTCCTCACGCTTGGTGCCGCGCAGCAATACGCCGATGTTGTCGCCCGCCCGACCTTCGTCCAGCAGCTTGCGGAACATCTCAACGCCCGTGCACACCGTCTTTAACGTCGGACGGATGCCCACGATCTCCACGTTGTCACCCACCTTGATGATGCCACGCTCCACGCGACCGGTCACAACCGTGCCGCGACCCGAAATGCTGAACACGTCTTCGATGGGCATCAGGAAGGGCTTGTCGATGTCGCGCTTGGGCTCGGGAATGAACGTGTCGATGGCATTCATCAACTCGAAAATGCACTTGGCCTCGGCGCTCTCCGGATCGTCGCTCTCCAGCGCCTTGAGCGCGCTGCCACGGATGATCGGCGTATCGTCCCCGGGAAACTCGTACTTGGTCAACAGCTCGCGCAACTCAAGCTCCACCAGCTCGATCAGCTCCGCATCGTCCACCATGTCGCACTTGTTCAAGAATACCACGATGCGCGGCACACCCACCTGACGCGCCAGCAAAATGTGCTCCCGCGTCTGGGGCATGGGACCGTCGTCGGCCGCCACCACCAGAATCGCGCCGTCCATCTGGGCGGCTCCCGTGATCATGTTCTTGATATAGTCCGCGTGCCCCGGACAATCCACATGGGCATAATGACGGTTTTCGGACTCGTACTCCACATGCGCCGTGGCAATCGTGATACCGCGCTCCTTCTCCTCGGGCGCCTTGTCGATCTGATCAAACGGCACAAACTCCGCACGGCCTCTCAACCCATTGTGCTTGGTGATCGCTGCCGTCAATGTCGTCTTGCCATGATCAATATGACCGATGGTCCCTACGTTGACATGGGGCTTCTTTCTCTCAAATTTTGCCTTGGCCATCTTGTCCTCCCTGGGCATTCATAAAGTCATTCAAAATTGGGGTTCCGGATCTCGCTCGCCACGATCAGGTGTCGTTTTCCGCCCTGGCCGCACCTGCTGACGGTTGCCGTGAAAAAAAGAAAAATGGAGCCCACGACCGGAATCGAACCGGTGGACCTCTTCCTTACCAAGGAAGCGCTCTACCGTCTGAGCTACGTGGGCAATCTGGGCTATTTTCGGATTGTTCTGATCGAAGGCCGTGCAAGGTTCAGAAGGAAAACATGGAGCGGGAGACGAGGCTCGAACTCGCGACAATCAGCTTGGAAGGCTGAAGCTCTACCAACTGAGCTACTCCCGCCCGATTTTCTGATCAAACAAAATTCTGAACACCCGCATCCACCTGCATCCTTGCATCGCTATACCTTATTAATTTAGCGCGCGATGCGAAATGCGCTTGCTGGCAGCCATGTAGTCAGAAACGACTCCGAAAACGGATCTCCTACATAAAGCATCATTCCAATGAGTGGTGGTGGGGGGAGGATTCGAACCTCCGAAGGCTATAGCCGACAGATTTACAGTCTGTTCCCTTTGGCCGCTCGGGAACCCCACCGTATGCGTCTATTGGAGCCAGCGGAGGGACTCGAACCCACGACCCACTGATTACAAATCAGTAGCTCTACCAACTGAGCTACGCTGGCACCAAACATCTAACCATTTTAAAGATCGAACCAGGCCGCAAGGTGCCAAGGTAACTAAAAATGGTCTTTTTACTCAGTTAATTTGAAAATGACAAGCTTTATTTTTGCCCCACCTTATTTTTTTATGCCTTTTGGCGATCAGCGCCTATCCACCCCCCGGCACCAACTTTCCCTAATCAGACGAAGCCCCTGCACTTGGATGTGGCATCCTGATTTCTGAGATCGGGACGCGGAAAAGGGCCTGGCGGATTCGCCGACATAAAAAAGACAAAGTTTCGGCACTTGAAGCTAAAGATAAAATATCAATGACCGATAAGTGCTTTAAGAGTGTTTATGTAAGCATAATTACTTGACAGAAGTGGTAATTTTCATGCTATCGTGCGCCGCAGATGAAGCCGGTGTACGTGCACCAGATATATTGACAATCGTCCGCGCTTTCAACCATAAAATCACAAACAGCGCGGCAAAAACACTTGGCGGATGGGAGCATTGAAAAAACACACCTTCTACACCCTGGTTCTTCCCCTCGTTTTATTTATCTGCAATTGCAGCCACATCACCTCAGCTCCCACCAACAAGCCCCAATCCATGAATGGCCGGGCCGCCAATAGCGCGCAGGATGCGACATTCGGCAATGTGACCGAGCTAAGCGAGGACGCGGCAGACCAGGAAGATGTCGACGGCGGCTGCCCGGATGGCGCCACGGATTGCGATTTATCTGCAAAAGAGGACTCTGCGACGGACAAGGAAGCCCAGTCCAAGCTCGACGAAGCGCTTGTTTTTTGCGAGGAATCCCAAACTGCCTGGCAAAGGGGAGAACTGGACAATGCACTGGAGTCACTGGATAAAGCCTACGCCATGGTGCTCGAGGCAGAAACCACCCAGGACCCCAAGTTGATCCAGCAGAAGGAAGATCTGCGCTTCTTGATTTCCAAGCGTATTTTGGAAATTTACGCTTCTCGCAATATCGTCGTCAACGGCACCCACGACGAAATCCCCATGGCCATGAACAGCCATATCGAAGCCGAATTGCGATCGTTTACAGTTGGTTACGAAAAGGATGCCTTCCGCAGCGCCTACCAGCGCTCCGGGCGCTATCGTCCCTATATCGTACAAGCACTCAAACAGGCGGGATTGCCCGAAGAGCTGTCCTGGCTGCCGTTGATCGAAAGCGGTTTCAAAGTAAAGGCCCTCTCCCCTGCCAGAGCCCTCGGCCTGTGGCAGTTCATCCCCTCCACCGGATATAAATTCGGCCTCGAACGCACCAACTACATCGATGAACGCATCGATTTCATCAAATCCACCAATGCGGCCATCGAGTACATGAAAGAACTGCACAGCATGTTCGGCGATTGGGCGACCGTGCTGGCTGCCTACAATTGCGGGGAAGGACGCGTCCTGCAGGTCATCAGAACTCAAAATGTTAATTATCTCGATAACTTTTGGGACCTTTACCAACGCCTTCCACGCGAAACCGCCCGTTATGTGCCGCGCTTCTTCGCAACCCTGCAGATCGTCAAGAATCCGGAAAAATATGGTTTGGACCAGATTGCATTTGAAACGCCGATTGACTTTGACCAGGTGGAGATCAATCGCCAGGTGCACCTGAAAGACATCGGCCCCGCCATCGATGTGGATGTGGCCAAACTGGAAGAACTCAACCCTGAGTTGCGCTACATGATCTTGCCCCCTGAACCCTATAAACTGAGGATTCCGAAGGGCACCGCCGACACCCTGCTGGCCAGCCTGGATAGCATCAATGTCTGCTCCCTGCCCCAACCGCAATTTTCAAAAGGCGCTTACACCTATCACCGCGTCCGGTCCGGCGAAACGCTGGCCGGCATCGCCCGTCGCTACAAAACCAGCACTGCGACCATCGCCAGTCTGAACAAATTGGGTCGCTCCAGAATGATCCGTGCCGGCCGGACCTTGAAAATTCCCCAGGGCCGTTACGTCGCCAGCGAGCAAACCACCAAGAAGCAAACTTCTTTTTCGGGTACCCATTCGGTCGTCAAGGGTGATTCCCTCTGGAACATCGCCAACCGCTACGGTACCACCGTGCAACAGATTCAAGATTTGAACAACCTCTCCTCCAAAGACCTTCGCATCGGCCAGAAGCTCAAGATACCGGGGTACAAACCAAGTCCACTGCCGGAAGCCAGCGAACTGAGCGCCGCCAACATGAGCACTTATTACGTGCAGCAGGGAGACACCCCCTTCACCATTGCCAACAAACACAAGATTACCCTGGAAAGGCTCTTGTACCTCAATCAGCTTTCCCCCCAGAGCAAGATTTATCCCGGCCAGAAATTGGTAGTGGAGTAGTTCATGGCGCGCCGCCTCTGCGCCGTGCCGTCGGCTCTCCTGACCGGCAAGACCCAATTTTCATTTTCAATTTTGATTCTTTGTGCTATCTGACGGGCCAATAAAGGTTCCGACACGCTCCTGCTCCATCAAAGAGCGCCATTCAATATCGCCCTCGTAGCTCAGGGGATAGAGCAGCAGATTCCTAATCTGTTGGCCGCAGGTTCGATTCCTGCCGGGGGCACCACGAAATCAGGCGGACCTTCCTTTTTCGTTAGTTACCGATTTCTAGCCGAATAGCACTTCCTCTCGATATAAGTTCCGGAAGCTGGGTCGAAGACGGCCTCGTTCTCGTGGATGAGCTTGGGCGGGCCCTCCCAGGCCCCGCAGGCCATGACCACGGGATCCCCCAGATTAAACGGCCTGTCGCAGGCCGCACATGTCTTCAACAGGATCATCTTTTCACGGTCGATGATGGTTTTCATCGGTCCTCTGTCACCGAATAGCATAGCGACCTCCTTGGTTTGATGGTTCGAATCAAAATAAGCCCCATTAAATGCGATGCAAACGAATCTGTTCTGGGAAGCTGTTCTTTTCAGCCTGCCTTTTTTACTGAAGAAGCCGAGGTTGAAATTTGCGTGCCGTGCTTGATGTTGTCTGCATATCAGATGCGATCCGCCGAATTTTAGAAAAACTGCATACAAGGAGGGATGGCGCAATGATTCAAAGGCATACGGTCGGTATCATCGGAACCGGGAACGTGGGTATGGCTGCCGCCTTTGCCCTTTTTTTGCGGCAGGTGGCGGGTGAGTTGATCCTCATCGACCAGGAGGCCCGCCGGGCGGAAGGTGAGGCCATGGACATGATGCACGGCCAACCCTATGCAGGCCACGTCACGATCCGGAGTGGCACCTGGGCCGACCTCGGTTCTGCCCAGGTGGTGGTGGTCTGTGCGGGTGTGGGGCAACGTCCGGGCGAGAGCCGCCTCGATCTCTTGAATCGAAATGCCGGCGTATTGCGCCAGATTACGGCGCAACTGGACCGCCACGCGCCCGATGCAGTTCTGATCGTGGCCACGAACCCGGTGGATATCTTGACCTATGCCATGCACCGAATGAGCAAAAGGCCCTTTGATCGGATCATCGGAACCGGAACCATGCTGGATACAGGTCGATTCAGGACATTGCTGGGTCGGCACTATGAGGTGGATCCGCGGTCGGTGCACGCTTATATCCTTGGCGAACACGGCGACAGCGAAGTTCCTTTGTGGAGCAGCGCAGCGATCGGCGGGGTGCCCATCACCGGCAACGAGGTTCGGGGACGGCGCTTTGAACCCGAGCCCATGGGGCGACTGTTCGTCGAAGTACGCGATGCAGCCTATCGTATCATCGAGCGCAAGGGGTACACCAATACGGCCATTGGAGTCGTGATTGCCCGGCTGGTCGAGGCCATTCTCAAAGATCAAAAAAGCGTGCTCACGGTCAGCACGCACCTTTCGGGCGAATATGGGTTGTCCGATCTGTGTTTGAGCCTGCCGGCGGTCGTCGGCCTGGGCGGTATCGAATCAAAAATTCTGCCGAAGCTGGATTTGGAGGAGATGGCGGCGCTCCGTCAATCGGCCAGAATTCTGCGTGAAATTCTTGACCGCATGAAGTTTGAGATCTGAGACCGTGAACGACAGGAGCCGGTCATCCCCCGCCCGATGCATTCCGCGGCTCTGGCGCGATCGTTTTCGCGGGCCGGAAGTGCTGCCGCTGTAAGCACCGGAAAGGCAAGGGAACTTCGCCTCCGAAGGGGCCTACTGTCGCAAGCACGCCTTGCATCGTTTGCGATGTATGCGGTCCCGGGTGTCCCGGGCCCATCCAGCCGCCATACCCCGAAAGCCTCTTCAACCAAGCCTTTCCTGAAAAACCCGCTTTCATGGGGAACATGGCCAAACGTGCTTGGACGTTTTTTTGGCCCCTCTTCAGCCCTCCTTTTTGATTTTAT
The DNA here is from genome assembly GCA_937868765.1 of uncultured Desulfatitalea sp. Classification (GTDB taxonomy): domain Bacteria; phylum Desulfobacterota; class Desulfobacteria; order Desulfobacterales; family Desulfosarcinaceae; genus Desulfatitalea. The sequence continues at coordinate 74,803 of CALMNL010000003.1, read as the reverse complement.
CCGGTTACCATTTCAGGCGAACCGCCGAAATATGATAGAGATTCATATCATTCGGAGCAGTCCCATTCCGAACCGACAATGGGGGCGACCAGGTCTGCTGGAACGCATGGATCTTGAACGGCACGGGCAACATCCGCCCGGCAGTCAATCCACCCCACGGAGGCCCTGCATGCTCGTACTTCTCAGACTTATTGCCCTGATCCTGGTTGCATTGTTGCTTTCGGTCGCCGCCGATGCGCAATCCTTGAATGATCCAAACCGCGCCGCCGCGGTTTACGCCAATGCCGGCTCTCTGCAGGAGGTGGCCGCCATCTCGTTGCAGGTGGTCAAGGACGGCAAGATGAAACGGCAGACCCTCCTGGCAGAAAGCCTGACTGGTGCGCCGTTCATCACTGTCGATGGCTATGTCAGCGGCATCGTCCTGTTGAGCAATACTCCGCTGGACGCTTCGGTCGACCACAAGCCGATGAAGCCCATCCCCATCGGCACCGACGGCTATTATGAGCTCAAATATTACGGCAACTTCAGCCGGCAGGACTTCTGGTCCACCTTTATGCCTGCCGGCCGTGAGGCCCCCGATATCGAACGGATCCAGGGCCGGTACGCGATCTTCCCCAAGGTACCGGGCGACGCATTGAGCCATGCTCCCGAATTTCAGATAGTCCTCAATTATCGAGGCATCACGCAGGAATTGACCATCCGCCAGGATGCCAGTGTAAAAATGGACCTTTGTCTTGTTCGTCCCCTCGCAGGCAGTTCGCCGGAGATCTACTACCTGGGCAACAAACCGGACCAGTTCGATGGCAACAAGGAGGGGTTCAAGCAACGCATGGATGCCATCCTGACAGGCATTCAGTCCATCGAGCAAAAAACGGGCGGCAAGATTGTCGAAGGCATTCATATCATCGATTTCGACACAGGCCGGAATGCCTTCAGCTGCAACGATGAAAATCAGATCTGGCTATACAACCAGGTGTTCTGGGGCGAACCGATAGCGGAACTGCGCGTCATCGCCGAACATGAATCCATGCACATTCTCAGCGACCGACTGGGGCTGTCGACCAGCTCCCGGATGCGGGAATTGTATGCCGACCTGATGGGCTTCGATCTATTTTCCCGGGAACGGTTCTATGTGATCACCAGCGGGACACCGCCGGGCCTCCCATCGGATGCCAGCTTGCCCGGTGCGAGCCGGTTGTTCGATTTCATCAATGAAACGAATTTCATCCGGGGCATGAGCGGAGGCCATTCCAGAGACAATTTGGACGAATTCTGCGCCTCCTTTCTGCACACCCTCATGTACATCGACCGTTTGGAGCCGTTGTTCGGGACCCCCATCAAGTCGCACGGCGGCGCCTCCACCCGGCTCTCCACCGCCGAACAGGCCAGACTGGTGGCAGACTATGAACGCACGCTGAAAACCGTGATCGATGCCATTAAACCCGGGAGCCCCTCTTCCCTGGCCGGTTTTTTCCAATCCTGCCGAGATACCACCCATCAAGCCGGTCTATCGCTCTCCGCCCGGCACATGGCAGATCTGGGCGAAGCGAAGTAGCATGGCCCGACGAGCGGTGCCCTGTCCTCTCCGCGTGGCATGCGGCGCCACCGCAGCGGGCCACAGGGCCAGAGTGCACAAGGTTCGCCATTATCCCGAGAGCGCTGTTTTCTGCCGGGCAAAGCGGTGTGCATTGGCGACCAGGGCCGGAGCCCATTCCGGAACGCCCAAGGCGTGGAGGTGGGTGTAGCTGGCCAGCACGTTGCGATCGCAAAAGCCGTCCATGCCGTTGGTGATACCCGTTCCCCGGTTCACGGCGAAGATGAAACGGGCGTTGTCGTCCATCCAGCGGATGACATGGGAATAGTGGAATTCGTGCCCCACGAGCCGGCTGCCCACCGGGAAATAGGGATTCTCCCCGGTCACGGTCAAGCGCGTATAGCCCAGCCCCTGGGGCCGGGCGCAAAGCCCGAAAACCGCCGGCAGCACGCCGGCCATGGGATATATCCGCTCATTCAAGACCAGCTCTCGGCCCAGGTACATCAAACCACCGCATTCGGCGTAAATCGGCATGCCCTCCAAGGCGGCGGCCCGGACAGACCGGGCCAGGCTGCGATTGGCGGCCAGCCTTTCGGCATGGGTTTCGGGAAAACCGCCGCCGATGTACAACCCATCCACGGGCGGCAGGTCGGTGGCTTCGAGGGGGCTCAGGAACACCAGTCGGGCACCGGCCGCGTTCAAGGCTTCCAGGTTTTCCGGGTAGTAAAACTGAAAAGCGGCATCTTTGAAGACACCGATGGTGATTTCCTGATCCATTGAGTTGCAGGGGTAGAGCTCACAGGCATCGGTAACCGGAGGGCCAGCGGGAACGGCGTGTCGGGCGATGTCGAGGATGGCATCCAAATCGAGATAGTCACGGGCGATCCGCCTGACGGTTTCCAGGGATTGCTGCACCCGGTCATGTTCCGGTGCGGGCACCAGCCCCATGTGGCGCTCGGGAAAGCTTTCCGTGCGCAGCTTGGGCACGACGCCCACCACCGGCAGCGCGCAGTAGTGGCCGATGCTCTCTCTCAATATGCCTTCGTGCCGAGTGCCGGCCACCCGGTTGAGGATCACCCCGCCGATGTGCAACTGCGGATCGAAACCCTTGCAGCCCGACACCAGGGCGGCGATGGTCCGGCTCATCTTGGTGCAGTCCAGACAGAGGATGACCGGCAGCCCCAGAAGCTTGGCAAGCTCGGCCGAACTGGTATGCCCCTCGACATCGATGGCGTCGAAGAGGCCGCGATTTCCCTCGACCACGGCCACATCGGCCGGCGTCGCCCGCAGGCGGAACGAACGGGCCACCGTCTCCGGTTTGAGCAGGTAGTTGTCCAGGTTGTAGCATGGCCGCCCGGCAGCCGCCGACAGCCAGCCGGCGTCGATATAGTCCGGACCCTTTTTGAAGACCGCCAACGGGCAGCCTCTTTCCCGCAAACCCGCGATGATGGCCAGGGTGAGCACCGTCTTGCCCGCGCCCCCCGACAATGCCGATACGAGCACCCCTTCCGGATGGGTCTTGTGCATCCCGTTCCTATCTGCCATCTGATTCCTTCTGCGCTTGCCGGCGGCATGCCACGGCTGAAAATTGAGATCTCTCGAAAAAGGCGCGGCCGCGCAACGTCCGTGTATAGCGTATCGACAGGTCGCGATCAAGTTTGCCAGGGCATGCCAGCGATTATTGCTGAAAAGCCCGGAGCCGTACCCGATGAGCGCATGGCACATGCCTGGGGACCGCGGGGCGGCGATATTGACCGGCGACGATCTGGGAAGGCTGTCGATTGGGGCTGGCGCCCCATCATTTGCGCGAGGATGAATGTGCCGTATCTTTCGAATCATGCTTTTTGCGTTGGACGGCTCTGGTCCCGGCATCAGCCGCGGGCCGCGCGGGGTCCGCATCGCAGATCGCAGCGCCCGGCCGCGGCACAATACGTACCCTGCGTCGCGTGACGGACACAATTCAATTTACTTCAAAGCCAACGACGGAAGGTGCGCCATGAAAATATACGATCGTTTATTCATCAACGGCCAGTGGGTGACGCCATCGGGAGCGGACACCATCGACGTGGTCGATCCGTTTAAAGAAGAACTCTGCGGGCGCGTCCCCGCAGGTACGCGCCAGGATGTCGATACGGCGGTGCAGGCCGCGCGGAACGGTTTCGCGGTCTGGTCCAGGGTCGCTCACCGGGAACGGGCCGCCGTCATCGAAGAGATCGCCCGAAAATTGGAAGCGCGCAGCGACGAGATCGCGCAAACCGTCTCCACGGAACTGGGAATGCCCATATCGTTTTCAAAAGCCATACAGGCCGGACTGCCTGCGACCGTGATGGCTTCGTACGCCACCCTGGCGGCCGAAGCGCCCGCGGAGGAGCAAATCGGCCACTCCCGGGTGCTCCGCGAGCCGGTGGGGGTGTGCGCCTTTATCACCCCCTGGAATTTTCCCCTGCACCAGATTGTCGGCAAAGTCGCGCCGGCCCTGGCGGCCGGATGCACCATGATCGTGAAGCCCAGCAGCCAGACGCCCCTCAATGCCTTTATCCTGGCCGAGATCATGGCCGAAGTGCGACTGCCGCCGGGGGTTTTCAACCTGGTGCCCGGCTCCGGCCGCGAGGTGGGCGAAGCGCTGGCGCGCCATCCAGAGGTGGACTTGATCTCTTTTACGGGATCGACCCGCGCCGGACGCCGCATCGCGGAGCTGGCCGCCCAATCCATCAAGCGGGTGACCCTCGAACTGGGCGGCAAGTCGGCCAACGTCATCCTGGACGATGCCGACCTCAAGCGGGCCATTTCCCAGGGCGTCAGGGACATCTGCCTGAACTCCGGCCAGGTATGCAGCGCCCTGTCCCGCATGCTCGTGCCGGCCCACCGGCAAGCCGAAGCCGTGGCCATCGCCAAGCAAACCGCGGAAAAAATCGCCATCGGCCGCCCGGACGATCCGAACACCTATATGGGCCCCCTGGTCAGCGAAGCCCAGCGCCGGAAAGTAAGGGGCTATATAAACAAGGGCATCGAAGAAGGCGCCACCCTGGTGTACGGCGGCCCGGAGGTGCCGGCGGGGCTGCCGCGCGGCTATTTCGTGGCGCCGACCCTATTCTCCGATGTCTCGAGCAGGATGGCCATCGCCCAGGAGGAGATCTTCGGACCGGTGTTGTGCATCATCCCATATGAAGATGAGGACGAAGCCGTCCGCATCGCCAACGATACGGTCTATGGCCTTTCCGGCGCCGTGTGGTCCAGCAACCCGGAACGTGCCGAGCGCGTCGCCCGGCGCATGCGCACCGGGCAGGTGATGATCAACGGCGGCAAATTCAATCCCCTGGCACCTTTCGGGGGCTACAAGCAATCCGGCCGCGGCCGGGAGTTGGGGAAATACGGTCTGGAAGAATACCTGGAGATCAAATCCCTGCAACTTTGACAGCCGCAGTGCGCTGGCGTCAACGTGCACGTCCACGATTGCCATCGTGAACGTGCGCGTTATTTCGGCGCGGGCCCCAACCCCTGCCCCACGCAAAGGAGCGACCCATGACCATGTCCAAAAGCCTAGACCGCTACATGCATCATAGGGGGGTGCCGGTCCCCACTTTCATTTACGGCACGGCCTGGAAGGAGGATCGCTCCGAAGCCTTGACCCGCCTGGCCCTGGCGACCGGCTTCAGGGGCATCGACACGGCCAACCAGCGCCGCCACTACGACGAGGCGGGAGTGGGCGCGGCCATCGGCCGCGTATTGTCGGCGGGCGAATTGAAGCGCGAAGAGCTTTTTCTGCAAAGCAAGTTTACCTATGCGGTGGCCCAGGATCACCGTCTGCCCTATGACCCGGCGGCCGATTTCACCCGCCAGGTCGTCCAATCGGTGGAGAGCACCTTGACCCACCTGCACACCGACCACCTGGATGCCTATCTGCTGCACGGGCCGCTGCAGCCGTACATCCTGAGCCGGGCGGATTGGGAGGTGTGGCGGGCCATGGAGGCCCTGCAGCGCGAAGGCAAGATCCGCCTGCTCGGCATATCCAACGTCCAGCCCGGGCAATTGGATCTGCTCCTCGACGGCGCGGCGGTAAAACCGGCTTTCGTGCAGAACAGGTGTTTCGCGCGCACCGGGTGGGATGCCGAGGTGCGGGCCCGGTGCACCGCCCACGACATCGTCTACCAGGGCTTCTCGCTGCTCACGGCCAATGCCAGGGAATTGAACAGCCCCAAGGTGGAGCAAATCGCCCGCAGCCACAACTGCTCGTCGGCCCGCGTGATCTTCCGCTTCGCCCAGCAGATGGGCATGATTCCCCTCACCGGTACCACGCGCCAGGTCCATATGCAGGAAGATCTGGGGTGCTACGAGATCGACCTGAACGCGGCCGAGTTGGCGATGCTCGCAAACATCGCGGCCCCTGCCAATTCCCTGGGACGCCCATAAAACCCTGTTTGGGAACCCCTCACGGCACCCGATCGCCGCTGCGCAGATCGGCATAAAAGGCCAACGTCTGGGCGGCGATGCGTTCCCAGCTGAAATGCGCTTCGACCCATTGGCGGGCAGAGCGGCCCATGGCTTTGCGCTTTTGCTCCGATCCCAACACGCCGTTGATGGCTGCCGCCAGGTCCCGGGCATATTGCTGCGGCTGTTTGGGCGAAGGCTCCCCGGGCCCCTCCGGTTCGAACGGCACCAGCACGCCGTTCTCGCCCTCTCGTATGATTTCGGGGATGCCCCCCACCGCCGCGCCCACCACCGGCGTGCCGCACGCCATGGCCTCCAGATTGATGATGCCGAAGGGTTCGTAAATCGACGGACAGACGAATACCTCGGCGTGGCTGTAAAGCGCCGCCAGACGATCCACCGGTACCATGTCTTCGACCCAGATGATGTCGTTGGCGGATCGCTGCCGTGCCTGGTCGACGCGCTGGCGCATCTCCTGGGCGATGGCCGGCGTGTCCGGCGCTCCTGCGCACAGCACCGCCTGCACGCCCGGGGCCAGAAACGGCAGGGCATCGACCAGGTGCAGGATGCCCTTCTGGCGCGTCACCCGCCCGACGAACAGCACGTAGGGCCGCGCGGCATCGATGCCATACGCCGCGAGGATGTCGGGACGGTCGACGGGTTGAAACCGGTGGGTGTCGATCCCGTTGTAGATGACGCGGATGCGTCGGGGGTCGATACCGTAGAGCCGGATGATATCTTCCTTCATGGCCGACGAGACGGCGACGATGCCGTCGGCGTTGCGCAAAGCGGTGCGTTCCAGCCAGCAGGTGGCCTGGTAGCCCGTGCCGAGCTGTTCCTTTTTCCAGGGACGGTGCGGTTCCAGGGAGTGCACGGTGATCACCAGCGGTGCGGCCGTCATGGGTTTGAGCAAGCAGCCGGCCAGATAGGTGTACCAGGTGTGGCAATGGATGATGTCCGCTTCGTCGGCGCCGCCGGTCATGAACAGGTTCCGATACAGGGCATCGAGCAATCTGGGATGTTCCACCCCCTTGAAAGCGGCCCCCGGCCCGGCCACCCGCGTCACGCCGGGTTCGTCGCGGGACGCTTCCGAGCCGCCGAAACACATCACCCGCAGTTCGTGGCGCCATTCATCCAGGCGGACCAGTTCCCGGCAAAGATGTTCCACATGGACCCCTGCGCCACCGTAGATGTGGGGGGGATATTCATTGGTCAGCAGTAAAATACGCATGGCTTGCTCCTGTTTGGATGGGCTCCCGGCTTTGCGGGAGCGATGGTTAGGGGTGCCTCACGCCTGGTTCTCCGGCGTGAAGAACACGATCGCCAGCGGCGGCAGCACCAGATTGAGCGACCACTCGTAGCCGTGGCAAGGCACCGGAGAGGCCTCCAGGCGCCCCTGGCTGCCCTGGTTGCTGCCGCCATATTCGCGGGCATCGCTATTGAGCCGTTCCTGCCAGAACCCCTCCCGGGGCACGCCGACGCGGTAGTTGTGACGCGGCACCGGCACGAAATTGCAGACCGCCACCACCGGAAGGTGGGCGGCCAGGCCCCGGCGCAGCAGGCTGACGGTGGATTGAAAAGCGTCGTTGCAATCGATCCAGGCGAACCCCTGGGTAGAAAAGTCCTGGATATGCATGGCCGGTTCGCGGCGGTAGAACTGATTCAGATCTTCCAGCCAGCGCTGCAGGCCATGGTGGTAAGACTGCCCCAGCAGGTGCCAGTCCAGACTGCGGTCGTGGGACCACTCCTGCCACTGCCCGATCTCCGCGCCCATGAACAGCAGTTTTTTGCCCGGCTGGGCGTACATGTAGCCGAGCAGCAGGCGCAGATTGGCCATCTTCTGCCATTCGTCCCCCGGCATCTTCGAGAGCAGCGATCGCTTGCCGTGGACCACTTCATCATGGGACAACGGCAGCACATAGTTCTCTTGGAAGGCATAGATCAACCGGAAGGTCAGCAGGTTGTGATGGTAGCTGCGATAGATGGGGTCCTGGGACATATACTTCAGGGTGTCGTGCATCCAGCCCATGTCCCATTTCATGTCGAACCCCAGCCCGCCCAGGTAGACCGGCCGGGAAACCTGGGGCCAGGCGGTGGACTCTTCGGCGATGGTGAGTGCCGCGGGATAAGCCTGGTGCACGGTTTCGTTGAAGCGCTGCAGAAACGCGATCGCTTCGAGGTTCTCACGGCCGCCGTGCTCATTGGGAATCCATTCGCCGGCCTTGCGGGAGTAATCCAGGTAGAGCATGGAGGCCACGGCGTCCACCCGGAACCCATCGACGTGGTACTTGTCGAGCCAGAACAGGGCGCTGCTGATCAGGAAGCTGCGCACCTCATGCCGACCGTAGTTGAAGATGTAGCTGTTCCAGTCCGGGTGAAATCCTTTGCGCGGGTCCTCGTGCTCGAAAAGATGGGTGCCGTCGAAAAGGCCCAGACCATGCGGATCGGACGGAAAATGGGACGGGACCCAGTCGAGGATGACGCCGATTCCATGGCGGTGCAGGTGATCCACCAGGTACATGAACTCCTGGGGCGTGCCGAAGCGGCTGGTGGGGGCGAAGTAGCCCAGGCACTGATAGCCCCAACTGCCATAGAAGGGATGTTCCATGACCGGCAGGAATTCGACGTGGGTGAAGCCCATCTGGTGCATGTAGGCCGTCAGCCTGGGCGCCAGCTCGCGCCAGGTGAGCAGGCGGTTGTCCTCTTCGGGCACGCGCATCCAGGAGCCGGGGTGCATCTCGTAGATGGAGATGGGCGCGTCGAGGGCATTATGGGCCTTGCGGTTTTCGCGCCAGGACTCCGCGCCCCAGTCATAGTCGAGATCCCACACCACCGAGGCGGTCTGCGGCGACAATTCGGTATGAAAGGCGAAGGGATCGGCCTTGTCCTGACTGAATCCGTTATGGGCGGAGCGGATATGGTATTTGTAGACGGTGCCTTGCGGCAGGCCGGGAATGAATCCCTGCCAGATCCCCGAATTCGAGAGCGGCCCCAGGTCATGGGTCTCCTTGTTCCAGCCGTTGAAGTCCCCCATCACCGTCACGCGCTGGGCATTGGGCGCCCAAACGGCAAAGTAAACCCCTGTCTCGTCCCCACGGGTGAGGATATGGGAACCCAGCTTGTCGTAAAGCCTGAAATGACTCCCTTCGTTGAACAGGTAGAGATCCTCCGCGGTCAACAGCGAGAAACTGGTGTCAACCTTGAATTCTCCCGGCCCGACTGCGGCGGATCGTTCTTCATTCGGTGTCATGTCACGCCTCCCGGGGAGAGCAGCTGTTCGATGCCCTGGAGCGGAATACGGATCCATTCCGGCCGGTTGTTCATTTCGTAGCCCAGTTCATAGACGGCCTTTTCCATCAGAAACGCATCGAGCAGCACGCGGGTCTGTTCGCCGGTTTCCGGCAAGTAATCCCCCTTTGCGCTTTCCGCCAGGTAGCGTTTCAAGAATAAGGCGGCGACCCAGCGGTACCAGTAGTCGGCCCACCCCTCCAGGTGGCGCAGTTCCTGATCCTTGAGGATCCCCTTGGCGCTTTCCTTCATCAGGGCGGTATGGGCGGCATAATGAAACGAACGCAGCATGCCGGCCACATCGCGCAGCGGCGAGCGCTTGATTTTGCGTTCGCTCACGGGGCGGGCCGGTTCGCCCTCGAAATCGATGATGACAAAGTCCTTGCCGGTAAAGAGCACCTGGCCCAGGTGGTAATCGCCATGGCAGCGGATGCGCTTGCCGGTCAGCTTGGCTTCCATCATCTTCCGGAAAAGGGCCAGAATCCGGTCCTGGTGCACCACGATGCGTTCGGCGACGGGACGCAACGCCTGAGGCAGACGCGGGATGGCGTTGGCGAACTGGATCCATACGCGGGTGGTCAGCGCGCGCATGGACTGGTACAACGAGCGCTGATAAAGTTTGGAGAACCGTTCGGGAGCAAATCCGCTGTCGCCGTTATCGGCCGAAAGGTGCAGGTGCATCTGGGCCGTGCGCTGGGCCAGCAATTGGACGGAGGCCGCGTAGAATCCCAGACGGGAGGTCACCGCCTCGGGGATTTCTTCGTCGGCGACTTTCAGCAAATGGCCCGCCGGGATCTCAGGCGGCAGGGTCTGGGGGCTCTCCAGGATGCTGGCGAAAAAGCGCGACAGGTGCTCGAGGGTATGCTGCCAGGCGTCGCCCTGGTTGCGCACATAGACTTGCAGGATGGCGACGGTGGAAGGCTCCTCTCCCTCGGGCCGATACTCCAGTGCGCCCAGAACGGCCGGCAGGTTGGCGAATTTCTTGCGGGTCAGATGGCGGCCGATCTCGAGATCCGGGTTGATGCCCTCCTGCATGCGCCGGAAAAGTTTTAGGATCATGCGATCGCCGAAAGCCACCGAGGTGTTGCTCTGCTCGGCGCCGATCAGCGTGATGGGTTCGTCTGGCTGGGCCTGGCGCAAAAAGGACTTCAACGCCGGAGTGGTCATGCCGCTGAGTTTTCCGTGACGTCCTTTGATCCCGTGCCGGTGCTCGATCAGACGCAGCAATGCCTGGCTTGCCCCCGGCAAGGCCAATCCGTCCAACAGAACCCCTTCTTCCCCTGTTTCCACGGATTGGACCCGGAGGATGCCCGAAAGCGGCGCCTTCTCGAGCAAGGTATCCGCTTCCTGCCGCGACACTTGGGCCACCGCCAGGATATAGGATTCCACCAGGCCGTCATCGTATTCCAGCACCGTCAGCAGCAGGGCCATGAAGAAGGCGCCGTCCTGGATGGGAAGTACTTCCCTGACGGTCAGCGCCTTGATGTGGCGTTCCTTGGCGCCGAACCATCGCTGCGCTTTCAGGTAGCCGGCCATTCGTCGTGCCAGCGGTCTGGATACGCCCTCTTCGAACAATTCGCGCCAGTGGCCCTGCACTTGAAACAGCGGCAATTGAAGGGAAGTCGGCTTTTGCTCGTCGGTATCATCGATTTTGTCTTCCTTGGGCAGCAGGTAGAACCAGAAGAAGGTGTGCGGCCCGAAGCTCAGCATGTAGGGTTCACCCGTGATCACCGGAAAACGCAAATTGCCGAATACCTCCACCGGCACCCAATCCTTGTACCGGGAGAGGTCGAGGGCGGTATACTGCACGAACCGGGACAAATTGACCACCACCAGGATATGCTCGTCCTGGTAATGGCGGATAAACGCGAGTATCTTCTCGTTGGCCGGGTGCAGAAAGGTCAGATCACCCCGGCTGAAGGCTTTGATCCGGCTGCGCAAGGTGATCAGCCGCCGCATCCACCAAAGCAGCGAATGGCGGTTGTTCTTCTGGGACTCCACATTGACCACTTCGTAGTGATACTCCGGATCGATGATCAGCGGCAGATACAGTTGATGGGGATTGGCCCTGGAAAAGCCGGCATTGCGGTCCGGGCTCCACTGCATGGGCGTGCGCACCCCGTTGCGGTCGCCCAGGTAGATGTTGTCGCCCATGCCGATCTCGTCCCCGTAGTACACCACCGGTGTGCCGGGAAGTGAAAGCAACAGCCCCTTCATCAATTCGATGCGCCGGCGATGGTTGCCCATCAAGGGCGCCAGCCGGCGGCGGATGCCCAGATTGAGGCGCATGCGCGGGTCCCGGGCGTAGACCCGATACATGTAATCGCGTTCCTCGTCGGTCACCATCTCCAGCGTCAACTCATCGTGGTTGCGCAGGAAGATGGCCCACTGGCAGATGTCGGGGATCTGGGGGGTCTGCTCGAGAATGTCTTCCACCGGGTGGCGGCTCTCCATCTGCAAGGCCATGTAGAGCCGGGGCATCAGCGGGAAGTGGAAATTCATGTGGCATTCGTCGCCCTTGCCGAAATAGGTCACCGCATCTTCGGGCCATTGGTTGGCTTCGGCCAGCAGCATCCGGTCGGTATAATTCTGATCCACCCGCGCACGCAGGCTCTTGAGGAAAGCATGGGTTTCGGGAAGATTTTCGCAATTGGTGCCTTCGCGCTCGTACAGATAGGGAACGGCATCCAGACGCAACCCGTCCACGCCCATGTCCAGCCAGAACGCCAACGCCTTGAAGACGGCGTCGTGGACCCGGGGGTTGTCGAAATTCAAATCGGGCTGATGGGAGTAGAACCGATGCCAGTAATAGGCGCCGGCCACCGAATCCCAGGTCCAGTTGCTGGTTTCGAAATCCTGGAAAATGATACGGGCATCTTCGTATCGCTGGGAAGTGTTGCTCCAGACATAGAAATCGCGCCAGGGGCTGCCCGGCTTGGCGCGCCGGGCACGCTGAAACCAGGGGTGCTGATCGGAGGTGTGGTTGATGACCAGTTCGGTGATCACCCGCAACCCACGACTGTGGGCTGATTTTAAAAACGCCTTGAAATCGCGGAGTGTGCCGTAGCTGGGGTGAACGTCTTGCAGATCGGCGATGTCATATCCGTCGTCCCGCAGGGGCGAAGGATAGAACGGCAGCAGCCACAGCGCCGTCACCCCCAGTTCCTGGAGGTAGTCGAGCTTCTGTTGTAAACCGGGAAAGTCGCCGATCCCGTCCCCATCGCTGTCGAAAAAGGTTTTGACATGCAACTGGTAGATGACGGCGTCCTTGTACCACAGGGGGTTCCGGCCCCGTTGCGTTTCCTTGATGGCCATGCAGGTTTCCTTCATCATGCCGAGAAAAGGCGGTTATGGCTACATATAGTAGTCAAAATCATGCTCCGAACGCAGTCGCTTGCGAATGCGAAATATGTGCACCGGCATGACCAGCGGGTCCAACTCCACATAGTTGCTGCCGGAGTGCCACAGATAGCGGGCATCGCCGATCAGGTCATGAACCTGGTACGGCTGATCGGCGGCCAGGCCCAGCGATGCCGTGGGCAGCTGCAGCCAGGCGGCATGGGTATGGTGCGGGTCCAGATTCACGGTGGTCAGCACCACATTGTCGAAATCGTCGCTATACTTGCAGTAGGCGATGATCTCTTCGTCATCCACCGGAAGAAAAAGCAGGTTGCGCGTTTGCTGCAGGGCCGGATTTTGGCGCCGGATACGATTGATGCGGCGAATGAGGCCCCGCAGGTTGCCTGGCTTTTTCAGGTCCCATTGATGGATTTGATATTTCTCCGAATCGAGATACTCCTCGCTGAACGGCGCCTTGGCCTGGTTCACGCAAAGCTCGAAAGCCGGCCCGTACATCCCATAGTTGGAAGACAAGGTGGCCGCCAGGGCCAACCGGATCACAAAAGCCGGCCGGCCGCCAAGCTGCAGGAATTCGGGCAGGATGTCCGGTGTGTTGGGCCAGAAGTTGGGCCAGAAGAATTCGGCCACATCGGTCTGGGTCAGCTCGGTCATATAGGCTTCGATTTCCCGCTTCAAATTGCGCCACGTGAAATAGGTGTACGATTGGGTGAAACCGCCTTTGGCCAGGCGATACATGCTTTTGGGCCGGGTAAAGGCTTCGGAGAGAAAGAGTATCTCCGGATGAGTCTGTTTGACCTGAGCGATCAGCCACTCCCAGAAGCGCAGCGGCTTGGTGTGGGGATTGTCCACCCGGAAGACACGCACGCCTTGACCGATCCAGTGGAGTACAACCTGCAGAAGCTCCTGGCATAGGTCCTCCGCCTGATCCGACTCGAAATCGAACGGGTAGATGTCTTCATATTTCTTCGGCGGATTTTCGGCATACTGAATGGAACCGTCCGGTCGTTGGCGAAACCATTCGGGATGCTCCCGTACGTAGGGATGATCCGGACTGCATTGAAACGCCAGATCCATGGCGATCTCGATGCCGTGCTCGCGCGCGGCGTCGATCAGCGCCCGAAAGCTTTCCAGATTGCCCAGTTGCGGGTGAATCGCGCGGTGCCCGCCTTCGGGCCCGCCGATGGCCCAGGGGCTGCCCGGATCGTCCGGGCCGGCCTGGGACGCATTGTTTTTTCCCTTGCGATGCGTGCGCCCGATGGGGTGAATCGGCGGCAGGTAAAGAACATCGAAGCCCATGTCGGCAATGACGGGCAGCCGCTGCCTGCAATCCTCAAAAGTACCGTGACGACCGGGTTCGCCCGAAGCACTGCGGGGAAACATCTCATACCAGGTGCTGAAACGGGCCTGCCGCGGCTCCACGACCACTTCCAGCACTTGCGGATAGATCGTTGCGGCGCCGTTATCGGCGCATGCACGCATCATGCGGGCCAGATCAGGATCGGACGCGAGTTCCATTTTATCACGCACATCGCCATCCGAAGCCAGGAAGGCGGACTTTGCCGAAAGCCAATCCTGGTCCGTACCGACGGCGCGTTCAGCCGCCGCGGCTATCAACCGGGCACCTTCGATCATCTCCAGGCGTACTTCCAGGCCGCCGGCGAATTTCTTCTCGACCGCAGCGAGCCACGTGCCGAAGCGATCGATCCAGGCCTGCAGCGTATACTCGTAGTGCCCGATCTCGCTGACCCTGAAATCCGCACGCCACACGTCATTGGAAAGCATCTCCATGGGGCGGGCCTGCCACTGCGCCGCCCCCTGCTTTCTGCACAGCAATTCAGCGCAGAGCCGGTCATGCCCGTCAACGAAGATATCGGCCGTGACCCGCACCAGTTCGCCCGTGCACCGCCGGATGGGAAACCGCCCGTGATCCACGGCCGGGCGCAATCTCTCGATCAACACCCTTTTTTTCAAATCGTGCATGGCGAAATACCTCTTCTTCCGGGAAACGAAAAATTCATAACCAGCCGCACTTCAGAAGTTTAAGACGAAAGACCGTTGTTCGCATTCCTGCAGATGGATGAGCGGGCGCTCCGAGGCCGGCTTGGCGCTTATATTTGCTGTCCTTGCTGCATGACATGTTTGTCCCGGATACCTGGAAAGTCAAGCCATTTTGCCATATCTGTCCGAATCGGAGCTTGCGGATGTGGACCGGGCGCGGCGCCGGGCGGCCCCGGCCATGCCGGCAACGCGAAAAGGCCCGGCACGATCGGATTTGCATTTTTTCACTTTGGCCCTATAGTATGGAGATGATCGCAGCCGCACCGGCAGATGAAAATCGTCAGAAAAGGCGATGAAGCGCAGCCCCGATCGACAGATGGTAACACCGACGCCCCGATACTGATTTTACGAACGCAGAGACGACTGCAGCCGATCCCGCATCTCGCATCGACGCAAGCCTCGAAGGCTACCGCTTCTTATCTTTCAAGGGAAGCCAGGAGGGCCTCGATCAATTGATCGATGTGGCCCGAGCGGAGAATTTCTTCTGAAAGAGATTAATGGCCTATGAGTTTCCAAGAAATCAAAATCCCCGGCGAACGCCTGGGCGCGGCCTTGCGCAAGGAATTGGCCGGCCAAGGGCGTTGTGAATTCCTCGTCTGGGCCCCCTATGCCCGCCAGGTCGAGCTTTGCCTGATATCGCCGCAGCGGCGCACCGTTCCCATGCCGGCCCTACAGGAGGGGTATTTCCATCTGTTCGTCGAGCAGGTGCCCCCGGGCAGCCTGTATCAGTACCGGCTTTTTCCCCACAATGCCGAGGCAGAGGCAACGGCCGTGCTGCGCGCCGATCCGGCCTCCCGGCACCAGCCGCATGGTGTTCATGGCCCCTCTGAAATCATGGAAGAAGCGTTTCCTTGGGAGGATGCCGGCTGGAACGGCCCGGAACTGTCGGATTTTATCATCTATGAATTGCATGTGGGTACGGCGACCCATGATGGGACCTTCGAAGCGCTGATTCCCATGTTACCGGAATTGCGCGCACTGGGGGTCACCGCCCTGGAGTTGATGCCCGTGGCCGAGTTCCCGGGCGATCGGAATTGGGGCTATGACGGCGTCTTTCCCTTCGCCGCCCACCATGCCTACGGCGGCCCCCTGGGACTCAAGCGCCTGGTGAATGCCTGCCACCGCCAGGGCCTGGCCGTGGTCCTGGATGTGGTCTACAACCACCTGGGACCGGAGGGCAATTATCTGGACAGTTTTGGACCCTATTTCACCGGG
This sequence comes from uncultured Desulfatitalea sp., assembly GCA_937868765.1. Classification (GTDB taxonomy): domain Bacteria; phylum Desulfobacterota; class Desulfobacteria; order Desulfobacterales; family Desulfosarcinaceae; genus Desulfatitalea. The sequence goes on along the minus strand of CALMNL010000003.1, from coordinate 58,920 downwards.
ACCTACGCCACGCCATGGGGTCGGGCCGTTAATTACGACGGGCCGCACAGCGACCCGGTGCGGCGCTATTTCCTGGAAAACGCACGCTATTGGATCCGCGATTGCCGCGTGGACGCCCTGCGCGTGGATGCGGTGCATGCCATTTACGATTTTTCGGCGCGTCCGTTCCTGGCTGAACTGACCGAACTGGTGGCGGCGGAGGCCCGAACCCAACGACGGCGAATCTACGCCATCGCGGAGAGCGATCTGAACGACACGCGCGTCATCCGCCCCCGGCCCCTGGGCGGCATGGGCTTCGATGCCCAATGGAACGATGACTTTCATCACGCCCTGCACTGTCTGCTGACCGGCGAGCGCAACGGCTATTACCGAGATTTCGGCCGCATGGCGGATCTGGCCGACGCCTGGCGGCGTGGCTATGTCTACAATGGGCGCTACTCGCCGTATCGCCGTCGTCGGCATGGGAATGATGCCACTGCGGAGCCGCCCGGGAAGTTCCTGGCCTACATTCAGAACCACGATCAGGTGGGCAACCGCATCGGCGCAGAGCGCTTGAGCCGTCTGGTCTGCTTCGAACGTCTCAAACTGGCGGCGGCCTGCGTGCTCTTGTCGCCCTACATCCCCTTGCTGTTCATGGGGGAAGAGTATGGCGAAGAGGCGCCTTTCGCCTATTTCATCAGCCATACCGATCCGCAATTGGTCGAGGCGGTGCGCAGGGGCCGGCGGGAAGAGTTCAGGGCCTTTGCCTGGCAGAAAGAACCGCCCGATCCACAAGCACCGGAGACATTCAGACATTCCAAGTTGACGGCCGCCCTCCGCCACAAAGACGGCCGGCAGGCCGCCCTGTACGCCCTTTACCGCGAATTGATCGCCTTGCGTAAAGGCGATGCCGTCTTGTGCCAGTTGCACCGCAGGGACATGCGGGTGGAGGCGTTTGAGCAAATCAAGCTGCTGGTCGTTCAACGCCGACATGAGACGCATGCGCGGCAACTGTTCTTGCACTTCGGCGACCATCCCTTGCATCACCCGGTGGCCATCGCCGAAGGCCATTGGCGCCGGATCCTGGACACGGCCGAACCCCGTTGGCTGGGTCCGGGCAGCCGGACGCCCGAAACCCTGGCCGCCAAGAGCGGCGAGGCGATCCATCTGATGCCCTGGCAGGTGGTTCTCTATGCGCGCGATGGAAACGATGCCGCGCCAACTGCCGCCGGGAAAGGCTGAGAGGAGGTCTGTCATGACGCAGCGCTATATTTGCATTCACGGGCATTTTTACCAGCCGCCACGGGAAAACGCCTGGCTGGAAGCTATCGAGGCCCAGGATTCGGCCCATCCCTACCACGACTGGAACGAACGTATCAATGCCGAGTGCTACGCCGCCAACGCCGCCTCCCGCATTCTGGATGCCGATGGTTACATCCTCGACATCGCAAATAATTACGAGAAAATAAGTTTCGACATCGGCCCCACCCTGCTCTCCTGGATGGAAAAGCAATCTCCGAAGGTCTACCAGGCCATCCTCGCTGCGGACCAAACCGCCAGAGAGCGCTGCGGCGGCCATGGTTCCGCCCTCGCCCAGCCCTATAACCACCTGATCATGCCCCTGGCCAACAGCCGGGACAAAGAGACCCAGATCCGTTGGGGCATCCGCGACTTCGTGTACCGTTTCGGCCGTCATCCCGAGGGCATGTGGCTGCCGGAAACCGCCGTGGATATCGAATCCCTGGAGATCATGGCCCGCCTCGACATTGGCTTCACCCTGCTCAGCCCGAAGCAGGCCGCAGCGCTGCGTCCGGCAAACGAAGACCAATGGCAGGATGTCGTCGACGGTGCCATCGACACCCGCAAGGCGTATCGCATCCGCCTGCCCTCCGGGAAAAGCCTGTCCGTTTTCTTTTATCACGCCGAACTCTCCCACGCCGTGGCCTTCGAGCGACTGCCCGCCAATGGCGACTACTTCATTGAACGGATGATGGGCGCTTTCGACAAGGACCAGGGCACCCCCCAACTGGTTCACATCTGCAGCGACGGCGAAACTTATGGCCACCACCTGTCCCAGGGAGACAAGGGGCTGGCTTATGCGCTGCACCGCATCGATCAGAGCGAGCAGGTGCAGCTGACCAACTACGGCTGGTTCCTCGAGCGCTTTCCACCGGTAGACGAAGTACAGGTCAAAGAGAATACTTCCTGGAGTTGCATTCATGGGGTGGAACGATGGCGCGGCGATTGCGGCTGCCAAAGCGGCGGCCGGCCCCAATGGCATCAGCGCTGGCGCCAGCCGTTACGCGAGGCCCTCGATGAATTGCGCGATGCCCTGGCGCCGGAATATGAAGCCGCCGCCGGAAAATTGCTGAAAGACCCCTGGCAGGCCCGCAACGACTATATCGATGTGATCTTGCGGCGCGACTCGAGCGCCATCGAGGGCTTCTTTCGCAGGAACAGCAGGGCCGCCCTCTCTTCGGCCGACCGCATCGAGGTGCTCAAGTTGATGGAGATGCAGCGCAACGCCATGCTGATGTATACCAGCTGCGGCTGGTTTTTCGATGAGATTTCAGGCATCGAGACCGTGCAGGTGATCCAGTTCGCCGGACGCGTGCTGCAACTGGCCGGCAGCATGTTCCATGGCCAGCTGGAGTCTCAGTTCCTCAGAAAACTGGCCCTGGCGCCCAGCAATGTTCCCGCCCACGGCAATGGGCAAAGGATCTACGAAAAGTGGGTGCGTCCCGCGGCCGTCAGCCTGGCCCAGGTGGGCGCCCATTTCGCCATCACTTCCCTGTTCAGGGATTACGAGGAGCTGACCCGGCTGTACAGCTATGAAGCCCGGCGCCGGGCCCATCTTCTGCGGGTCGCCGGCCGCTCCAAACTGGCCCTGGGGCGGGTGCTGATCACCTCCCAAGTGACCTGGGAGTCGGCCGAATTCGATTTTGCCGTGCTGCACTTCGGGGACCACAACATCGCCTGCGGATTGAACAGCGACCGCAACGCCCGGACCACGCAGGCGGCCCAGGACGAAATGATCGCCACTTTCGAACGGGCCGACTTTCCAACGGTCGTCCAACAACTGGATCGGCACTTCAACGGTCCGCTCTACTCCATGAAATCGTTGTTCAGGGATGACCAGCGTGCCATCCTCGAGCCCATTCTGGAGGGCCGGGTGAACGATGCCATCGCCGTCTACAAGACGGTCTACATCCCTAACATACCGCTCATGCGTTTTCTCAAAGACAGCAACAGCCCGACGCCCCCGGCCTTTTCCGTGGCCGGCGAGCTTGTGCTCAATCACACGCTGGAGCAGGCCCTGGCCCGCGAAGATCTCGATCACGACCAGATCCGGGACCTCATGGAACAGGCCCAGCTGGCGCAGATCCGGCTGGATGTGGAAACCCTGGAGTACACCCTGCGTTCGAACATCGAAAACCAGAACAACCGTTTTGAACAAGAACCAGAAGCGCTCGAGCTGCTCAACCACCTGGCCGCCTCGGTGGAACTGGTGTACGACCTGCCCTTCGACGTCCTGCTGCGCAGCGTGCAGAACACGCATTTCAGCGTTGCCCGCGAATATCGCCAGCAATACGTGCGACGCGCCGATCAGGGGGATGCCGACGCCCGCGTGTGGCTCGAACGCTTCGATCACCTGGGAGAAAAGCTGCTGATCCGGCCCCGGATGGAAAGGACGGCGTGATGCCATGCGCATTCCCAAGGCCACCTACCGCGTGCAATTGAACGCGGCTTTCAACTTCCAACAGCTGACCAATGCCCTGGACTACCTGGCGATCTTGGGCATTTCGGATCTCTATGCCTCGCCGATCTTCAAGGCCCGCCGCGGCAGCACCCATGGATACGATGGGGTCGATCCCGAGCAGCTGAACCCGGAGCTGGGATCGGAGGCCGATTGGAACGCGCTGAACGAACGACGCCGCTCGCTGAACCTGGGCTGGCTGCAGGACATCGTCCCCAACCACATGGCATACAGCGCCGAAAACCCGCGCATCCGCGAACTCCTCGAAAACGGCCCGACGAGCGACGTCTCCGACTTTTTCGACATCATCTGGGACCATCCCCGGCAGGAGCTCAACGGGCGTCTCAGCGCGCCGTTTCTGGGTACCCCCCTCGATCAGTGCTTAGAAAAGGGAGAGATCGGCCTGCGATACGAGGCCGGCGGCTTGTATTTCGCTTACCACGAACACCGCTTCCCGCTGGCCCTGAAGAGTTATCCCCAGGTCCTCGCTGAGAATATGGAGATCAGCCGTACCAAAGAGAAATTGCGGACGCGCTATGAGGCTTCCCCCGATTTCCGCCAGAGGCTGGCCCGGCGCCTGGCATACTTCAATGCAGCGGCGCAACGGCCCGCGCTGGCCCGGCTGCTCGCGCAGCAGTGCTTTCACCTGGATCACTGGCAGCATGCGGCCCGTGCCATCAACTACCGGCGTTTCTTCTCGATCAACGACCTGATCGCCGTGCGCCAGGAGTCTCCGGGGGTCTTCGAGCAGACCCACGGTTTGATCCGCCGGATGTCGCGGGAGGGTCTATTCACCGGATTGCGCGTGGATCATATCGACGGCTTGCTTACGCCGGGCTCGTATCTCCAGGCACTGCGCGCCGCCTGCGGCGATGGCTATCTGGTGGTGGAGAAAATCGTGAGCGCCGATGAAACCCTGCCCGACAACTGGCCGATCCAGGGCACCACCGGCTATGAATTCGCCGCCCATCTCGATCGTCTCTTCACATGTGGCGACCATCAGGAGCGATTGGATGCGGTCTGCGCCGAATTCTGCGGGGACGCACCGGATTTCGACGCGGTGACGCAACGCAGCAAAACCGAGGTATTGAACGCCTATTTCCTCGGCGACCTGGACAATCTGGCCGCCAAGTTCAAAGCGCTGGCACCCTTCGCCGCCGATCCCACGGATGACTTGGCCGCGGCCCTGGGGCTGATCGTGGTCCGCATGCCGGTGTATCGAACCTACCGTAGCGACGGCGGCCGATACGAGCAGGATAACGAATTCCTGCGGCACGCCGTTGCCGCGGCGGTGGAGGCGTTCCCCGACCTGACCCCCACGCTGGTCCGCCTGGACCGCTTCATGCGCGCACCTGTGGAGAACGACGAGCTCCGGACACCGGAAGCCATCGCCGAGGAGGCGCCCCGGCGCAGCGCCATGGGGGCCTTCGAGCAGCTGTGTGCGGCCATGGCGGCCAAAGGGGTGGAAGATACCGCCTTGTACCGCTTTCACCGCCTGGCGGCGCTCAACGAAGTCGGCGCTGACCCCGGCAGGTTCGGCGAAAGCCGGGAAGCCTTTCACCAGTTCATCCTGCGGCGTCGGCAGCGATTCCCCCATGCGCTCAATGCCTTGTCCACCCACGACAGCAAACGCAGCGGCGACGTGCGCGCCCGTTTGTCGGTGCTTGCCGAGATGCCCGATCTTTGGGCGGCGCGGGTCCGGGCCTGGCGGGAGCTGAACCGCCGGCCCAGGCCCACCGGCAAAACGGTGCACCGGACCGACCCGGCCATGACCTACCTGCTCTACCAGACCCTGGCCGCCACCTGCCCGGCCGGACGCTCCGGTTGGCCCGATTATGTGGAACGCATCGTGGCGTACATGCTCAAAGCAGCCCGGGAGGCGAAGCACTTCACCGACTGGGGCCGGCCCGATCCGGCCTACGAGAGCGGGCTGGAAGATTTCATCCGTGGCAGCCTGGATCCGGAGGGCAACGAAGCATTTCTTGCCGATTGCCGGACTTTTGCCCAACGGGTGGCCTTTTTCGGCGGCATCAACAGCCTGGCCCAGACCTTGATTCAATTGACCGCACCGGGGGTTCCCGATATTTATCAAGGCACCGAACTGGTGAACGACAGCCTGGTGGACCCGGACAACCGGCGTCCGGTGGATTACCCGGCACGGCGGCGGATGCTCGCCGAGGTAGGTCGCATTGTCGAAACCCATATCGGGGAGATCACCGCCCCGCTGTTCGGCGCAGATCCGAGCATGCTCAAACTCTACTTGATTCACACCGCCTTGCAGGCCCGGCGACAGGACGAAGCGGTTTTCGCCGCGGGCGAGTACCTGCCCTTGACCATCAGCGGGCCCAGGCAGCGCCACGGGCTGGGATTCGCCCGCACTCTGGGAGAGCGGTGGTATCTCAGCGTCGTGCCACGTTTCTTCTGTGCCCTCGCCAGCGAAGAAGGGGCCGGGAATCGGCCGGATCTGTGGTTGGGCACCCGGCTGACACTGCCGGCGCAGGCGCCGCGGCGATGGCGGAATCTGCTGAGCCGCGCCGGAACCGAGGCGCGGCACGGCGCCCTGGCACTCCAGGATCTGTTCGCCCCTTTTCCGGTGGCGCTGCTGCGCGGGGAGGTGTGAGATGGCCCTCAGGTCCAGCGGCATATTGCTGCACCCGACCAGTTTGCCGGGTCGCTTCGGCATCGGCGATCTGGGGCCGGCGGCCTTCCGCTTCGCCGACTTTCTGGCCCGCGCGGGGCAACACCTGTGGCAGACCCTGCCCCTGAATCCCACCCGCGCCGAAGGCGGCCACAGCCCGTATTACAGCCCGTCGACCTTTGCCGGCGATCCTTTGTTGATCAGCCCGGAGATCCTCTACCGGCAGGGATTTCTCACCCGGGCCGAATGCAGCGGCTTCACCGACCTGCCCCCGGGGCGGATCGACTTCACAACCGTCGACACGCTCAAAGAGCAACTGCTGGCCCGGGCCTGCGAACGCCTGCTGGGCAGCCGCTTCCGGCCCATGCTGGATGCTTTCGACAAGCGGCAGAGGGCCTGGCTGGACGACTACGCCCTGTTCACGGTCCTTCACCGCCACTTCAAGACCGCCAGCTGGTGCGACTGGCCCGAGGCCCTGCGCGACCGGGACAAAAGCGCCCTGGCAGAGGCTGCCGACCACTTCGCGCCGGCCATCGCCCATCAGAAGGCCCTGCAGTTCTTCTTCTTCGAGCAGTGGCGGCAACTGCGCACCTATTGCCGCCGGCAGCGGATTCAGCTCCTGGGCGACATGCCGATCTATGTGCCCCTGCACAGCGCCGATGCGTGGGCCCATCCCGAATGCTTCAAACTGGGGCCTCTGGGGCGGCCGACCCATGTGTCCGGCGTGCCGCCGGACTATTTTTCCGATACGGGCCAACTGTGGGGGCATCCGGTCTACGACTGGGAGCGCATGCGCGCAGACGGATTCCGCTGGTGGCTGACGCGCATCCAATGGCATGCGGCCTTATACGACCTGTTCCGCATCGATCATTTCCGGGGGCTGGTGGCCTACTGGGAAGTCGAGGCCGGAGCGCCGACGGCCCTGAACGGGCAGTGGCGGCCGGCGCCCGCCGAAAGGCTGCTGGCCCTGGCCGCGCGCCGCCTGGGACGCCTGCCCGTCATCGCGGAAGATTTGGGCATCATCGATGCGGCCGTGCGCGAAGTGATGCGTCACTGGGATCTGCCGGGCATGCGGGTCTTGCAGTTCGCCTTCGGCGACGATTTCCCGGACGGCGCCTTTCTGCCCCACCACCACGTGCGCAATTGCGTGGTCTACACCGGCACCCACGACAACAACACGGTGGCCGGATGGTTCCGCAATGAAGCGGACGCGGCCCAGAAGAGAAGGCTATTTGATTACCTTGGCCACAAGGTCGACATCGCCAACGTCTGCTGGGAGATGATAAGGCTGGCCATGCAATCGGTGGCCGACACGGTGATTATCCCCTTTCAGGATCTGCTGGGGCTGGGCGAAGAGGCCCGCATCAACCATCCGGCCCGGGCCGACGGCAACTGGCGCTGGCGGCTCACCGAGCAGCAAATGGCCGCGGCGCCGGCCGAGCGCCTGGCCCACATCACGAAAACGTTCGGACGGAGCACCCCTTGAGGAGAGCGGCCTGCGGTCACCTGCGCTGCTTGCGATGGATGTGGGTGGCCGTGCCGAAAAACATGTCGGCCGCCTCCTTCATGGTTTCCGCGAGGGTGGGATGGGGATGCACCGTGAGGCCGAGATCGCCGGCACCGGCGCCCAGTTCGATGGCCAGAACGCCTTCGGCGATCAATTCCCCGGCCCCCGGTCCGGCCAGCCCGACCCCCAGCACCCGTTCGCTTTCAGGATCGATCAGCAGTTTGGTCACGCCGTCGGGCCGACCCAAGGTCAAGGCGCGGCCGGAGGCGGCCCATGGGAAACGCACGACCTCGTGCTGCACCTGCCGCGCCCGGGCTTGGGCTTCCGTCAATCCGGCCCAGGCGATCTCCGGATCGGTGAACACCACGGCCGGGATGGCGCGCACGTCCCGTACGACATTGCGCCCCGAGGCGACTTCCGCGGCGATGCGCCCTTCGTAAAACGCTTTATGGGCCAGCATGGGCTCGTCGGCCACGTCCCCGATGGCGAAAATAGCGGGCTCGGCGGTACGCTGCTGCGGGTCCACCTCGATGAACCCCTTCGGGTCCACTTTCACGCGGGTATTCTCAAGACCGAGTTCCCGGGAGTTGGGCCGCCGCCCCACCGCCACCAGCACGCCATCGAACCGGCGCTCGCGCGGCTCGTCCTGGTTGCCTTGCAGCCAGACGCGGACACTGTCGCCGTCCGGTTTTATTCCGGATACCCGCGTTTGGAGGAGGATCTCCTCGAAACGGTCGGCCAGCCTTTTGGACAAAACGCGCACCAGATCCCGGTCCACCCCCGGCAGCAGTCCCTCGGTCATCTCCACCACCGTCACCTTCGACCCGAGAGCGGCATAGACCGTGCCTATTTCCAGGCCGATATAGCCGCCGCCGACAACCAGAAGACGTTTGGGAAGATGGTCAAGGTTGAGCGCCTGGGACGACGTCATCACGCGATGGTCGTCGGTCTGCAGATCGGAGGGCACCACGGCGCGGGAGCCGGTGGCGATGATGGCGCTTTCGAAACCGAGAGCCTGGGTGGTGCCGTCATGGCCGGTGACGCCCAGGGTGTCGGCACCGGTAAAGACCGCCCGGCCCCTGATATACCGGATTTTACGCTGCCCGGCCAATTGGCCCAGGCCGCCGGTGAGCTTGGTCACCACATCGGCTTTCCACCTGCGGAGCGCCTCGAGGTCGATCCGCGGCGGGTCGAAGCGAACCCCCCAATGGCCGGCTTCGCGGGCATCGCCGATGACCTTGGCAATGTGCAACAGCGCCTTGGAGGGAATGCAGCCCCTGTGCAGACACACACCGCCGGGATTCTCTTCGGGGTCGATGAGGACCACCGCCATCCCCAGGTCGGCGCCCATGAAGGCCGCGGTATAACCGCCCGGGCCTCCGCCGATGACCACCAGTTGCGCTTTGTCGTTCGTCATGGGTTTTATTCCGACTTTCTCTTTTCTGCTACAAAAACAGATTGAAAGGCTGTTCCAGGCTCTCGCAGATAAAACGCGTGAACCGCGCAGCATCGGCCCCGTCCACGATGCGGTGATCGTAGGAGAGCGACAGGGGCAGCATGGTGCGTGGGGCGAAGGCGCCATCCAGGTACCGGGCCACGGTAGCCGACCGGCTGGCCCCCAGGATGGCCGCCTGGGGCCACGAGATCACCGGTGTGAACCCCACACCGCCGATCCCACCCTGGTTGGAGATGCTGAAGGTGGCCCCTTCCATCTCGTCGGGCCTGATTTTCTTGTTGCGGGCGCGACCGGCCAGATCCACGATCTCCGCGGCCAGGTCCGTGATGCTCTTGGCATCGGCGTCCCGGATGACCGGCGCCAGCAGCCCCCGCGGCGTGTCGACCATCAGGCCGATATGCACGTAGCGCTTGTAGATTAGTTTTTTCCCGGACAGATCGATACTGGCGTTGAACCGGGGAAACTTGCGCAGCGCCAGGGCGCACACCTTCACCAGCACGGCGGTAACGGTGAGCTTGCCACCGGCCTTCTCCACCTGCGCGGCATTTTTCAGGAGAAATGGGTCCAGAACGGTGATATCCGCTTCATCGAACTGGGTCACGTGGGGGATCAGGCGCCAGGAGGTGACGGTGCTCTCGGCCGTGATGCGACGCACGGTGCTGATCTCTTCGATGTCGACAGGCCCCCAGCGGCTGAAGTCGGGCAGACGCGGCCCCGCGCCTTCGACCGCCCAGGCGCCTGCGGGGGGGGCTGCGGTCGCTTTGGCATGGGCCTTGACGTCCGCCTCGGTGATCCGGCCGCCGGGGCCGGAGCCTTGCACGCGCCGTATATCGATGCCCAGCTCCCGGGCCAGCCGCCTTGCGGCCGGACCAGCCGGCGCCGGCTCCGGTGCTTCTTCGCCTTCCGGCCGGGTCTCGGAAACCGGTGCGGATTCGGCTTCCCCTCGCTCCTTTTCCTTTTCAGGCGGGTGCGGCATCGGCTCCGCCGCTTCGGCCGCCGGCTCTTCTGCGACGACTTGTTCCTTGGATGCCGCCGTTTCCGCCGGGACGACTTCAAGTTTGGCGATCACGTCGCCGACGCTTTTTTGATCGCCCTCCTGAACCAGAAGCGCCACAATCTTGCCGCTGGCCTGGGCTGGAATTTCCACCACGGCTTTTTCGGTTTCGAACTCGATGACCGGATCTTCGGCCTCCACATGGTCGCCGATCTTGACCAGGACGGCCACCACGGTGCCGGTGGTCACATTCTCGCTGATTTCCGGGATCTTGATATCCTTGAGCATGCCGACTCCTTGTTAGGGGTGGAAGTATCTCAGACGCTTTTCAGCGCGCTTGGGCGATCAAGATCGATCTCCAGTTCTTTGACTGCCTCCTGCAGGATGGGAGGGTCGAGCTGTTTGGACCGGACCAGCAGACTCAGCGCCGCGAAGGCGATGTGGCGCGCATCGACTTCGAAGTAATCGCGCAGCGCCTCGCGGGTCTCGCTGCGGCCGTACCCGTCGGTGCCCAAGACGGCCAGGGGCCCCGGGATCCATTTGGCGATGGAGGCCGGCAGGGCCTTCAGGTAGTCCGAGGCGGCCACGAAGACCCCATCGGTCTGGGCAAGCGTTTCCTCGACACAGCAGCGCCGGGCGGGCTGCCCCGGATGCAGCAGATTGTAACGTTCGGTCTCGATGGCGTCCCAGTAAAGGCTCTTATAGCTGGTCACGCTAAAGACATCGGCCGGTATGTCGAAGCGTTCCTCCAGAAGCACCTGGGCTTTCAAAGCCTCGTTCAAAATCGCGCCGCTGCCCAGCAGGTGGACCCTCGGCCGGCCTTTTCGACCGTCGGCCTCTTTCAATTTGTACATCCCCTTGAGGATACCCGCTTCCACACCCTCGGGCATGGCCGGCATGGTGTAGAATTCGTTGGTCACCGTCAGGTAGTAGATGGCTGATTCGCCCTCTTCGAGCATGCGCCGCAACCCTTCGCGCACGATGACCGCGATTTCGTACCCGTAGGCAGGATCATACGCATACAGGTGCGGGTTGCCATAAGCCAAGATGTGGCTGTGCCCGTCCTGGTGCTGGAGGCCTTCGCCGGCGAGGGTGGTCCGCCCGGAAGTGGCGCCGATCAAAAACCCGCGCGCCTGGGCGTCGCCCGCGGCCCAGATCAGATCGCCGATGCGCTGGAATCCGAACATCGAGTAAAAGAAGAAAAAAGGCACCATGTTGATGCCGAAGGTGGAGTGGGCCGTGCCGGCCGCAATGAAGGAAGACATGGCGCCCGCCTCGTTGATCCCCTCTTCGAGTACCTGTCCGTCCGTGGTCTCCCGGTAGTAAAGCAGGGTTTCTTTGTCCACCGGCTCATATTTCTGCCCCAGGCTGGAATAAATCCCCACTTTGCGAAAAAGCGATTCCATACCGAAGGTGCGCGCTTCGTCGGGAATGATCGGAACGACGTAAGGGCCGATCTTCTCGTCGTCGAGCAGCTTGCTCAGCAGGTGCACGGCAGCCATGGTGGTGGCCACTTCGCGCCGGCCCGAGCCTTTTTCGAGTTCGCTGTAAAGCGCCCTTCCCGGCGGCCGGAAAATAGGTACCGAAACGCTGCGCGACGGCGTATATCCGCCCAATGCGTTGCGCCGTTCGCGCAGATACTTCATCTCCTCGCTCTGCTCGGCGGGTCGGTAGAAAGGAGCGTTTTTGATGTCCGCATCGGCAATCGGGATGCCGAACCGGCTGCGAAAGTACCGCAGTTCCTGCTCGTTGAGCTTTTTCTGCTGGTGGGTGACATTGCGGCCTTCGCCGGCTTCTCCCAGGCCGTACCCCTTGATCGTCTTGGCCAGGATAACGGTGGGCGACCCTTTGTGCCGCACCGCGGCGTGGTAAGCGGCATAAACCTTTTCCGGATCATGCCCGCCCCGGCGCAACCGCTGCAATTGCTCGTCGGTATGATGTTCGACCATCTGCGCCAGCTGCGGATACTTGCCGAAGAAATCCTTGCGGATATGGGCGCCATCGACCACCGAGTAGAGCTGGTACTGCCCGTCGGGCACCTCTTCCATGCGTCGCACCAGAAGCCCGCTGTGGTCGTCGGCCAGCAGGGGGTCCCAGTCACCGCCCCAGATCACCTTGATCACATGCCAGCCGGCCCCTTTGAAGGCAGCCTCCAGTTCCTGGATGATCTTGCCGTTGCCGCGCACGGGGCCGTCCAGACGCTGCAGATTGCAGTTCACCACGAAAATCAGATTATCCAGTCTCTCCCGGGCCGCCAACGTGATGGCCCCCAGCGATTCGGGCTCGTCCAGCTCGCCGTCGCCCAGCATGGCCCAGACTTTCTGGTCGTCGGCGGGTTTGAGGCCGCGATCCTGCAAGTAGTGATTGAAGCGGGCCTGGTAGATGGCCATGATCGGCGACAACCCCATGGATACGGTGGGGAACTGCCAGAACCGTGGCATCAGACAAGGGTGCGGGTAGGAGGGCAACCCGCCTCCGGGCTGGAGTTCCTGACGGAAATGGGCCAGGTCTTTTTCTTCGAGCCTTCCTTCGAGGAAGGCCCGGGCGTACACTCCGGGTGAGGCGTGCCCCTGGAAATAGACGATATCACCGGGGTGATCGCCCCTGGGCGCCCTGAAAAAGTGGTTGAAACCAACTTCGTACAGGGTGGCGCAGGACGCATAGGTGGAAATGTGGCCGCCGATCCCCGATTTTTGTCGGTTGGCACGCACCACCATGGCCATGGCATTCCATCGCACAAGGCTTTTGATGCGCCGTTCGATCTCCCGGCTGCCAGGGAAAACGGCCTGTTCCCGGACCGGGATGGTGTTCACATAAGGGGTACAGTGTTCGTAGCCGACCCGGACACCGTACGCCACCGCACGGCGCTGCAAGTGCTGCAGGAGCTCACGCGCCCGCCCCGGCCCCTGGTTCCGGTACACATATTCGAAAGATTCGAGCCACTCCTGGTTTTCAAGCGCGATCTCACGGGGGTCTGCAGCTTCTGGTTTTTCCGGCATGGGAACACCTCCTTCAGGAAGGTCTCCGTTGGGTTCTGGTTCTTTCGGTGGCCGCAAGCCCGTCCGGACGACAACCACACAGTCCGGCGGCGTCCGGCAGCGGGTTGCCGGATAAGACCTGGAATTACGCCGCGTCCGGGTTCATGCATACAGTTCGCGCAAATAGGCCTCGGCACTGTCGCGCCACCGGAAGCGGGCTTCGGCGGCGGCGCGGCGCATGCTCTGCCACCTTTCGGGCGATTGCTGTTTTATCTCCAGCGCGGCGGCGACCTGTTCGAGAAAACCGGCGGCCTGGTTCTCCAGCCTGTCACCCGTAAACAGGAATCCATTTTGGCCGTGTTGGATGGTGTCTTTCAGGCCCCCCACGGCATGCGCCACGCAGAGCTGGCCGTCGCGCATGGCGAGCATCTGGCTGATCCCGCAAGGCTCGTAGGAACTGGGCATCAAAAACAGATCGCCATTGGCGTAGAGCAGGTCGGCGCCACGATTCGAATACCCGTTGAGGAATACGAAGTTGGGATGCCGGGCGGCGGCCTGGGCCAGAAATCGATTATAGCCGTCATCCCCCGTGGCCAGCAGGAGGTAACACCCCTTATCCCCCAGCATCCCCAAGATCGCATCCAATGCGGACGGTCCGTCGCCGGCCGCGGATTTCAAAATGAGCAATTTTTGATCGACGGCCCGCGAGACGCTGGTCAGGAGGGTCTCCGGTGGCGACGGGCGTTGCTGCAGCTCCGTCATGCGCTGGACCGCAAGAAAATGAGCGGCCGGAACAGCGCCCGGAGCGCCGCACCAGCCGAGCACTTCCCTTTTCAGGGCCTGCATCAGATCCGGAAAAGCGACCCGGGGCGGTCGTCGATCGATCGGATAGGCACAGCCGTTGAGAATGCCCGTCAGCATCCCTTCCCGGCCGGCATAGCCGGTCACCGTTTCCAACCCTTCGGCGCCGTAGGCATGCGGTTTATTGTCCGGTCGGCATATTTCCCGGGCATAGGTGGGCGAGACCACGTGCACCCGGTCGGCCAAGCGGATGCCGCAGGCCATCAAATTACAGCAGTCGGACCAGCGCGGGTCGGAAACCTGGAGCCAATCATAGACCAACCCGGGAAACCAGGCTTCCAGGGAGGAGTCGTTGCCACTCAGCGGCCGGACCCCCTGCAACCCTAGATTGTGAATGGTGTAAACCGTGCGGATCGCGCGCAGTGGACGGCAGAACGGATCGTAGCGTCTCAGCAAAGCCACGAAAGCGGCATGCCAGTCATGCAAATGAATGGCATCCAGCCTGCCCCATACCCCTTGGGCCGCAGCGGCTGCCACGATGGCACCGAAACAGGCGAATCGCGATGCGTCCCAGTAAAAAGGACGCTCCACCGAATCGTGAACATAGATGCGGGGCTGCCGCCTCTGGGGATCGTATGCGTCTAAAAACGGATGGTGGACCACCACTTGCCGCACCCGGGGATGGGGTTGCCGCGACCCGATTTCATACATGTCGGCCACATGATACGCCCCTCGAAAGAAGAAGCCGATCTGCTGTTTGTGTACGGTCCCCGGCGACCTTTGCAGGAACCCATGGGAAGGGATCACCACCGTCACCCGGCAGCCCTGTTCGGCCAGGGCGGGAGCGATATCCCGGACGACATCGCCGATCCCCCCCACCTTGGCACCCGGCAGGGCATCGTTTTCGGCAGCCACATGGAGAATGTGCCTTGGTTCCATTTTCCTCCCGGCTTGGATTTGCTTGAATTTACATCATCCGTATCAGCTTTTCCTTGAACCCACCACCCGCTTTTTGCCGCCGCCCGCTGGGCACCGCGTGCGCCCGATGCGCAAATGCACTGGCTGCTTGTGGTTTCCCGATCTATGGTGCCAGGCGGTACGCGTTGCCCATGGTGGTCGGCAGATAAAACCACTTCATCGCCGATCACCAGAAAAGTCCCTCGGCATGGGGCGACGAGGCGGAAGCAGAAAGCGGCGGCCCGACGGCCGGCAGGGAGCTTCATGGCCGGCGCGGAGAAAAGCTCGTATCCGCGCCGGCACGCTGGTTACAGTCGTTTGAACCCATCCTTGGAAATAAAGGCATAGGAGAGGGGTTGTGACACCTCTTCATCGGTCTCGGCCAGTCGCTCCATCTCATGGCGTACCACTGTGATGATTCGATCGAGTTCGGCCTGCTGCTGCACCAGCTGGTGGAGGCGATGCTCCAGCTTGATGATGCGCGGAACGCTGAAGCTGGTGCTGATCTCATCGCTGTCGAGCAGGGGCAGCTTTCTTTTCGTCCAGAGCAGGTACAGGTGAAATGGCGCTTCCGGGCCGCGTCGGGTGTACCCGCCCAGGATGAAGGTCACCTGATGAATCGGGTCGATGGGTTGGATTTCGCAGGTCTTGCGCATGAAACGCTCGTATTCGGTGGCCAGAAAAGGCAGTGCCGCCGAATAGATGTCGTCTACATAGCGCAGGTTCTCCTCGTCCACGAAGCGCTTCAGCGACCGGCACATCAGCTCGCCCGCGGCCGCGCCGCCGTTGAGAACGGCCGTGTAATCCGACAATTGATGCAGACGATCGACTTTGAGCTCGATCAAATTGCCGTTCGCATCCACATCCACGGCTTTGCCGTCTACGCCGAATACGATCCCCTCGTTGGATTTGCAGGCAATCAGTTGTGACATGTTTTCCTCCCTTGGACGTATTGACGTGATCCGCTGAAGGAGAGATATATCGCTGCACGATCCGGATCGCGTGCCGCGAATGCCTTAGCGCACGCTGTTCTCATGAATAGTAAATCAAACCGGCCCGCTTGTCAGGGGCTCGAGCGATTTTTCTACAGAAGATATCCCTCAAGTGTCGCCGTTGCGGTCCCTGGCTTCGGTCCGACCCAATTGCCGGCGCCAATGGTCGACGCGCTGTTTGATGAGTTTTTCGTAACCGCGTTCGGTGGGATTGTAAAACAAGGTTCCGCGCAGTTTTTCGGGTAAATAATGCTGGGGAACGAAGGCGTCCTGATAATCATGGGCGTACTTGTAATTTCGGCCGTACCCCAGGGAGCGCATCAAGGTGGTGGGGGCATTGCGGATATGCAGGGGGACCGGCAGCGTACCGGTCGTCTGGATCACCTCGCGCACCTGACCATAAGCGCTGTAGATGCTGTTGCTCTTGACCGCCGTGGCCAGGTAGACGGCGGCCTGGGCCAGGCACAACTCGCCTTCGGGGGGCCCGATGAAGCGGAAGGCCTCCATGGCCGCCATGGTCAACGGCAGGGCATGCGGATCGGCATTGCCGATGTCTTCGGAGGCGAAGCGCACCATGCGCCGGGCGACGTACAGGGGATCTTCGCCGGCCATCAGCATGCGTGCCAGCCAATAGAGCGCGGCATCGGGATCGCTGCCGCGCAGGCTTTTGTGAAAGGCCGATATCAGGTTGTAATGTTCCTCGCCGGCCTTGTCGTACTGCAACGCCTTTTGCTGCAGGGCTTGCTCCACATCCCCGACCTCGATCATGCGGGGCTCACTGTCGGCAGGTGGCCCCTGCCGGGCAAGGGTGAGGAAAGAGGCCATCTCCAGGCTGTTCAGGAGGGTGCGGGCGTCTCCCCCCGATACCTGGATCAAGTGCGCGACCGCCGCCTCGCTGAGCGCCAGCCGGTGGCGTCCCAGGCCGCGGCGTTTGTCTTCCAGGGCCCGGCGCAGGACAATCCGCAACTCCTCCTCGGCCAGGGGGCGCAGGGTCACCACCCGGCAGCGCGAAAGCAGTGCCGATATCACTTCGAACGAAGGATTCTCGGTGGTGGCCCCGATGAGTGTGAGCAGCCCGCTCTCCACGTGGTGGAGAAAAGCATCCTGCTGGGCTTTGTTGAAACGATGGATTTCATCCACGAACAAGATGGTGCGCTTGCCCTGGCCGAGCTTCTCGCGGGCTTCCTCGATGACGGCGCGGATCTCCTTCACGCCCGAAAGCACGGCCGAAAAATGGACGAAATGGGAACGGGTGCTGTGGGCCACGATGCGCGCCAGGGTGGTCTTGCCCGTGCCCGGTGGTCCCCACAGGATCATGGAGAAGATTCGGTCGTTGCGGATCGCTTCGGCCAGCAGGCTCCCGGGTCCTGCCACCGCCGACTGCCCCACGAACTCCTCCAGGGTTTGTGGCCGCATGCGCTCGGCCAGCGGCCTGGATTCCACGGTGGTGGTATTTTCCGAATCGGTGAACAGGTCCATGGTTGTCGTACGCTATGTGTTCTGGTAGTATTCCCTGCCAGAGCGTTCCATTGCCCAATCCCGTCTAAAAGGCAAGCGAAATGCTCGATCGCAATCGTATCGGACCGGCGCCTGCACCGGCCGGCTTTACAACCCGTTTTAAGGCTTTACCATGCATGGCAACCATCGTTCCCTGACGCAAAGAAATAATGGCGCGCAAGCCGCAGACAAACCGAGGGAACATAAGGGGATGCAGTTGCCGCAACCTTGCCGATAACGGCGGCATGCCAAATCAGATGCCGCACGAAAGGGGGATCAATGCCAAAACCAATCAAGTGGATTCTGATCGTCTTGGCCATTTTGGTTGTGACCGTCATCATGGCGGTGATCGTTGCGCCCATGGTGATCAATCTCGAAAAGTACAAGCCCCGCATCGAAGCCGAAGCCGCCAAAGCCCTCGGCCGTCCGGTAACCCTGGGGGGTAAGATCGAACCGTCGGTGTTCCCTTGGGTGGGGGTTGCATTATCCGATGTTCATCTGGGAAATCCCCCGGGATTCACCCAGAAGGATTTTGTCTCCGTAGGGCACTTCGAAGTGCGGGTCAAACTGCTGCCCCTGCTCTCCGGCGATTACCAGATCAAGCGTTTCGTGGTGGCCGAACCGCGTATCGTCATGGAGAAAAGAAAAGACGGCAAGACCAACCTGGAAGGATTGGGTGGCGCTGCAGCCCCCACCCCGGCCGCCAAGACCGAAAAAGCGCCGGCTGAAAATTCCAAATCGGACCAGCCCATGGCCATCAAGGCCCTGGTCGTCGACGAATTCGCCATCACCAAGGGCGATTTGCTTTACATCGATGACGCTGCGGGCGCCCGGCACGAAGTCAAGGACCTGAACCTGACCCTCACCGATGTCTCCCTGGACAAGCCCATCCGCATCATGTTCAGCGCCGTCGCCGACAAGTACCCTTTGTCGCTCACCGGTACCGCGGGCCCATTAGGTCCGCAGCCGGGCAAGGCGCCCATGGATCTCAACCTCGTGGCGGAACTGATCAAGCAGGTGAAGGTGCAGGTGCAAGGCAGCGTCGATCCTTCCAAGGCAACCCCTCAATTTGACTTGCACCTCCAACTGGCCCCCTTCTCGCCGCGCAAGCTCCTGACCGATCTGAAGCTGATGCCTTTCGAACCGGCCGATCCAAAGGCCCTGGACTCTTTGGCGCTCTCCATGGCCTTGTCCGGCTCCCCGGAAAGCGTCACCGTCTCCGGCGGCAAATTGAACCTGGATGACTCCCAGATGACCTTCCAGGCCAGGGCCAAGGCCTTTGAAAAGCCCGATATCCAGCTCAAGGCCGAACTGGACCGCATCGATGCGGACCGCTACCTGCCCCCGCCTGCCGAGCAGAAGGCCGAAGAGAGCGCACCGGCGACACCCGCCGCCACCCCTGCGGTCCAGAAAAAAACCGATTACAGCGCCCTGCGCAAGCTGGTGCTCGACGCTCAGATCAAGATCGCCGACCTCAAGGTCAAAAATCTGCGCATGCAGAACATCGTGATGAAAGCCACTGCCGGCAACGGCGTCATCCGCCTCTCTCCGGCATCCATCGATTTGTACAATGGTAAAATGGCCTTGGACAGCACCCTCAATGTGCAGCAGGATGCCCCCCGCAGCACGGCCAACCTTGCGCTCAACGGCCTGCAAGCCGGCCCGTTGGTCAAAGATATGATGAACAAGGACATCATCGAAGGGGTCATGAATTCGTCCATCAACCTTCAGTTCAACGGCGACACCCCCGAACGGATCCGCCGTTCGCTGTCAGGCAAAGGCGAGCTCAAGTTCAACGACGGCGCCATCGTGGGCATCGATCTGGCCAACATGGTGCGTAACGTGCAATCCTCCTTCGGCATCGGAGATGTTCCGGCCCAGAAACCCCGCACCGACTTCAGCGAACTGGTTGTGCCGTTCACCATCGCCGATGGCTTGGCCAAGTTGAACAACGCCCAGGTCAACTCTCCGCTGCTGCGCGCCTCGGCCAACGGCAGCGCCGACCTGGTCCAGGAAACCCTCGACATGCGCGTGGACCCCACCTTCGTGACCACGCTCAAAGGCCAGGGGGATACCAAACAGCGCACGGGCCTGATGGTGCCGGTGCTGATCAGCGGCACCTTCGACAAGCCCAAATTCAGACCCGACATCAAAGGAATCCTCAATCAGCCGCTGCCGGACAAAGAAGCACTCAAACAGATGGCGCCGTCGCAGCAGGAAATCAAAGAGACCGGAAAAGAACTGGAAAAGAAGGCCCAGGACCTGCTCAAGGAGCTGCCGTTCGGCAAGCCGCAACAAAAGCAGTAGCCGCATCCCGCCCGCCGCGGATGGCTATGCTTGCAGCCATAGGGGAAATTGTATGAAGCGCATGGCGCGACAATGCATCCATTGGACGGCGATGGCCTTCTGCCTGGCGCTCCTTTTTTCGGGCTGCGCCGCCCTGAGGCCCAACTTCGAGAAACCCCAGGTTCATATCGCCGGCATCCGCATGATGGAGATCAAGGGATTCGAATCCACCTTCCAGGTGGACCTGCGGGTGATCAATCCCAACGACACGGCCCTGCCCGTGGAGGGGGTGGTCTGCGACCTGGCCCTCAACGGCCGCCACCTGGCCAAGGGGGTGGCCAATCCCCGCACGGAAATCCCCGCCTACGGCACCAGCGTGATTCCGGTCACCATCTATGCGTCCCTCATCGACATGGTGGGGGTGGCCCACCGGCTCATCCAGGGCGCCCAGGGCCATGCCCCCATGGAAAAATGGAACTATGGCATCAACGGCCAGCTGGACATGGGCGGCACCTTCTGGCCCGGCACACTGCCGTTCGATGCCAAGGGGGAGATCGATCTGGGGGAGCTGACCGGAAGCAAGCTCAAATAGTGCCATTTCCGGATGGACGCGATTTTTTCAATAGATCAGCGCGATTTTATAACCCCAATGCGGGGGCACATGCCCGCAACCGGGCACCGGCTGCAAAACGGCGACATGGGCCGGCAGATCACCTGGCCAAAGGCCACCAGCAATTCATTGTAACGAATCCAATGCCTGCGCGGCAGCTTGGCCCGCAGAGCCATCTCGGTCTGTTCGGGGGTCTTGGTCCGGACGTAACCGATGCGGTTGCTGATGCGGTGCACATGGGTGTCCACGCAGATGGCAGCCTGGCGATACCCCTCCACCAGCACCAGGTTGGCGGTCTTGCGACCCACCCCCGGCAAGGCCAGCAACCCCTCCATGGTATCCGGCACCCGGCCGTGGTGATCGTCCAAGATGATCCGGCTGATCTCCATCAGCCGTTTGGCCTTGGTGGGGTAAAAGCCCACCGGATAGATCGATCGGGCCACCTGCGTCTCGCCCAATTTCAGCATTTGGTCCGGCGTCCGGGCCTGGGCGAAAAGCCGCTCGGCCGCCTGGGCGGTCACCTCGTCCTTGGTGCGCAGGGACAGAATCGTGGAGACCAACACCTCGAACGGTGTGGCCCCGCGATGGGCGATAAAGGTGATGATGGGCGCGTGCCAATCGGCATACGCTTCGGTCAACGCCGCCACGAAACCGTCGATATCGATATCCCTCTGCTTGGCCTTGGGCGCCATTCTCGCTGTTCTCCTTATATATAGTCGCCGAACATACCGGTTTGCCCCAATCCTGTAAAGACGCCTCCCGAAGGAAAGCCCCCACACATACCTTACATATGCTTTACATTGACATTTACATTTAGGCAGCTATAATCAAATTGCTTTCAAGCAGAATTAAAGGAGCGACCATGCAACCGCCTCTCACCGACCGGCAGCAGCAGCTTTTCGACTACCTCTCCCAGGCCGTCGCCCACGAAGGCCGGGCCCCCAGCCTGCGGCAGGCCGCCGCCGATCTGGGCGTGAGCCATGCGGCCGTGGCCCAGGGGCTCAAAGCCCTGGAGGAGAAAGGTTACGTCAAACGCGGGGGCCGCTACAGCCGGAGCGTGTATGTGCTCAACGCGGCCCGGCAGGCGGCGGCGCCCCACCGCTGGCGGGAAGTGCCCATCATTGGCCGGGTGACGGCCGGCCTGCCCATGTACGCCCAGCAGGAGTGGGACGGCACCCTGGTCCTGGATGCCGCCCTGTTCAAGGAGCAGCACCTGTTCGCCCTGCGGGTGCGGGGCGACTCCATGCGCGATGCCGCCATCCTGGACGACGACCTGGCCATCTGCGCCCCCCGCCAGTTCGCCCGCAACGGTGAAATCGTGGTGGCCCTGGTCCGCAACGAAGAGGCCACGGTCAAACGCTTCTTCCTGCACAAGGAGCGCATCGAACTGCGGCCGGAAAACCCAAAGTTCAAGCCGATGTTTTTCGATTTCGGCGAAGTGCTGGTCCAGGGCAAGGTGGTCGGCATCCACCGCGCCATGGCGCCATAGGCAGGCCATGCAACCATCGATGGACACGTCCGTATCCCCCCGCGGCCGATTGCGCATCGGCACCAGCGGCTACTCCTACCCTGAATGGGGCGATGCCGGTTTTTACCCGCCGGGCACTCCGGCCCAGGCCATGCTGCCGCTCTACGCCCGACGTTTTTCCATCACCGAACTGAACTACACCTGGTACCAGATGCCCAAGGCCGCGGCCATGGAACGCATGCTGCCCAAAGTGCCCGCCGGCTTCGGCTTCGCGGCCAAGCTCACCCGCAGCATGACCCATGAGATCGACCCCCACGGCTGGCGCGCCCAGGTGACCCAGTTCCGTCAGGGCATCGCCCCGCTGGTGCAGGCCGACCGGCTGTCGGCCCTGCTGGTGCAATTGCCCGCGGCCTTCGAGCGCACCGACGCCCGCCGGCACTACCTGGCGGAGCTGCTGGACGCCCTGGCCGGCCTGCCCGTGGCCGTGGAATTCCGCCACCGCTCCTGGGCCGTGGACCGGGTCTTCAGTGAACTGGAGCGTCGCCGGGTGACCCTGGTGAGCGTGGACGCGCCCGATCTGCCCTATCTTTTCCCCACCCTGGACGTGGTGACCAACCCCGATCTGTTCTACATCCGCTTCCACGGCCGCAACGCCCGGGGCTGGCGCTCGGGCAACATGCAAAAGCAGTTCGACTACCTCTACACACCGGCCGAACTGCAGGCCTGGAGCGGCGAACGGATCCCCCAAATGGCCGCCCGGGCCCACAGCGGGCTCATCTTCTTCAACAACCACGTCCGCGCCCAGGCCCCGCGCAACGCGCAGATGTTGATCGAGCAACTGGAAGGCAAAACACCATGAACGGCTTTTGTCATGATACGAACCGTAGTTTCCCAACTGGCACGGAAGTAGGCTTATCCGGCAACAGCCCTGTACCACGTCAGGCGTCGAATTTAGGGATGCTTAAGCGCAGCGGAGGAAAAGCGCCCTGGACTGTCTGAGCGCAGCGAGTCTCCAGGGCGCCCGCAGCGCGCTTTAGCATCCCTTGATCCGATGACATGGGACGCAGCCAGGCCAGTTGCCGGATAAGCCGGGCAAGGAACCCAAAAAAGCATGGACCGCGCCATCATCCACCTCAACATCGCCGACTTCGCCGCCGCCGTCGAGCGCCGCCTGGACCGCCGCCTGGACCGCCGGCCCCTGGTCATCGCCGCCCCGACCGCCGCCCGGGCGGTGGTCTACGACATGAGCGACGAGGCCTACCAGGCCGGCGTGCGCAAGGGCATGCCCCTTTCCCGGGCCACGCGCCTGTGCCGCGACCTGGCGGTCCGGCCGCCCCAGCCGGCCCGCTACGAGCAGGCCATGGCCGACCTGCTGGGCCAGGCCCGCACCTACTCGCCGCTCATCGAGCCCGGCGAGCAGGACGGCCACCTCTTCGTGGATGTCACCGGCACCAGCCGCCTCTTCGGACCGCCCGTGGATGTGGCCTGGCGCCTGCGTCGCCGCACCCTGCAGGCCCTGGGTCTGGACCCCATCTGGACCTTGGCCGCCAACAAACTGGTGGCCAAGGTGGCCTCGCGCCTGGTCAAACCCCAGGGCGAATACATCGTGGCCCCCGGCGACGAAGAGGCGTTTCTGTCGCCCCTGCCGGTGTGGCTGGTGCCGGGCGTCGAAGGGCCCGACCTCTCCCGGCTGCGCGAACTGAACCTCACCCGAGTGCACCAGGTGACGGCCCTCGACCCGGCCCACCTGGAGGTGGCCCTGGGATCCCGGGCCGCATGTGTGGCCGCCGCCCTGCGCGGTCGGGACGAAGCGCCGGTCCTGCCTCTGGGCCAGAAGCCGCCGCGGGTGGAAGTCAACCAGACCCTGGCGACCGACACCCACGACCCGGCCGTGCTGGAGGCGCGGCTCTACCCGATGGTGGAAACCGCCGGCCGGCAGCTGCGCCGGCAAGGCCGCGTGGCCCGGCGCATCGCCGTCACCGCCGACTACAGCGACGGCCGGCGCGCGGTGCGCCAGATGCGCGTGGAACCGCCCACGGCCAACGACCTGGCCCTGTTCGACCTGGCCCGCCGCGTCCTGCACCTGGCCGTGGTCCGGCGCACCCGGGTGCGCCACCTGCGCCTGGTCTGCGACCGGCTGATCTTTCCGCCGGCCCAGCTGCCGCTGTTCGAAGAAGAGCGGCGACACGTGCTGCGCCGGGAGCACCTCGTGGCGGCCATGGACCGCATCCGGGACCGGTTCGGCATGGAGGCCGTCCGGATGGGGCGCCTGGCAGGCTGACGACCATGATACCCCTCACCGTCCGCTCCCACCATTCGCTGCTCTGGGGCACGGCCTCGGTCCGCCGGCTGTGCCGGCAGGCCCGGGAACTGGGCTACACCCGCCTGGCCCTCACCGACACGAACAATCTCTATGGCCTGTGGCCTTTTTTGGAAACCTGCGGCCGGGAAGGTCTCACCCCCATCGTGGGCGCCGAGGTCACCGATCCGCGCCGCCCCCGCCGGGCCGTCTGCCTGGTGGCCGAGCAGTCCGGGTACGCCAACTTGTGCCGCCTGCTCACCCGGCGCCATATGGCCGCCGATTTCGACCTGGCCGCGGACTTGCCGGCCCATGCCCGGGGCTTGATCGTACTCGTCTCCGACGTCGATCTGCTGGCCCGCTGGCACCGGGCCGGCGTGGATCTGGCCGCGGCCATGCCCCGGGCGCCCCTGGCCCCCACCCACCCCCTGCGCCGGACCGCGCGCGAGCTGGGCCTCCCCCTGGTGGCCACGCCGGGCAGCTTCTTCCTGCACCCCGAGGAGCACCTCCTCCACCGCCTGCTGCGGGCCATCGATCTGAACACCACCCTGGAGCGCCTGCCAGCCGATCAGGTGGCGCCGGCCAATGCCTGGCTGGCGTCGCCCCAGCTCTATGCCGAACGCTTTGCCGCCTGCCCCGAGGCCGTCGCCCACACCCGGGCCCTGGCCGACCGGATCACTTTTACCGGCCCCGCCTTCGGCCTGGTGATGCCGCCCTGGCAGGACGCCCGGGGGCACGGTGCCGACGCCGCCCTGCGCCTGGATGCGTACGAGGGCGCCCGGAGCCGCTACGGCGACGACCTGCCCGAACCGATGGTGGATCGCCTGGAGCACGAACTGCGCACCATCGCCCGGATGAACTTTTCATCCTACTTTCTCAATGTGCGCGACATCGTTCGACGCAGCCCGCGCACCTGCGGCCGGGGCTCGGGCGCCGCCTCCCTGGTGGCCTACTGCCTGGGGATCACCAATGTCTGCCCGGTCAAGCACAACCTCTACTTCGGCCGCTTCCTGAACCCCGGCCGCAAGGACCCGCCCGACATCGACGTGGACTTCGCCTGGGACGAACGCGATGCCGTGATCCAAAGCGTGCTGGACCAGTACGGCGAACGGGCCGCCATGGTCTCCAGCCACATCCTGTTTCAGCCGCGCATGGCCGTACGGGAAACCGCCAAGGTGTTCGGCCTGACCGATGCCGAAATCGGCCGGGTGACCGGACGACTGCCCTGGTTCTGGCACTCCCACGAAAAGGCCGACCTGCTGGCCGACCTCAAGCGCCACCCGGAGACCCGGGAGCTGGCCCTGGACGATCCCTGGCCGCAGATTCTGGCCCTGGCCCGGCAGTTGCTGGGCATCCCCCGCTACCTGTCGGTCCACCCCGGCGGCGTGGTGATCACCCCCGACTCCATTCAAGACTACGTGCCGGTGGAGCGGGCGGCCAAGGGGGTGCCCATCATCCAATGGGAAAAAGACGCCGCGGAGAGCGCCGGACTGGTGAAGATCGACCTTTTGGGCAACCGCAGCCTGGCCGTCATCCGCGACGCTATCCATAACGTGCGTTTCAACGGCGTGGATTTCGACGAGCACGGCTGGGAACCGGAGGAGGACCCGGTCACCCAGGAGTTCCTGGCCCAAGGCTGGACCATGGGGTGTTTTTACATCGAGAGCCCGGCCACGCGGCTGCTCCAGCAAAAGGCCGGCATGGGCGACTTCGAGCACCTGGTGATCCATTCGAGCATCATCCGGCCCGCGGCCAACCGCTTCATCCAGGAATACATCCGGCGGCTGCACGGCGGTGCCTGGGACCCCATCCACCCCCTGCTGGCCGACGTGCTGGACGAAACTTTCGGCATCATGGTCTACCAGGAGGATGTCTCCCGGGCCGCCATGGCCCTGGCTGGCTTCGACGACGCCGCAGCCGACGGCCTGCGCAAGGTGATGGCCCAGAAAGACCGGGAACACAAGCTGCAGGATTACTACCAACGCTTTTCCCAGGGCGCCCGGGAAAGAGGCGTGACGCCGGAACAGATCGAAGCGGTGTGGGCCATGATGATGAGCTTTGCCTTCTATTCGTTCTGCAAACCCCACAGCGCCTCCTATGCCCGGGTCTCGTTCCAGGCCGCCTATCTCAAGGCCCACTTTCCGGCCGAGTTCATGGCGGCCGTGATCAGCAACCAGGGAGGCTACTACAGCACCTTCGCCTACGTCTCCGAAGCCCGGCGCCTGGGGGTCGCCATCGAAGGACCCGATGTGCAGTGCAGCCAGATCCGCTGGCGCGGTGGTCACGGCAGGATCCGGGTGGGATTGATGGCGGTCAAGGGGCTCGCCGCCGCGACCATGGAATGCATCCTGGCCCAGCGCCGGCGCCGCCCCTTCCGGGATGCCGGCGATTTCTTCCAGCGGGTGCGCCCCGACCAGGCCGAAGCCCGGGCCCTGATCCTGTGCGGCGCCCTGGACTCTCTGGCGCCCATGCATCACCGGGCGCAACTGCTCTGGCTGCTGGCCCGGTGGCATGCCGGACGCAAGGCCGCCCAGGGCGCCTTGCCGCTGTTCGACGATCCGGCGGCCATCGCCCCGCCGGCACTGCCGCCCGACGATCCCCGGGAGCGGTTGCGCCGGGAGTTCAAGGTGCTGGGGTTCCTGTGCGACCGCCACCCCATGACCCTTTTCCACGATGCGGTCCGCCGGGCCGGCGCCCTGACGGCCGCCGAAGTGGTGCGCCGGGTAAACCGCCGCGTGGCCTTCGCCGGCTGGCTGATCACCGGCAAGGTGGTGCACACCAAGCACGACGACCCCATGGAGTTTCTCACCTTCGAAGACGACACCGGTCTTCTGGAGACCACCTTCTTTCCCCAGGCCTACGACCGCTTCTGCCATCTGCTGGACCACGGCCGGCCCTATCTGCTCCACGGCCTGGTGGAGCAGAACTGGGGCGCGGCGACACTGACCGTGGACCGCGTGCGGGTATTATGACCTGCATCCCTTGATTCGATAGGGTGGGGCGCCGGCATGCCGGCGGGCATCCATGATTTGAAAGGCGCCATTGGGGATCGCCCGGAACGCTTGTTCACGAAGCTTTTTTCGGCTTTTTGCCCTTCACCGGCGCGGGGTGGTGCACCGTCGGCAGATAGTCGCGGAACACCTCGCCGTAAATCTCCCAGATGGTCACGAAGAGCGCGGCGATAATCGGTCCGATGACAAAACCGATCAGCCCGAAGAGGGCGATGCCGCCCAGGGTGCCGAAGAAGATCATCAACTCGTGCATCTGGGTGTCCTGGCCCACCAGACGCGGGCGCAACAGGTTGTCCAGACTGCCCACGATCAGTCCGCAAAAGAGGGTCAGCCCGATGGCCTTGAAATAACTGCCGGCCACCGCCAGGATGATGGCCGCAGGCACCCACACCAGGGCCGATCCCAGGGCCGGAATGATCGAGAGCGCCGTCATCACCGTGCCCCAGAACACCGCCGCGTCGATGCCCACCACGGCGAAGGCCAGACCGGCCAGACAACCTTGCAGCAGACCGATCACCGCCGTACCCTTGAGGGTCGCCCGGGTCACCGAAGTAAACCGGTTCAGCAGGCGCTGTTCGTCGGCATCCTGCAATGGAAGGTAGTAGAGCATGCGCTCCAGGAGTTTTCCGCCATCCACCAGGAAGAAAAAGCTGCTGTAGAGGAAAACGAAGAACATGAAGAGGAACTGGACGGTCCCCTTGGCGCCCGCGGAAAGCCCATCCACCAGAAACATGCTGAGTTTGCTGGCCAGTTCGCCCGCCTTGCGCAGAATCTGATCGCGATAGGGGAGCAGCTCCTGGTAGTAGGGAATCTTCTCCAGGTAGTGCGAAAACGCCGCCGGTTCGGCGATCTGCCGCTGAACCCAGGGCGTCACGGATTGGGCCACCTTCAGGGCCTGGGCCGTGATGATACCCACCAGCCCGGAGAGCGGCACCAGCACCACCAGGCAGAAGATCAGCAGCATAAGCCCCGAGGCCGCCCGGGGCCGGTTGCCCAGCAGGCGCGTGAGCTTGCGAAAGAGGGGCTGCGCCAGGGCGGAAAAGATGCCGGCCAGCAAAAGCGCCATGAGAAATTCGCGGATCATTACCAGAAAGAGCGCTGATATCAGAAAAACCAGCGCGATCAGGACCCATCGGTTGATGCCTTGGTGCTGCATTGACGCCTCCCGGCGGAAGAGATTCGACTACGGGTTCACTGGATAAAAGGAGAATGCCTCATTCTGTTTAACGACCTATACCAGGTGTGTCAACACGGGAGAAACGACAACTGCACGGAATGGCGCCGATTTGAGTTGACACCGGCCGAGGGTTTATTTAGGATCGCCGCCTATAAAGGGGAGTAGCATCCGGCCGATCCAATCACCGGCCCGCCCTTCGTCAATACGATGGCTGTGCCATCCGGAGGCGGGATCGCGACACCAATCGCCATTTGCCAGACCTTTACCCGCTCCGGTTGTCGGAGGCGGGCAAAGGTTTTTTTTTGGGGAGACCTCATGAAAAAGAGCGCACCGTTTTCTATCCTTCTGGTTCTATGCTTTGCCACGGCCCTGCTTTACCTATGGCACGATACGGCCGAGGCGGCCCGCTTCGGCCGCAGCCGTTCGTTCGGCAGCCGCCCCACCTATCAACGCAGCGCCCCGGCGCCGGCCCAGAACCCGACCACCACCCAAGCCAAACCCGCTCCCGGCAGCCAGCCGGGCATGGCAGCGCCGACGACCAGTCGCTGGGGCGGCATGCTGGGCGGATTTCTCATGGGCGGCCTCATCGGCTCCCTGCTCTTTGGCGGCGGCCATGGATTCGGCGGCCCGGGCCTGATGGATCTGCTGCTGATCGGCGGCGGCCTCATACTCCTGATGCGCTTTCTGCGCGCCCGGCAGATGGCCGCCCAAACGTCCATACCGGCTTCGCTCTACAGCGGCTCCGGCCAGGGCTGGGGCGAGTCGGGATATACCCCGGACGGTGAACCGCCGCCACTGCCCGCCCTGCCCCCGGGTTTTGATGCCGAGGAGTTCCAGAAGGGTGCCACAGCCATCTTCAACAGACTACAGGTCTCCTGGGACAAGCGCGATCTCGACGACATCCGGCAGTTCACTTCCACCGAAGTGTTCGCCGAAATCCAGCGCCAAGCCCAAGAAGATCCCCATCCCGGCAAAACCGAAGTCCTGATGGTCGACTGCCGCATCGTAGAAGTGCGCGACATCGACCAGCAGACCGTGGCCACCGTTCTCTACGACGCCATGCTGCGGGAAAACGGCGACCGGACGGCCAAACAGGTGCGAGAATTGTGGCATTTCAGCCGTGACGCCCACCGGCCCGAGGATTTCTGGATTCTGGAAGGCATCCAGCAGGTGGAATAGCGGCCGCCTGCTGAACTCTCCTTTCCGCTTTTCTTTTTCCTGTTTACCCCACCGCGGGTGGCACGATACCACCTCCGACTTCCATGGGCCGTCGGCAGGCTTCCAGGTGCTTTGTTTACAACTTCGGAAGCACGGCCTATAATGCCCCCGCACGCCCATCCTCTGGATGCAGTGGGCGCACTTCGAATACCGAAGTCGCCCCAACGAAAGAAAAGGAACAGGCATCATGATCCCCTTCGAACAGATCAAGGCCTTCTATGAAGCCCATTTGCCCGAAGCCACCTGGAAAGGCGCCCATCTGATCGCCCCCTGCCCCATATGCAACCGGCAAAAAAAAGAGAAGCCCGGCCGGCTGGTGGTCCTGCTCAATCCGGAAAGCTACTTTCGCGGTCACTTCCGCTGCCAGAACGACTGTGTGCCCGGGGGGTTTCATGCCCACTTCGCGCGGATGATGGATATCACCGGCCATCAGGTGCCGGGCTTCGATCCCGATGCCGACGCCTATGCCCTCAACCAGAATTACCCGTCCCGCCATCTGGGCGTCGAATTGGACAAGTTCGCCGCCCTGATGAGCGCCGATCAGTATGGATACTTCGGCCAATATGGCGTTTCGGAGAACACCCTCAAACAGATGCGCGTGGGATTCAACGGCCGCTACCTGGTCTACCCTTATTTTCAGGAGAGCGGGTTTGCCTACGCCGCCCACTGCGTGCTGCCGGGAAGGGAGCAGGATCAATTCTGGCACGGCGACGAGAGCTTCTTCAGCGGCGAAGCGGCGGTCTTCAATGCCCGGGAGATCGGCCGCTGCGAAGGCGGGGCGCTGTTCATCACCACCAGCGAACTCAATGCCCTGATTCTCAAGGAACTGGGGTACCCGGCCATTGCCGTCCCATCCATCGACCAGATCGCCAACCTGAGGTCCGAACGGCTGGCACGCATCGCCCACCTCTTTCTGCTGGTGCCCAATACCCCCGAAGCCCGCCTGGCCGCCCGGGAGTTTGCCGTGGTGGCAGGCTTCAAGGCCCGCATTCTGTCATGGCCGGGCCGGATCAAAAGGGGAGAGGACCTGCCCCATCTGGCCGCGGACCCGGCGGCAGAGATGCCCAAAGCGGTTCAACAGATGATCCGGTGGTCCAAAGCCTTTTCGCCGTTTGCTTCCCCGGAAAAAGAGCGCGAGCGCTTTATCTCCCTGCTCGAAAAGGAAAGTGGCAAAGAGATGCCCGGCTTGGCCACCGGGTTCGAAAAGATGGATCGGCATCTGGACGGCCTGCGGGGCATCAACATCATGGGGGGCCCGCCCAAGGCCGGCAAATCGTGTTTCTTCATGCAGATCTCGTCGGAAGTGGCACGCCGCTCCGTGCCGGTGATCTACTACGATTTTGAAAACGGCCGCCAGAAGATCTACATGCGCACCCTGGTGAGGCTGAGTCGCCTGTCGGAAAAACGGATCCGCGCCGGGGGGCTCACCGGAGAGGAGAAGCAAAGCCTCGATAAGGCGCTGGGTGAGTTCCAGACGCTGCTCCCCTGCTTCCGGGTGGTCAATGACCGCCAGTTGACTCCGGACACCATGCGCCGGCACATCGACTTCATCCGCCACGAAACGCGCAAAGATGATCTGCTCATCGTGGTGGACAGCCTCCACAAGCTGCCCTTCAAGGATCTGACGGAACGGCGCACGGGCATCGATTCCTGGCTGCGGCAGCTGGAAGCCATCAGGGACGAATACAATGCCTGCTTTCTGGTGATCAGCGAGTTGACCCGCGGCAAGGGCGGCGGATACGGCGAAAAGCCGGACCTGAGTTCTTTCAAGGAGTCGGGCGATATCGAATACAGCGCCGATAATGCGCTGATCCTGATGCCGGACTGGGACCCCATGGCCCCGGTCACGACCCAGGCGCGCAAAAGCATCCTGTGGATGGTGGCCAGCCGCGAGTCCTCGCCCGGCCCCGTGGCCCAGTATGAACTGGATTTTCCTTATTGGCGATTCAAGGAAGTTTAGCCAGGCATGACTGTTCCAATTCGAAAAGGCCTGAAATTCATCACGGTTCAGCCCCTGGCCGATCTCCTCTCCTCCATTACCACGTGATTCTGGCCCTTTTGCTGGTCACGCCTTTTTATGCCTACCTGGAGATGGCCGGCTTCAAGCTTTTTCTCACCGCTTTCAAAAAATTTACCGAAATTGAAAGGGAATATTCCGCTCTCGAACCGATTTAAGATCTTTTCAAAACGGCCGATATGAATTTCGAATGCCCCTGAAAAGATGTGTAAGGGGCACACCTTGGCAACGTCTCGCGCAACACCTGAGCGGAGTGACTGACGATGAACCCGAAACTGTTGATATTGCTTGCCTGGGTCTTTTACCTGCTGGAACGCCGGACATCGGACGAGATTTGGCTCTTTTGCATGGTTTCCAGCTGCGTGCTGGCTGTCTGCGCTTATTTCTACAAACGTGACGACCGCAGCGATCCATCCGCCAAGAAGGCCAAAGATGCCTGATCGCGCCTCGGCCTTCCGGCTGGCATCACCACTTTTGCAGAGAGCTTAAAACCGCCTCGACATTGGCCGGGTTGGCAATCACCACCGGCTCATCGATCTTCTGGCCATCGAGGTAATCGCCCAACAAAAAGGCGGAACCATCCAGCTTGTACATTTTGCCGCCCGCCGATTCCACGATCACCCGCAGCGCTGCCAAATCCTTGAAATATTCGTTGGCCACGATGGCCGCATCGGCCCGCCCCATGGAGACGTAGCACAGGTGGACCCCGGTGCTGCCCATTGCCCTGATTTTACCGGTAAATCTTGAACGATAGCTTTGATTGAAGCGAGAATAGGTGAGAATGATGCTCTCCTGGGAGAGATCGCCACGGTCGGAGAGGTGGATCGGCCGATCGTTCCAGTAAGCCGGCTCACCGGCTACGGCCCTGAAAAGGTCCTTGGTCGCCGGCATGAAAAAGACGCCGAGCACCGGCCAATGGTTTTCGTACAGGGAGAGGGACATGCCCCAGATGGGAATGCCGGTCTGAAAATTGTCTACGCCGTCCAGGGGATCGAATATCCACAGGAACCGTTTGCCTTCGTGACTGTATCCTTCGGTTACCGGTTCTCGACCGTAAAGCTGATGATCCGGGAAGCGCGCGGAGAGATGATCCAGGAAAGCATCGTTCAAGTGCAATTCGGCCTGGGTGACCAGACTCTGGTCGAAGGGCAGACCCGATTGCCCCTTGCCGTAAAATTTCAGGGCTTCCTGTCCGATTTTCTGGACGGCCTGCAGCGCAAAGGCGTTCAATTCGCCGAGGTCCGGGGCAGCCAGGGATCGTTGCATGCTGACTCCTTTGAAAGAGTTCTCGTGAAACGCACTGTGGGCAGCACCAATGGAGAAACCGCCCCGGTCGGCATCTGCCGGCCCGGACACAAAATCGGCCCCGTCGCTTGGACGTCCGGGGCCTCGAGAGGAGATTCAAATACGAATTGACACGCGCCTGGCGCTACTTCTTGGTCGATGCGTATCCGTCGGCATACCAGCCGCCGCCTTTGAGCTCGAAAGTACAGGCGCTCATGATCTTTTTGGCCTGTTTCTTACGGCAGCGAGGGCATTGATGGGTTTCGGTTCCCATGGGAACCAGTTCTTCGAAGAGATGACCGCATTGGCATTTGAATTCGTAAACCGGCATTGCCTTAATCTCCAAAACCGCAGCTGCTCAGAGCTGGAAAATTTACGGCTAAAATAGGAGGCAAATTCACTGATGTCAAGACATTAAAGAATACGGGCCGGCGGCTTTGTATGGCCACCGGCCCGTTCGCACGCAGGGGCGGGTCCCTGCTTTGGCGGGGGAGGGACAGGAGGGATGTTAAGGCAGAATTTTGATCGCCTTGAGGCCTTCGTTGCGCCGCATGATCAACATGTGAATGGCCTCCTTTTTGTCGGATTTATCCATCAACCCTTCGTAATCCTTCAAATTTTCAACTTTCTTGCGATTGATTCCCTTGATCAGGTCCCCCACACGGATCCCGGCCTTGTCGGCACGGCTGCCATTTTCGACATCCACCACCAGCACGCCGTTCTCATCTTTGTCCAATCCGAACTGCTGGGCCCGTTCGGCGGTAAGCGCGGCCACCTGCAGCCCCAGGGCATCGTTATCCTTCTGCTCCACTTTGGCTTGGAGATCATCATCTTCCCTCTTGGCCACGGTGGCGGTGAGGGTCATCTCTTTGCCGCCGCGCAGCAGGGTGATCTTGGTCTTTTCGCCAACGGCCCGATTGGCTACGATGCCCGACAGTTCGCGACCCGTGGACACCGGTTGGCCGTCCAGGGCGATAATCACGTCATTTTTCTGGACACCGGCCTTGTCCGCCGGATCGCCTTCGAACACCTGGGTCACCACCACCCCCTTGCGGGCTTCCAGACCATAATATTCGGCCAGCTCCGGTGTCAGATCCTGGATCCCCACCCCCAGCCAGCCCCGGGTGACCTCGCCCTTCTCTTTCAGTTGGGACACGATGGTTTTGGCCATGTCGATGGGAATGGCAAAGCCGATCCCCTGGCCGCTGGCCACGATGGCGGTATTGATGCCGACCACCCGGCCTTGCAGGTCGAGCAGCGGTCCACCGCTGTTGCCCGGGTTGATGGAGGCGTCGGTCTGGATGAAGTCGTCATAGGGGCCGGCACCGATCACCCTCTTTTTAGCGCTGACGATGCCTTGGGTAACGGTCTGCTCCAGACCGAAGGGGCTCCCGATGGCCACCACCCATGTACCGACCTTGAGTTTATCCGAGTCGCCCAGCGGCAAGGGCTGCAGATCTTTGACGCCATCGATTTTGATCAGGGCCAGATCCGTCTTGGGGTCACGGCCAATCACCTTGGCCTCATACTCTTTTTCGCTGGCCAATTTGACCTTGATTTCGTCGGCTTCGTCGATGACATGGTTGTTGGTCACGATGAAACCTTCTTTGTCGATAATGAAGCCCGAACCCAGGCTCTGCTGCCGTTGTTCGCGCTGGGGCTGTTCGCCGAAGGGACCGAAGAAGTCCTCGAACGGATTGCGCTGGCCGCCGAAGGGATCGCCGAAAAAGTGGCGGTAGACCCGGCCGCCGCCTTTCACGGTGCGCTCGGTACGGATATTGACTACTCCCGGACGCGCGATTTCGGCCAGCTCGGTAAAATTGGCCGGCACCATGGCCACCCCATCACTCTGGGCATGAACGGCACCGAATCCCAGCAAAGCCACCGGAGTCGTTACCAGAAACAGAATCAAAAGAACCGACGCGGACTTGGACATGCATTTCCTCCTATTGGACCGGGTTTGAATTCGTATTGCGGCAAAAATAATACAAAATCATGACTGCGAAATGATCCAAAGATTACCATTTAATCATGTTGCCGACTCGCCGGCGGGGATGCCGTTATTGGGTCCGGCTATCCTCCATGGGCAGCCGCACCGTGAAAAGACTGCCTTGTTCCGGCCGGCTGGTCAGGGAAATATCGCCTCCATGGGCCCGGGCGATGGCAAGCGCCAGGCTGAGGCCCAGGCCGGCGCCCTCCTGGGAACGGCTGCGGTCACCGCGGAAGAAACGCTCGAACACCCGGGCGTGATCCTCGGTCGCAATGCCGGTGCCGTTATCCTCGACCTCGAGCCGGGCGCTCTCCCCATCGCAGGTGACGCCGACGCGCACCCGGCCGCCGGTGGGGGTGTATTTGATCGCATTGTCGATGAGATTGGCCAGCAGACGCTGCAACATGGCGGCATCACCGAGCACCGGGCAGCCGCCCTGGGCCTCCGCTTGCATCTGGATGCCCTTGTCTTCGGCCAGGGGTTGAAAAAGCGCACAGGCATCGTGCGCCAGGGCCGACAGGTCCAGGCGTCGAAAGCTTTTGGGATCGAGACCGGCTTCGGTGCGCGAGATGGTGAGCATGGTGTTGATCATGTGCAGCAACCAGTCGCACTCCTCGATGGTGCTGGCCGCCATACCCTGGTACTCCGCCAGGTCGGCACCGCCCAGAGTCACTTCGGCCAGTCCCCGGATGCGGGTGATGGGGCTGCGTAAGTCGTGGGCGATATTGTCGTTCATCTGGCGGATGCCTTTTACCAGGTGCTGGATCCGGTCCAACATCTGGTTGAAGGTGACCGCCAGTTGATCGATCTCGTTGTGCTGATGAAAGACCGGCACGCGGGTTTCCAGATCCTCTTCGGAAATTTGCCGGGCCGTACGCGTGACGCTGGCCACGCCCGCCAGCGCGCGCCGCGCCATGAACCAGCCCACCATCACGGCCAGACCGAGCAGAGCGACCATGGTGATCATGAAGATGCGCTGAAAGCTCTGCAGCAGGCGGTTTTCAGCCTCCAGGGAATAGCCCATCTGCAGCATGATGGCGGCCCCGAAGCGCCGGTAAATGACCCGGGCCTTGAACGGGCGGTCCGGGATGGGTTGGGTGGCGTAACTGTAAGTGCGGCCCTTGACGAGCAAATCGTCCACAGCCCGACGGTCAATGCCGATGCTCTTCCAGAAGGCCATATTGGAGGACGAATAAAAGATCCCGGTGGCGTAAAAAAGACGGAAAAACATCTTGTGCTCGCCCACCGATTGCACTTGCAGCAGCGCCGCGCGCTGGAGCATCTCGCTGCCTTCGAGGTTGTAAATCTGACCGAGGCGGTTGGCATTGGTCAACAGGTCTTCGTCCGTGCGTTGATCGATAACCCGGACGATCAGCAGATAAAACAGGGCGAAGGCCGTCATCGCCAGCAGCACGAAAACCAGGGCATACCAGAGGGTCAAACGGAACGCCAGAGAGTGCCAGAGCTTACGCGTCCTGTCGAAGAACATAACCGACCCCTCGCACCGTGTGCAGCAGCTTGGGCTCGAACCCCTTGTCGATTTTATCGCGCAAGCGGCAGACGCGCGCCTCCACCACATTGGTCTGGGGGTCGAAATTGTAGTGCCACACATGCTCCATGATCATGGTCTTGGAAACCACTTTGCCGGCGCTGCGCATCAGGTATGCCAGCAGTGAATACTCCAGGGGCTGCAAATCGATACGCCGCCCGCTGCGCGTCACCTCCCGGGTAACCAGGTCGAGGCTCAGATCGCCCACTGTCAGGCGGGTGGCCTCGGCCGTGCCGCTGGCCCTGCGGATCAGCGCCTGGACCCGGGCCAGCAGTTCGGTGAATGCGAACGGCTTGGGCAGATAGTCGTCGCTACCGGTTTCCAGCCCCCGCACGCGGTCGTCCACAGAATCCTTGGCGCTGAGAATGATAACGGGTGTGACGATCTTTTCACGCCGCAGATGGCGGATGACCGAGAGGCCGTCCCGCCTGGGCAGCATCAGATCCACGATGAGGACATCGTAGGGCTCGACCAGGGCCAGGTCCAGGCCGCTGTCGCCGTCGGCGGCGTGATCCACGGCGAAACCGGCGGACTGCAGCCCCTTGACCACGAACGAGGCGATCTTGGTGTCATCTTCAATGAGCAGCACACGCATGGCAGGGTCCTTTGTCTTGGGTGGCGAACGTTGCTGAGTGGCATATATCATTAATTTTGAAGCAATTGTCAAACCTTGGCGCTTGACAAACGGAACCGCTCCTGAAAGATAGCGGGCAAAAGGGTGTCTCACCGGATGCCATTTCACCATACGGAGGATGAACCATGGGTTTGCAAGATCAGATCAAGAAAGACCTGGCCGCGGCGATGAAAGCCAAGGATGAAGAGAAGAAAAGCATTCTCAGGGTCATCATGGGAGAGTTCGGCCGCCAGGCGCAAAAGGCGATCGTCGACGCCGATGTGGTCCAGATCCTCAAAAAGCTGATCAAATCGGAAAAGGAAGTGCTGGCCCAGAGCGGCGGCGGTGAAACCGACCGCTTCATCGAGGTGGCCGAAAGCTATCTGCCCAAAATGGCCTCAGAAGAAGAGATCGCCGCCTGGATCAAGGCCAACGTCGACTTCAGCAAATTCAACAACAAGATGCAGGCCATGAAGCCGATCATGGCCCACTTCGGCGCCGCCGTGGACGGCAACCTGGTGAAGAAGGTATTGCAAGGGATATAGAGGCAACGCCTTGTGGCGCCTTGGCTTCGACGGCCTGTCAGCCGATTTTGGTCAGATCGATCACCAGGGGCAGGTAAACCTTCACCGTCGTACCCTTGCCCGGTTCGCTTTGAACGGCAATTTCTCCCCGGTGGTTTTTGACGATACCGTAGGTGGCGGCCATGCTGAGACCCCGTCCGGTGAATTTCGTGGTGAAATAGGGGTCGAAAATGCGCTGCCGGGTCTCTTCGTCCATGCCCTTGCCATCGTCGGTGATCTGTAAAACCACATAGTCACCGGGCGCCAAGTCCATCCGGGGTTCCGACGATTCGTCGATGGAGACCCTTTCCGCGCTGATCAAGATACGCCCCTCCTTTTCAAGGGCCTCCACGGCATTGGTCACAATGGCCGCCAGAGCCAGCTGCATCTGGGTCATATCCACTTTTACGGAATAACGATTGGATGGCAACGCCATTTCCAGACGATAATGGTTTTCGTTTGATTGAGGAAGACCCTTCAAGGCATTTTCAACCAGCGTTTCCACCAGGACCGTTTCCGGTTTGTACTTTCCCCCCCGGGCATAGGAGAGCAACTTATAGGTAAGTTCCTGCATCTTTTGCGAGACGGCTTCGATGCGCTCGAACGAACTGGTGAGATCCTTGCCCTGGGCGATTTCGAACCGCATTAAATCGAGGTTTCCGACCAGCACCGCCAACGCATTGTTGTACTGATGGGCCACCCCGCCGGCCAGGGTGACGATGGCATCCATTTTACGTGCATTGAGCAATTGCTGGTCGTGTCGGCGCAACTCGCATACCTTCTGGTCCACCTTCAGCTGCAACTCTGCGTTGTGCCGTTGGAACATGGCCAGGTACTCGATGCTTTCCAAGGCATTGGCGGCGTTGCGCAGCACCAGGGAAAGGGCCTGGAGCGAACCATCGGGCAGGCGTTTGGCATTGACCGGAATAAAGCCGATGAACAGCCCCCGGATGCGCGCGTAGGTGGCCATGACGTGCAACAGCACCCGGTAGCGCTTGTCCGGCGAATAGACCATGATGCCGCGCTTTTCCCGCAACGCCCAGGCCACGTAGCCATTTTGGATCAGAGCTTCGAATTGCGCTTCCAGTCGATGGTCAAGCTCATTGGGAATGCAGCAAACCCGTTCGAGCGCCGAGGTTTGCTGGTCCACGAAATACATGGCGCTGAAATCGAATCGGATGACATCATTGATGCGCTCGGCCGCCAGCTGCATGAAATCATGCGGTTCCAGGGGATGATCCACCTGCTTCTGAAAATCACCGAACGCCAGAACCTGCTCCATCACGTTCAGGATAAAGCGGTTTTTGGCTTCCGCGCTGCGAAGCAGCTGAACAGGGCTATCTTTTCGCGAAACCGTAGTGTCGGCCATTTTAAAGCCCAGTAAAGAGTTCCGTCATGATATCCACCTGCTGGACCGTCTGATCGATGGCGGTCTTCAAAGCCCCCGGGGCGATCCCCAACTGATACCATCCCCTTGGGTCGAAATGGGGGATGATGTGCCCGCCACTGTGTCCCAGGCCGAGCGCATTGACCGCTATGTCGGCCACGTGCACGATGCTGGGTTCCGCCGGTTCATGGCTGCGTGACGGACAGTGATGATAGACAATCGCGTTTTCCAGAGATTCAGGAAATTTCCATTTTTTGAGCAAATAGCCGGCTATCTGCGTATGGTTGATGCCCATGCACTCTGTCTCGAGCTCGAAAACGGAAAGCCCCGTGGTTTTGGCCATATTCAACACCAACTTGGCCTGCTCGGGAAAGTACCGATACCATACCAGCCGGCCGATGTCGTGCAGCAAACCGGCCAGAAACAAACGCTCGGTATGCGGCACCCTGGCTTGGGCGCCCAGGATTCTGGAAAGAAGTCCGCAGGCCACGCTGTGCCGCAGAAAGGTGGCCATATCGATCAGGTCTTTGGGCAGATCGCGGAAAAACTGCACACTGCTGATCACCATGGCCAGCACCCCCACCTCCCTGGTGCCGAGGAGGGCGACCGCCCGGGAAAGGGTATCTATTTTTGATACGAAGCCATAAGCGGCCGAGTTGGCGATCTTCAACAGCAACGCGGCCAGACTCGGACTGCGGCTGACCACGGCGGCGATGTCGTTGGCCGAGGACATCGGATCATCGACGATCTTGTTGAATTCGATAATTATTTCAGGAGACTCCGGCAAGTGAACCTCGGAGAACTGGATCTGGGTCTTCATCCCGTTGTAGAGGTCCAGCTTGAAATCTTCCGGAAGCCGCTGCCGGGGACCGAGATCTACAAAAAGCCCCTTTTGGCAACGATGTTCGACGGCTGCTTTGAAAATGGGTTGAATCGCGGGATGGGCTGTGTCGATGTGCTGAAAGATGGTTTGAACGGTACGCTCGATTTTGAGACGATCGGCCTCTTCCTTGTCGCCTTTATCTTTTGCAATACCTTGATCTTGTTCCTGAATGGGAACTTCGGGCACCCCCCAAATTTTCAAGAGCCGAATTTGGTTGGCATCGATTTGTTGCCCCTTTGTCAGCAGCAGACGCCCGTTGGTATCCCGAACATCCTCACCGAGTACAACACCGTCCCTCAATTGGTCCAAAGCAACCAGAAGCAACGCCCATCCTCCGTTGAAGTAATAGAAAAGAGCTCATTATCAGTTTCGGCGGATTGCTTTATGACTTTAGCAATTTACTCGTTCGGGGGTTTCTGGAAAGCCAGAAACCACCAGGTCCGGTAACAAGGCAGCGTTCCTGGACCGACCCCCGTTTTGGCCCATGCCTCCTTCTTCAATCTCATGTGTTCCAAGGATTCTTGCTACAATATTGAATTTGGGTAGCAAAAACAAGAGCCATCTTGCCCCCTTTCGGTTTTGAACCTGACTGGAAGCTTTAGAATCTTTCCGAACTGATGAACGCTCGCCCCTGGGTGTTTACAAATTACACACCCCCACTTACCTTGGTTTCTCTGTTTTCATTGCGGCCAAGTGTTAGAAACGCCGAGGAGATCGATATGATACGTCGAGCCCGAAACAGCTTTAATGCAAGCATGAAAACTTCGCCATGGATCATTCTCGGATCAACCATCATTCTGCTTGTCGTCGTGATCGTGCTGGCGATGCAGAACACGAATCGTGAAAAGCTTTACATGTCAAAAATCCTCCGGGAGAAGGGGGCGGCCATCATTCGTTCGGTGGAGGCTGGCGCCCGAACCGGAATGATGGGGATGCTATGGGGAAAGCCGCAGATCCAGCGCTTGCTGGAAGAAACATCCAGACTGCCAGATGTCTTATTCATTGCCATAGTTGATCCGCAGGGCCGGGCTGTGGCTCACAGCGATCCTTCAAAAATAGATTTGCCTTTCAGACCCAATCATAAAGTGATCCATCTGGGGCCGGATCTCGAGGAAAACTGGGAACTGGTCCCTTATGGAAAGGACGGGCTGGCATTTGAGGTTCACCGCCGCTTTGAGCCGATGAAACCGGGTGCGGGCCAGGGTCTGGGCCGAATGCGCGACATGATGCGCCGCCACGGCCAAATTCCGGGCGCGCCGGATGACTGGTACTCCCGGCTCGACACAGAGCAGTTTCTCATTGTCGTAGGATTGGACGTTGCCCCCTATGAAGAAGCCATCCGGCAAGACATGCAGACAACCGTGCTCTTGTCGGTGGTCTTGCTTTTATCAGGTTTTGCCGGGTTTGTTTCGCTATTTTGGATGTACAGCTACCGCACCACGAAACGCAGCCTTCAGGATACCAGCGCTTTTGCGGAAGAGGTGGTCACCCACCTGCCGGTGGGATTGATCGCCACTAGTCGCACCGGGCATATCACCTTCTTTAACCCGGCCGCCGCGAAGATAACTGGCTTGAAGCCTGGTATGGCCAAAGACCGGCTCGCGGAAACTGTCTTGCCGCCTCAATTGTTAGCGCTAAGACAAGAGCTCGACAGCGGTGCGATGATATCCGACAAGGAGATAGAGTGCATCTTTACCGGGAATCGATCCGTCCCGCTCAGCATCAGCGCCACAAGCATCACCAATGAAATCGGCCAATTCGTCGGGCAAATATTGATTCTTAGGGATTTGGGAGAGGTACGGCGCCTGCAGGATGAAATCCGCCGGCAGGAAAAACTGGCCGCCCTGGGCGGCCTAGCCGCCGGCGTGGCCCACGAAATCCGCAATCCCTTGAGTTCTATCAAAGGCCTGGCTACATTTTTTGCGGCCCAATTCGAAGATGGGAGCGAGTCCAAACAAGTGGCGGGTGTCATGATCCAGGAGGTGGACCGCCTGAACCGGGTGATTACCGAGCTGTTGGACTTTGCCCGGCCAACCGATCTGAAATGCAGCAGCACCCACCTCGCCCCTTTGATTTCTCGCTCCATTCAATTGATTCAACGGGAAGCCACCAAACAGAATATCCAGATCGATGCCCACATAGCCGACGATATCTGCCCAGTCATGATCGATGCGGATCGAATCGCCCAATGTCTCTTGAACATTTATCTCAACGCCATCCAGGCGATGGTACATGGCGGCAAGCTGACCGTGCGTTGTGAGTCGGAAGGCCGCCAATACGCGCGGATCACCGTGAGCGATACGGGGCCGGGAATCAATGCGGCTCATCTCAGCCAGATTTTCGATCCCTATTTTACGACTAAAAACAAGGGCACAGGCTTGGGATTGGCTATCGTGCATAAAATCATCGAAGCCCACCAGGCCCGCCTGAAGGTTGAAAGCCCTCCCGGCCAGGGAGCCATCTTTACCTTGCGTTTCGCCTGCCAGAGCATTCAGACCGGAAAGGGGACGCCATGAATATCAAAAGACCGATCAAGATATTGATTGTGGATGACGACCCCGGCCACCTGATTACTTTGAAAACGATCATCCGCAGCTGGGGCTATGATGTCCTGACTGCCGAAGACGGCGTCAAAGCCGTGGATATCGTTCAATCAACATCAGTGGATCTTGTCCTGATGGATGTCCGCATGGCCGAAATGAGCGGCATCGAAGCGCTCGGCAAAATCAACGCCTACAATCCTTCCATACCGGTCATCATTATGACAGCGTATTCATCGGTGGAATCGGCGGTGGCGGCCTTGAAAACCGGGGCATATGATTATTTGATAAAACCCCTCGATTTTGAAGTTTTGAAATTGAGCCTGGAACGAGCCAATGACCATGCCGGGCTCAAGGCGGAAAACAAGCTGCTCAAAGAACGCTTGCGGGCCGATCTCGATACTGCCAACATTATCGGCAGAAGCCAGGCCATGAAGGAGTTGATGGACATGCTGGCAATGGCGGCGCCTTCCGAGGCGACCGTCCTGATAACCGGGGAGAGCGGTACCGGCAAGGAACTGGTTGCCCGCTCGCTGCATTTGAACAGCCCCCGCAAGGATTATCCAATGATCACGGTCAATTGTGCGGCCATCACCGAAACCTTATTGGAGTCTGAACTCTTCGGACACGAAAAAGGTGCCTTCACCGGCGCGGACAAACGCCGCGAAGGCCGTTTCATGCAGGCCAACAAAGGCACAATCTTTCTGGATGAAATCGGTGAAATGTCGGCTACGATGCAGGCCAAATTGCTGCGCGTGCTTCAGGAAAGAGAAATTCAGCGAGTTGGCGGCGATCAGGTCCTCCAGGTGGATGTGCGCATCGTGACCGCTACCAATCGCGATTTGCAGGGCGCTGTGGCCGATGGCCATTTTCGGGAAGATCTTTACTATCGTCTCAACGTGATTCAGTTAAAAGTTCCGCCGCTAAGGGATCGACGGGACGATATCCCGCTGTTGGCCCATCACTTCCTGGACAAATACGCCGCACGCAACCGAAAGATCGCCAAGGGATTTTCGCCCTTGGCGATGGACATGTTAATCAAGTACGACTGGCCCGGAAATGTGAGAGAACTGGAAAATACGGTCGAACGGGCAGTCATTCTAATGAGCGGGGAACATGTAACCGAAGGCCAGCTACCTTCGAATATCACGCAGGAGCACCCTGGCAGCGACCGGGAAGAGCTCGACGGCCTACCGTTCATACAAGGCTCTCATTCGCTTGAAGATATCGAAAAGGCAGTCATTCTGAAAACCCTGGAGGCCACGAAAGGCAACAAAAGCGAAACCGCACGCCGCCTGGGCATAACGCGCAAAACCTTGCATAACAAGCTGAAAGCATACGGCGAGAAGTAAAACCGCAAGCCGACTCGTCTTATGATGTGGATGCGCAGCGAGAAGACAAGGTCATCGAGGATGCCGCGCCAGGCCTTGATGCCGGGTGCGTGCCGTCAGATGATCCCAACGGCCATCTGGATACTTATTACCCATGCAATCCCCGCCCTTTCCTTCAGGTGAGAACTTAGTACCCACCTTAATCCCTGCGCCGCCCTCTTGAGCCACCCTTTCACTGAAAACCAATCGCAGAAAATTTTTCTTCTGCCGGAAATATCACAATTTTAAAGGTTCGAACAAATTCACCCAAAACCCTGGCACACCGCTTGCTCATGTTCCTTACCAGATTGAAATTGGTTCGGACTTAACCACATCAATGAAAGGAAATGAGAAATGAAATTCAATCTGACCAAAAAATCTTTGATTATCGGTGCGGTTCTATTGCTGACGGGCGCCACCTTTGCATTTGCCCGCGGTGGTTACTGGGGCAATGGATACGGCGGGCACATGATGGGGTATGGGTCCGGTTATAGCATGGGACCGGGAATGATGGGCTATGGCTACGGCATGGGACCAGGTATGATGGGCTATGGACCGGGATACT
The DNA here is from genome assembly GCA_937868765.1 of uncultured Desulfatitalea sp. Lineage (GTDB taxonomy): Bacteria > Desulfobacterota > Desulfobacteria > Desulfobacterales > Desulfosarcinaceae > Desulfatitalea. The sequence continues at coordinate 14,534 of CALMNL010000003.1, read as the reverse complement.
CTGATAACGGCCCATGGTATGGCTCGAACCTGAGCAAAGCGCAGCAGAGCAAACTCGATGCCTCCCAAGAGAAATTCTATAACGATACCAGGGAACTGCGCGGTAAAATCCAGGACCAGCGAAATGCTTTGCAGCAGGAGCTCGCTGCGGACAATCCGGACAGTGCCAAGGTCACCAAACTGCAGCAAGGACTCTCGGCGCTGGAAAGTGAATTAGACCAGAAGGTCGTTGAGCACCAATTGGAGCTCCGCAAGATCGCTCCCGACAATTTCGACGGTGGTGGATACGGCCCGGGATACGGCGGCTATTGCTGGTAGCGGCAATGACTGCTCGACTGCAAATCCTGCTGACTCGATTCGACGAAATGTGGACCGAGCCAGCAGGGGAGCAAAAACCCAAATGCGAGAAGAGTCGCTTTACACAACCTCCCGGATCGCCTTTTCCAATTGAGTTCTTTCGCGTGTTTGACAGACAAATTGAATTTGGCCATTCAGTGCGTAGATTCTGGAACGGATAGGGGTTGAAATAAAAAAGGAGTCTATCCGTGCGCAGCCCTACCCTGCAATTCCTAATGCCTCGGGTTTAAAGAAAACCGAAAATTGAGGTTAAGGAGGCCATATTATGGAAAACTTGTTATTATTGATTCATCCCGCGACTGGCATCCTTGCAATGCTGGCTGCGGTATGGGTGTTTGTTGATGCCTTCAATGCCGCCGAAGGCTCCCAAGGACGTATAAAAACTCTCAGTCTCTTCTGCGCGGGGCTGATGTGGCTGACCTACCTGATTGCCGGATATTGGTATGTAGTCTTCTACGGACCTGACAAAGCCATTATCAAGGCTGGACCTTGGCCTTTCGGCCACAACTTTTTCATGGAGGTCAAAGAGCATGTATTTTTAGCCCTGATTTTACTCGCCACATATCTGCCCATCGCAGCAAGAGATATTGCACACAATAAAGCCGCCAGGCGGCTGACCCTGTGGGTGGCGGGCCTGATTGTACCCACGTCGCTTGCAATGGAGGGCGCCGGGGCGATCATCAGCTTGGCGGTCCGGGTCGGGTTGCTGAAAAGCGCGGCGGGAGGATAGAACATGGAAAATATCATAACACGTGATAAAGATACCGAAACATATGAGCTGGGAAAGTATGCAAAGTCTTTCGGGCTTTCCCTTGCTATCACCAACTTGATCAGTGCCCTTTTGGTCGTCCTGAAGGAGATCCAAGAAGATTCTGTTCTTGCATGGATGAAAGCTGCGACAGGACATCATTGGGTTACCCACGGCGTTTTAAACCTGATTCTCTTTTTATTTTTCGGGTGGCTGCTTGCCAGACCGAATGAGGGCAAAGGCGTAACCATCAATCCGGGGTTTCTGGTGTTGAGCATTGTGACCTCGCTCATTGCAAATGTGCTGATCATCGCTGGCTTTTATGCATTTTAATATCGTATTGCGCCAAAACTGCCAGTGAATATTGCCTCTGTGTGCACCTCTTCGGCGGTTGGATTAAGAATTCTCACTGTCCCCGTTCTGATTACTTATTTGGCATTACGAAACCCGGGATCTTATTTTCATCTGGTGTGACATTAACCTGTCAAGCACTTTCGCCCGCACATGGCATGATTCGTGATAGTTCATTCATCATCAATCGACGACGCCAGCCATTCACCAGTGGCAAATGCCATTGCGGCCTGCGCGCGTCGGGAGGCGTAATGGTCGAGCAAATAGCCATACTGCGCGAAAATCTTGATGGCGGTCTGGCGGTGGTCGTGACGGACCGCAAGGGCGCCTGCAGCGGATGCCAAAGCGGCGGCGGATGCCATTCCTGTCTTTCGGCGGCTGCCAAGCTGGAGAGTCGTGCCGCCAACCCCATCAACGCACAAGCAGGAGATGTCGTAAAGATCAGCCTGAGCGTCTCGTATCTGATTAAAGGCGCCCTCATTCTCTACCTGCTTCCGGTAGCATGCCTGATAGCAGCCGCGGTGATTGGCGGCAGGATGGCCGAAGGACTGGGATGGAGCGAAACGACCGGCGCGGTGCTGGCGGCAGGGGTCGGTCTGGTGGCGGGCGAGGGTTTTGTAATGCTTCTGGATCGCGGGCGTTATGTGCGCCGGCACATGATGCCGACGATCACTTCGGTGTTGCACCGGGCCTCAGGAGGTCCAGAATCGAAGCAGCCATCGTGTTGCAGGTAGAAATGGCATCCATCGAATATGGTGCGGTTACCCATGCCGGTCAGAGACCAGCCAATGAGGACATGTTACGGGGGGCGCCAGAGGATTCGCGCGCTATCGAAAGGGGGCACCTTTTCGCCGTAGCCGACGGCCTGGGGGGACATAAGGGTGGCGGACTGGCCAGTCGCCTGGCTTGTCAAGGTCTGGACGACTACTACCAGCGCCGGATCCCCTCACCCCCTCCTTGGAGCCCCCGCAAGCTGAGTCGCCACCTGGAAGAAACGGTGCTGCGCATAGACCGCCACATCCGCAGGCTCGGACTCCACCATGCAGCGCTGGCCGACATGGGTACGACCCTTTCGTGCCTGGTCGTAACCCGTGGCCACACGATCGTCGCCCATGTGGGGGACAGTCGAATATACCGCCTGCGCCGGGGACATTTGACCTGCATGACTTCTGATCACACGTTCTTACAGGAAATGATCTTTGAAGGTGAAGTCGATGTGGTCCGTGCCGCAGATCATCCATTACGCCACCTGCTCACCCGGGTTGTCGGCACCGCCGAGCCGCTGCCATGGGTGGATACCCGTGTCGATCCGTTGTTCATCGACGACCGGTTTCTTTTATGCACCGACGGCTTGCATAACCACCTTACGACGAAACAGCTCGAGACTGTGATGAGCAAGCCTTGGCATGCGCGTCGCATCGCCTTAACATTGGTGACTGGTGCCCTGGATGCAGGGGCCAGGGACAACATTACCGCGGTGGTGATCAGAAATGACGGCAAAAGAGAGCCATGAAGAATGCTACACGATGCTTTCGGAAAAAACCATGCTCACTACCGGCAAGGTGATTGACGCCAAATGGGTGTTGATCGAGCGCATCGGCAAAGGCGGCATGGGGGAAGTATACAGGGCCCACCAGCTCAACCTGAAACGCGACGTGGCCATCAAGGTGATCTGTGCCGAATTTTTGCGGGATTTCAAAGAGGCGCCGGCTGAGATGGCGGCCGCTATCGGCCGTTTTCAACGCGAAGTGCAAACCATGGCTCGGGTGCGCCATCCCAACATTCTGCAGATCTATGACTACGGCTCTATCCCGACGAGCGGCAACGGCTCGGCCGTACCTATGGAATATATCGCCATGGAATATGTACCGGGCAATACCTTTCGTTTCACCATGTCCGAAGCAGGATTCGACACCCAGACCGATCTGCTGGTCGATTGGCTCCGGCACTTCTTCCTGCCAGTGCTCGATGGGGTCGAAGCCATCCATGCCAGCGGCATAGTTCACCGGGATTTAAAACCGGAAAACATTCTGATGGATGGCCAAACGCCCAAAATCGCCGATTTCGGCCTGGCACGCTCGTTTCAAATGCGGGCCGTATCCAACTCCTGGGATGTCAAAGGCACCATGGCCTATATGGCGCCCGAACAGTTTGAAGATTTTCGCAAAGCCGGCTTGGCGGCGGATATTTACTCCTTGGGCAAGATTCTATTCGAGGCGGTGACGGGCAAGATGGACCCCAAAACAGTTCCATTCAAATCCGCCGGATTGCAGGCGCCCGAAACACCTCTGCTCCAGCAGATCGATGCCATCATCCGCAAAGCCACCCACGAAGACAAGAGCCAGCGTTACAATTCGGTCGCGGAACTGCGCACCGCACTCCAGAAGGCAATGGAGAATTTCGAAGATGCCATACTTCCATCTGCGCAACGGACGGCTCGCTCCCGATGGACACAGCGCCTCATAGTTACGACCCTTGCGGCGCTGATAGGGATGACGGGATACCACCTGTATCGCTGGCGCCAGCCTGCAGCGCCCCCGTTCGAAGACGCGGGAGCGGGTCTAAAACTGAAGGCGGAGGCATTTCCGGCAGCCAAGCAGGGCCCTCCGGGTCAGACAATACTGGCCGCAGATGGACGCACCATGACACTTATGCCGGCCGCTGGCGAAAATCAGGCCTTCTACAGCGACCGCACCCCGGTGACCTTCCACCATTACGTCGAATTCTTGAACCAGGTGGCCGCAGAGCTTTCCATAGCGGACGGTCTCGTCAAAAAGGGCGAGGATATCTGGCTTTACCTGGGCAACGGGAGCGAGGCCTACGAACAAATCATCTACGACCATGGTCGCTTTCACTTGCGGGATGCTGCCTGGGCCGGTCGCTCGGTAGTGCGCGTGACCTGGCTGGGCGCCATGGCCTATGCCAGCTATTACAACAAAAAGATGCCCAGCTATTCCCAATGGCGGACCGTCGTCTCCCATCTGCCGGGTATCGACAAGACGCAGGCTTCCGACCCCCAGGACACTATTTCCGACCTCGATCCCCACGCGCGAATGATGTCTGCCACCGAAAATGGCCAGTCTTCTCCCGCGAATGATGTCTTCGCAGAAATGAAGCAGAACCCTACCAAGGAATGGATCGACTACATTCCCTCGGAAACGGCTGCCGGCGACCCTTCCGCCGTCGTCGTACTGAGCCATATTGCAGATTCGGCCGATGCCGGCATGCGTTCCGGTCAAAAACCGCCGTTGCTGAGGTATCCCTGGGAAGGCTTCGCCGACGTGGGATTCCGCACCATCATGCCGTTAAAGAGAGATGCAGCACGGCTCATAACGGCTCCAGGAAAATAGACCCTGTCGATATCCATCCTGGACTGCTTCTCCGGGATGGGTTTATCGCAGCCGGATATCCTTTATCAGGGTCGTGGACTGCCCATGGCATGCATGATGCAGGATTGTTCTTCAGCGGACAACACCGCTGTACCGATCCTTTCCGCCAGGGAGGTCTGAAAATGCAGCGAGCCATGCGTATAACCGGGGTTATCGTTCTTATAGCCATATTTGGTTTTTCAGGATTTGCACTAGCCGATGGCAACGGCATGATGGGCGGCAGCTCGATGATGGGATCCGGAACCATGAGCGGCGGGGGTTTCATACAAGGGATGATCGATCTCTTTCAAGGAAATCCAAGTCGCATGGGGTACAATGGCCAAAGCCGTCCTTACCGAGGGCGACCCGAGCGGCAGCAACCCCGGGATGACTTCTTCGATTCGACCCGCCGATTGCGTACCGAAATCCATGATAAGCAGTCGGCTCTCGAGGATGAAATGGGCAAGCAGGCCCCTGACAAGGCCAAAGTGACCCGTTTGCAAAACGAGCTTTTCAGGCTGCAATCCGAGTATGACCAAAAGCTCTCAGATTACGAGCGCACGGTCGGGCATAATACGTCGAGCAGCAATGGCGAAGACAGCGCCAATCTCAGTTCCGGGCATGACCGGTAATAGTTACAGGTCTTGCATGGCAGATGGTTGAGCGCCGGCTGCGGTCAGGACCGTGCCGAACGCCATCTTGTTTGCGCATAGACGCCAGAAATGTTCGGGCGGTTCGACCGGACCTGGATGTACTGCTCAGGGGGGTTCTATGGACAAAGTCATTATGAAGACAACGGAAATCATCCGAAGGCGCTATGACCGGATCGCCTTTGCCTTTGATCTGCTGGAAAAACCGATGGAGCGAGGTCGATTTGCCGCCTGGCGCCACCGCTTGCGAGATAAACTGACCGGCCCCCTGGTGTTGGAGGCCGGCGTCGGCACCGGCAAGAATATCCCCTATTACCCGCCGGAGGTTTCGGTCAGCGCCATCGACTTCAGCCCGCGCATGCTGGCGCACGCTCGAAATTCGGCCCGCCGGCTGAACAGGTCGATCGATTTGCGCCTGATGGATGTTCAGCATCTGGATTGGCCCGCTCAAACATTCGATACCGTTTTTGCAACCTTTGTCTTCTGCTCCGTGCCCGACCCTGTGCAAGGGCTTTCGGAATTGAGGCGGGTGTGCAAACCCGGCGGCCGGCTTTTGCTTCTGGAGCATATGCGACCCGGCAACTTCTGGCTGGGGTTGCTGTTCGATGCGCTGAACCCGGTGACCGTTCGCATCACCGGCGCCAATATCAATCGCCGGACGATGGCAAACATCGAAAAGGCGGGCTGGAAGATCCAAGTCGCCCAGGGTCTTTCACTGGATATTGTCTGGTGGATAGAGGCCACTCCGCAAACAGAATCTTTTGTCAGATAGCGACCGCAGCGCGCCAGGACTTCAATCGTGGCGCCCCGTCGTTCATTGAGTCCCTGAAACCATGGAACTCCGATTTGGGGGGGTCTTGGGAAGCATTTCAATAGCGATGGTTCCTTTGCCCTGCCCTGTGTCTTTTCTATACGATCTTAGCTCATCCGTGTCATTTTTTCCCACTCCTACCGATCCGAGAACTCGGACCAGAGCTGTCCGGACAAGGCCGATCGCCCCTCGGGTCGGATAGCATCAGTGCATATCCGGCTTTCAGAGCGGATGGCATGTTTTATGCCTTTGCTTCAATCGAAACGGATTCATTCAGGTTACCACAAAAGGGAGAAAACCATGAGCGGCCTACTTATCTGGATACTTCTCGGCGTAGTAGTTTACATGCTTTTTTCGAGGAAAGGAGGCATGGGCATGGGATGCTGCGGCGGCCATCACGATCACGAGTCAACTGGTCCGCCGGATGCCGATACCTCCTCACATAAACGCCAATCCTCCGAGCTGGAGGACAACATCATTGACCTGAAGAAAGAGGACTACAAGGTTATTTCACATGATGGCCATCAGGCGCAGCATGAAAACCTGTAAGAAGGCGTCAACCATGTTTACCTGAACAACCCCTGCATGATCGCCAGGGTGGAGAAATTTTACCCATCATGCCTTCCTGATCGAATCTGCCTGTCGGGCGGCTTGCCGAGAGCAGATTCAGCCCACATATATCTACCGGGCATTAAATACTTTTCAAGGCATGGCGAGGTTCAGATCAAAAGCTTGGCACACCGCTTGCTTTTACTGCTCATCAGATGGAAACCGGATTCGACTTATGCGCATTATGAAAGGAAAGAAACATGAAATCCAATTTTTCAACGAAATCATTGATTGTCGGGGTGGCGCTGCTGGTAACAAGTGCCCTCTTCTTTTTTGCCAACGACGGTTTTGGGGGAGGCGGCATGTACGGTGGGGGCATGATGGGAAGTGGCTCCGGGCGCGGCATGATGGGCAATGGCTACGCGAACAGCGGCTATGGCATGGGCCCCGGCATGATGGGCAACGGCTACAACAACGGCGGCTATGGCATGGGCCCTGGCGCGATGGGCAATGGACCGGCATACTCAAACAATAGTTCAGAATTCGGCACCCATCTGAGCAGTGAGCAGCGGGCCAAGCTCGAGGCCTCCCAGGAAAAATTCTACAATGACACCCGGGAACTGCGCGATAAAATTCAGGACCGGCGCAATACCTTGCGGGAAGAACTGGCCAAGGAGAATCCCGATCCGGCCAAAGTCGGCGAACTGCAAAAAAGCCTATCGGCCCTGGAAGCTGAATTCAACGAGAAAGCCGTTCAGCATCAGTTGGATTTGCGCAAGATCGCGCCCGAAGCCTTCAGCGGTCGCGGATACAGCGGTTACAATAGGCAGCAGTAATTTTATCTGCTGCATTCAACCTTTTTGGACCAGCCTGTCATACAAGGCTGAGACGGGGGCGCTGCAATGGATAGCAAGCGAACTTCTTCCATTCTACTCAGCATCGGCATTTCGGCTGCGCTTATAGCCGCCGGCATATGGTTTCTGTGCGGCCGGTATGGCGATTATTATATCGGCAGAGGCCATTGGTTCACGCCCTACGGCATGATGGGGGCCGGCGGAGGCATGGGGGGCGTCATGATTCTTTTCTGGATTATCGTTATCGTAGCATTGGTTTTATTGTTTTCCGGCATCTTCACTGGCCGCAGCGGCACCCGCGGCGATACCAGACAGGAACCGGATGCGCTGCAGATTTTGAAACGACGCTATGCGAGTGGTGAAATCGACAAGACGCAATTCGAGGCCATGCGCAAGGACCTGAACATCTGATTCATCCCAAGGGCCTCAACGCGTAAGGAGGCACGAAAATGATCGACCGCAGGCAGTTTTTTAAAACCGCGGGCATCGGGACATTGGGTATCATGGCCAGCACAGTTCTGCTTCAAAACAGTACGTTCGCCAGCAACCATCGGACCTCTGTCACCGATTCCGGATTTGTGCCCGACCTGGATATCGCCCTTGCCGCCATGCCAGGGGAGATACCCCTGTTCAGGGGGCGCCCTACCCAGGTGTGGCGCTTCAAGGGCAAGGTCCTCAAAGGGGACCCGAACCGACTGGTCGAAATCCCGGGCAGCTATCTGGGTCCGATTATCAAAGCCGATACTGGCGACAAGGTCCGCATCCGCTTGAGCAACCATCTTCCCGACGAGACGATTGTCCATTGGCACGGACTTCATGTCCCGGCGGACATGGATGGCCATCCGCGCCATGTTATCCCCGGTGGCGGGAGTTATCTCTATGAGTTCTTGGTGAAGAACCGAGCGGGCAGCTATTGGTATCACCCCCATCCCCATGGCCGGACCGGCTACCAGGTCTATGGCGGTCTGGCCGGCCTTTTCCTGGTTTCCGATGAAGAAGAAAAGGCTGCCGGCCTCCCTGCGGGTGAATTTGACGTCCCGGTGGTTCTCCAGGATCGCCTTTTTGATGGGGAGAATCAATTGATATACAGTGCCGGCAACCCCATGGCATCGATGAATGGCATGCTCGGAGACCGCATTCTCGTCAACGGCATTCCGGATTTCACCTTGCCGGTATCCACTTGTGCCTACCGCCTCAGGCTATTGAACGGTTCAAATTCAAGAATATACCGGCTTGCGTGGGATGACAACCGGCCATTGGTGGTCATCGGCACCGATGGGGGGCTTCTGCCGCAGGCGATTCAGCGGCGCTATGTTTTCCTGAGCCCTGGGGAGCGAATCGAGCTCTATGCCGACTTCAGCGATTACCAGGTGGGCCGGGAGTCGTCGCTGGTGAGCCTGCCGTTCGACTTCGGCGGCATGGGCAACGGGCCTACGGGGCGCGGCATGATGGGCGGTGGCACCTATGGAGGCAATCTGCCCAACGGCGCCGGCTTTACGGTTCTTAAAATCAAGGCGATCCGTCAAGCGCGCAAAAACCGCCCGCTGCCGGCAAGGCTTTCCCGAATCGATCGCCTCGACCCCATCGATGCAAAAAACTTTTCTTATCCCCGCCGGTTCGATCTGGTGATGGGACACATGCGCTGGACGATCAACGGACGCACCTTTCAAATGCATGCAGTCGCCGAGGATGAGACCGTCAGGCTGGGATCGCTCGAAGTGTGGGAGTTCAACAACAGGGGCGGCGGCATGGGCATGATGGGCATGATGCAACAGCCCCACCCCATTCATCTGCACGGGAAACAATTTCAGGTGCTCGAACGCAGGGGTGTCGCTCACAGCGGATATGTGGACGAAGGTTGGAAGGATACGGTGCTGCTGATGCCGGGTGAGCGCATACGAATTCTGGTTCCGTTCGAAGATTACCCCGGGCTGTATCTCTATCATTGCCACAATCTGGAGCATGAAGACATGGGGATGATGCGCAACTATTCAATCAGGGCGTAACTCAAGTTCCTCTTTCCCATTCCCGAACTCGGTACATATGCCGAACGAGGCGCCGGTCGGGCGCCTCGCTCTTGTTTCCTGTCGTTAGGCCACCATGATCATATAGATTCTGGATCCGTCGGGTCAAAACAAGTTCCTTGCAATACCGAAACAGAATCTAATATTCTGATTCCATTTGCATGGAAAGCCAGTGAAACGTATTTTCCCTGAATTATGGGGGCAAGTGTGAGCAAGCCGAGCTATGAAGAACTGGAACGGCGTATCGCCCGTCTGCAGACGGATCTGGATCGAATCCGTGGGGAGCGCCACAGGGCCGGCAGCGATGACGGGCAAATGCCGGCGGAACTCACCCCCTTCTTCTTATCCGCCCTGGTCAACAACACCCAGAATGTGATCTATGCCAAAAAAACCGATGGGCGCTTCATCATGGTCAATAAGACCTTTTGTGAGATCATCGGGTTAGAGGCTGGTCAGGTCATCGGCAAGACGCCCTTTGAATTGTTCCCCCAGGAGATCGCCGCCCAGCACGTAGAGAATGACAGACGCGTCACGGAATCCAAAAGCCCCCTCACCTTCAATGAACAGGCGGCGCTGGCCGACGGCCGCCATGAATACATCTCGGTGAAATTTCCAATCCTGGACGGTTCCGGAGCGGTCATCGCCATCGGCGGAATGTCCACCGACATCACCGATCGCGCCCGCATGGAGCAGCAGTTGCGGGACAGCGAGGAGCTGTTTCGCCTGGCCTTTAGGACCAGTCCGGACGCCATCAATATCAATCGGGCGCGCGATGGGCTGTATATCGACATCAACGAGGGGTTCACCGCCCTGACAGGCTATACCCGTGAAGAATCCATCGGCAACGCCGCCATCATCAAGGATATCTGGGAAAATCGCGCGGACCGCAAGCGGTTGATCCAAGGTTTGTCCAAACACGGGTTCGTAAAAAGCCTCGAGGCCAGGTTTATCAAAAAAAATGGAGAAATCGTCACAGGCCTATTGTCCGCCCGCCTCCTGCGCATCAAGGACGAAGATGTCATGCTTTCCATCACCAGGGACATCACGGAACTCAAGCAGGCGGAGGCGGAAAAAGAGAAATACCGGAACCAGATCATTCAATCCCAGAAACTGGAGGCCATCGGGACGCTGGCCGGCGGCATCGCCCACGATTTCAACAACCTTCTGATGGGCATCCAGGGGCGCGCCTCCATCATGTCCATCGACCTGGCGCCCACACACCCCTGCATGGAACATGTCCAGGCCATCCTGGAATATACCAAGAGCGCCGCGGACCTGACCAGACAACTGCTGGGGGTTGCCCGGGGCGGCAAATACGAGACCGCCCCTACCGATATCAACGAGGTGGTCCACACCAGTGCGACCATGTTCGGCCGCACCAAAAAGGAAATCCGCATCCATCGAAAATTGTGCCACCCGGCGCCGGTGGTGGTGGCGGATCGCAGGCAAATCGAACAGGTCCTGTTGAACATGTACATCAATGCGTGGCAGGCCATGCCCAAGGGCGGTGAGATTTACCTGGAAACCTCCGTGGTCGATTTGGACGCGGCCTATAGCAGCACTTTCGCAATCGCTCCCGGCCGGTTTGCCAAGATTTCCCTGACGGACACCGGCATCGGCATGGATGAAGCCACGCGCCGGCAGGTGTTCGATCCCTTCTTCACCACCAAGGATAAGGCGCGCGGCACGGGGCTGGGCCTGGCGTCGGCCTACGGCATCGTCAAAAACCATGGCGGCTTTATCAACGTCTACAGCGAAATTGGCAAGGGTTCGACCTTCAACATCTATCTGCCGGTTACCCGGGAGCAAGCCCAAAACCCGGAGATACCATTACCCGAGCTGATCGGTGGAACCGAGGAAATTCTTCTGGTGGACGACGAGCAGATGGTCATCGATGTGGGAACGGCCATGCTGGAAAAGCTGGGCTATCGCGTCGTGAGCGCGCTCGGTGGCCGACAGGCGGTCCAGATCGCCTCGAAAAGGGCGGAGGAATTCGCCCTGGTCATCCTCGACATGATCATGCCGGACCTCAACGGCGAAAAGGTATTTGAAAGCATCCGGAAGATGAACCCCTCTTTGCCGATCCTGCTTTCAAGCGGCTACTCGCTCAACGGCCAGGCCGATAAGATCCTTAAAAAAGGGTGCAACGGATTCATCCAGAAACCTTTCAACCTGTTCGACCTGTCCAAAATTGTGCGCAGGATTCTGGACGAGGCAAGCACCGGTTTCGATAGCGGCAAAGAGCCCCGGGCCGGCGATTAGGCCCATGCGGCCATTTGCCTTGCCGTGCCCCCCATTTTCTTCCGTTTCGAAGTCATGAAAGAGGAGGTGCAGAATGGCGATGATCAAACTCGATCCGCTTGCCTGTGAGGCCATCAAAAAAACGTTGCTGGATAAGGGGCTGCCGCTTTGCGCGCGCATCGAGATTCGATCCACGGGATGCTGCGACGCGTCCCTCGGCCTGGCGGCGGAAGCACCCGAAGCATATGACCTCACCGCGGAAATAGATGGCTTGACCATCGCCATAGATCCGCAAACCCGCAAAATGGTCGGGGACGTTTCAATATCCTCGGCCGATATTCCTGGCGGAGAAGGATTCGTGCTCGTATCGGAACGGCCACTGAACGAGTGGGCGGGGTTCGGCGCCAGCACCCTCCGGGTTTGCGCCAAATCGTAGCGGCGGGGAAAAGAGCGCCGGCCCCCTGGATCAATTGAGCCCCCCTCCCAGTGCGGCGCTCCAGCGACTGCTTGAGCTATGCCTTGACCCTGCCATCCTGCTTGGCGCAAGGGCAGGTTTGCCGATCAGTTCTCAAACTGACAGTGCTCAGGGACGTGGGGCCAAGTTCGAGGCGACCGCGCAGCTCAACATGGAAACAGCCGTATTAATCTCTTCGATTTTATCGACCTGGCCGCCCTTGTCCGTAAACAGCCACCTGATCGCCATGTGACTGAAAATTCCCATAAACAGATTGCGGAAAACCCGGTAATTGATTCCCGGACGAATACTGCCGTCATTCTTCCCCTCGTCCAAAATCTTGTAGAGGCTTTCAATGTAATGTTTAAAAAGCGGATAGGCATTTGAGGAATAGAAATGAGCATTGTAAATTGCATCAAACAAGAAAATCTTCACAAAAACAGGTTGCATCAGGTAGATTGTGAAGTGATAGCGGATGAAGCGTTTCAGCTTACGCAGCGGGGTCCTCACTTCGAACAACTCATCAAGCGACTCCAGATCATTCCGGAATTGCCGTTCCAGAATTGAGAAGAGCAGATCCTCCTTGTTTTTGAAATATTCGTAAATGGTCCCTTCAGAGACCTCCGCCGATTTTGAAATCTCCTGTATCGTGGCGTTCTGATATCCCTTGGTGGCAAAGACGTTTAAGGCCGACGCCAGAATCCTGCTGGACTTTTCGTATTTCGGGGCGCTCGACTCGGCCTCGGGCCGAATCATCGGCAACAGGAGATCCAGAATGGCATCCAGATCCGTATGCGCCTGAGGCGTCTCTCGAGCTACCATGCTCTGAATATTTTCCATATCCACCAGACCGAAAATTGCATCACGGACTATCACGAGGGTAAGGTCATTGCGAAAGACGCCATCCGCCATCCCTTTGGTAAGAATTTTTCGCCCGATGTCTGACCAACGCTTGATGAGAGCGTAAGCCGGATGCTTCATGAAGCTCTTGCTGGAGCGGCACTCGAATAACAAGAGATTGGCATAGTCGGGATGGGTATCATGGTAATAGAGTTGAAACCAGATCAGCTTGCTGAGTTGGCTGACCGGATCTACGATACCCTGCAATTGCTCCCCCAATTTTTCAAAGGCGTCCCGAAGGCGTTCCTGGGTGACGGAGAAGAGCAAATCCTCTTTGTTCTTGAAGTAATGATAGAGCACCGAGTCCGTTACCCCCGCAGCAGCACTTATTTCACTGATGGTCGCGCTGCGCCCTTTGGCGGACATGATGCTCTCAGCCGCATCCAGAATATTCTGCCGTTTGTCACTCATCTTTAAGTTTCTTGCCGTTGATAAAATCAATGCGATCTGTTTCGGAAAAGCCGCCGGTAAATTGGTCCAAGACAATTTGACTGTTGGCCCTCTCAGATCAAAACACGAATCATGCAAACATAGCCAATATATTGAATAGAATTCTAATAGATATTCCAATTGCGGATGTAACACAGAAAATTCTATTATGCATTAATTTTTTTATATATTTTACAATATAATGTCTGATTGATTTAAGCTTGACAAGGCCGCATACTACAGAATATTGTTCAATTCATAATCAGCTTTTAATTATTTTTGATGTACTTTTCATCCCCAAGGCTTCCTTCGCCATAACCATGTAAAGGGGGCCCGAAAAATTAAGACGCCAAGGTGCTTTTAGAATGAATTTGAACCCTTCCATTTTTGAATCTTCGGAATGGAATGGATCGCTTCGGGATTTTCCTCATAATAAATCGGTATCATTATCAAATATGGCGATGTTTGCCGATCGCGGCATATCCGATTCGATCCAAATGGCCACTTGTGATGACCGACAATACGCCAATTCCTGCAGCGCAAGCCGAGATCGAACATCAGGCATCCAGGTCATTCCCACTGCCTGCATGATTAACCCATATCCAGAATTTTACTCAAAAGGAACAGCCGGGAGTGCCAGGCCCAGCATCGTCACCAAAAATATCTGTCTCTTTTTTTATGGGTTGGCATACGCCGGCCCGATGAGCAACCCAATGTGGTGCTCTATTAAACACAACCGTTAAGAGGAGGGGACGCACATGCTCAAAAGATTGCACGTTATTTTGACCCTAATGGCCCT
>CALMNL010000002.1 GCA_937868765.1 uncultured Desulfatitalea sp. | reverse complement strand
CCATTTCGCGTCAGAAACTGGCCGCCTACTCTCCGGATGTGACCATTGATATACCTAAGAATGCCTGCGGGTCCTTTGAGTTCTACCGCGCCAAAGAGCTGATTGCGCTGGGCCGCCGCAAAGCGGAGAAGGCGCTGATTAAGATGCCTTGCTTAGACAGAAAAGCATAAGTCCACAACTGCCCCCCGTTCCCCACGAGTCCCGATCTGGTCGATAGAGCAATATTATTGTTGCACCGCATTTTTTTGATGGACCTTTGGCATTTCGACCCTATCACAAATCTTAAACCGCAAGGCCAAGGACGAAAGGAAGCGGTTGGCTCCTTTTTCATTTTATCCTCATTTTATTTCCTGTCCGGTTAAAGGGTAATCATTTCATATCGGCCATTTCCCATTTTCATTTCCTTCATGTACGACAGCTGTCGCAAGCCCTTTCGGGATTCAATGCGCTCTTTCAGGTCGTGCAGTTCCTCTTTGGCCACCTCCGTGGTTTCCTGATAGCCTTCGGGGTAGGCCTTGACCGAGTCGATGCGGAAGATATCGCTTCTGGTAAGTTTCTGAATCGTGTTGGCCGCCACTTCGGTATTGCCCACCGGCAAATTGACGATCTCACCGTTGACAGGGCCTTTTTCGGAGTGGACCTCGATGGCCTGGTGCACGAACCCGCTATCTCTGGCCGCTCCATGCCAGTGCTTCACATCGGCGGGGATGTTGACCACATTCCCCGGATGAAGCTCCCGGGCCGGCTTAGCCCATTCCGGGCAATAGCCCCGGCCGCCCGTCACCAGCAGAATCTGGCCGCCCGCGTGCTTGTGCCAGCTGTTGCGGCATCCCGGTTCGAAGGTGACGTTTGCAATCAGAAGCGCGGAATTAGGGCGCAGACCGCAACACCTCGATGATATCTTCATTAGACAAAGGCGGACGACCCGGCAGATTGCCGTCTTCGCCACGGATCACCAGCACCGCATCCTGGGCATATCGTACCAACAAGTCATCCTTTATGCCGAGCGCCGACAGGCGCGTGGGGCAGCCGATGGTGCGCAAAAATACTTCGAATCGGTCAATGCCTTCCATGGCCAGGCGCAGCTCGTCCTTGCCCTCCGGCGCCAGGCCGAAGATGCGCCGGACAAACTGGGCCAAACGCTCGGGACGCGCCCTGGCGATAAATCGCATATAGGCCGGATTGACCACCACCAAGCCTGCGCCATGGGCCATATCGTGGTGGGCGGAGAGCGCATGCTCGATCAGGTGGACCGGGGGTACCATTTCCACGCCGGCATTGACCCAGCCGTTCAGTGCGATAATCGACGCCCACTGCACCTGGGTACGTGCTTCCAGGTCTCTGCCGTCGGCAACGGCCCTTTGGCCCCACTCCATGGCGTTGATAATGACGCCCTCGGCAAAACGATCCTGAATGGGCGTGGCGTCGATGCCGGTAAAATAGCCCTCGGTTATGTGTGTGATAATATCGCATACGCCGCAGGCGGTCTGATCTTCGGCACGGCCAGGGTCAGTTCAGGGTCCACGAGGACGACTTTCGGGTAAAGGCAGTCGGCCTGTACGAATGATTTCACTTTGGTCTCTTCGTTGCTGATGACCGCGCCGCTGTTCATCTCCGAACCCGTGGCAGCCAGAGTCGGAACGGTGATGATCGGCAAGGCGCGGGTCGGGATTAGCCAGTTCGCCTGGCCGTGGCCGATCGTGTCCCAGGGGTCGCTTTCATACGGGGCGCCCGCCGCCATCACCTTGGCCGCATCCATGGTGCTGCCGCCGCCGGTGACCAGCAGGGCCTTTTTTCCATGTTTGCTTACCGTTTCGCCGAGCCGCGAAAGCACCCCGGCCCCTAAAATCAGATGCGTTGGATTATGGTATTCAATGTTGCCCATTCCTGCCCGCGCCTTTGTTTATATTTGTCTAATCGTAAAAATTGTTGTCTAAAGCCAGTATCCTGAAAAGGAGGATCGTTTCATGTCGCAAATAGCCGAACTGTTGAATCGCTTTCCCTTGACCAATGGGGGCTCAGCTGCATCGAGGCTCAGTGAGGTAGGTATGGCCCAGTTGCACCAACGCATCGGTCGGCTTCACCTTCAAATCCCGAATGGAAACGGCATCGGTACCGGTGATGAAATGAGCCTGCCCCGCGGGATCGGACCGGCCGTTATGGAGCGGATATGGCCGATGCGATCTGCAGACTGCTCCGGCCCCTGCAATCTGGGACCGAAGCCGAGATCCTGGGGCCCGGCCTGGTGCGGGAAATTCTCTACCGATCCCTGTGCAAGGCCCGGGCGCCGGTGCTCTA
Organism: uncultured Desulfatitalea sp.; assembly: GCA_937868765.1. Classification (GTDB taxonomy): domain Bacteria; phylum Desulfobacterota; class Desulfobacteria; order Desulfobacterales; family Desulfosarcinaceae; genus Desulfatitalea. The sequence continues at coordinate 76,123 of CALMNL010000002.1, read as the reverse complement.
TTCCCTTTCCATGCACGGCGGCGCCTTCTCCCAGGTGGCCCGGGCATCGAAGGTCATCCAAATCGACTGTTCCGCGAAAATCGACGTGGACCAGTTGGCCAACATGGCCCGCATGAGCGCTTCAGCCTTTCACCGGGCGTTTAAAGAGATCACCTCGGATTCTCCCATGCAGTATCTGAAAAAAGTCCGTTTTACCAAGGCCAGGAATTTAATGGTGCAGCAAAACATGGAAGCCTGCATCGGCCGCCGGTGGGGTGGGATATGAAAGTACTTCTCAGGTCAGCCGTGAATTCAAGCGCTGCTTTGGGCAAAGCCCGGCAGAGATGATGAGAGAACTACGTGCTGCTTGAGCCTAAAGCCTAAACCGAAGGAGCCACCATGAGATTAGCTACCGTAAACATCAAGGGGTTGGAGACGGCCGCCATTGTCCAGAACGGCAGGGCCTTCGTCATCGCCGCCCTCAACGAGGCCCTGGGTATGAACTGGCAGACGGATCTCATGTCCATTCTACGGCATGACCAAATCCGGTTGCTCAACACCTGGTACCGGGACGGCGGCATGACCCGAATTGAATCCCTCTCCGAGGCGGCGATTCCCTTAGCCCAGGCCAGGTTCGCGCCACTTTACCGGAATCCCAGAAAAATCTTCGGTATCGGCCTGAATTACGTGGCGCATGCCGCCGATCTGAACGAAAAGGCGCCTAGCACGGAACCGGCCAGTTTCTTTAAGCCGGACACCACCATCATCGGCGCCGGTGATGAGATAAGGATCCCCCTGCAGTCACAGCGCACCACGGCGGAAGCCGAGTTGGGAATCATTTTCGGAAAAGAGTGCCGGGATGTCCCGCGTGGGAACTGGCTGGAAGTTGTCGCAGGATTTACCACCATCCTCGATATGACCGCTGAGGATATCCTCGGCAGAAACCCGCGTTACCTGACCTTGTCGAAGAGTTTCGAAACATTTTTCTGCTTCGGCCCCCAACTGGTCACGCCGGATGAGCTCGGCGACGTCATGGCGCTAAAAGTTGCCACGATCCATAACGGCGAAGTATATGGAGAAAATGTGGTTGCCAACATGACCTTTGCCCCGGATTTCCTGGTCTCCTTCCACTCGCAGGTCATGAAAATGTATCCGGGCGACATCATCTCCACCGGCACTCCGCGGGCGGTGCACATAAGGCACGGAGACAGAGTTGCATGCCGTATCGATGGATTCGCGACTCTGGAGTGCCCGGTGGTAGACAAAAAAGAAAGCCGTCAATGAAATGGAGAACTAACTATGGATTTAGCATTAAAGCATAAAGGCGTGATTGTCATGGCCGCAAGTTCAGGCCTCGGCAAGGCGATTGCATGTGAATTTGCCCGTGAACAGGCCAGGGTAATGCTTTTCAGTTCATCGGAGGAAAGGCTCCAGAAGGCCCGTGCCGATATCGAGGCAAAAACCGGCAACAAACCGGAATATTTTGTCGGAGACATCACCAAAGTCCGGGACATCCAGCAGATGGTGGCGACCACTGTCGAGAAATTCGGCGGGGTCTATGCCCTGGTCAACAATACGGGCGGTCCTCCCGCCGGGACGTTCGATACCTTTGACGATGATGACTGGCAGCGGGCCTATGAGCTGACCCTGCTCTCCTACATCCGTGCCGTCCGGGAGGTGTTACCCCACATGCGGGCTGCCGGAGGCGGCCGCATCCTGTGCTCGACCTCTTCTTCCATCAAGGCGGTTCTGGACAACCTGATATTGTCGAACACCTTTAGAAGCGGGGTGGTCGGTCTGGCCAAAACTCTTTCCCAGGAACTGGGAAAGGACGGCATTCTGGTCAATGTGATTGGCCCGGGGCGCATCGACACACCCCGTATCGAGCAGCTCGATAAAATCCGGGCTGACAGAACAGGAATTGCAAAGGAAGAACTACAGAAAGAGACCTTCAAAACTATTCCCTTGGGGCGCTATGGAAGACCGGAAGAATACGGTAAGTTAGCAGTATTTCTTTGTTCCCAGGCGAACACATACATTACCGGCCAGTCCGTCCTGGTGGATGGCGGCCTTGTCAAGGCGGTCTGACCATTTGACTTGCTATGACAGGAGATCGCTGGTTACGTCCTGCCTGTGATACATAATAGCGTTCTAAAAGTTGATCTTGGCGAGGCGCCTCCCTGCCCTGAAAGCTACCTGTGATATCTGCTATTTTCTCAGGAATTTCCGATTTGGCGAACCTGCAGATATGCCTTTCCAACCCCCGAGCTTTTCGCCATGTATTGTCGATGTCGGCCTCTCTACGGTCCCACCAATCAGAGCTGGATGCCTTGACGGCCTTTGGCCTTAAGAAAAGAGCGGCGTCAATTCTTTTTTCCTTCCGTCCCGAACAGCTGCACGCAGTAGAATTTGTCCAAGCCGACCTTTGCCGGCTTCAACCGGCAATCCGCGCCGAACAGCGCCGGTTCAACGGAAAGGATGTTTCGGCGGTGTCCCGGCGAATCCATCCATTGATCCAGCAGGGTGGCGGCAAACGAGCGATAGGTGTGCCGGGGGATCGGGGGGCCGTCGGGTCGGTAGCTGTATCCTGTGCCCGTGGGGATTTGGTACACCGTTCTTCCCGATTCATACTGGATGGCGAAATGGGTGGCCACGTTCTCGGCCAGGAAACGGAATTGGAAACCGGCCAGGTGGGCCCGGTCGCCTGGGGTGCGGCGGTCCCGGCGATGGGGATTGGTATGGGAAAGGTAGTCATCCCGGGCCATGTCAGTAGCGTGCATGCGGGCGGCGGCATCCAGGCGCGGGTCGCGGCGCAGCAGCGGAAGGCGGTTTTCTCGGCGCCGCAGGTTGGTTTCCTGGAAAAGGGCGGCGGCCAGCAATTGGTAATCGACCTTCCGCTGATCGATGGGCAGGTCGGCACTTGCTGAAGCATCACCTTTTTTGTCGGGCACGGCGGGCCGGGTGGCCGAGAGATCGGATGGCGCCCGGGCTTCCGGCCTGGGTGCACAACCAGCCGTCACTGCTCCTGCCAGCAGGCAGGCGGCCATGGCCCGGAAGACCATCGCCCTCACCGTACTGGAAGTCATCGGATTTTTCCTTCGGTAGATTGGCCGGTCCCGGACGTAAACAGGCTTCACGCTTTGACCAGATACCTGTGAATCATATCGGTGAACTGGTCGATCAGCCGCTTTTCGTCCAGGGTGCCCATGAACTTGATTTTGTGGGCCAGGTTTTCGGCGGCGCTGTGGATCACGACCGCCGCGGCGTCCAGGTCCCTGACCACGAGCCCATCCTTGGCCGCGCCGAGGACTTCGGCGATCTGCCTCAGCTCTTTTTTCGTCTCCCGGTCGTAGAGGGCTTTGACTTCCGGGTCCGAGTAGCGCAGCACATGGGTCTCCCGGTGAAAATCGGGGGCGGCGTCATAGGCGCCCAGCAGGTTTTCCATGTAATGCCGGATGATCCGGTGGGCATCGGCCGCATTCCATTCAGGGCTTTCTCTCCAGATCCGGTCGAAATGATCGTTCAGATAGATATCGAGGACATCGGCGAGCAGCTTTTGCTTGTCCGGAAAATAGGAGTAGAAGCTGCCGATGGCCACGCCGGCTGCCGCCGCGATCTCCTTGGAGGTGGTCCGGTGGATTCCCTTTTGGGCGAAAAGGGTCATGGCGGCTTCCATGATGCGCTTCTTTTTTTCGATGCTGCGCCGCTGCTTCGGCTCCCGTGTCTTGGGTTTCTCGATATTCGTTCGTTGCGCCGTCCGCTTCGAACCGGTCCGCCTTTTTTTGATCGCACCCAATGCTATTACCCTTTCATGCGCTCCCGGCACCATACCCGATGAGCGGCAGCCCCTCGTGCATATGGATGATTTTAGAGTCGCTCCTTAAATACGAACATAAGTTCATATTTTTGGAGTTGACAGCGCACCCGATCGCCGCTTAGATATCTAAACATGAACCGTGGTTCATGTAAATTCCCGACCCTGTCCATACCACGGATCGACGCCGCTGTATCCACAAAATCCATCCCACAGGAGCCGATGAAGTCATGAAAACCATTGTGATCACTGGCGCTGCTTCCGGAATCGGAAAGGCCACGGCCGTTCTCTTCGCAAAAATGGGCTGGTATGTGGGGCTCTTCGACATCGACGCGGAGAAACTGGCCGCCCTGGCCCACGAGATCGGTGAAAGCCGCTGCTGCCGGGGCAGGATGGATGTGACCGACCGTGCCTCTGTGGAACAGGCCCTGGATCGCTTTGCCGCCGACAGCGGCGGCCGCCTCGACGTGCTTTTCAACAACGCCGGCGTTCTGAAGGTGGGGTTTTTCGACGAACTCACCCTGGACGAGCAACTGCAGGTGGTGGAGGTGAACCTCAAGGGGGTGCTTCACTGCACCCATACCGCCGTACCGTACCTTGAAAAAGCCAAAGGTTCGCGGGTGATCAACATGTCTTCGGCGTCGGCCATCTATGGCACGGCCCACCTGGCCGTCTACTCGGCCACCAAGGCGGCGGTGTCGTCCCTGACCGAATCCCTGAACATGGAGTTGGCGCGACGGGGCATCCATGTCTGCGACATCCGCGTGCCGTATGTGCAAACACCCCTGCTGGATACGCCCACCCGGGCCGCCAGCCTGGAGACATTGGGGGCCCGGCTCTCGCCGGATGATGTGGCGGCCATGGTGCACGCCTGCCTGAAGAGCCGGAAAGTACACTATGAGGGCAAGGGGATGCAATCGCTTTTACTGCTCAGGCGTCTGGCACCATTGGGGCTTCAAAAACTGGTGCTCAAGCACATCATGATGCCGAGTTAGAGAGATAGTCGAACCCAGAATAAAAGGGAGGATGGCATGGCGGTTTACAAAGACAAGCAAGAGCTGCAGGCGATCTTGTCCCGGTTGTGGGAGCGGATCTTCAACACGGCCTCCATCGTGGAGAAACTGGCCGACCTCTCCCTGGTGGTGGAGTTCCGCTTCACCGATATCGAGACCCGCATGTTCATCGCCGCCGGGGGCGGCCACCGGGAAGTGATCTGGGACCCTGAAACGCCGATCAAGGCCGACGTGGAGATGATCCTGGCCGCAGATACCGGCCACGCCTTCTGGATGGAGGAGCTGAACGTGCCCCTGGCCCTGGCCAGTCGCAAAATCGTGGCCAAGGGCTCGGTGCAGAAAGCGCTCAAACTGCTGCCGGCGCTGAAGCCGGCCTTTGCCATCTACCCCCAGGTGCTGGCCGAAATGGGGCGGCAGGATCTGCTCGTCCGGAAGAAATCGGCCGGCCGCAAGAAGAAATGGTTTACGCTTCCAGGATTCGGGGCCAGCAAAAAAATCGACCGAGAGAGTCTTCCGGTCTTCCCCATGAACCCAGCTGAAGCAAGCCGTTCCGTCCCCCTGAGCAAAGCGGCGGGCGGCACCGTCACCCCCCTGGATCTCTACCGGACCATGGTGACCATCCGGGCGTTCGAGCAGCACTTGTCCGACGGCTTCCGGAACGGAGAGATCCCCTCCGAAGCGATTCATCTCTCCATCGGCCAGGAGGCGGTGGCGGCCGGTGTCTGCCTGAACCTGCGCCACAGCGACTACATCAACACCACCCACCGGGGGCACGGGCACATCATCGCCAAGGGAACGGACCTCAAGAAAATGATGGCCGAACTCTACGGCAAAGCCGACGGGCTGTGCGAAGGCAAAGGCGGCTCCATGCACGTCACCGACGGATCGCTGGGGATCCTGGGGGCCAACGGCATCGTGGGCGCCGGTTTTCTCCTGGCCCTGGGCGCGGCCCAGACCATCCAGTACCAGGGCCGCGACGATGTCTCGGTGGTCTTTGCCGGGGACGGGGCCGTGAACCAGGGGATGTTCCATGAAGCGCTGAACATGGCCGGCGTCTTCGGTCTGCCCCTGCTGGTGATCATCGAAAACAACCTCTACGGCGAATTTACTTCCATCGAGCGCCACTCGGCGGAAACCGATATCCGCAAACGCATGGCGGCTTACAACATCGAATCGGAGCAGCTCGACGGCAACGATGCCGCCGCTGTTTTCGAGCGGGTGGGGGCAATCCTCCGGGCCATGCGCGAGGACGGAAGACCCAGGGGCATCGAACTCAAGACCTACCGCTGGCAGGGCCACATGGAAGGCGAACCGGAACTCTACCGCACAGAGGAAGAGAAGCAGGCTTACCGATTGCAGGACCCTATCGCCCGGCTTGCGAAAGAACTGGTGGCCGAAGGGCTGGGCACCAGCGATAGTCTGGCGGCCATCCGCGACGAAGTGAATCGTCAGATCCAGTCGGCGGCCGATTTCGCCAAACAGGCCGCCGAACCTGAAACGGCGGCGCTGACCAGCCGCACCTACAGCCCGGACCCGGCCGACCTCTTCCAGGGGCGGATCGGTCCGACACCGCCGGGCCCGGTCATGTCCTATTCCCAGGCCATCAACAGGGGGCTCGAAGAGGAGATGATCCGCGACGAGCGGGTGTTTCTGTGGGGCGAAGACGTGCGCCTGGGCGGCTACTTCAGCGTCACCGAAGGACTGGTCGAAAAAATGGGGGAAAAGAGAATCATCGACACCCCCATCAGCGAATACGCCATCGTGGGTGGCGCCGCGGGCGCGGCCATGACCGGCTTACGGCCGGTCTGCGAAATCCTGTTCGGCGATTTTCTCACCTGCTGCATGGACCCTATCGTCAACCAGGCGGCCAAGCTGCGCTACATGACCGGCGGGCAGGTGAGCATGCCGTTGACCATCCGCACGCCGGTGGGCAGCGGCATCGGCATGGCGGCCCAGCACTCCCAGAGCATGGAGCGCTTCTTCTTCGGCATCCCGGGATTGATCGTGGTGGCCCCGTCCGATCCCTACACGGCCAAAGGCCTCCTCAAATCGGCCATCCGCTCGGACAACCCGGTGCTCTTCTTCGAACACAAACTGCTCTACGCCAGCACCGGGCCGGTTCCCGAAACAGAGTACACCTTGCCCCTGGGTAAGGCCCGGGTGGTGCGTCAGGGCCGCGACCTCACCCTGGTCACCCACCTCATCGGGGTCTCGGCGGCCCTGGAGGCCGCGGAGACGCTCGCGGCCCAGGGGGTGGAGATGGAGATCATCGACCTGGTCACATTATATCCCCTGGACACCGACACCCTGCTCGCTTCGATCTCACGGACCCGCGGCCTGGTCACCCTCGAAGAGGGGACGGCTACCGGCGGCATCGGGGCCGAAGTGATCAGCCGCGTCTGCCTGGCGGGATTTTCCATGCTCAAGCGCCCGCCCCTGCGGCTGGCCGCGCCCGAATGCCCGATCCCCTATGCCAAAAATCTCGAGAACGCCATGATGCCCGATCCCCGGCGCATCGTGGCGGCGGTTACCCGATGGCTGGAGGGGTGAGCGCCTGAGGCCGGCCCACCCACCGGATCGACTGTTGAAAAAACGGCAGGGACCGGCTAAGGTGGCCGGCACCATTCGATTAAGGGAGGCAAGCCGATTCAATGGCCCGTGTGGACGATTTCAAACAGGCAAAAGCGCTGGCGGCAAGCGAGCTGGCTCAGGAAAAACTGGACGACATCAGCCGCCGTTCCGGCATCCCCATGGTCGATCCCCAGACCCTGCGGCTGCCGTTTCTGGGCAAGGTCTACCTGATCGGCTACCCGGGCTTCGATTTCAAGGACGCCGCCGACCCGGCCGCCCAGGTGCCGCTGCAGGAGCAAGTGCTGATCCTGCATTACCTGCAAAAGTGCCGTCCCCAGCTCAAGGGGCAATGGATCGCCTACCGGGAGATCCCCGGTGCCGGATTCTATTTTTCCGCCTTTGTCAAACGGGCCGTCGACCCCCTCAAGAAAGTTTTCGGCCAGAATGTGGAAGGCCTGCGCAAAGCCGCGGCCAAACTGGGCGCCACGCCCATGGAGACCGGCAATGCCGCCTTCCGTTTCGAACTGCTGCCCTATGCGCCCATCCAGATGGTGGTGTGGGAGGGGGACGAGGAGTTCCCGGCTGAAGCCAATATTCTCTTCGATGCCTCGGTGGGCGATTACCTCTCGCCCGAAGACGCCGCCTGGCTGGCCAGTCTGCCCGTATACCGTCTGATGGCTCTATCCAGATAGTGTCCATTCAGAAATGGCCACTGGATAGGATCTAATAACCTGTCGAAAAACGAGAGTCAGTCCGTCAGGCGAAATTTTCAACAGCCTGCTAAGGCAGGTCGACGGGCAGCCCGTGCTTCTGCCACTGTCCCCAGCCGTCCCCCAGGTAGTAAACCTTCTCGTATCCCAGCCAGGTGAGCCGTTCGGCCAGTTCGCGGGAAAGCTGGCACTGCGCGCCTTCGCAATAGGCGACGATGGGTTGGTCCAATGCGTAATTGGCGATCAGTGTGGGGGCCCATTCATCCAGGGCGGCCGGCTCCAGGTTCAAGGCCTTGCGGATATGGCCCGCTTCATAGGCCACGGCGGGCCGGGCATCGGCAAAGAGCGCCGTGCCCTTGGCGAACATCTCCCGGGCCGCATCCAGCGAGATCTCCTTGAACGGCTCTTCCGATACCTTGACCGGCGGATCGGTGGCTTTCAAAGGCAGGATGTCCGGACGCAGTGCATATGCACCGGCCGCCAGAATCGCCGCGATCAGCAATAACCATACCGTTTCATGGATAACTTTGCGCATCATGGTGCGGCATGATAGCACGGGGCCGGAGGGCGGGCAAGGCAGGCGGGAGATAGACAGGGGGGTCTGGCTGAACAGCATTCATTCGGAGCCAATGCGTGCACAGTGTGTTCAGGTCATGGTCCGTGTCACCGGCCACACTTTTCAAGTGCCGCTAAGGGTGCGCTCCGGGCGGCCTGGAAACTCGCTGCGCTCAAACAGTCCAGGCCGCTTTTCCTCCGCTGCACCCCAGCGGCACTAAAAAGATATGGCCAATGGTGCCCCGAACCATGACCTGAACACACTGTGACGGTTCACCGAGAATTGCTGGGGGCTTGATTCACGGTTCACCCGGGGTGCCCGGCCGGCTCCGCAGGATCTCGTTGACCTTGGCTGCCAGGCGCTTCGAGGAAAAAGGTTTCTGGATAAAGGGCACCCCGGCCGCCAGCGCGCCGCTGTGGGAGATGACATCCGCGGGATATCCCGACATGAATAGATAGTGCAGTCCGGGAATGATGGTGTTCAATTGATCGACCAGATCACGGCCGTTCATTTCGGGCATGATCACATCGCTGATCAAAAGCGAAATTGTGCCCGCATGGCCTTTGGCCAGCGCCATGGCTTCGGTGGGGGTCGCGGCGGCCAGCACGTGATACCCGCAGCGCTGGAGGATCTTTTTGGTCATCCCCAGAATAGACACTTCATCCTCCACGACGAGGATGGTTTCCCCCCTTCCCCTGGGGATCTCTTCCAACTCGGACTTGCGCTCCTCGGCCTTGCCCCGGGTGCACTTGGGCAGGTAGATCTTGAAATGGGTGCCGTGCCGCGGCTCGCTGTAAACGTGGATGAAGCCGTTGTTTTGCTTCACGATGCCATAGACCGTGGAAAGCCCCAGGCCGGTCCCCTTGCCCATCTCCTTGGTGGTGAAAAAGGGCTCGAAGACCCTTTCCAGCACCTCTTTTTCGATGCCGCTGCCGCTGTCGCACACGGACAGGACCACATAGGCACCGGGCGGCATGCGCTCCTGCTGCGCATGATGGTAGGTAGCATCGATGACCGTGTTGTCGGTCTCGATGAGAATCTTGCCGACATCGGCGATGGCATCCCGGGCATTGACGCACAGGTTGACCAGAATCTGGTCGATCTGCGATGGGTCCATCTCCACGGCCCACAATCCCACCTTGGGCCGCCAGGTCAGCTCGATGTTCTCGCCGATGAGCCTGCGGATCATCTTGAGCAGCCCTTCGATGGTGGCGTTCAGGTCGAGCACCTCGGGAGCGATGGCCTGTTTGCGCGCAAAGGCCAGCAACTGGCGGGTCACGGCTTTGGATCGATTGGCGGCGTTGAGCACCTCCCGCAGGTGCTTGTACAGCTCGTCCCCGGGGCTCATTTGCATCATCGTAAGCTCCGTGTAGCCGATGATCACCCCCAGGAAGTTATTGTAGTCGTGGGCCACCCCGCCGGCCAGCCGGCCGATGGATTCCATCTTCTGGGCCTGGAAAAGCTGATCCTGCAGCCGCTTCTGCTCTTCTTCACTCTTGATTCTCGGGGAGATGTCGCGCGCGAACACCAGAGCCCCATCCTGTCCCTGGTAGCTCATGGGGATCGCCGAAGCTTCGACATCCACCGGCGTACCGTCCATTCGCAAGCAGACCTCGTGCATGCTGTCCACCGGCGATTTTTCCTCGTTCAGCACCCGGATGCGCTGGCGCACGGATTCGCGATAATCCGGATGAAAACGTTCGAGAACCCGGGTGCCGATCAGATCGTGCGGCGCGGTGGCGCCGAAGAGCTTCACCGTGGCCGAATTGACATACGCAAAGCGTCCCTGGGTCTGGACGAAGATGGCATCCGGGGCGCTTTCCACCAGCAGGCCGAAACGCTCCTCGCTGACGATGCGCTCCTGTTCCGCGCGATGGGAATCGGAGATGTCCTGGACAGAGCCACGAAGCTGCACGACGCGCCCATCCTCCAGCTTGGGATGGCCGATGACGCGCACCCACTTGCGGTCCCCCTGGCCGGAAACGATCTCGGCTTCCAGATCGAAGGGCCGGCCTTGATCGACGGCCGCGCTCACGGCGGCTTCGATTTTTTCCCGCGATCCGGGGCAGAAAAAGCCCAGGCCGGTTTCCAACGTCTGCGCCGCAGACGGGCCGGGTTCGAGAATATGGGTGATTTCATCGGTCCAGGCCATCCGTCCACTCGGAACATCGAATTCCCAGCCGCCGATCTTGAGCATGCCGCCGATCTCCCGGAGCAGCAGATCCTTGTGGTGCAAGGACTTTTCAATCCGCTTTTTTTCCGTGAAGTCGATGGCGAGGATACAAAAACCGCCTGTTGCTCCCCCGGCATCCCTATCCGGTGCATAGGTGAAATCCAGCCAGCGGGACTCCCCACCGGGGGTGACGAAAGCGGTTTCGAAACGCACCAGCTCTCCGCGCAGGGCTCTCTCGATGTAGGGTTTGATCTTTCTATAATTGTCCGGGCCGACGATGGTCCGAATGTCGCTGCCGATGATCTGGGCCCGCTTGAGTCCAAAAGCGGCCTCATAGGCGCGATTCACGAAGAGATAGCGTTCCCGTTGGTCGACGAAACCGATTCGCACCGGCAGATTGTCGATGAGCACTTGCAGGCGCCGCTGGTTCTCTTCCGCGGCTTCGAGTTGTTTCTTCAACTGCGGATAATAGCTTTTGCGGCTGGACTGGAGGCTCGAGCTCAGGAATTTTTCGCGGGGAGAATTATACATGATTCGTCTCGACCATAGGTGTCAATAAACGCGCGCGAAGATTTTTTCGATGTCATCGGCCGTCGCGCCGCGGGGATTGGTGGCCAGGCAGGGATCGTCGCAGGCATGGCCGGCCAGTTGCGCCAGGTCGGCGTGCACGGCCCCCATGTCCCGGAGACGCTGATGGATGCCGAGCTGCTTTCGAAGTGCGGCCACATGGTCCACGAGCAGGGTCGCCCGGTGATCGGGATCCCGATTGCGCACCGCCAACCCCAGGGCCTCGGCCATGCGGTCGTACTTTTCACCGGCGGCCGGGTAGTTGTACCGAATGACCTCCTCCAGCAGGATCGCATTGCACTCTCCATGGGCCAAGTCCAAAAGCCCCCCCAGACTGTGGGCCATGGCGTGCACCAGTCCCAGGCTGGCATTGGAGAAAGCCAGGCCGGCCATCAGGCTGGCCATCATCATGTTGTTGCGGAAGGTCATCGCCGTCGGCTGCCGGCAGGCCCCCGGCAAATTGTCCCGGATCAACTCGACGGCGGCCAAGGCGGCGATGTCCGTCAAGGGCGAAGCGGCCGTGGACACGAACGCCTCGAAGGCGTGGCACAAGGCATCCATGCCGGTGGCCGCCGTCAGCGCCGGGGGCATGGTCACGGTGGCGGCAGGATCGACCAGGGCAATATCCGGGATGACCATCTTGCTGATGATGGCGATTTTCACCTTGCGCAGCGTGTCATTGATGATGGCGAACTGGGAGACATCCGCCGAAGTGCCGGCGGTGGTGGGGATGAAAATGAAAGGCGGGCCCGGCTCGGGCACTTCGTCCACCCCTTCGAACTCGGTGATGAAGCGGGGATTGCCGGCCACCACGCCGATGCCTTTGGCGCAATCCATGGGACTGCCGCCGCCCACGGCGATGATCAGATCGCAACCCTCTTTTTTGTAAACCTCGGCGCCGGCCATCACCTCGTAATCCCTGGGGTTCGGGGTAACGCCCGTGAAGGTGACAAAGGAAAGGCGGGATTGCCGCAGGCTCTGCTCGACCTTCGCGGTCCATCCGACGGCTTGCACCCCCGGATCGGAGACCACCAGGACCTTGGTCGCCCCCAGGTTCAGGGCATGTTGTCCGGCCAGTTCCAGGGCCCCCTCGCCGTAAACGATCTCGGGCGCCAGAAATTTACGGAGGGTTAACGGTATTTCCGATGCCATGATCCTTTCCCCTTGAGGCGTTATGTGCCGTCGAATCCCGGGTCAATTGCCAGAATGAGGGCAGATAAGCCGATTAGAAGTGAAAAAGCGCAGGTTTTGAGGAATTCGGTGAGACAATAATTGTATAGTATTAGATTCGCTCGGACGAGCACAAGCGCTTTTTTTACGAATGGCGGGTGGCCGCCCCAATAATTTGACAGCTCTTGGAAGGGTATAGTAAGTTCGGCTCCGTGTTCGGACGGGGTTTCTTCGGCCGTGCCGGACCAATCATCGGCGATGGGAGAAGATCCGTTTTGAAAATCGTGATCGTAGGGGCGGGAGAGGTCGGCTACCATATCGCAAGTCGCCTGGCGCTTGAAAACAAAGATGTGGTGGTGGTCGATAAAAACATGGATGCCCTTCGGCGGGTTTCGGAGAATACCGATGTGCAGACCATCGCCGGCAGCGGCAGCAGCCCCGCGGTCCTCGAAGAAGCCGGCATCCGTAAAGCCGAAATTTTACTGGCCGTCACCAATCAGGACGAAACCAACCTGGTGGCCTGCCTGGTGGCCGACATGCTTTCGCCAACCACCAAGAAGATCGCCCGCATTCGCGGTGCGGATTTCGATCCCTATCACGAGACCTTCCGCCGCCAGCCGCCGCACATCGACACGGTGATCAACCCGGAAATCGAGGTGGTCAAGACCATCGAGCGGCTGATGCGTGTTCCCGGCGCCGTCGATGTCGGCGAATTCGCCGATGGCCGCATCCGATTCGTGGGCGTCTACCTGGACCGCAACGCGCGGCTGGCCGGGTTGCGCCTGACGGAGCTGCCGCAAAAGATCGGCCATCGGCGGCTGCTCATCGCCGTCATCGTTCGCGAAGAAGAGGTGATCATTCCCACCGGCAAGGACCAGCTGCTGCCCGGGGATTTGATTTACTTCATCTGCGAACAGAAGCAGTTATCCGAAATCCTGGCGATCTTCGATAAGCGGGCCAAGCCGTTAAAACGCGTGCTGATCGTCGGTGGCGGCCGCATCGGGTATCGCCTGGCCACGCGGCTGGAGTCGCAGTCCATTTACTGCAAGATCATCGAAAGAAATGCCTTGCGCTGCGCAGAATTGTCCGAAAAGCTGGACAAGACGGTGGTGCTGCAGGGCGATGCCACCGACCACACGTTGCTCAATGAGGAGAACATCAGCGACATCGACGTGGTGATCACCCTGACCAACGACGAAGAGACGAACATACTGTCCTCCCTGCTGGCCACGAGTCTGGGTGCGGCCAAGGCCATTATTAAAATAAGCAAATTCAGCTACCTGCCTTTGATGAAGGCCATCGGTATCGAGCAGGTGGTCAGCCCGCGCCTGTCCGCCATCAATACCATTCTCCAGCATATCCGCCGCGGCAAGGTGCTGTCGGCCGTCTCGTTGAAGGGCGAACAGGCCGAAGTCATGGAAGCCGTGGCCCTGGAGACCTCCGATATCGTGGGCATCCCCCTGCGGCGGATCTCCTTTCCCAGGGGCGCTATACTGGCCGCTATCATTCGGGGCGATCAAATCATCATCCCCACCGGCGACAGCGTCGTCGAACCCAACGACCATGTCATCGTTTTCGCCCAGCGGCGCGCCATCAGCGGCGTCGAGAAATTACTGGCCGTCAAGTTGGAGTACTTCTGATGCGGTGGCGCTATATCCTGTATGTCGTGGGGACCCTGATCGTTTTCATCGGTTTGAGCATGCTCCTGCCTCTGACCTTCGGCCTTTACTATGGCGACGAAAGCGTGGCGCCGCTGCTCAAATCCATGGGCGTAACGGTTCTCGTGGGACTGCTGCTCTTCCTGCTTTTCCGAAAGCGACGCGAGGAAATCATGCGGCAAAGCGAAGGCATGGCCATCGTGACCGCCGGTTGGGCCGCGGCCGGCGCTTTCGGCGCGTTGCCCTTCTTTATGGGCAGCGAATCTGTCAGCTTCGTGGATGCCCTTTTCGAATCGGTGAGCGGCTTTACGACCACCGGCGCCTCCATTCTCACCGATATCGAATCCACGTCCAAAGGTTTGCTGATGTGGCGCAGTTTTATCCAGTGGCTGGGCGGCATGGGCATCATCGTGCTTTCCATCGCCATTCTGCCCTTTCTGGGTGTCGGCGGCATGCAGCTATACAAGGCGGAGGTCCCCAGCCCGGTGCCCGACAAGCTCAAGCCCCGCATCCGGGATACGGCCCTCATCCTCTGGAAGGTGTATGCCCTGTTCTCCCTGGCCCAGATCATCTTGCTCATGCTGGGCGGCATGAGCTTTTTCAATGCCGTCTGCCACGCCTTCACCACCATGCCGACGGGCGGTTTCTCCACCCGGAATGCATCGATCGCCCATTTCGACAGCCTTTATCTGGACGTGGTGATTGTCTTCTTCATGCTCATGGCCGGCATCAATTTCTCTTTGCATTATCAAATGCTGCGCGGACGGCCGCTGGCGTTCTGGAAAGATGGGGAGTGCCGCTTCTTCCTGGCCATCGTGGGCCTCTTCGTCCTCCTGGTAACCCTGGACCTTTTCCGCCATGGCGTATATGACTCCCTCGGCGAAGCCCTTCGCTACGGGGCCTTCCAAGTCACTTCGATCATCACCACCACCGGCTATGCGACGGCGAATTACGAACTGTGGCCGGCCATGTCCCAGATCATCCTGCTGACCTGCATGTTTCTGGGGGCTTCGGCCGGATCGACCGGTGGGGGCATGAAATGTCTGCGCATCATTCTCTGCTTCAAATATTGCTACCGGGAACTCTTCCTGCTGCTGCACCCTCGGGCGGTGAGTACCATCAAGATCGGCGGAAAGCCGGTGGCCGACGATGTCATGCGCAGCGTGCTCGGCTTTCTCTTGCTCTACATCGGCTTGTTCATCGCTTCGGCCATCATTCTGGGCGGACTGGGGGTCGATTTTGTCACCTCCCTTACGGCCGTGGCCACCGCTATCGGCAACGTGGGACCGGGTTTCGGCAGCGTCGGCCCTGCGGACAACTACGCGCACCTGCCCCACGCCGCCAAGTGGCTGTTGATCTGGTGCATGTTACTGGGACGATTGGAAATATTCACAATCCTGATATTCCTGGTGCCCGCCTATTGGCGCAAATGAACCGGCGTCAGTCCCGGTTGCATCCGGCACTTGACTTTTTAAAATGCATGGATGTATACAGATAGCCAATCGAAAGGATAGCAAAGGCGCCGATGATGGCCGAACACATCATGCATACCACGGTCCTGTTTTTCAGCGGATGCTTCTTTTTTAGCTTTAGAAGCATCCATCCGGTGGTGTAGCGCCTAAAACCAGCTAACGACCCCGGGTGGAGATCAAACCTTCACCCGGGGTTTTTTTATTGATGGCCCCGCGGAGAAGGGAACCTTCCGCGGGGCCATTTCATTTTCAACGCCATGGAAAAGGAGAGGCACCATGATCGTCGTACTGAAGCAGGATGTGACCGAAGAGATCAAACAACGGATCCGGGCCGAGTTGTACCGCAAGGGTTGTGTGGTTCGAGAGATGAACGGCGCCGGCCAGACCGTGATCGCGGCCCTGGGGCGGGGAGACCTGGATCCCGGGCAGGTGGCCGCCATGGACGGGGTGGCCGAAGTGGTTCCCATGGAGGGCAAGTTCAAGCTGGTGGGCCGCCAGTGGCACCCGCAGGATTCCCAGGTAAAGGTGGGCCCCATCACCATCGGCGGCCAGCGGGTCGTCCTGATCGCCGGTCCGTGCGCCATCGAAAGCCTGGCGCAGGCGCTGACCACCGCCCGCGAAGTAAAGCGGTACGGCGCCGTGATCTTCCGCGGCGGCGCCTTCAAACCGCGCACCTCCCCCTACTCGTTCCAGGGACTGGAGGAGGAGGGGCTCAAGATCCTGGCCGAGGTGCGACAGGAAACCGGCATGCCGGTGGTCACCGAAATCACTTCCATCAACCAGGCCGATCTGATGAAGAAATATGTGGACATGATCCAGGTCGGTGCGCGCAACATGCAGAATTTCGAGCTGCTCAAATGTGCGGGCCGCCTGGGCAAGCCGGTATTGCTCAAGCGCGGTCTGGCGTCCACCATCGAAGAGTGGCTCATGTCGGCCGAATACATCCTGGCCGAAGGCAACGACCAGGTGGTGCTGTGCGAACGGGGCATCCGCACCTACGAACCCTATACCCGCAACACCCTGGACCTGTCGGCCATTCCGGTGCTCAGAAAACTGACCCATCTGCCCGTGGTGGTGGACCCCAGCCATGCCACCGGCCTGCGCGAGAAGGTGGCCCCCATGGCCCGGGCGGCCGTGGCCGCCGGGGCCGACGGCCTGATGGTAGAGGTGCATTGCGATCCGGACAAAGCCCTCTCGGACGGCCCCCAGAGCCTCTATCCCGGGCAGTTCGGCCAATTGGCCCGGGACATCTATGTCATCGCCCCGGTGGTGGGCAAGCAGCTGGATTTCGACTACCTGGCCAAAGCCGCCCGGCCGCAGCCGTCGAGCGCGACCCCGCCGGCCGTGGCCGCCTACCTGGGGGAACCGGGCAGTTTCAGCCACATCGCCACCCGTCAGTACCTGGGCGGAGACGGCCCCATGGCATCGCGCCCTTCCTTCCGGGCCATTTTTGAGGCCGTGGCCAACGGCGAGGCGCAGGTGGGGGTAATCCCGCTGGAGAACACCCTGACCGGCAGCATCCATGAGAACTACGACCTGCTGCTGGAATATGATTTGAAGATCGTGGGCGAACTCTACCTGCGCATCATCCACCACCTGATCGCCGCCCCCGGCACCCGCCTGGAGGAGATCCGGCGGGTCTGGTCCAGTGAGGCCGCCATGCTGCAGTGCCGGTCGTTCCTGGATCGCTATCCCACCTGGCAACTCTCCACGGTCAACGCCACCACCGGCGCGGTGCGCCAATTGCGCGAACACCCCGGTTCCGGGCAAGCGGCCATCGGCAGCCGCGAAGCGGCCGAGTCCCACGGGATGGCCATCATCGCCGAAGGCATCGAAACCAATCCTCGCAATTTTACACGATTTGTGATAATTGGCAGACTGCCCCTGACGGATCGCCCCAAAAACAAGTCATCGATTGTCTTCTCAACCGTACATCGCCCCGGAGCACTGTTCGAAGTAATGAAAGTCTTCGCCGATCATAAGATCAACCTGGTCAAACTCGAATCCAGACCTATCCACGGTCAACCCTGGCAGTACATGTTCTACGCGGACATCGAGGCCGATGCGCAGAGACCGGAATTTCGCGAGCCCCTGGCCAGAATCACCCGCAAGACCGATTTTCTTAGAATCCTAGGCAGCTATTAAAAGGAGTCCAAGCATGCAGTCAGAAGAAAAGCGGCAATACCCCAGACTGAGCCTGAAACTGGATGATGGTTACTTCGGGCAGTTCAAGTTGTCCGACGGCCAATCCTTTTCCGCGGCCATCGTCAATCTGAGCGCGGGCGGGGTCAATCTGGCGGTCCCCGAGAAGATGCAGGACAAGCTCAAGGAAAACGACCAGATGGTACTGTGCAACATCATCGGCGGGGCACGCCTGGCTTTTCTGGAAGACATCAAGAGCGAGGTCCGCTGGGTCAAAGCCCTTGGCCAGCCGGGCTATGTCTCGGTAGGCTGCCGCTTCGTGGAGATCACCGATGGTGTCCGTCAGCAGCTGAAAAAATTTGTGGACACCGAACGCATGACGCGCGGGCAGTATGCATAGAAGATATGGAAGCATCCCAGAAACGAGAGATCAGTTGCCGCATTTCGCGCACGTTACTCATGTACGTGCGCGAGTGCAACCATGGCTCGCTGGGCAACCTGCTCGAGGGGTTGCCGGTGGACGAGGTCTATTTGAGCGACGTCCACAACTGGATCTCCCATGCGCTGCTGCAAATCCTTTACCAGCGCATGATCACCCTCCTGGGGGATTCCGAAGCCGTCTATAAAATGACCCTGGCCTCCGAGCGATTCCGCTCCCTGGGTTTTCTGGATCACCTGATACGGCTCCTGGGCACGCCCCGCCTGATCTATGCCCAGGCCTCCAAATACAACCGCCTGCTCAAGCTTTGCGGCGATGTCCATATCCGCGAAATCGGCCCTTCCTGGGTGGTTCTGGAAGACCGCTACCATGACCCCGAACAAAAAACGCGACATGATTGTGATTATACGCGCGGCATCCTGGCGGGAATTCCCACTGTCTTCGGCTTGCCCGAAGCCCACGTGGAAGAGCTCAACTGCCAGGTCCGGCAGGAGAAATACGGCCGGCGGCGCTGGCCGGACAACCCTGTCTACGGCGAAAAGGCCTGCGTCTACCGGGTTCACTTCGGCGCCAGGGCCCGTCCCCCCTGGTGGCATCGCCTTTTCGGCCAGCCGGACGCCTATCGCCAGGCCATCGAAGACCTGTTGGAGGCCAACCGCACCATCCAGGAAAAGTACGGGCAGGTGATGCAGCTGGCCGCGGACCTGGATGCGGCCAATAAGCAATTGCGGGAATCCAAGCGCAAGATAGAAGCCAGCACGGCCGAACTGCGCGCTTCCGAGCAGCGCTACCGGTTGCTGGCTGAAAATGCATCCGATGCCATTTGGGTCTTCGACATCGCCAGCATGCGCTTCGACTACGTCAGCCCTTCGATCAAGACGTTGCGCGGATATACACCGGAAGAGTCCATCGCCATGCCCGTGGAAGCGCAGTTGACCCCCGAATCGTTGCAGCGGATCCGCGGCGCCTTGGCCGAGGAACTGGCCAGGGACGGCCAGCCGGGGGTCGACCCCGACCGTTCGCGCATCGACGAGTTGCAGCAGCCATGCAAGGATGGCAGCGCCATCTGGACCGAAGCCCGGACGCGCTTTATCCGGGATGAACAGGGACGTGCGGTGAAGGTGCTGGGCGTCTCCCGGGACATCCGCGAACGCAAGGCGGCCCAGGCGGCCCTGAACGCCGAAAAGGAGCGCTTATCCGTCACATTGCGCAGTATCGGCGACGGCGTGATCACCACCGACCGGGCCGGCCTGGTGACCCTGATCAACCCCGTCGGGCAGCGGCTCACCGGCTGGAGCGAAAGGGATGCCCTGGGACAACCGCTGTCAGCGGTGTTGCACATCGTGGACCCCGAGGAGCGAAAGCCGCTGCCCGGCCCGGAAAAATCCATCCTGGAAAACGACAGCATTCCCGTGTTCTCCAAAGACAGCCTGCTGATCGGCCAGAGCGGCCGAGAAGCCCTCATATCCCAGAAAGCCGCCCCCATTCAGGACGACTCGGGGCGGATCATCGGCGTGGTGGTGGTCTTCCGCGATGTCACCGAAACCCGCAATATGGCCAGGGAAATCCAGAAAATCGAAAAGCTCGAATCCCTGGGCATGCTGGCGGGCGGAATCGCCCACGATTTTAACAACTTTCTATCCGGGATCATCGGCAATCTCTCTTTGGCCAAACTGGATCTCACGCCAACGGATCGCGCCTACGGCCGCATGCAGGAGATGGAAAAGGCCGCCCTGCGCGCCAAGGAACTGACCCAGCAGTTGCTCACCTTCGCCAAGGGCGGCGCGCCCATCAAGCGCACCACCGAACTCACCGCCCTGGTCCAAGAGGCGGCCGGTTTCGCCTCCCGCGGCTCCCAGGCCAGGTGCGAATTTCACTTTGCGGGAGGCCTGTTGCACGCCGATGTGGATGAAGGCCAGATCGCCCAGGTGATCCACAACCTGGTGCTCAATGCCATGCAGGCCATGCCCGAGGGCGGCACCATCCGCATGGTGGGAGACCGTGCCCAACTGGCGGCCAACAATGACCTGGCGCTGCCGGCGGGCGACTACATCAAATTGAGCGTCCAGGACCAGGGCATGGGCATCAAGAAGCAGCATATCTCCAGCATCTTCGACCCCTATTTCACCACCAAGCAGAAAGGCAGCGGCCTGGGGCTGGCGGTGGTCTACGCCATCATCGACAAACATAAAGGCCGCATCACCGTGGATTCGCAGCTGGGGGTGGGGACCACCTTCCACATTTACCTGCCGGCCGCCTCCGCGGCCCAGATGGCGGAGGTGGAAGTCGAAAGGCCGCCGAGCCGCGGCAGTGGAAGAATACTGGTGATGGACGACGAGGAATTCATCCGCGAGCTGGCCCAGGAGATGCTCAGCCTCATCGGGTACGAAGTGACCAGCGCAAGGAATGGAGAAGAAGCCGTCCGGATCTACCAGGAGGCCCTGGCCGGAGGCCTGCCCTTCGATGCCGTCATCCTGGACCTCACCGTGCCGGGGGCCATGGGCGGCAAAGAGGCCGTCAAACAACTCCACACCATCGACCCCAACGTCAAAGCCATCGTTTCCAGCGGCTATTCCAACGACCCCATCATGGCCGACTACGCCTCGTTCGGGTTCCGGCAGGCGGTCCAGAAGCCCTACCGCATCCAGGACATCAGCGAAGCGTTGAAGGTGGTACTGACCCCCTGACCGATCCAGTCCCGATCCGCTCCCATAATGCAGTGCTTTCCTGACTGCAGCTGCAAAAAGCTGTCCGACATGCTCGAAGTCTTCGGAAGTCAAGCGCCGACAGGAAGTGTCTGCTCGGCGGCGGAAGCCTACCTTCGAGAAGAAGAAATAGCGCGCTTTCTTCTCCACCGCACTGCGGTCATGAACAAAAATTGGAGTGAAGGCGGGGATGGGTTGAAGAGAGCGCGCTCCAGGCTGAAGTTCAGTGCCCTCCGCAGCCACCGCAGGTCTGCATCTGCTGGAACTGGGCGAGCTTGCCTGCGATGGCTGCTTGTACCGCTTCGCCCACGGTTCGGGCATCGCCGCCATGCAGCACCTGAATACCCATCTGGTTGAATCCCATCAGGGGACGCAACCCCATACCGCCGGCGATCAACTGTTGCACCCCCTGGCCGGCCAGAAACTGGACCGGCGCCAGACAACCGCCCTGCTGGTGGGCCACATTGGGAACCACGTGTACATCGGCGATGGCGCCATTTTGCACCGCCACGATCGTGTAGAGATCACAATGACCGAAGTGGGCGCCCAGAGGGGCCTCCAGGCCGCCGGGATTTTCCGATGGAATCGCAATGACCGTTGAACTCATTCTGCCTGTCCTTTCTTGAACGATTTTCTTTGAGCGATCCGCCCGATGTGAGGGCGGAACATGTTTTTGCGGCGCACTGCTTGGCGCCCGGGTTCATGCAGGGCCCGGCACGCCGGCATCTTGGTCTGCCGTTGGGCCCCGCCCGGCGCGATAGTCGCCGCCGTGAATTCGCAAGGCCATGCCTTCCACCAGGGCCCGGGCCACCGCAGCCCGCGCCGCCTGCAGGATGCGTCCGAAGGTCTGGCGGGAAACACGCATTCGCCGGGCCGCCGCCGCGTGATGGAGCCCTTCGTGGTCCGCCAGACGAATGGCCTCGAAACCTTCCATAGGCAGTTCCACTTCGGCCAGATCCCTTAGCGGCACCCCCCGCGGCTTGAAATAGGTGACCTGCGGTTCGGTGTGGATGATTCTGCATTTCCTGGGGCGGGGCATCTTCGTCTCCGGCCGGTTATGAGCATATGCCCATTTCAGCTACGCCATTTGGCCGGCCGAGTCAAGGTAAAAGATGCCCTGCCGCTCGTCGGGCTTGCATTCATAAGTCACCGCCTTATGGTTAGCCATCGCGCTTGAATTGGAGAACCAAAAATAAAGGTTGTAAATTCAATCTTAAACATCGAAAGGAAAAACAATGAGCGAACAACAGAATGTCGTCACGATTCACGGCAAGCCCTGGAATCTGGCAGGCCGTCCGATCCAAATCGGAGAAACCATCCCCGATACGATGCTCATCGACAATAATATGAGGCCGGTCAAACTTTCCGATTTTCGCGGCAAGGTAGTGGTTCTCTCTGTAGTACAATCCCTGGACACATCTGTATGCGATGTGCAGACTCGGCGCTTCAACATGGAGGCCACCGGATTGGGCAAGGACGTGATGGTCCTTACGGTGAGCGTGGATCTGCCATTTGCCCAGAAGCGCTGGTGCGGCGCGGCCGGCGTGAGCAATGTGGTCACCCTTTCCGACTATCGCAAAGCCGATTTCGGCCAGGCCACCGGCCTGCTGATCAGCGAGTTGCGTCTGCTGGCCAGGGCCGTGCTGGTGCTCGATCGCCAGGGGGTGGTGCGCTATCAGCAACTGGTCAAAGAGGTGAGCAGTGAACCCAATTATGAGACGGTGATCTCGGCGGTCAAAGAGTTGCTTTAGCGCTCAGCTTCTGGCGTAACGCATCACTTTGCGCACATAATTGCGGGTCTCCGGATAAGGCACCTGCCCGTCGTACTTCATCACGGTTCCCGGGCCGGCGTTGTAAGCCGAAAGCGCCTGTTTCACGTCGCCGTCGAACAGGTCGAGCATCTGGCGCAGATAGCGTGCACCGCCGTCGATGTTCTGCCGGATATCGAAGGGGTCGTCGACCCCCAGTTCCCGGGCCGTGGCCGGCATGAGCTGCATCAGCCCCTGGGCGCCGGCCGGTGATTGGGCGCTCACCTGGAAGTTGGATTCGGCCTGTATCACACCGCGGATCAGTTCGGCCGGCAGGCGGTAATCCGCTGCGGCTTTCTCGATGCATTCATTGATCTGACGATTGACAGATTCGGTTGGCCCCTGCCTGGAGACGGATGGGACCTGGAACGAGGCCGGCGCCGGCGTATCGGTCCCAGCCGAGGATTGGGAATCGGTTGCGCCGATGCCAGCGGCAGTAATCGCTGGCGCTGCAACGGCGGCAAAGGCGGGCGGTTCGGTCGCAGCTCGTGGCACCACGGGTGCCCGGGCCATCGGGGCTTTGGCTGCCACCGGCGCTTTACGGTAATCGGCAATGGTCCGGGCGCCACCCGCAGCAGCCCCCTCTCTCTGAGCACGGGCGTGGGCCCCTGCCAGAATACGGGAAAAGTCGTTTTCCGAACCTTTCAGCGACGTCTGCGATACGCTCCTGCGGCGGGCCCCATCAAGGGATACACCGGCTTGTTTGAAATAGTCCTGAATGGTCCAGCTGGCCTTCGATACCATGGGCGCTCCTGTTGCGCATCAACGCTCACCAGGGAAATAGCAATTTTCATTCCAGCGCCCCAATTTTTAAATTACCTATCATTTTAAATCTTTATAATTTTTTATAAGGGTCGCATGCGATGGGTACCGGGCATTTACTGCCGGTGATCGGCAAAAAGTTGACGGATAGCTGCAGACCCGATCGGCCGTTTCGGCAACTCAAAATGCCTGCAAGACCGCATGGACCTTGTCCACCAGACCTTTGACGGAAAACGGTTTTTGGATCAGATGCGCCTCGTCCTCGGGAATGCCATGCTGGGAAAGCACATTGTAAGTATGCCCCGACATGTAGAGCACCCGAAGGTTTGGATGGTATGCCGCCACCTTGGCATACACCTCCGGCCCCATCATCCCGGGCATCACCACATCGGTGAGCAGAAGATCGATGGGAACTGTTGGGTCTGAGGCGAGCGCCACTGCATCATGCACATCCGCGGGTTCAAGAATGCGGTACCCTTTCTTGCGAAGGATGCTGACGGCCAGTTTGCGCACCGATGGATCATCTTCCACCACCAGGATGGTGGCCGCCACGGCGTGCGGCGCCCGTGCCTCCGATCCGTGGCCTTTCTGGGCCGGGCCGGCATCCGACAACGGCAGCAGGATCGTGAAGCGGGCACCCTTTCCAGGCGCGCTGTGCACCTCGATGCTGCCCCCATGTTGATGAACGATGCCGTAGCTGGTGGCCAACCCCAAACCGGTGCCCTGGTCTTTGCCCTTGGTGGTGAAAAACGGCTCGAAGACCCGCTGCAACGTCTCCCGATCCATTCCCATGCCGGTGTCGCTGACCACGATCCTGGCGTAAGGCCCGGAGGCCGATGGGAGCGTGGCCATTCCAAGGGATTGGGGTGATCGCACCATGGCCGTCTCGATGGTCAGGCAGCCGCCCCGGGGCATGGCATCCCGGGCATTGACCGCCAGGTTCATCAACACCTGTTCTATGCGTGACACATCGGCCTTGACCAAAAGCGCCGTGGAGGAGAGCGTCAGCTTCAGATCGATGTCCTCCCCGATCACCCGGCGCAGCAGTTTTTCGAAACCGGTCACCACCGCGTTGACATCGATGTGAACCAGCTCCAGGGTCTGCTTGCGGCTGAAGGCCAGCAGTTGCCGGGTCAGTTGTTTGGCCCGGCCGCCGGCGTCGGAAATCTCCTTCAACGATTCGCCCAGGGGATGGCCTTCCGGCAACTCCTCGAGCATGGTTTCAGCGTATCCGAGAATGATGGACAACAGATTGTTGAAATCATGGGCCACACCGCCCGCCAATCGCCCGACCGCCTCCATTTTCTGGGCATGGTTCAATTGCCGTTCGAGTTCGATATTCTTCTGTTCGGCCTGCTTCTGTTCGGTGATGTCTACCATTTCGGTCAGAAAATGGACGGGCTGGCCGGCCTCATCTCGGATCAGGATGACACTGACATCCCCCCACACCATCCTTCCGTCGGCATGCACGTAACGCTTTTGCGTCCTGCGGACGGCCGACTGTCCGTCGAGCATCTGCTGCACCAACGCCAGGCTGCCGGCCAGGTCGTCGGGATGGGTGATATCGGCGATTTTCATATTCGCCAGGGTCCGGGCGTCACGCCCCAGCATTTCGCAGAGGGCCTTGTTGACACGGTTCAAGCGGCCATCGGGCAAGGTCATCGTCCGGCCGAAGGAGGAATTGTCGAAGGCGCTTCTGAATCGCTGTTCGCTCTCGCGCAAGGCCTTTTCCATTGCCTTGATTTCGGTTATGTCGACGGTGAACCCATCGATCACCACCGTGCCGTCGGGACAACGCTCGCTGATCCGGGCGCTCATGGAAAGCCAACGGTGTTCCCCGTCGAGCCGCACGGCCTCGTATTCGAAGCCCTGGACTTCTCCATTCCGGGATATTTGTCGGACGAAATCACGCCTGCGCGCCGGATCGGCATACAACTGTTTCGAAAGATCGGAAAATCGTGCCATGGCCTCTTGGGGAGAGGCGGCGCCGACCATGGCGGCCATGCACGCATTTACGTAGCGCACTTGCCCCGCAGAGGTGGTACGAAAGATACCGATAGGCGCCCGGTCGAAGAGTGTCTGAAAGTCGGATCGCTCCAGGGGCGGCGAATCACCGGGGATGCTTTTTTCAGGTATCACGTTCACTGTCGGGCTTTTGTCCATCGCCTGTTCCGTTCGGGTAAGGATCTGTCCCACGCGCAACGGCATCTACCAGGCTCGCAGAAGGGGTATCATAAGGCAGGCCAACGGGGGTGCGGGTAACCGGATACTGTTGCAGCATCCCATGTTATGAAATCCACAATCCCGTTGCAAGGTCATTCTTTTCGGGGAGAAAATCTCGGTGCGCCCGCCTTAGCAGGCTGCCAACCCGCACAGGCGATGGGAGGGTGCATGAAAAATCGGTGGTGTCAGCGTGGCGGGGGCGACCCGTAGCCGGGATTGCGGCGGCACATCCTCGCCGCGGCCGGCCTCCGCGGGCGCGAGATGGGTTGCCGCCGCCTCCGAGTCCCATGTTTTCCGACATGACTCAGCGCTTTTTGGAAGGGAAAACTTCGAAGAAAGCCGTGGGCGCGCCGGCGACCTTCT
Organism: uncultured Desulfatitalea sp.; assembly: GCA_937868765.1. Lineage (GTDB taxonomy): Bacteria > Desulfobacterota > Desulfobacteria > Desulfobacterales > Desulfosarcinaceae > Desulfatitalea. The sequence continues at coordinate 49,998 of CALMNL010000002.1, read as the reverse complement.
GGGCCTTCTCCCGGCTCTCGTGTTTGACGGTGCTATCCTTCTTGTGCCAGGCCCCCTGGATCTTGGCTACCAGTTCTTCGACATTACACGGCTTGGTCAGGTAGTCGTAAGCCCCCAGCTTCATGGCCTCCAGGGCCGAATCGATTGATCCGTGACCGGTGAGTATCAGGGTCTGGGTGAAGAGACCGAGCTTTTGGATCTCTTTCAAGGTGGTCAATCCGTCCATGCCGGGCATCTTCAGGTCGAGCACGATCACATCCACCGGGTGCTCGGCCAGGGTCCGGATGGCGGCGTCACCGCCGTTGACGGCTGTGACCTGGTACCCCCTCGTCGTCAGAAGTTTGGCCATATTGCGGGAAAAGATCTCTTCATCGTCCACAAGAAGTATTTTAGAGCCTATCATCGCCTGGTCCTCCTTTGGGTGCAGGGTCGCCGCACGGCCTGCGGGTTAGTTATACTGCATAAGTTCCGCCGGGGGGCGCAATGGCAAGAATATGTCAAAGCGCGTGCCTTGACCGGATTCGCTATGGACGTCGATCCGGCCGCCCAGCCGTTGAATGATGCTGAAGCAAATGGAAAGACCCAGTCCGGTTCCCTTACCGACGGGTTTGGTGGTAAAAAACGGATCGAAGATCTTTTCCAGGTGTTCCCGGGCAATGCCGCAACCGGTGTCGCCGATGCTCAGCCGCACTTCCTGGCCATCGCCCGCCACAGATGTGGCGATATCGATGCGACCATAAGGCTTGCCATCGTGCGCATCAATGGCATTGGTGATCAGGTTTAAAAAGAGCTGCTGCAACTGCGAAGGGTCCGAGATCATCACCGGCAGTTCCGGCTCCAAGGTGGTGACGAATTTGATTCCGGTGGCCTGGGCCTCACGCTCCATCAGGTCCACCACTTCAAGAATAAAAGCATTCAAATGGACCGTCTCCATCACCGATTGAGTACGACGTGAAAACCGCAGCAGATTGTGGGTGATGCGTTTGCAGCGCTGGATCTGGATGTCGATCTGGGACATGGAGTCGTTGAACTGCTCTTTGAAAGAGGGACTCATCTCCGGGATTTGCCCCATACAATCCATCAGGATTTGCCGTTCGGTGGAAATGATCGCCAGGGGATTGTTGATCTCGTGGGCCACGCCGGCCGAAAGCTCGCCAATGGAGGCCAGTTTGCTGGTCTGCATGAGCTGCTGGTTCAGGCGATCGCTCTCCTGGTCGCGCCGGCGGATCATGGCAAGCATGTGGCGGGTCACCAGCACGGCGACGATCAGTATGGTCAGGCCGCTGATCAGCAGAAAGACCGATACTGCATAATTGGCGTGATTTACGGCGTTGAAGGCTTCGTCGTAAGATTGGGTCACCACGAGCAGCCAGCGCGGTTCCTTGAGCCAGACGCTGCAGACAATCCTGCGGGGAGATGGGCTGGTTCGGCCAGGATAGTCCTGGGTCACGAAACGCAGGTCGATGCCTTCGTGGTCGACCACGGCCGGCAGCGGTGCCGGTTCCATGATCGACCCGCCGAAGCGGGGGGTGGTCTGGTAGAGCCCGTCGCTGTTGAGCAGGTAAACTTCCCCGCTTTTTCCGATGCGCACGTTCTCCACCAGGGCACGAAAGGTCTCGGTGTTGATGGTGGTTCGCAAAATCCAGGGCTCGCCGTTGTCCGAAGAGGTCACGGCCATGATGAAATGCGGCTCGCGACGAAACCCCAGAAACATATCGCTGATGAAGAGCCCTTTTTGCAGCACCTGCTTGAACCAGAAAGTATCGGCATAGTTCTTGTCCATCAGGTCGTAGGGTCCCACATAGGCCAGGTGCCGCCCGGTATGGTCGATGAGGCCGATATCGGTCAGGGTTGGGTAATCATGATTGATCAACTCGAAGACTTTGTTCAGATTGCCTGGCTGGCGTAAATACTCTTTGCTGTGGGTGCGGGCGATCAATTGCAGTCTGGAGCTTTGCTCCTTGAAAAACAACTCGATGGCGCGATGGTGGTTTTCCACCTCGCGATTGAACTTCTCCGTCAGACGTTCGCGCGCAAAGCGGGTGTAATGAATGTTGATGCCCCATCCCACCAGCAGGAGCGGCAACAGGGAGCTGACCAGGGTCAGGAACACAAAGCGGCGAAAAAACCGTTTGTACTGCTCTTCACGCCGGGTGTTCGGGATGGTGCCCGAAGCGATTGTTGCGTTGTTGATATCAGTATTCGTCATACCGGCACAGGCTCCTTTTATATCGAAGATCGCGCCCTGCTCCTCCAGGCAGATCGATAAGCAATAGTTCAATAAGCATGCCAGCGGCCCGACCGTTGTCATGAATCGGAACGAATTATTTACAACCATTTATTCAGCTGGATATAAGAGATTTCGCCCGAAGTCGGATACCGGCATGGCCACACTGTCTCCCAACAGTGGACAATGGCTGTCCAGCAGGAAAGACGGTCATGGATTCTTGGGAATGTCCCCCTATCTTTTTAGTATCGACCAATACTTCGTGTGGATGGCGATACTCTTCTGGAGTGTGGCGAAGGGGCCGGACGTCCGGCGCACGGCATCCAGCTGCTGCGCTGCCGCCGACGGCAGGTCGCACAGCTCCTGGATCACGCTGCGGCCGCACTCCTCGATACCGCGGACGCTGTACCCGCCCTCGAGGATAAAGGCGATACGGCCGCCGCAGACAGCATCGGCCAGGCGACAGAGCTGGCGTGTAAGCATGGCATAGCCGGCTGGCGTGCCCTTGAGAGCCGCCAGGCGGTCGTGCTGGGAAAGATCGAATCCGCACGATACCAGGATCATCTCCGGTTCAAAGGCCCTGGCCAGGGGCTCGGCCAGCATCCGGATGGCCTGCACGAACTCGGCGTCGCCCATGCCTTTGTCCAGGGGCACATTGACGCTGTACCCCTCTCCCGGTCCCGAACCCACCTCGCCGAAATTGCCCGTGCCAGGATAGCAGGGGAACTGGTGCAAGGAAAAGAAGAGCACCTCACGGCTGCGAAGGAAGGCAGCCTGGGTGCCGTTGCCGTGGTGGGCGTCGATATCCACGATCATCACCCGCCGCAGACCGTGGGCGTGTTTCAGGTAGCAGGCGGCCAGGGCCGCATTGTTGAAAAGGCAAAACCCCATGGCCTTGTCGGGTTCGGCGTGGTGCCCCGGCGGACGTATAGCCGCGAAGCCCCTGCGGGAGGGACCGGCCATGACCGCATCCAGGAGATTGAAGATACCCCCGACGGCCAGACAAGCGACATCATAAGATGCCGCGGTGGTCTGGGTATCCAGGTCGATAGCGTATAATTTCCGGCCCGCGGTGGCGGCGATGCGCGCTATATGGTCCGGGGTATGGACCCAGGCCAGGGCTTCCTTTTCGGCCTGCCGTCCGGCCAGCAGCTTCCAACAGCCCGCCATCGCCTCCGCCGCCAACACCTCGTCCAGCGCCTTGAGGCGATTGGCGCTCTCAAGGTGGAAGATGCCCTGCAAATGGGCTTGCATGGCGCTGTCCTTGAACACCAGCAACGGCGCGGTCGCCGTAGGCCGGACGTCCACCAGCGAAATGCGGCCATGGGTCGTTCCCATCTCCAGCAGTTCGTCGGCTTCGGGAATGCGCCGTTTAAATTTGAGCAGGCATTGGGCCGCGTCGCGCGCCAGATCGGGCCGTGAGCGCGACAACAGGCATAACGTGAGAAAGTGCAGGACCATGCCACGGCGCGGATCGACCGACTTGGCACGGGCCAGCCATCGTACCTGATCCTTGATCACGGCAGCCATCTCTCGGACGACGGTCGGCGGCACGCTTCGGCTGCGGTCCACCATCACGGCCAGGGCATAGGTCAGACGACCGCTGGGCCGGACCAGGGAGTATACATAAGGCCGGCGTCTTTCAAATCCGATGCTTTCATAGAAGCCGGAGGCCTGAATTTCTGAATCCAGCAGGATTTCGCGTATCGCCGGGAAGTATTTCTTCCAGAGCAGCCAGGTTCCGGCCACCAGGAAGGTCCCCACCCCGCGATGCACGGGGTGTGCCCGGAGCTCCCCGTTCGCCCTTTGTTGCGCAGAGGCGATGTACTTGATCTCCATCCCCCTGGAGAAGAAGGTGGTCCTGAATCGGAGGAAGACGAGACCCGCCACGGCCCCCTTCACCAGGCAGGCAAACAGCTGCGGTGCTGTGCCGTTGCGCAGGCAACGCAGTACGAATCGTACGCTGAAAAAAGGCAGTTGTTCATCGGCCACCTGCATCAAGGTCATACGGGTAAGCGGCAACGGCATGAAAAAGGCCGGGTCGTCGGAATTCACCGCGCCCTGAAAAAGGACCCGGGGGTCCTCGCCGTCCTTGGGCAACGCCTCCTCCGGCGTATCGCTCAGCAGCCCTTCGAGAACTTGTCGGGCTTGGGTCTGCACGCCTTGGTCAGGGTCGGTGCCCTGGAGATCGAGCTGGCGCAGCGCACGGATGACCTCGTGGCGCACCAGCAGGCGCAATCCGGCCTCGCGGATGGCCTGGCCGGCCGTGGCATAAGGCGCCTTGCCATTGGATGCGGACAAGGCCATTTTTTTGGCCGTCTCGCCGTACTTGAGCAACAGCGGCTGCTCCACTGCGGCCAAACCGTCGTTGAAAAAGCTGTTTTTGTCCACCGCCACCCGCTGGTGGTCAAAAGTAAAGAAGAATGTCTGAGGATCGTCTGCGGCGGGCTTCTCCGCGGGCACATCGATGCGGCCCGTACCAAAAAGCTCGGCCAGGGAGTAACCGATCTCGGGGTCCCGGGCGGCGATGGCGTCGATGGCCTGTTTAAGTAATTCGCGTTTGAGCATGGGGAGGCGCTACCTCCGCCGGCGCGTGAGCCGATGGTTTTTCAGCCTTGGACCCGCATACGGCAAGGCAGTTCAACGATAAAGGCGGCGCCTTGGCCGGGTTGGGAATCGACCCGCAGCGTGCCTTCCAACGGATCGAGAAGGGTACGGCAGATAGGCAGCCCCAACCCGGTGCCCTGGGACTTGGTCGTGTAGAAGGGCTCGAAGATCTTCTCCTGGTCGGCTGCTGCGATGCCTGGGCCATCATCGCGGATCGATACCATGACGCGGGCGTCGACGCAGCGCGTGACCAGCTCGATGCAGCCTCCCTTTTCCAGGGCAGCCATGGCGTTGAGCAGCAGATTCTGAAACACCTGGCGCAGCTTGCTCCGGTCGCTGCGAACCGGGTCGAGCGGCACCTGGTAGTCACAAACCACGCGGATGCTGCGCCTCTCCAGTTCTTTTTTCAGGAAAGCGAGCAGATCCCCCAGCAATGCATTAAGGTCCACTTCACTGACAATGGGTTCGTCGTTGCGCACAAAGTGCAAGAACCTCTGGATCAGCAGGTGCCCGCGGGATGCTTCACGGGTGATCTGATCCACGGTTTCGCAAGGTTCGGACGGCGCAGGATCTCCGGTCTGGGCGGCCAAACATTGGGCGGCCATATCGATGTTGGCCAGAATATCCTTGAGTTCCTCGAAGAACCCCAGAGAGAGTTCCATGGAAGCGGCCAGATAACTGGTGCGGCGCAACTGCTTATCGAGCATGCGTACGCTGCGCCCCTTGGCCTCGAGCAAGGCCACCAGGCGCCCGGTGGTGGAGAGCACGGTGGCGGTCAGGATCACGACACAGACGAAGAAGAGCGCCGCCACCACCACGGCCGCGCGCTGGTGCGCCACCAGCTGGGTGTGCAGCAACGCCAGGGTGGGGGTGCCGCCCGCAGTCATGGCGTAAAAGGCGATAGCGCCGCCGATGAGAAGTGGCGGGACGAAGGCCGCCGTCAGCAGAATCAGCACCGCCTTTCGCCATACCGGCCGGTAATAGGGGTAGTCGTTGGGCTGCCCCTTCCTGTATAGATGTGCATAGCGGTTCATGCTCCCCCCTTGGATTACCGCCTGCTCTCCGCCCCATTGATGCCTGCGGTTTCTTGCATGCAACGATTAGAGCATCAAGCGCCGCCTTCGTCAATTGCCGTGTCAGCGCCGGCCTCTTTATCGTCGGGCAGGTATCGCAGCACATCCCTGAGACGGATGACGCCGAGCACTGCGCCGTCGGCGATGACCGGGATGCTGTCGTAGCGATGGCGAAGCATATGCGCCGCGGTCTCGTCCAAGGGGGTCGCGAAGGCCACCGTCTCCACCGGCCCGCGCATCAATTGCTTGAGCGTCACGGCCGGCAGCTCTTCCCGATGACACCGGACCCACTCCCAGTTCATCTCCACGGAAGGATGGCGCCGGGACAGGCAATCGAGGATGTCGCGCTTGGTGAGCAACCCGTGGAGATGTTGACGTTCATCGGCCACGAAAAGCATCTGGGCGCCCTCTCCATTGCGGTAGCGCTCGAAGACGGCCACCGCCATGGCGACCGGGTCGTCCGGAAGCAGGGGGATGAATCCGGACAATATGATCTCGCCGGCTTTGGTTCGGGGCCATAAAAGGGGATGGCGCTTGATCCGGCCCACATCTCTGGCGGACTTGATTTTCACGATCAAATCTTCGATGTCGTAGGGCTTTTGGAGATAATCGAAGGCCCCCGCGCGCACGGCTTCCATACCGTCATCCAGCGAAGCGTGGCCGGTGAGCATGATCACTTGAATATCACCGTCGATCTGTTTGATACGCCGAAGCGTCTCGATGCCATTCATGTCGGGCATGCGCACGTCCAGGACCACGACTCCGGGGGTGCTTCCGTTGCCCAGCAGCCTCAGCGCCTGGGCGCCATCGAAAGCCACATCCACCCGAAAACCACACCTTTCGAGGATCTTTGCCAGGTTCCGGGCAAAGCGTTCTTCGTCATCGACCAGTAGGATATGGGCGGCCTGCACGACGTTAACTCCTTGAGCGGCGAATACAAACTGCCGGCGATTCAGGTCAGGTAGATCAGGATGGCGCTGAAGATGGCGAACATCATCCACATGAAGTGACCCACCGTTCCTTTGGCCACAGGATGGAAACGGGCATCGGGTCGAACATGTCCTTCGGCGCACACGTAACGCCCCGCCCTCTCGCGCCGCGCCGACGCCGTGCAAAAGCCACCCCCGGCATCACTCCGGCAGGCGCAAGTCATGCGCCAGTTCATCAGCCGACAGAGGGCATTGTAGATCCAGTTCCAGACGATGGCAATGCCCATGCAGCCCAGCATGATGAGGAGCAGATGCCGGTTGGTAAACCCGGCCGCCGCCAATTGATCACCGATGCGCGCCGGTCGCAGAGGCCCATCCACGGTGCCGAAAAGGCCGAGGTAGTAAAGTCCGAAACTGGCCCCCATGACGATCATGGTCAGGCCGAAGTTCTGCATGCGGCTCTGGATAAAGCCTTTTCGAAATTGATTGCCAGATGAAGAATATGGCCCTGGGTTCATACTTTCCTCTCGGTTTATTTGGTATTGAGATTCCCGTTTTTCGTTTTCTACTGTTGCGGCCGGGCCCCACCGGAGTGGGGCCCGGCCTGGCTGCATAACCGCGCGCCCGTGCGCGGCCCATTGCTCAGATTAGCCGGCCAACCGCTTGACAATGTCCGGAATCAGTTTCCAGAAGGCGTAACCCGTCAGGCACAGGCAGTAGCCCGGGACGACCACCTTCCAGATTTTCTCGGGGAATACCCGGGTCATATATGGCGCGGCCACGGCCGAAAACATGGTGGCCAGCATGAAGCTCGGCAGCAGGATGTAGTCGATGGTCACGCCGCTGCCCAGCATCAGCAACCAGACGATTACCGAGCAGGTGCTCACCGATCCTTCGCTGATGGCGGTCACGGCCATCATGCTCTTCACCGGCACACCGGCCATCATGCCGCCGATGGTCACCACCGGTCCATATCCGCCGCCACCCACGCCCTTGTTGAAGCCTGCCAGGGAGGCCCAAAATACCATCTTGCCCGGTTTGTAAGGCCGTTCCTTCTTGGACTGGAACAGGGAAGTGACACCCATCATGAGCAGCAAGAGCGCCACGTAAGCTTTGATCCAGATCTTGTCCACCTGGAAGATCTTGTAGACGCCCACAATGGAGATTATATTGAAGATTACGCCCGAGATGACGATGATCATCGCGAGCTTGATGGTTTCGCTCATGGGTTTGAATTTCCACTCCACGTTCTCGAATTCCCGGTGCAGGAAGGCGCCCACCAGACCGGCAGCTCCCTGCTGGATCATGACCACCGGCACAATCTGCTTGGGATCGAAGCCGAGCATAAGCAGCAACGGGGTCAGAGCGGTGCCGAAGCCCATGCCGGCCGACGCGTCCATGAATTCGAAGAATGCCGCGATCAAAACGACACTCCAGAGGATGGACCATTCGTTGCCCATCAGGCCATGTTCCACCACGTACTTGGAGGGCATGCGCACGGTGGCTTCAAAAGGATTGCCGGCCAGCCAGGTGCCCACCAGAAAGAGAATGAAGAATACGACGACGCCCACCACGGCCGCCTTGACATGCTGCCAATTGGGCACCAGGCGTTCCATGATGGGTTTTTGATCCAGCTCCCGGGACACTTCCCAGCCGAGTTTTTTCTCTTCCACTTTTACGTTTTGCATGCATGACCTCCTTTGCTATAACCGATTGTCTATGTCAAAAAGCTTCATCTACCGAAATTAAGGGGACCGTCTCCTTTCCAATGCCTGTATGGTTAGTCATCGCATAAACAAAAGATATGCCAAGCTTGGCAAACGGCCTCGGATACCTGCAGATGACTGGAATTCAATCGAATTGGGGCCAGGCCAGGTTATCCTGGACGAGTGCCCGACAGCGATCGACACCCGGTGGTGGACACTCCCGCACGTCGATGACTTCCGACGGAAGACACTTGGACCGAGGCCTTCCTTTGAGGAGGGAAAGGTTTTGGGCCGCAGGATTCGTGCGATAACACCAGTTTGTTGCTGGGAGCACGCGGATTGGCTCCATACGGCGGCGCTATCGGTCCTGAACCGATCCTGAGCAGCCAACCCCCTCGGCATTCTGGCATTTTCATTGCAGTGTCAGGTTCTGAGGCAAGCAGCGCCAACCTTCAACTGGAGAAACCCGAGGGATACCATGAAACTGACGCAAAGCAGAAAGGTCGGAGAAATCGTACGGCCGCTGGTCGAAGGAGTTCCATCGACCCCTTGCGTCGGCCTGACCGATCCGGTCATGCGTGCCGTGGAATTGATGCTGAAAAAAGATCTGTCCCGTATCGCCGTGTCGGGTCGGTATGGCGTCATCGGCCACCTCCGTCTCGAGGATGCCCTGCGTCACCTCGGATTGCACTTGCCGCCGAGTACTTCATCGTTCACTACCGATGGGAACCGGCCGACCCATATTGAGAAGGACCGATAGAACGCTCTCGTCGCGCCGGGTTGCACCGAACCCTGGAGTTGGAGTTAGACGCCATGACCTTCTTTCAAAGACTAAAGGATCGTGCTCGGCGGCTTAAGGCCGAAACCATGGCCCTCTATCTGGCTGTGCGCGATCCGAGAACGCCGTGGTATGCTAAACTGCTCGGCGCCGCCATCGTTGCATATGCCTTCAGCCCCATCGATCTGATCCCTGATTTTGTGCCGATAATAGGCTATCTGGACGATCTGGTCCTCATCCCTGCGGGAATCGCTTTGGTAATCAAAATGCTGCCCCCTTCGGTCCTCGTGGAATGCCGGGAACGTGTGCAGGACAAGGCCTCGGGTGGGATGCCGAAGGGTCGTGCCGCCGCAGCGGTCATAATCGGCATATGGATCGCCGCGGCGTTGCTTTGCGTTGGATGGGCGTATAGGACCTTCAGGTGAGTTTTCTGTCTTTCCCTTTTTATAGCTTGAAACCGTCGGATTCGATGCCGGTCTCTTTCATCAAGCGGTGGAAGTACTGCCGCTGGATGCCAGCTTGTTCGGCGGCCCGGCTGACGTTGCCATGGTTGGCCTGTAGCAGCGCCTGGACGTATTGGCGGTGGAACTTGTCGGTCATGCGGTCCTTAGCCTCTTTGAAGGGCAGTTGGATAATTTCGCCGTCGGGATCGGGTTCCCGAGGTTTTTCGACGCCTTCCAGGAAAAGATCGCGCATGCGCAGCGTATCGTCTCGGCAGAAAATAACACCGCGTTCAATGACGTTCTCCAGTTCACGCACATTTCCAGGGAAATCCTGGGCCATCAGGGCTCTCAACGCGTCCGGAGAAATCTCCCGTATCCCTTTCTGGTTGAGGCGGGCGTACTTCTCCAGAAAGTGGTAGCTCAACAACTGAATGTCCTGGGGGCGTTCCTTGAGGGGCGGCAGCTCGAATCGGATCACGTTGAGCCGGTAGTACAAATCTTCACGAAAACTCTTTGCCTCCAGGTCTGACTTCAGATCGTGATTGGTAGCGGCGATAAAGCGCAAATCGGCCTTGCGTGTGGTCACACTGCCCACAGGCTTGTACTCCCCTTCCTGGAGTAACCGCAATAGTTTGGTTTGCAAGGTGGGGCTCAGGTCCCCGATCTCATCCAGGAACAAAGTACCTTCATGGGCCTCTTCCACCAATCCCTTTTTGTCCTGCCAAGCGCCGGTAAAGGCGCCCTTCACATGACCGAACAGTTCGCTCTCCAGTACATGCTCTGGAATGGCTGTGCAGTTTATGGTCACCATCTTGCGCTGCCCCCGGCGGCTGTGCTCGTGGATGGCCCGGGCCACCAACTCCTTGCCGGTCCCGCTGGGGCCCGTGATCAATACCGTCGCCATGGTCGGCGCGACTTGCCGGATCCGCTCGAAGATCGACTGCATGGCCGGACTGGCGCCTATGAGTGCGGCGAATCCCTTCTTTTCGGCCAGGGCATCGCGCAAGGCCTGGTTCTCCTGCATGATGGCCTGCCACTGCATGACCTTCTCGACGGTCATCAGGATGCGTTCGCGACGAAAGGGCTTGGTGATGTAATCATACGCCCCCTTGCGTGTGGCTTCCACGGCCGTTTCAATGGTCGCAAATGCGGTCATGATCACCACCGCCACATCGGCTCGAATTTTTTTGATCGCCTCCAGAAAACGGATGCCGTCCATTTTCGGCATCTTAAGATCGGTAACCACCAGGTCGAAGGGCGATTGGCTGAAGCGTTCCAGGGCCTTGCCGGGGTCCGGTTCGGTGACCACTTCGTGGGTACTCTCTTCTTCGAGGATGCGCTTCAAAAGCAGCAGCATATCGGCTTCGTCATCGACAATCAGGATTCGGCCCGTCATTTCTCTTCTCCCATGTGTACCGGCAGCTCCACCATAAAGGTGGTGCCTTTCGCTCCCGTCCCATTATGACAGGTCGGGCTCTCGCAGATAATGGTGCCGCCGTATTTGTTGATGATGCCGTAACTGACGAACAACCCAAGCCCGGTGCCCTCGCCTTCCGGCTTGGTAGTAAAGAATGGCTCGAAGATATGATCGATGTTTTCCGGTGCGATCCCCATGCCATCGTCCTCCACCCGAACCGCCACTCGCTGTCCCCCGGCCACCACTGCGGTTCGGATATGAATGGGGCCGCCCCGGGGCATGGCCGCGGCTGCGTTGTTAAGCAGGTTCAAAAAGACCTGCTGCAACTGCCGGTCGTCGCCGCGCACTTTGGGCAACGATTCCGTAAACTCGGTATGCAAATCAATGCCTTTCATTGTCAAACTGTGCTGGACCACTTTAATGATCTCGCCCAGACATTCATTCAGGTCTGTATCGGCGGTCTTCTCCTGTCCCACTCTGGCAAAGCTCAGCAAATTTTCCACGATCTGCTTGCAGTGCATACCCTGACGCTCGATAATTTTCAGGTCCTCGTATTCCTGGCTGCCCGGCATTTTCTTGCGTACGAGCAGATCGCAAAACCCCAGCATCACGCCCAGGGGGTTGTTGATCTCGTGGGCCACGCCGGCCGCCAGCGTCCCAAGGGAAGCCAGTTTTTCGGCGTTGATCAGGAACCGTTCCAGTCGTTTATTTTCGGTAATGTCCCGGGCAATGCAGAGCACCGCATCCATCTGACCGGCTTCATTTTTCAAAGGCATGAAATTGGCACTGATCCAGAGAGGCGTCCGGCCCACGTTCAGCTCAAATTCATCCCGCACACTTTTACCGCTCTCATAAACGGTGCTGATTATTTGGATCTGCCGGTCGGCGATCCGGGGTGTAAAAAGTCGTGCGAGCCCCTGGCCCAGGAACTCTTCGGGCGTACCGCCGAAACTCACAGCCGTGTAACTGTTGACCGACAGCAACCGGCCCTTTCCGTCCACCGTGAAGATGAAATCTTCCGCGCTTTCTACCAGACTGCGATATTTCTCTTCCGAGCGCTTGAGCGCCTGAGTTCTGGCTGTCACCAACTCTTCTAGCCGCCGGGACCAACGCATCTGGAACCACAACACCAATCCGCCCGAGGTAAGCACGAAAAGAAAAACTGCCCCCTGCAAGAGTAATTGCAGCCGGTGGATCCTGGTAAGTGCCGCCTCGATTTCGAACACTGGTGCGACCACGGCCACCGACCAGTTCTGCAGAGGGCGGCTTGAAATCTTAATAGGTGTATAGGCAATCAGTTTTTGAATTTCTCCGGTGACGCCCCTGTGCCATACGGAAGAGTATGTGCCCATGCCTTCATGGCCCTTTAGCATACCCTCGCGTTGAATCTGGTTGATTCTTACGAACGAATGCTCTTTGAACGCATCGCCCCGGGCGCTGAAGGCGTCTTTGCCGATGTAATCCGTGTAGGGGTGGTGGAGAAAGATGCCTCTTTGATCTATGATCCAGGCATAACCGGTTTTCCCGGAGCGAATTTCTTTGACGGCGCCACTGATGAACCAGCTGATGTGGATATGAAACACTAGTGCCCGGCGATGGTCATTTGGCAGCAGGGTCGCCATTTTCAGCATCGGTTCCCCGTTTTCAACATAGGGCTCCGAAACCCACGGGTCGTAATCCTCCGGATAGACCGGGATCGACAAATGCGCCCAGGTCTTTGAATCCAGAGGTTCAGCGGCCAGGCGCATATACGGCACAAAAATGATTGTCCGGCGGTTGCGCAAATCAAGCAGTTCCATTTTACCGACGCCGTTTTCCATGACATGCTTGAATGCCTCTCGCACAGCGTATGGCATTTCTTCGGTAAGGGCTTGATCCGACCCCAGCTGCCGAGCCAGGGCCTTAATCTCCCGCGCCAGCAGCCGAAAGTCCCGTTCGACCTGGGAACGGATGCTACGGGCGATCGCCAACTGCCCTTCATTGAACCGGTGGGCAAGCGCTTGTTTTGTTTCCCGGCCGGCCCATAGACCGATGACGATCCCGAATACGACCATGACCATGGTCACGCAGATCACCAGCATCAAAATTGTCTTCTGCGGTTTAATCTTTCCCAGAGTATCCATTTAAACCACCACCCACCCAAAGCCACATGATTTCAAGCTCCGCATCGGGGATCAGGCCAGATATCATTCCCCATCGTCGTCAGGTCCATTGCTGATTGAGTCTCTTCCCGCACACCGTCTGCCTTATCCAGCCCATTTGGGCACCGGTTCCTTCCGCTATCGCGCGCCCCCTGCTGCACGGGCTGTAAAGCAAAGAATACGCCAAACCCGGCGGCGCCTCAGGTGCAGGATCAGTCTATCCCATGGACAACAAACCAAAAACGCAATTGGGCGGTCCTTCTTTCCGTTGGCCCATTTTTTGCCTTTTTATAAAGCAAGTTACCAAGCTCCCCTTCCATTGCCGCGAGGCCCTGGAAGTCGATTGAGGCAATACCCTTTGACAATGAAAGGCTTTCCCGGCATTGAGTGCGGGACAGAGCCATGGCGCTTTTCGATCAAAGTGTAAAACCGGCTGACAGGCCGTAAACTTTCATGGAACTTGCTGTGAAAACTATTTTGCACCGATGGCGGTCCTTGTTCCGCCCCAGGCGATTGTCGGAAGATACGCGCGAACAGATGATGCGGGCTTTCCGGACCAAGTACTCCAATTTCAAGACCCTGCTGGAATCCAATACCGAATTGCTCAAGATCGTATCGGATATCGAGCTCAAGCTTCACGGCCAGACGGTTTTCGGCAGTTCCTACATCGAAGCCCAGACCATGCGCAGCATTTTTCACTGTGCCCGCATGATTCAATGCCTGGAGAACATGTCCGGACACCCCTACGTGCTCTTGAAAAAGGCCTTGGACGACATTCACCGCAAAATCAAAATCGATATGGGCACCGCTGTCGATCTGCGGCCGGAAGAGACGGGCTTCGTGGCCGAGTACGAACGCATCGATCAAGATAATGTGGAGTGGGTGGGGGCCAAAAATGCCAACATCGGCGAACTGCGCAATCTGCTCGGGCTGCCGACGCCCGACGGGTTTGCCGTAACGACCAGTGCTTTCCAATACTTTATCAAAGCCAACGCACTCGACGAGGTGATCCAGCGCTTGAAAAGCAAAGCGGATATCATCGAAGCCGAGACCATTCTGCAGGTCAGCGAAGAGATCCAGCAGAAGCTGCTCGATGCCCAAGTCCCGCCTGAACTCGCCGACGCCATCCACGCTGCCCATGAGCGTCTGATGGATCGACTGGCCGGCCGCCGGTCCGGATCGGTCAATATCGCCCTGCGCAGCAGCGCCATCGGCGAGGACAGCGCGATATCCTTCGCCGGGCAGTATCTCACCGTGTTGAATGTGCCTGCGGATCGGATCGCCGAAACGTACAAGAAGATCGTCGCCAGTCTTTTCACGGCCCACGCCATTTCATATCGCCTTCACATGGCCATCCCGTTCCAGGCCGCGGCCATGGCCGTGGCTTGCCAGGAGATGATCGAAGCCCAGACCAGCGGGGTGATGTACACCCGCAACCCCATCAACCCCCTGGAGAACCACATCCTGATCAATGCGGTCTGGGGCCTGGGCCCGTACGCAGTGGATGGGGTCGTGTCCCCGGACACTTACATTTTCAGCAAGGATGCCGTCCCCCGCCTCCTTGAATCCAGGATCGCCACCAAGGCCGCCCGCCTAACAGCCCTTGCCAGCGGCGATCTGCTGGATGAGGCGGTACCGCCGGACGACCAGCAACGCCCATGCCTGACCGAAGCACAGGCGCAGCTGCTCGCAGCGCATGGAATACGGCTCGAACAACACTTCGGCCGCCCCCAGGACGTGGAGTGGGCCCTGGACGCCCAGGGCCGCATCGTCATTCTGCAAACGCGGCCGCTGCATGTGGATGCAATGACGGCCGGCGGCAAACTGCAAACCACCCCCATCGTCGGGTATTCGGTATTGCTGGAGGGGGGCGACATCGCCTGTCCCGGCATCGGCTGCGGCCCGGCCTATCATGTGCGCACCGATACGGATCTGGCCAATTTTCCGGACGGCAGTATTCTGGTGTCCTCCCATGCTTCGGCCCATCTGGTCATCGCCATGCCCAAGGCCCGGGCGATTCTGGCTGAATCCGGCAACATCACCGGTCACATGGCCTCTCTTGCCAGGGAGTATATGATCCCGACCATCTTGAACATGGGCAACCGGACGGCCATCATCCCCACCGGCGCCGAGATCACCATCGACGCCTTCAACGCAAGGGTTTACGCCGGCCGGGTGCCCGAATTGATCGAGTCCGGATTTCAGCCCACCGGTATCATGCGCAACACCCCCACCTATCAGGCGCTGCGACGGAGGGCCGATCTCATCGTGCCCCTGAACCTGACCGATCCCAGATCCGCCAATTTTTCTCCGCAACATTGTCTTACCATTCATGACATCATGCGTTTCATTCACGAGAAATCCTATGAAGAGATCTTCCAACTCGGCGATCTGGTGACGGATCGCGCCCAGCTTTCGGTGCGGCTCAAAGCCAATATCCCCATCGATCTGTTTCTCATCGACCTCGGCGGCGGCCTTACCGTGGATGCCACCCAGGTTTCCAGGGTGACGATCCCGGAAATTGTATCGGCACCGCTCGCAGCGTTGCTCGAGGGCATGTTGTGCGAAGACCTCCAATGCCAGGGTCCCCGGCCGATTCACCTGGGCGGCCTGGCATCGGTGATGACCAACCAGTGGCTCTCGCCACCGAGAATGGGTGCCGAACGCTTCGGCGATCGCAGTTATGCCATCATTTCGGACCGCTATCTGAATTTCAGCTCCCGGGTGGGATACCATTACAGCATCCTGGATTGCTACTGCGGCCAGACGTCCGTCAAGAATTATATCAACTTCCAGTTCAAAGGGGGGGCCGCCGATCCGCTGCGGCGCAACCGGCGGGCCCGGCTCATCGAGAAGGTACTGGTTGAAAGCAATTTCAAAGTGACCACCGTGACCGATCGCGTAACCGCCCGCATCGAAAAGCATGAAGCCCCCCATATCAAGCGGCAGCTCGATCTGCTCGGACGCCTGCTGATCTACACCCGACAGATGGATATGCTGATGAGCAGCGAATTGCTTGTGGACAAACTGGCCGAATGCTTCCTGAAGGGAAATTACACGCTCGATCCGGGAAAGGATGGACCGTAGGATTTCTGAACATAATAGGCAGGGGCGATTTCGACGGAAAGATCCAGCTCGGCGCTGGCAAGGCCGCCCTTCACCGAGCGGATGCGCAGTTCTCCCACCGGCTCCAGCTGGGTGTTCAACAACCGCAACAGATCCCCGGCGAAAAGCTTCTGTTCCCCATGCAGGCCGATCCCCACCTCCCAGTGGTCCTTGCGCCGGGCCAGCTTCACGATGGGGTAAATCCCTTGCCGCTCTAAATCGGACTCGCGCTGGGAGGAGTGAAGATAAGCAAGGAGCAAGGCACAAACCAGGGGCGGGAAGGTAATCACCACGACCCACCAGGGGGAGATTCCCAGCACCTTGCGGCAGATCGATGGATAGCTGGCATTCAGGGCCCCGGGGGTTTCAAAAACCAACACCCGCAAGGCAGGGGCGGCGTCGACCGACGGTTGTTGCCGGTTGAGGATCCGAATCCGGTAGTCGCCTGACTGAACCGGCAACGCCACCCGCAGTTCTCCACGCCAGATCCGACCGCGCAGGTCCAGAAACGTCAGCACGATCCCAGGCACGTCCCCGCGGTACGTCAATTGCGAGATACCGTCCACCGTCACGTCCAAAGTGCCGTTGACGGCATGGCGCGTGTCGGGCAATGCCCGGATGGTGCGAGGATCTTCCAGGTGGCCGGAAACGAATGTATCGAGCACGGAGAGTAGAAAAAGAGTGCCGATAATCAGCCCGAAGCGGTGAACAGACCGGCGCGGGGGGAGTCTTTGCAGCATGGTGGCTCGTTTAATCAATTTCAGGAAACCGCCCGGGTTTGCAGACGCCGCATGGAGAAACGAGCCGCCGCCACGGTAACGATTGCCAGGGGGATAAAGGTACGCAGAAAGATGGCCGTCAGGTTTTCGGGGTCCTGCTGCCCCAGATATATGGCCAGGGTGAGTTCCGCCAGCAGGAGCAGGTTCATGGCCACGGCCACCCAGCGTTGCTTTTTGTTGAGTCTATCCTCGGGAGCGATCTGCCGCGGTTCAAACATGGTTCGGATCCTTTCCTGGAGATGGGTCGCCGGGGGAGGGCGGCCGGCAGGTCCATGGGCCCGGACACCCGCCCCCCGGCATTGCTGCTTTTACTTCTTACGCAGATCCTGCTTGGATACGTTCATCACTTTCAGGGCGACTTTGGCGCCGTCCTTGACATTATATGCCAGCCGCAAGATATCGCCGGGTTCCGGCATAATGCCGATCGTCGCCGTGGCCACATCGAATTCCGCTTCGGTGCCGGTGGGGTGCCCGAAGGGAAATTCCTTGCTGAAGTTGATGTCGTACTCCTCGATGGCGATCACCTTGCGCTCCTTATCGTAGCGCAGGCATTTGCCCTGGCTCACTTCGGCCGCGACGGCCGTGCCCATCAGACAGAGCGCCAAACCCAAAATCATGAGAGTCATAATGGTCGTGCGTTTCATCGTAATTTTCTCCCCTCCGTTAGGCTCTGCTGGCCATGGCTTCGCGGGCCTTCTTCTCCCGCAGTTCGTTGGCGGCCCCCTTGAACATGATCGCACAGATGTAGATACAGATCACGCCGATGGTGCCCAGGATCAGGACCGCGGCCGGAGCCTCGAACTTGAACTGCTTGAGGATGATGGAGATCATGCAGCACAGCACGGCCGCGCCGAAGGCCAGGCGAATGCCGTACCCCTTGGCGTACTTGGTGGCCACGGTGCCGATCTGGGCGCCGATGGCGGCGCCGGTGAGCATTACGAAAACCGCCACCAGCTCGATGCGGCCCTTCAAGGTATAGGTGAAGGCGCCGTAAAGACCGGAGATCATGACCTCGAACAGGTCGGTGCCCACGGCCACATGGGTGGGGGCGCCGATGAAGTAAATCAGGGCCGGCATGCGCAGCAGACCGCCGCCGATGCCCAGGAAGCCGGCCAGCACGCCGGTGACGAAGCTGACCATGATGGGCAGCCAGGCCGAGCAGTAAATCCCGGAGGTCTTGAAGTGCACCATGGGGGGAATGTTGATTTTGTGCAGGGTCTTGTACCAGGTGAACCCTTCCACGCCCTTTTCACCGGCCTGCTCGCCCATCTTCTTTTTCTTGCGGGCCTTGGCATAATCGGAAAAGACCATGAGGGCGATCAGCAGCAGGAAGACGACATAGACCCAGCGGACCACCGGGCCCACTTGCCCCAGGCGCTCCAGATACATGACCAGCTGCGCGCCGCACTCGATACCGCCCATGGTGCCGATCACCATGATGATACCCAGTTTGTAATCCACGTTGCCGAACTTCGAATGCCGGATGGTCGAAATCATGGACTTGCCGGCGATATGCGCAATGTCGGTGCCGATGGCGAAAGCCATGGGGAATCCCAGGATGTTGAGGCCCGGGGTCACCATCCAGGCGCCGCCCATGCCGAAGAAGCCGCCGATCACGCCTACCGAGAAACCGATCAGCACCAAGCCGGGCCAGAAGATTTTGACACCCGCAATGGGCATGAACATATACAGCCAGGAAGCATCCATTCTATTTTTCCTCCCTTAGGGTTTAGTGTTCGATGATCTTGCGTGACTTGAGATCCAGGCCGGTGCGTTCCATGATGAAATCCATGAGGAAACCCAGGGTGCAGCCGATGACCACCGTGAGCACCACCGCCCAGACGGCGAACAGAACCACGTTGGTGTTGTACAGGTTGGAAAAATACTTCATCACGCCCGTGACCCGCCGGGTGTCGGCCACCACTACGATATTGGTGGCCTTTTCACCGGCCGCCCACACCCAGGCCGGCATGCAGAGCATGCCCGCCGCGACCATCGCCGTTATTCGTCCTAAAATCCGCTTCATTTGAATGATACCTCCTTGTTCCCGGGCCGCTCGATCGTGCTGTGCCGACAGATGCCTCGGCATCTTCGTACGAGCCGCTGCGGCGTCCCTGTTTTGCCTATGTTTTATCTTAAAGGTTCTGACCAAACCTTGCCTCGCCTGGAATTCCGGCCCTGTCAGGCCGCATCGATTACGGCATCACCAAAGCAACTCCTATGCCATTGCCCCGAAGCCCTCCGGACGGCCGCCGATGCGGGATCTGAAGTCACTTTTTCCAAAAAGCGGACAATGCACCCGAAAAATGCTTAACAGGGTGTAAGAAAAACGGACACGGCGGTGTATTGCGGATAAAGGCCTTGGGCGCCGCCGCCGTTGCCGTTCGGCTGAAAGGGCTAATCCGCCATAGTTGGCACATTGCTTGCCACCCTCCCGGATGATAGATCTCTAGCAGACGGCACATAAGGCATCTGTTCGTCTCTTCTGCGGGCCGTGCAATCTAAAGGAAGCAGGGGGCGCGGCGGATCTGTTGTTG
Source organism: uncultured Desulfatitalea sp. (assembly GCA_937868765.1). Taxonomy (GTDB): domain Bacteria; phylum Desulfobacterota; class Desulfobacteria; order Desulfobacterales; family Desulfosarcinaceae; genus Desulfatitalea. The sequence goes on along the minus strand of CALMNL010000002.1, from coordinate 30,256 downwards.
CGTGCCGCAAGCGGATAGTCTTTCGGAGACTGCAACCCCACCGAGGGTTCATGGCCTTTTTGGATGCTATCAAAGCGCTGTATCGACGGCGGGCGCCGGTCTCTTCCAAGGGTCCCTCACAGCCCTTCCAAGCCAGGTATGCGGGCTTCAAGGCGCTGTTGGCCGCCAACACCGAACTGCTCAACATCATTGCCGACATCGAGGACAACCTGCAGGGCCGATGGGTATTCGGCCTGAGCTACATCCGCGCCCAGGCTTCACGGGCCATGACCCAGGCAAAACGAATGGTGGCTGCGCTCGATGCCGTTTCGGGTGGCAAATACACCGTTTTGCAGGATGTACTGGTGCGGATCGAAGCCGACCTTCAGGCGTTGATCGGACAATCCGGCCAGGCGCGGCCCGAGGCCATGGTTTTGACCTACGACCGGGTCACCAAGGAGATGGTCGACTGGGTCGGCGGCAAGAACGCCAATCTGGGCGAAATGCACGGGGTCTTGCATTTACCCATCCCGGCCGGATTTGCCGTCACCACCCAGGCGTTTGACCGCTTCATGGCACACGCGGGTCTTGGCGAGGCCATACAGGCCAAGTTGGCAACGTCGGCCCCCGGCTCGCAGGCGAGCATCCCGGAAACGGGTGCTGCCATCCGGGAGATGATCCAAGCCGCTCCATTGCCCAAGGAGCTGGAAGCGGACCTGAGGCAGGCCGCCGGCCAACTGGCGGCTCGGCAACCCGAGCCCGGTGTCTGCCGCCTGGCAATGCGCAGCAGTGCCATCGGTGAAGACAGTCAACTGACGTTTGCCGGGCAATACCGTTCCGACCTGAACGTCCCGGTGGAAAAAGTGCCGGAGAGCTACCGGCGGATCGTGGCAAGTCTTTATTCCGATCAGGCCATGATGTATCGATCGGCCAAGGGGGTCCGTGACGCGCATATCGCCATGGGCGTGGCCTGCCTGCGCATGGTCCCTTCAGTGGCCAGCGGCGTGCTCTATTCCCGGGATCCCGCCGATCCCCGGCACCCCCATATCATCATCAATGCCGTGTGGGGGCTGGGGCCCTATGCAGTGGACGGCGTGGTATCGACCGATCTTTATGTCGTCGATCGAAAACATATCCAGATACTTACCCGGCAGGTGGTTCACAAGCCTTTCCAGCTGATCATGCAGGCCGGTGCAGGGCTTTGCGAAGCGCCGGTGCCGACGGACCGGCGGGACGCGCCCTGCCTCACCGACGCACAAATCCTGCAACTGGCCGAATATGCCATCCGCCTGGAGGTCCATTACGGCACCCCCCAGGACATCGAATGGGCCCTGACCCCCGAGGCCGACCTGATTCTCCTGCAGACCCGGCCCCTGCCCACCACGGGCAAGAAGCAAAACCAACAAAGCACAATGCGTTATGAGGGTTATCGGGTATTGGCCGAAGGGGGTGTCAGCGTTTACCCCGGCGTGGGATATGGGCCGGCATATCATGTGACGTCCGACGAGGCACTGCAACGGTTTCCCGAGGGGGCCGTTCTGGTCGCCCGGCGTTCGGCGCCACGCCTGGTCATGGCGATGAACAAGGCCCGGGCGATTGTAACCGAAGTGGGAAGCATTACCGGGCATATGGCTTCCCTGGCCAGGGAATTCAAAGTTCCCACGATTCTGGAAGTAAAGAGCGCCCTCAGCCGGATCGCCCATGGCAGCAGGGTGACCGTGGATGCCTATGCGGGGGTGGTCTATCAAGGAGAGGTGCCGCCGCTGACGGCCCTCGCGCCGCCTGCCGTCCCGGCGTTCCAGGATACGACCCTCTACCGAACATTGCGGCGAACCGCCGATCTGATCGTGCCCCTGCACCTGGCCGATCCCAAATCGCCCGATTTCGGCCCCGCAGCCTGCCGGACGGTGCATGACATCATGCGCGTGGCCCACGAGTTGTGCTATGCGGAAATGTTTCAACTGGGAGATTCGATTTCCGGCCAGGACGGCAACGCGATCAAGCTGGATCTGCCGCTGCCCGTGGATCTGTACCTCATCGACCTGGGCGGCGCGTTACTCCCAGAGGCGCTCGGTCAAAGAAAGGTGCACCCGACGAAACTGGCCTCGACGCCGCTCAAGGCCCTGATCCAGGGGATGACGCACGAAGCATTCATGCAGGCGGAACCCCGCCCCGTCGCGTTGTCCGGTTTCTTTGCGGTGATGAGCGAGCAATTGCTCTCTCCACCTGCCCAATCCGAGGCCATGGGGGATCGCAGCTACGCCATTGCTTCGGACAACTATCTCAATTTCAGTTCACGCATCGGCTACCACTACAGCATCCTGGATTGCTGCTGCGCAGAGAACATCAACAAGAACTACATCACCTTTTCCTTCAAAGGCGGCGCGGCCGACGAGGTCCGGCGCAACCGCCGCGCGCGGGCCATCGCCCGCATTCTGGGTGCCATGGATTTCTCCGTGGAAGTCAAAAGCGACCAGGTGGATGCCCGGCTGGTGAAGTACGAATGCGGGATTATCGAGAAACACGTCGAGCGACTCGGATCGTTGCTGCAGTTCTCCCGGCAGATGGATATGTTGATGAACACCGAGGCCAGCGTGGAAGCCGCCGCGCAGGCTTTCCTCAAAGGAACCTACCGCCTTCCCCTGACTGGCGGATGAGAACGGACGATCAGGCCATCTCGCACTTGTCCCGGCAAAGTCCCTTTGGTGAAGACGGAGGGACCGCCTTTAAAGCTTCAATGCCTGCGACCGGATTGCTTCGCATTCTTCGAGCCGCTGGTGCCACCGGAGCCTGAAAAAATACACGACCGCGGCTGCGCTGAACACAACGAGCAGCACCATGGCCTGCAGAAAGAGCTGCAGCCGATGAATCCTGGCCAGGGCCGGCCCGATTTCATGCATCGGCGCCACCACGGCCACGGACCATTTGCGAAGCGGCGATTCGGAAATGGTAATCGGCGTATAGGCGATCAGCTTTTCCATGGGCCCGGTAATTCCCAGATGCCAGGCCGAAAGGTAGGCGCCGGTGCCTTCCAGCCCTTTGAGCATGCCCTCCTTCTGGATCGTGTCAATCCGCTGCAGCGAGATGCCCGGATCTCGCTGGTGGCGCGCATCGAAGGCACTTCGACCCGTGAAGGCGGTGTAGGGATGAAATAGAAAACGGCCCTGATCGTCGAGGAGCCAGGCATATCCGTCCTTGCCCGAACGGATGTGCTTGAGAAAGGGCGCCAGGAACCATGACAGATTGACCTGGAATGCAAGCCGGGCCGGCGAGAGGTTTGTCAACTCCATGGAAAGGGTCAACTGGATGTCCGAACCGGCAGGAAGCGTTTCAATGATGCGGATTCGCGAACTCCCGGCCGCACTGGACAGGCCTGCCACTTCGGGTGCTTCGTCATCCGGCGACAGGGGCGATCGCTCCGGGTTCAGGCGGAAGGGATAATAGGTATATTTTTCACGCCGGCGGGGGTCGACCAGTTCGATCCTGTCGACGCCCAGCCCCACCACTCGCTCGAAAGCGGGTTGCAGCAGCGGCTGCAAGGTCCGTGGGTCTGACGCTCCATTCTCGGCCTTCTTGGCCAGCAGTTCGAGCTCTTTGCCCAGCGCAGCCATTTGTCGTTCGACCCAGTAACGCACGTTACGGGCCACCACCAGTTGCTCTGCGTTGAACTGGTCTCTGGCGATCTGGCCGGCGGTGCGCCCGAACCAGATATTGCCCCCTGTGCCAACCAGGATCACCAGCATGGCGACCCCCACCAGCATCGCCAGGCCATGTTTTCCCAGGAGACCTATCTCTATCGTCTTCATGGCTGCTGAAATTACTCCTGTCCCCCATTGTTCTGCTCGATAGCCCGACCTGGGAAGCCAATCATATCCTTGATCCTGGCCTTGCGGATCTTATTCTCGTGTTGGTCCTTCTTCTCTATGGCCTCGCCGATCTTGACCAGCAACTCTTCGAACTTGACCGGTTTGAGCAGATAGTCGAAGGCCCCCAGCTTCATGCCTTCGATGCTGGTTTCCACGGAAGCATGCCCGGTGAGCAGGATCACTTCCATGAGCGGCGCCTTGTGTTTCATCTCGCGCAGGGCTTGGATGCCGTCCATGCCGGACATCTTGATATCCAGCACCGCTACGTCGAAATGCTGCTTGTCCAGGAGCCTGATGGCCTCTTCGCCGCTGGTGACCCCCACGGTATCGATGTTGCGCTTCTGCAGACGTTTGACAAGGGTCTCCAGAAAATCGACTTCGTCATCCACGATCAAGATGCTGAAGTAGCCCATATATCCCCCTCAGCCTGTATGCCCGAAGCACTTTGGTAGAAAAAATCATCCGGTGCCCTCACCGCAATCAGTTCGAAAAACCCGGCAAGCCGGGCATGCGCCGGCCGGCGACAGGACATCGCTCAAGGCTTGCCCGCCAGATCCCGGCGGCGCTGGAAGGCCGCCTCGGCCTTCTGGATCAAATCGGGGATATCGGTGGGCTTCATCAAGTAGTCACAGGCCCCGGACTTCAGGCCTTCGATAGCCGACTCCATGGTGGCGTGACCGGTAAGCATGATCACTTCCACCGTGGGGAATCGACACTTGATCTCCTTGAGGGTGTCGATACCATCCATGCCGGGCATTTTGACATCCAGCACCACCACGTGGATCTCGTTGGTACGCAGCTTCTCCAGCGCCTCGGCCCCTCCCGAAGCGGTCAGGACCTGATAGCCCATGCGGGCGAAGAGTTTGCGCGTGGTCACCAGGAAACGCTCCTCGTCGTCTACCAGCATGATGGCCATCTGCATTTCCATCGGGGACTCCTTTCAAGACAGCATCAGGGGAACGACCGGCCACCCGATGGCCTTGACCCACAGGGCAGTCTCGCACCTTCCGAGGGACCCCATCGAGGGCATCCTTCAGGCACAAGACAACCATCAGCTGCTTTTGGGCAGCTAACGGCTTATAGCAAGCCGCACGCCACCGCGAAGGCTCCGCCCGAAAAGAGATAAGGGACCGAAATAACAATCTTCGTCCCCCGGCGAAGCGAACAAACGCTGTCCCGGGGCGCACCTTTCCTGTCAGAATTTTTTACATTCTGTAAAGCCGCCAGGCGTGCTTGGCAGGCACGGCGCCCCGACGCCGCGGACGGGACAATCGCCTTGCTTTAATTCGAGGGCTCCTTTTTCGCGGGCAAGTCGATGTGGATGGCCGTCCCCTGGCCCAGCCGGCTGGTGAACGACATGCTGCCGCCCATCTGCTGGACGATCCCGTAGCACACCGACAACCCCAAGCCGGTGCCCTTGCCGACTGGCTTGGTGGTGAAGAAGGGCGCGAAGATCTTCTCCTGGTTTTCGGGACTGATGCCGGTGCCGTTGTCCATCACCGAAACCTTTACCCGATCGTCCGCCAGCGCCGCGGCGCTTACCACCAGACGGCCGCCGCTGGCGCCGTGGCGTTCCAGGATGGCGTCCATGGCGTTGTTGAACAGGTTCATGAGCACCTGCTGCAGCTGGGCCGCATCTGCGCTGACCGGCGCCAGCTCTTCCGGGATGTTCTGTTCAAACGCGATGCCGTGCACGGCGGCCTTTTTGGCCACCAACGCGGCCACTTCAGGGATGAATTGATGCAACGCGATGGGCTGCACCCGGGGTGTGGCCTGGCGGCCGAATTTAAGCACCGCCGCAGTGATCTGCGCACAGCGGTCGATTTGCCGCTTGATCTGCTGGAAGCCCTCTTCCACCTCGGCCAGGGTTTCTGAAGGCGGCAGATGTCCGGCCTTTTTCAGGTCGGCAAGGTTCATCTCAATGAGAAGCTGTTCGCTCTTTATGATCTGCAAGGGATTGTTGATTTCATGCGCCACGCCGGCCGCCATCTGCCCCAGTTCGGCCAGACGCGCGGCACGGATCAATTGCTCGCCCAACCGTTGCCGTTCCGCATCGGCGCTCTGCATGCGGCGCAAGATCATGCCGGTCCAGTAAAAAGCCAACAGGATGATGGCCGTTCCGCCCATTACCATGGTCAAGACAGTCAGGAAAACCGCGGTTCGCAGCTTGGCAAGGGCATCGGCCACCGCCCGGCGGACCACCAGTCGCCATTCGCCATGCTTGAGAGCCAAGGTGGCATACCAGTACTTCGCACCGTGCTCATCCGTGATGATGAACGACTGGACCGAATCTTCCATCGGGGGCAGCAGATGGCTGTCCGGCGAAGGCGCCATCAGCTTGCCGCCGGAACGCCGGTTGGTCTGCAGAGCCCCTGCGGCATCCAGGATGTAGGCCTCGCCGGTGCGGCCGATGCGCACCTTTTCGACAAGTTCGGAAAAATAGAGGGTGTCGATGGTGGCCCGGATCACCCACGGCCGGCCCTGCTCGGCACGGGCGATGGCGATGATAAAATGGGGCACATCGCGGTACCCCAGGAAGATGTCGCTGATATAGGTGCCATGCACCGTCACGTGCTGGAACCAGGCAGCGTCCTTGTACACTTTACCGGTGAGCGGATAAGGTCCCTTGTAGGCTACATGCAGGCCATTTTCGTCGAAGATGCCCACGTCGGCGAAGGCAGGCGATTTTTCCTGCAGGGCTTCGAACACCGCCTGAAGCCGTTCGGGTCTCTGCAGCTCCTGGAAAGGATGGGTATTCAATACATACTCCAGATCCGACCGGCGTTCGTCCAGGAAACGTTCGATCATCTGCCCATGGTCGGTGATGATGCGCCGCATGCTGGCGTTTGTGCTATCATACATCGATGTAGAAAAGTAATAGTAGCCGATGCCCAATATCAGGATCACCGGCAGCAGGGGCACCAGGATCATACTGGCCAGAATCATGTTTTTCACGGCGGTCTGCTCACGCCGGCTGTCGCTTGTCATGGGAACCCGTCCTTGCAATGGCCGATAAGGCGACCTTCCTGGCCGAAGGCAACGCTGCTATCAGCAAGGCCCGTGCCACGGAGCCTGGCGGCGGATATGGCAAAAACCTTTCAATACATGAAGTTGTGCATCTGACGCAGAAGGCGCGCCACCCGGCGGCCCAAGGCCATGTCAACCTTTTTTACAGGCTGTAAACGGCTGCGCAAGGGGGACGAGGCGCACCGGACCGAGGGTCGACCGATATTTTCCCTGAAAGGAAGCCGTTCTGCGCTGTGCAGGCCGTTGAGCCGTTACCTGGCGGCACAAAACATCTCTGGCGCAACTCATGCATATGGGTAAGCGGATTTTTTCGGCAGGAAATTCAACAAGGGGCCATAACCGCTCATATGGAACGCCTAATCTACAGACGACTCAGGCTGCAAATTATCGGGCTGACCCTGGTGGTGGCCATCACCCCTCTGGTTCTCCTGGGGGGTGCCATCTACAATCAGTTCGAACGCGCTCACGAAGCGCGCATCGAAGACCAAATGCGCCTGCTGGCCAACTCCCAGAGCAGCGTGGTGGATGTATTCCTGCGCGAACGCACCAACCTGCTGGGCATCCTGGTCGAAAGGCACAGCTTTGACGAAATGTCCCGGCAGGAGTTCCTCGAAAGACTCTTCGAAACCCTGAACCGCCGCAGCGACATGCTGGGCCTGGTGGACCTGGGGGTCATCGACGCCTCCGGCCTGCACGTCTCGTACGTGGGGCCCTTCAATCTGAAGGGATTCAACTACGAGCAGCAGCCATGGTTCAGCGAAGTAATGGCCAAGGGGAAATACGTCAGCGATGTCTACATGGGGTTTCGCCTCTTCCCCCATATCATCATCGCCGTGCGCGGCCGCACCGGAGAACACCAGTGGATTTTGCGCGCCACCATCGATCTGGAAATGCTCAACCAGATGGTACGTACGGCCCAGGCCGGGCGCATGGGGGATGCTTTCATCGTCAACCAGAACGGCGTGTATCAAACCCAACCCCGTTTCGACGGCCAGATTCTGGAAGGCTCGGGCATGGACCCCAAACGTTTCAGCCAGGGCGTTACCACGGTCTCCAAGGACAGCTCAGGCAGGGTCACGTACTACTACGCCGGCAGCTGGCTCAAGAGCAAAAACTGGCTCCTGGTGATCCGACAGCGCACGGACGATGAGGTAGGAGGATTGGTGCACACCCGCAACACGGCCGTCACCATCGTGGCCCTGGGGGTGCTGGCCATCGTCATCACCACCGTGTTCATCGCCCATATCGTGGTGCGCCACCTGGCAGCGGTCCAGAAAGAACTTGATGCCATGAGCGCCCAGCTGGTACAAGCGGACAAGATGGCCGCCCTGGGTAAAATGGCCACAGGCATTGCCCACGAAATCAACAATCCACTGGCGGTCATCGGCGAAAAGGCAGGCTGGATGAAGGATCTTCTGGAAGAAGAGGAGTTCCGCCAAAGCCCCAACGCCGAGGAGTACTTTTCTGCGGTGGCCAAAATCGAAGAGCATGTTGAGCGGGCCCGCAAAATCACCCACAACATGCTGGGCTTCGCCCGGCGCATGGAACCGCGCCTGGACGATGTGGAAATCAACCGCGTGGTGGACCAGACCATCGAACTTCTGGCCAACCACGCCCGCACCAACAATATCAACATTCACAAACGCTACCATCCCTCGCTGCCGGTGATTGCCAGCGACCACGCCAAGCTGCAGCAGGTAATGCTGAACCTGATCAACAATGCCATCGATGCCATCGGCAGCAACGGCAACATCGAAGTCGCCACCGCCCTCGAAGACAACCGCATCCTGGTCTCGGTCAAGGACGACGGGCCTGGCATTCCCAAAGAGTACCAGCGCAACATCTTCGACCCGTTCTTCACTACCAAGGCCAACGGCCGCGGCACAGGGCTGGGGCTCTCCATCAGCTACAGCATCATCGAAAAACTGGGGGGCACCATCACCTTCGAGAGCGAGCCTGGCAAAGGCACCATCTTCCGCGTGAACCTGCCGGTGGTGCTGCCTGAGAAGAAATAGAAATGAGGACCAAACCATGCCGACTTACAGCGTGCTGGTGGTTGACGATGAAATCGACTTCATGGAAACCCTGGTGAACCGTCTGACCAGACGCAAGATGGAGGCCCGGGGGGTGCCCAGCGGCGAAGCGGCGCTGGCCCTGCTGAACGAACGCACCTTCGATGTCATCCTCCTCGACATCAAAATGCCGGGCGCCATGGACGGCATGGAAACTCTGCGGGAAATCCGCCAGCGCCATCCCCTGGCCCAGGTGATCCTGCTCACCGGCCACGCCTCGCTGGAGACCAGCATGGAGGGCATGCGCCTGGGCGCGTTCGACTATTTGCTCAAACCGGTCAAATTCGAAGACCTGCTGGAAAAAATCGGCGCAGCCCTCGGCAAATCGCAACCCGTCCTGCCTTGACGGCCATTGCGCCCGAAAAGAATCCCCCATTACAAAACTGTAATGACCATGTAAGGTCCGGGTAACGCTCCCTTGCTAAATTTTGCTGGAACCTATGCAAAGCGGGGGGAGCGAATGCACAATCCGTGTGTGAGTTGTGGTGTCTGCTGCGCGCTTTACAAAGTAACGGTGGAATCTTCGGAGACCGAAGACCAGCCCGGGGGTGTGGTACCCGTCGCATTGACGGTGACAACCCGCGGCCATCGACGGTTCATGAAGGGAACCGAAACGTTCCGCAAACGTTGCGCGGCGTTGACGGGAAAATTGGGCGACAATGTCGCCTGCGCTATTTATGAACGCCGACCATTGGCCTGCCGCCGCTTCGAAGCCAGCTGGGATCCCAGCACCGGCGGCAACCCTTTGTGCGACAGGGCCCGGGCCATATACGGCCTGCACCCTTTCTCAGAGTACTGAAACCGATGGGATCGAAAATCGTTCTGACGCCGCTGCCGAAACGGGAGGGTCGTTGATTTTTGCCTGTAACCACTTGCACATAGCACTCCTCATACCATTGCCACACCGAGCTTTCCGCGCGCTCGGCGCGGTAGCCGCCTCCGTGCCATAGGAGGCCTGACTCCCCTTTGCCAACCGCGCGGCGCGTTTCACTTGGATTGCATCCTCTGTTCGAAGTGGTAATCGTTGGGTGCATCGTCCAGGCCGCCTGAAAGGCCTGCATTCAATGGAAATATCCAAACTCGTTGTTCTAGTTGTATTCATAGCTTGCTATACCCTTGCCTTAAGCCGGAAGATCAAAATCGCATATGCCTCGTTAGGTGCGGCAGCCATACTGCTGGCGGTAGGGGTCTTGACTCCTGCCGAGGCCCTGCTCAAGGCCGTCAAGTGGGATGTCCTCGGTATTTACTGGGGTTTCATGATGGTCTCGTTTGTCTTCATGAAAAGCCGCATGCCCGAGTTGATCTCCAACCGCATCCTGACCCACATCAAGGTTGAAAAGTACGTCATCTTCGCCCTGTGCGCCTTGACGGCCTTCCTGTCGGCCTTCATGGAAAACGTGGGCGTGGTCCTGATGATGGCGCCGGTGGCCATCGCCGTGAGCAGGCGCATGCAGAGCGATCTTCTGCCCTACCTGGTGGCCATCGCCATCAGTTCCAACGTAGTAACCACCTTGACCATGGTGGCCGATCCGCCCTCGATCATCCTGGCCATGGAGACCGGCATGAAACCGTTGGACTTCTATTGGTTCCAGGAAAAGATCGGCCTTGGCACCATCACCCTGCTGGGGGTGGCGGTGGCCATGGCGGTCCTGCTGATACAGTTCCGCAGCATGAAAAAGCCGGTCACCGTGGAAGCGGAATCCATCGTCACCACCAAAGGCGCCTCCATTTTATTCGTATCGGGAGTCGCGGCGCTGGCCATCGGGCCGGAGTTCGGCCTGCGCCCCGGGATCGTGGGCCTTGCAGTGGGGCTTATCGCCCTTTATATGGGAAGAAGTGATTTCAGGGAAATGGTAGTGGAGTTCGACTGGAACTCCTTTTTCTTCATCATGGGCGTTTTTGTCGTTATCCATGCGCTCAACGCTTCGGGCCTGCTCAAGGATTTCGCTGATCTGGTGATCCGCTCGGGGATCGACCATCCCGCAGTCATGATGGCCTTCCTGATCTGGGTTTCAGTGGCGCTGTCTTCGTTCATGGACAATGTGCCCTACACGATCCTGATGATACCGGTATGTCAGAATCTGGCGGCCTCTTTCGGCATCGAGGCTTGGCCGTTTTTGTACGGTATGCTCATAGGCACGGGGATCGGCGGCAATATCACACCCGTGGGGGCCACCGCCAATGTCTTTGCATGCGGCATTTTGGAAAAGCACGGCGTCAAAGTCCCTTTGGGCCGCTACTTCAAGTTGAGTATTCCTTTTTCGGTTTCGGCGGTAGCGGCCGCCCATTTGCTGCTGCAATTGGTCTGGATGTAAACTGGATCCAGCAGGCCATGGGCTTTGGTCCTGATTTCCGCCGCAGGGTATCATGCCGCCTTGTGGGGTAAGTACTCCTGTGCCGGATCGCTTCCTGGAGAAACGGCGGCGACCTTTCGTGTCATGTCGATGGCTGCGGCCTGGGCTTCGTACACGGCCAGCCGCTTTTTCAGTTTCAGGGCCTTCACCCCGACGATTGTGGCGAGAAGAATTCCGGCCGAAGCCAGGATGGACAGCGGATCGGTCATGCCATCGGTCGCCAGTTTGAACAAGTCCGGCAACATGCAAAACAGGCCGAACGACAGAAACATCAAAATGATGATGCTGTGGCAGTTGGCTACCCACCGTTCCGAAGCCCATGCCGGTTTGCGTGGGTTGCGTGCTGCCAGCATCACGATGCATAGCGTGAAGACACCCGATGAAATGAGGCTCGCACCTAGTATTAACCGCATATCTTCCTCCCTTCGAGCTGGCGCCATTGGTCGGCGAATGCCGGGTTTTTCCGGGCAACCCGCTGTATTTTTGAATTCTTTCGACATTAGAATACCATAGGCCGCATTACGCGTGACTTTCTCGAATCTTACAATTTTGAAATCGCTGTGATGGCGGTGGGATAGAAGAAATTACGATAATGCTTGGGGGTGGCGGACTTGTCTGGCGAATTTCAGGAACCAGCCGCCGGGGCCGTCACTCGCTCCAGGGCGATCAACCCGGCGGGGTTCCGGACAGCGCGCAACACAAAATCAAAACGATCGATCGCCAGACACAGGGCCAGATCCTGGAGAGGCATGTCCGGGCAATCGCCGCGCATGAAGGCGGCGGCCCCGGAACCGCGCACAATGGCCGCCCGCAGCAGGGGAAAAGAGAGGGGCCGGTGCAGCAGTGCCGCCCTCAAATAAAGAGCACAAAGGGTGTCCTCCAGGGCCGGCCTCCCGCCGCTGCCCATGCACACCAGACTGACATGCCGGGCCCTGCGACCGCGCAGGTAGGCCACCAGCGCACCGGCATTGACGAAGCTGCCGGCCAGAATCTCGTCGGCAGCGCATGCCGCGGCCAATCCGCGGGTGCCGTTGGAGGTGGTAAAGATCACTGTCCGGTCCGCCAGCGACATGCCGCAAAGCCGGCTGGGCGAGTTTCCAAGATCGAACCCGGGGATGCGGCGCCCCCGGCGCTCGCCGACCAGCACGGCGGGTCCGTGCGTCTGGGCAACACGCAGGGCCGAGGCACGGTCGGATGTCGCCCAGATGTGCCCCACCCCGGCCGCGGCAAGATAGCAGGCAGTGGAAAAAGCGCGCAGAACATCTATGACCACCGCGATGCCGCGTGCCCGCGAAGCGCCCTGGATCTGATGCAGGATCTCGATAGTGGGGTTCATCACCGATTCTCCGACTGAGCCGGCTGATAAATCAGAACGGTTAAAAGGGCAACCATCGGTTGGTTGCGCGTCACGCGACCCTGTGGTAGGTTGCTGTCATCATGTCTGACCGCTACCGAACCGGCCCCGGCATTTCCAATTTCCACCTCCCGGCCTGCGCATCTTTTCGTTATTCTACCGAAAACCGGCTCAAGACGCTTGCACCACCGCGACATGAGATGTCCCAACCCGCTTCAACAGGACATCGTCGTATCCGATATCGCGACAGAGTGAGGACGAGATGACGACCCCCCCTTCGGCCATGCCATCCCAGGACAACCCGGACGATCTGCCCCGGCAGGCGGAAACGCTGCAAGCCGAACTGGAGGCGGTTCGGCAACGGGAAGCCGAACTCCAGGAGGCGGCGGCCCAGTGGCAAGTTACCTTCGACGCCATCGCCGATGCCATCTCGGTTCTCGATGCCGACCACCGCATCGTGCGCATGAATCGGGCCATGGGCCGGCTGGTGGGGTGCAGCGAAGCCGAAGCCGTGGGGCGCCACTGCTGGGAACTGGTACACGGCACCGACGGCCCCCCGGCCAACTGCCCCTGCCATCAGGTTCGCACCTTTTTGAAGCGGCACAACACCCTGATCGAGCATAACCACCGCTGGATCGACGTCACCATCGACCCCCGTTTCGATCACGAGGGCCGGCTCGACGGCTTCATCCATGTCATGTCCGATGTCACGGCCAGCGTCTTCAAGGAAAACGCCCTGCGCGAAGCCCACCACACCCTGCTCACCGTGCTGGACAGCATCGACGCCGTCATCTATGCCGCGGACATGACCGGCAATGAGGTGATATTCATGAATCGCCACATGCGCGACATGTTCGCGGGCAGCGCCGCGTCGAACTGCTGGCAGGACCTTTACAGTCAGGACGGCCCCTCTCAGCACGGCACGCCGGCCCAATTGCTGGATGAAAATGGCCAGCCCAAAGGCGTGCTGGTATGGGAGGGAACCAACAAGGCGCGGACACGCTGGTTTCTGCACCACGATCGGGCCATCCGATGGGCCGACGGCCGCATCGTGCGCCTGCACGTGGCCACGGACATCAGTGCCGTCAAATTGTTGGAACGGGAACGCATGGAAAACGAAACCCGGTTGCGCCAGGCCCAGAAAATGGAGGCCATCGGTACTCTGGCCGGCGGCATCGCCCACGATTTCAACAACATTCTTTCCGCCATCCTGGGCTATTCGGAGCTGGCGCTGGACGATGCCAACCACGGCCGTTCCAATCCCACCTTTATCGGGCAGGTGCTGCGCGCCGGCCAGAGGGCGCGCGACCTGGTGCAACAGATCCTGACCTTCAGCCGCCAGACCGAAACCGAATCCAAGCCCATCCAGATCCAGCCGATCATCAAAGAGGCGCTCAAACTGCTGCGGCCCTCCCTGCCCGCCACCATCGATATCCAGGTGGATGTCCGCAGCGATGCCATCGTGTGCGCGGATCCGATCCAGATCCACCAGGTCATCATGAATCTGTGCACCAATGCCAGCCATGCCATGCGCGACAGCGGCGGCCGCCTGCGGGTGGCGCTGCTCGAAGAGGAGGTGCTTGCCGACGGCTGCGATCAGCTCACCGGTCTTTGCCCCGGCCGGTACCTGAAGATGGAGGTTGGCGATACCGGCCATGGCATCGATCCCCTGGTCATCGACCGGATCTTCGATCCCTATTTCACGACCAAAGAAAAAGGCGAGGGAACGGGCATGGGCCTGGCGGTGGTCCAGGGGATCGTGCGCGGCTGCGGCGGCGCCGTCAAGGTGTCCAGCCGTGCGGGGCAGGGCGCCGTCTTCAGCGTCTATCTGCCCATCGTCGCCCAACCCAAGGCGCCCCAGGCAATCAGCCAGGAATTCATACCCCTTGGCCGGGAGCGGATTCTTTTCGTGGACGACGAAGCGCCTCTGGCCGATCTGGCCAAGGAAATTCTGGCGCGATTGGGATACCGGGTGACGATCTACACCGACAGCGTGGAAGCGCTGTCGCACTTCGAACAGCAGCCTCGTGCCTTTGATCTGGTCATGACCGATATGACCATGCCCCGGATGACCGGTGATGTCTTCGCCGAAAAATGCCGTGCCGTCCGACCGGACATTCCCATCGTGATCTGCACCGGCTACAGTCAGAAGGTGACGCCGGAAATGATGGCGAGATTGGGCATCGATGGCTTGATCATGAAACCGCTGGTACGCCAGAAGCTGGGGGTGACGGTGCGCGAAGTACTCGACGGCGCCGGCCGTGCGGGCGGATGAGGCCGAGGCGTCAGCAGCATCCGCTGCTTCCACAGGCCGCTTTCTCCTTGCCCTTGATCCAGGTCTGGATGATGTAGCTGGCGCACCCCACCCCCGGCGTCACCGTCAAGGCCTCGGTGGGGCAGTTGCGGGCACAGGCACCGCACTCCATACACCCATTGATGTCCGCGATGGACACCTTGCGGCCGTCGAGGGCCAAAACACCATGGGGGCACACCTGGGTGCAGATCCCGCACCCCACACATTTTTCATCGACCAAGGCCAATGTGACCACATCTTCGAGGTAACGCAGAGCTTTCATCTTCCAAATCCGATGGTTTGATCGAACCGTTAAAACGCCGCCCCGACCCATAACCCGGCCGCCAGCAGCATGGCGGCCGCTTGCAGGGGGATGGCCCGGCGCATCTCTTTTTCCACGCCCGATGGCGACGTGAAAGGCGTGGATCCGGTGAAATTCATGGCCAGGAAAGAACTCACTGCGGTTGCCATCAGCAGCAACGCCACTGCACCCCATGGTGTGATCCAGGGATTGGCCCACAGCCGCGCAACCATCAACCCGCCCAGAATCAGGCCGGCGATAGTGCCTTTCAGCGCAAACGCGCGCCCCGGCAGCCAGGGCAGACACAGCGGAACCGCCACGCAGCCGGCGGCGATGCCTGCCACCACGGCCGCGATGGCCAGCACCCCGCGCTGCCAGGCGGCGGACCAAGAGAATAGGGCTGGGCCGATACCCGACACCACGCCGATGGCCAGCAGCGCCCAGAGCAGGTACTTGCGCAGCAAGGAGATCTCCACCGGCACCAGCGCCAGGCGTTCGCCCAGCGTGAAGCTCACCGCCCGCATGCCGGCCCGATCACATTTCCCGGACGCCAGAAAGGCGTTGATGTCCCCGGCCCGCACCGGCCCCCACACCACTTCGAAACCGCACGCCTGCCGCACCCAGTGTCCGGCCACCCCGGTGGCACCCAGTTGAGGCAGAATCAGGCGTCGGTGGCGCACCACCTTGGCCAGGCCGGTCATCTGGACACGATGGACCAACTCCCCGGTGCCGAAACTCCCCTTGCCGGCCGCGCACCACACGTTGATGCCCCGGGTATCCAGCACCAGAATCCATGCATCGATTCGGGACAACGCAACCCGCAGATGATCAAAAGTCAGCTTGTAGTTGGCCGTCACCAACACGGGCGCATCGGCGTCGGGATCTCCAGTGGCATAGAGCCCGGGGGCCACCTTGTAGTCGTTGCGGCCGTAACCCAGCCGCACCCGCAGGCGCCCCAGCTGATCCTGACGATCCAATACGGTCTTGACGCACGGCACAGGACCGACCGGCGTGGGGATGAATCGTTCCACAAATCGGCACAGCGAATAACCGGGACGCTCGTCCGGGCTGCTGGGCGGGCCGGCCGGCGGACCGCAGCAAGGCTCGTCGGCATGAGCAGCCGGCGGCCGGTAGATGGGCAACATTTCCATTTCAGCTTTCTCTTCTTCCTTTCAGGTCATAATCGCTTGACCATATCCTTGAATTGGGCCAGCACGCCACCATCCAGGCAGTAGCAGGTCCGGGGGCCTTCGATGGTCCCTTTGACCAGGCCGGAGGCTTTTAAAATTTTCAGGTGCTGGCTGACGGTGGATTGGGCCAGCGGCAGCACCTCTACGATCTGGCCGCAGATGCACTGCTGCATGGTCCTGAGATGGTCTACGATGCGTACCCGCGCCGGATGGGACAGGGCCCTGCATATGGCGGCAAAGCGTTCGCTGTCCATGGGCGCGGCCAGGGTCGCTTGGGGATTCAAAGCGGTGCTCAAACCGGGCTCCTTTCCGTCAGATCAAATCGTTGATCGACGATAAACGATTTGAGCATGACTGTCAAAATCAAAGTGTCGGTCAAGTGCCGTTTCGTCAGATATTAGGGGATGTTCTCGAAATATCAGAAAAACCGTTTCCCAAGTCCCGCCCAGGCGCCGTCATTTCCACGATAGTCCAATTTCTTAAAGAAAGGCAAAAAAACGGGCGATAATTTGTTACATGAATTTAATATGTTATAGTTTTGCCGGGGGAGGAGGCCAAACAATGGCTGAATGCCTTCCTATCAATTTCACGTCAGAGGCTTATTTTTGGAAAATGTATTTTGACAGCCCGGTAGAAAGACTCGCTTCAGCTTGTAGCGACTGGAGAAATCTTCTGTGAACAAGAAACCGACTTACGAAGAATTAGAACAAAAATTGAGAGAGGTCTCGAAAGAACTGGAATCCGCTCTCAGGAGGGAAAAGGCGCTAAAGGAATCGGAGCGTTACTATCGCGCCTTCTTTCTGCACGGAACAGATGGTGTGGTGACCATAGACCCTGAAAGCGCCCGGCCCATCGATTTCAACGATCAGGTCTGCCGGCAGCTGGGATATACCCGAGATGAGTTTGCCCAATTGCGCGTGTCGGATATCGAGGCGAAGGAAACGGCCGAAGAGACCACAGCCCATATTCAGGAAATACTGAAAAACGGGTTCGATAGTTTTGAGACGCTCCAGCGCACCAGGGATGGTGAAATCAGGCATGTGCATGTGACGGCGCAGGTGATCCATCTTGAAACGCGTCATGTGTATCATTGCATTTGGCGCGACATCACAGACGGCAAGCGGGCAGAGGAAGCGCTGCTGCAGGAACAGCTGCTCATGAAAAGGCTGCTCGACAGCCTGCCGGGTATTTTCTACCTTTACGCTTACCCCGAGTTGCGCCTGGTGCGCTGGAATAAGAATCATGAGACCCTTTTGGGCTTCGGCCCCGGCGAGATCAAGAACCGGTCAATCCTGGAGTGGCCCTTACCGGATGCAAAAAAGGCGGTGCTTAGTGCCGTGGAAATGGCAATGGAAAAAGGCGAGAGTATGATCGAATCGCCCCTCTTGACCAAAACCGGCGGATCGATTCCTTTTCTCTTGACCGGCGCCCGCTTGGAGCTTGCCGGAAAGGCTTATCTATTGGGCGTGGGGATTGACATTTCAAAACGAATTCGAGCGGAAGAGGCCCTTCGGGAGAATGAAAAAAGATATCGCCTGATCGCCGAGAACACGGCTGATCTGATATCGATCCTGGATATGAACCTGCAGTTTACCTACGTGAGCCCAGCCAGCCTGCGCGTCCGCGGGTTCAGCGTTCCAGAAGCCATGGCGCAGAAGCTCGAAGAGGTCTTGACCCCCGATTCCATGAAGAAGGCCATTGCCGCATTCCAGGAAGAGCTGCTGTTGGAGACCAGCGGAACGGCCGATCCCGACCGAACGCGGACCATGGAACTGGAAGAATACAAGAAGGACGGCTCCGTCATCTGGATGGAAGTCAGCCTCTCCTTTTTGCGCGACAAGGAGGGCAAGCCCGTGGAAATCGTCGCCGTATCCCGTGACATCACCCAACGCAAGATAACCGAGGATGCGTTGCGGGAAAGCGAGGAGAAATTCCGCCTGACATTTGACTCCAGCCCGGACGCAGTGAGCATCACCCGTTTCGAGGACGGTCTCTACATCGACATCAATGAGGGGTTCACCCGCACCACCGGTTATTCCCGGCAGGAGGTTATCGGCCGGACCTCCCTGGACCTGAATATATGGCATGATCCGGCGGACCGGCAAAAGTTGATCCGCGGCCTTCAAGAAAAGGGGTATTACCAAAACCTCGAAGCGCAATTCCAAAGGAAAGACGGTGCCCTGCTCACCGGCTTGATGTCGGCCAGGGTCATCTCCCTGCAGGGTGTGCTGCACCTGATTTCCATCACGCGGGACATTACTGAAAACAAACTGACGGCCCTGAAACTCTTGCAGATCCAGAAATTCGAGGCGATCGGAACGCTTGCCGGAGGGATTGCGCACGACTTCAACAATCTGCTCATGGGCATGCAGGGCCGCGCATCCTTGATTTCCATGGACTTGAACGCTGCCCACCCCCATCGGGAACAGATCCGTGCCATAGAAGAATACATCCGCAGTGCGACACAGCTCACCCAGCAACTGCTGGGTTTCGCCAGGGGTGGCAAATACGAGGTCAGACCCATCGACATGAATGAACTGGTGCAAAGCAGCGCCACCATGTTCGGGCGAACCAAGAAAGAGATCCGAATCCATACCAAATGTCAGGCATCGCCGCCGGTAGTGGACGCGGACAGGGGACAAATCGAACAAGTGCTCCTGAATATGTATATCAATGCATGGCAGGCCATGCCCCCTGAGGGCGGAGAGCTGTTTCTGGAAACGAAGGTGGTCCGGCTGGATGAGGCCTATTGCCAAGCCCATGAGACCAGACCGGGGCGCTACGTCAAGGTTTCGGTCACGGATACCGGTTGTGGCATGAGCGAAGCCATTCGTCTGCAAATTTTCGACCCGTTCTTCACGACCAAGGAAAAGGGGCGCGGAACCGGCCTGGGGCTGGCCTCCGCCTACGGCATCATCAAGAATCACGGCGGCATGATTACGGTGTACAGCGAAGCAGGCCACGGAACCACGTTCAATATCTATCTGCCGGCATCCGATAAAGAAGCAGATCGGGAGATCCCCACCGAAGCACAACTCGTCCAGGGATCGGCCACCATCCTTCTGATCGACGATGAGCAGATGATTATCGATGTCGGCCGGGCCATGCTGGAGCGATTGGGCTACCGTGTCTTGGCGTGCACGGACGGTCAGGAAGCCGTCAAAGTGATCGCGGACATGGGCAATGAGATCGATCTGGTGATGATCGACATGATTATCCCGGGAATGGATGGTGGCGCGATATTCGATGGCATCCGCGAGATCCGTCCGAATATGCCGGCGCTTCTGTGCAGCGGATATGCCATCAATGGCCAGGCGGACAGGATCTTGAAAAGGGGCTGCAATGGCTTCATTCAAAAGCCGTATAATATTTCCGAGCTTTCACTGAAGATTAAGAGCATTCTGGAGGAGTCCAGGGCGAAGAATAAAGGATAACCGTCAATTCCTGGCTTCGAAGGAAAGCAAGGCACCTGGATCGGAGGGATCGCCATCCCCCCGATCCGGGTCATAAAACGTTCCGGCACCGGCGATCAGGCGTTCAGTTCCGAGGTGCAATTGGGGCAACGCTGCGCCTTGAGGGGGATACTGGTGAAGCAGCGCGGGCAATCCTTGGTGGTCTCCGCGGGCTTTTCCTTCTTGATCAGTTTGTTCATACCGCGCACCAGCATGAACACCGCGAAGGCCACGATAATGAAGCTGATAATCTTGTTGGCGAACATGCCGTAGTTGATCGTCACGGCGCCCGCTTTCTGGGCTTCGGCCAGGGAGGCATACGGTCCGGCCACGGCGCCGTCCTTAATAGTGAGGAAGAGATTGGAGAAATCCACGTTGCCCAGCACAAACCCGATGGGCGGCATGATGACATCGGCCACCAGGGATTGCACGATGGCGCCGAAGGCCGCGCCGATGATGATACCGACGGCCATGTCCACCACATTGCCACGCATCGCGAACTCTTTAAACTCCTTGATCATACCCGCCATGTTCGTCTTCCTTTCTTTTGGCTGCCCGCCAAAGGGTATGCGATCTGTGATTGGATCGCCAATGAATTTTGGGAGGGATTTCAAGGATGTCTTATAAACACGATCACTCGGGGTGTAAAGCGTTGATTTTCACATGCGTCACACCCTCCCTGAGCATTTCCAGTTGCTTGGCCGCGGCATAGGACAAGTCGATGATCCGTCCCTTGCGATACGGTCCGCGATCATTGATGCGCACCTTCACCTCGCGACCGTTTTTCAGGTTGACGACCTTCACCAGCGTGCCGAAAGGCAAATGGCGGTGGGCGGCCGTGAAGGCGTGACGGTCGTAACGTTCGCCGCTGGCCGTCCGCCGGCCGTGCAGGCGCTGCGCATAGACGCTGGCCAACCCGCTCTGCTGGAATTGCGCCGCAGGCGGCGGGGGCGGTGCAGGCGGCTGGCCGGCACAGGCCATGACCAGCAATATCACGCCGAGGGCGCCCCACCGCCCCACCCGCTCGCACGGTCTGAACCAACCGCTTCTCAAATCGAAATCTCCTTTTGGCGACAGCCCAGGCGGCATCCGGTTCGGGGTGTCTGCCAGCAGCTGCGGCATGACCGGTGGCACTGCATCATGATGGTACGACAAGCACAAAAAATGCCATTTCAAAATCCCCCCGGGTCTGGCATGCTCTTTGATAGCTTTCAGCCGGCATGCGCTCCTGATTCCCAGTGCCGCCCGCTGCCAGGGGACGATCCAATCATGCATCTGCGCGGCCGTCCCGGCATTCCCGCTGTCGAGCGCCCCTTGACACCCGAAGAGGTGAAGAAGATGCGGTTGAGAAAAATCCGTCGTCCGCTTTACATTTTGTGCACATTTTTCCTGCTGACCCCTCTTTCTTTTGGAAAGCCAGCGCTTGCCCAGGATCCGCCGCCCGCAGCCCCACCACCCGATCCGCCCAAGCGGGTGCTCCGGGGCGAGGCCGCCACGGATTCGGCGCAGCCGACCCTGCGGGCCGCGGCCGCCACCGAATGGACCCTGCACAAGACGGCCGACAACCTTCACCCGGACGACAACGAACAGCAGATGCTCTGGCTGATGAACCGGGCACGGGCCAACCCGGACCAGGAAGGGGTGTGGCTGGCAACCACCCCCCTGGAAGACGTGGCCGGGGGACGGGATTATTTCGACGTGAACCTGCCGCAACTCCAGGCGGAATTCGGCCAATACGCGGCCAAACCGCCGGCGGCTTTCGACGCTCGGCTCTATGCCGCCGCCGAGGCGCACACGCTGGATCTCATCGCCCGCGACGCCCAGGATCACGATGGCCAATTCGAGGCTATTGCCGATGCCGGTTTTGTCTACACGGCCGCCCGGGGCAATGTCTTCGCCTATGCCGCATCGGCCCTCAACGCCCATGCGGCCTTCAATATCGACTGGGGCGGCACCGACGGCACCGGCATGCAGACGGGCCGGGGCCATCGCATGGCCGTGATGTCCATCGATGGCGATTATACCAATGTGGGCATCGCCGCAGTGGCCAAATCCAAAGGCGACCTGGTCGTCACCGGCAATTACTGCCGGGCCGACACGCTCAACGCCGCGCATTACAACCGCTTCCTGGTGGGCACGGTGTGGGCCGATGCCAACGGCAACGACATGTATGATCCCGGCGAAGGGCTCGAGGGGATCACCGTTCGGCCGGACCAGGGGCAGTACTTCGCTGTCACCGCCGACAGCGGCGGCTATGCCTTTCCCATCCTCGCCCCCGGCACCTACACGGTCACCTTCAGCGGCGCAACCTTGAGCGGCGATGTCACCCGTTCGGTGACCATCGCCGCTCAAAGTCTTCTTCTGGATCTGCTTGCCGACGACCTCTCCCCGCCGCCGGACGACGGCGATTCGCCTTCCGACGACACCGGCAGTGGCAGCAGTGATGGCAGTGGTGATGGCGGTGGCAGCGGATGTTTTATCGATATCCTGGGACGGCCACCCATGCGAACATGAGGAGCGCCCCGGAAGAGAGAGTCGAAGGTCTGTATGTCTGGACGGTCTTGTTCAGCGGGGCGAACCTGATCGGCTACTATGACATCTCAGATCATCTGTAGGCCGGTACATGGTCCGGCGAAATTGCCTTGACCGAAGTGCCTTCAGGATCATTGGATTTTCTCTCCGGCGCCGCCTTGCGCTTCGGAGTGGCCTTTGAAGGGCGGGATCCGCGTGATTAGATATCTGCTTATTGCACTGCTAATCATTTCTCCGTGCAGCATCGACGCTGCTGCCATAGATAGCAGTTTCGAGGGCGGCAATGGCGTGCACGCCGCCAGTTTCGAGGACCCTGTCGGCACTTTTAATGTGATTACCGAGTGCGACCCCTCTCCGGCTGCAACCTCCTGGGGCGATTGGTTCTATTTCAGTTTATCCGATGTGGATGGTGCAACGCCTGTGGTGCGGGTAAACTTTAATAACACTCGATCCGGAGGGCCTTATTGGACGGGTACGCATAGCGCCATCCGGCCGGTGTACTCATATGATCAGAAAACCTGGTACCGACTTTCCTCCATCAACTCATATAGCGGCGACGTCCTGCAATTCACTTTGCCGATGATGGCCGCGAATACGGTCTACGTGGCTATGGACCATCCCTATACCTATTCGGACCTGGTGGCGGACGTGGCCGACTGGGACGCCAGCGCCTTTTGCCAGGTGTCGGCCCTGTCCTACGGTGGCGTCACGCATTCTCAGGGCGGCCGAAGCGTTTACTACATGCTCATCGAGGAGCCGGGATACTACACCAATCGTTTCGAGA
Organism: uncultured Desulfatitalea sp.; assembly: GCA_937868765.1. GTDB lineage: Bacteria > Desulfobacterota > Desulfobacteria > Desulfobacterales > Desulfosarcinaceae > Desulfatitalea. The sequence goes on along the minus strand of CALMNL010000002.1, from coordinate 7,052 downwards.
TGGTGATCACCGGCCGGTCCCACCCAGGAGAACCACAGGCCTCGCATTCCATGCGCGGTTTCATGGAGTGGATTCTTTCAGATGCCCCGGACGCGGTGACCTTGCGCAGGAAATCCATTTTACACGTCTTCCCCATGACTAACCCCGACGGTGTGTATGCCGGCCGCTTTCGATCGTTTGACTCCGGACTGGATGGCAATCGCGGTTGGGATGTTCTGGGGCCGGACAGCGCCACCGAACCCCCGGAAACGTTTCTAATCCATTCGAAGATCGCGGAGGTCCACGCCTATGTGACCGTGTGTTTTGACCTCCACGCCAACAACTATTCAAAGCCGCGCATGGTTTACGATGCAACTGATGACAACTGGGTTGTGTCCGACCTCGATGCCATTGTCGTCGCGCTCAACACCAACGATGTGGCCAACTATCTGCTCGATTCTGCCTTCAACATGGTCACCGGCTACAACACCAATTTTCGGCGCGGCCAGATCGAATCTTACGGGTACCACGCCTTGGGAATTGAGGGGGGCCTTTATACGATGGAATCCGGTGCATATCCAACGGTTACCCAACGGGAGACCGGCGGTGCCGTTGTGATCCAATCGATCATTGAGGTCATGGAAAACAGCTCCAAAATTAACTTGCAACACACCGGCCAAGTATCTCCCTCAAATAAGTCCGGAGCTTTTCAATAAATGGATTGAGGCCGCCTCCTGGGAAGCTGGGACTTCCCGGGAGGCGCGGAGCTGTATAGGGCAGCCCCACATCCTAACGAACGACCTCTGTGCTCGGGCAGAGTAAGGGGCCAATAGCACCTCCGTCCGCACCGGAACAAGGCGTTACCCGTGAACAGCCCTTTAGCCTACATCGGCGGCAAGTCCAAACTGGCCCAAACCATCATCGACATGATGCCCCCGCACAAGGCCTATTGCGAGGTATTCGCAGGGGCCGCCTGGGTGATTTTTCGAAAAGAGCCCTCCAAATACGAATTCATCAAAGATCTGGAGGTGACCTGGTCTGCTTTTACCGGGTGCTTCAAAACCATTTGGAGGAGTTTTTAAGGCAGTTTAAATGGCTGCTGGCATCGCGGGAATGGTTCGAGGATTGGAAGCACCAGCAGACCGCCGGCGGCTTCACCGACATCCAGCGGGCGGCCCGGTACTATTACCTGCAACGGTTGTGTTTTGCTGGGCGGGTGCGGGGTCGAACCTATGGAGCGTCACCGATGAGCCGGCCGCGGATTAATCTGCTGCGCATCGAGGAGGAGCTATCTGAGGTTCACCTAAGATTGGCCGGGGTTACGATCGAGCATCTTAATTGGAAGGATTTTTTAAAGACGTATGACAAGCCCGGGGCCTTTTTTTATCTGGACCCGCCTTATTACAAAGCCCCTTATTACAATTACAATTTTGAGCTGGCCGATTTTGAAGACCTCGCCAAGATCTTGTCCTGCCTTAAATCCGATTTTGTTTTGAGCATCAACGACCACCCTGAGATGAGAAGGGTATTCGGTGGCTTTAAATTGAAGCCCGTAGGGTTGAGCTATAGTGTTGCCCAAAAAAGATGCATCAGCGGGCGTGAATTGGTTATCACGAATAATTAAAAAATATTCTGTTTAGCCGATCTCAGTTGCTCTGCATTGGGAATTTCCAACGAAATTATCCGTAAATACGATGGGCAACCCGGACCGGGGGCAAAACCGGCTTTTTCGCCGAATAGCGAGACAGCGGATAGCTTGTGTCCGCATTAATTATTTCTTGATTATTCGGAGCACTATGATAGCCAAGAAACAAGAATCCGCAAAAGCTATGTTAAAATCCATTTGATTCAAAACTGGAAGACGGACCGCCTTTTTGAAGTTATCCGTATCCGGTGAGTAACAATGTTATATTAATGCCATGAATCGAAAGAAAGCCATTCTAATAGGAATAGCATTATTAACAGTATTGTCCTCGACCATTCTTTGGGCTTACGGTAAACCGGCATATCCGGCAATCGTAATTGGTGCGCTTACGAGCTTCATAATATATGGCGTATATTCTCCACCGAATAAGCATAAAAATTTCGGATACAGGGATCAACAAAGGGCAATGAGAGCATTCGATAGAACCGATCTACTCGATTTCGAATTAGGGTCAAATATCGGAAAAAAGAAAAAGAAAAAATCTTAATATAACCTTGGCTTTCATCAGATCGCGGCCAAAAAGCGGCCGCTCCCGCTGAAGCCTACGTTGGGCTTGAGAATAAGAAATGTCGATAAGTGATAAAACAAGAAAGATTCTTTGGGGGCGATCTGGAAACCGATGCTCTATATGCAAGAATGAATTGGTAATAGACTCGACTGAGCAAGATGACGAATCTGTGATTGCGGATGAATGCCATATAATATCGGCCAAACCTAACGGACCACGACACGATCCATCGTATCCTGAAGATAAACTAGATTCTTATGAGAATGTGATACTTCTTTGCAGGGTTCATCATAAGATGGTTGATGACCAGTCAGCCACTTATACAACTGACTACCTTCGCCAAATGAAAACGAATCATGAAGTTTGGGTTTCCCAGAGGCTTGAGAAAAATCAGAAAACAAAACCAATCAGAGTCAGAAGGGTTAAGCAAAATATTCCACCTTTTCTTGCTCGTTTAACAACTGGAAAAGAGGTGCTTGATATCATATCCAATTCAATGGGATATTCCTTTGATCATGAAGAGTTAAAATCTCAGGACGAAGTCGATCTTGTTGGTGGATTCCTGCAGACAGTGCAGGACTGGGGTGATTTAATAGATGAACTCGAATCGAGTGATCGAGTGCAAATAGCTTTTAGCCTGACGAAATCGCTTCAGGAACTTGAAGAGTCCGGCTTCTTCGTATTCGGAGGACGAGAAGTAAGAATTCTTGAAGGTGGAATTCAACCTGAGCCATCGAACTGGCCTATTGCAATTTTAAGGATTCTTCGGAAAGAGAATCAGGAAATCATGAAAGTAAATTTTGAGGAAACCGACAAAGGAAAAGCCCAACAAACAAATTAACTCGGATGCAAATTCCGCTGCGCTCCATTTGCACCGGTTATTTGCTGCGTTTTAAGGAGCTTTATCTGTGCTTGACGAGTTTGTGAACGATATTGAGCGTGTTCGAGCCTTGCAAAACATGCTTATATCAATTTCTACAGGGCAACAAGCAAGAAGTGCCGACTATACGGCTCTGAGGCGTTATTTGTTAGAGAATCCAGAATACAAGCAGCTTTTGCCTTCATTCATCAGAACAAACCGCGAATTGGACCAATTTTGGCCATTTATTAAAAACAAATATGGGACCTATGCCGAACGTCGGGCATACATCTGGCAAGAGTTCACTCCTATTCTCGATTTCTTGGAAGGTAAAAACAAAGCCCCACTTGATCAATCAACATCTCAGGTATTAAAGCAATTCGATACGGAGGGGGTTCATGGCGCTTGGCAGCGTGCACTTGAGCGGCGCACAAGCGATCCAGAGGGAGCAATAACCGCAGCACGAACGCTACTTGAAACTGTCTGTAAGCACATCCTTGATGAGAAGAACATCCCATACAGCAGCAACAAAATTGAACTCCACGAACTTTACAAGCTAACTGCTAACGAACTTTCGCTGTCGCCAAACCAGCACACTGAAGACGTATTCAAGCAAATCCTCGGTGGCTGCTCCGCCGTGGTTAATGGTTTAGGCACACTACGCAACAGGCTTGGTGACGCACATGGCAAAGGCAAAGCTCCTGCACGCCCTGCACCACGTCATGCAGAGCTCGCAGTCAATCTTTCCGGGGCGCTTTGCCTATTTTTAATTTCAACATTCAATGAGCGCATCAAAACCTGACAATCTGCTGGTGGGGGCGCGCAAAAAAGCCGCGCGCCCCACAGCAGCAAGTTAGAGCGCAAAAATTAGGGAGATTGATAGATGAAGGAAGTAGCAGAGAGGTTGACGGCTTTCATCGATGCTGCGTGGAATCTCAAGAATAGTGATCATTATCAGAGTTGGCTTCGTCAAATATTATCGTTTTTAAAGATCGCAATCGGTGCCCAAACGGCAAAAGATGTGTCGGAATTGGCCGGAGATAATCCACAACTTTTCTGGAATGAATACCTTGATCGTCAAGTAGGGCACCTTGAGGGGCTTGCCTTGACTTTGTCTCGAAGCACACTTGATCCTGCATCAACACATAAAGAAAAGATAGCCAATACACAGTGTACCGTTAATTCAAAGAAGGTCTTTTTAGTGCACGGCCACGATGTTAGTGCCAGGGAATATGTGGCGCGTTTTCTCGAGAAGCTACAACTAACACCTGTAATTTTGCACGAACAGGCGAATGAAGGTCGGACAATCATTGAAAAATTTGAGGCACATACCGACGTTGGTTATGCTGTTGTGCTTCTAACACCAGATGATGTTGGTGCTAGTGCTTCTTCACCCGATAAATTATGCAAGCGAGCAAGGCAAAATGTAATTTTAGAACTGGGGTATTTTACGGGAAAAATAGGTCGCCGTCGAGTGTGTGGTTTGTTCAAACCCGGAGTCGAAGTCCCTTCGGACCTTCATGGTGTCCTATTCATAGAATTAGATAGTCAGGGAGGCTGGCGCACAAAGTTAGCTCAGGAATTAGTTGGTGCAGGGATGAAGTTCGATTTGCAGGGACTACTGCAATCATAAATGATCCTACCAGTCGCTGGTTGGGATGGCGAGGAGCATGCCGCCCCACAGCGTTTTGTTCAAACCATCCACAAGACCTCAAACAGACCTTTAAGGCCCCCTTAACGCGGTTTCAAACCATCCGGCACGTGGTTTCAAACCTCGCGGCGTTTTACACATCGCCCGTTTTCTTCTGGCGGGGAAATAAAAACAGGGGTTGCAGTGTTACCCGCAAACCCCTGTCTTTTATGGTGCCGAGGGACGGAATCGAACCGCCGACACGGGGATTTTCAGTCCCCTGCTCTACCGACTGAGCTACCTCGGCACAAACCGTAAAGCCGGTAGGCTGCTGAATTGAAAGCGCCTACTTATTAAACCCGTCTATAATTTGTCAAGAACATTTTGCCCCATGTCTCCGAAAAGAAATTGGGCCAGGGCGCAGGCCGTCACGGCCGCCGTTTCGGCGCGCAGGATGCGCGGCCCCATGCCGACCATTTGAAATCCTTGGGCCCGGGCAGCTTGCTGCTCGTCCGGGGCGAAGCCCCCTTCCGGGCCGATCATGATGAAAACCCTGGCGGGCGCGGACCGGCCCACGGGTCGGTGGAGCGGCTGCGTCTCGGGGCCTTCCCAGAAAAAAAGCTTCAAATCGCATGACGCGGCGGCGGCCAGGGCTTCGCTGAAAGAGACCGGGCTCGAGATGGTCATGGGCCGGTTGCGGCGGCACTGCTTGACCGCTTCCAGGGAGATCTTCTGCCAGCGTTGGTGCCGCGCCTGGCCACGCCTTTCGTCCGGACTGGGCACCGACCGCCGGGCCATGAACGGCAGCCAGTGGGCCACCCCCAATTCGGTGAGCCGGCGCACCAATTCGTCCATCTTCTTGTCTTTCAGGTAGCCCTGGGCCAGGGTGATCTCCAAGGGTGATTCGCTTTCGGATATCAGGCGCTGAAGCAGGGCCAGGGTCACACCTCTGGCATCGATGGCGTCGATGCGGGCCTCGTATTCGGCACCGGTGCCATCGAACACCACGACGGGCGCACCGGGCTGGAGGCGCAGCACCGTGCGCACATGTCGGGCATCTTCCTCGCCGAGCCGGGGATGTGCCTGAAGAATCTGGTCCGGGGCTATGAAAAAACGACGCATGGCGGGTCCTTTTGCGGGTGCGTGTGCCGGCCGGCTGCCGCGGCGACGGACACTTTACTTTTTTTAGGCGCCGATCATCTCATATTTTCTTAATTGATTAAATATCTTAACTTGCAAACTGCTTGACAGCCCCACCCCCCTATGTTAGCTTGCAAGGGCTGAAGCAGTACGCCTGTAGCCAAAATTCGGCCTGCGGCCATCGCGCCTGCACGCCTGCCGGGAAACCTTTGGCGGGGTTGGAGGGAGAAACCACGCCCGGCATGGATGGCGCAGCACATTGGATTCGCGGCGACATCATCCGCATGCCGGTAGCCGGTCCGGCGGCACCCCTCCGAGGCGTGCGACTTATATAACAAAGCCGGGGGATTTATGGAAGATTCCAAGAAAGTACCACCCCAACCCAAGGACAGTTCTTCCCCGACCGATCGGATCATAGAACTGACGCCCGAGTTGGAGGTCATCTCCGCCACCCGGGGCAAAATCATTGATCTCACGCAAGTGCTCTCCTCCCCGGGCGGCCCCGTGCCGGCGCCCCCCAAACCGATCGTGGCCCGCACCTCGTCGTCGCCTTTCAGTGCCAAAGTATCCCGCCAAAAGGGAATCGAATCGGATGTGGACGCCGCCTTCGATCTCATCCAGAGCAAGGCGGAGCAGATGCGCGGCCCCAGGGTGGAACCCGCCCCCAGCGAAAAGGACCTGAAAGTGGAGGCGCCCAAGCCGATCGGCGACTGGGACGACACCATCATCGCAGCGCCGCTCAGCCTGGAAGAGGCCGAAACCGCCCCGGAAGAGGCGCCCAGGATCGAACCCCTCCTGGATTTTGAAGACAGGCCCGCCGACCCGGAACCCGCGCCTTTGATGGCGGATGCACCGAAGCATGCGCCGGTGGTCGAAGAGAAGATATCTTCCCTGGAAGACCTGAAGTCTGACGACGCGCTGGAACTTACCGAAGTCGTCCACCCCATCGATCTGATGCCTTCCAACGAGATGGAGCCGGCGCCGGCGCCCGCCGAAGAACACGTCCCGGCGACACCGGAGGTCATGGAGATCCTCAACCAGGAACCGCCGAGCCTGCTCGAAACAGCCATCGAAATGGAAGCAGAAGAAGAGGTCATCGAACTGACCGAAATCGCCTCCGCTGAGGAAATGGCCGCCGCCGGGTATACGCCGCCGGGCGCCCTGACGCCCCCCGCAGGGGAAGAAGCCGAGGAAGAAGTGGTCATCGAACTGACCGAAATCGCCTCCGCCG
>CALMNL010000001.1 GCA_937868765.1 uncultured Desulfatitalea sp. | reverse complement strand
CGTCGCTCTTTTCCCAGAGCACAAGACCGTAAAATGTGGCCCATGCGATTCGGGCAAGATCGCGGGGACCCTGTTTTGTTCTGTGTTTTTCGCTAAAACCGATCTCGAAGATGGATGCTATTTTGTCCATGGCCTTGTCGCTCAATTCATTAATCTCAGCCATCAACTCCGGCGTCAGCAGTTGAACTGCTTCTTTGGATTGCAGAAAAAACAGGTTCTTCAAAATCAGGGGATCGAACTCATAAACATCGAACAAGGCCTTTTTGAGCGACGTAATCTTTTTTTGATACGTCAGGTGCTTTTCAGCAGCTACGTGCTCCATGCGCAGGAAGAAATACTCGAGGACCCTCAGCGACAGCGAAGCGCACAGGTCATCTTTGCTCTTGAAGTAGAGATAAAGCGTTCCAGGGCTCAACTCGGCCTCATTGGCGATATCCTCCATGGTGGCGCGGCCGAACCCCTTGATGGAAAATACCCGTTTGGCTGCGATCATGATCTGCTGCCGCCGGCGTTCCTTCTCGCGCTCTTTTCTTTCATGGATACCCATAAAATGAATTCCATTTATTTTATGTTTTCCTTCTAGATTACGTTATTTTATCTCTGTCAAGCAAATTTTATTCATTTAATCAAATCAAATACATATAATAGTATCTCTCCACATTTAAATTTCGCAGCCCGAGGCTTTCCAACAGCCAAATGGCACGTATCTATCTGTTATATTAATTATTTTAAATTAGCTGGCGCCATGGAAGAGGCATCCATCGTGCAGACGATATTCGAGACGCTTTTTTCGGAGGGAATTCCCGGTCAAATGAAAGGATAAGTTAAAGGAAAGTTAAGGGGACGATATGGCAATGGATGCGCAGTTGCACCTCCTAACAGAACCGACGCATAACCGCTTATTATGCTAATATTTCAGACGTGCATAGAGGCTTTTCTGTGAAGCCTGGCGGGCTTGCTTGAGCGTGCGGATTCCCTGGGCGGACAATAGGGGGACGAGCCTTAAAAACACTTCGGCCGTCGCCACGGCATCGCCAATGGCGGTATGGCGCCCCATGATCCGCACTCCCAATCGCTCTGCCACGGCTTGCAGGCCATGGCCACGATGGGCCGGATGAACCGTGTCGGAGAGCAGCATGGTGTCCAGGATGGGATTGGTGAATCGCACCTGGGTGCTCGCCTCTTTGAGTTGTAACATGCGCATGTCGAAAGCCACGTTGTGTCCCACCAGAACGGTATCCTGGGCGAATTGATAAAAACGCGGCAGCACCTGGCTTATGGTGGGCTGATCGATGAGCATTTCTGGACGGATACCATGGAACTTGACCGAAGCCCATGGCAGTGTCCGCTGGGGGTTGATGAGCTGGTCAAATTGCTCGGTGCGCAGCAGCCGCCCATTGACCACGCGGACAGCCCCGATGGAGATGATTTCGTCGCCGCCTTGGGGGTCCAACCCCGTGGTCTCTGTATCGAAAACCGTATAGGTCAGCTCCGTCAGCAATTGATCATCCAGTTCCGGCCTAAGCGCGGCCGACTGGAAAAGATCGAAATCATAGAATTCGGGGCGCGAATCGGGAATAATGGTGGCCGGACCTTCGATCACCACCGCCTGGTCGGCCTCCAGAGCCGGAATCAGCAAGCGCAGACCGATACTGCCGGCGCCGTGTTCCCCCCGGACATTCCACAGCTTGGCACCGTGGGCCCTGAAAATATCAATGATCGGGATGGTCAGCTCGATGCCGTCGATCTTCGTCAGGCTGTGCTTCCAGCGCAAGAGCGCTTCATTATCCACCGGCGGACCCGTCCAGAGCATGTCCAGGTAGACCCAGTTGTCTTTCAGGTACAAACGCCCGTTAATGGTGCTTACCTGTGTGGTCTGCTTAACCTGGTGCAGCACGTAGAGCAACGCTCCGGTGAGATGGTGCATGTCTACACTGATCGGCACCGCCTGAAGGTCCGCCCCCACTTTCATCTGCATGTGAAGGGCCTCGGAAACCCTATGGGAGAGAAACCGGGTCCACTCTACAGCATCCACCGGTGTAAGCGGCCAGGGCTGGTTGGGCGTCCATTTGGCAGCTATATCGCGACGGGTGAGCAGACCGGCGGCGAGCTCCGTCTCCTTGGCCAGAAGAGCAGTCAGCTGTTCGCGCTCCGGGGTGCTCAATGCTTCCCCGCTGAGTATCTCCACAGTGGACTTAATCACCGAAACATGCTGGACCAACTGATGTTGCCAGCTCTGCAGACGCATGGAAAGCTCTTTTTCCTTCTGCAACTTGACCGTCTGATCTTCCACATAAAGGATGAATCCCGAAATATGGTGCTGGCTATCGAGCACCGGGATTATCTCCATGGGCAACAGATTGCCGCTTTGGGCCTCGTACAAAAAGCGCTCGCTGGCGGCGGTCTCTCCCAAAGAGAGTTTTTGACCGATGCGATCCAGGGATTGCATGATCAGGTTGGTATCGATCAAGGAGAATACCGAACGCCCAAGCCCGATTGCATGAATGGGAACGGGACCTTCCAGCTGATGGGGCATCAACACTTCGCGGACCTTGCGATTATAAAAAACGATTCTTCCGTCGATGTTGCATACCAGAATCCCCTGGGGCAGATCTTCCAGTAAAGCAGCCAGGATATTTCTTTCCGCTTCGGTTTCCGCCCGGGCTGCATGGAGCTGCTGTTCCACTGATTTGCGAAACTGCGATTGCGCCTCCGCTCCTTGGTTGATGGCTTCGGCAAGACACTTTACATCATGGCAGCCGCTGTTGCGCACCCGCAGTGAAGGATCGACCGTATTGATCAGTTTGATCTGTTCGATGATTTGATTGATAGGGATGATGTAAAAATGAAAAAACCAGTCCAACGCAAATCCAAGGGCAACAGCCAAAACGATAGCGGTCATCAGGAAGAAAAGAAAATATCGGTCAATGATGGCATGCAGGACCGCTTGCTGCTCGATGGTGAAGTGCCGCCACAAGGCTATGCCGAGAATAGCGAATACGATAAGGGCGACAACCAGAATTACGCCCACGGCCCGCCAGAATTTATGCTGGGTTTTCACGTGCGGTCCAATTCTGAAATTATGCCAAAAGTCTTGCCAAATTACCGGGTGATCGCTATGAATGACCAAGCATCATGACCGAATACACCACCACCATCTATCATCCCGGAAGGTAACCCATGCAATTTAAAGAACAGCCTTACTTCACGTCACCGCCCACCGTGCGCAAAGCCATGCTGTTTCTGGTGGCCGGCTGGATTTCCCTACTGGCCTTTATTTACCATATCAACACTACCTTCCCAGGCACAGTCCATCCGAACAATGCAATCCGCGTGGCCATCGTTGGCCTGGGCATCGGTTACTTTGTTTTTAGAATCAGGCCATGGGCGCGCACCCTGTGCATCTTCATCAATATAGGGGCCATCGGCATCAACGTCCTCTTCGTGATCATTCGCGTCACGGCTCTGGGTTTAAACTCCTCCGCATTGACATTGCATGCCCTGGTGACAGCCGCTCTTTTCGGTATTTGCACCTATTTTTTACTGATTCCCGCGACGGCTATCTTCTATCGCGCCCAACTCCCGGCCAACAAAGATAAAACCGGTTCCGAAGGCCAGAAATGATCTGACTGAGGTATCTTCGCAGCCGGTTGCGGGCAGGCGGTCGCCATCGGACCATAACGATGCTTCTTTTGTATCATGTTTTTGATCATACTGTTTTTCTATTTCTCGGTCCACTTTTTTAACGCAACGGTCCCCACCACATTGGGCGTCTTAAATAGCCGCCCTAAAGACATGAGCGCCGGGCAAGCGGCTCAGCAAAGCGGCCACCTGCCCGGCGCTGTCGAATGAATCGTCGCCTTTTGGGCTGTCAATCCATATCCTGAAAATAGGTCGAAGCCAAGGTATAGGAACGCGGGGCTGCACTGGGCCCCTCATCAGTGTCGTTCACCGCACGCACCGTCCAGAAATAAGGCATGTTTTTGGTCAGCAGTTTCGGAGGTACCTGAAACGTGGGCGCATCCACCTTCTGGTCCACCAGGCAATCGGCGCAGGCTGCTTTGGGTGCAATCGCGTTCAGACTCTCTGCGGAGGTGGATACGAATACGCGGTAGCCTTTTGCTCCGGGAACCTCATTCCATTTTAGAACCGTCGTCGGCACCTGGTTCTTGGCTTTTTCCTTGGGGCTCTTCAGCTCCGGCGCCGCCAGGGACTCGGCCGAAGCTTGGACAGCGGTCCAGGCGATCACCACTGCCAGAACAAACAACAACCGATAGAACATTTTCATTTTCAACCTCTCCATTGAATTAAGAGCGCGCGGCCGGCGCCTCATAGGCTTCTCCGGCCGCGCATGCCACACTATGATGTCGATTTATCCCCAGAGACCGATGCCAAAGCTCGCCACAAAAAGGACAACGAATATCATGACACCGATCAACCACTTATCTTCCAGTTTCATAGCGTTTTTCCTTTCCTGTGTAAGGGTTCGTGTCTAGTTTATTCCTTGACCACGATGCGGGTTTCCTTCTCTGCCCGGGCCAGTTGCTCTTCGTTGGTGGTAGAGAGTTCCGCCTTGAAGGTCAAAGCCCACATCATGACGATGCCCACCGCCCACCAGAAAATCTGCCAGGACCACAGGTGTGGGAACCCGCAGAACTGGAAGGCCTGGTTGCCAAGGATACAGGCCGGGCCGATGGCGAAGAAGTACCACAGCGGGGTGGCGACCTTCATAACCCCACGCCATTTGCGGCCGTTCTCGGTGGGGCTGTCCACGCTGTCCAGCCACTGGCGCACCTCCGCCTGGCGCTCGATGGTCTCTTGAGTGTCCTTGAAGCCCAGTCCTCTGCAAAGATAGGCCACCACCAGACCGGCAAAAACGCCCCAGAAGGCGCTGTGCATGGAAAGCGGGTTGGGATATACCTTGTAGGTCAGATAGACCGCAAACATGCCGGCGGCGGTCCCCAGCACGGCCCCGATTCTCGGGAACTTGAAACCCCAGATGACGCCCAGCAGCAGAAGGTACATCACGAAGCCGAAGGCCGTGGCCAGGGCGCCCAGGATAACCAGGGCCGCCTTGGAGGTGAGACCGACGGCCAGGGCGGCGATGGTCAGGGCGGTGGTCAGCAGACGGTTGACCCAGATCTGCTCGGTGTCGCCGGCCTTCTGGTTGCGGATGTAGCGCCAGTAAATGTCGCGCAGCAGGATCGACCCGCCGGTGTTGATGTAGGGCGCGGCCGTGGAGTGGATGGCCGCGATGGCCCCCATGAACACCAGACCGACCATGAAGGGCGGCAGGAACTGCTGGATCAGGGTGGGCACGATGGTGCGGTCGCTCATTCCTTGGAAAGCTGCGACGCCGGCCACCTCGAGCACTTTGGCGCCCATGCCCTGGAAGGCGGTGAAGAAGAACAGGGCGAAGCCGACCACGAAGGTGGACATGAAGGTCTGCTGCCAGGCCAACGGCTTGGGCGATTTGATGCCGAAGAAGGTCATGGTGAAGGCCGGTGACGACTGGATGCCCATCAGGGCGAACATGTAGGTCAGGACCATCACGGCCGTCCAGGAGGCGGCCCCCTTCTTGCCCAGGCCCCAGGTGATCACCTCGGGCACATGCCGGAACTTAGTGTCCAGCTTGGCCATGGCCGCGGTAAAACCGCTCCATCCGCCGAATTCTTCATGCCCGATCACATAAGCGCCCAGGATCACGATGCCACCCACGAGAAGCACGAACTGGAGCACGCCCACCCAGGCGCCGGCCTTCATACCGCCGGTGACCACGTAGAACCACACGATGAAGGCCAGGAAGA